>NZ_CP162769.1:0-3470000 GCF_054668435.1 Pseudomonas sp. S2_B07
GATCTGGAAACCATGCGCCGCGCCGATTGGTTAATCGACGTCGGCCCGGCAGCGGGCGAGAACGGCGGCCAGATCCTCTACAGCGGCCCGCCGCCCGGGTTGGCCGCGGTGACGAACTCACAGACCCGTGCCTACCTGTTTGCTGAACAGGTCGCCGAGCCCCGTGCCAGCCGTAAGGCAACGGACTGGCTAAGACTGGAGGGCATCACCCGCAACAACCTGAACCACCTCAGCGTCGAGTTTCCGCTGGGTTGTTTTAGCGCCGTGACGGGCGTGTCCGGTTCCGGTAAATCGAGCCTGGTCAGTCAGGCTTTGTTGGAATTGGTCGGCGCGCATTTAGGACGGACCGCCAGCGACAACGAAGCCGAAGCGTTGAGCCTGGAGGACGATGCGCCGCAGGTCAGCGGTGGTCAGGTCACGGCCGGCCTGGCATCAATCAAGCGTCTGGTGCAGGTCGACCAGAAACCCATTGGCCGCACGCCACGCTCCAATCTGGCGACCTACACCGGGCTGTTCGATAACGTGCGCAAGCTGTATGCAGCGACGCCCGAGGCGCAGGCTGAGGGCTATGACGCCGGACAATTCTCCTTCAACGTCGCCAAGGGCCGCTGCGCGACCTGCGAAGGTGAGGGCTTTGTCAGCGTCGAATTGTTGTTCATGCCCAGCGTTTACGCGCCATGCCCGACGTGTCACGGCGCCCGCTATAACCCCGAGACACTGGCGATCACCTGGCAAGGGTTGAACATCGCGCAGGTGTTGCAGTTGACGGTGGATGAAGCGGTGGAGGTGTTCGCCGAGCAACCCGGCATTCGCCGTTCGCTGGAAGTGTTGCGGGATATCGGTTTGGGGTATTTGCGACTGGGGCAGCCGGCGACTGAATTGTCAGGCGGTGAAGCGCAGCGGATCAAACTGGCGACTGAGCTGCAGCGTAATCAGCGTGGGGCAACGTTGTATGTGCTCGATGAACCCACGACCGGTTTGCATCCACGGGACGTTGACCGGTTGCTGGAGCAGTTGAATACGCTGGTGGTCGCGGGGCACACGGTGATCGTGGTCGAGCATGAAATGCGCGTGGTGGCGCAGAGTGACTGGGTGATCGACATCGGGCCGGGGGCGGGGGATCAGGGCGGGAAGATCGTCGTGGCGGGCACACCGCAGACAGTGGCTAAAAGCAAGAAGAGCCGGACTGCGCCGTTTTTGGCTCGAGTGCTCGGTAGGGCTTGATGGGTTGATTATGCTGGCCCCATCGCGAGCAAGCTCGCTCCCACATTGGAATGTGGTTGGCTGTGGGAAGGAGCAGACTTGTAGCAGCCGGACGCAGGCTTCGCCAGCTGCTACAGGGGGACGTTGTGGCTTCTAGGTCGAGTTATTTGTCGGGGTGGGCAGCCTGGAGTTTTTTCGCCATGTCCAGGTGTTTTTCCAGGGCCGGCAGCATTTTTTGTGCGAAGCCTTTCAGCTCGGTGGCGCCCTTGACCTTGTCGTCCGTCACGGTGTTGGCTTCTTTCTTGAACAATTCGATGGTGTCTTCGTGGGCCTTCACCTGGTTGTTTGCGTACGCCGCGTCGAAGGATTCATCGCGCATGTCGAGAATTTTCTCCTTGGCCTGTTTGACCAGCGTCGTCGAGTCCGGCACCTCGATGTCATGCTTTTTCGCCAGGGCCGCCAGTTCATCGTTGGCCTTGGAATGATCGGTGATCATCATGTTGGCGAACGCCTTGACGTCGGCCGAAGCGCTTTTTTCCAGCGCCAGGCGACTGGTTTCGATCTCGGCAATGCCGCCAGCGGCTGCTTTGTCGACGAAATCATTGGAGGTGGCGGCAAATGCCGTGCCCATGCTGCTGCTCAAGGCGACGGCCAGGGCGAGGTGGCGCAGGGTGAATCCGTCCATTGGTCATACTCCACACAGGTTTGGGTAGGCGATCCGGTGGATCGTTACTCTGTGGAGGCTGGTGTCCGGGGAAAGGTTTTATCGCATTTGCGACAGGACGACGAACGGACACCGCTGGTCTGACAGGTGGTCGACAGAACGCGCAAACCAAGGCCATTCTGATAGTTGGTGAACGCAATCGATCGCGTTTGCTACCGATCATCAAACGGAGGTGTTCCATGCCGGTGAACCACGACCTGTATCAGGACTTGAAGGTTTCAAAGGAAGAGATCCAGCAAAGACGCACCAAGGATCCGTTACTGGATTCGCTGATCAACAAATATTCCCAGGCGGACGCTGAAGTGGTGAAGGCCGAGACCGCGAAATCCGATGCGCCCAGTGATGACCAGTTGAAGAAGCTCAAGGAACATCGCTTGTTGGTCAAGGACAAGATCGTCCAGCAATTGCAGGCATCGTCCTGACGCGTCGTACCGAGCCACCGACGACCGGTGACTGAGAAGTGGAACGGCGTCAAAACCGGCACCTCGAATGTCATGAGTCATCGTTAACGACTCACTGAGAGGTGCCTTATGTCCAATCCCAGATTTCCGAGTGAAGAGCAGGGCGGGTACGACCCGATCCCGACTCATCCCGAGCCGTTGAGCCCGAACCACATCACCACCCATCCCGATAGCGAGGATGACGACCCGTTGCGCGAGCAAGAAGAAACCGCTGACGACCCGGATCCCGAATAACCCACACAAAAAACCTGTGGCTCACACAAATCCCTGTGGGAGCCGGGCTTGCCCGCGATGGCGGCGGCACTGGTGACATGGATGTATCAGACAGACCGCCATCGCGGGCAAGCCCAGCTCCTACCGTTTGATCGTTGTTATTGCTGGAGGGCGGTGGCGAGTGGCAAGCGCGCCATGTTTTTCGCCTTCAACGACCCGAAATACAGCCAGTCCCCATACTCGCGCACCGTTGTGATCGGCGAATAATTACCGCTGGTGCCATCCTGCAGATTGGCAATCACCTTGCCGTCCACATCCAGCCCGAGGGCAAAAGCCCGGTTTTCCACCGGTTTAGGCAGCACCGTCAGCGCTCGGACAATCATTTTGCGCACGAACGGGTGCGGCGCCGTACGGTCCAGCAGCGCGTTGCGCGGTGAGTAGAGCGCAACCCAGAACCGGTCGCGGCCGTTGAACGAGAGGTTGTCCGGCAGCCCGGGCAAGTTGTCGATAAACAGGTCGTGCGTGCCGGCTTTCGGCCCAGTCAGCCAGAAGCGGCTAATGCGGTAGGCGCCGGTTTCGTTGACCAGCACAAAGGCGTCGTCCGGCCCCAGCGTCACACCGTTGGCAAATTCGAGCTTGTCCAGCAACACATCGGTCTTGCCGGTCTGGAAGTCATACCGCAATAAACGGCCATCGCCCCCATGCTCGATGATCGCCTCGCCATCCTTGCCGTAGCCCCAACGGCTGGAGGCGTCGCTGAAATAGGCGAAATGCCCGGGTTTGTCGATCGCCACGTCATCGGTAAAGCCAAAGGCACGCCGCCCGCCGTAGTGCTCAACGGGATTAATCGGCCTTGGGCATCCAGCGAAAGCAGCCCTTTAACGCCGTCCGCGACAACCAGCAAACCATTGGGATGGCGCGCCAGCCCCAACGGTCTGCCGCCAGTATCGGCCAGCACTTTGGTTTGTTTGCCGTCGAGGCTCGTGCGAATCAATCGGCCGTCATGCAGGCCGGTGATCAGCATGTCGTTCTCCAGCAGCAGTGCTACCGGTCCTTCGATGTCAGCCGGGCCGACACGCTCCACGCCTTTAAGGCGTTCATTGTCGGCGTAGTCGCCGCTGGTGAGGGAGGGCGCCGGCGGCGGGTTCCAGGCCACCGGGCGGACTTTGGTCGGGAACAGCAACAGAAAGGCGCACAGGGCAATCAAGAGCAGTAACACCAGATGCCGGAACTTAATGAGTCTTCTCACACATGGGCTCCGGTGGGTGTCAGTTGTTTTTGCGCCATCTCGCGCAAGGCCAGCATCGACTCGGCGGATTCACGCTCGATGCGCCGCTTGAGCAACAGTTGATTGGCAATGCGCATTGCCACGCCCGCGAACTGGTATTCCAGCGTACGGATAAACTGCGTGCCGTCACCTTCGGCGGTGCATTCGTACGTCACCACCAGCGACAATCCGTGATCGCCCCGCGCCCAGGCACTCCAACGGCGCCCCGGCAGGTATTCATTGACCTCCCAGCTCAGGTGCCCGTCGCGCCCGCCGGCCCGGATATCCTCCTCGAACCGTGAGCCGGCGTGCAGCGCCCCAGCCTGACCGTCGACCTTGAGGGACGACGGATGCCACTCCGGCCAACGGGTGACGGTACTGGCGTAGGCGAGCACGTCAATCGGGTTTCCGGCGATAACGATCTGGTGCTGCATGCGGGTCATGGGCGTTCTCGTCAAGGGGAGGGGGTCATGATCCGGTTCCCAGTAAAGGGTGCCGAACAGGTAATCCATCAGTGGAAACACGATGTTGAAGTTGCGCTCCTGCATCAGTTCGCGGCGGTGATGCAGTTCATGCAGACGGCGCATCTGGCGAATCCACGGCAGACGCGTGACCGGGTTGCCGGGCGGCAGGTGTTCGCAGGCATGAAACACTTCATAGGTCAGGTAACCGAGCACCAGACAGCCGCCAAACAAGCCGGCGACGTTGGTATCGAAGCGACCCAGCAGCCACCACAGCGGCAGGGTAATGACGACGGTATGGACCACGATCAGCCAGGCTGGAAACAGAATCACCCGCCAGTCCCGGGCGCTGTCGTAAGTCATGTGGCCGGGGGCGAAAAAGCTGTGATGGTCGCCCGCATGACGGGCGTAGAACATCCGCGCGAAGCGCTTTTTGTGATGCCCCAGGTCTCGATGAACCTTGTATACACCGAAGTTGAAGAACAACAGCGTGACCGGCACCGCCAGCCATTCCAGCGGGGTGACCTGATGCACGGTGCTCCAGAATCCGCCGATGGCCAACACCCCGAAAATGAGCACAAACGCACCGTGCAGCCATGGGTTATAGAGGGGATGTATGTCGGCGCGATAGCGGCTACGGAATGCCTGGGTGGTCTGCCTCACTGCGGTCACCTCTGCTTGTAGTTATAACCAGCAGATTAGCTGATCTCCCCGCAAAGGCTGGCGCTACTTAGAGGACACAAACGCCATGATCCGGTGCGCTCAGGTCAGTGGATTCCAGCGCTGCGACCAGTCTTCATCGGACTGGATCACTTCACGCAGCAAATCGAAGGCCCGTTGCAGGGTCGCCGAGTCGCGATCGCGCGAATACACCAGGTAAGTCGGGTAACTGAATTCCGGGGCCTTGGGCACGGCTTCCAGGACGCCGTTTTCCAGGTAACTGCGGACCACACGCGTACGGAAGTAGCCGCTGCCGCCGTTTTCGAGGATGTACTGCAACCCGAGCGGGCCGAGGTTGAAGCTCAACGGGGCTTTGGCTTTTTCCGGCAGGGCTGCATCGTGCTGGCGGCGGAAGTCCGGGCCCCAGTCGATGTACACGTATGGATCGGGTTTGCCGGGCAACCGCACCAACACCAGTTTTTCTTCCAGTACCTGCTCGACTTGCAGGCGTGGCCAATACTCCGGCTGATAGACCAGCGCGGCATCAAGTACGCCCAGCTCCAGTTGCCGCAGGAGGTTTTCGCCGTCGCGGATTTCCATGCGCAGGGCGTGGCTGGGAATCTTCTCGCGCAGTTCGCCGGCCCAACTGAGCATCAACGGATTGCACAGGCTGACCTCGCCACCGATGTGCAGCACATCGCGGTAACCTTCTGGCAGCGGCAAATCCCGACGCGCCGCTTCCCAGGTCTCGACCAGTTGGTTGGCGTACACCACAAAGGCCTCGCCATTGGGCGTCAGGCGGGCGCCGGCACGGTTGCGCACGAACAGCGTGCTGCCGAGCTGGCTTTCCAGTTTCTGCACGCGCGCGGTGATCGCGGTCTGGGTGACATGGAGTTTCTCGGCCGCCGCGGCAAGGCTGCCGTGACGGACGATTTCCAGAAAGGTGCGGGCGAGGTCGATGTCCATGGGGCAGCCGGTGCGGGAGGTGCTGGCATTGTAAACAGATCCTGCCAGAACCGGCTGCTACGGGATCGCGTCGACGCAGTCGGATTAGCGGTTCTTTTCAAAACGCAAAACACGAACAGCCAAACGCGCCCCAGAATCCCTGAAAGTCACTGACCGGCGCTGACGACATCCGCGCCCGCTCATGGCTGTGCGCATGCACCGCGCAGGCACCTGCGCATTGATGAACCTGCGCGGTCATCGGCGTCAGGTGTTTCCAGTGCCCCGGCACCTTGGTAACCGGCGACCATTCCGGCACCACAGGAATCGGCGGCGGCCCGAGTTTTTCGAACTCGTGGGTGGCATGCACAATCTTGCCATCGACAATGGTCAGCACCGACTCGATCCATTTGATCGCTTCATCTTCGATGTGGAAATAGTCCGCCGACAGTGCAATCAGGTCAGCGAGTTGCCCGACTTTGATTTGACCCTTTTTGCCTTGTTCCGAGGAAAACCAGGCACTGCCGTGGGTGAACAGCTCCAGCGCCGTGTCGCGGCTCAGGCCTTGCGGGTACAGTTCCAGGCCGCCGACGGTGCGGCCGCTGACCAGCCAATACATCGACGTCCAGGGGTTGTAGCTGGAAACACGCGTGGCATCGGTGCCGGCGCCGACCGGAAGGCCTTCGGCGAGCATGCGTGCGATGGGCGGGGTGTGCTCGGCCGCCTTGGCACCGTAACGGTCGACGAAATACTCGCCTTGAAACGCCATCCGGTCCTGAATCGCAATGCCACCGCCCAAGGCTTTGACCCGTTCGATGTTCTGCGGCGTGATCGTTTCGGCGTGGTCAAAAAACCACGGCAGACCGTTGAATGGAATGTCGCGGTTAACTTTCTCGAACACGTCGAGCATGCGGCTGATGGATTCGTTGTAGGTGGCGTGTAAACGAAACGGCCAGCGTTGTTCCACTAGGTGGCGCACCACGGGTTCCAGTTCTTGCTCCATGGTTTGCGGCAGGTCCGGGCGCGGCTCAAGGAAGTCTTCGAAATCCGCCGCCGAGAACACCAGCATTTCCCCGGCACCGTTGTGCCGCAGGAAATCATCGCCCTGGCCGTAGTGTGAAGTGCTGGTCCAGTTCTTGAAGTCGGTCAGTTCTTCCTTGGGTTTCTGGGTGAACAGGTTGTAGGCGATGCGCACCGTCAGTTGCTGGTCTTTGGCCAACTGCTGGATCACTTGATAGTCATCGGGATAGTTCTGATAGCCGCCGCCGGCATCGATGGCGCTGGTGATGCCGAGGCGATTGAGTTCGCGCATGAACTGGCGGGTCGAGTTGACCTGGTATTCCAGCGGCAGTTTCGGCCCCTTGGCCAGGGTCGAATACAGGATCATCGCATTGGGTCGGGCGATCAGCATGCCGGTCGGGTCGCCGTTGGCGTCGCGCTGGATTTCACCGCCCGGCGGGTTCGGCGTGTCGCGGGTGTAACCGACCACTTTCAGGGCGGCGCGATTGAGTAGGGCGCGGTCATAGAGGTGCAGGACAAACACCGGGGTGTCGGGCGCGGCTTTGTTCAGTTCATCAATCGTTGGCAGGCGTTTTTCGGCAAACTGGAACTCGTTCCACCCGCCAACCACCCGTACCCATTGCGGCGTGGGTGTGCGATCGGCCTGATCCTTGAGCATGCGCAAGGCATCGACCAGCGACGGCACGCCTTCCCAACGCAGTTCGAGGTTGTAATTGAGGCCGCCACGGATCAGATGCAGGTGCGAGTCGTTGAGGCCGGGAATCACCGTGCGACCGTGCAGGTCGATGATGTGCGTCCCGGGGCCTTGCAGGGCCATGGCCTGGGCATCGCTGCCGACCACCACAAAACGTCCGTCCTTGATCGCGACCGCGCTGGCCTGCGGTTTTTTGCGATCGACGGTGTGCAGGCGTCCGTTGTACAGAATGAGGTCGGCGGGGGCATCGGGCATGGTTTTACTCCCTGCGAAGAGCGGGCTGATCCAGGCACCGACAGCACCTGCCGAAAGGCCTTGCAGTACACGTCGGCGGTTAAAACCGTCAGGGTCGTCAGGTGGGCTCATGGCCGTGCTCCGCGCAATGTGATCGGGGGGCAAACAGCCGATGTCTGACGCATACGGCCAGAAGGAATATAGACGGTGAATCCACAGGCGGTGTTTTCGGGGGGCGGAAAACGACGAATCCCGCCACAATGGACGGGATTCGTTGATAAGCCAGACAAGGCTCCCGAGGGCCGGGAGCCGCGGTCTTAGCCAGGGAACAGCTCGGACAGTTTCATGGCCATCATCATGTCGCCTTCAGCGCGCAGTTTGCCGCCCATGAACGCTTGCATACCGTCAGTCGAACCGTCAACGATGCCTTCCAGGGTATCGCCGTCCATCACCAGAGTGACCTGGGCGTCCGGGTTTTCGCCTTCTTGCAGTTCGCAGGTGCTGTTTTTGATGATCAGCGAGAAGTTCTTGGTGTCGTCGATGCGGAAACCGAATACCAGGTCCAGACCGGCAGCAGCGGCTGGGTTGAACTTGGCTTTCATTGCTTGTACGGCATCAGCTACGGAGGTCATGGTTCGATCCTTTCTTGGGTAATTATTAGAGCTGGGTGATTACAGCCAGGGTCACAATAGTCCGGACTCAGCGAAACGTGATGAGTTCCGGGGCCTTCAGCAGTTGCAGGTGTGCGTGACTGTTGAAGGAAGCCAGTGCCACCTCGCGACCACGGAACTTCAAGTGGTTGAGCGAGGTGTTGACGATTTGCCAGTTCAGCTCGAATGCCTGCCGGGCAGGCATTTGAGTAATAAGGTGAAGCAGGGCAGTGATGGTGCCGCCGGAGGTAAACACGGCGATTTTCTGGGTGCTGTCGGCACTTTCCAGGATGCGCTGCAGGCCGGCTTGTACGCGTTCGACAAAGCCCAGCCAGCTTTCCAGGCCCGGCGTGTCATAAGTGCCGGCGAGCCAGCGTTCGATGATCAGGGCAAAGATGCGCTGGAACTCGGCGCGGTTTTGCGCGGCGTTGCGCAGGATGTCCAGGGCCTCGGGTTCGTCTTCCAGCATGGCCGGCAGCAACGCGCGGATGACCGCGTCGGCGTCGAACTCATTGAAGGCAGGATCGATTTCCAGGGCCGGCACCGGCAGGCCCACGGCGGCGTACTGTTCCAGCGCGCTGTTGGCAGTATGTTGCTGACGGCGCAGGTCGCCCGAGAGGCAGCGATCGAAGCTGATACCCAGCTCGGCCAGGTGTTGGCCAAGGATTTCTGCCTGGCGAATACCGGTCGGCGACAGGACGTCATAGTCGTCTGCACCAAAGGAGGCCTGGCCATGTCGAATCAAATAGATACTGCCCACGTCCGCGTCATCCCGGTACGTTGAAGGTTTGGCGAGGTTATGAGGATGGCGCTGAGCTGTCAATGAAAAAACATACGCTTGTTTGAAATGGCCGTTACAGGCCTGTTGCCAGAGGTTTCACGGCTGGCCGTCGAGCTGGCGCATGGGTATGCTGGACACATCCCGCGCGTGTTTTAAGTCGCGCATCGTCATGAAGGAGTCACTGTGGAGTTTTTCACCGAGTACGCCAGCTTTCTGGCCAAGACCGTGACACTGGTGATCGCCATTCTGGTGGTCCTGGCCAGTTTTGCGGCCTTGCGCAGCAAAGGTCGACGCAAGGCGGCCGGCCAGTTGCAAGTCAGCAAGCTCAATGATTTCTACAAAGGGCTGCGTGAACGCCTGGAGCAAACCTTGCTCGACAAGGATCAGCTCAAGGCCCTGCGCAAGTCCCAGGCCAAATCCGAGAAAAAGCAAAAGAAAACCCCTGAGGCCAGGCAACGGGTATTCGTGCTGGATTTCGACGGCGACATCAAGGCGTCTGCCACCGAGAACCTGCGCCACGAGATCACCGCGCTGCTGACGCTGGCCACGCCCAAGGATGAAGTGGTGTTGCGCCTGGAAAGCGGCGGCGGCATGGTTCACAGTTACGGCCTGGCGTCCTCGCAACTGGCGCGGATCCGCAATGCCGGCGTGCCATTGACCATCTGCATCGACAAGGTTGCGGCCAGCGGCGGCTACATGATGGCGTGCATCGGCGAGAAGATCATCAGCGCGCCGTTCGCCATCCTCGGCTCGATCGGTGTCGTGGCGCAGTTGCCCAACGTCAATCGCTTGCTGAAAAAGCACGATATCGATTTTGAAGTGCTCACCGCCGGCGAATACAAACGCACCCTGACCGTGTTTGGCGAAAACACCGAGAAGGGGCGCGAGAAATTCCAGGAAGACCTGGACATTACCCATCAGTTGTTCAAGAACTTCGTCGCGCGCTATCGCCCGCAACTGGCCATCGATGAAGTGGCCACCGGTGAGATCTGGCTCGGTGTCGCCGCCCTCGACAAACAACTGGTCGACGAACTCAAGACCAGCGATGAGTACCTCGCCGAACGGGCAAAAAATGCCGAGCTCTTTCACCTGCACTATGCCGAGCGAAAAAGCCTGCAAGAGCGTATTGGCATGGCGGCCAGCGGGTCGGTCGATCGCGTTTTGCTGACCTGGTGGAGCCGTTTGACCCAGCAACGCTTTTGGTAACCGTCAGCGCAGCTTCGCTCTAAAAAAAGCCGGGACTTAGCTCCCGGTTTTTTTTGCCTTCAGAACGGTCGCAATCCTTCCTGAAATGGCGAAATCTCCTAACCCGTCTGTCGACCCGCTCCTGCATCCGATGGAATGGCGGCTGGCTAGGGTGGTGTTCCAAATGTTCGCAATGGAATGCACATGCCCAATCTCAATCAAGACAACGTTGCCGGCCCGCCAGGGATGCGTGACGAGCTCATGGCCGCCGTGAACATCGCGTTGCCACAAACCCCAGACCAATTTGGCGCACGTTTGATCAAGGAAAAGTGGGGGGCGGACATTGATCCCCAAACCTGCTTGCTGGCCACCCTCGATTACAACTACAAGGGACATCCTGCGCAGGATGGCATTCAGCAGGGCCAAGTGGCGAGTTCACAATCGCTACTGCAAGCGCTGCTTTCCAACTATCAAACCGTGGGCGATGGACGTTTTGCCGAAAGCGCTTTCGGCTTTTACGCGCCGCCGGACATCGGGCCGTCGGTTCGAATCGTGCAAAACGTTGACGAATTCGCTGACCGCGGCAGTGGCAATCACCAGAGCTATGAAGGCATTTATCGCCAAACCATCCCGCAAGCCTATGGGCCGTTGACGCAAGTCCCCATTAAACCGGCTGACTTCAAGAGATGGGTCTGGGCGCTGGATTTGCAGGGCTTGTACAAGACGTATCTTGATCACGCCTGGCCGTCCGATGAGGCGCTCGTTGCGCCGCAACCCTATGCGCTGAGAACCTCGGTCAAAGCGGCATTTGTCATGACCGCCGCGCTGCAACGGCATGAACAAAGCCTGAGTAAAAAGGGCCTGGAGCTGGCCATGCAGGCTGCAGGTTTGCCGGTGGATCAGGCATGGGAATCACTGACTATCGAACCGCTGCAAGCACCGACCCTGATCCCCTCCACGGTCACGGCGGGGCGTCTGAAGCTGTACCGCTATACAGCGACCGATATCTGGACTTTTCGTCTCACCGCCAGCCCTCGGGTATTGATGTACATTCCGGGTAACTCTTCACCCCTGCATGACTTCGCTGATGTGTCGCAATTGCACCGATGGGTGGTTGCACAGAGCAAGGCCAGCGCAACCAGGCAAGCGCTGGCCGCTCACTTTGCCGACGACGATCGACAGGATGGAACCTTCCATGCCGGTGTTTTGACGGCGCTGGATGGAATGGCCATCTACCCGCATGAGCACTGGCTGACAAAAAATGCCGGCTTCTTTAATAATGATGGTTATTGGGAGCCTGCCGAATATATCGGCTTCGAGGATCAGCCCCCCGCGACCGATCCGTTTGCACAGTTGGTTTCGACCATGAAACAGGCTGCGTGGGAAAGCGTCCAAACCATCCGGGATGACGCTCAAGTCAATCGAGACAATTTGAGTGCTGTTGTCGAGCCGGTCGTGCAATGGATCAACCGGTTTGGGCCCCTGGCCCTGTTTCTGCCGGGGGGAGAGGGGGTGCTGGCGCTGGCCGGGCTCATCGATGCCGGTTATGGACTGGATCAGGCTGTGAACGGCGAAACGCCGAACCTGCGCAAAGAGGGCGTGACGCGCACAGTATTTGGCTTGCTCAACGCGCTGCCGCTGGCAGGTGCGGCAGCAGATGTCAGTGTTGGAAGGGCTGAGGCCGAGGCCGTCAAGACAAGTGAACACGCCGCCATCGTCATGCCGGCGACAAAGAGTGTGACAGCAGCGCCTTCCGGTCTGTCCCGACTGGAACTGATTCGCGGGATCGGCCCCTCAGTGGCGTCATTCAGCGATGAAGTCCTGGCGCAAATCGGCAAGGTCAGCACGGTAGACGACGACATGCTGCGCTTGATGAACGCCGGGCGGCCACCGACGCCTTTACTGGCTGACACGATCAGCCGTTTCAAGCTCGATCTGGAGCTGCGCTCGGCCGGGCAAACCGAGCTGTTCAACAGTCGATACGCCGCGCTGCAGCAGTCGGAGCACGAATGGGTCCGGCTGTTTCAGCGCCAATACCCAGGGCTTCCCAAAAGCGCCATTGAGCAAATGCTCGACCGTTATGGCATAGACATCCGCGCGACGCCTGACGTTGTGGAGATCAGGCAAGTGTTCAAACGCCTGGACAGCAAAGCACGTCAGTACCAGCAGCATGTGCGCCTGAACCGGGCCTACGAAGGCCTTTACCTTGGGGCAGTCGTCAATGCCGAGACGGACACTCTGGCATTGCATTCACTGTCGCATCTACCGGGATGGCCCAAAGATCTTCGAATAGACATTTTTGACCGTTCGCCTGCTGGCCGGGTGCTGGACCGCAGTGGTCCGCTCGATGCCGCTCATTGTCGAAGCATCATCAGGGTGAGGAATCGGTATCAGCGACAAGGCGTGCAATCGGACTTTTACGAAGCTGTCCTCGGGATCCTGTCAGATGACGAACGTTCGGCGTTACACCTGACATCTGATGATCCTGTCAGTGAGTTGCGCCTCAAGATTGGCGCGGTGGCACTGCCTCGCTCGCAAACCCTGCTCGGATTACAACGGATGGACAGCGGGCTGACGTTCGAGCCTCAGGGCTTGCGCGGCGGAGGTTATCCGTCGACGCCTCAAGGCGAAGCCATGACCCACGAGATGATGAGGTTGCAACTCAAGGAGATTTATCCCGACTTCACCTCAGCGCAGGCCGATGAAGTACTGCAACGTGTGGGCAACAATACGCAGGCTTATATCGATGGGTTGAAGCAACAGCTACAACAACTCAACACCGATTTAAGCGGTTGGATCGACCAGGTTGCCGATGACGTCAATGACATGGATCTTCCGTTTCTGGCGATTGGCGATGCCGAGGCAGCGAATATGAGCCCTGCGCAAATTGCGGCCCATAACGTTGACCTTTTCATGGATGAGTTGGAGGACGAACGATCGCTCAGGAAAGAGCTCGCCGAGGAATTGGTCGCCCTTTGGCAAAAGCGCGGAGACGCGCCACATGCCACGCTGGATATGAACTTTGAGAACTATCACCGATTACCCACGATGAACGTCAGGTTCGACGATGTGACCCAGTTACTGATGCGAGGTTTTCATCTGACAGAGCAGGACAGTTTGAACGGGTTTCTGGAGTGTTTTGCGAACCTTGAAGTGTTGGACCTTGAAAGCGTGGACTTGCGGAACTACTTCGTGGCTGGCGATGCTGGTCGCGCTTTGCCGCCCGCCATCGAACAAATGGCACCTCTTCGCTCGCTGAACTTGCGTGGCACACAGCTGGTACTCACTGACAGTGCCGCTTCACAACTGCGTGACCTGACTCATTTGCAAACGCTGGACTTGAGTGACAACCCCTTGGGCGTGCCGCCATTGGTGATGGGCATGAACGATCTACGTCAGCTCAACCTGAGAAACACTCAAATCACCCGATGCCCGATCGGTATCAAGGATGAGCCCTATCTGACGTCTCTGGATTTACGGGATAACCAGATCACCCGGATACCGCCAGCAGTCATAAACCAGGCAGTCGCAGATGATCGTGTGTTGCTCTTGGGGAATCCACTGACAGACGAAGACACGCTGCGCCGATTAGTCAGCCATCGAGAGGAAACCGGCATCAATTTATGGCTCAACGCCCCCGGCGCTGGCTATGGCTCGCCGAGTGTATGGCTGCGAGACTACGACGACGCGTTGCAACAGTCCCGACAGGCCCTTTGGCAACGACTGGCGGGCAAACCTTCCGGCACCCGGTTTTTAGCCGTCATCGACAGGCTGAGTTTGACGGCTGACTTTCAGGTCGGTTACTTGCCACTGCAGACGAGAGTCTGGCGATTGTTGAACGAGGCTGATGCGTCTGAGGAAATGTGGAATCGATTGAGTCGCAGCAGCGGGCGCTTTGAACATCCGATGGCGGCTTTCAGGGCACTGGAGGAGCGTGCCAATCTTTGACGTAAAGCGGGAGGGGAACCTTGAACCCCGAAAGGGGTTCAAGGTTTGACCATCAGCGGCGACGGAACAGCGGCAGCGGTTCGTCGGTGGCGGCCTGGTACGTCACTGAGAAGTCCTTGAGACCTTCCAGGGCTTCGTACGGGTCTTTATCGGGGCGCACTGCAAACGCGTCGAAACCGCAGCGGCGCATGTAAAACAACTGATCGCGCAGTACATCGCCAATCGCTCGCAGTTCACCTTTGAAACCGTAACGGTCACGCAGCAGGCGAGCATTGGAGTAGTTGCGGCCATCGGTGAACGCCGGGAAGTTCAAGGCAATCACCTTGAACTGACCCACGTCGTCACCGATTTCTTCAGCTTCTTCGTCGGCATCCAGCCAGACGCCCAGGCCGCCATCGCGGGCCTTGAGCATACGGCTGTGTTCGCGCCACAGCTGCAACGGAACGATCAGGTCATCGCAGTTGCTGATCTCGTCGATGTTGAAGTCCTTGGGCAGCAAGTGCCAGGTTTCGTCGACGACTTCGTTGTTCTTAATGATTCGCTGCATAGACGCGCTCCTTGAAGAGGTCGATGCCAATACGCTGGTAGGTGTCGATGAACCGCTCGTCTTCGGTACGTTGTTCGATGTACACGTCGATCAGCTTTTCGATCACATCAGGCATGGCTTCCTGGGCGAAAGACGGGCCGAGGATTTTACCCAGGCTGGCGTCACGGCTGGCGCTGCCACCGAGGGACACCTGGTAGAACTCTTCGCCTTTCTTGTCCACCCCGAGGATGCCGATGTGGCCGACGTGGTGGTGACCACAGGCATTCATGCAACCGGAGATGTTCAGGTCCAGTTCACCGATGTCGAACAGGTAATCCAGGTCGTCGAAGCGACGCTGGATCGATTCGGCAATCGGGATCGACTTGGCGTTGGCCAGCGAGCAGAAATCACCGCCAGGGCAGCAAATGATGTCCGTCAGCAAGCCAATGTTCGGTGTGGCGAAACCTTGCTCGCGCAACTCGCCCCACATCGCGAACAGTCGGGACTGTTCCACGTCGGCCAGGATGATGTTCTGTTCGTGAGACGTGCGCAGTTGACCGAAGCTGTAACGATCGGCCAGGTCGGCCACCGCGTCGAGCTGCTTGTCGGTGATGTCGCCCGGCGCTACACCGGTTGGCTTCAGGGACAGGGTCACGGCCACATAGCCCGGCTTCTTGTGCGCCAGGGTATTGCGCGTGCGCCAGCGGGCAAAGCCCGGGTGCTGCTGGTCGAGCTCGGCCAATTCGGCGGTCTGGTTGTCCAGGGCCTTGTAGTCGGGGTCGACAAAATGCTTGGCGACGCGATGCAGTTCGGCCTCGGTCAGCGTGGTCTGGCCACCGCGAAGGTGTTCCATTTCCGCGTCGACTTTTTGCGCGAAGACTTCAGGCGTCAGCGCCTTGACCAGAATCTTGATCCGCGCCTTGTACTTGTTGTCGCGACGGCCATAGCGGTTGTAGACCCGCAGGATGGCGTCGAGGTAGCTCAACAGGTCTTGCCACGGCAGGAACTCATTGATGAACGCGCCCACCACCGGCGTACGGCCCAGACCCCCACCGACCAGTACACGGAAGCCCAGCTCGCCGGCAGCGTTGTGCACGGGCTCAAGGCCAATGTCATGCACTTCGATGGCGGCGCGGTCAGATGTCGAACCGTTGACTGCGATCTTGAACTTGCGCGGCAGGTAGGCGAATTCCGGGTGGAACGTGGTCCACTGGCGGACGATCTCGCACCATGGGCGCGGATCGATCAGTTCATCGGCGGCGACGCCGGCGAACTGGTCGGTGGTGACGTTGCGCAGGCAGTTGCCGCTGGTCTGGATCGCGTGCATCTGCACGGTCGCCAGTTCAGCCAATATGTCCGGAATGTCTTCCACGGCCGGCCAGTTGAACTGTACGTTCTGCCGGGTGCTGATGTGGGCATAGCCCTTGTCATAGTCGCGGGCAATCTTGGCCATCATGCGTACCTGACGCGAAGTCAGTTGGCCGTAAGGCACCGCCACACGCAACATCGGCGCGAAACGCTGGATGTAAAGCCCGTTTTGCAGGCGCAGGGGGCGGAATTCTTCTTCGCTCAGCTCGCCTGCCAGATAGCGTCGGGTCTGATCACGGAACTGCTTGACGCGGTCCTCGATGATCCGCTGATCGTATTCGTCGTATACGTACATATAAGTCCTGTTCTCAGGCTTGGGTCGCTCGGATACAGCTGCGTTTTTGTGCTTGGCGGAGTCCGAAAGAACCTCTGCAATTCTGCGCGCACGGCCGCGCTCTCCCTACGGAGCCGGGGCAAGATACCAGTTTGCAGTTATGCGCAAAAGTGATGTTTGAGTATATGTAAAGAACCAAAACGACTAATAAGAACTGTGATGACTAAACCCTTATTTGTGGTGCGGGCAATCGTCGTCTTTACTGTGGTCGAGTCTTTATGCAATCACCGATAAAACCGACAAGAGGCGATGCAATGAGCAACCCTACCAAAGCGACAAAACCTGATAGCACGGTCGATGCTTGGGCGATTCTTTTCCTGATCATTTTGGTCGTGGGCACGGCAGTGTTCTGGGTCAGCCATCAATAACCGACCCCGTCCGGGCCCGGTTCCGACGATTGTCGGACAAAAACCGGAATAAACGCCGTATTACGGAACTTCACTGGCTATAATGCGCGGCGATTTTCCGGGGGCTCGGACGTTAATGTTGAAGTTTTTCTACACCATTGTGCTACTGCTTGGCACGGTCTACGGACCGGTTGCGCGTGCGGAATCGGTGTTGTTCCTGAGCCCTGGTACCACCCAGGAAGCCTTCTGGGTCAGTTACGCGCAATTTATGCAGGCCGCCGCCAGAGATTTGGGGGTTGACCTGCGAATTCTTTATGCCCAGCGCATGCCCGAACTCACGGTGGCGCAAGCCCGTCAGGCGCTGCAAGGTCCCGATCGCCCGGACTATCTGATGTTCGTCAATGAACAATATGTCGCCCCACAGATCCTGCGCCTGGCCCAGGGCAGTGGTGTAAAGCTGTTCATGGTGAACGCGTCGCTGACGGCCAACCAGCAGAGCCTGTTGGGTGAGCGCCCCGATCACCTGGGCAGCCTGGTGCCCAACGACGAGGAGGGCGGTTACCTGATGCTCAAGGAGCTGATCCGTCAGCATCCACCGGCAACGCCCGGCAAGCCTATCGAGCTATTGGCATTTTCCGGCCTGAAAATCACTCCGTCTGCGCAATTGCGCGAGCAAGGGATGATGCGCGCATTGGCCGAGCATCCTGAAGTGCGTTTGCGCCAATTGGTCTATAGCGGGTGGACCCGGGACCGCGCCTATGAGCAGGCCAAGTTGTTGTTCCGGCGTTATCCGCAGATATCTCTGGTGTGGTCAGCCAATGATGAAATGGCGTTTGGTGCGATGCAGGCGTTTGAGGAGAGCGGTGGAAAACCCGGAAAAGACGTGTTGTTTAGTGCCGTCAACACCTCTCCCGCCGCCTTGCAGGCGATGATTGATGGACGCCTTAGCGTGCTGCTGGGCGGTCACTTCACTTTAGGTGGTTGGGCGCTGGTGGAGTTGCATGATTATGACCAGGGCGTTGATCTTGATCTGTACGGTGGCCGCCACCGGCTGATCCCGCTGTTGCAACTGATCGACAAGACGCAAGCCAAACGCCTGCTGGCGTTGGGGGCCACACCTGACTATGGCGTGAACTTCCGTCGACTCTCGGCCAAAGGGCGGCCGACCACCTATCGCTACCCGTTCAGCTTGCAAACACTGATGCGCTAAACCCCGGCCAGATGCAGCACCAGTTGCACGATGCCGTACAGGGTCAAGGCAAACACGGTCGTGAACAAAATCCCCAGAATCACAAAATGACTCGGTTTACCGTGGGTGAAATCCCGGGCCCGGTTCTTCCCGCTCTGTACCCCGAACGCCGCCGCCATGACGCTCTGCAGCATCTGCCAGAAGGTCGGCGGCTTGTTGTCTGCTGGATCGTCCATAAACCCCTCGTCACGTGTGTGTGAGCCGTAAGCATAGACCTACGGACAGCACAAACAACTGTGGGAGCGAGCCTGCTCGCGAAGAGGTCGTGTCAGTCGACATTAATATCGCCTGGTCCACCGCCTTCGTGAGCAGACTCGCTCCCACAGGGGATCACGGTTCGCCACCGTATTGTGGCCCGTCGGTTGGTTAGTTGTCGTACCCGAGGTTCGGGGCCAGCCAACGTTCGGTCACGCTCAACTCCTGACCTTTGCGCGAGGTGTAGCTCTGCACCTGATCCTTGTCGATCTTGCCCACGGCGAAGTACTGCGCCTGCGGGTGAGCGAAGTACCACCCGCTGACGGCTGCCGCCGGGAACATCGCGTAGTGCTCGGTGAGGAATACGCCGCTGCGACCGGCCTTGAGCTCTTCGGCTTCGGGGTCCAGCAGTTTGAACAGCGTGGACTTCTCGGTGTGATCCGGGCACGCGGGGTAGCCCGGAGCAGGGCGGATGCCGGTGTATTGCTCTTTGATCAGCGCCTCGTTGTCGAGCGTTTCGTCCTTGGCGTAACCCCAGTAGTCTTTACGGACTTGTTGGTGCAGCCATTCTGCGCAGGCTTCGGCCAGGCGGTCGGCCAGGGCTTTGACCATGATCGAGTTGTAATCGTCGCCAGCGTCCTGATAAGCCTTGGCCACTTCTTCGGCGCCGATGCCGGCGGTGGTGATGAACCCGCCCACGTAGTCGGTGACTTCACTGTCTTTTGGCGCGACGAAGTCGGCCAGGGAGAAGTTCGGCTTGCCGTCGGTCTTGATGATCTGCTGGCGCAGGTGATGTAGCTTGGCAATCGCCTTGCCGTCGTCGCCGTAGACTTCGATGTCATCGTCGCGCACCTGGTTGGCCGGCCAGAAGCCAAACACCGCGCGGGCACTGATCAACTTTTCATCGATCAGCTTGGCGAGCATTTCCTGGGCATCGGCATACAGCGAGGTGGCGGCTTCACCGACCACTTCGTCTTGGAGGATGCGCGGGAATTTGCCGGCCAGGTCCCAGGAGATAAAGAATGGCGTCCAGTCGATGTACTCGGCCAGAACCTTCAGGTCGATGTTGTCCAGCACCTTGGAGCCGGTGAACGTCGGTTTGACCGGTGCGTAAGTGCTCCAGTCAAACTGCGGCTTCTTGGCGATCGCAGCCGGGTAGCTCAGGCGCTCGGTGCGCGCGCTGCGGTTGGCCGTGCGCTCGCGAACGTCGATGTATTCCAGGCGGGTCTTCTCGACAAACGCCGGTTTCAGCTCCTTGGACAGCAACTGCGTCGCCACGCCCACGGCGCGGGAGGCGTCCGTCACGTAGATCACCGCGTCGTTGCTGTACTTGGGCTCGATCTTCACCGCCGTGTGCGCTTTGGAGGTGGTCGCGCCACCGATCATCAGCGGCAGGTGGAAGTCCTGACGCTGCATTTCACGGGCGACGTGGACCATTTCATCCAGCGAAGGCGTAATCAGGCCCGACAGGCCGATGATGTCGCACTTCTGCTCCTTGGCCACTTGCAGGATTTTCTCCGCCGGGACCATCACGCCGAGGTCGACAATGTCGTAGCCGTTACAGCCCAACACCACGCCGACGATGTTCTTGCCGATGTCGTGCACGTCGCCTTTCACCGTTGCCATCAGGATCTTGCCCTTGGCTTCCGGTTTGTCGCCTTTTTCCAGTTCGATGAACGGGATCAAGTGGGCCACGGCCTGCTTCATTACGCGGGCGGATTTCACCACTTGCGGCAGGAACATTTTGCCGGCGCCGAACAGGTCGCCAACGATGTTCATGCCGGACATCAGCGGGCCTTCGATCACTTCGATCGGTCGGGCGAACGACTGGCGCGACTCTTCGGTGTCTTCAACGATGTGCGTGGTGATGCCCTTGACCAGCGCATGTTCCAGGCGCTTGTTGACCGGCCAGCCGCGCCATTCTTCGGTCTCGGCTTCCTTGACACTGCCATCGCCCTTGTACTTGTCGGCGATGGCGAGGAGGGCGTCGGTGCCTTCCGGGGTGCGGTTTAGGATCACGTCTTCGACGGCGTCGCGCAGCTCTTGCGGGATCTGGTCGTAAATCTCCAGCTGACCGGCGTTGACGATACCCATGGTCAGGCCATTGCGGATCGCGTACAGCAGGAACACCGAGTGGATCGCTTCACGCACCGGGTTGTTGCCTCGGAACGAGAACGACACGTTGGACACGCCACCCGAGGTCAGCGCGTACGGCAGTTCGTCGCGGATGTAAGCGCAAGCGTTGATGAAGTCCACAGCGTAGTTGTTGTGTTCTTCAATACCGGTGGCCACGGCGAAGATGTTCGGGTCGAAGATGATGTCTTCCGGCGGGAAGCCGACTTCGTTGACCAGAATGTCGTAGGAGCGTTTGCAGATTTCTTTCTTGCGCGCTTCGGTGTCGGCCTGGCCGGCTTCGTCGAAGGCCATGACGACCACCGCGGCACCATAGCGCTTGCACAGTTTGGCGTGATGGATGAACTGCTCGACACCTTCTTTCATGCTGATCGAGTTGACGATGCCCTTGCCCTGGATGCATTTCAGGCCGGCCTCGATCACTTCCCACTTGGAGGAGTCGATCATGATCGGGACGCGGGAGATGTCCGGCTCGCCGGCAATCAGATTGAGGAAGGTCACCATGGCCTTCTTCGAATCGAGCATCCCTTCGTCCATGTTGATGTCGATTATCTGGGCGCCTGCTTCGACCTGCTGCAGGGCGACTTCCAGGGCTTCGGTGTAGTTGTCTTCGCGGATCAGGCGGGCGAACTTGGCCGAGCCGGTGATGTTGGTCCGCTCACCGACGTTGACGAACAACGAGCTGCGGTCGATGGTGAACGGTTCCAGGCCCGACAGGCGGCAGGCCTTGGGGATTTCCGGAATTTGACGCGGTGCGTAACCGGCTACGGCCTTGGCGATGGCTTCGATGTGGCCAGGGGTGGTGCCGCAGCAGCCGCCGACAATGTTCAGGAAACCGCTTTGAGCGAACTCCTCGATGACCTTGGCAGTGTCCACCGGCAGTTCGTCGTACTCACCGAACTCGTTCGGCAGACCGGCGTTCGGGTGCGCGGAAACATGGGTGCCGGCCTTGTTCGACAGCTCTTCCAGGTACGGACGCAATTCGCTGGCACCGAGGGCGCAGTTCAAACCGACCGAGATCGGCTTGGCGTGAGCCACGGAGTTCCAGAACGCTTCGGTGGTCTGGCCGGAGAGGGTACGGCCGGAGGCGTCGGTGATGGTGCCGGAAATCATGATCGGCAACTCGATGCCGAGCTCCTCGAACACGCCTTGCACGGCAAAGATCGCGGCTTTGGCGTTCAGGGTGTCGAAGATGGTTTCGATCAGGATCAGGTCGGCGCCGCCTTCGATCAGACCCTTGGTGGATTCGGTGTAGTTTTCCACCAGCTCATCAAAGGTCACGTTGCGGTAACCGGGGTTGTTCACGTCCGGGGACAGCGAGCAGGTGCGGCTGGTAGGGCCAAGCACGCCAGCGACGAAACGTGGCTTGTCCGGGGTTTCCAGGGTCTTGGCGTCAGCCACCTTGCGGGCCAGGCGTGCGCCTTCTACGTTTAACTCATACGCCAGGCCCTGCATGCCATAGTCGGCCAGGGAAATCTGGGTGGCGTTGAACGTGTTGGTTTCCAGAATATCGGCGCCGGCATCCAGGTAGGCTTTCTCGATACCCCCAATCACATCCGGGCGAGTCAGCACCAACAGGTCGTTGTTGCCTTTGACATCGCTTGGCCAGTCAGCAAAGCGTTTGCCACGGTAATCCTGCTCTTCGAGCTTGTAGCTCTGGATCATCGTGCCCATGCCGCCATCGAGAATCAGGATGCGCTCTTTGAGGGCGTGCTTGAGAGCTTGAAGGCGAACACTGCGATCGGACATTTGGACTACTCGGAAAGACCATGACGAAGGGGCGGGATCATAGCAAACCTGTGCGCTTTTAGAGCATCACCCGGTTTTGCATGAATATCGTTCATGTTGGTATGGGTATCTGACCGGTAGAATCGCCGCGATTTTTCATGATTGGGACCAGGGATATGTCGTATCGCGTCATCACCAGCATTTTCATGCTGCTTTTAAGCTGGGGCGCCGCGGCGCAAGGTCCGGCCATGTCCTCTGCGATTTCCTACAGCCGCGACATCCAACCGATCTTTACCGAAAAGTGCGTCGCCTGCCATGCGTGCAACGATGCCCCCTGCCAGCTCAACCTGGGCAGTGGTGAAGGGGCGGCGCGGGGCGCCACGAAAGTCACGGTCTACGACGGCGACCGCAGTACCGCTGCGGCACCGACGCGGCTGTTTTACGATGCGTTCGGCAAGCACGCCTGGCACCAGAAGGGCTTCTATCCGATGCTTGACGCCCAGGGCAGTCAGGCCGCGTTGATGGCGCGGATGCTGGAACTGGGCCACAAAACCCCATTGCAACCCAACATCAAATTACCGCAAGACATCGTTCTCGGTCTGAACCGGGAAAACATGTGCGCCATGCCCGCAGAGTTCGACAATTACGCCAGTTCCCATCCCAAAGAGGGCATGCCGCTGGCGGTCACCGGCCTGACCGATCAGCAATATCAGACGTTGCAGCGCTGGCTGGCGTCGGGTGCGCCGATCGATGAGGTCGGGCTGGTGCCAAGCGCAAAAGAAGCACAGGAGGTGGTGCAATGGGAAAACCTGCTCAACGCGCCCGGCTCCCGGCAAAGCCTGGTGGCGCGCTGGTTGTTCGAGCACTGGTTTCTTGCGCATATCTACTTCAAGGACGGCGAACCCGGGCATTTCTTCCAGTGGGTGCGTTCGCGCACGCCCACCGGCCAGCCGATTGACTTGATCAACACCCGGCGCCCGAATGACGACCCGGGCACTCAGGTGTATTACCGCCTGTGGCCGGTGCAGGGCGTGATTGTGCAAAAGACCCACATCACCTACCCGCTGAGTGCGGCGAAGATGGCGCGGGTCAAAAGCCTGTTCTATAGCGGCGACTGGCAGGTCAACGCCTCGCCAGGTTACGGACCTGAACGGCGGGCCAATCCGTTCGCTACCTTCGAGGCGATCCCGGCGCAGGCGCGCTACCAGTTCATGCTGGATAACGCCGAATACTTCGTGCGCACCTTTATTCGTGGCCCGGTCTGCCGTGGCCAGATCGCCACGGACGTGATCCGCGATAACTTCTGGGCGCTGTTCCAGGCCCCTGAACACGACCTCTATATCATCGATCCCAACTACCGCGGCCAGGCGACGCCGTTGCTGGCCATGCCTGGCCAAAACGATGATGTCGGCAGTGTCTTGAGCCTGTGGCATGACTACCGCGACAAGCGTAACGAGTACGAAGCACTGCGTCGGGACAGCTACGCCGATGTACCGGCACCGAGCTGGTCGGCCTTGTGGGCGGGGAATGACAACGCGCTGCTGAGCATCTTCCGGCACTTTGACAGTGCATCGGTGAACAAAGGCCTGATCGGCGATGTGCCGCAAACGATGTGGCTGTTCGACTTCCCGTTGCTGGAGCGTACCTACTATCAATTGGCGGTGAACTTCGACGTGTTCGGCAACGTTTCTCACCAGGCCCAGACCCGTTTGTACTTCGACCTGATCCGTAACGGCGCCGAGCAGAACTTCCTGCGTCTGATGCCGGCGGACTCCCGGGACGCCTACCTTGACGATTGGTACCAGAACAGCGGCAAGTTCAAGATGTGGCTGGACTATGAGTCCATCGATGACGACAAACCCACTGCGTTGAAACTCGACGAGAAGGACCCCAAGCGCGACTTCGCCCAACAGTTGCTGGTCCGT
The DNA here is from genome assembly GCF_054668435.1 of Pseudomonas sp. S2_B07. Taxonomy (NCBI): domain Bacteria; kingdom Pseudomonadati; phylum Pseudomonadota; class Gammaproteobacteria; order Pseudomonadales; family Pseudomonadaceae; genus Pseudomonas; species Pseudomonas sp. S2_B07. The sequence goes on from NZ_CP162769.1 coordinate 24,249, forward strand.
TACGGCGAGCTCAATGCCACCCCCGACCCGATCAACCGCTGCGACGGCGCCTATTGCTCGCGACCGAACATCGACCCGGCCTTGCAGGGCGCCGAACAGGCCTTGAGTCGCCTGACATCGAGGCCGGCGGCGGGCTTGAAGGTCATCGACCAGTTGCCGGAAGCGACGATGTTGCGCATCGAAACGACGAGCGGCAAGCGCGAGGTCTACAGCCTGCTGCGCAACCGTGCGCACAGCAACGTGGCGTTCCTGTTGGGTGAATCGTTGCGCTACCAGCCGGGGCTGGACACATTGACGATTTTCCCTGGCGTACTCAGCAGTTACCCGAATTTCATATTCAACATCCCGGCCGACCAGGTGCCGGCGTTCGTCGATGCAATGGAAAACGCCAAGGACGATGACGGCTTCGAGAAAATCGTCGAACGTTGGGGGATTCGCCGCAGTCATCCGCAATTCTGGTTCTATTTCCACGACCTGAGTCGCTATGTCCACGAGACCGATCCGGTGGAAGAGGGTGTGCTGGACATGAACCGCTACCAAAACCTCTGACTCACCGCGACACCCCCCTGTGGGAGCGAGCTTGCTCGCGATGGCGTCGGATCAATCAACATTTATGCTGACTGTCAGGACGCTATCGCGAGCAAGCTCGCTCCCACAGGGGATCAGGGATCAGGGGATCGTCGGAATCTTTCCCGACAAAAATACTAGGACTTTGTGCGGCGCGTTGATTGGCGTAAACTGCGCCCAAGCCTGCGAGGAGTTTCCATGACCGCTATAACCATTACCGACGCCGCCCACGATTACCTGGCTGACCTGCTCTCCAAGCAGAACACCCCGGGCATCGGCATCCGCGTCTTTATCACCCAGCCTGGCACCCAGTACGCCGAAACCTGCATTGCCTACTGCAAGCCGGGCGAAGAAAAACCTGAAGACACGGCGCTGGGGCTCAAAAGCTTCACCGCTTACATTGACTCGTTCAGCGAAGCCTTCCTGGACGATGCGGTGGTCGACTACGCCACTGACCGCATGGGCGGCCAGCTGACCATCAAGGCGCCAAACGCCAAAGTACCGATGGTCAACGCCGACAGCCCGGTCAATGAGCGCATCAATTACTACCTGCAAACCGAAATCAACCCGGGGCTGGCGAGCCACGGCGGTCAGGTCAGCCTGATCGATGTCGTTGAAGACGGCATTGCCGTGCTGAAATTCGGTGGCGGTTGCCAGGGCTGCGGTCAGGCGGACGTGACCCTGAAGGAAGGCATCGAGCGCACGTTGCTTGAGCGTATTCCTGAGCTCAAGGGTGTGCGTGACGTGACTGACCACACGCAGAAAGAAAACGCCTACTACTAAGGTGTTCGCTGCGACATGAAAAACGGCGCCCCGTGAGCGCCGTTTTTTTATGGGTGAAATTCAGTGGCCCCATCGCGAGCTTGCTCGCGATGGGGCCCTATGGGCGATAGAGATGCGCATGCCCCGCACGATACAGCGACGACTCGCTGAACTGATCACTCCCCAACACCCGTCCCACCAGAATCAACGCCGTGCGCCGAAACCCTTTGGCCTCGACCTTCCCGGCAATGTCCTCAAGCGTTCCCACCACCCAATCCTGATCCGGCCACGTCGCCCGGTGGATCACCGCAATCGGGCAGTCCGCGCCGTAATGCGGCAGCAGCTCAGCGAGGATTTTCTCCAGATGATTCACGCCCAAATGAATGGCCATGGTCGCCCCATGCTGCGCCAGGCTGCCCAGTTCCTCGCCCGGCGGCATGGCGGTCTTGTCGGCATAGCGGGTCAGAATCACGCTTTGCGAGATGTCCGGCAAGGTCAGTTCAGCCCCTAAAAGCGCTGCACACGCCGCGGTCGCCGTCACGCCAGGAATGATTTCAAACGGAATGTCGAGTTCACGCAGGTAGCGAATCTGCTCGCCAATCGCGCCATACAGGCTCGGATCGCCGGAATGCACCCGCGCCACGTCCTGACCGTTGGCGTGGGCGGTATTGATCAGATCAATGATCTGTTCCAGGTGCAATTCGGCGCTGTTGACCACCTGTTCGGCGCGATGGCCTTCCAGCACGGCTGCCGGCACGAGTGAGCCGGCATAGATGATCACCGGGCAGCTGCGAATCAGCCGTTGGCCTTTGACCGTGATCAGTTCCGGGTCGCCGGGACCCGCGCCAATGAAGTAGACGGTCATCGTCGTTTCCTGTGAAAAAAGAGGCCGGGCAACGCTTCAGATGAAGATTGCTCATGATCGAATGCGCGATTATCGGGGATTTTACGCAGCGCCGGCCAATGCCAGGGTTGCTTGCGCGTATTTTTGTCGGCAGATCAGCAGTTTTACCGGAGCCTGAGCCAGCTGTTCGGCCAGTGCCAGGGCGGCACTTTCCGCTACGCCGTAGCAGCCGGTGCGTTCGAACGCGATGTCGGAACGATGGCTGAGGCTGGTGTGATATCCAGCCAATTGTTCACTGCTGAAGAACATCAACGGCAGTGCGAGTTGTTCCGCGAGTTCGATCAGGCCAGGCTCATCGCGCTTCAGGTCAATGCTGGCGAGGGCCTTTATCTCATGAAGCCCGATTTGATGAGCCTGTAGCGCCTGATCCAGCAATGCCCGCAGCGTGCTCGCGGGGCAGCCGCGCTGGCAGCCCAGGCCGACCACTAGCGTCGGCGCTGTGCTGGCATCAGTCATGCGTGGTATTGGCCATCGCTTTTGCGGCGGAACAACCAGGCGCTGATCAGGCCCAGGGCCAGCCAGAACGCTACGTTGGTCAACTGCGAAGCGATGTTGAATTGAGCTTCCAGGGCTTGCGGCGCGAGCATCGAATGCACTTCCGGTTGTGGCGCGCCAATCACGTGCGGAACGGCCAGAATCGCCACGCCCAGCACTTTCATCAGCCAGTGACGGCTGAACACGATCAGCGCGATACCGACAGCGGTTGAAGCAGCAGTGCCGATCCACCAGATCTGCCGTTGCGCCAGATCCGCCGCAACGGTGCCCGGCAGTTCAGGCGGCAGGCCCAGGGTCGGTGCGAGGACAAACGTTGCATAACCGGCCAGACCCCAGAGCAGGCCTTGAGACGTTTTAGTCGGTGCACGCAGGGTGTAGAGGCCGGCGAGCATCAGGGCGAAACCAACGGCCACCACCAGATTGCCGCCAGTGGTCGACAGCACGCGCTGCCAGCCGTCTTCCGGCTCCCAGGCTTCGGCGTCGTGGGTGTGCGCGGCCATGGCGCCTTTGGCGTGTTCATGGGGTTGAACCACTGCCGGCTCGGCTTTCTCGTAGGTTTCCGCTTGAAGAATCAGCGGTGCGACCCAGAAGCTTTGCAGCAAGGTCAGCAGCAGGGCGGCCAGCAGCCCGGTAAACCCTGCGGTTTGCGCAATACGCTTGATCATGTCGAGAGCTCTCAATGGCACGGGAACGCAGAGCTGTGACGGGTATCGTGTGCAGCGTTGTGCACCGCTTCGATGTGCGAGAAACCGGCGAAATACACCAGGCACGCGCCCAGGATCGACGCGCAGATGGCGGCAGTCAGGCGTTGGGTCAGGGTAGACGTGGTGCTGGCGGTGCTCTTATCGGCGTTGCTGGCGGTGCTGTTGATGATCGACATGGCGCATCCCTCTGGTCTGTCAGCGGGTGAATAGAGCGCATGGAAAACCCCTGCGAGCCGGGCACGCAGACGTTCAAACAGCGCCCGCCCACCGCGGGTTTGTTGTTCAGTGACCGTAACGGTCACTGGGTGTTGCGGGCCGGTCTCCGGGCTCACGAGGGGCGCAGGCTTTCGCCTTGACCTGCAAGCATCACCTTCCCATGCCGAACTGCTGGCACAGTGGATTTGATGCTTCGCTCGCTTACCGTTGCGGGGGCAGCACCGGACTGACATGGCTTTGAGTAAAGCACATGATTCACCGGTTTCCCGTTTCACCCTGTGAAGGGCACCCGTAACAAGATGCGTAGGAGAGCATGGGCGGGGGATTCGCGTCAATTGGCAAGGGTTCTCAACTTGGGACCGTGTCGACGCCATAGCGTCCTAATGGCCGCCACAAGACATTGACCCGCCCCAGCGCGATGCGTAGCCTTGCGCTTTCGAGGTTCTTCGGCGTTTGCCGAAGCTAAGAAGGGAACGCGGTCAATGCCGCGGCTGCCCCCGCAACTGTGAACGGTTCAGTTTCTGCCATGCCACTGCATGCGCCAGCCATGGCGCGAGCGGGAAGGCGCAGAAACCGCCAGTCAAACGACTGGCCAGCCGTCAGCCAGGAGACCTGCCTCGACACAGATTCTGACTTTCAACCGGGCGGGGTGATCCGGTGGCGAAATCTTCCGCGCAGCGTGTGCTGCTGCGGTCGTCGTCCCGTATGCCCGCCACCTTGCCAAAGGGCATCCGATGAAAACACTGGCCAAACTCCCCGTCACCATCGTTACCGGCTTCCTCGGCTCGGGCAAAACCACCTTGCTGCGGCACATGCTCGACAACGCCCAAGGCCGTCGCATTGCGGTGATCGTCAACGAGTTCGGCGAGCTGGGCATCGACGGCGAAATCCTCAAGCAGTGCTCCATCGGCTGCACCGAAGAAGAAGCCAACGGTCGCGTCTACGAACTGGCCAACGGCTGCCTGTGTTGCACCGTCCAGGAAGAATTCTTCCCGGTGATGCGCGAACTGGTGGCCCGTCGCGGCGACCTCGATCACATCCTCATCGAAACCTCGGGCCTGGCCCTGCCAAAGCCGCTGGTCCAGGCCTTCCAGTGGCCAGAAATCCGCAGCGCCTGCACCGTTGACGCAGTGATCACCGTGGTCGATAGCCCGGCCGTGGCCGCCGGCACCTTCGCCGCGTTCCCGGATCAAGTGGATGCCCAGCGCAAACTCGACCCGAACCTGGACCACGAATCGCCGCTGCACGAACTGTTCGCCGACCAACTGGCCAGCGCCGACCTGGTGATCCTCAACAAGGCCGACCTGATCAGCCCTGAAGACCTGGCCCGCGTACGCCTCGAAGTCGCCGAAGAACTGCCGCCTGCAGTGAAAGTCATCGAAGCCAGCAGTGGTCGCCTGCCACTGGACGTGTTGATCGGCCTCGGCGCCGGCTCCGAAGAACACATCGACAGCCGTCACAGTCACCACGATCATCACCATGAAGGTGAAGACGATCACGACCACGACGCGTTCGATTCGATCTCCATTGAGCTGCCGCAAGCCGACGAAAGCCTGCTGATGGACGCCCTGACGCAACTGGTGGTCAAGCACGGCATCCTGCGTATCAAAGGTTTCGCGGCAATCCCGAACAAACCAATGCGCTTGCTGATTCAGGGCGTGGGCACACGTTTCGACAAGCACTTCGACCGCCAGTGGGGAGTCGAGGAAGGACGCACCACGCGCCTGGTGCTGATCGGCCAGGAACTGGACGCCACCGAACTCGAAGCGCAATTGCGCGCTGCGCTCAGCGTTTAAGCCATGCACCTGCTCAGGACCCAGCCCGGCGGTTTTGTGTCGGATGACAACATCGCCGACCTCGGACAAACCCCCGCCGAGCTGGTGATCCTGTGCAGCGGCGATTCCAGCCTGGCGCTGCTGGCCGAAGCCGCGCAGCAACTGCCCGACGACTACCCGAGCGTACGTTTGGCCAACCCGATGCAGGTGCAGAATCACGCCTCGGTCGATTTGTATGTCGATGAAGTGCTGCGCCACGCCAAGGTGATCCTGATCTCGCTGCACGGCGGCATTGCCTACTGGCGTTATGGCGTCGAGCGGCTGGTGCAATTGTCCGAGCGAGGCGTGCAACTGATTCTGGTGCCCGGCGATGATCGTCCGGACCCGGAACTCAGCGACCTCAGCACCGTCGAGGCCTGCGACCGTGATCGGCTCTGGCAGTTTTTGCGTCAGGGCGGCATGGGCAATGCCCTGGACTTTTTCCGCTGCCTCGCCACTCGCTGGCTGGACCGCGATTACGCGTGGGCCGAGCCGCAAGTCCTGCCGCGCACAGCGATTTACCACCCGCACAAAAGTCCGGCTGAACTGAAGGATTGGCAGGCCGACTGGCAAGCCGATCAACCGGTGGCGGCAGTGCTGTTTTACCGCTCGCATTTGCAAGCGGCCAATACCGCTTTCATCGATGTTTTCTGCCAGCGTTTGCAAGCGGCCGGGTTAAACCCTTTGCCGATGGCCGTGGCCAGTTTGAAAGAGCCCGGCTGCCTGACGGTGGTCGAGGATTGGCTGGATGAAGTCGAGGCGGGGGTGATTCTGAACACCACCGGTTTTGCCCAATCCAGTCCCGAAGCGCCGCATCTGCGACCCTTTCGCCGCAACATCCCGGTGATCCAGGCGATATGCGCCCAGGACAACGAACCCGGTTGGCGCGCCAGCGAGCAGGGCCTAGGCCCGCGCGACCTGGCGATGCACATCGCGCTGCCGGAACTGGACGGTCGGATCATCAGCCGCCCGATCAGCTTCAAGGACCTGGCGTGGCGCAGCGAGCGCAGTCAGTCGGACGTGGTGTGTTATCGACCGCAACCGGAACGCATGGATTTCGTCGCTGAACTGGCGCGGCGCTGGATCGATCTGGCGCGGGTGCCGAACCGCGAAAAACGCATCGCCCTGATTCTCGCCAACTACCCGACCCGCGATGGGCGAATCGGTAATGGTGTCGGCCTCGACACGCCAGCCGCCGCGTTGAACATCCTGCGTGCGCTGCATCAAGAAGGTTATCCGTTGCCGGCCGAATTACCGGACAGTGGCACCGCGTTGATCCAGCAATTGCTTGGCGGCGTCAGCAACGACCTTGACACGCTCGACCAGCGTCCGTGTCATCAAAGCCTTGCGCTGGACGAATACCAGCGGATGTTCGACGCCTTGCCCGAGGCCAATCGCCAGGCCGTGCTGGAACGCTGGGGTACGCCTGAAAACGACCCGATGTACCGTGGCGAACGGATGATGATTGCCGGCCTGCGTTTTGGCCTGACCTTCGTCGGCATTCAACCGGCGCGCGGCTATCAGGTGGACCCGAGCGCGGTCTATCACGACCCGGACCTGGTGCCGCCCCACGGTTATCTGGCGTTCTACTTCTGGCTGCGCAACACCTATGGCGCCCACGGTGTGATCCACGTCGGCAAACACGGCAACCTCGAATGGTTGCCGGGCAAAGGCGTCGGGCTCTCGGAAAGCTGCTGGCCGGATGCGTTGCTCGGGCCGCTGCCGAACATCTACCCGTTTATCGTCAACGATCCGGGCGAGGGCGCGCAGGCCAAGCGCCGCACCCAAGCGGTGATCATCGACCACCTGATGCCGCCGCTGACGCGCGCTGAAACCTACGGCCCACTGCGCAACCTTGAGCTGCTGGCCGACGAGTATTACGAAGCGCAACTGCTCGATCCGCGCCGCGCCCGTGAATTGCAGCGCGACATCCTGCAACTGGTGCGCGACACGCACATTGATCGTGAGCTGCAACTGGACGAAAAACTCGACAGCGATGCCGACGCGGCGATCTGGTTGCCGCGACTGGACACGTATTTGTGCGATTTGAAGGAGTCGCAGATTCGCGATGGTTTGCACATCTTTGGTGAATCACCGAGAGGGCGGTTGCGCATCGACACCTTGCTGGCTTTGCTGCGGATTCCGCGTGGCGATGGGCGTGGCGCGCAATCGAGTTTGCTGCGGGCATTGGCCAAGGCGTTCGAGTTGGGGTTCGATCCGCTGGATTGTGCGCTGGCCGAGACTTGGAGCGGGCCGCGTCCCATTGAACTGCAAACCCTCACCGATGAAGCCTGGCGCACGGCGGGGGATACCCGTGAACGCCTGGAATTGTTCGCCGCTCAACTCATTACCCAAACGTTGTCGACCGAACCCGGACCTTGTAGGAGTGAGCCGGGTTGGGCGGAAGTGCACGCCATCCTCGACAATTTGTGCGAAGTCGTCGCCCCACGCCTTGACGCCTGCGGCCCAGCCGAAATGCGCGGTCTGCTCGACGCCTTGAACGGCCGCTTCGTCCCCGCCGGCCCGAGCGGCGCACCCAGTCGCGGTCGCCTGGACGTGCTGCCAACCGGGCGCAATTTCTATTCGGTCGACGTGCGCAACCTGCCCACCACCACTGCGTGGCGCATCGGTTTCCAGTCCGCCAACCTGATCCTCGAACGACACCTGCAAGACCATGGCGATCACCTGCGCCAGCTCGGCCTGTCAGTGTGGGGCACCGCGACCATGCGCACCGGCGGCGACGACATCGCCCAGGCCATGGCGCTGATGGGCGTGCGCCCGGTCTGGGCCACGGGCAGTCAGCGGGTCGACGATTTCGAAATCCTGCCGCTGAGCTTGCTCGACCGCCCGCGTGTGGACGTGACCCTGCGTGTTTCCGGGTTCTTTCGCGATGCGTTTGCCAACCTGATCCGTCTGTTCGATGCGGCGGTGCAAGCGGTCGCAGCGCTGGATGAACCCGACGACCTCAACCCCTTGGCCGCCAAAGTGCGTGCCGAGCGTGAAGCGCTGATGCAATCGGGCCTGGATGAAGACGCCGCGAACCGTCAGGCCGGTTGGCGAATTTTTGGTGCCAAGCCCGGTGCCTACGGCGCCGGTGTGCAGGGCGCCATCGACGGGCGCCTGTGGCAAAGCCGTGAAGACCTGGCCGAGGTTTACCTGAATTGGGGCGGCTATGCTTATGGCGGTTCCGACGAAGGCACCGCCGCCCGCGAACAATTCGCCCAGCGCTTGAGTCAGGTGCAAGCGGTGCTGCAAAACCAGGACAACCGTGAGCACGACGTGCTCGATTCCAACGACTATTACCAGTTCCAGGGCGGCATGCTTGCTGCCGTGGAAAGCCTTAGCGGTGAAACAGCGGCCAGTTACCACGGCGATCACAGTCAGCCGGATCTGCCGAAGATCCGCACCTTGAAAGAAGAACTGAACCGGGTGATCCGCTCCCGGGCGGCCAATCCAAAGTGGATCGACGGGGTCAAGCGTCACGGCTACAAAGGCGCGTTTGAACTGGCGGCGACGGTCGATAACCTGTTTGCCTTCGACGCGACGACGCAGCTGATTGACGATCACCAGTACGCGTTGCTGGCTGATGCCTATTTGCTCGACCCGGCGACGCGCGAGTTTGTTCGCGAGCACAATCCGCATGCCTTGCGCGACATGACCGAACGGATGCTGGAAGCGCAGCAGCGGGGGATGTGGCAGGAGCCGGGCGAGTACCGCGAGGCCCTGGAAAACCTGCTGCTGGATATAGAAGAAGATTCATGAGGGCATGATCGTTCCCACGCAAAGCGTGGAAACGATCACATCACCGACCACACACGAGACTCGACATGACCGACACCCCGCATTTCCCCTTATCCGCCGTGGTCGGCGCCGACGACTTGAAGCTCGCCCTGTACCTGACCGCCATCGACCCGAAAATCGGCGGCGTGCTGATCGAAGGTCCGCGCGGCATGGCCAAATCCACCCTGGCTCGGGGCCTCGCGGACCTGCTGGCCAGCGGTCAGTTCGTCACCTTGCCGCTGGGCGCCACGGAAGAACGTCTGGTCGGCACCCTCGACCTCGATGCCGCGCTGAGCGACGGGCGTGCGCAATTCTCTCCCGGCGTACTGGCGAAGGCCGATGGTGGCGTGCTCTACGTCGACGAGGTCAACCTGCTGCCCGACCACCTCGTGGACCTGTTGCTCGACGTCGCCGCCAGCGGCACCAACCTGATCGAGCGTGATGGTATTTCCCATCGGCATTCGGCGAAGTTTGTGCTGATCGGCACCATGAACCCGGAAGAAGGCGAACTGCGTCCGCAATTGCTCGACCGCTTTGGCCTGAACGTCGCGCTCAGCGGCCACACCGCACCGATCGAGCGCGGGCAGATCATCCGTCGGCGCCTGGATTTCGACAGCGATCCGCAGCGCTTTTGCGCGCAGTGGGAACACCCGCAGCAATCGCTGCGCGAACGGTGCGAGAAGGCCCGCCGCCTCTTGCCGAGCATCCCGCTCGACGATCAAGCGTTGGCGCTGATCACTGAGCGCTGCTTTGCTGCCGGCGTCGATGGCTTGCGCGCTGACCTGGTGTGGCTGCGTGCGGCTCGCGCCCACGCTGCGTGGCGCGGTGCGAACGCGATCAGTGAGGACGATATCGACGCCGTCGCTGAATTCGCCTTGCGCCATCGCCGCCGCGAGCAATCACCGCCGGCCCCGCAGCACAGTCAGGCGCCATCCCCGCAACAGTCCGCCCCGAGCGAAGGCCAGGGGCAATGGGGTGAAATGCCCGCCCAGGCGCTGCCGGTTGGCGCCCGCCGTGAAGTGCCGAGCTGGCCAAAAAAGCCCTAGGCATTCGCCCTCGATCTGACGCGGGGGCGAATGCCAGACCCCGTACAGGACGGCTGGACAACGGCAAACAGGGCAAACGCCATGCTGCACGCAGCGGCTCGATCAACTGGCCCGGCACCTTGCTCAATGGTCAGCCTCGTCAGCGCAGCGACGTGTTGTTCCACCTTCGCACTCGAAGCGCCCATGAGCTGTGGCTGGTGATTGTCGACGCCTCCGCCTCGACTCGCCGACATCAGGCGTTGAGTGATGCGAAGGGGTTGCTGGCGCAGCTGTTTGACGATGCCTACCGTCAGCGTGCGCGCCTGGCGTTGTTGACGGCCAGCGGCAATGTGCCGAAATGGCAGGTGCAAGGCTTGAAAGCGTCCAGCGGACTGCGGACCTGGCTTGATGGGTTGGGCGCCAGCGGTGGCACGCCAGTGTTGGCGGCGCTGGGTGAGGCGGGGCGTTGGTTGGCGACGCGCAAAAAGCGCTTTCCGGCGGAACAGCTGCGTGTGTTGTTGCTGACTGATGGGCGATTGAAGGAGTGGTCATTGTTGCCAGCGCTGGAATGCCCCAGCCTGCTGATTGATATCGAGCGCGGGCCGATCCGGTTGGGCCGGGCGAAGCAGTTGGCGGCAGAGCTGCAAGCGGATTATCGGCACATTGATGAGCTGATTCCTGGTTGAGTGATTGACTGGCTGTCCTGGCCCCATCGCGAACATGCAACTCGGTCTAAATCTATTTACCCATCGCCTGACGGTACTGCCGCGTACGCCGGCCTATGTACAGCCGGTCAAGAATCAACGCCCACACCGCCCAGACCTGAGGACGAGGCTTGCGCCCGCGGCTCAATTGATGCAGCTGAAACTTCACCACTGCCATGTTCGCCAGTGCGGCCAACGGTTTGCGCTTCCATAGAATCGGCGGCAATTGCGGATGGCTGTTGCGGCCTTCGCGCCAGTGTTTGACCAACTGCGGTTCAACCGCCAGTGCCGTGCCGATACCTGCCATGGCGATGCCGCTGTCGAGCACCTGCTGGACGATGGCCAGGCGCCGAATGCCGCCTGTCACCATCACCGGCATGTGCGCGACGCTGGCCAGTTCAGCGGCCATTTCCAGGAAGTAGGCTTCACGTGCCAACGTCCGGCCGTCGCGGGCTTCGCCTTGCATCGCCGGCGCTTCGTAGCTGCCGCCGGAGAGCTCCAGCAGGTCGATGCGTTGCTCGTTGAGCCACACAATCACTTGGCGAGCATCGTCGGCGTCAAAGCCGCCTCTCTGGAAGTCAGCAGAGTTGAGTTTCACCGACACGCAAAACTGCGGTGAGACCGCGCGGCGAACGGCGCGGACCACGTCCAGCAACAAGCGCGCGCGGTTCTCCAGTGAGCCGCCCCAATGGTCGGTGCGGTGATTGGTCAACGGCGAGAGGAACTGGCTGATCAGGTAACCGTGGGCCGCATGAACCTGCACGCCCGTGAACCCGGCCTTTTCCGCGAGGGCCGCGCTGGTGGCGAAGCGTGCGATCACTTGGGCGATATCGTCTTCGGACATCGGTTTGGGCTCGGCGAACATCTTTGAAAACGCGCCCAGGTCCAGTGCGACGGCAGAGGGTGCCCAGGCTGGTTGACCGAGGTTGGCCATGGTTTGGCGACCGGGATGATTGAGCTGCATCCAGAACTGCGCGCCACCGGAACGCCCGATCGTCGCCCACTGACGAAAGCGCTGCAGATCGCGTTCATCTTCCAGCACCACGCCGCCGGGACCCGTCATGGCGCGGCGGTCGATCATCACATTGCCGGTCAGCAACAGGCCCGCTTCGCCCTCGGCCCAGGCCTGATACAGCTGAAACAATGCGCCTGACGGTGCTTGCCCGGTGTCGGCGAGATTTTCTTCCATGGCGGCTTTGGCAATACGATTGCCGACGGTCTGGCCGTTGGGCAGATTCAACGCTTGGAAGGGCGACATGCTTGACTCCTCATCAGTGAAGAGCAGAGGCTAAGCTTAAAGTTAACTTTAATGTCAAGCAGGCAAATGAGGCCGGGATGAAGATTGGTGAATTGGCGCAGTTGAGCGGATTGAATGCATCGCGCATTCGCTTTTACGAGTCTCAGGGATTGATTCGTCAGGTAGAGCGCTCGGCCAACGGCTACCGGCATTATCCCGCACAAGTCCTGCAAACGCTGATGATCATCCAGTGCGCGCAGCAGGCCGGGTTCAGCCTTGAAGAGCTGAAGCAATTGTTGCCGGATACGGTGACGGGCGAGTTCAAGCACGAAGAATTATTGGCGGGGCTGCTGCGCAAGGTCGAGCAGATCGAACAGATGCAACTTCACCTGGCACAGAGCAAGGCGAAGTTGCTGGGGGTGATTGAAGGCATCCAGGCGCGGCCTGAGGGGATAGCCTGTGAGGCGAATGCCGAGCGGGTGATGGCGTCGCTCAAACATCAATTCTGATCGATGCACGAATCACCGAACGCTTGATAGCGCAAGACATGGGTGGCGCCCTTGGTGTCGACGTAGGTCATCTCCCGTGGGCCAATGCCGCAATAGTCGCCGCGGGTGATGTTGACGACCTTGGCGATATTCAACGGTGTCGAATAGTTGTAGTCCTCGACATTCGAGGGGCTGGCGGTGGCGGCAGACGCAGCGGCGGCAGTGCCGCTGAAGGCAATCAGAAACAGCGCGGACAGGAGGCTTTTCATGGCGGGGCTCTCGTGGTGGCTACTGAACGATTTCAGTGGCAGTACGACGAGCCCGGTCAGGGTTTATTCCAGGCTGACTACAAATTTTGAAATGATTTTCGATTGTAGGAATTATCGGTTTCGCCTGTACGATCCAAGTCCTTTTGTCTTTCAGGACTTGCATGAACACCCTCTTGGAGCCTCCCGGTTATCCTTCCTCATCGCGCCATTGCGCGCTCTTGAAACACCCGGTCTTTCGACATTCAAAACACTTTGTCATTGCAATCCCACGGCCTCTGCGCCGCGCCTTGCCGTGCCTGGCATTCTGAATTCACTGAAGAGATCGAGACGTTTTTATGGAATGGTTAGCTGACCCCACCGCTTGGCTGGGCTTATTGACGTTGATTGTGCTGGAGCTGGTGCTCGGCATCGACAACCTGGTGTTTATCGCGATCCTTGCGGACAAATTGCCGCCCGAGCAGCGCGACCGTGCGCGAATCATTGGTTTGTCGTTGGCGCTGATCATGCGCCTGGGCTTGCTGGCGAGTATCTCGTGGCTGGTCACCTTGACGCAGCCGCTGATCGAGGTGTTCGACAAGAGCTTCTCCGGTCGTGACCTGATCATGCTGTTCGGTGGAGTGTTCCTGCTGTTCAAGGCCACCATGGAATTGCACGAACGGCTCGAAGGCCATGTCGGCCAGCGCTCGGCCAACGCCGCATATGCGATGTTCTGGCCGATCGTGGCGCAGATTGTGGTGCTCGACGCGGTGTTCTCCCTCGACGCAGTGATTACCGCTGTGGGTATGGTCGATGAACTGGCGGTGATGATGATCGCGGTGATCATCTCCATCGGCCTGATGATCGTCGCCAGCAAGCCGTTGACCCGGTTCGTCAACGCGCACCCGACAGTGATCATGCTCTGTCTGGGCTTCTTGATGATGATCGGCTTCGCGTTGACGGCCGAAGGGTTGGGTTTCCACATTCCCAAAGGCTATCTGTATGCGGCCATCGGTTTCTCGATCCTGATCGAAGTGTTCAACCAGATCGCCCGCGCTCGCCGCAAGAAATCCCTGCAGGGACTGCGGCCCATGCGCGAGCGAACGGCCCATGCGGTGTTGCGTTTGCTCGGCGGTCGCAGCATGGCGGTGGAGGAAGTCGGTGAGGAGGTTGCCGACCTGCTGGACAACGGCGACGCACCGGGCGAAGCACTGTTCGACCGCCGCGAGCGGGTGATGATCAGCGGCGTACTGCAACTGGCCGAACGGCCGATCCGAACGTTGATGACCGTGCGTGCCGACGTTGATTACATCGACCTGGCCGATGATGCGCCTACCATTCGTACGCGGCTGATGCATTCGTCCTATTCGCGCTTGCCGTTGATCCGTGACGGCGCGGTGGACGAGCCGCTGGGCTTCGTGCACAAGAAGGAGTTGCTCAACGAATACCTGGCCGGCAACGAACCGGATCTGGAGCAGTTGGCGCGCAAGACCGTTAACTTGCTGGACAGCTACTCCATCCTCAATGCGCTGGAGCAGATGCGCCAGGCCTCGACGCACATTGCATTCGTGGTCAATGAATTCGGTGACTTTGTGGGTGTGTTGACCATGACCGACATTCTGGAATCGATTGCCGGCGAACTGCCCGACGCCAGCGAAATCGAAGGCCCGGACGTGGTGGAAGAGCAAGGCGGTTTTTTGGTCAGCGGTGCGTTGAACCTGACACGGGTTCGACAGCAGACCGGATTCGTGGCTGAGCCTACTGAGGACTATCAGACCCTGGCCGGGTTGGTCGTGAGCTTGCTGGATCGATTGCCGGTGATCGGCGACAGCCTGGAGTGGCAGGGCTGGCGAATGAGAGTGGTGGCCGTTGAGGAGCGGCGGGTGACGCGGGTGCTGCTGGTGTGTATCGACCGCTAGTTTTTTCCGGGATTCAGGGCCTGTTCGCGAGCAGGCTCACGCCCACACGGGTCGTGTGAGCACTGGAGATCCAATGTGGGAGCGAGCTGGCTCGCGATAGCGTCCTGCCAAACCCCATCGCTCCCAAGCCCTAACACCCACTACGACAATTCAACCGCTCTAACGCCCGAGGCACCGTACACAACCCGCGCAACGTCTGGCGCAACCACGCCAGATCGTGACGCGTTTTATGCGGCACGTATCGCGGCCTGAGCCTGCCAACATGGCTGGCGAAATCCTCCTCCAGCGTCTCTCGGGTGCCAATGCCCTTGAGCTTCTTCCGCAATCGCCCGTCCTTGAAGAACAACACCGTCGGTGTGCCGGTAACGTTCGGGTGCCGCGGTGATTCACGGGTGTTCAATACATAAATGTTCGCGTGATGACGATAGCGTAGGGCGACTTCGCGAAAGACCGGTTCTGCCCATTCACAGGCCGGACAGTGTTCATCGCCGAAATACAGGATCACCGGGCGCCAGGTTTTCAGCGCCTTGCGGTAGACCGGGGCGAGCGATGCCAAGTGATGTGTCGAGCCCATTGAAAATCTCCTTTTCACAACGACCATCGAGGTTTGTCGACGTTAAAGGAGGGAGCGGGGGCGGGTCTACTGTCAGAAATTACAGGTGACACGCTGCGTCAATTTCGGTCATTCATCTCCAATTGTGGTGCAAGTACCCGCACGCTGTAGCCAACGGTAGCGCTTCCCCTCGCGTGCGTTTGGTAACAGATCCCTCAGTGTTTTTCCCATCCCGTTGATTCAAATCGATTTTCAATCTCCCCAACATTCTCTCCGCAACCTGTGGCACACTTTCTGCTGTCTATTCCGTTGTTACATACCTATGTCCGGTATAGCGGAATAAACATCATCCTGGAGTGCTTGCCATGCATCGCCGACCTTCCTTGTTAAAAGCGTGTGTTTTTGTTCTCGCGGCTACCGCCGCTGCCATGGGCGTGGCCCAGGCGGCGGACAGTAAGCTCGATAGCGTGCTGGCCCGTGGAAAATTGATTGTGGGCACGGGCAGTACCAATGCGCCGTGGCACTTCCAGGGAGCGGATGGCAAGTTGCAGGGGTTCGATATCGATATCGGGCGGATGATTGCCAAGGGGTTGTTCAACGATCCGACCAAAGTCGAGTTTGTGGTGCAGTCGTCCGATGCGCGGATTCCCAACCTGCTGACCGACAAGGTCGACATCAGTTGCCAGTTCATCACCGTCACCGCCAGTCGTGCGCAGCAGGTGGCGTTCACCCTGCCGTACTACCGCGAAGGTGTCGGCCTGCTGCTGCCGGCGAACAGCAAGTACAAGGAAATCGAAGACCTCAAGGCTGCCAACGACAGCGTGACCGTGGCGGTCTTGCAGAACGTATACGCCGAAGAGCTGGTGCACCAGGCGTTACCCAAGGCCAAGGTCGATCAATACGACAGCGTGGACCTGATGTACCAGGCCGTGAACTCGGGCCGTGCCGATGCCGCCGCCACCGATCAGTCGTCGGTGAAATACCTGATGGTGCAGAACCCTGGCCGCTACCGCAGCCCGACTTACGCCTGGAGCCCGCAAACCTACGCCTGTGCAGTTAAACGCGGTGATCAGGACTGGCTGAACTTCGTCAACACCACCCTGCATGAAGCCATGACCGGCGTTGAGTTCCCGACCTATGCGGCGTCCTTCAAACAATGGTTCGGTGTCGATCTGCCGACTCCAGCCATCGGTTTCCCTGTCGAATTCAAATGATCCCGTGAGAGCGGGGCGCTTGTAACGCGCCCCGTTCAAGGTACTGCTGACCATGAACTATCAGTTGAACTTTGCCGCCGTGTGGCGCGATTTCGACACCTTGCTGGCGGGGCTCGGTCTGGGTCTTGAGCTGGCGCTGGTGTCGATCGCCATCGGTTGCGTGATCGGCCTGATGATGGCGTTTGCTTTGCTCTCGAAGCACCGCGCATTGCGGGTGCTGGCGTCGGTGTATGTGACGGTGATCCGTAATACGCCGATTCTGGTGTTGATTCTGTTGATCTACTTTGCCTTGCCGAGCCTGGGCATTCGTCTGGACAAGATCCCGTCGTTCATCATCACCCTGTCGCTCTACGCCGGGGCGTATCTGACCGAAGTGTTCCGTGGCGGTTTGTTGAGCATTCCCAAGGGCCAGCGTGAAGCCGGGCTCGCCATCGGCCTCGGCGAGTGGCAGGTCAAGGCTTACGTCACCGTCCCGGTGATGCTGCGCAATGTGCTGCCGGCCTTGTCGAACAACTTTATTTCGCTGTTCAAGGACACTTCGCTGGCCGCTGCGATCGCGGTGCCGGAGCTGACCTATTACGCGCGCAAGATCAATGTCGAGAGCTACCGGGTGATTGAAACCTGGCTGGTGACCACGGCGCTCTATGTGGCGGCCTGTTACCTCATTGCCATGATGCTGCGTTACCTCGAACAGCGTCTGGCGATTCGCCGATAGGAGCCCCCCATGTACGAATCCCCTGGTTGGTTGCATGAGTTATGGGTTGCCCGCGAAGTGTTGTGGCAAGGCTTCCTGACCAGTGTGCAGGTGTCGGCGCTGGCCATTTTGCTGGGCACGATGGTCGGCATTGTCGCCGGTCTGGTGCTGACCTACGGCAAGTTCTGGATGCGTGCGCCGTTTCGCGTCTACGTCGACCTGATTCGCGGTACGCCGGTGTTTGTGTTGGTGCTGGCCTGCTTTTATATGGCGCCGGCACTGGGTTGGCAGATCAGCGCGTTTCAGGCCGGTGCGTTGGGGTTGACGCTGTTTTGCGGCTCCCACGTCGCCGAGATCGTGCGCGGCGCGTTGCAAGCACTGCCTAGCGGTCAGATGGAAGCGAGCAAGGCGATTGGCCTGACGTTTTTCCAATCCCTCGGTTACGTGCTGTTGCCTCAAGCGTTGCGGCAGATCCTGCCGACCTGGGTCAACTCCTCGACGGAAATCGTCAAGGCCTCGACGCTGTTGTCGGTGATCGGCGTGGCGGAGTTACTGCTCAGCACACAGCAAATCATCGCCCGGACCTTCATGACCCTGGAGTTTTACCTGTTCGCCGGATTTCTGTTTTTCGTCATCAACTACGCCATCGAATTACTCGGCCGGCACATTGAAAAGCGGGTGGCCTTGCCATGACTCAACTCTCCAACACGCAAAACGGTCAGGCCCTGCTGGACATACGCGGCCTGCACAAACAATACGGCAAGCTCGAAGTGCTCAAGGGCGTCGACCTGAGCATGCAGCGCGGCAACGTCGTCACACTGATCGGCTCCAGCGGTTCGGGCAAGACCACCTTGCTGCGCTGCGTAAACATGCTCGAAGAATTCCAGGGCGGGCAGATCATGCTCGACGGCGAGTCCATCGGCTATGACGAGGTCGACGGCAAACGCATCCGTCACCCGGAAAAAGTCATCGCCCGGCATCGTGCGATGACGGGCATGGCGTTCCAGCAATTCAACCTGTTCCCGCACCTCACCGCCTTGCAGAACGTCACCCTGGGTTTGCTCAAGGTGAAAAAACTGCACAAGGACGAGGCCGTTGCTCTGGCGGAAAAATGGCTGGAGCGCGTCGGCTTGCTGGAACGCCGTGATCACTATCCCGGTCAGTTGTCCGGCGGTCAGCAACAGCGCGTGGCGATTGCCCGGGCGATTGCGATGAACCCGAGCCTGATGCTGTTCGACGAAGTCACCTCGGCCCTCGACCCGGAGCTGGTCGGCGAAGTGCTGAACGTGATCAAGGGCCTGGCCGACGAAGGCATGACCATGTTGCTGGTCACCCACGAAATGCGTTTTGCATTCGAAGTCTCGGACAAAATCGTTTTCATGAATCAGGGGCGCATCGAAGAGCAGGGGCCACCCAAGGAGCTGTTCGAGCGCCCTCAATCACCGCGTCTGGCTGAGTTTCTCAAAAACACGCGCTTTTAACTTTTCAGAATTCAATCAGGAGAAACACTCATGAGCATTACTCGTTACGGCACCGGCAGTAGCGCCGCTGGCGGTACGCCTCGTCCTTTCGCCCGCGCCGTTGAAGCCGATGGCTGGCTGCACGTTTCCGGGCAGGTGCCGGCGCTGGATGGCGAGATCATTACGGGTGGCATCGTCGAACAGACCCACCAGACCATGAAGAATCTGATTGCGATTCTGCAAGAGGCCGGTTATGGCCTGGAAGATGTGGTACGTGCTGGCGTGTGGTTGGAGGATCCACGGGACTTCACCAGTTTCAACAAGGTCTTCTCCGAGTACTTCAAACCCGAACACGCTCCGGCCCGTGCCTGCGTGCAGGCGAACATGATGGTCGACTGCAAGGTCGAGATCGACTGCATCGCGTACAAGAAAAAGGCCTGAACCGAGTCGCGCCCATCGCGGGCAAGCCACGCTCCCCCAGGGGAATGCATTTCAAATGTGGGAGCGTGGCTTGCCCGCGATGGCGGCCTAACAATCGCCACCGCACTCTAGGTAAACTCCCGGCACTTTGTATGGGAACCAATGAAATGACCGAAGACACCATCAAGCGCCGGGCTCGCGGTCTGGACCGGGCGTTCGATATCCTCGACTTCCTCAAGGAAATCGGCAAACCCCTGCGCCCGAATGAAATTGCCAGCGGTATCGGCAGCCCGAAATCCACGGTCTACGAATTGGTGGCCTCCCTGCTGGAACGGCGCATTCTGGAAACCGTGGGCAAGGACGGTCATGTCTACCTGGGCCGTCAGTTGTACTTCCTCGGGCAGGCGCATTTGCGTCATTTCGACCTGACCCGCGAGGCCGATCTCGCCTTGCAGGAAATCGTCAGCCAGACCCACGAAACCGCCCAGATGTGCCTGCTCAATGGGCGCAAATACACCGTGGCGCTGATGAAGGAGGGCGAGCGGCATTTCCGCATTTCCTCGGACATCGGCGAGAACGCGCCGATTCCCTGGACCGCTTCCGGGCGCCTGCTGTTGGCGCATTTGAGTGACGAGGAAATTGTCGACCTGATCGACCATGACGACTTCATTCTGCCCAACGGCGAACGCCTGCCGCTGGAACAGTTTCTGGCGGAAATCCGGCAGGCCGGCATCGATGGCTTTTTCTCCTTCGATAGCGTCGCCGACACCTTTACCCATTGCTTCGCCGCCCCGGTCAAAGACCCCAACGGCGTGGCCATTGCGACCCTGTGCATCGTGGCCCCACGGGCTGATGCCAAGACCCATTACAACGACTATCGCCGAGTGCTGATCGACAACGCCAACCACCTGGCCCGGCGTATCAACGAATAAATGCGGCTGCCTGCGGCCGCGAATGTGAGGAGTTCGACCATGTCTACTGCCAACAATACTGCCGCCGTGGAAAAGGGTTTTGCCCAGACCGGCGCCAACCTGGTCCGCGATGTCAGCCTGCCGGCGCTGGTGCTGCACCGCGAAGCGCTGGAACACAACATTCGCTGGATGCAGGACTTTGTCAGCAACAGTGGCGCCGAACTCGCGCCCCATGGCAAGACCAGCATGACCCCTGCCTTGTTTCGCCGCCAACTGGACGCCGGCGCCTGGGGCATCACCCTGGCCAGCGCCACGCAAACCCGCGCGGCCTATGCCCATGGCGTGCGTCGGGTGCTGATGGCCAACCAATTGGTCGGTACGCCGAACATGGCGTTGATCGCCGATCTGCTGGCGGACCCGACGTTCGATTTCCATTGCATGGTCGATCATCCGGACAACGTCGCGGACCTCGGTGCCTACTTTTCCTCGCGCGGCGTGCGCCTGAACGTGATGATCGAATACGGTGTGGTCGGCGGCCGTTGCGGTTGCCGCACTGAGGACGAAGTCATCGCGCTGGCCAAAGCCATCAACGCGCAACCGGCGCTGGCTCTGACCGGTATCGAAGGCTACGAAGGCGTGATCCATGGCGATCATGCGGTGACCGGTATCCGCGCATTCGCCCAGTCATTGGTGCGTTTGGCCGTGCAGTTGCAGGACAGCGGCGCGTTTGCGATCGCCAAGCCGATCATCAC
Organism: Pseudomonas sp. S2_B07; assembly: GCF_054668435.1. Classification (NCBI taxonomy): domain Bacteria; kingdom Pseudomonadati; phylum Pseudomonadota; class Gammaproteobacteria; order Pseudomonadales; family Pseudomonadaceae; genus Pseudomonas; species Pseudomonas sp. S2_B07. Next base: position 45,113 of record NZ_CP162769.1, read on the forward strand.
TGCGTCGGGTTCCGCCTGGTATGACTTGATTGCCGAGGAGTTCGAAGCACAGAACGCTGCCGGGCGTTTCCTCAGTGTGTTGCGTCCGGGCAGCTACGTGGCCCACGACCATGGCATCTACAAGGAAGCGCAATGCTGTGTGCTCGACCGTCGTAGTGACCTGAATGAAGGCCTGCGTCCGGCGCTGGAAGTCTGGGCACACGTGCAGTCGATGCCGGAACCGGGTTTTGCGGTGATTGCCCTGGGCAAGCGCGATGTAGCGTACGACGCCGGTCTGCCGGTGCCGTTGCTGCGTTACAAGGCCGGTGTGGTGCCGGCGAAGGGCGATGACGTCAGTGCCTGCAAGGTGACGGCAGTGATGGACCAGCACGCGTTCATGACCGTGGCGCCGGGGGTTGAGTTGCGGGTCGGCGACATTATTTCGTTCGGCACGTCGCACCCGTGCCTGACGTTCGACAAGTGGCGCACGGGGTGTCTGGTGGATGATCAGATGAATGTCATCGAAACCATGGAAACCTGTTTCTAAGGCTTGAGACCGAGGCGCTGCTATCGCGGGCAAGCCCGGCGCCTACATGGGTAACACGATCCCTGTGGGAGCCGGGCTAGTCCGCGATGAGGCCCGCCCAGACAACAAAGAAACACCAGAGACCCCACACCATGCACACCATCAACACCCTCGGCCCCAACATCCCGCGCATCGCCCTGATCGGCGAATGCATGATCGAGCTGCAACAACGCGCCGACGGCAGCCTGCAACAAAGCTTCGGCGGCGACACCCTGAACACCGCCGTCTACCTGTCCCGTGAACTGGGCGAGCGCGGCATCGTCGATTACGTCACCGCCCTGGGCGACGACAGCTTCAGCGACGCGATGTGCCAGAACTGGGCCAGCGAAAACATCGGCCTGGGCATGGTCCAGCGTTTACCCGGACGTTTGCCCGGCTTGTATTGCATCCAGACCGACGCCGCCGGCGAGCGTCGTTTTCTCTACTGGCGCAACGAAGCGGCCGTGCGCGATTGCTTCACCACGCCCGCCGCCGCGCCGATTCTGGCGGCGCTGCCGGATTACGACGTGTTGTACTTCAGCGGCATCACGCTGGCGGTGCTCGGTGTGCAAGGTCGGGCAAAATTGCTGGAAACCCTGATCGAAGCCCGTCAGCGAGATGCGCGCATCGTCTTCGACAACAACTATCGGCCGCGCTTGTGGGCGTCGGTTGAGGAAGCCCGCGCGGCGTATCGCAGTGTGTTGCCGTATGTGGACCTGGCGTTGCTGACGGTTGAGGACGAGCAGGCGCTGTTCCATTTCTCAAGTTGCCAGGCGGTGTTCGATGCTTACGAGCAGATCGGCACGCCGGAAGTGGTGCTCAAGCGCGGTTCAGACGCGTGCCTGATTCGCTGTGACGGTGAGTCGTTTGAAGTGCCGGCGCAGAAGGTCGACCGCGTCGTAGATACGACGGCGGCAGGGGATTCGTTCAGTGCGGCGTACCTGGCCAGTCGGCTCAAGGGCGCGAGCGCGGTGGAAGCGGCTGAGGCGGGGCATCGGTTGGCGAGTCGGGTGATTCAGGTGCCGGGGGCGCTGATCCCTAGATAAGGGATGAATGGCCGTCTGCTTCGCAGTCGGTTCGCGAGCAGGCTCGCTCCCACAGGGGAACGCATTCCAATGCAGGAGCCGAGCTTGCTCGCGATGAGGCCCTCAAGGCCACCCCTCAATCCCGGTAAAACACCTGCACCAGGTGATACCCGAACTTGCTCTTGATCGGTCCGTGCACCACCCGCAGCGGCTTCTTGAAAATCACCGCATCAATCACCCCGACCATCTGCCCCGGCCGCACTTCACCGAGGTCGCCGCCGCGCTTGCCGGACGGGCAAGTGGAGTACTTTTTGGCCAGCACGTCGAAGGCTTCGCCCTTGGCGATGCGTTGTTTGAGCTGCTCGGCTTCTTCCGAGGTTTTCACCAGAATATGGCGGGCTTGAGCTTTCATGGGGCGTACCTTGCAACGTGCTGACAGCGGGGCGGGCGATTATGCCTCAACTCACTCGGGTTGGCCGATCATCGTGCGAATCTTGTTGGCCAGCAAGTCGATGGAAAAGGGCTTGGCCACCATGTCCATACCTTCCTCCAGAAAGCCCTGACGTTCCGCGGCGGTTTCCGCGTAACCGGTCATGAACAGCACTTTGAGGTCCGGGCGATGCTGGCGGGCGATCTCCGCCAGTTGCCGACCGTTCATGCCCGGCAGTCCGACATCGGTCACCAGCAGATCAACACGCAAATCCGATTCCAGCAAGGGCAGGGCGGTCTTGGCGTCTTCGGCTTCGTGAGCGTGGTAACCCAGCTCATTGAGCAAGTCGAGCACCAGCATGCGCACCGCCGGGTCGTCTTCCACCAGCACCACGGTTTCACCGGCAATCGCCGCGGGCGCCTCGCCCGTGACCGGCACCAGCACGTTTTCCGGTTCCATGGCATGCAAGCGCGGCAGGTACAGGCGCACGCTGGTGCCCTTGCCGGGCAGGCTGAACAGGCTGACATGTCCGCCTGATTGCTGGGCGAAGCCGTAGATCATCGACAACCCCAGCCCTGTGCCCTGGCCGATGGGTTTGGTGGTGAAGAACGGGTCAAATGCCTTGGCCAGTACCGAGGGTGTCATGCCGGTGCCGTTGTCACTGACGGCGATCATCACGTAATCCCCGGCCTTGACCGGTTCCAGTGTGGTGATGTCAGTGCCGTCGAGGTAGACATTGCTCGTTTCGATCAGCAGTTGGCCGCCATCGGGCATCGCATCGCGGGCGTTGATCACCAGGTTGAGCAGGGCGTTTTCCAGTTGGCTGACGTCGGTGCTGATCGGCCAGACTTCATCGGCCAGTTTCAGATTGAGCTCGATGTGGTCGCCCGTGGTCCGGCTGAGCAAGTCTTCCAGCGAGCGCACCAATTCATTGGCATTCAGCGGTTTGCGATCCAGTGACTGGCGACGGGAAAACGCCAGCAGGCGATGGGTCAACGCGGCGGCGCGGTTGGCCGAGGACACCGCGGCTTCGGTAAAACGGCTGATCTCGTGAGTGCGCCCATCGGCGATGTAGCGCTGCATCAAGTCAAGACTGCCAATAATCCCGGTAAGCATGTTGTTGAAGTCATGGGCGATGCCGCCGGTGAGTTGGCCGACTGCTTCCATTTTTTGAGCATGGCGCAAGGCGTCCTCGGCACGCTCGCGCTCGACCATCTCGTTTTGCAGGCGCTGGTTGGCTTCGGCCAACTGCTGGGTGCGAGCGGCGACGCGCTCCTCCAGGGTTTCATTGAGATTGCGCAAGGCTTCTTCGGTCTGTTTGCGCTCGGTTTCGTCGATCACAAAAATGTAGAAGCCATTCACCGCGCCATCCGCGCCGTGGCGCGGCAGGTAGTTCATCAGCGCATGCCGCAGACTGCCGTCGCGGTGTGGCGTGCTGATGCTGAAGCAGCAAGGTTTGCCCGTAAGTGCTTCAGCAATGTGTTCGGCACGTAAGGCATAGGCCTCGTCACCCAGTACTTCGCGAATGGTTTTGCCGTAGAGCTCTTGCGGCGTCAGGCCGTACCAGTCCAGGTACGCGGAATTGTTCAGGCGGAAACGCTCTTCGCTGTCGACGTAGCTGATCAGGATCGGCATCGCGTTGATGATCAATTGCAGCTCGGTCTGGCTCTGGCGCAGGGCCTGTTCGGTGCGTTTGCGCTCGGTCAGGTCCAGCGCGGCGCCGAGAAAGCGCATCGGCCGGCCGTGATGATCCTTGTAGCAGCGCCCCCGGGCAAACACCCAGCTCAACTGCCCATCGGGTTGCAGCAGGCGATATTCCTCGGCGTACTCGGTGCCATGGGTGATGCAGTGCTTGATGCTGCGCGCAATCATCGCCCGGTCTTCCGGATGCACGCCCTGGAGGTACGCGCTGATCGGCAATTCCCCGGCCAACGCCGGATCGATGCCGTGCAGTTGGGCAAAATGAGCGTCGGCGAGGAAACGGTCTTCGCCGATGTCCCAATCCCAGGTGCCCACCGAGTCGGTCGCGGCCAAGGCCAGTTGCAGGCGCTGCTCGGTTTCGCGCTGGGCCTTGAGGCTGGCGGCCGAGCGTTGTTCCAGTTCAAGGGCGATGCGGCGACGTTCGTTGGTTTCGATGGCGGTGACCAGAATGCCCGCCACCTCGGCGCTTTCATCGCGGATCGGGCTGTAGGTCAAATCCAGCCAGAAGTCGGAATCGCCACCGTCACGTTGCAGGGTAAAGCGCTGTTCGCTGTAGGTGCGCACCTGGCCTTGTAGGACGGCGCTGTAAATCGGGTCGGTAAAGTCCTGAAGTTCTGGCCAGATCTGGTGCGTCGGCTGTCCGAAAGCGTGTGGATGTTTGCTGCCAGCGAGCAGGGCGAAACCGTCGTTGTAGATCTGTGTCAGCTGTGGTCCCCATAGCAACAGCATCGGCATCGGTGAGTGAATCACGATGTCGACGGCGGTGCGCAGGCTCTGCGGCCAGGTGCCAGCAGGGCCCAAGGGGGTCTGTGTCCAGTCCAGTCGGGCAATCAATGCCTGGGCATCGCTGCCGGTGGGTGATGCGTTCATCAAGTGGTCCTGCGCTTAAGTCGGTGTGGCGGCGTCTACTATCCTCGTAGGGCGGTAGAGGCTGGATGACCCATGTCGGGTCATTATTTTTTCATTGAATGCTTCGCGGGTGTTTTTTGCCATGGAAATCGATGCACTGTTGAAACTTCTGGCCAGCGGTAATGGCTCCGATCTTTATCTCTCCACGGCGGCACCGCCCAGCGCGCGGTTCGACGGCGTCCTTGAACCGTTGTGCGATCAGCCGTTCAAACCCGGTGAAGTCGCGGCAATGGCCGCGTCCATCATGGACGCCGAACAGCGTCTGGAGTTCGACCGTGAGCTGGAAATGAACCTGGCCATTTCGTTGTCGGGAATCGGGCGCTTTCGGGTCAATCTGTTCAAGCAACGCAACGACGTGTCCATTGTGATCCGTAACATCAAACTCGACATCCCGCGCTTCGAAGATCTCAAATTACCCCCCGTGCTGCTGGACACCGTGATGCTCAAGCAAGGCCTGATACTGTTCGTCGGCGCCACAGACTCGGGCAAGTCGACATCGCTGGCGGCGCTGATCGACTACCGCAATCGCCACAGCAGCGGTCATATCGTCACCATTGAAGACCCGATCGAATATATCCATCGGCACAAGCAGTCGATCATCAATCAGCGCGAAGTGGGCGTCGATACCCGAAGTTTTCATGCGGCATTAAAAAACACCCTGCGCCAGGCACCGGACGTGGTGCTGATCGGCGAAATTCGTGACCGCGAAACCATGGAGCACGCGCTGGCGTTCGTCGACACCGGTCATCTGGTGATTTCCACGTTGCACGCACACAACGCCCATCAGGCGCTGGACCGCATCATTAATTTCTTTCCCGAAGAGCGGCGGACGCAGTTGCTGCATGACCTGGGCAACAATCTCAAGGCGTTTGTTTCACAACGACTGGTGCGTACCCGCGACGGTCAGCGCAGGGCGGCAGTGGAAGTGATGTTGGGTACACCGACGATTGCTGACTTGATTAGACGCAATGAACTCGATGAACTTAAAAACATTATGGACAAGTCTGCAGAGTTCGGTATGCAAACGTTCGATGGCGCACTGTATGCGCTGGTGGTGGAAGGCGCTATCAGCGAGGAAGAGGCGCTAAAACATGCGGACTCGCTTTGTAATCTTAAGTTGCGCCTTAAACTTTATGGCGCAGGGGCTTCGAACGTTAATATGCGCAGTGATGGCTGGGGGTTGGTGGATTGATTAAATTGGTAAAGTGAGGGGTTGTGAAATATTGTCTTATGACTTTTTACTGTTTAGTTATTATTCGATGAGTCAGGATTAACCGTCGTTGAATGAATCAGTTAACTAATTTCATAAGGTTGTTATGTTTTATAAGTTTAAGTATAAAGACTATCCGTTGTCCGGGGCGGTTTCTGAAGTTCAACACCTTTGGTTAAAGGTCGATGCGGCTGAGCGACAGGTGGTCGTGCGCTTATTGCAAAGTGTCTTCGAGGATCAAGAGGACGACGGGCCCTACCATTGGCAAGGCTACGAGTTTGAACTGGCGAAAGGCTCTTCGTTGTATGAAGTCCATATGCCGGGTCGAGTGGCATGGAATAACCTGGCCAACTACACGGTCGTGATGGATGAACTCCGTCGCCACGGCCCCGAGAACATGGCCGCAACCCGTATCAACGAAACCGGCGGGCTTGAGATTTTCAGAAAAGACCGGTTAGTGTGGGACGTCGTCGACGTGAATATCGTCCAGGAGTCCCACTATTATCAGAAGCTTCTGGTGATAGGTGATATTGCCAAACAAGCCGGTGGTTACATTTATAGCGAAGATTTCGTCGATGTGGACCAATGGCTGAAGTTTCATGGCCTGATGGTTCCAAGAAATGCCAGCGAAACAAAAAACCTGATCGCGCTTTTCGAGTTCGATCCTGAGGTTGATGAGCTGGGTAACTATTGGGGGCAGCTTGTTACGGATGATCCGTCGTTAGCCGTCTTGTCGGTTGAGCAGCGCGACGCCATTCGGCAGGTCACCCAGCGTGTCGCCAAAAACACCAAACTGCTGGATAAGTTGTTCCGCGAAACGGGGCGCGTCATTGCGACGCACGATAATGCCGCGCAACGGATCGGTCAGTTGATCAAGCATCCGGTGGCCCAAGCTTGTGCCAGGAAACTCCTGGAGGAGTCGGGCTGGTTCGGCGCGCAATCCGGGCAAGAGGTCTCTTCACAAGGTCTTGAGCAACTGCTGGTAACCAGCCTGTTGCTGGATCTTTATCCGTCTCTCGGTAGCACCCAAGACCGCAAGCGTATCGCCGGTTTCGCTTTATATGCGCCGAGCAACGTTGAGCGGTCGCCGGCCGTGGTGCGCGAGGAGCTGCAAGCCTTACTCTATACCAAAGGCTGGGTTGATCCTGCCGCGGCGCCGCTGGCGTGTCATCTGCTGCTGGCGGAGATGGCGCCGGAATTTCTGGTCACGGGCGTGCCAGCAGCGATGACGATGGGCTCGGTTGCCTGGGTCACCTTTTGCCATGGCGTTGCTCTGGCGGAAGCGGTGAGGAAGGGGGCGTCGCGTGTGCTGACGTATGCGCAGATCATGGCGTATGTCGAACTGGAACCTGTCAGCGAACCGCTGTCCCGACTGCGGGAATTGGCGATGATCGATCCGATCGTTGACTGGGCGCTATTGAATGGCGTTATCAGCGAAAGCGAGCTCACTCAAGCGGCAAAGGAAACCACCGAGCGGGCAATCACGGCGTTCCAGGAATTCGCGGAGAACTTCACCCATCTGGCCAGCGTCTATTCCATCCCAATGCCCAACCGCGAAACCATTGCGCGCGAAGCGTTGAAAGGAGCAGTGCCGGAATGTGATTTCCTGGACGATAAAGTGCTTTATCAACACCCCGGCCTCTATGCATCCCCCAACCCCATGTCGATGGTCGGCTTGCACATGTCGGCGGACCTTGCGGGTGGCCAGTGGGATTTCCGCGCGGTCTTTCCCGACGATGTTTTTTCCAGAACCCCTGATTTGTTGGCCGGTGTGACCAATCAACAAAGACCAACTCACTACGACCCCTCCGTCACCAGCCTTTATAGCCGCTTTCCAAGGTTGCAGAGCCTGCCGCCCAACAATGTCGAATACCATCGCCTGTTACGGAATTATCTCGGCGATCTGAATAAAGCGCTGGCGACCAATGTGAAGTTGGCCCTTTCACACATGCTTGCCCATGATCTGGAGATTTTTCTAAAAGGTAAGATCACCTTTTTTACCGTTCGTCTTCCAGCGACCAGCACTGAGTCTTACTTCTCGATATCGCCGGTGCCCGTTTCGACGACTTACGAAACACAGCAAAGTAACGATGCTGTGAAGGGACGTTTTGGCATTGTCATGTTCGCTGCCCACGGCAATGCGGTTGCCTGTTATGAGTTGTTTGCCTTGCGCGGTGAATTACGGAAAAACACCACGCTGGCGACGCTGATAACCTCAACGGGTAAATTGCGGACTGCCGCCCGAATGGATTTTAACGGGGAGCTGAATGCGCCCCTGCGACCTGCGACTCCCGAATTGTTGCCTCTCTCGGTTGTTGAATACACTGCCGGCGATTTTGCTGAGAATGACGCCAGCAGCGCCATGGGGATTATTGAAAAACTGGGTGAGCTTCCCGCACCAGCGTCTGTGTCGGCGCGGCAGCAGAGTCACTACCGTAATTTCGGTAATCCGCAGCTACGGCGAATTGCCGAGTTCGTTGTGAACAATCATCCGTTGCGCACATTTGACGAAATCGAGTTAATGGCCACGGTACCGACAGCACTTGAAACAGAACGCAAAAATGGCGAAGAGACTGCAGATTACATCGTGAATTTGGTGGTTCCGTTCAAGAAGTGCATCGAGGATTTGTCTTCTGGAGAACACAATAAGGTCGTTGACGGGATCTACGGTTGCGTCATGGATGCTATGGCGTTGGGCAGTGCATTTGTGGGGGCGGGCGCCAAAGCGCTGAGCATTTCGTCGAAGGCGGTCTCCTTGTCGTCCAAAGGCGCCCGCCTGACCAAACTGGCGTTTGCGACGTCCGTTTCCCTCTTCAACCCCGTGGATGATGTGCCAACGGTGTTCTATGGTGCCGGGAAACTCATCCACAAAGGCGCGTTACGGTTCAGCAAGCAGGCTGAAGAGCTTCTCGGACTGGCAAAGTCCCAGTTGGGCAGACTCCATGGCAGCCACAATTCCTATGACCTGGTCCGCGCAGCCAGCAACGTCAACACCGGACAGGGTACCTGGCGACCCCGTGGTGCCATCGGTGAGGAGCTCACGGTGGTGGCGACCCGCAATAATTTTCAATGGTATGCCCTCGACCGTCTGGGCAAAGCCTGGGGGCCAAAACTCGACAACTTTGCCTATGTGGCCCCTGTCCGTTTGCCGCGATCTACCAAGACATTGCCTGTCAGTTATACCCGACAGTTCATCGAACAAAGTCTGCCGCGGGCCCGGACGAAAATCGAAAACGCGATCAACGCCTTGACCCATCGTGACTTTGTGTCGCAGCGCAACCTGGTTGCCAGACTGCTGATGGGAAGCGACTCGAACGATGCAATCAATCAGTTATTGAACTATTTGAGAGCGGTCAGGGCCGACTTTGGGGGCGTTTCCATCAGTAACTTCATCCTTGATCCACTCAAGGACACCCACCACATTGCCGCTTTCGACACGAGCGCTTACCAACAGTGGAAAGGTGCAGCCGGGCAATCCGACGCGAAGTTCATTGAAATCTATACGCCCAATCTTAACCGGCACTTCATTGGCCTGGGATTCAATCATGACGTCGTCGCAGACGACTTGATCCATGAGCTGTTTCACGGGCCTGCGCAGATCGGTGATGTCGCCTATGCCCGCGACGCTGGCAGCGTCGGCGGTGGACAGTCGCTGGACGTGGCGTCGCTGCTGAACCTGGCTTCCGGCCGGCTTGCGGTGACAGATGAAGGCAATGCTCGTCACGCCAGTTCCAAAGCCTTTGAAAACGCCGACTCACTGGCGGTGGTCACTTCGCTGCTGAGCCAGTTGCACACCGACGAAGTCGGGTTTGACCGCAACATGTCCCTCCTGCGGAACACACTTGAAGCACATCCCGATAGCGCGATCGTCGATCCGGTGCGGATCACGTTGAACCATTCCGTGACTGCGCAGCGGCTTGGCTCTGGCTCTGGCAGGCCTGGCACGAGCGTCCAGTAGAACCGTTTAAAAAGCGAGTTCCGGCCGATCCCGAAATTGCTCCAGCGCCTCGGGATTGGCCAGCGCATCGGTGTTCTTTACCTTCTGCCCATGCACCACGTTCCTCACCGCCAGCTCAACGACCTTGCCGCTGATGGTTCGTGGAATATCGGTCACCGCGACGATCTTCGCTGGCACATGTCGCGGCGTGGTGTTAGCGCGAATCACTTGGCGGATCTGTTGCTGCAAGGCTTCATCCAGTTCGACACCGTCGCGCAATCGCACAAACAACACGACCCGCACGTCATCCTGCCATTGCTGACCAATGGCCACGCTGTCCAGCACTTGCGTGATTTTCTCTACCTGGCGGTAGATCTCCGCCGTGCCGATGCGCACGCCGCCGGGGTTGAGTACCGCATCCGAGCGGCCATGGATCATCATCGCGCCGTGGGGCAGTTGCTCGGCGTAATCGCCCTGGGACCAGACACCGGGGAACTGGCTGAAATACGAAGCGTGCAGCTTTTCCTGTTGCGGATCATTCCAGAAACCGATGGGCATGGCCGGGAAATGCCGGGTACACACCAGTTCACCCTTCTCTCCGATCACCGGTTGGCCGTCGTCATTCCAGACTTCAACGGCCATGCCCAGGCTCTTGCCCTGTATTTCGCCACGGCGCACCGGTTGAAACGGGTTGCCGTTCACAAAACACGAAACGACGTCCGTACCACCGGACATCGACGCCAGGCATACGTCGGGCTTGAAGTCGCGGTAAACATAGTCGTAACTCTGGGGCGACAGTGCGGAGCCGGTGCAGAGGAGGGTTTTCAGACTGCTCAAGTCATGGCTTTCGCGCGGCTTCACGCCATTGCTTTCCAGGGTCGCCAGGTACTTGGGGCTGGTGCCGAAGACGCTGATCTGTTCATCGTCTATCAGGTCGATCAACCGTTCGGGGCCTGGATGGAACGGCGAACCGTCGTACAGCACCACGGCGCTGCCGACGGCGAGGGCCGAGACCAGCCAGTTCCACATCATCCAGCCGCAGGTGGTGTAGTAGAACAAACGGTCGCCAGCGCCGAGATCGCAATGCAGCCCATGTTCTTTGACGTGCTGCAGCAACACACCGCCGGTGCTGTGGATGATGCATTTCGGCACGCCGGTGGTGCCGCTGGAGTAGAGGATGTACAACGGATGCGCGAAAGGCACGGGGACAAAATCCGGCTCGCCGCCCACGTCGTAGAAATCCTCCCACAACGTCACATTGGCATGGGTGTGGAAATCGACGATGTGCGCCTGTGGCCGTGCATACGGCACCACGATCAACTGCTGCAAGGACGGCAGGCGCGAGAGGATTTCGTTGATTTTGCCGGTCTGGTCGATGTCCTTGCCGGCATAGCGGTAACCGGCGCAGGTGATCAGTACCTTTGGTTCGATTTGGCCGAAACGGTCGATCACCCCTTGGGTGCCGAAGTCCGGCGAGGAGCAGGACCAGATCGCCCCCAGGCTGGTGGTGCCGAGCATGGCCACCAGGGTTTGCCAGGTGTTGGGCATGCACGCGGCGACGCGGTCGCCGAGGCCAACGCCGGCAGCGATCAGACTGTGCTGGAACCCGGCCACATGCTCGGCCAGTTCCGCCCAGGTCAGGTGTTCGCGCTGGCCGTTCTCGCCAATGGCAATCACCGCAATGGCATCGTCGCGACGGCGCAGCAGGTGTTCGGCAAAGTTCAGGGTGGCGCCGGGAAACCACTGGGCGCTGGGCATTTGCGCGCCTTCGACCAGCACTGCGTCGGGTTGGTCGTGGAAGCGGATGTCGAAGAAGTCGACGATGGCCTGCCAGAAGTCTTCGCGCTGATCGATGGACCATTGGTGCAGGGCCGGGTAGTCATCAATGTGGACGTGGTGGCGCTGGCTGATGGAACGCCGAAAGGCCTCCATGCGCGTCTTGGCGATGCGCTCGGCACTGGGTTGCCAGAGAATGTCGGACATGGTTTGCCTCTTGTTCTATCTGGAGATCCAATCGCGGGCAAGCCACGCTCCCACCGGTAAACGCGATCTAATGTGGGAGCGCGGCTTGCCCGCGATGAACGATAACGCGGTTTGGGGGGGTTACTGCGCCAACCACCCACCATCAATATTCCACGCCGCGCCACGCACCTGACTGCCGGCCTCGCTGCACAAAAACAGCACCAGTTCACCCAATTGCGGCGGGGTGACGAACTCCAGTGACGGCTGTTTCTCGGCCAGCAAATCATGCTGCGCCTGCTGCGGATCGATCCCGGTCGCGGCACGGTCATCAATCTGCTTCTGCACCAGCGGCGTCAAGACCCAGCCCGGGCAAATCGCATTGCACGTCACGTGCGTCGTCGCGGTTTCCAGGCCCACCACTTTGGTCAAGCCGATCACCCCATGTTTGGCGGCGACGTACGCGGCTTTACCCACCGAACCCACCTGACCATGCACCGAGGCAATGTTAATGATCCGCCCCCAATTCTTCGCACGCATGCGCGGCAGGCACAGGCGGGTGCTGTGAAACACCGAGGACAGGTTGATCGCGATAATCGAGTCCCAGCGCTCCACCGGAAACTCTTCTACCGACGCCACGTGCTGGATGCCGGCATTGTTGACCAGAATATCGATGCCACCGAATTCGCGCTCGGCATAGGCAACCATCTCGGCGATCTGCGCCGGGTCGCTGACGTCGGCGGGGTGATGACCGACCTTGCCACCGAACTGCTGGACCTCGGCGATCACCTTGGAAGCATCGCCGAAACCATTGAGCACCACGTTGGCGCCGGCCTTGGCCAAGCTGAGTGCAATGCCCAGGCCGATGCCGCTGGTGGAACCGGTGACCAGTGCGGTCTTGCCTGTAAGAGTCGTCATGAATACCTCACACAATGCCAGTGGCGTAGAAAGTGCCGATGACCACGAAGACCGCCAGGGTCTTGATCAGCGTAATACAGAAAATGTCTTTATAGGCTTCGCGGTGCGTCAGCCCGGTGACCGCCAGCAAGGTAATCACCGCGCCGTTGTGAGGCAGGGTGTCCATGCCACCGCTCGCCATCGCAGCCACGCGGTGCAGCACTTCCAGTGGAATGTTGGCCGCGTGGGCCGCCGCGATGAAGTCATTGGCCATGGCCGCCAGCGCGATGCTCATGCCGCCCGAGGCAGAACCGGTGATGCCCGCGAGCAAGGTCACGGTAATGGCTTCGTTGACCAGCGGGTTGGGAATGCTCTTGAGCCAGTCAGCCAGCACGAGGAAGCCTGGCAGCGAAGCAATCACCGCACCGAAGCCGTATTCCGAGGCGGTGTTCATTGCCGCGAGCAACGCGCCACTGACCGCACTTTTGCTGCCTTCAGCGAGTTTGCTGCGAATCGCCTGGAAGCCAAACACCAGCACCATGATGATGCCCACCAGCAGTGCCGCCTGAACGGCCCAGATGGCCGTCAGTTTGGCGATTTCGGTGGTCACCGGCGCGGCCATGCCTGGCAGCGCGAGGCTGTGGGTCTTGCCGTACCACTGCGGGATCCATTGGGTGAACAGCAGGTTCATAATGCCCACGGCCAGCAGCGGCGACAGGGCGATCCACGGGTTAGGCAGCTTGATATCGGCCGAGGTTTCCGGCTCGTTGCGCAACTCGGTGCCATAGCCTTCGCCGGCCCGTAGGGCCTTGTTGCGCTGACGCTGGAGAAACAGCATGCCGGCGCAGAACACGAAAATCGTGCCGATCAAGCCCAGCCACGGCGCCGCCCAGGCGGTGGTGTTGAAGAAAGTGCTGGGGATGATGTTTTGGATCTGCGGGGTGCCGGGCAGGGCGTCCATGGTGAACGAGAACGCGCCCAAGGCGATGGTCGCCGGGATCAAACGCTTGGGGATGTCGCTCTGGCGGAACATTTCAGCGGCAAACGGATAGACCGCGAACACCACCACAAACAACGACACGCCGCCGTAAGTGAGCAGGGCGCAGACCAGCACGATCACCAGCATCGCCTGGCGTGTGCCGAGCAGGCGAATGGCGGCGGCGACGATGGAGCGCGAGAAGCCGGACAACTCAATCAGCTTGCCGAACACCGCACCGAGCAGGAACACCGGGAAATACAGTTTGATGAAGCCGACCATTTTTTCCATGAACACCCCGGTGAAGGCGGGCGCGACGGCGGAAGGGTCGGTGAGCAGGACGGCGCCGAGGGCGGCAATCGGGGCGAAAAGGATAACGCTGTAGCCACGGTAAGCAGCGAGCATCAACAGCGCGAGGGCTGCCAAGGCAATGATCACACTCATGGTGTGTCTCCTGGATTGTTATTTTTGTAGGGTAGGTCTTTTGTGGGAGAGGGCTTTAGCGAGATTCGTGCCAGAGAGTTAAGCGATTGAAATATAAAGATATTTATTAGTATTCGAGGCGATGGTTAATTATTTGTCTCTTTTTTGAGATGTTTTTTAAGGGTGACGGGGCCTCATCGCGAGCAAGTTCGCTCCCACAGGTTGAGTGAGTTGGCCCTGAGAACTCGGTCCCCTGCGGGAGCGAGCTTGCTCGTGATGGTCTGTCTAATAATGGAGATGTATGTCTCTTTATTGAGACTCTGCAATCCCCAATGCCACCATCTTCTTGTACAGCGTCGACCGCCCCAACCCCAGCCGCGCCGCTGCTTCAATCACCTTACCCCCGCATTGCACAAGGGCGGACTCAATCAACTGCCGGTCAAACCGCTCTCGAGCCTGGCTAAACGTCTCATGCTCAGCTGCCTCAATCATCTGCGGTGTCGAGCGCTCGACTGGCGTGAAGGTGCCAATCGCTGCACGAATCTCTGCGGCATCCAGCAGCAGGTCATCACTGAGTAACGCCGCCCGCTCCAGGACGTTACGCAGTTCACGAATATTCCCCGGCCACGCGTGCTGCCCCAGCAACTCCAGCGCCTCGCGGTTCAGTTCATGCTGACTGCGCAACTCCTCAAGAATCGCTTCGCTGAGTGCCGGCAGGTCGTCGAGGCGATCCCGCAGTGGTGGCACGTGGATGGGCAGCACGTTCAGGCGGTAATACAAATCCGCCCGAAACTCGCCACGTTTGATGGCGGCTTCGAGATCGGTCGAAGTGGCTGCGATCACCCGCACATCGCTGTGGATCACTTCATTGGAGCCGACCGGCTCGAATTCCTTCTCCTGCAAAACCCGCAGCAGTTTGCTTTGCAGTGGCAGCGGCATGTCGCCGATTTCATCCAGGAACAAGGTGCCGCCCTGGGCGATCTGCAACTTGCCGGCGCGGCCCTTGCGGTCGGCGCCGGTAAACGCGCCTGGGGCGGTGCCGAAGAATTCCGCTTCCAGCAACGATTCGGGAATTGCCGCGCTGTTGATGCTGACAAACGCTTTGTGCGCGCGCGGTGAGGCGCTGTGGATCGCCTGGGCCAGCAGCTCCTTGCCGGTGCCGGTTTCACCGAGCAACAACACGGGTGACTCGGCGCTGGCACTGCGTCGGGCGCGACGTTTGACTTCCAGGCTGGCCGCACTGGTGCCGATGAAATGGGCGAAGTTGTACTTGGTCTGCCGCGCCCGCAGTAGCGAGCGGGTCGACGCCAGTTCTTCCTGCATGCTCATGTAGCGCTTGAGCATGGGCGACAGGCTGCGCAATTCGTCGAACAGAGCAAAACCAATCGCGCCGATCACCACGCCCGCATCGTCATGAATGGGCAGGCGCATCACTACCAGCGGTTCTTTGGGGGTGTCTTGCATGTCGAGCAAAATCGGGCGTCCGGTGCGCACCACTTCGCGCAGCAGACTGCCGGGGATCACGCTTTCGCAGGCCTTGCCGATTGCCACTTCCGCCGACTCCAGGCCGAAACGCCGGGCATAGCGCTCGTTCATCCAGACGATGTTGGCATCGCGGTCGACAATCACCGTGCCTTCGCTGGACTGCTCGATGATCTCGAACAGCGAGCGGATCGCCAGCAGGCGCACACGCTGGTAGTCCTTGAGGCTTTCGGTGGTGTTCATGGGCTCTTATCCAAAATGTTTAGTGCCAGTGCGGGCCTGCTCGCGATGGCCGCGACTCGGTCTTGCGACTAACGCGGATGCGCCGCCGCCAACAGCTCTTTGGTGTACGGATGCTGCGGTGATTCAAATACCTCATGGCTGGCACCGCGTTCCACCACTTTGCCGTCCTTGATCACGATCATGTCGTGGGCCAGGGCGCGCACCACCGCCAGGTCATGGCTGATAAACAAATACGTCAGGCCGTGTTTTTCCTGAAGCTGGCGGAGCAGGGCGACCACTTGCTTTTGTACGGTACGGTCCAGTGCCGAGGTCGGCTCGTCCAGCAGAATCAGTGCCGGTTTCAGCACCAGCGCCCGGGCAATGGCGATACGTTGACGTTGGCCGCCGGAAAATTCGTGTGGGTAGCGATGACGGCTTTGCGGGTCGAGGCCGACTTCTTCAAGCGCCCGAATCACTTCGGCCTTGCACTGTTCATCGGTCAACTGGCTGTGTACCTCAAGGCCCTCGCTGATGATCTGTGCCACCGACATGCGCGGGCTGAGGCTGCCATAAGGGTCCTGGAACACCACCTGCATTTTCTTGCGCCACGGCCGCAACTGCTTTTGCGTCAGGCCATCCAGCGCAGCGCCCTGAAAACGAATGCTGCCTTGGGAGTCGAGCAAACGCAGGATCGCCTGGCCGAGCGTTGACTTGCCCGAGCCGGATTCGCCGACGATGCCCAGTGTCTTGCCGCGCTGAATGTTGAGGCTGATGCCGTCCACCGCATTGAGGTAGGTCTTGCGCTGAAACAACCCGCCACTGAGGGCGAACTGCACGCGCAGATTGTCCACTTCCAGCACGTTCTCGCGCTCGTCGCGGGGCAGGGCTTCGCCCTCCGGCTCGGCGTTCAACAGCAAGCGACTATAAGGGTGCTTCGGCTCGGTGAAGATCGTTTCGCAGGTGGCCTGCTCGACGATTTCCCCGGCCTTCATCACGCACACGCGCTGGGCAATGCTGCGCACCAGGTTGAGGTCATGGCTGATCAGCAGCAGCGACATGCCGAGTCGTTGTTGCAGGGATTTGAGCAGGATCAGAATCTTGCGCTGTACCGTGACGTCCAGCGCCGTGGTCGGTTCATCAGCGATCAGCAACTCAGGCTCGCAGGCCAGGGCCATTGCGATCATCACCCGCTGACGCTGTCCGCCCGAGAGTTGATGGGGATAAGCCTTGAGCCGTTCCTTGGGCTTCTGAATGCCGACCAGGTGTAACAACTCAAGAATTCGCGCTTGCGCCGATTTGCCGGTCAGGCCTTTATGCAGCAGCAGGGTTTCGCCGATCTGCTTTTCGATGCTGTGCAGCGGATTGAGCGAGGTCATCGGCTCCTGAAAAATCATCGCGATCCGGTTGCCGCGCAATTCACGCAACACATTGGCCGGGGCGCCGAGCAGTTGCTTGCCTCGATAACGGATGCTGCCAGTGGATTCGGTGCCGGTTTCGGGCAGCAACTGCAGGATCGAATGCGCCGTCACCGATTTGCCGGAGCCCGACTCGCCGACCAGCGCCAGGCATTCGCCGGGGCGGATGTCCAGGCACAGGTTGCGTACCACGGTTTCGCCGCTGAAGGCGACGCTGAGGTCACGGATTTCGATCAGGGGGGTACTCATATCAACCGTCCGTGTCAGGATCTCGGATCGAAAGCATCACGTAATGCCTCGCCGATAAACACCAGTAAAGAAAGGATCAGCGCCAGGGTGAAAAATGCCGTCAGCCCGAGCCATGGCGCTTGCAGGTTCTGCTTGCCCTGACCGATCAGTTCGCCGAGCGATGCGCTGCCGGCCGGCATGCCGAAACCCAGGAAGTCGAGTGCCGTCAGGGTGGTAATCGCCCCGGTCAGAATGAACGGCAGGTAACTCAGGGTCGCGTTCATCGCGTTGGGCAGGATGTGCCGCACGATCACTTTGCGATCCGACAGGCCCAGCGCCCGGGCTGCTTTGACGTATTCCAGGTTGCGCCCGCGCAGGAACTCGGCGCGCACCACATCGACCAGCGCCAGCCAGGTAAACAGCGCCATCATCCCCAGCAACCACCAGAAATTCGGTTCGACGAATCCGGACAGAATGATCAGCAGGTACAGCACCGGCAGCCCGGACCAGACTTCCAGCAAGCGCTGGCCGATCAGGTCGACCCAGCCGCCGTAATAGCCTTGAAGAGCGCCGGCGGCAATGCCGATCAGGGCGCTGACAAAAGTCAGCATCAACGCAAACAGGATCGATACCCGCGCACCAAATATCACTCGGGCTAATACATCCCGAGACTGATCGTCGGTGCCCAGCCAGTTCACACTGGAGGGCGGGCTGGGTGCAGGTTTGTTGAGGTCATAGTTGGGCGTGTCGTCACTGAACGGGATGGGCGGGAACAACATCCAGCCGCCGTCCTTTTTGATCAGCTTCTGTACATAGTCGCTGCGGTAATCCGCCTGGAACGGCAGTTGCCCGCCGAACGCCTGCTCGGTGTGACGCTTGAACACCGGGAAATACCATTGGCCCTGATAGCTGACCACCAGCGGTTTGTCGTTGGCGATCAACTCGCCACCCAGGGTCAGCGCAAACAGGCCGATGAACAACCACAGCGACCACCAGCCCCGGCGATTTTTCTTGAAACGTTCAAAGCGGCGGCGGCCCAACGGCGAGAGCTTGAACATCAGGCATTCCTCGCGGCGAAGTCGATGCGCGGGTCGACCAGGGTGTAGCAGAGGTCGCCGACGAGTTTTATCAGCAGGCCGAACAGCGTGAAGATAAACAGCGAGCCGAACACCACCGGATAGTCGCGCGAGACGGCGGCTTCATAGCTCATGCGGCCGAGGCCATCGAGGGAGAAAATCACTTCGATCAGCAAGGAGCCGGCGAAAAATACGCTGATGAACGCCTGCGGAATCCCCGATACCACCAACAGCATCGCATTGCGGAACACGTGCCCATACAGCACCCGGCGTTCGCTCATGCCTTTGGCACGGGCGGTGATCACGTATTGGCGGGTGATTTCATTGAGGAACGAGTTTTTGGTGAGGATGGTCAGGGTGGCGAAACCGCCAATCACCAGCGACGTTACCGGGAGCACCAAGTGCCAGAAGTAGTCAGCGATTTTGCCCACGGTGGACAGCGAATCAAAGTTGTCCGAGACCAGCCCGCGCACCGGGAACCAGTTCAACGAGGTGCCGCCCGCAAAGACCACGATCAGGAACATCGCGAACAGGAACGCCGGCATGGCGTAGCCGATGATGATCGCAGTGCTGCTCCAGATATCGAAATGGCTGCCGTGGTGCACGGCTTTGCGGATACCCAGGGGGATCGACACCAGGTAGGTGATCAACGTCGCCCACAGCCCGAGGGAAATGGTCACCGGCATTTTTTCGAGGATCAGGTCGGTGACCGTGGCGCCACGGAAGAAGCTTTTGCCGAAGTCGAGCCGGGCGTAACTGGTGAGCATCAGCCACAGGCGTTCATGGGCAGGTTTGTCGAAACCGTATTGTTTTTCGATGTCCTTGATCAGTTGCGGGTCCAGGCCGCGGCTGGCGCGCGAGGTGCCGTGCATGGTTTCGCCGGAACCGCCACCGACCGTCGCACCGCCGATGCCTTGGAGGTGCGCAATCGCCTGTTCCACCGGACCGCCGGGTGCCGCCTGAACGATGACGAAGTTGACCAACAGAATGATCACCAGCGTCGGGATAATCAGCAGCAAGCGCCGCAGTATATAAGCCCACATCAGTGTGGTCCTCCGGGTCTGCCACGGCTGATTTGCTCGGCGGTCATTTGCTGGTTGGTCAGCGGGGTGGTGCTTATTTCCCACCAACTCTCAATGGCTTCGTCATTGCTGGCCTGCTCGTTGGGCCGACCGAAGCGGTTCCACCAGACCGTCGAGGTGCCCGGTGGGTAATAGTTGGGAATCCAGTAGTAGTTCCATTGCAGCACCCGGTCGAGCGCGTGGGCGTAGCGCAGCATCTCGGGCTGTGTGGTGGCGCGGACCACGCCGGTGATCAGAGTGTCGACCGCCGGATTCTTCAGCACCATGTAGTTATTGGCGCCGGGGTCGTTGGCCGAGATCGAGCCGAAGTAATTGAACAGTTCGCCACCGGGGGAGGTGGTGACCGGGTAGCCGGTCACGATCATGTCGTAGTCGCGGCTCATCAAGCGATTCACATACTGGGACGAATCGATGCGGCGGATGTTCAGGTCGATGCCGATCTGTTTCAGGGTGCGCTTATAAGGCAGCAGCAGTCGGTCCATGCCGTTCTGGCTGACCAGGAAAGTAAAGCTCAGCGGCTCGCCCTCGGCGTTGACCAGTTGATCGCCATCGGGTTTCCAGCCGGCCTGTTCGAGCAGGTCCAGTGCTTGCAGCTGCTTGTCGCGGATCACACCGCTACCATCGGTTTTCGGTGCTTCGAAGACCTGGGTGAACACCTCGTCGGGGATCTGTCCGCGCAACGGTTCAAGAATGGCTAGTTCCGCCGCATCGGGCAGGTGCCGCGCCGCCAGGTCGGTATTGGAAAAGTAGCTTTGCTGGCGGATGTACATGTCACGCATCATCTGCCGGTTGCTCCATTCGAAATCCCAGAGCATGGCCAGGGCCTGGCGCACCCGGCGATCCTGGAACATCGGGTTCTGCAAGTTGAAGACAAATCCTTGGGCCGGTTGCGGTGCGTCTTGGGCCAAATGCGCCTTTTGCAGGCGGCCGTCGCTCAGGGCCGGGCTCTCGTAACCGATGGAATAGCCGGTGGCGGAGAATTCGCGGTTGTAGTCATAAGCGCCACCACGTAGCACCTGGCGGGCAACGTCGGTGTCGCCGAAGTACTCGATGCTGAAATGATCGAAGTTGTAGAGGCCGCGGCTGACCGGCAGATCCTTGCCCCACCAGTTGGCGTCGCGCTCGAAGGTGATGCTGCGACCGGAGTCGACTTTGCCCACCTTGTAAGGACCGCTGCCCAAAGGCGCCTCGTACCCGCCGCCGTTGGCGAAGTCGCGGGTCTCCCACCAATGCTCGGGAAATACCGGCAGCGTTGCGATGTCGAGGGGCAGGGTGCGGTTTTCATTGCTCTTGAAGTCGAACCGAACGGTCAGAGGTGATTCAACTTCCACGCCTTTGACGTCCGCGAACTGGGTGCGATAGCGCAGGCTGCCCTGAGTCATTAGCAGGTTGTATGAGTAGCGCACGTCTTCGGCCGTGATTGGCGTGCCGTCGGCAAAGCGTGCCTTGGGGTTGAGATAGAACCTCAGGAACAGACCGTCGTCCGGGCGCTCCATTTTTTGTGCGACGAGGCCGTACACGGTGTAGGGCTCATCCAGCGAACGCTGGGCCAGCGGCGAGTAAAGCAATCCGTCGATTTGCGTGACGCCAATGCCCTTGTCGATGTACGGCAGGATATGGTCGAAGTGGCCAATTTCAATCGCCGAGCGACGCATCGTGCCGCCCTTGGGGGCCTGCGGGTTGGTGTAGGCAAAGTGACTGAAGCCGGCGGGATATTTCGCGGGTTCGCCGTACACGGTCAACGCATGTTGCGGTGCGGCATTCACACCGGCGGCGCCCAACAGCAGCACCACGGCAGTGAACAATAAAGTGGGGAAAGCCAGTCGCATTGTCAGCCTTAGAGCCGGAGGATCGAAAAGCACAATTTGTACGCTAGCGGCGCGTCCCTCGCCAGTCTAAAAACGTATCCGAAACACAACGGCCCACCAAAAGGCGGGCCGTTATGGGTAAAGCCTGGCGGATCGATCAGTCCTGACGACTGGTCACTTCCAGCAAGTGATAACCGAACTGGGTTTTCACTGGGCCTTGTACAACGTTGATTGGAGCGCTGAACACCACGGTGTCGAATTCCTTGACCATCTGGCCAGGACCGAACGAACCCAGGTCGCCGCCTTGACGGCTGGACGGGCAGGTGGAGTTGGCTTTGGCGATTTCGGCGAAATCAGCGCCGCCTTCGATCTGGGCCTTGAGTTCGTTGCACTTGGCTTCCGAGGCAACCAGGATGTGACGGGCAGTGGCTTTAGCCATGGGAAATTCTCCTTTCAATATTCAGTAAAGTGCGGAGCCTACCGGATTCAGTGGCCTATTTCTCGTCAAAGTTGCGGACAGATTATAGGCCCGCGTTTCTCAGGCGCTCGGCATGCTGGACATACAACGCCACGGGATCGATGGCTTTGCGATGCAAGCCGCCGGTATGACCGAGGCTGCTCAGGTGATCCAGCGGATAGTCGGAGCGGATGACTTTTCCCAGGTGGGAGCTGTAGCGGCCGACCAAACCGTCATTCTGCTCCGCTTCCGTGGTGAAGTAGTGGGAGAAGGCACGGAGGAAACCGTGCAGTGGATCGAGCGCTTTCAAGCCCTCGTCGAGAAGGGTTCCCTGTAACGTGCCGCTCCAGGAGTAATAACGCACGCCGTTCACCACATCTCGGCCCTTGCCGCCCCAGGTCTTCGGTAACCCTTGGGGGTATTTGTCGTTGAAAGCCCCTACGCCTTCGGTGGTCAGCGCATTGAGAGCCGCGACTGCGTTTTGTGGCAAGTGCAGGTTGCCGCTGAGTAACGACACAAAATCAGCGAACAGCGTCGCCACCGTCGCCGCGACATGTTCTGGAAGACGGCCGGGCGTCAGCGCCTTGCGCAAGAAGTCGGCCAGTTCCGAGCCGTGGTTCGGGCCACTGACTGATGTCACCGACGCCACCGCATGGGGTGCTATCGCCGCCGCATAGCGTGCCGCCAATGCTCCTTGGCTATGACCGATCAGGTTGACCTTGCTGGCGCCGGTTCCTTCCAGCACCCGTTCGATCTGTGCCAATAGCTGGTCGCCACGTACTTCGTTGCTGTGGGTAGCCGACAGGTGTGGGATGAACACCCTGGCCCCCGCACTTCGCAAGGACTGCTTGACGTCCTGGAAGAATTCGGTCGTGCCGATACGGTCGAAGCCGAAGAGCCCGTGGATCAGCAGGATAGGGTACTGGGTGGTTGCGTTCCGTAGCATGTTGATTCCTTTTTCGCGATCGTTCAGAGGAGTGCAGATGGGCTCACTCTAAAGCACCCCAGCGCTTGGGCGGTGTATGAGGAATCCGCTGTAAGCTGATGAAAAAGGTATAGAAAGTGTAGGAAAGTTCGAAAGTGGTTGAGGTCTTGTTCCGATTGTTTCGACATCTTTTGATCTGTAACAGCGCGTTTGCCTGCGATGGCCTACTCAGGAAACGGCTTTACCTGTCAGTGATGTCGTGTTTCAACCACAACGCAACCTGTAGCAGCAGGCTGCGCCAACTGCTACAGAAATTGCGCTAGCCGTTTATTGATGCCCGTGCTGCGCTCGAAGCCGGTCAGCGGCGTTGCGCAACAATTCCTCCGTCCCGTTCCAGCCAAGACAGCCATCGGTCACCGAGACGCCGTAGCGCAACGTTGGACTCAAGGGCTGGCAACCTTCGAACAGATGGCTCTCGATCATCATGCCGATCAGCGAACGGTCACCTTGCAGGCGCTGTTCCAGTACGTCATTGAACACCGCTGGCTGCCGCGCCGGGTCTTTGCCGCTGTTGGCGTGGCTGCAGTCGACCATGATCCGCGCAGGGATCTTCAGTCGGGTCAAATCGCGGTTCACCTGGCCGACGCTGTCGCGGTCGTAGTTCGGCCCCTGATGCCCGCCGCGCAACACCAGGTGCGTGTCGGGATTGCCCGGTGTCTGGATGATTGCCGGATGCCCCTGGCTGTCGACGCCGAAATGTCGATGCGGATGAGCGGCCGAGCGCATGGCGTCGCTGGCCACGGTCACGCCGCCATCGGTGCCGTTCTTGAACCCGACCGGCATGCTCAGGCCGCTGGCCATTTCCCGGTGGATCTGTGATTCGGTGGTCCGGGCACCAATCGCCACCCAGCTCAGCAGGTCGTCAAAGTAGCCCGCGGCCATGGGTTGCAGCAGTTCGGTGGCAATCGGCAAGCCGAGACGGAGCATTTCGCGCATCAGCTCGCGCGACAACGTCAAGCCGCCAGCCATGTCATCACTGCCGTCCAGGTGCGGATCGTAGGCCAGGCCTTTCCAGCCGACCGTGGTGCGCGGTTTTTCGACGTAGGCGCGCATGACCAGCAGCATTTCATCGCTGACGTCGGTGGCCAGTCGGGCAAGGTTGGCGGCGTATTCGAGGGCGGATTGCGGGTCGTGAATCGAGCAAGGTCCGACGATCACCAGCAAACGGGAGTCTTCACCGTTGAGGATTGCACGGACCGCGTCGCGGTGAGCGGCGACTTGACGGGTCAGGGCGTTGCTGAGGGGCAGTTGCTGCTTGAGTTGCAATGAGCTGGGCAGACGCAGGGTCAGCGCTTCATTGGCAGGATTCAACGTGGACAGCGGCAAAGCAGAGACGGACGAGTTCATGGCATGGCTTCCTGGGCTGGCGGCGGGTTCGTTCCCGCGCGCTCGGCCCTACTGGGGTGTTCGACAATTGGCCGGATTGGCTGCGTGTGTGTGCTTGCCACCTGTGGGTGACCGATCGGAGGCGGCAGGCTGTCCCGAGCGGAGGCTGGTAAATCGCCAGGCGGTAAAACTGTCGTAACGGTAATAAGTGGCGTAGTTCATGTCGTGAATCCTCAAAGTGTCTGGTGTGTCGCAAAAGTGTTCGGGGCTGAAAAAACAAAACCCCCGGTCGGGAGGCCGACCGGGGGTTTGAAAACTCTGGCGGCGACCCGTTTAAAGTGGGCGCCGTGTGGGTATCAGGCGCGCCAGTGGCTAAACCAATACCCAAAATAAAAGCTGACCGAAGCACAGACGTCATTCACTCGCGCAGCCGCCACCGAACGCTGAGCGTTGGCAGTTGGAAGCTGTGAGAGGGCGTTGAACATGGTCTGTCTCCGATGGATGCGCCGAGCTTACTAGAGGCCGGTGCGCGGTTTCAATCAGAAAATGCTATCAATCGCCGACGGCATTTTCTATCGCTTGAGTGCGCGCTGCTTTATGACACACTTTGTGTTTTGCTCATCCACCAACGTCACAAGGACGAAACATGACGCCATTGACTATTGCCGCGGCTCAATCGATCTCGGTCGCTGGTGATCTTGCCGCCAACATTGCCCGGCATCAGCGTTTCATGCAGGTTGCTGCGGAGCAGGGCGTTCAGTTGCTGGTCTTTCCTGAATTGTCGTTGACCGGCTATGAGCGAGGCTTGGCAGCTGAATTGGCCATCGCACCGGATGCCGAGGTGTTGCGTCCGTTGCGGGATTTCGCCCGGGAAGTCGGCGTCACCAGTGTGGTCGGCATGCCGATTCGGCTGTCGGACGATTCGCCGGTATTGATTGGTGCGCTGGTGTTGGGCGCCGATGGTTCACTCGGGGTCTACAGCAAACAGCATCTGCACCCCGGCGAGGAAGTGGCGTTTGCGCCGGGCACAGGTGGCTCGATGTTGACCATCGGTGGCGATACCGTCGCGCTGGCGGTGTGCGCTGATTTTTCTCACGCCAGTCATGCTGCCGCGGCCGCGGAGCAGGGCGCCGACCTCTATGCCGCCGGTGTGCTGATCACGGAAAACGGCTATGCCCTGGACACGGCGCTCCTGCAAGGGTACGCCGGCACACATTCAATGACGGTGTTGATGGCCAACCACGGCGGTGCGACCGGAGGCTGGGAGTCTGCAGGACGCAGTGCCCTCTGGGCGTCGGACGGTTCGCTGATTGCTGCGGCACCGGGTACGGGGAATCTAATGGTGGTGGCGCGCCGCGAGGCGGGTGGCTGGAACGGCACTGTTATTGACGTTACGGAGGCTTGAATGGGTTTCGAATGGCGTCTGGCGTCACCCGTCGATCTCGACTTCGCCCGGAAACTGACCTGCGACAACATGCTGCGCTATTACATCCAGCACGATCTGCTTTGGCTGGATGAGGCGTTTGATGTCGCCTGGGCGGGGCGCGAGAACCGCATGATTGTGCGCGATGAGTCAGTGCTGGGTTTTGTCAGCCTGAGTCGCGATGCAAACGCCTTGTACATTCGCGAACTGCATGTGCTCGAAGCGTTTCAGGGGCAGGGCGCGGGTGGTTGGGTGATCGATGAGGTCTTCGCGCTCGCGTGCAAGGAACGACGTCCGGCATTGCGCCTGACCGTTTTTGAAAATAATCCGGCAAAAAAACTTTACGAACGAAAAGGGCTGAAGGTGGTCGGTCAGGACGAGTGTTTCCTGAGAATGCAGCGTGATATCGACAGGCTTCATCGCTGAAACGCGCTGGCGACAAGCCTTTCAAGATGTATTGATACTTTTTATATGATGCTTGCTGCTAGGTCTGCCAGTTGCTTTTTGCTAAGGTGTCCGGCAACCCAATAAGACCAATTCGCGAGGTGTCTGCTTGATTAGGGTGCTAGTAGTCGATGACCATGATCTCGTTCGTACAGGCATTACACGAATGCTGGCTGACATCGATGGCCTGCAAGTAGTCGGCCAGGCTGAATCAGGGGAAGAATCCCTGCTCAAAGCGCGTGAGTTGAAACCCGATGTGGTGTTGATGGACGTCAAGATGCCGGGTATCGGCGGTCTTGAAGCCACGCGCAAACTGTTGCGCAGTCACCCGGATATCAAAGTCGTCGCGGTCACTGTCTGTGAGGAAGATCCGTTTCCGACGCGGTTGCTGCAGGCGGGTGCCGCCGGATACCTGACCAAGGGCGCAGGGCTGCCGGAAATGGTCCAGGCGATTCGCCTGGTATTTGCCGGTCAACGCTACATCAGCCCGCAGATTGCCCAGCAACTGGCGATCAAATCCTTTCAGCCCACCAACGACTCGCCCTTCGATGCCTTGTCCGAGCGCGAGATCCAGATCGCGTTGATGATTGTCGGCTGCCAGAAGGTCCAGATCATTTCCGACAAGCTTTGCCTGTCACCCAAAACGGTCAACACTTACCGTTACCGCATTTTCGAGAAGCTTTCGATCAGCAGTGATGTCGAGCTGACGCTGTTGGCGGTTCGTCACGGCATGGTCGATGCCAGCCTCTGACAATGACTGACACCTTCGATCCAAGCGCTTTTCTGTCGACGGTCAGTGGGCGCCCCGGTGTGTACCGCATGTTCGACAGCGATGCGCGCCTGTTGTATGTCGGCAAAGCCAAGAACCTGAAGAATCGCCTGTCGAGTTACTTCCGCAAATCCGGTCTGGCACCCAAGACCGCCGCGCTGGTGGCGCGTATCGCTCAGGTCGAGACCACCATCACCGCCAACGAAACCGAAGCCCTGTTGCTTGAGCAGACGCTGATCAAGGAATGGCGCCCGCCGTACAACATCCTGCTGCGCGACGACAAATCCTACCCTTACGTCTTTCTCTCGGATGGCCAGTTCCCGCGCTTGAGCATTCATCGCGGTGCGAAGAAGGCCAAGGGCAAGTATTTTGGTCCGTACCCGAGCGCCGGAGCGATTCGTGAAAGCCTGAGCCTTTTGCAAAAGACCTTTTTTGTTCGCCAGTGCGAAGACAGCTATTACAAGAACCGCACGCGCCCATGCCTGCAATACCAGATCAAACGTTGCAAGGCGCCGTGCGTGGGCTTGGTCGAGCCTGAGGTTTATGCCGAAGACGTTCGTCACTCGGTAATGTTCCTTGAGGGGCGCAGCAATGCGCTGACGGACGAGTTGTCAGCAGGCATGGAAGAGGCGGCGATCAACCTCGAGTTTGAGCGTGCCGCCGAGTTGCGTGACCAGATTTCCTTGCTGCGTCGGGTCCAGGACCAGCAAAGCATGGAAGGCGGCACCGGCGATATCGATGTGATCGCCGCCTTCGTCAATCCAGGCGGTGCTTGCGTTCACTTGATCAGCGTGCGTGGCGGACGGGTGCTGGGCAGCAAGAACTTTTTCCCGCAAACCGGTATCGACGAAGACGTTTCCGAAGTCATGGCCGCGTTTCTCGGCCAATACTTCATCACCAGCCCCGAGCGCGACTTGCCGAGTGAGCTGATCGTCAACGTGGTGCATGAAGACTTCCCGACGCTGATCGAGGCCATCGATGCCCTGCGTGGGCGTGAGCTGACCATCAGTCATCGGGTGCGCGGCACGCGAGCGCGCTGGCAGCAACTGGCGGTCACCAACGCCGAGCAGGCCTTGAGCGCGCGTCTGGCGAACCGTCAGCACGTCGCCGCACGTTTCGACGCGCTGGCGGAAGTCTTGAACCTGGACGAGCCACCGCAGCGCCTGGAGTGCTACGACATCAGCCATTCCAGCGGCGAAGCCACCGTGGCGTCCTGCGTGGTGTTTGGCCCGGAAGGCCCGATCAAATCCGATTATCGCCGTTACAACATCGAAGGCGTGACGGCGGGAGATGACTACGCCGCGATGCATCAGGCCTTGACCCGCCGCTTCAGCAAGCTGAAGGAAGGTGAGGGCAAGCTGCCGGATATTCTGTTGGTGGACGGCGGCAAAGGTCAGTTGTCCATGGCCCGTGATGTGCTCAATGAACTGGCGGTGCCGGACCTGATCCTGTTGGGTGTGGCCAAAGGGGCAACGCGCAAGGCCGGTTTCGAAACCTTGTACCTCAACGACGCGGCCCATGAATTCACCTTGCGCGGCGATTCCCCCGCGCTGCATTTGATTCAGCAAATACGCGACGAAGCCCACCGTTTCGCCATTACCGGTCACCGCGCTCGCCGTGGCAAAACCCGCCGCACGTCCACGCTTGAGGGCGTCGCCGGCGTCGGGCCGACACGTCGTCGCGATTTATTGAAACATTTTGGTGGATTGCAGGAGCTGTCTCGTGCCAGCATCGAAGAGATCGCCAAAGCACCCGGGATCAGTAAAAAGCTCGCAGAGTTGATTTATGCAAATCTGCACAGCGAGTAGAATGCCAACTCACCTCGTAGCCAGTTGTGCCGATGAATATCCCTAATCTGATTACCGTTCTACGCGTCCTGCTCATCCCGATCTTCATTTTGTTGTTCTACCTGCCTTACCAATGGAGCTACGTGGCCTCCGCCTCGGTCTTCGCCTTTGCTGCCGCCACAGACTGGCTGGATGGTTATCTCGCCCGACGCCTGGAGCAAAGCACTCCGTTCGGGGCGTTCCTCGATCCCGTGGCTGACAAGCTGATGGTCGCCGTCGCACTGGTCTTGCTGGTGCAAGAACACGGCAACCTGTGGCTCACGCTGCCGGCCGCCGTCATCATCGGTCGCGAAATTGTCGTCTCGGCATTACGCGAGTGGATGGCCGAACTCGGCGCCCGTGCTCACGTCGCCGTATCGAACCTGGGCAAATGGAAAACCGCCGCGCAAATGCTCGCGCTGGTGATCCTGCTGGCCAATCCGTCAGACTTTAGCTTCTGGGTCTTGATCGGTTATGCCTTGTTGCTGGTGTCGGCGGGCCTGACATTGTGGTCCATGGTCCAGTACTTGCGGGCTGCCTGGCCACATCTGAAGACCGACGTTGAAAAGAAATAAAACTTTTTTGAATCAAGGGGTTGACGGGGCTTCTGGATTCTATAGAATGCGCCACACCAAGACGCGGGAATAGCTCAGTTGGTAGAGCACGACCTTGCCAAGGTCGGGGTCGCGAGTTCGAGTCTCGTTTCCCGCTCCAAGTTTGAACACATTTGTTGTTGTGCTACTGACAGCAAATGTTTGAGGCCGAGTAGCAAAATGGTTATGCAGTGGATTGCAAATCCACCTACGCCGGTTCGATTCCGACCTCGGCCTCCACTCTTAAAAACCCTGTAGATCAACGATCTACAGGGTTTTTTTATGTCTTCGAAAAAGTGAAGTGTTCCGCAATTTTTGATTGGTGTTCCGCAACCGCATCTCTTTTTTTAGCGTGTTGTCGGATCGCTCAGTGGTCGCCGTTCGCTTCGACACACTATCAATCACTAGATTCCCAATGTTGATGATGGCACTATGATGTGCTTGGTTGCACGGTGAGTAAGGAATGGATATGTACGTTGGTGGGCGAAGAGTTTTAATGAATGAAGTCATCTTCGTTCCTGACAATGATGTAGTGACCTTCGTGTGTCCGGTCGCTGGTGAAGATGAATTGACGGTGCGGATGGAGTTTCCAGAGGAGCCATTTGAGGATGGCACTCCTGAAGAGAAACGTCCCGAACCCAAATTCGATGTCCAATATGAAAACCCTCCAAATAGCATCCACATTGATTGCGTTGTATTACGATTTTCCAATTTTGGTAGAGGCTTTGGTCAAAGTCTCACCGCTCCCTATCCAGTAGCGGTCGCGGACAATAAAGAAATTATCTTTTTCCTTGCGTCGGTCCAAAAACTGGCGAAGATGAGGAGAGTAGAGTTTCAATTCATGCTTGGGGGGGAAGTCGAATGACGATGAAACCATTACCTCAAGAAGCTCCACCAGTGCAACGTAGGAAGCCGTCACAGTACGTTCCAGTCCAGCAAATCCATGACAATATTTCACAGGAAGTGATAACGATCACGGCTGATAAACTGGAACTTGCGCTCCTAAATCATATGGAATGCTTGTCAAAAAAAGATGCGTGGCATATGCCGCTCAGCTTGCTTGTTGGTGTTGTTGTGGTTTTCTGCTCGTCAAATTTCAAAGAGGCGTTTGGGATTACTGCTGATACTTGGGCTGCGATGTTTATATTGTTCGGGTTGGCTTGCATTCTTTGGCTGGCGCGTTCGCTGTTTCGTATAACGAAGGCAGTTTCTGTTAAAACGTTAATAGAGGTTATAAAGAATAAGCAGTAGGTTGCTGCTATTTAGTTGGTTTCACGATCTCACCAACTCGCCGATAAACCTTCTTAGTCATTTCTTCCGTTGAGTGACCGAGCAGGCGGCTTGCGTCTTTGATGTCTTCGATTTCGCTGCCGGCCTTCGGTCGGATGTCCCTGAATTGAAACTTCCGGATTGTGACAGCCAGCTCGGTATCGCCCTCGGTCGCTGCTTTTGTTGCAGCCTTGTCTCGGGCTTCGTCCCAGCGATTACGCAGCATCGCATAGCTCATACGGAGTCCCACCTGGTTGGTTATCAGGTTGGAGCTTTTTATGCCGGCCATCACTTTGCGATCGAGCAATGCATCCAGAAAGGCACTGAGGTAAGAAATGGCAGCGCCGTCGTGTAGGCGTATTCTCAGGCGTTTCTGAGTCTTGCCCTGGCCCACCATCAAGAATCCGTTGTTGATGTCTGCCGCCGAAGCTTTCAATACGTCAGCCGGGCGTTGACCCGTCAAGTAAGCCAGGTCCATGGCGTCTTTTAGTTCGGGCGGGGCCTGTGCGTATACGGCATCCCACACGATTTCGCCTGCGTAGAAATCCCGCGGCGTCTCCTTGTTCCGCCGTAGGCCGAAGCAAGGGTTTGCCTTGTCAGTAAGTCCCCACTCACGGGCGAAAGTGAACATCGTGGACAGAAGGGCGATTTCCCGATTCGCTCGAACTTTGGCCGACCTAGCGTCGCGATACTGGGCGATTACCTGCGGAGTCATTGCGTCAACGGGCGCGCCGACGAACGCTTTACGCAACTGTCGCAAGCCTTTCTCATAGTCGCTTTGGGTGCCTGGCGTCAGCTTCGGCATTACTTTCGACTCATAGTCGTCAAACAGGCGATCCATCAGGTGCGCGGGTTTCGGAATCGCTTTGCGATCGAGGCGTGCCCATTCGATTTTTGCATCATCCAGATCACCGCCCAGCGGAATTTCGACCCGGTTCCCTTCCGCGTCCCGACCGTTGTAGTAGTAGCCCACCCAGGTACTGCCGTTCTTTCTTTTCCGAGTGCGGCGGATCATTCGTGGCGGCAGATCCCGGTTTTTGGCGTTCTTCTGGCGCATTACTAACCCACACGAGCGAGATCGAGTGACCAAGTTTCTGTCACTGCATTGGTTGCGGATGGCTTCACCCCTGCGAGCTTAAGGCGGGCGTAAACGCGGCCTACAACGGGGCGTTGTGCGGCTGTGAGCACGTGTTCCCAAGCATTGCGTTGCAGCCACCGACGTTGGCAGGACGGAATCTTGTAGCCCGTTATAGCGGCCAGTTCAGCTTCTGTCAGCGTCTCACTTGGGAGCTGAAAGGAGTTCTCTCTGTTCATGCTGTCTCCTGAGCGATGACGACAGCTTGTACCTGCGTATACCCCACAACAGGCTGCGCTGGCGAGCAAATCTCAGCGATTAGCGTTGCATCTGGTGTGGCTGCCTCGCGCAGCTTTTCGTGGGGTATAAGCACGACGGTGGTGGCGAAAAAAGGGGCAGTAATGCCTGCTGCTGCGCAGCAGAGCCTGTTTGTTTCAGGTGCGTCGACGCTATTGACGTTGCAGAGCAAAGCGGTCGATGTTTGGGTTGTGTGCTGTTCCGTCGCCGTGCCGCTTTCCTCCGCTATTCGATGGCGAGTTGGTACCTCCGGTGCTGGTGAGACGCGAGCCGTGTTGCGATGGTGGCGAGAATCTGGGCTCATGCAGCCTTCTTGACCAAGTCCGCCAGTAGCGGGGTGTTTTTGGTCTTTGTTCAGTTTGCGCAGGGCGTCGTTGCCGATCAGTGCGACAAGTTGCCGGTCGAATTCTTTGCGAAAGCGCGTCAGTTCCAGCAACTTCGTGGTGGCTTTGGTGCATTGCTGTTGCAAGGCGCCGGCTGCCCGTGGTGTCAGGCGCAACATTTGGGGAGCGCGATTCATGCCGCATCCTCCTGCGTTGCTGGCTCTAGTAGGGCTGCCATGGAGAGCGCTTGATCGCGGAGGTCGAGAGTATCTCGCTCGAGTTTTTTGCCGGTTCGGAATGCACTGAATGTCTCGGCCGCGATCCTGAGCTTTTCAGCAATGGCTAGTAGGGATTGACGTTCCTGCTCCCCTAGTTTTGAGGCCGCCAATGCGCGCTTGTAGAGAGCGTACAGTTGCATGCGATCAGCAGATACTTGGATTAGTGAGTGCTCCAGGCTACGGATGGCTTCCGAGTTGTCGGATTGTTGGATGGTTTTGCCTTCGTCAACTTCCTCGATGCGTCCATCGATCAGGCCATCTCGGTAGCCGGTCCAATAGAGAAGGGCGGCGGCGATGATGAGGCCGATCAATGCGCAGATTTGAATTGCAGTCATGTGGTGTGCTCCTAGATTGTCGTAGGCTGGTGGTGGCAGCCATTGGGTCGGGTGTCTTACTCGGTTGAGTCGTCCTGCGGCCGCAGCATCTCTTCATCTGCCTTGTAGGCACGGATATCGATTAGTGAAGCAACATGGCGGATGTGCGCGTACTTCGGTGCCTTGCGGCTGGTGTCCAGTGTGGTTATGGGAAGCTGTATCCGACCGCTGTTGATCTCGGCCACAAACGATTGCTCGTTGAGGTTGCGGAAGTACTGCTCGCGCACTTTTTCCAGCGGGATCAGTACGTCGCCGAAGGTGCGGTAAAGCAGCTCCACGGTGGCTGACTCGGGTGCGGGTTGCAGTCGTAGCGGTGTCTGGCTGGCGTTAATCATTGGCTTGCTGAGCCTCCTTGCGTTGTGTTCTTGCCGGGTGGTCCCAGGCATTCAGGCAGTGGCGCTTAGTTAGCTCGCGCAGATGTTCAGGCACTTCGAGGAGCGCAGCATTGCGCTCCTCGCGTGTGCGCATGGCGACGATCTGGCGAGCGTATTCCCTAGGCCACGTCACTGTGGTTTACCGGAATGGCGGGTATATCCAGCCCCAGTTGATCGGCCAGCCAGCGGAGACCGGGTTGTTTGACGCGGGTTGACTGGCTGTACTGTATGCCGGCGGACTCGTGATACCAGTTGCTTTCCTTGACCCGCAGGTACACGCGATCGCGGGTCGGGAAGGCGGGTAGGTTCCGATTATTGAGCAGACCTTTTGCCCGCATAAGGTCGAGCAGCTTTGGCCGAGTCATACCGAAGTATTTCGCGGCTTGGGCGAGTGTGCGTTCCATGACATCCCCTCAAGCAGCGTGCGCGGCGGGTGTTGCCGCTGCCGCCAGGTGGTTGATGGACTCGGCTACTTGTTTGTAGATCTCGACGTCGCTGCCGCACACGGAGAAGCATTTAGTACGCGGGCTTTTTACGCCGATGCTCATGATGGTGGTGACACCAGGGCGGGTTTTAGTGCGGTGGATGGCGACGTGAATGGGCAGCTCAAATCCCATGTAGAGGCTCACCACACCACCAGTGCGCACCAGCTCGAATACTCGCTGCTTGTGCTCAGTATCGAAGCGAGCGTATTGCCGACTGGCGTGGGGGAGGTTCAACAGGTCGGCAGCGTTGCTGGGGTCGAACGGGCCGTTGACGATCTCTTCGATAAAGTCGGCCAGCTTGAGGTGCATCTTTTTTTCGTTCTTCAAGGTCAGCGTATGGCGCTCGCTGCCCAGTTCAACGGTGAACAGGGTGTCGAATGGGTTACGTTCAACTTTCAAGCGAAACGACAGAGCCTCGCGCTTAGGTGTCGACCTCAAAGTGTGGCTGAAGGTCTCGGTCAGGTTGACCTGGGCGTTGAGCAGTTGCAGGGTGCGGTTGTCTAGCTTGTACTTGCTCATGCTGCATACCCCCCGCCATTCGGACCGAACGGAGCGGGTGTGGCGCGGGCTTTCAGCTTAGGTTTGGTGGTGACAAACGTGCAGCGGCATTCGCGGGCTAGGCGGCGAATTTCGAATATGCGGAATGGATCAGCAGCGGCCGGATGGACGTGCAGGGTTGCTGTGGTGTGCATGGTGTTGCCTCGCTCTGTGGTGGAAGAGTGAGGCGATATTTAACCCTGAAGGTAAATTGTGTCAACAAAAAACAACCATAAAGGTTAATTTTTTGAAATCGTACAATGATTCCCTCAGTTAGCAGGTTCCGGCTCATCCAGGCCTGCAAGCAGGTCATCTGAAAAATCCAATGTCGGATGAGGAATATCAGCCAAAATGGCGTCTCGATCGCAATGCCTTAAGAAGAAATACAGTGAAGAGTCGATTATCTTAAGTAGCTTACTACCACGATCATAATCTACGAAGGGCGGTTGAATTCGTTTGTTGATCTGATGTTGGGTAATGTTATGAAGAAATGCACCGAGGTCGCCTGAGCGTACATCATCTGGCCTGTGGTGAACTCTCCGGATTCCCTCTAATAATGTAGATCGCGATAGTCCCTGTTCAATATTTTCTAGGTCTGTTTTTAGCAATAAGTGTATAAAATAAAATGGAAATGCTAACGATGGCTTTCCGCTCTGGTTGCTAGTTTTTCGTGCAATGTCGACAAATGATTCAAAATTTCGAATATGGCGACCCCCGTACTCGCCTGCTTTGGTGGCGAGCGCAGTTGCTAGGTGATCACTTGTTATAATTATCGTTGTTTTCGCTGTTTCGGTAAGGCCTGCCGCCATGCAGCACTGTTTGCAAAGCTCTTGTACAACACCAACACTGTCGAATGAAGATTTGATGAGGATTTCTTGGATATTTGAAAAGTCGGCGTTTAGTAGCTTTGATCCTTTTTCTATTACTTTTGCAAAGTCTTCATTCAGCCAAGGCTCTACTGGTACTTCCGTAACGCGATCTAAAAGGTCACCATTGAATTGTACTAATCGATTCGCCTCGCGCCATATGCCCAGTACTATAAAAATCACGCCAAGGTCTTGAAAAACCCTGAGGTCGTAGGCAAGACGCTCTTGTACTTCAAGGGATAGGTAGTGAAAGTTTTCAAGGACGATAAACTTTTCGATTTCTTTCTTTTTTAGAAGCTCGGAGACGTCCTGTGCGAGTTCTAAGTTATATTCGATGTAAAGCTCTTTTGATGAGTTGGACTGGGTTGTCTTGTCTGCGGTGCCAGCACCTAGAGTTGCTTCACCAATGAAGGGGACTTTTACCTTTACGCCGGCATTGATGTTGGATGCAGTTTCGAAGCTAAGGCCTTGAGTATCACTCTCGAAATATGTGATGTTTGATTGTCTGAGAATTGATCGATAAATATCGATGGCTTGTGTCTGTGGGGAGCATTCTACTTTTACATATTCATCTTTTTTTAGATGCTTAAGGGTTAGTGATGTCTTTCCTTGTTTAGAAGATCCATAAACTATTACTTGGTTTTTGTCCTCAAGCGCTGCACTGAATAATTCGTCTACGCTAGGTCTTTCGATATAAGATTCTATTAGCTGGCTGCGGACGCCGAAAACATCACTGGTTTTGTACTTCATTTGATATCCCTTTCTGAAGCTGGATTTTTCTAGAGTTACAAGTCTGATATTTTCCAGCGAGCTCGCCCACAGATACTCCACTCTTCAGTCATCCGAATGATTCTCTCAGGCCAGTCTGGATTTAGTGCGTAGAGATACTGTTCATTTCCCTCTTGTTTCAATTGTTTAAGCGTTGCGGCTTGATCTCGCGTTCTTTTGGCAGCAACAAAGTGACCTGGTAGCGCCTCTAACGCAGGGTCGATCACGATCTTGTCGCCCTCCACAAATTTTGGCTCCATGCTCATGCCTTCAACGCGAAGGATAAATGCCCGTGGTCCCACGGGACCCGGTGCGTCAATCCACTCTTCCGCATCCCGTGGATCGAAGCTGACATCAGGTTCGCACCAAGCACCGGCAGCAATTGATCCCATCACCGGTAATTTACGACCTGTGTGACTTAGAACCGTAGCGTTGTTGAATTCGCCAAGGCCATACGGCATGTCGAGATATCCGTCATGAAGGTGCAACGCTTTCTCGATCTCGCGCGCAATCTGATCTCCAATGCCCTTTGTCGGGTTCTTTCCGCCGAAAGCACTAACCTGCGCGGGCGCTTTACCCAGTAGTTCGGCGATGTCAGTCAAGCGGAGTTTTTTCTCTGCCAAGACTCTTCGGAAATTTTGGAGGCGGGTATCTGAAATTTTCATACGCCGATTCTGGCTGGATTAACCTTGCGGGTGAATGTCCTTGTGGGTATTGCAAAAAGTAACCCAGGAGGTTAACTTGTCGTTCGGAGGGTACACCTATGAACTTACGTAATTACATCAATCAGTTAGATACCGAGGCGCTAATGGCTTACGCCCAGCGTTGCCATATCGCAGTGAGCTACCTGCGTCTTCACGTCAAATACGCGAGCAAAGATCCAAGCGTCTCGTTGATCAAGTCATTAGCTCGTGAGAGTGAAGGTTGTGTTTCGCTTGCCGAGGTACTCGATCATTTTGGTGTGACTGAAACGACTCCAACTAGCAAAGCCGCGTAGCTAGAAAAAAGGCGACCCAAAGGCCGCCCAGTTCCTCCCGGCACGCACCACCACAGCGCTGTCGGGTCGCGATAAAGAAAGGCGGGCACACCACATGCTAACCACCTCTCTTTACCGCGCTTTCCAAGGCACGGATGCCTTGGTGTTGCTGCCTTTTCCACCACAGATTGGGCAGCTGTTGCGCCAGAGGTGAACGACGGATCGTTCGCCTCGGCACGGTGCCGGTATCGATCCTGAAGATCTAGCCGGCGTTTGGGCCCTTTCAAGCCACGCGGCAAATGTATCACCACTGCATGTCGCGCGGCACTGGCAACTTACAAGGATTAATGCCATGAGCCGAATCGCTCTGAGTTCTATAGAACGGGCGCAGCGGGAGATCCTGCCGCTCGATTTAGCGCTTTACCATGCTGCCCGGGACTATCCCGGTGGCGCAGCTGCAATTGCCGCCACCACCGGCAGAAACGCCACCACGCTGCAGCACAAGCTGTCTCCAACTCACCCAAGTCACACGGTCAACATTCAGGAATTCGGCGAGATCCTGGAGCTGACCAAGGACCGCCGCATTCTGGATGCAGTGCATGCGTTGGTCGGGGATACGACTTGGCAGGAGTTGGCCGAGGCGTACACCAACGACATGCCTGAAACCTTGACCACCGGCATTGCTGAGTATTTTCGGCAGGTCGCGGACTTGGCTGAGACATGGGCCAAGAGCATCGGCGACGGCGTGGTGACTGACCACGAGTTGGCTGCGATTCGCTTGCAGGTGTTTCGAGGAATTCAAGGGCTGCTGGGGATGTTCAACCGCGCCACCTACGTTAATCAGACAACGCGGGGTGTCGACCGTGGCTGATATTGCTGACTTTGCTAACGACCTGGTGCAGGAACGTCTTGATCAGGCAATCGCTGCGCGTAACGCCGCCAAGCCCGCTTCCGCGGCGCATTCATTCCTGTTCTGCGAAGGTTGCGATGATCCTATCCCTGAAGCTCGTCGGCTCGCACTCCCAGGTTGCACTCAGTGCGTGATCTGCCAGTCCGTCGACGAATCGCGGGAGGCTCGCCATGCTCGATGAGGTATTGGGTCAATTCGCAGACTACGGCCTTGAGCCGGACCAGCCGTTAATTTTTGGCAAGCTGACCCGCTGCAAGACCACGCAGGACAAGGGCAAAGAAAAGAACGGCTGGTACGTCGTCCACGAACATCGCACCGAGAAGGGCGAGACGCTGATCTTCGGCAGCTTCGGCGACTGGCGTTCGGGCGAAACGCAGAAGATTAAGGTCAAGGCGGGGCGGATGTCGCAGGAAGAGCGTGAGGTTATGCGCGCTCGCCAAGAAGATGCCAAACGTCGCGCCGCCGAGATTGCGGCCAATGCGGCACGTCGAGCGGCGAACCGCGCAGCGGGGCTGTTCAAGCGCATGCCTGAAAAGGGGCGTAGCGACTATCTGGACCGAAAGCAGATTGTTGGTTTTGGTGTTCGTTACGCGCCGCGCACCGGCGCGTTTTTGGTGCCGATGTGCAACGTGCGGGATCAGATCGTCGGCTTGCAGGTGGTGTTTCCCTCCAAGCAGGAAGACACCGGTCGGGACAAATCCTACTGGCCTTACGGGATGTCGAAGGAGGGGGCTTTTCACCTGATCGGGCCTCACCCGGAGCCGGGAGACCCGGTGCTGGTATGTGAGGGTTATGCCACGGGCGCCAGCGTGCATATGGCGACCTCGCTGACCGTGGCCATCGCCTTCGACGCGAGTAACTTGCTGGTGGTCTGCAAGGCCATGCGTGAACGCTTTCCGGGTTGCCCATTGATCGTCTGCCGTGATGATGACTGGAAGACCAAGCGCCCGAACGGTGAGCCCTGGAACCCCGGTGAAGAGAAGGCCAACAACGCCGCGTTGATAGTAGGTGGTCAGGTGGTTGCGCCGATCTTCTCTGGTGAGCGGGAAGACAAGTGGACGGACTTCAACGACCTGCACGTTGCCGAAGGCTTGGAGGCGGTCCGTCGTCAGGTGTTGGCGGTGGTCAAGCCACCGGCTGCGGGTGGATGGAAAGATCAACTGGCTCGCACCGAAAGCGGTGCCCTTATCGCGCACATGCAAAACGTTGAGCTGATCCTTGGAAACGACGAACGCTGGGCCGGGGTGATCACTTACAGCGCCTTCAGTTCGAAGATCGTCAAGCTGCGTTCTGCCCCTTACGGCGGCGGTACTGGCGACTGGGCCGACATCGATGACGTGCGGGTAATGAAGTGGCTCGCGCAGCAATACAACCTGCGGGTCAAGTCGACTCAGGTGATCGAGGCGGTGAGCGTGGTTGCACATGATCATGCGTTCCATCCGGTGCGGGAGTACCTGCACAAGCTCGAATGGGACCGAGTGCCTCGGTTGGAAAGTTGGCTCACCGATGTCATGGGCGTGCAGGCCAGCGACTACTCGGCCAAGGTCGGTAAGCGCTGGATGCTGTCGGCGGTGGGGCGGGTAATGAGGCCCGGCTGCAAGGCTGACTCGGTGATGATTCTGGAAGGCGCGCAGGGCGCGGGTAAGTCGACGGCGATGAGCATCCTCGGCGGCGAATGGTTCATGGATACGCCTTTTGCGCTGGGCGACAAGGACGGCTTTCAGGCGATCCGTGGCAAATGGATTGTCGAGCTGGGGGAGCTGGACAGCTTCAACAAGGCGGAAAGCACTAAGGCCAAACAATTCTTCTCAGCGTCGACCGATACCTACCGCGAGAGCTACGGCCGCCGAACAAACGATGTGCCACGCCAGTGTGTGTTCGTGGGGACGACCAACCAAGACGAATACCTCAAGGACGCCACCGGCAACCGGCGTTATTGGCCGGTGGCTTGTACCAAGGTCGACCTGGAGCAGCTGCGTGAAATCCGTGACCAGCTCTGGGCAGAAGCGATGTTTTGCTATGAGGCAGGCGATATCTGGTGGGTGACGCCTGATGAGGCGCCGACCTTTGCTGACGCGCAGGAAGAGCGCTTTGTTGTGGATGAGTGGGAAGGGCCAATTCTGACCTGGCTGGAGGAATCGCAGATCGGTGAAACCACGTCCGGCAGTGAGGTGCTGACTAATGCGCTGAAGCTCGACTTTGGTCATTGGGGTAAGCCCGAGCAGATGCGCGTCGGGGCGATCATGCACCGGCTTGGATGGCGACGGACACGGATGCCGGCGTTGGCGAAAAGTGGGCAGCGTCCTTGGGCTTACAAGAAGCCGGCAGGTTGGGGTGGCGCTTCAGTGTTGCAGAGGGAGACGTTTGAGGAGCCGTGCTTTGATTAAGCGAATCGATGAGATGCTCAAGCTGTGGGCCGAGGATCTGCACTCCCCGATGACCCACTGTTTCGCTGGAGCGAGCGGCGGCAACATGATCGCCATGCTGATGGAGTGCAAAGGGGAGTTGATTCGCGGGACTCGCGGCAGTCGGGTGCTGCTGGATGAATCGGCGGATATTGAGCTGATCGTGAATAAGCATCTTGCGCCTGAGCTTGCCTTGGTAGTGATGGAGCACTACTGCAACCACGAAAGCTTTCTGTCGCAGAAGATGCTGCATTGCGGTTGCAGTGCGCCGACGTATTACCGTCGTTTGCATGAGGCGCATTTGTGCATCGCCGGCATGTTGATGGGGAAGGCTGCGTGACCCCAGGCACGACTCCGGCTGTTGTTGTCCCACTGGCCCGCCTTGCCCCACTGCGTTTTGACGTGGTGGGACAAGCGCGGGCCTTGTCGTTGTTGGGCTGTCCCACAGTCCCGCCTGTTGGAGCCTCCCGCCCATGTGAGCGGAGCGGGCACCAGCACGCGCCCCTGGCGCGCACGCGTGTTATTCAATTTCTTCCTTTACACGAGAAAGTAGATAAAACAGTAGGACAGTGGGGCAAGGCCCCGAACTTAGGCGCTCTCAGGCGTCCCACTTCGATCCTGAAAGGTGGGGCAAATGGGACAACACAACAGCAACAGATAGCCGTGGTGGTGTATTCACCGACATTGCTTAGGCGTTCACCCTGCGTTACCCACATATTCACCGGGTGGCATTAAAGTGGGGTTGCTGCCATGAGAATCCACCTGTAAAAAGTAGTCATCTTCGATAGGTGCGACCGCAGAGAGCGGCAGGCATCACACACCAAACCCGGCCATTGCGCCGGGTTTTTGCGTTTATGGGGTAGGGCGATGACGAACGAACAGCAAGCGCTGGCAGAGATGCCGATCTGGTTAGTGATCGTCCTGGCCCTGGTCGGCGGCGTGTCGGGCGAGATGTGGCGAGCTGACAAGGACGGGGCAAGGGGTTGGGCATTGTTACGGCGCCTCGCACTTCGGTCCGGTGCCTGCGTTGGTTGCGGACTGTCCACCATGATGTTGTTGCACGCCGCCGGGGTGTCGATCTGGACCGCGTCGGCGATGGGCTGCCTGACTGCAATGGCCGGCGCCGATGTTGCCATCGGGTTGTACGAACGTTGGGCCGCCAAGCGGCTGGGCGTCTGCGAAGCGCCACCCTCCGGTGGTGAGCAGGGGTGATGCACCGGCCCGGGGCACCGAAAATCGCCGGGGACCCTGGGGTTATCCATTGGGTACGGGGTCGGAAACCCGCGGGAAAGTGTTAGCGACAGGGTTGCCAGCTTACTGAAATTCAATCCATTGAAATCGAAAGGTTCCCATTGAAAAGCCGTTGAAAAGGAGGGCTTATGACAGAACCAATGTACCTGTCAAAGAGCGCCTTCGCGGCTCGGATCGGCAGGGCGCCCAGCTACATCACCTGGTTGAAAAACAACAACCGCCTGGTACTGACCGCAGACGGTAAACAGGTCGATGTCACGGCCAGTGAAGCGTTGATTCGCGACACCGCTGACCCGAGCAAGACCGCCGTCGCTGACCGCCACCACCAGGACCGGCTTCAGCGTGACGTTTACAGCCAGCTATCCAGTCAGGCCGAACCGACTTCAATGGCTGCGCCGCCGCTCGCGATTACCCCTGCGGGGCAGCTTCCCGACTTCCAGAAGGCCCGCGCATTACGCGAGCACAACCTGGCACAGCTCGCCGAGATCGAGTTACACAAGGCCAAGGGCTCACTGGTGGCACTGACGGCGGTTCAGACCGGTGCCTACAACGCCGGTCGCATGCTGCGCGATCAACTGCTCGGCATGCCTCCGCAGTTGGCTCCGGAACTGGCTTCCATGACCGACCCTTGGGAAATCGAGAAGCACCTCACAGCGGCGATCCGTCGCTCGCTGGAAGACGCCGAACGCATGTCTTCAGCGGACCTAGAACACGCACTGACCACGAGTTAAGCCCATGCCCACTGGATTCCCTGACGGTGCAGAGGTGTACCGCGAGGCGTATTTCCGTGGGCTACGGCCCGACCCGGATGTCTGGATCGATCAGTGGGCCGATGAGTACATGCGGATCCCGCGTGACACCGGCGCCGCTGAGCCCGGCCAGTACCGCACTTCGCGTACTCCGTATGCCCGCGAGCCGATGCGTTGCCTGTCGCCGGCTCACCCCTGCAAACGCGTGATCACCATGGTCGCGTCGCAGTTGATGAAAACCCAGGTCGGTCTGAATTGGATCGGCGGCCTGATGCACATGGCGCCGTCGAATATCCTGGCGCTGTTGCCAAGCCTCGGCCTGGCCAAACGGGTGTCCTCGCGGATCGGCAAAACGATCAAGGCGACGCCGGTGTTGCGTGAGCGCGTGGCGGCCAACCGCTCGCGGGATTCACGCAACACCATGGACACCAAGGAGTTCGAGGGCGGCACGTTGTACGTGACCACCGCCGGCTCGGCCGCCAACCTGTCGGAGCTCTCGGCGCGCTACGTTTACGGTGATGAGATCGACCGCTGGGAGGTGGACATCGGCGAGGAGGGCGATCCCATCGAGCTGGCGGAAACCCGGGGCAGTACCTTTGGCCGTAACGCCAAGTTCTACTTCTCCAGCTCGCCGACGATCAAGGGCGCTTCGCGCATCTCCGACCTGTTCGATGGCAGCGACCAGCGTCACTACTACGTGCCGTGCCCGACTTGCGGGCACATGCAAATCCTTGAGTGGGAGCGGCTGCACTACTCGATGGATTTCAGCGTCGTGCACTACCAGTGCGCCGGGCCGGAATGTGACGTGCTGATTGAGGAGTACCACAAGGGCGAAATGCTCGCCAACGGCGAGTGGCGCGCCCATGCCGAAGGAGACGGCGAGACCGTTGGCTTCCATCTCAACGCGTTGTATTCGCCGCTGGGTTGGATGGATTGGAAGTCGCTGGCCAAGCAATTCGAGAAGGCGAAAAAGGCCCAGGCCAAAGGCGATCTTGAGCCCATGCAGGTGTTCTACAACACCCGTCTGGCGAAGGTTTGGGACGCGGCTCAAGAGCAGACCAAAGCGGACGTGCTTAGACAGCGCGCTCGGTTGGAAGGCTTTACCCTCGGTTCGCTACCGGCGGCGGTGATGATGATCACCGGTGCCGTCGACGTTCAGGCCAATCGCCTGGAGTTCATGGCCATGGGCTGGGGGGCCGGCATGGAGCGCTGGGTCGTTGATTTCCAGATCGTTTCGGGCGATCCAGCAGACGACCGCACCTGGGCGGCGCTGGATGAATTGCTCAAGGCCAAATACCGCCATCCTTGCGGTGTCGGTCTGGGCATTCTCGCCGTGGCCGTCGACTCCGGTGGTCACCATACCGATGAGGTCTACCAGTTCTGCCGTGTTCGTCGCTGGCGCAACGTGTTCGCCATCAAAGGTGCGAGCAAACCCGGCAAGCCGGTCATTGCTCAACGCCCGTCCATGGTCGATGTGACCTGGAAAGGCCAGACCGAACGCAACGGTGCCGAGCTGTGGTTCGTCGGTACCGACACAGCGAAAGATTGGATCTACAACCGCTACCCATTCGAGTCCGGGCCGGGCGCGTTGCACTTCGCCAATGACCTGCCGGACGACTTCTTCGACCAGTGCGTGGCAGAGCGCAAGGTCGCCCGCTACGTGCGTGGTCACAAGCGCATCGAATGGGTCAAAGGCAAGGCCGAGCGCAACGAAGCGCTCGACCTGATGGTGTATTGCCTGGCGATGGCGCATTACCTGGGCCTCAACCGCTACAAGG
Organism: Pseudomonas sp. S2_B07; assembly: GCF_054668435.1. NCBI lineage: Bacteria > Pseudomonadati > Pseudomonadota > Gammaproteobacteria > Pseudomonadales > Pseudomonadaceae > Pseudomonas > Pseudomonas sp. S2_B07. The sequence goes on from NZ_CP162769.1 coordinate 88,975, forward strand.
AACACGACTGGGAACGCGTGCGTCAGTCCCTGGCGCAGTCCGGACTGTTTGACGAAGCCCGGGACATCAAGCCTGTGCAAGGTGAACGGATCGATAGTCCTGGTCCCGCAACACCGGATAGGCAACCGGCTCCATCCCTCGCTGTTCCGGTCGTGCAAGCGCGCCCAACGGCAACCCCCCTCAACGCCGCAGCTCCACCAGCGGTTACCTGAAGAGACGCTGATATGTCATTTACCCAGAAGCACCTCGACGCGGTTGAGGCGGCCATCGCTCGCGGTGAAAAAACCGTGCGCTACACCGACCGCACCGTGGAGTACCGCACGGTCGATGAGCTGCTCAAGGCTCGCGAAGAGATTCGTTCGTCGCTGGTCAACGCTGCCGGACCACGCTCGCGTGCGGTTCGTCTGTACCACGGAGGCAAGGGACTCTAATGGCTCGCTATCCGACGCTAACCCGTAACGGATTCGTGTTGCCGTCGAACATCAAGGCCAGTTACGAAGGCGCCGGAGAGGGCCGCCGCTCCACTGGCTGGGATGCTCCCGACAACGGGATCAACAGCATCAATACCCCGGCACTGCGCAACCTGCGGTCGCGCTCCCGGGCAGCGGTTCGTAATGACCCGTATGCCTTTAACGTGATCGACAAGCGCGTCAGCAACCTGATCGGCACCGGTATCACCCCTCGGCCGACCACAGACGATGATGCTTTACGCAAGGTGCTCCAGGAGCTGTGGGGCGATTGGGTCGATGAATCGGATGCGGATGATCGTACCGACTTCTACGGCCAGCAGGCCTTGGTGGCCCGTACGGTTGAAACCTCGGGTGAGTGCTTTGTGCGGCTGCGTCCGCGCAGTCTCGACGAGGGCTTGGCGGTTCCACTGCAGCTGCAGATTCTGGCGCCGGAGTTTGTTCCGCACGACAAGTACGAGAGCACCAAATCCGGCAACGTTATCCGCGCCGGGATCGAGTTCAACCCCGGCGGCAAGCGCGTGGCGTACTGGATGTACCTGTCGCATCCGCGCGATGCGTCGTCGTTGAACGCTGGCTACAACCAACTGGTGCGAGTGCCGGCGGCGCAGGTGCTGCACATCTTTGAACCGGTGGAGCCTGGTCAACTGCGCGGCGTGCCGCGCTTGTCGCCTGTACTCAAGCGCCTGCGCAGTCTCGACAACTACGACGACGCCGTGTTGTTTCGCCAGGAAGTGGCCAACCTATTTGCCGGTTTTATCAAACGGCCGACGCCGGAATCTGGACTGGTTCCCAGAGATCCAGTGACCGGCGCGCCGCTGAGCCTGGATCGCGATGGCTTCACGCCGATGGTCGCGCTGGAGCCCGGCACCATGCAGGAGTTGGGTCCTGGTGAAGAGGTGGAATTCTCCAAGCCACCGGATGCGGGCAACAACTATCCCGACTTCATGCGGCAACAACTGATGGCAGCCGCCGCCGGTTCCGGCACGCCTTACGAGATCCTCACCGGCGACATGCGTGGGATCAACGACCGAGCGTTGCGTGTGGTGCTCAACGAGTTTCGGCGCCGCCTGGAACAACTGCAATTCAGCGTTTATGTCCACCAGCTCTGCCGCCCAGTGCGGGCCGCCTGGATGGACATGGCCGTGTTGTCCGGTGTCCTGGTGCTGGGCGATTTCGCGCAGAAGCGCCGCGACTACCTGCGTACCCGTTGGGTGCCGCAAGGTTGGGCTTATATCCAGCCCGTACAGGACGTGCAGGCTCGCCGGATGGAAGTGCAGGCAGGCTTTGCCTCGCGCAGCGAGATGGTTCTGCGCACCGGCTACGACGCCGAAACGGTCGATCAGGAAAACGCCGCCGATCTGGCGCGTGCCACGGCCCTTGGCCTCAATTACAACACCTTGGATGCCGTCGAAACAACCGACGACAAGGAGCAACCATGAGTAAAAAAGCGCGACCGCGCGTTTACAATCGGGCCGGTCAACGGGTGCAGGTTCAGGATAAAACCTGGTACGCACTGCAGGCCAGCGGCGAGGCCGCCGAGCGAGTGATCGAAGTTTTTGTCTATGGCGAGATTGGTACCTGGGGCATCACTGCCAATCAATTTGTACAGGACCTGCGCTCCTTGGATGACGGCGTCTCGCCGGTGGTCGCGGCATTCAACAGCATCGGTGGCGATTTGTTTGACGGGCTCGCCATGCACAATGCGTTATCGCGTCTGGGTGAGCGTTGTACCGGTCGGATTGATGCATTGGCCGCCAGTGCGGCCAGTGTGGCGGTATGCGGTGCACACCGCGTCGTCATTGCGTCGAATGCCATGCTGATGATCCACAACCCTTACACCTATGCCGGAGGCGACGCGGAGGACTTCCGCAGGGTCGCCGATGTTCTGGATCAGACGCTGGAGGCGATCATCGCGGCCTACAAGGCCAAGGCGCCGGACATCGATGAGGTCGAGCTGCGACGGCTGGTGGCCGCCGAAACCTGGCTGACGGCTAATGAAGCCGTGGCACTGGGGCTGGCCGATGAAGTCGGCGACGGCATCACGGTCAAGGCGTGCCTCGGTCAGGGCGCGGTGTTGCAGCGTTTTCAGCACGCACCGGCTGAACTGGTGGCTCAGCTCGATGAACCACCCGAAGCAGATCCGGACCTGGAGCCGGAACCGCTCGATCCACCATCTGTGTCGCCGGTGGTCGATTCGGCCAAGTTGGCCCTGATGATCACTCAACGTTGCACGGCAGCAGGTATCGGCAACCTGGTCGAATCGCTGCTCAGCTCGACCCAGCTTGAAAGCGAAGAGATTGTCCTGGCCGGCCTGGCTCGCGCCAAGGCGGTGAATGACCTGTGCGTGGCCGCTCGGTTGCCGGAGTTCAGCGCCGAGTATGTGTCGGCGGGGCTGGATGCTTCAGCGGTTCGGGCGCGTCTGTTCGACAAGATTGTCACCAGCGGCAAGGGGTTTGAAATCGACAACAGTCTGCCGCTGGCCGACGACCCGGCGCCCAAGGTGCTGGCCAAACAACCTGACCCCACCTCGATCTGGGCCGCGCGACAAACGGCTCAATCTGGAACCGCGCACGGCGCGAAAGGAGCAAGACCATGACCCTCAAAAAAGAGCCGATCCACGCGGGTGAATTTCTCCTGTCTGAAGGCGCCGGGAACATTTCTCGGGAAACGATCAATGTTGCAGCTGGCCCTGCGCTGAACCCGGGCCAGGTTCTCGGCCTGGTGACGGCCACGGGCGAATTCGCGCCGTATGACTCTGCCGCCACAGACGGTACGGAGACGGCTGTTGTGATCCTCTACGGACCATTGGGCGAGTCGGACATCGTGCGCCGTGGTCGCGCCGTGGTGCGTTTGGCTGAAGTCAGCGAAGTGCACCTGACCGGGCTAGACCCGGTGGCGGAAAAGGATCTGGCCAGCCATTTCCTGATTGTCCGCTAAGGCTATCCCCTACGTTTGCCCGACCCGCCTTGAGCGGGTTTTTTCATTTCTGGAGAGTACCCATGGCCGAGATCGCCATTTTTGACGACGAAGCGTTTACCGTTACCGCGCTGACTGCTGCACTCAACGATCAACCCTATCTGCCAGGCCGCATCAGCGCCCTGGGTCTGTTTCGCGAGGAGGGTATTACCACCCTGACCGTTCAGATCGAAAAGGACGGCGATACCCTGGCACTGGTGCCAGCCGGTGAACGCGGCGGCGCGGGCCTGGTGGTCGCCGCCAGCAAACGCAACCTGATCCCGTTCAACACCGTGCACCTGCCGGAGCGCTTCACCATCAAGGCCGACGAGATCCAGGGTATTCGCGCCTTCGGTACCCGCACCGAGTTGCAGGCGGTTCAGGATGTCGTCAATACCCGTCTGGCCAAAGCGCGTCGTCAGTTGGACGCGACCCATGAGTTCCAGCGCATGGGCGCGCTGAATGGCCTGATTCTCGATGCCGATGGTTCGACGGTGCTGCTGGATCTGTATGACCGCTTCGGTGTACAGCGTCAGAAGTTGCCCATGGGCTTGGCCGACCCGAGCACGGAGCTGCGGGTCAAATGCGGCGAAGCGTTGGATATGCAAGAAGATGCCCTCGGCAGCGTGACTAGCACCGGCTCTCGCGCTTTTTGCGGCAAGAATTTCTGGAACAAGCTGATTGTTCACGAGTCGGTCAAAGAGACCTACCTCAACAGCCAGCAGGCGGCTGCCTTACGGGGCGACGCCCGGGAAAGCTTCGAGTTCGGCGGCATTATCTGGGAGCGCTACCGTGGCAAAGTCGCGGGCGTGTCTTTCGTCCACGACGACAAGGCGCTGCTGATCCCTGAAGGTGTACCGGAGTTGTACATCTCGGTGTTTGCACCGGCGGACTACATGGAAACGGTCAACACCCAGGGTATTCCGTACTACAGCAAGATCGAACCGATGCAGTTCGGCAAGGGCGTGGTCGGCGAAGCGCAGTCCAACCCGCTGCACCTGTGCACCCGACCTCGCGCACAGATCCTGCTGGAGCTCTGACCGTGGGCTTTCGCGATCTGATCGCCGAGGTCGACGCGGTGGTGTTCGAAACGCTGGGCGACACCGCGATTATCGAGGGTCGCGAACAGCCGGTGTTCGGCATGTTCGCCGCACCCTGGCTTCAGCCCAAGTTCGGCAAACTCAACACCGGGTTGCGCGAGCCGCGGTTCGAGATCCGCGTCAGCGACTCGCACGGCCTGGAGCAGGGCCTGCTGGTCAGCATCGATCTGCCTGCGCTGGATGGCGGTGGAGATTATGACCTGCTGCAGTTGGAGCCGAGCGGTGACGGTCTGGTCGCCTTGATCCTGAGGATGCGTGCATGAGTGTCGGCAGTTACTTCGAACCTTCCGCCGGTGGCGGGATGATCTCCATCCAGTCTTCGACGGCGGACCTGAAAGCGTTTCAGGACTTCGCCAAACTGGTGCCCAAAGCGGCGGCCACCGCTCAGCGTCGGGCGATCAACAAAACGCTGGGTTGGCTGCGCACGCACATTGCCCGGGCAGTGAGCCGGCAAGAACGCATTGCGGTTGCGGCGGTTCGTCAACGTTTGCGCAGTTACCCGGTCACGGGCGGGGCTACCAGCGGCAAGTTGTGGTTCGGTTTGAACGCCATTGAGTCCAGCCGGATCGGCCGGGCGCGGCAGTCTGGCAGTGGCGTGTCGGTGGCTGGGCGGCGTTACCAGGGCGCCTTTCTCAAGCAGGTTTACGGCAACAAGCCTGACATCTGGATTCGCACCGCGAGCAAGCACTTCAACGCCGACGATTATCCCGACAGCACGGTGTCTTCAAGTCGGGGCGCCAGTTCGGGTTGGGTGGCGGAAAACGGCAGTCGCTTTCCGCTGGCCAAAGCCAAGGTGTCGCTGGAGCAAGCCCGTCCGCACTTTGACAGCTGGGTCAAACGCGCCGATGTGCGCCTGCTGGAAATCCTGCAGCAGGAGTTCAACTTTGAGCTGCAGAAATACCTGAAGGGGACGGCCAATGTCTGACGAGTCTTTTAGTCTCGACCAGCTTTATCGGGCAATGGAGCAGCAGATTCTGACGCAACTGCCGGGCGTTCACGCAGTAACAACTTGGCCGAGGATCAAGGATCGGGTTGCGCTACCGGCGGTGTTCATCGACATGACTGAGATGGAACCCGGGACTGACATCGGTACCGGCGAAACCTCGTTGGTCTGTAAGTTCGAGGCACGCATTGTCGTTGATCCGATCAAGGCCGATCACCAACGACAGGCCGTGCAACTGGCCACACAACTTGCCGTCTTGCTGCGGCTGCAAACCTGGGGACTTGAGGTCGAGCCTGCCGAGTTTGTCCAGGCGATGCAGGATTGGACCAGACCTGAACTGGATGGCTACGTGGTCTGGTTGGTGGAATGGACGCAGCAGATCTTCCTGGGAAGCGAAGAATGGCCATGGCCGGATGAGCCGCCTGGCACCCTGATGCTGGGCTTCAACGATGACGACAAAGACGACTTTTTCAAACCGGAGGAGCTCCCGTGAGTTTCGCACTCGGTGAGCATGACCGCATGATCTCGGCCATGCTGATGCCCTGTGCGGTGGTGGGCGTCGACCTGACCGCACCGGCGGTGCGGGTGTCAAATGGTGAATGGACCAGCGCCTGGGTGCGCTGGCACAGCCTGGCCGCCGGCAAGGCGCGGCATTGGCGCGTGCCGAGCCTTGGTGAGCAAGGGGTGTTGTTCAACCCCAGCGGCCAGGCTGGCATGGGCACCTTTGTTCCGGGCTTGTACGGCAATGCCGGCGGGCAGCCGGATAACCGCGACCATGTCGAAGTCTGGCGGTTTGATGACGGTGGCTCGCTGGTCTACGACTGGCAGGCCAAGGCCTACACCATCACCCTGCCGACCGGGACGGTGACCATCAAAGTCGCCACCACCGAAGTCGTGGTGACGGACAGTGCCGTCAGCGTAATCACCGGCAACATCAACCTGAAAGCGGCGGTGACCATCGACGGTGCGTTGCATGTCACGCAGGGCATCACCAGTGCCGGCGCGATTATCGACGCCGGTGGTAACAGCAACCACCACACGCATTAATTTTTCACCCCACGACAGCCCGCCGAGTGCGGGCTTTTCTACATCTGGAGTGTGTCTTATGAGTAAGTCTAGAACCGATGGCGATCCAACCGAGTCCACCGATGCCATTGCCGTGCCGGGATTGAAACCGGCCCCGCTGGGTTCTCCTGCCGCTGCTAATGCGGTGGCGCCGGTCGGGCCAGCGCGTGTTTTTCGCGACACGGTTTTCACCTCGCGGACTCTGATCGTGCCCGGCGGCGGCACGCTTGCTGTTGTAGCAGGTCGTGTCACTGCCTGTGGTGACGATCAATATGCGTTTTTGAAAGCGCATCCCGAGCTGGAGCAATTGCCGGAGTAACCCAATGATCGGAATGGATCGCCACACCGGCCAACCCATCTCCGGCATCGAGCATTTGCGCCAGTGCATCGCCGACATCTTGGGCACGCGGTTGGGCAGCCGCCGGCAGCGGCCGGACTACGGCAGCAAAATTCCCTTGTACGTGGACATGCCCGTCAACGAAGGCTGGAAAAGCTCGGTACAAGCCGAGGCGATCCGGGCGATCGGGCGTTGGGAACCGCGCATCAGGCTGGAGGGCGTCCGCGCTCTCTCGGTGCTGGGCGGGCAAATCAATCTGAGCATTGCCGGCGAATACCTCGGTGACCGTTTTCTGTTTGAGGTGAGCGTATGAGCATCGTGGATCTGTCGGCGTTGCCGGCACCGGACGTGCTGGAAGGGTTGAACTTCGAAGACACCTATGACGAAGCCCTGAGCACGTTTCGCGGCTACATGGGCGACAACTGGAGCGCGCCGATTGAGAGCGAGCCGGTGGTGAAGGTGCTGGAGGTCGCGGCCTATATGAAAGTGGGCAACCGCGCCCGGGTCAACGATGCCGGCAAGGCGCTGCTGTTGGCCCATGCGATTGGTCCTGACCTCGATCACCTGGGCGCCAATTACAACCTGCAACGTCTGGTGATTCAGGCCGAGGATCTGGCAGCGGTTCCGCCGGTACCGGAGGTCAAGGAACAGGACGACCCGTTCCGCGAGCGCATCCAGTTGGCCTTTGAAGGGCTGACCACGGCCGGGCCGCGTGCCAGCTACATCCTGCACGCGCGCAACGCCTCGGGGTTGGTGATGGACGCCACGGCGGAAAGCCCGGCGCCGTGTTATGCCACGGTCACCGTGTTGAGTTCCGAAGGTAAAGGGGAGGCCAGTCCGGCGCTGCTGGCCACGGTCAAGGCGGCACTGAATGACGAAGACGTAAGGCCGGTATGCGATCGGGTCACGGTGCAGAGCGCGCAGATTATCGACTATCGCATTGACGCCATTTTGCACATGGCCGGTGTGGGGCCTGAGGGCGATGCCAGCTTGGCCGAAGCCATCCGGCGCTTGGCCGCGTGGATCAACCCACGCAAGCGCTTGGGGGTCGAGGTTGCGCGTTCAGGGGTGGACGCTCAACTACACATTGCCGGCGTTTCCCGAGTCGAGCTGGTTGGCTGGGTGGATCTAGCCCCGACCAAGGCGCAGGCGGCGTATTGCGTGGGCTATGACGTGAAGCTGGCGGGGGCGTCATGAAAAGCCTGCTGCCGAGCAATAGCACGCAACTGGAGCGCGCCCTGGAGGCGGCGTTTTTTGAGCGAACCATTGTCCCTTTGCGCACCCTGTACAACGCCGATACCTGCCCGGTGCATCTGTTGCCCCACTTGGCGTGGGCGTGGTCGGTCGATCGCTGGGACCCGGGATGGAAAGAGGCGACCAAGCGCGCGGCCATCAAGGCGTCTTATTACATCCATGCCCACAAGGGGACCATCGGCGCTTTGCGCCGGGTGGTCGAGCCCTTGGGCTACCTGATTGAAATCGTCGAGTGGTTCAACACGGTGCCGGAAGGTCCGCCCGGCACCTTTGCGCTGAAGGTGGGCGTACTGGACACCGGGATCACCGAAGAAATGTATCAGGAGCTGGAACGCCTGATTGACGACGCCAAGCCCGTTACGCGGCACCTGACGGGGTTGGCGATCAGCCTGGAAACCCAAGGCGTTCTAGACATCAGCGTTGCCGTGTACGAAGGCGACGAAATCGACGTGTATCCGCCGGTTATGCGTGACATCGAGGTCACCGGTACCTTCGGCGTGGTGGGACGCGAACACTCCATAGACACTCTGGACATTTATTATGATTGATGCGAATTCGCAATTTTTTGCGATCCTCACGAACGTGGGGATGGCCAAGCAGGCGAACGCCGACGCGCTCGGCATTCCCTGGAAGATCACCGAAATGGGCGTGGGTGATGCCAACAACACCGACCCGATCCCCAGTGCAGCACAAACCCGCCTGATCAACGAGTGGCGCCGCCGTCCGCTGAATCAGCTCAAGGTTGACCCGGTCAACCCGGCGGTGATCATCGCCGAGCAGGTCATTCCGGCCGACGAGGGTGGGCACTGGATTCGCGAACTCGGCCTGTACGACGCGGACGGTGATCTGGTGGCCGTGGCCAACTGCGCACCGAGCTTCAAGCCGGTGTTGTCGCAAGGCTCGGGCCGCACGCAGATTGTTCGGATGAATTTCATCGTCGCCAGCTCGGGAAACATCACGCTCAAGATCGATCCGGCGGTGGTGCTGGCGACGCGGTCCTATGTCGATGCGGTGATTACTGAGGTGCTGCCCGCGAACAAGGTGCCGGGCACCTATACCAAGGTCACCATTAATGAACGCGGCATCGTCCAAAGCGGTAGCAATCCGACAACGCTTGGAGACTATGGCATCACCGATGCCCTGAGCAAGTCCGGTGGAGATGTCACGGGCAATCTGCGAATGATTGACAGTCGGTCAGTTGAGATCGTCGCTTCGGGGACTTCGTCCTGGGCGGGCGGGGTCAACGCGATGAAAACCCCGGCGGGTGGCGGGACAATGTTGGGCAGCTTTGGAGTCTGGGGAAGCAACAACAGCCTGAACTGTCTATACATGGCGCTAGGCGCAACACCCTGGGGCAGCGGAAATGGTGTACGGGTGTCGGCCAGTGGTGTCACCGTCGAAGGTATTTTGTCTGGCAATGGCAGTGGGTTAACGGCGGTGCCGTTTGCCTCATTGACGAGTTTGCCAAATACGTTGAGTGGCCATGGCGTTACTCTCGCCAGTCAAGCCGAGGCGGAGGCGGGCGCCGATACCAACAAGCCAATGACCGCGCTGCGGGTATTCCAGGCAATTATGGCCAAGGTGGTGCAGGCCACCGGAAGTGTGGCCGGCATTGCTCGCATTGCCTCTCAGGTTGAGGTCAACAGCGGCACAGATGACACCACGTTTATCACGCCGAAAAAGTTTTTTGCAGGTGTCGGCGCGCTGATCGTTCAGGCTTCCGAAAACATTGCCGGTATTGCCCGCGTTGCGACTCAAGCACAGACAGACGCCGGCACTGACGACACCTGCGTCATTACGCCAAAAAAACTACGCTGGGGTTTTCATATTCTTAAGGCGCAACAGGGGTATGTGGTCTTTCCCTCCTGGCTGGGTGGTTTTGTCATTCAGTGGGGATACGCATGGATCCCCAACGCCGCGACCGTTGTGCCCTTTTCCTTGAGTCACCCGAACGCTTGTTTTGCCGTTGTGCCCATGGTGGTCAACAGTTCTGTGGCGGCGGATGTGGTTGAACTGACGGGGGCGCCGACCAAAGACAGCTTTATGCCGGTGATCGTCAGTTCCGGTGCGTCAGGCTCGCCCACACAAGTGGCGGGCGCTTTCTTCTGGCTTTCCATCGGGCACTAAGAGGACACATAGAATGAAGTTCGTAACCTTTGATCCGGCGGGCGTTCTCAGTAGTCGCCTGATCCGTGGCGTAAGTGAAATTCCAGCCGGTGCGATTGAGGTCGATGAGCCGCTGTGGATGCGTATCACCCAAGAGCGGGATGGGGTGTGGACGCTGGAGGAGGGCGGTGTGATTTCCAAGCATCCACTGCCGGCATTGCCGTCCGCCGAATACACCGCCGAAGAAATCGAACAACTGCGTTTACGGGCGTACGCCAATTCATTGACCGGTTCGGATCGTTACTTTGCCGAGGCACAACGGATGGAAGCTATGGGGGAGCCCGGTTGGGAAGAGGTTCGCGCCGCGGGCGTTAGGCGCTTCAATGAAATCAAAAAAGAATTTCCGTGGGCCCCGCCTGACCCAGAAGCCATTGAATAAACGCCCCGCACTGACGGGGCGTTTTCTTTTCCGTTGCACGTAACACGACCCACCCTGACAGCCTCGTGTATGCGGGGCTTTTTCGTTTCTGGAGATTGACCCATATGAGTGGCTTTTTTCACGGCGTCACCACCACGCTGATCGACACCGGCGCGCGCACCATCTCGCTGCCGTCGTCGTCGATCATTGGTTTGTGCGACACCTACACCCCGGGCTTGCTCGGCGGCGGCACTGCCAAGGCTGGCGAACTGGTCTTGCTCACGTCCGAGCGCGAAGCCATTGCCGCGTTTGGCGCGGACTCGGCCATGGCCAAGGCGGCAGCAGCAATTTACGTGCGGGCCAAAGCGGTGATCGTTGCGATCGGCGTTCCTAAACTCGAAGACGCTGCACTGCAAACGTCCGCCATCATCGGCGGCGTTCTGGCCTCGGGCCAGCGTACCGGCCTGCAAGCACTGTTGGACGGCAAGAGCAAACACAACGCCCAGCCCAAGCTGCTAATCGCCCCGGGGCATTCGTCGACCCAAGCAGTGGCCACTGCCATGGATGCACTGGCTGGCAAGTTGCGTGCGATCGCCATCATCGACGGCCCGAACACCACCGATGAAGCGGCCATGGCGTACGCCCTAGAATTCGGCAGCAAACGTCTGTACCTGGTCGACCCCGGCGTTAAGTTTTGGGACACGGACACCAGCGCGACCGTCGATGCACCGGCCTCGGCCTGGGTCGCTGGGCTCTTTGCCTGGACCGATGCGAACTATGGTTACTGGGCGTCGCCGTCGAACAAAGAGTTTGTCGGCATCACCGGTACCACGCGCCCAATCGAGTACCTGGACGGCGACGAAACCTGCCGGGCCAACCTGCTGAACAACGCGAACATCTCGACGATTCTGCGGGACGGTGGTTATCGCTTGTGGGGCAACCGCACGCTGTCCAGCGATGCGAAATGGTCGTTCGTCACTCGCGTCCGAACTTGCGACATCTTGATGGACGCGATCCAGGCTGGGCACAAATGGGCGGTCGACCGCTCGATCACCAAGACCTACGTGGCGGACGTGACCGAGGGCCTTCAGGCGTTCATGCGCGACCAGAAGAACGCCGGCGCGGTGATCAACTTCGAGGTCTACGCAGACAAGGAGATGAACACGGCCAGCCAAATCGAGCAGGGCAAAATTTACTGGCGTATCCGCTTCACCGACGTGCCGCCGGCCGAAAACCCGAATTTCCTCATTGAAGTCACCAACGAATGGCTGACCGAAGTTCTTGAAACCGCCTAAGGGGGCCGCTCAATGATTCCTCAAGTTCTCTCCAACTGCGCCGCGTTTGTCGACGGCGTGAGTTTCGCCGGCGACGTGCCGACCCTGTCACTGCCCAAGCTGACGCAAAAGACCGATGACTATCAGGGTGGTGGCATGTCTGCCCCGATCGAGATGGCCATGGGACTGGAAAAGCTCGAGGCGGCGTTTACCACCAACGGCGTGCGTCGCGAATCGCTGAAGTATTTCGGGCTGGCCGATCAGACCGCTTGCAACATCGTCTTTCGTGCCGCGTATCGGGGCTTGAAAGGGGCGGTCACGCCGGTCGTGGTCACGATGCGCGGCGGCATCAAAGAGGTCGACATGGGCGACTGGAAACCAGGCGACAAGGCGGAAATCAAGCACGCGATCAAGCTCGTTTATTACAAGCTCGAAATTGACGGTCGCGTGATGTACGAAATCGACCCGGTCAACATGATTCAGGTGATCGACGGTGTCGACCAACTGGCAGCAGAACGCTCGGCCATCGGCCTTTAAGGACTTCAGCACATGACACAAGCAACCCAAGAAAAAGCCATTCCGGCCTTCCTGAAAATCGACGACGAGGGCGTCACCGTCACGTTGCGGCACAACGCCAATTTCAGCGGCGTCGTCACTGACAAGTTGAAGATGCGTGCGCCGTGCTTGCGCGACGTCAACGCGGCCAAGGCGGCCGCCAATGGCGACTATGAAAAGATGGAAATGAACCTGTTTTGCAGCTTGTTGACCGCCACCGAAGCCGAGCTGTTGTCGCTCAAATACGTCGACTACCTGCGTTTGCAGGCGGGCTATTTTCGCCTGGTCGGCGAGGACGACGTTTAATGCCGGCACGCTGAATCTGGCGGCCCGACGCTTGGCCCGGGAGACCGGATTCTCTGCGGCCGAGATTACGGCCATGCCGTTTAACCAGATGGTCTGGTGGCTCACGGATTGAGCCGCCGTTGTACTACTCGACCGATAGGGTACGCACATGGCGAACAAAGTCGCGCTCGGCCTGGTCATCGGCGGAGCGGTCAGCTCCTCGGTGGGAGCCGCGTTCAAGGACGTCACCGGTCGCATCCAGCGGCTGGAGGCCGAAGGTAAAAAAGCCCGGGTGCTAGAAAAGAGCATTGGCGACACCATGCGTCTGCGCGATGAATGGCGCAAGGCGCATGCAGCCGGTGAAAAAGGGGCCGGGGCACTACTGAAACAGCTTGAGTCCAATATCAGCACGTTGAAGAAGCAGGGTGTTGAAGTGCGAAATCTGGCCAAGGCGTACACTGCCATGGGACAGGCGGCGAACAAGGCCGAGCTTAAAGCCAAAGGTCACCAGCAACTCGACCAAGGCAAACAGCAACTGAAAAGCAGTGTCGGTCAAGCGGCGGCCGCCACTGCGGCGATGGTGATTCCGACCAAGGTTAGTGCGGACTATGGCGCGATCATTCGTGACATTGCGATCAAGTCGAACATTGCCAACAAGCCCGAAGAAGCGCAGATGTCGAAGAATATTATCGACACGTCGCGCGACACCGGCATGGCGCGCAATCAGGTGGCCGAGGTAGTCAACGCCCTGGTGGGTGCCGGCATGGAGCTGGACAAGGCACTGCAATACGCACCGACCGCCGCCAAGTTTTCGGTGGGGCAGGGCTCCGACGGTGGTGAAACGGCGCGCATGATCAATGCCCTGGGGCAAAACGCCAAGATCACCGACCCGGCCATGATGCAAAAGGCCTTGGATGCGATCGCGTATCAGGGGCAGGCGGGTAGTTTCGAAGCAGCCGACATGGCGCGCTGGTTCCCGGAATTGCTGGCTGGCATGGGCAAGCTGGGTATCACCGGGATGGATTCGGTCACGCAACTGGGCTCCATGCTGCAGGTGCAAATGAAGACCGCCGGCGGCTCGGACGAGGCGGCCAACAACCTGAAAAACTGGATGGACAAGATCGGCTCGGGTGACACGGTCACGGCTTACAAAAAGGCCGGGATCGACTACCAGGCGTCGATGAACACCGGCCTGCAGAACGGTAAGTCCACCTTGGAATCCAGCTTTGAGCTGGCCCAAAAATACATCGCGGCGACCGATCCGAAAAAGGCCGCCGCCATGGCCGAGGCCACGGCCAAGATCAGCCAGGAGGCGGATCCGGAAAAAGCCAAGGCCATGATCGCGTCCCTGGAACAAGCTTTGCGCACCGGTGACCTGTTCGCCGATATGCAGGTGAAGGGCGCGCTGACGGCGTTCATGCAAAACAAGGAGATGTACGCCAATCTGAAAAAAGAATCGGCCAGTGCCACCGGGATCTTGGACAAGAACCTGGAGGAGCGCCGACAGTCGTCGGCGCAGAAGTGGTCGGAAATGGCGCAGGGCATGGATGAGGCGATGCGTGCGATCGGCGACGCATTCCGTCCAGTAACGGACACAGTGGCGGAGGGGCTGACCTACGTCACCCAGGGGCTGAGTAAGTTGTCGGACGAATCACCCAAAGTCGTGACCGGGATCGGCGCGGCCGTCGCGGCGGTGATCGCCTTTCAGAGCGCCATGAGTACCTTCAAGATCGCCAAGGGGTTGCTGAACATCGGGCGTGGCTCGCTGATGGGCAATCCAAACATCCCGCAAAAAGTCATTGTAGTGGGTGGCAGTAGCGGCGGTGGTGGTCTGGATGCGGGCGATCTGGACGACAACGGCAAACGCGGCAAGAAAGGGCGGCGTGGTGGTCGAGGGGGTAAAGGCGGCAAGCTGGCCAGCGCAACCTCGACGGCGTCCAACGCGGCAAAGGCAGTGTCGAGTACCGCCAAAGTGGCCAGTACGGCCAGCGCCGCCAGTTCGGTCGGGCGTGCGGTCAGCGGTGCCGGGCGGACCGTGGCCACGGGCGTGAAAGGTCCGGCGATTTTCGCGGTGGTTGAGGCCGGCCTCAAGGCCAAGGACACCTATGACAACGCGGTGACCCAGGACGAAAAAGCCGAGGGGTATGGAGCGGCAGCCGGCGGGCTGGCGGGCACGCTGGTGGGTGCGGCGGCCGGTGCGGCGATTGGCACGGCGGTGCTGCCGGTGATTGGCACCTTCGTCGGTGGTTTGATTGGTGGGTATCTCGGCAGCCAGGGCGGTGACGCCCTCGGCGGTGCACTCGGTAAAGCGGCGTTTGGTACGCCCGACGAGTTAAAGCGGATGCCGGCCGCCGGCCCGCTGATGATGGCCAATGCCGGCAAAGACATTCCGCCGGTGCTGGGCAACATTGCCCAGTCGTTCGCGCCGCCGGTGACGGGGCCGCTGATGATGGCGAACGCCGGCATGGGTAGTACGCCGGCACCGATCACGACGGCACCCGAAGCGCTCGCCTCGATGCAGCCACCGGTGTCGTATGACCCGCGTGACCTCAACTCGAAAGACGCTATGTTGTTGCCGCACTTTGCCAACAAGGTGCGTTTCCCAGGCTCGGAGCTGCGTCGACCCAGGGTCATTAAGTCCGGCTTGGAAGACCCCGCCCCACAACCAGGTGAGGCGGCGAAGGCGATGATGTTGCCACCGGCCATCGCGGAAGCGACGGCAGGGACATTGCTGAAACCAATGGCGGCGAAAGAGGCGCCCAAGATCGAATCGAAGGTGGACATTCAGGCGCCGTTTTCGCTGACGGTCAACGGTGACGTGAAGGATGGCAATCAGCTTTTTGCGCAGATCAAGCCGCAGCTCGATCAGTACTATCGCGACATGGCCAAGCAGGTGGGCAGCAATCAGCTCTATGACGCGCCACACGTTTAAACAGGAGGGCGTATGTCTGATCAGGAAAAGACTGCATTGCAGCAGTTACAGTCGGGGCTCAAATACCTGGCCTCGGCCGGGGAAACCGGGCGGCGCAGTCTCGACGGCATGTTGGGCCCCGTGAATGGTGCGATTGGCGAAATCACCGGTGCGGCGTTCGAGCTGGAGGGCTTGCCCTTTGTGGGGCCGGCAGTCGGCGCCAAGCTTCAGCGCACCATGCGCGGGGTGAGTGCGGCTCAGGCGAAGGTCGGGCAGGTGGTGGCCATGTACGGCACGGCCACCCGGGCGGTGTCGCAAATTGATGAGCGAATGGGTGTGCTGAAGGAACAGGCGAGCAAGGCGGCGACGGCGATCAACAAGATTGCCGGTAACGTCAGCCCGTCGCTGGCCAACATCGTGCCCACGGGGGCTTTCGCCTCGGATCAGACACCGGCGCCGGAGGCGGTGAAGCCGTTCCCGCACCTGCTGATCATCCAGCCGGAAGACCCCAAGGCCCAGCCCTATTTCTTCAACCTCGACACGGCCGCGTTTGATGAGTTACGTCGTTCGACCGAATTCCGCTGGGCGTCCCAGGAGCGCTTATCGCGTCGCCCAGCGCAGCAAGGCGTCGGCATGGGCGACGAAAAGATCACACTCAAAGGTGCGATCTTTCCCGGGTTCAAGGGGGGGCTGAAGCAGCTCGACACGTTGCGCGCGATCGGTGCCCAGCTCAAGCCGCTGACCCTGACCACGGGCTACGGCGATGCCTTGGGTACCTGGTGCCTGAAGAGCCTCGAGGAAGAACAAAGCTCGCTGATGCAGGGCGGCATCCCCCGTAAACAAGGGTTCACTCTGGAGTTTGTGCGCTATGGCGACGACATGCAGAACGTCTGACGGGGATCTGCTGGACACCATCTGCCATAACTTCTATGGCCACCTCAACGGCAGCGTGGAGGCGGTCCTTGATGTCAATCAGGGGTTGGCTGATGAGCCCCAGCCCTACCGCGCCGGCGTGGTGATCGTGCTGCCGGATCTGGCGGCGCCCGCGCAGGAGCAGGTCACACTGTGGGATTGATGGACTACACTGGAGTCGTTCATCGCTTCAAATCCTTACTTTCTTGCCCGCCTTGCGCGGGTTTTTTTGGGAAAAAATCGATGACTCCTCAATTTCGCATCGTGGCCGATGGCGCCGATATCACCGGTTTGATCAACGATCGGCTGATTCAGCTCAGCACCACCGACAAACCGGGTATGGATTCGGACACGTTCGAGTTGCGCATTGATGACCGTGATGGATTAGTGACGCTGCCCCGGCGCGGGGTCGGGATTGAGGTCTACCTCGGCTATGCCGAGACAGGCTTGGCCCGCTTGGGTCGTTACGTGGTCGATGAGGTCACGGTGTCCGGCCCGCCGGATACGATCGTGATCAAGGGTAAGGCCAGCGACATGCGCGGCAGCGGCAAGACCGTGCGGAGTGGGAGCTGGGAAGACGTGCCGCTGTCGAAGATCGTCGGCGACATCGCCGCGCGTAACGGCTGGGCGGCGGGGTGTTCGGTGTTGACCAGGGTGGCCCGAGCCGACCAGCTCGGAGAATCCGACTTCAATTTCATCACGCGCCTGGCGAAGCAATACGACTGCACGGCCAAGGTCGCCGATGGCAAGTTGTTGGTGATGCCGCGTCAAGGCGGCCAGACGGCCAGCGGAAAAACCTTCGGTGCGATCACCCTGACGCGCAGTGACGTGAGTCGATGGCAGTTCAACCTGGGCGATCGCAACACGCACAAGTCAGTGGGGGCAAAGCACCTGGACAAGAACACTGGAAAGCTGGTGGTCGTGTCGCTGGAGAATGACGACCTGCCGAGCGGGCTACCCTCGGTGCATACCGACCGGCATATCTATCACAACAAAACCGCCGCCGAGTCCGCTGCCAAGGCGCGCTTGGCAGCGTTCAACCGATCGAGCGCCGGCGTACGTTTTGATATGCCTGGGCGCACGGACCTGTTTGCCGAACGCCCGATCATTGCCCTGGGCTTCAAGGTCGGCCTGGATGGGGAATACCTGACCGACTCTGTCGAGCAGGTTTACACCCAGGCGGGCTGGTCGACCACCGTCGAGTGCAATGGCGGCAAGCATGGCAAGGCGAAAGCCAAGGGCAAGAAACCGAAGAAAGTCGCGAAGCCGCTCAAGGTCGTGACCCTGTAACCGCGCAACTGCGCATCCCGGCCGCTACGTGCGGTTTTTTTATGCCCGGAGTTTGTATGTCCATCACGGAGCAACAGCTGCAACGCATCATGCCCAACGCCCGCCGCCAAGCGGGCGTTTTTGTATCCGCCCTCAATGCGGCGATGGTGCACCGGCAAATCCATACGCCTAAACGCCAAGCTGCGTTTCTCGCCCAGGTGGGGCACGAGTCAGGGCAACTGCAGTACGTCCGCGAACTGGGCGGCGAGCAGTACCTGAGCAAGTACGACACCGGCAATCTGGCGGCGAAGCTGGGTAATACGCCGGAGCTCGACGGCGATGGCCAGCGCTATCGCGGTCGCGGTCTGATCCAGATCACCGGCCACAGTAATTACCTGCGCTGCAGTCTGGCCCTGTTTGGGGATGAGCGTCTCCTGCGTACCCCTGAACTGCTGGAGCTGCCGCAATGGGCAGCCGAGTCCGCCGCGTGGTTTTGGTGGGGGCGCGAGCTGAACGCCCTGGCCGATCGGGATGAGTTCGAAGCGATTACGCGCAAAATCAATGGTGGCCTCAATGGCCTGGCAGATCGACTGCAGCTGTGGGAGCGGGCGAGGGCGGTGCTATGCGTCTTGTCGACCTGATCCCCGCGCCGTATCGACTGTTCGCCTTTGGTGGGCTGCTGGTCGCCGTGGCCGGTGGATCTGCCGCGTTGACCTGGCAGGTGCAGGGCTGGCACTACGGCCAGCAACTGGCGGAACAGTCCAGGCTGCACACCGATACCCTCAACCAACTGATGCTGGTCTCGGTCGCGCAACAACGTGCCGAACAGGACGAGCGCCTGGCGCTCGAGCAGCGGCTTTCCGCCAGTGAGCAAACCCATTACCGAGTGTTAAGCGATGCCCAACGTGATCAAGGTCGCCTGCGCGACCGCCTTGCCACTGCTGATGTGCGCTTGTCAGTCCTACTCGACGCCACCGAATCAACCCGTGGCTGCGCAGTGTCAGCCACCGCCTCAACCGGCGGCGTGGTTCATGGCCCCACAAGAGCCCAACTTGACCCGACGCATGCTCAACGACTTATCGGCATCACCGATGCCGGCGACCAAGGACTGATCGCCTTGGCGGCCTGCCAGGCCTACGCCAAAGAAGTCTCAACACCGAAGTAAAAAAGAGCGGCCGAGTTGGATGCGTCAACATCCAACCCGACCGCCGTCCCTGCAGATTGTCCCTGCAAGTCCAGCCAAGGCTCTTACTCCGTGCACGAAGCGCGGCGAGCCTAGCACCTGTTTATCCATACAGCAAAGGTCTTGCTTCCTATGTCTACACCCATCATCCCTTGGATGGGCGGCAAACGCCGTCTCGCCGATCGCCTCATCCCGCTTTTTCCTCCACACGAATGCTACGTTGAAGTCTTTGCCGGCGGTGCCGCGCTCTACTTCATGCGACCCCAAGCCGCGCCGGTTGAAGTCCTCAACGACATCAACGGCGACTTGGTGACGTTGTACCGCGTCGTGCAGAACCACCTGGAGGAGTTTGTGCGCCAGTTCAAATGGGCACTCAGCTCGCGCCAAGTGTTCGAGTGGCAGAAGATGACCCGCCCCGAAACCCTTACTGACATTCAGCGCGCCGCCCGATTCTTTTACCTGCAGCACCATGCCTTCGCTGGCAAGGTGACCGGGCAGACGTTCGGTACGGCGACCACCGGCCCGGCCATCAACCTGTTGCGGATCGAGGAAAACCTTTCGGCCGCCTGGCAGCGCCTGTCCGGTACCTACGTCGAACTTCTACCCTGGCTTGAGTGCGCCGAGCGCTACGACCGTTCCCACACCTTTCATTACATGGACCCGCCTTACTGGCAGACCGCCGGCTATGGCGTTGACTTTCCGTTCGAGAACTACGAGCGGATGGCCGACTTCATGCGCCGTTGCAAAGGTAAGGTGATGGTCAGCATTAACGATCATCCGGATATCCGCCGGGTGTTCGAAGGCTTCCACTTCGAAACGCTGGATATCCGCTACTGCAATACTAATCAGCGTCAAGGAAAGGTAGAGTTGAGTGGAGAACTGGTGATCATGAATTGGAAGCCCGATGCATTGGGAGGGCTGTTTTAGATAGTGACAATTGTACTTCCTGGCTAACCATGTCCAGATCTTTCGCTGATCGTTCTTGTGGCAGTACAGTTCGCTAACAACAAAAAGCGCTGTCTGCTGCGGGGCCATTTAAAAGAAGGTTGTTATTGTTTTGCCCGGGAAAATACCGCCAACTTACATATAAAAAATTCTGCCCAGTAAAGAAGGGTGAAAGTTTGCTTGATTAGCCCTGTTCTTGAGATTAAAATTGATCGTTCTATAATTTTGATGCTTTCGGCCAGCCAAAAGCCACCGCTGCGAGTATTAGGCTCAAGATAAACAAAATCTTCGCCGCGGTAACGAGAAAGTCAAAATCGTCGGTACTCCCCCCACCTCCGGTCACGCTGCCTGCAACACCGCCCATCCACAGCAAGGCACTGAATATCGAAATGGCAAAAAGCACAGCCGCCAATACTCCCAAGAATTTACGCATCGTGCAGGTCCTTTAGCTATTGTATCTTGTTGACTAGCATGGCTCAAAAAGCCATTGCAGCGCTTTTGGGTAGGGCTTTTTCTACCGCGACGCACTAAATTAAATCGTCGCGGTTGGATTTAACTTCGTCACTCAGATTTCCGGTCTGCTTTCTGGGTGCTCCGCGTCATAACCTTGCTCAGGGTGAGGTGGAAGTGGGTGGTCGTTCATAAGATTAGGGAAGCGAAGAGTTGGGTTGTCACGAACCTGCACCCATAGATCAGAATATAATGTATAAAGTTTTTGATCCGGACTATAACCAAAATTATATAATGGGTCAGGTTGCGAATCGAACGCGCCTTGTAAGTTACTTAATCCAGTGGGGCTGCCCAGTGATGCGGCTCGCTGATAATAAAACAAGGATCGAGGATTGTTCTTTTTAGCTATCTTGTAAAAACTTGCAGTTTCCTCTACGGCATCGGGGTTGCCCTGCGCTCCCGCGCAACGATAATAAAGCTCCGCCATGTCATCATCTTGCTTGTCCCTAGGCAATGCAAAAGCGAAATATTGGCCGATTTGAACCTGTGCCAATGGGCTACCCAATTGAGCGGCCTGGAACATATAAGAACTGGCCATGCGATCCGATTTCAACACCCCTTGTCCATTCTCAACCACCACGGCCCAGTTGTAATAACCCAGCGGGACTTTAAGCTTGACCATGCGCTCGTAGAGGTCGAGCATCTTGTCGGTATTTTGCTCAACGCCAGGCTGTCCTGGCCAGCCAGTGCGATAAAGTCCCGCCAGGTTATGCATCGCCTTCCAATGGTCTTTGCCAATGGCTTTTTCGTAAAGTTCGACGATGGCACGCCAGTCTTTAACCCCTCGTGCCTTCTCCATAGCGCGAGCCTGTTGGAACCAGCTTTCTGCTTCGACATCCAGCGGCGGGTTATGGTCTTTTTCATAGGCGCAGGTAAAGGTTGGATAGGCCATGGCCGGAACTCCGTTCAACAAAACTGAAAAAATGAAGACACCAAAAGAAATGCCTTTAATCAAGGGCGTTAGCATAAGGCGTCTCCACATCCCAGAAACGGGTCAGATGAGAGATCAATGGTTCATTTTTATTTTTGTTTTTCCAGTTCTCGTTCATTACTGCATTCCATCGTTTAAAATTTTCAGCGGCGTCACATTGCCAGCGATCTTTATTGATTGACTTGCCCGCATGTAACTTCCATAGCTCGTCGCGCCATTGCAAGGCCAGATCGGGATCCGGTGCCGCCAGCCCCAACTCGGAGTCGGTGTGCATACTGCGTGTGTTGATATTGGCGGAACTGAGTAAACTGAAAACATCATCCACTATCAAAAGTTTTGAATGCACATAGATGTCACGAAAAAATGCCTGCTGTCCTTCGGATAGCTTGTTTCCAGGTTCTGGAGTACACGCGGTGAGCGTGGCAAGGACGATCTTGAGGCCGGGAATATCTTTGAGGGTGTAAGGTTTGGGTTCCTCCACGTCATCGGTTTTCGGCTTGCCGAGTTCAGGAATGTCTTCTGGCTTGAGTCCCCCAAGACGTTGTTCCGATTCGGGGGTCACGCCCATTTGTTCCAATTTTGTGATATCGCCCTTCAGCCATTCGATTTGTCTAAGCTGATTCCTCTCAACGCCGGGATTGTTACTCAGGTTCGCTTTCAGATAGGCCAAACGGCTGCGTTTTTGCAGCATCTCATCTACCAAGTCGCGCTGGGCCTGCGGCATCAACTGCTCCTGCCCTAGCTCTTGCAGGGTGGCATAGGTGGTACTGGAAAAACTTTTGTCGTTCGGATTATTAGTAACCACGAACAGGTATAGGTCCTGGTCTCGACCCTTGGCAAGGTAAGCGGCAGCTAACTCCCGCAACTGTTTGGCGAAGGGCGGATACCGGAAATACTGATTTTCAAAATAAGCAAAGTTACGCACATTACCTAAAGCATTGTGGTACAGCTCCAGAATCGAGGTTTCTGCCCCTTCTTGTGGTTGTGTACGACAAATCTGTGCGGTGACTGTACCGGCGTCTTTAAAGTGGTTCGGTTTGATCGCCTGGCGTTGCTCAAGCAGGCCATCCTCAAACCATTTTGTGATCCAAGAAGTTTCTCGATCCCACGCAGTGCAAAAATTGTTGTTAAGGTCGTGTAGTACCGGGCCCTGCACTCTCATGGAGAGATCTTGCCAAGGACCGAAACCGGGGCTTCGCTGCGCCGCGTAATCGTCGTAAAGGTGAGCGCTGGTATCCCAGTAGTTACGATGCATGTTGTGACCCATGACGAAACCCACGGCGTTAGGGGTGTCCTCGTAGTCGACCATAACCATTTTCTGGTGGTGGCTCGCAAAAAGCGTCAACAACATCATGTGCGCAAAGTTGACGTCCGGAGCTTCCCCTTTAATCAGTCGATAGAGAGTTGCTAGGCGTCCCTTTTCTTTGGCCATTTGAGGCCCGCGTATGATTGCATTGAGCGGAGTTTCTGTGGAGAAATCTCGTGTGCGAAACTCGACATTCTGCATTCGCCCATCGTGCAGGCGGTTAAACCATTCCCTAGTGTATTCCTCATCACGCGGGGAGTACTTGGGCGCACCTGATCCCTTGAGTTTGTTGTAACCACCCGTGCTGTTGAGTTGGGATTCGATGTCAGCCAGCATGGCTTGCAACTCACGTTCTCGCGCAGGATTGGGAGGCAGGGAGGTAAACCCGCCCCCATCCACGCGTTGTTGATTCGCCTGCACTTTAGCTAAACGTAACTTGTCCAATTCATGCTGATAATACGTGCGTTGAGATTCCAGAGCCTGGCGATGCTTGAGATCGCTATTGGAGGCTGCACTCCCTCGGGTAGTGCCCGATCCCATTGCCGTGCCTCCCGACCCCATGAGCCCATCACCGATGATGGTGTTTTCAGCAAAGTTGGCCACCGGGTTTTTCCAGATCAGGATCCGCGTCTTGATGCCGTGTCGGCCCCGAACGTCCAGCAACTCTCCGATCCGATCCCCGTCGGGTTTGAAACGCATCGCCGGGTCAAATCCCCAACTGATGATGTCGATGGTTTTTTGGGCTGCGAGGATGGCATCGTAGACTGCGCCAAATGCCCGCTGACCGTTGATTAATGGCGTGATGTGCATGCCCGCACGCGGAGGATAGAGTGCTTTTTTTGCGTACCAGTCCATGGTCAGGTTCGCGGACTTATGCTCAGTGGGCGTGAGTTGAATTACTTGTTTGGTGTAGTCAGTGGTCATTCTATTGCTCCCTGCAATCAAAGGCTTTTCGGCTTGCTTGCCGGGCTCAACGTTAAGGCACGGTATTCATCCGCCGAATCCAGTGGTTCGAGCTGATCTAGCGTTGCGTGATAGTCGCGATAGCCCTGACGCGCTAAATGATGATCCTGGGAAGCGGATTCGCTGCTGTCTTCCTTGGGTTCAATCTCGAAGCGATGACCATTCACCAATTCGATTGCGTACGTTTGAGTACCGGGCACATGCTTGAACCTGATCACCCCATCCGCGCCGGTGAGCCCTTCCTGGATCACGGCGCCATCGGCGAACAGCGTATAGGGCTCATCGATATACCCAGGCATTCCTGGTAACGGACTCACGACCGCACTCAGCTTGTGGATGACATCCGGGGCAGGCTGCGAAAACCCGCGCTCCAAAAGGTGGCCGGCTTTGGCCATATCCACGGGTAACGGAATGACAGGCAGTAATGCTGCATTTTCGGAGCCTTGGGTCGGAGCTCCCCCCGAGTTGACCTTCACATCAGCCCCACTGATCGTCACGCCTCCCGCATCCACCTTGACGAAACTCCCGCCAGCCTTGGCCGTGAGCTCCATCCCGCCTTCAACCACAACTTTTACCCCTGCGTGATAGTGTATCTCTTCACCCGCCTCGACAAACTGCGCCGTGCCGACCTTCACATGCTGGGTCGTCGCCGTCAGGTGATCATCGGCCCGCGCTTCTGTCTTGCGGTCCAGATGGGTGATGCGGTGTTCTTCAACCTTGAACTCGCTGAAGACATTGCCCTCGACCGTGTCGTGCCGCTCATTGCCGATGCGGATTTTCTGGTCGTGTTCGATGTTTTCATCCCAGTCGCGCTGGGCATGCAGGTAGATCTGTTCCGCGCCTTTTTTGTCTTCGATGCGAAACTCGTTGTAGCCCTGGCCGCCCGGTGAACTGAGGGTCTTAAAGGTGCTGCGGGTCTTGTTCGCCGGCAGGTCGTAGGGGACGACGTTTTCTTTGTGAAACAAGCAGCCGGTGACCAGCGGCTGGTCGGCGTCCCCCTCAAGGAAAGTCACCAGCACTTCCATGCCGACGCGCGGGATGGCGATGCCGCCGTAGGCTCTGCCGGCCCAGCCAGTGGCGACGCGCAGCCAGCAGCTGGTTTTGTCGTTGGCCTGGCCGTCGCGGTCCCAGAAGAATTGCACTTTGACGCGACCGTATTCGTCGCAATGGATTTCTTCGCCCGGCGGGCCGGTGACGATGGCGGTCTGGCTGCCGAGGACTTGCGGTTTCGGGTGTTCGAGGGCAGGGCGGTAGTGGGCGTCCCACGGCGTGGCGAGGAAGCGGTTGCGGTAGCCCTGGTGGAAATCGTCTTTGTTGTGGGTGACGTCGCTGCTGATGTTCTCGCCGAGCACTTGCGGTTGTTTGCCTTCGTGGATGACCTCCAGCAGCAGCCAGAGGTCGTTCCACTCGGCGCGCGGGTGTTCGTTGAGGGCCAGGAAGTGGCCGCTGACCAACGTCGGCTCGTCACCGTTGCCTTCGGCGAGTTTGTAATCGCTGCGATGACGTTCCAGCGCGCGGGTCGCCAGTTGCTTGCCGCGCTCGCGGGATAGGAAGCGGCCGGGGTAGTCGTAATCTTCGAGGTCCGGGGCGACTCCGCTCTTGGCGGTACCTTCGGGCAGGATGCGTGGCTTCTCGAAGTCGTAGTCGCGGCGGCTGACGCGGCTGGTGCGGGTTTCCAGGCGCAGGTTAAAGCGCTTGATCACCGGTTTCTCGGCGGCCATGCCGGAGTCTTGCTGGTAGGCCACGGGCGAGAGTTTGCGGAACACGGTCTGATCGTCGCCGAACACCAGTTTGTGGCCGCTGGCACTGTGCTGGAAGTGGAAGTGAATGCCTTCTTCTTCGCAGAGGCGCTGGATGAAATGCAGGTCGGATTCGTTGTACTGCACGCAGTAGTCGCGGTCCGGGTAAACCGCGCCTAGCTGGAAGCTGTAGGCGTCAGCGAGGATGCCGCGCGCTTCCAGGACCTGCGCGATGATCTTCGGCACGCTTAACTGTTGGAAGATTTGCTGGTCGTGGTTGTGGCGCAGGTAGGCCAGTTGCGGGCACAGGCTGATGCTGTAGCGGGTCAGCTTCTTACCCGAGTCGCCTTGCTCGATGCGATAGACCAGACCGTGGATGAGGCCTTTGCCGGTTGCGCCGAAGGTCAGGCAACCGGGTTTGTGCAGGATGTCTTCGAGTTTCAGGTCTGGGCGGGCGCTGACCAGTTCGATGTCGAAACAGAACGGCTGGTTGATGGCTTCACGGCCGACGAAACTGAGGACTTGCAGGTCGGCGGAAACGCCTTCCAGCGTGAGGGAAATATGGGTTGCGTTAGCGTCCAGCATGCCTTGAATTCCGTCCTTTGGATAAGCTGGGGCGGATGGTGCAGGATTAAACGGCCTCGTTCAAGGCGCAAATGGCGTAGGTGCGGGGGACTTAGGGTATCGGGAAAACCCTTAGTGGCACGGTTTCGGCCAGTGGCTACGGGGGATTTCATCTTGTTGTTGCTTTTTGGTGTTGTTGAAGCGTTGGTGTCTGTTTGAGATCGTTCGGATTCTGTGAAAACCAGAAACAGACACCTTGACAGACACCTTGGAGTAGCGGAGGAGGTTGGAGGCCTTGAAAATAGTGGCGCGGGTGAAGGGAATCGAACCCTCGTTATCAGCTTGGGAGCTGGAGCGGAGTGTTGTCCTCGGATGCCCATTAACGAGCTTATAGGGGCAATCAGACGTCATCAGCGGCCGGCAGATTGGGCGATATCGTCCCACTCTTCATCTCTAGGATCATCGCGCCAAGCGCCAGTGTCGACCATGACAGAGTCCTCAACAAATTCAAGCTCCCCAGGCTCGGGTGCGGCCGTTGGGCAGGTTAGTAAGCAGGTGAAGTTGAAGTCCTGTGCCAGCTCCGCCCCATCACCGTTTCGCACGTCGGAATTCGATCCCCACTGTAGGATTACGGAGATTGAACCCGTAACTAGAAAGTGGATGGTGTCGTGGGTTATGTCGGTGATAACTGAGGAATCGACATAGACGTCCTCAAGAGAGAAATGAGTCGCCAATTCGTCCACGGAGGGAAGAGAGTCTCCAACAACCTCCTGAATTGCTCCTTCCTGAATTGCATCCTCCAGCCCATCTATGACGTTGTTTCGACAGGCCTTTATTGCATCGGCCAAACCGGCGATTGCCTCAGTCGTTTCTTGGGCAAGCCTCTCAACTTCTTCTGGCGCTAGATCAAATACGTCCAGTTCTATGTGGGTGTAGCGACTTAGTCCGTCAATCGCAGTCTGTAGCGCTTTATGCGCAGCAGTTGGATCGAGGTGAAGTGTGTTCCGCACGTAATCATCTAATAGGCCACCTTGCGTGGCGTAGATTGCACGTTGGACACGGGAAATTCCGTCAGCACGGTTAGTGACGTTTTTGTACCAACCGCACTGCAAAACCTCGCTGTCCGGGGCGAGGCGGTGAAGAATATGACGACTTAGTTCTCGTACGGCGTAAGCGAAGTTGTTGAATCGAAGTTTGTTTTCTTCGTCCGTGAGGTTTCGCGCGGCCGCTTCGTAAAGGTCTAGCTCAAAGGCATTATCGCCAATCAACTCCGCAATTTTTTCGTTCATGTATCTACCTCCGCTCTGGCGTGACCGTGAACTAGGGCTGCGTAGCTGACGATGGGGCAAAAATGGGGCAAACCGTACGCCAATCCATGCCATTCGATGCCAATCATGCGTTTGTGCATGCAGTGGCGATATGCGCCGAGCCTCAATAAACACATGGGGTTGGGGCTTAGTGACTGCAATACTCCAGCACAATTGGCGTGTGAGTGTGCCCAAAATACTATCGCCAGTGTTTGAAATCTATTGTGAGAGAGGGCATTGGTTCCATTGCTGCGAGCTTAAGAAAATCCGACCCGCGACCCCACCAATCATTTATCGGTAAAACGATGCTGGCAAATTTCAGGTAGTACCCGTCTGGAACCTTTTGGCCAATATTGGCCGGAGAAAAAACGGCAACGCCAAGAAGTCCAAATATGACTCGGTCGGATAGCTGTAGCTTGCCCCTTTCGACGCTGAAAGTTGTTTGCCTATCTGGTCCGGCGGCGTCAGGCCAGAGTTCGAATCCATCAGGGAGCTCATTACCATGACCATGGGAGCATCGATGAATTCCATAAATTACGTCCGCTATGTCCGGTAAGCCACCTGAGGCTTTTGGGCGCTCGACCGTTACCGGCCATCGGGTATTTACCAAATCAACCCCAGGCAATCCCATAGGGCCGAATATCTCATAGTTATCACGCAGTAGCCCCGTGAAGCGGGCATTGCTGCCTAGGTTGGGATGTAATTTGCCTGCAGTCCCGTCTACTGCGTTGCAGGCATGGAGCATGGCAAACTCATAATCTCCATTAGTCCAGTCTTCAATCGCCTTTCTCACCGAAGCTCCAACGCTCGCCACAAGTTTTCTCCTAGGTATTCACACACCGGGTCTCTAGTTATACCCGTTGCACGTGGATGTCAGGCGTCATTCACGTCCTAAGCGAACGCTGGACCAGGCGCAACACATCCATGGATGTCGGAGGGAAAGCGACAAAAATACGTTCCGCAACCCAAAACGGGCCTCTTGAAAGCCGTGGGATGCAGGCCGTTAAAAATCAGTAGCTTGCGGAACGGTAAAGCTGCTAACCTATTGAAATAGCTTGTTTTGTGGATGGATTGCAAATCCACCTACGCCGGTTCGATTCCGACCTCGGCCTCCACTATAAACAAGCTCCGTAGATCTATGATTTACGGAGCTTTTTTATTTCCGCAGCCCTGCAAGATTTTGTCTTGAAAAGGTCAACTGCGAACTTGCTTCACCGGGGCGGGGTGTATATATTTCCCCCTCTGTTGCACAAGCGTCAGAACTGCCAGGTCGTCATTTGTCAGCCTTCAGACTGCTTCACCGCGCTACCGCCCGAATGGCGAAACTGGTAGACGCATGGGACTTAAAATCCCCCGCTCGTAAGGGCGTGCCGGTTCGATTCCGGCTTCGGGCACCATTTAAAATCAAGGGTTTGCGGGCGAAAGCTGATGCAAGCCCTTGTTCGTTTCTGGGTCGCAATATTAGAGTTGGGTCGCAATTCACTTGGTCGGCGAGACTTTCTTACCTTTCCGATTGCGGATGTATTGCTCGGTCATAACGACGGTCGTATGCCCAAGTTGATCTCTCGCCTGCATGATATCCCCACTTGATTCGGCTTTGTCCGTGCCAGCTTTAGCGCGTAAATCACGCATCTGAAACTCGGACTTCGCGACACCGGCTGCCTCTCTGGCCAAGTCAAACCTTCCCCGCAACATCGCCACCGACATCGGTGTGCCATCCTCCGTAACGATCATCCGCGTCGAGCGGACCTTGTGTCCTGCCTTCCTGGACATAATTCGATCAATCAAATCCTTCAGTTCGCCAGTTATTTCGATCCGACGTTTTGCATTCGTCTTGCCCTGCAGCACCCAAATTTGACCGTCGCGGACATCCCGCTCGTCGAGCAATCGGGTATCGGTTACACGTTGGCCAGTCAGATAAGCGAGGTCCATCGCATCCCGAAGGCCAACATCTGCTTTTTCGTACACGCGCTTGAACAATGCATCCTCAATGTAGATGTCCCGACCAGTCTCCTTGTTGCCCTTGATCCCTGCACATGGGTTGGCCAAGGCTGTGTATCCAACATCCCTCGCAAAGTTCCAGATTGCACTGAGCAAGGCCTTCTCGCGGTTTGCCCGAACAGGCGCGGCCTTGCGCCAGGTCAGATACTGTCGAACGTGTAGCGGTTGGATTGTCTCAAGGGGCGCCGGCGGATCGTCGAAAAATGACATCAGGTTTTTCAACTCGCGGATGTTGTCCTTCTGGGTGGCGGGTTTTTTCGACGGCACGACGTCGCGCATATACTTCTCGGCCACGTACCGAAACGTGATCACCTTGGCGACCAGGTTTGTCGCAGTGCGGTCGCGCTCTAGCTTGGCGTACTCCATGATCGCCAGGCCGTAATCGCTACCCAGTGCGATTTCTTTGCGGTCCTTGCCGCCCATCTCGTAGTAATAGAAAACCCGGCCGCTTGCTTTCTTGCGTTCTCGTAGCCGGGCTATTGAGCCGGGTTT
The DNA here is from genome assembly GCF_054668435.1 of Pseudomonas sp. S2_B07. Classification (NCBI taxonomy): domain Bacteria; kingdom Pseudomonadati; phylum Pseudomonadota; class Gammaproteobacteria; order Pseudomonadales; family Pseudomonadaceae; genus Pseudomonas; species Pseudomonas sp. S2_B07. The sequence continues at coordinate 118,770 of NZ_CP162769.1, forward strand.
ACTTGGTCTTCGTCCCATATCAGCTAGCCTTGCGTGGTTTCCATGCGGGTTTTTCTGCTTCAAACATACCGACCGCAGTCACGGCCATGGCCGTCACGCTTGGCCAGCCATTCACCTTGATGGTGTGTCTGACGCCGTTCTTTTTCAGATTGAGGATTTGACCTGCCTTGGTCCGCGCGCCGGTGAGCTCGCAAACCTCCTCGTGGGACAGAAACTGGATGCTCATGAGTTGCGATACCTGTCCGTTGCCGCTATAGCGGCTGACTTTGAAGGGGGAGGGAGTTACTGCTGTTCGGCGGCGTCTGCCTCTTTCATTGCTTCCGTACTCAGGCGAAAGCTCAGCGTCCGGGCTGCATCTGCCTGACGCTGCCAATACTCGGCCTGCTCCTGGTGAAACTTGGCCTGCTGGGTGTGGCTCTGCACGTTTTCGGTGGCCAGCTTGTTCTGAGCCTTCACAGCCTCGGCCAGTTCTTTCATTGTTGGCTTGCTCATGGCTTATTCGCCCTCGTTGGCGAGCTGGTTAAGGCGCTGTCCGGATGTGCCGGGTATTTCATGACTCCGCCCGCTTGCTCATGATTCGGTGGGTTGTGGGCGCATCAGTTCGACGGAGAAGGAAATCAGCTCATTTATGTCGGATTCATCGAGCAGGAATTCGCCGCCGTTAGTTCCGCCAAGTTCAAAGGCGTGTTGGTAAATGCTTTCCCACTTCTGCGTTGAAAGCTCGACACCGTAGGCACCGAGTTCCGGGAGGGGGCCAAGGGCCTTAAGCTCTGCCAGCTCTTCCCGCAACGCAGCCAGTTCGGACTGGGCGGCGTCGTAATCGGAAGCGAGAACCATGCGTTCGCTGCGGTCGCTGTGGTTCACGATGTAACGGATCACTTCCGGCAGCGGCTCGGCCGGTTTGTTTTCTGTGGGCATGGGGATACCTCGCTTTTTGGCTTCGTGCGATCATTTGGAAAAGGAAGGGGATGTATGGACTCTAAAAAAGAAAAATCTTCAAATGCACTGACCAATTTTTTGGTTTTTTCGTGCGCTTCTATTTTGATAGCTTTTGCCATAGCGATATACATATATCGGTATAAGTTTGGCGGCTCGCTATCCGGACAGTCTAGCGACTGGTCAAATTTCGGGAGTTATGTTGGAGGTGTCTTTGGTCCGTTAGTTTCGTTTGTTACATTACTTGCCGTGTTAAAGACAGTGTTTCTTCAGCGAGAGCTATTAGATGCTCAGGGTGTTGAGTTTGAGCGGATGCATCAGCTTCAAAGAGACACATTCGACTCTCAGCAAATCCAAATAAATAACACGATGCAGCAAGCCAATGCTGATGCTATCGAAAGAGCAAGGTTGGCGATATTGCAATTGATTGATCGCTGGATTCAAATGGTTGAGAAAAAGCTTGATCGATCTACTGCTGGGTTGAATCATATTGGTAACTGGGTAGTGGCTGGCAGCGATCACGTAAAGCCAGAGCAGGCGCAAAAACTGTTCGATAACAACGTTGAGCTTAGGGCTACGATACTAGCCTTGCTGGGACTGTATGAGACTATTTCGCTTGCTGACTACTTTTCTATAAAAGATATGCGCGATTATTACGAAAAAGAGATTTCGAAAATATTTCTCGCGCAGGATGAAGCAAGCGGCGAATAGTTAAGTAGGGTCAGGCGGCTGTTTTCATTGCTTCAATGATTCGCTGACCAGCTAGTGGCGGTACCGCGTTGCCGGTCATGTGCATGGTCAATCGGTGGTTGTCCGGACGCAGGGTATCGGCGGGGAAGGATTGTGCGGCCATCGCTTCGTTGGCGGTGATCATGCGCATCCGATCGCCGTCGACCACTGCCCAGCGGTCCAGCGTTGTGATGGTGCCGATCGGGCGATCCAGGCTGCGACCGGTAAGGCCAGATCCTGAACCGTAGTAGGGCATCACGAAGCGCTCGCCGAAACGCTTGCGACCGTTCGCTACTCGGGTCAGTGTCGATGCGGCGCGGCCTGGCTTGTTGATCGGCGACCACTTGCCGGCGTCAAATTCAATGATCTCGCGGGCGGGCACATGCTGGTAGCGCGGTAGCTGTAGGTGCAGTGGCGCCTTACTGCGGGAGCAGACCATGAACAGGCGCACGCGGTGCTGCGGGACGCCCAGGTCGGCGCAGTCCACGATGTGTGGCGCCAGCGTGTAGCCCAGACGTTGCATCGCATCTGCCCATGCTGGATACAAAATCCAGTCCATGAACTCCGGTACGTTTTCGATCACCGCGAAGTCGGGCCGATTCACCTCAGCATTCGCAACCGGCGCCCAGGCTGTCGATCGTGAGTTGTCGTGCTGTGGATTTCCAGATGCCTTGCCGCGGGCCTTGGTATGTCCTTGGCAGCAAGGCGAGGCCAGCATGACGTCATGCTTGGGCACCTTCGACCAATCAGCCTGGTGCAAGTCCTGGCAGACGTGCTGCGTATCTGGGTTGTTCTTTGTGTGCCACTCAACAGCGGCTGGCCAGTGGTTAGCGGCCCAGAGCACTTTCAATCCGGCATCAACACCGCCGCGGGTCCATCCGCCAAAACCGGAGAACAAATCGATTGCTGTGAACATAGAGGATCCTCGCCGGTTGGCGTTATTCGGATGAGTGGAAAGTTTTTCGCGTGGCAGCGCAGTAACATCGGGCTGCTATTCAAAAGTGGAGGTGTTTACGAAATACGAACTGCGAACCATGAAAGCTTCAGGCGGTGCGACGGTGGAGTACGTGAGAGTCACGGAACGCAGCCACCGAAACACGACATTCACCGCTATCGGTCTATGGAGATTCCCGCCTGAGATGCGTGAGGCTATCCGCGCGGGTCGTCAGATCTAGCAATCAGCACACCCCCATTGGCTATATGCGTCTAATGTGGGGGGTGGCCCCCACCAGTGCGCGGCAGAGAGTCACGAAACTGGCAGCCCTCAATTCTATGTGCCTTACTTGGTGCTCACCAGAAAAGGACATGAACACAATGTCGTTTAAAATTGATCTATCGGGTTTTGACAAGCTCAAGCAGAACATTGAGACGTTGGCTGCAACCACGGAAGTAAAGCTGGGGGACATGATGAATCCGGCCTTCGTTTCTGCTCACAGCTCTTTTGCGAATCTTGATGACCTAGTCAATGGCTCTGGCTTTAAGGTCGAAACAGCAGAGGATTTCAAAGCCATTCCCGATGATGAGTGGGACATTTTTATCAAGGAAAATACCGATTTTGAGAGCTGGCAGGAGATGCAAGCTGCTGCTCATAGAGATTACGTCGCCGCGATTATCGGCAAAGGCATCGGGAACTGAGCGAGTCGAGATGGCCTTGGAGTTATGCCTCAATACCCGTTTTGGCAAACGCCTCAAGTTGTCGCGACTGTTTTTCCGTAACCACGATTTCAGGTCGCGACATGTTGGCAAATCGACCGGACTCATAGGCTGTTGCGCTGGCGAGGTCAATGAGTAAGGTCGTACCGTCTTCTGCCATTCCTCGAAGTCGTGACGTTCGCCCAGTACCTGGAGCGCATCAGCCAGCGCCTCGACACTATCAACGACGCTTCTCGGTGCCGATCCGATCCAACAGGAATCTCTCCTTCGTACGCTTGTCCCGCTAGATCTGTGCATTGTCTTTAGCCATGGCGTGCCTTTTCGATTCCGTGGGCCGGTGGATCCATCCATGCCTGTTTGCGGCGCTGGCTCTCTCCAGTAGGCGCCGCCCTTTGTGACCGGATGCGACAGCTGGGTTTGGGAACTGCAAGTTTCGCCATCGACAATGTATGGCGCTTTGATATAGTCGGGAATTGGCCGAGAAGGGACTTCAGATGTACCAATTACAGTATTGGGTTGAGATGCAGAACCTGAAGGCGCATGTCTATTATTTGGAGCTTTACCAGCTTGGGTCTGAGTCGATCGAACGATGGATCGGAATCACCCTCGCAGTGGCGTCGTCCGCTAGCATAGGTGGTTGGGTGATTTGGAAGGATTACGCATTCGTCTGGGCTTTGCTCATAATGATTACGCAGGTGATTTCTGTCGTTTACAAGTTCCTGCCCTTCAAGGCCCGTATAAAGCCACTGAGCACTGCCGGAATAGAGCTTTCTGTTTTGTCCGATGATGCAGAAAAGGGGTGGTTTGATGTTTCTGAGGGCAATCTGACCGAAAAAGAGATCAACGAAAAAAAATTTGCGATTCGCAAGAAAAAATCTGCCGTCATGAAATCTGCTTTTTCTGGAATGGTACTCCCAGAGAATCAGAAGTTGATGTCGAAGGCTGTGGACCAGATGCACGTATATTTCAAGAGTCATTATCCAGAGGTGATCGATGTCTAATACGAAAAAACCTGCACCAAGCACTGATCGTGGTCATGTCGAAATTGCCCACGATCGTGGGCTTCCGCCTGTTCAGAGCACCCTGCCAATGCCAAAAGTTAAGCCCCCTAAAAAGGACAAATAACCTCTCCAGAATCAGGTAGGGCTGATGATCTCATCGCCGGGATCTTTGTTGAGCTCACGAAGGCTCTCATGCCGAAACATCCGCGCCACGTTTTCGCTTATCTTCACTTTGTGGCGCGGACTTTCAATCGCTTGGAATGAAAGGGTTGGCCCGAGCGCATGTGCGTTCAGAATAAGGTTCTGTACCGCCTCGTTGATTTCCTCGATGCCATTCCAAGCCATCAACTCGTCAAGCTTCTGCCGGGTTCCAAGCCTGACCCGGTGGCGCAGTTCCTTCTCGTCGTACCGGATTCGTTTCTCGGCGGCCTTCGCCGATCGCTCTTGCCCGCTCTTGGCCATGGATAACCTCTTCAATTCCGTGGACCGGTAGATCCAGCCATGTCTGTCGTCGTCGCTGGCGCACTAACTTGCGGATTTGTCTCAATGTCCTGCTCCAAAATAAGCGAACAAGATCAACAGCAGCGTCGAACCAGTAGTCCAGCGTAGAAGCGTGCGAGCGAATGCTTTCGCTGGTTTGTGGCAGGCAGCGAACTGCCGGACATTGTCATGACCAAACGACTCACCCTTTGCCGTCCCAGTGGATCGCTCGATTACTTCAACTGTGATGCCTCCGTGTGGCACAACTGTGTACTGTAGTATGCGAATGGGTTCATCCCGACCTATGCGTTGGTACATTTCGGTGGTGGCCAGGGACGTCTTGAGACGCAACCTTTGGAGGATTGCTTGGCTCTGTCTGATCGTTTGGTTCATGACTATTCCTCAGTGTGGGTTGCATGTATTCGTCAGCACTCGGCGTACCTGCTGGTTGCCGTTAGGCGCAAGGGAGAGAGCTGACGGATAAAGGCGTGAAAAAGAAAGGCCCGTTGGACGTTCGGGCCTTTCGCAGATGCAGTGATCTTTGGGTTATGGTCTATTTCATTATGTTTATCCTCCAATGCGCGCCGTTGGCATCATGGCGTGCGCTCGCCGTTCTCTGGTTTATTGCATAAGCCGGAATTTCGTCCGCATCGGTGAGCTCTGATGCGATGGCGCAGGGACCATCCAACAATCGTTGTGCTTCAGAGCTCACCGATGCAGCCTGGTGCTGGGGAGTACCAAGTGCTCGGGCAGTTATCGTCAGGCTGACGTGCAGTGATGCAGTTCGTCCTATTTCCGCCGGGAGGGGCGGGGCGCATTGCTTGCCGGGTCATTCACACGGTTCTGGCGTTTCACCATCGATCAGCCGACTAGGTTGTTCCTGTCGTTGGCAGGCTTTCGGGCCTGTCTGCTGCCGGGCGCCGGTAGAGGCAATGCGGTCTGTTGCTTTTTGCACTGATTGTTAAAGAGTGGCGCGGCTTTCGCTGCTGGGCCGGTTATGTGCTGGCATGGGCAAAATATAGGTGTACACATAATTAGAGTCAATGGGTTTGCCCATAAAATTTTGTGTGGGCGTAAAAAAGCCCGCAAATCGCGGGCTCCTTCTACAGGTCGACGTATTTATGCCAGCCAATTCTCACGCTGTCGTCTTCTAAGCGCTCGACAGTTATCCCGTCTGTCTCATCGAGTTCTTGGATGACTCGTTCCCATGCCGAGGGAGATTCGTCATTGCGTCTGGCAATTTCGATTGTCTGTACCTTTTGCACGTTTGGATCGGACACCAAGCGTTGAATGCGGCGGCCGACTTGTTCGTAGGTATTAAGCGTTTGGGTATTGCCGGTAGCGCCAATATTCATTCCTGTCGTTCCTTTGTTTTTTATATGGATAGACAGTATTTAGTTCATGAAAAGGCAGCAATCCGGAAAGAGCACGTTTGTACTCTTTCAAGTCGAATCCGAAAAAAAACCCGCTTAGCGGGTTTGTTCATCACTTGGGTAGCAGTGAGCGGCGCACTAAAGCTTTCCGGTCATACGCACCGCTACTCCAATGATGCGGCAGTGCTCATCACACTCGACCATTTTGTAAGACGGGTTCAGCGGCTTCAAATAACGTATGCCGCCATCTTCCACAAGCTTCTTGAATGTCGCCTCATTGCTCGCAGGCAGTTTGGCAACAACCAGCTTGCCAGGTTTCACATCTGCCTCGGTGTCTACCAGGATCATCATTCCTTCAGGAACGCTGACGCCAGCGGGGGCGGTCATAGAGTCGCCTTTAACCTCAAGCCAAAAGGCAGGTCCTTTGGAGTCGTAGTCAGAAACTTCATATCTGTCAGAAAAACCGTCCGGATATGGCTGCACAGCTTCCTCCCAAGACCCGGCTGAAACCCAGCTGATCACTGGATATCGATAAAGCAACTGAGGTTGAACTACATCTTTTACGTTGGACTGTTCGGTCGTTTCTGAAACCATCGGGCCAGACCCACTCTCAACCCATATAGCCGAAACTCCGCACGCCTTCGCAATGGAGGCGTTATAGGAGGAGCGCTGTGATCTCCCTCGTTCAAGGTCAGAAATAGACGCCTGATCGATCCCTACAAGCTTCGCTAGCTGGGCCTGGGTAAATCCGGCGTGCCGTCGAGCGGCCTTGATTCGTTCTTTATATTCCATCTTCCGATTATTACTGGCGAACCCATATCGTTGCAAAGTGGTATGCCTATGATCTACGATATGGGCAATCACATATTTAGGGGCGGTATGAAGACAATCTTTAAAGACCTCGTTGCCTTCTTCGGGACGCAAGAGGCCACTGCAGAGAAGCTCAGAGTTGATCAAAGCACCGTTTCCGGTTGGGTTCGTGAAAAGCACGGGATGTCTCCGGTGGTTGCCAAACGAGCTGAAGCCTTAACCGGTGGTGTATTCAAAAAAGAAACTCTTTGTCCGTCATTTCCTTGGGCCGAGTTGAGTACCTAGCGGACATCACAGCGATTAGCTGTAGCCATTTTTAGCGCAAAGGCGCCGAGAGAAAACTAGACAATGAAATCGCCAGTACTAGAAACCCGTCGCGCAGTGGTGATCGAGGTTGCAAAGAAATACCCAGGCGGCCAGGTATGCGCTTCAGCTCGCCTCAGCCTCGAACTGAAGCGTTTTAAGAATCAGGTTTATGAGAGTGGCGGTGTTGTTCCTCTTAGCGATGAGGAGGTTTACGTCCTCGAAAGCGAGCAGGGCACCACGCGCTTACCGGACTACATCTGCGCGATGTACGGCGGTGTATTTGTCCGCCTGCCTGAAGTCGGCGATCTCGACAACGTAGACATGCACCAGCGCTCTTTGCGTACTTCTGTGAAGCGCGGACGGGTTGACCAGTTTCTTGCCCTCGCGCTGGAGGACGGCGAAATCACTGCCGTGGAAGCATCGGAGATTTTGGCCTTGCATGCCAAGCACCTGGCTGCGCGGCACGAGGAGGTGACCGCACTGATCGAGTTGCACAAGTCGAAGCGCCCAGCCCGACCGCTAGGCGGAAAGGATTGATATGCAGTTCACGATCACGATCAACCAAGTGAAAGCGCTGGAGTGGGGGTTGAACTCGCAGCAGGCGTTGTTGTTTTCGTTTGTCTACGAGTGCCCTAGCTGGGCAAGGCCAATCAAGACCGATCACGGGGTTTTCTTTGCCTTGAGTAAGGCAAAGATCGTGGAGGAATTGCCCCTGCTCACCGACAAACCAGACACCGCGTACCGACTTCTCAAAGGACTCGAAACCGCCGGGCTGATCGAGCTATCCCACACTTCAAACATCAGTTTGTTTCGCTTGACCGAGAAGGCCAAAGAGTGGAATCGCAAGTTGGACGGGTCGGAAAAATATCCGACCTCGAATGTATGTGAGGGTCGGAAAAAAATCCGATCTGCCTCGGAAAAATCTCCGAGCAAGGTCGGAAAGATTTCCGAGCAGGGTCGGAAAAAAATCCGAGAAGGGTCGGAAAAATTTCCGACAAATCAGGGTACCAGTAATCAGGGCACCAATCAGGTAACCAGTAATCAGGAGAAGCAGGGCGCTGACGCGCCCCGCAAATCGTCAAAGTTTGATCCGTTGATGGCCAAACCGGAAAACGTCAGCGTCGAGGTGTGGGCTGACTGGTGCCAGCACCGCAAGGAAATCCACAAACCCCTCACCGCCAAAAGCTGCGAACAACAAGCCAAGGCCTTGGCGAGACACCCAGCCCCCGATTCCGTGCTGGCCCTTTCGATCAGCAACGGATGGACAGGGATCTTCCCTTACAAGCCGGTCGGCCCCGCACATTCACTTCCAGTCAGTCGCCACTCCGGCTTCGACACTCGCGATTACAAGGCTGGCACCAAGGAGAACGCCAATGGCACCTTCCGTCTCTAATCTCGGCGCTGAGATTGACCGCAAATTCCGCGTTATTGGCCGTCAACCAGCGAGCTGCTGCGATCATGGCGATTACTCGGCGGTTATCCTCAAGGGCGGCATCCTGTCTGGCTGTCCTATCTGCGCAAGTAACCAACGCGACTTGCAAGAGCTTGAGCGCAAGCGTTTTCAGTTTCGGATTGTCCAGCAGTCTAGCGCCCGGATTCCGAAGCGTTTTGCGGAAAAGACATTCGCCGACTTCGCCGTATCGAACCCGGCGCAGCAGATTGCCCTGGATGCGTGCACCGACTATGTCGACAACTTTTCGAAGCATCGCCGGGAAGGTCGCTGCATGTTGCTGCTGGGTAAGGTCGGCACCGGTAAGACCCATCTGGCCATTGCCTCGGCCAATCACCTGATCAACGAATGCATGGTCAAGGCGATCTACCGCACGGTGGGCACGCTCATTGGCGAAATCCGGGCGACGTTCAATGATCGCTCTGGCGAGTCCGAGGCGCACATTTTACGAGAGGTGATCGGCGCGGACCTGTTGGTACTTGATGAAGTCGGCGCGACCAAGCAGAGCGAGTTTGAGCTGGCCACGCTGTTCAGCATCATCAACGGTCGTTACGAGCAATGCCGTCCGACGATCATCGTCAGTAACCTGTCTCCTGCCGAGTTGAACGATGCCATTGGCACGCGCTGTGTCGACCGCATCCGCGAAAACGGGTGCATTGGCGTGGCATTCGAGTGGGAATCTCAACGCGGTAAGGAGGGCTTCTGATGGGGATCAGCTTGGAAATATCTGATCGCCGCTTGGCTGTTCCGGATCCGGCAAACTATCGGTTTGCCGTGTTCTGTTGCTCTTTCAAGTTGGACCTGAGTGATACACCGGACCACGCGTTGGCACTGTTCGCGAGTCAGGCCATGGCCAAGCGGTATGGCGCGTGGATGTGGCCTACAACGTTCGAGGTGGTGGACCGTTTCGTCCAAGCGGAGGCGACCGATTGAACGCCCTGATCAAGACCCTGACCGTAAAACTGTCGGACGCCGAAATTCAGCGCAATGCCAAACTTGAGCATGTGCGCGACCTGCGGGACGCCAGTCATCCCGCTTTGCACTTTCGATTTGCGAAGAATCGCGCGCGTGGCTCCTGGTACCTGCTGAACAAACGCCAGTGGCACCGCATCGGCGCCTTTCCCGACCTGTCCACCAAGCAGGTGGTCGCGGCGTTGCCGGCGGTGCGCTTGCGCGTGGCAGCCGATGGCGCTGCCAGTGTTTCGGGTTGGGTCACTGTCGGCGAGCTGCTCGACTGGTTTGCTGATCGCATGTCGCGCTCCCGTTCGCTGTCGGCCAAGCGCCGGTCAGCCATCAAGTCAGCCATCAACTGCCAGCTCAAGCCACGCCTGGATGATCTGCTCATTGGTGACGTCAACGCCCAGACATTGGACAAACTGCTGATGTGGCCGGCTCAGGCAGAGCTGTCGCTGTCATACGTCCAGCAGCTCTACCGCCTGCTGGCCATGGCCTTCCGGCAGGCCCGCAAGCTGGACCTGATCCCGATCAACCCGATGGCCGAGCTCAAGTTCGGCAACTTCACGACAGCGCGCATCCTGCCCAAAGCCGCGCGCCTGCGCGACGTCCAATTGCCCGAGCTGGTGACGCAGCTGATCGAGCGTTTCGACAGTACGCCAGGTGACGCCATGCTGGCCCTGATGATGCTGTGCCACGGCACTCGCATCGGCGAAACCCGCCAGTCCCGTTGGGCCGACATTGCGCTGATGGAGCGTGAGTGGTTCCTGCCGGCCGAGCACACCAAGAGCAAGACCGAGCTGCGCGTGCCGCTGACCGATCAAGTCTGCGCATTGCTGCGCCGCTACCGTGATCGACAGACCGTCCAAGGCTACGAGGGGCCGTTCCTGTTCCCGTCTCGCCGAGGCAAGGCGCTGAGCGATAACCAGGCCAGTGCCGTGTTTACCCGACTGGGGCAGGGCGCGTGGACCAGTCATGACCTGCGCAAGGTGGCCCGTACTGCATGGACAGACCTCGGTGTAGACGGCCACATCGGCGAGATGTTGTTGAACCATTCGCTGGGCAAGATCGCTTCGACCTACATCAACACCCAGGCTAAGGAGCAGCGTCGACTGGCTCTGGTGAAGTGGCACAACTGGTTAGATGAGCGCGGCTTCAAGGCGATCCACCAGCAGACAGACGTTAGATATGAAGAATCGCAAAACCTCGTAGACGCCTTGAATAGCGCGGCCTGCGAGTCCATTCCGCAATTTGTTAAGGGCGAGGTTTGAAAACATGAAAAAAGCCAAGGCCCATGGTTTTAAGAGGGAGCGGATCGAGTTGGAGCCATGTCTGGTCTGCAAGGGCGAAGCGGTAGTGCAGGGGATCTCTTACGAATTGATTTGCACCGATTGCAACGGCTCCGGTTGGGTTGTTCGAGGTAGCAGGTTGGTGCTTTCTTCGGACGAGTTGGTGACTCAATTGAGCTTTAAATTGCAGCAGGCTCAGCGCGAAATTGAAGTGCTGCAGCAGCGCTCATCAGTATCTGGCCCGGCCGAGTACTACCAAGCGAACAACCGTCGCGGTGCCGGCGGATCAAATTACACAGGGGATTGAGAGCATGATGATTCGAAAACCAGCCGGCCGCCCATTGGGCGATACCGAATACCTATTGGAACAGTGGGGATGGTGGTGGATGGATGGGGCAGGCGTTCCCAACTACATCTCACCGACATTTGCGCTAATGCGTCAGGCGATGCCGCAGTCGCCGAGCAGTAACTATTGCATTACAGATGAATGGGCCGGCGCTATTGATCACGCCGTTGCGCGCCTCTTACACCGTGATCGCCAAATGGGAGACATTATCTGGCTCTATTACGGTGCTAAATGGCCCATGGTACGGGTAGGCAAGCATTACGGTATAAGCGAAGGGAAAGCGCGGGAGCTGGCGAGAGCAGGAGCGGCATGGATCGATTGTGCTGTCGATGCAATACGCCAAGCCGCTTGATCAACCCGAGCACCAGTTTGTAACGAAGTTGAACGAGAAGCTTCGATGCATTACCCGGCGCAAAACGCCCCAATACAGCAGCGACAATCAGAGCGATTGGTTCGAGCGCTCTATTTTTTTCCTCCTACAAGTCTTATTTGCTATGCAAAATTTTCAGAAGCTCAAGGAACCTCATGCCACTCGGCGGTAATGGGCGGGTTGTGTCTGTGACTGCACAGAATTTGGCAGAGTAGCTCTGAGTATCGGGAACGATCCGAAAATCCCAGCTCTGGGGGAATAGCTCGGCATAGTGACGGGGAAGAATCCCACAGAATTGACCAGATCGGATGAGCAAAGCTACAGAATCTAGCCCAATTGCATCTGGTCCTCGGCTGAAATTATGGTTTCCGAGTGCCTGAGATACAAACGGCTGTCCTAGACGATTTACCAGCGGCATTGAACCCCCTGTATCGAGTGTCGCACCCGAGGCGTATATCAAATGAACCTCGTCGAAAAGCTCGACGTAGTGTAGAGAGGCTGAGCGTTCATGAGTGCCCTGGATTGCCACATGAATACGACGTTCCACCAACGCCCGGGTAAGTTCGGTGAGAGTGAGAGTATGGATTTCTAGATGTAAGCCGCTCGCCGTCTGTCCCAGTTGGCGGAGGGCCTCACCTACCCGGCAGTTGGGATTACTAAAAGCGTTATCAGTGATCCCAATCGCCAGATCGCCAGTGACCAACCCTCTCAACGCGTCGACATGAGGCTTGATACGATCCAAAGCATCCAACGCCTCGGAAGTTAATCCTAAGACCGCTCGTCCTGCTTCAGTCAGCTCAAAGCCTTGGGGGCCTCGCGTGCAAAGTGGCGTACCCAGCTTGGACTCAACGTCTTTGATCCGCCTGCTTATAGTCGCCCGACTCATACGTAGGCGCTGTTCGGCGGCGCCGAAGCCACCAGCCTCCGCAGCAGCGCGGAAAATCCGCAACCCCTTGAGATCTTTCTCTACCAGTGACTCTTCTATATCAGACATGGTGGTTTCAGTTTCTGTAATCATGCTTAAGGATTTTGGTGGTTTTAACGGTGTTTTTATGGAGATAGAGTAGTACATATTCCACGCTGTGGTGTGAAGTAAGGGAGGCTACACGTAATACCAGCGGAATATCTGGAACATCTGTCCAGCATTGAAAGAAGAACGTCAGCCTGATCTCACTAAAAATAAAGAAGTATAGGAGGCGCGATGAGTACTACTCTATTAGCAGCATCAGCAACAGAAAAACCAACTCGCTACAGATGGTTTTTGGTTACTTTGGCCTTTCTGGCTATCATTACCAACTATATGGATAGGGCAAACCTATCAATCGCTCTGCCCTATATGAAGGCGGACCTGAATTTATCCTCTTCAGAAGCGGGATTTATATTAGGTGCGTTTTTTTGGACCTACGCATTATTTCAAATTCCGGCAGGTATGCTCGTTGATCGCTTTGGAGCAAAAGTTGTTCTAGGTGTCGCGGTAGTTTGGTGGTCCGCATTCACAATAGCAACGAGTCTGGTACGAAGCGGAGCAGGGCTTCTGGGACTTCGGTTGATGTTGGGAGTCGGAGAAGCTGGTGCATTTCCTGCCGCAACCAAATTTGTTGAGCGTTGGTTTCCTCGCTCTGAGCGAGGTACAGCCACCGGTATATACGATAGCGGGGCGAGGGGAGGAACCTTGATCGCACTTCCCCTTTGCACCGCAATCATTGGTGCCTGGGGCTGGAAAGCATCTTTTATCGTGACGGGGCTGATTGGGATTATTTGGGTTGTTGTCTGGAAATTTGCCGCAACAGAATATCCATCGCAAAGCAAAAATGTTAACAAGGCCGAAGTTGAGCATATCTTGGGCGGAGCGAAGGATGAGCGTATCTCTACCGTTCGAGTTCGCTGGAAAGCGCTGCTGAAAACACGCCAAATCTGGGCTATGGCACTAGGCTTGGCATGCCAAAGCTACGTGATCTATTTTTTCATTACATGGTATCCAACCTACCTCGTCAACGAGAGGGGGTTCTCTCTACTTCAGCTTGGATTCTTCGGCGTGCTACCAGGAATCGCAGGATTAATCGGCTCATTTACCGGGGGCTGGGCATCGGACAAGATCGCAAATAGCGGTTACGGCGTCAGCGTTGGCCGTAAGGTTTGCATCGTGGTGGGCATGGTACTGGGGGCGTCTATCGGCTTGGCGGGGTTTGCAGCCCAGGCGTGGCTGGCTCTTGCCTTGCTGTCACTCGCCTTCTTCGGCGTATCAGCGGCAACATCCAGCATGTTGGCATTACCAGCTGATATGTCTCCGTCGGGTTCAAAATCGATTGTCGGGACTATTGCTGGTTTTCAAAATAGCGTCGCAAACTTTGCGGGAATCGCTAGCCCTATAGTCATTGGGTATCTTAAAGATCAAACTGGTTCGTTCGCTCCAGGGTTGTTGTCAGCGTCCGCTGTAGCTCTGTTGGGCTGTTTGATCTACGTATTTATGCTTGGTCCGATAAAGTCGGATGTGTTTACACACGCCGTCGAAGAAAGAACCAAGTAATACTTGTTTAATTTAAAGTCGAAATATCAATAAGATATTTCTAAGTTCCTTGCTGCGCAAAAGGAGTAGAAAATGAACTTTCCCCTCACAGTTCCGCCGTCCAAAAAGCATCAAAGTTTTCTATGGTCGCCAATTTGTACCGACCTTGATCAGTTAGATGCGCATGTGGCAATTCTAGGTATTCCTTTTGGCCAGGCCTACGCTGCGGAACATATCAGCAATGACCAAAGCAAAGCACCCGACGCGATTCGTGCTATGAGCGATCGCATCTGCCGTGCACTGCATCACTACGATTTCGACGTAGGCGGCCCAATCTACGATAACCGAGCCCTTAAAGTGGTTGATTGCGGAAACGTGCCTGCAGATCCTCGTGATCTCAGCACACACGGCCCACGTTCCGAAATGGCTGTGCGTAAAATTCTTAAGGCTGGAGCGATGCCAATCATCCTGGGTGGAGATCATGCCATTCCGATTCCAGTGTTGCGGGCCTATGACGGCGAGGATGGGCCCATTACCCTCATTCACATCGATGCTCATCTGGACTGGCGTGAAGAAGTCAATGGAGTACGTGAAGGCTTGTCCAGCACAATTCGCCGCGCATCTGAAATGGAGCACATCGGCCAGATCTACCAGATCGGGCTTCGTGCTCAGGGGAGCGGTCGTCAGACTGACTATGACGCAGCGATAGCCTATGGCTCGAACTTAATCCCTGCATATGAGGTACATGAAAAAGGTATGCTATCGGTGCTGGATCGAATAGATGATGGTGGTCGCTACTATCTGACCATTGATGCTGACGGCTTGGATCCTTCGATTGCACCGGGTGTGGCAGGACCGGCTCTGGGTGGAATTACTTACGTCCAGATGCGCCAGCTCATTCATGGCTTGGTAAAGAAAGGACGCGTAGTTGGTATGGACATTGTTGAGATCACACCGTCCATGGATGTTAATAATATTACGTCCATCACTGCTGGACGGCTAATCGTTAACTTGATCGGCGCGGCTGTACGTGCTGACTATTTTGATGCGCCACTGGCCGAGTAATTATGCCTTGGTTTATTTGCAGCTGATCTCACCCTTCAGCTGTTGAGCTAACGTGGACGCTAGCTGGTCACTAGTAGATCTCGTTAGTCCTTGCTCGCTATCACACTGGCGAGCTTTTTTTTGGTCGTGAGGTCAAATCGGGTGCAATTTCGTATTTACTACGAAAAAGCCTTTTCCGCGCGGAATAGACCTGCTTTTATAGCAGCGTGTGTTGCTGTCAACGCAGCGAGACGCCTTTTAAGAACCCAACCATGGAGTCGGGTTTTTTCTGTCCTATTACAAGCCCTGCCATCGAGCAGGGCTTTTTCTTTTTCGATTCCGCCGCGCCCATCGCGCCAAGCTGGGAGTGCTGCCGGAGTCGGATCTATTGCCCTCCCGAAAGGGGGGAAACCGGATGACTAAAATGCCCGACAAACCAGACACCTGGCTGCTCGTTCTCGCGTGGCTGGGGCAGCACGCGTCGACGATCTACGCCGGAGCATTGTCATTTGTGGTCGGTGCTTTGCGCATCATTTATGGCGGCGGTACGCGGCGACAGGCGCTGCTTGAAGCTTCGCTTTGCACGCTGATCACCATTGGCTTGATTCCGCTGCTGGAATACTTCGGTTTACCTCAGAACTTCGCGACGGCTGCTGGTGTGTTCATCGGTTTCCTTGGCGTGAAGAAGATTGCCGATCTGGCTGATCGGTTCGCCGACTTCAAGTTTCCTAAACCAGATTCCTCGCCATGAAGCGCTGCGCCTGGGTGCTACCTCTTGTGCTCCTAACGGCCTATGCCATCACGGGCCACATCCACTGCGGCGAGTCGCCTGCATGTCAGCCACTCGCCGCTCAATCACTGAATTTTGAGGTTTAGAGAATGGCCTACACCCAATACGAAACTGTCGTTGCCAACACTCCCGAGGAGCTGACAGCCAAGCTGGCACAAGCTATTGCCGATGGCTGGCAGCCATACGGCAGCCCTATCTCCATCACTGAAGGCTTTCAAGTGCTCCAGGCTGTGGTGAAGGGATCGAGCAATGTCGGTAGTGTGCCAGGCGACATCACCGCAGATAGCATCACGGATGCGTCGGATGTCGGTAAGGCGGTGCTGGTGAGTGTCGATGCCGCGGCTGCTCGTACCGCAATTGGCGGTGGGACTTCGGACTTCTCGGGTAGCTACAACGACCTGAGTGACAAACCGGCCATTCCTGCTGAGGGTGATGCTGCATTGCTTCAATCTGGCACTGACCTCGTGGCGCATACCTGGTCAGCCAAAACGATTTATGACGAGATTACCCGCCAGGTTGCAGCAATACCTTGATAGCCAGTTGGAGTCTTTTTGTGGAAGCTATAGAGCGGGGGATTTATGCAAGTACGGGTGTTGAACGAAGAATTGGACGTGCTCTGGGTTAAGACAGAGACCGGCGGTGTGACAAACCTGTCCTTCCGCCAGGATGGAACGATTGAAAGGATCATCGATGCTTTGCAGCGTGCGCTTGATCATGCTCATGCAGAGCGTAGCTGCGAGGATGATTGCACCGATGCAGTGCTACAGAACTCGCAGGCGCTGGAAAGCATGCTAGGGCGTGGCAGTGTTTCGGTGTGCAGAACAGGAGCGACGGGGACCCTGGCAACTTCCAAGGAACACGGGGCATAAGACTCGCGCGAACGCGTTAGCGGCACCCCACCAAAGTTAGTTAACTGGTTAACTCCATTGGTTAACTGGGCTGAAAGCCTTGTGGGCTGCGGCATACAGGGCGGTTAACTTAGGAGTTAACCTAGTTAACTCGACTATCCCCTGATTCGTCTGTAAGCCATGCGGGCCGCGGCCTGCAGAGCGGTTAACTAAGGCAGTTAACCAGGTGTTAACTAAGCGATTGAAAAAACGGCCATGAATTTGGTTGAAAGCCAAGCAGACCGTGGCGTTGAGGTGGTTAACCTAGGAGTTAACCGACTAATTTACTCGGTTAACTCTCGGCCCCGCCGGGTTAACCGTAAGGTATCGACATGACAGCACTCACCAAAGCGGAGTTCGCCACTCGCCAAGGGTGGTCGAAACCCTACGTGTCGAAGTTGGCTAAGGCAGGACGCTTGGTGTTGATGGCGGATGGCATGGTGGATGTCGAGGCTACGGATCGACTCCTGTTCAGCACCGCGGATCCGAGCAAAGCCAACGTGGCGGCGCGGCACGAGCGTGAACGAATTCAGCGCAGGCCCGACGGAAATACCCCGGCCACTCACATCGCATACGAACCACCAAACACTGCTCCACTCCAGGCGCCTTTGCCTGTCGAAGGCATCCCGGATTTTCAGGTGTCTCGTGCCTACCGCGAATTTTATGAGTCACGCCTGACAGAGAGCGAGTTTCATAAAAATCGCGGCGCTCATGTTGAGTTGGAGGCCGTTAAAACGGCGGCGTACACGACGGGGCGGATGTTGCGAGATCTGTTGCTCGGCATGCCGCCACAGCTGGCACCCGAATTGGCGGCCATGAGTGATCATTGGCAAATCGAGAAGCACCTCACTGCCGCATTGCGCCGGGTGCTGGACGATGCAGAACGGATGGCCTCGACAGACCTCATCCATTCTTTGACTGCAGCGAGTTAATCCATGTCAGCGGAAATGCCCGACGGTGCAGCGGTGTACCGGGAGGCGTACTTTCGCGGGCTGCGACCCGAGCCGGATGTCTGGATCGATCAATGGGCTGACGAGTTCATGCGCATTCCGCGTGATGCAGGGGCTGCCGAACCTGGGCAGTACCGCACAGCGCGAACACCCTATGCCCGCGAGCCCATGCGTTGCCTATCGCCGGCACATCCGTGCAAGCGCGTGGTGACCATGGTGGCTTCGCAGTTGATGAAAACCCAGATCGCCTTGAACTGGATTGGCGGTCTGATCCATATGGCACCGTCTAACATTCTCACACTATTGCCCAGCCTGGGATTGGCCAAGCGAGTCTCGTCGCGCATCGGCAAGACCATCAAGGCCACCCCGGTGCTACGCGAACGGGTGGCGGCGAACCGTTCGCGTTCTGCACGCAACACCATGGACACCAAAGAGTTCGAGGGTGGTTCGTTGTATGTCACCACCGCCGGCTCGGCGGCGAACCTGTCAGAGTTGTCGGCCCGTTATATCTACGGCGATGAAGTGGATCGCTGGGTTGTGGACGTGGGCGAGGAGGGCGACCCGATCGAGCTGGCTGAAACCCGGGGCAGTACGTTTGGCCGTAACGCCAAGTTTTACTTTTCCAGTTCGCCGACGATCAGAGGGGCTTCGCGTATTGCCGATCTGTTCGAGACCAGCGACCAGCGTTTTTACTACGTGCCATGCCCGACTTGCGGGCACATGCAAGTCTTGGAATGGGAGCGCCTGCATTACTCGGCGGATTGCCAACTGGCGCACTACGAGTGCGCCGGGCCCGACTGTGACGTGCTGATCGAAGAACATCACAAGGGCGAGATGTTGACCAAGGGCGAGTGGCGCGCGCATGCCACAGGTGATGGCGAAACCGTCGGCTTCAACCTCAATGCGTTGTACTCGCCTCCCGGCTGGACCGGTTGGGCATCACTGGCCAAGCAGTTCGAGAAGGCCAAAACCGCCATGTCTCGCGGCGATTTGGAACCCATGCAGGTGTTCTACAACACCCGTCTGGCGAAGGTTTGGGACAGTGCCCAGGAGCAAACCAAAGCGGATGTCCTGATGGCGCGGGCACGCCTGGAAAGCTATGGGCTGGGTTCGATGCCGTTTGCTGTGTTGATGCTCACGGCTTCGGTGGATGTCCAAGCCAACCGGCTGGAGTTCATGGTGGTCGGTTGGGGCGCCGGCATGGAGCGTTGGATCATCGACTACCAGGTGATCTGGGGCGATCCGTCCGACGACCGCACCTGGTCGGTGCTCGATGACAAACTCAAGGCGCGTTACCCCCACCCGTGTGGTGTGGAGCTGACGATCCGGGCGGCCGGCATCGACTCCGGTGGTAACCACACCGACGAGGTTTACCAGTTCTGCCGGCTGCGGCGTTGGCGCAACATCTTCGCCGTCAAGGGCGCGAGCAAGCCGGGTCGACCGGTCATTGCGCAGCGGCCATCGATGATGGATGTCACTTGGAAAGGTCAGACCGAACGTAAGGGCGTCGAGCTGTGGTTCGTCGGCACTGACACCGCCAAAGATTGGATCTACAACCGCTATCCAGTGGAGGACGGTCCCGGTGCATTGCACTTTGCCAACGACCTGCCCGATGATTTTTTTGCCCAATGTGTCGCCGAACGCAAGGTGACCCGTTACGTCAAAGGCTACAAAAAAATTGAATGGGTCAAGGGCAAAGCGGAGCGTAACGAAGCCCTCGATTTGATGGTGTACAGCCTGGCGATGGCGCATTACTTGGGCTTGAATCGCTACAAGGAACACGACTGGGAGCGGGTGAGAAATGCTCTGTTTCAGGCGGCGCCACTGGGCGAGAAAGCTGTCACGTTTGAGCGTGTCAGCGCTCCGGAGATATCACGGCAGCCAACTGCAGATCCCGCACCGCCACCGGTCAAGTCAGCCGGAGCACCGGTGCTGATTGCACGCCCCCCACAGCGTCGCACCTCCAACAGCGGCTACCTGAAAAAACGACGCTGAGTGAAAACGCTCAGTTGCACACCCCGTTGTCTTTTACTTTAGAGCGATCCCATGGCCTTTACCCAACAGCAACTCGATGCGGTCGAGAAGGCAATCGCGCGCGGCGAAAAAATCGTGCGCTACGCGGATCGCAACGTTGAGTACCGCGACATCGACGAACTGCTCAGGGCACGCGATGAAATTCGCAGCTCGCTGATTGCGGCGGCTGGTCCTCGGTCGCGCATCGTACGGCTTTATCATGGAGGCAAGGGACTGTAATGGCTCGTCACTTTCCCACCTTGGGCCGCAGCGGTTTCCTGATTCCGTCGAACATCAAGGCCAGTTACGAAGGGGCCGCCGAAGGGCGTCGTTCCGCGAGTTGGGATGCACCCGACGCCGGCTTCAACAGCATTGCGATTCCGGCGTTGCGCAACCTGCGCTCACGTTCCCGCGCAGCGGTGCGCAATGACCCGTACGCCTTCAACGTCATCGATAAACGGGTCAGCAATCTGATCGGCACCGGCATCACGCCGCGGCCCAAAACCCAAGACGATGAACTTCGGCACCTGCTACAGGAACTCTGGGCCGATTGGGCAGAAGAGTCAGATGCCGATGGTCTGACTGACTTCTACGGACAACAGGCCCTGATCGCGCGGACCGTGGAAACGGCCGGTGAATGTTTTGTTCGCTTGCGTCCGCGCAGCCTCGACGAAGGCTTGGTGGTGCCGTTGCAGCTTCAGGTGCTGGCCCCGGAATTTGTGCCGCACGACAAGTTCGAGGCGGCGCGCAATGGCAACGTTATCCGCGCCGGGATCGAGTTCACTCCGGACAGCCGTCGGGTAGCGTATTGGATGTACCGTTCGCATCCCGGAGATGCCTCGTCCTTGAACAGTGGCTACAACCAGCTGGTGCGGGTGCCGGCCAGCCAGGTGCTGCACATTTTTGAGCCGGTCGAGCCGGGACAGTTGCGCGGCTTGCCACGCTTGTCGCCGGTCCTCAAACGCTTGCGCAGCCTGGACAATTACGACGATGCGGTGCTGTTCCGTCAGGAGGTGGCGAATCTGTTCGCCGGTTTCATCAAAAAGCCATCGCCGGATGACATCCAGACTCCAGTGGACCCGGTGACCGGTGCGCCGTTGAACCTTGCCTCGGATGGATTCACGCCCATGGTCGCCCTGGAACCCGGGACCATGCAGGAGCTGTTACCGGGCGAGGAGGTTGAGTTTTCCACGCCACCGGACGCGGGTAACAACTACGCGGACTTCATGCGTCAGCAACTGATGGCCGCGGCCGCCGGTGCCGGGATGCCCTACGAAATTCTCACGGGCGACATGCGCGGGGTGAATGACCGCGCACTGCGCGTGGTACTCACTGAGTTCCGGCGTCGCCTGGAGCAACTGCAATTTGGTGTGTATGTGCACCAGTTGTGTCGCCCGGTGCGGGCCGCCTGGATGGACATGGCGGTGCTCAGTGGCGCCGTGCTGTTGCCGGACTATGCCCAGCGCCGACGTGAGTACCTGCGCACGCGCTGGGTGCCACAAGGCTGGGCCTATATCCATCCGGTTCAGGATGTTCAGTCCCGCACGATGGAAGTCAACGCCGGCTTCGCCTCGCGCAGCGAGATGGTCTTGCGCACCGGTTATGACGCCGAAACGGTGGACGAAGAAAACGCCGCCGATGCCGAGCGGGCTCGGGGCAAAGGTCTTAATTACAGCACGCTCGTCGAACTGCTTCAGGCGCTCGACGACCAGGAGCAAACATGAGCAAAAACGCGACTCCGCGCATTTACAACAGGGCCGGCGAACACGTGCCAGTGCAGGACAAAAGCTGGTACGCCGTGCACGCCAGCGGCGAAGCCACCGAGCGCGTGATCGAAGTCTTTGTGTATGGCGAGATCGGTACCTGGGGCATTACCGCCAGTCAGTTCATGCAGGATCTGCGCGCCGTCGATGACGGCGTGTCACCGGTCATCGCGGCGTTCAACAGCATCGGCGGCGACCTGTTCGACGGGTTGGCCATGCACAACACCTTGTCGCGGTTGGGCGAGCGTTGCACGGCTCGCATCGACGCGTTGGCTGCGAGCGCGGCCAGTGTCGCGGTGTGCGGTGCCCACAAGGTGGTGATCGCGGCCAATGCCATGTACATGATCCACAATCCGTGGACCTATGCGGCCGGCGATGCCGACAGCTTTCGTAAAGTGGCCGATGTCCTCGACCAAACCATGGAGGCAATCATCGCGGCCTACATGGCCAAGGCACCGAACATCGATGAAGCTGAGCTGCGGCGCATGGTCGCCGCTGAAACCTGGCTCACTGCCAATGAAGCAGTGGCCCTGGGCTTGGCCGATGAGGTCGGCGACGGGGTTCAGGTCAAAGCGTGTTTGGGACAGGGCGCGGTGCTCCAGCGTTACCAGCACGCACCGGCCGAACTGCTGGCCCAACTTGATGAGGCACCCGAACCGGATCCGAAGTTGGAGCCACACGATCCACCCGCGCCCGTGGTCGACTCGGCCAAGCTGGCGTTGTTGATCACTCAGCGTTGTGCCGAGTCAGGGATCAGCAACCTGGTCGCGCCGTTGCTCAGTTCGACCCAGCTTGAAAGCGAGGAGATCGTCCTGGCGGGGCTAACCCGGGCCAAGGCGGTGCATGACCTGTGCGTCGCAGCACGCCTTCCAGAGCTCAGCGCCGATTACGTGGCCGCGGGGCTGGATGAGCCCGCGGTGCGGGCGCGGCTGTTCGACAAGATCGTCAGCAGCGGCAACGGTTTCGAAATCGACAACAGCGTGCCCCTCGACGATGACCCCGCGCCGAAGGTGCAGGCGAAACAACCGAATCCTTCTTCGATCTGGGCCGCCCGTTCGGCGGCCCATGCCGGGCAATCCAACAGTGCAAAAGGAGCACGAGCATGACCGTAAAGTACGAAACGCTACACGCTGGCGAGTTTCTGCTCTCCGAAGGGGCCGGGAAGATCTCTCGTGAATCCATTCTGGTGGCCGCTGGCCCCGCATTGAATGCCGGCCAGGTGCTGGGACTGGTCACCGCGACCAATGAGTTTGCGCCTTACGATCCCGTCGCCACCGACGGCACGGAAGTGGCGACGTGCATCCTGTACGGGCCACTGGGCGAATCGACCGAGGAGCGTCGAGCCAGTGCGGTGGTGCGACTGGCCGAGGTCAGCGAGGTGCATTTGACTGGTTTCGACGCTGACGCTGAAGCAGCCTTGGCGACTCAGTTTGTGATTGCCCGCTAAGTCAGTTCCCTTTTCCCCAACCCCGCCCTGTGCGGGGTTTTGCATTTCTGGAGAGCCTCTTTATGGCCGATATTGGCATTTTTAACGACGATGTATTTTCGGTGTCCTCGCTGACCGCAGCGATCAACGAACAGGAATATTTGCCGGGGCGCATCAGCAGTCTGGGCCTGTTTCGCGAGGAAGGCATCAGCACCCTGACCGTCCAGATCGAAAAGGACGGTAACACCCTGGCGCTGGTGCCGGCGGGTGAGCGCGGCACCTCGGGGCTGGTCGTGGGTGCCAGCAAGCGGCAGATGATTCCGTTCAACACCGTGCACCTGCCGCAGCGTTTCACCATAAAGGCCGACGAGATTCAAGGCATTCGCGCCTTTGGTACGACCACCGAACTGCAGGCGGTGCAGGGCGTAGTAAACACGCGCCTGAGCAAAGCCAAGCGTCAACTCGATGCCACCCATGAATTTCAGCGCATGGGTGCGCTCAATGGTCTGGTGCTGGACGCGGATGGCTCAACGGTCCTGCTGAACATCTATCAGGCATTTGGTGTGGAGCAACAACGCCTGTCCATGGGCCTGAACGACTCGGCGACGAAGATCCGAGTCAAGTGCGCCGAAGCGCTGGACATGCAAGACGATGAGCTGGGCAGCGTGACCAGCTCGGGCGCGCGAGCCTTCTGTGGCAAGAATTTCTGGAACAAGCTGATCACGCACAAATCGGTTGAGGAAACCTACCTCAATACGATCCAGGCCGCGGAATTGCGTGGCGATGCGCGGGACAGTTTCGAGCTGGGTGGCATCGTCTGGGAGCGCTACCGGGGGCGCATCGCTGGCGTATCGTTTATCCACGACGATCAGGCGTTATTGATTCCTGAAGGCGTGCCGGAGCTGTACATCTCCTGCTTTGCCCCTGCGGACTACATGGAGACCGCCAATACCCAAGGCCTGCCGTATTACAGCAAGCTGGAACCACTGCCGTTCAACAAGGGCATGGCCGGCGAAGCCCAGTCCAACCCATTGCACCTGTGTACGCGTCCGCGGGCGCAGATCCTGCTGACGCTCTGATCATGGCCTTTCGAGAGCTGGTCGCGGAAATCGACAGCGTGGTGTTCGACACCCTGGCCGACGTTGGCTACATCGAAGGTCGGCGGGTGCTGGGCATGTTTTCGGCACCCTGGTTGCAACCCAAGATCGGTCGCTTGAACACCGGTCTGCGCGAGCCGTGTTTTCACATTCGGGTCGCCGATGCCGCGGGCGTGGAAAAAACGCAAACGGTGCTCATCGAGTTGCCCGCCCTGGACGGCGGTGGCGAGTACACCCTGACGCACCTGGAACCAGCGGGTGATGGGCTGGTGGCCTTGTCGCTGAGGTTAAAAGCATGAGTGCTGTGCCGGTGTCGCTGCAGCTTTCGGCTGACGATGTGCAGGCTTTTGAACAACTGGCCAAGGTGATGCCCAAGGCCGTGGCCGCGGCGCAACGACGGGCGATTAACAAGACGTTGGGGTGGCTGGCCACACACACATGGCGCGCGATGTCAGCAAGCAGGAGCGGATTGCCGTGCGGGCAGTGCGGCAGCGTCTGCGTTGTTATCCCATCAAAGGCCAGGGGCAACCGGGCAAACTTTGGTTCGGCACCAACCCAATGGACGCCAGCCGGGTAGGGAATCCCCGTCAGGGCAAGGCCGGTGTCTCGGTGGCGGGACGACGGTATCAGGGCGCTTTTTACAAGCGTGTGTATGGCAACAAGGCGGATATCTGGATTCGTACCTCCAGCAAACATTTCAACCCGGACGACTATCCCGGCGGCGCATCCGCGACAGGGGGTAAGAGCTCGGGTTGGATCGCGGAAAACGACAATCGTTTTCCGCTCGCCAAGGCCACGGTTTCGCTCGAAGACGCCGAAGAGCCTTTTTACACCTGGGCCAACAAAGCCGATGAGCGCCTGCTGATCGTGTTCAAGCAGGAAATGAACTTTGAACTGCATAAGTACCTGAAGGGGAGCGCCCGTGTCTGATCCTGCTTTTTCGCTGGACGCGCTGTACGCCGCCATAGAGGAACACCTCCGCCAAGCGCTGCCCTCTGTGCGATTTGTCGCGACCTGTCCAGACATTCAGGACCGGGTAGCGCTGCCGGCGGTGTTCCTGGAACCGGTGGAGTTTGAGCCCGGGCAAGACATCGGTACCGGTGAAACGGTGCTGGTCCAACGTTTTGAAGCGCGAATTATTGTCGCGCCCGAGTTGGGCCGGCATCAGCAACTCGGTGCCCAATTGGCGGCGCAAATAGCAATCCTCCTTCGGGGGCAGACCTGGGGTCTGGACAATGTCGAGCAGGCGCAATTCGTGGCCTCGCGCCAAGACTGGACCAAGCCCGAACTGGATGGCTACACCGTGTGGGTGGTGGAATGGACTCAGCAGATCTACCTTGGCGAAGTCGAGTGGCAGTGGCCAGTCGAGCCTCCTGGCACGCTGTACCTGAACGTCGATGGCTGCACCGGTACCGGCAATGAAGATCACTACTTTCAGCCGGAGGATCTGGCATGGGATACGCCAGCGCCGAACATGACCGGATGATCGCTGCGATGCTGATGCCCTGTGTGGTGGTCGGCATTGATCTGATGGCCGGGCGAGTGCGGGTCAAGGCCGGTACTTGGGTCAGTGCCTGGGTGCGTTGGCACAGTCTGGCGGCGGGCAAGGCCCGTCATTGGCGCGCGCCGAGCCTGAATGAGCAGGGCGCGCTGTTCAGCCCCAGCGGTGATCCGGCGATGGGCACGTTCATCCCGGGGCTGTATGGCAACGCCGGGGCCCCGCCGGACAACCGCGATCACGTCGAGGCCTGGTACTTCGACGATGGCGGCTCACTGGTCTACGACTGGCAAGCCGGCAGCTACAGCATCGCGTTACCCGACGGCAGCCGCGCGACCATCGCGGTCGGTGGCTCGCAGTTTGAAGTGACGCCGTCTCAAGTCCGGGTGACGGCCAGCCAGATCACGCTGGCGGGTGAGGTGAACATCGACGGTGCGCTGAGCGTATCCGGCGACATCACCGGCGCCGGCACGATCATGGATGCCGGAGGCAACAGCAGCAACCACTCGCATTGAGTGCACATCATCTTCAGCCCGCCTCGTGCGGGCTTTTTTATGTCTGGAGAAAAAATCATGACGAGTAAATCCACGCCAGTTCCGGCCGCCACGGTTGCACCCGCGCCGGCCACGCTGAGCTTCTTTCGCGACACGCTGTTCACCTCGCGGGTGCTGATCCTGCTGGACGCCGAGCGCACCTTGAAAGTGGAAAAGGGCCAGGTTGTGGTGGCCTCGGATGACACGGTGGCGATCGAGTATTTGCACGGTCGCAAGGACTTTGTCGCGGTCGAGGGCTGATCGAGTGATCGGGATGATCGGACTGGACCGCCGCACCGGCCAACTCATCTCCGGCCTCGATCACCTGCGCCAGTCCATCGAGGACATCTTGTCCACGCCCTTGGGCAGCCGCCGCATGCGCCCGGAGTACGGCAGCAAGCTGCGGCGCTTTGTCGACTTGCCGGTGAATGACGGCTGGAAAAGTGCCGTGCAAGCGGAAGTGGCCAGCACGCTCGGGCGTTGGGAGCCGCGCTTGAAACTGGGCCGGGTGCGCGCCGTGGCCATTCTCGAAGGGCGTATCACCTTTGAGCTGATCGGGCAGTACCTCGGCAGCGACGTGATTTTGGAGGTGTCCGCATGACCATGGAACTGGCGGCTCTGCCGCCGCCGCAAGTGCTGGAAGACCTCGACTTTGAGGCGGTCTACCAAGAGAAACTTGAAGCCTTCCGCCTGAGCATGGGCGACAACTGGAGCGCGGAGCTGGAAAGTGATCCGGTGCTCAAGCTGATCGAGCAGGCCGCGTATGGCGCCTTGCAGAACCGGGCGCGAGTCAACGATGCCGGCAAGGCGCTGTTGCTAGCCCATGCCGAGCGGGCCGACCTCGATCACCTGGCTGCCAACGTCAACCTGCAGCGTCTGGTGATTCAGGCCGGAGATCCGAGCACGGTACCGCCGACGCCGCAGGTGCTCGAAGAGGACGATGCCCTGCGCGAGCGGGTGCAGTTGTCGTATGAGGGGCTGACCACGGCAGGGCCGCGTAACAGCTACATCCTGCATGCGCGCAACGCCTCCGGGCTGGTGGCCGATGCCACGGCAGAAAGCCCATCGCCGGCCGTGGTGGTGGTCACCGTGCTCAGCCTCGAAGGCAGCGGCACCGCTTCGCCCGAGTTACTCGAACAGGTTCGGTTGCACCTGAATGACGAAGATGTGCGGCCAGTGGCCGATCGGCTCACGGTGCAGAGTGCGGCGGTGATCGACTACCGCATCGAGGCGGTGTTGTATCCGCAGGCCCCGGGGCCGGAAAACGAAGCCTACCTGGCTGAAAGCCAGAAGCGCCTGAGCGAGTGGATCAACCCACGTCGCCGTCTGGGGCTGGAAGTCGCGCGCTCGGGCGTCGATGCACAGCTGCACATTCCCGGCATCGCCCGGGTCGAGCTGCTGGGCTGGACCGATCTCAAACCCAGCAAGGCCGAGGCAGCGTATTGCACTGGATACACCGTGACCTTGGGGGCCTGACATGAGCAGTCAGTTACCGCTCAACAGCACGCCGCTGGAACTGGCCGTGGAAGCGGCCAACTACGAAAACACATTGATTCCGCTACGCAACTTGTATGACGCCGACTCGTGTCCTGAGCACTTGCTGCCGTATCTGGCCTGGTCCTGGTCGGTGGACCGCTGGAACAACAACTGGACCCAGGAGGCCAAGCGCACGGCGATCCGTTCGGCGTACGACGTGCATGCGCGCAAAGGCACCATTGGTGCGTTGCGCCGAGTAGTAGAGCCCTTGGGCTACCTGATCGACGTGGTCGAGTGGTTCGACACCGTGCCGGAAGGCGTTCCCGGCACCTTTGCCCTGGAGGTCGGGCTGAATGACTCGGGCATCACCGAGGAGCTGTACGAGGAACTGGCGTGGTTGATCGACGACGCCCGCCCGGTTAGCCGGCACATGACCAACCTGGCGCTCAGTCTGCAGACCGAGGGCGTACTGGGCATAGCTGTGTGCGTGCAAGAAGGCGAAGAGATCGACGTATTCCCACCAGCCCCGAAAGACATCGACGTGACCGGCACTTTTGGCCCGGCGCTCTGCGTCGATGAAACCGATACCTTGGACGTTTATCCCTATGATTGATAAGACCAGTCAGTTTTTTGCCATCCTCACCGCCGTGGGCGAAGCCAAGCACGCCAATGCCATCGCCATGGGCCAGGACTGGATGTTTACCGAGATGGGCCTGGGCGATGCCAACGGCACCGACCCGATTCCCGACCGCCTGCAAACTCAGTTGATCAACGAATGGCGCCGGGCGCCGATCAATCAGATCCGAGTCGATCCGGCCAACCCCAACACAGTGATCACCGAGCAAATCATTCCGCCCGAAGTAGGCGGCGAGTGGATTCGCGAGATCGGTCTATATGACGTCGACGGCGACCTGGTGGCGGTGGCCAACTGTGCGCCGAGCTATAAACCGTTGCTCGACCAGGGCAGCGGCAAGACTCAGGTTGTGCGGATGAATTTCATCGTCAGCAGCTCGGCGAACATCGTGCTGAAGATTGACCCAGCCGTCGTGCTGGCCACGCGTGAATACGTGGACCTCAAGATTCAGGAGGAACTGGCCAAGCTGGATCACAAACAATCGGCGCGAGTGGCAGCGACCGCCGCCATTACCCTCAGCAATCTGCAGACGGTCGATGACGTGGCTGTGGCCACCGGTGACCGAGTGCTGGTCACCGCTCAGGCGCTGGCACAGGACAACGGGATCTATGTCGCCAGCGCCGACAGCTGGACGCGGGCCGCCGATGCCGACAACAGCCTGGAAGTGACCCCGGGGCTGTTTATCCACGTCGAGCAGGGCACGACCAACGGCGACAGCCTCTGGCAGTTGGTCACCGACGCGCCGATCAACCTCGGTACCACCAGTTTGCAGTTCGACATGATCGCGGGTGGCAGTGGGGCAGGCGTAGGGACCTTTCGCAGTGTCACCGTCGATGCCCTTGGGCGGGTGGTCGCCGGTACCAACCCGACCACTCTGGATGGCTACGGCATCACCGATGCTTTGCCCGTCGACGGAACCGCGGTGGCGGCCACCCAATTGGAAACAGCGCGCACGCTGAGCGTATCCGGGGCGGCTAGCGGCAGCGTGTCGTTCGATGGTACCGCCAACGCTGACATAGCGATCACTTTGGCCGACAGCGGCGTTGCAGCGGGCAGCTATTCCACCGTCAGCGTGAATGCCCAAGGTTTGGTGACAGGCGGTGATCAGCTGACAGGCGATGACCTGGGGTTAGGAACCGCCGCATACCTCGATGCTCAAACCAACTTACACGATGTAACCGCTGATGCGCTGATGAAGGTCGGAGCGTTCGGCTTGGGCGGGCCCGCCTATATGGCGGGTGCTGTAGATATCGGCGACCTGAACACGGTGTCCGCCCTCTATTACGTCGGTGGTGCTACGGGAGCGCCAGATGGTGAACTCTATGAGGGTTGGGTTCGCGTCTCGGTTATTACACCGGGGCAATACGCCTTTCAGGAGCTATATGGGTTTAACGACCAGACCCTATACCGCCGGGCCTTGATTGCCGGTGTTTGGGACGAATGGGAAACCGTCTGGGATACATCAAATTTTGACCCTGCCTTGTACGCAGCGCTGAGTGCTCCGGCTTTCGTCAATGGCATACAGGTTTCCGGTCACGCCAACCTCTTGAACACGGCAAACGTTGGCACTGACATATCTATCGGAGGTACGGCTTACGCGGCGGGCGTGTTGTCCTACGGCAACATTACAGCCAACGCAGGACTTTACGCCGGTGGCGGTTGTTATTCCGGCTCCGGTGTTGCCATGTTTGGCACTGATGGCAACAGTTACGGGCCAATTTGGGGCGGCTATTTAAGTAGCTGGATCGCCGCCAACTATATCGCTTACTGGAATTTGATGTCCCAAATAGCCGCGCAACCGATCGGCGGCGTGGGCACCTATGGGATGTTTATTGTTGTTAAGAATATAAACTCGGGCGCAATACCACCGGGAACATTAGTGGAAGGGGGGTATCTGGGTTGGTCAAACGCGGGTGGCGAGAACTACGGGGCTCCCGGCGGTACTTGGATGGTATGCGGGGGCGTTTCAAATAGTTCTGCGGGAAATGTCTTTTCAACAACTATTTGTAAAAGGGTCGCTTAATGCTTGGCGAAGTTATTGAACCACACGTTATTCCTGAATTTGTTCCACCGGATATACCACCGCCACCTGAGCCACCTGCACCGTGGGTTTATGAAGTCAAAAACCTGAAGCAGTTTAAGGATGGGGCTATTGACTGTGAAGTTCTTCACGAAGTGTACGGTTGGATTCCATTTACGGCAGTTAAAGGTGATGACGCTCCGGCCACTGTAGCGGTATTCAATTATATTGAGGAATACAGCGTCGATGTTGGTGCCCTGCCAGTAAGCCCCGCAATCGCTGTCCATGCTGAACATGCTGAGCGTTCGTGGCGTGATCAAGAGCTGACAGTTGCGGACGTGGAACTGCTGAAAGCTGAGGACGGTGATCCTGCTTTTGTGAGTACGCCTGCGCAGTGGCGGCAGTACCGCGTGGACCTTCGCAACTGGCCCCAGTCGCCAGACTTTCCGGATTCCACCCTGCGTCCAGTGAGGCCGACCGCTTAACGATTAGATGGCCGGATAAACCGGATCAGCAGACCCCCTGACGCCCCGCATTGCCGGGGCGTTTCCTTTTCGATTACGCGTCACGTCCCTCATAGCCTCGCTTAAGCGGGGCTTTTTCGTTTTGGAGTATCACTCAATGAGTTTCTTTCACGGCGTCACCGTGACCCTGGTGGACACCGGGGCACGCCACATCGCCACCCCGTCCGCGTCGATCATCGGCCTGTGCAACACCTTCACCGTGGGCCCGCCGGCCACTGCCGCTGCCAATGAATTGCTGCTGATCACCCGCGAAAGCGAGGCAGTCGCGGCGTGGGGGCCGGACGCCGCGATCACCAAGGACTGTAAGGCTATTTTCAAGCGGGCCAAGGCGGTGATTGTCGCCGTCGGTGTGCCGTTGCTGGACGACGCGGCCGAGCAACTGTCCGCGATCATCGGCGGCGTTTGGGCCGACGGCACCCGTACCGGCATGCAGGCGTTGCTCAACGGCAAAAGCAAGTTCAACGCCCAGCCGCGATTGTTGGTGACGCCGGGGTACTCGTCGACACTGGCGGTGGGCACCGAGCTGGTGGCGTTGGGCGACAAGATGCGCGCCATGGCCATCATCGACGGGCCGAACACCACCGACGAAGCGGCGATTGCCTATGCCGCCAATTTCGGCAGCAAACACGCTTATATGGTCGATCCGGGCGTGCAGTTCTGGGACACCACGACCAGTGCCACGATCAACGCGCCGGCTTCGGCCTGGACTGCTGGCCTGTTTGCCTGGACCGATGCCACCTACGGTTTCTGGGCCTCGCCGTCGAACAAGGAGTTTGTCGGCATCACCGGCACTACGCGTCCGATCGAGTTTCTCGACGGCGATCCTTCCTGTCGGGCCAACGTGCTGAATAACGCGAATATCACCACGATCATTCGTGATGACGGCTATCGCTTGTGGGGCAACCGCACGCTGTCCAGCGACGCGAAATGGAAGTTCGTCACCCGCGTGCGCACGCTGGACATCGTCATGGACGCCATCCTCTACGCACACAAGTGGGCGGTGGACCGCTCGATCACCGCGACCTACGTCAAGGACGTGACCGAAGGCCTGCAGGCGTTCATGCGCGACCTGAAGAATCAGGGCGCAATCATCAACTTCGAGGTGTATGCCGACGAAGAGCTGAACACTTCCAGCGAACTGAGCGACGGCAAGGTGTACTGGAACATCCGTTTCACCGATGTGCCGCCGGCCGAAAACCCGAACTTCCGCGTGGAGGTGACCGATCAGTGGATCACTGAAGTGCTGGACACCGCCGCCTAAGGAGGCCGCTTTATGATTCCGGAAGTGCTCTACAACACCAACCTGTTTGTCGACGGTATCAGCCTGCAAGGCGACGTGCCGAGCCTGACCCTGCCCAAGCTGACCCTCAAAACCGACGAGTACCGTGCGGGCGGCATGGACGCGGCGGTCGAGCTCGACGTGGGGATGGAAAAGCTCGAGGCCAGCTTCATCACCAACGGCGTGCGTCGCGAGGTGCTGAAGTTCTTCGGTCAGGCCGATATGACCGGGTTCAACGCGTCGTTTCGGGGGGCCTTCAAGGGCGAGAAAGGTTCGGTCAAGGCGGTGGTTGCCACCCTGCGAGGGGGCCTCAAGGAAGTCGATCCCGGGGACTGGAAAGCGGGCGAAAAAGGTGAGTTCAAGTACGCCGTCGCGGTGACCTATTACAAGCTGGAAATCGACGGCAGCGTAATGTTTGAAATCGATCCCCTTAACTCGATTCGTGTCATTGACGGCGTCGACCAACTGGCCGCCGTGCGGTCTGCCCTGGGCATGTAAGGAGCCACACCATGAGTAATGCAAAAGACAACGTCCTGCCCAAGTGGCTGCAACTGGGTGATGGCATTGCCACCGTAGTCCTGTCTCGACCGAGCGAGGCCAACGGTATCAAGGTCGACAAGCTGACCCTGCGCGAGCCAACGGTACGCGAAATGCGCGCCGCCACATTACAGGGCGGTACCAATGAAGAAGAACAGGAAATGGTTCTGTTCTGCAGCCTGGCGAGCATCGGCCGGGGCGATCTGGAGGGGCTGCTAATGCGTGATTACCGTCGTCTGCAGACCGCCTATTTTCGTCTGGGAGCAGACGACGGGGTTTAACCCAAAACTGCAAAAAGCCCTGGCCAAACGCTTGGCCGTCGAGCTGAATTTTTCGGCGGCCGAGATTCAGGGGCTGTCGTTTTCCGAGATGGTCTGGTGGCTCACGGACTGAGCCCATCCCGTCGCACGTAGGTGAAAACCATGTCGAACAAACTCTCGCTCGGGCTGGTGATTGGCGGTGCTGTCGATTCATCCCTCGGCGCGGCCTTCAAGAACGTCAGCGGTGAAATGAAAAAGCTCGAGGCGCAAACCACGCGCGCCAAGGGCTTGCAGAAAGTCATCGGCGAGACCATGCGCCTGCGCGAGGAATGGAAAAAAGCCCACGACAGCGGCGCGGCCAATGCCGGCGCCTTGCTCAAAAAGCTGGAAGCCAACACCAGCAGCCTGCGCAAGCAGGGTGTTGAAGTCGGGCGCCTGCGTCAGGAGTACCTGGCGCTGGGCAAGGTGGTGCGCAGTGCCGAGTTCAAGGCCAAAGGTATGGGCCAGGTGCAGGACGGGCAGGAGAGCCTGCGCAGTGGATTCGGTACGGCGGTGGCCGGTACCACCCTGGCGGCCGTGCCGACCAAAATCAGTGCGGACTTTCAGGCGATCATTCGCGACATCGCGATCAAGTCCGGTACCGCGAACACGCAGCAGGAAGTAAACACCGCCCGCGACATTGTCCAGACCTCAAAGGACACCGGTATGGCCAACACCCAAGTGGCCGAGCTGGTGAACCAGTTGGTCGGTGGCGGCATGGATCTGACCGAAGCGCTGAAATACGCTCCGGTGGCCGCCAAGTTTGCGGTCGGGCAGGGCGCTTCGGGTGCCGATACGGCGAAGATGATTCTGGCGATGCAGAACAACGCCAAGATCACCGACCCGCAGAAAATGGAACAGGCCTTGGCCTCGGTCGCCCTGCTGGGTCAGCAAGGCAGCTTCGAGGCGGCCGACATGGCCAAGTGGTTTCCAGAGCTGTTGGCGCAAATGGCCGGCACCGGCATCACCGGCCAGGAGGCGGTCACGCAACTGGGGGCGATGCTGCAGGTGCAGATTAAGAGCGCCGGCAGTGCGGATGAAGCGGCGAACAACCTAAAAAACTGGGTCGCAAAAATCGGTTCGGAGGAAACGGTCAAAGGGTATGCCGATGCCGGGATTGATTATCAGGGCTCGATGAACGCCGCCATTGGCAAGGGCTTGTCGACCTTCGAGGCCAGCTTCGAACTGGCGCGCCGGTATGTGGAAAAGACCGACCCGAAAAAGTCAAAGCAGTTGGATCAGGGGTTGACCCAGATCAGCCAGGAGACGGACCCGGCCAAGGCGCAAGCGATGGCCGATGCCTTGGCCGCCACCCTGCGGACCGGCGATCTGTTTGCCGACATGCAGGTCAAGACCGCCCTGATGGCGTACACCCAGAACAAAAAATTCTACGCGGACCTGAAAAAGGGCGCCTCGGACCCCAGCGGCCCGCGCAAGGACATTCTCGACAAAAACCTGAGCGAACGTCGCGAGAGCTCGTCGCAACGCTGGGCCGAAACCGGTCAAGCGTTCAACGATTCGCTGCGGGCCATTGGTGACGCCCTGCGACCGGCGACGGATGCGCTGGCCACCGGTATCGCCGGCGCGGCGCGGGGCTTGACCGCGTTGTCCGAGCAAGCGCCCCAAGTGGTGCTGGGCCTGGCGGCAGTGAGTGCCGGGGCATTGGTGCTGGGCAAAGCCTGGGCCACGCTGAAGATTGGCCGGGGCCTGGCCAACATCGCGCGAGGTTCGGCTGGCGACCGGTCCAACATCGTGCAGCGGGTGTTCGTGACCAACGCGAATGACGACGAAGACGACGGGCTGGATCACGGCAAAGAAGGGAAGGGCGGAAAGGGCAAAAGCCCTGCAAGTCGAATGTCCCGTGGCATGAAAGTGGGCGGGGCGCTGGCGGTGGTCGGTGCCGGCGTTCAGGCATTGGACACGTACCAGAATGCGACCACCCTTGATGAAAAGGCCGCGGGCTACGGTGAGGCAGCGGGTGGGCTGGCCGGTGGTTTGGCGGGTGCAGCAGCCGGTGCGGCCATTGGTTCGGTCATTCCGCTGCTCGGCACCGCGATTGGCGGAGTGATCGGTGGCATCGTCGGCGCGTGGGGCGGCGGTGAGCTGGGCGCGACCATGGGTAAGGCGTTGTTTGGCGGGCCGGACACGCCGGCCAAAGCGCCGATCGGCATCTTGCCCATGGCTGCCGGCCAGGAAGTGGGCGCGGTCGTGCGCTCGATGGAAAACGCTCCCGCCGCGCCGGTGACGGCGGCGGCATTGATGGCGACCCCTGCGGCAAAGGCAGCCGAATGGCCGAAGGTCGATCAACAATTTACTTTCGCCCCGGCCCCGGTCATTACCGTGCAGGGCGATGTGAAAGACCCGGCGCAGTTGGCCCAAGCGTTGATGCCGCACCTGCAGCGCCAGTTTGAGGACTTCGCCCGGGAGGCGCGCGCCCGCCAGTTGTTTGATGCGCCCCATGTGGGTTGAGGAAATGTTATGTCGGATGAAAAAACCTACCTGCAACACTTGCAGGGCGGGCTGAAGTACATGGTCGACGCCGGCGAGGCCGGCCGCACTGACCTGGAGTCGATGACCGGGCCCATGAATGGCGCGCTCAACGAAATCAGCGGGGCGGCGGATGCGCTGGAAGGCTTGCCTTTTATCAGCGAAGACCTCAGTGACAAAACCCGCCGCCTGCAAAGTGCGATCAACTCGGCGCAGGCCAAGATCGGCAAAGTCGCGAGTTTCTATAACCAGACTCAACGATCCCTAGCGCAGTTCGAGCAACACTTTTCCGCGCTGACTGAGCAGATTGGCCGCTTTGGCGCGGCGTTCAATAAGGTCGCCGGCAAGGCCAATGCCGCGCTGGGCAATATCTTCCCTACGGAATGGTTTGCCGGCGACATGTCGCCGATTCCCGACGCGGTGAAGCCGTTCCCGCATCTGCTGATCATCTATCCGCTCAAGGCCAACGAGCGGCCGTATTACTTCAACCTGGACACGGCGGCCTTTGACGAGCTGCGTCGGCAGACGTCGTTTCGCTGGGCCGCGCAGGAACGCCTGACCCGGCGTCCGGCGCAGCAGGCCGTGGGTCAGGGCGAGGAGAAAATCACGATCAAGGGTGCGATCTACCCAAGCTACAAAGGCGGACTGAAGCAACTGGATACGCTGCGCAGCATCGGCGCGAAGTTGTTGCCGCTGAACTTGACCACCGGTTACGGCGAGGTGCTGGGCAACTGGTGCCTGACCAACATCGACGAAGAACAAAGCGCTTTGCTGCCTGGGGCGATCCCGCGCAAGCAGGGCTTTTCACTGGAGTTTGTCCGTTATGGCGATGACTTGCAGAACAGCTGACGGGGATCTACTCGACACCCTGTGCCACCACTATTACGGCCACCTGAACCGCAGCGTCGAAGCGGTGCTGGCGGCCAATCAGGGCCTGGCCGATGAGCCGCAGCCGTTCCGGGCGGGTGTGTTGATCACGCTGCCGGATCTGGTGATCGAGCCCGACAGCGTGATTTCCCTGTGGGATTGATCCCATTACTCAGCCCGCTCAGTGCGGGCTTTTTCTTGTCTGGAGTGCCGACATGCAACCGCTTTTCCGCATCGTCGCCGACGGTGCCGACATCACCACCTTGATCAATGATCGGCTGGTCTCGCTGCAGCTCTCCGATCGGCCCGGTATGGCCTCAGATTCGTTTGAGCTGCGCATTGATGACCGGGACGGCGCGGTGTCGCTGCCCGTGCGGGGCGCGAGTATCGAAGTCTACCTGGGTTATGCCGGCGCCGACCTGACCCGCATGGGCCGCTACACCGTGGACGAGGTGGCCGTTTCCGGCCCGCCGGACACGCTGGTGATCAGCGGCAAGGCCAGCGATATGCGCGGCAGCGGCAAGACCACCCGCAGTGGCAGTTGGGAAGACGTCAGTCTGGCGCAGATCGTCGGCGATGTGGCCGCGCGAAATGGCTGGCAGCCGTCGTGCCCGGTCGAAACTCGTGTGCCGCGCATGGATCAGCTCAATGAATCCGATTTCAACTTCATCACCCGCCTGGCCAAGAAACACGACTGCACCGCCAAGGTGGCCGACGGCAAGCTGTTGGTTCTGCCGCGACAAGGTGGGCAGAGTGCGAGTGGTAAGGCCTTGGGTGTGATCACCTTGCAACGCAATGACGTGACCCGCTGGCAGTTTCGCTTGAGCGATCGCAGTGCCCATCAGGGCGTAAGCACCCAGTACCAGGACCCGGCCAGCGGTGAATTGATGGTATCGCACCTGGACAACCCCAACGTGCCCGAGGGCCTGCCGCCGGTGCATACCGACCGCCATCTCTACCCGGACTGCACGGCGGCCGATGAGGCGGCGAAGGCACGCCTGGCGGCGTTCAATCGTTCGACGGCCTCGGTGCGCCTCGACCTGTCGGGTCGGACGGACCTGTTTGCCGAATGCATGATCGAAGCGCAGGGATTCAAGCGTGGGCTCGATGGTGAGTATTTGGCGGAGTCGGTCGATCACACCTTCACCCCATCCGGGTGGACGGTGTCGGTGGAATGCAACGGCGGTAAGGAGGGCAAGGCCAAGGCGTCAGGGAAGCCGCAGAAAGTCGTACTAAAAGTGCCAGTTTGATGGCCCGGGCGCGTGAGTTGTCCCAGGTCAACGAGGTTTTAATTTCAAAGTAAAGGAGCGGCCAAGCTGAATGCGTCAACATTCAGCCTGGCCACCGTCCCCGCAGATTGTCCCTGCAAGTCCCGCCAAGGCTCCCGCTCTGTGCACAAAGCGGAGCGAGCCTAGCACCTGTTTATTTATACAGTAAAGGTCTTGCTATCTATGTCTACCCCTATTATCCCTTGGATGGGCGGCAAACGCCGTCTGGCCGATCGCCTCATCCCCCTGTTTCCCCCTCACGAATGCTACGTCGAGGTCTTTGCCGGAGGTGCTGCGCTTTACTTTATGCGACCCCAGGCCGCGCCGGTGGAGGTGCTCAACGACATCAACGGCGACTTGGTGACCCTTTACCGCGTGGTGCAGAACCATCTCGAGGAGTTCGTGCGTCAGTTCAAGTGGGCGCTCAGTTCGCGTCAGGTGTTTGAATGGCAGAAAATGACCCGCGTTGAAACCCTCACCGACATCCAACGCGCTGCACGATTCTTTTATCTGCAGCACCATGCCTTCGCCGGCAAGGTGTCCGGGCAGACGTTCGGTACCGCCACCACCGGCCCAGCGATCAACCTGTTACGGATTGAGGAAAACCTCTCGGCTGCCTGGCAACGCCTGTCCGGTACCTACGTCGAGAACCTGCCGTGGCTGGAATGTGCCGAACGCTATGACCGTGCCCACACC
Source organism: Pseudomonas sp. S2_B07 (assembly GCF_054668435.1). Classification (NCBI taxonomy): domain Bacteria; kingdom Pseudomonadati; phylum Pseudomonadota; class Gammaproteobacteria; order Pseudomonadales; family Pseudomonadaceae; genus Pseudomonas; species Pseudomonas sp. S2_B07. The sequence goes on from NZ_CP162769.1 coordinate 157,061, forward strand.
TTCCATTATATGGACCCGCCGTACTGGCAGACCGCCGGGTATGGGGTGGATTTTCCGTTTGAGAACTACGAGCGAATGGCCGACTTCATGCGCCGCTGCAAGGGCAGGGTGATGGTCAGCATCAACGATCATCCGGACATTCGCCGGGTCTTTGAAGGCTTTCACTTCGAAACGCTGGACATCCGCTACACCACGACGAATCAGCGGCAAGGCAAGGCTGATGTCAGTGGCGAACTGGTGATCATGAACTGGGAGCCAGCAGCGTTGGGAGGACTATTTTGACGTGACAGCCTAGGTCGTTTCTGCCCATCACGAGAGGCAGAAGTCGGCCCATAGGCGACGTTCATCGGACGGACTCACACGTTTAGCTGCTTTTTTCCGTGGTGTTTATATCCGTGAACTGCCTCCATTTCTGGGAACAGTTGCGACAACGATCTTGACTTTGATGCCTAAGGCCGTGGCCACTTTCAGAACGATAGAAAGGTTCGGATCACCATCCTTAGAAAATGCCCGGTACAGCGTGGCTCTACTAATTCCGGTCTCGCGAGAAAGCCGGCTCATTCCTTTGTCTCGCGCAATTGTGCCCAGTGCAGCAATCAATACGCTCGGATCATTCGCCATCAGACCGCTCTCCAGAAGGGCGGCAAAATCCTTATCACTGATTCGACTGTCCGACTCAACCAAACCTGTGTAATGCATAGCAGCCTCCCCGTGATAAAAGCGTCTCCTAAAGCAATGGCTACGCCAGAGTCGGTGAAGATGCTCATATGAAAATCTAGACCATTCCGGACGCATTAACGCGATGTGCTGGATCTTTCTATCCCGCACTCTGAAATTTAAGTGTTCTGATGTTCCTCGGTCTTAATGACTGATCAGATTCGGAGGGCTGTTACCCGGTTTTGGCCCCATTTCGCTCAGTCGCAAAGGTCAGAAAGCGGTCATGGGCGGCCATTCGGCAGGCGCAGCGGCAGCGGGTCATCCGGCAACGGTTCTTTTGAGCGCGGCATGGGGAGGCTCCTAGGCGAATGAGCGGCCGACGGTGCGTCAAACCAGAGGGCCGGGGGTCGGTATACCAGTCTAGGCGGTGGTGATTTCCGCCGCCAATCAAAAAGGCCCCCGCACCGGGCTGAGGTGGGGGGCCTGTTTTACATAAGCGGCAACACCGGTGACTGTCAGTGGGCTTTTTTGTGGAGGGTGGTTTTGTGCGAGGGGGGATTCATCTATGGCGCCAAGAAGCCTTTGAACGCCACCTTTCGGGAAAGAGAACGCCGGTTTCGGAGCAAAAAATTCACGGACGAAAGGTATTGAAACAAATGCTCCACTGATTTACTCTCGATCCCACGTTGTACGAGATCCACCGCTGTTAGCACCTAATAAAACAAACAATCGGGAGCAAACATGAAAGCGAAAGTGATGTTGGGATTGTTCATGACGGCCGCAGTTTCACTGCCAGCCTGGGCCGCGGACTGGACCGTAGGTGCTAACGTTGGCAACGTGCCCTGGGAGTTTCAGGATTCCAAAGGTGAGTTTGTCGGCTTTGAAGTTGATGTTGTAAAAGAGGTGGCCAAGCGCGCCGGAAAAAGCGTCGAGTTCGTCAATATTCCTTTCAACGGCCTGTTCAGTGCCGTGCAATCCAACCGTGTCGATATCGCGATCTCCTCAATCACCATTACCCCGAAACGCCTGGAGTCGGTAGCCTTTGCGCAGCCTTACTTCGACAGCGACCAGTCGCTCACCGCACTGACTACTTCCAAGGTCAAAAGCCTGACTGACATGAAGGACAAGGTGGTGGGTGTCGACACTGGCTCGACGGGTGACATGTGGATTAACCAACATAAGGATGAGTACAAGTTTGCCGATGTTTCGCGTTATGAAGGGCTATCGCCAGCCATGCTCGATCTGGCTTCCGGGCGAATCGATGGCTACCTCAGCGACATTCCGGCAGTGCTCTACTACATCAAGGACAAGCCGCAATACACCATCATTGCTCGAATCCCTACCGGTGAGCGCTACTCGCTGATGCATGCCAAAGGCTGGGCGATGAGCGATCAAGTCAACGACATCATCAGCAAGATGAAAGAAGACGGCACGCTCGGAAAAATCCACAAACAGTGGTTCGGCGCCGACGCCGATAAAGATTCGAGCACCCTGAAAGTGACAGCCGTCCTCAAGTAAGCCCTGCTGATGATGCATGTAAGTGGCGACACCTGTTCGCCACTTGTATTGACCGAGGTATCCCATGGATCTTTTGCAGACATTCTTCAACTGGAACGTGCTCGTCGATTCGCTTCCGCTGATGATGCGCGGTTTGGGCGTGACCATTTTGCTTGGGGTGGTGAGCATTGCCCTGGGCCTGGTGGGCGGGCTGTTGCTGGCATTGCTGCGGTTGTACTCCTACGCACCTGTTCGAGCGCTTGCGCGTATCTACATCGATATCATGCGCTCCATTCCATTACTGGTTTTGCTGGTCCTCATCTATTACGCGCTGCCCTTTGTCGGCATTCGACTGTCGTCTTTTGCGGCTGCTGCCAGTGCGCTCTCGCTTGTCTCTTGTGCCTACAGTGCGGAGATTTTTCGGTCAGGCATCGAGGCCATTCCCCGTGGCCAGTTCGAAGCATCGGCTTCTCAAGGCATGAGTTTCTTCAACACCATGCGCGACGTGGTTTTGCCGCAGGCTATCCGCATTGTGATGCCGCCCATGACCAGCAATTGCATCAACGTGATGAAAGACACGGCACTCGCTTCAGTCGTAGCGATGCCTGACTTGCTGAAGCAGGCAACCCAGGCGCAGGCGCTGGCGGCCAACCCGACACCGCTGGTGGGGGCGGCCTTGCTCTATCTGTTACTGCTGTTGCCGCTGGTGCAAATGGTCAGCTGGGTTGAGCGTCGTAACGCCTCTGGAGGAAAAACCGCATGAGCACGTTGATCGACATTGAAAAACTCGACAAGTACTACGGCAATTTCAAAGCGTTGAGCGACATCAACCTGCAGGTTGAAGAAGGTGAGGTGGTGGTCATTCTTGGCCCGTCCGGCTCGGGAAAATCGACCTTGATCCGCTGCATCAATCTGCTCGAAGACTACCAGCAAGGCCATATCCGCGTGGCCGGTGAGCGGGTTGAAAACGGTCCGCGACTGAGCGCAATTCGTAGCGAAGTGGGCATGGTGTTTCAGAGCTTCAACCTCTATCCGCACCTCACTGTTCTTGACAATGTATCGCTGGCGCCGATCCGTGTTCGCGGTCTGAGTCGGCGTGATGCGCATGCCAGGGCCAAGGAGCTTTTGCTCAAGGTCGGCATGGGAGATCACGCGCACAAATACCCCAGCCAATTGTCCGGTGGTCAACAGCAACGAGTTGCCATTGCCCGCACCATGGCCATGGAACCTCGCGCAATCCTGTTCGACGAACCGACTTCGGCTCTCGACCCGGAAATGGTTGGCGAAGTACTCGATGTCATGCAAAACCTCGCTCGCTCCGGCGTCACGATGGTCGTGGTCACCCATGAGATGGGCTTTGCCCGTCGGGTCGCCGACCGGGTGATCTTCATGGAAAGCGGACGCATTGTTGAGCAGAACATCCCTGAACCGTTTTTTACCGCACCTAAGGAACCTCGTACAAAAGCGTTCCTGCAGGCCATCTTGCACCATTGAATCCGGCTGGAGAAAGTAGAGTGAATCCTCTCGATATTGATTACGTTCGCAAGCAATTTCCAGGTCTGGCCGATGGTTATGCCTACATGGATAACGCCGGCGGTTCGATGGTGTTGAGCACTGTGGCTGAGCGGGTGTGTGATTACCTGCTGAACAACAGTGTGCAACTGGGTGCGTCCTATCAACCTTCCGTTGTCGCTGGCGAGCGAGTGATGCAGGCGCGTCACTCGGTCATGCAGTTGATCAACGCCGAGCATCCCGAAGAAGTGATCATGGGCGGCTCGACTACCCACTTATTGCAAATTCTGTGTCGCGCCATCGCCCCATCAATCGTCCCTGGCGATGAAATCATCGTCACCAATTGCGATCATGAGGCCAACATCGGCCCATGGGTCAAACTGTGCGAAAGCCGTGGTGCGACCTTGCGCGTGTGGCAGGTCAATCCCGACAGTTGTGAGCTGGAGCTGGATGACCTGCAGGTCCTGCTCAATGACAACACCCGTTATGTGGCGATGACTCACACCTCGAACATTCTCGGCTCGGTCAATCCCGTCGCCGAGGTTGCGCGGCGTGTGCATGCGGTGGGCGCCAAGCTGTGTGTGGACGCCGTCGCTTATGCACCACACCGCCTGGTGGATGTTCAGGCCAGCGGCGCCGATTTCTACGTCTATAGCTTCTATAAAACGTTCGGTCCGCACTTCGCCGTACTCTGGGGACGTCGCTATCTGTTGCTGGAATTGCCGAGTCTTAACCACTTCTTTATTGGTCAGGATGTGGTGCCTTACAAATTGCAGCCAGGCAACGTCAACTACGAATTGTCATTCGGCTGCATCGGCATTACCGACTACTTGCTCGACATCAGCACCCGACTTGGTGCACAAGGTAGCGAGCGCCAGTGCATGCAGGCTGCGTTCGATGCCTTCGAGGTGCAGGAAGATTTGCTCGCCGAGCGTCTGCTGGCATTCCTGCGTGAGCGCGATGGTGTTCGGATCATTGGCAAAAAGGACACCCGCAATCGAGTGCCAACGATCAGTTTCGTGGTTGAAGGCGTTCAGTCCGAGGAGGTTGTGCGCAGGGTCGATGAGCACCGGATCGGCATTCGATTTGGTGACTTCTATGCGCGGCGACTTATTGAAGCCCTTGGGCTTGATCAGTTTGGCGGGGTGGTGCGGGTGTCGTTAGCGCACTACAACACGCTGGAAGAAGTCGATCGCCTTATCACTGCACTGGATCAAGCAATCAATGCGTTGCGTTGACCGGCGTACACACTTCTAATTTAACGAGCCTTCACTATGGCCTTACCTGAAACCCTTGCAGAGCTGCGTGACTGTATAGCGGCCCAGCACGAACAACTGACCGGTCGCCTGCGCGATGCTGCCCGATTCCTGATCGACAACCCGCATGAGATCGCACTCAATACGGTGGCCGAACTGGGTAAGCGCTCAAGCATTGCGCCTTCAGCCTATATTCGGTTGGCCCAGGCCCTTGGTTTTGCAGGTTTCAAGGATTTGCAGCGGCTGTTTCGCGCACCGTTGCAGCAGGCTGCCGACACCCAAAGCGAGCGCATTCGGCACTACGGCGGCGAGACGTTGCTGGAGGACCCAAGTGATGTCGGCGCAATTCTGCGTGAGTTCAGCCAGGCCAATATCGTATCTCTGGAACACCTGGCCGAAGGCGGCGAACAGGCCAATATCGAAGCCGCCATCGCCCATTTGCAAGTTGCGCGTACCACCTTCGTCATCGGCATGCGTCGTGCCTTTCCGGTTGCCGCCTATCTGAGCTACGCGTTGAGTCGTGTGGGACGGCGAGCCGTGCACATCAGCGGTGCGGGCGGCACGTTGCCAGAGCAGGTCAGCGCGATTGCCGAAGATGATTTGTTGATAGCCGTCAGCTTTCCGCCGTACGCCAATGACACCATTGAGGCATGTCGTCAGGCGCGGGCCGCAGGCGTGACGCTGGTGGCGATCACTGACAGCGTTCTGAGTCCTATCGGGCAGATGGCCGATACGGTGATAGAGGTCAACGACGCTGAATTACTGGGCTTTCGCTCCCTCACGGCTTCGTTCTGTATTGCGCAAACCCTGGCCATGGGGCTGGCCTTCAGCGATTGGCAAGCGGATAGCACCTTTAGCCATGACCGATTGAAAGATATCGACTGCTAAGTCGCAACTTTCGCCACGTTCTTATTTAACCAGTCACTTCAGGAGAATATCCCGATGGTTTCACCTGCACGCGATTTAGTGGGTTACGCAAGACAACGCCCGCAAGGCACTTGGCCGAATGGCGCACGTTTGGCCATCAGCCTGGTGATCAACTACGAAGAAGGCTCCGAACGCTCGCTCGCCATGGGCGACCCGGACCAGGAATCCATGACCGAGTGGGGCAGTTATTCAATCCCCGATGGCACACGCAATCTGGCGATGGAATCGATGTACGAGTACGGCTCGCGCGTCGGGATCTGGCGAATCCTGGATATTCTCGATCAGCAATCGGTTCGTGCGACTTTCCATGCTTGCGCAGTAGCCTTTGAACAGAACCCTGATGTTGCACGCGCTGCAGTCGCAGGGGGTCATGAAATTTGCAGTCACGGTTATCGCTGGGAGGAAGTGTTTCGCCTGACTGAAGAGCAAGAGCGTGAACACATGCGTCTGGCCATCGAGTCATTCGAGCGCACCTGCGGCAAGCGTCCCGTTGGCTGGTATTGCCGGTACGGTGCCAGCGTCAGTACCCGGCGGTTGGTCGCTGAGGAGGGCGGTTTTCTCTACGACTCCGATGCCTACAACGACGATGTTCCCTACTTTGTCGAGGTCGAGGGCAAGCGTCATCTCGTGGTGCCTTACACCGCCGACGTGAACGATTTCCGCTACTGGAATTCGCCGGGGCTGTCGCAGGCATCGGACTTTTTCGAGTACATGAAAGAAAGCTTTGAAGTCCTTTATGAGGAGTCGGCTGAAGGGCCACGCATGATGTCGATCGGGCTGCATCCACGCATGGTGGGCCGTCCCGGGCGAGTAAGGGCGATCAAGCAGTTCATCGAGTATGCCAAGCAACACGGCGGTGTCTGGTTTGCTACGCGCGAAGAAATCGCCCGTGCCTGGCTTGAACGAACTTGATCAAAAAATTGATGCGTTAGTCCCCACGGCTGGGTCGGTTACTTCTGGAAGAGGCCTGATATGCAACCTTTTGACACGGTGATTCGCAACGCCCGCGTGGTCACCGCCGCGGACACGTTCACCAGCGATATCGGTATTCGTGATGGGCGCATCGTCTCCCTTGGCCTGGACCTGCCGCAAGGTCACCAGGAAATCGACGCGGCAGGCCGGCATGTCACCCCCGGTGGCGTCGACAGCCACGTGCACCTCGACCAGCCGACGGGCGACGGCTCGGTAATGGCCGATGACTTCTTCAGCGGCACGGTCTCGGCGGCCTGCGGCGGCACCACCACCGTCATCCCGTTCGCCTGCCAGCAGAAGGGCGAAAGCCTGCGCGCTGCCGTCGATGACTACCATCGTCGGGCGGGTAACAAGCCGGTGATCGATTATGCCTTCCACCTGATCGTCACCGATCCCACCCCGCAGGTGCTGCGTGAAGAACTGCCGGCCTTGATTGCTGAAGGCTATACCTCGTTCAAGATCTACATGACCTATGATGCGCTGAAGCTGGGCGACCGGGAGACTCTCGAGACGTTGTCAGTCGCGCGCCGTGAGGGCGCCATGGTGATGCTCCACGCCGAGAACAGCGATTGCATCGCCTGGCTTACCGAGCGACTACTGGCGGCCGGGCTGACTGCGCCGCGCTACCACGCCGCGTCGCGGCCGATGCTGGTGGAGCGTGAAGCGACCCATCGTGCCATCGCCCTTGCCGAGCTGGTGGACGTGCCGATCCTGATCGTGCACGTGTCGGGTCGCGAGGCTGTGGAGCAGATTCGCTGGGCCCAGAGCCAGGGGTTGAAGGTGTACGCCGAAACCTGCCCGCAGTATCTGTTCCTGACCGCCGACTCGCTGGGATGTGACGACAGTTTCGAAGGTGCCAAGTGCATCTGCAGCCCGCCGCCGCGCGATGCGGCAAACCAGCAGGTGATCTGGGATGGCCTGGAGAACGGCTCGTTCGAGATTTTCTCGTCAGACCACGCACCCTTTCGCTTCGATGGCCCCAATGGCAAGAAGGCCCACGGTGAAGAGGTGTCGTTCGACCAGATCGCCAACGGCATTCCCGGTGTCGAAACCCGCATGGCACTGCTCTGGTCCGAAGGCGTGCGCAGTGGGCGTATCACCCCGCAAAGCTTTGTTGCGCTGACCTCCACTAATGCCGCCAAGCTGTATGGGCTGTATCCGCGCAAGGGCAGCATCGCTATTGGTGGTGATGCCGACCTGGTGATCTGGAACGAAGGTGAGCCGGTGCACCTGTGCAACGAAATGCTGCACCACAACGTCGATTACACGCCTTACGCCGGCATGACGCTGAGCGCCTGGCCGGCCATGACCCTGTCTCGCGGTGAGGTGGTCTGGGACGGCGAGCCGCGCGGTGAGGCGGGTCGCGGCCGGTTTCTGCCGTGCGAGCGCCCGGCGCCCGCGCAACTGCGCCGACGCAGGACTGAGTTGTCATTGTGAGTGCGGTTGCGCAGGTGGCCGCGACCCTGATTCGTGGTTGGCGTGAGGGGCGGCAACAACCGTTGCCAACCCTGGAACCGGCTAGCGAAGCCGAGGCCTATGCCGTGCAGCACCAGGTGGCGGATGCCCTCGGCTGGTTCGCCTCTGGGCCGCCGGCGGCGTGGAAACTGGGCGGCGCTCCGGGAGGGCTGATCAGCACCGCCGGGGTACCGGCAACGGCCGTACACCCGTCGGGTTGGCAGGTTCCGCCGGGCGATGCCTTCGGTTTCGGGATCGAGGGAGAACTGATCGTGCGCCTGTCGCGTGACCTCGACCCGCACACTGATCTGGCCATGGCCTATGCGGCGGTCGATGTATGGATGCCGGGCATCGAACTGTGTGGAACGCGCTGGCTGCAGGGCGATCGGGCCTCGCCACTGCTTCGGCTGGCCGACCAGCAACTCAACCGCGCGCTGGTACTCGGTGCACCGCGAACGCTTAGGGACATGCCGGACTGGTCCAGGCAACAGGTGGCGTTGCGGGTGGCCGGGGAGCCTGAGTTCGTCGGCGTTGGCAGCCATCCATTCGGTGAGCCGCTGAGTTCGCTGCCGTGGCTGGCGCGTCACGCTGCAGCACTGGGGAACCCTTTGCGTGCCGGTGACCTGGTGGCTAGCGGTAGCTGGACCGGTATCTACTGGGCGCCAGCCGGGGTGCGAGTGGAAGTTGAATTTGCCGGGATAGGACGGGTTACCTTGTCGACTTGATGCGTTTCAAGACTTTGCTCTGGGCATTCCCCCAGGCCCCTCCCGCTACCGGCTGAAAACGACCCAAAGCGGACGAATTCAGGTGCCGTCGTCGATTGATCGGCGATAAGGATTGAGCCTGCTAGCATTGAGTATCAGAGAGCTTATAAGAGCACTGAAAATGCAGATGATTGAAGTAGAAGCGAGCGGTTTGAATCAGCTCCGTGCGTCCCTGAGTCAAGCTGGATTGCCCTACGATGATGTGAGCGATCGCGGGCGGCAGTTTTACCGATTCGACGTGGATGGGGAATTGGTTGCTTATGGAGGGTTGGAGGGTACTGGTCCCGATCTCCTGTTGCGATCTATGGTCGTTTGCGAGCAGCATCGTGGAGCAGGACTGGGTTCGGCGGTGTTGTCGGAACTGGAACAATACGCGGTCTCCCGAGGCGCAGTCCGACTGCATTTGTTGACCCAAAGTGCTGTTGATTTTTTCACGGCCAACGGGTACGAACGGCTTGATAGGGATAAGGCACCTGTCGCAATTTCCCAGACAGCTCAGTTCAAGCATTTGTGCCCTTCGTCAGCAAGCTACCTGCGGAAAACGTTAAGCAGATCCCCTCTGCGCTGAGTGAGTCATCGCGGCGCTACTGGGTCATTATTAGCGAACGCCCGCTTTTGGCCGATTGTTGCCTGTCGCGAAGGGCCGCAGTCGACCCAAAGCCAGTAGCTTTCTAACGTCTTACATGATCGGTTGCCGAGGGCCATCTGTTCGATGGAAGTGTTACCCGGCTGGGCGAGGGCGGCTGCTCAAGTTGGGATGATGGCGCAGGAAACGAGGTAGCTTTATGAGCGATCACTCTGGTGTCATAAGTACCGCGAGTGTCATTTTGATGAACTCTTCGTTCTTGTCGATCGTTTCCAAGGCGCCACGAACATTGCCACCGACCTCGGTCGCACCGCGCTGCTCTACCCAAAGCGTCAGCTCCATGATTGCAGCCTCCAGGGCGAGTTGGTTTTCGTTGATCTTGAATAGCAGGGAAGGGAGCAGGTCATTGTTGGGCATCGCGTTTCCTCCGTGAATGGAAGCAGCGTAGCAGGTGAAATCCGTAGCTTGGAATAATTGTTGAATGGTCGACAGGACGCCAAGGGTGGGATCTGCGCAAAACCTCCTCTGGAGGCCGCGTGTTTCCCTACAGCCCCAGCATGGGGTGTTAGGGGCCAAGGGCCACACAGCGAGCGCTATGGTATGTGTTATCGGCATACCATGATGTAGATTGGTTCGGAGTGAGTGCATACATTAACGCTGAAATGGGACGATTTTTCCGGTCCGCAATCTCTGAAAGGTACGCGGAAACATTGGGTTGGATTGCAGCCAAAAAGGCGTAATTGCGACCCGGAAAAACTATTGGAAGGTGCAGCCTGATTGATTTTCTCTTGGGACTTAAAATCCCCGTGGATGTGAAAAGGCACTCGAAGGCCTATCGCAATGTGGGCTTCGATAAGGTAGTTAAATGGCTGCATTCGACCCAAAGCTGACGGAGGGAAAAAACCGTAGAGTCCTCCAGATCGTGAATGTTCGTTTGGTGATGGATTGCGAAAAATCGCCCTGCCTATGGCCAACAAGTCTTAGAGAAAAACTGCGTTACAGATTGGCTGATGATTAGAATGGGATCAAATTCACCGTGATGTCAGCAAAGGATGCTTTATGCCCCTTTTAACGTGGGATCCTTTTGATTTAATCGCCGTACTCGGCGTCTTCCCCTCCCTGGATGAGTTCGAAACATCACACTGTTACGTTATCGAGCAAGGTACTGTCAGACTGAAATTGACAATTTGGCAATATGATTCTGATGTGGAAATTCAGGTGAGTGAGGCTTCACTACCAAACCCCATTATCAAATACACAATGCTTGGATGCCCCGGTATCCGCGTTGTTGATGACAAGCGCGGTAAATTCTTGGAGTTTGCAGCTTCGAATACTTTCACTGGGCGATACGACGGGTATTCGGTAATTCCCTACGGTTTAAGGTTGTGGGTCGAACCTCAAATTTTGCTGGAGCCGTTCACTTACGCGTCTGCTTAGAGAGAATGGCGGACGGTCATGATTATGCGCTTTTGGCTGTTCTCCGTCGGTTGTGACCGGCTGCTATTGGCCGTTTTCTGCCCGCCGCGAGGGTCAGAAAGCGGCCAGGAGCCGCAGTCAGGATTGATCTCGGCTGGGTTGGTGACGGTGTTACCGTCACGAGCAAAAATAGGGGCCAGTCAGGCGCCGCCCTCCGTGACCGGATGCGACAGCTTGTTGATTTTTCTCAAAGTTAGAGGTTCCCGATATCGTTTAATATCTGAAACGAGCCAGAGAGCGGTGGCTGTGATGCTAGAAGTAGACACCTGTACGGTGACGTGTCCAAATTGCGGCGCTGATCTTCAGCCTGCCCTGCATCGGTTCGCCTCGTTTAAAGACTTACTCAGATTGAAGTGTTTCGAGTGCGGACTGGATGTCACAGGCGACGAAATTCTTCAACTTTATGACTCCCTCGAGTATCAGCTCAGGCAATTCAGACCAAGGGAATAGGCGCATCATGTAATGCTGCTACCTGCTTCAATCCCCGTCTTAGTGAACTCATCTAGCTGTCGCGACCATTTTTCAGTGATGACAATTTCAGGTCGTGATACATAGCTGCCACTGGCGAAAGGCAGCTTCTGGCCGATTCTGTTGAAAAAGTCGGATTTTCAGATCACCTGAACTCAGGCACAGCCACCACCAGAGAACCTACTCACCACATTGAGTGGTTTCTCGGCCCTTCGTTGACCATTGTTGCTTTGTTATTGGGTTAATTTGAGGTTTTTGGCTTAGTGCAGGCGCACCTATCCCGGGGCAGGCGGCCCTTGGGATGTAAGTTTGGCCAGTCGACGCAGGTTCTGTACCGCAGCCGCCAGTGTGAACTCATCGGTCGCGCCTCTCATGCCACGTAGTCGCAAGCGATCCAATTTCAGGATGCGCTTGAGGTGGGCGAACAACATTTCGACCTTCTTACGTTCGTGGCGAGAGCGCACGTACTCCGGCGTCGCCGCGATGCGTCGAGCCACGTCACGAGCGGCTTCATGAACGCTGCGAGCGATCTTGCGAAACGACGTGTTCGGGCAGCACTTGGCTTTCATCGGACACGTCGCGCAGTCAGTCTGTCTGGATCGGAAGATGATGGTGTTGGCTTTGGTGACGTGCGAACGCTCGTTCTTGAAGGCTCGCCATTCGCTACGTAATGCATTGCCAGCCGGGCAGCAGTATTCCTCAGTCTCTTCATTCCAGCGGAAATCGTTGCTCGAAAAACTGTCGTTCTTGCGTTCGGTTTTGTCCCACACCGGCACATGTGGCTCGATGTCCTTTTCCTCCACCATCCAGGCCAGCATCGGCGCGGTACCGTAAGCGGTGTCGCCAATGAGGCGTTCCGGCTTGATGTCGAACTGCGCCTCAACGCGATCGATCATCGTCTTGGTGCTCTCGACTTCTGCGGTTCGATGAGCCGGTGTGGGTTCCACATCCATGATCACGCCGTGCTCGGTATCGATCAGATAATTCGTGGAGTAAGCGTAGAACGCTGGGCCACCTGGAGCTGCGGTCCAGCGGGCTTGAGGATCAGTCAGCGATAGACGCTTCGGTAGCGTTTCGGCCAGAGCCTCTTCATCGAGTGCCTCAAGATACTCACGCACGGCGCGGGTGCTCAGGGCCGGATCGCTCCAGTTGACCGGTTCATCACCCGGTACACCGCGCTGCCGACTCGCATCCGCTTTGATGATGCTGGCGTCCACGGCAAAGCCTTCGCCCTTGACCAGACCGGCGTCCATGCAACGACGCAGCACTTCATTGAACAGCCAGCGAAACAGATCGCTGTCCCGAAAACGGCCGTGTCGGTTTTTGGAAAAGGTCGAGTGATTGGGGACTTCATCTTCAAGGCTCAATCGGCAGAACCAGCGATACGCCAAGTTCAAATGGGCCTCTTCGCACAACCGCCGCTCTGAGCGTATGCCGTAGCAATAGCCCACGATCAACATGCGGATCATCAATTCAGGATCAATCGACGGGCGCCCAATCGGGCTATAGAAGTCGGCGAGGTGATGGCGCAAATCACTCAGATCGAGACACCGATCAATGCTGCGCAGAAGGTGATTGGCTGGGATGTGATCTTCAAGGTTGAACGAGTAAAACAGTCGCTCCTGCCCACTCGATAACTGTCCCATCATGCTGTGTGATCCCCCGCCGGCCAATGAAGCAATTTTGCCGCAGGCCAGACAGGGGAGCTACTTTTTCAACAGAATCGGCCGATTGCTGCCCTTGCGTACTCACTCTGGCGTAACGACCTCAACCCCCCAGCGTTCACAAAATAGTACATTAGTCAGTACATTTGATTCTAAGGTTGTCGGTTGACTCCAATGAATGCGGTGATTTTAAGAATAAATAAGGTTCCGGCTTCGGGCACCATCTAAAATCAAGGGTTTGCGGGCGAAAGCTGATGCAAGCCCTTGTTTGTTTCCGGCTCTTGATTTCAGAATTGCTCCGCAATCACGTTTGAAAACTGCTGCGCTTCTAGCGCCCGATCAGCAACCTTGGCGTTATGGACAAGTCGGCTCAGCGCTGCGGCGATGATGATCGCCAGCAGCGGCCAGTAGATGAAAATCACTTTCAAAAACATGGCGTCACCTCGAACGTTACTGAGCCAAGCCGAATCGGCGTCCCATCATAGTGTCCACAACATGACAGGATGAGTATTGATCTCATTCGGGATGTTTGCCGTATTTATTCGTTCAGCCTTCACTCGCCCAAACCCCCGTATCCGCAGTGCGCCGCACATAATCGCTAAAGTCCCGCGCGGGACGGCCCAGTGCACGCTGGACGCCATCGGCAAGGGGCGTGTTGCGCCCGTCGAGCACCGTTGTGAAGAGGTACAGCACCAGGTTGGTCAACTCGGCTGGAAGGTGCGCCTGTTCCAGCGCCTCTCTATAGGCATCCGGCGGTACGGCGACGAAGCTGATATCGCGGCCGGTCCCTCGAGCAATCTCATCGACCGCCTCGGCAAACGTCAGCGCCCGTGGCCCTGTGAGTTCATAAAGCTGGTCTGAGTGGCCGGGTTGCGTCAGCGCCAGGACGGCAATCTCGGCGATGTCTTCCACGTCGACAAAGGGCTCGGCGATGTTGCCAACGGGAAGGGCTACTTCTCCTTGAACAATCGGCTCCAGAAAATGTGCCTCACTGAAGTTCTGGAAGAACCAGCTGCAGCGAAGGATCGTCCAGTCGACGCCGCTGTTTTGTATGACGCGTTCGGCTTGTTCCGCTTCGGCCTCTCCGCGTCCGGACAGCAGCACCAGTTTGCGGACGCCGCTTTTGACCGCCAGGTCGGTAAACGCCTGAATCGTTTCGACGGCACCCGGAACGGCGAGGTCTGGTTGATAGGAAATGTATACGGCGTCGATGCCATCAAGCGTGGCCTCCCAAGTGCCGCGATCTTCCCAGTCGAAAGGTGGATTGGCGCCACGAGAGCCCAGCCGCACGGGCAATCCCGCATGTTGTAGCCGTTGAGTAATCCTGCTCCCTGTTTTACCGGTCGCACCGAGAATGAGGATGCGGTCTTGAGAGGTCTTCATCGCGTTCATCTCCATCGGGTTAATGTGAGTAACACTCACGTTAAAAAGATGATAAACGCTCACGTTCTGCCGTCAATAAACGAAAGAGCGGAACCGACGTACGGCCATCCCCCCCTTGGGTGGGTTGATAGGCGGTGCTAAGGTGAGTGCATGTCACGTTATCGACCGGGATTCCCACCAGTGCCGAAGAAAACTATCACCGAGCGCGAACAGGCGGTTTCAGAGCCGAGCCGACGCAACCCCACGCAACAACGCAGTCGCGAGCGGCAGGAGCGCATTCTGGCGGTGGCAACAAAACTGATCGCAACCAAGGGCAGCGACTCATTAAAGATGAGTGAAATTGCCGAACGCTCGGAGATTTCGATTGGTTCGCTTTATCAGTATTTTCCGGACAAGAGCTCGGTGATCCGCACGCTGGCCGAACGCTTTAACGCAGAGAGTCGCCGTTGCATAGAAACGGCATTGGTAGCGGTCCAGGATGCGCAAGGGCTGCGTGAGGCCTATTCGGACTTGCTTGAGCAGTATTACAACATCGCTCAGGCGGAGCCTGTAATGCGTGATATCTGGTCGGGGATGCAAGCCGACAAGCAACTGCTGGCGCTGGAACTGGAAGAGAGTCGAGTGGCGGGCAGGTTGCTGGCGGATGCGATGCTTCGTGTGTTTCCAGGCAGTGATACCCAGCAAGTTTGCGATACGGCTTTTTTGATCTGGCAACTGGGCGAGGCGACCATGCGTTTGGCCATCACCTGCGCGCCTGAAGAGGGGCGGCGACTGTTCGAAGCATTCAAGCGTATGTCGCTCGCGGAAGTGATGGCGCCCGCTAGCGCGTTGATCAGCAGTGGGTCGAACGAAGTCGACCCTGCTGTCGAATGAGCCTGTTATACAAAAGGCTGGCCGCTGAAACCACGAGGCAGTCTTTGCAACCCGGCCATGGCGGTTAGCCGTTCAGTCCAGGCTGCGCGCCAGTCATTGGCGGTGTGAGTGGCTTTGGCCTTGCGTGCGGCACGGCGTGTTGCATTGCGTTGGGCCTTGCGCGCTTCCTTGTACGCGTCGGTGTTTCGGCAGCTTCTGCATTTCACGCGGTTCAGTTCCTGGGTGGACGTGAGGTTGCTGCCGTTGTGACCGCAGGCCAGATGCCCGCTGACTTTGTAGTGGGTGACCATGGAACGTCTCCTTCGTGACGTGTGATTGTTTGACCCCGCGCAAACGCCAGCGTTCGATGGCTGCCTGACAGGCAAAAAAAAGGTCTGCATGCGGGCAGACCAAGGTGATTCTTCAAAGGAGTGACTCACTGTAGGGCGCGTGTTGTAAATGCGGCGTGAAAGAAATGTCGCAAAAAAAAGCCCAGCGCCAGGCCGGGTTTGCAGGTGTAGCGGCAGACACTCAGGCAGGCACAATCGCGGTGACGATAAGGTCGCCGTTCATGCGTCCTGAAACAGGCTCTGTTCTCGCGTCGCGTGCCCGACTCATCTGAACCGTGGCAGGGGCGGATCGACAGGTTTTAGCGACGACAGCGTGTTTCGAATCAGGGGAGTGTCTTTTTCGATGTCGTTTAGCCGATCACGAATTCTGAGGGCTGTTGGGTGCCCCCCTTGATGATCGACCCAATCGGCAATTTCCTTGCACGCGGCGGCAAGCCGAGCCTGCCGGGAGTCAAGCAGGGTGAGGAGGGTGGTGATGGACTCTTTTTCGGACATGGAAAACACCTCCGTTGAAGAAACCTGGCAAATGGCAGCAAAAAGCCCGCCAGGTGCGAGCTTTCAGCCGTTGGGGTCGCCGATCCTTCAGCTGTTTTTCAGTATAGACCCGGAATAGACCGGTACCTGTTCATCATCCTTGCCGGGCCATCACTTGCGATGTGGCATTCAGCCGTTGGCATTCCCGTCTGGCATCGGCTTCAGCGTCAAAGCCGTCACCGATGAAACCATGAGTGCGAGTGTCGGCGATGCGGTACCAGACGGCGGCGTCGGGTGGCGGGTGACCGGATTCACCGGCTCGGCGACCATGAATGATGATCTTGTTGCAACGCTTCACAACGAAAATGTCTTCCATGGCGTCACCGCAGCTGATTCTGGTTCAGATCAACTATAGAAGTTCTTTCTGGTCGTGCAAAAAATAGACAGGTCAGTTCGTCGCTTCAGCGCTGGCGATCATGCGCTCAAGGAACATGGCCAGCCCGACTTCCTCTGGCCTGAGCCCTTTACGCAACCTTGGCCGAGGCAACTCTGCCAGAGCGCCGAGCATAAAAGCGTCGAGCACCGCTGGGTGGATGTAGCATTTGCGGCACACCGCGGGCGTGTTGCCTAACTGCCTGGCGACGCTCTTGACCATCTCTACCACCTGGCGTTTGGCGTCGGACTCCGGCTCCCACTGCAATTCGCGCAACACCGACAATGCCAGGACACTGCCTGCCCACGTGCGGTAATCCTTGGCCGTGAAATCCGCGCCGGTGAGGGTTTGCAGGTACGCGTTGACGTCGGCGGAACTGACGGTGTGTCGCTCACCGTTCTCATCCAGATACTGAAACAGGTTTTGTCCGGGGATTTCCTGGCAACGCTTGATGATCCGAGCCAGGCGTCGGTCTCTCACGGTGATCTGGTGCTCGACGCCACTCTTGCCGCGGAACTGAAAGCGGATAGCGCTGCCGTTGACTTCAACGTGACGGCTGCGCAACGTCGTCAGGCCATAGGAACGATTGTCCCGGGCGTACTGCGTGTTGCCGACCCGGATCAGCGTTGCATCGAGCAAGGTGATGACGGTGGCCATGACCTTGTCTCGGCTGAAGCCTGGCGCGGCCAGTAGCGTTTCAAGCTGTTTGCGCAGTTTCGGCAGTGCCAGGCCGAAGTCGCGCAGCCGCGAGTATTTGTCGGCATCGCGCACTTCGCGCCAGCGTGCGTGGTAGCGGTATTGCTTGCGACCACGAGCGTCGCGGCCGGTGGCTTGCAGATGGCCGCGCGGGTCGGCGCAAATCCACACATCCATATAGGCCGGCGGTACGGCGAGCGCGTTGAGGCGTTTGATTTCGTCCGTATCGGTAATGCGCTGGCCCGCCGGATCGAAGTAAACAAACTTTCCACGCAGCAGCTTTCGGCTGATTCCGGGCTGCGTGTCATCGACATAGTGCAGGTCGGGTGGCAGAACATCTGGCAGCGCGGTATCGGACATGGCGAGTCAACCTCGACAACAAATCAGGGGTCAGTACAGCCATTGACCGCGCTCATTTGTCGTTGGTGCCAAAAGACTTAGGCCAGCACTGCCACCGCTTTGATTTGTGCCCAGAGTTGCTGGCCAGGATGCACGCCCAACTGATCCCGGGAGTAGCGGGTGATACGAGACAGTAATGGCGTGCCGGCGGCATTCAGGCGTATCAGCACATGGGCAGCGTTGTCGGCGCTGATTTCACCGATCACGGTCACCGGCAGGCGATTGAGGATGCTGCTTTGCTCGACGCTTCGCAGGCTCAGGCTGACATCGCGCGCCTGAACCTTGCAACGCAGTGTCTGACCCAAGGGCATGGGCGCATGGGCGACGCGAATGCCCAGTTCGGTCTCGGGCAACTGCAAGGTCAGCAACTGATAGTGGGCGTCATACGCGCTGACATGACCCTCGATCACCACGCCCGCATCGTCGCCCAGCGCCAGTGGCAGGTCGAGACGGGCGAGGGTTTCGCCGATGGGGCCGCTGGCCAGCGCCTTGCCTTCGCTCAGCAAGACAATGTGATCGGCCAATCGCGCGACCTCATCCTGCGAGTGACTGACATACAGCACCGGGATGTCCAGCTCATCGTGCAGGCGTTGCAGGTAAGGCAGGATTTCGTTTTTGCGTTGACTGTCCAGCGCCGCCAGCGGCTCGTCCATCAGCAGCAGTTTCGGGCTGGTGAGCAGCGCGCGCGCAATGCCGACCCGCTGCCGCTCGCCGCCGGAAAGGTGCTGCGGGTGACGTTCCAGCAGATGCCCGATCCCCAGCAATTCCGTGGCATGGCCCATGTCGACCCGGCGCTGCTGTTTCGGGATGCGCTTGAGGCCGAATTGCAGGTTCGCCAGCACTGACAGGTGCGGGAACAGACTGGCTTCCTGGAAGACATACCCCAGCGCACGTTTATGCGGCGGTACGAAAATCTTCTTTTCGCTGTCCTGCCAGACTTCATCGTTGACCTGGATAAAACCCTGTGGGGCTTGTTCCAGTCCGGCGATGCAGCGCAGGCAGGTGGTCTTTCCCGAGCCTGAGTGTCCATAAAGCGCGGTCACGCCACGACCGGGCAATTGAAGGTCCACGTCCAGGGCGAACCCCGAATAGCTCAATTGCAGACGCATATCGATCATCGATCAGCTCCAGATCGCTTTGGTTTTGCGGCTGGAGTAGAGCGCCAGCAACACCGCAAAGGAGAACACCAGCATCGCCCCGGCCAGCCAATGGGCCTGGGCGTATTCCATGGCTTCGACGTGATCGTAGATCTGCACCGACACCACGCGCGTCTTGTCCGGGATGTTGCCGCCGATCATCAAGACCACACCGAACTCACCGACGGTGTGGGCGAAGCCGAGAATCGCCGCTGTGATAAAACCCGGCCGTGCGAGCGGCAGGATCACGCTGAAGAAGGTGTCCCACGGATTGGCGCGTAAGGTCGCGGCCACTTCCAAGGGGCGAGTGCCAATGGCGGAAAAGGCGTTTTGCAGCGGTTGAACCACGAATGGCATCGAGTACAGCACCGAGCCGACGACCAACCCCGCAAAGCTGAAGGTGAGGGTGCCAAACCCCAGCGATTGGGTGAACTGACCGACAAAACCGTGAGGCCCCAGCGCCAGCAACAGATAAAAGCCAATCACCGTGGGCGGGAGGACCAAGGGCAGGGCGACGATCGCCCCGACCGGGCCGCGCAACCAGGAATGGGTGCGTGACAGCCATAACGCAATTGGAGTGCCGATGACCAACAGGATCGCAGTCGTCAGGGACGCCAGTTTGAGGGTTAGCCAGATGGCAGCGAAGTCGGCACTCGTCAGCGTCATTTAGAGTTGGTAACCATAGGATTTGATGACAGCAGCGGCTTTCGGACCCTTCAGGTATTCAACCAGTGCCTTGGCGGCCGGGTTGTCGTTGCCTTTGTTGAGGATCACCGCGTCTTGTTTGATCGGGTCATGCATGTCAGCTGGAACGATCCACGCCGAACCGCTGGTGACTTTGCCGTCTTTGTAGATCTGCGACAAGGCTACGAAGCCCAGTTCTGCGTTGCCGGTGGAGACGAATTGGTAAGCCTGGGTGATGTTCTGGCCTTCTACGATCTTATCCTTGACCTTGTCGGTCAGGCCCAGCTTGGCCAGTACCTGAGTCGCGGCCAGACCGTACGGTGCAGCTTTCGGGTTGGCAATGGACAAGTGCCGGTACTCGTTCTTCTTCAGTACTTCGCCCTTGGCGTCGACGTAACCTTCTTTGGCCGACCACAGCGCCAGGGTGCCGATGGCGTAGGTGAAGCGCGAACCCTTGACCGTGTCGCCTTCGGATTCAAGTTTTTGCGGGGTGGTGTCGTCGGCCGAGAGGAACACTTCGAACGGCGCGCCATTCTTGATCTGGGTGTAGAACTGGCCGGTGGCACCATACGCCGCGATCAGTTTGTGCCCGGTGTCTTTCTCAAAATCGGCAGCGATGACCTGGAGAGGGGCTGTGAAGTTGGCGGCGACAGCGACCTGGACTTCGTCCGCGTGCGCGGAGCCGAAAGCGAAGAGGGCGATCAGGCTGGCGAGGCAAGAAGGGGCAAAACGTGAGGCACCCATGGTCATGAAACGGCTCCGTTATAGGCAAATGCAGCAAGGAGGTGAAACGCTATATAGTCGAATATATAGCGAAATGCCTTCAAACGGAATGTGTTGGTTTATGAGTGGGGAATCGGTATTAGCCGCGCTCAACCCTGTAGCCGCGGGCGAAGCCTGCGTCCGGTTGCGCCGCCGGACGCAGCCTCGCGGGCTCGGCAGCGGCTACCGGGGATCGCTTTATCGACGGAGCAGTTTGGCCAATGCTTCATCCGCCAGGCGACGGGTCAATTCGGCTGTGGTCATTTCAGCGCTCAACCGGAACGCTTGCCCGGCCCAGAGGTTGCTGAAATCCGCTTCATCCTTGGCTCGCAACGGCATCAGCGCACCGCCGGCGAGTGGGAATTTCGGCGCTTTATCGCTGATCGGCCCGATTTCACGCATCACCCGATTGAGAATGCCGCGTGCCGGGCGGCCGGTAAAAATGTTGGTGACAGCGGTCTCGCTTTCTTTGGCCGTGCGCAATGCCTTGTAGTGAGACGCGCTGACCTTGGCTTCTGGCGTGAACAAATAAGCCGTGCCTACTTGCACCGCTGAAGCGCCCAACATGAAGGCGGCCGCAACGCCGCGCGCATCACTGATCCCGCCGGCGGCAATCACCGGCACTTTTACCGCATCGACAATCTGTGGCACCAAGGCAAACGTCCCGACCTGGCTACTCAGATCATCACTGAGAAACATCCCGCGATGACCACCGGCCTCGTAACCCATGGCGATGATGGCGTCACAGCCGTGCCGTTCGAGCCAGACAGCTTCTTCAACCGTGGTCGCCGAGGAGAGAATTTTTGCACCGGTGGCTTTCACCCGGTCCAGCAGGGACTTTTCCGGCAGGCCGAAATGAAAACTGACCACTTCAGGGCGAAACGCTTCGACGACCTCGCAGGCGGCCACATCGAACGGCGCGCGGTTTGAAACAGGTGTCGGCGCATCGAAATCGACGCCCAGTTCCCGGTAGTAAGGTTCCAGCACGTTCTTCCAGTCCCGGGCGCGTTGCTCGTCAGGGGCCGGAGGTTGATGGCAGAAATAGTTGATGTTGAACGGGCGCTGGCTGTGTTGGCGAATCGTCTTCAGCTCTTCGCGCAATTGCTCGATGGTCAGCAATGCAGCCGGCATCGAGCCCAGGCCGCCGGCGTTACTCGCGGCGATGACCATGGCCGATCCGTTGGCGCCGGCCATGGGGGCCTGGATGATCGGCAGCTCAATCCCGAGCAGGTCAAGAATGCGGGTGTCTGGCCATTGGCTCATTTCAATCTCCGACGTCAAAACAGGGCAGGACGGTTGAACCGGTTTTTTACCAGCTATCGAGGGTGAAGGGCCAGTCTACTTTTGGCTGGCCAGCGGTTTGGCTTAAAGTCTTGTACGGCGAAATGTTTCTTTATGGTATTTCAAGGGCTCCACATCCTGGTTGATTCCATTGAGAGGTAACGATGTTCAAGGGCATTTTGATCGACAAAGACGACAGCGGTTACCGGGCCACACTGCAAGAGATCAATGACGATCAACTGCCCGAAGGGAACGTAACGGTCCGCGTGGCGTACAGCACGCTGAACTTCAAGGATGGCTTGGCAATCACCGGCAGCAGCCCGGTGGTGCGAAAATTCCCGATGGTGCCGGGGATCGATCTGGCAGGTACTGTCGAAACCAGCGATCACCCGGACTACAAGGCCGGAGATCAAGTGGTCCTCAATGGCTGGGGCGTGGGCGAAGGGCATTGGGGTGGATTGGCGCAGAAGGCACGCCTGAACGGTGACTGGCTGATCCCGCTGCCAAAGGAATTTACAGCGGCCCAAGCCATGGCCATCGGTACTGCCGGTTACACGGCCATGCTGAGCATCCTGGCGCTGGAACATAACGGTGTGACGCCCGATCAAGGTGAAGTGCTGGTCACCGGTGCCAACGGCGGTGTCGGCAGTTTCGCGATCGCGCTGCTGAGCAAGCTGGGTTATCGCGTCGTCGCTTCCACCGGTCGAACTTCCGAACACGATTACCTGAAGCAGCTGGGCGCCAGTGAAATCATCGACCGTGCCACATTGTCCGCCCCCGGCAAACCGTTGGCCAAGGAGCGTTGGGCGGGGGTGATTGACTCGGTCGGCAGCCACACGTTGGCCAACGCCTGCGCCAGCACCAAGGCCAACGGCACGGTAGCGGCGTGTGGTCTGGCGCAAGGCATGGACTTCCCGGCCTCGGTCGCCCCGTTCATTCTGCGTGGCGTGAACTTGGCCGGGATCAACAGCGTGACCCAGCCCAAGGCCAGGCGCGTACTGGCCTGGAATCGACTGGCCAAGGATCTGGACTTCGCGCTGCTGCCGCTGATCAGCCATGAAATCGCTTTGAGCGAAGCCATCGATGCCGCGCCGCGCCTGCTCGCCGGGCAATTGCGCGGGCGGGTGGTGGTCGATGTGAATCGCTGATCAGCGCGTCTCGCGTTCCAGCAACAGACGCTTGCGCTCAACGCCCCAGCGATAGCCTGACAGGTTGCCGTCGCTGCGCACCACGCGGTGGCAAGGGATCGCCACCGCCAGACTGTTCGCGCCGCACGCCTGGGCCACGGCGCGCACAGCCTTGGGCGACCCGATGCGTTGGGCAATCTCGGCATAGCTCGCGGTGCGGCCAGCGGGAATTTCGCGCAAGGCTTGCCAGACACGCTCCTGGAACGCCGTGCCGCGCACGTCCAGCGGCAAATCCAGGCCAAGGGCCGGCGCTTCGATAAACCCTACGACCTGGGCGATCAGTTGCTCGAAGTCATGATCGGCGCCGATCAGGTTGGCACGCCGAAATTTGTCCTGCAGATCGCAGACCAGTTGATGCGGATCATCCCCCAGCAGAATCGCGCAAACCCCGCGTTCACTTTGCGCCACCAGAATGGCCCCCAGGGAACACTGGCCAACGGCAAAGTGGATGTCGTTGTTTTGCCCGGCAGCGCGGTAGTCGCCCGGCTTCATGCCGAGCAAGTTATCCGCCGCTTCATAGAAACGACTGTTGGAATTGAAACCAGCGTCATATAAGGCATCGGTGACCGAGCCACCACCCGCCAGACGATCACGCACCTTGCGCGAGCGATGAGCCGTGGCGTAACCCTTGGGTGTCAGCCCGGTGACGGCTTTGAACACTCGGTGGAAATGGAAGCTGCTGAGGCCCGCTGCGTCCGCCAGTTCATTGAGCGGCGGCAGATTTTCGGCGGATTCGATGTGCCGACAGGCCGCTGCCACGGTGGCCGCGTGTTGGGCGGCAACATCGCTTTGGTCTTTTGCTGCGCGTTTGCTGGGACGGTATCCCGCCGCCTGGGCTTGCTCCGGCGTGTCGAAAAACTCGACGTTCTGCGGATTCGGCAAGCGCGCCAGGCTGCTCGGGCGGCAATAAATGCCGGTGGTTTTGACCGCGTAGACAAACTGCCCGTCTGCGGCTGGATCGCGCGCTACAACGGCGGCCCAGCGAGGATCGATTTCGGTAGCTGTTTTAGTCGAATGAGTTGTCATGTCTGTAGTTCCATTGACCCGTTTCATTCAGATTAATCAGGCGAGAGGGGCGTGGCACTCCGGGTCTTGCGGTCAAATTCGAGTCTTTCAACCGGCCTTACGAAACGTGAAGTTGATCCGTTGTTCGCCCAGCTTCGGATGATGCCCGTCCTTGATCGGCAATACGCCGTGATAGCGCAAACGGTCGACGCCACCCCAGACCACAATATCGCCATGCAACAGGGGCACACGCTGGCTTTTATCGCTGCGCTCAAAACCGCCGAACAGGAACGTTGCGGGCAGCCCTAGCGATACCGAAACGATCGGCGCTGCGTAGGAACCTTCGTCTTTATCCTGGTGCAAAGACATCTTCGCGCCGGGGACATAGCGGTTGATCAGGCAGGAATCGGGAACAAAATCCGTAAATCCCGCTTCGCGTGCCGCCGCTTGTGCCAGTTCAAAAAACACCTCAGGCATTTTCGGCCAGGGTTGCCCGGTCTGCGGGTCATTGCGCGTGTAGGTGTAGCCGCTTCGGTCGGTGGTCCAGCCCAGGGCACCGCAACTGCTCAAGGCTACGGACATGGTGAAGCCGCCGGGGGTGACCATCTGCCGAAACGGCGCGACGGTCAAAACCCCCTCTAGCGCTGTCAGCAACGATTCCAGCCAGGGCAGGGCAAAGCCGCGCAAGACGCAGGCTTGTTCACCGATCTGCTCGCGCCGTAGCGGTTGTTCGGGTTCGGTGTCGGCAAACAAATCCAGGGTGAAAGGGTTCATGGTTCATAACGCATCGTGAAAAATGATTCCAAGGGTATGCCGTTTTCCGCTGTGCAGGCGACTCACGCCGTGGCGCATGTTCACTCGGTAGTAGCCGCGAACACCTTTGACCGGGCGCTGGCTGACGGCAAAGATCAAGGCATCGCCTTTCTTCAGGTCCATGACCAGAGGACGTGACTGCATGCGCGGGCGCTGTTCGGTCAGCACGAATTCGCCGCCGGTGAAATCTTCGTCGGGTTCTGACAGAAGAATCGCCACTTGCAGCGGAAAGACGTGTTCGCCGTACAGGTCCTGGTGCAGGCAGTTGTAGTCCTGCGGGCCATATTGCAGCAACAAGGGGGTCGGGCGTTCCTGACCGGCGGCATGGCAGCGCTGCAAAAAGTCTGCATGCGTCGCGGGAAAACGCGTCGGCAGGCCCATGCATTCGTGCCAGCGATTGGCAATCGGCACCAGGCTCGGGTAAAGCGCGTTGCGCAGGCGCGCGACGGGATCCGGCAGAGGGTATTTGAAGTATTTGTACTCGCCACGGCCAAAGCCGTGACGAGCCATGATCACCTGTGAACGAAAAAGCCCGGGCTGCGCGTAAAATGCGCTGATCTCGTCGCAGGATTCGGCACTCAGGAGTGATCTGATAATGGCGCAGCCATCCTGATCGAGTTGTTGCTCCAGCATGTTCTGACTCCTTAACCCAAGGTTGAGGTGGCCAGTCTAGGCAGCAGGGGCGGGGCGAACACTCCGGCGCTTGCGGTCAAACTTCAGGCGCGGAAGCAGACATCCCTGTGGCCGCTCCGGGGGCTGTTACAGTGCTTTGCTGACGCTGATCTCGCTGATGACATCGTCGCTCTGGCCATGAATGGCGTCGAGCGCGGCCTTGGCTTCTTCAGCGGTGCCGTTTTCAAGCTGGGCAAACTCGAAGCGGCGCTCACCGTTGAGTTTGTATTTGATGACGTACTTGGTCGTTTGAGCCACGGTCATACCTGCCTTGTTTCGTGTGCGGACGTTGCTCAGCTCAGTTTTGTGCTGGAGCGACGGATGATCTTGATCGAATGAGTCAGGGTCGGCTTGCGGGTCACGCTGATCGGCCGGCGGTTGACCGTGTCGATGGTGATGTTCCAGAAACCGGTGCTCGGCGCGGTAATCCGGGCCGGGAAAGTATCGAATGCGCCGCCGTGGTAGGTGTGACGACCACCATTCTTGAAGCTGCGGAAGTTGGCGTCGTTCATCAAGCGGATGTTGCACATTTGGGAGCACTGGATGACGACGATGTCGTCTTCATTGAGGTGCTCGCGCTGGTGGATAAATTTCATGAGGCGCCTCCAGAAGGGCTTTTTCTACAAAATCAAAACGATAGCATGGGCGATTGGCGCAGTTTATCAGCCCGCACAGGTTATTATCGGGTCGTCATGGTTCGCTTTGGCAATTAAAAACAGTTATTCGGCATTCTGTGGGCGATAAAAGCGGTGCGCCTCGGAGAAAATCAGCAATTGTGCTGTCCGAGGGTCTTTATCGGAGGTTTTTGTATGAAGTGGGGTGTGTTAGTCCTGCCGTTGGCGTTGGTCGTAAGTGGCTGCGCCAGCGTGACTGAGATCAACGAGACGCTGCCGACCATGAACGTGATCTCAGGAAAAAAGCCCCATGAGTATGCACAGTGCCTGGTTGAGCAACTGGCCGATAGCCGTGGTGCTTTGCAGGTTGAGCCACACAAAGACGGGGTGCGCGTGATCGTTCCGGCGAAGTTCTCGTCGGACCCGGCCGCCGTCTTTGATATTGAAGAGCGTTCCGGTGGCAGCAGCATCAAGCTGCATGAGCGCATGTCCAATGTGCCGGTACGCCCCAAGGATGTGCAGAAAGCCGCCAACGCCTGCATTTCCGGCTGATACACTAGCGACAATCTACATCGATGCCGTCAAGGCTGTGCTTTGACGGCATTGTCATTTCTGGAGTCAGGCATGAAGCGAGAGCAGGTTCGGGAGCGGCATACAGAGGGTCACATCTCTGCCACCCATGTGATTCAGAACCCGGCGAATCCAGGGGAGTGGATCGTGTTTTTCAAGAAAAGCGCCGGGCGCAGTTATTTTCTGGTGGACGATAACGACGAAGTCGAATCGTTCAGCCGTCTCGACGACCTGATCGAGACCGTGCGCGGTCTCGGGATTAAGTTTGCTGAAATTCACATGTAGCGTCGGACTTACTTGCAGACCACCAAGACACTGCGGTTCTTGAAATTGCCTACATCGACGCCAAGGGTCTTGTCGCTTTCCTTGGTTGACGGCGTGCCGTCGGTCCCGACGATTCGATAGCCGGTGCCAGCGCAGGATGCATCGGCTTTTTCGTAGCAGGTGGCCCACGAGTTGGCTTCGCCGGAGCAGTCGATGGCCAGCCCCTGTTCGCCGTTTTTCAGGTAAGCCGTTTCCGAGGTGGCGCAGCCGCTCAGGGCCAATACTGCAATCAGAGGCAAAAATTTAGTCATGTCGTTGTCGTCGTCAGGATGATGGGGCTAAGCCTGTGACAGCGCTGGCATCAAAAGGTTATAGCGAAGGGCCACTTCCCTTGCGTGTAATCACAAAAAAGCCCTGCGCGAAGCAGGGCCTGGTCAGAAACCGGTTCAGATCAAGTCTTGTCTTTGCCGCGACGTTTGGCGGGTGCTGGGTGTTCAAGCTGCAATACGGATGCCACTTCAATCGCCCGTGCTTCGGTAGGGAACGGCCCGGTGATCGTCTCGGTATCGCCGAAGTTCTTTATCCACCATTCGCCGTCTTTCTGTTTGATCAGGAACCCGTTGACGCTTTTTGCTTCCGACATCTATCTGCCTCGTTGGCTTGTTCAATTGCGCCATGATAACGCCAAATGCACCCAGAGAGTGCTGATGGGCGTATGGTGGTGCGATTGCATGTCTGGTGTGATCGCCAGTGCAGGTTCCGGGTTATCTGCTATCTATTAGAAGCTGTCGAAGGATCTGTGCAGCGATATGCGGAACTATCCGCGAGAATATTTCTCTATGTTGGCATCGGTTAGCCAGTGCGGGGCATTGTAAGGTGCACGCCGCCTGATTAGACTGCGCCGAAACTCGTACACACAGCCCTTTCAAGGACTTATATGATCAAGAAATGCTTGTTCCCAGCAGCCGGTTACGGTACTCGCTTCCTGCCAGCGACTAAAGCCATGCCCAAAGAAATGCTGCCGGTGGTAAACAAGCCACTGATCCAGTACGGCGTCGAAGAAGCTCTGGATGCCGGTTTGACCGAAATCTCCATCGTTACCGGTCGCGGCAAGCGCGCCCTGGAAGACCACTTCGACATCAGCTACGAGCTGGAAAACCAGATCAAGGGCACCGACAAAGAGAAATACCTGGTCGGTATCCGCAAGCTGCTCGACAATTGCTCGTTCTCCTATACCCGTCAGACCGAAATGAAAGGCCTGGGTCACGCGATCCTGACCGGTCGCCCGCTGATCGGTGACGAACCGTTCGCCGTGGTGCTGGCGGATGACTTGTGTGTAAACCTTGAAGGTGACGGCGTTCTGACCCAGATGGTCAAGCTGTACAAGCAGTTCCGCTGCTCGATCGTCGCCATTCAGGAAGTCGACCCACAAGAAACTCACAAGTACGGCGTGATCGCCGGTGAGATGATTCGCGATGATATCTACCGCGTTCACAGCATGGTCGAGAAACCAAAGCCGGAAGATGCACCGTCCAACCTGGCGATCATCGGTCGCTACATCCTGACCCCGGATATCTTCGACCTGATCGAACAAACCGAGCCAGGCAAGGGTGGTGAAATCCAGATCACCGACGCCCTGATGAAGCAAGCCCAGAACGGCTGCGTGATGGCCTACAAGTTCAAAGGCAAGCGTTTCGACTGTGGTGGCGCTGAAGGCTACATCGATGCGACCAACTTCTGCTTCGAGAACTTCTACAAGACTGGCAAGGCTTACTGATAGCTGTTGACTCGCTTGTATTGAAAAGCCACCTTCGGGTGGCTTTTTTATTTTCTGGCCCTATATCGTTTGCAGCACTTGCCCGGCGAACGTCTGCGGGTATGCTTGTGGACTGCCGAGGAGATTGAAAATGGCCTTTGATTTTGATTTGTACGTGATTGGCGCCGGTTCCGGTGGTGTTCGAGCTGCACGGTTTTCCGCCGGATTTGGCGCAAAAGTGGCCGTGGCCGAGAGCCGCTATCTGGGCGGTACCTGCGTGAACGTCGGCTGTGTGCCGAAGAAATTGCTCGTCTACGGTGCGCACTTCGCCGAAGACTTCGAGCAGTCTTCCGGTTTTGGCTGGACGCTGGGCGAGGCGCAGTTTGATTGGGCCACGCTGATCGCCAACAAGGACCGCGAGATCAATCGCCTGAATGGCATTTACCGCAACTTGCTGGTCAACAGCGGCGTCACCTTGCATGAAGGCCACGCCAAAATCGTCGATCCGCACACGGTCGAGATCAATGGTGAACGCCATACCGCTAAAAACATCCTGATTGCGACCGGTGGCTGGCCGCAGATCCCGGAAATCCCGGGACACGAGCATGCAATCAGCTCCAACCAGGCGTTTTTCCTCAAGGAACTGCCGAAGCGCGTTCTGGTGGTGGGCGGTGGTTACATTGCCGTTGAGTTCGCCGGTATCTTCCACGGGTTGGGTGCCAAGACCACGTTGCTGTACCGCGGTGAGTTGTTCTTGCGCGGTTTCGATGGCGCGGTGCGCAAGCATTTGCAGGAAGAATTGACCAAGCGTGGCATGGACCTGCAGTTCAACTCCGACATTGAGCGTATCGACAAGCAGCCTGATGGCAGTCTGAAGGTTGCACTCAAGGATGGTCGCGAGCTGGAAGCGGATTGTGTGTTCTACGCGACTGGCCGGCGTCCGATGCTCGACAACCTCGGGCTTGAAAACACCGGCGTCAAACTCGACAAGAAAGGCTTTGTCGAGGTCGATGAGCAGTATCAGACGGCAGAGCCGTCGATCCTGGCGCTCGGCGATGTAATCGGTCGTGTTCAGCTGACGCCGGTCGCTCTGGCCGAAGGCATGGCTGTGGCTCGACGCTTGTTCAAGCCTGAGCAATACCGCCCGGTGGATTACAAGATGATTCCGACCGCTGTGTTCAGCCTGCCGAACATTGGCACCGTTGGCTTGAGCGAGGAAGACGCTCGCGAAGCGGGCCACGAGGTGGTGATCTACGAGAGCCGTTTCCGCCCAATGAAGCTGACCCTGACTGAGTGCCAGGAGCGCACGCTGATGAAGCTGGTGGTAGAGGCTAAGACCGACAAGGTGTTGGGCTGCCACATGGTCGGGCCGGATGCTGGCGAGATCGTCCAGGGCTTGGCGATTGCCTTGAAGGCAGGGGCGACCAAGCGCGATTTCGACGAAACCATCGGCGTGCACCCGACGGCCGCCGAAGAGTTCGTCACCATGCGTACGCCTGTCGCCGGTTAATCGTCCTTGGCTGCGTCTGGCGCTGTTGCAACAGCAGCCGCCAGGCGCATGCTTTCATCGAGGCTCGCCTGAGTCTTGAGTAATTCAATTTCCAGCGCTTTATTAGCCTGCGACTGCTCGTCGACGCTCTGTTTCAGCGACTGACTTTCCAGCAGGGCGACGCGCAAGCGTTCCTGGAGGAGGGTGCGTTCGCTGTCGATGCGGTTGACCTGTTCCAGCAGTTGATCCTGCCGGCTATTGGTGTGCTTGAGTTGATCCTGCAACAGGCTCAGCTCCCTCTGGGAGCCGCGGTTTTCAGTGAACAAACGCTCATTGTCGCGGTGCAGCTGAGTGATCTCGTCCTGACGCACCATCGCGCTTTGCTGTGCCTGACGCAGCTCCATTTGAATCTGCTGCACCTGGCTTTCGTGGCGGCCTTGTTCCTGCTCGCGCTGTTCCTTGACGGCGTTGCGGTAGTGCTCCAAGGCCTCGCGGGCGTGCAGGTGCTTTTCTTCCAGTGAGCGAATCTGCTCGTCCTTGTCCTGCAAGCGCAATTCGAAACCGGCCAGTGCCTGATTCAACCCGGCATTGCGGGTTTGCTCGGTTTGCAGCATGGAGCGGGTTTCTTGTAGCGATTCGGATTCCTGGGTCAGTGCCAGGCTTTGCATCTCGTACTGCTGATGCAATTCGATATTGGCTTCCTGGGCTTCTGAAAGCTGGCTTTCCAGTGTTTTGCGCTGCTGGTCGAACTGCTCGCGAGCCTGGTCGATCGGTTCCTGGGCCTTCTCTTTCAGGCGTTGGGCCAGGCGCGACACCAGATCCGCCAGTTCGTCATCGATGGGTTCCGCCACGGGCTCGGCCCGTTCACGGCCGTCATCCAGTTCCTTCAGGTAGCGATGGATCGTGGTTTTCGAGCCGGTGTTGCCCATTTCGATCCGTACTGCATCGATGCTTGGGTTTTCGCCACGGGCGAGGATCGCCAACCGTGCCGCTTGCACCACTGCTTTATTTACGCCGCCACGAGCCATGAGTTCTCCTACGATTTCGTACTGTGGTACATGCCACTAAAGTACGCAGTGTACCATCTGAAAAATAAAGATAAATGATGTCAATATGTCATGCGGGATATACTGGTATTACCCCGTGTGATGAGCCGCACGGCACGATTGCACCCGCCAACGCGGTACGTTTTAGAGAGTTGAACCGATGACCGAGCTGGATCGATACCTACAGGCCGCCACGCGCGACAACACCCGGCGCAGCTACCGGGCAGCCATTGAGCATTTCGAAGTCACGTGGGGCGGGTTTCTGCCGGCCACCGCCGACAGCGTCGCGCGCTATCTGGTGGCGTATGCGGGGGAGTTGTCGATCAATACGCTGAAGTTGCGTCTGTCGGCGCTGGCGCAGTGGCACCACAGTCAGGGATTTCCTGATCCGACCAAGGCGCCAGTGGTGCGCAAGGTCTTCAAGGGGATTCGCGCGCTGCACCCGGCTCAGGAAAAACAGGCCGAACCGTTGCAACTGCAACATCTGGAGCAGGTGGTTGCCTGGTTGGAAAAAGAAGCGGCAGAAGCCAGGGCGCAGCAGGATCGACCGGCGCTCCTGCGGGCGCGGCGCGACATGGCGCTGATCCTCCTGGGATTCTGGCGCGGGTTTCGCAGTGATGAGCTGTGCCGTGTACAAATCGAGCACGTTCAAGCGATCGCCAGCTCTGGCATCACACTCTACTTACCGCGCACCAAGAGCGACCGCGAGAACCTCGGCAAGACCTACCAGACCCCAGCCTTGCAACGCCTTTGCCCGGTGAACGCTTACATCCAGTGGATCACCGAAGCCGCATTGGTTCGTGGGCCGGTGTTTCGAGGCATCGATCGCTGGGGGCACCTGAGCGAGGAGGGGTTGCACGCCAACAGCGTCATCCCGCTACTGCGCCAGGCCCTTGAGCGCGCCGGCATTCCCGCCGAGCACTACACCAGTCACTCCTTGCGACGCGGCTTTGCCAGTTGGGCCCATCAGAGTGGTTGGGACTTGAAGTCGTTGATGAGTTACGTGGGCTGGAAGGATATGAAGTCCGCCATGCGCTATGTTGAAGCCAGCCCGTTTCTGGGCATGGCCCGACTCGCGGAAAAGCCGTTGGCGCTGTAGATCACGTTTTCTTCTATTAATACCGTCGGCTAATAGCGAAAACAAATCACCAGCATGAGGTTTGCCAATGAGCCATCCGGGGATCGAGTGGGTAGGATTCACCCCATCAACTTGTTAACCCAACTTTTCAACCCTGACGGAGAGTCATCGATGCCTATCATCAACAGCCACGTTAAACCGTTCAAAGCTGACGCCTTCAAAAATGGCGACTTCGTAAAAGTGTCGGACGCTGACCTGAAAGGCAAATGGTCTGTCGTTTTCTTCTACCCGGCTGACTTCACCTTCGTTTGCCCGACCGAACTGGAAGACCTCGCTGACAACTACGACGCGTTCCAGAAACTGGGCGTCGAGATCTACAGCGTTTCCACCGATACCCACTTTGCCCACGCTGCCTGGCACAACACTTCGCCAGCCATCGGCAAAATCCAGTACACCATGATCGGTGACCCGACTCACGCCATCTCCCGCAACTTCGACGTGCTGATCGAAGACGCAGGCCTGGCTGACCGTGGCACCTTCGTGATCAACCCTGAAGGCCAGATCAAAATCGTTGAACTGAACGATGGCGGCGTTGGCCGCGACGCTTCCGAGCTGCTGCGCAAGATCAAGGCTGCCCAGTACGTCGCTGCTCACCCAGGCCAGGTTTGCCCGGCCAAGTGGAAAGAAGGCGAGGCCACTCTGGCGCCGTCCCTGGACCTGGTCGGCAAGATCTAAGTCTGTGAGCGCTACAACAGGGCGGTACGCCGCACCTACTCAGTAAGCTGCAACCGCCCTCAAAAACGCCCGGGCGAGATTCGCTCGGGCGTTTTTTTATGCCTGCTTTTCACGAAATACCAGAAAGGAAATCGCCCGTATGTTGGACGCCAATCTTAAAGCCCAGTTGAAATCGTACCTGGAACGGGTCACCCAGCCGATCGAGATCGTTGCCTCCCTCGACGACGGTGCGAAATCCCAGGAAATGCTCGAACTGTTGAAAGACGTTGCCAGTCTTTCCACGCAAATTACTTTGCTCGATAACGGTGATGACGCACGCAAGCCATCGTTCTCGATCAATCGCCCGGGCGCCGACATCAGCCTGCGCTTTGCCGGCCTCCCGATGGGCCACGAATTCACCTCGTTGGTGTTGGCGCTGTTGCAAGTCGGCGGCCACCCTTCGAAGGCCAGCGTTGAAGTGATCGAACAGATTCGCTCACTCAAAGGCGAGTTCAGCTTCGAGACTTACTTCTCGCTGTCCTGCCAGAACTGCCCGGACGTGGTCCAGGCGCTGAACCTGATGGCCGTGTTGAACCCCAACATCCGCCACGTCGCCATTGATGGCGCGCTGTTCCAGGCCGAAGTCGATGAGCGCCAAGTCATGGCAGTGCCAAGCATCTACCTGAACGGCGTGAACTTCGGCCAGGGCCGCATGGGCCTGGAAGAAATCCTCGCCAAGCTCGACACCAGCGGCATCGAGCGTCAAGCCGAGAAGCTCAGCGCCAAGGACGCCTTTGATGTATTGGTCGTCGGCGGTGGTCCAGCGGGTGCAGCAGCGGCGATCTATGCCGCGCGTAAAGGCATTCGCACCGGTGTCGCGGCAGAACGTTTTGGTGGGCAGGTGCTCGACACCATGGCCATCGAAAACTTCATCTCCGTGCAGGAAACCGAAGGGCCAAAACTGGCCAGCGCGCTCGAAGAACACGTCAAGCAATACGACGTCGATATCATGAACCTGCAACGCGCCACCGCGCTGATCCCGGCGAAGAATCCCGGTGAGTTGCATGAGGTCCGTTTCGAAAGCGGTGCCACACTGAAAACCAAGGCGCTGATTCTCGCCACCGGTGCGCGCTGGCGTGAAATGGGCGTGCCGGGCGAGCAGGAATACAAAGCCAAAGGCGTCTGTTTCTGCCCGCATTGCGACGGTCCGCTGTTCAAGGGTAAGCGTGTGGCGGTGATCGGCGGCGGTAATTCCGGCGTTGAAGCGGCCATCGACCTGGCCGGTATCGTCAGCCACGTCACGCTGCTGGAGTTCGACAGCAAACTGCGCGCCGATGCGGTGTTGCAACGCAAGCTGTTCAGCCTGCCGAACGTCACCGTCATTACCAGTGCCTTGACCAGTGAAGTAAAAGGTGATGGCCAGAAGGTGACCGGTCTGGTCTACAAAGATCGCGATTCGGGCGAGTTCAACACGGTCAACCTCGAAGGCATCTTCGTGCAGATCGGTTTGCTGCCTAACACCGATTGGCTCAAGGGCACCATCGAGTTGTCGCCTCGTGGCGAGATCATCGTCGATGCTCGCGGTGAAACCTCGATGCCGGGCGTGTTTGCTGCCGGTGACGTGACCACCGTGCCGTACAAGCAGATCGTGATTGCGGTGGGCGAGGGCGCCAAGGCTTCCCTGAGCGCATTCGATCACCTGATCCGGACCTCGGCCCCCGCATAAACGCCGCCGCTGAAAACACAAAACCCCATGAGTGATCATGGGGTTTTTTGTGCTTCACACACTCCTGCAGGGGTATGTTTGGTGAAGGTTAAAGCGGAGCAGGCTGAATGATTTCAACCCAGTAAGCATCCGGGTCTTTAATGAAGGCCAGGCTCTTCATGCGTCCGTCATTCAAACGCTTCTGAAAGTCACAGCCCAGCGCTTCAAAACGTTCGCACGCCGCGCGGATGTCAGGCACGGAGATGCAAATATGACCAAAACCACGCGGGTCGGTGTTGCCGTTGTGGTAGGCGAAGTCAGGGTCGTTCTCGGTGCCGTGGTTGTGGGTCAGTTCGAGAATGCCGGGAATCGACTTCATCCACTCGGTGCGGGCGGCAGCGTCGGCCGGGATCTGGTTCTTGTCGACCAGGGCGAGGAAATACAGGCTGAATTCCGCTTCTGGAAAATCGCGTTTTTCCACCAGCGAGAAACCGAGGATACGCGTGTAGAAGTCCAGGGACTTGGTGATGTCCTTGACCCGCAGCATGGTGTGGTTGAAGACGAATTTCTGGGTGGCGGTGTCAGGCTGGGCGGTGACGCCTGGGAAGGTGTTCAATTCGTGCAGGCTCATGGGCCCTCCGGAAAATAAGTGGGGCTAACGAATGGTCACAATGATACGCAAGGGCTCTGACATCACCAAACCCAAACGGTCTGCTATTGCCTGACAGGCGGGCGAGGCTCAGACTTTACGGTTCAATTCGTGAGTGTTTATTGCAATGGTTCGATTCTGTAAGCCGATGTTCGTCCTGCTGGGCCTGTTTTCAATGGTTGCCATTGCTCATGCCGAGGCGCCACAGGTGACGTGGCCCAGTGGCTGGGAAGTCGAAGCCCTTGCGCCAGACGCGGCCAATTCAGCTGTTTCCCGTCAGCGTGCGGTCAAAAACGATCAAAGCGGCACGCCAGTCATGGTCATGGAGTTGACGATGACTCAAGTCGAAAGCGGTCATCAAGTGAATGTGCAGGGCGTTTTGCTTGAGATGCGCAAAGCGGTGCAGAAAGACTTCTTTCAAAGCGGCTATCAAAGTGTCTGCAACAAAATACATCCCGCGACATTGAGCCGCCTGTCGGCGCTGGAAACAACCTGCACCATTACCCAGAACGGGCGACACGTGCTGTCGCAAACATTGGTCGGGGCGGTGGATGCCGATAAAGCCTATGTTCTTTCTTACGCAGGGCAGGCCGAGGCTTATAAGGCAAGTCAGGAAGAAATCGAGGCGGTGCGTAACAGCTTGAAACTTTAGTGTCGGGGGTTTACGTGTCAGTGGATTTTGGCGGTTTCCGACATTTTTAGATACCCAAAGGCATTAAGCATAAAGTTGATCGGTAAGTTGCGAGTTGATCCCGTCAGATCGTTGCATTTAGTGAGTATTCATGAAAAAGCCCTGCATGAGCAGGGCTTTTTGATAACCGCAAGCTGTTAGCCACGCAGCCAGGAATCAACAGTGGCTGCGCCATATTGTTCCTTCCAGGCCTTCAGGCCGCGGTGGTTGCCGCCCTTGGTTTCAATCAGTTCGCCGGTGTGCGGGTTCTGATAGACCTTGACCACGCGAGCGCGGCGGGTTTTAGGTGTTTTTGCTTGTTGCAGGCCGGATTTTGCCGGGTTCGGATCGAGGATGGCGATGATGTCACGCAGGCTTTTGCCGTAGGTTTTCATCAGCCCCTGGAGCTTTTCTTCGAATTCGATTTCTTTCTTGAGGCCGGCATCATTCTTCAGCGATTCCAGCTGCTTGAGCTGTTCCTGAAGGGCCTTTTCAGCTGCACGAAATTCAGCGAGTCTGGACAATATCTTTACTCCAATAGTGTGTTTGGCTGATACCAACCGCAAACAAAGCTATAAGCCAAGAGCCTTGAAGCGACTCGGTGATAGTGGCTCACCTGCTCATCTTGCACAGGTACGAAAAATTGTAGTAGTTAATTGGCCAAGAGTAAATCCTGACATTTTCTTCATGTAACAACAGTAGTCTTTTGATTCAATTTGGTGCGCGATGCCGATGATTCGTCGCATAAAACCATTAGTTAATGGTGGGTTAATGCGCTAATGAATTCTGCGGCGGGCATCGGTCGACCGAACAGATAACCTTGCAGGAAGTTCACACCGTGGGCGGTCAGATAGTCGCTTTGTTCTTCGGTTTCGACACCTTCGGCAACGATCCCCAGATCGAGCTTGGCCGAGAGTTCGATGATGGTGTCCAGAATATGCCGTGAAAGGGCGTCGATGCCGATCATGGCCACGAAACTCTGGTCGATTTTCAGGAAGTCCACATTGAACTGTCGCAGATAACCCAAACTGGAATGCCCGGTGCCAAAGTCGTCAATCGCAATCATCACGCCCAGTGCATGAAGTTGTTCAAAGAGCTCCAACGTAATGTCGCTGGGCTTGATCAATTCGCGCTCGGTCAGTTCCAGCACCAGGTAAATGGAGCCGGGTGCAAAGGCACTGAGAAACTCACGACAGTCCTTGACCAGTTCCAGGTCCTTGCAGTGGCTGGCAGTGATATTGATGCCGATGTGAAAGGGCTCGGCGAACGAGGAAGAAACAGGCCCCAGCAATTGCGCAGTCTGGCGCATGAGGGAACGGGTCATGGGCACGATCAACCCGGAGTCTTCGGCGAACGGGATAAACAGATCAGGCCGGACCAGGCCTTCCTTTGGGTGCTTCCAGCGCATCAACACTTCGGTGCCGGACCACTTCCGGGTATCGCCATGCACCACGGGCTGAAACCAAGGAACAAACTCGTCGGCCGCGAGGGCGCGCTGCATTTCATGAATGGGCGACCATGAACGCCTTTGCAAGACGTGCCCGATGGCGCCCGATGCCACGCCAAAAAAAATCAGCAGGCTGAACAACGGCGGATATTCGCTGGCCATGTAACGCCAGTTTTCCCCTTCTGGGAAACCGGAGACGACTGAAAAGGCATAGCGCGAGGACGTCTGTTCGCTTTCGGCCAAGGGCAAAGCGGGCAGGGCGCCTTCGTGGACTTTGCCGTCGACCGACAACCAGTACGGCCCCACTTGCAACAGCAGTATCGTCTTGCGACCAATCAGGCGCAGCACATTAGTCAAGTGGTAACCGTCCAGCGTCGTCATCGCCCCCTGTTTTCCCTCATTCAGGCGATACACCAGCAACGCCGTATCGGGGGTGACCGGGTTGCCGTTCATAAGTCGCAACTTGCCTTGCACGTAGTTTGCGGCGTCGACCTTTTGCTGAGTGTTACCAAACAACGAAGTGCAATAAAGGTTGTCATCCCACACCAGGCTG
This sequence comes from Pseudomonas sp. S2_B07, assembly GCF_054668435.1. Lineage (NCBI taxonomy): Bacteria > Pseudomonadati > Pseudomonadota > Gammaproteobacteria > Pseudomonadales > Pseudomonadaceae > Pseudomonas > Pseudomonas sp. S2_B07. Next base: position 194,977 of record NZ_CP162769.1, read on the forward strand.
GCCGAGCGCACAAACGGGCGGCGGGTGACTTGTTCACGCAAGGCCAGTATGACGTCGTCGCAATTTTTTCCGGCCAGCGGCAACAACTCGCTCGCGGACTGCGCCGTGTTGTCCAGCATCAGTTCGAACTGGCGCACGGCTTCGTCTGCGGTCACCCGGGTGCTTTGCTCAAGAGCTCGTCCAGCCTGCATATAGAGAATGGCAAAACCCAATATCACCGGAAGCAATCCACACAGCAGGGTCACCAGAATGCGGATGCGCAACGGGCGACGGCGTTTGGCACTCAATGGCATTCGCGAAATCTCTCACACAGAAACAGGGCTCTCAACTGCGGGCAGGACAACAACACGCCTCCCATAAAGAGTTCAGGTAGTGGCCATGATAGTTGGCCCTTGGCGCTTATGCCGCTCAATGAGCGTTCAGGCCAGTGGCCAGTTTGATAAAGGCCAGCGTCGCGGGTGACGCCTGACGCTGGTCCAGCACCGCCAGTCCGACCTGGCGAATAACGGGGGGCGACAGTGGTTTTTTCACATAGCGACTGTTGACGTTGTCGGGCAGAGAACTTTCAGCCACGACCGTCAACGCATCGCCGCGGCTGACCGTGTCCAGCGTGCTGAGCAATTGTGAGCAGCGATATCGGATGTTCGGTATGAGGCGAGCGGCGCTGAACAGTCGCGACACCAGCTCCGATGAGCCTGCCTCCGTCAGCACGAACGGGTCGTTGCACAAATCGCTCAAACTCAGATTGTCGCGATCGGCCAGTGCGTGCTCGGCAGGCACCAGTGCGACCATCTGATCTTCCAGCAGTGCGAAGGTGTCGAAGCGTTCTTCAGGCAGCACCACAAAACCGATGTCGATTCGCCGCTCTTCAAGCCATTGAATCACCTGGCGATCCGGGCCTTCGTCGATGTGGACTTCAATGCCCGGATGCGCCGTGCGGTAGTGCTGCAGGATCTGCGGCAGCAGGCGGATCGATGAGGTCGGGCCAAACGAGCCGATGCGCAACGTGCCGCGCTTCATCCCGCGCGCATCGGCCGCTTCCTGGCGCAAGGTGTTGGCCAGCCCGAGCATTGTTCGGGCGCGCATTAACAGTTGTTGGCCGATATCGCTCAGTTCGACCTGGGACTGGTGCCGCCGCAGCAGTTCGACGCCGAGTTCCTGTTCCAGCGACTTGAGCGCGTGAGACACCGCCGACTGGGAAATCCCCAGGCGATTGGCTGCCGCCGTGAAACCACGCAGTTCAGCAACCAGCGAGAAAATCTCGAGTTGAGTCAGGGTCATGAGTTTTTACTCATTTTACGATGATCGTTGATTAGTCGAATGATACGTCATCTTCCTCGCCCTGGTTTTGCTTCTCCATGACAATCTCTGCGAAAACAATGACTTCGCACACACCGGTGTATCTGAAACTCGCCGCCGTCACCATGATCTGGGGCGGGACATTTGTGGCCGGGCGTTTTCTCGCCGACAGTCTCAGCCCGTTGTTCGCCGCCAGCCTGCGGTTCCTGCTGGCCAGCGCGGCGTTGTTGCTGTTTCTGCTGTTGGCGCGTATCCCGTTGATCCGGCCGAACCCGCAACAATGGCTGCGACTGGCGCTGCTGGGGTTCTTCGGGATCTTCTTCTATAACCTGTGCTTCTTTTATGGGCTGCATTACATCAACGCCTCGCGAGCCTCGTTGATTGTTGCGCTGAACCCGGCAGTGATCGGCCTCGCCTCATGGTTGCTGTTCAAGGAGCGCCTGAGCCGGGCCAAAGTCTTCGGCATCGTGATTTGTATGGCCGGGGCGAGTGTGGTGATTGCCAGTCGTAACCCGCAGCTATTGGCCGGCAACGCTGATGCCTGGATAGGTGACTTGCTGATTTTCGGCTGCGTGCTCGGCTGGGGTATTTATTCGCTGTTCTCCAAAGCGCTGAATCATTCGCTGGGGCCGGTGCAGACGGTGACGTATTCGATTCTGTTGGGCACGGCGATGCTCTGGGTGACCAGTGCCGTGCGCGGTGAACTGAGTGTCAGCGCGCTGCTCAGCCTCGGTCCGCAACAATGGCTGAGCCTGATGTACCTCGGGGTTTTGGGTTCGGCGCTGGCCTACATTGGTTATTACGACGGCATCCGCCAGATCGGCGCGACGCGTTCAGGAGTGTTCATAGCCTTGAACCCGTTGACCGCCGTCATCCTCGGCGCACTGTTGCTGGGCGAGCCGTTGACACTGGCGATGTACCTTGGCGGCGTGTTGATTCTGGCGGGGATTTTCCTCTGTAATAAACCCCTTGCGCGAGTAGGGGAAAAGGGGATTTGATACAGAAGGCGGACAAACCGATTTACGCTGTGTAGAATCGGGTTACGCATACAATAATAAACGTCTTCTGGCAGCAGAAGCCTCGCCCGCAAGAGCCTTGGGTCGACAATGAAGAGTTTTGGGTTTCAATTGATCTACGGTGACTTCCTCGCCCGCAGCGTGCGGGGCATCTCCTGTGCGCCACCCGCCGGTCTCAGCATTGCTAGCAACTAACACTTTTTAACTGTTAATTCTAAAAGCATGATGAGGCGCCAAAATGGCAGATTTATACGAAAACCCAATGGGCCTGATGGGCTTTGAGTTCATCGAATTCGCATCGCCAACCCCGAACACCCTGGAGCCGATCTTCGAGATCATGGGCTTCACCAAGGTGGCGACCCACCGCTCCAAAGACGTGCACCTGTATCGCCAGGGCGCGATCAACCTGATCCTCAACAACGAACCGCACAGCGTTGCTTCGTACTTCGCGGCCGAGCACGGCCCGTCGGTATGCGGCATGGCGTTTCGCGTCAAGGATTCGCAGCTCGCCTACAAGCGCGCACTGGAACTCGGCGCCCAGCCGATCCACATCGAAACCGGTCCGATGGAACTGAACCTGCCGGCGATCAAAGGCATTGGCGGTGCGCCGCTGTACCTGATCGACCGTTTCGGCGAAGGCAGCTCGATCTATGACATCGACTTCGTGTTCATCGAAGGTGTGGACCGCAATCCGGTCGGTGCCGGCCTGAAAATCATCGACCACCTGACGCACAACGTGTATCGCGGTCGCATGGCCTACTGGGCCAACTTCTACGAGAAGCTGTTCAACTTCCGCGAAATTCGCTACTTCGACATCAAGGGCGAATACACCGGCCTGACCTCCAAGGCCATGACCGCGCCGGACGGCATGATCCGCATCCCGCTGAACGAAGAGTCGTCCAAGGGCGCCGGGCAGATCGAAGAGTTCCTGATGCAGTTCAACGGCGAAGGCATCCAGCACGTTGCGTTCCTGTCCGATGACCTGATCAAGACCTGGGATCACCTGAAAAGCATCGGCATGCGCTTCATGACCGCGCCACCGGAAACGTATTACGAAATGCTCGAAGGCCGTTTGCCAAACCACGGCGAGCCGGTGGATCAACTGCAAGCGCGGGGCATTCTGCTGGACGGTTCGTCCGAGTCGGGTGACAAGCGCCTGCTGTTGCAGATCTTCTCGGAAACCCTGATGGGGCCGGTGTTTTTCGAATTCATCCAGCGTAAAGGCGACGATGGTTTCGGCGAAGGCAACTTCAAGGCGCTGTTTGAATCGATCGAACGCGACCAGGTTCGTCGTGGCGTGCTCGCCACCGAGTAACCCGCCACACCACTAAACCTGCAGGAGTGAGCCTGCTCGCGATAGCTGTCTTTCAGTCAACATTGATGTTGAATTAGAAGACGCTGTCGCGAGCAGGCTCACTCCTGCATTTGTTTTGTGTAAGGCTTAAGGGCGGCGCTGTCGCATCAGGTGTTTGAAGCCTTCGAACACCAGCACCACCACCGCCATCCAGATCGGAATATAGGTCAACCATTCCCCAGGCTTGATGCTTTCCCCCAGCAGCAACGCCACGCCCAGCAACAACACCGGCTCGACGTAACTCAACAACCCGAAAAGACTAAACGGCAACAAGCGGCTGGCGATGATGTAGACCACCAATGCCGACGCGCTGATCACCCCCAGGATCGGGATCAACAGCGACAGCCACGGGTGTTGATCGAACACGCCGAAGCCTTGCTCGCCACTTTGCACAAACCAGAATGCCACCGGCAGCGTCAACGCCATGTCCAGCCACAAACCACCGAGGTTGTCCGAGGCCAGGCGCTTGCGCACGATGAAATAGGTGGGATAACCAATGCACACCAGCAACGTCGCCCAGGAAAAACCACCGACCTGATACACCTCATTGATCACGCCGAGGCAGGCCAGTACCACGGCGACTTTTTGCAGGTAGGACAAGCGTTCGCCGTAGGCGATTCGCCCGGTCAGCACCATCGTCAGTGGCAGCAGGAAATACCCCAGTGATACGTCCAGGCTGTAGCCGTTGAGCGGCGCCCACATGAACAGCCAGAGTTGCACGCCAAGCAGGGCCGAGGAGGCGATCAGGGCGGCGATCAATGTCGGATTCGCCATGGCGCGCCGGACAATCTCCACCACGCGCGTCCACTCGCCGGACACCACCATGAACACGGTCATGCAGGGCACGGTCAGCAACATGCGCCAGCCGAAAATTTCCACGCCGCTCAGGGGCGTGAGCAACGACGTGTAGTAGTACATGACGGCAAACAGCACCGAGGCCGACACCGATAAAGCGATACCTTTAGACAAACTGCCCTCGCGAGGTTGAAGGTGAAACAGGGCGCAGAGGATACGTGGTTTTACAGTCGAATATCGGCTGATCAATCACCACAAACCTAGTGTGGGAGCGTAGCTTGCCCGCGATGCAGACACCGCGGTACATCCCTCAGACCGCGTCGATGCCATCGCGGGCAAGCCACGCTCCCACACGGGTTGTGTGTTTCTTCAGTGGGTGCGGGGTTTACGGCCCGACACAAAATGGCTCACGTCATTAAACCCCGGCGTCGACGAGTGCCCCGGCACCACCAGCGAATCAATAAACGCCTCATCCTGCGCCGTAATCTTCACCGCTTGCGCCTTGGTGTACGCGTCCCACTGTTCTTCGGTGCGCGGCCCGACAATCGCTGAAGTGACCGCGCCGTTGTTCAGCACCCAGGCAATCGCAAACTCGACAATCCCCACGCCACGTTCCTGGGTGTACTGCTGAATCTGCTGGGCAATGCGCAACGACTCAACCCGCCATTCGGTTTCCAGAATGCGTTTGTCGGCACGCCCGGCGCGGCTATCGGCGTCCGGCTTCACATCCGGCGCATATTTGCCGCTGAGCACACCTCGCGCCAACGGGCTGTAAGGCACAACACCCAGACCATAATTGTGGGCGGCGGTGATTTGTTCGGTCTCGGCCTGACGGTTGACGATGTTGTACAGCGGTTGGCTGATCACTGGCCGGTCGACGCCCAGTTGATCGGCCACACGGATCACCTCGGCAATGCGCCAGCCACGGTAGTTCGACAAACCCCAATAGCGAACCTTGCCCTGACGAATCAGGTCGCCCATCGCCGACACGGTCACTTCCAGCGGCGTGTTGTGGTCTTCGCGGTGCAGGTAATAAATGTCGAGGTAGTCAGTGCCCAAACGGGTCAGGCTGGCGTCGATGCCGTTGAACAGGTGTTTGCGGCTCAAGCCGCTGCGGTTCGGTACACCGTCCACCGGGCCGAAGCCAACCTTGGTCGCCAGCACCCATTCGTGGCGGTTGCCGGCAATCGCTTCGCCGACGATTTCTTCGGAACGCCCGCCGGTGTAAACGTCGGCGGTGTCGATGAAATTGATGCCCTGGTCCCAGGCCTTGTCGATGATCCGCAGGGAATCTTCGGTGCTGGTCTGTTCGCCGAACATCATGGTGCCCAGGGTCAGGGTAGAGACCTGTAAACCTGAATGACCCAGCGTGCGATAGCTCATGAGGAAATCCTTTTACCGGTGGGGGGGGAAAGGCCTCAATCAAATACCAAAACCGTCGTCGGGAGCAATCGGAATATCAGCTCAATGGTGGAGCCAGTGTAGGAATGAGCCTGTGGCAATAAACAGCAATGTTTAAACGGGCGGGAGGGAAGGGATTGGAGGCTACATAACCTTGCGCCGTTGCCTACGACTGCGCCAGAATCCGCCGGCTTGTGCGCCTTGGGGCTGGGCTCTATCGTTTGCTCGTCGCTGAAAAACAGCGATCGGGTTTGGTAGCCCGGGATTTACGTAAGGTTCGCAGCATCACTATTTCGTGGCGTCTTTCGTCTCGACTTTATGGTGGTCATGCACAGGGCGTCTTCGGGCGCGCCGGTCTCCTTGCGTCCCGGTCTACCAATCTGCGTATGGCCACCACCTCTTCGTTTGGTAGCGAAAGTGATGGCTCCTTATTCGACGCAAGGAGTTTCATCTATGTTCAAGATCACACCCAACCCACCAGAAACCGACATCGACACCGACGACGATTCGCCGTACGAATCCACCAATCCCAAAAAACTCAACACCGCCGCCGACCGCGCCCTCGATTACTACCTCAAACCGGTCATCCCCAAAGACACCCCACGCAAACCCAGCACCATCTATTCCATCGGCCCCGACACCGATCACGAAACCCTGCTGGTCAACGCCTGCGAGACGTTGGCGTCAGCGAGTGTGATGTTGAGTGATTTCGCCGGGCAACTGAACGGCACACAGCGCCATACACTGCTGGGCATTCAAAACTCCGTCATGCTGGGTGAACTGGCGGTGAACCGGATGCTGGATAACGTCGACCCGTATAGCTAAAGCGGTCTCGAGATGATCGTTCCCACGCGCGTGGGAACGATCAGGGGCAGAGGCTTCGTTACACCCGCAACGTCCGCGTCATCCGCAGTGCCAGCAAGCTGCCACCCACAATCACACCCGCCAGCAGATAAAGCGCAGCATCCGTCGAACCGGTGCTGTCCTTGACCCAGCCCACCAGGTAAGGACTGAGGAAACCTGCCATCTGCCCCATGGAGTTGATCAACGCCAGACCACCCGCCGCCGCGCCCGCGCTCAGCAGTGCCGTCGGCACCGGCCAGAACATCGGCAGGCCGGTGAGGGCGCCCATGGTGGCGATGCTCAGGCCGAGAATCGCAATCGCCGGCGTCGTCGCGAAATTCACCGCGATCAACAGACCCACCGCGCCCATCAACATTGGCACCACCAAATGCCAGCGACGTTCCTTGCGCAGGTCCGCCGAGCGACCGACCAGCAACATGAACACCGCCGCCAACAGGTACGGAATCGCACTCAACCAGCCAATCACCAGGTTATCGCTGAAGCCCAGGTTCTTGATGATCGACGGCAGCCAGAAGTTGATCGCGTACACGCCGCTCTGGATGCAGAAGTAGATCAAACCAAACGCCCAGATCGCCGGGTTTTTGAACACCGCCAGCAACGAATCCGTGGTGGTTTTCGGCTTGTTGGCCAGGTCTTCAGCGTGATCCGCTTCCAGTACCGAGCGCTCGAAAGGGGTCAGCCATTTGGCGTTGGCGTAGCTGTCGCTCAGCAGGAAATAGGCGAGGGCACCGAGGATCACAGTCGGAATGCCTTGCAGCAGGAACATCCACTGCCAGCCGGCCAAGCCGCCCTGGCCTGCACCAAAGTGATTGAGGATCCAGCCAGAAAACGGGCTGCCGAGCAGGCCGGACACCGGGATCGCCGACATGAACAGCGCCATGATGCGGCCCCGGCGGAAGGTCGGGAACCATTGCGATAGATACAGGACCACGCCCGGGAAGAACCCGGCTTCGGCGGCGCCGGTGAACAGGCGCAGGGTGTAGAACTCGGTCGGGGTGGTGACGAACAGCAGGCACGTCGAGAGCGTGCCCCAGACGATCATCATCAGCGCGATCCAGCGTCGCGGGCCGAATTTGGTCAGGGCCAGGTTGCTCGGCACGCCGCACAGCACGTAGCCAATAAAGAAGATCCCGGCACCGAGGCCGTACACGGTTTCGCTGAATTTCAGGGCGTCGAGCATCTGCAGTTTGGCAAATCCAACGTTCACCCGGTCGAGGTAGTTGAACAGGTAGCAGATGAAGATGAAGGGGATCAAACGCAGGGTAATGCGTTTGTAGACGGCGTTTTTCTCGTCAACGATGGCCTGGGTAGCGGCGGCGCTCTGTGACATGGCGGCTCTCTCTTTATTATGATTTTTTGCGATGCAAGGGTAACGTTGATCGCCCAGTGAGTCTCGGCCACGCCTTGGGTGGTTGTCTTTGTGCCTGAGCACAGGGTTTGCGACCAAGGCCTGTGCGGGTGAACAACCCGTCCCACCCCGTTTTCAAGGATCACCGTTATGTTCGAACTCGATCACGACCTGGCCCAGGACATCGTCGACCGGGCGATGGCCATCCTGCCGTACAACGTCAACGTGATGGACAGCCAGGGATTGATTCTCGGCAGCGGCGAACCGGAGCGCATCAACACCCGCCACGAGGGTGCGCAATTGGTGCTGGCCAACGGGCGGGTGGTGGAAATCGACGCGCAAACGGCAATGCATCTCAAGGGCGTGCAACCGGGGATCAACTTGCCGCTGCTGCTGGATGGGCGCTTGATTGGCGTGCTTGGCATCACTGGCGAGCCCGAGCCGTTGCGCACCTATGCCGAGTTGGTGCGGATGACCGCCGAGATGCTGGTCGGCCAGCGCAATCAGCAGGCCGACCAGCAATGGCGGCGTCAGCGTTGTGACGATCTGCTCGCGTTGCTGCTGAGCGAGGCCGGGGACTCGCCGCGCTTGCTCGATGAGGCGCAGCAATTGGGGCTCAAGCCGCAGATGACGCGGGTGCCGTATCTTTTTGAACTGGGCTTGGAACACGGCCCGGCGCAAACCGTTGAAGCGCTGAGCGCCTGGCTGATGTCGCGTTACCCGGACAGTTGGTGCGTGAGTTCGGCGAAGTCGTCGTTGCTGTGGTGCCGACCGGCTTCGCAATCGATCGAGAATGATCGGCTGCTGGAAAAACTCGACGGCCTGGGCTGGAACATTTTGCGCATCGCCGTGGGCGGGCAGGCCGATGGCTTATCGGGGCTGCGCCGCTGCTACCGGCGCGTGGGTGATTTGTTGGCGTATGGACGCGATGTGTTGCCGCGTTCGCGCTTGCTGACGCTGACCCGTTATCGATTGCCGGTGATGCTGTGGCGGCATCGTAATGACGATGCGCTGGACGAATTGCTCAAGCCGCTGCGCAAAGTCATTGCCAAGGATGGCAACGGTCAACTGTTGGCGACGCTGCGCAGCTGGTGTGATCACGATGGTCAGAGCCAGGCGTGTGCTGATGCGCTGGGGATTCATCGCAATAGCTTGCGGTATCGGATGGAGCGGATTGCCGAGTTGAGTGGGGTTGATCCTCTCAGGCTGGACGGGATGCTTGCGCTCTACCTCGGCGTCCAGCTCCTGCCCCAAACCGACTGACCGAACACAACCCCTGTAGCAGCTGCCGAGCCTGCGAGGCTGCGTTCGGCTGCGCAGCAGTCGTAAAATCATGCACTGCGGTGTGTCAGGGAAATTGCGCTTGCCGGGTTTACGACGACTTCGCGGCCGAACGCAGCCTCGCAGGCTCGGCAGCGGCTACAACACAGTGTGTAGTCGTGCGGTTTTGTGAAAATGAACAATAAACGCCACACCCACTTGTGCAGCGGACTGGCGTTATTGTCCGGGGCTACTGGCAGCATGGAGCGCATTGGAACTGGAGAATTCGCATGAAAATCGTCATCGCCCCCGATTCGTTCAAGGACAGCCTCAGCGCCCAAGGCGTGGCCGACGCCATTGCATTGGGGCTGGCAGACGTGTGGCCGGACGCGCACTTGGTCAAATGCCCGATGGCCGACGGCGGCGAAGGCACGGTCGAGTCTATTCTGGCCGCGTGCAAGGGCGAATGGCGCCGCACGAAGGTGCGGGGGCCACTCGGTGCAACCGTTGACGCCGCCTGGGGCTGGCTCCCGCACAACCACACCGCGATCATCGAAATGGCCGAGGCCAGTGGCCTGCAACTGGTTCCGCCGGGCAAACGCGACGCGTGCACCAGCAGCACCTTCGGCACCGGCGAGCTCATTCGCGCGGCACTCGATGCCCGTGCGCAACGGGTGATTCTGGCAATTGGTGGTAGCGCCACCAACGATGGCGGTGCCGGGGCGATGCAGGCGCTGGGCGTGAAGTTGCTGGATGCGCAGGGGCAAACCCTGGCACCGGGCGGTTTGGCGTTGGCGCAACTGGATCGCATTGATCTGAGCGGCATGGATTCGCGCCTGAGTGGCGTGCGTTTTGACATTGCTGCCGACGTTAACAATCCACTGTGCGGCCCTCACGGCGCTTCGGCGATTTTCGGCCCGCAGAAAGGCGCATCGCCCGAGCAAGTCCAGAAACTGGATAACGCGCTGGGGCACTTTGCCCAACTGTGTGCGCGTGCGTTGGGTCACGACGTCAAGGACGAACCGGGCAGTGGGGCGGCCGGCGGTCTGGGATTTGCCGCCAAGGCGTTTCTCGGGGCGCAGTTTCAGGCCGGTGTGGACGTGGTTGCCGAGTTGGTTGGGCTGGCTGAAGCCGTGCAAGGTGCCGACCTGGTGATTACCGGCGAAGGGCGTTTCGATGCGCAGACCTTGCGCGGCAAGACGCCGTTCGGCGTGGCGCGCATTGCCCGGCAGCAAGGCGTGCCGGTGATCGTGATCGCGGGCACGTTGGGCGAGGGTTATCAGGCGTTGTACGAGCACGGCATCGATGCGGCGTTTGCCTTGGCCAGTGGTCCGATGACGCTGGAACAGGCGTGCGCCGAGGCGCCACGGTTGCTGAAAGATCGCGCGAGCGACATCGCACGGGTCTGGCGAATCGCTAAGTAGCAGCTGTCGAGCCTGCGAGGCTGCGTTCGAGTGCGCAGCAGTCGCAGGATCTAAAAAACGCGACCGCTTCGCAGTCGAACGCACCCTTCGGCAGCTGCTACAGGGATTTGTGTTTCATGAGTGAAACACTCATCCCCCCCGAAATATATTTGCTCATCCCCCGCAAAAATCCTCATCCCCGGCCGATACAACTTATAGACGCTCACACACCCGATTCGACAGTGGCGCCGAGCTGAAGGAACGCCCCTTCAGTGATCACCGGCAAGGATGCTCGCAGCCTCAATCACCCGAGAATCCACTTATGTCACTGCGTAATCTGAACATCGCGCCTCGCGCCTTCCTCGGTTTTGCTTTCATTGCCTTGCTCGTCATCGTGCTGGGTGTGTTTGCCGTGAACCGCATGTCGATCATCCGTCAATCCTCAATCGATATGAGCAGTACTCAACTGCCCAGCGTCAGCTTCCTGGGCAATGTCACCGAAAATATCCTGCGCATGCGCATTTTGTCGTTCCGGATTCTGGTCAACCGCGAACCGGCCAGCCTGCAAGAAGCCGAAACCCGCATTGCCGTGCTCACCGACAAGGCGCGCAAGGCGCAGGCCAGCTATGCCGCATTGCCGATGGGCCCGGACGAAGCGGCGCTGTATAAAGTGTTCAGCGCGACGCTGGACAATTACATGCAAGCGCAGCGCGAAATGTTGGACCTTTCGCGCCAGAACAAGGTCGAGGAGCTGCGCACCTTGATCAACACGCGGATCAAGGACGGCACCGACCTGATGGGCGAACAGCTGAATAAGCTGGTGGCCTATAACAATGAGGCCGCGAAAACGGCCGGTGTCACCGCCGAAGAAAACTACAACACCGCCGTGTACGGCATCATTCTGGTGTCGGTGCTGGCGTCGCTCATGACTGTGCTGCTGGCCTGGCTGCTGACCCGCAGCATCGTCACCCCGCTGAACCGCGCGGTGCAGGCGGCCGAAACCATCGCCGGCGGCAACCTGACCAAAGTTATCGAGATTGACGGCAAGGACGAACCGGCTCGTTTGCTCGGCGCCTTGGCCGCCATGCAAACCAACCTGCGCCAAACCATCGAACAGATCGCCGGTTCCGCCACGCAACTGGGCGCTGCCGCTGAAGAGCTCAGCACCGTGACCGAGGAAGCCTCGCGCGGCCTGCAACAGCAAAACAACGAAATCGAACAAGCTGCCACCGCCGTCAACGAAATGACCGCCGCCGTGGAAGAGGTCGCGCGCAACGCGGTGTCGACCTCGGAAGCCTCCAGCCAATCGACCCAAGCCGCCCGCGAAGGCCGTGACCGGGTGGTGGAAACCGTCAACGCAATCCAGACCATGACCCACGACGTGCAAAACACCTCGGTGATGATCGAAGGGCTGGCCGCGCAGGGCCGTGACATCGGCAAAGTGCTGGACGTTATTCGCGCCATCGCCGAACAAACCAACCTGCTGGCACTCAACGCCGCCATCGAAGCTGCCCGTGCCGGTGAAGCCGGACGAGGCTTCGCCGTGGTGGCAGACGAGGTGCGGGCATTGGCCCATCGCACTGCGCAATCGACCCAGGAAATCGAAAAAATGGTCGCCGGCATCCAGAACGGCACCGGCCAAGCGGTTTCGTCGATGCAGCAAAGCAATCAGCGCACCCAGAGCACCCTGGAAATGGCCCGCGCCGCCGGTGTCGCGCTGGAGCAGATCACCCAGTCGATCCACTTGATCAACGAACGCAACCTGGTGATCGCCAGTGCGTCGGAAGAACAGGCGCAAGTGTCCCGCGAAGTCGACCGTAACCTGGTGAACATCCGCGACCTGGCCACTCAGTCCGCGACCGGTGCCAACCAGACCAGCGTCGCCACCCATGAACTGTCGCGCCTGGCGGTGGATTTGAATGCGATGGTGGCGCGTTTCGTGATTTGAGATAGGGTGAAGGCTGGGAGTCCGCGCGCGACAGGAGAATCACATGCGCTATTCAGCCTTGACCCAACGAATCGCCGGCGATGGAGCGGCAGCCTGGCGGATTCATGACCGAGCGCTGGACATGCGCGAGCAGGGCATTGATGTCCTGCTTCTGTCGATCGGCGATCCGGATTTCGACACGCCACCACCGATTGTCCAGGCCGCTATCGACAGCTTGCAGGCCGGCGACACCCACTACCCGGACGTGCGCGGCAGCCGCGGATTGCGCAGCAGCATCGCGCGACGCCATAGGCAACGCAGTGGTCAGGCGGTGGACGCCGATCATGTGATCGTGTTTCCGGGGGCGCAATGCGCGGTGTATTCCGTTGCGCAATGCCTGCTCGATCCTGGTGATGAAGTGATCGTCGCCGAACCGATGTACGTGACCTATGAAGGGGTGTTCGGCGCCTGTGCCGCTAAAGTGGTGCCGGTGGCGGTGCGGCCGGAGAACGGCTTTCGCGTTGACCCGGCGGATGTGGCGGCGCTGATCACGCCCAAGACCCGTGTCCTGTTGCTCAACAGTCCGAACAATCCGTCGGGTGCCAGCCTGTCCTTGAAGACCTGGCAAGCGCTGGCAGCATTGTGCGTGCGCCATGACCTGTGGCTGATCAGCGATGAGGTCTACAGCGACTTGTTGTTCGAGGGCGAACACATCAGCCCGGCGAGTTTGCCGGGCATGGCCGAGCGCACCGCGACCATCAACAGCCTGTCCAAATCCCACGCCATGAGCGGCTGGCGCGTGGGGTGGTCGATCGGGCCGAAACCCATGGCCGAGCACCTGGTGAATCTGTCGTTGTGCATGTTGTTCGGGATTCCGGACTTCATCCAGAACGCCGCGCAATTGGCGCTGGATCAAAACTTGCCGGAAGTGGCGCTGATGCGCGAGGAATATCGTCAGCGTCGGGATCTGGTGTGCGCACGGTTGAGCGGATGCCCCGGCATCCAGCCGATCCGTCCGGATGGCGGCATGTTTGTGATGGTTGACGTACGCCAGACAGGGCTCGGCGCCCAGGGCTTTGCCGAACGGTTGCTTGAGGGTTATGGGGTGTCGGTACTGGCCGGCGAGGCGTTCGGGCCGAGTGCGGCGGGGCATATCCGGATTGGGTTGGTGGTGGATCAGGTGAAGCTGGCGGATGCGTGTCGGCGGATTGCGTTGTGTGCGGCGGACCTGCTGGAGGCGCGTAGAGCCTGAAGTTATTGGCCTCATCGCGAGCAAGCTCGCTCCCACAGGGGTTTGTGAACGCCACAGATCCAATGTGGGAGCGAGCTTGCTCGCGATGGCCGCCTGAAGAACAGCAAATGTCTTAAGCCTGCCACGCCCCGGCATTCACCAGGTTTTTCGGCCGTTCTCCAGCCAACGCCATCAGCAGATTATCCACCGCACACCGCGCCATCGCCTCCCGCGTTTCATGCGTCGCCGAGCCCATGTGAGGCGTCGCCACTACGTTATTCAACGTCATCAACGGTGAATCCAACTGCAGCGGTTCACGCTCAAAAACATCCAGCCCTGCCGCCCGAATCTGTCCTGTACGCAGCGCCTCGATCAGCGCTGCTTCGTCCACCACCTTGCCCCGGGAAATATTGATGAAAATACTTTCCGGGCGCATCAAGGCGAACTCCTCGGCGCCGATCAGCCCTTCGGTTTCAGCCGTCAGCGGCAAGGTCAGGCAAATGAAATCAGCTTGCTGCAAAAGCTCCGTCAGGCTGCGGTACTGTGCATTGAAACGCGCTTCCACCGCCGGTTTCGGCGAATGACTGTGATAAATCACCGGCATGCCAAATCCGAAATGCCCGCGCTGAGCCAAGGCTTCACCAATACGCCCCATGCCGATGATGCCCAGCGTCTTGCCATGCACATCCGTGCCGAAATGCACCGGGCCAATGTTGCGTTGCCATTGGCCGTTGCGAACCATGTTGGCCAATTCCACCACGCGCCGGGCGGTCGCCAGAATCAGCGCGAAACCGGTGTCTGCCGTGGTTTCAGTCAGTACATCCGGCGTGTTGCTCAGCAAGATGCGGCGTTCGGTCAGGTAGTCGATATCGTAATTGTCGACACCGACCGAGACGCTGGCGATGGCTTTCAGATTCGGCGCCAGGTCCAATAACTCCGCGTCCAGTTTCAGGCTCGCGCCGAGCAAACCCTGGGCGCGGGGCAGGGCGTCGCGCAGTTGTGCAATGCCTTCGGGGTTGAGGTTATCGATCAGCGTCACGTCGGTGTGCTCATGCAGGCGAGCCATCAACAGCGGCGAGAGTTTCTTGTACAGCACGACCTGCTTTTTCATCGTCATCATCTCAACTTCATGTTCAAGGGTGAGCCGTCACTGGCCGTTGCGTATCGGCCTTGGCCACGACCCGGTCACTGGCGCCGGGCTTGAGGAACATCGTCAGCACCACCGAGAGCATCAACGCGCCGCTCATCAGCAAGTAAGAAGCGCCGGGCGAGCCGGTGGAGCTGTTCAGGTAACCGACCAGATAGGAGCCGCCAAACGAACCGAGCGCGCCCATGCTGTTGATCAATGCCATGGCACCGCCCGCCACGTTGGCCGGAAGGATTTCGGGGACGATGGCGAAAAATGGCCCGTACGGCGCGTACATGCAGGCGCCGGCAATCACCAGCAAGGTGTAGGACCACCAGAAATGTTCGGCGCCCAAGGCGTAGGAACCGTAGAACGCAATGGAGGCAATCAGCAGCGGCGGCCAGACGAAGCGTTTACGCTTCTGCAGTTTGTCCGAGCCCCACGACACCAGCAGCATGCCGATCACTGCGGCCAGATACGGGAGCGCCGAGAGCCAGCCGGCTTCGATCATGTCCATCTGCGCACCGGCCTTGAGGATCGATGGCAGCCACAGCACGAAGCCGTAAACGCCAATGCTCCAGCAGAAAAACTGCAACGCCAGGATGATCACCTTCGGCGAGCGAAAGGCTTCGGCGTAGTTCTTCACCGCTTTGATGCCGACCTGTTCGGCGGCGAGGGCGCTTTCCAGGTCCTGCTTCTCTTGATCGCTGAGCCACTTGGCCTGCGCCGGACGATCGTCCGCCAGGCGCCACCAGATAAATGCCCACAGCACTGCCGGCAAACCTTCGATGATGAACATCCAGCGCCAGCTGAAATGCTGTACCAGATAGCCCGACACCACCGACATCCAGAGCATGGTGACCGGGTTGCCGAGGATCAGGAACGTGTTGGCCCGTGAGCGTTCGGCACGGGTGAACCAGTGGCACAGATAGACCAGCATCGCCGGCATGACCGCGGCTTCAACCACGCCTAGCATGAAGCGAATGACGACCAGCCAGTAGGCATTGGAGACGATCCCGGTCAGCGTCGCGAGCCCGCCCCAGAGGATCAGGCTGACGAAAATCAGCTTTTTGACGCTGTGTTTCTGGGCATAGATCGCGCCGGGCACCTGGAAGAAAAAGTATCCAAGGAAGAACAGCGCGCCGAGCATCGACGACAGGCCCGGCGTGATCATCAGGTCGGCGGCCATGCCCGAGGCAGCGGCGAAGCCATAGTTGGCGCGGTCCAGATACGCCAGGCTATAGGTGATGAACACGATGGGCATGATGTACCACCAGCGGCGGGTGGCGAGTGAGGCGGTTTTCATGGGCAGTGCTCCTGAGCTTGTTGTTTTTGTCGCAGCAGGTAGTTACATCTTCAGCGTTTGTGCGGGTCTCATCGCGAGCAAGCTCGGTTCCTACAACGCCTGTAGGCGCACAGCTTGATGGCGATTGACGCCTTCAAATTCAGTAGATAATTCCAGCCGGGTCGGCAACCCTTCCATATCCCCCCGACTCTGCACCGCACGACTGCCAATCCAGTTGGCACGCCGCACCGCATCGGCAACGCTTTGGTTTTCCAGCAACGCGCTGATCATCCCGACCGCAAAGCCATCGCCAGCGCCGACCGTATCCACCACGGTTTGCACCGGTATGCCTGCGATAAACCCCTGATCCAGTGAGGTGCGGTAATACGCCCCATGCGGGCCGAGTTTGATCGCCACCGCTTCAACACCCAGATCCAGATAAAACGCCGCAATGTCCGCCGGGTCTTCAAACCCGGTCAGCAAACGGCCTTCGCTCAACCCCGGCAGCACCCAATGGGCGAGGCCCGCGAGGCGGTTGATTTCGGTAATCATCTGTTGCTCGCTGGCCCACAGGCTCGGGCGCAGGTTCGGGTCGAACGACACGCTGCGTCCGGCATTGCGCATGCGGGTCATCAGTTCGAAGGACATTTCCCGGGCAGATGCAGACAGCGCCGGTGGAATACCGGTGGCGTGCAAGTGCCGGGCGTCGAGCAATGACGAGGAGATCGATTGCACCGACAAGTGACTGGCGGCCGAACCACGCCGGAAATACTCGACGGCCGGATCGCTGCCATCGTCGGTACGGGACTTGAGTTGGAAACCGGTCGGATGCGCTGGGTCGATGGCGACGTTGCTGCAATCCAGACCTTCTTTGCGCAGCGTATCGACGACAAATCGGCCCAATGAATCGGCGCCCACTCGACTCAGCCACGCCACGTTGAAGCCGAGCCGTGACAGGCCAATCGCGACGTTGCTGTCCGCTCCGGCAATACGTTTGTGGAACTGGCCGACGTCGGCCAGATCACCGCTTTGCTCGGCGACAAACATCGCCATGGTTTCGCCGAACGACAGGATATCGAACTCAGACATGAGCGTTCTCCAACCGGGATTGGCCAAGGCGGGCGAGGGCAGCGACGTGTTCGGTGGTCAGTTGCACCAGGTCATCGCCTTGCAGCGGGTATTCCGCCGCCCGCATAACACCTTGGGCCATGTGTCGCAGCAGGTGTTCCCACTCGTGCACATCATTGGCGGTTGGCGGGATCGCAACCAGTTTTCCGTCGGCCCGGCGGGTCACGGCTTTGCAGTGCACGTAACCGACATGCCGACCGAGCAACCGTGCGGCGCTGGCGGCGGATTGGTCCTGCCAGTGCCAGTTGCCGATGTCGAAGGTCATTTTGATCGGCAGGTTGTGGTGTTCGACTTGAGTAAAAAAGCGTTGAAAGGGTTCGATGCGACCGCCGTGCAAGGTCTGGTCGTTTTCCACCAGCACCTGTACCGGGCTCTGGGCGAGGGCGCGGCTGAGTGCCTGAAGATCATTGTTGTCGGTGAAGTACCCCAGGGAAACTTTCAGCCATTTGGCGCCGAACGCTTGGGCACGCTGCAGGGTCGCGGTCAGCGCTGGATTGGGTTTTGACTGACCGGCCAGCCACAGCTCCATGGGCGATGAATAGATGCTTTCCAGGCCCTGGGCCTGGCTGTTGTCGGCCAGTTGCAGCGGGTTTTCATCGGTCAGCAGCTCTTCGCGCCATTCAATGCGCGTAGCGCCGGCGGCGGCCAGCACATCGATAAAACTGCCTTGGCCACGTTGGCGCACAAGGTCTGCGCCGTAGCTGGACAGGCTGATGGAAACGGGGGGTGTATTCATTGTTTTTATACCTCTGAAACCGGTTTCATTTTTGTTCAAAAAAAATGCATGGCTGAATAGGGCGGTGTTTTTCGGGGCCTCTTCGCGAGCAGGCTCGCTCCCACATTGGAATGCGTTCAACTGTGGGAGCGAGCCTGCTCGCGAAGGGGCCATAACGTTCACCAAAGATTCCCAAGGGTTGATCCCCGAACAACCAGCTGCGCAGAAAAATCCAGTGTCCGCGCCGCTCCGGCATCCCCACGCAACCGTTTGAGCAGACACTCAAACGCGCTCGCGCCAATCTCGGCCGTCGGCTGGGCGAGGGCGGTAATCCCGCTGCCCACCAACGGATACCAATCCAGGTCATCCAGCGCGATCAACCCTACATCCGCAAACAAATTGCACTGCAACTCACGCAACGAATGCGTACTGGCCAACGCCGCAATGCCATTGGCGCAAAACAGCGCTTTCGGGCCGGAGCCGGGAGTGTTCAAGAAGGTCTTAACGTGGGCGGTCAACTCGCTACCGGTTTCGACCACTGCACCATTCAGCGCCGGACGTTGCTCAATCTGCATCTTGAAACTGCTGACCCGCTCGATCCGGGAACTGGTGCCGTCAAACGGCTCGGTCACCATCAACACATCGCGATAACCGCGTTCCTGCAAGTGGGCGAGGGCCATCTCCACGGCCGCCGGGTTATCCAGCCCGACCAGGTCACTCTCAAGCTGCTCAACCTTGCGATCCACCAGCACCATCGGCATCTCCCGATGCAACTCGCGCAGTTCGTCGCGGTGATGGCCCAGGGTGTTCACGATCAAGCCTTCGATGTTGTAGGAGCGCAGCAACGCCAGGTGCTGACGTTCCTGCTCGTCATCGCGATCGGTGTTGCACACCACCAGGCTGTAGCCGTGCTGACGGCAGGCGGTTTCCACCCCGTGCATCACGGCAATTGAATAAGGGTTGCGGATATCGGCCACCAGCATGCCAATCAGGCGAGTGCGTCCGCGTTTCAGACCACGGGCCATCTGGTTGGGGCGGTAGCCGAGTTGGGCAATTGCCTGCTCGATGCGCAAGGCCGTGGCATCGGAGAGCAGGGCGCGGTCGTCGCCAATGAAACGCGAGACGCTGGCCTTGGACACGCCAGCGTGTTCGGCAACGTCGAGCATGGTGACGCGGTTACGCTGGGCGGCGGAGAAATCGTTCATGGCGGTAGCTTTTTGTTGTTGGATTGGCTTTTTTATCGCAGTGAAACCGGTTTCAGGGAACACTAATCCCTGCCTCTTCGTCAAGTCGAGTTCATCGCCGACGGACCTGTACCACGGCTAGTTTCCAGACGAATGGTCGATTTACCTGTCAGTTATGACAGTAGGCAAGTGCGATGGCTTAGCGCTTAATTCTTCCATGAGCGACTGAGAAGTTACGCGCAGTGCTTCTACCATCAAACAGGTAAATGCGATGACGGCAAAGAAGTCTTCGGAGTCAGACGCAGGAATATTGGCGGCGCCACTTTCAGTCGAGGGTATCGACGATAGCGATATCGAGGGATATGTCCCCCTCGATATTCTGCGTAATGGTACTCGTATTGCTATTCCTTATTGGGTCAACCCTCTGAATAACGATGAACTTTGGGTCATGACACGTCGAGGCGGAGTTGAGCAAAGGCTTTACACTGAATTTTTCAGCCCGCCACAACCAGCCTTTTTATATTTCGCACTGACACCGCAGCATTTGGCAATCGATGGCATCGAATTTTTATCTTATAAAGTCTGGAAAGGTTCAGGCGGTATCCCCGACCCTTCGCCAGAAAGAAAGTTGACGATTGATCACACTGTACCTCTCGTTCTGGCGGAACTGACATTTCCCCATGCCACGGTTTGGGGATATCTGAATAACAATACGGCTCCACCACTGACATCCGGCGCAACCGTTGCGATACCTGCCTCAACGGGCATTGCAGTACCTGACGATATTGCCAAAGTGCACTGGCAAGGTTACTTAAGTTTGAATGGAAGTGGTCCGCCTGTATCCAATACATATGGCGCTTTTGATAAAAAATTGCAACAGCAGGACATTGATAAAGGATATGAGCAAGGCATTCCATTTGATCCTCATATAAAACCTCTTATTGATAACGACTCGGCCCTCGTCTATTGGCAGTTGCTTAGAGCTGGGCGGCTGATCGGTGAGTCACGAAAAGGTTTGGTGAGAATAGACAGAGTAACACCCGGCGAAAGTGGCCCTACTGGCCTTAATGCACAAGGAGAAGCAAAGATGACACTGCAATCTGTACCTAAAAAGCAAAGAGCTGAATCCGTTGGTGTTAGTGATGCTGGACCTTTCTCGGCTATTACAATAGACACGCTGGCTGAGGGCTTTATCGCGAAAAGTGTTCTGGATAGCGGGGAAATTACCTTAAATTTTATTCGCACCCTTAGTGAGCTCGACGGAGATGATTTTGATTTTTACTTAGGAGTAGAAGGTGGGACTTTAGTCGCCCACGATCAAACATTTTCCCTAGGGCCAATTGCTGACAGGCCTGATGGTGTCATTCCATTTAAAATACCCGCTAGCTTGTTTCCGGAGCAACCTACGCCGGCAACACCTACTACCTATGAGGTGATGATTAAACTTTATAAGGGAGGTGGTGGTAACGAGGAACCTTCCAATACCCTGAAATTTGTAATCGACCAGACTGCGCCATTCAATACGAAAAACCCAAGACGAGAAGTAAGGCCAACGCCAGCTCCTGTCTTTGTCAATAAACCTACGGATTCGCAAGTCACTATCAATGAGGCCTGGAGGGCACTGCCCGCGAACGCCAACTTGAACATTACAATGAACGTTGGTTATCCCCTTCGGCGACTGGACGATCATCTGCGCATCTGGCTCGTGTCCGGCACTCAGAGGGTTTTGGTCTGGGACGATCAAGTCCCTGCAAGTGGTGCTATCTCATTTCCAAATACGATGTTGAGTCAACTCCCGAACGGGCGTGTCAATATCGTGTATGACTGGAAAGACCTTCCCGGCAACCAAAGTCTGGAGTCAGTGTCGACCGCCTTTCTGACATTGGCTCTTGCGCAAAGACCGTTGCTGACAAAAGCACCTTTGGTGCCAAAAACCGATCCAAACTACAACACTCCGCTTTTTCTGGACGATATTGCCAGTGGGATTTTTGCGATTGTCGAAAACGCGTTTATCCAACATGCGGAAACGGGCGACGAAATCTTTTTGATTTTAGAGGATGCGGCTGACGCGACCAACTTTGTAGAAACGGCTCCACAACCATGGGCTGGTGCGAATCTGAGTTTCGCGCTTACTTATGCAGACCTTGCAAAACTATTTGCTGATGCCGACGAGCCAAAAGCTGTCACGATCATGTCTGTAATCACCCGGACCGGGATGACCCCCAACGTTGAGTCGCCAGAAGCAACCTTTATGTTGGCGTTTGACTACGCGGGTCCAACGAATCCAGATCTTCCGGATTTGACAAACCGGGCTATGCAACTACCCGTTGTCACTGGTGCCTCTGGTACGCCGAATAGTTTGCTGCCTGGCGATCGCGACAAGGCTGGTAAATTCACAGTCGTATTTGCGCTCAGTGATCCAGATATCACCCCGGAACAGACGGCCACGTGCTATATCAATGATCTGAAGATTGCCGAATATGTTTCATTTACAGACGAAAATGGGTTTGTAGTTGACGTTCCGGCAAACATCATTTCCGGACTTCCTACTCCAGAAGTATCGGCTTACTGGACGATTCAGAAGTCAGGTTCTGACAAGAACGTCATGAAATCCCTGCCGCAACCGGTGACAGTCAGTGGCGTTCCAATTCCTTTGCCTTCGCCTACGATCGCTATCCGCAACCCTGCAAATCGTGATTTCATCGAGTGCTTCGGGATGACCAGCCCTACAAGCGCATACAAACTGGGTTTGCTTATTGCAAAGAGTCCGCTCCTGCCACCAGGTAAAACCATTACAGCCCATTTCGCGGCCTATCGCGATCTGGCGGGTACTCAGTTGATTCCAGGTACGGAGGCTTCGCAAGATTATGTCATTAAGGCCGCCGATGTGCCTGATGTGGCACCGGTGGGCAGCCCCGCAGTTTTCAAAGCAGCACAACCGGTACGCGGAGCGATTGCCTTCGG
Organism: Pseudomonas sp. S2_B07; assembly: GCF_054668435.1. Lineage (NCBI taxonomy): Bacteria > Pseudomonadati > Pseudomonadota > Gammaproteobacteria > Pseudomonadales > Pseudomonadaceae > Pseudomonas > Pseudomonas sp. S2_B07. The sequence continues at coordinate 217,277 of NZ_CP162769.1, forward strand.
GAAATATTGGTATACAACCGAGATTAATGGGCAGCAAACATCTGTACCCGTTTTCAAACCGCTGGATACCATCAGCAATAGTTTCAATTATTGCGACCAAACGGCGGCGCCGGCCGCTCCAGCCCCTTAATTAATCAAATGGTTTTTTAACATCGCAAGGGAGGTTTGAATTTCTTCCTTGCGATGCTTTTCCATTGAGCGGAGGCAGGATCTGATGAAGGGCACGCCATTGGAGGATCATTTTCCAATGAACAAGGATTTTTCCTACATCAGAATTTAATTTTTATCTTTAGGCTGCCTGGCGCTTCTGGTGGGACTTTTATTCTGCCAGAAAAATCTTGTGTGATTGTGCAGGTTTGAGGAGTCCTTCATGTATTTTTTTTCGTGTTTTAAATATCCGGTTTTTTTTAAAAGAACATTGATTACGACCGCAGTTGCGACTGTTCTCGTTTCCACTCCCGACGCCTACAGCAGAACACTGTTGCCAGGCGAAAGCGCAGTAGTGACTAATCCACCCGCGCCGGAAAGTTGGGGGGTATCTCAAGGGGGAACATTGACGATCAATAACGCAACTACCTTGTCTATTGATTCACAAAAAGCCACCGTCGTTTTTAACGGTGGCCAAAGCCAGCGCATCAGTGCGGATACTTCGGTGCTGAACATCTCTGGAGCCAACGTCAATAGTACGACCGGCAGGGGAGCGGTTCAGCTGATCGACAGTACTGCCACAATTGACAACACGAACATCACCAGCGGGAATAGTTTTGGTGTGCTGTTGGGGCGCAATATCAACACGCCGGTATCTTCTAGTGCCACGGTCAAGGGGGGCAGTACGATCACCGGCGCTTTGGGAGGTGCAAACGCGGTGGGTTTCGCGGTATTGAATGTCGAAAACTCGACCCTTCGCGGCACCGGAGCAACCAGTTACGGCGTGCAATTGGGCGGCGCAACGCTATCGGCGACTGGGAGCGTTATTTCCGGTGAGCAAGATGGCCTGCAAATCATTACCGACACGACCGGCGTCAACGCGAGCGATGTGACGCTCAATGGTAGCCGCGTGACAGGAGGAACAGGTTCAGCAATCGTGCTGGGCTCGTCCGGTGCTGCGGGATCGGTCGCAACCATCAATGTTCTCAACGGCACGGAACTGATCGGCGGCAATGGCACGGCGCTCCTGGCGACCAATCGCTCCACGGCCAACCTCACCGTCGACGCCAGTGCATTAAGCGGTAATGTCATTGCCGATACCGGCAGCACCGTCGCACTGTTGATGCAAAACGCAGCCTCTATTGATGGCAATCTGCAGAACGTTACGCGGGTCAGCCTCGATTCCCGCAGCACGTTGAACGGTAATGTGCAGGCGGTTGCCGGAACGGCTGCCACGGTCGGCCTGAACAATGGCTCCGTCATCAACGGCAACGTCGACAATGTCGTCAGCCTTGCGCTGAACAACGGCAGCAGCATGACCGGTGACGTGCTCACCGATACCAATGGCAACGTACTGCTGGATAACCTTTCTACGCTCAAGGGCAATGTCGACAATGTTTCCAGCCTGACGCTGAACAATGGCAGCAACATGACGGGTAATGTCGTAACCGGCACCAATGGCAACGTGCTTCTGGACAACGGTTCGGTGTTGACCGGTCAGATCAACAATTCCCGTAATGTGAATATCAATAACGCCGCGCAGTGGGTGATGACTGGCGACAGCGCCTTGGAAAATCTTGCCTTGAATGATGGTGTCGTTCGCATGGGGACCAACGAGCAGTTCCAGCAACTGAACGTGGTTAATCTTTCGGGTAAGGGCATGATCGTGATGGGCACCGACCTCGGCAACGGCGCCACCGATTTCCTTGACGCCCAAAACGCAAACGGGGATTTTAAACTGCAAATCGCTGCGACCGGCACTACGCCGGTCACGGCCGAGCCGGTGAAGGTGGGTAACATCGCGGCCGGCAACGCGCACTTTTCGCTGGCCAATCGCTCCACCGTCGATGCAGGCACTTTTGTGTATCGGTTGGAGAAGGAAGGTGAGGGTTTGTACCTCAATCCCGACAAGGAAACGGTCAGTACTTCAAGCAATACCGCGTTGGCTCTGGCCGGCAGTGCGCGCAGCGTGTTGAACGCCGAAGCGGCCATGCTCAACGACCAGGTGGGCGATCGTAGTCTCAGCATCCGCCCCGACGCCTCAATGCGTGCGATGGATGACGGCGCGGTGAACCTGAGCAACAGCGTTTGGGTCCGCACTTATGGCAACCAGTACAATGTCGACAACGCCTATGGCGATGGATACACCCAGAACCAGACCGGTATCACCGGTGGTGCCGATACGGTCGTCGAATTGGGCGGACGCTCTTGGGTGCTGGGCGGGTTCGTCGGAGCGAGCCGTACCAACATCGACCTGAAGTACGGTTCCAGTGCCATTGTCGACAGCCTGAATGCCGGGGTTTACGGCAGTACCTTCGATGTTGAAAGTGGTGTGTTCGTCAATGTCATGGCCAAAATCAACCAGTTCGATAACAAAGCCAAAGTGACCATGAGTGATGGCTCCCGGGCCAAGGGCGACTACAAGGCCTTGGGCGCAAGCGGTTCGGTGGCCGTGGGCAAACATATCTACCTAAAAAATGGCTACTTCATCGAGCCTCAATTCCAGGTCTCGACAGGCGTCACTCAAAGCGATAACTACAAGCTCGACAATGGCCTCGAAGTCAGCGCCGATACCATGCGTTCGTTGCAGGGCAAAGTGGGTATTCGTGGCGGCCGCGTCATTGCGCTCGATAACGGCAGCACGTTGGAGCCGAGTCTGTCCACGGCGCTCAACCATGAGTTTGTGAAAACCAACGAAATCAAGATCAACGACGACAGCTTTGATGATGACCGGGCCAGTAGCTCTTTCGAGTATGGCGCCGGGCTCAAGTGGACGCCGGCGCAACGCAACTGGCAGGTGTCCGGTCAGGTGGGCGGCAGTCAAGGGACGACGGTCAATCAGGACTGGAGCAGTAGCTTGAGAGTGAGCTATTTCTTCTGATGATCAATCAGCGAAAAAATGCCTCGACCTCGGTCGGGGCATTTTTTTCTGTCCGGTTCACGTTACGCCAGCACACTCAGCCAGGCCGATCCCAACAGCAAAAACGCCATGAATTGATTGAAGCGTCTCATGGCGCTGGACGAACGTATCCATTTGGCTGACCCCGCGCCCAGCAGGGCCCAGGATCCCATGCACGGCAACGCAACCAGAAAAAAGATCATCGAAGGACAAAGCGTTCGTACCTGGCGATCTTCCCCGGAGCCTGCAAACACGCTGATGACGGCCAACGCCATCATCCAGGTCTTAGGATTGACCAGTTGCAGGCTGGCACCGGCCCAAAGTCCGACTTTGTGCGGTGCGGCGTGCTCTGTGTGGGGGAGCATGGCCGGCGAGCGGTAAATCTGCCAGGCCAGATAGCTGAGCCAGAGCACTCCCGTCCACTTCATAAAAGATTCAATGAGCGGCAGCTTATCCAACGTTTCACCAATGCCGTTGCCTACCGCCAACACGATCAAGCCGGCGCTCGTGCAAGCGCCGAAGACAATGGGCAATGCGGCTTTGAAACCATAACGAGCGCTGTTGCTCATGACCAGAATGTTGGTCGGCCCCGGCGTAATGGAGGCGACAAAAGCGAACAGCACAAAGGGCAACATCGTAAGGAAAGTGGACGGCATGAGAATGGGCTCCGTGAATGATTTCAGAAGCTGATCCTCACAAAGTACGTTTCAAGCGTCTGGAAGATTTGAGCAGCGCTTGCGGTACATGGCCGGCGTCAAACCATACGCCCGAACGAACCAGCGCCCCAGATGGCTCTGGTCGGCAAAACCCAGTTCCATCGCCACCGTCGCCGGCTGTGCGCCACGGGCCAACAGGCGTCGGGCAGTGGCCAGGCGCAATTGCACCAGATAGGCATGGGGCGCCAGGCCGTAGGCTGCCTTGAAGGCGCGGGTCAGGCGGTATCGGTCTACACCGGTTGCCGCGGCCACCTGGTCGAGGCCGATGTCGTATTGAGCATTGGCGTGCAAGTACTCCCGGGCTTTTTGCGCGACCAGCGGCAGGCGCGGGTCTTCGGCATAACGGGCGCGCCAGCGCAGGTGGCTGGTCAGGCGTCCGAGTAAACCGTCGAGGGCGGCCTGGCGCACGATCTTCAGTTCGCCTCCATGCAGTGTCTGAAAGGCCAGACTGGTGGCCTGAGCCAGTCGGGTGTCGCTGGCCAGGGTGGTGGCAAAACTCAATTGGCTATGGTCGGGGGCATGTTCGAAAACGGCGCCCAGTTCCTGCTGCAACCACAGTGGGTCGAGGTACAACATGCGGTAGGTGAAACCATCCTCCGTCGGCGCCTCACCGTCATGAATGTCCCCCGGTTCCAGCAGGAATACCTTGCCCGGCGTGCTTTGGTGGCGGGTGCGCCGACAATTGAACTGCTGGACACCTTGCTCGGTCACGCCCACCAGATAGCTGTCATGCCAGTGCGGATCGTAAGCGTGGCCCTCGAAATGGGCGCGCAGGGTTTCGATGCCGGTGTCGGCGTCTTGAGCCAGGTCGATCCAGTTGTGATGGGTCATGCTGCACCTGCGAAACGGATTGCCGACTTATTTGACACCCACGCAGGGAACAATGACTAGAACGTTTGTGCAGCCATCAGCCAAACAACCCCGCCGCAATATTGATCGAAAACCCCAGAATCGCCGTGTTGAACAGAAAACTGATCAACGATTGCGCCAGCACGATTTTGCGAATACCCCGTGTCGCCACACCGACATCCGAGGTTTGCACCGCCACGCCAATGGTGAAAGAGAAGTACAGGAAGTCCCAGTAATTGGGGGTTTCCAGTCCTTCGGCGAAACGCAGCGCCAGGTCCTTGCCGTCCCAGGTGTAGAACAGGCGAGCGTAATGCACGCTGAAAATCACCCCGATCAGCAGCCATGAACCGATGATCGTCAGCGCGGTGAAGCCGTAATGCAGGAGCTTGCGGGTGGTTTCCAGCTCCTTGCTGCCGGCCAGTTCGAAGGTGATGGTCGCGAGGCTGGCAAGCGCGGCGATGCTCACCACGAACAACACCAGGCCGGCATTTTCGTCTTCAATCTCGGCAATACGCTTTACATCCGGCGCTTTGGCGCGGGCGGCGAGCCAGAGCATCAGGATCAGGTAAGTCCACACCCCGACATTCCAGCCTATAAGGATTTTGCTGATGATCGAATCGACCGGAGCCAGAATGCCTGCCGCGACACCCAGGGTAGCGGCGGCGGACAGGCGAGGGTGGGTGCGCGCGAGGAAGGGCATGAAGACTCACGGTCAGGGGCTTTGCAGCACCATAGCCCTGCCGTGAGTGATGCGGCAAGTTCGGAGCTTTTGCCTTTTATCAAAATGCTCAAGCCGGATGCTTTGTGCCGTCGAAATGGAACAGCCCTTTTTTCACGCTGATGGTTTTTGACCCGTCCGAGCGTTCGGCTTCGAATTCGATAGAACCCTTCAAGACACACAAGGATGAATCCTCGAGTGGGATGGAGTCGAGCTTGAGCGTCCCGCCTATGGAGAGGTAACTCCGTATCCCGGAGGCATCAAAATCGATGTACATCGCCCGAACTTCATTGCTGTTGCGACTGAGGGTGTATTCCTTGTTGGCATCAAGCGTAGTGGCGACGAACAGGGAAATGACGGCATTCGGCGTGCCGGGTTGTTTGGACCAGCCCAACCAATGCGCCAGTGGAAAGTTGATTTCGTTACCCTCTTGCCGGGTGAGGGAAAATTCAACAGCACTGTAATTTTTCGGGAACTCGCCGTCTTGAATGTCAGCGGTGAAGCTCTCGGAGGCTTTGTGCTCCGTCGACACCATCAGGCTTGGATCAAAGCCTTCCAGGTCGAACTTCCCTTCGGTCACAGTGACTTGTTTGTCTGTCTGAAACTCGAAGGTAGCGGTGGCATTCCCAGTGCTTTCGTTGATGGTGAAGGTCAAACGCCCCGACTTGGCTATAAACGCTTCGGCGCCTGGTCCATTGCGCTCCCAAAAGGTGGCTTTGACGGTCTTCAGGTTGTGGAAGTCGTCATCAATTTCGTAAACCTTGTCGGCCACATTACCCTCATCAGGAATGACGAAGGCGAGATCGTAATAGTGCGGTTTATCTTTCTCGACGTTATGAGTGGCCATTGCATACCAGCGACCTTCACCGGGATCTTTGTATAACTTCATTTTTTTTCGTCGCCCACAAACTTTCCGCGCTCGCCAAGATCTGCGGTGCACGTTCCGATAGTGGCGTTTGGTGTAGGGCGGGCTGATTTTTTCATCTGGGCATTCCTTCGCTCGGGTTCATTGCGTGCTCGACGACGTTGTCGAGTGTTGAACCCAGCGTAAAGAGGAATGCGAACCCCGTGAACTGTCAGATTTGACAGTTCACGGGGGATAGTTGGCTTAAAAAACAGGGTTTATAGAATGAAGTGGTTCAGTGGTTTTTGTTAAATCGTCTGACCCACTTCATCACCACCACGAAAAACACCGGGACAAACACCACCGCCAGCGTTGCCGTGATCATCCCGCCAATCACGCCGGTGCCTATCGCCTGCTGGCTCGCCGAGCTCGCGCCCGTGGCAATTGCCAAAGGCACCACGCCCAGAATGAATGCCAGCGACGTCATGACAATCGGTCGCAACCGCAACCGTGCGGCTTGCAGCGTGGCATCGATCAGGTCATGCCCTTCGTCATAGAGGCTCTTGGCGAACTCGATGATCAGGATCGCGTTTTTAGCCGATAGCCCGATGATGGTGATCAGTCCGACCTTGAAGAACACGTCGTTGGGCATTCCGCGAAAGGTCACGGCCAATACCGCGCCGAGCACGCCAAGCGGCACCACCAGCAGCACCGAGGTCGGAATGGACCAGCTCTCGTACAGTGCGGCCAGGCACAGGAACACGATCAGCAGCGACAGGCCGAGCAGAATCGGTGCCTGACTGCCGGATAATCGCTCTTGCAACGACAATCCGGTCCATTCCTGACCCAGTCCCGCGGGCCCTTGTGCGACCAACCGCTCGATTTCCGCCATGGCTTCACCGGTGCTGTGACCCGGCGACGGTTCACCGGAAATGGCTATCGCCGGGTAGCCGTTATAACGGGTCAGTTGCGCCGGGCCCTGGGTCCAATTGGCCTGGACGAAGGCCGACAACGGCACCATTTTTCCGTGGGTATTGCGTACGTGCATCTTCAGCAGATCAGCCACCTGACTGCGCTGATCGCCTTCAGCCTGCACGACGACTCGTTGCATCCGGCCCTGATTGGGGAAGTCGTTGATGTAGGCCGAGCCGACAGCGGTGGACAGCACATTGCCGATGTCGGCAAAAGAAACGCCCAGCGCGTTGGCTTGCTTGCGGTCGACCTCCAGTTGCACTTGCGGTGCTTCGGCCAAGGCACTTTCACGCACGTTCATCAGGATCGGGCTCTTCTCGGCCGCTGCGAGCAGTTCGCTGCGCGCCTGCATCAGCGTGGCATGGCCGAGGCCAGCACGGTCCTGCAAACGGAACTCGAAACCGCTGGAGGTGCCGAGGCCGTCAACCGGTGGCGGCAGAACCGAGAACACCACGGCGTCCTTGATCTGACTCAACGCGACGTTGGCCCGGTCGGCAATCGAACTCGCCGAATCGTCACTGCCGCGTTCAGACCAATCCTTGAGCGTGGAAAACGCCAGCGCGGCGTTCTGCCCGCTGCCGGAAAAACTGAAACCGAGAATGATCGTGCTGTCGCCAATCCCCGGTTCGGTGGCGTTGTGCGCTTCAATCTGCTCAACCACCTGCACCGTGCGATTCTTGCTCGCGCCCGGTGGCAACTGAATGTCGGTGATGGTGTACCCCTGATCCTCGACCGGCAGGAACGAGGAGGGCAGACGACTGAAACACACACCCAGACCGATCAGCAGCACGCCATAGATCAGCAGGTATCGGCCGGTGCGTTTCAACGCATAGGCAACCCAGCCTTGATAGCGATCGGTCAAGCGTTCGAAGCCACGGTTGAACCAGCCGAAGAACCCGGTTTTTTCGTGATGTTCACCCTTGGCAATCGGTTTGAGCAACGTCGCGCACAGCGCCGGGGTCAAGGTCAGTGCGAGGAATGCCGAGAACAGGATCGACGTGGCCATCGACAATGAAAACTGCTGGTAAATCACCCCGACCGAACCCTGCATGAACGCCATCGGGATGAACACCGCCACCAGCACCAGGGTAATGCCGATGATTGCCCCGGTGATCTGCGTCATTGCCTTGCGCGTCGCTTCCTTGGGCGACAGGCCTTCGGTGGCCATGATCCGCTCCACGTTCTCCACCACCACGATGGCGTCGTCCACCAGAATGCCGATGGCCAACACCATGCCGAACATGGTCAGCACGTTGATCGAAAAGCCCAGCGCCAACATGGTCGCAAACGTACCCATCAACGCGACCGGCACTACCAGCGTCGGGATCAGCGTGTAACGGATGTTTTGCAAGAACAGGAACATCACCGCAAACACCAGCAGCATTGCCTCGCCCAGGGTGTAAACCACTTTGGTGATCGAGACTTTGACGAACGGCGAGGTGTCGTAGGGAATTTTGTATTCCACGCCGGCCGGGAAGTAGCGCGACAGTTCATCCATCTTCGCGCGGACTAACGTGGCGGTGCTCAAGGCATTGGCGCCGGGCGCCAGTTGCACGCTGACGGCGGTCGACGGCTTGCCGTTCAAGCGGGTGGAGAAGTTGTATTCCTGGCTGCCGATCTCGACCCGCGCGACATCGCCAATGCGCACGGTGGAACCGTCGGGGTTGGCCTTGAGCACGATGTCGGCGAATTCTTCCGGCGTCGACAACTGGCCCTTCACCAGAATCGTCGCGGTGATTTCCTGTGTAGTACGAGTCGGCAAATCACCGATGCTGCCGGCGGACACCTGGGCGTTCTGCGCGACGATGGCGGCATTGACGTCGGCCGGGGTCAGGTTGAAACCAATCAGCTTCTGCGGGTCGATCCAGATGCGCATCGCCCGTTCTGCACCATACAACTGCGCCTTGCCGACGCCGTCCAGGCGCTTGATCTCGTTCATCACGTTGCGCGCCAGGTAATCGCTGAGCGCCACGTCGTCGAGTTTGCCGTCGCTGGAGGTGAGGGTGACCAGCAACAGGAAACCGGCGGAGACTTTCTCGACTTGCAGGCCTTGCTGATTGACCGCTTGCGGCAGCCGCGACTCCACGACCTTGAGGCGGTTTTGCACGTCGACCTGGGCCATCTCCGGGTCTGTACCCGGTTGGAAGGTCGCCTTGATCGTGGCGCTGCCGAGGCTGCTTTGCGACTCGAAGTACAGCAAATGATCGGCGCCGTTGAGTTCTTCCTCGATCAGGCTGACCACGCTTTCGTCCACGGTCTGCGCCGAAGCGCCCGGGTACTGGGCATAAATTTCAATTTGCGGCGGGGCGACATCCGGGTACTGCGCCACGGGCAACTGCGGAATGGCCAATGCGCCGGCCAGCAGGATGAACAAGGCAACCACCCAGGCAAACACCGGGCGATCAATAAAGAACTGCGGCATAAAAAGCGTCCTGCTTACTGCCCGGAAACCTGGGCAAGTGGAAGAGGGGAACTGTCGATCTGCACGTGTTCACCGGGGCGTGCGTGTTGCAGGCCTTCGGTGACGATGCGGTCGCCGGGTTTGAGGCCGCCGGTGACGATCCAGCGATCGTCCTGAACCGCGCCCAGTTCAACCGGTTGCAGGCCGACGCGCTGCTCGGGGTCCAGCAGCAACACGTGGGCAATGCCGGCGCTGTCACGCTGGATCGCCCGTTGCGGCACGCTGATGCCTTGCTGATTCACCGCTTGTTCCAGGCGCACCCGCACGAAACTGCCGGGCAGCAAGTCGAGGTCCGGGTTGGGGAATTCGCTGCGCAGGATGATCTGGCCAGTGCTCGGGTCGACGGTGATGTCGGTGAACAACAGCTTGCCCGGCAGCGGGTAGAGGCTGCCATCGTCCTGGATCAACGTGGCTTTGGCCTGGCCCTGGCCGACTTGCTGCAACTGGCCGGAGCGAAAGGCGCGGCGCAAGTCATTGAGTTCGCGGGTGGACTGGGTCAGATCGGCATGGATCGGGTTGAGCTGCTGAATCAGCGCCAGTGGCGTGGTTTCGTTTTGCCCGACCAGTGCACCTTCGGTCACCAGCGCACGGCCAACGCGACCGGAAATCGGCGCGGTGACGGTGGCATAACCGAGGTTGAGCTTCGCCCGTTCCACGGCGGCTTTGTTGGCGGCGACGTCGGCGGCGGTTTGCCGGACGTTGGCGCGGGCGTTGTCGTAATCCTGGCCGCTGATGGCGTTTCCTTCGATCAGTTGGGCATAACGCTGCTCTTGCAACCGGGCCTGGAACGCATTGGCCTCGGCCTTGCGTAACGCCGCTTCGGCGCTGTCCAGGTCAGCCTTGAAGGGCGCCGGATCGATACGGAACAGCACGTCGCCTTTCTTCACATCGCTGCCTTCGTTGAAGGTGCGTTGCAACACGACGCCGGCGACACGGGCGCGGACTTCGGCAATCCTCGGCGCAGCAATCCGCCCGCTCAATTCGCTGGTGATCGACAGGGGGCGGGCTTCGATGGTTTCGATACGCACGGTAGCCAGCGGCGCCTGTTCTTCGGCGGTGGAGGACTTGTCACAGGCGCTCAGCGTCAGCGCCAATGCAAGCAGGCCGAGCGTGGCGAACAGATTCTTTGACATGGAATTACCCCAATAATGACCACCCGCATCCTACGGGGAGCGGACGAGGGTAGCGGTGAAGCTTTGTTGGTGCTGTGTGAAATTGTGTAAGGGTTTTACTCAAGCGGGGGTGAGGGCGTATATCCTTGGCGACTTGATATTTTTTGCGACGGTCAAGCCGCCATCGCGGGCAAGCCCGCTCCCACAGGGATTTGGTGTAGACACAGATGTTGTGAACATCCCCAATCAACTGTGGGAGCGAGCTTGCTCGCGATAGCGCCCGATCCGTCGCCACAGCACTTTCTGGAACACCCCATGCCCAACATCCTCTTGGTCGAAGACGACACCGCGCTCTCCGAACTGATCGCCAGCTACCTGGAACGCAACGGCTATTCGGTCAGCGTGATCAGCCGTGGCGATCATGTGCGGGAGCGTGCGCGGGTCAATCCGCCGGACCTGGTGATCCTCGACCTGATGCTGCCGGGCCTCGACGGCCTGCAAGTGTGCCGCTTGCTGCGGGCGGATTCGGCGACGCTGCCGATCCTGATGCTCACCGCCCGCGACGACAGCCACGATCAAGTCCTGGGCCTGGAAATGGGCGCCGACGATTACGTCACCAAGCCCTGCGAGCCCCGCGTCCTGCTGGCCCGCGTGCGCACGCTGTTGCGCCGCAGCAGCCTTGGCGAGCCGCAAACCGCCAACGACCGCATCCTCATGGGCAACCTGTGCATCGACCTGTCGGAGCGCACGGTGACCTGGCGTGAGCAATTGGTCGAGCTGTCCAGCGGCGAATACAACCTGCTGGTGGTGCTGGCCCGTCATGCCGGCGAAGTGCTGAGTCGCGACCAGATCCTGCAACGCCTGCGCGGCATCGAATTCAACGGCACCGACCGTTCGGTGGACGTGGCGATTTCCAAGTTGCGGCGCAAGTTTGACGACCACGCCGGTGAAGCGCGCAAGATCAAGACGGTGTGGGGTAAGGGCTACCTGTTCAGTCGTTCCGAGTGGGAATGCTGAGACGATGTTCAGGATTCTGTTTCGCCTGTATCTGGTGACCATCGTCTCGTTCAGCGCGGCGATTTACCTGGTGCCGGACCTGGTGATCAAGGTCTTCCATGAACGCTTTGTCACCTACAACCTCGACTATTCGCGCGGCTTGCAAACCCTCATCGTCAAACAGTTTCACGCCGTGCCCGAAGCGCAATGGCCGGCGTTGGCGGTCGAGATGGACAAGGATTTCGCCCCGCTGCACATCGCGTTGACGCGCAATGACGACCCGGATTTCACCTTGTACGAGCGCGAACGCCTGCAAAGCGGCGAGAACGTGGTGCGCATCGGCGACTGGGGCTGGCGCACGCTCGCCGTGGCGCCGTTGAACGAGCAAACGGTGGTGCAAATGATCGTGCCGCCGGACCCGATGGACGTCAGCCTGTTGTACTGGAGCATCAACGTCCTGATCGGGGCGACCATGCTCGCCTGCCTGCTGCTGTGGCTGCGCCCGCACTGGCGTGATCTGGAACGCCTCAAAGGCACCGCCGAGCGTTTCGGCAAAGGCCATCTGAGCGAACGCACACGGATTTCCCGACATTCCAACATTGGCAGCCTGGCCAATGTCTTCGACACCATGGCCGGCGACATCGAAAACCTGCTGAACCAGCAGCGCGACTTGCTCAACGCTGTATCCCACGAACTGCGCACACCGCTGACCCGCCTGGATTTTGGCCTGGCGCTGGCGCTGTCCGATGACCTGCCCGTGACCAGTCGCGAGCGCTTGCAAGGGTTGGTCGCGCACATCCGTGAGCTGGATGAATTGGTCCTGGAATTGCTGTCCTACAGCCGCCTGCAAAACCCGGCGCAAGTGCCGGAGCAGGTTGAAGTCGCGCTGGACGAGTTTATCGACAGCATTCTGGGCAGCGTTGATGAAGAGCTGGAGTCGCCGCATATCGTGATGGATGTGCTGCTTCATGGCCAACTCGAACGCTTCACCCTCGACCCGCGCCTGACCGCCCGCGCGATCCAGAATCTGTTACGCAACGCCATGCGCTATTGCGAAAAACGCATTCAGGTTGGCGTGCAGGTGTGTGCGAAGGGCTGTGAGATCTGGGTGGATGACGACGGGATCGGCATTCCGGATGACGAGCGTGAGCGGATTTTTGAACCGTTTTATCGGTTGGACCGCAGCCGCGACCGGGCCACGGGCGGGTTTGGGTTGGGGTTGGCGATCAGCCGTCGGGCGCTGGAGGCGCAGGGCGGCACCCTGACGGTCGAACCGTCCCCGCTAGGCGGTGCACGTTTCCGCTTGTGGCTGCCCGCCCAACCCTGACGCGTTCTTTGTAGCAGCTGCGCAGCCTCGCAGGCTCGACAGCTGCTATAGAACTATGTGCTGAGTCGCGTACGCAATAACTTGGCCATGTCTTCGAGTTCCGCCGCCGGGTTGTGCCCGATCAGCATCCATGCGTGTTCCATGTCCGCCCAATACACGACGTTCATGCCGTGCCGACGCTCACGGGCGAAGTGCCGGCTGCCGCTATTGGAGAGCGTGACGCACAACGCCATCGGGCCATTCGCAGGGTCCAGGTAGGTGATCTGGGCAATCGGCACCCCATCGTATTCGAGGATTTGCGCACGCTTGAACTCAGCGCGCGGCAAGGTCAGCTTCGCGGGCGCAAGGCTCAGGCCCAGGCGCGTATCGATGGAGCGCAGTTGCGCAAGTTGGGTGGCTTCATCGCTGGGCAAGTGTTCCAGGGTTTCAGGCACGTAGAGCGACATGTAATCCGCCACCAACCCGCGCCAGTTGTTCTTTTCCTGGCTCAATTGCCAGCCGAGGAACAAGCGATCCGCCACCACGCTGGTGACCACCAACCCGGCCGCGGCCGCCAGAAACCAGCGACGATCCATCGACGGACGTTCAGGCGAAGGCAAGGTGTCGAGCATGGACTGCAAGCGATCGATGGGCGCCTGTTGCGACAATTGGGCAAACGCGTCCTTGAACGGCAGGCTGCTGCGGGCCAGCCATTGCAGGCGCAGGTTGAGCGCCGAGTCCTCGGCGATGGCCGTGTCGATGCGGGCGCGTTGCTCGGCATCGAGCTGGTCGTCGAGGTAGGCCACCAGTTGCTCGTCCGACGGTGCGGCGCGTTCGTTCATCGACGTTCTCCCGAGGAAGGGTTCGGTACAGCATGCAGCGGTGGATATTCGGCCAGTTTCACCCGTGCAGCGGCCAGCCTACTCATGACCGTCCCGACGGGCACTTGCAGCACCTCGGCGACTTCGCGATACGACAAGCCTTCGACGTACGCCAGGTACACGGTTTCGCGCTGGGCTTCGGGCAGCGCGTCGACACGCCTGATCACCTGGGCTGCGCGCACATGGGTTTGCGCCGCGTGCTCGCCGTCAAACGATAACTGGCTTTCGGCGTCCACCAACCCCTGACCCTGGCGCACCCGGCGGGCGCGCACTTCGTTGAGCCAGATCGAATGCAGAATGCTCAACAGCCAGCGGTCCATGCGCGTGCCGGGGATAAACTGCCCGGCACGCTCCAGCGCCCGCACGCAGGTCGCCTGCACCAGGTCTTCGGCCACATGCCGTTGCCGGGACAGCAGCAAGCCATAGCGCCACAATCGCGCTAGATGTTGGCCCAGTTCGGCCCTGATTGCATGATCGCTGGCGATAGCGACCTCCGTCGTTTAATCAGTGTCAGGTTTTCGATGAATCGTTTATCGCTTCGGCCAGGTCCTGGTATTCCTCGCACGTGCTGCCGCAAATCGATTTGATGTGCTGCAACTGTTCTTGCGCCAGGTCCAGTCGGCCTTTGATCACATAGGCCTCGCCGAGGTACTCGCGCACTTGCGCATACTGCGGGTCGAGTTTGACCGATTGCAGGTAGTAACCGATGCCTTCGTCGGTGCGCCCCAGTTTACGCGTCGCGTAGCCGCGATAGTTCAAGGCTTTGGCCGTGTTCGGATCTTTCAGTGTATCAAGCAGGGCCAGGGCTTCTTCGTAGCGACCGTCCTTGGCCAGACGATAGGCGTAATTGGTGCGGTCGGCATCCGGCACCAGACTGCTGGTCTGCCTGAGGCATTTTTGCGATTTGGAATCGAAGACCTGGCCTTTCGGGCAGTTGGGTTTGGCGGGCTCATCTTCGTCGCCATGGGCCAGGGCCAGGGAACTGGTCAGCGCTGCCGTCAGACAACCGGCAAGCAGCAGCGGGGCGGTGAAAACAGCAAAACGCAGGTTCATGGGCAAGGCTCCAGGGTTTGATCCACCATCGTTCGTGGTGCTGATACAAGAACACCGCAGCGTGAACAATTATTCATTTCTTTGTGCTGATCATTACAAGGAAAGCTTAAACCTTGGCGCTATGCTCGACAGCATTCGTTGTCCAGCGGAGAACTGCCATGAAAGACCACGTTCATCATTCTGCAGCGGCGGGATACAAGACCGGCGCCGACACCTATGTTCGCGGCCGCCCGGACTATCCGCCGGCCGTAGCCGACTGGTTGACCGGTACGCTGGGCTTGAACGCGGACAGCACCGTGATCGACCTGGGGGCCGGCACCGGCAAATTCACCGGCCGCTTGCTGGCGACCGGGGCGCAGGTGATTGCCGTTGAGCCCGTACCGCAGATGCTGGAAAAACTCTCCCTGGCTCATCCCGAGGTGTTGGCCGTGAGCGGCACTGCCATGGATCTGCCGCTGCCGGATGCGTGTGTGGACGTGGTGGTCTGCGCCCAGGCCTTCCACTGGTTTGCCAGTGCCGAAGCGCTGACCGAAATTGCCCGGGTCCTGAAACCGGGTGGGCGGTTGGGGTTGGTGTGGAACGTGCGCGATACCCGGGTGAGTTGGGTGCCGAAACTGGATGCGATCGTCAATGCGCTGGAAGGCGATACGCCGCGCTATTACACCGGTGCCTGGCGCCAGGCGTTTCCTCACCCGGCGTTTGGGTCGTTGCAGGCGCAGCATTTCAGCCATGGCCATACAGGGGCGCCTGAGGATGTGATTTTCAATCGAGTGCGTTCAACCAGTTTTATTGCGGCGTTGCCGCAGGCGCAGCGGGCGAGGGTGGATGAGCAGGTTCGGGCGTTGATTGCCGGGGAGCCGGCGTTGCGTGGGCGGGATGTGGTGACGGTGCCTTATGAGACCGCGGCGTTCGTCGCGGTTAAGGGCAGTTAGATCGGTGGTGTGGCCTTCGCGAGCAGGCTCACCCAGACAGCACAAATCCCTGCAGAGTCCCGCTTTTGGCCGAACCACTGCCTTACTCCCCCCGCCAATGCCTTGTTATAGTCCGGACCTCATTTTTTGCCCGGTAAAAGGATCACTGCCATGTCTCAGTACACCGCGTTCACCGTCGAACTCGCCGACAACATCGCCCATGTGCAGATCAACCGTCCGGAAAAGATCAACGCCATGAATGCCGCGTTCTGGAGCGAGATCATCGAGATTTTCCAGTGGATCGACGACACCGATGAAGCGCGCGTGGTAGTCCTCAGCGGTGCCGGCAAGCACTTCTCCTCCGGCATCGACCTGATGATGCTGGCTGGCGTGGCCAATGAACTGGGCAAGGACGTCGGCCGCAATGCACGCCTGCTGCGCCGCAAGATTCTCGCCCTGCAGGCGTCCTTCAATGCCGTCGACCATTGCCGCAAGCCGGTGCTGGCAGCGATTCAAGGCTATTGCCTGGGTGGTGCGATTGATCTGATCGCCGCCTGCGACATGCGCTACGCCGCCGAAGACGCACAATTCTCGATCAAGGAAATCGATATCGGCATGGCGGCGGATGTAGGCACTTTGCAACGCTTGCCGCGTATCATCGGTGACGGCATGCTACGTGAGCTGGCTTACACTGGTCGCACGTTTGGCGCCGAGGAAGCGCGCACCATCGGCCTGGTCAATCGCGTCTACAGCGACACTGCCAGCCTGCTGGAGGGCGTCATGGGCATTGCCCGGGAAATCGCCAGCAAGTCGCCGATTGCGGTCACCGGCACCAAAGAGATGATCAGCTACATGCGCGACCACCGCATCGACGACGGCCTCGAATACGTCGCCACCTGGAACGCCGCCATGCTGCAATCCACCGATTTGCGCGTGGCCATGGCCGCCCATATGAGCAAACAGAAACCCGAATTTCTGGACTGATTAAACATGACTTCTCGCTGGACCACTGCAGTACTGGACACCGATCAACCCGGCGGCTGGGCCGTGGCCCGCAGCCCGGAAGGCTTCCTGTTCGATGACAATGGCGCGCTGTTCCCGCGTGAATGGCTCAAGCGTCAGGACTTGCCGATTCTCGCCGAACACGGCATCGGCCATCTCGACGGTGAGCCGGTCTATCTGCTGGAACTGCGCAGCGCCAGCGACGTTGCGGGTTGCAACTGGAAAGGCCTGCGGGCGTTCATGCTTGAGGGCGATCACACGGTGTACAAGGTGCTCGGCTATGCCGCGCAAATTGGCACCTGGTACCGTGAGCATCGCTTCTGCGGCAATTGTGGGCAGGAGGCGACGCAAGTTCCGCGTGAACGGGCGATGTACTGCGAGCCTTGTGATTTGCGCTATTACCCTCGGATTTCGCCGAGCATGATCGTGCTGGTGACCCGTGGCGATGAAGTGCTGCTGGCGCGTTCGCCGCGTTTTGTCAGCGGGGTCTACAGCACGTTGGCCGGGTTTGCCGAGCCGGGTGAGTCGGCTGAGGACTGTCTGATTCGCGAGGTTCGCGAGGAAGTGCAGATCGAGGTCAAGAACATCCAGTACCTGGGCAGCCAGTGCTGGCCGTTCCCGCATTCGATGATGCTCGGCTTCCATGCCGAGTACGCCGGTGGCGAGATTGTCTGTCAGGAAGATGAAATCGAAGACGCCCAGTGGTTCAACGTCCACGCGCTGCCGCCGTTGCCGGCGTCACGCTCGATTGCCCGGTACCTGATCGACGTCTACGTGGCGCGGCGCTTAGGCCACGCTGAACCAGTGTTGCCAGGCTAACCGCACGGTCAAGCCCAGTACCACGGTGATGAACACCGGACGGATGAACTTCGCGCCGCCGCTGATGGCGGTGCGAGCGCCGAAGAATGCGCCGGCCATCACCGACACGCCCATGCTCAGGCCGATGATCCAGTCCACCTGCCCGGAAAACACGAACACCGACAGCGCCGCAATGTTGCTGACGAAGTTCATGCTGCGCGCCACGCCGCTGGCCTTCACCAGATCGATGGGGTACATCAGCAGGGTGCTGACGGTCCAGAATGCACCCGTGCCGGGACCGGCCACACCGTCGTAGAAACCGAGGCTGAAGCCTTGGGTCGATTGCCACTTTTTCTTGATCGGTGCATCGCTGTCCAGCGGTGCCTTGGGTGTACCGCCGAACAACAGGTACACGCCGCAGGCGAAGACGATCACCGGGAGCATTTTGTTCAGCCACTCGGCCGGCAAGTAATGCGCGACGATGGCGCCGGTCAATGCGCCGATCAGGGTGCCGACGATGGCATGCACCCACTGTCGGGGATGGAACAGCTTGCGTCGGTAGAAGGTGAAACTGGCGGTGGCCGAGCCAAAGGTGGAACTCAACTTGTTGGTGCCCAGCACCAGGTGCGGCGGCAGGCCGGCGGTGAGCAGTGCCGGCGTGGTGAGCAGGCCGCCGCCCCCGGCAATCGCGTCGATGAAGCCGGCTATAAAGGCAACGACAGCCAGAATGGCCAGGGTGGTGAGGTCAACGCTGAGTTCGAAAGGCATGGAATCGGCTTATTCGGCGGGGTGCAGGAAAGGGCTGCGGGGAAGGGGCGGTATCTTACCTAGATCCGACTTCTGCGGCGACTGGTCTGGCCCCATCGCGAGCAAGCTTGCTCCCACATGGGATCTGCGCAACACCATCGTCCCCTGTGGGAGCGAGCTTGCTCGCGATGGCTGAGTGTCAGTCGATATATACAGTGACTGATACACCGCAATCGCGAGCAGGCTCGCTCCTACAGATTGGATCTGGGTGAATTTACAGGCCGAGGTCGGACAGCCCCGGATGATCATCCGGCCGACGTCCCAGTGGCCAGTGGAACTTGCGCTCGCTTTCCTTGATCGGCAGGTCGTTGATGCAGGCAAACCGGTTAGCCATCAGGCCGTTTTCATCAAACTCCCAATTCTCGTTGCCGTAGGAACGGAACCAATTGCCCGAGTCGTCGTGCCATTCATAGGCATAGCGCACGGCAATGCGGTTGCCGGTGAAGGCCCAGAGTTCCTTGATCAAGCGGTAATCCAGCTCCTTGGCCCATTTGCGGGTGAGGAAACCTTTGGCTTCTTCGCGGTTGTAGGCGAACTCGGCGCGGTTGCGCCATTGGGTGTCCAGTGTATAAGCCAGCGATACCCGTTGCGGGTCGCGAGAGTTCCAGCCGTCTTCGGCCAGGCGAACTTTTTCGATGGCCGACTCGCGGGTGAAAGGGGGCAATGGCGGACGAACTTCAGCGTTAGACATGTAAAGTCTCCCAATAAAAATAACGTTCAAACACATTGTCACGCTTATATAAAGTGTTACAGGTCCAATAACTTTCGCGCCATGCATTGCGCATTATCGGCGGCACTGTGATCACCCATGACAAGCGCCACGGTAATGGCACCGTCGATCAGGATCAGCAGCTGTCTGGCCGTGTTCTCCGGATCGCTGGCACCATGTTCGGTGCAGAGCTCGCGCACGTAGTCGAGCAGCTTCTGTTTGTGTTCCTTGGCGACCAGGCGGACCGGGTCTTGCGGGTCGCCGGTTTCGCCGCTGGTATTGATGAAGGCGCAACCGCGGAAGCCTTCCGAGGCGAACCAGGCCTTGAGCACGGTAAACAGGTTGAGCAGGCGGTCGGCCGGTGTTTCAGCCTGATCGACGGCAGTTCTGTACCAATGCATCCAGCGCACATCGCGGCGTTGCAGGGCTGCGACGGTCAGCTCCTCCTTGTTGGCGAAGTAGCGGTAGATGCTTTTTCTGGAGACACCGGCGGTTTTCACCAGAAGGTCCATGCCGGTGGCGGCGATGCCACTTTTATAGATCAACTTTTCGGTGACATCCAGAATGATGTCGCGCGTAGTGTTGCTGGTTAATTCGTTCATGTGGCGAACAGTAGAACGTACGTTCTCCTTGGTCAATATAAAATTTATATTGTCTGTTATTGCCCATCGCGAGCAGGCTCACGCCTACACTTGGAATGCGTTTCCCTGTGGGCGCGAGCCTGCTCGCGATGGGGCCATTACAGACGGTAACAAGACCCAGGCCCATCCATGGTGTAAGCTCTTGAATTCTTCGGATTCGACCCACTGCGAGCCCTATGCCGTCGCTTTTCAAACGCCCTCTGCTGCCCAAACTGCGCAGTTTTCCGCTGACCGCCGATGCCGTCACCATCCTTTCCGGCGCTGCCGAGTTTCGTCGTTGCCTGCTGGAGAAAATTGCCCAGGCCACGCACCGCATCTATATCGTCGCGCTGTACCTGCAACAGGACGAAGCCGGGCAGGAAATCCTCGATGCCTTGCACGCCGCCAAACTGGCGCGTCCGCAGCTGGACGTGGTCGTGGTGGTGGACTGGTTGCGCGCCCAGCGCGGCCTGATCGGTGCCGGCAAGCAACCGGGAAACTCTGCGTGGTATCAGGAAGCGACGCGCACCCACGCCAGTGAAGTGCCGGTGTATGGCGTGCCGGTGCAGACCCGCGAGTTGTTTGGCGTGTTGCATTTGAAAGGCTTTGTCATCGATGACTGCGTGATCTACAGCGGTGCGAGCCTGAACAATGTGTACCTGCACAAGTTCGACAAGTACCGCTTCGACCGCTATCACGTGCTGCAGAACCAGGCGCTGGCCAACTCCATGCAGCACTTGATCCAGCACGGGTTCATCGCGTCCAAAGCCGTGCACCGCCTCGACTTGCCGAACCTGCCGACCACCCGCAGCCTGCGCAACGACATCGGCGACCTGCGCAGCCGCCTCAAGCACGCCGCCTACGACACCACCGCCGGCACCACGCTGAAAGGCGATTTGTGCGTCAGTCCGTTGCTCGGTGTGGGCAAGAACAATCCATTGAACCGGGTGATTTGCGAGCTGATCGCCACCGCCCAGCATCAACTGACCATCTGTACGCCGTACTTCAACTTGCCGCTGGCGGTGACCCGGGAAATCAACCGGGCGCTGGGCCGGGGCGTGAAGGTCGACATCGTGGTCGGCGACAAGACCGCCAACGATTTCTACATCCCGCCCAGCGAGCCGTTCAAGGTGATCGCGGCGCTGCCGTACCTGTATGAGATCAGCCTGCGACGTTTTGCCAAACGCCATCAACACAGCATCGACAGCGGCAAGCTGAACCTGCATTTGTGGCGCGATGGCGACAATACCTATCACCTCAAAGGCATGTGGATCGACCAGCGCTACACCTTGCTGACCGGCAACAACCTCAACCCGCGAGCGTTCCGTCTTGACCTGGAAAACGCGCTGCTGATCGATGACCCGAAAGGCGAGTTGCTGGAGCCGCGCAAGGCTGAGCTGGTGGAGATTTTCCAAAACACCCAGCGCATCGAGCGTTACCAGAACCTCGAAACGCTGTTGGACTACCCGCCGGCCGTGGCCAAGTTCCTCACGCGCGTCAGTCGGGTGCGGATTGAGCGGTTGCTCTATCGGATTCTGTAAGGCTCAGCGCTGCCGGGGGCTTTGGCCACAGGGCCACCAGCAGCAGTAGCGAAGCGGCCGCCAGATAGGGCAGGCGCGGGTCCAGGTCGTAGATCAATGTGGCTGCCAATGGCCCGATGACCACGCCAAAGCCTTGCGCAGCGCCGATGGAGCCAGCGGTCGCGCCTTGCTCCGAGGCGTCCACGGCGTTCGCCGCCAACGCGGCGAATGACGGAAAAATCAGCCCCATCCCGCCCGCCGAAACGAAAAAGCACAGCCACAAGCCCCACGCGGTATTCGCGAGGATACTGCTGGCAAATCCCACAGACGCCACCAGTGCACCCGCGCGGATCAACTGCAGCGGCGGCCATTCCAGCCGGCGCACCACCAGTTGCGAACAGATCAACGCGAAACCGACCATGGTCAGGGCAATGCCCGCCGTTTGCGCGGCATCGGCCGGGCTCATGCCGAGTCGGTCGAGGGCGAAGAAGCCGACGGTGATCTGCGCAATCGACACACACAGCATCGCCACAAACGCGACCGCCATGGGCCGGCGCAGGCGCGGATCATTCAGGTGCACCTTGCGCGGTACTTGCCGCAGGTGCAATTCCTGGCCCTTGAGCTTGAAGCGCAATACCAGAAAGGCCAGTAACGGCAGGACGGCCATGACGTAGAATGGCAGGCTCAAACTGAAACGCGAGAGCAACGCGGCGATGGCCGGCCCGATCACCAGGCCACAGGCGTTGGCCGCACCCAACGCTGCCATGGCTTTGGCGCGGTGCTGCGGCTCGATGTTGTCGGCGATCAGCGCGTTGCCGCCCACCGGGATCGCGGCATAGAACACGCCGATCAAGCCGCGGCCGATCATCAAACCGATGAACCCCAGCAGCGCCGATGGCAAGAATCGCAATGACGCGTCGATGAACAGGCACAAGGCCCAATAGGCGAGGGTGAAACCGGCGGTGGCGATCAATAGAATGCGGCGCCGGCCATAGCGATCACTGGCCTGGCCCCACGGGCGGGCCAGCAGCATCCAGATCACCCCGGACACCGTCACCGCCGCACCGGCCTGCCACGTGGCCAGGCCCAGCACCCGGGCAATCGGGCCGATCAGCGAGACAAACGCCATCATCGACATGGAACAGGCCATGTTGGCCACCATTAATGGGCGCAGGTCGAAGGTGGCGGGGGTCATGGGGTGAGCCTTCCGTGAGCTTTTATTGTTTGCGGGGATGGTAGCGCGGGTATCGGGAAAGCGGGGGGAATATCGGTGATAGTGATAATGCCATCGAGGGCAAGCCCGCTCCCACACTGAAACTGTGACCAACACAAAACCCCTGTGGGGGCGAGCTTGCTCCCGATGGGGACAGCCCAGACGCTACAAAACCTCAGTTCAAACCGAGTTTCCCACGCAACGTCGACAAATCTTCCGCCAGCGTATTCACCGGCCCAACCAGCGCCTTGCGGTCGCTCTCTTTCACCTTGTCATACGTTTCGAAACCACCGTCCTTGGTCTTGTACTTGGCCAGGATCTTGTCCACGGTCGCGAAGTTCTTGTGGACCTTGGCGATGAACGCCGCGTCCTGCTTCTGGATCTGCGGTCGGAACAGGTCGACGATTTTCTTTGCGCCGTCGACGTTGCCCTGGAAGTCATACAGGTCGGTGTGGCTGTAACGGTCTTCTTCGCCGGAGATCTTGGTCGCCGCCACTTCTTCCAGCAACGCCGCCGCGCCGCCGACGACTTTCTCAGGCGGGAAGGTCAGGCCAGCGACGCGGGTTTGCAGATCCTTGACGTCTTTGTTCAAACCGTCGGCCAGGTCGCCCAGGCCTTGGGTGCTTTTTTCCGAGAACAGCGAGTATTCGAGGCGGTGGAAGCCGGTGAAGTCGGAGGCGTCCACGCCTTTTTCGTGGTCGTCGACGCGGGAGTCGATGGACGCGTCCAGGTCACTGAACAGCTCGGCAATCGGCTCGATCGACTCGTAGTAGACGCGGGTCGGGGCATAGAGCCTTTGCGCGGTGGCCAAGTCACCTTTTTTCACCGCGTCGGTGAATGGCTGGGTATGGCTGGCCAAATCGTCCAGTTGTTCGGTGACGTAGATCTTGTAGTCCGAGACCGGCCCCACCAGGTCCAGCGGCGCGGTCGCCGCGAACGCTGAAAACGGAGTGTTGAGCAAGCCAAGGGTCAGCAGCAAAGCGAGTGGCGACTTTTTCATGGGGCGGTTCCGTGTTGGGCGTTGTTAGGCGGTTGTTGTTGAATGAGTGGCGTCCAGCAGCGAGCGACCGATGAAATCCTGATCGCCCGTGACACCCGGCAAAGTAAAGAAGTAGCCGCCGCCGACAGGCTTGAGGTATTCCTCCAGCGGTTCGCCGTTCAGACGGGTTTGCACGGTGATGAAGCCTTTTTCCAGATCGGCCTGGTAACAGATGAACAGCAAGCCCATGTCGAGCTGACCGTTTTTGTTCACGCCATTGGAGTAGTTGAACGGACGGCGCAGGATCAGGTTGGCCTGGGTCGCGGCGGTGCGCGGGTTGGCCAGGCGGATGTGCGCGTCGAGTTTGGTCAGTTTGCCTTCCGGGTCTTTGGCGTAGTCCGGCACCTCGGTTTCATGGGCGCCGCCCATGGGGGCTCCGGTGCTTTTGACCCGTCCGAGAATGCTTTCCTGTTCCTGCAACGGCGTGCGGTCCCAGCGCTCGACAAAGTTGCGGATAATCCGCACCGCTTGATAGCTGCCATTTACCGCCCAGGCCGGTTCATCGCTGTCGGGCTGGACCCAGACAATGCTGTCCATGGCGTTGGCGTTGTTGGAGTCAGGGTTGGCCGAGCCGTCGCGGAAACCGAGGAAGTTGCGCGCACTCTGTGCCGGAACACCCGGTTTCGCCGGGGCCTGCGGCGGCACGCTGCCTTCCTGTTTCCAGCGCACCAGCAGCAAATCCGGGAGGTTTTTCACGATGTCGCGCAGGGCGTGGATGTTGGTGTCCGTGGTGTTGGAACAGAACTGCACGCTCAAGTCGCCGTGGCAGCAGTCAGCTTCCAGCGCATCGTTGGGGAAACCGACCATGCGTATCAACCGCTTGGGTTTGACGTTGGCCAGACCGAAGCGCTCATCGAATAGCGACTCGCCCACCGAGACGGTGATGGTCAGATTGTCCGGCGTCACCACCGGGCCGAGAATCCCGGAGTCCACTGGCGGCAATTTAGGATCGACCTGGGTCACCGGGCCGCCCTTCATCAAAAACGCGATGCGCTCGTTGAGGGTACGGAACAGCCGCTCGAGGTCTTCGCGGTTGCTGGCCAACACATCAAACGACACCAGCATGCCCGACGCCGGGCGCGGGGTGACGATGCCGGTCTGGTGTTTGCCATGGAACGCGTGGCGGTCTTCGGTCTGGTCGCTGCTCGGCGCTTCGGTAACTTGCGCGGGGCTGGCGGCCATCGCCGGGCAGCTCAGGGCGCTGCCGGCCAATGCGATACCGGCGGCGCCCATGCCCATCAAGACCCGGCGACGCTGGAGGTTGAATTGCTCTGAATCGTTCATCTGAATGTCGTCTTCTGCTTACAGGCCGGACAGGCCAAGGGCGGGATCGATGGTGTCGAGGGCGTCGGCCAGTGCCTGGGCCTTGTCGGCGATCTGTTTGCGTTGTTCGGCGCTGACACTGTCGTAGCTGGCGTAGCCGTCCTTGACCTTGAGGCCATTGAGTTCGCTGTCGAAGGCGGCGAGGGCGCTGTCGATCTTCGACAGAACGTCAGCGGCGATCTTGCTCAGCATCGGTCGCAACAGCTCGACAACTTTGTGCGCGACGTCGAGGTTGGCGGCGAATCCGTTGAGGTCGGTGTGGCTGTAGCGTTCTTCTTCACCGCTGCTGGCGCGTACGTCGGCGAGGGTGTTGAGGTTGCGCACCACAATGCTCACCAGTTGTTCCGGCGGCAGCGGCTCGGCGAGCAATTGTTGTTTGAGCGTGGTGACATCACTGGTCAGGCGTTGCGCCACTGGCGTCAGACCGTCGAGGTTGCGTTGCTGGAACAGCGCGTATTCCAGGCGATGGAAGCCGACGAAGGCCGGGTCCTGTTCGCGTTTTTCGAAATAGTCGGCGCGGGCATTGATCGCGTTGTCCAGTTCGGCCAGGCGCTGGGCGGCCGGGGCGATGCGTTGATACGCGGCACGGGCCGGCACGTACAAGGCTTGGGCCTGGTTGAGGTCGCCGGCCTCGATCGCTTGCTCAAGCGCGGTGACGGCTTTGATCAGCGCCGTGCTCTGGCTGCTCAGGTACACGCGAAATTCCGACAGCGGCCCGATGAACGCGGCCATCGACGGTTTGGCCTTGGCGGCGGCGTCGGACGCGGCCGTCGAGGTCACGTGCAAGGTGCCGCGCGGGTTGCTGAGCAAGCCACAGGTGATCGTGTAGTCGCCGGGCGCTAGGTTGGCGTTGATCACCTGGCTCAGGCCCGGCGCGATGTTCTCGCGCTCTTCGAGCACTAGCACGCCGTCGAGGATTTCCCATTCCACGGCGCGGTCCGAGCGGTTGACGATGCGGAAACTGGCGCGACCGGCCGGGACCGTCAACGCATTCGGCTCGCAGCTGTGCGGGTGAATGTTCACCACGATTTCGTCATGGTTGGCCTGGCGTTTGGCCGCGGCCATGTTCGAGGCGTAGTAGAACAGGCCGCCGGCGGCGATCATCACGATCACCGAACCGGCCACCGCCCAGCGCAAAGCCCTGGAAGGTGCGGCCACATTTGGAGTAGGCGTTGACATGAAAGCCCTTACTGACTGGAAACGGAAGAAGACTGTTTTGCGGGTGCCGGGGCCGGGAGAAAAAACATCCCCAGCGCCACCACCAGGTAAATCAGATAAGCGCCGAGGGTGCTGACGGTTGGCGCGTCCTGATAGCCGAACATGCCTGCCAGCACCGAGCCCAGCGGGCCGTCCATCGGCAGCGTGGCGCTGAAATCGAACAGCACGGTTTGCAGGTGATTCCACAGCCCGGCTTCATGCAGCGCCTGCACCGAGTTGGCGAGAATGCCGGCGGCGACCACGAGGATGAACAACCCGGTCCAGCGGAAAAACGCACTGAGGTTCAGGCGCATGCTGCCGGTATAGATGAGGAAACCGATGACGATGGCCAGGGCCAGGCCGAGCAGGGCGCCGATGGGCGCGGCGGGGCCTTCGCTTTGCTGGAACACGGCGAGCAGGAAGAACACTGTCTCCAGGCCTTCCCGGGCCACGGCGAAAAACACCATGGCGATCAGCGCGAACACCTGGTTTCTGGAACCGGTCAGCGCGTGATCAAGGGATACATGCAAGGAATGCTTGATCGAACGCGCCACTTTACGCATCCAGAACACCATGGAACTGAGAATGCCGACGGCCACCAGACCGACCACGCCTTCAAACAGCTCTTGTTGTTTCTGCGGGAACTCGGCGCTGACCAGCTCCAGGCCACCGCCCACCAGCAGGGCCAGGGCGGCGGCGAGGAACACGCCGATCCACACGGCGGGCATCCACTGGCCACGGCCGGTTTGCTTGAGGTAGCTGGCGATGATGCCAACGATCAACGCGGCTTCAATGCCTTCGCGCAGCATGATCAGGAAAGGAACGAGCATTCAGCACCGGTGGAATTAGATAGGGTGCTAATTTGTAACATAATGACACTCATTCCCATATGGGGTTGATTGCCATTTACCTGAACCTAACCTGAACGACCTTGAGCATCACACATTCCCCTGTAGGAGTGAGCCTGCTCGCGATGGCGGACTGACTGTCAGCAACTGAGGTGACTGACACACCGCTATCGCGAGCAGGCTCACTCCTACAGGGATCTGCACTGGGCAAACGGCTGCGGTAAGATGCCCACACTCAAAAAACAACAGGGCTCACCGCGCTCAATGTCGGAAAAAGACACCATCTCCATTCAACTGGTGCGCGAAGCGCTGCTGCAAAGTTGCGCCCCCGGTCAGGCCACCGACGAGGTGTTGAACAAGGTCGGCATCGATCCGGCCTGGCTGCAGACCACCGATGCCCGTGTTCCGGCCACCGCCTATGCGCGGCTCTGGCGCTTGCTGGCCCGGCGTGGCGATGACGAATTTTTTGGCATGGACCCGCGCAAGCTCAAGTCCGGCAGCCTCGAATTTCTTTGTCGTTGCTCCATGGTTCAGCCCAGCCTCGCTGCTGGTTTGACCACGGGGTTGAGCTTTCTGTCGTTGATGCTCGAACACGTGCCCGCGCAATTGGTTCGCCAGCAAAGCCTGGCCGAAATCGTGCTGCTGGAAGACGACCAGGACCCGCGTCGCGCCTTCACCTACTTTACCTACTGGATGATCGTCCACGGCGTGGCCTGCTGGTTGGCCGGGCGGCGCATCCCGATTCTGGCCATCGAATTGCGCTGCGCCGCGCCGGATTTTTGCGACGACTATCAGGTGATGTTCTCCGAGAACCTGCGCTTCGACCGCCCGCGCACCCGGATGATTTTCTCGGCCGACTGCCTGGATTTACCCATCAAGCGCAGCCCGGAAGAACTCAAGCGTTTCCTGGCCCATGCGCCGGCCAATATCCTGGTCAAGTACCGTGATCCGGAAAGCCTTGCGAGCCGAATCAAGCACAACTTGCGACAGCTCCCCGCTGAACAGTGGCCCGAGACCGAACCCTTGGCGCAGCAACTGTGCATATCGGCCTCAACCTTGCGCCGGCGTCTGGCGGAAGAAGGGCAGACCTATCAAGGGCTCAAGGACAGCGTGCGCAAGGAACTGGCAATCGTCTGGCTGGCCGAGCCGAGCATCAGCTTCGCCGAGATCGCGACGCGGTTGGGGTTTGCCGATGCCAGTTCGTTCTACAAGGCGTTCCGCAAGTGGTCGGGGTCTAATCCGGGGCATTACCGCAGCCTGATTCTGAACGAAGCGCACTGATCCAAACCCTGTATAGATACGACCGACGCCATCGCAGGCAAGCCACGCTCCCACATTTGGAATGCAGTCCCTTGTGGGAGCGTGACTTGCCCGCGATGGCGTCCGCTCAGGCGCCCCACCTCCTGAACCTTGGCCAAAGCAGTCACGCAACTTGATAACTTTGACCATTGCCCCGTTCTGCCCACAGAGCGAGTATTTCCCTGGTTTTTACGGTTCCCCCAACCTAATAAAAATACAAAGGGATTCTGGCAATGCGCGATTACTTGTCTGCCACATCACAGTTCAATTATCAGCACACCGTCGACGCCGCACTCAGCGGTTCCCTGCAAGCGCTCAACGCCTGTGTCGAGTGTTGCGACCGGCATGCCTTGCCGGGGCGCATTGCGCTGTTCTGGGAAGGGCGCGATGGCGCCAGCGCCACGTACACCTTCTGCGACTTGCAGGATAAGGCCGCGCGTTTTGCCAATTTCCTGCTGGCCCAAGGGGTGAAGAAGGGCGACAAGGTCGCCGGCCTCCTGCCACGCAACATCGAATTATTGATCACCGTGTTCGCCACCTGGCGCATTGGGGCGGTGTATCAGCCGCTGTTTACCGCGTTCGGCCCCAAAGCCATCGAACACCGTCTCGGCTGCTCCGGGGCCAAAGTCGTGGTGACCGACGCGGTCAATCGCCCGAAACTCGCTGAAGTCGCCGACTGCCCGACCGTCGTCACCGTCGGTGGCGCCAAAGGCCAGGGCATCGTCCGTGGCGATTACAGCTTCTGGGCCGAACTGGCGAATTATTCCGCCGACTGCGAACCGGTGCTGCTGACCGGCGAAGACCCGTTCCTGTTGATGTTCACTTCGGGCACCACCGGCCCTTCGAAAGCCTTGTCGGTGCCGCTCAAAGCCATCGTCGCGTTCCAGAGCTACACCCGCGACGCCGTGGATTTGCGTCCCGAAGACGCGTTCTGGAACGTGGCCGATCCGGGCTGGGCCTACGGCATCTATTTCGGCGTCACCGGGCCGATGTCGATGGGGCATCCGATCACCTTTTACGATGGCCCATTCACCCTCGAAAGTACCTGCCGGGTGATCAACAAGTACGGGATTACCAACCTCACCGGATCGCCGACGGCTTACCGCCTGCTGATCGCGGGCGGCGACGAGTTCGCCAAGTCGATCAAGGGCAAGCTGCGCATCGTCAGCAGCGCCGGCGAACCGCTGAACCCGGAAGTGATCCGCTGGTTCGCCGACAACCTCGGCGTGGTCATCCACGACCATTACGGCCAGACCGAACTGGGCATGGTCCTGTGCAATCACCATGCACTGGAACACCCGGTTCACGTTGGCGCCGCCGGTTTTGCCTCGCCTGGCCACCGCATCGTGGTGCTGGACGAAGAATACAAGGAGCTCGGCGTCGGTCAGCCCGGCATTCTGGCCATCGATCGTACCCAGTCGCCGATGTGCTGGTTCAACGGCTATGAAGGCGCGCCGACCAAAGCGTTCGTCGGCGACTATTATTTAAGTGGCGACACCGTGGAGTGGAACCCGGACGGCAGCATCAGCTTCGTCGGTCGCAGCGATGACGTGATCACCACCTCCGGCTACCGCGTCGGCCCGTTCGACGTGGAAAGTGCGTTGATCGAGCACCCGGCCGTGGTCGAGGCAGCGGTGGTCGGCAAACCCGATCCGGAGCGCACCGAACTGGTCAAGGCCTTCGTCGTGATCTGCGAGCAATACCGCGCCACACCGGAGTTGGCTGAAGAACTGCGCCAACACGTGCGCAAGCGTCTGGCGGCGCATTCCTATCCCCGTGAAATCGAATTTGTCAGCGAGTTGCCGAAAACCCCTAGCGGCAAATTGCAGCGCTTTATCTTGCGCAACCAGGAAATCGCCAAGGCTCAAGAGGCCGCCGCGAAGAACGTTTCAGCTTGAATCCAAGGAAACAATGATGCAGATCGAAAACAAGATTTTTCTGGTCACCGGCGGTGCTTCCGGCCTGGGGGCCGCCACGGCTGAAATGCTGGTCGCGGCCGGCGCCAAAGTGATGCTGGTGGACATGAATGCCGAGGCCGTGGCGGCGCAGGCCCAGCGCCTGGGCGCGCAAAGCGTGGTCGCGGACATCAGCAACGAAGCGGCGGCGGAAGCGGCGGTGCAGGCCACGGTCAAAGCCTTCGGTGGCCTCAACGGTCTGGTCAATTGCGCCGGTATCGTGCGCGGCGAGAAAATCCTCGGCAAGAACGGCCCGCATGCATTGGCCAGTTTCAGCCAGGTGATCAACGTCAACCTGATCGGCAGCTTCAACATGCTGCGCCTGGCCTCGGCGGCCATCGCCGAAACCCAGCCGGACGCCGATGGCGAACGCGGCGTGATCATCAACACGGCCTCGGCCGCTGCCTATGACGGCCAGATCGGCCAGGCGGCTTATGCCGCATCCAAAGGCGCCATCGTCAGCCTGACCTTGCCCGCCGCCCGTGAACTGGCGCGTTTTGGCATCCGCGTGATGACCATCGCCCCGGGCATTTTCGAAACGCCAATGATGGCCGGCATGACCCAGGAAGTGCGCGATTCGCTGGCCGCTGGCGTGCCATTCCCGCCGCGCCTGGGCAAACCCGGCGAGTACGCCGCGCTGGTCCGGCATATCATTGAAAACAGCATGCTCAACGGCGAGGTGATCCGTCTTGACGGTGCCTTGCGCATGGCCGCCAAGTAAGGAGTTTTGACATGACCATTGCCAACGATCCGATTGTTATCGTCAGCGCCGTCCGCACCCCGATGGGCGGGTTTCAGGGCGACCTGAAAAGCCTGACCGCGCCGCAGCTCGGCGCCCTGGCCATCCGTGCCGCGGTCGAGCGCGCCGGCATCAACGCCGAATCCGTTGAAGAAGTGCTGTTTGGCTGCGTGCTGTCCGCTGGCCTCGGCCAGGCGCCGGCGCGCCAGGCTGCACTGGGCGCCGGGCTGGACAAATCGACCCGTTGCACCACGCTCAACAAGATGTGCGGTTCGGGCATGGAAGCAGCGATTCTGGCCCACGACATGCTGATGGCCGGCAGTGCTGACGTGGTGGTCGCGGGCGGCATGGAAAGCATGTCCAACGCGCCGTACCTGCTGGACCGCGCGCGCAGCGGTTATCGCATGGGCCACGGCCGTGTGCTCGATCACATGTTCCTCGACGGTCTGGAAGATGCCTACGACAAGGGCCGCCTGATGGGCACTTTTGCCGAGGATTGCGCGGAAACCAACGGGTTCACCCGCGAAGCGCAAGACACCTTTGCCATCGCCTCGACCACCCGCGCGCAGCAGGCGATCAAGGACGGCAGCTTCAAGGACGAGATCGTCCCGGTGTCGGTCATGGTCGGCAAGGAGCAAGTACTGATCAGCAACGACGAACAGCCACCGAAAGCCAAACTGGACAAGATTGCTTCGTTGAAACCAGCGTTCCGCGAGGGCGGTACGGTCACGGCGGCGAACTCCAGTTCGATTTCCGACGGCGCGGCGGCACTGGTGCTGATGCGCCGTTCCGAAGCCGAGAAACAAGGGCTGAAACCACTGGCCGTGATTCACGGCCACGCGGCGTTTGCCGACACACCGGGCCTGTTCCCGGTGGCACCCGTGGGCGCGATCAAGAAGTTGATGAAGAAAACCGGCTGGTCGCTGGACCAGGTCGAACTGTTTGAAGTGAACGAAGCGTTCGCCGTGGTCAGTCTGGTAACGATGACCCAACTGGAAATCGCGCACGAGAAGGTCAACGTTCACGGCGGCGCGTGCGCCTTGGGCCATCCGATTGGTGCGTCGGGCGCGCGGATTCTCGTGACCTTGCTCTCGGCCCTGCGCCAGAAAGGCCTGAAACGCGGCGTCGCAGCGATCTGCATCGGCGGCGGCGAAGCCACGGCCATGGCGGTTGAATGCCTCTACTGAAGCACTCAGTCCCTGTAGGAGTGAGCCTGCTCGCGATAGCGGTGTATCAGTCAGTAGAAATGTTGACTATGAGACCGCCATCGCGAGCAGGCTCGCTCCTACAGGTTCAGTGTTTCAACCCGTCATTTTGTACGACAGGCTTATTTTAAGGACTTGGCATGATTCCCAATGACGAACAACTGCAGATCAGCGAAGCCGCCCGGCAGTTTGCCCAGGAACGGCTGAAACCGTTCGCCGCCGAGTGGGATCGCGAACACCGTTTCCCCAAGGAAGCCATCGGTGAAATGGCCGAGCTCGGCTTCTTCGGCATGCTGGTGCCGGAGCAGTGGGGCGGTTGCGACACCGGTTACCTGGCCTACGCCATGGCCCTGGAAGAAATCGCCGCCGGTGACGGCGCATGCTCGACCATCATGAGCGTGCACAACTCGGTCGGCTGCGTACCGATCCTGCACTATGGCAACGACGATCAGAAAGAACGCTTCCTCAAGCCCTTGGCCAGTGGTGCAATGCTTGGCGCCTTTGCCCTGACCGAACCGCAGGCCGGTTCCGACGCCAGCGGCCTGAAAACCCGCGCACGGCTGGAAGGCGATCACTACGTGCTCAACGGCTGCAAACAGTTCATCACCTCCGGGCAAAACGCCGGGGTGGTGATTGTGTTCGCGGTGACCGACCCGAGCGCGGGTAAACGTGGCATCACCGCGTTGATCGTACCGACCGATTCGCCGGGCTACAAAGTCGCGCGGGTCGAAGACAAACTCGGTCAGCACGCGTCCGACACCTGCCAGATCCTGTTCGAAGACGTTAAAGTCCCGGTCGCCAACCGTTTGGGCGAAGAGGGCGAAGGTTATCGAATCGCCCTGGCCAACCTCGAAGGTGGCCGCGTCGGCATTGCGTCGCAATCGGTGGGCATGGCTCGCGCCGCGTTCGAAGCGGCCCGTGACTACGCCCGTGAGCGCGAGAGTTTCGGCAAACCGATCATCGAACACCAGGCGGTTGCGTTCCGCCTCGCCGACATGGCCACACAAATTGCCGTGGCCCGCCAGATGGTGCATTACGCGGCGGCGTTGCGTGACAGCGGCAAACCGGCGCTGGTCGAAGCGTCCATGGCCAAGCTGTTCGCCTCGGAAATGGCCGAAAAGGTCTGCTCCTCGGCATTGCAAACCCTCGGCGGTTACGGTTACCTCAACGATTTCCCGCTGGAGCGCATTTATCGCGACGTGCGGGTCTGCCAGATCTACGAAGGCACCAGCGATATTCAACGCATGGTTATTTCGCGCAATTTATAAGAAGGAGTTCCTCTGTGAGTTACGAAACGATTTTGCTGGAAACCCATGGCCGCGTCGGCCTGATCACCTTGAACCGCCCGCAAGCGCTGAACGCGTTGAACGCGCAGATCGTCAGCGAGCTGAATCACGCCCTTGATGGCCTGGAAGCCGATTCGAACATCGGCTGCATCGTGCTGACCGGCTCGAAAAAAGCCTTTGCCGCCGGCGCCGACATCAAGGAAATGGCCGAGCTGACCTACCCGCAAATCTACATCGACGACCTGTTCAGCGACAGCGATCGCGTGGCCAACCGCCGCAAGCCGATCATCGCCGCGGTCAACGGTTTTGCCTTGGGCGGTGGCTGTGAACTGGCGCTGATGTGCGACTTCATCCTGGCGGGCGACAATGCCAAGTTCGGCCAGCCGGAAATCAACCTCGGCGTGCTGCCGGGCATGGGCGGTACCCAGCGCCTGACCCGCGCCGTGGGCAAAGCCAAGGCCATGGAAATGTGCCTGAGTGGGCGTTTGATCGACGCAGTGGAAGCAGAGCGTTGCGGCATCGTCGCGCGGATCGTGCCGGCGGATGAACTGCTGGACGAAGCGCTGAAAGTTGCGGCGCTGATTGCCAAGAAGTCGCTGCCGATTGCGATGATGGTCAAGGAGAGCGTCAACCGTGCGTTCGAAGTGAGCCTGTCCGAAGGCGTGCGCTTTGAGCGCCGGGTGTTCCATGCGGCGTTTGCGACGCAGGATCAGAAGGAAGGGATGGCCGCGTTTATTGCCAAGCGTGAGGCTGAGTTCAAAGGTAAGTAATGCGGCGTTTTGACTGACGCCATCGCGGGCAAGCCCGGCTCCCACAGGTTATCGGTGTCCTTTCCATTGACACATAACCTGTGGGAGCCGGGCTTGCCCGCGATGCTTTTAGGCTTCAGACCAGATAGTTTTTGAGCTCGCGGGCGATCACCATCCGCTGTATCTCGCTCGACCCTTCGTAAATCTGCGTAATCCGCGCATCCCGGTAGTACTTCTCCACTGGATAGTCTTCCAGATACCCATAACCACCATGAATCTGAATCGCGGACGAGCACACCTTTTCGGCCATTTCCGAGGCAAACAGCTTGGCCTGTGAAGCTTGCGACAGGCAGGGTTTGCCGGCGGTGCGCAAGCGCGCCGCATGCAGGATGAGCAATCGCGCGGCGTTCAGCTGCATGTGCATGTCAGCGAGCATGTTGGCGATGCTCTGGTGTTCGATGATCGGCTTGTCGAATTGCACCCGATCCCGCGCATAGGCCAGCGCCGCTTCGAACGCGGCTCGGGCAATGCCCAAGGCTTGCGCGGCGATGCCGATGCGGCCGCCTTCGAGGTTGGACAGGGCGATGGACAGGCCTTTGCCGCGCTCTCCCAGCAGGTTGGCTTCAGGAATGGTGCAGTTATTCAACGTCACCGCGCAGGTGTCGGAGGCGCGGATGCCCATCTTGTGTTCCGTGCGATCGACGATAAAACCGGCAGTGTCAGTCGGCACCAGGAAGGCCGAAATGCCGCGTTTGCCCAGGTCCGGATCGGTCACGGCAAACACAATCGCCAGTTTCGCGCGCTTGCCGTTGCTGACAAATTGCTTGGCGCCGTTGATCACCCACTGGCCGTCGCGCAGTTCGGCGCGGGTGCGCAGGTTGTGCGCTTCGGAACCGGCTTGTGGTTCGGTCAGGCAGAAGCAGCCGATGGCCTGGCCGCTGGCCAGATCCGGCAGCCAGGTCTGTTTCTGTTCTTCAGTGCCATAGTTCAAAACGGGGCCGCACCCGACCGAGTTGTGAATGCTCATCAGCGCACCGGTAGCGCCATCACCCGCGGAAATCTCCTCCACCGCCAAGGCGTAGGCCACGTAGTCGACATAGGTGCCGCCCCATTCTTCAGGCACCACCATGCCCAGCAGCCCGAGTTCACCCATCTTCGCCACCAGACCGTCGTCGATCCAGCCAGCCTTTTCCCAGGCTTGCGCATGGGGCGCGATTTCGCCGCGGGCAAAGTCCCGGGCCATGTCGCGGATCATGACTTGCTCTTCGCTCAATTCGATATCGTGCATGGCTCAGTTCCCACTCTCATCAAGGCCTGTGAAGAAACTCGCGACATGCTTGGCGTCCAGCGCCTGCAAGGTCGGCGGGTTCCAGCGCGGCGTCTTGTCTTTGTCGATCAGCAAGGCGCGCACGCCTTCGATCAGGTCGCCGCGCTCGAACCATTGACGGTCCAGGTGCAGCTCAAGGGCGAAGCAGTCTTCCAGACTCAAGTGCCGACCCCGACGGAGCATTTCCAGGGTCACGCCCATGGCCAGCGGCGAACGGCTGTCCAGCAGGTCGGCGGTGGTCAGTGCCCACTCATGGCTGTCGGCAATCGTCACTTGACGCAATTGCTCAACAATACTCGGCACATCGGGCAAGGCGAAGAAGTGGTCGATGGCCGGGCGGAGCGCTTCCAGCGGTGCGTCGGGCAGTTGCTGCACCGCGAGTTTAGCCAGCAAGCCCTGCAGGTCTTTGAGCGGCGTGTCGTGCCATTCGAGCTGGTCGAGTTTGTCGTCCAGCACGGCCAGTTTTTCGCTCTCCAGATACCAGTCGGCCAACCCGCAGTAGAGCGCATCCGCCGCGCGAATCTGCACACCGCTGACACCGAGGTACATCCCAATCTCGCCAGGGATGCGTGGCAGGAAGTAGCTGCCACCGACGTCCGGGAAGTAGCCGATGCCGACTTCCGGCATCGCCAGACGGCTTTTTTCGGTGACTACTCGCAGGTCGGCGCCTTGCACCAGACCCATGCCGCCGCCCAGGACGAAGCCGTCCATCAAGGCGAGCACGGGTTTGCGGTAATGGTGGATGGCGAGGTCCAGGGCGTATTCCTCGACGAAGAAATCCTGGTGCAGCGTGTCGCCGCTTTTGAAACTGTCGTACAGCGAGCGAATATCGCCGCCGGCACAGAAGGCTTTCTCGCCGGCACCGCGCAAGACCACCGCGTGTACGTGTGGATCCTGAGCCCAGGCATCTAGCTGACGCTGCAGGTCGCGCACCATGTCCAAGGTCAAGGCATTGAGGCCGGCGGGGCGGTTGAGGGTCAGGTGACCGATGTGGTTGCGAACCTCGGCCAGCACTTCGTTTTGCGTGGCGTCCATGGACGAAGTCCCCTTCGATAAAACCTGAGCAGTCATCACTAACTCCCTGCTTTTATTGTTCTTTATAGAGAAGCTCGCGCGCGAGCGATGCAGGATCGTACCAGTGCAAATTTGTGATGTACAACCGGGAAATGTGCAGGTCCTGTCTGCGTTTTTGCAACAAACTTGTGGGAGCCGAGCTTGCTCGCGATGGGGTCCTGTCAGCCAACATAAATGTTGAATGACACACTGCTATCGCGAGCAAGCTCGGCTCCCACAAGGATTGGTTAAATGCGTTTGCTGAGTACTTCGCTGATACTGCGCCGCTTGGCGTGCAGTTCACTGGCATGGATCAGCTGTTCGAGGTCTTCAGGCGTGACATCGAAGAACGCCTCCATGTCCGCCAACGCCATTTTCAGGTCTTGGGCAGTGATGGCCTGGCTGTCAACAGGCGGGTGATCGGCGGGGATCACGGCCACCGGTTCGCTGGCGCGTTTGGGGTAGCGAATGCGCGTCAGGTTGTTGTAGGCCAGGGCGCTGAGCAGCATCGCCGAGGCACCGAGCATCACCGGGCCGAGGGCCTTCCAGTCCATGGCAATGGTGGCCGGATCGGCCAGCACCAACAGCAATGCCAAAGCCCCGGCCGGCGGATGCAGGCAACGCAGCCAGCACATCAACATCAGCGCCATGCCCGCTGCCAGGCAGGCACTGCCGAGGGTTCGCCCGAGCACATGGGCAACCAGCAGCGAAACCACTCCGGCGCTCAAGTAGCCGCCCAGAATCGACCACGGCTGGGCGAGGGCGCCGGAGGACACAGCGAACAACAACACGGCCGATGCACCCAGCGGGCCGATCAGGTGCTGCGCCACTTCCATGCCAAACACTTGCCCGCAAACCCAGACGCTGAACAGCGTCCCAAGGGCCATGCCGATGGCGGCACGGCTCCATTCGGAAGGGCGGGTGTTGATGGCGGCGGGCAACCAGCGAGCGAGCATGATGAAGTTGATCCGTGAACAAAAAAACGAGCAAAAAAAAGGCTTGGCTGGGATATCCAGAAAGCCCTTGAAGGTGTTCCAACTATTGGGGGAGGAACGGGGCACAGTGTGCCGTTGAATCCATCTACTGACAAATTCATATTAATGCAGTTTCAGTGCATTAATTTTGCAGTATTGCCACGCGCCGTCCACTCATGAAGCACAGGAATCCGCCCATTGCGGTCAGTGCGCTCAAGGCATAGAACATCGTCGGTGCGGGGGTGTGCATCAGCAGGAAGCCGCAGATCACCGGGCTCAATGCGCCGCCGAGTGCGGCGAGATTCTGCGCGCCGTAATAGCTGCCGCGCAATTCTTCCGGGGCCAGGGTGTCGACGAAGAGGAACTCGGCGGGGTAAATGATCATTTCGCCCAGGGTGAAGATGAACATGGCCACGCACCATGACACCAGGCTGTCGGCCAGGCTGAAGCCGATCAAACCGACGATGAACAGGCTGGTGCCGCCGGCAATCCAGTAGCGCAGTTGTTCGCGCTTGAGAAACCGGCCGATCTGGTATTGCAGCAGGATCACGCTGATGGCGTTACAAGCGAGCAGGGCGGCCATGGTTTCCAGGGCGCGTTTGGAATCGTGAGTCACCAGCAGGTATTGCGACAGGTACAAGGTGAACCGGCCGTGGACCACAGTACTGAGCAGGCAACCGCAGGTGAACATGATCAGCGTGCGGTCGTTTTTCAGGGTGATCAGCGTCTTGAGAAAGCTCTGGGGTTGGCCGATGGCGGGCACCGGGGCCGAGTCCTTGGGGATGCCGATCATCAGGAAGATGCTGAAGAACGCGATGCCACCGGCAATCAGAAATGGCGCAATCGGGTACACCCCGGCAATCACCACGCCGAGCATCGGCCCGGTGGCGTAACCGATGTTGGTCAAGGTGTAGCGCAGGGAAAAGGCCTTGGCACGCTGGCCCATGGGCAGGTTTTCGCTGAGGATCGCTTTCGATCCGATCAGGAACAGCGCCGATGCCGTTTCAGTGATCACCAGCGTGGCGGTGGTCAGGTAGAGGTTTTCGGCAAAGGTCAGCAGCACAAAGCCGATGGCACTGGAAAGCATGGCGAGGATCAGCAGTCGGCGCTTTTCCAGACGGTCGATGATGTAGCCGCCGTAGAGCGCGAGCAGGGTAGCGATAAACACCGCGATGCCTAGCAGCAAACCGACGTCCTGTTGGTTGAGGCCGAGTTTGTTGCTCAGGAACAGCGTGAGCAGCGGACTGGTGATGGCGCGGCTGACGACAATCGTCAGCGAGACAATCATCAAGCGGCGGATAACGAGCGAGTAAGTGGCCACGGTGGGGCAAATGTCCTTATTTGGTTTTTTGAGTGTTTACCGGCAGACCGAGGCGCGGCCATCGCGAGCAAGCTCGCTCCCACATTTGGAATGCATTGCCCTGTGGGAGCGAGCTTGCTCGCGATGGCGTCAGCCGATTCAACCTCTTGATCAAACCAGCCACCGATCCAGCAAACGAACCGATTCCATCTCCTCCAGCCGCCACAACTGCCCAAGCCATTGCGCCGCCCGTTCCTGCGACATCACCCGCCCGGCCAGACTGAAAAACTTCTGTTCCAACGCCGCATCACTCAACGGATTCCCCGGCGCTCCCAGCGGCACGTCGACACACAGGCTTGCCTGCCGACCGTCCACGGTTCGCAGGCTGACAACCGGCTCGCCATCCTCTGACAGTTGCGGGTCCACTTCAAGGCGAACGCGCGACATCCAGTGCGCGATACGCGGATCACGGCGTTGCGCATCGTCATAGGCCTGCAACCGGCAATGACCATGAACCAACCGTGCAGCCAGGGCATACGGCAAACTCATCTGCGCCGCCGCCAAGGTGCTGACTTCCTGGTCGCCGCACATGCCTTGAAGAAACCCGCACAGCGAAACATGAATGTCTTCGACCTGATCGACATCGACCTGCAATTGATCGAGCAACAGCCCCAATGCGTCGATGGCCGAATGCGTGCCCCGGCACGAGGCATGAGGCTTGATCGAACAGCGGGCGAGTTTCCACACGACGCCCACGTCGGCGTCCAGTGCCTCGGGCTGCGATGTCACGCCGGCGAGGGTTTTCAGAAAACCGCCCCAGACATCATCGAACAACTTCGTTGGCCCACTGATGCCCTGCTGCGCAAACCGTGCCGCGAGCAATCCACCTTCCGCGGCGCGGCCACTGTGCAGTTTTTTGCTGTGCGAGCCGTCATGGATAAACGCCCACAATCCGCCACTGAAACTGCCGGCGATGCCCAGCGCCGATAACGTTTGCTGAAGGTCCAGACGCAGGATCCGTGCGCTCGCCGCGGCCGCGCCGAATACACCGCACGTGGCGGTGGAGTGCCAGCCCGCGCCGTTGTGCGCCGAGTAACCGCCACAGGCTTCCAGCACGCGCCGGCCAACTTCGTAGCCGATGACCACGGCGGTGATCAGCTCGCGACCGCTGACAGGGGGGGCGACATCGATACCGCCGCCATGACCGCCGGAAGCACCACCGCGCCGGAATGGTCGCAGCCACCGGTGTCGTCCAGTTCCAGCGCATGGGCCGCGACGCCGTTGAGCATGGCCGCCTGAATGGCCCCGACCCGCAATCCGGTGCCCCAGACCAACGTTTCACCGGTTTCACCCGCGAACACCTGTTGCGCCTGTTTCGCCACGTCGCTCACAGAACCGGCCAACGTCGCGCCGAAGGTATCGAGAATGTGCCGCTTGGCTTGCGTCACCAAAGCCGGGGGCAAGTCTTCGTAGCGAGTGTCGACGCAAAACTGCGCCAGTCGCTGCATGCGTTCGGTCATACGAGGTAATCCCGATAATGGCGCTCATACACCGAGGCCGGGTGATCCTCGGCCACAGGCTGCGCCGAACCGGCCCACCACTGCGCGACTTCAGCGGCGGTGGCGATCCACACATCTTTGTGTTGCTGAATGCCCTCAAGCAATTCGCGCAGGACACCGATGCGCCCCGGCGTGGCGATGATTTCCGGGTGCAGGCGCAGCACGTAGCACAGGCCAAACCGGTGGAACCCGGCGAAGTCCATTTGCAGGTTGCCCAGGGTGTGGCTGTAAGACGCGATCCGCGACTGCGCCGGAGGCACGGCAGGGCTCAGGTTGAAGGCGAAATACGGCTCGTCTTCCAGTTCATAGTGCAGCGGCAACTCGATGACTTCCGGTGCAGTCGGATGCTTGAACGGCAAGTCATCGCCACGCCATGATGAAGACCAGCGAATGCCCTGATCCCTCAAGGCCTCGATGAAACCCGGTGCGCCGTTGCCGGCCGGGATGCGAAACCCCGTCGGACGCTGGCCGGTCAGCGCGGTCAACGCTGCGCAACCCTTGGCAATCTCAGCGCTCTGTTGGGCGAGATCGAGGGTGTCATAGTTCTGGTGGCGATAGCCTGAACAGGCGATTTCATGCCCGCCGGCCTGTATTGCGCGGAGGTGTTCGGGGTTTTCCTCGGCGACGATGCCGGGGATGCACCAACTGCTGGACACCCCCAGTTCCTTGAACAAACCGAGTAAGCGCTCGACTCCGCGTTGGCTGCCGTAACGCCAGACAGACAGCGTCTTGTCGCGCCCGGCGACTTCAGGCGCCTGGGTCAGAATGCCGTGGATGTCGTTGTAATCAACGGTCAACACCACGGCACAGCGCTTGCCTTGAGGCCACACAGTGAAATCAGCCATGGTGGTGCTCCTTCAGCCACCACTGGGCGACATCGCGGCAGGTCGCGAACCACACGTCATCGCGCTGGCGCATGTGGTCAAAGAGTTTTTCCAGCAACAGGATGCGTCCCGGTTTGCCGGTGATCTTGGGGTGGAACAAGGTGGTCAGGCACAGGCCTTCGTTCATCGCGCCGTCGTATTCGCGGCACCAGTTGTCGAGGGTCAGCGCGTAGCTGGCGGTGCGGTCGAGGCCCGAGGGGAAGTTCGGGGCACGGGTGTAGGCGAGGGAGGCGTAGTCGTCCATTTCCCAGCGGCCGGGAATTTCCACCAACGGCGTGTCGTGGCCGGGTACCTTGACCAGGTACGGCCGGTCATCGCCGCGCATGCTGCTGGAATAGGTCACGCCGGCTTCAACCAGCATCGCCGGGGTCTCGGCGCGCCAATCGCCGGACGGGGTGCGAAAGCCTTCGGCGCGGATCGCCAGGTGTTTCCAGAACACCTCGCGTGATGTCTTCATCACGTCCTTTTGCTGGTCCAGCGTCAGGGCGTAAAAGGATTCGTGTTTGTAGCCGTGGTACGCCACCTCATGCCCGCGCTCGATAATCGCCTGGCACTGTGTCGGCCAGTTCTCCACGACCCAGGCGGGGACGAAGAAGGTCGTTGGAATCCTGAATTCGTCCAGCAGGTCGAGAATCCGCGGCAGCGCCCGGTAAGGGCCGTAACCGCCGAAACCGAAGTACTCGGGCTTGTGCCAGATCGAGCCATTGAGCATGGCATCGCCGGTCGGGCCATCGAGATCGAAGGCGAGGGCGAGGCAGGCTTTGTGCGGGGCGGGCCAGGTGGGTTGCAGCGAGGAGGACATCAGTGGCACTCCATTCATTTATAGGTACACCACAAAACCTGTGGGAGCGGGCTTGTCCGCGATGAGGCCGGCACATTCAACATCTATGTCACCTGACAGATCGCCATCGCGGGCAAGCCCGCTCCCACAGGTTTATTGGTCGGCCAAAAATTGTGTTTGGCCCAGACCATTGTGGGAGCGAGCCTGCCGCTTATTTCCCGGCGTTGATGGTCACAGTCTTGATCGCGCCCAGTTCCAGGTCCCATTTCTTCAGGATGGTCTGGTAGCTGCCGTCATCAATCATGCTCTGCAACGCGACCTTCACTGCTTCACTCAGCTCAGGCTTTTTCTTGCTCACGCCCAACCCGGTGAACTGCGAGGAGATCGGCAGGCCTACGGTTTTGTACATGTCCTTTTCCTGGGTCTTGAGGTAAGGCAGGGTCTCGCTGCCCTGCATCGCCGCGTCGATACGGCTCTGGCGCAGTTGCGCCCGGGCATCGGCCGAACCTTCGGTGCCGATCACGTTGATTGCAGGCTTGCCGGCGGCTTCGCAGTTGGCCTTGCTCCACTCGGCGATTTCCGACGGGAAGGTGGTGCGGCGGCTGGTGCCGACTTTCTTGCCGCACAGGTCGATGATCTCGTTGAAGTCCTTGTTCTTCTGCAGGGTGTAGAACTGCGGACCGCTGGTGAAGTAGTCAACGAAAGTCACGCTGGCTTGACGCTCGGCAGTGTCGGTCATGCCGGACAAGACCATGTCCACGCGGTCGGTGGTCAGCGCGTTGATCATCTGTTCGAAACCGGTTTCCTGCCATTTGATCTTCACGCCCAGACGCTCGGCCAGGGCATTGCCCAGGTCATAGTCCAGGCCGGTGAGGGTGTTGGTGGCCGGGTCCTTGAAATCCATCGGTGGGTAGTTCGGCATGATCGCTACCACGATCTCGCCCTTGGCCTTGATGCTGGCCGGCAATTCGGCGGCGAAGGTGAAGCTGGAAGCCATCAGGCCGGCGAGTACTGCTGGAATAACGAAGTTCTTCATGGTCGTTCTCTTATGAGTGTTGTGAGCGCCAAACAGCGCTTAGGTTCGAACGGCAGAAATGAAGCTTTGGGTGCGCGGGTTTTGCGGACTTATTAGAATTTCTTCGGGGCTTCCTGCCTCCACGATCTGCCCGCCGTCCATGAACACCATGCGGTTGGAAACCTCGCGAGCGAAGCCCAGTTCATGGGTGACGACGATCATGGTCATGCCGGTTTGCGCCAGATCGCGCATCACCGACAGCACCTCACCGACCAGTTCCGGGTCGAGTGCCGAAGTGGGTTCATCGAACAGCATCAGCTTGGGCCGCATGGCCAGGGCGCGGGCAATGGCCACGCGTTGTTGCTGGCCACCCGACAGCTCGATCGGGTAGCTGTTGCGCTTGTCGGCCAGGCCGACGCGAGCGAGCAGTTCCACGGCTTCTTCGTGCGCCTCCTTGGGCGAACGCTTGAGCACCTGGCACGGCCCTTCGATGATGTTTTGCAGCACCGTCATGTGCGGGAACAGGTTGAAACGCTGGAACACCATGCCGGTGGACAGGCGTTGACGGGCGATCTGCGACTCGTTGAGCTCGTGCAGTTTGTTGCCGACGACGCGGTAACCCACCAGTTCGCCGTCGACCCACAGGCCGCCCTTGTCGATCTTTTCCAGCTGGTTGACGCAGCGCAGCAAGGTGCTTTTGCCGGAGCCGGACGGGCCGATGATGCACAGCACTTCGCCTTGCTCGACTTCGATGTTGATGTCCTTGAGCGCGTGGTACTGGTCGTAATATTTGTTCAGGCTCACGGCCTTGACGATGCTTCTCATGTGGGGCTCCTCAAGAACGCTTGCCGGCGCCGCGAGCGAAACGACGCTCCAGGCGGCTTTGACCAAAGGACAGCACGGTGACCGTGGCCAGGTACCAGATACCGGCGACGATCAGCAGCTCCATCA
This sequence comes from Pseudomonas sp. S2_B07, assembly GCF_054668435.1. Classification (NCBI taxonomy): domain Bacteria; kingdom Pseudomonadati; phylum Pseudomonadota; class Gammaproteobacteria; order Pseudomonadales; family Pseudomonadaceae; genus Pseudomonas; species Pseudomonas sp. S2_B07. The sequence continues at coordinate 261,295 of NZ_CP162769.1, forward strand.
CGCGAGCGTTGGCGTAGTAGATGTTCTGGGCGTTGTAGAGCAGTTCCGAGTACTGGATAACGCTCGCCAGCGAGGTCATTTTGACCATGCCGATGAACTCGTTACCGACCGGCGGAATGATGATCCGCATGGCCTGCGGCAGAATGATGCGGCGCAGCGCTTGCAGGCGCGGCATGCCGATCGACTTGGCGGCCTCGTACTGGCCGGTGTCCACCGACAGCAACCCGGCGCGCACCACTTCGGCGGTGTAGGCGCCCTGGTTGATGCTCAAGCCGAGCAGGGCGGCCACGAACGGCGTCATCAGGCTCACAGTGTCCATTTCGAACAGGCCGGGGATGCCGATGGTGGGGAAAATCAATGCGAGGTTGAACCACAACAGCAGTTGCAGGATCAGTGGCGTACCGCGAAACAGCCAGGTGTAGGTCACGGCCACGTAGCGCAGGATCGGGTTGGCCGACATGCGCATGATCGCGGTGATCACCCCGAAAATAATGCCCAGCGCCATCGCCAGCACGGCCATGACGACGGTGTTGAGCAAGCCCCACATGATCGCCTGGGAGGTCAGGAACTGGCCGATGTACGACCATTCGATCTTGCCTTCGGCGAAGGCCCGCACCAGACCGAGAATGGCGACGACGATGAGGGTGGCGAAGAAAATCCGCCCGTAATAACGCCGTGGCACATGCTGGTATTGCGTGATGTCGAACTGGTTTTCCGCCAGTTTGCGCTCCGACTGGAGTCGTTCTGCCTGGGTCTGGCTCATGTTGTTTCTCCGTACACTGGTATCACAGGTCCAACTTGATCCCTGTGGAAGCGGGCTTGCCCGCTCCCACAGGTTTTTGTGTCTTGCCTCAGAGGCGGAAACCCTGATAGTCCTCGGTCCACTGCTGTTGCGCGGCGAGGGCGGTTTTCAGGCGGCCGATCTGCTCGCGCACCTGTTGCGGTGCGGTGCCGCCCCAGCCACTGCGGGCGGCGATGGCGGCTTCCAGGGTCAAACTGTCACGCACTTCAGGCGTCAGGCGCGGGTCGATTTCGGCCAGCAATGCCGGCGAGGCTTCCCACAATTCGAGGTCATGTTTCTCGCAGGCCTGGACCAGCGCACCGGTAATCTCATGCGCTTCCTTGAACGGCACGCCGCGCATGGCCAGCCAGTCAGCGACTTCGGTGGCGAGGGTGAAGCCCAGTGGCGCCTGACGACGCAGTTCTTCGACGTTGACCTTCATGGTTGCGACCATCCCGGCCATGGCCGGCAGTACCAGCAGCAAGGTGTCGACGCTGTCGAGCACGCCGTTCTTGTCTTCGCTCAAGTCGCGGTTGTACGACAGCGGCAGGGATTTCAGCGTGGAGAGCAAACCGGTCAGGTTACCGATCAGGCGACCCGCCTTGCCCCGGGCCAGTTCGGCGATGTCCGGGTTTTTCTTCTGCGGCATGATCGAGCTGCCGGTGGCGTAGGCATCGTCCAGCGCAACCCAGCGAAATTGCCGCGACGACCACAGGCAAAATTCTTCGGCGAGGCGGGAAATGTTGATGCCGAGCATGCTCGCAATAAACAGGAATTCGGCGACGTGATCGCGGCTGGCGACGGCGTCGATGGAGTTTTCGCAGACGCCGCTGTAGCCCATTTCCTTGGCCGACTGTTGCGGCAGGCGAGCAATGGCGGAACCGGCCATGGCCGCAGCGCCGAGTGGCGACAGTGAGGTGCGTATGTCCCAATCCACCAGGCGTTGCACGTCACGCAGCATCGATTGCGAGTGAGCCAGCAAGTGGTGCGCGAAGACAATGGGTTGCGCCTGCTGCAAGTGGGTGAAGCCCGGGCAGATGCTTTCGATGTGTTGCTCGGCCTGATCGACCAGGGCCTGTTGCAGGGCCAGCACTTCGACGGCCAGGGTGCGGACGTGATCACGCAAAAACAGGCGCAGGTCGTTGGCGGTCTGGTCGTTGCGCGAGCGGCCCGCACGCAGCTTGCCGCCCAAGGCGCCGAGGCGTTCTGTCAGCAGGCGTTCGATGAAGGTGTGGACGTCTTCGTCGTCCAGCGTCGGGGCGATGCGGCCGGCGCGGAAGTCATCACCGATGCGCTCCAGCGCATCGAGCATGGTCAGGGTTTCTTGCTCGGTCAGCAGCCCGGCACGCTGCAGTTCACGGGCATGTGCCTTGGAACCGGCGAGGTCGTACGGGGTGAGGCGAAAGTAGCGCTCGGGGCAACGGGACAGGGCCGCCAGGGCTTCGGACGGGCCGCTTTTGAAGCGGGCACCCCAGAGACGGTCGGTGGTTTGAGACATTGTTGTTTTCCTCGTCGGTAAAGCGAACTGAAATCGGTATGCCGGGCCTGGAACACGCGTCGAAAATCATTCGGGCGAGGTTCGGCCTAATCAAATTCAAGGGCAGGGGATAAGCGCAGTTGCGAAGTCACGAGAGCTGATCGAAGTGTCAGCTTTTAGTCGTTGAACATCAGTGAGTTGGCACTGAAGTACGGAATTTATTGGCAGTTGCCAAGCCTGGTTTTCTGTGGTCATTATTATTTACCGGCACTATTTTTGTTGTTGGACACAGGTTGTTGAATACGGCGCCAGAGGTAAATAAGCATTATGGAAACCCCACTTTCCAATTCCGGAAACCCGCCGCCAAAACCGCTGCAACGGGCACCGCTGGCCCTCAGTGGGCTGGACTTCAAATTGCTCAAGGTATTCAAGGCCGTGGTCGAGGCCGGAGGCTTTAGTGCGGCGCAAAATGAGCTGAATGTGGGGCTGGCGGCGATCAGCAAACAGATATCTGACCTGGAAATCCGCATTGGCATGCGCTTGTGTACCCGGGGTAGAGAAGGCTTTCACCTGACCGAAGAAGGGCGATTGGTGTATCAGGCATCGATCGATTTGTTTGCCTCGGTCGATAACTTTCGAGATCGCCTTAGTTCAGCGCAAAACGAACTTATCGGCGATCTTGGGGTGGGCGTTATCGACAATACGATTTCCGATGCTAATTCACCGTTAGTTGTAGCGCTTAGACGAATTAATGAAGAGTCGCCGAAAGTAAGGTTTCAACTTCAGTCGTCTCAACTGGATGAAGTGGAAAGGGGCGTAGTAGAGGGGCGATTAGTGGCGGGGATCGTGCCGGTGTACCAGAAAAGAGAGGAGTTTGATTATTACGCGCTGTATGAAGAACGCTCGGAAGTTTATTGCGCTGTCGGTCACCCGCTGTTTTCGACGCCGGACGCCGAAATGGGCAGCGATGTGCTCAGGCACCATGAGTGCATCAACCATCGCTACGCGATTCATCGGGACAAGCTGAACTTTGCTCACTACGACAGTTTCTCGGCGTCCGCCACCCAGGTGGAAGCCGTGGCGCTGTTGATCAAGACCGGTCGTTTTGTCGGTTTTCTGCCGCAGCATTATGCAGCGACGATGGTGGCTCAGGGACAGTTTCGCGCGGTGCGCCCGGACCTGATCAACATCGTCACGCCGTTCAATCTGATCCTGCGCCACAACACCGTGCGCAGTCCGCTGGTCAAGGCGTTTGCGCAGGCGTTGGGGGTCGATCTGAAGGCACCTGCGTGAAACAAGCAGGGGCCGCTAACAGCAACTTTCTGTGCGCCGTTCTACGGGGTTTGTTTATGCAGCAGCACGAAATCATTCTTGTCGAATCGCCCGCTCAACACCGGTTGCAAGTTACCCAGCGCAGTGCCTTGCAAGGCGATGTAGGCGTTCAGGTCCATCATCAACCACGCGGGTCCGGAGAGACTTTGCAGTTCCGGGATCGAGTCGGTAAACAGCGGCTGCAAGTCATGCGGGATATTGACCATGAATTTGATCGCCTTGGCATCTTTGCCCATGCTGTGCAGCACCAATGGCGCCGGCGCTTTTTTAACCTGCTCATAGACGGCAAGGCTGAATGTGCGGGTGTCATAGAGCCGACGCTCAACCGGTTCGAACACGCTCATGTACACCGACCACACCGCCAGCACCGCGCAAAAAGCCAGCGTCTCTGCGCGCCAACGGGGCTTGAACAGCGTGGCAAGGGCGATGGCCTGCAACACGCCGAGCAGGATCACGATCGAGCGGATCGACGTCAGTTGCTCGGGAAACCGGCGCTGAGCGACCACCAATCCAACGATCATGAGTATCGGGATCAGCAACCATAACCCCTGCATCAAACCGCGCAACGCGGCAAACAACCGCCCTTGCGCGACCTGAAACGGATACGCCGCAATAATCGCCGCCATCGGCAACATCGGCAGTAGATAACGGGCCTTTTTCGCCTGCGGGATCGACAACCCGATCATCACAATCAACCCGGCCGCCATGCAGTACTGCAACAGGCGCCATGCAGGGCCTGCCTGGCGCGGTCGGGTCAGCGCAATCGCCGCCAACGCAAGCCAGGCCAGCGGATAGGCGAGCGCATAGTTGCCCATCGAACTGGTGAAATAATACAGCGCTCCGCTGGCGCCTTCGCTGCCGTCCATGCGCCCCATGAACTGCATGCGCACCACGTCTTGCATGAAGGCCGGGCCGCCTTCGGTGTCGGCCAGCCACAACAATGTGCCGATGCTCACGGCCAACAACACGGCGGCTGTCAGGCCGAAGCCAAACAAATGCCGCCATTGGCGATTGAGCAAAAAGTAGCTGCACAGAATGCCTGTGGGCACCACCAGCCCGATCGGTCCGCGCACCCCGAAGCCGAGGACCAACAGGGCAAAAATCAGCCACCAGCGGCGTTGTGCTGCGAAGTGGTCGGCGGCATACCCCAGGTAAAACACCGAAAACGCGACCGCCGCGAGTATCAGGTCCTGGGACACCGCGCGAGCTTCGGTGATGAACGTACTGGTCATCAGCATCAAGGCAATGCTGAGCAGCGCCCAGCGTCGGGAGTAGGACGCCAGCAAGCGATACATCAGCGTGACAATCACCGCACCCGCCATCGCGCTCGGCAGCCAGGCGCTGAGGCTGTTGACCTGCCCGAATGGCAAGGACAGCAGCCAGATGAATAGCGTCGAAAGGGCGGAGTAGTCGGCGTAAGGCTGGCCATAGGTGGTGGGGAACACCGATGGCCCGTTACGCAGCATTTCCTGGGCAAACATCACGAACCGCGAATCGAAACCGATGGCCGCCTGCTGATAAACCCCGGCACTGAACAGGATCAGTGCCAGTAACCCGATGCCCAGGGACTGCTGGCGGGTGGGTGACAGGGTGATCACGCGACGACCGAGTCTGCCGGCCATTGCTGAAGCGGGATCGGCAGGTTGCGTGACTCGCCACGGCCCATCGGGAAGTATTTGAAACCGCTGCGTTCAAGGCGTTCGGCGTCGTACAGGTTGCGTCCGTCGAAGATCACGGGAGCGTTCAGACGTTGTTCGATCAGGTCGAAATCCGGGGCCTTGAACTGTTGCCACTCGGTGCAGACGATCAAGGCATCGGCGCCGGTCAATACCGATTCGGGCGTCCCCATGAGCATCAGCTTCGATTCATTCGGATAGAGTTTTTGGGTTTCCTGCATCGCTTCCGGATCATACGCGCGGACATTGGCTCCGGCGGCCCACAGCGATTCCAGCAGGACCCGGCTCGGCGCATCACGCATGTCATCGGTGTTGGGCTTGAACGCCAGGCCCCAGACGGCAAAGGTCTTGCCCCGCAGATCACCACGGTAGAACGCGTTGATCCGCTCGAACAGTTTGTGTTTCTGACGCTCGTTGATCGCTTCCACCGCTTGCAGCAGGTCGCTGGAGCAGTGCGCTTCCTGGGCGCTGTGAATCAGTGCGCGCATGTCTTTGGGGAAGCACGAGCCGCCATAACCGCAGCCGGGGTAAATGAAGTGATAACCGATGCGCGAGTCGGCGCCGATGCCCAGACGCACCGATTCGATGTCGGCGCCCAGGTGTTCGGCCAGTTCGGCAATCTGGTTGATGAAGCTGATTTTCGTGGCCAGCATGCAGTTGGCGGCGTACTTGGTCAGTTCGGCGCTGCGCAGGTCCATGAACATGACGCGGTCGTGGTTGCGGTTGAACGGTGCATAGAGGTCGCGCATTACTTCGCGCACTTCGTCACGTTCGCAGCCAATGATGATCCGGTCTGGGCGCCGGCAGTCGGCGACGGCCGAACCTTCCTTGAGAAACTCGGGGTTGGAAACGATATCGAACTGCAACACACGGCCAGCTTTCACCAGGGCCTTGTCGATATGTGCTTGCAACGCGTCGCCGGTGCCCACCGGGACCGTGGACTTCTCCACCAGAATCACCGGTTGTTCGCGATGCCGCGCCACGGCATCACCGACCGACATCACATAGCTCAGGTCCGCCGAACCATCGTCCCGGGACGGCGTGCCCACTGCAATAAACAGCACCTCGCCATGCTGGACGGCCAGCTTTTCGTCGCTGGTGAACTGCAGTCGTTTAGCTTCCAGGCTTTCACGTACCAGACTGGCCAGCCCTGGTTCGAAAATGCTCACGTGGCCCTGTTGCAGCAGCGCGACTTTTTTCTCGTCGATGTCCATGCAGACCACATCATGGCCAACTTCAGCCAGGACAGCTGCCTGGACCAAGCCCACATAACCGCTACCAAATACACTGATTTTCATGACGCACCCCGGAGTTCGGTCGCACGGACTGAACGAGAGTTGATTGTGATGACCCCGAGAATGATCAATGCCACCCCGACGGTCTTGGAAAGGCTGAACGATTCGTGAAACAGCGGCAGGCTGGCGGCCAGCACGTACACCAGCGCGTAGCTGATGCTCAAAAGCGAGTAGGCCCGGCCCAGCGGCAAGTCCCGCAGGGCGGCCAGCCAGCAGAGCATCGAGAGGGCGTAGGCCAGGATCGCGCTCAGCACGACCAGCACCGGGACCGGTTCGAAACTGGCGGTCAGCCAGTTTTCCGGCGAGGGCAGGCGCGTCATGCTCCAGCGCATGCCCAGTTGCGCCGCGCTGCCCAGCACCACGCTGCCCAGGGCGAACGTGATTCCGCGACGCAGGCTCATGCGTGTTGCCCCAGCAGAACCACGCCACCGATCACCAGTGCGACGCCGAACCAGTGCTGGCGATCAATGGTTTCGTGGAAGACGAAGCGGGCGATCAGGGTGACCAATACGAAATTGAGGCTGAGCATCGGGTAGGCGATGCCGACTTCGAGGCGCTGCAACACCAGCAGCCAGACCAGCAAGCCTGACCCGAGCGCGGCGAGCGCCAGCCACAGCCAGGGCGAGCGCAGTTTCGCGCCCCATCCCGAAGCCTGGCCACGCCAGCTCTCCACGGCGTATTTCTGCGCAATCTGACCCAGGCACGTCAACAGGCACGCGACCAGAACCAGTAGCAGGCTCATGGCGCCTCCTGAGGGAAAATCAGGATCACCAGGTTGCCCTGTTCATAGCGTTTACCGTCCTTGGGCAACAATTCGATTTCCTGCAATTCGTCCTCACCCTTGACCCGCATGACCACACCGACGGAGCCGCTGCGGCGGGCGTCGCGCATCCACTGCTGAACCTGGCCGACAGTGACCAGTTGCTGTGCCGAGTCAGGATAGGCGAGACCATATTTCAATTCGCCTACCGAGTTGTACAAGGACACATCCGGGTGCTTCATGCGCCAGGCCAGCGCCGATGCGGCGCCAAGATCGTTGCTCAGCAATTTGCCGGTCTGCGCCAGTTCATCCATGTGATGGAGGATGAATTGGTCGGGGGTCTTGTTGGCGACCACCGAGTTAGGCAGTCCGGCGGGTATCAAGCCGATCAGCAACAAACTGCCGAATGCCGGTGCAGCCCAGCATTGCAATGGCCTGAAGGCTTGCAGCAGGTTGGCCATGATCCAGCCGATCAAACCGATGAACACCAGCACCAGGTTGTGCAGTTCATGGTCGTACAGCGGCTTTTTCAGTTGCAGGTAGACCAAGGCGATCAGGGTCACCAGACCCAACACCAGGTTGAGCAACCCGTTGAGCCCCAGCACCCGTCCCTGTTCCAGCTTCAGCCGGTCAGCCAGTGTATGACCCAGCAACAAGGCCAGGGGCAGCAGGCACGGCAGGATGTAACTGGGCAGTTTGCCTTTGCTGATGCTGAAAAATACCAGCGGCATCACCAGCCATAGCAGCAGGAAGCCGATGCTGGACTGGCGTCGGGTTTGCCAGGCCTGTTTCAGCGCCGACGGCAACAACGCCGCCCACGGCAGACTGAAACCGACCAGTAGCGGCAGGTAGAACCAGAACGGCTCTTCATGCTGGGCGTCCTCACCGGCAAAGCGCTGAATGTGTTCGTGCCAGAAGAAGAAACGCCAGTAATCGGGCTCTTCCGAATGAACCGCCAGCACCCAGGGCAGGCTCACCGCGATGGCCACGACAATCGCCACAGGCCCGTAGGTCAGCAGTTCTTTCCAGCGTTTCTGCCAGATCATGTAGGGCAGGGCCACCAGCACCGGCAGCAACCAGGCCAGGAAACCCTTGGTCATGAAGCCCATGCCGCAGGCCAGACCCAGCACCGCCCAGCTGATGATTTTTTGCCGGCGGCCGTCGCTGTCCAGCGCAAACCACAACGCCACCAGACTCAGGTTGACCCATAAGGTGAATTGCGGATCAAGGTTGGCGTAACCGGCCTGACCCGCGATGACGCTGAAACTCATGTACAGCAGCGCGCAGGCAAAACTCTTGCGCGGATCGTTCCACAATCGGCGGGCGATCAGGAAGCACAGCAGCACGCTCAGGCCCATGCTCAGCGCCGAGGCAAACCGCACGCCAAACAGGTTCTGACCGAACAGCGCCTGGCTGGCGGCGATCATCCAGTAACCCGCCGCCGGTTTCTCGAAATAGCGCACGCTCATGAAATGCGGCGACACCCAGTCGCCGCTCAGGAGCATGTGCTGACTGATCTGTGCGTAACGGGTTTCGTCCGGGATCCATAAGCCGTGGGTGCCCAGTGGCAGCAGATAACCCAGGACGAAAAGGACCAGCAGCAGGGGGAGTGCCCAGCGTTTGCTCATGCGCCTTGCACTCCCAACCAGCCTTCGCGACCTTCAAGGGTGCCGCGTACGACACGTCCTGTGGGCAAGGTGTTGGGCGCGTCGGGCAGCAGATCGCCCAAGGGCTGGAAATGAATGTCACGCTGGCGCGCATCGGCCAGCAGCTGACGGAAATTGTTGGCCATCAGAATCCCTTCTACTTCTGCATGAATGGTGTAGACGTTGAGTTTGTCGGGGGAAAAACGGTCAAGAATGAACGCGTTGAAGTCCTGGGCAGCGACCGTTGGGCCAACCACCTCATCGAAGGTCGGCAGGTCCACCGGTATCTGCGGTGCACCCAAACTACCGTTTGCCAGCGTCGGCTGAAACAGGCTCTGGCCCCGGCAGTCGCTGTTGTAGCGAAAGCCGAATGCTTGCTTGGCTTCGATCACGCGCTCGTCCGCACGCCAACCGGCGGCGGCCGAACAGTCGATCTTCTTTCCGAGGATGTCGCTGAGCGTGTCGACGCCCCGGCGGATTTGCTCGATCAGTTGCGCGTCGCTCCAGCGTCCGGCATTGGCCTGCCAGCCATGGTGATCCCAGGCGTGCAGGCCGACTTCATGCCCGGCGGCCTGAGCCTGGCGCATCAAATGCCCCAGGTCACGGCCGATCGGTTTGCCCGGCCAGGCAGTGCCGGCCAGCAAAATGTCCCAGCCGTACAACCCGGCGGCATTGGAACGGAGCATTTTCCAGAGAAATTGCGGGCGGATCAGGCGCCACAAGTGGCGCCCCATGTTGTCCGGCCCGACGCTGAAGAAGAACGTCGCCTTGACCTGCGCTTCGTCGAGGATTTCCAGCAGCCGGGGCACCCCCTCACGGGTGCCTCGGTAGGTGTCGACATCGATTCGAAGGCCTGCCTGCATTAGCGCTTGTCCGCGATTTCGAGCATGGCTTCACGCAGGAAGAAATCCAGGGTGTTGCCGATGGTCTCGCTCATCTCCACGGTTGGCGTCCAGTCCAGCAGACGTTTGGCGTTGGCGATGCTTGGTTTGCGATGGGACACGTCCTGGTAGCCGGTGCCGTAGAAGGCTTTGCTTTCTACGTCGCGGAAACCGGCGAACGGTGGGAAGTTGTCGCGCAGCGGGTGAGCTTCGAATTGGCGCAGCAGTTCTTCGCCCAGCTGGCGAATGCTCGCTTCGTTCTCAGGGTTGCCGATGTTGATGATCTGACCGTTGCAGGCGTCGTTTTCGTTGTCGATGATCCGCGCCAGGGCTTCTACGCCGTCCGCGATGTCAGTGAAGCAACGCTTTTGCTCGCCGCCATCGAACAGGCGAATCGGCGTGCCTTCCACGAGGTTCAGGATCAGCTGGGTAATGGCGCGGGAGCTGCCGATACGTGCCGAGTCCAGACGGTCCAGACGTGGGCCCATCCAGTTGAAAGGGCGGAACAGGGTGAAATTCAGGCCTTTCTGGCCGTAGGCCCAGATGACACGGTCGAGCAACTGTTTGGAGACCGAGTAGATCCAGCGTTGCTTGTTGATCGGGCCAACGATGAGGTTGGAAGTGTCTTCGTCGAAGTTGTTGTCCTGGCACATGCCATAGACTTCGGAAGTCGACGGGAAGATCACGCGCTTGTTGTATTTGACGCAGTAGCGAACCAGCTTCAGGTTCTCTTCGAAGTCCAGTTCGAACACGCGCAGCGGGTTGCGGGTGTATTCGATCGGGGTGGCAATCGCTACCAGTGGCAGGATCACGTCGCACTTCTTGATGTGATACTCGATCCACTCGGAGTGAATGCTGATATCGCCTTCGACGAAGTGGAAGTTCGGGTGGCTGCGCAGGCGGTCGATGGCGTCCGAACCGATGTCCAGGCCATAAACTTCGTACTGGTCATCGCGCAGCAGGCGCTCGGACAGGTGGTTGCCGATGAAGCCGTTGACGCCGAGGATCAGCACGCGGGTGCGACGTGGCTTGCGCCCGGATTCCGCGCCGCGCAGGACGGAGCCGTCGACCAGGCCCAATTCGTTGGCCAGTTGCGGGCCGCTCAGGTACAGGCCGTTGTCATTGCGCTGACCGGCGGTGATCACCAGCGAGTCTTCGCCGCAGGCGATACGCAGTGGATCGACGCTGATCACACGGCCCGGCGCCTGACCTTCATTGCCCTTGGCCACTTCGGCGCTCCAGACAATCAGCTTGTGCTCGCCCACGTCGCAGAACGCGCCCGGGTACGGCTGGGTAACCGCACGGACCAGGTTGAACAGTTCTTCAGCGGGTTTCTTCCAGAACAGTTTGCCGTCGGCGGCGGTGCGGCGACCGAACACCGTGGCTTTGGACTCGTCCTGAGCCGTTTCGGTGACTTTGCCTTGCAACAGGGCAGGCAGGCTGTCGCGCAACAGGTCGGCCGCGGCCACACGCAATTTGCCGTGCAGGGTCAGCGCGGTGTCGCTGCGTTCAATGGCAACCTTTTGCTGAGCGATGATCGCGCCGGCATCGGCGCGCTTGACCATGCGGTGCAGGGTCACGCCGGTTTCGGTTTCACCGTTCACCAGCACCCAGTTGGCCGGGGCGCGGCCGCGGTAGCGTGGCAGCAGCGAACCGTGCAGGTTGAAGGCGCCTTTGCGGGCGGTGGCCAGCAGTGGCTCGGTCAACAGGTTGCGGTAGTAGAACGAGAAGAGGTAATCCGGGTTGAGTTTGGCGATGCGCTCGATCCACAGCGGATGGTTGGCATCTTCAGGGGCATGCACCGGGATGCCTTTTTGGGCACACAATTGCGCAACGGAACCGTAGAACGCGTTTTCTTTCGGGTCATCGGCATGAGTGAACACGGCGGCAATTTCAAAGCCGGACGCGAGCAGGGATTCGATACCGGCACAGCCAATATCGTGGTAGGCGAAGACAACAGCTTTTGCGCTCATGAGAGAACCTGATCTGAAGTGGAAGTGAGGCCGTCAACGGTGACAACGGGAGCGGGTGCGGCGGGTTGGCTACGCAAGACTTTTTCGACAAAGAAGCGCGGGCGGGCGCGGACGTCGCTGTACATGCGTCCCAGGTACTCGCCCAGCAGGCCCATGCCGATGAATTGCCCGCCGGTAAAGACGAAGAGCACGGCGAACAGCACGAACGAACCGTCCCCGGCCCATTCGGCGCCGAACACCAGGCGCAAGAAGATCAAGGTCATGGCGAACAGCACACCCAGGCCGGCCATGGCGAAACCGACGATGCTCAGCAGGCGCAACGGCGTGGTGGTCATGCAGGTGATCAGGTCGAACATCAGATTGACCAGGCGCATGGGGCTGTACTTGGATTCACCGTGTTCCCGCTCGGCGTGCATCACCAGGATTTCCGTGGTGTGCCGGGCAAAACTGTTGGCCAGGATCGGGATGAAGGTGCTGCGTTCTCGGCAGGCCAGCATCGCGTCGACGATGGTCCGGCGATAAGCACGCAGCATGCAGCCGTAATCGCTCATGGCAACGCCGGTCGAGCGCTGCACGGCCATGTTGATCAGTTTCGACGGCCAGCGACGCAGGGCCGAGTCCTGACGGTTGTTGCGCACGGTGGCGACCACGTCATAACCGAGTTCGGCCTGGGCCACCAGTCGCGGAATTTCTTCAGGCGGGTTTTGCAGGTCGGCATCGAGCGTGATGACGACATCACCTTTGCAGTGTTCGAAACCGGCCATGATTGCCGCATGCTGACCATAGTTGCGGTTGAGAATGACCGCGACCACCGGGCTGCCTTCGCGACTGGCAGCCTCTTCGAGGATTTGCGCCGAGTTGTCGCGACTGCCGTCATCCACCAGCACTATTTCGTATTCATGGTGCAGCTGCGCACAGGCCGCTTCGGTACGCCGCAGCAACTCGGGCAGACTGTCTTGCTCGTTGTAGACCGGGATAACAACCGACACGCAACGGATTGGGTAAGGTTTCACTGAGATCTGTCCATAACGTTTTCAATGGCATCGACCACACGATTGACATCATCGCAGGTCATGTCGGGGAACAAGGGAATCGAACACAGCCGGGCCGAATTCCATTCGGTGTCAGGCAAGTAAATGTTCGGGAACCGCTGACGATAATACGTGTGCAAATGGGTGGCGATAAAGTGGATGCCAGTGCCGATGTTCTGCTCCTGTAAGCCCTTCATGAACGCTTCACGGTCCAGGCCGCAACGCTCGGCGTCGATGCGCAGGATAAACAGGTGCCAGGCGTGTTGTTGCGGGTAAGTCGGTATCGCCAGCGGTTGCACGGCGCAGCCTTCCAGGCGATGCAAGTACGTTTGTGCCAGCTGGGTGCGTTTAGCGTTGATTTCTTCAAGTCGCTCCAGTTGCACCAGGGCGATGGCAGCATTGATGTCGGCCAGGTTGTATTTGAAACCCGGTTCAATCACTTGCGCCTGCGGTTTGCGGCCGCCAGTCAGGCGGTCATAGGCGTCGACGCCGAGGCCGTGAAACTTGAGCATGCGCACCCGATTGGCCAGCGCTTCATCGTCGCTGACAAACATCGCGCCTTCAGCGCAGGTCATGTTCTTGATGGCGTGAAACGAGAAGATCGCCGTGCCCTTGGAACCGACATGACGACCTTTGTAGAAGGTACCCGCGGCGTGGGCGGCGTCTTCGATGACAGGAATGCCGTGTTTGTCAGCCAGCGCATACAGCGGGTCGAGATCGTAGGCAGCGCCCGCGTAGTGCACCGGAATGATGGCTTTGGTACGTGGGGTGATGGCGGCCTCGATGCTGTCCAGATCGCTCATCAGGGTGTCGCGGTCGACGTCGACGAACACCGGCGTCGCGCCCAGCAGGCAGATCATGTTGGCGGTGGACACCCATGTCTGGGACGGGGTAATGACTTCATCGCCCGGCCCGATGCCCAAGGCCAGCAAGGTGATGTGCATGCCACCGGTGGCCGAGGAAAGTGCAACGGCGTGGCGGCATCCGACATAGTTGGCGAACTGCTCTTCCAATTGTTGATTTTTTGGCCCGGTGGTGATCCAGCCGGAGCGCAATACTTGCTCGACGGCTGCAATTTCTTCATCGCCGATACTTGGGCGGGAAAAGGGGAGAAACGCCTGACTCATGGGCACCTCGGGCTGGAATTGGACGAACATTGATACTGGATGTGTTGGATCCAAGGCAAGCGTAGTCGATAAAAAATAAGCTGCTTCAATTGGTTACACCGAAAGTGTGACAAATCGCATCAATTGACTTTTTCTGTTCCGGTCGGCACGTTGGAGGCCTGTGGGGGACAGTCGCAGCTCATTGAGGGTATGCGCAATTTCGTGAAAGGAACATGAAAACCCGGTCGGCAAATCATTTATCTGAGAGCCATACAGGCACTGTTCAGACTCCTGCCGTTCATCGTGGTTTTCAGAAGAAAAGTCCTACGGAAGTCTCCGCTTTAGATGAGGAATGTTTCAATCCTTAGTTGTTTTACTGCAGTGTTTTAACTCAAGGCCGTTTCGTTTGACTGACTTACCTGTTACCCATCCTGTTGCTTCAAAGACCAACCCGTTGACGGTCTACCTGGCCCGGCTCGCGCCCTCCAGTCAGCTGACCATGCGTTATGTATTGCAGGATGCCGCCGACCGGTTGGGCTTCGAAGACATGAACATCGAGGAAATTCCCTGGCATCAGCTGCAGCCAGAAGATGTCATTGCGCTGGTCGCGGCGTTGCGCGAAGACGGCTATGCGCCCAACACATCTTCGTTGTATGTGAACGCGATCCGCGGGGTAATGAATGAGGCGTGGCGCATGAGCCTGATCAGCCAGGAACACCTGCTGAAAATGCGCTCGGTCAAAGGCATTGCCGGCACCCGATTGTCGCAAGGGCGCAACTTGCGGCGCACGCTGATCCAGGAGTTGATGGCGGTGTGTGCCGCCGATCCACGCCCACAAGGGTTGCGGGACGCGGCGATCATCGGGATTTTGTACGGTTCGGGGATGCGCAAGTCCGAATCGGTAAACCTTGACCTGTCGCAGGTCGATTTTGCCGAGCGCAGCCTGCGGGTGACGGCCAAGGGCAACAAGCAATTGATCAAGTACGCGCCGGCCTGGGCCTTCGCCAAGCTGGAAGCCTGGCTCGAGTTCCGTCGATCACAGCTCAAGGAAGGCGAGGTGGATGACCCGTTTCTGTTCAACCGCATTCGCCGTGGCAGCCATATCACCCGTGAGCGCGTGACCAAACATGCGATCTATTACATCGCGCGCCAGCGCGGTGCCGAAGTCGGGGTCAAGATCATGCCGCATGATTTTCGCCGTTCATTCATCACCCGCGTGATTGAAGAGCACGATTTATCGATCGCGCAGAAACTCGCGCATCACAGCAACATCCAGACCACCGCCAATTACGATGTACGCGACGACAACGAGCGGCGCCGAGCAGTGGATCGCTTTGATCTTTGACGCATCGCTGTCAAACGTCGCTGAACACGTGGGCATGGCCGATGGTCGAGACGTGAACCGCGCTGCCGGCAGGGGGCGCATACATGCCTGAGCTGCGAACCGTTAATGACCGTCCTGTCAGTTCGCCGGCAGTCGGGGCTTCCAGCTCGACGGTCAATGTGCAGGTATTGCCGCTGAAATCCCGGTCGGTGACCACCGCGCGGCAGCCGGTAGCCTCGGTGGGACTGGGCTGGGCGCTGACCAGTTGCAGTTGTTCGGGACGCAGCATGATCTGCGCCGCGCTGTTGTTGCGATGGTTGTTCACCGGTATCCGGCCGAGGTCGCAATGGGCCCAGCCGGCTTCGATGCGGGCCGGCATGACCACTGCATCCCCGAGAAACAGCGCGGTCTGTTCGTCGTTGGGGTAGCGGTAAAGATCCAGGGGATGGCCGGATTGCACCAGCCGACCGTCGCGCATCACTGCCAGTTGATCGGCAAACGACAGCGCTTCGCTTTGGTCATGGGTGACCAGGATGGTGGTGACGCCGGCATCGGACAGCAGCCGGGCGACCATTTTGCGCATGGCGCCGCGCAGGCCGGTATCGAGGGCGGAAAACGGCTCGTCCAGCAGCATCAGGCGCGGCTGTTGCGCCAATGCCCGTGCCAGCGCTACACGCTGTTGCTGGCCGCCGGAGAGTTCATGGGGCCAACGATTGGCCATGTTCGCGTCCAGAGACACGCTGTCCATCAGCTCGGCGATACGCTCGTTTTTTTCGCTGCCCTTGCTCGCAAGCCCGAAACCGATATTGGCGGCCACGGTCATGTGCGGGAACAGGGCGCCGTCCTGGGGCACGTAACCAATCAAACGCTGATGCGCCGGCACCTCGTGGGTCTCGTCGACGAGTGTCTGGCCGTTGAGTGAGAGCCGGCCGGTGTCCGGGAATTCGAAACCGGCGATCATCCGCAACAGGGTGGTCTTGCCTGAACCGGACGGTCCGACAATCACCGTCCGACTGCCAGCGGGTACCGACAGGTTGATGTTTTCCAGCGCCTGATGGTCGCCGTAAGACTTGGAAATGGCATGCAGTTCAAGAGCGTTCATCGGCCAGCCGTTCGTTTGGATTGGTGATAAAGAAGTCCGGTCAGCGGAAGCGACAGCAGGATCATCAACAGGGCATAGGGTGCAGCGGCGGCATAGTCGATTTCGCTGGTCATGGCCCAGAAGCCGGTGGCCAGGGTGCGCGTACCATTGGGCGCCAGCAGCAGGGTGGCGGTGAGTTCGTTGGTGATCGCCAGAAACACCAGCGCAGCGCCAGCGGCGGCCCCCGGCGCGGCCAGGCGCAGGGTAATCAGCCACAAGGCCCGCCCCGGCGAGCGGCCGAGGCTGCGCGCGATGTTTTCCAGTTCCACCGGTGCCTGGGCAATACCGGCCCTTAGACTCACCAGGGCCCGGGGCAAGAACATCAGCAGATACGCCAGCAACACGGTGATCGTGGTCTGGTAAATCGGCCGGGCAAAGTGGATGGTGAACGTGACCAGGGCCAACGCCACGACAATCCCCGGCAACGAGCTGGTGATGTAGTTGCAGCTTTCCAGCACCCGTTGCAGTCGACCCGGCGCGCGAATCGACAGCCAGGCAATCGGGATCGCGGCGCAGGTAGTGAGGGCCGCGCCCGCAGCGCCTAACAGCAACGTCTGTTGCAGCGCCGGCAGCAGATCGTCCAGTTGCCAGACTTGCGTGCCCCCCGCAATCAGCCACTTGCCCAGCGTGATCAATGGCACGCCCAGCGCCAGTGTGCAGGTGATGCCTTGCAGGAGCAGGCCGAGCGCGATATCCCGTGAGCCCAGACGCACAGTCCGCTGAGAGCGTGCGCTTCCTGAGCCGACCCGGGCATAACGCGCTGTGCCGCGAGCAGCGGATTCGGCGGTGAGCATCGCCAGGCAACACAGGGCCAGCACACTGGCCAGCATGTTGGCGGCAGGGCCGTTGAAGGTGGATTTGAACTGGTCGAAAATTGCGGTGGTGAAGGTGTCGAAGCGGATCATCGCGTACAGGCCATATTCGGCGAGCAAATGCAGGCCCACCAACAACGCGCCGCCGCAAATGGCCAGGCGCAGCTGTGGCAGCACCAACCGAAAGAACACCGCCCACGGTTTGAGTCCCAACGATTCGCCGACGTCTTCGATGGCTGGATCGAGCCGGCGCAGGGTGGCGGCAATCGGCAGGTACAGAAACGGGAAGTAGGCGATGACCGAGACCAGCACGCCGGCAAACAACCCGTGAATCGGTGGCACCAGGCTCACCCACGCATAGCTGTGGACAAAGGCCGGCACCGCCAGCGGGGCGGTGGCCAGCAGTGACCATGTGCGTCGGCCCGGCAGATTGGTGCGCTCTGTCAGCCAGGCCAGCGCCAGGCCCAGCATCACGCACAACGGAATGGTGATCACCACCAGCAACACGGTGTTGATCAGCAGTTCAGCGACGCGAGGCCGGAAGACCAGCGGCACGATGGCCGCCCAGCCCGTTTGAATCGACACGCCGATGACGAAGGCAATCGGCAGCAGCGACAGGAGGGAGATCAGTACGGACAAACCGATCACCCACACGCCGCCGCGACCTGTGAAGACGCCACGGAAGCGTCGTCGCAAGTTCGAGGGCATCGCCGTGGCGATAGCCCCTGGGAGGGTTTCAGGAATCAATTAGAGCAGTCCCGCCTGAGTCATCAACTCCACGGCTTTTTTGCTGTCGAGTTTTGAGGCATCGACTGCTGGCGCATCGAGCTGCTGCAAAGGCACCAGTTTAGGATTGGACGGTGCGTTCTTGCCCACGGCGTATTCGAACGATTTGCCGGTTTCGAGGACTTTCTGGCCTTCCTTGCCAGTGATCCACTTCAGCAGTGCCTGTGCTTCTTCTTTGTGTTTGCTGGAGGCCAGGACGCCGCCACCGGAGACGCTGACAAAGGCACCCGGATCTTTATGCTTGAAGTAGAAGAGGGCGGTGTTCTTGCTGTTTTCACCGGTCTTGGCCTGATCGCCGAAGCTGTAGTAGTGATAAATCACACCGCTGTCGACCTGGCCGGCGTTGACGGCCTTGAGCACGGCGCTGTTGCCACGATAGGCGGTGTAGTTGGCTTTCATCCCCTTGAGCCACTCAAGGGTGGCGGCTTCGCCCTTGAGTTCCAGCACGGCGGCGACGATGGCCTGGAAATCGGCACCGGCAGGCGAGGCGCCCCAACGGCCTTTCCAGTTGGGCCCGGCGAGGTCCATCAGCGATTTCGGCAGATCGGCTGCAGGCAATTTGCTCGGGTTGTAGACGAATACCGTGGAGCGCGCAGCGATTCCGACCCATTTGCCATGCGCCGGACGATAAGCCGCATCGACTTGTTCCAGCGTGGTCGGCGCGACCGGTGCAAACAGGCCCGCGTTGTCCACCAGCACCATGGCCGGGGAGTTCTCGGTCAGGAACACGTCGGCCGGAGAAGCGGCGCCTTCCTGAACGAGCTGATTGCCCATCTCGGTGTCGTCGCCGTTACGTACCGTGACTTTGATCCCGGTTTCCTTGGTGAAACCCTCGACCCAGGCTTTGGTCAGGCTTTCGTGTTGAGCGTTGTAGACCACGATGCCGTCGGTCTCAGCGGCATACACGTGCCCGGCGCTGATCAGAGCGGTGGTCAGCAGTGCGGTTTTGAAAAACGCAGGGAAAGAGGGCGTCATTCCGGGGGCAGCTCCTGTTCTTTCTTAGTGGTCATGCACGGCGATTCGCTAGCCAATCAATGCGAATCATTTGCATGTTTTGAATGGCAGGGAATGTAGAACGTAAAATGAGAAAAAAACGTCAAAGAAACCGTTAATACATGTCATTTTCATTCAGATTAGCAGCCCTCAGCGGCTTGCCCGGCAGAAATTCGTTTCGCGCACCTTGTTGTGAGCAACCGGCGGGCAGCCGCTGCGGTGTAAATAGTGGCGAAAGGATAGTACCGCTCTCAAAGGCACGCCGGGAAGCGCGGCCCGGAGTTTGAATTTTTCGTTGTGGATCACTCCGGAATAAACGCCACGCTCTGGTCTTCGCGGGCGTGAAACAGTCGCTCGCCGTTGGTGGGCGTGGTGGTGATGACCTGGTGGTCGGCACTCAGGTAGTTCAGCGGCAGCGCATCGCCGTTGCGGTACTGCGCGACAACAATGGTGAGTTGCGGATTCCAGTGCTGGCCACTGGTGCGGTCCAACCAGGCCATCAGCGCGGCGGTGTCGCCGGTGCGCGGGAAGTCGTCGGTTTGCTGCACGTAATAAAACGTTGGGCCACCGGTTTGCAGGTACATGGGCACTTTGTTGTCGACGTCGATCATCACCATGCGCCAGTGATTCAAGGGAGCCCGTTTGCTGGCCTCGAGCTTGACCCTGTCACCGAAGTCCATCACGCCGCCACCGCTGTTGGTCCAGGGATACAGCACGCCCAGCACGGCCATTAATGCGACGGCACTCACTCCGAAGCCGATCTTCAAGCCGCGACTGACCAACGTGCCGACCACGTTGCGTTCAGCCATGCGTCGGGTGATCCACCACGCTCCCAGCAGTTGCGCGAAGGGCACAAGCGGCAGCACGTAGTAGCTGCGTCGACTGCCACTGGCAGTGAAAAACAACATCAGCAACCCCAGGCCCCAGAGCAGCCAGCGGGTATTGGGCTCGACACTGCGCCAGTTGCGCAACGCGACCCAGCACGCCAACAGCCAGCAAGGCGCCCACGGCAAGGTGTAGACGGGGAGGTAAAGCAGGTAGGTGTAAATCGGGCCGATGTTATCGAACGGCTGGAAAAACCGGACGACGTTCTCGCGCAACACCAGGCCCAGGCCACTTTCGCCATAAGTCGGGGCACCGTAAACATGCGAGAGCATGAACGGGGTCATGTAGAAAACGCCGGCAATCAGCAGGGCGGCACACAGCCGCAGATTGAGGTGGCGTTTCCAGCGCCCTTCCTGCACCAGATGCGGCAGCAGCAACAAACCCGGCAGGATGAAACCGATCAAGCCTTTGAACAGCGAGGTCAGGGACAGCAGCAGGAAAAACACCAGGTAACGACCGACGCGGGTGTCGTCCGGTCCGCGCCAATACCACCACACCGCCGCCAGCACGCCGCACACCGTGAGGATGTCGGCCGTGGCCACCCGTGCCCAAAAGACAAAATAGAAGGTGGTCGCCAGCATCCACCCGGCAATCAAACCGGTGCCTTTGCGGAACAGCTGTTCGCCGATCAGGTACACCAGCCACACGCTCAGCCACGCGGCGATCACCGAGGAGAGGCGCAATGACCAGTGGTTCAAACCGCCGGTCAACCAGGCGGAAGCCGTGATCAACCAATAGGAGGGCAGCGGTTTGTCGTAATAGGCCCCACCTTTGAGGTAGGGGTCGAAATAGTCACCACTTTGCAGCATCTGCAACGCGATATTGGCCCAACGTGTTTCCGCGCCCCATAACTCACGGGTGCCTAGCCCCAACAACAGAATCAACGCGGTAACGCCCAGCAGCAGCGTCAACCGGCCCTTGTCACGGGTCCAGAATTTCATGAGGGGTTTCCAGTCGGCACTTTGTCAGAAACGCTGTCAGGGCCGGTTTTCGGAAATATCAGGATCTGCAGATTGCCTCGCTCATAGCGTACGCCGTCGATAGGCAACAGCTCGACCTCCTGCACTTCCTGAACACTGTTCACTCGCATGACCACGCCAACCGCGCCTTTTTTTCGTGCCTCGGCCATCCACTTGCCGACGCTGTCCTTGGTGACTTTGCGTGAGTCCATGGCCGGGTCGGCGAGGCCGTATTTCAGCTCGCCAACGGTATTGAACAGGTCGATTTGTGGCCGCTTCAAACGCCAGGACAACGCCGACGCCGCCCCCAGGTCGTTACTCAGCAAAGAGGAGGTTTGCGCCAATGCATCGAGGTGCTCGGCAATAAACTGATCCGGCATCTTGCTGTTGACGATTTGCGAAGGTATGGCGGCCGGCGCTAATGCGACCAGCAGCCAGATACCGACAGCGGGCATCGCCCAAAACGTCAATGGCCGCATGACTTGCAAGGCGTTGGAAATGATCCAGCCGATCAACACGATAAACACCAGGGACAGGCTGAACATCTCGGTGTTTGGGTAGATTTCCTTGGTGGTCTGGACATAAAGCAAGGCGATCAACGCCGCGGTGCCCACGCTGATGTTGACCACGCCATTGATGCGAATTGAACGGCCCCGACCCAGATTCAGCTGCTCCATGACCGTGTGCCCGATCAGCAGGGCCAACGGCAACAGGCACGGCATGATGTAGGTCGGCAGTTTGCCGCTGCTCAAGCTGAAAAACGCCAATGGCAACAGTAGCCACAACAGCATGAACGCGATGGCCGGTTGGCCTTTTTGCTTCCACGCGTTGATCAACGTGTTGGGCAGCAATGCCGCCCACGGCAGGCTCGACGCGACCAGCAGCGGCAGATAAAACCACCAGGGTCGTGCGTGCTGCGCATCATCGGCGGCGAACCGGCGCACGTGTTCATTCCAGAAGAAGAAGTTCCAGAAGTCCGGCTCCCGATGCTGGATGGCGAGCACCCATGGCAAGCACACCGCGACAGCGACCAACACGGCTAACGAACCGTAACGCAGCAATTCGCCCATGCGCCGTTGCCGGATCATGTAGGGCAGGGCGATCAACACCGGTAACAGCCAGGCGAGAAAGCCTTTGGTCATGAAACCCATGCCACAGGCAAAACCCATCACCGCCCACGCACTCACCTTGTTTCGAGACGTTTGGCCGTCGATGGCAAACCAAAGCGCGACCAGGCTCAAGTTGACCCAGAGCGTGAATTGCGGATCAAGGTTGGCGTAACCGGCCTGACCGGCAATCAGCCCGAAACTCATGTACAGCAATGCGCAGGCCGCGCTTTTGCGCGGATCGTTCCAAAGCCGGCGGGCGATCAGGTAAGTCAGCCAGACACTCAGCCCGGTACTCACGGCCGAAGCAATCCGCACGCCGAACAGGTTATCGCCAAAGATCGCCTGACCGATGGCGATCATCCAGTAGCCGGCAATAGGCTTTTCGAAGTAGCGGATGCCCATGAAGTGCGGCGCGACCCAGTTGCCGCTCAGGCGCATCTCCTGACTGATCTGGCCGTAGCGGGTTTCGTCGGGGATCCATAGCCCGTGCGTCACGAGCGGCAGCAGGTAAAAAACCACAAACGCCAATAACAGGCCGGGTACGAGCCAGCGTTCAATCGGGACGCGAGCGCTGGCTAGCTGATCCGTAGAATGGGGTAATGGGGTATGCGAAGTCATGACTCGTCCTTGCCGTAATACCGCAAGCAGGCAGCGTGGGTGTCGTAGTTCAATGGACAGTGGGGCAACTCAAGTCGAGTCGGCGGCTACTGATGGCTGTTGGCGCGCCGTTGTTTATTTCCCCTGCACTGCGTTCCAGTCTTCAGGATTAATAATGCCCAGCACTTGGAGTTGCCCATTAGTGTCGATGCGCAGGAACACTGTACTGCCGTATTCACTCTTGGCCGCATGCGGGAAACCGGTCTCGGCCAGGAAGTCGCCAATGCAGCCACTGTGAGAGACCAGTACCAGATTGCGATGGGCCTGCTTGTGCGCGACCACGTCGTTGCGCAGTGTCTTGCCACAAGTCACCAGCCATTCCTGTGTCTTGGGGTCATTGCCGAACATCGCGTGCGACGTTTGTATCGTGCGCGTGGCCGGGCTGCTCAACACATCGGTTTGCGCCATGCCCAGGCGCATGAAGTGCTGGCCGACCGCCATGGAGGATTCGTTGCCGAAGCGGGTGATACCGTCCGCCGGCCCCAGGCAAGGGTTGCTGGATTGGTCGCACCGCTCGGCGTGACGGACCAGCGCAACCACTTCGCCAGCCTGCCAGTCTTGAAAGAGTTCAGCCTTGGCAGCGCTCTCGGCACTGACCAGGTGAGTGGGCGATCTCGGCCACAAGACCAAACCCGTGACAACTACAGCAACCACCGAGGTGGCGATCAATGACGCCAGTTTTACTGTGCGCGAAGTCATGTGTCGTTCGTTATCTGAAGTAGGAGAGTTACGAGCAAAACTAGAGGCGGGCAGGTAGCGGAGGAGTGAAACGAATGTGAAAAAATTGCTCAGGATGTGGGCGCTGCCAACTTAGTCAATGATTGAGAACCCTTATCGCTTATTCGGCCCCTGTCACGACGTTTGACGTGTCGATATAAAACCATCCTGTCATGCTTGGTTCAGCGGTGACGGAGGCACCGCTGAACAGTGTCCGGGCATTAAAGTCAGGAGGACGGGCAACTCTGTCGTGTGCCCCTGGCCGCCTGTCCGATCAGTGCAGCCAGGCGTTTGACGTTGTTCTGCTGGGCGGCAACCAGATCTTCAATGCTCGCGCCTGAAGGCGTTTGCAACGTGCTGCGGCAGGTGAGTGCGGCCCCATTGCCTTCGCCGGTCACGCGCAGGCGCCAGGTCGCGTCAATCAGCCCATATTGCCCGGGAACCGAATCAAAGCGTTGGACATCAATGCGCAATGACAGCTTGCGCGGGGGATTGGCGCTGGCCAATTGATCGATCAGGGCGCTTCGAAACTCATCGCCCAGCGACGCCCCCCACCATTCGGTTTCGAGCAGCACCAGGCCGCTGTTGCCTTGGCGAATCACCACCTGTGGCCGGTCGACCTGCGCTGGCACACTGAGGCTCTCAATCTCGATGGACACCGCATTATTGTGCGCCGCGCCCCCCGTTTGAGGCGGCATCAGGGTGTGATAGTGAACAGGATCACTGCGGCAGGCCGCGAGCAGTAACAGCGCAGTGACCAAGGTGAGCTTTGGCGAAAAACCCATAGGTGTTGCTCCTTTCTTCTGCGTCCCGGTCATTATTTCAGGTCCTTTGCCGCGGCATTGTCAGGTCGACCACGAATCAGTGACTCCGGATGGCGGCCCAGGTAATCCGTCAGTTCACGCAAGGATCGCGACGTACGTGAAAGCTCATCCAGGGTCTGCCCCAGTTTTTCCCTTTGTGGCGAATCTTCGGCAATGGTGGAGTTGGCGGATTGCAGGGTCGTATTGGCCGACTGCAGGGTCTTGCTGACTTCCGACAGGGTGGTATCTACGCCGGGCAGTGTCTTGCCGTTGAATTTCACCAGCCCTTTGCGCAGTTCCACAAGGTTGCTGTCGAGGTTGTCGGCAATGCGCTCCACGGGCAGCTTGTTGATCTTGCTGATCATGGCTTCAAGCTTTTCCTGCAACTGTTCGAGGCTGCCCGGCACCGTTGGAATCATGACCGGGCGCACGTTGGGATCGAAAGCGACTTTGTCTGCTTTGGGGTAGAAGTCCAGGGCGATGTACAGCTGGCCGGTCAGCAGGTTGCCGGTACGGGCCTGGGCACGCAGACCGTTGTCGATGAAGGTACCGATCATCCGCACGCCAGCCGCTTCGTCATTAGGGTCATGATTGAGCGCCTTGATCATTTTGGTGTGGGCCTGACCCAGGCGTTGCGGGTAGATCACAATGCCGACGTTGACCGGGAAAGTACGTTTTACCGGGTCAAAATCCAGGTTGACCGACACCACTCTGCCGATTTCCATGCCGAGAAATTCCACCGGCGCATCAACCTTGAGCCCGCGCATCGCCTGATCGAAACGCAGGGCCAGGAACTGCGCCTTGCCATTGGGCGGGGCGAGGGCGGTTTGCTGGTCTTCGAACAGCTCGTAGGCATACTCTTCGGCGGCCGGCTTGTCGTTGGGGTTGTAGTCCGGCGCGCGGAAGGCGATACCGCCCACCAACAGAGAGGACAAGGACTCGGTCTTGAGCGCAAAACCGTTGGCGCCGACGCTCACGTCCACACCGCTGGCATTCCAGAATCGGGTGTTTTCGGTGACGTACTGGTCATTGGGCGCATGAATAAACAGGTCGATGTTTACCCCTTTGCCGTCGGGGTCCAGCGCGTAGGCCACCACCTGGCCAACCGGAATCTTGCGGTAGTAAACCGGCGAGCCGATGTCCAGCGAACCCAGGTCCTGTGTATGCAAGGTGAACCGCTTGCCCGGCTCGCCATAGGTGATCGGTGGCGGGTTTTCCAGACCTTTGAAGGTTTTCGAGCGGCCATTGGCCTGGCCAATGTCGGCGCCGATATAGTCCCCGGACAGCAGCGTATCAATGCCCGAAACCCCGCCGGCACCAATACGTGGCCGCACGACCCAGAATTGCGAGTCTGAACGGGTGAAACTTTCGGCTTGTTTGGTCAGTTTGATCGTGGCGTTGACATTCTTCTGGTCGTTGCTCAGCTCCACATCGGCGACCTGGCCGATCACCACGTTGCGGTATTTAACCTCAGTCTTGTTGGCCGTCAGGCCAGAACCGGTCTTGAACGTGACGGTGATGGTCGGGCCTTCCTGCAAGATGCTGTGGACCACCAGTGACAGCCCGACCAATACCGCAACAATGGGCACGATCCAGACCAGTGAGAGACTGCGTCCGGTCTTGACCGGGGCCTGTCCGGGGGCTTGAGGCCCTTCAGTGGCTTGCGACTTCATCCATGACCTCCTCGTTTTGTGGGTTTTCCCGCTTTTTATCCCAGATCAGGCGCGGGTCGAAACTCATCGCCGCCAGCATGGTGAACACCACCACCAAACCGAAAAACAGAATGCCCGGGCGCGGTTCAATGTCGGCCAGGGCTTGAAACTTCACCAGAGAGGCCACCATCGCCACCACAATCACATCGAGCATCGACCAGTAACCAATGATCTCGACGAAGCGGTACAGCTGCGACCGCTCCTTGCGTGCCCACAGGCTCCCGCGCTGGACGGTCACCAGCAGCATGGTCAGGGCCACGAACTTGATGCCCGGCACCGCAATGCTGGCAATGAAAATGATCAGGGCAATGTCCCATGCACCGTGCTGCCAGAACTCCAGGACGCCGCTCATGATCGTGCTGTCGGCGCCATTGCCGACCATCTTGGTGTTCATCACCGGCAACAGATTGGCCGGCACGTAAAACGCCAGGGCGGTGAACATGTAGGCCCAGGTGCGGGCCAGCGAATTGGATTTGCGCCGGTGCAGCGGCGCGCCGCAGCGCTCGCATTCGTGGGGCTCACCGGTCATGTCGCAGGCCATGCCGCAGCTATGGCACAGGCAGAGGTTGAGGTCGCTGGCGACCGGGGGCATGTTCATAGGATGTCCCATAATTCACGGATATCGCGCCCGGCGATGCGGATCATCATCAGGCTGAGCACGGCCAGCGCAAACAGGCCGATGCCGGGCAGCACGTCGAGCAATCCGGCCAGTTTGATCACCGCGACCATGGCGCCGAGCAGGCAGACTTCCAGCATGCTCCAGGGCCGCAGGGATTCCAGCCAGCGCATGCAGAACTTGAAACCGGGGGAACGTCGGTGCGAGAGGGCGAAACCCAGGACCCAGATCAGCAGCAACAGCTGGAAAATCGGCGCGATGATCATTGCAATCGCGGCGACCATCGCGATGAACGTGATCGGACCCAGGCTCAGGGCCAATACCGAATCCCACAGGGTTGCGCTGTTTTTCAAGCCTTTGAGGCTGATGCTCATGACCGGATAGAAATTGGCGAAAATCCACAGCACCAACGCCGTGAAGGTTAACGCCAGTCGTTGCTCCACCGTCAGGCCGTTGTAACGCTGGAGCACGCCGCCGCAGCAGGTGCACAGGGTTTTCTGGTGTTTGGCGAGCGTGACTTTTTCATACACAGAGTCGCAGTGCTCGCAGATGATCAATTGATCAGTATTCGCCATGGGCCAAGGCTCAACAGTAGGCAGGAAGTTCAGAGCACCTCCTCAATATAGAAGTGCCTTGCAATTGAGCAAATCGAAATGCAAAACGATGCGGTATCGGTGAACCTTCATCTGTACGGCGTACTGTCGATTTCGCAACGGCTCGTTCGACTATCTGTCAGGGAATGAATCGGCGGGTACGCTGTGATCCCCGGCATTCCCGATACGCGCGCTCAACAGGAGAAGACCATGCGCAAGCTCACCGTTGCCGCTTTCCTGAGTCTGGATGGCGTTATGCAAGCCCCCGGCGGTCCTGAAGAAGACACCAGCGGCGAATTCCGTTTCGGTGGCTGGATCGTGCCCCACGCCGACAAGGTCTCTGGCGAGGCGGTACAGGACCTGTTTTCGCAGCCGTTCGAATTGTTGCTGGGCCGTCGCACCTACGACATATTTGCGGCGTATTGGCCGCAGCAAAAGGCCGATTCCCATAGCCATTGTATTGCTGACCTGTTCAACCGGGCGCCGAAGCATGTGGCCACGCATCACCCCGATACGCTGGAATGGCAGAACAGTCGTGCCTTGGAAGGAAACCTTGCCGATGCGATACGTTCGCTCAAGCAACAGGACGGTGCCGATCTGTTGACCCAGGGCAGCGGCGATCTGGTGCGCCAGCTGCTTGCCGCCGGAGTGGTCGACGAACTTCGGTTGATGACGTTTCCCGTCATGCTGGGGCGCGGCAAGCGCTTGTTCGATGACACGGCGCAGGCTTGGGCCTTCACGTTGGCGCATTCGACCAGCACGCCGGGCGGCGTGCTGATCACCCGATACGTGCGCGAAGGGGAGGTGCGCACTGGAACGTGTTCCGGCGGGCTTGCAGACCCGATCACTGATGAGCAGTGACAGGAATCAAGTTAACGACGGGGACCTGGACGCACAAGCCGGCGGATTCTGTCTTACCCGTAGGCCATGGCGCAAGGCGTTGTAGCCTTTGGGTGGTAACAGGAGGCTTCGTTTAAACAGGCGGGATTTTTGTTGTTTAAACGGGGGGGCGCTGGAACGGACCCCGTTGCGAGGTCCGCTCCGTTGTGCCTGCCGTCATTACTGGCTGGAGCGAATTGCCCCGCCATCAATCAACAAATTCTGCCCGGTCAGGTAGCCTGCATGGCGGCTGCAAACGAAGGCACACAGCGCACCGAATTCCTCGGGTGAGCCAAAGCGTTTGGCAGGGATTTCACGGCGGCATTCGTCGAGGAATGCCTCACTGTCTTGCCCCGATTCCCGGGCCGCCGCGACCAGGTTGTCACGCAGTCGATCGGTGTCGAAGGAGCCCGGTTGCAGGTTGTTGATCGTCACATTACGACTGGCAATGTGTTCCTGCCGGGCAAGCCCTGCGATGAACCCCGTCAGGCCACTGCGCGCGCCGTTGGACAGGCCGAGGCTTTCGATAGGCGACTTCACGGCACTCGACGTGATGTTGATGATCCGGCCAAATCCGCGTGCCGCCATGCCGTCTACTGTTGCCTTGATCAACTCGATCGGCGTGAGCATGTTGGCGTCCAGTGCCTTGAGCCAGGCGTCGCGATCCCATTCGCGGAAATCCCCGGGAGGAGGGCCGCCAGCGTTGTTGATCAAGATGTCGAAATGCTCGTGGGCCAGGAGGGCGGCTGCCCGGCCTTCAGGCGTCGATATGTCTCCCGCCACGGCGATGACCGTCACCTCAGGATTGATCGCTCTGAGCTGAAGGGCTGTTTCATTTAGCGTGTGTTCGCCCCGCGCAGTAATCACCACGTTCACGCCTTCGCTGACGAGTGCCTGTGCGCAGGCTTTACCCAGGCCTTTGCTGGCGGCGCATACCAGCGCCCAGCGTCCTGCTATTCCAAGATTCATGCGTGTTTTCCTGAAAGAAGAGCGCTCAAAAAAAGGAGTTGCCTGTTCATGCGTGATCCACCGCTGCGGAGCGGTTGGGCGACTGAGCACCGATGCCCATAAAGCGCCGCACTCGTTCGCCCTCGGCATCGCAACGTATGGTTTCAGGGGCGGCATCGAGTTGAATATTGCCGTTCTCCATGAAAATCACCCGATCGGAGATTGACATGGCAAAGTCCATTTCGTGGGTCACGATCAGCATGGTCATGCCTTCCTTGGCCAAGTCGCGGATCACATTGAGCACGTCGTTGACCAGTTCCGGGTCGAGGGCCGAGGTCGGCTCGTCGAACAGCATGATCTGCGGCTCCATCGCCAGGGCCCGGGCGATGGCCACGCGCTGTTGCTGCCCGCCGGAGAGCTGGTGCGGGTACTTGTGGGCATGGGCCAGCAGGCCGACCTTGTCCAGTAGCGCGTAGGCACGATGTTCACTCAGCTCGCCTGGCTGACCGTGGTAACGCGGTGCCAGCGTGACGTTGTCGAGAATGGTGCGGTGCGGGAACAGATTGAAGTTCTGGAACACCATGCCGATGTGCCGCACGCCTTTGCGCAGGCGGGCGCTGTCGGGCTTGTCCGACGCCTCAATGAATGTTTCGCCGAACAACAGAATGTCGCCGGTATCGATGCTTTCCAGCCCGTTGACCGTGCGGATCAGCGACGTTTTGCCGGAGCCGGAGGGCCCGATGATCGAGACCACCTGGCCGTATGCGACAGTCAGGTCGATGCCCAAAAGCACTTTATGCGTGCCATAGCTCTTCTGGATATTCTTCAATTGCAGGATGGGTGTCGCATTATTGCCGGCGGCTTTGCGCCCGCTGTCGGGCAGCGCTTCGGCGCAGGCTTTGAACTTCGCCACGGCCGCGTCATCGAGTGTGTGCGGCTTGCGGAAATTCAGGTCCAGGTAGCGTTCCAGACGCTGCAGGAAATAGCCGAACACGGTGACGATCAACACGTAGTAGACGCCGACTGCCGCCAGGGTTTCCATGACCAGGAAGTTAGTGGCATAGAGGCGTTGGCCGACTGTGAGGATTTCGGTCAGGGAGATGACCGAGACCAGCGATGTCAGCTTGACCACCGTGATGTATTCATTGATCAACGTGGGCAGTGAAATACGGAATGCCTGGGGGATCACGATCAAACGTTGCATGCCGAACACGCCGACGCCCAGCGCGCGCCCGGCTTCCTTCTGGCCCTTGGCCACGGAAATCAGGCCGCCACGATGGATCTCCGCCATGTACGCCGCTTCGGTGACCACCAGGGCCAGCAAGCCGGAGTAGAAGGGGTTGGACAGAATCGGGCCGCTACCGGGAAACAATTGCGGCAAGTTGTAGACGAACACCACCAGCACCAGCAACGGAATGCTGCGAAAGAACCAGATGTAGACCGCTGCGGGAATGCGCAGCAAGGGCGATTGGGACAGCTTGGCCGAGGCCAGGAGAAAACCCAGCAGCATGCCGATGAACCAGGCCAGGGCACTGAGCTGGATCACCGTGATGCAGGCGTTCCAGAAGTCCGGCAGGGAGAACAGGGAGAAGAAATACGACCAATCGAATGGCATAGGGCACCTCGATCTGCCA
The DNA here is from genome assembly GCF_054668435.1 of Pseudomonas sp. S2_B07. NCBI lineage: Bacteria > Pseudomonadati > Pseudomonadota > Gammaproteobacteria > Pseudomonadales > Pseudomonadaceae > Pseudomonas > Pseudomonas sp. S2_B07. Next base: position 291,821 of record NZ_CP162769.1, read on the forward strand.
CCCCCATGCAGGGGCGGCAGATGACCAGACTACAAGGACAGGTTCTTAATGGGAGGTCGGTTCTTCCAAGGCGTATTTTTTAAGAATAGCGGCATACTCACCACTCTTCTTGGTCTCCTCGAAGGCCTTTTGCACCGCCTGGAAGGTTTCTTCGTTACCTTTCTTGACGAAAATGCCCAGGGTTTGCTGATAGATCGGGTGATCGGTGGTGATGACGACTCGGCCGTTGGTCTTTTCCGCGATCAATTTTGCCGCGCCTGCGATTTCAACCTGGGCCTGAATGTTCTTGGACAACAGGGCCTGGGTGACTTCAGGCGCCGAAGGGTACTCGCTGACGGTGATCGCGCCTTTGTTGTTCGGCACGCAATATTCATCGGACAGTTTGCGGAATTCCTTGACCCAGGTGGTGCCCTGTTCCAGACCCAGTTTCAAGCCACACAGGTCTTCAGGTTTTTTTGCATTGATTTCGCTGCCCTTGGGCACCATGACCGCGGCACCGGTGTTGGCATAGGCGATGGTCTGGGCCTGAGTCTGGCGTTCCGGTGTGATGTACATGCCGGAAATGACCGCGTCGTATTTGCCCGAGTTCAAGCCCAGGATCAGGCTCGGGAACTTGGTGTCGACGAACTCCACCGTGGTGTTCATGTGCTTGGCCAGTGCCGCTGCCAGTTCAGGATCGGAACCCACGACGTTTTTGTCCTTGTCATAGGACTCGAACGGAGGGTAGGTGATTTCCATGCCGACCTTGAACGGGCCGGTCGCAGCCATGCTCACCGAGGCACCGAGCATACCGGCTGCCAATACAGCCAAGCTCAACAGGTTCTTTTTATTGTTTTTCATCTTTTACTGACTCCGGCGTAGGTAAGGGTGTAACTGAAAACTTCAATCAGGACGGTTGAACCTGATTTTTCAAATGTCCGAAACTGGCGGGCTTGCGTGCCTTGCCTGGCAGTTGAACTTCCCCATTGGCTACCCTCTGACGCAGATACTGATAGGTCTGCAGAGCTTGGCCATACATGTGTTCGCCGATCGTGATTTCTTCGTAGTCGTTGCCTGCCTGGGCGAACCCTGGCAGCGGTTTGATCTGGGTGTGATAGTCGCAGGCATAAAACAGAGGAAAGGAATAGCGCTCCTCTTTCACGCTGCGCACCCGGTGTGCAGTGGCAACGAATGCGCCTGCCGTCATGACTTCAAGCATGTCGCCAATATTGACGACAAAGGCATCGGCCATCGGTGGTGCATCGATCCATTGCCCAAGGTTGTTCATCACCTCAAGGCCAGGTTTGTCGGCCAAGAGAATGGTGAAGCACTCATAATCAGTATGGGCGCCAAGCCCCGGTGCGTCGTGGGCGGCGCCGTCGAAGGGGTAGTGAATCAGCCGCAGTTTGGATGGCGGGCGGGTGACCAGGCTGTCGAAATAGTTTTCTTCCAGGCCCAGGGTCAGGGCAAAGCCGCCGAACAGGCGCCGGCCCAACGCGAAGATCGCTTCATAGTAGGCCTGCACTGACGCCTTGAAACCTGCCAGTTGCGGCCAGTCGTTAGGCCCCAGCAATGGAGTGTTGGCTAGCACCAGCGGGTCATCGGCCGGGACTTCGAAGCCGACGTCAAAGGCTTCCTTGTGGTCCGGCTTGCCTTTTGAGTAGACCTCTTCGCCTTCGGGAACAAAGCCCTTGTGGGTTTGCGAGGTGCCGATGTAGTGCTGCATCTTGGTGTCGAAAGGCTGGTCGAAAAAATCCTTGGCAGCCTTGCGCAGGTTGGCGATCAGTTGCGGGTCGATGCCGTGATCGGTGATATAGAGGAACCCGACGTCGCTGGCGGCGCGTCCCAATTGTTCGGCCACGGCCAGGCGGTGTTCCAGTTCATAGCTGAACAGACCGGCGATGTTCACCACCGGGATGCTATTGAAGTTGGCTGTGTGGGTGTCAGTGCTGGCGCTGTTGTTTTTATTGTCAGGCATGACGCATCGGCTCACTAAGGACGGCTTGAGTGGTGGAAACGCTCGAAGTGTTCGCGCTCGGTCTGGCCCATCCACACGTTCAATGACCACAAATCGGCCACCGGGACGTTGGTGAAGGGCAAGTGATGCAGGTAGCCGTCGGCGCCGAATTCCGGGGTCAGGGTGCTGACCTGGTAACCGCGAGTTTGCTGCGAACGCCAGATGCTTTCCCAATGCTGCTGATGGAAAGCCAGTTCTTTTGCATATTCGGGAGCTGCCGGGTGTGGGACCTGCGGGCCTTGGTCGTAACCGACCCGGGCCTGGATATGGTGAACGCGCTCGATGAAGGCGCTGAGGTCATCGGCCGGGTCATTCAGCAGACGCTCGCAAGTCACGACCCAATGGCTGATGTCACTGGTGAACAGCAACTCGGGCAGTTGCCGGATCAACTCCAGGGTCACCCAGGGGTTGAACAGCGAACGCGAACGGTGAGTTTCGAAACTGCACACCTGACCATGCTTGCGCGCCAGTTCCAGTGCTTGACCGAAGAACGCCACTTGTTGCGGCAAGGACCAGCGATCATTGCCTGCCAGCACATTGACGAAACGAGGGCCGAGTTCGGCAGCCCAGGCGAGTTTCTGATCGAGGTCGTTGAGGTGGACGGCAGGCGATGCCGACTGTTCCGGCAGCACGTCGTAGGCGGTGAAGACAGTGCTGATATAGCCCAGGCGATTGGCCTGGAGAAAGGCGCCAAACTCAGCCCGTTCCCGGGCGTCCAGTGGCAGGCGTGCTTCCATGCCATCAAAGCCGGCTTGCAGCAACTCCTCGAGCGCTTGAGCTTTGCTGGCGGTGTAACCCCACAGCGTGCGAAAAATTTCCAGCTTCATCGGTGATCCTCAAAAATCCCAGGGCCTACTGCAAAAGCACTTCGATGGCGCCAAGCCAATCAGCGATCAATGGTCAACCGGGGCAGAGGACATTAGGTCCGGGCGTCTGCGTCATCTGATCCACTGAGCGATACCGAGGCTGGTTCACTGTGGCGCCGATGTTAGGCACAGGCCGTGCGGCGAAAGAATCTGAAAGTTCAAATCAATACTTCAGACTTTCGTTAACAAATAGCTAGCTAATTATCGCGCGTATCAGAGGGGGATTTTTGATCAAGAAGGTGTCTGCGTTGGCGATTGGCGAGGCGTGCCATCGTTACAGCATCATTTTGAAGACTGCCAAGCGACACCGCCGTTGATGGGGCGCAACCGGCCAACAGCTGCCGTTCGGGGAGGACCGCCGTCGGCCACGAACCGTTTCTATAAGCGAGAAGCCAACATGAGTTCGTGATAATTTCATTGGGCTTCACCTTACCGGAAAGGTCAGGTGTCGCACTCAGTTTCCACGGTCACCCGTCTCGGTCTGTGTTGTTCCGGGTTTTTATTCGTCTGTGCAACGCGTTGGATTATGGTCTTTACAATAGTTAAAACGCATAAAATAACGAGAGACGCCAAACGTTAAACTAGAAAGCCCGGTTAATTGATAGCGCAGCAGATTGTGTCGTTATACTGCCAGTGGTGCTACCGATGAGCGAACCAGTGTAAGTGTAAGGCGTGCCGGGGTTTGTGAATGGAGCGGAGTAGTCGATGGTATGGCTTTTGGTGACGGAGTAGTTGTAGCTAAAGTCCAGAAACCACGATGCACTTAAAAAGTAGGTGCCGCCCAGTGTCGCGGTGCCGCCGTACACCCAGTCTGAACCGGAAAAGTTAGTCGGCTGCCCAGATATATCCGTGCGATTTCCCTTGAGGTCGGCAAAACCAACCAAGTCGGTAATTTTGGTGTTTATTTGAGAAGCGGTCGGTCCAGCGCCTGCATAAATATAGCCGGACTTAAATGACCGGCCAATATAGGGTACTAAAGACATGTGATGTTTAACTTCGGTTTCAAACGAGCGGACAACTGCATTCCCGGTAAAAGAGGTCGTTCCGTAAGCGCCAAACTGAGGGATCAGGAAAGGGTCTGTCTTAGAGCTGGTTGATAAGTAATCGTAAGTAAATTTACCGCCCCACAGCCATTTGCTGTTCTCGAAGTGCTTGAAATAGCCCACTTGCAGTGACGGCGAAAATTTTGAATCGGAGTCCATGCTCAGGTCGACAGCTGGCCCACCGGCAGAGCCGGAAGAAATATAGGCGCCGGTATTCGAATCATAGACATTCGACAAGCCGGTTGCATAAATATCCTGGTTGTTAAATTGGGTGTGATTGGCGCTGGCGCCGAACCCTATAAAAAACGCTGAATCTGGAACACTGGCCCCTGATGGCGACTCGGCAAAAACCTCGGCGCTCTGAGAGACGCCCAGTGCACAAGCAAATGCCAGCATGGTCGATTGCGATTTAGTTGGAAAAGTGTGGATTGATGGCTTAATTGTCATTATTTATACCCCATTATGCATCGGCATTAGCGCAATAGATTGGCCAGATAGCCAATCAATTCGTAAGCCTGCGGGTTATTTAAGCAGGTCGAGCGGGTGGTGACTACTGAGAATGTTTTGAGAGGGAGTTTCTTTCTGGTTAAGTTTAGCGACTGTCTCTATAAGCCCTTGGATTCATAGAATAAGATGACGCGTTAAACAATAAGCAGATAGTTAGCCACCGGTAGAATCCGGGTTCACGCGCCTCAAGAACATCGATGTTGGTTGGCTGACTTCCTCAGGACGTGAAGCGGCCAACGCATGAGACGTAAGTGGCCATAACCGGACTATCAAGCTGCTGGAAACCCGAACCAAAAGAGTACGCCAACGACTACTATGATCCATGCAGTGCAGCGGCATAGGTGAATGACGACGAGGTGGCAATCCAGTCGCAGCTTGCCGGTGCTGGCACGGGAGAGGTCGAGCAAATCGTCCACTAACCGAGACATGTGTTGCACCTGACCTTCAATCAGCGCCTGCATCCTCGGCAGTTCTTCACTGGGCACCCGCACCAGCCGGCCGGCAATGTAGCGGTCTTCCAGGTCCGAGGTCAGCAACACACTGACGCCGACACTGGTGAGGGCGGTGACCATACACGACAGTGATTCGCGAAAATCTTCGCGAAAGGTCGACGCCAGCGCCAGTTCGAAGCCTGACAAAAAGTCAATCACCACGCGGGTGGCCTTGAGCCGCGTGATTTCACTTAACAGCAACTGCACGATCACGTCGATGGACAGGTCGGGGCGCGGCTATCCACCAGTGGCCAGACGGTTGATAGTCACTTGGGTGCTCATGGCGAAGTTAGAGAAGCTACGATCTGACGGCTCTCTTCGCTGAGCGTGGACATGGCTAACTGATATCTGAAGGACAGGTGTTGAATAACCTTACAGCGAGCTGCCGAGACTTAATTGGCCGCTGCGTAGAGCTACAGTCATTTATGGGGATAGAAGTGGCAGGCAGCTAAATAGCTGCCTTCGGAAAACACTACTCTACCAAGCACCCGCTGAACGATTTAGCCAATCTGTTGCCTCGACCGGTTGAATCCACAGACGATTACTGCCCGTTAAGCCGGGCAGCAATCGAGCAGAAAAGTGATTGTCGAAGGGGAGACTGACACCCAATCAAACCGCCGTTTTCAGCGTTTGATCTGGGAAATCTTCGTGCCTTCGATGCTGACGCCGGCCATTAACCCTTGTTGGTCGGTAATGAACGCGTAGGCGTCATCCTTCAGTGTCGAGCTGGACAGGTTTTTCGCAATCCCTTCATCCACTACGACAACCGTGGGCCCCACACCGATTTCCCAACCCTTGGTTTCGGCGAGGTATTTCACTGCTTTGTCGGTCATCAGAAACACCACATAGCCATACGACTGGGCGCCGGCCTGCAACCCCCATGACCCGCTGACGGAGTTGTAATACTTATCGATTTTCGTGCCTTCCATTAACACGCCTTCGCCATAACTACCGCCGAAGACCAGGCCAGCCTTGATGATTTTCGGGAAGACCAGGATCGCCTTTGCCTGTTTTGAAAGGGTTTCGGCAGCTGGGGTGGATTTGTAGAGGATTTTCAGTTCTTGCCGAGCGTCGGCATTCAAATCCTCGGCGGTGGCCGCACCTGCTGTGTTGAGGAGGCTCGCCGAGGCCAAGGAGGCTGTTGCGAGGAAGAACGAGAGGAGGAATTGCATTGATCGTGTCATTTCCGTACTCCGAGAAAGGGAGCTTGGATGGGGCCAGCAGTCAGTGTCTGCATCTGGCAGGAACCGAGCTCGCTGACGTTATCCGGCGCACCCTGAAAGGTTGGGATTGCAAGCGTCGCGCTTGAATTATAGAGGCCCCGGGCCGCTGATCAGTTGCGATGCCATCACTGGTTGTGACCACTGTGTAACGGCGGGGTTCGCTGATGGCTGACACGCCTCGAACCTCGGTCAATACCTCGGCGTCCGGTCGCAATTCTCTGCGCTGCTAAAATGCACCTTCGAGTTCCAATCCAGGAGAACCACGATGATCAGCAAAAACACGATTTGTCTCTGGTACGACGGCACTGCGCTGGAGGCTGCGACTTTCTATGCCCAGACGTTTCCCGACAGTGCCGTGGGTGCCGTGCATCGCGCGCCGGGCGACTATCCGGCGGGCAAGCAGGGCGATGTCTTGACGGTTGAGTTCACGGTGATGGGCATACCGTGTCTCGGCCTGAACGGCGGGTCGGGAATCAAGCATAACCAGGCCTTTTCGTTTCAGGTCGCGACCGATGACCAAGCCGAAACGGATCGCCTGTGGAACGCGATTGTCAGCAACGGCGGCACGGAAAATGTCTGCGGCTGGTGCCAGGACAAGTGGGGTTTGTCGTGGCAGATCACCCCGCGTGTCTTGACGGCCGCGGTCACCAGTCCTGATCAAGCGGCAGCCAAGCGCGCGTTCGAGGCCATGATGCAGATGGGCAAGATCGATATCGCAGCGATTGAAGCGGCGGTGGGGCGTTAGCGGGTGTCGACGGATGCCGGGTGTCTTTTTACCAACCCGAAGCGGCTTGAGGCAGCCCGGCATCTCCTGTCGTTTTTCATGTGCAAGTGAAGGATGGCTTAACGTTAACCCAACACTTCCCGCATCCGGTACCAGAGCATGCCCAGCGCCAGCAGTGGCGAGCGCAGGGCACGGCCGCCGGGGAAGGTCATGTGCGGCACGGCGCTGAACACGTCGAAGCCTTTGCTGTGCCCGGCATGGATGGCTTCGCCCAACAGTTTGGCGCACCAGTGGGTGACGTTCAGGCCATGGCCGGAGTAGCCCTGGGCGTAGAACACGTTCGGGTGCTGGCTCAAGCGCCCGACCTGGGGGAAACGATTGGCCGAGATGCCGATCATGCCGCCCCATTGATAGTCGATCCGCACATTGGCCAGTTGCGGGAATACCTTGAGCATTTGCGGGCGCATGTAGGCGGTGATGTCCGCCGGATCGCGACCGGAATAATGGCAGGCACCGCCGAACAGCAAACGCCGGTCCGCCGAGAGCCGGTAGTAATCCAGGCCAACTTTCTGGTCGCAGAGCGCGACGTTATGCGGGATCAGTTTCGACGCCGCTTCTTCCGACAGAGGCTCGGTAGCGATGATGTAGCTGCCCGCCGGAAGCACCTTGCCGCTGAGCTTGGGTTCGAGTTCTTCCAGATGCGCGTTGCAAGCCAGCACCAGGCTGCCGGCGCGCACCGTTCCGCCGGCACACCGCAACTGCACGGTACTGCCATGGATCAGTTCCAGCACCGGGCTCTGCTCGAAGATCTGCACGCCGAGGGAGTGCGCGACACGGGCTTCGCCGAGCACCAGGTTCAGCGGGTGCAAGTGCCCCGAGCCCATGTCCACCAAACCACCGGCATACACGCCGGCGTTCACCACCTGCTCGCGGATCTGTCCGGGTTCGACCAGGCGGGTTTCATGGGCGTAGCCCGACGCGATCAACTCCGCGTGTTCGGCCTTCAGCCCGGCGAACTGCGCCGGGGTGTTGGCCAGTTCACAGAAGCCCCAGCGCAGGTCGCAATCGATGCCGTGTTCGCGGATTCGATTACCCACCACTTGCACCGATTCGACGCCGGCACGTTCCAGATAGCGCACACCTTCGGCGCCGACATGCTTGGCAAACCCGCTGACGTCGTGGCCGATGCCGCGAATCAACTGGCCGCCGTTGCGCCCGCTGGCGCCCCAGCCAATCCGCCGGGCCTCCAGCAGGATCACCGAGAGCCCGCGCTGCGCCAGTTCGATGGCGGTGTTGACGCCGGTGAAGCCGCCGCCGATCACGCAGACATCGGCCGTCAGGTCCGAAGTCAACGTGGGGCGCGGCGTCAGGCCGTTAGCCGACGCGGCATAGTAGGAATGGGTGTGTTCGTTGCTGTACTGAGTCATTTGTTGGACTTCACTTTGCTCCAGGAACGGGTCATCAAACGCATGATCGCCTGGGGCGGGGTGGTCGAAATGTAGAGTTTGTCGAGGACGGCCTGGGATGGATACACCTCAGGATTGTTCACCAGTTCCGGGTCCATGAATGCCTTGGCTGGCGGGTTCGGGTTGGCGTAACCGACCGACGCGCTGACCTTGGCAATCACTTGTGGGTCCAGCAGGTAGTTGATGAACGCATGGGCCTCTTTTGGATTGCTCGCATCGGCGGGAACGGCCAGCAAGTCGAACCACAGGTTGCTGCCTTCCTTGGGAATGGCGTAGGCGATGTTCACACCGTTCTTGGCTTCCTTGGCGCGGTTGGCGGCCTGGAACACGTCACCCGAGTAGCCGAAGGCCACGCAAATGTCGCCGTTGGCCAGGTCGGACACGTACTTCGAGGAGTGGAAATAGGTGATGTAAGGACGGATCGCCAACAACTTGGCTTCGGCCTTTTTGAAGTCTTCGGGGTTTTCGCTGCGTGGGTCCATGCCCATGTAGTTGAGGATCGCCGGGAACACTTCATCCGCCGAATCCATCATCGACACGCCGCACTGGCTGAGTTTCTTGATGTTTTCCGGTTCGAACAGCACGGCCCAGGAGTCGATGTGATCGACGCCCAGCACTTGCTTGACTTTGTCGACGTTGTAGCCGATGCCGTTGGTGCCCCACAGGTACGGCACGGAGTGCGCATTTTGTGGGTCGTTCTTTTCCAGCAAGGCCAATAGTTTCGGGTCGAGGTTCTTGAAATTCGGCAGTTGCTCGCGGTCGAGCTTCAGGAACGCGCCGGCTTTCACCTGACGGGCGAGGAAGTGGTTGGACGGCACTACGACGTCATAGCCGGTGCGGCCCGCGAGCAGTTTGCCCTCCAGGGTTTCATTGGAGTCGAAGACGTCGTAGATCACCTTGATCCCGGTTTTGGCCTGGAAGTCGGCGAGGGTGGTTTCGCCGATGTAATCGGTCCAGTTGTAGACGCTGACCTGTGGCTGAGCCTGCACGCCGGCGCTGAACATTGCCGCCAGCGCGACCGGGAACATGGATTTCAATAGACGCATATCGACACCTCTTCTAATTATTGGATTCTTCCGGAGATTCTTTGTTGATCCTGAAGCCGCTTTCGCGAGCAAGTTCGCTCCCACAGGGGAATGCATTTCAGATTTGGAATGCATTTAAAGTGTGGGAGCGAGCCTGCTCGCGAAGAGGCCGGTGCAGGCGAATCAGGTCTCAGACGCTCAGCATCAGGAACTCACGCTCCCAGGAGCTGATCACCCGCTTGAAGTTTTCGTGTTCCGCACGCTTGACCGCGACATAACCGCGAACAAACTTGCTGCCCAGATAACGTTCGACGGTGTCGCACTCTTCCATCTGGGTCAGGGCGTCTTCGATGGTGATCGGCAAGCGCAGGTTGCGACGTTCATAGGCGCGGCCCTGTACCGCAGCACTCGGCTCGACGCGCTCGACCATGCCCAGGTAACCGCACAGCAAACTTGCGGCAATCGCCAGGTACGGGTTGGCGTCGGCGCCCGGCAGGCGGTTCTCCACGCGCATCGCATCTGGCGACGAGGTTGGCACGCGCAAACCGACGGTACGGTTTTCTTCGCCCCATTCGACGTTGACCGGCGCCGAGGTGTCCGGCAGGAAGCGGCGGAACGAGTTCACGTTGGGCGCGAACATCGGCAGCACTTTAGGGATGTACTTTTGCAAACCGCCAATGTGGTGCAGGAACAGCTCGCTCATGTTGCCATCGGCGTCGGCGAAGATCGGCTGGCCGGTGGCGATGTCGACCACGCTCTGGTGAATGTGCATGGCGCTGCCAGGCTCATCGCCAATCGGCTTGGCCATGAAGGTCGCCGCCACATTGTGCTTGAGCGCGGCTTCACGCAGGGTGCGCTTGAACACGGTGATCTGGTCCGCCAGGTCCAGCGCGTCGCCGTGACGGAAGTTGATTTCCATCTGCGCCGGGCCGTCTTCGTGGATCAACGTGTCGAGGTCCAGGCCCTGCAGTTCACACCAGTCGTAGACATCTTCGAACAGCGGATCGAACTCGTTGGCCGCGTCGATGGAAAACGACTGACGACCGCTTTCGGCACGCCCCGAACGACCCATCGGCGCCTTGAGTGGCAAGTCCGGGTCTTCGCAACGCTGGGTCAGGTAGAACTCCATTTCCGGCGCCACAATCGGCCGCCAGCCTTTGTCGGTGTACAACTGCAGCACTTTCTTCAGCACGTTGCGCGGCGACAATTCGATCGGGTTGCCGAACTTGTCGAAGGTGTCGTGGATGACGATGGCGGTCGGCTCGATCGCCCATGGAATCACATAGACCGCATTCGGGTCCGGCTTGCAGACCATGTCGATGTCGGCCGGGTCGAGCAGGTCGTAGTAGATGTCGTCGTCGACAAAGTCCCCGGTTACCGTTTGCAAAAGCACACTTTCCGGCAGGCGCATGCCTCGCTCATGCAGGAACTTGTTAGTGGGTGCAATCTTGCCGCGTGCAATGCCGGTCAAGTCACTGACCACACACTCGACTTCGGTAATCTTGTGATCTTTCAGCCAAGTGAACAGCTGATCGAAAGGGACATTCATAAAGACCTCGTTATTGGTTTTATTAACGTCGGGGAGGGCGGTTTCATCCACCGCACTCTTCCCCTGAGACGCGTTGACGACTATCTTGGGCGAGCCTTGCGGTTCCATCTATCCACTTTAAGCAGCACCAAAACGCACCAAACGAGTGCGTAAGGTCACCCATGTCAGCGTCCAGTCCGATTCAGGTTCAAGCGTTCAACACCGAAGATGTCGCCGAGCAAATCCGCGCCACACCGGGTTGGGTCCAGCACTATCAGCAGATGTCGCCAGGGCATTTCGCCGGGCGTGTGCGCTATCTGGACTTGCAAGGCGTGGAGATCTACGAAGAGCAGATGAACACCCGCGTCGAGCAGAATTTCAGCGCACCCGAGGGGGCACTGGCGTTCTGTTTTGATCGCAGCGACAACGCGCTTTACCTGCTCAATGGTGAAAGCCGCAACATCTGGATCACCCCCGAGAACTACCAGGAAATCGCCGTGGTATTCGGCCCTGAATTCGTTCAGCGCCAGGGGTTGAACGTGGCGCGCCTGGAAGGGTTGTTCCTGTCGCCGCTGAACTCGGGGCAGAACGCCTTGTTCAGCCGTTGGCTGAGCGGCACGCTGACCCGTCTGGGCGAAACACTCGACCCACCGAGCAAGGAAGCCCTGACACAGCAGTTGCTGGAGGACTGTTTGTACATCCTCGACAACGCCTGCGTGTGCCTCGACCGGGGTGGCTTACAGCGCCGCACCGAAGAGCGCGCGATCATGAAACGCATCGGGGAGTGGGCCGCCGATTCCCCGGAAGAAACCCTCAATCTGCTGGAGCTTTCCCAGGTCGCCGGGGTTTCGTTGCGTCAGTTGCAGCATGCGTTCAAGGCCTTCACCGGCATGACACCGAGCCATTGGCTGCGCCTGCGCCGGCTCAACAGCGCACACCGCGAACTGCTCGGCCGCACCCCCAACGAGACCACCGTTGCCGAGGTAGCGATGAACTGGTCGTTCTGGCATTTGGGGCGGTTTTCCAGCAGTTATCGGGCGTTGTTCAAAGAGTTGCCTAGTGAAACACTCAAGCGCTGCGGCCAGCGCTGAACGAACTAACCGGACGTCATCCTTCAGTCCGGGGTCGCCGGCTTAGCCAGTTCAATCCCCGCCGCGCCCAGTCGCTTCAAAATCTCGAACAACAGGTCGCTTTTGGTGATGCCGACGATTCTCGGGCTGCTGACGTAACCGGTGATGGTCAAGGTGATGCCATCGGGGCTGAGTTTGCTGAAGCGCACAAACGTCGCCGGTTTATCGAGGATGTTCTCGTTCTCTTGGTAGGTGTCATACAGCAGGTTTTTCACCTGCTCCGGATCGATGTTCAGCGGGAACATCAACTCAAGGCTCGCCACGCCTTGGGCACTGCCGCCCAGCGTCACGTTGCGCAGGTTTTGCGAGATCAACTGGGAGTTGGGCACGATCACAATCGAGCGGTCGCTGAGCTGGATTTCCGTGGCCCGGACGTTGATGCGGCGGATATCACCTTCCACGCCGCTGATGCTGATCAGGTCGCCGACCTTGACCGGACGCTCGGTCAGCAGGATCAGGCCAGAGACGAAGTTCTTGACGATTTCCTGCAAGCCGAAACCGATACCCACTGACAGGGCGCTGACAATCCACGCCAGGTTGGTCCACTGGATGCCCAGCGATGACAGCGTCAGCAGGATCACCAGGGCATAGCCGATGTTGGCGAACAGGGTACTCAGCGAGGCACACATGCCGGGGTCCATATCGGTTTTCGGCAGGAATTCGTCATCCAGCCAGCGGCACAGGGCTCGAATCAGGTAGATCCCGATAAACAGGGCCAGGATGGCATTGAGCAAATGGCCGGGAATGATGTTCAGTTTGCGCAAACCGTCACCGCCGAGGATCGACAGCGCCTGGGTCACCAGTTGTCCGAACGTGGTGCCTACGCCGCCGACAAACAGCGAAATGACCGCCAACAGTATTAACGTCGCACGACCGGCCCCGGACAAAATGATCTGGGCTTGCTCAAGGCGCACATCGCCCATCCCCAGCAACTGTTTGATCGCCTTGCCGCTCGGGCTCTTGGGGGAGAACAGGTATTCGCAACTGTCCCTGAGCAACTGGATCAGCATGTAGAAACCTGAGAGGACGATAAAACCCCAGACCAGTTCATACGTGATGAACCTTGCCAGGGACACATAGCCGATCAGCAAGGCGAAGAACGAGATGACCAGCGCAATGATCGTGCAGGTGTAAATCAGGCCGGCCAGGGCAGTGCCCGCTTCAATGCTGTCGCCAGCGGCAACCAGAACTCTTCGGGCGTGACTCGCGCGGCGGAACAACAACGCGAAGATAATTGCCACCACCAGTGCGATCAGGCCTCGCCCCAACAGCACGGCGGCGCCGCTCATGCCGGAGACATTGGTGATTTGGGCTATCGTCACCGTCACCAGCAGGGTGGCGGCCAGTATTCTGGGGTAGGGCTTTATGGCCTCCGCGACGGAATCGTCGATAGCGGGTAGCCGCCAGGAGGGGTGCTGGTTGGCCAACAACGCACGGCTCAACCCGGTGATCAGCACGCAGGTATAGACCACCCTTTCGAACTCCTCGGCGAAGTTCTGAATCATCGGCGACAACGGCAGTTCCCGCGTGAGGGCGTAAAACAGCAGTTGCAACGCACAGGCGGTGGTCAACACCGTGGCCACGACAGACGCCAGGGCCAGCGTACTTCGCCGCAATCGCCCTTCAGGCAGGCGATGGATGCAAATCCAGGTCAGCCCTCGATCAGCCAGTCTGCGGCCCCAGATCCAGATGACCAGTGCCAGCAACATCAGCAGGACTGTCGACAAACGCTGGCCGGGTTGCCAGGCAGCCGCGAGTGTGTCGCCGGCTTGTTCGATGAAATTGATGAGCCGCAGGCGATCCTCCGGGAGTGGGTTAATTAACGGTGCCCAAAAATCCCGTCCCAGGATGCTGCCACTGCGCAGTGTGACTTCGCTTTCCAGAAGACTGCGCCGGATGCTGGCGATTTGTGTAAGGAGGTCGACGGCACTGGCTCTCAGTGCGGCGAGGATTTTCAAGCTGGCATCGACGTTTTTCTTTTGCTCGGAAAGAACAGCTCGTTGCGCCGTGATATCCGATTTCTCGACAGCCTCGCCCCCCAGGGAAACCGGACCGCTCAATACGTCCAGTTGCGCTTGCAGTTGTTTCTGTTCGGGCAACAGCGACGATTGCAGGTTGTCCACGTCATTGATAAACGACTGAACGGAGTCTTGCAGGCCGACCATCATGGTGACGTTATTGGCCAGTGAAACCCGCTGTTTGATCAGGTCCAGGCGCAATTGCAGGCCTTGCAGTTCACTGGTGGACACCGCCGCCGACGAAGCGCCTGGCGCAATTATTGAAGACGGTGCGGGATCATCCGCGGGCAGCGCTGCGCCACTGGGCACCAGCAGGGTGAGCGCGACGAAAATCACTGACATCAATACATGACGCATAGGCGTTCGGCTCTGTTGTTGGTCACTCAGCCTATGAGGTTAGGTCATCAGGCCAAAACGATCGAAAAGTTTCATCTTTACGGGCAGCAATCGACATAAGGGCCCTGAGGCGGCTGATGGCTGATCTACACTTCTTGATGCTCAATCAAGCGTGGGAGGGCGGTCAACGGACTGCTCGGAACTGCGCAGGAGGTCATCATGCCTAGGTTGTCTTCCATCAGTCTGTGCCTCGCGTTGTCGGTTTCATCTGCCCAGGGCTGGGCGCAAACCGTTGTGCCGACCAAAGGCCAGAGTTCGCAACAGACCCAGCTGGATATCAATGAATGCCAGAGCATTGCGGCCAGTCAGACGGCTTCGACCGACACGTCTCCTTCCGGAGGAAGAGTGAAGGGGGCCGCGGTGGGTGCCGCCGCCGGTGCCGTTGCAGCCGATGCGCGCGGGCGTCAGCACGACGAGTTTTACGACAACGCGAATGACAACGTGAAGCAGGAATACCGGCAGAATCAAGCCAAAGGGGCGGCGGCGGCCGGTGTCGTGGTGGGTGGTTCGCGCCAGAGGCAGGAACGCCGGGCGGATGAAAAAACCAGCGCTGCCAACAGCCAGACGGCCTATACCAGTTGCCTGCAAGGCAAGGGGTATCAGGTCAATCCCTGAGCCGGTGATTGTGCCTGTGCCGGCCGGTCAAGCAAGCGAACCATCACGTAGGCATACAGCGTGACGGCGATGAACAGGCCCATGCGCACGGCGAAGGCGGTGTAGACGTCTTTGCCCAAGGCGCTGTCCTGCACGGACTGGCCCAGCAGGATGATCAGGGTGATAAAGGTGTTGAGCCACAGCCCCGGGCCATAGCGGCTGGGGCTGAGGGCATACAGCTTGCGCGCCAGGATCAGGCCGAACAGCAGCATCCACAGGAAGAACATCCACAGGTGCACAAACAGGCTCAGTGCACACCAGAACAGGATGGCCAGCAAACCGCCGAGCAAGGTCGCGCCGAGCAGCTCACGCCCGGCATTGCGCGCGCTGGTGGTTGAGCATTGCTGACCCAGGCCGACCGCTTTCAGGATGATCGGCAGGTAGGCCGCCGGGTCGATCATCGCCAGCAGGAATGTCGGCAAGACGATCAAGGTTGCACGCAACGCAATCCGACTGGCTTCTACGCCCTGCGGTGGTGGGGCGGCGGGTGGCGAGGGGGCATTGTCCGGTTCGGGGAATATCCAGTGACTGAGGGCAATCACCATCACCGCCAGTAACAAACCTTTGACCAGCGCGCCGATGACCATCGCCGCCAGGTCGAACTCGGCGACACCCGCCGAAGAGATCATCGTCAGGCCCATCACCAGCAAGGTCACGATCAGGTTGTTGCCGCCACTGAGCCCCCAGCGAAAGACCAGAAAGAGGCTGACCGTGACCAACAGCACGCCGGTCAACGGGTAGTAACGCAGGATCGGGATCAAGAGCAGGCCGATGCCGGTGGTGAGCATCGCGACCAGGGCGAGCACGATTGCCGCCTTGAACGGCAGCGGGCGGTTGACCGAGGCCAGGAGCAGCAGGCACAACACGGGGGCGAGAAACGGAATCGGCAGCGCCAGGCCGAAACTGATGGCCAGGCACAGTGCCGCGCCGCTGGCCAACCGCAGCGCACGTTGCTCCCGGGGTGTGCGTTTAGTAGGCATAGGACAGCCAGCTCATCAGCCCTAAATAGACCCGGCCGAGCGGGTTGAGCCAATTGCCCGGTGAAGGGAAGGCCATGACTTCAGCCTGCCCGCCGGCACGAATGTTTCCGCTGCCAAGCAGTGCGTTCATGGACTGTTCGGAAAACTCGATGATCACCGGGAAGCGTTGAGCCGGTCGCAGCCAGTCCCGGCTGTTCTGGATGCCGGGCAAGGTGCCGGGCGGTGTTGGCTGCCCGACGCTGATGCCATAACCGACGCTGCGGACATGGCCCTCGAAAACTTCACCCGGCACCGCATCGAGGACGATGGACACTGGCGTGTCGGGGCGCACCAGGCCGAGGTTGTTCTCGGTCATGTCGGCCGTGATCCAGATGTCCTGAATGGTGATCAGCGTCATCACCGGGCTGCCGGCGGCGGCGAATTGCCCGACGTCGGTGCGCAGGTCCGTGATCAACCCCGCCGAGCGTGCCCGTGTTTGCGTGTTGGACAGGTCCAATTCGGCTTTTTCCAGCGCCGTGGCGGCGCTGCGCAGTTTTGCGTTGACGTCTTCACCGCCACCTTCCGTTTCTTTAGCACGCTCTACCTCGGCGCGGGCGGCGGCCGTTTGGCTGATCGCAGCTTCGCGGCTGGTGCGTGATGCGTCGAGAACGCGCACGGAAATGGTCCCCGGGTCTTCACGGTACAACCCTTCCAGGCGCTGATTCTCCTGGCGGGCCTTGGTTTCGTTGGCCTGGGCGGCGCGCAAGGCGGCTTGCGCCGAGGCAATCCCCGCGGTGCTGGCGCCCAACTGCCGACGGGTTGTCTCAAGGTCGGCGCGGGCGCGGTCGACGGCAATCTTGTAGGGTGCCGGATCCACCTCGAAAACCACATCGCCGGCCTTGACGATCTGATTGTTGTGAACGTTTACCCGGATCACCCGGCCCGCGACTTCAGACGCCACCGGAATGACGAATGCACCGACCCGGGCCTGTTGCGTATAGGGCGTGAAACGGTCGGCCAACAGGTACCAGACCAGGCTCAGGATGATCAGCAGCAATACCCATTTGATGCCTTTTTTCGCCGGATCGGCCGCCACGGGCTCGGCGGCGTTGGGGGAGGGCTGCGCGGCGTCACTCATGGCTGTTTTCCTTGGCGGGTAGCGGGAAAGCGGGCTGATCGGCGGCGGGCTCGTCCAGCATGTCGCCCCAGTCGGTGCGTTGTTCCATCACATGGCGCGTGGCCGGGTCGACGCGTGGCAGGGCGGAGTACCACCCGCCGCCCAGGGCCTTGTACAGAGCGATGACATTGCTCACCGCATTGCCGCGCACGATCAGGTAATTGTCCTGCTGTTCGAGCAGCGCCCGTTGCGCGTCGAGCACCCGCTGGAAGTCGGAGTAGCCTTCGCGAAATTGCACGCTGGCCAGCGTCAACGAGCGCTTGGCGGCGCCGCCGGCTTCACGCAGGATGCGCTCGCTTTCCAGTGACTGGATCAGGCCGTTGGCCGCATCGTCAGCCTCGCGCGCGGCCTGGCGAACCTTGTCGCGGTAGGCTTCGATCAACTGCTGCAACCGCGCGTCCTGTACGCGCACGTTGTTGATGATCTGCCCGTAATCGAACACATTCCAGCGCAGACTGGGGCCACCGACCAGGTCCAGGCTGCTGGACGTGCCGTGGAGCGTGTCCGTCGACCAGACAATGCTGCCGAGCAACGTCAGCGACGGATAAAAATCACTTTCGGCCACGCCGATCAGCGCCCCTTGGGCGGCAACGTTAAGTTCGGCGGCGCGGACGTCAGGCCGACGCAACAGCAGGCTGGCGGGCACATCTTGCAGTACCGCGCGATCGACCAGCGGCACCAGGCTGTCATTATCGACCACCTGCGGCAGCCCGCCTGGCGGTTGCCCAATCAGCACGGCCAGGGCATTTCGGGTGCGTTGCAACTGGTCCTGTAGGTTGGGAATACTGGCCAACGTGCCGAGGTACTGGGTTTTGGCCTGTTGCAGATCGAGCTCAGCATCCTGGCCGCTCTTGAACAGTTTTTCGGTGATCTCGAAATTGCGCTTTTGCTGCTTGGCGTTTTCACGGGCGACGCGCAGCCGGGCTTCGGTGGTGCGCAACAAATAATAGGTGTCGGCCACTTGGGCGCGCAGCAGGACCAGCACGTCTTCGTAGTTGGCCTGGGCGGAAAAATAAGCTGCATCGGCGGATTCGATGGCGCGGGCGAAGCGTCCCCAGAAGTCGAGCTCCCAGCCAATGTCAAACCCGGCACTGTGTTGCCAGAAATTATTATCCTGCGGATTGTTGCCACCGTATTGGTGACGTTTGACATACAAACTGTCAGCGCTTACTTGCTGCAGTTGCGGGTACAGCGTGCTTTGCGCAATGCCCAATTGGGCGCGGGACTCCATCACTCGCAGACCGGCGATTTTAAGGCTGGAATTGTAAGCATCCGCTTGCGCAATCAGTTGATCGAGCACCGGGTCGTTGAAGACAAGCCACCACTCGCGCAGATCCGGATTCGCCCCACGTTGGCTGGATTGCTCAAGGGCCGGAGTGTCCCAATGTTTGATCCATTCCTCACCCGGCGGCTGGAAGTCCGGGCCGAGCCGAATGCAGCCACTCAGGGTCAGCGCACCCAACAGGATGAGGTAGCCCGGTTGCACCAGCGGGGACCGACCTGGAGGCATAGTTCCGTGTCCAGCCAAGAAAGATCACTGGAGCATAGACGCCTGTATGAACTGTCGAGTGGCCGGCGGCAGTTTTTTCTAGCGCGAAATAATCCCGTGATCGATCGCGTATTTGACCAGCGCCGCCGGTTTGTCGATGTTGAGTTTTCGGCGAATGCTCAAGCGATGGGTTTCGACCGTGCGCACACTGATGTCGAGTTCGCGGGCCATTTCCTTGTTGTTCAGGCCTTGAGCCATTTTGTACAACACTTGGCTTTCGCGTGGGGTCAGCTCGTTGTCGGCGCTTTTATCGGCGATCAGGCGCTGGGCGATTTCGGCGCTGTAGAACGTGCCGCCGCTGGCAATGGCTTCGATGGCCGCAATGATTTCCCGCGAGGGCGAATTCTTCAGCACATAGCCGCTGGCACCGGCACGTACGGACTCGCTCACGTATTCGTTATTGTCGTACATGCTCAGCACCAGCACTTTCAGCGTCGGGTACTGACTGCGCAATAGGCGCGTCAGTTCGAGGCCGTTCATGTCGCGCAAACTGATGTCGACCAGCAACAGGTCCGGCTGACAGCGCCCGACCATTTCGATTGCCTGAGCACCGCTTTCGGCTTCGCCCACCACTTCCAGGGGCGCCATGACCGCCAGCAACGCTTTGATCCCGTCACGGACCAGGGAATGATCGTCGACCAAGGCGACGCGGATCGGGTAAGGCAGGTTCATCGCGGGTGTTCACTCTTGTTGTAAGGGGTGAGTCAGCGTTTCGTAGCGGGTACTTTCATCGGCAGCTGCACGTCCAGTTCACTCCTGCCGGGGATCGATATCAGTTCGAAACGTCCACCAAAGTGCTCGACCCGTTCACGGATGTTACGCAAGCCGATGCCCGCGTGGCGACGCTCGACCTGAGCGACATTGAATCCGATTCCGTCATCCACCACGCTCAGGCGTACCGATTCTTCAGCGCCGTGCAGGGTAATGGAAACGTTCTTTGCCTGGGCGTGGCGTTCGATATTGGTCAGGCCTTCTTGCACGATCCGGAACAGCGCGACGGCCGCGCCGTCGACTAGGTGACAGTCGAATTCGTTGTCGTCATACGTTACTTTGAGATCGCTGCGTTGCTCGAACTCGGCGGCGAGTTGGCCGATGGCGGCCGGCAAGCCCAAGGTGTCGAGCAGGGAAGAGCGCAGGTCATGGGAGAGGCTGCGGACTTCACCAATGGCTTCGCCCAGGCGCTCGGTGGCATCCTTCAGCGTGCTCAAGCCTTTGTCATGGCCCTGTTCGTTTTCCAGCAGATGGCTGGCCAGTTCGAAGCGAAACTTGATCGACACCAGCAACTGGCTGATGCCGTCATGCAACTCGCGGGAAACCCGTGATCGCTCTTCTTCCTGGAGGCTGACGATGCGTTGGGTCAGGCGCTGCAATTTTTTATCCGCCAGGCGATGCTCGCTGACGTTCAGCGTCATGCCACTGGCGAATACAAACAGCACCGCCACCAACGCCACCACGGCAATCGCCAGCATGGTCTTGCGGATGCCCTGAGCCACTTCGTCACGGGCCTGCTGCGTGGCGCGTTCGACGTCCTCCAGGTAAATGCCGGTGCCGAGCATCCAGCCCCAACGGTCCAGCATCACGACGTAGGCGAGTTTATCGGTGACCTGACCGGAGGAGGGTTTGTTCCAGGCGTAACGCTGAAAGCCTTCGCCCGATTGCGCACTTTTGAGCAGCGCCTGAATCACCGGCAAGCCGTGCGGGTCTTTCATGTCCCACAGGTACTTGCCCACCAGTTCGGTCTGGCGCGCGTGCATCAGGCTGCGACCTTCACGGTCGTAGACGAAGAAGTAGCCGTTGATGCCGAAGCTGAGCTTGCGCAGTTCTTCCAGGACTTGCTGCTGGGCATGCGCGTCACCGTGGCCGTCGTCGTACAGCGGCGCGATCAGGCTTTGCGCCATTTCCACGTAGTTTTTAAGCTCGGCACGCTTGCTGGACAGGATGCTGTCTTCAATCAGCTGGGCCTGTTGATCGCCGAGTTGGCGGTTCAGGGAAATCACCAGCGCACAAATCACCGCAATGGCCAATACCAGCGGCAGAATCCCGAGCGCGACGATTTTGTGTTTGAGCTGCATCTTGGCTCCTGACCGGACCGAAGAAGGGCGAAGGCCGGCATCATAGGCCAAAGAGATACGTTTCCTGTAGCGCTGCTGGACGGAATGACCAGCGGCCGACGTGTCAGTCGGTTGAAATGCAAACCCCCTGTAGGAGTGAGCCTGCTCGCGATGGCGGTGTATCAGGCGATATTGATATTGGCCGGTAGATAGCTATCGCGAGCAGCCTCACTCCTACAAGGGATCTGCGTTATCTACGTAGAACTACGTAGACGTGGCGTACGTAGTAACGCGGATTTATTTGTAGACGGCATGCGGGGATATTGGGCCAGCTCCGCACCGCGGACACAATTATAAAAATTACCGCCGCAGTCACTGGCTGTCGGCAGGAGACACGCTATGCCCCGTCTGGCTAAACACCTCGCCTGGTTTGCCGTGGCTGTTCTGGGAGCGTTTGCGCTAAGTGTCGTGGCCCTGCGCCGCGGCGAAGCGATCAACGCCCTCTGGATCGTAGTCGCAGCTGTCGCTATCTACCTCGTTGCCTATCGCTACTACAGCCTGTTCATCGCCACCAAGGTGATGCAACTGGACCCCAATCGTGCCACGCCCGCGGTCATCAATAACGATGGCCTGGACTACGTGCCGACCAATAAACACGTGTTGTTCGGTCACCACTTCGCGGCCATTGCCGGCGCGGGTCCCCTGGTCGGCCCGGTACTGGCGGCGCAAATGGGCTACCTGCCCGGCACGCTGTGGCTGATCGCCGGCGTGGTGCTGGCCGGTGCGGTTCAGGACTTCATGGTCCTGTTCATGTCCACTCGCCGCAACGGTCGTTCGCTCGGCGACATGGTTCGTGAAGAAATGGGTCGCATCCCCGGCACCATCGCGCTGTTTGGCTGCTTCCTGATCATGATCATCATCCTCGCGGTGCTGGC
Organism: Pseudomonas sp. S2_B07; assembly: GCF_054668435.1. Taxonomy (NCBI): domain Bacteria; kingdom Pseudomonadati; phylum Pseudomonadota; class Gammaproteobacteria; order Pseudomonadales; family Pseudomonadaceae; genus Pseudomonas; species Pseudomonas sp. S2_B07. Next base: position 313,559 of record NZ_CP162769.1, read on the forward strand.
GCTGATCGTGGTGAAAGCCTTGGCCGAGAGCCCTTGGGGCATTTTCACGGTGATGGCGACCATCCCGATTGCGATGTTCATGGGCATTTACATGCGCTACATCCGCCCGGGTCGCATTGGCGAAATCTCCGTGGTCGGCGTGGCGTTGTTGCTCGGTTCGATCTGGCTCGGTGGGCAGATCGCGGCTGATCCGGTGTGGGCCAAGGCCTTTACCTTCACCGGTATCCAGATCACCTGGATGCTGATTGGTTACGGCTTTGTCGCGGCGGTACTGCCGGTATGGCTGATCCTGGCTCCCCGTGATTACCTGTCGACCTTCCTGAAAATCGGCACCATCGTGGCCTTGGCGATCGGCATTCTGATCACCATGCCCGAGCTGAAAATGCCCGCACTGACCCAGTTCATCGACGGCACCGGCCCGGTGTGGAAGGGCGGTCTGTTCCCGTTCCTGTTCATCACCATCGCTTGTGGCGCGGTCTCGGGTTTCCATGCGCTGATCGCGTCCGGCACCACGCCGAAACTGCTGGCCAGTGAAGGTCATGCCCGTTACATCGGTTACGGCGGCATGTTGATGGAATCGTTTGTCGCCATCATGGCCATGGTTGCCGCCTCGGTCATCGAGCCAGGTGTGTACTTTGCGATGAACAGCCCCGCGGCGTTGGTCGGCGCGGATGTTGTCTCCGTCGCTCAAACCGTCAGCAGCTGGGGCTTTGCGATTACCCCGGAAGCCCTGCAAGCGGTGGCCCATGACATTGGTGAAACCACTATCCTGGCCCGTGCTGGCGGTGCGCCGACCCTGGCGGTCGGTATCGCGCAGATCCTGCACCACGTCCTGCCGGGTGAAAACACCATGGCGTTCTGGTACCACTTCGCGATTCTGTTTGAAGCGCTGTTCATCCTGACGGCGGTCGACGCCGGTACCCGTGCCGGTCGCTTCATGCTCCAGGATTTGCTTGGCTCCTTCGTTCCAGCGCTCAAACGCACCGATTCCTGGCCCGCCAACCTGATCGCCACCGCCGGTTGCGTGGCGATGTGGGGTTACTTGCTCTACCAAGGCGTGATCGATCCTCTGGGTGGGATCAACACCTTGTGGCCGCTGTTTGGTATCTCCAATCAGATGCTGGCCGGTATCGCGCTGATGTTGGCAACGGTTGTGCTGATCAAAATGAAGCGCCAGCGCTACATCTGGGTGACCATGCTGCCAGCCGTCTGGCTGCTGATCTGCACCGTGACGGCGGGTTTCATCAAGCTGTTCGACGCCAACCCGGCCATCGGTTTCCTCGCCCTGGCGAAGAAGTACAGCGACGCGCTGGCCAACGGTCAGGTGTTGGCCCCGGCCAAGAGCATTGACCAGATGCAGCATGTGATCTTCAACGCCTATACCAACGCGACGCTGACGGCGCTGTTCCTGTTCGTGGTCTTCAGCATTCTGTTCTTTGCGCTCAAGGTCGGCATCGCCGCCTGGGGCACTAAGGAACGCACGGATAAAGAAGCGCCATTCCAGGCCATTCCACAGGCTTGATGGAGGAGGGTGTTGATGTTCAATGACTTGAGTCGTCTCGGTAAATACCTCGGTCAGGCCGCGCGCCTGATGGTCGGCATGCCGGACTATGACACCTACGTCGAGCACATGCAGAACAAGCACCCGGACAAACCGGTGATGAGCTACGAGGTGTTCTTCCGGGAGCGCCAGGAAGCTCGATACGGCAGCAAGGCTGGGCCGAAGTGCTGCTGACGCAGTAAGTCCAGACAAAAAAACAGGAGCCCGGCTTGCCGCGCTCCTGTTTTTTTTGGCTCGCTGGCCGCTACCCAATCGCTTACCAAGGACCGACGGCGGGAATCTGACAACCGCTCATCGCTCAACTACGCTGCCTACAGACCCTGTCCTAATCCTGTGACGTAAGGAACTGACGCATGCGGAGCAGGTTGCTCGCGGTGATATTGATCGTTGTCGGGATGTGCGGGTCGGTGTTGGTGTGGGCCGAAAATACACCCAGCGTGGTGGATCCGCCGGCTGAATTAAAGGTCGCCAACCGTAGCGTCATGGTGTTTCGCGCAACGATATTGGGGGAACCTCCGGTGTCGCGGGTCAAGCGCGCGAAAGCGGTGATCGGCGAAGCGCTGGATGAGGCGGATGATCTGAACGTTACCGTCGACCCGGTGCTGGACAGCTATATGGTACTGCTGGGCAGCCGGCGCGCGTTTATCGTTTCGGCCAAGGATTTCGACGCCAGCGAATTCGATTCGGCGCAGCAGGCGGCTGAAGCAGCAGCGCGAAATCTGCGTCTGGTGGTGTCTGAAACCCAGGAAGCGCGCAGCCTGCAGTTAATCATAAGGTCGGTGGGCGCTGCGGTGTTAGCCACTGTTATTTACATCGTCTTGCTCTACGCCATGGCGTACCTGCGACGCAAACTGCTGAAGAAACTTCCCGGACTGGTGCATCGTCATAGCCAGGCGCTGAAGGTCGGGCGCACACAGCTTTTCGACGTCAGTTACCTCTATCCGTTGGTCAGTCGTGCGTTTGAGTGGCTGCGCTGGGCCGTGGTGGTGTTGTTGACCTATGAATGGCTGGGGTTTGTCCTGTCGCGTTTCCCCTACACTCGGCCATGGGGCGAACGCCTTAACACCTACCTGTTGGAACTCGGCGACTATTTGCTGCAAGGCATTCTGGGCGCCATTCCCGGACTGGGCGTGGCGGTGGCGATTTATTTCATCGCCCGAGGCGTTACCGCCTTCATGCGTCGGGTGCTTCGGCGCATGGCGACCCCCGGCACCTTCAGTTGGCTGAACCATGAAACCCTGCAACCGACCCAGCGCCTGGTGTCCCTGGCGGTGTGGTTGTTTGCATTGGCCATGGCTTATCCGTACCTGCCGGGCGCCGGCACCGATGCATTTAAAGGCTTGTCGGTGCTGATCGGCTTGATGATTTCGCTGGGCGCGTCCAGCGTGGTGGGTCAGGCGGCGGCGGGATTGATCCTGACTTACACCCGAACATTGCGTCCCGGCGAATTTGTACGCATTGGCGAGTACGAAGGCACGGTGACCGAGTTGGGTATGTTCACCACGCGAATCCGCACGGGCCTGGGCGAAGTGTTGACCCTGCCCAATTCCATGATCACCAACACCGTGACCAAGAATTACTCGCGCACCGTGCAGGGCGCCGGTTACGTGGTCGACACCGTCGTGACCATTGGCTACGACACGCCGTGGCGGCAGGTGGAGGCGATGTTGCTGGAAGCCGCCAAACGCACCCCGGGCATTCTTGAAAACCCGCCCCCGCAGGTATTTCAAACCGCGTTGTCAGACTTCTATCCCGAGTACCGTCTGGTGGCCCAGGCCATTCCCAGCCAGCCTCGACCGCGTGCGGAGTTGCTGAGCATGCTGCACGCCAATATTCAGGATGTGTTCAATGAGTACGGCGTGCAGATCATGTCGCCGCATTATTTGGGTGATCCGCAGGCAGAGAAGTGGGTGCCCCGGGACAAATGGTATACGGCACCCGCGCAAGAACCGAAGGACAGTTGAGCGCTCTTCACATTCTCTGCCGAGGCATCGTCGAAGGCTGAAGTTGCTGCTGCGGGATGTACTTGCCATTGCCATCGGTAAACGGCGGATGCTGCACGGCGTTTTCATCGTTGTCCTGTTGACGGTCATGGCAGGACGAACCGCTGATCGCGATGAGCAGGGCGACCATGACAAGGGGAATCAAGTACTTGATCACGGGAGTTCTCCAGTGGACACCGTCTGTTTTCGTCGGCGCTATGGCAGCGCATAGACCTTGAACAGCTTTTTGGTCGTGTCGCTGGCGCCTTCCAGGTACTTATCGTACGCCTGTTCAATCTCGCCGGAGCGGTACATTTCACTCAGCGTGGTGTCGACCAGCAAGCGGAAATCTTCATCGTTACGCGGTACTGCCATGGCCGTTGGGGCGTACTCGAAAATACGCTCCAGCAGGACCAGGTTGCCCGTTGGGTAGCGGCTGTCGAGGAGGTTCCTGAGCATCATCCGTTCGCTGAACATCGCATCGGCTTTGCCTTTGGCGACCAACTCGAGTCCTTCGGCCGTAGTATTGACCGTGATCAGTGTGGCGACCACGCCCAGCAAGCGCATCTGCTGACGAATCCACGCCTCGCTCACGCCTCCGGTCGTGGTGACATAAGTCTGGTTGGACAGACCATGGTTGACGGTGGCACGCCAGGTGGGTCCGGTGTGGGCCACTTTGCCATTGAGCACGTCCAGCAGCGTCGCCGGGGCATCCTGGTGCACCACCGCCGAGAGGCCTGCGGTGTAAATGGGCACCGAATAGCTCACTGTCTTGCGTCGTTCCAGTGTTGGCGGCGTTGGTGTGCAGAGGAGGTCGACCTTGCCTGAGCTGACGGCACTGATCCCATCGACGACGGTGACAGGCAGGTAACTGACCTGTAGTTCGGGCAAACCCAGTTCGGCCTTGACCTTGTTGGCGATTTTGTCGCAAAGACTGATGGCATAACCCTGGACCTTGTCGCCGACTTTGACGCTGAAGGGCGCGAAGTCAGGCAGGTAGCCGAGGGTCAACGTATTGCTTGAGCGCACCCGTTCAAGGGTGTTGGCGCTGGCCAGCAGTGGCAGGCAGGCAAAGAGCAGTGCGATGGTTTTGCTTCGTTGTGCATTCATGTCCCATTCCCCGAATTCAGATGTCAGTACCGTCCAGAAACCAGGCCTAAGGGGTGTCGACCCTGGCAGGGTCGGAGGGAGACACAACGGCAAAGCGCTTGGCGAGCCAGCCATACAGTGGGTAGCCGAACACCAGCACAAGGGCGCCCCCGAACACCGCGTCCTTGCCGCACGAGTGCAGGGCATACAATGAATAGGCGAGCGCGATCAGCAATACGGGGGTATTACGCAGGTAAACCGCTGACGAAACCCGCGCCTTGTACATCATGACCAGCAGCCCGGTCAGTGCCGTCACGTAGGGGATCAGGTTGGTCACGGCGGCAAGATTGACCAGTTTGCCGAACTGAGCGGCGGCATTGGGTGAAATGGTCGACAGGGCCATCAGCGTCTGCAACACACCACACACCAGCATGCCCAGGAGGGGCGCGTTGTGCCTGTTGAGCTTGCTGAACAGTTTCGGAAACATTCCTTGGTCGGCGGTCATTTTCGCCGTTTGAGCCAAGGTGAATTGCCATCCCAGCAGCGAGCCCACACACGCCATCACCGCCAACGCCATGATGATGGTCCCGACCGTGGGGTTGAACATTTGCGCGTAGACCAGCGCGAAGGGCGCCGAGGAGTTGGCCAGTTCCTCGTTGGGAATGATGCCCTGGATCACGGTCGTCGACAGCACGTAGACCACCGCTGCACCCAACGTGCCGAACAGGCAGGCCAGCGGTACGGTGCGCTTGGGGTTTTCAACGGCGTCGCTGGCCTGTGCCGCTGATTCCATACCCAGAAATGCCCAGAGGGTCAATGGAATCGCACTGCTGATCGCGTCGGCGTTGGAAAGGTTATTCGGGTTCCAGGCGGACACCAATATCTCCGGTTTGAACCAGAACCAGCCAATGATGCTCAGGCCTGCCACCGGGATGATCACTCCCCAGACTGTAATCGCGCCGATCCTGCCGGTGATGCCGGGGCCACCGAAGTTAGCGACGGTGGTCAGCCACAGCAGGCCGACCGTACCGATGAACAGGGGGATTGCGCCCGTGCCCAGCCAGGGCAGGAACGAGGTCATGTACCCCACGGCCGAGATAGCGACCGCAACGTTGGCAATGGCCAGCGACAGGAAGTACAGATACGAACAGAGGAAGAACCCTGACTTGCCATGCGCTTCTTCGGTGTAGGCGGATAACCCGCCGGAGCGCTGACAATAAATGCCACATTGGGAAAAGCAGTAGGCGATGGCCATGGAGCCAATCGCCGTGACGATCCATGACAGCAATGAAATGGCCCCGAGCTGGGCCATGCTGGTCGGCAACATGATGATGCCCGACCCCATCATGTTGACCATCACCAGGGTAGTGAGCCCCACAAGGCTCATTTTTTTACTTGAGTCGGCCATCGAAAACTCCTTTCTCTGCACTTGTGCCAAGCTGTCAGGTGACGCAGCACCACGCATTCAGATGTCGCCAAGCTCAACTTCAGGAAGCCCATGTCATGACGCAATCTCATGCAAAGCACGTCCGTCGCGAGTTTTACAAAACAGTGTGGTTCTACATTCGTGTTGTCTGGCCGATTTTCTCAATTCTGTTGGTTACGATCGTGCTGTTCGGTCTGATCATCGCCTACCTGGAAGGGTGGGGGCCGTTTGACGGTATCTACTTCGGGTTCGTGACCGGATTGACCATCGGTTACGGTGACCTGGTACCCAAAATGCCCCTCTCTCGTGTCCTTGCAGTTTTGCTGGGTTTCAATGGCGTTCTGATGACGGCCATATTCGCCGCCGTCAGTATCCGCGCCATCGAAGAGACCGCGCGAGCGGCCAAATCCGAGGAATAAGGCCGACGCATCACGCTGAGCCCTCAGTAGGGTTCAGCGATGTATTTGAACGGGTAATTGGCTGCCTTGTAGCTGCCGATCTTGCGTTTCGGCAGGCTGACTTTTTCTTGCTTGACCTTTTTATAGGGGATGTTCCCCAACAAGTGAGTCAGCACGTTCAGCCGTACGGATTTCTTGTCCTCGGAACGGGCAACGTTCCAGGGCGCCCAGTCGGTGTCGGTGGCTTCGAACATCTCATCACGGGCGCGCGTGTAGTCGTCCCAGCGGTTGTAGGACTTGATGTCCATCGGTGACAGTTTCCAGATCTTGCGCCCGTCGGTGATGCGCTCCTTGAGCCGCCGGGTTTGTTCTTCAGGGCTGACTTCCAGCCAGTACTTGAACAACAGCACGCCGGAATTAACCATAAGACGTTCGAACAACGGCGCCAGTGCTAAAAAGCCGATCACCTGTTGCTCGTCGCAAAAACCCATGACTCGCTCGACACCTGCCCGGTTGTACCAGCTGCGATCGAAGATCACGACCTCGCCGGCCGCTGGAAAGTGCGGCATGTAGCGTTGCAGGTACATCTGGCTTTTTTCTCGTTCGGACGGTGCTGGCAGGGCCACCACACGAAACACCCGTGGGCTGACACGTTCGGTCAACGCCTTGATCGTGCCACCTTTGCCGGCGCCATCACGGCCTTCGAAAACAATCACGACCTTGGCCCCCGTGGCGACCACCCACTGCTGCAATTTGACGAGTTCGACGTGCAGGGTCTTGAGCTGTTTTTCGTAGTCTTTGCGGCTAAGCGTGTCGGCTTTCTTTTGCGCAGAATCGGCAATTTCACGATTGGTTTTTTTCATCGCGATACTTCAACCTCTGGTGGTCTTGAATAGAGTGTGTGTCGGTTGCGAATTCCCGGTACCGCTTGCGTACTAAAGGGTAGTTCAAATTCCCGACGTGCAGATGACGCAGGTCATCGGTCTTCAGGGCTGCGCGCGAAATCACGTTTGATCTCTTTGTTGGCGCTGATAATCGGCAACGGCTTGCTCCAGATTGGGGAGCATCCGCGTATCACCCAATGCGACGCCCAATGGAGCATGAATAACCATCGCGTAAACACTGGGACTCATGCCCACCAGCCACAACGAAATGCCTTTTTCTCGCAGACGCTGTTCTGCCGCCGTGAGCATTTTCAAAGCGGTGTATTCCAGGTCGAAAACACTGCGCAGATCGAGAATCACAACGCGTGGCGCAGCTGCAGCGATTAACGAGCGGATTTTCGAACCGAGTCGTTCGGCGTTGGCAAAGAAAATGCGACCTTCAGGGCGCAGCATCAGCAACCCCTCGAAGTGCTCGTCGTCAGTCTCGGCGCAGGGCGGGCGATACACATTGGTGCCGGGTTTGCGCCCAAGTATGTGAACGGGCGGGTCAGAGACCTGGTAGGCCAGTGCCAGCAGCGAAACAATGATCGCGACGACGATCCCCTGCAGCGTGCCGAGCAACATGACCCCGACCAGTGCCACCAGTGCCCAGATAAATTCTGTGCGGCGCACCGAAAGAATGTCGCGAAATTCCGAAGGCTGGATCAGGCCAATCGAATACACGATCACAACCGCGGCGAGCGTGGCATTGGGCATCAGGCCAATGAACGGCGCAATCAGCAGGCAAGTCCCCAGTGCCAGTCCGGCCGTGATCAACCCCGCCAGTTGTGATTGCGCACCGGCCAAGCGGTTGACGGCGGTTTGGGTGGTTCCACCCCCGGCCGCCATGGCCCCAAGCAATGCACCGCCGATGTTGGCAAACCCTGTCGCCACCAACTCACGGTTGGGCTGCAGCGCGGGTTCATCACTGCGGGCAAAAGCTCGTCCCGCCGCGATGGTTTCGGTAAAGCTCATCAGCGCAATGCCCAGGGCCGATGGCCAGAGCTGTGACACGATCGACCAGTCGGGCAGCGTCAACCCCGGCAACCCGATTGGCACGATTCCTACGGCCGACACACCCAATTGCTCCAGATTCAGCACACTCATGCCGACAATGCCGAGCGCAACCGCAATCAGTGGTGCTGGCAATCGGGGGGTGAAGTGCTTCATGCCGATCAGAATCAGCACCATGAATACACCGACGGCCACGGTCGGCAATGAGGCATGCCCCAACCCTTCGACAGTGGCGAGGACGTTGTGAAAAAACCCACCTTTTTCGATATGGATGCCCAGCAACTTGGGCAGTTGATCGAGCACGATGACTATCCCGATGCCGGCCTTGAAGCCCACCAGCACCGGTTCTGAAATGAAGTTGGCAACGAAGCCGAGGCGCAATATCCCGGCCAGGACCAATATGGCGCCGACCATCAAGGCCAGCGTGGCGGAGGCAACGATCAGGGTCGCCGTATCGCCGGACGGGCTGACCTGACCCAGTGCGGAGGCGACCAGGATCGCAAGGGTTGTGGTGGTACTGACGCTGAGCGGGCGTGAACTGCCGAGCACGGCATAGATCGCCATCGGCACCAACACGGTATAGAGGCCGATCTGTACCGGCAGGCCGGCGATGGTGGCGTAGGCCAGTGCCTTGGGAATGACCACGGCCGCGGCGGTCAGACCCGCGATGGCATCGCCTTTGAACCAGCCCTGTTGGTAGTCGCCAAGCCACTCTGGTAACAGGGCACTCACAACTCGCCGGGGGGTTAATCCTGAAAGCCGATCTTCCTGATCGCTACGTTGTTGGTTCATGAAGTGCTCCAACCCAAATTTTTCATGCTGCGTTAGATCCCTATTCCATCGCCCACATGGCGCCTGAACGGCAGCGTGCAGTCACAGAAAAATGCAGTTGATCGAGGACAAACAGAGGAGGGCAGGCGTCCCCTGTCAAAAGGGGACGCCTGTCATTTATTAATGGAATGGAAAGATGTAGTTCATCCAGGCAGCCATGCGCAGCAGGATTTTGCGCATCATTGCGATATGCTCAAAGTGCTGGCTATAGAGTGCCGCCTGCCCATACGCGCCGCCCGGCATCTGGCTGCTGTATTGGGCATAGTCCGGATCGGTGATCTCGATAATGACCGGTACCCGGCCGGCCGGCGGTGAGCCCGTGAAGCCGGTCAATGTTCCAGAGGGCTGAACTTGTCCCTCTGCGATAACGTTGACGACGGTCTTGACCCGCCCCTCGAACACCCTGCCGGGAATGCCATCAAAAGCCACTTCTGCCTCATCGCCGACCGACAAGCGCAACAGGCTGTTTTGACGCATCCACGCGGCAAAGTAATGCCCTTCATCCGGGATGAACACCATGGAAGGACGCAAGGGTAACTTGGTCGCCATCATGCCCGGACGCAAGGAAACATGGGTGACGAAGCCTTTGCTCGGGGCGCGAACGGTGGTGTTGTCCAGTTCATACTGAGCATTTTCCAGTTGTGCCTGCAAATCGTCAGAGCGAGCAACGACGACGTCCAGTTCACGTTGGGTGGCAAAGTTGCGCTTGATCAGCTCAGTGATTCGGGCTCGATCAGCTTTCGCTGATAGCAACTGTGCCTTGATGGACTGGATCTTGTACTCGAACGGGGCAGGGTCGATGCGAAACAGCACATCGCCTTTTTCCAGAGGCTCATTACCCTTGACCGGCACGTCGATGACCTGGCCACTGACCACCGGAATGACCGGCACGGAGACGAAGTAAGAGCGCGCGACCTCAGAGTACGGGTGGTTGTAGTTCATCGTGAAGATCAATGCGCCCACGATCAGGATCCCACCGAGGACTGCGGTCGGCACCGTCCATTTGTTCAGTGGTATGCGGAAGATCTTGAAGATGGCGGTGCAGATGGCGGCATAGGTCAAAACAAGCAGAAGATCCATGGCTTAGATTCCCTCACCGCGATTGTCCGACGCTGGCGTGCCCAGCGCAGTACCTGTTGCCGTTTCCAGTCGCTCAATGCGACTTTGCAGATCGGCAACCTGTTGTTCCAGATGAGCAACATGAAATTGTGGTGACTTGCCATCACCAAATCCCCAGCCCCGGTCTTCCCGGTACGCCATCGCCCAGATCCACAGAAATGGCCAAAGCGCATGCAGGGTGAACAAACTCACCCAGCCGGTGGCATGGATCGCATCCTGGTGCGGGTGATTGCGGTGTACGGCTATTTCATAGGGTATGTCGTGTAGCGCGATGATTCCGTAGAACAGGACCAGCCCGACAAAGAACAACAGGCCTAGCGCGAAGTAATCCAGCATGGTCGCCCCCTCATGGCACAAGCGATGTACTTGGGTCAGTGTAGTCACGGTTTTTATGAGTGCGGGCAGTCCTGATGACCAGAACTGAACCGACCACTCAATTGTCAGCCTGCGCAGGCCAGGCCTGCGGGAGAGCGAGCGAGAGAATCTGCTTAATTGCCGCTGTGTTCTAGGTCGTTTTATGCACGTGTTGGTATTTTCTCGCGCTACTGTCTACTGGCCGTTAGGTCGTATCGGTGAGAGCGGCGAGGGCACGCCTTCACTCAATCGAAGTGCCCTCGCTACCCACCAGACGCCTGTCAATCAATCTCTGCGCTTATCAAGACATTGACGGCGCAGGGTCATGTTGTTGATCTCCATGCAACTGACCGAATAATCATCAGATTTGTCTTTGGCTTCCTTGGCTTTGTCGCAGTTACCATTTCCATTGCAGTTGCCTTTACCTTTTTGATCATTGTTGTTTTTAACGCAGTTTTTGGCAGCACTGGCACTGCCGGCGTTATTGCAATTTGAAGCGGCAAAAGACGGCGATGACAAAGCCAGCGAAAACAAGAGTGTGCATACAAGCGTCGCGATGATTCTCATAACCAAGCTCCTGAGTAGATTTTTACTGACCAGCAACACCGTTCGGATCGATCAGCGTTGGAAGGTTCATTGCGCGTAACATCGAACATTAGCTTCATTTTTACCCCTGCCGGGTGGATAAAATCGTTGGCATTTGCAGATCCTTGTAAATGGCGAGAAACCGCAGGCCCGAGGTAAAGAGCAAGGCAATCCAGCCGGCGACCTGGATAGTCGGGAATGCATCGCGCAACAGGACATAGACGATGCACCCCAGCAGGATCGGCGTGGCGTAGATCTCACGTGACATCAACAACGAGGTTCTGCCGGCCAGAACATCACGCACGATGCCGCCGCCAATACTGGTCAGTACACCCATCATCACGGCAAAAGGCGCCGCGAGATGCAATCCGAGCACTTTCTCGGTAGCGACCAATCCGAACAGCGCGGCCGCAAATCCATCGAGGTACAGCAAAAGGCGATAGCGCTGCTGGAATCTTTTGGTGAGAAAAAAGCCAGCGCGGCGGCAATCAAGGCGACCCAGATGTAGTTGAAGTCCGCGATCCAGAAAATCGGTTGATCGAGCAACAGGTCGCGAACGGTGCCGCCACCAATAGCCGTGATGATGCCCAGCACCACGGCGCCGAACACATCGACCCCCGCTTTCTGGATAGCCAGCACCCCGGTGATGGCAAACACGGCGGTGCCCAACATTTGCTGAAAATAAAGCATCCGTTACTCCGCTCTCAGGCTGTGCCCCTCAGCAGTCGGTCATTTGCTCGCATCCAGCATGACGCGATAGCGCGGCGCAGATAAGGAAGTGTAGCGGGGAGCTTGGCGTTGTCTCGGAGGTTGATGAATGGGGCGCACCACGGTGTGGATTACCCGGTGATTGGATGACTGAGAGGATGGCGAAACATGCCCCCGTCAGTGAACGTCACTTTCAATGATTACCTGCGGGGAAATGACCCAAATACTGCATGGCATTTTGAACAGCAGTTGTTCCACCGTACTGCCGATAAACCGGTCCATTGTCCGGTGCCCGATTCGTCCCATCACAATCACATCGGTCTCATACGCTGCTGCGTAGCTGGCAAGCACCTTGACGGGGTTACCCATGATCAGATGCTGGCGTTCCGGCGGGATACCGTTGCGCTCAGACAGTTCACGAAAGGCATCAGCCTGTGCGTCAAATAGCATTTTGGCTTTGCTGGATGAGAAAAACGTCGAGCCATTTGCGAAGCCGAATTCATCCGCGCTGATGGATGAAAGGTCATGGGCATAGATAACGTCGAGCTCTGCATGACAGGTGCTCGCCAGTTTTTGGGCTTCTTGCAGAATTCTGTCGTTGAAACTTTTGTACTGCCCATTGCGATGAAAAGGGTCGACCGCAGCGACGATCTTGCGGGGCAATGCGTGGTGCATGTGGCTGACGAAGTGCATGGGCACCGGGCATTCGCGTAACAGATGAACATCCAACGGAGTAAACATCAGGCGTGATAGCAGCGTTTCGTGTTCCAGCGCCTTGATCAATACCGCCATGGATTGTTCTTTGAGATGGATGAGGATTTCCTGCAAGGGTCTTTCTACCCAGACGACTTCAGTTGTGACGTGTACTCCGTTTTTGCGCAACGGACGGGCCTGGTCTTCCAACCATTGTCGATGGCGCTCGACGTAGCTGATTCGCATTTGCTCCCGCGCTTGCTGGTTGACCATTCCGGCAGTCGCCAGCCCTTCGAGGTAGTCGAATGCCACAATGTGAAGTGCCGCGTCCGACGCTTTGGCCAGCGCGGCGGCCCGATCGAAAGCGGGATTGTTCTCCATCAGGGGCGGAACGACCAGCATGAAACGTGTTTGATCGGACATGACAAATCTCCCGTAGGTAATCGTGCAAATGCCTGCCCAATGGCTCCAGTGTCCGACGCCTTTACGAGGATCGAATCCGTCCAGTTCGGCGGAATTGAGCAGCACGTCCTGGGGAACCACCGGCTCCCCAGGGTATTGACTCACGCAAGCAGCAAATGGTCTTCCACTTTGCTCACGCCTGGCACCGACCAGGCGGCCCGTTCTGCAATCTGGCGTTCGCGCCACAAGTGAACCCGGCCTTCGAGCCTCACCACATCACCTTCGACGGTGACATGAATATCCTTGGCATCCACTTCGGCGCTACGCTTTAGCGCGGCCTCAATGCGTTGCTGGATATCAAAGACATCCAGCCGAGGGCGCAAGGTGAGGCGATTACACACGCCAACCACGCCGGATAACTTGCGCACCGAGCGCTCCACGGTTTCTTTCTGGTACTGCCAGTCCACTTGTCCTTCCAGAGTGATCCGCCCGCTCTGCACGATGACTTTGACGTCGCCTTCGGGAACGTCGGAACTCCAATGGATGATTTTCAAGGCGCGGGTGGCGATCGAGTCGTCGGAAGTCCCGGCGTATTTATCCAGCCTGACCTGAATTTCATCGGCCAGCGCGCGTACGCCATTGATGCCTTTGACCGCGCGTTCCGCGCTGATTTTCTGGGCGTAGCTGCTGACGTGACCGGACAGCGTGACCACGCCATTGTCCACGGCTACACCAATGTTGGCTGCTTCGATATCGGGCTTGAATTCGAGCTCTTCCAATATGGTTTTACGCAGGCTCAAGTCGCTCATGTCTGTGTCCTCTGTTTGATCCGGTATTGGCGGGCCGCACGAGCCCTATTGGTTTTTTCTACGCCTGAGCGGCGCCAAGACATTGAGCTAAATCAACAAGGCGTCAGTGAGTGCCTCCGCGAGTCGACAGCCGGCGATCAGTAGACAAAAATCAGAGAGTGCAGGCGATTCGGATCAACTTTCTGATGCTTTCCAGCCATGAAGCCGTGGGCACGTAGACGGGTACGGAGATAATCGGCGAGGGGGCGGGCGAGAGTAGTTGACATTGATCAAAGAGACTCGTCGTCACGCGCCCAGAATCAAGGCTCCTGCTCAATGGCTCAGGGGCACGGCATGTCTGTTAAACCGCCCAATCCGGACCTGAATCACCCGCCTGTCTTTGAAGAAGACCCGCATTACAGTCGACCTGCGCTCTGGCTGACCTGGCTGCTGGGGGCCGCGATGTTTGCGACGGTCATTGGCGTCGCGCTGCACTTCACCGATGTCGAATCCTTCACGCGATTGCTCGTGGAGGCAGAACCACTGTGGCTCATTGCTGCCTTCGGCTTGCAAGCCCTGACGTATGTCGCCCAGGGGCAGGTGTTTCGCGTGGTGCTCAAGGCCGGGGACCTGCGCCTTTCACTCTGGGATTCGGGCAAGTTGAGCTTGATGAAACTGTTTGTCGATCAAGCACTGCCGTCTTCCGGTATCAGCGGCGCATTTGCGGTGGTCGCCTCGTTTGTACGACTCGGGTTTGCCAAACCAGTGGTGTTGGCGTGTCTGGTGCTGGATGTGTCCGGGTACTTCCTGGCCTACGTGCTGTCCGTTGGCGTGGCGTTGCCGGTGGTGATTTTCCAGGGGCATGCGACGGCCACGGTACTGACCACTTGTGTGGTGTTTGTGGCGGTGAGCCTGGTTCTGGCGGTGATCATCCCAAGACTGGCGGGTAATAGCCGCCTGGCTGCCCATGTGCCGGGCCAGGGTTTTTCGATTATCGCCAAGAGCGTTTCGTTACTGACCGGCGCCGACAAAAATCTGGTTCGCAGTCACGCCTTGCTCTGGCGCGTTACGCTGCTGGAGTTAGCGATCATTGTGCTTGATAGCGCAACGTTATGGGTGCTGGTCCGAGCGCTGGGTGTCTCGGCACCGCCGTTGGGCCTTTTTGCCGGATTCATGCTGGCCAGTGTGCTGCGCAGTATCGGCATTGTGCCGGGTGGTCTCGGTGCCTTCGAGGCGGCGGCCGTGGTGACGTTGCATTGGGTCGGGGTGAACATTGCGGTGGCGCTTTCGGCCACGTTGTTGTTTCGCGGATTAACCTTCTGGTTGCCGATGGTGCCGGGCCTTTGGCTGGCGCATCGCGAATGGCAATCGACAGGCAAAAAAACAACGCGTGACAAAAACGCCGATTATTGGAGCCCGCCGGTCAGCCAGGTGTTCAGTACCCTGCACAGCACCCCAAAGGGGTTGAGCCAAACTCAGGCCAGAGCCCGAATGCGCAGTGCACCGGTCCAGGCAAAGGACCGGCCACGGGGGTTGACCAGACTGGTGCTGGAGCAAATGCGCACCCCCTTGGTCCTGATTCTGATTGTGGGCGCATTGGTGGCCGTGATGGTGGGGGACTGGCTCGACGCGGCGATTGTGTGGTGCATAGTGCTGATCAGTGCGGTACTCAGCGCCTGGTATGAGAGTCGGGCTAGCCAGGCGGTGGAACAGCTGCGCAGCAAGATTGCCCTGCGGGCGATGGTACGTCGTGAGGGCAAGCCCCTGGAAGTGGCCGCCAGTGAGGTGGTGCCGGGGGATATCCTGTTACTCAGTGCCGGCAGCCTGATTGCCGCTGACGGCCGCATCATACAAGCGCTTGATTGCTTCATCGCCGAGAGCCTGCTGACGGGGGAAACCTTTCCGGTAGAAAAGCTGCCCGGTGATTGCGCCCCCGATGCCCCCCTGGGGCAGCGCCACAATTGTGTGTTCATGGGCACCTCGGTGCGCAGCGGCACTGCCGAGGTGGTGGTGACGCGCTATGCCCAGGAGAGTGAAATCGGCCACATCGCCAAGACCTTGGCGCTACGGCCCCCCGAAACTGAATTTGAGCGTGGCCTGCGCCACTTCGGTGGCTTGCTGCTGCGGGTGATGCTGGTCATCACGATTGTGGTGTTCGGCATCAATATGTTGCTGCATCGCCCAACCCTCGACACCCTGTTGTTCGCCATTGCCTTGTCCATCGGCCTGTCGCCGGAACTGTTGCCGGCGATCCTCAGTATCACGCTGGCCAAAGGCGCGCAGCGCATGGCGGCCAAAGGGGTCATCGTGCGTCACCTCAATGCCATCGAAAACCTCGGGGCCATGGACATCCTGTGTACCGACAAGACCGGTACGCTGACCCGGGGGGTCGTGGTGCTGGACGGTGCCATGGATGTAGAAGGCGTCGTCGCCTCTGATGTCTTGCAACTGGCGGTGTTCAATTCGAGCTTCCAGACCGGAATGCGCAACGCGATGGACGATGCCATCACTCTGGCCGGCAAAGACCTGCCTTGCGCAGGCGTCAGCAAGCTTGATGAAGTCCCTTATGACTTCGTTCGCAAGCGCCTCAGCGTGGTGGTGGCCAATGCGCCCGAGGCCAGCAGACTGATGGTGACCAAGGGGGCATTGGACAATGTGCTTGAGGTTTGCACGCACAGGCGTCGAGGTGATCAGGTTATCGCGTTGAACGACGCAGAACTCGCGTCGATTGCTCAACGCTTCGCCGATTGGAGCGAGCAGGGGTTTCGAGTCCTGGGGCTTGCCACCCGTACATTGCCGGATCAGCCACACTATGGCCGGGATGAAGAAAAGGACATGACCTTTCGCGGCTTTCTATTGTTCTTTGACCCTCCAGAACCGGGAATCAAAGACACCATTGCCACCCTCGACAAGCTCGGTGTGCAAGTGAAGATCATCAGCGGCGACAGTCATCTGGTGGCCCGCCACGTAGGTATGGCGGTGGGTCTTCCCGTTGAGCGGATCATCACCGGCGCTGAGCTGTCAGCGATGAAAGACGAAGCGTTGATGCACCTGGCCCCGCTGACGACCCTGTTCGCCGAGGTCGATCCCAATCAGAAAGAACGCATTATCCGAGCCCTGCAGAAGACCGGGCATGTTGTCGGGTACATGGGCGATGGCATCAATGATGCACCCGCGCTTCAAGTGGCCGATATCGGGATCTCCGTGGACAACGCCGCCGACGTCGCGAAACAAGCCGCCGACTTCGTGTTGCTGGAGCACGATCTGAATGTCCTGCGCGAAGGCATCGAAGAGGGCAGGCATACCTTTGCCAACACCCTCAAGTACATTTCCATCGTCTCCAGTGCCAACTTCGGCAACATGATCAGTATGGCCCTGGCTTCTCTGGCGTTACCTTTCCTGCCCCTGCTGGCCAAGCAAATATTGCTCAACAACTTCCTGTCTGACATCCCCTCCATGGGGATTGCCAACGACAACGTTGATCGCGAATGGGAAAGCACGCCTCATCGGTGGAACATCACTGAAATCCGCAATTTCATGGTGGTTTTCGGGCTGGTGAGCTCGTTGTTCGACATGCTGACGTTCGTAGCCTTGTACCTGCTCGCAGACATGGTTCCCGAAGTATTCCGCAGCGGTTGGTTCGTTGAGTCGCTGCTGACCCAACTGCTGACGATTTTCATCGTGCGCACTTACAGGCCGTTTTACCAAAGCCGCCCGGCGAAACTGCTGATGATCAGTGCGCTGGGCATTGGTCTGCTTGCAATCGGGCTACCGTACAGTGCGCTAGCGCCATGGTTCGGCTTGGTGCCACTGCCGTTCCATATTCTGGCGGTGGTGTTGACGATCAGCCTGGTGTACATGGCGTCAGCTGAATGTGTGAAGCGTATTTTCTACCGTCGTCAGCGCTCGAAGCGCCATCGCAGATCCATCGTCACGCCTGTCTCTGGATGACGGGAAAGGCATGGCTCAAGCCTTCACGTGCTGTCATCGGGCGTTTTTGCCCTTGGTATGACGCCATTCCTGCCAGGCTTGTCGGTATT
Organism: Pseudomonas sp. S2_B07; assembly: GCF_054668435.1. NCBI lineage: Bacteria > Pseudomonadati > Pseudomonadota > Gammaproteobacteria > Pseudomonadales > Pseudomonadaceae > Pseudomonas > Pseudomonas sp. S2_B07. The sequence goes on from NZ_CP162769.1 coordinate 331,472, forward strand.
TTTCATCCGCCCGTTTTTTTGCTTCAGTAAATTTATGGATGGTGTGCGTCGAAACGGGCTCGTCCAACAGGGCGTAGGCTTTATCGTTCAGACGGTCGGCTTCAGAAAACAACGCCATGCTGCCATTGGTCGATTGAAGGTTGGCTGCAGGCTGCAGGGCTGATTCATTGATGGCCATATTCATACGCCCTCGGGTAGCACAAGAAGGTGAGCGGGGGTGTCCTGGTCCCCCTCCATTTTCCCTGTTGAGACAACCGCGCCCGGTTCTATTCGTCACGTGTCCAGTCGACGCTCAAGCCATACTCGTTGTCGCCGTACCGGTAATCAGAGTTCCCTTTGAACGCGGCCTCCAGTGCATGGCCCAGGCGATTCGCGAGATGAATGCCAGTCGTGGTCACGATCAGGTCACCCGCTGAATCGGTCAAGTCCATGATGCGTTCCAGGGCATGCTCGGCTTTTTCCTTTTTTTCGGTGTTTTCGATCAGGCGGATGATTTCGTCTCGATGCTTGAGCAAGAAGCTGCCCGATAACGTAAGCGTCCCCGCTGGCATGTTGTCATTGATGCGCCGACAGGCTGGGCACGTCGCTGTTTGCGCGTTATGGACGACCGTGTTTTCAGGGTGTTTCCAGGTCCAGTTTCCGGCTTGATAGACCGCGTCGCACTGCGGGCAGATGGCTGAACCTTCAACCTTCTGCAAGCAATAGGGGTCATGAGTGGATGTTTTGAACAGCTTGCTTTTTTGACTCTGCTGAAACTTGTCCATGGCGTTTCTCCTCACACATCAAATGGAAAAAGATCTCACCTGTGACCGAGACCAAAAACAGATCCCTTCTCCTTTCAGCCTGCTCAACACACACCTTCATTTGGACTCGGTTTCTGGCGGCGCGAATTGATCTGTGTCAATTCCGGGACGTGAGCTGACAGTCGGTCATCCCTACGGCGCGCGCATTCTTTGCGGCGGCCGAGGGCTTGGTGGCGTTGTGAGTTTGTTGATAAAAGTCAACGTTGCACGGGCCAGTTCATAGAAGCTGCCAAAACGCACTTGTTATGGAACTGGCCAGGAGAGCACCCTGATGGCTCACACTAAAATCGTGTTTCGTGCTGCAGCTCGCGAGAAAATCCTGAGTGGCGCCACACAGTTGGCGGACGCCGTGCGTGTGACGCTGGGGCCGAAATCAAAATCGGTACTGATCCAGAATAAGTGGGGCAATCCGACGGTCTGCAATGATGGCGTCACGATCGCCAAACGCATTGACCTGCTCGACCCCGAGGAAAACCTCGGCGCGCAAATGCTGCGTCAGGCGGCCGAACGCACAGGTGATGCGGTAGGGGACGGGACCAGTACGTCAACGGTGTTGGCCCATGCCATCCTGGCCGATGGCATCCGCAACGTCGTCGCGGGTGCCAGTGCGATCGACCTCAAGCGCGGCCTGGATCGTGGCCTCTTGTTGGTCATCGAATCCCTCGCCACCCAGTCGCGTCCCGTCAGCACGCCCAAGGAGAAGGCTCAGGTCGCCACGCTGTCAGCGCATAACGATGCCGTCATCGGTCAACTGGTGGCAGACGCCCTGGAAAAGGTCGGCGTTGAAGGCGTCGTCAGTGTCGAGGAGTCCAAAACCACCGAAACAGTGGTCGAAGTCATGGAAGGCATGCGGTTTGACCGGGGGTATGTCTCACCCTATTTCGTCACCGACGCCGAGAAGATGCAGGTCGAACTCGATGACGCCTACCTGCTGCTCTGTGACCACAAGATCGGTGCACTCAAAGACTTGCTGCCCTTGCTTGAGCTCGTCGCTAAAAGCGGGCAACCCCTGGTTTTGATCGCGGACGATATCGAAGGTGAGGCATTGACCACGCTAGTCGTCAACCAGATACGCGGTGTTCTGCGAGCAGTGGCAATCAAGGCGCCGGGCTTTGGTGATCGGCGCAAGGAAATGCTTCAGGACATGGCCGTTCTGACGGGGGCAACCGTGGTTTCCCACGAGCTGGGCGTCCCCCTTGAACAGGTGGAACTGAACCAGTTGGGGCGTGCACATCGAGTCGTGGTGCAAAAAGACAGCACGGCGTTAATAGGGGGCGCCGGCACACGCGAGGCCATCGAGGCTCGGTTGCAGCAGATCCGTGCGCAAATAGACAGTACGACCAGCGATTACGACCGGGAAAAGCTTCAGGAACGACTGGCCAGGCTGTCGGGTGGTGTTGCGGTGATCCGTGTCGGGGCGCCTTCCGAAGCGGAAATGAAGGCGCACAAAGATGCGCTGGACGATGCCATTTCAGCGACCCGGGCGGCGATCGCCGAAGGCATTGTGCCGGGTGGCGGGCTTGCGTTGCTCAAGGCTGTCCCGATTATTGCGGCCGAAGAAGCCCGTTATGAGGGCGATGCCGGGACCGGCTTGCAGATTCTTCGCCGGGCGCTGGAAGCCCCGGCCAGACTCATCGCTGAAAATTCGGCCGTGGATGCCGGCGTCGTGGTTGCGCGCATGCTTGCGGAGCCAGGGAATATTGGCTTCGATGCGTCCACCAATAGCTATGTCGACATGTACGAAGCCGGCATCATCGACCCGACCAAGGTGGTGCGGATTGCCCTCGAAAATGCTGTTTCAGTCGCCAGTATCTTGCTGCTGACCGAGGCGACCATGACGGATATTCCGGAAAAGGAATCACCCGCCCAGCCATCTTTTCCTGAATGAAAATCCGGTGGTGGGTAGCGCTCATGTATAGGAGGACGCCTCAGTCATTGCCAGGTGATTGAGGATCGGGTTTTCGCCGTGCAAGTAACTCAGTGCCTGGTGCATCAACTGGACCGCTTTTTCCTTCTTCTCGTATCGCTTGGCCGGATCGACATGACGTAGCGCTGCACCCGCGAGGGAGAAACAGCGCGTAGCAGCCCTCAAAGAAAGAAAAAACGCCAAGGGTTTGCAATCTTCCTGCACATCACTGTGGTTGAGGTAACTGGACAACAGACGCGCCCCCAGCCTGTTCAGCCCATGGTGTTGCAGGTCCATCAGCACAAAAGCCAGGTCGTAGAGCACATCGATACAGGAAAGCCGCTCACTGAACTCGATGCCATCGAAGAGCGTCGGCGTACCGTCGAGCAGGCAGATATTGGCCAAACGCATATCACCATGGCAACGGCGAACGCGGCCCTTATGGCGGCGATCTTCAAGGCAGCCGTTCAACGACTCCAGCAGGTTCCGGGAGGCATGAGCAATCGCGGTGACTGTCGCAAGGTCGAGGATCGGTGGATAACGCGACATTTCCCGATGGTTTTTCTCGATTTCTTCGTACAGGTCCGGGATGCGACCGAAAGAAGGGGTGATGTGTGCGTTGGCATGAAAGCGAGCGATCTCGCCCCCCAATTGTTCCATCATCGGTTCCGTCAGACGTCCTTCAATGGCCATGCGGTCAAACAGCCGATTCTGAGCAAAACGGCGCATCACCACGAGCCAGTCAACCACCTGTCCGCCACCATCGAGCGCCAACTGGCCATCCGCCTGGCGATTGATCGAACACACGCTCAAATACAGCGTCGGTGCTGTTCGTCGATTGAGTAGCAATTCTGCCTGACAGGCGTTTTTCCGGCTTTCCAGGCTGAGGAAATCCAGCTCGGCAAACGCCACGGCGCGTTTGAGTTTATAGGCGCGGTTGGCCTGCAGAAAAATCACCGAACCATGGGTCTCGATACGCTCCACGGGCTGGTTTGACGTGCCGTAGCTGGACGGCCTGGAGAGAAAGGCAATGACCTCGTCTTGCAGGTTGTTCATTCTCGCCTCCACGCCGTCTGCGGACTTTTCGGCAGTGTGAAGAAGGGAAGGCCTGCTCCGATTGATATTGATCAAGTGCGGTGGAATGAAAGGCTGCGCGTCTTGTGGGCTTCACGCCGGTTTTTGATATTTATCAACGTCTGGCACATTCCAGCGGAGCAACCTGAATCAACGCTGGTACTGGGTCCGGCGTCGACGCAACGTCTGAGCTCCGCGAGGATCAGCGGCAAGCGTTGAAGCCCTCTGCCTGGAGTCAGACCATGAGCCAGTATCAACGGTTGTTACTCATCATCCACCTGGCGCTGCGCCATTCTCCGGCAATCGACCATGCAGCAGCGCTCGCCAAGGCCAGCGGTGCATGTCTGCATATTGCGGCGTTGATCCCGACGTTGAAATTGTTGCCGCTGCTTGAAGAAGGCGACCGGGAAAAGGCTCGGGAGCGTTACCTGCAGGACCATCGCGACTGGCTGAAAGACCAGGCCAGACAACTGCGTGCCAAAGGGGTCGAGGTGACCACCGAGGTGGCGTGGGCGGATGACGTGGAGCAAGACATCCTGGATCACGTCAAGGAGTTGCAACCCGACCTGTTGATTAAGGAAATCCAACATGAATCAGCGCTCAAGCGCACGTTGTTCACCCCCCTGGACTGGCACTTGCTGCGCCACTGTCCGGTACCGGTTTATCTGGTGGGTGGGGCGCACCATGCCTTGCCGCTCAAGATCGTGGCGGCGGTTGATGCTTCGGCGGTTGGGCCCGAGAACAGCGAATTGAATGACCGGATTATCCAACAGGCTTCCAGCCTCGCCATACAGTGTGATGCCGAGTTGCACCTGTTGTATGCCTATGACATCACGGAAGACTACCTGGAGGAATTGGGCGGTGGCTTGAAACTGTCGGAGCTGACCAAGGGGCTGCGCAAGGAACTGGAAAAATCGTTCCTGACATTCGCCGGTCGGTACGGTGTGCCTGCCAACCGTCGGCATTTCATTCTGGGACATCCCGTTTCGGCGCTGAGCGAGTTCGCCGACAAGCACAACGTGGATGTGATCGTGATGGGCAGAGTCCAATACCACGGGATGGAGAAACTGCTGGGCAGCACGACCGAACATATTCTGTATCAGGTGCCCTGCAGCGTCCTGGCGGTCTAGGACGGACCGATGACGACTCAAGGGGGCAATCATGCATCCGGCGATCATTAAGAAAACCCTGTCCAACCTGCCGCTAGCGCCGAACTGGCTCGATAGCGTGCAAGCTCGGGACGCCTTTTCCTGGCAGGTGGAAGCCCGTGCTCTGGCCGGTTTGCCGGGCGGCGGTTTGAACCTCGCGTATGAGGCCGTGGATCGGCATGCGCAGGGTGCGCATCGACGGCATACCGCATTGCGCATTCTTGACCGCAATGGGGGCAGTTGTGACATCAGCTACGCCCAACTGAGCCTCCTGACCAATCGATTTGCCAATGTATTGAAAAAACTGGGCGTGATGCCCGGCGAACGAGTATTTGTCCTCTGTGGCCGGGGGCTGGAACTTTATCTGGGCGTGCTCGGCGGCCTGAAACTCGGTTGCGTGGTGTCGCCATTGTTCTGTGCGTTCGGCCCGGAGCCCATCGAAACCCGTATGCGTCTTGGCGAAGGCAGTGTGTTGCTGACCAGTGAAACCCTCTACCGGCGCAAGATCGCGGCCATACGTGAGCGTTTGCCGGCACTCAAGCATGTGCTGCTGTATGACGAAAATGGCGGGGACACGGCGCCTATCGAGGGGACGCTTAATTTGCATCAACTATTGGCGCAGGCAGAGGAAGCCTTGACCGTTGCCAATACGACCGCCGACAGCCCCGCACTTTTACACTTCACCAGCGGCACGACGGGCACCCCAAAAGGTGTGTTGCATGTCCATGGCGCGGCGCTGACTCACCGCGTCACAGGAAAATACGCCTTGGACTTGCACCCCGACGATGTCTATTGGTGCAGCGCCGATCCGGGTTGGGTGACCGGCACCTCCTATGGGATCTTTGCCCCGTTGTTGCTGGGCGTCACCAGTGTGGTCGAGGGCAATGAATTCGATGCTGAGCGTTGGTACCGGATACTGGAGAAGCAACAAGTGACAGTCTGGTATACCGCTCCGACGGCCATTCGCCTCCTGATGAAAGCAGGCGAGGCCTTGGCGCGCGGCCATCGTTTTCGGAGTCTGCGGTTTATTGCCAGTGTCGGCGAGCCGCTCAATCCCGAGGCTGTCTGGTGGGGCAAAGAGGTGCTTGGGCTGCCGATCCACGACAATTGGTGGCAGACCGAAACCGGCGGCATCATGATTGCCAACACGGTCGCGATGCCGATCAAACCGGGGTCCATGGGCAAACCGCTACCGGGTGTCGAGGCGGCCATCGTCGTACGAGGTGAAGAGGGCGGATTGGTGTTCCTGGGCGATAACGAGGTCGGTGATCTGGCCTTGAAACAGCCTTGGCCTGCCATGTTCCGTACCTACCTGGGACAGGAGGAGCGTTATCGCCACTGTTTTGTCGGTGAGTGGTACCTGAGCGGCGATCTGGTGCGTCGCGATGCCGATGGTTACTACTGGTTTATTGGTCGCAGCGACGACGTCATCAAGTCGGCGGGTCACCTGATCGGTCCGTTCGAAGTTGAAAGCTCCCTCATGGAACACCCGGCCGTGGCCGAGGCTGCGGTGATTGGCAAGCCCGATCCGCTGTTGGGCGAAACCGTGAAGGCCTTTGTTTCACTCAAGCGGGGTTTCACTGCCAGCCCGGCCCTGCACGACGAGTTGCTCGGTCATGGACGCAAGCGTCTTGGGGCGGTCGTTGCGCCCAAGGAGCTGGAATTTGTGGAGGTGCTTCCGCACACCCGTAGCGGAAAACTCATGCGGCGTCTGCTCAAGGCCCGGGAACTGGGTTTGCCTGAAGGCGATACGTCCAGCATGGAGAGCCCGTCATGAGCCTACCACCGCGTTCCCGGGACATTTCGCTCGATTTGCTGCGTGACATGGTGCGCATCCGCCGTCTTGAGGAGCGGGCTGGCGAGTTGTATGGGGAGGGCAAGATTCGTGGCTTCCTGCACCTGTACATTGGTGAAGAAGCGGTAGCGGTCGGCGTGCTCCATGCGCTGGCCGCCAACGATGCGGTGGTCGCGACGTATCGCGAACATGGCCACGCGCTGATCAAGGGCGTCCCCATGAAAGCCATCATGGCCGAGATGTATGGGCGCCAGGAAGGATGCTCGCGGGGACGCGGCGGCTCTATGCATTTGTTTGATGCCACTACGCGATTCTACGGCGGCAATGCCATCGTGGCGGGTGGCTTGCCACTGACGGTCGGCCTGGCGCTTGCTGAACGCATGCAAGGTGGATCGCGTCTCTGTGCCGGTTTTTTTGGTGAAGGCGCGATGGCGGAAGGGGCCTTCCATGAGTCCATCAACCTGGCGGCATTGTGGCAGCTGCCGATGCTGTTTTGCTGCGAAAACAACCTCTATGCGATGGGGACTGCCCTGGACCGTTCGCAATCGCAAACTGACCTGTGTGCGAAAGCCTCGGCCTACAAAGTTGATACCCGGTCCGTGGATGGCATGGACGTGATCGCGGTGTATGAAGCCGCTCGTGATGCGGTTGAACACATCCGCGCAGGGCGTGGGCCTTTTTTTCTGGAGTTTCGCACCTATCGGTTTCGTGCCCACTCGATGTTCGACCCGCAGCTGTATCGTGACAAGGACGAGGTGGAGCAATGGAAGACCCATGGGCCGATCCATACGTACAGTGCACAGCTTAAGGCGCAAGGCCTTTTGGACGAGCCCGGATTTCTGGCGATCCTGACCCAGGTGGACGCGGAAGTGGAAGCCGCCGTGACGTATGCCGAAAGCGGTCGCCTGGAGCCACTCGAGGATTTGTCTCTTGATGTATACACCCCAACGGTGGCGCCATGAGCATTCGCATGACCTATCGCGAAGCGCTACGCGAGGCCATGCGTGAGGCGCTGCAGCAGGACCCACGGGTATTTCTGATGGGCGAAGACGTGGGTCGCTACGGTGGCAGCTATGCCGTCTCCCTGGGGTTGCTTGAGGCGTTCGGCCCCGAGCGCATTCGAGACACGCCGTTGTCCGAGTTGGGTTTTGTGGGCGCCGGTATAGGGGCGGCATTGGGGGGCATGCGGCCGATTGTCGAAATCATGACCGTGAATTTCAGTCTGCTCGCACTCGATCCTTTGATGAATACGGCGGCCGCCTTGAGGCACATGTCCGGCGGACAGTTCTCCGTGCCCTTGGTCGTGCGCATGGCGACCGGTGCCGGACGCCAGCTTGCAGCGCAGCACTCGCACAGTCTGGAGGGTTGGTACGCCCATATTCCCGGGTTGAAAATCCTCGCTCCGGCGACCATCGAAGATGCGCGCGGCATGCTCCGGCCCGCGCTGCTGGACCCAGACCCGGTGCTGATATTCGAACACGCCCAGCTCTATAACCTGGAGGGTGATGCGGGCGATTGGGAGGCAGTGGACATCAGCTCTGCCAAGGTACGCCGTGCCGGCAAGGACCTGACCCTGATCACGTATGGCGGCACTCTCGGCAAAACCCTGGAGGCAGCGCAGGTGCTGGCCGGGGAGGGCATTGATTGCGAAGTCATCGACCTGCGGGTCCTGCGCCCTCTGGACGACCAGACGCTGATGGCTTCAGTCTGCAAAACCCGTCGCGCCCTGGTGGTCGATGAGGGATGGCGCAGCGGCAGCCTATCTGCCGAGATCATTACGCGGATCATTGAACAAGGCTTTTTCGAGCTGGATGCTCCACCGGCACGGGTGTGCAGCGCCGAGGTGCCGATCCCTTATCCCCGGCATCTGGAAGAGGCGGCCCTGCCACAAGTGTCGACGATCGTCGCGGCCGCTCATGAGTTGTGCCAGGGGACATCCGGGTGAGCGCAATGACAATGGCGCGTTCGAGTATCAGACGCGGAGGGTAAACGATGATCGAGTTCAAGTTGCCCTCTCTGGGGGCTGATATGGATGAAGGCACGTTGCTGGAGTGGAAAGTCCATCCGGGCGATGTGGTCAAGCCAGGTCAGGTGATTGCCGTCGTCGATACCGCCAAGGCCGCCATCGATGTCGAGTGCTGGCATGACGGCACGGTGTCGCAACTGCTGATCGATGTCGGCGCCAAAGTACCGGTCGGTACCGCCATCGCCCGATTGTTGGAACCGGGCGAAAATCCGCAAAGTGCACGACGAACGACAGCGGCACCTCTGCTGATCGAAGAGCAAGCCCCGGCGGGCAGGCGCCCGCGGGTTTCTCCAGCGGCGCGCAAGCGTGCTGCCGAGTTAGGGGTCAGTGCCGGTGATGTAAAAGGCCATGGTCCACAGGGTGTCATTACCCTGGAGGACATCGAGACCGCTGCCCGTGTGACGCACCCTCCAGACCCCGATCAGGCCATGCGGCACGCCATCGCCGCAGCCATGAGCCGATCAAAACGCGAGATTCCCCATTATTACCTCAGCGAAACCATCGCCCTGGATAACGTCATGGCGTGGCTGCAGGTACACAATGCGCAAAGCACACTTCAGGAACGCCTGCTGCCCAGCGTCTTGCTGCTCAAGGCGGTGGCGCTGGCCTTGCGCGAGTATCCGCAGCTCAATGGTTTCTGGCTGGATAACGCCTTCAAGCCCGCACTCGATACCGACCTTGGGGTGGCAATCACCTTGCGCCAGGGGGGCCTGGTCGCCCCGGTTCTGCATCATGTGGCGGACACCTCCCTGACGCAGTTAATGAGTGAACTGGCCAGCCTGGTCGAGCGCGCCCGCAGCGGATCCCTGCGCAGCTCCGAGCTGGGAGGCGCCGGCATGACGGTCACTCAACTCGGCGATCAGGGCGTGGACAGCGTATTAGGGGTGATCTATCCGCCCCAGGTGGCCTTGGTCGGTTTCGGTCGGATCACTGAGCGGCCCTGGGTGAAAGACGGCCAGTTGTGTGTGATGCCGACGGTCATTAGCAGTTTGTCCGCCGATCATCGAGTCAGCGACGGTCACTACGGCGCACGTTTTCTGGGCGAAGTCCGACGCTTGTTGCAGACGCCAGAGGCGCTTTGAGGAGAGGACACATGAACCCGAACATGATCCGCGATGAAGTCTGGAAAGCCTTGAAAGGCATTGCCCCGGAACTTGAGATCGAGCAGCTGCGACCCGATCGGTCGCTACGCGAAGAGGTTGATCTGGATTCCATGGATTGGCTTCGTTTCATCGAAGCGCTGAACCGCAGTCTGGGCATTGCAATTCCTGAAAGCGATTACCAGCAAGTGGACACCCTGGACAAACTCATCACCTACCTGGGGAAAAAGGGATGAAGGTCCCGAACAGTGGCCGCCCGGCAGCGATTGCGGGCTGCACGATGGAGGCTCTCACTCACAGGGATTGACGTCCGTACTCACACTCAATAAAGCAGGTTTTGCTGCCGCAGTCGTGCGAAGCGCGCAAGCGCCGCAGCGTCGAGTGCTTGCGCTGCATCCGGTGTAGCACCGTCGTGAATCGCTTGCCACACGGTTTGCGAGCCGATCGAACCGCGCGTTGCCGCCAGCTTGAACGTATCGGGATAGAGCCGGTGCAATGTGGCGAGCAGTGCCAGTCCCAGGCTTGCCACGGGGCGCCGCTCGGAAGCTGCGTCGCGCGTAATACTCACCCCATGACAGAGTTGACCGCGCCAGGTGGACTCGGTGGGGACGAAGTCGAGTGGCGCGAAATGCGCGCCGGCATCCAGCGCATTCAGGGCGGTTGCGAGGCGGGTCGCGTCGATCCACGGCGCGCCGATCCACTCGAACGGATGCGGCGTGCCGCGCCCGACACTCACATTCGCGCCTTCGAGCAATCCGACATCCGGGTACAGATCGAGTTGGGACAGTGTGCGCAGGTTCGGCGATAGCGGCACCCAACCGAGACCGGTGTCGGTAAACGTCATTGTGCGTCGATAGCCCTGCATCGGCACCACGCGCAGGTCCGCGCCAATGTGTTTATTGCGATTGAATAGAGTCGCCAGTTCACCGACCGTCATGCCGGGTTGAAGCGGCGCAGGAAAATAGCCCGTGAACGATTCGCGGAGGCTATCCAGCACCGGACCGCCGAAGCGCTGTGCACCGAGCGGATCGGGCCGATCCAGCACAAACAATGGAATGCCTCGCGCCGCGGCGGCTTCCAGCGCGTAGCCGAGCGTCGTTTCATAGGTGAAGAAACGCACGCCGGCGTCTTGTATGTCAAAGATCAGCGCATCGAGTCCACGAAGTGACCCCACCGGGAAACGCTGCGTTGCGCCGTACAGGCTGTGTACGGTGAGGCCCGTCGCCGCGTCGCGGGTGTCACCGACCCGTTCATCCACATCGGTATCAAGCCCGTGTTCCGGCGAGAACAGCGCCGCCAGCGTGACGCCTGGCGCATGCGCGAGTACGTCGACGGTGCGCCTGCCCTCGGCGTCAAAACCGCTGCGATTGGTGATCAACCCCACGCGCAGGCCAGCGAGCGGCGCAAACCGCTGCGCTTCCAGCACGTCAATGCCGGTCTGCACTGGGCCGGTCGAGGCCGGCAGGCGATTGGCTTCATGCAGCGCCGGCAAGGCTGACGGCAACGACCGACCGATCTGTGCAGCACTCACAGGCACGGCTCGGCTTGCCAGTAACGCGAGCAGCTGCGCACGAAGCGGGCGAGCATCACCGCGGTCGTCCGGGTACACACGGTTGGTCAGGATGACAATGAACTGGCGTGTGACCCGATCGATCCATAGGCCCGTACCGGTATAGCCCGTGTGGCCGATGACGCCAATCGGCGGCAGGCGGTCATGATTCTGCACGAGTGGTGCGGCCAGTTCCCAGCCGAGGCCGCGCCACGGCACGGCCGCGAGCGGTGAGGACGCCGCCGCCAGTGCGGCGATGCTCTCGGGTCGCAGAATGCGCACGGAGCCTGCGCGCCCGTTGTTGAGCATCATTTGCGCGAAGCGGGCGAGGTCGTCCGCGGTGGAAAACAGCCCCGCGTTACCGGAAACGCCGCCCATCCAGCGGGCCGTGGGATCGTGCACGCGCCCGCGAAGGATGCCGGCCTTGTTGGCGATGGTCGGTGCACTGCGTGCCGCTCGACCGGCGTCCGGCATGAAGACCGTGTCGTGCATACCGAGCGGGCCGAAGATGTGAACACGGCAATACGCGTCCAGCGGGAGGTGAGTGATGCGCTCGACCAGCTCGCCGAGCACCACGAAATTCAGGTCACTGTAGAGCACGCGTTCACCGGGCGCGCTGCGCGGATGCTGCGCCGCGATCGCACTCAATACGGCTTTCCGGCCGGGCTGCGGGGGCCGCGCAGGCAAGTCTGGCGCTAGCCCGGAGGTATGGGCAAGCAGCTCACGCACCGTCACCGCGTTTTTGCCTTGCATCGCAAACGCAGGCCAATACCGGGCAACGGGTGCGTCCAGATCGAGGCGGCCCGCTTCGGCCAGTTGCATAATCGCCGTGGTCGTCGCGATGACCTTGGTCAGCGACGCAAGATCGAACTCGGTGTCCAGCGTCATCGGTTCGGGGGAGGGCGTCGTCATGCGTTGTCCGAAGGCTTGGCGATACAGCACCTGTGTGGAATCCCCGATCACAACAACGGCACCTGGAAGTCGTCCGGCGGCAATCTGTGTGTCGACGATCTGTGCGGCTTGCAGGCGTGTCGGCGCATCAAGATCGCTGGCACTCGTCATCTGCGTCGCCGTCGCCATGCCGAGCAGCAGCGTCCAGTGCTTCAGCGCACCCATCAACGCTGTGGCAGGTCGCTGACTTCGTAGTGATTGCGAGGGTTCCATAGCATCCACCCATCAGTGCCGGCTGCGTCGGCGGCGTCAACCTGCGCCTTGATCGCCGCCGCATCAAACGGGCGATGATCGAACGCGTAGTCGCGAAATGCCTGCAACCACGGACGAAAGCGCACGCCCGGCAGGCCGGTGCGCTGCATGGCCTCCGCCAGGGAACGCCGGACTATCTGGCCGGGGGCGGCGGCCGGGTTGGTACAGCCCGGCAACCCCCACGTGAAACTGGAGGGGTACAACATCGGAGAAATATAGTCGAGCGCCGCGCCGAGCAGTTCGATCTGCTGGCCGATCGCGGTGTCATCAAGGTTCCAGCAGACGTAGCCGAAGATGTCCGCCGAGATGAAGACGTTATAGGGTGCGAGCCGTGTGCGTGCGGCCTGCAGGAACTCGACAATCGCCGCAGTCCGGTTGGCCCGGGTGTTCGGGAGGGCAAAGCGTAGCCCGCTCTTGTCGGGAAAGCGCACGTAGTCGAACTGGATCTCATCGAAGCCCATCCGCGCCGCCTCCTCGGCGACATCAAGATTGTGCTGCCAGACGTCGTGGGAAAACGGGTCCATCCATTGCAGGTTTTCGCGATCCCGCCAGGGTTGTCCGTCGGCGGTGTGCACGCTCCACTGCGGATGCGCGTCGGCGAGCGGGTCGTCTTTGAACACCACAATCCGCGCGATCAGGTACAGGTGTTGTGCATGCAGCCTGGCCAGCAGCGCAGGAAAGTCCTGCGCCTGTGGTACGCGGGTGGTCACGCGGGCCGCTGCGCCGATTGCCTCGCGCGCGGCACTGCGATAGGGCGTCAGACCGCGGTCGCCCTTGACGTCGATGACCAGTGCATTGATCACCGTATGGTCGGCAAGGCTGACGGCCCTGTTGCGCAAGGTCGCACTGGTGATGCCGAACACCGACAGGTAAACCGCTTTCGGACGAAACGAAGTCAATGTGAGCGTCACAGGCGTCTCGTCGGACAGCTTGGCCTCGGTGCGCAGATACCCCGGGGCGCGAACCGCGACGCTCCGTGCCGCGTGAGCCGTCTCGAATTGCCCATGCTCATTGGTGTGGGTTACACCGGCCAACGTCGTGATGGTCGCGCCAGCCACCGGATGACGAGTGCTCGAGTCGAGTACGACACCGGTAAAGGCCAAGGCTTGAACAGCCAGCAAAGCCGTGACGACGAACAACATCGGGATCGCCAAACGCCTCAAGACGCGGGTCAAGGTCATGGCGCGCTCCCTGCGGCGGGCACTGGCTGAGTGGTCGGTTCGCCGAGCAGGCGTGCGAACGTGTTGGCGCCATAGGCGTCGGTCATCAGAAAGCGTGGCAGTGCCAGCAGCCGTGCGTGCCGGTCGGCCTTGCGCGCGTCCAGGGTCAAACCGACGATATAGCCTTCATCGGCGGCGAGCGTGATCAATTCGTCGTCGTAGATACCGAACGGCCACGCGAGCATGTCGACAGGGGCGCCGGTTTGCGACTCGAGACGTCGACGTGACTTGTCGAGTTGTGTGTGAACGAATTGCTGGAAATCTGCTGGCGAACGGTGTCGGCGCTCGACGTTGAAATTGGGATGCCAGAACGTGTGCGACTGAATATCCACGAGCCCGGTCTGCCTGAGTGCACGCAATTGCTCCCAGGTCATGGCATAGGACGCGTTGGAAATCGCCGAGGGGTAGATAAAGAGCGTGACCGCGAACCGCTCTCGCAGCATCACCGGCAGCAATTTTTCGTATACCGAACGATGGCCGTCGTCGACGGTGATCGCCACTGGCTTGGGCGGTAGCGTTGCCTCGGGATCGCGTAGCCAGTCGACCACTTCACGCAGCGGCACGATGTGGTAGCCACGCTCGCGCAGGACACGCAATTGCGATTCGAAGGTGCTCATGCGCACGGTCATCGAGTCGTCTGCTGTGTCCGAAAAACGGTGGTAAACGAGGATCGTGACGCGCGGTTCGACCCTCAGCACGGCGTCGTCCGCGCCCCAGGCCACTGCGCAAGCGCCCACCAACACGGCGCGTATCAGAAACCGCAGCGCGGCGCTGCTTCTGGTAGGTACCAGGGTTTTTCCATACATGTCAGCGCTCCTGCGCGAGCCATTTCTCCCGCGTTGCCCGTCTCGCAAGAGCGAACCCGGCCAATCCAGTGTGCAGTGAGCGCACAGCGTTCATCTGATGCAGATCAAGTTCGCGCGACGTGGCGTCGTTCAGACGTGCGCGAGTTGTCTGACGAAACGAGAGGCGGGTTCCGCCTTGATTTGATCTAAATCAACAGCAGGTCCATGCGGGTGGACAACCTTATGAGACGGCCCTTTATCAGGTATGCACTCATGAACATCGACAAGGCAATCTCCGGCCGGCGCTCGGCGCGTGAATACACGACAGAAGCTGTTGATGAGAACGTCCTGCGGCGTTTAATCAGTGCCGCGGCCCAGGCGCCCAGCGCAATGAACCAACAACCGTGGACTTTCACGGTGATTCGCGATCAGGCACTGCTGGATCGAATCTCCCGTGAAGCGAAAGCGCACATGCTCAAGACGATGCCCGCTGGCTTCCATTCCGAGCACTTCCATACGTTGCTCAATGACGAAAACTTTCAGATCTTCTATCACGCACCTGCACTCATCCTGATTTCGGGAAATGCTCCGAGTCCTTGGATCGTCGAAGACTGTGCCCTGGCTGCCGAGAATCTGATGCTCGCCGCCTATGCAGAAGGACTTGCCACCTGTTGGATCGGTTTCGCGCAGAGCTTTCTTAATACGCCGGATGGCAAGCATGCCCTGGGCCTGCCGGCCGAGTGGACGCCAGTGGCGCCCATTATCGTTGGCCATCCGAAATCTGCGCCTGGCCCCCTCTCACACAAGACGCCCGAGGTTCGCTGGATTGGCTGATCGCAAAACACTCTACCGCCCATGACATGGAGGACGCGGATGTGCTTTGCGATGGGCTGGCGATGCGTCACCAAGGGAACACGGCGGCTGCCACTATCGACCGTCTAGCCGCAACCTCATTTGTCTGGCTGTTTTCTGATGTGGATCAGATTATCCACCTGCCTGGCTCCTAATCTCGAACCATCCCCACCACCGTATTGAGAAGAGCTGAAATGAACAAATCAAGCGTGATCGGACAATGCATGTTGATAGCGGCGAGTGTTTTCTTGATGCCATCCAGCAGCGTCTTCGCCAACCCACCCCTGTCACCGCAAGGTGGCATGACCCATCATTTCCAGGACTTCGATTGGGTCAAACATACGCAGCGGAGCCTGGATAAACTGAAAGCCAAGCTCAATCTCAAGCCGGAGCAAATGCCCGCCTGGGAGACATGGGCTACCGGGGTCACCGCGGATGCCAATCAGCAACTGGAAAAGGACAAGGCCCGGCGCAACGAGATGGCGAGCGCGAAGCAAGCGCCTCTTGATGAAACGACGCCGGAAAGAATGGCAAAAGGGATAGAGCGTCTGCGCGCAGAAACCAACTGGATGCAGGCGCAGTTGGTGCGTCTGGATGCTGCTCAGGTGCGTACCAAAACGTTTTATGACGCTCTGGGAACTGAACAGAAAACCATATTCGACCTGTTCTGGACAGCGATGCATCACAGGAATGCTGGCTATGACGGTTCGCAGATGCCAATGCAAATGCCGATGCAGATGCCAATGCAGATGCCGATGCAAATGCACATGCCAAGACCGCAAATGGACGGCGACCAGGACCAAACAGACCTGAAGTAGGCGCTGACTCACTGTTCGATTGGGTGAACATCATGAACCTCGACACGGTAAGACGGTGCGCGTTGACAGGGATCATCCTGATTGTCACAAGCCTGGCCTTACCGGCCAATGCCGACTCGCATCACGGCAGTGCAGGGGCATTTTGGTGGGGCATAGGCCTGGGACTGGGCCTCGGTTGGGAAGCTGCGCGTATTCCCGGTCCTTATTACTACCCTGCCTATCCGGTTTATTACTATCCCGCTCCGACTTACTACTACCCGGCCAATCCACCTACAGTGATCATCGAATCGCCGCCAGCAATCCTCCCTCCCGGCGCAACCACGGGGGCTGCACCGCCCGCCGCGCAGTCACCGCCCAATTGGTATTACTGCGACTCTGCCAAAGGCTATTACCCCTATGTGCGCCAGTGCCCTGAAGCGTGGCGCATGGTTCCCGCGACCCCCCCCGGCCGCATACGCTGAAGGGGTGAGCGGGGCTCGCCCGCCGGTCTGGAGTCAGATCGTGAGTCAATATCAACGCTCAGACGCGCGTTTTTCATCCCACTGGACGGGCTCTTGCAATGAAGCTCACCGCCGTACCGTCTCAGGAACCGTTACCCGCCTTGCTATCGGCCTCGCTCAAGGACTGGCAGGTGATTGGCAATGATCAGATTGCCGCGGTTTTTGACGAAATTGCTGATCTGCTGGAAATCGATGACGCCAACCCCTTTCGGATCCGGGCCTACCGTAATGCGGCGCGCACGTTAAGGGCGTTGACCTTCGAGCTCGCGGAGACCATCGCGCGTGGCGAACCACTGCCCAAACTGACCGGTATCGGAGTTGATCTGGCAGGCAAGATCAACGAAATCGTTACCACCGGAAATTGTGCTTTGCGCCAGCGGTTGCGTTCGACATTACCGCCCGGATTGGTTGAACTGCTGTCCATCGCCGGATTGGGCCCCAAACGTGTCAGGCACCTGTATCACGATCTGGGGATCGAAACCGCGCAGCAGTTATGCGAGGCGGCTCGACAGGGGCGAATCCGCCATCTGCCCGGCTTCGGCGAAAAGATGGAAACGCGGCTGTTAAGTGCCGCGCAGCAGGGGATCGGAAAAGAACACCGTTTGCCGCTGGCGTTTGTGGAGCCCGTGGCGCGCCGGCTGATCGAATACTTGCAGCAGCTTGCGGGCATCGAGGAAGCAACGGTGGCCGGAAGTCTGCGTCGCATGCGCGACACCGTCGGTGATATCGACATCCTCGTGGCCGCAGCGCCGTCTGTGAACGTCACGGCACACTTGCTCAAGCACCCGGAGATTTCCACCGTGTTGGTTAAAGGGCGCACGCGTGCCAGCGTCGTGCTGGGTTCAGGCCTGCAAGTGGATGTGCGTATTGTAAAACCGGCGCAATTTGGCGCCGCTCTGGTGTATTTCACTGGCAGCAAGGCGCATAACATCGCGATTCGCCAGAGGGCCCGGAAGTTGGGGCTCAAACTCAATGAATATGGGGTGTTCAAGGCCGCAGAATGCGTGGCCCATACCACCGAGGTGGCGGTTTATCAGGCCTTGGGGTTGGTATGGATCACCCCGGAACTGCGCGAAAATCGCGGTGAAGTCGAGGCGGCACTGACAGGTCGTTTACCGAGGCTGATTGAGTTGAGCGACCTCAAAGGTGACCTGCATGCTCATACCCGTGACTCGGATGGCGGCAATAGCCTGGAAGAGATCGCGTTGGCGGCGCAGCAAGCCGGGTTGGAATACCTGGCAATTACCGACCACTCCCGGTCCCTCAGGGTGGCCCATGGTCTGGACACTGATCGATTGTTGAAGCAAATCGACCAGATCGATTCGCTCAATGCCCGTTTGCAGGGCATAACCTTGCTCAAGGGTGTTGAGGTCGACATTCTCGAAGACGGGCGCCTGGATCTGCCGGACGACATTCTGGGGCGCCTGGATCTGGTGGTGGGCGCCGTCCACAGTCATTTCGGCTTGACGCTGCATCAACAAACCCAACGCCTGCTCAGGGCCATGGATCATCGCTACTTCAGCATACTGGCACACCCCCTGTGTCGGTTGATCAATGAACGCGCGCCTCTGAACATGGACCTGCCTGCAATCATCAAGGCAGCCGCTGAGCGTGGTTGCTGCCTGGAACTCAACTCGCAACCCCAGCGCATGGATCTGTTTGACCTGCAGTGCCAATACGCCAAGGATCAAGGGGTGCTCATCAGCATCAATTCGGACGCCCATCGCACCGCGGATTTTTCTTATTTGCGCTACGGGGTCGCTCAGGCGCGCCGAGCCTGGCTGGAAAAACACGATGTGCTCAATACCCGTTCGCTGACCTCACTCAAGTCGTTTTTACGGGATGGCGGTGGTCGACCGCAAAGCGCACAAAACTGATATCAGCCGTTGACAGTCTTGTTGTCCGGGGTCCGGGGTCCGGGGCCAGTTGGTGTCCAGGTACACCTTCTGCATAAATCAAAAAGGGGGCTGAAACTCCCCGCTATTACTGCTCAAAAGACGCAAATTGATCTAGATCAACACACGCAGACGGCATCAAGCCATAAAGCTTTGTATGAAGTAGAAACGGCCGACAAAGTCTCCCCCATCCAATGGAGAAACATCGTGATGCCTTCACATATCCGCTGGTTCAAAGAGCTGGGTATCAACGATGTATCGCTGGTGGGTGGCAAGAACGCCTCGCTGGGAGAGATGTACCAGAACCTCACGACTGAGGGGGTATGCATCCCCAACGGCTTTGCCATCACCGTTGAGGCGTATCGTTATGTACTTGATCACAATAGGGCCTGGCAGCCTCTGCATGCGGCACTTGACGGACTCGACCCCGCCAACATCAAGGATTTGCAGGCGCGGGGGGAAAAGGCGAGGGCGATTGTATATGGCTGTTCATTGCCGGAAGACCTAAAGACGGCGATTTTGCACAGTTATGCCCAACTCAAAAAAGAATACGGCGAAAACATTTCATTGGCAGTGCGTTCCTCGGCGACCGCTGAAGATTCGCCGCAGGCCTCATTTGCCGGGCAGAACGACAGCTATCTCAACATTGCCGGTGACGATGATCTGCTTGATGCCTACAAACGTTGCCTGGCATCCAACTTTACCGACCGCTCCATTCACTACAAATACGACAATGGCTTTGATTACTACAAGGTCTATCTCGCCGTCGTGGTCATGAAAATGGTGCGTAGCGATATCGGGGCCAGTGGCGTGATGTTTTCGCTGGACACGGAAACAGGCTTCAGGGATGTCGTCTTCATCAATGCCGCGCTGGGGCTTGGCGAGAATGTGGTGCAGGGCACAATCGACCCCGACAGCTTCTATGTGCACAAACCCAGCTTTCTCCAGGGTTATCGGGCGGTCTTGAAGCGCAGCCTGGGCAGCAAAGCAAAGAAGATGATTTTTACCGACACGCTCAATACCGGCAATATCGCGGTGGAATACACCGAGAATATTGACACGCCCCACGAAGAACGAACCCGCTTTAGCCTCTCTGATGCGGATGTGATGGTGCTGGCCGACTATGCCATCAAGGTTGAAAACCACTACTCGAGCAAAGCCGGTTTTTACAAGCCCATGGATATGGAATGGGCCAAAGACGGGATCGATGGCCGCTTATATATCGTACAGGCGCGACCGGAAACGGTGGAGTCGCAAAAGAAAGGCAGCGTGCTTGAGATTTACCATCTCAAGCAAAGATCAACAGTGCTGCTCAAGGGCAGGGCGGTCGGTACCCGAATTGGCGCCGGCAAGGCGCGTGTCATCAACGATGCCAAGCATCTCAGTGATTTCCAACCGGGCGAGGTGCTGGTCTCAGATACCACGGCACCCGACTGGGAACCTGTCATGAAGACCGCAGCGGCTATTGTGACGAGCCGGGGCGGCCGTACTTGTCACGCCGCCATCGTGTCGCGTGAACTGGGCATTCCCGCCATCGTGGGAACCGCAAACGCGGCAGAGAAAATAGAAACCGGCACACCGATCACCATTAGCTGCGCCGAAGGCGAAACCGGAAACGTCTATGAAGGCATTCTGGATTTTGACATTCAGCACACCGATCTCAGCCAGCTGGGACATCCAAAAACAAAGATTATGATGAACCTGGGCAATCCTGATCAGGCCTTTAGTCTTGCCTCGCTACCGGTGGATGGCATTGGTCTGGCGCGTATGGAATTCATTATCAATGAGTACATCAAGGTGCATCCGATGGCGCTCGTACACCCGGAAAAGGTGGATGACACGACACGCGAAAAAATCGCTGCCCTGAGTATTGCTTACAATGATCCTGCGGACTTTTTCGTCAAGACCTTGGCCGAAGGCGTCGCCACAATTGCGGCGGCGGTGTATCCAAAACCCTGCGTCGTGCGCATGAGCGACTTCAAAAGCAACGAATACGCGACCCTGCTGGGCGGTCAGTATTTCGAGCCGGAAGAAGACAACCCGATGATCGGCTTTCGTGGGGCGTCCCGTTATACCCATAGTGCCTATGCCGAAGGTTTTGCGCTGGAATGCGCGGCAATGAAGCGGGTGCGCGACGAGATAGGCCTGACTAACGTCAAATTGATGATCCCTTTTTGCCGCAGAGTGGAGGAGGGTGAAAAGGTGTTGGCAGCGATGGCCAGCCATGGCCTCAAGCGCGGAGAGAACGGACTGGAGGTCTACGTCATGTGCGAGATCCCCAACAACGTCATCCTGATCGACGCCTTCGCCAAACTGTTCGACGGGTTCTCCATCGGCTCCAATGACCTGACCCAATTGACGCTCGGCGTGGATCGCGATTCGGAAATCGTCGCCTTCGATTTCGATGAACGCGATCCGGGAGTGAAACAGATGATTCGTCTGGCGGTGGAGGGAGCAAAACGCAACGGCCGCCACTCCGGTATCTGCGGACAGGCGCCGTCTGACTATCCCGAGATGGCTGAATTTCTGGTGGAAATTGGCATCGACTCGATAAGCCTCAATCCGGATGCAGTGCTCGCCACGACTCGGCATGTTCTGGCGGTGGAAAAGCGCCTGTCACTTAATCGCACACCGTAAAGCCGTTGCCGCATGGCCCGCCTGATCAAGATCCGCAAAACTGCCGATTACATTGAGGTGTCGACGTGTATGCCTTCTTGCCACGTGAGTTGCCGGAGCCACTCTGCACACTGACCGAGCTCGCGCTTAACCTGCGCTGGACCTGGAATCATGCACTCGACGACCTGTGGAAATCGATTGACCCAGAACTTTGGGAGCGCACCCATAATCCGTGGATGATTCTGCAGAATGCTTCGCAGCAGCGTCTTGACGAACTCTGCCGAGATGCCCATTTCTCGCAGAAACTGGCGCACGCCATTGCAGAGCATCGGAGTTATCTCGACGACTCAGGCTGGTATGCGCAGCGGCAACCGGCTGGCGATTCGGCGCGTATCGCTTATTTCAGTATGGAGTACGGTCTGAGTGAGGCCTTTCCGCTCTATGCCGGCGGACTCGGTGTGCTTGCAGGGGATTACCTCAAGACGGCGAGCGACATGGGTGCTCCAATCCTTGGGGTGGGTTTGCTCTATCAGGAAGGCTATTTTCGGCAATACATCGACGCGCAAGGCAGGCAGCATGAGGCCTATCCTTACAACGATGCCACCAGCCTGCCGATTCAGCCAACCATCGGAAATGAAGGGGCCTGGCTGAAAATCGTGCTGCAACTTCCCGGTCGCACTTTGTATTTGCGTATCTGGCAGGCCATTGTCGGACGTACGCGCCTGTACCTGCTGGACAGTAACGATCTGCGCAACGGTGCCGCCGATCGCGGTATCACCTCTAAGTTGTACGGCGGCGGCTCGGAAATGCGTTTGCTCCAGGAAGTGGTGCTCGGCATCGGTGGCTGGGCGGTACTCGACGCACTGGGGATCGACGTGGACGTGTGCCACCTTAACGAAGGTCATGCCGCACTGCTTGTGCTGGAACGTGCCCGTCGCTTTATGCACAAGATGGGAACATCGTTCTGGGAGGCGTGGTGGGCAACGCGTGCGGGTAATGTATTCACAACGCATACGCCAGTGGCTGCGGGTTTCGACTCATTTCCACCCGCGCTTATTTACAAGTATGCGCGCGAGTTTCTCGAAGACTGTCGCATTTCATTGCGCGAACTGCTTGCGTTGGGCCGGCGTGATCCGGCGAACGACGATGAGCCTTTCAACATGGCTTTTCTGGCATTGCGTGGGTGCGCCCAGTGCAATGCCGTGAGTCGTTTGCATGGCGAGGTTAGCCGTCGATTGTTCAGTGATCTTTATCCACGCTGGCCGCTTCAAGAGATACCCGTAGGGCATATTACCAACGGCGTCCATGTGCCATCCTGGGATTCAGTGTGGTCCGATCACCTGTGGACCAGCACCTGTGGCAAGGAACGTTGGCTCGGCACGGTGGAGTCTCTCTCAGGGACGGTCTCCAACAGTGATGACAGGGCCTTGTGGACGATGGCCGCCGAGCAACGCCGCGATTTGGTGCATTACACGCGTCACCGTTTGGCATGGCATCTTGGACAACGTGGCGAGTCACCGCTGCACGTCGAAGAAGCCGCGCAGGTGCTCGATCCCAATTGCCTGACGCTCGGCTTCGCGCGGCGATTCACCGACTATAAGCGACCGAATCTGTTGCTGCATGACCCGGAGCGCCTGAGTCGCCTGCTAACCGATGAACATCGACCGGTCCAACTGATCATCGCCGGTAAAGCCCATCCCAATGACGAGCAGGGCAAGCAGCTGATCCAGGCATGGATGGAGTTTGTTCATCGTCCAAATCTACGAAGGCATGTCGTGTTCCTGGAGGATTACGACATTGAACTGGCCCAACAGTTGGTGCAAGGCGTCGATGTCTGGATCAATACACCGCGACGACCATGGGAAGCCTGCGGCACCAGTGGTATGAAGGTTCTGGTCAATGGCGGACTGAACCTGTCCCAACTGGACGGCTGGTGGGCGGAGGCGTACCAGTCCACCTGCGGTTGGGCGATCGGCGACGACGCCCCCAGCGACGATGTCGCCGACGCCGAGTGCTTGTACCGCTTGCTCGAAGAAGAAGTAGTCCCCACCTTTTACATGCGCGACACGCAGGGAATTCCACGAGGATGGGTGCAACGCATGCGCGCCAGCATGTCGCAATTGGGGCCGCAATTCAGTAGCAATCGCATGCTGCTCGAATACCTGGACGGTTGTTACCAACCGGCGATCCAGGCTTTCCGACGCCGTAGCAAGGATAAGGCCGAGCTCGCACGTGCGCTTCATGCCTGGCAGAAGGCGGTTGCCTTGGGATGGGACAACATTCATTTCGGCACGGTCGATGCGAAACACGACGGCGAGCGGCTGTACATCAGCGTGCCGGTCTATCTGGGGGAGATCGCACCGGAGTGGGTAAGGGTGGAACTCTATGCCGCCCCATACGATGAACACCCGGCAGAATGCCTGCCGATGAACGCTGTCGGGCCCATTCCCGGCGCCATTCAAGGCTATATCTTTTCCATCTCTGTCTCTGCCACGCGGCCCGTGGATGGCTACACCCCTCGGGTACGCGCCTGGCACTCAGACGCCTTTCTGCCAGCGGAAAATGCACTTATTGCATGGCAACGTTGACGCTGACCCGTCTTCACTCGACCGATCTCAATGTATTTCAGCTGGAAGATCAGCACGACGATGACGAGTCCATTTGAATGGGTGATTGCGCACAACCACTAAACACCTAGACACCCTCTGGAAGCTTCGACTGCATCCTTTCTCTTCTATCCAGTTTGCGTCCGTCCATGACGAAGGAACCATCACCCACTGAATGAATGGTTCGTGTCTCTTTGCGTGAATCGTCGATGTAGGCGGCGAGGCCTTCGAGGACAACAATATTGTGTTTCTCGATGACATCGATAACGTTGCATTCGATATTGGCCAAGCACTCCTTAATCAAGGGTGACCTGACATGTTTGCCTTTCACGGGCGTCAATCCGAATGTTGCAAACTTGTCTGTGTCCGCACCGGAACAGGTCCCCACACCAATAACGCAATCGATCAAATCGACGGTGGGGATTGAAATGACGCACTCCTTGGTTTTCAGAAGCGCGGCGTATGAATAGTTCCAGGGGCCGGTGGTCATGGCGAAAGTCGGCGTGAAGCCCATCACCATGGTCCACGAAATGGTCATGATGTTGTTCTTCTGGCCGTCATTTGTGGTGACGAAGACCACCGGGCCTGGCTCCATCAGTGTGAATGCTGTGTTGATTTTCATCTTTTTCAACGTCAGGCACTCCCATTGGCTCTGATCGACAGCTTCCGCTCAGACGGAATCGAATGCTCCATTTTCAGCCAGCAAGGTGGCTATCTGGGCGGTGCTGTCGAGTACGTGCACGTGCTGCGTCACACACTCGGGCAGCAGGCGAAATGGCGGCACGCTGTCAGAGATCGCAATGTGCTCGAAAAGCGGCGGGTCGAACAGTTGGCTGCCCGCCGTAAACAAACCATGGGTCGCCGCGGCGAATAATCGGGTGGCTCCACCCTTTTGACAGGCAAGGCCCGCATGCTTCAGCGTTTCACCGGTACTGATCAGGTCGTCGAAAACAATGGCTGTCTTACCCGATACGTCGCCCACCAAGAGGGTGCCCGTCAGCGTCGCGTGAGCACGGTGCTTTTCCATCAGCGCACTGCCCACTGAGCGTCCCAGTTGTCGTTCGAGGGCCTGACGAAACTGTTCGGCGCGCTTGGCACCACCGGAATCCGGGGACACCGCTACCACGTCGGCGTCGCCGACGAACCTGGCGAAATGCTCGGCGAATAATTCTGTGCACTGCACGTTCCACGCAGGAATGCGAAAGGCATTGTCGAACGCGGCCGGATTATGCACCTCCAGGGCAACCAGACGATCAACGTGGCAGGCTTCAAAAATGGTCGCCAGGTAGCGGGTGATCGTTGGGTCTTGAGGTTGGCTGCGACGATCTTTGCGTCCGTAACAGAGGTAGGGTGTTACGACTTGCACATGGCGAGCACCGGCATCCTTGAGTGCTCCGCAAAAGAACAACAGGCGACACAACTTATCGTTAGCGCTCTGCCGATCATCCCCATACAAGGAATGGAACACCACGACCTCGCGACCGTTAACCGACGCCAGCGGTCGGCATTTATGTTCGCCATCTTCATAGTTGCGTTCTTCATGAAGGGCCAGTTGGCAGCCAAGCCGCTGCGCGACGCGGGTTGCATAGTGCTCACTGCCTTGCAGGGCAAAAAGAAGCGGGCGGTCAGTGAGCATGCATTGGCTCCTTTGAGGCTTATCGAACAGTTGCGCCGTCATCTGACAGCACCATGCCGTAACACTTCAATGCAGAACTCCATTTCGTAGGGCGGGACGTTGCATTCGACGATGTCATGGGCGGCAACTTGCAGATGCACGCCGATAATGTCGGCACGGATCGGTTGCTGGCAAACATGCCGGTCAACCAATACCGCCGTGTAGACCCGACGGGCCCCCAGTTGCGCCAGATAGGCACAGGTGCGCAGGAGTGAATGGCCCTCAAAAAGCACATCGTCGACAACAAGCAGGGTTGTATTGGCAAGGTCCAGCGCGCCCAGAAGCGGGTTCTCGGTCAATTCCGTATGTGCATGCAGGACCTTGAGGTCATCGGCATAGCGCTTGACCTTCAGGGGGTACAGCGGCAGTTCTGGCTGGCCGGTCTGACGCGAAAGATGCTGCTGTAAGCGCTGTGCCAGAGGCTCGCCGCGGCGCTGGATGCCAATCAGTGCCGATTGAGCGGGCGGCAACAATATCGCCGCTTGGCGCGCCATCGCCTGCAGCACGCCATCGAGTTCATCGCTGTCGTACAAGCGCAACCGCTGACTCGCAAGTGGGGCAGACATTGCCGTCTCCTGTCGAAACCAATCAACCGCCAAAAAGTGCGGGGCCACTGCCAACGTAATCCCGCTCGGCTCGGCCCTATTGATATTGATCAAGTACGGAGAAATGAAATGTCAATCCATGAGCGGCGTTAGTCCATTGATCGGTCTTGCGCAGGGATTTGATATAAATCAACGCCTGGGCGACATCAACGGAGGACTCTGAATCAAACGCTGGCGTCTGATCCGGCGCGTCAAGTCCCCCCTGTCTGGAGTCAGATCATGAGCCAATATCAACGCTTGTTACTCATCATCAACCCGGCCCTGCGCCATTCCCCTGCGATAAACCATGCGGCCGCCCTGGCCAAGGCCAGCGGCGCGAGCTTGCATATTGCTGCGTTTATAAAGCCGTTGAAGATACTGTCACTGCTTGACGAAGGCGAGCAGGAAAAGGCCCTGGAAAGCTATCGTCAGGACCATCGCGACTGGCTGCAGAACCAGGCCACCAAACTCCACGCTCTCGGGCTCGAAGTGACGACGGAGGTGGCGTGGACCGATGACATGAAGCAAGACATTCTTGATCGCGTCACGGAAATGCAGCCCGACCTGTTGATCAAGGAAGTGCAACACGAATCAGCGCTCAAACGCGCGTTCTTCACTCCGCTGGATTGGCATTTGTTGCGCCACTGCCCAATACCGATCTATCTGGTGGGCGGCGGTGGCCATGCCTTGCCGCGCAAGGTCGTGGCGGCGGTTGACGCTTCGGATACGGCGCCTGCAAACAGCGAGCTGAACGAGCGGATCATTCAGCAAGCCACCAACCTGGCGTTGCAGTGCGATGCCGAGTTGCACCTGCTGTATGCCTGCGATCTTTCTGGGGTCTATCTGGCGGACATGGGGGGGCTGGCGCTTCAAGACATCACCAAAGAGTTGCGCACCACCGAGGAACAATCGTTCATTAAATTGGCCGGTCGGTATGGCGTCCCCTCTGACCGTCGGCATTTTGTTCTCGGACACCCGGTCTCGGCGTTGAGCGATTTTGCCAGCGAGCAGAAGGTGGATGTGATCGTGATGGGCAGAGTCCAGTATCACGGCCTGGAGAAGCTGCTGGGCAGCACGACCGAACACATTCTGTACCAGGTGCCTTGCAGCGTTCTGGCCGTCTAGATCGGGCCAGGCCATGTTGAAACGAAACGACAGGCGTCATCGCCTGGGGAGGTTTTTCATGAGTCAAAGCCCCTCATTGCAAACCACGTTGAAGGACCGGAAAGAAGCCGGTCGACGTCTGGTGGAACCGTTGCTCAAATACGCACAGCGCCCCGATGTCATCGTCCTCGCCTTACCCCGTGGCGGCGTTCCGGTCGCCTATGAAGTGGTCAAGGCCCTGGACGTGCGCCTGGACCTGATGCTGGTGCGCAAACTGGGCGTGCCGTCCAACCCGGAGTTCGCCATGGGCGCCATCGCCAGTGGCGGTATCCAGATCCGAAATGAAGAAGCGCTGCGGGCCCACCCGATTTCCCCGGCCGCATTCGACGCCGTGGTCGCGCGTGAAACACGGGAATTGCAGCGGCGCGAGTTGCTGTACCGGGGCGCCCGGCCACCCTTACAGCTCAAGGGGCAGGTGGTGATTCTGGTGGATGATGGCCTGGCGACGGGCGCCTCGATGATGGCGGCGATCCGCGCGGTGCGTATGCAGGCACCTGCTCGTATCGTCGTTGCCGTGCCGGTTGCGCCGCTGGAAACGGTGGACACGCTGAGCTTCGAAGTCGATGAGGTGATCTGCCCACTCATGCCTGAATGGATGATGTCGATCGGGTATTGGTACTTGAATTTCCCCCAGACCTCGGACGAAGAAGTCATTGATTTGTTGCAACTGGCCTGGCAGCGAGAAGCCGCCACCAGCGCCAAGGTTCAGGGGAACGTCGATGACTGAGTCGCACTATCGACAGCTGGACCTGAAGGACGTTGAGTTATCAGCCGACTTGCGTCTGCCGGCCAACCCCTGCGGTCTGGTGGTCTTCGTGCATGGCAGCGGCAGCAGTCGTACAAGTCCGCGTAATCAGTATGTCGCCGAGTCGCTGGCCAGCAGGGGGCTGGCGTCGCTGCTGTTCGACCTGCTCACGGAGCCAGAGCAACGGCTGGACAACCTCACCCGGGAGCTACGTTTCGATATCGCCTTGCTCGCCAGGCGACTGGTGGAAGTCATCGACTGGGTCGGTCGGGACGTGAAGTTGCACTCGCTACGAATCGGCCTGTTCGGCGCAAGCACCGGTGCTGCGGCGGCGTTGTTGGCGGCGGCCGTGCGCCCGGAGGTGGTGCATGCGGTGGTCAGTCGGGGAGGGCGCACCGACCTGGCGGGGGCTGCATTGTCGCAGGTGAGGGCACCCACTCTGCAGATCGTGGGCGCCCAGGACCCGGTGGTGCTCGAATTGAATGATCAAAGCAGTCATGCCTTGCGGTGTGAGCAGCAGCTGGAAATCGTGGCGGGCGCGACTCATCTTTTCGAAGAACCGGGCGCCCTTGAAGAAGTCGCCAGACTCGCTGGCGACTGGTTCGAGAAGCATTTGCACGGCCCCGCCTGACAACGCCTGATCGGCCTCACACGCCAAACGGATAGGTTTCGTCTTCCGGTTCGAGTCTCTGGCTTTTCGGCAGCGCCAGTGCTGTCACGGGTTGGGTCTGTTCAATCCAGATCATGGCGTCGAACTGTTCGGCCAGCGTCGCTTCGAAGTAGTGACTGCCACGCTCGGTTTCAGGGCGGTAAATCACCCCGATGGCCCGCTCCAGCAATGGTTTGGACAACACCCGGCGCAGCGCTTTGCGCGTTGGGTCTCGCCAGTCGGTCAATGACGCCGGCACACCCGCCATTAGGAACTGGTGCTCCCAACTGTCCGGGCGAGAGGGCCGGATGTCCTTGATGAGCATGTCGCCGTCCCAGTCATCGGCCGCGGCCACCTGACCACGGTCGGTGCTCATGCCGATCAGAACAGCATCGCGCCCATAAGCACTGCGGCACAGCTGACCGATGTTGAACTGACCCTTCCAGCCCATTTCCGTCGCAGCCGCGTTGCCAATATGAGAATTGTGCGCCCAGACCACGGCTTTGGCTTGTGGACCCCGGTGCTCAAGCAGTGCCCGAAGTGTGTCGAACATGTGCCGGTCACGCAGGTTCCACGAGGCGGTCGACCCTCGATAAATCGCACGGTAATACTGTTCCGCCGCCTGCACCACCCGAGCATTTTGCGCCGCATTGAAGAATGCCTCGTCGTTCTGGATGAGCCCGGCCAGTTGTTCAGCCAGCATGGCGTCGAGCTGTTCGATCACCGGTTGCTCACAAGGCATCAAGCCGGCACGTTCGACGAAGTGACCATACAAGGCGGGATCATCCTGCCAAGGGGTCAGACAGCCATAGCGCCGCCGGGCTTCGTGGGCCAGCTGTGGGTCGACCCGGTCCAGATAACTCAGCACCTCATGGATGGAGTTGCGCAAGCTGTATACGTCCAGCCCGCGGAACTCGACGCGACGCTC
This sequence comes from Pseudomonas sp. S2_B07, assembly GCF_054668435.1. Taxonomy (NCBI): domain Bacteria; kingdom Pseudomonadati; phylum Pseudomonadota; class Gammaproteobacteria; order Pseudomonadales; family Pseudomonadaceae; genus Pseudomonas; species Pseudomonas sp. S2_B07. Next base: position 361,113 of record NZ_CP162769.1, read on the forward strand.
AGTGGCGAGGGTGTGGTTGTATTGATGCAGCCAGTGGGCGAATGCTCTCACGTCGGTGTTACGCCACATCCAGGTCGGGAATCGGCTGAAGATGTGACGTTTCCACGCCGAATGTGCCAACCCCCGGACATACTGGTCGACATGGCCTGCGTCCGGCCAGTCGGCTTCAACGGCCACAATGTTGAACCCGTGTTGCTCAATCAGCCTTTGGGTGATCGCTGCCCGGGTTCGATAAAAATCACTGGTGCCATGACTCGCCTCACCAATCAACACCACGCGCGCATCGGCATAGCGATCGAACATTTCACCAAAGGCGGATGAGTCCAGCGCCGGCAGAGGCTCGGCGTATTGGCGCAGAAGCGGTGCGATGGCAGCCTGGTCAATGTGCCGAGGTGAGCCATACAGGTTATCCAGCATGTCTTGGGAGGGTGTGTTCATGACCGTCGTCCCCGTAAGGGTGGGTTACCGCCAGCGGTATTGCGCTTGCGCACAACTGCCGGAAATCGATCCGCAGGTCCTTGACACATTGTGTTTAAACGCAAGCTTTTGTGTCGCTTCATCACCTGTTTGAGTATTCCTACACCTTGCTCCAGATAAACAATTGAGTTTCGTCAATAAAGGGTGAAAAGCCTTAAGAGAAGGTGTCGTGATCCAGTATTCGCTGATTGCCGAATATGACCTGACGCGATGGGCGTTATTCTGAATGCAGGCTCGCAAGGCTCATTCTGCTCTGACCTTGTAAATGGTCTGCGTCTAGCTAGGCTCCAGCCTAGGGCTGTCATCAGCAGAGGGAATTGAACGGCAGGTGAAGGACGCGTATTGATCCGCTGAACACAGGGGCGTAGATCATGGAAGCATTTGGCATGAAGAGTTTTTTCAACCGATCACATCTTGCTCTTGCCCTCTGCTTGGCAGCGCTCATGGGGTGTACCCGTACGAGCGAAGAGCCATCGCAAACAACCTCGCCCATGTCCGGTATCGTCATGAACGACCAGGTTTGCGCCCAATGCCATGGACAGACGGGAGAGTCCTTCTCGCCATTGTTTCCCAAGTTAGCCGGGCAGCAAAAAGAGTACCTGAAGTTGCAGTTGGCTGACTTCAAGGACCATGCACGCAGTGATAAAACCGGGACTCAGTACATGTGGGGATTTACCCATCTGACGCAGACCCAGATAGCCGAACTGGCTGACTATTTTTCAAGTCAGAGCCCCATGAAGGCGGATGCCGACACACCCGATGCCCGCGGTGAATTGATCTTTCGCCAGGGCTTGCCTGGGGCGGGCGTCGCGCAGTGCAGTTCGTGCCACGGTGCTGACGGTCAGGGAGATGGCCCGATTCCCCGCCTGGCGGGTCAACATGCCGCTTATATGAGTCGCCAGATCAAGGTGCTTCAACAGACCGAACTGCGCCCCCGGGACGCCCTGATGAAGCAACATCATTCACTGTCGGATGCGGATGCCGAATCTGTCGCCCATTACATGGCAACACTGGGGGCAAAAAAATAATGGCTTTCGCTGACAGCGCTCAAGTCGTTTTACAGGTACAGGCCGTGAATCACCTGACGGGTATCAAAGGGATCGTTGCGCGTTTCGAAGCCCAGGGATCTGGCCAGCTCGCGCATCGGGGCATTGCTGGAGGCGTCGACCGCATACATCTGGTGGAAACGGTTCTTGCGCGCGGCCCAGATCAAATGTGCCATCAATAGCGTCCCCAGCCCCAGATGCTTCCATTGATCGGCGACTGTCACCGTACATTCACACTTATATTCGCCCGTGGCGACATAACGGCTGACGCCGATCTCGATCAATTGGCCATTTTCGTGGACCAATGCGATGTATGCCAGGCACTGCTTGTTCCCGGGGTCGTTGATCTGCGTGAGAAAGCGCATGTGCCGGGACTCAGGGCACAGCTGTTTGATGAAGCTGTACTCTCGCTCGCGGTCTTTTTCCGTCAGTTGCCGGATCAACACGTGACGACCATCCTTGAGCGCTTCGATCCAGTATTTCCCAGTGACTTTGGAATAGGCTTCAGAGGCCCGATCATCAGGGTCTTTGACAGTGATCATGATGCGATCCTCCAGCCGTCTTCAAAGGTTGGCGCGCAGTGGCAAATCTCGCGATTCACTTCTTTCTACTCCGCTGACTGCGCCTGAATATGATCTGGATCAGCTCTCTTGTGACAGCGCGCTCAATTGCCTGGATTTGATGTAAATCAAACAGGCAAAGGGTGCAACAAGCGCAGTCTTTGAACATGGCCACGCTATGGGCCGGTGTAGAGAGGAGGTGTGTCATGGCCCACTATCAACGCTTGCTGCTGATCGCCAACCCAAACCTGAAAGAGGCCCCAGCCTTGCTGCGTGCCATCGCCCTGGCCAGGGCCAGTGGAGCCATGCTGGATGTACGAGCCTTTATAGAACCGGCGCCCATGGCGCCAGTGTGGGAAGAGAACAGAGACGAGGAGGGGGATCAGCGATATCAGCGCCATTATCTCCACTGGAGGGACCAGACACTTCAGCGTCTCAATGCACAGGGATTAGAGGTGAACGTGCAAGTTGTCTTTACCTGCGATCCAGTGCTCGACATCTTGAAATGTGTAGAAGCGCTCAAGCCCGACCTGGTCATCAAGGATGTCACGGTAGACCCGGTACTTGGACGGGTGTTCGTTACACCTTTGGATTACCATTTGCTGCGTGGATGTCCCGTTGCGTTGCACTTGGTCAACCAGGTCCATCATGAGTTGCCTCATCGGATCGTCGCCGCTGTGGACCTGTTTGATACGGTCACACAAATCCATGATGTGAACGATGCCATTATTCAGGCAGCTCATACGCTGGCCGTGCAATGCGACGCATCGCTGCACCTGCTTTACGCCTATGATTTATCGCCTGCATTCAATGGCGATACGCCGCTGATCACCGGCGGCTGGAATGTGGCCTTCATGGATGGGTTGCGAGAGTCCCTTCATCAGGCCTTCAACACCCTGGCTGAGCGCTATGGCATTGCTCCAGAGCGCCGGCATTTTTTCATGGGGCTGCCTATGCCGGTGATCAGTGCAGTTGTCGATGATTACCAGGTTGACGTCGTGGTGATGGGCACCGTGCATCGGGTGGGCACTCATCGATTCATCGGCAGCACTATGGAGCGCGCGCTGTATTCGTTGCAGGGCAGCATTCTGGCGGTCAGACAATCCAATTCCTGCGTCGAAGAAAACTTGTGATCGCAGCATTAACGCGCGCCTTGTTTCAGTCTTTTGCAATGAACATAAAAAAGCCCCCACCGGTTTCCCGACAGGGGCAGGGCAGCCTGGGACTCACTCGCCTTTGATTGGCACGACTTTATCCGCTTTCATGGCCTCGGGCTTTTTCGGCAGCGAGATGCTCAGCACTCCCTTGCTGAAACTCGCGTCGATCTTCTCGGCATCGACACCTTTGGGCAAGTTGAACACCCGCTCGAAGGAGCCGTAGTGACGCTCGCTGAGGTGATAACCCTTTCCTTTCTCTTCCTTGTCCTCTTTCTTTTCGCCCTTGATGATCAGGCTGCCGTTGGACAGTTTGATCTCAATGTTTTTCTGATCCATGCCGGGCAGCTCAGCTGTGATTTCGTAGCTTTTGTCTTTCTCGCAGATGTCCACGGCAGGCAGGCTATGGCCGATCAGTTCCCGTCGCCAGAGCGGCTCGACATCAAACAGCCCGCGACCGAATGGCGACAGCCCCGAGCCGCGATTGAAGTCTTCGAACAGGTGATCAACCTGTTGCCGAAGCTTTTCCAGGGGGCGCCAGACGTCTGTTGTCACTGGATGCTGACTGGCTTTGTCGTCGCTATGAACCGGTACTTTTTTTTCACTGTTGCTCATTTTGATTTCCTCCTCTTGGGTAATAGAGATGGATCGCGAACACCCGTTTGGCGGTCCACCACGACAGAACAAACACGTGATACTGACCTTACAAGGCCAGTGTCCCGGACCACAGCATCCAGCCGGCGAAGGCTGCGGCCGTCCAGATAATGATCAACAGCCCGGTCTCAGGGCCGCTGAGCGGTTGTCCCTGGCGAGACCTGATGGTGGCCAGGTAAATCAACGAACCGGGGGCGTAGAGCAAAGCGCTGAGCAACATGTATTTAGGCCCGGCGGCATACAGCAGCCACAGGCAATACAGCGTCGCGACCGCGGCGATGGCCATGTCACGCAGTTGCAAGGCGCGGTGGCCGGCGTAGGTCTGGCCCTGCAAGGTCAGTTTCAGCGCATACACACCGCTGAACAGGTAGGGCAGCAGAATCATCGAGGTGGCCAGGGAAATCAGCGCAAGGTAAGTGGCGCTCGAGTACAGCGTCAGTAACAGGAACAGTTGAATGCAGCCGTTGGTGATCCACAGTGCATTGGCCGGTACACCTTGGGTGTTTTCCACGGCGAGCGTACCTGGCATCACCTTTTCCTTGGCTGGTGTGAACACCGACTCCGCTGCGAGCAGCGTCCAGGCGAGCAGGGCGCCCCCCACCGAAATGATCAAGCCGATGCTGATCAGCACCGCGCCCCATGGCCCGGCGGCAGCCTGAAGTACGCCGGCCATCGAAGGGTTTTTCAGGGCGGCTAACTCCGGTTGTTTCAAAATGCCCAGTGACAGCAGCGACACCGCAATCAACAGCAACAGGGTGATGACAAAACCGATGACGGTGGCGCGACCGACGTTGGCGCGTTCTGCGGCGCGGGCGGAGAACACGTTGGCGCCTTCGATCCCGATGAACACCCAAACGGTGACCAACATAGTGCTTTTGACCTGATCGAGGGTGCTGCCCAGCGCGGGCGAGCCCCAGAAATCGACAGTGAAGGTTTCACGCTGGAAGGCCGCGATCACCAGGCCGATAAACAGCAGTAACGGTACGATCTTGGCTACCGTGGTCAACGCGTTGGCCCGGGCCGCAGTGCGCATCCCTCTGAGGATCATCCAGTGCAACGACCACAGCACCACGGACGCGCCGGCAATCGCCGCTTTGTTATTGCCTTCACCGAACAGCGGGAAGAAATAACTCAGCGCCGCGAACAAAATCACCAGGTAGCTGACGTTGCCGATCCAGGCGCTGATCCAGTAACCCCAGGCTGAGTTGAACCCGAGGAATTCGCCACCCAAGGCACGCGCATAGGCAAACACACCGTTATCCAGAGCCGGTTGACGGTTGGACAAGGTTTGATAAACCAGCGCCAGCGACAACATGCCGACACCGGTGATCAGCCAGCCAATCAGAATGGCTCCGGCGCCGGCACTGGCCGCCATGTTTTGCGGCAGGCTGAAAATGCCGCTGCCGATCATCGAACCGACCACCAGCGCAATCAGCAAACTCAAGGACAAGCGTTTGGGCTCCACCTTTCGCAAACTGCCTGCAAGTGGGTGGGCAGTCGGCGGGATGACCGGTTGGGTGCCTTGCAGGTGCGTAGCCATGGGAGCCTCCACGAAACGAGAGTTTCTGCACACATCGAATGCGATGTGTGCGAATGCTGACTCTAATGTCTACGTGTCCGTCCAACGCCTGATTGATTTAGATCAGAAAGACGGCAAACACCCGATTTGCCCGGGCACAACCATGACTTGTGTTGTATCGAACGCCGAAATTGCGGCGCCCCGGGGACACGAAAGGCATTCGAGTCCTAAGCTCTACCTCGATGAACGACAGATGTTTTTACAGCGAGGCATGCACATCGCTTTTAAGGAACTCACTTCAATGCTCAGTAAGTGGCTGGACCCCGTTCTGTTGCTGCTCACCGCACTGACGCTGCTGGCCGGCGGCATTGCGTATGTTGCGCAAGCACCTGATTGGGCATCGAGGTGCTGGGCCGCGGGAAGTCTGGTGATGTCTGCGGTACTGCTCGTTGAAATCGTCAGGCGCCTGGCCCGGCGCGAGGCCGGTGTCGACCTGATCGCGCTGCTGTCGATCACTGCCGCCCTGGTCTTTGACCAGACACTGGTGGCGGCGGTGATTGCCTTGATGCTGGCGACTGGACGGACCCTGGAGTTTTTCACCAAGCAACGCGCTGACCGTGAGCTTCGTGCGCTCATCGACCGGGCGCCACGTTTTGCCTGGCTGCAGGAGGAGGGTGGCTTGCGCGAGATTCCGGTTGAGCAGGTCCAACTGCATCAAACATTGTTGGTGCGGATGGGAGAGGTGATCCCGGTCGACGGTCGGCTGCTAAGTCCTGCGGCCATTCTGGACGAATCGGCGCTCAGCGGTGAGTCGCTGCCTGTCACCCGTCGAGAAGGAGAGCAACTGCCCAGCGGCGTTTCCAACGTCGGTGCGCCCATCCTGCTAATCGCCACGCGAACGGCCGCGCAGAGTACCTACGCGGGCATCGTGCGGCTGGCCGAGGAGGCACGTCGTTCGCGCGCACCTTTCGTGCGCCTGGCCGACCGCTATGCCTTGTTCTTCATCCCACTGACATTGCTGATCGCCGGATTGGCCTGGCAATTGAGTGGCGATCCTTTGCGCGCGCTGGCCGTGCTGGTGGTGGCCACACCTTGCCCTTTGATTCTGGCCGTACCGATTGCCTTCATGTCGGGTATTTCGAGGGCAGCGCGGCGCGGGATCTTGATCAAGGACGGCGCGACCGTGGAAGCGCTGGCCGGGGTCAAACAAGTGTTTCTCGACAAGACCGGCACGCTGACCAGCGGCCATGCGCGCCTGCAGTCGATAGAGGTCAACGGACTGGGCGATCCGCAGCGCCTGCTTGCCCTGGCCGCTTCGCTGGCACAGGCCTCGACGCATCCTGTTTCCCAGGCAATTGTTGAAGCGGCCCATCAGCGCCAGTTGCCGCTCAGCGTCCCGCAGACAGTAGAAGAAAGCCCAGGCTCTGGACTTTGTGGGCGCGTCGATGGCGTGCAGGTGCGTTTCGGCACATTGTCTTTTGTTCACAAAGCGCCCCCTGAAACCGACTGGGTCGCCGCCATGCTGCGCCACATGGATTACCTGGCGTGCAGTGGAAGCTTCATCGACGTGGATGGCAAACTCGCAGGCCTGCTGGTTTTCTCGGACAAGGTTCGGCGCGAAACCCCGCAGACGCTGCGTCGACTGCGCAACAGGGGCATCGAAAAGATCGTCATGCTCACCGGGGATCGCCTGGAAACCGCGGAGATGATTGCGCTGTCTGCCGGGATTGACGAGCTGCGTGCCGGGTTGACCCCCGAGGATAAAGTGCGTGCCGTACAGCAAGGTTGCCTGCGCGCTAGCACACTGATGGTCGGCGACGGCATCAACGATGCCCCGGCGCTGGCGGCGGCCAACGTCGGCGTAGCCATGGGGGCGGGCGGTGCCACGGCTTCTGCGCAAGCCGCTGGCGTTGTGCTGTTGGTGGATCGTCTGGATCGCCTGGTCGAGGCGTTGGACATTGCCCGACGAACCCGCTACATCGCACGCCAAGGTGTGCTGGTCGGGATGGGAATGTCATTGCTGGCCATGGCGGCAGCCGCCTTTGGCTACTTGCCGCCGCTGATTGGCGCCGTGGTGCAGGAGGGCATCGACGTCGCGATCATCATTAACGCCTTGCGGGCATTGGGGCCGTTATGGGCGTTGAGGAAACGAGACCTTACCGCAGAGCACATCGATCACCTGCAAGACGAACACCAGCAACTCTCCACCGTGCTGAGCGATCTGCACCAACTGGCCAGCGACTTTGCCCAGCGCCCACTTGCGCAAGCACAGACAGACTTGCAGGAACTGGTCGACAAGCTGCAAACATCACTGGCGCAGCATGAACACGAAGATGAAAACACACTGTACCCGCTGCTGACACAAAGCATGCCGGGGGAGGACCCGATGTCGGCCATGAGTCACGTGCATCGAGAGATTTTTCGCCTCATCCATTTACTGGTGCGCATGAGCGGCGACTTCAGCGCCGACTCTGCGACAACGCCTGCTGATGAGATTCAGCATCAGCTGATCCGTCTGGATACCCTTGTGCGACTGCACTTTGATCAGGAAGAGGAACTGTTCCGTTATCTGGACGGGCGCTAGAAGGTTGCCAACTCGACTAAATGGGTATTTAGTTGAGTTAGCTAATGACTTCACGTAAAGGTTGTTAGGTTGCCATTGGCGGTAGACCACCTTTAAGAGCACATATCGCTCGTCAGACACGCGCTCTGATGTAGTCCAACCTAATCTTGCGGGGCCAACAACTGGAAGTCTACGGCTGACAGACCAGCGCTAGCAATTATAAGTGTAACCGTTCCAAGCGGCAATTCCGGAGTTGGAACAGCATTGCGGAGCTTTAAAAGCTCAGATGCGCCAGGCAAATATAGGCTAACACTCAGGGGCAAAAACACTCTGTAAACCTGTTTTCTGACTTGTTAACCACCGTAGTTAACAAGTCAAAATTGTGGTTAACAACGGTACCGGATTGGCATTTTTCTGAGCTTTTATCTGGCTAGGTTCAAGAGAGCGTCCAGGGTGTTTGGTAGGAGGAAAGTTCAACAGCCTTCAAGCGCAAGGTGTTCACCGCCCAAACTGTCAGCATTTGCAAGTAAATCAGGCGGCGCTTTTCACGTGTGGCAGCCCTTGAAATCAACGCACCAACCTCCACGCTGAACGCTTCAGATTTCACGCAGCGACGTGTTTTCGGATGGACTCGCCGCGTACTCATCAAGGGCGACATTTCTGGATCCGCTGCTCATGACGTAGAATCATGAACGATGACGGTCACAAAGGCCGCGCCAGAGCCTGTAGCGCGCTGATGATTGCTGGACAAGTGATCTGCGAGCAAATCCGTGAACGTGAGGCGAAAGGCTCGATTTACACTATTACTTCCCATTTTTTTACACGTTACTTATGAGAACTGCTGGCTTGATCTCCAGCACAAGTATTTCTGCGCAATATTCGCATTCTGCGTAGAAGGTTCAGGAACAAGAAAAGTCGCATAGGCCCCACGGAATGGGCTCTGAAGCCCGCAGAAGTAAAGTCTTTTCCTGGCAGCGAAGCGCCCACGCAAGGGATTTAGTTCTCAAAATGAAAAGAGATTACTTCCGAGAGCTGCGAAATCTGCGTGCAACCGGGCTGATCCTGAAATACGTTGTTACGTGTAATGTATATTATGTTAAATCAGATGCTATGTTAGAAATGTTCATGAGGCTCATAAGGTACTGTCAGCGTCCTTAATTAACCGGAATGCCCTGCGATTCTTTTATGTGACTGATTTTTATGAAGAAAATTTACAGGGCTTTATAGCGATCACTTCAGTGAACGTTAATTCACCGGAATCGGGTATAGAAATTTACGCTGCACACGATGCTGTCGCCATGATTCCGCTTAATTAAACGCATTTTTCCGGTTAATTAATGGTGTCTTTCCGGTGATTTAGATGTACGTTTTTTTATCGCTGATCACCTTCGAGCCCTTGTTTGGCCTGCCTTACGAGCAGTTATGTAGGTGGAATATTCGGTAGAAAATTAGACGATGGTTTGCGCTTTTTCCGGTTAACTACCGGGTGCCCCTCGATAACTACTGTGTCTACTGCCACTGCTGGCGCAATCCTGCACACTATCGGTCTATCAAAATGAGCGTGCCTTGATTGCTAAGATTCGCGGTCCGACGTCCAATGGTGGACTATGACTTTGTTTGCACGTGGGAGTCTGTTAATGGCAGCAAACCGGGATACCGCCTTTCGGGAGCAGCAAATGCTTGAGATCGCGAAGAAAGCCATCCTTGATAGCGGTGATTTTCTCTCGCAGGATCAAACTGCTCAGCGGCTTGACCTGCCCCCTATGCGCCTGGACGAATGGGAAGCTGAGAGACAGGTGTTTTCAATTCAGCATGCCGGTGGCTTGTTGTTTCCAACGTATGCCTTCCAGGCATAGGCCGGCACCTGGCGTGAAGGCGATCCTCGATGTATTGAGAGCGATGAAAGGCGGATGGGGAATCGCATTTTGGTTTGCTTCTAGCAACGCTTTTCTCGGAGGCCGTCGCCCTCAGCAGATGCTTTGCTCCGATGCCGAGAAGATATTGCTCGCGGCCAACGAAAAGGTCTTAGGCATCACCCACGGATAGGCAAAAGTGTCGAGAACAGCTAAAAATGCGAAAACCGTCAGTTAAAAATGCCACCACGAATTCAAGGGCTTACGAGCACTCGGGTTTGTCCCATCCGTTTCGTGTTTACAATTAATGCGACATCGTGGCGATCAGAATCTGCGCAAATCGGTGCTAATTCGTTCCTGGTGACGCGACCGCACATGCAGTGTGTTATTTAATTCATTAAATTTCTTAATTTTTTTGACAAAACTAGATTGTTGTTGCCGCGCCAACCGTTCTGCTGAGCTTCATAAATCAGGTAAAAAAGCGACTTTTTGAACGCACTGAGAATTTCTGTCAGTTAAAAATGATACGTGGGTCTCAGAGTGACTGTATAAATTTAGCCTCACCAGCACGGTTTGTTAAAGGCTTTGTTCGGGAGTCATCTGAGCGGCCACAGCCATAGCGCGGCCGTTGCAGGTTTCGTCACAATGAAACAATTTTGGCACTCAAATCTCCTTTCAAATTCGACGCTGTTTAAAATTCGCATCTTTGAGCGCGATGTCTGCTTACAAATTTTCACGGCCCTCATCTGTGGAATATCAATTCCAGTTAATTTACAGCGAGATACAGAAGGTTTGCAGGGAGCCACGCTGCACTGCTTCCAATCATTTGCCGATTAGTCGCTTTGATTTTTGAGTATTTCTAGAACCCCACCGTGATTCCCAGTTGAAATTGTCAGTCCACTTACTACCCGCGTTCTTTCATCAACGATAACCGTCATGACGGGTGGAGGTAAGCGCCGACCCTCGTCATCAACCAGAACGATGTCCAAGATGGGCGTGGAGGTCTCAGTGTATTTCTCCATTGATAGGTGCTCCCACAAGGTTTACTCTTGAGAATAGACTACGCACTATTAGTCGTCTATGCCCTCTTGGTCCCCCCCTTCAGCCTTACGTCAAAATGTTCTGTTGCAGTGTTTTTTTTGTAAAGTAATGGGAGTTTTTGCGTAACTCAACTAAACATCTATTTAGTTGAGTTATTAATATGCTCCTTGCTGCTTCATTCATTCATTCCTACCTACCTACTCTACAACTTCTGCGTCATACTGATTGGACGCGATCGTCGACACTTGGATCATCTTTCAATGAACTCTCTAAAATACTCTTGCCCTGGCCAGCTTATCTCTTAGAGAGGCCGTCTTGCCCGTGCAGCCCTCCAAGACTGGATGGAACATATACCCTTCCTCACCCCGTGGCACAGACTACAATTCTCGTTGAAGTCTTCACCGTTTCGCCCTGACACTGAAAGGACCATAAGCGAGAGTCGCGCGGCGGCAAATGTTACAAATAAATCCTGCCAGCTCTGGTTCCTAACGTCGCCCCCAAGTTTAAACTTTGGCTTAAAATCAATTTTTTTACATTCAGCTCATAATTTCATTACTATTTAGGCTTTGTTCGTAAGTACTGCCGCAGGCACTGTAAGTGCAAGATCGTTTGTCGATGGTCGTCTCCCCTCCTCCTAGCCAGCATGGCATAACGAACAACTTCAAGCGGTGGCACTGGGTATCCCGTGGCAACGGGTCATATCCGTCCGGCCAACACACCTTTCGAAGCACGCGATCGCATCACTGGGAGCACATTTAGGCAATCACTCCCATACGAAGACCTCAGAGTGCTCCACATCGTCTACTCGAAGACTGAAACGGTCTTTTATGACTTCCAGAGTGACAGGGTCGTGGAGAAGTTCAAAGTCTGGATTCAGACCAAGAGATGACATAAGCAGAGGGGCGAAAGCGATTTCGAAGGCACGTAGGTGCTCCGGGGTATAATCCTGGAGGAATAATGCTGATTCCGGCGTCTCAACCTGTCGCGATATTGCCTGCATGCGGCTAGCTACTTCCGACGTTATCTCAGTGATCGACTCCTTATCTGGTCTAGCTTGCAATGCCATACCGCTAAGTATGCAAAGCAGGTACCAATCTTTCATACCGTCAGAATGCAATGCCCGAAAAAAAATAGCATTGGTTGGGTCTTTTAAGCATTGCGTGCATTCCTCGAACAACGATTAAAGAAGCAGCGGATATGAGCAAGAACCTTCAATTATCGATTGTCGCACCCGTCTTGAGCACACCGAATAAAGTGTTGGAATCCATCATGTGCAACCCTCAGCTTAAAACTGACGAAGAGTCGAGTGCAATGATGGAAAAAATTTCATCCGAAAGAGCTGAAAGCTAACCGATCGCCGGAAAAAGTTCAGTTAAACGCAGGGAGCAATTGACAGATCGATCTCTGCGCTCGACACCTTATGCACCAATCCATTGAAGCAAGTTGACGTCTCGGGCAGTCAGCAGAAAACCTGGGGCAGTTGCTAGGCCGGTTTAGACTCTGAAGCCACAACGCTAGCGAAACTCTTTTTACGAATCAACCTCGGCCCCTCCGCAAAAAATGCTACTGGACGGTCTGAGCGGTACAAAGTACGGTTTCTAAAGCATGGAACCTTGCTCCACTCGACAACAATCTGCAAAGAAACTGATATCGTACAAATCCACCATCATGCATGCCCCAAAAACTGAAACACCATAAAGGGCGTCCCACTCTCATTTCAGCAGACACTTTGATCTCATGAGCCAAAAGCGTGAAGTTTATATCTCGGTTGACGTCGAGACCTCTGGCCCGATTCCCGGTGTGTATAGCATGCTTACGATCGGAGCTTGTAACGTCGACGATCCCGGACAGGTGTTTGCGTGTGAGCTCAAGCCAATTTCGACCAACGTCGATCCCGAGGCGCTGGCAGTGACCGGACTATCCCTGGAGACACTCGCTCTTGAAGGGTTAAGTCCAGAAAATGCGATGAGGATGTTTCAGGATTGGGTGGCAAACATAGCAGGCGCGGACGGTGTTCCCGTGTTTGTTGGACTGAACGCCCCATTTGACTGGTCGTTTATCAACTACTATTTTCACTACTTCCTAAAGTCGAACCCTTTCGGCTTTGCCGCCCTGGATATCAAAGCGCTCTATATGGGAGCGACAGGATCAAGTTGGGCCGGCACACGTTCCAGCCAGATGGCCGCTCGACTTCACCCCAAGTCAGATGGAAACCATCAGGCATTGCAAGACGCTCAGTACCAGGCAGAGCTATTTCGCTTGATAAGGGCAATCACACCGCTTCAGCAAAGGTGAATATTCTGCGTGCCTCGTATTGCCTCACGAAAAGCTACGAGTCTTAGCCGGCACATTGCGATCGCCGAATCTCGGGATCATCCACTTCAGCCCGACTTGTAGCTTCGCCTAGCTGTAGCCAGTCGCGAGATGATTGGCCGCTGGCCACCCAGACAGCCATGCCCGGAATGCTGCCGCGGTTGCCGATGATCACCATGAGATAACGAATTCTGTCGCCCTGAAAGGAGTCGAGGTATTCCCAGGTAGTTTTCTCATCACGCCAGGATGGGGATGGAGTGCTCTCCGGATGTGTATGCCACAAACCTACTGCGTGTCTGTGTTGTTCGAATTCGCTCTGCCTGTTCCTGTCAGATGCTTTTACATCCGGATTCCAAGCGTGCCGGCGTCGATGGTCAGTAGGATTCGGCCCCATGGCGTTACTGATGATCAGTCCATTTGAGTCCGGCTCTGAGCTAAAAATCTCTCCACCTGCTTCCTTCTGCCAGAGCCGGCGTTGAGCGTGTGCATACATGTGTACCAAGGCATGGTCAGTGAACAGGACATATTGTCTGTTGTCGGGATAGAAAAAGATCCTGCTCATGGAAACGGCCTCGCCAGTATCAGGCCGTCAAATTCAGATGCGACGCTCGCCCACTCCTTGTGTGTCAGTCCGGGCCAATGCTTATCCAGATAGTGTTGCCCGCGCACCCAGCTCCGCACTCTCGGGAGGATTGGTTCTACTACGGCGTCGATCATCTCCAACGCGCACTCAGCCACCAATGCGACAGCGTGTTCTGCCGCAGCTGCGGTGTAACTCTGGAACCGGCTGCTACATCCGGGTTCTTGCTGGATAACTTCGTTGGGCCACACCACCGCCTGCAAGCTGTACAAAGGGTCTATTGCTCCTTGCAGCCATAATTGCCCGGACGGTAAAGAGCAAACATGAGCCGCAGCGACATAGGGCTCCATCCAGCCGACCAGCAAAGGGCATGGGTGCTCCTGTCGAGCGCGTTCGACCCGTACTCGTACATCTGGCTCGCCGGTGAGGTCGAGCACTGCGTGTACATCAGCTAAAGAGTTTTCTTTTAGCCACCCGGCTGTGCTCTTGGCATACGGAACTACCTCTGTCGCGGGGTATGCTGAATTGACTCGCTTGGCAACTGCACACACCTTCCTTTCGCCAATAGACTCCACCCCAAGTAGATGCCGCCCGACATTCGCAGGAGACATGATGTCAGCATCCACCAGCGATATCTTGCCAACTCCAGCCTTGGCAAGATGATCGACTATCGGACTCCCGAGAGCCCCTGCTCCTAACACCAATACATGCTTCGCCTGACGCCAACCAACTTCCGGATGCTGGTCTCGCCCGACTGTCCAATTCGGATCTAAGCGAGATGTGGTGAGTGGCAGCACTTTGGGTAAAGAGGGAAACGATTTCTTTCCCTTGCCCATGTCCAGCACCGTTGGCGGACCGCCTGGAAGAAGATATGCGAAGGCAATTTCAGCATTCCTCAATAGGACCACGCGATGAATCCCTCGGCCGCGCCGGCTTCGATGTGATTGAAATTTCGAATACTCCGCGGAAGGAAGCCGGCCTTTGAGTATGCGATCCAGATCAACCGCAGATTTAGGCCAAGTGGCTGGAGTAAGTACATGTGAAATCGGGATGTCCGCAACCAACACCCGCGTACGCTGCCGGGCACCCGCGATCTGGACCAGGCGATTGGTGATTCGTACAGCCTCATCCGCGGCAACGATGATCCTATTCGGCATCAGGAGCAAACCGTTCCTGATCGTCGCCTTCGCTGGAGGGGGATCAACTGTCCAAACAGCTCTCACTGGATCAGTTTTCGAGCGGGCGCGAGACACCTCGATAGCCCAATAGTTGAGTGTTTCAGTCTCGAAGGCTCCGTCCAGGTCGCCATTCAACCACGGCTTTAGGAACTGCTCCAGATAGGCCTTTAGAAGAAAAAGAATCCTCTCCTCAGAGGAGTAACCCAAGCCCGGTCCGGGGTCACCCTCCATACAAAGGATCCCAGCACCGTCAAGATGCGGAATACGCAGCACCGCATCGGGGGACAGTTGAATGAATGCTTTGGTGCACTCAGGGAACCCGTCGGGCAGACGTAACTCAGCCCACTTGAATCCCCTTTCCTGCTCGAAAGGAGGCAACTGCAATTGGTAGGCAGTTATGCCCCCTTCCCGGCTTAAGGCTGAAGGCTGCAAATCCGGGAATTGGTCGCGTATGAGGGCCAGGTTTAAAGTCAACTAATTCACCCCATCGTTCAAGCCAGCCCAGAGGTTGCCGGAGTGGCTCTAGGTTTTGGGGTCTCGATCGTGGGCAGACCGCTCCCACCGCCGGTTGGAGCCGGAATACCGAACACCTCGCGCACACGCTTGGAAATAGCTGGTGGGTCAGTTAATACAAGAATAGTTTTGAGATCAGCAGAAAGCGCCTCACACCAGGTCATAAACGATCTGTAACGCTCCCCCCCGTCATCGTTCCATTTCTCAGCAAAATTCTCTCCCTCAACGGTGGGGTTTTCCACTCGGTACTTGTCGCCAAGCTTAAAAACGAGGTGCGGCATGTAGGCCGCGAGTTCGTCCAATACCTGTACGGGATGTTCAAATACCCGATTCAGATCAGCCAAACCTTCATAGCAACTGGTCAGCAGAGTAACAATGATCACAGAGATCGGTTTGGTCCCCGCTTCAATGATTCCGCGTCTCACGCACATATCCCGATGACGCTTGAACAGGCGAATGGCTACCCGGAGGGTATCGGTAATTTCCACTGTCTGATCCGGCACAGGTGCAACACTATCTAGTACCCGGCTTTTCGCCAACGACTCCATCGCTGCGACAAGGACGAGAGGACGCTTGGCAGTGTCATCTACCCATTTGCTCATGCCCGCAGGGTTGGAGGTTTTCCAGCTTTTTGTTGGAGTGTCCACCACAGCCAAGGCCGTTTCCTTGTATCGCGCAACACGATAGCGTGGCGCCATCGAGTAAAAGGTCTGCGGGGGAACGGTATCCAACGGCACGGATGGGGTGAATTCGAGGTAAAACGGCTGGCCAGGAAAAGGGATATTCCAGCAACGTCTTTTAGCTTCAGCCTCCAGATCAACCAACGCCCCTCCAATAGACTCAAAGAAGCCCATTGGGTTTGAGGCCTCAATGCGAGAGATATCAACCTGGCATACTGCATCGATGTCGAATTTTTCGCCTCCGTTGGGCGATCGAATCAAGGTTTTGGTGCTGGCCGAACCTTGAGGCAAAATTGAAATGGCCTCGGGGGGCCAGGAGAGATTCGCCGCCAGGTGCTCAGCCACTACTTGATACGCATCTTTTGCAGCCGCGATTTCATCTTCACGCACCGTGATGTGCACATTCACTTCATTGAGTGCTTTTTCCCAATGCCTGTATTCGAGCTGCCTGTCTTGAGCGTGAGACCCCAGACTGTCGAGCAGACCAGAGTACGACTCAAAAGACTTCGTCAACCGAACGGGACGTGCCTGTTCAGCGTGGATCACCAAGTCTGCGCTTCTGGTATTACTCATGGCTTTAGGCTCGTTATCGAAGAGAAATTTTGACGGACTGTTGTCCATCAGTGGCTGATACGTGATGACCCGTGATTGATAGGGCAGGAACAAACTTGTAGTCGCGACCTGCGCGGTCATAAACAACGTACTCAGGGTGGTGACCTGCCTGCAGCATCTGGCCGAAACGGAACACCGTGCTGGCAGGACTGATAGCGATAAGGTGCACCTTTTGAACCCTCATCACGTCTTGAGCGTGAACAATCGCTCTTCGGGCAGCTTGCGCGAACTGATCGAGGTCCTCCGAGCACCCGATGCAGTCAGCTCCTGTCTTTGAAGTCGTTACGCGAATCCAGGGCATCTGGCCGGAATCCACCGCTGCTTTGAAATCAGCAGACAACGCGTCCTCATCAAGGCTTGCCGACAGCTCAAGAGTTATAAAAACCTCGTCTGCGCGATCCGGCGGCAGAGAGTTAACACTAAAAGTACCTGGTGAATGAGCATTAGCCTTCGAGTCCCAAGCCCAGGTTTTTCGGACCTTGTCATACTGGAAGATCTGAATAGCCTGGGCTTCACCCATTACTCGACCTGCCAGAACCAAGGTCGGGATATGGTGCAGAGGGAAGATGGCCAAATTTTCAGTGTTCAATCCACTGCTGGAGTTGAATCCGGTCACGAGCTCTCGAATATGATTCTCATGCTCTCTCAAATATTGGTACCAAAACTCAGGCAGATGACGGTCGTCTCGCTGAGATTTGCGACGCACGTAATGAATGACGCCGGGCTCCATGGCTCGTCTGGTCGCCACAATGGCTTCAATCAATTCAGAGTCATGGAAATAGGTCGGTACGTTTGCCAGATTCGCATGCAAAGTCACTGCCTTCGTGCGAGGAAACGCTAGCGAATTCAAATAATTACGAACGATATCCCTGTGAGACTGACGCATCCCGTTCAGGATTTCTGCGGTGTAAATCTGAGGTGCAAAAGAGTCAATCAGGCGATGGTGTTCATCGCACATCAACATGATGTTATCCGGGACATCTGCGAGACGGTGAGAGTCGCTTTGATTTCCCCGCGGGCCTTCAGGGTCTGATGCAACAATGTGCGCCAAATATCCCACTCGAGCAGCTTTGGTCCAGAGCTTAACCTCGGAGAGGTCATGGCCACAGCCTTCAAACATGCATCTCGTGCCAGCATCAGCCCAGACCTTCTGTGCTGTTTTTTCGGAAATGTCTGGTCCTCTACCACTGATTTTGCCGAGTATCTCATTCCGGGTAGCGATAAAAGCATCCACTTGGGGTTTACTCTGTACTTGAGTAAATGCCCAGCCCCTGTCTGCTGCCTTGGTATCGAGTAGTTCCTCAATCGGCATCTCTAAACTGAGGAGCAGATTTTTGCCGACCAACTTCTTCAAGCTTGATTTGGCGTTTGACCCCGGATCAGATGGGTAAAGAACGAGGCTGGCCTCATCGAGGTCAACCAGCTTGCACAGATACCCGGCATGGACATAAGCCACTCGGTGTTTTTGATTCAGGCAACCATCCAGCCAGATGGCAAGTTCCTCATCATCAAAACTGCCGGAGAATGTATTGCTGTTCAACGGTGTCACAGGCGTTATGGACATTTTATCGCTCTAATCCCTGACCGAATTTTCAGGTGGACTCCACCTATGTGAGGGTGCAAAAACACGACTTCAATAGCAATGTGCCATTTTTTTGAGTTGGCGATCATGTGCTGAACAGCAAAAACACGGCTTGGCTCGGTGGAAAGGAGGTCCTGTGGGCGCTTGCCTTCAAGCCATGCGTTAGGAGAGATAAACCAGAATGAAACGCCCTTACCATCTTTCATGGGACAGAGAACAGATAATACATCTCTAAGACCGGGAATCGGGCTGGCGCCGCCTTGCGATGGGAACGCGTAAACTGGAAAAGACCTGCAGCCATCGTGATCGATCGAGAAAATTCGGTGGTCCGCTTCCCACCCCTTGAGTGCGGGACTCAGGAGCTCAACGTGAATGCCCAGATGGTTAGCCAAGTCCTGAACTAGAAGGAAGTCGCCGCACGTCAGAATATGAGCTCTGGCAAGGGCAACCATTTCCTCTTCTCTTTCTTCGATAGTCCGACGCTTCTCATCTCTTCCTGCAGGCGCCGCCCCCGGACGATGACACACGTCTATTCCATGGTCCTTCAGGTTTGCCCGCAGGAGCTGAGCTCTCGACCCGACTGAATGCCTCGATCGCGGTAGCTTTGACATCTTTAGCGGGATCAATCGTCATGGGTTTGAACTCCTAGTTACCTTCCAATTCTCCTGCTGCACGAAGCGCACTGCTGGAGCAGCGGGCGAAGTGCCTGACACCTCAGGCGTCAACATTGCTATGGCTTGATTATAAACGCCGAAGTCAATGATTGCCGTTTAAGCTTGGCTCTCCTCCGCTGTGAAAATACGATTCCAATCTCGAGCCACCAATGTCCGACACGCGATCTCTGATCCCCCGAAGCAGCGTCTGGAGACCGTTACATAGTAAATTGGCTCACCATTTTCATTGAGCAAAATGCCACCCGCTCCTCGCAACAACGCGTGTCCTGCAACGACGTCATGTGCAGAAACCGCGTACAGAGAAACTCCGCAGACGCCATCTCCTGCGGCGACTTTTGCAAGCCTATAGGCAATTGAGGGCATCGCAACAAAACTGCTGGGGGTACAGAGCTCACGATTGATCTCTGGCTTGATGATCGCGGCGGCACTCACCATCACGTAGGAGCCGCTTGATAACGCCAGTCCAGAAAGCTTTCTTGCTACTGGCTGTCCATTGCGTAACAAATCGGGTAGTCCCTCAGACCAGGCGATGCAATCAGGCGAGCCCTCAACAGTGACTGGTGCGTAGACCACGCCCAATACCGGAATTTGCTTATGCAGAAGGCCGACAGAAATGGCAGACCCTTTGAGACCTTTGAGAAAATCACTCGTACCGTCGTTAGGATCGACGACCCAACACCAGGAATGTCCCGTGAGGCTATGTCCGGTTTCCTCGCCCCAGAAGTCACAAGAAAAAAGTCCTAGAAGTTGCTGGCGTAGAACGCGTTCGATTTCTATGTCTACTATGGCCTTATCGCCCTTCCCTCGTGGTCCATTTACCCTCGCCCATTCCGCAATAAGTAGCTGCCCCGCGCGGATAACTACCTCGATAGTCTGAGTGAGTAGCATTGGAAGATCTGATTTGTGCATGGGGCTCTCAATATCGGAAGAAATACTGGGACGCTTGATGAGGGTTAGGCTGTCAGCTAGGCAATTCAGATTTGTCTATGCATCCAGGGGGGCATTATCTGACAACATGTAATGGGTCGAAAATAGGCGTTTGGAGCCGCGGTCACCTTGAGGATTAGCGTTATGCTAGCCGCCCGCAAGTCGCCCAGTAGGTTCATGTTCTATTCCGAATTGCGAGGCCGCATCAAGAAATCTATGTGCTGCTTCATTAGATCTATTTGCCATCATGC
This sequence comes from Pseudomonas sp. S2_B07, assembly GCF_054668435.1. Lineage (NCBI taxonomy): Bacteria > Pseudomonadati > Pseudomonadota > Gammaproteobacteria > Pseudomonadales > Pseudomonadaceae > Pseudomonas > Pseudomonas sp. S2_B07. The sequence continues at coordinate 381,290 of NZ_CP162769.1, forward strand.
GCTGAGCTTCGGCCTCAAATTGAGCTTTTAAAAACCACTTAGACGTTTTGACTTTACGTCTTCCTTTCATGGCCGACTCTCGTGAACACTGTTGGGTAAGGGGGCTTCGTCGTCGCGCTCCTCGTGGCCTATCGCCGGCAGCGATGATTAGCGTGGAGGTCGATACGCTTGAAAGACAGAAGTATCCGTACCCTCCTCCCCGGTTTGATCTGCAAAAAGGTCTCCTTTGGGATTGAGCTACGGTACCAATGGAGAGTCGACAACTACTCAGGGGCATCTTCCTCATCAGGTAGATTTACCGCGTTGACCATTCGAGTGATGACGATAGACAACCAGGTTTGATGGGCGACAAGCTCTGGATCAACGTCACCATTCGCATTGGACGTTTCATAGAGTGATCTCCAGCCCAGGATATCTGCTGGGTCGACCTTAGCGTTGTCTCTGAATACAGCTTTTGAAGCAAGCCGGTAGGCGTATGTATCTAAGCAAGCGTCATCCGCTAACCTTAGCTCGACTCGGCCAAAATCAAACACATTCTCAGCGATCCATCGCGGAGAGCCGTTAAGTTTTGGAGGAATTGCCAGCAGGACACCAACGATGGCCTTATCTGAATCAGGCCGATCCATTTCGTTGAACAGGTCGATCAGATGTTGGCCGGAGAAGCGTTTGACTATCTCTATCCCCTGCTCCGGCTGAGCAACGTTCGCCACCGCGACCATCAGCATGGTTGAAGGACTATGCTCATTACTCGTCGCAGATAACTGACGGGCGCTAATCTGAAGTGCGGGCATAAATCTCTCTCAAAATGAACACTATAGATTGTAGCTCTATAGAGTTCAAAAAGGCTTCATCGTTCCTTTTGTGGATTAAGCAAAATGGAACTGAAGGAAGCGTTCGCCATTGCGTTACGTAACACACGGCTTCGCAGGGGCTTGACCCAAGAAGATTTTGGAATCGTCAGTAGCAGGACGTATCTGAGTACGCTTGAGCGCGGCCTTAAGAACGTTACATTGGAAAAGGCATCGGAGCTTGCCGACAGAATGGGGGTGCACCCGCTTACCCTCCTCCTTGAGAGTTTTTTGCTCCTCGATCCGGATACAGATTTAGACTCGCTGCTTGAACGTATTCGGCGTGAGATCAACACGGACCAAAACTCTTAGCTCGTAGCCGGTGATGTCGAAATATTGCGGAGCGTTGTCTGGCGTTTCGTACTGAGTCAGGCACATCGACCTTGAGCAACTTGAGGGTTCCGGGGGAAGTCTCCTAGTCAATCTCAAGGTATACGAGAATCTCCAGCATGGTCCCGATGGCGTGCTGGCCAGGTAACACCCTTCTGAGAAATAGCGTGAATACAGAATTGATGGAAGATGAGATGCGCCGTGCACTATTCGGTGATCCTGAGCCCTCTGCGCCGGCAATTCACCCGGACGTGCAGGACACAGTCCCGGATGTTGTGATCGTGCAACCGGTGAAGGCAGAGAAGAAAAAGTCAGTCTCAAAAGGCTTCGTACCTAGGTTGAGAGTCACGCTCCGTGTGGGAAATGAATTTGAAGGCGAGATGCACGAGATGGTACATGAGGCCGATACGCTGAGCTCCCTAGTTGCAGAACAAGAAGCTACTAAGACAGCCAGAAAAAAATTCAGATTTGTGGAAGTGGTATCGGTCAAGTCGATGTAAGTGGGTACTTCGCTTTGGCTCACCCGCCTGGGCATTAAACCGCATTCGGTTACCGCGGAGCACCCGACAGGGTCGTGTCGAATGAAGCCTAAAAGATTAGGGGGCGGTAGTCGTATCCCGGACTGGATTTAACATCCTCACTCCATACCGCTCTCAATGTTAATTGCTCGCCAGCCCAAACCACATAACTGACGGTGGCGACAGGTAAAAATTGGCCGATTCTGTTGAAAAAGTCGGCCGTATTTTTAAAGCAGAAAAGTACGCTTCGGAGATTGAAATCCTGAATGTCCGCAGAGCCTTTCAAGATAAGATTTCACGTAGAAGCGTTCCGAAGAGGCGCTTTCACCGATCCATCCTGCGGCATTCTGAAAAAACCGACTGTTTCAACAGAATCGGCCAAAAGCAGCCATTCACGAACTACCGCTATTGATTGTCATCCGCACCCATGCATACGTAGATAATTCAGCAACTGTTCGTAGCGTGGATCCTCCTCCAACGCTGGCTCAGTGGTTCGGATAGCTTCCAGACAGTTGGAAAGATCGGTGGGTGGCCACTGGGTTTGTTCACCGATCACGAGGCTCAAAAAATCCAAGGCGTGTTCAGGGAAAATCCTGCAAAGGTCCGCTTTATGAAGCATACGCACCGCGGGCTCTGGATGACCCAATGGCTGTAGCCACGCACGAAGTATCTCCATAGCCTCAGGGAATGCTCCGCCCGCCGCTACACACAAGCGGGACAGGGTTTCGGCAATCACCGGCGTCATAACGTCCCGGCCTTTTGGCCAGAGGTTGTTGATAAAGGGGGCCACCCGGTTCGCCCAGTAGTCCGCACGTTGATCGCCTGCTCCTTCCAGAGCATTAACCAACGCATTTGCGGCGTACCGCAATCCTTCTGGAGGAAGTGCGCGGACAGCGCCAGCAAGCTCAGAGGACGTGAACGTATCACCCGGGTCCAGTGCGGCATAAGTCAAAAGTGAGGCGTATTGCACACGATGTTTGCCCAACGCTTCATAGTGACGAGAGGAATCCAGAAACGAGCCCTTCAGCACCTCCATCAGAGGGCGGTATAGGCGGGGCGACCACAAAAACCCTCCCAAGCTGCGCGAGCTTCATGCTCAGAGAGCTGCCATTCAAAGTGAGGCAGCAAGTGTTCCGTGGCCCAGTCACGGTCAACCCGGAACAATGCAATAACATGGGCCGCAAGCAAGACACGCCCATGCCGATATTTTTCAATCCTGCCATCGCAGAGTTCCGTAAAGGTGGGCTTAAGCTCGACAGACAACCCCTGCCCGTCCTCCAGTGACTGCCGGTACCACCATTGGAGCAGCGCCTCAGTGACTTGCCCCACGGGATGATTGATGGCTCGTCCAACGGGGTCGTCCGTCTCACTGCCGTCGCGGTTGTGCAATTCCAGGACGCGATGCCCGAGCGTAAAGAATTCCTCCTCGTGCCCAACAAAGGTTTTAGCGATGGTTCTCAGCCAGGAGCTCACACCCTGAGTTAGTGACGCCATGGCCTCATCCGGTGCCCCAGCCAATACGGGTGCCATATAACGCCAGGCGCGTGAGACGTGCTTGCCCTCAGACCATGCCTGCAGCGCCTCGCGCCAGCGGCTTGCCGGCCAAAAATTCTCTTGCGCCAGGGCCCACAGGGCGCAGGCAGTAGTTGCAAAGTTGTCGCGGCAACGCTCCCGCCAATCATCCTGCTGGAAGTAATCTGCGTCTGGATGTTGCTTTAGCCATTGGATCAATTCACCGCGTCGGCGTGGTGTGGCAGTGAACTTTCGCCAGTCATCGTCGCTTCCGCTCCAGTATGGAAACTCATCGCTTTGATCTTGCGGCAACTCCCACTCCGGGTACTGCCGGCCGAGCGCATCCAGGCGCTCCTGCGCAACCGCGCTCAACGTGGCGCCGGCGCCGGCGACCTTAGCCAGCCGCTGCCATACCTCCCTATCCAGAACACGAGCCAGCCGGTCGGGATCGGCACCGTCATCAAACATCGTGAGAGACGGGCCGGCAAGAATGGCGCGTTCAAGCTCCAGGACCATCCCAGGATCGCCCTTCTCCGCCAGGGCAACGAGCAAGCGTGTGGATTCACGCTCAGTCTCCAACGACCAAAGCCACCAGTGGTCATCCGCTAATAGCCAGTCAAGGGCACGGCGACTGCCTATGACATCACCTTTCGTTGCAGCAAAAAAAGCCAAGCGCTTGAAAAGAGGATATTGGATGGTCCACCAGAGCTCCGCCTCGAGGGCTGCGCGCTCTGGCGAAACCGCAGCCGTGGCCAGCCAGGCATCCCGCGCCAGCTCGATGAGCGCTGTCCAGTCGTTGTAGTCGTTGTTCTGTGGGTGCACATCGATCGATGGCTGCTGCGTGTACGAGTTGTCACGCCTGTCATCAGCGCCCCCCAGTTCCCTCATCAGGTCAAGCGCGTCCCGCAACAGGCCCGTGAAATCGGTGAGAAGGCCGGGCAGTGCTCCTTGCCAGCGCTCGATACTGGAAAGATCCTTCAGGTTGGAATGGACGTCATCCGCCATCAGGACGATCTCCCATTCAACCAAATCCTTGAGTTGTTGTTGCTCTTGGCCTTCTCCATCCTCGGCGGAGGAGCCGTACGGCGCACGCAACGAAATACGTGGTGACAGTAATTCCCTGAACTCCAGACGCAGGGACGATGTAAGCCCATCACGATTGAATCGGTTTCGCCAACGGTATAAATCGAGTGCCCGCGGACTGACTTTGACGCGGCCACCGAGCAGCAGCCGCCAAAGCGTACGCATCAGAGGCCCGGGTACCGCATTGGGAGCACCGGCTCGCATGCGGGCCAGTTCGTCGGTTTTACCTTCGCGCTCGAGGGTGGCCAGCTGTTCTAAGCTGTGCTCAATCCCTGAGGCAAAATTGACGTGCAAACGGCCGCCCCAATTGATGAGCCAAAGCAACAATGCCGGGTCATCCAGGTGGCGAGTCAGCCACCGCGCCAAATGCCCCATCACCGGATCCCACAGACCGATGACACCATCGCTTTCTACCACGCTCATGAATGGGGCCAGCGGGTAAGGCAAGGGCCTGCGTATCAAGCTGAAAGCCAACTTTTTATCCAAGCGGGTATTCGGAGGAACGCCATACCGGGCAAGGTCGATATGGCCGAAGCGAGCCTCACTCAACGGCGTTAGCCAATCCAGCGAAGGCACCGGCTCCAAATCGGCAAAGCGCTTGGCAGGCAGGCCGTGACGGTCACTCAACGCCCAAAGCATGCGACCCACGAAATCGTCCTCCCCGGTACTTGCCAGAGGGCGAGCAATCGCGCTTTCAACGACGATGCGCTCCTTGCCGCGCACGCCGTCGCGGTAGGTTTCCGCCCATGCCTGCAGGGTCTTGTGCAGGTACGCATGACGGCGGTGTTCCTTGTAGAGGATCGGTGTGACGTTCTTGGCCTCCCACTCGTTGGCGCGATCTTCCTCCTCGCCTTGAGAGTAACTGCCAAACGCGAACATCTCCGGGGACGATTCGCCAAGCAGGCGGTCGGCAGCCAGAGCATCCATCATGTAACGAAGAACGGGGTCGGTGATGCTATAACCCACGAAACAAACGGTGTAATTGCGGAACAGCTCGCTCACGAATCCCGCGGCCCATCGCTCAGTGAGGTACGCCAGGCCAAAATCACCGCTGGAAATCACTAGGCGATCCAGTTCACTCGCTGTGGGGGCCTCGCTCAGTAGGCCGTGAAGATACACCACCCCGTCCCAACGATTTTTTGGTACGGGTAACAGGGGCGCTTGGAAGACGTGGACCGGAAACGTCGCCGCGGGAGTCACCTCTTCGAACAAACGGTCGAAGTTTGTAGTGATCAACCGCGTGCGCCCATCGCGAGTCCTGCCCAGGTTCAACAGGGCCTTGTGGGTTGCGGTTGCCTTGGGCGAGCTCAGGTCTGGCGTGAGAATGCTCGCCATAGTCCGCCGAACTCTCTCACGCCCGACTACAGCCTCCAGCAGTCCGACGGCGGTGTCGTATTGCTTGGACTTGATTGCCAGTTTCTGCACCCCACTCGCATTCGGCTCAAGGCGCCGATACAACTCCTCCACGAGGCCGCGGAACCCTGGCAAGCGTGCGGGGTAGGAGATGCCTGCCCCACAGAAGAACACCACTCGCCCCTCTTCATGCGCCTGCAGCAAACGTTCGGGAATGTAGGGGCCATTTTGGACGAATTGCGGCATTCAGCGGGTCTCGATAAGGGGACGGGGAATGGTTGAGGTCAGGCGGAGAGGGCCAACAAGTCAAATGACTAGAAGCTGCTTGATGTCGTCATCGTTCAACATGAAAACCGGCGATCCATCTTCAGACCCTGGTGCTCCCATTAGGGCGAGGCCAGCATACATATCCCTCGATAAGGCAAAGCCTTGCTGAGCGGTCGGCGGTGTGAATTCGCCCTTGAACTCCAAGCCAGCACGCTCGTAGAACGGAACCAAATCGTGTCTGCAAAGCAGGCAAGTGCCTTGCGAATAGTTCACTACGCCATTCAGCAATTGACTACCAAGGCCATGCCCCCTGTAGGGCTCGAACACAAAGATTTTGTGGCAGTAACGTGGCATGGAGGGAACCTGGTGCACGAAGAACATGGCATAGCCATAGAGTCGGGTGTCTTCATGGCTCACTACAATCTTGAGGTGGCCTGCGCGGTAGCACTCTTCAAGGATCCCGACCACGTGACGAATCGCCCGCACTGTCTGGGCTTCTGAGAACCCCATGAAGTGCATAGCGAGCCCGGGTTGCCCCAATAAATCAGACAAAATCCCTTTCGCATCATTCTCAAGAATCGTCGGAAGAAAGGTCTCAATGATGTCTTGTGGGGCCTCTTGTAGCTGGGTCATAGTCGTTCCCTGTCAGTTTTCTCGGACGTAAACATGGACGTCCTTCTCGCTGATGAGATTATTCGATTCTGCTCAAAAATGCCGAGTAAACCGTACGCCCATACCAAAATGCCCCTTGCCCACAGCGGCGCCCTCAAAGAGAAACGAAATGTCCCACGCTCAGGACCCGCTTCAAAGCCTGCTCGGCTTCCAGGAGGCTCTAACTGCTGGTTTGATCCAGCCACGCCTCAGCTCTCTGTTCCCTGACCTGATCGTTTTACACGACGATGCAGACGGCACCCCCCGATCCACCTACGCCCTGATGGAAGGGAAGGTAGTCAAGGCCGTCGCTGTGTACTTCCTAGAGAAGTCCGTGGGCAACACTCCCTATTTTGACATCGGCTATGCAGTTGCCGAGCCCTATCGACAGAAAGGCAACGCGCACGCAGTAGTCGAAAAGAGCCTGACCCAGCTCCAGCACGAAACACGGGGCAAAGTTCTCAAGCTGTACGTCGAGGCCATTGTGCCGAACTCGAACATTGCATCCCAGAAGGTCGCAGCCCGAGCCCTCTCTACCTCCCCCACCGAAATTGTGGACGGCGTTTCGGGTCTGCCTTCCCAGCAATATCTTCGGATTTTCGAGGTTTGAGGGTAGTTTTAGCCAAAGGCACCTTCCTCGTTCAGAGCTCAGGTGCCGATAATCCAACCCGGATTTAGTTGAAGGATTCGTCGCGCTCGAGGCAAGCCGTATCCAGTGACGAGTCCGCGACCGATCTGGCCAGCTTTTCGTTCCGCTATGTGGCCGGGACTTCTGCGGTGAGCGCCAGCGTATTGTTGTCGGAATGGGTGAGGATTGCCCTAGGATCTGACTGCGGCTCAGCATCAGGATCAGGATCAAAGTTTAGCCTTATATTACGCAGGGCTTTGAATCGATTGAGCAACTCAATAAGCGTCTCGGCAAATACTAAGTAGGGATCGGCATCGCCCAGGATTCTGCTTGACACCATATACCCATCAAAATAGTCGCCAGACTCCTTCTCGTTCGCTTCTGACACCATCTGCACAATTCCAGCCTCGCCGTCATACCCTTTGCAATACGGGTAGAAATGCAGAAACCCTTTCATATTTCTGCTGAAAAGCAGTGCCGCCATTGGAGACTTTTTAGCAGAGCCTGATGGTAACAGTGCGTATTGGAGTCGATCTTCGAGCAGTTTGATGGCATCGTCGATAAGAGGAAGAACGACGCTGTCTTTGCGCGCTGTCAATGGAGTGCGCTTGGTTCGCGAGTGAAAACCGATCGACAACACGATGAGGTAGGCATCAGCCATGGTCACCAGCGGTAATAGCGCGTCACTGACGAATCGCCGAGGGGTCCGGTCAAACCGGTAGGGATTGAAAGATGACAGCGCACTCTCGAAAGCATGCTTGAATTGGGGGGTTGCTACCGTGCACATTTGCTGTGTATGCCCCAACGTATCATCTTGCTCGTGGTCGACGTACGTTTGAAAGCTGTCGATGATCGCCTGGTAGCTAAACTTGAGGTCCAGCAGGCGATTGTCTTCCAGCATTCCCTTTATTGCCCCGATGATTCGCTCTTCATCACACGTTTTTACCACCGTTATCTGATAACAATTCAGCGCTGGTACCAGGTCTCCGACGACACCGAGTTTTTTACCGTATTGGCCACCACTTTTGCGCGGGTAAATTTCATCCGCTGGGCTGACCTGGTTACCGTTGCGTAAAGCGATTGGGTTATCTGTCATGGGAATACCTCCGGAGCATTCGTTCAGCCTGGCCGTTCGGGTTCAAAGCTCATTCTACTCGATCGCTGAAATTGCGCAGGGGGCACCTACCCGCGAATTTTGAGTGGACGCCATCGCTACCTATACGGCGAATTTGCCTCTCACATTTGTCAGCATTGGGTCGTTCGTTAGCGGCCATGGCCACGAGGTCTGCGGTCATATCCGATGCAAATGACTGGTCAGACGGAATGCTGGGCGGGCGAGTCGGTGCAATTACCCACGACGCTTTGATGATGACTAGTTAAGGTTGTAACCATGCGACCTGGTCAACAGGATTTCCTTCCAATGGCTCTCGCGGGCATCAATTTCCCCCGGCATCGCGTGCAGGTCTGCGATCTCCAGCAATGAGAATCGCAGATCTTTTTCGCGTTCGGGTGGAGCATCAATACCAAACTCCCGCTTCAGCGCCACGTTGTGGCCATGGCTGGTCGTCGAATACGTACACCAGCGCCCCCAGATACCTGTCTCCCCGTCGGCCTTGCCCACGTAAAGCTTGCCGGTATGGGTATCGGTGATGAGGTAGATACCCTTGACGCTCGAAAGGGCTGAGCGCCAGGAATCAACGTTCTGCTGGACCACCACATCGAGTTGGCTTTTGGTCAGGTTGACCTTTTTGAAGCCAGGGAAATGGCCAATGCTGAGGCGTTCGGCCAGCAGTTCAGTCACTGCCAAGTCCTCTGCCAGGGTTTGACCATACGGGTAGGAGTTACGTTTGGTGTAGCTGCTGCTCAGATACAGCCGCCCTACCCACTCTTCGGCCGCCGGCACACGCTCCAGGGTGTAGATGTAGTCAGGCTTCGGGCCGTCTCTTTCGACACAATCCATTGTCCGAAACAGACCCGCAAACAACCAGCGGGTTGGACTGCCCGCTTGAATCAGCGAAACCACGTAGGGCAGCTTAAAATTGCGGTTGCTTTGCCGACTCTGCCATACGTCGAAGCCTCCCTGTATGAACACGTCGAGCGGATGATCCTCGCCGTTGTACCTGGCCAGGTGGACCTTGGCCCGTTCCGGAGAAAACGTCGGCTCCCACAGTTTCAATAGATCGAACAGCTTCAATGCAACGCTCCCCAGGTAGTCAGGATCGCGAGTGTATTCGTTGTAGGTGAGGTGTGCATCGACGGCTTGCGCTCTGCCCGGAGCTGGTAATATAAGCGTGATAATGGCGAGTTGCCCACAGGCTTTTGCGGCGGCTTTTACGGTCAAGCTGATTTCTTGAGGCGCTCCGGACCCTTTACTAACTGACCATGGGAATCCGCTGGATCATCTGCCCGCCATTGACGCGCGGGCTCGGCGGTAATGGGGCGCAGTTTTCGCGTCCGTGAAAATGAGGGGGCAATTACGATGGACCGCGAAAAGCCAGATTATCAAGAGGTCTTCGCCCGCGTACTCCAACCGACCGTTTGGAAGGATCGCGCGACGACCATGTTTAGCGGCTTTCAGGATCGACTGCCCAAGTTTGGTCAGTACGTGCTGACGGGGCCAGGACCGGCGCCGCTGATCAATCAGATCGGCTACGTCGTGCAGATCCGACGCCGCCAAGGCATCTTCGGGTCTGATATCTACCTGTTGCGCCACTGCAGCGGTGAATTGGTGCAGCACTCCAATAATATGTACCTGCCACTGACGCCCGAAGAGAGCGACGCGGTGTTGCCGTGTTTTGGCGATGTGAAGCCGAGCGCTGAAGGAGAAAACCCAGTCTATGGCCTCGGCGATGCCAGCACCCGCACTGCCGGGTTCTTGATCGATCCACCCGAGGGCTTTGAGACGCGAGGTGGCGAGGGAGCGCGGATGCGGATGACCACCACCAGTGCTGATGGTAGCAAGACCCTCACTGACACCGTATTTCTGTAGAAAATTCGCACCCGGAACACTCAAGCCCTGCCGTAAAACGTGGGGCTTTGGCAGTAGCGGAATTCTACTTTTGGAGCTCCGCTGTTCAACCTTCATGACATAAGGGCACCGCATGAGCAATAAGCAGATCACCGTCCCATCTGAATATGCCTGAGTCCGTGTTGGGTCTGATCGAGCATAGCATTCGCGAGATCGGCAAGACCTACCAGGGAGCCAAGAGCAACCAAGACGATGAAGAGATCACTGCGTTCCGAGCTATGGCTCGGCAGCTCGGGAACGATTTCGAGGTTCTGTCAGTCGATGATGGTTTCGCGATTACTCGGCATGTGTACAAGCCGGTCGAGTAATTTAGACGAGGTCGCTCCGGCTCGCCGGAGCTTCTAGGACAAGGAAAGAACAGTGAACATCTGCACAGGCTGGCTACATGGAACACCTTCTACCATCAATCAGTGGACCTTGACTGGCCGTGGCGTTCTAAAGGGGCGCTCACCGCTCCACAAAGGCTTATTTTTCACGAGAAATCGTGAGTTCGCTGTGGGGAGCGCTGGAGGGCCCGATGCTAGTCCCAACGTGTATCAGGCAACTCTTAAACCGGGGGCGCATGTGCTTGATATCTCTGACCCAGGAGTGACGTGTACACCGCAGGAGTCGGAGCGTCTGCGTCAGCTTGTTGTAAGCCGCCGTCCGGGCAAGGGCAATATCCAAGCAGAGTACCAGCCCTACTGGGAAGGTGGCTGGAGGACAGGCGAGATCATGAAGTATGCAGTTAGGCCCGGAGATCTGCTGATGGCACAGATGGCGCATCTCGCTCTTTATCAGCGTGAAACCGCTGCTGGCCTGCTTGCCTGGAATCTACTTCAGCAGACGACGCGGGACTGCATCGAAGATATCGTCGATGCTTCAATTGCAGCTGGCTATCAAGCTGTTGCTGGCAACGAACGGCAGTACGGGGTGACTTATCCGATCTTGATCGTGCTCGATCCGAACATTCTGACATCCCCAGTGAAGGTCTGACCCTACCCAGGTACACACCAGGCCCGACCGTCAAACGTTGGGCCAAAATTGTAGGTGAGCATCAAGGCGGCATTGCGGGCCGTTGAAAACCGATAGGATTTGTGTTCAAGGAGGTAGGAGCAACGTGACATCCGTATTGTTCATCCAATCAGTGATATGGGCTCTGTGCGCAACAGCACTTGGGATTTCGTACTGGAACTATTCACGCTACGTTGAGGCGAAGCGGGACCCTGAAAAATCCAGGAGCAATCTCCAAATCGCTTTGTACGCGAGAAGCGATGCAGGCATCGGAGAAGCCGAGTTTTCGAAGATTGAAAGCGCCCACTATCGTCCTTACCAGATGCGCTCCAAAGTTGCGCTGCTCGTAGGCCTGAGCTTTACGGTTGCAGCTCTGGCCCACCTGCTCACATAGCCGCGAGTACCCTCCGACTGGACCTCAAACCGATCCAGTGAACGAGACTTCGGCGGCGCATTTTTCAACGCATCTCTAGCCGATGCGCGGGGCCAGTGGAAGCGGCAAACTCGAGCGCGGTTGCCTGTCGTGGCAGATCTCGGACGTGTAGATGGATGGGTTGTTGCATCGTTGACCGGATAAATCTGAAGCTGATGAATCAAGCTGCCCCCAAGCCATCGTGGCTAAGGGGGCTACCGAAGTGTTCGCCTTATCCGGGGGTATGCCAAAACAGCCGACCCCCAGGTCGAAAGCCCGACGCCTTTACCCCACCGCTGCGAAGGTTCCCAGTCCCTGCTCTCAGGCGGCGGGTCGCTCGAAGCTACCGAGGTAACGCTGCGTATTACCTGTGACGTACTCGCCCATCGTGCGGTTTATCAGGTTTTCAACATTAAGGATCTTGGCCGCATCCTCCGTGATGAATCCGAATGGGATAGGCACCGGAGACAACGTCGGCAAAACCAAATGGTAAATCACGACCGCGCATTTTCCCTGAATGACCATCGCCTCAAGCGGCGCCAGTTGCTCTGACTCTACAAAGCCGCACAGAAGCAGTCTGGCATTGTTGCAGTCGCCTTTTGCGCGCTTGATCGCCGGCCAATCATCGCTGGCAGAAACAGGGATCAAAATCTTAGCGTCGAAAACAGGTTTTCCATCATTCCCGCCTCCCTTGCTTTTTGTTTTTGAGAGATCAGAAAATGCACTGCAAATCTGGGCATGCCTGGCCGAGCGGCCCCAGAGCTCGTGAGAGGCCGGAGCCAGCCAGGACAGGCTAATCGGGGCGGCTTGCGGTTCACCCTGAAGCGCTTTCTGATGTTTGCGCAGCACCGAAGAAACTCTATCCCAGTTTTGCTGTAATTGAAGCGATCCAAAAAGTCGCAGCCCGGAAGACTCTCTAACCTGTGCAACGGCACTTGCGCTGTTGTACAGAGCAGAAAGGTCCAGCCCATTTGAAGACATAAAGTCATAGGCGTCCGAATCTCCCAAGATGTCGGCGAGCTGAAGAACCTGATTGAGGTTTCCTCTACCCAGCATGCGGCCCAGCTGCTCCGTACGCTGACGCATATAGATCTCGTTTTCGCGCAGGCCTTCCTTCGCGACAAAGCGTATCTGCCGAGAGTCGGCATCAATGCTTACACGCTCTTCTATCTTTTCCCAGCCATCCCTTACTTTTTGAACGCCTGCGACCTTGTAGAGCTCCGGCGGCCCCCCATCCTGCGCCTGCCCGCCCAGGTGACCAGCGCGATAAATGTCGTAAATTTGACGCATGAACGCACCGACGGCCTTAGCACCGGACTCGGAAAGCGTATCGCTTGGCGCCTGCAATTCCAGGCAACGTTTGGAGTCGGCATCTCCAAGGCTTTTTCCAAGGCAAGTAAACGACAGGAGCTCAAACACGAACATCTGCTCGCGCTCTTCCTTGCGCTTCACAATCGGTGACTCATGGTTGCTGGCAAACAAGCCACGGCCTTTATCGGTCAGCTCTATTCGCCCATCAGGACGCGTTTTAAGCTCCCCCGTTTGTAGAAACGGTGTGATTGCAAAACTGAGCTCTTGAGCCGTAAACCCGAAATAATTGGCGATTTCAGCTGGCAGCAGCGCCGAAATTTTTAGCAGCCGCAGAAGAAATTCCGGTACGACTGGCAGGCCCCCTTTATCCACAAGGGTGTACTCAATACGGAACTGTTGCGCGGGCACCACGACGTCCAGCTCGAATAGAACAACTGGGTTAAGCTCCATCAGACAACCCTCCTGGCCGGCGTCACTGGTTTGATGCAGTAGTTGATCGTGTCCTGTTTCGTCTGGATAAAGCTGGCTACCTGACCCAATGGAAGCCTCGCGTTCCTGCCGCTCCACATTTTCAAACTGCCTACGATGACCAACCGCTCCATCGCGCGTGACATCGCGACGTTGATACGATTCGGGGTCGCCAAAAAGCCAGGTGATTGATCCGCTTTGGCCCGAGTCAGGGAGACTATGATGATGTTGTTTTCTTTACCCTGATAACTATCGACGGTCTCAATTTTTACCAGCTTGCGGAACTCCTCCGACCAGATTTTCTCGGCAAATCTCTTTCTCACTAGTTTTCGCTGATCGAGATACATGCAGATGACCCCGATTGGAGGTTCTTGCGACTCGGCCATCTCCATAGCCATGCCCGCGCAAAATTCGGTGTCCTCTGCGATTTCTTCTAGCAGCCGTATGATCGCATCCGCTTCAGCATTGTTAGACAGGCTCAGCGTGCCGCTGTCGTAGGCTTTCTTGCCTAACTCGCTGGTGTCGATCCAGGTCACCACATGGGACAGGCACTCAGGAACCTTTTGTGAAAAATAGGTAGGACTTGGTCTGTAACCGTTCTCAAGGTCGATGTCATAAAAGATCTCGTTAACCAGATCGCCAATCGCTGGAAGCATTCGATATTGCGTATTGAGCGTCGCTCGAGTGGCACGCCCATACTGGGAATGGAACACTCGCTCAAAGTCGCTGCGCATGACCTGCTGGAATTCAGCTGAGCTGGTGGTAATGCCCAGGGAACGGGCAATAGCTACCTTATGTTCTTCCTCATACGTAGGACGCAGCTGGTTGTGGTCGCCGACTAGCAGGACCCGAGAGCCCACCTGCATGGCGATCGCCAATTCACTCGGCGCCGATCGAGCAGCCTCGTCGATGATGACCCAATCAAAATGGGTTTCTGCAAGCTTGAGATGTTGCAGTCCGATACCCACGCAGGTGCCGCAAACCAATGTCCTGGACCGCATGAGGAACTCATCATAATTGGCCCTGTTGCTCGACAGGCGCTCAACGTACTCATGAGAAAGTTGGATCAGGTCAAGGCAGTGTTTAAATTCCGGAGGCCGCACGCCATGAACCGTTTGGACGTGATCATAGATGCGCTCCAGCAATTCTTGGGGTGAGCTTTCGCCCTCACCCAGCTCGCCAAGAAACAAGCTGGCATTAAGATTCAGCTCGCCCATCAGAGAGGACTTCAGCGCTTGCAAAGCCATTCGATCTGCTCCGTTTCCCTGAGCGCGCAAAATTTCCTCGTCCAGCTTTTTCAACGATCGGACCAAGTGAAACACTCGCTGATTCACATCGACCATCGTCTGGGCAAAAGCCTTACTTAAACCTAACGACGAAGCCATGAAGCCCACGCGCTCCTTAAGTTCAGCGCTAAACCCATTTCTCTGGCGGTCGACGATATTGCGAGAATAAACGTCCAGTAGCTCCTCAGAGACAACCTGGTCACGGTTACTGAAACGCACAACGTTCAGCTCGGTGTCCAGTCGACGGCAGTGCGCGCGGATCCGTTCTGCTGCAGTATTGACAGCTTCATGAGACTGGCTGACAAGGAGGATATTTCGCACCCCGACCTTGCTGATCAGATAATGGATGAAGGCCGCGATGAACTCTGTCTTACCTGTTCCCGGAGGCCCCTGCAAAAGGCCCACTGGGCCTGTAGTGATAAGCTGCGTAAATGCGGCACGCTGGGCCTCATTCAGTCCGATGACCGTGCCACTTGCAGTAGTGCGTTCGTACACTGCAAAGTCTGCATCGCTGGGCTCTTCTGCATACCCCCTTGGTGCCAGTTTGCATTTTTCGTCGAAGTAATCCATCAAATCTGGCAGCACTGACTGCCGGTTCAAAATCCGCTCCATCGCACCACGACGACGCGTCATTGATGTCTTATTTTGCCGGCTTTGGAGGAACAATTGAGAGTCAGCCTGTACGCGTTTCGAACGACTGGAGGCAAGCACGTAGACTGCATCACGCACGCTCATGCCCAGGTTGATCTCACCGATATCAATATCCTTCTCCCCGTCTCTGAGGATCAGTCGGATGTTGTCTCCCGCCTCAAAACTCTCAAGGGCCTTCGCATCCATGGCGTAGGGAATCAAAAGTCCTACGCCATCCTTGTGGAAGTGTGGTTCCTCGGAAACACGGAAAGAGGGCTGGGCCTCAAGTTCAGTAGAGGTGATGGTTTTCCATATCTGACTGACAGGGAAACTGCGCACTTTCACAGCTTCTAGCTGCGCCTCATCTATGGCCAGTCCGTTGTCCTCGTCCTCACCAGTAATCGAGTCCGCTACGCTTTCACCGTCCTCAATCGCCGCTTGCTTACGCACTTCAGCGTCATGCACCTGCGCGGCGAGATTTAAAAACGCCTCGTCTTTTGCCAGAAGCTTGGTCAGCTCATAGACATTGACGCTGGTACCGCCCGAAATGCTGAACCGTGCCTCTATGTGGTGGTTTGCCTGACGCGCCAGATAGGCGGGAACCCGCATCTCCTGATTGGCCCTGAACGCATTTACAAACTGCTTGGAAGCAGGATTGAACTCGGTCAGTAACTGCCCGCCGATACCTGCGAACGTCACCTCCAAGGCTTTGGTGGGGGCTCTTTGGTCGGGTTTCACGACAACGAATACTTTCCCGTTGTCAGGTAGGATCTCAAATGCATCGCCACTTCTGTTTCTAAGGACGACAGAGACGATTTCAATGG
Organism: Pseudomonas sp. S2_B07; assembly: GCF_054668435.1. NCBI lineage: Bacteria > Pseudomonadati > Pseudomonadota > Gammaproteobacteria > Pseudomonadales > Pseudomonadaceae > Pseudomonas > Pseudomonas sp. S2_B07. The sequence continues at coordinate 397,432 of NZ_CP162769.1, forward strand.
TTTTTGCAGGCGTGAAAGCAGCTTCCAGAGCATCCTTGAAACGCTCCAGGGAAAGAAAGCCGGATTCAGTATCCATCTCGTGGGCGACGGCCGCCCTCAGGGCGGGAATGTCCTTTTGCGACGGCACGTCCCAGTCCATGTCCAGGAGCTCAAACACCATTCTCATCACAGCAAAGTTGTCTCGCTCTGCTGGGGTGCAGTTTTCCAATACGGGGCTGTAGCGGGTGTTGACCGGTGACGCGCCTGAAGCCGAGAAATCCGGACAGTCGAGCAGGTAGACTTGGGTATTTTCGGGAGCGGAATCGACATTGACTTTGACGTTGTGTGGATGCAGATCGCCGTGGCTCAATTGCTGGCCGTGCAACCCGTCAACTGCCTCGATTAGCCCGTGGGCGACGACGATACGGGTCTCAACTGACAACCCCTTCAGCTCATCCCAGTGCTCACCGTCGATATGCTCCTGAGCCAGGAATGGGTTACCGCTGCGGTCGTAACCAAAGTGTTCAATTTTTGGCAGAAAGGCGAAACCGCTTCCTTTCAGCTGTTCTAGGACTTCAAAGAAAGCCATCAACATCGGCCCTTGGCCGTCCTTGGGATCCCGGGCATTGATCGACGGCCACGATTTCACGACCAGGGCGCCGGATCGATAAATCAATTTCTCTGCCGTGTCGGCGATAGGGTCATCGTCCTCCCGGTAAGCGGAACTCAGCCGTAGATCGGTAGAGAAAACGTCCAGCTGCCGGTCATCAAACTCAAAACTGGCAGAGTTGTCCGGTGTAGACTCGCTCAATGCCTGTTGAAATGCACCGGCATGAGCGAACCGCTCCTTTGGATCATTCTGCAATGCTTGCACGAGGACGTTTGCAGGCCACTCTTCTGATGACTCAACCTGAGCTTGAATACTTGCAACGTAGGCGACATCGAGCTTCAGAGGCATTGGCCGGGCCTGAAGCAGATGCCAACCCATCAGCCCGAGCGCGAAGACATCACGACAAAATGGCGTACTGCCTTCCATCGCAGTGTCCAGGTCTTCAGGGAGCGCAATAGCACCGATGCTTAGCAGTGTACGCAAATCGCCGAGAGTACCGACAGGCTGGTAATAGGCGCTGATGAAATTGGAAAGAGCGAACGATGACGATGGAGAGAACCACACGCTGTGGTCACCCAGATCACGATGAGCAATGTTGAATCCATGCAGCCCGGCAAATTGGGCCAGAAGAATTTTGAAAAGCTGGACACGCTCAAGCGCAGTCATCCGCTCCACAAAACGGTTGATGAACTCGTTCAGGCGGTAATGCCCGTCCGGCATTTCAAGCAATTCGGCATATTGCTCGGTGATACTGTCGGGGCTGGCATTACGCTTAGGGCGAGCACAGCGATTCATCAATTCCTGATCGCGCAGACGGAGGTAGACCATGACATCCCTCTCGCGCGACAGGATTCGGTATCGTCCTTCAGTCGTTCGAGCACGGGTGTCATCGAGCTTCGAAAAGTCCCAGAGCCGGACCATGGCACGGTCATCCTTGTTATGGATATTGACCGCGTCGTACTCTCGGTAGACTTCTGTGGGGTGTGTGAACACCGCTTGAGACTGCGCACGATAGTCATCGACAACAAGCTCTTTGGGCTTGACCGTGCCTTCATTAATGATGCCATCGAAGAAGCCGAAATGCTCGTTCAAGCCGATATTCGAGCGCGCGTTGAATCGGTCCTTAAACCGCTTAGGGTCGGCCATTTCCAGGAAGTCGTCCAGCAGCATGACATGCTGCATCTCGACCTCAGGTAGATTCAGGGTGCATTTTCCGGTGAGCACAATGCAGAAGTCGATCCAGGGCTCTTTCCCGTTAGGCAGCCGAGACTTTAGGCCCTTGATTCGTTTCCTCAGCTCAAAGGTTTTCCGACGGGTTTTGTCTACCGGCGAGACTTCTGTTTCCTTCCCGTCTTGGTGCCATTTACCGCCGTGGTTTGTGATCTCGCCGCGCCAATGCTTAAGCTCGACAACAAGAACGAGGCTATGGGTGACGATGACAAGGTCAAACTCCCCATCAGAGCCCCGCGAGTTCGCAAAACGAAAGCCTGCGTAGCCGCGCCAAGGCCATACACCGTGGTCTGCCTCGGGTTTCTTCAGTTGTTTTAGAACGTCAAACGACTTCCCTTTCGTGGAGCCTGCCCCCGGCTCCGGGGGCAGCTCTTTGGGCCCAAATGCTTTGGCCATCTTGTCGATAGCGTCGATCTCAAAAGAAAGGAGACCTCCTTCCCAATAGCGTACGTCCATGTAATCCCCGAACTTTTTTATAATGGAGTCAATCTGCCATACGTTAAGGGAAATGGTGGCGCATTGAAATGTAAGATCGGGTAATTTAGCGATTTTTGATCCGGTTTTTTTGAGATCCGCCCAACCCACAGTTTTCGCTTTCTAGGACTTACATCGACTCGACCCGCGCTCAAAGCTCGGCGTCGTGCCGATGTCGAAGGCTAACTGCGCCAAGATCCCTTCACTCCCCAGTGACGGGCTAAGTGATCGCTAAATCCGGCAGCTGTCGGCCAAAAGCGGACCGTAAAAAAGGCAATTATCAGCTTCAATTTCAGTGTAAACCCCTGCAAGCCCTCGCGACAGGCAGCAGTCAACCCATACCAGCCGAATGACAACGCCGTTCGCCACGGAACAAGAAGCTTGAGGCAGACGCGCGTCATGTACATTGATAACACGCCGTACCGGCTTGGCCCTGAGCATCGTCCTGCGTCATCGGCTTTTCGCATTGTGGAAGCTGCTTCTCCCATTGCCGAAATTGAATCTAGGCTACGCGTGTTCGAATCAATATTGAGATTGGCTCATGACCCGAAAAATAGCTCTTCTAGTTAAGGTGTTTGATAAGGAGGAATACGCTGATGCATTCATTCAAACAGGAGAGATGTTCTGTAAAACGATTGGGCAGTTCAAACGGATAGAGGGTGATGTCGCACGAGGCGACCAATTTGAGGCGCCTTCGGATTGGCATCAACCTGACCGCATATCTCTGACGATTTCATTTAGAACGCCGGACGGGGAGGAGAAATCCTTTCCAATAGAAGGGCTGGCCGGCCCGCTAGTGATGCAGAGCACAGCGCACGATCGTCTGAATGCTTTCTGTATGTACGCTGTTACCGTACCGGACTTCGAGGAATCGTATGAAACAGAAGAGGAGCGACTGTGCGTGGTCGAGAAAATCAATTCAATGTTGAAGATACACGCAACGCTAGGCGAGGAAATGCTTTCGCTTGGAGAGCATGCCGTTCTAATCATCAAGGTCGCGGATTTCATCGATAAAGTAAGCAAAGCCGCCAAGTCGGAGGGCTATTCGTCTTGGCGAGGCCTTGTCGATTATTTTGATCCCGAGACCTTTCACGGCAGTTTCGGAGTGGTTGAGTCCGTTTTTAAAAAGCGAAACATCTACTCCTATCAAAAAGAGTTCAGATTTGTTTTCGACTCAAGCAAACCCGAGGGAGAGAAAACTCTTCATGTCGGTCCTCTGGATGGAATTGCTTTCAAGCTCAAAACCAGCGAAATCAACAGCAAGTTTGATATGAAAGTCGCCGAGGATCAACACGCCAACGGGGACTCAATTGAGTAGCAGTTTGCTGCTTTGCAGCGGGTGCTGAGACATGCCTAAAACAAGGCCAGCGAGTTGCATGGAAGAAGTCGTTTCTTCGGCGACAGCTTCTGGCCGTCTTCAGCCCTTTACGACAGGCAACAATCGGCCATAAGCGGCCTCTGAAGATCGTCCGCAATTATCGTGCACTGAAGATTGAGGCTCCTCGCCGCGATTGGTGGTGCCAGGTGTCATTCGGAAGTGAATCGCCCCCCAACACTCGTTGGCGCCCCCGCGCTGCAAGTCGTCCTTTACCCGCGTTATTCCCGTAGCATACCCATGAAAAAATAGGTACAGCCTGCAACGCGTATGGAATGTGAATGCAGGCGACAGGCGATCTGCTACTGTCGAACTTTGCGACTCATTTGCCAAGGACCGCACGCATGCACCTTTCTAAGGTTTCCCTCGTTAATTACAGGAATTTCGAATTCGCGAAATTCGTGTTTAAACCGGGTGTTAACACGATTATCGGGGAAAACGGTTCTGGAAAGAGCAATCTGTTCAGAGCTATTAGACTGCTCCTTGACTCCAATATCTACAGGGCGGCACACGAGCTCTCTGAGGGCGACTTCTTCAGAAAGAAGACCTCATGGAAAGGACATTGGATAGTCATCAGCCTCGAGTTTGATGACATTAGCACCGACGAATCCCTTCAATCGTTGTTTGTCCATCACGGTGCAATTGTCTCCGGAAACGCGATTAAAAAGGCCACGTACAACCTGATTTTCCGTCCGAACTCGTACATCAGAACTAAACTGTCAGCACTCTCAGCGGGTGACAAAGCCGGACTCGCTACTTTGCAAGAATCAATGACCATTGACGACTATGAAGTTTGGTTTACAGGACGAAGCGACGTCGATTTCACTGACCCAGCGCGTTATCGGGAGATCGTCGGTGACTTCGACGCCGTCTGGTTTCCCGCTCTCGACTCAAAGCTGATCGGTAGCAAGATTCCTCACCAGCTTTCGGTTGCCAAGGAGGTTTCGTTCACTTTCGTCAAAGCGTTGAGGGATGTGGTGTCCGACTTCAACGGCAACCGTCAAAACCCGCTTCTTAACTTGCTGACACGCAAAAGCCAAGAAATTGACAAAACCAAATATGAGACTATAACCAATACCGTAAAAACATTAAACTTAGATATTGAGGCACTCCAAGATGTTCAAGATGTCAGGGGTGATATTAGGGCGACAATAAGCGAAACCGCCGGTGACGCATACGCTCCGGCGAGTCTCCATATCAGATCGGATTTACCAAGCGAAGCAGAGAAACTACTTCAATCATTGAAACTTTTTGTCGGCGAAACAGATGAGAATTACGCTGGGGACATTTCAGAGCTGAGCTTGGGCGGCGCCAACCTCATCTATCTGACTCTGAAACTTCTGGAGTTCAAGTATCAAAAACAACGTGAAACCGCCGCCAACTTTCTATTGGTAGAAGAGCCAGAAGCCCATATTCATACACACATTCAGAAAACCTTGTTTGACAATATAAACTACAGCAACACCCAGATCATTTATTCGACTCACTCGACCCAAATAGCAGAAGTCAGTAACATCGAAAGCGTGAATATCCTTGCCCGTAAGGGTGTCCGTTGCGAATCCTACCAACCTTCAGTTTCACTCACACATCCAGAAATTGTCCATCTTCAACGCTACCTTGATGCGACACGTAGCAGCCTCCTATTCGCACGCGGAGTTATATTGATTGAGGGCGATGCCGAGGAGTTTATGATTCCGGCTTTAGTGAAGAAGGTGATCGGCGTGAGCCTCGACGAGCTGGGCATAAGCTTGATTAATATCCGTAGTACAGGCTTTGAAAACATTGCCTGCGTATTCCACCCCTCTCGGATCCGTCGCAGGTGCAGTATCGTTACTGATCTGGACATGGCTATCACTGGGACTGACATACTTGAGACTGACAGTAGCTCCGTTAGGGCATATAAGTTGAAAGTAGCGGGATCAGCAGAATCAGGCCGTACGAGAAGGACACGTCTGGAAAATTTCGGCCGAGACAACCCCTACCTGAATACGTACTACGCACAACATACCTTTGAAGTCGATTTCCTGATGGCTGACAACACCCATGAGGTTAAAAGCGTTGTCGACCGTGTTTATACTGACCTGCCTACGCGTAACACCGCGAAAATCGAACTAGAGGATGCTGAGATTGGGGTGGCTGGAAAAAGAATCCTGACGATGGCCAATCACCTCGGCAAAGGTTGGTTCGCCATATTGTTAGCGGACAGTATTACCCGGGCGACGAATATTCCTGAGTACATTCTCGAGTCTGTCTTAGGCGCATGTGAAGAACTGCCGCACAAGACAAAAATCAAGATATTGAAGTATCGAATCGTTACCCTGACCACAGAAGATTACTATGAGGAATTTTATAACTACGCCCTTCAAGCTAAGGAGTTATTAGTCCAGTATGAGGCAGGCAGCCTGTCGTTTTCCACTTTGACGGACTCACTTGGCGATCTGCTAAGTGAGGACTCGGTCTTAGCAACTTTCTTGGGCATTTAAAATGATGGACCTTTCAAGTGCGGGCCTTGACGACAAACAGCTTGCGGCCATCAACCATCCGGGCAGCGTGTTTTTAACGGCATGCCCGGGAAGCGGAAAAACAAAAACGCTTACCTATAAAGTTGCCACAGAGCTCTGGAAAATTGATGACCACCGCAAATTCGTCGTAGCCATCACCTATACTCATCGGGCTGCAGATGAAATCCTTGAACGCGTGGAGCGTCTGGGCCTAGTAACTGCACAACTCTGGATAGGTACAATACACTCGTTTTGCCTGGAATGGATTATCCGGCCTTACGCGATCTATGAGCCCCGCTTGGAGAGCGGATTCACAATCATCAATCAGCCGGATGCAGAGGCATTACTGGAGGAGCTTTGCAAGTCTACAAACTATCCAAAAATAAAAACGTATGACTGTGGCTATCACTTTATTGACGGAAAAATAGCGCTTTTATGCTCTGATATCAAAAAGCACGCAAACGTGCGCGATGTTTTAAGACGCTACTTTGCAATTTTGAAGCAAGAAAGGAAAATTGATTTTGAGCTGATTCTGTTTTTTGCGCACAAATTAATTTCCAGTTTTCCTCTGATCGCCAAGAATCTTAGCAACTTGTTTAGTATCGTATTGCTCGATGAGTATCAAGACACTAAAGAAATACAATATCTCATTTTGTTCTGTATATTTTCTTCCCGCCCTGACCAGACACGAGCATTTATTGTGGGCGATCAAGATCAAGCCATTTTTAATAGCCTCGGTGGATATGCCATCGCGTTCGATGATTTTAAACAAAAATCGCTCCTTTCAATTGAGAGCCTCTCGCTTTCCTACAATTACCGCTCATCGACAAAAATCGTTAAGTATTTTACCAACTATAGATTGCACCCCGGGCCGATAACCGCCTGTTCCGAGCATAAGGAGTATCACAGTGTGGTTTGCTATGACCGCACGATCTCTGCGAACCATCTGGAGGACGAGGTTGAGCGGTTGATTCGCCATAGCCTGTACGAGCAAAGGATTCGCCCGGAGGAAATTTGCATTATCGGTCCGCAGTGGCAGTCATTGGCAGCCATGACCCGGCGGTTAATGAGCAGGCTTCCTGAATGTAGTTTCGATGGTCCAGGCATGATTCCATTTGGAAGGGAACTTGACAATTTTTGGTATAAAGTAAGCCGTATATGTTTATCAGATCCTGCACCGGACATGTATCTGAGAAGGGTTCGTTGGGCTACAGAGGTGGTAGATGCGCTCGCTGACGAGGGAATCAAGTGCGGTCACACTCCGAAAAGCCTGTTGAAGGAGCTTAACGCTATTCAACTCACCGAACAGAACGGGATGCAATATCTCGAACAGTACTTCCAGAAATTTCTTGAGCTGATTCGAATACCTTTACTTGATACTTATCCAAGTCTACACAATCATTATCTATCGTTTTTTGAGACTGCCCATAAAAAGATAGCGCGCGCCAAAAGTGACGGTTTAGAGTTGATCGAGGGTATTGATAACTTTAAGCGAGCTTTTCGGCCTAGGTCGGGCATTACAATTTCAACAATTCATGGCATCAAAGGTGCTGAGTTTGACAATGTGATCGCTTTTTCCCTGCTCGAGGGCTTGGTTCCGCACTGGGCAGATCCCAAGCCGCTCGACAGCGCAAAAAAGCTACTTTATGTAATTTGTTCTAGGGCTCGGAAGAATCTTTTTTTGATATCTGAGACAGCGCGAGGAAAAGCGGGCACTAGCGAACTGGTAAAGACTAATTACTTATATGACACCGTGCCATAAAATTGAGCTGATCGATTGCTGCCCCACGCTAGGGTAGCGAAGAAAAAGTGGCGGAATTCCCGCGCAGCCTGTTGAGAGGGGCTGCTTTTGGCCGACAGCTGCCTGCCATGATAGGCGGCAGATGGACAGACGCTGACGTTCGCGGGTATCTGCTCTGCCGGCCCTTTGTCACTTCAGTGTCAGACCCAACGACGCTTTACTACAGAGTCCGGCCATCCTGATAGAATCGATCAGGTTATAGATAACACCCTTCTGAGAAATGGTATGAATACGGAATTGATGGAAGATGAGATGCGCCGGGCGCTATTCGGTGATTCGGAGCCCTCTGCGCCGGCAATTAACTCAGGCGTGCAGGACACAGTCCCGGATGTTGTGATCGTGCAACCGGTGAAGGCAGCGAGGAAACAAGCAGTCTCAAAAGGCTTCACACCTAGGTTGAGAGTTACGCTCCGTGTGGGAAACGAATTTGAAGGTGAGATGCACGAGCTGTTGCATGAGGCCGATACGCTGAGCTCCCTAGTTGCAGAACAAGAAGCTACTAAGACGGCCAGAAAAAAATTCAGGTTTGTGGAAGTGGTCTCGGTCAAATCGATGTAGGTGGGTACAGTGGCAGCGCTGTGCAGCGGGGGAGGATACGTCCTGGTATGCAACTTAAAACAATTCCTAGAAATTCACAGCAGCGTTTCTTTACCCTTATACGCATCAAGGCTCCCCCCTGCTCATTTTGGGCGCCACCCTCTTCGCCTGAGACTTGATTCGCCCGGCACGCTTCAGTGGCCTCGAACAATCGTCCGAGGAAACCATCTGATTCAGGCGCTCATGCGCATATTTCAGGTCAGAAGTTCTCGTAACAGAACCGCTACGCACCGCGTCAAATTTGATCAATCTAACTCTCCTCTGCCCTTATCTAGTGGAGCTTTCTTTGTCCGTGCCTGGATGATCCTTGGATTGCCGTAGCTGAGTGAGCTCCGCAGAATATCGCTCTGACAATCTCTTGGCTTCGGCCAATTGCGCGCTTGCCTGTACCAGGTCCTCCTCTAGTCGCTTGGATTCGGCGCGCGACGTACCGAGCTGCTCTTGAAACGCTTCCTTCGCTCCGTCTGCCTTGGCAACAGCTGTCTTCATTGCAGTAATCTCACCGGTCAATCGAAGCGCCGCGTCTTGCTGCGTCGCGACCACTTTACTCTGCTGGCGAGCCTCACTCAGTAGGCGCTCGTTATCTCTATTCAGTCGAGTCAGCTCATCCTGCTTAAGCATCAAAGTCTGCTGGAGCTGTCGTAGCTCAACCTGAACTTGCTGCACTTGCCCTTCGTGTCGCTGTTGTTCTTGATCCCGCTGTTCCTTGACCGCGTTGCGGTAATGTTCCAGCGCATCACGTGAATGCAGGTGCCTATCTTCCAGAGAGCGGATCTGCTCATCCTTTTCCTGCACGCGAATTTCCAAGTCACTGCAATTTTGGCTCAGGCGGGCATTGCGGGTGAGTTCGGCTTGCAGGCTTGCCTGACAAGTCTGTAACTCATCCGCTTGAAGCCCTAACGCCCCTTTCTGACTATCCACTTCACGCTGCAAAGAGGCGAGTTCGGCATTCAAGCCGTCGAGCTTTTGCTCCAGCTCGATGCGCTGCTCGTCGAAACGCGCCTGTGCATGCGCGAGAGCTTCGCCTCCCTCCTCCGTCATTCGCTCTAAAAGGCCGGCCACAAGCTCGGTCAATTCATCGCTCAATCGCTCTCTAGAGGCGCGCGGCCTCGGGTCAAAATCTTCAATTTCCTTCAAATATCGGTGAATAGTCGTCTTCGAGCCGGTATTGCCCAGCTCGATGCGCACGGCGTCGATGCTTGGGTTCTCGCCGCGGGCGAGCAGCGCCTTCCTAGCCTCCAGGACTATCGCCTTGTTGATTCCGCCGCGCGCCATTTTCCTCTCCTACGATTTCGTACTGTTTTACATACTATGTATATACATAGCACGTTACTGCTATAAAAAGAACAATATAATGGTGATTCTTTGATAAAATAATCGAGCGTTATCGCATCATAGAGCTGTTTTTTGCTTTTTCCAGCGTCGGAAAAGGTACGTTTGGTGTAGAAGGGTCGAGATGAACAAGGCGGATCGTTACCTGCAGGCCGGCACCCGGGACAACACCCGGCGCAGCTACCGTGCCGCGGTGGAGCACTTCGAAGTCACCTGGGGTGGTTTTCTGCCGGCAACGGGGGACGGCATTGTGCGTTACCTGGCGGAGTACGCCGATCAGCACGCCATCAGCACCCTCAAGCAGCGTTTGGCCGCCCTGGCCCAGTGGCACATCACCCAAGGCTTCCCCGATCCGACCAAGACGCCGGCGGTGCGGCAGATGATCAAGGGAATTCGCACCTTGCACCCTGCCCAGGAAAAGCAGGCGGCTCCCCTGCTCCTGCAGCACCTGGAGCAAGCTGTTCAGTGGTTGGAGCGAGAGGCGGAGCAGGCGGCCGCGCGGCACGACCTGACAGGCATGTTGCGCAGTCGGCGTGACATCGCGCTGGTGCTGATTGGATTCTGGCGCGGGTTTCGTGGTGATGAGCTGTCACGTTTGCAAGTGGAGCACACCCAGGCGCAAACGGGCGTGGGCATCACGTTCTACCTGCCGCACAGCAAAGGCGATCGCCAGCACCGCGGCACGACGTTTCGTACCCCGGCGCTAAAGAAGCTCTGTCCGGTCCAGGCTTACATTAACTGGATCACGGTAGCCGGCATTGTGCAGGGCCCAGTCTTCAGAAAGCTCGATCGTTGGGGGCATCTGGCTGAAGACGGCTTTAACGCCAACAGCCTGATTCCACTGCTGCGGCGAATTTTCAATCGCGCGGGTGTGTCTGGCGATCTGTACACCAGCCACTCGCTGCGTCGCGGCTTCGCCACATGGGCGGCGGCCAATGGCTGGGACATCAAAGCGCTGATGACCTACGTCGGTTGGAAGGACATGAAATCCGCCATACGCTACATCGACACGGCAGATTCCTTTGGAGCATTGGCGACAGGTCAGCCGCTCACCTCATCAGCTGTTCCCCACCCGCAAGCGTTGACGGTTGCTGGAAAACCCTAGGGCCAGATGAGGTTCACATGGGTAGCCATACTCCAGCTCGCAAAAGTCTTCTGCATAGTGCGATTCGATTGGTCGATCCGGGTGAGCTCTGCCAATGTGATTTACAACGAGAGTTGCCGTAGTAATGTAAAGGCCTGCTTCATTTGGTCTTCGCTGACGACGAACGCCCGTAGCTGCCCTGCCATGTCCAGCCCTTTGGCTACCAGCCCCTGTGACTCAAGGCTGATCTGCCATTGCAAGTCCTTCCGGTTGGTTTCTCCGGCCAGGTGCAGTGGCATTTCCGGGGTCTTGATCTTCACCAGCATCGCCGGGAACTTCACTTGCTCATCGCCACCCAGCACATTACGAGCCAGGGTCATGGCGCTTAACTGAATGGGTTGCAGAAACGGCAGCAGCTTGCCCTCGATTTGCGCGCAATCGCCGACGGCAAATATGTGTGGGTCAGAGGTGCACATGCGTTCATCAACTTCAATGCCACGATCCACCCGTAAACCAGCCTGCGCCGCCAACGTCGTATCAGGTTTCAACCCAATTGAGGCAAGGATCACATCGGTGGAGATTTGCCGGCCATTGGACAAAGTCGCCAACAGGCTATCGTCTCTCCTTTCAATGGATTCCAAAGCCTGGTTGAACACCATTTCCACACCCATCTGGCATAGCCGATGCTGCAAGCGGCTACTCACCTCAACAGGCAGCAACGAGGCCAGCAGGCTGCAGGACTTATCCATCAGTACCACTTGCTTTCCGGCACGATTGACATCCATGGCCAGTTCACTGCCAATCAAGCCGGCCCCCAGAATCAGTACGCGCTCTGCCGCTCTCAGAGCACGTTGTGCATGACGGTATTCTTGCTGACTGTTCAGAGTCACCATCCACTCCCGTCCGGGAATCGGCGGAACGATGGCTTGCGCACCCGTGGCAAGAATCAGTTTGTCGTAGCTGAATGCCTCACTGCCGGCGCTTATACGCTTGTTTTCGCGATCAATTGCAGTCAGCTGGCAATCCGCATTCAGGGTTAACCGATACATCTCGGCAAACTCCGCCGCAGACTGACGAGTCATGTCGTCCGCTGTCTGATTGAGACTGATGACGTGACTCAGGTCGGGCTTGTTGTACTCATCGCAACTGTCTGCAGCGATCAACCGAATGGGCACCGCTGCATCGAGCCTGCGCAAGTTCTTGACCACCTGACGAGCCGCGAAGCCGGAGCCCACAATGACGATTTCCTTGTTCATTTCGCCTCCGAAGCAAGCTCATCGAATACCGATTTACCCAGTGAACATTCAGGGCACAGGAAGTAATCAGGCACATCGCACCAAGCCGTATCGGCCTGCACATCCTGCATCGGCTCCCCGATCGCCGGGTCGTAAACCCATTGGCAGACACTGCACTGCATGCGCGGGCCGTTGTCCGCGATGGGTTCCGCCTGGGCAGATGCGGTGGCTGCATGTCGTGCGACTTGTGCGTCCGTCGATGGATGCAGCGCCCATTGCCGAGCGATTTCGCGGCCATGAGCTCGGCAAACCTCAAGCGAGTCACCGTCTGGCCGCCACTTGGCTTTGAGCGCCAATGTGGTTTCAAAACCAGCGTCCATCAAGCGCGTCTGGATACGGTCTACCGCCCCACCATTCCAGCCGTAACTGCCAAACGCCGAAGCCTTTTTATTACGAAAACGCAGCCCGGCTATTTCCTCCAGCAGGCCGGCGACTTTCGGCATCATGACGTTGTTCATGGTGGACGAGCCCACCAGAACACCTTTTGAGCGGAACACGTTGGTCAGAATCTCATTCTTGTCGTGGCGCGCGACGTTGAAAATCTTCACCGCCACACCCGGATCGACTTCGTGAATGCCTTGTGCGATGGCGTCGGCCATCATGCGGGTGTTGTTCGACATGGTGTCGTAGAACAGTGTGATGCGGTCCTCCTGATAGTCCGCCGCCCATTCCAGATAGCGGTGCACAATCTGCGTCGGATTATCACGCCACACCACGCCATGGGCGGTGGCAATCATATCGACCGGCAGATTGAAACCGAGGATCTCGGTAATCTTGGGAATGACCAGGCGACTGAATGGCGTAAGGATGTTGGCGTAGTAGCGTTGGCACTGATCGAACAGTTCGTTTTGATCCACTTCATCATTAAACAGGTGTTCGTCGCAGTAATGTTGGCCAAAGGCGTCGTTACTGAACAATACGGCATCGCCGGTCATGTAGGTCATCATGCTGTCTGGCCAATGCAGCATCGGGGTCTCCACGAAAACCAGCTGTTTGCCATTGCCGACATCCAGGGTGTCGCCGGTATGTACGACGTGGAAATTCCACTCTGGATGATGGTGATGACCGTTAATCGAGTCCACGCCATTGGCGGTGCAATAGATCGGCGTATTCGGGATCCGCGACATCAACTCTGTCAGCGCCCCTGCATGGTCCTCTTCCGCATGATTGATGACGATATAGTCCAGCGTGTTCAGGTCGATTTCCATCGCCAGGTTCTGTATGAACTCCCGGCTGAACCTGTGATCAACCGTATCAATCAATACGGTCTTTTCTTCACGGATCAGGTAGCTGTTGTAACTGCTACCTTTGTGGCATTTGTATTCTGTGCCATGAAAGTCCCGCACTTCCCAATCGCGCTGACCGACCCAATGAATGTTGTTCTTGACGTGAATTGACATGGCTACCTCAGTATAAAAATGATGTTCTACACCGAAGATGGCAATGTTCGTGCCAGACCATAAGTTATTGATTATAAAGATAAATAAAACAACGATTGTCAATATGACATTGTCCGACTACTGTCTTTATGACTAATTCATTGTCAAAGTGACAAAACATGAGTCTCTCCGTTGAATCCCTGGCACGCATCGCTATTCAGTTGCAAAGCGGCATTTCCCATCAGGACCGCTTTCAACGTCTGATCAATACCTTGCGCCAATTGCTGGGTTGCGACGCCTCTGCCTTGTTGCGTTATGAACAGCGACAGTTCCGTCCGCTGGCGATTGACGGCCTGGCACCGGATGTTCTAGGGCGCCGCTTCAGCCTTGATGCACATCCGCGACTGGAAGCCATCGCTCGCGCCGGTGACGTGGTTCGCTTTCCGGCAGAGAGTCATTTGCCTGATCCCTATGACGGACTGATACCGAGCCGGCAGGACCTCAAAGTGCATGCCTGTATCGGATTGCCGTTGTTCGCGGACCAGACGCTGATTGGTGCGCTGACGATCGATGGCATGGACCCGGCACAGTTTGATCACTTCAGCGACGAAGAGCTGCGATTGGTGGGAGCCCTCGCTTCTGCTGCCTTGGCCAATGCATTGCTGGTGGAGCAACTGGAAAGTCAGACCATTACTCCTCTCTCCATCAGTAATATCCCGGCGGGCAAACCCGACACCGAAATGGTCGGGCTCAGCGAAGTCATGCGACAGTTGAAAAGAGAGATCGAAATGGTGGCAGGTTCCGACCTGAACGTCTTGATCACTGGAGAAACCGGAGTCGGCAAGGAACTGGTCGCCAAGGCCATACATGAAGGTTCATCACGCGCAGGTCAGTCTGTGGTCTATCTGAACTGCGCTGCGCTGCCGGAATCAGTCGCTGAGAGTGAGTTGTTCGGCCATGTCAAAGGGGCTTTTACCGGCGCAATCCATCATCGCACCGGCAAGTTCGAAATGGCTGATAACGGCACACTGTTTCTCGACGAAATCGGTGAACTGTCACTGAATCTGCAAGCGAAACTGTTGCGGGTACTGCAATACGGCGACCTGCAACGGGTTGGTGACGATAACGTCTTGCGGGTCAACGTACGGGTGCTTGCCGCGACCAATCGTGATCTGAAGCAGGAGGTGTTCAACAATCGGTTCCGTGCAGACCTGTTCCACCGTTTAAGCGTATTCCCTGTGCATGTACCACCACTGCGTGAGCGTGCGCAGGACATCACGTTGCTAGCGGGTTTTTTCTGTGAGCAGAGCAGGGAACGCATGGGATTGAAACGGGTGGCTCTGGCTGCCAACTGTCTGTCGTTGCTCAAGCAGTACACGTGGCCAGGAAACGTTCGCGAACTGGAGCATGCTGTTTATCGAGCGACAATCATTGCTCGTGCGACCCAGCAAAGTGACGAACTACTGCTTGAAGCACAGCATTTCAATCAAGTACCCGAGCAGATGGATACGCCGCCTGTTGCTCTGGATGTTCCTTTCCTCGGCGTTGACCAGGGTCTGCGGGATGCGACGGATGACTTCCAGCGTCAGCTGATTGACAACACGCTGAATAATTGCGCAAGGAAATGGTCTGCCTGTGCTCGAATGCTGGATATGGACGTGGCCAACCTGCACCGACTGGCGAAGCGGCTTGGTTTGAAATAACACTCACGGCCGATCAGGGCTCAATTCAGCCGGAACCAAGCATTGATCGACTGGCCGATTGCAGGTCAGTCAAGGCCGCTACCGACACCGGCGTTGCGAAGCTGCATTACCCGACGCACTACCCTCTAAGCTGACGTCAATCATGCTGACCTACATGTCGGTCTCGCCGCCAAGCCGCCCAGCATTAAAGGACTGTCCCGGGATCATCGGATCTCGCGGGTCAGGCAGGCTCCCAAAGTTTGGGAAGACGGTTTTTGAATCCGCAGGGGTAGAGAAGAAAACCCGCTGGCAGGGAAAAACGCGTTCACTGGTTCCTTATCCGGCACCAGTGTGATCCGGTTTGTGCGTCCAAGCAGTTCTTCCATCACGATCCGTAGCTCCAGTCTGGCAAGCGGTGCACCGGGGCAGACATGAATGCCGGCACCATAGAGCAGGTTCAGCTCGGGATCGCGATCGAGGCGCATTTCATCGGGATCTCCAAAGACCGCTTCATCCCGATTGGCGGACGCCCAGTTGAGGGCGATACGCGACCCCTTTGCCAGCGTGCGCCCGCCCAGCATGACCTGTTTCGTAGTCATCCGACGGTTCATAATCAGCGGTGCATGAATACGCAGTATTTCATCGATGGCGGCAGGTAACAGCGCGGGGTGTTCGCGCAATTGCTGCTGCCATCCGGAGTTGATGGCCAAATAATGCGCGAGAATGCCGACTGAGGCGGAAATGGTTCCGAGTTCGCCGACCGTCCAGTTACGTAAAATACTGACGATCTCATCGTCTGTCAGAGGCCTTCCCAAGGACTGATCGCGTAACAAGATGGTCGTAATGTCGTTCGGCGCAGCAGCGCCGGCTGTACGGCGCACCTCCAGCAGATCCTTGATGTAACCGTCAAACTCGAGGGCCACGGCGGCCAGGGCAGCGTCGTCTCTGGCCAGAGTGGCCGCGTGATTCTTCAGCGTCCACAGGCGCAGCGGTTCATGAAGATCGGCCGGCCAGCCCAGCCAGGCACACTGGATCTGCAACGCAAAGATTTGAGCAAATTCCCCTATCAGTTCTGAAGGGCCTTCATCCGGTAACGCCCGCACCAGACGAACAGCTATATCACGGCACACCGGGGCAAAAGCATCCATATGCTCCGGGCTGAAATAAGGCTCGATGAGGCTCCGGTACACCGTATGCTCGGGCGGATCCATGCCATTGGGGACCGAGGGGAAACGCGAGACGGCATTACTGAAGGATTCATGATCCTTAAGTACGCGCAGCACATCCTCATGCCGGAATAAGGACATATAGCCATATTGACTGTATGCGACCGGGCAACGGTGGCGCATGTCGTCGTAGGCTGTCGTCTGATCCTTTAACACAGCTTCAGACCTCGGATCCCAATCAGGTAGTGATTTCTCGTCCATCGTTTACTCCATAAACCCGTCCCACTGAATCTGGAAACTAGGTAGTAAGGTTTGTCGACCTACCCGTACTCGGTCGGGACATGTCGTAAAAGCCCGCTAGACTGAAACCGTGCACGACGTCCACTACGTCGGCATCACCCGGGTGAAGTCTGTACGGGCTTGTAGGGAAAATCGGGCCACTAGCTGGCCAGGGAGACATGATGAGTAAGCTTCAGCAGTGGTTAAACTCGCAGGGCAGCACTGCGCTGTGGGTGGTGTTCTGGCTCTACGGCGTAGTGCTCAGCAATTTACTGTTTGGCCTGATCCTGGTCGCCTTCAACAAAGTTGCCCCCTCCCTGTTTGGTCTGATGCTGCTGGGTTTTGTGGCCTACACCGCTTCCATGCTCAATGCTGTATGGCGCAATGCGGATAATGTCCGTGACCCCGTCCACGGTCAGATCGCTCGTTTCCTCACGGTGGCCTGGTCGATCAACGCGGTATTGGTTTCGGGGTTTCTCTTCCTGAGCCATCTGAATGCCATGGCCTTCCCCCTACCGCTCCCTTTTTAACTCCAAATAACCAGGGCCCTTAATGTGGGCCTTGAACGTTAAAGCCTTGATTATTTAACTTCTCGATCTGGTCAGGCCTCAGCAGCCCCCTCAGCTATTGCGTCGAAAACAGCGGCAGGCGCGCAATGGTCAGCCTGGGCGATTTCAATCTCGACGATGGCATCCCGGGCGTGATCGGCCTTGACCCAGGTCATTGCGGAGTCACCGATTATCGCGCCAATTGATTGTCAGCATAGTTGATCAATATCAAGTCCATGATTTCTGGCGATCGCCATCACCGTTTTCAACGCTATCTCAAGCGCAACAACTCGATGTTCGCTCCTGACGCATAACCGCTCTGTAGAACGTTAAGCGCAGTTCAACCCTTCCCTTCAACGAATTACCTCAACCGACGATAGATCAAACACAACCTGTCGCAGTGGATCTCAAAGGATGAAACACGTGACACCCGTCAGCCGGCCTTCTCACCTCACCGAGGTGGCACCATTGCCATGCCAGTTGACGACAAACTAGGGTTTCTACCGTATCGAACCGCGCCTGGTTTGTTTGGCAGGCTCAAGGGGAGACAGAGGACATCGATTCGTGTTGCTAAGCAAACCTATCGTAGTTGGCGCTCAAACTTGCTTGAGCTTAAGGAGAGAGACCATCATCTGCCCCCTTCAGACCACCAGGCACTTGAAAATAACTTGGCGGAGAGAAGACTGCTGCACATCAGCAACTCTTGCGGCTAAGATCGTCGCAACGCTGATCCGACTCAAAACGACAGACATCAATAACTGCCGTCACTCGCGCGGATAAATGATCCACTGCCGGCACTCTGCCGGCAGCGCCCATCCCCTAATGCTCCAGCAACTCCTACCCCGACTCCGACGATATTTGGCGCCCTGCAGAACTCGATTTAATTTAGCGGACGCGCCCGGGAGCTACCTCCTACGGGAGGAATGGGATGGCATGGGCGGTGGATATGATTGACTTTCCGAATTCCTCATAGTCAAAACAACAACTATTTCAGCAAAGCTTTACTTCAAATAAGTTTTCTTTTTTTTCGAGAAGCGATTTTTAATTTAACCACCGCGGACATATTACCGAGCGCACACAGGGCTTTCTTGACGTCCAACATATCCTTCCCGCAACGCTTTAAATTCAATATATTCTAGTGACTTACGCAACACCAACTTAAAGGAACGATTATCAAGATAAATCACCAGCACTCAACTCCGGGAGTTGCGAATGCGACACACTTAGCATGCAGCAATTAATTCTCCACTGGCGACAATTAACCACACGCCTTCCAATACATCCTGATAAAATTGAACGATTGCTCAAGATGGTAAATCTAATAAAGGTGTAAAGAGCGTTTTTACACAAGTCGGCTCCCAACCGACAACATCAGCACCTGAAGAAATGAGTTTGTATTGCCGACAAATTCACCCTAATAATATTCAATGCGATGCCTGTTGAATTAACCGGAAGCGGGTCGTTTCGAATCTGCTTCTTTGTCTGAGGAGACACTGATGAAAAGTATTCTTGTTCCACTGCTGGCCTTGGGTGCCGCGCTGACGCTGCAGTCAGCTCAAGCCGTTGATGGCGAGGCGCTCTTCAAGAGCAAACCCTGCGTTGGCTGCCATATGATCGACGCCAAAATGGTGGGGCCAGGCTACAAGGAAGTTGCCGCCAAATACGCCGGCCAGCCCGATGCATCTGCCACGCTGATCAAGAGCATCAAAGAAGGCAGTACAGGCAAATGGGGGCCGATCGCAATGCCGGCCAACCAGGTAACTGATGAAGAAGCGAAGACCTTAGCCGACTGGATCCTGACGCTGAAGTAAGATTTGAGAAAAAACATCCAGATCGCAGAAGCGAGTCCGCTCTCTTCTGCGAAACGGGCCGCTCGGCTACATCGTCGGGGTTTGTTGCAAAAGACTCAGATCGATTTCCTCAAAGCGCAACACCCTGCCGCCCTGCTCGCTGGCCAGTTTGCGTGCAGTCGCCTCTTCGGAAAATGACGCCAGGACAACCCCCATGGACCCTTTAAGCTGAGTGCCGACGACATAGTAGGCTGTGGTTGCATCAATCAGATAATGGTCGTCGGGTTTCTCCCAGACACTTTTTCCCATGTCGTGCACATACAATTTCGCCTCAGTGTGGTGATTCTCTGGCTGAAGCCACCATCCGAGCATTTCTGCGGTGGAGCAGAACTTCTTGACCGTGCCTTTCTCCACGACCTCGCCTTTGGGGCCCGGAAAGTCGGCGATGACCATCCCGCAGACATGACACTCGTCACTCTGATGGAAGGCCACGGGCCCAGGGGTTTGCTTTTCCTCTGCGCGATCGTTGCACGCCGCCAATCCCAAACAGGTAATGATGACGACCATAGCGCGGGGCCAGGCCAGGTACATAGTGTTCATCTCATTGTTCCCGAGTGAAAAAAATCAAGACAGCCGACGGCGAAACATCCAGTAAGCCAACAGCAGCGAAACCCCTACCCAGATCAGCAGACAGAGCCATAGAAGCGAAGCCGGTACCGGTAAATCGCGGCTCAATGCCATAAGACCGACGGCATTGCCGCTGCCTTCGAAACCGGAAAGATTGATCAGGCGATAAATGTCGGTCGGGTTGAGTAGCAGTAACCACGGCAACAGATCCGGGTTGAAGCTGCCTTTACTGAGCACCAGCAACGCCAGCAGCGCCAGATCGAACACCAATACAAAAAGGAACCACACACCCAACGCCATTCCGGCTGCACTGGATTTTTCACTGGCCTTGCTGCTCAACACGTAAGCCAGCGCCAGGAACACCCAGCCCAGTAGCGTGGACGACACCATGAAACGGCCGAACGCCCAGAGCAACAGCCCCAACTCGACATCATCGACCAACAAGGCGATGGCCACGGCGGCACAGCCGAATCCGATCAGCGTGGCCAAGGCCAGGATCAGGCCGTGACCGACAAACTTGCCCAACAGGATTTGTCCACGGCCCAGCGGATAGGTCAGCAACAACATCAGCGTGCCGCCCTCGTCCTCGCCGACGATGGCATCGTAGGCCAGCAATAGCGCGATCAGCGGCATCAGAAAAGTTGCCAGGCTGGCGAGGCTGGCGATGGTTGCCGGAATCGACGTGAAGCCCAGTTGCCCGGATGCCGCCGCACCGAGCCAGGCGATACCCACCGCCAGAATGGCGAACAACAGGCTGATTGCCAGAAGCCAGCGATTGCGCAGCCCGTCGCTGAACTCTTTGCCGGCGATACTCCAAATCTGCTTCATCGATGAGGGCCTTCTGTTTCGGTGGTCACGCGACTCATGTAATAACCGTAGAGGTCCTCGAGGGACGGCTGCAATATCTCGATGTCCTGGGGCTGATCCTCGTGGAACAACTGACGTAACAGATCGACTTTATGGCCGTTGACAGCTATCACCTCGACTCCGTTGCCGCCCATGGCCGTGGCGGTGTGCCCGGCGGCATTCCAGCGCTGCAACCACTGCTCTCGTTGGGAAAGACCACTGGCACGGATGCGCGCCGGCAAGTCGGCGTCTTCGCGCAGGCTGGACAGGCTCCCGATCGCCTGTAAGCGGCCATTGGCCAGAATTGCCGCACGGTTAATATGCGCTTCGACGCCTGCCAACACATGGGAGCAAAGGATGATGCTCGCGCCCTGTTGGCGCAGACGGTCGATCAACAGGTAAAGATCCTGGGTAGCGATCGGGTCCAGCCCCACAGTGGGCTCGTCCAACAGCAACAGACGCGGCTCGCCGAGCACCGCCTGAGCCAGGCCCAGACGCTGGCGCATGCCCTTGGAATAGGTTTTCACCCGTCGGTCTGAGGCCCCCGTAAGGCCGACCTGCTCGAGCAAGTCGTCCACTTGCGTCAGGGCTGCGCCTTTTAGGCGGGCGAAATACCGCAGGGTTTCGCGGCCACTGAGTTGAGGGTAGAACGTCACGTTTTCCGGCAAGTAACCCAATTGGCGACGCACGTCGGTTTGTGCGGGTCGGCAGCCGAGTACGTGCACCTGACCGGCGCTGGCCTTGAGCAGACCAAGGATCAATTTCATCACCGTGGTCTTGCCCGCACCATTGTGGCCAAACAAGCCCAGCACCTCGCCTTCACCCAGACTCAGGGTCAAATCGTGCAACACGGTCATGCTGCCGTAACGCTGGCTTACGCCTTCGATCTCGACGGCGTTCATAAGGTCGGCCGCTGTGTTTGAGGCATCGTGGGAAGGTTCATCAGCGGGAAACTGTCTTTGACCCCCGGCGATTTCGTCACGGGGAAACTGCTCTGAACCCAACGCAGTAATTGAATGCTCGGGCTATTCATCAATAGACGGACTTGCGGGTACAGCCACAACAGACGGTCGACGTTGTCGTTGGGCTCGTAGATCACGTCGCCCACCGCATCGTTATTGCGATCCCAGCCCAGGTAATCGCTCCAGTAATTGCCCCGCCCCTCGGCCGACCATTCCTGTAAGCGGGTGGCGACGTATTTGACCTGCTGTTGATTGTCGACGAAGGCGTTGTCGGTGATCCGGTTGTCTTCGGAGCCGGCGGTGAGGTGAATCCCTACGGCGCTGCGCTCAAAGTGGTTGTGTTCGATGACATTGAACAGCGAGTTGTAGATGAACAGCGCCTTGCCCTCGGCACCGCTGACCATACCGCCATCGGCAGAACCGCTGCGCACATCGCTGACGAAGTTGTCGCGCAATTCGGAATAGGTGATGTAGTTCATCAGGATGCCATAGCTCTCGTCCTGCTCGGAACGGTTGCCAATCACCGTCAGCTTGCGGCTCTGCATCAAGGCATAGCCGGTGCGTGTACGGCGGGTGGTGTTGCCGAGCAACTGGTTGTCGTTGGCGTACATGTAATGCACGCCGTAGCGCAGGTCTTCCAGGGTATTGCCCTGCAGCAGGTTGCCGTTCGAGGTGTCGATGTAGATCCCGTCGCGGGTCAGCCGCACGTGATTACCGATCACCTTGGCGCCGTGCACGGCGTACAGATGAATCCCGTTGCCGCGATCCTGGGAGCGGATGCTCGGGTCACCTTCGATATCGTTGTCAATCAAGTTGACGTCGTGGGTGCTGTCCACCCAGATGCCGAAGCCTGGCCCTTTCATGCGGTTGTTGCGTATCACCGCCCCCTGGGCTTTGGGACCGATGAAAATCGCTGAGTTCATGGCCGTCATGTCGCGCCCCCAGTCAAGCAATGTGCAGCCCTCGATCCGCACGTCGGGGGCGCTGATGAACAGAGCATTGCCCTGCCCCTGCGCATTGATGACGGCACCTTTCTCGCAATCGATCTGCATCGGCTGATCGACACTGAATTGCCCTTGGTATTCTCCGGCCGGCAGCTTCCAGTGGAGATCGCCATCGGGTTGCAGGGGCAACTCGGTGATGGGCCGTGGCGACGCGTGGGCGAATACCGATAGAAACACCAACACCAAAAGTGCCATGCCGTGTAATGAGTCATTTGCCAGGGGTCTGAACACTGCGTTTACCTTTTCGCGGCCCTGATACGACCAGCCGCTCAAGCCTTCTCGACGAGCATCCGGCCGACCATTTCCATGTGCAGCGCATGACAGAACCAGCTGCAGTAGTACCAGTGCAACCCCGGCTTGTCGGCGACAAAGGTGATCGACGATGTCTGCTGCGGGCTGATCTCCATGCTTGCACCGTGGTTGGTCATGACGAAACCGTGGCTCACATCTTCCACCTTATCGATGTTGGTGATGGTCACCGTGACCTCATCACCCTGCTTGACGGTGAACTCGGTGACACCGTAGACCGGGGCCATCGACGTCATATAGACACGCACCTTCTTGCCGTCATGGATGACCTTGTTGTCGGTCTCCAGCTTGATTCCGTCTTTTGCGGCGATCGCCACGGTCTCGGCGAAAAACGGGTCGTTGCGGTCCCAGATCTTTTTGGTCCGGATCTGGTCGCGACGGGCCATGACGCAGTCGTGGGGTTCGGCGAAGGCCGGGCCGTCGTGCACCAGTTTCATCTCGTCGCCGGAAATATCGATCAACTGGTCGTTCTCCGGGTGCAGCGGACCGGTCGACAGGAAGCGATCTTTGGAAAACTTGCTGAGCACCACCAGCCACTGGCCGTCGGCCTCACTGGTTTCGGTCAGCGAGGCATGGTTGTGGCCCGGTTGATACTGCACGTCGAGTTTCTGCTTGATGCAGTTGACCTTCTCACCGGTATACGCGCGAACGGCTTCATCGACGTTCCACTTCACCACCTGGCTGTCGATGAACAGTGTGGTGTAGGCATTACCGCGGCCGTCGTAGGTGGTGTGAAGCGGCCCGAGCCCCAGTTCCGGCTCGCCGACCACCACGTCACGCGGGTCCTTCAATTTGTCGTCGAACAGATCGTCGAGCTTGGCGGTGGCGATGATCGTGCAGGTCGGCGAGAGTTTGCCGGCGGCAATGAAGTACTTGCCATCGGGCGTCATATTGATCCCGTGGGGGTTCTTCGGCACCGGGATATAGCGCGTGAAATCGCTGTCCTTGCCTTCGGTTTTACGACCATCGACCACCGGTGACTTGGCGTCACCCAGGGTGATGAACTTGCCGGCCTTGATCGCCGCTTCGATGCGCGGGATGTTGAACACCACCACCCAGTCGCGCTCGTTGCGCATCATGCCGCCCAGGTCGTAGGCCTTCTCCGAGTTGTAGCAGGTCGAAGCGGCATACTTGCCGGTGTAGTCGGCGTCGGTGTTGTCCAGATTGCCGTCGACGATGACCTGGAAGGCCATCTCCATTTTTTCGGCGTCAATGACGTTGAACATGGTGTAGCTGTTCTTGTCCTGCAGGTCGAAGGTGCTGCCGTCATTGGGGTGCGGAATGACGAACTCGGAATTGGCAAACACATATTGGGTGTGGGGCATTTTCTGCAGACGCAACCCGTGAATGGCCTGCACGTTAGGCACGGTGAGCATCTTGTCGCACTTCATAATGTCCAGACGGATACGCGCAACGCGGCTGTTGGCCTTGTCGTTGATGAACAGGTATTTGCCGTCGTATTTGCCGTCGGTCATGGACAAATGCGGGTGGTGGCAGTCGCCATTCTGGAAATGTGCGCTGTCGCCCATGATCCGTTTGCTTTCGTTGGTCAGGCCCCAGCCGGTGGCGGAATCGACGTTGAACACCGGGATGCGTAACAACTCACGCATCGACGGAACGCCCATGATCCGTACTTCGCCCTGGTGGCCGCCACTCCAGAAACCGTAATACTGGTCCAGCTCGCCCGGCCCCACATGAATTTTCGATTGCGCGTCCTTGGCTGCCGCCGCCCAGGTCTCGCGGGTGAACACCGCACTGCCAAGGGCGGTGCCACCTGCCAGCGCGACGCCGGTCAGGGCTGAAACGCCGAGGAAACCGCGTCGGTTAAGGCCTGTGCCCTCCACCGTTTCATGATCTTTTTTCGACTTGTTATCGCTCATGGGTTTTGCTCCATCGGAGGCAGATAAAAATAAGCTGGGTCAATCGAGTCTTGATCCCTCGCGTGCTGCGAGGGCGGGTCAGGGTTCGAACACTTGCACCACTGGAATCAAGTCGGCGTGCGCTGGTACGGGGGCTGGTTTGTCCCGTGTCTTGCGCTTGTTCTTGAGTACTAGTGGCGGGCATTTGTTTTCGTTGTGATAGGTCATCTGGCAATCGAGGCAGTAGTGACACTCGTTGGCGTTGATATGACCATCGGGGTGGATCGCCTGGATCTCGCATTCCTTGGCGCAGAGCTGGCAGGGAGTGCCGCACTCCTTGCGTCGTTTGAGCCAGTCGAACAGGCGCAGCTTGCTGGGAATGGCCAGCGCTGCGCCCAAGGGGCAGACGTAGCGGCAATAGACCTTGCGGGTAAAAATGTTGATGACCAGCAGCGCCACCGCGTAAGCCACGAACCACCACTGGCGGTCGAACTTGAGGGTGATGGCGGTCTTGAACGGTTCCACCTCGGCAAATTGCTCAGCGGTGGTCATCGACTCCAGGGAGATGCCAAATAACACCAGCAGAATGATGTACTTCACGGCCCACAAGCGTTCATGCAATGCGAAGGGCAATTCAAATTGCGGAACCTTGAGTTTGCGCGAGGCTTCGTTGATCAACTCCTGCAACGCACCGAACGGACACAACCAGCCACAGAACACGCCTCGCCCCCACAGCAGAATGCTGGCGGCGGTGAATGTCCAGAGGATGAAAACAATCGGGTCGGTGAGAAACAGTTCCCAGCGAAAGTTCTCGACCAGGGCATGGGCGAAGGTCAGCACGTTGACCACCGAAATCTGCCCCAGGGCGTACCAGCCAATGAACACCACGGTGAAGATCAAATAGACGCGACGCAGCCAGTGGAGGAAACGCGGGTACTTGGTGAAGGTGTCCTGCAGGAACAGAATCACCATCAACACCGCCAGAGCCGTGCAGAGGATCCCGATCTGGAAGGCTTTCTGGTACCAGATGTTGACCCATGTCGGTCTGTTGGCAACCTCGATGGCGGCCAGTTCTTCGGCGGTAGGCGGTGGGCGCAAGAGGTATTGTTCGGGCAGTTGGTAGGAAAGTTCGAAGCTGCTGAATGTGCCGCCGGTTGCACCGGTCTGACGACGCACCAGCAACTCCAGGGACCAGGGCGATCCCGGATCAAACTTGGCCGGTTCGCGCACAATGAAAATCGACATCTCAGTGAACTCGGGCATGCCTTTGGCAAACACATCCGAGAGCCGCTGGTGGTCCATGTCGCGAAAGCTGATGATGTTGCCGAACTGGCGCAATTGCACCCGGTCGAAAATGCCGCCGCGTACATAACCCGAGCCTTTATAGGAATAGAGCCCGCGACCCAGTACCGCGATGGCCTGTTCGCCGGGCTTGAGATCTTGTATAAGAAATCGGTATTGATTGTCGCCCAGCAGGTTGCGACCGATGGCCGGCGGGTTCAAATCGGCGGTGAACAGTTCGATGAAGGTATCGTCAACCTGATCCGCGGCGGCATTGTCGAGCCCCTCGGCCTCAGTGCCTTTGAAGGCAGCGTCGACTTGCCCACGGGTCAGATTCAGTCGGCGAATGGCGCCGTTGCCGGTCAGTTGCTCCCAGGTGGCGGGCTCGAAAAAGTCTTCGCGCACAGTGGCGGGTTTCTGTGTAACGCCGCCATTGTCTGCAACCAGTTTGAGCGATACGGCCACCTTGTGCGCAGCGCGCATGATGATCTCATTGACCACCATGACGGTCACCGTCGCCCCGGCGATCCCATCGACTGTCACTGCCTCTGGATCACTGGAGTGACCGACAACCACCCTTCGGTCGGCCTTGATGCCCTTATATTTGGCATCGAAGGCATGGAGCTTATCCACGGGAATGCCGATCAATAGGATCGGCTCATGGTGCTCCAGCACGTAGGCATCCTGGATCACCCCGGCAGAATCGAGAATCACCTGCATGTTGACCGGCTTGCCTGAATAGGCCGGGATATCCACCACGTCCTGACTCTGGAACACATAACCAAGCAGGTTTTTTCCGCTGCTGATGGTGCGAACCTTGAACTCGCCTGTCGGCTCGGAAAGCTTATCACTGCCAGGAAATATGGCGTCTACACGCTGCTGCTCGAGCCCGCCATAGTCCTTCGCCTGTAATCCGGAAAACCCACCGAACACCAGACACAACAAAATGATCAGCCCATATTTAAATGGACGCCGGACACCGGACAGTGAGAGCTTGGAAGCACGCATGGGTTCGCTGAGCGATCGACCTCTGACGAATGACCCGCCGAGTAACGATTATGCTCCATCGCCTCTTTTAATTAGAATTATGCGATCAACACTCCTCCTTACTCACGGACATAGCAATCATAATCTATCAGCGGGTCAAAACAATTTTCAGCACCAATGGTTCAATATTAATTTAAGGAAGGCTATCCAGTAGACAAATAATCATCTTCAAATAGATCGGTATATTTTTAGTCATTCCACAAAAAAACCTCGGAACAATGGGTGACCGTCCTCCCCTGACGAGCGTTCATGTCTGATTTTCATCGCGTTTTCGTCTAAAATACAGGCCTGAATAAATTACTTTCTTGACTATAAACCGGAATTTCCGAATTACCCACTTGCGAATATAATTGCAGTCGAAGGACCATCAATCGATGGTGAAGCGCTTGACCCTACGCCTAAGCGTTCTAGGAGACAGTAAACGAAGTCGATTATTCATTGTCATAGTTAGCACTATTGGTATTTTTGGACCCTGGCTAATGTTCGAGCTCCCAGTAATTCATACAATAGGCCACTCTACCAGAACCCTATCTGAGTTCATTGAGCTACTTCGGGCCGAACATATTGAGTTGCTCGCGGACATTCGCACCGTGCCACTATCGCGAACTAACCCTCAATTCAATTTTAATACATTACCGCAAGCGCTTGCTGCGAAAAACATCGATTACATACAACTAGCCAAACTTGGCGGATTACGAAAAAAATCAAAAACTGTGGCGCCAGACATTAATGGATTCTGGATCAATCAAAGTTTTCATAACTATGCCGACTATGCGTTGTCCGAAGAATTTGAACAGGGCTTGCTGCGTTTGCAAGAACTCTGTCAGGACCAGCGATGCGCGATCATGTGTTCGGAGGCCGTCTGGTGGCGTTGTCATCGCAGAATCGTAGCGGACTACCTTCTCTATCGCGGCAGAATGGTTGTGCATCTTATAGGCCGAGGCAGAGCCGAACCCGCAACTTTGACCGCGGCCGCGACCCCTTTGGGGAATTCGCTTCTCTACCCAGCGCCAGTTGTCGGCTGAAAGGTGTCCGGCATAAGGGTCGCGGGCACCCTCATGACTCGGACAGCTTGCGAAATCGCATTGCACGGGCGACGCTATCGATCATCTGCGAAGCCGCATGAATGGTTAGGGGGTGGTGGGTGAACCCCGGTCAAGGCGTGATATATGAGGCAATTTCACGGGGGACGGCCAGCTGCTTATCCGAATCTTGAGCGAGCAGCACGATCACTAGGTTTTCCAAGGGAATAGCTCGGTTACGAAAATGGACCAATTCGGCATTCGACAACTCTGGAGTCTCGGTAGACGCTGATTTGCAGATCTACTGCTGCTCCCTCGTTGCCCGCGCCGATGCGTCGCACAGTCTCAGGAAGCGGATTGTCTGTCAGCGACGCTTCACCGTCCGCCTCGTAAACTCGCGCCGGATGCAAATTCGCTCTGACATCATCAACGTCTATGCTCCACGTGAGGAATTCTTCTGATCGACCGGATGTGGGTACCGTGCGCTCACCAGATCAAGGTGCTGTCCACTCTCGTCGTAATCGGTGGAGGAAAAACGAGCCATGATTGAAGTACAGGTATATCGATACCACCCGGAACAAGAACGGTCGCCTTGGATGCAGTCGTTGTCGTTGCCCGAGGAGTTCCGAGTGCGAATGGTGCTGGATGCATTGGAGTTCCTGCACGAGGCAGATCAGACACTGGTCTATCGGCGCTCCTGTCGGGAGGGTGTTTGCGGCTCGGATGGAATGAATATCAACGGCAAGAACAGACTGGCTTGCATCACGCCAGTTTCGGAGGCGCTGGGCACGGCCAGCATACTGATCATCAGACCTTTGCCCGGCATGCCGGTCATCCGCGATTTGGTAGTCGACCAGAGTCTCTTCTTTCAGCAGTACGAGAGCATCAAGCCATGGCTGATCAATCACGAGCCAGCACCGGCCATCGAGCGTCTCCAGTCCCCCAAGGAGCGCGCTAAGCTCGATGGACTGTATGAATGCATTCTCTGTGGCTGCTGTTCCTCGCAATGTCCATCCTGGTGGTGGAACCCGGAAAAGTACGTAGGTCCAGCCGGGCTGTTGCAGGCTTGGCGTTTCATCACCGACAGCCGCGATCAGGCCACGGTAGAACGGCTAGAGCGGCTGGAGGACCCGTTCAGCTTGTTCCGTTGCCGCAGCATCGGCAACTGTTCATGGGTCTGCCCCAAGGGCCTCAATCCCATGGGGGCCATCGGAAAAATTCGCCAAGAGCTGTTCCGAAAATCTACCTAGGACGTTGGATCAACTCGATGAATCGGCTCGGCTCCTCAAGACTCTTTAGAGTGCCTCTTTTTGGCCGTTGCGTTGAGTTGAAATAGTCGGCTTCAGTTTCCACGCCAGAAATGTACGCGTCTGAGATTTTTAACACTGATGGATCGCCTACCACCTCCTCGCTTTGACTGACTTGGGTGCCCTTCGGCAAGCGCTCAGGCTCATCATTTTTCAGGCACACAATGCGGTGCGGTAGAGATCGCCATGCTTGTTTGGTTGAGGTGTTACGTCATCTATCGCTGGTCACCTCGAATGCAAACAAGTGGTCAGTGGGAAAGCAAACGACGGGGCAAGTCGAGTGCAAATGGGTGGGCAAGTCTGTGCAATTACCCAGCACGCCCCCCTAAGCTTGTCGTTGATACGCTATCTCATGTGTTTAGAGTAATGACTCCGCTCCCGCAGAGAAGGTCGGAGACGGCGAAGTAAGCGCTAAAACACGCTATGACCCATCGAGCCCAAGCTATTCGGTGAGGGTCACTTACGGGAGAAACCTCGGTGCAGAGGAATTCGCACACCCTTTTCCTTGATTTTGACGGCGCTTACACCCCGACGCCGTCGACTTGTCTCGCCTAGGGCCGACACGGAAGACCGAAGGTACGCTTTTTATGTGTTAGTTGAGCACTGGAGGCGTCGGAATTTTCCCTGCATTGGTACTGCGCCCCCATGTCAAAGTCACTCATCGAGTACCAATCGTCCAGTTACGCACGCACGCACAAGCTATCAGTCGAGAAGTCATATTGACTATTTATTTGTCATTATGACCTTTTCCGCATTAGGTCATAATGACTATTCGTATACTTATGTTATTGATATTAATCAATAAAATTATTGGCCCGTTTTGTGTATTGAATAGCGAACTTAACGCAAACCCAAAGGGACAATGTCATGACTCGTTCAATCGTGCTCAGTTTTACCCTGTGTACACTGCTGTCTCCGCTATGCCAGGCAGACCAGATAATCCGTGAAGTCCCCGACACAACCGCTGGCAGGGGTTTCGGCGCCTTGACCGGAATGATGGTTGGCGCGGCAGGCGGCCCGATTGGTGCACTAATCGGCGCAACTGGCGGTTTTTTCGCCGGCAGTGCGGTGCAAGCAGGCATTGGCAAGTCTGAAGCCGCTTATGAAGTGAAAAACGCGCAAGGCGAGATTAGTACGGTGCGCTCACCCAATGCGATTTTTGAAGTCGGGCAGCAGGTCACGCGTAAAGGTGCGCGACTGGTGGCATCTGAGGAGTAAGAAGCTGAAACAGTTTCATGTGACTAAATAGAACTGCTTTTTAGGCCCGCTTGCGGGTCTTTTTTTAAGTCGTTTTTTGAAATGTATTATTAACGAATTCGATGATCGATCAGCTTTCTAATAGTGAGCGATTTTTGGTGCATGGTACTTCATGAGCTCTCGGAACTCAAAACGGAGCAGACAACAAGTAACTTGAATACCGCCAACAATGGCTCAACACCAAAGACAAGATCAATCGGTAAACGCATTCAGTATGCAAAGGTGGAATCGAGAAGCCCTGCTTCGTGGCACAACTTTGAAGTAGCTTTGCGTGTACTTCGACGTTTCTCGCCCAGCCAGCCTCCAAATCAGAGAGCAGGATTGGGCGCAAAAAAATAAGAACAGGTCAAGCAAGAAGGCACAGCAATGAACGACACGAGGATTTCCGGTCAAGCCGAAGTATGTCTAAAGCTGATGCTTGAACGTAACAACCAGCTGTTCAGCGAAGCACATCGCTTGAGCTGCGCCGCCCTTGATCTTCTCGATCGGCTCTATCTGGATTGGAAATTTTCAGCCAGTATCATGAGAAGAGACGAAATACCGATCTCAAATATCCTGACGCCATCAAGCACTTACGGTTGATCATGACTGAATACCATGCGCCTCCGTCCTCAATAGAGATAATTTGATTATTTACTTAGCCTCGATTATTTCAATTTCTTCTGTGTGACCGCCACTCCGACTGGTTAAAATTTTATTCAATTTCTTGACAGCTATGCGAAGTCTACTACCCTCAAGATCATTCAACTTCCCAACTTGAACCACGGCACTCAAATATGCAGCGCTTGGTATCGTTAATAATTAGTGCCTGTTCTCGGCTATTTGAATCCTGACCTCAGGCAATCGTCAGTGCAGCAGAAGTCGAGGTCGCCTGCCTTGTTCCGAGCACCGCAAAGCCGCTGTGCATGCGCCTAACACTCTTCCTGTTGATTAATACCCACCCGGCAGAGCGTTATCCCAGGAACTTTCCACCTGCATTTTCACATTGGGAGGCAGTCGTGCAAAAAGTCTTGAAGCTTGTCAGCTATGCAGTGCTCGTGCTGATGGCCAGCGCGGTCGTCTATGCCGGAGTGATCGGCATCACCTATTGGACCGGCATCGGCGTATAGGGAGTTCGCAATGAACAAACGCCAGACACGCTCATTCGCGCTGATATCGACGGCGATCGCCACTGTGGTATTTCTGGGCATGACTGTTGATAGTCACCGGCAGTTCCCCACACTGACCAACGCTCAACAGATCACGCCCCAGGTCACTCGCGGCAAGGATGTCTGGCATCAATACAATTGCATCAATTGCCACACCCTGTTCGGCGAGGGTGCTTATTACGCCCCGGACCTGACGAAAATCACCCAGCAGCGCGGCGCCCCTTATCTCACTGCATTCCTCAAAGACCCTTCAAAGTTCTATGACGAGCAACGCCATCGTCGCTTGATGCCGAACCTGAAACTCGGCGATGAGCAAATCGCCGATTTGATCGCCTTCCTCGATTGGGTGAGCAAGGTCGACAATCAAGGCTGGCCGCCGCGCCCGATTCTGGTGACCGGTGCGTCGATCCCCGGCATGGACCTCACCGTGGCACAGCAAAATGCCACCGGCGACGGCAAACCACCCCCCGCCGCCCGCCCGGTGTCCGGCAAGGAAGACCCGATCGCCTTGGGCGAGGCGTTGTTTCGAACGAACGCAACGCCGGTGTGCAGCGCTTGCCACTCGATTGCACCGGGCGTCAACCTCGCCGGGCCATCACTGGCCGGGTTGGCCAATCGGGCCAAACAGGTCATCGCCTCGCCGGACTACAAGGGCAAGGCCAAAGATGCCGAAGGCTTCATCCGCGAATCCATCGTCACGCCGAGTGTTTACCTGCATCCGGGCGATATGTTTTCCGCCAACGGCATGTCGTTCATGCCGGACACCTTCGCCAAAACATTAACGCCCGAACAGATCGATCAACTCGTCGCCTATCTGGCGTCGTTCCAGTAACCGCAGGGGATGACCATGCGCTACAGATCTCAATCCGTCGCCTACTGGTATTTCGCCGTTGCCATGGTGTTGTTTGGCCTGCAACTGGTCTTCGGCCTGCTCTCGGCGGCGAAATACCTCGGGCCGGACCCGCTGCTGAACCTCTTGCCATTCGATGTCACCAAGTCCATTCACACCAATCTGTTGATCGTCTGGGTGCTGACAGGGTTCATGGGGGCGACCTACTGGATGGTGCCGGACGAATCCCGTGGCGAGTTGCACAGCACCAAACTGGCCTACATCCAGCTCGGGTTGTGGACGGCCATGGGCGTCACCGCCGTTCTTGGTTACCTGTTCGGTTATGGCACCGGGAACAAGCTGCTCGAACAGCCGCTGCCTCACAAGATCGTGATCGTGATTTGCATGCTGATGTTTCTCTACAACATCGGCATGACGATCAAGAAAGCCGGGCGCTTCACCGCCACCGAGGGCGTCCTGCTGCTAGGCCTGGCCAGCGCCGCCGTGCTCTTTCTGCCAGCGCTGCTGCAATATGAAAATTACGTGGTGTCGATCTATTACCGCTGGTGGACCATCCACCTGTGGGTCGAAGGCGTTTGGGAGATGATCCAGGGCGGCTTTCTTGCCTATCTGCTGATCCGGCTGTCCGGCGCTGACCGCGAGGTGATGGAGAAGTGGCTGTACGTCATCGTCGGCCTGGTGTTTATTGCCGGCATTCTGGGCACCGCACACCATTATTACTGGATCGGCGTTCCCCATTACTGGCTGCCACTGGGCGGCTTCTTCAGTGCGCTAGAGCCATTGGCGCTGATCGGCATGGCGATCTATGCCTACAACGCGATGCGCCGCTCGGGCCTGTCTCACCCGAACAAACTGGCCTTGCACTGGACCTTGGGCAGTGCCGTGTTCACCCTGTTCGGTGCCGGCCTGCTGGGGTTGGCTCACACCTTCCCCGACGTCAACAAGTGGACCCACGGCACCCTGATTACCGCCATGCATGGCCATGCAGCCTTCTATGGTGCTTACGCCATGATTGTCCTGGCGATGATCACCTATGCGCTGCCGGGCCTGACCCGTCGTCCCGTGGAGGAAAGCAGTATCGGCTATTGGGCGTTCTGGCTGCAGTTGGGAGGCATGTTCGGCATGACCCTGTCATTTGCCACCGCGGGCATTGGTCAGGTGTACCTGGAGCGCATTCTCGGCCTGGGCTACCTGGACGTGCAGCTGAAAATTCAGGTGCACTTCCTGATGCTGGTGGCGACAGCATCGATGTTCAGCCTGGGTGCGGGGCTGTTCATCTTCGAGTTTTTCCGCCATGCGCCGGACTTCAAT
This sequence comes from Pseudomonas sp. S2_B07, assembly GCF_054668435.1. NCBI lineage: Bacteria > Pseudomonadati > Pseudomonadota > Gammaproteobacteria > Pseudomonadales > Pseudomonadaceae > Pseudomonas > Pseudomonas sp. S2_B07. The sequence goes on from NZ_CP162769.1 coordinate 431,384, forward strand.
GTCGATGAAGCCGATCCGGTCCAGGCCACACCTCATGCCTCAGGCGCGGCGCTGTGATGGAACGTTCGCTGATGCACGCCGAACCCGCACCGCTGCAAGCTGAACCCTATTACCAGCCCAGCGGCGACGAGGTCGCGATTTTCGAGCAATGCCATGCGCAGCAACTGGCCGTCATGCTCAAAGGACCCACCGGGTGTGGCAAGACCCGTTTTGTCGAACACATGGCCTGGCGCCTCAAACGCCCGTTGATCACCATTTCCTGCCATGACGATCTGAGTGCCAGCGACCTGGTCGGGCGTTTCTTGATCGGTCACCAGGGCACCCATTGGACGGAAGGCCCACTGACTCGAGCGGTGCGCGAAGGCGCTATCTGTTACCTGGACGAGGTGGTCGAAGCGCGGCAAGACACGATTGTCGTCCTGCACCCGCTGACCGACCACCGACGCATTCTGCCGCTGGACAAAATCGGCGAGATCCTCGAAGCCTCACCACATTTTCAACTGGTGGTCTCCTACAACCCCGGCTACCAACGCATTCTCAAGGATTTGAAACCGAGTACCCGACAGCGCTTTGTGGCGCTGGATTTTGACTTCCCGCCGCCCGAGCGCGAAATCTCTATCATCATCCATGAGGGTGGAACCGACTACGCCACCGCCCACGCCTTAGTCACCCTCGCCCAGCGGCTACGTGCCTTGCAGGACCGAGGCCTGGCGGAAGTCCCTAGTACCCGTCTGCTGATCGCCACTGCGCGGCTGATCACCCACGGCATTGCTGCGCCCGTCGCGTGCCGGGTCGCGTTGATCTCGCCGCTGTCCGATGACGCGATACTGGTCGCGGCCATGCGCGACCTCGTCGACCTGACGTTTATCTAGATGGCCGAAGCCGAGGACCTCATCACCGATGTCGCACGCCACGCAACGGTGTATGCACATGCGTTGTGGCGTCGTCACCAGGCACCCTCGCCCCCTGCAAAAATCGTCACCCTAGGGGATGTCGCACAACACCTCGACTTACTGATCAAGGCGGTGTTCAACACCCACTATTCGCTGCGTGTCGCGCAACCACCCTCGCCACCCACATTGTTAAAAAGGCTTTTACAGCGTAGCGAAATACCTTGTCGGCAAAGCGCGATCCCGGCTACCGATGGTGTGTCTATCTGGCTGCCGGAGCACCTGGGCAGCGATGATGTTCCACTCATGCGGGAACGTTATCGAACCCTCGCCTTGCAACAAGCGATGCGCGCGCAAAGAGGCAGCGCCGCCGCCCTGCCGACCCTTGCCAACCCGATGCAGCGCAGCGTCTATCTGCTCCTCGAAGCCTGGGCTGCCGATACCGATTTGGTGCGAGTGCTGCCGGGACTGGCCGCATCGATCCAAGGGTTGCGTCAACATGCATTTGCCATGCGCCCCCCTCTTCACGCATTTCCCCGCCAACGACAGCCCCTGGAAAACTTCCTTCGGTTACTGCTAAGCAGTGAATGCGGCAAGCCTCTGGAGGGACTGGTGATACCTGCCAAAACGGCCGACTCGCTGCGCCATTCAGCAACCCTCGCGGCACGCCTCATGTCCGCCGAAGAACCTCGCAAGCTCGGTGCCAATTGGCTGTTGCTCGATGCCTGGACCGGCGATCTGCGCGAGCCGTCGGCGCGACGGGCGGTCCCGACGCTGCCCGGCGAAATCGACACCGCCGACACCCAGCCACGCAGCGCACGCCTTGAACGCCAGCCAAATGTGCGTGCAGCCTGTGCCGACGAGGACGACGATCAGGAACAAGGCCTGTGGATGGTGCAGCCCGCCGAACCGCTGGAAAAGGCCGAAGACCCCATGGGAATGCAGCGCCCTGCCGACCGGGATACCGACACCCCGGCGGCTGATTTTGCCGAGTCATTGGCCGAACTCGAGGAAGCCCGACTGGTGGTCACGGCCGGTCCCACGAAAGAAGTGCTGCTGTCTGACGATCTGCCACAGACCCGTGCTCAGCACGGTGCACAGGATCTTGCCAGCAACGCAATCAGCTACCCCGAGTGGGATTACCGCCGGCAGGTCTACCGTGATCCGGGTGCAACCCTGCAACTGTGTCCTGCCCTGGCAGGCCCACAGCAGTGGGTCGAGCGAACCCTCGAGACTCACCGTCCGGTGCTCGATGCCATCCGCCGGCAATTCGAAAGCCTGCGGGCCCAACGGGTCAGGCTGCGCAAACAATGGGAGGGCGACGATATCGATCTGGAGGCGTATATCGACGGTTGCGCCGAGGCCCGCGCCGGCCTGAGCATGCCGCAGGCGCTGTATCAGACCCAGCGCCGGGGCCGGCGCGACATGGCGATCATGTTGCTGATCGACGTCAGCGGCTCCACTGACAGCTGGCTGTCCTGCCATCGCCGGGTCATTGATGTCGAGCGCGAGGCGTTGCTGCTGGTCTGTCTGGCGCTGGAGAGCCTGGGCGAGCCTTACAGCGTGCTGGCGTTTTCCGGCGAGGGGCCACAAAGTGTCACGATACGCACCCTGAAAGCATTCGATGAGTGCTACAGCAGTGAAGTCGGCCGGCGCATTGCCGCACTCGAACCGGAACGTTATACCCGGGCTGGCGCTGCCATTCGTCACGCGAGCACATTGCTGATGCGCGAAGCGGCCACACACCGGCTCCTGTTGCTACTTTCCGACGGCAAGCCGAACGATATTGACCAGTACGAAGGCCGCTATGGGGTGGAAGACATGCGTCAAGCCGTGACCGAAGCCAAGCTACAAGGCATGCACCCTTTTTGTTTGACCATCGACCGCCAGGCAGCGAACTATCTACCAGCAGTGTTCGGATTGCGGCAGTACGTCTTACTGCCCAGGCCGGAGCTGTTGCCCAGCGCGCTGCTGGAATGGATCAAGAGGCTGGTGATGGCTTGATCCCCCTTCAGACGGCTTTTTTTGCCTGTTGATGTTGGCAACAGGAAACCAGTGGCTGCGCAGCTCTGCCAATTTTTTTCCAACGAACGCAGATCAGATTCGATCAGCACCTTTTGGCACCATTTATAATGGTCATGCCAGGAACCTAAAGCCGATTGAAGTGCTTTCAGAGAACTCGCCGCTTTGCGCGAAAGCGGTGAAATTTCGGGAAAAGCCTCCGTGAGGTAGCGAGTCCGCTTGACCAGGATTCTCAACTCGTGTCGATCAAATCCAGTGTCATCCACGGCAGTATTCAAGCTGTCGATCTGCAGAGAATGCGGCGGCGTGTTCTGCTTTCCTGCGAAACCTGTTGCGATGATCCGCATCGATTCCATCTTCACTCAATGAAATCGCAGCGAACCACGCGAGTATGGCTATGGCAAAGGCAGAAGAGTCGGCCGAACTGAGGGAGCGACACCTGCAAATTGTGGGCAGTCTGGAAGTCCCGTCCATTGATACGCAACAGATGCCACTGCACCTCATCGCCGGCGTGCAGGACAACCACCCCGGACAAGCAACCAGCTACTCGCTCTGACTGCCAGTCGAGGGGTCCGCTACGTCCTCCGTCGGCTTGTCTGTAGTGATGAGCGTCTCGAGGCCCCAGTCACCAGGCAGATGCCAATCCTCGCCGAACAGCTCGGCCGGATGCATCGTACGGTCGGAGCCATTGCCGCAGGCCAGGGACTTCGCCGGACAATACCGGTCGCACCCCCAACAGATCCGTTCGGGGTGCTTGGGGTTGACGGGGAAGTTCTTGGCCATGCCGATCTCCGATCATTGAGAGGCGTTCTTCCAACCTACAGCCCTTGCGCAAAGCTAGCCTTGATACACATCAAGAATCGACATCGGGCGACCACCTCCTTCGTAATCCCGGGGCTAAGCTAACGGCTGAATAAACTTGGAGACGTTTCTCATGCTCAATAAAAATCCTTTCCCAAGCGGCCATCCAACCCTGTCGACCTGGGACAACCAAAACGCCGCAACATCTCTCGATGACGAAGTTTTTGCCGCTCCGCCAGCCTTGACGAACGCCGAACTGGTTCATCTGCGTGTCCGAGTGATTGCCCTGGAGAACCTGGTCATCGCCCTGCTGGCCGAAGGCTCGGAACACCAGCTCGCCGTTGCCCGGGAGATGGCCACCTACATTTCCCCCAGACCCGGCTTTACTCAGCATCCGTTGACCATTCACGCAGCCGAACAGATGATCTACAGCGTCGAGCGCGCCCAGCGATTTCGCCAACGTGACGAGCCATCGGTTTAATTGCTCGAAACTTGATACTAATCATTATTGTTCGCAGCAAAGCTTCCTAGACTCGGGCTCCTACTCGTCAATGCCCAGGAAGAAATTATGCGTACCCCCTTGTCGCTTTCGCTTGCCCTGCTCTTGCTCACACCGTTGGCTCAGGCCAAGGAATACCCGATCGGGGAACCCCAGTTGTGTCCGGGGCTGGAAGTCGGGGCGGTGTATTTGCAGCCGATCGAGATGGCGCCTGCCGGCATGATGCGCGCCACCGCGGATTCCGATGTGCATCTGGAAGCCGACATTCGCGCCACGGCGGACAATCGACAGGGCTTTCAGGAAGGCAGTTTCGTGCCTTACCTCAATGTCTCGTTCAACCTGAAAAAACAGGGCAACGAGAACGAACTCAAAGGCGATTTCCACGCCATGGTCGCCAATGACGGTCCGCACTATGGCGACAATGTAAAACTGCTCGGCCCAGGCAAATATCAGCTGACCTTCACCGTCCTGCCACCCGGCGGTCATGGGTCCCTTGGCCGCCATACCGATAAGGAAACCGGCGTAGCCCCATGGTTTGAACGCTGCGAATTGCACTATGAGTTCATCTACGCCGGCATTGGTAAAAAAGGCGGTTATTGAATGAAGCGCCTGCACATAGCCTGGCTGATGCTGGCCGGAGCAGTGGTGCCATTGACGGTTCATGCCGAGTTACCCAGCTACGAGCTGAGCCTGAGCGATGGCCACTTCTCCCCCGCCCTGTTGGAGGTTCCAGCCGGACAGCGCTTCAAAATCGTCCTCAAAAATATCGGCCAAGGGCCAGCCGAGTTCGAGAGCACGCCACTGCGGGTTGAAAAAGTACTGTCGCCGGGTGTGACGACCTTCGTGGTCATTCACCCCCTCAGGCCCGGTCACTACCCCTTCTTCGACGAGTTCAATTCGCAACTGCCCGAGGGCGGCATCCTCGCGAAATAACCCGTTCAAACACGGAGTTTTCATGAATCAATCAATGTTCATTGTCTGGCGCGAAAGCGTCGAGGCGCTGCTGGTGATCGGCATTCTCCAGGCCTGGCTCAGTCAGCAGAGTCAGGGCGTTCGTCTGGCCAAGTATTTGTGGGCGGGTGTGGTGCTGGGTTTGATGCTTTCGGGCCTGCTGGCGGTGTTGATTCTGTTTGCCGGTGAGGCCATGAGCGGCTCAGCCAGTGAATGGTTCCAGGCCGCGCTCGCGCTGGTGGCCAGCCTGCTCATTGTGCAAATGGTCGGCTGGATGCACCGCCACGGACGCACGCTCAAGCACGACTTACAACGACACGCCGATAGCCACCTGGCCCGGCAAGGTGGCGCAGGTCTGTTACTGCTGGCCATGCTCGCCGTCAGCCGTGAAGGCAGTGAAACAGTGGTGTTTCTCTATGGCGCCGGTGCTCAGTTGCGAGGTCCGCAGCTCGGTTTGTTTGCCATCGGTGGCGCAATGGGACTGGTACTGTCGGCGCTGACCATTGCCCTGCTGCACAGCAGTCGCCGGTTCATTTCGTGGCAACGATTCTTTGCCATCAGCGAAGCTGTTTTGCTGGTACTCGGCGCGGCATTGCTGGTCAGCGGCACCGAGCGAATCGGCGGCCAATTACTCGCCATGGATTTACCGGAGGTGATGTACAGCCTCGTAGGTGATGCGCTTTGGGACAGCAGTGCCTTGCTCAGTGACAGCCATGGGTTGGGTGGTTTTCTAGCCGGTTTCGCCGGTTATCGAGCAACACCTAGCGGCATGACGTTACTGGTGCTGGCAGGTTATTGGCTGGCCGTCGGCGGTTGGCTGCGTCAACGTACTGCGGAAAAAGCCCCATGCCTGAGCTGAGTCGCCACAATCGATGGTTGCAACGCCTGGGCGACGGCATGCGTCGTCACGCGCCCGTCATTCGTGCCGTGCAGTGGGCCGTTGTACTGTTCTACGCGTTGCTGTTGGTGATCCCGGCGGTGTTGCCGCTGCCGGACAGCCAGGCACGGCTACTCGACAACCTGACCCTGTTCGCGCAGTTTTTGTTCTGGGGCATTTGGTGGCCGTTCGTGCTGCTGTCGATTGTGCTATTCGGCCGACTCTGGTGTGGCGTTTTGTGCCCGGAAGGCTCACTCAGCGAATGGGCCAGCCATTACGGCAAAGGTTTGGGTGTACCGCGCTGGTTGCGCTGGGGCGGCTGGCCAACCCTGGCGTTCTGCCTGACGACCCTCTACGGCCAATTGATCAGCGTCTATGACTACGCTCAAGCGGCGCTGTTGATTCTGGGCGGGTCGACGGTCGCGGCAGTCGTCGTCGGGTTGCTGTTCGCCCGGGGCAAGCGGGTCTGGTGCCGTTACCTGTGCCCGGTCAGCGGCGTCTTCGCCCTGCTCGCCCGTCTGGCGCCCGTGCATTTTCAGGTAGACGAACAACGCTGGATGGAAAACTCCGCACCACGCCTGCCGCCGCCCAACTGCGCCCCCTTGCTCGATATTCGTCGCATGCAAGGCGCAAGTGACTGTCATGCCTGCGGACGCTGCAGCGGCCAACGCGGTGCCGTTCAACTGATCGCCCGCTCCGGCAATCAGGAGATTCTTCACGCAACGGCGCAAACGCTTTCACCGTGGGACGCGCGTCTATTGCTGTTCGGTGTGATCGGCTTGGCGATGGGCGCCTTTCAGTGGACAGTCAGCCCATGGTTCGTCGTCCTCAAACAAACCCTCGCCGAATGGCTGGTCGAGCACGACCAACTCTGGGCGCTGCAAGACAACGCGCCCTGGTGGCTGCTCACCCATTACCCACAGCTCAACGACAGCTTCAGCTGGCTCGACGGTTTCAGCATCGTCGCTTACTTGAGTTTGAGTTCGATGGTGTTGGGCACGGCGTTGATGATCCTTCTGCGCCTGACGGCGCGACTGGCGCAAGATCCTGCACTGTATTGGCCCCTGGCGCTGACACTGACGCCCTTGGGTGGTGCGGGATTGTTTCTCGGGCTGTCGGCCACGACGGTGAAATTGCTGCGCTACGAAGGTCTGCTGCTGGAATGGGTACAACCGGCCAGGGCCTGCCTGTTACTGGCCGCGATGGGCTGGAGCTTGTTGCTGGGATGGAAACGGCTTAACCGCGAAGGCCTGTCCCAGGCTCGTCGCTGCGCTGGCAGCACTTGCCTGTTACTCGCCATCGGCTTGGTAGGGTTCGGCTGGTGGTTGCAGTTCTGGGGCTGGTCCTGAGCGCCCTCATCCACAACCACCAGCCCGAATTACCTAGACCTTAAAACGCGCCACCGTCTGGTGCAGCGCCCCGGCCATCTGCGCCAAATCGTGACCCGCCGTGTGAGTATGCTGGGCCCCCAGCAAGACCTGCTCGGACAAGTTGCGAATCCCCATCAGATTACGATCCACCTCCCGCGCCACCAATGCCTGCTCTTCCGTAGCACTGGCAATCATCATGTTGCGCTCGTTGATCTGTGAGATTGACCGGGTGATTTCATCCAGTGCATCCCCCGACCGTTTCGCCACTTCAAGGGTGGCCCGAACCAGGTTGCTGCTGCTTTGCATGGCAGTCACCGCATGGCCGGTATCGAGGCGAATGTTGCCGATCATCTGCTCGATCTCCTGGGTGGACTCTTGAGTGCGATGCGCCAGGGCGCGCACTTCATCGGCGACCACGGCAAAACCGCGTCCGGCATCACCGGCACGGGCCGCTTCAATGGCGGCGTTGAGGGCCAGCAAATTGGTCTGCTCGGCGATGCTGCGAATCACGTCCAGCACCTTGCTGATGTCCTGCACCCGGCCCGCCAGTTGCTCGATGCGCTGTGAGGTGTCGGTGACGCCATCGGCCAGTGCGCCGATTGAAACCACGGTTTCCTGAACCTGCTCACGCCCGCGTTGCGCGGTTTGTTCGGACTGCCGCGAGGCCTCGGAGGTGCTTACCGCATTGCGCGCCACTTCATCGACCGCCGCGGTCATCTGGTTCACTGCGGTGGCCGCCTGCTCGATCTCCAGCCCCTGCAATTGCAGGTTACTGCTGGTTTGGCTGCTGACCGCACTCAGTTCTTCGGAGGAGCTGGCCACCTGGTCCACCGATGTCGCGATGTGCCTGACCATGGCATTCAGACTTTGCTGCATCTGATGCATGTTCATCATCACGCTGCCGCCAACACTTGAGTTCACGGGCACCTGAATCGTCAAATCACCTTGAGCGATTTGACTCAAAAACCGTGCGGCATCATCCGGCTCGCCGCCCAATGGACGGGTCACACTGCGCGTGACGATCACCGCAGCAGCAATAACCAGCGCCACACAGAACAAAAACAACCCGAGCATATTGCGTCGGGCATCGCTGTACAGTTCCTGCGCAGACTGTTCCCGGTCGGCGAATATTTTGCCTTGCAGCGCCATCAACTGATCCAGGCTGCCATAAACCTCGCGCTCGGCCGGCACGACCTTTTGTTTCAGTTGTGCCATGGCGTCATCGAAGGCACCTTGCCGGATCAACACCTGCACTTGAGTGAACGCCGCCACGTAGGCTTCGCGATTCTTCTTCAGCGCGGCATAAGCGGTTTTGCCCTCGGGCAAATAGAACAACGGCTCGAGCGTTTCGAGTGCCTGAGTGATCCGTTTCTTGGTGGTGTCGATCGATTGCTGCACTTGCTGATTGTCTTTATCGATCAGCAAATCCCGGGTGTTCCTGGCGTTATCACGCACGCCGGTGGAGATGACCATGATCGGATCGATCTTCGGCCAGTCCTGCTTGACGATGACCACTGCCTGATCCTTGAGCGTTGCCAGATCGTGCAACGCGTAAAACGCCATGCCCATCAATGCCAGCGGCGCGATGGCAAAGCCGATGACGATACGTTGTGCTGTCGTTAATTTGGCCATATCAAATGCTCCCCGTTTGATACCTGCCGATTGGCAGCGCATTTGAAAACCTAATGGTGGATCTCACCGCTAAACGTTAAACCTCAGCCTCTGTTACCCCCGTAACACGAAGGCTGGAAACAACTCGCGCATGGCCTCCCACAGCTCTGGTAGCAAGGCTTGTGCCGAAACACTCGGCAGCAGCGGATCGAACATCCGCTCGGTGCGAACCAACTGCACGGCGAAGCGTTTGACGCCGAGTTCGCTCAAGCGCTTGGCGAGGATCAGCAGACGCGCCGGCTCGAACAGATGCCAATGCACCGTGGTGCGACATTCGTAGTCGACACCGCTGGCCAGCAGATGCTCAAGGCTGCGCCAGTTGGCCGTTCCGCTGCCCTCGACCCGGGTGATCGCCTGGCAATCCTCGGGCAACGCCTTGACATCGAAACCAACCCAATCGGCCCCGGCCAGTGCCTTGGCGAACGCTGCGGGCTTGATGCCGGCGCTGTGCAAACCGATGCGAAATCCCATCGCCCGCACTTCATCCATGGCGCCGAGCAAACCGTCCTGCAAGGTCGGCTCGCCGCCACTGAACACCACCGCATCGAGCAGGTCCTGACGCCGTTGCAGAAACGCCAACACCCGCCGCCAATCCACTTCGTCTGTGCCACGAGGCGGGATCAACTGCGGGTTATGGCAGTAACGACAACGCCAGGCGCAACCCTGGCAAAACAACACGCAGGCGAGCTGTCCCGGATAGTCGATAGTGGTCAGGGGCACCATGCCCCCGACCCGAAGCGTTCGACTCATTGGCGCCCGGCCAGCGCCGCGCTTTCAGTGAAGTGCACCCGCTCGCGGTGCTCCGACTGTTTACCCGGGTTGAACGCCGACACAGGGCGGTGATAGCCCATCACCCGGGTCCAGACTTCGCAGCGTTGACGTTGAGCCTGGGGCAATGTTTGCGATGCAGTCATGGTGAAGCTCCTTGCAGTTGAGTGGATCGAAATCAATGAACGGTGCCGAGCTTCTGTTCTTGCAGTAGCAGGACCTCGTCGCATTTCGGGCAGAACTCATGTTCGCCATCGAGGTAGCCGTGCACCGGGCAGATGGAGAATGTCGGGGTCACGGTCAGGTACGGCAGGCGGAAGCGGCCAAGGGCTTTGCGCACCAGTTGCTTGCAGGCCTCGGTCGAAGAAATCCGCTCGGCCATGTACAGGTGCAAGACCGTGCCGCCGGTGTATTTGCATTGCAGCTCGTCTTGAAGTTCCAGGGCCTCGAAGGGGTCTTCGGTGTAGCCCACGGGCAGTTGCGAGGAGTTGGTGTAATACGGCGCTTGCACGCTGCCAGCCTGGAGAATGTCGGGGTAGCGCTTGAGGTCTTCCTTGGCGAAGCGGTAGGTCGTGCCCTCGGCCGGCGTCGCTTCCAGGTTGTACATGTGACCGGTTTCTTCCTGGAAACGCAGTAACGTGGCACGCACATGATCGAGCATCTTCAGGGCAAACTGCCGGCCGTGCTCGGTGTGCATGCCCTCCTCGTCGCCGGTGAAATTGCGCAGCATTTCATGCATGCCGTTGAGGCCTATGGTGGAAAAATGGTTGCGCAAGGTGCCCAGGTAACGCTTGGTGTACGGGTACAAACCGGCATCCATGTGGTGCTGAATCACCTTGCGCTTGACCTCCAGGCTTTCCATCGCCAGTTCCATCAGCGTGTCCAGACGCTGCAGTAAACCGCTGGTATCACCCTTGAACACATAGCCGAGCCGCGCGCAGTTGATGGTCACGACGCCGAGCGATCCAGTCTGCTCCGCCGAGCCGAACAAGCCGCCGCCCCGCTTGAGCAACTCGCGGACATCCAGCTGCAAACGGCAGCACATCGAGCGCACCTGATTGGGTTGCAGGTCCGAATTGAGGAAGTTCTGGAAATACGGCAGGCCGTAACGCGCAGTCATCTCGAACAGGCGGTCGGCGTTTTCACTGTCCCATGGAAAGTCGTGGGTGATGTTGTAGGTCGGGATCGGAAAGGTGAACACCCGCCCTTTCGCATCGCCGGCCTGCATCACCTCGATGTAGGCGCGGTTGAGCAGCTCCATTTCGACTTGCAGGTCACCATAGGCAAACGGCATTTCCTCACCGCCGATGACGGGTATCTGCTCACGCAAATCCTGCGGGCACACCCAGTCGAAGGTCAGGTTGGTGAAAGGCGTCTGGGTGCCCCAGCGTGAAGGCACGTTGAGGTTATAAATGAACTCCTGAATCGCCTGGCGTACCTCCTGAAAACTCAGCTGATCCTTGCGCACATAGGGCGCCAGGTAGGTGTCGAACGAGCTGAACGCCTGGGCGCCGGCCCATTCGTTTTGCAGGGTACCGAGGAAATTCACCATTTGCCCCAGGGCACTACTCAAGTGCTTCGGCGGACCGGCTTCGACACGCCCCGGCACACCGTTGAGCCCTTCGTGCAACAGGGTGCGCAGCGACCAGCCGGCGCAGTAACCGGCGAGCATGTCCAGGTCGTGTACATGCAAATCCGCCTCGCGGTGAGCCTGGCCGATGGCCTCGCTGTACACCTCGTCCAGCCAGTAGTTGGCGGTGACCTTGCCCGACACGTTCAACACCAGTCCGCCCAATGAGTAACCCTGATTGGCGTTGGCCTGGACCCGCCAGTCTTCACGGTCCAGGTATTCGTTCATCGAGGTCGCCACTTCGACCATGGTCCGGCGGTCGCGGCGCAAGCGCCCGTGCTGCTCGCGGTAGACGATGTAGGCGCGCATGGCGAGGAAAAAACCGGCGTCCATCAACACCCGTTCAACACGGTCCTGGATTTGCTCGACATGGAGTCTTGGCAACCCTTCGAGCCTGGCCAATACCGCCTGAAGCAAGCCTTCAACCTCAACCTCGCCGTACTCCCCTGTCGCCTTGCCGGCGGCGATCAATGCCTGACGGATCTTGTCGGCATCGAAGGCGACCTGACTGCCATCGCGTTTGTGCAAGCGGTTACATCCTACTGCGATCAGCGTGCTCTGCATTTGGCCTCCAGACACTACATATAGACTTGATCAAACTTAAAACCACAACATGCAGTGAAGGCTACGGACAAAGTGCTGATCTGCAATTGATCGATATCAAGATTTACCGGCGAAAGAAACGCCCGAATGCAGGGTGGATAAAAAACACTTGGGCCAGCGAGAATCAAATGTGGGAGCGAGCTTGCTCGCGATGACTGCAGCACATTCAACAGTGATGTCGACTGGTCTACCGCTATCGCGAGCAAGCTCGCTCCCACATTTGATTTGCTGTGTTTTAGGGATCAACCGCCACTCATGTTCATGAATCTGACAATCTGTACCTCCCCGTCGGGACTGAAATCGTGGCGCAGTGGCTTGCCACGCAGGGCCCGCTGGACTGCATTGATCACCGGTTGGTCATCCAGTGGATAACGCCGCAGCAATCCCCGCAAATCCAGAGCATCGTCCTGCCCCAGGCACAGCAACAACTTCCCTTCAACAGTCATCCGCACCCGATTACAGCTGCCACAAAAGTTGTGGCTGTTGGGCGAAATGAAACCGATCCGGGTATCAGAATGGCGTTCCAGACGCACATAACGCGCCGGTCCGCCGCTGTTTTCGGTGCTGTCGAGCAACCGATGCTGGCTGGTGATCAGCGTGCGCACTTCGTCGCTGGAACAGAACGATTCGCCCCGGGAACGACCGACGTCGCCCAAAGGCATTTCTTCGATAAAACTGATGTCGATGCGCTGGTCGATAGCGTACTGCACCAACGCCGGGACTTCATCGAAGTTGCGCCCCTTCATCACCACGCAGTTGAGTTTGACCCGCTCGAACCCAGCGTCCCGCGCCGCTTCAATGCCGTTGAGCACCTGGTCGAGATCGCCGTTACGGGTGATCGCCCGAAACTTCTGTCCGTCCAGGCTATCGAGGCTGATGTTCATCCGCTTGACCCCGGCGTCGACCAATGGCCGGGCCAGACGGCCCAGTTGCGAGCCGTTGCTGGTCATCACCAGTTCGCGCAAACCGGGTAAAGCGGCGATGTTGCGGCACAGTCCGACAATGCCGGGACGGATCAGCGGCTCGCCGCCGGTCAGACGGATTTTGCGTACACCCAGGCCAACGAACAGCGTCGCCAAGCGCTGCAATTCCTCCAGTGTGAGCACCTGCTGCCGCGGCAGGAACGTCATGTTTTTCGCCATGCAATACACACAGCGAAAATCACAGCGGTCCGTCACCGACATCCGCAGATAATCGATCTGCCGTCCAAAACCATCCTGCATCACAGCGTTCATCACTTCTCCCGGTTTGCCTCGATGCTCACTGCACCAGCGGTGAGTCGGCGCCCTGCAAGTGAATGCCGCGAATATCCGCAGCACCGATCAGGGTTTGCAGGTACTGCACCAGCGCTTTCTGCCAGACGCCTTGCTGCAACTGTGTGCGGATCGCCGTCGACACCACTTCAAAGGGCAACGGCATGCCTTCGATTCGCTGATCGACACTGATCACATGCCAGCCGTAACGACTTTCCAGCGGTTTGCTGGCCAGGCCCGGTGCCAAGGTGAACAGCTGACGTTCCAGTTCAGGCACGGTCTGGCCCTTGCTGATCTGCCCCAGAGAACCGCCCTGAGCCTTCGACGGGCAGGCCGAATATTTCACGGCCAGCTCGGCGAAACTGCCGGGAAACTCATCCAGTTGCTGCAGCAGGACTTCGGCCTGACCCTGCGCAAGCTCGCGGGCCTCGACATCGTCTGGTGCACATTCGAGCAGGATGTGCCGCACCGCCAGCAACGGCGCGCTGTGGAAGCGCCCGCGATTGTTTTCGTAGTAACGCAGACTCGACTCCTCGTCACACTGAGGCACTTTCACCTCACGTTCGAGCAGCAAGCGAGTGGCCGCTTCTTCTTCGTTTTCACCGGCGCCGATTTCCAGCGACACGCCGAGTTCGGTGATGCGCTGCTGCAACAACTCGCGGATCACCAGCGCCCTGGCGGCCAGGAAGACCGCCTCCTCGCGGCTTTCGGCCGGGTGATATTGCAGCTCCTGGGCCATCGCTTCCGGGGTGATCGACACCTCGTTGACGCTGATGATCGGCCACTCCTGTTCACTGCTGGCGATCAACTGCGCCGGGGCGTCATCGGCCCCTGCGGGCTCAACCGGCAGGGCTTCAAACTGCGCCTGTGCGACCGGCGCGATGTCGAGAGCAGCCTCCGCTTTTTTTGAAGAACCGCAGCCACCGCTGCCCCCGTTACCACCACCACATCCACATCCACCTGACATGATTGTCTCCTCAGTACTTCTGACGAACGATTTGATAACGACGCCCCAGGTACCAGATCGGTGCGCTGATCATGTGTACGAGACGGGTGAAGGGGAACAGGACAAACAGGGTCAAACCGAGAAACACATGCAACTTGTAGATCAGCCCGACCGGCTCGATGGACGCCGCTGCTTCCACCGGACGCAACAGCACGGTGTTCTGCGCCCAATCGGCGAGCATCACCATCACCGAACCATCCATGTGCCCGGTAGACGCGACGATGGTCAGCAGACCGAGCAGCAATTGCGCGAGCAACACCAGAAGCACCAGGATGTCCGAAGGACTGGAGGTGGCGCGTACCCGAGGATCACTGAGCCGCCGGTTAACCAGCATCAGCAAGCCAATCAGGCATAACAAACCGAAGAGCCCGCCCGAGACCATTGCCAGCAACTGCTTGTTCTCAGTGCTGATCACGTGGTGATAAATCGACGCCGGGGTCAGCAGGCCGACGAAATGCCCCGCCAGCACGAACAACACACCGATGTGGAAGAAGTTGCTCGCCACGCGCATGCCGCGCTGATTGAGCATCTGGCTGGAGCCCGCCTTCCAGGTGTACTGCGACAGATCGAAGCGCGCCCAGCTGCCAATCAGGCAAATCGCCAGGGCGACGTAGGGATAGACCCCGAACAACAACAGGTTCCATTTAGACATTGCCTACCTCCTTGGCTGGCACGGCGGCCAACCCTTCATGCTGAAAATCCACCCAATGCAACGGCACCGCGCTTTCCTCACGGGCCTTGCCCGGTGCGCTTGGCAGCGAACTGCAACGGTCCTGCTGTTCAGCCTGGAGGAAGTCCACGGCCTCCTCTTCCCAGATCTTGTCGAGGGCTTCGAGGGAGTCGTCGCGAGGTTCCGCCGCGACCTGCGCCCGCAGGTCGGCGACCACTTGATGCGGCTCGGCCCCGGCAATTTGCAGCAGCGCCCGGAAGCAGCTGGCATAGGCGCTTTCGCGCTCTTCCAGACGTGCAGCGAGCAAGGCCAGCAAATGCGAAACATCCGCCAGGCCCTCGCGGGCCTCGATGTCTTCGCGGGTGGAGAGGAACTCCAGGTACAGCGGGATGTAATCGGGCAGCTCTTTGACGCCGATGGCAAAACCGGCTTCTTCGTATTGCGCCATCATGTCGACCATCGCCTGACCACGGTCGCGGGATTCACCGTGCACATGCTCAAACAGCAGCAGCGACAGCGAGCGCCCCCGACCGAACAGCGCACCGTAGTGCTCCTGCCCGTCCATCAGGTCATTGGCGCAGATCAGCTCGAGCAATTCGAACAACGCACCGCGCTGCGTCGGGCTGATTTCCCGTGACTGGATGATCGCTTGCTCCAGTTCGTCGCGACCACCAATCAGTGTTTCGGTCGGGTAATCGAGCAGCAGCGAAATCACTTTGAGAATTTGCATGCTCATTCCTCCCACAACTGGACGGTTTTCAGGATGTCGCGGCGGTTGGCTTTCTTGGCGCCGAACATGTTGGTGTCGGAGCTGCCGCTACAGCCGCTGCCGAAACTGAAACCACACCCGGAACGCTCAGCGAAGGCGTCGCTCATGGCGTCTTCACGGTGGGCGCTCGGTACAACAAAGCGGTCCTCGTAGTTGGCGATTGCCAGGTAGCGATACATCTCCTCGACCTGGGCCACGCTCAAGCCGACATCCGCCAGCACTTGCAGGTCCTGAACGCCGTCGACTTGCTCGGAACGTTTGTAGGCGCGCATCGCCAGCAAGCGTTTAAGCGCACGCTTGACCGGCTTTTCATCGCCCGCGGTCAACAGGTTCGCCAGGTACTTCAGTGGAATACGCAGGCTGTCGACGTCAGGGATCACCCCGTTCATACCGACGGTGCCAGCAGTGGCGGCGTTCTGGATCGGCGACAGCGGCGGTACGTACCAAACCATCGGCAAGGTGCGATATTCCGGGTGCAGCGGCAGTGCGAGTTTCCAATCCACAGCCATTTTGTAGACCGGGGAACGTTGGGCTGAATCGATCACCGACTGCGGGACGCCATCGGCCAGAGCCTGACGAATCACCGCCGGGTCATTTGGATCGAGGAAGATCTCCAGTTGTTTCTCGTACAGGTCCTGCTCATTGGCGGTGCTTGCCACTTCGCTGATGCGATCGGCGTCATACAGCAGCACACCGAGGTAGCGGATGCGCCCAACGCAGGTTTCCGCGCAAACGGTCGGCATCCCGGCTTCGATACGCGGGTAGCAGAAGATGCATTTCTCGGACTTGCCGCTTTTCCAGTTGAAATAGATCTTCTTGTACGGGCAGCCGCTGATGCACATCCTCCAGCCACGGCATTTCTCCTGGTCAATCAGGACGATGCCGTCTTCTTCACGTTTGTAGATCGCCCCGCTCGGGCAAGCCGCTGCGCACGTCGGGTTGAGGCAGTGCTCGCACAGGCGCGGCAAATACATCATGAAGGTGTTTTCGTACTCGCCGTAAATGTCCGCCTGGATCTTGTCGAAGTTCTTGTCCTTGCGACGCTTGGCGAATTCGGTGCCGAGGATTTCTTCCCAGTTCGGGCCCCACTCGATTTTCTCCATGCGCTTGCCGGAGATCAGCGAACGCGGGCGCGCGGTGGGTTGATGCTCGCCCAGCGGCGCGGTGTGCAGGTGCTGGTAATCGAAGTCGAACGGTTCGTAGTAGTCGTCGAGGCTCGGCAGATCCGGGTTAGCGAAAATGTTCGCCAACACGCGGAATTTACCGCCGATGCGCGGGTTGATCGTGCCGTTGGCATTGCGGATCCAGCCACCCTTCCACTTGTCCTGGTTTTCCCATTCTTTCGGGTAGCCGATCCCGGGTTTCGATTCGACGTTGTTGAACCAGGCGTATTCCATGCCTTCGCGGCTGGTCCAGACGTTTTTGCAGGTGATCGAACAAGTGTGGCAACCGATGCATTTGTCCAGGTTCAGAACCATGCCGATTTGTGAGCGAATCTTCATCTCAGTTCTCCTCAATATCGGTCGGCAGTGGACGCGGCAAGTCATCGCCACTTGAACCATCGAGCCAGTCGACTTTGGACATTTTGCGCACCACGACGAATTCATCGCGGTTGCAACCGACCGTGCCGTAATAGTTGAAACCGTAGGCTTGCTGGGCATAGCCGCCGATCATGTGGGTCGGTTTGAGCACCACTCGGGTGACCGAGTTGTGGTGGCCGCCACGGGTCTTGGTGGTTTCCGAACCGGGCACGTTCACGATCCGTTCCTGGGCGTGGTACATCATCACCATGCCGTCCTTGACCCGTTGGCTGACCACCGCACGGGCAGTCAGTGCACCGTTGATGTTGAAGCACTCGATCCAGTCGTTGTCCTCGATGCCTGCGCTTTTCGCGTCGTTCTCCGAGAGCCAGACAATCGGCCCGCCACGGCTGAGGGTCAGCATCAGCAGGTTGTCGCTGTAGGTGCTGTGGATGCCCCACTTCTGGTGCGGGGTGATCCAGTTCAGGACGATTTCCTTGTGGCCGTTACTGCGCTTGCCTTTCACCCCTTCAATGGTGCGGGTGTTAACCGGCGGCCGATAACTCATCAGTTGTTCGCCGAACGCCTGCATCCACGGGTGATCCTGGTAGAACTGCTGGCGACCGGTGATGGTGCGCCATGGGATCCCTTCGTGAACGTTGGTGTAGCCGGCGTTGTAGCTGACGTGATCGTCTTCGAGACCCGACCAGGTGGGGCTGGAAATGATTTTGCGCGGCTGTGCCTGAATGTCGCGGAACCGGATGGCCTCGTGGGCCTTGGACAGCGCCAGGTGGCTGTGATCGATGCCGGTGAATTCCGACAGTGCAGCCCAGGCCTTGACCGCCACCTGGCCGTTGGTTTCCGGCGCCAGGGACAGAATCACTTCAGCTGCGTCGATGGCCGTGTCGATTTTCGGCCGACCCTGGCTGATACCGGCATCGCCTTCTTTGTGATTGAGTTCACCGAGGAATTTCACTTCGTCTTCGGTGTTCCAGTTGATGCCCTTGCCGCCGTTGCCGTGTTTCTCCAGCAATGGCCCGAGGGACGAGAACTGTTTGTAGATGTTCGGGTAGTCACGCTCGACCACATGCAGATTCGGCGCGTTTTTGCCTGGCTCCGGTGCCACGCCGGCGCTTTTCCAGTCGGTGCCGCCAAACGGTTGGGCCAATTCGCCGACGCTGTCGTGCATCAGCGGGATGGTCACCAGGTCCTTCTCAACGCCCAGGTGCCCTTCGGACATACTGGAAAACGCCTTGGCGATGCCTTTGTAGATTTCCCAGTCGGAACGCGATTCCCACGCCGGGTCGATGGCAGCCGACAACGGGTGAATGAACGGGTGCATGTCCGAGGTGTTCATGTCGTCTTTTTCGTACCAGGTTGCGGTCGGCAACACGATGTCGGAATAGACGCAGGTCGAGGACATGCGGAAGTCCAGCGTAGTGACCAGATCGAGCTTGCCGATGGCGCCCTCGTCCACCCATTCGGCTTCTTCGGGTTTGCAGTCGCCGACCTGGCCGATGTCTTCGTTCATCACACCGTTTTTGGTGCCCAGCAGGTACTTGAGCATGTACTCGTGGCCCTTGCCCGAGGAGCCCAGCAGGTTGGAACGCCAGATGAACATGTTGCGCGGGAAGTTGACCGGGCTGTCCGGCTGTTCGCAGGAAAAACGCAGCGAACCGTCCTGCAACGACTTGACCACGTAGTCTTTCGGGTCCATGCCGGCCGCAGCCGCGTCGCGACAAATGTGCAAAGGGTTAGTGTTGAGTTGCGGTGCGCTGGGCAACCAGCCGGCGCGTTCGGCGCGGATGTTGTAGTCCAGCGCATGCTCGGGGAATTGTGATTTATCGGCCAATGGCGAGAGCACGTCGTGCATGCTCATTTTCTCGTGACGCCACTGCGAACTGTGGGCGTAGAAGAAGCTGGTGCCGTTCATTTGGCGAGGCGGACGGTTCCAGTCCAGGCCGAACGCCAATGGCAGCCAGCCGCATTGCGGACGGAGTTTTTCCTGGCCAACGTAGTGCGCCCAACCGCCACCGGTCTGGCCGACACACCCGCAGAGCATGAGCATGTTGATCAGCCCGCGGTAGTTCATGTCCATGTGGTACCAGTGGTTCATCGCCGCGCCGACGATGATCATCGAGCGACCCTTGGTCTTGTCGGCGTTGTCGGCGAACTCACGGGCAATCTGAATGGCTTTCTCACGGCTGACGCCGGTGATCTGCTCCTGCCACGCCGGGGTGCCAGGCACCGAGGCGTCGTCGTAATCCTTGGCGACGTTTTCGCCACCGAGGCCGCGATCGATCGCCAGGTTGGCGGCCGACAGGTCGAACACGGTGGCCACTTTGGCCACGCTTCCGTCCGCCAGCACCACGTTATGCACCGGCACGCGACGGTATTGCACAGCATCGCCGGCCACGTGCTGGAAGTGCTCGTGGGACTCGCCGGCAAAATACGGGAACGCCACTTCGGCGACGTCATCGCCAATCAGACTCAGTTTCAGATCGATCTCACGGCCTTCGCCGCCTTCACGAGGCAGGATGTTCCACTTGCCCTTCTCGCCCCAGCGATAACCGATGGAGCCCTGAGGGGACACCAGTTCGCCGCTGACATCCAGGGCGATGGTTTTCCATTCCGGGTTGTTTTCCTGGCCAAGGTTGTCGGTCAGGTCGCTGGCGCGCAGGAAGCGGTCCGGCTGGTAACCGGCGCCCGGTGCCTTGTCGACCATTTGCTTGAGCAGCACCAGCACCGGCAAATCGGTAAAGCGCTTGGCGTAGTCGGTGAAATAGGCGCTCGGTTTGTCCAGGTGAAATTCTTTGAAGATCACATGGTTGAACGCCTGGGCCAGCGCCGCATCGGTGCCTTGTTTAGGGTTCAGCCACAGGTCGGTGAGCTTGGCGACTTCCGAGTAATCCGGGGTGATCGCCACAGTCTTGGTGCCCTTGTAACGGACTTCGGTAAAGAAGTGCGCGTCGGGGGTACGGGTCTGCGGGACGTTGGAGCCCCAGGCAATGATGTAGTTGGAGTTGTACCAGTCGGCCGATTCCGGCACGTCGGTCTGCTCGCCCCAGACCATCGGCGAGGCCGGTGGCAAGTCGCAGTACCAGTCATAAAAGCTCAGGCAGGCGCCGCCGATCAGCGACAGGTAACGCGACCCTGCGGCGTAGCTGACCATCGACATGGCCGGGATCGGCGAGAAGCCGACGATCCGGTCAGGGCCGTATTGCTTGATCGTATAGACGTTGGACGCAGCGATGATCTCGTTGACTTCCTCCCAGTTGGAGCGAATGAAGCCACCCATGCCGCGTTTGCTTTTATAGGAGTCGGCCTTGACCTTGTCCTCGACAATACTGGCCCAGGCTTCCACCGGCGCCATGGTTTGCCGCGCATCGCGCCAGAGCTTGAGCAACGGCTTGCGAATTTTCGGGTACTTGAGCCGGTTGGCGCTGTAGATGTACCAGCTGTAACTGGCACCACGCGGGCAGCCACGGGGCTCATGGTTCGGCAGATCGTTGCGGGTACGCGGGTAATCGGTCTGCTGGGTTTCCCAGGTGATCAGGCCGTTCTTGACGTAGATCTTCCACGAGCAGGAGCCGGTGCAGTTCACCCCGTGGGTGGAGCGCACGATCTTGTCGTACTGCCAGCGTGAACGGTAAACGTTCTCCCAGTCGCGAGACTCTTTGCGGGTCTCGCCATGACCGTCGGAAAACTCGTTTTGCTTGCGATTGAAAAACCGCAATTGATCCAGTAAATGACTCACGGTGTAGTCCTCTCAGGCTTTGTCGCGGAGTCTGTGCCCCGCCCACGCAATGGTTAGATTCGGTTCGACTCAGCAGGGTGTCGCGGCGCCTTTGCGCGCGTACCACCACCAGGTCACGACGATGCAGCTCAGGTAAAAGCCGACGAACATGTAGAAGGCCATCTCCGGGCCGCCGGTCTGGGCCATCGAAGTGCCGAAGGATTTGGGAATGAAGAACGCACCGAAGGCGCCCATGGCCGAACTGAAGCCCAGGACCGCGGCTGACTCTTTACCGGCATTTTTCAGCGCTTGTTCGCGCACGGCGGGTGGTTTTCCGGCCGAGGCTTTTTCATGCTGGGTGCGGAAGATCACCGGGATCATGCGGAAGGTGGAGCCGTTGCCGATGCCAGTGGTAATGAACAGCAGCATGAACATGCCGAGGAAGCCGTAGAAGTTGCCGCCTGTGCCGTTTTGCGGCAGGAAGTGCAACACGCCAAAGACCATCACGATCATCAGCACGAAGTTCCACAAGGTCACTTTCGCGCCGCCAAGCTTGTCCGCCAGCCAGCCGCCCAATGGGCGTACCAGCGCACCGACCAACGGGCCGAGGAAGGCGAATTTCAAAGCGATGACATCAGGGAACGAGGTTTTGATCAGCAGCGGAAACGCGGCGGAGAAACCGATGAACGAACCGAAGGTCGCCAGGTACAACCAGCACATCAGCCAGTTGTGTTTGCGTTTGAAGATCACCGCCTGCTCGCTGAAAGAAGCGCGGGCACTGGACAAATCATTCATGCCGAACCAGGCCAGCACCGTCACCAGGACAATAAACGGCACCCAGATGAAACCGGCGTTCTGCAACCACAACTGACCGCCGTCCGGCAGGGCTTGAGGCTTACCGCCCATGAAACCGAACACGCCAAAGGTAATCACCAGCGGCACACAGAACTGCATCACCGAGACGCCCAGGTTACCCAGCCCGGCGTTGAGGCCAAGGGCCGTGCCCTGCTGCGACTTGGGATAGAAGAAACTGATGTTGGACATGCTCGACGCGAAGTTGCCGCCGCCAAAACCGCAGAGCAAGGCAATCAACACGAACACGCTGTAGGAGGTACTCGGGTCCTGCACGGCGAAGCCCATCCAGATAGAGGGCAACAACAGTGACGCGGTGCTCAGGGCGGTCCAGCGACGGCCACCGAAGATCGGCACCATAAAGGAATAGAAGACGCGCAAAGTCGCCCCGGACAGCCCCGGCAACGCCGCCAGCCAGAACAGCTGGTCGGTGGTGAAGGTGAAACCGATGGCGTTCAAGCGCACGATCACCGTGCTCCAGACCATCCACACCGCAAAGGCCAGCAGCAGCGCAGGAATGGAAATCCACAAGTTGCGCGTGGCGGTCTGTTTGCCGCTACGTCCCCAGAACGCTGGGTCCTCGGGGCGCCAGTCATGAATGACCGGGCCTTTGTCAGGCTTTTGCAGAACGGACATGTTCTTCTCCTAGGGCAATGCTGGAAATCGGGGACGGGGTCAGCAGCGGCGTTTTACCCAGCACCGCGCTTTTGCGTATTTCGCTGAAGTACATCCAGGTGAGGGAGACCCAGACCACGCCGTACATCAACATGAAGCAGGAAGAGCGCACGCCGGTGAGGTCCACCAGGGCGCCGAACAGGATTGGCAGCACGAACCCGCCCAGGCCACCGGCGAGGCCGACGATGCCGGACACCGCGCCCATGTTTTTCGGGTAGTCGTTGGCGATGTACTTGAAGACCGAGGCCTTGCCGAACGCGAAGGCGATGCCCATGACGAACAGCAGCACGGTGAACAGCGCGGGATTGAGGCCGATGTGGAAATCCACCGGGCCGTTGATCGTTTGCACTTGCAGTTGGGTTTGCGGATACGAGAGCAGGAACAGGCAGATCCAGCTGACCCACAACACCCACCAGGTCACGCTTTGCGCACCCCAGCGATCCGACATCCAGCCGCCGACCGCGCGCAGCACGCCGCCAGGCAGGGAGAAACAGGCCGCCAGCAACGCCGCGCTTTGCAGGCTGAAACCGTATTCCTGCACGTAGTACTTGGTCATCCACAGCGCGAGGGCGACATAACCACCGAAGACGATCGAGTAGTACTGGCAATAGCGCCACACCGCTGGGTCCTTCAGCGAGCTCAGTTGCTCACGCAAGGTGGCGCCGGTAGCACTGCGGTGGTCCTTGTTTTCGGCGCTGAGGAACCAGAACAACAACGCAGTAATAAAGAGGATCGCGCTGAAGACTTTCGGCACCAGCTGCCAGCTGCCAGCAGCGATCAGCGCCGGGGCGAGAAACTTGGTCACCGCAGCTCCGGCGTTACCGGCGCCGAAGATGCCCATCGCGAAGCCCTGGTTCTCTTTGTCGAACCATTTGGCGACGTAGGCGATCCCGACCGAGAACGAGCCGCCGGCCAGGCCGACGAACAAGCCCAGCACCAGGAACTGCCAGTAGGCGGTGGCGTGACTGATCAGGTACAGCGGCGTCACGCAGGCCAGCATCAGCAGGAAGAACACACTGCGCCCGCCAAAGCGGTCGGTCAGCAGGCCCAGTGGCAACCGCACCAGCGAGCCGGTCAGGACCGGGGTCGCGGCCAGCAGGCCGAACTGAGTTTCGTTGAGCTGGAGAAGGTCCTTGATCGGTACACCGAGCACGGCAAACATCATCCAGACCATGAAACACATAGTGAAGGCCAGCGTGCTCATGCCCAGCACCAAGCCTTGTCGTACACGCGGTTGGTTCACAAATGCTCTCCAATCAATTAGCCATGGCGGCAGACTAGAGAGGCGAACCCCGCAAAAACTTGATCCATGTCAACGAAGCCCTAGGGGGCATAGGCCTATGCTTGTGCGGTCTACCTCTAAGGAGGTAGTACAGGAAAACCCTAAAACCGTTTGTTTATCAGCGTCTTAAGGTTTTCTGCCAAGGTTTTTGCTGACAAGGATCAGTCGACAACTCTTTAGAGGTAGCGCGCCCGGGATCGGCGACAAAACCCCTTCCTGGAGCTCCACGTGCTCTGTTTTCATGATTTTTTCCGGGACCTGCGCTGATGATTCGCTGGTTGCGCAGCTCCCTGCCCGCTCGCGCCGGGCTAGCCGTGATCCTGATCGCCGTGCTCGCTCTCGCCAGTTCGTTGAGCGCCGGACTGATCGCCTGGTTCAGCCAGGGCGATGCGGCCGCCATCAACACCGCAGGCTCGGTGCGCATGGAGACTTACCACCTGAGCTGGGAACTGGCCGCGGGGGCAACCGACGAAGAAATCGCCGCCATCACCGACAGCCTGCAAACCCGACTCACCAGCCAGTCACTCAAGGCGGTGCTGGAGGATGGCCCAAGCGCCGCCCTGCAAATCAGCTACGGGCAAATCCAGCAGCAATGGGACGAGGATTTGCACCCGGCACTGGAGCGCGGCGATGCCGCCTACTTTCAGGTCCAGGCCCTGCCCTTCGTTGAACAACTGAACCAGTTCGTCAACCTGTTGCAGCGCCAAAGCGAACAGAAGCAAGGCTGGCAACAGTTGATCCAGGGCCTGGCCTTGTTCACCACCCTGTTCGTCCTGCTGATTGGCCTCTACGAATTGCAGTACGGGGTCGTCATGCCCTTGAAAGAGTTGGTGGACGCGACCCAGCGCTTTCGTCGCGGCGATTTCAAGGTGCGGGTCAATCATCAGTCCCAGGACGAACTGGGCCAGTTGGCCACGAGCTTCAACGCCATGGCCGAGACGATCGAAGACTCGCATCGCACCCTTGAGAGTCAGGTCCAGCAAAAAACCCTGAACCTGCAACAAGCTAATGCCGCCCTCGAGTTGCTGTACCAAAGCAGTCGAAGCCTGGCCACACGCCTGGCCAATGCCGAAGGGCTGGATGAGTTGATCCGACGCTTCCAGCAACGCTTGCCCGGCTTGCGTCTGTCGCTGTGCCTGCAAGGACAAATGCAGGCACCGGCCCAGCAGTTGCTCGCCCTCCACGGCGCGAACATCCGGGAAGTCTGCGCCAGCAGTGATTGCGCCACGTGTCAGAAGCACCATAAAGCCAGCCCGCAAACGTTCAGCATCAGCAATCAGGGCAGTGAACTGGGTGAACTCAAGGCGCACTTTGTCGACGGGCACCCGACGCAAGCCTGGGAAACCCAATTGATCCAGGCCCTGGCCAATCTGATCGGCACCTCGCTGTCGCTCAAACGCCAACGGGAACAGGATCATCGCCTGCTGCTGCTCGACGAGCGCACGATCATTGCCCGCGAACTGCACGACTCACTGGCCCAGGCCCTGTCCTACATGAAGCTGCAAGTCAGCCGCCTGCAAACCCTGATGCGCCGTGGCGAACCGATCGAAACCCTGGAAAACGTCACCGCCGAACTGCGCGAAGGGCTGAACAATGCCTACCGTCAGTTACGCGAGTTGCTGACCACTTTTCGCCTGCAGATTCACGATGCGGGACTGGTGCAGGAGCTCAAGGACACCGCCGAGGAGTTTTCCAGGCGCGGGGAATTCCAGGTACACCTGCACGTCGACGCGCTGGCCTTTCAGTTATCGGCCAGCGAGCAAATCCACATCTTGCAGATCACCCGCGAAGCGCTCTCCAACTGCCTACGCCACGCCCACGCGCAAAACGCCTGGCTGCAACTGCGTCAGGACGGTGAAACCGTGAGGCTCGTCGTCGAAGACGACGGGCGTGGCTTCAGCGGCGACGTCGACCAGCGCGAACACCACGGCCTGAAAATCATGGATGAGCGGGCCCGCAGCTTGCGCGGTCAACTCAAAATAATGTCCAGGGAGCCGCAAGGCACCCTCGTCCAACTGGAATTCCAACCGGAGTTTCTCGGGCAGCAAACAGAAGGTAGCGCCACATGAACCCGTCCCTGCAACACACCATCCTGCTGGTCGACGACCACCCGATGATGCGTCACGGCATCCGCCAGATGCTCGAACTCGAAGATGATTTCCTGATCGTCGGTGAAGCCAACAACGGCGAAGAAGCACTCAGTCTGATCGAGCCGCTGCAACCGGATCTGGTGTTGCTCGATAACAACATGCCGCTGATGAATGGCATTGAAACCCTGCGCCAATTACGGGCGATGCACTACACCGGCAAGGTGCTGCTGTTTACGGTCTCGGATGCCGAAGACGATATTCGCGACGCATTGCGTCTGGATGCCGACGGCTACCTGCTCAAGGACATGGAACCCGAACTGTTGATTCAGTACATCCGCAATGCCTTGAACGGCGAATTGGTGATCAGTCCGGGTCTGACCCAAGTCATGGCCCAGGCACTGCGTTCACCACAGCGCCAGACCGTGGTGGAACTGACCGAGCGTGAACGTCAGGTGCTGAAAACCATCGCCAGCGGCTTCAGCAACAAAGTTATCGGGCACAAGCTGGGCATCACCGAAGGCACGGTCAAGGTTCACGTGAAAAACCTGCTGCACAAACTCGGTTTGCGCTCTCGGGTTGAGGCGGCGGTGTGGGCCATGGAGCACTTGCGCAATGCGGGCTGAGGAGCATGCCTCTTTAGAGGTAGGCCGGCAGAGGCATAGGTCATCCGGCTCGCGCTCTCTACTATGAGCGTCAGCGGAGGTACGCCATGCTGACCCACCCTTCCATCGTTTTAACGTTGCGTCGTCACCATCTGTTCAGCCAACTGCCGGAGAAAATCTTCGAGGAAGTCTGCGGCCTGGCGATGCTCAAGCGCCTGAGCTGTCACAGCACGCTCATGCACCAAGGGGATCCGGCCAAGCGCTTTTTCCTGCTGGTCAGCGGCCAGATCAAGTTGTACCGGCTTACCGGCGAAGGTCAGGAAAACCTGGTGGAGATCATTCAGCCCGGCCAGACCTTTGCCGAAGCGTTGCTGTTCAGCCAGGCCCGTCTCTACCCGGTGAGCGCCACGGCGCTGAAGGACAGCGTGCTGGTGAGTATCGAAGGCAGCCATTACCGCAACGCCCTGGAAGACCAGCCGAAAGTCTGCCTGGCGATCCTGGCGAGCATGAGTGTGCACTTGCACCTGCGTCTGCGGGACATCGACACCTTGACCATGGCCAGCGCGAGCCGGCGGGTGATCAATTTTCTGTTCCAGGAGCGCAACCCGGTCAGCGGTTTGATTGTCTTGCAGGTGTCCAAACGCCTGGTCGCCTCGAAGCTGGGTATTCAGCCGGAAACCTTTTCGCGGATCTTGCACCGCCTGGTGGACAGCGGTCTGATCGCGATGGAACGACGCAACATCAGCATCCTCGCCGAAGAGGATCTCGCGGCCTTCCAATAGACGGAATTGACCGCAGTCAATGCGCAATGCCACCGGCCTTGCACACTGAAGAAGTCCACCCATGGAGAGCGCTCATGTCCCGTTCAACCTTGCCCCTGATTTACTCCTGCTCAGGCTGCTCCAACGTCGCCCAACTGGCCAATACCCTGGCCGTGCGGCTTGATCGCAGCGGCCTGGCGGAAATGTCCTGCATCGTCGGGGTCGGCGGGCATGTGGCGGCGTTGGTCAACAAGGCACGCTCGGGACGGCGGATTTTTGCGCTGGACGGTTGCCCGCTGCAATGCGTTGAAAACTGCTTGAAGCAGCATGGTCTGCACGCGGATGTGCATTTGATTCTTAGCCATTACGGGTTGCGTAAGCGCTATGGCGAGGACTGCACGCAGGCAGAGAGTGATGAGTTGTTTGAAGAGATCAGGCAACGAATTGCGAGTGATGCTCGGCAGCATGAAAACCGCCAGGAAACGATGGCCTGAAGAACAACAAAAACCCTGTGGGAGCGGGCCCGCGATAGCAGTGGAATAGCCGACATCAATGTTGAATGTACAACCGCCATCGCGGGCAAGCCCGCTCCCACAGGGTTATGCGTTGGGCACAAATATTGCGGACACACTCATCAAAATGTGGGAGCGAGGCGGCTCGCTCCCACATCTATGGTCATCCCGCCGCCAACCCCTTCCCCGCCCGCTCCAGATTGCGCCACAACCACACCGGCAATACATCAGGATCAAGACTGTCGATCAGGTTCTTCAACGCCAACCCCAACTCCGTATCACCCTCGATCACCAAACGCCGGCGAAAGAACAACGTGTCCGGATCTTCCTGACGACTCGCCAGCAATAAAAACTCTCGCCAGTTACCGCTGATAGTCACATGCGCCGTGGCGTGTTCAGCAATTCGCAACCCTTGACGGGTCAGCGTCAAGAACCAGGTCAACCCCAGGTCCGGGATCCGCAGGCACAACCAACGCCCGCGCAACACTTCAAATTCACCATCGCGCAAAGGCTCGGCGAGGCAGCGATTGAGCGCCTGCTGCAACGCCAGGCGCTGCACCGCAAAGGGCACTCGACGCACCAGCGGCAGTAACCGGTCGGCGCCTTTCAGCAGCCACTTTTTTCGGTTCAACACAGGCCGACCTCCTCGACGCGCAACATGCCGGCCTGGCCATGCCAGTAGCCATTACAACCGTCGACGAACAGCGGCGGTGTCTCGCCCAGACGAACCCGTTGATAGGCGCCAATGACCTCGGCCATGCCCTGAGCGCGAGGGCTCAGACGCAACACATCGGCCCCACAGGCCACCAACCCGGCGTAGTCCGCCAGCAGATTGGTCACCTCGGCCGACATCGTTTGTATTCCGTTAATGGTAAACATCGCCTGCCCCTCCTGACTGGTAAGAGGCAGGCCGTCGGGGTAGTTGAGGCAGCAAAACCGGCAATCGTCCTTGGGCAGGTTTTCCGCTCGGGCCGTGAAGCAGCGTGCGGAATAAGCCAAGGGCAAATGCCCATAGGCAAAGATCTCGACTTCCGGCACCTCACGGCCAAGTTCGCGCACCTGATCAAGCACATCGCCAATCAACGCCGCCGAGCATTCCACCGGCGGCACCCAACGGGTCATCCCGCAGTCCAGCAGTTGCGCCAGCGTATGACCGTTGTACACATTCAGCGCCGGGCCGCCCACGAACGGCAACTTGCGCTCGGCCAAAAACTGCACCGCGCCCATGTCGTTGGCCTCCACCAGCAATTGGCCGTTGTCGCAGAGCCGCCGCAGGCTGGAGAGCTCGGACGCCGCTTCGATCAGCGTCAGGCTGGAGATCACCAACTGTGCCTGGCTGCATTCCTGCAACTCGCGCCCCAGCCCCAGCCATTGATCCAGTGAAAAGGCCCGGCGTTTCGAGCACACGGTTTCCCCCAGATAAATCACATCCAGGGGTAAAGCCGACATCTCGGCGTAAAAATTGCTGAGTTGCTCTTTGTCCCAATAAAACAGGACCGGTCCCAGGCTGAGCTTCATGTCGCCTCCCTCATTGCCATGATCGATGGTAAGCACCCAGGGTGGTCTGGCTGCCTTCGGACAAACCGGCCAGCACCCGGCGCCATTCCTCCTTGACCCGAAAACTGCCCGGCGAGCCACGATGGGCATCCAGTGCGGCGCGCCAGACGCGGGTGACTTGTTCGACATAGGCCGGGCTGCGTTGCCGGCCCTCGATTTTGACCGCCTCAACGCCAATGGCCGTCAATTCCGGCAGCAAATCCAGGGTGTCGAGGCTGGTGGGTTCTTCCAGCGCATGAAAGCGTTTGCCGCCGACCAGGAAACGGCCTTTGCACAGGGTTGGGTAACCGGCGGGCTCATCAGGGGTGTAACGGTCGATCAGCACTTCACTGAGCCGTGCACTCAAGCCGTCGGCGTCGTCGCTCCAGCGCACTGCTTTGGCTGGAGAACAGACGCCGCACAGGTTCGGCGACTCGCCGGTGATGTAGGACGACAGATGGCAACGCCCTTCGGCCATGATGCACAAGCTGCCGAAGCCAAAGACTTCGATGGGCACCGGGCTGCTCGCGGCGACCTGACGCACTTGCGCCAACGACAACACCCGCGGCAGCACCGCGCGACGAATCCCGTAGCGCTGCGCATAAAACTCCAGGGCCGCAGCGTGGGTTGCCGAACCCTGGACCGACAGATGCAACGCCAATTGCGGATGGCGCTGGCTGGCGTAGTTGAGCACCCCGGGGTCGGCGGCAATCAACGCATCCACGCCGTAATCGGCGGCACGATCGACCGCCCGCTGCCAGCGTTCCCAGCCCTTGGGTTGCGGGTACGTGTTGACCGCGACGTAGAGTTTGCGTTGATGCTGGCGGATGTGAGCGACCGCCGCGTCGAACTGTTTGTCGTCCATGTTCAGCCCCGCGAAATGCCGGGCATTGGTGTCATCGCGAAAACCGACATAAACGGCATCGGCGCCTTCGCGCACCGCCGCTTTCAGCGCAGGCAGGTTCCCTGCCGGGCAGACCAGTTGCATGGGTAATCCTCATGGAAAAACGCGCTGCCAGTCTAGCGAGACCGGCAGGCAGAGCCTTGACGGCAATCAATTGCCATCAATGCATCAGGTCGGCGAAGGACAGGAACATCACGTTGTCGTGCTTGAGCACTTGCTGCTCGCACTCGATCACCGCCAGCCCGTCGGCCCAACACGCGGCCGTCAACATCGCCGAGCTTTGCTGAGGGTGCAGCTCCACACTGAGCTGGCCGTCAGCACCCGGCGTCAACCGTGCCCGCAGGTACTGCCTACGTTTGTTGCGCTGCAACCAGTCAAACCCGGCGGGCACGGCCAATGGCACCGGCAACACGTCTTGCACGCCCTGGGCCCTGAGCAGGAACGGACGCACCACCACCAACGCGGTAATCAGCGCTGCCGAAGGATTGCCCGGCATGCCGATCCAGGGTTTGCCGGCCACTTCGCCAAAGGCCAGCGGTTTACCCGGCTGAATCGCCAGCCGCCAGAAGTCCAGGCTGCCGAGTTCCTCGATGGCCTGTTTGAGGTGATCTTCCTCGCCCACCGAGACGCCACCAGAACTCAACAACAGGTCGCATTCCGAGGACGCCAGGCTCAAGGCATGCCGGCTGGCCGCCAACTCATCGGCCATGACGCCATAGTCATGCACTTCGACGCCCCAACCGCTCAACAACGCCGCGAGGCAGTAACGATTGCTGTTGTAAATCTGCCCGGGCGCCAATGGATCGCCCGGCTCACGCAGTTCATTGCCGCTGCTGAGCAAGCACACCTGCAACGGTCGATAGACCTCGACCCGCGCAATGCCAGCGCCGGCCAGCAACCCCACTTCTTGCGCACGCAGGCGTTTGCCGGTCTGGAGCAACAGGTCTCCCCGGCGAACCTCCTCGCCTTCCTTGCGTACGTGATCGCCCGCGGTTACGGGCGGGAACCAGACGCGCTCGCCATCGATCCGGCAGCGCTCCTGCGGCACCACCGTGTCGGCACCCGGCGGCAATGGCGCGCCGGTAAAGATCTGCACCGCCTGCTGCGCGAGCAAGGGCGAGCACGCCTGATCCCCCGCTGCAATTCGTCCGCCAATCGACAAATAGCCACCGTCCGGTGGCAGGTCTGCGGCCCTGAGGGCATAACCGTCCATGGCACTGTTGTCCCAGGCCGGCAGGTTGACAGGGGAATGAATGTCCGCTGCCAGCACCCGCCCCAAGGCTTGCTCCAGTCCGATCTTTTGCGCCAGGGGCGGCGGCGGTGCCTGATTCAGTAAGCGGCTGATGGCCTCGTCTACCGGCATCAAGCTGCCAAGGTCACACACCCGGCCAGTCATGAGCGTGTCTCGCAGGCGTCGATGACCCGTTGCACTTGCGGTTTCAAATGCGGGGCGAAATTGCACGGGCCTGTGCGGCTGTCCAATTGTTCGAGCAGGATCTGGTTCCAGGCGGTTCGACACGCGCCCGGCGAACCCGGCACGCAGCACACCAGCACGCCGTTGCTCATCCCGGCCAATGCCCGTGACTGCAAACTGGACATGCCGATTTCCGCCAGGGACACCTGACGGAACAGTTCACCGAAGCCTTCCACGTGTTTGTCCAGCAACGGCAAAACCGCTTGCGGTGTGTTGTCGCGCGCGGTGAAGCCGGTGCCGCCGGTCATCAGTATCACTTGAACCTGAGGGTCGGCGATCCAGTGAGAGACCTTGGCGCGGATCTGATAAATGTCGTCTTTGACCAGACCACGATCGATCAACACATGCCCGGCCGTTTGCAGTAAATCCGTCAGGGTCTGCCCCGAGGTATCGGTGTCAAAGGTGCGCGTATCGCTGATGGTCAGCACGGCAATGTTCAGGGGTTCAAACGTGCGTTGCGCCAGATGGGCCATATCCAAGCCTTCCCGTAAATGAGGGTATGGGACAAAGCCTGAACCGGAATCCGCAGTGAGCCTATTCCTCCAAGGAGGTACCTCGTCAGGGACATAAGAAGATTGTGTAGCGCACACAAAACCTGTGGGAGCGAGCTTGCTCCCACATTGTTCTCCATTGCTACTCGATCTATTCAAGGCGCCAAGCGGTTGCGTTGCCATGCGCCATCGCGCAAACGGTAATCGAGACGGTCATGCAAGCGGTCGGCACGGCCCTGCCAGAATTCCAGACGTTCAGGGTGCAGGCAGTAACCGCCCCAATGCTCGGGCCGCGGAACGGTCTTGCCGGCAAAACGCTGGGTGGTTTGTATCAACAGCGATTCAAGCTCGGCCCGATTGGCCAGCGGCCGGCTTTGCGGTGAAGCCCAGGCGCCCAGGCGACTGTCCTGTGAGCGGGAATCGTAGTACGCATCCGATAGCGTCGGGTCGAGCCTGGAGACCTGGCCTTCGATGCGCACCTGACGCTCCAGCCCCGGCCAGAAAAAGGTCATGGCCGCATGCGGGTTAACGGCCAGTTGCTCGCCTTTGTCACTCTGGTAATTGCCGAAAAAGGTGAAGCCTTCATCGCTAAACCCCTTGAGCAATAGGACGCGACAGTGCGGGCGCCCTTCACTGTCGACCGTCGCCAACACCATGCTGTTGGCTTCGACAGGCGCACGCTCGGTGTCGCGGGCCAGTTGCAGCCATTGCCGGAACATCGCCATCGGGTCGTCCAGCGCCGACTCGTCTTGCAGGCCAAAAAGGGTGTAGTTGCGGCGCATCTGTGCCAGGGAAAGGGGCATGACGGTGATCTCCAAAAATGTTCTGCCCAGTGTGCGATGTACTGCGCAAGACCACCTTGACCACCATCAACCTTATTTGAGACGCAGACGCCGAGCCAGTTTGTGCAGGTTGCTGGGATCGACTTCCAGAATCCGCGCGGCGCTGGCCCAGTTCTCCCCGGACAGGCTCAAGGCCTGGAGAATCTTTTTGCGCTGGTAATCGTCGACCGCTTCACCCAAGGGCTGGAACGGCTCATCCGCCGTCACGTCCAGGGGACTTTCGACGACCGCGCCCTGCCCGGCCATGGCACTGTCGAGGTCCAGAATCTCGGGCTCCAGCGTCATAATCAGCGTGCGACTGCTGCCGCGACTGAGCTGCTTCAACGCGGCTCGACTGATTACATGCTCCAGCTCGCGCACGTTGCCCGGCCAGCTGTAAGTCAGCAGCACTCGCTCGGCCGCCGGCGACAGACGCAAACCGCGCAGGCCGAGCCGCGTCCGATTGAGTTCAAGGAAATGCCCGGCCAGCATCAACACGTCGTTACCGCGCTCGCGCAGCGGCGGAATCGGCACCGGGTACACCGAGAGCCGGTGATACAGATCGGCCCGAAACAAGCCGTCGCGGATGCTGTCCGGCAGGTGCCGGTTGGTCGCAGCGATGATTCGCACATCGACATGCAACGGTTTGTCGGCGCCGAGGCGCTGGATCTCGCCGTTCTGCAGGGTGCGCAGCAGCTTCGCTTGCACGGCCAATGGCAACTCACCGACTTCGTCGAGAAACAGCGTGCCACCGTTGGCCGCATCGAAACGTCCGGCACGGTCGCTGGTGGCGCCGGAAAATGCGCCTTTGACATGGCCGAACAATTCACTCTCTGCCAGAGACTCCGGCAACGCGGCGCAGTTGACCTGCACCAGCGGCTTATGACTGCGGCGCGACAAACGATGCAAGCGCCTTGCGAACAATTCTTTGCCGACGCCGGTCTCGCCCAGCAGCAATACCGGCAGCTCGGAATCGGCCAGTACGTCCAGTTCATTGAGCAACTGATGCAGCACCTCACTCTGCCCGAGGATTTCGCCCTCATCCGCTGGCCGCCGCACGTCTTGAATATCGCTGCGGGACAAGCGCAGGCTGCGGTTTTCCTGCTCAAGCCGGGTGACTCGCACGGCGGCTTCGATCTGCAAGGTGCAGCGCTTGAGTTCTTCCCGCGCACGGCTGTCGAAGGTCCCGGCGTGCAGCGCATCAAGGGTGATAGCGCCCCAGATCCGCCCCTCCACATACAGGCTTACGCCCATGCAGTCATGCACTGGCATCGGTTCGCCGGCGTGATTGTCGAGCAAGCCGTCATAGGGGTCCGGCAGGCGACTGTCGGGTTCGAACCAGGTGGGTTCGCGCGACGCCATGATCGCCGCCAGCCGCGGATGCTGGGCGATGACAAACCGGCGGCCCAACGCTTCATGCACCAGCCCCACCGTCGCGACCGGCCTGAGGCTGTCGTCATCCAGACGCAGCAATCCCACGGCGCCACTGTTGAAGTACTCGCGCAGGGTCTGGACCAGTCGTTGCAACCGCACAGCATTGGGCAACTCGACAATCAGGTCGGCCGCCAGGCTTTCACGCAGCATGGTAGTTATTACCCTCTATGGTTGGATTCACCCTAATGCGTCCGGGTGCCTATCACCACAACTAAAAAATAAGTGATATTTTTCAACACGTTAAATATGGCATGCCGGGTGCAATGAACTTGGGGAACCGTTGAAATCCAAACAAGGAACCCCTGATGAGCCTGACCCTACTGGAACAAAGCCTCGGCCAACTGGCTTGCGACATTCCCGGCGCCACGCGGATTTTCCACACCTTCAAACTGGACTTCTGTTGTGGCGGGCATAAAAGCCTGCGCGAAGCAGCCGCTGGCAAAGACCTCGATCCGGCCCTGATCGCCGATGCGCTGCACCGACTGCAAGACACCGGCGAAACCCAACACGACTGGCGCAACGAACCGTCGGAACTGTTGATCGCCCATCTTCTGGCCCGCTACCACGCCCGCCATCGCGAGCAACTGCCGGAACTGATTCGCCTGGCCCGTCGCGTCGAGCAGGTCCACGGTGCGCGCAGCAGCTGCCCCAACGGCCTGGCCGATCTGCTGACCGACATGCAACAAGAACTCGAAGGCCACATGCTCAAGGAAGAACAAGTGCTCTTCCCGATGCTGCAACAGGGCATCGGCCCTCAAGCTGCCCCGCCGATCCAGGTGCTGCGCTTTGAACATGATCAACATGGCGAAGCATTGGAGAGGTTGCTCGCGCTGACCAACAACATCACCCCGCCGGCCGATGCCTGTAACACTTGGCGCGCCCTTTATCGTGGGCTGCTGGAGTTTCGTGATGACCTGATGCAACACATCCATCTGGAAAACAACGTGTTGTTTGTCAACGCCCTTAAACCTCGCCATTGATCGATTGCCGCTCACACCCAACCCGCGCCAGCCCATCGGTTGACGCGGGTTTTGTCTGTCTGGGATGTCGGGCGATCAACCGTGCCAATAGAACATGGCCTTGGCCAGGATCACGATCAACACCATGTGCCCGAGGATGCTGCGGCGAATCCAGCTGGCGCGGGTCGTGGTCAGTCGTGCGCTTTTCAGCCAATACGCCAGCAGGAAGTAATGGCCGATGATGCTCAGGGCCAGCAAGATCTTCAGGCTCAGCAACGTGCCAAAACTGCTCGCCAGCGGCTGACTCAATACACCACGGTGTTGCCACGCCAAGCTGATGCCGGCGCCATACAACAGCAACACCACGCCATGCAGCACCTTGCGTGAACGCACTGCAATCGCTTGATCGGCGCTCGTTTGCGCGGTAACCGCCACCTGCTGGCGGGCGTTGTGCCAGATCACCACCTCGAAAAACAGCGTGCCGATGAAGGCAATCGCCGCCAGCAAGTGGGTGACCAGTAAAAAGGGATATAACACCGGCAGCCTCCATCAATTCACTTGCTTAGCCTGGATGACCGTCCACCCGGGCCCGCAGCAGCATCGGCCCATAGCGCCAGGCATACAGCGCAAACGCCAGCGCCCAACACAGACCGGCCAGCCACAACGCAGGCAAGGGAAAGAACAAGATCAACACGACCCGGCTCAAGCACGCCAGGTTGAGCAAAATGAACGCCAGAGTCATGCCCGACGGCGGCTCCAGCGAGCGGCCCGTATGCCCCAGGCTGACCCGCGCGATCATCGCCAGCACCAAGCCACCCATGGCGCCGATGGTCAGGCAATGCACCGCCAGACTCGGGTTAATCGGCACACCGAAATGCCACAGCGCCATTGCGAGACAGGCCACCGCCAACCAGGCATAAGCCAGGTACAACGACCACAGCAGCGGCACACGCCAGAGGGCGCGATCATGCCAGCGAACCAGGCGTACCAGATGCCCGGCGGCCAACACGGCGAACAACAGGCCCACCCCTAGATTGGGGTCAAGCGCAGGTCCGGCGGCGTACAACAACGCCACCATCGGTGAGCCAATCAGCAGCAGCCAATCCAGCCAGGGCCAAGGAGTAACGCCTTCGACCTTGCCGAGGCCGCGCTGGATGAAGAACGGAATGACGCGCCCGCCGATCAAGCCCATCATCGCCGCCACCAGCCAGAGGCCGGTCAGTACGCCTTGACGCTGTAAGCCTTCATGACCTTCGACCAGGCCGTACAGGGACAACCCGTCGGCCGCCGTTAACAACAGCAGCACCACCGCAATCGGGTAGTTACGTTTCTGCCGCACCTTCCACAAGGTGAAACCCATGAGCGCGGCCACCGCCAGCGGGAACGCCAATTCCAGCACCGCGAGCACGGGCAACGGTGCATTGACCAGCCAGGCCACGCGCACCAACAACCACAGCAACGCCAGCGCGGCGAGTGGTCGCCCGCTGATGCCGGGACGACCGGTCCAGGTCTGCACCGCCGTCAGCAGAAAGCCCGCGATGATCGCCAAGCCGAACCCGAACAGCAATTCGTGTCGATGCCAGCCCAACCAGCCACCCGCCGGCTGCCAGACGGAAAGCCCACCACTGAAGGCGGCCAGCCAGAGCGGAATGACCAGCACCGCCAGCAGGCAGCCAGCCAGGAAAAATGGCCGAAAGGCCAAACGTAACAGCGGCGCGATAGCCATCGCTTTACGGCGGTCAAGCACTTGCATAAAGCCACTCCTTTACCTTGCTGCTGACCTGACGCCAACCCGCACGCGTCAAGGTAAGTCCGGGGGCAATCATCGGGTATTGACGATCAATTGCCTTTGTCGCAGATCAAGTGTGCAAGGGGCGTGCCCCGATGCTGATCCGCGCCAGTAGCAAGCCTCGCGTGCCGCCGATGAAATCCATTCAGGGTATAAATGACCCCTTAATGGTCTTTAAAACCCTAAACTTCGTGGTCTTTTTTACCCTCCTATCTGACAAGCCTAATAAACAAAGGCCTCCGGGCATGGCCCGCGTCTTGCTCAAGCTTTCAGCAATCAAAGAAGCCTTGATCCCTCTCGATCCCCAGGAGTCGTCATGAAAAAAGTCATCCAGCCACTGGCCTGGTTTGTGGTGTTGACCTCGGTTCTGGCGTTGGCCAGCGGCGTCTCGCTGGGCCTCGTTTGACTTGACCGCCATCCCCTCCTCAATCTTCAGGATGAATTCTTATGGTGCTTCATCGCGTCCATCACCAGATTCTGCGCAGTCATCACTTGTTCGAGCCGTTGAACGAAGAACAGCTGGATGAATTGATGAGTACCAGCCACTTGTTGAGCATCGACAAAGGCGAACCGTTGTTCCGCCAGGGCGAGCCGGCAGACTCGTTTTATTTCGTGATTGCCGGGGCGGTGAAAATCTACCGCCTGACACCGGATGGGCAGGAGAAAGTGTTTGAGGTCATTGGTGATCGGCAAACCTTTGCCGAGGCGATGATGCTGATGGACACCCCGAACTATGTGGCCTCGGCCGAAGCGATCTGCCCGACTCAGCTCTATCGGTTATCCAACAACACCTACATGCGCCTGCTGCAGAGCAATAGCCGGCTGACCTTTGCACTGCTCGGCAAGCTTTGCGTTCGCCTGCACCAACGGGTCAACGAAATCGAAACCCTGTCCCTGAAAAACGCCACCCACCGGGTCGTGCGCTATCTGCTGACGCAACTGGTGCGCCAGCAAACCGTTGACAGCCAATTCGAACTGCCGATGGCCAAGCAATTGATTGCCGGACATCTGTCGATCCAGCCGGAAACCTTTTCGCGGATCATCCGTCGCCTGATCGATGAAAAAATCATCACCCAGGACGGCCGCCTGATCGCCATTCTCGATCGTCTGCGTCTGGAACAGTTCGAGTGAGTGCCATGCCCGTCTGTTTATATTGCCAACACGCCAACCCCGCACAAGAAACCGAGTGCCGCCAATGCGGCATGCCCCTGCCGGCATTCGCCGCACAGGCGGGAGAACGCCGGCTGCGCCAATTCATGTGGTTCTGCATCGGCCTGACGATTTTCTGCGTGACGATGTTTTTCTGGCTGCCACGCAGCATCTCCTGAAGACACACAGTCCCCTGTAGCAGCTGGCGAAGCCTGCGTTCGGCTGCGCAGCAGTCGTAAATCCTGAGTCCCCTTTTTACCTAACACACCGCGGGGACTGGGTTTACGACTGCTTCGCAGCCGGACGCAGCCTCGCACGCTCGGCAGCTGCTACAGACCGTGTCGGTCAAGGCTGGGTCAACTGCCGATACAACTGCGGCAAGCGCAGGGGTAATTGCTCGGGCTGGCGGATCAAGGTGTAGCCATTGGCACCGAACATGTAAGGCAGGTAATCCCCGGCCTCGCGATCAATCGTGATACAGAACGGCGTCAACCCCTGACGCCGCGCCTCCAGCACCGCCTCGCGGGTGTCTTCAACGCCGTAGCGCCCCTCATACAAATCCAGATCATTCGGTTTGCCATCCGTGAGCAGCAGCAACAGTTTGCTGCGTCGTTTGCTCTTGCCCAGCAGTTGGGTGGCGTGGCGGATGGCGGCGCCCATGCGGGTGTAATAACCCGGTTTGAGCCCTTGAATGCGACCGCGGGTGTTGTCGTCATAACGCTGGGTGAAGGACTTGAGTTCCTGCATGCGCACTTGATGACGACGCAGCGAGGAAAATCCGTACAGGGCGAAATCATCACCCAGCATCGACAGGGTTTCGCCGAACAGCAGCAAACTGTCGCGGATCACATCAATCACCCGATGCTCATCGTTCAAGTGCGCGTCGGTGGACATCGACACATCGGCCAGTAACAGGCACGCCAGGTCGCGACGCGTCTGCCGTTGCTCCATGAACAGACCTCGTTCCGCACATTGGCCATGCTCGCGTTCAACGTGAAAATCCAGCCAGGCCTGCATGTCCAGTTCAGACCCTTGGGGTTGCTGGCGTAACCATTGGCGATCATTGCGCAGGTGCTCGAACTGGCGGCGCAGACGGTGCGCCGAGGCTTTCAGCCGTGGCGGCAGTGGCTGCGCCTCACAGTCGCGGGGCACCATCATTTGCAGATTGACGAAGCTGTCCTGCATCTGCTGTTTGCGGTAATCCCACTCCGGCAGCTTGATGCCCTCGCCCAAGGGGATATCGTCGACATCGGCCGGCGGCAAATCCAGGTGCAGCTTGAGGCCGCCGCCCTTGCGCAGACGGGTGCGCGACAAGCTCAACTCGTCGAGGTCCTCGGCGACTCTGGCCGCGTCCGGGTCTTCGCTGTCGTCTGACCAGCGATCCAGGTCCACGTGTTCGGTCCAACTGAACAGGTTCTCCAGACGCACGATCAACAACCCACCGTCGCGGCTGCCTTCATCGATCCGCTTGGCGCGTTTGCTTGCGCCTTTCTGCTCACCGGGCGGGGTCGTCAGCGTCTCTTCCGACTCGTCCCCCAGGTCTGCAGCCTGCGGACTCGCGAGGTTTTGCGGCGGGTACAACCACAGCGGAAGCGGCCAGGCGGCCCGGTCGCTGCGGGGGAAATGTTCGACACTGCCTGGGTCGCGCAACGCCTGACATAACGCCCGTTCCAGGGCCGCTTCGCCGGAGTTCAATGTGGCCGGATCCGGGCGAAGTTGCAGATGAGCATCGACCAAACGTTTGTACCGGGCACGCAACGCGGGATAGCGCCGCAACAGCTGTTGCGTCCAGCGTTGATTGTCCCGACCCCAATGCCGCATCTGCCCGGCCTGCGCCGCGAGCAATGCGAGCCAACGATAGAGTTCCTCGTTCAGTGCGACTTCAGGAAACACCGCGAGGCTCGACGGCAGACGAAGGTTGGTCTCGTCGCACCACGCCAGGGGCACTTGCTTGCAGGTGCCGGCGATCTGCTGCAGTACGTTGCGCCGCAGCAGCAGATCGCGGTCGCTGGCGGCTTCGACACCGACGCCGTTGGCGCCGCCCATGGCGCGAAACAGCAGCGCCAGCGGACGTTGCTGGCTGGCCAGTTCGACACGCGCCTCGGGGAAATTTGGGCTGGCGCGCCGGGTGATGAAACGGTGCCAGACACTGCCCACCCATTCTTCCAGTTCGACGGTAAAGACCATGACATTTGCCCTTTTCTGTAAACCAAAAAAACGGCCCGCTGTATCAGCCGGGCCGACCTTTTCTAGCCGTTACACCGGCTCATGAAGGAACCACGGCAGCCGGAGCGCCCAAGGCTGCGCGGCCACGTTGCTTGAAGCTGAACAGGTAACAGAGCAGTCCTGCGAGGAAACCGAGACCGGCACCAAAACGGGCCCAGAACAGCACCTGCAGGTGTTCGACCGTGGACATGAACGGCAAAGCAACCCCATCGACCTGCCAGCGTTGCAGGTAGACCTGCACGACACC
Organism: Pseudomonas sp. S2_B07; assembly: GCF_054668435.1. Taxonomy (NCBI): domain Bacteria; kingdom Pseudomonadati; phylum Pseudomonadota; class Gammaproteobacteria; order Pseudomonadales; family Pseudomonadaceae; genus Pseudomonas; species Pseudomonas sp. S2_B07. Next base: position 472,224 of record NZ_CP162769.1, read on the forward strand.
GGCAGCGGTGAGGAACAGCGTGATCATCACCATCGACAGCGTCATCAACCAGAAGCCCCAGATTTCGAGGGTCTGCGAACGCTCGTCACCGGCTTCACCCAAACCCCGCAAGCGTGGCATGGCGTAGCTGATCAAGGTCATCACGATCATCGCGTAAGCACCGTAGAAGGCCAGGTGACCGTGAGCCGCGGTCAGCTGCGAACCGTGGGTGTAGAAGTTGACCGGAGCCAGGGTATGCAGAAAACCCCAGACGCCAGCGCCGAAGAATGCTGTGACGACGGTTCCCTTGGCCCACAGGGTCGCGGCGCGGTTCGGGTGTTGCCGCCGACGTTTCTTCACCATGCTGAAGGCGAAGATCACCATGGCCAGGAACGGTAGCGGTTCGAGGGCCGAGAAGATTGAACCGACCCACAACCAGACCTCAGGCGCACCGATCCAGAAGAAGTGGTGACCGGTGCCGATGATCCCGGTAATCAGCGCCATGGCGATGATCACGTAGAGCCATTTCTCCACGACTTCCCGGTCTACCCCGGTGATCTTGATCAGGACGAAAGCGAGCATCGAACCCATGATCAGTTCCCACACGCCTTCCACCCAAAGATGCACCACCCACCACCAGTAAAACTTGTCGCGGGCCAGGTTGCCGGGGTTATAGAAGGAGAACAGGAAGAACACCGCGAGCCCGATCAACCCGGTCATCATGACCATGCTGACGGTGGTCTTACGACCTTTGAGCAGGGTCATGCCGATGTTGTAGAGGAAGCCCAGGCACACCACCACAATGCCCATCTTGGTGATGGTCGGCTGCTCCAGGAACTCCCGGCCCATGGTCGGCAACAGTTCGTTGTGGGTCAGCCTGGCCAGGCCGGCATACGGCACCAGCAGATAGCCGAGGATCGTCAACACACCCGCGGCGGCGAATACCCAGAACAGGATGATCGCCAGTTTCGGACTGTGCAGTTCGCGGTCGGCTTCTTCCGGAATCAGGTAATAGGCGGCGCCCATGAACCCGAACAGCAGCCAGACGATCAGCAGGTTGGTGTGCACCATCCGCGCCACGTTGAAAGGAATGACCGGGAACAGAAAGTCCCCTATCACGTATTGCAGGCCCATGATCAAACCGAACAGCACCTGGCCGAGAAACAGGATCAGGGCAAATACGAAGTACGGTTTGGCTACGGCTTGCGAGGCGAATTTCAGATGCGGATTAGCAATGCTCATCGCTTAGCCCTCCTTGTTTGGCGGCCAGCCATTGGTGTTGATTTTTGAGCTCCATTTGAGGAACTCGGCGATGTCATCCACCTCCTGGTCACTCAACTTGAACTGAGGCATCGCGCGCCGGCCTGGTACGCCCAGTGGCTGCATTTTCATCCAGGCATGCAGAAAGGGTTTGAAGCCCGCCTCCCCGCCGCGCCGCTGGAACACGTTACCCAGCTCAGGCGCAAAGTAGGCGCCCTCGCCCAGCAGCGTGTGGCAGCCGATGCAATTGTTTTGCTCCCAGACCAACTTGCCGCGCACCACTGACTCGGTGAGCTGCGCTTCATTGCTGCGCTCTGGAAAGGTCTGTTCCGTGTGATAGGTCAAAGCCAGGAATATCAGGAAGAAGAAAATGCTTCCTCCGAAGTAGATGTTCCTGGCCATGCCTTTGGTGAAGGTGTCTGACATGGTCGCTTCCTCTTTGCTAGGCCCGTCCATCATAGGAAGCGAAGGGTTGAAACCTGCTTGATGGCGATCAAGAAAGTCAGATGGTTTTGGTCGGGTATTACACTTGAGCCCTACTCGGTCCATGTAATTGGATGGACTCGCCCTCGCTGTCGTTGGCTGTTTAGACTGCCACCGTGGCGCATTGACGCCTCGGCTTGGGCGAGTCCATCCAATTACAGGGATTGGTTAACGGAACGACACCAGCGTCAGGCCTACCACCGTCGCCAACACCAGCGCCCAGCTCAACATCAACCGGCGCCACAGCCGCGGCGCGTGGCGCATCTCCATGAAACCGTCGGTGATCAGCCAGGCCTTGCCCACCGCCACCAGCAAAATGGCAATCGACAGCAGCGATGTCGCGCCAACGTGCGCCAGCACCACGGTGCACACGCTTAACGTGGCGAGCGCTGCCCAACAGACGAGCAATACCCTGGAAACAGTCATGAGAACCTCGTCAACTCAGCACATAGACCAGCGGAAACAACATGACCCAGATCAGATCGACCATGTGCCAATAGAGCACGCCGGATTCAAACCCGCTGCGCGTGTTGGCGTCGTACAGGCCACGGCGACAGCGCTCGGCCAGCCATCCGAGAATGAACATGCCGAGCAAGACGTGGAGAAAATGAAAACCGGTAAGGATCCAGTACAGGGTGAAAAAGGTGTTGTGCTCCATGCCCAGCCCCGAGGCCAGCAAGTGTCGGTATTCCGTGAGTTTCAGCACCACGTAGACACTGGCGGCGAGCAACGCCATCAGCAGGAAGACGGCGCCGTGACGGGATCGTGAGCGCCTGACTTGCTCCTGCGCCAGCGCGGCGAACAGGCCCGCGGTGAGCAGGCTCAGGGTCATCGCCAGCCCGGTGGAGGTGTTCAGCAACAGACGGCTTTCACTGAACATCTGCGGCTTGAGCGCCTGGGTCACGGCGAACGCCAGGATCAGGATGGCGAACACCGACAGCTCGGCCAGAATGAAAAACCACATCGCCAGATCGCCCGGCAAGTGGCGTTGCGTAACGCCCGTGGACTCAGCCGAAGTGGACATCAACCACGTCCATCAGCGCCGCGACGGTCAGCGGATCATCGCTGAGCGGCTCGGCCAGGCAGGCCATGCACGCTTCACGGGGGCTCATGCCGGAGCGGATCATGCGCGCGGTAAAAATCAGCAGTCGCGTTGAGGCGACCTCCTCCAGATCATGTTGGTCGAGCCGGCGCAGTGCCTGGCCCAGCCGCACCACTTGCACCGCCAGTGCGCTGTCCACCTGAGCCTCGCGGGCAACGATGCGTTCCTCATCGGCCACCGGCGGATAGCCGAAACGCATCGCCACGAAGCGTTGGCGGGTGCTGGGTTTCATGCCTTTGAGCAGGTTCTGGTAACCGGGGTTGTAAGACACCACGAGCATGAAGGACGGCGGCGCCTTCAACACTTCGCCGGTGCGTTCCAGAAACAGCTCGCGACGATCATCGGCCAGTGGATGCAACACCACCACGGTGTCCTGGCGCGCCTCGACCACTTCGTCGAGGTAACAGATGCCGCCTTCACGCACCGCGCGGGTCAGCGGTCCGTCCTGCCACCAGGTGCCCTGGGCACCGATCAGGTGACGGCCGATCAGGTCGGCCGCGCTCAGATCGTCATGGCAAGCCACGGTGTACAGCGGCAGTTTCAGCCGATGGGCCATGTGCTGGACGAAACGGGTTTTGCCGCAGCCCGTCGGGCCTTTGATCAGCACCGGCATGCCATGTCTCCAGGCTTGTTCGAACAGCGCCTCCTCATTATTCAGCGGTTGGTAGAAGGGTTCGATCGGGTGTTCGCAAGACTGGGTACGGTCCATGGGCTGCCTGTTCCAAAAGCGGATTCAAGGAACACGCTACGGGCCCCTGCGACAACCTGGCAAGTGAGATGGCCGGCAAACTTGATCGTCGTCAAGCGAACATTGGCCTGCTCGGGCATAGCCTTGCACGGCACTAAGAACCTGCGTTCTGCGCTGCCGTTTCAGCACATCGCAAAGGTCTTGCCTGAGGAGAAATGGAATGCTGATCAGCAATAGAAAAACGTTTGCCCTGACCCTGACCACGCTTTGTTCGGCACTGGCCCTGTCGGTGAGTCATGCCGCCAGCGCTGAAGAGCCCGCCGCCGCGGCTACCCCGCCCATGGTCAAAACCGCGGGTGCTCCCGACATGAGCCAGGCCGAGTTCGACTCATCCAAGGAAATCTACTTCCAGCGCTGCGCAGGCTGCCACGGTGTGCTGCGCAAAGGGGCCACGGGCAAACCGTTGACACAGGACATCACCCAGAGCCGCGGACAGCCGTATCTGGAGGCCTTGATTACCTACGGTTCTCCGGCGGGCATGCCGAACTGGGGGACCTCCAATGCGCTGACCAAGGATCAGATCACCTCAATGGCCAAGTTCATTCAGCACACGCCACCGACTCCGCCGGAATGGGGCATGGCCGAGACGCTGAAAACCTGGAAGGTGCTGGTCAAACCCGAGGACCGTCCGAAGAAGCAGCTGAGCAAACTCAACCTGCCCAACCTGTTTTCGGTGACGTTGCGCGATGACGGCAAGATCGCCCTGATCGACGGTGACAGCAAGAAAATCGTCAAACTCATCGAGACCGGTTATGCGGTGCACATCTCGCGGATCTCTGCCTCAGGTCGCTACCTGATGGTGATTGGTCGAGACGCGCGGATCGACATGATCGACCTGTGGCCGGTCGAGCCAACCAAGGTCGCCGAAGTCAAAGTGGGCATCGAGGCGCGCTCGGTCGAGACCTCGAAGTTCAAGGGCTACGAGGACAAGTACACCATCGCCGGTTCTTACTGGCCTCCGCAATTCACCATCATGGATGGCGAAACCCTGGAGCCGAAACAGATCGTCTCGACCCGCGGCATGACCGTCGACAAGCAGGAATACCACCCGGAACCCCGGGTCGCGGCGATCATCGCCTCCCACGAATGGCCGGAGTTCATCGTCAACGTCAAGGAAACCGGCAAGGTGATGCTGGTCAACTACCAGGACATCAAAAACCTCACCGTCACCTACATCGACGCCGCGCCCTTCCTGCATGACGGCGGTTGGGACAGCACGCACCGCTACTTCATGACCGCCGCCAACAACTCCAACAAGGTCGCCGTGATCGACTCCAAGGAGCGCAAGTTGACCGCGCTGGTGGACGTCGGCAAAACCCCTCACCCGGGTCGCGGCGCCAACTTCAATCACCCGACCTACGGACCGGTCTGGGCCACCAGCCATCTGGGTGATGACGGCATCTCGCTGATCGGCACCGACCCGACCAAACACCCGCAATACGCCTGGAAGCAAGTCGGCTCACTCAAGGGCCAGGGCGGCGGATCGCTGTTTATCAAAACCCATCCCAAGTCTCGTCACCTGTACGTCGACACCACCCTCAACCCGGACGCCAAGCTCAGCCAGTCGGTGGCGGTGTTCAACATCGACAAACTCGACGCCGGCTACACCGTGCTGCCCATCGCTGAATACGCGGGCATCAAGCAAGGCGCCATGCGCGTAGTGCAACCGGAATTCAACAAGGCCGGCGATGAAGTCTGGTTCTCCGTCTGGAGTGGTCAGGCAGACGAATCTGCGCTGGTGGTGATCGACGACAAAACACTGAAGCTCAAGTCAGTCATCAAGGACAAACGACTGATCACACCCACCGGGAAGTTCAACGTCTACAACACCCAACACGACATCTATTGAGCTCCATCAATGCAAGGAAACACCATGAAAAATACTCTGTTCTCACTGTTCTCACTGTTCGCCCTGACCGCTGCGCTGAGCGCGCAGCCGGCCATGGCCCAAGACGCGCTGGAGCTGTTCAAGAGCAAACCCTGCGCAGCCTGTCACTCCATCGACACCAAGATTGTCGGCCCGGCGCTCAAGGATGTAGCGGCCAAGAACGGTGGCGTACCCGGGGCCGTGGACACCCTGGCCGGCCACATCAAGAACGGCACACAAGGCAATTGGGGCCCGATGCCAATGCCGGCAAACCCGGTGACTGAAGAAGAAGCGAAAATTCTCGCGACCTGGGTACTGACACTCAAATAACCGCCTGGAGGGCGCCATGATGGTTTATCGACACGCTGTGATTCTGGCGGCCCTCCTCCTCATTTGCGCAACCGCGGTTGCGGCGCCTGACGCCCAGCGTCAGGCGCAACTCGAACACCTGCTGACCCAGGACTGCGGCGCCTGCCATGGGCTGCACCTGACCGGCGGACTGGGCCCCGAACTGACGCGCGCAGCGCTGGCCGGCAAGTCACGGGACAGCCTGATTGCCACCGTCACCCAAGGCCGGCCCGGCACCGCGATGCCCGGTTGGGCTCCGTTGCTCAGCCCCGACGACATCCGTTGGCTGGTCGATCTTCTCCAGGGATATCCCGCACCATGATCCGTTCAATCCTGCTGTCAGCAGCGACCGGACTGTTGTTGTCCGCTTGCGTTCAACCACCGTTGCGCGGCACCGGCGACTTGGGCGTGGTCGTGGAGCGCGCCACCGGTAGCGTGCAAATCATCGAAAGCGACACCCACACAGCGCTGGCCCGACTCAAGGGTTTAGGCGACCTTTCCCATGCCTCGGTGGTGTTCTCCCGTGACCAGCGTTTCGCCTATGTGTTCGGGCGCGACGGCGGGTTGAGCAAAATAGATTTGCTGACCCGGCGTATCGATCATCGAGTCATCCAGGGTGGCAACAGCATTGGCGGCGCCATCAGTCAGGACGGCAAGTTGATCGCGGTGTCCAACTACGTGCCTGGCGGAGTCAAGGTGTTCGACGCCGACACCCTGCAACAGGTGGCCGATATTCCGGCGACGCCCCTGGCCGATGGCACCAAGCGCTCCCGGGTGGTCGGCCTGGTCGACGCGCCGGGACAACGTTTTGTGTTCAGCCTGTTCGATACCGGCGAGATCTGGACCGCCGAATTCAGTCACGGCAACACACCGCAGATCAGCCGTTTCACCGGCATCGGCGAGCAACCCTACGACGCCCTGATTACCCCCGATGGGCGCTATTACATGGCCGGCCTGTTTGGTGAAGACGGCATGGCGCAACTCGACCTCTGGCATCCAGAGCGCGGTGTGCAGCGAGTACTCGGCGACTACGGACGCGGCCAGGCGAAACTCCCGGTCTACAAGATGCCGCACCTGGAGGGCTGGGCCGTCGCCGACAACCAGGCCTTCGTGCCCGCCGTCGGCCGTCATCAGGTATTGGTGATGGATTCACGTACCTGGCAGCAGACCGCTGTGATTCCGGTGGCCGGTCAACCGGTGTTCGTCACGTCGCGCCCGGACGGTCGGCAGCTATGGGTCAACTTCGCCTACCCGGACAACGACCGGGTTCAGGTCATCGACACCGAAACCCATGCCGTGGTCGCGGATCTGAAGCCGGGGCCGGCGGTGCTGCACATGGAGTTCACCGCGCGCGGTGACCAACTGTGGCTGTCGTTACGCGACGGCGATCAGGTTCAGGTTTGGGATCCGTACAGCCTGAAGCTGCTAAGTACCCTGCCCGCCAGTGCGCCGAGCGGCATCTTCTTCAGCAGTCGCGCGCAGAAAATGGGGTACTGAAATGAACCTTGAACTGCTCAGCCGCCAACTCATCGAACGCTTCCAGCACGGCATGCCGCTGTGCGCGGCTCCCTATAAGGAAATGGCGCGGATCCTCGGTTGCCGCGAATCGCAAGTGATGGACTGCCTGCAAGAGATGGATCAGGCCGGCACCCTTTCCCGGATCGGCCCGGTGTTCGAACACAGCCGCGCCGGTGCCAGCACCCTCGCCGCCCTCGCCGTCCCGACCGAACGTCTGCAACAGGTGGCCGATCGTGTCAGTCAGTACCCCGAGGTCAATCACAATTACGCACGGGAGCATTTCTACAACCTGTGGTTTGTGCTGACCGGCCCTGATCGCCAACACATCGACCGTGTGCTCAAGGAACTTGAGAACGACACCGGTCTCATGCCGCTGGACCTGCCGATGCTGACCGCTTACCGCATCGACCTGGGCTTTGACCTTGGAGACAACCCATGAAACCCGGATTGAGCCCCCAACAAGCGCTGGCGTTGCGTCGGCACCTGGAAGCCGGTTTGCCGCTGGTACCGCGCCCTTATCAGGCCCTTGCCGAGCGGATAAAGACTGACGAAACCCAGGTGCTCGAGCAAATGCGCCAGTGGACCGATCAAGGGCTGTTTCGCCGTATCGGCCTGGTGCTGCACCATCGCGCGCTGGGTTTTACCGCCAACGCCATGCTGGTGCTGGATATTCCCGATGCGCTGATCGACGAAGTCGGCCAGCGCCTGGGGCAAGCCCCCGGTATTAACCTCTGCTATCAACGGCCCCGGCGCTTGCCGCAGTGGCGATACAACCTGTTTTGCATGGTGCACGGGCGTCAACGTGACCAGGTGGAGGCGCAGATTCAGGCATTGCTTGAAGAGCATCTGCTGAGCGACCTGCCCCATCAATTGCTGTTCAGCACCCAGGTCTTCAAGCAGTGCGGCGGCCGCTTTGCGCCGTCGCGAACAGGAGCACCGACCCATGGATGACCTCGACCGTCGCCTGATCAACCGCTTGCAACTGGGCCTGCCGCTGGTGCGCCACCCCTGGCGGGTATTGGCGGCCGAACTGGAAACCAGCAGCACTGAACTACTCGGCCGGCTGCATAGCCTGCTCGATGACGGAATGCTCACGCGCTTCGGCCCGATGTTCGACATCGAACGCCTGGGTGGCGCCTTCACCCTCGCCGCGCTGGCGGTCCCGGAAGAACGTTTTGAAGACGTCGCCGAGCAACTGCAGGGCCTGCCGGAAGTGGCGCACAACTATCGACGCGAGCACGCCTGGAACATGTGGTTCGTGCTCGCCTGCGCAACTGAACATGACCTGACCGAGACCCTTCTTCGCATAGAAACCCTGACCGGCCTGCCGCTGCTCAACCTGCCCAAAGAGGAGACCTACCATGTCGGTCTGTATTTCCCGGCCTGAAGATACCCTCGTCCAGCGTCTGATCGTGTTGACCCAGGCCGGTCTGCCGCTGCTGGACGACCCGTGGGCGTGGCTCGCCGAACAGCTAGGGCTGAACATCGAAGCCACCCTGGATCTGCTCAAACGCTTGCAGGCCGAGGGCGCGATTCGGCGTATCGCTGCCGTGCCCAATCACTACCGGCTGGGCTATCGCCATAACGGCATGACGGTCTGGGATGTGCGCGACACCGACATGCCGCGCCTGGGCGCGCTGATCGGCGCGCAACCCTTTGTCAGCCACTGCTATCGCCGTCCGCGCCGAACCGAATGGCGCTACAACCTGTTCGCCATGGTTCATGGCCGCAGCAGCGATGAAATCAACGGCTACCGCGAGCACCTGCGCTACTTGCTGGGCGACGCCTGTGGGGCCGACGAAATGCTGGTGAGCAGCCGCATCCTGAAAAAACCGGCTTGCGCCTGCCGCCCGCTTCGCGCTGAACACACCCTGACTCAAGGAGAGTGGCATGTTGAGGATCAGCCAATACCTGCGTGCACTGGCCGGCCAGTCGCCTGCGCCGAGAACCAGTCCACCGGGCAGTAATCGGGCGCCGGTGGTGATCTGGAACTTGCTCAGACGCTGCAACCTGACCTGCAAACATTGCTACGCCACCTCGGCCGACAGCGTCTTTCGCGACGAACTGGATACGGCCGCCGCGCTGACCGTGATCGACGACCTGCACGATGCTGGGGTCAAGGTGTTGATTCTTTCCGGTGGCGAACCGCTGCTGCGCGAGGATCTGTTTGTGCTCAGCGCCTACGCCCGGACCAAGGGTTTCTTTGTGGCGTTGTCCACCAACGGCACGCTGATCAATGAGCAGAACATCGCACAGATCAGCGCGGCGAATTTCGACTACGTCGGAATCAGCATTGATGGCCTGGAAGCCACCCATGACGCCTTCCGACAACTCAAGGGCAGCTTCGCCCGCTCCATGCACGCGATCCGGCTCTGTCGCGAACAGGGCATTCGCGTCGGGCTGCGCACCACCCTCACCCAGGAGAACCACCCGCAACTGCCCCAACTGCTGGCGCTGATGCGCGAGTACGACGTGCAAAAGTTTTACCTGTCGCACCTCAACTACAGCGGACGCGGTAAACGCAGCCGCAAACTCGACGCGCACCAGCAGATGAGCCGCGAGGCGATGACGTTGATCTTCGAGCGCGCCTGGGAAGACATTCAACAGGGCCGCGACAGCGATTTTGTCAGCGGCAACAACGATGCCGACGCCATTCTGCTGCTGCAATGGGCAGGACTTCGTCTTCCGGAGCATTACCCACGACTGGAAAAAATGCTCCGCGCATGGGGTGGCAACGCGTCGGGCAGCGGCATTGCCAACATCGACAACACCGGTGAAGTGCACCCGGACACCTACTGGTGGCAGCACTCGGTGGGCAATGTCCGGCGCACGCCGTTCCGCGCGTTGTGGCTGGATCGGCCGGATGCCTTGCTATTGCGCCTGCGTGAACATCCCCGCGCCGTCGGCGGTCGTTGCGCGCAATGTCGCTGGTTGCCCATCTGCAATGGCAACACCCGCACACGCGCCTGGGCCGAGGGTGATCTATGGGGCCAGGACCCCGGGTGCCATCTCAGCGATGACGAAATCGGTCTGCCGCCATTACCCACCATCCCTTGCATCACCCACTGAATAGCCCGTCCGGCCAACCACCTGACAAAGGTTGGAGCCGGGCAACCTGATGAAGCACCAAGGACGTCCCATGCCTCCATCGATTGCTATACCGGCCTCACTTGAGTCACCGTTCCGGCCGGGCGAAGTTGCCCTGGTCGGCGCCGGCCCCGGCGACCCACGCCTGCTGACCTTGCGCGCCTGGAGCCTGTTGATGCAGGCCGACGCCGTGGTCTACGACCGGCTGATCAGCCCCGAACTGCTGACCTTGATTCCCCTGACCTGCGCCCGCCATTACGTCGGCAAGGCCAGCGGCTGCCACAGCCTGCCCCAGGAACAGATTAACGAACTGCTGGCCGACCTCGCCGATCAAGGGCAGCGCGTGGTCCGGCTCAAGGGCGGCGACCCGTTCATTTTTGGTCGCGGTGCCGAGGAGCTGGAGTACCTGCTGCAACGCGGCATCGACTGTCAGGTGGTGCCGGGCATTACCGCCGCGTCGGGCTGCAGCGCTTACGCAGGCATACCGTTGACCCACCGCGACCTGGTCAATTCCTGCCGGTTCATTACCGGCCATTTGCAGCGTGATGGCGAGTTGTCGCTGCCCTGGAGCAGCCTCGCCGACAGTAGCCAGACCTTGGTGTTTTACATGGGCTTGTCGAACCTGGGGATCATCGCTCAACGCTTGATCGAAGCAGGGATGTCGGCTGATACACCCGCGGCGCTGATCAGCAACGGCACGCGCCCCGACCAGCACGTCGCCCGTGGCAAGCTGCACCAATTGCCGACCCTGGCGCTGGATTGTCCGCCGGGGATTCCGACGCTGACGGTGATCGGCACAGTGGTCGATCTGTTTGCCGCAGAACAGCTGGAATACCCGGCGCGGCTTTACCCGGCCCAAGCACTGCAACGCCGCGCCAAGGTGGCGATATGAGGCGCATGCTCCTTGCCCACCTGTTATGGATCAGCGCGGCTCAGGCCGGCGCAGTGGTTCCGGCGCTTGAACAAGCGGCGGAAAACTATGAGCAACATTGTCAGAGCTGTCACGGCATTAACCGTCTCGGCGGTGCGGGGCCGGCGTTGTTGCCGGAGAGCCTCAGCCGGATCAAACCTGATGAAATCCGCAGCGTGATCCAGAACGGCCGCCCCGCGAGCCAAATGGCCGGGTATGCCACTGTGTTCAGCCCCGCACAGATCGACGCACTGGTGGACTACCTTCAGCAACCGCCCGCCACCCCGCCCACCTGGAGCAATGACGACATTCGCGGCAGTCACTCGATACTCGCGGACCTCAGCAAGCTGCCCACCACGCCCCAGCATGGCGCCGACCCGCTGAACCTGTTCGTGGTGGTGGAAGCCGGCGACCATCACATCGACATCCTCGACGGCGACCGCTTTGAAGTGCTGGCGCGGTTTGCTTCGCACTTCGCCGTGCATGGCGGGCCGAAGTTCTCGCCGGACGGACGCTTCGTCTACTTCGCCTCCCGTGACGGCTGGATCAGCCTGTATGACTTGCACAACCTGAAGTTGATCGCCGAAGTCCGCGCCGGCCTCAATACCCGCAACCTGGCGGTGAGCAAGGATGGACGCTGGGTGCTGGTGGGCAACTATTTGCCCGGCAATCTTGTAGTGCTCGATGCCCGCGATCTGTCGCTGGTCAAAACCATTCCCGCCATCGGTGAGGACGGTACCGAGTCACGGGTCAGCGCGGTCTACTCCGCCCCGCCGCGCGACAGTTTTATCGTGGCGCTCAAGGACGTGAAGGAAGTCTGGGAACTGTCCTGGGCCGGCACACCGGATATCCAACCACGGCGGATCCCGGCCGGGGATTTTCTCGACGACTTCTCTTTTTCACCGGACTACAAACAGCTGCTGGCCACGTCGCGCAAGGCCCAGGGCGGCCAGGTCATCGACCTCGACAGCGGCAAGGTGGTCACCGACATCCCGCTGCCGGGCATGCCGCATCTGGGCTCGGGGACTTATTGGAAACGCAACGGCGAGTGGGTGTTCGCCACGCCGAATATCAGCAAGGGGCTGATCTCGGTCATCGACTTCAAGACCTGGAAACTGATCAAGGAAATCCCGACCCTGGGGCCGGGTTTCTTCATGCGTAGTCACGTCAATTCACGGTATGCCTGGACCGACGTGTTCTTCGGGCCCGACAACGATGCGATCCACCTGATCGACAAACAGACCCTGGAAATTGCCCACACCTTGCGCCCGATGCCCGGCAAGACCGCCGCACACGTTGAGTTCACCCGTGATGGTCGTTACCTGCTGCTGAGCATCTGGGCCACCGATGGCGCGCTGATTGTGTACGACAGCGACACCCTCAAGGAGATCAAACGCATTCCGATGAACAAGCCTTCGGGCAAGTACAACGTGGGGAACAAGATTGAGTTTGCCGAGGGGACTTCGCATTAGGCCTTGTGCCCCAATACCGAAATATACATCGCACTTGTGGCGAGGGAGCTTGCTCCCGCTGGGGCGCGCAGCGCCCCTACAATCCGTCACTGGGTACATTCAGATTAAACGCAGGCGCTGGTTTTACGACTGCTACGCAGCCGATCGGGAGCAAGCTCCCTCGCCACAGGTTTGTCTTCGCCCTTTAACCCAAGGTGTATCCGTTATCGACTTTCCAGTCCTGCCCGTAAACACCCCGAGCACCCTGCGACAGCTGAAAAACAATCACATTGGCCACTGCCGCCGCATCGAGAAAATGCCCCGGCAACAGACGTTTACCAAGCGTGTCTGCAACATCGCCAAGCTCCCCCTCGCTCAACCCCAAGTGATCCCACATCGAGGTAGCCGTCGGCCCCGGCGAGACCAGATTAATGCGCACATCAAAACTCGCAAATTCCACCGCCAGCGTCCGCGCCTGAGCCGCCAGCGCAGCCTTGCTGGCAATGCACGCAGCCAACCCCGGAAAGCTCGAACCGGTCAGAAAACTCCCGACAAACACCACCGAAGCCGGGCTCGCCAATTCACCCCGCAACGCCGCCAGCGTATTCAACGCCCCGGCACCGTTGACCGCCCACTGGCGCTGAAAGGCCTGCATATCCAGGCTGTCAGCCATTTCGGCAATCCCCGCGTTAGGCACCAGATAGTCCACGGGGCCAATCGCCGCAGCGCGCTCGGCCAGCTCGCGCAGGTCTTGCTGATTCGTGACGTCCCCGGCAAACCATTGCAACCGTTCGCCGTAGATCTGCTGCAACGCCGGCAGTTCACCCAGGGTCCGTGACATCGCCAGCACCTTGACGCCGCGCGGTAACAGCGCGGCGCACAGTGCCAGGCCAATCCCGGAGCTGGCACCCGTGACCACCGCCAAACGATCCTGAAACTCGGTTTTCATCATTTACTCCTGGGCATCACGGATGCCAAGCACTGGGGACATAGCGAGCCCCTATCTTTGAGCAGATGAAGAAATACCGACTTGACGGCGATCAGATTTTCTCGACGGCGTTAGTGTTGCTGCAACAGCGCCGGAGTGATCTCGCTGAAGCGCAGCAAGCGACCGCCCTGTTCAGCGGCAAGCTTTTCAGCGGCCTCACGACTGGAGAACGACGCCAGCACCACGCCCATGGCGCCTTTGAGTTGGGTGCCGACCACGTAAAACGCGTCTTTGGCATCGATCAGGTGCGCGTCATCCGGCGCGTTCCACGGGCTGCGGCCCATGTCGTGGACATACAGTTTGGCATTGCCATGATGATTTTCCGGCTGCAACCACCAACCGATCATTTCTGCCGTGGAGCAGAACTTCTTGACCCCGTTCGGCTCGACGACTTCGCCCTTGGGTCCGGGGAATCCGTTGATGATCATCCCGCAGACGTGGCATTCATCACTGGGATGAAAGGCTGCGGCCGCATTGCTGTAGGTGGCTTGCGCCGGGTTGTCACAGGCCGTCAGAAACAGGCACATCATCAGGCCCGCCACCGCGCGCATCGTCGTCAGATAAAACGTATTCATCGTCAACTGCTCCTAAAAACCAAAGTGAAAATTCATGTCGCCCGGCGACGAAACAACAGCCAGGCCGAGCCCAATGGCGCCGCCACCCACAGCGACAGGCACAGCCAGAGCATCGAGCCCGGCATCGGCAAATCGCTGCCCAGGGTCAGCACACCCGTGGTGCCCGCGCCGGGCTCAAAACCGGAGAGGTTGATCAAGCGGTAGATGTCAGCGGGATTGAGCAGCAGCAACCAGGGCAGCACTTTGGGGTTGAACTGCCCTTCGCTGAGCACCAACAGCGCCAGCAGTGCCAGGTCGAACACCAGCACAAAGAAGAACCAGACACCCAACGCCAGCCCGGCCGCCGTGGATTTCTCGGCCGACACACTGCTCAGCACATAGGCCAGTCCCAGAAAGCCCCAACCCAGCAACGTCGACGACGCCATGAACCGGCCAAAAGCCCAGAGCAGCAGGCTCAGTTCGACATCGTCCACCAGCACCGCGATGGCCAGCATGGCGCAGCCGAAACCGATCAGTGTCGCCAGCGCCAGGATCAACCCGTGGCCGACAAACTTGCCCAGCAAAATCTGCCCGCGACCCAACGGGTACGTCAGCAACAGCAGCAACGTGCCGCTTTCGTCCTCGCCGACGATGGCGTCATAGGCCAACAGCAACGCAATCAACGGCATCAAAAACGTTGCCAGACTGGCGAGGCTGGCGATAGTGGCCGGCACCGAGGTGAAACCCAATTGCCCGGAAGCCGCGGCGCCCAGCCACGCGATGCCGATGGCCAGCACCGCGAACAACACACTGATCGCCAACAACCAGCGATTGCGCAAACCATCACTGAATTCCTTGCGAGCCATGTTCCAGACAGCGTTCATACGGCCTCCCCGATCGGCGCCGCACCGGCCCGGCTCATGTAGTAGCGGTAAATATCTTCCAGCGATGGCTGATGGATTTCCACGTCGGCCGGTTCGTCTTCATTGAACAGTTGGCGCAACAGCCCCACCTTGCTGCTATTGAGCGCGGCCACTTCAAGCCCTTCGACGCCCCAGCGCTCGGTGACGTGCCCGGCGTTGTTCCAGCGTTGCTGCAAGGGCCCGGCGTGCTTGAGGCCGTTGGCGCGAATCAGCGTCGGCAATCCGGCTTCCTCACGCAAACTGCGCAGACTGCCGAGGGCCAGCAGGCGGCCCTGGGTCAGAATCGCGGCGCGGTTGATGTGCGCCTCGACGCCCGGCAACACGTGGGAGCAAAGAATGATGCTGGTGCCCTGGCTGCGCAGGCGATCGAGCAGCCGATACAGGTCCTGGGTCGCGATGGGATCGAGGCCGACCGTCGGTTCGTCGAGCAACAACAAACGCGGCTCGCCGAGCAGCGCTTGCGCCAGCCCCAGGCGTTGACGCATGCCTTTGGAGTAGGTCTTGACCCGTCGATGCGCCGCACCGGCCAGGCCGACTTCCTCCAGCAGTTCGTCCACTTGAGAGAACGCGGCGCCTTTGAGTCGCGCGAAATGGCGCAAGGTCTCAACACCGCTCAGTTGCGGGTAAAACGTGACGTTTTCCGGTAGATAACCGAGCAAGCGCCGCACGTGGGGATCACTGGGTAAACGGCCGAACACCCTGACCTGCCCTTCGCTGGGCTGGAGCAGGCCAAGCACCAGTTTCATGCTGGTGGTCTTGCCCGCGCCGTTGTGCCCGAACAAGCCCAGCACTTCACCTTCCGCCAGGCTGAGGTTGAGCTTATGCAACACCGTGGCGTGCCCATAACGCTGGCTGACGCCTTCGATATCGATGACGTTCATGAGGTGGGCTCCTGGATCAGGGTTTGAGTGGATGACTTCATCAGCGGATGGCTGTCCAGCACCCCCGGCGATTTCATCACCGGAAAGGCCCGTTGCACCCAGCGCAGCAACTCGATGCCGGGGCTGTTCATCAACAGCCGCACTTGCGGGTACAGCCACAGCAGACGGTCAACGTTGTCATTGGGTTCGTAGGCGATATCGCCGAGGCCGTCGTTGTTGCGGTCCCAGCCCAGGTAATCGCTCCAGTAATTGCCCCGGCCATCCGCTGACCATTCCTGCAAGCGGGTGGCGACGTATTTGACCTGCCGCTGGTTGCCGACAAAAGCGTTGTCGGCGATACGGTTATCTTCCGAGCCGGCGGTGAGGTGGATGCCCACGGCGCTGTGCTCGAAGTGGTTGTGTTCGATGCTGTTGAACAGCGAGTTGTAGATGAACAGCGCCTTGCCCTCGGCACCGCTGATCATGCTGTCGCCGGTCGAGCCGTCGCGCACGTCAGTGACGAAGTTGTCACGCAAGGTTGAATAAGTGATGTAGTTCATCAGGATCCCGTAGTTCTGATCCTGTTCGGAGCGATTGCCGATCACCGTGAGCTTGCGGCTTTGCATCAAGGCATAGCCAGTGCGGGTGCGGCGGGTGATATTGCCGATCAGTTGGTTATCGTTGGCGAACATGTAATGCACGCCGTAGCGCAGGTCTTCCAGGGTATTGCCCTGCAGCAGGTTGCCGTTCGAGGTGTCGATGTAGATCCCGTCGCGGGTCAGCCGCACGTGATTACCGATCACCTTGGCGCCGTGCACGGCGTACAGATGAATCCCGTTGCCGCGATCCTGGGAGCGGATGCTCGGGTCACCTTCGATATCGTTGTCAATCAAGTTGACGTCGTGGGTGCTGTCCACCCAGATGCCGAAGCCTGGCCCTTTCATGCGGTTGTTGCGTATCACCGCCCCCTGGGCTTTGGGACCGATGAAAATCGCTGAGTTCATGGCCGTCATGTCGCGCCCCCAGTCAAGCAATGTGCAGCCCTCGATCCGCACGTCGGGGGCGCTGATGAACAGAGCATTGCCCTGCCCCTGCGCATTGATGACGGCACCTTTCTCGCAATCGATCTGCATCGGCTGATCGACACTGAACGAGCCACGGTATTCCCCCGCCGGCAGGTGCCAGCGTTGCTCGGCGTCCACCGTCAACGGCAACGTGGTGATGGGTTGCACCGCCAGCGCGCTGCCGGACATCAGCAGGAGCGCAAGCGCAATGACCTTCACCGGGTTTCCCTTGCTATCAGTCATTGCTTGGCTCCTGTCGATGGGCAATGTCAGGCCTTCTCGACCTTCATGCGGCCGACCATTTCCATGTGCAGCGCATGGCAGAACCAGCTGCAGTAGTACCAGTGCAGGCCAGCCTTGTCGGCGGTGAAGGTGATCGAGGACGTCTGCTGCGGGCTGATTTCCATGCTCGCGCCATGGTTGGTCATGACAAAGCCGTGGGTCACGTCTTCAATCTGGTCGATGTTGGTGATGGTCACCGTGACTTCGTTGCCCTGCTTGACGGTGAATTCCGGCAGGCCGTAGGCCGGGGCCATCGAGGTCATGTAGACGCGGACTTTGTTACCGTCGCGGATGACCTTGTTATCGGTTTCCAGTTTGATCCCGTCTTTGGCGGCGATGACCACGGTTTCGGCAAAAAACGGGTCGTTACGGTCCCAGATTTTTTTGGTCTTGATCTGGTCACGACGGGCCATGACGCAATCGTGGGGTTCGGCGAACGCCGGACCGTCGTGCACCAGTTTCATTTCTTCGCCAGAGATGTCGATCAACTGATCGTTTTCCGGATGCAGCGGGCCGGTCGGCAGGAAGCGGTCTTTGGAAAACTTGCTGAGCACCATCAGCCATTGGCCGTCGGCCTCACGGGTTTCGGTCAGCGACGCATGGTTGTGGCCCGGCTGGTACTGCACGTCGAGTTTCTGCTTGATGTAGTTGACCTTCTCGCCGGTGTAAGCGCGAATCGCCTCCTCGACGTTCCACTTCACCACCTGGCTGTCAATAAACAGCGTGGTGTAGGCATTACCGCGGCCGTCGTAGGTGGTGTGCAGCGGGCCCAGACCCAGTTCCGGCTCGCCGACCACCGCGTCACGCGGGTCCTTGAGTTTGTCGTCGAACAGATCATCCAGCTTCGCAGTGGCGATGATCGTGCAAGTGGGCGAGAGTTTGCCGGCGGCAATGAAGTACTTGCCATCGGGCGTCATGTTGATCCCGTGGGGGTTCTTCGGCACCGGGATGTAACGCGTGAACGCGCTGTCCTTGCCCTCGTTTTTGCGGCCGTCAACCACCGGGACTTTGGAGCCGTCCAAGGTGATGAACTTGCCAGCCTTGATCGCCGCTTCGATGCGCTCGATGTTGAACACCACCACCCAGTCGCGCTCATTGCGCATCATGCCGCCCAGGTCGTAGGCCTTCTCCGAGTTGTAGCAGGTCGACGCCGCGTACTTGCCGGTGTAGTCGGCGTCGGTGTTATCCAGGTTGCCGTCGACAATGACCTGGAACGCCATCTCCATTTTCTCGGCATCGATGGCGTTGAACATGGTGTAGCTGTTCTTGTCCTGCAGGTCGAAGGTGCTGCCGTCATTGGGGTGCGGTATGACGAATTCGGCATTGGCGAACACGTACTTCGTGTGCGGCACCTTTTGCAGGCGCAGGCCATGAACCGCCTGCACATTGGGCACGGTGAGCATCTTGTCGCACTTCATGATGTCCAGACGGATACGCGCGACGCGGCTGTTGGCCTTGTCGTTGATGAACAGGTACTTGCCGTCGTACTTGCCGTCGACCATGGACAAATGCGGGTGGTGGCAGTCGCCATTCTGGAAATGGGCGCTGTCGCCCATGATCCGTTTGCTTTCGTTGGTCAGGCCCCAGCCGGTGGCTGAATCGACGTTGAACACCGGGATGCGCAACAACTCACGCATCGACGGAATGCCCATGATCCGCACTTCACCCTGATGGCCGCCGCTCCAGAAACCGTAGTACTGATCCAGTTCGCCCGGCCCGACGTGGGTTTTCAGTTGCGCGTCCTTGGCCGCCGCCGCCCAGGTCTCACGGGTGAAGACCGCGCCACCGATGGCCGTGGCACCGGCCAGTACCGCGCCGGTTAACGCACTGGTGCCCAGGAAGCCGCGACGACTGAAGCCGGTCGTTTCCGGCACTTCAGTGGTTTTTTTGGATTCTGTGTCGTTCATCAGGTGTTTTCCTTGAAGGGATAAAAACGGTCACTGCGGACAGGCGCTCGCGGGGTTCATTCCAGAGCGGTCACTTCCACGACAGGTATCAGTTGCACAACGGCGGGGGCCGCTTTGCCGCGCTTCTTGCGCTTGTTGATCAGCGGCGGGCATTTGTTGTCGTTCTGGTAAGTCATCTGGCAATCGAGGCAGTAGTGGCACTCGTTGGCATTGATCCGGCCGTCGGGATGAATCGCCTGGATCTCGCATTCCTTGGCGCACAGTTGGCAAGGCGTACCGCAGTCCTTGCGGCGTTTGAGCCAGTCGAACAGGCGAAATTTGCTCGGAATCGCCAGCGCTGCACCCAACGGGCAGATGTAGCGGCAATAGACTTTGCGCGTGAAGAGGTTGATGACCAGCAGCGCCACGGCGTAGAGCACGAACCACCACTGGCGGTCGAACCTGAGGGTGATGGCGGTCTTGAACGGCTCCACCTCGGCGAACAGCTCGGCGGTGGACATCGACTCCAGAGAGATGCCGAACAGCAGCAGCAAAATGATGTATTTAATCGCCCACAAGCGCTCATGCACCGCGAACGGCAATTCGTATTGAGGGATTTTCAGCTTGCGTGCGGCCTCGTTGATCAACTCTTGCAAGGCGCCGAACGGGCACAGCCAGCCGCAGAACACACCGCGGCCCCACAGCAGGATGCTCGCTGCAGTGAAGACCCAGAGCATGAAGATCAGCGGATCAGTGAGAAACAGCTCCCAGCGAAAGTGCTCGAATAGCGCATGCACAAAGGTCAGGACATTGACCACCGACAACTGCCCCAGCGCATACCAGCCAAGAAACACCACGGTAAAGACCAGGTAACCGCGACGCAGCCAGTGCAGAAAATGCGGCCGGCGGGTGAACTTATCCTGCAAAAACAGGATCGCCGTCAGCAGCAGCAACGCGGTGCCGAGTACGGCGATCTGGAAGTGTTTCTGGTACCAGATGTTCAACCACATTGGCCGACTGGCTTCCTCGAGGGCGGCCAGTTCTTCGGCGCTGGGCAGTGGCCGTTCAAGGTAGGGCTCGGGCAATTGATAGGCCAGTTCGAAGCTGCTGAACGTGCCGCTGACCGGGCCGGTCTGGCGACGTACCAATAGCTCAAGAGACCAGGGCGATCCCGGATCGAACTTCGCCGGTTCGCGCACAATGAAAATCGACATCTCAGTGAATTCCGGCATGCCCTTGGCAAACACGTCGGAAAGCCGCTGATGGTCCATGTCGCGAAAGCTGATGACGTTGCCGAACTGACGCAATTGCACCCGATCGAAAATCCCGCCGCGCACATACCCCGAGCCCTTATAGGAAAACAGCCCACGACCCAGCACCGCGATGGCCTGCTCGCCGGGCTTGAGGTCTTGCATGAGGAAGCGATATTGATTGTCGCCCAGCAGCGCGCGGCCGATGGTCGGCGGATTCAGGTCGGCGGTGTACAGCTCGATAAAGGTCTCATCCACCTGATCGGCGGGCGCATTGTCGAGACCTTCAGCTTCGGTACCCTTGAAGGCGGCATCGACCTGGCCACGGGTCAGGTTCAAGCGGCGGATGGCTCCGTTGCCGGTCAGTTGTTCCCAGGTGGCAGGCTCGAAATAGTCCTGGCGCACGATGGCGGGCTTGCGCGCCACACCGGCCGAGTCCTCGACCAGCTTGAGCGATACGGCCACTTCATGGGCGGCGCGCATGATGACCTCGTTCACTACCATGGCGGTGACCGTTGCACCGGCGATGGCATCGACTGTGACGGCGTTCGGGTCGCTGGAATGGCCGACGACGACCCGCTGACTGACCTTGATGCCTTTGTACTTGGCGCTGAAGCCGTGAAGTTTTGCCTCAGGAATGCCAATCAACAGAATCGGCTCGTGGTGCTCCAGCACATAGGCATCCTGAATCGTGCCGGTCGTGTCGAGAATCACTTGGGTGTTGATCGGTTTGCCCGAGTAGGCCGGAATATCCACCACGTCCAGGCTCTGGAACACATAACCGATGACCTTGCCGGCGGCGGACAGTGTGCGCACCTTGAACCGGCCTTCGGGGGCGGAAACGGAATCGGTCTGAGGGAAGGTTTTCTCGATGCGCTGCTGCTCGATGTCGCCGTACTGCTTGGCTTGCACCGCCTCGAAGGTGGCGAGCATCAGTGTCAGCATGACCACCAGCCCGACGCCCCAGGCGCGCAGGTTGCCGTGTATCGAAGGCTGATGGATTGTCATGGGCTCGCTGATACGAAAGGGCTTTCGGTCATGTTAGGGAGCGTTGCGCCCCCTGCCCTTGATTGAGATCAACTTGAGTCCATTGAGCACACGCTGCCTCAAACCGTGCGTGAAAACTGACCTTTTTGCTCACCACCCAGATAGGCGTCAAACGCCATCGCGGCACTGCGCATCATCAAATGCCCTCGTGGCAACAGCACCAATTCGTCGCGGTGAATCTGCAGCAACCCATCGCGCACATGCTCGCCCAGCTGCGCCAGCGCCTCGGCAAAATACTCGGTGAAGCGAATGCCATGCCGCGCCTCATACTTGTCGAACGCGATACGTCCATGGCACATCAGGTCGCTGATCACCTCGCGGCGCAGCAGGTCGTCGGCGTTCAAGCGGTAACCGCGATGCACCGGCAACAACCCTTGATCGATACGCGCGTAGTACTGCGAAAGCTCTTTGACGCTTTGGCTGTAGCTGTCGCCGACCTTGCCGATCGACGACACCCCTAGGCCGATCAAATCGCAGTCGGCATGGGTGGAATAGCCCTGAAAGTTACGCTGCAGGGTGCCATTGGCCCGAGCCAGCGCCAGCTCGTCCTCCGGCAAGGCGAAATGATCCATGCCTATATAGACGTAACCGGCCTCGGTCAGACGGCGGATGGTCAGCTCGAGCAATTCCAGCTTGCGCTCGGGTGGCGGCATGTCGGCGGGGCGAATCAGCCGTTGCGCGCGGACCATCTCCGGCAAATGCGCGTAGCTGTAGGCGGCAATCCGGTCCGGGCGCAGCGCGATGATCTTGGTGAGGGTGACGTCGAAACTCTGTACGGTTTGCAGAGGCAGACCGTAGATAAGGTCGACGCTGATCGACTTGAATTGCGCTTCACGCGCCGCCGCGACCAGCGCATAAATCTGCTCCTCACTTTGGAGGCGATTGACCGCCGCCTGCACGTCGGGGTCGAAATCCTGCACGCCGAAGCTCAGGCGGTTGAAGCCCAACTGGCGCAACGATTGAATCTGCTCGGTGCTGATGGTGCGCGGGTCGACCTCGATGGAAAACTCATGGTCATCGCTGTCATCCATGTTGAACGCCTGGTGCAGGCAGTCCATCAGGTCTGCCAGCTGCTCGCTGGTCAAATAGGTCGGCGTACCGCCCCCCAGGTGCAACTGAGTGAGTTTGCGCGCGCCCTCGAACAAGGCCGCCTGCATCGCGATTTCACGCTTGAGGTACTTCAGGTACTCAACGGCGCGATGGGCTTTCTGGGTAATGATTTTGTTGCAGGCGCAGTAGTAACAAAGGCTTTTGCAGAACGGAATGTGGATGTACACAGACAACGGTTTCGGCGCGGCCACCTGATTGCTGTCACGGGCAGCACGCTGATAGTCGTCAACGGCAAACGCCTGATGAAACTGGGGGGCCGTGGGGTAAGAGGTATAGCGCGGCCCCGGGCGGTCGTATTTTTCGACTAGGGCGCGATTGAAATCAAATGTCGTGTTCATGATCGATCAACTCGCAATGGGGTTAATGCTTCGCACCGCCCAAATCCTTTTCAAACAGGTTGCAGATGGCATCCACTTCCGGCCGACCGGCGGGAAGGATGCTGATGAAACGGTCTGATAATTCGATCAACCCGTCCCGACTCAATTGCTCCAGCAATGGCCAGACGGTGGAGAAGTACTTTGAAAAAACCAGACCATAGCGCCGCTCGATGGCGCGGATATCCAGCTCCTGATCACAGGCCAGACGCTCCATGACCATTTGCTTGATCTGATCCCCCGCCTCGAAGCGCCAGCCTCGACACGTCGGCAATTGCCGCATGTCCAGTTGCTGCTGATAGCGTTCAATCTCGTCGGTGTTTTGCGTGTACAAATCGTCGATCTGGCTGATGGCGCCCAAGCCAAATCCAACATGATCGCAATAGCCATGACGGGAGAAGCCCTCACAGGTACGGCGTAACCGGCCTCGCTCCTGAGCGACAGCCAGATCATCATCAGGCCGGACAAACTGCCCCAGACCGATGTAGTGATAACCCGCGCAAAGCAATTCTTCGAAACAGATCTGGCGCATCGCGCCTTTATCGTCCTTGCTGCACAGCTCTCTGACTTTGTCACCGAGCACCGGCCGATAGCGCCGTGGTGGCCGGGCATAGTCGAACACCATGAGCCGGTCCGGCTCCAGCTCGATAATGCTCGCCAGCTTCAGCGCAAAACTGTCAGGCGTCTGCCAGGCATGGCCGAAGCCCAGATCGACGTTGATGGATCGAAAACCAAAGGTGCGCGCGGCATCCATGAGCGACTGGATCGGCGCTGGGTTCTGGTAGCAGGCCACCGATCTGTCACAGTCGGCGTCGATATCCGGCACGCCGATGCTCACATGATTGAATCCCTGGTCACGCAGCAATCCCATGGTCGACCAGTCGGTGTGGTAAAGGTCTACCTCGACGCTATAGTCGCCGCCTTCGTGTTCGAGAAAATTGAACCGGCCACGCAGATGACTCATCAACCGTTGCAGATGGGCAGGCGTGGGTGTTCCACCCCTAGATGAAACTGCTCGACCCGTTGCTCCGCGCCGAGGTGACAACCGACGAGGTCGATTTCACGTTCCAGATGCTGAAGATATTGCTCAATACCGTTGTGCTCACCAGCGATATCACGCGGGGAACATGAAGACGGCTTGAGACTGGAAGGCAGTTGCACGTTCAGGGACAGCGGACGGCACTTCTGGCGGCTGACGCGCAGTGCACGAAGCAGGTCCAGAGAGCCAATACCGTCATGAAATTTTTGCGTGTCGGCATGACAGTTAGGGTCAAGCACTCCTTGATCGCACCGAGCGATCTCGCCTGGGCTGTGAAATAAATCGAGCATGACGGTCTCCGAGACTGGCTGCGGACTTTCAGTCTCCGGGTTTAACCATCAATGCTCCTTGATTTGCGTCAAGCGCAAGCAAAGTGTCTGCACAACGGACCACCGGTCAGCCCCGATTACCACGTCAGGTAAAACATTCCCTTGGCCAGCAGCACGATAACGACCATGTGGCAGAACAGGCTGCCATGGATGAAGTGCAGGTATCGTGGGCTCATCCGCCCGCTTTTAAACAAAAACATGGCGCCGAGGAAATGCAGCAGCACGCTCACGGCCACCGCGATTTTCAACGCCAGCAGTGTGCCGAACGATGAGGTCAGTGGTGAGGCCAGGGCTGGCAAGTAGCGTAACCAGACCATGCCCAGCCCCGCACCGAACAACACCAGCAGCACCCACGGCATCAGCGAGCGAGCCCGGCGACCGATGCCCTGCTCCACCAGCAGCATCACCCTGGCGGGTAACTGTTTGCGGATGCTTTCCAGGAACAGGACTTCGAAGAACACCGTGCCGATGAAGATCAGCGCGGCAAACAGGTGCAAGGTCAGAATCAGCGGATAGATCATGGTGGTTTCGCCTTGAGTCAAGGCAACCCGTTATGGCACAAGCGCACGGGATGTCGGTCTCTGGAGACTACAGAGCCGTCCGATCCATACGGTTGACATCGATCAAGAAAGCCACAAAACCCATACTCACCGGGCGGCATCATCCAGTTCAGAAGAACATGGGAGGCAAGCCAGGGGGGACGATCACTCAGCATGACAGGACTATTATCGAGCGCGCAGGAGCGATCGTTTTTACCGTTGGTCGAGAGAAATACCTGATAGGCGGCCTGCCTAAACATCGTGACCTAGTATGAACGAAGGTTCGGCTGGAGATTCCCCAATGTCATGGGCTGAAGAACGCAAACCTGAACGCAGCAAGGAAACCCGGCTGTTTCTCTTTCTTGTCGTCTGCCTCTTTCCGTTGCTATCGGTCGCTATCGTCGGCGGCTACGGCTTCATCGTCTGGTTTTTCCAAATGTTGTACGGCCCACCGGGACCACCCAACTGACTAATAGCCTTTTCTTAAAAGCCTGTTGGAGCTTGCACATGGACGACGCCCTGCATATTGCCAGCCTTGTGGTACTTGCCCGACCTGAATTATTCGACGCGGTTAAAGCAAACTTGCGTCTTTTGGACGGTGTGGAACTGCATCAGGAAAGTGCTGCGGGAAAACTGGTGGTGGTACTTGAAGCCTTACACGAAAGCCAAATCCTTCAACGCATTGAACAGATCAACAACTTGCCGGGCGTACTCAACGCCGCGTTGATTTATCACGAACTCCTCGAGCCCGAAGGAGATATCGAATGAGCATGTCCCGCCGAGCATTCGTCAAGGCCCAGGCGGCCGCCATCGCTGCCGCTGCTGCCGGTCTGCCGATTGTGACCTCCTCCAGTAACCTGATTACCGAAGCAGACATGGTCACCTTGGACTGGAACAAGGCGCCCTGCCGTTTCTGTGGCACCGGTTGCAGCGTGATGGTCGCGACCCGGGATAACCGGGTGGTCGCCACCCATGGCGACGTCAAGGCCGAGGTCAACCGTGGCCTGAACTGCGTGAAGGGTTATTTTCTGTCAAAGATCATGTACGGCGTCGACCGCCTGACCCAACCGCTGCTGCGCATGAAGAACGGTCAATACGACAAGCAGGGCGAATTCCAGCCGATCAGTTGGGAGAAAGCCTTCGACATCATGGAATCAAAATTCAAGGAAGCCCTGAAGGCCAAAGGCCCCGAGTCGGTCGGCATGTTCGGTTCCGGGCAATGGACCGTGTGGGAAGGTTATGCCGCCAACAAGCTGATGAAGGGCGGCTTTCGCTGCAATAACATCGACCCCAACGCGCGGCATTGCATGGCCTCGGCGGTGATGGGTTTTATGCGCACCTTTGGCATGGATGAGCCGATGGGTTGCTACGACGACATCGAAGCCACCGACGCCTTCGTGCTTTGGGGCTCGAACATGGCCGAGATGCACCCGGTGCTCTGGAGCCGGGTCACCGATCGGCGCTTGAGCCAGCCTCACGTAAAAGTCGCCGTGCTGTCGACCTTCGAACACCGCAGTTTCGAACTGGCCGACATTCCCATGGTGTTCAAGCCGCAAACCGATCTGATGATCCTTAACTACATCGCCAACCACATCATTGAAAGCGGCGCGGTGAACCAGGACTTCATCAGTAAGCACACCCGGTTTGCCCTGGGCGCCGACGACATCGGCTACGGCCTGCGCCCGGATGACCCGCGGGAAATGAAGGCGAAAAATGCCGCAAAAGCCAACACCTGGACGGACATCTCGTTCGAACAATACGCAGCATTCGTCAAACCCTACACCTTGGAAAAAACCGCCAAAGAGACCGGTGTTCCGGCTCAGCGACTCAAGAACCTGGCCGAGTTGTATGCCGACCCCAAACGCAAAATCGTGTCGTTCTGGACCATGGGTTTCAACCAGCACACCCGTGGCGTCTGGGCCAACAACCTGATCTACAACATCCATCTGCTCACCGGCAAAATCAGCGAGCCGGGCAACAGCCCGTTCTCGTTGACCGGCCAGCCATCGGCCTGCGGAACGGCACGTGAGGTCGGGACGTTTTCCCACCGCTTGCCCGCCGACTTGGTCGTGACCAACCCCAAACACCGCGCCATCGCCGAAAAAATCTGGAATCTGCCCGCCGGCACCATTCAGGAGAAGCCTGGTTTTCACGCGGTTGAACAGAGCCGCATGCTCAAGGATGGCGTACTCAACGTCTACTGGACCCAGGCCAGCAATAATATGCACGCGGGGCCGAACATCATGCAGGAGGTTCTGCCGGGTTGGCGCAACCCGGAAAATTTCGTGATCGTTTCGGATGTCTACCCTACGGTTTCCGCTCAAGCCGCCGACCTGATCCTGCCCAGCGCCATGTGGGTGGAAAAGGAAGGTGCCTTCGGAAACGCCGAGCGGCGTACGCAATTCTGGCACCAGTTAGTGAGCGCGCCAGGGGATGCCAAGTCAGACCTGTGGCAGTTGCTGGAGTTTTCCAAGCGCTTCACCACCGATGAAACCTGGCCCGCGGAATTACTGGCCAAGTCTCCTGAGTACAGGGGCAAAACCCTGTTCGACGTGCTGTTCAAGAACGGCCAGGTTGATCAGTTCCCGATCGAGCAACTGGAAGCCGGATACAAAAACGATGAAGCCAAAGCCTTTGGTTTCTATCTGCAAAAAGGTTTGTTTGAGGAATACGCCCAGTTCGGTCGCGGCCACGGTCACGATCTTGCCACGTTCGACCGCTACCACAGCGAACGGGGCCTACGCTGGCCGGTGGTCGACGGCAAGGAAACCCGCTGGCGTTACCGCGAGGGGCTGGACCCGTACGTAGAGAAAGGCAGCGAAGTGCAGTTTTACGGCTACCCGGACAAGAAGGCGATCATCTTCGCCCTCCCCTACGAGCCGCCGGCCGAAGCACCGGACGCCGATTTCCCGTTCTGGCTGAGCACCGGACGCGTACTCGAACATTGGCACACCGGCACCATGACCCAGCGCGTCGAGGAACTGTACAAAGCGGTGCCGGACGCGCTGGTCTACATGCACCCCGAAGATGCCAAGGCTTTGAAGGCGCGGCGCGGCAGCGAGGTGAAGCTGATCAGTCGGCGCGGGGAAATCCGCGCGCGCATCGAAACCCGCGGGCGTAATAAACCGCCTCAAGGCTTGGTGTTCGTACCATTTTTCGATGCCAACAAGCTGATCAACAAAGTCACGCTGGATGCCACCGATCCGATCTCCAAGCAGACCGATTACAAAAAATGCGCGATACGAATCGAGTTGGTCAGCGTGGCCTGAGGAGAACTGTCATGCCTTTTCGAATCCTGCCGTTGCTCCTGCTCGCTGCGATGGGCGTGGTGATCGCTGCCGAAGTCGGTTACCCGCTCGATGCGCCAGGGCCGGACGGGCGCCGACCCGGCGGTACCTTGACCCAGAGCATGCCGGCCCCGCCCATCGCCGACGAAGAAAACAAGGACCTCAAGCGCGAACGCAACTACCCGGATCAGCCGCCGACCATCCCCCACACTATCCGCGGCTATCAGATCGACAAGAACGGCAACAAGTGCCTGTCCTGTCACAGCAGGGCCAATAGCGCGCGGACCCAGGCGACGATGATCAGCATCACCCACTACATGGACCGCGACGGCCAGGCACTGGCAGCGGTATCACCGCGTCGGTACTTCTGTAACCAATGCCATGTGCCGCAAGCAGACGTGCTGCCGTTGGTGGGAAACAGCTTCGAGACGATCGACAAAATACTGCAAGACGACGCCAACGCCGAACAGAAACCCTGAGGAGGCAACATGAAAGCACTGTTCGCCCTGCTCAAGGATTACTGGGGCATCCTGCGTCGTCCGAGCCTCTACTACAGCCTCGGTTTCCTGACGTTGGGGGGCTTTATTGCCGGGATCATTTTCTGGGGTGGCTTCAACACTGTGCTCGAGCTGAGCAATACCGAGAAGTTCTGCATTTCCTGCCATGAAATGCGTGACAACGTATTCGTCGAGTTGAAGGATACGATTCACTACACCAACCGCTCCGGTGTGCGCGCCAGTTGCCCGGACTGCCACGTCCCTCACGAATGGACACACAAGATCGCGCGCAAGATGCAAGCGTCGAAGGAAGTCTGGGGCAAGATCTTCGGCACCATCGATACCCGCGACAAGTTCCTCACCTTGCGCCGCGAACTGGCCGAACATGAGTGGGCCAGGCTCAAGGCCAACGACTCTCGCGAATGCCGCAACTGCCATAACTTTGAATTCATGGACTTCACTCGCCAAGGAAAACGGGCCGCGACCATGCACTCGACGTCATTGGCCAGTGGTGAGGCCACCTGCATCGACTGCCATAAGGGCATCGCTCACAGGCTGCCGGATATGAGTGGAGTAAAAGGCTGGTAAATATTTTCTGGTGAGCAGCGTGGAACTTCCCTAAAGTCCTGCTCGCAACTGGATGGATAACGTTCGTATGCGAATCACCTCAATCGGTTGTGGACTCAACCAGTCGATGCAATAGATTGACTAAATCGTTCAGCCACACAAATCTCAGCTTACCGAGATGCAAAAAATCCCTACAGTTGGTGCGCCATGGCGTGGACATAGCCCAGCGAAGCAGTGTTGAAAGCCATGCCGGCAAGAAATTGCGCGCAGGCCATATTTTCCCGGGCTGGCATGTCGTCACCCAGGGCAACGGCAATGCGCGGGTTGGCCGAGATCAATTCCACGACCTTGAGTGCACAGGCATCGGTGCTCGGCGTTGCCGCAGTCGACACATAGGCTTCGATAGCGAGGGGATCCACGCCTTCGTAATCACTGATGTGCCCGCCGTTGGCGGCGCACAGGGCAATAATCGGTCACACCCTTCACAAGAGCAACAAGGTCCGCTTTGGGTTGTCGATTAGAGTTCTTCGCAACTGGCAGTAATCAAAGCTGCCTATGACCAGGAGCGCTCTGCAAATTTGCGTCCGTGGACGTCTTGGAGCCTGGACGGGAGAAGCGCTGGACTGCCTTTGCTCTGTATAAGGTAGTTCTCATCACGCGATATTGATCGCAGTGGCACCATCATCTGTCAGGGATCGCTCTTCGGCTTGGTTTTTCTGGTGCTCGGCTTACGTTTGGCACCGGGAGCCTGACGCACCTGCGTCAGTTGCTGCTGCAGCGTTTGGGCACGGGCGTGCTGTGCTGCTGCCGATTGCCGAGATTAACTGAGTTCGGTCTGTATCGACTCCAGCCGCCGTTGTAACTGCTCCACGTGTCGCCCGACCTCCTTAAGGTGAGTCACCGAAGCCTTGCCCTCCTCCCGGGCGCGGTCTACCCCGCGGTGCGCGCGATCCTCACTCCACGCACGTAGCTCTCCTGCGCGATGCGCTCCTGCTCGGTCTTGAGCCGCAGCGCCTGCAGATCCTGCTGTAATGTCTGGTTGTGCTGCTGAACTTCACGGCGCTCTCGCAACAAGCTCTCGCGCTGCTGTTGCAGATCCTCGATCTGCAACTGGCGCGGGGACGGCAGCAGTTCCAAATCGTCCAGGCGCATCTCCACTGACTGGCGCCCAGCCAAGGCATCCGCCGCCTGCTGGAGAAATTGCGCCGAGTCCTGACGCGCCTAGTCCTCAACCGCCGCCACCCGTTCGTGTTCTGCGATCAGCACCTGACGTTGCTCCACTAGCGCCTGTTCGGCGACGCCCTGCGCCAGTTGAATCGCCTGTTGCCACACGGCGACAAGGGCCTGCGACACCTCGCTAGGAATTGCTGGCAGACGACTCTGCTAGCTCAGCCGTTCTGCGAGGCGCGCCCACCATTGATCGAGCAGCCCGCCGACCCGCGCCGGGCTGCCGCGGCCCAACTCCAGGCGTACGCGCTCCACCGTCGGCCGTTCGCCACGCGCCAACACCGCGTCCGCCGCGGCAAATACGTCGTGTTCCGGCACCCCTACTGCCATGGCTGATCTCCGGCTATATTAGGTCTGATAATTGAATGTTATCCGCCGTTATTTCCGAAGACGGAAATTTCAGTCCGATGACCGTAATCAATATTACCGATCAGTGGCCGCTGGTCGACGAGCCGCTGTTAGACCCGCATTGCCTGGCCGCAAACACCCAGGCAGCGGCGGCGGCGGCGTTTATTGCCGCGGGCACGGCGGCCAATACGCAGTTACCGCAGCGCCCTCGCCTACTGGTCGGCCTGGCTGCAACTGCGTTATGGCCAGGTACTGGGCGATGCCCCGCTGCTGCCGGCAGTGGCGATTCAATTCGTGCTGGATCACCTGGCCCGGCCGCTGGAGGACGGCAGTTGGGCGCACCTGTTGCCGCCGGGCATAGACGCCGCGCTGGTCACCGCCCGGGTCAAGGCCAAGATGGGGCCGCTGGCGTTTAACACGGTCAGTCACCGCTTGGCCGTGCTGGAGAAATGGCACAGGGTTAACGAGTGGGAGAGTCCATGCGAGGCCACGTCGCTGAAGACATTGCTGCGGGAGGCACGTAAAGCCCAGTCACGTCAGGGCGTAGCAGTGCGTAAGAAAAACGCGATCGTACTCGAGCCGCTGCAAGCGCTGCTGGCCACCTGCGACGACGGAGTGCCCGGCATTCGCGACGGAGCCCTGCTCCTGCTGGCCTGGAGCGGTGGTGGTCGGCGACGTTGGAAGGCGGTGGGTTTACAAATTGGATATGTGCGGAAACTGGATGCTGAGACGTGGCTCTATACCCTGGGCACCACCAAAACCGACACCAGCGGCACACGCCGCGAGAAGCAGTTGCGCGGGCCGGCGGCCCAGGAGCTTGCTGCCTGGCTGGGCGCGGCGCCGGCCGCATACGGCCCGCTGTTTCGCCGACTGTACAAGGGTGGCACCACCAGGTTATCAGCAGATCAAGTGGCGCGCATCGTCCAGCGCCGTGCTCAACTGGCGGGGTTAGAGGGTGGTTAGGCCGCGCACAGTTTGAGGTCGGGGGTTGGGACCGAGGCCTGTCGCCAGGGCAGGCCGTTGGGCGAGGTGATGGCCATGACCGAGTACCGCAGTGTGGGCATGGTGATGGGCTATTTCAGGCCGACGCCTTGCTCGACAGTCGTGCGACACAGCGGCTGAATACTCCAGTTCCAGCGACAGCGGTGCCCTCATCGCTACCGATGGACGACCGCTGTTTAATGACCACGCCTGCGTGATCTGTGTAGAGACCAAATTAGTCTCAACTGCTGCCGGAAACGCAGCCGGCGAGTTCTTCACCGGCCGCTGCTGGAGCGACTGTAAGGCGGGTGCTTCTGTGGTGTGTAATCCGGAGCCTGGCAACTTCGGTCGGTGGACGGCAACAATGCCGAGGTCTTCACAGTTCGGATATGTGAGAGCAGCAACAAGCCCTAAATCGTGGAAGACACGCAGTCCCCCTCCTCTGCGAAGGCCCCGCTCTCTGCCGCGCCATAAGCAAGTTCAACACCATGCAGCTCACTCCGACATGGATGCTGAACATTGCCAACTCAAGCCTTTACCGGTCTCCAAGCGTTTTCCTGTGATGGTTCGATCGAATCGACTGGCGGTAAACTCGCCAAAATAGAATCACCCTATTTTTACCCTTGGCTAAGGATGTACTGCGTGACTCTCAAACAAACCTCAATTCGGCTGGAAAAATTTTGCCAGGTGGAGCACCTGATGGTGTTCGAGTACCATGATGGCGTGGGTCGCGTCGTAATTCCGGTGATCACTGAGCGTGTCCAGACAGCCCTCGATGGCGGCCCGGCCGGGCAGTACGAATTCTTCCGAGCCCGGGCAACTCATCAGTCTGCTCTTAAGGCTGACTTTCACAGTTGGCACAGCCAAGTTTCGGTAACCGTCTGCCATGCCACCAAATCGGTCAAGTTCGGGCCAAGCGGGCAACTGATCATGGGGCAGCGCGGCATTGGCCTGGGCCCAAGCCTGATGGCGTGCGTGATCACCTGGTTAATAAGCAAAAAAATCCCGGAATACTCCATTGATCCTGGATCGCTTTCTGTTGTTGATGCGAAAACTGAGCCTGACCGCCACCAACGTAACAAGTTCTACATGGCCTTTGGTTTGACGCTCTGGGACCCTTGTGGCCCTGCTAGGGGACTTGACGTCGTAGACGGTTTTTTCGGAGCGGAGAACGTTGGTGCCCTCAACATCCCAGATCGTTATACGAACAGGCTCCAAGCTTGGACAACCTTCGCGCCCGCCTTGCGGACAGAGCGTGAACAGGGTGTGGCGAACCTAACCGAGCTCAAGAAAATCGATAAATGGACCGATGAAAAGTCGTGGTTTGGACGCTGTCTGTTGATTTGGTGGAACTGGCCGCAGGGCTTCAGAACACGGCACAAACACCCGCTAAAAGCGTGGGAGCAGAAACCGGAAAGAAACCCGGACGCAAGTATCGTTCGGCATCGCGCTATAGAATCTGAATAAGCGTACCGATTATGACAAGTCCGGGGCGGCCTCGATTGGGTGCTTAAGGCCGTCGCGTAGCGCTACGAGGCCGAGGTACATGCATATGGGCTCGGTCTTTCGAAATGCGGGGCTTTGAATGTCATAGGCGAGCCACGCCACTGCACCACCGGATAGCAGCGGCCCAACGAATGGTCCTAACGTTGTGAGCCATGGGTTGCGTTTCACGAGCTCAGCTAGAAGGTGCTTCGCAGCTTCCTTGCCAATAGCCACTGAACGCCTCAGAAGGAAATCCGGCCTTTCGATAGTTTTGCACGCATGGACCTAAAGCTGTCAAACCAGGTTAGGAGCAGTTCAACAATTCCGAGTTCACGCACTTATCCCGCGAACAGTACGGGAGCCCCCCGGGATCCTCCCATCGCCAAGAGTCATCGCTTTTCAGTGAAAATACGACTCCACTCTCGTTTCAGCAACGCCTGACACGCTGGTCCGGAACCGCCGAAGCAGTATTTCGAGACTGTATGCATATCTGCCTCTGTAACATACTCTATAGGTATGCCGCACTCATCGAGTAAGACGCCACCCGCTCCTATCAAGAGCGCATGCCCAGCTGCGACGTCATGCGCGGAAACTGGCCATAGAGACATGCCGCAAACGCCATCACCTGCGGCGACTCTGGCGAGCCTGTATGCAATTGAGGGCATAGCAAGAAAATCACTCGGCGCGCATAGCTCGCGATTGATAGCTGGTTTGTTTTTTGCGGCGGAACTGACCATTACCAATGTATCGCTCGACAACGTCTTGGCGGAAAGTTTCGCTGTAACCGGGTGTCCGTTGCGCAAGACATTAGGTAGCCCTTCAGCCCAAGCGATACAGTCAGGTACCCCACCAAACGTGACTGGCGCATAGACCACGCCCAAAACTGGGATCCGATCATGTAGTAACCCAACCGAAAGGGCTGAACCTTTCAGGCCTTTTAGGAAATCGCTGGTACCATCATTGGGATCAACGACCCAGCACCACGAATGTCCTGTGAGACTGTGCCCGGTCTCTTCTCCCCAGAAGTCACAGCATAGTAAGTCCAAGAGGTGGCTTCGCAGAACGGTTTCGATCTCCACATCCACTTGTGCTTTGTCCCCTTTTCCACGCGGTCCCCCTAACCTCTCCCATTCTGCGACGAGTAACTCTCCAGCATGCACGACAGCATCCACGGTCAGAGCAAGGAGATCTGCGAGGTTCGAATTGAGCATGGGTCGCTGGCTCCCGGAGAGCGAAATAATTAATTGATGCTTGCCTTAGCTGCCGCTGGACCTGCCCCACCGGCAAGTCTTCCGCTCGGCTCGCCATCCATTACAAGCAGCGACACAGAGTCGAAGAACCTATTGGAGGCTCTTTTCGGTCGTTTTGCGTATACGCGACGGGCTTCCGCCTGAATTTGAATCAATAAAAGCCACTTAGCGTTTTTGATTTTACGTTTTCCTTTCATTTTCGCGTCTCTGTAAATATCCGGTATGACCTACCAGTATCGTCGATGGAACAAATGCCAAGTCGCAGCGGCGACATTGCGTCGCCTACTCAAAAGCGCCTGTTTCCTCCGGAGGATTAACCGCATTGACCAATCGACCGACGACAATGGACAGCCAAGTCTGGTGGGCAAGCAACTCCTCAGCCTCGGGGCCATCAGGTGTGCATACTTCATAAAGTGAATGCCAGTCTAGGACGTCTGCAGGATCGACCTTCTCGTTGTCTGTGAAAACATCTTTGGACGCGAGGCGATACGCGAAGGTTTCCAAGCAAGGTCTGTCGGGAGTTCGTAGTTTTACTAGCGCGAAATCGACCACAGTCTCCGCGACCCACTGTAGCGAGCCATTTAGCTGTGGGGGAACCGCTAGCACCATACCAACGACGCCTTTTTCAGAATCTGGATGATCCAGCTCTAGAAAGAGCTCAACTAGATTTTGTCCGGACTGGCGCTTGACTATTTCGACCCCTAGCTCCGGATGGATGACATTGGCAACAGCTACCAAAACCATGGTTGATGAGCTATCTACATTGCTCGTTTTTGCTATCTGCCTGGAGCGAGTTTGCAGTGAGGTCATAAGACTCTCCAAGAAAATGAACACTATAGATTGTAGCCCTATAGATTTCAAAAGGCCTCATCGTTCCTTTTGTGGATTGAACACAATGGAACTCAAAGAGGCATTTGCCACTGCATTACGGACCACACGACTTCGTCGTGGATTAACACAAGAAGACTTCGGAATAATCAGTAGCAGGACCTACCTCAGCACGCTGGAACGGGGGCTTAAAAATGTCACGTTGGAGAAAGCGTCTGATCTTGCCCAAAGGATGAACGTGCATCCTCTTACCCTCCTTGTGGAGAGCTTCTTGCTCCTCGACCCGGATACTGATTTCGATTCGCTGGTAGAACGTATCAGACGTGAGATCCACGAGGGCCCTCGCGGGTGACTTCGTCGCCCCGCCTACAAACAAGACACTCGTCTCGCCTGGTTGACACACACCCTCAATTGCTCCCCTGTGATATCGCATGGTGAGGCGTCGTGACGCTCTAGACTGCGACCCCAATAAGTGATGCGGTGTGGCAGATCAAAATGTGAAACCTTCTGCTGCCTGAAGCAATGTTTCTTCAACCAGACGAGAGCCCGGTAAGGTGCAAAGCATCGTGAATGGACTCCTGCCCGAAAAGCGAGATTTGGAGGTGGAAAGCCAGCGTTTTGCTTTCTGCTGGTCGCCGAACACTTCCTCAGCTATGGCAATGATGCGAACAAAACGAAACAAGCGATCACTCTCGAGGGTAGTGAGCCGACTGCCTTGTGCCAACCTGCGCTTGAGCGTTCTGAACGGAACAATTTGATCCCGCACCGTAGCGCTGATGATGCCGCGTTCAAAAAGGAGGGAGACACGGTCGCTCGTGAAACCAGCTTCGATCAGACTTTGAACCTCTTGATCGGAAGCATCCATAGGAATCATTAGCAACGTGTCTAAGCGAGCCCGATAAACAGAACCATTGATGTTTCTCATCGTGCTTCCAACATAAGGACGACTTCTGGGTATGCATCACCCTGTTAGCATCCCCCAAAACTGGTCAGGAGTGAAAGCGATCTACCAATTTTAAAAAATATCCACCAGGTTGATATCAAGTGAATGGCCAGCCATCGTACAAGACTGACAAAATAACGAACAGTTTTCATTAAAGTACAAAATAGTGAGCCAGAGCATACTGACAGTACACTAAAGCGTACGATGGTAGTTGGGGCGAGCACTGATTCTTCTATTGGGAATTGCAGTGAACGACGTTAAGCTGCGTACTGCAATAGGTTGACGCTAATGTGATGTGAGGCCTAATTTATACGATGTAACTCCTCCCCAAGAAAGCATCATCCCTACATAGAACCGCTGTTGCTCACATCCCTGAGCGCTTATGGTAAGATATTCCCTGGACTGGCGGTGGATGAAGTCATGCGACCCATTATTAGTGAAAAGATGGTTGAACAAGCCTTATTCAGACTAGAAGAGAATGGCGCCAAGCCAACTTTGGATGCTATCCGTGCGGAGCTGGGTAATCACGGGTCAAAAACAACTATAGTAAAACATTTGCGAGCCTTGAAAGATAAAAAAACAGACAGCATTTTAGAACAATCGCGTATGACCTCTAAGCTCAATACTTCTGAGGTTCATTTCAACACTGCCCCAGACTCGTCCGGTCGGAGCAATGACTTTGTTCGCCTGCTAGAGACCATTAACAAGTTGGGCGCTGTCACTTCGAACCCTCAGGTGATAGAAGAAATTACTAGGATATTTGTGGAGCTAAAGGAAGAAAACATGAAGTATCAAAATCTTTTAAGTACATTGCAATTTTTTCAGCAGCAGATTACTGAACTGCTAAATAAATCTGCCAAGACTTAACTGCGCACCAGCGAATGAATTGAGAGCTTGCGTGCTTTACGACTAAGTTTATATCGACGATCCCTCACTTTTCTATAGGTCGTTATTCGCTCAATCCTTTTCTCTTCGGGGTCGCAAGTCGTAGAGCCACCTATATACTCTAAGTATATTTTCCTCTCCAGCCAATCCAAACGAGATACCGAACTGCACCATAGCGCCCATGCTCCGGCCCCGTCGCCCCGCTGATTGTTTCTGTAATCATCAAAAATAGCGTTCCAAAATTTATGGTTTGATTCATTGTTGGATGCCCTGAACTCAGCAGAAGAAAACCAAGGAATGCTTTCAAATCTTAACAACATTAAGTTTGATAATGCACTGCTCAAATAAACCCATTCGGTCTCAAGTCTAAGTTGACCATAGCTGTCGGCCAACCAATTAGTCACCGTAGAGACAACGTATTGATGATCAGCGGCGGACAGGATCATTAGTATGAATAACGCAATACGATCCAGCGCCGGCATCTTGCCAAGATCGTCTTCGAGTGAAGATAAAAAAAATGATTTCTTAGGATAATATTTATTTTTTAGAATAGAAAAAACATCTCCTAAATCGGTCTCATCCGCCATAATAGTCCACAACGGATGATCCAATAATTCACATAGTTCCGGCTCTAATTCTAGCAATGTAGCCAACCTGGCTTTTTTGGGCATTGAACCTCCAAGAAATCTTTCCCAAGTTCTATTCAATTCTGATTCATGGGGCAATCCCAGGGTCCTCTCATACCACCTCGCGAGTTGATACCCGTTAGGCTTCACCCCTGCAAGTACCGCAAGTAGGTGCGCTAAAGCAGATGCTTTTAGTACCTGTAGTAACGTCTTTTTTCTGCGTCCCATCGACTGGCACCATATCGAAAATCTAAAAAACATCATTCCGTACGAAATGGTACTGAATCAAGGATTTTTTTTCGTCGTCGATGCGTAAACATTTTATCGCCGCTGCAGCCAGTAATTACTGGGGTTAACGGTGAAAAAATATTTATATATTGACCCTAGACCGCCCCCAAATTCGTTCGTTAGCATTTAATGACGGCTACAGTATCAGTGGATAACCTAGTGACAACGTACCGTATGAATGTGCATCAAAACCTATTTCGCTGATATTAGTATCGTTGGGAGCATATATTGAGGATCGCTATTAAAATAGGCCACCTAGTGGTAGCCAATGGATTACTATCAACAGTCAGGAATATAGGAAAAGAAGGGGAAGTTACAGTCAGCGGCTTTGGTTGCGGCACCATATCGGTTGTTAACGTCGCGAACATTCAACCTATCCCCCTATCTCGCAACAGTCTCGAAAGCCATGAAGAAATAGAGGGGTTTATTACCGAGCATAACGCTTCACAAATCATATTAGCTAGCGAGCGTTCAGCAGTTATTGAGCTTCACTTAAGTGACACACTTTCCGCTAAACAAGCCGCCGATAAGCTTGGGTTAAAAAAAACTGCTTTTTACGAACTGAAGAAAAAATATAGCCCCGAACTAGGCCCGATCACACTGATAAAGAATAATCCTGGACCGCTTAAAGGGAGCATGAGAGTTACTGATCAAATTATATCCATTATCACGGATTGCTACATTAAACATTATCACGGCAGGTCAGCCTCTTATTCGTATGTGTGGAAACAAGTGCAAAGCGAGTGCTTTGCACAGGCATTGAATTCACCGAGCAGAGAAACAGTAAAAAAATTAATCAAGAGTTTTGATAAAAAAACCACCTATAGAATGAAACATGGAGTTGACTCTGCCAATCAAATTTTTCAGCCCCGGCCAGGCATTGCTCATACTGATTATCCGTTACAAGTAGCTCAAATGGATCATACGCGCGTGGACCTCCTCCTCCGTGCCGAGCATGACCGCACAAAAATAATAGGAAGGCCGTGGCTGTCGGTAATAATGGATTTACACACGCGTGTCATATTAGGTTATTACTTAACAATGTTTGCACCATCGATTATATCAGTGCAACAGACAATGGGTATGGCGATGCTACCTAAGAACACTGGTTATTTCCAACTGGCTAGCGAATCAAGTAATTATCCGTATTTTGGATTCCCCGAACGTTTATTGATGGACAACGCTGCGGAGTTTAGATCTCCTGTTGTTGAAGCAGCAATGCGCAAATATAAAATAAATCCTGAATGGCGAATAATAGGCAAAAAACACATGGGCGGCCACGTGGAGCGGCTAATAGGAACATTCATGACTACAGCTGTCCACTTTCTACCTGGCACTACATTCTCTAACACTCAACAGCGTGCAGACTACAATAGCGAAAAACAGTCATCATTAACATTCAGAGAGTTTTGCACTTGGTTTGCTGGGCAAGTCCTTATATACCACGGTACGGTCCATTCCGAGCTAGGCGTATCACCGAAAGATGCGTGGGAGAGGGCGTTCGAGAAAACTGAAATTAAGTTGCCAGAAGTAGCAATAAATCCTCGAGCGCTTTATTTGGATTTTTTGCCAGAAGCGATAAAACCAGTCAGAAATAATGGCATATCGTTGAATAAAAGACGATATCACTCCAACAAGCTAAACCACATACAGGCGCGCGCTAGAGTCATTGTAAAGTTTGATCCTTTTGACATGACAATAGTATGGGTGAAGGTAAATGGAGAATACGTTCGAATTCCACAGGTTTCATCAGAGCAAAACTACATAAGCTACGAAGAGTATCGATGCGACCGCCAGCACAATAAAAAACTACCGCCTGGGACAATCACAGACGATAACGCGTTAAGACAGATGCGCACCAACAATGCATTGGTAAAAAATAGCCAGCGGAGCACTCGGAACGCCAAAATAGCGCATAAACATCCGGAAGCAATGGCTCAGCACGCTGAGAAAAATAAACACGGTATACCTAAACCTATCTGGGATGCTCATACGATCCCTGTCAACGAAATCGACTTTGACGAAACCGAAGTTAACTTTTCTTTAACTCCTAGGCTGTTTGACGAAAATGACTGACACCCCTATTGATATAAGCCATGTACGTCAGTCAAGGCAACATTTGTTGAGCCTTCCGAAAGAGGAACGACTCATGATTTGTCTGCAAGATGTGTTTATCGAGTATCCCAATTCCCATGCGATCTTAAGCGCAATGCACTACATGTTGCGCACTGAAAACAAGGTCCAGGCGCCGTGCATGCTAGTCTGGGGCAGTGGCGGTTACGGCAAAACAAGCATTATCAACAAAATCAAAGAAATCAACATAAATCAAGAACACAAACTGATTTTCATGAGCTTCAGGCAGAACCCCAATAATTATAACTTTAGAGAACTGTTGCTCGAAGCATTTGGAATGGAGGTGACCCGAAAATTCAGCGGATATAATGCTTCTAAAGAGTTTGCACGTACTGTGGAACGAAATAATATTAAAGGCATTGTCATTGACGAGATTCACGACGCCGTGACGCTGTCTACAATGCAACAAAAAATCAACCTTTCTTTGCTGAAAAATTTGTCCGGTGACCAATATAATCTTAGCGTTTTCGCCTTTGGTGTAGATCAGGCAAGCGAAGCTCTTCGCCTGGACCCACAACTTGAACGCCGGTATTTGCAGTGGCCTTTAGAAAAGTGGAAATTGTCTGAAGACTTCAGGGGATTTATTGCAGCCTATGAGCGAACACTTCCCTTAAAAAAACCCTCCAATTTGCATGGTAAGGAGTTAGCTACGGGAATACTTAAGCAGGCGGACGGTGTGATGGATAACGTGGTGAAAATTATTCAAGCATGTGCGGCGGAAGCAGTTTTTTCTGGCGTAGAACACATCACGCTGGAAATGGTAAGTGCTTCACCGTTCTTGGCTGCAAAATACGGAATCTCTTTGATGCGGCCTAAAACGGAAACGTAGATGACAACACAGAATCTATCTGGGAAAGTCAGACAAATCAATAATAAATTTAACTTACTCACCCCTCAAGTGGAAAACATTGCCAATACTATTGTATCGACACTATCGCGCAAAATTGAAACCGGCTCACTTCACATTATTTTAGGCAACGTCGGCTCCGGATGTTCGTCGGCAATTGAAATATGCCGCAAGCGGTTGCGACATAAATTCAAGAACATATTAACGTTGCAACCCCCAATTCTGAGCGATGGATTCAACCCCTGGAGCCTCATACTAGAATATTATGGTTTTCACTACAGTACGCTCGCTCTAAAAGTAAAAATGGGTTCAATTCCTCGCCCAGTTATGACTTTAATCGAACACGCAGAAATCGACTGCATTATTGTTGAAGATTTCTTGGATGGCCTTGATCGTCCGAAAGAAAAGCAACAAGCAGTTGATGCTTGGCTGAGCTTGGCCCGTCATCCCACGCGTTTAACCGTCATACTCACAACGAACAATCATGCATACTGCAAAAATTTGGAGGATAACAATTTGGTTACAATCCATCGCCTACAAGAATGGGACGATGATGAAAAATTCTCCTTATTCATTGACAAGCTTCAAGAGTTGCTGCGTCGAGACTTCTGCATCCGGTTGAATTTAGAACAAAAAAAACTAATTTATAAGCTATGCAACGGAAATACAGGGAATCTTATTCGATTGATTCGGGAGTACGCAGTGGCGATGCTGCTCGATGCCAAATATCAAAAATGCCGCACGACTGAATATTTACCGTTAGTGAGTGCCATTAAAAAAAATGCCATTTTATTCGTTGCTCAATCCAGTCAATGATGAATCTTTTACATCTTGGATCACGAGGTGCGAGCTAAGGCTTTCACCACGCCGTTTTTCGTCCAAAAAAATACAGGCTAGTTATAGCGAAAATTTACATCGCGCCCCTACTCTGGACCCGGACTTCTCAATAGAAATATTAGCGTCAACTACAATTGGCGACACCATTTTAGTTAATCCGCAGATAGTGTTAAGTATTTTTCTACCTCGATCAACGTGGACATTACCTTACGCTTATTCGAACAGCGTATGCATAGATTGCTTAATGGATTCATTAAAAAAACATCGATGTTTTGTATTTTTAAAAAGCTGGCGATATGTTGCACATCCTATTTGCCCTTTTCATCGATCCCTCTTAAGCGACATTCCATATATGCAAGGCAAAGGTTTACGAACGCTTCCAGACAAGCTTAATTCGACTAATAAATGCAATGTCGATAGGCAGCAGATGAAAAGGCTTGTTTTGCTCGCTCTGAAAATACAGCGATATATATGTCGACTGGAGGATAATCCGACAAATGACGAAATAAAAATTAAGGGCGCATTCCGCTTTTTAATGGAACTATTTATGGCGGATGGCGAATGCAGAGGGCTCGCCTGCTTTTTATTTTCAAAACCCACTCCAGAACGCGGCGCGTTAAAACATTCCGGGGCCAGAGTTTTGATGTTATTAGGTGCGTTCAATAGCTCCTCATTTGAACGTATGTGCTCATTGATTTTAACAGGATATGTCATAGGTTTTTTATCGGAACGAGAATGCCATATTTTTGAAGATATCTTGAAAGAACGAAGCTTGCTTCACCAGTGCAGTACGTTTGAAATCGGCCAACGCAGCAACGTTTTTTTCGAAAAAGAATTTCCTCCTATTAAACGCCGACTTGAAGCGCTGCGATCTGTATTTACCTGCCAGAGATTTATCGAGTTTGTAAAGGGGTTTGAAAGTGCCTGATTTATACTGCAAAATTAATTTTCTTTATCACAAAACTGGATTAGTCGTCACTGACAGTTATGGCATTGCTTACGCGGAGCTATACATAATTTACGCAACGGCAAATAACCAAATAATTGGCTATCACCTGCTGAACAGAAAGCCTTTATATTTGTCGCTAAATCTTCTGAAGTTCCAGATCGTTGAAAATATAAAGAATATTGCAAAATGGCTCGATAATCCAATTAGTCACAACCCATTCTTCAAAACGTCTCCATTTTTTCTTTGCTTGCCAAACTCATACATTCGAGATGCAAAGCAGCATAACAGATTAGAAAAAAACTTAACGGAGGGTACAGATATTTTCCTGGACATCCTTCTCGATATTCCATCCGAATACATCAGCTCAATGGCAGCGCGCTGGGTACTTACGCCAAGCCAAGCGTTGCTATTAATCCGTGATCAAATAAAACGCAACCGATGTTTTATACAATTGAGAGGATTATAAGTGAGCGAGATACAGTTGGATATATTTTCACGCGTAGCGCTGTGAACATGGTCATCTGTTCGGTTTTGCTTTACCAACACTCTACCTACACATCCGTCATAGGTTCATGGGTTACTGACATACCAGCTTGCGCGACAAAAAGTTAATACAATACAAAATAATGACTAGCAAATATCTGTTGGTTTTAGAGAACGGCTTTAACTGCAATCAGCCAGAAAATTTTTAAAACAATCTCTATTGTTCTCCAGTTCATTACCGAAATCAAATGGAAAAGCTCATTACCAATAGGTAGGCTGCTTCCAGTTAATAAACGATGTTGTCAAAAACATAAATATGGAAATCTCATGGCCGCGAAGCTGATCCCTTTATTTGAATCACATGACCGATTTCTTGAGCTGAACCACAATGCCCTAACTCAAGAACAACCTGTAGTCATCAGCTATCTTGAATCATTCCCGGATCACCTATGCGCCATTGATGGGTATAGAGCCGTCCGGAGTTTCCTTCGCTCTTACGAAGGTAACGCCTCGACTTACAATTCCTATCGCACCCATGTCGAGCGCTTGCTGCTTTGGACGCTGCTGGTGTGCAAGAAGCCGCTATTGGAAATGACACGCCAGGACGGCGAACTCTTCATGGAATTTTGCTTGAAACCGCATCCAGACTGGATCGGGCAGGTAGTTAAGGCGCGCTATCAGCGAGTCGGCGGTCGTACCGCCAAATCCACTGATACTTACTCGGTCAATCCACTATGGCGGCCATTTTTCCTCACTGTTAAAAAAGCCAATCTCAAGCTTGCCCTGGAACAAAACAAAGAGCCTGAGGTGAAACGCTACACGATCAAACAGGACTCCTTTGCACAGATTTTTGCTGTATGCGGCCGCTTCTTCCAATGGGCTGCCGAGGAAGGCTCGTCAAACAACGTAAATCCTATCCGAGCGATCAAGCAAAGATCTAAATATAAACAGAGATTTGTTGCCGACGAAAAGGCCAAAGCCCTGACCGCACTTCAATGGAATTTCGTTCTTAAGACAGCCAAATTAATGGCT
The DNA here is from genome assembly GCF_054668435.1 of Pseudomonas sp. S2_B07. Classification (NCBI taxonomy): domain Bacteria; kingdom Pseudomonadati; phylum Pseudomonadota; class Gammaproteobacteria; order Pseudomonadales; family Pseudomonadaceae; genus Pseudomonas; species Pseudomonas sp. S2_B07. The sequence goes on from NZ_CP162769.1 coordinate 516,715, forward strand.
GATCAAGTAACAGACGAAACAAACGGCGAATTAGGCGCGGGGGCTCAAAAAGTTATAAAGACAAAACGCAATTTTTACGAGCGTACCCTTTTCATTATCGCCACGATTCACTCAATGTATCTCAGGGTTTCCGATATTGTTGGCCGGGATACCTGGGAACCCATGATGAGTGACTTTCATAAGGATGATCACGGCAATTGGTGGTTCCACGTCATCGGCAAGAACAGCAAAGCAGCGAAAATCAGCGTCAAGGATGAGTACATGAACGTTTGGATGGCCCGCTACAGGCGATCCCTTGAGTTGACGCCGACGCCCTCCCCTGATGATTCAGCGCCGCTCCTACAATCTCTCAAAGGTCGACCAGGTTTATCAGAGGGCCATATCAGGAGCCTCGTACAGGAAGTCTTCGACTTCGCTCAGGAGCGCATGCGTAAGGAAGGCTTCTCAGAAGGCGAAATCAACAACCTTCGATCAGCTTCGGTCCACTGGCTTCGACACACATCAGCAACGGCCGACGCCAAAGTGCGAAATAACAAGGATCTGCAGGCCGACCTTCGGCACCAGAGCTTGGCCACCACTGTTGATACGTACTACAAAAGTAGTGACGAAGAACGTCATCGATCAAACAAAAATCTTAGAATTGAGGATCATTGATTGGTGCCGACCGGCCAACGAATCCTTGGTGTAGGCACCACCTACACCTCTTCGTACAGCCTCACCCCCATGCGCCTATCTGATAGTTTTGGAGGAAGGTTCACTAGCTGTAATTAACCGGAAAATTTGCGAAATAATCGTTATTTTTTCCGGTTAATTGCCGAAATTAAACGGAAACGCTTGATTATCAATAGGTTGGCTCGTTCCGGTTAATTAACGATGCTGACAGGTACTGATTCGACAAACCCGCTTCTGACGTCCAATCTCTCAACGGGCCATGTCCTTCGTGTTCATGGCGAGTCCTTGAATGAGGTGGCTGCCGATGAAGCTGATTCAGTGCCGTTTCTCTTCAGGTCAGCGTGTGCCGCTGCTCGTGCAAGCTGGTTACGCAGCGCCATTACCCATACTCATTCCGTTCATCTACGTCCAACTTAAACTCAGGCACCGCGCTTACAACACGGCTGCGGCGCACCTGCGCGCGATCCAGGCTTTCTACGCCTATGCCAAAAGCCGAGATCTGGATATCGATCAGGCCATCTTGGCCTGCCACTTTGAGGCGATTCTGTCTTTATTAGACGGTTATGCAATCTGGCTCCAAAGCGGCCGTCAAGCCGATAGTCTTTTCGCCCGAATCGGCAAAGCTACAACGGCACCTTTTCCACAGATTTTTCCGCGCACCCGTGACCAGTACCTGCGGTTGCTGAAGCAGTACCTGTCCTGGTGCGTCACCCGTTACATTCCGCGCGCACGTCAGAACTCAACCACCCTGGCTAACATCGAAGTTGTATTTGCAGATGTCGCCGACGTCATTGAGCGGCGCTTTGAGAGCCATATCATCAATGTTCGTCCAGACCGCACTCGTTACCGCAGCCTGACAGATATGCAACTCCAGATCATTCGCACATTGATTGTCCCAGGAGCTGCGGAGAATCTCAGCATAAATGACCGCGAACATGACCCAGGAGATCCGCGCGCTGAAGAGCCTGCACTGAAAACACACGGCCGGACCGTAGGTATCTCGACACAGTTGTATGAGGTCTACGAGCGCTATATTCAGAGCGAGCGACGCCCAAAGCGTGACGGAAAACCTACGAAATTGCTGTACCGCTACTTGTTCATCTCGGATCGAGGCCGCCCGCTGTCGATCCGCGCGTTGTCGAACGTCCTAGATCGGCTGTTTCTGACCATTGAACTGGCTCATCCGGGGTTGTTGCCTACACTATCCGCGCATGACTTTCGCCACACCTTCGCCGACCAGTTTTTGGCTTATCTGGTCGAGAAGCGTGGGTATGACCTCGAGCGGGCCACGGACGAACTCCGGCGAGTCTGCGGTTGGTCTGACACATCGACGATGCCACGCCGTTATGCAAGTCGTTATCTAGCTGAGTCGGCCAATCTCCACAATGCCCAGCGTGCCTCGGCAGCCTGGAGCCGGCTTGACAGTGAGGGAGGTTCGCCATGACCAAATCAGCCGATCAAGAACACGCGTTACCCTCCTCCTCTTTTGCGGCCTACGTGTTCGAGGGCCCGGCTCAGGTTGCGATTCGAACTCGCACCAATGATCAGCCAAAGTACGTCGATACCCGTCTGCCGGTGTGGGTTAGTGAATTGACGAAATCGCTAGATAGTGAAATCGCTTGGCATCACCCACACCGTAGCCGAGGGCGAACGTGCCCCATTGCGCAGCGCACCAGGTGTGCATTCGATAATATTTCAATACGGGAGATTGAAGAATCCACGGTGCTGCCAGCGATAAGCATCGCTCATAAAGCAGCGGCACGAAAATATCAGCCCAGCGAACCGAGGACATAAAAAATGGCGATGTTAATTTTTGACAGCTCGGAAGATTCCATAGTCGAGGCCCGTGTCCTGGTCGAGGCGCTGAATGAATGGTTGGCGGAACAGCAGCCCAGTTGCCCGCTAAGGTCCGCCCGTGCGCAATGTTGCTATCGGCCCGATGGCACGCTGGATTCTGTATTGACCGTACTAACAGACGTGGTGGTGGATTAAAGAGGTGCACACGGAGCCGGCAGCGAATGAAATCTTTGAAGTATTATGAAAAGAATCGACACGCCACATGGTTAGAGTTGTTTTTTGACCTGATTTTTGTTGTTGCAATTGGCAAGGTTACGCATACTCTCGGACATCTTCATCACGGCCATTTTGAACAGGAGCAATTATGGAAATTTTTACTGCTTTTTGTTCCATTATGGTGGATCTGGTCCAGCCACACGATTTACTCAAATAGGTTTGATACAGACAGTAACCTTCACCGCTTGGCAACTTTATTTTTAATGTTGCTGCTCATTGTGCTGTCTGCACGGATTGGGGAGGAATTGGAAGTAAACTATGCGCTTGTTATTGTCTGCTATTTTGGTATACGTGCCATCATCAGTATTATGTACATTTCGTCCATAAATAAATTCGATCATCGTAGTGAATTCTCCTCCAGGCTTGGCTTCGCCCTGTTAGTTAGCGCAGTTGTTAGTCTTTCATCCATTCTTTTTGACCCACCTATGCGTTACCTTGTCGCTTACATTGGGATTTTTCTTGACATTCTGCTCCCTTTATTTTCTTGGGGTAAGCTAAAGCCATTGCCCGCACATACAGAACACTTGGTTGAACGACTAGGTTTACTCACCCTCATCTTATTGGGCGAGTCGGTAATTAGCCTTTCTGGAGGGTTATCTGACATTCAATGGGATCGTTATAATGTGATGGCGGCAATCACCGGATTTATCATGATTTGCAGTATCTGGTGGATCTATTTTGATAGCTTTTACCTACTGAGCAAAAATGAAAGTAGTATGAGTGGACACTCCTTAATCTACTCGCACCTTTTTCTATTTATGGGGCTAGCACTTCTCGCAAATTTGATCAGGCATGCGATCCTGAATGACATTGCGATGCGCGATTTCCAGATTACGTCAATCATCGGCATGGCCTTATTTTTCTTAGGCAAGCAATATGGCTACTTCATAGCGGTACCTAAAATAAGTAAATACATACTACAAAACACCTTGATCGTGTTTTCTCTAGGTGGGTTGGTTATATTCCTACCCCGTATTGAGTACATATTGGTCGGCCTGACAGCAACCATGATCTGTTATGTTTTACTAAACTTCAGGTATCGTTGAATCTTTAAAGTTTGGCCATATCCCGGGTGGATCAGCTATCCGCGCACATCAACACATCCCTACCAACCAAAGCGGGTGGTCGCCTGGAAAGCATGGGGGCAAACACCGCGCGGCGTGAGGCCCGCGGCAAGCGGCAAAAACCTAATCAAAGAAGGCCAGGGTGCGAACTTCGATACTCTCGCGCGGCGGGGCTCCCGGCGGCGTGTTGGGATCTTTGAAGGCGGTATGGGGCGTGAAGCGGGCACGGCCGTCGTGACGTGAGTCATACCCCTTGATCAGCAAGACTTCGTCACGGCGCATGTCCGGAAAATAGTACCAGCGCTGTTGCGGATTGTAGGCCAGGTGGTAGATCTCACCGATACGATCCGGATAGACCAAGTCGGTGGCCAGCAGGTCATTGGGGTCGAGCGTCGAGGCGTCCAGCACGGCCAGCGGTGAGCGCTTGACGGGTCCGCTCATCGGGCGCCAGAGGTTAATCTGGGCCACCGACACCTGTGCGCCGGCCTGATCCTGGCCCAGCATGTCGCGAATACGCTCAGGCCCCGAGCGGTCGGTGTAGTCATTATGCACACGGCTGGCTGGCCCGCGAATATCCCGCCGCTCGGCGTCGCTGCGCCTGGTGTGGTCGAAGATGACGACCCGGCTCGCGCCCGTCAACTCCTTGATCAAGGCCTTGACCTCGTCATAGTAGACGCTTTCCACTGAGGTATCGTCGTAGAGATCGTCGACCACCGTAGCCCGCCGATGGAGTTCAAACCCCTGCTTGTCCAGGGAAAGGCTGTCTGCCAACGGACGACCGTTGTGTATCGTGACCTCGCGCTCCTCCTGCTCAGCAAAGTAGTGCGGTTCACTGTCACCGGTCAGAGCCTCGGTATGCACATAGGGCTTCGCATCGTGCTTGACCAGGTAGGTGAGTTTTGTGATGACGCTGGCGGGCATATCAGTTGTGCACTTCAAGTAACACCTCCCGGTCTGCTGAGCGCATCCGGCGTAGTGTCACCGTGGCGGCGCTGTAACTTGCATGTAGACACCTTCAATCTCGATCGTATGCCTTCGAACGGACACTATCAAATGCAGCCCGATGTGCACGGCACACGACCGATAGAAAAGGACCTCTCTAACCTCGGCATCGACGACCAGCTTGACCATGACTGGCGTGTCGCACTGCGGGTCTGCGCCGATCATGAGCATCCGATATCCCTAAACTTCCCGCACCGCTAACTAGAGAAGCGGAATGCTATAGGTCACAAAAATACGATTCTGATCTACGTTACGAGATGCTTCGCTGTTGGACTTGCCGTTACGCCAGCCGAACCCAACGCCTTTTAGCGCTCCCGACTGAAGGACGTAGTCCAGGCTAATGTCTCTTTCCCATTCCTTTTGGTTGGCGCCTGACGTCGTTTTAATGTTATCGCCAGAGAGGTACATGACCGAGCCTTTTAGGCCAGGGACACCCAGAGCGGCGAAGTCGTAAGCATACTGACCGAAAGCTGTGCGCTCGCCTGCGCGGGTGAAAGTTTGGATAAAGCGGTCTGTATACAGATACAGGCTTGCTCCACCGGCGCCCTTGTCTGGCAGGCTACCCTGACTGAGTTGAGTGAAGTTGCTGCCATCCGACACACTTTGGTACCCCGCAGTAATCGCGTGGCCACCCAGTGTGTAAATTAACGCGGCACTCCAGGTACGGTTATCGATTTCTCCATCACCGTTTTTGGTGTAGCCACTCATTCTGTAGCCTGACGTACCGGAGCTATTTGCACCTGACGAGTCAGTTTTGAAGTAGCGCAGGTCGGTTTTGAGGGACTGATTGTCCGAGATGGCAAGGGTGTGAATAAATCCCAAAAAATGCTGCGTATAGTAGTTATCGAGGCCGGCGTAGTAGTACTGAGCTGTCAGATCCTTGGTGACTTTCCAATCGCCCCCGGCGAAGTCAAACTGATTGCTTTCACGCGTACCACCAGTAACGGCCAACCCCGTCTGATCGCTCGAACCACGTCCTGTTGCATGTTCAATCCGACCTCCAGTCAAGGTCAGGCGATTGAGCTCGCTCGAGGTGATTTGAACGCCCTCGAAGGTTTGCGGAAGCACGCGCCCATCGTTGGCGACCAGAATGGGGAGTTTCGGAATCAAGGTGCCGTAGCGAAGTTCAGTTTTCGACATTTTGACTTTTCCGGTCAGCCCCAGCCTGCTCCACTCGTCGACGGCACGGTTGTCACTGTCAGAAGGCATCATGCTGCTGCCGACATGCCGTCCTTTGCCGCTATCCAGGTTAACCCCCAGCAACCCCAGGCCATCGACACCAAAGCCAACCATGCCGTCGGTATAGCCCGATTTGAAGTCCAGCATGAAACCCTGCGCCCATTCTTCAGTTTTAGAAGGGGCGGCAACGCCATCGCGGTTGTCGTTATTGAAGTAGAAGTTTCTCATTCCCAAGGTGGCTTTGCTATCACTCAGGAAGTCAGCATGCGCCTGGACACTCAGGGTGATACTAAGAAACACCGAACTTGCAGTTATTGTTTTTCCACTCATTTATATAGCGCTCCATTTGTTATTTTGAAGTAATAGAAGCAACGCAAAATTTTCCAGGTGCGCGTTTTTATTATTCTTAATATCCTGCTAAAGACGAGAAATCGACGATGCCTAGCCCCTCCTGCATCAAGCTAATATCGTTAATGCAAGTTCCAAAGTCGCTCATCGCACCTGTTTCTGTTATGCAGCGCGATAGCGTTAGAGCCGATTGTGTGAGAAAGGCGCAGGGAGTGCCTTGCCTGGGGAAATGGAGTTCTGCGTTGGGGTCTGAAAATTTATCTTATCGTCTGAATTTCAGGACTGGGGCCGGACACAATTGTCGGTCGAGTACCCAAAGGATCAGTGGGCTGACCTGACGACTGTCCTCTATAGCAACCCGCAGCGCGCCGATCACGACGCCCAAGGCCCAGACTGCGGTGTATCTGCGACAGGTACCGAGACGGACGACGAACATGGCGGTTCCCCGCAAAGCCGCCTACTCTTGGTGGATGGTCCCCATGCTTTTGCTCAGGCGATGTATCGGGCTGGAACGATCTGATTATTTTGACCGTCCGCTCATCGCCAATCCGGACCTGCCCGCGCGTATTGCCAGCAACTGGCCCCTCACTCCGGTCGACCCGACCGCAACGGGTGAAGACTGCACCCATTACCCCACCTGTCGTTCCCAAGCGACCAATGCCGCAGCACCTCCTAAACAGGGGCGCTGTTCACGTTTCTCCCATTGAGGAAGATGAGTATGTATCGGCCGAGCACGATTCCTTATCAGCAGCACCGAGGGTTCAGCCGAACCTTCACTCAGGGTCATTTGAGCATTGGATTGTTCTTTCCTTTGGAGGCCTTCGATGGGGACACTCCGAGCATGCTCAACCAGGTCGAATTGGCCAAACGAGCGGAGGCTCTGGGCTTCTGCGCACTCTGGTTTCGCGACGTGCCTCTTCGGGACCCTGGCTTCGGCGATGTTGGCCAACTGTTCGACCCTTGGGTTTACCTGGGCTACATGGCTGCTCATACGTCGGAGATAGCGCTTGGCACCGCATCCATTGCCCTCCCTGTACACCATCCTCTGCACACGGCCAAGGCATCAGCCAGTGTTGATCAGTTGAGCGCAGGTCGCTTGATACTGGGGGTAGCTTCCGGCGATCGCCCAGTGGAGTTTTCGGCTTTTGGCGTCGATCCCGAAAGGCGCGGAGAAATCTTTCGTGAGCACTACGAGGTGATTCGCAGAGCCCACAGCACCAGCTTTGAGCCCATTCGCTGGAGCGGTGGTGAGATGCGGGGCGCAGACCTCATTCCGAAACCCACAACCCAAGTCATTCCAATGTTCGTGACCGGCAATAGCCGCCAGTCACTGGATTGGATCGCGCGCGAAAGCGTCGGATGGATCAACTATCCACGCATTCCGAACATGCAGCGAATGATCGTGGAAGATTGGCGGCAGGAGGTCATGAAGCAATGTGGCCCCGTCTATAAGCCCTTCACTCAGTCGCTCTACATCGACCTCGATGAGACCCCGTCTACGCCGCCCACTCGCATCCATTTGGGGTTCAAACTTGGACGCTACCATCTCCGGTTTTTGCTGGAGTCGCTTGAGGAAATCGGAGTGGACCACGTTATCCTTAATCTCAAATACGGAAAGCGCCCTGCTGCGGAAGTCATTGAAGAGCTGGGTACTCACATCGTTCCGCAATTCGGAGTACAGCCGCGTCCTGAAGCGAATTGATACGCCGGCCGCTTCCACGCCCGTCGAGGTGGTGCGGTTCAACAGGTTGAATCATCAGGCCGTTACCTGCTCAAGGAATATCAGTTGCAACGGCTCTTCGAGCAGGTCATCTGCCGTGGCGGTGAAGCGCTGATACCAATGCATCGAAAAACGCGCAACCGCCCTCGCCTGATGAGTGAAATCAGAACCCCTCAAGAACAATCTTGCCCCGGGCTTTGCCGCTTTCGACCAGCGCATGGGCACGACGCATGTTTGCCGCATTGATCGCACCAAAGTGCTCGCCCACGGTGGTTTGCAGAACGCCTTGGTCAATAAGAGCGCTGACCCGATTGAGCAGATGATGCTGGTTGATCATGTCCGGGGTTTCGTACAGCGAGCGGGTGAACATCAGCTCCCAATGCAACGACAGCGACTTGCGCTTGAGCGGCATCACGTCGAGGCTGTCGGGATCGTCTATCACACCCAGACGCCCTTGCGGCTTGAGCACGTCGATCAGTTGTGCAAAGTGCTGTTCGGTGTGAGTCAGGCTGGCGACATAGTCGATCTCCGGCACGTCGAGCGCTTGCAACTGTGCGAGCAGTGGTTGGCTGTGATCGATCACGTGATGCGCGCCCAACTGCCGCACCCAATCAGCGGTTTCCTGGCGTGAGGCAGTTCCGATGACGGTAAGACGGGTCAACTGTCGGGCCAGCTGCACCAGCATCGATCCGACGCCCCCAGCCGCTCCAGTGATCAACAGGTACTTGCCCTCCCCTGCCCCCTCGGCGACACCGAGCCGGTCAAACAACAATTCCCAAGCAGTGATCGAGGTCAACGGCAACGCGGCCGCATCGGCTGCACTCAATGTACGAGGCTTGTGCCCGACGATCCGCTCATCGACCAAATGGAATTCGCTGTAGCTGCCGGTGCGGGCAATCGAGCCGGCATAGAACACTTCATCGCCCGGCTGAAACAACGTCACTTCAGAGCCGACCTCACGGACAATGCCTGTGGCATCCCAGCCGAGGATTTTCGGCTCTTTTGTGAAAGTTCCGGCGCGCACCTTGGTATCGACGGGATTCACTGACACCGCGCGAACTTCGACCAGAAGGTCCCGTGGGCCAGGTTTGGGCACCGAGAGACTGATGTCGATCAACGCTTGTGGATGGTCGATGGGCAAGGCGTGCTGGGTAAAGGTGATGGCTTTCATGGACACTCACTGTCTGAAGGGTGATGCACTCGTTTGCAGCCATCTTCGACTTCCCAAGTACAAAGAAAAACAAGCAAAATGCGCCAACACTTTCACTGCAGGAGTGAAAATGATCCGCATCGATGATCTTGGTTTATTCATCCGCAGCGCCGCACTGGGCAGTTTCACCGCAGCGGCGCTGGAGGCTGATCTACTGCCTGGTCAGGTCGCCGCCGCCATCAAACGTCTGGAACGCGAACTGGATGTGCGCCTGTTCGCCCGCACCACTCGCAGCCTGCGACTGACTGCCGAGGGCGAGCAATATCTGCCCACCGCCCACTCAGTGCTTGAGACCCTGAAGCAAGGCAAGGAAAACCTGCGTGGTGAGAACGCCACGCTGCGGGGCGTACTGCAAGTGACAGCGCCGTCCGATCTGGGGCGCAACATACTGCTGCCGTGGTTGACGCTGTTCCGCCGTCAGCATCCAGAATTGACGTTGCGTTTTTTCCTGTCGGACCAGATGGTCAATCTGTTTCGCGACCCGGTGGACGTGGCGATTCGATACGGCCCGAACGAAGACGCCAACTACGTGGCACTGCCGTTTGCACCCTGGAACCAGCGGGTGCTGGTTGCCTCGCCGGAGTATGTGCAACGCTGCGGTTCTCCCCAAACGCCGGATGACTTGAGCAAGCATCACTGCCTGCTCTATCTGCAAAATGGCCGGGTCTACGACAAGTGGAACCTGGGCGGGCAAACCGTGCAGGTTTCGGGGCCACTGTTCAGCGATGACGCCGATGTCGTGCGGCGCTGGTCATTGGAGGGTGAAGGTATCGCCAACAAATCGTGGCTGGATGTCAGTGCCGATATCGCCGCTGGGCGCCTGCTTGTGCTGCTGCCGGATTACCCCGGGGAAGCTTCTCCGTTGAGCCTGGTGTGCCCACATCGCAAGCAGATCAGCCCTGCGGTTTCTCAGCTTTATACGTGGTTGAGTGGTCAGTTTTCTGCGCTGGAGCCGAAACCAAGGAAAGAACTTGAGTTGATGCGAGAAGAACGCATGAAAGAGATTTATGACTTTCTGGATAATTGATAGACCCTACAATTTTCGCAGCCTATAAAAGCCGCCAGCTTTAAAATAAAAGACTTACTTCATTGACGGGAGTATTGCCCAATACCCCCGCCCTCCTCTCGGTTCAAACCGCCGCGTAACTATCCACTACACGCCGATACTGGCTGGGCGAAGCTCCGATGTGCTGACGGAAAAACCGTGTGAAATGACCTTGCTCGGAGAACCCGAGGTTCTCCGACAAAAGCCCCAGCGTTCCACTGCGCTCACGCTCAAGCCAGGCAAAAGCACGGCGCATGCGCGCGTCGTTAAGCAACAGGGTCGGCGTCATGCCGGTGTCTTTCTTGAACAGCGCAAAGAAGTGTGCCCGAGACAGACCACAGGCCCGCGCGGCGTTGTCGATCGGGTTCGGATCATCGAGGTGCTCAAGCAACCAGGCCGTGCCACGGCGCACGCGCGCATCCCGGAACTCACCTGTGTTGGGCGCACCCAGTAGAGACAAATGCCGCCAGCTGGAAAAGGCCTCGATCAGTTCGATCAGGAAGTCGAACAGCATGAACTCCAAGCGCTCTTTCGGCACGATCCCACAACCATGCGCTTCGGCGACCAGGATGTCGGCCAGGGTGCGATTTCGACTCGACAGCTCGATGCATGACTGGGCGAAAAAGTCCGGCCGACCGCTGAGCGCCAGCGACTGCTGGGCAGTGGCCAGCCAGGCGGGCTCGATGTAAAGCGCCAGGATAAGGGTGGCACCGGCACCCGGCTGCGGATCATAGAAATGCGGCTCCCAGGCGTTGACCAGCACCGCCGTGCGATCACTGAGCGGAACCCGCCGACCGTTAACGTTGAAGTAAGTGTCCTCGCCGGACACTTTGACCAGCACATGGCATTCGGAATGGGTATGGGTGACCAGCGAATGATCCATATTCAGCAAGGCGACCCGGCCAAACCTGCCGTGGAAAACCCGTTGGGCAATCGACATCAGATTCCTCCGCTCGCTTGAAGCGATATCGTTATCGGCCTCAATGCATATCATCGGGGCGCTTATCTATTTCACAAGCCCGTCGATCGGTCCATGGTTCAGCAACACTTGGCTGGCCACTATCGCGCGCGAATGACCGAGCGTCTACCTCGACTTTCGCAGCCCCCACGTTCGTCGGAAAAACCGCCTTACAAGGCATGGCGTTCTTTGCCGTGATAAACGCGCAGGATATCGGCCACCACCGCCAGAGCGATTTCCGCCGGGGCCTTGCTGCCCAGATCGAGGCCGATGGGCATGTGTAAACGGGCGATCTGTTCATCCGTCAGACCACCGATGCGTTTCAGCCGCTCGGCGCGCTTGGCCGACGTTGCCTGAGATCCCATGGCGCCGATGTAAAACGCCGGAGTGTGCACCGCTTCCATCAGCGCCAGGTCATCGATTCGCGGATCGTGAGTCAGCGCCACCACCGCGGTCGCCGCGTGGCAACCTCCGGCGGCAATGAACATCGAGGGCAGCACGCGTTGCATTTCCACACCTTCGAGTTGTACTTGCAGCATCTCTTCCCGGGGATCGCAGGCGATGACTTCGCAGCCGATGGCGCGGGCAAAACTGGCGCAGAATTCGGCGACCGGCGAGAGCCCCGCCAGAATCAGTCGTAACGCCGGGCCGACGCTGATGCGCACGCTTTCGTCGACGACTTGCACCCGCTCGCTGCCGTGTCCGGTGTCCGGGTCCAGGCGCAAGGCACCACTGCTCAGTTCGACGTGACGCAGCAGACGACGCTGACCCAGCAACGCTGCTTGCAGACTCTCCAGGTGGGCGATCCATTCGAGACTGGCAGCGCGGTGCTCGACCAGCACGATCAGCACGCCGCCACAGGGCAATCGCAGGCGGTGGCGTTGCTCGACGCTGTCGCCATAACTGACGATCTGCGCCGGTTCGCGTAACTCACCGCGCGTCAGGCTTTCGAGAAACTCCTCTTCGACGCAGCCACCCGACAGCGAGCCGACGTGTTCGCCTGTGCCATTGGTCACCAGCATCGCACCCGGCGCACGCGGTGCCGAGCCATAGGTGGAGAGCACCGTACATAGCCACTGGGCCTGCCCGGCGCGAGCCCATTGCAGTGCCTGGTCGATCACCTGAACATCGAGATGACGCATATTTTCTGTACCTCAAGCAAAGCGTGGTGCTGCATGCAGGGTTACGTTTACGGTAACCTGCGAGCAATCCTGTTCAATCGTTGATTCAACATGTCGCCACAACAGTTTTTGCAACTCGGGGCGCTGCGCCTGGAACATCGCCAACTGCCTCCGGCTGACCCATCGCGACCGACACTGGTGCTGTTGCACGAAGGCCTCGGCAGCGCCGACCAATGGAAAGACTTCCCCCTGCGCCTGGCCCAGGCCAGCGGTTACGGTGTGGTCACTTACAGCCGTCAGGGTTATGGGCAATCGAGCCCGGTAACCCTGCCGCGTCCGCTGAACTACCTGAGCAGCGACGGCCCTCGGGAACTGCGGCAATTGCTCGATGCCTTGCAACTGCCGCAAGTGGTCTTGCTCGGTCACAGTGACGGCGCATCCATCGTCCTTGCCTATGCCGCCACCAACGATCCACGCGTGTTGGGCAGCATCGCACTGGCCCCTCACGTGATTGTCGAGGCCGAGAGCCTCGATGGCATTCGCCACACCACCGAGGCTTGGCATCTGGGCGAACTGCGCGAGCGCCTGGCACGTCACCATGGGACAAATGTCGATGGCGCTTTTCACGGTTGGAGCGACAGTTGGTTGCACCCGGACTTTTCCTTGGATGATCTCGAAGCGCAGTTGGCTTATATCGAAAAGCCGTTGCTGGTCATTCAGGGTCGCGAAGACCACTACGCCACGCCCGAGCAACTGGTGGTCATCCAGCGACAGGTCGCTGGACCGTGCCGCTGTGTGTTGCTGGATAACTGTCGGCACTTTCCCCAGACCGAAGCGACCGAGCAGACCTTGCAGCTGATCTGCGAATTCCTGAAGCGCCTCCCCGCCTTTACTTGAAATTGCCTTGGGTTTCTGGAATCACCACGCTGCCGATCAGGTAGATCACCGACAGACCGACGGCGAACATCGCCAACACCATGGGGATCTGCGCCGGGCTGCCGCTGACCAGGGACACAAAGGTCGGCATGGTTCCGCCGAGGGCGAAACCGATGTTCCAGGACAATCCGGTGCCGCTGGCTCGCAGTTCGGTGGCAAAGCGTTCGTTGAGGAAGATCAGAATCGGCGCGATGATCGCCCCGCCCATGAAGCCTATGCCCACGCAATACAGCGCAGTGCGAGTCAGCGAACCCGGCTCGGCGACCCCAAGGAACATCATCGGCAGGCTCACCAGGTTGATCACACCCAGCAGCAAGAACGTCTTCTTGCGACCGATCAGGTCACTCAGGTAACCGAAGGCCAGTGCCCCGACAATGGTTGCCACCGCCCCGTACATGAGCAGCTGCGAAGTCTGCGTATGGGGCACTTTGGCGACCACGTTGAGCAATGTCGGCAGATAACCGCAGGCCAGGTAATACGTGGCACCGCCTCCGAACGTAATCAGCAGATTGACCAGCATCACGGCGCGGTACTCACGACCGAACAGACGCTTGAGTGGCGACACGACCACTACCGCCGGCCCCTTTGTTTTGCGGGCTTGTTGCAGTTGCCGCCAGACCGGGCTTTCATCCAGGTAACGGAACATCACCAGACCGAACAATGTGCTGAGCAGGCCGCAGAAGAACATGAAGCGCCAGCCCCAGACGTCAAATTCCTCCCCGGGAAAGATCTCTGACAACACCAGATAGGTGAATGACGCCAACAGCGCGCCCATGCCGGCACCGGCGCCACCGATCAACCCGGACATCAAGCCGCGATAGCGCGGCGAGATGGATTCGGTGCCGATGGTGTGAGTGGAGGCAACGATGCCGCCAACGAAAATGCCCTGAATTACACGTAATAGCAGGAACAGTATCGGGGCCAATATGCCGACCTGGTGAATGGTCGGCAAAGCACCAAACAGTGCCGTGGAAATACCAACGCCGACCATGGACACCATCAGCGCACGCTTGCGACCATGTTTGTCGGCATACGCGCCAAAGATCGCCGAGCCCAGCGGACGTACCAGCAAGGCCACGGCGAACGAGGCGTAAACGGCGGCCAGCGACAGTGTCGGGGTGTCCGAGGGGAAGAACAGGCGGCCGATGATCGGCGCCACATAGAGCAGAATGAACAGGTCAAACAAATCCAGCGCCCAACCGAATGTCGAGGCAAATGCCGCGAGCAAAGCCTTGCCCGGCGGAATCTGTGGTGTATCGATAGCGGCGCTGGTGGGTGATGCAGTTATTGTTGTTGTCGTCGTCATGGTTGCCTCACACAAACGGTGAATCGAAACGTTCTGCATCCCGGTGAACGGGTGCGGGTATTCAGCAGGTCAGCGGTAATACCTTGATGTGCCCTTTCAGTTGCATTGAAGGGGCGGCAGGCCCTGCTCCGTAAGGTGTACGCCGTTACCAACATACTCCCGGGCCTGTTCGCCGGTACGATTTACTCGCCGATAAACACGGCCGCACGCTTGCTGTGAAACGCTTCAACGCCTTCCTTGAAGTCCTTGGAGCTACGCAGACGGCTGTAGCAATGACCTTCCATTTCGATCGCGACGGTCAGCGGCGCATCTTCGTTGTCGTTGATCAGTTTTTTCGCCGTGCGTTGAGCCAACGGCGAGAAGCGGCGCAATTCATCGACCAACGCGTCGACGGTGCTTTCCAGTTCGGTATCCGGCACGACCTCGGTCGCAATACCCCAGGCGTAGGCCTGGTCGCCCGTGATGCGTTTGGCGCGCATCACCATGTGTTTGGTGCGGGTGATGCCGATGATTTTCTGCAGGCGCGCGGAGCCACCCGAGCCCGGGATCTGACCCAGGTTCTGCTCAGGCAAGGCGTAGCGAGTGGTTTGCGAAGCAATGCGGAAATCGCAGGCCAGGGACAGTTCGAAACCGACGCCGAAGGTGTAACCACGGTTGGCGACGATCACCGGTTTTTCGCAACGTGCCGGTGCCGCGACGTTCCAGGCCAGCTTCGAAACGTGCTCGGGCGAGGCTTCGAGGAAACCCTTGATGTCGCCGCCGCTGGAGAAGTGTTCACCCACCGAGCGCAGCACGATGACGCGCACGTCTTTGTGTGCATCGAGGGCTTCGAAGACCAAGCGCAATTGATCGCGCTGCCCCATGGAAATGACGTTCAATGGCGCGCGGTTGAGGATGATGTCGGCGCGCTCGCGGGACACATCGACTTCAACCTGGAAGCCATCGAACTGAGTGTCGAGAAATTGCTGGATCGCTTGTTGTTGCATGAGAGTGTCCTCTGGATGATTAGCTGATGGCCTTCAAGGCCTGTTCCTGAAATTCGGCCAGCAGCACGCGCCGCAGCACCTTGCCCACTGGAGATTTGGGAATCTGATCGATGAACTGGTACCGCCGTGGCCGCTTGAACTTGGCCAGGCCCGAAGCGATGCAATGGGCATCGAGGTCGCCTTCCGAGACCTCGGCGCGCGGCTTGATAAACGCGGCAATGATCTTGCCCCACTGCTCGTCGGGCAGACCGACCACCACCACTTCTTCCACTGCCGGGTGCAGAGAGAGCATGTTTTCGATTTCCGCCGGGCTGACGTTTTCGCCGCCGGTGATGATCAAGTCATCGACACGCCCCGTGACGAACAGATCGCCCTCCAGATCGAAGTAGCCGATGTCACCGGTGAAATACCATCCATCACGCAATGCCTTGGCGGTTGCATCGGGACGGTTCAGGTAGCCTTCGAACGCCTCGTCACTTGCCAGGTCGGCGATGATCTGGCCTTCTTCCAAGGGGTTAACCTGCACGTCGGCCGTTTCAGCATCGATCGGCACCACGCGCACGCGCTGGTTCATTGCACTGCGCCCTGAAGAACCGGGTTTACGGCTGGCCTGCTGGTCGATGGTGAAGGTGTAGATCTCCGAGCTGCCGTAATGATTGACGAACAATTGCGGCTGGAACGCCTGCTCGACACGACGCATCAAGCCGTCGCTCATCGGCGCACCGGCAAAGCCGATTTTCTCCACACTGGCAACTCGCTCGCGAGCAAAGGCCGGGTGTTCGATGAGCATGTGGTAGAGCGTCGGCACCAGGTAAAGGTTGCTGACTTTTTCCCGCTCGATGGCCTGCAGCGTGGCTTCCACGTCGAACTTCGGCACACAGACGAAATGTCCGTCGATCAGCGCCATGGACAGCAACGAACGCACGCCCATGGTGTGGTAAAGCGGCATGACACCCAGCGTGCACTCGCTCTGGCGGTAGAGGTTTTGCGCCACGTGGGCAACCGCCGCGGCGCGTTCGCAACGGTGCCGACGGGGCACGCCCTTGGGCTTGCTGGTGGTTCCGGAGGTGTAAAGCAGCAGTGAATAGTCTTCGGCATCGGCCTGCAAAATGATGCCGGAGGGGGTCTGCGAACACAGTTCCTCGAAACTCAGGTCGGTGTTGGCGGCACGAAGTCCGGCGGCGATCCGAGGCAGCCTTGTGGCGGCGCTGCAACCGGCCACGGCGGTCACGGTAGCGTCGTCGTAAGCCACTGCCCGGATTTGCGCATCTTCGATGCAGTAACCCAGTTCATCGGCCGTCGAACGCCAGTTCAACGGGGTCATGACGATGCCCGTAAACTGACAGGCCCAATGCAAGGTTGCCATCTGCCAGCGGTTTTGCATTGCTACCAGCAGTCGATCACCGCGTTGCAGCCCAAGGCATTGCAAGCCCCAAGCGGCGCTCTGGATATCGACGAACCAGTCTTCATAGGTTTTCTTCAACGCACCGTCACTGACCGCCACGGCGTGCGGCCGGCGTTCAACAGCAGCGAGGAAACTGCGTCCGAGATCGAACATTATTGTTATACCCCTTTGTTCGTTTGGCGCTGGGCAGCGACTTCGAGCACGGCCTGGACGATGCCGGTGTAGCCGGTGCAGCGACATAGATGCCCCGAAAGCATGTCGCGTACCTGGGTCTCGTCCGGGTTGGGTACCCGTTCGAGGAAATCCACGCAGGACATGAGAATGCCCGCAGTGCAAAAGCCGCACTGCAAGGCGTGATGACGGCGAAAGGCTTGTTGCAGGTCGCTCAGTGTGTCGTCGTCGGCCAGGGACTCGACGGTCTCGATACGCCGCTCGTGTCCCTGTACCGCGAGCATCAGGCAGGAACGCATGGCGACTCCGTCCACCAGCACCGTGCAGGCACCGCAGACACCGTGTTCGCATCCGACATGGACACCGGTGGCACCGAGGTCGTGGCGCAGGAAGTCGCACAGTTGGGTCCGCGGTTCGGCCAGCGCTTCGCGGGAGCGGCCATTGAGTTCCAGGCGAATCGGAAAGGTTTGGTCGGCAGTTACACGCATGTTCAGACTCCTTCGATCAGCTGATGACCCAGCTCGCGAATCAGTTGGCGGCGATAGGCAGCGCTGGCCTGCACGTCGTCTTGTGCATCGAGCGACCAGGCGGTTTGATTAAGCGCGTCCGGCAGCGCCGCACCACGAGGCAGGCTGCGACGTTGCGGACGGTCGGCGACGCCGCCGATGCCCAGTTCGACCTGATCCGCGCCGATGGCCGCGGCCAGGGAGACAATTGCAAAGTCGCCGTGGCGCATGGCGATCTCGCGGAAGCGATAGGTAATGCCTTCGCGTTTGAGCGGAAAACGCACCTCGACAACCAGTTCATCCGCACGCTTGTCTGTGGTGAGAATGCCTTGAAAGAAGTCGGCAGCCTTGACGGTGCGCTTGCCTTTTTTCGACTCAAGAACGATCTCGCCACCCAGCGTCACCAGGCACAGCGGTAACTCGGCGCTCGGGTCGGCATGAGCCACCGAGCCACAGACTGTGCCGCGATTACGCGTCTGGAAGTGACCGATCCAGGGCATCGCCAGTGCCAATAAAGGCACCTCGTCCATCAGGGTCGAACGCGCCAGCAACTGCGCCTGCCGCACCCCGGCACCTACCGCCAGACAATCCTTGCGCAGTTCGATATAGGCCAGGTCAGCCACATGATTGATATCGATCAGCAACTTGGGTTGAGCCAGTCGCATGTTCAGCACCGCCATCAGCGATTGGCCTCCGGCGATGATGCGAGCTTCCTGGCCATACTCGGCGAGCAACTCAACGACCTGACGACGGTTTTCAGCCCGAACGTAATCGAAAGCAGCCGGTTTCATTGCGCACCTCCCTTGCCAAACAGCGCGCCAAGCGAGGCCCGCAGGCGAGCCCACCAGCCGGTGGAGATGGCTTGGCCGCTGACCCGTTGTGACAGGCGAGTAAATATTTGTCCGATGATCACCTTCGAGGCCCCTTGCAACATTCGGCCGCCGACCGCGGCGACTTTGCCGCTGACCGCCACCTGGTATTGGTATTCCAGGCGTGTGTGGCCATTTTCCAGTTGGACGAACCGCACCTTGGCCTGCCCCTGGGCCGACCCCATCGAGCTGCTGCCGGAACCGGACAGACGCAATGAATGCGGCGGGTCCAGATCACTCAGGGCAACCTTGGCCTCGAAGCGCGCGCGGATCATGCCGACGCCGACGGTGACGTCTGCGCGGTAACGGTTTTCGCCTTCAAGTACGAGGTCGTGACAACCGGGAATGATCGCCGCCAGCGTCTGCGGGTCGAGCAAGGTGTCGAAGACCTGTTGCGGCGAAGCCGGAATCACCACCGAGTCGTTGGCCCGCAGTGCCGGTCCACCGGCAGGTGCTGCGTCGAGGTTGTCATCGGCCTCCATACCGGCTGGCCGTGGCGGCTCGTCGATGCCGATGAGCGTGCGTACTTTCGATGGCGTCAGTGGCAGACGGATGTCCGAGCGACCAAGGGCGTCGGCCACCGCGTTGGCGATACACACCGGCGTGCTCATATTGTTGCCCTCGCCCACACCCTTGGCGCCCAATGGGGTGAATGGCGATGGCGTTTCCATGTGCAGGATCATCGGTTCGATCACTTCCGGTGCGGTCGGCACCAGATAATCAGCGAAGGTTCCGCTGAGGAAGCTGCCGTCCTCGCCATAGGCGAACTCTTCCATCAGCGCCGCGCCGAGGCCTTGGGTGAAGCCGCCACGAATCTGGCCATCGACCAGCGCCGGGTTGAGCAGGCGGCCGGCGTCATGGCAGGTGACGTAGCGATCGATGTGGATCTCGCCGGTCATGCGGTCGATTTCCAGACCGCAGATGTCGAAGACAAAGCCGTAGCACAGCGAGCTGTTGACCTGATCCTGGTCGTCCGGTGCCTCCAATTGCGGCGGGCTCCAGAAGGCGGTTTCACGCAGACCGCCGTTTTCCCCTTCCGGCAGCAGGCCCGGCGACCAGTGGGTCGCACCGGCAATCCGATGGAATGGCGCCACCGCCCCGCCATTGACGACAAAAATCTTGCCGCCGGCGAAACGGATATCTTCGGGACTGGCCTGTAATTGCTCGGCGGCAATCGCGGCGAGGCGATCGCGGATCTTCAGCGCGGCCTTGTAGACGGTACCGGCCACGGCGCCGGCGAAGCGGCTGGAATAGTTGCCCGAGGCAATCGACCAGGCGTCCTTCTGGGTATCGAGCTCGACGTTGACCACGATGGACTCCAGCGCAACCCCAAGCACTTCGGCGACGACCTGAGCGACGGTGGTTTGATGGCCCTGCCCTTGCGGTGCCGAGGACACGTGCACACTGACGTCACCCAATGGGCCGACGTTGATGGTGGCGGTAGCGACAGCGCCGTTTTTCGGACCGGCCTTGCGCCGCTCTTCGGGTGTCATCGCGGTGGTGATGTAGCCCATGTTGGAAATCGACGGTTCGATGACCGCGGCATAACCAATGCCATAGATCCGGCCTTCGGCACGCGCCTGATCACGACGTTTGAGCAACTCGTCGAGACCGCCATCAGCCGCCGCCAAGGCAATGCCAGCCTGGTAATTGCCGGAATCGAGCAACGCACCGGCGGCCGCACGATAAGGGAAGGCATCGGCCGGCACCAGGTTGCGGCGGATCACGTCCAACGGATCAAGCTTCAACTGCACGGCGATGTGTTGCAGCAGCCGTTCAAGGGCGAAATACACCTGCGGGCCACCGAAACCACGGTTCAGGCCGGACGGGGTTTTGTTGGTCAGCACCACCCGGTTGCGCACTTGCAAATTACGGATCGCGTAGGCTCCCGTCAGGTTGCCGTGCATGCGATAGAACGTCGCTGGTTCGGGCGCTCTCAGGTAGGCACCACAATCGTCGATCTGGTCATAACGCAAAGCGGTGATGCGGCCATCGGCTTCTACCGCCGCTTCAATTTCGGTCACCCGATTGGTCGCCGAAGAAGCCCCCTGAAGATGTTCCAGACGGTCCTCGACCCACTTCACCGGTGCACCGACCTTGCGTGACGCCAGGCCCATCATCACCACGTAAGGGAAAACCCCTTGCTTGATGCCAAAGCTGCCGCCGGAATCTTTCGGTGTGCGCAAACGCAGGCGGTTGCCAGGCACATTCAGTGCCCGGGCCATAACTGTGTGCAACGCATAGGGGCCCTGGAAATTGGCCAGCACGTCATAAATGCCGGTGGCGCGCTCGTACTGAGCCAGCACCACATAGCATTCGATGGGTGTGCAGGAACTGCGCGGAAACTTTACTTTGAGCGAGACCTTGTGCGGCGCCTGCTCGAAGGCCTGCTCCGGCTCGCCATAACGAAAGCGCCGTTCGTTGACCACGTTGCTGCCGACTGCTTCATGCAGGATCGGCGCCTGTTCGGTGGTGGCCAGTTCGGGATCGATGATCGGGGGCAGCGGCTCGTATTCAACGCGCACACCTTCGATCGCGTCCTCGGCCAGATAGCGGCTCTCAGCGATCACCACAGCCACCGGTTCCCCGACGTAACGCACCTTGTCGACGGCGACGCACCAGTGCTCCATCGGCTGACGCACACCCACCGGGAACGGCAGCGCCCAGCGTTTGACGTCTTCGCCGACCAGCACGCCGTGCACGCCCTTCATCAGTAGCGCACGGGAAAAGTCTACCGAGGTGATTCGTGCGTGAGCGTGGGGTGAACGGATGATCGCCGCATGTAGCGTACCCGGAGGGATCGCAGCGTCATCGGCATAGCAGCCGAGGCCGCGCAACAATGCGGCGTCCTCGACACGGGTCTGACGGGCGCCGATGTGGCTGGTCGGGCTTTCGGTAGCAGGCTGGAAAGTAGTCATTTTTTTCGCGGCTCTTGTTGTTGTGCAGCGCGATAGCGTTAGAGCCGAGTGTGTGAGAAAGGCGCGGGGAGCGCCTTGCCTGAGGAGAGGGAGTTCTGCGCTGGGGTCTGGAAATTTGCCTTAGCGTCTGATTTTCAGGACTGGGACCCGACAGAATGGCCGGTCAGGGATGGGACGCTGGATGGCTCAGGAAAGCTTCGATGTCTGCATAGGGCATCGGTTTGGCGAAGTAATACCCCTGAAAAATATCGCAGCGGCTGCCCTTCAGGAAATCCACCTGAGACGCCGTTTCCACGCCTTCGGCGACCACCGTCAGGCCGAGGTGATGAGCCATGGAAATAATGCCTTGAGTGATCGCTGCGTCGTGATGGTCGGTGGCGATTTCCTGGATGAACGAGCGGTCAATCTTGATCTTGTCGATGGGCAAACGCTTGAGGTAGCTGAGGCTGGAAAAACCGGTGCCGAAATCATCGAGCGCAATGCGCACCCCCAACGCCTTGAGCCGGTGCAACGTGTCGATTGCCTGTTCAGCGTTATGCAACAGAAGCGACTCGGTGATCTCCAGCTCCAGCTGCTCACCACGCAGACCATGTTTATCCAGGGTGGCTTGAACACACTGGACGAACTGGCCACGCTGAAAATGCATCGGCGAAATATTCACGGCCATCGAGATGCCCGTGATGCCCTGCTCGCCTAGCTGGCGCAGCTGCGCGCAGGCCGTATCAAGTACCCAAAGGCTCAGCGGGATGATCTGACCACTGTCCTCTGCCACCGGCACAAACACCGCGGGTGAGATAAATCCTTTTTCCGGATGCTCCCAGCGCAGCAACGCTTCGATCCCGACCACCCGACCCGTGCGCGCGTCTATCTGCGGTTGATAATGCAGCTTGAACGACTGAGTTTCGATAGCCTTCTGCAGGTCATTGCGCAGGCTCGCATGCTCGCAAACCCGCTGATTAAGATCGCTGGTGTACCACTGAAAGTTGTTGCGCCCTTGCTGCTTGGCTTTGTACATGGCCATGTCAGCCTGCTGGATCAGCTGCATCGGCTGCTCGATGTGACCATCGCTCAGGGTGATGCCGATACTTGCACTCACATGCAGGTCAATGCCCTGGATGCAGTAGGGTCTGGCAATGCTGGCCATCAATCGCTCGGCTACTGGAACAACGTCCTCATCATGCAGCAGGTCCGGCAGCAGCACGATAAATTCATCACCGCCCATACGTACGACGGTATCACCGGGACGAACCTGCTGGGTCATACGCTGCGCCACCTCAATCAGCATCTGATCGCCGAAGTAGTGTCCGATCGAGTCGTTGATGGATTTAAATCCATCCAGATCAATGCACATCACTGCCAGACGACGCTTGCGCCGACGACTGACGTGACAATCCAGAACAAGCCGATCTTCAAGCGAAACACGGTTAAGCAAACCGGTCAGGCGGTCATGGCTGGCGTTGAAGCTCAACTGGCGCTCGAAATGCTTCTGCTCGCTGATGTCCCGGGCAATGCCAAATACCCCGACGATTTCTCCGTTGACCATGATCGGCAGGTTAGAGATGTCCATGGTCAGCAGTTTTTGACTCTCGTCGAGAACCCGTGCCTCGAAGCGCTGAGGTTTTCCGGCGCGGGCTGCGGAAAAATGCTGACTGACCCGTTCCAGGTCTTCTTCGAGTACCAGATGGGAAAAGTGATGACCAATGAAATCGGTTGCGGTGTGCGGTTTCAGCTTCAGGCCTGCCGGATTCACACTCTGGATGTTGCCGGCCAGATCGAGGGCGAACACCGGGTTGGGGTTGTAAGTGAACAATGAACGAAAACGCTGTTCGCTTTCCTCCAGACGTTGGCCGTCACGCTCATGGCGAATCGCAATGACTGCCAGTTGGGCCGCGCAGCCCAGTCGTTGAATCTGCGCTTTATCCGGCGAGTGGGTCCGGCTCTGGTACAGAGCAAATGTACCCAACACACGTCCTTGATGGGAGAACAAAGGCACCGACCAGCAGGAACGCAGGTTATGCCCCAGCGCCAGGCTGCGGAAACGCTCCCAGTTCGGGTCCCGGGCGATGTCTTCGGTGACCACCAATTCGCGCCGGAACGCTGCGGCGCCGCAGGTTCCTTCCTGTGGACCAATGGCCATTCCATGAATCGCCTCGTTGTACTCGGCTGGCAGGCCGGGCGCCGCGCCGCTCAGCAAGTGTCTGCCATCGGCATCAGTGAGCAGGATCGAGCACACGGTTTCGGGGGCCTGTGCGTCGAGCATCTGGCAGATAGCGCAGAGTATGTCGCCCAGGTGATGATCGGTCGCGATCATACCGAGAATGTCACGTTGCGACTCGGGGAAGGTCTTGCTGTGAAAGCTTGGACGAGTATTCACGGTGGTTCCTGAAGACTCTCGAGGTCGTCCGGTCTTCAGAGAGCCAAAAATAGTGGCGGCCGATCACTGTCCACTAGTGCGTCGGACGCGCACTCTATAGAGCGCCAGCTAACTAATAAAAGGCTCAGATCCAAGATAAAAAACAGTATCAGATTGCCGCCGCTTGGCTGGAATGGTCGGGGTGCTTGGCCGTTTTGATGTTCTGCTGGCCGGACAGTCCTGAAGCTGCAGCCCGGTTGCCATGAACATGGCCCGATGAACATTTCCACGGCAATAGCCTTCGGACCTGCCGCAAAACATAGTAATGGCCTGCCTATGAACATATGACATGGCCCATAAGTTAAATTATGTGTCTGGGTGGAACCTCTACCGAGGTCTTCTCTTGTATTCATGAAATACCAAGCTCATGAACACAAACCCTGGCAACGAACTTCGCCTACGTGACACCGAAGTACTTTATAGATCTCAGAAACCACCTGCATCGTTGCCTCTTCGATCGTTCCTTCATTACGGCATAAAACCCAGCCGTAATCTGCAATCGCTTGCTCGAACGCCTCAGTACACGCGACATGTTCTTCCAGCTTATGGATCACCGTACTGCTCAGCCCACGCCGTCGTGCTGCTGCCCTTGCCCACGAAATTTCAGGGTTGGTGACAACCCCGACATGCAGGTCTGGCACTTGCACGTTTCGATCAATGTTCAACTGCAGAATCTCTGCAAACGGGATTGTCCGGCGAAACGCGGCATCAGATGGGTACCAGCGATCGATCAAGATGATGCTGTCCGTTGGCTGTTTGGCCAGAACGTGCTGCGAAATCCAGATACGGCTATCAGCAAGGCGCTCACAAACCTCCAACTCCAAGTCGCGGGTGGGATTTCTGACGAGCTTGTTTACCAGGGCCATTGTTTCACCCCGATAGGGATCGCTTTTTTGCTCGGAAAGCCGGATCACCTTTTTGTTGTCGGCCCTCAGTGCTTTCGTAACGGCTTCCAACAGTGTGGTTTTGCCAGTTCCCTTGGGCCCATCTAGAGAAACAAACAGCGGACGATTCATTGTTGAGTATCGATTGATATACGGTTTTTTTTGCCTGATTCGTGCGCAGGAAACGCTTGGCGTGACGACACGAATCGAGTGGAGGGCCTTGTTAACAGGCGTTGATGAGCACTCTAACTTAGTTTCTGCGTCGGGATCACGTCCTGGATAGCCCTGACCTTACTGGAAGAAAGAAGACCAGCAGCTGTTTGAAACGCTGCGGTTGTTTGGGGTATTGAAGCGGACTCATTCAGTCCCGAGGGCGGATTCGAAAAAGAACATCGCCCAGACGATGTGTCTGGGTGGAACTTCCTTCGCTTGGGGTTATAGTCCCCTACGGAAAATGATCTGAGTGACGTCAACATGAAAACGCTCACGGCCCTTTTCACCTGCCTGCTCGCCAGCATCAGCGCGGCGACATTCTCTTGCGCCAATGCCGCATCACCTTCGCGAACCTACAAGACCAGCTTCGACTGTGCCAGCGCCAGAGCCCCTGTAGAAAAACTCATTTGCCGCGATCCACAACTGGCACAGATGGACGTTGAACTGACGCGTCTCTATCGCCTGGCGCTTACGGATGAACACTCCGTACCGCCTCCCGACAAAGTCATCATCGACCAGCAATTCTGGATCGACGCCCGCAACCAGTGTGGCGCCGGGTCCGAGGGCAAGGCATGCACGATCCGCAGTTATGCCCAGCGTGCCTACCAGCTGCGTCAAGGCTCGGCCATTGTGCGAACCAAGGATCCAGACCGGCTGACCGAAGGCCCTCAGGTGTTTCGTTGCGCCGGGTTTAACGTGCCGGTTGCCGCGACTTTCTTTAATACGCAGCCGGGTGTCGTATACCTGAAATGGGCGAACATTTCGGTCACCCTCATCCAGGTGCAAAGCTATTCAGGAACTCAATACACCGGCAAGGATGTCTTGGGGAACTACAGCTTTCGGCAAAACGAAAACGGGGTGTTTTTCCAGAAACCGGGCTCTGGAGAAATGAACTGTACGGCCGAGCCGGTCAGCTGAAGGCTCTGGCGATATCCGGTCTGCATCTGTCGCTCCAACCGCTCTGGGACCATGATCTTGCTCGCTTGAGCAGGCGACCGCACATCGCATGCATTTAAGTGACGCCTCAAATGTGTCGACAATACTGTTGATGCGCCCCGCATAAATCATTATATTCCGCCTAGATAACGAGATAGTGTCGACAATCGGCATCGCAGCTAGCTCAGAACAGCTTTTGTAGGAGCCGTTGCTCCAGTGGTTACGGTGGTCACCCTCGATCGCTGAGCAACGGCTCCTACTTTTATTTTTTCGGACACAACCCGGGCGGCTTTTCGCCCAACACGCGGTATGACAGGAGAAACCCAGTGCTTGAGACCTACGTACAACAATTACAAGCACGTGCCGAGCAAGGGCTTCCACCCTTGGCGCTGAATGCCGAACAAACGGCAGGCCTGGTTGAGCTGCTGAAGAATCCTCCGGCTGGCGAAGAAGCTTTCCTCGTTGACCTGATCACCCATCGCGTTCCACCTGGCGTGGACGAAGCGGCCTATGTCAAGGCCGGCTTCCTGTCTGCCCTCGCCAAAGGAGAAGCCAAATCCCCCCTGATCGACAAGAAGCGCGCTGTAGAACTGCTCGGCACCATGCAGGGCGGCTACAACATCGTGACCCTGGTCAACCTGCTGGACGACGCCGAACTGGCACCCGTGGCGGCCGAAGAACTCAAGCACACCCTGCTGATGTTCGACGCCTTCCACGACGTCGCTGAACGCGCCAAAAACGGTAACGTTCACGCACAAGGCGTGCTGCAATCCTGGGCTGACGGCGAGTGGTTCAAGAACCGCCCTGTTCTGGCCGACAAGATCAGCCTGCGCGTATTCAAGGTCACTGGCGAAACCAACACCGACGACCTGTCCCCTGCCCCGGACGCCTGGTCCCGCCCGGACATCCCGTTGCACGCCCTGGCCATGCTGAAAATGGCCCGCGACGGCATCGTACCGGACGAGCAAGGCGTCACCGGTCCGATGAAGCAGATCGAGGAAATGCGCGGTCAAGGCTTCCCGATCGCTTACGTCGGTGACGTGGTGGGTACCGGTTCGTCGCGTAAATCCGCGACCAACTCGGTGCTGTGGTTCTTCGGCGACGACGTTCCGTTCGTGCCGAACAAGCGTGCCGGCGGTTTCTGCTTCGGCAACAAGATCGCCCCGATCTTCTACAACACCATGGAAGACGCCGGCGCCCTGCCGATCGAATTTGATGTGTCCAACATGCACATGGGCGATGTGATCGACCTGTACCCGCACGCAGGCAAAGTCTGCAAGCACGGCACTGACGACGTCATCACCACCTTCGAAATGAAGACCCCGGTGCTGTTGGACGAAGTCCGTGCCGGCGGTCGAATCCCGCTGATCATCGGCCGTGGCCTGACCGAAAAGGCGCGTGCCGAGCTGGGCCTGCCGCCTTCGGATCTGTTCAAGAAGCCTGAGGCGCCGGCAGAAAGCACCAAGGGTTATACCCTGGCGCAGAAAATGGTCGGCAAGGCGTGCGGCGTAGCCGGTGTGCGTCCTGGCACCTACTGCGAACCAAAGATGACCACCGTGGGTTCTCAGGACACCACCGGCCCTATGACCCGTGACGAACTGAAAGACCTGGCGTGTTTGGGCTTCTCGACCGATCTGGTGATGCAGTCCTTCTGCCACACCGCGGCTTACCCCAAGCCTGTCGATGTCACGACTCACCACACCCTACCGGACTTCATGCGCAACCGCGGTGGCGTATCGCTCAAGCCGGGCGACGGCATCATCCACAGCTGGTTGAACCGCATGCTGCTGCCAGACACCGTCGGCACCGGTGGTGACTCGCACACCCGTTTCCCGATCGGTATTTCATTCCCGGCCGGCTCCGGTCTGATCGCGTTCGCCGCGGCCACCGGCGTTATGCCGCTGGACATGCCGGAATCGGTTCTGGTGCGTTTCAAAGGCAAGATGCAACCGGGCATCACCCTGCGAGACCTGGTCCATTCGATCCCTTACTACGCCATCAAGGCCGGTCTGCTGACCGTGGAAAAGAAAGGCAAGGTCAACGCTTTCTCCGGCCGCATCCTGGAAATCGAAGGCCTGGACAACCTGACCGTCGAGCAAGCGTTCGAGCTGTCTGACGCCTCGGCCGAACGTTCGGCTGCCGGCTGCACCATCAAGCTCCCGGAAAAGGCCATTGCCGAGTACCTGACCTCGAACATCACCCTGCTGCGCTGGATGATCGGCGAAGGCTACGGCGATGCACGCACCCTGGAACGCCGTGCTCAAGCGATGGAAGCCTGGCTGGCCAACCCTGAGCTGCTGGTGGCGGACAAAGACGCCGAGTACGCCGAAATCATCGAGATCGATCTGGCTGAGATCACTCAACCGATTCTGTGCGCACCGAACGACCCGGACGACGCCCGTCTGTTGTCGACCGCTGAAGGTCAGAAGATCGACGAAGTGTTCATCGGTTCGTGCATGACCAACATCGGTCACTTCCGCGCAGCCGGTAAGCTGCTGGAGCAGGTCGACGGTCAGTTGCCAACCCGTCTGTGGCTGTCGCCGCCGACCAAGATGGACGCACACCAGCTGACCGAAGAAGGTTACTACGGCATCTATAACAAGGCCGGCGCGCGCATGGAGATGCCGGGCTGCTCGCTGTGCATGGGTAACCAGGCACGTGTAGAGCCGAATTCGACTGTGGTGTCGACGTCGACCCGTAACTTCCCGAACCGTCTGGGTGATGGCGCGAACGTCTACCTGGCTTCGGCCGAGCTGGCGTCCGTGGCGTCCATCCTGGGTCGCCTGCCGACCGTCGAGGAGTACATGGAATACGCTGGCAAGATCGACAGCATGGCGGCTGATGTCTACCGCTACCTGTCCTTCGACCAGATCGCCGAGTTCCGTGAAGCTGCTGCGAACGCGAACATTCCGGTGGTTCAAGCCTAACGCTGCAACGCAATGGAAAACGCCGCCCATCGTGAGATGTGCGGCGTTTTTTTATGCCTGCAAGATGGCTATGTGAGCCTGCTCGCGATAGCGGTCTCACATTCAATATCAATATCAATATCAATATCGACTGACACACCGCTATCGCGAGCAGGCTCACTCCTAAGGGGATTTGTGGTGTGCTTGCCATGCCACTCGTCAGCGCCTCAGCACCTTCCCCCGCCCGGCTCTTCCAACGTTTTATACCCCTCGCAGGAAGATCCGGATGATGAACAGAACAATCACCGCCCTCGCCGTCGCGAGCCTGTTGTCGACGAGCTCGTTTTTCGCCATGGCCGCCGAGAAGGCAGACGTTCCGCCAACCGCCATTCCCGGCGTCAACCAGGCCCAGGGCGCCGAATCCAATGAGCAGAAGGCCGACAAAAAGGGTGAGGAAGCCTCGGGCTCAAACTCCGGCGCCGATTCGCAGGCCACGGAAAAAGACGCCGCTACGTCGAGCGGTTCGAAGGGCGAAGAAAAAACCGAGTAAACGCAGTCAACGGAGGTACACGACATGCACAACGATGACGATGTGAATGAAGCATCCAACGCCCCTTCCACTGATGTGTCGGGCAAACCGGTCAACGTGGTCGAAAGGGACCTGCACGACACATCAAGAGAAACCGAGGGCGTCGATGAAGCCATCACGCCCTCTTCCACCCGCGCCAAGGAGCAGGACGCTGAAAAGCTCAGCGATAAAATCGCGGAAATAGAACGCAAAGTGGCGGATGGTAATTAGCGACCTGGGGAAACGGGAGGCCGATGGCCGACCTCCCATCCCCTGTCGTTGCTCAGCGTCTGTCATCCGATAGCGGAGTTGGCTCATCCGCCTCCGGCATGTCCCTGTCCGGGTCTTCCCAGTCGTCAGGTCGCTGGTCGTCTGGCCGTGTCAGCGGATCATATCGACCGGGATCGTCAGGATTGGCCATCGGGTCATCAGTGCCTGGCTCCGGTCTGGATGGAACCGCGTCTTGCACCGGGTACTGGTGTTGTTGCTGGAAAGTCGAATCGTCGGACATACCCACCTCACCGCTCAAGGGTCCGGATTCTCCGGGCCGTACAAATTGGAAGTGGACCGAGTTGCAGCGTGCGTTCGAACAGACGAGTGGCTAGCCCTCGGCGCCGGTGGCCGGACCGGTTGCGTCCTTGGCGGCGCAGCACAGCAAGATGTCGGACACGCGCATGATCGGCAGCGGGTCGGTCTGGCGACGTTCTTTAAGCCATTGGCGGCTGCGTCCAATATCCAGTTGCAGATTCAACAACATCATCAGGCTTAGCAGTTCTTGGGAAATACGTCCCTGGCCGCATTCAGGGCAATGAAATTCCTGCCCAACGCCTGCGCAGAGTGTTCGTGCAAAAGGATTTTCACAGATCAAACAAGACATAGTCGGTCTCCACCCAATAAAAAGTAGAGAGCCGCGAGCGCTCAAAGGTGTTCATCGCGGCCGACGAACGGCCCTGCCCCCCTCAGCGGAGCAATGCCGAGAGCGTTAGCGCGCTGCCCAATGCAGCACCACTGGCAGTGTTGTCGAACATGCACCACGTCGCTTCGCTGTCGGTGGTGGCTGTTTGAAGAGTGATTGCCAGGCTTTGCCGCGTGGGCAGTTCGTAGGGGCTGAAGTAAGTTCGGGGCGATCCTTGCAGTCGCCAATACTTCAATCCCGGCCAGCCCCCCCGGCAGCGCGTCATGGCTGATGCGTGATGGATCAACCGTGGCCCGGGTAATACGGTGATGGATCAACAGCCGCTCGGCATCGAGCCAGGATTCGTGCCGGGGTTCGAGCACTACGTGACCGGCATACTGCTGTCTGAGTTCAATGAAAAAGCTGTCAGCTACTGAATGATCAAATGCCAATGAGGGCGGCAACTGCACGAGCAGGCAGTCCAATCGATCATTTAACCCTGAACACTGCGAGATAAACTCGATCAGCCCAATGGAACCTAAAGATTCAGCTCGCTCTCTATTGCAGGACCAGCAGACGGAGGAATTCACCATGATCGACCCAGCAACCGGCATGAGGGCGGGCGAGCGCTATAACGTCGAGTGCCTCGAACGCACGCCGCATTTCCCCGGCTTCTTTCTCGATGGAAAGTATTACCTCGGACCCGAGTTGCAGACGGCGGTCGGCTGGGTTGAAGGGCAGCAGTTTCTGTATGACCAACTCGATCCGACGGGCGAACCGGTGTATCCCGGGCGTGTCGCCGGCACTATTGAAAACCTGACATTGGTCCTCGCCGATGGCACGCGCCTGAAACTGAACGAGATGGCATACGACGCCCCCAGATACCTGCCCACCGAAATGACTGACGACATTCTAAACACCTCCCCGTTGGCGCCCGTCAGGCCCATCCGACCTTCGCCGCTGCTGGTCATCGGCGCCGCACTGTTGATTGGCGGTTGCCTGCTCGCGATTAATCGTCTGGGCCATCGCCGGCCCGTGCGCTAGGTTCGCGGGCAATCATGGCGATTGCCCGCGACCTCGCTTTATAGATACCAGCGATATTCCCGCGCACTGATTTCCTGCATGAACGCCAGGTGATCCTGACGTTTGTTCTCGCAATAAACGTCCACAAACTCCGCTCCCAGCCCTTCACGCAATTGCGGCTGATGCTGCATTGCGCGCACGGCTTCGAGCATTTCCTTAGGAAAGTCGACGCCACTGTTGCGGTCTTCGTTCAGCGGCAGAATCGGTTCCTTGCCGGACTCCAGCCCATGTTCCAATCCGACCAGAATCGCCGCCAATACCAAATAGGGGTTGGCATCGGCACCGGCCAGGCGATGTTCGACGCGCAAGTTCTTCGAGTCCGATTCCGGAATGCGCAGGCACGCATCGCGGTCTTCAAACCCCCAGCTCGCTTGGGTGGCGATGTTGGTCGTGCCGCCCAGGCGTCGATAAGCGTTCTGGTTCGGGGCGAAAACCGGCATGCAATGCGGCAGCAATTGGAGGCAACCCGCCACTGCGTGACGTAACGATTGCTGCTGGTTGGCCGCCAGAATGTTATTCCCGGCCGTATCGTAAAGGCTGACATGCACATGCATGCCGCTGCCCGGATGCTGCAAGTAAGGCTTGGCCATGAAACTCGCACGGTAACCGTGCTTGAGCGCCACGCCACGGCTGCTGCGACAGAACAGCGCTGCCCAGTCGGCGGCACGCAAGCCATCGTCCAGGTGGCCGAAGTTGATTTCGAACTGACCCGGTCCGAGTTCAGCCGTGATCACCGTGCTGTCGATGCCCTGGGCCCGCGAGGCTTCGACCATGTCATCAAGTACCGGCGCAAAGCGCGACAGTCGTTCGATGTGCATGTTGGGTTGATCGTCGGCATCGTCCGTCAGCTCATCGCGGGGAAATTGCGGCAGCCCGTCGCGCAGCTTTTTATCGAACAGGTAGAACTCCAGCTCGAACGCCACCACCGGATGAATGCCTTTGCCGGCAAGCCTGTCCAGGACCTGCGCCAGCACTTGGCGCGGTTCGAACACGATGGGTTTTGCGGTGCCGTCCGAGGTGATCAGCATTTGCCCCAGCGGTTGCGCTTCCCAGGTCACTGGCTTGAGCGTGCCCGGTACCAGCCGACGCACGGCGTCCGGGTCGCCATCGTTGAAGCAGTAGTCGCCAATCTTGAACAACCCGCCTTGCACGCCCAGCAGCACGCAGTTCTGCGGCAGTTTCAGCGCACTGCCGGCCGCGACCTTTTCCAGCATGTCCACCGGGTAGCGCTTGCCGTAGAAATGCCCGGGGATATCGAGGGAAATCAGGTCGACATAACGCACGTCAGGGTAGCGTTGGCGAAAAGCACGCACCTCGGCCAGCAGGTCAGAGCAGGTAGCATCCATCATTGTGGGTCCTTGTCTTGTTATCAGGTGTAAACCCAGAGCACTCGCGTGAGTTGTCCGGTGAGGTTGCCGTAGCGGCAACGGGTATGGCTGTCGAACTGGAAACTGTCGCCAGCCACCAAAGTCACAGGTTCTTCGTCGTCGCCCAGCCACAGCGTCAACTCGCCTTCGAGCACATAGCCGCCCTGCTCCGAGCTGTCACTCATGTGCCGGTCGCCGCTGCTGGCACCCGCTTCCAGATGACTTTCGAGCATGGAAAATGACGCGCGCATTTTTGGCGAAACCAGAATGTCGGTAATGCCGTTGGCGTAGTACAGCGTGCGGCGTTCATCGGGCCGTGTGACCCATGGCAACTCCTTGGGTTTTGGCAGGCTGTAGAAGTACGTGGTCGGTACGCCCAGGGTTTCGCTGATCGCCGTCAAGTCGGCCACGGTGGGCCGTGACAGGCCGCGTTCGACCTGCGAAAGAAAGCCGACGGAGCGGCCGATTTTGTCGGCCAGTTCCTTCAAGGTGTATTTCTTGTGCTTGCGCAAATCGTGAATCAGGATCGCCAGCGCAGCGATTTCTTCTTGCTTGTTCATGCCTGGAATTCCGTTAGATGACTCATCAGATACTGTCGCGCAGTCGATACCAGGCTTTGCCGATGGCTTCCAGTGGCGCGGCGAGGTATTTGCCGCCGGGAAAGCTGCCGTTGTCCAGGCCCTGATACAAGGACAATTCATCGTCCTGGCCCAGAATGGCGTCGGACACCGCACGGGCCGCGGCCAGTGTCGGCAGCACACCATGCCCGGAATAACCTTGCATCCAATAGCGATCACCGGAGCGGCCAACGTCGGGCGTTCGTTTAAGCGTCAGGTCGATGTGCCCGCCCCAGGCGAACTCCAGTTCCACACCTTTGAGCTGCGGGAACACCCGTTCCAGGAACGGTCGTGTGGCACCGGCGATGTCCTTGGGCATGCCGCCCAGATAGGTGCAGCCGCCGCCGAACAGCAGGCGGTTGTCGGGTGTGCGACGGAAATAGTCGAGGACAAACTGGTTGTCGGTGACGCAGACATTACTCGGCAGCAGCGCAGTGGCTTGCTCCGGCGTCAGGGGCGCGGTCGCCACTTGATACGTCCCGACAGGCAATACGCAACTGGCCAGTTGTGGGTCGAGCCGATCGAGATAGGCGTTGCAGGCCAGCACCAGAACGTCGGCGCGAATCGCCCCGCGCTCAGTGTTCACCACGAAGCGGCCACCCTCCTCGCGATAACTCAACGCTTTGCTTTGCTCATGGATACGGCCACCCGCGCGTTCGATGGCGGCGGCCAGGCCGATGGCCAGTTTCAGAGGGTTCAAATGAGCGCCCTCTGGGTCGTACAACCCTGCCTGATAGCGCTCGCTGGCGATCCATTCCGGCAACTGTTCACGGCTGATGAGCTGCAAACCGTGGTGCCCCCACTTGTGACTGGCCTCGCGCTGCCACTCGGTCAGCAGGCCGATACGTCGTGGCAACACGGAGGTCCACACATGGCCGGCGCGATAATCACAATCGAAGCCGTGGCGAGCTGGCAATTCACGCAGTTCCTGCGCCGCCCAGCGCATGCCGTCCCACAACCGCCGTGCACGCTCATAACCCAGCGCGGCTTCCAGCGGTGGCATGTCACACGACCAGCCGAGGATGGCCTGTCCACCGTTTCGACCCGAGGCGGCCCACGCCACGCGACTGGCTTCCAGCAGTGTCACGCGTTTGCCGGCCAGCGCCAGGCGCAACGCGGTGTGCAGGCCACTGAAACCGGCGCCGATGATCAGGATGTCGGTGTCGTGTTCACCGGCGAGTGCGGGCCGAGTGGTCAGGCGATCCGCGCAGCTGTGGGCGTAGTAGCTGGCGACATGCTGCGTGGACTGCTGGAACATACAAGCCTCATGAAATTATGTTTTTATAATTTCATGAAAAACTACAGGATTAATTTCATATGGGCAACCAGCGTAATTTTTCTATGCCTGGGCTGACGCCATCGCGAGCAAGCTCGCTCCCACAGTAGATCTCCATCTGACGCAGATTTTGTGCGCGACCAAGATCACCTGCGGGAGCGAGCTTGCTCGCGATGAGGCCAGCCCAGACCACCCAAAATCCCGACGTGTCTCAGGCATTGGGCGACTTATGCCACGGATACCCCTTCGCACTCTGCTCAAAGGCGTAATCAAACAACCGCTTCATGTACTCGCCATCGAACTGGCGATTGCGCAGGTGAAGAAAATCCGCCCCGATGTACGCCAGATTGAAATCCGCCCCGTCCTGCTGGGCGATTCGGTAGATCCGCTCCAGGTCGCTGATACCTTGCATCTGAATCAATGCGCTGATGGCGCGACCACCAATGCTCAACGTGCGGCGTTTGGTCCCCGACCACTGCGGTTCCATCTTGCCGTTACGAATCACATAAAAATGCCGATCACGGCGCAAACGCGCGCCGGTCACGCTGTTCAGTGCCATGACGGTGCCTGGCGGATAAAGGAAGACCTGTGTAATGACGCCGCCGTCGACGTGCATCTCCTGAAACGGTTGGCCGTTCACTTCCACGTCGATCATGACTGGAGAAACGGCGCCGGGAATACTCATCGACGCGATCAGGATCCGCCGGAACAAGTCGAGCGCTCCTGGTGCGCCGCTGGCAGCAATGGCGCCCATGTTCCAGGTCACGGGCCGCCCCGCATCGAGGTCGGTGGTGCCGATCATCAGCAAGCGTCCGTTGGCGTATTGCGCGGCAATCGCCGCCAGTATGTCCGCAGAAATGCACTGCGCGACGAGCCGCGCCAATGGCTTGCTGTCCGCAATGCCGTCGCTGGCAAGCCGGGTCAGCACACTGCGTGAATGGAAGACGTCTTTGGGGCCGATGGCACTGCAAATGCGCAGGATGATGTCGTCGTACTGAGGCCCCAGGTACGCGAACGGGGCCACCAGGGCCCCGGCGCTGATGCCCGTGACGACTTTGAAAGGTGGACGCGAACCATGCAACGTCCATCCCGCGATAATCCCCGCCGCAAAGGTGCCGGCATCACCACCACCGGAAATCGCCAGCATGTTGGCCAGTGGCAAGGTGTCATTCGGCTCCCCTGCCCTGGCCAGCGCTTCGGCCTCACGCAGGTTGGACTGGTGCACATCCCGAATCAGCGGCGCGAGGTCCCGGTCCAGCCAGTAACGCGCCTCGGGAATGCCGGGGACGACCGCCAGTTCCGTCAAGGTCGGCGGCACGGCATCCCGGCGTTGCAGGCACGCCTGGCGCAACATGTTCCACGTTGACGCACCGGGTCCGGGCTGGAATGGTTTCAACACACCTCCTCATGACCTGAGGACGTCAGACACCCTCCGGTCGATCCTTAACCCACTGCCAGAATAATTGGTAACCCACCGCCAGCACCACCGGCCCGATGAACAGCCCGAGGATGCCGCTGGTGACCATGCCGCCCAACGCGCCAATCAACACGACCGGCATCGGCACATCCACACCGCGCCCCAGCAACAGTGGTTTGAGGACGTTGTCCACCAGGCCCGCAACGAACACAAAGACCGAGAAGATAATGGTCCTCGTGTTGGGCCCTTCGGTGGCCATGACATAGGCGATCACTGGTAGCGTAATCAGCGTGGCCGGCAACTGCATGATGCCCAGCAGCAATACGCCGATGGCCAGCAGACCGGCACCGGGGATGCCTTTGAGCACAAAGCCGATCCCCACCAGCATCATCTGGATAAACGCGATACCGACCACACCGAGCGCAACGGCACGGATGGTCGCCGTGCAGAGCTCGGCGATCTGCGCCCCCTTGTCCGGACCGCTGATGCGTGACGCGATATCCACCGCACAACGGCCGCCGGCTTCGCCATGGGCCATGAAAATACCGGCGATGATCAAGGCAACAATGAACATCAGCAAACCTGCCCCGACGCCCGCGATTTTGGCCAACACGCCCAGCGTGACGCCTTTTATTTGCGGCAGGTATTTCACCATCAGGTCGGGCAGATCGGTTGAGGCCTGCAGCCATATCGCCGAGATCGATTTACCCACCAGCGGCCAGGTTGCGACCGTATCCGGTGGCGGCGGGATATGGAAACTGCCCTCCTTCACCAGGTCGACGACCTTGGCCACCGACTCCGCAATCGAGGTCCCCAACAGATAGACCGGCACCACCAGAATCGCGATGGAAATCACCACAATTACGGTTGCAGCACGCCCCTCGCTACGCCCCATCGAGCCCATGAGTCGCAGTTGCAACGGATAGAGGGTGATTGCGAGGATGACCGACCACAGCATCAGGTCGCGAAACGGACGGAAAATCTCGAAACAGAACAGTACCAAAACGACAATCAACCCGGCACGAATCAGGACATCGAGCATGCTGCGGGTCAGCGATTTCTCGGACAGTGGTAAGGGCACCATGGATGCCTCCTTGCTGATAGCTGCAAAGAACAGTTGGGGAACGGTTAGGGCAGCATAGACGCTGATTTCACCGTGCGACATCCACAATGTGCTCTGTATCGCTGCGCTGCGAAAAAAACCGCAAAAACAGCACATGGACTCAATATCCGCTGCTCAAACCACGCAACCATGGCCCCCTCACTCACCCCGTAAGGACCTCATCATGGCCATTGCGAAAGCAGTTCCCGGCAAAACCCTGCTGACCCCCTCCGACCACACCCTGATCATGATTGACCACCAATCGCAGATGTCCTTTGCGACCAAGTCAATCGACGCCGTGACCTTGCGCAACAACGCCGCGCTCGTGGCCAAGGCGGCTCGTGGGTTCAAGGTCTCGACCCTCCTTACCACTGTGGCCGAGAAGAGCTTTTCCGGGCCGATTTTTGATGAAATCAAATCGGTGTTCCCGGATCACAACGTGATCGACCGCACCAGCATGAACACCTGGGAAGACGAGCGCATCGCCGTTGAAGTCAACAAGTTCGGCAAGCAGAAAATCGTCTTGGCCGGTCTCTGGACCTCGGTGTGTATTGTCGGCCCGGCGCTGTCGGCCATCGACCAGGGTTTCGAGGTGTACGTAATCGCCGACGCCTGTGGCGACGTCACCACCGAAGCCCACGAAATGGCTATGCAGCGCATGATCCAGATCGGCGCTCGCCCGATGACGTCCCTGCAATACCTGCTGGAACTGCAGCGTGACTGGGCGCGCAGCGAAACCTATGACGAAACCGTCAAAACCTCGATCGCCAACGGCGGTGCCTACGGTCTGGGCCTGATCTATGCCAAGAGCATGTTCGGTGCCTCGGAAGCCCATTAAGCAACAACCAGCGACTCCGTAATCGCGGAGTCGCTGCCCGGTGGTGATTGATCGATGACGTTTTCCAAGCGCAAATCCGGTCTGCCTTTCTGGTTATCGGTGATAGTCGCCAGCACGACCGCAACGGCGCACGCGGATGAAGCGATGCAAACCGGGCAAGGGTTCCTCGACGGTGCGACGCTGAATGTGCTCAGCCGCAACTTCTACCTCAACAGTGATTACCGGTCCCCTTCAGCGTCCGGCAAAAGCTACAAGGCGGAATGGGCGCAAGGCTTCATTGGCGCTTTCGAGTCTGGATTTACCCCCGGCCTCCTCGGATTTGGCCTCGATAGCCACGCCTTTTTGGGCGTGAAGCTCGACAGTGGCAAGGGTCGTTCCGGCACCGGATTGCTGCCGGTGGACAGTGACGGCCGCAGTGAGAACAACTATTCCAGCGCTGGCGGCGCGCTGAAAATCAAGGCGTCTAAAACCACCGTGGCGTACGGCGAAATGATGGTTGAAACACCGGTGTTCGATACCGCCGACAAACGCCTGCAACCGGAATACGCCACCGGTTTCCTGCTCAACAGCCGCGAAATCGATGGCATGAATGTGCAGGCCGGTCACTTCACGGCGTTCAAGAATCAGGACAGTTCATCGAGCAAGGGCAATTTTTCCGGTTACGGGGCCAACACCGATGCTGGCGGCATTTCGTTTGTCGGCGCCGACCTGTTCACCCAAAGCCCAGTCGGCGGCGCGCTCTATGCGTCAACGCTGACCGACACCTGGCACCAGTACTACGGCAATCTTCACCTCAAGCAGCCCGGTGTCTTCGTCGACGCCAATCTCTACCATACGCGGGACACGGGTGAGGCATTGGCCGGCGCCATCGACAACACTGCGTTCAGCCTGTCCGGCAAATACACGGTCAATGCCCACGGCTTCACCCTGGCCTATCAGAAAGTCAACGGTGACACCCCCTTCGATTTCGTCGGTGGCGACTCCATCTACCTGGCCAACTCGATCAAGTACGCCGACTTCAACGGCGCCCACGAACAATCCTGGCAAGTGCGCTACGACCTCGACCTGAGCACCTTCGGCGTCCCCGGCCTGGCCTTCATGACGCGTTACGTCAAAGGCACGCAGATCGACGGAACCCATGCGCCCCAGGGTGGCGCCTACAACCCCTTCGATGAGGCGACCGGCACCTTCGTACCGCAACAAGGCGACGGCGGACGGCATTGGGAGCGCGACATCGATTTGCGTTACATCGTGCAATCAGGAGCGGCCAAGGATTTGTCACTGCAACTGTCCCATGTGTCGCACCGTGCCAACGCGGCGCAGGCAGGCGATGACATCGACCGGGTGTATGTGGTGATCCAGTACCCGTTGAACTTCGGGCCTTTTTGATCGGGAAGTTGGCGGAAGTACGAAACGCGAAACTTCAACGCAGTTTCAGCGGGTCGACCATCTGCGCCGCGATCGCCATGCCCACCAGGTCCGGCAAGGTAGTGGCTTGCATGCGTTTCATCACACGCGAGCGGTACAGGTCGACGGTTTTTGCGCTGACGCCCAGTTGCTCCGCTATTTCCCGGGTGGTGTAACCCTGTACCAGCGGCAGCAAGACATCGCGCTCACGTGGGGTCAGCGTCAGCAACCGCGCCTGCAACGCATCGTGCCCCTGGCTGCCGGAGCGGTTGGCCGCGCAGTTGCTGAGCGCCTGTTGCACGCTGTCCAGCAGCAACTGCTCGTTGTAGGGTTTCTCGATGAAGTCATGGGCGCCGGCCTTGAAAGCGCGAACCACGATCGGCACATCGGCGTGCCCGCTGACAAAGATGATCGGCAGATTCAGTTCACGCGCGCGCATTTCCTCCTGCACGTTCAGCCCGCCCATGCCGGGCATGCGAACATCGAGCAGCACGCAGGCATCGAGCGTGGCATCACAAGCATTGAGAAACGCCACACCACTGGTAAACGGCAAGGCCTTGAGCCCGACCGATTCCAATAACCAGACCGTTGAATCAAGCATGCCCTGGTCATCGTCGACCACATACACCACGTGCTCCGTCACACCTGCCATTACGTTATTCCTGTTGTTGTTTTGTTGGGCCGGCCAGCGGCAGACGGCAGCACATCAGCAGCCCGACCGGTTGGCGCAGGGCCTGTAATTCGCCACCGAAACCTTCGATGATGCTGCGGCTCATGGACAAACCAAGCCCCAGGCCATCAGCCTTGCTGGTATAGAACGGGGTAAATATCTGCTCCAGCTCCGGCTCGCTGACACCCGGTCCCTGGTCTTGCACACTGATTTCCACGGTTGCACTAGCACCCTGCCCCGCGGCCATCACAATCAGTGACGGTTGCCCCGGATGTTGTTCGCGGTTGGCGTCAATGGCATTGCGCAACAGATTGAGCAGCACCTGCTCCAGCAACACCCGGTCGGCATAAACGGGCGGCAGATTATCCGGCAGACAATCCTCGATTGTCACTTGGCAATTGCTCGCCTCCCAAGCACACAAACGCACGGCCTCGCGGGCGACGTCGGTGAAATTCAGGGCTTGCATGCGGCGTTGGCCCTTGCGCAGAAACGCCCGTAGACGGCTGATCACTTGCGAGGCATGGGTGGCATGCTGGGTTATGCGCTGCAGCCCCTGTGCCACTCGTTCTGCGGCCTGAGGATTGGAATCCAGAGTCTGTAAATAGCGCTGGCTGGCATTCGCATAATTGACCACCGCGGCCAATGGCTGGTTGATTTCGTGGGCAATGCCCGAGGCCAGTTCACCCAGCGTTACCAAACGCGCGGTGTGCGCCAGTTCGTCTTGATGACGGCGCTGTTGCACCTCACGCAATTCGCGTTCGGTCATGTCCCGCGCCACCAACGAGTAGTAGCGCTCACCGCCTGCAGATCGGTGCGCCAACAGCACCAGCGACACTGGCACTGACATGCCGCCACCGAGGGGTTGCAAGCGTGCATCGGTGCTCCAGACTCCATCACGTTCGGCGCTGCTCCAGCCATCACGCTGCAGACGTATCAGGTCCGCGCTCGCGAACAGTTCGGCAAGCGCTGGCATCGCCTGTTGCTCCTCGATTCCGAGGATGCGGCGCGCCGCCGGGTTAAGGTAGGTCACTTGCCCTTCAGGGGCGATGAACAACACCGGGTCGATGTTGGCCTCGACGACTTCGGCCAGGCGTCGCTTGTTCTCTTCCGCCTGCACCCGCGCCGTAATGTCCCGAGACACGCTGACCACTTCGACCACCGCACCGGTGTAGGTTTCACGAATCGCCCGGCTCGCGGTTTCGAACCACAGGTAATGCCCGTCTCGATGGCGAATGCGATAGGTCATCGTGTGATAACCGTCCTGCTCCAGGGCATCCCGTGCGCGCTGCACCAGGCTGGCCAGGTCCTGACCATGGAACAGGCCTTGGGCCATTTGCCCGCGCAACTCTTCCGGCCAGTAGCCGAGCAAGGTCCAGGACGCGGGCGAAGCATCCAGAAAGCGCCCGTCTGGAGTGTGCCGGGAAATCAGGTCGGTGGTGTTTTCGATGATCAACCGGTACAGCCGGCGTGCCGTGGCCGCTTCACGTTCGGCCAACACCTGGAGGGTGGCGTCGCGGCAACGGGCGAGCACGCGGTTGTCCTGAGGATCGGGGATAAACGTCCAGATCAGAATCTGTGTTTCGAACTGCGCCTCAACCCCTTCGATGGCACGCTTCTGGTCCAGGCAGGCGCGCACCAGCACGCGGTGATTGACCGGCAAAAAGCCCAGCACATCAGTCAGCGGTTTTTCGGCGAGCAGTGCCAGCAGCGCTCCGTTGAACTCCAGCGGCCGGCCCTGCGCGTCGAGCAACAGACTCGGTTGCGGATCGTGACCCAACAGCGGCGAGCCGCGCAGCATACCGTTGACGCTACTCAGCAAGGTCGTCAGCAAATCCTGGACCCAACCCAGCCAACCAAGGCTCACGCCGTCGCACACCTCCACCAGCAACAACCCCGGCAGTCCCGATTGCAAGGCCAGATCAAACACCTGGCCATGGCTGATTGCGGCCCGACGCAATCGACCGGACAACCAGCAATCGAGTTGCCGCACTTGCGCCAGATCGAGTCGCCCCGCTTCGACCAGCCGA
Source organism: Pseudomonas sp. S2_B07 (assembly GCF_054668435.1). NCBI lineage: Bacteria > Pseudomonadati > Pseudomonadota > Gammaproteobacteria > Pseudomonadales > Pseudomonadaceae > Pseudomonas > Pseudomonas sp. S2_B07. The sequence goes on from NZ_CP162769.1 coordinate 558,823, forward strand.
TCAAACAACAACTGATCGCTGGCCAGCGAAGGGTCGCCCAGCCCCGGTGGAAAGTGCTGGGCAGCACCCTCATGGCTGTAAATCCGGGCATTGGGTTGCCAACTCAAATAAACCGCGCGGCGCACCTCGGGACATTCCTGCAAGGCACGGCACAACGCATCAGCCCGGGCGGCCAGAGACACACCCTCGCGCTGCAGGCGCAACCAGCTGTGCAATCGAACGGGAGTCAGGGTCATCACAGGTCCGCTTCGTTGGGGAAGCCAAGGATATACCGCCCTTGGCGGTAAGACTGTATTGATTTAGAACGGCCGGAATCAAATATAGTACATATCCTATATGACGTAGGTTGTACTTCCATATCTGTAGCTGAATGTTATATAAAGCAGATCGGACATAAAAGATGCCCTCAGCGGCGACGCTGCAAGGTCATCTATAGAGCTAACAATCAGCCACCGAGTACCCGCACATGTCGATCTATGAACAAGGGCTAGGCCCTGCGGCTGTCAACCATATTGCCTTGTCTCCGCTCAGCTTCATCGAGCGCACCGCCAGCGTTTATCCGGACTACCCCGCCGTCATCCATGGCTCTATCCGCCGCACCTGGGCGCAGACCTACACCCGCTGCCGCCGCCTGGCCTCGGCATTGGCTGGTCGCGGCATCGGCAAGAACGACACGGTGGCGGTGATGCTGCCCAACATTCCCGAGATGCTTGAAGTGCACTTCGGCGTGCCGATGATTGGCGCGGTGCTCAACCCGCTCAACGTGCGTCTGGATGCCGAAGCCATCGCCTTCATGCTGCAGCATGGCGAAGCCAAGGTGCTGATTACCGACCGCGAGTTCCATGATGTGATTCACGCGGCGATTGGGATGCTGGATCACCCGCCGCTGGTCATCGACGTCAATGATCCGGAATACGGCGAAGGCAAGGCGGTCAGCGATCTGGATTATGAAGCGCTGTTGGCCGAAGGCGATCCAGCCTTTGCCTGGCAGTGGCCAGCGAACGAATGGCAAGCCATCTCGCTGAACTACACCTCAGGCACCACCGGTAACCCCAAAGGCGTGGTTTACCACCATCGCGGTGCTTATCTGAACTCGTTGGGCAACCAGATGACCTGGGCCATGGGCAACCATCCTGTGTACCTCTGGACCCTGCCGATGTTCCATTGCAACGGTTGGTGCTACCCGTGGATTATTACCGCCATGGCCGGTGTGCATGTGTTCCTGCGCCGTGTTGATCCACAGAAAATCCTCACGCTGATCCGCGAGCATCAGGTCACCCATCTGTGCGCTGCGCCGATCGTGCTCAACGCCTTGGTCAACATGCCGGAGTCGGCTAAAGCCGCGATTGATCACCCGGTCAACGCGATGGTCGCCGGTGCCGCGCCACCGGCCAAAGTAATCGGTGCCGTGGAAGAAATGGGCATCAAGGTCACCCATGTGTATGGCCTGACCGAAACCTATGGTCCGGTGACGCTCTGCGCCTGGCATGCCGAATGGGATGAGTTGCCGCTGGACGAACGGGCGCAAATCAAATCCCGTCAGGGCGTGCGTTATCCGACGCTCGAAGGCGTGATGGTCGGCGATTCGAAGACGCTGGAGCCGACCCCGCGAGATGGTCAGACCATCGGTGAGATCTTCATGCGCGGCAACACCGTGATGAAGGGTTACCTGAAGAACCCGACCGCCACGGCCGAAGCGTTCGAAGGCGGCTGGTTCCACACCGGCGACCTGGCGGTGTGTCATCCGAACGGGTATGTCGAGATCAAGGACCGACTCAAGGACATCATCATTTCCGGCGGCGAGAACATTTCCACCATCGAACTGGAAGGTGTGCTTTATCGCCATCCAGCCGTCATGGAAGCGGCCGTTGTCGCCCGTCCCGATGAGAAGTGGGGCGAAACGCCCTGCGCCTTTATCACGTTGAAGGCTGATCACCAGGACGTTCGCGAGGCCGACATCATCAGTTTCTGCCGCGAGCATCTGGCCGGTTTCAAAGTGCCGCGCACGGTGGTTTTCACCCTGCTGCCGAAGACTTCAACCGGCAAGATCCAGAAGTACGTGCTGCGCGACAGGGCCAAGGCGCTCTAACCGAATCGACGTTGTACCCGTCAAGCGGCCGGTGTATTTACCGGCCGCTTCGGGCTCGTGCGGGCCGGATTCGGCGCTGCCCTGCCCTTAAATGCCAAAAGCATCGATAACAATAACAAGGTGGAGCCACCCATGATCGACATCCATTCAACCGATACCCAACGCTGCGAACGCATTCGGTCCAATCCGAAATTCCTTCAATTGGTGAGCAGCCGTTCGCGCCTGGCCTGGTCGCTGAGTGCTGCGGTGCTGGGCACTTACTACGCGTTCATGCTGGTGGTGGCGTTTGCCCCGCAGTGGCTGCATGCACCGCTCGCCGAGCATCGGATGTTGACCCTGGGCATGCCGGTTGGCGCGGCGATCATCATTTTTTCCTGGCTACTGACCGGTTGGTACGTCTACAGCGCCAACACGCGTTTCGATGCACTGGGTGCCGCCATTCTCGAGGAGAGCAAGTAATGACTCTTCTGCGTAAACTTCTCCTTGCCGCTGCCGGGCTATTGCCGGCCTCCGTCGTGCTGGCTGCACCCGCGCTGGGTGCGGTGGAAAAACAACCCCTCAACCTGCATGCGATCGGCATGTTCTTCGTCTTCGTGCTGGGCACGCTGGCCATCACCTGGTGGGCCGCGCGACAAACCAAATCCACCTCTGACTTCTACACCGCAGGCGGTGGCATTACCGGGTTCCAGAACGGTCTGGCGATTGCCGGCGACTACATGTCCGCCGCCACGCTGCTGGGGCTGTCCAGCCTGGTGTTCGCCAAGGGCTACGACGGCTTCATCTATACCATCGGTTTCTTCGTCGGCTGGCCGATCATCACCTTCCTGATGGCCGAGCGCTTGCGCAATCTGGGGCGCTACACCTTTGCCGACATCGTGTCCTATCGACTGGACCAGAACAAAGTGCGGATCTTCGCCGCGTTTGGTTCGTTGACGGTGGTGTGCTGCTACCTGATTGTGCAGATGGTCGGTGCCGGTCAGTTAATCAAATTGCTGTTCGGCCTCGACTACCCGGTTGCCGTGGTGATCGTCGGCGCGTTGATGCTGGTGTACGTGATTTTCGGCGGCATGATCGCCACCACCTGGGTGCAGATCATCAAGGCAGTGTTGCTGCTTGCCGGCGGCACGACCCTGGCGTTCATGGCCATGTCGCAATTCGGCTTCAGCTACGAAACCCTGGCCACCAAAGCCGTCGAAGCCCACGCCAGCGGCTGGAACATCATGGGCCCTGGCTCGATGCTCGCCGACCCGATCAACACCGCGTCGATGTCACTGGGCCTGGTGTTCGGGATTGCCGGTCTGCCGCACATCCTGATGCGTTTCTTCACCGTGCCTAACGCCAAGGAAGCGCGTAAGTCGGTGTTCTACGCCACCGGTTTCATCGGCTTCTTCTTCCTTGTTGTCTGCACCCTGGGTTTTGCCGCGATGGTCATCATCGGCACTGACCCGCAGTACTACGTCAATGGTGAAGTCGGCGGCGCCTTGATTGGCGGCGGCAACATGGTCGCCATGCACCTGGCCAAAGCCGTGGGCGGCAACCTGTTCTTCGGTTTCCTCTCGGCCGTGGCCTTCGCCACTATTCTGGCGGTGGTCTCAGGTCTGGCCCTGGCCGGTGCTTCGGCGATATCCCACGATCTCTATGCCACGGTGTTCAAGAAAGGCAAAGCCAGCCAGAAACAGGAAATGCGCGTGACCCGCATGGCCACTGTCGGCCTGGGCATCATCGCAATTCTGCTGGGCATTCTGTTCGAGAAGATGAACGTCGCGTTCCTGGTGGGCCTGACCTTCGGCATCGCTGCGTCGACCAACTTCCCGGTGCTGATCATGGCCATGTACTGGAAAGGCCTGACCACCAAAGGCGCAATCACCGGCGGTTTCGCCGGCCTGATCTGTGCGCTGGTGTTGGTGATCCTGTCGCCAGCCGTCTGGGTCACCGTGCTCGGCCATGCTCACGCGATCTTCCCGTACGACCACCCGGCGCTGTTCTCCATGCCGCTGGCGTTCTTCGTGATCGTCGTGGTGTCGAAACTCGACCGCAGCGTGCGCGCCGACAAGGAACGTGACGCTTACGCCGACCAATTCGTTCGCGCCCAGACCGGCCTCGGTGCCGCCAGCGCTTCCGCTCATTGATAGAAAGGGCACGGCCTGCTCTAGCGGCGCCGTGCCCATCGCACAACCTTTTGAGGTTCACGCTATGCCCGAATTCAACGCCCCGCTGCGCGACATGCGCTTTGTCTTGCATGAAGTATTCGACGCCCCGGCCCTGTGGGCACGCCTGCCAGCCCTGGCCGACAGCGTCGACGCCGCCACCGCTGACGCGATTCTTGAGGAGGCGGCCAAAGTCACCTCGCACCTGATTGCGCCATTGAATCGCAGCGGCGACGAGGAAGGCGCCCTGTGGGTCGATGGCCAGGTCAGCACGCCAATCGGTTTCAAACAGGCTTATGCCACCTACATCGAAGGCGGCTGGGTGGGTCTTTCCGGTAGCGCCGATTTCGGCGGCATGGGCATGCCGAAGATGCTCGCCGTGCAATTCGAAGAAATGCTCTATGGCGCCAACTCAAGCTTTGCACTCTATTCAGCGTTGAGTTCCGGTGCCTGCCTGGCGCTGGATGCCCACGCCAGCGACACCTTGAAAAAGCTCTACCTGCCGCCGATGTACGAAGGCCGCTGGGCCGGTTCCATGTGCCTGACCGAAGCCCACGCCGGCACCGATCTGGGGATCATCCGCACCCGCGCCGAACCTCAGGCCGACGGCAGCTTTAGCATCACCGGCAGCAAGATCTTTATCACCGGTGGCGATCAGGACCTGACCGAAAACATTGTCCACCTGGTGCTGGCCAAATTGCCGGACGCACCGGCGGGGCCGAAAGGCATCTCGCTGTTCGTCGTGCCCAAAGTGCTGGTCAATGCCGACGGTTCCCTCGGCGATGCCAACGCCGTAAGTTGCGGTTCGATCGAACACAAGATGGGTATCAAGGCTTCGGCCACCTGCGTGATGAACTTCGACGGCGCCAGCGGATGGCTGGTCGGTGAAGCCAACAAAGGCCTGGCGGCGATGTTCACCATGATGAACTACGAGCGCTTGTCCATCGGCATTCAAGGCATTGGCTGCGCGGAAGCGTCCTATCAGAGCGCTGTCACCTATGCACGCGAACGTGTGCAGAGCCGCGCGCCGACGGGTGCCATTGCTGCGGACAAAGTGGCCGACCCGATCATCGTTCACCCCGACGTGCGCCGCATGCTGCTGAGCATGAAAGCCATGACTGAAGGTGGCCGTGCGTTTGCCAGCTATGTCGGGCAGCAACTGGACCTGGCGAAGTTTTCCGATGACGCCAAGGAACGCGACAGCGCGCAAACCCTGGTTGCGCTACTCACCCCGGTGGCCAAGGCGTTCTTCACCGACACCGGCCTCGAAAGCTGCATCAACGGCCAGCAAGTGTTCGGCGGCCATGGCTACATCCGCGAATGGGGCCAGGAACAATTGGTCCGTGACGTGCGCATCGCGCAGATCTACGAAGGCACCAACGGCATTCAGGCCCTGGACCTGCTCGGACGCAAAGTGCTCGCCGACAAAGGCTTCGCGCTGCGCCAGTTCACCAGTGAGATTCGTCATTTCGCCGATCAGCCTGATGCGCCCTACTGCGCTCAACTGCTCGATGCCGTGCAGCGTCTGGAAGACCTGAGCGACTGGCTACAGGATCAGGCCGCGACCAACCGCAACGAAGTCGGCGCCGCTTCGGTGGAGTATTTGCACCTGTTCGGTTACGTCGCCTACGCCTGGCTTTGGGCGCGCATGGCACAGGTTGCCAAGCAAAAGCTGCCCGAAGACGAAGGGTTTTATGGCGCGAAAATCGCCACCGCCGACTTCTATATCCATCGCCTGCTGCCACGCATTTTGAGTCTGGAGCAATCCATTCGCGCGGGCAGTGCCTCCTTGTTTGGCCTTTGCGCCGAACAGTTCTAACGATTGAACCGCACGCGGCGCCACGCTCCTCTCTTTTGGCGTTCGCGTTTTTTATTGATAAGCCCTCGCCCACCTGGCGAGGGCCGCGGGACCTGTCTTTCCATAATAAAAATAAAGGGGCTTCACCATGGACCGCAACACCCGCATCCTCGCTACCCGACTGTTGCTATCCGGCGGCGTCATCAGCCTCTCGGCCCCCGCCGCTGCTGACTTTGTCAAAGACAGCAAGGCCAGCCTTGAGCTGCGCAACTTCTATTTCAACCGTGACTATCGCCAGGACAACGCTGCGCAATCCAAACAAGAGGAATGGGCACAGGGTTTCCTGCTGCGCTATGAATCGGGATTCACCGAAGGGTTGATTGGCGTGGGATTCGATGCGATCGGACTGGTCGGCGTCAAGCTCGATTCCAGCCCTGATCGGGCAGGCTCCGGCCTGCTAAAACGCCACCGCGACACGAGCCAAGGTGCGCAGGACGAGTATGGCGAACTGGGGCTGACCGCCAAAGTGCGCGCCTCAAAAAGTACGCTGAAACTCGGTACGTTGCTGCCGAAACTGCCGACGGTACTGGCCAACGATTCACGGCTGTTGCCACAAACCTTCAAGGGCGGTCAGTTGACCTCGCTGGAACTCGAAGGCTTGACCGTGGATGCCGGGCGACTGACGCAGGTCAATCAGCGCGACTCCTCGAACTACGAGGACATGGGCATCACCCGCACTGGCGCCAAGGGCATCACCACACGTCATGTCGATAGCGACAGCTTCGATTTCGCCAGCCTGAACTACAAATGGACCAGCAACCTCGCCACCGGCTACAGCTACGGTCACCTCGACAACTTCTACAGCCAGCACCTGGTCAACCTGACCTACGTGTTGCCGGTCACAACCGGCCAGTCGCTGAAGACGGATCTGCGCTTCGCCCGCTCCACGGACGATGGTGGCAGTAATGTCGATAACAATGCCATTGGCGCGATGTTCACCTACAACCTTGGCGGGCATGCGTTGGGCCTGGGCTATCAAGGCATGAGCGGCGACACTGGCTACGCCTACATCAACGGCACCGACGCCTTCCTGGTGAACTTCGTGCAAATCGGCGACTTCGCCAGCAAGGACGAAAAGTCCTGGCAGGCGCGCTACGACTACAACTTTGCAGCCATCGGCGTTCCGGGCCTGACCTTCATGACCCGCTACCTCACCGGCGATAATATCGATCTGGGTGGCAACCGCCCGGAAGGCAAGGAATGGGAACGTGATACCGACATCGGTTATGTCGTGCAGAGCGGGCCGCTGAAGAATGTCGGCGTGAAATGGCGTAATGCGACAGTTCGCTCGACCAACTTTGGCAACGATCTGGATGAAAACCGCCTGATCGTCAGCTACACCTTGCCGATCTGGTAAGCCGATTCAATTTCTCTGAGGGGGGCACGCTACCGGCGGGCTCCCCTTTTACGACTTGGGAATCTTCGATGTGCTGGAGGGCCTCATCGCGGGCAAGCCCGCTCCCACAGGGTTCTTCTTTGAATGCAGAATTTGTGAACAACAGAGAATACTGTGGGAGCGGGCTTGCCCGCGATGGCGGCCTGAAGACCACCAATGTAGGTTAAGATGCCTACAAACCAGGCCCGCCGCGAGACGCCCCGCATGACTGATACCTCCCCCCGCCTGATCAAGAAGTACCCCAATCGCCGACTGTATGACACCCACACCAGCAGTCATTTAACACTGGCGGACATACGGCAATTGGTGGTCGACAAAATTGCCTTTCAGGTGGTCGATGCCAAGAGCGGCGAGGACTTGACGCGCAGCATCCTGCTGCAAGTGATTCTGGAAGCTGAAAGCGGCGGTGAGCCGATCTTCACTACCGAAATGCTGATGGGGATTATCCAGTTCTACGGCCCTTACCAGGGTGTACTCGGCAGTTACCTGGACAAGAGCATTCAGACCGTAATCGACGTTCAGTCGCAGACCGGCGCGCAGTCGTCCGAAGCCTGGAGCGACTTCATGCATCAACAGGCCCCGGTGATGCAGGACCTGATGCGCCAGTATGTCGACCAGTCCAAGGCGTTGTACCTCAATACCCAGAACCTGTTTGGCATGTTCGGCGGTAAGCCCGGCACCGATAACGGGCCGAAAAAAATGGCGATGGGGAATAAACCCATCGCCATTGGTGCCGCTTGCTTGACGTGACTTACTTGTTACCGCTGGTAGCCTTGGCGCTTGCTTCCGGGGCCGCTTTGGTGGCCGCGGCAGTCGCTGCGTCGAAATTGCTCTGAGCCACATCGGCAGCCTGTTTTACGGCTTTCTGTGCGCTTTCGAACACGGTACCGGCATTCGCCAGGCTCGACTTGAACGCTGCCACAACGGGTTCGGAGCCGGCCGGTGCATTCTTGCCGATGGTTTCAACGAACTCTTGCACCTGTTGGGTGCCCGCTTCGACCTGACTCGAAGTCAATTTGGCGATGTCCGACTGAGTACCGACGATCAGTGCTTGAACCTGACGATTGAACTCGGCCAGACGTTCGGCCTGCGCGCTCGGCTGGGTGAAAGAAGCCTGCAGATCGGCGAAACCTTGTGGATCACGGACGGCCAGCAGCTTGCGAACGCCTTCGAAGTGCTCTTCGGTGGAGTCGCGCAGTGCCTTGAACTGCAACTGGCTGAGCTGTTCAACGCTGGCGAAGACTTTGCCGCTGATTTGCTGCAAAAGATCGAGGTTGGCTTTCTGAGCGGTTTGCAGTTTTTCCGTATTGAAAAAAGACATGCTTGAATCTCCTGGTACTGGAAGGCCCTGATGGGCCTGAGGACGCGATAGCGATCCGGCCAGTCATCGCGCTAGCCTTGATATTGCAGTGCACAAAACCATTTGGCAACGCCTATTTTTGTGCAGTGCAAAATATACTTTGCTAAAGCCCTCATTATACGCTGTAGACTCCTGCTCATCGAACGGCCAGGCTAGCGCTCTTTAACCAAAGGGTTCAGACGGGCCGGTCCCCATGCACCGCGTCAGGAGATTACGATGGGTCAGGAATTAAATATTGCGCTGCAAGATGAAAAATTCTCCGAACGCGCTGGCTTGTTCGAACACCTCAATCATCTGCAACGCCTTAATACCCGCAACGTCCTCGACGCCGTACAGAAGCGCCAGGCAAAAACCTTCGCGCCTTTAAGCCTTGGGCAACTCCGGCAGCCAACGCCTGCTGACTGGCAGGAATACTTCACGGACCTTGGCCAACGCAGCGTGTTGTTCTGGGATACCTTGCGTCAGCGCGGCGACAACACCCTGGCCCACGAACGCGCCGGGTATCCGCTGCTGCTCAAGTTCAATCATGAAACGCTGGTCGCCGGGGAAGCCCTGCCCCGCCCGGTCAACTATTCGTTGTTGCAAATCCTCGGCGGCCCGGGGCAACCGATCGACAGTAAGAAACAGCCCGTGATCATCATTGACCCTCGCGGCGGTCACGGCTCGGGCATCGGCGGTTTCAAACAGGATTCGGTCATCGGCGAGAGCCTGAGAGCCGGCCACCCCACCTATTTCATCTCCTTCAGTCACTCGCCTCGCCCAGGGCAAACCCTTGCCGATATCACAGACGCCCAAGCGAAGTTCATCGAGGTCGTCAGCGCCCGCCATCCCGACAGCGCCAACCCCGTGCTGATTGGCAATTGCCAGGCCGGTTGGGCATTGATGGGGCTGGCGGCTACCCGACCGGAGCTGCCGGGGTTGATCATCGTCAATGGTGCGCCGTTATCGTATTGGGCCGGTGTCAATGGCTGCAATCCGATGCGCTACACCGGTGGTTTGCTAGGCGGTGGCTGGATGGCACGCCTCGGTAGCGACCTCGGTAATGGCCGTTTCGACGGTACCTGGCTGGTCAGCAACTTCGAAAGCCTGGACCCGGCCAATACGTATTGGGGCAAGTACTACCACCTGTTCAGTGAAGTCGACAGCGAGGCCGCACGCTTTCTGGATTTCGAACGCTGGTGGGGCAGCCCGACCCTGCTCAATGGCGAAGAGATCGAGATGATTGTCGACGACCTGTTCATCGGCAATCGGCTGTCTGGTGGCCTCGGTCGCAAGAGCACCGGGCTTGACCTCAAGCTGATCGAAGCGCCGGTGGTGGTGTTCTGTTCGTATGGCGACAACATCACCTCCCCGCAGCAGGCACTGGACTGGATCACCGACGTCTATCCCAGCGATCTCGCGTTGCAAAATGCCGGGCGCACCATCGTGTACCTGCGACACGCGAGCATCGGTCACCTGGGCATCTTCGTGTCCGGTGAAGTGGCGCGGCGTGAACACCGTGAATTGCTCGGTGCGGTCGATGCGATCAATGCGCTGTCGGCCGGGCTGTATGAGATGCTGATCGAAGACCTGCCGGAGAATTCGGCGACGCCGTATGCCGTGCGTTTCGAACGCCGACGGATCGCCGACATCCATGGCCAGGTGCAGCCGCCCCGTGATGACGATCGAGAATTTGCGTTGGTCCAGCGCGCGTCCACAATCAACAATGGCGTGTACGACGAATTCATACGCCCGTGGTTGCGCCAGCTGATCAACGAACCGAGCGCCGAAATGCTGCGCCGGACCCACCCTTTCCATCAGCAGCAAGTGGCCTGGAGCAGTTTGAACCCGGCGCTGTGGTGGCTGGCAGGCAGTGCCGCTCAGGTGAACAAGGATCGTCACCCCGCCAGCCAGAACAACCCGTTGCTGGTCTGGCAGGAACTGTTTTCCAACCAGGTGCAGGACGCCTTGAACGGCTATCGAGACCTGCGTGATGCAGCACAGGAAATGTGTTTCTACGGCGTATATGGCGTACTCAATAGCCTCGCCGGCAATGCGCCTGGGCGAGATCTGCAGGCGCACGCCGAGCAGCACGACAAGGTCTTGATCGATCGTCTTCAGGACGCGCTACCCCTGGGCGGTCTGATGGAAGCCTTGGTACGGATCCTGTTTCTGCTGGACCGCGACAGCGACGAGCCTGGCAAGGAAATCGTCGAACGGTTGATCCAGCAATTGCAGGTATTGCTCCAGGACTACAGTGCCCAGCCGTTGGACCTGCGCGAAACGTTGCGCCTGCAAAAACTGCTGGTCGCCACTCACCCGCAAGAAAGCCTTAACAGCCTGTCCTTGATGCTTGTCGAGGTTGAGGAACGCCAACAAGTGCTGGCGGCCGTCGCCAATTTGTTGCCGGAACTGTTGATCAGCGGCACCCATAACGCGTTATGGTGTGAACTGCACGCACTGCTCGACGTCCCGCTGCCTGGTTTCATCCTGACCCAGCCAGCCGCTGAAGCCGATGTCATCGCAGCACCGGTCCCGGTCATGACGCCTGAGCCGATCGTGCAGATACTCGCCGCGGAGCCCCCACAACCGACGCCCGTCGCCAAGGTCAAGAATCCGGTACGCCCCCCTGCCAAGGGCAAAAAAGGCGCGAAGAAACCGCCGGTGACATAACGCTGAGTGGTTGGCGAGAAGCGCGTCAGACGGGCGCGGCTTCTTCCATCTCGAACGACTCGTCAGCCCGATACTGGCCCGGGGTCATGCCAAACCATCGGCTGCACGCTTTGTTGAAGCTGCTGTGGTCATGAAAACCAAGGAGGTACGCGACATGCTTCATGTTGAAGTGAGAATGGCGCAGGTAGAAATCGGCCAATTGCCGGCGCACAGCGTTCTGCACGTCCTTGAATTGCGTCCCGTCTTTTTCCAGGGCCCGTTGCAGCGTGCGCTTACTGATGTTCAAGGCGGCAGCGATCGATTCCATGTCGCATTGCCCCTGTCCATGGCTCAATCGCTCGGTAATCAGCGCCCGAATCCTGCCGGTAATAGACAAGCCGAACAGCAGATCCAATTGCGTCTCGGCAAAACTGTCATGCAATACCGCTAAGGCCTCATTGGCCATACTCAATGGTCGCAGCAGCTCCTGCCCGTCAAACAGAATGCTGTCGTAGGCCGAACCAAAAGTCAGGTCGCAATCAAAAAGCCGTTGATGCACGGAAATGTCTTTCGGTTCGGGGTAACTGAACTCGACGCTCAAGGGTTGCGGTAACTTGCCACCGCCCAGCCAACGGCAGAAGCCGAGCAAAGAAGCCAACCCGGCATCGGCATACTGACGGGGCTTGATGGAACCGGACTGTTGATGATCGAGCGAGGCGAGCCGGTAATGCTGCTGCTCCGGAACAAAAAACAGACTGAACCCGTTACCGATCAATGGGCTGAAGCGCACCAGGCGCTCCAGCGCCCGTTTGAGGTTGAGGCTCGACATCATGGTGTAACCGACGATTTGAAAACTGCCCGGATGAAAGTGCCCGTAGGCCTTCAAGCCGATGTCCGGATCACCGCTGGCCTGGGCGGCCAGTTGCCACAACCGATAGATCACCCTTCGCTCGCAAAGCGCCCCGGGCGTGTTCGCGATCTGCATGTCCAGTCCGGCTTCCCGACACAGGCTGGCAACATCCAGTCCTTCGGCCGAAAGCGTATTGACCAACACGTTGGCATAGCCTGAACTCATTCTGTACATGGGGTCCTCACTGACCTGTGGAACCGGACATCCTGTCCGGAGCCATGACTGATCTACGTTGAATCAAAGAGTAACCGACCGTTCAATGCCAAGAATTGATCCCGGTACCGGTAAAGGTCATTGACTGCCAGTGATCCGAAAACACCTGCATGGCACCTATGGACACCAGACAGTCACCTCCCAACACTTCCGCACACCCCGCCAATACCGAACAATCTTCCCATCTTGCAGCGCAAAAAATAAAAGGGAAGCAATCTATGAAGTCGCTTGGTCGTATTGCGTTGGTCACCGGTGGTATGGGTGGGATTGGTACGGCAATCAGCCGACGCCTGTACACCGAGGGATTCAAGGTCATTGTGGGTTGCAGCGCTGATTCAGCCCGCAAGAACGATTGGATCGCCGCTCAATTGGTAGCGGGTTATCAGTTCGAATGCATCTATGGCGACATCACCGATTGGGAATCAACGCGAAAGGCCTTTGAGGGCGCGCGGGAGCAATTCGGACCGGTCGATGTGCTGGTCAACAACGCCGGAATCACTCGCGATGCCTCCTTTCGCAAACTCACCCCCGAAGACTGGAACGCCGTGATCGGCACTAATCTCAGCGGCTTGTTCAACACCACCAAGCAAGTGATCGAAGGGATGTTGGCCAAGGGATGGGGACGGGTCATCAACATCTCCTCGATCAACGGTCAGCGTGGCCAGTTCGGCCAGACCAATTACAGCGCGGCCAAAGCCGGCATCCATGGTTTCACCATGGCACTGGCCCGGGAAGTGTCCGGCAAGGGCGTGACCGTCAACACCGTTTCGCCAGGCTACATCCAGACCAGCATGACCGCGGCCATCCGCCCGGACATTCTCGACACCATGATTGCGTCCACACCGGTCGGGCGCCTCGGTCAACCCGAAGAAATCGCCTCGATCGTGGCCTGGCTGGCGTCCGGCGAGTCGGGTTACAGCACGGGTGCCGACTTCTCGGTCAACGGCGGCATGAACATGCAGTAGACCTGTGGGCATGGCCCCCAGCTCTCGCTCGATGCTAAAGACTCAAAACTGCCTGCGTGCTTGCTGACGCGGTGCCGAAGTCCGGCGCCGCTGTTTTTTTTCTGCCCGTTTTACGTATATGGGCAAGGAGTTCCATGGACAACAACGCACACACCTTCAACACCTACTGGTCAGGCCAGGTTCCGTTCATTGCATCCTTTGCAGTGCAACAATTACGTGTGTGGGTCAGCACTAATCCGTGGTTTGACGGCCAGGAGTACAACGAGTGGTTCGAGCTGCCGCGCGATGTCCTGGACAGCCTTCAGTCGGACTATCAGCTGCAATGGAGCGACCTCGGCCACCGTATGTTGACCGGTCAGCCCTTCGCCTTTGAAGACCGCCGTTTCGCCAGCGGAAACTGGAGTGATCCCCTGTTCGGCTCACTCGCCGCGTTTTACCTGCTCAACGCCGCTTTTCTGCTGAAACTGCTCGACAAGCTGCCGATCAAGGACAAGAAGCCGCGCCAGCGCTTGCTCTACCTGGTGGAACAAGCCATCGCTGCCGGCGCCCCCAGCAACTTTCTGGCGAGTAATCCCGATGCGCTGCAACGGGTCGTCGACACCCAAGGCAGCAGCCTCCTCACCGGCATGCTGCACCTGGCCAGCGACTTGCAAGAAGGCAAGATGCGCCACTGCGACAGCGGCGCGTTCAAGGTAGGCGTCGATGTGGCCAATACCCCCGGCGACGTAGTGTTCGAGAACGCACTGTTCCAGCTGATTCAGTACTACCCGCAAAGCGAAACCCAGTACCGGCGCCCGGTTTTTGTCGTACCGCCCGCCATCAACAAGTTCTACATACTCGACCTGCGACCGGACAACTCGATGGTTGCCCATCTGTTGAAACAAGGGCATCCGGTGTTTCTGATGTCGTGGCGCAACTTCGACCAGGAACACGCAGGCACCACCTGGGATGATCTGATCGAAACCGGCATCATCAAAGGCTTGCAGGTCACCCGCGAAATCAGCGGCGAGCAACGTCCCAACTGCGTGGGTTTCTGCATCGGCGGCACACTGTTGAGTACGGCGCTGGCAGTACTGGCGGCGCGCGGGGACAAAGAGGTCGGCAGCATAAGCCTGTTGACCACATTCCTCGATTACCTCGACACCGGCCCCATCGACATCTTCGTCGACGAACAACTGGTGGCCTACCGCGAGCGCACCATCGGCGGCGTGAATGGCCCCCTCGGCCTGTTCAAGGGCGAGGACATGGGCAATACCTTCTCGCTATTGCGTCCCAACGATTTGTGGTGGAACTACAACGTCGACAAATACCTCAAGGGCCAGAAGCCGATGGCTCTGGACCTGCTGTTCTGGAACAACGACAGCACCAACCTGCCTGGGCCGATGTATTGCTGGTACCTGCGCCACACCTATTTGCAGAACGACTTGAAGTCAGGCGAGCTGGACTGTTGCGGGGTCAAGCTGGACCTGCGCGCCATTGATGCGCCCGCCTATATCCTCGCCACCCATGACGATCACATCGTGCCGTGGAGAAGTGCCTATGCCAGCACCGAGCTGCTCTGCGGGACCAAGCGCTTTGTGCTCGGCGCCTCGGGGCATATCGCCGGGGTGATCAATCCACCGGCGAAGGAAAAACGTCACTACTGGACCAATAACCGACTCTCCAAAAACCCCGAAACCTGGTTCATGAACGCGCAGCAGCATTCCGGCAGCTGGTGGAATGACTGGTTCGCCTGGCTCGACGAACATGCCGGTGAGCGCCAGCCGTCGGTGCTGCACACCGGGAATGCGCAATACCCGGCGCTGGAGTCGGCACCCGGGCGATATGTGATGCAATAAGCCACGAGCCTGTTCGGCGCCTCGCAAGCCCGCTCAGCAAAAAAATGGCGGAAGGCAGCCGGAGTCGAACCTGCCCGGGAACGGATGCCGTCCCCAACCGGGTTTGAAGCCCGGCCGCGCCACCGGGCGCGATTGCCTTCCTTGAACTCAGTGGTGGTCTTTTTGCGCCAAGGCACTGTCGAGACGGATCTGGCGTTTGTCGCCCAGGCGTCGAGTCAGGCCGATGCGGTCAAAGTACTCCAGAATCTGAATGCTGCGCTTGCGGCCCAGGCCGACCACATCGCGAAACGCCGCGACCTGAATCACCGGGTCGTGCTCGGCCAGTTGCAACAGCATAGCCGCCAATCGACGGATCATCGCGTCGGTGTAGAACAGGTCCCGCACCACTTGATGCAGCAACCCCAGCCGCGCCATTTTGCGCAACAGCAGGCGCACGCTCGCCTCGTCATGCCCCAGTTGACGCACCCATGGCGGATCGAAAGCGGCCTGTTCAAACAACGGTTGCAAGCGCTGCCACAGGGCCTCGTCTTCTTCACTCAGGCGCACTTGATGACCGGGTAAATGCAGCCAGGGTCCGCTGGTGGCGATAGCGCCGCTGGCGAGTAAATCGTCGAGCAGACGGAGGAAGGTCGGGCGTTCCAGCGTGGTGGCGGTGAAGCGACGCAAGCGATCACGGTCCGGGCCCATTTGATCCGGCTCAAGTTCATGAAAGCGTGCGAGGTGTTCCAGCAAAGGGGCCTTCAGGGCTTCCCAGCGGGCCGAACTGAACAGCAGCGGACCTTGGCGGGTCTCGATCAAGCGCACGTCATCGGGTAACACCCAAGTCCCGCGCGGACGGTTGAACTGGCGCTCCAGTTGCCGTGGATCGAGGCCGCTGTCGCTGTTGGCCAACAAGGCCGGCAGGAGTTCCTCCAGCGAATGGCGGGTGGCGAGCGCCTGAAGTTGCGCCAGTCGTTCGGGGCTGCGACGGTGTCGGGTCGGGGCAAACGGATCAAGCACCCGACCACCGCCGAGGGTACGCTGGGCGCTCTGATCCCGCAGGATCAACGGATCGCCTTTCACCGCGTGCACCGGGGCATTCAGCAGGATTTGCGCAAACATCCGCCCGCCCGGCGCGAGGTTCGCACCTTCCAGCAACGCCACCCGCCCCGTCACGTCTTGAGTGCCAAGGTGAACATGCACCGGTTGAAAATGTTCGAAGGCTTTGGCTTCGCTGGCCAACAAACGCAGCTTGATGTCCAGTCGTTGAGTCGGCGCAGATAGCCACTCCGCCAGCAACCATTGACCACGGTGGATGTGCTCCAGCGCCAGGCGCTCTGCACTCAGGTTCAATGCCACGCGTTGGCCGGCAACCGCGGTGTTCGCCGCCTGATTCTGCGCATGCAAACCGCGCACTCGAACAGGTTTGCCCAATGGACTCAACACCAGTGTGTCGCCCACCGTCACTTGCCCCGACAACGCCGTACCCGTCACCACAATACCGGCGCCGGCGACGCTGAAGGCGCGATCAATCGCCAGACGAAAACCGCCGTCGGTACTGCGTTGATGCACGTCACGCTGTGCGTCGAGCAGTGCCTGACGCAGCGTCTCGACACCTTCCCCGCTCACACTCGACAGCGCGATTTGCGGCGCATCGGCATAGGGGCCGGGCGCCAATAGCGTGGTCATCTGCTCATGGACGACTTGCACCCTGGCTGGCTCGACCCGGTCGCACTTGGTGATCGCCACCAGCGCCCGGGGAATGCCCAGCAGTTCAACAATCGCCAGGTGTTCGCGGGTCTGCGGCATGACGCCGTCATCCGCCGCGACCACCAGCACCACCAGATCAATGCCCTGCGCCCCGGCCAGCATATTGTGGGTGAAACGTTCGTGACCGGGCACGTCGATGAACCCGGTCAATTCCGCGCCCGGTTCCAGCGCGGCATACAGGTAGCCAAGATCAATCGTCATGCCGCGTTCACGTTCTTCCCGGCGCCGGTCACCGGCCTGCCCGGTCAACGCCTGCAACAGCGCAGTCTTACCGTGATCGATGTGCCCTGCGGTGCCGACGATCACCCTGCCCGTCCCTCGACGGCTAACTGATTGAGTTGCTCCAGCCATGCAACTTCATCGTCCAGTTGGCGCAGATCCAGCCACAGCGCGTCGTCGTCGATGCGGCCCAGTACCGGAATGGCCAACTGACGGAACGCGGCTTCCAGCCCCAGCAACTGCCGGCCGCGCAGACGTTTGGACACGTTAGGCCGCAGGCACAACGCGGCACTCGGCAAGCGCGCCACCGGTTGGCTGCCGCTGCCGATCATGCCCAGCGCCGGCAGCGCACTGACGCTCCAGCCTTCACCCAAAACGTGGGCCAGCGACGGTTGCAGCCGTTCGGCTTGCGCGAGGATGTCGGCGTGCGGGCGAGTCAGCAGGCGCAGGCTCGGCAGGCGTTCGGCCAGGCGATCCGGGTCGCGGTACAACCCCAGCACCGCTTCGAGCGCGGCCAGGGTCAGTTTGTCGACCCGCAGCGCACGCTTGAGTGGGTTCTTCTTGATCTTCGCAATCAGGTCCTTGCGCCCGACAATCAACCCCGCCTGCGGGCCACCCAACAATTTGTCGCCGCTGAAAGTGACGATGTCCGCGCCATCGAGCAGCGCCTGGCGCACCGTCGGTTCGGCGGGCAGGCCCCAGCGGGTCAGGTCCAGCAGGCTGCCGCTGCCAAGGTCTTCCAGCAGCGGTAATCCATGACGGTGTGCCAACTGCGCAAGTTCGGCGGTCGGCACCCGTGCGGTGAATCCTTCGATACTGTAGTTGCTCGCGTGCACGCGCATCACCAGACCGCTGCGCGGGCCGATGGCCGCCTCGTAATCACCGGCATGGGTGCGGTTAGTGGTGCCGACTTCATGCAGGCGAACCCCGGCCCGCGCCATGATGTCGGGAATGCGGAACGCGCCGCCGATTTCAATCAGCTCGCCCCGGGAAATGATCCCTTCCTTGCGCGCGCCTAAACTGTTGAGCGTCAGCAGCACCGCTGCCGCGTTGTTGTTGACCACGGTCACCGCTTCGGCGCCGGTGAGTTCGCGGATCAGGCCTTCGATCAGGTCATCACGGTCGCCACGTTTGCCGCTGCTCAAATCAAATTCAAGATTGAGCGGATAACGTGCGGCCATTCGCACGGCTTCGATGGCGACATCCGGGAGCAGCGCTCTGCCTAGATTGGTGTGCAGCACCGTGCCGGTCAGGTTGAACACCCGGCGCACATGACTTTGGTGATGCCGGGCCAGACGCTCACCGGCCCGCCCCGCCAAGACCTGCGGGCTTATTTCCACGGCATCGAGTTGCCCGGTCAGCACCGGTTCGCGCAAGTCATCGAGCAATTGCCGCAGGCTCCCCAGCAGCGCGTCACGCCCATAACGCTCGGCCAGGGGTTGGCAGGCGGGATGGCGCAACAGACTGTCGATGGAAGGCAGCCGCAAGGTTTGACTGGCGGAAGGTGAAGGCATCAGGCGCTCCTGGAAACGATAGACCGTCGCGCCTGAGTGTAGCCGTTGAGTGTTCAGTCGCCTCCGGGGGCCAGCAGCAGGTTCGGCGCGGGACGCAGGTAGCCTTCCTGTTCCAGGCGCATGTCGAGCATCAGGCTGCTCAAGTCTGCCGACAGCGCTTCCGCTTCTGCGTCGTTTTCCAGGTAGAGCTGTTTCAGGTAACTGCGACAGCCGGGGCAGGTTTCGGCGCGCAATGGCGCTTGATTGGCAGCGTGGCGGTCGTCATCGAGGCTGACGTATTCCAGGCCTTTGCTCTGCTCGCAATACACGCACTTGACCCGCACCACGTGCCATTCGCAGGCGCACAAGGAGCACACCAGATAACGCAAACCGTTGTGTTTACCGCGATGGCGAATCACCCCGGCCATCGCCGGTGAACCGCAGGCCGGGCATTGATTGAGGCTGTCGCCGGGTTTCAGCGCGAGGTCCGGCGTGCTCAGCAGCCAATGACTCCAGGCCGCTTGCAACGCGGCGCCAAGAAACGGCACCAGCCCCGCGGGCAACAGCGTGAACTGGCCGCTGACCAACGCCACCGCCCAGGCCTTGCGTTGCCCGGCGTCGGTACTGCGCAACGTCGCCAGGGCTTTCGCTACCGCCGGTTGCGGCGCTGGCGGGCAGTGCTGCAACAAGGCGTCAAGGTACGGCAACCAATGGCCCTCGCGCACCAATGTGTCGGCGGCCAACGGTGGCAGGCCGTGCGCCTGGCAGACCTTGATGCGTTCAGGATCAGGCAAGGTGGTGACTGGCGGAGCGTCGATCAGGCGCTGCTGCACATGACACAAACCGGCCACCAGACGCAGGTAATCGGCCAGCGGATGCCCTTCGGCCAATCGTTCCAGCCTCAAGGCACGCAAGGTGAACAGGTTGTGCGGCGGCAGGTACAGAAACGGCGGTGAACTCGCCGCCGCTTCAATCTCTCCAGGTTCAAGAATCGTCGCCAAGGGCTTATCCTTTTTTGCTGATCGGCGGATCGGGGTGTTCGTCGCGCGTCACTTCGCGGTACCAGAGTTCATGGTGTTTTTTTGCCCAGGCGCGGCTGACCCAGCCATGCACCATGGCGCTGACCGAGCCCTTGATCCAGATACCGGCGTAGATGTGGATGATGATGCTCAACACCAGCACAAACCCCGCCAACGCGTGCAGCAGCATGGCCCAGCGAATCGCAGTGATGCCGAAATAATCGCTGAAATACGCGCGCCAGATGACCAGTCCGGTCAACAACAGCGCAAGCATGCAGGCCAACAAGGTCCAAAACAGGAGCTTCTGTCCGGGGTTGTACTTGCCAATGGGCGGCACGCCCTCCTCCTCGTTTTGAATCACCCTGTCGATCCGCTTGAGCCACAAGCCGTCATTGCGGATGAAGAAGTTGGCCCGCCAGAAGCGAAACACCAACCCGAGGAACAGCACGAACATCACCACGCCCATGAAGGGATGCAGGATGCGCGTCCACGGGCCACCACCAAACAGGTTGCTGAGCCAGAACAGCGCCGGATGAAACAGCGCCAGCCCGGACAATGCGGCCATGAAAAACAGGATCGCCACCAGCCAATGATTGGTGCGCTGGCCAGCGGTGTAGCGCAGGATCTGTTTGCGGATCATGGTCTGTCCTCCCCGCGCGGATCAAAGGTATGCACCGATGGATCGACTTCGTGCACCGCGTTGTCCTTGAGCGGCGGCAACTCATCCTCCTCCACCACCTGCGGCCCGGTGCGCACGTAATGGAAGAACCCGGCCAGCACCGCCAGGCCCATCGCGAGCAAGCCCAAGGGTTTGCTCACGCCTTTCCACAGCCCCACCAACGGACTGATCGCCGGGTCTTTCGCCAGCCCGGCGTACAGTTGCGGCGTGTCGGCGTGGTGCAGCACGTACATCACGTGAGTACCGCCGACACCGGCCGGGTCGTAGAGGCCAGCGTTTTCAAAACCACGGCTTTTAAGATCAACGATCCGTTCGGCCGCATGTTCCTTCATGTCTTCCTTGGTACCGAAGACGATGGCGCCGGTCGGGCAGGTTTTCACGCAGGCCGGTTCCAGTCCGACTTCAACCCGGTCCGAACACAAGGTGCATTTGTACGCCTTGTGATCCTTTTGCGAGATCCGTGGAATGTTGAACGGGCAACCGGTGATGCAATAGCCGCAGCCGATGCAGTGGTCCTGGTCGAAATCGACTATGCCGTTGGCGTGTTTGATGATCGCGCCGGGGCTGGGGCACGCCGCCAGGCAACCGGGTTCGGCGCAATGCATGCAGCCGTCCTTGCGGATCAGCCATTCAAGGTTGCCGGCGTCGGTTTCATGCTCGGTGAAGCGCATCAGGGTCCAGGTTTCTGCGCTCAAATCCTGCGGATTGTCGTAGGTGCCGAGGTTGTGGCCGACGTCGTCGCGCAGCTCGTTCCATTCAGAACAAGCCACCTGACACGCCTTGCAGCCAATGCACTTGGTGGTGTCGATCAGCTTGGCCACTTCCTCCTGATTGCGCACCGAAGGCGGGACAGTCGTGGTGGCCGAACGGGCAATGATGTCTTGGCTGGCCATCTAGACTTTCTCCACGTTGACCAGGAATGACTTGGATTCCGGGGTCTGTGTGTTGCCATCGCCGAGGAACGGCACCAGGGTGTTGGTCAGGTAACCGTGACGCGTGAGCCCGGTAAACCCCCAGTGCAGCGGGATACCGATCTGGTGCACCACTTGGCCGTTGACCTGCAACGGACGAATCCGCTTGGTCACCACCGCTACCGCTTCGATGTGCCCGCGCTTGCTGCTGACCCGCACACGGTCGCCGGCGACGATGCCTTTTTCCTTGGCCAGCACTTCGCCGATTTCGACAAACTGCTCCGGTTGGGCAATCGCGTTGAGCTTGCAGTGCTTGCTCCAGAAGTGGAAATGCTCGGTCAAGCGGTAACTGGTGGCCGCGTACGGGTAATCCTTGGCCACGCCGAGAGAATCCCACACCGAATCGAAGATCCGCGCCGCCGGGTTGCTGGTGGCTTTTTTGTTGGTCGGGTGCAGCGGGTTGATGCCGATCGGCGTTTCGAACGGCTCGTAGTGTTCGGGGAACGGGCCTTCGTTCATCTTGTCGACGGCGAAGAACCGCGCCACGCCTTCGGGGTTCATGATGAACGGATTCATCCCTGCTTCCGGTGGCACGTCGGCCTTGTAGTCGGGCACGTCGGTGCCGCCCCAGACCTTGCCGTTCCACCACACCAGGCGTTTTTTCGGGTCCCAGGGCTTGCCTTGTGGATCGGCCGAGGCGCGGTTGTAGAGAATCCGCCGGTTCGCTGGCCAGGCCCACGCCCAGCCTTGGTGCTGGTGCATGCCATACGGATCGCTGTTGTCGCGCCGGGCCATCTGGTTGCCGGTTTCGGTCCAGCTGCCACAGAAAATCCAGCAACCGGACGCGGTGCTGCCGTCGTCCTTGAGCTGGCTGAACGCGGCCAGTTGCGCATTGCCCTTGATCGCCGCGCCCGTGGCATCGGTGAAGTCAGTGGTGGCGTAGCCGTTGATTTCCTTGGCCAGTTCTTCCGGTGAAGGTTCGTCGGGGACCTTGTACTGCCACGACAGTTTCAGGATCGGATCGGGATAGGCGCCGCCCTTCGCTTCATAACGCTGACGCAGGCGCAGGAACAGTTCGGCCATGATCCGGATGTCGGTTTGTGCTTCACCCGGCCCGTCGGCACCTTTCCAGTGCCATTGCAGCCAACGACTGCTGTTGACCAGCGAGCCGTCCTCCTCGGCAAAACAGGTGGTGGGCAGGCGAATCACTTCGGTCTGGATGTCGGCACTCTTGACATCGTTGTACGGCCCGACATTGCGCCAGAACTCCGAGGTTTCGGTGGACAGCGGGTCCATCACCACCAGCCATTTCAACTTGGCCAGCGCCGCCATCACCCGGTTTTTGTCAGGCAACGCCGCGATGGGGTTGAAGCCCTGGCACATGTAGCCATTGACCTTGCCCTGGCCCATCAAGTCGAACACTTTGAGGATGTCGTAGTTGGGAATGTCCAGTTTCGGCAGGTAGTCGTACGCCCAATTGTTCTCAGCCGAGGCGTTACCGCCATACCAGGCTTTCATCAGGCTGACGTGGAACTTGCTGTAGTTCTGCCAGTAGGACAGTTGCCCCGGACGCAACGGTTTTTGCGTGCGTTTGGTGATGTAGGCGGCGTATTCCTGCTCGGCGTCGGTCGGCAAGGTGAGGTAACCCGGCAGCGAGTTGGACAGCAAGCCAAGGTCAGTCAGGCCCTGAATGTTGGAGTGTCCGCGCAAGGCGTTCACGCCACCGCCGGGCATGCCGACATTGCCCAGCAGCAATTGCACCATTGCCGCGCTGCGGATGATCTGCGAGCCGATCGAGTGCTGGGTCCAGCCCAATGCATACAGGATGGTCATAGTCTTGCCCGGCACCGAGCACGTGGCGATCTCATCCCAGATTTTTTGCATGGCATCGACCGGCATCCCGCAAATCTGGCTCGCCAGGTCGATGTTATAGCGACTGTAATGCTGCTTCATCAGTTGATAGACGCAGCGTGGGTCTTGCAGGGTCGGGTCGACCCTGGCAAAGCCGTCCTCACCGAGTTCATAGCCCCAGCCGGATTTATCGGTGTAGCTGCGCTTGGCCACGTCGTAACCGCTGAAGATCCCGTCCTCGAAGCCATAACCGGCTTTGACGATGAACGACACGTCGGTGTAGTTGCGCACGTATTCGTGCTGGATCTTGTCCTCGGTCAGCAGGTAATTGATCAGCCCGCCCATGAAGGCGATGTCGGTGCCGGTGCGAATCGGCGCGTAATAGTCGGCCACCGAGGCCGTACGGGTGAATCGCGGGTCGACCACGATCAGCCGCGCCTTGTTGTGCGCCTTGGCTTCTGTCACCCATTTGAAACCGCACGGGTGCGCTTCTGCTGCGTTGCCGCCCATCACCAGAACCAGATTCGCGTTGGCGATATCGGTCCAGGTATTGGTCATGGCACCACGGCCGTACGTCGGGGCAAGACTTGCCACCGTCGGGCCGTGTCAGACACGCGCCTGGTTATCAAACCCCAGCATGCCGAGACTGCGAATGACCTTGTGGGTGAGGTAGCCCGCTTCGTTCGATGCCGCTGAGGCGGCGAGGAAACCGGTGGTCAGCCAGCGGTTCACCGTTTGGCCTTGGGCATTCTTCTCGATGAAGTTGGCGTCGCGGTCGGCCTTCATCAGGTCGGTGACGCGGTCCAGCGCTTCATCCCAGGAGATGCGCGTCCACTCGCTGCTGCCGGGCTTGCGCACCTGCGGGTATTGCAGGCGACCGGGGCTGTGAATGAAATCCAGCAGGCCCGCGCCTTTGGGGCACAGGGTGCCGCGGTTGACCGGGTGGTCGGCGTCACCTTCGATGTGGATGATGCTTTGCGCGACATTCTTGGCCGTATCGCCCTGGCTGTACATGATCAAGCCGCAACCGACCGAGCAATACGGGCAGGTGTTGCGGGTTTCATGGGTGGCGGCAAGCTTGAAGTGACGCACCTGCTCGGCAAAGGCCAGCGTCGGGGTCATGCCCAACGCGCCCAGGCTCGAGCCTGCAAGGCCGATACCAGCGACCTTGAAGAACTGACGACGGCTGAGGTCCATCGTGCACTCCTGATCAGGTGGAAATCCGGGACGTTGCCGGACTTTTCAATCAATCACGGTGACGGCAGTCGGGCTGCCGACACTAGAAACTCTAGACAACGCCGACGCGCCCGGTGTGAAAACCGACCGTCGGGCACGCCGGGACATCAGCCAAACCACAAAACCTGTAGGAGCCGAGCTTGCTCGCGATAGCGGTGTATCAGCCCCCCTCAATGCCGACTGTAGCGGCCTCATCGCGAGCAAGCTCGCTCCCACAGGGATTGGCGATTATCATGGCGACCATTACCAGCCCGTAGTTACGAGACCGCGCATGACTTTCGATTTTGATCAGGTGTTCGACCGCCATAACACCGGTAGCACCAAATGGAGCCGCTACCCGGCCGACGTGCTGCCGATGTGGGTGGCCGACATGGATTTTGCCGCGCCGCCGATGATCATCCGGGCCCTGCAAAAACGCCTGGAACACCCGATGGTCGGCTACAGCGTGGCCCCGGATGACCTGCGCGACGCCATCGTCGCCGACCTCTGGAACAAATACGCCTGGCGTGTCGAGCCGCAAGAGCTGATCTTCCTGCCGGGGGTCGAGTCGGGTTTCAACATGGCCCTGAAAGCGCTGGTCCAGCCGCCCCAGAACGTTGTGGTGCAAGTGCCTAACTATCCGCCGCTGCGTCACGCGCCGGGGCATTGGGGCCTGAACAAGGTCGAGCTGAATTTCGATGCGCAGGCGGACGGCACCTACACCACACCGCTCTCCACCCTCAAACAATCGCTGCAAGGTGGCGGCGCCTTGCTGCTGAGCAACCCGCACAACCCGCTGGGCAAAGCCTTCCCGCGCGAAGAGCTGCAAGCGATTGCCGACATCTGCCTGGAACAGGGTGCCTGGATCATCTCGGACGAGATCCACGCCGAGCTGTGTTTCGACGGACGCAAGCATGTGCCGATGGCGACCCTGAGCGCGGACATTGCCCGGCGCACGATCACGCTGATGTCAGCAAGCAAGGCCTACAACATCGCCGGCCTGAAAACCTCGTTCATGATCATTCAGGACCGCGCCCTGCGCGAGAAGGTCAACCACGCCCGTTGCGGCATGGTCGACAGCGTCAACCCGCTGGGCCTGGAAGCCACCCGCGTCGCCTACAGCGAAGCCGGGCCGTGGCTGGCGGAACTGAGCGCGTACCTGCAAAGCAACCGCGATTACCTGGTCGACGCCGTTCGCACCCGCCTGCCGGGCGTCACCATGAACGTGCCGCAAAGCACCTACCTGGCGTGGCTCGATTGCTCGGCGCTGGGCCTGGACAACCCGCAGCAGTTCTTCCTCGAGCAAGCCAAAGTCGGTTTGAGCCCGGGCCTGGACTTCGGCGATGACGCAGGGCAGTTCGTGCGTCTGAACTTCGGTTGCCCACGGGCGTTGCTCGAAGAAGGTATCGCGCGGATGGAGCGCAGCTTGCGTAATCGCAGGACCTGACCCACACCACATTTCCCTTGTAAGAGTGAGCCTGCTCGCGATAGCTGAGAGTCAGTCGACATAAATGCTGACGGGTGTACCGCTATCGCAAGCAGGCTCACTCCTACAGGGGGATGTGTGGGGAATTTGGAATTGTCGGCACCTCAAATCCAACCGAACTCAAGACAAAACCCCAGGGTCAACCCTTTGACCCGATTGCCTTGAATCCGGAGATTGAAGATGACTGACTACCCAAACCCCCCCTTCCCCAAACAACCGCAAGCCGTCCCCGGTTCGCAGCGCATCATGCACCCGGTGCCTGACTGTGGCGAACAGTCCTATAAAGGCTCGGGCCGGTTGCAGGGCAAGATCGCCCTGATTACGGGAGCCGACAGCGGCATCGGCCGTGCGGTGGCCATTGCCTTCGCCCGTGAAGGCGCAGACGTCGCCATTGCTTACCTGAATGAACACGAAGACGCGCAGGAAACTGCGAACTGGGTCGAACAGGCCGGTCGTCAAACTCTGCTGCTGCCCGGCGACATCGCGCACAAAACCCAGTGCCAGGCCTTGGTCGACAAGACGGTCGAGCGGTTCGGGCGCATCGATATTCTGGTCAATAACGCCGCGTTCCAGATGAGCCACGACAGCATCGAGGACATCACGGACGAAGAATGGGTGATGACCTTCGACGTGAACATCACCGCCATGTTCAGGATCTGCAAGGCGGCACTGAAACACATGAAGGCCGGCAGTTCGATCATCAACACCAGTTCGGTGAACTCGGACCTGCCCAAACCCACTCTCCTCGCCTACGCCACCACCAAGGGCGCGATTGCCAATTTCACCGGTGGATTGGCGCAGATGCTCGGGCCGAAAAACATCCGGGTGAACAGCGTGGCGCCGGGGCCGATCTGGACGCCATTGATTGTCTCGACCATGCCCGATGACGAAGTGCAGCATTTTGGTTCAGAGACCCCGCTCGGGCGGCCAGGGCAACCGGTGGAAGTGGCGCCGATTTATGTGTTGCTCGCATCGGATGAGGCCAGTTACATCACCGGCCAACGCTACGGCATCACGGGCGGCAAGCCGATCCTGTGAACCCGACCTGTAGCAGCTGCCGAAACCGGCCCCTGTAGCAGTTGCCGAAGGCTGCTACAGGGCGCGGGTTTCAGCGGAAAAAATGAACCCCCGGCGAATATCCCCCCTCAATAGTGTTAAGCCCCCATCACGGGCCGCTGAGGAGGTCGTCATGTCCGCACCTATCGTGAAACTCTTCACCCAACCGAACTTCGCGTGGACTGATATCCGTCGCGAAGAAGAAGCGCAGCCGCGCCACTATCTCGCTCATTTGCTGCTGCTCGCCTTGATCCCCGCCGTGTGCCTGTTTATCGGGACCACCTATGTCGGCTGGAGCCTGGCCGAGAACGAAACGGTCAAGCTCAGCAGTGCCAGCGCCCTGCAGCTCTGCGTGTTGCTGTACATGACTATTGTTGCCGGCGTCGCGGTGATGGGCGGTTTCATCCGCTGGATGTCGCGCACGTTTGACGCGCGCCCTACCCTCAATCAATGCATCGGGTTTGCCGCGTATACCGTGACGCCGTTCTTCCTGGCAGGCATCGCCGGGCTGTACCCGAGTCGCTGGCTCGCGATTCTGGTGCTAGGCGCCGCGTCGATCTACTCGACGTTCTTGCTGTTTATCGGTTTGCCGACCTTCATGCACGAGCGCAAGGAACAAGGCCTGCTGTATGCCGCCAGCGTGTGGGGCGTGGGCTTGTTGGTTTTAGTGACTATTCTGGTGGAAATGATTCTGGTGTGGTTCAACCTGCTGTCGCCTGAATACCTGCGCGCAACGGTTGGGTGATCGCCTCAATTCCTGTACCGCACCTCCTGCCCGGCGAGTTAAGACATGAGCTTCATTCTATGGGTGGCGGTGCTGGGTGCCGTGCTGTTGACACTGGCGTTGACGTCGTCGTACCTGCGCTGGATGCCGGTGACCACCTCGGCGGTGTGTCTGGTGCTGGGCGTGGCCATCGGACCGGGTGCACTTGGTTTGCTGAAGCTCAACACCAATGACGCCGCTGACTGGATGGAGCACCTGACAGAAGTCGCGGTGCTCTTTTCGTTGTTCGTCTGCGGGCTGAAATTGCGCCTGCCGCTCAAGGACAAGACCTGGCGAATCGCTGTCGGGCTGGCCGGGCCGGTCATGGTCTTGACCATTGGCGGCGTCTGCCTGCTGTTGCACTACGGCTTCGGCGTATCGTGGGGCGCCTCGGTCCTGATCGGCTCGATTTTGGCGCCGACCGACCCGGTTTTGGCTGCCCTCGTACAGGTCAACGATGCACGGGATGACGACCGGGTGCGCTTTGGTCTGTCGGGCGAGGCCGGGCTCAACGATGGCATCGCGTTTCCGTTCGTGATTCTAGGATTGCTGTTGTTGCAACACGACGGCGATCCCGGCTGGCTGGGCCACTGGGCGCTGAACAGTCTGCTCTGGGCCGTCCCTGCCGGTTTACTCACCGGTTATTGGATGGGGCGCGGCATCGGGCGCGTGACGCTGACGCTGCGTATCCAGAATGATGACAGTACGCTGTCGCCGAATGACTACCTCGCCCTTGCATTGATTGCCCTGGCCTATGTCGGGGCCGAAGCTATTCATGCCTATGGATTTCTCTCGGTGTTCGCCGCCGGCCTCGGCTTGCGTCAGGCCGAAGTCAGTACCACGGGCGAATCGCAAGAGCCCGCCGAGCATCTGGTCCAGCCCGTGGTGGGTCATCAGAATGTCGAACCGCAACATGCGATGCGTGGCGACACCGACCATCTGGAGGACGGCCAGGTGGCGGCGGGCATCATGATGAGTGACATGCTCGCCTTCGGCGGCCTCGTGGAGCGGGCCATGGAGGTGTTTCTGGTCACGCTGCTGGGCGTGGTGCTGATTGCCCACTGGGATTGGCGCGCCCTGCCCATCGGTGGCGTGCTGTTTTGCCTGATACGACCGCTGAGTGTGGCCGTCATGCCTTGGGGCCGCTTGCTTGACTGGCGTCAGCGAGCCTTGATCGGCTGGTTCGGCATACGCGGCATCGGCAGTCTTTATTATCTGTTTTATGCGTTGAACCACGGGCTCGGGCAGTCGGTTGCGTCGCTGTGCACTGATCTGACCTTATCGGTGGTCGCGCTGAGTATCCTGATTCACGGCATCACCACCCAGCCGACCCTCGCCCGTTACGAACGCCTGAAAAAACAGATTATTTGATTTTTTCTCTGCATTTCATCTGCGGATTTATCGAATTTTCACCTGCAAAAAATTGAAATCCCTTTTTCTCCCGGCAGTCACATATTCAATCCCGCTGTGTTTGTGTCGCGCGGGCTCCGACAGGTTCGGTTCCACTGTGGCAACGACGCCTATTCAAAGGAACCCTGGAAAAGAAAAAGGTGCCGGTCATGATCGAATGTTCCTCCCCCGATGAAATCAAAGCCTGCCGGGCATTCGCCCTGGAACGTAACCGTCAGATGTTCGAAGAGGCCCAGGACCTGAGCCGATGTGCGTTCGAGATGCTTGATGGCGGCGATCTGGATGTGGAACTGTTTGATCGCTATCGCGCATTACGCCGTAAAGCCGATTTGAAGTTTCAGGAAGCGATTGAGCATTTGCGCCTGCTCAACGAGGACTTCCCGCCGATTCCGCTGTCCGTCAGCAATTCTCATCCTCTGCGCCAGCAACTTGAACACCGAGCCTGAGCGTAAAAGAAGCCCGGCGATTGCCGGGTTTTTTTTTGCCTCCGAAACGACGCGTTGCCCGGGTTGCTCGTGCGGCACTGCGAACTGCATGAGGCAAATGCCGGACTCATGCAGCCTGCACGGGTGAAGTTGCCCATTAGGCGGCTTAACTAATTGATTTAAAAGACGGTTGATTCCAGCCAAAAATCGGCACGACTCCTGCTCTATTCCCTCAAGCGACTATCGGCCACTGAGACCGTGTGCGCTCATCCCCGTGACGACTTGAGAGACTTGACCATGAACGCCATCGATCTGTTGAAAGCTGACCATGAACGTGTAAAAGGCATCTTGAGCCAACTGAGCGAATCCACTGAGCGCGGCGTTAAAAAACGCACGGAGTTGCTGGCCAAGCTTGAGATGGAAATCAGCATTCATACGCGACTTGAGGAAGAAGTCCTGTACCCGGCTTATAAAAAGGCCGGCGGCAAGGAGCAGGACGTGATGTATTACGAAGCCAAGGAAGAGCACCGCACCGTGGACTCGCTGGTGCTACCGGACCTGAAAGTCACCGACCCTTCCACCCCGGAGTTTGCCGGTCGAGTCAAAGTGGTCAAGGAACTGCTGGAACACCACATCGAAGAGGAAGAAACCGAGATGTTCCCGCAGGCGAAAAAACTGCTGGGCAAAGCGACGCTGGACGAACTGGGCGCGCAGATGGAAACGCTGAAGGTTCAGTACAAAAAAGAACTGAGCGACCGTAATCTCGCCGCTTGAACATTCACTTAAACTCGACGCTGTATCGGTGGCGAGGGAGCAAGCTCCCTCGCCACAAGTTACCCGTTGTCACTTCATGGCCTGGGCAATGATTTCAACAAGGTTGAGTTGAGTAAACGGTTTGGACAACCGCGGCAGTTCGACCGCAAAGCCTTCCAGCCGCTCGGCATACCCCGTGGCAAGGACAATCGGCTGGTCCGGCTGCAGGATCCGGATCGCGTGTGCCAGTTGTGCGCCATTCATCAGCGGCATGGCCATGTCGGTAATGACCAGATCGATACCCGGCGTGCTCGCGAACAGCTCCAACGCTTGGGCGCCGGATGTCGCACTGATCACCCGGTGGCCGAGGTCTTCGAGCAACAGGCCGGTGCTGGTCAACACCAGGCTGTCGTCGTCCACGACCAAGACGCACAGCCTGTACTCGGGGGACACTGCCTCGTCATCGGCAACCTCGGGAATGATCGAAGCCGTCGTGGCGGCAGGTATCCACAGTTCGGCTCGAGTGCCACTGCCCACCTGGCTCTTGAGGATAAATCGCCCGCCCAGTTGTTCGAGAAATCCATGAACCATCGACAACCCGAGGCCGGTGCCTTTGCCGACGCCTTTGGTGGTGAAGAAAGGGTCCATTGCCGACGCCAGGGTAACGGCATCCATGCCATCGCCCGTATCGGTGATGCTCATGCAAACATATTGGCCCGGCGCCAGGGCTAGCGCGCAATGTTCGTGAACCTCTTCAGTCTGGGCGCCGATGACGATTTTGCCACCATGGGGCATGGCATCGCGGGCATTGGTGGCAAGGTTGAGCACCGCCAGTTCGAGCTGATTATTGTCCGCCATGACCGGCACCAATCCTGGTGAAAAGCGGGTCTCGAGTTGCACTGACGGGCCGAGAGCGCTGCGCAACAGACCGCTGATTCCCTCGATCAATCCGGGTATTTGAAGTGATTCGGATTTGAGTTCCTGACGTCTGGCGAACGCCAGCATGCGCTGGGTCAGGGAAACACCGCGCAAGGCGCCTTGGGTGGCGTTGTCGATCAGCCGCATGACCTTCGGATCATCAGCGACGCGTTTGCGCACGATCTCAAGGTTGCCAAGGATCACCGTCAACAAGTTGTTGAAGTCGTGGGCAATCCCGCCGCTGAGTTGGCCGATGGCCTGCATTTTTTGCGCCTGGAACAACGCCTCGCGGGTTCGCTCAAGGTCTTGCTGGGCCAGGGTCGCCTCCGTGATATCGCGGGTAATCTTGGCAAAACCCAGCAGCGTGCCGGTATCGCCCCAGATCGGGTCCACCACGACATGAGCGTAAAACCGTGTACCGTCCTTGCGCACGCGCCAGGCCTTGTTTTCGAATCGTCCCTCTCGTATGGCCGTTTCCAATGCCCGTTGCGGTTCACCGGCTTCTCGGTCTTCAGGGGTATAGAACATCGAGAAGTGTTTACCGATGACCTCTTCGGGCCGGTAGCCCTTGATGCGCTGGGCGCCCTGATTCCAGTTGGTCAGGCATCCATCCGGAGCGAGCATATAGATGGCGTAATCAGTGACGCTTTGCACCAGCAACCGGAACTGTTGCTCGCTTTGCTTGAGGGTTTCCTCGGCCATTTTACGGTCGGTGAGATCCCGAGTGATTTTGGCGAACCCCAGCAACTTGCCGGTCGGGTCGAGAATGGGGTCGATCACCACGTGCGACCAGAAATGCGTACCGTCCTTGCGCACCCGCCAGCCCTCGCCTTCGAAACGGCCTTCATCAATGGCCGTGTCCAGTGCGCGCTGGGGCAAACCGGCACGTCGATCTTCTTCGGTATAGAACCGCGAGAAGTGCTGGCCGAGAATCTCCGCTTCCTCGTAGCCTTTGAAACGCCGGGCGCCGGAGTTCCAGCTGGTGATGATGCCATCGGGATCGATCATGTAGATCGCGTAGTCCACCACAGCATCAATCAGCAGGCGAAAACGCATCTCCTCGATGGAGTTGGTTTTGGACGGCACATCACTCATCGATCACACTCGCGACTATCGTTTTTATGGAGTATGCGGCAAACCATGGGTTTGGAAAGCCACAACTCGCTTGTTCAGTGGAGTACAGGCTGCAGACCACCTATGCTCGACGCCAACGGCCATTTCCGGCAGATAAAAGGCGCCTCCATGATCCTGATGTTATTGCCGACCTGCGACTACGACCCGACCGAGAGCAGCGTGCCCTGGCAAGCGATGCGCAGCGCCGGGATCGAGGTACGTTTTGCCACACCGCAGGGGTTGCCTGCCTACGCCGATTCGCGCCTGGTGGAGATTGGCTTTGGTCCGCTCAACCCGTTGCTGATGACACGCAAGCCCGACCTTGCCAGCTACAGGCAAATGACCGAAGACGCATCATTTCGTAAACCGCTGTCCTATGACGCTGTGGACCCGAGCAAGTTCGACGGGTTGTTGATTCCTGGTGGCCATGCCAAGGGCATGCGCAGCTT
Organism: Pseudomonas sp. S2_B07; assembly: GCF_054668435.1. Lineage (NCBI taxonomy): Bacteria > Pseudomonadati > Pseudomonadota > Gammaproteobacteria > Pseudomonadales > Pseudomonadaceae > Pseudomonas > Pseudomonas sp. S2_B07. Next base: position 591,739 of record NZ_CP162769.1, read on the forward strand.
GCTGGAATCTGCTCAGGCACAGCGGATCGCCCTGCACTTTTTTTACGCAGACAAACCGGTGGCCGCAGTGTGTCACGGTGTTCTGCTGCTGGCCCGCACCCTCTACCCCGAAACTGGATTATCTGTACTTCGGGGTCGCAAGGTTACCGCGTTGCTAGCCAACACCATGGAGCTGCCTGCCTGGGCAATGACCGCGCCCTGGCTTGGTCGTTATTACCGAACTTACCCGCAGACGGTCGAGGCGCAAGTCACTGCCGCCCTTTCCAGCCCCGCAGATTTCCTGCGGGGCCCCTTTCTCGCCGTACGTGATTCGGCGGACCAGCCACGACGAGGTTTTGTCGTCAGCGATGGCCAGTTATTGACCGCTCGCTGGCCGGGAGACTGTCATCGCTTTGCCGCCGAATGGGTACGGCTTATCGGTACACGTATTTGACGATGTAGGCATACAGGTCGTTGTAAACGAAGTCAGGCACCAGTGTGGCGTGTGCCTGGGTTTTGAGTAATGCCAGGTGGCATTCCTTCAGCATCTCGTCACGCTCCCTCTTGGTGTAGACGTGGTTATTGATGATGTCGGCATAGGTGCTGTACGCGGTCGGAGCCGTTGGAGGGGTTACCTCGGTCGCGTCTTTGGTATAAGTCTTCTGGAAGCGCGACACCCGCTCTTTCAACCCGCCGAGGCCGCGTTCATACACCGTGATCTGTGAGCCGCTCACCGCTTTGGAAGCGGTTTCAAAAGCCAGGATGATCGCCTGTGCATTACTCATGCTGGCGTCGAGGGAGGCGAGCGTGACGAACCTTTCCAGTTCCTTTTTTTCCAGGCTGCTCAGCGCTCTTTTGATGCTCGACACGTGAGCGAACGCTTGAATGCATCCAACGATATGTGTCTCGAACTGATAACCGGCGGCGGTTGCCAAGGGAGGAAAAGTGGCGAAGTCGAGGCTGTCGTACGCGCATTCCATGATGATGTTGTATTTGAGGGTGAAGGCTTCAGTGAAAATCTTACCGCTGACCTCCCGGAGAAAAGCTTCCGTATGCTTATACGCATGCAGGACGCCACGCTTGATCATCTCGGCGTATTGGGGGTGTTTTTCTCGATACTCGGGCAAATAAAGGCGAACAAAATGCTCATAGCGCTTTGAAGGCAGAAGGTTTTTTTCCAGTAGATAGGTTTTGCCCGAGCCTTGCAAACCGGCAACGATCAGGACTTTGGGCGTCGCCTGGGCAGTGATGCCGCGAAACAACGTCGCTTTGATCTCATTGAAGGCGGCAGTGACCTGCTCCTGGGTGTAAACGTATTGCGGCGTTAGTGACATACCTTGATTTCCTTATCAAAGAATCGCTTGGAAGTGATGACCTGCCCTTTCAATAAAGCGCCGATTGGGCGTTTGTTCAAATCGGTGTGTCTTTCAAGATATATCACTGTTTTTTAAAAGGAATATTCCTACTCGATAGCGCGAAAATGCGTCGGTTCAACCGACCACCAACGTGGGAACAGCTGTTTAACCTTGCTCTCGCCAAACCGGTCATCAATAAGCATCACCACCCCCTGATCCTGCTGGGTGCGGATCACCCGTCCTGCCGCCTGCACCACTTTTTGTACGCCTGGAAACAGGTAGGTGTAGTCATAACCGGCACCAAAAATGGCGGTCATGCGGTGTTTAATCTGTTCGTTGATCGGGTTGAATTGCGCCAGGCCCAGTGTGGCGATGAACGCGCCGATCAACCGTGCGCCCGGCAAATCGATACCCTCACCAAATGCACCGCCCAACACCGCAAAGCCGACACCCTGACTGTGCGCGGTGAACTGGTCGAGAAAGTCCTGGCGCTGCGCTTCACCCATTCCCCGGGATTGCGACCACAGCGTGATATGCGGATGACGCTCGGCCAGTAACTGCAAGACTTGCTGCAAATAGTCGAAGCTGCTGAAAAACGCCAGGTAGTTGCCGGGGCGCTGGCCAAACTGTCGGGCGATGAGTTCGACAATCGGCTCAAGCGACGCCTGCCGATGAACGAAGCGTGTGGAGATCTGGCTGACGATGTGCACCTGCAACTGGTCGGCATGGAACGGTGATTCCACGTCGATCCATACCGTGTTCGCCGGGGTGCCCAGCAAATCGCTGTAGTAATGTCGCGGGCTCAGTGTCGCCGAAAACAGCACTGTGCTGCGCGCAGCGGTCAGGCGTGGACGGATGAAACCGGCCGGCACGACGTTGCGCAGGCACAGTTGCGACAACGGACGCTGGCGGTCGAGGTCGCGTTTGCTGATGTCGAACAGGAATTGTTCATCAAAAAGTTCGGCGACCCGACAAAACTGCAGCATCTCGAAGTAGAAACTTTGCAGCGTGCTGTCCAGTCCCTGCGGGTGATCGTTGAGGTAGTCGCCAATGCTCGCGTTGCATGTAAACAAAGCCTGGAGCAGTTTTTCCGGTGCCTTGTCGTACGCCTGATACGCACCGGGTTGCTGGTTATGCAGGGCATTCCATTCCCGGTTGACCCGCTGCAAGGATTTTTTCAGTACTTCAGGCGCGGTTTTGCGCACGCCGTTGAGGGTCGACTGGTCGAGACTGGCGCTGTACATCTGCCGGCCGCGCTCCACCAGATTGTGGGCCTCGTCGACCAGCACCGCGACCGTCCAGTTGTTGGCTTGGGCGAGACCGAACAGCAACGCACTGAAATCGAAGTAATAGTTGTAGTCTGCGACCACCACGTCTGCCCAACGGGCCATTTCCTGGCTCAGATAATAAGGGCAGATCTCATGGGCCAGCGCCACCTCGCGCAAGGCCGCCTGATTCAACAGGCTCAATTGGCTGGCAGCTTGGCGAGCGGCGGGTAATCGATCATAGAACCCTCGCGCCAACGGGCAGGATTCGCCGTGGCAGGCTTTGTCCGGGTGCTCGCAGGCTTTGTCCCGGGCGATCATCTCCAACACTCGAAGCGGCGGTGCACCGGTGCTTTGCAGGATCACCTGCGCCGCATCCAGCGCGAGCTTGCGTCCCGGCGTCTTGGCGGTGAGAAAGAACACCTTGTCGAGTTTTTGCGGCGCCAGAGCCTTGAGCATCGGGAACAGCGTGCCCACGGTTTTACCAATGCCGGTCGGTGCCTGCGCCATCAGGCAGCGCCCGGTACTGACGGCTTTGAACACGGATTCGGCCAGGTGACGCTGACCCGGACGAAAGCCCGCATGGGGAAACGCCAATTGTTGCGCGGCCTGATTGCGCACATCGCGATGGGCCATTTCCTGCTCGGCCCAGTGCAGAAACAGCGCGCAATGTTGTTCGAAGAACGGCTGCAGTTGCGCCGCGCTGAACGCCTCGACCAGACAGGTTTCCTTTTCGCTGACGATGTCGAAATACACCAGCGCCAGGTTGATCTGCGCCAGGTCCAGCTTGCGACACATCAACCAGCCATAGATCTTGGCCTGCGCCCAGTGCAGCTGTCGGTGGTTGGCCGGTTGTTTGCTCAGGTCGCCACGATAGGTTTTGACTTCTTCCAGGCAGTTTTGAGCTGGATCATAACCGTCCGCCCTGCCCTTCACGCTCAAGGTTTTGTACGTACCTTCCAGGGCCACTTCGCTTTGATATCCGTCACTGCGCCGGGACGCGACCGTGCGGTGCCCGACGATGCCTTCCAGCGCCGTCGGTGACGGGGTGAAACGCAAGTCCAGGTCGCCGACCTTGGCGGTGAATTCACACAGGGCCCGGACCGCGATGCTATAGCTCAAGCGCTCTGCTCCGCCCATTGCACGTAGCAGACCGCGATGGGCATCTGATGCTCATGACAGAATTCCAGCCAGCGCAATTGGTTGTCTTGCAGGCGGTCGCCCGGGCCTTTGACTTCGATCATGCGGTAGGTTTTTTGCTGCGGCCAGAACTGGATCAGGTCGGGCATGCCGGCACGGTTGGCCTTGATGTCCAGCAGCAGGCGATTGAACCAGTGCTTCAGATGTTCTGCCGGCAGACAATCGAGCGCCTGATCCAGCAACGTTTCGTTCAGGATGCCCCAAAACACGAACGGTGACTGCACGCCCCACTTGGCGGCATAACGTTCGCGAATCGTCTGCCGGTAACGAGCGTCATCGAGTTCGGCCAGGCATGCCTCGAACAGCTCGGCACGGCGCGCGCAAAAGTCTTCATTCAACAGGTCAACCGGCCCACGCTGGAACGGATGAAAGAACGCCCCCGGCAGCGGCGCGAAAATGGCCGGCCAGCACAACAACCCAAACAGCGAATTGATCAGGCTGTTCTCGACGTAATGCACCGGTGCCTGTTCTTCCTCCAGATGCGCCTGTACGTAATATTCCACCGACAGCGCCAGATCGGTTCTGGGCAACTGCAGATCCAGCCGTTGCATGGGCCGCGGGGCGGCTCGCTTGAGCGCCGGACCGCCGAGTTTGCGACGCAGTCTGGGCAGTACACGCAGTAAATGCTGATGCTCGGTGGCACTTTCCGGCAACTGCTGTGCGTGGTTCGCCAGGTCCAGGGCGAGCTGGTACTCACCGCAGCGCTCCAGCACACGAATCATCCGCACCCGAGCGCCGGGATAGGCGCAATCGCGGTAGATTGTCAGCGCGCTGGAGAAATCGGCAATACGCTCGCAGTGCTGACCGATCTGGAACAGCAACTTGCCACGTCGACGCTGCAACCACGGGTTGCCGAGTATCAGCCCGTTGACCTGCTCGACGATGGCTGCCAGCGGCTCACCCGCTTCGAAATGCTGCTGGCACTGATGGAGGAACAGACAGGCGTCCACGTCGTCACGGCTGCGCAAACCCCGGGATTCGGCGCTGAATTCAACTTTTTCGTAGGTAAAGATGCCAAGGTCGGCCAGCACGAACTCGGACCAGTCCTGATAGAGGTTGCCGAAAAACATCAGTCGGAGCCGGTCACACAGGTCCATGATGGTCAGGGTGAACAGCCGGTCATCCAGTGCCGGGCACCATTGGGCAAAGCTTTTTGGTTCTGGAAACAGCTCGCTTAACAGCGGCAGCCAGTCACTTTTTTTGCCTTTGGGCTGATCAATCGCAGCGCCAAGGCAGTGAACAATCTCGGCCTTGAGCAGCACGTCGAACAACTCCCCGATGTGCAACGGCGACTCATCAGAGATCCAGCCTGCCGCCAGCAACGGTTCGGCCGCGCTGACGATGTCACCGATTTCGGCATAACTCAGTTTGCCGGCCCTGAAATGCACACCCTTACGCATCACCATCCTGACCAGCAGCCCCCGCGACGCCTTGGGTAGCCGAGTGAAATCACCGATGAACGCTTGCTCTTCTACACTTAATACATCGGCATAACGATGTTCAAGCCAGTCAAGCACTTGCATGAAGTTGTTGAGGTAATAGAACGGGTCATCGAGGGGATTTGCAGTCACAAGGAAAAGCGCCATGGCAAGCGAGTACTGGTTATGCGTACAGATAACAGCTACCCACCGTGTGGTGCAAACGGAAAAAGATAAGCGGCGGCGTTATTCGGTCATTTTCGGGCGGGCATCGAACTTTCTGCCAATCGATGGCACCAACCGGCATAGAGGTTTTTTTCAGCATTGTGAGAGGTGGACATGAACATCAAAGCCCTGGGTTTTCCGCTGGCCGCAGCGGCCTTGTTGGTGCTGGCCGGTTGCTCGACGCCAACGGTGGTAACCCTGCAGAACGGCACCCAGTATTTGACCAAGGACATGCCGAAAACCAAGACCAAGGACGGCTTCTACGAATTCGAGGATATTTCCGGGGCGAAAATCAAGGTCAATGCCAAGGATGTGGCGACGGTTCGCGAGGAAGACTGAGGACCCAGTTATCGTTCTTCGCGAGCAGGCTCACTCCTACAGGGGTTTTGTGCCGTTCACAAATCCCTTGCAGGAGTGAGCCTGCTCGCGATGAGGCCCTTACCGGCGCCCCAAAAGCATCAGGCAATCACAATCCCTGTCCCAGCCAGACTGTCCAGCCCAACCCCCACCAACGTCACCGAATCCCCACCAAACGTCAGCACCGTGTCATGCCCCACCGCCGTGGCGTGCGCCCTAAAGTCATCATTGGCCACCACGCCCTGAACGCCGAGAAACACCAGTTTGTCGTTCGCCTGATAACCCACGACCCGATCCTGGCCAAACGAACCACTGAACAGGAACGTATCGACCCCGCCGCCCGACTCCATCACGTCATTCCCTGCGCCGCCAACAAACACATCGTTGCCCTTGCCGCCGATCAAATGGTCATTACCGTCCAGACCAAACAGCCAGTCGCCCGTCGCCTGCGCCTTGAGCGTATCCGCCCCGCCACCGCCCTTCACCGATGAGGCGTACGCGGTCAAATGGTTACCGACCGCCAGGCCATTGGCCGTCACGCTGTGCGTCACGTCATCCTTGAACAGCCCCCAGAGAAATCCCGGTTCCTTGCTGACAATGCTGCCGATGTCACGGGTAATGCTGATGCCGCCATTGGCGTCGCGAAGGTACAGCGTGCCGGCGCCGTCATGGGCAAATTCGACGGCTTTCACAGACTGCTGCAAGTCCAGGACATTGTTGCCCTTGCCACCCAACAGGATGTTGTAGCCGCCGCCATCACGGAACGTGTCGTTACCGTCGCGCCCCTCCAGGTAGTCGTTGCCGTTGCCGCCCTGAATCAGGTCGTTGGCGTCGCTGCCGATGATGAACGTGCTGCCCTTGTGGGTTTCAGCGTTGCGATTGAGGTCTTGCACCCAAGTGTTGGCCCGTGCCGGGTCGGACAGGTTGGCCACGACGATCGTCGAGTCCTTGCTGGTGAGGTCGTAGAACTTCGATTCAATTACCCGGTTCATGCCGTCGCCGTAAGCGGTGGGCAGATGTGAGATCCAGGTCGGAATGTTGAGGATGGAATACGGCAGTACATTCCACGCCGTCGACGCGTAGTGATCGTTGAAGCTGACGATGTTATCGGTGGCCGACTCTTTGGGCGCATCGTGAACCCCCACCGACGACAGGTTGAACGATGAACCATCGAGCGCACGAAACACCGGATCGTTTTCATAGCCGACGTTGAGCACGTTGTCGGTGGCGCTTTGGGTGGGTGATGCGTAGGCGATGTAGTTGGAGTCCTTGAAGAACCCGCCCCAGGTGTCCGTGCTCAAGTCCGCCAGGCTGTTGACCGCCAACCCGCCGAGGCTATGGCCGCTGACCAGGACGTCTTTTCCCGACAAGCCATTGGCCTGGGCAAACGCCACAACGTCGCCGAGCAGGTTGCCGAACGCTTCGCCGACGTAATTTTTCGCGTAATCCTTGGGACCCAACGCTGCCAGCAGATCGTTGATCACGTCGCCAATGGAATCGCCGATCAGGGTTTCCCGTGGGCCGCTGGTGCCGCGAAAGGCGATGCCGATTTCGGTCAGGTGCCCCTGGGCATCGTACTTGCCGAGGATCTCGACTTGCGCCGTGTTGTAGCCGGCTTTTTCACCGAAGAAGGTTCCGTGCGCATCGACCTTGCCGTCATAGCCCAGTTGGGAGGCGGTGATGGGTGTCCAGCCGGCTTTTTGCACGGCATCCAGTGCGGCTTTTTCCGAATCGGGGTTCCAGGGGATGCCGGGAATGACGCCCTGGGAATTGGTGCCGCCGAGCAGCGCGGTGACCAATGTCGCGGGCAAGCCCAGGCCAAAACCGTTGTGCTGATACCCGGTGGCAAAGCCGTTGTCGAGGTTGTGATAGGAATACAGCGTGATTGCCATGGCGTCAGTAAACAACGCTTTGGAGTCCGCAGTACTGAAGTTTTTGTAGTCGTACACACCCATTGGTATTGCCTCTCTTTTGTTGGAATTGTCAGAGATGGCTCACAACCAGGACGCCTCGATCACGAAGCGCCCCGGAGCCTTTAGTGCATGATCAGAACCGCCAGTCCAGCGTCAGGCCTACACCGTGGTCTTTCTCGTTGGAACCGATCAGACCGTTGTAATCCAGGCTCACGCGAACATCCTGCGCCACCGCCAAACCGGCGCGGGCACCGATCACGGCGGCGTTGCGGTCCAGCGACACGCTTTGCACGCTGAACGCAGTATTGCCATTGACGAACGCCAAGTGATCTTCGGACTGGGTACTGCTCAAGTTGTGCTGCCAGCCCAGGGTGCCGGACAGTTCCAGCTGTTGTTTGTCCGACAGGGCAATCGCTTTGCTCGCCCGCAGGCCCAGGGTTGAAAGCACCGCATCACGGTTGTCTTCACCGCCCTTCAGGGCGGCGGCATCGCCTTTTTCGGTGAAGCTGTCGCTGTTCAAGTGCACGTAAGCCAGGTTGGCGAACGGCTCCAGCGCCAACGGTTGCACGTCGAGGCGATAGGCCGCTTCGGTGAACAATTGCGCCGTGGTCGCATCGCGTTTGGATTTCTGTTTGCCGCTGACGTCGCCGAATTGCAGGTCACGTTTGACGTCGATGCGATGCCAGCTGTAAGCACCGCCAACGCTCAAGCGCAGGGCGTCGATTTCATGGCCCAGATACGCGCCCAAGTGATAGCTGTCGACCGAGGCCGACGAATGCGTGCCATCACCCATGCTCAACGAGCTGTCGCTGTAACCGGTGACAAAACCCAGTCGCGTGTGGTCAGCGATCAGACCATCAACCCCCGCCAGCAAACCGCCGATGGAGCTGTTGGAACTGGCGTTGTCGTGCCCGCCATCGCTCTTGCCCCAGGCGCCGAGGACTTTGAGCCAGGCGTTGCTGCGGTCATCGGTGGGTGCGGCGGCGTTGAACAGGTCCCGCTCACGCAGGCGTTCGCCGACGGCATCGCGCAGGTAACGGCTGTCGTTGATCAGCAGCGTGCCAATGGCCGGATGAATCTCGCCAGACAGTTGCTGGAAGGCCTGCTGGGCCACGGCGGCGGTGGGTGACAGCAGCAAGGTTTCGTACAGCGCATTGCCGGCGCCAAGTTGCTCGGCAGCCGCGGCGACCGCGCGTTGGTTCGGTGTCTGGCCAGCGCTGCTGAACGAAGTGGCGTTGCGTACTACCGACAGTTGAATGCCATTGGCCGAGTAATCAAGGGTGCCCCCGAGGAACAGGTAGTTCGGCACCACCGCGCCGAAACGCCCTTCGATCCCGCCGGCCGCCTGCAGAATGGTGTATTGATGGCCGAGCAGGGATTTCACTTCGCGGGTAGTCAATAATGTCGGGCTGTTTTCCAGGGACAGGCTGACTGTGGCGTTGTCGATGACGGCTTTGCCACTGGCGACGATCTCGTCACTGCTCGTCGGCGACAACTCCACGGCGTACGTCGAGCCGCGCTCGAAGGTCACGTCGCCCGCCACTTGCAAGGTCCCGATAGAGTTGCCGGGCGCCACAGTGCCGCCGCTTCTGGCGATCAACCCGCCGATGCGACCGTTACCGCCGAGAATGCCGCTGTCATTGACGGTGACCGTCGAAGCCAGCGAACCGTTGATGGCCAACCGGCCCTGATTGACCAGCGTCGGGCCAGCGTAGGTATTGGCGCCGGTCAGGACCAGCGTGCCGATGCCCTGCTTGGTCAGGCCGCCATGGCCGGAAATGTCGTTACGCCAGACGTCGAGTCCGCAGTGCACGTCCGTGCACACACGTTCGGTCGGTTTGCCGGCGTCGATGATCGCGCCGATGCCCGGCAAATCGGCCACAAACTGGCTGGAGCCGTAGGCGCCCTGAATGCGAAATTCCTCGGGAATGTCCTGCTCGGTGACAAACATCCCCGGGCCATCAATGCCTTTGCGCAGATTGATCATGCCCCAACCGTACAACGCGTCGACACCCGGTGCCCCGAGGTCAGTGGCCGTGGTGCGCAGAACACTGGCGACCTGCGCACCGGTCATGTACGGGAAGCGTTCCATCAGCACCGCCATGGAGCCTGCAACATGCGGCGCGGCCATCGAGGTGCCGTTGTAATTGGCGTAACCGGTGGTGAGGTTATCTGCGTTGGTGCCGCCGATGATCGAGCTGTAGATTTTGCTGCCGGGCGCCGACACGCAAAAACTGGCGGTGTAGCCGCAGCGCGACGAAAACGTACTGATGTTGTAGAGGTCCGGGCTGGTGAGGTCCGGGTTCTTCTGCAACGCCGCGACGGTCACCCAGTTCGGCGCGATCTGCGGTATGAAATAGCCGAGGCCGGCGATGGCGTCCGGGTTATTCAGGTTGTAGTCGTTGCCGGCGGCGAAGATCGTGACGATGCCGCTGCGGGCGGCGGCGATCGCACCGTCGTAGGCACCGCCCGGTTTGGTTCCGAGCAGTGGCTGGATCTCGTTGAACTGCAACTGCGCATCCTGCACGGTGAAGTGCGGGTACGCCGGATCGCGTCCGCCGAGGTCGAAGCGATCGGTAATGCCGATGCCCCAGCTGTTGTTGATGATCCGCGCGCCGCTGGCGATCAGGGCATCCCAACCTGCCTTGTACACCGCACCGTCGTTGCCACGAATAATGCCGTCCTCCGGGCCCGGGTCGCCGTTATCGGCGCTGATGATTTGCGCGTTGTACGCCACGCCGTGCATCGGCCCGCCATCGCGGCTGCCGGCAGCGATCCCGCCGACGTGGGTGCCGTGGGAGCCGAGCTTGCCGTCGTAGCCCACCGTGGGGGCGCCGTCATAGCGAAACGCATCCCCGGCTTTGACCGGGATGTACGGATCGGTGTATTCACGGATGCCGCTGGTGATCAGGGTGACGACTTTATTGGCGCCGGAGAACTCCGGGTGCTGGGCGTAGACCGGTTGGTCGAAGATCCCCAGTTTCACGCCTTTGCCGCTGTAACCGGCGGCGTAGGCATCCTGTGCGTTGATCGCGCCTACGCCCCAATCGGCGTTGAATTCGGCGCTGCGCCAGCTGTTGGGGTCGCCAGCGCGTCCGCTTTCCACGTAAGGCGCGGCGTGCGCCTGACCGAGTGCGGCCAGTGCGCAGAGCACGGCCAGTGTGTTGTGCTTGTTATTCATCCAGCTACCGTCCTTAGTTGTGTTGCCAAAATCCCTTTTTGCCTCGAAAGGCGCCTGCAAATTCACACGTCCCGTGTCGCAGCCGAACGCAGCCTTCGGCAGCTGCTACAGATCCATCATTGAGTCTTTGGGCCCTGGCCGAACGCTTCGTCTACCTTGGCAAGGTCCTGCTCGCTCAAGGTTCCGGCGTAGTAGTGCAATTTGGTCCAGGCCATCAAGTAGTCATAGCGTGCCTGCGCCAGATCGCGGCGGGTGGTAAATAGTTGTTGTTCTGCATTCAAAGCATCCAGGTTGACGCGTTCGCCGCCCAGAATGCTTTGCTTGGTCGAGACCACCAGCGCTTCGGCAGACACCAACGCCTTTTGATAGGCGCGCAATTTGTTCACGCCCGACAGGCAGGCGCTGAACTGTCGGCGCAGCTCGATCATGGTTTCGCGGGTCTTGCCGTCCAGTTCGTACTCGGCCTGTTCCATGGTGCGGCTGGCCTGACGGGTGGACGCCGACACCCCGCCACCGGCATACAGCGGCACGTTGACTTCGATGCCGATGGTGTTGGTGTCGTAACGTTGGTTGTAAGTGTTGCCGCTTTCCGATTCGTTCTGGCGCACCGAGGCGTAGGCACTGACTTTCGGCAGATGCCCGGCGCGATTGCGTTCAACTTCGTAACGCGCGACGTCCACCGCATGGCGCTGGGAGGCCAGGTTCGGGTTATTGGCCACGGCCATTTCGTGCCAGGTGTCGTAATTGGCCGGTTGCAGGCTGAAGGTCTGGAAATTCTGGTCCAGCGGCGCCAGGTCGGCGATGTCGATCGTCGGTACACCGATCAACGCGCCCAGTTCACGCAAGGACGCGTCCTGTTCGTTGCGGGCCTCGATCTCCTCGGCGGTCGCCAGTTCGTAACGGGACTCGGACTCAAGTGTATCGGTGCGCGTGCCCTCGCCTTGGCGGAACATCTGCTCGTTCTGCTGGAACTGCTGCTCGAAGGCTTTCTTCTTCGCCAGCGCAATGTCGATCTGATCCTGAGCGAACAGCGCCTTGGTGTAGTTCTCCAGCACCCGCACCAACAACTCCTGGCTCTTGCCGCGAAAGGCTTCATCGGCAAACAACGACTGCGCCACGCCTTTGCGGTACGCCGCGTAGGCTTCGTAATCGATCAGAGGCTGTTGCAGGGTCAGGGTCGAGCCGTAACTGCTGTAGTTGCGGTCATCGGTCTGGTTTTGCCCGCGGTCATTGAGGTAGGTGGCCTTGGACGAGTTGCGCCCCTTGTTGTAGTTGTATCCCAGCTTTGGCAGCAAGCCGGCACGGCCAATGAGGCGGTTTTCCAGGCCGGCATCGCGTTCCTTGAGCGCGCCGAGGAACACCGGATCATTGCGCAACGCTTGCTCGTAAATGTCGAACGGCCCCATGGCCATCACACTGTTGCACGTCAGCAACGCCAGGGTCGCTGCGAGCAGGGAAAGCTTATTCATACAGCCGAACATCCTTATTCCTCGGTCAACGCGGAGCCTGCCCGGTCGAGCAGCGGTTTGAACAGATAGTTGAGGAGTGAACGTTCACCGGTGCGCACGAACATTTCCGCCGGCATGCCGGGCTTGATCACCAGGCCATTGAGCTTTTCCATCGCCTGATCGCTGACGCTGCTGCGCAGCACGTAGTACGGCGCGCCGGTTTTTTCGTCGACCATCTGGTCGGCGGAAATCAGGCTGACTTCACCGGGCACTCGCGGTGTGCGGCTCTGATTGAAGGCGGTGAACAGGATATCCACGGGCAAATGGGTGCCGACTTTGTCGATCAGGTTGATCGGCAGGTGCCCTTCGACTTCCAGCCGAGTGCCCTGCGGAACGATTTCCAGCAAGGTATCGCCCTGACGCACCACGGCGCCTTCGGTGTGCACCCCGAGGTTGACCGCAATGCCATCAGCCGTGGCGACGATCTCGCTGTGTTGCAGGTTGAACCCGGCGGAGGTCAGTTGCTCTTTGAGGGTCACGCTCTTGAGTTGCGCGTCAGCCAGTTGGGTGCGGACTTCTTTCTGATATTCCTCGATGTGCTGTTGCAGCTTGAGCTTCGCTTCGAGGATGCCCTGCTCCACCCGACCGCTTTCACCGGTGTTCTCGGCCAGTTGCTGCTGCACTTGCGACAGCTGACGCTGGTATTCCATCAAGCGGTTGCGCGGAATGTAGCCGTTGTCCGCCAAGGGCTGAAGGTTACTCAGTTGTTGTTGCAGCGAGTTGGCTTGGGCCGTCAGGTCGGTGCGCGCACGACGCATGCCGGCCAATTGCGCGCTGGCGCCTTCCATGTTGGCGCGCAACGCACCCTGCTCGCGGAAAAACGCCTCGCGGCGGCTGCTGAACAATTGCCGCTGGCCTTCGAGCACCAGCGCCAGTCGCGGGTCGGCATCCTTGCTCAGCTCGGCCGGGAAATTCACTTGCTTGAGGTTATCCCGTTCACTTTCCCAGCGCGCAACGCTGGCCCAGGCCATGCGGTACTGCGCCTGCAGCGAATCGACGTCGGCCGCGACCTGGGTCTGGTCGAGCTGGAACAGCGGCTGCCCCAACGTCACCACTTGACCCTCGCGCACCAGGATCCGGCTGACCACACCGGGGCTCATCGATTGCACGGCTTTGCGCTTGCCCGACACCACGACCGTGCCCTGCACCGGTATACCTTGATCGAGCGGCGCGAGGCTGGCCCAGGTGAAGAAGCTGCCAGCGCCGACGATGGCCAGTATCCAGCCCATGCGCGCGAAGAATCGCGCATCACGCTCGGGCCGTTCGGCGATGTAATCGTGTTCCATCAGGGCTTCGCTTTCAGTGTTCATGCGTGCGCTGCTCATACACCCGAATTCCTTGTCGTGGGCTGATACTGTCGACTCATGCTGAGCCCGCCCGGCGCCTGCGCGGCTTTTTCACGGTGTTGTTCCTGAGCGCCGGACAGTGCCTTGAGCACGTCCTGGCTCGGGCCGAAGGCCTGCAAGCGTCCTTCGTTGAGCACCAGCAATTTGTCGGCCTGGGCCAAGGCCGAGGACCGATGGGTCACCAGAATCACGCTGGTGCCCTGGGCTTTCAGGTGCGCGATGGCGCTGGCCAACGCAGCTTCGCCCACGGTGTCGAGGTTGGAATTGGGTTCGTCCAGCACCACCAGGCTCGGGTTGCCGTACAACGCACGGGCCAGTGCCACGCGTTGTTTCTGGCCACCGGACAAGCCGCTGCCGTCTTCGCCGAGCAGCGTGTCGTAGCCTTGCGGCAAGCGCAGGATCAATTCATGCACGCCGGCCTGTTGCGCAGCCTCGACGACTTTCTGCGGATCAGTTTCGCGAAACCGGGCGATGTTTTCGGCAATGCTGCCGCTGAACAATTCGATGTCTTGTGGCAAGTAGCCGATGTAGGGCCCGAGGTCGTCGCGGTTCCAGCGATGAATGTCCGCGCCGTCGAGCCGAACTGTGCCGCCGAGGGTTGGCCAGACGCCGACGAGTACCCGGGCCAGTGTCGACTTGCCTGAGCCGGAGGCACCGAGCACGCCCATCACCTCCCCGGCACCGAGGTTGAAGTTGACCATGTGCAGCGTCGCCGCACGTTGCCCCGGAGGGCCGGCGCTGACCTGTTCGAAAGTGATCTGCCCTTTCGGTGCCGGCAGCGCCATGGCTTCGTCAGACGGTGGAAAGGCTTGCAGCAACGCATCCAGGCGACGGTAGGCCAGCTTCGCGCCACTCCACTGTTTCCAGACCGCAATCAACTGATCGATGGGACTCAGGACGCGGCCCATCAGGATCGAACCGGCGATCATCATCCCGGCAGTCATCTCGCCCTTGATCACCAGCAACGCACCCAGCCCCAGTACCAGGGATTGCAAGCACAGACGCAAGGTTTTGCTCAGGGAACTGATAACCGCGCCGGTGTCACTGGCCTGATTCTGCAAACTGAGAAAGCGCGAATGCACTTGAAACCAGCGTTTGCGCAACACGCCGAGCATGCCCATCGCCTGGATGGTCTCGGCATTGTGCAAGTGGCTGGTGGCCAACTGGCTGGACTTCTGGGAAAAACCGGCGGCTTCGCCCAAGGGCTTTTTGGTCATCGTTTCGTTGAGGAAAGCGAGGCCGATCAGGACCACAGCCCCCACCGTCGCGAAGACACCCAGCCAGACATTGAACAGGTAGATCACGAACAGATAGACCGGAAACCACGGCGCGTCGAAGAAGGCAAACAGCGCGGGTCCGGTGACGAATTGGCGGATGTGCGTCAGGTCCCCCAAGGATTGCCCGGCATTGCCCTCGCCTTTGAACAGGTTGCGCTCGAACGCGGCTTGATACACCCGCAGGTTGAAGCGTCGTTCCAGTTGGCTGCCGATGCGGATCACGATGAAGCTGCGCACGATCTCAAGCAGGCCGATGAAGGCAAAGAAGCCGACCACCATCAGCGACAACATGGCCAAGGTCGTTTCGTTCTGCGAAGACAACACACGGTCATAGACTTGCAGCATATAAATCGACGGGACCAGCATCAGTACGTTGATCAATGCGGTAAAACAACCGACGCTGATCAAGATGCTTTTATAGTCGCCCAGTGCCTTGAATAACGGAGCGGTGGCTGGGGCCTTAGCCATCTTCATTGATTTTTCCCGAGGTGAAATTCCCCGTCCTGATCTGACGAGGTTTAATTAACTGTGTGTGCGCGGTTCGAGACATTTTTTGTCGGTAATCGCTTACAAATTAACAACCCACTTCCATGCTCGCTAAAGAGTTGGCGTATTGTTTTGCTACTTATAACTACAACAGCGGGCTCTCTATTTAAATTTGCACGGTCCGCCCACTAATTGCTCTTACGCGCAGCGCGCTCAAGCGTAATGATCAGACCGGACTTCAAATTGCCTTGATAAAGCCCATCATGCTGTCGGCTGAAAAAGAAAATTCTTGAGCCTTCCTTGCCGGTGATCGCAATCCCGTCCGGTTCTGTGAACCAGCCAATGGCCGACACTTGCAGCCAGGCCCCAAGGCACTCGGCGCCCTCGGCCAGGGTCTGGTTGGGTTGAAGGTCAATCAGGCAAACGTTCGACGGTTTGTCCTGCACAGTGCGGGGCTCGGACGCATCCTCTTTGGTCATCAAGGTGGCTCGCCAATGTCCGGCGAGTTCAGAGGGGTCCGCTAATTTCAGGCTGCTTGCCATGGCTACATCTCCAAGAAACATCATCAGCGTCGCCAATAGCCACGCGGTCATTCTGTAGGTAAAGGCGTCAGGGGCCATAGGATCTGTCACTCCGGCGCGTAGCCTTACGCAGTGCGCGCATCGATGCAAGGACAGAGCGCGGCGCAACGTGCACCGCGCTCCTTTTCAGCCTTGAATCAGGCCACGATGTCCGAGAACGCCGCCTGGCCTACGGTGCTGACGAGGAAATCCGCCACACCATGCCCTGAGAAGTCCACCGACAGCAGGCTGTTCCCGCCCGAGTTAGTCAGCACGGCATCACCGACCGCCCCCGTGAACGAACTCACGAAGTGCAGGCCCGCGCCTTTGGTAATACCGGTCAGGTCGATCTTGTCCAGGCCACTGACAAAGTCGAGGATCTGATCGGCAACACCTGGCTTGGAGTCACTGCTGGCGGCGAACACAAACGTGTCCGAACCGGCACCCCCCCACAGTTTGTCCGCACCGCCGGCACCGTAGAGGATGTCGTTGCCGGCACCGCCCTTCAGCTCGTTGGATACGCCATTACCGATCAACAGGTCGTTGCCCGAACCGCCGATTGCGTTCTCGATGATCGCGCCCTTGGCAATGGAGACGTTGCCCACCAGGCCGCCAACGTCGGAGAACGAGGCCTCATTGAGGTTGATTTTCTGGTTTTGGGTGAAGCCGGAGAAATCCAGAGTGTCCTTGCCGCCCGCGTCCCACACCGAAAACACGACCTTGTCCGACGACGAAGACGCGCTCAGGAAGTCGCGACCGGCGTTGGAGTTGAAGCCGTAGGTAGTGTCGCCAGTACGGGTGGTGGTGTTGGCCCCGTAGAGTTTCTGAATGGCAGCAATGTCGTCCATCAGCGGGCCGGACGAATACGCCTCGACACCGCCCTTGCTGAAGTTCTGGTTGGTATTGCTTTCGCTCCAGTAGCTCATGACGCTGTAACCGCGGGTGTCTTGCCCGTAGGTGGCGTCGTTGTAAGTCGGCGCGCCTTCACCGGCGTTGTAGTCGCCAGGGTGGGCCAGGCCCAGGGTGTGACCGATTTCGTGGGTCAGGGTTTGACGACCATAGTTGTTCAGGTCCGGCGTCTTGTTCGGCGTATAGCTGCTGTTGGTCAGGTACCAGGAGGTCCCGTCGTAACCCGCGCCCGTGCCCGGCAGATAAGCAAATGCCGCAGCGCCGTCCTGGCCACCGCTGTAGTTGCCGAAGGTCATGTGCCCGTCGCCGCCCGTGGCCTTCTCGGCGAAGGTGACGTTGGCGACATCGGCCCAGGATTGCATGGCGAGCACCGCCTGGGCTTTTTGCTGAGCACTGAACTGACTGAAACCGGTAATCCCGTGCTTGTTCATGGTGCTCGACGACGCCGAGGTCAGGAACGTATAGGTCAGTTCGATTTTGCCGCTGCCATCCTTGTCCTGGTAGGCAGCACCGTCGCGCAGCAATTGGGTCGCTGCCTGGTCGACGGAATAGGAGGGTTTGCCATTGACCGTGAGATTGCCGCCGCGGTCATACTGATGGCTGAAGCTGTCGATCTGGCTGAAAGCAGAACTCGGTGCTGCCAATGCATGCGAGGGGGCAAAGGCCAGTTCAGCAAGATCAATAGCGTTGTTTTTTACTTTCGACATAAACACACTTCCTTGTTTGGCTATGGAACAGTTTTTTCAGATAGCGACAATCTCTGGCGAGATCGTCCTATCACTCGCCCAATGCAGGCGAAAGAAAACTGACACAATTCGAAATCAAACGTCTACATTTTTTTTGACGTCAAATTGTGTTGTTCCAGCAAGTGCCCGTAAACAATGCCTGAGGTGTCGAAAGTTTGTTTGGAGGCATGTGCGTTTGCGCAAATTGTCTGACGATTTGATATTTAAATATTAAATAGGGGTAAGTTTGTTTTTTGTCTAAGAGGTCTCACTTTTGTTGGACTTATTAATAGGAGTGCCAGCGGATTGATATCAGTTAAATGTGTGTTGAATTTGATTATTTACGACTGCTGCGCAGCCGAACGCAGCCTTCGGCAGCTGCTACAGGATTTTCGTACGCCGCGATCCTTGTAGCAGCTGGCGCAGCCTGCAGTCGGTGTGCCACCAATCACTACAAAATATGAACCCTCAACTCCCCGTCCGAATCTTGTTCCACACCCGCGTACGCACCCGGTCAATGTTCAGCGGCATCGCCTCGAGCGCGAACAGTTTGCCCATCATCTCTGGGCTCGGATAAACCTTGGTGTCGTTTTTGATCGTCGGGTCGATCAGGCTGTCGGCCTGTTGGTTGCCGTTGGCGTAGTGCACGTAGTTGCTGACACCGGCCATGACGTCCGGGCGCAGCAGGTAGTTCATGAAGGCGTAGCCGGCCTTCTCGTCCGGTGCGTCGGCGGGCATGGCAACCATATCGAACCAGATGGCCGCGCCTTCCTTGGGAATCGAGTAGCCGATGTCGATACCATTGTGGGCTTCCTTGGCGCGGTTTTCGGCTTGCAGGATGTCACCGGAGAAGCCGACCGCCACGCAGATGTCGCCGTTGGCAAGGTCGCTGGTGTACTTGGATGAATGGAAATAACTGACATACGGCCGGACTTTCAGCAGCAGCGCTTCGGCCTTTTTATAGTCTTCCGGTTTTTTGCTGTGGTGCGGCAGGCCCAGGTAATTCAGGGCGGCGGGCAACAGTTCCGGGCCGTTGTCGAGGATGGCAACGCCGCATTTCTGCAGCTTTTGCATGTTTTCGGGTTTGAAGATCAGGTCCCAGGAATCCACGGGCGCGTTGTCACCCAGTACGGCCTTGACCTTGGCGATGTTGTAGCCGATGCCAGTGCTGCCCCACAGGTACGGAAAGCCATGTTCGTTACCCGGATCGTTGGTCTGCAACGCTGTGAGCAATACCGGATTGAGGTTCTTCCAGTTCGGCAATTGAGCCTTGTCGAGCTTCTTCAGCGCTCCCCCTTCAATCTGTCGCGCCATGAAATGGTTGGACGGGAACACCACGTCGTATCCCGATTTACCGGTCATCAACTTGCCGTCGAGGGTTTCGTTGCTGTCGTAGACGTCGTAGGTGAAGGCGATACCGGTTTCTTTCTGGAAGTTCTTGGTGGTGTCCGGGGCGATGTAGTCTGACCAGTTGTAGATTTTGACCGTTTCAGCAGCGTGGCCAAGGGTCGCGACGAGTGCAAGGGGCGCCAGTGTCAGTGTCTTTCGGATCATGAGTCGATTCCTGTAGGGGCTTTTGTTATTGGCAGGCAATCAGAAGATCAAAAAATCAAAACGTAGGTCTTGCGCACGGTTTCCTGGATATCCCAGATGCCGAGACTGTTGGCCGGCAACATCAGTGCATCGCCGGCTTCTATGAAAAGGGTTTCGCCATCGTCCGGGGTGAAGGTGCAGCGCCCCTGGATGAAGTGACAGAATTCCTGGGCGACGATCTGCCGACGCCAGCGTCCGGGCGTGCATTCCCAGACACCCGTTTCGACACCATCGTCGCGTTCGACGCTGGTGGTCGAGGCCACGGCCACCGGTGTTCCCAGTGGCACGGCAACCGGGTTGGACTCTTCGAGCTTCAGGGTGGCGGTATTCTTCAATTGCGTGATGCTCATGGGCGTACCTGTCGATGGATAAAGCGCTGTTCAGTGCATGAAGCCTTCCATGAACCCCGCAACCCCGCTGGCCAGCTTTCGGCGCCAGGGTGCGGTGGTCGGGTTGGCCAGGGTCTGGTCTTCGTGGACGAAGCTGCGAATGATTGCGTTGTAACCGAGCCAGCGGCAGGGTTCCGGCTCCCAGGCCTTGAGCGTGTCGAGCCCGCCCTGGGGCATGACCCAGGGCTGGCGGACCAGTTCGGTATCGCGTTCAAGCATCAGATCGGCGAGGGTTCTGCCACCCAGGTGGCTGGCCCCGACACCCTCCCCGCCATAACCGCCGGACAAGGCGATGCCGCTGGCGTGATCACAGAGCATGTGCGGCTTGAAGCGCCGCGACATGCCCAGGTTGCCGCCCCAGGCGTGGGTAATCCGTACATTCTTGAGTTGCGGGAAGAGCTCGCCGAACAGATAGCGCCGTAGCTCCACTTCATTAGTGGTCAGGTCGAAGTCATGGCGCAGCTTGCCGGCAAACTGGTAGCCGCCCCGTGCCCCGAATACCAAACGGTTGTCGGCGGTGCGCTGGCCGTACGTCACCTGACGGCTACTTTCGCTGAAGGCCTGGCCGCGATCCAGGCCGATATCGTCCCAAGTCGCGGCGGACAGAGGCTCGGTGGCAACGATCAGGCTTTGCACCGGCAATTGATAGCGACCCAGCGGCGGTAACGTCGTCGCATAGCCTTCTACCGCCGGGACGATCCAGCGACTGCGAACCGAGGCCTTGGCCGTGCGCAGACTCCCCGACTGCCACCGCATGACCGGGCTGTTTTCATAGATCTTGACCCCCATGCTCTCCACCGTGCGTGCCAAACCTCGCACCAACTTTGCCGGGTGAATGGTCGCGACGTGCGGTGCATAGATACCGCCATAAGGCTTCGCAACTCTGATCTGTTGCGCCAGTTGTTCGGGGCTGAGCCAGCGGTAGTCACTTTCGGTCAGGCCTTGGCGGTAGAGATCGTCCAGATAACGCCGAAGGCTGGTTTCTTGCTCGGGGTAGCGTGCGGCGCAGTAAAGCACCCCGCCTTTGCGATAATCGCAGGCGATACCTTCACGTTCGACGACAAGTTCTACTTCATCAGGGATGCTGTGCAGCAGGTCAAATGAAGCGCGGCGATGGTCGGGAGACAGGTCGGCCAGCAGCCGGTCTTCACCGAGGATATTGCCCATCAACCAGCCACCGTTACGGCCCGAGGCACCAAAACCGGCGGTTTGCGCTTCGACAATGGCAATGTTCAGGCCCGGTGCCTGGCGCTTGAGGTAATACGCGGTCCAGAGCCCGGTGTAACCGGCGCCGATGATGGCCACGTCGACATCCAGATCGTGTTCCAGCGCCGCACGCGCCGCTAACGGCTCGTCGAGTTGATCCATCCATAAACTGATAGTGCGCCACGCCGACATGCAGGATTCCGCCACTCAAACTTCGATGGCGTCGATCCTAGTGCGTGAACTCAGGGGCTGTCTTGCGCGCGGGCACGCAAGGAAATTTGTTTGGCATAGGCCTTGGGCGACAGGCCGGTGTGCTGGCGGAAACACTTGTAAAACGCCGACAGCGAATTGAATCCCGCCGCAAACGCCAGTTCGTCGATACGCAGCGGTGGCGTCGCGGTGTCCAGCGTGCCGAGCAGATGTTGCAGGCGCGCCTGGTTCACGTAGCGATAGAAACTCTGGCCCAACACTTGATTCAACAGGTAGGAAATCTGATTGCGACTGTAGCCGCACTCCTTCGCCACCCTTTGCAGGTCGAGTTCGGGGTCAAGATATGGCTGCTGGCGCTGGAAATACTGCTGCAAGTCGTCGGCCATGAAACTCAATTGGCGCGGGGACAGCCCGAGTCGACTGACCGCCGGGCGCAAAGTTTTAGTCGCCGTGCTGGACGGCTGCTCGTGGACCAGCGTGGCGTATTCGTTGACCCGCCAGATCAACCCGTCGCGGACCGTGATTGCTTCGCTGGTGTGGAAGGACACCAGCCCCTCACCGCCACGCAACGTCATTCGGTACTGGATAAACGCGGTATTACCGTCCAGGCGAATCCGGTCCGAGTGCTCCAGCGCTTCGCCCGGATTGCGCGGCATGCTGACGCGCACGTACTCGCGCAGTTCGTCGAGCCCCATCACGCGGTTCTGGAAAAAATCGTGGTACTGGATGCCTGGGTGATAAAGCGCCATGACGCCGTCCAGGTCGCGGTGCTTCCAGCACAAGTGGTAGCGCATGACCGTCTCGCCCGTGGCCCGGGTTTGTTGCGGCCCATCATCATCGGCGTGCATAAAGGTCTCGACGGGAAAACGCCGAGCTTGCCGAAGTTCTCCACCGGGTTCAATTGCTGAAATACCAACCCGGCAAGACCCGTCGCCGAGCCAATGCGTGCCGGGACATGACCTCGATCATGAAAATCCCATTAACTGCCGAACGGCCCGAAAAAAATCACATGGTTTTCACATACCGATGCTACTTTTAAAGGCAGTCACCGGTTGAGCCATTGAAGGCTCTTCCCTCCTAACATGAGCTAAAGGAAGCGCTCGATGAAGAAGGCGGGCAACATATGAATAAAGGATCTTTCAGCAAAGTCACGTTTCCAAACGCCTGCCAGCTGATGCGCTGGCATTTTCATCCCATGGGATTTGAGGCGAGCATGGACGCACCGGGCAGCATGATCGCCCGACTGTTTGATCGTGCCAGTGGCGAGACCATGATTGCCATTGCCGGTATCCCTTGCGCAACGGTCATGAATGCAGCGGATGTCGAGCGAATCATTGAAGCCGTCGAGGATGAACTTGAAGCATTCATTCCACCTGTGGCCCTCAGAAGCTATGCCTGAAGGCTGAACACTTAACAAAAAGCCCACATCATGTGGGCTTTTTAGTGGGAGACGACTCAGGATCACGCCCCTTTCTGGCCGACCCGATGATCGGCGAAAAACGCTTTGCCGCTGCCGATCCGGTCAGATGCCTTGGGCATATTCGCCGCCGTGTCCTGCCCCTCGACATACCAGTAGCAATGACTGACGGCACGGGTGATGCCGACGTAAGCCAGTCGCAGGATTTCGTCCCTTTGCGCGCTGTCATAGGGCTCGCTGTCCCCGGACTTGCCGAGTCCCGCCATCCTGTACACCTGATTCTTGTACGGTGAGCTGGTCAGATGCTGGCAATCGCCGAGCAAGAACACCGCGTCGGCCTGCAAGCCTTTGGCACTGTGATACGTCAGTTGTTTTAGTCGGCGTGACTCATAAGGTAAGCTCGAATCCACATTAACTACAGGCTTAATATGCTGTTCAATCAATAACTTATCGCTGCTTTTTCGATAAAGCATCAAGATTGAATCACCCTTTCGGTAATGCTCCATCAAGCGCTGGGCCATGCCTTGATCGTCCCGGTCCAGGACGTTTACCGGCAATAGCGCTTTAGGCTCGCCGCTGGCTTTGGCTTTCTTGCCAGCGATGGCCGGTGCCGCGCGAACGATATGCTCGGCGGCGTCGATGATGTGTTGATGGCTGCGATAGTTGTCGCTGAGCATGACTTTGGTGGTGTTGGGCGACCGGAACTCTTTGTTGAACTCCATGAAGTACGTCGGCGAACTGCCGCGCCAGCCATAAATGGACTGCCAGTCATCCCCCACACACAGCAGAGATGAGCGTTGTGCACCGCGCCCAACGTGCATTGCCGGGCCTCGACTGCGGATCTCGGTCAGGCTGGCGCGAATCCAGGAGACGATTTGTGGCGATACGTCCTGAAATTCGTCGATCATCAGGTGTGACAGTGGCCGCAGCAGTTCATCGCTCAACAACTTCAGGTTTTCCGGTGAGTGCTCGCTGAACAAGGCAAACATCCGGTTGTAGGTCATCACCGGTGGTTTCTGATCGAGCAGATGATCTTCCAGCGCTCGCCAGAACAAGCTCAAGGCCTCGAAGAAGAATCGGTCGGGGTCGTCCTTGGCGAAACTCATCTGGCCAACAGCGTTCGAAACATCCAGACCGAGGTTTTCTATAAAACCGGCAGCCGCGACAAAACAATCGAGTAACGGCGCCGAAGCCAGCTCACCTTTGACCTTGTAATCAAAGCCCGGACCGGCGCTGGCATCACCTGCCAGCGAGGCCAAAACACGCTTTGAAGACTCGTAACTATCTAACCATATCAATGGTTTACGGCAGAAAGCTTGAAACAGGGTACGCTTTACTGCCCATTCTGCACGGACAGTCAACTTGGCATTCGGGCGGCAGACCTGCGGGTTTTCCCGCGGATCAAACCCCAGCACGACCCACGCATCGAGGCTTGGGATGTAACCGTGACAATGGAACGTCGCGCCGTTGATATCGAAGGATTGCCGATTGGGTTCGATACCCGTGATTGGCCAGGCACCCGCGCGAAACCACAGGTCTTCAATGGCGTCGCACAGTTCTTCATCGCGCCTGGCCGCCAGTTCGGTCACGGCCACGCGTTTTTGCACGTCGGGATGGTCGCGTTCCAGCTCCTTGAGCTGCAAGGCATGGCGAGACAAAGGCCTGATCAACTCGCGAAAGCGTTCATTGCGGGTATGCAACTGGTGATAGCAGGCATTGAGCTGCTGTCGCTGAGCGTCATTGATTCGCAGATCGAACGGATTGCTGTCGACGTCTTCGTCGGCGTTTTGCGTGCGGTTGCTTAGGTTTTCGAAGGCTTGCAGACGCTCGAACCCCGGCAGGCTGCGAACCATCGGCAGAATGCGCGAATGGAAGGTGCGCACCAGATCACGCGCCTCTTTGAGGCTCAGCGGCCGGCCCCACAGCGCGAACAGTTCGATCAGCTTATTAATGAAGTCTTTGCGCGATTCGCGGGTAAAGGTCACGACGGTCATCGAATCCAGTTCGAAGCCCAGATAGTGGGTCAGCAACAGGATACGCAGCACCAGCGTGGTCGACTTGCCGGCGCCTGCCCCGGCAATCACCGACGTTGACGGCGTGTCGCTGAAGATCATCTTCCACTGCGCAACGCTCGGCTGGGCATGGGGTGGCAGCAGCCGGGCCACATCGGCCTTCATGCGCTTCTTTAACTCCGCACTTAATGGCAGGCGCCAGTCGTCAAACAGATTGTCATCGACATTGGGCGGCCGATGTTCGGTTGAGCGCGAATCGCGGATCAGCAGCACTTGCCGGCCTTGCTCCAGCCCTTCGTCCTTGCCTTCCTTGAAGCCGTACTCAAACCCCGCGCTGTGACCGCTGCGAAAACCGTCGGCTTGCCCGTGTAGCCAGGAAGCGCGGTGCTGCGCACGCAGTCGGGTCAAGCCATGACCGAAGAACCGGGCGGCCAGGCGCTTGAGCAACGGCATCTCGGCCAAGGGACGAAGTTCGGGCGGAAGATCG
This sequence comes from Pseudomonas sp. S2_B07, assembly GCF_054668435.1. Lineage (NCBI taxonomy): Bacteria > Pseudomonadati > Pseudomonadota > Gammaproteobacteria > Pseudomonadales > Pseudomonadaceae > Pseudomonas > Pseudomonas sp. S2_B07. The sequence continues at coordinate 616,757 of NZ_CP162769.1, forward strand.
GGGGTGTGTTGCGGCACGCGGGCTGACTCCAGGGTGTGAGGCTGTTGCGGGCTATGGTGTCTGCATTTGCCTTTGAGTTCTAGTGAAATGCTTACAGGTCATTGGCTTATGCGATGAAGTGAAGGCTGGATGAGAAACTTTCGAGGTTATTTCACATCAGTAAATTCGATGGTAATGCAGCATTTTTTACGCTTTTTATCGATGAGTACCTGATAGATGATGCTCGCCATTAACCCCCCTTTCAGGAGACGATCATGCTCGAACTCAGACCCTTCAACTCCCTGGGCGGTGCCCATCATGGCTGGTTGGATGCTCATCACCACTTTTCGTTCGCCGAGTACCATGACCCCAAGCGCATGAACTGGGGCAACTTGCGGGTCTGGAACGATGACGTGATTGCCTCCGGCACCGGGTTTCCAAAACACCCGCACCGGGACATGGAAATCATTACCTACGTCCGTGAAGGTGCGATTACTCACGAAGACAACCTGGGCAACAAGGGCCGTACCGAAGCCGGCGACGTTCAGGTCATGAGTGCCGGCACCGGCATCGCCCACAGCGAGTACAACCTGGAAGCGACACCCACCAAGATCTTCCAGATCTGGATCATCCCCAACGAATCCGGGCTTGCGCCGTCCTGGGGAGCCAAGCCATTCCCCAAAGGTGATCGTGAAGGTTTCGTCACGTTGGCCAGCGGCAAGTCCGGCGATGATCAGAGCCTGCGCATCCGTGCTGATGCTCGGCTGGTGGCGGCGAACCTGAAGGCTGGGGAATCTGCCGAGTATCATCTGGACAATGGGCGTCGCGCCTACCTGGTTCCGGCCACGGGTGTGATTGAAGTCAATGGCTTACGTGCGCAAGCTCGAGACGGGGTTGCGGTGGCCGATGAGCAGGTGTTGCGAGTGACAGCGATTGAGGACAGCGAAATTGTCCTGGTAGACCTCGCGTGATTCAGTAAACGCCAGGCACAAAAAAGGGGCGACCGTGATGGTCGCCCCTTTTTACTGTCTGGATTACTTGGCTGCGATGGCGCCATCCACCAGCGTTTGAGCCTCTGCCACCAACTGCTTGAGGTGGTCATCGCTCACAAAGCTTTCAGCGTAGATCTTGTAGATGTCTTCAGTGCCCGACGGACGAGCCGCGAACCAGCCATTTTCGGTCATGACCTTCAGGCCGCCAATCGCCTGGTCATTGCCGGGTGCGTGGCTGAGAATGCTCTGGATCGCTTCGCCCGCCAGTTGAGTCGAGGTGACCTGGTCTGGCGACAGCTTGCTCAGCAAGGCTTTCTGTTCAGGGTTGGCCTTGGCATCCACGCGCACCGAGAACGGTTCGCCGAGTTCATCGGTCAACGCGCGATAGGCCTGGCTTGGGTCGCGACCGGTGCGAGCGGTCATTTCTGCGGCCAGCAATGCCGGGATCAGGCCGTCCTTGTCGGTACTCCAGACGCCGCCGTCCTTGCGCAGGAACGAGGCACCAGCGCTTTCTTCTCCGCCAAAACCCAGGGAACCGTCGAACAAGCCGTCGGCAAACCATTTGAAGCCCACCGGCACTTCATACAGACGACGGCCCAGACGCTTGGCCACGCGATCAATCAAGCCGCTGCTGACCACGGTTTTGCCCACGGCAGCGTCGGCGCGCCAATGCGGACGGTTCTGGAACAGGTAGTCAATCGATACCGCGAGGTAGTTGTTCGGTGCCAACAAACCACCGGACGGCGTAACGATGCCGTGACGGTCGTGATCCGGGTCGCAGCCAAACGCGACGTCGTAGCGATCTTTCAGACCGATCAAGCCTTGCATCGCGTGGGTGGACGATGGGTCCATGCGGATCTGACCATCCCAGTCGACGGTCATGAAGCGGAACGTCGGATCGACCTGTGTATTGACCACGTCGAGGTCCAGACGGTAATGCTCGGCAATCGCCGACCAGTAGCGCACCCCTGCTCCGCCCAATGGATCAACGCCCAGACGCAGCTTGGCGTCACGGATGGCGTCGAAGTCGATCACGTTGATCAGATCAGCCACGTAAGTGTTGAGGTAATCGTGGCGATGGGTTGTGCTGGCTTTCAGCGCCTGCTCGTAGCTGATGCGTTTGACGCCAGCGAGTTTGGCCGCCAGCAGTTCGTTGGCCTTGGCTTCGATCCACTTGGTGATGTGGGTATCGGCCGGACCACCGTTGGTAGGGTTGTATTTGTAGCCACCGCTTTGCGGCGGGTTGTGCGACGGCGTAATGACGATACCGTCCGCCAGCCCCGAAGTACGGCCACGGTTGTAGCAAAGGATTGCGTGGGAAATGGCCGGGGTCGGTGTGTATTCGTCCCCTTCGGCAATCATCACCGTGACGCCGTTGGCGGCCAACACTTCCAGGGCGCTGGCACCGGCTGGCGTGGACAGTGCGTGAGTGTCGATCCCGACGAACAACGGACCGGTGATTCCCTGGGCTTCACGGTACAGGCAGATCGCCTGGCTGATCGCCAAGACGTGCCACTCGTTGAAACTCAAGTCGAACGAGCTGCCCCTGTGCCCGGAAGTGCCAAAGGCTACACGCTGGGTTGAGATGGCGGCGTCAGGCTGGCCAGTGTAATAGGCCGTTACCAGTCGCGGGATATCGACCAACAATTCTGCCGGTGCCGGTTTGCCCGCAAAAGGACTGAGTGTCATGCAAAACCTCTGAAATTGAGTGGTTCAGGAATTGGATCGCAGTTTACTGGCAGTTCGACCGCAACGCGATGTTATAGATCCATGAGGCTCGCGGATGTTATCCCGCGTCGCTCAATCGATCGCTTCCAGACGCAAGGCATCCCCCAGCAAACCCAACGCTACGCCAAGGTCATGCTCACCACCAAAGGTATGGCTCAGCCGCAAATGTTGCGCATGCAGCCCGCGCAAGCTGAATAATTCCCCGGGGGCCACCACTACCTGCTGTTTGAGCAGGCGGTGGAACACGCCGCGCACATCAACCTGACGTAACGAGCGCACCCAGATCGTCGCGCCGCCCTGGGGGTCGACGAAGTGCAACGCGTCTGCCAGTCGTTCCTCCAGCAATTGGGTCATCTGTACTTTGCGCTCCTTGAGGAGCCGGCGCAGCACCAACAAGTGCTGATCGATGCGACCATTGTTGTACAGGCGCGCAATGGCTTTCTGACGGATCGGCGACAACCGGAACGAGCGCAGCAGAAAGTGTCGCTGCAGCTCACCTCGCAGTTGCCGCGAAAGCACATAGCCGTAAGGCGCTTCAGGCCCGATAACCTTCTCGAATGTGGAAAACACGATCAGTCGGTCCGGGTCCAGCAAATCGCGGAACCGTGGGCCAGAGGGTTCAAATTCAAGATCGCCGTAACAGTCGTTCTCAAGCACCCAACTGCCGTGCCGCGCCAGCAACTGCACGGTTGATAGCCTGTTGCTTTCATCGACCACACTGCCGCGCGGCATGTTCAGGCCGGATGACAACATCATCAGTCGAACGGGTTCGGTCTCCAGCAGCGTTTGCAGATGGTCAAGGTCCAGGCAGCCATCCGCTTGTAACGACACCTCAATGACCTTGACGTCCAAGTCCTGCAACAACCGCAAAATCGACCAGTCGCACGGAGACTCCACCACAACCGTGGCGTCCTTGAGGCAAAGCACCGCGATCAATATTTCCAGCACACCCCGCAGATCAGCACCGATGTAGACATCGTCGGCGTGCCAGCAACGTGTCGGAGAGGAGGTATATCGCGCCGCCAGCGCTGCGCGCAGCTCCCGTTCGCCACAGGGTTGGGACGTCGGTTGCGGCTGGCGCGGATATTGGCGCAACAGTTCTCTCTCCAACAGCAATAGCGGGCTGTCCAACGGCTGCAGCAATGCGGGTTCGTCAGCGCTCATTACCAGCATTCCCGGTCGCCTGGCATTCACATAAACCGTCTCGAGCAGGTCATTGCCGCTGCACGGTGGCCGGATGAACGACACCGGAAGTGCGTAATAACCGGATTTGGCCACCGAATAGACGCGCCCTTCCTTTTCCAGCAGCGAATAGGCGTACTGAATGGTCGATATCGACACGCTCAGACGCTCCGCCAGCTGTCGTAATGACGGAAGCCGCACACGTGTGTCGCTGACCGGTTCGCTGATCAGATGAGTCAGGTAGCGATACACCGCCTGATAAGCGAAGTCGGTTTCTCGGGGGCCTTTCATGAGCGATGACTGCACACGATGGGCGCAGCCCGATGGATCCGGACGGGCGTTATCAAGCGAGGCACTTTCAACGCCCCGTTGACCGTTCGCCCGTCACGGCGTCAATCACCCTCATATCGGCTTGCAGCCCCTTGCCCGCAGTCTCGCCACTGGCCACCGGCCCCATGTGGTACAGCGTACCGATCAGGCTGACGGGCAGCCCGCTGACGTCGACCATCCATTGCAACACCTGCTCGGGCGCAGGCTTGCCCTGCATCGCGCGATGCAGTTCGGGTAGCGCCACGAGCATGCCGGGATGGCATTGACGCAGAAAATGCTCAAGCGACGCGCCTTTCTCGACAAAGGGTGCGAACAGTAAACACACCAGTTGAGCTTCGTTCAGGCAGAGGCATCTTTGGGCCTCGGCCGCCGCCAGTTCACGCTGATCTGGATTGCCATATGCCCGCAATACCTGCTCGTATGCATACTCCGGAAGGTGCTTGCGACGCATCATGACCAATTGCCGCTGAACATAGTCAACAATGCCGGCTTCATAGGTCCGACCCTGCACGAAACAGGCTTGTAGCCCACGCAGATGCGCAGAAATCGAAAAGCTCACGTATTCGTTATCACCCGACTGAGCCGTCAGCTCGTCAGGTTGAAACTTGAGGAACTCTGTGAGCAGCGGCCAGCGCTCCTCCAGATTGCTGACCAGCATGTCGTGGATGTCGATGAACGTTGCGCGGCGACACGCCTCAAAACGCTCTGCTGGACGCCATGCCGGCTGATCGTGGCCGGGGTAAAACTCGCGATAGCAGTCGCTGCCCAGCGCATCGAGCCGTGCGAAGAGCTGCTCATAGCTGGTCTCTGGCTGAGCCGACATCGCAAACCCCGCCTTCGCCGCAGCACGGTTCAATCCATCCATGAACTGCTTTTGCTGGCGAGGTGAATCGCTGCTGACCAAGGCATCGACACCGCGGTCCCAACGGGCAATTTGCCCATAGAACTCGCCGGTTGCCAGGTACCCGTCATCCCACAGGTCAAGGGGGTCGTGCCAGGTTCGACGGTGACCGACCATCAACAGATTGAGGCGATTTGATTCGCGACCGCCTTCGGAGATCGCCACGGCGTGATTGAACGGCAGGACCTCGCGGTTATCGACCATCAACACTTCAACCCGTGGATCGTCGTAGAGAAACAAGGCGCTGCAGCTGTGATGGATGTTTTCAAGCGCCGTCGAAGCGATGCTGTTCGAGCGCAAGGTCGCCACACGCAGCTGGAAGGTCGCCGGTGCGCGCCCGGCGATGCTCAATTGCGCGGCACGCAGCAACGCCAGGGTGTAACAACTGTCACGGCTCCCAGACTGGATCGTCAGCACCTTGAACTCGCCAATTCGCTCCATGCCACCGGCGGCGACCACCACGCGCTGAATCATCAACTGCAATGCAGTGCGCTCGGCCCGGGAAAAGAAACTCAGTAATCGCTGCAGTACTTGCTGATAAACATAGTTCATTGCCTGATCATGGGTATTGGTCATTATTGTCTACCTGTTACTCATAGGTTCGATGTCACGCAAACAACGCCATGCATTGCGCAATGGGTTGCCGGTCATGATTAGAGTGTTGCGCCTGATATCAAATGCTAACACTTAGTTTTTAGTCATTATTTGAAATGATTGCAGCCGACCGTTAACCCTCCTGACAACCACGCGCCTCCAAGCCCCACAAGCCGGGCACCGGGCGACGACCGGAGACATCCTAGGAAATATCCGACAACGTCCCACAGACAAGTAGCACGACAAATAAAGAAAGAAGTTACCTGTGTTTTTTCGGCAACCGATCGATAACTCATTAATAGTTGAGTTTGTATTGCCGGAGCGCATTGAAAAGTATCTGCCCGATACCTGGCCATAGCTCATTCCTTGAGATGAAAGTAATCATTCAATTATCGGGGCTTATATGATGATTAGAAGATACAGATTGAGGGCAAAAACCAGTTCAGTTGCTGAACTGACCCGTCATGAATTGACGGGAGCCTCATATTTTCGGAGGGAGAACGAAAAAGTCCGTGCAAGCACGGACTTTTATTGGGGCGTGTTACGCAGGTTCGACCTGAAGGGCAACCCGCTCGCGGCATGGGCATTCGTCCATATAGCGGTGTGCCTCGACAAACTCGGAAAACGGAAAGACCCGAGTCTTGAGCGGCAGCAGCACACGGTCAGCCGTCATCTGATTGATGTCACGCAACGCACGTTGCAGTGCGACCTCATCCTGGATGATGCCCAGTTCCGGCTTGCCGGTGAAGTTGCCGATACAGTGCACAAAGAACTGTATGTTCTTCTGGAACGCTGCACAGGCCGGGAACGGCGTCTGGTTGCCGCCTTGAAGGCCGTACAACACCAGGCTGCCACGCGGTGCGAGCACATCGCCCAGCAACGACATCTGCGGCCCGCCCAACCCGTCGAACACCACATCCACACCGCGGTTATCGGTGATTTTGTTGATCCGCATCAGCAGATCTTCTTCTTCGGTGACGATGACTTTCTCGGCACCCAGTGCCAACAGGTTTTCGCGTTCTTCCGCCGTTTTGGTGGCGGCAATCACACGTACACCCAAGGCTTTGCCCAGTTGTACGAACGATGGTCCGGCACAATGGCTAGCGTCAGTCACCAGCACGAACTGCCCGGGTTTGATGCGTGCCAGATCGACGTAAGCGAAATAAGCGATCAACAACGGCGTGTAATGCACGGCCGCTTCGACCGGAGTCAGCACATCCGGATACCGGGTCAGTGCCGAGCGCGGCAAAACAATCTGCTCGCCGTACACGGGATAGTCGTTCGGGCTTTGAGACGGGAAGCTGGCGACCTTGTCACCGACTGCCAGGTCATCGACACCCTCACCGAGCGCCGTCACGACACCTGACATTTCCTGGCCGATGCCTGCAGGCAGACGAGCATGGGACGACGCCAGGTTCTGGCGCCAAAGCGTGTCATACCAGCTGATGCCAATCGCCTCGACACGCACCTGCACTTCGCCCGGAGCAGGAAGTGCCGCCGCATGCTCTTCGCATTTGAGCACCTCGGCTGGACCAAACTTGTGAAAACGGATCGTGCGGGACATCGCAAACCTCGTCAAAGTAACCTCTAATGCCATGAACTCTATCTGGGCTTTCTACCCAAGACTATCAGTGGCTATTAATAGTCGACATGCCTGTCATTGATTCCGCAGCACCGGCGACATCATCAAATGTCGTGAAAATCGAAGCGGCCCTTCAGGAAAAACTGAATTACACGGTGCAGAGTAGCAGCCTTTCCCCGTAAGATTCATGCCGGCCATTGTTCTCATATGGCCGCTCTCGTCAAGCTTGATGACTCTGCCAGGACTCCAGATGAATCGTAATGACCTGCGTCGTGTCGACCTGAACCTGTTAATCGTTTTCGAAACACTGATGCACGAACGTAGCGTGACCCGCGCTGCAGAGAAGCTGTTTCTCGGCCAGCCGGCCATCAGTGCGGCGCTTTCACGCCTGCGCGGGCTGTTCGATGATCCGTTGTTCGTGCGCACAGGTCGCAGCATGGAACCGTCCGCCCGGGCGATAGAAATCTTCGCCCTGCTCTCCCCCGCGCTGGACTCGATTTCCACGGCCGTCAGCCGTGCGGCGGAGTTTGATCCGGCCACCAGCACGGCGGTGTTCCGCATTGGGCTGTCGGATGATGTCGAATTCGCTCTGTTGCCGATGCTGCTCAAGCGTTTGCGTGCCGAATCCCCCGGGATCGTACTGGTGGTGCGTCGGGCCAATTACATCCTGATGCCGAGCCTGCTGGCGTCGGGCGAGATTTCCATCGGCGTCAGCTACACCGCCGACCTGCCGGCCAACGCCAAGCGCAAAGTGCTGCGCCGCAGCATGCCGAAGCTATTGCGCGCCGACACCGTGCCAGGGCCGTTGAGCCTGGATGACTTCTGCGCCAGGCCGCATGCATTGGTGTCGTTCGCCGGTGACCTGAGCGGCTTTATAGATGACGAACTGGAAAAGCTTGGGCGCAAACGGCATGTCGTGCTGGCGGTGCCGCAGTTCAACGGGCTGAGCACGCTCATCAGTGGCACCGACATTGTGGCGACCGTGCCGGATTACACCGCCGAAGCGTTGACAGCGGCTGGCGGTGTCCGGGCTGAAGACCCACCGCTGCCGGTGCGCAGTTTTGAATTGCACATGGCCTGGCGTGGGTCGCAGGATAATGACCCCGGTGAACGTTGGTTACGGTCGCGGATTCAGATGTTTTTTGGGGATCCGGATAGCCTCGCCTGATCTTAAGTTTGGGTTAAGGCTTCCGGCCTCTTCGCGAGCAGGCCCGCTCCCACATTGGAATGCATTGCCCTGTGGGAGCGTGGCTTGCCCGCGATGGCCACGACTCGGTTCCAAGTCTGTCCTTTGCATTCCCCGCAACACTGAATTGTCATCAATTCAATTGATCACGGATTAGCCAAAGGTGCATGCTAGAGAGCTCGCCCGAGCCTCATATCATTCCGAATGATAGTTACCTTCGCTTCATTCGATTCGTGAGATACACCCTCGCCGCTCATGATCCGTCCATTCTCAATACATTGGCGGATGCATCCATGGAACAGTCACTCAAACATTTGCGCTTCCCATTGGCCATGTTGGCCGTACTGGTGATGAGCGCCTGCGGCAAGGCGCCGGAGTCTGCCGCGACCATGCCCGCGGCGAAGGTCAGCGTCGCCAAGGTGCTGGAACAACCGATCAACGAGTGGGACGAATTCACCGGGCGCCTTGAAGCGCCGGAAACCGTAGAAATTCGTCCACGGGTCTCCGGTCAGATTGATGACGTAGCGTTTACGGAAGGCGCTCTGGTCAAGAAAGGCGACTTGCTGTTCCAGATAGACCCGCGTCCATTCCAGGCCGAGGTTCGCCGTCTCGAAGCCCTGGTTGCCCAGTCCCGCGCCAACGCCACCCGCAGTGAAAACGAAGCCCAGCGCGGCGAGCGTCTTCGCACCAGCAACGCGATCTCCGCCGAACTGGCCGATTCGCGTACCAGTGCCGCTCAAGAAGCCCGCGCCGCTGTCGGTGCCCTCCAGGCGCAACTGGACCTGGCCAAACTGAACCTGAGCTTCACCCGCGTCACCGCGCCCATCAGTGGTCGTGTCAGCCGTGCAGAAATCACTGCCGGTAACCTGGTGACTGCGGACACCACGCCGCTGACCAGCGTTGTTTCCACCGATAAGGTCTACGCCTACTTCGACGCTGACGAACGTGTATTCCTCAAGTACACCCAACTCGCTCGCCAGGGTAAACGCGGCGCCACCACCCCGGTTTACATGGGCCTGTCCAACGAAGACGGCAACCCGCACCAGGGCGTGATGAACTTCGTCGACAACCAGGTCAACCCGAAAACCGGCACCATCCGTGGTCGCGCAGTCTTCGACAACGCAGACGGCAGCTACACCCCGGGCCTTTATGCGCGTCTGAAACTGGTCGGCAGCGGCACCTACTCCGCCGTGCTGATCAATGACGAAGCGGTCGGTACCGATCTGGGCAAAAAATTCGTACTGGTGATGGATGCCGACAACAAAACGGCGTACCGCGCCGTCGAACTGGGACCAAAGATCGAAGGTTTGCGCATCGTGCGCAACGGCCTGAACAAAGATGACACCGTCATCGTCAAGGGGCTGCAACGGGTTCGCCCTGGCTCGCCGGTCACCCCTGAAGTGATCCCGATGGCCAGCGAACAAACCCTCGCGGCCTTGGCTCAACAACGACAAGCGCTGGAAGCCAGCAACCTGCCCCAAGTCGCACCTGCCAAGGTCGCGCCGGGTGAGGTTGTGAAACTGGCTGCTGCGACTCCACGCGGTTAAGGGACAACGACTCCGATGAATTTTTCCCAATTCTTCATTTCACGGCCGATCTTCGCAGCGGTGCTCTCGCTGTTGATCCTGATCGCCGGCGCTATCTCGCTGTTCCAGTTGCCAATCAGTGAATACCCGGAGGTGGTGCCGCCGACCGTTGTGGTCCGCGCCAACTTCCCGGGTGCCAACCCTAAAGTCATCGGTGAAACGGTGGCCGCTCCGCTGGAGCAAGCCATCACCGGCGTCGAGAACATGCTGTACATGTCCTCGCAGTCCACCGCTGACGGCAAAATCACCCTGACCATCACCTTCGCGCTGGGCACTGACCTGGACAATGCGCAGGTGCAGGTACAGAACCGGGTCACCCGGACCGAGCCGAAACTTCCAGAAGAAGTGACGCGCATCGGTATCACTGTCGACAAGGCTTCGCCCGACCTGACCATGGTTGTGCACTTGACCTCGCCGGACAAACGCTACGACATGCTTTACCTGTCCAACTATGCCCTGCTCAACATCAAGGATGAGCTGGCGCGTCTGGGCGGGGTCGGTGATGTGCAATTGTTCGGCATGGGCGATTACTCGCTGCGCGTCTGGCTCGATCCGAACAAGACCGCTTCGCGTAACCTGACCGCCACCGATGTGGTGACCGCGATTCGTGAGCAGAACCGTCAAGTGGCCGCCGGTGCACTGGGCGCTCCTCCTGCGCCAAATGCCACGGCTTTCCAGCTGTCGGTCAACACTCAAGGTCGTCTGGTTTCGGAAGAAGAGTTCGAGAACATCATCATTCGCTCCGGCGATAACGGTGAAATCACTCGCCTCAAAGACATTGCCCGCGTTGAACTGGGCTCCAGCCAATACGCCCTGCGCTCGTTGCTGAACAACCAACCGGCGGTGGCGATCCCGATCTTCCAGCGTCCTGGTTCCAATGCGATCGAAATCTCCAACGAAGTGCGCGACAAGATGGCCGAGCTGAAGAAGAACTTCCCGGAAGGCATGGACTTCAGCATCGTCTACGACCCGACGATCTTCGTTCGCGGCTCCATCGAAGCCGTTGTTCACACCCTCTTCGAAGCACTGATTCTCGTTGTGTTGGTGGTGATTCTGTTCCTGCAAACCTGGCGCGCCTCGATCATTCCATTGGTAGCCGTACCGGTGTCGCTGATCGGCACGTTCGCGGTGATGCACTTGTTCGGCTTCTCGTTGAACGCCCTGTCGCTGTTCGGGTTGGTACTGGCGATCGGTATCGTGGTGGACGATGCCATCGTGGTGGTGGAGAACGTGGAGAGGCACATCGAGCTGGGAGAAACGCCCGTAGAAGCCACCAAGAAAGCCATGCGGGAGGTGACCGGGCCGATCATCGCGACGGCGCTGGTGCTGTGTGCGGTATTTATCCCGGCGGCGTTCATTTCCGGACTCACCGGCCAGTTCTACAAACAGTTTGCCCTGACCATTGCCATCTCGACCGTGATCTCGGCGTTCAACTCGCTGACACTGTCCCCTGCCCTGGCCGCCGTGCTGCTCAAGAGCCACAGTGCGCCGAAAGATCGCTTTACCAAAGTGCTTGATAAACTGTTGGGCGGTTGGCTGTTCCGTCCGTTCAACCGGTTCTTCGAACGCGCCAGCCATGGCTATGTCGGCACCGTAGCCCGGGTTATCCGCAGCAGCGGTATTGCCCTGCTGTTGTACGCAGGCCTGATGGTGCTGACCTTCTTCGGTTTCGCCCACACCCCGACCGGCTTCGTACCCGGCCAGGACAAACAATACCTGGTGGCCTTCGCGCAACTGCCGGACGCTTCGAGCCTGGACCGTACCGAAGACGTGATCAAACGCATGTCCGACCTGGCCCTGAAACAGCCTGGCGTGGAAAGCGCAGTGGCCTTCCCCGGCCTGTCGATCAACGGCTTCACCAACAGTCCTAACGCCGGCATCGTGTTCGTGACCTTGAAGCCGTTCGACGAGCGTAAAGACCCGAGCATGTCCGCCGGTGCCATTGCCGGTGCCTTGAACGGCCAGTTCGCCGGGATTCAAGAAGCCTACATGGCGATCTTCCCGCCGCCGCCAGTACAGGGTCTGGGCACCATCGGTGGTTTCCGCCTGCAGATCGAAGACAAGGGCAACCTCGGCTACGACGAGCTGTACAAAGAAACCATGAACATCATCAACAAAAGCCACAACGTGCCGGAACTGGCCGCCCTGTTCACCAGCTACACCGTGAACGTGCCGCAGGTCGATGCCGCCATCGACCGGGAAAAAGCCAAGACTCATGGCGTGGCCGTCAGTGACATCTTCGACACCCTGCAGATCTACCTGGGTTCGCTGTATGCCAACGACTTCAACCGCTTTGGTCGTACCTACCAGGTCAACGTTCAGGCTGAACAACAATTCCGTCTTGAACCGGACCAGATCGGTCAGCTGAAAGTGCGCAACAACAAAGGCGAAATGATCCCGCTGGCGACCTTCATCAAGGTCAGCGACACCTCGGGGCCGGACCGCGTGATGCACTACAACGGCTTCATCACCGCTGAAATCAACGGCGCCGCCGCCCCGGGCTACAGCTCTGGCCAGGCCGAAAAAGCCATCGAGAAACTGCTCAAGGATGAACTGCCGAACGGCATGACCTACGAATGGACCGACCTGACCTACCAGCAGATTCTGTCCGGCAACACCGCCCTGTTCGTCTTCCCGCTCTGCGTACTGCTGGCGTTCCTGGTACTCGCGGCTCAGTACGAAAGCTGGAGCCTGCCAATGGCAGTGATCCTGATCGTACCGATGACCTTGCTGTCGGCCATCACCGGTGTGATTGCTTCGGGTGGAGACAACAACATCTTCACCCAGATCGGCTTGATCGTACTGGTGGGGCTTGCGTGTAAGAACGCGATCCTGATCGTCGAGTTTGCCAAGGACAAACAGCAGGACGAAGGCCTCAACCCGCTCGCTGCGGTGCTGGAAGCTTGCCGCTTGCGTCTGCGGCCGATCCTGATGACGTCCTTCGCGTTCATCATGGGTGTCGTGCCTCTGGTGTTCTCCAGCGGTGCCGGTGCCGAAATGCGTCACGCCATGGGTGTAGCGGTGTTCTCCGGGATGCTCGGGGTGACCTTCTTCGGTCTGTTGCTGACGCCGGTGTTCTACGTATTGATTCGCAACTTTGTGGAGCGCGGTGAAAAGCGCAAGGCGGCCAAGGCGCTGAATCTTCAAAAGCAACTGGAGTCGCAACAATGAGCTTGAAAGCCTTTCTTCCGAGCCTGCTGGTACTGGCCCTGAGTGCCTGTGCCGTCGGCCCGGACTACAAGACCCCTGCGACTGAACCGGCGCATATCACCACAGCTACCGATGGCGCTGCCGGCCAGAAAAACTTCGACCGCTCGCACTTCGAAGGCATCTGGTGGCAGCAGTTCGAGGACCCGACCCTTAATCAGTTGGTGACTCAATCGCTGCAAGGCAACCGTGATTTGCGCGTGGCCTTCGCCCGCTGGAAAGCGGCCCGGGCGATTCGCGATGACATCAGCAACGACGCCATGCCGACCATCACCAGCCGGGCCAGCAGTGAACTGGGCAAAGGGCAAATCCCTGGCCAGACCACCAAACGGGTCAACAGCGAACGCTACGACCTGGGCCTGGACATGGCGTGGGAGATCGACCTGTTTGGCCGTATCCAGCGCAACCTGGAATCGGCCAACGCCGAACAGCAAGCCATCGAGGCCGATCTGTACCAACTGCAAGTCACCATGATTGCCGAACTGGTGGATTCCTACGGTCAATTGCGGGGTGCACAACTGCGCGAAAAGATCGCTTTGGCGAACCTGGAGAACCAACAGGAGTCACGCAAGATCACCATCAGCCTGCGTGATGCCGGCGTCGGTGATCAGTTGGACGTGGAGCGCGCCGATGCACGTTTGGCGTCCGTCGAAGCCAGCGTGCCGCAATTGCAGGCCGAACAGGTTCGGCAAAAAAACCGTATCGCCACCCTGCTGGGTGAGCGCCCGGACAAGCTGACGGTCGACCTGAGTCCCAAGAGCCTGCCGGCCATCGCCAAAGCGCTGCCGATTGGCGATCCGGGTCAACTGCTGCAACGTCGTCCGGACATCCTTAGCGCCGAGCGCAAACTGGCGTCTGCCACCGCCCGTATCGGCGTGGCCACGGCTGATTTGTTCCCACAGGTCAGCCTCAGCGGCTTCCTTGGTTTTACGGCAGGACGCGGTTCGCAAATTGGGTCCTCGGCAGCCAACGCCTGGGCACTGGGCCCAAGCATCACCTGGGCCGCGTTTGACCTGGGCAGTGTAAAAGCCCGTATTCGCGGTGCGGATGCGGATGCCGAAGGCGCGCTGGCCAGTTATGAGCAGCAAGTGTTGTTGGCACTGGAAGAGTCGGAAAACGCGTTCAGTGATTACGGCAAGCGTCAGCAACGCTTGATCTCTCTGATTCGTCAGAGCGAGTCGAGTCGAGCCGCCGCCGACCTCGCCGAAATTCGCTATCGCGAAGGCACGGCGGACTTCCTCGTCCTGCTGGACGCGCAACGCGAGCGACTGGCAGCGGAAGACACCCAGGCATCGGCCGAAACCGAACTGTATAGCGGCATTGTCGCGATTTACAAAGCCCTTGGCGGTGGCTGGCAACCGGAGACCGTCGCCAGCAAGTAAGTTGTTAAAGCGCTCCTTTGGTTGGCCGCAACCGACCATTTTTTTAGCCCCGCGTCTCATTCGGTCGCGGGGCTTTTTTTTGTCTGCTGATTCTTGAATCCACTCCTACAGGGGGGTTAGCGGTGATCTTGGGGGGTGCGGTTTTCGAGGACGGTTACGGTGGCAGTTGTGCCGGCGCGCAGGAGGTTTTTGCCGGCATAGTCATCATCAATCTTTATCCGAACCGGCACCCGTTGCGCCAGTTTGACCCAGGTGTAGCTGGGGTTGATGTTGGCCAGCAAGCGTCCGCCCGGCAGGTTTTCCCGGTCGGCGATGGCGAAAGCGATGCTTTGCACGGTGCCGCCAAAGGTTTCGCCGCTCATCAATTTGATGTCGACCCGGTCACCCTCTGCGATTCGCGGCAACTTGGTCTCTTCGAAGTAACCGCTGACATAAAACGAATCGCTGTCCACCAGTGCCAATAACGGGCCGCCAGCGGTGGCGTAGTCGCCTTGACGGGTCAGCAGGTTGGTGACAAAACCGGTGACCGGCGATTCAACGCGAGTGCGTTGCAAGTCCAGTTCGGACTGGGTCAATGCTGCGATGGCCAGTTGCACGTTAGCCTGAGCCAACACCAGGATGGCCTGGTTACGCAGCAGATCGGCCTGAGCCACAGCCACTTCCGTGCTGGCTTTTTCCCACTCTTCACCAGAGACGGCCGAGCGTTCCTTCAACGTACGCCGGCGTTGCTCCTCGCTCTGCCGCTGTTTGAGCAGTGCTTCGCTGGCAACGATCGCCGCCTGTGACTGCCCCAGTGAAGCTTTCGCCACTTCCACCGAGCGTTTGGAACGATCCACGGCCAGGGTGTAGCGAGCCGGATCGATTTCCAGCAGCAGCTGGCCTTTTTCAACATGCTGGTTGTCTTGTACACCCAGTTTGACGATGCGCCCCGAGACATCGGCAGACAACGTCACCACGTCAGCGCGAACCCGTGCATCCCGTGTCCAGGGAGCTCGGGTGTAATGCTCCCAGGCAAACCAGCCAAGAATGAAGGCCAACAGCACAACGACCAGTGTGGCGAGTCGGGGAAGAAATTTCTTCAAGGCATCAGGCTCCCATTACCAGAATCAACGTCGCGCACACGCAGGCATACAACGCGCCCTCGAATAAAGCTTCATGCCAGACTAAACGCAGCACACCGAGGCGGCGTAACACCCAGTCCAGCGCCAGAAAAATCGGCAGCGCCAATAACAGCGCTTGGGCGATGGGCGGCAAGTACACGCCACCCAGTTCAAAATCAATGGGCAAGGACCGGCACTCCTGTTGCAACTACCGGTTGAAAGTATTCGCGATATCGCCGCACGAACGACTCCACGATCAGCAGCGCCACGCGCATTCGGAACACCGACCACAAGTGCTCGTGAACCATCAGGTGCAAATCGTCCAATTCGTCGCCCAGTACGCGCAATTCCCCAAGCAGCCGATCGGGGTCTGTCCCGGACCGCCCGGCCACCCATCTTGCGCAATCGCGGACCGCAGCCGACAACCGCTGCTGTTGCTCCGAACTCAATAAGGTATTGCCCTGCCCCTGTTGCCTGAGCTGGTTCAACGCAACGCCCAGGGCCATGCACCCGAGGCTGACCTGAAATAACTCGTCGGACTGCTTATCGCTGGTCGCCGGCAACAACCCCAGCATCATGGTCAGTCGATCGACCATGCGGCTTTCGAAGGCAAATTGCTGTGCATCGGTAGCCGGCGTCTTCATCAAGGCGTAGACCTGCTCCGCGTTTTCCTTGAACAGCCGGCGAATCCGCAGAACAGGCCTGAACGGGAAGATCAAGGCGAAGACGCTCAATGCCAGGACCGTTGCGCTGACGTAAGCTCCGGCAAACTCGAACCACTGAATCGCACTGTTCTGGCCGATCCCGACGTTTTGTGGACCTAACAACAGAAAGGTCGACAGACCAAAGCCGATGCCTGTCCCGGTGGTTGCCGGCGTGGAGAGACCCACCGCGACCGCATACAGCAATGGCGCCAACAACAAGGCCATTAGCTCGAAATTGCTGATCATGGGCACCAGCATGAATTGATAAAGCGCCGACACAATCAACGCCAGGAATAGCCCCCTTGCATAGCTCTGCGCCGCCAGCAGCGGTCTGGGGAAGGTTGCCATCAGCGAACAAAGAATCCCGACCAGCACCATGCCGCCCCGCGCTCCGTCCCAGCCGGTCTCGATCCAGATCAGTCCGGCCACCAGCAATGCAATAAAGGCTCGAATGGCGTTCATCCCCGCCAGGGTGAAATCCAGATGCAGCGGATTCGCCTGTCCCCGGTAGACGCAACTGGCCTGGCGTTCCTCCTGAATGGCGTCACTCAGCTCCAGAATCTGTTCCAGTTGCTGTAGCAACCGCGCCTGCTCCCAACGCAGGGCCCACGCCAGCGATCGCAATGTGGCCGGCATTGTTTCGGTCAGTTGTTCTGCCTTGTACGCCTGATCGTCGAAACGCTGCTGCAATGCCGAAAAATGATGACGCGCATCGGCCGATAGCGAGCGGCCCTTTTGGGCCAGCTCATCGAGAAACGCCAATTCTTCGGCGCGTAAATGCTGTATTTCCAAGGGCAAATCCCCCTCCCAGCGCTCGGTCAGCAGCTCACGCTGGTGGCGCAGCGCCGTCAGCCGGGACGTCAGTAAAACCAATTGGTTTCCCAGCAGTTGCACCAGCTCATCGGCGCTGCGTAATCGTGGGGCATCGTAATAGAGGTGCCGGCGCAATCCTTCCAGAACGCTGATTTCGCCTAACAGCTGCATTTGCCTGCGATGAAAATCGGCTTCGCTTTCTTCGGTTCGAATGACCGCCGCGGCGTGAGTCGCCAACAACTTGATCACCTGATCGATCTTGGCGAAGTAGCTCCGGGCCACGGTCTCGGGTCGTGCGGTCAGGAGGCTGACGACGCAGACACACGCCACCGCCAGCAGCGTCTCGGTCAAGCGCGTCACCGCCAAAAGGAAGGTGCCGTCCTGATCAGGCACGGCCAACAGCGCCACCACCACCGCCGTGTAACCACTGAGCACAAAGGCTTGGGAACTGGTGTAGCGCAATAAGGTGCCACCAGCGGTGCACAGTGCCAGCCACAGTGCCAGGGTAATGATGAAAGGCAACGGCGCCTGGGGGAAGATCGCCATGATCACGACTGCCGCGACAGCGCCCAAGGTGGTGCCGATGACCTGCCCGAGACTGCGGGCCAGCGCCATGCCGCCCAATGGCTGGCTGACGATGACCACCGCCATGATCGACCATTTGGGCTGATCGAGGTCGAACAGGAACGCTAGGTACAGGGTTAGTAGCCCGGCGGCGATGGTTCTCAAGGCAAAAAGCAGCACACCGGGCCCGGGGTTGAGGATTGCCTTGAAGTATTGAAGCAGCGGTTGCATGGGAGCTCCCTTCGATTCACCTTCAGCAAGCGTAGTCACTGCTTCAAGGCCTCGACAGGTTTCGATGTCGACGCAAGCTGTAGGCAAAATCCTCGACATTGAGCCCCCTCAGGGTTTGACTCACAGCCCCAGCTGACCGAAGCTGACGGCCTTTGCACAAGCTTGCCAGCTCCCGGATTCCTGCATGCCCCAGTCCCGCCGCTACTTGCTCATCAGTCTCTGTGTGCTGTTTGCCATTGTTATGGCCTGGTTGTTCCTGCGCAGCACAACGCCTGAGGTGCCCGAAGCGATCAAGCGCGGTTACAGCGAAGCGTTGACCCAGGCCCGTTCCGGTCAGCCGGGTGCCGCACGGGTGTTATATCAGCAACTGGGGCGACCTGATCTGTCGCCCAAGCGGCGTATCTGGTTGCTCGCCGAACTCCCCAACTACCCAAGCCCGCAGGCCTTGAAACTGGCGGATGCGGACCTGCAGCATCCGGATGAAAACGTACGGATCGCCGCCATAAAGAGCATCAGCGGCCTGGTGTCTGCCGGCCAACGCAGCTTGTTGATCGGCCCATTGCTCGATGACAGCGTAGAAAGCGTGCGATTTGCCGCCGTCAATGCACTGTTGGGACTGTCACCGGATGACCTGGGGTTATATTTCGCGCCACTGGAGCAAGCCATCGATGCCTGGGAACTGGCCCTTAACAGTCAGCCACCCAGCGCGCAAAACCAATATCAATTGGCGCGCCTGCACCTGCACAACGCCGAATTGAAAGAGGCACAAGAAGCGCTGGATCGCACATTACAGCTGGACCCCGGCAATCTGCCGGCGCTGGTGATGCAGATCGATGTGCTCGACCGCCAGGGCCAAAGCGATGCCGCACGCCAATTGCTGGCGAAACAGCTCAAAACGCAGCCCGACTCGGCCTACCTGCAACATGCCCTGGGGCTCTGGCTGCTGAATCACGGGCAAAGTGAGTTTGCCGTGCTCGGCCTTGCCAAAGCTGTGGAGCTGGAGCCCGACAACAAGGATTATCGCTATGACCTGGCGACCACCTTGCACCTTGAGCAGGAGCTGGAAGCCGCGCAGAAGCAGTTGCAAGAGATCGTCCAGCGCCACCCGGCCGACCGTAAGGCGCGTGTGCTGCTGATCAATTACTGGAAAGAAAGCGGACAGTTGCAGAACGTGCAGATCCTGTTGGCTCAGCTGGAACAGCTCAACCCGGATGACCCCGCGTTGCAGCAAGGCTTGTAACAGCCCCCCTCTGTAGCAGCTGCCGAAGGTCAGTTCTGCAAAAAGGTTGAACCGTCGTCACGGCCAAAGGTCAAGAGAAAAGGCAGTCCAAACAGGCACCTCAAGCCTGCTGCCTCGCTTCCCCTGGTCATGAGAGGGTTTTTCTTGTCTACATCAACCGAGCTGTTCAGTGCAAAAGCCGCCACCGGCATCGAAGGTCTGGATGACATCCTGGCCGGAGGCTTGTCTCGTGGACATGTATTTTTGCTGGAGGGCGAACCCGGTACCGGCAAAACCACCGTTGCTTTGCATTTCCTGTTGGCCGGCGCCCGAGCCGGCGAACGCTCGTTGTACATCACCTTGTCAGAAACCGAGCGTGAGCTGCGTCAAGGCGCCCTGTCCCATGGCTGGGAGCTGGATGAGAACATCCACATCTTCGAACTGACCCCGCCGGAAAGCCTGCTCAACGCCGAGCACCAGCAGAGTCTGCTGTACTCCTCGGACCTTGAACTGGGTGAAGCCACCAAGCAGATTTTCGAAGTGGTCGAGCGGGTCAAACCGACGCGCGTGGTGCTCGACAGCCTGTCCGAAATCCGCCTGTTGGCCCAGAGTTCACTGCGTTATCGGCGGCAGATTCTGGCGATCAAACACTACTTTGTGCGTTACGACGCTACCGTGTTGTTGCTGGATGACCTGACCACCGAATCCCTCGATAAAACCGTACACAGCGTCGCGCATGGCGTGATTCGTCTCGAAGAACTCACACCCAACTATGGCGCCGAACGCCGCCGCATCCGCGTGGTGAAGTACCGCGGTCAGAAGTATCGCGGCGGCTATCACGACTTCACCATCATGGGCGACGGTGTGCACGTATTCCCGCGCCTGGTCGCGGCCGAACACCGAGGTGGCTACATCCGCCAACAGTTGACCAGCGGCATCAAAGAAATGGACGCTCTGCTCGGCGGCGGTATCGAGACCGGTTCCAGCACGCTGATTCTGGGGCCGGCCGGTACCGGCAAATCGCTGATCTCGATGATCTTCGCCGCCGCTGCCGTGGCGCGTGGCGAAAAAGCCGCGCTGTTCATTTTCGATGAAGAGCTGGGGTTACTGTTCGAGCGCATGAAAAACATGGGCATCGACCTGCAGGCCCTGCAAGACACCGGCAACCTGCTGATCGAGCAAGTCGACGCCGCCGAACTGTCCCCCGGCGAGTTCTCCCACCGGGTGCGCCGCTGTGTCGATGAACGTCAAATCAAAACCGTGGTGATCGACAGCATCAATGGCTATCAGGCCGCGATGCCTGAGGAAAATGCGCTGGTACTGCACATGCACGAGTTGCTGCTGTACCTCAATCGCCGAGGCGCTGCGACGTTCATGACCGTCGCCCAACATGGGCTGGTCGGTGACATGCAAGCGCCGGTCGACATCACGTACCTGGCTGACACGGTAATCCTGTTGCGCTACTTCGAAGCCCTGGGCAAGGTTCGCCGGGCGATCTCAATCATCAAGAAACGCACCGGCAGCCACGAATCGACCATTCGCGAATACCGCATCGGCAGCCGGGGCATGACCATCGGTGAACCTTTGGATGCGTTCCAGGGCGTATTGCGCGGCGTACCGACCTATCTGGGCGCCAGCCAACCGCTGCTCCAGGACGATGTCCGGTGAGTATTGTCGAGGCTATGTCTGAGCGCGCAATCATTCTCGCGCCACTGGGACGTGACAGCCAGATTGCGCTGATGATGCTCAACGAGGCGGGATTCGAAGGCATTGTGACCCGGGATCTGGTGGCGCTGTGCGGGGAGTTGGTCAAAGGTGCCGGCCTGCTGCTGATTTCTTCGGAAGCCCTGATAGGGTGTGATCTTGACCCTCTGCGGTTGCTGATCGATCAGCAACCGGCCTGGTCCGATCTGCCGATTGTATTACTGACGCACCACGGTGGCCCGGAGCAGAACCCTGCGTCACGACTCGGCCCGCAATTAGGCAACGTCACCTTTCTTGAGCGCCCTTTTCATCCGGTGACCTTGATCAGCCTCGTCACCACCGCGTTGCGCGGTCGTCGACGACAGTATGAAGCCAGGGACCGGTTGATCGATCTGAGCCAAAGTGAACTGCGCCTGCAAAACACCCTCGAAACCCTCGAACAACAAGTCGAGGAACGCACTGCACAGTTGCGCCACAACGAAGAAGCCCTCAGACAATCCCAGAAGATGGAAGCGGTCGGCCAGCTTACCGGCGGCATTGCCCATGACTTCAATAATATGCTGACCGGCATCATCGGCAGCCTTGAGTTGTTGCGTCGGCGCCTCGCCAGAGGACGCACCGAGGACCTCGACGGGTTGATCGACCTGGGCGTGACCTCTGCCAACCGCGCCGCAGGCCTGACTCATCGGCTGCTGGCATTCTCGCGCCGTCAATCACTGGACTCCAAACCCGTGGAAATGAACACCCTCGTGGTGTCCATGGGCGAACTGCTGCAACGCAGCATCAATGAAAGTATTCATCTGGACATGCAGTTGAGCGATGACTTATGGGTGGCCGAGGCCGATCCCAATCAACTCGAGAGCGCCCTGCTCAACCTCGTGCTCAACGCCCGCGATGCCATGCCCGAAGGCGGCACGCTGGTGGTCAATACGTCCAATCAAAAGCTCGATTCGGGATTCGTTGCGGCCCACGGTAATCTACAGCCCGGTGATTACGTGGTGCTGCGCGTGACCGACACGGGCTGTGGCATGGCCGAAAGCACGATCAGTCGTGCCTTTGACCCGTTCTTCACGACCAAGCCAATTGGTCAGGGCACCGGGTTGGGGTTGTCGATGATTTACGGGTTCAGCAAGCAGTCGAACGGTCACGTCACCATCCACAGCGAAGTGGGTCACGGCACGTCAGTGAGTGTGTTTTTGCCGCGCTACAGCGGCGGGGACCAGGCCGAGGAAAACCTGATGGACATCCAGCAGGCGCCTTATGCTCAGGACGGTGAAACCGTGTTGATTGTCGAAGACGACCCGGCGGTTCGCGTGCTGGTCAGTGCCGTGCTGAGTGAGTTGGGTTATGCCTTCGTGGAAGCCGGTGATGCCGACAGTGCTGTGCCGATTCTTGATTCAGCGCAACGGATTGATCTGTTGATCAGCGATGTCGGGCTGCCGGGCATGAACGGCCGGCAACTGGCGGAAATCGGTCGGCAGTATCGGCCTGACCTGAAAGTGCTGTTCATCACCGGTTATGCCGAACACGCGGCCGTGCGGGGTGGGTTTCTGGACCCCGGCATGCAGATGATCACCAAACCCTTCACCTTTGACCTGCTGACGGCCAAGGTGCGGGAGATGATCAGTATCTGATGCGCCCCGAGGGCCTATGGCAAAGAGCTCAGGACAGCATTCGCTGCATGAGCTCTTGCAGTTCATTCAGGTCGAATGGCTTGGCCAGGATCGGCGCGGTCTTGGTGATCGGGCTGTCTGTCTCGCGGATTTCCTGCGGATAACCGCTGATAAAAATCACTTTGAGTTCCGGTCGCAGTTTCACTGCCGGCTCGGCGATCTGCACGCCGGAAATCCCGCCGGGCAGACGAAAGTCGGTGATCATCATGTCCAGGTGTGGCTTGCTCGCCAGAATTTCAAAGGCCTGCTCGCCATTTTCGGCTTGCAGCACCCGGTAACCTTCACCCGACAAGTACGCGGACAGTACCATCAGAATCGAGGGGTCATCCTCGACGACAAGTACTACATCTTGTGCATCTTCACTCATGGGAAGCCTTTGTTCGGTCAATAGCTGCTGATACGACCGTGGGGTCGCTCAGAGGTTGCGTTTATCTGGCTCATTTCCTAAAGCGGCAGACAAACGCGAAATAGAGCGCCTTCGTTGATTTTGCTCTCGACGGCGATGGAACCGCCATGGGCGGCGATAATCTGCTCGGAAATAAACAGTCCAAGACCCAGCCCCGCGACCACGGTCTTGGCGGAAACACGCTCGAACTGTTGAAAAATACGCTTCTGGTTTTCTTCACTGATGCCGATCCCTTGATCCTGCACCTCGACCCGCGCCTGACCGTCCTGTACGTACACCCGCACATCAATCTGGCTTTTGCCACCATAACGCAAGGCGTTGGTGAGCAGATTTGAAATCACTTGCTCGATGCGAAATTCATCCCAGTGGCCGACCACTGGCTGCTCGGCAGTAAAGCGCGTGGAACACTCGGCGGCCTCGACTTGCGGCTTGAAGTTATCCAACAGATTGCCGACCAATTGCACCAGGTCGAACTTTGTGGGACGGATCGACAGCTTGCCGGTGCGAATGCGCGACACATCCAGCATATCTTCGATCAGGCGGATCAGGCTTTTGATCTGCCGCTCGTCACGGTCGACCATGGCGTGCATCTTGTCCAGGGTGAACGCCGAGGCGTTATCCCGGGCCAGGTGCATCTTGCGCAACTGGGTTTCAAGAATAAGGCCGTTGAGTGGCGTGCGCACTTCGTGGGCGACAATCGACATGAAGTCATCGCGCATGCGCACTGCTTGCTCCAGCTCCAGTTGAGTGCTCTGCAATTGTTTGAGCAACGCTTCCTGCTCGCGACGGCTCTGCTCCAGCGCTTCAACCTGCTGTTTCATCGCTTTGCTTTGGCGGTACAGGTCGACGAACACATTGACCTTGCTCTTGACCGCGTGAATGTCCAACGGCTTGTGCAAGAAATCCACTGCACCGCTTTCGTAGCCTTTGAACGCGTAGTTCAACTCCCGGCCGGCGGCGCTGACGAACACAATCGGGATGTTTTTGGTTTTTTCCGTGCCGCGCATCAATTCAGCCAGCTCGAAGCCGTTCATGCCGGGCATCTGTACATCGAGAATCGCCATGGCGAATTCGTGCTGCAACAGCAGCGACAAGGCTTCGTCGGCGGACAAGGCCTTGTAGACCATGCGGTCTTCGCGCTTGATCAGCGCTTCGAGCGCCAGCAGGTTCTCCGGCAGATCGTCGACGATCAGCAGTTTGGCTTGGATGTTACTTAGCATGCTATTCGTTCCAGCTCGACAAGCAGACGGCCGATGCCGCCGATAGGGAGAATATGGTCCGGCTCATGAATATCCAGCGCCGCCTGGGGCATGGTTGCGACCTGGGCTTCATTCGGGTCTTGCACGATGGTCATTCCACCGCGACTTTTGACGTGGGACAAACCACGAGCGCCGTCACGGTTGGCCCCGGTCAACAACACGGCGGCCAGTGCTGAACCGTAGGTGTCGCCAGCGGACTCGAACAGGTAATCGATGGCGGGTCGCGAATGGTGGACGCGCTCTTCCAGGCTCAACGAGAAACTGCGGTCATGTTCCACCGACAGGTGATAACCGGGCGTGGCGAAATACAACGTCCCGGCTTCAATCCGGGTTTTATCGCTCGCTTCCCGAACAGGCATCGAAACCCGGCGCGCAAATACTTCGGCCAACAGGCTGCTACGCTCGTCGGGCAGGTGCAACACGACGATAATCGGCAGCGCGAAGCCTTCGCGCAACGGGCTGAGAATAGTCAGCAACGCCGCTACGCCGCCGGCCGAAGCGCCGATCACGATGGCTTCAATAGAAGGAACAGCTGCAGCGTTGTTCATGATTTGCGGTAGATCCGTTCTTGTTTGACCAGCGGCTCGAACTGGTTGCCGAAGGCCGAAAAATCCGGGGTTTCCTTACTGCCCAACACCAGGAACCCGCGATGACACAGCGACTCATGAAACAATCCGAACGCACGATCCTGAAGTTTTTTATTAAAATAAATCAATACGTTACGACACGAAATTAACTGAGTCTCTGAAAAGACACTGTCCGTCGCCAGACTGTGGTCGGCGAAGGTCACGTTCTCGCACAGGCTCTTGTCGAAAATGGCGTAGCCATAGGCCGCCGTGTAGTAATCGGCGAACGAGCACTGGCCACCGGCCTGCTGGTAATTAGCAGTGTAGGCCCGGACATTCTCCATGGAGAAAATCCCTTGCCGGGCCTTGTCCAGCGAGTGTGGGTTGATGTCGGTGGCATAAATGATGGCGCGTTCCAGCAAGCCTTCTTCACGCAGCAGAATCGCCATCGAATAGACTTCTTCACCGGTACTGCACCCGGCAATCCAGATCTTGATCGAGGGATAGGTCTTGAGCAGCGGCACCACTTCCTTGCGGATCGCGAGGAAGTGCGAAGGGTCGCGGAACATCTCGCTGACCGGGATCGTCAGCAGTTGCAGCAACTGCATGAACGCCGTCGGGTCGTGCAGGACCTTTTCCTGCAAGGCCGAGATGGTGTTGCACTCGAACTGAACCAGCGCATGATTCACCCGACGCTTGATCGACGCGCCGGAGTAGTCGCGAAAGTCGTAGCTGTACTTGAGGTAAATCGCCTCGATCAACAAGCGCAATTCGATGTCGCTGTTTCGCTCCACTGAATAAATGCCTTCCACTAAATGCGTTCCATCTTCGGTAACCACACGCGAATCAGCGAGAACAGACGATCCAGGTCGATAGGCTTGGCCAGGTAATCATTGGAGCCGGCCTGCAGGCAGCGCTCCTGATCGTCCTTCATGGCCTTGGCCGTCACCGCAATGATCGGCAGCTTGCGCCAGCGCGGGTCCTTGCGGATCTCGATAGTGGCTTCGAAGCCATCCATCTCCGGCATCATCACGTCCATCAACACCAGATCGATGTCCTCGACTTCATTCAACCTTTCAATCGCTTCACGACCGTTTCGGCCAATGACCACGACTGCGCCCTTTTGCTCCAGTGCACTGGTGAGGGCGAAGATGTTGCGTACATCGTCGTCCACCAGCAGCACCTTGCGACCCTCGAAGACCTTGTCGCGGCTGCGCGCGGTCTTGAGCATCCTCTGCCGTTCATGGGACAACTTCGATTCGACTTTGTGCAGAAAGAGTGTGACCTCGTCCAGCAAACGCTCAGGCGAGCGCGCGCCTTTGATGATGATCGAGCGCGAATACTTGCGCAGTTCGGTCTCTTCATCGCGGGTCAGGTTGCGCCCGGTGTAGACAATCACCGGCGGGAACGAGCAGATGTCTTCCGTGGACATGCGCTTGAGCAAGTCGTTACCGAGCATGTCCGGCAATTTCAAGTCGATGATCATGCAATCGAAAATCGTCGTGCGCAGCAGGTCCAGCGCGTCCTGAGCCAGGCCTACCGCCGTGATTTCGATGTCCTCGTCACCGATCAGCCGGGCAATGCTGTCGCGCTGCAGATCATCGTCTTCCACCAGCAACACGCGCTTGACCTTCTGGGTCAGCTTGGCTTCGAGGCGGGCGAACACATCCTTGAGTTCTTCGCGAGTCGTCGGCTTGACCGCGTAACCGATGGCGCCCATGTGCATGGCGGCCTCGACCCGGTCTTCAACGGAAATCACGTGAACCGGAATGTGCCGGGTTTCGGCGTGCTCTTTCAGGCGCTGCAACACGGTCAGCCCGGAATGATCGGGCAGGCGCATGTCCAGCAGAATGGCGTCGGGAATGAACTCCTTGGCCAGGTCATACCCTTCGTCGGCCCCGTGAGCAACCAGGCACTGATAGCCCAGTTCGTGCGCGAGGTCGAAAAGAATGTTCGCAAAGTTCGGCTCATCCTCCACGATCAGAATGCACCGTGTCTTGAACGGCGCCTGGCCGCGGTCGTCGTTGAAACGAGGAATATCAACCGGGGCAACCAGTGGAGCCAACTCCGCCGGTGCCGCGCGGGGGGTGATTGCGACGGGTGAAGCCTGCATCGGCTCGACAGGCTCGTCGCCCGGCTCGACGTATTGCTGAGGCAACACCAGCGTGAACACACTGCCCTGCCCCGGCTCACTGCTGACGCTGATCGAACCACCAAGCAACGCCGCCAGGTCCCGGGAAATCGACAAGCCCAGGCCGGTGCCGCCATAGCGGCGATTAGTGGTGCCATCCGCCTGACGGAACGCTTCGAAAATGCTGTCCTGCTGGTCTTCGGCGATACCGATGCCCGAGTCGCGGATGATGAAGGCCACGCCCTCATTCGGTTGCGAGGCCACGGTAACGCTGACCGAGCCCTTCTCGGTGAATTTCACCGCGTTCGACAGCAGGTTTTTGATCACCTGTTCCAGACGCTGGCGGTCGGTGAAAAGCATCTTCGGCGCACCGGGTTGCAGTTCAACGTGAAACGCGAGGTGCTTGTCAGCCGCCATCGGCTCGAACATCCCGCGCAAGCCGTCAACCAGACGCTCGACGCTGACGTTTTCCGGACGCATCTCCAGCTTGCCGGCCTCGACTTTGGAAATATCGAGAATGTCGTTGATCAGGTTGAGCAAGTCATTACCGGCGGAATAAATCGACTCGGCGAATTTCACCTGTTCAGCGCTGAGGTTTTCCTGAGGGTTTTCGGCGAGCAATTTGGCCAGGATCAACGAACTGTTCAGCGGCGTGCGCAGTTCGTGGGACATGTTGGCGAGGAACTCGGACTTGTACTTGCTGGAGCGCTGCAGCTCCAGGGCGCGGTCCTCAAGCTGCACCTGGGCCAGGTTGAGCTCGGTGTTCTTCTGATCCATGGCATCGCGCTGGTCTGCGAGGATCTGCGCCTGCTCGGCGAGCTGCTCGTTGGTCTGCTCGAGTTCCACCTGCTGGGTTTCCAGGTGCGCCTGGGACTCCTTGAGAATCCGCGACTGTTCTTCGAGTTCTTCGTTGGCGGTCTTGAGCTCTTCTTGCTGCACTTGCAGCGCTTCGTTGAGCTGCTGGGTTTCGGCCAACACCTCCTGCAAGCGCTGGCGATAGCGTGCAGCTTCGATGGAGGTGCCGATGTTGCCGGCAATCAACTCCAGCAACTCGATGTCACGATCAGACAACGGACGCAAGAAGCCCAGCTCGATCACACCGTTGACCCGGTCGTCGTCACTGGTCGGCACTACGAGCACGCTGTGCGGCAGGCCTTCGCCCAGGCCGGAACTGACCTTGAAGTAATTGCTCGGCACATCATCCAGACGAATCAGGCGGGCCTGGTTCGCGACCTGGCCGACGATGCCTTCATCGCTGTAGATCTGCTGATTTCGCTCTTCCTGCTCGCGAGAGAAACCGTAGGAAGCAATACGCTTAAGGCCACCGTGGTCTTCGCGAACATAAATGGCGGCGACGGCGGTGCCCAGGTACTGCGCGCAAAACTGCAGAATGTTGCGACCCAACAGATTGAGGCTCAGTTGCCCCAATACTTGTTCGGCCAGCTCGGTCTGGCCGTTACGCAGCCAGGCTTGTTGCTCCAGGCGCAAGGCGCTGGATTGCTGCGCCGCGAGGTTGGCACTGTAGATTTGCGAGAGATTGAGCAGGTCGCGTCGACCAATGAAGGCGAGCATGGCGCTGACACCGGCGACGAACAGCAGGTACAGGCCGATGCTCCAGAGCGTGGTACGGCGCACTTCGTCGCTGCGCGTGGCGCGCAGCTGCTGCTCCATGTCGACCACGTCTTCGAACTGCTTGCGGATTTCATCGGTCAGGCGCTTACCGCGCCCGGCCTTGACCGCACCGCGATAATCGCCGCTGTTACGCTGCAAATCGATCATCGATTGCGCGTAGCTCGCCCACTCGCTCTGCAACGCTTGCAGACGACGCAAGCGATCGGTTTGCGCCGGGTTGTCGGCGGTCAGTTCAAGCAAGGTATCAAGGGCCACCGCTATTCTCGGCTTGGCCGTTTCGTAGGGGTCAAGAAAGTGCTCGTCACCGGTCAGCAGGTAACCGCGCATGCCGGTTTCCAGGTCGATGGTCAACTTGGCCGCTTCATTAGCGTTATTGATCACCCGGTCGGTGTGCTCGACCCATTGGATTACCGACAACAGATAAGTGATCAGCGAAACAAAAAATACCGCGCTGATGACACCGACGCCCAATGGCAGGCTGACGTTGCGGCTCAGGAGTTTGCGGAATCGTTGCTCATCTACCGAAGACGCAGTGGTCATGGGGAGGCCTTGTCGAACTGTTCAAAAGCACGGAGTTTGCCCCAAAAGAAGAACGTTGATCCAATTTTCTGCCTTGTATCAGGGTAAATCCCGCATTTAGCTGCGCGAGCGCGAAGGGAGCGGTTATCCTTGCCATCTTGTACAGCTGTTCTTTTTTGCACAACGCTGGGAACTTGTCGGGATCCGCCACTTACTCATGCAAGAGCCCGGTGATTTCAATCGACCGGCCCCCCTGAATTCAATCTTTGCGAGTAACCATTATGTCCACCGACGCCTCCATCATTTTAGTAGTCGAAGACGATGCCATTGTGCGCATGCTGATCGTTGACGTGCTGGAGGAGCTGGAGTTCAACGTCCTTGAAGCGGATGGCAGCGAACAGGCGTTGGAGTTTCTCAACGACGAAGACCAATACATCGATTTGATGATGACCGACGTCGGCCTGCCCGTGATGGACGGCCGAGAATTGGCCACCCAGGCGCGAATGCTGCGCCCTGAGTTGCCCATCCTGTTTGCCAGCGGCTATGCCGAAAGCATTGAGGTGCCTTACGGCATGCAGGTGATCGGCAAACCGTTCTCGATCGATCAGTTGCGGGACAAGGTCAAGTCGATGCTCGCCTGACTTCTCAGTTCTGCTTCTCAGTACTGCCCCTCCCTATTACCCGCACCAAGGAATACCCGTTAATGAGTCAGCCCCGCGCAACCAAAGTTCTGGTTATTGGTTACGTTTGGCCCGAGCCCCGCTCTTCAGCGGCCAGCGGGCATGTCATGCAAATCCTCGATACGTTCTTGCAGCAAGGCTGGGACATCACTTTCAGCAGCCCGGCCGGCACCGGTGAACACCGGGCGGACCTGACGGCGCTGGGTATTCGTGAAGTCGCCATCGAGTTGAACAACAGCAGCTTTGACGCGTTCATCACCGAGCTGGCGCCGGATATCGTGCTGTTCGATCAGTTCATGATGGAAGAACAGTTTGGCTGGCGCGTTGAAAAGCACTGCCCCGACGCGTTGCGTGTGCTTGAGACGTCGGATTTGCAAAGTCTGCGTCATGCCCGGCATCAACGACTCAAAGACCGATTGAAAGACCGTGATGACGCCAACGACTTCAGCGAGTTGTTTGCCCCGGCATTGCGCGAAGAGTTCGAGTTGATGGCGGATACGGACCTGGCCAAACGCGAAATTGCCGCGCTGTATCGTTGCGACGTGAACCTGATGATTTCCGAGGTGGAAATCGAGTTGCTGGTCGAGCAATTCAAGTTGCCGTGCAACCTGTTGCACTGGTGCCCCCTGATGGTCGATCCGCCCAGTGCGCCACCGTTGCCGTTTGCAGACCGGGCACATTTTTTGAGTATCGGTAACTTTCGCCATGCGCCGAACTGGGATGCGGTGCTCTGGATGAAAACGGCCATCTGGCCATTGATCCGCGAACAATTGCCCAAGGCGCAGTTGCATATCTACGGCGCTTACACACCGCCCAAGGCCACGGCCCTGCACAACCCGGCGCAGGGCTTTCATGTAATGAACTGGGCTGAAGATGCCTTGCAAGTCATGTCGGCGGCACGGGTGTGTCTGGCACCGCTGCGTTTCGGTGCAGGTATCAAAGGCAAGATCGTCGACGCGATGTTGTGTGGCACGCCTACGGTCACAACGCCCATCGGCGCCGAAGCGATGCAGGGCGAACATCTCTGGCCCGGCGCAGTGACCCAGACAGCTCAGGCGTTCGCCGATAGCGCGGTTCGACTGTACAAGGATGAGACACTTTGGATAGAAGCCCAATCCCTGGGGCGGACGTTGTTGGCCGATCGCTATCAACCGTCTGTACATGGTCCAGCATTGATCGATAAATTGTTGTACTGCCAGCAACATCTGTCGCAACTTAGAAGTGATAACTTTACAGGCAGCATGTTGCGTCACCACCACCATAAAAGTACGCAGTATATGGCCCAATGGATTGAAGCAAAAAACAGAACTCCGCTATAACACTTTAACAATAAACATTTTGCATCAGCCGTATTATTGACCCCGCCCGGCATCCCCCTTCTTAATACCAAGCCGAACGTGCAAACTTTCAGTCACGTTCGGCACAGTCTTTTTATTTAATCTTTCAATGCAGGGATGCACCCCATGAATTCCGCCATTCAAAATAATGACGCGCTCAACAACTGGATGTCCGCCCATCCGGTAATTGATACATTGTCGCTCACTGAATTAACACTGCCGGGCACTCACAACGCTGGCAGCGACTGGAAAGCGTCCTGGCCATTTATTCCGGGTGCTCACTGGCTGGCCTGCCAGCATCAATCCTTTTCCGCGCAACTGAACCATGGGGCTCGAGCACTCGACATTCGTCTGATGTACGACGCGGGTGCACCCGATCCAGGGAAATTTCGCATTCACCACAATGGCTACCGCAATAACCGTACCTTGGGGAACCTTGTCACCGATGTGCAACACTTTCTTCGGGAGAACCCCGATGAGTTCATCATTCTGGACTTCCATGATTTGAAGGGGGACCCGTTTGATTACGCTTACTTCAATAATATGATCAAGCTATTTCTCGGCCATTGCCTGATCCCCAGAAAAAACCAATCCCTGAGTCTGCATCAACTCAAAAAAATCAGCCCCCTACAAAGGGTGTTGGTCGCAGCCCCATGGCATCCCGCACTTGATGAAAATTTGTTTATCCGGCAAATCGAACACCAATGGTCCGGCAGTGGCATCACCAACGCCAAGGAGTTGGAGAAACACATTGCTGACGTGTTGAAAAACCCGCCAGGAACGTGGGCACCCTGGTCGCTTTCCGCCACCAGCTACAGCGCGCTCGGCGGCCCGGTAGATATACACGAAAAACTTGATTCCTGGTTTGATCCAAAGACCAGTAATTGGGCCGAGAAGTGCAACATTATCAATGTCGACTTCATTGAAGAATCCCAACTGGTTTCTTATTGCAAAACCGTCAACCTGAAAAAAGCCGGCTGGCGCAATGCTTAGTTGCCGCGCCACTAAATCGCTATTTTTGTGCAAGTGTTTCTGTGACTGGCAATGCTGGCAGGCACTTCTACGCTGGGTCATGAAGTCTCCCCCACGGATGGGGCAAATCACCGACAAGGAA
This sequence comes from Pseudomonas sp. S2_B07, assembly GCF_054668435.1. Lineage (NCBI taxonomy): Bacteria > Pseudomonadati > Pseudomonadota > Gammaproteobacteria > Pseudomonadales > Pseudomonadaceae > Pseudomonas > Pseudomonas sp. S2_B07. Next base: position 649,058 of record NZ_CP162769.1, read on the forward strand.
ACGTCATGACCTATAACACTGCAACCGCACTCGACACACAAAAATGGATGAGCAACGTACTGGACATCGGCCATTTGAAGTTGACCGATATTGTCTGGCCCGGCACGCACAACGCCGGGATGGACAAAAAGGCCCCCAACTACGAGGTCGTGGTCGGCAATTGGACGACGTGCCAGAACGATTCATTTGCCTGGCAACTGGCCAACGGCGCACGGGCATTCGATATCCGGCTCGGCTGTACCGCCGGCCCGGAAGTGCCGGTCTATTATTTTCATCACAACGGCTTTCAGTCCCACCGCATTCTTGATGAGCTGATCGAAGCGGTAGCGACATTCCTGACTCAAAACCCGGACGAATTCATCGTCCTCGATTTCCATCAGTTGGAAGATGGGCCAAAGATTTTCGACTACCGGCAATTCAATGACTTGCTGATGCGCCGCCTGGGTTCGCGCTTGATTCCCTATTCGGATGCATTCAGCACCGTGGAACAACTCAAACGTGCCAGTTCGCGGCGCCGCATCGTCTTGGCGGCGCGCGCAAAACCCGGACTGGACAATGAATATTTCTGGCCGCAGATTCCTCATAAGTGGAACGGCAACGCATTCACCGATGCCATCGATCTAAAATCACACATCGAGACCACCCTCGCGGGAGCCCCTTACGAGACCTTCCTCTGGTCGTTGCCAGCAACCTGCTATTCGCTGCTGGGTGGCCCGCAACACTTAAAAAATCAAATCAACGATTGGTTCCACAGCTCTCGCGATTGGGTCACGCGGTGCAGCATTATCAGCACCGACTTCTTTGATGAAGCGGACATCGTCCGCTATTGCTGGAGTGCCACCAGCATGAAGGCGGTATACGGGCACCGATTGCATGAGCCGGCATAAGTGATCGTCATTGCAGGCTGGCATCGCAGGTGCCAAAAGGGGCATGATCCGGTAGCGATAACAAGAAAAGCGTCCTGACATGACCCGAACAGCCCGCGTGACAGACCCCTCCTATGAACTGATGGATGACCATAACGGGTTGTCCATCATTTACCGCCAGCACGGGTTCCCCTGCCCTTTGGTGCGCTGGCATTTTCATAAGGAATACGAACTGCACCTGATCGTCGCCAGCTCCGGCAAAGTGTTCATCGGCGACTACATCGGCAACTTCTATCCGGAGACATTGTTCCTTACAGGCCCCAACCTGCCGCACAACTGGATCAGCCAGGTCGAGGAAGACGAAGTGGTGCCCAAGCGCGACATGCTGGTCAACTTCACTGACGAGTTGTTCGAAAGCGGCCATCAGGTGTTCGCCGAACTCAAGACCTTGGCGCCACTGCTGGAGCGCGCGCAGTACGGCATCGAGTTCCGATGCAAGCGCACCATCCGCCAGGCCATGACACTGATGCAACGGATCGCCGACACCCAAGGCGTGACCCGCCTCGGACACTTTTTCATTCTGCTGGAGCTGCTGGCGGCCTCCGACGATTTTCAATTGCTGTCAGGGGCAACGACGCCGCAATTGGCTGATGAGCATAATATCGATCGCACCAACCGAGCCGTGGATTACATCTTCGCCCACTACGCCCGGGAGCTGTCGCTCGAAGAAGTCGCCGAGCATTTGGGCATGAAGCCGACTTACTTCAGTCGCGTCTTCAAGCAAGCCACCGGGCGCTGCTTCATCGAATTCGTCAATCGTCTGCGCATCAGCAAGTCCTGTGAGTTGCTGGCCGATGGCGACAAACCGGTGACCGACGTGTGCTTCGAGTCGGGTTTCAACAATATTTCCAACTTCAACCGGCGCTTTCAGCAACTCAAGGGCATGACACCATCGCACTACCGGCGGCTGGCAGTGCAGCGCCTTACTGAGCAAAATCAGCACTGACACCTTGTCCGGCAGCTGCTACAGAGTGCAGCGCGTTAAATCCTGCCTTTCTCTAACCCGAGTGCAAAATAGTATCGATCCAAGTGCGATGGATGATTTGTCTCATCTTCAATTGAGGGCTGTAATCAGCGCACATTCTTCCTGCCGCAGGAAGACACAAAAACAATAACTGTCCTTCTGTAACCCTTGGGTCGCAGAAAAGGAGTGCACGATGCAACCTTCTGTAAAAGCTCTGCTTGCCCTCACCTGCATGACCCTCAGCAGCATCAGCCTCGGCGCTCAAACGCTGACCATCGCCACCGTCAACAACAGCGACATGATCCGCATGCAAAAGCTCTCGAAAACCTTCGAGGCCGAGCACCCGGACATCAAGCTCAACTGGGTGGTACTGGAAGAAAACGTCCTGCGCCAACGCCTGACCACTGACATCGCCACTCAGGGCGGACAGTTCGATGTGTTGACCATCGGCATGTACGAAGCCGCACTGTGGGGTGCCAAGGGTTGGCTGGAGCCGATGAAGGACTTACCGGCGTCTTATGCCCTGGACGACGTCTTCCCGTCGGTGCGTGAGGGCCTTTCTGTCAAGGGCTCCCTGTACGCCCTGCCGTTCTACGCCGAAAGCTCGATCACCTATTACCGCACCGACCTGTTCAAGGAGGCCGGGCTGACCATGCCCGAGCGCCCGACCTGGACCCAGATCGGCGAATTCGCCAGCAAACTCACGCACAAGGATAAAGAACAGTACGGCATCTGCCTGCGTGGCAAGGCCGGCTGGGGCGAGAACATGGCGCTGATCACCACCGTCGCCAACGCCTATGGCGCACGTTGGTTCGATGAGAAATGGCAGCCGGAATTCACCGGTCCAGAGTGGAAAAACGCCCTGAACTTCTACGTCGAGACCATGAAGCAATCCGGTCCGCCGGGCGCTTCCAGCAACGGATTCAACGAAAACCTCGCACTGTTCAACAGCGGCAAATGCGCAATCTGGGTCGATGCCAGCGTTGCCGGCTCGTTCGTCACTGACAAAACCCAAAGCAAGGTGGCCGACCACGTTGGCTTCACCTACGCCCCGCACGAAACCACCGACAAGGGTTCGGCGTGGCTCTATTCCTGGGCGCTGGCGATTCCGACCAGCTCCAAGGCCAAGGACGCCGCCAAAACGTTCAGTGCCTGGGCCACCTCCAAGGAATACGGCGCGCTGGTCGCGGAGAAAGACGGCATCGCCAACGTGCCGCCCGGCACTCGCGCCTCCACCTACAGCGAGGCCTACATGAATGCCGCGCCGTTCGCCAAGGTCACGCTGGAATCGCTCAAGGCAGCGGACCCAAGCAAGCCGACGCTCAAGCCCGTGCCGTATATCGGTATTCAGTTGGTGACCATTCCTGAGTTCCAGGGCATTGGCACCCAGGTGGGCAAGTCGTTCTCGGCGGCGCTGATTGGGCAAACCACGGTCGATCAAGCCTTGGCTGCGGCCCAGCAAACCACCGAACGCGAGATGAAGCGCGCCGGTTATCCCAAGTAACTCTCGCAACCGATCCAGAGTGGGCTTTTGTGGCGAGGGAGCTTGCTCCCGCTCGGCTGCGCAGCAGTCGCAAAGCTATTGGGGCCGCTTCGCGACCCAGCGGGAGCAAGCTCCCTCGCCACACAAGCCCGCTCCCACATGTCGATCTTCGTATGTCTGTTCCTAATTGGTTTAATGCCATGAATATTTCAACTGCCAACGCTCACATGGACATACCCCAACCGGTGCGTAAAAGCCGGTTGGCCAATCCCGGCTGGTTTCTGGTCAGTCCTTCGGTCGCCCTGTTGCTGCTGTGGATGATCGTGCCGCTGGGCATGACCGTCTACTTCTCGACGATTCGCTACAACCTGCTCAATCCGGGTGAAAACGAGTTCGTCGGGCTGGAGAACTTCACTTACTTCCTGACGGATTCCGGCTTCCTGCCCGGCGCCACCAACACCTTGTTGCTGGTGGGCAGCGTGTTGCTGATCAGCGTGGTGTTCGGTGTGCTGATCAGTGCACTGCTTGAAGCCAGTGAGTTCATGGGCCGCGGCATCGTGCGGGTCATGCTGATTTCGCCGTTCTTCATCATGCCCACCGTCGGTGCGCTGATCTGGAAGAACCTGATTTTCCATCCGGTGTCGGGGATTCTCGCCTACGTCTGGAAACTGTTCGGCGCGCAACCGGTGGACTGGCTGGCGCACTACCCGCTGCTGTCGATCATCATCATTGTGTCCTGGCAATGGCTGCCCTTCGCGATCCTGATCCTGATGACCGCCATGCAGTCCCTCGACCAGGAACAGAAGGAAGCCGCACGCCTCGACGGCGCCGGGCCTGTCGCCATCTTCTGGCACCTGACCTTGCCGCACCTGGCGCGGCCAATTGCGGTGGTGGTGATGATCGAAACCATCTTCCTGCTCTCGGTGTTCGCCGAAATCTTCACCACCACCAACGGCGGCCCCGGCTACGCCTCGACCAACCTCGCCTACCTGATCTACAACCAGGCGTTGGTGCAGTTCGACGTCGGCATGGCATCCGCCGGCGGCTTGATCGCGGTGGTGATTGCCAACATCGCGGCCATCGTGCTGGTGCGCATGATCGGCAAAAACCTGACAGACAAAGCCTGAGGCCTGCGCCATGACCCTTCAACAATCCCGCCGCCTGCAAAGCCTGCTGCTCGGCACGCTGGCCTGGGCCATTGCCATCGTGATTTTCTTCCCGATCTTCTGGATGGTGCTGACCAGTTTCAAAACCGAAATCGACGCGTTCGCCACGCCACCGCAGTTCATCTTCACGCCGACGCTGGAGAACTACCTGCACATCAATGAACGCAGCGACTACTTCAGCTTCGCCTGGAACTCGGTGGTGATTTCCTTCAGTGCCACGGCGTTATGCCTGCTGATCGCCGTGCCGGCGGCCTACTCGATGGCGTTCTACGAAACCCAGCGCACCAAGGGCACGCTGCTGTGGATGCTCTCGACCAAAATGCTGCCACCGGTGGGCGTGCTGATGCCGATTTACCTGCTGGCCAAGACCTTCGGCTTGCTCGACACGCGCATCGCGCTGATCGTGATCTACACGCTGATCAACCTGCCGATTGTGGTCTGGATGATTTACACCTACTTCAAAGACATCCCCAAAGACATCCTCGAAGCCGCGCGCCTCGACGGCGCCACGCTGTGGCAGGAAATGGTCCGGGTGCTGCTGCCGATCGCCAAGGGCGGCCTGGCTTCAACCGTTTTGCTGTCGCTGATCCTGTGCTGGAACGAGGCGTTCTGGTCCTTGAACCTGACCTCATCCAAAGCCGCGCCGCTGACCGCGTTGATTGCCTCTTACTCAAGCCCTGAAGGCTTGTTCTGGGCCAAGTTGTCGGCGGTGTCGACCCTGGCTTGCGCGCCGATCCTGATCTTCGGCTGGATCAGCCAGAAACAATTGGTCCGCGGCCTGTCGTTCGGTGCCGTGAAATAGCCCTCAAAGAATAAGCACAAAAGGAGCGCCACCATGGCCAACCTGAAAATCAAGAATCTGCAAAAAGGCTTCGAAGGCTTTTCCATCATCAAAGGCATCGACCTGGAAGTGAACGACAAGGAATTCGTGGTGTTCGTCGGCCCGTCGGGTTGCGGCAAATCGACCCTGCTGCGCCTGATCGCCGGCCTGGAAGAAGTCAGCGGCGGCACCATCGAGCTCGACGGCCGCGACATCACCGAAGTCAGCCCGGCCAAGCGCGACCTGGCGATGGTGTTCCAGACCTACGCCCTGTACCCGCACATGACCGTGAAAAAGAACATGTCGTTTGCCCTCGATCTGGCCGGCGTGCCGAAAGCGGAAGTCGAGAAGAAAGTCGGCGAAGCTGCGCGCATCCTCGAACTCGGTCCAATGCTGGAACGCAAACCGAAACAGCTGTCTGGCGGCCAGCGTCAGCGCGTGGCCATCGGCCGGGCGATTGTGCGCAACCCGAAAATCTTCCTGTTTGACGAACCGCTGTCCAACCTCGACGCCGCCCTGCGGGTGCAGATGCGCCTGGAACTGCTGCGACTGCACAAAGAACTGCAAGCGACGATGATCTACGTGACCCACGATCAGGTCGAAGCCATGACCATGGCCGACAAGGTGGTGGTGCTCAACGGCGGCAAAATCGAACAGGTCGGCTCGCCGCTGGACCTGTATCACCAACCGGCCAACCTGTTTGTCGCGGGCTTTCTGGGCACGCCGAAAATGGGTTTCCTCAAGGGCAACGTCACCCGCATCGACAGCCAAAGCTGTGAAGTGCTGCTCGACGCCGGTGCTCGCATCACCCTGCCGTTGACCGGCGCCAACTTGAGCGTCGGTGGCGCAGTGACCCTGGGCATTCGTCCGGAACACCTGGAACTGGCACAACCCGGCGACTGCACGCTGCAAGTCACCGCCGACGTCAGCGAGCGTTTGGGCAGCGACACGTTCTGCCACGTCGTGACTTCCTCCGGCGAGGCCCTGACGATGCGTGTTCGCGGCGACCTCGCCAGCCGTTACGGCGAGTCGCTGAGCCTGCACCTGGACGCCGAACACTGCCATTTATTCGATGCCGACGGCGTGGCGTTGACCCGTCCGTTGCGCGCTGCGGCCTGATATCGAGACTATGTGATGAAACTCAATAAACAGAATCTCCACCATCTCAAACCCGAGGTGGTCCTGCCCGCCTACGCCCTGAGCGATACGCGCCAAGGCATCGCGCACATTGGCGTCGGTGGTTTTCACCGCGCCCATCAGGCGTATTACACCGACGCGCTGATGAACACTGGCGAAGGCCTGGACTGGGCGATTTGCGGGGTCGGCCTGCGCGCCGAAGACCGGCGCGCCCGGGACGATCTCAAAGAGCAGGATTACCTGTTCACCCTGTTCGAACTCGGCGATACCGATGACACCGAAGTCCGGGTGATCGGTGCGATTCGCGACATGCTGCTGGCCGAAGACGGCGCGACCGCACTGATCGAAAAACTCGCCAGCCCCGAGATCCGCATCGTCTCGCTGACTATCACCGAGGGCGGTTACTGCATCGATGACAGCAACGGCGAGTTCATGGCGCACTTGCCGCAAATCCAGCACGACCTGACGCACCCGGATGCGCCGAAAACCGTGTTCGGTTTCCTCTGCGCCGCCCTGGCCAAACGGCGCGCTACCGGCACCCCGGCGTTCACGCTGATGTCCTGCGATAACCTGCCGCACAACGGCGCGGTGACCCGCAAAGCGCTACTGGCCTTCGCCGCGTTGCGCGATGCCGATCTGTGCGAGTGGATCGACCGCAACGTGAGTTTCCCCAACGCCATGGTCGACCGCATCACGCCGATGACCAGCACCGAACATCGCCTGCAACTGGCTGACAAACACGCGGTTGACGATGCCTGGCCCGTGGTCTGCGAACCGTTTGTGCAATGGGTGCTGGAAGACAAATTCGTCAACGGTCGCCCGGCCTGGGAAAAGGTCGGCGTGCAGTTCACGGACGACGTCACGCCTTATGAAGAGATGAAGATCAAACTGCTCAATGGCAGTCATCTGGCGCTGACGTATCTCGGGTTCTTGAAGGGATATCGCTTCGTTCACGAAACCATGAACGACCCGCTGTTTGTGCGCTACATGCGGGCTTACATGGACCTGGACGTCACGCCACAACTGTCGCCGGTGCCGGGGATTGACCTGACAGACTACAAAAACACCTTGGTTGAACGCTTCTCCAATCAGGCGATTGCCGATCAACTGGAGCGAGTGTGTTCGGACGGCTCGTCGAAATTTCCCAAATTCACGGTGCCGACGATCAACCGCTTGATTGCCGACGGTCGAGAGACCAAGCGTGCGGCGCTGGTGGTGGCGGCGTGGGCGCTGTATTTGAAGGGGGTGGATGAAAACGGTGATACCTATTCGATTCCGGACCCACGGGCGGCTTTTTTTCAGGGGCTGGTGGCGGATGATGTGTTGATTACCCAGCGGTTGCTGGCGGTCGAGGAGATTTTTGGCACCGCGATTCCGCATTCGGCCGAGTTTGTGGCGGCGTTTGAGTGGTGCTGTAACAGCTTGCGGGAGGTGGGGGTGACGCGGACGTTGGAGCGGGTGCTGGCTTAAGTACTGCGGTGAATGGACTACCGTCATCGCGAGATCGACCTGACACTCCAAGGACCTGACATGGCAAACCAACACCTTTTCCTGGGCATCGACTGCGGCACCCAAGGCACCAAAGCCATTGTCCTCGACGCAGTCAGCGGCCAAGTGCTGGGCCAGGGCGCCGCCGCCCACCCCCTGATCAGCGGCGCCAACGGCCGCCGTGAGCAGGACACACATCAGTGGCTGGAAGCTTTCACCCTCGCCACCCGAAACGCCCTGCTCGCCGCCAACGTCGACGGTCAACACCTCCTCGGCATCGGCGTCTCAGGCCAGCAACACGGACTGGTCCTGCTCGACGATCAGGACCAGGTCCTGCGCCCCGCCAAACTCTGGTGCGACACCGAAACCACAGCCGAAAACGACCGCCTGCTGGAGCACCTCGGCGGTGAAAAGGGTTCACTCGAGCGCCTCGGCGTCGTCATCGCACCCGGCTACACCGTGTCAAAACTGCTCTGGACCAAAGAGCAGCATCCCGAGATTTTTTCCCGAATCACCCGCATCCTGCTGCCCCACGACTACCTGAATTACTGGCTCACCGGCCGTAGCTGCAGCGAGTATGGCGACGCCTCCGGCACCGGGTATTTCAACGTGCGCAGCCGCCAGTGGGACTTGCAGCTGCTGCGCGACATCGACCCGAGCGGACGCCTGCAAGCCGCCCTGCCGGAGTTGATCGACGCCCATCAAGCCGTCGGCACGGTCCTGCCGAGCATCGCCGAACGCTTGGGCATCAACCCGCATGCGCTGGTTTCAAGCGGCGGCGGCGACAACATGATGGGCGCGATCGGCACCGGCAACATCAAGCCCGGCGCGATCACCATGAGCCTCGGTTCGTCAGGCACCGTTTACGCCTATGCCGATCAACCGAAAGTCAGCACGGACGCCTCGGTGGCGACCTTTTGTTCCTCCAGCGGTGGCTGGCTGCCGCTGATCTGCACGATGAACCTGACCAACGCGACGGGTATTATTCGCGAGTTGTTCGACCTGGATATCCAGCAGTTCAACGATTTAGTCGCGCAAGCCCCCATCGGGGCCGAAGGCGTGAGCATGCTGCCGTTCCTCAACGGCGAACGCGTCCCCGCCCTGCCCCACGCTACCGGCAGCCTGCTGGGGCTGACGATGACCAACCTGACGCCGGCCAACCTGTGCCGCGCGGTGGTGGAAGGCACGACCTTCGGTTTGCGTTATGGGCTGGACCTGCTGCGCCAGAATGGCTTACAAAGCCGCAGCATCTGCCTGATCGGCGGCGGCTCGAAGAGCCCGGTGTGGCGACAGATCGTCGCCGACATCATGGATACGCCCGTAATCTGCACCGAACAAAGCGAAGCCGCCGCCCTCGGCGCGGCGATTCAAGCAGCGTGGTGCAGGTCCTGGGCGAACGGGCAGGAAGACAGTCTGGCGGACCTGTGCGAGCGCTGCGTCAAACTCGACCTGGCCAGCGAAACCTTGCCGATTGCAAAGCATGTGGCGGCCTGTCAGCAGGCCTACGAACGCTATCAACAGCATGTCGCAACCCTTTAAAGAGTGAACAATTATGTATCTGGTGTGTGGCGAAGCGCTGTTCGATTTCTTCAGTGAAGACGACGCCAGCGGCCTGGCTTCAAAAGTGAATTTCAAGGCGATTGCCGGTGGCTCGCCGTTCAATGTCGCCGTCGGTTTGCGCCGTTTGGGTGTGGACTCGGCGCTGTTTGCCGGACTGTCCACCGACTACCTCGGCCGGCGCTTGCAGCAAGTGCTATTGAACGAAGGCGTGCGCCCGGACTTCCTCGTGGACTTCGCCGCACCCACGACATTGGCGATGGTTGCGGTGGGCGCCAACGGCTCGCCGCATTACAGCTTTCGCGGTGAAGGCTGCGCGGACCGTCAGTTGAAACCGGAACACCTGCCGGAACTGGGGACTGAAGTGCGCGGCTTGCACATCGGTTCGTTCTCGTTGGTGGTGCAACCGATAGCCGACACGTTGCTGGCGCTGGTTCAGCGTGAAAGCGGTAAACGCCTGATCAGCCTCGACCCGAACGTACGGCTCAATCCTGAACCGAACATTGACCTGTGGCGTTCGCGGATCGCGACGCTGGTCGAATACGCGGACCTGATCAAAGTCAGCGATGAGGATTTGAGCCTGTTGTATCCCGAGCAGGACCCACAGCGGGTGATTGAAGGCTGGCTGCAGCATCGCTGTCAGTTGGTGTTCCTGACCCGGGGTGGCGAAGGCGCGACGGTGTTTAGCCGGGCTCATGGTTCGTGGTCGGTGCCGGCCAGTTCGGTGAAGATTGCCGACACGGTGGGGGCTGGCGATACGTTCCAGGCGGCGTTGATTACGTGGTTGACCGAGCAACAGCTGGATTCGGTGGAAGGTGTGCAATCGCTCGACCGTGAACAGATTGCCGGGATGTTGACGTTCGCGGTGACGGCGGCGGCGTTGACGTGCAGCAAGACCGGGCCGGATTTGCCGTATCGGCAGCAACTCATCTGATAAATCGTCCCCCCGCCATAAACGGAAACTGCCGGGGGTGAGTCCTTCACGACCAGAAAACAACGATCTCAACCCGCCAGTACATACACTCTAACAGTGGCCGTCCACTGTTAGATCTGACAGTAGTCGAGCTTCATTTTTTGATATTAACTCTTCTTGCAGTGTTGCTGTTACGGACCTGAACAACAGTCTGGTTCGAGCCCACACGCTAACAAGATGGAGCAGAAAATGAAACGGAAGATCATTAAAAATCTAACGTCGCTGAACGCGATACTGGCCGCATTTGCTTTGGCGTACGGAACGGACACGATGGCCACTACTAATCTGCAAGTTCGCATGGCCAAAGAGTTTTCCTCGTGCGAAGTGATCGACATCAACAACTATAAACGTGCGGTGGGTAACTGCACGGCATCCAACGGAGCGGTGATCGTCTGGAGCTCAGATAACATTACCGGTTCGATCGTCCTCCCAAGCCTTGTGCAAGGGCAGGATTGTAGAGTTCTGGGAATTGGTATCGACGGAACTGTCTCAGGCAACTGTAAAGAAACCAACGGCCTGGAATTCGGGACAATCTGGAAACCGCCCTATACCGTCGCCACTAAACTGGAGCCACTTCGCAGCATTTTTCAGGACCAGAGAAACCCGGACGATGTCAGTACAAAAGCAGTTGCCTACAACAACAGTGGGTTTGTTGTGGGGCAAAGCATCGACAAAAATGGTCGTGCCACTGCAACGATGTGGACCTCAGTAGACGCTAAAACCCCGATGACGGTGTCAACCCCCAGGGATAACTGCCAAGCGGTTGCGATCAACGATCAGATGGCACCTGACGCGCCTCGTGTCGCGCTCAACTGCCGTGATGAGGCGGGGAAAGGCGTTGCGAAAATTGCCTACAGAGATATTTCTGGCTTCATCGCCGTCAATGTAAACGTCCCGGCGAATTACTCGTCTTGCGAGATTCGAGCGGTCAATAATGCAAACCGATATGTAGGGAGTTGTGTTTCATCGAACAACAAGCCCATGGCAACCTACTGGGATGGGGAAAATTCCGAGCCCAAAGTCCTAGACTTGCATAATTTTATGTCAAGCGTTGTTGGTGTGGCCGTTAATAGCAGCGGGAACATTGCCCTCGACTACCACACTTTGGACGGCACTCCAAACCCCGGCTTTTGGCACCCTCAAGACATTGCCATCAACATTGTCACTGCGCCAAAAGGTCAGACTTACGGTCGGGTCAAACGGGTCAGCGATAATAATGTCCTGCTGCTGAAAAAAGAAAACGATGGACGCAAAGTGGTTGGCAATATCGTGGGGTCGGAGCCGCCGGAGTTCACTATGGTGGGAGGGGGTGAACCCAGTCCATTCACTGCCATTTCTCCGAATGGAGCGTTCATGGCTGAAGTCCTGCCCTGAGACGACGTCGCGAAGAGGCCCATGTTGAAACCTTCGCGCAATACAAATACTTAGGGCGCCGACACCGTAGGCTCAGGTGATACGTTCCAGGCGGGCAGTTGGAATTGCGCTGAATGTAAGGCCCTCATCGCGAGCCGGCTCGCGATGGCGGTGTAACACACACCGCCAATCTCAGGGTCACCACCCCGAAAGTCTGAAAATGACTGTCGATTCCCGGTCGCCGCAATTGCGTGACGCTGTCGTGTTCAGGAACAGATGACGAAATATGCCCCGCATTCATTGACCCATACCTTGTGCCTAAGGGTTTTCCTGATAGCACAAGGCATCCGCACCTACGCCATTTGCGCCTTGAACGAGGCCGTTTAATCCTGCACCATCCGCCCCAGCTTATCCAAAGGACGGAATTCAAGGCATGCTGGACGCTAACGCAACCCATATTTCCCTCACGCTGGAAGGTGTTTCCGCCGACCTGCAAGTCCTCAGTTTCGTCGGCCGTGAAGCCCTCAACCAGCCGTTCTGTTTCGACATCGAGCTGGTCAGCGCCCGCCCCGACCTGAAACTCGAAGACATTCTGCACAAACCAGGTTGCCTGACCTTCGGCGCAACCGGCAAAGGCCTCATCCACGGCCTGGTCTATCGAATCGAGCAAGGCGACTCGGGTAAAAAACTGACCCGCTACAGCATCAGCCTGTGCCCGCAATTGGCGTACCTGCGCCACAACCACGACCAGCAAATCTTCCAGCAGTTAAGCGTGCCGAAGATCATCGCGCAGGTCCTGGAAGCGCGCGGCATCCTCGCGGACGCCTACAGTTTTCAGCTCGGTGCGGTTTACCCGGACCGCGACTACTGCGTGCAGTACGACGAATCCGACCTGCATTTCATCCAGCGCCTGTGCGAAGAAGAAGGCATTCACTTCCACTTTCAGCACAGCGCCAGCGGCCACAAACTGGTGTTCGGCGATGACCAGACCGTGTTCCGCAAACTCTCGCCCGTGGCCTACCAGCAAGACTCCGGCATGGCCGCCGAGAAACCGGTGATCAAACGCTTCAACCTGCGCCTGGAAACCCGCACCAGCCGCGTCAGCCGCCGCGACTACGACTTTGAAAAGCCACGCATCCTGCCCGAAGGCGCCGCCAAGAGCGGCGTCGCCCCGGACCTCGAAGACTACGATTACCCCGGCCTCTTTCTCACGCGCGAACGCGGTAAACAACTGGCGACCCGTGCGCTGGAACGCCATCGCAGCGACTACAAACTCGCTGAAGGCAAAGGTGACGAACCGACGTTGGTCAGCGGCCACTTCATGGCCCTCAGCGAACACCCGCGCAGCGAATGGAACGATCTCTGGCTGCTGCTGGAAGTGGTCCACGAAGGCAAACAGCCGCAAGTGCTCGGCGAGAACATCACCAGCGACGTCACCCACAACAAAGACGATTTCCACCAGGGCTACCGCAACCGCTTCCTCGCCACGCCGTGGGACGCGCACTACCGCCCTGCCCTCGAACACCCGAAACCGCAAGTCCTCGGCAGCCAGACCGCCATCGTCACCGGCCCGCCGGGCGAAGAAATCCATTGCGACGAATACGGTCGCGTCAAAGTGCAATTCTTCTGGGACCGCGACGGCCAGGCCAACGACAAAACCAGCTGCTGGCTGCGCGTCGCCACCGGTTGGGCCGGCAGTGCCTACGGCGGCATCGCCATCCCGCGCGTCGGCATGGAAGTGCTCGTCACCTTCCTCGAAGGCGACCCCGACCAGCCATTGGTCACCGGCTGCCTGTACCACAAGGAAAACGTCGTCCCCTACGACCTGCCGGCAAACAAAACCCGCAGCACCTTCAAGACCCTCAGCTCACCGGGCGGCAAGGGCTACAACGAATTTCGCATCGAAGACAAAAAAGGCGCGGAACAGATCTACCTCCACGCCCAGCGCGACTGGGATGAAAACATCGAGCACGACCAGAAAATCCGCATCGGCAACGAACGGCACGACACGGTCGAGGCCAATGTCTTCAGCGAGTTCAAGGTTGAAGAACACCGCATCACTCACCTGGACCGCAAGACTGAAGCGCGGGCCGATGATCACCTGACGGTGGCAGCGACCCAGCATGTGAAGGTCGGCACGGCGCAGTTCGTCGAGGCGGGAGAAGAGATTCACTACAACGCTGGCGACAAGGTGGTGGTTGAAGGCGGGATGGAACTGACGGCCAAGGCTGGCGGGAGTTTCGTCAAGGTGGATGCCGGGGGCGTGACGATTAGTGGGGCTGAGGTGAAGACCAATTCGGGTGGGGCGCCGGGTTCGGGGAGCGGGATTAAGATTCTTCCGCCGATTATTCCGGGTGCAGCAGCGGCGGCCGCAGCAGGGAAACTGCTGAGTGCTCCGCCGGTTGGCAAGTTTAATGCGGTGGCTGATTTGGAGCCTAAGGCAGCACGTCCGGCTGAGGAGGAAGAGCTGGAGGAAGAGGAAGAAGAGGTTGAGCTGGAAGAAATTACGTTGCGGATTGGGATGTTCTTTGATGGTACGGGGAATAACCGTAACAATAGCGAGCGTGTTTATGGTTGCTTCGCTCCGGATGTAAACCTGCAAGATATGGCCGAGGACATCCGTCAGTTCTGCGCTTCTTTAGGCTACGACGGCAAAGGAAGTAGCCCGGACAACAGTTATGGCAATGATGTCAGTAACGTAGCCAGACTGTATGACCTTTATCAGAACCAAGTGGATGAAGCGCTGCCTATTGATGCAGAAAGGGCGAGTTTATCGATTTATGTGGATGGGATCGGCACCAGCAGTATCGAGGAGGACTCGACTTTTTCACAAGGCACAGGCATAGGTGCACAAGGTGTCCGGGCGCGGGTAGAAGAGACTCCCGAGCTATTTATTCAGGCGATCCGACTCTTTAAAAACAACAATCCTGATAAGCGTATTTCGAACATTGAGTTCGACATTTTCGGATTCAGTCGAGGCTCTGCGGCGGCAAGAGACTTTGCTAATGAAATACTAAAAGGTAGCCAAAGTATTCTCGCTAAAGCGCTGCCGGCGGGATCGCCAATGTTATCGGACAGCTTCGCATGGAAGCCAAATACCGACATCTCCATAAATTTCATCGGCGTCTACGACACAGTTGCAGCCATTGCCAACCCGCTGGTAGGAGATTGGAATGGTAATAATGCTTTTAACCCAGGGATCAATATCCATCTAGCACCAGGCGCCGCGAAGAAAGTAGTCCAATTAGTCGCTCGAAATGAGCGACGTTACAATTTTGCGTTAAACAGTCTTGGGGCTGCCGATATTATTTTGCCGGGCGTGCACTCGGACCTCGGTGGCGGCTATCTACCTAAGGCGAGAGAGCGGATACTGCTCAGCAAACCGCGTAGGAGCCCGGTAGACGAAAGGACATCTTTTGTTGAAGCTAACAGTTACAAAGTTGCCCAAGAGGACTTGAGGCGGCTACAGGATCAATTGGCCCAATATAACCTCCCATTGGAGATCCGTACGTGGGAGGTGCCGTTTCGTACTACGGGCAAAGAAAACCGCAAAGATATGAAACACGTTTATGCCGCTGTCAGCAGTCAACGAGAGGTCCGCAGTGAACTGTCCTTGATCTACTTTCGGATCATGCGCGAACTAGCCGTTGAAAATGGAGTGCCTTTTGGACAAATCCCCGAGAGCAACCCAAGACTGGCGCTACCTGCGGAGCTCATACCTATCTCCGAAAAATTGTTGTCGTACGCTCAGGGGAAAAGCAAAACAATAGGGCTGACCTCACAGGAAGAGGAACTGCTCTTCCAACGTTACGTTCATTTATCTGACAACTGGAACGCCGCTAAAAATCGAAACAATAGTGACTTGAATATAGTCTTCATCAATCGACCAGACGTAAATTCTGTACGTACGGTACATCCAAATGAGTAACTTTTTACGCGTCGCTATCGCCGCCTTTCTGCTCAGTGGATGCACGTTAGCCAACAGTGAAACGCTACCTTACAAAGCCTGGCGCCTGGGTTTCTCAGCACCTAACTACATGGACGTCTGGATCGAAACAGCTGATGTTATTGATGTCGAAGGCCAAGTATACAGACGTGCCATGAGTGGCATTGCTGCGATACAGAGTCCTCCCAATAACACGGGCGACCCTAGAGGCTGGCCGGAAAAGCCGGGGCCGGGCAAAGGTAAGAGTGTAACTGGAGCAAACTTACCCAAAAAAATCTACGTCCGATGGCAATCATTGGTTGAACCTCAAACTTATAAAATGGTTATCGAGATATCCGAGTCGACCAGGGAACTTATGCGCAAGGGTGAAAAAGCCTTTTGTGCTGCTGATGGAAAATGGATAACAGGCTACCGCGAGGTATTGGTAATAAATCTGGCACCCGGAGGGATGGCTAAAGTGTGGGTAATGGGATCGTGCCTGCCAGCGATAGAAGTGGCTAAGGTAAAAGCCGAAATTGACCCAAGAGGACCTTATGAAGGTAAGTCTGGCGGCAAGTACGACAAGCTATCCGACCAGTCCAAAGCGTACATCGAAAAGTTTGGTGTGCCCTATGATTCTTGGAAGTGACAGAGCCAAAGCAGCCTGATGAGTAATTTCTTGCGAACTACGATTTGCGCATTTTTGCTCAGTGGTTGCACATACGCCAACAGCGAGCCAATGCCTTACAAATCCTGGTACTTGGGATTCTCGGCGCCCGATTACATGGAGGTTTGGATCGAGTCAGCTGATGTGGTCGATGTAAAGGAACAGGTGTATCCCCGTGCAATGAGTGGCACCGCCGCGATACAAAGACCTCCCAACAATTCAGGTGACCCTAAAGGATGGCCTCAGAAACCTGGCATTGGAAAAGGTAAAAATGTGACTGGGGCGGATTTACCCCAAAAAATCTATGTCCGCTGGCAATCTTTGGTCGAACCCCAGACTTACCAGATGGTGATCAACTTACCCGAGGCGACTCAGGAGATCATGCGCAAGGGCGAAAAGGCTTTTTGTGCTGCCGATGGCAAGTGGATAACAGACTACCGAAACGCATTGGTTATCAATTTGGCGCCCGGTGGCATAGCCAAGGTTTGGGTACGAGGGTCATGCCTTACTCCGATCGAGGTAATTAGGGTAAAGGGCGTGATTGATCCGCGAGGCCCATATGAAGGGAAATCCGGTGGCAAGTACGATTCTCTATCTGATGAATCCAAAGCTTATGTCAAAGAGTTTGGTGTGCCCTATGGTTCTTGGTAGCGACAGAGTCGTGACGTCCTAATGAGAAAATTTTTACAATTCAGCCTCACCACGCTCTTACTCAGTGGCTGCGCATTTGCTAGCAGCAACTCAATGCCTTACAAATCCTGGTACTTGGGATTCTCGGCTCCTGACTACATGGAGGTTTGGATCGAAACCGCCGATGTTGTCGATATTCAGGACCATGTATACCCACGTGCGATGAGTGGTCTTGCCTCCATGTTAAAGCCTCCCAACAATTCTGGCGATCCGCGAGGTTGGCCGAAAAGAGCTAGCATCGGCAGCGGTAAGCATGTGACAGGGGCCGACTTGCCCAAGCAGATTTATGTCCGCTGGCAGTCGCAGGTCGAACCGCAAACCTACTTGATGGTGGTTAAAATCCCTGAGGCTACTCGGGAGATTATGCTTAAGGGTGAAAAGGTTTTCTGCGCTGCCGATGGGAAATGGATCACTGGCTATCGTCAGTCAATCGGTATAAGGCTGGTCCCCGGAGGTATTGCCAAAGTCTGGGTTGGCGGTCCATGCATGACGCCGATCGAGGTGACCACGGTAAAAGCCGTGATTGATCCGCGTGGCCCATACGAAGGTAAGTCTGGAGGTCACTACCGCCCCCTTTCCGGCGTTTCCAAAGCCTACGTTGAAAAATATGGCGTGCCTTATGATTCCTGGAAATGAAAGAGCCAACGCAGTCTGATGAGGAGTTTCTTGCGAAGTACGATTTGTGCATTTTTGCTCAGTGGTTACACTTTCGCCAACAGCGAGGCAATGCCTTACAAATCATGGCGCCTGGGCTTTTCAGCGCCGAATTACATGGAAGTGTGGATTGAATCGGCTGATGTAGTCGATATCAAAGAGCAGGTTTATCCGCGAGCGATGAGTGGCACTGCTGCCATACAGACGCCTCCTAACAACACTGGCGACCCTAGAGGGTGGCCCGAAAAGCCAGGAATCGGCAAAGGTAAGAATGTAACTGGGGCGGACTTGCCAAAAAAGATTTACGTACGCTGGCAGTCTCTTGTCGAACCGCAAACTTACCAAATGGTGATCGACGCCCCCGAGACGACAAGGGCGATAATGCGCAAGGAAGGAAAAAGCTTTTTGCGCATTTGATGGTAAGTGGATTACAGACTACCGCAACGCGTTGGTTATCAATTTGGCGCCAGGCGGGATAGCCAAAATGTGGGTGATGGGATCTCGCTGAGGAATCCAAACCCGTTGAAAAAGCCTATACGAAAGATCAGTGTCACTTACTGCAACAACAAGCCGTTGAGCGAATACTAGGCTGGATCGTGAACCAGGCCAAGACGCAAGGAACCCTTCCACTTGCACAGGCACAATTTGAAGAAGCATGCATGAGCATGAATCGATTTGGCACGAAAGCTTCGAATAATGCGGAGCAAAGCTACTGCGAAAACAGACTCAGAATGGACAATTTTATGTCGGAAGCAGTCCAACGACTTTTTGGTGACCAAAACGATGAGATGCGTGCTCGATACAAAACGCACGTAAGTTCGTTAGGCTCCCGATTAGACGGTACATGTAGTCGCGCCCAATACTATGGAAGGACTTACATACCAGGCGGGAAAGCGACGTATACCGGTGCAATCAAGTAATCTTAAGGTGAAGCAAATGCTGCGTAACTCAATTCTTTCTGCGGCACTCTTATTACTGGTGTTCGCCCCCCATGCATCCGCGGAACTTACGGCTGAGCAGCAAACGGCTAAAGATCGCGGGATCACCCTCTTCAACCAGTACAAAGCTGCTGCAACAGAATTACGCATCGCAGCGGAAGCAGGAGACGCAGAAGCTCAGTTTTATTTAGCTGAGGAGTTGCGTAAAGAAACGCAATTTCTGACCGCCGACGCCCAAAAATGGTATGAAGCTTCGGCCGCCCAGGGCGATTACTACTCTATGTTTAAACTCGCCACATCTGAAGGGGATCTGTGTGCGACAGCTAATAAATGTCCAGCCGGAAGTAAAAGTGCTGGTGCATGGTTAGAGCTGTTAATAAAAACAGCGGAGCCTCGAGCACTGAAAGGTGATGCCGAAGCAATGGCTATTATGTATCACGCAAAGTCGGATTTGACATGGCTAGAAAAATCAGCTGAAGCGGGATATGCGCCCGCACAATGGCTATTGGCAAATCGTTACTCCGAGGGCGAAGGTAGTTTCTTGCCTTGGAATCGTAAGTCAGCCGAAGAGAAATGGCTGAAAGCATCAGCCGAAGGCGGTTTCCCTAAGGCCATGATTGAATACATTTCTATTTTGTATGAGCGCGGTGACATGGAGGGAGTTCGTCACTGGCTTGAGGTTGCTGCCAATACTGGTTACCAAGACGCGGTGAGCAGTTACGGAGCTTACCTTTCTCATACCCCAGATAAAGTCGGATACCCTATTGACCTGGTAAAAGGGTTTGCCTTGGTATCGTTATTGAAAGAGCTAGACGGTGGTGGAAACGTTCAGGTTTATGTCGAAGGAAAGCTTCCTGTTATTGCGAAAAAAATGACACCTGAACAAATACTCGAAGCCAATGATTTTGCAAAAAAATGGAAAGCTACGCACCCACCACTTTCTTTCTACCCAGAAAAACTAGGCCTGTAACGTTGCGTAGTATTTCTCACGCACGCTTTAAGGTACGCAGTCGAAACTGCTGGAAATCCCTATGAAGCTTACTTGGCACACGCGCCATCACTTTACGACGTCCCACTCGATTTTGTTAAAGGGTACGCACTGACATCACTAGTCTCAGAATTTGATGGTGGCGGGAATGTTAAAACATATGTAGACGTGGTTTTGCCTGAAATCGCGGCAAAAATGAATCCTGAACAAATTGCGGAAGCTAAGATATTTGCGGAGAAGTGGAAAAGCACACATCCGCCACTGTCATTTTACCCAGACAAGCTTGGGTACTGAGTTTCACTTCTACTTTGTAGAAGCGAGAGGATATCTCGTGTATCTAACTTCTTTCGGCCACTGGATTCAGAGCGCCTTTTTTTCCTAAACAGGCCAAGCCTCCTAAGAGATCGGCCTGTTCAATGTGAGACAGCGTCAGACCGGCGCCTTCCACCCCATCATCCGCTGCTGCGCAACTGCTAACAGGTCAAACCCGTCCTGGGTCAGCAAGTAGAGCGCGTGAGTAATGTGCGGAATATCTTGAACATCGCTGTGCTTGAAACATAGGCAATGAAGCGTTTCAAGTAGCTGGGTAGAGGCTCGTACGCGCTGTAACCCGGCTTCGAATATGTCTTGGGGGTTGGCTTCGGTGTCGATCAGCAAAGGACTTGAATCGGTAACGCCGCTGTTGAGTGGACGATAGCGATCTGGAAACGGTTTGAACGTTGGCATAGTAATTACTCGGTTGTTTTTAAAAAAACCGCTAACACCGTGACCAAACGGTGGGAGGCGGACTGTGTACAGGCTTGGTCAACCGAAACAACCATCGGCTCGCTCGAAAGCGTCCGGCACACAGCCGCCATAACTACTCGACATGAGGACGTAGAAGTCCGCGGGGCGAATAATGGCACACTTAAGTGCGTTGTTTCAGGTGACCAAACCCGATCGCTGATTTTGCAGCGAGCCCAAACAGTAATCGCTCCGCCCATCAGGCGAAAGTCGATAAGGCGTCTGGTTCTGTAGGACCAGGCCGAAGACTCCGTACCCCCTTTCCTAACGAAACCTCCGTCAGACACCGTCCCTCGCGACAGGCGGCGTTCAGGTGGGTTAACCATTGCTTAACCCCGCGGTCCAAAACTTCACTGGACCGCACGCCCTCAGATTCCTCTGATGCCCAGTGCGGCAGGTTTGACGTTGATCGTCGAACTGACTTTCCGTCCGCACTGGAGATCGTCACATGAACACTCGCATGCTGCTCCTTGCCTCCGCCCTCGCCTGCACCGCGTTTGCCGGGCTTGCCCAGGCCAATGACACGTCCAAAGCCACGCCCTATCACTACGGCATGCCGCTCAATGTCGGCAAAGTCGTGGCGCTGACAGAGCCGACGACCAATGAATGCAAAGTGATTACCGCCGACATGAAGTACATCGATACGTCGGGCAAGCCTGAAGAAATCAGCTACAGGAAACTTTCCGACGCGTGCAGTTTGCAAAACTGACGGAAAGGTCTGATTCGAAACCAAGCGGTTTTACTGTGAGGGTTCTGGCGTTATGCTTTAGCGCCTCCCTCACTGCCGCAAGGATTCGCTATGCAGTTTTCGTTTCGCACGTTATCGATATTCACCGCCGCCCTGTGTCTGGTGCTGGCGCTGGTCTGGGGTTTGATGCCGGATTGGCTGCTGGCGATTTGGGGTATTGAATACTCCTCGGCGACAGGCGTTGTTTCGCGACGCATCGCGGTGGTGTTCGCGGCGTTGGGGTTGATTTTTTATTGGGTTCGAAACGAGCCACCCTCGGTCATCCGAAGCGCATTAAGCAGCGGCTTTATGGTCGGCTGTTTCGGACTGGCGGCACTGGGTTTCGGCGAATGGCTCAACGGCCATACCGGGCCGGGTATTTTGCTGGCGGTCCTGGTGGAGCTGGCGCTAGGCCTGGGTTTTCTTCAGACCCGGCGCCTGTCGGTGGAACTCGAAACGGTGCGTTAAAGCGCCCTGGTCGCCCGGCGTGGAGAAATGACCTCAGGATGTTGCCGGGCGTGCAGCCCGTCGATTAATTCGTTGATTTCCCGACAACCATTGAGCGCCGAGGCATCAATCCCGGTCACGTGCAGATCCAGCCGATCGGTCTGATCGTCCGCGTACACTTTTATCGTCATCAACAAATCCGGGGACAGCGTGCATTCGCAACGCTTGGGCAAAAACCTGTTTTCGATGATGTTGCGAAGTTCCAAGGCAGAAAGAAACATGGCGACCCCTCCTTTGTGAGACAGCCAATCAACAATCGACGCTGGCTCGTGTGCAGTCCCGGCCAGATTAAGAACAACTGAAGCATAAAACATGCCTTGAATTTCGCCGTGCAGTTCATCGGCAAATCAATGATTTAGCCGCAAGACTTAATGAAACCACCGTGCAATTTGCATGAAGGGACGTGAAAGGCGTTGCAAATTACCGTCTGACAGCGCCGGGTTTGCATTGGGGCCTGAGCACAGTAAGAATGGCGCCACGAATTGAATACACGCAAGGAGGCATCATGGGTTCTTTGACCTTTACTACGACTGTCGGACTAATGGTTGCCGGGCTGTCGACCATCGCCAATGCTGCAACGCTCGAAACCGTCGCCCCCTTCCCCAAGCCTGAAAGCGGTTTTACCCGCCAGGTCATTCATCTTGCCCCGCAAACGAAAGAAGACGACTTTCAAGTCGAAATCCTCGCCGGTAAAACCCTGACCGTGGACTGCAATCGCCAGCGTCTGGGTGGGATGCTTGAGGAGAAAAACCTCGAGGGTTGGGGCTACCCGTTCTACCGACTGGATAAAGTCATCGGCCCGATGAGCACGCTGATGGCCTGCCCGGATAGCAAGAGTAAAAAAGACTTCGTACCGGTGGTCGGCGATGGCTTCTTGCTGCGTTACAACAGTAAGCTGCCGATCGTGCTGTACGTGCCAAAAGACATCGAAGTGCGCTACCGGATCTGGTCAGCGTCGAGCAAGGTCGAGAAAGCCGTTCAGGAGTAACCCCTTCCTGCCTCACGCCGGGACGCCGCTGATGGCGGCGCGCTCGGCCACGTGGCGCAAACTGTCAAAGTTGATGTTGGCCCCCGAGTCGATGGCCACCAGTGTCTGGCCACGGGCACCGGTTTGCGCGACGTACTTTTTGATTCCGGCCACGGCCAGCGCGCCCGACGGTTCGGTGATCGATCGGGTATCGTCATAGATGTTCTTGATCGCGGCGCACAGTTCGTCGTTGCTGACCGTCAACACGTCATCGACGCAAAACCGGCACACTTCGAAGCCATAAGCGCCGATCTGCGCCACCGCCACGCCATCGGCGAAAGTGCCGACGCTCGGCAGCACAACCCGTTCGTGCGCCTGCAGCGCTGCCGCCAAACACGCCGAATGTTCTGACTCGACGCCGATGATGCGCACTTCAGGTCGCAGGTATTTGACGTATGCGGCGATACCGGCAATCAAACCTCCACCGCCTACCGGCACAAAGATCACGTCGATCGGGCCTTGATGCTGACGCAGGATCTCCATCGCCACGGTGCCCTGCCCGGCAATCACGTCCGGGTCGTCGAAGGGCGATACAAAGGTGCGACCGGTTTGTTCGGCCAGGTTCAGCGCATAGTCGAGGGCGAACGGAAAACTCTCGCCGTACAGCACCGCCTCCGCCCCGCGACTGCGCACCCCGAGCACTTTCAGTTCCGGCGTGGTCAGTGGCATGACAATGGTCGCGGCAATCCCCAAGGTTTTCGCCGCCAGCGCCACGCCTTGGGCATGATTGCCTGCTGACGCGGTGATCACGCCGCGTGCCTTTTGCTCATCACTAAGCTGCACCAACTTGTTGTAGGCACCGCGAATCTTGAAGGAAAAGGTTGGTTGCAGGTCCTCGCGCTTGAGCAGCACCTGATTACCCAACGCCTCGGAGAGCGCCGGCGCCGCTTGCAACGGCGTGCGCACCGCCAGTTCATACACCGGCGCGGCAAGGATCTTTTTTACGTAATGCTCAAGCAAGGTCTGCTGGGCGAGCGTGCTGGTCATGGTCGTCTCCTGGCTGTGTTCGGGGCCCTGGAGACAGAAAGTAAAAACCCGCCTCTAGGGCGGGTTGGGTGCTGCAGTCGTGAGCTAGCCCGCCAGATAAGGAATGGCGGTAATAATGCTTGGCTGGCAGCGCAATACGGTGGAAGTCATGACTGGAAATTAGCCGTGGGCGGATGGCAAGTCAATGGTCAACTGTCATCAGTTTGAAGATAGCTAGCGCGAGCAGGCTCACGCCTACAGATGATTCTTGTCATACACACAATCTGTGCCAGATGAAGATCCAGTGCAGGAGCGAGCCTGCTCGCGATAGCGGTTGATCTGCCACCCCATTCACTTAGCCAACCGCCTGAGCCCCAACACCATCACCCCCGCCCCCAGCATCATCGCGCTCAGAAACAACGGATACGACACCCACCACGGCGTGCCCGCGGTCATCATGCTGAACTCGGACATGCCGCCAATGCTGGCGATCAGGTTCAACGGCAGAAACACCACGTTGATCAGCGTCAGTTTGCGTAGCAGGTTGTTCATGCTGTTGTTCATCAGGTTGCCCCGGGCGTCGATCAGCCCGGAGAACACCGTGGAGTAGATTTCCGCCTGTTTGTAGCACTGGTTGTTTTCGATGATCAGGTCGTCGATCAGGCTGACGGCTTCGGCGCTGAAGTGTTCCTTGGCCGCGTGATTGCGCAGCCGCGTCAGGACCGCGCCGTTGCTGTGAATCGCGTTGATGTAATAGATGAGGCTCTCGCTGAGGTTGAACATCTGGATCAGGTGCTGGTTCTGCATCGAGGCGTTGAATTTCTGCTGCAACTCCCGGGCAACCAGTTTGATCACCTTCAGGTGACCCAAATAGTGATGGATGTTGTTGAACAGCAGGTCAAGCAAGACATCCAGCGGCGTGTTCAACCGCTGCCGGGTGCCGAGCCCGTGCAGCGGTGAGTCGTCGGTGGCGATCACCAGCAACCGGTGCTCGCAAAACAACAACCCACAGGACGACACTTCAAACGCCAGACTGTCGGCGCCGGAATAGTTTTCCGGGCGCTTCCAGATCAGGAACAGATTGTCGGGATGAAACTCGATGCGCGACACCTCGTCCGGGTCGAGGGCCGAAGCCAGCGCGTGTTCATCGAGTTTGAAATGGCTGTGCAGCAGATCGCGCTCGGCGGCGTCCGGGTTGCTGAACAGCATCACTTCGGCATCCAGCCGTTCGACTGATTGCAGGGCGCCGTGGGAAAGTTGAAAGCTCTTGATCATCGAGCGATCACCAGGCCTGGCCGCGACGCTTGAGCTCGAGCCGGCGGACGAACTCTTCCAGCACCAACGAATACAAGTCGTCCTGCAAGTAAGCGTCTTCGATGCCGGCGTCCATGTTCGGGTTGTCGTTGACCTCGATCACCACCACTTTGTCGCCGGACTGTTTGAGGTCGACGCCGTACAGTCCGTCGCCAATCAGGTTGGCAGTTTTCACCGCCAGTTCCACCACCGCTCGCGGGGCTTCGTGGACGGCCAGTGTGCGGCATTCGCCGTTGATGTCCTGTCCCTTGGCCTTGTGGTTGTAGATTTGCCAATGGCCCTTGGACATGAAGTATTGGCAGGCAAAGATCGGTTTGCGATTCAGTACGCCGATGCGCCAGTCGTACTCGGTGTAGAAGAACTCCTGCGCCAGCAACAGCACCGAATGTTCGAACAGTTCGGCGGTGGCTTCCAGCAACGCCTGTTGGCTTTCAACCTTGATCACGCCCCGAGAGAAACAACCGTCGGGGATTTTCAGTACCAATGGAAAGCCCAGGCGCTCGCCGACCCGTTCGAAGTCTTCCGGTCGCTCCTTGTAGAGAATTTCGGTGGCCGGCATGCCGAGCTGATGGCTCTTGAGCAGGTCGGTCAGGTAGACCTTGTTGGTGCAGCGAAGGATCGACGCCGGATCGTCCATCACGACCAGCCCTTCGCTCTCGGCTTTCTTGGCAAAACGGTAGGTGTGGTTATCCACGCTGGTAGTCTCGCGGATCAGCAGGCCGTCGTACTCGGCGATGCGTGCGTAGTCTTTGCGCTCGATCAGCTCTACATCGATGCCCAAGGTCTTGCCGACGCGTATGAAATTATCCAGCGCCTTGGGGTTGGATGGGGGCAATGCTTCTTGGGGATCGTGGAGGATGGCCAGGTCATAACGGGCCAGACGTCGCGAGCGTGGCATTCGCCAGATCTTGCGACTGAAACTGTCCAGTGAGTGGGCGAATTGATCTTCCTGATCTTCTCGCAACTTATGCAGCGCACCGGACTTGATGCCTTCAATGTGCCAACCGTTAGTTCGACGAAACTCAACTAACAAGATCGGACAGGGGAATACTTCGAATAACTGCCGCGCCAAGTCCTGCAAGGGTTCGATATTGGTCTTGCCGAAATACAGGGTCAGGGTAAAGCCTTCGGTGTCGCTGTAAAGATGATGCGTAAGGGCTTTTTCCAGCGGCTTTTCCAAATCATTCAATGACAGCCCATACAAGGACTTTTTGGTCAGCTCGCTGATGGTCCGCACCGACGGAATGACCTTGTGCCCCCGCGCTTCCGCCAGCAGCGAGCAGTAATAACCGTGCCCCAGGTACTTGTAGCTGCGGCACAGGTTGATCACCTGGACCCGTTTGCCTTGCCCGTTGTCGTGGGCCTTTTCGAGGTATTCCTGGGCGGTGACGATGTCTTCACTGGGAAAGTAGGAGGCCCAGTCTTCCTTGCGTTCGACAATGATAATCAACTGGCTAGAAGTGCTGACTGCTGTATTTAAAAAAGTTGCCGCCGGCGAAGTTTGCTCGGATACTTCGCGCCAATGACCTTGTACCGCTGACATAGTGATTGATCCGTTGGAGAACAAGACCTTTCCTATTAAGCACGAACTTTTTCGAAAGTCCCGTTTCGTTACGCAACTTTTACGGCGGTCATATGAACCTTGTCTTTCGCTTGGCGGTAGTTGAAGACTTACCTGCGTTATTGGCACTTGAACAGCAATGTTTCACCACGGACCGGCTCACCAGTCGCAGCTTTCAATGGATGATCACTCGGGCCCATGGGCAGTTGCTGGTGGCTGAGCGCGACGAGCATCTGGTCGGCTACGCGGTGGTGTTGTTTCATCGGGGCACGTCGCTGGCCCGTCTCTATTCGATTGCGATTGCCGCCGAAGCGCGTGGCAGCGGATTGGGCAAGCAGCTGCTGCAACGCATCGAAGCCTGTGCGCTGCAACACGACTGTGCCTACGTTCGGCTGGAGGTGCGCATGGACAATCCGGCGGCGATTGCCCTTTATGAGTGCAACGGTTACCGGCGTTTTGCGCTGATTCATGACTATTACCAGGACCACGCCGATGCGTTGCGTCTGGAGAAACGCATTCTCCAGCACCGAGACTCAAGAAACATCAAAGTGCCGTATTACCCGCAGACCACCGATTTCACCTGCGGCCCGGCCTGCCTGCTAATGGCCATGGGCGCACTGCAAAAAGACCGGAAACTGGAACGCCGCGAAGAGCTGCAGATCTGGCGCGAGGCGACGACGGTGTTCATGACCTCAGGTCACGGAGGATGCAGCCCGCAAGGCCTGGCGTTGGCCGCCTGGAATCGTGGATTTGGCGTGCGTTTGCAACTGAGCATGACGGGGCCGTTGTTTCTCGATGGGGTGCGTAACGAGCATAAAAAAGACGTCATGCGCCTGGTGCACGAAGAGTTCACCGTGCAGTTGCAGGCCACCGATGTGAAACAGGTGATCGGCGGCCTGCTGGACTTGCCACGCTTGCTGAATGACGGTGGCCAGCCGCTGGTGTTGATCAGCAGCTATCGGCTGACCCGCTCCAAATCACCGCATTGGGTCATCGTCACTGACTGCGATGAGGAGTTTGTTTATCTGCATGATCCGGATGTCGACCATAGCCAGCATCGCCAGCCTATGGATTGCCAGCATCTGCCGGTGAGCCATGGGGAGTTCGAGAAGATGAGCAGCTTTGGCCGGGGCAAGTTGCGGGCGGCGGTGATTCTCTATCCCAACGCGCAATCCTCCCTGTAGCCGCAGGCTTCGCCAGCGGCTACAGGGCCGCGCGGCGATTGGGGTTATTTCAGGCCAACCTTGTACAGCGCGCCGTCGTCTTCATCGGTCAATACATACAAGTACCCGTCCGGGCCTTGCCGCACATCGCGAATCCGCGCCTTGAGCTCACCGAGCAAGCGCTCTTCGTGAACCACTTTATCGCCATCGAACTGCAAGCGAATCAACTCCTGGCTCACCAGCGCACCGATAAACGCATTGTGCTGCCAGGCCTTGAAGCGATCCCCATCGTAGAACGCCATCCCGCTCAGTCCCGGGGACTTTTCCCAGACATGGTGCGGCGCCACGGTGCCTTCGGCGCTCTTGCCCTTGGCTTCCGGGATCGGATCGCCGGAATAGTTGATGCCGTGGGTTGCCAGTGGCCAGCCGTAATTCTTGCCGCGTTCGATGATGTTCAGCTCATCACCGCCTTGTGGCCCGTGTTCGTTCTCCCAGAGAACCCCGGTCCACGGATTGAGCGCCGCGCCTTGCGGGTTTCGTTGGCCATAAGACCAGATTTCCGGGCGTACGCCGGCCTGACCGACAAAGGGGTTGTCGTCCGGCACCTTGCCGTCCGGGTAGATCCGCACGACTTTGCCTTGCAGCTTGTCGAGGTCCTGAGCGGTTGGCCGGTCATTGTTTTCGCCGAGAGTGATGAACAGATACCCGTCACGATCGAACACCAGGCGCGAGCCGAAATGGTTGCCGACAGAGAGCTTCGGCTCCTGGCGGAAGATCACTTTGAAGTCCTTGAGGGTTTTCAGGTCTTCAGATAATTGCCCGCGACCGACCGCCGTGCCTGCCTTGTCACCCGCGCCGCCCCCTTCGGCATACGACAGATAAACCGTGCGGTCCTGCCGGAAGTCGGGGGACAGCACCACATCCAGCAAGCCGCCCTGCCCCTTGGCCCAGACCTTCGGCACCCCATCGATCGGGCCGGAGAGTTTGCCGTCGACGCTGACGACGCGCAGGTTGCCGGGCCGTTCGGTGACCAGCATGCCCTTGCGATCCGGCAGGAAGGCGACCGACCAGGGATGTTCAAGTCCCTTGGTGATCGTGGTGACTTCGAGGGTGCCCTGTTCGCTGTCCAGTTCCTGAGTCGATGCCGCGAAAACGGGCGCAGCAGCGGTGATCAATGCGCTGGCACACAGGGTGGCCAGGAGGGTTTTACGCAACATGCACGCTTCCTTTTGTCGTTCCGGCTCAACGGTTGCTAGTGCCTGTATCTCGCTGAGGTGGATTGGGAATGAATTTCGGTGGGCTGGCGGGGGCCGGCTGGCTTTGCGGATAGCGGTTGCCGATGCCGCCGTTATCCAGCGTCGGTGGGCGTGGAACCGGCATGGTGTTGGGCCCGCGAATGGCCGGGGCGCTGGATTGAGAGCCTTGCATGCTGTTCGGATTGGCGCGGCGAATCGGGCTGTTGTAAGGGTTGCTCGAGGCTCCCGTTGGGCTTTGGGCCAGCAGCCATGCTGAGGGTGGCGAAGCCTGGGCCATGCCGCTCAGCAAACCACTCAGCGCCAGCACGGTGCAGCAGCCGAGTACATATCTGTTCATGGGGCGAGCCTCTCGACGTGGATAGGGTCTTCGATAGCACGCTACGCCCGGGGTTCGGTTTTGTTAACTAAAACCTCCTTCACAAGATGTAACACAAGACGACCACGCCGCCCGGCCGGGCTCCTCAAGCGGCTGAAACTTTTGCCTCAGGCCACGGGTCACCTGATCATCACTCGCGAGAAGACGACCATGGCACGGGCAATCTGGAAAGGCGCAATCAGTTTCGGGCTGGTGCATATCCCTGTGGCGCTGGTCTCGGCGACGTCTTCCCAAGGGGTGGATTTCGACTGGCTGGACAGCCGCAGCATGGAGCCGGTCGGGTACAAACGCGTGAACAAGGTCACCGGCAAGGAAGTCACCAAGGAGCATATTGTCAAAGGCGTGCAGTATGAAAAGGGCCGGTACGTGGTCCTCAGTGAAGAGGAAATCAAGTCGGCGCACCCGCTGTCCACGCAAACCATCGACATCTTTTCTTTTGTCGACAGTGAACAGATCCCCTTGCAAAACATCGATACGCCGTACTACCTCGCCCCGGATAAACGCGGCGGCAAGGTGTACGCGTTGTTGCGGGAAACGCTAAGCAAAACCAACAAAGTCGCCCTGGCCCACGTGGTGTTGCACACGCGCCAGCACTTGGCGGCCTTGATGCCGCTGGAGTCGGCGATGGTGCTGGTGATGTTGCGTTGGCCCGCAGAAGTGCGCAGCCTCGATACCCTTGAACTGGGCAGCGAAGTGACCAAGCCCGAACTGGCCAAGGGTGAACTGGATATGGCCAAGCGCCTGGTGCAGGACATGAGTGCAGACTGGAAACCCGAAGACTACCGCGACAGTTTCGAAGACAAGATCATGGCGCTGGTCGAGAAAAAGGCCAATGAAGGCAAGATCGAGGATGTCGAGACGGCGACGGGTGAAGAGGAGCGCAAAACGGCGGATGTGATTGATTTGACTGAGTTGCTTAAACGTAGCCTGGGAAGTAAAGGTGCCGGGAAATCCAAGCCGGCGGCGCAGAAAAAAGCCACGAAAAGTTCGCGTGGTTAGTTTCGAATGTTGTGGTGTTTGTTATGGCCCTATCGCGAGCAAGCTCGCTCCCACAGTTGATTTGTGCACGCCACAGATCAAACGCAGGAGTGAGCCTGCTCGGGATGGCTTAATCCGCCACACCACTAAACTCAGATCAGCACAAACACCGCCAGCAACCCGCCAAAGATCGCCCACTTTTCCAGGTAATAACGCCTGCGATTACGCTTCTTCAGCGCTTTGCCCCGCAAACGAATCTTGTAGATTCTGGTGAACAGACGGTTAATCCCCCCTGTCCTGTCGCCCTCATCATTCGGCGCCCCGGCCGCCGACATCACGTTACGGCTGAACCACCCATTAAACGCCGCCGCCCAGCCATACTTCATCGGACGCTCGACGTCACAGAACAGAATGATCCGGTTCTGTTGCGTGGTGTTCTCGGCGTAATGAATGAATGTTTCGTCGAACATCACCGCTTCGCCGTCGCGCCAGTGGTACTTCTCGCCATCGACATTGATGTAGCAACCGGCATCGTTCGGCGTCTCCAGCCCCAGGTGATAACGGTAAGAACCGGCATAAGGGTCACGGTGACGGACCAGTTTCGAACCCGGCGGCAGTTCGGCGAACATCGCGGCCTTGATCGAGCCGATGCCCTGGACCAGCTCCGTGGTACGCGGGCAGAGTTTCATTGCCGAAGGATGGCTGTCGCCGTACCACTTCAGGTAAAACCGCTTCCACCCGGTCTTGAAGAACGAGTTGAAGCCAACGTCGTTGTACTGATCCGCGCGCTTGATCTCCCCCGCCTTCAGCAGGTTTTGGCCTTCAGCACGAATTTCTTGCCAATGCGCCTGCAACGGGCTCAGGTCTGGGAAATCCGCCGGATTGAGATAGGGCTTGCCCGGAATTTTCGAGAACAGATAAAGGAAGCAATTGAGCGGCGCCAGAAACGAAGAGTGATCACTCAACTGGCGCCCCAGCTTGTGGCGCACGCGACCGCGCAGGTGGACGTACGCAATGGAAACTATGTAAACAAGGGCGATGATCAGTTTCACAGAAATCGTCACACGTCTGAAGTGAACAAACTGCCTTCCCGGCCAACCCATTGGCCAAGGGTCTTGTGCAGCGTCTGAAAACCAGACAGCGAACCCGGTAGCGCGTCCTTGAGCCTGCGCCGGCTGTCGGCATCGGGTGAAAAATCGCATTTTAGCCACTCTCTGTAACAAATAGTTAGCTTGCAAATGCGAAAATCTGTCCGCTGGTACTGTCAATGCGCCCAAGCGGTCTCAACGCCCTATCGTTTAGAGAGCCAGACCAGTACAATCGCCGCCAAACATTACGCGCCCCCCTTGGTTGATGACGGGAATGAACCCCGTCTCAGCGCACTTCGACTCGGGCCAAGCGCTCCATATGCTGCTGTCCACTTATTGCCAGATGGACCTTCCGCTTCTGACCGGGATGCATTTCCCGTGGTTTGAATACCGGAAACGGGTACTGAATCGGTACTGCCGCAACCCTAGCTACTCTGAATGCTTCGCAGGAAAAACCTTTGATCTCTACAGCTAACATCACGATGCAGTTCGGCGCCAAGCCGCTATTCGAAAACGTTTCGGTCAAGTTCGGCGCGGGCAACCGCTACGGCCTGATCGGCGCCAACGGTTGCGGCAAGTCGACTTTCATGAAAATCCTCGGTGGCGACCTCGAGCCATCCGGCGGCCAGGTCATGCTCGAGCCGAACGTGCGTCTGGGTAAATTGCGCCAGGACCAGTTCGCCTACGAAGAATTCACCGTGATCGATACCGTGATCATGGGTCATGAAGAGCTGTGGAAGGTCAAGGCCGAGCGCGATCGCATCTACTCGCTGCCGGAAATGACCGAAGAAGACGGCATGGCCGTGGCCGAGCTGGAAACCGAATTCGCCGAAATGGACGGCTACACCGCCGAATCCCGTGCCGGCGAGCTGTTGCTGGGCCTGGGTATCGGCATCGAGCAGCACTTTGGCCCGATGAGCGAAGTTTCCCCAGGCTGGAAACTGCGCGTATTGCTGGCGCAGGCGCTGTTCTCCGATCCTGAAGTGCTGTTGCTCGACGAACCGACCAACCACCTGGACATCAACACCATCCGCTGGCTGGAAAACATTCTGACCCAGCGCTCCAGCCTGATGATCATCATCTCTCACGACCGTCACTTCCTGAACAGCGTGTGCACCCACATGGCTGACCTGGATTACGGCGAACTGCGTCTGTTCCCGGGCAACTACGACGAGTACATGACCGTGGCGACCCAGTCCCGCGAGCAACTGCTGTCGGACAACGCCAAGAAGAAGGCGCAGATTTCCGAGCTGCAATCGTTCGTCAGCCGCTTCTCGGCCAACGCCTCGAAAGCCAAGCAAGCGACCTCCCGCGCCAAGGCGATCGACAAAATCCAACTGGCCGAGGTCAAGCCTTCGAGCCGTGTGAGCCCGTTCATCCGTTTCGAACAAACCAAGAAGCTGCACCGTCAGGCGGTCATCGTCGAGCGCATGGCCAAAGGCTTCGACGGCAAGACCCTGTTCAAGGATTTCAGCTTCCAGGTTGAAGCCGGCGAGCGCGTGGCGATCATCGGCCCGAACGGTATCGGTAAAACCACCCTGCTGCGCACCCTGGTCAACGAACTGACCCCGGATGCCGGTACGGTGAAGTGGACCGACGCCGCAGAACTGGGCTACTACGCTCAGGACCACGCGCACGACTTCGAAGACGACTGCAACCTGTTCGACTGGATGGGTCAGTGGACTCAGGGCGGCGAGCAAATCGTTCGCGGCACCCTCGGTCGCATGCTGTTCTCTAACGACGAGATCCTCAAGTCGGTCAAGGTCATCTCCGGTGGTGAGCAAGGTCGCATGCTGTTCGGCAAGCTGATCCTGCAAAAGCCGAACGTGCTGATCATGGACGAACCGACCAACCACTTGGACATGGAATCCATCGAGGCGCTGAACCTGGCGCTGGAGAACTACCCGGGCACGCTGATCTTCGTCAGCCACGACCGTGAGTTCGTATCGTCGTTGGCGACCCGCATCATCGAGTTGAGCCCTAGTGGCGTGATCGACTTCAGCGGTACTTATGACGATTACCTGCGTAGCCAGGGTGTGGTGTTTTAAGAGCAGCGATTAGTTTCAAGCTGCAAGCGGCAAGTAAAAGCCCTGTCCATGTGACGGGGCTTTTTGCATTTCAGGGCCAAGTGGTGATCGTTCCCACGCTCGGCGTGGAGAATATAGTTAGCCTGCTTCCTTTTATTCCCAGCCCACGCCATGATGCAGCTCTCCCACCGCCGCCCGCGAACGAGCCCACATGTCTGCGCAGCAACAGCCCCCGCAAAGCTCCCTGGCGATCACCCTGCAGATCGTCTCCATCGTTTTTTATACCTTTATTGCCTTCCTCTGCATCGGCCTGCCGATTGCGGTGTTGCCAGGCTATGTTCATGAGCAACTGGGCTTCAGTGCGATCATCGCGGGGCTGACCATTGGTTCGCAATACCTGGCCACCCTGCTCAGCCGGCCGATGGCCGGGCGCATGTCGGACAGCATTGGCACCAAGCGGGCGATTGTCTACGGGTTGTCGGGGATTGTGCTGAGCGGCGCGTTGACGCTGATGTCGACGTTGCTGCAGAGCATGCCCTTGCTGAGTCTATTGATCCTGATCGCCGGTCGCTTGCTGCTCGGGATCGCCCAGGGACTGATCGGCGTCGGCACCATCAGTTGGTGCATGGGCCAGGTCGGCGCCGAGCACACCGCCCGTTCCATCTCCTGGAACGGCATCGCGTCTTACGGCGCCATCGCCATCGGCGCACCATTGGGGGTGGTGATGGTCGCCGAGTATGGTTTTGTCAGTCTG
The DNA here is from genome assembly GCF_054668435.1 of Pseudomonas sp. S2_B07. Taxonomy (NCBI): domain Bacteria; kingdom Pseudomonadati; phylum Pseudomonadota; class Gammaproteobacteria; order Pseudomonadales; family Pseudomonadaceae; genus Pseudomonas; species Pseudomonas sp. S2_B07. The sequence goes on from NZ_CP162769.1 coordinate 683,314, forward strand.
GGGATCGCGCTGTCGCTGTTGGCGCTTGCCGCGCTGCTGCTGATCCGCAATAAACCCTCAGTGCCGGTCATTCGTGGCGAGCGGCTGCCCTTTTGGGCGGTGTTCGGGCGAATCGCTCCGTTTGGGGCGAGCCTGAGCCTGGCGTCCATCGGGTATGGCACGTTGACTACCTTTATTACCCTGTATTACGTCAGCCGTGGCTGGGCCGGTGCCGCGTATTGCCTCACCGTGTTCGGTGCCTGCTTCATTTTGGCCCGGCTGTTGTTCATCTCCAGCATCAGCCGTTTCGGCGGATTCACCTCGGCCATTGCCTGTATGAGCATTGAAACCGTGGGTCTGGTGCTGTTGTGGCTGGCGCCTTCGACGGGTTATGCGCTGATCGGCGCGGGCCTGACCGGTTTTGGCTTGTCGCTGGTTTATCCGGCGCTGGGGGTTGAAGCGATCAAACAGGTGCCCAATTCCAGTCGTGGCGCGGGGTTGAGTGCTTATGCGGTGTTTTTTGATCTGGCACTGGCCATCGCCGGACCATTAATGGGCGCAGTGGCGTTGAACCTGGGGTACACGTGGATTTTCTTTAGCGCGGCGTTGTTGTCGGTGACCGGATTGGCGTTGACCCTGCTACTCAAACGCCGCGCAATGGCCTAGCCAGCGGCTACAAGGGTTGTGCTTCACTGATCTGCGGTTTGCAGGCCTGCGCGGGTGGCGATGCCCAGGGTGCGAGAGAAGAATCGCCCGGCCTCGGAAATCATGTCGCGATGGATGCCCTCGCGGTCGACACCGTCGGCGTCGGTACACAGCGCCGGCATGGCGGCGATCTGCTCTTCGTTGCACGGCGCCATGAACACGAAGTGCCCGGCTCCCGCCAGCAATTTGAAATCAGGGGCAATTGGCAACTTACGCGCGAGTGCAGCGGCGTTCTTGTCGAATGCGACCAGTTTGTCGCCGTCGCCGCTATAAAGCAGCACCGGCACATGCACCTCGGACAGGGTGTGACGGCCGAACTTCAAACTCAACGGCGCCATCAACAGCAAGGCACGCACACGCGGGTCGGCCACGGGTTGAAGATCGTCACGATCCACAATCAATTCACCCTTAGTGTTGCAAGCATCGCGGTCGTCCGGGCGTTCCTCGCAATAACGACGCAGACGATCCAGATCAGGCGTGGCACCCGACAGGATCAACGCCGTCTCACCGCCCGCCGAATAGCCGATGACCCCGACCTGATTGGCATTGACGAACGGCGCAAGCATGCGATCGCCCAGGGTGGCGGTAATGGCTTCGGAAATCTGGATCGGGCGTCCGTAAAGATTGCTCAACGTACCAAGACGGCTGTGGTCTTTGGAGTTGTCGCCGGGATGGATCACCGCCACCACCACAAAACCCTTGCGCGCCAGCGAGGTGGCGAGGTCATGCAGGGCCAACGGGGTTCCGGTGTTGCCATGGGACAGCATCAGCATCGGGAAACGGCCGATAGCCACCGGGATGTCTTCACCGGCTTCGACCGTGTAGCCCTCGATTCTGCTGGTGTGTTCGCGGTCACTGGAGGGATAGAACGCGATGGCGTGCATCGGTTGCAAATCGAGAGGGTCGAGAAAACTCATCTCATGGAAGCCGACGCTCCAGTGAGGATGGGGCGCAGGCGCGGCGTGCACTGAATTCAGGCTGCTGAGCAGGCAAAACAGTAACGTTGCACAAAGACGCACCATAAGGATGCCCCACCATTTTGTTACTTGACCGGAAAGCCCGTTCTCCTCGGTTGATCGAGGCAGCGGCCTTGTACCAGCAATCGCGGCCACCAAGGTCGTTGCAGAACGGGAGCGTTAACCCCCTGCTGCATAACCTGGGCCACAACCTGAAACGGCCAGAAACAAAAAACTCCGTATCTGGCACTTGCGTGACCAGAATACAGAGTTTTTTGGGGTGTTGCCTGAGCTGTTTTGCGTTTTTACGCAAGCCTTACGCGGCGGCGAACAATTGCTCGCTGATTTGCGCTTGAGCGTCGCTCATGGCTTTGGTGCGCACTTCATCACCGTAAGCCAGGCCATGGGCACGGACGAATTCAATGTCGGTGATGCCGATGAAGCCGAACAGTACTTTCAAGTACTCTTCGTGAGCCACACCCGTGGCCTGACCGGCATGCAGGCCACCGGAAGTCGAGACAATCACGACTTTCTTGCCGCCGCACAGGCCTTCAGGGCCGGCTTCGGTGTAACGGAAGGTCTGACCGGCAACAGCGATGCGATCGATCCAGGCCTTGAGTTGGGTCGGGATGGTGAAGTTGTACATCGGTGCGGCAATCACCACGGCATCGGCGGCGAGGAATTCGGCCAGGGTAGTGGCACTCAGCTCGGCTTCGTGCTGCTGGGCGGCGTTGCGCAGTTCGGCGGTAGTGCCCGCGGCAACAAGGGTCGTGGCGGAGAAATGGCTGATGGCATCGGCGGCCAGGTCGCGGTAAGTGACCACGGCGTTTGGCTCTGCGGTTTGCCAGGCTTTGACGACTTCGCTGCTCAGCAGGCGGGAAGCCGAGTTGTCACCAAGAATGCTCGAATCGATATGCAACAGTTTCATGTGGGATCTCCAGGTGAGGACCGCCACGGGGCGATCTGATGGAGTGAATCCTACAGACGAAACCAATGGCTGATTAGACCGCAACAATGCGATAGTTCGTCCCACTGATAGAACAATCGGACTGCCGTCATGCAAGACCTCAATGATCTCTACTATTTCGCCAAGGTGGTGGAAGCCGGCGGTTTCGCGGCCGCCGGGCGTTTGCTCGGGATACCCAAGTCGCGCCTGTCGCGGCGTATCGCCGAACTGGAAGAACGCCTCGGTGCGCGCCTGCTGCAACGCACTACCCGGCAACTCAAGCTGACCGCTGTGGGCGAGCGCTACCTGCGGCACTGTCAGGCGATGCTGCTGGAAGCGGAAATGGCCGATGAAGCGGTGGCCAGCATGTCCAGCGAACCACGTGGGCGCTTGCGAGTGTCCTGCCCCGTGGGCCTCGCGCATGAAATGTTGCCGACGGTCATCGCCCGATTTCTTGAGAAGTATCCGCAGGTGCAACTGGAAGTGATGCTGCTCAATCGCCGGGTCGACCTGGTGACTGAAGGCGTCGATGTCGCCTTGCGCGTGCGAGAGCTCGGCGACGAAGATCCGCTGCTGGTGACCCGACGCCTGCGCCAGGCACAAATGGCCATGGTCGCCACCCCGGCGTTTTTGCACGGACGTGAAATCAATCACCCCGAAGACCTGAAAACCCTGCCCGTGCTCGGCGCCCTTGAAGCCGACCGCATGGTGCATATCCGCCTGCTGGATCAACAGGGCAAAAGTGTCGATCTCAGCATGGAGGCGCGGCTGGGCATTGATGACTTTATCGTGCGCAAGGCCTGCACCCTCGCCGGCCAGGGTTTTACCCTGTTGCCGATGATGTATTGCGAGCCGGAGCTGGAAGACGGTTCGCTGGTTCAACTGTTGCCCGATTGGTCGTTGCCTGGCGGCTGGCTGCAAGCGGTCTACCCTCACCGGCGCGGGGTGATGCCGGCGGTTCGTGCCTGGCTCGACCATTTGATCGAAACATTCAGCGCCTGTGGGGACCGTTTGATATGAAGGCTGGACGTATGAACGAAGAGGATGTCGCGCAGTTCTGTCTCGCGCTGCCGGGTGCGCGGGAAGACTATAAATGGGGCGGTGTACGGGTATTTTCGATTGCCGGAAACAAGATGTTCGCGTTGCAGAACTTGCGCGGCGATTCCCTGGCCTTCAAAGTCGACAAGGACCTGTTCCTGGGGCATTGCGATCGACCGGGCATCCACCCGGCTCCCTATCTGGCGAGAGCCCAGTGGATCATCATGCAAACGCCCTACCCGCTGGGCGCCGAAGAACTGCAAGGCTTATTGCAACGGTCCCACCAATTGGTGGTGAGTAAACTGCCCAAGCGCACCCAGGTGGGACTGCTGCTTTAAAACAAAGCCAACAGGTTTGCGCCGAGAAACATCTGGTCGATCCAGAACACCTGGTGCAGCAACACAATCAGCCAGAACAGCAGTTGATAGGAGACTTTGCGGGTCTTGTGCCGAAACACCTGCTGGGCCAGCAAGGCGCCGGGCCAGCCACCGGCCATTTCGACCGCGTGCAAGACGTTTTCCGGCGTGCGCCAGGCGTCGGTGCGGGCCTTGCGTTTGTCGCTCCAGTACAGGAAAAACGCCAGCACACTGACGATCCCGTATGCCGCCAGCGGAATCAGCGACACCCCACGCAGCCAGAGTGACACCGACCCAAACAGCGGCAACGCGCACAGCACTGCGAAAACCAGCAGTTTGAGCCGCAGGTTCTGGATGCGCTCTCCCCGGACCTGCGTCCGGGGTCGTGGTGCCTGCCGGCGTCACTCATGGCTTGGCCGCGGACCAGTCAACCCAGCCGAACTGCCAAGTGGCCAGAATGACCAGGCCGAACACGATGCGGTACCAGGCGAACGCTGCGTAGCTGTGGCTGGCGATGAACTTGAGCAGGCCACGGACCGCGATCATCGCGAAGATGAAGGCTGTCACGAAACCGATCGCGAACACTGGAAAATCAGCCGGCACGAACAGGTGGCGGTATTTGAACCCCGAATACACCGCCGCCGCGACCATGGTCGGCATCGCCAGGAAGAACGAGAACTCGGTAGCGGTCTTGCGCGACAGGCCGAACAGCAACCCGCCGATGATGGTCGACCCGGAACGCGATGTCCCTGGAATCATGGCCAGGCATTGGGCGAAACCGACTTTCAGCGCATCTTGCCAGGTAATCTCGTCGACGGTTTCGGCATGCACCTGATGTTGGCGTTTCTCGGCCCACAACATAATCACACCGCCCACCACCAACGCCGTCGCGACGGTAATCGGGTTGAACAGGTAATGGTGAATCAGGTCGGAGAAAATCACCCCCAATACCACCGCCGGCATGAAGGCGATCAGCAGGTTGGCGGTGAAGCGACGCGCGCTCGGTTGCGTTGGCAAACCGGTGACCACATCGAGAATCTTGCGACGAAACTCCCACACCACCGCCAAGATTGCACCCAACTGGATAATGATGTTGAACGCGATAGCCCGCTCACCACCAAAGTTGAGCAAGTCGGCGACGATGATCTGGTGCCCGGTACTGGAAATGGGCAGAAACTCTGTCAGCCCTTCTACTACGCCAAGTATCAATGCCTGAAAGGCGGTCCAAAGATCCATCAATCCCCCAAAAAGCAATGCCCCCAGGCATGCCCCGTTAGTTTTGTTTAAACGTTCATCGCGCTGAGCGTAGTTGAAGTTCCGCGCGCACAGGATCCAGACGAAACCGTAAAAATTCCGTGAAAAATCGAGCGTGATTCAGGTTTTTCCGCGCGGGGCCGAAATCCTATCAGACAAGCCTTTAAAACGCTGCTGCGGAATAGGACTTGGGTCGCATAGGCCCGACCGGCAAAGCGTGGTTGGATGCGGGCATTGGTTTATGACAATAAAAAGAAAACTGGAGTAACCGCGTTATGAACAGCTTGCGCAGTGTGTCGATCAGCCGACGCTTGTGGCTCATCTTGATCGTGTCGGTGGTGATGCTGCTGACACTGGGCATGTTGATGCTCAAGCAGATTCACGACGACCTTTATCAGGCCAAGGCGCTGAAAACCCAGCACGTGGTACAGACCGCCAGCGGCATTTTGAATTACTACCATGACCTGGAAACGGCCGGCACCCTCACGCGCGAGGCCGCGCAGAAACAGGCACTGACCGCGGTTCGCGGACTGCGCTACGACCAGAGCGACTATTTCTGGATCAACGACCTGACGCCGGTGATGATCATGCACCCGGCCAACCCCAAGCTGGACGGCCAGAACCTCTCGGCCATCCGCGACCCGGATGGTTTTGCGGTGTTTAACGAAATGGTCGCCGTGGCCAAGGCCAAGGGCGCCGGCATGGTCAACTACCGCTGGCCGAAACCGGGCGCCAGTGCCCCGGTGGAAAAAACCTCTTACGTCAAACTCTTCGAGCCTTGGGGCTGGGTGATTGGCTCGGGCGTGTACATCGACGACACGCAGGCCGAATTTAACGGCCAGGTATGGAAGGCCACTTTCCTCGGCGTGGTCATCGCGCTGGTGATGGCGCTGTTGGTGATCCTGATTGCCCGCAGTATTGTGCGCCCGCTCCAAGACACCGTGAACGCCATGGCCAATATCGCCAGCGGTGAAAGTGACCTGACCCGCAGCCTCGATACCCACGGCCGGGACGAAGTGGCGCAACTGGCACGACACTTCAACGCGTTTACCACCAAGCTGCGCCTGGTGATCACCGAGCTGCAGGTGTCCGCCAGTGCGTTGGGTCAGTCGTCCAGTGAGTTGGGTAATGACGCTGCCCAGGCTCAGCAACGCAGCCAGCAACAGTCGCAGCAGATGGAACTGGTGGCCACGGCGATTAATGAAGTGACCTATGGCGTGCAGGATGTGGCGAAGAACGCCGAGCATGCGGCCAGCGAAATGCGCGATGCCGAATCCCAGGCGCAGCAAGGCCAGATCAACATCGACGGCAGCTTGCAGCAGATCGACAAACTGTCCGGCACCATCGATCAGGCAGTCGAGGTGATTCGTACCCTGGCAACGGAAAGCACGCAGATCGGCAGCGTCCTGGAGGTGATCCGCTCCATCGCCGAGCAAACCAACCTGCTCGCCCTCAACGCCGCCATCGAAGCGGCCCGGGCCGGTGAGCAGGGTCGCGGGTTCGCGGTGGTGGCCGATGAAGTGCGCCTGCTGGCCCAGCGCACGCAGAAGTCCACGGCGGAAATCCAGTCGATGATCGAACGCCTGCAAAGCCATTCGGAGGCGGCGGTCAAGGTCATCGGCGACAGCAGCCGCGCCTCCCAACTGACCATCGAACAAGCCGGTCTGGCCGGTGCGAGCCTGAATGCGATTGGCCAGGCGTTACGCAACCTCAACGGGCTGAACGCGTCTATCGCCAGCGCGACGTTGCAGCAGGCCCATGTGGTGGAAGACATCAATCAGAACGTGACCCAGGCCGCGGGCTTGTCCCACAGCACCGCGTTGGCGGCGGAGCAATCGAGTGTGGCCAGTGTTCGGCTGAAAGACCTGAGCGAGCAGTTGAACGGTTTGCTCAAGCAATTTCGCGTGTAACCCCCCTGTAGCAGCTGTCGAACAACGGGAGGCTGCGTTCGGCGACGAAGTCGTCGTGAATTCACGCAGCGCGGTGTTTGAGTCAGACCGCGTGTACAGGGTTTACGACAGCTGCGCTGCCGAACGCAGCCTCGCGCTGCTCGACAGCTGCTACTAGCCAGCAGGTTCTACTTGGCGGCGGCTGCCGGTACAATCCGCCCCCCACTTCGCTCTCCCCAAGGAACCTCCATGTCCGGGCTTGAACTGTTTGCCGCTGCCCTCGGTGTGATCGCCGTCTGGTTGACGGTCAAACAGAACCCCTGGTGTTGGCCAATTGGCCTGGTCATGGTCCTGCTGTACAGCTGGATCTTTTTTGAGGTGAAGCTCTATTCGGACATGCTCCTGCAAGTGATCTACGCCGCGCTGCAACTCTATGGCTGGTGGCAATGGACCCGTGCAGGCGAAGCGAATACCGGTCGGCAGGTCAGCCGGCTTGACTCGAAATCAGTCGCTTTGGGCCTCGCGGTCGGCGCGCTGGGCAGTGTGCTGTTGGGCGCCGCCATGGCGCACTGGACCGATGCTGCCCAGCCATGGCTCGACGCTGCACTCACGGGGTTCAGCCTGGTCGCGCAACTGTGGATGGCGCAAAAACGCGTGCAATGCTGGCCGCTGTGGATCGCCGTCGATGTCATTTTCGTCGGGCTGTTCATCTACAAAGGCATGTACCTCACGTCGGCCCTCTATGCGCTGTTCCTGCTGCTGGCCGTGCAAGGCTGGCGTGAATGGCGTGCCGACCCGGTACTGCGCGCATGAAGGTGCTGGTGCTCACGGGGCCCGAATCCAGTGGCAAGAGCTGGCTGGCGGCTGAGTTACAGGGCCATTTCGGCGGTGTGCGGGTTGATGAATACGTGCGCTGGTTCATTGAGCAGAACCCACGCGACACCTGCCTGGGGGATATTTCCGACATCGCCCGCGGCCAGTTGCAATGGGAAGATGAAGCCCGCTCCCGGCAGCCCCGGCTGTTGATTCTCGACACTCACTTGCTGAGCAATATCCTCTGGAGCCAGACCTTGTTTGGCGACTGCCCTGAATGGCTTGAGCCGGCATTATTGGCTCGCCATTACGATTTTCACCTGCTGCTATCGCCGGAGCACGTCGACTGGACAGATGACGGCCAGCGCTGTCAGCCCGAACTGAGTGAGCGCCTGGAATTTTTCAAGGCAACTCACCTTTGGCTCGAACAGCACCGCCAACCGTTTCAGGTCCTGCGGGGAAGCTGGGAAAACCGCCGGGGGCAGGCCTTTGATGCGGTCACCCGACTGCTGGTTTCCTGAGCCGGTTTTGGGTCGATTTCCCCAGCCATTTCCCCTGCTTTGGGGCAAGAGTGTCCATTCGTGAAACACTCATCTACCCGCAAACAGGCCATTTCAGCGCCCTTCATCATCTTGTCATGACTCTTGTTAAGCGCTTGAAACACATCCTCGCAAACCCTTGTTCCAGAGCTTTGCGTCGCGATTGTTCAGCCAAGCCCTATCGAGCTTGTCTCAGCCATGAAACAGCGGACGTATCGCGCGCTTTTCACAAAAAGTTAACCCGTTGAATTAAAACGACAATTCAAAAGCGGCACAGCTTTCGCTCTCTCCTTCCCAACGCTGACAAGGGCCAGCCCACAAAAGAAGGAATTGCTGCCGTGGGGACTTTCAATAAAGGCATGACTTGCCTACTGCTGATCGGATGTGCCGCTACGTCGGTACTCAGCCTCAACGCTCAGGCTGATGGCAATGGCGTCATCGTTCTCACACGTGATGTCCAACCCGTCCCAATTGGCCGCACTGGCGGCAAAGACCCCTACCCGACCACCGTCAATGCCAACCCTTCAGCACGCATCACGTCGACCATGAGCAACACCGAGTTGACTGACGGTGATTTCGCCAGCATTGCCAGCGGCTCGACCATCAGCGGCAACATCAATCCAAACTCAACCGGTGGCAGCATGCCAGGCCTCAATGTCGTGACCAATCCCAACGGGATGCCTGGCATGAGCGCCGGCCACGGTGGCGGCAGCGGTGCCGCGATTTCCGGAACCATCAATCGGGCCATGAGTTCCGGCATGGCCCCACTGACCAGAATGGCCGGAGGTCAATGACATGAATCGTAGCCTGATCTTTCTCGCCTTGTTCGCCAGTGCCAGCGCCATGGCCGACTCCGGTGTTCCAACCGTGAACAACGCCACCATCCAGGATGCCGGCGTTCAGTACAAGGGCAACTTGAACGTCAACCAGGCGGCCGGCGATCAACAACAACAAACCAACGTTCGCGCCATCGCAATCGGTACCAATGCCGGGGCGAGCACCAAGATTCACCAGTCAATCGACACCTCCGCCAATCCGTCCATGAATGCGACGGCCACCATCGGCGGAACCTCTTTCAGTAATGGCAACGGTGTACTGGGCGTCAACCAGAGCGCCGGGGCCAACAACCAGATGGCCAACGCTGCGCGGATCAGCATCAGTGCTGGACCGCAGAGCGTCGACGATAGCGCCCTTTCTCAACAGAACGTGGCGTTGCTACCAAGCTCAGGAGCAACTGGGTCCCAAACCGGCAGTCGCCAGGTCGTTACCAGCGACCAGGCCTTCACCGGCAGCCGAGGGATTATCCAGGTGAACCAGAGTGCCGGGGTGGGGAACCGAATGGCTAACACCCTGAGCATCCGGGTCGCTGACTGACCCAAACGCAGTGCGATTAGAAAGTACCAACACTTAACCAACTAATAAGCACGGAGAAACACCATGAAACCTACAATGGCTCTCAAACCACTGGTTTTCGCTCTCGCAGCAGTGATGGCAATCGCAGCACAAGCAGGCGGTCGTGATGATGATCACGGTCATGGCAATGGTCACGGAAACGGGCATGGCAGTCATCAGCCTAAAGGCCCAACCCTGGATCAAATTCTTTCAATTACGGCTGGCGCCGGCGCTACTGTTCTGGATACACAGGACAGCGATGGCAACACAGTGCTGAACCAAGGCACCCAAAACGGTGCAGCAACCGACAACTCGCTCAATGGTTCCAACGGTAATATGGGCGCTAACGTGGCCGCCGGCGACGGCAACCAACAAGACAACGCCGCCGCACTGGCTACTGCTGACGAAAGCTTCATTTTCGGTTCTGCAGTGGCGGCTTCCAGCGCCACACAAAACAACACCAACAACGCCGTTAACAACTACTCTAATACCAACACCGCCACGCTCACCAATGCAGGCAACAATGGTTCCGGCAACATCGGGATGAACGTGACCGCTGGCAACTTCAACCAACAGAAAAACAACCTGGCGATTGCTGTATCGGGTGGCCGTGTAGCCGCAGCAGCCGCATCGGCTGACCAAAGCTCCAGTGGTCTGCAAGTGGCCAACAACGGCACTCAGACCTACAAAACCGACACCCTCAGAGGCACCTTCACTGCTGCTGGCGCGTTTGTAGCAGCGGGTAAAGCAGTGTCTACTCCTGCTGACGATGATCATGGCCACGGTGGCTATGGCAACGACAACAGAGGTGGTGGTCATGGCGGCCATGACGATGGCAAAGTCAATTCCGACTTCGTTGCAGTTGGCGTCTTCGGTCTGGCTGGCGTAACCACTCAGCAATACCTGACTCCAGATGGCTGGAAAAACCCTGTGACCAACACTGCTGTAATGCAAAACTCGATGAACAACTTCTCCGGCAACGGCGGAGCCAACGTATCGTCTGGTGTAGGCAACCAACAAAGCAACTCGCTGTCCATCGCCGCAGGTTGCAAAGCCTGCCTGTAATCGCGATCGAAATGAAAGCCCCGGCAACGGGGCTTTTCCACAGTCCGCCAAGGCGTATCGATCATGCGTAAGACTGCCCTTTTCGCCCTCCTCTGCCTGTCTGGCCTGACTCAGGCCGCACAGATGCCAGTTGCCGCCCTGCCTGGCGGCGTGTTGGTCTATAAGCAGGTGCAGAGTTTGCGTGAGCGCAAGTTTGCCGACATCGTCGAACAGAAAACCGACTTCAGCTGTGGCGCTGCCGCACTGGCGACGGTGTTACGCCAGGCCTATTGGCTCGACGTCGATGAGGAGCACATCATCAAAGGCATGCTGGTCAACGCTGACCAGAACCTTGTTCGTACGCAAGGTTTCTCCATGCTGGACATGAAGCGCTACATAGAAAGCATCGGCATGCGCGCCAGGGGCTACAAGATCCCACCTGAAAAGCTGGATGCTGTAACGATTCCGGTGGTGGTACTGATGGAAATTCGCGGCTACAAGCACTTCGTGGTGTTGCAGCGTGCTGACAAGAACTGGGTCTATATCGGCGACCCGGTACTCGGACACAAACGCTACTCCCACGATGACTTTGTCAAAGGTTGGAACGGCATTGTCTTCGCTATCGTAGGTCCCGGTTACGACAAAACCAATGCATTGCGCAGTCCACCGGTACCACTGACAGCCAAGAACAAGCTGGATACTTTCAATCCTGTCAGAGACGCTGAATTGATGGATTTTGGTTTCATACAGAGCGACTTCTTTTAATCGCCAAAAGATGATAGTGGGGCAGGATGCTCCGGGAGCAGCAGATGAAAAGTTCATACTGGCTGGCCGTTGCCTGTCTGGCAGCGAGCGCATCAGGCTATGCCAATGGATTCAAACCCATCGAAATAAAGGATCAGGAACTCGCCCAGTTGCGCGGCCGTTATGTAATGCCCGGCCGGATTATCAGCTTCGGCGTGGTCATGAGCAGTACCTGGCGCAACGCCAGCGGAGACGTCATCGGCGCAACGTCGTCCATGCAGATCCAGGCAACAACGATCAAACCCGAATTCTACGTATCAACCATCAAGATCGACGGCAATGGCACTACGCCTGACCAAGGCGCCGGCAGTGTGATTGGTGGAGCAGGCCTGGCGACCAGCCAAGGCGTTACCCAAAGTGTTCGCGCCGCCGGGGACGGCAACACCGCCTACAACAACGTCTCGATCGACGTGAAGGAAGCCAACCAGGCTCCTGCGCTTGTGCCAGGTCAAGGACAAGCCCTGATGGCCGGACAAACCATCACCGGCAGCAACGCCGCCGGCAGTGTCGCCGTGTCAGCCACCGGGGGTGGCATACAAATGGCTATTCAGGCCAGCGGCAACCAAGGCACTGCACTGCAACAAGTCGCCCAGGGCGGATTGCTGCAGAACACCCGATTGCTGGGCAACAGCAACATGGTCAATAACCTCACTCAACTCAACGTGGTGCTCAATAATAATGGCCCGAGTGCTGGCGCATTGGACTGCAACCTGACCCAACTTAACGCCCTACGCACCTTAGGATATTGAACTACGCTGACTCTCGACCATTGGGCTTTAAGGGACGGCTAATTCATGTATCGATCAGTGTCACTGCGCGCAGTAGTTTGTTTGAGCACTCTGTTTCCGGCGGCGATGTTGCAAGCAGCACCCAACGCCGACGTAGAGGCCCTGAAACAGGAACTTCTGGAGCTAAAGCAACGATACGAAGTACAACAAAAAGCCCTGGCGGTACTTGAACAACGGGTCCGCCAGGTAGAGGACCAACCCGTAGCTCCCCCACCAAAACGCCTGGCCAAGTCGCCAGCCGACATGAAGGGGAACGCGGGGACCGCGGTAGCCACAGGGACTGGCGCCGCAGCCGCATCGGGGGGAGCCGCAGGGGGCAGTGGCAGTTCTTATGGCCAATCGCTGGCTGACGATTCACAACCGGCACAGAGCGTTTCCAACCTGTACGACGAAGCCAGCGGGTTCTTCGGCGGCGGCAAATTCAGCGTCGAAACCGGGCTCACTTACTCCCGATACGACACCCGCCAGCTGATCCTCAACGGCTTTCTCGCACTGGACTCGATCTTCCTTGGCAACATCAACCTCGATCGGATCAAGGCTGATACCTGGACGCTCGACCTCACCGGTCGCTACAACTTCAACAACCGCTGGCAGTTCGACCTGAACGTGCCAGTCATTTACCGCGAGTCGACGTACCAGTCCGGTGGCGGCAATCAGGGCGCGGCTAACGTCACCACTGAAGCGACTGTCACCCAGGATCCGGAAATTGGTGACGTGAACTTTGGTGTCGCCTACAAGTTTATGGACGAGTCGGTGAACACCCCGGATGCCGTGTTCACCTTCAGGGTCAAGGCGCCTACGGGCAAGGATCCGTTCGGGATCAAACTTCGCCAGACCGACGCCAATACCAACCTGTTCGTACCTGACTCCCTGCCAACCGGTAACGGCGTATGGTCCGTCACCCCGGGCATTTCGCTGGTCAAAACCTTTGACCCTGCGGTGTTGTTCGGCAGCTTGTCTTACACGCACAACTTCGAAGAATCCTTCGACGACATCAGCGCGACGGTCAACCAGAAAACCCCGGGCAAGGTGCAAATCGGCGACAGCTTCCAGATCGGCGCGGGTATTGCGTTTGCCCTGAACGAAAAGATGAGTATGTCGTTCTCGGTGTCTGACCTGGTGCAACGCAAAAGCAAGCTGAAACAGGATGGCGGGGACTGGGAATCCGTGGTCTCCAGCGATGCAAACGCCGGCTACTTCAACATCGGCATGACCATTGCGGCCACCGACAACCTCACAATTGTTCCCAACCTGTCCATGGGTATGACCGACGATGCCCCGGACTTCCAGTTCAGCCTGAAATTCCCTTACTACTTCTAACCCCTGACAAGGAATGGAAAAGGCCCGCTGCGATGCAAGTCGCAGCGGGCCTTTTCGTTTTGCCGCGCCCTAGCGGATCTGATGTTTGTGCAGCAATCGGTAGAACGTCGGGCGTGAAACACCCAATACTCTGGCGGCGACACTGAGGTTGTCACTGTGCCGATTCAGTACATCGCACAACGCCTGGCGCTCGGCGCGCGTCTTGTAGTCTTCGAGCGTGCCCATGGGCGTAGCGAAGGCTTGCTGGCTGATCAACCCAAGATCCCGCGCTTCGATTTGCCGCCCTTCGGCCAACACCAGTCCACGCCGTACCCGGTTGGCCAGTTCGCGGACATTGCCCGGCCAATCATGCTTGCCCATGGCAATCAGCGCGTCCTCACTGAAACTGCGCGGACGGCGGCCGGTTTCATGGCTATAGAAATGGGAAAAGTGGTTGGCCAGCATCGACAGATCGCCGTGGCGTTCACGCAACGGCGCGGTGACCACCTGAAGCACGTTCAGGCGGTAGTACAAATCTTCACGGAAGCGTTTCTTCTCGATGGCGGCCTCAAGGTCGACGTGTGTTGCCGCCAATACCCGCACGTCCACCGGAATCGGCTGACTGCCGCCTACACGTTCAATGTGTTTTTCCTGTAGGAAGCGCAACAGATTGGCTTGCAGTTCCAGCGGCAAATCGCCGATTTCATCGAGGAACAACGTGCCGCCGTTCGCCGCTTCGATCCGCCCGACCTTGCGTTGATGGGCGCCGGTGAAGGCGCCCTTCTCATGGCCGAACAACTCGGACTGAATCAGGTGTTCGGGAATCGCGCCGCAATTGATCGCCACAAAAGGTTTGCTGTGGCGTTGGGATTGTCGGTGCAGGGTGCGGGCGACCAACTCCTTGCCGGTGCCGCTTTCGCCGCGGATCAAGACCGGAGATTCGGTGGGCGCCAGTTTACTCAACAACTTGCGCAGTTCGCGGATCGGTTTGCTGTCGCCCAGTAATTCGTGCTCAGGCTGATCGATGTGAATCGTGCCCTGGCCACGCAGGCGCGCCATACCGAAGGCCCGCCCCAGGGTGACCTGAACCCGGGAGACGTCAAACGGCAACGTGTGAAAATCGAAAAACCATTCACAAACGAAGTCCCCGACATTCTGCAAACGCAGGACTTCCTGATTGAGTACGGCGATCCACTCGGTGCCGCTGCGGCTGATGAGCTCTTTGACGGCTTCCGGGCGTTCCAGGTGGAAAGGTTGTAATCGCAGGAGGCCAACGTCGCAGGTTTTATCGCCGGCATTCTCCAGAGAACAGCTATCAACATCCCAACCCACAGAACGTAAACCCGGTAACAGACGATGGCAGTCGTCACAGGGGTCTACTACTAACAGACGTCGTAACGCGGGCGTTTCGATCATGACTGTTCCTTGGCGCCAAATATTAGGAAATATTAGTAAAAACAGTCATTTGGCGGACCTGGCTGTAACATTAGCAAGAATTTGACACGGCCTTGTATCGATTGACTATAGAGCAGCCACTTAATAAGTTATAAGCAACGACTTGCTTAGTTACCTAACGAGTTGAACCTTTCATTTAGCTTTCAGAAGAAGCCCCTGCTATTGAGTATATGAAAGAAAGTTGAAATTTCTTTTGTTTGGGTGTGACCTGACCCCCTATTGGGGGCATCAGTACAAGTAACCAGCCGAACGGTAAGCCCAACCGACGGCACATCACTTGATTGGGCATACAGAGAGAAGACCCCATGACCGCCCCGCTCCGTATCAACGAAGCTCTTTTGATTGCCGACCGCGCATTTCAACCTTTCCAATGCGTTGCCTGGGCTCAACAAGACGGCAACGGCGAGCTCTGCATCACCGTCATCGACCGCACCAAAACCCATATCGGCCGCACCCAGATCCCTTGCAGCGCCTATACCGATCCTGCACAACTCGAACACCTGCTGGAGCAGGCCCGTGCCGAACTGAGCCAGGAAGGTTATAAACTGCAATCGTGGTCCATGCCGCATTAAGGGTGTTTGCGGATTACTTTCGGGTCATCCGCCCTTCCCCCGTTTATCTGGCTGATTGCGACAGTAACAGCCCACTTAATACTTCAACTTCCTCGCCACGTATTACTTGGCTGCCTTGTCAGTGGTTCGAAAAGACACTGTTCTGGCACACAGTGACCCTCCGTCTGTTAGTTATGACAGTTGTGCGATCGCTCATTCAGGGATTGAATGTTTCGCAGGCAGTTGCCCTCCCGCATCCGGGTTTCGGTCAGCTTGCAAGGAGATGCGCGAATGCCACACCAGACGGCTTTTGCCCTACCAACGCAGAACATCGCTGGCGACCTCGATAAAGGTTTTGCCGCCAACGGTAAAGCCCAAGTGTATTTCGCAGGCAGTACCTCAAGCATCGCCAACAGCGTGGAAATCGACTCGAATGGTCGTGTGCTGGTGGCGGCAACCGTCGGCATGCGAGACGGCAATTGCTTTGGCCTGGCCCGCTTACTGGAGGACGGCTCGGCAGACTTGGCATTCGGCCTTGACGGCAGCGTTATCGGGCAATTCCAGCGCGGTCACGAGGCCATGGCGGGCAAAGTCCACGTCCTCGCCAACGGACACCTGCTGGTGGCCGGTCTGCACTATGAAAACGCTCACCGAACGCTACCCGCGCTGGCACTGTTCGACTCGCAAGGTCACCCCGTCGAACATTTCGGTGACAACGGGCGCTGTGTCGTCCGCCTGCCGGGAAACCTGTCCCAGGGCATGCGCGACCTCTGGCTGCCTCCGGGGGTTCCGGGGGCCGAAGCCTGCGACGTCCAGGTCCAGGCAGACGGCCGGATTCTGCTGCTGGCCAACCATCATTTTGAACTGGCCGATCACGTCGGTCTGCTGATACGTCTCACCCGCCAAGGTGAACTGGACACGTCCTTCAACGGCCGGGGCTTTGTCATCGTCCGGCATTTATTGATGAACTCCTGGCTCAGCAGCCTGATGGTGCAACGTGACGGCCGGATCATGGTGGGTGGGTCGATCAATTTTCCCGAAGAAGGCTTGCTCGCCCGTTACCTCCCCGATGGCCGCCTCGATGACACGTTCGCCGTGGATGGTTTTATGACGTTCAAGGCCGAGGAACGTGGCGCTCAGGTCAGCCAGATCATCGAGCAGGACAATGGCGACTTGCAGTGTTTCGGCAGCAGCCGCGACCCCATGCATTGCCTCGCCTTCAAAGTACACAGCAACGGCCGCCCGGACGCCCATTGCAACAGCGGCCATCCCCAACTATTGAAAATCGGCCGCAGCGGGTGCCAATGGACAGCCGCCCGGCGCCTGAGCGACGGTCGTGTATTAGCGGTCGGCGCCACGATCGGTGGGGTTGAAGCCGACTTTCTGTTAGCCCGGTACTTACCGGGTGGACAGCTGGACCCAGGGTTTGCCGAAGGCAGCTGCTGGGTTCGCACGCGTCTGGGCCGCAGCCTGGACACGGCCACGTCGGTGGCCGCTCAGGCTGACGGAAGAATCGTCGTCGGCGGTTATTCGCTGGATGGCAACTATAAGGCCATTGTCGTGCGACACTTGGGCTAGACCGGCATTTCCGCACTTGATATTCCCATCTTGTTACGGCAAGTTGCGCGCTTCTTAATACAAGGAGTAGCCGATGTCCGGTTCAATGGCCCAGGCGTTCGCGCATAACTTTCTCGGCCACTCACCTCGCTGGTACAAGGTGAGCATTCTCGGTTTCATGATTCTCAACGCACTGGTGCTTTGGACCGTAGGTCCGGTCGTGGCCGGTTGGTTGCTGGTGCTGGAATTCATCTTCACCCTGGCCATGGCGCTCAAGTGCTATCCACTGATGCCTGGCGGGCTGCTGCTGATCGAAGCCCTGCTGCTGAAAATGACCACACCGCAGGCACTGTATGACGAACTGGTGCACAACTTTCCGGTGATCCTGCTGCTGATGTTCATGGTGGCCGGCATCTACTTCATGAAAGACCTGCTGCTGTTCCTGTTTTCGCGCTTGTTGCTGGGGGTTCGCTCCAAAGCGCTGCTGGCGTTGATGTTCTGCTTCCTCTCGGCATTCCTGTCGGCATTCCTGGATGCCTTGACCGTGACGGCGGTGATTATCAGCGCGGCCGTGGGGTTTTATTCGGTGTATCACCGCGTCGCCTCGGGCAATGATCCCCGCCAGGACAGCGAGTTCAGCGATGACCAGCACCTGCCGCAACTCCACCATGAAGACCTCGAACAGTTCCGCGCCTTCCTGCGCAGCCTGTTGATGCACGGTGCCGTGGGCACGGCGTTAGGCGGTGTATGCACGTTAGTGGGTGAGCCGCAGAACCTGCTGATCGGCCATGAGATGGGCTGGCACTTCGCCGAATTCTTTTTGAAAGTGGCCCCGGTTTCGCTGCCAGTGCTGGTGGCCGGCCTGGTGACCTGTGTGTTGCTGGAGAAACTGCGCTGGTTCGGTTACGGCACTCTCCTGCCGGACAACGTGCGTACCGTGCTGGCCAACTATGCCGCCGAAGACAACGCCGAACGTACCCCACGCCAGCGCGCCGCCTTATTGGTCCAGGGCGCCGCGGCGTTGATCCTGATTGCAGGGTTGGCGTTTCATATCGCGGAGGTCGGCCTGATCGGGCTGATGGTGATCATCTTGATCACTGCATTCACCGGCATCACCGACGAGCACCGGATCGGCAACGCGTTCAAGGACGCCATGCCATTCACCGCGTTGCTGGTGGTGTTTTTTGCGGTGGTGGCGGTGATTCATGATCAGCAACTGTTCACGCCGCTGATCCAGTGGGTCCTGGCGCTGCCGGCCGACCAGCAACCGGGCATGTTGTATATCGCCAACGGCTTGCTGTCGGCTATCAGCGACAACGTGTTTGTGGCGACCATTTACATCACGGAAGTGAAACGGGCGTTCATTGCCGGTCATATGTCCCGCGAGCACTTCGAGACGCTGGCCATTGCGATCAATACCGGGACGAACCTGCCCAGCGTGGCGACCCCCAATGGCCAGGCAGCATTTCTGTTTCTGCTGACCTCGGCGATTGCGCCGCTGATTCGCTTGTCGTATGGGCGGATGGTGTGGATGGCGTTGCCGTACACAGTGGTGATGGGTGTGTTGGGCTGGTATGCGGTCAGCTACTGGCTGTAACCCTGACCAAAAACTGCAGGAGTGAGCCTGCTCGCGATAGCGGTCATACATTCAACGATGATGTTGACTGATAGGGCCTCATCGCGAGCAGGCTCACTCCTGCAAGGGGGATTTATGTGGGTTGGCGAGGGAGGATGTATTGCTCGATCGCCTGGGCCGCACCGTCTTCGGTGTTTGCGCCCGTCACCACGTCGGCCTGACGCTTGACCGCCTCTTCCGCCTGCCCCATGGCAATCGACAGCCCGGCGCGATGAAACATCGCCGGGTCGTTGCCACCATCGCCCAGCGCGGCGGTCTGTTCCAGCGCAACCCCGAGGTACTCGGCCAGTGTTGCCAGCGCCGCGCCCTTGTTCGCCTGCATCGCCGTCACGTCCAGGTACACCGGCTGTGAACGCGAGACCTGGGCCTGCCCCTCAACCTTGGGCAGTAATTGCGCCTCCAGCTCGATCAGCAACCCGGTGTTATGGCTGGCCGCGACAATTTTGTCGATGCGTTCCAGGTACGGTTCGAAACTCTCAACCACCACTGGCGGATACCCCAGGCCATGCTGCTCCCGGGGAACCATCGGGCCATTGGCGTCCTTCAACAGCCAGTCGCCACCGCTGAACACCCAGACTTCAATGTCCGGCAGATCGGCGAACTGCGTCAGGGTGATGAGCGCAGCGGTGGCCGGCAAGTAATGGGCCACCAGCAAGCTACCGTCCGGGTTGACGATCGTGCCGCCATTGAACGCCGCCGTCGGCACATCGACGCCTAATGCTTCGATCTGCTGCAACATCGCTTTCGGCGGGCGCCCGGTGGCCAGGCTGAACAGCACGCCCGCCTCGCGCAACGAACGGACCGCAGCAATGGTGCGCTGACTGAGCGTGTGATCAGGCAGCAACAACGTGCCGTCCATGTCACTGAGCAGAAAACGGATGGGCTGTTGCGTGGCGCCTGTCATCCGAGGCTGTGCCAGACGCGACCGTCACGGGTCAGCAGCTTGTCGGCGTCGACCGGGCCGTCCTCACCTGCCGCGTATGGCTGAACCGTTGCGTCCTGCTGCCAGGCATCGAGGAACGGCTGGACGGCGCGCCAGCCGTTTTCGATGTTGTCGGCGCGCTGGAACAGCGTCTGGTCGCCGGTCAGGCAGTCATAGATCAGCGTTTCGTAGCCGGTAGACGGCTGCATCTCGAAGAAGTCCTTGTAGGCAAAACCCAGTTCGATATTGGCCATCTTCAACGCCGGGCCAGGCCGTTTGGCCAACAAGTCGAACCACATGCCTTCGTTGGGCTGAATCTGGATGCGCAGGTAGGTCGGTTGCAACTCATCGACCTCGGTGTCGCGGAACTGCGCATACGGCGCCGGCTTGAAGCAGATCACAATCTCGGTATCGCGCACGCTCATGCGTTTGCCGGTACGCAGGTAAAACGGCACGCCGACCCAACGCCAATTGTCGATCATGACTTTGAGCGCCACGTAGGTTTCGGTCGTGCTGTCGGGTGCCACGTTGTTTTCCTGGCGATAACCCGGCAGCGGGTTGCCGTCGACTTCGCCGGCGGCATATTGACCGCGGACCGAGTTGGCCCGAGCCTCTTCGGTGGACCAGGGGCGAATGGCCCCCACCACCTTGGCCTTCTCCCCACGTACCGCATCGGCGCCAAACGCGGCCGGCGGTTCCATTGCCACCATCGCCAGTAACTGGAACAGGTGATTGGGCACCATGTCCCGCAGGGCGCCGGTGTGTTCATAAAAACTGCCACGGGTTTCGACACCGACGGTTTCGGCGGCGGTAATCTGCACGTGGTCGATGTAATGGTTGTTCCAGAAGGCTTCGAACAGGCTGTTTGAAAACCGGCTGATCAAAATGTTCTGCACGGTCTCCTTGCCCAGGTAGTGATCGATCCGGTAGATCTGGTTTTCCGTCATCACCTTGAGTAAACACGCATTCAAGGCTTCGGCGGTTTGCAGGTCGGAGCCGAACGGTTTTTCGATGACCACCCTTCGGAACGATTCAGGCGTTTCCTGCAGCAAACCCGCCGCGCCTAGCCGACGCACCACTTCGCTGAAGAAACGTGGCGCGGTCGCCAGGTAGAAGACCGCGTTGCCGGTGCCGCTGTCGGCGATTTTGGCCGCCAGCGCTTGATAAGTGCTGTCGTCCAGGAAGTCGCCCTGGACGTAGCTGATGCCTTGGGCCAGTTTGTCCCACACCTGCGGATCAAGGGCTTGATCGCCCTTGCCGACCTTGGCGGCCACTTCGGTTCGAATGAAGTCTTCGAGCTTGCGGGCAAAGGCATCGTCAGTGATGGCGTTGTGGTCAACGCCGATGATCCGCAATCCATCCCCCAGCAGACCGTCGCGACTCAGGTTGTACAGCGCCGGCATCAGCAAGCGCTTGACCAGGTCACCGTGGGCACCGAACAGGAACAGCGTGGTCGGTGGTGCGGGTTCTGCCTTGGATTTATTGCGGATCAGACGGGTCATTTTTTCGAAGTCTCCACATGGCCGCCGAAGCCGAAGCGCTGGGCAGAGAGAATCTTGTCGCCAAAGGTACCTTGACCGCGCGAACGGTAGCGCGAGAACAGCGAGTTCGACAGCACCGGTACCGGCACCGACTGTTCCATGGCGGCTTCGATGGTCCAGCGACCTTCACCGCTGTCAGCCACCGAGCCGGAATAGCCATCGAGTTTCGGATCGCTGGCCAGTGCGTCGGCGGTCAGGTCGAGCAACCAGGACGAGACCACGCTGCCACGACGCCAGACTTCGGCGATGTCGGCGACGTTCAGGTCAAAGCGCTGGTCTTCCGGCAGGTTGGTGCTGGCCTTGGTCTTGAGAATGTCGAAACCTTCGGCGAAGGCCTGCATCATTCCGTATTCGATGCCGTTGTGAATCATCTTCACGAAATGCCCCGAACCTGCAGGGCCGGCGTGGATGTAGCCACGCTCGGCGCGATCGTCATCGGACTTGCGGTCCTTGGTGCGCGGGATGTCACCCATGCCTGGCGCCAGGCTGGCGAACAGCGGGTCAAGGCGTTGAACCTCTTTGGCATCGCCGCCAATCATCATGCAGTAGCCGCGCTCCAGGCCCCACACGCCGCCGGAGGTGCCGACGTCGATGTAGTGCAGGCCTTTTTCCGACAAGGTCTTGGCCCGACGGATGTCGTCCTTATAGAAGGTGTTTCCGCCGTCGATGATGGTATCGCCAGCTTCGAGCAGGTTGCTCAGGGTCTCGATGGTGTCTTCGGTCGGTGCGCCGGCTGGCAGCATGACCCAGACCGCTCGCGGTTTGGCCAGGCCGGCGACCAGGGCCGGCAAGTCTGCGACGCCCGTGGCGCCCTCGGCAGCCAGGGTATCGATAAAGGCGGTATTGCGGTCGTAAACGACAGTGGTATGCCCATTGAGCATCAGGCGCCGCGCAATATTGCCGCCCATGCGGCCCAGTCCAATGATCCCGAGTTGCATGTGCTGATGCTCCCTACTACAAATAATGTGTGTCAAAGGTTATAGCCCAACGTGAGTCATGGGGGGTTAGTCCAGAGCGTTGGCACATAGTTTCCGGGCATTGTGCCCGATCCTGATTGATAACGTCGGTAATCGCGCCGAAGACACAACGACCATGAAAAATAAAAAAGTTCCCTTGTGAGGCAAAAGAAATCAAAATCAGCGCCGATAGTAGATCAGCACCCGCTTGCAAGGGGCGGTTCTACAGTTGAGACAACCATTTGCGAGGTGAGCAATGGGCACAGTACACGCAGCACGGCCAGCACAGACCCTTTACGTTACGATTCGTCGGGATGAATTGCGTCAATTGAAAGAAGAGCGCGACCTCTTGAAGCAGGAACTCGCGCAACTGCGCCAGCTGACTCAAGGCACTCAATCGCCCTCCTTGCCCGTTACCCAACGCGCACCTCACGCCTGATTTTTCAGGTGAATCGGAGACAGCCTTGCGCTGTTTCCGACCTCGTTTTGCCCCCGCGATCTCTGCCAGTTCACAAATTTTTCACAAATACTGACTGATAATTCCTTCCATTATGGCCACTCGGTTCTCGTGTGGTTTCCGTTCGTCGGCAAGGGATGGCACGACGTCGAAGTGATTTCTGGCTGGAGCGTTGAATGGCTTTGTTTAAACGCAGCACTGCGTCTGCGAAAGGTTTCGATTGGGCAGGATTCCTCTGGCTATTCCTGTTCTTCTGGTATTTTTCCGGCATCACCCAATTACTCATTCAACTGACTGGCACCTCGGGCTTTACCGGGTTCCGCCAGGCGTTTGTGATGAGCGCCATCTGGCTTGCGCCGATGCTGTTGTTCCCTAAACAGACGCGCGTGATGGCGGCGGTGATCGGTGTCGTGCTGTGGGCCTGCTCGATGGCCAGCCTGGGTTACTTCTTTATTTACCAGCAGGAGTTTTCCCAAAGCGTCATCTTCATCATGTTCGAGTCGAACATCTCTGAAGCTGGCGAGTACATGACCCAGTATTTCGCCTGGTGGATGGTCGCGGCGTTCCTCGCCCACACACTGTTCGCTTATTTCCTGTGGACTCGCCTGCGCCCGGTCGTATTGCCGCGCGGGCAGGCACTGGTTGCCGCGACGGCCATTGTGATTGCCGTGGTCGGCTACCCGCTGGCCAAACAGACCGCGCGCACCGGCAGTTTTGCAGAAGGTTTCGACAAGTTCGAAACCCGCATCGAGCCTGCCGTGCCTTGGCAGATGGCCGTGGCCTATCACCGCTATCTGGAAACCCTGGCGGGCATGCAAGACATGCTGCACAGCGCGAGCAAGATTGCACCGCTGAAAAACCTGACGGACACCATGGCCAACCAGCCGGCGACCCTGGTGCTGGTGATCGGCGAGTCCACCAACCGTCAGCGCATGAGCCTCTACGGCTATCCGCGTGAAACCACACCGGAACTGGACAAGCTCAAGGATCAACTGACGGTCTTCGACAACGTCATCACCCCGCGCCCTTACACCATCGAGGCGTTGCAGCAGGTGCTGACCTTCGCTGACGAAGAAAATCCGGACCTTTACCTGTCCACTCCATCGCTGGTCAGCATGATGAAACAGGCGGGCTACAAGACGTTCTGGATCACCAACCAGCAAACCATGACCAAGCGCAACACCATGCTGACGACCTTCTCCGAGCAGGCCGACGAGCAGGTGTACCTGAACAACAACCGTAACCAGAACGCTGCGCAGTACGACGGCGACGTGGTCGAGCCGTTCAACAAGGCACTGGCCGATGCCGCGCCGCGCAAGTTGATCGTGGTGCATTTGCTCGGCACACACATGAGCTACCAGTACCGCTACCCGCCGACGTTCGACAAGTTCACCGACCGTAAAGGGGTGCCGGACGGCGTGCGCGACGACCAGGTGCCGACATACAACAGCTATGACAACGCAGTCCTGTACAACGACTTCGTGGTATCGAGCCTGATCAAGGACTACGCCAAGTCCGATCCGAACGGCTTCCTGCTGTACCTCTCCGACCACGGCGAAGACGTGTTCGACTCCGTCGGCCACACCACCCTCGGCCGTAACGAGAACAAGCCGACCGCGCCGATGTACACCATCCCGTTCATGGCCTGGGCATCGCCGAAATGGCGCGAAAACCATGACTGGAGTTTTGCCGCAGACCTGAGCCGGCCTTACAGCAGCTCGCAGCTGATTCACACCTGGGCTGACCTCGCCGGTTTGAGCGCTGATGAACTGGACCGCAGCAAGAGCCTGGTCAGCGCCAACTTCAAGCCGCGCCCATTGATGATCGGCAACCCTTATGAGCGCCAGGTGCGCCCTCTGATCGACTTCAGCCTGATGAAGCCGAAAGTTGATTCGAAAATCGTTCAACAGTAGATCCATTCAGGGGCCGATTCCGGCCCCTTTTGTTGCGCCCTGCGCAAAACCTCCCCTCTTCGATACACTTTAAAACGAGATTAATTCTCGTTTATTGCTAAATCCCCTCTCCTCTCTTCGTCTTTGAACAAACGGAAATTTTCCATTGACGACAAGGAGTCGGCTGCGATGTTCGCGCCCATCACCCGTTCCATGACTTTGACCTTCGGCCTGTGCAGCGCCGCACTCAGCCCTGATGTGCTGGCCGAGACTGATCCCGACAAACAGCCCGCCACCCTTGAACTGGCCGCCACCAGCATTTCCGCCGACAGCCTGGGCAGCACCACCGAAAACACCGAGTCGTACACCACCGGCGCCATGAGCACCGCGACGCGCTTGAACCTGTCGATCAAGGACACGCCGCAATCGGTGTCCGTCGTCACCCGTCAGCAAATGGACGATTTCAAACTCGGCACGCTGTCCGAAGCCATGGGCCAGACCACCGGCATCGTGGTCCAGCACAATGACTCGGACCGGGTCAGCTATTCGTCCCGTGGGTATTCGATCACCAACTTCCAGATCGACGGGATGCTCAATACTTTCAGCTACATGAAGTCGGATTCGGACACCATCATCTACGACCGCATCGAAGTGGTTCGCGGCGCGACCGGCCTGACCACCGGCGCCGGTGATCCGTCGGCAACGATCAACATGGTACGCAAACGACCGACCGCGCAGTGGGAAGCGCTGAGCGGGGTCAGCGCTGGCAGCTATGACGATTACTACAGTTACGTGGACGTCGGCGGGCCGCTGGCCTTCGATGGCCGCTTGCGCGGGCGCAGCGTGCTGGCGTATCGCGACAGCCATTCCTACCGTGACAAGTACCAACTGCAACGGGAAGTCGGCTACGGCATTATTGAAGCCGACCTGACCGACGACACCCTGCTTGCGGTGGGTTACGACTATCAGGACAAACAGGTGCAAGGCACGTCCTGGGGCACGGTCCCGTACTGGAACGCCGACGGCAGCAAAGCCCATCTGGGCCGTTCCACCAACATGGCCACGCCGTGGAGTTCCTGGCCGCTGAAGGACAAGACAGCATTCGCCACGCTGGAGCAGCAACTCGGTGCGGGCTGGCACTTCAAGGCGGCCTACACCCATCGCGAGAGTGACACTGACGGCAAGATTTACTACGCCGGTGGCGGTTTCCCCGAGGCGGATCGCAGCGGTATGGTCGCCAACGTCAGCCACATGGTCGGCACGCAAAAGATGGACGTGTATGACTTCAACGTGGCCGGGCCTTACTCACTGTTCGGGCGTGAACACGAAATGATGATCGGCTATGGCGAGTCGCAACGCAGTGAAGACAATCCTTACACGGTGGATGGCGCACGGCGGTCGGATTACGAAAATGTGCCTGACTGGAAATACATGGGCGGCATTCCAAAATTCCCCGACACCGTCACCAGCCTGCAAGGCGCTCATGAAAAGACCCGACAAAAAGCCGGCTACCTGGCCACGCGCCTGACCCTGGCCGACGACCTGCACGCGGTACTGGGCAGTCGTTATGGCACGTGGGAAATCTCGAAAAAGTCCAACAGTTACGACAACAACCTGCAACTGGCCGGCGTCGAAACCACCCGCCAGCAGCACAACGACATGTGGACGCCCTACGCCGGTCTGCTTTACGACATCACGCCTGAGTACACCGCTTACGTCAGCTACACCGACATCTTCAAGCCGCAAGACGCCCGCGACAGCAACCGCAAATACCTGGAACCGGTAGTGGGCAGCAACTATGAACTGGGGCTCAAGGGCAGCCTGCTGGAAGAACGCCTGAACCTGGCCACGGCGCTGTTCTGGAGCAAGCAAGATAACGTCGCCGAACTCGACGACTCTGTACCGCCGGACCCGGTCACCGGCGAGGAGTTTTTCAAATCCGGCGGCAAAGGCAACAAGGTCCAGGGGTTTGAAGCCGAGGTCTCGGGCGAGCTCATGGCGGGCTGGAACATGACGGCCGGCTACACCTACACCCACTCGGTCAATGGTGAAAAGCAACGCACCAACACCCCTCAACCGCTGAATATGGTGCGGCTGTCCACGGCGTATCGCCTGCCCGGCGAATGGCAGGCCCTGACCGTCGGTGGCGCGGTGAACTGGCAAAGTGACGTCTACCGCGCGGCCAGGCGCCCGATCGGACGGGGCGCCAATGGTGAAGTGATCACCACCAGCGCGAACATTCGCCAGGAGGCCTACAGCGTGGTGAAGTTGATGTCGCGGTATGAGTTCGACCGGCACCTCTCGGCATCGCTGAACGTCGATAACCTGTTCGACACGAAGTATTACGACAACGTCGGGTTCTACAACGGCGTGTTTTGGGGCGACCCGCGCACCGTCACGTTAAGCCTGGACTGGAAGCTCTAGCGTGCTCATTCCCATTTGGCGGAATCGGCAGATAATGTCCCTGCGACATTGCTTCATGGACGAAAGGCCCTTAACCCGTAATGGGAGGCACCCATGAAATGTACGACCCTGATCGTTGCTGGCCTGATGATGTTCGGCTCAGTCTCTGCATTTGCAGAATACGGCTCCGAACGCATGCGGTATTACTACGAGACGCTGCATCTCGCCCAGCAAAAGGCAAATGGCTTCGAGATCAAAAATATTGAACTGCGTGTTCCGAGCGATCAAACCGCACAGGTGACCGAAAACTACAAACCGAAGTAATCGAAGCCAGCCGGGCGTCCTGAGGGGCGCCCTTTTTTATGCCTGAGCAGTTAAAGCGCCTTGGTCCAGAACAGCATGCGGCCATGGGCCGGATCGAACATGCCGGCGGCAAACCCGAACTTGCCGTAGGACGCCTGTGCGACCGCATTGCCTTCGAGGACTTCCAGGGTGATCTTGCAGCAACCCCGCTGACGGGCAATGTCTTCAACCTTTTGCAGCATCTTCTGGCTCAGCCCCAAACCGCGGAACTGCGGGACCACCGACACGTCATGCACGTTGACCAGTGGCCGACAGGCAAAGGTCGAGAAACCTTCGAAGCAATTGACCAACCCGGCCGGCGCGCCGTCGACGAAGGCCAGTACACTGAACGCGTGGGGACGTTTGGCCAGCTCTCCGGGCAACTGCTGCAGGGTATCTTCGGGCAGTGCATGCCCGCCGCCCATCGGGTCCTGGGCATAGGCATTGAGCACCACGCCAATCGCCTCGGCGTGCACCGGGTTGGTATAGCTGGCCTGAAGTACCAGAATGTCTGCGGATTCCATTTCCATCGTTGCTATCCCGTCGAGTTATCCCGGCGCGTCACTCGCGCCGCGAAGTCGAAGGACATTAGCGTGAGTCGCCATCGCCGACAACCCGATCCTGCCTCAAACACCCCAGATCAGCGTCTCGGTCCAGCCCAGTTCGGCAAAATCCGCCGCCCGCAAACCCGACTCGCCAGAGCAGAAAAACTCATCCAGTTGCGGCGGTGCCACCGAGGTGCCGCTGAGCATGGCATGGACCTGGCCACGATGATGAAGCTGGTGTTCGAACAGATGGGACAGCAGACGTAAACGGCTGTCATGTTGCGGCGTGTCCCGGGCGATGGTGACGATTCGTCCCAGGTCTGTATCGCGCAATTGCTCGCAGTAGGCAATCAACCGATTGTCCACCAGCGATTGCTCGCGCTTGAGGTCTGCACCGACGCTGCATGGCTCGTCTTCCTTGAAAAAAACGTAGCAGTCGGGGTGTGGATCATCACCACGCAACTCGCGCTCCAACGCGTCCACGTAAAACCAGTCGCAGGTCAGGATGTGATTGAGGGTGGCGACGAGGCTGGGGAAGAAACTGACTCGCGGGGCCGCGAGCTCGGCCGGGGTCAACTGGTTCCAGGCCTTGGCCAGTCGGTAATTGGCCCAGGCGTTTTGATACGCCATGGTCAGCAAATGGTGAGACAGGGGCTGATTCATGTTCACGGCTCCCGAAAATCAGGCTTCAGCAAAGCGTTGCAGCTGCATTTCCTTCAAACGGCTTAACGTGCGACGGAACGGGAATTCCAGATAACCCTCGGTGTACAGGGCGTCCATCGGCACCTGCGCTTCGAGGTACAGCGGCACTTTGCGGTCGTAGCACTCGTCCACCAGCGCGATGAAGCGCCGCACGCCATCGTCGTGCACGGACAGCTGCGGCAGCTCGCGGTCTCCCGCAACGACGTGTTCGGCCGCATCTTCGGTGCCTCGGGCGATGCGCCCTTCGCGTTTTTGTGCGCTGAGGTTGGGCACTTCACTCAACAGAATAGCGCTGTAGGTGTCGCACAGGGCCATGAAGTCCATGGCCGAGAAAGGTTGTTCGCACAGGTCGGCATAACGGCACCACAGCACGCCAGCGCTGGCCTGCAGGACATTGACGTGGCGGTAGCCGACGGTCACCGGATCGCGGGACACGGACTGGCCCACGGTCAAGGCCTTGAACACATCACCCAGTGCATCGGGATGCGCGGCGTCGCTCACCCAGTAGCGCTGCAACGCGGTGCCAGGATGCAGGCGGTGATCTTCGCCGCCCTCCACCGCGATCACCTGCATGTGCCGCTTGATCGCCTCGATCGCGGGCATAAAGCGGTCGCGATTGAAGCCATCGGCGTAGAGCTGATCCGGCGGCAGGTTGGAGGTGCATACCACCACCACGCCCTGCTCGAACATCACCTGAAACAAGCGCCCGAGAATGATCGCGTCACCGATGTCGTTGACGAACAACTCGTCGAAACACAGGACGCGCACGTCCTCACTCAACTCCCGCGCCAACGCCTTCAAGGGGTCGGCGGTGCCGGTCAGTTGAAACGAACGCTGATGCACCCAGCCCATGAAGTGGTGGAAATGCTGACGCCGGGCCGGCACGCGCAGGGTTTGATAGAACTGATCCATCAACCAGGTCTTGCCCCGCCCGACCGGTCCCCACAGGTAAACGCCGGTGATCGGCGTTCGCCCTTCATGCAAGGCTTCGTGGCATTTTTGCAGTGCCCACACGGCGTGTTCCTGGGCTTCGTCCTGGACGAAACCCTTGGTTTCAATGGCGTGTTGCCAGGCGCTTAACGGAGAGTCGACATTCATGCGCGGGAGTATACGTCCGAACTGTCGCCACCGCCTCAGGGCTGCATCAGGACCGTAGCAACTGTCGAGCACCGCGAGGCTGCGGCGACGTGCGAACGCAAGCTGCTACAAGATCGGGGTTGGATTGAGCTACAGCGAGATGTCCAGTCGGGCGATCTTCCCCTGTTCGTTGAGGCGGAACATGTAGCGCAGTTCCAGCGGGCTGCCGGGAAAGGTGCCGGAGATCAGGTTGTGCACCAGCACCTTGCCGGTGCGCTGCTGAACATTCAGCACCTCGACCCGGGGCTGATAGCGCTGCGCGGTCTCTTCCATCCATTGGGCGATTGCGCGGGTGCCGATCTGGTGCTGGCCTTCATCGAACACATTGGCATCCTCGGCGAAAAAACTGGCGACCCTGGAGGTGTCGCGAGCATTGGCGGCGGCAATGTAGGCAGCGATCGCGGGGGCCAGTAAAGAGGCGGGATTGGACATGGTTGCGGCTCCTTGTTTATTGATTCTGCACCCATGCTAAGACAAGCCTGTGTCAATTCTTGTCAGGAGTGAAACGCCCCGCTTCATCCAGTTGCATCTGTTTGCGCCAGACCCGTAACAAGTCGCTGCGCCGCCCCGGATAACGCTCGCCCGGCTCATTGGCGGCGCAAATCCGGTCGGTGCGAAAGGTCCGGTAGGCACTGCGCAATTCGCACCAGGCGACAATGATCCGCACTTCATTGAGAAAACCCAACGCCAGTGGCCAGATCAGCCGCTGGCTGGGCACTTTGTTGGCGTCGGCGTAGTCGATGTTCAGCTTGGACTGGTCGCGGATAGCCTGGCGGAACACGCTCAACGGCACCACATTTTCCGGATAGCCATAACCGGGTGGCCCGGGCAGCACCGTCGGGTTGCGCAGCGCGTCCTGGGCTTCAGGCGCCAACACGGCGGCAATCTTGGCCAATGCGTCGGCCGCCGCTTTGCTCAACACCTCGTCGCCACGCTGATCGACGTAGCGCAAACCCAACACGATCGCCTCGGTCTCGTCGGCATTGAGCATCAAGGGCGGCAAAAACAGACCGCTGCGCAGCACGTAACCCACCCCCGCTTCGCCGAAGATCGGCGCGCCGAGCGCGGTGAGTTCGGCGATGTCGCGGTACAGCGTGCGTTCGGAAATCTCCAGTTCACTGGCGAGCGTGGCGGCGGTCACCGGACGACTCTTGCCCCGCAGCACTTGCAACAATGTGAGTAAACGAGTGGTTCGCGACACGATGGGCTGGCTCGGTCTGAAAAAGTTGTAGGGGCTTAATTGTCGGAGCTTAGCAGAGGCCCCTGTCAGAAAGTGGCAGCAGCGATACGTCCGGTGGTCGCCTGTCTTGCCACTTCAGGAAAAGCGTATTGACGGCATAAATTATCAGCATCATATTTAATACATGTTGATAAACATCTATATTCAATCCCGACGTCTTTTCTCAGGAGTCACTCCATGCATTACAAAGTGTTCGGCCGCAAAACCGGCTTGCGGGTTTCGGAACTGGCACTGGGCGCCGGCAATTTCGGCACGGGTTGGGGGCATGGCGCCGAGCGTGACGAAGCGAAGCGTATTTTCGATGGTTATCTGGAGGCCGGCGGCAACTTCATCGACACCGCCAACGGGTATCAGGCAGGTCAGTCGGAAGTCATGCTCAGCGAATTTATCGCGGCAGAGCGCGATCGCCTGGTCATCGCCACTAAGTACACCTTGGGGACGACACCGTCCGCGAGCATTTCCCACACCGGCAACAACCGCAAAAACATGGTTCGCGCCGTGGAAGAAAGCTTGACCCGGCTCAAGACCGATCACCTGGACCTGTTCTGGGCGCACATGAGCGATGGCGTGACGCCCATGGAAGAAATCCTGCGCGGCTTCGATGATCTGGTGCGCGCCGGCAAGATCCATTACGCGGGGCTGTCGAACTTCCCCGCGTGGCGTATCGCCCGTGCCGACGTGTTGGCCGAGGTGCGTGGTTTTTCGCCGATTGCAGCGATTCAGGTGGAATACAGCCTGGCTGAACGCACGGCCGAACGTGAACAACTGCCAATGGCCGAAGCCTTGGGCCTGGCCGCCACATTATGGTCGCCATTGGGTGGCGGTTTTCTCACTGGCAAGTACCGATCCAGCGATGGCGACAATCGCGCGACCAAACTCGGCATGTTGATTCATGCGGAAAAAGGCGCCCGGGAAACGGCCCTTCTTGACACCCTGCTCGCCGTTGCAGCCGAACTGGAAGCGAGCGCGACGCATGTGGCCATTGCCTGGTTGCGGGCAAAAGCCCAGCGCTCGAGCACTGCGCTGATTCCGATTCTGGGCTCGCGCACCCGTGAGCAACTGGATGCGACGCTGGGGGCATTGAACGTGCAGTTGAACGCGGATCAGTTATCACGACTCGATGGCGCCAGCGATGTGGCCAAAGGCGTGCCGCACGAAACGCTTGCCGGCTCTTTTTCGCGGTTTAGCGGTGACCATACCCTCGACCTGCCGATCATCCCGGTGGCCTGACACCCATCAGAATGTGGGAGCGAGACTGCTCGCGAAAGCAGACTGACATTCAACCTCAATATTGAATGTGATGGCT
Source organism: Pseudomonas sp. S2_B07 (assembly GCF_054668435.1). Lineage (NCBI taxonomy): Bacteria > Pseudomonadati > Pseudomonadota > Gammaproteobacteria > Pseudomonadales > Pseudomonadaceae > Pseudomonas > Pseudomonas sp. S2_B07. The sequence goes on from NZ_CP162769.1 coordinate 715,758, forward strand.
TCTTCGCGAGCAGGCTCACGCCTCCAGGTTTTACGGTATTTACCGGTCGACCTTGTGGCGGGCGGCATAGAGGCACAGCATTTCCATGGCCAATGTCGCCGCCGCCAGCGAGGTAATGTCTGCGTGGTCATAGGCCGGTGCGACTTCCACCACGTCCATGCCCACCAGATTGATCCCGCGTAACCCACCCAGAATCTCCAGCGCCTGCACGGTGCTCAAGCCCCCGCAAACCGGTGTCCCGGTGCCGGGTGCAAAAGCCGGGTCGAGGCAATCGATGTCGAACGTCAGGTACACCGGGTTATCCCCTACCCTCGCCCGGATCGCTTCGACAATCGCCTCGCAACCCTCACGATGCACCTGCCGCGCATCCAGCACCTGGAACCCCTGGTGATCGTCATTAGTGGTGCGCAAACCGATCTGCACCGAACGCGACGGATCCACCAGCCCTTCCTTCGCCGCGTGCCAGAACATGGTGCCGTGGTCGACCCGCTTGCCCTCTTCATCCGGCCAGGTGTCGCTGTGGGCGTCGAAGTGGATCAGCGACAACGCACCATGTTTACGCGCATGAGCCTTGAGCAGCGGGTAGGTAATAAAGTGGTCGCCGCCGAAGGTCAGCATCGCGCTGCCGCTGTTCAGGATGTGTTCGGCGTGGGCCTCAATACTTTCTGGCACCGTGTGTGGCGAACCGTAATCGAAGTCGCAATCGCCGTAGTCGATGACGGCCAAATGATCGAACGGATCAAACGTCCACGGCCAGTGGCGTTCCCAGGCAATTGCGGTGGACGCGGCGCGTATTCCACGTGGCCCGAAACGTGCGCCGGGACGGTTGCTGGTGGCGGTGTCGAACGGCACGCCGCTGACCGCGACGTCGACCCCGCGCAAGTCACGGCTGTAGCGACGGCGCATGAAACTGGTGATACCGGCGTAGGTGCTTTCGGCGGCAGTCCCGTAGAGGCTGTCGCGGGTCATGGCCTGATCGTTTTGCATCGGGACGTCCATGGTGATCTCCTTTTAAATTATTGGCGGCTACGGAATGTGGTCCACAGGCGCGTGCGCGACCGCAGGTCCTTGAGGCTCATGCTTTGGTCGGCGTACAGGCGTGCGCGCATGTCGGGCAGTGGAAAGATGTCCGGGTCGGTGCGCACGGCTTCATCCACCAGCGGAGTTGCCGCCTGGTTGGCCGTGGCGAAGAACAGCGTGTTGGTCAACGCCGCAACGGATTCGGGGCGCAACATGAACTCGATGAAGGCCCGGGCTTCTTCGGGGTGCGGCGCGTCCTTGGGAATCGCCAGGTTGTCTTGCCAGACCAGCGTGCCTTCCTGGGGAATCCGGTACGCCACCTCAAACGGCTTGTTGGCCTTGCGTGCCTGATCAGCGGCCATGCTCGCATCACCGTTGTAGGTCAGCGCCAGGCATATGCTGCCATTGGCCAGGTCGTTGATCTGCCGGCCGGAGGCGACGTACAGCACATTTGGCTGCAGCTTATGTAATAACGCCTCGGCGGCTGTCAGATCGGCTTTATCGGTGCTGTAGGGATCTTTACCCAGATAGTGCAGCGCCAGGCCGATGACTTCCTGCGGCGAATCGAGAATCGCGATGCCGCAGTCTTTCAGCTTGCTGGCGTATTCCGGCTTGAACAGCAGGTCGAGGCTGTTGAGCGGTACATTCGGCAGATGCTTCTGCACCGCTTCGACGTTCATCCCCAAACCCAGCGTGCCCCAGGTATAGGGCACGCCATAGCGATTGCCGGGATCGACGGCGGCCAGTTTTTCCAGCAGGTCCGGGTCAAGATTGGCGTAACCCTTGAGCCCTTCGTGGGAAATTTCCTTCAGCGCACCTGCCACCAGACCACGGGCGAGCACGCTGGACGACGGCACCACCACGTCATACCCGCTGCCGCCCGTCAGCAGTTTGGTTTCCAGCACTTCCGAAGAGTCGAACGTGTCGTAGCGCACGTGAATCCCGGTTTCCTTTTCGAACGCCTGCAAGGTTTCGGGCGCCACGTAGTCGGACCAGCTGTAGAGGTTGACGGTCTTTTCCTGCGCCTGAGCCGACACCGCCATGGCGAGGAACAACGTGGGGAAACACAGCTTGAACATGGGAGCCATGACGAACACCTGACCAGAGAAGTGGTTGCAGGTTGCGCGCTCGGTTACATTGGCGAAATATCAAGTTTGTTAACCTGACTTTATGGCGGAGTAATGTTTGATGCTCGGGCAACTGCACGACCTCGACCTGCAACTGCTGCGCCTGTTTGTCCGTGTGGTCGAGTGCGGCGGCTTCAGCGCGGCCCAGGGTGAACTGGGCCTGAGCCAATCCAGCATCAGCCAGCAAATGGCCAAACTGGAAACCCGGCTCGGTTATCGCCTGTGCAGTCGCGGCAAGGGTGGATTCAAGATTACGCCCAAGGGCGAGCAGCTATTGACCGCGACACGCGGACTGTTTGAATCCATCGAAGCGTTTCGACATCAATCCAACGGTGTGGCCGGCAGATTGATTGGCGAAGTGCGCCTGGGGCTGTCCGAAGCCCTTGATCAATCGGTGCTGCAACACGTGGCCGATGCGATCCGGCGTTTTCGCGAACGGGACGAGTCGGTGCGCATCGAACTGATCAGTGCCATGCCCGGCGAAATGGAACGCTTGCTGCTGCAGCAACGGCTGGACCTGGCCATCGGCTATTTCTCTCAGGTGCAAAGCGCGTTTGACTATCGCGAACTGTTCACTGAAACCCAGCACCTGTATTGCGCTCCCGGTCACCCATTGTTCACGGATGACGCGCCGACCGACGAAGCGCTGCAAGCCTGCGACCGAGTCGATCACCCTTACCGTTTCCTGCGCAGTGACGAGCCGTTCCAGGGCAAATTATGTTCGGCGCGCTCGGAACAGGTCGAAGGCACCCTTGCCTTCATTCTGTCCGGCAAGCATGTCGGTTATTTGCCCAATCACTTCGCCCGCAGTTGGGAAGACAAAGGTTTATTGCGTGCCGTGCGCCAGAGCGATATGAGTTTTGAAGTGGCGTTTCATCTCGCACGGCATCGCGCTCAAGTGCCGGGGGATGCGCAGAAGGCGTTTGAGCAGGATTTGCTCGCAGCCTTCAGTAAAACCTGACCTTTCAGGCAGTTATTGTTCGTTGCCCTCAGTGCCCACTGCTGGCATTCTGCGCCTCCATTTTCTGACCCGGCCCGCCGTTTGGCACGCAACCCACCATGACCGCCTCTGAAAAAGCCCCCGTTTTGCGCAACAACGACCTGATTTACGGCCTCAACGACCGCCCGCACCTGACCGCCACCGTCTTCGCCGCCCTGCAGCATGTATTGGCGAGTTTTGTCGGCATCATCACCCCGACCCTGATCATGGGTGGCGCCCTCGGCCTGCAAAGCGAAATACCGTACCTGATCAGCATGGCGTTGTTCGTTTCCGGCCTGGGCACCTTTGTTCAAGCCCGGCGCTTTGGCCCGGTCGGTTCTGGTTTGCTGTGCCTGCAAGGCACCAGTTTTTCCTTCATTAGTGTGATTCTCAGTGCCGGGTTCATGGTCAAGGCTCGCGGTGGCGGCACCGATGAAATCCTCTCGACGATCTTTGGCGTGTGCTTTTTTGCGGCGTTCATTGAGGTCGCGCTGAGCCAGTTCATCGGCAAGTTGCGGATGCTGATCACCCCGGTGGTCACCGGCACGATCATCACGTTGATGGGCCTGTCGTTGGTCAAAGTGGCCATGACTGACATTGCTGGCGGCTTCGGTGCGGCGGACCTTGGCGCGGCCAGTCATCTGGCGCTGGCGGCTTTGGTGCTCGGCACGATTGTGCTGCTGAACCGGGTCGATGTGCCGTTTCTACGCCTCGGCGCCATCGTCATCGGCCTGACCCTGGGTTACGTCGTGGCGTGGCTGATGGGCGACGTCAATTTCGCCAGCCTGCCCGACGTACCGCTGATGAGCGTGCCGGTGCCGTTCAAGTACGGCTTTAACTTCGATTGGGTCGCGTTTGTGCCGATCGCGGTGATTTTTCTCGTCTCGCCACTGGAAGCTGCGGGTGATCTGACCGCCAACTCGATGATTTCCCGGCAACCGGTCAAGGGCCCGATTTACATTCGCCGGATCAAGTCCGGCCTGCTCGCCGACGGCCTCAACTCCGCCATGGCCGCCGTGTTCAACAGCATGCCGATGGTCACGTTTGCGCAGAACAACGGCGTGATCCAGCTCACCGGCGTGGCCAGTCGTTACGTGGCGTTCTTCATTGCCGGTTTGCTGGTGCTGCTGGGGTTGTTCCCGATGATCGGCGCGGTGCTGCAACTGATGCCAAAACCGGTGCTTGGCGGCGCCGAACTGGTGATGTTCGGCACCGTCGCGGTAGCCGGGATCAAGATCCTCGCCGAAGCCGGCCTGCATCGACGCAACATGCTGATCGTGGCGATTTCCCTCGGCCTGGGCCTGGGCGTGGCGGCGGTGCCTGAGGTGCTGCGCGAGTTGCCGCTGGCACTGCACAACATTTTTGAATCGCCCATTACCGTCGGGGCGTTGTGCGCTATCGTGCTGAACATCTTCCTGCCCGAGGAGTTCATGGCGCTGGAAGAAGACGATTTCGATCCGGAAGCCTCGATCCTGCAGGTCATGGAAAACCCTGATGTGCCGGCCAAGGCTGAACCCGCAACGCCTGGGGCTGTCGCACCGTTGGACCGCCCGTAAGGCTCAAGGGCTTAATCTTGAGCGGTTCAGCCCTTTTCTTTTCGAGAGTTTTTATGCGCCGCGTTCACGCCATCATCCTTTCCCTGCTGTTGTTGTCTCTGAGCGCCTGCGCCCTGCTCCCCAATCGTGATCCATTGAACATCAATGTGGTGGGCATCGAACCGCTGCAAAGCCAGGGCATGGAAATTCGTTTTGCGGTGAAAATCCGCGTGCAGAACCCCAATGACAGCTCCATCGACTACAACGGCGTGGCGCTGGACCTGGAGGTCAATGGACAGCCGCTGGCTTCGGGGGTGAGCGATCAGTCGGGGTCGATTGCGCGCTTCTCTGAAACGGTGCTGACGGTGCCGGTCAGCGTTTCGGCGTTTTCGGTGCTGCGCCAAACCCTCGGGCTGAGCCAGACGCAATCGCTGAATGACTTGCCTTACGTGTTGCGCGGCAAGCTGGCTGGCGGATTGTTTGGCACGATGCGTTTCACGGACACGGGCAAACTCAGCCTGCCGGGAGCGGCGGCAATCCCCCGGCAAACCCCGCAATCGTAAACACCACAATTCTCCTGTAGGAGTGAGCCTGCTCGCGATGGCGTCGTTTGAGGCAATACACTTGTCGACTGCTACACCGCTATCGCGAGCAGGCTCACTCCTACAGGGGGTTATGTGTTGAAGCGGACACCGGGTTTGGCGCGCTCATCCACCGTCAGCTCAAACACATCCGGCCGCGCATAATGCCCCACCACGTCGTAGTCATACCGCGCACGAATCAAAGCGTCCGTGTCGATTTCCGCCGTGAGCAGACCTGCGCCGTCACGCAACGGCCCCGCCAATACGTCACCCATCGGCCCGACAATCACACTCCCGCCAGCAATCAACGGCCGATCCGCCGGCCAGTTGGCAATCTCCACACCCAAGGCCAGGGGTGAGTCCTGAACCTGGCAGGCGCTCACCACAAAGCAGCGTCCTTCATGGGCGATGTGACGCATGCTGACCTGCCACATCTCGCGCTCGTCTACCGTCGGCGCGCACCACACTTCAATGCCTTTGGCGTACATCGCGGTGCGCAGCAGCGGCATCATGTTTTCCCAACAAATCACCGCACCGATACGCCCGACCTGACTGTCGATCACAGGCAACGTCGAGCCATCGCCCTTGCCCCAGATCAACCGTTCGGTGCCAGTGGGCATCAGCTTGCGGTGTTTGGCGACCAGTCCGGCCTGCGGGTCGAAGTACAGCGCCGTGCAGTGCAGCGTGCTGCCCGCACGTTCGATCACGCCAATCACCAGGTTGGCCCCGGTCCGTGCCGACAACCCGGCCAGGGCTTCAGTCTCGGCGCCGGGTACGTCGATGGCGTTGGCGAAATACCGGGCAAACGCTTCACGCCCTTCTGGCAATCGATAACCCAGTTGCGTACCAAATCCTTCGCCCTTGGGGTAACCGCCGAGCAATGCTTCGGGCATTACTACCAATTGGGCGTTGGATTCAGTAATGGCTTTTTCCCAGGCAAGAATCTGTTCCAGAGTGTCGGCCTTGCCACCGGGCAAGGCACCGATTTGCAGCGCAGCAACGATTGATTTGGGCATCGCAGTGACTCCATTGGCATCAGGTATTGCTCATTCTCCGGCGCCACGGGATCATGAATAAAGCCCGATTCGTTGCTGAATGATATGAACACTATGAATATCGCCAACGTCGACCTCAACCTGCTCAAAGTCTTCGAAGCCCTGCATGAAGAGTCCAGCGCCAGCCGAGCGGCCTTGCGTCTGGGCGTGACGCAATCGGCAGTCAGTGCCGCCTTGCGCAGGTTGCGCGAGGTCTATGGCGATCAGCTATTCGTGCGCACCGGCCGCGGACTGGCACCGACGCTCAAGGCCAATCAATTGAAACCGGTGGTCAGCGATGCGCTGAACAAATGCCGCCAGAGCCTGGCGATGGTCGATCCGGCGGCCCATCAGTACGATGGCCGTTCAGTGTCGGTGGGGATGTCGGACGATTTCGAGATCGCCTATGGTCGGCGATTGATCGATGAAATCGCGCGGACTGCGCCAAAGCTGCGGCTGATCTTCCGCCAAACCCACAGCCAGATCGTCGGCCATGCCTTGATGGAGCGCAGCATCGATCTGGCGGTCACCGCCGGTGGATTTGCCGAGCGTTTGCTCAGCCGTCAAGTATTGGGAGAAGGCGGATATCTGTGTCTGGTGGATCGCGCCAGCCTCGCCGAAGCACAACAAACCCTCAGCCTTGAAGAATTCGTCGCACGCGAACACCTCCTGGTCTCGTCCGGTGGTTTTATCGGCATCACCGATGAAGGGCTGGCGGCGCTGGGCTTGAGTCGTCGGGTGTGTGCGTCGACCACGCATTTTGCCGCGCTGCCGCACTTGCTCAAAGGCAGTCAGGCGGTGGCGACCATTCCCGCGCATGCCGCTCAGAGCATTGCGGCGCTCAGTGGTCTGGCGCTGCTGCCCTGCCCTTTGGCCTTGCCGCGTTACCCGATCGAACTGGGCTGGCGCACCAGCACCCAACTCGACCCGGTGGTATTGAAAGTGCGCGAAGCAATTGTCGCGTGTTTCGCCTGAAGCCGCGCCTTACTTGTTGGCCGCCATGAGGCGATTGACTTCACTGCGCACCATGTTGGCGTATTCCGGCGGCGACATTGCGTCGAGTTCGGCGCGGACCCATTCGGACCACTTGCCTTTGCGTTTGGCGCGTTCACCAAATAGCCGCGCGGCTTCGCCCTTGGATTTGCCCAGGTTGCTTTGCCAGAGGTCGAACAGACGGGATTTTTCATCTTCCAGCGCCGCGCGCTCGGCGAGGGGTTTGTCGGCCAGATTGAAACTCATTGGAATGTCCTGCTGCGTAAAATAGGCGACATCTTACACTGTAGGACGAAACGTCCGACTCAGGAATTTTCTGTCCGGCAGGCTCGACGGGGAAATCCACTGCAACTTTTTCACCCGCGCCAGACTCCATTGTTCACTGCCTACTTACCTGCAAGGAGTACCTCAATGGCTCGCAAAACCGCTGCACAAACCGCCGAAGACCAAATCAAGGATCTGGCATTCAGCGAGCTGACCACGCTGATCGAAGAATCGGAAAAACTGCTGAACAGCAGCGCCGCGCTGGTCGGCGAGGAAGCAGAAACCCTGCGTGAGCAAATCGCCCAGAAACTCCAGCAGGCACGGGATTCGGTCAGCAGCGTGCGTGACCGCACAAAACCTGCCGTCGAAGCCACCGAAACCTACATCGGCGGTCATCCATGGCAAACCGTGGCCATTTCTGCCGGATTCGGGCTGGTGGTCGGGTTGTTGCTGGGTCGGCGCTAAGCCTCCCCGCTTTGCACAGTAAAAAGGCGAGCCATTGGCTCGCCTTTTTCATACCCGCCTAACACCGACTCGTAGCAGCTCCCGAAGGCTATACAGGCTTGTGTTACTGCGCGAGTGCCCGCAGGTTCGCCAGCGTCTCGGTGTCGAGCGCAATACCTTGAGCCGCGGACTTGGCCCGTTGCGAATGGCGGCGATCACCCGGCAGGCGCTTGAGCCCCACGCCGTGCATCTGCCGCACCAGTTCCTGGCTGCGCTCGGCAAAGTTTTGCCCGGCGGCCTTGCTCGGGTCGATGACGATCAACAGTTGGCCAGTCCATGGTGTCTTGGCGCCGGGATGGTTCGACCAGTCGAACTCAAAGGAAAAATTGCCGCCGGTCAGCGCCGCCGCCAACAATTCCACCATCATCGACAGGGCAGAACCTTTGTGCCCGCCAAACGGCAGCAGTGCGCCACCCTCGAGAATCGCTTTCGGGTCCTGTGTCGGCTGGCCGAGGCTGTCCACACCCATGCCTTCCGGCAAACGCTCGCCCTTGCGGGCCGCGATCTGCACATCGCCATGGGCGATGGCGCTGGTGGCCAGGTCAAAGACAATCGGCTCGCCATCCGCGCGCGGGGCGGCGAACGCGATCGGGTTGGTGCCGAACAACGGACGATCGGCACCGTGCGGCACCACGCAAGTCATGCTGTTGACCACGCTGAGCGCCACCAGCCCTTCGTAGGCAAAGGGCTCGACGTCTGGCCACAAGGCGGCGAAATGGTGCGAGTTGCGAATCGCCAGCACCGCAATGCCGGCGCTGCGCGCCTTTTCCATCAACAGGGAGCGTGCAGCCGCCAGGGCCGGTTGGGCAAAACCATTGCCGGCGTCGACGCGCACGAATCCTGAGGCCACGTCTTCGACCACTGGCACGGCCTGGCCATTGACCCAGCCGCTGTTCAGGGTCGAGACATAACCCGGAATGCGGAACACGCCATGGCTGTGAGCACCGTCGCGCTCGGCGCCGGCACAGTTGAGGGCCAGGGTTTTGGCGACGTCGGCAGAGGTGCCATGACGTAGAAAAATCTGTTCGAGCAATTGAACGAGCGCGTCGAAATCGAGCGTTTGGGTGTTCGAACTGACGGCCATTTCGGGCGATGCGGTCATCTGAAGCTCCAGTTTTATTATTGGGTGCGGGCAACAGGGTGAAGCGAGGTTGCAAGGCAACCTGAAAAGAGTCGCCGATTAAGCGCTGTTGTACCGGCGTCCTGTCAAGTCTCGGCAGCCAGATTGGCTCAAGCAATATGTACCGCACATGAGCCAGATAGCGGCCGTACCGTTATTCCTCGACTTAACGACTGCGACCTGCGGATCCCCGCACATCGAGGACATCATGACCGCTCCTTCAATGCCGTATTTTTTCGACGAGGCACAAACTGCCTCCAATGCCCGAGAACCCGGTAACCGCGAAAAAGCGCTGAACTTCACGCTCGATGACCTGCAATGGCTCAAGAACGTTTACCTGGCCACCGAAGTAGCCCGCACCGCGCATAACAACCCCATGCACGTCTCCCGGCTGTGGCTGACCGTGCCGGACACCGCGGACGTCCCACTGGCCGGCGCTTTCGCCATGGGCCGCCCCAAGGATGGAGAAGTCACGCTCTACACGCCATGGAAAGGCTTGATCAAGTTTGCGGACATGAACGAGCTGAAACGCAAGCTCAAGGAGTGGTTGGCGTCGCCGACCGACAAGGTTGCTCTGCTGCGTTTCCTCTCCATTGAACAACGTAGCGCTATAGCCGTTGCCACAGTGCCTGACATTTGCACAACAACAATCGAAGGCGCGGTGTTCCAGGACCAGCAGCTCACCCTTGATACCAATCAAGCTCAAAACATCAAGACGATGATGGGCGAGCTGCTCAAGATGCCCACGCTGCAGTCTATGCTCAACGACACCCTGAAAAACGCGTTGTACAAGCCGTTTCCAGCACTGGACCAGCGCCTGACTCGACTGAAGACGTTTATCAGTACAGTGTCAGCCTTCGACGGGGGTGACTATGAGCACACGACCTCTTCGCTTTCACTGGGCGATGCCCTCCTGCACTTTTACCTGACCAACCAGTGGCCCCCCGGCGACTCCAGGGTCTTTGAGCATCCCGGTCACGGCGTGAGCAGTGACGCCGATAACCAGGCCTGGGAAAGCGCAGTCAAAGAGATCGCCCAAAGTTTCACCCCTCACTTGTACAGCCTGCTCGACATGTTCTGGAACACCGCCATGAGCAATGGGATGCCACGCCTGGCGTTTTTCAGCGAGGGCCTGCGCGATACGTTCCAACTGAAACTTCTGCTCCAGCGCCAGGACGGCATTTTGACCACGCAGGAGTATCTCCAACTGATGAAGGTCTGCCAAGAACCCGGGGATGCGACGTTGCGCATCGAAAAAGTCAGGGTGACGGCCCCGTTCAAGCATTTCGTGGAACTGGCCTCGACCTTGATGATCGGGGGCGCCGACACCTTGGGGTTTCTATACACCCCCTCCCGAGGTATCGAAGCGACTGACAATTTGTCAGCGGTCAAAAAGATCGTACTGCAGATGATGAACAGTGAAGGTCACGAAGATGCGCTGCTCAACTTCATGTCGCTGGATGAACGTCTCACCCTTCTGGGCATGGAGCCGCAGGAGCGCCTGATTGAAGGCAGTCCCCTCGTCGGCCCGGTATTTGACCAAGTCATGACCGACATCCTTCACAAGCAACAGGACAACCTCAGTCATGCCTTGAGTCGTTACCGTGAAAGTGAAGGCACGCTCTCCCCACATGCCCTGCTGGATAATGCTCTGGACGTGCGTGGTCTTATTGATGGTCGACTGCTGGCCACCGCTTCCACAGGCCGCTGGAGTACACGGGTCGATCAGCGCATTAGCGGGCAACCGGCAACGGTGCGAGCCGATTCAGCCAAAGAGCAGATGACACTCCTCGATTCGGTTGGGCAGGCGCTCGATCAACGGCGCAAACAACACCCGGTCATTCCCGTCGGCGTCAATACACTCGCTCGAGTAGAAAGCCTCCTCGACTCATCCGTGGCGGACTTGCAATCGAGTTTTACGCATACCCTGTCAACGGCATTGCGCAGCGAATTGAAGCTACACACGGTGACACGCACCTTGGGCGCGACCGAGCAGGCAATCATCAAAACGGTGCTCGATAGCCCGATACACCTGCAGCGAGCGGCGTTAAACGGTTTCTTGCCAGACGTATTTTCCCTGGCATTGAAGGCCGGCGACGTGACGACCCCATTGAAGCTGGCGAGTTGTTTTGTGCTGACTGAACGAGGAGGCCTGGACCTGAAGCACTCGGGCAAGGCGATTTTGTGGACGCCGGCATCGGGATTCGAAGCGTTCAAGACACTGTCACAGTTGCAGACCGAACTTGATCAGCGCCTCAAGGATGACACTCTGCGTTTAACCCTTCTGGAAAACCTTGGTCGTAGCGAGCGAATGGCCGGCAGGACGTATGTGCTGGCGCCACTGCAGCGGATACACGGGCACTTTCTCGATCACCTCCAAAAGCCTTACGTCCATCTGGACCAGGTATGCATTACCCGCGCATTGGCCACGCCACTCCCCCCGCGCGGCTGCCTGATCTTCTGAATCTGGTGGCGCTACGTGAGCCGCTGACAGGGTTAGGTCGCGCGTCGGACATTGCCCAGTCCCTGACGACGCAGCAAAAACTTCCGGCATGGCTCGCCAAAGCGTCCATTGAAGATCTGGTGCTGCATGGCGAACTGCTTCAGCAATACCTCGACAACGTCAAAGACGACGAGGATTACCTGAGCGGCCTGCGATCACTGCAGCGTACGGCTCACGCAGCGCTTGAAAAACAACTCAAGGCGGACGCCTTCAACATTGATCCGGACAAGGTCCAGGTCCAGATCAGCGCACGTCTGACGTCGCCGGCCCGGACTCAAACCCTGACCGACTTCGCATTGACGGCTATGAAGGAGCTGGATCAGGCCCAATTCAAACTGCAATCGCTGGATACCAGTGTCATTCCCGAGGGGATGAACGAACAGTACATCAAAGACCTGATACGAAATCTTAAGCCGGGGGAGCATCAGCAGAAAATACTGAGTGAAGCCCTTGCTGATACCCCGGCCAACGCCGATCGCAGAAAGTGCTTTTACAGACAATTGCCTTGGCAACTGATGCATTACGCTCACACGGAAAAACTGCAGGAACGCCTGAGCGAAAAAGGCTTTGATCTGATCCGGCAAATCATGGACATGCCCGACGCCATCGCTCGCGCGGCGGTCGAAGGTGCCCATGCCATTATCCGCCCGCTCGAGCTTTTGGGGATCAAGAGCGCACAGACGATCAAAGTGCCCGGTGTCTACCTGATCGGCTCAGCCACCGATAGCGCAGCCCCCCACGTCCTTGTCGCACCGCACAGTCCCCGTCATGGGATAAAGGAATATGAAAGTGAAGTTCAGTTACTGACAGAGTTGAAGACTCGCGGACCGCTGCTTGACTGGATCCTCATGAACCTGACGCCGTCTGACCGGACGGTGCTTGAAAACCGGATGGCGACCACTCACAACCGCGTTACTCGAGCCGTAACGACTACTTCCGACAAGCCGCCTCAAGAAGTCACATTGGCGTCCAGTCCGATCAAGGGCCACCTCTTCAGCCAGTTGTTCAAAGACAACGCTGCGCTACTGGGCCGACTGCTCGGTTGTCAGTCCGACGACAAAAACCAGGGCGAATGGGAAACCATCAAACACGTACTGGGCGAAGACCTGCACGAGGCTTATTCGTTTTTCATGGGGAAACTCACTTACCCCATGACCGTGTGGCGCAGTTACCGCGACATCAAGCAATCTGCCGAAGACCTTCAAACCCATAAATGGGGGGCTGCAATAAGTGCCTTCATCGACGGTATTGCTCAACTGGCTTCGTTGCGGCAATTAGCTGGCGATCAAGTGCAATTACCCGCAGTAACGGGGGCAGCGCCTCCGACGTCGTCCGCTAACCGATTTAGCTGGCATGAGGTCAATACCACCGCCCCCGAACGCACGCAGTTAAAGCGCCATGAAAGCATCGACGTCGATCTCAATTCACTGACCTCCGACTCGACACTTGGGCTCTACACTCATCCAGCCTCCGGAAAACACTACGCGCCCGTTGAAGGAAACGTCTATCCGGTCGTCAAGCTTGACACCCGTTGGCGCATTGCAGGCAGCCAAAAAAGTGTGCCTTTTCTGCGCCAAAACACCGTAAAACAATGGGTCCTGGACCGCCAGAGGCTGGCGTCCCGCTTCAACCTTATCGACCGATTGGACACCGTAATGGCCGTTTGGGGAGGCATGAACGTCGATGCCCGCGGGATGGCTCAGATCCGGCGATTGTTTCCGTACAAGGCACGTCAGATCGATGAAGCACTGGACCTGGCAACCACCTATGCCTGGAACAGCTTTCGAAACCTGCAATTACTAAAGACTACCGACACTGCGGTGACCCCGGTGCACCAACTCATCACCGACTTTATAGGCGTGTCGCAAGTTCTGCCCGCGCATGTGGAGCAGCTTGAAAAAGTCGTGGAGGAAATATTTTCAGCGTTGCTCGACCCGACGCTCAGAACGGCCAACTCCAGTCGATTTACGATCGGCAGGGTGATCGAGGATGCAGAAAACACCTTCGGCTTCATTACGCCGAAAGACCCAAAACGCAAAATTTACCTGGCGGAAAAATTTTTCGCTTCCAGCTACGAACACTACCGCTCGCACCTCAGCGACGTGCACTTCCCCATCGGCGCCCATAGCCGTTCGATGACCCTCATTCATGAGCTCTCACACATCGTCTGTAAAACCCTCGATATTTCATACCTCGACACCGGCCGCCCATTCGCAGACCTGATCGGAACAGTGACACAGGATGCCAAACAGCTCAAAAGCGCGTTGACCACGCTTCAAGACACCGCACTGTCCATAAAGACGCCCTATACCCAACTGTTCATGGCGCAAAACCCTGACACTGGTGAGTGGGAAGACCTGGGTCATACAGCCAGTGAAGACACTGACCTGATCAAAGAACACGTTTTGACGCTGACCGGCGCAGAAAACCTGAGCGAGGCCCGCCACACGTTTAAAAGGGACCCACTGATCAGGTTGAAAGTACTACTTGGCAACGCCGACAGCGTCGCCTGGTTGATCGGTCATTTGGGACGGCAACTGCACGCCAGTACCCCTTGAACTTAAAAAAAGGCGTGTTTGATAGTTAATTGCCATGACGGCTGTTCTCGCCAGCTTCCTCGCAAGGTTAGAATGCCGGAAATCAGGATGAGTCAATGACCGACAATTCTCTATCGCCAGCCGACTATGATGCGATCACCGATGCCGCAGCGCATTGGTGCATGCGCCTGCATGCAGTCGACTGCACGGCTGAAGAACGTGTAGCTTTCGAACGATGGCATGACGCCCATCCGCTGCATGCATTCGAATATGAAGCCATGCTGGAGATCTGGGAGGTTGCCGGGGATCTGCCGCGTCCTGAACCCGTCAATCACGGTGCGCGCCTCAAATCCACTACGCCTTGGCGCAGTCTCGGCATTGCCGCTGCGGTGTGCACCCTGGCGTTGCCACTGGCGGCATACAGTGGGTGGAGTTTGGGTTGGTTACCCAACTCGTACCAACACTTTGAAGCCCGTGATACGGTCCGTCAGGTCACCCTGAGCGACGGCAGCCAGATTGAACTGAATCTTGGCAGTGAGCTGACATTCAGCAACTACAAGGATCAGCGGCGGGTGACGCTGAAAAAAGGCGAAGCCTTCTTCAGCGTCAGCCATGACACGACTCACCCTTTTGTCGTCAAGGCCGCCAGCGGCAGTATCCGGGTCACCGGGACCCGATTCAACGTCTGGATGTACGAGGACCAGGTTCGTGTGAACCTGATCGAAGGGTCGGTGCTGGTCACCAGCAACGACGACCTCCCCGGCGATGGCGTACGTCTAGGCCCCGCCATGCAGGCGTGCTTTAAACAGGGTGACTACACGCCACAAATCAGTCAGACCTACGCCAACGATAATTCGCTGGCCTGGCGCAGTGGCAAACTGGTGCTTGATAACCTGGCACTCATCGATGCCCTGCCGTTGATCAATCGTTACCTGAGCAAACCCGTGATGGTGGCCGATCACAGTACCGGTCAGATCCGTCTCGGCGGAATCTACAACATCAAAGAGCTCAACAACCTGGTGGCGTCCTTGCCCAAGGTGCTGCCGGTTTACCTGACCCGCAACAAGGACGGCAATCCGGTCCTCAACTCCATTCCGCTAACCCCCCTAAAAGCTGAAGGCCGCAACCCTTGTGGGGTGCGGCCTTCGTTTTTGATCCAAGTGCCTTTGCTGTTACTGCGCTGCCACCGTCCCGGCGTTTCCATCCTGCTCGCGAATTGTCTGCGCCTGGTACTGCGGGTCTGACGTGATCTGCTGCTCGGTAAACGGCAGCACACTCAACTGTTTCTTCGAAAAAGCCAGCGTCTGATCCCGCGCGTACTTCGAACCCGGATCGCTGGACAACGAGAACGCCAGCAAACCTTGAGCGTGCGGCCCCTCGTCATCGAAGGTCACTACCTGCAAGTAGCTCGTGCCACTGACCACTTCAAGTTTGCCGTCTGTTCTCGGCACGCTTTGTATGGCGTTGTAGACGCCCAACGTGCCGGGTCCACCATGGATCGGCGTTTGCTGGCCGCCGCTGCTGGCCACCTGAATATCGCCCCAGCGTACGTCTGGCTTCAACCCTTGGGCTTTTACCTGTTCAACCGAAACGAGCATGGCCTCGCGAAGAGCCTTGGCGACATCCGCCCGGTCAATGGCCAGACCACGCGGGGTGTTTTGCGGATCTTTGGGATCAAATGCCACGCGCCAGATACCGGGGTTTTGCTGCAACGGTTCCATGACATTCTGGAAGTGGACAAAGCCCAGCCCGCTGTCCAGATTCGCCCGGCGATCCCACGCCTTTAAATGGCCGCACAGCGGCGTCAGCGCCGCGGCATCGGCGCCAAGGTTACCGGCACAAAACTGCAGCAGATCCGGCATCACCTGTGCGGCCAGGTACACCTGATCGTCCATGACCATCCGTTGCAAATCCCCTGTCGTCAAAGGCCCGGACTGCTCCAGCGTGGCCAAGCGATCCAGTGCAAAACGCGAGCGCAAACCCAACGGCTGGCCTTCCTGGCTGATCAATGGCGAGAACCCGGTGAGCGGTTGCGCCGGGTTGGCCATCCAGGCGGAATCATTGGAGTGCTGCACAAAATCCTTTCGCGACAACTGCGGTAATTTGTCTGGGGCAAAAATGCCTTTTTGCGCTGCTCGCGGGTCAATGTCCCAGGCACAGGCACTGTTGGAGCCGTCGAGCACGATCATTTGCAACCCGGCCCGTGGATCGCTGCACTTGGCCAGTTTTTCCGCGTTGACGTTTGGCACCACCGACAGGTTCATGTACAGCGTTTGCCCCTGATCATCCACGGCCAGGGTGTTGACCCACGGGATGCCCTGAAGGGCGTGCACCGAGGCCTGCAACTCCTTGAGGCTGTTCGCCTGGTTCATCGCATACCACTGCTGCAGGACCCGGTCGTTATCCAGGTTGGCATCGCGCAGGCTGTACGCGTATTGATGATTCCAATCCAGTTTTCCAGGCCATTGCACGATCGGGCCGAAGGACGTGCTGTACACCACATGAGAAACCGGCGTGGTCTGACCATCAGGTTGCTGCACATTCACCGTGAGGGTTTGTTTTTTCATCGGCAAGGACTTGCCGTCGAGCAGGTAGCGGGTCGAATCCTTGGGATCAAGTTGCAGTCGATACAGCGTGAAGTGTTTGGATGAGTCCACGGTGTGGGTCCAGGCCAAGTGCTGGTTGAACCCGATGTTTATCATCGGCAACCCTGGCAGCGCAGCGCCCATCACATCCAGTTTGCCGGGAATTGTCAGGTGCATCTGGTAGAAGCGCATTGCGCCGACCCAGGGAAAATGCGGATTGGCCAGCAGCATCCCGCGGCCATTGAACGAACGTTCGCTGCCGATGGCCACGGCGTTACTCCCGCGATCCAGCGCAAACCGCTGCATGCGCGAGGCCGCCACCTGGAAGGACGATGGCTCAGCGATCACTTGCGTGACGGCTTGGGGTGGAGTGGCACCCGCCAACGCTTCGGCGAACTGCCCTACTCCACCTTCGACCAGTAGACGACGGGTCAGCTTGACCAGGTCCTGGGCAGTAATCTCGCGCACCCAGCCCCCCTGACACTGCGCGGGCAAACCCTGGGCCCGGCGTTCTGCCAGCGAACGGTTGTAGCCGGCGACATAACCGTCAATGAGTTGCTGCACTTCGGGCGTTTGCGCCTGCCAGAAACCGGCGACGGCATCGGGTGTGTTCAGCCAGATGAAAAACAGGTCGCTGACCAGATTCTCACGCTCTTCGACAGTCAGTTGTTCCGGGCCGAAATAGCGTGAGCGTTCACCATTGACAGTGACAATTTCGTTGGCCAACAAACACAGGTTGTCCTGCGCGTAGGCGTACCCGATGCCATAACCGAGCCCCCGTTCGTTGTCGGCACGAATGTGAGGCACGCCGAAACTGGTGCGGCGAATGTCAGCGCTCGCCTGTTCTGTCTGACTGCGGGCGTGTGCCACAAGACTCAGCGCCACTAACAAACCCGCAAGGCTTAGCCTGGTTAACTGCCTGAAAATAATCACACTCGCTCCTGATCGAATAGACAAACACGCTGCCTTCTCTCAGGAACGAAACAAAAGACAAAAATTTAGGCTCGCAAAGCCATTCCAAATGGCCTTCTAACGGGCTGCTCACATGGCACCGACAAATTTTCTACATTTGGGCCTTCATTATTTGTCGTGCTCGTTCGTCTAAATGACTGAGAGCCCCCTTCACATTTTCTGGCCGGCTCGGAAAAGGAGTTTTTGCATGTACAACTCGCAATTGCCAATGGACGGTAGCAATGCACCCTCGGGCCCTGCCATGGGCTCCGGTATTTTCGAGCCGCGCGGCGAGCGCAACGGCAATGAGCGCATCCGGTTGCTGCTCAAAAGCTTTGGCCTGCGCACCAGCCTGATTCGCCTCAAAGTCATTGACGCCTTACTGGTTGCCGCTGAAAGCGATCGTAGTCTCGGCGTGCGCGGCGTGCACAGCCAGTTGCTGGACCTGGACATTCCCTTGTCCTTTCTCAGCGTGCGTGAAGTGTTGAAACGTTTGTGCAGCGAAGGCGTGATCACGCTCAATCCGGACAAAAGCTACAGTCTGCATCCGCACGCTGTAGCCATGCTCCATCGCGATTCACCCGTTGAAGATACGTCGCTCAAGCCTTGACCTTGCGACGCATCACGCCGTTGATCACCACCACGACCACCGCCACACCAATGGCGATGTACTGAAACAGCTTCTCGCTGATGACACCTTCGTTTTGCAGATACGAAAGGCCGAACATGATCCCCAGCACGACCAGGGAGATCAGAATCGAGTATTTCAAACGTTGCGATTGAGTCATTGCGAGTTCCTGAACCTGAAAATGTATCCGCTTTGTATCCGAACGCATGCCAACCCCCTACCTTTCTTCGGGGATGGCGAGCTGTAAACGGGGTCTCATGTTACAGCCGATGAAGAGATTTGGCTTCATAGCGGCGCTAACCATGAGGATTTCGAAATGTTTCGTCGAATCACACAGCTGATTCCCCTGATCGCAATTTTGGCCTTGAGTGGCTGCATCATTTTCCCCCACGGCGGTTGGCACGGGGATCACCACTATAATCGTGGCGGGCCCGGTTATTACGAGCATCGATAACTTACGACCGGGACAAGAGCTATTCATTATTTACTTTAGTACGTAGGACAAATCCGACAAGCTCTTAACTAATGCCCGCGCTGTCGCGGGCATTTTCGTTAAACCCATTAATGTTTTTCACCCTGCGACTCACATTGCATCATCTCGCAAACAGTTGAAACGCCCTGTTTCAATCCTTTATTAGAGCCCTCCCTGATCGTTGGATACTCTTACTGCGCAACAAGAGCACACATCAATTAACTCGCAGCAAAAAACTGGGAATATATGGACAGGCCTTTGATCAATATAAGCGCGTGTCATTTGCTTGGCTTTTGCTTCGCAATAACGCTTTTCGAACTACTGACTTATATGGCCAGCGATATGATCATGCCGGCCATGTTGACTGTCACTCACGACTTGAATGCAAGTGCACAACATGTCCCATTCGCTTTCAATCTGTATCTGGCAGGAGGCATCCTGTTGCAGTGGCTTATCGGACCACTGTCCGATCACTTTGGTCGCCGTAGAATGTTACTTATCGGTTCTGCGGTATTCGCCCTCGCCTGCAGTGCCGCATTCAGTGTGCAAAGCATTTATGCGTTCAATGGATTACGCCTGATCCAGGGCTTGGGATTGGGGTTTGTCATCGCCGTCAGCTACCCGGCATTGCAGGAAGTGTTCTGCGAAGCGGACGCGGTAAAAATCATGGCACTGCTGGGAAATGTCGCACTGCTTTCTCCCCTTCTCGGCCCGCTGTTGGGCAGCCTGCTGCTGGAATGGTTAACCTGGAGGGAACTGTTTTTGCTGCTGGGCATGAGCGGCATGGCGGTCTGGCTGGCACTTTTTGTGTACATGCCGGAAACCGTGGGAACGTTACGCCATGACGGTCAACGCCTGATGGCCGTGCCGTTTGAATGGGGCGGTACCGTGCGCCGTTATGCCGCACTGCTCGGTAACACGCGATTCCTGAGCGCCAGTGTCGCGCTGGGCATCATGAGTTTGCCGTTGATTGCCTGGATCGGGTTGGCGCCACTGCTGCTGATGCATAACCAAGGGCTTTCGCCACTTGCTTACGGCCTGTGGCAAATCCCGGTGTTTGCCGCGGTCATTCTTGGCAACCTGATACTCAATCGATTGATCGCCAAGACCGACATCCCACAACTGATTAGATACTCGCTCTGGCCGTTGTGCGGTGGGCTCTTCGCATTGGTCGTCCTCAGTTTCTACGGCGTCTCGACGCCCTTGCTGATCGGTTGCCTTGGGCTTTACGCGGTCGGTCTTGGCATGAGCAACGCCGCACTCTATCGCCTTGCATTGTTCTCAAGCGATGACAGCAAAGGCCTGGTCTCGGCGATGATCGGCATGATCTCGATCCTTGTCATGGGGGGCGGTGGTTCGTTGCTTGCGGCAGTCGGCGCTGGTTACAGCCATGAATCCTTCTCCCTGATGGCGGGCATCGCCGGGCTTCTATCCCTGTTGCCCTTGCGGTTTTTTCTTCGCCGCAACGCTGTCGCACTTACCGTCTGATCCCCAAGCACAGGTCCATTGATGATCCATTTACCCCATACCGATGCGCTTTGCGCGTTAACGAAACCCTATTGCCTGGATTCGGTACCAGACGGCCTGTTTGATCGGGCGATGAGTGAAATCAGTCTGTTCCATTGTCAGCACACGCCGGGCTATGAACGCTGGCTGCACGCCAATGGCCTTGATGCCAACGCGCTGGCATCGATGGATGACTGGTCAAGACTGCCGCCGATTTTTGCCAACTATTTCAAGCGCCATTTATTACTGGGTTCCTCGGGAAAGGACGCGCTTGAGCTGACATCGTCTGGCACCAGCGGCCAAAAAAGTCGCATGCGCTATGACACTCGCAGCATGGCCGCCGCCCAAGGCATGGTGAACCACATTTTCCGGCACTACGGCTGGGACACTCCAGACAGCCCCTGCAACTACTTGCTGCTGAGCTATGAACCCGACGCAGTCATCAGCCTTGGAACCGCTTTCACCGATCAGTTTTTATGCCGCTATGCCCCCGTCAATCGAGTCGCCTATGGATTGCGCCGCACTGGAAATGGGCACGCGTTCGACCCGTTCGGGGTTGTCCACGCCTTGCAGCAATTTGCTGAAGAAGGCTTGCCCGTGCGCATTCTCGGATTTCCAGCGTTCCTGTCCCATGCGTTGCAACATATGGAAGACACCGGCCTGACGGACCTCAAGCTACCGGCCGAGTCATTGGTGATTCTCGGGGGCGGCTGGAAAACCCAGGCGGCGCAGGAAATGCCTCTGTCGCGGTTGTACCAACGGATCAACCGCCAACTGGGTATCGACCTGGCGCGCTGCCGGGATGGTTACGGCGCCGTCGAGCATGCCGTGCCTTACGTTCAGTGTGCTCACCAGCATTTTCATGTGCCGGTTTATTCGAAGGTTTTCGTGCGCAATCCCGCCGACTTCAGCGTCCAGCCCTACGGCAAACGCGGCTTGTTGGAGTTCGTATCGCCCTACATTTCTTCAAGCCCGGCGCATGCCGTGGTGATGAGTGATCTGGCGACATTACACCCCGGCGCAAGCTGCGGGTGCGGCTTGACGACCGACTGGTTTGAACTGCATGGACGCGCCGGAACAACCGCTAGCCGAAGCTGCGCAATGGCCGCGTCCGAACTGATGGGAGAGGCATGACATGTACTTGATCAATGGCCAACTGCGTGACGATGTCACCCTTGAGGCAACCCTTGAGCGCCTGCACCAACAACTGCCACGGCTACTGAGTGCACCGATCGACAGCGGTACCGTGATCGAAACCGTCACTCGTTTTGCCCTGCAATTGCAGACTCGAACAGTTGAATTGCCCCTCAACGATGAACAACGCCAAGGGCTTGTCGACTTCTGTCAGCGCAGCAACCTCAGCACCAAGCTTGAACGAGAACTGGGCGACCAACCCCGTTCGCTGCGACGTATCGACTACCGCCAAACAAGTTTTGAAAGCTGGCACCCGCTGGGGCTGGTGGTGCATGTGACGCCAGGCAATGCACCGCTATTGGCGTTCTGCGCGATCGTCGAAAGCCTGCTGGCCGGTAACATCAATTGGCTGCGCCCCAGTTCCAGCGACGAAGGCGTGACCGCTCGGTTACTCGCGGCACTGGTTAAGTGTGACACCAGCGACAGGTTGGCAGATTTCGTTGCGGTGCTGCCTGTCAGTACGGCACAGATCCCTGAACTCTGCACTCGCGCCGATGGCGTGTCAGCCTGGGGCGGCGAAGCGTCCCTTAAAGCCATTCGTCAGCACATCCCGGCCGGATGTCGCTGGATCGACTGGGGGCACAGAATCAGTTTCGCTTACCTGTCGCCAGACGCGACCACTGCATCTACGCTGGATGCCTTGGTGGATGAAGTCTGCAGTCTGGATCAACAGGCCTGCTCCAGCCCGCAATGGCTGTTGGTCGACAGTGACGATCCCGTGGTGTTGCAGGGGCTGGGTGAACAACTGGTCGAAGCGTTTGAACGCCGTGCCCTGCAGTGGCCGGCGCTGACCCCGACCGATCAGGAAGCCTCGGAAATCACCACCCGTTGCGCCATGGCTCGACTGGATCTCTGCTTTGCAAACCAGACCGGCCAGGTCTGGAACGGCTCAGGATGGCGGATCATCTGGGAGCATGATCAAACACTGGCCCCCTCGCCACTGTTCCGCACGCTGATGCTCAAACCCGTGCCGCAACACTTGATCGCCGAGACGCTGCTGCCGTGGCGTACCGTGCTGCAGAGTTGCGCGCTGATCTGTTCACCCGCACAAGCGCCACAGCTGGTACGCACGTTGGTCAACGCGGGGGTCACGCGCATTGCGCCTTGCGGCTCTATTCATGATGGTTACGCCGGTGAACCGCACGACGGTGTCTACGCGCTGTCGCGTCTGAGTCGTCGCCTCTCGGTGAGCCTGCCGGCAGAAACAGCGACTGGCCGGGCAACACTCGACATGCCGCCACCGGCTCCCCCTTCAAGCCAAACGCCAATCATGGATAAAAACGCGTTCATGGCCCAGCCCATCAGCGGCTCAGCCCAACTGTATTTTCGTTCGGGGGGCAGCAGTGGCACGCCGGCGGTGGCCGGGTACAGCTATCGCGACTTCGAGCGGCAAATGCGCGCGGCAGCCGATGGTATGTTCGCCGCCGGCCTCGACCCTTCTACGGACCGGGTGATGAACCTGTTTTACGGCGGCGGCTTGTACGGCGGGTTTTCCAGTTTTACCAAGGTGCTTGAGCTGATGGAGGTGACCCATTTCCCGATGGGGGCACCGCCGAATGACGACTTCAGCGAAATTGCGCAAATGATCGCGGACCAGCGTGTCACCGTGCTGATCGGCATGCCAAGCACCTTGCACCGCCTGTTCTTCAACGAGCAGGAGCGCCTGCGCGTTTACGGCGGCATCCATAAAGTGTTCCTCGGCGGTGAACACCCGGCAGAGGCCAGCCTGCGCCTGATGGAAAGTTGTGGGGTGTTGCAGATTCGCTCGGCGATTTATGGCTCGGTCGATGCCGGTCCCCTGGGGCATGCCTGCGCATCGACGGCCAATGGGGTGTTTCATTTGATGGGCGATACCCAGCATCTGGAAATCGTCGAGATCGAACAGGATGTGCCCGTCCAGGCTGATGAAATCGGACGATTGCTGTTTACCTCCCGGGCGCGGCAAGGTCAGGACGTACGCCGGTATGACGTGGGCGATACCGGTCGCTGGGTACCCGGCCCCTGTCCTTGCGGACTTGAATCGCCGCGGTTCGAATTGCTTCAGCGCCACGGCAAGCTGCTGCGGATAGGCACAGAGTTCATCTCGCCATCGGCGCTGCAAGAGCGTGTCGGCAGACCGATTCAAATTCAGCTGGATCATGCACCGAACGGCATGGAACGGCTGCGGGTTTTCATCGATTCAGACAGGGGTAGCGTTCGCCAGTCCCTATTGACCGATGAAGCCTTGTCGAGCGCGGTAAACAACTGCTTTTTAATGGTAGAAGTTCACGAATGTGCGGAATCGGCCTTCACAAGAAACAAACACAGCGGCAAAACACCCTTGGTTATTGATAACCGAATACAAATACACCGCTGATCAGCAACATCCTGTCTCTTAACCGTAGACATGCCTGATATAAAGAGAGCCCCGTGAATTCCATGTATTCGCTTGAACAACTCGTGCCTTTCATAAGGCAACACTCGAACTTTTACCGCAATCATCTGCAAGACTTGCCCATGTGCGAAGTTACCTTGAACGCGCTGCCATTAATAAACGTGGATGAGTATTGGGCAGACAGTCACGACTTGAATAACTGGGCCGTGCTGACAGGACGTATCGACGATGGCCTGGTATTTAAAACCGGGGGCTCGACCAGTCAAGGCAAACTTAGCGTTTATACCCCCAATGAATGGCGGACATTGGTAACCACATTTGCACACAGCATTTCCTCTCAACTGAAGAACGGCGACCGGGTCGCCAATCTGTTTTTTTCCGGTGATCTTTACGCCAGCTTCGTGTTCTTCCACGACTCACTGGCGCACGTCACACACTCCATTTGCGAGTTTCCCTTCACGGGCAATGTCGACCTGGACGTGCTGGCTGATGCTGTAGATCAGCATCGGATCAACGTGCTTGCCGGCGTTCCAGCCCAGTTGTTGCGATTTGCCGCCTACCTGAGTCGGCATCAACGGGTGTTGTGCGGCGTCGATACATTGCTGTACGGCGGCGAAAGCCTGTTCCCCGCGCAAATCGCCATGCTCAAGACAGCGCTTCCCAATGCGCGCATCGCCTCCGCCGGCTACGCCAGCGTCGATGCCGGCCTGATAGGGGCCAGTAGCCGTGACTGTGCCTTGGGAGAGCATCGGACGTTTGAACCCCACACACTGCTGGAAATTGTCGACGAACACACCGGCGAAGTCATCGAAGAGTGTGACCGTACCGGTTTGCTGGTGGTCACCAACCTTACGCGCCGGCTCATGCCCCTGCTGCGGTATCCCGTGGGTGACCGCGCTTGCTGGCGCGAGCCAAGCGCCACGCCGATGCGCAAATTCGCGCTCAAGGGACGCAGTGCCCACAGTCAACGGGTTCGGGTCGGGACATTGTCGTTGCTGATCGACGAAATCCTGTTGATCGTGCAGCACATCGCTGGCAGCGATCAATGGCAGTTGGTGATCGAGCAAGAGGGCGTCATAGACCTTGTGACGGTGAAGTGGGTGCCCACCATGCCATCCACCGACACCCTCCCCATCTGCAGCGCGCTGCATGAAGCGCTGATCGCCCATTATCCCGGCATTGAGCAACTGAATCGCCAAGGGTTGATGGAACTGCGCGTGGTGCCCTGTGCAACCACCGATTTGAACCTTCACCCGCGCTCTGGCAAACAGATGCGGGTTCTGGACGTGCGCGCGTATGACTCGCCGTCAACGGAGCGTCAGTAATGTCGACCCTCGTTTATCGTCGCTTCCAGCCAGGTGATGCACGCGCCGTAAGTCAGTTGTTTCGCCAGATCTATGGGGATCATTACCCTCGACCGGACGTTTATCTGCCGAACATGATCAGTCAGCACAACGCCTGCGGCCAATGGTTCTCGATGCTGGCGGTCGACGGCGAATGCGTGTTGGGGCACGCCGCGTTATGCCGTGACTCACTGTCGGACATCCCCGAGCTGGCACTGAGCGTGGTCCATCCCGCTGCGCGAGGTCAGCGTATCGCGACACACCTGGGTCGGGAATTGTTGTTGCAGTCGCAGGCGCAACAGGTCAAGAACGTCTTGATCAAACAAGTCACGCACCATCCCCACACGCAACGCATGGCCCACAGCATCGGGTTTCACAGCACGGGATTGCTTCCCGACTACGCGCCGTCCCCGCTCACCAGGCCGCTGCCGGAAACCATGGTGCTCGGCTGTTATCTGGCCGAGGGGCACACACGTCCGTTACCCGAAGTTCAGTGGCCTGAAAGTTGTCGCACGCTTATGCAACGCTTGTGTGATGTGTTCGGGACTTATCGGGCCACGCTGTCGCCAGCGTCGATGCCGTTGCAAATCAGGCAAAATCACCAACGCTACGTCGTCGTCATTCAGCGTTTGAGCGACGCATTGCTGGACCAACTCCGGAGGTTGCCCAGCCATTGGCTCATCTCGGCCAAAATCGAGCTGTCACGCCACTTTGCCGAGGACCTGCACCGTTTGACCCTGCTGGGTTTCACCTTCAGCGGATTGATGCCCGCCCTGCGCAGCAACGGGTGGTTTGCGCTGTTTCACCGAGGGGCGCAGCCGCGTCATCTCTCCCTGCATTGCCCTGACATGCAACAGTTGCACGATAACTTGCAGCGCGACGCCAGCGCACAGGCCAACACCTGTTCAGCCGCTTGAACCCTTCCGGTAAACGTTAAGGCCCGGCTGCGCGCAAAGCTCCACCAGCCAATCGACAAACACCCTCACCCGCCGGGACAACTGGCGGTGAGGCGGATACAGCGCCGTCAACGGCATCACCGGTGGCGGCACGTTCCCGAGCATTTCACACAATCGGCCTTCATCGAGTTGGCGAGCAACGTGGTAATACGGGGTCTGAATCAGCCCATACCCCGCCTCACACGCCGCCAGGTAACCGTCGGCGCTGTTGACTGCCACCTGTTTGGGCAAATCCATGAGTTGCACTTCGTCATCAACCTGGAATTCCAGTCCAAAACGCTTACCGGTCGTGCCGGAGAAATACTCCACCATCCGGTGCCCTTCCAGGTCTGCCAGACATTGAGGGATTCCATGGCGTTGCAAGTAGTCAGGGCTGGCACAGGTGACCTGGTCCAGCATGACCAATGGCCGCGCCACCAATGAATCATCCAGCGCGCAGCCACCACGCAACACGCAATCGACCCCTTCGCGGATCAGATCGATGGGGCGATCATTCAAACCGATTTCCAGCTCGATCAAGGGATAACGTCGGGTGAACGCCGGCAATGCCGGAATCACGATCAAGCGCCCAATTCCTGCCGGCATGTCCACCCGCAGCAACCCTTTGGGATTGTGTCGAGCGGCGGAAAACACCGCTTCAGTTTCTTCCAGGTCCGCCAATAGCCGCAGCACTGGAGGTCAAACTCAGCGCAGATGAATTGAAAGCGCTGGAGTCGATATTCCCCGCCAATGCCACCGCAGGCTTGCGTTACCCCGAGGAAGTCATGAAGTTGCTGGACCGCTAGCAACAGTGCCTGGCCCGCTCCACCCTGAGCGGGCCGGCAACCTTTCACGCCTTGGAGCTGACACCCTTGTCCGTAGGAGCGGTCGTGCCATTGCCCTTGCCATAAGTGGCCAGGTTTTGCAGGACGTAGATGGCGGTCTTGTATTCCGGGATCAGGCCAACCGCGTATTTATCGCCCTTGATGCTGTTGTTCTGGATGGTGTCCAGTTGCGTGGCGAAGTATTCCAGCGCATTGAACTTCGCATCCGGATCATTCTGTACCCCGAACCGGTCAAACTTGTCCCCGGCGTTCATCAAGGTCATCGACGTAATATCGGAGATCAGGCCTCTGCCACGTAAAAATGCACTGAGATTGCCCAATTGTTTGGACGATACATTTTCCGGGTCGAAGCCTTTTACGTTCCTGAATATTTTCTGCTCATCCATCCTCGCCGCGTTCAGCGCATTTGGATTGGTGCCCACCAGCGCGAGCATTTGCTTGACCCTGGCGCTGTGCGTCACGGGCTTGCCGCCGCCAGTGTTCTGCACCAGTAGACCCGCCTTGGCCGTCCATCCCCCAGTATTGCCGATTGTCATGACTGAGCTTCCGACTGCGTGACCATATTCAGATCCTTCTTGAGTGGGTTTGGAGCGGGCGAGTATCGGGTCTGGCAACTGGCCACTCCAACCCCTATTTGCTCATTTTTACAATTTCCGTACATTTCAGATACAAACTGGCAAGTGCCCGGCTTTATTGCCCTAGACGAACTTTCCTGGAGGGGTCTAGACAACTAACCCAGCGATTTGTACGTCTCGGTTAGTTTGTTTGTATCCGTTTCGATACCTACCGCTTTCCGCTGATGCCCGTTCCTGGACGATCGTGCCTAAAGCTATCCCTGCCCAAGCCGATAGCCCGATGAAGCAGCGATGCCCCCTCCAAACCTAATAATAAAAATGCTGCACACAAGGACCGGTCCCATGCCCACATTCCGTTCGATCCAGGCTCGCTACACGCTGTTTCTGGTCCTGTTTATCCTGTTGCTGTTCGCGCTGACGGTGGTCGGAATCAGCCAGTTGGTCGCGCCTAAACTGCGCCATACCGAAGAACAGGTGGCCCTCAACCGCATCGCCGACGTCGCCCGACAAATCCAGGGCGAACTGAACAAGGTTCAGGCACAACAGCGCAGCATCACCCAAACCATTCCCTTACTCGACAGCGCTGGCATTGACACGGTATTGCCAGGCCTGGTGGATCAGTACGGTGAATTGAAAGTCTTTGGCGGCGGGATCTGGCCGTTGCCGGGCCAACGTGAAGCCGGGCGCAATAAATTCAGCACCTTCTGGCACCGTGACGCCTCGGGCAAACTGGCGGTCAATACGTTCTGGAACAGTGACGCCGCACCGAACTACTACGACCAGGCCTGGTACAAGGGCGGCATGCAAACGCCACGTGGCCAATGTGCCTGGGCGGCGGCCTATAAAGATGACGCCAGTGCCGAGCCGCGCACCAACTGCGCCATGGCCATTCAGAAAAATGGCGTGGCGTACGGCGTGTCGACCATCGACGTGACGCTGGGCTTCTTCAATGACTTGATCGCGCAAAAGGAAAAAGACCTTGGCGCCGAGATGCTGATTGTCGAAGCCGACGGCAAGATCATCAGCAACAGTTCGCGTATCAGCGGCCCCATCGTTCTGAAAAACATCAGTGAACTGGCGGGCAACTCACCGTTCGCCAGCCAAGTGAAAGCCGGCCTGCAAAACCGTGACCAATCGCAGCGCGTCGAATTCGACAACAACGGCGAAGACAGCACCTTCTTCATGCGCCCCATCGAAGGCTCACCGTGGTTCCTCGCCACCGCCCTGCCGAGCAAACTGATCACCGCCCAGCGTGATGACGTGCTCAGCACCCTGAGCCTGTTGCAAATCCCGATGGTCATTCTGCTGGCGCTGTTGCAGATCTACGCGATTCGCCAACTGGTCCAGCGCCTGAAAATCCTCAAGACCAATATCGATGCGCTGTCTGCCGGCGACGCCGACCTGACCAAACGCATCACCATCCGCGCCGAAGACGAACTGGGCGCCATCGGCCACTCGGTCAACGCCTTTATCGTCTACTTGCAGAACATGATCGGCGAAGTGACCCAGGCCACCGGCGCCATGGCCTCGAGCCTGGACAACCTGCAACGCACCTCGGCCCACACCAGTCAGATTCTGGTGCGCCATGCCTCGGAAACCGATCAGACCGTCACCGCCATTACCGAGATGAGTTCGACCGCTGAAAGCGTCGCACAAAATGCCGCCGAGACAGCGGCCTTCACCAAGCGCGCCAACGAAAACGCCGACCGTTCGCGGGTGGTGGTGGGCGAAGCGTCGAGCAGCGTGGTTGCGTTGATCGAGGAAGTGGCGAGTGCCACCCACAAAGTCGAAAGCATGCAGCAGGACGCGCAACGCATCACCGAGATTCTCGGGGTGATTGGTGCCATCGCCGGGCAAACCAACTTGCTTGCATTGAACGCAGCCATCGAAGCGGCCCGGGCCGGTGAACAAGGCCGAGGCTTTGCGGTGGTCGCCGATGAAGTCCGTGCCCTCGCCGGCCGCACCCAGGCCAGCACCTCGGAAATCAATGAAATGCTCACGCGCCTGACCCAAGGCGTCAGTTCGTCGGTCGCCGCAATGGAAAACACCCAGGCCAGTTGCCAGTCCGCCGCCGACGCGACAGCGCGGGTCAACTCGGGCCTGGATGAAATGGCCGGTTCCGTCAGCCACATCAACGGCCTGAGCACGCAGATCGCCACCGCGGCCTCGCAGCAAAGTGCGGTGACCGAAGAGATCAACCGCAGCATGGTGCAGATCCGGCACATGGTGGATGAACTGGTGAAAAGCGGTCAGGCCAGCGAGTTGAATACCCGGCAACTGGTGGACGCCAATGCGCGCGTCAGTTCGATCATGGGGCGGTTCAAGGTTCGTTGAGTACCTGAAAAGCCTGGAGCAAACCTGTGGGAGCGAGCTTGCTCGCGATAGCGGCCCTCCAGTCAGCATCATTGTTGACTGACACACCGCCATCGCGAGCAAGCTCGCTCCCTCAGGGTTTTGCATTGGCTGCATTGTCTTTGCATTACTTGGAAACAATCTCGCCCCTCATCCGTGGCTAAACTGGTCAAAATGCCTCTTTTTTTGACCGCCACCGAGTCGAGACCTTCCCATGCGAACCCCTCTGCGTCTGGCCGCCCTGAGCGTCCTTTTTATATCCTCCCTGGCTCAGGCCGCCGACCTGATCCCCATCGAAGTGCACCGCGACGCCAATTGCGGCTGCTGCAAAAAATGGATCAGCCACCTCGAAGCTAACGGTTTCAAGGTTGAAGACCACGTCGAAACCAACATGAGCGAATTCAAGCAGCAGCACGGTGTGCCACCGCGTCTGGCGTCGTGCCATACCGCGCTGATCAATGGCAAGTTCGTCGAAGGCCATGTCCCGGCGGACCAGGTGGTGGCGCTGAGCAAGCGTGACGACCTGCTGGGCGTTGCCGCACCCGGTATGCCCATGGGTTCGCCCGGGATGGAAATGGATGGCATGAGCGATGCCTATCAAGTGATCGGCCTGAAAAAGGACGGCAGTGATGTGGTGGTGGCGGACTACCCCGCCCATTGATGTCCGGTGCGTACCTCGGGCTGTTTCTCGCAGCGTTCGGTGCCGCGACGCTGCTGCCGCTACAGTCCGAAGCGGTGCTGGTGGGGTTGTTGCTCAGCGACCGGTATTGGCTTTGGTCGCTATTGGCGATCGCCACGTTGGGCAACGTACTCGGTTCGTTGGTGAACTGGTGGTTGGGACGCGGTATCGAACGGTTTCGCGACCGACGCTGGTTTCCGGTCAGCCCTCGTCACTTGGAACAGGCTCGACAGCACTATCAGCGCTACGGCCATTGGTCTTTGCTGCTGAGCTGGGTGCCGATTATCGGTGACCCGCTGACGCTGGTGGCCGGCGTCATGCGCGAACCTTTGGGACGATTTCTGCTGATGGTGACCCTGGCCAAGGCCGCCCGTTATGGCGTGCTGGCCCTGGCCACGCTGGGCTGGATGGGTTGAACGATCGAGCGCGGCGATTGCCTGTGTTTAATGTCGCCCTAATCAGGCCGATCCAGCATCGGCAGGTTTTCTTTGGAGTTCACCCATGCCCCTCGCCCTCTCCCGCTGGCTGCCCAGCCTGCTGCTGACCGCCGCACTGCCCCTCGTCGCCCACGCCGACGGGCCGGAATACGGCCCTCAATTGCAGGGCTTCGACTACCCCTACACCGTCAAGCATTTCGCCTTTGAGTCCCAAGGCAAATCCTTGCAAATGGGTTACATGGACGTCGCCGCCCATGGCAAGGCCAATGGCCGCAGCGTGGTGCTGATGCATGGCAAGAACTTTTGCGGTGCGACCTGGGACAGTTCAATCAAAGCCCTCAGCGAGGCGGGCTATCGGGTCATCGCCCCGGACCAGATCGGTTTCTGCACCTCGAGCAAACCCGAGCACTACCAGTACAGTTTCCAGCAACTGGCAACCAACACCCAGCAACTGCTCAAAGCCCTTGGCATCCAGAAAGCCAGCCTTCTCGGCCACTCCACCGGAGGCATGCTCGCTACCCGCTATGCGCTGCAATACCCCGAGCAGGTCGAGCAATTGGCGTTGGTCAATCCCATCGGCCTGGAAGACTGGAAAGCCCTCGGTGTGCCCTACCGCACCGTCGATCAATGGTACTCGCGTGAGCTCAAACTCACCGCCGACGGCATCCGCACCTATGAGCGCAACACCTATTACGGTGGCCGCTGGAAGCCGGAATTCGATCGTTGGGTCGACATGCTCGCCGGCCTGAACAAAGGCCCGGGGCATACGCAGGTCGCGTGGAACTCGGCGCTGATCTACGACATGATCTTCACTCAACCGGTGTATTACGAATTCAAAGACCTGAAGATGCCGACGCTGTTGCTGATCGGGACCTCCGACACCACGGCCATCGGCAGTGACATCGCCACACCTGAGGTCAAGGCGAAGCTCGGTCACTACGACGTGCTGGGCAAACAAGTGGCAAAACTGATTCCACAGTCGACCCTGATTGAATTCCCCGGCATGGGCCACGCGCCGCAAATGGAAGAACCGGCGCAATTCCACAAGGCCTTGCTCGACTGGCTGAACAAAACCAACCCCGTTCATTGATGAGGTAAGGCTGATGGCGGTGCAGATTGCGGTGATCGATGACTGGCAGGACGTCGCACGCGACGTGGTGGACTGGTCGGTGCTGGACAGCGTTGGCGAGGTGAGTTTCGTCCATGACTACCCCACCGACAACGAAACCCTGGCCGAGCATCTGGGTGCCTTCGAGGTGATTTGCGTGATGCGCGAACGCACCCGGTTCGATGAGGACCTGCTGCGTCGGTTGCCAAAACTCAAGCTGCTGGTGACTGGCGGTATGCGCAATGCGGCGCTGGACTTCAAAGCAGCCGCTGCATTGGGGATTCAGGTCTGCGGCACCGACAGCTACAAACATGCTGCACCGGAACTGACCTGGGCGCTGATCATGGCAGCGACCCGCAACCTCGTGGCCGAAGCCAACGCCTTGCGCGCGGGTTTTTGGCAGCAGGGTCTGGGCGGTGACCTGCACGGCAAAACCCTGGCCATCCTCGGGCTCGGCAGCATCGGCAAGCGCGTCGCCCAGTTCGGGCAAGTGTTCGGCATGCGGGTGATTGCCTGGAGCGAGAACCTGACCAGCGAGGCGGCTGCCGAAGTCGGCGTGACCTATGTCAGCAAGCAGGAACTGTTCGAGCAGGCCGACGTGCTGTCGGTGCATCTGGTGCTCAGCGACCGCAGCCGTGGCCTGGTCGACGCCCAGGCGCTGGACTGGATGAAACCCACGGCACTGTTGGTCAATACCGCCCGTGGACCGATTGTGGATGAGGCAGCGCTGATCAAGGCGTTGCAGAAGAATCGCCTGGCCGGTGCGGCGCTGGATGTGTTTGAAGTGGAGCCTCTGCCTGAACATCATCCGTTCAGGACGCTGGAAAATGTGCTGGCGACGCCGCATGTGGGGTATGTGAGCCGGCAGAACTACCAGCTGTTCTTTTCGCAGATGATCGAAGACATTCAGGCGTGGTCGGCGGGTAAACCCATTCGGTTGTTCACCTGATACCGAGTTTTCGTTCTTCGCGAGCAGGCTCACGCCTACAAGGGACCGCATACCTGTAGGCGTGAGCCTGCTCGCGATGAGGCCATCAAATCCCCCCATCAACCCGAACCAAACGCACCGCAACAGTGCACCACCCCCTCCCAATTCGCCCATTTTCGTGACTCACCAGTCCCATTTTGACCCACTCCCAAAAATAAACCTGCCCTTCGTCGGTGCGTTTCCCCCTGCGCGCGCGGTTCTTTTACCCTCTTGAAACTGATTGTCGAACAATTTCACCAGATGACCCGCCCCGCTCTAGGATCTGGCCTAGACTCAATTTCGCGAGGTAAAACCGGTCGGTCATCTGGTTGTAAAAAACTCGAAACTTTCAGTCCTGGCCAGGGGTCAGGTTAAAGGTAGGGCTAACGCGACTGGTGCATTCCTTGCAACGGCCCCTCCAACCCATCTGCTTCACCGCATTGGGCAGCATTTGCCACGATGCGTGCGCGTTTGCGCCCGGCCACAGGAATTGGCCACACCGTTTGTGCCAGACCTAAGCTTTAGATCAACACCACGGGAGATTCATATGATTAGTGCGGCTTTAGATATTCAGGGAGAGCGTGCTCATCAGCAGGTCGGCGAATCGAGCGCCGTCAATGCACCGAGCGCGCACCCCATCAGCGTCCCGGGAACCAAGACGCTGGCACCGGCTGCCAGTCAGAATCCAAATAGAAAGAAAGTGTTGTTCGTCACCTCCGAAATTGCCGACCTGGTCAAGACCGGCGGCCTGGGCGACGTCTCCGCCGCCCTGCCACGGGCCATGGCGCAGTTGCACGATGTGCGGGTGCTGATTCCCGGTTACCCGCAAGTGCTGCACAGCGAAAACCCGATCCACATCATTGGTGAACTGGGTGGGCACGCCGCACTGCCGCCCTGCAAGATCGGGCGCATGGACATGCCGGACGGTCTGGTCATCTACGTGTTGATCTGCCCCGAACTCTACGAGCGTGAAGGTTCGCCCTACGGCGCCAACAATGGCCGCGACTGGCCAGACAACCACATTCGCTTCGCCCGCCTGGGCCTCGCTGCCGCCGATATCGCCGCCAATCTCGCACAAATTCATTGGTGCCCGGATCTGGTGCACGCCCATGACTGGCCTGCTGGCCTGGCGCCGGCCTACATGCACTGGCGTGGGCAGCGCACCCCAACGTTGTTCACCATTCATAACCTGGCCTATCAAGGCGTCACCAGCCTCGGCTCCTGCCCTGAACTGGGAATTCCCGCGCACGCCCTGCAACAGGAGGGTATGGAGTTCTACGGCAAGATGTCGTTCCTCAAGGCCGGCATGGCCTACTCGAGCCACATCACCACCGTCAGCGCCACCTACGCCCAGGAAATCACCACACCGGCCTTCGGCTGTGGTCTGGACGGTTTTCTCGCTGCCAAGACCCAGCAAGGCCTGCTCAGCGGTATTCCCAACGGTATTGATGAAAGCTGGGACGCGGCCACGGATTCGCACCTGTTCCGCCCGTTCAGCATTGGTGATTGGGACGGCAAAGCGGTGAACGCCGCGCACGTACGCGAATTGTTCGGCCTGGCCGATTCCGAAGGTCCGCTGTTTGCCGTGGTTTCGCGCCTGGTCTATCAAAAAGGCCTGGACCTGACCGAAGCGGTCTCCGAGTACATCGTTAAATCCGGCGGGCAGATTGCAATCATCGGCCGTGGCGAACCGGAAGAAGAACAAGCGATGCGTGAACTGGCCCTGCGTTTTCCAGGACAGATCGGCGTGCGCATTGGCTTCAACGAGACCGATGCCCGACGCATGTTCGCCGGCAGCGATTTCCTGCTGATGCCTTCGCGCTACGAACCCTGCGGCCTGAGCCAGATGTACGCCCAGCGCTTCGGCTCGTTGCCGGTCGCGCGCAACACCGGCGGCCTGGCTGACACCATTGAAAATGGCGTGACCGGCTTCCTCTTCGATGAATCCACCGTCGAGAGTTATCAGGAAGCCCTGAGCCGTGCGTTCAAGGTGTTCGCCTTCCCCGACCTGCTGCATGCCATGCGGTGCCGGGCCATGGCTGCGCCGTTCAACTGGTGCAAGGCAGTGGAACCCTACGCCGAACTCTACGAACAACTTGTGGCCAAGGCCTTGGGTAAATCAGGCCGACAGTAAGAGGTTTTCAACGATGCCGTTACGGACCCTTGAGACCTGGCCCCACGGCGCAATCATGCTGGACGCAGAGCACACGCGTTTTGCCTTGTGGGCGCCGGATGCGTTTTACGTCAGTGTCGAACTGGAAAATGGACAATCCTTGCCGCTGTTGCCTCAGGTTGACGGCTGGTTCGTGATCAAGACCCGCTGCCCCGCGGGCACCCGCTACCGTTACAACATCGATGGCGAGCTGGAGGTGCCGGACCCGGCCTCTCGCGCGCAGGCCGGCGATATTGGCAGCCACAGCGTGGTGGTCGATCCGCTGGCTTATCGCTGGCAACACAATACCTGGCAGGGCCGGCCATGGAACGAGGCGATCATCTACGAGCTGCACGTCGGTGTGCTCGGTGGTTTCAGTGCGGTCGAGCAACACTTGTCGCGCCTCGTCGAATTGGGCATCACCGCCATCGAGCTGATGCCGCTGGCGCAATTCCCCGGTGATCGCAATTGGGGCTACGACGGCGTCTTGCCCTACGCGCCACAGGCGTCCTATGGCTCGCCGGAACAACTCAAGCACCTGATCGACACCGCCCATGGCCTTGGCCTGGCGGTGATTCTCGACGTGGTCTACAACCACTTCGGCCCGGATGGCAATTACCTGCACCGCTACGCCAAGGCCTTTTTCCGCGAAGACAAACACACGCCGTGGGGTGCGGCCATCGACTTCCGGCAGCGCGAGGTGCGGGATTTCTTCATCGACAATGCGTTGATGTGGTTGCTGGAGTACCGCTTCGACGGCTTGCGCCTGGATGCGGTGCACGCCATTGAAAGCCCGGATTTCCTTGAAGAGTTGGCGCAGCGCGTTCGCCAGCAAACCGAACCCTCGCGCCATGTGTGGCTGATGGTGGAAAACGAGCACAATGAGGCGAGCCTGCTGGAAAAAGGCTTCGACGCGCAGTGGAACGATGACGGCCACAACGCCCTGCATGTGTTGCTGACCGGTGAAACCGACGCCTACTACGCCGATTATGCCGAGCAGCCGACCGAACAACTGGCCCGCTGCCTGAGCCAGGGCTTTGTGTTTCAGGGTCACCTCAATCGCCACGGCACGCCGCGAGGTGAGCCCAGTGGTCACTTGCCGCCGACCGCCTTCGTGCTGTTTCTGCAAAACCATGACCAGATCGGCAACCGTGCGTTAGGTGAACGGTTGCATCAACTGACTCATCCCGATGCGCTCTACGCGGCCACCGTACTGCTGCTGTTGTCGCCGATGATCCCGCTGATGTTCATGGGGGACGAATTCGCCGCGCAGGCGCCGTTTCTGTTTTTCACCAGCCACCACGGTGAACTCGCAGAACTGGTGCGCGAAGGTCGACGCAATGAGTTTGCGGCATTCAGCGCCTTTGCCGATCCGCACAAACGTGAACAGATTCCGGACCCGAATGCGCCCCGGACCTTCGACGTGTCGCGACCGAAGCTGGGGGCCAGCGCACTGCCGTCCATTCACGACCTCTATCGCCGCCTGTTACAGCTGCGCCATCAGCACCTCATCCCTCGCCTGCCCGGTGCCCAGGCATTGGGCGCCGACGTGCTCGGCCACGGGGCGGTGAGCGCTCGCTGGCGACTGGGCGATGGCAGTGAGCTGCGCATTGACCTGAACCTCAGCGACACGCCAGTGGTCCACACCCCACAGGCCGACACGATCTTGCTGTTCGAACACCCGCCCCACTCGGCCGGCCTGTTGCACGAGGGCAAACTTGCCCCGTATTGCGCGCTAGTCAGTCTCACGGCCGCAGCCCCTTTGCTACCCCCGGATGGAGAGCGCCTATGAGCGATGCGCAACTTGAAATACTGGCCAGCCGCGCTGGCCTGGCCGTCGACTGGATCGACGCCAATGGCCGCCCGCAAAAAGTCGGCCCGTCGGTGCTGCGCGCCGTGCTCACCGGCCTCGGCCACCCGGCCGGCAGTGCCCAGGAAATCGACGCGAGCCTGCTGGAACTGCAAGCCGTCCAGCAGACCCACCGCCTGCCGCCGCTGTTGACGGTCGATGTCGGTGCCGGTCTCGATCTGGCGCGTTACTTCGAGCCCGAAACCCCGTGCGACATCCACCTCGAAGACGGTTCGAAGATCTACCTGAAACTCGATGCAAAAGCAGTGCTGCCGGGGCTGATTCCGGTCGGCTACCAACACGTCAGCATCGACGGACAGTCCTTCACCCTGGCGGTGGCGCCAGAGCGCTGCTACAGCGTCGGCGACGCAGTCGACAATCCGATACCGCGCACCTGGGGCCTGAGCGTGCAGCTGTACTCCCTACGACGGGCCGGCGATGGCGGTTTCGGCGACACCCAGGCGCTGGAAGACCTTGCACGGGTGGCCGGTGAACGCGGCGCCGAGGCGTTGGCGATCAGTCCGTTGCACGCCATGTTCGGCAGCGACACCCAGCGGTACAGCCCCTATTCCCCTTCCAGCCGTTTGTTTCTCAACAGCCTGTATGCCGCGCCCGGTGCGATCCTCGGCGAGCGCGCCATGCGCGCGGCGATTGACGCCACGGGGCTTGCCGCCGAACTGCAAGCGCTTGAAGAACGGCCGCTGATTGACTGGCCCGTAGCCGCACGAGCCAAACACCGCATTCTGCAGGCGTTGTACGAAGGCTTCGTCCACGGTGAACATCCCTTGCACGAAGACTTCAGCAGCTTCCGTCATGCCTCGGGCGAAGCACTGGAAAATCATTGCCGCTTCGAAGCCCTGCAAGAGACCCGCGCCGCCAAAGGCGAGAGCCTCGACTGGCGCGAATGGCCCGAGCAATGGCGCGACCCGCGCAGCGCTGCCTTGGCCGAATTCGCTGAAGAGAACGCCGCACGCATCGGTTTCTTCGCCTTCTGCCAGTGGCTGATCACCCGTTGCCTGGAGCGCGCGCAAACCGCGGCCCGCGGTGCCGGGATGAGCATTGGCCTGATCGCCGACCTCGCGGTGGGCGCTGACGGCGGTGGCAGTCAGGCCTGGAGCCGCCAGGACGAATTGCTCGCCTCGCTGACAGTGGGTGCGCCGCCAGACATCCTCAACCGGACCGGCCAGGGCTGGGGCATCTCTGCGTTTTCGCCAGAAGGTCTGGTGCGCAATGGATTCCGTGCGTTTATCGAAATGCTCCGCGCCAATTTCGCCCACGCCGGCGGTTTGCGGATCGACCACATCATGGGCCTGCAACGCTTGTGGGTGATCCCGAACGGCGCACTGCCCCGCGATGGCGCCTACCTGTACTACCCGGTTGACGACTTGCTGCGTTTGCTCACGCTCGAGTCCCACCGTCATCAAGCGATTGTGCTGGGCGAAGACCTTGGCACCGTGCCGGATGGCCTGCGGGAAAAACTCATTGCACGTTCGATCCTCGGCATGCGCGTGCTGTTGTTTGAACAGGACAACGCCCACTTCAAACCGATCCTCGACTGGCCGGACAACGCACTGGCGACCACCAGCACCCATGACTTGCCGACGCTCAATGGCTGGTGGCACGGCCGTGACATCGACTGGAACGCCCGGCTCGGCCTGACCGACGCCAGCAGTGAAATCGAGTGGCGCCAACACCGCGAACGCGAACGCGAAGGCCTGCGCCGCGTGTTGAGTCAGGACCCACAGAACTTTCGCGAAGAGTCCCACGAAACCGATCAGGTGCTCGACGCCAGTGTCCGTTTCCTCGGGCATACCCGCGCGCCGTTGGTGTTGCTGCCGCTTGAAGATGCCTTGGGCATTGAACAGCAGGCCAACTTGCCCGGCACCATCGACGCCCATCCCAACTGGTCACGACGCCTGCCCGGCGACAGCGAAGCCCTGCTCGATGACCCGGACGCGGCCCGACGCCTCGAATTGCTCGCCTGCGCGCGGCTTCAGGCGGGCGAGCGTGACCAATGACCGCGTCGAATATCCAACCGCTGCGGGCGACCTTGCGGCTGCAGTTTCATAAAGGCTTCACCCTCGATCAAGCAGTGCCGCTGGTGCCGTACTTCGCCCGACTGGGCATCAGCCACGTCTACGCTTCGCCGCTGCTGGCCGCGCGCGCCGGCTCGATGCATGGCTACGACGTGGTAGACCCGACCACCGTCAACCCCGAACTGGGTGGCGAACCCGCACTGCGACGTCTGGTCAGTGCCCTGCGCGAACAGCGGATGGGGCTGATCCTCGACATCGTCTCCAACCACATGGCCGTCGGTGGCGCGGATAATCCGTGGTGGCTCGACTTGCTGGAATGGGGGCGCCTGAGTCCGTTCGGCGAGTTTTTCGACATCCAATGGCACTCACCAGACCCCTTGATGGAAGGTCAGCTGTTGCTGCCGTTCCTCGGCAGCGACTACGGCATCGCCTTGCAGGACGGCACCCTGCCCTTGCGCTTCGATGCGCAGGACGGCAGCTTTTATGTGCAGCATTACGACCACCGTTTCCCGATCTGCCCGATGAACTACGGCGAGTTGCTGCCCACCGAGGTCGAACCGCTGAAGTCACTGGCGGAACGCTTCACCACCCTGAGTTACCAGACCGACGCACACAGCCTGGCGGTGCCACTGAAAGCCGAATTGCGCGAACTGGCCAGCGCTCCTTCGCTGCTCAAGTCCATCGAACAGCACCTCGGCGCTTACGACTCGCTCACACCCGACGGTTTCCAACGCCTGCACAACGTGCTCGAACGCCAGAGCTATCGTCTGGCCAGTTGGCGCACCGCAGCAGATGACATCAACTGGCGTCGTTTTTTCGATGTCAACGAACTGGGCGGCCTGCGCGTCGAACGCCCCGCCGTGTTCGAAGCCACCCACGCAAAAATCTTCGAACTGGTGGCTGAGGGGCTGGTGGACGGTCTGCGCATCGACCATATCGACGGCCTCGCCGATCCCCGTGGCTACTGCCGCAAATTGCGCCGCCGGGTCGATCGCCTGTCACCGGGGCGGCACTTGCCAATCTACGTCGAGAAGATCCTCGGCGAAGGCGAAACCTTGCACCGCGACTGGTCAGTGGACGGCACCACCGGTTACGAGTTCATGAACCAGTTGTCGCTGCTGCAACACGATCCGCAAGGCGCACACACCCTCGGCGAACTCTGGCAGCGCTACAGCGAACGGCCGGCCGACTTCCAGCAGGAAGCGCAACTGGCGCGGCAGCAGATCCTCAATGGCTCGCTGGCCGGTGATTTCGAAAGTGTCGCTCAGGCCTTGCTGCAGGTGGCCCGGGACGACCTGATGACCCGCGACCTGACCCTCGGTGCGATCCGCCGGGCGTTACAGGAATTGATCGTGCACTTCCCGGTGTACCGCACCTACATCAGCCCCCGTGGCCGCTCCGCTGAAGACGATGTGTTTTTCCAGCAGGCCATGGACGGTGCACGCCACACCCTCAGCGAAGCCGATTGGCCAGTGCTCGATTGCCTGGCCGGTTGGCTCGGCGGCGAACCGTGGCGCAAACGTCCGGTGGGTCGCCAGCGCAAGATGCTCAAGCATGCCTGCGTACGCTTTCAGCAACTGACATCGCCGGCTGCCGCCAAGGCGGTAGAAGACACCGCGTTCTATCGCTCGGCGGTATTGCTGTCACGCAATGACGTGGGGTTCAGCACCGAACAGTTCAGCGCCCCGGTGTCGGACTTTCATGGGGCCTGCGCCAATCGCCTGGCCGAATTCCCGGACAACCTGCTGGCCACCGCCACCCACGACCACAAACGCGGCGAAGACACCCGCGCACGCCTGGCGGTGTTGAGCGAACGCAGCGCCTGGTACGCCGAGCAAGTCCCGCTCTGGCGCACGCTCGCCCGACCGCTGCGCGACGACGACCACATGCCGTCTACGGGCGATGAGTTGATCCTGTATCAGGCGATCCTCGGCAGTTGGCCGCTGACCCTGCACATTGACGATCAACCAGCGCTGGCGGATTACGCCAAACGCCTCTGGCAGTGGCAACAAAAAGCCCTGCGCGAAGCCAAACTGCAAAGCAGCTGGAGCGCGCCGAACGAACCGTATGAACAGTCGATGCAGGGGTTTATCGAGCGACTGTTTCTGGCGCCTGAAGGTGAGCTGTTACGTGCCGCCCTCGGCAAAGCCGTTCAGGCCATTGCGCCTTCCGGCGCCATCAACGGCTTGGCGCAAACCTTGCTGCGAATGACCGTGCCGGGGGTGCCGGACCTCTATCAGGGCAACGACTTCTGGGACTTCAGCCTGGTCGATCCGGACAACCGCCGGCCGGTGGATTACGCCAGTCGTGAACGAGCCCTTCAAGCGACACCGGAGGGGCCCGAACTGTTGTCGAGCTGGCGTGACGGGCGCATCAAGCAGACGCTGATCGCCGAGGTGCTGCACCTGCGCGCCGAGCATGCCGAACTGTTTTCCCGAGGGCGCTATCAGGCCCTTGAAGTGATCGGCAGTCAGGCCCATCGGGTGCTGGCATTTACCCGCGTGCTGGAGGGAAAACGCGCCATCGTGATCGTCCCGATACGCTGCGCCGAACTGCTGAAAAACAGTGCCCAACCACAGATTGATGCGCCGCTGTGGGGCGATACACGGGTCAAATTGCCGTTCGCCTCCTCCGATGAAAATCTGAAGGGACTTTTTTCCAGCGTCGCAGTCACAAAAAACAGGGAGCTGAACATCAGCGCCGCGCTGGGGGTTGTCCCGGTCAATCTCTTTATCCAACTCTTTACCCAAGCTTGAGTTCAGTTCAGGAGCATTGCGATGAGTACCGACGATAAACGCGTTCGCGAATTTGCCTATCAGATCTGGGAATCGGAAGGAAAACCCGAGGGTCAGGAAGCCCGCCACTGGGAGATGGCGCGCAAGCTGGCCGAAGCGGAAGCCCTGGCACCGAAAAAAACACCGAAGGCCAGTGGCAGTAAAACCGCTGCCAAGCCTGCGGCAGCCAAAGGCAATGGCGCACTGGACGGTAAAGCCAGCGTCGCCAAACCGAAGGCCAAGGCCAAACCCGCAGCGGCGTCGAAAGTGATCCCGCCGGGTGAAAAAGCCGTCGAGAAGAAGCCTCGCGTGGCGAAAAAACCACCGATAACCTGACGCGCCAACCGAATTGTCCTGATCGCAAACGTGGCGAGTTCGCTCGCCACTGAGGGCGCGCTCGCCCTCGAAAAACACCCGATTCTTTCTTGCAGGAGCACGTATGACCACGCCAAAAAAATCCGCGCCAGAACCTCACGCCGAGGCTTCGCGAATCCGTGAAGGCTTGCCCTTCCCGCTGGGCGCAACCTGGGATGGTCTGGGGGTCAACTTTGCCTTGTTTTCCGCCAACGCCACCCGCGTCGAATTGTGCATCTTCGACGACGCCGGCGAAGTGGAGCTTGAACGGATCGAACTGCCCGAATACACCGACGAGATCTACCACGGCTACTTGCCGGACGCCCATCCGGGGCTGATTTACGGTTATCGCGTCTACGGCCCTTACGACCCGGCCAATGGTCATCGTTTCAACCCCAACAAATTGCTGATCGACCCTTACGCCAAGCAACTGGTCGGTCAGTTGAAATGGTCCGAAGCGCTGTTCGGCTACACCATCGGCCACCCCGACGCCGACCTCAGTTTCGATGAACGCGACAGCGCGCCCTTCGTGCCCAAATGCAAAGTCATCGACCCGGCGCACACCTGGGGCCACGACCATCGCGTCAGCGTGCCGTGGGACAAAACCATCATTTACGAAACCCACGTGCGCGGCATCAGCATGCGTCACCCTTCCGTCCCCGAGAACGTGCGTGGCACCTTTGCCGGGTTGATGGTCGATGACGTGCTGGAACATATCCGCAAACTCGGGGTGTCGTCGGTTGAGTTGCTGCCGATCCATGCGTTCGTCAATGACCAGCACTTGCTGCACAAAGGCATGACCAATTATTGGGGTTACAACAGCATCGCCTTCTTTGCCCCGGACCCGCGCTATCTGGCCAGCGGCAAGATAGCCGAGTTCAAGGAGATGGTTGCGCACCTGCACGAAGCCAACCTGGAAGTGATTCTCGACGTGGTCTACAACCACACCGCCGAGGGCAATGAACAAGGGCCGACCCTGTCCATGCGCGGCATCGACAACGCCTCATACTACCGCTTGATGCCCGACGACAAACGCTTCTACATCAACGATTCCGGGACCGGTAACACCCTGGACCTGAGCCATCCGTGCGTCTTGCAAATGGTCACTGACTCCTTGCGCTACTGGGCGACGGAAATGCACGTCGACGGTTTCCGCTTCGACCTGGCGACCATTCTCGGGCGCTACCACGACGGTTTCGATGAACGTCACAGCTTCCTCGTGGCCTGTCGTCAGGACCCGGTGCTGCGCCAGGTGAAGATGATTGCCGAACCGTGGGATTGCGGCCCCGGCGGCTATCAGGTCGGCAACTTCCCGCCGGGCTGGGTGGAATGGAACGACAAGTTCCGCGACACCGTGCGCGCGTTCTGGAAAGGTGATGACGGCCAACTCGCCGATTTCGCCAGCCGCATGACCGCCTCGGGCGAGATGTTCAACCAGCGCGGCCGCCGGCCTTATGCCTCGTTGAATTTCATCACCGCCCACGACGGCTTCACCCTCAACGACCTGGTGTCGTACAACGACAAGCACAACGAAGCCAACGACGAGAACAATCAGGACGGCAGCAACAACAACCTGTCCTGGAACCATGGTGTCGAAGGCCCGACCGACGATCCCGAGATCAACGAGTTGCGCCAACGGCAAATGCGCAACTTCTTTGCCACGCTGTTGCTGTCCCAGGGTACGCCGATGCTGGTGGCCGGCGACGAATTCGCCCGTACTCAGGAAGGCAACAACAACGCCTACTGCCAAGACAGCGAGATCGGCTGGGTCAACTGGGACTTCAGCGAGGACGGCAAGGCGCTGCTCAAATTCGTCAAACGTCTGATCAAGTTGCGCCTGGCCTACCCGATCCTGCGTCGCGGGCGCTTCCTGGTGGGCAATTACAACGAGGACATCGGGGTCAAGGACATCACCTGGCTCGCGCCGGACGGCAGTGAAATGTCCCAGGAACAATGGGGCGAGGCCCACGGCCGTTGTCTGGGGATCTTGCTTGATGGCCGCGCTCAGGAAACCGGCATCCGCCGCAAAGGTGCTGACGCGACCCTGTTGCTGGTGGTCAATGCGCACCACGATATCGTCAACTTCACCTTGCCGGAAGTGCCGGACGGCGGGTTCTGGACCTGCATGATCGACACCAATCAACCGTCGATTCGCGGGCAGGAACGCTTTGAAATCGGCCACGAATATTCAGTGACCGGGCGTTCGCTGCTGCTGTTCGAATTGCAGCATGAGGAAGAAGAGTGAAATGGACCTTCAGGCGTTTCTCGCTCGCCAACCCGCGGATTACGCTGACACTCAGGCGTTAGGTCGTTGCCTGCGGGCGCTGGTGGAAGCTGGACTGGATCAGCTTCCGCTGCCGGGCAGTGGTCGGACGCTGCAGCGCTTTCAGCGTTTGGCCGAGGTAGGCGGGCATGATCTGGGGTTGTGCAAACTGTACGAAGGTCACACCGATGCGCTCGCAATCATCGCGCAACGGGGTGGCGAGCCCACACCCGGTAGCACGTGGGGCATGTGGGCCGCTGAACCGCCGAATGCGCGGGTGCGGGTCAGCCCCCAAGGTTTGCTGAACGGGCGCAAAGCCTGGTGCTCGGGCGCGGCGGTGTTGAGCCATGCCTTGCTCACCGCGT
This sequence comes from Pseudomonas sp. S2_B07, assembly GCF_054668435.1. NCBI lineage: Bacteria > Pseudomonadati > Pseudomonadota > Gammaproteobacteria > Pseudomonadales > Pseudomonadaceae > Pseudomonas > Pseudomonas sp. S2_B07. Next base: position 760,699 of record NZ_CP162769.1, read on the forward strand.
GGGATGAAAACGACTGTCAGCAATTGGTCGCGGTGGCACTGGATCAACCCGGCGTCAGCGTGACGGATCAAGGCTGGCAAGCCGTCGGCATGGCCGCCACCGGCAGCGTCGACGTGCTGTTCGACCATGCTGACACGCACCTCATTGGCCAACCCGGTGATTACTTGCAACGGCCCGGTTTCTGGCAGGGCGGGATCGGCATTGCCGCCTGCTGGTACGGCGCCGCACGCAGCCTCGCCGAACGCCTGCGCACGCACTGTGCGCAACGTGAAGAACCCCACGCCCTCGCCCACCTCGGCGCGGTCGACCGTGCTCTTTTCGCCGCCGCGCAGGTGTTGCGCGCCAGCGCCATGAGCATCGACGCTTCGCCGCTGGATAACGCCGAGTTGCTGGCTCGCCGCGCCCGGGCGGTGGTCGAACAGGCCGCCGAACAGGTGATCCTGCACGTCGGCCACGCCCTCGGCGCCGGGCCTTACTGCAAGGACCGGCAATTCGCCCGGCTGATTGCCGACCTGCCGGTGTTCCTGCGACAAAGCCATGCCGAGCGGGACCTTGCCGCACTGGGCAAACACACCATCAACGGAACATGGACGTTATGAAAACCAACCCCATCGTCGGCCAGGGCACGCCCCTGCACCTGTGGCAAACCTCCCTTCAGCTGGCGCAATTACCGGTGATCGACATCCTCAGCCTGGTGCCAGAAGGCGCCCGCGCGGTGATCATCGCTCCGCACCCGGACGATGAAGTGCTGGGCTGCGGTGGTTTCCTGCAAGTGCTTGCGGCGGCGGGTCGGGCGTTGCAACTGATTTCGGTCACCGATGGCAGCGCCAGTCATCCCGGTTCGACACGCTGGCCCGTGGAACGTCTGAGCGCCGTGCGTCCGCAAGAATCGGCTGAAGCGCTGCGCCGTCTCGGTTTGCCGCTGCACCAGCTGAAATGGCTGCGCGGCGGTTTCAGCGATAGCCAGGTCGCCGCGCGCGAAATCGAGTTGAGCGCGTTCATCGAACAGCATCTGCGCCCCAACGACGTGGTGTTCACGACCTGGCGCGAAGACGGCCATTGCGATCATGAAGCCGTGGGGCGAGCCAGTGCCACCGCCGCCAGACGCGTCGGTGCAACCCTGCATGAACTGCCGGTGTGGACCTGGCACTGGGCAACGCCGGAAGACGCGTTTGTACCGTGGCACCGCGCACGAAAAATCCTCCTGACACCGCCGCTGATCGCGCGCAAACGCCATGCGATTCACGCCTTCGCCAGCCAATTGGAAGGTGACCCGCACATCGGCCTGCCGCCCGTACTGGCGCCCTACGTGCTGGACCGCCTGTTGCAGCCGTTCGAGGTGGTGTTCCTATGAGTGTCGACGATCGTTATTTCGACGGCTTGTTTGCCGGTAACGATGATCCGTGGGCGTTTCGTCAGCGCTGGTACGAGCAACGCAAACGCGCCATCACCCTCGCCGCCCTGCCCCGTGCGCATTACCGCGCGATCTTTGAACCCGGCTGCGCCAATGGCGAACTGAGTTTTGAACTGGCCAGCCGTTGCGATCGCCTGCTGTGCTGCGACACCGCCGCCGCAGCCGTTGCGTTGGCGCGCACCCGCCTCGGCCCGTTCGATCACGCCGAAGTGCGCCACGCGCGCTTGCCAGTCGATTGGCCGGAGGAAAAATTCGACCTGATCGTGCTCAGTGAAATCGGTTACTACCTCGATGCCGAGGACTTGAAACGCCTGATCCAACAAGCCGAACAGTCACTCACCGCCGACGGCCAACTGCTGGCCTGCCACTGGCGCCCGCCCATCGACGGCTGCCCGTTGAACGCACGACAAGTGCACGACTTGCTCCACGAACACTTGCCGTTGCCGCGTCTGGTCTTGCATCAGGAAGCGGATTTCCTGCTGGAGCTCTGGAGCCGCGAACCGCGCTCCGTGGCGACACTTGAGGGCCTGCGATGATTGGCATTCTGATCCCCGCGCATAACGAAGAAGACTTGCTCGCCGATTGCCTGCAAGCCGCCCTGTGTGCGTCGCAACATGAGTTGCTGCGCGGTGAAAGCGTCGCGGTGCTGGTGGTGCTCGACAGTTGCACCGATCGATCGGGCGAGATTGTCCAGCGCTACCCGGTCCACAGTCTGAGCATCGAGGCCCGCAACGTCGGCCAGGCACGCGCGGTCGGGGCAAGCTTTCTGCTGGCATTGGGGGTGCGCTGGATTTCCTGCTCAGACGCCGACAGTCGAGTCGCGCAGGATTGGCTGGTGGCGCAGTTGTCCCTGGATGCGGACGCGGTGTGCGGCACGGTCACGGTCGATGCGTGGCACGAGTCATTCGACGAATCGGCACAGATTCGCTACCACCAGCATTACCACGCCCGCGACGGCCATCGGCACATTCACGGCGCCAACCTGGGCATCAGTGCCGATGCCTATCGGCGCGCCGGCGGGTTCGAACCGCTGGCCTGCCATGAAGATGTGCAACTGGTGCGACAACTGGAGCGCTGCGGCGCGAAAATTGCCTGGAGTCATCGCCCGCAAGTGCTCACCAGCGCCCGCCTGGACAGTCGCGCTCGGGGTGGTTTCGGCGACTATTTACACGATCTGGCAAAGATCGACTAAAAAAAACCGGCTTAGGTGGAACCGTTACGCGACGAATAGGATTACTTGAGCAATACTCAGCACGCGACGATCCAGGGTACGGAGAAGTCGCACATTGCTATCAAACAGAACAAGGACGTAGCCCGATGAAATCCGTCTCCATCATCGACAGCAGCCAGCCAGCACAAATCTGGAACAGCGCGCTGCAACTGGACAACATCCCCGTCATCAACACCCAGACCCTGGTCCCCGCCGGCGCTCGCGCCGTGGTGATCGCGCCGCATCCCGGCGATGAAGTGGTCACCTGCGGCGGCCTGTTGCAGTTGCTCTCGACCCTCGGTCATCCCCTTCAATTGATCTCGGTCACCGATGGCAGTGCCACTCAACCGGGCTCACAACAATGGTCGGAAAAGCGCCTAAGCGTGTTTCGCGGTCAGGAAAGCGTCGAGGCCTTGCGCCGGCTCGGCTTGCCGATGCACAGCCTGAAATGGATTCGGGGGGGCTTCACTGATTTCGTCCTGGCGGAATACGAGACGCAACTGACCCGTTTCATCGCCCGCTACCTGCGTCCCGGCGACGTGGTGTTCAGCACCTGGCGCGAAGACGGCACGCCCGACCACGACGCCGTCGGCCGTGCCAGCGCCGCTGCGGCGAGCATGGTCGGTGCGACATTCCATGAAATACCGGTGTGGGCCTGGCACTGGCCGGCTCGTGACCAGGGGCTGATGCCCTGGCATCGGGCCCGCAAAGTCCGCCTCGACACCTGGACGGTCGCGCGCAAAAGCCACGCCACCCATGCCTACGCCAGCCAGCTCGACGGCGAACCGGCCTTGGGCATCGCACCGCTGCTGCCCCGGGTGATCCTGGACCGCATGCGCTTGCCCTATGAAATCGTCTTCGTCTGACACACCGCAAAACCCAAAATCGCGGTAATGCGAGGATCCCGCTGAACTGCACGGCACTGCATCAGTCGCATGCATAAGCAGCCAAATTTCAGAGGAGCCATCGTGACCAGCGATTCCGAGCAGCGGGCCACCCTCAAGCCGTCCCCGGCGATTCATCGCCTGAGGGTGCTGACGGTCAATACGCACAAGGGCTTCACCGCCTTCAACCGGCGTTTCATCCTCCCGGAGCTGCGCGAGGCGGTGCGCAGTACGTCGGCAGATCTTGTGTTCCTGCAAGAAGTGGTCGGCGAACACGATCGGCACTCTTCGCGTTATTACAACTGGCCGCAGACCTCGCAATACGAATTCCTCGCCGACAGCATGTGGAGCGATTTCGCCTATGGGCGCAATGCCGTCTACCCGGATGGCCACCACGGCAATGCCTTGCTGTCGAAATACCCGATCCGCGAGTTCCGTAACCTTGACGTGTCAATCACCGGTCCCGAACGACGCGGGTTGTTGCATTGTGTGCTGGAGGTGCCTGGGCACGCTGAAGTGCATGCGATTTGCGTACACCTGAGCCTGCTCGAAAGTCATCGTCAGTTGCAGTTGCAGCTCCTCTGCCAACTGCTGGACTCCCTGCCAGACGATGCCCCGGTGATTATTGCCGGCGATTTCAACGACTGGCAGTTGCACGGCAATGCCGCCCTCGCCCGTCGCGACTACCTGCACGAAGCGTTCGAACGCCATAACGGGCGACCGGCCAAAACCTACCCCGCGCGTTTTCCGTTGCTGCGCCTGGACCGGATTTACCTGCGCAATGCCAGTAGCCATGAACCACAAATCCTCGGCAATAAACCCTGGACGCACCTGTCGGATCACCTGCCGCTGGCGGTGGAGGTACACCTCTAGCAATTGAGTAAAAGCTCTGATTAGCGGCTTTCTTGACGTTTTGTCGAACAAACAAGCGCTTAGATCTGCGTCGAAAATCAGTCACTTGCAGCGCCTAAAATACCCATACCATTTATCGGGCATTTTCTTGACGCACCGTCAACGGTCTTCTTAGCTACACCTTACTACCCCCGAAGTACCATCAGGGGGCATCCCCCCCAGACACCCGCCAATCCGGGCGCCCAGCGGCTTGCCCTCACTCCATTCGGCCGCCCCTCATTCGGGGTAGGAGAGACGCCACAGCGAGATACCGCATGCGATTGCAAGGTAGACCCCCATGAAGACTTCATTCACCCAACAAGAGATAAAAGTCACTTTTTGCACTGTCTCGAGCTCTATCCTGCTGTGCTCGACCCTCGAGGCCCAGGCGGCACCCGCGGAGGAAGAAACCCTTCCATGGTATCGCCAGGATGTTCCCGTCCTCACCTTGCCAACCACGCATTTCACCTCGCTGTACCCCGGTCACTTCGGCGCCGCGTCCGATAGTCGAAGTTCACACCTGACCATCGAAGACGAAGCGCCTTCGACCTGGGACCAGGTCTACGGCAAGCCGTCGCGGCAGGCGCAAACCGATTTTCTGTCACAGGGCTCTTCGATCACGGGCAGCACTGAATTCAAAGGGCCGGCGATCCTCACCTTGCAGAGTGGTAGCGGTCATACCCAGCAGGTCGGACTGGTCGGCGGCACCACCCGATTACAAGGCAATAGCAACGGCTTGCTGACCAGTCCAGCCCTGGCCGACCCCAACAACGATACCCTCAACCTTCAAGGCCAGAGTCTCGGTGCTTACTGGAGCCTGACCGGCCCTCAAGGCTGGCACGTGGATTTGACCGCCAGCGGTGGCCGGGTCAACGGCTTCAGCCGAAATGACCAGGGCGCGCGGCAAGCCACCGAAGGCAGTGCGATGACGTTGTCGGTGGAAGGCGGTTTCCCGATTGGCCTGAGTGAGAACTGGGTCGTCGAACCCCAGGCTCAGTTGATCAATCAACGCATCACACTGGATACGCCGTATGCCGGCTCAGGGAACGCGTCATCCAGCGACCTGACGTCCTGGAGCGGCCGGGTCGGTGCGCGATTGAAAGGGAGTTACGACATCAATGGCCTGGGCGTCGAACCCTACGTGCGGACCAACTTGTGGCACACCGTGTACACCGGCAATACCGTGACCCTCGATCAGGTCGACAAGATCAGCAGCAGCCGCAATTCATCCACGGTTGAGGTGGGGCTGGGATTGGTGGCCAAGGTCACGCCAGCGGTGAGTTTCTACGTCAGTGCGGATTACAGCAGTGATGTGGATGACAATGATTTGAATGGGTTGATCGGGAGTCTGGGGGTGCGGATGCGGTGGTGAGCGCCAGACATCAAAAGAGGCTTTGTCAGGGCTGACGCCTTCGCGAGCAAGCCTCGCCCCCACAGTTGGAATGCGTACCCCTGTGGGAGCGTGGCTTGCCCGCGATGGGAGCGACTCGGTCTCAGATCAGCCCTCAGGCCGCAAGATCAATACCGCCAGCGGCGGCAGATTCAATACCAGCGACAGTGCCTGCCCATGGCTCGGTTCCTCCTCCGTAAACGCCCCGCCACTGTTGCCATAATTGGAACCGGCATACATCGCCGCATCGCTGTTGATCAATTCGGTCCAGCGCCCGGCAAACGGTACGCCGACGCGATAGCCCTCACGCGGCACCGGCGTAAAGTTGGCCACGACCAGCACCGGCCGCCCCTCCTTGCTCCAGCGCAACCACGCGTAGACGCTGTTGATCGCATCGTCTCCGATCAGCCACTGGAAGCCTTGCGGGGCATCGTCCTGCTCATGCAGCGCCGGCTCTTCGCGGTACAGCCGATTGAGGTCGCCGACCAGCTTCTGCACCCCTTTGTGCTCGGGGTATTGCAGCAGGTACCAGTCGAGTTGCTGATCGTGGTTCCACTCGCGCCATTGGCCAAATTCGCAGCCCATGAACAACAGCTTCTTGCCCGGGTGCGTCCACATGAAGCTCAAGTAGGCGCGCAAATTGGCAAACTTCTGCCAGCGGTCGCCGGGCATCTTGTCGATCAGCGAGTGCTTGCCGTGGACCACTTCATCGTGGGAAATCGGCAGGATGAAACGCTCGGACCAGGCGTACACCAGGCCAAAACTCAATTCGTTGTGATGATGGGCGCGGTACACCGGGTCCTGCTGGATGTAATGCAGCGAATCGTGCATCCAGCCCATGTTCCATTTGTAGGCAAAGCCCAGACCGCCCTGTTGCGTGCTTTGGCTGACACCCGGCCATGCGGTGGACTCTTCGGCGATGACCAGCGCACCCGGCGCCTCGAGCGCCACCACGTCGTTGAGGTGACGCAAGAAGTCGATGGCTTCGAGGTTTTCACGACCGCCGTGGCGGTTCGGCACCCATTCTCCAGCCTTGCGCGAGTAATCGCGATAGAGCATCGACGCCACCGCATCGACACGCAGCCCATCGACGTGGAAATGCTTGAGCCAGTGCAACCCTGAAGCCAACATGTAACCGTGCACTTCGGTGCGGCCGAGGTTGTAGATCAGCGTGTCCCAGTCCTGATGAAAACCTTCCTGCGGGTTGCCGTATTCATACAACGCCGTGCCGTCGAATTGCGCCAGGCCGTGGGTGTCGGTCGGAAAATGCGCCGGCACCCAATCGAGAATCACGCCGATTTCCGCCTGGTGGCAGGCGTTGACGAACGCGGCAAAGTCATCCGGCGAACCGTAACGGGCGCTGGGGGCGAATTGCGACAGCAGTTGATAACCCCACGAGCCGCCAAACGGGTGCTCCATGATCGGCATCAGTTCGATGTGAGTGAAGCCCAAGTCCTTCACATACGGAATCAGCCGCTCACCCAACTCGTGCCAGGTGTACTGGCGGGCGACCTCGCCCAGATCGTCCAGCTCACATTGCCAGGAACCGGCATGCAGTTCGTAGATCGACAGCGGCGCCGTAGGTCGCTGACGTTCGCCACGCGACGCCATCCACGCCTGATCCTGCCAGTCGATGTTCAGCGGCGAAGCGACTTTCGAGGCCGTGTCTGGCGGCAAGGTAGTGGCCAACGCCATCGGGTCAGCCTTGAGCGGCAATATGCCGTGGCTGCCGAGGATTTCGTATTTGTACGCCTCACCGGCTCGCAGACGCGGGATGAACAGCTCCCAGACCCCGGTCGGATGGCGCAGACGCATGGGATGGCGACGACCGTCCCAGTTGTTGAAATCACCGACCACCGACACGCGCTTGGCGTTGGGCGCCCACACGGCGAAACGCACGCCGTCGACGCCGTCGACCGTCTTCAACTGCGCGCCGAGGCAACTGCTCAGGTCGCGGTGATTGCCTTCGGCAAACAGGTACAAATCCATCTCGCCGAGCAGCGGGCCAAAGCTGTAAGGGTCTTCGCTGACTTGTTCGCCACCGGCCCAACGGGTGCGCAACAGGTACGCCTGGGCGCGGTCGAAATGCCCGACAAACAGCCCCGGTGTCTGGGTGGCTTCAAGGTGGCCGAGCTCTTCCCCGGAGTCCCTGGCCAACACTTGCACGCTCAAGGCGTCCGGCAGATAGGCACGAATGAATTGCCCACCGGCGCCATCGCCATGGGGGCCGAGAATTGCAAAGGGGTCGTGATGCTCGGCGCGCACCAGCGCGTCGATGTCCCGCGATCTGGGCAGTAACGCCTCTTTAGCGTGACCCTGTTCCTTGTTCGAGAAACTCATGACTACTCTCCACCAAGATCGGAAAAGGGTTTAAGCCCACTTAATAATCCATACAAACCGTGCAACGGCACCGGCAGCCAAGTGGGTCGATTTTCGGCCTCATACGCCACTTCATAGGCCGCCTTCTCCAGACCGAACAACGCCAGCGCGGCGTCCTCGCCTTCCGGATCTTGCCACGCATGAGCAAGACTAGCTGCCGCCAGCCGATAAGCGTCGACAAATGCCTGTTTTGCTTCAATCAGGTAACGCTCGGCGACCCGATGGCGCGCCCCCTGAGCCTCAGCCGTGTTGTCGACGTTGTGCACATTGATCGTCATCGCGGCGGCGTAATCGAATGAACGCAACACGCCGCTGACGTCTTTGTACGGGCTGTGCTTGCCCCGTCGTTCACGCAGCGGCCGCGCCGGCTCACCCTCGAAATCGATCAGGTAGGCATCGCCCTTGATCACCAACACCTGGCCCAGGTGCAAGTCGCCGTGGACGCGGATGCGCAAGCCACCGACGGCTTTCCTGCCCAGTTCCTGAACGTGGCTGAGGATGGCTTTTTTCTCGTCCAGTAAACGACTGACCAAGGCTTGGTCCGCCGGGTTCAGTTGATTTTGATGCTGTTTGAGCAACTTGAGCGCGTGCTCCAGCTGCGCCGCCACGTCCTTGGCCGAGGCCAGTGCCTCTTTCGCCGTCGTCACCTGCGGCGCGAAGTCCTTGTCTTGGGTCGGCGCTGCCAGCACCTGGTGCATTTCCCCCAGGCGCTGGCCGAGCATGCCGGCAAAATCCCTCAGCTCACCGAGGGCGTTGTAGTGCTGTTCCTGCTCGGAGATCGCATCAGCCAACTCGTCACGCAGCGCGCGTTCAAGGTTGTTCTGGGTCCATTCCCAGGCATCACCCTGATTGCTCAAATAACCCTGGGCGATCATCAACAAGGTGTCTTCGCCGTGTTCGTCACGGCGCACCACCGAGCCCAGCAGTGGCGAGATGTTCTGGAACCCGGCGTTGGTCAGGTAGGCGCTCATTTCCAGTTCCGGGTGCACGCCCGAGGCGAGTTTGCGGATCAGTTTGAGCACCAGGCTGTTGCCGATCACCACCGAACTGTTGGATTGCTCGGCCGACAGATAGCGAACAGGCGACTCTTGCGTCAGTCCGAGTTTCGCCAGCTCCACGGTCGGCTCGAAGCGGATGTCACCCGCGCTCGACGGCAACACCGTCTCGTTCTGCATACCAGCCAGCACGGCATGGATAAAGGGTTCGAGGCTGAAGGCATCAGTAATCAAACCCACCTGACGGCCCCGACGCACCCGCGACAACGCCAGCTGCTGAGGCAGTGCGGCGCCGACCTGATCTTCGGGAATAAAGCCGAATGGCAACTGGTAGCGGTGGGTCTGGCCGGCGCTGGTGACTTCGATTTCGCTCAACAGCACCGGGTGCAGCGGATCGCCGAAGCGTACGCCATAGGCCAGGTTGACCTGTTCGATGGCCGCGTCCTTGCCGGCAAACCAGCGGCGGTTCTGTAGCCAATTCGGCAGAATGCCTTGTTCCAGCGTGCCGCGAGACGGCGTTTCGAGCAGTTCTTCCATGCGTTTCTTCAACACCAGCGTGGTGAAGTCCGGCAGGCTTTGTGCCGGTTCCACGTGCCAGCTCGGCATCTGGTTTTCCGCCGCGAGCCCGAACCAATAGAAGCCGTATGGCGCCAGGGTCAGGAGGAAATTCAACTGTCCAATCGGAGGGAACGCATTACCACCGAGCATCTCCACCGGCACCATGCCGACGTACGCCGACAGGTCGAGTTCCGCCGCCTGGGCACTGCGCGAGACGTTGGCTACACAGAGGATGATTTCGTGCTTGCCATCCTCGCCAGTGAATTCACGGGTGTAGGCCAGAATCCGGCGGTTGCTCGGCGAAAGCATTTTCAGCGTACCGCGCCCGAACGCCTTGGACTGTTTGCGCACCGCGAGCATGCGTCGGGTCCAGTTGAGCAGCGAATGCGGATCGCCAGCCTGGGTTTCGACGTTGACCGACAGGTAGCCGTATTGCGGGTCCATGATCGGTGGCAACACCAGGCTCGCCGGGTCGGCGCGGGAGAACCCGCCGTTGCGGTCAATCGACCACTGCATCGGCGTGCGCACGCCATCGCGGTCGCCGAGGTAGATGTTGTCGCCCATGCCGATTTCATCGCCGTAATACAGGGTTGGCGTGCCGGGCATCGACAGTAGCAGGCTATTGAGCAGCTCAACGCGACGGCGATCTCGCTCCACCAGCGGCGCCAGTCGACGGCGAATCCCCAGGTTGATCCGCGCCCGACGGTCGGCCGCGTAGTAATTCCACAGGTAATCGCGCTCCTTGTCGGTGACCATTTCCAGGGTCAGCTCATCGTGGTTGCGCAGGAAAATCGCCCACTGACAATTGGCCGGGATCTCCGGGGTCTGGCGCAGGATGTCGGTGATCGGGAAGCGATCTTCCTGGGCCAACGCCATGTACATGCGCGGCATCAACGGGAAGTGAAAGGCCATGTGGCATTCGTCGCCATTCAAGCCCTGGGCGTCGGTTTCACCGAAATACAGTTGCGTGTCTTCCGGCCATTGATTGGCTTCGGCCAGCAGCATGCGGTCCGGGTAATTGGCGTCGATCTCGGCGCGGATCTGTTTCAGGACGTCGTGGGTCTCGGGGAGGTTTTCGTTGTTAGTGCCGTCCCGTTCGATCAGGTACGGAATGGCGTCCAGCCGCAGGCCGTCGATGCCCATGTCGAGCCAGTAGCGCATCACCGAGAGCACGGCTTTCATGACCTGCGGGTTATCGAAATTCAGGTCCGGCTGGTGGGAGTAGAAACGGTGCCAGAAGTATTGGCCGGCCACCGGGTCCCAGGTCCAGTTGGATTTCTCGGTGTCGAGAAAGATGATCCGGGTGCCGTCGTACTTGTGGTCATCATCGGACCAGACGTAAAAGTCCCGCGCCGTCGAGCCGGGTTTGGCCTTGCGCGCACGCTGGAACCAGGCGTGCTGGTCCGAGGTGTGGTTGATGACCAGTTCGGTAATCACACGCAGGCCGCGTTCATGGGCTTCAGAGATGAAGCGCTTGGCATCGGCCATCGTGCCGTAGTCGGCGTGGACACCTCGGTACTCGGCGATGTCGTAGCCATCATCGCGGCGTGGCGAGGGGTAGAACGGCAATAGCCAGATGGTGTTGACGCCGAGGTCGGCAATGTAGTCGAGTTTGGCGATCAGGCCGGGAAAGTCGCCGATCCCGTCATTGTTGGAGTCGAAAAATGATTTGACGTGAACCTGGTAGATCACCGCGTCCTTGTACCAGAGCGGGTCCTTGATGAAGGTGGCTGCCTTGGGTTTCTTCGCCATTTGAAACTCCTGTTGAAATCGAAAAAGCCGCTGAGCCCAAACACAATGATTACCTGCGGGAGCGAGCCTGCTCGCGAAGAGGCCGGTACATCCGATCCATCTTTGGCGATTGGATCACCGCTTTCGCGAGCAGGCTCGCTCCCACAGGTTCTGCGTTCTAGACGGTTATTCGCCATATGCCGAACGGCTGATACGCCGGGTCGATACGCATGAACTGGTACTTGCCATACCAGGTCCAGCGATGCCCGTTCATCAAGTCTTCGCCCTGGGTGATGGCGTCGTCAGGCAAACCCATTTCCCACAGCGGCAATTCGAAATTCGCTTCCTGGACGTTATGCGGATCGAGACTGACCGCCACCAGAATGAAGTTGCTGCCGTCCGCGCTGCGCTTGCCGAAATACAGAATGTTGTCGTTCCACGCGTTGTAGACCTTCAGGCCCAGGTGCGTATGCAATGCCGGGTTCTGCCGGCGGATGCGGTTGAGCTGCGCGATCTCGGCAATGATGTTGCCCGGCGCATTGAAGTCCCTTGGGCGAATTTCGTACTTCTCGGAGTCCAGGTATTCCTCTTTGCCCGGGATCGGCGCCGATTCACACAGTTCAAAACCCGAGTACATGCCCCACAGGCCAGAGCCCATGGTCGCCAGCGCCGCACGGATCAGAAAACCGGCACGCCCGGACTCGTGCAAAAAGAACGGGTTGATGTCCGGCGTGTTGACGAAGAAATTCGGCCGGTAGCATTCGCGCCACGGCGATTCATTGAGCTCGGTGAAATACGTCGCGAGCTCATGCTTGGTGTTGCGCCAGGTGAAATAGGTGTAGCTCTGCGAGTAACCGACCTTGCCCAGCCGCGCCATCATCGCCGGGGTGGTAAAGGCTTCCGCGAGAAAAATCACTTCGGGGTACAACGCGCGTACATCGGCGATCAGCCATTGCCAGAACGGCAGCGGCTTGGTGTGCGGGTTGTCGACGCGAAAGATCTTAACGCCCTCCTCGACCCAGCCGACCACGATGTCGCGCAATTCGACCCACAGACTGGGAATCGCCTCGGCCGCATAGAAATCGACGTTGACGATGTCCTGGTATTTCTTCGGCGGGTTTTCGGCGTATTTGATCGTGCCGTCCGGCCGCCAGTTGAACCAGCCCGGGTGCTGCTGCAGCCAGGGGTGGTCCTGTGAGCACTGAATGGCAAAATCGAGGGCGATTTCCAGTCCGTAGTCCGCCGCCGTGGCGACCAGTCGGCGGAAGTCTTCGCGGGTCCCCAGTTCTGAATGAATCGCCTCGTGCCCGCCCTCTTCGCCACCAATCGCATAGGGGCTGCCGGGGTCGTCGGGGCCGGCGGTCAGGGAATTGTTCGGGCCTTTGCGATAACTGCGGCCGATCGGGTGGATCGGCGGAAAGTACAGGACGTCGAAGCCCATGTCCTGAATCATCGGCAACCGCGAGTGCACATCATTGAAGGTGCCATGACGGGCCGGATCGTCGGTGATCGAGCGCGGAAACAACTCATACCAACTGGCGAACTGCGCCAGTTCCCGTTCGACATCCAGCGGGAACTCGGGGCTGAGGCTGAGATAAGCACGATGGTCGGCCTGGGCCATCAGGTCGGCGCTACGCTGGTGCAGAAACAGCGCCACCTGCTCGTTTTCGAGCAGGCCGGACAATTCGTGGTGCAGCGCCGCCAGTTGTTCGCTCAACTCGCCGTCGCTACGTTCGGCCGCCAGGTGGACCTGCGTGCGCCCTTCCTGCAACTCGAGACTGACCGGGACTCGCGCCGCGTGCTTCTTCCCAAGCTCATAACAGAAGCTGGCGAACTGATCGATCCAGGCTTCGATGCAAAAGAGGTAGCGCCCCTCACGCACGACACGGAACTGGCCTTGCCAGCCGTTATTGCCCAGCTCCGCCATGACTGCGCTTTGCCAGACCTCGTCGCCTTCGGCACGCCAGCGCACCCGCACGGCCAGTTTGTCGTGACCGTCGGCAAACACTTTGCTGGTCACCACCACGTCCTGACCGATCACGGCCTTGACGGCGAACTGTCCGCCATCGAGGGTCGGGTGGGTGTTTTCAATCGCGATTCGCGGTAGCAGCAACGCCTGCGACAGCGGCATGTGAGGGTTGTAGTTCAGCTCTGTCGGTTTTTCAGCAGTCATCGAGCATCTCTCCTTTACGCCCCATGGACGCTCTTGTACCGGATGGTCCCTGAATAGATTCACTTAGGTTGGGAGCCACCGGCTTCACTAAAAGTTCAGAGGGATTTGCCTCGGCATTTAAGGGGAATCAAATCCCGCGTCGGGAGGTCAATCCACTTAAGCACGACTTACGCCATGTGCCACTGGAGGCTTGAACAATGAGTATTCCAATCCCTGCCGAAACACCTGATCCGAACATCGACAGCCCGGTGATTCCGCCGACCGAGCCGCAACCCGTGCCCGAGCAAGACCCGCCCGGCACTCAACCGCCACCTCGGGAAGAACCACCGAGCACCCTGCCGCCGGTGATTGTGAAGCCCTGATCATGACAATTTACGGGGTGCGGTCCTTGTCGATCAGGCGCACGATCCTCGGCATCACGCTAAAAATGGCCAATGCCAAAAACGTACTGAACACCGCCGTCGCCTCGCGCCCCAGCCCGGCCGACACACCGATGGCGGCGGTCATCCACAACCCGGCGGCGGTGGTCAGGCCTTTGACATGACCTTCATCACCTTCGTTGTTTTTCAGGATAGTCCCGGCGCCGAGAAAGCCGATCCCGGCGATGACGCCCTGCACCACACGGCTCATGGCGTCGGCCTGAGCGCCGGACATCTGCGGCACCAGCACAAACAGCGCCGCCCCCAGCGCTACCAGCATGTGGGTGCGCACCCCGGCGGCCTTGCCTTTGTGCTCGCGCTCGAAACCGAGAATTCCACCCAGCACCGCCGCTATCAGCAGGCGCACAGTAATACGCGTCAATTGGGACGCGTCACCGATGTCGGCGAACTCCCCTTGCAGCGTCACCCAAACTTCATGCCACCAGGCGTTCATGCTGTGGTCCTTGTGCGGGTTGTTTGAGGATGGACCGCGCCGACCATTAATCAGTTGCACCGAACGATGGCCGGCGAATGCGCCCTAACGTTTAAGTACCCGCAGAAAAAAGGAAAACACCATGACCGTGCGCATCGAAAACAAGACCTGCTTCTTTACCACCGAAAACGGCGAGGAAATTCGTTTGGGTCCCGACGTCACCATCATCACTGACTCGGAAAAATCCATGTCAGCGGTGGACCTCAACGACCAGCGTATTTACATCACCGAAGCAGAAGCCGATGCATTGACCGTAGCAGGCGCGGTGGACGGTCGCCGGCATTTGAAGGCCACGGACAGTGATTCGGTGATTTGACTGACACCGATCAACAACCCCGGCGCAGGCTTGGGATAGAGGTCTGCGTCCTGTCAGGGCAGGTGCTTCAAGTTGTCGCACAGGGCGGATCAGCGCTCATCTGATCCGCTTTTTATTGCAATACCTGAGTCTGTTATGCAAACAGATCGACGCTCATAGTGCACTGGCCTGATGGAGGCTGATGAGCGACAGACCATGAGCGATAGAATCCCCGTCCGATTAGTTGAAAGCCCCCCTGCGGTCCAGACGTTTGAGCCTACGAGACCGAAGATAAAGGCCAAGTCCAGCGACAACCTGATCCACACCCGTAGCTTCACCGGCCTGTTCCGCACCTTGCGATTGAGCGGTGCAGGCTGTCTGTTTCTGCTGTTTTTCGGCACGGTGTGGTTGAACTGGGGTGACCGCCAAGCGGTGCTCTGGGACCTTTCCGAGAGCAAATTTCACATCTTCGGCGCGACCTTCTGGCCGCAGGATTTCATTCTGCTGTCGGCGCTGTTGATCATCGCCGCGTTCGGCCTGTTTGCGATCACCGTGTTCGCCGGTCGGGTCTGGTGCGGCTACACCTGCCCGCAGAGTTCCTGGACCTGGATCTTCATGTGGTGCGAGAAAATCACCGAAGGCGAGCGCAACCAGCGCATCAAGCTGCAAGCCGCGCCATGGGGCCTGAACAAACTGCTGCGGCGTTCCGCCAAGCACACACTGTGGCTGGCGATCAGCCTGCTCACCGGCCTGACCTTCGTCGGCTATTTCACCCCGATCCGGCCGTTGGCCGAAGAGCTGCTGACCTGGCAAATGGGCGGCGTCAGTCTGTTCTGGGTGCTGTTCTTTACCGGCGCCACGTACATCAACGCCGGCTGGCTGCGCGAAGCGGTGTGCATGCACATGTGCCCGTATGCGCGGTTCCAGAGTGTGATGTTCGACAAGGACACCCTGACCATTTCCTATGACGCGGCCCGTGGCGAAAACCGTGGTGCGCGCAAACGTGAAGTGAAACCGGCCGAGGTCGGGCTGGGCGATTGCATCGACTGTCAGTTGTGCGTGCAGGTCTGCCCGACCGGCATCGACATCCGTGATGGCTTGCAGATGGAGTGCATCGGTTGTGCCGCGTGTATCGACGCCTGTGATTCGATCATGGACAAAATGGGCTATGCCCGTGGGCTGATCAGCTACACCTCCGAGCATGAATTGCAGGGAGGCAAGACCCACCTGCTGCGGCCACGGCTGATCGGTTACACGGCGGTGCTGTTGGTGATGATCGGCGCCCTCGCTTTTGCCTTGGTGGAACGGCCGATGGTGTCGCTGGACGTAAGCAAAGACCGTGGGTTGTTCCGTGAAAACAGTCAGGGGCAGATCGAAAACATCTACAGCCTCAAGGTCATCAATAAAACCCAGCTGCGTCAGGACTATCATTTGAGTCTGGTCGATGGCGACGGCTTCCAGCTGCAAGGCAAGACGCAACTGAGCCTGGCGCCGGGCGAGATTGTCGATGTGCCGGTGTCGGTGGCGATGACCACAGAACGGCCGAGCAGCAGTTCGCAGACGATCATATTCAAGATTGAAGACAGCGATGAGCCGGATGTTTATAGCGAAGCCAAGAGCCGGTTTGTTGCGCCGATGAACCGTTGATCCCTTAGACTGCGGTGCCCTGTGGCGAGGGGGCAATCCTCCTCGCCACAACGGTGCACCACATGAATCACTCCAACTCGGGCACTCGATGAAACGCTACGAAAAATTCGCCGACGACATCGCTGAACTGATCCGCTCCGGCGTCCTTGGGCCCGGCCAGCGCGTGCCATCGGTGCGCTACGCCAGCCAGACCTACGGCGTGAGCCCGTCCACGGTATTCCAGGCCTACTACCTGCTCGAACGCCGAGGCCTGATCCGCGCCCGCCCGCGCTCCGGCTACTTCGTCAACGTCCACGCACCGAGCCCGTTCTCGGAGCCGGTGATCAGCAGCCAGGTCAGCGAGTCCACCGAAGTCGACGTCAGCGAACTGGTGTTTTCGGTGCTCGATTCGATCAAGGACCCGAACACCGTCCCGTTCGGTTCTGCCTTTCCCAGCCCGACCCTGTTCCCTTTGCAGCGCCTGTCGCGCTCGCTGGCCAGTGCTTCCCGGGAGATGGACCCGCGCATGGTGGTCACCGACATGTCGCCCGGCAACCCGCAATTGCGTCGGCAAATCGCCCTGCGCTACATGGTCGGCGGGCTGATGCTGCCGATGGAAGAGTTGCTGATCACCAACGGCGCCCTCGAAGCCTTGAACCTGTGCCTGCAAGCGGTCACGGAACCCGGCGACCTGGTGGCCATTGAAGCGCCCGCGTTCTACGCCTGCCTGCAAATACTCGAACGGCTGAAACTCAAGGCCGTGGAAATCCCGGTGCATCCTCGGGACGGCATCGACCTCGGGGTACTGGCGCAGACACTGGAGCGTCATCCAATCAAGGTCTGCTGGTGCATGACCAGTTTCCAGAACCCGATGGGCGCGACCATGCCCGAGGCGAAAAAGCAGGAACTGGTGGAATTGCTGCGCCGCCATCAAGTGCCGCTGATCGAAGACGACGTCTACGCCGAGCTGTATTACGGGCAACAGGCGCCGAAACCGGCCAAGGCGTTTGATACCGAAGGGTGGGTGATGCACTGCGGCTCGTTCGCCAAAAGTCTGGCCCCCGGCTACCGCATCGGTTGGGTCGCGGCCGGGCGTTTTGCGCAGAAGATTGAACGTCTGAAACTCATGACCTCACTCTGCGCTTCGATGCCGGCGCAGGCCGCCATCGCCGATTACCTGCAACACGGCGGTTACGACCGGCATTTGCGTAAATTGCGTTATGCACTGGAAGAACAGCAAAGCGCCATGCTCGCCGCCATCGCCCGCTACTTCCCGGCCCAGACCCGCGTCAGTCAGCCGGCCGGCGGCTACTTCTTGTGGCTGGAATTGCCGCCGCAGATGGATTCGCTGAAATTGTTCCAGATGGCCTTGGCGCAAGGCATCAGCATCGCGCCGGGGCCGATCTTTTCGCCGACGCAGCGGTTTCGCAATTGTATCCGGCTGAACTATGGCAGTCCCTGGACCGAGGATTCGGAGAAGGCGATGGAAACACTGGGAAGGATTGTGCGGTCGTTCTGACGTTTTGACGTTGTCTTGACTGTCGCGAGCAAGCTCGCTCGCTCCCACAGTGGATTTTCAGTGTCCACAAAACCTGTGGGAGCCAGCTTGCTCGCGATGAGGCCAGTAAAGGCAATACAAAAGCTATGGATTAACGCCCACCGCCAAGATCAACAAAAGTCCCGGTCGCATAAGAAGCTTTATCGGACAGCAACCACACAATCGCCTCCGCCACTTCATCCGGCCTACCACCGCGAGCCATCGGAATCGCCGACTCAAGCTTGCTGACCCGGTCCGGATCCCCGCTCAGCGCATGGAAGTCGGTGAAGATTAACCCCGGCCGCACGGCGTTGACGCGAATGCCCTCACCCGCCACTTCCTTGGACAGACCAATGGTGAAGCTGTCCAGCGCACCTTTTGACGCGGCGTAATCCACGTACTCGTTGGGCGAGCCCAAACGCGAGGCCACCGACGACACGTTGACGATGCTGCCACCCTGCCCGCCGTGTTTTGGCGACATGCGCAGGATCGCGTGCTTGGCGCAGAGGATCGGCGCCAGGACGTTGGTCTTGAGAATTTTGAGAATGCGGAACTCGGACATTTCGTCGACCCGGGACTTGTGCCCGACGGTGCCAGCGTTGTTCACCAGTGCCGTGACCCGGCCCAGTTCGGCGTCCACGCGGCGGAACATGGCGATCACTTCATCTTCGATGCTGACATCGGCGCGCACCGCAATGGCCTGGGCGCCCAGTGCGCGGACTTGCTCCAGCACACTTTGCGCGGCGGACTCGTCAGACTGGTAGTTGATACAGATCCGATAGCCCTGTTCGGCGGCCAGCAAGGCGGTGGCGGCACCAATGCCGCGGCCGCCACCGGTGATGACGATGACTTTGTCCATGTAAGCGTTCCCCCAATCCAACATAAGCAGTCGGGATCAAGAATAACCGCCATTGCCGGCTTTTGCATGGGCTCACATCAACAGATACGACCAACACCTCCACACCGCCGACTGCCCGCCCCGACCGACCACCCGACCGTAGCAGCTGACGAGCAGCGCGAGGCTGCGTCCGGCTGCGCAGCAGTCGTGAACCCTACGCACGCGATCTGTCTGAAACACCGCGCCGCCTGAATTCACGACAGCTTCGCTGCCGGACGCAGCCTCGCGCTGCTCGTCAGCTGCTACAGGTCGCACGGGTTCAGGCGGTGGTCAGTTGTTCTGCGCGCAGGATGTCGACCATGAAGCGGTCCGCCGGCAGCGGGTGCCCCAGCAGATAGCCCTGCAACGAATCACATCCCAGCTTGGTCAGGAAGTCTTGCTGCACGCCGGTTTCGACGCCTTCGGCAACGATCCGCAAGCCCAGCGCCTGCCCGAGTGCGACGATCGCGGAGACAATCGCCGCGTCGTCGCTGTCGTGTTCGAGGTCGCGGACGAAACCGCGGTCGATCTTCAACTCATTGGCCGGCAGGCGCTTGAGGTACATCAGGCTCGAATAGCCCGTCCCGAAGTCATCGATGGACAGGTCGACGCCCATGGCCGAGAGTTCCTGCAACACCGTCATGCTCGCATCGGCGTCGCTCATGGCGGTGGTTTCGGTGATTTCCAGGGTCAGGCTATTGGCCGGCAGTTGATGGGCGCTCAGGGCCCTGGCGACGCTTTGAACCAGCCCGGCATGGCAGAACTGCAACGCCGAGAGGTTCACCGCGATCCGCCAGTCGGTGTAGCCCAGCACATACCATTCGCGCATCTGACGGCAGGCTTCGTTGAGCACCCACTCGCCGATCGGAATGATCAATCCGGTTTTTTCCGCCAGGTCGATAAACGTGTCCGGCAGGATCATGCCACGCGTCGGATGCGCCCAACGCAGCAGTGCTTCGGCGCCCACTGGCCGACCATCCATCGCGTCGAACTTGGGCTGGTAATAGAGACTGAACTGTTTCTGTTCGAGCGCATTGCGCAAATCCTGCAGCAATTGCAGCTGCTTGCGCGCATTGCTGTTCATTGAGGCGTCGAAAAAGCTGTAGCCGTTTTTCCCGGCACCCTTGGCGTGATACATCGCAGCGTCAGCGTTCATCAGGAGGTCTTGGGCGGTCTGTCCATTGCCCGGGTACAGCGCGATGCCGACGCTGGCGGAAATCTGCAAGTCATGTTCAGCCACCCGGAACGCGCGAGCAATCAAACCGACCTGACGCGCCGCCAGGCTCAGCGCATCATCCGGCTCGGCAAGCCGCACCAGTAGCACAAACTCATCGCCGCCAATGCGCGCCAACGTGTCCTGACTGCGCAAATCTTCGCGCAAACGCAGGCTGACTTCGCGCAACAACTGATCGCCCATGTGGTGGCCAAAGGCGTCATTGACCGGCTTGAAGCCGTCGAGGTCGATGAACATCAACGCGAAACAACCGCCCTGCTCCTTTACCTTCGACATCGCCTGCTCGATGCGATCGGCCAGCAAGACGCGATTGGGCAAACCGGTCAGAGGGTCGTGCAAAGCCAGTTGCGTCAGTTCGCGGTTGGCTTCGGTGAGCGAACGCGCCAAGTCCGCGGTGCGCGCTTCCAGACGTGCATCCAGCACCGATGTCAGCAAGGCGATGCTCAGCACCGCCAGCGTGGTGATCAGCACCAGATTGTCCAGGCCCTTGCCGTTCAAGCCGCTGACGGCCGCCCCACAGAAACTGCCGTCCGGGAAACGCGCTGCCGCCATGCCGGTGTAGTGCATGCCGACGATGGCGATGCCCATGATCACCGCCGCGCCCGCGCGGATCAGGCCGACGTAAGGCGTGTACTGGCGCAGACGGAAAGCGATCCAGAGTGCCGCGCCGGACGCGCCAACGGCGATCAGCAACGAGGTGCCAAACAATGTCGGATCGTAATCGATGCCCGGTTGCATGCGCATGGCAGCCATGCCGGTGTAGTGCATCGCACTGATCCCGGCGCCCATCGCTAGCGCGCCAAACGCCAGTTGCCAGGCTGGCAACTTCGGCTGACTGACAAGCCAAAGGGCAAATCCGCAAGAGAGAATGGCGGTCAGCAGCGACAGGACGGTGATCGTGAGGTCGTAGCCCAGGTCAATCGGCAAATTGAACGCGAGCATCCCGATGAAGTGCATCGACCACACGCCAATGCCCATGGCAAAGGCACCACCCGCCGTCCACAGATGCACCGCCCGACCTTTGGCCGTGGCGATGCGCCCGGTCAGGTCGAGCGCGGTATAGGACGCAAGAATCGCCACACAGAGCGAAATGATAACCAGGGTGGGTGAATAGCTACCGATCAGCATGAGACTTCTCGCGAGCGCCCGCCGTAGAGCGTCCTTACTCGGGGGGCAAATGCGGGCGATTGTACTGATTGCGCAAAAGAACGCACTGACAAAATAAGCAATTGGCCATCAACCCGATGAAACGCTTGTTTGATGCCCAGCAACCCTACGGGGTTATTTGTTTTCGCTGACCTGCAACGCCCCGTCCCAACCGCCGCCCAGCGCAGCGATCAATTGCACACTGGCAATCAACCGGCTCTGCAAAAGATCCAGCACGTTGCGTTCGTTGTTCAACGCCGTGGCTTGAACCACCACCACATCCAGATAAGCAATCAGACCGGCCTTGTACTGATTCTGGGTCAGGCGCAACGAGATACGCGCGGCCTCCAGCGCTTCCTGGCGCACGCCGGCTTCCTGCTCCAGCACCTTGAGTTGCACCAGGTAGTTTTCCACTTCGCGGAAGCCGTCGAGCACGGTCTGGCGGTACTTGGCCACCGTCTCGTCGTAGGCCGCCTCACTGCGATCGACTTCTGCCGAACGCTGGCCGCCATCAAACAAGGTCATGGCCAGTTGCGGCCCGACCGACCAGAAGCGGTTCGGCACGCTGATCCAGTTGGAATAGGTGCTGCTGCTATACCCGCCGTTCAGGCTCAAGGTGAAATCCGGGTAATACGCCGCCTTGGCAACGCCGATATTGGCGTTGGCGGCCATCACCGAGCGCTCGGCGGAGGCAATGTCCGGACGACGTTCCAGCAATTGCGAAGGCAGGCCCACCGGCACTTCGGGCAGGGTCGGGATGGTGGTGGTTTCTGCCAGGCTGAACTCGGCGGGAGGCAGCCCGATCAACACGGCAATGGCGTTCTCGAACTGGGCACGCTGCCAGATCAGGTCAACCATGTCGGCCTGGGTGCCTTTGAGCTGGGTTTGCGCCTGCGCCACGGAGTCCCGGCCGGAAACGCCAGCGCGGTATTGGTTTTCAGTCATGGTCAGCGAACGTTGATAGGCCTCGACCGTGGCTTCCAGCAAACGTTTCTGTTCGTCGATCACCCGCAATTGCAGGTAGTTCTGCACCAGCTCGGACTGCTGGCTCAGGCGCATCGCGGCCAGGTCGGCAAAGCTTGCCTGGGCATTGGCGGTGTCGGCTTCAAGGCCTCGGCGCAGTTTGCCCCACACGTCTGCTTCCCAACTGACTCCAGCCTGGGCGGTGTAGGTGTCACGAATACCGCTGGAGGAGCTGGTCAGGCTCGAACTGCTGCTGCCGGTGCCCTGGCTGGAGCGGTTTTTGCCGACGGTCAAATCCACTGTCGGAAAAAACGCCCCGCGCGCACTGCGCACCAACGCCTGGGCCTGACGGTATTGGGCCTCGGACTGGGCCACTGTCTGGTTGGAGCGGTTGAGTTGCTCGATCAGGCCGTTGAGCTGCTGATCGCCATACAACTCCCACCAGGCACCGCGCGCCAGGGAGTCGCTCGGACTGGCCTGACGCCAGCCTGCCGCTTCCTTGTATTGCACCGGCGCAGCCGCTGGCGGGCGCTGATAGTCCGGGCCGACAGCACAAGCGCTGAGCATCGCCACGCACAGCGCCAGGCTCAGCAGACGCGAGCCTCGGGCGGCAGCCAGCGGGACAGCCAGATTGATAAGCGAACGGTCAGTCATAGCGGAGTTTCCAGAGCAGCATCGGTACGCACCCCACGCCATTTATTGAAGCGATGGCGCAGTTTGTCGAGATAGAGGTAAACCACCGGGGTGGTGTAAAGGGTCAACACCTGGCTGAAGATCAGCCCGCCAATAATCGTCAAGCCCAGTGGCTGGCGCATTTCCGCCCCTTCGGCCCGGCTCAGCAGCAACGGCACGGCGCCGAGGATCGCCGCCAGGGTGGTCATCAGGATCGGACGCAAACGTTGCAGGCACGCACTGCGAATCGACTCCAACGGTGCCAGGCCTTGATGGCGTTCAAGTTGCAGTGCGAGGTCGATCATCAGAATGGCGTTTTTCTTCACCACGCCGATCAGCAGAAACAGCCCCAGCAACGAGATCAGGCTGAACTCGCCGCCCAGCGCGTAGATCGACAGCAACGCGCCGACCCCGGCTGACGGCAAGGTGGACAGAATGGTCAGCGGATGGATGTAGCTTTCATACAGCACACCCAACACCAGATAAACCGCCAGCAGTGCGCCGAGAATCATCCAGGGCTGGCTCTTCTGGGTGGCGGCGAACGCATCGGCGGTGCCGGCCATTTTCGCGATCACGTCTTCAGGCAAACCGACTTTGGCAATCGCCCGTTCGATGGCAGCGGTGCCCTGCTCGACCGTCACGCCTTCGGCCATGTCGAACGACAGGCTTTCGGAGGCAAACTGACCTTCGTGGCTGACCCGATCGTCTTCCAGGCTGTTTTCGTAGTGAGCGATGGTCGACAACGGAATCCGCGCGCCATCGGCGGTGATCACCTGCACTTGCTTGAGCGTCACCGGGTCCTGGGCGTATTTCGGGTCGACCTCCATCACCACCTGATACTGGTTGAGGCTGTCGTAAATCGTCGAAATCTGCCGCTGGCTGTAGGCGTTGTTCAGTACAGCCGTGACCATGCTCATGTCGACACCCAGGCGCTTGGCCTGATCGCGATCGACGATCAGCGTGACCTGCCGCGCACCGCGACCTTCCCGAGCGTCGATCGCCGTCAATTCCGGCAACGCCTTGAGCGCGGTGACGACTTTCGGGTACCACTCGCGCAATGCCCCCAGATCACCGCTTTGCAGGATGTAGGAGTACTGCGACGAGGTTTGTTCGCGGCCACCGCCAAACTGCAGGTCCTGGTCCGCCATCAACATCAGCTGTGCGCCGGGAACCTTGGGCATTTCCTTGCGCAGGCGCTCGATGACTTTCTGCGCGGAAATGCTGCGTTCCTTGATCGGTTTGAGTCGCACGATCATGACGGCATTGTTGGTGCCGTTCGTGCCGCCGATGAACCCTGCGACGCTTTCCACCGCGTCGTCCTTGAGTACGGCACGGCGGAAGGTTTCCATCTTCGGCTGCATTACGTTGAACGACAGGCCGTCGTCACCGCGCACAAAACCAATCAGTTGACCGGTGTCTTGTTGCGGAAGAAATGTTTTAGGAACAACCACATACAGCGCAATGTTCACGCCAATCGTCACCAACAGGCTGAGCAAGGTCAGTCGACGGTGACGCAATACCCAATCGAGGCTGGTGGCGTATTTGCCGACCATCCATTCGTTGGCGCGCTGGCTCCAGCGCTGCAATCGGTTTTCCTGGCCTGGCGTGTGTGGCTTCAGCCAACGGGCACAGAGCATTGGCGTCAGGGTCAGCGAGACCACCAGCGACACCACGATGGACGCGGCCAGAGTGATGGAAAACTCGCGGAACAGGCTCTCGATGATCCCGCCCATGAACAGGATCGACAGGAACACCGCCACCAGCGAGACGTTCATCGACAGCAAGGTAAACCCGACTTCCTGAGCACCGAGGTACGCGGCCTTCATCGGCGGCACGCCTTCGTCGATGTGCCGGGAGATGTTCTCCAGCACCACGATGGCATCGTCGACCACCAGCCCGGTGGCGAGGATCAGCGCCATCAGCGACAGGTTGTTCAGCGAGAATCCGTAGAGGTACATCACCGCAAAGGTGCCGACCAGCGACACTGGCACCGCCAGCGTCGGGATCAGCGAGGCACGGAAATTACCGAGGAACAGGAACACCACCAGAATCACCAGCGTCACGGCGATCAGCAGGGTCATTTCCGCTTCATGCAGGGTCGCCTTGATCACCGGCGAGCGGTCCATCGCCAGGTTCAGCTTGACGCTGGCCGGCAGCACCGCCTGCAACGCTGGCAGCTGCGCCTTGATTTCATTGACCGTCTCGATGATGTTGGCGCCGGCCTGGCGGTTGATCACCAGCAGCACCGCTGCGTCGTCATTGAAGAACCCGCTGTTGTAGCGGTCCTCGACGCCGTCGCTGACCTTCGCCACATCCTTGAGGCGCAAGGCTGCACCGCCGTTGTAATGGATGATCAGCGACTCGTAATCCTTGGCTTTTTCCAGTTGATCGTTGGCCTGGACCTGCCATAACCGCTCGCCATCTTCGACCGAGCCCTTCGGCCGGCGCACGTTGGCGTTGGCAATGGTGTTGCGCACATCGTCGAGGGCCACGCCGTACTGGTTGAGGGCTTGCGGTTCGAGCTCGATACGCACCGCGGGCAACGAACTGCCGCCGATCTGTACTTCGCCCACGCCCTGCACCTGCGACAGGCTCTGGGACAGGATGGTCGAGGCCAAATCGTAGAGCTGGCCCTTTTCCAGCACATCCGACGTCAGCGACAGCACCATGATCGGCGCCTGGGAGGGGTTGACCTTCTTGTAGGTCGGCATGCTGCGCATCCCGCTCGGCAGCAGGTTGCGCGAGGCGTTGATCGCCGCTTGCACTTCCCGCGCCGCGCCGTTGATGTCGCGGTCGAGGTCAAATTGCAGGATCACCCGGGTCGAGCCCTGGCTGGAACGGCTGCTCATGGTGTTGACCCCGGCGATGGCGCCGAAGGATCGTTCCAGCGGCGTGGCCACGGTCGAGGCCATGACCTCGGGGCTCGCGCCGGGAAGGCTGGCCTGCACCACGATCACCGGGAAATCCATTTGCGGCAACGGCGATACCGGCAACAGGCCGAAACTCACCCCGCCCAGCAGCATGATCGCCAGGCTCAGCAACATCGTTGCGACCGGGCGCTTGATGAACGGTCCGGACAGGTTCATGGCTGTTCTACCGCTTCCACGGTGTCAGCCTTGTGGCCCCAGCGCCGGCCGAGTCGGTCGAAGTACAAATAGATGACAGGCGTGGTGAACAAGGTCAGCACCTGGCTCACCAGCAACCCACCGACCATCACCAGACCCAGCGGCTGACGCAATTCTGCGCCGGAGCCGGTGGCCAGCATCAGCGGCACCGCGCCAAACAACGCTGCCAGCGTCGTCATCAGAATCGGCCGGAAGCGCAGCAACGCGGCTTGATAGATCGCGGTTTCCGGGTCCATGCCCTGATTGCGCTCTGCATCGAGGGCGAAGTCGATCATCATGATCGCGTTCTTTTTCACGATACCGATCAGCAAAATAATGCCGATGATCGCGATCATGCCCAGGTCATTGCCGCTCAGGATCAATGCCAGCAAGGCGCCGACCGCCGCAGACGGCAAGGTCGAGAGAATGGTGATCGGGTGGATATAGCTCTCGTACAGCACGCCGAGCACGATGTACATGGTCACCACCGCGGCCAGAATCAGCAGCAAGGTGCTGGACAGCGACGCCTGGAACGCCTCGGCCGCCCCTTGGAACTGGGTCTGCACGCCAATCGGCATGCCGATGTCTTTCTGCACCTGGTCGATGATCTCGACCGCATGCCCCAGCGCCACACCCGGCGCCAGGTTGAACGACATCATCACCGCCGGGAACTGGCCGATGTGGGTGATTGCCAGTTGCGCCTGACGCTCTTCGATGTGCGCCAGGCTGGACAGGCGAACCTGCCCGCCGTCCGTGGTTTTCACGTGAATCTGATTCAGCGCATCCGGACCGATCCTCTCCCCGGACTGCGATTGCAGAACCACGCGGTACTGGCTGGCCTGGGTGTAGATGGTCGAAATCTGCCGCTGACCGAAAGCATCGTAGAGCGCATCGGTAATGTTCGACACCGAGACCCCGACCCGTGAAGCGGCATCGCGGTCAATCACCAGATAGACCTGCAAGCCCTTGTCCTGCAAATCGCTGGCAACGTCGGTCAGTTCTGGCCGGTGGGACAATGCATCGACCAGACGACCGCTCCACAGGGCGAGCAATTCCGAATCCGGGGACGACATGCTGAACTGATATTGCGTGCGGCTGACACGGTCTTCGATGGTCAGGTCCTGCACCGGCTGCATGAACAGGCGGATGCCGACCAGCTTGTCCAGTTGCGGTTGCAGGCGGGCAATCACCTGGGTCGCACTCAGATCACGGTCGCTGTGGGACTTGAGATTGATCAGCAGGCGCCCGCTGTTCAGCGTCGAGTTGTCACCGTCGACACCGATGTAGGACGACAGGCTTTCCACCGCTGGATCGGCGAGGACTACCTTGGCCAGCGCCTGTTGACGATCGCTCATCGCCGCGAAGGAAATCGACTGCGGCGCCTCGGAAATGCCCTGGATCACCCCCGTGTCCTGCACCGGGAAGAAGCCCTTGGGCACCACCATGTAGAGGAATACGGTCAACGCCAGCGTGCCGATGGCCACCAGCAATGTCAGCGGCTGGTGCTTGAGCACCCACTGCAATTTGCGCCCGTAGGCCGCGATCATCCAGTCAATCGCCGCGCCGCTGGCCCGGTAGAAACGCCCCTGCTCTTCTTCCTTCGGTTCACGCTTGAGCAATCGCGCGCACATCATCGGCGTCAGGGTCAGGGACACGACCAGCGAAATCAGGATCGCCACCGCCAGCGTGATCGCAAACTCGCGGAACAAGCGCCCTACCACGTCGGCCATGAACAGCAGCGGGATCAATACCGCGATCAGCGACAGGGTCAGGGAAATCAGGGTGAAACCGATCTGCTTCGCGCCTTTGAGCGCCGCATTCAACGGAGTGTCCCCTTCTTCGATAAACCTGGAAATGTTCTCTAGCATCACGATCGCATCGTCCACCACAAAACCGGTGGCGATGGTGAGGGCCATCAGGGTCAGGTTATTGACCGAAAACCCGGCGAGGTACATCACGCCGAACGTACCGACCAACGACAGCGGCACGGCAATCGATGGAATGATCGTCGCACTGGCACGGCGCAGAAACAGAAAGGTCACCATCACCACCAAGGCAATGGCGATCAGCAACTCGTGCTGCACGTCTTTGACCGAGGCCCGAATGGTCTGGGTGCGGTCGGTCAGCACGGTGACGTCGAGACCGGCCGGCAGGTTGTCAGTGATGCTCGGCAGTAACGCCTTGATCCGGTCGACCACCTCGATCACGTTGGCACCCGGCTGGCGCTGAATGTTCAGCAGCACGGCCTGGTTTTCATTGGCCCATGCCGCCAGGCGTTCGTTTTCCGCACCGTCGACGATTTCCGCCACGTCCTTGAGCCGCAACGGCGCGCCGTTGGCATAAGCCAGGATCAGGTTGGCGTAGTCCTTGGGCGACGTCAGTTGATCGTTGGCATCGAGCATCGACACCCGGGTCGGGCCGTCGAAGTTGCCCTTGGGCTGGTTGACGTTGGAAGCGCCGATCAGCGTGCGCACGTCCGACAGGTTCAGACCGTTGGCCGCGAGGGCCTCGGGATTGACCTTGATCCGCACCGCCTGACGCTGGCCGCCAGCAATGCTGACCATGCCAACACCGCTGATCTGGGCGATTTTCTGGGCCATGCGCGTGTCGACCAGGTCATTGAGCTTGGGCAACAGCATGGTTTTGGACGTAATGGCCAGGGTCAGCACCGGGGTGTCCGCCGGGTTGACCTTGTTGTACACCGGCGGTGCCGGCAGGTCCTTGGGCAGCAAATTGGTCGCGGCGTTGATCGCGGCTTGCACCTGCTGTTCGGCGACATCCATGTTGATGTCGAGGCTGAACCGCAAGGTCAGCACCGAGGCGCCGCCCGAACTGGTCGACGCCATCTGGGTCAGGCCGGGCATTTGCCCGAACTGACGCTCCAGTGGCGCAGTGACTGCGCTGGTCATGACATCCGGGCTGGCGCCGGGATACAGCGTCATGACGCGGATGGTCGGGTAATCGACCTGGGGCAACGCCGACACCGGCAGCAACCGATAGGCGATCAAACCGGCCAGTACAATGGCCAGCATGCTCAGGGTCGTGGCGACCGGACGAAGGATGAACAGCCGCGAGATGTTCATGCGCCGCCCTTTTTCGCCTTGTCGGCAGCGGCCGGCTCATTGGCGTCCGCCGCCGATTTGCCTTGCAGGTGACCGGTCGGGGTAGCAGGCACGTCCTCGGGGCTATTGACCACTTCGACTTCGCTGCCTTCCTTCAAGCGGTCGGTGCCTTCCAGGACCACACGATCCCCGGGCGCCAGGCCTTCAGTGATCACAGTGTTCGTGCCATCGCTGGCGCCGACTTTCAACTGACGGATCGTGACCTTCTTGTCGCCGTCCAGCGCATAGGCGAAGGTGCCGTTGGTGCCAAACTGAATCGCCGCCGACGGTGCGAGCACCACCCCCTTGAGGGTGTCGGCCAGCAAGTGGACGTTGACGAACTGATTAGGGAACAGGGTCTGATCGCGGTTGTCGTAGCGCGCCTTGAATTTCAGGGTGCCTGTGGTGGTGTCGATCTGGTTGTCCAGGCTCTGCAAGACACCAGTGGCCTGCAGTTTGGTGTCGCTGCGGTCCCAGGCTTCGACGGGCAGTTTGGCGCCGGTGCGATAGCGGGCCAATACCACGTCAAGGTTGTTTTCCGGCAAGGTGAAGGCGACGCTGATCGGTTGGGTCTGGGTGATGATCGCCAGCGCCGTGGTGTCATTGGCGGCGACCAGGTTGCCGACATCAAGCTGACGCAAACCGACACGCCCGGTAATCGGCGCGCGGATCCTGGTGAATTCGAGATTGAGCTTGGCGTCGTTGACCGCCGCCTGATTGGTCTTGACGGTGCCCAGATACTGACCAACCAACGCCTCGGCAGTGTCCAGGGTTTGCTTGGCGATACTGTCTTCCTTGAACAGCCCTCGATAACGCTCGACATCGACCTGAGCGTTTTTCAGTTGCGCCTGGTTCTGCAGCAACGTGCCTTCGGCCTGGAGCAAGGCGTTCTGATACGGACGCGGGTCGATTTCAGCCAGCAAATCGCCGGCCTTGACCATTTGCCCTTCCTCGAACGCCACCTTGGTCAACTCGCCGCCCACACGGCTGCGCACGTTGATGGTGTTTAGCGCAGTCACGGTGCCCAGCGCCTTGTAATACAGCGGGAAGTCACCCTTGACCGCAGGCGCAACGCGCACGGGCACCGGGCCAGTCGCCCCGCCGAACCCTGGGCGCATCCCTCCGGACCTGCCGGTATGACCGGCCACGGCTTTCTGCCCTGCGCCCTCCTTTTGAGCAGCACCGGTGGGCCAGAATTTCCAGCACACGCCAGCGATGACCAACAGGACAAGCAGGCCGAACAGCCAGCGACGAGGACTACGGGAAGCGGAGGATCGCATTGAATAATCAACCATTGGGCGCGTGGGCTTCTTTTACATGAGGCTGAACGATAAGCACTGGCGGCTATTAAGCAAAGCGGCTTTACCGGCAATTTACCTTCGGCTTACGTAACAGGAGATTTGTCTAAGGCACTGAAGCACAAATGAAAACGGCCTGGACAGGGCCAGGCCGTTAACAATTGTAATGACGCCGCTTACTTCAGAACGGAAAGTGCCGCTTCGTAGTTCGGTTCTTCAGCGATTTCCTTGACCAACTCGCTGTGAAGCACGTTGTCGTTCTCATCCAGAACCACGACCGCACGAGCGGTCAGGCCTTTGAGCGGACCGTCAGCGATGGCAACACCATAGTTCTCGATGAACTCGGCACCGCGCAGGGTCGACAGGTTTTGCACGTTTTCCAGGCCTTCGGCGCCGCAGAAGCGTGCCTGGGCGAACGGCAGGTCAGCGGAGATGCACAGTACAACGGTGTTGGCGACATCGTTGGCCTGGGCGTTGAACTTGCGAACCGAAGTAGCGCAGGTCGGGGTGTCGACGCTTGGGAAGATGTTCAGCACTTTGCGCTTGCCGGCGAAGCTCGCCAGGGTCACGTCGGACAGATTGCCGGCAACCAGGGAAAAGGCTGGCGCCTTGGAACCGGCTTGTGGCAGTTGGCCGTTGACTTGAACCGGGTTGCCTTTAAGGGTGACTTGAGCCATGAACGGAGTCCTTCTGAACGTTGATGTGGAAAATTCGACGAGGCAGAAGTTAAGCATGAAATGGGGGTGGGGGCCTATGGGTGGATACAAATCATGTGTAGTCCTTGCGCAAACTGGATCGTACAGAGAGCCCGTTGCAGCGAGACGAGCGAAAACAAACAAAAAGCGGGGCGTCATCGATGATGTTTTTACGGGAAAATTTATTCCAGAAATTGCAAAAAGCGTGACGCATATCCTCAGCAAAAAGGAGGCTTAGTACACCCCCTCTTCGCAGAGCAACCAAAGCTATTCATTACACTTATAAATCCAGCCAAATTCAAATCGGCTTCACCACTTCCATAGAAGGAACAAATGTCACCCCCTGTTTTATAATAAACGTAATTTCAAGCGGACCATAATAAGGATCATCGACACTCTTGTAGCGAACTCTAATATAAACACCTTCCGCCTCCAGTGCATCAACACCATCAGCCGATGACTTACCACCCACATTTTCAACTAACACACCATTGGCCACCACATCTACATCATAGGGTGAGCGCTCGGGATATGAAATTCTTTTTTGCTCGGAAAAAGCAAGACGCTCATTCACTTCACTGTCCAAGAAACTGACATCTAATGGGTAGAATCTACTGTAATTCAGCTGCAAAATTTTATCCCCATGATCCACCCCATCAAAAATGTATGAAGCGAAGCGTGTCATATCGCGAGGAACATAAAGAATATCAATCGAGGAGGACACAGTATTAGTCTCGAACACAGAAGAAACAACCTCTGGCTTATCTGGCGCCTCATCAGACACGGTTATGTGAATCCGACCATCAGAATACCCCCCAGGATGACGTTTTTTGCTGGTGAGATAAGTTTGCCCCGCCTGTTCAGGCGGGATTACAATTCTTATCGTGGAACCTTCCTTCACAACCATTTTATCAGCTCTATAATCAAATGGATACGCTCCATATCCCGTATCGACATTCGGATGGATTTCAATACCTGCAGTTACTTCAAAAAAGTCGGGCTTATTACTCATAGCATCACCTTTGTATTCTCGCTTGAAAATTAATTATGGCTGACGCGATAACATTAAAAACAATACTGCTAGCCCTCCCGAACCGCAGGGGCGAGCCGAATAGTTTACACATCAACTCTTTTTACGACCTCGATGGGAGGCTTAAGCTCCATCCCCTCTTGAAAATGCAAGGTCACGTCAATCCGTCCAAAATATGGATTGTCCGGATTTTTATAACGTACTCTCAACCCCTTGACCCCACCGCCCATCTTCGCCGTCTTATTTTTCTCTGACGACAAACCATCAAGGCTCGATTTGCCAAATGTATTTTCTACTAATTCTTCATCCTCTATAAAATCAATATCGTAAGGCGCACCCTCAGGATATGAAACACTTATTACCTTGCTCGACTCAAGAAACTTATATTTCTCATCCAAATTATAGAAACCCAAGGTGTAAAACTCATTGTAATATAACAACAAATCTTGCTGACCATAATCTTCGCCATTCAATTTGTATGATACAAAATCCGTCAAATAACGAGGCGCAATAAAAAGATCCATTAAAGATATCGCACCTTCCGCACCTTCCGCACCTTCCGCACTAAACTCCAAGACATACTTCCCTGCACTGCCATCGTTAAAATCAGGTCGAATTTTAACAGGCGCACCCTGATCATTCGGAAACCCATACCAACTTCTACCAAGACCGCGACCAACGAGATAAATAAGCTTTGAATCCAGCGGTGCTTTCATCGTCAACTCAAACTGCTTGTGCGTCCCTAGACCAGCTATAACCATTCTGCCGGTGCTATAGTCAACCGGGTATCGAAAGTCCGGTTGACCCCAGCCTCCCCCCTCTGAACCTCAAACAAAGTACACGACTCGAAAAAATCCGAAGCACTACTATTTTTTTTTGCGCCGGACTTACCACTACTGGCCCTCAACTCATATTTATTTTCAGGTGTTTTATTACTCATGTCCGCTTCCTCGATTTCGTTTAAAGAGCACTGAAACACTAAAGCCCAGCACGTATCACCACCACATACAAAACCCCTAAAAAAACCGCTCACACTTAAAGCACCGAGACAATCTCAATTGGAACTTTCAATACGCCAAAGTCTTTAATCTGCACATCCATATAAACCTTCCGATAATCGAACCCTCCAGTATCCCTCGCTCGTATCGTCTTCTTCGCGCCCCCTGTCGCAGGCGAACCAATCTCCACGAACTCGACAGAAGGGGGTAACAACTCGACAACAACCCCTGGTTCTGTAACGCCGACAAACTTGCACTTCCAGCCCACAAAAACGCTGTCCTCGGTTTTCGGCCTGATAGAAAGTTCGTAGCTTTTATTGAAATTAAGCAATAAGGAATTCGCCCCATGGTTCACGCCGTCGCACCAGATGCTCAATCCGCTGGAAGGCTGCCCCCTGAAGTACCTGAACGTCCAGGACGCTGTAACCGCGCCACCGTAGTCCAGACACAACTGATGGCGCTTGAGCGAAGCTGGATTATCCATCCCCTTGATTTCGACGACAGTGGAAGCCTTCATTACAAACGGAGCAGGCAACACGACAGATGGATTCGCGTCGCCCTCCCACTTAAATGCAACTGTCCTTCCAATAAGCGGGCTTGAATCGGGCACTTTCAGCGTCAAACCTGCTGAGTCTTTGGTGAGCGTCAGGCCCTCATCCTCAAGGTCAACCGGAGACGCGATTCCACCCTGCGGGATGATTTCGAAAGAACTCAATTCATCGTTTAATTTGGGCGACAGAACAACAACCGGCTCCATAACCAGCTTCGCATCCTGCCCGTAACCAACTTCCGCAATGAATGTACCGCTTCGATTGGCAGGGCCAGTAAACGCCCATTGATACTGAGTTGTTGATTGGCCAAATGCAGGCTGGCAAGTCACATCACTCACAGGCAGCGTGCCCCCCGCGTATTTCATCGCCAGAGGTTTACCGGCAATGGGGCTGGTTGCCTTTGGCACCAATGAAAACGTTCCCGGCTGGCCCCGCAACAGCACGACCCCTTGAGCCGGCAGCGGCTGGCCGGCAAACAGGAGGTCGGCTTCGTCGCGCAGGTTGGCCGACAGCACGGTGCTGAGCGCGAGGGTGATCAATGTAACGTCGCTCGGACCGGCCACTGTAAAGTGGAAGGTGCCGCTTTTAGTCGCGGGGCCCGTGATGTTCCAGCTATGAGGTTTGATCGCCTGACCCAATGCCGGCACGCATTGGAAGTCCTGTTCGACCAAGCCGGTGCCACTGCCCCATCGCAAGCTCATCGGCAAGTTGGCCACCGGATTGCCCGCTTTCGGCTCCAGGGTCAACGTACGCAGTTTGCCACGGATGAACACTTTGCCCTCGGCCGGGAGGACGGAGCCATCAAGCTTGACGGTCACGTCGTCCTCAAGGTTGCGCGACAACAACATGCAAACTGCCAGTTGGCCCAGCGTCACCCCACTCGGGCCGACCAGTTTCAACTGAAACGTACCGCTCTTGGTGGCGGAACCGGTAATTTGCCAACTATTGAGCTTTGTGGGCAGGTCAAGCGCCGGGGTGCATGTCAGATCTGCTTTGACCAATCCCGTGCCGGCGTGCCACTGCAAGCTTTTGGTCAAGTTGGCGAGCGGGCTGCCCGTGTTCGGCACCAGGGTCAGGGTTCTTGCAACGCTTCTGGTGAAAACCACACTGTCCGATAGCTCCACACCGTCGACCAAGAACGCGCCCTCATCGGCGAAGTTCTTCGACAGCAATACACACTCTGGCAACTCAATGGGCGTATTCATGCCCTCGCCAACCAACTCGAACTGGAACGTGCCGCTCTTGTCTGCGGGGCCAGTGATACTCCAGCTGTGGTCTGCGGCATAGGTGTCGAGGGCAGGCTCGCAATTAAATTCTTCGGCCCGCAGCCCTTCCCCTTTGATCCATCGCAACTTCAGAGGTAGACGGCCCAGTGGACTGCCTGATTTGGCAACCACTGTCAGCGTTTGTGCCTCGCTCCTGAAAAAGATCTGCCCTTCTGCCGGGATTTCCAAGCCGCCGATCCGCACATCGGCTTCGTTATTCAGATCAGCCGACAACAAGGCGTTGAGTGCCAGCGTAAGCGGCACGGCAATGCCCTGACACGTGAATATCAGCTGGAAAGTACCACTCTTGTTGGATCCGGTGACGCTCCAGCGATGATCTGGCGTTGAAACGCCAAATCCAGGGCTGGACACCAAGTCTGCTTCATCGAGACCGCTGGTGATCACGCGTGTCAGCGTCACCTCAAGGCCTACTGTTACCGAACTGCTCTCCTTGGAGACTAACGTAATAACACCAGGCCGACCGCGGAAGAAGAAGTTGACGCCCGACGTGACAGGTTTGCCGTCAATCCGGACCTCAACCTCATCAGCGAGATCGCCTGCAAGCAACCGTCCGTCGTGCTCCCAAGGCTGAGCCACTTCCTGGCTATAGACGACTAACTTGACCCGACCACTTTTCTGCTCGTTCGAGGTGACGGTCCATTTGAACTCTCCGGACACTGGATCCGGTTGTTGCCATACAGTGTCTGCAGGCACGGCAACAATGTTCAGCCCTTCGTCATTAATGAGCGCCAGCCTGAGTGTTTTTGCGATTGCGGGCTCAACTTTCACGGTCACTTCGTTCGCTTGCCCGCGATGCAATAGAGCGGGTGAGCGCCACTCTACGCGTTCACCGTTGACTTTAAACTCCGCCTGTTTCCAAGGGCTTTCGGCATACACCTTGATTGGAAAACTATGTTCGACCCACGTGTCGTTATAGGGGTTAAACACCTTGGCCGTAATCGACTGTTCGCCGACCGTTGTGAAGGTGTAACTGAACTTGCTCCAGCCTGAATCGTTAGTGTTAATGCGGCCTGCTGGTTCCCCACCGACGAACCACTGAACCTCGACATCTTTCAGTAGTTTTTGGGTGTAGGCAGACACTACCTGAACCTCGGCGGTGACTTCATCACCGATCAGGGGCGCACCGATCGGATTGCGCCTGCCTAGGAATTCACGCAGGTAATGCCCCAACTTCACCGGAATACTGTAGGGCTTGGCGGTGAACTCAGTCTGTAACCAGCAATCGACAGCGAGTTCTTCGCCGTCGTCCTGGCAATTGATCTTCCACTCACATCCCAGCTCCGAAAACGTCTGGTACTCGCCAGACGCGGGGACGGCCTGGAACGGAAGGGTTTGCCCGGCAGCGGGATTTACGCTGACGCCGTGTCCGACCCACGGACTGCTGGCTTCGCCGACTGCGGTGAGCGTATGCCCGCGTTCGCCTGAAGCCCCGTAACAAAAATAAACGGGAGAAGTTTCGGTAGCTCCGATTTTAAGGTTCGAGGTCATGACGCGTTTCCGATAGCTGAAAGTGGACAAAAAACTGGCCACTCGACTATCGAGAAAAAAAGCAGCGAAGGGCACTGTCAGAAATGACAGTTAACGAGATCCATTCATAATAAATGTTCGAGAAAGACCGTTGTATTGGAATAAGGGCTTGAGCCGCGTTGTTCCGATGACGGGCAATATCTTTGGGAAGTGCTGTCGATTTAAACCTCGGCCAATCGACCATGCTGTGAATCACTCACATCCATTGGAGACAACCCCATGCGATTCATGATCATTGTCAAAGCCAGCCCCGACTCCGAGGCCGGCGTCATGCCCAGCGAAGAACTGTTGACAGCGATGGGCAACTACAACGAAGAACTGGTCAACGCCGGCATCATGATCGAAGGCGAAGGCCTGCACCCCAGCAGTAAAGGCGCGCGCGTGCGCTTTTCAGGCGACAAACGCACCGTCATCGACGGCCCCTTCGCCGAAACCAAGGAGCTGATCGCCGGTTACTGGATCTGGCAGGTGAAGTCGAAACAAGAGGCTATCGACTGGGTCAAGCGATGCCCGAACCCGATGCCTGGCACCGACGCAGAGATCGAGATTCGTCAGGTATTCGAGGCCGAGGATTTTGGTGCCGAGTTCACCCCGGAACTGCGCAAGCAGGAAGAACGGATTCGCGCAGAGGCGAAGAAACGCTGAGCATTACTTAATGTAGGAGTGAGCCTGCTCGCGAGAGCGATTTGCCTGACACAACGCTATCGCGAGCGGGCTCGCTCCCACAGGGTTTCGTTCAACCTCTATTCGAATGCCGGACAAGTTTCGCTTTAACTTATCAGTACAAAAAACAGCGAGATTTTGCACACAATTCGAAAGAAAAAACTCATTGGATTGGCTAAGTTATGGTTAGCTGCTAGCTTCAGATCATTCCTACAGGCTTGACCGGAAAGAGATTACACAACAACGGCCGGGAAGTGCCGAGTCGACCAATGAGCCACCAAGGAACCGGGGGAATCATGTTAGCCGCTATGGAAAAAAACGCTTTGTTGCTGATGGCGGCATGGTTTACGCCTGTCGTTTGTGCGTTCGCCGATAACGCCGACGTAGCCAACAAAAGTAACAACCCGTTGAGTCTGGCCCCTGGCGCCAACCTTCTGGATTACTACACCCCCAAGCGCTACGACACCGACGTCCACACCAACGATGGCTTGCTGCGCGGCACCTTGCCGATCAGCACCCGACCCGACCCGCACAGCGGCTGTAGCACCGGCATCGGCGACCTCAACCTGTTCGACATCTTCATCCCCAAGACCGACGGCGTACAGCCGGGCATCGGCCCGCAAATCACCGCGCCGACCGCTGAGCAGGACGAATTGGGCACAGGCAAGTGGCAAGCAGGCCTGACGGCCGCGGCCCTCGACTCCTCACCTCGCGGCCTGCTGGGCTGGCGGCACGGCGTGCAAATCCGTGACTAATATTCTTAACGCATTCATCGAGCCGCAGTGGACGGTGGAACGCAAAGGCGATGGCTTGCCGCAGTTCACATTGTTCGCCGGGATCAACGTTACGTTCGGTAAATAAGGACTCTTTATGCACGGTGCAATTCGCGCGGCCGGTTTCAGCCTGATGACCATGTTCGTCAGCTGCGGCGTTGGCGCCCAGGATCTTGATACGCGGATCGGCAAGATCGCGATGGAAGGCGAATTGCCCGCCCATGAATCGATCGCCCAACTCTATGCGGAGCTGGATTTTCAGCAGGCCACCCAGAGCTACCTCTGGGCGCTGCCGTTGGTGTCCTACGCGCAATGGCAGGAAGAGTTTCGCGACAAACTCGGCGCCCGCAGCGGCGACCTGATGGTGCTCAACAGTTATGAAGACAAACTGGGCGTCATCACCGCCAATGCCACCACGCCGTACATCCTCGGTTTTGTCGACCTGAATGAAACCGGGCCGCTGGTGATCGAATTGCCACCCGGCCCGACTGCCGGCGGCGTCGGGGACTTCTGGCAACGCGCGATCATCGACATGGGCCAGACCGGCCCGGACAAAGGCAAGGGCGGCAAGTACCTGGTCCTGCCGCCGGGTGCCGAACCTCCCGCCGATGCCGGCAAGTACTACCTGGCCAAATCGGAGACCATGAACGTGCTGGTGGGCTTCCGCGTGCTTGATCCGGACCCGGCCAAAGGCAAGGCACTGGTCGAACACTTCAAGATGTACCCGTACGCCCAGCGCAATGAGCCAAGCAAAACCAAACTGCTCAGCCCTGGGGGCAAAGCCTGGTCCGGCACCCAACCGCGCGGGATGGCGTACTGGGAGCGCTTGCACCAGATCATCCAGAAAGAACCGGTCAACGAACGTGACCGCTTCTACATGGCCATGCTCGCCAGCCTCGGCATCGAGAAAGACAAGCCCTTCAACCCCAATGACAACCAGCGCAAGGCACTGGAACAAGGCGCCCAGGTCGGCGAGTTGATCGCCAAGGCCAACACCTTCGCCAAGCGGTTCCCCGGTGCGCAATACTGGCCGGACCGTCAATGGGACACCGTGCTGAATATCGCCGAACCGTCGCAACGCGTGGCCTATTACGATCAGTTGTGGGAACGCAGCGCCTGGTTCTACGAAGCAGTCACCAACACCAAGGGCATGGTCTCCAAGACCCCGGGCCTCGGTCAGACCTATCTGGGCGCCTACACCGACAGCAAGGGCAACTGGCTCGACGGCAGTAAGAATTATCGCCTGCACGTCGGCGCCAATCCGCCGGCCAAGCAGTTCTGGTCGATGACGGTGTACGACACCGACAGCCGTTGCCTGATCGATAACCCGCAGCGCAAGGCCGACCTGTCGTCCCGTCAGGATCTGAAAAAGAATGATGACGGCTCCGTGGACCTGTATTTCGGTCCGACCGCGCCCAAAGGCTTCGAGAACAACTGGGTGCAAACCGTACCGGGCAAACACTGGTTCAGCTATTTCCGTCTGTACGCGCCGACCGAAGCTTACTTCGATAAAAGCTGGAAGCTCGACGACATCACGGCTGTGGAATGACGCCCAAAAGGTCAATAAGGACGCTTTATGAATAACCGTTTTTTGCTCACCGCACTCGCACTCTCCCTGAGCACCAGTGTCTGGGCCGACTTCAGCGCCACGCCTGAAGAAGCCCGGGGCATCGCCAAGGAAGCCTATCTGTACGGCTTCCCGGTAGTGGAGATGTACAAGACCCTCTACACCCAGGCCATCGACAAGAAAAGCCCGAACTTCAAGGCGCCGCTGAACCAGATCGGCAACACCGCCAAGGCATTCACCGCCAAAGACACCGCCTTCGTCACGCCAAACGCCGACACGCCCTACTCCTTTGTGTGGATGGACCTGCGCGCAGAACCCGTCGTGCTGACCCTGCCGGCTATCGAAGAACACCGTTATTACTCGGTGCAATTGATTGACGCGTATACGCAGAACTTTGCGTACCTGGGCACCCGCAGCACGGGCAACAACGGCGGCCACTTCATGATCGCCGGGCCGAACTGGCAAGGTCAGCAACCGGTGGAAATGGACCGGTTGGTGCGCAGCGAAACCAACATTGCCTACGCGCTGTATCGCACGCAGTTGTTCGATGACAAGGACCTGGCCAAGGTCAAGCAAATCCAGAAAGGCTACAAGGTTGAATCCCTGAGCCACTACGTCAAACAGAAGGCACCGCCAGCGGCACCAAAGATTGACTGGCCAAAACCGCTGCCGACCATGAGCGACACCCCGGACCTGTTCCGTTACCTGAATTTCATGTTGTCGTTCGCCCCGGCGCAGGACGCGGAAAAGGACCTGCTCGCGCGCTTTGCCAAGATCGGCATCGAAGCCGGCAAGCCGTTCAATCTGCATGACCTCAGCGCTGAACAGCGCCAGGCACTGGAAGACGGCATCAGCGACGCCAAGGCCGAGTTCGCCCAGTTCAAGAAGGACAAGGTCGACACGCACCAGATCACCAGCGGCGACGTCTTCGGCACCCGTGATCACCTTAACGGCAACTACCTGTACCGCTACGCCGGCGCCAACATGGGGATTTTCGGCAACTCGGCCGAAGAAGCGGATTACATCGGCTACTTCGTCGACAAGGACGGCCAGCCGGTCGATGCCTCGAAGCACGATTACACCCTGCATTTCGACAAGGGCTCCCTGCCCCCGGCCGATGCCTTCTGGTCGCTGACGATGTACGACGGCAAGAACAAACTGCTGGTGGCCAACCCGTTGAATCGCTACCTGATCAACTCGCGGATGCTGCCCGATCTCAAGCTCGACGCCGACGGCGGCCTGACCCTGTACGTGCAGAACAAGGCCCCGGCCAAAGAATTGCAAAACAACTGGCTGCCCGCCCCGAAAGGCCCGTTCTACGGGATCTTGCGCTTGTACCTGCCAAAACCGGAAGTCACCAGCGGCCAATGGCAGATGCCGCTGCTGACGCCGGTCGATTCACAACAAAAACAATAAGCGGAGTCAGTCATGGTCAGGCCTTTTGTAGTGCGTCCTTTACTGGCGCTGTGCATCATCGGCGCAAGCCCGTTGACGCTGGCGGCCGAGGGCGGTGTCGGGCGGCCGATTACGGGGCAACAGGTATTTTCCAACGCCGGGATTGTGCCGCCGGAAGCCGGTTGGGTGATGTCCCTGACCAGCATCTGGTACGACGGCGACCTCAAGGGCAAAGCGCAAGTACCGATCGCCGGCGCCCTGAGTACCGGGCTGGACATGAAAGTGTCCTACACCATGGCCAACTTCACGCATATCTGGGACACCGGCAAAGGGCGCTGGAACTACGCCTCGGCCATTGGCGTGCCGGTCCAATACACCGACGTCACCGCCAGTGTCACCGGTCCCCGTGGCAGAACCCTGGGATCCGGTGATACCGGGACCCAGTTCGCCGATATTCTGGTGACACCGATTGCGGCGGGTTACCACATCGACGAGGTCAACCACGTCTCCTTCTCGCTGCCGATCTATGTGCCGACCGGTGCCTACAACGATGACCGCCTGGCTAACGCTGGCCAGAACAATTACACCTTCATGCCCACCGTGGCCTTCACCCATCTGGACGGCAAGGGTGGCGAGTTCACCCTGTCCAGCGCGCTGGAGTTCTACACCGAAAATAACGCCACCGACTATCGCAACGGCAACATTTTCACCCTCGATGCACTGTGGACCCACGGCTTCGGCAACGGCTGGAATGCCGGTATCGCGGCGGGTTACATCCAGCAGGTGACCGATGATTCGGGAAGTGGTGCCAACAGCGGCTTCCGTGGCCGCTCGGTCGGTGCTGGCCCGGCGGTCGGCTGGGCCGGCAAGTTCAACGATGCGCAGGCCAGCGTCAGCGCCCGTTGGGTGCCGGAGTTCGATACCAAAAACCGGCCGGAAGGCAACGGCATCAGCGTCAACCTGACATTAGCGTTTTTCTAAGGAGTGACCAGGGATGGCTACCGGTTCCAGGCTCATTCCCGTCATTCCAACGTTCACGTTCTGAATCAAGGATGCGCCATGACTGCACTCAATGATCTCAACGCCCTGCAAGCCAGCATCGCCGAAAGCGCTGCCAACGGACATCACCTGTGCCGTGAAATTGTGCACGCCCAGTTCTCGACGGCAAGACCGCCTGCGCGCCTGCTACGGTCGTTCGCCTACTGAAAACCAGGCATTGCGGCAACTCAAGGGTTCGTTGTCTACGCTGCATAGTCAGGCCGAACAACGGCAGGCGATACCCGACTCGGCATTACGGCTGTTACACCAAAAGGATGTCCCATGACGAACCCGATCTCGATCCGCAATTGCTTTGGGCTGAGCCTGCTCTTCGCGCTGGCCCTGCCGTTTCTCGCGCAAGCAGCCGAACCCTTGCCTTCGTGGAATGACGGCCCCTCGAAGAAGCACATCATCGAGTTCGTCCAGGCGGTCACCGATCAAAGCAGCAGGGACTTCGTCAAACCCGAAGACCGCATCGCCGTGTTCGACAACGACGGCACCCTGTGGAGCGAGCAGCCGATGTACTTCGAGTTGCTGTTTGCCCTCGAAGAGGTCAAGCGCACCGCGCCGCAACACCCGGAATGGAAAACCACCCAGCCGTTCCAGGCCGTGCTGGAAAACGATCACAAGGCGCTGGCCGCCTCCGGCATGGGCGGCATCATGAAAATCTTCGGGGCGACCCACACCGGGATGACCACCGAAGCCTTCGATGACTACGCCAAGACCTGGCTGAGCCAGGCCAAACACCCGAAAACCGGCAAGCTGTACACCGAGATGGTGTTCCAGCCGATGCTGGAAATGCTCGACTACCTGCGCGAGCAGAACTTCAAGACCTACATCGTCTCCGGCGGTGACACCGGGTTCATGCGCGCCTTTGCCGAGAAGGTCTACGGCATCCCGCCGGAACAGGTGATCGGCACCACATTCGTCACAGCCTTCCAGTACAAGGACGGCAAGGCCTCGATCCTGCGCACGCCGAAACTGGCCCACAACGATGACGGCCCGGGCAAACCGGAAAGCATCGACGCGGTCATCGGCAAGCGGCCGATCCTCGCCTTCGGCAACTCCGACGGCGACTTGCAGATGTTGCAATGGACCGCCGCAGGACCGGGCAAACGATTCATGGGGCTGGTGCATCACACCGACGCCAAACGCGAATGGGCCTACGACCGCAAGTCCGACTTCGGTCGCCTGGACAAGGCCCTGGACGAAGCAAAAACACGTGACTGGACCGTCGTGGACATGGCCGCCGAATGGCGCCGGATCTATCCCTACGACGCCGCCACAGCCGAGCAAGGGAAGTAAAAGGAGCGTAACGCCGACGGCACCAAAGGTTTACTCCATCGCTCCCACATCGGACTTGTGGTTTACACAGATCCAGTGTGGGAGCGAGCTTGCTCGCGATGAGGCCATCAGCCTCGGCACATCACTTGGATTTGATCTTCAAATACGACTGATTCAAATCCGACGCCCAGCCATCCATCACGCCTTTGACGTCATCCGCCTTCATCACCTGCGCATCGTTTTCCAGCGGCTTGCCGGTGCCCTTGCGCACGACCTGAGCGATGACTTTGTTGCTGCCGCCGTCGATGAATGCCGCTTCGGTGGCCAGGTCTGTTTCCTGATCACGAATACCGCTGGCGGTGCTCACGGCTGCGGCAACCAACGCAATCGGGATCACTTCGTAAGGCTTCAAGCCTTCGGTCTTGCTGCTGACCGCAGTAATGGCGGCACGCACCACGATCACGCCTGGGCCAGGGCCGGCGGCCAATGGCAGCGATTTGGCCATTTCACGCTTGAGCGCCTGGTCGTAATAACCGGTGATCCCGCTCAGCGTGGCCTGGGGGATTTTCACCGTTGGCTGGGGGGCCGGGTAAAGCTGGGTCGGTTCGATATAGACGCTGGTGAATTTGCTGACATCCAGCGCTGGATCGACCCAACGCATCACTGTCGCGCCGGACGGCGACTTGGCTTCCTGCAGCTGGCCGTAATCCTTGAGGAAGCCGGAATACTGCTCCGGCTCGACGACCTTGCTCGCACACCCTGTCACCGCGATGGTGGCGATGCACAACGTGCTCATCATTAACGCAAGCTTCATGCTTGAACTCCTGTTTTGAAGGGCGAACACCCTAGTGCAAAGGCGACTGGAGTCAAGGCATTTCGCGATAAAAAACTCAAAAAAAGCACACATTTCATCTAACGCTGCGGACGCTCTCGCAACCGTCATTTGACAGATGCCCGGCATGCGGCAAAGCTGCACTCCAGCTTGATCGCGCGCCTCAAGGCAAACGCACCTCGACTACGGAAGTCGCAATGCTGAAACATAAAAATAAAGCACCAAGCCCCAACCCTGATTCACCACCGAACCTGATTAACCGCTCTCTTTTTCCCGTGACCATCGGTGCATTACTGTTGGCGGTCATCGGCATCGGCTGGTTTCTGTTTAGCAGCACAC
The DNA here is from genome assembly GCF_054668435.1 of Pseudomonas sp. S2_B07. Classification (NCBI taxonomy): domain Bacteria; kingdom Pseudomonadati; phylum Pseudomonadota; class Gammaproteobacteria; order Pseudomonadales; family Pseudomonadaceae; genus Pseudomonas; species Pseudomonas sp. S2_B07. The sequence continues at coordinate 805,067 of NZ_CP162769.1, forward strand.
CGGCACCGCTGAGACCCGTTCCCGTCACTGCCCCTGTCGCGCCACCGGCCAAACCGCAACCGGTCGCGCTGGCCCCGGCGAAGATGGTCGATGAGCAGCAATGCCAGGGCTGCCACAGCGAACAGGTCAAGGACTGGAAAGGCTCCCATCACCAATTGGCGATGCAGGCAGCCTCTGCCGAGACGATGCTGGGCGACTTCAATAACGTCACCTTCAAAGCGGAAAACGAAACCACCATTTTTTCGCGCAAGGACGACGGCTTCTGGGTCAACACGCCGGGTATCGATGGCAAGAACGCCGACTTCAAGGTGGCCTATACCTTCGGCATCGCGCCGTTGCAGCAATACCTGATCGAAGTGGGCGAAGGTCGCTTGCAACCCTTGGGCGTGGCCTGGGATACCGAGAAAAACCGCTGGTTCCACCTCTATCCGGGTCAGGGTGTGAATTTCAAGAACCCGCTGCACTGGAGCAAGCCGAGCCAGAACGCCAACTTCATGTGCGTCGAGTGCCATACCACTGGCTACAAGCGCAATTTCGATGCCGCGAAAAACACCTTCGACAGCCAATGGAACAGCCTCGGCGTTGGCTGCCAGGCCTGCCACGGCCCGGCTTCCAATCACCTGGAATGGACGGCGAAAAAAGGTGATTTGATTCATGCCGGTTTTGCCGTCGACCTCAAGGACAAGAACGCCACCGTCGAGATCGAAACCTGCGCCCGCTGCCATTCGCGCCGGGCACCGCTGAGCGATGGCTACACCGCCGGCAAACGCCTGATGGATGACTACCTGCCGAGCCCCCTGACCCGCGAGTTGTATGCGCTGGACGGCAAGATCAAGGACGAGGTGTTTGAACACGGCTCTTTTGCCCAAAGCAAAATGTTCGACAAGGGCGTGCGCTGCAGCAACTGCCACAACCCGCACAGCACTGAACTCAAGGCGCCGGGCAACGGCGTTTGCCTGCAATGCCACAACACCACGGGAAAAACGCCGGTGGAAGGCGTCGACGGCAAAGGCCTGCAAGCAAAAAACTACGACGCCATCGAGCACACCCGTCACACCATGGGTCAGCCGGGTTCGCAGTGCGTGGATTGCCACATGCCCGGCAAGTTCTACATGGGCAATGACTTCCGGCATGACCACAGCTTCAGTATTCCCAACCCTGAGCGGGCGAAAAAACTCGGCACCCCGGACGCCTGCCTCACCTGTCACCAGGGCAAGGACGGCGACAAAGTCACCGAACAATTCAAACGGTGGAACAGCGCGCCGACCGTACAGGCCCCGCGGTATGACGAAAGCCTGTGGCTGATTCGCAACGGTCAACCCGGCGCGGCGCAAGCTCTGTATGAACAATTGCAACGCAGCAAGCTGCCAGCGATTCAGCGGGCCACCCTGCTCGCCGAGTTGCCGCTGTACCCGAGTGAACAGGCGTTGAAACTGGCCACCAAGGACCTGAGCAATCCCGCGCCACAAGTGCGTGAAAGTGCCGTGCACGCAATCAGCGCGTTCCTGCCACCACCTGAGCGGGCACCGCTGTTGACGCCGTTGCTGACAGACCCGGTGATGGCCGTGCGTATTGCTGCAGCCCGGGACCTGCTGGGAGCCGCACGCAATGGTTTGGGCGCTGCCCAAGCGAACTGGAATGCGGCGATTGCCGAGTACGAAGCAGCACAGAAAAACCTGCTGGAACGCGCCGAAGCCAACCTCAACCTGGCGATGCTCTACCAGGCCAGCGGACGCAATGACCAGGTCGAACCGTACCTGCGCACGGCGCTCAGGCGCGATCCGGATTTCTACCCGGCACTGGTGACGCTGGTGCAATGGCTCGAAGCCAATGGCCGCAGCCAGGAAGCACAGGCGCTGCTGGCCCAAGGGCTAAAAGACCACCCGGACGCCGCGCTGCTGCAACACACCCAGGGCTTGTCGCTGGTGCGTGCTGGCAAATCGGACCAGGCCATGTCGGCGCTTCGCAAAGCCGCGCAACTGGAACCGCAGAACGCGCAATACGGCTACGTGCTGGCCGTGGCCTTGCATGACCGCGGCAAGGTTGAAGAGGCCTGCGAAGTGCTGGAGCGCTTGCTGAAAGTGCAGCCGGCCAACCGCAATGCGCGGCTGTCGTTGATCCAGTATTACCTGGACAACGGGCAGGAACCGAAAGCGCAGGTGCTGTTGCAGGGCTGGAAGAAAATGAACATGGGGGATCCGGCGTTGAAGTAGCCCTCGATACGCTCCGCCTGTAGCAGCTGTCGAGGCTGCGTCGCCAAACGCAGCCTCGCAGGCTCGGCAGCTGCTACATCGACCGTGGGATTACCAGGACGAACCACTCTTCAACGCCAACTCCCGCCGACTGTTGGCCCGCATCGCCTTGATCAGCGACACCGTGCCCACCAGTAAAATCACTCCGGCAAACAGAAAGTCGATTTTGTACAACTGGAAGTCATTCAGCGGCCCCACCAGCAACACCCGAATCGCCCCGATGCTGACCAGCGTCGCCAGAAAGTCGATACCCGGCTCGTCGCGATAAAACACATGCAGCAACGGCAAGCCGATCACCAGCAGCAACATCAAGACGATCATCTTGAACGAGCCCTTGCGCTCGACACTGAACGCACACTCAGTGGTTGCATAAGGTTTGTAGTCTTCCTCACGCGCCAGCGAGTTTTTCTCGTTGATGTACTCCGCGCGGTTGTACTTCTGGATCGGCGTGAAGGTGTTCGACATCTCCATGCTGGTGGTGATGTGCTTGAACTTGAGGTCGATGCGATCGTTACCCTTGAGGTAATACAACACTGGTTTGTAGCCGTAGCGGTAAGTGTCGAACGGGAAGTCCGCCGCCCGCCCCTGAACGCCAATGGGGCGCGGTTCGAGTTCGGCATAGGCGCTCTTGTTCAGCGATGACAGGTTACGCGTCAGTGGCTGGACCTTGACCTGTTCGAGGAAAATCGGCGTGACACCGTACGACCATTGCAACGGCTCCAGACGCAGGCGCAGCTCGTTGCGGGCCAGGTCGTAGCGGTTGAACGTGCGTTCGGAAACCACGATGGCGCCGCTGAGCATGAACTCGCCGCGCAGGTTGTTGGTGATCCGCAGGGTCAGTTGATCCTTGCCCAGCGCAGCACTATCACTGGCCGGTGGCGTACCGCACCAGGCCGTGCTGTCGAAGGCGCCGCCCAACAGCCCGTCACGGTTGTCCTTGAACACATAAACGTAACTGGCCCACAGGGCCAGCATCAGCATTAGCGATATCAACCCTAAAATCTTTTTGCCCGCACTCACACCCGACTCCTTTCTTCACTTGCTCCCTGACAAGCCGCGGACTCTACCAAACTGCCATCACTGTCCCAAGCAAAAACACACCCGTGTAGCCGCTGATTGTGAGGGGGGACTATGGACCTGCGACGCAGCGTGCTACAGATTCACCTAAACGCTAAAAAAACGTATCAGTTTGTGGCAGATGACTGCAGGGTGGCCTCGGATCTGATCCGTATAAATGAAGTTTTCCTGAGTCTGTTTTGTTTCCGACGGGGTTTCTACAGTAGAAGCCTTTGCAACCGTGGAAGCATTGACCATGAGCACAGCAACAATCGGACAGGCCTATAACTACAAGGTTGTGCGCCAATTCATCGTGGCAACCATCGTCTGGGGTGTCGTGGGGATGGCGATGGGGGTGTGGATCGCCTCGCAACTGGTATGGCCCGAGATGAACCTTGACCTGCCGTGGACCACCTTCGGTCGCTTGCGTCCGCTGCACACCAGCCTGGTGATTTTCGGCTTTGCCGGCAGCGCGCAGTTCGCCGCCAGTTACTACGCGGTGCAGCGCACCTGCCAGGTGCGGTTGTACTCCGACACCCTCGCCGCGTTCACCTTCTGGGGTTGGCAATCGGTGATCGTGACCATGCTGGTCACCCTGCCGCTGGGCTACACCACCACCAAGGAATACGCCGAGATCGAGTTCACCGGCGCGGTATGGATGACGGTGGTCTGGGTCGCTTACGCGGTCGTGTTCTTCACCACCGTGGTGCAGCGCAAGACCAAACACATTTACGTCGGTAACTGGTTCTTCGGCGCGTTCATCGTAGTGATCGCGATGCTGCATGTGGTCAATCACCTGTCGATCCCGGTGGACTGGTTCAAGTCTTATCCGGTGTATTCCGGGGCGACCGACGCCATGGTGCAGTGGTGGTATGGCCACAACGCCGTTGGCTTTTTCCTCACCACCGGGTTCCTCGGGATGATGTATTACTTCGTGCCGAAACAGGTCGGGCGCCCGGTGTACTCCTATCGCCTGTCCATCGTGCATTTCTGGGCGCTGATTACCCTGTACATCTGGGCCGGTCCGCACCACTTGCACTACACCGCGCTGCCGGACTGGGCACAGTCGCTGGGCATGGCGATGTCGCTGATCCTGCTGGCGCCAAGCTGGGGCGGGATGATCAACGGTATGATGACCCTCTCGGGCGCCTGGCATAAGTTGCGCACCGACCCGATCCTGCGCTTTCTGGTGTTGTCCCTGGCCTTCTACGGCATGTCGACCTTCGAGGGTCCGATGATGGCGATCAAGACCGTCAACGCCCTCTCCCATTACACCGACTGGACCATCGGCCACGTTCACGCCGGGGCGCTCGGCTGGGTAGCGATGATCACCTTCGGCGCGGTCTACCACATGGTGCCGAAAGTCTTTGGCCGTGAGCAGATGCACAGCATCGCCCTGATCAATGCACACTTCTGGCTGGCGACCATCGGCACCGTGTTGTACATCGCGTCGATGTGGGTCAACGGCATCACCCAAGGCCTGATGTGGCGCGCAATCAACGACGACGGCACGCTGACGTATTCGTTCGTCGAAGCCTTGCAGGCCAGCCACCCGGGGTTTGTGGTGCGCTTTACCGGCGGGGTGTTCTTCCTCAGCGGCATGCTGCTGATGGCCTACAACACCTGGCGCACTGTGCGGGTTGCGGACGTGGCGATGGCTGAGCGTGAAGCACAGATTGCCTGAGGCAAGGAGCCTGGAATGTTTGAAGTGCTATTGAATGTGATGGCGGTGCTGGGGCTTTGGCTGGGGGTTGAATATTGCCTGAAGCGGGAGACGGCGCAGAGCCTGGAGGATGCCAGTCTGATTCCGTTTGCGGATGATCCCGAGGTGGCGCGGCGAGTGGAATCGGCCACGGGGAAGAAGGTGAAGGCGGTAGCGCCAGAAGAGGTCAAGCCCGGCTGGGGCAACCTCAAAATCTGACCCACACCCTATCCAATGCAGGAGCCGAGCTCGGCTCCTGCAAGGGGGTTTAGTTCAGTCCGGGAGGACCTGGCCGCGATCACGCGGGATCAGGCCCTGCAACTGCTGCGCCAGAAAATTCGCATCAAATGCAAACGTGTCCGGGTCTTTCAGGCCATTGGTCTTGCGCCACTGCCAGCTGGTCGACGGCGGCAGGCACACCAGCGAAACGCTGCCATAGCGCGCGGCCGTCAGCCCCATCACCGCCAGGGAAATCTGACCGCCAGCGCCCATCACGTCCGGCACGAACTCCACCGGTTTGCCGGCAATGACAATGGACAATTTCTCGGTCTTGAACGGCGACGTCTCCACCGGCACGCTAGGCCCCGAAGCCACATACGCCTCACGGCTCACTTCCAGCAGATGCGGCGCCTGGACCGGTTCCAGCCACTGCTGGATCTGATCGAACAGCTCGCCGATACGCGTCGCCCAAAGCGCCGATTGCGACTCGAACGTCTGCTTTTTGTGCGCTTCGCTTTCTGCGTAGTGGCGAAGCATTTCGCCCAGTTGTTGTACGTCGTCCATTGCGGTGTTCCTTTGGTTGGAGCGGTGCTGCGGACATTGAGCATGGCAGATGCAGGCCGCCGGCGTACGACTAAAAGCGCGAGCGGTATTGGCTGGGGGTCATGGCCAGGTGTTTGCGAAAAACGCTGCCCATGTGCGACTGATGGGCGAAACCGCTGTCCAGAGCGATGCTGGCCAACGGCAGGTCCGTGTGTTCGATCATCCGTCGGGCGGCTTGCAGGCGCACCTCAACGAGATACGCATGCGGTGTCAGGCCCATGACCCGGGTGAAGTCGCGCAGAAAACGCAGTTCGTTGTGCCCGTAAGTCGCGGCCAACTGGTCCAGCGTCAGCGGTTCATGGAACTGCTCGGCGATCTGATCCAGTACCGGGGCGAACGCTTTGGCGTGCAGTCTGGATCGAGTCGTCACAGGCGCCTGGTCAATCAGGCTCAGGGCGGCTTGCTCAAGCGCCATCAGATCAGGTTGAGGGTTGAGCAACAGGCGTCGGATCTCGCGTGCGAACGTCAGCGCCCGTCGATCACCGGCTGACTGAACACGCTGGCGGACGGCTGGCAGCATCTCATCCGCAAACGGCTCATCCAGGCGCATCAACAGGTATTCACCACCGCTCGCCGATTCGGAAAACACCTCGACGCCCACCGGCGTGAACGCCAGCACACCGGGCAAAGTATCGAAATCCACCCGCCGGTCTGAATCAATGGCGTGTACGCCTTGCTGGCGCTCAAGCGTCACGCCCAGGGTCAACGACTGCGCCGGATCACGAACACTGTAGGCCGCACGGGGCAACAGTTGCAGGCAAGCTCTAGCGCTCAGCACGTGCTGGCTCAGCACGCCGGGCATGTGAAATTTCCTGATAGATGACCGTCAAGATCCACGGGATACTCTCGCAAGGTTAGCCATTCACAGGGAGCACCGCATGCGCACCATCGGCCTTATCGGCGGCATGAGCTGGGAGTCCAGCGCCGAATATTATCGCCTCATCAATCAGCAGGTTCGTGACCGGCTCGGGCCGTTGCGTTCGGCGCAGTTGCTAATGTACAGCGTCGACTTCGGGCCTGTCGAACAGGCCCAGCATGCCGGGCGCTGGGACGATGCGGCGGCGATTCTGGTGGACGCGGCGCGAGGGCTTGAGGCTGGCGGCGCCGAGTGTGTGGTGCTGTGTACCAATACCATGCACAAGGTGGCCGGACAGATTCAGGCCGCGATCACTGTTCCGTTCCTGCACATCGCCGACCCGACCGGTCAGGCAGCCGTCGATGCCGGTGCGCTGAAGGTCGGGTTGCTCGGGACCGCGTTCACCATGGAACAGGACTTCCTCAAGGATCGTCTGAGCGCGATGGGCTTGACCGTGCTGGTGCCGGAAGCCGAGCAACGCAACGCCGTGCACAGGATCATCTACGACGAGTTGTGCGTCGGGGTGATCAGCGAAACATCGCGCAAGGTTTACCAGCAGGTGATCGAATCGCTGACCCAACGCGGCGCCCAGGCGATCATCCTCGGTTGCACGGAAATCGGCATGCTGATCAAACCCGAACACAGCGCCCTGCCCCTGCTCGACACCACCGAACTGCATGCGCAGGCGGCGGTGGCGTTTGCACTGGGCGACTGAGTCACTCGGTGTCAGGCATGCGACGCAGACGCGCCATGCTCAGGGTGTCGACCAGTCGGCCGTCACGCACGGCGTAGTCACGGAGCAGGCCTTCGGTCTCGAAACCGAACTTTCGGTACAGGCCGATGGCCGCTTCGTTGTCGGCGTACACCGAAAGTTCGACCCGCCGCAGGTTCATCCAGTTGTCGGCGATGTCCAGCACCGCCGCCAACAGCGTCGAACCCACGCCTTTTCCCTGCCATGCCACCGCGACGCCCATGCCGATACTGCCGGCATGGCTGCGGCGGATCCGCGAGAATTGTTCCAGGCCAATGTTGCCGATGACCGTGCCCTGATGCAGCGCAACCAGTTTCACCAGGCGCTCGTTATCCGAGGCCAGGCGCTGGCGCCAGATCTCGGTGGATTGAAACGGCATTTGCAGGACCTGACGGGTAATGGCCGGGTCATTGTAGAGCGCGGTGACGCCCTCGATGTGGGCTTCGCTGAAACGTTCGAGGGTGATGACCGGTTCGGTGGCAGGCATGGGTGATTCATCCTTGAGGCAGACATGGCCGCTTACTCTACAACGCTATCTCCCAATATGGCGACATTCCCTGTGGGAGTGAGCCTGCTCGCGATAGCGGCCTAACATTCAAAATAAATGTCGACGGATACACCGCTATCGCGAGCAGGCTCACTCCTACAGTTAACCGTGGTTAGCTCTCGAACCACTCCCGGCGCTCGTTGAAGGTGTTGTGGATCAGCTCGACGATCATCTGCACATCGGCCTGACCTTGAGTGTCGGCATTCACCGCCATCCAGACCTGACGCGGCATCGGCTGCTCGAACAGTTCAGGCAACGCAATCAAACCACGGTCGAATTGGCTGATGTAGCGCGGCAACAACCCGATGCAGGCACTGCAGCGGATCATCTCCAGCATCAGTTCATAGGAATGCAACTGCACCACGCCAGCCAGACGCTGATCCACCACGCTGTTCCATGGCCGAAAGCTCTCGACCTGACGGTCATGCTGCCACTGCACGAGCATGAAGTCGGCCAGGTCATCGAGGCTGCCCGGCCGCGCCGCGACCCGCGAATAGCGTTTGGCGATGTGCGGCAGATACTCCAGACGCGCCAGTCGCTGCGGTTCGCTGACCGCAAAACTCGGCCCCGGCAGCGGCGAATCCGTGCCGGCCAGCCATAGCACCACATCGGCGCTGATTGCTTGCAGGCTCAGCTCACTGTCGAGGGTAATGATGTCCAGGCGCACGCTGGCGTTGCGGCGCAACAAGGCGACCAGGTCACGGCCGAGGATGTCATGCAGGATCGACTCGGCCACCGCCAGACGTATCAGCGGTTGCTCGATCACCGGTGCATCGCGCTCATGGGCCAGCGCGATCAGTTGCGCCTGAAGCGCCAACCCTTCACGACTCAGGGCCAGGCCATTGTCCTGATGATTGAACAGCGAACATTGCAATTGCGACTCCAGCTGCGCCAGGTGTTTGCGCAACTGCGTGGATTTGATGTTGAGGCTGCGAGCGGCCTGCATGAAGCACCCGCAACGGGCGCTCACCCGAAAGGACTGCGCCAGCACCGGGTCGATGCCGGCCGCATAGGTGGATTCCATCAATGACATCAGTGACTCCCTGTCGATCTATCCTTGAAAACCTCATCCTGCGCAGCGTGTATGAACCTGATGTGACACTCGGCGCGGATAATCGATTCAGCCGCCAGGGGTTTGCCGAAAACTCACCGCCAGGCGATTCCAGCTGTTGATGGTGGTCACGGCAATCGTTAAATCGACCAGCTCCGCTTCGCTGAATTGCTCCCTCGCCAGCGCGAAAACGTCATCCGGCACGTGGCTTTCGGAGAGCAGCGTCACCGCTTCGGTCCAGGCCAGCGCCGCCCGTTCCCGAGGGTTGAAAAAGCCGCTGTCGCGCCACACGACGATCGAATACAGGCGCCGATCCGTCTCACCCAGGCGGCGGGCGTCCACCGAGTGCATGTCGGTGCAAAAGGCGCAGCCGTTGAGCTGCGAGGCGCGGATCTTGATCAGGTGCAGCAACGCGGGCTCAATACTGAGGTTGCTGGTCAGGGCTTCCATGGCAATCATCGCTTTCATCGCTTTGGGCGACGCGCTGTAGTAATCCAGGCGGGAACTCATGGGGCGACCTCGTGACGCGATGATGTGAATTTCACGGTAGTCGTCGAGGTCGCGACGTGACAGAGCCAATTCGGCGAAATAACCATGGACCACTCGGCGCCAGACCAATCCCGGGTTTTTCACCTGCGCAACTTCTGCACGGCCGCGCATGCGGGTAATCTGGCGCGACGCACACGCGCCTCAACCGCTGCAGGAGCCTCGCCGGTATGGAACTTCATGTTGTCATCAACGGCCGCAAGGACCTGACGGGCCAGTTGTACAACCAGTTGCGCAGCGCCATCGAATCCGGGCGCCTCGCCGCCGGGACCCAGCTGCCGCCCAGCCGCTTGCTGGCCGAACAGCTGGGGATTTCGCGCAAGACCATTTCCGACACCTACGCGCAACTGACCTACGAAAACTTCCTCACCGGGGTGATCGGCAAAGGCACTTACGTGAATGCGCGCCCCTCGAAAATCGACCGCAAACAAAGCCATTCCGAACTGGCGAGTTTTGAGGTCATCGAATCCTGGCGCCAGCTGCCCGTATTCCTGCGGCACCCGACGCTGGAAGGCTCGTTGCGTTATGACTTCATTGGTGGCGCCACCAGCAAGGGCCAGTTCCCGCAGGATGACTGGCGCCGCTGCACCTCCCATGCCTTGCGCCAGATTGCCGGTTCCAAGGGCTTCTATAGCCTGCCCGAGGGCCTGCCGGCGTTGCGCAACGCCATCGCCCGGCACATCGCGTTCTCGCGCGGGGTCAATTGCCAGGACGAAGACGTGGTGGTGTGCAACGGCGCGCAACAGGCGCTGGACCTGATTTCCCGGGTGATCACGCGCCCCGGCAGCATCGTCGCCATGGAGGACCCCGGTTACCCGCCGGCGCGCCTGTTGTTTGGCTCGCACGGTGCCACGGTGATTGGCGTACCGGTGGACGCAGAAGGCATTCAGGTGGACAAAATCCCCCTTGGTACGCGGCTGATCTACGTCACACCGTCCCATCAGTTCCCGCTGGGCCTGCCGATGAGCCAGGAGCGCCGGGCGGCGCTGCTGGAGCGCGCTTATGAACTGGGCGCGATCATCATCGAGGACGATTACGACAGCGAATTTCGCTACGAGGGCCGCCCTACCGATTCGCTGCAAAGCATGGATGAGCGCGGGATCGTCGCCTACGTCGGGACCTTCTCGAAAACCCTGCTGCCGGAGTTGCGGCTCGGCTATGCGATTTTACCGCCGGCGATTCTCGAAGCCGTGATCCGCGCCAAACAACTCACCGACCTGCACACGTCGACCATGCCCCAATGGGCGCTGGCCAAATTCATCGCCGAAGGCTGCTTGCTCAAACATATCCGGCGCTGCCACACGATCTATGCCGGGCGTCGCGAACGCATCCTGGCGCGCATGGCGGGCGACCTGTCGCCGTGGTTCGAGCCAGTGCCGACCACGGCCGGGTTCCACATGGTGGTGATGTGCAAAGTGCCTATCGATCTGGCCCTGGTGATTGAATTGGCGAAAAAGGTCGAAGTCGGGCTCTATTCGATCGAGGCCTTTTACTTCCAGCAAGCGCCGCAGGACGGGCTTTTGCTGGGTTTTGGCGCCATTGACACGCTGGACATCGACACCGCCCTGGATCGTCTGCGCGACATTTTGCAGCAGGTGGCCTGACGGATTGGTCTGCGCCTTTACCGGGCGATTGGCTATTGGTGGTCCGGGGTTGCAGGCCTATCCTGCATAAGCGTTATCCCTCAATGAGCAGGATTCGTCCGGCCTGATTCAGGAGTGTGAGCAATGTCCCACGAAGTGATCAATACCGTACAGGTGCAGGCTGCCGCAGGCCGCTCGGATGAACTGGGCAAGCAACTGCAAAAGATTGTCGAAACCCTGCGCGAACTACCGGGCTGCGACTCCTATATGGTCGACCGCTGCCCCGAGGACACCAACCGCTGGACCGTCAGCGCGCGCTGGCAATCGGAAGCGGCGATGCACTCGCATTTCAACTGCCCGGAAGTCCAGGGCTTCATCGGCCTGATTGACAATCAACTGGCGAACGCCGTGGATTTCAACAGCTTCCCGATCCGCTAAAGCACCCTGTAGCCGCTCTGTAGCAGCCGCCGAACGCAGCCTCGCGTTGCTCGACAGCTGCTACAAGGCATACGTAATTCGGGGGCTGGATTGGTCCCCTCACCTTCCCGAATATTGGCTGTTTGATTGGTCCACCCTGCGGACTATCGTTGTTGCTGATGATAACCACCGCAGGTACTGAACCATGAAAGCTTTGCGTTTCCTTGCTGCCCCGCTTGCTGTCCTCGCCCTGACCGCCTCAGTCACCGCGCTCGCCCACGAAGGCCCTTCAGAAAAGGTCACGGTGCTGCAGGACCAATTGCTGAAAAACGTCCCTGGCAAAAAAGCCATGATGATTGAAGTCGACTACAAGCCTGGCCAATCCTCGATTGCCCATAAGCATGAAGGCACGGCCATGGCGTATGTCATTTCCGGCTCGATCACCTCCCAGGTGAAGGGTGAAAAAGCGATCACCTACAAGGCCGGCCAATACTGGTACGAGCCGGCAGGATCGGAACATTTGGTCTCGAAAAACGCCAGCGCCACCCAGCCCGCCAAACTGCTGGTGTTCATGGTGTTGTCGCCCGACGAGAAAGTGTTGATCCCACTGGAAAACTGATGGCTGAACGTACAACCATAAATAAAAAGGCCCGAACTTTGATTTCGGGCCTTTTTATTTCTTGAAGCAATCAAACGACCCTGTTTAAACCAAATAAAACTATTGAACTGACGATAAGCCTGCTTATTGGTTATTTAATTCTGTGAAGACAGGTTTAGTCTGGAATCACCGCCGCCCCTACCGGCACTCAAACTTCCCGACTCAAGTTGTTTCACTGGAGTAACACCATGAAACTTGCGCTTGTCAGTACCTTGACGATGACCGTTGTTTTATCAGGCTGCTCGATCCCCACTGCGCCAAGTGCGGTCTCTTCACTGGACGGCATCTTTACCGCGCCTGTTGGCCGCAGCAATGCCACGAGCATTCCTAATGGCCATAATGTGTCGCTTGGCATCGTCTACAGCCATAACACCCAGACCAATCGCGCCTACCTCCAGGACTACCAGGCCAACGCGGGCACCGGTTTCGGCCAGAGTTTGCTGGTGCAGCCGATTCATGACGCCTACGTCGCCACCTCTAAACCCGACCTGGCCGTGGATTGGGTCAAGGCCTCGTTGCAGCGCCAGTTCGGCTCGGTCACGGTGTACCCGGACATGCAGAGCCTCAAGGCGGCGAAACCGGACGTGGTCGCGATTGTCGACAGCCGCAGCCAGTTGATGACCTCGCGAAGTTCGGATATAGCGGCGGATGTCAGTGCAGACTTTTACGACGCTAATCTCAACTATATTGGCACTGCACAAGGGCATGACGCTAAAGCGCTGACGCCTCTGTGGGCGGACTTTAAACCGAGCTCGGAGATAGTGGCGGATATTAATGAGCAACAGAATGTGCAAGTCAGGGCGCTGCAGAAGTTTGACCAGTCGCTCAGTAATTTACTGACCAGCCCGACAGATAAAGTATCGATGCTGGATAATAATTCGGGGCGGAAGTTGTATTAAGGCATATGACCCCATCGCGATCAGGCAAAAAAAACCCGCATGTCTCCATGCGGGTTTTTTTCATTCAGCGCCTGATCAGGCCGCCGGTTCCAGCTCTTCGCTGACGGCACCAGTGGTGGTCACCACCGCTTGCCCGCTCAATGCCAGGTCCAGCAACTCACGGTTGGCCACCGCGTACATGGCGTAGTCCGTGCCGCTGGCGGCACGGATTTCCACCAGCATCGCGCGCCAGCGTTCGATCATGCCTTCGTGCGCTTCCATCCACAGCGCCAGGCGGGTTTCCACGTCCTGAGTGCCGTCGCCCTGTTGCAGGACGGAGATGGTGATTGCACGTTGCTGCCAGTCGACGTCATCACGGAACGCTTCACGGGCCAAGGCCTGCCAGTTGTTTTCAACCGGCAGAGCGCTGATCTGTTGCAGGTACCAGGTGATGTCCAGCGCGCTGCCGACGGCGAAGTAAGCCTTCGCCACGTCTGCTGCGTTCTGGCCGGTCACGTCCGACGCTTCGATGATTGGCAGCAAGGTGTACAGGTGAGTAGTGCCTGCAACCATGCGCGCCAGCAGCTCAGGTACGCCAGCGGCGACGTAAGCCTGATAGCGGGTCTGCCAGCCTTCGCGGGTCGGGCCTTCCAGCAGTTCGTCGAGCTTGAGGCCCAGCGCTGCCAGATGTGGACCGAAGTGCGCAACATCACGAGCGGCGTTCTGCTCGTTGCGACGGCTGCGCAGGAACCAGCGCGTGGCGCGACGGCCCAGACGCATCAGCTCGTCCATCAGCTCCAGTTGCACGTCAGCGGAAACCTGGTAGTCCAGGGCTTCTATCTGCCGGAACCAGTGCGGGAGGTGGAAGATATCCCGAACTATTACATAGGCACCCGCAACATTCGCCGGGCTCATGCCGGTCGACTCTTTGAGTCGTTGAACGAAGGTGATGCCCATGTGGTTGACCAGGTCGTTGGCGATCTGGGTGCTGACGATTTCGCGCTTCAGACGGTGACGGCGCATGGCTTCGGAGAACTTGCTCACCAGGGTCGGCGGGAAAGCGGTTTCCATGTCGCGGGTCAGGTAGTCGTCATCCGGTACCAGGGAGTTGAGCAGCGCCTCCTTGAGGTCGATCTTGCTGTAGGAGATCAGTACCGACAGCTCGGCGCGGGTCAGGCCGTGGCCTTCTGAAACGCGCTCGTTGATCGCTTCTTCGTTCGGCAGGAACTCGATGGCGCGATCCAGCTTGCCGCGGCCTTCCAGATCGTTCATCAGACGCTTGTATTCAGCGATACGCGGCAAGGCACGACGCGCAGCCAGGGACAGAGCCTGAGTCTGCTTGTAGTTGTTGCCCAGCACCAGGCTGCCGACTTCGTCGGTCATGCTCGCCAGCAACTGGTTACGTTGCTTGTCGGTCATGTCGCCCGCCTGAACCACTTCGTTCAGCAGGATCTTGATGTTGACTTCGTGGTCGGAGCAATCCACGCCACCGGCGTTGTCGATGAAGTCAGTGTTGGAACCGCCGCCATTGAGACCGAATTCGACACGACCCAGTTGGGTCATCCCGAGGTTACCGCCCTCGCCCACGACTTTGCAGCGCAGTTCGTTGCCGTTCACACGCAGTGCATCGTTGGCCTTGTCGCCGACATCGGCGTGGCTTTCGCTGCTGGCTTTGACGTAGGTCCCGATGCCGCCGTTCCACAACAGGTCTACCGGTGCCTTGAGCAAGGCATTGAGCAGCTCGGTCGGGGTCAGCTTGTCAGCGTGAATGTCGAAGCGCTCTTTCATCTGCGGGGAAATCGCGATGCTTTTCGCGCTACGGGAGAAGATCCCGCCGCCTTCGGACATGATGCTGGTGTCGTAATCCGACCAGGCCGAACGCGGCAGGTCGAACAGGCGCTGACGCTCGGCAAAGCTGTTTGCCGGCTCCGGGTTCGGGTCGATGAAGATGTGCAGGTGGTTGAACGCAGCCACCAGTTGCAGCGTCTCGGACATCAACAGGCCGTTGCCGAATACGTCGCCGGCCATGTCGCCGACGCCGACCACGGTGATGTTGTCTTTCTGGACATTGATGCCGCGTTCGCGGAAGTGACGTTGAACGCCGACCCATGCGCCTTTGGCGGTGATGCCCATCTTCTTGTGGTCGTAACCGGCGGAACCGCCGGAAGCGAACGCGTCACCCAGCCAGAAGCCGTAGTCGATCGCGATGCCGTTGGCGATGTCGGAGAAGGTCGCAGTGCCCTTGTCCGCGGCCACCACCAGGTATGGGTCATCGTCGTCATGACGCACGACGTTGGCCGGCGGCACCAGCGCGCCGTCTTTCAGGTTGTCGGTGATGTCCAGCAGGCCCGAAATGAAGATGCGGTAGCAGGCGATGCCCTCGGCCGCGATCTCGTCACGGTTGCCGCCCAGTGGCAGGCGACGCGGCAGGAAGCCGCCCTTCGCGCCCACGGGCACGATGACCGAGTTCTTCACTTGCTGGGCTTTTACCAGGCCCAGGACTTCGGTGCGGTAGTCTTCTTCACGGTCGGACCAGCGCAGACCGCCACGAGCAACGTTGCCGAAGCGCAGGTGCACGCCCTCGACACGAGGCGAGTAAACGAAGATTTCGAACTTCGGTACCGGCTTCGGCAGCTCTGGAATCTGGTGCGGGTTGAACTTGAAGCTGAAGTACGACTTGTTCTTGCCGTTGGCATCAGTCTGGTAGAAGTTGGTGCGCAGGGTGGCCTTGATCAGGTCCAGGTAGCGACGCAGGATGCGGTCTTCGTTCAGCACCTGGACTTCGTCCAGAGCGGCAATGATCGCGTGTTCCAGGCGTTGCTGCTTGTCTTCCAGATCATCGCCCGACAGCTTGCGCGCCAGGTAGAAGCGGGTCTTGAACAACCGGGTCAACTCGCGAGCGATGTCGGTGTGGTTGTTCAGGGTGCTGGCGATATAGCCCAGGTCGAAGCCCAGACGGATCTGCTTCATGTAGCGAGCGTAAGCACGCAGCAGCGCCACATCGCGCCACGGCAGGCCGGCGGTCAGCACCAGGCGGTTGAACGCATCGTTCTCGGCATCGCCACGCACGATGTGGACGAAGGCGTCCTGCAGCGTGTCGTTGAGTTGCTGGATGTCGAGTTCCAGGCCTTCGGCGGCGGTGAACGCGAAATCGTGAATCCAGAACTCGCGACCATTGGTGTGACGCAGGCGATACGGGAATTCACCCAGCACGCGCAGGCCGAGGTTCTCCAGGATCGGCAACACGTCGGACAGCGCCAGCGGCGTGTCGGCGTGATACAGCTTGCAGTGCAGCATGCGCTGGCCGGACACCTGACCCAGTGGCTGATAGAAGCTCATCACCAGTGGATTTTTTTCGTTCAGGCTCAGCAGGTGTTGCATGTCGACCACAGCCGAGTGGGCGGCGAAACGCTCGCGGTAACCGGCCGGGAAGCCTTTCGGGAAGTCGGCCAGCACGTTGGTGCCATGGGCTTCGCCGAAACTTTCAACTACCAGGCTCGCGTAGTCGTCCTGCCAGCTGCGGCAAGCTTGCACCACTTCTTTTTCCAGCAGAACCGGGTCGATGTCGAGGCGGTTCTTCGGGTCGACGCGCAGGATCAGTTGCACGCGGGCCAGCACGGATTCGGAGAAGAACGTCCAGAACTCGCAATCCGAGGCTTTCAGGCGATCCATCAGCACTTGCTGGATCTTCTGGCGCACTTCGGTGGAGTAAATGTCCCGTGGCACGTAGGCCAGGCAGTAGCAGAAACGGCCGTACGGGTCTTTGCGCAGGAACACACGAATCTTGTTGCGTTCCTGGATCTGCACGATCGACATCACGGTGCTGAACAGTTCGTCGACCGGGGTCTGGAACAGGTCATCGCGCGGCAGCACTTCAACCACCTGCGCCAGTTCCTTGCCCAGGTGAGCCTTGGCCTGGAAGCCGGAACGGCGTTCGATTTCTTCGACCTTGCGGCGGATGTACGGGATGACCCGCACGCTCTCGCCGTACACCGAAGAGGTGTACAGGCCCATGAAACGGCATTCCTTGATGACGTTGCCGTCAGCATCGATTTCACGGATCGACACGTAATCCGGGTAAGCCGGACGGTGTACACGGCTTGGGTGCGCAGCCTTGGCGAACGACAGCAGTGTCGGTTCGCGCAGGTAGTTCACGGCGTAGTCTTCGATGCGCAGGTCATCGTAGGTCAGGCCGGTACGCAGCAGTTTGGTCAGGCCGAGGAAGGAATCCTGGTCGTAGACGATGTGGCCGCCGTCGGCTTCATCGCGCACCACGAACTCTTCGTAGCCGAGGAACGTGAAGTGGTTGCCCACCAGCCATTCCAGGAAGCTTTTGATTTCGCCTTTTTCTTCAGGGTCGACCGCGTACTGGCTGTTGTCCAGACCGGTGAGAATTTCCTGGACCTTGGCTTTCATCGGTTCGAAATCGGCGACGGCGACGCGGACTTCACCGAGTACCTGCTCCAGCTCTTTGCTCAGGACATTGAGCTCGGCGGTGTTGGCGCAACGGTCGATTTCCAGGTACATCAGCGATTCTTGAAGAATGCCTTCGCCCTGGGTGCCTTTGGGCAGGATTTCCAGCAACTCGCCCTTGCTGCCGCGACGCACGCTCAGCACAGTGGTTTGCAGGGTATGAATGCTGTAGCCGCGACGGTTCAGCTCGGTACGCACCGAGTCCACCAGGAATGGCAGGTCGTGGTGCAGCACTTCGACCGCAGTGTGGGTCGACTGCCAGCCGTGGCGTTCGTAGTCGGGGTTGTAGACGCGCACTTGCGGTTGCGCGTGATCGAAGCGCTCAAGCAGGCGCCACGCAGAAAGGGTGCAGCCGGCGAGGTCGGACAACCGACGCTGGGTCAGCTCGTCCAGGGAAATGATGCCGAAGAATTGTTCAGCGAACAGCGCCACTTGTGGCAGTGCCTGTTCACTGATGTGCTGTGCCAGTGCCGCTTGCAGTTGGTGCTGGAAGTCGGCTTTGCTGGCTGCGGTGAAGAACGCCATCTGTGGTACTCCGCTTGGGCTTGTTATTGATGGAAGCGTCGCGTGCAAAACCCCTTTCGGGGCGATCCGTCACCCTGTTCCTGATTCTCGGGCAGAGGAAACAGGGGACAGGTGGGTGAAGCTGGACGAGACACTCAGGTCACATTCACCTTCCATGAATGGGCATCTGCAAAACCGACTGGGCTGCGAACAGCGCAATGTCTTTACAGGTGCTCATCCGTTGCGCAGCTTAACGAGTGCGGCGAGGCCCGTGCTTGCGGTGCTGCGACATATTCGGTCATCGGTACGCAACTGGCGGCACACGCCTCGAACAACACTAGCAGCCGTGGGCAAAAACGGGCGTTTTATCCCCGGTTTTCCGGCACCTGCGTACCAGAAATGACCAGTAACACTCCAAGTGTCCACGCCCCTGCTCTGACACTCAGCCGAGCAGAAATTCCGTTGGGCTGGCAGAATTGCGCTTTGTGCGTCTTCACCACGCTCGTCGAGCCAGGAATTTCCCATGCAAATGACCACCGCCCTCTTGATTGTGAACCCTTGCGATGACGAGGAAGACAACATGGCCATGCTCTGCTGCCACAGTGAGGAGGGCGACATGTTCCTGATGAGTCGCTACCCGGACGAGGACGAACTGGAAATCACCCTGGATGGCGAGCCTTCGACCCTGGATGGGGTGAAAGTCACCCTGAGTTCGAATCTGTTGAAGATCGAGATTGCGGCGGCGGATGCCGATGCATTGAACGGGAACGATGTGCTGGAGATCACTTTCAACCCGGATATGGTGGATATGGATGAGGTTGTAGAGACCCTGAAGAACATCCTCGACGGGACCGGGACCTTCATTAACGAAGTTTGATAGCGTCTGGATGGGTCTCATCGCTGGCAAGTCAGCGCCCACGGTGGTCGATGTGTTGCACAAATCGCATGCTCAACGCTGAAACTTGTGGGAGCTGGCTTGCCAGCGATGAGGCCAGAACTGCCACCTCAACGCTCCCCTGCTACAAAAATCCAACAATTTCGCCAACCATTTCCCGCACTTTGCACAAAATGCCGTTAGTCCCCGCCCCCCGCGATGGATTAAAGTAACGCCCCCAGCCCAAGCGTTATTCGAACGACTTCGGCCACCTTCTCCAGGAACAGTCATCGATGGAACATCGTGAAGCGCTGCTCGCGCTGCGAACCTTTCTTTCAACGCAGATTCTCGGCCAGGAAAAACTCATCGAGCGTTTGCTCATCGCGTTGCTTGCCGACGGCCACATGCTGGTCGAGGGCGCCCCGGGCCTGGCCAAGACCAAGGCCATCAAAGAACTTGCCGAAGGCATCGAAGCGCAGTTCCACCGCATCCAGTTCACCCCCGATCTGTTGCCTGCCGACATTACCGGTACCGAAATCTATCGCCCGGAAACCGGCAGCTTTGTCTTCCAGCAAGGTCCCATTTTCCACAACCTGGTGCTGGCGGACGAAATCAACCGTGCCCCGGCCAAGGTTCAATCGGCGCTGCTCGAAGCCATGGCCGAGCGTCAGGTCAGCGTCGGGCGCAGCACTTATGAACTGTCGCCGCTGTTTCTGGTAATGGCCACGCAAAACCCGATTGAGCAGGAAGGCACCTACCCGCTGCCCGAAGCGCAGCTCGACCGTTTCCTGATGCATGTGAAAATCGGTTTCCCGGACGCCGCGGTTGAACGCAAGATCCTCCAGCAAGCCCGTGGCGAAGCCCTGAACGGCGAAACCAAGCCGGAACGCCGGGTCAGCCAGCAGGCGATCTTCGCCGCACGCAAGGAAATCCTCGGTTTGTACATGGCCGACGCCGTAGAGGAATACCTGGTGCAACTGGTCATGGCCACGCGCAACCCGGGCAAGTTCGACCCGGAAATGGCCGACTGGATTGCCTACGGCGCCAGCCCTCGCGGTTCTATTGCCCTCGACCGCTGCGCCCGCGCGCATGCCTGGCTGGCCGGCCGCGACTTCGTCAGCCCGGAAGACATCCAGGCCGTGTTGTTTGACGTGCTGCGCCATCGCATCATTCTGTCCTTTGAAGCCGAAGCTGCTGGTATCGACCAGGACCGGGTGGTCCAGCGGATTCTCGACGTCGTAGCCGTCGCTTGACCCCGATGAACGCCCTACTGCCGCCCGAGCCGGGCATCCGTGTCAGCCTCGCCGAGCTGATCGACATGCGCCATCGCGTGCGGGAAGTGCAGTTATTTTCCACGCCGAGCCAGCGCAGCCCGCTGATCGGCCTGCACCACTCGAAATTTCGCGGGCGCGGGGTGGACTTCGACCAGGTGCGGGTGTATCAGGCCGGCGACGATGTGCGCACCATCGACTGGCGCGTGACTGCGCGCACCCAGGAGCCCCACACCAAACTATTCCATGAAGAACGCGAACGGCCGATTTTCATCATGGTCGAGCAAAGTTGCCGGTTGTTTTTCGGTTCGGGCCTGATGTTCAAATCGGTGCTCGCCGCTCAGGCTGCCAGCCTGATTGGCTGGGCCGCGCTGGGTCATAACGACCGGGTGGGCGGGTTGGTGTTCGGTGACAACGAGCATTACGAAATCAAGCCGCGGCGCAGCAAACAGAGCCTCCTGCAATTGCTCAACCGGCTGGTGCGGGTCAATCAATCGCTGCACACCGAAACCGAGCAGAACCGCGACTCCCTCAACCTGGCCCTGCGTCGGGCGCGGGAAGTGTTGCGCCCCGGCAGCCTGGTGATCGTGATCTGCGACGAGCGCGCCTTGACCGAGGGTTCGGAGCAACAACTGAGCCTGCTGTCGCGCCATTGCGACCTGTTGCTGCTACCCCTCTCCGATCCGCTGGATCACGCCCTGCCCGCCGCCGGTTTGCTGCGATTCGCCGAACGCGGCGCGCAACTGGAACTCGACACCCTGAATTTCGACCTGCGCCAGACCTATCGCGCCCAGGCCGAAGCACGCATCGCCCGCTGGGAATTGCTCGCCCAGAAGCTGCGCGTGTTGCTGATGCCGTTGAGCACCCAGAGCGAGATGGTCGAACAACTGCGCGAATTTCTGAACCCACAGAAACCGGGGAAAGGTCGATGAGCAGCCTCGATCAACTGCAACCGCTGATTAGCCCGCCGCCCATCGAATTCTGGCCGCCCGCGCCGGGCTGGTGGCTGTTGCTGTCAGTGCTGCCGCTGATCGGATTTGGTCTGTGGCGGATGCGCCACTTGGTCGTGCGCAAACGTCCCATCGTTCGCGCCGAACAACCGCTGGACCCGGTGCGTCTCGCCGCGCTGGCCGAACTGGCGCAAATGCCCAAGCCCTACGACGGCGCGCCGGCCGGTGCCTGGCTGCAGCAGCTCAATGGCTTGCTCAAACGCCTGTGCCGCAACCACTACCCCTACAGCCAGAGCCACACCCTCAACGGGCGCAAATGGCTGGCCTTTCTCGACAACCGCTGCCCGGCGGCCGGTCTGACCCGCTGGATGGTGCTGGTGGAAGGCGCCTACAAACCCGAATGCAAACTCGACGACAAGGCCATTGCCGGCCTGACCCAAGCCGTCGACACCTGGATTCGCAAACATGTTTGAGTTCGCCTGGCCGTGGATCTTTGCCTTGCTGCCCTTGCCGTGGCTGATGCGCGTCTTGCTGCCAGTGGCCGACAGCGGCGAGCCGGCCCTCAAAGTCAGCTTCCTCAATGACCTCGAAGGCCTGGCCCGCCGCCGCGCCCGGGCGAACCTGCCGGCCTGGCGTCAGCAGGCACCGTTCATGCTGCTGTGGCTGTTGCTGCTGATCGCCGCCGCACGTCCGCAATGGCTGGGTGAGCCGCTGCCGATTGCCGCCAGTGGCCGCGACTTGCTGGTGGCGGTGGACGTGTCCGGCTCGATGGATTTCCCCGACATGCAGTGGCAGGACGAGGACGTCAGCCGCTTGAGCCTGGTGCAGCATTTGCTCGGTGATTTCCTGGAAAGCCGCGATGGCGATCGGGTCGGCCTGATCCTGTTCGGCAGCCAGGCCTATCTGCAAGCGCCGCTGACCTTTGACCGACACACCGTGCGCGTGTGGCTCGACGAAGCGCGGATCGGCATCGCCGGCAAGAACACCGCCATCGGCGATGCCATCGGCCTGGCCCTTAAACGCCTGCGCCTGCGCCCGGCACAGAGCCGCGTGTTGATTCTAGTGACGGACGGCGCCAACAACGGCGGTGAAATCGACCCATTGACCGCCGCGCGACTGGCGGCCAGCGAAGGGGTAAAAATCTACCCCATCGGCATTGGCGCCAACCCGGAAGAAAGCGGCACGCTGGGCTTTTTGGGCGTGAACCCGAGCCTGGACCTCGATGAGCCGGCCCTGAAAGCCATCGCCGAAGCCACTGGCGGTCAGTACTTCCGCGCCCATGACGGCAACGAACTGCAGATTATCAAGGACACCCTCGACCAACTCGAGCCCGTAACGCAACAACCGACCCAGGCCCGCCCGGCGCAGGCGTTGTATCACTGGCCGCTGGCCATGGCGCTGCTGCTGAGCATGCTGTTAGTGGTGCGCGAGCGCTGGCCACACAACCCGTTGCAACGCCTGTTCACCAAGGATCTGTTCTTGCAATCACCCCTGCCTGACTGGCGCCAGCGCCTCAAACGCCTGCGCCTGCGGAGACGCCGATGAGCGCGCTCTGGCCGTTCTGGTTCCGTCCGTGGTGGCTCTTGCTGTTGCCGGTACTCGGCTGGCTGCTGTGGCAACTCTGGCACCGGCAAAAGCGTGCCGGGCGCTGGCAGATGATTCTGCCGCCGGCCTTTCACGCCGCACTGCTCAGCGGTGGCAATGGACGCGACAGCAAACTGCCGTGGGTCGTGCTTGGCCTGGCCTGGGTGTTGACCGTGCTGGCGCTGCTCGGCCCGAGTTGGCAACGGGTCGAACAAAACAGTCAGAAGCCCGCCGACCCGCTGGTGGTGGTGCTTGAACTGACCCCGGAAATGCTCGCCACCGACGTGACACCGAACCGGTTGGAGCAGGCGCGGCGCAAGCTCCTTGATCTGCTTGAGGTGCGCAGCGACGCCCAGACGGCCATCGTCGTCTACGCCGGCAGCGCTCACACGTTGGTGCCGCTGTCGGATGACCTGTCGACCAGCCGCAACCTGCTGGATGCGCTGAAACCGTCGCTGATGCCCGAGGCCGGCCATCGCGCCGACCTCGCGGTGAGCAAGGCCCTTGCGTTGCTGAGCCAGGGCGCCCTGGGCGATGGCCGGATCCTGCTGATCGGTTCAACCCTGACCGAACAGGAACGCGAAGGCATCCATAAGGCTCTGGACGGTCACTCAACCGAATTCCTGATGCTGGGCATCGGCACCGCCGAGGGGGCGCCGGTGGCTCAGGAGGATGGCAGCTTCCTCAAGGACAGCGAGGGCGCCATTCTGGTGCCGCGCCTGGACAACTCAAGCCTTAAAGCTTTTGCCCATGATCTCGGCGGACGCTATCGCCAGGCGCAACTGGACGAGGCCGACCTGCGTGCGCTGGGCCTGCTGGATGGCCCGCGCATGCTACGCGATGACGGACAACTGTTGCGTCTCGATACCTGGGCCGACCAGGGTTACTGGCTGTTGCTGCCGCTGTTGCTGCTGGCGGCGTGTGCCGGGCGGCGCGGCTGGCTGTTCTGCCTGCCGTTGCTGTTGGCGCTGCCACAACCGAGTTATGCCTTCGACTTCGAAGACTTGTGGCTGCGCCCCGATCAACGGGGCCTGCACTTGCTCAGGCAAGACCATCCGGCCAGGGCTGCGCAGTATTTCCAGGACCCGCAATGGCAAGGCGTGGCGCTGTATGAAGCCGGCGACTACAGTGGCGCCGCCCAGCGGTTTGCCCAAGGCAGTGACGCCCACGCCCACTACAATCGAGGCAATGCCCTGGCCAAAAGCGGTGAGCTGGAAGCTGCGCTGGATGCGTACGAACAGGCGCTGGAATTGCAACCGGATCTGCGCCCGGCCCTGACCAACAAAGCGTTCGTGGAGAGTCTGCTCAAACAGAAAAACACCCCGCCGCCGGTAGAGCCCCAAACGCCTGACGACAACAAGGCACCGTCCGCCGCGCAAGAATCGCAGCCCGGCGCAGCCACGCAACCGACGAGCGAAGGTGAACCGCAGACCGGCGTCCAACAGACCACACCGGACGCCGAACAACAGGCCACCTCGCCACCGAAACCGGGCGCCAATGAAGTGCCGGGCAGCGAGTTGGGCGACGAGCAAAGCACCCGGCCGCCACCGCGCCCGACCAGCGACACGATCGAAGGCGAACAGCTTCAAGCACTGGAGCAATGGTTGCGCAAGATCCCGGATGATCCGGGTGAACTGCTCCGGCGCAAATTCTGGTACGAACAGCAACAACATCAGGATCAGGAAAAACTCGATGACCCGCTTCACCCTCTTCATGCTCGCCCTGCTGTGCTGTGCCGTTCAGGCACAGGCAGAGGGGCTGGTTGCCAGCGTTGATCGCAGTCGCCTGAACTCCGGCGAGACGGTCGAGCTGACCCTTGAATCCAGCGACGTCACCCAGTTCGGCAAGCCGGACCTGAACCCGCTGGAGCCGCTGTTCGAAGTGCGCGGCACCCGACAGGTCAACCAGTTGAACACCCTCAGTGGCGACAACCGCGCGACCACGCGCTGGATCATTACCTTGCTGCCCAAGGAAAACGGCAGCGTGACCATTCCGCCGTTGCAACTGGGCGAGGCGCAGAGCCAGTCGATCACGCTGCAAGTGGTCGAGAGCGAAGACCAGAACACCGCGACCAAACTCGCCCCGGTGTTCATCGACGCCAGCCTCGACCAGAGCAGTGTGTACGTGCAGGCCCAGGCGATCCTGACTTTGCGCATCTACCATTCGGTGTCGCTGTACGACGACAGCAGCCTGACCCCGTTGCAGGTGCCCGATGCGCGCATCGAACCGCTGGGCGAGTCGCGTACCTACGAGAAAGTCATCAACGGTCTGCGCCATGGCGTGATCGAAATGCGCTACGCGATTTATCCGCAACACAGTGGCGAATTGGCGATTCCGGCGCAGATCTTCAGCGCCACACTGGTCGACACCCAGCCGGCGCAGGACGCCGCCGCCCAAGTGCCGAAGTCCGGCAAGCTGATGCGCGTCAGCTCCACGCAAATGTTGCTGACGGTCAAGGCCAAACCGATCACCTACCCTGCCGATCTGCCCTGGTTGCCGGCCCGCAGCGTAACCCTGAGCGAAAGCTGGAATCCGGAACCGGACCACGCGCAGGTCGGCGACTCGCTGACCCGCAGCCTGATCCTCAAGGTTGAAGGCCTGGCCAGTTCGCAACTGCCACCGCTGCCGGCCACCGACGTCAACGGCTTGCGGCGCTACCCGGATCAACCGGTACTGGGCAACCAGAACAGCGAACGCGGCCTGATCGGCAGTCGTGAAGACCGTGAGGCCCTGGTGCCTGCGCGCAGCGGTGCCATCGAGTTGCCGGCGGTGGACGTGGTCTGGTGGAACACCTTCGAAGATCATCTGGAACGCAGCAGCCTGCCGGCGCGCACCCTGCAGGTCGCGAATAATCCGAGCATGCAGGTCGATACACCAACCGGGATGCCTCAGGTCGGTTCCGCCGCGGACAGCGAAACCCTGTGGCGCTGGAAACTCAGCACGCTGATCCTGGCCTGCACCACCCTGCTCGGCTTCGGCCTCTGGTGGCGAGCGCGCTGGCAACCGGCGATCCTGCGTGCCACGCAGACCGGCCCAAGCCCGCGCACCGTACTGGATGACCTCAAGCGCGCCTGCCTGGCGAACGATCCACACGCCACCCGCCAGGCGCTCGACGCCTGGGCGCGGCAACAACCGGAAACCCTGGCCGACATGGCCGCCCGCTTCGTGCCCTTGTCCGATGCGCTGGACGGTTTGAACGGCGCACTCTACAGCGAAACCGGCCAGCACTGGCAAGGCGAAGAACTGTGGCGCGCGATCAAGGCCATCCCGATTGCCGAACGGATCCAGGACCCGGTGGGTGATAGCGGCCTGCCTCCCCTTTACCCCAAATAACCCTCTGAAGCAGCTGACGAGCAGCGCGAGGCTGCGTCCGGCTGCGAGGCAGTCGTAAATCCTGCTGACGCGGTCTATCTGAAATACCGCCTGTGCCGATTTTACGACTGCTGCGCAGCCGGACGCAGGCTTCGCCAACTGCTACGGGGTTTTGGTGTCGCTGGCCACATCGGGGGTGTTTGCCAGTAAACTCCCTCCCCTTTAGCCGCCTTCATTCCCCACGCGGCCATCACCTTATTTACAACGGAGTCCGCCTTGCGTCTGTTCCACACCTCCGACTGGCACCTTGGGCAGAATCTGCACGGCCAGGAACGCGATTTCGAGCACGCCTGTTTTCTCGAGTGGCTGTTGCGCCAGCTGAAGCTGGACCAGCCCGATGTGCTGCTGATCGCCGGCGACATCTTCGACACGGTCAACCCGCCGGTCAAAGCCCAGGAACGCCTCTACGATTTCATCGTCAGCGCCCACGAGCAGCAGCCGTTGCTGACCATCGTAATGATCGCCGGCAACCACGATTCCGGCTCACGAATCGAACTGCCCGCGCCCTTGATGCGACGTCTGCGCACCCATGCGCTCGGCCGCGTGTTGTGGCTGGATGACGGTCAACTGGATGCTGAACGCCTGTTGCTACCGTTACCGGATGCGCGCGGTGAGGTTGCCGCCTGGTGCCTGGCGCTGCCGTTCCTGCGCCCTGCCGAAGTCACCGGCGCGCAGCTGGGCGACAATTATCTGCGCGGGATTGGCCAGGTTCACGAATGGCTGATCGAAGCGGCCAACGCCAAGCGCACACCTGGCCAGGCATTGATCGCCATCAGCCACGCGCACATGGCCGGCGGTTCGGTGTCTGAAGATTCCGAGCGCAGCCTGATCATCGGTAACGCCGAGGCCTTGCCCGCCAGCCTGTTCGGCCCCAGCATCAGCTACGTCGCCCTTGGTCATTTGCACAAGCCGCAGAAGGTCAACGGCGAAGAGCGCATCCGCTATAGCGGCTCGCCGATTCCGCTGTCGTTCTCCGAGATCGGTTATCAGCATCAGATTCTCGACGTCACCCTCGACGGCGAAACCCTGGTCAGCGTCGAACCCAAACTGATACCACGGGCAGTGAACCTGCAACGCATCGGCCCGGCGCCGCTGACAGAGATCCTCCTGCAACTGGCGGACCTGCCCAACATCGATTTGCTGGCCGACATCCAGCGCCAACCGTGGCTGGAAGTCCGGGTGCGACTCGACGAACCACAACCCGACCTGCGTCATCAGGTTGAAACCGCCCTGCAGGGCAAAGCCGTGCGTCTGGTGCGCATCGCCGCCGAATACGCCGGCAATGGCAGCCGCGATGGTGTCGACGACGGCACCACGCTGGTGGAACTGGACCAGCTCACACCTCAGGAATTGTTCAGTCGCGCCTGGCAGGACAGCTACGGCAGTGAGGTCGATGAGCAAACGCTGAAGGATTTTGCCGAGTTGCTGCAAGACGTGCAGATGGAGCGCGAACAACCATGAAGATCCTCGCGATCCGCCTGAAGAACCTCGCCTCCCTGGCCGGTCCGTTTGAGATCGACTTCACCGCCGAACCCTTGGCCAGCGCCGGTTTGTTCGCGATTACAGGGCCGACCGGTGCCGGTAAAAGCACCTTGCTCGATGCTTTGTGCCTGGCCCTGTTTGGCGCTGTGCCGCGTCTGAGCAATGCCCAGGTGTCCGCAAAAGCGCCGGATGCCGATGGCGAAATCAGCACCGGCGACCCGCGCACGCTGCTGCGTCGCGGCACCGGCGAAGGCTATGCCGAAGTGGATTTCGTCGGCATCGACGGTCGCCGCTACCGCGCGCGCTGGGAAGCCAATCGCGCCCGGGAAAAGGCTGGCGGCAAGTTGCAAGCCAGTCGCCAGAGCTTGCGCGACATCGATCAGGATCAACTGCTGGCGAGCCAGAAAGTCGAGTTCAAAACCCAGCTCGAATCCGTATTGGGCCTCAATTTCGAGCAGTTCACCCGCGCCGTGTTGCTCGCCCAGAGCGAGTTCAGTGCCTTTCTCAAGGCCAACGACAACGAACGCAGCGAACTGCTGGAAAAGCTCACCGACACCGCGCTGTACACCCGGCTCGGTCGCCGTGCGTTCGACAAGACCAAAGAAGCGCGTGAAGCGCACAAGCTGTTGCAAGACCAGGCCACCGGCGTGACGCCGCTGGCGCCCGAAGCCCGCGCCGAACTGGATGAACGCTTCAATGAAGCACACCAACAACTGAAGACACAGCAGGCGCAGCTCAAGCAGCTTGAGCTGCAACACACCTGGCTCAAAGACCTGCGCCAGTTGCAGGACGAACAACTGAGCGCCACGGAGCAATTGAGCGGCGCGCAGCAGCATTGGGAAAGCCAGGACGGCGAACGCCTGAAACTGACCCGCCTGGAGCAATTGGCCCCGCAACGGCATCAATTCGCTCGCAAAACCGAACTCACCGGCCAGCTCACTCCGTTGGCCGAACAAATTCAGCACCACACGCAACAGCAACAGGAACTGACGCAGCGCCAGACGCAACTCGAGCAGAGCCTGAGCAGCGCCCACACCGCACTGACCGAAGCGCAACATCAGCACACCTACAGTGCGCCGTTGCTGCGCCAGGCCTTTGAAGCGCAAAGCACCCTCGCCCGTCTGGTCAAGGACACGAGCCTCAGCGCCGATCTCAAGCAGCAAGCCGAGTTGGCCTGCACTCAGGGTCAGAACACGATTCAAGGTTTGCTGGACCAACAGAAACTCGTCGCCGAACGCCTGCAACGCATCGCCGGCGAGCTTGAACAAAGCGCCGCTCTGGCGCCGCTCAGCGAGGCGTGGAATGCCTATCGCGATCGCCTTCAACAGCTGATGTTGATCGGCAATCGGCTGAACAAGGGCCAGGCCGAAATGGCCGACCTTGAGCACAGCGCCACACGCGCAGCACAAGCATTCGCCGTGCAAAAGCAGCAGCTGGAAGTGCTCTACAAAGAGGCAGGCGCCGAGCCCGAGGCCGTGGCTGAACAGATCCAGTTACTCGGCAATCTGTTGCAGGACAACCGCAAGCAACTGCGAGCCTTCGAAGAGCTGACACGACTATGGACCCAGCAGCGGGAACTGGACAGCCGTGGCGCGGAGCTTCAACAACGCCAGTCGACCGCTCAGCAAGAACGGGATCGGCTGACCCAGGACGGGGTAAAAACCAGGAACGAACTGACGGTCGCCGAACAGACCCTGACCGTCACCCGCGAACTGCTGGAGCGTCAGCGTCTGGCCCGCAGCGCCAGCGTCGAAGAATTGCGTGAGCAGTTGCAGGACGATCAACCGTGCCCGGTTTGTGGCAGCCCCGACCATCCCTATCATCAGCCGGAAGCGCTGCTGCAAAGCCTCGGTCGTCATGATGAAAGCGAGCAGGCCAACGCGCAGAAAGTCGTCGACCAACTGAAGGAAAAGCTCACTGACTTGCGCGGCGAAGTCGGTGGCTTGATCGCTCAGCAAAAAGAGCTGTTACAGCAGCAAGAGCAGCTCGCCACCCAGCAACAAGCCTTGACGCCAAGCCTCGACGCGCATCCCTTGTCGGCGCAATTGCTGGCGCAGGACATGAACAAACGCGATGCCTGGCTGACACAGCAAAACCATCAGTTGAACCAGAGCATCACCCAGGACGAACAGCGGCAAACCGCCCTGCTCACCTTGCAACAGGACGCCGCACGCCTTCAGCATCAACTGCGCAGCGCCGAAACCGCAAGCCAGCAAGCAGCGCAGCACTTGAGCACTCAGCAACGCGAGTTGAGCAGCGATCGCCAGCGTCTGGATGAAGAACTGACGGCGTTCAGCACCTTGCTCCCGAGCGAGACGCTGAAGGCTTTGCGCAACGAACCCGCCGCGACGTTCATGCAACTCGACCGGCAGATTGCTCAGCGCCTGGAGCAACTCGACCAGCAACGCGATGAACTCAGCGAACAGCTGCAACGCCAGCAGACGCTGGAGAAAGAACAGGACCGCCAGCAGACGCGCCTTCAGCAACTGGAAGTTGCCAAGCAGCAGTTCGATACCCTCGCCGAGCAACAGCAAGCCTGTCAGCAGACCCTGACGCAATTGTTGGGCGCACACGCCAGTGCCGAGCAATGGCAGCAGCAACTCGATCAAGCGGTCGAACAGGCACGCACCGCAGAATCGACCGCCAATCAGGAACTGCAAACCGTGCGCACGCGCCTGGTGCAATTGGCAGCCGAACTCAAGGCCCTGCAGGAACGCTCGTTGGCACTGGAAGCCGAAGACCGCGAGTTGAACAGCAAGATTGCTGATTGGCGCGCGCTGCATCCGGAGCTGGATGACGGTGGTCTGGAAGCGTTGCTGAGCGTCGACGACCAACAGGTCAGCGAACTGCGCCAGCAATTGCAGCACAGCGAAAAAGCCATCGAACAGGCCAAGGTTTTGTTGCAGGAGCGCGACAAGCGCCTGCTCAACCATCAAGCGCAGCACAACGGCAACCTCGACGCCGAACAACTGGCTAGCGCGCTTGCCGAACTGCAAAACCTGTTTGCCGCCAGCGAACACCGCTGCGCCGAGCTGCGCGCCGAACAGGCCGAAGATCAGCGTCGGCAAAACGCCAATCAGGCGCTGGCACAGCAGATTGCCGATGCCTACACCGAGTATCAGCGCTGGGCGCGTTTGAGTGCCCTGATCGGCTCGGCCACCGGCGACACCTTCCGCAAGATCGCCCAGGCCTACAACCTCGACCTGCTGGTGCATCACGCCAACGTGCAACTGCGCCAACTGGTGCGCCGTTATCGGTTGAAGCGCGGCGGCAGCATGCTCGGATTGTTGGTGATGGACACCGAGATGGGCGATGAACTGCGCTCGGTGCATTCGTTGTCCGGCGGCGAGACGTTCCTGGTGTCGCTGGCGTTGGCCTTGGGCCTGGCGTCGATGGCCTCGAGCACGCTGAAAATCGAATCACTGTTCATCGACGAAGGCTTCGGCAGCCTCGATCCGGAATCCCTGCAACTGGCCATGGACGCGCTCGATGGCTTGCAGGCTCAGGGTCGTAAAGTCGCAGTGATTTCCCACGTGCAGGAAATGCATGAACGGATTCCGGTGCAGATTCAGGTTCATCGCCAGGGCAACGGCCTGAGTACGCTGGAGGTGAAATGAATACGCTGTATTCGTTCCGCCGCTGCCCGTACGCCATGCGTGCGCGCATGGCCCTGCGCTACTCAGGGGTCGCGGTTGATATCGTCGAGGTCAGCCTCAAGGCCAAACCCGCCGAGATGCTCGCCCTGTCGAGCAAAGGCACGGTGCCGGTGCTGAACGCTGATGGCCGGGTGATTGATGAAAGCCTGGCGATCATGCACTGGGCGTTGGCGCACAACGATCCGCAGGACTGGTTGCTCAAGGATGATCCCGCCGGGCAGGCGCAGATCGCCGCCCTGATCGAAACAAACGATCAAGTGTTCAAGGTGCATTTGAATCACTACAAGTACGCCGAACGTTATCCCGAGCAGCCGATGGAGGTTTATCGGGCGCAAGGTGAGGTGTTTTTGCGTCAGCTTGATGAAGGGTTGCAGGGGCGCGAATACTTGCTGGCAGCACATCCAAGCCTGGCGGATGTAGCGTTGATGCCGTTCGTTCGGCAGTTCGCCCACGTGGATCGCGAGTGGTTCGCGCAGACGCCTTATGCGCGGTTGCAGAACTGGTTGCAGCGGTTTCTGGAGTCGGACCTGTTTACCGGTGTGATGAAGAAGTAAGCACACCCCCGATCCCCGTAGTCGCTGGCGAAGCCTGCGTCCGGCTGCTACAAAGTGCGTGCCGGGCAGGCGATTCAGGCAAGCACTTCACACATCTGCAACACCGAGCAATCCACCTGGAATGGCCCGAAAAAATCGACCTGGCGCTTGATCGGTGGATTACCCGCCAACAGCCCCATCGCCTTCTGCGTTTCAATGTTGCGTGCAAGGTTGTGATTGGCTTCTATCGACCGGGCCACGGAACCGGCCGAGCCCTGCCCGATGCCCAGCAACGAAGCGCCGTTGGTCATGAACGCCAGAAAGGCGATTACCCAGAGTTTGCGCCCTTTCATGCCCCGACCACTCCCGCCAGTTCTGCGTGATCGACCACGACGTCTTGAGCGCGGTGTTCGAACTGGATAGCGGGATAAGCGACCTGAATCGGCGCGTCTACGGAGTGTTGCGATTGAGCCGAAAGGCTGACCACCAGCACCATTGCGACGTAAAGACCGATGGCCAGGTAGGCGCCGTGTTTGGCAGAAGTGAGGATTGAGCTGGCCATGGTGTTCTCCGTGGGCATGTTTCGATGCCCACAGAATCAATCAAAAATGCTGTGGTAACCACTCAGGGTTATCCATAGTGACCATCAGCTTCGTTGATCATTAAGCCAATCTATTTCAGTCGTTGATAAAACTCATCATGCGTTCGCGGGCCGCGTCCGGCTCGGACGAAACGGGCTGTGCGTCCGAAAGAATGGGGGTGGAATACAGAAATAGAAGAACCACTGCCAGACGCATCGCCATGCTGTCGATCCTTGTTATTAGAAAAGGAGTCAAAAACTCAGCGTCAAATCTAGACTCGTGGCCATGTGATATCAAGCCAGAAAATGATGGCAATGTGATGCTGTCGTAAACGCGTTATGCAGGAGCGACATCACTCAGGTTTCTCAAAGCGTTTCAGCTTGATCGACGCAAGTGACTTCGCTCCTGCATAAAAGGTGCAGGGCTGGAATTTCAGGCTTGGGTTTTGTGATCCAGAGCGGCGTAGAAGTTGGCGCTCTGTTGCAGGTATTTCTGGGTGTAGCTCTGAGCGTGGGATTTTTTCTCGTTGATTTCAACGTTGGCGCTGGCTGGCAGAGCAACGGTGGCGGAGATAGCTGAAGCGGCGATAACAGAGAAGAGATTGAAGTTCATGCCGGTATTCCTCGGATTCAGTTGGCTTGCTTGCCCGGTGGGGCCGTGAAGCAAACTTAACCTTCGAGGGTCCGCGTCTTGAAATGCTTTGTAGCATTAGCAGATATCAGCATCATTAATAGAAGGATGCAGGCCCCTAGTACCGGGGCCTGCGGCCTATTGACGCAGCATGAACTTGAGGTCGCTTGGCGCGTCCATCGGCAGCTTTTGCACGGTTTTACCCAGCAAACCGGTCTTGGCATCGCGTTCGACGACGACAATCTCGTTGCTCTTCTGATTGGCAATCAACAGGAATTGGCCACTGGGATCGAGGCTGAATTCGCGCGGATGGTCGCCATCCACGGAGCGTCGCTGCAATTCCTTGAGGTGGCCAGTCGCCGGGTCGATGGCAAACACCAGCAACTGATTGGCGGTGCCACGGTTGCTGACGTAGAGGAATTTGCCATCCGCGGAGGCATGCAGCGCCGCCGCGGCCTTATCAGACGTGGGCTGGCCCGCCGCGAGGTCAACCATCTGCGTTTGCTCCAGTGTGCCGTCCTTGTAATCGAACACGGCCACCTGAGCACTCATTTCCATGGTCAGCCAGGCATGCTTGCCATCGGCGCTGAACAACAGATGACGCGGCCCGCTGCCTGGCGGCAACTGGACTGACGCCGGTTTGGCCGGCGTCAATGGCAGGTCCGGGTTGGCCTTGGGGTCGAAGCGATAGACAAAGACCTTGTCAGCGCCCAGGTCATTGGAGAACACGTACCGACCGTCTGGCGAGGAAATCGTCGAGTGCACGTGAGCCGACATCTGCCGCTCGGGGTTGACCCGACTCGACAGATGGCTGCTCATCTGCACCACGGTGTTGAGTTTGCCATCGGTGCCCACCGGCAACACCGCAAGGGTGCCGCCCGGATCTTCCACCACCGAGTAGTTGCTGACGAACAGATGAAGGCCATCGCCGCTCAGGCTCGAATGAGTCGGCTCATTACCCAGGCTCTGCACCTGATTGATCAGGCTCAGCGCATGGGTTTTGGGATCAATGGCATAACTGCTGACGCGCCCGACCGGATCTTTCTGCCCTGGGCCGTTTTCGTTGACCACGAACAGCCGATGCTGATCCTTGGACAGCGTCAGCCAGGACGGATTTTCAGTCTTGATCACTTGCAGTGGCTTGGGGTTGATCTGCCCGGTCGAGCTGTCGAAGTTCAGGCGATAAATGCCCTGGCTCTGCCCCGCCGTGTAGGAACCCACCAGCAACTGATAGTCCTCGGCCGAGGCGGCCTGAGTGCCCATCGCGCCGATACTGCCAGCCATCAACAGAGGCCAGATTTTACGCATCCTCATGCTCGTCATCCTCGTCGTCACCGCCGCCGAATGCTTTCGTACACACCAGACGATGCTCACCGGAACTGCCGGTGATCACCCAGCTTTGCAGGTCTGGATCGAAGGTCGCGGCCTCGACTTCGGCCGGGGTGAACTCCCAATGCTTGGCCGCTCGGCCGTCCATGCATTCAATGTGCAAGTTGTCGTCTTCATCGAGGGAGAATTCGAAAGCATGCAACCCGTCGATTTCCACCATGTCGCAGTGTTCGAGGGTGTTAAGCAAGGTGTCGGCTACGGCAGTCATGGCAATCAATCTTTGAATGAGAAAGACGCAATGATAGCTCAATGTGCTCACGGCCCGATGCCGACCACAAAACTCACCAGCAACACAAAACAATGTTGGAGTGAGCCTGCTCGCGATGGCGGTCTTTCATTCAACATTGATGTTGGATGTTAGATTGCTATCGCGAGCAGGCTCACTCCTACAGGGATTGTGTTTAACCGTTAGAGGGCTTCTCGTGATGGCTGGCCATCCACCAGTCGCTGGATGCGCAGCGGATTGCCATTCTTCAACGCGTCCGGCAGCAGGCTGTCCGGGTAGTTCTGGAAGCACACCGGGCGCAGGAAGCGGTCAATCGCCAAGGTGCCCACTGACGTGCCGCGTGCATCAGACGTCGCTGGGTACGGTCCGCCGTGGACCATCGAATCGCAAACTTCCACACCGGTCGGATACCCGTTCAGCAGAATCCGCCCGACTTTTTGCTCCAGCAGCGCGGTCAGCTCGCCGAACTGTTCAAAGTCCGCCGGATCGCCAATGATCGTTGCCGTGAGCTGGCCATGCAGCCCGTTCAGTGCAGCGCTCAGTTGTGCCTGATCGGCCACTTCCACCACCACCGTGGTCGGACCGAACACCTCTTCCTGCAAGACTTCATCACCCTTGAGCAAAAGGCTGACGTCCGCCTTGAACAGTTGCGGCTGAGCCTGATTGCCCTGTTGCGCGTTGCCCGCCAGGTGCGCGATACCCGGATGCGCGAGGAGTTTTTCCAGGCCTTTGCCGTAGCTGCTCAAGGTTCCGGCATTGAGCATGGTTTGCGCCGGCTGATCGTTGATCAACGACACGACCTGCTGCACGAATGCGCTGAACTGCGGGGAACGAATCCCGATCACCAACCCTGGATTGGTGCAGAACTGACCACAGCCCTGAACCACTGACGCCGTCAGGTCACGGGCGACTGTATCAGCGCGGCTGTGCAACGCCTGTGGCAACACGATCACCGGATTGATGCTCGACATTTCCGCGAACACCGGAATTGGCTGAGGGCGTGCAGCGGCCATGTCGCACAAGGCGCGCCCGCCCTTCAACGAGCCGGTAAAGCCGACGGCCTGAATTGCCGGGTGCTTGACCAGCGCTTCGCCGACCCCGCCACCGTAGATCATGTTAAACACACCGGCCGGCATGCCGGTTTTTTCCGCGGCACGCAGGATTGCGTCAGCCACCCATTCGGCCGTGGCCATGTGACCACCATGCGCCTTGAACACCACCGGGCAACCCGCCGCCAGGGCCGAGGCGGTATCGCCGCCCGCCGTCGAGAACGCCAACGGAAAGTTGCTGGCCCCGAACACGGCCACCGGGCCGAGCCCGATACGGTATTGGCGCAAGTCCTGACGTGGCAGTGGCGTGCGTTCGGGCAATGCTTTATCGATCCGTGCACCGTAAAAATCACCGCGACGCAGCACCTTGGCGAACAGGCGCATCTGGCCGCTGGTGCGACCGCGTTCGCCTTGAATACGGCCGGCAGGCAGCGCGGTTTCGCGGCAGACCACGGCAACGAATTCGTCACCCAGAGCGTCCAGTTCATCGGCAATTGCATCGAGGAATTGGGCGCGACGTTCCGCGCTCAAGCTACGATAGGCCGGGTAAGCCGTCGCGGCAGCCTTGGCGGCGGCGTCCACTTCTTGCGCAGTGGCCTGGTAGAAATCATGCGGCAACGCTTCGCCGGTGCTGGCATCGAGGCTCTGGAGTTTGAGCGAGCCGACAGCGCTGCGCTGGCCACCGATGTAGTTGTGTCCAAGGATCAGGGTCATGCGTATCTCCTTAAAGGGTGACGACGGTGCCGGGTTCGAACGCTGCTGGCGCAGGCTCGATGCCGTTGATCAACGGTGCACCAAACTCGACCTGGCTGATTTCAAACACATCACCCGGCCGCGTACGAATACCGTCGGCGAACGACAGGGTCGCGGTGCCGAAGAAATGAATGTGCACGTCCCCCGGACGCAGGAACTGGCTGTACTTGAAATGATGGTATTCGAGGTTTTCCAGGCTGTGGCACATGTTGGCTTCGCCGCTGAGAAACTCGTTCTGCCACAGCACTTCGCCGTCGCGCAGGATGCGGCTGGTGCCGGCCAGATGTTGGGGTAGTTCGCCCACCCGAAGCTCCGGCCCATAGCTGCAACTGCGCAATTTTGAGTGTGCCAGGTACAGGTAATTCTTACGTTCCATGACGTGATCGGAGAACTCGTTGCCGACCGCATAACCGAGGCGATAAGGCTTGCTGTCGTGACCGATCACGTAGAGGCCGCTGAGCTCGGGCTCTTCGCCGGCGTCTTCGGCGAACGGTGGCAGCGGGAACGGTTGGCCCGGCCGAACGACGATGCTGCCGTCGCCCTTGTAGAACCACTCCGGTTGTACGCCGGCCTGCCCTGCGTCCGGTTTACCGCCCTCCACGCCCCATTTGAAGATGCGCATAGTGTCGGTCATGGCCGCTTCGTCACCGGCCTGTTGATGCATTTTGTCCCGGGCCGAGGCGCTGCCCAAATGGGTCAGGCCGGTGCCGCTGACCAGCATGTGAGCCGGGTCCGGGTGGTCCAGCGGTGGCAGGATGCGCAGCGCGGCGAGCAGTTCGGCGTAGTTGTGGCTGATGCCCAGGCCCAGGGCGTTTACTTGCTCCTGCAGAGTTGTGCCGGCTTCAATGGCTGCCAGTGCCAGATCGCGAACGGTATGCGCGTTCTGCACTTCACGGACCAGACCGTCCTCGACGACACCGACGCGGCGCTCGCCATGACTTAATTCGAATTGAACCAAACGCATGATTTTCTCCTGTTTATTCGAAACACCACCGATCCCCGTAGGAGTGAGCCTGCTCGCGATGAGGCCATCACCTTCAACATTGATGGCGACTGATACACCGCTATCGCGAGCAGGCTCACGCCTACAGTTGATCGGCGTTAACCCTGAAACTCAGGTGCGGGTTGCACCACGCGCACTGGCCGCAAATTGATCCGCCGGCAGCACGTGCTTGCGCTCCAGCAACCGGTAAACCACGCCCGTCAGCACCAGC
Organism: Pseudomonas sp. S2_B07; assembly: GCF_054668435.1. NCBI lineage: Bacteria > Pseudomonadati > Pseudomonadota > Gammaproteobacteria > Pseudomonadales > Pseudomonadaceae > Pseudomonas > Pseudomonas sp. S2_B07. The sequence continues at coordinate 842,727 of NZ_CP162769.1, forward strand.
CCGAACACCATCACACCCGACAGGAAATACAGCCCCGACGCCAGGTTGCCGGTGTACTCCTTGAGCGCACCGATCACGAACGGACCGATGTAACCGCCCAGGTTGCCCACCGAGTTGATCAAGGCGATCCCGGCCGCCGCACTGGCCCCGGCAAAGAATCGACCCGGCAAAGTCCAGAACACTGCCGTGCAGGAAAACAGCGCAAACGCCACCAGACACAGCGCCGCCAGTTGCAACACCGGCACCGTCAGCCAGGCGCTGAGGAACAGGCCGATGGCACCCAGCACATACAGCACGGCCAGGTGACCGTAGCGGTCATTCAATCGGTCGGAGCTGCGCGGAATGATCAGCAAACCGACAATCCCAAAGATGTACGGCACTGCCGAGACGAAACCGGTGACGAGGTCGCTGCCGCCGAACTGTTTGATCAACGTCGGCAACCACAGACCCAAGCCATAAATGCTCAACGTCACTGGCAGATAAAACAGTGCCAGCAGCAACACGCGTTTGTCCTTGAGTGCGTGCAACGGGTTGCCGTGACGGGTCTGGCCGTATTGCTCAAGGTCCTTTTTCAACTCACCGGACAGCCAGTCTTTCTCGGCCTGGTCCATCCATTTCACTTGCTGTGGACCGTCAGGCAGGTAACGCAGCACCGGCCAGGTCAGCAGGATCGCCGGTGTACCGATGACGATGAACAACCACTGCCAGCCGTGTAAACCGAGGGTGCCGTCCATGCCGAGCAAGCCGCCGGACACCGGGCCGGTGACCATCATCGCGATAGGCTGGGACAGGATGAACAGACCGAGGATCTTGCCGCGATGGCGAATCGGGAACCACTGCGTGATGTAGTACAGAACGCCGGGGAAGAACCCGGCTTCCGCCGCACCGAGCAGAAAGCGCATCACGTAGAAACTCTGCGGTCCCTGAACGAACGCCATGCCGATGGTGATCGCGCCCCAGGTGATCATGATCCGCGCAAACCAGCGTCGTGCGCCAAAGCGATCGAGCATCAGGTTGCTGGGGATTTCAAACAGGAAATAACCAATGAAGAACAGCCCGGCACCCAAGCCGTAAGCGGCATCGCCGAGGCCGATGTCGGCGCCCATGTGCAGCTTGGCGAAGCCTACGGCGGAGCGATCCACATAGGCGATCAGGTACAGCAGGATCAGGAAGGGAATCAGTTTCAGCGTGATGCGACGGATAAGCCGCAGTTCCTGGCTCATGAGATCGGTCTCCGATTGTTGTTGTTATAGAACCTCGGGGGCCGCCTCTCGCCGAAAACAACCAGGGCCAACCCTCCGTTGAAATCGACTATATAGTAATACTAATTACCCAACAACACTTCCAAACCTGTGAATTTGAGCTTATGTTACGCCGTAGTCGCAACAATATAGTCATACAATAAGAGAATCGATCATGTCTGATAAGAAACCCACCCTGCGCTCCGCCCAATGGTTTGGCACCGCCGACAAGAACGGCTTCATGTACCGCAGCTGGATGAAGAATCAGGGCATCGCCGACCACCAGTTCCAGGGCAAACCAATCATCGGCATCTGCAATACCTGGTCGGAATTGACCCCGTGCAACGCGCACTTCCGCCAGATCGCGGAGCACGTCAAACGCGGGGTGATCGAGGCCGGTGGCTGGCCGGTTGAATTCCCGGTGTTCTCCAACGGCGAATCCAATCTGCGCCCGACTGCCATGTTTACCCGCAACCTGACGAGCATGGACGTCGAAGAAGCCATTCGCGGCAACCCGATTGATGGCGTGGTATTGCTGACCGGTTGTGACAAAACCACCCCGGCGCTGCTGATGGGCGCGGCCAGTTGCGACGTGCCGGCGATCGTCGTCACCGGCGGTCCGATGCTCAACGGCAAGCACAAGGGCAAGGACATCGGTTCGGGCACGGTGGTCTGGCAGCTCAGCGAACAAGTGAAAGCCGGCACCATCACCCTCGACGACTTCCTCGCAGCCGAGGGTGGCATGTCCCGTTCGGCGGGCACTTGCAACACCATGGGCACGGCATCGACCATGGCCTGCATGGCCGAAGCACTGGGTACTTCCCTGCCCCACAACGCGGCGATTCCGGCGGTTGATTCACGCCGCTATGTCCTCGCGCACATGTCCGGCATGCGTGCGGTGGAGATGGTTCGAGAAGACTTGAAGCTGTCGAAAATCCTCACGAAAGAAGCCTTCGAAAACGCCATTCGTGTCAACGCCGCCATTGGCGGTTCGACCAACGCCGTAATCCATTTAAAAGCCATCGCCGGCCGCATCGGCGTGGACCTGGAGCTGGACGACTGGACCCGTATCGGTCGCGGCATGCCGACCATCGTCGACCTGCAACCGTCCGGGCGCTTCCTGATGGAAGAGTTCTACTACGCCGGCGGCCTGCCCGCCGTGCTGCGCCGTCTCGGTGAGGCCAACCTGATCCCGCATCCGAATGCATTGACTGTCAACGGCAAGACCCTCGGCGAGAACACCAAAGACGCGCCGATCTACGGCGAGGACGAAGTGATCCGCACCCTCGACAACCCGATCCGTGCCGACGGCGGCATCTGCGTGTTGCGCGGCAACCTGGCGCCACTCGGTGCGGTGCTCAAGCCGTCCGCGGCCACGGCAGAACTGATGCAGCATCGCGGGCGCGCGGTGGTGTTCGAGAACTTCGACATGTATAAGGCGCGAATCAACGATCCGGAACTGGACGTCGACGCCAACTCGATCCTGGTAATGAAGAACTGCGGGCCGAAGGGTTACCCGGGCATGGCTGAAGTCGGCAACATGGGTTTGCCAGCCAAGTTGCTCGCCCAAGGCGTGACCGACATGGTGCGCATTTCCGATGCGCGCATGAGTGGCACCGCCTACGGCACCGTGGTGTTGCACGTTGCACCGGAGGCGGCGGCAGGTGGGCCATTGGCGGCGGTGAAAGAAGGTGACTGGATTGAGCTGGACTGTGGCAGCGGCCGTTTGCACCTGGATATTCCGGATGCTGAACTGGCCGCGCGGATGGCGGACTTGCAGCCACCGCAACAGATGATCCTGGGCGGCTATCGTCAGCTGTACATCGACCATGTGCTGCAGGCGGATCAGGGTTGCGACTTCGACTTCCTGGTCGGCTGCCGCGGCGCCGAAGTGCCGCGCCACTCTCACTAACTCACTGTCCCCCTGTGGGAGCGAGCAGGCTCGCTCCCACAATTGCTTTGCACCTGCCTCAAGATCCCGTCGTGCCTGTTATCATGCAGCCCCCCCTTCGCACAGGACCGCGCCGTTCCCCATGGATTACCGCAAACCCTCCGACCGCAAAAGCATGCACTCGCGCATTGTCCAGGAACTGGGCATGCAGATCGTTTCCGGGCGCTTCAAGCCAGACGACAAACTGCCCGCCGAAGCCCTGTTGTGTGAGGAGTATGCGGTCAGCCGCCCGGTGCTGCGCGAGGCCACCCGAGTGTTGGTTGCCAAAGGCCTGGTGTATTCCCGTCCGCGAGTGGGTACGGTGGTCAAGCAGCGCAAGGAGTGGCACATGCTCGACCCGGACGTTTTGCATTGGTTGATGCAAAGCAGCCCGCAGAATCAGTTTTTCGATTTGCTCACCAGTGTGCGCAGCATCATCGAACCCGCCGCCGCTGCACTCGCCGCGCAGTTCGCCACGGAGGCAGACATCGCGTCCATCGGCGAAGCCTACCAGCGCATGGAAGCGGCGCCGACCCCGGAAGCGTTGCTGCAACCGGACCTGGACTTCCACAGCCGCATCGCCGATGCAACCCACAACGACTTGCTGGCCAACCTGTGCAACATGCTGTCGGTGGCGATTGCCGAAGCCTTGAAGCATTCCAACCAGCGGCCGAACCTGCATGAACTGGCGCTGCCCCGGCACAAGGCGATTCTCACCGCCATCGAAAACCGCGATGCCCTCGGCGCACGGCATGCGACGCTGGTGCAGTTGGACGATGCGCGCAGTGCGTTGAATGTGGTGTTGGGTAGCGATCCTTCCTGAAAAAACACATCCCCTGTAGGAGCAGAGCTAGGCTCGCGATGGCGGAGGGTCACTCAACATAGATGTTGAATGTAAGACCGCTATCGCGAGCAAGCTCTACTCCTACAGGGGGGTTAGTGTTGAATTCGGGATGTAAAAAAGCCGCAACCAGGGTTGCGGCTTTTTTGTTTCAGGCAAGGATCAGTGAGCGAACAGCGAGTTGCCCTTCTGCCCGGCCAGTTTCTCCGGTTTGATCAGGAAGCGTGCCAGCGCCGGCAACAGCCACAGCGCGCCGAACATGTTCCAGAGCAGCATGAAGGTCAGCATCAGGCCCATGTCAGCCTGGAACTTGATGGCCGAGAAGATCCAGGTGCACACGCCGATGGCCAGGCACAGACCGGTGAACAGCACGGCTTTACCGGTGGACTTCAGCGTCTGGTAATAGGCTTCTTGCAACGGCAGACCGGCACGCAGGAAGCTTTCCAGACGGCTGTAGATGTAAATGCCGTAGTCCACGCCAATCCCTACACCCAGCGCAACCACCGGCAGGGTCGCCACTTTCACACCGATACCCATGAAGGCCATCAAGGCGTTGCCGAGTACCGAGGTCAGCACCAGTGGCAACACGATGCACAAGGTCGCCGCCCACGAACGGAAGGTGATCATGCACATGGTCGCGACACAGATGTAGACGAGGATCAGGATGGTCAGCTCGGATTCCTTGATCACCTCGTTGGTGGCCGCCTCGATGCCGGCGTTACCGGCGGCGAGGATGAATTCCAGACCGTCCTTGTTGTTCTCCTTGGCGAAGTCCTGCACCGCATGCACGGCGCGATCCAGCGTTGCCGCCTTGTGATCGTTGAGGAACACCAGCACCGGCGCCAGGGAGCAGCTGTTGTTGTACAGGCCATCGGCACGGGCGATGGAGTTGTTCAGCACGTCCGGGTTACGCGACAGGGTTTCCCATTTCAGGTTGCCCTCGTTCATGCCCTTGATCATCTGCTTGGACACGGTCACCAGGGAAATCGCCGACTGCACGCCCTCGGTGTTCTGCATCTTCCACATCAGCTCATCGATCGGTGCCATGGCTTCATAGCGTGAGCAACCTTCGGCCTTGGTCTTGACCATCACCACCAACACATCGGAACTGGTGGAATAGTTACTGATGATGAAGTTGTTGTCCTTGTTGTAGCGCGAGTCCGGACGCAGTTCTGGTGCACCCTGATCGAGGTCACCGATTTTCAGGTTCTGGCTGTACCAGAGGCCACCACCGAAGGCGATCAAGGCGAGGAAGATCGACACCGGCGCGACTTTTTTGCTGGCGAAGTTCGACAGCAGGCGCCAGAACGGGTGTTCGCGGTGTGCGTCTTTCTTGCTGCGTTCAACGGCTCGCTTGCTGATACCGACGTAGGAAATCGCCACCGGCAGCAGGATCAGGTTGGTGAACACGATCACCGCCACGCCGATGGACGCGCCGATGGCCAGCTCACGAATCACACCGATATCGATGATCAGCAGCGTGATGAAACCCACCGCATCCGCGAGGATCGCAATCATCCCCGGCAGGAACAGCTGACGGAACGTGCGTCGCGCAGCGGTCAGTGCGTTATCGGCCTCACTGGATTGCAAGGCGATACCGTTGATCTTCTGTACGCCGTGGGAAATACCGATGGCGAAGATCAGGAACGGCACCAGCATCGAGTAAGGATCGAGCCCGAAGCCGAAGAAGTGCATCAACCCCAACTGCCAGACCACCGCCACCAGGGTGGTACTGAGTACCGCCACGGTGCTGCGCATGCAGTTGGTGAACCAGTACAGCAAGATCAGCGTGATGATGAAGGCGACACCGAAGAACATTACCACCATGACCAGGCCATCGATCAGGTCACCTACTTTCTTGGCGAAACCGACGATGTGGATCTGCACATTAGGGTTCTGCTTTTCAAACTTGTCGCGGATCTTTTCTTCCAGCTGGTGGGAGAACTGGCGATAGTCCAGTGCCAGCAACTTGCCTTGGTCCTGCGGGTCCGGGTAGGACTCCAGCAACGGGATGTCGACGATGCTCGACTTGAAGTCGTTGGCCACCAGCCGCCCGACCTGCCCGGACTTGAGGACGTTGTTGCGCAGCAGATCGAGGCTTTGCTGGGAGCCGTTGTAACTTTGCGGAATCACTTCACCCCCGGCGAAGCCCTCCTCCGTCACCTCGGTCCAGCGCACGCTCGGGCTCCACAGCGACTTGAGGCCGGAACGGTCGACGCCGGAAATGTAGAACACCTCGTCGTTGATCTGACGCAGGGTCTCCATGTATTCCTTGGAGAAGATATCGCCGTCAGTGGCTTCCACCGAGATGCGCACGGTGTTGCCCAGGTTCGCCAGATCGTTGCGGTGCTCCATCATCTTTTGAATGAAGGGATGCTCGAGCGGGATCATTTTTTCGAAACTGGTGGACGGCCGGATCAGCGTCGCCTGCCAGAACAGAAAAATACTGACCAGCAGGCAGATCGTGATCACTGCCGGACGGTTGTTGAAAATCAGGCGCTCTAGAAACGTCGCCTTGTCCTGGTGATGACTTGTCATGGATGTCATAGCTCCGCCCTTCTTATTATTTGCCCAGCTCTGAGCCGGTTGGCGAAGTAGCGCGAACGCCGCCCTGTCCTGCCAGAATCAGATTGCCGTTGCCCGCCGCCGTCACTGCCGAAACGGAAATGCGATCCGGACGGTTGAACACGCTGAAGGTTTCGCCGTTGTCGTTGCTGCGGATGACCGAGCCGCCGTTGCCGACGATCACGATGGCGCCGTCGTCAAGCAGCGTTGCACCGGATAACCCGAACTCCAGCGCGCCGCGAGTGGCTTTGAGTTCAACCTGTTCCCAGGTGCTGCCGAAATCCGTAGAGCGGTAGAGATTGCCGCGCAGACCGTAAGCCAGCAGCGTATTGGCTTGTGCCGTGCCGATCACGCCGAACAGCGAACCTTGGTACGGGCCTTCGAGTTTTTCCCAGGTCTGGCCCCAGTCGGCAGAGCGGAACATGCTGCCCTGTTCGCCGACGATGAACAGCCCGGCATCCTTGACCGATGCGATGCCGTTGAGGTGGAACTGGTCTTCGTTGTCCAGGCGATCACTGGCGTCTTCCCAGTGCTTGCCACCGTCGGTGGTTTCCAGCAGCGCGCCATACGCGCCCACGGCAAAGCCGCTGTTGGCGTCCTTGAACCAGACGTCGAGCAGCGGAGCTTCGCGTTTCAAATCTTCGAATTGCTTGGTCCAGGTGGCGCCACCGTCCTCGCTGGCGAGGATCTGAGCGTCATGGCCGACGGCCCAGCCGTGTTTGTCATCGACGAAAAACACCGAGGTCAGCAGTGCGCGGGTTGGCACCTTGGCTTGAACCCAGGTTGCGCCCTGATCGTCGGAATACAGGATATGCCCGCGATCACCGACCGCCACCAGGCGCTTGCCGGCGTGGACGACATCGAGCATCAGGCTTTTGACGGCCTTGGCAGATTCAATGGCAAAAACAGTATCGGATGCTGGCGCGGCAGCGGCCAGCGCAGGTGCCGACAAGGCGGCACAGCCCAACAGCGAGAGCGCTGTAGCCAGCAACGCGAATTTGCGCAGTGCCGGCGGGCGGCAGATACCCACACCCATGACAGGCTCACTCATAGACCTTCCCCCATTATTATTGTTAGGTCGTTCAACCTTTCAGGGCGCCGTAAGGTGGCTCGTGGTGATTGGCTGTTTGGAGCTTAGTCCTGAAACGCGCAATCTAGAGCCCCTTCGGAAGCTGGCTTATCCTATCGGGGTTTGGAAAGGTCTGACAATCGACGCCACGTTATCTTTTGTTAACCTGACGGGGATGGGGTTTGGCTGAATGTCAGGGTATCAGGCAGGCTGATTGCTTTGTGTACATATCCGTTGCTGCGGTAATGGCTTCTGGCGGTTTCGCTCTTACAGCGACTCACTTTTCCAAACGCCGAAAAGTAAGCAAAAGGCTTCGCCCCGGCGTACGGCACTTCGCTAAGGCTCAGTGTTCCCTCGCTACGGTGTCCATCAGGGGGCATCGCCTACGGTCTGCTTCGCTACGACCTCCTCTCGATGTGTGCGGCTTCGCCGCACGGCGCTACGCGCCTACCCCCCTGATGAACACCTACGCTCGGCCTGCCGAAGGGGCGAAAGATCAAAAGCAAATCAAGATCAAGATCAAAAGCCAAAGCCAAAGCCAAAGCCAAAGCCAAAGCCAAAGCCAAAGCCAAAGCCAAAGCCAAAGCCAAAGCCAAAGCCAAACTAAAATATCCAGCCTCCCACAACCCTTACAGTAATTACCTCCCGCCCCTCACCACTCAACAGGCCGAGCGTTAGCTCGCCTGAAAGTTTTTGATCTGGCTTTTGATTCACCCGCCCCCTCGGGAGGCTGAGTGGAGATGTGCATCCGGGGAGTGGCGCGTAGCGCCGTTCGACGCAGTCGAACACGCTGCATGTAGGTCGTAGCGAAGCCAACCTGCGGGCAGTGTCCCCGGATGGATACCGGAGCGAAGGAACGCCGAGCCTTAGCGAGGGGCCGGACGCTCGGGGCGAGCCTTTTTGGGTACTTTTTTGGCGTTCGGTACGTGTCAAGGTACCTGTCGCCTTGGTACTTCCGCTGCTAACCCATTGCGCCGTTAACTTCAGGGCGTTCTGGGTTCAAATACACCGCATCTGCCAGCTTCCAGTTGCGTGTCCTGGTACTCCAGCGGCTCGGATTCGCTTCCCTGGCCTCTTCATAAAGCGCTGCTCTAGCTTGTAATAAAGCCGTCGCTTTGCCTTCGTGTCGCTCGTTTGGTGTCACGTATTTCAAGGCACTGTGGCGGTGATCTTCGTTGTACCACTCGATGAATTTCTGCACCCAAAGCCTTGCATCAGTCACCGTTTCAAAAGGTTGATCCGGCCAGAGTGGGCAGTACTTAGCGGTGCGGAACAGTGCCTCGGCATAAGCGTTATCGTTGCTCACCCTAGGCCGGCTAAAGGATGGCTCGACGCCCAGCGCAACCATACTTTCACGCAACAAAGAACCTCTCATCACGTGCCCGTTATCCGAGTGCAGCACCAGCGGGCGACCCGCTGTGTGTTCACGTAAGCACCCCTTTCTGAGCAGTTCGCACGCGTGTTCGGCGCACTCCACCTCATGTACTTCATTGGCGACCAGCTTGCGGCTGTAGACATCCTTGACCATGTACCAGTAGAAAAACCGGCCTCTGACGGTACTTGGCAACCAGGTGATATCCCAGCACCACACCTGATTGGGGCTGTCAGCGCGATGAGTCGTCAGCACCCTGCGTTTCGGGGCTTTGGTTCTGCCACGACGCACGTTTTGGTTGGCGGTTTTTAACACACGATAAAACGTCGACTCCGAAGCAAGGTAGATGCCTTCATCGGCCAGCTTAGGAACGATTTGGTGCGGGGTGAGGCTGGCGTAGCCAGCCTGATTGGCGGCATCAAGCACTGCTTGGCGCTCCGTCTCACTGAGCTTATTAGCCGGAGCTGCCCGTTGAGCCAGTCGTCGTCGATCACAACCAGTGTGTCGCCAGCGTTGGACTGTGCGCAGGCTCAACCCCAACTCATTGCACGCTCGATATCGACGAGCGCCATTCAGTACCGCGTCTGCAATCAACTTCATGGCTTGCGTGCGATCAAAGGCGTCGATCAGTCTTCCTTGTCCTTGCCCCAGATCGCATTGGCTTTTTTTCTGAGTGCCAGCAAAGCCTCCGCCTCAGCACGCCCAGCATCTGACCGGATCAACTGACGCTCCAATTCTTTAATCCGCCGTTGTTCGGCAGTTTTCTCTACATTGGGTTTCAGATCAGCAAGAATATTGGCGTTTTGGCAGATCTCGCGCCATTGACGGATTTGCTCCGGGTAGATGCCCTTGAGCCGGCAGTACTGAGAAATCTCCACCTCACTCAACGGTGCTGTTTCCATCACAGCGTTGAATTTATCGGCGCTGGACCATTGATCACTGGTCTTGCCATTTCCTGGCACGATCAAACCTTTATCTCTAGCCATTTGTCTCCAGTTTCGCAGTGACTGAGGCGTGAGATTAAGTGCAACGGCGAGTTCCGCCACTGAGCGATTGAGGGGCGGCATCATTTGCAGGACGACCCAATCTTTGAAGTCTTCGTTATAGCGCTTGGACATTGCTAAACACCTTCGCCCTCTTGCATGAGTGAGTCAATCAACAAGGGCGACAGGTAGCCTGACACGGAGGGCGTTTGAAAAAAGTGCCTCGCCGTAAGGGCGAAACCGCCAGCGGCCGTTACCGCAGAAATGGATATGTACACCGAGGAAGAGAATGGTCGTCTGTCAGGACGCCATCGCAGGCAAGCCAGCTCCCACAGTTTGATCTGGGTACATCTTATGGAGATTGGTCGTCTGTCAGGACGCCATCGCGAGCAGGCTCACTCCTACAGTTTTGGACGGTGTACATCAGTAGGCAGTCAAAGCAGAAAGTCAGTTCCCACAGGGTCCGAGTGAACCCTGAGGGAGAAAAAACCAGACTCAGGCCAGACTCTTGCTCACGACTTCAAACACATCGCTGGACAACTGACCCGAAGCACGAATCCGCTCCAGCTCGCCTTTCATCAATGCCTGACGCGCATCATCATACTTGCGCCAGCGAGTCAGCGGCGCCAACTGCCGGGAAGCGATCTGCGGGTTAAACCCGTTCAACTCGATCACCAGATCCGCCAGGAAGCGATACCCTGAACCATCCGCCGCATGGAAGTTGATCAGGTTCTGCCCGGCAAACGCACCGATCAGCGCGCGTACCTTGTTCGGGTTCTTCATGTTGAAGGCCGGATGCTGCATCAACTGACGCACACGCTCCAGACCACCCGGCAACGCACTGCCCGCCTGAACACTGAACCACTGATCCATGACCAGCGGATTGTCCTTGAAGTGCTCGGCAAAACTCGCCAGTGCCTTGGCCTTTTCTGCTTCAAACGACGAATTGACCAGCACCGCCAACGCCGTCAGGCGCTCGGTCATGTTATCGCTCGCCTCGAACTGCTCAAGCGTCGCCGCCAACACTTCCGGCTTGCCGCTGAGCATCAAGTACGACAGCGCAATGTTCTGCAACGCGCGACGAGCAAAGTGCTCGGCTTCGGCCACATAAGGGGTCTTCTTCGACAGGTCACGATTAGCCTGATAACGCAGCCACAATGCCTCAAACAACCCTTCAGCCAATTGCTTGCGAGCAAACTCACGGGCAATGTGAATCGCATCGACATCAGCCACTTCGCTGATTTCAGTCAGGTACGCCTCACCCGGCAACGAAAGCATTTCCGCAACCATGGCCTGGTCCAGCGTCTCGTCCGACAACACCGTGCGCAAAGCAGAAATCAGGCGCTGATCCAGCACCAGCGTTTCCCCCGCCTGATGCTGGGCAATCAGCTCTTGCAGCACTTGCACCGACAGTTGCTGACTGGCATCCCAGCGGTTGAAACCATCGCTGTCATGCTGCATCAGGAACATCAGTTGATCGCGGTTGTACGGGAAGCTCAGTTTCACCGGCGCGGAGAAACCACGCAGCAATGAAGGCAACGGCTGTTCAGCGATGTCGATGAAGGTGAACGTCTGCTCGGCCTCGGTCACCGAGATCACCCGCGATGTGCCCTGAGCGCTGGCTTCGCCGGACAGGCGCAAGGCAATCGCCGCGCCTTTGGCGTCCAGCAGGCCCAATTCCACAGGAATCACGAACGGCAGTTTTTCAACCTTGTCCGGGGTCGCCGGGCAGCTTTGACGGAAGGTCAGGCTGTAGGTTTTCGCCGCCGCGTCGTAGGACTCGCTCACTACCAAGCGCGGTGTACCCGCCTGGCTGTACCAGCGCTTGAATTGCGTCAGGTCGACACCATTGGCGTCTTCCATCGCCTTGATGAAGTCGTCGCAGGTCACCGCCTGGCCGTCGTGGCGGTCGAAATACAGGTCACTGCCTTTGCGGAAGCCATCGGCCCCGAGCAAGGTGTGAATCATGCCGACCACCTCCGAACCCTTTTCGTACACGGTCAGGGTATAGAAGTTGGAAATCTCGATGAAGCTGTCCGGGCGCACGGCGTGGGCCATGGGACCAGCGTCTTCGGCGAACTGGTGTGTGCGCAGGTAAGCCACGTCCTGGATGCGCTTGACCGTGGCCGAGTTCATGTCCGAGGAGAATCCGGCATCGCGGAACACGGTGAAGCCTTCCTTGAGCGACAGCTGGAACCAGTCACGGCAGGTCACGCGGTTGCCCGACCAGTTGTGAAAGTATTCGTGGGCGACGATGGCTTCGACGCGCTGGTGCGCAGCGTCGGTCGCCGTTTCGGCGCGAGCCAGCACGGCGCTGGAGTTGAAGATATTGAGGCCCTTGTTCTCCATGGCGCCCATGTTGAAGTCGTTGACCGCGACGATCATGAAGATGTCCAGGTCGTACTCGCGACCGTAAACCTCTTCATCCCAGCGCATCGACTTCTTCAGGCTGTTCATGGCGTGCTGGCACTTGTCGATGTTTTCCGGCTCGACGTAGATGCGCAGTGCCACGGAACGCTCGGTCATGGTGGTGAAGGTGTCTTCAACGCACCACAAATCACCGGCCACCAGCGCAAACAGGTACGCCGGCTTCATGAAGGGGTCTTCCCAAGTCGCCCAGTGCCGGCCGTCTTCGCCAGGGCCCGAGGCAATCGGGTTGCCGTTGGACAGCAGCACCGGATAGCTGTGCTGCTCGGCGACGACCGTGGTGGTGAACTTGCTCATCACGTCCGGGCGATCGAGGTAATAGGTGATCTTGCGAAAGCCTTCGGCCTCACACTGGGTGCAGAACATGCCGCTGGATTTGTACAAGCCTTCCAGCGCGGTGTTGGTTTCCGGGTGAATCCGCACGCTGGTGTCGACCGTGAACGTGGTGCTGGTCGGGTGCAGGGTCAGGTGATTGTCCGTCAACTGATAGTCGCTTTCGCTCAGCTCGCGATCAGCCAGGGTGACCGACAGCAGTTCCAGCTGCTGACCGTCCAGTACCAGCGGCGGCAAGCCAGGGCCGCGCTCGGGATTGCGGCGCATCACCAGTTGCGCATGGACCAGGCTGTGGTCCTCGAACAACTCGAAGGTCAGGTGCGTCTCGTCGATCAGGTACTCGGGCGCCTGATAGTCTTTCAGGTAAATCATCTTCGGTTGTTCGGTGCGCATGCTGGAGTCCTTACTGATGCACGGCGAGCTGATAAGCCGTGTATTTACGAATATTGATCACGCCGGTGTCGAAGATCAGGTATTGGCCCTTGACTCCCAACAGCGTGCCTTCGGCAATCGGATTCTTGTCCAGGTTGAAGCTGACGATCTTGGCCGGGTATTGCTCGACCGGATAGCGGATTTCGAGGGTTTCTACGTCGGCAATGGTCTGAATCGCTTGTAGGCCAAATCGTTCCTGCAGGGTTTGCAGGCCCTCGGCGCAGCTGTCGAACAGTTGATCACGCACTTCGGCCAGGTCCACCGACACCGCTTCGCCCTTGAGCAAGGCGCGCCAGTTGGTCTTGTCCGCCACCTGGCTGCGGAACAGGTCTTCGACGAAACCCGACTGCTGGCGGGTCGACACGCGCATGATCGGCAACGCCTGACGGGCACCCTGATCGATCCAGCGGGTCGGCAGCTGGGTGGCGCGGGTAATCCCGACTTTCACCCCCGACGAGTTGGACAGGTACACGATGTGGTCGGTCATGCAGAACTTCTCGCCCCACTCCGGCTCACGGCAGGTGCCAGCGTCGTAGTGGCAACGCTCGGGGCTCATGATGCAGATGTCACACTGCGCCAGTTTGGTCATGCACGGGTAGCAATAGCCCTGGCTGAAACTGGTTTTGGTCTTGCGCCCGCAATGGGAGCAAAAGATCGCCCCCAGGTATTCCAGGCGTACGGTGGTGCCGATCATTGGATTGACCGGCACCTCGACATCGCCCAGGCGAAACGCATACTGCACGTCGGACCCGTCAAGACGCGACGACATTTTACTGATTGCACCGCGGCCAATCTCGATCAATGGATGGCATCCGATTTGAACAAAATGTTCGGTACGCTGATCGACTTCGAACTGCATTCCTGCGGGCCCATGTAACCGGTGCGCTGGTCTTCGGGCAGGTTCTGGATTTCCCAGGCAATCATCGCTTGCAGCGACAGTTCGCGTTGTTCGGCGGTGAGTTTGCCACCGTCGGACCATTTGCCGATTTCCACCGCCAGTTTCAGGCTCTGGTAGATCTCGGGGGTGATGTTTTGGATCATTTCGTTAAAAGAGGACATCAGGGTCTCCGCGCTCTTTACTACATAAACTGATTTAGGCGGCCAGTTTACGGCGGTTGTACAAACCACCCAACAAACCGGTCAGGCATCCGACGAGCAACCCGCCGACGTGCGCCGCATTGGCAATTTCACCGAAGCCGATCATCGAGACCAGCCCGGACAGGCACAGCACCAACCACACCAGCATCATCACCAGCACGCCGCGCGGCAGGCGATAAGCCGGGTTCGGCGACAACAACTGGAAGATCCAGCAATGCCCGAGCAAGCCGTACAGCACGCCGGACAAGCCACCGAACAAGGTCGGACCACTGAAATAATACTGGGCATAGTTTGAGACGAGGCTGAACAGCAACGTCAGGCCGATCAGGTTGATGCTGCCCTGACGCGATTCGATGCGCCGGCCCAGCTCCCAGTACCACATGCCGTTCATGGCCAGGTGCAGGATGCCGAAGTGGATCAGCATCGGCGTTATCAGGCGCCACCACTGCCCTGCCGCCAGGCTGTCGGCCAACGGTACGAAACGGATGTACTCGCCGACCACGCGAAAATCGAGGAAGGTCAGCCAGCGCATCGTGTCGAGGTTTTCGCCCAGCAGCGTCACCGCACCCACCAGGATACTCAGCAGCAAAATCGCCGCGGTCGCCCTGGCGTAACGCAGTTGCTCGACGAAACCGGGGCGCCGAGTGGTTTGCGCTGCCGGAATGTCGAGCTGCTGATCGGGATCACCGGCCGGAAAACGTTCGTACAGCGAACGCACGTCTTCGCTGATGTTGGACGGCACCCACAGCACTTGCTCGCCCGCCTCCTCGCTGACGCGGTGCGGCACCTGCATGCGCTGCAGCAGTTTGACGAACCCGCTCAAATCCACCGCCAGCGGCAGGCGTAAAACGGCAACCACACTCATTGCAGCACCTCCGGCCGTTCGACATCGACCCAGACAAATTTATGCGGATCGAGCCGGGTTTCCTGATCCAGCCGGTAGGCGACCAGTTTGCCGTAGAGCACGGCGCTGTAATCCAGGCAGGCCAGGTTCGGGCGAATCGGCGCCGGTTTGCCGCTGCGCCAGTAGTGGCCGACGAACAACAGTGGCTCGTCGACGCCATAGCGCAGCAAGGTATTTTTTTCCGTGGACGACAGTGGCGTCCTGGCCACGGGCTCAGGCAATGCGTCGGGCTGGAACACAATGTCTCCGTAGGTTTGCGGGTCGTCCTCCCAGAATTTGGTGCGGAAGAACGAACGCACCAGACCGTCGCCGCTGGTCATGGTCAAGCCATCGGGCAAGCGCATGTCGGTGCCGCGCAGCAACCGGTCGAACACGGTGCAGGCGAAACTGCCCGGCACGGCCGAGGCCTGGAGGAAATGCTCATCGACGCAACCGTTGGGAAACAATCCGCGCAACGGCTCGATCAGGCCCGAATCCCAGCACGCATGCACCACCCGGAAGCGCCCGGCATCGACGAACAACGGCATCTCGTAGAACCATTGCAGGAAGTCATGCCAGTCACCGGGATGGTCTTCGAACTGGGTCAGGGTTTCACCCAGCAACCGGGCATGACGCGGCGTGTGTTCACGGACGAACTGCTTGCCGCTGCCCGGTGGCGCCGGCGTGCTCCAGCCCAGCGCGTTGAATTCATGGTTACCCATGATGCACAGCGCCTGGCCGGCCTCGACCATGTCATGCACGATGTGCAGCGCCTCGCGAATCCGCGGGCCGCGATCAATGATGTCGCCCACAAACACGGCCATGCGCGACGGATGCCGCCAGACGCCACCTTGCTTGTGGTAACCGAGCCGGTCGAGCAAGTGCTCAAGGGTCAGAGCGCAACCGTGCACGTCACCGATCAGGTCGTAGCTACGCGCGGGATCGAGCATCAGTCGCCTCCACCACCCAATCGACTGCCCCAACCGAGCTTGGTCCGGCAGACTTCGTAGTAGTTGTGGTCAAGCGGATGGATCAGCCGCAGCTTCTGCGCTTTTTTGCTGATGGTGATGGTGTCACCCGGCGCGCAGGTGAAGTGGTTCTGCCCGTCACAGGAGACTTGCGGGTAGATCTGCATATCTTTGGACACGACGATTTTCAGCTCACTGTTGCCATCGACCACAATCGGCCTGCCCGACAAGGTATGGGGGTACATCGGCACAATCACAATAGCGTCAAGCTTGGGGTGCATGATCGGTCCGCCCGCCGACAGCGCATAGGCCGTCGAACCGGTGGGCGTCGCGACGATCAGGCCGTCGGCCTTCTGGCTGCAGACGAACTGGCCGTCGATGTAGAGTTCGAACTCGATCATTCGCGTTGATTTGCCGGGGTGCAGCACCACATCATTGAGGGCATCGCCCTGACCGATGGCTTCGGCGTGCCGGCGGACTTCGGCTTGCAGCAGGAAGCGATTTTCCACCAGGTAGTGGCCATCGAGCACTTCGGCGACTTTGACTTCCAGCTCATCAGGGCGAATATCGGTGAGGAAACCGAGGCTGCCACGGTTGATGCCGAGTACCGGTATGTTGTGCTTGGCCAGCGCGCGAGCGGCGCCCAGCAGGCTGCCGTCGCCGCCGACCACAATCACCATGTCACACACTTCGCCGAGCATCTTGCGGGACGAGGTTTGCAGGCCATGACCGGGAAGGACTTCGGCGATGGTGTCTTCGAGGATCACATGCAAGTGACGATCGAGCAGAAACCGTTTCAGTCGGCGGACGGTATCCAGCACTTGGGAACTGCCCAGGCGACCGATGATGCCGATATTACGAAATTGCTCCATGGGGTTCCTGCAAGGACGGCGAAAAAGACGATTATGGGCGAAAGCGCGAGATAGACAAAATCCTTTCAGCCACAAGGGTGTACTCATGTTTAGGGCTATGCTCGCAAGATGATCCTATTTCCCGATTTGCTCTCGTTGCCCCATCAGTTGCGCCACCCCGAAGTGCGCGACCTGGCCTGGGTCATCCTCGCGCCGCCGATGCTCGTTGATACGCCCTGGCCGCAGCGGCATCCGCTGGCCGGCAGTGAATGGGTGCAAGAACCGCAACGCCTGGAACGCTGGTTGCGGCAACTGGACCGTGACAGTTATGACTTGCTGCACTGGCTGTCCCAGGCCCGAACCCGGCGCTTGGGCCTGTATTACGAGCGGCTTTGGCAGTACGCGGTGCGTCACGCGCCGGGAATCGAGTTGATCGCCGCCAACCTGCCGATTCGCCGTGAAGGCCACACGCTGGGCGAACTGGACATGCTGCTGCGTGACCGCGACGGCGTGCATCACCTGGAACTGGCGATCAAGCTCTATCTGGGGCCGCAACATGGCGACGGACACGACACCGCGCAGTGGCTCGGCCCCGGCTGCCATGATCGACTGGACCGAAAACTGGCGCACCTGGCTCAGCATCAATTGCCCATTTCTGCCCGCGTCGAAAGCCGCGAAGTGCTGGCGGCCCTGGATATCCAGCAGTTCAGCGCCCACTTGTGGCTCGGCGGTTACCTGCTGTATCCGTGGCCGGGACAGGCCGAACCGCCCGGCGGCGCCCATCCGCAGCATTTGCGCGGTAGCTGGCTGCATCAGAAGGACTGGGCGGATTTTGTCGTGCAGCGCCCTTTCGGTCGCTGGCAGCCCCTGCCCCGCCATGCCTGGCTGGCGCCGGCGCATTATCCTGCGGAGCAGACCTGGAGCGTCGAGCAATTGAATGCGTGGCTCGGTGCTCTGGAGCCGTTGGCGCCGGCGCAGTTGTTGGTGCGCCTGACCGAAAATGCCGAGGGGGATTGGGAGGAAGCGGAGCGGTTGTTTCTGGTGGCGAATCTTTGGCCGAATGTGCCGGGTAATGGTTGAGGTTTTGTAGCGCCTGCTCGCGATGAAGCCAACTCGGTCTAAACGGATAACCGCAATGCCAACGCCGCCAACGTCACCAGCAAAACCGGCACCGTCAACACCACCCCGACCTTGAAGTAATACCCCCACCCGATCCGGATGCTCTTGCGCTCCAGCACATGCAGCCACAACAACGTCGCCAGACTGCCAATCGGCGTGATTTTCGGCCCCAGGTCGCTGCCGATGACGTTGGCGTAAATCATCGCCTCCTTCACCACACCACTGGCCTGACTGGCATCGATCGACAGCAAACCAATTAGCACCGTCGGCAAATTGTTCATGATCGAAGACAGAATCGCCGTCAGCACGCCCGTGCCCATGGCCGCACCCCATACGCCGTAATGGGCAAAGCCATCGAGCCATCCCGCCAGATACCCGGTCAGGCCGGCATTGCGCAGGCCATACACCACCAAATACATGCCCAGCGAGAAAATCACGATCTGCCACGGTGCTTCTTTCATCACCTTGCGCGTGGAAATCTTGTGGCCGCGCGCGGCGATACCCAGCAACAACGCGGCGCACACCGCGGAAATGGCGCTGATTGGAATACCCAGTGGTTCCAAGGCAAAACAGCCCACGAGCAGGATCACCAACACCACCCAACCGGCATAAAACGTCGCCTTGTCATGGATCGCCGTGGCGGGCAGCTCCAGTTGTTCGGGGTCATAGTCCTTCGGAATGTCGCGACGGAAGAACCACAGCAGCATCGCCAATGTGGCCGCGACGCTCACCAGGTTGACCGGGATCATTACCGCCGCGTAACGGTTGAACGTGATGTGGAAGAAGTCGGCGGAAACAATGTTCACCAGGTTCGACACCACCAGCGGCAGGCTCGCGGTGTCGGCGATGAAACCGGCGCCCATCACGAACGCCAGGGTCGCCGCCGGGGAGAACCGCAGCGCCAACAGCATGGAAATCACGATGGGCGTGAGGATCAGCGCCGCGCCGTCATTGGCGAACAAGGCCGAGACCAAAGCCCCCAGCAACACCATATAAGCAAACAGTTTGCGCCCGCTGCCCCGCCCCCAACGAGCCACATGCAACGCAGCCCAGGCAAAGAAACCCGCCTCATCCAGCAGCAAACTGATGATGATCAGCGCCACGAACGTGCCGGTTGCATTCCAGATGATCTGCCACACGATCGGGATGTCGCTCAGGTGCACGACACCGAAAATCAGCGCCAGCACGGCACCGAATACCGCACTCCAGCCCACGCCCAGGCCTTTGGGTTGCCAGATCACCAGAGTGATGGTCAGCAGGAAAATGAGTGAGGCGATGAGCATGCAAAGCAACCTTGCGCGGAAAAACAAACCGCGATTCAGCCGCAACGCTCGACCAGAGTAAAGCCCCAATTTCGACACACCACGATCCCGTAACAGTTGATGGGCAGCGCGAGGCTCGCGTAGCAGCCTCGCGCTGCTCGTCAGCGGCTACAACAGGAGGGTTACAGTCGGATGACATGGCCTTGCATTGGCGCGACCTGGCCGTTGAACAGCCGTGTGATCACCGTCTGCGCCGCCTCATAACCGTCACTCTCCACCACCTCCAGCAGTGGATTGGCAGGCGCGGTCACTTGCCCATAAAACCGCTGCAACCCCTCGCCGATATGTTGACTGACCCGTTCCGCTCCCCACTCTGCGTTGCGCTTGCGCAGCTGGACCGGGGCGAAAAAGAACACCGGTTGCGGCCCTTCAATGGCGCTCAGTTGTGCCTCGTCGGTGCTTTGCGCGGAACCGGCGAAGCAGCTGTACACCAGTTGCCCGGCGAAATGCTGATGCACCCGGTCACGCAAACCCAGGTCGCCGGAAAAATCCACGTACAGCGTGGGACGATCATTGGCCAGGCTCGCCAGTTCGGCGTACGACACCGTGCGCTCATAACAACCGAGCGCTTCGACGAAGGTCTTGTTGCCGGCCGAAGTCAGCGCAACCCGTTCAATGTTGGGGTGGTTTTCCAGGCACACGGCGGTGCCATAGGCGGTTTTGCTCGAAGCACTGGAAAATACCAGCCGGGTCGCACCGAAAAACTGATTGTCTTGCAGGAAATCCGCCAGCATCGACGACGTCAGAAACAGCGGTTTCAGCAAAATCTGCAGGTTTTCGGTGTCGGGGCTGTAGTACGGATCCCAACTGCACCGGGTGTACTGGTTGTAGGCCGAGGTCAATGCCTGCCGGTGTTCGGCGGCGTCATAGAAACCTCGGTCGGTGACGCGCTCGGGATGCATCCACAGATGACTGGCAATCGGAAAGTAGCCGTAGAAGCGTTCTCCGACCGCGACCCCCTCCACGGTTGACGCGATCACATCGGCAAATCCCCACGCCGGAATGTGTGCCCATTCCTCAAGCCCTGTAGGAAAGAACCCCCAGTAGTTCATCGAATCGCCATAAGCGGCGTAGGTGATGTTGTTGGTGGTCAGCGCACAGCGGTCGATTTTCAGAATCACCTCCCCTTCGGCAGGAACGAGACTGCGCTGCTCCTGTTCGATTCGACTCTGGTCGAGGGCGTTTTTGCGGGTGATCAGCCGTGTTACCGTGCTCGGACTTTGCATCTTTCAGACTCCTGCTGCGAGTGAGTGGCGGGTAGCACCAGAGTAGTGGCAGCCGATGAAGAGCGGGTTCGGAAACACCAGGGGCACTGCGCCCACCCTCAATCCCCGCGCCAAACCGCTGAAACGGCCGAGTCAGGCCCGGGCGATCTTCACCGTGGAAGCGATTTACGAGGCGTTTGTTCGGATTTGGCGGCGCGATGGCTGGTCCGGGCTGACCACCCGAGCGGTGGCGCTGGAAGCTGGCGTCGCCATCGGGACGTTGTACGATTATTTTCCGAGCAAGGAAGCGCTGCTGTCAGGGTATGTCCGCCACTGCCTGGACAATCTGTTACAGCACATCGATGAACAGGTCGTACGACCCACGCATCTGGATTGGCAGGTGCGAATCAAACGCTTGATCCGCATGACCTGCGACCCGACGGATGCTGATCAGCCGTTGTTCGACTATGAATGGATGACCCTTGAACACCAGATCGCCGAACCCAAACACCACCGACGGGTGTTCCAGGAGTTGTCGCAGAAATGGCGCGAAGCGTTTGCCGCGTGTAGTGATTTGCCTGAGCATCCGTCAGATACAACCATCGATGCCTGGTTGATCACCGCCTGGGGTGGCCGGCGTTACTGCGTGACTGTGCAACCGGCGGCGGCACAAACGGCTGCGTGGCTGGCGGAAATCGAGTCGATGATCTGCGGCCGATTGCTGCCCTCCCCCTAATCCCCGTAGGAGTGAGCCTGCTCGTGATAGCGGTGTGTCAGTTGGCATTGATTTGGCCGACACACCGCCATCGCGAGCAGGCTCACTCCTACAGGGGAGAACGGTGTTTTCAGACTTTTTTGTGTTGTTCGACCCATTTGCCATAGGCATTGATGAAGCTCTGCAGGAACGGCTTCACCGACTCGGACAATTTACCCGCCTCGTCAAACGCCGAACCCGCCCCGCCCAGATAGGCTTCCGGCTGCTGCATACACGGCACATCCAGAAACACCATGGACTGGCGCAAGTGGTGGTTGGCACCAAATCCACCGACTGCGCCGGGTGAAACACTGATCACCCCACCCGGTTTTCCGCTCCAGGCGCTCTGGCCATAGGGCCGCGATCCCACGTCGATGGCATTCTTCAACGGCGCGGGTACCGAGCGGTTGTATTCCGGGGTGACGAACAGCACTGCGTCGGATGAACGTACTTGTTGCCGGAAAGTGCTGTAGGCTGCCGGCGGTGAAACACCATCAATGTCTTCGTTGTAGAGCGGCAAGTCGCCGATTTCGACGATTTGTAGCTTGAGATTGGCCGGTGCGAGGTCAGCCAGGGCCAATGCTACCTTGCGATTGATCGATGCCTTTCTCAAGCTGCCGACCACGACGGCGATCGTATAGACGTTACTCATGGAAGATGTCTCGACTGTCCGATGGAGAGAACTTGTAGGTATAGATGACGAATCACCCAGCGGGCTCTGAATTTCACCGCCCCTGACTATTTTTTTCTTGTAGGAAAACTTACTTCGCCCAACCACGGTCTACAGAACCGAAAATTGAGTGAATTATCTCCAGAGGTTCTAAACAGATGGCAGCAGTACTTGTCAGTCAGTTCCATGCAAGAGATGCGGAAGGCCGCGTTTATTCCGTGCATGAGTTCGAGGAATCCACCCCGTCGGCGGACGGCCTCGGCGGCTCGGAGCCTGTCACCACCTACAAACTGGCCATTGGCGATCGCGTCAGGAAACTCGATGACAACCAGTTTGTGCTGGTTCAATCGGACGTGACCATCGTGCGTGAACCCAACAAATTCGTCGGTAGCGTGCCGGACGCCAACGTCGCTTCATAACCCCGCGTTATGAGCAGAAGTCATATGCGCGCACTTGAGTTAGGATTCAGTCACTGATTCCCTCACCTGCTGAACATGGACTTCACGCATGCGTTTACGCCATATCGAAGTGATCCACGCGCTTGTGCAGACCGGTCACCTGGGCACCGCCGCCGAATGGCTGCAGTTGCCGGTGACCGAGGTTGAAGGCATTTTGCGCGAGGCCGAGGGTCAGTTGGGTTTCATGCTGTTCTCCAGCGTGCGTGGGCGCTTGCAGGCGACCCGCGAAGCGCGGGAGCTAGAGGCACAAATCGCCCACATCTATGAAGCGCTGGAGCCTGTTCAACGCTTGGCCGCCAGCCTCAAGCAGTATCAGGCACCGCCCCTGCGCATCATCTGCACTCCGCCGCTCGCCCAACACTTGTTGCCCCAGAGCATCGCCACGCTGCGCCGTCGCCTGCCCGATGCGCCTTGCAGCCTGCTGAGCCAACCAACCCGCGAAATCATAAAATCCCTGTTGTTGCGCGAAAGCGATTTGGGGTTGAGCCTGCACGATCCCGATCACGCCGACATCCATTGCCAGGTGATTGCCCAAGGCAAGCTCCAGCTGTTGGCGCCCCATGGCTGGCTGCAACCCAAGCAGAAATACATTTCATTGCAGGATCTGGCGGGCCAGTCGATGGTCGGCCTCGAAGGCCACGATCCGCTGAGCCGTGCCCTGGAGAACAAATTGCAGGCGTTGCGTCCAGCCCCGGTTGTGCATATTCGAGTGCAGACGCATCAGATGATGCGCAGCATGGTCGAGGCCGGTGAAGGCCTGGCGATTGTCGACCCGTTTACCGCCCTGGGCGCCAAAACCAGTGGACTGGATGTGTGTCCGCTGGCCCCGGCGGTACCAGTCAGCCTCTACGCCCTGACCCTGAAAAACGGCGAGCCAGCCGCCGCCATTCAGACCCTGCTGGACATTGTCACGGAACAAGCCGCGGCGATGCTGGCGAACTGATCGGGTGTTCCAGCGCATTATCGAACAAGCGATACCAGAACAGCGCCACTTCGGCAGTGTTCGGATCGATTCCGCGATAGCGCAGATGATCCATCCCGCCAATCACGTAACCACAACGCTCATAGAGCCGGCAGGCGCCGAGGTTGTTGTTTTGGGTTTCGAGCATGATGCCCGGCAGTTTTTTCTTGCGACTCCAGAACTGAGCCACGTCCAGCAAGGCTTTGGCCACCCCGTGGTGCCGCGCCGGGGCATGCACCGCCAGCTCGTCGATATGGGCAAAGCCATTCCAATTGGTGCTGACCACCAGATGACCGACCGGCTCATCGTCGAGGTACGCCATGAAAATCGCACTGTCGGCGGCATCGCGAAAGCTGCTGAATTCTTCCGGGTCGATGCCGTAGCACTTTCGATAAGGGGTGATCGGCGTAATCAACCACTGTTCGACTGGTTTGCCGATTTCGGCAGCACCATAGGCGGCAACTTCAAAACTGAAATCACTGCCCCAGATATAGGCCGCAAAGCCGTCATCGGCGACACGCACCGACAGGCCGGGGTACTTGGGATTAATGACAGGTTGCATACTGGGAAAGGTCCTCATTCCTTGATGCAATCGACGGTGTAGTGCCGTCCATTGCCCTCGTCTTCGTGTTGCAATCCATGCACATCGACGACGAATCCTGGGAAACTGCTATCAAACGTCCTTGCAAATGAAAGATAGTCGATGATTGACCGGGTCGACTCGGTGAACCGCTCACCCGGCATGATCAGCGGAATGCCTGGCGGATACGGAACCAGCATCACCGCAGCGATCCGCCCGTCCAGGGCATCGATCGACACCGCCTCTACCTCGCCCCGTACCAGATGATCATAGGCGTCAGCGGGCTTCATGACGATTTCCGGCAGCACGGTGTACATGCGCTTGAGGTGTTTGGCCGTGGCATTGCTGCGATAACAGGCGTGCAGTTGATCGCACAAATCGCGCAGGCCCATGCCTTGATAGCGCCCGACACTCTGTTGCGCCACACAGGGCAGGCAATTGGCCAGGCTGACGTTAGCGTCGTAGCTGCGCTTGAACTCCAGCAGCTCGGTCAACAGCGTGCTCCATTTGCCTTTGGTGATGCCCATGGAAAACAACACCAGGAACGAATACAGCCCGGTCTTCTCGACCACCAGCCCGCGCTCCCAGAGAAATTTGCTGACCACTGCCGCCGGAATCCCGCGCTCGCTGAGCGCACCGCCCGCGGTTAGCCCGGGCATGACCAAGGTGACTTTGATCGGATCGAGCAACACGTAATCGTCGGTGACACCGCCAAAGCCGTGCCAGTCGGCATCGGGCTGCAAGAGCCAGTCTTCGGTGACCACGCGGTCGATGCCTTCCACCGACGGCGGCTGCCAGATGGAAAACCACCAGTCATCCGCCGCGATGTGTTGCCGCAGGTTAGCCAGGGCGCGACGAAAGCTCAGGGCCTCGTCGAACATTTCCTGCAACAGCGAACGCCCGGCCGGGCCTTCCATCATCGCCGAGGCCACGTCCAGCGAGGCAATGATGCTGTACTGCGGCGAGGTGGAGATGTGCATCATGAACGCTTCATTGAAACGGTCGCGGTCCAGTTGCCGCGCCCCACCGTCCTGAACATGAATCATCGAGGCCTGGCTGAATGCGGCCAGCAACTTGTGCGTGGAATGCGTGGTGAACACCAGCGGGCTATCTTCGCTGCGCGAGGTGCCCATGCCGTAGCGTCCGGCGAAGAACTCGTGAAATGCCGCGTAGGCGTACCAGGCCTCGTCGAAATGCAACACCTCGACACTGTTGCCGAGGTTCTGCTTGATCAACTCGGCGTTATAGCAGAGGCCGTCGTAGGTCGAGTTGGTGATCACCGCCAGTTTGACCTTGGGCGCTCGGCCCTTGGTCAGCGGGCTGGCATCGATTTTGGCCTGGATTGATTCGCGGCTGAATTCGCTCAATGGAATCGGGCCGATGATCCCCAGTTCATTGCGTTCCGGGCACAGGTACAACGGGATCGCGCCGGTCATGATGATCGAATGCAACACCGACTTGTGGCAGTTGCGATCCACCAGCACCAGGTCATCGCGCGCAACCATGGAATGCCAGACGATTTTATTGGCGGTCGAGGTGCCATTGATCACGAAAAAGGTGTGATCGGCGCCAAAATTGCGCGCAGCGCGAGCTTCCGCCTCGGCCAGCGGACCGGTGTGATCGAGTAGAGAGCCCAGTTCGGGCACCGACACCGACAAATCCGAACGCAGGGTGTTCTCCCCGAAAAACTGGTGAAACGCTTGCCCTACCGGGCTCTTGTGATACGCCACGCCACCGCCGTGGCCCGGGGTGTGCCAGGAATAATTGGAGTCGGCGGTGTGTTGCACCAGTGCCTTGAAAAACGGTGGCAACAAACCGTCCAGGTACTTGCGCGCAGCCCGGGCCACTTGCCGGGCCAGGAACGGCACGGTGTCTTCGAACAGGTAAAGAATCCCGCGCAGTTGATTGAGCTCGGCCATGGCATCGGCCGGCGCGTTTTCCAGCGTCACTTGTTCGCCGAGGGCAAAAATCGGCAGGTCCGGCGCCCGCACTCGCGCCAGGCCAATCAGTTCGGCCATGTTCTGCAACAAATGCGAGTGGGTGCTGGGGTCTTCGGCGGCAATCAACATGCAGGAGAGGCCGTGATGGGTCGACGCGACTAGCCGCCCTTCGGCGTAATCCACCGCCGAAACGATGCTGAAGCCTTCCTGTTCCAGCTCCCGGGCGATGCCCCGCACGCGATCACCGGCGACGGTGTCGGCCTTGATGTCGCGGTGGACAATCAGGACCGGGAATTTCAAATCTTTATACATGGGGCTCAGTGTCCTGAGGCGGCAGACCGTGGCCTGCCAATACCCTCAGGGTAGAGGGTTGAGGCAAATGTGGCGAGTGGCGATGCCCCAAACTGGGTCACCGGCAGCCCAAACACGCCCCGTAGCAGCTGACGAGCACCGCAAGGCTGCTACAAATCAGGCCTGGGCCTTGGCGTCCGCCAGTTGCTGCCACAGTGACGGGGCACCGGCGGCTTTCGCGATGGCTTCAAGACGTGCGACATGCTGGGCCAGGTCATCTTCGCTGGCGCGGATGATTCGGGCGCGTGGGCGGTCGGCTGGCAAGCGGCGGATTTCGGTGGCGGAGTTGTCCGCGCCTTCGCCGGAGCCATTACCGTCTGACGCATTACCGGCCAGCGACAGGCTGGTCTGGCCACCGGTCATGGTCAGGTAAACGTCGGCAAGGATCTCGGAGTCGAGCAAAGCGCCGTGCAGTTCACGGCCCGAGTTGTCGACGCCATACCGTTTGCACAAGGCGTCGAGGCTGTTGCGCTGCCCAGGGTGACGTTCCCTGGCCATCATCAGGGTATCGAGGATCGAGCAGTGTTGTGTGATGTCCGCACGCTCGTGCTGGCCCATCAGGGCGAATTCGTTGTTGATGAAACCAACGTCGAACGCCGCGTTATGGATGATCAGCTGCGCGCCTTTGATGAACTCGAAAAACTCATCGGCCACTTCGGTGAAACGCGGCTTGCCCACCAGGAATTCGTTGGTGATGCCGTGGACGCCAATGGCGCCTTCGTCACTCTCGCGATCCGGCTGCAGGTAAACGTGAAAATGCCGACCGGTCAGGCGCCGACCGATCAACTCGACACAACCGATTTCGATAATCCGGTGGCCGTCTGTCACCGGCATGCCGGTGGTTTCGGTATCGAGTACAACGGATCTGGTGGCCATCAGTGCTCAGCTCTCAACGGGTCAATCGTGCAAAAGCGGCGATGTTAACACGCTCGCCCAGGTCTTTCAGAGACACCGCGTTTTGCCTATCGCGAGCAAGCTCGCTCCTGCAGGGATTGATCGTTCCCACGCGGAACAAGGGAACGATCAGTGTAGATTTATGCCTGTTTGTAGCCGCGCACTTCATCCACGCCCCGGTTGGCCAACTGGTCAGCCCGCTCGTTACCGTGGTGACCGATGTGCCCACGCACCCATTTCCAGGTGACGTTGTGGCGATTGACCTGCTCATCCAGCAGCTTCCACAAATCAGCATTTTTAACCGGCTCTTTCGCCGCTGTTTTCCAGCCGCGCTTCTTCCAGTTGTCCATCCATTCGTTGATGCCTTTCATCACGTACTGTGAGTCGGTCACCAGCAGCACGTCGCAGGAGCGCTTGAGCTCTTCGAGGCCACGAATCGCACCCATCAGTTCCATGCGGTTGTTGGTGGTATTGGCTTCGCCGCCCCACAGTTCCTTTTCAACGCCTTTGCACACCAGCAGTGCGCCCCAGCCGCCAGGGCCCGGGTTGCCTTTGCAGGCGCCGTCGGTGAAGAGTTCTACGCTATCGCTCATGCCAATCTATCCAGAAAATGCGGTGGCTCGCCGATTCGTGATCGACGATGCCCGAGGCCGGGACTGACCCGGCCGGGAAAATAAAAGGTATTACGGGTCGATGCGACGGCGATTGACCTTGGCCATCGGCAAGGGAATCAGCTTGCCCATCGGTTCGCGTCGTTCCTGACGCAGTGGACGCAAACCCACGACAATCTTGCGCGCCACCAACAAATAGAAGCCGCCGCCCGACAGTTGCCAGTCACCGGCCTTGCGCTCCCAACCGGCCAGACGAGCTTGCCAGGCGGGTGACGCAAGCGGCGGACGATAGCACCCGAAGCGGCGTTTCTCCAGCGCGAAACCCAGCAGGTTCAACCAGTCGGCGACGCGTGACGGCGAGATGCAGCGCGCCTTGCGCAGGGCGTCATGGGCGAACACATGGCGCAGGCCCCAACTGCTCCAGGGGTTGATGCCAATGATCAGCAAATGCCCGCCGGGCCGCACGCTGCTCGCCGCTTCGCGCAGCAAACCGTGGGGCGACAGGCAGAAATCCAGCCCATGCTGCAACACCACGACGTCAGCGGCGTGCTCGCTCAACGGCCAGGCTTGCTCTTCACACACGATCTCGACACCGGGCAATGGCGCACCGAGGCGCACATTGCGCTGTACTTGCGGAGCAGACGGTGGCGTCTGGGCCGAAGGACCGTAATGCACCAGGTAACCGCCGAAGAAACGCCCCAACTCGTCTTCGAGCATGCGTCGTTCTTCGTCCAGCAAAAATTGCCCGATAGGGCCGGACAGCCATTCACGGGCCGCGCTGATCAATGTCAGCCACTCGGGATCAGCCTGAGCGAACGCTTTATCGGTCATTGCATTCTCCAACGCGCCAGGAAGTTCTAAGATGCGCCATTGTTTTCCGCTTGGCGAATCCGACGATGATACAGATCAGTGCCCTGCCCGCCTTCACCGACAACTACATCTGGTTGTTACAAGACCACCGCACCCAGCGCTGCGCCGTGGTCGATCCGGGCGATGCCGCGCCCGTGCAGGCCTGGCTTGCGGCGCATCCGGGTTGGGTATTGAGCGATATTCTGATCACTCATCACCACCATGACCACGTCGGTGGCGTCGAGCAGCTGAAAAAAGCGACAGACGCGACCGTCTACGGCCCCGCCAGCGAATCCATCCCGGCGCGGGACGTCGCGCTCAAGGACAACGACCGGGTCAGCGTGCTCGGCTGGGACTTCGACGTGTACGCCGTCCCCGGCCATACCCTGGGGCACATTGCCTACTACCACCATGGCTTGCTGTTCTGCGGTGACACCCTGTTTGCCGCCGGTTGTGGCCGTTTGTTCGAAGGCACGCCGGAACAGATGCACACCTCTCTGGCACGCCTGGCGGCGTTGCCCGAAGATACGCTGGTGTATTGCACCCACGAATACACCCTGAGCAACCTCAAGTTTGCCGCAGCGGTCGAGCCAGAAAACCTCGACACCGCCGAGCGCCTCGCCAAAGTGACCCAACAACGCGCAGCCGGAATCATGACCCTGCCGTCGACCCTGGCCCTGGAAAAGCTCACCAACCCGTTTTTAAGGGTTGATGAAACATCTGTTAAAGAAAAAGTGGACGAACGGAATGGTCCCGATAACCGGGCTCCGAGTGCGGTTTTTGCTGCGTTGCGGGCTTGGAAAGATACGTTCTAGGCCGTCATGCTATTGCAATGAAAATTCTGAATGGTTGACCGCAGGGGGTACCCTTTCTAGAATCGGCCGACATTTTTGCCCGGAACTTACTTCCAGCCAATGTCGTCATCTATTCGTAAAGCCATCAATTCAGACGCATTGACCCGCTTGGCTCAAGCCATCGCGGTGGCTGTGTCCGCCACTCTGGCGGGCTGTTCCAGCCATGTGCCGCAGACCGACGCGGCACATACCCCGAATATCGCCGCTCGCGCCAAACAGAAACCGATCTGGCTCAGCGAAAAACCCTCGCCGCAAGTACCGCAGGACGTCTGGGAGCGCATGCGCCAGGGCTTCCAGTTGCAGGACGGCCTGGGCGTCAACCCGCGTATCGAGCAACAGCGACTGTGGTTCGCCAGTAACCCGTCGTTCCTTGAAAACGCTGGCGAGCGCGGCAGCCTCTACATTCACTACATCATCGAACGCCTTGAAGAACGCAACATGCCGCTGGAACTGGCGCTGCTGCCAGTGATTGAAAGCGCCTACAACCCGATGGCCTATTCCCGGGCCGACGCGGTGGGTCTTTGGCAATTCATCCCTTCCACCGGGCGTTACTACAACCTGCGCCAGACCCGTGCCTATGATGGCCGACGCGACATTACCGCCTCGACCACCGCGGCCATGGATTACCTGACCCGCCTGCACGACATGTTCAATGGTGACTGGCTGCTCGCCCTCGCCGCCTATAACGCTGGTGAAGGCACCGTCAGCCGGGCCATCGAGCGCAACGAAAGGCTCGGCCTGCCGACCGATTACTGGAACCTGCCGCTGCCAGCGGAAACCCAGGCTTACGTGCCGAAGCTGCTGGCCTTGTCGCAAGTGGTCCTGTCGCCCGAAGCCTATGGTGTGAACCTCAGCCCGATCGCCAACGAACCGTACTTCCAGGTCGTCGAAATCAACCAGCGCATGGACCTGTCCAAGGTTGCCGAGGTTGCCAACATCGACGAAGACGAACTGTTCCAGCTCAATCCGGCGTTCAAACAGCGCACCACGCTCGATGGCCCCCAGCACTTGCTGGTGCCAACGTCCAAGGCGCAGTTGCTGACCACCAGTCTGTCGACCATGCGTCCGGAAGAATTGATCAGCAAGAAGCCTCGCAAACCGGTCTTTGAAGGCGCAGACGATGTTCAACTCGCCAGCGTCAAGCGCACCACTTACCGGGTCAAACGCGGCGACAACCTCGGCACGATCGCCAAGGCCAATAAAGTCGACGTCGAAGACTTGCAACGCTGGAACAAGTTGACGGGCAAGCACCTCAAGACGGGGCAGACCCTGGTGATGCAGGACACGACCAAGCGCAGCAACGGTCGCGTCAACACGGTCGTCGCCGCCAACAGCAAAGCCGACAAAAAGAAGCCGCAGACCCAGTACAAGGTCCAGCAAGGCGATTCGCTGTACATCGTCGCCAAGCGCTTCAACGTCGAGATGCAGCACCTCAAGCGCTGGAACCCGCGCGTTGGCCAGGCGTTGAAGCCTGGGCAGATGCTGGTGGTGTCTTCGCCACGCTAAAAAAAGCCCCTGAATTCAGGGGCTCTTTTTCGCCTGAAGGTTTTCACTATGCCCTGTAGCCGCTGGCTTCGCCAGCTGCCACATGGGCCCGCAAGTTCAATTAACCCTGCATTAACCCCCTGTCTTTTTCCTGTCGATACAAGCTGTTACTGTACGGGCCACAATGCCCAAGCCGCCTGGATCGGATCTCTGACTTGAAGCGTCCCCTCCTCCTGCTCCTGATCAGCCTGGCCTTCAGCTCCCCCGCAAGCGCGACGATCAGCGAAAGCCACGGTTATGCGCAGTTCGGCACGCTCAAGTACCCGGCCCGATTTACCCACTTCGACTGGGTCAACCCGCAAGCGCCCAAGGGCGGTACGTTGCGGGTGATGGCGTTTGGCACCTTCGATACGCTCAATCCTTATACCTTCAAGGGCTCAAGCCCGGTTTCCACCCCCAACTTCCTGCAGTACGGCATCAACGAGCTCAATGAGCCACTGATGGTCGGCACCGGCCAGTACGCACCGTCCGGCGACGAACCGACCTCCAGTTATGGCCTGATCGCGCAATCGGTGGAATACAGCGAGGACCGCAGTTGGGTGGTGTTCAACCTGCGGCCCGAAGCGCGGTTCCACGATGGTTCGCCGATCACCGCTTACGACGTCGCGTTCTCCTACCGCTTGTTGCTCAAGGAGGGTCATCCGCAGTACCGCACCAGCCTTCAGGAAGTCGCGCGGGTCGACATCCTTAACCCGCAACGCATCCGTTTTGTGTTCAAGCGCGCCGGCAACCCATTGCAGATCCTGCGCCTCGGCGAATTACCGGTCCTGTCGCAACATTACTGGAAAGGTCGCGACTTCAAGGCCACCACCTTCGAGCCGCCTCTGGGCAGCGGGCCGTATCGCATCACATCAGTAACGCCCGGACGGCAGATCGTTTTCGAACGGGTCAAGGATTACTGGGGCAAGGACCTGGCGGTCAATCGCGGCAAGTACAACTTCGATCGCATGGAAGTCGAGTTCTACCGCGACAGCGACGTCGCCTTCGAAGCGTTCAAGGCCGGCGAGTTCGACGTTTACATCGAGCATCAGGCGAAGAACTGGGACAACGGCTACAACTTCCCGGCCGTGCGCCGCGGCGACGTGATCAAGGCGCAGATCCCGCATCAGATCCCGACCCAGAGTCAGGGCCTGTTCATGAACACCCGACGCCCGACTTTCGCCGAGACCAAAGTCCGCGAAGCCCTGGGGTTGATGTTCGATTTCGAGTGGACCAACCGCACGCTGTTCAGCGGCGCCTACAAGCGCGCGATGAGTTACTACCCCAACAGTGAATTCGAAGCCACCGGGCTCCCGGTCGGGCACGAATGGCTGATGCTCAAGCCCTATCGCGAGCAGTTACCCGCCAAGCTCTTCACCGAGCCGTTCAGCCTGCCGCACACTGACGGTCGCGGCATCCCCCGGGAAACCCTGCGCAAAGCCCTTGGGCTGCTCGCTGAGGCCGGCTGGAAGCTCAATGGCCAGCGATTGCAGAATGCCGTCGGGCAACCCCTGCGATTCGAGATCCTGCTGGTCAACCCGAACCTGGAGCGCATCCTCCAGCCCTACGTCGAAAACCTCGCGAGCATTGGCATCGACGCACGACTGCGCACCGTTGACCGCGCCCAGTACAAACAGCGCCTCGATCAGTTCGACTTCGACATGATCTTGATGACCCTCAACCAGACCCTCAGTCCGGGTCTGGAGCAATGGCAGTATTTCCATTCCAGCCAGATTGGCGTCAAGGGCAGTAAAAACTACGCCGGTATCGCCAACCCGGTGGTCGATCACTTGCTCGAACAACTGCTCGCCGCCCAGAGCCGCGACGAACAAGTCGCCGCCGGCAAAGCCCTTGACCGCGTGCTGCTGTGGCAGCACTACATCATTCCCAACTGGTACCTCAATTATCATCGCCTGGCCTACCGCAACCGGTTCGCCTTTGTGACCACGCCGCCCTACACCCTGGGCCTGAGCGCGTGGTGGCTGAAGTCTTCGGAGAAAGATCAATGAAACCCGTACGCACCCTGCTGTTGCAGGCCAGCGGACTGCTGTTCGCCGGGCTGGCCTGCGCCGCCCCGCAACACGCGGTGACCCTCTACAACGAGCCGCCGAAGTACCCGGCCGACTTCAAGCATTTCGACTACGTGAACCCGGATGCACCCAAGGGCGGGATCTTTCGCCAGGCCGGTTTCGGTGGCTTCGACAGCCTCAACCCGTTTATCAGCAAGGGCGTGCCGGCCGACGATATCGGCATGATCTACGACACCCTCGCCCGGCAAGGTTTGGACGAACCGTTCACCGAATATGGCCTGGTGGCCGGCAAGATCGAGAAAGCCCCGGACAACAGTTGGGTGCGTTTCTACCTGCGCCCTGAAGCGCGCTTCCACGACGGCCATCCGATTCGCGCCGAAGACGTGGTGTTCAGCTTCCAGATGCTGACCAAGGACGGCGCCCCGCTGTATCGCGGTTACTACAACGACGTCGAGGAAGCGGTCGCCGAAGACCCGCTCACCGTGCTGTTCAAGTTCAAGCACTCCAACAACCGAGAGCTGCCGCTGATCCTCGGCCAGTTGCCGGTATTGCCCAAACACTGGTGGGCCAACCGCGATTTCAACAAGGGCAACCTGGAAATGCCGTTGGGCAGCGGCCCGTACAAAGTCAGCGAAGTGAAGGCTGGACGCTCGATTCGCTATGAGCGGGTCAAGGATTACTGGGGCAAGGACTTGCCGGTCAATCGCGGGTTCTACAACTTCGATGTGATGACCACCGATTACTACCGCGACAACACCGTGGCGCTGGAAGCACTCAAGGCCGGGCAGTTCGATTACTGGCTGGAGATGACTGCGAAGAACTGGGCCAACGCCTACAACGTTCCGGCCGTTACCGAAGGCCGGCTGATCAAGGAACAGATCCCCAACGGCAACCCCACCGGCATGCAGGGTTTCGTGTTCAACCTGCGTCGCCCGGTGTTCCAGGACGTGCGCGTGCGCCAGGCCCTGACCTTGTTGCTGGACTTTGAATGGACCAACAAACAGTTGTTCAACAGCGCCTACGCGCGCACCCGCAGCTATTTCGAGAACTCGGAAATGGCCGCCACCGGCCTGCCGGATGCCGATCAACTGGCGATCCTCGATCCGTTTCGCGGCAAGATCCCCGAGCAAGTGTTCAGCGAAGCCTTCGAGAACCCGACGACTGACGGCAGCGGCATGATTCGCGACCACCAGCGCCAGGCCTATCACCTGTTGCAAGAGGCCGGCTGGCGGATCGTCGACGACAAAATGGTCGACGCCACCGGCAAACCGGTGACCATCGAGTTCCTGCTGGCCCAGACCGAATTCGAGCGCGTGCTGCTGCCGTTCAAGCGCAACCTCAGCGACCTCGGGATCGACCTGGTGATCCGCCGCGTCGACGTCTCGCAGTACATCAACCGCGTGCGCTCACGGGACTTCGACATGATCGTCGGCAGCTTCCCGCAGTCCAGTTCACCCGGCAACGAACAGCGTGAATTCTGGATGTCGGCCGCCGCTGACAAACCCGGCAGCCGCAACTCCATGGGCCTCAAGGACCCGGTGGTGGACCAATTGGTCGAGCAACTGATCAACGCCGATTCACGCAAAAGTCTGGTGGCCCATGCCCGCGCACTGGACCGCGTGCTGCAATGGGGTTATTACGTGATCCCCAACTGGCACATCAAGACGTGGCGCGTGGCGTACTGGAACCACATCGGTCATCCGAAAATCTCCCCCAAGTACGATATCGGCATCAACACCTGGTGGGTCAAGCCAGACGCGACACCGGCGATAGAAGTCGAAACCAAACTGCAAGCCGACCCTGCGGGCACGGAGTAATCAGATGCTGGCGTATATTTTTCGGCGACTGCTGCTGATCATTCCGACCTTGTTCGGCATCTTGCTGATCAACTTCGTGATCATCCAGGCTGCGCCCGGCGGGCCGGTGGAGCAGATGATCGCCAAGCTCGAAGGCTTTGAAGGTGCCACCAGCCGCATTGCCGGTGGCGGTGCCGAAGTGTCGGTGGCCGGTTCCGCCTATCGCGGCGCGCAGGGCCTGGACCCCGCCTTGGTGAAAGAAATCGAGCACATGTACGGCTTCGACAAATCGGCGCCGGAACGCTTGTGGATCATGGTGAAGAACTATGCGTCGCTGGACTTCGGCGACAGCTTCTTTCGCGATGCCAAGGTGATCGACCTGATCAAGGAAAAGATGCCGGTATCGATCTCCCTCGGGTTGTGGAGCACGCTGATCATGTACCTGGTGTCGATCCCGCTGGGGATCGCCAAGGCGACGCGGCACGGCAGCCACTTCGATGTCTGGACCAGTTCGGCGATCATCGTCGGCTATGCGATTCCGGCGTTCCTGTTTGCGATCCTGCTGATCGTGGTGTTCGCCGGCGGCAGCTATTTCGACTGGTTCCCGTTGCGTGGGCTGACCTCGAATAATTTTGCCGAACTGAGCATGGGCGGCAAGATCCTCGACTACTTCTGGCACCTGGCCTTGCCCGTGACGGCGCTGGTGATCGGCAACTTCGCGACCATGACCCTGCTGACCAAAAACAGCTTCCTCGACGAGATCAACAAGCAGTACGTGGTCACCGCCAAGGCCAAGGGTCTGACCCGCCATCGCGTGCTGTACGGCCATGTATTCCGCAACGCCATGTTGCTGGTGATCGCCGGATTCCCGTCGGCATTCATCGGGATTTTCTTTACCGGCTCGTTGCTGGTGGAAGTGATTTTCTCCCTCGACGGCCTCGGGCTGATGAGTTTTGAAGCGGCGATCAATCGCGATTACCCGGTGGTGTTCGGCACGCTGTTTATCTTCACCTTGCTCGGCCTGGTGGTGAAACTGATCGGCGACCTCACCTACACCTTTGTCGATCCGCGCATCGACTTCGAAAGCCGGGAGCATTGAGATGAACCTGTCCCCGCTCAATCGACGTCGCTTCGAACTGTTCAAGGCCAACAAGCGTGGCTGGTGGTCGCTGTGGCTGTTTCTGCTGCTGTTCGGCCTGAGCCTCGGCGCCGAGCTGATCGCCAACGACAAACCGCTGGTGGTGCATTACGACAACGGCTGGTACTTCCCGGCGCTCAAGCGCTACCCGGAAACCGCCTTCGGCGGCGAATTCCCGCTGGAAGCCAACTACAAGAGCCCGTACATCCGCGAACTGCTCAAGGCCAAGGACGCCTGGGTGCTGTGGGCGCCGATTCCGTTCAGCTATCAAAGCATCAACTACGACCTGAAAGTCCCGGCCCCGGCGCCGCCGTCGACGGATAACCTGCTGGGCACCGACGATCAGGGGCGCGATGTGTTGGCGCGGGTGATTTACGGTTTCCGGATTTCGGTGTTGTTCGCCCTCACCCTGACCATTCTCAGTTCGATCATCGGCGTGATTGCCGGGGCCTTGCAGGGCTTTTATGGCGGCTGGGTGGATCTCGCCGGGCAACGCTTCCTGGAAATCTGGTCCGGGTTGCCGGTGCTGTATCTGCTGATCATCCTCGCCAGTTTCGTGCAGCCAAACTTCTGGTGGTTGCTGGGGATCATGCTGCTGTTTTCGTGGATGAGCCTGGTGGATGTGGTGCGCGCCGAGTTCCTGCGCGGGCGCAACCTCGAATACGTGCGCGCGGCGCGGGCGCTGGGGATGCAGAACGGCGCGATCATGTTCCGCCACATCCTGCCCAACGCCATGGTCTCGACCATGACCTTCATGCCATTCATCCTGACCGGCGCCATCGGCACCCTGACCGCGCTGGATTTCCTCGGCTTCGGCTTGCCGCCCGGCGCGCCGTCGCTGGGCGAGCTGGTGGCCCAAGGCAAATCCAACCTGCAAGCCCCATGGCTCGGCATCAGCGCGTTTGCGGTGCTGGCATTGATGTTGAGTTTGCTGGTGTTTATCGGCGAGTCCGCTCGCGATGCCTTCGACCCGAGGAAGTGAAATGAATCAGGACAATCTGATCGAAGTGCGCGACCTGTCCGTCGAGTTTGGTATCGGCGAGCGTGCTCAGCGCGTGGTCGAAGGTGTGAGCTTTGACATCCGCCGCGGCGAAACCCTGGCGCTGGTCGGTGAAAGCGGTTCCGGCAAGTCGGTCACGGCCCACTCGATCCTGCGGCTGCTGCCCTACCCGATCGCGCGGCACCCGACCGGCACCATCGAGTACGCCGGGCACAACCTGCTGAACATGGGAGAGAAGACGATCCGCCACATCCGCGGCAACCGGATCGCGATGATCTTCCAGGAGCCGATGACGTCGCTCAACCCGCTGCATTCCATCGAAAAGCAGATCAACGAGGTGCTGGGCATCCACAAGGGCCTGATCGGCAAAGTGGCGACCAAGCGCACCCTGGAACTGCTGGAGATGGTCGGGATTCCCGAGCCGGAAAAACGCCTGAAAGCCCTGCCCCACGAATTGTCCGGTGGCCAGCGCCAGCGGGTAATGATCGCCATGGCCTTGGCCAATGAGCCGGAATTGCTGATCGCCGACGAGCCGACCACCGCGCTGGACGTGACCGTTCAGCTGAAAATCCTCGAATTGCTCAAGGAATTACAGGCCCGTCTGGGCATGGCACTGCTGCTGATCAGCCACGATTTGAACCTTGTGCGAAGAATTGCACATCGCGTATGTGTCATGCAGCGCGGTTGCATCGTCGAACAGGCATCGTGCGAAGAGTTGTTCCGCGCGCCGCAGCATCCGTACACTCGGTTACTGCTGGCAGCGGAGCCCAGCGGCACGCCGGCGACCAATGTTATCGGGCCGCCATTGCTGCAAGTCGAGGACTTGAAAGTCTGGTTCCCGATCAAGAAAGGCCTGCTGAAAAAGACCGTTGACCACATCAAAGCGGTGGACGGGATCAATTTCAGCCTGCCTCAGGGGCAGACCTTGGGGATCGTGGGTGAAAGCGGTTCGGGCAAATCGACGCTCGGCCTGGCGATTTTGCGGTTGATCGGCAGCAAAGGCACGATCCGTTTTGAAGGCAAGCAGCTAGACTGCCTGACGCAGAACGAAGTTCGACCGTTGCGCCGCGAGATGCAGGTGGTGTTTCAGGACCCGTTCGGCAGCCTGAGCCCGCGGATGTGCGTGAGCCAGATCGTTGGCGAAGGCCTGCGGATCCACAAGATGGGCACCGAGGCGGAGCAGGAACAGGCGATTATTGCGGCATTGAAGGAGGTAGGTCTGGATCCGGAAACCCGGCACCGCTACCCCCACGAATTTTCCGGCGGGCAACGGCAGAGAATCGCCATTGCCCGGGCATTAGTGCTAAAACCGGCGTTGATTTTGCTGGACGAGCCGACGTCGGCCCTCGACCGCACCGTCCAACGCCAAGTGGTGGAGCTGCTGCGTTCACTGCAAACCAAGTACAACCTGACGTATTTGTTTATCAGCCATGACCTGGCTGTCGTCAAAGCGCTGAGCCACCAGCTGATGGTGGTCAAGCATGGCCAAGTGGTCGAACAGGGAGACGCGCAAAGTATCTTTGCCGCCCCCCAACATCCGTATACACAGCAGTTGCTGGAAGCCGCTTTCCTGGCACCAGCCACTGCGTAATAACCTGAAAGAGAGGAGCAACACATGGGTTTTCTCGCCGGTAAGCGCGTACTGATCGTCGGTGTCGCCAGCAAGCTGTCCATCGCATCCGGCATCGCTGCCGCCATGCATCGCGAGGGCGCTGAGCTTGCCTTCACTTATCAGAACGACAAACTCAAGGGTCGTGTCGAAGAGTTCGCCCAGAGCTGGGGTTCCAACCCTGACCTGTGCTTCCCGTGCGACGTGGCCAGCGATGAAGAAATCGCCAAGGTCTTCGTTGAACTGGGCAAGAAGTGGGACGGCCTGGATTGCATCGTGCACTCCGTCGGCTTCGCTCCGGGCGACCAACTGGACGGCGACTTCACCGAAGCCACCACCCGTGAAGGTTTCCGCATCGCTCACGACATCAGCGCCTACAGCTTCGTGGCCTTGGCCAAAGCCGGCCGCGAAATGATGAAAGGCCGCAATGGCAGCCTGCTGACCCTGTCGTACCTGGGCGCCGAGCGCACCATGCCGAACTACAACGTCATGGGCATGGCCAAGGCTTCGCTGGAAGCTGGCGTACGTTACCTGGCCGGTTCCCTGGGCCCGGACGGCACCCGCGTCAACTGCGTATCGGCTGGCCCGATCCGCACCCTCGCCGCTTCCGGCATCAAGAACTTCCGCAAGATGCTGGCTGCCAACGAAGCGCAAACCCCGCTGCGTCGCAACGTCACCATCGACGAAGTCGGCAATGCCGGCGCCTTCCTGTGCTCGGACCTGGCGTCCGGCATCAGCGGCGAAATCATGTACGTAGACGGCGGCTTCAACACCACCGCCATGGGCAACATCGAAGAGTGATCTTCGGTTAGTCGTGAAAAACCCGCCGATCTGGCGGGTTTTTTTTGCCTGCGATTCCAGAAACCATGCGATCCCACTGTAGGAGTGAGCCTGCTCGCGATAGCGGTGTATCAGTCGACATCTGTTTTGAATGTTAGGCCGCTATCGCGAGCAGGCTCACTCCTACACGGGATTTGTGTTTAGGCACTGGGCGAACAGTTGCTGGATCGGCTGCGTACGCTGGCTATAACGCTGCAGCAGCACGATCTCCCGATAAAACGTCAACTCACCCAACGGAATGATCCTGACCTTCGCCCCATACTCCAGCCACAATCCCGCTTCCGGCAGCAGCGACACGCCCAACCCACACTCAACCATTTTCACAATGGCTTCCAGTTCATCCAGCTCCAGCGCCACGTGCACGTCAATCTGCTGTTCACGCAGAAACCGTGTCACCAGACGTCCGCCGAACGAGTTGCGGTCATAGCGCACATGGGGATGACTGGCGAGGATGTGTAATGGGTCATCGCCCTCAAGGTCCATCGGAACGATCAGCACGAACGGTTCCCGGCGAATCACCTGCGCCGACAACTCCTTGGGCAGCTCAAACGGCGGCTTGATCAAAATGGCCAGGTCCACCTCACTGGTGTCCACCTGACTCAACAGATTCAGCGACACGCCCGGCACCAGTTTCGGCTCCAGCAGCGGTGCCTGCTGCCTCAAGCGCAACAACGCCTGGGGCAACAACCCGGTCTGAGCCGTGGCCACAGCACCAATCTTCAACTCGCCGCGATACTCGCTGACGTCATCACTGACTGCCATGCGGCTGAACGTTTCCAGCATCTCCCTGGCCATCGGCAACGCCCGTTGCCCCGCCGCATTAAGAATCGCCTGGCGCCCCGTACGGTCGAACAACCGGATACCCAGCGCCTGCTCCAGATTGCGCATTTGCGCGCTGACCGCCGACTGCGTGAGGCCAATGTGCATCCCGGCCGCCGCAAAGGTGCCGTACCGCGTCACGGCAATGAACGTCTTGAGTTCGCGCAGCATGATCGCCCCTGATTGATCGAAATAATTTGAGCTCGACGCAAAAACTATCGTCTTTTAATCAAAAAGCACAGCGCTAAACTCAGCGTCACACAACGACCATCCGAGGCTTGATCGATGCAATTGTCCCCTTTCCACTTGGCGATCCCGGTGTATGACCTGACCGCCGCGCGAAATTTTTACGGTGAGGTATTTGGCCTGGAAGAGGGTCGTTGCAGCGATCACTGGGTCGATTTCAACTTTTTCGGCCATCAACTGGTGATTCACCTCGCGCCGAAAAACGCTTCTCAGGAAGCCGCGCACACCAATGCCGTGGACGGCCATAACGTGCCTGTCCCGCATTTCGGCGTGGTCTTGAGCATGAATGAATGGGAAGCGCTGGCGCAGCGGCTGACCGCGCTGGGCACGGCGTTCGTGATCGAACCGGGCATTCGCTTTCAGGGCCTGGTGGGCGAACAAGCCACCATGTTCCTATTCGACCCTTGCGGGAATGCGCTGGAGTTCAAGGCGTTCAAGGACATCAGTCAGTTGTTTGCCAAATGACCCGCCTCGCCCCGGACGCCACGCGTCTCAGCGAGTCGGTGATCAACGGTGAGACGACGCCTCTCGCCATTGCAGAATCGATGATCGAGCGCATTCTTGCGCAGGAACCGGATATTCAGGCCTTCGTCTCGTTCGACGCCCGACAGGTACGCGCCGATGCCGCGCAGAACAAGGGTCAAGGGCTGCTGGCCGGCGTGCCCGTGGGCATCAAGGACATCTTCGACACCGCTGAGTACCCCACGCAATTTCACTCACCCATTTATACCGGCCATCAACCGTCCCGGGATGCCCACGTCGTTACACTGCTGCGCCAGGCCGGCGCGCTGATCATGGGCAAGACCCACACCACCGAGTTTGCCTATATGCAGACCGGTCCAACCCGCAACCCCCATGACCTCGCTCGCACGCCAGGCAGTTCCAGCGCGGGTTCGGCTGCAGGGATGGCAGCGGGTTTCTTTGCATTGGCGCTGGGCACCCAGACCGCTGGCTCATTGCTCAAGCCGGCGTCCTACTGCGGCCTCTTTGCCTTCAAGCCGTCGCTGGGGCTGGTGTCGCTGGAAGGGGTAAAACCGCTGGCGCCGAGCTTCGACACCGTGGGTTGGTATGGTCGATCGGTGCGCGATCTGCAGTTGGTGGCGCGAGTGCTGATCCCTGGTTTCGTCGTACCTGACGTCGAGCGGCGTCCACTGCGATTGGGTTTCTGCCGCACATCACGCTGGGTTCAAGTTGACCCGCAAGTGGCTCAAGCTCTGGAACAGGCTGCGGATCAGCTAAGAAACGCCGGTCATCAAGTGAGCGACGTCCGGCTACCCGATGAATTTGCCGGGGTGTTCGACAACCATCAGCTGATCAATGACTGCGAAGGCGCCCGTTCGCTGGCAAAGGAATTTCAACGGCACCGGACTCAATTGAGCCCTTCGACATTGGCCATGTTCGAGCGAGCGGCGGCGACCAGCTGGGAACAGGAGTCAGCTGCCAAGGCACGTCTGGCCCGACTTGCACCAGTTTTGGAAGAGCATTGCCAACCCTTCGACGCCATGCTCGGCGCCTCCTGCGGGATGGTCGCGCCTGTCGGCCTTGAAAGCACCGGACCGTCAGACTTCATCAAGTTCTGGGGAGCGTTTGGCTGGCCGCAGATCAACCTTCCCTTGAATCGCGTCGAAGGTCGTCTACCGATCGGGTTACAGCTGATCGGACGGTTCAGAGACGATGGTCACTTATTGCGTACCGCCGAGCACGTAGCCGCGGACTTGCAAAGTATCGCTCAACCCTGAATTGACAGCGATTTTCCATCGCGCATGGCCTCATCGACCACAGCCAGCAGTTCTTCCGCGCACTGATGCAACTGCTGCTCACATTCGATCTGTCCGAGACTGAAGTGCAGGTCAGAACGGCGATGCACCGTGGCGTTACGCTCAGCGAGTATTTCTTCGAGTCGCGCCCGGATAGCGGCGATATCCACAATGCTTGAACCCAGCAGCAAGGCAACGAATTTGTCGCTGCCGAGCCGGCCGACCACATCGCTTTCGCGAAACGCGATTCGCAGCACATCCGCGAAGGTTTTCAGCGCACGGTCGCCCTCGGCGCGGCCATACAGATAGTTGATGTGCTTGAGCTCATCGAGCTTGAAATGCAACAGCGTCGTCGGTTTGTCCAGTTGCTGGCAGGCGTCCAGCCCCTGTTGGGCCAATACGGTGAAACCGTGGCGGTTGGGCAGCAGCGTCAACTCATCCATGCTCGCCATCTGCACGCCCATCAGCTCTTGCTCAGCCTTGTGGGCCAGGTCGCGCAGTAATTGACGCTCCTGTTGTGGCGAACGCAATGGATCAGCGCGAACGCCGTTTTTCACCGGTTTGCCTGGGATCAACATGACTCACTCCAGTGGCGGGTATGGTCTTTAGAGTCGGCCATACCTGCATTGACTCCCTGTTAACGGACCGCCGGTCAGCTACCCAGCACCGGACAAGGGCCACCCGCCTCGGCCCACAGCTTGAATTGCGTGACAAAAATGTCGTGCGGCACCGGCACCGGTGCCCTGCCCTCACCAGGATTCCAGCCCCACAGCACCAGTTTGTCGTCGCTGACGTGTTTGATCAGTGCAGCGAAATCACGGTCGCCATTGCTGGCGCGGTCCTTGATCATCGCGCACAGTTTGTCCGCCGGCAGGCCGATCCAGGCCATCTTGTGCGACGCGGGCGGCAGGCTCCAGTGCGGCGCGCCCGGTGGCGCGTGCGGCCCGTAACTGGCCGGCGGATTGGCCTCGGCGTGACAGGTTGCACAGGGCAGTCCGGCCGCGCCCTTGCCGTCCATCCCGCGCACCACGTTCATGGCATGCGGGGTTCCGGCATCGAACTGCAACGGCGAATCCCCCGGAATATGGC
This sequence comes from Pseudomonas sp. S2_B07, assembly GCF_054668435.1. NCBI lineage: Bacteria > Pseudomonadati > Pseudomonadota > Gammaproteobacteria > Pseudomonadales > Pseudomonadaceae > Pseudomonas > Pseudomonas sp. S2_B07. The sequence continues at coordinate 886,136 of NZ_CP162769.1, forward strand.
AGTTCTGGCAACGCGGACTTTGAAAGACTTTCTGCACCGTATCGAATGCCTTGATCGCTTCCTTGTCGTCCGCAAACAGGTCTTCGGCGTAGCCCGCCAGACCAATCAACAGCACCGCGCCCAACATCAGATGTCGTTTCATGTCACACCCCCGACAGTTGCAGCGGCAGCTCGCGCAAGCGCTGCCCGGTCAGGGCAAACACTGCGTTGGCGACGGCCGGTGCGGTGGGTGGAACGCCGGCCTCACCGATGCCGCCGGACCGTTCGGTACTGGGCACGATATGCACCTCCACCACCGGCATTTCGTTGAGCCGCAACACCTGATAATCGTGGTAATTGGATTGCACCACCTCCCCGTCCTTGAAGGTCAGTTTGCTGTGCAAGGCGAAGCCGAGGCCGAAGGTGATGCAGGATTCCATTTGCGCCGCGATGCTCATCGGGTTGACCGCAATCCCGCAGTCCACCGCGCACACCACCCGGTGCACACGGATTTTGAGGTTGTCCTGGGACACTTCGGCGACGTGCGCCACGTAGCTGCCGAACGACTCGTGCACCGCGACGCCCAAGGCGTGGCCGTCCGGCAACGGCGCGGTCCAGTTGGCTTTTTCAACCGCCAGATTGAGCACGCCCAAGTGCCTTGGATGGTTCTTGAGCAAGGTTCGTCGGTATTCCACCGGATCCTTGCCGGCCGCCTCGGCCAGCTCATCGATCAACGATTCCATGACGAACGCCGTGTGGCTGTGCCCGACCGAGCGCAGCCACAACACACTGATACCGGTTTTCGGCGAGTGCAGCTCCACCTGGTGATTGGCCAGGTCTTCCAGATAAGGGCTGTCGGCGACACCTTCCACCGAAGTCTTGTCGACCCCATCCTTGACCATGGTCGCCGCAAACGCAGTACCGTCCATGATCGACTGCCCGACCATCACGTGTTTCCAGGCAATCGGCATACCGCCGGCATCCAGGCCGATATTGGCCTGATGCAGGAACATCGAGCGGTAGTAACCGCCGCGAATGTCGTCCTCGCGTGACCACACGGTTTTCACCGGCGCGCCCGCCGCTTTGGCAACCTGCACGGCTTCGGCGACAAAATCCGAGGTCGGATTGGCCCGGCGACCGAAGCCGCCACCGAGGAATTCGGTGTGGATTTCGACCTGTTCGGGTTTGAGCCCGGTGATCTTGCCCGCGATCATTTGATCCAGTGTCTGAAACTGCGTACCGGTCCAGATTTCGCACTTGTCCTCGGAGATTTTCACCGTGCAATTGAGCGGCTCCATCGGCGCATGGGCCAGGTACGGCACGCTGTATTCAACGTCGATCTTCTTCGTTGCTTTGCCCAGTGCCGCCGTTGCATCGCCTGCCTTGCTCGCCGAACGACCGGGCGTGGCAGCCAGTTTGCGGAAACTCTCCAGCAGCTTCTGGCTGTCGAGCCCGGTGTTCGGCCCCAGGTCCCAGTCGACTTTCAGCGCATCGCGCCCCAGCTTCGCGGCCCAGTAATGATCGGCAATTACCGCCACGCCCGTGGGCACCTGCACCACTTTATGCACGCCCGGTACCACCAGCGCTTCTGCGCCTTCGAAGGATTTGACGCTGCCGCCGAACACCGGCGAGCGGGCGACCATGGCGGTCATCAAGCCGTCGAACTGCACGTCCATGCCGAACGTGGCCCGCCCGGTGATTTTCTCCGGCGTGTCCAGGCGCTTGGTGGGTTTGCCGATGACCTTCCAGTCCTTGGCCTCTTTTAATTTGATGGAGGCCGGATCCGGCACCGGCAACTTGCCGGCGTCGTCGGCCAGTTCGCCGTAGGTGGCGCGCTTGTCACCGGCAATGACCACACCCGACTCGGTACGGATCTGCGAAGACGCAACGTCGAAGCGCTTGGCCGCCGCTTGGATCAGCATCAAACGCGCCGCTGCACCGGCCTGCCGGTAGCGGTCAAACTCCATCCAGGTCGACGTCGAGCCGCCAGTGATCTGCATGCCACCAAACCCGGCCAAACCGTAATCAGCGGCCGAGGCTGGTGAATGCTCGACGCGAATGGTCGTCCAGTCGGCGTCCAGCTCCTCGGCGATCAACATGGTCAGGCCGGTCCAGATGCCCTGGCCCATTTCCGAATGGCCGAGCAGTACGGTGACGCTGTTGTCGTTGCCAATGCGCAGGAAAGCATTGGGTGCAAAAATGTTGCCCTCATTCTCCGCGCCCACGGCGAAACGATGGGCGCCGGGGATGACGAACGCCACCACCAGCCCACCCCCCAACAAAACACTGCCCTTGAGAAAACGGCGACGTGAGACATCCAGGATACTGTTCATCGTTCTGATTCCCTCCACATGGCATCAACCGATCTCGGCGGCGCGTTTGACCGCCGCACGAATCCTTGGGTAAGTGCCACAACGGCAGATGTTGCCGGAGAGCGCCTGATCGATGTCGCTGTCGGTGGGCTTGGGAATTTTTGCCAGTAATGCGGCGGCGGACATGATTTGCCCGGACTGGCAGTAACCGCACTGCACCACGTCGAGTTCGGCCCAGGCTTGCTGCACCGGGTGCGAACCATCAGTGGACAGGCCTTCGATGGTGAGGATTTTTTGCCCGTTGGCCACGGCGGTCGCGGGCGTGATGCAGGAACGTAATGGCGCACCATCGACGTGCACGGTGCAGGCACCACACTGGGCCATGCCGCAACCGAATTTGGTGCCGGTAAGGTGCGCGACATCGCGCAGGACCCAGAGCAGCGGCATGTCCGCGGGGACATCCAGCGCCTGATCCTTGCCATTGATGTTGAGGGTCAGCATTGCGAATTTCCTCAGACTCACGGTGTTCTGAAGGGCGTCGCCATGACAATCAAATGCCTGTGCGCGCCTTGGGTTATCCCTTCAGCTAAGCGCAAAATGCCGGGCGAGACCGGTTCATCGACCACCGGTCACACCTTGAACCCCAATCTGATGGCTGTTTTGCCGCCGCCAAACCCGCGACACTGCGTTCGCCTGTAGCAGCTGTCGGCACCCGCCAGATCCCTCGATCATGCCAGCGCCACAAGCGCCCCAGATGCAAAGTGCCCATCAGGCAATAAGGATGGGCGCAGGTATCGGCAGCAACCACGCCAATCGCGCCAGCAGCCACACCAGTAACAGCGTTTTCTCACTTCAAGCCACCACAGGGATCAGGGCTTTAGACAACCGGTATTGGGCCAGCAAGCGCATGACGTAGCCGATCTTGAGCAATGTAGGGCCGATGATGGTCATGGCATGCATCGCCACCAACAACGCGATGGGCATATGACCGTCGTACAGGTAGGCGCCATAGATCCCGGCAAACAGCATGACCAGGCCGGCACCGAGCACTTTGCTCGACAGGTACAGAACGCGCAGAGGGTTGTTCAGAAAATCGAACATATTGTCGTACTCCTGAATCGGGTCAGTTGTACGTTGGGAGTATCAAGCGCCGTGCCAGATATTGCGCCCTTTAAAATCAATACGTTGAACGCATAAGAGTCATATCGACCAAACCAAAAAATAGTCACTATGACCCACAAACAAGTCATATTGACTCGATACTTCGGCAAGATTTGCGATCTACGGTCCGACCAGTCAGCGCCAGGCTGACTACGCTGATAGTCCAGCATGAGTAACCCGTAGAGGAGCGCCAGCCTGCAACGCGTGCAAAAACTGACTCCCTGCCTTTGGTTTGACACTCAGGCCGAAGAGGCGGCAAAGTTTTACTGTTCGATCTTCGATCACTCAAAAATCACTGGCACCCCCCATTACGGCAAGGCTGGCCAAGAGATTCACGCCATGCCCGAGGGCATGGTGCTGACCGATCCAGCGCACGGAAATGCTGAAAAGCTCGAACACCACCAAGTCTCAACGAGCCTTTGACGGCGAGAGCTAATACACTCCGTTGCTGGCCTGCCGAGGACATTGACGATGAAGCACACCGTTGCCAAAGACGCTGACAAAGCCCCCCGCTTCTGGCGTGACGATGCCCTGCCCTTCATCGAAGCCCGCTCCATCGCCGACGGCCGCGAGGTCTGCTACACCCGGCATTCCCATGAGCACTTTTCCATCGGTGCGATCACCGCCGGGCGCAGCACCTACCTTCACGAGCAAGCGCAGTTCGAGGTCAGCACCGGCACCGTGGTGTTGATGAACCCTGATGATGTGCATGCCTGCAATCCGATCGACGACCAGCCGTGGTCGTACCTGATGCTGTACGTCGAGACGCCTTGGCTGACCGATCTGCAACATCAGCTCGGTTTCAGCCAGGATTCGGCCTTCAGACGCTTTTCCATCACCCACACCCGCGACGGCAACCTGTTCGCCGGCCTCAACGATTTGTACGAAATACTGGTTGATCCTCTGCAGGATGTGTTGTGCAAACACAGCGCGGCGGTAGAGTTTTTTACCGAGGTACAACAGCGGCTCAACCCGGTCGATCAAGCGCCGCGCGAACCCAATTTCAAGCTGGAGCGGGCTGCCGACTACATTCGTGACAACTGCACACACCCACTCAAGCTCGAAGACATTTGCGACGCGGCTCAACTGTCGCCGTCCTACCTGATTCGCGCCTTCAAGCAACATTACGGCATGACACCCCATGCCTTTCTGGTTAACCGGCGTATCCAGTTCGCTCGTGATCAATTGCGCATTGGCAAGTTGATTGCTGATGTTGCCCTGGAAGCGGGATTTGCTGATCAGGCGCATTTCCAGCGCGTCTTCAAACAGCACCTGGCAGCGACACCCGGGCAGTATCGCGGTTAAGAAAACACTCTGCACTTAGAGCGTTATTTAATTGCATGGAAACTATTGAAACCGCACTAAAGCCATACACAAGTCATACAAAGACATACAACTAAAATGACAACGCAGCGCCCACTTATTTAAGCTCCTCTTCCAAGTCACACCCGAAACCAACACCAGAAGATGGAACTTCTCATTTGAGCAATTCATACAACAACCTTTTTAACCCCAACAACCAACAAGAGAAACAATCAATTACCGAGGTTATTGCCAACTTCCTCAGTGATGCAGACGTCATGGAAACCATCGGTTGGTCGTGGGACCGCTTATCGGTCACACGCATGGCAAACTCTCATCTGGATAACTTGCATCGCCCTGCCGCCATATGCCTATCCAGGCTTATTCGTCACCCCGACTTTTTAAAGATTCGCGCTGAACGGTCCATCCCCCCGACAAGTTCTTTTCAAGTCAATGAGTCGGGTCATCTCTATTACACCCATGAGAACGTCAGCAGCCGCACCATCGAAACTGACGTTATCACCGTCGGCTACTTCTCTGCCCGCACAGACATCACTCACTATGTCGCCGGTCTTGAATCGTTCGAAGAAGACCTTCAACTGTTGGCGAGTATGGCCAGGTTGACCGGTGGGTGGGTGACCGCCACCGAGAAAATGGCGGTCAGTCAGTGGTTAAACATTCACGGCTTGCCACTGCCTGGCACCGTAGAAAGCGCCAAAGAGCTGATCGACTTGATCAATCACTCGACACTGCCAGACAGCCCTGCGTATGAAGATTATTGGCAACTACTGGATTCACCGGAAGACTCTCCGTTCAATCTCACGGAAGAAAACCGTGCAATCATTCGCCAGGTCTCCGAGGAGCAAACCGCAGGCGAAGTTTCTCTGGTTGCCCTGCTTGGCGATTCGCTGAGGCTCGAAAGCGGTTCCTCCGATGGATTGCCCACCAGCCAAAGTTACCGAATGGCGCGGCTGATCGACATCGCCGTGTGGGCCTCCGACAATGGGCAAGCGTACATCGATGCCTTGGGATGGTTCGCCGATGAGACGGGCCTCAAACCCGCAGAGCCGTTTATTGAGCAACTGGTCATCGCGGCGATATTGCTTGACCTGGACCCCGCTGCTGATCGGGCCAATACCACATTTGCCGGCTTCGACCTCTATTCCAAACGATACTTGCTGGCCAGTCCGGCCGACGTGCGCACGCAACTTGAACAGCATTTGGTTTCTACATTCAAACTGCATGAACTCTTTTCGCCGCTGGTGGCAGAGCTGATCCTGGGAGGCATGGCACCGGAATATCTGGTCCATGATCTGCCGCCCGAACTACGCCTTGGAACGCCCGGCTGGGTTGTATTCACCCAAGCCGTGCACTTTGCCGAATCGATTGTTCCCGGCGTTTCTCGAAGCATGACGTATCAGCAGTTGCTCGGGTTTGGCCGGATATCGGAATTGAGCCCGGCTGTAAAAAACCTGTCGACGACGGTATCGGTCGATCCGGTCATCACCTGGGCCTTGATGAACAGACTTGTCTCCCGGGACGCCGAAGGCAACCTGAGTAAGGATGCTGTCACCCTGGCCATGGATGAATATCAACAGCACATCGATATGATCAACAGCGCCGTGAAACAACTCGGCAAGCCATTACCCCATCGCAAGGCACTTGCGTTGAAAGAGTTGAAATCCTGGGAATCGGACTGCGACCCTGAGGAGTTGTTGGTCAAACATCGCGGTACCGGTGGAGGGGCGGGAAGAAAGGTATCGGTGATAGACCTTTATATGGGGGACGAACTTCATACTGAGGATTGGGACCGGATTTCAGGAGAAAGTATTTACAAGTCTTTCCCTCACCTGGTCCGCATGCCTCCCGTTGCCGAACTGTACGAGCCCGTCTTTGACGACCATATCGATACGATGACCCACGCGTTATCTGCCTCGATCAACATTGCTTTTTCGCAACTTCGCCCCCTGGACAGGCAGTTCATCGAAGAAGGGTATCTAGCGATTTACCAAGTCAATTCGTGGGGGCCGGGAGGACTTGATGGCGTCGTCCCATTGGGCGAAAGAGGCCCTTATGGAGTCATTATCTATGCACGAAAGGACTCGCAAATTCGTGGCTATGAACTTTTCCCACTCAGAATGGAATGCGTCGTAAACAAACAACTGACTGAAGCGTATTGGTTAAAAGGCGTCGATATTGACTTCGAAAAAAGCTATCCAGAAAAAAGAGTCTTTCACGAGGCACCCATAGACGACGAGGCGTATTATAAAAACCTGGCACCCCGTAGCGACCAGCGCTCTCAGGTTATCTTCCACAAACTCGGCGAGTTCAATGTACCTTCTGACAATACCGACACTACTTCGCCGAACCGCTACTTCCGCTCCCAGCGGAAAAATGAAATCAGCGATTTTATTGCCAAGCAGAACCCGTACTTCAACAAAGCCGCCTTGAAAACGTTGAGCCTTGACGAAACGGCGCGCGAACAAGCCATTGCCAGTTCCGATGCCGCCTTTAACGTCATTTTGAACCTGATCGTTCCGTTCAAAGGGTGCATTGAGGATCTGTCCTCAGGTGTTCCATCCAGACAACGTAACGCGATACTGGGGTGTGTCATCGACGCCGCAGCGCTGGTCGTGTCCTTCGCGATTATCGGCGTCAAAGTCGTCGCGATCAGTGCAAAAGCCTCGACCCTGGTATCGAAACTGTTGTCTGCGTCCAAAGTTGTGGCCGGTACCGCCGTCAGTCTGGTCAATCCGGTCAGCGGTGCATCACATCTGCTCAAGGGGGGCGCCAAGCTACTCGGCCGGGGCGTAACAAAACTAAGCGGCAGCGGCCTCTCCGCGGCACACGCCGCCAGACAGCAACTGCGTTACATAACCGGTGCCAACAGCTACAACTTGATCAAGGCCGTCGACCATACCGGTGTCGGGCCCCGGCTTCGCATGTCGCTGGACACAGTTGCCCATGGGCGTGCGCTGTTCAAGGACGACAGCCTTCAGACGGTCGAACAGATTGTCGCCCGTCTGGGGGACAAGAACATTCGATTACCGGAGGGTGCGACCCACCTTGAACTTGAGCATCTGTTCAATAAAGCGGTCATCGAATCGGCGATCCCATTCAAGCAAGCGCAGGATCTGGAGGCATTGATAGGCCGAACGGCGGTCGATGACCTGTTCGCCGCAGTCCTGGACAAATCGCAATATGGCTACACCACCGCACGGTCCGCATCGGGTGCCCAAGGTTATGCCGACACGCTGGCCACCTATGCCCAGTTCGAAGCAAAAAACGTCAATTACATGAAGGGCTACCAGCAAAACGTGCTGAAACAGGATCTGGGCAAGGCGCCGTTTAACCAGGCCATGCCGGAAGCAACGTTCAACCCGAACGGCTTTACGGATAATTCGCGCAGGGCCGGTGCCTGGATTGTCAACGGTTCGACCTCTCCCGGTAATGACGTTGAGAGCATCGTTCAGGTCCTGCGTGACTATGCAGGCAACAACAAACCGCTGACCGATCCGGCGGTGATCAAAGAGGTGCACGCACGGATTGCCCCCGCGACCTCTGACGTCGTGCGCATTGGCGTCAATGACAAGAAGTACGCCAGCAACATCAGTGGCTTCGCCGCAATGGAACAGCACCTGAAAACGCTGGACACCGGCCATGAGTACTTCGACAAACATTTGCTGGCAACTGTCGTGGGTTTCCACGGTTTGGGCGACGGCAATGGCCGCACAGGTCGCGCGCTGTATGCCATCAGCCAACTGCGAAACAACCGCTTCACCGCGCTGACAAAAAACGAGTTCAGTTTGCTGCACGGCCTCGATTGAGGCGAGTTGTCCGGGGGTCAGGAAACCAGCAGATACACGGCACTCGCCCCCAGCAATAGCGCCATGACCCGATTGAACAAGCGCATTCCTGCCGGATTATTCAAATAACCCTGCAGGAATGTTCCGGCATACACCCAGCAGCCCACCGACACATAACAGATCACCAGATACACCGCCGCAAACTGCCAGATCAGCCGCGCCTCACCGTCCGCGACGAAGGCGCCCATCCCTGCCACGCAGGCCAGCCAGGCTTTCGGGTTGAGCCATTGCATGATTGCGCCGTACACCATCGAAGGCGCCTTTGCGGACCCGTTCACATCCAGTCGGCCATCGTCCGCCGCCAGTTTCCAGGCCATGAACAACAGAAACGCCACGCCCGCCCATTGCACCACCCGCGTCAGCGCCGGCCACACCTGCAATACCTCATGCAGCCCGAGCCCCATCAACACCAGCAACAACACGAACCCCAGCGTAGCCCCGGCGACGTGCCGTTGACTGGCGCGAAAGCCGAACTGCGCGCCCGAGCTCAACGCCACAATGTTCACCGGCCCCGGCGTTATCGACGCCACCAGTGCAAACGTTGCCATGGAAATCAACAGACTCATCGCGCACCTTCTTCAATTCAGGGAAATCAGCGCTCAAGTTACTGAGCACCCTGCTGCGCGTATTGAAGAAAACTGCCCAAAGCATTGCGACACGTATGGGTTCAATCATCCTCGTGCAGCTTGATGCCTCGGGCGTGGAGCAAATGCGGGACGATCAGCACCAGCAACGTCAGGGCGAGGAACGATGCGGCGATGGGTTGCGTGAGAAAGGTTGTCCAGTCGCCTTCGCTAATGGACAGCGCATTACGCAGCTGCTTTTCAGCCATCGGCCCGAGCAACATCCCCACGATTACCGGCGCCACGGGGAAATCAAAACGCCGCATCAGCACTCCGCCCCAGCCGATGCCGAGCATCAGCAAAAGATCGAACGACGAGTGACGCATGCCGTACACACCGATGGTGGCGAACACCAGGATGCCAGCGTTCAGGTAAGGTCGCGGAATCTGCAGCAGCTTGACCCACAAACCCACCAGCGGCAGGTTCAGCACCAGCAGGATGACGTTGCCGATGTACAGCGAAGCGACGAGGGTCCAGACCAGGTCGCCCGAGGTCTGGAACAGCATCGGGCCGGGTTGCAGGTTGTAGTTCTGGAACGCGGCCAACAGGATGGCCGCCGTGGCGGAAGTCGGAATGCCCAGCGTCAGCAGCGGTACCAACGAGCCGGTCGCACTGGCATTGTTGGCCGCCTCAGGCCCGGCCACGCCTTCAATCGCGCCCTCGCCTTTACTGCCAGCGAACTCTTTCGGGTATTTGCTCAGCTTGCGTTCGGCCGAATAGGACAGAAACGTCGGAATCTCGGCGCCACCGGCCGGAATTGAACCGAACGGGAAGCCGATCAGGGTGCCGCGCAGCCAGGCCGGAACCGAACGTTTCCAGTCAGCGCGGGTCATCCACAACGAGGTCAAGCGGTGTCGGTTGCCGGCTTCTTCTTTTTGATACAACAGGCTGTACAACGCTTCCCCCACCGCGAACAGACCCACTGCCACCAACACCACTTCAATGCCATCCACCAACTCCGGCACCCCCAGGGTGTAGCGGGCAATGCCCGAGGTCGAATCCAGGCCGATCAAGCCAATGGCCAGGCCCACCCCCAGCGAGGCGAAACCGCGCAGCATCGACGCGCCGAGGACCGCCGACACGGTGGTGAACGACAGCACCAGAATCGCGAAATACTCCGCCGGGCCGAATTTCAGCGCCAGTGTGGCAACCACCGGGGCAAACAGCGTCAGCAGGATCGTGGCAATCGTCCCGGCCACAAATGAACCGATGGCCGCCGTGGCCAGTGCCGGCCCGGCCCGGCCATTGCGGGCCATCAGGTTACCTTCCAGGGCCGTGACCATGGAGGACGACTCACCCGGCGTGTTGAGCAAAATGGAAGTCGTGGAACCGCCAAACTGCGCGCCGTAATAGATACCGGCAAACATGATCAGCGCCCCGGTCGGATCGACCTTGGCGGTGATCGGCAGCAACAGCGCCACGGTCAGCGCCGGCCCAATGCCGGGCAACACGCCAATGGCCGTGCCGAGCAGACAGCCGATAAAGCCCCACATCAGATTGATCGGCGACAGCGCGGCGGAAAACCCCATCGCCAGACTTGCAAGAATATCCACCGGGTTGATCTCCTGTGGCCCGGATCAGATCCAGGCGTTGACAAGGGGCGGCAGGGAAACCCCGAGCCCGGCGTTGAACAGCCAATAAATCGGCAGCGTCAGGGCAATGCCGATGGCCAGGTCGCGCAGTGGATGGCGACTGCCAAACCCGCGTGCGGCACAGACAAACAACAGCCCGGCGGCGAGGACGAAACCGATCAGGTTGATCAGCACCGCCACCCCCACCAGTCCCGCCGTCACCCACGCCACACCCCGTTTGCCGCCGGGCAGCGCTTTGGCCGATTCGTCATGGTGATCCGCCAGCTCGCGAAAACCACCGGTAACGGCCTGATAACTCAGCAGCAAACCGACCACGCCAAGGAACACCGCCAACCCATAGGGATAGACATGCGCGCCCAAAATGACGAAGCCCATCTCGGGCGGAAACCGGAAGGCACCGACCGCCAGAACGGCGCTGATGGCGATCAGGCCAAGGCCGATCGCCAACTGTGGCGGCACGATGTTGCGCGGGCCGGCCATGTCAATTCAGCAGCCCGACGTTGACCAGCATCGCGTGCAACCGCACGTGTTCTTCGGCGACAAACTTGCCGAACTCATCGCCGGTCAACACGCTCGGCGACCATGCGTTGGTCTGGATGTTGTCCTTCCAGGATTGGCTGTTGGAAGCCGCGACAACGGCGTCGGTCAGTTCTTTACGCTGCTCCGGGCTCAGGCCTGCCGCGCCGTACACACCGCGCCAGTTGCCGATGATCACGTCGTAACCTTTCTCTTTGAGGGTCGGTGCATCAATGCCAGGCACACGCTCCGGCGCGCCGATGGCGAGCACACGGAACTGGCCGTTCTTGATGTATTGACCCAGTTCGGCATAACCGCCGGTGATCACCTTGATCTGCCCGCCGAGCGCCTGGGCAACCACTTCACCACCACCGGCGAAAGCGACGTAGTTGACCTTGTTCACCGGGATGTCCATTTTGCCGGCCAGTTCGGCGATGCCGATGTGATCGACCGAGCCTTTGGAGCCGCCGCCCCACGTGATGCTGGTCGGTTTTTCCTTGAAGGCCTTGAGCAAGTCTTCCAGGGTTTTGAACTCGGACTCTTTGCGCACTGCAATCACGTTGTACTCCGTGAACAACCGGGCAATCGGTGTCACGTCCTTCAAGGTGATTTGCGGTTTGTTCTGTTCAATGCCCGCGACCATGATCGCGCCCACCACCAGCAACGCATCGCCATCACCCTTGGTGCTGTTGGCAAACTGCGCCAGCCCCAGCGTTCCACCCGCCCCGCCCTTGTTTTCGAAGGTGGCGGATTTAGCGACCTTGGCCTCGATCAAGGCTTTGCCCAGTTCGCGGGCGGTCTGGTCATAGCCGCCACCGACCGAACCCGGGGCCATGAACTTGACGGTGTCCAGCGCCATGGCGGGTGTCGAGAGTGCGGCAGCGGTAATCGCCACAGCAGCGGCGTAGTTGAAACGACGGAACAAAGCGAACATGAGCGGTCTCCTGATCTTGTTTTTGTAGGTGCCGTTGAATCGCGCTCAGGAGCAACCCCTGCTCACTGAACATGCGTCTGTGAACAAGCGTAGGCCATGGTTTTGATTGAGGGTGTGTTGTTGTCCAGATCGCCCGGGGCCTTGGACTTTTTACGTATGCGCGTCCACCACCCACTTCACTTTCACCAGTGCTTGTCGAAGTGTGTCCATGTCCACCGAGCCCAACGCCAACCGCAAGGCGTGCGGTACATGGAGCGAAATCGCGAAGGGTTCGGCGGTGGACACAGAAACCTGCTCACGCATCAACGCCACGGCAATCTGGTCTGCCCGTGCGTCTTCCGACAAAGGCAGCCACAGAAAGTAGGACGACGGATGGCGGATCACCGCAAGTCCGCTGAGCGCCTCATCGGCCAGCTTCTGTCGTGCCTGTGCGTCTTCGCGTTTTTGCGCTTCGAGCCGGGTGACGGTGCCATCCTCAAGCCAGGCGCAGGCGATGGCCGTCATAACGCCCGGGGTGTTCCAGGTGGTCGCCCTGATCGTGCGCTCGAGCTCGGCGACCTTCTGCGCAGGGGCCACAATGAAACCAACGCGCAAACCGGTGGCGACGTTCTTGGAAAAACCGGACACGTAAATCGTCCGCTCCGGGGCCAACTCAGTGATGGGCGGCGGCGCGTCTTCGGCGAGAAACGCATAAGCCCCGTCCTCAATGATGTGCAGGTCGTGCTTGCGCGCAATCGACACCAGATGTTCGCGCTGCTCGGCCGGCATCACCCAGCCCATCGGGTTATGCAGGGTCGGCATGGTGTAGACGGCGCGCACCGTCCGGCGGCGGCACAGGTCCTCCAGCGCCTGCAGATCCGGACCGTGTTCCGTGACGGGAATGGGCACGATTTCAAGGTGCAGCGTGGCGGCCAGCACTTTGAAACCCGAGTAGGTCAGCGCGTCCGCCGCGATTACGTCACCGGGTCGCAGCAATGCCATCAACGTCACTGCCAGACCGTGTTGAGCGCCGCTGACAATCAACACGTTGTCGGCTTCAACCGTCAGGCCACGGCTAAGCAAATGTCGAGCAATGGAGGCGCGCTCATGCGCCCGTCCGCAGTGAGGCTGGTAGCGCAGGTGCGATTCCAGGTCGCCGGACAACGCGAGTTGGCGCAAGGCATTGCGCAACAGGTCGGCCTGCCCCGGCAGCGCGGGATAGTTGAAATTGAGGTCAATCACCCCTGGCGCAATGTCCGGCTGATCGATGCCGTGGCTGGGCGGCAACGACGTCTCCCGGACAAAGGTCCCGCGCCCGGTTTCACCGCTGACCAATCCCATCGCTTCCAGTTCGGCATACACCCGGCTGGCCGTGACCAGCGCCAGGCCTTCGCTGGCGGCCAACTGACGGTGCGTCGGCAAGCGTGTGCCCGGCAGCAAGCGCCCCGCGTGAATATCGGCGGCCAGGGTGTCCACCAGGGACTTGTAACGGGAGCGTGGCATCGTGGGGTGTATCCATGACAATTTTTTGATTGTTCTTAATCCTGGCTCATAAGATGCCTTTCACGCAACCTGCCTCGGAGACGCCACATGGACAGGACCTCAACGCTCAACAGACCGACACTGGACAAGCACGCCAGCGGGCTGATCAATGGCTTCATCGGCGTGCTGATCTTCAGCGGCTCACTGCCCGCCACCCGCGTGGCTGTGCTCGAACTCGACCCGGTGTTCCTGACCGTCGCCCGGGCCACCATCGCCGGCGTGCTGGCGCTGTGCATGCTGTGGCTGTTCAAGGAAAAGCGCCCGGCGCGTAGTCAATTGTTGCCTTTGGTCATTGTGGCGCTGGGAGTTGTAGTCGGCTTTCCGCTGCTGACGGCATTGGCGTTGCAATACGTGACGTCGGCGCATTCCATCGTCTTTGTCGGTCTGTTGCCGCTCGCCACGGCCGCGTTTGGCGTGTTGCGCGGTGGCGAACGTCCACGGCCGGCGTTCTGGTTTTTCTCGGTGCTGGGCAGTTTGCTGGTGATCGGCTTCGCCGTTTCCCAAGGCCTTACCGCGTCGCCTGTCGGTGATTTGCTGATGCTGCTGGCGATTCTGGCCTGTGGCCTGGGGTATGCCGAAGGCGCCAAACTCTCCAGAACACTGGGCGGCTGGCAGGTGATTTGCTGGGCCTTGGTGTTGTCGCTGCCGCTGATGGTCGCGCTGACGGTGTGGCGGATGCCCGTTTCATTGTCCGGGATCACGATGCCGGCCTGGTTGAGCCTGGCGTATGTGTCGCTGTTCAGCATGCTGATCGGTTTCGTGTTCTGGTATCGCGGATTGGCGCAGGGCGGGATTGCGGCGGTGGGACAGCTTCAACTGCTGCAGCCGTTTTTCGGCCTGGCGCTGGCGGCGACGTTGCTGCACGAACAGGTCAGCCTCGGCATGCTCGGGGTCACCGTGGCGGTGATTCTCTGCGTGGCAGGCGCGAGGAAGTTCGCCAAATAAAAGTGTACTGCGGCTTGTGTCCATGGCTGTACCGGGCGGTCCGTCCACCGCCCATGATAAAAATGGCGTTCTCGTTTGCGGAGACTCGCCATGGACCTCGCCACCCTCACCCTTTTCCTGCCCGCCTGCTTTGCCCTGAACATGGCGCCCGGCCCGAATAATCTGCTGTCGGTCAGCAACTCGACTCGCTACGGCTACCGCATCTCCTGCGTGGCCGGGATCGGTCGGTTGCTGGCCTTCGCCGGCATGATCGCCCTCGCCTCCGCCGGGTTGGCCGTGGTGCTGCAAACCTCCGAAATGCTGTTCTACGGAATCAAGATCGTCGGCGCGGCGTATCTGTTTTATCTCGCCTGGCAATTGTGGCGTGCCGATCCGGGCGCTGAGCGCGCTGACACCCGGCCACCCGTCGGTGTGATGGCCCTGGCGCGGCAGGAGTTTCTGGTCGCGGCCGGCAATCCCAAGGCCATCCTGATCTTTACCGCGTTCCTGCCCCAGTTCGTCGACCCGACCCGCGCCGTGACGCCGCAATTTGCGTTGCTGGGTGCGCTGTTTTTGATACTGGAATGGATCGCCATCAGCGCGTACGCCTACATGGGATTGCACATGCGTCGCTGGTTCGCCGAGCCGCGTGGCAAGCGGATTTTCAACCGGTGCTGCGCGGGGTTGTTGTCGGCGGCGGCTTCGGTGTTGTTGATGGCGAAGCGAGCGTGATCAAACGGGGGGCGATGGTTCTTTAAGCACGGCATCACCCCCTTCGCTCCTTTGCGTCTGAGAAATGTCATCCCTCCCTCCAAACTTTTCGCGTCACCGGGCGTCATCTCTTTAATGCTGCCGACAGGGCTTCGCAGCTCCCAGACAACTGACCTCAGCCAAGGATCGCCGATGACCTTTCTCGTTTTTCTTCTAGCCTGCGGTGCCGCCGCAAGCACAGGCTTCTTTTTCAAACCGGGCCAGTGGTACGAATCGCTGGTCAAACCCGGCTTCACCCCACCCAACTGGGTGTTTCCGGTCGCCTGGTCGACGATCTACCTTTTGCTCGCCTGGGCCGGGTACCGATTGACCCTGATCCCTGGCAGTCAGGAGGTGCTGGCTTTGTGGGCCGCGCAAATTGCGCTCAATACGCTGTGGACGCCGGTATTCTTCGGCGCGCATCGCGTTTTCGCCAGCATGGTGATCCTGATGCTGCTCTGGCTGGTGGTCGCGGTGATGGTGGTGATGGCGTTGCAGTTGGATGTGATCACTGGCTTGATTCTGCTGCCTTACCTTGGGTGGCTTTGCGTGGCAGCGGCGTTGAATTTTTCCATCTTGCGCAATAACCGCTGATGAGGTTCCGCTGAACCGATCACGAAAATCACATCCCGGTGCATGGCCTTCAGCGTCACGATCCCGCTACCGGGTTCGAAGATAACCATTTCTGCGCAGTGAACAGACCTGGTACGCCAAGCGGTGTTGAGTTGAGCACGCGGGCTTCCTCGCCCACCACGCACCGTTGGCGAGGAAGCAAACTCCCCCGCCAACGTGATGCAGCGATTACTTAGGCGGAACGAAGTTATCCAGCATTCGATTCACCGCCAACTCCCCCAGCATGATGACCTGCTGCAATGCCAGGACGTTACTGCGATGAGTCCCCTCTAGCGAGGCCGCCACGTTGCTGGCCATGACACTGGCCGACGCCATGTTCTCGCACGTTTGAACCAGTAAGGTTTCATGGTCGACGTCTGGGGCAATCATGTAAATGGTGCTGGGTTTACGTGGGGTGTTGTTCATGAGCGCCGCCGGATTGAGATAGAAGTTGAGCGCGCGTTCGGCGGCGTCGTGGAGTTTTTTGGGGTCGAGGGTTTCGTACGGGGACACTGAATCGGCGTTTGGCGGATCGGCATCGGGTGAATCGGTGTCTGGCGGGTTGGGTGTTACTTTGAACATAGATGAACTCCAACTTCTAATATTGAGGAGCCATCACCCTCGCTACCAAACGAAGGGGTGGCGGCCATACGTGGGTTGGTAGACCGGTAGAAGCTGGAAACCCGGCGCTCACAATGGAGCCCCACGCATGACCACCATAAAAACAGAGTCCCAAAAAGAGACTACATAAGGTGTTGTCATGCGGCTTCTAGACGGGCTACCAAACCCGATCACTGTTTTTCAGTGACAGGGAAACGATATAGCCCACCCCGTAGCCGCACAAGCCGGCGGATTCTGGCTTGATCGTAGGTAACGGCGCAAGGTTTTGTAGCCTTCGGGACGTAACCGCAAGTGTTTTTTAAACACGCCAAGTTAAACGCGTGAAGGCCTCAAAAAAGATCAAAGAAACGTCCGACATATTTCAGAAAATGATCGGATCCTATCGAGTGGCCAGTTTGATCCCTTGAAGTTCACGTGTTCCCCAATCGAGTTTTTACGAGAGCGGCTTGAGGATGCTCAAGGCTGATCAGTGGACGCCCCCTTGAGCTCGACCTGGTTGCCATCCGGGTCGAAGCAATACAGAGACAAGCCATAACCCTCAGCACCAAAGCGCTTAGCCGCTTTCTCCGTCGTCAAACCAAACGACTGCAAATGGCTGACAAGCGCCGCTTCATCAAACGGTTCGATGCGCAGGCAGACATGGTCGAGGTTACGCCCCTCCTGACCGGCGGCAGCGCCGCCCTTGCGTCCGAGCTCACCGTCCAGGCTGACGAGGTCGATCATCGAGGTCCCGGCGCGCAGATGCACCAGCCCCAGATCATCGCGGCGCTTGACCAGTTCAGCGCCGAATACCTGGGCGTAAAACGTGATGCTGCGCTCCAGGTCCTGGACGCGCAGTACGATGTGATCAATGTGTTGAATCGTGAACGGATGCATGAAATCAGTTCCTGAAGGGTTACATGACCGGTAGCCCGGATACTGTAGTCCAGCACCACAAAAATTCACTGTCGATTTTCCGGTGGAGTCACCGCCCGCAGGGTTTTATGCTCAGCCCATGAACATACAAACCGCTGTGCTGCCGCCCCACGCCGAAATGGTTCGCGCCATGCTCGAACGCGACACTGCCTACGAAGGCGTGTTCTTCACGGCCGTGAAAACCACCGGGATCTTCTGCCGCCCCGGGTGTACGGCGCGTTCGCCGAAACCGGAGAACGTCGAGTTCTTTGCGCACGCCGATGAATGCATGGCGGCGGGTTATCGCGCGTGTCTGCGCTGCAAACCGCTGGATGCAGCCGCCATCGCGCCCGACTGGGTACAGACACTGCTGAAGTCGGTGGACGCCGACCCCGAGCAGCGCTGGACCGACGCCCAGTTGCTGGCCGAGGGCATCGAGCCGCTGAAGTTGCGGCGCTGGTTCAAACAGCATTTCGGCATGACGTTTCACGCCTGGCTGCGCACCCGCCGTCTCGGCATGGCGCTGGGCGGGATCAAACAGGGCGATTCCATCGACAGCGCAGCCTTCGACTCGGGTTATGAATCCCTCAGCGGTTTTCGTGACGCGTTCCAGAAGTCGTTCCACATCACCCCGGGCCGGGCCGCACAGAGTGAACCCCTGCTCTTCACCCGGCTGACCACGCCACTGGGGCCGATGATTGCCATGGCCGAGCGTCGCGGGCTGGTGTTGCTGGAGTTCCTCGACCGCCCGGCACTGACCCGTGAAGTCGAAGAACTGCAGAACCGTTACGGCTACGCGGTCGCGCCGGGGCATAACGCGCACTTGCAGCAAATCGAAGCCGAACTGGCGCAGTACTTCGCCGGCAAACTCAGCGAATTCACGGTCGCGCTGCACACGCCCGGCAGCGAGTTCGCCCGGCAGGTCTGGGCTGCACTGGCACAGATCCCGTACGGCCAGACCAGCACCTACGGCAGCATCGCCAGGTTATTGGGCAAACCCGGCGCCAGTCGCGCAGTGGGTTTGGCCAACGGGCACAACCGCCTGGCCATCGTGGTGCCGTGCCACCGGGTGATCGGTGCAGACGGCTCATTGACCGGCTATGGTGGAGGACAACCGCGCAAGGCGTTTCTGCTCCGGCTGGAAAACGCTGCGCTGCAGATGACCCAACAACTGGCGTTCTGATTGCCTCAATCGTCATAAGGAAGGACATTCGATGGACAAGCAATTCCACCAACTGCACCACGAAGGCTTGTTGATCCTCACCAACGTCGCCGATGCCACCGGGGCGCGCATCGTCGAGCAACTGGGCTGCAAAGCCGTCGCCACCAGCAGCGCGGCGGTGGCCTGGGCCCATGGTTACGCGGACGGCAACGCCCTGCCCCTCGACCGTCTGGTCTCAACCGTCGAGTCCATCGCGCGAGTGATTTCCGTGCCGTTGACCGTGGACGTCGAGGCCGGTTATTCCGATGACCTGACGCGGGTCGCGCAAGTGATTGAAGCGGTGATTGCTGCCGGTGCGGTCGGGATCAATATCGAGGACGGCGCGTCCCCGCCCGAGTTGCTGGTGCGCAAGATCGAAGTGGCGCGCAAGGTGGCGGATCAGCGCAATGTGCAGCTGTTCATTAATGCGCGCACCGATGTGTACCTCAAGGGACTGGTGCCGGCCGAGGACCGTGTTGCCGAGACCCTCAAGCGTGCCGCGTTGTATCAAGCGGCGGGGGCCGACGGGTTGTTCGCCGCGGGCGTGTCGGCGGAGTACGAAATCGCCGCACTGTGCCAGGGCACGACGTTGCCGGTGAACGTGCTGGGGCTTGCGAGCCTGCCATCGCCCGAAACGCTGAAAGCCTTGGGCGTGCGGCGCTTGAGTGCCGGTTCGGGCATCGCCGAGTTTTTGTATGGCGCCATGGCCGGGCTAGCCAAGGGTTTTCTGGAAACCGGCAAACTCGACAGCAGCCACCTCAAGGCGTTTACGTACGGTGAAGTCAACGCCCTGCTGAAAACGGCCGGGAACGCTTGATCGCCATGCCCGATCCCTATCGGCCCGCGACCGAATTTCTGGCGTCCCTCGACGCCGACTGGGCGCGCCACATCGCCGCCGTCGGCCCGTGCCTGCATCAACCCCATGCGGCTCGCGATCCGTACGAGTCGCTGGTGCGGGCGATTGCCTACCAGCAACTGCACGCCAAGGCCGGGGATGCGATTGTCGGTCGCTTGCTGGGGTTGTTTCCGTCAGTGGCGTTTCCACGACCGGAGCAGATTCTGGCGACCGGGTTTGATCAGATGCGCAGTTGCGGGTTTTCGGCGGGCAAAATCGCGACCATTCAGGGGATTGCCCAAGCGACGCTGGACGGCGTGGTGCCGGATTATGCGACGGCGTTGGCCATGGACGATGAGGCGTTGATCGAGCGCTTGATCACCTTGCGCGGGGTCGGACGCTGGACGGTTGAGATGTTGCTGATTTACAGCCTTGAACGGCCGGATATTTTGCCGGCCGATGACTTTGGCGTACGTGAGGGCTATCGGCGGATGAAGGGGCTGGAGGTGCAACCGACGCGCAAGCAGATGGTGGAGATCGGGTTGGGGTGGAGCCCGTACCGGACGGTGGCGGCGTGGTATTTGTGGCGGGTGCCTAGCCGGTAGACCGCGTTATCGTTTATCGCGGGCAAGCCCGGCTCCCACAGGGACTTCGTGAACGCCGAAGATCCAATGTAGGAGCCGAGCTTGCTCGCGATGGCGGAATCACATCCACCTCATGTCACAACCCCGACTTCAACCGGCTAAACGCCCGGATCAACGCCCTGTTAAACGCCTTTCCATTGTCATTCTTGCTATACAACGAAGCTCGCACCTGCGCCGACGGATACGTCCCCGGATCATCGCGAATCGCCGGATCAACCAGCCCGTCCGCGGCCGTAATCGCATTGGCGTAGTGAATGGTGTCGGTGATCGGCGCAATCACTTCAGGCGTCATCAGGTAATCCATCAACGCCAGCCCCGCCTCGGGGTGTGGTGCATCCTTGGGAATGACCATGGCGTCAAACCAGATCAACGTGCCTTCCTTGGGTATCCGGTACTTCAGCGTGAACGGTTTCTTCGCCGCCTCGGCCTGCCCCGCCGCGATGGCCACGTTGCCGTTCCACGACATCGCCACGCAGGTGTTGCCGTTGGCCAGGTCGCTGATGTTCAGGTCATTGTCGAAGTAGCGAATGTACGGCCGGATCTTGGCCAATTGCTGCTCGGCCAGTTTCAGGTCATCGAGGCTCTGGCGATTGATGTCCAGGCCCATGTACTTCATGACCGCTGCGAAGACTTCGTTGGGATCGTTGAGCAGGCTGACCCCGCAATCGGCAAATTTCGACACCACCGCCGGGTCGAACAGCATCGCCCAACTGTCTCGTGGCGCGTCGGCCAGGCGCTGCTTCACCGCTTCTTCCTGGTAACCGACGCCGGTGGTGCCCCAGGCATAAATGCCGGCGTAGCGGTTGCCCGGATCGAACACCGCCATGTGTTGGCGGAACTCCTCGCCGACGCCTTGAAAGTGCGGCGTTTGCTTGCGGTCCAGCGTCTGGATCGCGCCGCTCTGAATCGCTCTGGACAGATGCTGCCCGGCGGTCAGCACCAGGTCATAGCCGCTGCGCCCGGTGAGCAATTTGGTTTCGACGGTTTCCAGTGAATCAAAGTGATCGGCCACCACATGAATGCCGGTTTTTTTCTCGAAATTGCTCAGCGTATCCGGCGCCAGGTACTCGCCCCAGATGTACAGGTTGACCACCGGTTTGGCGGTGTCGGCGGCCTGCACACACAGGGGTGCAAGCACCAGCATTAACGCTTGAGTCAGTTTGTGCAGGCCCATGTTCATACTCCCTTTTTGTGGCTGGCAGGCGCGGCGTACTGAGGCATGGTGATGCAAGCCACGTTGCCGCCGCCAAGGAGGATTTCCCGGGAGTTTTCGATGCCGACGATCTTGTGCTGCGGAAACAGTTCGGCCAGGGTCGCCAGGGCGGCCTGATCGTTGCGATCACCAAACAGCGGCACCACGATCGAGGTGTTGCCGGCGTAGTAGTTGATGTACGACGCGCAGATTTGCGTCCCGGCCTGACGCGTGTGTGTACTGTCCTGCTGATCCAGGCCCTCGGCTTCTTCAGCAGTCCACTCCAGCACGTCCGGTTGCGGCAGTTTGTGCACGATCAATTCACGGCCACGGCTGTCGCGGGTGCTGCGCAGAATGTCGTAGGCCTCCTGATAGATTTCCCATTGTGGGTCATTGCGGTTGTCGGTCCATTGCAGCACCACTTCGCCGGGGCGCACGAAGCACGCGAGGTCATCGACATGGCCGTCGGTTTCGTCGAATTTGCAGCCCCGTGGCAGCCAGATGACTTGCTCGGCACCGAGGTAATCGGTCAGGCGCCGCGTGACTTCTTCCTTGCCCAGATGCTGGTTGCGATTGCGGTTGAGCAGGCATTGTTCGGTGGTGAGGATGCTGCCCTGGCCGTCACTCTGGATGCCGCCCAGCTCGGCGATCAGCGGGGCGCGATAGCGGTCGAAACGTTCGATTTCGAGGATTTTGCTGGCGATCTGATCGTCCTTGTCCCACGGGTAGTACAAACCGCCATCGAGACCGCCGTAAGCGTTGAACTCAAAGTCAACACCGCGCACTTCGCCACTGTGGTCATTGACCACGAAGCATGGCCCGCTGTCGCGAAACCAGGTGTCGTTGCAGGTCATTTCCACCACGCGCACTTGCGGCGGCAATTGGCGGCGGGCAGTGGCGAATTGCGCGGCCGAGGCGCAAACAGTGACCGGTTCACTGTGGGAAATCGCGGTGACGATTTGCACCCAGACTTTCTGCGCAGGCTTGGCACCGTTGCGCCAGACGTCGGTGCGCTCCGGCCAGCCGAGCCAGCAACCGGACTTGGTTTCGAATTCGCCGGGCAAGCGGAAACCGTCTTGTTTGGGGGTGGAATCGAGCAAACGTGCCATGGTCAAACCTCGTCAGCGGGGATTGGAATGACCACAGGCTAAGGTCGCTGGCGCCGTCCTCGCCAACGATGATTATTTCGGAATAGTTGAATTCAACTCATCAATCGATCAACTGATCGTTGAACCACTCCAGCATCTGCGCCACCGCCGGACGCTCCAGTCGCACCCGCTCGCACACCAGTGCGTATTGGCCAAGAGCAGTCATGCTCGAGGTGAAAGGCCGGACCAGACGCCCGTTGAGCAAATCTTCCTGCGCCGTCAGGTTATCGCCCATCGCGACGCCCTGCCCCTGGGCCGCGGCTTCCAGCGCGAGGCCGGCGTGAGCGAAATACAGCTGCCGTTCGGGGCGTTGATCACCGGCATGACTGGTCAGCCAGGCCGTCCAGGTCTTGCCGTCCTGATCGTCGTGCAACAGGCAATGCCGCGCCAGATCTTTCGGCGTTTTCAGCGTGCCCTGATTGAACAGGCCGGGGCTGCACACCGGGAAAAACTGCAACGCCGGCAAGGGCCTGACGAAGTACGCACTGCTGTCCACCGGACCGGTGCCGTAGGTAATCGCCAGGTCGATGTCTTCACCCGGCGCCGTGCCGTCAATCGGTTGTTCGTACAGGTGCAGGGTGATGTGCGGGTAGCGCGCGTAGAAATCCGTGAGGCGGCTCATCAACCATTTTTGCGCCAGCTCGGCGGTAACGGCCAGGCGCAACACCGCCAGGGATGACGGATCGCGCAGCTCATCGCAGGCCTCGCCGATCAGTTCGAAGGCTTGCTGCAAGCTTTGCATCAGTCGGCCGGCGGCCATGGTCGGGCGAATCTGTCGGCCTTCGCGGATGAACAGCGAAACACCGAGGTGTTCTTCGAGTTGGCGGATTTGATGGCTGACGGCGCTGTCGGTGACGCACAACTCGGCGGCGGCCCGGCCGAAATGCGCGTGGCGGGCGGCGCATTCGAAGGTTCGCAGTGCGGCCAGAGAGGGTAGTCGTCGCATGATTCAGCCCCGGTGATGGAGGCGCCCATGCTGCCTTGGCCATTCGCGGGCGTCCAGCAGGACCGCGTTATCGTTCATCGCGGGCAAGCCCGCTCCCACAGGGGACCTCGGGCGTTCACAAAATCCCCTGTGGGAGCGAGCTTGCTCGCGATGGCGGCAGCCCATTCACCACAAATCCCTAGGCCCATCACCCTCCCTTATCCACCATGACTTCCCTCCAGACCGGGCGCATGTTGGTGCCTCAACTGGAGGGATTCGCGATGCTCGACGCACTCAAACAGATCAACTCAACCTCAGCCTTCAACCGCTGGGCCGGTTTTGAGGTGACCCATGCCGCCAGCGGCGAAGCCGAGCTGAGCATGGCTTTTCGCTACACCGATATGGCGCAATACGCAGGCTTTCTGCACGCTGGCCTGATCGGCGCGCTGCTCGACACCGCTTGCGGTTTTGCTGCTGGCACGGTCGCCGGCAACGTGCTGGCCTCGCACTTCTCGGTCAACTGCCTGGCGCCCGCTGTCGGTGAAGTGTTCTTCGCTCGCGGCCGGGTGGTGAAGGCCGGCAAGAAACAGGTATTCGCCCGCGCCGAGCTGTTTGCCCAGAGCGGTGATCAACTCAAGCTGGTGGCGACGGGGGATGCGATTCTGGTGCCGGTCTAGTCTGTCTGGATAAACCCCAGACCAGTCGGAGGTTGCCATGCAACTCGAAGGTTCCTGCCATTGCGGCGCGGTGTCGTTCAGTTTGAACAGTGCCCACCCCTACCCTTATCAGCGTTGCTATTGCTCGATCTGCCGCAAGACCCAGGGCGGTGGCGGGTTTGCGATCAACCTCGGCGGTGAGGCCGCAAGCCTCAAGGTTCGCGGTCGCAAACACATCGCGATCTACCATGCGCGCCTGAAGGACGAAGGCGATAAACGGGCGCACAGCAGCAGCGCCGAGCGGCATTTCTGCTCGCTGTGCGGGACGGGACTGTGGCTGTTCAGCCCGGAATGGCCGGAGCTGATCCACCCGTTCGCCTCCGCCATCGACACTTCGCTGCCGGTACCACCGGAGCACACGCACTTGATGCTCGGTTCAAAAGCACCGTGGGTAGAGGTTGAGGCGCACGCGGGTGATCAGCAGTTCGAGGTTTATCCCGAGGAGTCCATTGCCGAATGGCACGAACGGTTGGGTTTGAGCTGCTAAAGCGCCTCTCCGGTTGTGTCAGGCCGCAGCCGGTACACCGCTGTGGAAACGGAATTCCACGTCCGGTGACTCGATCAGTTCCTGCTCGGCCGCGCGCACCTTGTCGATCACGTGGGCGATGTCCTTGGCGTCGCCGTACTGGTAAGCCAGCTTCAGGTAACCCTGGAAATGCCGGGCTTCGCTTTTCAGCAGGCCGAAGTAGAACTTGCCCAGTTCTTCGTCCAGATGCGGCACCAGCGCCTCGAAACGTTCGCAGCTGCGGGCTTCGATGAAGGCCCCCACCACCAGCGTATCGACCAGTTTCACCGGCTCATGGCTGCGCACCACTTTGCGCAGGCCCGAGGCGTAGCGCCCGGCGGACAACTGGCGCAGCTCGATCTTGCGCTTTTTCATCAGGCGCATGACCTGTTCGTGGTGCACCAGTTCTTCCCGGGCCAGGCGCGACATCAGGTTAATCAGGTCGACGTGGGAGTGATACTTGGCAATCAGGCTCAGCGCGGTGCTGGCGGCCTTGAATTCGCAGTTCTTGTGGTCGATCAGCAAGGTTTCCTGATCAGCCAGTGCGGCCTGCACCCAGCCGTCAGGGGTGCGGCAGCCGAGGAACTCGTGAATTTCGGGAAGGATCATGGGGCTCACGGATAAATGGTCAAAACGAAGGGCGCCGATTATACCGGCCTGCCGCCAGACCACCAGTCGCCAACCGTTGATATGCATCAAGTACCTGGTTGGCGAGCAGGAACTATAGTTGTGCAACGCCGTGCTTTTTAGCCGTTTATGGAGATCCCGCTCATGCAAGCCATTCGCAGCATCCTGGTGGTCCTCGAACCCGAACACTCGGAGAGCCTGGCGCTCAAACGGGCCAAATTGATTGCCAGAGTGACCCGGGCCCACTTGCACCTGCTGGTCGGTGACCGCAAACATGACCATAGCGCTATGTTGGGCGTGCTCAAGGCAGCCTTGTTGGAGGACGGCTTTAGCGTCACCACCGAACAGGCCTGGAACGAAAGCCTGTACCAAACCATCATCGACGTGCAGCAAGCCGAAGGCTGCGGGCTGGTGATCAAGCAGCATTACCCGGACAGCCCGCTGAAAAAAGCTTTGCTGACCCCGGACGACTGGAAATTATTGCGTAAATGCCCGACACCGGTGCTGCTGGTGAAAACGTCCGGTTCCTGGAAAGACAAAGTCATTCTGGCCGCCATTGATGTGGGCAACACCGACGGTGAGCACCGTCACCTGCACAACACCATCATCGATTACGGCTATGACATCGCCAGTCTGGCCAAGGCGCATCTGCACGTGATCAGCGCGCATCCATCGCCGATGCTGTCGGCGGCCGACCCGACGTTTCAACTCAGCGAAACCATCGAGGCGCGCTATCGCGAACAATGCAAGGCGTTCCAGGCGGAGTTCGACATCGACGATGCGCATTTGCATATCGAGGAAGGTCCGGCGGATGTGTTGATTCCGTTCATGGTGCACAAGCTGCAGGCGGCGGTGACCGTGATCGGCACCGTGGCGCGGTCGGGGGTGTCGGGGGCGTTGATCGGCAATACGGCGGAAGTGGTGCTCGATTCGGTGGAAAGTGATGTGTTGGTGCTCAAACCGCAGGAGATTGAGGATCACCTTGACGAGTTGGCTCAGCACTGAAATCTGTGGCGCCTGGTCGGACGCCATCGCGGACAAGCCCGGCTCCCACAGGGTTTTGTGGGCACCGGAGCTTGACTGGAGGAGCCGGGCGTGGTCCGGGCGGCGTTCCGACGATGCTTTCAGGCGCCGAAGGCGTCTTTTAGAAAGCCCGGTGCGATGTACCGTTGGTAATGCGCCTCAGACAGCAAAAAGAATTCCCGATCAATGGCATCACGCAATTCCGGCAGGTTCCAGTCACGAAACTCCGGCATCAGCACCATCCCGTAAGCCTCCAGGTTATTGATCACCCGCGCCCCACGGGCAATCAGCTGATACGCCCAGCAATACTCCGACTGATGCGGCACGAAGCGAATCTTGCGTTGCTCCAGTTGCAAGCGCAGGCGCTGGGGATCGAAAACCTCCAGCTTGCTGGCCATCACCTGGGACAGCAATTGCTCAAGACGCAGCCATACCGCGCGCTTCTCCTCCTCGTTGTAACCATTCCAGTTGATCACTTCGTGGTGGAAACGCTTGCAGCCGCGGCACACCAGGTCACCGTAAACGGTGGAGCAGAGGCCGACGCAGGGAGTCTTGATGGTCTGATTGGGCATAGGTAGGCAAAACACGGGAAAGCAGAACAGGTCGGCATGTTAGCCCTTTGTCTAACATTGATCACCCCTCAAAATTCGGGGGCTAACTTACCTTTAATTTTTTTTTGCCGTAGAATCAGCCAGCCTTTTAAGGCGCCAATGTCCGTTAGAAGCTGTTTTCAAAGCGTCACGAGCACAGTCGTTCCTTCAGAGCGGTGTTGGCGAAGGGTTTTTCCAGCGGGGAAAAGCCCAACGCCAACCCTCATCAGCTCCCGTTCTGCAGGCGTAAAACTTTGAAAGCAGCTTCTGTAAGGAATTGTCGGTAATTCTGGCTAAGTGGCCCACAACGCCACGCAGCGCATGAGTACGGCAATTTCGGGATGAGCGTCCCGGACACCCATTTGGGACCACTGATGAGGGTAATAACTGTGCTTGAAGCCTACCGCAAACATATCGAAGAGCGTGCAGCACTGGGTATCGTTCCCCAGCCGCTTAACGCCGAACAAACTGCAGGCCTGATCGAGCTGCTGAAGAATCCTCCGGCTGGCGAAGAAGCTTTCCTCGTTGACCTGATCACCAATCGCGTTCCACCTGGCGTGGACGAAGCAGCCTATGTCAAGGCCGGCTTCCTGTCTGCCCTCGCCAAAGGCGAAGCCAAATCCCCCCTGATCGACAAGAAGCGCGCTGTAGAACTGCTCGGCACCATGCAGGGCGGCTACAACATCGTGACCCTGGTCAACCTGCTGGACGACGCCGAACTGGCGCCAGTGGCTGCCAAAGAACTCAAGCACACCCTGTTGATGTTCGACGCCTTCCACGACGTCGCTGAACGCGCCAAGAACGGTAACGTTCACGCACAAGGCGTGCTGCAATCCTGGGCTGACGGCGAGTGGTTCAAAAACCGCCCGGTACTGGCCGACAAGATCAGCCTGCGCGTGTTCAAGGTCACCGGCGAAACCAACACCGACGACCTGTCCCCTGCTCCGGACGCCTGGTCCCGCCCGGACATCCCGCTGCACGCCCTGGCCATGCTGAAAATGGCCCGCGACGGCATCGTGCCCGACGTACAAGGCTCCATCGGCCCGATGAAGCAGATCGAAGAAATGCGCAACAGCGGCTTCCCGATCGCCTACGTCGGTGACGTAGTGGGTACCGGTTCGTCGCGTAAATCCGCGACCAACTCGGTGCTGTGGTTCTTCGGCGACGACGTTCCTTACGTACCGAACAAGCGCGCTGGCGGTTTCTGCTTCGGCAGCAAAATTGCTCCGATCTTCTACAACACCATGGAAGATGCCGGCGCCCTGCCGATCGAATTTGATGTGACCAACATCAACATGGGCGACGTGATCGACCTGTACCCGCACGCAGGCAAAGTCTGCAAGCACGGTACCGACGAAGTCATCACCACCTTCGAAATGAAGACCCCGGTGCTGTTGGACGAAGTCCGTGCCGGCGGTCGTATTCCGCTGATCATCGGCCGTGGCCTGACCGACAAGGCTCGCGCCGAACTGGGTCTGCCAGCGTTCGACCTGTTCAAGAAACCGGATGCCCCGATCGAAAGCACCAAGGGCTTCACCCTGGCGCAGAAAATGGTCGGCAAGGCGTGCGGCGTAGCCGGTGTGCGTCCAGGCACCTACTGCGAACCGAAGATGACCACCGTCGGCTCCCAGGACACCACCGGTCCAATGACCCGTGACGAACTGAAAGACCTGGCGTGCCTGGGCTTCTCCGCTGATCTGGTGATGCAGTCCTTCTGCCACACCGCGGCTTACCCTAAGCCGATCGACGTGACCACCCACCACACCCTGCCAGACTTCATCATGACCCGCGGCGGCGTTTCCCTGCGTCCGGGCGACGGCATCATCCACAGCTGGCTGAACCGTATGCTGCTGCCGGACACCGTCGGTACCGGTGGTGACTCGCACACCCGTTTCCCGATGGGCATTTCGTTCCCGGCCGGTTCCGGCCTGGTGGCGTTTGCCGCAGCCACTGGCGTTATGCCGCTGGACATGCCGGAATCGATCCTGGTGCGCTTCAAAGGCAAGATGCAACCGGGCGTCACCCTGCGTGACCTGGTTCACGCCATTCCTTACTTCGCGATTCAGGCTGGCCTGTTGACCGTTGAGAAGAAAGGCAAGAAGAACGCTTTCTCCGGTCGCATCCTGGAAATCGAAGGCCTGGACAACCTGAGCATCGAACAGGCTTTCGAGCTGTCCGACGCCTCGGCCGAACGTTCGGCTGCCGGTTGCACCATCAAGCTGTCGAAAGAGTCGATCACCGAGTACCTGAGCTCCAACATCACCCTGCTGCGCTGGATGATCGGCGAAGGCTACGGCGATGCACGGACTCTGGAACGCCGTGCTCAAGCGATGGAAGCCTGGATCGCCAACCCTGAGTTGATGGTGGCCGATGCTGACGCCGAATACGCTGAAATCATCGAAATCGACCTGGCCGACATCAAAGAGCCTGTGCTCTGCGCGCCAAACGATCCGGACGACGCCCGTCTGCTGTCCAGCGTTGCTGGCGAGAAGATCGACGAAGTGTTCATCGGTTCGTGCATGACCAACATCGGTCACTTCCGCGCGGCCGGTAAGCTGCTGGATCAGGTCAAGGGTCAGCTTCCTACCCGTCTGTGGCTGTCGCCACCGACCAAAATGGACGCTCACCAGCTGACCGAAGAAGGCTACTACGGCATCTACGGCAAGGCCGGCGCACGCATGGAAATGCCGGGCTGCTCGCTGTGCATGGGTAACCAGGCTCGCGTAGAACCGAATTCGACTGTGGTGTCGACGTCGACCCGTAACTTCCCGAACCGTCTGGGTGACGGCGCGAACGTCTACCTGGCTTCGGCTGAGCTGGCGTCTGTGGCTTCCATCCTGGGTCGCCTGCCGACCGTCGAGGAGTACATGGAATACGCTGGCAAGATCGACAGCATGGCGGCTGATGTCTACCGCTACCTGTCCTTCGACCAGATCGCCGAGTTCCGTGAAGCTGCTGCGAACGCCAACATTCCGGTCGTTCAAGCCTAACGCTGCAACGCAATAGAAAACGCCGCCCATCGTGAGATGAGCGGCGTTTTTTTATGCCTGCGATGGCTATGCCCTTACACACTCCTACAAGGGTTATGCGCTGGTCTTGAGGGCTTGTTGCACCGCGTCATCCACGCTCAAACCGCTGAGGATCACCTGTGTATCCTGCACTTCCGGCAACGCCGCCAATGCGGCCTGCGCCGAGTCCTTGAGCCGGGCGAGCACCAGCTGCTTCCCTTCCCCCCGCACCCGCACAAAAAATTCCTGCAATGCCTCAATACTGGTGCCATCCAGGTCCGGCGACTCCTCCAGGCTAAGAACCACCGAATGAATCGGCGTCTGCGAATGACGGATCAAGTGCAACGTGCTGCCCAGAATCCGCTCGACGTTGGCAAAGAACAACGCCTCCCCCGGCCGGACGATCAAAACCCCTGGCACTGTTTGCGCCGTCGGATGAAGGTGCAGGTCGACAAAGTCGTGACCGCCATCAATGCGCCCGAGGATCTGAATGTCCGCTGCCGACATTTGCTTGAGCATCAACACCACGCTGATCGCCACCGACAGCAGCAACCCGTCCAGCACACCCAGCACCAGCACGGCGGCCACCGCGCAAATGACCAGCAACCGATCGCGTCGCCAGATGAAATAGCGTCCCAGCGGTTGCAGGCTCAAGCCTCGCGCCAGAGCATGGATGACGATGGCGGCGAGAATCGGCTCCGGGGTCAGGGCGATGTAGGGCAACACGGTCAAAACGATGAGCAACACCACCAGCGCCGCCACGCCACCCGCCAATCGCGACGTGGCGCCGGCCGCTTCATTGGCCGACGTTGCCGAGTACCCTGCCCCCGCCGGCATGCCATGAAACAACCCGGACAACAGGTTGGACGCCCCCAGTGCCAGCAAATCGCGATTCGACGAGATCCGGTCGCCGTGCTTGAGCGCGTAGGCGCTGATCGAGCCGTAAGACTCCGCGTACAGGATCATCACCATGGCAAAGGCCAATTCACCCAGGCGCAACCAGTCAGTGAAAGGCAACTCTGGCAGCTTCGGTACCTCCAGGCTCAGATCGATCACGCCGATCAGCTTCACGCCATACGCCGGCAGGTTCAGCCATTGACTCGCCGCAATGCCGATCACCACCACCAGCAAGCCGCCCGGCAAGCGCCGGAACCTTGCACACAGCACCAGCAAGGCCAACGCCACGGCGGCGACACCCGCCGCCACCCAATTCCATTGCGGCAGTTGCTCCAGCAATTGCGGCAGAAAGTGCACCAGAATGCCGTTGGTCAGGGGCACCCCGACCACACTGGCGACTTGCTTGAGAATGATGGTCAGCGCCAGGCCAAAGGCAAAGCCGCGCAGCACCGGTTTTGCGATGAACGAAGTCACGCTGCCCAGCTTGAACAACCCGGCCAGCAGGAAGAACGCGCCAGTCACCAGCACCAGGCCGATGGCCAGGGTAGAGCGCAGTTGCGGATCGCCGTTGGCCAGCGTCGCGGTGGCGGCAGCCAATACCGCTGCCGACGACGATGTCGCCGAGACAATGGCGAAACGGCTGGTGCCGAACAGCCCGTAACACAGCAAACCGGCAAACAAGGCGATCACCCCGGCCTGCGGCGCCACGGCGGCAATACTTGAATACGCGACCGCTTCCGGCAACAACAGGCCGGCAATCGACAACCCGGCCAGCAGGTCCTGCCAGCGATTGGGTTGTTCAGTGAAATTTTGGGGTGAGGCGCTGGGCAATCCGGTGTCTCCAGGCGAAAAAAAACCGCTGCGCGCAATACGCGCAGCGGCCACTGTAGCTGTCAATCCGGCGCTGCGCGAGCAGGCCGAACGATCACGCGGTCAGCGAGTAGATCAACGCTGTAATCGCCACCAGGCCCACCGCCGTCACGAAGACATTGGACGCCTGCCCGCGATAACGCGCCATCGCCGGCACCTTGCGGATCGCGTACATCGGCATCAGGAACAGAATCGATGCGATGACCGGGCCACCGAGGGTTTCAATCATCCCGAGAATGCTCGGGTTGAGCGTGGCAACGATCCAGCACACCACCAGCATGAACGCAGCGGTCATGCGGTCCAGCGTCTTCGGTGCCGGGCGCTTGCCGCTTTTGACGATCAGGCCTTTAAGACCTTCGCTGGCACCGATGTAGTGGCCCAGGAACGACTTGGAGATGGCCACGAAGGCAATCAACGGCGCCGCGAAGGCGATGGTCGGGTTGCTGAAGTGGTTGGCCAGGTACGACAGGATCGACAGGTTCTGCGCCTTGGCTTCGGCCAGTTGTGCTGGCGACAGGGTCAGCACGCAACTGAAGACGAAGAACAGCACCATCACCACCATCAACAGGTGGGCGCGGGACAGGATCTGCGAGCTGCGCTCTTCGGCGTGTTCGCCGTAACGACGCTTCTGGTCGACCGCAAACGCCGAGATGATCGGCGAGTGGTTGAACGAGAACACCATCACCGGAATCGCCAGCCACAAGGTATGCAGCAGCGCCGACGGCTCAGGCAGCGTGCTGGCGGTGGACAGAATGCCGCCGTTCCAGTGCGGGATCAGGAACACCGCCAAAAACAGCAGTGCAACGATGAACGGATACACCATCAGGCTCATGGCCTTGACGATCGCCTGTTCGCCGCAACGCACCACCGCCAGCAGACCGAGAATCAGCACGAACGACAACACCGCGCGCGGGGGCGGCATGATGTGCAGTTGATGCTCAAGGAAACTGCCCACGGTGTTGGTCAGTGCCACGCTGTAGATCAGCAGGATCGGGAAGATCGCAAAGAAATACAGCAAGGTGATCAGCGCACCGGCCTTGATGCCGAAGTGTTCTTCCACCACTTCGGTGATGTCCGCGCCTTCGCGTCCGGACAGCACGAAGCGGGTCAGGCCACGGTGCGCGTAGAAAGTCATGGGGAACGCCAGCACCGCCAGGACCAGCAACGGCCAGAAGCCGCCCAGCCCCGCATTGATCGGCAGAAACAGCGTGCCGGCCCCGATGGCCGTGCCAAACAGGCCCAGCATCCAGGTGGTGTCATGACGATTCCAGCTCGAAAGAGTCGCTGGTGCCGCCGCTACATAGCGTTTGTCGACGCTATTGGCCTGATCATTCATCCGGTGGGATCTCCGCATTCCGGTCAGTTGCTACCCGGCCAGGACGAGTCGGAAAAACCCGACAGGCAGCGCCCTGGCCGAAACAGGGGCGCGATTGTCCGGGATTAATCAACAGAAGCAAAGACTTAGCTGAAGAATGGTTGTGCGGATCAGTGTTCAGGGTGTTACGCAGGAGCAGGGCTGCGTGCCGATACGGTCGTTTCTGATACCAACGTGTAGCACTAGGTAACATACAGCCCTGTTGCAGTGCGTCTTTTCCCTGACGTACCGGCGCCCGTCCCGCGAGGCAAGGCGCAACCCGCCATGGCGTAGTTTGTGCATCCAATCGCACTCCACTCCTGTCTGAAACCGCCATGCGCCCCAAGGAACTCAAACTCTGGACCAGCGGTGTCGCTCACCTGCTTGACCTGCCTGCAGGGCATGCGCGGTTATCGGCGTTGAGCCATTGGTTGCGCCAAGTGTGTCCGGTCGATCATTTCGTCCTGTTCGTCTACGAAGGTAATCACCGACCGTTGGCGCTGTTCGACACCTTTGCCGCCGACAAGCGTGCGGTGTATGTCGATGACTACCAGTGCGGTCCGTATCTGCTCGATCCGTTCTACCTCGCCTGCACCCGCGGACAAGCGGCGGGACTGTGGCGCTTGCGCCAGTTCGCGCCCGACCACTTCTACCTCGGCGAGTACTACCTGACTTATTACCAGCAGACCGGCCTGGCCGAAGAAGTGGCATTTTTTGTCGAGCTGGGCGACGACGCCATGGCCGTTCTATCGCTGATGCGCTCCTCGGCCAGTTGCGCGTTCAGTCGTGACGAAATGCAGTTGATCGAGTGCGCACAGGCCGTCGTCGAACAAGTCGTCAACGAAGCCTGGCGCTTGCGTCAGGCGCAACAGCCGCGCCCGGCACAAGACCTCGACTTCAAGATCCGCGAAGCGTTCGATCAGTTCGGTGCGCACATCCTTACCGGCCGTGAACAGGAAGTGGTGCAGTTGCTGCTGCGCGGTCACTCCAGTGCCTCGGTGGCCGAGCAACTGAGCATCAGCCCTGGCACGGTGAAGATTCACCGCAAGAACATCTACGCCAAGCTCGGCATCGGCAGCCAGTCTGAGTTGCTCGGGCTGTTTATCCGCGATCTCACCGGCCAGGAACTGCACGCCGAAGCCTGACACCTGAAAACGACTCTATCCCCCAAGGGATATATACAGCGCAAAACCACGATTGCTAGTTTGGCTCCCGACGCAATGATTGATCACTGCAAGGGGAGCCGCACCGTGAATGACAACCAGCCAAGCGATATCGAATTCTGCAATGTGGTCAAACGCTATGGCGAGGTGGCGGCCGTCAACGGCCTGAATTTCGCCGTGCGCCGTGGCTCGTTCCATTCTTTCCTCGGTGGTTCGGGCTGTGGCAAAACCACGACCCTGCGCATGATTGCCGGCTTCGAACAACCTACCAGCGGCGAAGTACGTCTGGCCGGCAAAAACGTCGCTGGCGTAACGGCGTTCGAACGGCCGGTGAACATGGTGTTCCAGCATTACGCCCTGTTCCCTCACCTGACGGTGGCGCAGAACATTGCCTATGGCTTGCGTTATCGCACCCCGCGCCCGGATAAGAAAACCCAATTGCACATGGCCGATGAGGCCCTGGAAATGGTTCGCCTCAGCGGCTTCGGCCAGCGTAAACCGAGCGAACTCTCCGGCGGCCAACAGCAACGCGTCGCCCTCGCCCGGGCGCTGGTCAACAAACCGACCGTGCTATTGCTCGATGAGCCCCTGGCGGCGCTCGACCGCAAGTTGCGCAAGGAAATGCAGTCCGAACTGCTGCGTCTGCAGCGCGAGGTCGGCATCACCTTCGTGCTGGTCACCCACGACCAGGAAGAAGCCTTGTCGATGAGCGACAGCATCAGCGTGATGCACAACGGTTCGATCATCCAGACGGCCACCCCGGAACAACTGTACGAAGCGCCGGCCAGCCGTTACGTCGCCGACTTCATCGGCGAATCCAATCTGTTCAACGGCACCGTGCGCCACCTGCACGGCAATTCGGTGGTGCTGCGTACCGAGCAAGGCCTGGAGCTGACCAGCCCGCTGACGCCAACCGGCAAGGCCCTGAGCGCAGACGCCGCCGGGTGCATCGCGGTGCGCCCGGAGTTGATCAGCATTGCCGGCGCCCACGCCGAACTGGCCCGTGAAGTGAAGCTGCAAGGCTGCGTGGAAGACCGCATCTACCTCGGCAATTCCACCGAATACCGCGTACGCACCCAGGCCTTTGGCGTGGTCTGCGTGCGGGTGCCTCGCCAGCAGGATCACGGCGCCAATGCATTCGAACACGGCGCGGCAGTGAGCGTCGGCTGGGATCACGCCAATGGCTTGGCCATGGCGTTGTAAATCATCGACTCGATTCATCAACCGGATGTGGAGCGTGCTATGGACCAGAAGACGTTTATCAAAACCCTGCGCAGTTGGCAGAACGGCTCGATCAGTCGTCGCGAATTTCTTGGTCGCACCGGCCTGGGAATTGCCGCCGCCGTGGTCGCCACCAACATGCCCGGCCTGCTGACGTCCAGTGCAGAAGCGGCCGAACAGGCCAAGCTGGGGGATCGCCTGTCACTCGCGACGTGGCCGAACTACCACAGCCAGGAAAACCTCGACACTTTCGGCAAAACCACCGGCGCCCGCGTCTCGATGAGCGTGTTCGGTTCCAACGAAGAAATGCTCGCCAAGTTGCAAGCCGGTGGCAGTGGCTGGGACGTACTGGTTCCGACCAACTACACCATCAGCACTTACGTCGGCCTGGGATTGATCGAGCCGCTGGACCTGTCGCGCATCCCCAACTTCGATGCCTCGGCATTCCAGCAAAAATTCATGGCCCAAGGCACCGTGGACGGCAAGGTGTACGCCGTGCCGAAAAACTGGGGTACCACCGGCATGCTCTACGACGCCGGCAAACTGAAGAACGGGCCGAGCAGCTGGAAAGAGTTCTGGGCCGCCACCCAAGGCCCTGCCAGCGGCCGGACGATGGTTCACGATTACCAGTTGACCGCCATCGGCAACGCCCTCAAAAGTTTCGGCTACAGCTTTAACTCCCTCGACCCAAAAGAATTGGCCGACGCGGAAAAACTGCTGATCGAAGTTAAACCGCACTTGTTCGCCATCAACTCCGACATTCAGCCATCAATGCGCAGCGGCGATGCCTGGCTCGCGATGTCGTGGACCGGCGACGCCTCGCAATTGCACCGCGACAACGCGCAGATGCAGTTCGAATTGGGCAAGGAAGGAGGCGAACTGTGGAGTGATTTCTTTGCCATCCCGAAAAGCTCGGAGCACAAGGACGCGGCCTACGCCTTCATCAATTACCTGCTCGACCCGCAGCACAACAAGCTCGAAGTGTTGAGTCACGGCTATCCGAGCGGTGATAAACGGGTCGATGCATTGCTTCCCACCGCGATGCTCGACGATCCGATCATGTACCCGGCCGCCGAAGCACTCAGCCCACTAGAGTTCGGCGCCGCCGCAACGCTCACCAGCCCGGCGCGCGCCGAACTGATGGCGCGTTTCAAGTCCGCCTGATCGCCTGATCATGGCCAATGAGGAGTCACCCATGAATGCTGCCGCCCACCCGCAAACGGTGCAGCCAGGCAATGCCCTGTCAATCGAGGTACGCCAACGGCGCAGCCTCGGTCGGCGGATCACCCTGCTGATGCTCTTGCCTTCGACCTTGTGGTTCCTGCTGCTGTTATTGATGCCGCTGGTGATCATCCTGGTCTTCAGTTTCGGCGAGCGCAGTGCCGTGGGTGGCTACGCCGGTGGCTTCACCCTGGCCAACTACCTGAACCTCGGCTCGCGTGGCGCGGCATTCAGCAACACGCTGATGCTGGCGCCACTGGGCACCCTGGTGTGCCTGGTCGCGGCCTACCCGCTGGCGTACTTCCTGGCGGTCAAGGTCACCCGTAACCGCTCGCTGTTGCTGACGCTGGTGATCGTACCGTTCTGGACCAGTTTCCTCATCCGCACCTACGCCTGGATCTTCATCCTCAGCGGCAAGGGTATCCCCGCCCTGCTCGCCAGCTTGGGCCTGGAAGACGTGCGGCTGATCAACACGCCGTGGGCGGTGCTGATCGGTATCGTCTACGGCTACCTGCCACTGATGGTGTTTCCGATTTACGTCAGCCTCGAAAAACTCGACAAACGCCTGCTCGAAGCCTCTGCCGATCTTGGTGCCAGCGCATTCGAGAGCTTCCGGCGGATCACCTTGCCGCTGTCCGCGCCGGGAATCATCACCGGAGTGATGCTGGTGTTCATCCTGTTAATGGGCGAGTTCCTGATCCCAGCGATTCTCGGCGGCGGCAAAGTGTTCTTTGTCGGCAACGCGCTGGTCGACCTGTTCTTGCAGTCGCGCAACTGGCCGTTCGGCAGTGCCCTGGCAATGACACTGGTGGCGATGATGCTGCTGATCATCGGCGTGTATCTGAAACTGGTGGCGCGCTACGGCGGCCGCCCTGCAGATGGAGGGTTGTGACATGTGGCTGCGCAGCTATTCGACCTCGCTGTACTTGTTTCTCTACGCGCCGATCGCGTTGATCGTGCTGTTCAGTTTCAACGCCGGGCGCAGTGGCCTGGCCTTCGAATGCTGCTCGGTGCAATGGTTTGGTCGCGCCTTCGGCAACCCGTTCATCATGGAAGCGCTGGGGCACAGTGCGTTCATCGCCTTTACTTCGGCAGTGATCGCCACATTGTTCGGAACCCTGGCCGTGTTCGGCCTGCAACGCGCGGGTAAAAAAGTACGCCTGTTGTTCGATGCACTGACCTATTGCGCGATCATCGTGCCGGGCATCGTCATCGGCATCTCGACGCTGATTGCGTTCATTACCCTGTTCGACCTGATCAACCCGCTGCTGGCAAGCTGGATACCGAATGTGCCGCGTCTGAACATGGGTTTTGCCACGGTGATTGCTGCGCATTCGCTGTTTACCATGGCGCTGGTCATGGTGATCGTGCGCAGCCGCGTCGACTCGCTGGACAAGGCCTTGCTCGAAGCTTCGGCGGACCTCTATGCCCCACCCATGCAAACGTTCTGGCGGGTCACCCTGCCGCAGATCAGCCCGGCAATCATGGCCGGATTCCTGCTGGCGTTCACCTTCAGCTTCGACGACTTCATCATCGCGTTCTTCGTAGCCGGTTCTGAAACGACGTTGCCGATCTACATCTTTTCATCGATCCGCCGCGGCGTGACGCCAGAAATTAACGCGGTCTCGACCGTCATTATCTGCGCCTCGCTGGCCCTGCTATTCACTTCCCGCTCTCTGCAAAACCGCCGCACCGGCGTCCAGGAGTCCGACCATGCGTGATCAGCTTTATATCAACGGCGAGTGGGTCAGCCCGGACCTGGGCGGTTATCTGGACGTCATCGACCCGGCCACCGAAGCCGTTTTCCATCGGGTAGCCGCGGGCACCGAAGAAGACATCGATCACGCGGTGCGCGCCGCACGCCGAGCGTTTGATAATGGCTGGAGCCAGACCACCGGCGCCGAACGCGCGCAATGGCTGGAGGCATTGGCTGATGAACTGGAAAACAGCCAAGCGGCCCTGGCCGAACTGGAAGTGCGTGACAACGGTAAACCATTGCCCGAAGCGCAATGGGACGTCGGCGATGCCATTGGTTGCTTCCGATATTACGCCGGCCTGGCCCGCGAACTGGATCACCAGCAGGATCAACCGCTGGCGTTGCCGGACGCACGCTTCCGCTGCCGTATCCGTCATGAGCCGATTGGCGTCGTCGGGCAGATCATTCCCTGGAACTACCCTTTGTTGATGGCGGCGTGGAAAGTCGCGCCGGCCCTGGCTGCAGGCGCCACGGTGGTGTTGAAACCGTCCGAACTGACGCCGCTCACCGCACTGGAGCTGGCCGCTGCCGCCGACCATATTGGTTTGCCCGCCGGGGTATTGAACGTGGTCACCGGCCTCGGTGCCGACGCCGGCAGCCCGCTCACCGAGCATTCCGGCGTGGACAAACTGGCCTTCACCGGCAGCGTGCCCACCGGGGCGAAAATCATGTCGGCGGCCGCCCGCGACATCAAGAACATCAGCCTCGAACTGGGCGGAAAGTCTGCATTCATCGTCTTCGACGACGCCGATGTAGAGGCGGCGGTGGAATGGATTCTATTCGGGATTTTCTGGAACCAGGGCCAGGTGTGCAGCGCCACGTCACGCCTGCTGGTGCAGGAAAACATTGCCCCGCGACTGGTCGAACGACTGGTAGAGGAAACCCGCAAGATCAGTATCGGCCCGGGCATGGAACCCGGTGTCCTGCTCGGCCCACTGGTCAGTCAAAGCCAGCATGACAAGGTCCTTGGTTTCATTGATCAAGGCCTCGCCAGCGGTGCCCGTCTACTCATCGGTGGTCGGCGACCGGCGCATCTGCCTGAAGGTTACTTTATTGAACCGGCAATCTTCGACGAGCCGGGACACAGCAGCATTCTCTGGCGCGAAGAGGTGTTCGGCCCGGTGCTGTGCATCAAGCGTTTCAAGACCGAAGAGCAAGCGGTGCAAATGGCCAACGCCAGCCGCTTCGGCCTCGCCGCCGCGGTCATGAGCGCTGATGTGCAACGCACCGCCCGCGTCGCCAACCAATTACGCGCGGGGATCATCTGGGTCAACTGCTCGCAGCCGACCTTCGTCGAAGCCCCGTGGGGCGGGATGAAACACAGCGGGATTGGCCGCGAGTTGGGCCAGTGGGGACTGCACAATTACTTGGAGGTGAAGCAAGTCACCGAGTACATCAGTGACCAACCGTGGGGCTGGTACTTGAAATAGTCGATTTCGAATCAGAGGCTCACTCCCACAAACGGCCTGTGGATGTTTCATCGCCAGATGACAGCTTTGACTTGATAAAGGACCTCCGTCATGTATTTTTAACTGACCGGCCTTTTTTCTGGAGACATCCCATGCCACTGGTTCGTGTCGACATCAAAAAACACCAAGACCCTACCTTCGCCAAACGCGTCGGCCAGCTGATTTACGCGGCCATGCACAGCGCCATTGCCGTACCGGAGAACGATAACTTCCAGATCCTGACGGAACACGATGAACACCATTTCATCTTCGACCCTGGATACCTGGGCATCAACCGCACCGACAATCTGGTGATCATCCAGATCACGCTGAGCGAAGGCCGGACGGACGAGAAGAAAAAGCTGCTCTACAAAACCATCGCCGAGAGCCTGAATCGCGAGCTGGCGGTACGCCTGGAGGATGTGTTCATCAATCTGGTGGAAGTTAAAAAAGAGAACTGGTCGTTCGGCAACGGGATTGCCCAATACGCCCTTTGATTCCCCACCTTTCATACCTGTGAGCCACTGATGCCGCGAGTTTCCCGCAAGCAAGCCGACCTCAACCGCGAAATCATCGTCGAGGCCGCCACGCGGCTGTTTCGCGAGCGAGGCGTACACGGCATCAGTGTCGTCGACGTCATGGGCGCCGCAGGCCTGACCCATGGCGGCTTCTATGGGCATTTCGAGTCCAAGGAGGCATTGGCGCAGGAAGCCAGTGGTCGGGCGTTCGAGCAATCGGCTGAACGCTGGCGGGAACGGATCGCCGCCCATGTCGACGACAAGGACGCCGCCCGTCGTGCGCTGATCGAGCCTTACCTGTCGCCAGCCAGCCGCGACAACCCGGGTGACAGCTGCCCGGTGGCGGCTTTTGCCGGGGACATGTGCCACGAAGCAGCCGACAGTGGTTTGCGCCAGACCTTCATGGAGGGGCTCAACCGGCTGCTGAAAGCCTATGGTTCGCTGCTCGATTCGGGCGATGTCGATGCCGATCGGCAACAGGCACTGGTGGAGTACTCGCTGATGGTGGGCGCCCTGACCCTCGCCCGCGCCACCCGCGGTGAGGCCGTATCGGATGAAATTCTCGACGCCGCCCGCACCTTTCTGACGTCAAAAGGTTCATCAAACTGAACATCCGCGTGTGCGACTGTTG
The DNA here is from genome assembly GCF_054668435.1 of Pseudomonas sp. S2_B07. Taxonomy (NCBI): domain Bacteria; kingdom Pseudomonadati; phylum Pseudomonadota; class Gammaproteobacteria; order Pseudomonadales; family Pseudomonadaceae; genus Pseudomonas; species Pseudomonas sp. S2_B07. Next base: position 927,236 of record NZ_CP162769.1, read on the forward strand.
GCCGTTGCTAAACTGTTCGGGAGTCCGCAATCTGAAGCAACGTTCGAGCCCCGACAATTTCGATGCCCACAGGAGCGCAACATGCCTGCAACCGTTCTGGTACTGGTTGAAACCATCAATGATTACTTGCCGATTCTCGAACATCAGGGTTTTCACCTGATTCTTGCCCCCACACCCGCCGAACGCGCGGCGGCCATCAGCCGTCATGGAGCGCAGATCGATGCTGTGCTGACACGCGGCCCGTTGGGTCTTTACGCCGATGAAATCGCCGCCCTGCCCAATCTCAAGATTATTTGCGTCATCGGTGCCGGGTACGAACACGTCGACCTGCAGGCCGCCGCTGACCGCGGCATCACGGTGACCAACGGTGCCGGCGTCAATGCCTCATCAGTCGCCGACCACGCCATGGCCATGCTGCTCGCGCTGGTGCGTGACATCCCCCGCTGTGATGCGGCAGTGCGTCGTGGTGAGTGGCCGAAGATCATGCGCCCTTCCCTGGCCGGCAAGCGCCTGGGCATCCTGGGCCTCGGCGCCGTCGGCATGGCCATCGCCAAACGCGCCGCCAATGGCTTCGACATGACGGTCAGTTACCACAACCGCCAGCATCGCAGCGATGTGCCGTACACCTTCTGCTCAACGCCCACCGAACTGGCGCGCACCTCGGACTTCCTGATCATCGCGACCCCTGGCGGCATTGGCACCCGACATTTGATCAACAAGCCAGTCCTCGACGCCTTGGGGCCCAACGGGTTCCTCGTCAACATCGCCCGCGCCAGCGTGATCGTCAGCACCGACCTGATCAGTGCGCTTGAACAACGACGCATTGCCGGGGCCGCGCTGGACGTGTTCGATGCCGAACCGCATGTGCCGGAGGCGCTCAAGTCGCTGGCCAACGTGATCCTGACGCCTCATGTGGCGGGTTTGTCCCCGGAGGCGACTCAAGGCACTGTCGAACTGGTGGGACGCAATCTGATGGCGTTCTTCTCCGGCCACCCGGTCTTGACCCCCATCGAACTGCCGTCATCGCTGAGCAGCGCTGCGATTTGAGGTTCATTCAAACAGGTGTATCAAAAGCAATGATTGCCCGGCAACACGCTCACCTATAAGGGCCGTTCATGGTTGTGGGTGCCGGGTGCGCGGATTAGATTAGCCAATAGTCGCAGGCCTCCAAAATAAGCAGAAGGGATAAGCATGGCGCTTACTGACCAGTCCACCCGTATCCGCTCTGGCGAAGAACTTGATGCCAGCCTGATCGATCCGTACCTCAAGGCACACATTCCGGGCCTCAGTGGTTTGCCGCAGATCAGCCAGTTTCCCGGCGGCGCATCGAACCTGACGTACCTGCTGGAATACCCCGAACAGGAATTTGTCCTGCGTCGGCCGCCATTTGGCCACAAGGCCAAGTCCGCCCACGACATGGGCCGTGAATTCCGCATTCTCAACCAGCTCAAGGACGGCTTCCCGTATTGCCCCAAAGCCTACGTGCACTGCACCGACGAATCGGTGATCGGCGCCGAGTTCTATGTGATGGAACGGGTCAACGGGATCATCCTGCGCTCCGAACTGCCGCCGGAACTGGGTCTGGATTCGGCAAAAACCGAGGCCCTGTGCAAAAGCTTCATCGACAAGTTCGTTGAACTGCACCGTGTCGACTACACCGCCTACGGCCTGGGTGATCTCGGCAAACCCGAAGGTTATGTCGCCCGCCAGATCAAAGGCTGGAGTGATCGTTACGAGAAAGCCCTGACCCCGGACGCGCCACAGTGGGACGTGGTCAAAGCGTGGCTCAACGACAAAATGCCGGCCGATCACCCGACGTCCAGCATCGTCCACAACGACTATCGCTTCGACAACGTGATCCTCGACCCGCAAAACCCGATGCAGATCATCGGTGTGCTCGACTGGGAACTGACCACACTCGGCGACCCGCTGATGGATCTGGGCAACACCCTCGCCTACTGGATCGAAGCCAGCGACCCGGCACCGGTGCAACTGATGCGCCGCCAGCCCAGCCATGCACCGGGCATGCTGACCCGCCGTGAATTCGTCGACTACTACGCTGAACGTTCGGGCATCCAGATCGACAATTTCGACTTCTACTACACCTACGGCCTGTTCCGCCTGGCCGGTATCGTGCAGCAAATCTACTACCGCTTCTTCCATGGTCAGACCCAGGACAAACGCTTCGCGCAGTTCATTCACATGAACAAACTGCTGGAGCAAATGAGCCTGCAAGTCATCCAGAAATCCAGCCTTTGATTACGCGCCTGGCCCAATAACAAGACTTTCCATAAGAGAACCCCATGTCCAAGACTCAGTTGTTCGACCTCGACGGCAAGATCGCTTTCGTTTCCGGCGCCAGCCGTGGCATCGGTGAAGCCATCGCCAAACTCCTGGCCCAGCAAGGCGCCCACGTCATCGTCTCGAGCCGCAAGCTCGACGGCTGCCAGCATGTGGCCGACGCGATCATCGCCGCCGGCGGCAAAGCCACCGCCGTCGCTTGCCACATCGGTGAAATGGAGCAGATCAGCCAGGTCTTCGCCGGTATCAAGGAACAGTTCGGCCGTCTCGACATTCTGGTCAACAACGCAGCGACCAACCCACAGTTCTGCAACGTGCTGGACACCGACCTCAGCGCCTTCCAGAAAACCGTCGACGTCAACATCCGCGGCTACTTCTTCATGTCGGTGGAAGCCGGCAAAATCATGCGCGAAAACGGTGGCGGCAGCATCATCAACGTCGCCTCGATCAACGGCGTCTCGCCGGGTATCTTCCAGGGCATCTACTCGGTGACCAAGGCCGCCGTGATCAACATGACCAAAGTATTCGCCAAGGAATGCGCACAGTTCGGCATCCGCTGCAACGCCCTGCTGCCAGGCCTGACCGACACCAAGTTTGCCTCGGCACTGGTCAAGAACGATGCGATTCTGAAAACCGCGTTGCAGCAGATTCCGCTCAAGCGTGTTGCTGATCCGAGTGAAATGGCCGGCGCGGTGCTGTACCTGGCGAGTGAGGCGTCGAGCTACACCACTGGGGTTTCGTTGAATGTGGACGGTGGGTACTTGTCCTGATTTGATTCGTCAGCAACCCTGTTAAGGGTTGGCACACTACAAACCCTGTGGGAGCAAGCTCGGCTCCCACAGGTTCTGTGTTTGGGGTCTATTGGGTAATGCAGCGCGTGGTCGTGGTCATCCGCTTCACTTCCCCCTCCGCTCTCGCATCACCCAACACTTCGGTCTTGTCGATGGTTTCGCAGTGGCGCTCTACCGGGGGTAACGGTGGCGGCGGTGGCGGTGGACTGGAGCAGCCGCTGAGGATCGCAATGCAGAAGGCAAGCGACAGCGGCGAAAAAGCACGTTTTCCAAGACTGTTCATAGGCTGACCTGCGGTAAGTAATCGATGTTTTCCGCGACTCGACGACAACACCGCGAAGTCGCGGACCGGTCACAGAAAATTTTACCCTCGCATTTCTTATAGCCCAGTCACCGGCCAATGCCAGCAAATAAGCCACTCAAGTCGATTTTTACCCCGAAAAACGACAGCTCTTATTGATTCTCGCCTGGGTGATGCAAACTATTGCTCTGCAACTCGTAACGCAGCTCTTCAATCAGCGACGCCAGCGCTTGTGGCGAATTTAGGCTCGACACCTTCAACCCGCTGACCACCAGGTCAACCTCACCCGACTCCGGGTGATACAGCTTTACCGTCACCGAGTTGTCTCCCGACACGCTGCATTCGCAGGCGCGTGGTGAAAAGTGCTGCTCCAGCAGCGCACGCAATTGCGTCAGGTAAATCATTGCGATTCCCCCTTAAGCTGGCTGGCAACCTCGTCGATAGAAACGAAATTAAGTGGGCGACGCATAGGGCAATTCCTTGAGCTGTTTCGTAGAGGACGCGAAGGGGTCAAAGCCCCCTTTTCGCACCCTTACAGCCTAAGGACTGGCGTCTGGTCCCAACACGTCCATTTGCACTGCCTCCACTAGTGCATTTGCACCCTAGCGCTGGCCCTTGGGGCGCCATTCACTGGAGAACAGTCCGCGCTCGCGGGACCAGACAATCGCCTCGCTGCGACTGTGAACGCCAAGCTTGGAATACACCGTCGATACGTGATTGCGCACCGTGTTCAGCGCCAGTTTCAGGCGCACGGCGATCTCCTTGTCGGCCAGTCCCTCGCAGATCAGGCCGAGTACATCGCGCTCGCGAGCGGTCAGGTCGGTGAAGGACACGCTGGGTAACTTCGGCGAGTTGACGCTTTTCACGTTGGCGAGTTTTTCGATCAGCGTACGGCTGAACCAGGAAGCGTCTTTCATCACCTCCTCGATGGCCGCGACCAGTTCAAGCTCGGTGCGTTTGCGTTCGGTGATGTCCATCAACACCAGCAGGTAACAAGGACTGTCCTGAATATTCACGGTGTCAGCCGAGATCGTGCAGTCAATCAGGAGCGTGTCTTTTTTGCGGATCCTGACATCGACGCGGTCCAGGCTCCCGGCCTTCTCCAGCGCTGCAAACAGCTGCGTGCGCGCGGCCTTGTCGTCGATGAAGTCGATCTCCGCGAGCGTCTTGCCGAGCACTTCCTCGCTGGGATACGCGAGGGTGTCGAGAAAGGCCTCGTTCACGTCGATCACCACCTGATCCTGCGCACTGCATACCAGCGTCGGCACCGGTGTCAGGCGAAAGGCCTTGGCGAAGCGCTCCTCGCTCTGGCGCAGGGCAATTTCGGCTTTGTGCCGGGGCTCCATGTCGACGAACGAAAACAGCATGCAGTCTTCTTCGTTCAACTCCAGCGGCTGCCCCGCAACGATCACCTGTTTGCTGCCACCGTCAGCCAAGCGCAGCTCGGCCTGCATCTGTGGAATCGTGGCGTGCTCGCGCAGACGCTCGATGGCCAGGTCTTTCTTTTCGGCGCCTTCGAGGATGTCCAATTCATAAGTCGACACGCCGATCACCTGATCGCGGGTAAAACCGGTCATCTCCAGGAAACCGCCGTTGACCTTGATGTAACGCAAATCGCTGAGGCGACAAATCACCGCCGGGGCCGGGTTGGCGTTGAAGGTCTTTTCGAAACGCTGCTCGGCGCTGGCCCATTCGGTGACGTCGTCCATGATCAGCACCAGCGACTCCGGCTCACCGGCGCTGTCGGCCACCACCAAGCTGCGCACCCGGTGCACCCACATGTGCTCTTCATCGTCGGTCGGACTGACTTCAACCAGCACATCGCTGAACGTTTCGCCCCGGGCGACGCGGCTGACCGGGTAATTGTCCTTCGGCACCGGGTGATTGTTCCGATAGCGCAAGGCGAAGCGCTTGGCGTACTCCCGGGCATTGGCGCCCAGTTCGTTGATCTGCTCGACACCGTGCATGGCCAGCGCGGCGTCATTGGCCCAGAGGATCGTCTGATCGAGTTCCAGCAGAATCACGCCGTCGGACAAACCGGCAATAATCTGCTGCAACTGGCGACGATTGGTTTCGGTGCTCAGGACGTCCTGACTCATTGGATCTCCACACATTTAGCGGCACCCATGCACGGCGCCCAGTGAAGATTACGACCACGCAGAAGCGGGATCGTGCAAAGAACCTGTGTGCGAGCAAGCTCGCTCCCACAGGTTTTTGTAGGTATCCGTTGGGCCGGTTATTGCAAGTGCAACCAATTCTGTAACCCCGCCAGCTTGTCCGGATTACGCATGATGAAAATCCGGCTCACGCACCCCGCCTCGTCAAAACCGAAGGTCATTGACGCTGTGATAACCCCGTCAGCCTTGATGATCACACCTTGGGCCCCATTGATTTCCATCGGCAACCATTCGCAGGTCTGCCAATAGGCGTGCAGCGACTGGCCAATGAAATCAGCAACGCGGGTAATGCCCAGCAGGGTTTCGCGGATGGCCGAGGCCTTGCCACCACTGTCCGCACAAAGTTCGACGTCTTCGCTCAGCATCGCGGTCAACGCTGTGGTCGAGCCGCTGGCGATGGCGCTGTGGAAAGCGTTCAACAGTTGATCCTGACGCATCGGCTCCGGTTGGTAGCGCGCGTGCCCGGCGCCGAGGCTGGTTTTGGCCCGGGACACCAGTTTTCGACAAGCCGCTTCCTGAACCCCGACCGCATCCGCGACGTGCGCGTAATCCATGTCGAATATTTCGTAGAGCAGGTACGCCGCACGCTCCTTGGGGGTCAGCCGTTCGAGCAACAACAGGAACGCCGTGGACAGCGACGAGGCCAGTTCATGCATGTGCTCGGGTGAATCCTGATGGGTGGTGTGAATCGGTTCCGGCAGCCAGGTGCCAATGTAATCGACCCGCGACTTGTGCGCCGACCGCAGCAGATCAATGCAGTGCCGGGTGCACGCTGTGGTGAGCCAGGCGGCCGGCGTGGCAATGGAGGCCCGATCAGCCTCCAGCCATCTGATGAACAGCTCTTGCACGACATCCTCGGCTTCAGCGCGTGAGCCGAGAATGCGGTACGCCAGACCGAGCAAAAAGGGCCGACGTTGCTCGAACACAGCGGCGGCGTTTTCAGCGCAATTCATCGATCAGTGCCTCGACACCTGCAAACGGTTCCACAGGTTGATCATGCCGATCTCGGCCGTCAAGGCACCGATCTGCGCGTCAGTGAAGTGCTCACGCAAGTCACCGCGCAAACGGGCGTAATCGGTCTTTTCATCGAGCACGGTCAGGGCTTCGGTCCAGGCCAGCGCAGCGCATTCGGCGGCGCTGAAATCACTGACGTGGCGCCAGACGATCAAGCGGTCGAGACGCTCGTTGCGTTCATTGGCCTCACGGGCTTCGCGGGTGTGCATTTTCACGCAGAAACCACACTGGTTGATCTGCGAAGCGCGCAGATGAATCAGGTGTTTGAGGGTGGGTGCCAGGTCGTGGTTATCGAGGGTGACGTGGACCTGAGTCAGGCTTTCGAAAACCTGTGGGATCGATTGCAGCAAGTTGACCGGTTGGGTGTTGGACGACATCGTATTGCTCCACTGTTTAAAGGGTTCAACAGGATGACGATTGAGGATTGGGGTTTGTGACGTGCGCTGATTTTTTCAGCGCACGTCAGGTGTTTCAGGCCGCCAGTTCACCGCTGGCAATCGCCGCCGACGCCGCCAGCATCGCCCGCAACAACACCGCACACCCCGCCGCCAGATCATCCGGCGCGGCGTTTTCGATTTCGTTGTGGCTGATGCCGCCTTCGCACGGCACGAAGATCATCCCGGCAGGACCGAGTTCGGCGAGGAAGATTGCGTCGTGCCCCGCTCCGCTGACGATGTCCATGTGCGACAAGCCCAGGCCTTGAGCGGCGTTGCGTACCGCGTCGACGCAGCCTGGGTCGAAGTACAGCGGCGGGAAGTCTGCCGTGGGGGTGAGTTCGAAGGTCAGGCCGTGTTCATCGCAGGTGGTTTCGATGACGTGGCGGACTTCGGCGATCATCGAGTCCAGGCGTGCCGGCTCCAGGTGACGGAAGTCGAGGGTCATGCGCACTTCGCCGGGGATGACGTTGCGTGAGCCGGGGTAGGCTTGCAGGCAGCCGACGGTGCCGCAGGCGTGGGGTTGGTGGCCGAGCGCGGCGCGGTTGACCGCTCCGACGATCACGGCGGCACCGACCAGGGCGTCCTTGCGCAGGTGCATCGGGGTCGGGCCGGCGTGGGCTTCGACGCCGCGCAGTTTGAGGTCAAACCACTTCTGGCCGAGCGCGCCCATCACCACGCCGATGGTTTTGTGTTCGTCTTCGAGGATCGGGCCTTGCTCGATGTGGGCTTCAAAATAAGCGCCGACCGCATGCCCGCTGACCTGACGCGGACCGGCGTAACCAATGGCGTTGAGTGCCTGGCCCACGGTGATGCCTTCGGCGTCGACCTTGGCCAGGGTTTCCTCGAGGGTGAATTTTTCGGCGAAGACCCCGGAGCCCATCATGCACGGGGCGAAGCGCGAGCCTTCTTCGTTGGTCCAGACCACGACTTCCAGCGGCGCTTCGGTTTCGATGTTCAGGTCGTTGAGGGTGCGCAGCACTTCGACGCCGGCCAACACGCCGAAGCAGCCATCGAACTTGCCGCCGGTGGGCTGGGTGTCGATGTGGCTGCCGGTCATGACCGGTGGCAGGCTCGGGTTACGGCCCGGACGGCGGGCGAAGATATTGCCGACGGCGTCGACGCTGACGGTGCAGCCGGCCTCTTCACACCAGTTGACGAAAATGTCGCGGGCCTGGCGGTCGAGGTCCGTCAGGGCCAGGCGACAGACGCCGCCCTTGACCGTGGCGCCGAGTTTGGCGAGCTCCATGAGGGATTGCCACAGGCGGTCGCGGTTGATGTGCTGATGGGTGGATTGCAGAACGTCTACGGCTGCGTTCATGGTGATCTCCTCAGGCAGTTGTTATAGGTTATTCAGGTATTTTCTGGGTGTTCTTAAGGCCGCCATCGCGGGCAAGCCTGGCTCCTACAGGGAATTTTCAGTGCTCACAAAAACCCTGTGGGAGCGAGCTTGCTCGCGATGGGGCCATCACTTACACCGCAGATTTCGCCACGGATGGGCTAGGCCGCAACGAGCACAACCCGTAATAAATCACCCCGCCCAACGCCGAGCCGGTAAACCAGCCGTAGCTGTAGAACCAGCTGAACGCATCGCTGCCCAGCGACAACAGCGTCAATACCACCGGCACACCGAACGCGATAAAACCGAACCAGTTCCACGCCGGGTACACGTCATCGCGATATAACCCGGCCAGATCCAGTTGCTGTTTCTTGATCAGGAAATAGTCCACCACCATGATTCCGGCAATCGGCCCGAGCAAGCTGGAATACCCCAGCAGCCAGTTCGAATAGACCGTTTCCAGGCTCAGGTCCGAAACAATCAACCCAAGTTTTTTCAGCAGTTCATGCGCCATCAACACCAGCCCCACCACCCCGGTGAGCAACACCGCTTTGGTACGGTTGATCAACTTGGGCGCGACGTTCTGGAAATCGTTGGTCGGCGAGACGATATTGGCCGCGGTGTTGGTGGACAGCGTGGCGATGATGATCAGCGCCATGGCCAGCGCCACCCAGACCGGGCTCTGGATATGCCCGATCAGCGTCACCGGGTCGGAGACGGTCACGCCCACCAGTTTCACCGACGCGGCGGTCATGACCACACCCAGCGAGGCGAACAGGAACATGGTCAGAGGCAGGCCGATAATCTGCCCGATGATCTGGTCTTTCTGGCTTTTGGCGTAACGGCTGAAGTCCGGGATGTTCAACGACAAGGTGGCCCAGAAACCGACCATCGCGGTCAGGCCGGCGGCGAAGTAACCCGCCACGCTCGCGCCCTCAGGACGCTTGGCCGGGATCGCCAGCAACTCGGTCATCGACACATTCGGCAGCGCCCACACCAGCAAACCCGCACCGACCAAAATCAACAGCGGCGCGGACAGGGTTTCCAGCCACTTGATCGACTCGGCGCCGCGAATCACCACCCACAGGTTCAGCGCCCAGAACACCATAAAACCGATGACTTCACCGGTGCCGCCCAACGACTTCCAGCCCTCGAACACCGAGCCCAGGAACAGGTGAATGGCCAACCCGCCGAACATCGTTTGAATCCCGAACCAGCCACACGCCACCAGGGCGCGGATGAGACAGGGAATGTTGGAACCGAGAACGCCAAAGCTGGAACGCAGCAACACCGGAAACGGAATGCCGTATTTGGTGCCGGGGAAAGCGTTCAGTGTCAGCGGGATCAGCACAATGATGTTGGCAAACAGGATCGCCAGCAGCGCCTCACCCACGGTCAGCCCGAAATACGCCGTGAGCACGCCGCCCAGGGTGTAGGTCGGCACACAAATCGCCATGCCGATCCACAGCGCGGTGATGTGCCATTTGTTCCAGGTTCGCTCATGCAGCTTGGTCGGTGCCATGTCGTGGTTGTAACGGGGACTGTCGAGAACGTCGCTACCGGCTTCGAGTTCATACAAGCCGTTACGCTCGGTCACTTGCGATCTGATCTGTTGCATGGCCGCTCCACTGTTCTTTGAATTATTTTTTGCTCATCAAGCAGCCGGGGCATCAATAAACGTGCCGGGCCACTCGATTACGCATCGGGCAGTTCCATAAAACGTTACAACCAACTGTTTTTATTCATATATCCGGCAAGTCCCGGACGGTATGCCTGTTCACTCAGGCTGCTTGCCAGCCACGTTGTCCGAACCGTCAGGACTCAAACTGGTGCATCAAACTTTTTTGAAACGTTGCGCATCAACCATAGACCATCCTCAAGCGGCTGATTTCACATAGAAAATCTCGTCTATTTTTGGAACCTGTCAAGTGCGTCAAAATGGTGAGAAGCCTCACCATTTTGGTGAATTATTTATTTAATCGTTATTAATCAATTATTTAAAACAGTCATAAGCTTATAAAAAATATTCTTGCTGAATTCATAAACTCAGACTAGCTTCAATTCCTGACAGCACTGACAGGAATACACCTGTTGGCGACAGTTTCATATAAAACACCTAGAACCGGCATAAGCCGGTCATTGCCTGCGAGGAACTCGGAATGTCTCTGTTGATCCGTGGCGCCACCGTTGTTACCCATGATGAAAGTTATCGCGCCGACGTCTATTGCTACGACGGCGTGATCAAAGCCATTGGCGATAATCTTGATGTTCCGGCAGGTGCCGAAGTGCTCGACGGCAGCGGCCAGTACCTGATGCCCGGCGGCATCGATCCGCACACGCACATGCAATTGCCCTTCATGGGCACCGTGGCCAGCGAAGACTTTTTCAGTGGCACGGCGGCGGGACTGGCCGGTGGTACCACGTCGATCATTGACTTCGTGATTCCCAATCCACAGCAATCGCTGATGGAAGCGTTTCACCAGTGGCGCGGCTGGGCCGAGAAGTCGGCGTCGGATTACGGCTTCCATGTCGCGATCACCTGGTGGAGCGAGCAGGTGCGCGAGGAGATGGCGGAGCTGGTCAACCACCACGGGGTCAACAGCTTCAAGCACTTCATGGCGTACAAAAACGCGATCATGGCCGCCGACGACACGCTGGTGGCGAGTTTTGAGCGTTGCCTGGAATTGGGTGCGGTGCCCACTGTGCATGCCGAAAATGGCGAACTGGTCTATCACCTGCAACGCAAGTTGATGGCGCAGGGCATCACCGGACCGGAAGCGCATCCACTGTCGCGTCCGTCGCAGGTGGAAGGCGAAGCCGCCAGTCGGGCGATCCGCATTGCCGAGACGTTGGGCACGCCGCTGTACCTGGTGCATGTCTCGACCAAAGAAGCCCTCGACGAAATCACCTACGCCCGCAGCAAGGGTCAACAAGTCTACGGCGAAGTGCTGGCCGGGCATCTGCTGCTGGACGACAGCGTTTACCAACACCCGGACTGGCAGACCGCCGCCGGTTACGTGATGAGCCCGCCCTTCCGTCCTCGCGGCCATCAAGAGGCACTGTGGCATGGCTTGCAGTCCGGCAATCTGCACACCACCGCGACCGACCATTGCTGCTTCTGCGCCGAACAAAAAGCCGCCGGCCGCGACGACTTCAGCAAAATCCCCAACGGCACCGCCGGTATCGAAGACCGCATGGCGGTGCTCTGGGATGAAGGGGTCAACACCGGGCGCCTGTCGATGCAGCACTTCGTGGCGCTGACGTCCACCAACACCGCGAAGATCTTCAACCTCTACCCACGCAAAGGCGCGATTCGGGTCGGTGCCGATGCCGACCTGGTGCTGTGGGACCCGGAAGGCACGCGGACGATTTCAGCCAAAACCCATCACCAGCAGGTCGACTTCAACATCTTTGAAGGCAAGACCGTGCGCGGCGTGCCGAGCCACACCGTCAGCCAGGGCCGCGTGGTCTGGGCCGAGGGCGACTTGCGCGCCGAGCGGGGGGCGGGGCGGTATGTCGAACGGCCGGCGTATCCGGCGGTGTTTGATTTGCTGAGCAAGCGGGCTGAGTTGAACAGGCCTACTGCTGTGAAACGCTGAAAGCGGCCTTCGGCCTATCGCGGGCAAGCCACCCGCCCACAGGGGAATGCATTTCAAATGTGGGAGCGTGGCTTGCCCGCGATGGCGGCAGCCCTGACAACACAAAAACCAATGCCCGACAGAGGCAGCACCTCCATCACCGTGAGGCCACTACCGTGATCAAGACCCTGAACCACCTTCCGCATCCTTACGAGAATGCCGCCGCCCTCGCCGGCCATTTCACCGACCTGGCGCCGCCGCTCAACGACCGCCAGGCCCATCTGGAAGCCTCGCGTTGCCTGTATTGCTACGACGCGCCCTGCGTGAACGCCTGTCCCAGCGAGATCGACATCCCGTCTTTCATCCGCAATATCCATCAGGAAAACGTTCAGGGCGCCGCGCAGAAAATCCTCTCGGCGAACATCCTCGGTGGCAGTTGCGCTCGGGTGTGCCCGACGGAAATCCTTTGTCAGCAAGCCTGCGTGCGCAACAACGACCATGAATGCGCACCGGTCTTGATCGGCTTGCTGCAACGCTACGCCGTCGACAACGCGCACTTCAGCGAACACCCTTTCTCGCGTGCGCCCTCAACCGGCAAACGCATCGCCGTGGTCGGGGCCGGCCCGGCCGGTTTGTCCTGTGCGCACCGCAGCGCCATGCACGGCCATGACGTGGTGATTTTCGAAGCCCGGGAAAAGGCCGGTGGCCTCAACGAATACGGGATTGCCAAGTACAAACTGGTGGATGACTACGCGCAGAAGGAGCTGGAGTTCCTGCTGCAAATCGGTGGCATCGAAATCCACCACGGGCAAAAGCTCGGCGATAACTTGAGCCTCAGCGACTTGCATCAACAATTCGACGCGGTGTTTCTCGGCCTCGGCCTGAATGCCAGCAAACAACTCGGCCTGGCCCACGAAGAGGCACCCGGTTTGATCGCGGCGACCGATTACATTCGCGAACTGCGCCAGGCCGATGACCTGACTCAACTGCCGCTGGCGGACCACTGCATCGTCCTCGGCGCCGGCAACACCGCCATCGACATGGCCGTGCAAATGGCCCGTCTCGGCGCTCGCGATGTGAATCTGGTGTACCGCCGTGGCGTGGAAGACATGGGCGCCACCGGTCACGAACAGGACATCGCCAAGGCCAATCAAGTGCGTTTACTGACATGGGCGCAGCCGGAAGAAGTGCTGCTCGACGACCAAGGCAAGGTGCGCGGCATGCGCTTCGCCCGCACCCATCTGGTGGAGGGTCGCCTGCAAACCACCGGGCAAACCTTCGAACTGGCCGCTGACGCCATCTTCAAAGCCATCGGCCAGGCCTTTGACGGCAGCGCCCTCGCCGACCCGCTGGCCCGTGAGCTCAAGCGTCAGGGCGAGCGGATTGAAGTGGACGAACAGCTGCGCACCAGCATCCCCGGCGTGTATGCCGGCGGCGACTGCACCAGCCTCGATCAGGACCTCACCGTGCAAGCGGTGCAACACGGCAAACGCGCCGCCGAGGCGATCAACGCTCAACTGATGCTCAACGTGGAGGCTGCGTAAATGGCCGATCTCTCGATTGTCTTCGCCGGCATCAAAGCCCCCAATCCGTTCTGGCTGGCCTCCGCGCCACCGACCGACAAGGCCTACAACGTGGTCCGTGCCTTCGAGGCCGGTTGGGGTGGCGTGGTCTGGAAAACCCTGGGTGAAGACCCGGCGGCGGTCAACGTGTCATCGCGCTACTCGGCGCATTTCGGCGCCAACCGTGAGGTGGTGGGTTTCAACAATATCGAGCTGATCACTGACCGCTCGCTGGAGATCAATCTGCGGGAAATTACTCAGGTCAAAAAGGACTGGCCGGACCGCGCGCTGATCGTTTCACTGATGGTGCCCTGCGTCGAAGAATCCTGGAAATTCATCCTGCCACTGGTAGAAGCCACCGGCGCCGACGGCATCGAACTGAACTTCGGCTGCCCCCACGGCATGCCGGAACGCGGCATGGGCGCGGCGGTCGGCCAGGTGCCGGAGTACGTCGAACAGGTGACCCGCTGGTGCAAGACGTATTGCTCGCTGCCGGTGATCGTCAAGCTCACGCCGAACATCACCGACATCCGCGTCGCCGCCCGCGCGGCTCATCGCGGGGGGGCGGATGCGGTGTCGCTGATCAACACCATCAACTCGATCACCAGCGTGAATCTGGAGCGCATGGTCGCCAACCCGGTCGTGGGCAACCAAAGCACTCATGGCGGTTATTGCGGCTCGGCGGTCAAGCCGATTGCGCTGAACATGGTCGCCGAAATCGCCCGTGACCCGCAGACCCAGGGCCTGCCGATCTCTGGCATTGGCGGCATTGGCAGTTGGCGCGATGCGGCGGAATTCATTGCGTTGGGCAGCGGTTCGGTGCAGGTGTGCACGGCGGCGATGCTGCACGGTTTCAGGATCGTAGAGGAGATGAAGGACGGTCTGTCACGCTGGATGGACAGTCAGGGCTACGCCAGCATTTCGGAATTTTCCGGGCGGGCGGTGGGCAACACCACGGACTGGAAGTACCTCGATATCAACTATCAGGTGATCGCCAAGATTGATCAGGAGGCGTGCATCGGGTGTGGTCGCTGTCACATTGCTTGCGAGGATACGTCGCACCAGGCGATTGCCAGCGTGAAGCAGGCGGACGGGACGCATCAGTATTCAGTGATTGATGAGGAGTGTGTGGGCTGCAACCTGTGCCAGATCACTTGCCCGGTGCAGGACTGCATCGAGATGGTGCCGATGGACACGGGCAAGCCGTTTCTGGATTGGAATCATGATCCGAGGAATCCGTACCATGTAGCGGTCTGAGATTTGCTGAGCCTGAACTGGCCCCATCGCGAGCAGGCTCACTCCTACAGTTGAAATGCGTTCCAGGTAGGAGTGAGCCTGCTCGCGATGGGGCCGGCAGCATCACCACAGGCTCAAGGCTCCAACCCGATCCCCCGCAAAATCACGCTGGTCACCGTCTGCACCGCCCGCTCGAACTGCATGTCCGACAGCGGCTGGTGATCATTCAATATATTCACCTGATGATCAAAGTCCGCATAGTGCTGGGTCGACGCCCAGATCATGTACAGCAGGCTCGAAGGCTCCACCGGCAGGATGCGTTTGTCATCCACCCACTGACGGATTTTCGCTTCTTTCATCTTCGCCCAGTCATACAGGCTGGCGTCCAGCGCCTCACCGAGTGTCGGCGCGCCGTGGATGATTTCGTTGGCCCAGACTTTCGACCCGTAAGGCCGGCTGCGTGAGTGGTTCATCTTGGCGCGGATGTAGCTGCTGAGTACCACGCGCGGATCGTCGAACATCTCGAAGCACAACGCGTCCTGCTTCCACACTTCCAGCAGATCGAACAGCACGGCGCTGTACAGCTCGGTCTTGGTGCTGAAGTAGTAATGGAGGTTGGAGCGTGGCAGTTGCACTTCGGCAGCGATGTCGGCCATGGCGGTGCCGCCAAAGCCTTTTTCGGCGAAGACCTTTTCCGCCCCCAGCAGAATTTTCTCGACGTTACTGCGACGAATCCCGATCTTGTGATTGCCCATGAGGGCTCCCTGACGCCAGCGTTGACCAAGACTAGCATCCGGCTCCACGTCAGGGCGACAGGCTAAAACGAAACTTCGACACTCAGCTGTCGGCGGGTAAACTGGCGCCACTTCGAACCTGCCTCAGAGGTATTCACGATGCTCAAGAAAGCCCTGGTCACCACCGCCCTCCTCGGCTCGCTGCTGGCCGCTTCATCGGTGTGGGCTCACGCCCATCTCAAAGGCCAGACCCCGGCCGCCGACAGCACCGTGAGCGCGCCAGCGGAGTTGCGCCTGGAGTTTTCCGAAGGCGTTGAAGCGACCTTCACCAAGGTCACGCTCACCAAGGACGGCGCCGCAGTGCCGGTGAAGAGTCTCGCCACCGAAGGCAGTGACAAGAAAACCCTGGTCGTTACGCCTGCCGCACCGCTGACCGCAGGCACCTATAAAGTCGAGTGGCACGCGGTGTCCGTCGACACCCACAAAAGCGAAGGCGCCTACAGCTTCAAGGTTGGCCAGTAATTCATGACGAGCGCGATGGTGCTGTGTCGCTTTTTGCATTTCACCATGGTGCTGATGCTGTTCGGGGCGTGGGTGTTTCGGCCCTTGCTGCTCAATGGCAACGCTGAGCACCTTGATCGCAAGCTGGCGTTGACCAGTCGCTGGCTGGCCGCCGTGGCATTGGCCAGCGGCGTTGCCTGGTTGCTGCTGATCACCGCGAGCATGGCCGGAGCATGGGAAGCGGCATTCGATCCGTCGACCCTGCACCTGGTGTTGGGCAACACGTTTTTTGGCCAGGTCTGGCGCTGGCACTTGTTGCTCAATGGGATGCTGGTGGCGTTGCTGATGAGCCCTTGGCGGGCCAACAAGTCGCTGCGAATCGGCCTCGCCAGCCTGTTGCTGGCGACCCTCGCACCGGTCGGTCACGGCGCCATACTGGACGGGCTCAATGGCCAGTTGTTGATGCTCAATCAAGTCGTTCACCTGACCTGCGTGGGTGCCTGGCTCGGCGGGTTGATGCTGTTGGTGATGATCTTGCGTCAACCGGCAGAGCAGCCCGTCAAAGCGATATTGCAGCGCTTTAGTGGTGTCGGTTACGCCTTGGTGGCGGGGCTGCTGATCACCGGGTTGATCAATGTTCGGGTCCTGACCGGAGTGTTCTGGCCGACGCCGTTGTTCACTGGTTTTGCGTTGATCCTGTTAATCAAGGTGGCGCTGATTGCGGCGATGCTCGGTTTGGCGCTGTTCAATCGCCTGCGCATCAACGATAGCGAGCAGCGTCTGTCGACACTCAAAACCAGTGTAATCCTCGAATGGATGCTGGGGATGGGTGCAGTCGCAGCAGTGTCCCTCCTCGGCACCCTGCCCCCCATGATCTCCAGCTGACCCCTCCCACAGGTTTTTCGGCGTCCTGACCCATGGCGCCATGTCATCGTACAACTTCTGATTGACAAGCCCTCAAACCCTCGCAAATAATCGCCGCCAATGTTGTACGACGACGTATAACAAAAATAAAAACAACAAGAAGTCTGGGAGCGTTACTGTGAGCAAGCTCGTCCGCAATTCGTCCGCCTGCACCCCACATCCGATGTTCAAACGCCGTCATACCCTGGGCCTCATTGGTTGCAGCGGCCTGGCCCTCGCCCTGCCGATGGCCGGCCATGCCGAAGGTTTCACCGACGACGCCAAGGCCACGCTGAACCTGCGCAACGCCTACTTCAACCGCAACTACACCAACCCGGCGTATCCGCAGGGCAAGGCTGAAGAGTGGACGCAAAACTTCATCCTCGACGCCAAATCCGGGTTCACCCAGGGCACCGTCGGGTTCGGCCTGGATGTGCTGGGACTGTACTCGGTCAAGCTCGATGGCGGTAAAGGCACCGGCGGTACCCAACTGCTGCCGCTGGACCATGATGGCCGCCCGGCGGACACCTTCGGTCGCACCGACGTAGCGTTCAAGACCCGGCTGTCGAAGACCGAGTTGAAGATCGGTGACTGGATGCCGGTGCTACCGATCCTGCGCTCCGATGATGGTCGTTCCCTGCCGCAAACCTTCCGCGGTGGCCAGGTGACGTCCAGCGAGATCAGCGGTCTGACGCTGTATGGCGGCCAGTTCCAGAAAAACAGCCCGCGCAATGACTCGAGCATGGAAGACATGTTCATGAACGGTAAATCCGCGTCCATTACTTCAGATCGTTTCAACTTCGGCGGCGGCGAATACACGTTCAACGACAAACACACCCAGATCGGCGTCTGGTACGACGAGCTCAGCGACATCTACCAGCAACAGTATTTCAACCTGAACCACACCCAACCGCTTGGCGACTGGACCCTCGGCGCCAACCTTGGTTACTTCATCGGTAAGGAAAACGGCAGCGCCCTGGCCGGCGATCTCGACAACAAAACCGCGTTCGCCCTGCTCTCGGCCAAATACGGCGGCAACACCTTCTACGTCGGCCTGCAAAAACTCACCGGTGACGATCAATGGATGCGCGTCAACGGTACCAGCGGCGGCACCCTGGCCAACGACAGCTACAACTCCAGCTACGATAACGCCAAGGAAAAATCCTGGCAGGTGCGTCACGACTACAACTTCGTCGCCCTCGGCGTTCCTGGCCTGACCCTGATGAACCGCTACATCAGCGGTGATAACGTGCACACCGGGAAGATCACCGACGGCGAAGAATGGGGCCGTGAATCCGAACTGGCCTACACCGTACAGAGCGGGCCGTTGAAAAACCTCAACGTGAAATGGCGCAACGCGAGCATTCGCAAGAGTTTCAGCACCAACGAGTTCGATGAGAACCGCATTTTCATCAACTACCCGATTTCGCTGTTGTAACACCGACCCTGTGGGAGCGAGCTTGCTCGCGATAGCTATCGTTCAATCAGCACTTTGGTTGACTGATCCACCGCCATCGCGAGCAGGCTCACTCCTGCAAGGATGGTTTTCCAATCAGGAATTGACCCTCCGTCCATTTCAACCAACGTCGCGTTGACAAGACCCGGAGACCCTTACGATACTTCAGCAAAGTCGTACGACAACCTACAACGACCCAATAACAACAACTGTTTGTCCAGGATTCCCATGACTACTACGACCACCCGCCTCCCTTTCAATCGCCTGCTGCTGACCGGTGCCGCCGGTGGCCTGGGTAAAGTCTTGCGCGAAACCCTGCGCCCCTATGCCAATGTGATTCGCCTGTCGGACATCGTCGACCTCGCTCCGGCGATCGATGACCGCGAAGAAATCGTGCCGTGCGATCTGGCAGACAAGCAAGCCGTGCATCAATTGGTCGAAGGCGTGGATGCGATCCTGCACTTTGGCGGTGTGTCGACCGAGCACTCATTCGAGCAGATCCTCGGCGCCAATATCTGCGGGGTGTTCCACATCTACGAAGCCGCGCGCCGCCACGGTGTGAAGCGCGTGATCTTCGCCAGCTCCAACCACGTCATCGGTTTCTACAAGCAAGACCAGGTCATCGACGCCCACTCCCCACGTCGTCCGGACAGCTACTACGGTTTGTCCAAGTCCTACGGCGAAGACATGGCCAGTTTTTACTTCGATCGCTACGGCATCGAGACCGTCAGCGTGCGTATCGGCTCATCGTTCCCGGAACCGCAAAACCGCCGCATGATGAGCACGTGGTTGAGCTTCGGCGACCTGACCCAATTGCTGGAATGCGCCTTGTACGCCCCGAACGTCGGCCACACGGTGGTGTATGGCGTGTCCGACAACAAGCACGTTTGGTGGGACAACCGTTTCGCATCCGGCCTGGGTTATCAACCACAGGACAACTCCGAAGTATTCCGCGAAAAAATCGAGACCCAACCGATGCCGGCCGCTGATGACCCGGCGATGGTTTACCAAGGTGGTGCGTTTGTCGCGTCGGGCCCGTTCGGCGACTGACCCCCAACAACAAAAAACCAAGGGAATGAGTGGCCATGCAAGCCGAATTGATTGTCGATGCCCGAAACGCTGTCGGTGAATGCCCGGTGTGGGTCCCCGAGGAAAACGCCCTGTACTGGGTCGATATTCCTGCCGGCGCCCTGCAACGCTGGAGTGCCGCCAGCGGACACGTCGATACGTGGACCGCGCCGGAAATGCTCGCGTGCATCACCCGCCACCGTGACGGTGGCTGGGTAGCCGGGATGGAAAGCGGCTTTTTCCATCTGCACCCGCACACCGACGGCAGCCTCGACAGTCAATTGCTCGCCCACGTCGACCACGCCCGCACGGACATGCGCCTGAACGATGGTCGTTGCGACCGTCAGGGGCGTTTCTGGGCGGGCAGCATGGTGTTGAACATGGGCGCCAACGCGGCTGACGGCACGCTTTACCGCTACAGCGCCGGTCAACGAGGGCCGCTGGAGGCACAACTAGGCGGGTTTATCGTTCCAAACGGCCTGGGTTTCAGCCCGGATGGGCGGACGATGTACCTGTCCGACTCGCATCCCCACGTTCAGAAAATCTGGGCCTTTGACTACGACATCGACAGCGGCACGCCGTCCAATCGGCGGCTGTTTGTCGACATGAACCAGTTCCCCGGTCGCCCTGACGGTGCGGCGGTGGATGCCGACGGTTGCTACTGGATCTGCGGTAATGACGCCGGGTTGATTCACCGCTTTACCCCTGACGGCCGACTGGATCGCTCCCTCGCCGTCCCGGTGAAGAAACCCAGCATGTGCGCCTTCGGTGGCAGCCGCCTGGACACGCTGTTTGTGACCTCGATTCGCCCCGGTGACGACCAAGATGAGCAGTCCCTGGCCGGTGGCGTGTTTGCCCTCGATCCGGGTGTTACCGGGTTGCCGGAACCGCTGTTCAATGTTCCCTGACTGAATGAAGAAAATAAGCGCCTTCCCATGTGGCGAGGGAGCTTGCTCCCGCTGGGTCGCGCAGCGGCCCCGACAATCTTTCATTTGTATCGAGGCAGCTGTATTGGCGACTGCTTCGCAGCCGAGCGGGAGCAAGCTCCCTCGCCACAATGTCCCCATTGAGCCAGGCATTTCACAATGACAATGACGCTTCTCGAACTCGAAGACGAACTGACCCACCTCACCCTCGCCCCCGAGCTCGGCGGCAGCCTCGTCAACTGGACGGTTCGCAGCACCGGCCAACCGCTGCTCCGTCACACTGACGCCCATGCGCTGAACACCGGCCTGCCGGGCAAACTCGGCTGCTATCCCCTGGCGCCGTGGTCCAACCGCATCGCCGAGGGTGGTTTCGATTGCCCCGAGGGCTGGCTGGCGTTGACGCCCAACAGCCTCACCGATCCGCTGCCCATTCACGGCAGCGCCTGGCAGCAACCGTGGCAAGTGGTGTCGCAATCGGCCAACGAAGTGGTCCTGCAACTCGACAGCAGCACGCCGTTCGCCTATCGCGCCCGGCAGCGGTTTCATCTGTGCAAGGGCCAGTTGAGCATCGAATTACAGGTCACCCACCTGGCCGACCGCGCCGCGTGGCATGGCCTCGGTTTGCACCCCTACTGTCCGCGCACGGCGAACACACAGCTACAGGCCAAGGCCGAGAAAGTCTGGTTATGCGATGGTTCGAAACTGCCAACCGAGTTGATCGAGTTGCCCGCTGACTGGGATTTCCGTCAACCGCGCGCCTTACCCGCCTCCCTGGTCGACAACGGTTTCTGCCACTGGGACGGCCATTGCCTGATCCAGCAACCTGACCTCGGTTATGCGCTGGAATGCCAGGCCACCGGCAGCGATTATTACCTGCTCTACTGCCCGGTCGGTCTGGAGTTTTTCTGCATCGAACCGGTGAGCCACCCCGTCAACGCGCATCACCTGCCCGGCCGGCCAGGGTTACGGTTGCTGGAGCAAGGTCAGTCGGCGGAGCTTGGGTTCAGCCTGCAGTATCGCGCGCTCGGATAACGCCATTACCCGAGCATCTGACTCAGCGCCGCACGCAGCTTGCCGGGTTTCACCGGCTTGTTCAGCAGCGGCGCGCCGAGTCGCTGCAATGAGCGTCGACACTGATCCGTGCGGTCCGCCGTGATGATTACCGCCGGAATCACCTGGCCGTAATGCTCACGCAAATGCCTGACCACATCGCAGCCCACTACGCCATGATCGAGGTGATAGTCCGCCAGGATCAGTTCCGGCGCTTGCCCACGCAGCGCCGCCAGCGCCGAGGATTCATCCGTGGCCGTGACCACCTCGCACCCCCACTGCCCAAGCAGCGCGCTCATGCTCTCGAGAATGCTGACTTCGTTGTCCAGCACCAGCAGGCGTCGGCCCGGCAAGGGATTGCCCGTGGTCAACTGAGGCGCAGCCTGACTGATCGGCAGCGGCACCTCATGGGAAATCGGTACGTCGATGCTGAACATCGACCCTCGTCCCGGCACCGATTTAACCCCAATCCGATAACCGAGAATCTTGCCGATGCGCTCAACAATGGCCAGCCCCAACCCCACACCTTTGCGGTCGGCGGCGCGTCCGACGTCGAGTTGGTTGAACTCCAGGAAAATCGAATCCAGTCGGTCCGCGGCGATGCCACGCCCGGTGTCCCAGACCTCCAGGCGCAGCATCTCGCCGCGACGCCTTGCGCCCAGCAGGATGCTGCCCTCGTCGGTGTAGCGGCAGGCGTTACTGAGGAAGTTACGCAGGATGCGCGTCATCAGGCGCAGGTCGGTGCTGATGGCGTACTCGCCCACCTGCACGCGCAGGTTCAACCCTGCCGCTTCGGCGACCGACTGAAATTCGGACACCAGCGGCCCGAGCAATTCGTCGAGACGATAAAGGGCAACGTCGGGTTTGACCGCCGCCTGATCGAGCCGGGATATATCCAGCAAATCAGTGAGCAAATCTTCGGCCCCCTCCAGCGCCTGATGAGTACGCTCGACCAGGACCTGTTCAACGTCAGGCAGCTTTCGTTCACGCAGCGTCGAGATCAGCAAGCGCGCAGCGTTAAGCGGTTGCAGCAGGTCGTGACTGGCCGCCGCGAGGTATTTGTCCTTGCTGCGATTGGCGGCCTCAGCGGCGTCGCGGGCATCGCGCAAAGCCTCGGCGATCTGCTTGCGCTGGGTGATCTGCTGTTGCAGGTTGCGGTTGGCTTCCAATAATTCATCGGTGCGCGCGGCGACCCGTTGCTCCAGCTCATCGTTGAGTTGTTGTAAACGCTGCTGGGCTTGTTTGCGTTCGGTGATGTCGGCGACGAACCCCTCAACCAGGCCTTCCTGATCGGGCTTGAGCAACAGGTTCATCAAGACATCGAGGCTGCTGCCGTCCTTGCGCCGCAACTGGGTTTCATAGCCGTGCAGGCTGCGTTGATGCTTGAGGATTTCGCCGATGTTTTCCAGCTCACTGGCCCCGCCGACAAACAGGTTGCTCGCCAGGTCCGCCAGGGAAAACAGCACCTCTTGCGGGTCCTGATAGCCGAGCATGTGCGCCAACGCCGGGTTGGCGGCCCGCATGCCTTCGTGCAGGCTGGCCTGGAAAATCCCCTGGACCGCGTTTTCGAACAACCATTTGTAGCGATTGCGTTCGGCTTCCAGCTCGTCGAGCCGCGCGGCCAGTTCCGGGTAATGGCTCTTGCGCGCCGAATGGCTGCCTAACCCGAGTAACCCCGCCAGTGCCCGTTGCTGATCGTCAGAGGGCTTCGCCATAGACGACCTCGACATCACGCTGACTGGATTCGCGCGGATTGGTCAGGATGCACGGGTCGTGCATGGCGTGTTGCGACAGGAACGGAATGTCCGCTGTACTGACCCCGTGCAAGCCAAGGGTCTCGTGGAAGCCGATTGCGTGTTTGAGCGCAATCAGATGCTCCACCAGTCGCGCGCAGATCTGACGGTGGTTCAGGCCACGGCAATCGATGCCGAAGGTCTCGGCGATTACCTTGAAGCGATCCGGCGCCGAGCTGTAATTGAACGCCACCACATGTTCCACCAACACCGCGTTGCACAGGCCATGGGGCAGATCGAGGAACCCGCCCAGGCTGTGGGACATCGCGTGCACAGCGCCGAGAATCGCGTTGGAGAACGCCAGCCCGGCTTGCATGCTGCCCAACATGATCTTCTCGCGCAGGGCGATGTCTGTCGGGTTGGCAATCATTTGCACCAGGTTGCCGTTGATCAACCGCATCGCTTCCAGTGCATGGGGATCGGTCAGTGGCCCGTGGCCCGTGGAGACAAAGGCTTCGATGGCGTGCACCAACGCATCGATGCCGGTACACGCCGACAGGAACGGGTCCATGCTCAGGGTCGTTTCCGGGTCGATCAACGAGACGTCCGGCACCACCGCTTTGCTGACGATGGAGAACTTCATGCGTTCTTGCTGGTTGGAAATGATCACGAACTGCGACACATCAGCCGACGTGCCGGCGGTGGTCGGAATCAGGATCAGGGGCGGGCTGGGCACGCGGATGGTGTCCACGCCTTCGAATTCGAGAATGCTGCGTCCGTGAGCAACGACAATGCCGATGCCTTTGCCGCAATCCATCGGGCTGCCACCGCCGACGGCGACGATCACATCGCAATGGTTTTCCCGGTACAGCTCGGCGCCGAGCATCACTTCTTCGACCCGCGGATTGGGGGAGACATCGGCGTACAGGAAGTAATCGATACCCAACGCTTGCAGGCTGGCCTCGACGTCGGCGACCCAACCGGCGGCAATCACCCCGGGGTCGCTGACCACCAGGACTTTGCGGGCACCGAAGGTCTTGGCGTAGTTACCGACATTGTGCCGACAGCCGGCACCGAAGATGATTTCTGGAGACACGAACTTACGCAGCTGGCTGAGACTCTGGCTCATTGGAAAGCCTGTTTTTATTGTTTTGGAAGATAGAACCCACACTAAACCATCCGGCTGCGAATGCAATCAGACCAAAGAACACTGTGGGAGCGAGCTTGCTCGCGATGACGGAGTGGCAGCCAACAAAGATGCTGAATGTTAAACCGCTATCGCGAGCAGGCTCACTGCTACAAGGGATTGGTGTTGCCAGATTCATCCGCGGTAGATCAGCTGCGAAGCCTTTTCGTTACGCAACGTCAGGTGTTCCATGCCCTGCCCCGGCGCGTCGGCTTCTTCCCGGGCCTTGAGGATCACGCCATGGTGCGGCGACTTGCTGCACACCGGGTCGGCATTGGCGGCATCGCCGGTGAGCATGAACGCCTGGCAACGGCAGCCGCCCAGGTCCTTGTGCTTTTCATCGCACGAGCGGCACGGCTCCTTCATCCAGTCATCGCCACGAAAACGGTTGAAGCCAAACGAATCAGTCCAGATGTGCTCAATGCTGTGCTCTCGCACATTGGGAAACTGCACCGGCAACTGACGGGCGCTGTGGCAAGGCAGCGCGGTACCGTCCGGGGTGATGTCGAGAAACAGATTGGCCCAACCGTTCATGCAGGTTTTGGGGCGCTCTTCGTAATAGTCCGGGGTGACGAAGATCAGCTTGCACGGATGGCCCTGGGCCTCAAGCCGCGCGCGATACTCGTTGGTGATGCGCTCGGCGCGCTGTAGTTGCTCGCGGGTGGGCAGCAGGCCGACGCGATTGAGTTCGGCCCAGCCGTAGAATTGGCACGTGGCCAACTCGACAAAATCCGCTTCCAGCTCAAGACACAAGTCGATGATCTGTGCGATCTGATCAATGTTGTGCCGATGGGTGACGAAGTTCAGCACCATGGGATACCCCTGGGCTTTCACCGCGCGGGCCATGGCCAGTTTCTGGGCGAAGGCCTTGCGGGAGCCGGCGAGCATGTTATTGACCGCTTCGTCAGCCGCCTGAAAGCTGATCTGGATATGGTCCAGCCCGGCCACCTTGAAGTCGCGGACTTTCTGCTCGGTCAGGCCGATGCCCGAGGTGATCAGGTTGGTGTAGTAGCCCATGTCTCGCGCGGCTTTGATCAGTTCGGCCAGGTCCTGTCGCACCAATGGCTCACCGCCGGAAAACCCCAATTGCGCAGCCCCCATTTCGCGGGCCTCACGAAACACCCGAATCCACTCCTCGGTGCTCAGCTCCTCGCCATGCCGGGCAAAATCCAGCGGGTTGGAACAATACGGGCATCGCAGCGGGCAGCGGTAGGTCAGCTCGGCCAACAGCCACAGCGGTGGGCCGACGGGTGAATCATTCAATCCAGAATTGCGCATGGGCCACCTCCAGGAATGCCAGCACATCCTCATCAATCCCTGGTACGCCGGGAAAATTCGCGGTCAGTCGCTCTATGATCGCCGAGACACTGCGCCGGCCATTCACCAGATCGAGGATCTGCCCGGCGCTGGCGTTGAGTTTGATCATGCCTTCGGGGTACAGCAGCACGTGACAGTCCTGGCGGGGCTCCCATTGCAAACGAAAGCCCTGGCGCAACGACGGCAACCACCCGCGTTGGATCAGGCTCACAGGGCAATCCCCCGGTGCCAGACTTTATCGGCCGTGACGGTGTGATAAGGCGGACGTTCCAGCTCGTAGGCCATGCTCATGGCGTCGAGCATGCTCCACAGCACATCGAGTTTGAATTGCAGGATCTCGAGCATGCGTTGCTGCGCCTCGCGTGTGACGTAGTGCGCCAAGGTAATGCGCAAGCCGTGCTCCACATCGCGTCGGGCCTGACTCAAACGGTTGCGAAAATAGTCATAACCGGCAACGTCGATCCACGGGTAATGCGTCGGCCAAGCGTCGAGTCGGGACTGATGGATCTGCGGGGCGAACAGCTCGGTCAGCGAACTGCTCGCCGCTTCCTGCCAGCAGGCGCGACGGGCGAAATTGACATAGGCATCGACGGCGAACCTCACGCCAGGCAGCACCCGTTCCTGGGACAGAATCTGTTCGCGATCCAGCCCCACCGCTTCGCCCAGACGCAGCCAGGCTTCGATGCCGCCTTCACTGCCGGGCACGCCGTCATGGTCGAGAATCCGTTGCAACCACTCACGGCGCACGTCGCGGTCCGGGCAGTTGGCGAGGATCGCGGCATCCTTGAGCGGAATGTTCACCTGGTAATAGAAGCGATTGGCGACCCAGCCCTGAATCTGCTCGCGGCTCGCGCGGCCGGCGTACATGGCTTGGTGAAACGGGTGATGGATGTGGTAGTAGGCGCCTTTGGCGCGCAGGGCGGCTTCGAATTCGGTGGGGGTCATTGCAGTGCCGGTCATTGCGGTTCTCCGATGGATTTGTGCTGCCGGGTCTGGCCTCATCGCGGGCAAGCCACGCTCCCACAGGTTCACGCGATCAACTGTGGGAGCGTGGCTTGCCCGCAATGGGGCCATCCGCTACAGCTCAATACTCATGCCGTCATAAGCCACTTCGATTCCACGCCGTTCCAGCAAGGCCCGCTCGGCCGAGTCTTCATCGAGGATCGGATTGGTGTTGTTGATGTGAATCAGCACCTTGCGCTGGCGGGTAAAACCTTCGAGCACCTCAAGCATGCCGCCGGGGCCGCTTTGCGACAGGTGGCCCATTTCGCTGCCCAGACTTTGGCCGACTTCGCAGACGCGCATTTCGTCGTCACGCCACAAAGTGCCGTCCAGCAGCAGGCAATCGGCACGCTGCATCCAGCCCAGCACTTCGTCATCGACTTGCCCCAGCCCCGGCGCATAAAACAGCGATGCGCCGCTGCGTCGGTCTTCAATGAACAAGCCGATCGTATCGCCCGGTTGCGGATGGCCGCGATTGGGTGAGTACGGCGGTGCGTTGCTCACCAAGGGAATCGCCCGCCAGCGCAAGTGCTGGCAGGCAGGAATGCTGAACGGCTGACGATCCAGGCCGATCGGCTGCCACTGCAGCCCGCCATTCCAGTGGCGCAGCATGTTGAACAGCGGGAAGCCGCTGCTCAGGTCCTGGTGAACCCGTTCGGTACACCAGACGGCATGCGGACAGCCTTCGCGCAGGCTCAGCAAACCGGTGCAGTGATCGATCTGGCTGTCGAGCAGCACGACACCCGCGATGGCGCTGTCACGCAACTGGCGAGCCGGTTGCAACAGCGGAAAACTCGCAAGCTGCGCACGAATGTCCGGCGAAGCATTGCACAGCACCCAATCCACATCGTTGTCGCTCAGGACAATCGAGGACTGGGTGCGCGGTTGTGACCGCAGGCTGGCATTGCGCATCCCGGCGCATTGGTGGCAATTGCAATTCCACTGCGGGAAACCGCCACCAGCAGCCGAGCCGAGAACGCGAATGTGCATGAATGAGGCTCCAAAAGGCAGGCCCGGCCAACCCGACGGCTGGCCGGGTGAGCAATCAACGGTTGGCGAAATACATCGTCACTTCGAAGCCAATGCGCAGATCGGTAAACGCGGGTTTAGTCCACATGGGTCAATCCTCTTCTTGTGCCGGGCGATTCCGGTAAAGCCATTAATGCACGGGGCATCGGGCGCCCGAATGCTACTTTCGAAGGAGATGGCGGGGTGCGTTGGTAGGGGGTGTCCGGGACTTTCAAATTCACCGAAGTACCCCTGTGGGAGCAGGCTTGACCGCGATGGCGGCGTGACAGTCAACATCAATGTTGAATGTGCAGGCCTCATCGCGGGCAAGCCAGCTCCCACAGGGGTTACGGTGTGTTCGAGGGTTAGAAGAACCCCAGCGGATTGATGTCGTAGCTGACCAGCAGGTTCTTGGTCTGCTGGTAGTGATCGAGCATCATCTTGTGGTTTTCCCGACCGACGCCGGACTTCTTGTAGCCACCGAACGCGGCGTGCGCCGGGTACAGGTGATAGCAGTTGGTCCACACGCGCCCGGCCTTGATCGCCCGGCCCATGCGGTAGGCGCGGTTGATGTCGCGGGTCCAGAGGCCGGCACCGAGGCCGAACTCGCTGTCGTTGGCAATCGCCAGCGCTTCAGCTTCGTCCTTGAAGGTGGTGACACCCACCACCGGACCGAAGATTTCTTCCTGGAAGACGCGCATCTTGTTGTGGCCCTTGAGCAGCGTCGGCTGGATGTAATAGCCGCTGGACAGGTCACCTTCAAGCCGTTCGGCGGCGCCACCGGTGAGGAGTTCGGCCCCCTCCTCCTGAGCGATTTTGAGGTACGAGAGGATCTTGTCGTATTGCTGCTCCGACGCCTGGGCGCCGACCATGGTTTCGGTGTCCAGCGGGTTGCCGCGTTTGATCTTGACGATCTTCTTCATCACCTCGGCCATAAACGGCTCGTAGATCGATTCTTGCACCAGCGCCCGCGATGGGCAGGTGCAGACTTCGCCCTGGTTGAAGAACGCGAGCACCAGGCCTTCAGCGGCTTTTTCGATGAACTGCGGCTCGGCGTTCATGATGTCTTCGAAGAAGATATTCGGCGACTTGCCGCCCAGTTCGACGGTGCTCGGGATGATGTTCTCGGCGGCGCAATGCATGATGTGCGCGCCGACCGGGGTGGAACCGGTGAAGGCGATCTTGGCGATGCGCTTGCTGGTGGCCAGCGCTTCGCCGGCTTCACGACCGAAGCCCTGGACGATGTTCAACACGCCCGCCGGTAGCAAATCGGCGATCAGCTCAGCGAAGACCATGATCGACAGTGGCGTCTGTTCGGCCGGTTTGAGCACGACGCAGTTACCGGCGGCCAGGGCCGGGGCAAGTTTCCAGGCCGCCATCAGCAGCGGGAAATTCCATGGAATGATTTGCCCGACCACGCCCAGAGGCTCGTGAAAGTGATAGGCGGTGGTCAGTTCATTGATCTCCGCAGCGCCGCCTTCCTGGGCGCGAATGCACCCGGCAAAGTAGCGGAAATGGTCGGCAGCCAATGGCACGTCGGCGTTCAGGGTTTCGCGCACGGCCTTGCCGTTGTCCCAGGTTTCGGTGACGGCGAGGATTTCCAGGTTTTGTTCGATGCGATCGGCGATTTTCAGCAGCACCCGCGAACGGTCCTGGGCCGAGGTCTTGCCCCAGGCATCCGCAGCGGCGTGTGCCGCGTCGAGGGCCTTGTCGATGTCGGCGGCGCTGGAGCGTGGGAACTCGGCAATCACCTCACCGTTCACCGGCGAGGTATTGGTGAAGTATTCGCCATTGACCGGCGCGACAAACTCGCCGCCGATGAAGTTGCCATAGCGCGGTTTGAAGGAAACAACGGCGCCTGGGGTTCCGGGTTGTGCGTAGATCATGGTGGGCCTCTGTCTGGGTCGATGCCTGTCGGGCCGACAAGCGATGAACCGATACTAGAGAGCCCCGCGTGCCGGACGAATGCGCCGTTGGCAGGAGGGCTCTCGTTATTTGGTCGTAGGTTTCACACAAAACACTGTGGGAGCGAGCTTGCTCGCGATGGCGTCTGTTCAGTCAGAACTGCTGTGACTGAGACACCGCTATCGCGAGCAAGCTCGCTCCCACAGGGGTTATGCGGTGGACTGGGGGTTAGTGCTTGGCCACCAGGTCTTTCGGCAGCTTGAAGGTCCAGAGCATGCCGCCCTGGTTGAAGTCCTTGATGCGCTTGGCCACTTCCCCGCCCCACAACGGTACGGCGCCGCCCCAGCCGGAGAGGACAGACACGTACTGTTCGCCGTCCATTTCCCAGGTCACGGGCGAGCCGAGGACGCCGGAACCGGTCTGGAATTCCCAGACTTTCTCGCCGGTCTTGGCATTGAACGCCTGGAGGAAACCTTCCGGCGTGCCGGTGAATACCAGATTGCCCTTGGTCGTCAGTACCCCGCCCCACAGCGGCGCATAGTTCTTGTGGCGCCAGACTTCTTTGCCGGTTATCGGGTCGATGGCGCGCAGCACGCCGATGTAGTCTTCATTCAACGGTTTGATGGTGAACCCGGCGCCGAGGAATGCCGCGCCTTTTTTGTAGGCGATGCCCTCGTTCCAGATGTCCATGCCCCACTCGTTGGATGGCACGTAAAACAGGCCGGTGTCGCGGTTGTAGGCCATCGGCATCCAGTTTTTCGCGCCCAGGAACGCAGGCGCTACAAAGACTGAACTGCCCTTGGGTTCGGAACCCGGAGCGCCAGGGCGGCTGGCTTCGTTGTAGATCGGCCGGCCATCTTTATCCAGGCCGGTGGCCCAGGTGATCTTGTCCACAAACGGGAAACCGCGGATGAACTTGCCGTTGGTACGGTCCAGCACGTAGAAGAAACCGTTGCGGTCCGCCGTGGCCGCCGCTTTGATTTCTTTGCCGCCCTCGGTGTAGTTGAACGAGACCAGCTCGTTCACGCCGTCATAGTCCCAACCGTCGTGGGGCGTGCTCTGGAAGTGCCATTTGATGGTGCCATCGTCCGGGTTGAGCGCCAGGCGCGACGACGAGTAGAGGTTATCGCCAGGACGCAAATGCGAGTTCCACGGTGCAGGGTTGCCGGTGCCGAACAGCAGCAGATTGGTTTCCGGGTCGTAGTAACCGCCGAGCCACGGGGCGGCACCGCCGGTCTTCCACAAGTCACCCGGCCAGGTCTTGCCGGCTTCACCGCCGGAGATGCCGTTCTCGATGGCCTTGCCGTCCTTGTAGACGTAGCCCATATGGCCTTCGACGGTTGGGCGGACCCACAACAGATCGCCATTTTTCGGGTCGTACGCCGAGATCTTGCCCACCACACCGAACTCGCCACCGGCCACGCCGGTAATCAGCTTGCCGTTGATCACCAAGGGCGCGGCGCTGATCGAATAGCCTTCCTTGTGGTCGGCCACCTGCTTGCTCCACACCACTTTGCCGGTGTCTTTGTTCAGGGCCACCAGCTTGGCGTCGAGCGTGCCAAAGAACACCAGGTCGCCATACAGCGCCACGCCACGGTTGATCACGTCGCAGCACGGACGGATGTCATCCGGCAGGCGCGCATCGTACTGCCAGAGCTTCTTGCCGGTGCGCGCATCGACCGCGAACACCCGCGAGTAAGAACCGGTCATGTACATCACGCCGTCCTTGATCATCGGCTGTGCCTGCTGGCCACGCTGTTTTTCGCCGCCGAAGGAGAATGCCCAGGCAGGTCGCAACTCCTTCACGTTGTCGACGTTGAGAATATCCAGCGGGCTGTAGCGTTGCCCCTGGACGCCGAGGCCGTTGGTGACAATTTGCTCCGGGTTTTTCGGGTCCTGGAGAATGTCCTGGTCGGTGACCGCGGCCAATGCCTGGCCAGACAACAGCATGGCACTGAGCAGCAGGCTCAAGACGAAGGGCTGGCGACGTGCGGGTTGAGTCATGACGGCTACCTCTGCGGTTTTTTGTTATTCGCGGGAGAGTTTCCCGGCGTAGTGCAGATTCTTGGGCGCCGTCGCCCCGACAACAATTACCCGCAATATGGAGATTCCTAATCCCTTAGTAGCGGGTCGCATGGGTTCAAGCATTATCTGGCTGCGCCGGAATCCACCCGGGTCATCTGCCCACGCTCGTAGCGCGGGTACAAATGACTGACGCTGCGGATCAATTCATAACGGCTCAGCGTGATCCCGGCGAAACGTTCGGGGATCGAACTGCGGATCATCTCGGCCATGTCGCTGCCATTCGCTGCACCCGCTTGCAGCAACTGGTCGAGCCAGGTCAGGTAGTCGCGCATTTGTTCGAAGGGTTGTGGGTCGCTGGACACGGGGCCGTGACCCGGCACGATCAGCGTCCAGGGCAAGCCCTGCAGGGTCGCGATGTCCGCCAGCCACACAGACAGCCCGGGGCTGTTGGGCGTGGTCAAGGCCCGTTGATAAAACACCAGGTCCCCGGCAAACAGCACGCCGGTTCGCTGGTCGAGAATAGCCAGATCCGCTCCCGTATGCCCACCCAGGCCCAGCAAGCGTAAATCGTGATTCCCAAAACTGCGTACGCCTGGCGTCACGACTTGATTGGGCAACACCACTTCGGTGCCACGCATCCAGTCACCCACCATTCGATACATATTCTCTGCCATCGCATCGCCTTGTTGATGCAACAGCTCGGTCGTCCCCGCCAGCGCGCCGATGGGCACGTCAGCGAACGCCTGATTGCCCAGCACATGGTCCGGGTGATGGTGGGTCAGGAACACCTGAACCACGGGTTTATCGGTGATCTCGGCAATCGCCTGGTGCATCGCCTCGCCGTAGCGTTTCGACGGCCCGGTGTCGATGACCACCACGCCACGTTCGGTGACAATGAACGCGGTGTTGACGATATTGCCGCCGTTGGCCTTGGCGAAATTATCCGTACTGCCTTCCAGCAGCCAGGTGTCTTCGGCGATCTGCCGGGGCTTGAGCGAATACTCAAGGTCGGCCATGGCCGGCAGGCTGACGCTCAACACCATCAGCAGTATCCAGCGCATGAAATACTCCTTCGGCTCAGGGAATCGACGCATCAAATTCATTGCCGCTGTTGTCCCGGATAATCAGACGCGTCTGCCCTGCCCCTTCGATGTCGAAGGCCAGGTTGGGGTTTTCACTGACGGCAGGAAACAGCTCCAGCCGCGCCAACAGCTGATCATCCGCGCTTCGCAGTTCGGCATGGTTGATGAAAAATTCCGGGATGCCGTTGACCATGCCGTTGTCCATCGGATGCGCCACCTGCACGCGCAAACGGCTGAAGTCAGTGCGCGGATAGCGCGCGCCCAAAACCTCGCCGAGGTGTTCCTCCCAGCCGGGCTGGGTACGCACCACACTGGGTGCGGTGCAACCACCGCCCGCCGCATCGATCAGGGTCGAACCGACATGCCACAGCCCATCGCGCGTCAGGACCGCGGCGCGTAAAGGGGTGGCCTGTTCAATCCGGATACGGATCGACAACCACGGCAACACGCGATCCAGCGGCTGGAAGTCGACAATCTTCGGCAGCGGATTGAGCTCGGCCCAGGCGAGGATTTTCACCACCTCGCCCTTGAACGCTCGCGCATCGATTTCCAGTGGCACCTGCCGGGCATCTTCGGCGAACGGCGGCGCCAGCAGCTTGACCCGGTCATCGAAGACAAAAGGCGCGTCGCCGAGCATTTGCTTGTGATAGAACGCCCACATCACCGAGGGCACCGGGTCTTTGCCCGGATCGATACTCGCGGCGTGCGCGGCCAAAGGTAACCAGCAGGCCAACAGACACTTGATTCGCCAGCTCATCACCCGCTCCTATTGGTACATCTCCGGCACGTCATACCGCAGGCCGTAATGGCTGTAGATCGTCTTCACGGAACCCTCGCGGATCAGGCCTTCCAGCGCCTCTTCCACGGCATACGCCAATTGCCGATTGCTTTCGTGCACGGCCATGCCGATCTCCCAGAGTTGCTTGCCCATGTTCGGATAGGCGTTTTGCGCCAACGCCCATTGCGGGTCGGCCGCCTCATGCACTTGCCAGTCGATTTCGCCACGCATGGCCATGACCGCGTCGACCTCACCGGCCTTCATCGCCGCAAAGGCCTGGGGTACGCCCGGGTAGTGGTGGGTTTTGCCCGCGAGCATGCCGTTGAACACCGACGTCAGGTAGAACGACGGCACGCTGTCGACCTCGACGCCGATCGGATGCGAGTCGAACACGGCCACGCTGCCGACCTTGTCCAATCGGCGTTGATCGTAAGCCACCTGCCATTGTTCGGTCTGATAGGGCCCGAACATCACCACATGCCCGTTTTCCATTTCGCCAAACTCGTTGCGCTTCTGGGCGTAGTCACGGTCATAGGGCACACGCATCATCAGGTCGGCCAATTGCTGGTTGTGCAAGGCACTGGCGCGCCAGATGTAATCACGCAGATCGTCATCGAGTTTTTCCCCGGCAGGGGCCCAGATCAGCGTCAGGTGTACGCCGAGCGCCTTGGCCAGCGCCTCGGCGAGTTCGACATCGACGCCTCGGGGCTGGCCGGTCTGCTCAAAACTGTAGGGGGCGAAGTCCTTGTAAACCGCCACTTTCAGCTCCCCGGCAGCAATCATTTCGTCATAGTTTCGAACCTGCGCCTGCACCGTCTGGCAACACAGCCACAGCGCACTGATCAACACCGCGAGCAGACGCATGGAATCACTCCTCGACGTGAACGCTGTCCAGGTAAGTGCGCACTGCCCACAACGCTTCCTGGCTCAGGTAATCAGCCATTTTCGGCATGTAGACCCGACCGTCACGCACGGCGCCATGACGCACGCGTTCGACGAACCACTCGTCACCCGCCTCGCCGACATCAAGCAGGCGCAGGTCAGGGGCGATCCCGCCGGACTTGGCTTCCAGGCCATGACACGCCGCGCAGTTCTGGTTGTAGGCCGACGAGCCGATTTCCAGGGCTCTGTCGTGTTCCGGGGAGGCTCGATAGGGGTTGGCCGCGGCCCAGCCATCGCCATCCACCGTTACACCGGCGTCCTTGATCGGTGTCAGGCCCTGGGTTTCAACCGCTTGCGGCACCACGTTGCCATGAGCCCACACGGAACCTGAACTGATAAAGCCGGCCAGCAGACCGACGACGAGCAAGGCGTTGCGTTTTGTTGTCATTGTTATGCCCTCAGGATTGCACGCAAAACCTCTTGGCAGAGGCTATGGCACTCATCTTAGAAACGGCATCGCCAACACCCCATGCTGCTTTGGTGGTCGCCTTCTAGTCCCTTGGTAGTAAGGCGATGGATGCACACCTCGGGTACGTCGCCAACAGGCCTGGTGTCCCGGCGAAGCGGGCAGCGTCAGTAACGGCCAGTTAAGCCATAACACCAGCGGCTACAAAAATTGTGTTACCGCTGAAATCGGATGTTCTCCTCCGGGGCGATGACCGTGGTCGCTCCATGCTAAAACCGCGCAGGTACGCAGGGGTTACTACCTTGGTACTGGCTCTCCGCTACTTTCTGCATATTTCCTCTGCTCCACAGGCTTCCTATGCTGGCGCTACCTGTAAAGGAGTGCCCTATGCGCCTGCTTGCCCCTTACGCCTTGCTCTACCTGCTGGCGATTGCCTGCGCCGCCGGCGTGGCTACTCAGAGCCAGGCTGCGCAGGCGCCATTGGAGGTGCGGATCGGCTACCTGGGTTATCGGCCCGATCCTGGGCCGCTCCTGTCGAACGTGATTCCCGAACCGAGCGATGCCGGACTGCGCGGCGCCGAACTGGCGATCACCGACAGCAACAGCACCGGACGTTTTCTCAACCACAGCTACGCGCTGGTCAGCGCCAGCGTCGACAGCCCTGAAGCCTTGCTCGATGCGGCCAACGCCCAGCACGCGCAGGGTCTGCGGCTGTTTGTGGTGAACGCCCCGGCCGACAGCTTGCGCCAGCTCAGCGCCGCCCTGCCCGACAGCCTGATATTCAACGCCGGCAGTCCCGACGATCGCCTGCGGACCACCGATTGCCTGTCGAACGTGCTGCACACCCTGCCAAGTCGCGCGATGCTCGCCGATGCGCTGGCGCAATTTCTGGTGGTGCGCAAATGGCAACGCGCGCTGCTGATCGTTGGCCCGACCGCCGACGATCAAGCCTACGCTGCTGCCCTGCGCCGCGCGGCAAAACGCTTCGGCCTGCAACTGGTGGCGGAAAAGGCCTGGAGCTTTGATAACGACCAACGTCGCAGTGCTCAGGCGGACATGCCGCTGTTCACCCAGACCGCCGAATATGACGTGGTGCTGGTGGCCGATGAACGCGGCGACTTCGGCGAATACGTGCCCTACCAGACCTGGTACCCGCGCCCCGTCGCCGGCACGCAAGGGCTGACCCCGGTGGGTTGGCACAAAACCGTGGAAACCTACGGCGCCGCGCAATTGCAAAAGCGTTTTGAAGCCCTGACCGGTCGCTGGATGAACGACCGCGATTTCGCGGCCTGGATGGCCGTGCGCAGCGTCGCCAGCGCGGTGAGCAAATTGCGCCAGACCGAGCCGATGGCGATCCGTCAGCTGGAACTCAGCGATCAACTGCCGCTGGACGGTTTCAAGGGACGCAAGCTCAGTTATCGCGCGTGGAACGGCCAGTTGCGCCAACCGATTCCCATCGTCCAGCCCCGCGCCCTGGTCAGCACGTCGCCGCAGGACGGCTTTCTGCATCCCTTCAACGAAATGGACAGCCTGGGTTACGACAAACCCGAGGTCAGCTGCCGCTTTCCCTGATCCAACTGTCCACAAGAACGACAAAAAAAAAGGAATCTGCCATGCGCCGCACCCTGCTCTGCCGCTCCCTGCTTTCCGGGGCCCTGCTGTTCGCCGCCGGGCATGCCGCGGCCAGCACCGCGTGGGTCTCCAACGAAAAGGACAACAGCCTGAGCCTGATCGACATGCAGACCCTGCAAGTCACCGACACCCTGCCCGTCGGCCAGCGCCCACGCGGCTTGTTGCTGTCCCATGACAACAAGCTGCTGTACATCTGCGCCAGCGATTCGGACCGGGTCCAGGTAATGGACGTGGCCACCCGCAAGATCATCAAGGAACTGCCCTCGGGCAAAGACCCCGAGCAATTCGCCCTGCACCCCAACAACCGCTGGCTGTACGTCTCCAACGAAGACGATGCGCTGGTCACGGTGATCGACACCGAAACCTCCAAGGTACTCAGCCAGATCAACGTCGGCGTCGAGCCCGAAGGCATGGCCGTCAGTCCCGATGGCAAGTGGGCCGTGAACACCAGCGAAACCACGAACATGCTGCACTGGATCGACACCAGCACCCAGACCCTGGCCGACAGCACGCTGGTGGACCAGCGGCCACGCTTTGTCGAATTCAATCAGGACGGTTCACAGCTCTGGGCGTCAGCGGAAATCGGCGGCACGGTGACGATTCTCGACGTCGCCAGCCGCAAGACCCTCAAGACCCTGAACTTCCAGATCAAAGGCGTGCACCCGGACAAGGTCCAACCCGTGGGCATCAAGCTCAGCGCCGACGGCAAGTACGCTTTCGTCGCACTGGGCCCGGCTAACCATGTGGCGGTGATCGATGCCAGGACGTTCGAGATTCTCGACTATCTGTTGGTCGGACGTCGGGTCTGGCAGCTGGCGTTCACCCCCGATCAAAAGCAACTGCTCGCCACCAACGGCGTTAGCGGTGACGTGTCGGTGATTGATGTCGACAGCCTCAAGGTGAGCAAATCGGTGAAAGTCGGACGCTACCCCTGGGGCGTGGTGGTGACCCCATGAACGCCCTGGAAGTCAGCGACCTGAGTTTTGCCTATGGGACTCGGGAAGCCTTGCGTCACGTGAACTTCGAGTTGGCTCCGGGGCGTTTCGCCGCATTGCTGGGGCCCAATGGTGCCGGCAAATCGACCCTGATCGCCCTGTTGACCCGGCTTTATGATCTTCAGCACGGCGACATCCGGGTCGGCGGCTGTTCATTGCGCGATGCGCCCCGACCGGCGCTCAGGCAGTTGGGTGTAGTGTTCCAGCAAAGCACCCTGGACCTGGACCTCAGCGTCGAGCAGAACCTGCGGTATCACGCCGCGCTGCATGGTCTGTCCCGGCGCCAGAGCAGTGTCCGGGTTGACGCCGAGCTGGCCCGTCAAGCCTTGACCGAACGCCGCCGCGAACGGGTGCGCGAACTCAATGGCGGCCACCGCCGCCGGGTGGAAATCGCCCGGGCCCTGCTGCATGAGCCGCGCCTGTTGCTGCTTGACGAAGCCAGTGTCGGCCTCGATCCCGCCAGTCGCCTGGCGCTCAATCAACACCTGCGCACCTTGTGCAGCGACCACGCCATCAGCGTGCTCTGGACCACGCATTTGCTCGATGAAGTGCAGTCCAGCGACGATTTGCTGATCCTCCATCAAGGTCGGCTGGTGGCCAGCGGACAGGCCGATGCACTGAGCCTGGAACATGGCGGTGATCTGGGTTCAGCCTTCACTCACCTGACCACTTCAGGAGCGGCGCGATGAATGCGTACTGGCATTGCTTCAGCGGCATCGTGCTGCGCGAATGGCTACGTTTTGTGTTGCAGCGCACGCGGTTTCTCAGTGCCCTGGTGCGGCCGCTGTTATGGCTGTTGGTGTTCGCGGCCGGTTTCCGGGCAGCCTTGGGGATCGCCATTATCGAACCCTATGACACCTACATTCCTTACGAGGTCTACATCATCCCGGGTCTTGCCTGCATGATCCTGCTGTTCAACGGCATGCAAGGCTCTCTGTCGATGGTCTACGACCGCGAGATGGGCAGCATGCGCGTGCTGCTGACCAGCCCGCTGCCCCGGACTTTTCTGCTGTGCAGCAAGCTGTTGGCCACGTCGCTGATTTCCCTGTTGCAGGTGTATGCCTTTCTGGCGATCGCCTGGCTCTATGGCGTGCAACCGCCGGCCATGGGGTTATTGATCGCGTTGCCGGCATTACTGTTGGTGGCGTTGATGCTCAGCGCGTTGGGCCTGTTGCTGTCGAACGCCATTCGGCAACTGGAGAACTTTGCCGGGGTCATGAATTTCGTGATCTTTCCGCTGTTTTTCCTGTCTTCGGCGCTGTATCCGCTGTGGAAAATGCATGAAGCCAGCGAGTGGTTGTACTGGTTGTGCGCGGTGAACCCGTTCACCCATGCGGTGGAATTGGTGCGGTTCGCCCTTTATGAACGCTTCAATCCGCTGGCGCTGGCGGTGTGTGCAGGGTTGACCGTAGTGTTCGCGCTACTCGCCGTACTCACCTTCAACCCTCAGCACGCAGCCCTGCGCAAATCCACCTGACCACCCAAATCCAACTGTAGGAGTGAGCCTGCTCGCGATAGCGGTGTATCAGATGACATTGATGTTGAATGACGGATAGCTATCGCGAGCAGGCTCTCTCCTACAATTGATCTCCATGAGCAGGGGAGAAATTACTACTTTAGTACTGGTTTCCCTGTCTATCGTCGCATTCACAAAGCACCCCGCCTGGCCTGTAATAGATCCATAACTATAAGGATCGAACCCATGCCCCGTGCCCGACGTTGTCTGTTGCGCCCTTCTCTCGCAGCGCTGCCGCTCTGCCTGTTGCTGAATGCTGCGCACGCCGAATCACCGCTGTTTTCCGCGGAAGGCTATCGCATCAACCTGTACCGCAGCCCGACGCCGGACAGCCTGCAAGGCGCGACCATCGTTGACACCCCGGCCTTGCAAACACTGCTCAGTCAAACGCCGCCACCGGTGCTGATCGATGTCTACCGTCGCCAATGGCTGCAAGGCCAGTTCATCGAAGACCAGCCCCATGAAAACCTGCCCGGCAGCCACTGGCTGGCCAATACTGGTGACGGTGACCTGACGCCCGACTGGCAAGGCTATTTTGCGCGTAACCTCAAGGCATTGACCGCCGGGGACTCGGCACGACCGCTGGTCTTTTATTGCCGCGCCGACTGCTGGCTGAGCTGGAACGCCGTCAAACGAGCGTCCGTCATGGGCTATAAGACACTGTATTGGTATCGCGACGGCCTTGATGCCTGGCAAGCGGCCGGGCTTGCCGTGACACCGGCCCGGCCCGAGCCTTTCCCCTGATCTTTACGCTGGCGTGTTGTTGCCACACCCTAAACAAAATAATGAGGTGAAAGGCTATGTACAAAATTCTGATTGCCGACGATCACCCGCTGTTTCGCGAAGCGATTCATAACGTCATCAGCGACGGTTTCCCGGGCTCCGAAGTCATGGAAACCGCCGACCTCGACAGTGCCCTGGCCCTGACCCAGGAACACGACGACCTGGACCTGATCCTGCTCGACCTGAACATGCCCGGCATGCATGGGCTCAATGGCTTGATCAACCTGCGCAATGAAGCCCCGACCATTCCGGTAGTGATTGTCTCGGCCGAGCAGGACAAACAGATCGTCCTGCAAGCCATTACCTACGGCGCGGTAGGTTTCATTACCAAGTCGTCCCCACGCACGCAAATGACCGAGGCCATCCAGCAAATCCTCAATGGCAACGTGTATTTGCCGCCGGACATTATCCGCACCACCCGAACCAACACTCCCCGCCGGATGAACGACACGCCGAGCTTTCCCCCTGAACTGCTCCAGGCCCTGACCCGCAAGCAATTGCAGGTGCTTGAACGCATGACCAAAGGCGAATCGAACAAACAGATCGCCTACACCCTGGAAATCGCCGAGACCACCGTCAAGGCTCACGTCTCGGCGATCCTGCGCAAACTCAATGTGCACAATCGAGTGCAGGCGATCTTGAGTGCCGGGGATATTGATTTCGGGTCTTACATGCGACGTTGAGACAGCAAGACTTTGGCGCCCCCTTCGCGGGCAAGTCGGATCGCCGCACCGCCGCTCCCACAGGTACCACGCTGTCCTTGTGGGAGCGGGCTTGCCCGCGACGACGGTGGTACTAACGCAGATGCGCCTCAAGGCCTGCCGAGCAAATGGCTCATCGCCGTTTTAAGTTTCATCGGCCGCACCGGTTTATGCATCAGGGTGTGGCCCAGTTCGCGGATCTGCTGTTTGAGTTCGTTGCTGTAGTTGGCGGTGATCATCAAGGCCGGGATGGGTGACGTGCGACAGGCATTGATCCGGGCCACGGCGTCCAAGCCATTCTGATCGTTGTCCAGATGGTAATCGGCGATCAACAGGTCAACCTCGGCGTGGTAGTTGTCCACTTTTCGCGCCAGGTCCTCTTCCGACAGCGCCGTCACCACCCGACAGCCCCAGCCTTCGAGCAAGGTGCGCATGCCGGCGCAAATGGTGGCGTCGTTGTCCAGCACCCACACCCTTGCCCCGCGCAGGCGTTCAAGCATCGGCTCGCTCATCTGCAAGGCCGGCAACGGCTTGGGGGCCGTTGCGCTCAACGGCACTTCGACCGAGAACATCGAGCCCTTTCCCGGCCATGAGCGCACATGAATCCGATGCCCGAGGATGCCGGCGATTTTCTCGACAATGGCCAGGCCCAACCCCAGCCCACGATCCTGGTCCGGACGCTGTACGTCACCGCGTTTGAACTCCTGGAAAATCTCTTCCAGGCGATTGTCGGCGATGCCCATGCCGGTGTCCCAGACCTGGATCAACAAGCGCTGTTGCAGGCGCCGGCACCCGAGCACCACCCGTCCACTGTAGGTGTAGCGAATCGCATTGCTCAGCAGGTTGCGCAGGATGCGTGCCAGCAACTGGATGTCGCTGCGCACCAGCGCCGAACAGGCAATGAAATGCAGTTCAAGGCCCTCACTGCGTGCCACCTGGGTGTATTCAGCCGCGAGATTTTCCAGCAGTTCGCTCAGGGCGAACGGCGCGACATCGGCTTTGATGACTCCGGCATCGAGCTTGGAAATGTCCACCAGCGTGCCCAGCAGGTTCTCTACATCTTCCAGGGAATTACTGACATTACGCACCAGAACCTCGTTGCAGACCGGTTCACGTCGCTCCAGCAACGCACTGGTAAACAAACGGGCGGCGTTCAGTGGTTGCAGCAAATCGTGGCTGACAGCCGCCAGAAATTTGGTCTTGGACAGATTGGCGTGCTCGGCTTCGAGCTTGGCCTCGCGCAAACGTGATTCCACTTGGCGGCGCTCTTCGATTTCACGCAACAATTGATCATTGAGGGTGGTCAATTCCGCCGTGCGTTCACGCACCCGCAGCTCAAGATTCTGATACGCCTGATGCAGCGCCTCGGCAGTGCGGCGACGCTCGGTGATGTCGCGGATCAACACGAAAATCCCCACCACTTCCCCGGTGGCCAGGCGATTGGGCACGTAGGAGCGCAGCATGTAGCGCTCCTGGTTATTGACGTTGGTCTCGGCGAACTCGAACGTCACGCTCTCGCCGGCCAGCGCTCTCGCCACGTAAGACTCCAGACGCTGGTAGTGCTGTTCGCTGTGCACTTCGCGCAGGCTTTGGCCGAGCATCACGCCTCGGGGCCAGCAATACCATTCCTCATAGACCTTA
This sequence comes from Pseudomonas sp. S2_B07, assembly GCF_054668435.1. NCBI lineage: Bacteria > Pseudomonadati > Pseudomonadota > Gammaproteobacteria > Pseudomonadales > Pseudomonadaceae > Pseudomonas > Pseudomonas sp. S2_B07. The sequence goes on from NZ_CP162769.1 coordinate 969,259, forward strand.
TTGGTGAACTCGTACACCAGATCGGCATTGAGGTAGGCGATCAATGCCGGCACGTGGTCGGTGATCAGGCGAATCCAGCGCTCGCTTTCACTCAGCGTCTGGGCGTGCTGGTAGCGTTCGGTGATGTCAGTGAAGGTGTTGACGAAACCGCCAGTCGGCAACGGGTGCGTGCGGATTTCCAGGACTCGTCCGTCATCGAGGCGTTGCTCGCATTCCTGTACTGGCCGCCCATTGCCATCGTGACTGAGCGGGGTCAGCAGGTTCAATTCGCTGTCCACCATCACTTCAGCAAACGGTCGATGGGCCGCGACGGGCGCCAACCCGCTCAATTCGAGAAAACGCCGGTTCCACAATTCCAGAATGCCCTCGGCATTGACCATCGCCACACCCTGGGACAGGTTATCGACCGCCCGCTGTAACAAATGCGACTTCTGCGCCACAGCCTGTTCGCGGCGTACGGTTTCACTGAGTTTGACCTCGGTAATGTCGGTGAACAGAATCACCCGCCCACCTTCCTGGGTCGGCCGCTCGCTGACTTGCAGCCAACGCCCGTTCTGCAAGCGATACAGCAGACTCTCGTCGGCATGCCCGCGCGGTTCTTCGGTGAACAGCCCATTGCTCATCATCAGGCGCTTGACCTCGGCCAGGCGCATGCCCGCGTTGATCCGCACCCGGCTGTTGCGCCAGAACGCCTTGAAGCGACTGTTGAACAAGACGATGCGCTGCTCGGCGTCGAACAATACGAAGGCATCGGAAATGCTCTCGATGGCATCGATCAGGTGTCGATGCGCGGTCTCGGCGCGCAGGCGGGCCTCGCTGAGCAAATGGTTACCGGCCTTGAGTTCGGCCATGGCCTGGTTCAAGGCATCGGTGCGCTCACGGACCTGCTCGGCCAGCACCACCGAGTGCTGGAACGCCGCGTACGGGTCATTGCCCCGAGTGATGCCTGACTCGATGCGCTCGATCAGCGCCGCGTTGATGCGCTGCAGTTTATGGTTGTCGTGACGCAGGCTGGCCAGTTCGGCCTGCAGCTCAGCGATGTCCTGGGGCACGGCCGCGGGCAATGGCAACGCCGGTGAAGGTCTGGTTGATGTGCATGCCATTGAACTGTTCTCCGTAGGTGTTGAAACCCATCACCCGTTGCTCGCGCAAAAACGTCCCGATCTCGTCGAGACTGCCGTCGTCCTCCAGCTCCAGACGCCGGAGAAAACAGTCGCAACCGATGGTCAGCAACAGTTCACCCAAGCGTTCTTCCAATCCTTCGAACAGGCTTTTCAGGTTCGGCAGCATCGGGCCCGGCGTCATGGCGGTGAGCACGATGCCATTCTCCACGGCGCAGTAAAAACTCAGGCTCAGGTCCGCGTGCACCTGCTGGATGGCCCGCACGTAATACTGTTCGTTGATCCTCACGGCCAACGGGTGCGCGGCGAAAATCCGGTGATCCAGTTCATTCACCGGCACGCCGATGAGCCGCGCGTACTCGGCGGCGGCGGGTTCCGCATTGAGTTCATAAACACGGCGCGAGGCGCTGTCGGCCCCGGTAACCACCAGTTTTTCGGCCCGGGGCAGCATGTGGTGGGTGGTGAACACTTCGAAATCCAGCCAGGTGTTGACCAGCACGACGACCGCCGCGCCGCTGTGGAACTCGCCGTCGAAGTAGACATGGGTGTGGGTCAGGTAATTGTCATCGCCAGCGGAACCACCGAAATGCGGAATGTCGCCCAATGCCGCACTCAAGGCTGCAAGGACCATTTCTTCACGGCTGGACAAACCATCGAGCAGGGTCAGGGCAAAACTGTTGCCCTTGATCGGTGCCAGGGTGTTACTGCGACAGCCACTGACCAGGCGCTCGACCATCTGCTGCGCATCGATCAGGCTGAAGCGCTCCATCTCGTCGATCAACTCGAGCGCAATGGAGAAGTGCCGGTGATCGAACCCCACCGCCGTCACGCAATTGCGTCCATAGCCCAACGGGGTGATTTCCCCGGCGCTGGTGCAACCCACCAGGCGAATCCCCCCGAAACTGTCTTGCAGGGCTTGCCCCAGGGCCTGCAAGTCATACTCGGCGGAACAGAAAAAGAGCACGAAGCCCAGATGCGGATGCAGCAATTGACGCGCCAGTTCCTGCGCCACCTGCCGGGCATCGGTGGCCTGGGACATTGCGCTGACGACACCTTCACCCTGGACCTGCTGCATCGTCGCCTCCCGCAGGTGCGTATGGTTGAGCAGGGAGTTTACGAAACCCGTGGCGTGCAACGAATGCTACTTGGGTAGCAGTCAGACGCTTCAATGGGATGAGAGCGGTGGTGTGGATCCGCCCCGGCCCACAGGCAGGTGTTGCTTTAGACGCCAGCCCTGAACAGCATATAAGCGGCAATCACAAGGCAGACGCTGGCAAAGCCGATTTGCAATGCTCGCGCCGGCACGTGGGCGCACAGCTTGCGGCCGATGATCATGCCGACAATGCTGGCGCCGATGAAGCATGCCCCAAGGCTGTCGATGCGCACGCCCGCGTGAAACGCGCCGACCACGCCGATCGCGGAAATCAGGCTGATCACCATCAAGGACGTGGCGACGATCCCGCGCATCTGCACATCGGTCAGTTGCTTGAACGCCGGGACAATCAGAAAACCGCCGCCCACGCCCAGCAGCCCTGACACCACGCCCGTCACCGCGCCGAGCGCCGCCAGCGTCGCGGTGCATTTGGCGGTCCAGGAAAAGCGCCCGGTCTGCTGATCGAGCATGCAGTTCTTCTGCCCCCAGTTGGCGTGACCGTGATCGCTCGGCCCCTCGTCCTGGCGCTCACGACGCAGCATTCGCCAGGCGACCATGACCATGAGCAGGCTGAACAGAATCATCAGGATTTTTTCCGGCAACTGATGGGCAAAATAAATGCCCACCGGTGAAAAGACCGCGCCGAGCAGCGCGATCAACAGCGCCGCGCGATACCGCACCAGCCCATGCCGCAAGCCGTCAATCGCCCCGACCGCCGCCGCACTCCCGACCGCAAACAAGGCGACGGGCGCCGCCTGGGTCATGGTCAACCCCAGCCCCAGGACCAGGGCCGGCACCGCAAGAATCCCGCCGCCCGCCCCGGTCAACCCGAGGACCAGGCCCATGACCACCCCAAAAAAACTCGCCAGCAACATAAAGCACTCGTAATCAGCTCAACAAGGCCGGGAGCGCCCGGTTTCGATGACTGACAGGATAGAGCCCGCGCAGATTTTTTCATCAAATGAATTGATGCAGTGCTGGCCAATGCAGGGAGAATGAATCTACCCTCAGTGCTTGTTCAGATAGAAATATTCACCATGCCTGCCTTGATTGAAGCTTTCCTCGACCCTGCCTCGTCGACCTACAGCTACGTGATCTACGAAGCCGATGGCGGCCAGTGCGCCATCGTCGACCCGGTGCTCGACTACGATCCGGCGGCCGGCAGAACGGGCACCGTTCAGCCCGACAAAATCATCGCCTTTGTTCGCCAACATCAGTTGCAGGTGCAATGGCTGCTGGAAACCCACGCCCATGCCGATCACTTGTCTGCCGCGCCTTATCTGCGTCGCGAGCTGGGGGGCAAGATCGCGATCGGGCAGTCGATCAGCAAGGTTCAGGGGGTGTTCAAAAGCCTGTTCAACCTTGAGCCGGCGTTTCGCGTTGACGGTTCGCAGTTCGATCATCTATTCGCACCGGACGAGTCGTTCATGATCGGCAATCTCAAGGCCACCGCCCTGCATGTGCCCGGCCACACGCCGGCGGACATGGCTTACCTGATTGACGGTGAGCAGATTCTGGTGGGCGACACGCTGTTCATGCCTGATGTGGGCACCGCGCGTTGCGATTTTCCGGGCGGCAACGCCAATCAGTTGTTTGCCTCGATTCGCAAACTGCTGGCGTTCCCGGCCAGTGTGAGTTTGTACGTCTGCCACGATTACCCACCTGAAGGCCGGGAATCCCGGTGCATGTCTACCGTCGGCGAACAACGCCGAAGCAACATTCACGTGCATGACGGCGTTGATGAGGCGGCGTTTGTCGACATGCGCACCCGACGCGATGCCGGGTTGGGCATGCCAACCCTGTTGCTGCCAGCGATTCAGGTGAATGTGCGGGCCGGGAATCTGCCACCCGCCGAGAGTAACGGCGTGACCTACCTGAAAATCCCCATCAACAAACTCTGAGATCTCGATCGTTCCCACAACATTGGGGCGATCATCATTCTCCGTAGCAGCTGACGAGCACCGCGAGGCTGCGAATGCGGTCTGCCTGACAAAACCCGATTGTCAGGTTTGCGACGGCTGCGCCGCCGAACGCTGCCTCGCGTTGCTCGACAGCTGCTAAAGGGGTTTCGGGGTTTAGCTGGAAAGGGTCAAGCCATTGGCTGGCAACGGCAGCGCAGTTTTGTAGCGCACTTGCTTGAGCGCAAAGCTTGAGCGAATGTTCGCCACGCCGGGGACTTTGGTGAGGAAGTCCATCATGAAGCGCTCCAGCGACTGAATGGTCGGCACCAATACCCGAATCAAATAGTCCGGGTCGCCGGCCATCAAATAGCACTCCATCACTTCCGGGCGATCCGAGATCGCTTCCTCGAAATGCTGCAATGCCTCTTCCACCTGTTTCTCCAGGCTCACATGAATGAACACGTTCACGTGCAGCCCCAGCAGATCAGCGTCCAGCAGCGTCACTTGTTCACGAATCAGCCCCAATTCTTCCATCGCCTTGACCCGGTTGAAGCACGGCGTCGGCGACAGGTTGACCGAGCGTGCGAGGTCGGCGTTGGTGATGCGCGCGTTCTCCTGAAGGCTGTTCAAAATGCCGATATCGGTACGGTCCAGTTTGCGCATGAGACAAAACCACCTGTTTTTTGTGTTTATGCAGATTTTTTATCCTCAAATGATCGCCAGCGCAACGAAACAGAGATAAATATTCTTCTTCGCCGGGCCTATGATTGTTGTAGGACAAGATTTCTTCCACAGAAGAATGACGGTCAGCTCACTACAAGAAATTCACAAGATCGAGCGTAGAAGCCATGAACCAAGCGTACGAACCGCTGCACCTGCACGTTCCCGAACCATCGGGCCGTCCTGGCTGCAAAACCGACTTCTCCTACCTGCGTCTGACCGACGCCGGCACGGTGCGCAAACCTTCCATCGACGTTGAACCGGCCGACACGGCTGATCTGGCCAAGGGCCTGATTCGCGTGCTCGACGACCAAGGCAATGCCCTCGGTCCGTGGGCTGAAGGCGTACCGGTCGAGATCCTGCGTAAAGGCATGCGCGCCATGCTCAAGACGCGGATCTACGATAACCGCATGGTGGTCGCCCAGCGTCAGAAAAAAATGTCTTTCTACATGCAGAGCCTCGGCGAAGAAGCCATTGGTAGCGGCCAGGCCCTGGCCTTGAACGTCGACGACATGTGCTTCCCGACCTATCGCCAACAAAGCATCCTGATGGCCCGTGACGTTCCGCTGGTCGACCTGATCTGCCAACTGCTGTCCAACGAGCGCGATCCGCTCAAGGGTCGCCAGTTGCCAATCATGTATTCGGTCAAGGACTATGGCTTCTTCACCATTTCCGGCAACCTCGCGACCCAGTTCGTCCAGGCAGTAGGCTGGGGCATGGCCTCGGCGATCAAGGGCGACACCAAAATCGCCTCGGCCTGGATCGGCGACGGCGCCACGGCTGAATCGGACTTCCACACCGCCCTCACCTTCGCCCACGTTTACCGTGCGCCGGTGATCCTCAACGTGGTCAACAACCAGTGGGCAATCTCCACCTTCCAGGCCATCGCCGGTGGTGAAGCCACCACGTTTGCCGGTCGTGGCGTCGGCTGCGGCATTGCCTCCCTGCGGGTCGACGGCAATGATTTCGTCGCGGTCTACGCCGCCTCTGCCTGGGCCGCCGAACGTGCGCGCCGCAACCTCGGCCCGACCATGATCGAATGGGTCACCTACCGCGCCGGCCCACACTCCACCTCCGACGATCCGTCCAAGTACCGTCCTGCCGACGACTGGAGCTACTTCCCGTTGGGCGACCCGATTGCACGCCTCAAGCAGCACCTGATCAAGATCGGTCACTGGTCCGAAGAGGAACACACCGCCGTCAGCGCTGAACTGGAAGCCGAAGTCATCGCCGCGCAGAAAGAAGCCGAACAGTACGGCACCCTCGCTGGCGGCCAGATTCCAAGCGCCGCGACCATGTTCGAAGACGTCTACAAAGAGATGCCGGAGCACTTGAAGCGCCAGCGTCAAGAGTTGGGGATCTGACATGAACGACCACAACAACAATATCGAGCTGGAAACCGCCATGACCACGACCACCATGACCATGATCCAGGCCCTGCGCTCGGCCATGGATGTGATGCTTGAGCGTGACGACAACGTCGTGGTGTTCGGCCAGGACGTGGGCTACTTCGGCGGCGTGTTCCGTTGCACCGAAGGCCTGCAGGCGAAGTACGGCACCTCCCGCGTGTTCGACGCACCGATCTCCGAAAGCGGTATCGTCGGTGCCGCCGTGGGCATGGGCGCCTACGGTCTGCGCCCGGTCGCCGAGATCCAGTTCGCCGACTACGTGTACCCGGCGTCAGACCAGATCATTTCCGAAGCCGCCCGCCTGCGTTATCGCTCGGCTGGCGAGTTCACCGCCCCGATGACCCTGCGCATGCCTTGCGGCGGCGGCATCTATGGCGGCCAGACCCACAGCCAGAGCATCGAGGCGATGTTCACCCAGGTCTGCGGTCTGCGCACGGTCATGCCGTCCAACCCGTACGACGCCAAAGGCTTGCTGATTGCCTCCATCGAAAACGATGACCCGGTGATCTTCCTTGAGCCAAAACGCCTGTACAACGGCCCGTTCGACGGTCACCACGAACGTCCGGTAACGCCGTGGTCGAAACACCCGGCCGCTCAAGTGCCGGACGGTTACTACACCGTGCCGCTGGACGTCGCCGCCATCACCCGTCCGGGCAAGGACGTGACCATCCTGACCTACGGCACTACCGTTTACGTGTCGCAAGTGGCGGCTGAAGAAACCGGCATCGACGCTGAAGTCATCGACCTGCGCAGCCTGTGGCCGCTGGACCTGGAGACCATCGTCAAATCGGTGAAGAAAACCGGCCGTTGCGTGATCGTTCACGAAGCGACCCGTACCTGTGGCTTCGGTGCCGAACTGGTCGCCTTGGTGCAAGAGCACTGCTTCCACTACCTGGAAGCGCCTATCGAACGCGTCACCGGTTGGGACACTCCCTACCCGCACGCACAAGAGTGGGCGTATTTCCCTGGTCCGTCCCGAGTGGGCGCGGCTTTGCATCGGGTTATGGAGGTCTGAATGGGCACGCACGTTATTAAAATGCCGGACATTGGTGAAGGCATTGCAGAAGTTGAATTGTCGGTGTGGCACGTCAAGGTCGGCGACATGGTCGTCGAAGATCAGGTGCTGGCCGATGTGATGACCGACAAGGCGATGGTCGACATCCCTTCGCCGGTCCACGGCAAGGTGATTGCGCTAGGCGGTGAGCCGGGCGAAGTCATGGCGGTGGGCAGCATCCTGATCAGCATTGAAGTGGAAGGCGCGGGCAACGTTAAAGAGTCCACGCAGCCTGCTCCTGTTAAAGAAGCGCCGGTTGCAGCCTCTAAAGTGGCAGCCGTGGTGGAAAGCAAACCGGTCGCAGCTGCCGCCGCGCCGCGAGCTGCTGTTTGCCAGGGCCCGATGGTGGCTCGCGAGGCCAACGAACGGCCACTGGCTTCCCCGGCCGTGCGCAAACACGCGCTGGACCTCGGCATTCAATTGCGTCTGGTGCGTGGCAGCGGCCCTGCCGGTCGCGTGCTGCACGAAGACCTCGACGCCTATCTGGCGCAAGGTCAGTCGAATGTATCGACCGTGTCCTCTGCTTACGCCCAGCGTAACGACGAAGAGCAAATCCCGGTCATCGGCATGCGCCGCAAGATCGCCCAGCGCATGCAGGACGCCACCCAGCGTGCCGCCCACTTCAGTTATGTCGAAGAAATCGACGTGACAGCCGTCGAAGAACTGCGTGCGCACCTGAACGAAAAACACGGTGCCACCCGTGGCAAGCTGACCTTGCTGCCGTTCCTCGTCCGTGCCCTGGTCGTCGCACTGCGCGATTTCCCGCAGATCAACGCCCGTTACGACGACGAAGCCCAGGTCATCACCCGCCTCGGCGCGGTGCATGTGGGCATCGCCACCCAGGCCGACATCGGCTTGATGGTGCCGGTGGTGCGTCACGCCGAAGCCCGCAGCCTGTGGGAAAACGCCAGCGAAATCTCCCGTTTGGCCACCGCTGCACGCAACGGCAAGGCCAGCCGCGACGAATTGTCCGGCTCGAGCATCACCCTGACCAGCCTCGGCGCCTTGGGCGGCATCGTCAGCACCCCGGTGCTGAACCTGCCGGAAGTGGCGATTGTCGGCGTCAACAAAATCGTCGAACGCCCGATGGTGGTCAAAGGCCAGATCGTGATTCGCAAGATGATGAACCTCTCCAGCTCCTTCGATCACCGCGTGGTCGACGGCATGGACGCGGCGCAATTCATCCAGGCCGTTCGTGGCTTGCTCGAACAACCTGCCACCTTGTTTGTGGAGTAAGTCATGCAACAGTCTTTGAACACCACGCTGCTGATCATTGGCGGCGGCCCTGGCGGTTACGTGACGGCTATTCGTGCCGGTCAGCTGGGCATTGCAACCATTCTGGTGGAAGGCGAATCCCTCGGTGGTACGTGCCTGAACATCGGCTGCATTCCGTCGAAAGCACTGATCCACGTGGCCGAGCAGTTTCACCAGACGCAACACCACAGCCAGCATTCGGCCTTGGGCATCAGCGTTTCGGCGCCAACCCTCGACATCACCAAGAGCGTCGAGTGGAAGGACGGCATCGTTGATCGCCTGACCACCGGTGTCGCGGCACTGCTGAAAAAGAACAAGGTTCAGGTCATTCAAGGCTGGGCCAAGGTCGTCGACGGCAAAACCGTCGACGTCGGCGACACACGCATTCAGTGCGAGCACCTGGTGCTGGCCACCGGTTCGAAAAGCGTGAACCTGCCGATGCTGCCAATTGGCGGCCCGATCATCTCCTCCACCGAAGCCCTGGCGCCTACCTCCGTGCCGAAGCGGCTGACCGTAGTCGGTGGTGGCTACATTGGCCTGGAACTGGGGATTGCCTATCGCAAGCTCGGCGCCGATGTCAGCGTGGTCGAGGCACAGGAGCGCATCCTGCCGGCCTACGATGCCGAACTGACTCAGCCGGTCCACGACGAACTGAAGAAACTCGGCGTGAAGCTTTACTTGAAACATAGCGTTCAAGGTTTTGATTCCTCGAATAACTCCCTGCAAGTATTGGCTCCGGATGGCGACACCCTGGACCTGGAAACCGATCAGGTCCTGGTCGCCGTGGGCCGCAAGCCAAACACCCAGGGCTGGAACCTCGAAGCGCTGAACCTGGACATGAACGGCTCGGCGATCAAGATCGACAACCGCTGCCAGACCAGCATGCGCAACGTGTACGCCATCGGCGACCTGAGCGGCGAACCGATGCTCGCGCACCGGGCCATGGCTCAGGGCGAGATGGTGGCCGAACTCATCAGCGGTAAAACCCGTGAGTTCAACCCTACCGCCATCGCCGCCGTGTGCTTTACCGACCCGGAACTGGTGGTGGTCGGCCAGACCCCGGACGAGGCCAAGGCCGCCGGCCTGGACTGCATCGTTTCAAGTTTCCCGTTCGCGGCCAATGGCCGGGCAATGACGCTGGAATCGAAAAGCGGCTTCGTGCGAGTGGTCGCTCGTCGGGACAATCACGTGATTGTCGGCTGGCAAGCCGTCGGGGTCGGGGTGTCCGAGCTGTCCACGGCGTTCGCGCAAAGCCTGGAAATGGGCGCGCGGCTGGAAGACATCGGCGGTACCATCCATGCGCATCCGACGCTGGGCGAGGCTGTGCAGGAAGCGGCGTTGCGTGCTTTAGGCCATGCGCTGCACCTGTAAGACCGGACACAAAACCCTGTAGCAGCTGACGAGCCCCGCGAGGCCGCTGCTACACGGGACGTATCGATGGTCGCAGAGATCGAATTGCAGGCTGCGAAACCACCTCGGAATGAAGTATTGTTGTCCCCATCCAAAAAACGTCAGAAGCCTTGAACCGTTTCGACGGTTGTTCAGTGATAGAGGGTGTCATGGGTAACGAAAGCATCAATTGGGACAAGTTGGGTTTTGACTACATCAAGACAGACAAGCGCTATCTGTCGCACTGGCGTAATGGCGAGTGGGACAAAGGCACCCTGACCGAAGACAATGTGCTGCACATCAGCGAAGGCTCGACTGCCCTTCACTATGGCCAGCAATGCTTCGAGGGCCTGAAGGCCTATCGTTGCAAGGACGGTTCGATCAACCTGTTCCGCCCGGATCAGAACGCCGCACGCATGCAACGCAGCTGCGCCCGTCTGCTGATGCCACAGGTGTCCACCGAACAGTTCATCGAAGCCTGCAAGGAAGTGGTCCGCGCCAACGAGCGTTTCATCCCGCCTTACGGCACCGGCGGCGCGCTGTACCTGCGTCCGTTCGTGATCGGCGTGGGTGACAACATCGGCGTGCGTACCGCCCCCGAGTTCATCTTCTCGATCTTCTGCATCCCGGTCGGCGCCTACTTCAAGGGCGGCCTGACCCCGCACAACTTCCTGATCTCCAGCTTCGACCGTGCAGCCCCACAAGGCACCGGCGCGGCCAAGGTCGGTGGCAACTACGCCGCCAGCCTGATGCCAGGTTCCCAGGCCAAGAAGGCGCACTACGCCGACTGCATCTACCTGGACCCGATGACCCACAGCAAAATCGAGGAAGTCGGCTCGGCCAACTTCTTCGGGATCACCCACGACAACAAGTTCGTCACCCCGAACTCGCCGTCGGTCCTGCCAGGCATCACCCGCCTGTCGCTGATCGAGCTGGCCAAATCGCGTCTGGGCATGGAAGTGATCGAAGGTGACGTGTTCATCGACAAGCTCTCCGACTTCAAGGAAGCCGGCGCTTGCGGTACCGCGGCCGTGATCACTCCGATCGGTGGCATCAGCTACAACGACCACCTGCACGTGTTCCACAGCGAAACCGAAGTCGGCCCGGTTACCCAGAAGCTCTACAAGGAGCTGACCGGTGTACAAACGGGTGACATCGAAGCGCCAGCGGGCTGGATCGTCAAGGTTTGATCTGACGCTGCTGTTCGCTTGAGCTTGAGCAAAAAGCCCGGTTATCGATTGGATAACCGGGCTTTTTTCGCCTGGAGCCAGCAACAGCCAGTCTAATGAATCAATGACTAACAGCAATATCCTGATGTTTTTTATCAATAGAAACCGTAGATCCACTTGAAGACGGCAGCACAAGATCGAACTGCACGCCAAGTGCCTTGCGCCCTACCGCCGTCAACGTCAGCGCCCGACTGTCCAGATCCTGCGTCACCCATTTGCGCTTGATCGCCGATTGCAGCAACGCAGCTCCCAGCGAGCCGCCAAGGTGTGGCCGACGCATGCTCCAGTCCAGACACGGGCAGGCGAAACGGCGGCGCAGCGTGCTCAGGTCCTTGACTTCGATACCCAACCCTTCAAACAGCGCCTCGCCGCTGTCACTCAGCCGATACGCCTGCTCATCGGTTTCCAGCAACCAGCCTTTTTCCAGCATCCGGTCATGCAGCAACACCGCCAGCGTGCCGGCCATGTGGTCGTAGCAGGTCCGGGCGAATTGCAGGCGATCCGGCGTGCGCGAGTTGTACGCCGGCGCGCTGTTCTGGCCGATCACCATCAGCGCTTCCAGCGCCTGGGCCACGCGCTTGTCCGCCAGGCTGTAATAGCGATGGCGGCCCTGCACGTGCAGCCGCACCAGCGCCTGCTCCTTGAGCTTGGCCAAGTGTGCGCTGGCGGTTGAGGCACTGACTTCGGCAATCGCCGCCAACTCGGTGCTGGTGCGGGCGTGGCCGTCCATCAGCGAACAGAGGATTTTCGTCCGGGCCGGCTCCGCGATGGCGGCCGCGACCTGAGAGACGCGGATGTCGTGTTGTTCTGCGTTCATATTTCGCTCCCGGACGAATCAAGGGCCTTTGGGACTGGAGATAGTAGCAACACTTTCCCCACCCCGAACAAGGCTGCGACCCATGGACCCGATCATCGCTGCGACTCATGCCGACCCTTATCCCTATTACGCGCAATTGCGTGCCCAAGGAGGTCTGATGTTTCACACCGGACTGAACCTGTGGGTGGCCAGCAGCGCCCGAACAGTCGCCGCCGTGCTGGCCCATCCTGATTGCCATGTCCGCCCTTGCGCTGAACCGGTGCCCAAGGCGATTGCCGGTGGCATGGCGGGCAAGGTGTTCGGGCAGTTGATGCGGATGAATGAAGGCGAACGGCAGCGTTGCCCGAGGTCGGCGATTGAGCCGGGGCTGGGGTTGATTGATCGGGATGAAGCCAATGCGCTGGTGGCCGCGCGGCTGATCACGCCGGACGCCGACGGCTTGTACAACGCCATGTTTCGCGGGCCGGTGTGCGTGGTGGCAGCGTTGTTGGGGTTCACGCCGGCTCAGGGGCGGATGCTCAGTGCGCTGACGGCGGAGTTCGTGGCGTGCCTGTCGCCGCTTAGCAATCAGGCGCAACTCGACGCTGCACAGGCGGCCGCTGAGCATTTACAGGGTTACTTCGTTGAATTGCTGGATGACCCGGACAATAAAAGCCCGCTGCTCGGCGGGATTCGCGGGCGCTTCAGCGGTGACCACGAAACGCTGATTGCCAATCTGATCGGCTTGTTTTCCCAGACTTTCGAGGCCACTGCAGGGCTGATCGGCAATGCGCTGTTGGCGGTGATGCGAAATCCATTGCTACACGAGGCGCGGGTGGATGATCTGATTGCCGAAATCCAGCGTTTTGACCCGTCGGTACAGAATACACGGCGGTTTGTGGCGGCACCGTGTGAAATCGAGGGCGTGAGCCTTCAATCGGGCGATGTGATTTTGCTGCTGTTGGCGTCGGCCAATCGCGATCCGCAGTTAAATGATCGTCCAGACGAGTTTCTACTGGATCGCCCGCAGCGTCGCAGTTTTACCTTTGGCGCGGGGCGGCATCAGTGTCCGGGGCAAGTGTTGGCGTTGGGGATTGCCAGTGCGACGTTGCGGGAAATTCTGCTGCACCGGTCTGCGCTCGGGCGGTTGGCCTGGGCGTATCGGCCTTCGCTGAATGGGCGGATTCCGGTGTTTCGTGATCTGGCTTAAGTCCGAGTTATCGTTCATCGCGAGCAGGCTCACTCCTACAAGGAATTTGTGAACACTGGAGATCCCCTGTAGGAGTGAGCCTGCTCGCGATGGCGTTCTAAGAACCACTACATCACCAAGCGCCCCACCACAAACTCCACAAACGCCTTCAACTTGGGCAATGACTTCCTCGACCGCGGATACACCATCTGTACCGGCTTGGGCGGCGGACCATAGTCCTCCATGATCCGCACCAGTTCCCCCTTGACCAACGCCGCCGCCACCAAAAAATCCGGCTGCATCAAGATCCCCTCCCCAGCCACCGCCGCTTGCAACAACACCTGCCCGTCATTGCTCTTCAACACCGCACCTTCCGGCCAGGGCACCTCGCTGGCGCCGTTGCGCAGCGGCCAGGCAAACCGGTTGTTCCACGAGGTATGCGTGAGAATCCGATGCCGATGCAGGTCTTCGGGGGACTTGGGTTCCTGCCATTTTTGCAGGTAACCGGGCGATGCACAGATGACCATGCGATACGGCGGCAAGGGCTTGGCCAACAGATTGACCCCAATGAGCTCAGAAATCCTGAAGGCCAGGTCGAACGACGTTTCGTACAGATCCACCACTTCATTGCTCAAAATCAGCTCAACCTGAATCTGCGGATAAAGCTGCATGAACTCCGCCACCAACGGGCCGACCAACGACACGCCCAGGCTCATTGGCGCGGTGATTCGCAACAGCCCACTGGGCTCAGGGTTCGACGCTTCGACCCGACTGAACGCGTACTTCACCTGTTCCAGCGCCAGCTTGGCCTCGTCATAAAACAGCCGCCCCTCGGCCGTGATCGATTGCCGCCGCGTGGTGCGCTGAATCAGCTTGGTGTTGAGGGTTTTCTCCAGACCCTGGATATGCCGCCCGACCATCACCGCCGACATGCCGACTGCATGGGCCGCATCGGAGAAGCTGCCCGCCTCGACCACCGCGACGAAGACTTCCATTTGCCTGAGTTTGCTCATGAACATGCCTTGCATTAAATACATCAGGTTAAAGGAGTAATAACCGGCGATGCGTTTATCCGTCGGGGCTTTCTCCCTAGAGTCGCGGTCATAACACTGAACAACGAGGCGTCATTGATGCAAACCCTACTGGACACGTCACTGAGTTCTTTTACCCGCGCCGACCTTCTGCAAAGCCCGACACCGATCCCGCGCGCCGAACGCCTCGAACAGCAACTGGGTTTGAAGGCGCAAGGCATCGGCCTGTTTCTCAAGCGCGATGATCACATGCTGATCGGCGACGGTGGCAACAAACTGCGCAAACTCGAATTTCATCTGGGCGCAGCGCTGTCAGCCGGGGTCGACACCATCATCACCATCGGCGGCCTCCAATCCAACCATGCGCGCCTGACCGCTGCCGTGTGCGCTCGTCTCGGGATTGCCTGCGAACTGATCCTGACCCGTTCGGTGCCCAAAACGGAAGTGGACTACGAACTCAACGGCAACGTCCTGCTCGACCAGCTGTTTGGCGCCGCCCTCCGCGTGTTGGCCGGCGGCAGCGATTCGCTGGCTGAAGCCGAGAAGCGTGCCGAACAGCTACGGCTTGAAGGACACAAGGTGCTGGTGATTCCCACGGGAGGCTCGACACCCTTGGGCAGTCTTGGCTATGCGCGCTGCGCGGCGGAGATCGCGCAACAGGAACGCGAACTCGGCCTCACCTTCAACCAGGTCGTGGTGCCCAACGGCAGCGCCGGCACCCACGCCGGTCTTGCGGCGGGGTTTGAGCTGTTGGAACGAGGGACTTCGCTGGTGAAGTCGTACTCGGTGTTGTCCGACAGAGAGTCGTCAGCGGCCCGAACCCGGCAATTGACCCAGGAGGTATTGGCGTTGCTGGGGAGCAGCGCGGTTGTTCAGGCTTCGGATATTGTTATCGACGGCAGTCAGTTGGGCGACGGTTACGGCCTGCCGACGCCCGCCATGCAGGAGGCGGTGCGCTTGATGGCTCGGGCTGAAGGGTTGCTGATTGACCCGGTGTATTCCGGCAAGGCATTTGCCGGGTTAGTGGCCGATCTCCGGCATGGGCGCTTCCAACGCGGGGACAATGTGTTGTTTGTGATGACTGGCGGTACACCAGGGTTGTATGCGTATCGGGAGACGTTTCAGGGTTGAGGGTTAGTCATCATTTGTAACAGAGCACCGACTTGTTACAACGGCCTTAGTTTCAGACCCGTCCTACATCTATCAAGTGTCCATTGCTATAGCGTTCGCATCGCTTTTAAAGGATGAAACAAGGACGCTCATGGCTCGTAAAACAGACATCCCTCGGGTTCAAAACCCTCCGTCCGGCGACCGGCATCATGTCACCAGCCGCTACATGACCCCCGCCGAACTGGCAGAGCGGGACGCCAGGCAAAAATCTTATGACGACATGTTGGCCCGACAACAGGAATTTGAAGACCGTCTCCTCAGGCAACCCCAACACCAGGATTACCCCGACGTCATAGGTTGCGTGTTCGCCAAAAGCTGCAATCTTCCCGACGGCGTGATCAACCATGACAATCCCGCCGGGTTTGTCCCTGTTGAGAAATTGACCGACTACGGAGAGTTTTCCTTATTAGGTGGCCGCGATACCGATACAGCGGGGAACATACCTCTCAAAAAAATCAGCGGCAGCGCACTACCTGCTGAACTGGGAACGCTTCTTCTTGGTCGGGCAGGTTCTGTCGCTACAGTGACAAATACTGCTAGTAGTGCGGCTGCAGTAACGGGCAGTGTTGCAGCCGGTGCCTTGCTGGGAATGGTTGCACTGCTGTGGCCATCGAATCTCGGCGACAGCTCCCTGTACACGGAAGAACAGCTCAAGTCGCTTAAAGAAGGACGTACACGTGTTCGACTTCATCTTGAACAACAAGCCGATGGCACGCTGAAAGGATACGGATACAACACCCAGAAACGCAGCGATTGGGAGTTGATTCCTGTCATACAGTTCGTAGCAGAAGGCGCCCGACAAGTTGCCGACTTTGGCGACGGGACAACACTGATTTGGACGCCCGCCGTCGACCCGTCCAACACATCAGCAATTCCACCGCTAGAGGCAGCCCCACAAGCCCCGCACATCTGGATTTATCCGCCTACAGAACAGGCAGATAACATCATCGTTAACCCGATTTATCCGCCTGAATACAGGGATTTCATTCTCGTATTCCCGGCCGATTCTGGTATCAAGCCTCTCTATATTGTATTGGCGCTGGAATTCGATGCAGCTAGCTACCATGGCAAGACGGATACCCCGGTCAAAAGTAAAGGTCCCTCCAACGGACAAGAAGCGCTGGAGAACTCAGTTCAGGTAAAGCCTACATCGCCACGCAGAATCGGCATCGATTCAGGGGCGAATGAGTTTGTAGTCTTTGACCGTACAGGAGGAGACCTCTACCACAGCCACGTCAGGCCATGGGATAAACTCCATCAAGATATGAAAAATGCTCTGATGAAAGCTAGGAAGGTAGACAACAAGGGCAAAATTCCGGGAGTGAAAAAGTGAGCCTTCTTTATCAAGATCCATCAGTAAGCCACGATGAAGCTGTGAGACTTCTTGCCAGCGACGTGGACGCGAATGTTATTGCGGCATTGATTTCCATCGGTCTGAACGAAGAAAACAGAATCTGGGCTCAGAGCATTTGCCTGAAATATCTCGTCAGTGAAAACGAGTCAGTTACAGCATCCGCTATCACCGCTCTCGGCCACATTGCTCGCCGTCATGGCGAAGTGGACAGAGAAACGGTGTTGCCAGCACTCGAAAAGGTGAAGCACAAGTTCCCTTCCCTGGACGGGGTTGTTGAGGACACGCTTGACGATATTGACGTATTCACCTGACCCACCGGGAGAACGAAGGGACAACCATTGAGGTTTTCCTCACTTGAGCTCAGAGCATCGCAACAGGCTGAGCTATGGAGAGGAGCTTCATCTGAAACAATGACAATAAATTCAGAACAGTCCTACATCTATCAATTGCCCATTGAGATAGCGTTCGCATCGCTTCTAAAGGATGAAACAAGGACCACCCATGGCTCGCGAAACAGACATGTCTCAGATTCAAAATCCACCGTTCAACGATGGGTACCGCGCCTGCAACAACCACGGCCACCCGAAAACCACTCAGGAGCCCTTTCATTTTTTTTGGATCAGCGGATTTTTAAAAGGTGATCAGGAGGGTGACTTTCTAATATACGAACTCACCGTTCCGCCCGAGTCAGAAGTCGTGATACTGGGCGTACTGGGCTGGAAGAACCTTGATCAAAGCGAGGACGGGGACTGTTTACTGACGGCCGGGCAGGTCCAACAAATCGCCATAGCGCTCAATGAGCAGCTCCCGACTGAGTTGGACCTTTTCATAGGGTTGCGGGGGTAGGTTTTCAGTCAATCATCCCGCGTCAGCACTTCCAGCAATTCAATCTCGAAAATCAGGTTCGAATTCGGCGTGATCGCTCCCATCGAACGTTCGCCATACGCCAGATGTGCAGGCACCAGCAGCTTGCGCTTGCCGCCGACTTGCATCCCCATGATTCCCTGATCCCAGCCTTTGATAACCCGGCCCGTGCCAATCACACACTGAAAAGGTTTGCCACGGCTGTAGGAAGAGTCGAATTCCGTGCCGTCTTCCAGCCAGCCACGGTATTGAGTGGTGATCAGCGCGCCTTTGACGGCGGCTTTGCCATCGCCTGGCTGGAGGTCGATGATTTGCAGTTCGTTATTCATGACGGTGTTTATCTGTTTGCAGAATTCGAGGGTCGTGGTTTTCCCAGAAAATCAACTTGTTGGCAACCGTTCAGGTGCCTTTATCGGGGTGGGTCAACATTTCCACGACTTTTTTGTCTTCCTTCTGCTTCGCATCGACCGCGAAGTCTTTGCCGAAGATCGCTTCTGGAAGGATCCACTTGCCTGTACTGCTTTTCTTGTCAGTCACAATGCCGATCTGGTCGCCTTTGGTGAAATCAAACCAATGCAGATCCGGGAACTGTTTCAAATCTAGGGTCTGGACCGTATTGCCCTCCATCACTTCAATTTTTTTGGCGGTCGGGTCCACGCTGACCACCTCCAGCGGTGAGCGAGTGATCAACGAGGGCGCCATGACAACGATGACATTGTTGTCACACCGCTGGCTCGTCGGCTGGATCTTGCCGTCCGCCGAACTATGGGGAAATTTTGCGCAATCAACAAAAATGCCCGAATGGTCCACGGTTTCGTTGCCCAGGTACTGATCGCCACTGGGCATCATCAAGATCTGTTCGCCCTGCGCCGCACTCACAAACAGAGCGAGTGTCAGGGCAATTTTCCATCTGGTCATAGCGCACCTGCCATTAGTCCAGTCCCGCGTGGTGATTACAGGAACTCGTCTAAAAACAATGTCCTGGTAACACGCGGCATATTGGGCACATCCATTTCAACGTAAATCACCTGCTTCTTCGGCACTTGGTACACCGTGCCAAATGAATCGTAACGTTGCGGCTGCTTATCGGTTTTCATCAGCACCTTTTGAATCAGCACGTAGTACGTCTCGTCCGTTTCAATCAGCAGCACGGCTTCTTTAATCCCGCCATCCTTGCTAACGGTGGCCGTCGACAACTCAGTCGGAAAGTTCTTCGCCTGCTTTTCTTCGAAGTGCAGGCGAATCGGGTGCAATACACCGCCATCGCGGACTTGCTGGGCCTGTAACGTACCGAGGTACTCGGCCATGACAGACGTGGCCCAAAGTCCCAAAACCAAAAAAAGTGCGAATAGCGCTTTGTGCAAAAAATGCCGAAACAGCCTGTGGTCCGAAGACCAGCCGCCGTTAAGCGCAACATAGAGGATGGCACCGCCGCCCAGAATGAGGGGGATCCAGGCCCCGAACTGTTTCACCGCAGTCCAGGCAAACGCCAGATAGAAATAGAGCGAGATATCCAGCGATACCAGCGGTATGCCGAACGTCTTGAAGTAATAAAACAAATGCAGCCAGGAATAGAAAAACAGATAGGCCGCAAACAGCAGCGTTGGCCCACCAAAGTGCGCCGACAACTGTGAACTCTCCGGCGCAGGCGGTGGGGGCGTCGGGCCAGACGGGTTGACTTGAGTCATGCTGAGGATCTCCTGGCTGACGGATGATCACGAAGCAGATGGCGTGCACAGAAAGTCTAGCGCTCGTTAGACAGAAAGCGACTGCAACCCAACAGCGCGGTGAACTAACATAAGCACCAACGTATCCCTCGGTTTAATGCCCAATGACGATCCCTGAATGAATCTGGTCTGGACCAGCGCAGCCGTCGGCTCAGTCATGTTTGCCCTGCTCATCGCGATGATCTGTCGCGTGCGCTCGCTGAAACAGCAATTGGCCGAGAGTCGTGCGCTGATCGCCAGCCTGGCCGAGGGACCGTCCGTGCGCCAGGACGGCGATGCCGAACGCTTCAAACGCAGCCAATACTTCGCCCGCATCGGCACCTGGGACTGGGACGTCGACACCGAAAAGCTCTACTGGTCGGATGCGATCTACGGCATGTTCGGCTTCAAGATCGGCGAAGTGACGCCCTCCTACGCCCTGTTTTGCGCCTGCGTTCACCCGGAGGACCGCGCCAGCGTGCGGGCCGGGGAGCTGCGCTGCCTGGAAACCGGCGAAAACCATGACGAGGAATACCGCGTCGTCTGGCCCGACGGCAGTATTCACTGGCTGCGAGAGACCGGCAATGTGGTCAAGAACGACCACGACGCCACCATCAAGATGATGGGCGTGGTGCGCGACATCACCGAGGAAAAAGCCTCCGCCAGTTACCTCCAGCACCTGGCTCACTACGACCCGTTGACCGGCCTGCCCAATCGCCTGGTGCTGGAGGAACGGTTGTCCGAGGCATTGGAACAGGCGCGTATCGGCGCGACCCGGGTGGCGTTGGTGTTTGTCGACCTCAACGGTTTCAAGGCCATCAACGATCACTACGGCCATGCGGCCGGCGATCGCGTCCTGATCACCACTGCCACACGCCTGAAGAAAATCCTGCGCTCAACCGACACCGTCGCCCGCATCGGTGGTGACGAATTCGTGGTCATCCTTCAAGGGTTGCCCAAAGGCATCAACCTGCAGGATGAAGCGCGCAGCATCTGCCAGAAAATCTTCGTCGAACTGTCACCGCCCATCACCATCGGCAACGACCAGCGCCACATCGGCACCAGCCTCGGTGTCGCGGTGTACCCGGACCACGCGCCGAGCATGGACCGGCTGATTCATATTGCGGACCTGGCGATGTATGAGGCCAAGCGCAGTGGCAATAATCAGTATCGGTTGGGCGGCGAAAGCCCGGTGCGGGCTCACAGCCAATAGGCTCTAACGCTCCACCGGCGTGATGTCCACAATCGTCCCGTTGGTGATCATCACCATCATGTACTTGTCATTGATCTGCACCCACTGCGCCTGATCCTTCGGGGCTTTCAGGCCTTTGGCCTGCCAATTGCCGAGGGCTTTTTCGCGGCGTTGGTAGATGTCCGGGGCGCGGTCGCCGACCACCAGTTCACGGGAGTTGTTGACGCCGGGCTGAACGGTTTTCTGAGGGGACTCGGCCGCCTGAACGATGGGGTTGATACCGGCAACGCCGGCGGCAATGGTCAGGGCGGCGATGAGCGTTTTGCGGTTCATGGTGATCCTCCAGTCATGTTATGGCACCTGAACTCCGACTGTGCTCGCTCTGAATCATTCCATACCGTTGCGATGAATCTGTGCCGGACTTGTACCGGGAGGCGCGCCCCGGGTCGGCGTAGGCTGCGTGAAGACACTCAGGATTTATTGCCATGCACATTGCCATCTGACCTTTGACGGTTTTAACGAACTGGATTCCCTGATCGCCTACGGGGGGATGGGGCATATCAGGGCGTTTATCGGATTGCCCGGTTGCCCGACCGACCACTATCGCGAGCAGGCTCACGCCTACAGGGAATACGCGGTCGACTGTAGGAGTGAGCCTGCCCGCGATAGCGGAATTCACGGTTTGTCGGCCAACACCGCTGACGCATCCCGCCGCACCCTTTATCCTTGGCGCTCCGCCGTATCGAGTGTTGGAGTAAGCCATGCCCCATGAAGGCAACCTGTTGCAAGCCGCTGTCGTGTTTCTGTTCGCAGCGGTGCTCACCGTGCCCTTGGCCAAGCGCCTGCAACTGGGAGCCGTGCTGGGTTATCTGTTTGCCGGCGTCCTCATCGGGCCGTCGGTGCTGGGGCTGATCGGTAATCCGCAAAGCGTCAGCCATATTTCTGAACTCGGCGTGGTGTTGCTGCTGTTCATCATTGGTCTGGAGCTTTCGCCGCGACGCCTGTGGGTGATGCGCAAATCGGTGTTCGGCGTGGGCCTGGCGCAGGTGTTGTTGACCGGTTCAGTGATCGGTGTGCTGGCGCTACTCGTCTTCGGCCAGCCGCTGAACAGCGCCATCGTGCTCGGCCTTGGCCTTGCCCTGTCGTCCACTGCGTTTGGCTTGCAAAGCCTGGCCGAGCGCAAGGAACTGACCAGCCCCCACGGTCGACTGGCGTTTGCAATTCTGCTGTTTCAGGACATCGCTGCCATTCCGCTGATTGCCATGGTCCCGCTCCTGGCCGGGGGTGATCACACCTCCACCGCCGCGGAAGATTTGAATCACGGTTTGCGGGTATTGGGCAGCATTGCGGTGGTAGTCATCGGTGGACGCTATCTGTTGCGTCCGGTGTTTCGCATCGTCGCCAAAACCCGTTTGCCCGAGGTGTCCACCGCCACGGCGTTGCTGGTGGTGATCGGCACGGCATGGCTGATGGACCTGGTCGGCGTGTCCATGGCGCTCGGCGCTTTTCTCGCCGGGTTGCTGCTGGCGGACTCTGAATACCGGCATGAACTGGAAGCGCAGATCGAGCCGTTCAAAGGCCTGCTGCTGGGGCTGTTCTTCATCAGCGTTGGCATGGGCGCCAACCTCAGCCTGCTGCTCAGCGCCCCGCTTGCGGTCCTGGGGCTGACCCTGCTGCTGATCGCAATCAAATTGCCGCTGCTGTTTGTGGTCGGCCGATTGGCCGGCGGCCTTGGCAAAGTCAGTGCGCTGCGCCTGGGCATCGTGCTGGCGGCCGGCGGTGAGTTCGCGTTTGTGGTGTTCAAGATTGGCCGTGATCAAGGCCTGTTCGAGCCGCACCTGTACGATTTGCTGGTGCTGACCATCACCCTGTCCATGGCGGTGACACCGCTGTTGTTGCTGCTGTGCGCCCGGTTGTATTCACCCAAGGTGCAGCCCGTCGTGGTGCCGGAAAAATTCCGCGACATCGACACCGATGCGCCACGCGTGGTGATCGCCGGCATGGGCCGGATGGGTCAGATCGTTGCGCGGATTCTGCGGGCGCAGAACATCAAGTTTGTGGCGCTCGATACGTCGGTGGAAACCATCGAACTGTCCCGCAGTTTCGGCGGCGTACCGGTGTTCTATGGCGACCCGATGCGCCCGGAGATTCTCAGCGCAGCCAAGGTCGAACAGGCGGAATACTTCATCATCGCCACCGATGACCCGGACACCAACATCAAGACCGCCGAGGTGGTGCACCGGTTGTACCCGCACATCAAAATCATCGCTCGCGCACGTAACCGTCAGCATGTGCATCGCCTGGTGGACCTGGGGGCGGAAGCGATTCGTGAAACCTATTATTCGAGCCTGGAAATGAGCCGGCGCACGCTGATTGGCCTGGGGCTGACCCAGGCACAGGCCGATGCGCGGATCAAACGGTTCAAGCATCACGATGAACAGGTGTTGGAGGCGCAGCACGCGGTGTATGACGATGCGGCGAAGGTGTTGCAGACGGCGCAGGAAGCGCGGGCAGAACTGGCTAAATTGTTTGAGTCGGATCAGTTGGAGGAGCAGGAAGCGGGCAAGGCTTAAGTGGTGTGGCGGCAGGTATGCCGCCATCGCGGGCAAGCCACGCTCCCACAGTAGACTGCATTCCCCTGTGGGAGCGTGGCTTGCCCGCGATGAACGATAACGCGGTGCAATGCCTGGCCCCCACCCGAGCATCAGTTGGAAAACACAAACTGCCCCTTAACCTTTTTCGACCCGACAAACCCCAGGTCCGGGAACAGCAGCGCCTTCAACCAGGCAACATAAAACACCATGGCCAACGTGATCACCACACCCACCACCGTCATCACCGGATCTTCCTCATACCCCTGAAACATCCGCCCGATCTGGCTGACGGTCAGAATCATGTAAAGGGTGTAGACCTGCGCCGAGTTCTTGTAGAAACCCCAGGCAAACGCCAGCGGCACCAGCGCCGCAAACAGGGTGAAAAACACCACGGCACCGGGGCCGATCATCGAACCCAGATAGAATCCGGTGACGGCCCCCAACAAGGCCTGAAGGCAGGTCAGTGCGAGCAGAATGTTGACCTTGAGCGAATGTTTTTCCCGCAACGCCGGATCCGGCCTGGCGCCGATCCAGTAAGCCAGCACCCGGTCCTTGACCACGCCACCGGAGAACGCCTTGAACGTCGCGGTTTTGGAGTGCCCGGCGTCGAGCGCCGCCATCAGTTGCCGCTTGATTTCCTTTTTGTCCAACGCACGTCTCCCCTTCTTAAAACAACCCAAATCAAAACTTGTAGGAGTGAGCCTGCTCGCGATAGCGGAGTGTCAGTCGCTGCAAACAGTGAAAGTTACATCGCTATCGCGAGCAGGCTCACTCCTACAGGCCTGGGCATCTTCGCTTTATTGGGGGCCACAAAGCAAAACGCCGCTTCCACCAGAGGCGGAAGCGGCAGAGGCATGAGCCTCAGCGGATCAATGCATGAACAGGGCGATCAGGATAATGATCGGGATCGGCACGCCAAGAAAGAACAGCAGTAATGAACGCATGATGATTCTCCCGGGTTAGCGGACAGGGGTGGTGGTGACGTAAGTATCGGTTTCCACGTACACAACGGCGTCCCGACGACGACCACCAAAAGTGGCGGCAAGGCTGGCAAAAAACGCGCCGATCAGCAGTGCGATGAACATCCACAGCGACGTCCAGGCGGCGACTTTCGCGGCTTTGTCAGCGGCTTGCTGGGCAGCCAGTTTGGCGTCGGCCACGGCTTTTTGCGTACGGGCATAGACTTCATCAACACGACGTTCGGCGTCGGCCTGAGTCAGGTTGGTGCGTTGGGCGACCATTTGTGCGAGGTAAGTCCGGTCTTCGGCACTCAAGCCGTTGTTGCCCAGGCTGCGCACAAATATGCGCGTTACGGTGCCACGCGCGGCGTCATCGCTGACGGCGGCCGGACGATCGTCACGGAACAGGCTGTCGACGAAATAGCCGTACTGATCGCTATTGGTATTGGCAGCAGCGGTGCCGGCGGCTTGAGTGGCCGCACTGGCTGCCCCGCCGACCATATTGGCCCCGGCTTGCAGGCCGCCACTGATAACACTGCTGACCGAGCCGACCACCAGGGTCGCGGTCACCAGCGTCGCCACGCACCAGGCGAGGAAGCCATGGGCGGTATCACGGAAATACACTTCATCCCCGTGCAGGTAGGCCCACTTGACCCGCAAGCGACCGGCAATGTAACCGCCGGCCCCGGCCGCCAGAATTTGCGTCACCGCCAGCCACACGATGGTTGAAATGCCCAGCCCCTTGGCACTCACACCTTCATTGGCCCACGGCGACACCGCCGAAAAACCCAGGCCGAAACCGAGCAGCACCAGAATCAGCGACAACGCTGCCGCCGCAGCGGCCCCGGCGAAGATCGCCCCCCAGGACACACCCGAGAGCGTGCTCGTTTCTTCTGCGACGGGATAGAAACCATCAGAAGATCTATTCATTGTTGTATCGCTCCAGGCAGGAAAGATGGTGTTACAACTCTGCAAATGCACCATTGCAGTCAGCGTGCCAGTCACGATTTCTAAATTTTTCTTCTGTTTTCAATAACCTATAAAGATTGAACTTCCTTTTCTCATGCAATTTGCAAGGAATGCCTCAACCCAGCGGGTTTTCTGCATTGATCAAAATATTCAGTGCATGAAGTTTTATTTAGAAAGACTCCGATCATTTCTTGGCAAAATGCTGCACATCATTGAGAACCGCTAATCAGGCCAGCCCTATGACCCGCATCTTGACTATCGAAGACGACGCCGTGACCGCCCGGGAAATCGTCGCCGAACTGAGCAGCCACGGCCTCGATGTCGACTGGGTCGACAATGGCCGCGAAGGCCTCGAGCGTGCGGTCAGTGGTGACTATGACCTGATCACCCTCGACCGCATGCTGCCGGAGCTCGATGGCCTGGCGATTGTCACCACGCTGCGGACCATGGGCGTGGCCACGCCGATCCTGATGATCAGCGCCCTCTCCGACGTCGATGAGCGCGTGCGGGGGTTGCGCGCCGGCGGTGACGACTACCTGACCAAGCCATTCGCCACCGATGAAATGGCCGCCCGCGTTGAAGTATTGCTGCGCCGCCAGAACACGGTGACCGCCCAGGCCACGACGTTGCGAGTGGCCGACCTGGAACTCAACCTGATCAGCCATGAAGCCAGCCGCGGCGGCCTGTTGCTGACCCTATTGCCGACCGAATACAAATTGCTCGAATTCCTGATGCGCAACACCGGGCAGATTCTGTCGCGCATGATGATTTTCGAAGAAGTCTGGGGCTACCACTTCGACCCCGGCACCAACCTGATCGACGTGCACATCGGTCGTCTGCGCAAGAAAATCGACCCACAAGGCCAGGCCCCACTGATTCGGACCGTGCGAGGCTCGGGTTATGTCATTGCCGAACCCGTCTAAAGGCTGGCGCTCTTCCAGCAGCCGCTTGCTGGCGCTCTACAGTTCGCTGTTCGTGATCTGGAGCGCAATCCTGATGGGCGTCATGTACTACGAAGTGTCCGCTTACCTCGACAACCTGGCCAAGCACTCGCTGATGCAACGCCAGCATCTGTTTTCGCGCTTCCAGGGCGAGCAACTGGTGGACGCCCTCGCCGTCAGCATGACCTTCGACATCCGTGGCATCGACGCCTACGGCCTGTTCGATCACCAGCATCGCTACCTCAGCGGCGCCCTGCGTTTTATCCCCGAAGACTTGCCGCTGGACGGCAAGATTCACATGCTCAAGGATTGTTCCGACTCCGACGACCCGATCCTGCCCGCCGACAGTTGCGACGCGGTAGCGACCCAGACCCGCGACGGTCGCTGGCTGGTGCTGGTGCGTGACAACGGTTCGTTGTTCGCCGTCACCCGGATCATCCTTCATGCGTTGTTCTGGGGCGTGACCTTGACGATCATTCCCGGCATCGCCGGCTGGCACCTGTTGCGCCGACGCCCCCTGCGGCGCATCCGCGCGATCCAGGCCAGTGCCGAAGCCATCATCGCCGGGGATTTGACCCGGCGTCTGCCCTTGTCCAATCGACGCGATGAACTGGACATGCTCGCCACCATCGTCAACGCCATGCTCGAACGCATCGAGCGCTTGATGCACGAGGTCAAGGGAGTCTGCGACAACATCGCCCACGACCTGCGCACCCCGCTGACACGCCTGCGGGCGCAGCTGTACCGGATTCAGCAACAGGCCGCAGATGACTCGACGCTGGCTGTGCAACTGGATTCCGTGCTCGGTGAAGCGGACACCTTGATGGCACGTTTTCGCGGGTTACTGCGGATTTCCGAACTGGAAGATCGCCAGCGCCGCTCGGGTTTCGTGCAACTGGACCCGGTGCCCTTGCTGCAAGAGCTGCACGACTTCTACCTGCCACTGGCGGAAGAAGGCGAACTGGTTTTCAAGCTGCAATTGCCGGCAACGCTGCCAGCGCTTAATGGGGATCGGGCGTTGTTGTTCGAAGCCGTGGCGAATCTGCTGAGCAACTCGATCAAGTTCACACCGCCGGGGGGCGAGGTGATTTTGCGTGGGGTGAGTGAAGGCGGGTTTACGCGGATCGAAGTGCTGGATTCCGGCCCCGGGATTGCGGAGGCCGAGCGCGAAGCAGTGTTTCAGCGGTTCTATCGCGCCGAGGGTGGAAATCAGAAAAGCGGGTTTGGTTTGGGATTGTCGATTGTGGCGGCGATTGCCGGTTTGCATGGGTTTGCGCTGGAGGTGGGTAGCAGCGAACTCGGTGGCGCGCGGTTGGTGCTGGATTGCAAAAACCCGGCCCTGACACAACCTCTGTAGCAGCTGCCGAACGCAGCCTCGCAGGCTCGACAGCTGCTACAAGGTTTAAGCGTACTGACTAAGCCGGGTAGTTGGCCCGCAATGCCTGCAGCCCACCCTGATAAATCCCGTCGAACAACGCGACCACTTCCTCCTCACTCACCCCCACAGGCGTAAACCGACCCGACCACGTCACCCGAGCCCCCTGCCCCTGCGCTTCAACCTTGATCGTCGCCAGATACGCAGTAGCCGGAAATGGCGCCTGCTCAATCGAATAGCTGTACGTCTTGCCGGCGTTATCAAACGCCTCAAGCCGCTCAACGATCCCCGCGCCATCCGCGGTTTTCAGGCTGCGCACCCGCCCGCCTTCGCTCAGTTCGCTTTGCGGAATGAACGGCAGCCAGTCTGGCAGCGAGTTGAAGTCGCCGATCAATTGCCACACTTCGTCGGCCGAAGCCGGGATCTCAATAGTCGCTGATGCAGTTGCCATGTATTCCTCTCTGTTAAAAAAAATCAGATTGCCATGCTGTCGACAACACCGCCATCAACGCGCAATGCCGCGCCGGTGGTGGCCGAGGACAGCGGGGAAGCAATGTAGGCCACCAGGTTCGCCACCTCCTCGACATCCGCCACACGCTGGATGATCGACGTCGGCCGCGCCTTGCGCACAAACGCATCGGCTTCTTCGCGTATACCCCGACCGGAGGCGGCGGTGGCGTCCTTGAGCATTTGCTCCAGGCCATCGGTGAGCGTCGGGCCGGGCAGGATCGCATTGACTGTCACACCGGTGCCCGCCAGCCGTTTGGCCAGGCCATGGGAGACTGCCAGGTTGGCGCTTTTGGTCACGCCATAGTTGAGCATGTCGGCCGGGATCGAGATGCCGGATTCCGAGGACACGAAGATCACCCGGCCCCAACCCTGCTTGACCATGTCCGGCACGTAATGCCGGGACAGACGCACGCCGGAGATCACGTTGACCTCATAAAAGCGTGTCCACTCGCTGTCTGGCGTGTCGAAAAAATCCACGTCGTTAAAGATGCCGAGGTTGTTCACCAAAATGTCCGCACGCGGTTCGGCGGCGAACAGCACCTCGGCGCCTTCGGCAGTGCCCAGGTCCGCGGTCAGGCCACGCAACTGCGCGCCCGGCACGCGCTGACGAATGCTCGCCAGTGCCTGTTCGACCTTGGCCGTCTCCCGGCCGATCACCACCACCGTGGCGCCGGACTCGGCCAACGCCTTGCTGATGCCCAGGCCAATGCCGGCGGTGCTGCCGCTGACAATGGCGAGTTTTCCACTCAGATCAATCTTCATGCTCTAACTCCTGTGATCGGCAATGGCGCGCGCTCGGAGATCAGTTTTGCCTCACGCATCGCCTGCCAGAACGCGGCGGGAATGACCGCCGACAGCGCGGCAACGTCTTCAGCAATACGCTCCGGACGGCTGGAACCTGGAATCACCGCCGCCACCGCCGGGTTGGCCAACGAGAACTGCAAGGCCGCTGCTTTTATGTCGACACCGTGCGCGGCGGCGATGCGTTTGATGTGCTCGACTTTGTTGATAATCGCCGGGCTGGCTTTCTGGTATTCGAAGTGCGTACCGCCGGCCAGAATGCCCGAGCTGTAAGGACCACCGACCACGATCTCGACGTTCTGCGCCAGGGCTGCGTCCATCAGGCGTTGCAACGCGCGGTCGTGGTCGAGAAGAGTGTAGCGACCCGCCAGCAGAAAACCGTCCGGTTGTGCTTCGGTCAGATCAAGGGTCAGTTCGCACGGCTCGACCTTGTTCACGCCCAGGCCCCACCCCTTGATCACGCCTTCTTCGCGCAAGCGGGTCAGTACTTTGAACGCGCCGGTGCGGGCCTGGTTGAAGTACTCCAGCCATTGATCGCCGTAGAAGTCCTGCGCGATGTCATGCACCCAGACGATGTCCAGACGGTTGGTTTGCAGACGCTTGAGGCTGTCCTCGATGGAGCGCATCGTCGCGTCGGCGCTGTAGTCGTTGACGATCTTGTTCGGGAGGCCGTGTTCGAATACCCCGCTCTTCTCGCCCAGGTCACGGGCCGCCGTGTCTTCGACTTCATCCAGAATGACCCGACCGACTTTGCTACTCAGCACATAGTCGTCACGGTTGTATCGGGACAGCGCGGCGCCCAAACGGATTTCCGACAGACCCGAACCATAGAACGGCGCGGTGTCGAAGGAACGCACGCCGGCATCCCAGGCGGCGTGCACGGTAGCGAGCGCCTCATCTTCAGGAATGGCGCGGAACATGTTGCCCAAGGGGGCGGTGCCGAAACCCAGCGCGCCGGGCAGTTTGTCTTTCAAGCTCATGATTCAATCCTCGTCAGTTTCAGTGGCCAGTGGCCTGACCGTTGAGCAGATCCTAGATTGCGACGGTCGGACCGTCCAAGACATAATGTGCAGCACTTGAGTCCCCAGAGGTCTGACATGATCGACATCCGCCAATTGCGCTACTTCGTCGCCGTCGCCGAAGAAGAACACGTCGGTCGCGCCGCCGAACGCCTGCACATTTCCCAGTCACCGCTGAGCCGGCAAATCGCCCAACTCGAAGAACGCCTGGGGCTGACCCTGTTCGAACGCAGCCAACAACGCATTCGCCTGACCCGCGACGGCCAGACCTTCCTCGCCGAAACCCGCGCCCTGCTGACCCACGCCAGTCGCCTGGAATCCCTCGGCAAACGCCTCGGTCGCGGTGAAGAAGGCGGTTTGTGCGTCGGTTACATCGAAAACGCCATGCACGCCGGCGTGTTGCCAAATGCCCTGCGTGTGTTGCGGGTCGAGCGGCCGAACGTGCATGTCGCGCTGTACAACCTGCGCTCCACTGAACAGCTTGAAGGCCTGCGCCAGCGCAGCCTCGACATCGCACTGGTCAGCGAACCACCGGCCAAAAACGATCCGGATCTGCTGGGCTTTCAAGTGCTGGACGACCCGATGCTGCTGGCATTGCCTGAGCATCATCCATTGGCCAACCAGACGACATTGACCCCGGCCGACCTCGCCGATCAAGAGTGGATCGGCGTGCAGCACCACCAGAATGTCAGTAACCGCGAAGACTTCGTCAGCGCCTGCATTCGCGCCGGCTTCACCCCGGACATCCGCATGGAAGCCACCGGCCCCTTCACTGCCATGGCCCTGGTGGCCTCGGGACTGGGCATTGCGATGATTCAGAAAGGCTTGAGCCGCAATGCACCGCCGGGTGTGGTGCTGCGGGAAGTGCCGTGGATTGCCCTCACCCGCCCCCTGTGGGCGGCGTGGCACCGGATCAATTTGCGGCCGTTGGTGGAGACGTTCCGCAAGGTATTGACTGAGGCGCCGCCCGCCTGAGCCGACATGATCTGTATCTGACACACCGTAATCGCGAGCAGGCTCACTCCTACAATTGTTCTGTGTTGATCACAAATAGTGAGTCCACAAAAATCCCTGTGGGAGTGAGCCTGCTCGCGATGAGGCCCGAACAAACACTGCAAAATTCAAGGTCAACTTGACCAGTGTGGCGAGGGAGCTTGCTCCCGTTCGGCTACGCAGTAGTCGTAAAACCTTTGCCGCGGCGTGCCTGATAGAACGCGTCACCAGTGAGTGGGGCCGCTGCGCTGCCCACCGGGAGCAAGCTCCCTCGCCACAGGACCTCGCCTCGCCGTAGATCAGCGTTAGCTTTGTGGATCGACTTTATCCAGCATGCGGTTCACCGCCAGTTCGCCCGACATCATGGAATGCGGAATGCCTGGCAGGGATTGTGTAGCCTCGCAGAGTGTCTGGAGATGTGTGTTAAACATCGCTGTTTAATGGCTAATCCCGGATTGATGCTTTACTTAATAAACTTCAAACGACAGAGATAAATAAATGCGTTCCCTTTTCCAGCCATCCCCTTTTCCAGCTATTTTCCAGCTGTTTTATTATTTTTTGCTGGCATTGTATAAACCGCTTAAAAAATCTTTATATGAGTAAAGATTGCCTTCTCCGTCCAGGTAAATTCCATTTTTTAAATCGTTTAAAATTGTAAAGGCGTAATTTTTATCGTCTAAGAGTGTCGAACCTTCTGGGAATCGGTGCGAGTAGGTGCTGTTTTTCTGGCTGATTATATGGTCTACGCAGTTTTCTTCTGAAAGAATGAATGATCGATTTAGAGGAATCCCTCGTTTTACCCGAGTATCTCCTATCGCTGCTATGCCAGCATCTATAGCAGTGATTGCAATATCTATTTTCTCGCCTAATATCGCTGGGTAGGCACCAGTTAATACTAATACGACAGCCCCACTTCCGACGTGCACAGAAGCTTCGTCAAATTTTGGATTGATTTCGAAGGACTCATTGCCCGACATGATATTAGTTCCGAGGACAAGGTCAATCCGGTCGTTTTTTTTATCTGTCACGATAGGCTCCAATTACAAGGAGATAATTAGGTCTTGTTGCCTTTCTGGCGAAAAATAGACGCGCAAGAAAAGTTGATCACTCAAACGATTTATTCATTTGTTACGTAAATAAATATAGAACTGCCTGTACGAATTGACACCTGTAACAAATAACAGTTTTTAAGAATTTTTGGCTATAGGTTTTAGCAAAAAGGTGACAGGCCTGAAGGCACTTACTTAACACGGTAATCGCTGAGATGAGGCTGGGGGAGACTTCTGTGCCGTACATCTCCTCCAGGTGCCCCTGAATTTCTCGCACGGTCATGCCTCGGGCGTACAGCGAGAGGACTTTGTCGTCGAAGCCCGTCCAGTGTGTCTGCTGTTTGGAGACGAGTTGGGGTTCGAACATGCCCTGGCGGTCACGGGGAATCTCCAACGGTAGCTCGCAAAAGTTCCGCGCTGATCGCACTGAATCACCGCGAGGTGAATCCCGAACAGCCCGCCATCTCCCCCATCCTGCTGCGTACAACCCAGATTAATTTTATTAATGTTCCTGGCATCAGGAAAACCACATACTTTCATCTGGCCACCTCAGATATTACAAAACACCATAAAAACTGTCACTTATTACAGTTAAATACTGAAATTAAACACGCTAAAGTCATCATCACTGCTCGCAATCTAGCCTCGCACTGAACCATCAGGAACCAGCGCCTAAATCAACTCTCAATCGATGAGGCAATACCATGCCAAACCTAACAGGAACAGTTTAGTATTTCCGCGAGTCCAATCCGACTCCAAACCCTCATATCGACACCACGATTTACTCCATTACGATCATCCCTGATGACGGTGGGAAAGCCATATGCATTACAGAAAGTCGGAAAGGACGAACTTATAACAAGGGACAAAAAATAACTTACTCTGGCACCCTGGGCCCCAAAGGCGAAACGCTCTACAGCATCCATCATTGATGTTCTAATCTTAAGAAAAAAGCAAACATTGAGAACGAGCTTGAATTAAATCATCCTTATTAACCGCCGTATATGCGCGACCTGCGGGCCCAACAAGGCATAACAGCAATAAGGAAGCGGAATCATTTATTCCTAATTACTGTGACATACAAAAAAAAACGACAAAAAAGGCGACAGACCTGTTTACCAAATAGATCTGTCACCTTTTAACTAGTGAGTCCACAAAAATCCCTGTGGGAGTGAGCCTGCTCGCGATGAGGCCCGAACAAACACTGCAAAATTCAAGGTCAACTTGACCAGTGTGGCGAGGGAGCTTGCTCCCGTTCGGCTACGCAGTAGTCGTAAAACCTTTGCCGCGGCGTGCCTGATAGAACGCGTCACCAGTGAGTGGGGCCGCTGCGCTGCCCACCGGGAGCAAGCTCCCTCGCCACAGGACCTCGCCTCGCCTTAGATCAGCGTTAGCTTTGTGGATCGACTTTATCCAGCATGCGGTTCACCGCCAGTTCGCCCGACATCATGGAATGCGGAATGCCTGGCAGGGATTGTGTAGCCTCGCAGAGAAACATCGCTGTTTAATGGCTAATCCCGGATTGATGCTTTACTTAATAAACTTCAAACGACAAAAAAGGTGGCAGATCTATTTGCTAGATATATCTACCACCTTCTTAGTCTACGACTTGGAGACTACGTTGACACGCATTGGTTACGTATGAAGGACGTGGTGGAACAATTCAGCGCCAAAACGCGCGAGTTAAAGGCGTCGTTCAATAACACACTGGACTCCGAGCCAGCGTGTTTTCAAACGCAAGCCATTACACTTAGCTAGCTCGTACGACCACCATTTTTATAGTTATCCCAAATCCATTGAGGGGTGTCATCCCCAGGAGGCTTCGGAGTGTAAGTCGGCGGCTCGACGGCACGTTTCCCACTGGGAATTTCTATCAGAAGATCATTATAGCGTTGTTCGGAGTCTACATTTCGTTCTATAACAACTGCCATAGCCGCATTCATATCCCAGACATCTATGCGCTCATCATAAACAATACTACAAGCCAACATATCGTCAAGCTTTCTATCAATCGCCATAACAACCTCCACAATTATTAAAGTAAGCTGCCATGCAAAGTTAAATCAAACTCAAAATATCAACACCTGCGATAAATGACAGTAATTAAGAACAGTTTGCTATTAACGTTATTACTTTTCGCCTCAAAAAAAGGATTGTAGGGGCTCGCTTCTGCGTGGGAGTGCCTCAAGGGACGCTCCGCGCTCCAGCTTCAGAAGGACGCGGAGCGTCCGGGCTGCATTCCCACGCAGAGCGTGGGAACGATCAGTGCAGTAGTGGCATTAGCCATGCGGGTCGACGTTATCCAGCATCCGATTCACCGCCAGTTCGCCCAACATCACGGAGTTTTGAATGCCCAGCAGGGTATGGCGCTGAGTGCCGTTCAACTGCCCGGCGAAGTCGCTCAACATCACACTCGCTGACACCAATGTCTCGCAGGCGTTGACCAGCAGGGTTTCGTGATCGGTGTCGTGCCCTACAAAGTAGAGGGTACTGGGTTTACGCGGGGTGTCTTTGGGGATGACCGGTTTGAGGTAGTAGTCGAGGGCGCGGTCGGCGGCGGTGTTGAGCTTTTTGGAATCGGCGGATTCGTAGGGGGAAACGTCGTCGGTGTCGGTTTCTGGCGGGTTGGGTGTGATCTTGAACATAGTGAAACTCCTACAATCAATGGAGCCACCTGAACCTGTCGCTAAACAAGAAAGGGTGGCGGCTGTACACAGGTTAGCGAACCGGGTGTAGGCGCCCGGCAGACCCGAAGGTCTCCCGCGCACAGCCGCCATGACATCAATCGCAGAGATGAACATTCTGCAAGAGAGTTTGGAGCGCTGTTGCGCCTACAAAGGTTCGGGTCGCTAAACCCGATCGCTGATTTGTCAGCGACCCGCAAACGATAGAGTCCCGGCCCAAGGCGCACAAGCCGGCGGATTCTGGCGCAGTCGTAGGCAATGGCGCAAGGTTGTGTAGCCTCGCAGAGTGTCTGGAGATGTGTGTTAAACATCGCCGTTTAATGACCCTCTCAGGTTTGATGCTTTACTGAACAGACCCTCAAAATCCTGCGAGCCTCCAACATGAACCGCAACGACCTGCGCCGTGTGGACATGAACCTGCTGGTGATTTTCGAAACCCTGATGTTCGAGAAAAACCTCACCCGCGCCGGGGAGAAGCTGTTCCTCGGCCAACCCGCCGTCAGCGCCTCACTGGCCAAATTGCGCGATTTGTTCGACGACCCGCTGTTGGTGCGCAACGGCCGTACGCTGGAGCCGACCCTGCGCGCCTTGGCGATCCTCAAGGAACTGCAACCGGCGATGGACACCATTTCCGGCGCGGTCAGCCGGGCCAAGGATTTCGACCCGTCCACCAGCCGTGATGTGTTTCGCATCGGCCTGTCCGACGACGCTGAGTTCGGCTTGTTTCCGCCGTTGCTCAAGCAGATTCGCGAGGAAGCGCAGAACGTCGTGGTAGTGGTGCGGCGGGTGAATTTTCTGCTGATGTCGTCGATGCTCGCCAGCGGCGAGATTTCTGTCGGGATCAGTTACACCACGGAACTGCCAGCCAACGCCAAGCGCAAGAAATTGCGCGACTTGAGCGTAAAAATCCTGCGCGGCGACGACCGCCCCGGTGTTCTGACACTGGATGAATTCTGCGAAAGACCTCATGCGCTGGTGTCGTTTTCCGGGGACTTGACCGGGGCCATCGATAACGACTTGGCGCGCATCGGTCGTTCGCGGCGGGTAGTGCTGGCGGTGCCGCAGTTTGCCGGATTGCGCTCATTACTGGCCGGCACCGATTTGCTCGCCTCGGTGCCGGATTATGCCGCGTGTGCGCTGATCGAAGGCAGCAGCCAGTTGCGGGCCGACGACCCGCCGTTTGATATCGTGCTGTCCGAACTGTCCATGGTCTGGAACGGCGTCAACGATAACGACCCGGCAGAACGCTGGTTGCGCTCGAAAATTGCACAGTACATGGCGGCTCCACTGCCGGGGCATGCGGCGACTTAAAAGCGGTCGGCTGGGTTTCGCGCAGGTACACCGGCAAGTCCGTGACCGGTGGCATGGCCGGGATTTCGAAGTACATCTGGATCACCCAGCCACGGTGATAGCTGGCGTGGTTGACCACGTGCATCAGTATCGCGCCAGCGCTCATGGTGCCGCTTTCGCCAGAGACAAACGTGAATTCAACGGGTTTATCCAGCGACGTTTCGGTCTGGCTTTCGCTCCAGTCGCAATACCAGTGATCAATCTCCCGTTGCGCCATGCGCAGTTCGGCAAGGTCGGCGTGCAACAGATCATGCGACGTTTTGAAGCCGTGGCCTCGGCCTTCGAGGTGGGCCTGCCAGATGCAGTCCACGACGTAGATGTGGTTCAGGGTGCCGATCATGTTCTTGAACACCGACACGCGATCTTTACTGACCTCACCCGCCGGCAATGTGGCCAGGCTGTCAAAGAGGCGCTGGTCGGCCCAGTTTTTGTAATCGGCAAGCATGCGGGCAGTGCGTACGTTGATCATCAGAGGTCTCCCATGGTGATGGGCGCACTGCAAAGCATAGCCCTCATGGCTCCGGGCATCGCAACGACTGATAACCGGCACCTGCGCTTCGTGCCCCGTTGTAGCATCTGACGAGCACCGCGAGGCTGCGTTCGGCT
Organism: Pseudomonas sp. S2_B07; assembly: GCF_054668435.1. Taxonomy (NCBI): domain Bacteria; kingdom Pseudomonadati; phylum Pseudomonadota; class Gammaproteobacteria; order Pseudomonadales; family Pseudomonadaceae; genus Pseudomonas; species Pseudomonas sp. S2_B07. Next base: position 1,005,641 of record NZ_CP162769.1, read on the forward strand.
CGTCAGCTGCTACGGGTTTGCGTAAGGCGCTGCACCACCCGCTCGGCCAGTGCCAGGCAACTGGTCAGGCCCGGTGACTCGATGCCGAACAGGTTCACCAGTCCCGGCACGCCATGTTCGGCCGGACCGCTGATGATGAAATCCGCTGCAGGTTCGGTCGGACCGGTGATTTTCGGGCGAATGCCGCTGTAGGCCGGTTGCAGGCCGTTATCGGGAAGACCGGGCCAGTAACGGCGGATCGCCTCGTAAAATCCATCGGCGCGGCGCGAGTCCACGCGGTAATCGACCTGATCGACCCATTCGACGTCCGGCCCGAAACGTGCCTGGCCGCCGAGGTCGAGGGTCATGTGCACGCCGAGCCCGGCACTTTCCGGCGCCGGATAGACCAGATGCCGGAACGGCGCGCGGCCGCTGAAACTGAAATAACTGCCCTTGCACAATCGGGCCACTGAAACGTGCTGCGAGGGCAACCCTTCGATCCGGCTCGCCACGTCAGGCGCAGAAAGCCCGGCGCAGTTGATCAACTCGCGGCAACTCAGGGGCATGGGTTGCGCACCGCCGATGACCAGATCAAAACCGTGTGCCGTACAACGAGCGGATTCCAGCGGTGTATGAAAGGCAATCGACATCCCGCTGGCTTCCCCATCCGCCTGAAGCGCGAGCATCAACCCATGGGAATCGATAATTCCCGTAGAAGGTGACCAGAGCGCGGCGACGCAGGACAGTGCCGGTTCAAGCACTCGGGCCTGCGCTGCATCCAGCCACTGCAAATCATCGACGCCATTCCGTCGCCCTTGTTCCAACAATGCCCGCAACGCCGCGCACTGGTTGTCATCGGTGGCCACGACCAGCTTGCCCAGGCGCTGATAATCAACCCCGCGCGCATCGCAGAAGGCATACAACCGTTGCTTGCCTTCAACGCACAACTGTGCCTTGAGGCTACCGGTCGGGTAGTAAATACCGGCGTGAATCACCTCCGAGTTGCGCGAGCTGATGCCCACGCCAATCCCCTCGCCGGCTTCGATCAGGATCACTTCCCGCCCGGTCCCAGCCAGCGCCCTGGCAACCGCCAGCCCGACCACGCCGGCCCCAACCACTACGCAGTCGGTATCGATGCTCGATTGTCCTGTGCTCATTTTCAAACCGGCCCTCGCTGCACGCCTTCACATGAATGACAACTTACTGTCATTTGGCTGAACTCAATAATCAAATGTGCAACTTTTCCATTTAATACACTATTAATCGGGCCTTTAAGGTTGACGGACTTCACCTCGCTGAGTAAATTGCCCGGGCCTTCGACGAAGGCCCTTTTCAATTCACTACGGAATCCAATGGACACAGTATCTAGTCGCTGTCGGGTTGCTGCGAAACTGCAGAATCTGGCACATAACCCAGAAAATGACGGGACTCGACTTTTCGGTCGGGTGAGCTGCGCTAGAGCTTGATGCTCCACCGTAACTTGCCTCACCGGTGTCCGTCCGGTCCAGAGGCATGTTATGAACTTCAACACCATCGTAATGCCCGGCGTACGCGCCTTTGCTTCGACCATGCGGGTCAAGCCCTGCCGTGAGCCTACGCTCGCGAAGCGCGCCATTGCGCCGTTTTCCAGCCCTTCGTCCACTTCCAAGGCACATCCGCGTGCCAACTGGCGCGTCTGCCCGATGACGGGTCGACTTCAGCAACGCTGGAACCTGGACGACAGCCAGGAACCACCGAGTCGACGCATCGCGCGTCGCGTCCGGCTGCGAAGCCGAGCCTGACAAACCGCACATTCAGTTGATTTGAAGGCACTTTAAAGTCCTTCCTTCAACGGTTTCCTGACAAGGGAAACCGACAACTTCTTATTGCCTTTTAAAACACACGTTAATTGGAGTTAGTTATGGACGAAGCCAGTAGACGGTTCGCTGCCTATCACTTCCCTATTGATAGCCAGCGAACGTTAAAACAACAAACCAATACTTCTGACATCGATCGCTTGTTTGCGGCTCGACATACATTCGCTCGCCTGTAGTTGGGTGAGCCGGCTGTGTGTCGTGCCGCCAGTCAGCGGCAGGAGCACACGCGATGACCACCGTAAAAACCCCGAATACCCGCGCCAAAGGTGCCAGCAGCGACAACGCCAAACTGTCGATGCGCGCCGCACGAGAAGCCCAGAACGGCCTCGCCATCACCCTCGCCAACCTCAATGCAACCCCGGACGGCCTCACCGAACTGGAAGTCGAGGGCCGTCTGGCGCGTGGGGGCTACAACGAAGTCGCCCACGACAAGCCGCCTCACGCCCTCGTCCAGCTGCTCAAAGCCCTGAACAATCCTTTCATCTATGTACTGCTGACCCTGGCTGGCATCAGTTTCTTCACCGATTACTGGCTGCCGATCAGCCAGGGTGAAAGCGACGACGCCGACCTGACCAAGGTCATTATCATCATGACCATGGTTACCTTGAGCAGCCTGCTGCGGTTCTGGCAGGAATACCGCTCGGCCAAGTCGGCCGAAACCCTCAAGGCCATGGTGCGCACCACCGCCACCGTGTTGCGGCGCGGGCAACGTGGCCAGGAGGCGACGCTTCGTGAAGTACCGATGCGCGAGCTGGTGGCCGGCGACATCGTGCAACTCAGCGCCGGTGACATGATCCCGGCGGATATCCGCCTGATCGAATCCCGCGACCTGTTCATCAGCCAGGCCGTGCTCACCGGCGAAGCCTTGCCGGTGGAGAAATACGACACCTTGGGCAACGTCGCCCAGAAGTCCGCTACCGGCAACGCCGCCGATCAATCGAACCTGCTCGACCTGCCAAACATCTGCTTCATGGGCACCAACGTGGTCAGCGGCACCGCCAAAGCCGTGGTGGTCGCGACTGGCTCGCGCACTTACTTCGGTTCGCTGGCCAAAGCGATTGTCGGCTCGCGGGTGCAAACGGCGTTCGACCGTGGGGTGAACAGTGTCAGCTGGCTGTTGATCCGTTTCATGCTGGTGATGGTGCCGATCGTGTTCCTGCTCAACGGCTTTTCCAAGGGCGACTGGAGCGACGCGTTTCTGTTTGCGCTGGCGGTCGCGGTCGGCCTGACCCCGGAAATGCTGCCGATGATTGTCAGCGCCAACCTCGCTAAAGGCGCGATGGCCATGGCCAAGCGCAAAGTGGTGGTCAAGCGCCTCAACGCGATCCAGAACTTCGGTTCGATGGACGTGCTGTGTACCGACAAGACCGGCACCCTGACCCAGGACAAGATCATTCTCGAGCACCACGTCGACAGCCATGGCCGGCGCGACGATGTGATCCTCGAACTGGCGTGGCTCAACAGCCATCACCAGAGTGGTTTGAAAAACCTGATGGATCAGGCGGTGGTGCAATTTGCCAACAGCAACCCGAAGTTCCGTGTGCCATTCGCCTACAGCAAGGTCGATGAATTGCCATTCGACTTCGTCCGCCGGCGCCTGTCGATCATCGTCAAGGACAGCCGCGACGACCACTTGATGGTGTGCAAAGGCGCGGTCGAGGAAATGCTGTCCATCGCCAGTCACCTCCATGAAAACGGCAGCATCGTCGCCCTCGATGATCAACGCCGCAAAGACCTGCTGGCCCTCGCCAACGAGTACAACGAAGACGGCTTCCGCGTGCTGCTGGTCGCCACCCGCGAGTTCCCGACAGCACAGAGCAAAAACCAGTACACCACCGAGGATGAGCGCGAACTGGTGATTCGCGGCTTCCTGACCTTCCTTGATCCACCGAAGGAAACCGCTGGCCCGGCCATTGCGGCGCTACGGGACATGGGCGTGACGGTCAAGGTGCTGACCGGCGACAACGCGGTCGTCACTTGCAAGATCTGCCGCGACGTCGGCCTGGAACCGGGCACCCCGCTGCTCGGCCAGGACATCGAAAGCATGGACGACACCACCCTCAAGCTGCGCGTCGAAGAACGCACGGTGTTCGCCAAGCTGACGCCGCTGCAAAAGTCGCGGGTGCTGAAGGCGTTGCAGGCCAACGGTCATACCGTGGGTTTCCTCGGCGACGGTATCAACGATGCCCCCGCCCTGCGCGATGCCGACGTCGGTATTTCGGTGGACAGCGGCACCGACATTGCCAAGGAATCGGCCGATATCATCCTGTTGGAAAAGAGCCTGATGGTGCTCGAAGAAGGCGTGCTCAAGGGCCGCGAAACCTTCGGCAATATCATGAAGTACCTGAACATGACTGCCAGTTCCAACTTCGGCAACGTGTTCTCGGTGCTAGTGGCCAGTGCGTTCATTCCGTTTCTGCCGATGCTGTCGATTCACCTGCTGCTGCAAAACCTCATGTACGACATCTCTCAGCTGGCGCTGCCGTGGGACAAGATGGACAAGGAATTCCTCAGCAAACCGCGCAAGTGGGACGCGAAGAACATCGGCCGTTTCATGCTGTGGATCGGGCCGACGTCATCGGTGTTCGACATCACCACGTTTGCGCTGATGTGGTACGTGTTCGCCGCCAATAGTGTGGAAATGCAGGGCCTGTTCCAGTCCGGCTGGTTCATCGAAGGGCTGCTGTCGCAGACGCTGGTGGTGCACATGCTGCGCACGCAGAAGATCCCGTTCTTCCAGAGCACGGCGGCATTGCCGGTGATTCTGATGACCGGACTGGTGATGGTGCTGGGCATCTACATTCCGTTCTCGCCACTGGGCACGCTGGTCGGTTTGCAGCCATTACCGTGGGCGTATTTCCCTTGGCTGGTCGGCACCTTGCTCAGCTACTGCGTCTTCGCGCAGGTCATGAAAACCCTCTACATCCGCCGCTTCAAGCAGTGGTTCTGATTTGAGCCACCCCCTGTAGGAGTGAGCCTGCTCGCGATGGCATCAGCACATTCAACATCCGTGTTGACTGACACACCGCTATCGCGAGCAAGCTCGCTCCCACAGGTTTTTGTGGTTGGATTTTCAATCAATGCAACACGGAATAAGGAGAGTTCTCATGTCGGGAACGACTCTACTGGTCAACCTCGCAGGTGCCATCGCATTGCTGCTGTGGGGCACTCACATGATTTCTTCGGCGTTGCTGCGCGGCTTTGGTTCGCCGTTGCGCCAGTGGCTCGGCCACCACCTGAACAACCGCTGGATGGCGTTGCTGTCGGGGATCGGCATCACCGGCCTCCTGCAAAGCAGCACCGCCGTCAGTCTGATGGCGACCTCGTTCACCGCCGCCGGCACCCTCGCGCTCGCCCCGGCGCTGGCGATGATGCTGGGCGCCAATTTCGGTTCGACCCTGGTGGTGCAATTGCTCAGCCTCGACCTGTCGATGCTCATGCCACTGATGCTACTGACGGGGTTGATCGTCTTTCGCCTGCGCGATGACTCACGCTTTGAAAGTATCGGCTGTGCGCTGATCGGCCTGGGGCTGATGCTGCTGGCCCTGCACATGCTCGGTTCAACCCTGGCGCACGTCGAAACCACGCCAGTGTTTCAACTGATCATGCAAAGCCTGGACGGCGACCTGCTGATTGCCCTGCTGGTGGCGCTGCTGCTCACCTGGCTCTGCCATTCCAGCGTGGCCGTGGTGTTGCTGATCGTCTCGCTGGCCGCGACCGGCATGCTCTCCGCGACCACCCTGGTGGCGTTGGTCCTGGGTGTAAACATTGGCGGGACCTTGCCGTCAGTGATCAACGCTGGATCGAGCGTCGGTCGACGTTTGCCGCTGGGTAATCTGCTGGTGCGGGTGGTCGGTGCGCTGGCGGTGTTGCCGTTTGCCAGGGAGCTGGCCGAGACGAACCTGAATCCGACGACACTGGTGGTGGTCCTGCACAGCGGTTTCAATCTGTTGTTGGCGCTGGTGTTCATCGGTTTGACCGACGTACTTGCCAATGCCCTGACCCGGCTGCTGCCGGATCCGGTGCGGGAAGTCGATCCCGGCATGCCGCACTATCTGGACGAGGCCGGCCTGGACGTGGCCAATATCGGTTTGTCCAACGCGGCCCGGGAAGCGCTGCGCATGGTCGATATGTTCTCGGCGATGCTCGGGCGCCTGTTGCAGCTGTTCCACACCTCGGCGCCGACCTGTGTCGACGACGTACGACGCATCGATCAATCCCTGGACCTGCTCAGCGCAGCGATTCGTGCCTATCTGGCCGACATCGGCAAGGAAGGCCTCAGCGACGACGATGCCGATCGCGCCCAGGAAATCCTCCTGTTCGTGATCAACCTCGAACACGCGGCGGACATTCTCTCCAGCAGCCTCGCGCAATTGGCGATGCGCAGGGTGCGCCGTGGCGAACAGTTCTCGGCGTTCGAGCTGGGCAACATCGCCCCGCTGCACGACGCCTTGCTGGAAAGCCTGAGCCTGGCGATCAGCGTATTCCTGCGCGAAGACATCGCCATCGCCCATCAATTGATCAGTCGCAAGGAAACCGTCAGACAGTTGGAAGCGCACGCCAGCCGTGAGCATTTTCGCAAACTGCAGGATGACAAAAACACCTGGGCCGAGTCCGGAGACCTCTTCCAACGCGTGCTGCGCGATTACCGCCGCGTGCACCACCACATCGCCGCCCTCGCCTATCCCTTGCTTGAACGCGTCGGTGAGCGAGTGATCGAGAACAACGATCCGGCGAAGGAAACCCCGTCATGCGCCTGCTGATTTGTGCGGGACGCCATTACGCCGACAGCGGCCATTGCCGACGGGTGCTCGACGCCTTCCAACGCACGCACCCGGTGCGTGTGCTGATCCACGGCGGTAACCGGCATCTGGGCGGCGAAATCGAAGAATGGGCGCGAGAACAAGGCATCGACCTTGTGCGTTACCCGCCTAACTGGCAGCGCCACGGCAAGTCAGCAGAGCGCTTGCGCAACCACTTCATGTTGCGCGACAGCCGACCGGACGTGGTGATCGCCCTGCCCGGCGGCGAAGACACCGAAGAGCTGCTCGCCCAAGCCCGGGCGGCCGGTTTGCAAACCCTGTCGCTTGCCACCCCCGCACGCCCGGTGTAGCAGCTGTCGAGCCCGGACGCAGCCTCGCCGGGTCTCGACAGCTGCTACAGGGGGGTGTGGTTAAAAGGGAGCTGCTTTTCAAATGAAAACTTCGAGGTAAACCTCATGCAGAAACCGACTCGTGAATTCATGTCTTTTGTGCGCAACCTGCCACCCGTGCAAGGTCGAAGGGTGCGGCGCAATCTGTGGTTCGTCAGTATCACCCTGAGCCTGATCGCACTCCTGACAGTGATGTCCAAAGCCAAAGCGGCCGGCGGTGCGTACGTGGTGGATGATGCCGCGATCAATGCACCGGGCGAATGCAACATCGACACCTGGTACCAGAGCGGTCGCCATAATCACTCATCGAGCAACGCATCGTTGTCCCAGGACTGCACGTTGAAGGGGCTGCCCACCCTGCAACTCGGCGCGGCCATTGCGCACAGTCGCGATGACGCAGACTCGGAAACTCAACTGAGCCCGCAGTTCAAGACCTCACTGTTTGCGCGAGAAGATCTCGGTCTTGAATGGGCGCTGGCAGGCACGGCGCATTTCGCTTTCAACCGGGCACACGTTTTCGATGGCAGCGAATTGAACCTTCCGTTCACCTACCAGCCGATTCGAGCACTGCGCCTGAACCTCAACACGGGATGGGCTCAGGCCTATGACGACGGGGCACAACACCATCGTTGGACCTGGGGCACCGGCGTCGAATACGACCTGGCCCGGTCACTGACGCTGATTGCCGAACGCTATGGCCAACGAGGTGCTGAACAGGCATGGCAGGCCGGTCCACGGTTTCACCTTGGCGAGCGTATCGACGTTGATGTGGTGGCGGGACGCAATCTGACAGGGGAACGTGATCAGTGGCTGACCACCGGAGCAATAGTGCGTTTTTGAACGAAATTTTTCGGTCAAGGAACTCCTGGCGCTCGCCGCGCATCCTAAACTATGAGGTACTTCCTATTTGCTTCACGCTTTCAGAGGACACCGTCATGCGCCGTCTGATTATCATCTCTTCCCTGATGCTGTGTTTACCCTTCGGCTCGGCTATGGCCAAAGTGGATGCGGGCGATGTTGCCACGTCGGCCGGGGTCTCCGCTTCGCTGTACTCGACCTTCAAGGACCATAAACTCATGATTCCCGCGCGGGATGACGCTTCCAGCTTCGTGGCCAGTGGTGGTGCTATTCGCGGGGTTTATCTGGAATCGGTGCTGAAAAAAATCCGTCAGGACAATCCCGGACTCAACGCCACCGATGAAGACCTGGCTCGCGCCATCCTGATCCAGGAAGGCGATGCTGCCGGCCAATAAAGTCCGTGGAAACAGCGGTGGGGCTTGTGACACCTGGAGTGCGTTTACAGCCCTACTTCGCTTTCCCTGCGGACAAACGTGCCCACCCGGCGACTAATTGCGCACTGACACTCACCCCGCCACAGACCACGATCACCACGTCGTGCGCATCGGCTATGGCGGGATGGTCGAGGTACGCCACCGCCAATGACACACCACACGCTGGCTCCACCAGCTGACGCAGGTCGCTGGCAAAACGGACGACCCCCATGATCGCGTCCTCATCGCGGAGCACGACGCATTGGTGACGGAAATCGCGCAGGTGCCGCACCGGCCAGGCCGCCACCTTCGCCGCGCCCAGCGAGGTCGCCACGGTATCGATGCGCGGCAACCGGACCGGATGCCCGGCTTTCATGGCCGCCGCGAAAGAAGCGGCACCCTCGGTTTCGCAAGCGATGATCCGGCAATCCGTGCGCCCATGGCGCATCAGCCCTGTGAGAATGCCCGCCAGCAAGCCTGCGCCCCCCACCGACGTCACCATCACATCCACTTGAGGACACACCTCCAGCACTTCATCGACCAGCGTGCTGTGCCCTTCCCACAATACGGGGTGATCGAAGGCCGGTACGTATTCGGTGTCGGCGTCCTGTGAAAGTTCTTTGGCCCGTTGATTGGCCTCGTCCCAGACCTTGCCGTGCACAATCACTTCGGCACCGGTTTTGCGGATCCTCGCGCGGGTTGATTCAGGGGTGGTGTGCGGTACCACAATGCAGGCGCTCAACCCGAGGCTGGCGGCAGCAATAGCAGTGGCAAAACCGGCATTGCCCCCCGAAGGACACACCACTCGGCTTTTTCCCTGCGCCTTGGCCTGACTGCACAGTAACCCCATGCCACGCAGCTTGAACGAACCGCTGGGTTGCAGGTTTTCCATCTTCAACCAGATTCGTCGGGTCGGTGTCGACAGGCCCAGGTGCAGGATCAACGGTGTCTTGATGTGAAGCATCGCGGGTGTCCCAAAGGTGAACCATTCTTATCCAAGCTTAGTTCACCCTGCCCGCCGCCCCCGGTTTAGCGATAGCGCGCTGCGGCGCTGGAGTTGCCGAACAACCCCGACAGAGTCTGACGCTGCGCTTCGTAACGGTCCCATTGTTCGCCGTCGTGCAGGCTCGGCACGGTCACCACTTCGCCGTTTGCCAAACCTACCAGCGCGGCATCAACCATTTCTTGCGCCGACATCACGATCTCTTGCGGCAGGTTTTCCACCGGGTTGCCGGCTTCGTTCCAGAAATCGGTTGCGGTCGCGCCGGGCAATACCGCCTGGACACGAATGCCTTTGTCCGCCAGTTCGTGGTGCATCGACTGACTCAAGCCCAAGACAAAAGCCTTGGTTCCGCCGTACACACCGTTGAGGATTTCTGGCGCGACGGCAACGATCGACGAAATGTTGATCACAGTGCCGGTGCCACGGCCGACGAAGCCTGGCACCACGGCGTAGGCCAGACGCATCAGCGCGGTAACGTTGAGGGTGATCATGTCTTCCATCTCATCGACCGGGCTGCCCAGCAATGGCATGACAGCGCCGACGCCGGCGTTGTTGACCAACAAGGTGATGCTGGCGTCGTTACGCAGGATGTCCTCGACTCGCAGCACATCGGCTTTGACTTTCAAATCGGCGGCGACCACCTCCACCGCGCGCCCGGTTTCATTGCTCAAGTGGTTCGCCAGAGCGTTCAGTTTGGTCTGACTGCGGGCGACCAGAATCAGGTCGTAACCCTGACGCGCGAGACGGTCGGCATACACCGCGCCGATGCCCGACGATGCGCCAGTGATCAATGCGGTGCCTTTGGATGAGAGAGCCATGTCGAGTTTCCTTCACAGTGAGGCGATCAGTTCGCCGGGTGCGAACAGTTATAGAGGCTCTTACACTTGTCTCAAATGACGTTTAAAGTACGTTTTCAGGACATGTCCTTTTGAGGGTCTGGCAATGACTAGCGTGGCATTTGTGGTGTTCGAGGGTTTCCAGTCCATGGCGCTGGCCGCCATGCCGGTGTTCGAGTACGCCAACTTCAGCGCCGGTGAGACGCTGTATCACGTCAGCGTAGTCTCCGAAGATGGCAGCACCCTGCGCGCCTCCGGGGGATTGAGCGTCGGAACCCTGGCGTTCGGTGAGCGGGTATTTGATACGGTGATCGTGGTCGGCGGCGATTGCATCGTCCAACAGGCGCCCGACAGCGTGCTGACCTACCTGCGCGACAGCGTGAGCACCGCACGGCGGATGGCGTCAATTTGTTCCGGGGCGTTCGTGCTGGCGCAGGCCGGTCTGCTCGACGGACGGCGGGCCACCACTCACTGGGCGTATGCCCGAGACCTGCAAGCGCGTTTTCCCTCGATCAAGGTGGAAGAAGACCGCATCTACGTGGTCGACGGCCCGATCTGGACCTCGGCCGGCATGACCGCCGGCATCGACCTGGCGCTGGCCATGGTCGAGAAGGATCACGGCGCGGAACTGGCGCGTTCCGTGGCGCAGAAACTGGTGATGTACCAGCGTCGTGCGGGTGGCCAGTCCCAGCATTCGGCATTGCTCGAATTGGCGCCAAAATCTGACCGCATTCAGACTGTTCTTGGCTACGCCCAGGAACACCTGGCCTCGCCGCTCTCGGTGGAGCAACTGGCCGACGTGGCGCGCCTGAGCCCGCGGCAATTCAGCCGCAGTTTTCGCGCCGAGACCGGACAGACGCCAGCCAAGGCCATCGAAAACCTGCGTCTGGAAGCGGCACGGCAGATGCTCGAACGCGGGCGCCTGACCCTCGACCAGATCGCCACCGAGGCCGGTTTTACCGACCGACGCCGCATGCGCGAAGCCTTTTTAAGGGCATTCGGCCAACCGCCGCAAGTGATCCGGCGCAATGCCAGGGCCGAGTTGAACGCGTGAACAACCGTGGGCATCTAAACTGAAACGGGCCAAGGCTCATCAGGAGGCGCCCATGAAAATCTCGGCCAAACTGGCGTTCTTCGCCATCGTCGGCACCCTTGCCTACCTCGGTCTTGCCGTGTGGGGCATGGGCGGGTTTGCGGCGTTTTTTGCCCATGGGTCGTTGGTGGTGGTTGCCCTCGCAACCGTGGTCATGACCGTGTTGTCGCTGTTCACCGAGGTCAATCTGAGTTCCGGCGAACGGGAAGACCGGGCCAATCGCTGGGTGCTGCCGGCGTTCGGGGTGATCGGGTTGCTCAGCGGATTCCTGCCAGCCTACACCGACCGGATCGACTTCTGGACCTTTGGCGGCGAAGGCCTGCGCTGGATGGGCGCATTGTTGTTCTGCCTCGGCGGCGCGCTACGCATGTGGCCGGTGTTTGTACTGGGCAAGCGCTTCAGCGGCCTGGTGGCGATTCAGCCGGGGCACACGCTGGTCACCGACGGAATTTACCGGTGCCTGCGCAACCCCAGTTACCTGGGGATGCTGGTGATTGCCGTGGGCTGGGCGCTGGCCTTTCGTTCGGGGGTCGGGCTGTTGCTGGCGGCGTTGACGGTGATTCCGCTGATTGCGCGGATTCACTCGGAAGAGGCGTTGTTGAGGGCGCAGTTTGGTGGGGAGTATGAGGCGTATTGCGCCACGACCTGGCGGCTGATACCTGGACTCTATTAGCCCCCCCATAGATGTAGGAGCCGAGCTTGCTCGCGATAGCGATATCAGCAGCCACTCAAATCCAGGCCACCGTCAACAACCCCGCCCCCAACGCCACGCACAACGGCGAATACACCCACGTATCGAGCCGGGCAAACTTCGAATCCTTCACCTCTTTGAAAAACCCGACCAGGTTCGAATCGCCAATCGCCCGGGCGAACATCAGTATCGCGATGCCACTGATCACCCATTGCAGCCACACGTCCTGCACCGCCGGCAAGCACAGCCCGACCCGCAGGCACACCAGCATCGCGATCAGCAGCAATCCCACCGCCACCAGCAACGTCACCAACCCCGACGGCTTGAACGCAGGCCTTGATTGCGCGCCCCCCTCCCCGGGCAATCGCGGTACCGCCGCCTCACTGCCCAACTTGCCACCCGACGCCCAATACACATGGACCAGGCTGATCATCAAAAAGATTGAAGCCATCCATTGCGCAACCAACAGGTTCATATTCAGTTATCCATCCAGTGAGAGCACACGTGCTCCGGGCGGCGATAGCGAATGAAGTTGTGTGGATCAGCGGTTTACTTCAGTTCGGCGGAAACTTTATCGGCCACCTCCTTGGGCAACCACGCCTTCCAGACATCCGGGTGCGCCTTCATGAATGCTTCCGCAGCCTGGCGTGGCGGGGTGTGTTTTTCGCTCATCTCGGCCAGGGCCTTGTTCAAGGGATCGATGGGCAAATCGACCTTGCTGAAGAACTCGGTGATCTGCGGGTACTGTTTTTGAAACGGCGTAGACACACCGATGGACAGCTTCGAGGCCAGTGAACGGGTTGGCTTGGGATTTGGATTGTCAGCGTCGGTCAGGGTCTTCCAGGCGTCGGCGTCGAACGGTGGCTCCTCCAGCTGGATCAGCTTGAAGCGTCCGAGCAAGGGCGTCGGTGACCAGTAATAGAACAGCACCGGCTTGCCGCGATGGATAGATGAGGTGATTTCCGCGTCCAGCGCCGCTCCGGAACCGCTGCGAAAATTCACATAGCTGTCGTTCAGGCCATAGGCGGTGAGCTTCTGCTTGTTCACCACTTCCGAGGTCCAGCCGATCGGGCTGTTGAGGAAGCGGCCCTTGCCAGGGGATTCCGGGTCGCTGAACACGTCTTTGTACTTGGGCAGGTCGCTGACACTGCGCAGCCCCGGCGCCAGTGGCTTGATGCCTTTGGCCGGGTCGCCCTTGATCACGTACTCCGGAACCCACCACCCTTCGGTCGCGCCTTTGACCGTATCGCCCAGGCTGGCGACCTTGCCTTCGGCCTCAGCCTTGACCCAGACCGGGCTGCGGCCGGCCCATTCTTCACCAATGACCTGAATGTCATTATTGGCCAGGGCGGTCTCCAGGGTAATGGTGGTGCCCGGCAAGGTATCCGTCGGTAGCCCGTAGCCCTTCTCGACAATGATCCGCAGGATATCGGTGATCAGGCTGCCGCTTTCCCAATTCAGGTCGGCGAAGTGGATCGGTGCCTGGGCGGCGAACACCGGAACAGGTGACGTCAACAACCCGAAACTGGCCACGGACGCAGCCAGTAACCGTCGAAATCCTTTCATGCTTTTGCACCTCGTGCTGTTCACAGCAATAGCAGGATGGCCTGATGAAAGACCGCAAGCCTCAAAATATTCAGTCAATTGACTGTAGTAGAGGATCCTGATTTCGAGGGACGGGATTTAATTTTCGGAAGATTCCTGCAAGAGGGATAGCTCTCTTCTGACCATGCTGGCGTACGCCGCCGGGCGCAGCGTATAGAGCTGTGACGCCACCCAATTCAGCCAGGCTCCCTGCAGAACAGCCTTCTGCTCGAACAACCGAAGGGCTTCAGTGTGGGCACTGGCCTGGTTCTGTTCGTGGAAGTCGGCGCGGGTCAGGGTCATTACTCGCTGGCCTTGAAGGTCACCAGCTCGCCCTTGCGCCACTTGGCGGCTTTGGCGGTCACGGCTTTCAGGGTTTTGGTCAGGCCTTCCTGCAACTGTTGATGAGCGGCAAACACCATCACCACGCTATGACCTTCCTTGAACACAATCGCCTGGCCATCGGCGGTGGTGACAAACGCGTAATCGCCCAAGCCATACACCGTCAGTTTGATCTCGCGGAACTTGATGTCCAGTTTGCCGCCTTCGCGACTGGGCAGGACCGAGGCGCTGAAATGATCGCCAACCTTGAGTTTGAGCCCTGGCTTGTCATCCACCACCAGTGCTTCTTCGGTGTCGATCTCGGCAATGTAAATGCCTTCGGCGTTCTGTTCGGTGACATAGACGAAACGAGATTGAAACTGTTTAACCAACTTTGCGCGCAAATCACCCAGCACGAACAAAGCATGCATATCGAGATTACTTACTGCCAAGGAAACATCCCCACATCTGAAATGGATGCCGCACGCAGGACAAACGCGCAGCAGAAAAAAGCGGCCATGCCGAGGGTCTAGCAAATAAACCGGGTTGAAATCCTGATCCGGGCAGAGGGCTTATGCATCGCGAGGTCAGTGAGCGTACTGGAATAACACTCGCGCCGTCTTCCCTCAACGTCGTCAGATGTTGAAGGAAAATGCCCTTCTTGCTGCCAGAGAAAACAGGACTACCAACTTTAAGGAAAAAACCCTACAAGAAAAGCACTTTTCCGACATATCGCACGCAAAAAATTGCTTTAGATGGACACCATTCGCCCACCCTTGATGGCGATTCTAGAGCAGCGATGCTGACAGAGACTAGCCAAAACGGCATACATACGTCGGCAAAACAATGAAAAGGACTTCATATGTGCACAATGACTCACTTTGCAACCGACCAATCGCCTTACACGCACGACGCCTTAGCGCTGTCGCAGGCGTTATACGAACAACCGCCCTTCCCTCCTGTAAGCCCTGCCCGACCCAGGTTCCAGGTCGTCCTGGCCGGTAACGCGTTTTTCCATATCAAGGAAACTTCCACAGGACGCGTCAGAGGTTTCCGCGGTGACCACAACCAGGCGTGTGCGCTTGCTCGCTCACTTGAATCACGCGAATAAAGCCACGCCTGAGTTCATTCCAATAGACGTTTCGTCACACCGTCGAGTTAACTCAGCCGTCGGCGGGCAACTACTGCCATACTGCCCGCCCCATGAAACCCGTTCCCACGTCGGACGGCGCTCAAAACAACAAAACATTTCCAAGGGAAGGCTGCTACGTGACGGAATTTGATATCGGCGAATTTATTATCCGGGGCGAAGCCAGAGAGATCGACGGCGAATTCCAGGCAGTGATAGTCATGCGCGCCAAACCAAAATTGACCACGGTGACGTATCACCAGGTCGAGAAAGATCGCTGGTTCAAAACGGCAGATGTCGCCGCCATCGCCGCTCAGGAAGCGGCCATTGAACTGAAGGCTGCCGTCGATGCAGGGGCATTGAAAGCCTGATCATCAAATTTGCCGTCTATGCTCACTCCTGTTTTTGAACATCCATCGAACTCCTGAAGCGCGGCCGCCTCAGATGCAATGAAGCCGCCCTTCAGATCTCGCATTCGACGCGACCCACCAGGAGATGAACATGGATTCACCTACACACGACTTGAAAGGTTTGTTCGACCAACTCGGTCTGGACTCCAGCCAAAAAGGCATCGACGATTTCATCGCCAGCCATTCACCGTTGGCCGGAGACAAAAAAATGATCGACGCCGAGTTCTGGACCCCGCAGCAAGCCGGCTTCCTCAAAGAACAGATACGTAAAGACGCCGATTGGGCGCGAGTGGTCGACGACCTGAATTTGCGCCTGCACCAGCGTCACTAGCCAGCACAGTCAGTGCAGGCTGCCCGCTGATTCGACGTTCAATTGCGCCAGCCAGGCAGCCCTGCACTCCTCTGCCTCACCGCGACTGGAAAACGCCGTCCCCCGGCGCTCGCCGTTGAGCAGTACCACCCAACAAACGCTCTGTCCCATCGCGCGCAAACAGGCGGGCACCCCGCTGCCAATCATCACCGCGATATCCAATTTGCTTTGCATGCTGGCCTCTCGAATTTCATTAGCAACCTAACAATGAAGGCATGTTAATGAGTTCATCCGAGAGGAAACAGCAACGAGGCTGCACAGCTTCGTTGCCGGAATCGTAACAATCGCCAGCGGCTAGCGTGGCCCTTGTGGTTTGTAACCCAGGCGCAAACCGCCCCAATGCCGGCCCTTGACGAGGATGGGCACAGAGAGATCGTGCATCAGTTCGCCGGTGTCGCGGGTATACGTCTGCAACAACACCGGCTGCTGATGGCTGCCGCAGCGGATACCGGTGCGATCAGCGAATTTGCGCTTGGTGCGGTTTTGCAAAGTATCGACCGTCGCATCGCCCGTCAGCGGCTGGCTGAAGACCGTGTTATGAGTCGGCACATAACCCTGCTGTGTGCAGGCGATGGCAAACACCAGCCCTTCATGACGCGGCAACAACGGCTCCTGAATCGTCGGCAGGACCTGATCGGTGTATCGGTCGAAGCGGGTCTGGAACTTGGCCGGGCTGGTATTGGGGATCGCCTGATAATTGCGATCAAACAAGTCATCGAGACTGACACGTCCCTGGTCGATATCCGCTTCGAAACGCGCGGCAATCTGGCTTGCGCCTTCCCGGGCCAGGTCATAAATCCGTTGGTGATAGTCATCCAGTCCGACTTCGGCCAGGCGCTCGCTGATGGATTCGGCCTGCCCTTCCATTTGCACGGCGGCCTGGGCCAGACGCTGGGTCTGCTGGTCGCTGATCGCCAGATCGCTGCGCATCTGTTCGATGGCGTGAAACAGGCTGTCGAGTTGTTCGCGATTGGTGTCGGCGCCACGGGCGATTTCCCCGACCTGATGCTCGACACCCGCCGCCAGGCGCGCAATGTTTTCCAGGTGCTGACCGGTATGCTCGACTTGCTCGACACCTGTATCGAGGTCGCTGGAGAGTTGGCGGATCTGCTCGACGACCTGGGCGGTGCGTTGCTGGATATCGGCGACCATCTCGCCGACTTCACCGGTCGCCGTCGCGGTCCGCGCGGCCAAGCCCCGTACTTCATCGGCCACCACCGCGAAACCGCGCCCGTGCTCCCCGGCCCGCGCCGCTTCGATCGCGGCGTTCAATGCCAGCAGATTGGTCTGGCTGGCGATGGACTGGATCACAAGCGTCACCCGCTGGATATCGTCGCTGCGCAGGCTCAGGGCCTCGATCAGCTCGCGACTGTTGCTGGCGCGTTCGCTGAGTTGATGCATGCGGGCGATGGACTCGATCAACTCCTTACGCCCAGCGGCACCGCTCTGATGCGCCTCACTGGCGGCGCCGAGCGCTTCGCGGCTGAGCTTGGACGTGACTTCTTCGGTCGCGATCATCGCCTCGGCATTGCGGACAATCTGCGCCGCCGCGCTGAGTTGCGATTGCAGCTTGTCCGCCAGTTGCTTGACTGAAAAGGCCACGCCGGCCGCAGACAGTGCGTTATGGCTGGTGGTGTAGGAAAGATCGCGGGTCAATGTGGTGATGGCGCTGGCGTTTTCCGCCGGCGAGTCTTGAGGCGCAGCGCGGGAACGCAGACGCGGCAACCAGATAATCATCACCGCCAACGGCAAGCCGAGGTAAAGCGGCCATCCACCCAGCGCCATGCCGCACAACAACAGCATCAGGGCGATGCTTTGCAGGGTCGGCGTCAGCCAGGGGTTTTTCGGCAAAAGTACTGGCGCAGGCGCGGCCGTCGCCAGAGATCCGTCTCTCGTCATCTTCGTCACCCCACGATCTTCTAATTGTTGTCTTCGCATTAAACGCCACTACAAGGCCATTATCTATGGTCCATTAGTCGTGGGTAGTGCAGCAGATCAATAGAGGCGCATGAGCTTTTTTACAGACGAAAAAAAGCATCGCGGGCCAGCCTTGCTCCTTTGGGAGTGAGGCTCGCCCGCGATGCGGGGCGCTACGAAATCAGGCCTGACGCTGGTGCTTGTCGATCTGTTCGTGACGCTCTTGCGCTTCGATGCAGTACTTGGTGGTCGGGCTGATCAGCAGGCGTTTCAGGCCAATGGCCTCGCCGCTGTCGTCGCACCAGCCGAAGCTGTCTTCTTTGATGCGTTCCAGAGCCTGTTCCAACTGAGGCAGCATGCGCTGGTCGCGATCGATCGCGTTGACCAGCCAGGTGCGCTCTTCTTCGACCGAAGCCGCGTCTGCCGGATCGGCCGGGGTGTCCAGGCTCTCGATGGCGATGCGGTTCTGCTCGATGCGCTCATGGGTTTCGACTTTCATGTTCTGCAACAGCTCGCTGAAAAAAGCATGTTGCTCAGCATTCATGTAGTCATCCGCCGGCATGGCCAGCAACTTGTCCTTTGTCATTGATATCTCTATAAAAAAACGTGCATTAAGGCGAATTAGGGAGCGTTCCGGCGGACCTGTTCAAGGCCATCGGAAAGGCGCCGTTTATTCCAAGCGCCACCCGGCACTCAATTTACGAGGGGCGGCAGTCTAAGGCCGACTTGAGGCCCCAGCAACTGAAAAGTCAGCGAATTTGTCCGCCAAGGTACGCAAAGTGCTCTACTGCGACCGTTGCGGCGGTTATCGGAGTGCGTTTATAGCAAGAAATTCAATCGAGCGGCTGTATATAGAAGACAAACGGCCGCACAAGCCCTCCCTTTGCTTGCAGGGCGCGGATCCTCAGCTAAGGTTGACCGTCCCGAATGGGTCCTCTGCAGGAGTGTATTAATGAAGCTGATCGGCATGTTGGATTCACCCTACGTAAGGCGCGTGGCCATTTCTGCCCAACACCTGGGCATCAACCTGGAGCACCAATCGGTCTCAGTGTTTCGGCACTTCGAGCAATTTCAACAGATCAACCCGGTGGTCAAGGCGCCGACGCTCGTGCTGGACGACGGCGACGTGTTGATGGATTCAACCCTGATCATCGACTATCTCGAAGCCCTCGCCGGCCCCAGCAAAAGCCTGATGCCCGGCGACCTCAAGCAGCGGCTGCGCGCCTTGCGGGTGATCGGCCTGGCGTTGGCGGCGTGCGAAAAATCAGTGCAGCTTTATTACGAGCGCAACCTGCGTCCCGCCGAGATCCAGTTTCAACCGTGGGTCGAACGCGTCGAAGGCCAATTGGCCGCCGCTTATTCATCACTTGAACGTGAACTGGAAAAGCAGCCGTTAGCGAATGGCGCCTTGATCGCGCAGGACGGGATTACAGTGGCCGTCGCCTGGAGCTTCACCCATCTGGTGATCCCGGATCAGGTCGATGCCGAGCGCTTCCCGCGAATTGCCGCCTTCACCGCGCAGGCAGAAAAGCTTGAGGCGTTCATCAATACCCCGATAACCTGAGCCGCCCACCCGACCGGACTCAACCATGACCGCCGCCGAACAACCCGCCCCGGCGCTGAAGGAAATCTTCAACGCCGAGCGCCTCAAGCACATCGCAACCGAAATGACGGCGGTTTACCCCGGGTTCAAGGCCAAGGCCTTCCTGAGGATGGCCAACGACGGCCTCGCCGACCTGTCGATCATGCAGCGCATGGCGCGGGTCAGTGAATGCCTGCATGCGGTGCTGCCGCTGGGGTATGACGAGTCGCTTGAGGTGCTGCGCGCCCTCGCCCCTCGGCTGAACAGTGGTTTCGTCAGTATTTCGCTGCCGCATTATGTGGCGATGTATGGCGAACATGATTTCGAGCAGTCGATGGAGGCGCTCAAGTATTTCACCGCGTTTGGCTCGGCGGAGTTTGCGGTTCGGTATTTTCTGCGCAGTGATTTGCAGCGTTCATTGGCGCTGATGCAGGAATGGTCGCGGGATCAGAATGAGCATGTCCGACGCCTGGCCAGCGAAGGCAGCCGACCGCGCTTGCCGTGGTCGTTCCGGTTGGAGCAGGTCCAGGCAGATCCGACGCTGGCGGCGCCGATTCTCGACAACCTGAAGGCGGATGAAAGCCTTTATGTGCGCAAGTCCGTGGCCAACCACCTCAATGACATCACCAAGGATCATCCGGAATGGGTGCTGGACCTGATCGAGGGTTGGGCGCTGGATAACAAGCACACGGCGTGGATTGCCAGGCATGCGTTGCGCAGCTTGATCAAACAGGGCAATCAGCGAGCGCTGGCGATTATTGGCGCCAGTGGCAAGGCTGAGGTCGAGATTGTCGGGGTGACGGTCGAGCCGGCGGTGATTCGGCTCGGAGAGAAAATCACCCTGTCGTTTGGTGTGAAATCCACCGTACCCGACAGCCAACGACTGGTGATCGACTATGCGATTGATTACGTCAAAGCCAATGGCAGCACGTCGGCGAAGGTGTTCAAGCTCAAGACCTTGACGCTGCCCGGCAACGCCAGCGAACTCGTCAGCCGTGGCCAGCAGATCAAAGAACTCACCACCCGCAAACACTACATGGGCGTGCATGCCGTGCACATCCTCGTAAACGGCGAACGCCTGGCCAGCACCGCATTCGAAATCCTCCCCTGACCTGTAGCCGCTGACGAGCAACGCGAGGCTGCGTTCGGCGGCGAAGCAGTCGCCAATCAGCCACCCCATTACCACAGGAGTACCGCGCTTACCGGACTGGGAGGACCTCGTCCTCGAACGCCGCCGCAACAAATGCCTCCAGCGCCTTCTCTTCCAGGATTTCGATAGAGAAGTGCCCGAAACGCTTGGGCAACCAGAGGATGCGTGCCCCGGATGGGGATTGCAGGTTCGCGCGGGCCAATGGCTTGCCGTTTTCATCTTCCGGCTGAACACCGGCGGCTATCAATTCGTCAAAGGCCTTCTCGATGTCCGGTGTCGAGTAGCAATGGCGATAAATCATCCCCTCGCCCGAGGCGTCCAACAGTTCCTTCAGGTTCCCCGCCAACGGCTGTACCAACATGAAGCGCTCTTGACCGATCAGCGCAATCGCGTAGCGCACGTGCAGACCACCGCGTTCCCAAATGAGGGTTCTAGAGATCCTGGCTTGCAGTATGTTCGCGTAGTAAGCACAGGCTTCGTCGAGACTATTGACCAGTACATCGATGTGGCTGAACTTCAGTTCCATTGCATGCTCCTGCCGCCCCGGCGTCCTGTCGACCCTTGGATGAGACATGGAAAACAAGTCCCCCCTTTTTTGGAATTATGCTGATGGGGTTGATTCGGGTCTAGGCTAAAGCGATCCGGGTCGTCGATCAATTTTGATCCACTGTTCGCGCCGCATCCGTCCCTGGAGCGCCCAATGCCGCCCATCACCAAGCGCCTGATGACGCTGCTTTTTCTTTACCTGCCCCTTGAAGTGCCCGCCCAGACCAGTCCCTGCCCTGCGGGTGAAAAACAAGTGTGCCTGGACAGCTGCATTTGCCTGCCAGACGTGGGGCAACTGCTCGGCCTGCCACCTGATGGCATCTACCAGATCGCCGCACCCGCCTTGGCGATGTGGCTGACTCAAGCCCGGGCTGAAGCAGCCACTGCCGATACTCAACCCATTCCACCGCACATTCGCGAGCAACTGTTGCGCTGGTATGACCCCGGCGTGCTCGATGCCGCGCGCTATAAAGTGAGCGATAACGGCCAATTCACCGCCGCCACGGCCATGCTGCAAAACCCCGATGTCGGTGCGGTGACGCTGATCGACGTCATCCTCTTTCGGGATGCTCAAACGGCAGAAGTGAACATTGCGCTCTGGGCTCATGAGCTGAAGCATGTCCAGCAGTTTCAGGAATGGGGAGTTGAGGGATTTGCCCAGCGGTATACGCAGGATTTCAATGCGGTGGAGGCGCCAGCGTATGCCGTGCAGGGTGAAGTCAGGCGGTGGGTGCGGGAAGGCAATGACTGAAGCGTTGCAAAGCTGGTTGTTGTCCAGGGGAGCTGTCGATACCAGAGAACCCTCAAGGGGTTGGGCGCCTTGGCCGAACATTTTTGACGGCACTACGCGACACCGGCGTGCGGATTGTATTCAGCGGATCTTTTTCCATTGATCATTGCTCATCGCCAAGCGAAATCCGAGATGTGACATGGCATTCATCGGATCCGCCCCCTGCCTGGCACTGGTTCGAAAGCTCGTGCAGTAGCTGTCGCTACAAAGAAAAGATCCACCTCGAATCACACGCTGAGGCGCGTTGGCCGTTGCCCCGAGTGCTGGGTCATAGCTGTCCGGCGGACCCACTGGGTTAGACGAGACTCCGCCAGCTGACTGACGTTTGAGTTCAAGGTTAAAGGCATC
This sequence comes from Pseudomonas sp. S2_B07, assembly GCF_054668435.1. Lineage (NCBI taxonomy): Bacteria > Pseudomonadati > Pseudomonadota > Gammaproteobacteria > Pseudomonadales > Pseudomonadaceae > Pseudomonas > Pseudomonas sp. S2_B07. The sequence continues at coordinate 1,027,669 of NZ_CP162769.1, forward strand.
AGTACGATACCAATCGGCGACCCACTGCCAAACGTTCCCGGACATGTCGTACAGCCCATACGCGTTAGGTTTGTAACTTCCTACCGGTTGGGTGCCAATCTTGAATGTATTGCCGGACCCGGTCACTGGAAACGGTTGTACCTCATCCCAGGTGTTGGCCATTTTTTGGCCGCCCGGCGTGAAATCATTCCCCCACGCATAGTCCGCTTGTTTCAGCCCCCCTCTTGCGGCGTATTCCCATTCCGCCTCGGTCAGCAGACGTTTATGTGCCCACTGCGCGTACGCCTCCGCGTCTTCATGTGAAACCTGAACGACCGGATGGGTTTCCTTGCCCTCGATGCTACTGCCCGGGCCTGACGGATGACGCCAGTTGGCCCCGGGAACAAATGCCCACCACTGGCTGAAATCATCCAGGGGGATTGGCCTGTCCGTGCCCACGAAAACCAATGCGCCAGGCACCATGACACTGTCGTCCGGCTCTGGAGTACCTGCGGGTAGCTGTACTTTCAGATCGTCCCATTCAGGCTTGCGTTCGGCAGTAGTGACGTAATGTGTTTCAGCAATGAAGCGGGCGAAATCGGCATTAGTGACATCATGACGGTCAATCCAGAAACCATCGAGCCGAACCTTGTGAGCCGGCCCCTCACTGGGCTTCGCCTTCTTGTTATCGCTCCCCATCAAGAACTCGCCGGCAGGAATCCAGACCATCTCCGGGGGGCCATTTTTTCCATCACCCAGCGTCATGGGCGATGGATCACGAAGGTGCTGATACACCGCGAAAGCCAGGCCGACAGTCAGAAGTCCGACTGCAACAATGGCATTGCTCCAGCGTTTGTTCTTGAGCTGCATCGGCGCGTCCACGGGTTTGTCTGGCTGCGAGGATTGTGCGGTTGATCGCTGACCGAGCGCACCTGCAAAGACTGGTTCAATTGACAAATATCAATAAAGGCAACACCAACACAGGCCACTTTTAATCGCGCACATTCCCTGTCCGAGCGGCAACCCGTTTGCAGCGGTGTGTTCCCAAACAGGAGCCAATGATGATCCCTCCTCGTTCAACCTCGGTGCGGCGAACCGTCTCTCCCCTGCTGCTATGCCTTGCCCTCGGCGTGTACACCAACAACCCTCAGGCCGATCAACTCAATGGTCCGCCGGGCACGACCAGCACCACCCGAATCATTTCCGGCGATCAGCTACCGGCGCCCGACATACCGTTCGGGGGCACGATCACGGACATTGCGCAAAGCTCCAAACCCTACTGGCCGGCGACCATCGTGCCGCCCAAGGGCGCGCCGAATGTGCTGCTGATCATCACCGATGACGCTGGCTACGGGGTATCCAGCACCTTTGGCGGGGTGATTCCAACGCCCGCCATGGATCGCATCGCGGCCAACGGCCTGCGCTACACCCAATTCAACTCCACCGCGCTGTGCTCACCGACCCGCGCGGCACTCATTACCGGACGTAACCACCACTCGGTCGGTTTCGGGACTGTTTCCGAAACGGCCACCGGTTATCCCGGCTATGACAGCATCATCGAAAAAAACACGTCGACGATCGGCCGCATTTTGCAAGATAACGGTTACCACACCTCCTGGTTCGGCAAGGATCACAACACCCCAGCCTTCCAGGCCAGCCAGGCCGGGCCCTTCGGTCAGTGGCCAACCGGTATGGGGTTTGAGTACTTCTATGGCTTTATCGGTGGCGACACCAATCAGTGGCAGCCCAACCTGTTCCGCAACACCACACAAATCTATCCATTCGAGGGCAAGCCTGGCTGGAACCTGACCACGGCAATGGCCGACGATGCGATCGACTACATGCAACGCATGAACGCCCTGACCCCGGACCGTCCATTCTTTGTCTACTACGCACCCGGCGGCACCCACGCGCCACATAACGCTACGCAGGAGTGGATCAAGAAGATCGGCGACATGCACCTCTTCGATGGCGGCTGGAACCAGCTGCGCGAGACTATCTTTGCCAACCAGAAAAAGCTCGGTGTGATTCCGCCGGACACCCGACTGACCCCTTGGCCCAACGATCTGTTGCCCGACTGGAACAGCCTGAGCGCCGACCAGAAGAAGTTGTATATCCGCCAGGTTGAGGTATTCGCCGCTTACGAGGCCTATACCGACCATGAGATCGGCCGCGTGATCCAGTCCATCGAGGACATGGGCAAACTGGACAACACCCTGATCATCTATATCACCGGCGACAACGGCACCAGTGCTGAAGGGCAGATGTTCGGAACACCTAATGAAGTCGCCATGTTCAACGGCGTGCAAATACCGGTCGAGTTGCAACTGAAGAAATACTACGACGCCTGGGGCAGCGACCAGACCTACAACCACATGGCTGCTGGCTGGGCCTGGGCCTTTGATGTGCCCTTTACATGGGTCAAGCAGATCGCATCGCACCTGGGCGGCGTGCGCCAGGGCATGGCCATTTCCTGGCCCTCGCGAATCACCGACAAGGGCGGCATCCGTACCCAGTTCCACCACGTCATCGACATTGTGCCGACCATCCTGGAGGCCACCGGCGTCAGTGCGCCGAACACGGTCAATGGCATTGCCCAGAAGCCCATTGAAGGCAACAGCCTGCTTTACACCTTCGACAAGACAAACGCCCAGGCACCCTCCGCCCACAAGACTCAATACTTCGAAATGCTCGGCGACCACGCGCTCTACCACGACGGCTGGATGGCCAGTACCAAAGTGGTGCGGGCCCCTTGGAATATGACCGCCAAAGCCTCCGACCCCATGCAGATGCAATGGGAGTTGTACAACCTGAACGAGGACTACTCACAGTCCACCGATCTGGCGTTTCAGAACCCGGAGAAGCTCAAACAGCTGCAGGCCATGTTCATGGATGAAGCGCGCAAGTATCAGGTACTGCCGCTCGACACTTCAGTACTGCCGCGGATGATAGCCCCTAGGCCGAGCATTACGGCCGGACGCAACGTGTTCACCTGGGAACATCCTCTGAAGGGCACACCCAATGGCGATGCGCCGAGCGTGCTGAATACGTCCTACACCTACACAGCCGAGGTGGAAGTTGGCGATAACGGTGCCGAAGGCATGTTGATCACCCAGGGCGGACGTTTCGCTGGCTACGGCTTCTACCTTCTGAAGAGCAAACCGGTGTTCCTGTGGAACCTGATCGATCTGGAGCGGGTACGCTGGGCTGGTGCCGACGCGCTTACACCGGGCAAACATGTGCTGGAATTCGACTTCAAGTACGACGGTCTCGGCGCTGCAACGCTGGCGTTCAACAGTTTTTCGGGCGTCGGTCTCGGCGGAATGGGCACGCTCAAGGTGGACGGCAAAGTCGTCGACCAACACAAAATGGAGCACAGCCTTCCCTTCACCCTGGCCTGGGATGAAAGTCTGGATATCGGATCTGACACCCTCACCGGGGTCAACGACGCTGACTATCTGCCGCCGTTCACGTTCACCGGCAAGCTGAACAAACTGACGCTGAAGATTGACCGCCCCGAGTTGACCCAAGCCGATATCGAGAAGTTGAAGCAGGCCCAGCAAGCCATCGAAAGCGGCAAAGAGTAACGCATGAATTCAAAATACGCGGCGATACAGGTTGCACGCGCGCCGACGAACCAAGGAGTAAATTGACCCGGCGACGGTTGCAATTAAACCGTCGCTATCCAACCGCCGGCCAACCTCCGCGAAACGGGATGCCAAAGCTGTGTTTGTTGCGGCGATGCGATCTGGAGGAGGCAGTGAGTTCCAAGTGGCGCCTTATTCCAGCCTGGAAAATGGCAGATACTCGGCCTATAGGGGGGCTCTCAATTGAACGAGTTCATTCCTGACGCTGTACGGTTGTCCCACATCTTTTCACAAGCAACAGCCCCTACGTTTTTCTTGGGTGCAATAGCGGCGTTCGTTTCGTTAATGTCTTCGAGGTTATCAGTTGTCATCGACCGTACACGGGTACTCAATGCGATCCCCGAAGACGACCTGAGCCGTGCGCACCTCAGGGTCGACCTGGAGCGATTGCGGCGGAGGGCTGACTTATTGAGCGCCGGTATCCTGTCTTCTTTACGCGGCGGACTGTGCGCCACCCTGCTGCTCGCTATTATCTTTTTAACCGAGTTCATTGGCTTCAAGTACGCCTATGGTGCCGGTCTACTTTTCGTCGTTGCCACGTACTTCCTCGGTGTAGGTCTTTTTCGATTCGCCCAGGAAGCTAAAATCAGTGTTAGTTCGGCAGATGAACACCTGTGACCGATTCAAATTGCAAATACCCAGTCCGGAGTCCCGAGACACAGAGCGATGGTGTAACGCTATCGCCGTGCTCATCGTCAGCGGAACAGAGGCAAATGACGCACTGCCTCAGGCGAACGAAATCCCTGTAGGCGTGAGCCTGCTCGCGATGGCGATGTGTCACTCAGCATCGGTGCTGGATGGGCGGCCGTCTTCGCGAGCAGGCTCACGCCTACAGGGGGTTGTGTTTTGCCTGAGGGGTATTCAGGGGACTTCAATAGTCCGTGTATTGTCTTTTTGCCTGGCCCGCACCAAATTCAAGATCATCGCTGGCGCTGATTGACCACATTGCCGGATCGGCCCGGCAGCATACGGATCAGGGTGTTGTCGCGGACCCAATAGTGATGAAACAGCCCCGCCGCCGCGTGCAAACCGATCAGCCAGTAACCGGCGCTGCCGAGCAGTTCGTGCCAATGCTTGAACTGCCGGGCCAGATCAGGATCAACCGCCACCAATGACGGCAGGTAGAACCCGAAATAGGGCATCGGCTTGCCGCCGGCCGAGAGCATCAGCCAGGCCAGCAGCGGGGTGGCGATCATCAATCCGTACAACGCCAGATGCATCAGGTGCGAAATGCCGGTCTGCCACAGGGGCAATGCCGGGGTGATGGGCGGACGAGGCGTGAGTCGCCCCAGCAGCCTCACCCAGACCAATATGAAAATGCTCAACCCGAACAGCCCATGAAGCCCCAGAAACAGGCCCTTCAACGCATGCCCGCGGGGGAGCATCCCTTTGAGCTCGATACTGGTGTAGACGCCGACAAACAAGCCCAGCATCAGCCAGTGCATGATCATCGACAGTTTTCCATAGCGAGGTGCTGCTGAGTCGCGGGTCATAAGGGGCCTCGTAAAGTTGTTGCCGGCTGGCGAGTCATTCGCCTTACCTGGGTCCGATGTGTCACCGAACTGACTGGCCGCACATTGCCCGCCAAGTCTTAAGGCAGTCTGAAGACCGCTGCCCTCCTCCTTTTTTCCACCTTCAGACTCTCTTAAGTATTGCCTTCAATACTCTTCCTCAATTGAACCGTGGAGGCGTCTTCCCATGCCCGATTTTGAGTGGAACATCGCGCTCCCCCTGCGTTTCGGCCAATCCGAAACCGAACAGATGAGTTTGCACAGAGCGCTGCCGGACGAGCCCCGGCGCCCCCTCTTTGAAGACTTTATCCAGCAACGCTTTCGCAAGGCCCACGGTGCCGACATCCGTCATTTCATGCCCGAACTGTTCGGCATGAGCAACGCGGCGGGCGAACTGTGTGCGGTGGCCGGGATTCGTCTCGCGAGTCTTGGGCAGTTGTTTCTGGAGCGTTATCTGGACGAATCGATCGACCCGCTGATCAGCGCGGCCGCCGATCGCCCCGTGGACCGTGCCGGCATCGTCGAAGTCGGCAACCTGGCCGCCAGTGACACCGGCAGCGCACGGATGAGCATCATCGCCATCACCTACCTTCTGGCCATGGGTGGCCTGGAGTGGGTGGCGTTCACCGGCAATGTCGGCCTGGTCAACAGCTTTCATCGCCTGGGCTTGAAACCCGTGACGCTGTGCGCCGCCGATCCCGAGCGGCTGGGTGATGAGCGCCACCACTGGGGCAGTTATTACGAAAGCAAGCCCTGGGTACACGTGGGCAACATTCGCGCCGGCTTCATCCATTTGCACAACAGCGGGATGTTCAGTCGCCTGGGGTTGCCAACGTCCAATGAGGAGTCCAGCCATGTCGCCTGAAACCGAACGGTTCAAACAGACCCTGCGCAACCATGCCGAACGCACACCCAGCGCGATTGCGTTGTGGGGCGATCAGGTGAAGGTGGACTACGCCACGCTGTACGCCGAAGTGCTGACTCGCCAGCAGCGTCTGCGCGATGAACACGTCAGGGTGCTTGCGCTGGCCCTGGACAATGGCGTTGAAGCGATGCTCTGGGACCTGGCCGCGTTGTTCGAAGGCCTGACCTGCCTGACGTTGCCACCGTTTTTCAGCCCGGCCCAGCGCCGCCACTGCCTGGAACAGAGTCACGCCGAACGGGTGATTGCCGAGCCGCAGCTGGACGCCGAACTGCAGGAGGCCGGCTACGAGAAAGCCGACGGGTTCTGGTGCCGGACCTTCATGGACGCGAATCGCCTGCCCGAGGGGACCGCCAAACTGACCTTCACCTCCGGCACCACGGGTACGCCCAAAGGCGTGTGCCTGAGCGCGGAGAGTATTTTGACGGTCGCTCGCGAACTGGATCAGGCCAGCAAACCCACCGATCCGCAGCATCACCTGGCGCTGTTGCCCTTGGCGATCCTGCTGGAAAACCTCGGTTGTTATGCCGCGTTGTATGCCGGCGCGACCTTGAGCGTGCCCAGCCAGAAATCCCTCGGCATCCAAGGGGCCAGCGGAGTGGACGTGCCACAGCTGCTCGGTTGCCTGGCCGCCCGCGCCCCCGAGAGCCTGATCCTGGTGCCGCAGCTGTTACTAATGTTGGTCAGTGCCGCCGAGCAGAAAGCCTTCAACCCCGGCACGCTGCGTTTTGCCGCAGTGGGTGGCGCACGGGTGTCCGAGGAATTGCTGCACCGTGCTCGACGTATCGGCCTGCCGGTTTACGAAGGCTACGGACTGTCGGAGTGCGCCTCGGTGGTGTGCCTTAATCGGCCCGGCGCGCGCCGTCCCGGCAGCGTGGGCCAGCCCCTGCCCCATGTAGAGATTCGCTTGGCTCAGGACGGCGAAGTGCTGGTCAAGGGTTCGACCTTGCTGGGCTATCTGGGCGAAGCACCGCCCACCGATGATTGGTGGCCGACCGGTGATCTCGGCGAATTTGACCCCGAAGGTTTTCTCTACCTCAACGGGCGCAAGAAACATCAATTCGTCACCAGTTTCGGGCGCAACGTGAACCCGGAGTGGGTCGAGTCCGAATTGACCCAGCGCCGCCACATCGCCCAGGCCTTCGTCTACGGCGAAGCCCTGCCCTACAACCATGCGCTGCTCTGGCCCTCGCGTCCTGAATGCACCGACGACGAACTCGCCGCCACCGTCGCCCAGGCCAACGAAGCCTTGCCCGATTACGCCCAGGTCCACCACTGGACCCGACTGGATCAACCCTTCACCCCCGCCAATGGCCTGCTTACCGCCAATGGCCGACTGCGCCGTGACGCCATCGTCGAGCGTTACCGGGCGCAACTGTCTGAATCTGTCTTTTCCGAGGAATCCGCATCATGAGTTTTTTCGACAGGCTGCAAGAAGCCACGCAACAAGAACGCCATGCGCTGTTCAATCTGCCGATCATTATCGACGCCCTGGAGGGCAAGGTCAGCCTGGAAAGTTACCGCGCGTTTCTGGCGCAAGCCTATTACCACGTACGCCACACCGTGCCCTTGATGATGGCCTGCGGCGCGCGTCTGCCGTTGCGTCTGGAATGGCTGCGCAAAGCCGTTTGCGAATACATCGAGGATGAATACGGCCACGAACAATGGATCCTCAATGACATCGAGGCCTGCGGCGGCGACAAGGTTGCGGTGCGCGACGGTCATCCGAGCCTGCCCATCGAGTTGATGGTCAGTTTTCTCTACGACCTGATTGCCCGGGACAACCCGGTCGGCCTGTTCGGGATGGTCAACGTGCTGGAAGGCACCAGCATCGCCCTGGCCACTCACGCCGCCGGCAGTATTCGCGAGCGGCTGGACTTGCCGGAAAGTGCCTTCAGCTACCTCAGCTCCCATGGCTCCCTGGACATCGAGCACATGCAGACTTATCGCCGCCTGATGAACACCCTCGATGATCCGGCCGACCAGGCTGCGGTCATTCACGCGTCCAAGGTGGTGTACACGCTGTACACCGACATGTTCCGTGGCTTGCCACGCGACGGGGAGACATTGCATGCGCCTGTCTGAAGCTCGTGTGGTACTCACCGGTGCCAGCGGTGGCATCGGCCTGGCGATCGCAACCGCCCTGTGCGCCAGCGGTGCCCGAGTGCTGGCGGTCGCGCGGCAAGAGGCACCGTTGGCGCCGTTGCTGGCGCGCTATCCGCAGCAGCTGTGCTGGATCGGCGCGGACCTGACCGTCCTCACCGATCGGCGCAAGGTGTTGGCTGCTGCCCAAGCCATTGGCGGGATCAACCTGTTGATCAACGCCGCCGGAATCAATCACTTCGCCATGCTCGAACAACTCGAGGACAGCGAAATCCACGCAATGATGGCGGTCAACATCAGCGCGCCGATCTGCCTGACCAAACTCTTGCTGCCGCTGCTCAAGGAAGCCGAAAGCGCGATGGTGGTGAACGTCGGCTCAACCTACGGTTCCATCGGCTACCCCGGCTATGCCAGCTATTGCGCCACCAAGTTTGCCCTGCGCGGGTTTTCCGAAGCCTTGCGCCGGGAACTGGCGGACACCCGCGTCAACGTGTTGTATGTCGCCCCGCGCGCCACCCGCACCCGGATGAACAGCCCGGCGGCCCAAGCCTTGAATGATGCACTCAAAGCCAACGTCGATGACCCGCAAACGGTCGCGGCTGCTGTGATCCATGCCATCGCCGGTGATCACCGCGATTTGTACCTGGGCTGGCCGGAACGCTTTTTCGTGCGCCTGAACAGTCTGCTGCCCCATCTGGTGGACAAGGGCTTGCGCAAGCAATTGCCGCTGATCCGTCGTCTGAGCGAAAAACCTGACAACGAGCACTTGAAACCATGAAAAAAGTCATCGCTTGCCTGATACTCGGCGCCTTGAGCCAAAGTGCCTGGGCCCTCGACCCCGCCGACCAGCAACGCCTCAAAGGCATCCAGCAAAGCTGGGCGCACATTCAATACGAAGTGCCCGAAGCGCAACGCACTGCAGCGTTTGAACAACTGGCGGCCCAGGCGTCGGCGTTCACCCAGCAACGCCAATCGGTGGCAGAAGCCTGGATCTGGTCCGGCATCGTCAACAGCAGTTGGGCCGGTGCCCAAGGCGGCCTCGGCGCGCTGAGCAAGGTCAAGGCGGCAAAAGCCGATCTGGAAAAAGCCCTGACCCTGGACCCGAAAGCCCTGCAAGGCTCGGCTTATACAAGTCTGGGTGCGCTGTATGACCGCGTGCCGGGCTGGCCCATCGGTTTTGGTGATTCGGACAAGGCCGAACAGTTGCTCAAACAGGCCTTGCAACTCAACCCGGACGGCATCGATAGTCTGTACTTCTGGGGCGATCACCTCTACCGTCAAAAGCGCTACAACGAAGCCAAAAGCGCGCTGCAGAAAGCGTTGCAGGCAGCGCCAAGACCCGGACGGGAAACCGCCGACGCGGGGCGACGCAAAGAGATTGAAGCGTTGCTGGTGGACGTGAACAAGAAACTCGACTGACAGGAGTTCGTGTGCGCTTATTACTGATCGAGGACGACGTTGCCCTCGGCGAGGGCATCCATCAGGCCTTGGGCCGCGAGGGTTACACCGTCGATTGGCTACAGGATGGTGCCAGCGCCTTGCACGCGCTATTGAGCGAAACGTTTGACCTGGCCGTGCTCGACCTCGGTCTGCCGCGCATGGACGGGCTTGAGGTATTACGGCGCTTGCGTGACAGCGGTTCCAACCTGCCGGTGCTGATCCTCACCGCGCGCGACGCGACCGAAGACCGCATTGCCGGGCTGGATGCCGGGGCCGACGATTACCTGATCAAGCCCTTTGACCTGGCAGAACTCAAGGCGCGCTTGCGGGCCTTGCTGCGCCGCAGTGTCGGGCGCGCGCAAATGCTGATCGAGCACGCCGGCATCAGCCTGAACCCTGGCACCCAGCAAGTCAGTTATCACGGCGAACCGGTAGCACTGACGCCCAAGGAATATCAGCTGTTGCACGAATTGCTCTCGCCGCCAGGCCGGGTCATGACCCGCGATCACCTGATGCAGTTGTTGTATGGCTGGAGCGAGGAAGCCGAAAGCAACACCCTGGAAGTGCATATCCACCACTTGCGCAAAAAATTCTCCACCGACCTGATCCGCACCATTCGCGGTGTCGGTTATCTGGTGGAGGAGCGTCGATGACGTCGATTCGACGCCGCAGCCTCACGCTCATCATTGGCCTGATGCTGGTCGGCGTCGCGGTGATCAGCCTGTTCAATCTGCACGACAGCAATCATGAAATCGCCGAAGTCTATGATGCCCAACTGGCTCAAAACGCCCGGCTGTTGCAAGGCGTGATGCGCATGCCCTTGGCCAACAAGGAACACGCCGACCTGTATCAGGCCTTCAATAAAGCCTTGGGCGAAGCAGACCCCAGGGTCGACGGCCATCCTTATGAAACCAAACTGGCGTTTCAGGTCTGGAATCGTCACGGCGAAGTGCTGGTACACACGGCCAGCGCGCCCTCTTTCAGCACACCGCCAGCAACACCCGGTTTCAGTGATGTGGTCGACCTGAACAATCGCCATTGGCGCGCGTTCCTGCTGGATGACAAACAGAACGAGCTGAAAATCTGGGTAGGAGAACGGGACGACGTGCGCGCGGACCTGGTGGATCGGATCATGCGCCATACCTTGTGGCCCAATGTGCTGGGCAGCTTGATTCTGGCGGTGCTGATCTGGATCGCTATCGGCTGGGGCCTCAAGCCGCTGGAAAACATGGCGGCGACGTTGCGGGCACGGCACAGCGGCTCGCTGGAACCGTTGCAACTGACCCCGCTGCCCAGTGAACTGGAGCCGATGCAAGCAGCGCTCAATCGCATGCTGGCGCAGATTCAGGAAGTGCTGGCCCGCGAACACCGCTTCATCGCCGATGCCGCCCACGAAATGCGCACGCCTTTGGCGGTGCTGCGGGTCCATGCGCAAAATCTGCTGGAGGCTGGCACCGAAGAAGAGCGCCGTGACTCGCTGGAGTTTCTGATCGCCGGCGTCGACCGCACCAGCCGCCTGGTCAATCAATTGCTGACCATGGCTCGCCTGGAACCCAAAGCCATGGCGCCGCTGCAGCACGGCATCGACCTGGCCGAAATTGTGCGCGGCAGCCTGGCTCAGCTTACGCCCTGGATACTGAGTAAAAATCTTGAGCTGGCCTTCGACGTCCAGGACCGCCCCTTCAAAGTGGTGGCCGACGCTGCCGCCATCGACATCGCACTGAACAACCTGATCAGCAACGCGGTAAATTTTTCCCCTGATAAAGGCGTGATCACCGTGCAGTTAGGTCAGGCCGATGGCTTCTATTTGCTGAGTGTCGAGGATCAGGGCCCTGGCATTGATGAAGCGGACCGCGAGCGGTTGTTCGAACGGTTTTACAGTCGCGGCAATGTCCAGGGTGCGGGACTGGGGCTGACCATCGTCAACACCATCGCGACCCGGCTGGGCGGACACATCACGCTGGTCAACCGACCGGAAGGCGGGTTACGTGCGACGCTGGCTATTCCGGATAGCTCGCCACGCACGTCTTTACCGCACATGACACGGGAGTTGCCTCCCACCGTTTAAGTAAAGTCCCGCGAGTATGAGATTACGCAACCGATCGGCTTTGTACTCAATTAGGTGAATAGAGCCCACTCTAATCTGAGTTTGCGGCTGGAACCGCTCTCAACGAGCCTTAGTGCCGACCCGATGCGATGTGGAGCCGGCAGCTGCTCGCAATGACCGAGTCAAATCGGACTTCTGTGTCATTTGCTCAGGTACTCGTCAAGCTTTACAGCGCTGGTTTGTCACTGCGGGCCTTGAGATTGGCTTTGAGCTGTTCGCTCATCGGCATATTCAGATTCATTCCTTTTGGAGGAATCGGTGATTGAAACCACTTGGTGTACAGCCTCGCGAATTCGCCCGACTCCATGAGGCGGGTGATGGTGCCATCGACCAATTGCTTGAATTCAGGATCATCTTTGCGAAGCATGCAGCCGTAGGGTTCGACTTGCAGCGCATCACCCACGACTTCGTACGAATCGGGATTTTTGGAGTTCGCCATGAGGCCAAACAGCAGGATATCGTCCATGGCAAACGCCACGGCACGATCATTTTCAACCAGCGCCAAGGAGTCGTCATAGTCTTTGCCCAAGACGACCTGTATGTCTAGATTGTTGTCGGCACTGTATTGGCGGAGAACCTTCTCGTTCGTGCTGCCGACGGTGCTGGCGACCGTCTTCTTTGCGAGATCGGCGTAGTTCTTTATGCCGGAGGTCTTCTTGGTCAATAGACGCGTGCCGGTGTAGAAATGACTAATTGCAAAAGCCACGTCCTTGCCACGCGCAGCGTTGTTGGTGGTGGATCCGCACTCCAGATCGTATGTGCCATTAACCAGCAACGGAATGCGGGTTTGCGAAGACACAGGAATGTAAGCCACTTCCAAGTTCGGCCTCTTGAGCTTCCTGCGCACATCATCAACGATGGCATCAGTTAAATCGACTGAGAAACCCACCGCTTCGGTAGGACCGATCAAGTAGCTGAAAGGTATCGATGCCTCCCGGTAAGACACGGTGATTTTATTACTGTCGGCAATTTTTTCGAGTGTCTGCGAGTTGGCGGGAGATGCAAGGGCAGACAAGCCTGCGGCGAGGATTGTCGTTGCTACGAAATATGAGGTTTTCATCGGACACCCTTTAAAGTATGAAAAAGGCAAAAACATCTCAAAAACACACTGAAAACCGTAAAGGACGTAAGCACCCATTTCCGCCGTGTCTACGAAACGTTATTGCAAACACTACGCCCAGGTACGGTAGATACGTTGAGCCAGATCAGAAAACCGAGTCATGTGCAAAGTCGCGCGAACTCCATCGCGACGTTCAGGCGCAGAACAGGTAGTTTTTATTTTATTAATACCGCTCGGATTGCCGGCGCGTCAGCTTCAGACGTCACGCTGCCGATTGGAGTATTGGGGTTGGAAACGAGGGAAGATGTTTCGCTGACACTTAGGCGCATTTGAAGCCTGGGGCTTAACGTATCGATCGATATGGCGCGCCGGGCGAAAAGCCGCGTAGCGCCGGGTTAGGCCAGACCTTGAATGTCTGCTCCCCAAGCTGGCCACTTCAGCTTTGGTCGAAAGAGGTTGTTAGTGGATGGCTGCTTTCGGCCCAGAGTGTGTAAAAACGCTTCGCCAAAATTGAAGTGCGTGCGTCTACGTTAAATCTGAAATTTATCGGCACGTCAGCAGATGTGGATTTCGCGTAGAAACGCGATTTCCAGTCCGGTTTTGAGTATCTGTCGCACTCAAAAACGTTTTTACACAGCCTCGACCAGAAGCAGACACTCAAAAAGCTGAACGATCAGGTTCTCATGTCATGAAATCATCCAGCTGTCGTACCATCGGCACATCGACAGAACGGAGGTTGATATGGGAAATGGTCAGGACAAACGAGTCGTTGTCATTGGTGCAGGCATCGTTGGCGCGTCATTGGCATATCACTTGGCAGGTAAAGGCGCGAATGTCACTTTGGTAGAAGCTGAAGATATAGCTTCGGGAGTGACTGGCAGCTCATTCGCTTGGCTCAATGCCTCACACCCCGAACCTGACCCAATTGCGCAACTGCGCGGTTCTGCCATCAAGGAGTACCGCCGACTCGAAACGCAGCTGCCAGGTCTGGAGATAAGATGGACAGGTGCCTTGTCTTACAGCGTGATGGCGATTGGAGCGCTGCCGATCTCAGGTCACCAAGCTTCGGCAAACCTGGTGTCTCGATCGCAGATTCTCGACCTGGAACCAAATCTCAAGAACCCTCCCCAGTCTGCTCTGTATGCGGCTGAAGAAGGAGCGCTGGACGCAGTGGCAGCTACGCATGCGTTGATCGCAGGTGCCCAGGCGTATGGGGCGAAGATTCTCACTCAGACGCGAGTGCTCGGTTTTGTAACCCAGAGTGCAACGGTGACCGGAGTCGAAACAACAATAGGCATCCTCGATGCCGATATTGTCGTACTGGCAGCCGGGACAGGCATCACGAAACTGACAGACATGCTTGGAGTGTCCCTGCCAATAGAGGCCTCGCCTGCCATTTTCATTCGTTACAAGTCACAACCCAACCTCGTGCACACCCTCATCTCCAGCCCTGAAATGGAAGTGAGGCAAAGTTCGGATGATGCGTTGCTGGCGGCAGAAGATTACCTGGACGACGCCATGGAAAATCAACCGGCAGCGATAGCGCTTCGAACTGCCAAGACAATCCAGAACGAACTCCATGGTGTTGTTTCCATAGATCCGGAACGGGCTTGTGTCGGACTCAGGCCCATGCCTGCCGATGGCATCCCCATCATCGGTTATCTACCCAAAGTGGGTGGCGTCTACGTTTGTGCAATGCACCCTGGAATTACTTTGGCTGCGACAGTGGGACGTCTGGCCAGCGAGGAGATCATCGATGACAAGGCGTCCAGTGCCCTTTGTCCATGCCGGCCCGATCGATTTTTGCAAGCGTAGGGGGGATCCTCTTGTGAGGCAGAAATCGACCCAAAGGAGACGCCCAGCAGCGTCTCTGGGGTTTGAACCGGTTGACTGATCAGTAGGGTGTGTCACCGATAATAGCCGCGCGCTCCATCTTGCGATGGCAAGGCGGATAGTCCATCACGGCATAGTGTTGGGTGCAGCGGTTATCCCAAATCGCCACGCTGTTTTTCTTCCAACGCCAGCGCACCTGATACTCAGGATTGTAGGCCTGGCTGATCAGGTACTTGAGCAGGTCGACGCCGGCCTGGTTGTAATCCTGGCCGAAACGGACACGGCCATCGCGGTGGTAATTGACGAAGTGTGTGGCGTAGGCATTGACGAACAGCACCTTCTCGCCGGTTTCCGGGTGGGTGCGCACGACCGGATGCTCAGAATCCGGGTACTGCGCCTTCATCGCCAGGCGCTTTTCCCTGGGCATGGCGGCGGCGAAGGAGGCGTTGAAGCTATGGCTGGCGATCAGGTTGCCAATTTCCTGTTTCACGTCCGCCGGCAGCTTGTCATAGGCCAGCACCATGTTGGCCCACATGGTGTCGCCGCCGACCGGAGGGCATTCGATGCAACGCAGCACCGCGCCCATCGGCGGCGATTCACGCCAGGTGGCATCGCAGTGCCAGGCATTTTCATAGCGGTCCGCCGGGTTCTCGGGGGTCTTGTAGATTTGCACGAGGCCGGGCGCTTCGGGATGGCTGGGCAGCATCGGGTGGGTTTCGAGCTGCCCCATGCGCAGGGAAAAAGCCTCGTGATCGCGACGGGAAAGTTTGTCCAGATCCTGGTCACGCAGGAACAGCACCTTGTGTTTGAGCAGTGCGGCGTAAATTTCGTTGAACATGTCGTCATCGCGCACTGCGTCGCCCAGGTTCACATCGAGCAGTTCCGCGCCGATGGCGCAGGTCAGTTGTTCGACTCGCATTGCGTCTCCATTTAATTGGTCTATGGCCGGGCCGTGGGCGTGACAGGTGAAAGTCATGCCTTGAGTGACGGCGGCGCTTGTTATTGTTGATCCAGTTTTTTGGCTGCGGCGGTGTGGGACAGGTGAATCCGCGGGAGGCTGCGGCAGGAGCCGACAGCGATGCCGCGCGCCTATCCTAATTGGCAGGCACGGGCAATCCTGTGCATTTCAGGACATTTTATTAGCGTATTGGGACAAGGTCGTCCGCTCGCAGGCGCGCTCCCTTGGGACCGCCCGTTCCACTTACTCAGGTGAGTGACCCGGGTGTCACCTGGCTCTCTCGGTAGGCTGTGACCCAACTCGATGGCGTCTGGCCAAACTGGCCACGGAACCAGCGGGAAAAGTCACCGGCAGAGGAAAAACCAAGCAGCTCGGCGACCTCATATAACCGGCGCTTGCTGTTGGCCAGGTACTCTTCGGCGAGATCGGCACGCACGGCATTGATGATGGTGGTGACGCTTTGCCCTTCCTCCGCGAGGTGCCGGTTCAGCGTGCGTCGATGCACGCCGAGATGCTGGGCAACGCCATCGACGGAACACAGCCCGCCCGGCAACAACATCTTGACCACCTGGCGCACCTGCTGCGCCGGCTCGTCGCGCAGGTTGGCCAACAGCAGGTCCAGGGATCGCTTCACTTCGCGATGCAGCGTCGGGTCTGCCGCGGGAATGGCCGCGTCGAGATCGCGGGCGCGGCAAACGATGGCATTGAACTCCTGGGAAAACTCGATCGCCGTGCCCAGCACGCGGTGATGGACTTCCAGGCTGGTGGGTCGCTCGTGGGTAAAGCTGACCCTGACTGGCCGGAAAGTCTGGCCGCTGAGATTGTTCAAGGTGCGCACGATAATCCCCGTCGCCTGTTCGATCGCCTGGCGCCAGACGCCATGATGACCCTGCATGTTCACACCCATATGCAACAGGACCAGGTCCCCGACATCTTCAAGCCGCAGCTCCACGCCGGCGTTATGCAACCGGGCGTAACGCGCGCAGGACAGCAAGGCTGCGCGCAGTGTCGGCTCTTCGCGAATGAGCAGCGCGAGCATGCCGAAGTTGGACAGTTGCCTCGATTGCGCCAGCAACAGCCCGAACGCCTCATGGCCAGACAGGCGCGCCGACTCTTCCAGCAGCCAGCCGACCGAATCGCTGCTGATCATGATGTTCGGATCGGCCAGGGTACTGGCTGGCAGCTTGGCTAGACGCAGCATGCGAAACGGGTCCAGCCCTACGGAGCGGGCCACTTGCTCATAGTGGGTCAGGCTGGCACTGCGGGTCAGGGTGTACATGCTGGGCTGTCCCAATTTCACAAGAGTGTGTCCTGCGAAGCTTAGTGCAGGACGCCCCGCCAGAGCTACCTTCAGGTCACTGAAAATAGTGGAGGCAGCGCCGTATTGGCCATCCGCTGGATAACAACAATAAAACCCATGAGGAGGCTACATGGCCTTTCACCCAATCGCCGACGATGATGACGCTGGTTGCGTCAACGTTGCGCGTAGATATGCCTGGATTGTCTTTGCACTGACCTTCGGCATGTTGATTTCCGATTACATGTCGCGCCAGGTGCTCAATGCGGTGTTCCCGCTGCTCAAGAGCGAGTGGGCACTGAGTGACGGCCAGCTCGGCCTGCTCAGTGGCATTGTCGCCCTGATGGTCGGCCTGCTGACGTTCCCGCTGTCGCTGATGGCCGACCGCTTCGGCCGGGTCAAGAGCCTGGCGCTGATGGCGATGCTGTGGAGCGTGGCCACTTTGGGCTGCGCCTTGGCGCAGGACTACCCGCAGATGTTCATCGCCCGGTTCATGGTCGGCGTCGGCGAAGCCGCCTACGGCAGCGTGGGCATAGCGGTGGTGATTTCGGTATTCCCAAAACACATGCGAGCCACCCTGGCCAGCGCGTTCATGGCCGGCGGCTTGTTCGGCGCTGTGCTGGGCATGGCCCTGGGCGGCGCGATCGCCGCCAAGCTGGGCTGGCGCTGGTCATTTGCCGGCATGGCGTTGTTCGGCCTGTGCCTGGCGGTGCTGTACCCGATCATCGTCAAGGAAGCACGCATTGCGCCGCAACGTGCGGCGCAGGCCCTGAACCAGGGGACGCAGGACCTGCGCCCGTTGCGCACCCTGTGGTCCAGCCGTTCGGTAGTAGCGACCTATGTCGGCAGTGGTTTGCAGTTGTTTGTCGGCGGCACGGTGATGGTGTGGATTCCCAGCTACCTGAACCGCTACTACGACATGCCGACGGACAAGGCAGGCGGGCTGGCTGCCCTCATTGTGCTGTGCAGCGGTGTGGGGATGATTCTGTGCGGCATGCTTAGCGACCGGCTGTGTCGCAACTTACCGGAGCGCAAAGTCAGCCTGGCCATTGCCTTCTGCCTGGGCAGTTGCCTGCTCTTGTCGGCGGCGTTCGCGCTGCAGGCGGGGCCCGTGCAATTGCTGTTGATCTGCCTGGGCATGCTGATTGCCACCGGGACCACCGGCCCTAGCGGGGCGATGGTCGCCAACCTGACCCATTACTCGGTGCACGGCACCGCATTTGCCACGCTGACCCTGGCCAATAATCTGCTGGGCCTGGCCCCGGGGCCATTCATTACCGGCCGGGTTTCCGACCTGATCGGCCTGCATGCCGCGTTTCAACTGGTGCCACTGGTCAGCCTCGCGGCCGCGGCGGTGTTCTTTTACGCCAAGTGTCACTACCACAAAGATATTGCCCGTTTAACGGGTGACAGCGTCGCAGCACCTGTCAGTGGCGGCGCGTTAGAGGTGAAGTTGTGAGTCGATTTTCAAGTGTTGATGTGTTTTTCGATCGCCCCTGGGACCTGATCGGCAAGCGCAAGCTGGAGCAGATGCTGATTGGTGAGGAATCCATGCCATGAGCGCCATTGCTCTCACCCAAGCCCATACCCGCGTGCGCGAATTGGCACCGGGTTTTACCGTCAGCCTGATCGTGGCGGCTGCCGCTTCGTTTTTGTCTGAGCACTATGGTGCTCCGGTCATGCTGTTCGCCTTGTTGCTGGGCATGGCGCTGAACTTTCTGGCGGACGAAGGCTCGTGCAAGGCCGGTGTCGAGTTCACCGCGCGTATGGTGCTGCGCATCGGCGTGTCGCTACTGGGCATGCGTATCACCCTGGAACAAATGGCGGCGTTGGGCTGGAAGCCGATGGCGCTGGTGGTGATCCTGGTGGTGGTGACCATCGGCGTCTCGGTGATCGCTGCCAGGCTGCTCGGCTTTTCCCGATTGTTCGGCATGCTCACCGGTGGCGCCACCGCCATCTGCGGTGCTTCGGCAGCCTTGGCCCTGGCCGCAGCGTTGCCTAACCATCCGCAGAAAGAGCGTGCGACCCTGTTCACGGTGATCGGCGTGTCGGCGTTGTCGACCCTGGCAATGATCGTCTATCCAATGATTGCTCACGGGTTATCACTGTCGCCGCAAATTGCCGGAGTGTTCCTCGGCGCGACTATCCACGATGTCGCTCAGGTCGTGGGCGCCGGTTACGGCATGTCGACCGAGACCGGCGATACCGCCACTGTGGTCAAGCTGATACGCGTCGCCATGCTGCTGCCGGTCATCGTCGCTGCGGCCATGGTTACCCGCATGCAAGGTGCCGACCCGACAGGCAAACGCCCACCGCTGCTGCCATGGTTCGCCGTGGGATTTCTGATGCTGGCCTGCATCAACAGCACCGGCTGGATCGCGCCGGCGGTGCAAGGCGGGGTCAATGAGTTCTCGCGCTGGTGCCTGGTGATTTCCATCAGTGCCCTGGGCATGAAAACCCGGCTCAAGGAACTGGCGGCGGTCGGGATCAAGCCGATCCTGCTGATGGTCGGGGAAACTGTGTTTCTCGTGGTGCTGGTGCTTCTGTTACTGCACTGGGGTTCCTGAAAACAGGCTTCACACAGGTTTATGGCAGGGCTTCACTGGGCTGGCTCCTCATTACAGTGAGGCTCACCACCGGTGTGACAAGCACCGGTTTTCGCGGCGACTGTACCAGCAGTCGCCGTTTTTTTGTGTGCGTTGAAAGGCGGGAACAGCGCTCCCTGTCAGGGAGCGACCGCTTGTTTCTGCGCGCGACGCCACGCCGCTGGCGGCATGCCGAACTGGTTGATGAACCAGCGCGTGAAGGAACTGGCCATGGAGAAGCCGAACATGTCGGCGATGCTGCTCATCGAGTGGTTCGGGTTTTCCAGATAACGCAGCGCCAGGTCACGGCGCACCTCGTTGATCAGGTCGTTGAAGGCACAGCCGTCGTCCTGCAGACGGCGTTGAAAGGTGCGCACGTTCATGCCCTGTGACAGCGCGATCTGTTCGATCGTGGCGCGCCCCATGGGCAACAACAGGTAGATGGCCTTGCGCACTTCGAACAACAACGACGTGTTTACATCGCTTTGCAGCGAGTCGATGTAGTGTCTGGCATAACTTGCCATGGCCGGGTCGGCATTGGCGTTGACCATGTCCAGACTGGCATCGGAGCAGACGATGCCGTTGAAATCGCTGCCAAACTCCAGGTTGCAGCCGAACAGGCGTCGATGCAGATGCAGGTTCTCTGGCGGCTGGTGCATGAAGTTAACGCTGTACGGGCGCCACTGCACGCCGAGCAGTGTCGAGCACATGCCGAACAGCACGCCGATGACCAGTTCCGAGGCCTGGCGACTGGGCAGCAGCGATTCGGTGACCATCTCGGCACGAATGATCACCATCCGGCCGGCTTCTTCAACGAAGATCCCCAGGGAGTCATTCATCAGATGACGATAGTGCTCCATTACCTGAAAGGCCTCACGCAGGGTGCGTTGCTGGCTGAGCAGCAGGCTGACCGCGCCGAAGTCTGAAAGCTGGCGCGACTCGGCCATGCGCAGGCCGAGGGTCTGGCAACCACTGGCGACGGCAGAATCTTCCAGCAGGCGCATGGCGGAATCGATGGGTATACGGTTTTCCGGGACTCGCAGTTGAGCCTTGCTCAGCCCGACGACGGTCATGATGTCGCACGGGTTGAATCCGAGGTCCTGGGTGACTTCCAGGTATTTGGTCAAGACGGCGGCGCGAACAAGCTTGGGCATGTGCAGGATCTCCCTCGGCCGATGGCGGCGTTGCTTTTTTCATCGAAGGTGTTTTGCGCGTGAAGAGGACGCTTGTGGCGGAACTGCTGGCGCCAGCGATCTTCAACCCTGGTCTGGCGTGATGCAGAGCAGGTAGCGCGGATCCATTTTAGGGAGCATGGGCCCGGTGCCATGGGCATGGCGGGATAATTTCTTAGCATATTGGGACACAGGCGAAGAGCCGGGAACGATGGCGTAAGGCGCTGCGCTTTAGGTGGACGATGTCCCAATTTCACAAGATTGTGTCCCGGGAAGCTCAGTGCAGGGCACCCACATGGCGCTACCTTCAGGCCCACAATTGATAAGATGGAGGTAGAAAATGGAGACGCGCACTTCGATGCGTATCGGTCAGCCGCTCGCTGCAATGGCGCCTGCGGATGCCGACGATCCTGATGCATTCAACCACTGCTTTGCCGAAGTCAACGGCATCCGCATGCATTACATCGACGAGGGCCAGGGCCCGCTCGTCATCCTGCTGCACGGTTTCCCCTACCTCTGGTACATGTGGCGGCGCCAGATCGTGGCTTTGGCCGAGGCCGGCTTTCGGGTTGTCGTGCCCGATCAACGCGGGTTCGGGCAGTCGGACCGACCCGATGCCATCGAAGCCTATGACATGAGCCAGGCCGTCGGCGACATGGTGGGCTTGATGGGGGCCCTGGGCGAAACGTCCGCGGTCATCATTGGGCATGACCTGGGGGCCTGGGTGGCTCAAGCGTCGGCCCTGTTGCGACCGGATCTGTTCCGTGGCCTGGTGATGCTCAATACGCCGGTGCCACCGCGCAGCAAGGTCAAGCCGACCGCGGGTCTGCAGGCCATGGCGAAAGGAAGGGTCTACCACCACCTGTATTTCCAGCAGCTCGACAAGCCGGATCGCGAGTTGGCCCATGATCCGCGCAAGACCTTGAGCAGCGTCTTCTATTCGATCTCCGGCAGCGCCGTCGGCGCCGAACGCTGGCGTCTGTTCGTCGAGGCCGGTGAACCCATTCTCAATGCCTTCACCGAGCCGAAGGGGGAGTTTCCGTCCTGGTTGAGCCCGCGGTCGCTGGACTACTACGTCGCCGAGTACACACGCACGGGCTTTACCGGAGCCCTCAACTATTACCGCTGTCGTGACCGCAACTGGGAAATCACCGCGTTTCTCGACGGCGCGAAGGTCAGCCAGCCGAGCCTGTTCATCGGTGGTGCTGCCGACCCTTCCCTGGAGCCGGTCGAAATCCGTGGTCTCTACGACCAGATGGACGCCTATCTGCCCGCACTGTGCAAAAAGGTGCTGCTACCCGGTGTAGGCCATAGCGCCGCAGAGGAAAGCCCTGCCCAGGTCAACGAATTGCTGCTGGAGTTTCTCGAGCAGTCGATGTCCTGTGAGCCAGCGGCACGCTAAGCCACTGCATAGCGTGAATGCAAAAGGCAGGGCGAACGCTAGCGGCATCTGCCGTAACGTCCGCGCTGCCTTTGCACATGGACAGGGCTGGATTTTTACCTGGCTACTCAGCTGACAACCTTGACCAGCAGATGATCGCCGAACTGCTCGCGCAGACAGTTCTTCAAGACCTTGCCCGTAGCACCCAGTGGAATCGTGTCGACGAAGACCACATCATCCGGCGTCCACCACCTGGCAATCTTGCCTTCATAAAAGGCCAGCAGTTCATCCCGCGTCAGGGCTGCCTGCGCTTTCCTGACGATGATCAGCAAGGGCCGTTCATCCCACTTCGCATGTTTGGCCGCGATGCAGGCCGCCTGGGCGACTGACGGGTGGCTCAGCGCAATGTTCTCCAGGTCAATGGAGCCTATCCACTCGCCACCCGACTTGATCACATCCTTGCTGCGATCGGTGATCTGCATGAAGCCATCGCCATCGATGGTCGCCACATCGCCGGTCAGGAACCATGTCTGGCCGGCGTGCTCGAGCAGCGGCGAGCACTCACCTTCGTTTCTGAAATAGTCGCGTACCACCCAGGGTCCACGCACCATCAGGTCACCCGAGGTCGCGCCGTCCCAAGGCAGTTCCACGCCGTCCGTACCGACGATCTTCATGTCGACGCCAAATACTGCGCGGCCTTGTTTGGACTGCACGGCATTACGCTCGGCCGGGGACATGACCAGGTGCCTGGCCTTGAGGGTGCCAATGGTTCCGATCGGGCTCAATTCCGTCATCCCCCAGACGTGCAGCACTGCTACGCCGAAGATCTCCTGAAACGTGTGCAGCATGGCCGTGGGGCAGGCTGCGCCGCCAATGATGGTGCGCTTCATGCTGGAGAACCGCTGACCTGTGACCTCAAGATGCCCAAGAAGGCCTTGCCAGACCGTCGGTACGCCGGCGGACAGCGTCACCTGCTCGGCTTCGAGCAGCTCAAACAGCGATTGGCCGTCCAGCGCAGGTCCCGGAAATACCAGCTTGGCGCCGACCATGCAGGCGATATACGGGAGCCCCCAGGCGTTGACATGGAACATCGGCACAACCGGCAGGATGACGTCGCGCGCCGAACAATTCAGGGCATCCGGTAGCGCCGCCGCATAAGTGTGCAGCAGCGATGAGCGATGACTGTACAAGACACCTTTTGGGTTGCCCGTGGTGCCGGAGGTGTAGCAGAGCGTACACGCGGCATCTTCGTCGAGATCCGGCCAGGCGTAGTCGCAGGAACCCTGTTGAAGCAGATCTTCATAGCACAGCAGGTTGTCGATACCGGCGTCTGTCGGCATATGGGCCTGATCGGTCATGGCGATGAACGCCTTGACCGTGTGGCAGCGGCCAGCGATGAGCTTGATCAACGGCAGGAAGGTCATGTCGAAAAAGATGTACTGGTCTTCGGCATGATTGGCGATGTAGGCCACCTGGTCTTCATGCAGGCGTGGGTTGATGGTATGCACGATGGCACCCATGCCGCCGATGCCATAGTACAACTCCAGGTGACGATAGCCGTTCCAGGCCAGCGTACCGATGCGGTCGGCTGGCAGCACGCCCAGGCCGGTCAGGGCGCTGGCCATCTGGCGCGCGCGACGGTGGCAGTCTCGGAAGGTGTAGCGATGGATATCGCCCTCGACCCTGCGGGACACAATCGGTGTATCGCCATGATGGCGGTCGGCATGTTCTATCAGAGAAGAAATCAACAGCTGCTTGTGCATCATCAAGCCATGCATGGGCATCGCTCCGTTCATAAGTCTGAGATCGGGGAGCGGACAGGCGGCCAGGGCTCTCTGTCAGATTCCACGTCAAGACCGCGAACCGGGACAGCCTGTTTTCCTCCCCTGGATATTGGCGATCAGGTAACCGTCCCGGCTGCCCCGTGAATCGGGGCCTGCCGGGAGCGTTGCTGGAACCGGATCAGTTAAATGCTGTGAGATCTTTCGGCGCGATGTCGTGCAGCTCGCAATAAGCGAGGTAACGCTTGAGGCCGGACTTCCAGTTTTCCAGCGCGACGATATTGTCGTTGTCATCGACAAACGCGAGGTCGCCATTGACCTGGACCAGGGTCAGCACATAGCCGTCGCCATTGCCGGTGCTGACGACTTCCGGGGTGTGAGTCGACCCGGCCGTCTCGTAGACAATGCTGCCCGGGCCGGCGACCCAGTCATGTTCCTTGTATTTCCACTGGCCTTCGAAGGTGTAGACCATCACCGTGCCCGTGTGATGGTGCTTGGGCAGTTGCATGTCGATCGGCGCCTTCATCATGACGATCCATTCGCCGCGGATCGGGTCGAGTTTGAAGTACTTGAGCAGGACGTTATCCGCATACGGGGTAAACGGAATCCAGGGCAGGGATTCGCCATCGATGACGGCGGTGTCGACGTGTTCGTAGAGCATAGGTATCTCCGTTGATTGTTGTTGTGAGCGGGAATTTTTCGGCGGCCGGGATCGCCCGACCATCACGGAGGGTCGGGTGTTCTGGCAGCCTGTCAGGCAGTCAGGGTCAGTTCAGCGGGGTGCCCGTCAGGGTCGCGCGCAGCATCTTTCTTGGCGCATTGCCGTAGTCAGCCACCGCGTAGTGCTGGACTTGCAGGTTGTCCCACATGGCAACCGTGTTGGTGCGCCATTTCAGGCGTACCTGATATTCAGGAATGGCGGCCTGGGAGATCAGGTAGTTCATCAGATGATGAGCCTCGGGCATGAAGTCCTGGCCGTAACGGATGTCCTCGAAGTTGAAGAAATTCGAGAAATGGGTGGTGAACGCGGAGTTGACGAACAGCACCTTTTCACCCGTCTCGGGATGGATCAGCACAACCGGGTGTTCAGCGCCGGGGGTCTTCAGGGCCATCGCGTGACGTTCTTCGCGTGGCAACTGGGCGCCAAAGGTCTGCTCGGCACCGTGCTTGGCATACAAACCCTCGATCCGCTGCTTGATGGTGTCGGGCAGATTGTCGTAGGCCATCACCATGTTGGAAAACAGAGTGTCTCCGCCGGTTTCCGGACCCAGTTCGCAGCGCAACACCGCGCCGCGGGGCGGCGCCTTCTTGTAAGTGACATCGGCATGCCAGAGGTTCTCGCGGCTGGCCTTTTCGACATAGCTCTTGGGCTTGCTCGGATCGAGGTTGCGGTACAGCATCAGCAACTTGTCCGCCTCCGGATGGCTGGGCGCCAGGGGATGTGCTTCCAGTTCGCTGAATTGCGCGGCGAAATGCTGTTGCTCCATTGGAGTGATGTTCTGATCGCGAAAGAACAGCACTTTGTGCTTGAGCCACAGCTCCCGGATTTGCGCGATCAGTTCGGGGTCCTCAGCGGCGTCGACAAGGCTGACGTTGCTGAGCTCGGCGCCGATGGCGGGCGTGCAAAGCTCCACCTTGATCGAATGCTGGCGCACCGACGACCGGATGATGGCCGGTGCCGAGGGAGAGGTTGGTGAAGGGGTGTCCTGGATTTCGGCGATTTTTGTCATTGTTGTCTCCACTCCGTGCTTATACGTCGGTGCGCAAGATATGCGCCCGTTATAGGTAACCGGCCCCCGCTGATGGGGCGGAGGTAGTGGTCCTATCGTAGATATCCCAGGCACGAGGCTATGAGCGCAGCGGGACAGTTTCTTAGCATGTTGGGACAACGAGCCGAGCGGTCAGGACTCAGGTGAATGATGACCATGCTCCGGCGCTGTCTTTCTTGCGAGGCCGGAATTAGTTGAGATCGACCGTGTGCGAGCGATTGGTCGAATTGGCAGCGCAACCAGTGCGAGATCTGCTGCTTTCATCGAAGGACTTGAGGTTCTCAAAAAAATCGAACGTCTCCTTTTGGCCGTTATTTGCCTGTCACAACCGCAGCCGACTGCTGCTGGATGCGATGAGCCACCCGAGGTTGTATTCCGAGATTGCTCATGAGCGATTTACCTGCGAGAGGTCGGCTGGCTCATTTGCATTGCCCCACACGTCCTCAAACCTGAAATGGCTTTTAGCTGTCTGTGCCTGTCTCTCATCTCAAACATCACCGATTTTTTGAAATAACACCACCCATGTATTGATTCAAATCGCGCAGATCTTTAATGCTCCATGAGTACGGCGATAGCTTTACACCGTTCTCTCGTAACGTTTTTGGAATTAAGTCTCCATTGGGACGAAGTATTATCGATGACACAATCACGCCCGGATAATCATTTAATCGTTTTTTGAAAGCGGAGGTTGTTAGATCAGGTGTAGGAGGATTGCTTTTATTAGCCAATGGCCCTGTAGCTTTGAGATCTATTCCGTGACACATGGCGCATCGCTGTAAATAGAGGTTTTTTCCATTAACATTTTCAGCGAAGGATAGTGATGTTTGAGCTAACGACAACCCCCCTAGAAAAGTGATGAATAATAGTTTCATGGTTTTTATCTTCCTTGATGGAATCAGCGTTGACTGGGTGCGATTGGTGGTTGCGCTCTGTGGCGAGCAATCAGTTTCCCGCCACAGAGGGGCCGTGCTTACTCCTTCACTTCAACCTTATCCAGCGCCTGATTCACCGCCAGTTCCCCCAGCATGACCACCTGCGTAATCCCCAGCAGCGTCTTGCGGTGTGAGTTCTCCAACAACGCCGCGAGATTGCTGAGCATGGTGGTCGCCGAGCCCAGTGATTCGCTGGCGTTGACCAGCAGGGATTCTGAGTCGCACTTGGGGTTGGCGAGGAACATCGGTTCGGGTTCGTGGGTGCTGGCCATGATCTGGGCGGCCGGGTCGAGATAGTGGTCGAGGGCGCGTTCGGCCGCTTCGTGGAGTTTTTTCGAATCGAGGGATTCGTAGGGCGATGCCGGATCGGTGTCGGGTGGGTTGGGTGTTGGTTTGAACATAGATGAAACTCCTGGAAGAACTATTGAGGAGCCATCACCCTTCGCTACCAAACGAATGGTGGTGACCATACACAGGTTGGTAGACCGGTCCAGGAACCCGGCGCTCCCGAGGGAGCCCTGCGCATGGGCACCATAAAAAACAGAGATTAAAACGATCTCTGTAAAAGGTGGCGCTATACGCCTGGACATACCGGGCTACCAAACCCGATCACTGTTTTTCAGTGACCCAGCCACGATAAAACCCGCGCCCCAGACGCACAAGCCGGCGAATTCTGTCTTACCCGTAGGCGATGGCGCAAGGCGTTGTAGCCTTTGGCTGGTAACAGGAGGCTTCGCTTAAACAGATGCGGGTTTTGTTGTTTAAGCACCAGACAAATGAAATCCCTGTGGGCGCGAGCAAGCTCACCCCCACAGGGTTTTGTGTTTTGTCTGAGGGATCGGGGGGGCACAAACATGCCCTGCCCCCCTGCCCGGTCACTTTTTGTTGGCGGCCAGATAGTGCGCGACCAACGCATTGGCATGGCCATGGCCCATGCCGTGTTCATCTTTCAACCACGCCACGATTTCCATGTGCTTCTTGTCGCTCACTGTTCCGAGCAACGCCAGCCAGTGGCTAATCGGCTGCCCATACTTTTTCTCAATGGACGGGAAGTACGACGCCGGTCCTTTTACTTTTGTGTCTTCGGCCATGCTGCAAGCTCCCTTTGTCACGACGGAGTGTCGGATAACGCTCCTTGTCGTCAGCCCATAGAGTGGCCGCGATTGGCTATCCCAGCAACAACCCCTGCTCCGCCTCACACAACCCCACCACATAGTCCCAAACCACCCGCAGCCGCACTGACTTGTGCAACTCGCGCCGGGTACTGATCCAGTAACTTCGCTCAATACTCTCGTCCGGCAACAACGGCACCAGGTCCGCATCTGCACTTGCCATGTAACAAGGCAACACCGCAATCCCCAACCCGGAGCGCGCAGCCTGTTGCTGGGCAATGACGCTGGTGCTGTGAAACACCACCCGTGGATTGCGGCAGAAACTATTAAGGAACATCAATTCCTGGCTGAACAGCAAGTCGTCGACATAGCCGATCCAGGCATGGCGCCCGAGGTCTTCGCGGCTGCGCAATGGCGGTGAGCGGTCGAGATACGCCTGGCTGGCGTAGAGCCCCAGTCGATAGTCGGTGAGTTTGCGGGTGACCAGCATGTCGGCGGCCGGGCGTTCGAGGTGGATGCTGATTTCGGCTTCGCGGTTGAGGATGCTGACGAAGCGCGGCACCGCCACCAGTTCCACTTCCAGCCCCGGATAGCGTTCGAACAAGCCGTTCATGCGGCTGGCAAGGAACATGATACCCAGCCCTTCCGTGACGCCGACGCGAATCTTGCCCAGCGGCGCGGTGGACTGGGTGATTTCTTCCTGGGCCAGCAACGCGACGTTTTCCATGGCTTCGGCGTGTTTGAGCAGCGCTTCGCCGGCCGGGGTCATTTCGTAACCCTGGGCATGCTGGACGAACAGCGCCGTGCCGAGGCTCTTTTCGATGGCCTCGATGTGCCGCGCGACTGTGGCGTGGGTGGTGTTCAAACGGCGGGCAGCGGTGAGCAAACGCCCGCTGCGCTGCAACTCGAGAAAAAACCGCAGGTCATTCCAGTCGAACATGATCCGTCCTTGAGGCAATGCTGTTTAAAAACGCACAGCGGCTGCGCAAAAACTAACATTCTTTTGACGAAAGCGAACAACTAGGATGACCGACAACAAGAACAACAAGACGAGGTCAGGGATGAAGACTCTCCTGGATGAATTCGACTACATTGTGGTCGGCGCCGGGCCGGCGGGTTGTTTGCTGGCCAATCGACTGTCGGCCAACCCGCAACACCGGGTGCTGCTGCTCGAGGCCGGCGGCCGCGATAACTATGCGTGGATTCACATTCCCGTGGGTTACCTGTTCTGCATCGGCAACCCGCGCACCGATTGGTGTTTCAAGACTCAGGCACAAGCCGGCCTGCAAGGTCGCACCCTGAGTTACCCGCGCGGCAAAGTGCTCGGCGGCTGTTCTTCCATCAACGGCATGATCTACATGCGTGGCCAGGCCGGCGACTACGACCGCTGGGCTGCCGATGGCAATCCGGGCTGGAGCTGGAACGACGTGTTGCCGTTGTTCAAAAAGAGCGAAAACCATTTTGCCGGCGACTCCGAGTTTCACGGCGCCAGCGGCGACTGGCGGGTCGAGCGGCAGCGGCTGTCGTGGCCGATTCTGGACGCCTTCCGCAACGCTGCCGAGCAAAGCGGCATTGCCAGCATTGATGATTTCAACCAGGGCGATAACGAAGGCTGCGGCTACTTTCAGGTCAACCAGAAGGCCGGGATCCGCTGGAACGCGGCCAAGGCTTTTCTCAAACCGGTCCGCCATCGCGCCAATCTCACCGTGCTGACCGACGTCGAAGTGGACCGCGTATTGCTGGAAAACGGTCGCGCTTCAGCGCTGATAACGCGCTGGCAAGGTCAGGCGAAAACCTTCAAGGCGCGCAAGGAAATCGTCTTGTGCGCCGGCTCTGTCGGCTCACCGGGTATCCTTCAGCGCTCGGGGATCGGTCCGCGTCCGCTGCTGCAAAAACTCGGAATCGGCGTCGCCCATGAGCTGCCGGGGGTGGGCGGCAATCTGCAGGATCACCTGCAATTGCGGTTGATCTACAAACTGGAAAATGCGCGAACGCTGAACCAGATCGCCGGCAGCGTGTGGGGCAAGATGGGCATGGGTTTGCGCTATCTGTATGACCGCAGCGGCCCGCTGTCCATGGCGCCGAGTCAACTGGGGGCCTTCGCCCGTTCGGGTCCGGAACAGACCTCGGCGAATCTCGAATATCACGTGCAGCCCTTGTCGCTGGAGCGCTTCGGCGAGCCGTTGCACCCCTTCCCTGCTTTTACTGCCTCGGTTTGCGATCTGCGGCCGCAGAGCCGTGGCCGAGTAGACATCAGTTCTGCCAACCCGCAGGACGCGCCAGTGATTCAACCCAACTATTTGAGTCACCCGGAAGATTTGCGCGTGGCGGCTGATGCCATTCGCCTGACCCGGCGCATCGTTGCTGCGCCGGCGCTGCATGCGTTCAAACCGGTCGAGTATTTGCCCGGTGACCGTTTGCAGACTGAAGAGGAATTGCAGGAGGCGGCTGCGCAGATCGGCACGACTATTTTCCATCCGGTGGGTACTTGCCGGATGGGTAATGACGCGGAAGCGGTGGTGGATGCCGAGTTGCGGGTCCGTGGCATTCCCGGTTTGCGTGTAGCTGATGCCTCGATCATGCCGCGCATTACCTCGGGCAATACCTGTTCGCCGACGTTGATGATTGCTGAAAAAGCCGCCCAGCTAATCCTCGAATCAACAGCCAACACCATTCCTGCAGGAGTGAGCCTGCTCGCGATGACTGACTGATATTCAACATCTATGGTGACTGCTACACCGCTATCGTCGGAACGCCGCCCGGAGCCGGTTCACGCCTACAAGGGTAATGAGCTTGGCTTGTGGGCATTGAGCTCTACATGGAACACGCAACACCAGTGGAACAACAAAAACAATCACTGTGAGGGATACCGATATGTCAGAACATGTTCAGACCCTGGAAGCCGCGCCCGTCGCGGCGCTCACCCACGACACCCGCAAAGTCATCTTCGCCTCGTCACTGGGGACGGTGTTCGAGTGGTACGACTTTTTCCTCTATGGCGCCCTCGCGGCGGTCATCAGCAAACAATTTTTCGCCGGGGTCAACGACACCACGGCGTTCATCTTTGCGCTGATGGCCTTCGCCGCAGGCTTCATCGTGCGGCCTTTCGGCGCGTTGGTGTTCGGTCGATTGGGGGACATGATCGGACGCAAATACACCTTCCTCGCAACCATCGTACTCATGGGCCTGGCGACGTTCTGCGTCGGCTTACTGCCGACCTACGCGAGCATCGGCATCGCCGCGCCGATTATCCTCGTGGTGCTGCGCATGCTTCAGGGTCTGGCCCTGGGCGGTGAATATGGCGGCGCGGCCACCTATGTCGCTGAGCATGCACCGATAGGCAAACGTGGTTTCCACACCAGCTGGATTCAGTCCACGGCGACCCTCGGTTTATTGCTGTCGCTGCTGGTGGTGCTCGGTTGCCGTTACTTCACTGGCGACCAGTTTGAAGTCTGGGGCTGGCGCATTCCGTTTCTGTTTTCCATCATTTTGCTGGGCATCTCGACCTGGATTCGCCTGAGCCTGCACGAGTCGCCGGCCTTTGTGAAAATGAAAGAGGAAGGCAAACTCTGCAAGTCGCCGCTGCGTGATTCCTTCGGCAAGTGGGAAAACCTCAAGGTCGTGTTGATTGCCCTGTTCAGCATCAACGCCGGGCAAGCGGTGACCTTTTACGCCGCGCAGTTTTACGTGCTGTTTTTCCTCACCCAGTTCCTGAAGATGGACCCGGCGGTGGCCAACGGTTTGCTGATTGTCAGCGTGATCATTGGCGCGCCTTTCTTCATTTTCTTTGGCTGGCTGTCGGACAAGGTCGGGCGCAAACCGGTGCTGATGATCGGCCTGCTGCTGGCCACCGCGCTGTATTTCCCGATCTTCAAATCGCTGGCGCATTACGCCAACCCGGCCATTGACCAGGCCAGCCGTCAGGCACCGATTACCGTATTGGCCGACCCGGCGACCTGTACGTTCCAGTTCGACCCGGTGGGCAAGGCGAAATTTGATAGCCCGTGCGACAAGGTCAAAACCTTCCTGGTCAAACAAGGCCTGCCTTACGCGAGCGCCGAAGCACCCGCGGGCAGTGGCGTACAGGTCAGTGTCGGTGACGTGAAAATCGACGGTTACGACGAAGCGGCCCTGCGTGGCGCGGTGACACTGGCCGGCTATCCGTCACAGGCTGATATGCAGCAAATCAACAAGCCGATGATCGTTGCGTTGATCGTCGCGCTGATCATCATCAGCGCCATGTGCTATGGCCCGCTGGCGGCGTTGATGGTCGAACTGTTCCCGACGCGCATCCGCTACACCTCGATGTCGCTGCCCTATCACATCGGCAACGGCTGGTTTGGCGGGTTCTTGCCGACCGTGTCGTTTGCGTTGGTGGTCTACACCGGCGACATCTTCTACGGGCTCTGGTACCCGGTGGTGATTACCGCGGTGAGCCTGGTGGTGGGGATGATCTGTTTGCGCGAGACCAAGAACGTCGATCTCGATAAAAACTGACGGGGCTTTGTGGCGAGGGCCTCCCTCGCCACACACCTTGGAAAACGATCCTCAGGCTTCGGCATCGAGCAATTCGAATTTCACCTGATCCGGGTAGAACGCCACGTATCCACGAATCTGATTGACGGATATTTTAGGGTTCTCGTAACTCCAGACCGCATTGGCGCCTTCATGCCCCGGGACTTGCAAGCTGTAATAGCTGGCATCGCCCTTGTAGGGGCAATAGCTGGTGTGGTCGGTGCGGGCATAATACTTTTCGTCGATGTCCTCTCGCGGCACGTAGTACACCGGCGGGTAATTGGCCTCCAACAGCACCAGAGCGCGCGCGGACGCGGCGACCTGAATGCCATGAAACTTCACCAGCAGGCAACCCGGCTGCTCGGCGATGGTGATGACAGGACTGGGACCGGAGCTTTTCATGGAATACGTTCCTCATGACGGTGATGAACCTGGGAGCGTGGCCCGCCCTTGATGGCGTGCGCCGTTGCCCCGAAACCTGAGACCACAACTGTCAGGTATAACCCAAAATTCGGCATCGCCGCGGCCCCGCAGCCGAACGGGCCGTTTTGACCGCCGCAACCCGACGCAACAGCTTTGCTGTACATCCATACAGATAAAGATTGATCCGGCGCTCATCACCGGCCATTCTGTGCGCCTCTTGCACACTTGATGAACGATGGTGGTTATGCGGCTGTACCTCTGTGAAAAACCTTCCCAGGCCAAAGACATTGCAGCCGTGCTCGGCGCCAAGCGTCGGGGCGATGGCTGCTGGCTGGGAACAGACGTCACGGTGACCTGGTGCATCGGCCATTTGCTGGAAACGGCACCGCCGGACGCCTACGACGCGCGCTACAAACGCTGGGTACTGGCCGACCTGCCGATCATTCCCGAGAAATGGAAGATGACCGTCAAGCCGCGCACGGCCAGCCAGTACAAAGCCGTCAAACGCTTGCTCGGCGAGGCCGATGAGCTGGTGATCGCCACCGACGCCGACCGCGAAGGCGAGATGATCGCTCGCGAACTGGTCGAGCACTGCCGCTATCGCGGGCCGATCCGTCGGCTGTGGCTGTCGGCGCTGGACGATGCGTCGATCCGCAAGGCACTGTCTGCGCTGAAACCGGGGGCCGAAACATTCAGCCTTTATCATTCGGCGCTGGGCCGCTCCCGGGCCGACTGGCTGATCGGGATGAACATGAGCCGGTTGTTTACGTTGCTGGGCCGTCAGTCCGGTTATCAGGGCGTGTTGCCGGTAGGTCGGGTGCAGACGCCGACCTTGCGGCTGGTGGTGGACCGCGATCGCAGCATTGCCGATTTCGTCCCCGTGGCTTACTGGGCCATCGACGTGCAGCTGCTGCACGAAGGTACGGCGTTCACAGCCCAATGGCGTGCAACGTCCGATGCTTGTGATGACCAGGATCGCTGCCTGAACCAGCCCCTCGCGCAAGCCGCCGCACAAGCGCTTGGCAACGCCGCGAGCGCACGAGTGATCAAACTGCGCACCGAGCGCATGCGTGAAGTCGCCCCGCTACCCTTCGATCTGGGCACCTTGCAGGAAGTCTGTTCGAAGAAGCTCGGCCTCGGCGCCCAGGAAACTCTGGATATCGCCCAGGCGCTCTACGAAACCCACAAAGTCATCACCTACCCGCGCAGTGATTGCGGTTTTCTGCCGCTGAGTCAGCACAGCGAAGCCCCCGGCATTCTCGCCGCACTGCGCCAGGCCGATCCGTCCCTGAACGCGCTGAACGATTACCTGGAACCGCAACGGCGCTCACGGGCCTGGAACGATGCCAAGGTCACCGCGCACCACGGCATCATCCCCACCGCGGCGGCAAAGAATCTGGATCGGCTGGTGGGCAAACAGCGGGCGGTCTACACGCTGATTCGTGCGCGTTATCTGGCGCAGTTCCTGCCCAATCATGAATACGACCGCACCCAGGCCGACTTCAACTGCGCCGGCGAAGCCCTGCGTGCCGTCGGCAAACAGATCGTCGAACCCGGTTGGAAGCGTGCCCTGCCGGAAGCCCTCGCCCCCGCCAAGGGCCGTGAGGCGCCTGCGCCACAAACCTTGCCGGCACTGGCCGAGGGGCTGGATTGCACCGTGGCCGATGTGAAGCTCAAGGACCTGTGGACACAGCCGCCCAAACCGTTCACCGAAGGCGACCTGATCAAGGCCATGAAAAACGTGGCCAAACTTGTGGAAGACCCGCTGCTCAAACAGAAGCTCAAGGACACCACCGGCATCGGCACCGAGGCGACACGCGCCTCGATCATTCAGGGCCTTCTCGACCGTGGTTACCTGATCAAGAACGGCAAAGCGCTGGCCGCTACCCCGGCAGCTTTCAGCCTGATCGATGCGGTGCCGCGCGCGATTGCCGACCCCGGCACCACCGCGATCTGGGAACAAGCGCTGGACATGGTGCAGAGTGGCGAAATGAGCCTGGAAGAGTTCGTCACCAAACAGGCGGCGTGGATGAGCAAACAAGTCGCCCGTTGCGCCGGTTTGAGCCTGACCATCAGCGGCCCCGCCAGCCCGGCCGGGCGAGGTGCCGCACCGTGGAAGAAAAAACGCAAACCGGCGACACGCAAACCCTCGACGGGCAGCAAACGCGCCGCGAAACCGACAAGCAAGGCTTGATGGCACTTCGAACGGACCGGGATGGTCTAGTGTTCTTCAAGCCCGGCGACTGCCTGTTCTGAAAAGACATCGCAGCCTCGTTTCACTCGACAGCGGCTACAGGAATTATATTTATGATTATCGTGCATCACCTGAACAACTCGCGTTCCCAGCGCATTCTCTGGCTGCTGGAAGAATTGGCGATTCCTTACGAGCTGAAACTGTATCAGCGCGATCCGAAAACCAATCTTGCCCCGCCGGAACTGAAAGCGATCAATGCGCTGGGTAAATCGCCGGTCATTGAAGACGGTAAGCAGAAGCTGATCGAGTCCGCGGCGATCATTGATTACCTGATCCGCCGTCATGGCCAGGGTCGCCTGCAACCCGATCCTTCCACCCCTGCCTACGACGAATACGTCCAGTGGCTGCACTTCGCCGAAGGCTCTGCGATGTTGCCGCTGATGCTGAACCTGTATGTCGGACGCCTCGGTGAAGCCGGGGCGCCGCTGCATCCGCGCATCAACTCGGAAGTGGCGAACTACCTGGGCTACCTCGACACCGCACTGAGCCAGTCCGATTACCTGCTCGGTGACGAGTTCAGCGCCGCCGATATCCAGATGAGCTTCATCGGCGAGATCGCCCGGGCCCAAGGCAAACTGGCCAACTACCCGCATGTGGCGGCCTGGGTCCAACGCTTCCAGGCGCGCCCGGCTTACCTCGCTGCATTGAAGAAAGGCGGCCAGTACGACTTCGCGCCGCACTGAGTGATCCTTACAGGGCCACGGATGGCCCTGCGTAACCTGGAGCGCCCCGCACAATGCCTTCGATAGAACTGCACGCCGCCCAGCGTGACGACTTCGACACCCTCCAAAACCTGATGCAGTTCTACGTCTACGACTTCAGCGAATGGCTGCCGCTGGAACTGGGTGAGCATGGCTTTTTCAACATCCAGCCCAAACTCGATTACTGGCGCAAGCCCGCGACCCGAGCGTTTTTGATCCGGGTCGACGGTGAGCTGGCCGGTTTCGTGACCGTGGACGACGACACCCACCTCGAAGGCGCCGAGTACAACATCGGCTATTTTTTTGTCAGTCGGCGCTTCCGTGGCCAAGGTGTCGCGAAGTTTGTCGTTTCCACCCTCTTGAGCCAATTCCCCGGTCAATGGCAGATTTTCCACATCGATGCGAACCCGCCTGCACGGCGGTTCTGGGCCAAAGTGATGCCTGATCTTACGGGCAATCAATTCACCCTGCATCAGCAGCCAGTAGACGGTTATCCCTGCACGTTCTACCGCTTTCAGAGCCCGCAGCCGTAGGCCTGAGGGGCGTGTCCCGGCCTCGCTTTTTCATTCCAATCCGTTTTGTCCGACAATATGTAGTGACTGAAAAAAATCACTACATAACGGTTGACGCCTCCGTTTTGCCCTTGCATGATGCAGACATCTCCCCGATCGGGAGTACAGCAACATGTTTGAGCAAGCTCGTCTGACCGCCGAGCTGTTTTTCCCGGATACACGCTGCCCACAAGGCAGATTGAAGAAGCTGACCTGGCCCGAACGTCCAGTACAAGGACGAGAAGCGCTGGCGATCAATCCTCATGAAGCTTGTGGCCGACCCTGAAAAGTCGGCAGTGGCCTCCAGGTATTCGCTGCTTCTCTTCGTTGTGACGCTAACGCGTAGCAGTTATTCAACACGACTACATGCAACAGACGCGAGACCCGTTGAATTTGACGGCCGACCGCTGACGTCCTGGTTTCGGTGCCAGGGATCAACTAACCGATGGGCTACTTGTATTAGCGAACCAACTTTGAAAGATCACCAAATGGTCAAGGGGCAAATTATGAATCTGAACAATCAACCTTCTATCGATGAACTGGCTCGTCTGTTCGCGGCGCAAAAAGACAGCCACGACAGCCACATTCTGTGGATCAGCAAATCGGGCCAGGTTCATATCGACTGCCTGTCGCCTCACGCTCATGAAGCGGAGTTCGACCAGAACAACCAGAACCTGCTCGCCCGACTGAAGATGTACCGTCGCGGCCAGGGCTATGTCGGCAAGAAAGCCGCGGCCGACAAGGACTTCATCGGTAATGTTCTGCAAACGCTGAAACAGGCATGGGCTTCGCTGCAGAACCAAAACGAAGTTCGGGTGATTGATCGGTTCTACTAATAAACTGACTCACTGATAAAAAAGGGCCTGCTCCCATTAAAGAGCAGGCCCTTTTTTGTGCCTGAGTGTCTTACAGCCCCAACACCAGATTCATAAACGCCACCGACGCCGCGCTGTGGTAGTTGTTTTTACGACGCAACAACGCCGCCCCGCGGGTTGGCGCCTCCCCCAACAATGGAATCTTGCGCAGCGCACGCTCCTGGCTGGCGATGGCTTCCGGCAGGATGGTGGCAATTGCCGTGTGCCGAATGACTTCCAGCAAGGTGCTCACAGAATTGACCTCGATCACCACCTTCGGCGTGATCTGCTCCTGGGCAAAATACTCATTGATGCGGGTGCGGGTGATGAAGTCCGGGGTCAACAGCGCGAACTCCAGTTGAGCGAGTTCTTCAGCGGGCAATGCGAGCTGACTGTCATACAACGGGTGAGCGCGCCCCACCATCACCCCCAGTGTCTCGGTAAACGCTGGAATCGATTCAATGTCGGCATTTCTGACTTCATTGAACGCAATGGCGATGTCCAGTGAGTCATCCGCCAACCCCGCTTCAATGTCACCCATCGACAGTTCGAAAATCTCCAGATGGATATTCGGAAACCGCGCCACGTAATCGCGCACCAGCGGCCCCACGAGATATGCCATGAACGTCGGCGTCATCGCCAGGCGCAAGGTGCCGCGGGACAAGTCCTTCACGTCATGCAGCGCACGTTTTCCAGCCTCCAGTTCCACCAATACGCGACGAGCACACTCGATGTAGGCCGCGCCGGCATCGGTCGGTTTGACGGTGCGCGAGGTGCGGTCGAACAGGCTTACGCCCAGGGTTTCTTCCAGCTGCCGGATTTGCTGGGACAAGGTCGGCTGCGACACATGCAACGCCTCGGCGGCCCGGGTGAAGCCGCCGTGGTCGGCGACCGCCAGCAAATAGCGCAGATGTCGTAGCAGCATGGGGATTCCATCTATAGGCAGGGCTTATGCACAGCATTGTATATCGATCTTGGACGCTATGGATCAATCGGCAGAAGATGGCTTCACACCCAAGCAACACCACGCCGACAGGAGAATCACCATGCAACAGTCCCACGCCTACAACGACCCAAGCCTGGCCCTGACCACCTCGATCCTCGATGCCAAGGCCCGCAAGAATCTGTCCTGGCAGGACCTGACCGACGGCACCGGCCTGGGCCTGGCCTACGTCACCGCCGCCCTCCTCGGTCAGCATCCGTTGCCCAAAGCCGCTGCCGAAGTGATCGGCGACAAGCTGGAACTGGACGCCGACGCGGTGGCCCGCCTGCAGATCATCCCCCTGCGCGGCAGCCTCTCCGGTGTCCCGACCGACCCGACCATTTACCGTTTCTACGAAATGATCCAGATCTACGGCACCACCCTCAAAGCCCTGGTTCATGAGCAATTTGGCGACGGCATCATCAGCGCGATCAACTTCAAGCTCGACATGAAAAAAGTCGAAGACCCGGAAGGCGGCTCCCGTGCGGTGATCACCCTGGACGGCAAGTTCCTGCCACTGCGCCCGTTCTAACCCGACACAACCCCCCTGTAGCCGCTGCCGAGCCCGCGAGGCTGCGTCCGAGGACGCAGTCCTCGCCAATACAGGCGACTGCTTCGCAGCCGGACGCAGCCTCGCGGGCTCGACAGCGGCTACAAACACAATGAGGACATCAGCATGAAAGCGCTCATCGACGGTTTTTTGAAGTTCCAGAACGAAGCTTTTCCACAACGCACCGACCTGTTCAAACACCTGGCCACCACCCAGCATCCCGGCACGTTGTTCATCACCTGTTCCGACAGCCGTGTAGTGCCCGAATTACTGACCCAGCAAGAACCCGGTGAATTGTTCGTCATCCGCAACGCCGGCAACATCGTGCCCTCCTACAGCCCTCATCCGGGCGGTGTGTCGGCCACGGTTGAATACGCGGTCGCAGTGCTCGGTGTGACCGACATTGTGATCTGCGGCCATTCGGATTGCGGCGCCATGACCGCCATCGCCAAGTGCACATGCATGGATCACCTGCCGGCAGTCAGCGGCTGGTTGCAGCACGCCGAATCGGCGAAAGTCATCAACGAATCCCGCCCTCACGCCAGTGATGCGGCGAAGGTCAGTTCAATGGTCCGGGAAAACGTCATTGCGCAACTGGCCAACATCCAGACACACCCGAGCGTGCGCCTGGCGCAGGAAAAAGGCCTGTTGAATTTGCATGGCTGGGTCTACGACATCGAAACCGGTTCGATTGACGCCCTGGAGGCCAGCACCCGCACCTTCGTCTCGCTGGCGGAACATCCGACGACGTGCGCGGTGTACGGCAAAGCGGTCGAAGCCGCTTGATGATCAGCCCTTGCGCAGCGCTCCCGATCCCGGAAGCGCTGCTGACAGGGTCATTGGTCGTCTGACGAACGTGGCCGCTGCTCAGCGCTCTCCTCAGCGTTGGGCGCTTCGGGAAAAGTGCCTGGTTTGAACACGTGTGTCAGTAATTCCCGGGCATCGACGTCGACCACACCTTGAACCGAGCGGGCCAGTGCCACAGCCTGTTCACATTGCCGATGGGTGTTGACCCGACCACTCAACGCCACGGTGCCCGCATGGGTTTTGACGTGAATGTGCATGGCGAGGGTGGGTTCGCCCATGGCCAGGGCCGACTTCACCCGGGCCGTCAGCCAGGTATCGTGAGCGACCGATTCCAGGTGATGGGAATATTGCTCGAAGGAACGGAGTTTCATGATGGATCCCTCTTTCAGAACGAAGGAGCAAACACCTTAATTATAGTGTGCCCCCTCGCCTGCGGTCGGAATCCCTAGCGCTTGACCGACAGATCGGTCTGCGTCATGCGGCTGCGAATGGTGAACACACCGTCTCCCGAGAGAATCGCGCTGCGCGCAAACAGTCGACCACTCTCCCAATTCGAAAGACCCAGCTCCGGCTTGTTCAAGGCGTACTGTCCGTCGACCCAACGCGTGATGCCGTTGCCGACAAATGGCGCGTTGACCGCGTTGTAGAAGCGCTCATGCGCCGCGTCATCCTCACTGATCAACGACACCGTGAACTGCGGGCTATAGCGATTGAACAAGGCAATCGCACGGTCCAGGTCATCGACGATCATCAGGCTGACTTCCGGGGTTTCTTCCCATTCCCACTCGCGGCCCAATTGCTCCTCCGGCAGTGGCTCGGCCATGGCTTCGGTGCGGTAGCCTTCGGCGCGGTACACCTCGACGCTCGCGCTCAACCATTCCGTCGGCAAACATGCCTCGCTGCCCTCGACGATGTGCAATTTGCAGCCCTGGCCCCGTGCAGTGCCGGCCTGTTGCAACGCATCGAGAAACAGCGGCACCAGATCGGCGGCGCGGTCGCGCTGGATCAGGCAGACGTTGAGGGTGTTGCAGACCTTGCGGTCCAGGGAATTGCGCACCACGGCGGCGAAGCGCGTCGCGTCGGCGTGTTGGTCGGCAATCAGCCAGGCGCCACCGGTGCCGTGCAGGCTGACGGCGGTGCCCGCTTGCTGGGCGATGCTGCCCAATTGGCTGACCGCACGCCCCGAACCCCGCGCCACGGCCAGGGACAGACGCCGGTCGGCGAACATCGCCCAACCGGCCGCGTGATTGACGCTTTCGACCAGCGACACCGCGCCGACCGGCAATCCGGCGTCGCTCAGCGCCGGGTTCAGCGCATGGGTGACGATGGCCTGGGCGGTGCCCAATGCATCGCTGCCGATACGCAGCACCGCGGTGTTACCGGTGCGCAAGACACCGGCGGCATCGGCGAACACGTTCGGTCGACCTTCGAAGACAAACGCGACGATGCCCAGCGGCGACACCACTTGCTCGACTTTCCAGCCGTCATGTTCGACGCAACTGATCACTTTGCCGCGCGTGGCCGACGCATCGCGCCACGCCCGTAGGCCGGCGATCATGTCGCGGCGCATGCGTTCATCGGCCAGCAAGCGCGTGGTTGAGCGTCCACGGGCTTTGGCGCGCTCGATGTCAGCGAGGTTGGCGGCCGCGATCAAGTCCCAGCATTGCGGGGTTTCCAGACGTTGGGCAAACAGGTCGAAGAAGTGGCTGATCGCTTGATCCGACACCGCCGACATCGCGATGAAGGCTGCTTCTGCGCGCTCTATCGCAACGCTGGCCGCTTGCTGGTCCGCCACCGGGATCAGCAACAATTCGCCGCTGACCTGTTCCACCAGCAGGTGGTCGCCGGGCTGGAAGCGTGCGGCCAGTTCGGGGCTGACGACCGTGACACGATTACCGGCAAAAGGAATCGGCGTACCAGCGACTAGACGTTCGAGCGCAAGAGACATGAAGCGGTTTCACCATGCAGGGGGCGGCCGGAAAATGTATAGGAAATTTTCCGGAGCGTCATTAATCCTGCCCGTTAAAACACCGACCAGCCAATCCGCTGGCTCAGCAATTCCAGCGCGGCCATCCCGGCCAGGGAATTGCCGGCGGCGTTCAGTTCCGGCGACCAGACGCACACCGTGAATTGCCCCGGCACCACGGCGACAATTCCGCCGCCAACCCCGCTCTTGCCCGGCAAACCCACGCGATAGGCAAAGTTGCCGGCCTCGTCGTACAGCCCGCTGGTGGCCATGATCGAGTTGACCTGTTGAGTCTGGCGCGCAGTGAGGATCTGTTCGCCGCTGTGCTTGCAGAACCCGTCGTTGGCCAAAAAGCAGAACGCCCGGGCCAGGTCGATGCAATTCATGCGCAACGCGCAGTGGCTGAAGTAGCTGCGCAGCACGGATTCGACGTCGTTGTGAAAGTTGCCGAACGACTGCATCAGGTAGGCCATGGCGGCGTTGCGCGCACGGTGTTGGTATTCGGACTCGGCGACTTTGCCATCGACCATGACCTGCGGATTGCCGGACAGCCGACGGACAAAATCACGCATCGACAACGCCGGGGCGGCAAAGCGCGACTGGTTGATGTCGCAGATCACCAGGGCGCCGGCATTGATGAAGGGATTACGCGGACGGCCGCGCTCGAATTCCAGCTGCACCAGCGAGTTGAACGGTTGACCGGAAGGTTCGTGGCCCAGACGTTCCCAGATCGTCTCACCGGAGTGTTCGATGGCCTGCACCAGGCTGAAGACCTTGGAAATACTCTGCACCGAGAACGGCGTCTCGGCATCGCCGGCGCAGTACAACTCACCGTCGTTGCTGTACACGGCAATGCCCAATTGATTGGCCGGCACGGTGCCGAGGGCAGGAATGTAGTCCGCCACCTTGCCCTGCCCGATCAGCGGCCGGACAGCGTCGAGGATCTCGTTCAACAGCGCTTGCATGCGAGGTTCCAAAGTCACGCCCCATGGGATTGCGGGGACACTGAGGCTAGACGCTGCGCGTCGGCCAGGAATCACAGCGGCCTCACCCCAATCCAAAACCCAACGCCTACAGGGGATTTGCGGTGGCTGTGTATCAGCGTGTGTACAGACCCGCCCCTGACACACCCCGTCCATAAAACCCCGCCCCAACGACACATCGCAGATACACCGGCTTGGTCAACTGCACCGGTCGATTGGCCAAGCCGATCAAAGCGCTCAACTCACTCACTGTACGGAGTATCACCATGTTCAAGCTCTCCACTTCTTCCCTGACCCTCGGCCTGCTCATCGCCGGTGGCCTGGCCTTGTCGAACATCGCTTCGGCCTCCGAATCCGAAGCGTTCAGCATGAAACAACTGGCCCACGGTTACAGCCAGGTCCAGGCCGACACCGCGGAAAAACCGGCCGAAGGCAAATGTGGCGAAGGCAAGTGCGGTGCCGCCGAGTAGTCCCCTTGCGCGGGGCACTCGATGCCCCGCATTCCTGACCTGACGGAGATCAAGCCCATGAACACTTCAATCTCTTCGGCCGTCAAAGGCCTGCACCTGAACCTCGACCGTGCCGGTAGCTGGCTCGCGCCCCTGACCTTGCGGTTGTTCATTGCCTGGGAATTCTTTGAGTCGGGCCTGGAAAAATGGAACGGCGAGAACTGGTTTGCCGACATCCAGGACCGTTTTCCATTTCCGTTCGATCACGTGCCTGCCACGTTGAACTGGGAACTGTCGATGTGGGCGGAGCTGATTTGCGCCCTCGCGATACTGGTGGGTGTGGGCACGCGGGTCTCGGCGATCATCCTGATCGTGGTCACCGTTGTCGCCACTGCCGCCGTTCACTGGCCGGCCGATTGGTCTACATTAAGTGAGCTTGCCCAGGGTTACGCCATCAGCAATAAAGGCCACGGCAACTTCAAACTGCCGGTGATCTACCTCGCCGCCCTCCTGCCCTTGCTGCTCTCGGGTGCCGGCAAGCTGAGCCTCGATACGCTGCTGGCGCGATTTTTCTGGCGCCGTCACAATCGTTGAAATGCTACCGTGACACGCTTCACCTTCCACCTCACTTGCGTAGACAGGAGCCACCATGAGCGTGACCACCCAATGGATCGAGATCGACAGCGACGACGGTAAATTTGGCGCTTACCTGGCCATTCCGCATACCCAGCGTGGCCCGGGGATCGTCTTGATCCAGGAGATCTTCGGCGTCAACGAGCACATCCGCTCCGTCGCCGAGCAATACGCCGCTGATGGTTATCTGGTGATCGCGCCGGACCTGTTCTGGCGCAACGGCCACCGCATCGAACTGACCTACGACGAAGCCGGCTGGAAACGCGCCGTCGAGCTGATGAACGCCACCGACATCACCAAGGCCCAGGCCGACATCAAACTGGCCATCGACACCCTTGATGCCCAGCCGGGGCTGGATGGCGGCATCGCTTCCATCGGTTACTGCTTTGGCGGCCTGCTGTCGTACCTCACGGCCACCAATGGTTTGGTGGATGTAGCGATCGCCTATTACGGCGGCGGCATCCAGAATCACCTGGACCGCGCCGACGACATTGAAGTGCCTTTGCTGATGCACTTCGGTGAACAGGACAGCCACATTTCCCTCGAAGCCGTGGAGAAAATCGCCGAACGTTTCGACACCAACGACAACGTGGAAATTGTCGTGTACCCGGAAGCCGAACACGGCTTCAACTGCTCGCACCGCGACAGCTACAACCAGCGCGCAGCGGCTGAGGCGCATGGCAACACGTTGATCTTCCTGGCCCAGGAACTGTAAAACTGCCCTCCACGGAAAAGGCCCCTTCATCGATTGATGAAGGGGCCTTTTTTGTACTTCGCGTTTACCCGATCACACCGCTTCCGGTTGACCGGTGACCGCCCGTGTCGGCTGGGCATTGCGCTCATGCACATGGCGGTGCGGTGTGCGGTCGATGTTCAGGCTGAGGATTTCCGGACGGCTGTAGTGACCGCGACCATCCATTTGACGTTTACGAATCTCGATCTGGAACAGGTCGATGTCAGCGATGACCTCGCCTTCGCCTTCAGTCAGCGCGCCGATGACTTCACCTTGTGGGTCGACGATCGCGGTGTAGCAACCGCCGGAGATCGGGCCGATCTCGCAACCGGTGTCGGCCATGATTTGTGCTTGCTGTTCCGGGTATAACCACGCCGTCGAGTTGACCACAAAGCACGCCGATTCCAGGGCATGCATGCGGATG
This sequence comes from Pseudomonas sp. S2_B07, assembly GCF_054668435.1. Classification (NCBI taxonomy): domain Bacteria; kingdom Pseudomonadati; phylum Pseudomonadota; class Gammaproteobacteria; order Pseudomonadales; family Pseudomonadaceae; genus Pseudomonas; species Pseudomonas sp. S2_B07. Next base: position 1,072,083 of record NZ_CP162769.1, read on the forward strand.
CTGACTTCCATCTGTCGGGTGAACCGCTCACCGGCGAACGAGCCGGGGTACATCGAGGCGTGGATCTGTTCGCCGTCTTCGATCAGGGCATACCGGGCCAGCGGGTTGTAATGTTCCCAGCAGGCCAGTTGACCGATACGGCCAACAGCGCTGTCGATGGCACGCAGGCCGGAGCCATCGCCCATGCCCCAGATCATGCGTTCGTGATAGGTCGGCGAAATCTTGCGACGCGCTTGAATCAGCGTGCCGTCGGCATCAAACAGCAACTGCGTGTTGTACAGGGTGCTGCCATCGCGCTCATTGACGCCGATGGACACGACCATGTTGGCGTCTTTGGCCGCTTTGCCGATTGCATCGGTGGTTGCCGACGGCACGACAACAGCCTGATCGAGCAACTTGTAGTGCTCGGAGCCCATGTCGAATGGCGACTGCACAAAGGAAAAGTATGGGTAGTACGGCACGATGGTTTCCGGGAAGACGGCGAACTGCACGCCCTTCTCGCCGAGTTCGCGAATTTTGTTGACGACCTTCTCTACGGTGCCTTCACGGCTGTAGAGCACAGGTGCGATTTGGACGGCAGCGGCTTTGACGATGGTCATGGCGGTGATCTCACTGAGGGAATGGGCTTCAACGAGATTCAGATTACGGTAATCATATTTTGTCTTAAATGTCGAATACACCACTTTTCAGGTCATCACCCGATTCGCCCGCTGGATCACCTGCGGTGGTTGGCCGAAGGCGCGGATAAAGGCCCGACGCATACGCTCCCGGTCACCAAAACCGGTCTCGGTGGCGACCACATCGATGGCATGGCGACCGGTTTCCATCATCAACCGTGCGGCTTCCACGCGAAGGTTTTCGATGGCTTTGGCGGGCGATTGACCGGTTTCCGCATGGAATACTCGACTGAATTGCCGAGGGCTCAAATTCGCAGCGCCCGCCAACTCTTCCACCGACAACGCGGATTTCAGGTGCTGTTTGGCGTAGGTCAACGCCGCCTGAATGCGATCGGTCTTCGGCTCCAATTCCAGCATCACTGAGAACTGCGATTGCCCACCCGCGCGGCGGTGATACACCACCAACTGCCGAGCCACCGTGCGCGCCACCTGGGCGCCAAGGTCTTTTTCCACCAGCGCCAACGCCAGGTCGACACAGGCGCTCATGCCGGCGGCAGTCCAGAGGTTGCCGTCGTTGATGAAGATGCGGTCCTCTTCGACCAGTACCTTTGGAAACGCCCGTTGCAAGGCCGGCGCATGACACCAGTGTGTGGTCGCTCGCCGCCCATCGAGCAAACCCGCCTCGGCCAGCGCAATCGCACCGGTGCAAATCGACCCCAGCCGCCGGGTGGATTCGCTGGCACGGCGCAAAAACGCCACCATGCCTGGCGACGTGGGCCGGATCAGGTTGTCGCCCATCACCAGCAGCGTATCGAACGCCCGTTGATCGAATGCCTGGGTTTCCACGCCGAATCCGGCGGAGGTCTGCACCGTGCCGCCGTGCTCGGACAGCAGGGAAAGGCTGTACACCGGCTCTTCGGCGGTGTTATTGGCCAGTTCGAAGGTGGCGCACATGGCGAGGCCGAGGACCTGGAAGCCGGGGTAGACGATGAGTCCGATGTGGTGCATGGGCTGTTGATCCCTTTGACCTTAAAAGCGGCATAGATGATTTCAAGCCATCACTCTACGCCAGTTAGCGTGGGGGAAAGAATTCGGCGATCAGCGGATCGAATACTTCAACTTTGGTTATTTCACACTAGTGTATTAACCGCGTTACAACTTTCCGTCGCAACAATAGTTTCAACTACAGAAACTAACTCATGTTCAAAATCCAACTTGCCAATCGGGTCTATAACTAACGTGTTGCTGTCGGCCATTCGAGGGAAAGGCCATGGACATTAATAAGGACTCAGGCACTAATCTGGCGTTTTGGCTACCGGGTAGTGCGGTCATCCTCAGTCTGGTCGTATCGACGTTTGCACTGACTCGCGAACCGTTCCTCGAGCCGCGGCCCATCGGTGCGCAGTTTCAGGCGCAACTGCCCATTGAGGCGCGGTTATGGCAAGACCCGTTTGATGCACTGGAGCGCTATCGCAAGAAACTTGACGACATCAAGAGTCCGGATGCCGCGCAATTGTGCACGCCCAGGGCTTCCTCGCCGCCCGGAACTTCCACCCCGCCCGACATCATGGTGTCGTTGGTGGAAGGCGGCCCTTACGCCGACGAGGTCGAGCGCCGGCGGCGCACTCGCTATGCCCTGCTTGCCGGGTTCAAAAACTCCCACCGGGTGCCGGATCAGGAGCAGTACATCCATTGTTTGAGACTGGCCGCCGATCTCTCGGTTGATCCTTCGCCGGACCAACGCTTCATCGATGTGCCGTATGAAATATTTGTTTCCAATCCATTCGATCCACCCAAACCTCTTGAAGGCGCCCCCGAACCCGCCGACCACACCATCGTGTTCTGGCTCAAGCAGGACGCACTGGGTCCACGGCCATTGGAGCAACTGGAGAAGTTGCGTCAAAGCCTGGCGTGCAGCACGGTCGAAAACAGTTACCCATTGGCCTGCACCGGCGTGCCTGACGATCGTACGGTGCTCAAAGTCATCGGCCCCGCCACTTCAACCATCTTGCGTGGCATGTATCAGGATGAAGCCAACGCCCGGGCAACATCCAATGTCGAGATCTACTCGCCCCTGGCCACTGCGGACAACTTGACACTGAAAAACCACCTCAATGTTCCCGAGCCGCCAATAAAGAACAAACAACCCATGAAGTTGCTGCGCACCGTCAGCGACGACGGCACCATGGCGCAACTGACACTGGAGGAACTGAAACTGCGCAATGTCGATCCGGCCACCAGCCTGCATTGCAGCAAAGACAAGCGGCAGCGAAACGGACAACTCTGCGTAAAGAACAGTTGGCCGCTGCCGCCAGACCGAATCGCACTGATTTCCGAATGGGACAGCTTTTACAGTCGCGCGCTGATCGAAAGTTTCAAGGCCTGGGTGGTCGACAAGGCCGACCTGAACGAACGCGACGACAAGACAGCAGTCGACAAGTGGGTTTTACGTTACAGCTATCTACGGGGACTGGACGGACGCCTCCCCGAGGAAGCCGCGAGCAATGACAAAACCGCCAGCAGCGATGCCGGCAAAAACAGCAAGGACGCCAACAAAATTGACCTCAGCCCACTGGAGAAAGCCGACGGAAACTCCCAGTTCGACTACCTGCGACGCCTTGCCGACCACATCGCGCGCGAGGACGCGGTCTATCGACAAAACGGCGAACCAGGCATCGGCGCCATCGGCATATTAGGTGTCGATACCTACGACAAACTCCTGGTATTGCAGGCGCTCAAGAGCCGGATGCCATACAAGCTGTATTTTTCCACCGACCTCGACGCGCGCATGTTGCAACGAGGTCAGGCCGAAACCACCCGCAACCTGATTCTGGCGGCGCCTTATGGGCTGACGCTGACGCGCGCCCTGCAACAAGACGTGCCGCCGTTTCGCGACAGTCTGCAAAGTTCGGTTTTCGTGTCCGTGCTGGCGGCATTGGCACCACAACCCTTCGACGCCAAGTTTGCGAAATTTCACTATTCGAAATCGAACCTGCTCTCGCCCGGTATGTATGAGGTGGGTATCAGCGGCTTCATCCCGCTGGCCAGCCCGGTAATCCATGAACGCCCGACGAGTTGCGAGGCAGCGACCCTGCTGACCGTTTCGGATCAAGACATACGTCCTCACGATCTGATGTCTTTGAACTGCCTGCAGGATCCATCGCCACCGCCCTACCCTGATGCTTCTCAATCCATGCGCGAAGAATTCAAAAGAACCCAAGCATTTTTCTGGGCTGGGCCGCTGACGTTTACCCTTCTGCTACTTGGCGGGTTCATTGCCTGGCGATGGGTGTCGGGGCCAAAAATGGCCCACGAGACGAAGCTTGACTGGGTACGCGGCGTGCCCATGACGCTTTATATGATCGCGGCAGCCTGCGCATTTATCGCCACCCGCTTCTGGCATGCCGAGTTTCTCTGGTTCACGTTCGTGCTGATCCTGCTGGGCATCATTACCTCGAACTGGACCCGTCACCTCGACCAGCAGACACTGGAAAATAACGCAACGGCCAGCGCCAGCAGCGGCGTGTACGATTCGCCAACGTGGTACATCGTCGTCCCTCTCGTGGGGTTCGTGCTCGCGTTGATGCTGGCGTACCAAATGCGCAGCACCTTGACGAACAATGGGCTCGGCGAGCCGATGTTCCTGTTTGAAGGCATCAGTGCCTGGCCGACGGTAGCGCTGCGCGTCGCCGCCGTGCTGATCTGCCTTTCGGCACTGGCATGGGGCTGGCGCAACCTGCGCATCAACAGGGCCGAGATAGAAAGCGCCTACCAGTTGCACGCCTACATGCGCAGATACCGATTGGGTTTGTGCCGCCAGGTACTGCACTTTTTTCACAAAGGCAGGCGCTGGAGCTTTCGTCGTTGGTGCAATGAGTTTGGGCATTTCCTGTTGCTGATTTTTTTCCCGTTGGTCAGTACCAATGACAACTGGTCAAAGACGTGCACAACGTTCCAGGCCAACTGCGACGACGAACGAAATATGATTTCCATTGCGCGCTTCTGGGGAGAGCACTGCATCTGCGGAGCGTTCGGTGCCCGCCTCTTGCGCGCCTTGCTCGCGACCTGGGTGTTCATCGTGGTCACCAGCGTCTTGTTTGTGATCTGGCCAATGGAACAGGTTCCGGTGCGCGGTCAGTCGAGTTGGTGGATGTTCGTTTGGCTGATCCCGACCCTGGCTTTCCAGGTGCTGGTGTTCTGGGTCGTGGACGCCAATCTGCTACTGACCCGGTTCATACGGCATCTGAGCAATCACCATGCGATCTGGCCCGAAAAGCTGCAGCAGGAACACGGGAAGATTTTCGGCGTTCTCAGGCATCCCTGCATCGATGAATGGGTGGACTTGCAGTTGATCGCCAAGCGCACATCAGCGGTCAGCCGCCTGATCTATGCGCCGACGGTGGTCATGTTGATTCTGCTGGCGTCGCGCAGCAGCCTGTTCGACAACTGGCCGACGCCTCCCAGCGTGGTCATTTCATTCCTGCTGACCACGCTGATCCTGCTCGCGTCCGCACTGTCGCTGCGTCGGGCGGCCGAAAAGGCTCGTACGCTGGCATTGCTGCGTATCGATGCCTATCTACTGGAGACCCCCAAAAAGCCGGGCTACTACGAAAAATTCCAGATGATCCGCGACCGCATCGCCACGCTCAACACGGGCTCGTTCTCCCGCTATTCCGAAGACCCGCTGATTCGTGCGCTGTTGCTGTCGCTGACCGGCATCGGGGGTTCAGCCATTGTCGATGCCTTGAACTACGCCAAGTTCTGACCGCCAATAAGGGGGCACTCCTTCGAACGCCCCCCGAACGGTCACAGCTGATTGGCCACCGCCATGTTCACAAACTGCGTATCAAACCGCAGCTTGATATTGTTCTTGTCACCCAACGTCGAGCCATCGGCGAATTGCATGCCCACGGCATCGGCGCTGGTCGCCGCCTGACCCAGCAAGCCCTTGGCAAAGGAGAAGGTGCGGACCTTGTCCATGGTGTGGCGGATCGCGTCGGAATTGGCGAATTCGAACGCCGTGGCCGGTGTATAGAACAGCATGGTTTGCGTCAGTTGATCTTCGTAGCCTTTGAGGTCGGTGCCCGAACGTTCAGCCATCGAGGTGCGTGCGGCGATGGCCTGGCCGTTGTCGCCAGACATCAACTGCAGCGTTTCGAACCAGGCACCGACCAGTGCCTTGCCCAGTTCCGGGTTGGCCTTCAGGGTCTCGGTGTTGACGGCCATCATGTCGATGATCTCGCCCGGGATTTCCTTGGAGGTGAACACTTCCACCGCCGTTGGTGACTGTTTCATCACCATGCTCAGTTGCGGGTTCCACAGCGCCGCTGCGGTCACGCCGGGGGTGGTGAAAGACGCCACGGCATCGGCGTCCGAGGTGTTCATGATCTTGATGTCCCGCTGCGACAGGCCATGGATGTCCAGGGCCCGGGACATCAGATAGTCGGAGACCGACAGCTCCACCAGGTTGACCTGTTGGCCCTTGATGTCGGCGAAGGTCTTGCCGTGTTTGAGCACGATGGCATCGTTGCCGTTGGAATAGTCGCCGAGGATCAGGCCGGTGGTGTCCACGCCATTGGCACTCGGAATGGTCAGGGCGTCCATGTTGGTCATGCCGCAGGCGTCGAACGCGCCAGCCGCGTATTGGTTGATCGACTCAATGTAGTCGTTGAGCTGCACCAGTTCGATCTTGATCCCGTACTTCTTCGCCCACTTGTCGATGATCCCGTGTTCACTGGCGTAACCCCAGGGCATCCAGCCGGAATAGATCGACCACGCCACCTTGAACTCCTGCTTTTTCTCCGCCGCCGAAGCGCCGAACGCGAGACAGGAGACGGCCAGCAACACCGCTGCGAAACGGTAAAACACGCACGAGAATGCCTTCATGGAAACCTCACGGGTTATGAAATGGGTGACGCGTTGATGTCAAACGAGCGGCTGGGTGTAGCGGCTCAAGGTCGGGGATTCACGTGCGTACCATTGCGCGGCGCTGGCGGTGAATCCGGTGGTTTGTGTGTAGCTGACGTCGGGTTCCAGGGTGTCGATGACGAACAGGCGTTCTCGGGCAACGCCATCGACGGCGACTGATTGCGAGACGTGCTTGCCGTCGGCCAGCCGCTCGAAACCCTCCAGTGAAATTAGCGGCTGACCGACACGCCCGGCGCAGGTGGAAAGCGTCACTTTGTAGCCTGTTTCGAGAGAACCTTCGGCCACCGATGTCTCAAAGTTGAATGCACGCTTGAGCCATTGCGGGTCTTCACCGTGGCGGGCGATCAGATCCCGCAGCGGTTCGCCCTCAGGACTGGATTCGAGCGGATCAGCCCGCCCGAGCACCAACGCCGCATGCTCACCGCAGACGATCAAACCACCGCCACGGTGCAGCACAAAACCGCTCAGCACCTCTCGTTCCTCAATCAAGCGCAAGCCGATCAACGCACCCGGCTTTGATACCTGGAGTCGCCAGTCCTCGACATAGGCCCCACTGGGGGAAAACTCGATCATGCAGTTGCCGATGCGCTTGAGCACACCGGGCTCGGGCCAACGGTTATGCAACTGAAACGAGGTGTCGGTGTGCCAACTCAACACGTCGTCTTCCCATGAGCACAACGCTTCCCAGCCTTCGTAATTGGCCAGGGTCTGCAGTTCTTCGGCACTGTATTCCAGCAGCGGTTTGGCCGGCACTTGTTGGCCTTCCAGCGGCAGGCGCAGATCGATGGTGAAGTGGCGGCTTTGAAACCAGCAGACGTGGGTGTCCACGTCAGTCAGGCCGTCAGCGAAACTGATCGAGCGGCGTTTGTAGAAGCCGAGCATCCAGTCCGGTACGCCATCAGCGGCGGGTTGCGGATGTTGGGTAACGAGATCCAGCAGATTCATCTCAAGCCTCCCCCGCCATGGCGACGCGACCAAACGAAGACAAACCCTTGGCGCCGTCGGGCAAGCTCAACTCGCCGGCGGCCAGTCGCTGTTTGAGGTAGCGGAAGGTTTGCAGGGTTTGCGCGTAGAGGTGATCGCCGCAGACGTGTGGCCCATAACGGCTGGGGGTTTGCGGGTCGAGCAACTGTGCGATGGGCTCGATCACCGTGTCGTAGTCACAGGCGCAAAACATCGGGAAGGCGTAGCGCTCCTGAGCGACTTTGCGCACCCGGTGAGCGGTGGCGACGTAGCGGCCGTTGCTCAGCACTTCCATCATGTCGCCGATGTTGATTACAAACGCGCCGTCCACCACCGGCACGTCGATCCACTGCCCGACCCCGTTCAACACTTCAAGGCCCGGTGCAGTCGGCAGCAGGATGGTGAAGCATTCGTAATCGGTGTGCGCGCCGATGCCGGGGCGATCCACCGGGGCATTCGGCGAAAAGGGATAGTGGATCAGGCGCAGTTGGCTCGGCGGGTTGTTCACCCGCTGGCTGATGGCGTTTTCCGGCAGGCCCAGCGCCAGTGCGAAGCCGCGAAACAAGGTGAGGCTGAGGTTGAACACCGCGTCGTAGTAGGCTTTGATGTCGTCCTTGAAACCCGGCAAGACCGGCCAGCGATTCGGCCCAAGCATCGGCCGTCGCCCCAGCGCCGACGCATAATCGAAGCCGACGTCGAAGGCTTCCTTGTGGTCGATAGCCCCTTCGACAAATTGCTCCTCACCTTCGGGCACATAGCCGCTGTGATTGCTCGACAGTCCGATGTAGTCCTGCATTTTCTGCTCGGCCGACTGGGCGAAATATTCCGCTGCCCGTTGCTTGAGCCGATGGATGATCTGCGGGTCGATACCGTGCCCGGTCACATAAAGAAACCCGGCCTGCGAGGCGGCGTCGCCCAAGGCAATCGCTGCGTTTATGCGTTCGGATGCGAGGTTCGAAAACAGCCCGCTGATGTCGACGAGGGGCAAGGTTTCAAAGGCTGAATGAGGGGTAATTCGAGGCATGGGCGCCATAAGTAACCTCCTGATGATTAGTCAAAATGTCACCTGGTCGTCCAGATATCGCACAGCCGTGAGGCCTCCGGGTCGTCCCGGATCATTCGCACCGAAAAAGGTGCGCTGTGACAGGAGCAATGTGCATGCCACGTTTGCGCCCGACTTGCATCACCGCGCTATCTCATTGATTTGAAAGCACCGGTTTCCATACGGGAAAGCCGATGGCGCTCGGCGTGCGCTGTTAAAAAAGCACCAGGATGGCGCAATGGACTTCCCCTCGTTCCAGCGCTTTAATCGCAGACGGACTTCAAGGCACAACAAGGGATCACCATGCTCGATATCTCCATGCAGGACCGCGCCGCACCGGATGGCGTGTGCTACGGCTGCGGCAGCCGCAACCCTCACGGATTGCACGTCAAAAGCCACTGGCACGAGGACGGCGTCCACGTCGTCGCCGAGCACCTGCCCGAGGCCAAATACTGTGGCTGGCCGGATCTGGTGTACGGGGGCTTGATTGCGATGTTGGTGGATTGCCATTCGAACTGGACAGCCATGGCGTATCACTACCGGGCCGAAAACCGCGAGCCGGGCTCCCTGCCGCGCATCGACTGCGTCACCGGCAACCTGGGCATCAAGTTCATCAAGCCGACGCCGATGGGCGTTACGCTGACCTTGCGCGCCAGGGTTGAGGGCGAGGTCGGGCGCAAGACCCGCGTCATCTGCGAGGTCTATGCCGACGGCGTGCTCACGGCGGTGGGCGACTCAGTGTTTGTCCGGGTCGATACCGGGCAACTGGCCGCCGCAGCGCATGGTCGCGAGGTTTAAGTGCTGTGAGCCTCTGGGTCGGCCGAGCTACTTCGCCGACCCGTCATGGGGCTTGTAGAACACGAACAAACCGATGCTCGCCGTTTTGATGTACTCCTTGGCCCAGACCGGTTTCACCGTCTTGTCGTGAAAATACATCGCGCCGCCGGTGCGATCCGGCAGTTGCTTGTTCAGCGCCTTGCGCGCGATTTCCTTGGCCAGCGCATATTGCGTTTCTTCCTGGACCGAGTCCGATTTCCCGTCGCACCACCAGGAGAACTGGCAGCTCTTGGTTTCGGAACCTTGCTTGACCACTGCGCACACCGTATCGGGAAAACCCTCGTGGCCGAGGCGGTTCATCACCACGTTGGCCACCGCTTCCATATCGGCCGTGTCCTTGCCTTTGGCCTCCCAGTAGATGGAGCGCGCCATGCAGGTAATCGCGTCGTCCAACGGCGCCGTGCCGGCCGGGTCGACGGCCTGGACTTCGGACTGGGTGATGGCCTCGGACTTGGGCACCGGTACATTACTGCTCTTCTCGGCGGCCTTCTGTTCAAGCACCTGCGCCTTGTCTTGCGCAACCTCCTTTTTTTGTTGTTGATCGTCCGCCATGGACTGACCGGTAAGTAGACACAGAGCGAGAAACGCGGCGATGCATTTAGCGGGCATGGTGCAAACACTCTGAAAGGTGTCGGATTAGGGTAGTAGCCAAATCATATCAACTACTCAGCAACAAACTGCAAAAAGCCATTGCCTTGTACGGGGGGAATTCGCGCATCATGGGCGCAGTCCGTCCAAGGGGGTTTCCATGCACGTCTTTTCATCCGCTATGCGCTTGTCGGGGTTGTCGTTGGGTCTGGTGCTTGCCACAACGGCCATGGCGTCCGAGGAATCGCAACTGGCCGATTCGATCAACGCCTTTCGCAGCCTGCCGCAGAGTTGCGCCGGTCAGGTCTCGCCGGAGTTGCCACCACTGACCAGCGATCCGCGCCTGATTTTGCCGGCCAGCGGACAGGTCGACTTGCAGCAGGCCATGGTGCGTGCGTCGTATCCGATGCTCCATGTGCAGGCGATATCCCTGACCGGCCCGCGTGATGCGCAATCGGCAATGATGGCGATACAGGAAAGCTTCTGCCAGGTGGTGCTTAACCTGAAATTCGTCGACATCGGCGTCAGCCGCCAAGGCAACGACTGGCGCATCGTGCTCGCCCGCCCGCTGTTGACCGCGCGCCTGGGTGATGCCGCCGCCGAAGGCCAGAAGCTGTTGGTCGAGCTCAATGCCGCGCGCAGCAAACCCCGTCAGTGCGGCGCCCAGTCATTTGCCGCGACCACGCCGCTGGCCTGGAACGCCACCCTCGCGTCCGCCGCCGAAACCAACTCGCGGGCCATGGCCAACGGCAACTATTTTGATCACAAGGACCGCGACGGCCGCACGCCAGGGGATCGCGCGGAACTGGCGGGTTACAACTTTCAGCAGATCGGCGAGAACATTGCCGCCGGGCAAGACACCGTGCGTAAAGTGGTCGACGGCTGGCTGGCCAGCCCCGGTCATTGCGCCAACCTGATGAACCCACAGTTCCGTGAGCTCGGCGCGGCTTACGCGAACGATCCGAAAAGCGATGCAGGCATCTACTGGACGGCCATGTTCGGTACGCAATAAGGATGATGAACAGAGCGGTGACGAGCCGCTCTTACAACGTTTGCTGACTGTTGCCGACGGTCTTGGCTTGCTCGATGGCCCAGTCCATCGCCGCCTCCATGTCCAGCAGGTGCGGGGACGGATGGTGGTTTTCTTCGATCACCGAACCGTCCGGCCGGTACACCCCGATGAGCATTTTCAGGGAGCCGTCTTTCAGTATCTCGGCTGTGACTTTGATCGAGCATCCGTTGGAAAGCGTCTCCTTGTGTTCCTCGTGGCGTTCAGTCATTGCTGTCTCCCCCGCGTGGTGAGTGGATCGGGTCAGTCATCCCTCTGAGCGTAGTAGAAGTTCGCCCGGAATCATCGCCGGCCACGGCACGTTTCAATGGCGACGAACCTGCCGAGACAGCGGCGTAATGCCACCTATACTGCATTTCACCAACCCCGCCCGGGGCCTGCGCTACCCACAATAAAAAGCAGAGGTGGAACATGGTCTGGCAGCAAATCTACGATCCCTTCGGTAACCCGGTCATTTCAACCCTCATGGCCGCCGTGCCGGTGGTGGTGATGCTGACCTCCCTGGCGTTTTTCCACATCAAGGCGCACATGGCGGCGCTGCTTGCACTGGGCTCCGCCCTGCTGATCGCGATCTTTGCCTTCGGCATGCCGGCCAACATGGCGGGCTCGGCGGCGTTGTTCGGGGCGGCCAACGGCTTGCTGCCGATTGGCTGGATCGTGCTCAACATCATCTTCCTGCACCGACTGACCACCGAGAACGGCTCGTTCAAAGTGCTGCAGGATTCCCTGGCGCGCATCACCGACGATCGACGCCTGCAACTGCTGCTGATCGCCTTCTGCTTCGGTGCGTTTTTTGAAGGCGCGGCCGGGTTCGGCACGCCCGTGGCGGTGACCGGTGCGATTCTGATCGGCTTGGGCTTCTCGCCGTTGGCCGCTTCGGGCCTGGCCTTGATCGCGAATACCGCACCAGTGGCGTTCGGCGCGCTGGGCACACCGATCATTACCCTGGCCAAAGTCACCGGACTGGATGAAATGGAGCTGTCGATGATGGTCGGTCGGCAGCTGCCGTTCTTCTCGGTGCTCGTACCGTTCTGGTTGATCTGGGCGTTCGCCGGTTGGCGAAAAATGCTGGAGATCTGGCCGGCGATCCTCGTGGCCGGCGTCAGCTTCGCGGTCCCGCAATTCCTTGTGTCCAACTACCACGGCCCGATGCTCGTGGACGTGATCGCCGCGCTGATTTCCATGGCCTGCCTCACGGGTTTCCTCAAGGTCTGGAAACCGGCCACGGTCCACACCTCGGCCGCCCTGACCGGGCGTGTCGACAACTCGAAAATCGATGCCGAACATGAGCAACCACCGGCGGTCGGCGGGACCTTCTCCGGCGATGCGAAGCCGGCGGTGATGCGCGCCTGGATGCCGTGGATCATCCTCACGATCTTCGTCTTCGCCTGGGGCACCCAGGGTTTCAAAAACATGTTCGATACCCGCCCGGCGATCGATCCGCAAACCCAGTCGGTCAAGCTCGACCCGCAGGGCAAACCAATGCGCGAAGCCAACCCGATCTTCTCGCCGGCCCTGACCTTCACCACCCTGCACCTGCAAGTCGAGAAGGTGCCACCGGTGGTGCCGGCACCGAAAACCGAAGAGGCGATCTACAAGTTCACCTGGTTCACCGCCACCGGCAGCGGCATCTTGCTGTCCGCCATCCTTGGCGGGCTGCTGATGGGCTACTCGATCCCGCAACTGGCTCGCCAATACCTGCGAACACTGTGGGTGGTGCGCTACTCATTGATCACCATCGCGGCGATGTTGGCCTTGGGTTACCTCACGCGTTACTCGGGACTGGACGCGACCATGGGCCTGGCCTTCGCCGCGACCGGCATTTTCTACCCGATGTTCGGCACCCTCCTCGGCTGGCTCGGCGTGGCGTTGACCGGCTCGGACACCGCGTCCAACGTGTTGTTCGGCGGCTTGCAACGGGTAACGTCCGAACAGCTCGGGATCAGCCCGGTGCTGATGGCGGCGGCGAACAGCTCTGGCGGGGTCATGGGCAAAATGGTCGACGCGCAGTCGATTGTGGTCGCGTCCACGGCAACACGCTGGTACGGGCATGAGGGGGAAATTCTGCGGTATGTGTTCTTCCACTCGATTGTGCTGGCGATTCTGGTCGGCGGGCTGGTGACGTTGCAGGCGTATGTGGCACCGTTCAGTCATATGGTGGTGGGTGGGCATTAACCCTCGTTGTGCATACCCGGGCGCATGGCCCGGGTGGTGTACCAAACACTGCTTTACTGATTCAAATTCTGATTAAACGGGAAGCGCCTCGATGGAACGTCTCACCGCCAAAGATTTCGCCCCCGAACTGCTCGAACTCTATGACTACTACGTCCACGGCAAGATCAACCGCCGCGAGTTTCTCGATCGCGCGGCGTTGTTCGCTTTGGGCGGTTTGACCGCCAGCGCACTGCTCGCCTCACTGAGCCCCCGTTACGCGCTCGCCGAACAAGTGGAATTCACCGACCCGGACATCCTGCCCGAGTACATCACCTACCCCTCACCCAAGGGCCACGGCAATGTGCGCGGCTACCTGGTGCGCCCGGCCAAGGCCAGCGGCAAAATCCCGGCGGTGGTGGTCGTGCATGAAAATCGTGGCCTCAATCCCTACATCGAAGACGTCGCTCGACGCGTCGCCAAGGCCGGGTTCATCGCCCTCGCCCCTGACGGCTTGAGCTCGGTGGGCGGCTATCCGGGCAACGATGACAAGGGTCGTGAGCTTCAGGCGAAGGTTGATCCCGAAAAACTCATGAACGACTTTTTCGCCGCCATCGAGTGGCTGATGAAAAACGACACCACCACCGGCAAAGTCGGCATCACCGGCTTCTGCTATGGCGGCGGTGTCGCCAACGCAGCGGCCGTGGCGTATCCGGAACTGGCGGCAGCCGTGCCTTTTTATGGCCGCCAGCCAAAGGCTGAAGACGTGCCCAGGATCAAGGCGCCCCTATTGCTGCATTACGGTGAACTGGACAAGGGCGTCAATGACGGTTGGCCGGCGTATGAAGCGGCGCTGAAAGCCGCCGGCAAAACCTATGAAGCTTACATTTATCCGGGCTGCAACCATGGTTTCCATAACGACTCGACGCCGCGATACGACGAAGCCGCCGCGAAACTGGCGTGGGACCGCACCGTGACGTGGTTTCACAAGTACCTGGTTTAGGTATCAATTCCTTCGATCATTTACATCACGAAGACGAATTTTTTATTTGTCCCCGGCTTATTCAAGATGTCGCCATCTCGGATAGTCGGACGACACCCTCATGAACCTGAATTTTGCCTTTGCCTGCTTCATCGTTGTGTCGTTTGCGATTGCGCTGGGTCATGGTTGAGCTCAGGCATCGACCTGAATCACTTCAATACCTAACCGCTGATAATCCTCAACGTTGCCCGACGCCACCTGTTGCTCAGTGATCAGCGTGTGGAGGCGATTGCACGGTGCAACCACGAACGGTTCCACCGCCCCCAGTTTGTCCGCCATGGTCACGGCCACCACGTGCGATGCGCTATTGAGCATCGCCTGTTTCACCGGCACCTCATCAAAATGCAGCGAGCTGATGCCGACGTCCGGGTGAATCGCGCAGACCCCGGTGAACAGCAAGTCAGCCTTGATCCCCTCGATCAGCCGCAGGGTTTCCTGCCCGCTGGCCGACATCGTCGCGGGATTGAGTTGCCCGCCGGCCAGGATCACTTTGATGCCTTTGTAGTCGGCCAACGCAATGGCGATCATCGGCGACGCGGTAATCGCCGTGATGGCAATGTCCGCCGGCAGCGACCGCGCGATCTGCAGCGTGGTGCTCCCTGAATCGAACAGCACAATCTGGCCATCCTGCACCCGGCGCGCGGCGAGTTGCGCCAGGCGCGTTTTCACCTCATCGGTTTCACCCACCCGGGTGAAGAAATCCTTGCCCGTGTCTTTCGGTCGCGGCAACGCCCCACCATGCACCCGTTGCACCAGTCCTGCGCTGGCGAGCTCTGACAGGTCACGGCGGATGGTGTCTTCGGACACGGCGAAATGCTCGCTCAACTCCGAAGCCATGACCTTGCCGTCGCGTTCAAGGATCAGGAGGATTTTCTGCCGGCGCACGGAAGGGAGCTCGGATGCAGCGTGCTGATCTTGCATGTTTATGCCTGCTTTTGCGTGTTTATGCGAGATTAGCCAAGCCGCCGGAAAAACACAATCGAGGCGGTGATTGATGAGGTATCTGGCAAACTCCCACGGTGCCTTCGTCCAGAGCAGCCATTACCCATGCTTTTTGCCCTTGTCTCAAACGGTTCAACGCCCATGCCTGTAGACCCTCAGGTGATCGTTCCTTGGTGGAGTTTCACCAAGACCGTGCTCAGCGCCGCCGCGCTGTCGCTGGTGCGTGATGGCCTGTTCGACCTGGACGAGACACTGCCGGAAGGGCCGTTTACCTTGCGCCAAGTGTTGCGGCATGAAGCCGGGCTGGCGGATTACGCAGAGTTGGCGGAATACCACGCGGCCGTCGCAAGCAACGAAACACCGTGGCCCGCCGAGGAAATGCTGCGCCGGCTGGACGCGCCCCGGTTGCGCTACACGCCCGGTGACGGCTGGCGCTATTCGAACGTTGGCTACCTGTACGTAACGAAATTCATCGAACGCCTGAGCGGTCTTGCGCTGGAAGAAGCGTTGACCCGACTGGTTTTTTCACCCCTCGGTCTGTCAGGTGTACGCCTCGCCAAAACGCCCGCCGATCTGCAGGGCGTGAACATGGGCACCGCACCATCGTACGACCCGGGCTGGGTTTATCACGGGCTGTTGGTTGGCCCGCTGGATCAAGCCGCTGTTTGTCTCGATCGTCTACTGGCCGGCCAGACGCTGCCGCCGGCGTTGCTGCGCGAGATGCAGACGGCTCGCACGCTTGGCGGGCCGATAGCCGGGCGTCCGTGGCTTGCGCCGGGTTACGCGCTTGGCCTGATGCAAGGCGCGGTCGAGGGTGGGCGGGTATTAAGCGGACACACCGGCGGCGGACCGGGCAGCGTGCTCGCGGTATATCGCTGCGGTGAAGATGACCACACCGCGAGTTGCGCGGTGTTTGCCGAAGGTTTCGCCGAAGGAGCGGTCGAGGCAGAAGCCGTGAGTCGCTTGCTGAACGCCGTCATTCAATAGACCGAATAATCGAGCGCTAATCGCTCAAACACCAGCCCGGATGAGTGGTCGTTCAATACGTAGGTGATGGGACTAACGTTATAAGTCCAGGCCGGGCAACCCGGCAATTCCAAGCGGTGAACTTCCATGGAAAAGATCGCCCGACAGTTAATCGAATCCGCAACACTGCGTATCACTGGCGCCGGTCTGGCATTAATCATCGGATTGAACAGTCCGATCACGGCCCATGCCGATGAGGCGTACGCTAAAAACTTGCTTAAGAGCATGTCCGACTATATGTCAGCGCAAAAAAACATATCGTTCAATTACGACACCGACTACGAAGTCACCACCAAAGAGAAGCAGAAACTTGCACTGTCCGCTTCCGGCACAACCGTCATCAGCCGGCCAGACAAGATACGCAATACTCGCGCCAGCGGATTTGTCGACATGGAAATACTGTTTGACGGAAAAACCCTGACCCTGTTTGGCAAAAACGTTAACGCGTATACGCAAGTGGAAGTGCCCGGCACCCTGGATAATTTGATTGATGTACTCAGGAAAAAATACGACCGACCTTTAGCCGGCGCCGATCTGTTCGTGTCCAACCCTCAAGCGTCCTTGATGACGGGCGTGAACGACATAAAAGACCTGGGCAGTGGCGTCATCAGTGGGGTCGAGTGCGATCACCTGGCGTTCAGAACCAAGGAAGTGGATTGGCAGATCTGGATCGCCCAAGGTGAGCGCCCCTACCCCTGCCGCTATGTCATCACCTCAAAACGGGTGGAGGGTGGGCCGCAGTTCAGCATTCGATTGAGTGACTGGAAGACCGGCAGTGAAGTGGCGGCTGACGACTTCACCTTCAACAACTCGACGAATGCGAAGAAAATCGACTTGAAGGACCTTCCTAATGGCGATGATTTGCCGAAGAACTTTGTGAAAGGACCCGCCAAATGAACCTTTTGATAAAGACAGGCGGGTTGCTGCTCGGCGGCCTGGTGCTGAGCGCCGCGCTAGAACTCGGTGAGACCCTGTCGATCCCCGGCGTACACAGTGTCATTTCCCCGGCCGAAGCCGTCGTTGGTCGCCCTCTCACCCCGGTCAGCGTTGCCGGCGTGGCGCGACGCAGTTCGCGGCGCGATTAATCGGGTTTATAACGGATCGCGATAACTTCAAACACATTGCCGGGCTGTAAAGCCCGGCAAGCATAAATACAACAACACGCACAAAACATATTACACCTTCAATCCTCTCACAAACTTATCAAACCTTGTTGCATCAACTTAACAGCTGCTTCAATCCCCTTACACCTTGAAAGTATAAATATTTAAGTGCGTTGACGGCCTCGCTAAACGCGCCTCTTATTAATGCCTGAGCGAAAACCATCGACTCTCGCACTCGGTATAAGTGCGCCATCGCCGAAAGGAAACTTATCATGTTCATTATCGACACCCCCTACAACACCACATCAAAACTGCGCAACCTGGCGAAAGAAAATGTACGAACCATTATTCGTTACTACAACTTCAGCAACTCGAGAACGTTCCCTGACAAGTGCTTGACGCTGATTGAGGCGCAATCAATCTGTGCACAAGGCATGAACATCGCCGTGGTGTTCCAACAGCGACAAAACAACGCCGACGACTTTTCCGAAATCAAAGGGTATGAGGCGGGACGCAGAGCTTACCGCTATGCCCACAACGACATCGGCCAACCTGACGGGTCAGGCATCTATTTTTCCGTCGACTTTGATGCCAGCGCCAACGAAATCACCAGCAACATCGTCCCGTATTTCCAGGGAGTGCAGCGGGCGTTCAACGAGGTTTCCGGCGGGCAGCCAGCTTATCGGGTCGGTGTCTATGGCTCGGGTGCCACCGCCAGCGCGTTGTCCAAAAGCAACTTGTGCTCACTGATCTGGCTGGCGATGTCTTCCGGGTTTCGTGGCACGAAGGAGGCGATAAAGAATGGCGCCTATCACATTCAGCAAAAAGCCCCGGCGGCGAAACTGGGCGGCCTGGACCTCGACTTCAACCTGATCAATCCCCAACACACCGACGACTTCGGGGCGTTCGTGCTTGCGGTCGAATCGTCGACCGATACGCTACCTCCAGTTGCCGCCACTCACGAAGTGATAGCGCGCACCAGTCTGAGGCTGCGTGGTGGCCCAGGAACCGAGTACAGCGTAGTGAGTAGCTTGAAGCCCGGTCAGCAAGTAATCGCCAAACCGGCCAACACCGAATGGTCCAGTATCGACCTTCAAGGTGATGGCCTGATCGATGGGTTTGCCGCGTCGGCCTTCCTGAAAGAGTTGAACTGAACACCTGCCAAGGTTTAGTTACTCGCCACCTGCGCCACGTTGCCGGAGGTCACCAACGCCTTCAGCGAAGCATCAAACTGCTTCAGCGCATTTACCTGCAATTCGGTTTGCCGGTCGATCTGCGCCGCAATGTCCGGCGCCGCTTTGCCGTGCACCCAAACCGAAGGCATTTGTTGGGCGCGTGAGCCTTCGGCCTGGCCGATGTACTGCAGGTTCGCATCGTAGAACTTGGCCATGAAACGCGCTTCGACCTGATTATTGCGCTTGGACACCAGGCGGCTGTAGGTGTCCAGCATCACCACCACGTCGGGGTGGGCTTGTACCAGTGCGTCGAGGTTGTCGTAGACCGTCACCGAACCGAACTGTTTTTGCAGCGAGCCCATGAGCCAGTTGATCGCAAGTTTCGGATCAGAGCTGTTGACGAACGCGCTGCTGATGCGCGAATCCAGCTGCGGGTTCTTCGCGCCGTTCATCGCCACCGCATGGTATTGCTCAAGGTATTGAAGGGTGTTGACGGTGTTTTCGCTGTAGAGCACGCCCACTGATTGGGCATGTTGCAGGCTGGCGGTGCTGTCGGCTACAGGGGGGAAATGGCAAGCCGGCTCAGCCGCGTAGGCCGGCACGGTGGCGGCGACGCTGCCGGTGAATACGGCGACAAAAGCCAGCAAGGTAGACATTCTCATCGCACAGGTTCCTTCAAAGGCGAATTCGGTATGTGGCTATCCTCCTCCCATGGCGAAAAAACAGAACTTGCATTCCTTGATGGTGATTATTGATTAAACCAATGGTTGGTCGATGGGCCTGGTCTACGCTGCTCTGATGCCCCTGTTTCCCCAACCACGGAGCCCAATCGTGCATCGGATGTCTACTAGCGCCCTCGCATTAACGCTGCTATTCACACTTTCAAATCCAGCCGCTGCGGACACCCCGGCCCTGAATGAAGCGCGCACCTTGGTCGCCAAAGCGCAGATGGGCAGCAACCTCCCGGCCATCGCCCTGTCGACGGCGCAGGGAACGGTGTCCTGGTCGGTGATTGCCGAGAAGCTGGGGGCTGACGACGCCAACCGCATCGTCTCCGAAGAAATCACCGCGTTACTACCCAAGTACCAGCCGGAATGGGACGAGAACCTGGCGCGGGCCTATGAGAAGTCGTTCTCCGAGGAAGAGCTGTCATCGCTGGTCGCCGATGGACCCGCATCGCAATACGTGGAAAAGGTCAAAGCCCAGCAAGCCACCGTCGGTGGAGAGATGCGTTCGACGTCAGAGCCGATTGTGGCGGCGCTGGTGACGGAAGCGCTGAAGGCGACCATGGAGAAACGCGTGCCGTGATACGCCCTTGTTACGTGGCTGATTCCGACGATCTCCACGCTGTTACCTTAGCGACCGTGTTGTCACTTCTGCGGGGCCTGGCCGGCCAATAGAGTAGTGCCTTCGGTGTGCAGGCACGGACGTTCGGCCCGGCTGCCCGCCGATCCCCCCATCACGGAAGAGGTGACACCATGAGTTTCGTCATTGTTGAAAAAAACCAGAGCAGCGTCCCGTCGGAAGCCGATCTGAAAAAGGCCATGTTCGAGTCCGACGGCACGCCGGTTGACGTGACCGGCGACAACGCCAGCCGAAAAATGACCTACACCGGCCTGGTCAATCACACGGTGTTCGAGAACAAGCTGATCGAGGTCGCCAAAGGCAAACGCACCAGCGGGAACTTCACCTTTGCTGACGCAACGGTGAGTGCGGCCGCGCACTGAGGCCACGGCGGGGCGGTCGAAAGGCCTCCCCGCTGTTTCATCGCTTGATACTCCGCCGTTACACGCGCTGTTACCTGCCGGGCTGGAACCGTGTTGATGAGCCCTCCGGCTGTAACGCCAAGACACTTCGCCGCCCCGCTCCGCCCGCCTACAGTGAAGCCGTCGATGTGCTCAATGAGCCATTGATTGCCCGACACACCACACCAAGGAATAGGGAAACCATGAGCAAATCCATTGCAGTAAGCGAGCATCAACAAACACTTCATGACAACGTGCAGGCCGCCATCAAATCGCTGCTGGCCGCTCCAACAGCCTTGAAAAGCACTGACTACGCCAAGGTCCTGACTTCGACGCTGGCGGCCACTCAAAAGTCGGTCAAAATCCAGATCGCCGCCGGCGACCTGACCACGCTGAAACAATCAGGCTACAAGTTGTGTTTCGCCAAGAAGGTCGGTAACGAAGCCTACAATGTGGTCTGGCAGTCCTATGTCCAATACCTGAGCAACAACACCTTTAGCTGGACCCCGCAGTATCAGCTGTTCGGTTCCAATACGTTCCAGGCGAACGTGCAAGTGGAAGTCTCGACCAACATCGTCACGATTGGTCTGGGTCAACAGTCAATACTCGACAATTCGGGGTTGATGGGCCCGGCGACGAGCGGCGGCCCTGACACGTCGATCACCCTGATCAACAATTACGGCAACATCCACCCGGGCGTCAGCCAATTGTCCACCGGCATCGATGGCAAGCAGGTCAGCACCCCGATCTACGTGGCCTCCAACCCAGTGGTCCGCGGCACTACGGCGCTGACCCCGATCGAAACCCTATTGGTGTGGTTCGAACAGAACGTGCAGACCAGCACCATGTTCAGCACGTCGCGCTCACAATCCGTCGAAATCGACCTGACGTTCGACAACAACGCCACCCGCCTCTACTCCGGAGGCAGCTGGACCGTCGTGTAAGCCCTGCAACCGGGGCAACCTTGCGGTTGCCCCGTCTATTCAAGCGTCACTGCCGCCACGGGCGAAATACCCCGTCAACGATTGGCAAATCGACTCCGCCAGATCCTCCTGCGTGGCGATGCCGTAAGGTCGATTACGATCAAACTGTTCTGACCAGCGAATCCGCCCCTGTGCGACATCAATCAAGCGCACCGAAGCCCGAACCCGGGTCGACTCAACCCGCACACTGCCCTCCAGTGAGTAATTGCCGCGCCCGGCCCGCACCAGGTCCGAGGCTTTGACGCTGCTGCGTGGCACCTTCATCAATACGTGATTGCCATGGCTTTGTGTCTGTTCGAACGATTCGAACAGCCTGCAGCTCAGCTCTTCACACAAGCCCCGGGCAAAGTCGTCGCCGTCGCGGGTGATGCAGGTGAACGGCTGAATCTGTAACACCGGGTGGCGCGCCGCGATCGCCTTGGGCCGAAGTCGTTGATAGGCGAGGCGATAACATCCAGCCGGAAGGCTCAGGTGTACCGGGTCTTGCTGACCGCTGGTGGCGTAATGCGCCGCAAGTTTGCGGCGCAATCGCCCCACCTGCACACGCACCACCGGATCGTCGCCAGTGCAGTAAATCGCCGGATCACGGCGAAACACCGCCAGGCCGATGGCATGCTCAGTGAGCGCAATGGTCGGATGTTGAAGGTCATGATCGACCAGGAAGCGCAGCAGATCGCCCATCCGCCTGGACTTGGCAAACACCGGACTGGCCAACAACTGCGCCAGCACCCGCTCCATTTCTTCACGATCAAGTGGCTCGGGAACACCCTCGGCACTCGAATGGCCAACGTGCTTGATTACCATTGCCTGCCTCCGTGCAGGTTATCGACAATCACTCACCACCTCTTTTGAGGTGGAATGGATACTGAAGTCGTACTCCTTGAACCTCTGCAATGCTCCCGCCGGGGAAGGCTCGGACGCTGCAAGGTCGAAGCTTAGCAGCCGTAACGCAACGGCGAGGAGATTGTGTCTGCTGCAACGCCGACCTTGTAGCCGGTGCCGAACGCAGGGTCGGCAGCGGCTACAGGGATCGTATCTGATCCGTAGTTTTCTGCAGGTTCTGTCTCTGTACCGCAACCCGCGCCGGTCCGACAATGACCAGCGGACCACTACAGTTTGTTAATATCCACGCGCATTTTTCGTCTGATACATCAGCCGCCCAAGATTTCACGTCGCTACACAGGATTTTCCCCCATGAGTACGTTGTATACCCGTCGCACTGTCCTGCGCGGCATGAGCCTGTTGAGCCTCGGCCTGCTGACCGGTTGTGATGACAGCAGCAAACTGTCGTTCAAGTACGGCAAGGACCTCAGCGACAAGATCATGGGCCGGACCTTCAAGCTCAAGGACGTCGATGGCGAAACCCGGATGCTGACCAGCTATCGCGGGATGATGCCGATGATTTTCTTCGGTTTCACTCAATGCCCGGCCGTGTGCCCGACCACCCTGGCCCGCGCCGCCCAAGCGAAAAAACTGATGGGCCGCGATGGCGAAAAGCTCCAGGTGATCTTCATCACCCTCGACCCTGAACGCGACACGCCGCAGATGCTCGACAAATACGTCAAATCCTTCGACCCGACGTTCGAGGCGCTGCACGGCACGCTGGAAGAAACCGCCGCCACCGCCAAGGAATTTGGCGTGTTCTTTGAAAAAGTCCCGAACGGTGACAGCTACACCCTCTCCCACACCGCGACCAGTTACGTCTTCGACTCCCGGGGCAACTTGCGCCTGGGCCTGTCCGCGTCCCTTACCGCCCAAGAGTGCGCAGAAGACCTGCTCACCGTCATGGAGGTCTGCTAATGACTGCCACATCCTTCAAACGCATCAAACAACTGGCTCTGGGCCTGTCGCTGATAGGCCTGGCGTTCCAGGCGTCGGCGCAAACCGAAGTCCACGACGCCTGGGTCCGCGCGACCGTTGCCGGCCAACCGTCGACCGGCGCCTTCATGACCGTGCAAGCTGACAGCGACAGCACCCTGGTAAGCGTTCAGTCCCCGGTGGCAAAAACGGTACAGATTCACCAAATGAGCATGAAAGACGATGTGATGAAAATGGGCATGGTCGAATCCGTCGCGCTGCCGGCCGGCAAGCCTGTGACCTTGGATCCCCACGGCTACCACGTGATGCTGATTGACCTGGCCGCCCAGGTGAAGGAAGGCGATAAAGTCCCGCTGACCCTGACCGTGAAAAACGCCAAGGGCGAGCAAGAAACCATCGAAGTGCAAGCCGAAGCGCGGGCACTCGGCACGATGGATCACAGCAAGATGCATTAAGGCCCCGGCCTGATGGCTGCAGCGGATCAACAATCGAATTGAACCCTGCGGCCCATCGCGTTTTCGAAACCCTATAGCGCCGAACTTCGACGAAGTCAGGCGCCATTGGAGAGGAAATCCCGATGAACACCCGACTTCTGCTTCTGCTCGCCTGCCTCAGCCCCACGCTGGCCATGGCTGAAAGCTGCGACGTCCTGACCCGCTCCCAAAGCCCTTCCGTGCCGGTGGTTGAATCCCATAGCTGCTATGAGTACGACGGCATGCCCGTCAACGCCATCGACTGGTCGTGCAGCAACGAAAGCAAGGACATGCTGACCAGCACCAAGAAAAAGGTCGAGCAGTGCGCCGATCACTACCAGGCCACCTGCATTGCCACACTGACCCAGGAATCGTTGGCCAACCCGCACTCCACCAGCAAGGACAAAAACAGCACCTCGCTGAATATCCCCGATAACGCGCAAGTTACGACGTACTACTACAGTGCCGAACACCTGAGTCAGGCAAAGATTGACTGTGAATCGGGCGGCGGGCACTGGAAAGCGCACTAGCCATTCGACACGCCTCCCGCCAAACCCGCTGCCCAGGCGGGTTCGGGCGCTCTGCCTCAGTTATTTATACTCAAATGCCAGCTTAATAATATTTTACCGATACCAGGGTGATCCCTAGTCTTGACCCCAAGAGATGGCAGGCCATTAGCGACCTGAATCCCACTTCGAAGGGTAAAGAGATGACCACAGAAAAAACAAAAACAGACACGCTGATCGTTGGCGCCGGTCAGGCTGGCGTGGCCATGAGTGAACACCTGAGCAAACTCGGCGTGCCGCACCTGGTGCTGGAGCGCAACCGCATTGCCGAGCGCTGGCGCACCGGGCGTTGGGATTCGCTGGTGGCCAACGGTCCGGCGTGGCACGACCGCTTTCCAGGCATGGAATTCGATGACCTGAGCCCCGACGGCTTTGCCCCGAAAGAACGTGTCGCCGATTACTTCGAAGCCTACGCCAAGAAATTCAACGCCCCGGTGCGCACCGGCGTGGACGTGCTGAGCGTCAAGCGCAATGTCGGCCGCCCAGGCTTCACCATTGAAACCTCCGACGGCGTGATTGAAGCCAACCGTGTGGTGGCGGCCACCGGGCCGTTCCAGAAACCGGTGATTCCGCCCATCGCGCCAAAAGATCAGCCGTTCATTCAGATCCACTCGGCCGATTACCGCAACCCCGAGCAACTGCCGGAAGGCGCTGTGCTGGTGGTGGGTGCCGGTTCGTCGGGCGTGCAGATCGCCGATGAACTGCAGCGTTCGGGCAAGCAGGTTTACCTCTCGGTCGGTGCACACGACCGCCCGCCTCGCGCTTATCGCAACCGGGATTTCTGCTGGTGGCTGGGCGTGCTCGGCGAGTGGGATCAGGCGGCGATGAAACCCGGCCGGGAACATGTGACCATCGCGGTCAGCGGTGCCCATGGCGGCAAAACTGTCGACTTCCGTGGCCTCGCCCATCGCGGCATGACCCTGGTCGGCCTGACCCAATCGTTCAATGGCGGCGTGGCGACGTTCCAGCCAAACCTGGCCGAGAACCTGGCGCGCGGTGACGAAAACTATCTGGCGCTGCTCAACGCTGCCGATGCCTACATCGAGCGCAACGGCCTGGACCTGCCGGAAGAACCTGAAGCGCGCATGACCTTCCCTGATCCAGCGTGCGTGACGAATCCAATTCTTGAGCTCGACCTGGTCAAGGCCGGCGTGACCTCGATCATCTGGGCCACCGGTTTTGCCACCGATTACAGCTGGCTCAAGGTGGATGCTTTCGACGACAACGGCAAGCCGCAGCATCAGCGCGGTGTGTCGAGCGAGCCCGGGGTTTATTTCCTCGGACTGCCGTGGCAGTCGCGTCGTGGGTCTTCGTTCATCTGGGGCGTTTGGCACGACGCGAAATACGTGGCCGATCACATCGCCATCCAGCGGTCGTACCTCGACTACCACGACGCGGCGCAGCGTCAGGCTGAAGCCGTGCCGGTCGCCCATAAAACCACTGTCAGCGCTTAAGACTTTTTTCAGGAGCTTCACATGGCCACGCCAACCCATACCCGTATTCGCATGTTCAACACCAAGGAAACCTACCCGAACCAGAGCCTGGACAATGATTTGTGCCAAGCCGTGCGGGCCGGTAATACCGTTTATGTTCGTGGCCAGGTCGGCACTGATTTCGAAGGCAAACTGGTCGGATTGGGTGACCCGCGTGCGCAGGCCGAGCAGGCGATGCGCAACGTCAAGCAGTTGCTGGAAGAGGCTGGCAGCGACCTGAGCCACATCGTTAAAACCACGACTTACCTGATTGATCCGCGGTATCGCGAGCCGGTTTATCAGGAAGTGGGCAAGTGGCTGAAGGGCGTGTTTCCGATTTCGACCGGGTTGGTGGTGTCGGCACTGGGGCAGCCGCAGTGGTTGATGGAGATTGATGTGATTGCGGTGATTCCTGAGTAAGCAGGTACACCGAGTCGCGGCCATCGCAGGCAAGCCAGCTCCCGCAGGTTTATCGTCGCACACAATTCTGTGGCCACTGAAGATCCCTGTGGGAGCGGCGGTGCGACGATTCGACTTGCCCCAGACACCTCAATAGCCAAGGGTTAACCAAGGAGCAAAACCATGACCTTCTCCATCGCCGCCCGTTGCCCCGAAACCGGTCAGTTCGGCATCGCAATCAGTTCCTCCAGCATCGCCGTCGGCGCCCGTTGCCCCTGGCTGCTGCCGGGTGTCGGCGCGGTCTCGACGCAAAACATCACCCTTCCCTCGCTTGGCCCCGAAACCCTGGCCCTGATGGAGCAAGGCCTCGCACCGGCCGAGGCGCTGGACAAAGTCCTGACCCGCAACGGCTACAGCCAGTATCGGCAAATCACCGCCATCGACCACCTCGGCCGCACCGCGCATTTCAGCGGCGCGCAGACCCTGGGCAATCACAACGCGGTGTCCGGTGAACACTGCGTGGCGGCCGGCAACATGCTCGCGGACCGCTCGGTGATCGAAGCGATGGTCGCAGCGTTCGAACATGGCGAAGGTCAATTGGCCGACCGCTTGCTCGCCGCGATGAAAGCCGCGATTGCCGCCGGCGGTGAAGCCGGGCCGGTGCATTCGGCGGCGATGATCGTCGTGGGTGAACTGACCTGGCCGATCATCAACCTGCGGGTCGACTGGGCCGACGAAAACCCTATCAGTGAGCTCGAGAAATTGTGGGACGCCTATCGCCCGCAGGTTCAGGACTACATCGACCGCGCCCTCGCCCCGGACAAATCCCCTGGCTACGGCGTCGCCGGAGACGACCGATGAGCCACAGCCGCGAGTTGTTGCAGACGCTGGTGGCATTCGACACCACCAGCCGCGAGTCCAACCTGCACCTGATCGAGTTCGTCCGCGATTACCTCGCGGGTTTCGACGTGCCGTGCGAACTGGTCTACAACGAGCAACGCAGCAAGGCCAATCTGTTCGCCACCCTCGGCCCGGCGGGCGTGCCGGGCATCGTGCTGTCGGGGCACACCGACGTGGTGCCCGTCGACGGCCAGCCGTGGACCGTTCCACCGTTCGAACTCACCGAACGCGACGGCAAACTCTACGGTCGCGGCACGGCGGACATGAAAGGCTACATCGCCTGCGTACTGGCCTTGGTGCCGTCGCTGGTGCAGGCCACGCTGCGCGTGCCGGTGCACATCGCGCTTTCTTATGATGAAGAAGTCGGCTGCCTGGGCGTGCGCTCGCTGCTGGCGGAACTGCAACAGCGTCCGGTCAAACCGATGCTCTGCATCATTGGTGAGCCGACCGAACTGAAACCGGTGCTCGGGCATAAAGGCAAACTGGCGATGCGTTGTGATGTTCACGGGCAAGCGTGCCATTCAGCGTACGCGCCGCAGGGGGTCAACGCGATTGAATACGCGGCTGAACTGATGGGTGAACTGGGGCGGATGGGTCATCGACTGAAGGCGCCGGAGCTTCACGATGCGCGGTTCGATCCGCCATTCAGCACCGTGCAAACCGGCGTGATTTCTGGCGGTAAAGCGTTGAACATCGTCCCCGCCGATTGTCGCTTCGACTTCGAAATCCGTGCCCTGCCCTCGTTTGATCCCAATGATGTGGCGCAGGAACTGAAGGCCTATGCCGAGCGACAGGTGTTGCCGCGCATGCGTGCCGTAAGTGAACAGAGTGAGATCCGCTTCAGCGAGTTGTCGGCGTACCCCGGTCTGGCGACCGATGCGCACAGTGAAGCGGCTGAGTTGATTGCCGCGTTCTCCGGCTCCCGAGAATTCGGCACCGTGGCCTTCGGCACCGAGGGCGGCCTGTTCGACGCAGCAGGCATCCCCACCGTCGTCTGCGGCCCCGGCAGCATGGACCAAGGCCACAAACCCGACGAATTCGTCAGCCTCCAACAACTCACCGCCTGCGATGCGATGCTGCAACGGATGCTGCAATCGATCAGCTAGCAAAGCATCCGAACACACCAGAAATCCCTGTGGGAGCGGGCTTGCCCGCGATGAGGGCCTGACAGTCAATATTGAGTTGGCTGACAGACTGCCATCGCGGGCAAGCCCGCTCCCACAGTATCGCGTCCGTAATACCCCCCCTGTTCGCCCCGGATTTCCAGCGACCAACCGGCATACATTTTTTAACGTCTATACCCACAATCTTACTAATTTATCTCTCCCCGCCCACCGCCCATCATCAACTCCAACAAGAAAAGCGTCGCCCCCATACGGCGCTCACCGAAGTACGTCCACGTACTCACATTGCCTTGGAGTTCGTCATGGTTACCGCTGCAACAACCTCCGCCCCGCTCATCGAGAAACACACCATCGGCTACGTGCCACCCGAAGATCGTCATGGCAAAACCCGCGACCTGTTCACCCTCTGGTTCGGCGGCAACATCGCGCCGCTGCCGATCGTCACCGGCGCCCTCGGCGTGCAAATGTTTCACCTGAACCTGGTGTGGGGCATCGTCGCCATTCTCGTCGGCCACCTGGTTGGCGGCGTGCTGATGGCGCTGCATTCGGCGCAAGGCCCGCAGATGGGCATCCCGCAAATGATCCAGAGCCGCGCCCAGTTCGGCTCCCTCGGTGCGCTGCTGGTGGTGCTGATCGCCGGCGTCATGTACATCGGCTTCTTCGCCTCCAACATCGTCCTCGCTGGCAAGTCCCTGCATGGCGTGGTCGACAGCGTGCCGGTGCCCGTCGGCATTGTCATCGGTGCGCTCGGTTCCGGCATCATCGGCATCATCGGTTACCGCTTCATCCACGTGCTCAACCGCATCGGCACCTGGGTGCTCGGCGCCGGCATCGTGCTCGGCTTCGGCTACATCTTCACCCACGTACAAACCGCCGACTTCCTCACCCGTGGCAGCTTCAACCTGTCCGGCTGGCTCGCCACCGTTTCGCTCGCCGCGCTCTGGCAAATCGCCTTCGCGCCGTACGTCTCCGACTACTCGCGCTACCTGCCGGCCAACGTACCGGTCGCCGCCACGTTCTGGACCACTTACCTGGGCACCGTGCTCGGCTCCAGCCTCTCGTTCATCTTCGGCGCCGTCGCCGTCCTCGCCACGCCCGTCGGCATGGACACCATGGACGCGGTCAAACTCGCCACCGGCTCCATCGGCCCGCTGATGCTCGTGCTGTTCCTGCTCAGCGTCATCAGCCACAACGCCCTCAACCTCTACGGCGCCGTGCTGTCGCTGATCACCCTGGTGCAAACCTTCGCCTACCGCTGGATCCCCACCGCCAAAAGCCGCGCCGTGCTCTCGGTCATCGTCCTCGCCGCGTGCTGCTTCGCCGCCGTTGGCGCCTCCGCCAACTTCATCGGCCACTTCGTCGACATGGTCCTGGTGCTGCTCGTGGTGCTGGTGCCGTGGACCGCGATCAACCTGATCGACTTCTATGCGATTCACAAAGGTCAGTACGACATCAACTCGATCTTCAAGGTCGACGGCGGGATCTACGGTCGGTACAACCCGCAGGCGCTGCTGGCGTATGCAATCGGGATCGTGGTGCAGATTCCGTTCATGAACACGCCGCTGTATGTCGGGCCTATTTCCGAACACATCAACGGCGCAGACCTTTCCTGGCTGGTGGGCCTGCTGATCACCTCACCGCTCTACTACTGGCTGGCCAGCCGCGACAGCGCCTACAAGCGTCGCCTCTCCACCGGAAAACTGGCCACCTCCCTCTAACTATCCCCACAATCCCTGTGGGAGCGAGCTTGCTCGCGATGAGGCCCTGACAGTCAATTCTGAATTGCCTGACAGACCACCATCGCGAGCAACCCCGCTTAACCAAAAATTAAATGAACCCCGCCCACCGCAGCTCACCTAACTGAATGACTATCAGGAGGGTGAGCAATGCAAACCGAAACAATCTGGATCGTACTCGTGGCAGTGCTTCTGCTGATCGAGCTATGGGCCATCAACCGAGTCCGAAAAGCCCAAGGCAAATCCAGCAACAAACTCTTGTGGATCGTCGTGATCGTCTTCGTGCCACTGATCGGCGTCGTGGCATGGGCACTGACCGGCCCCAAACACACCGAACACAACCCGCACTCGCCTCAAGCCAGGCAATGACATCAAAGGATCAAAGCCTCGATGATTCGGGGCTTTGTCGTTTCTGGCCATCCGAAAATCGTGTAGGAAACCACCCTCTGTGGCGAGGGAGCTTGCTCCCGCTGGGCAGCGAAGCCGCCCCACCCTTCACCGCGTTTTTAAACACACCCACATCCTGTAGCAGCTGGCGAAGTCTGCGTCCGGCTACACAGCAGCCGTAAATCCAACGAGCAAGGTACACAGACACTTAAACACGTTCTGATTTAACGCCAGTAACCCCGCCGGAAGCTCTGCCTCCGACATCAACCAATAACCCGCTTTCGGTCCTACAACCCCGTTTGCAGGCACCAAAATCTTCGCTTAAAGTTCGACCCGTCACTGACGACCATCAGAGACAGGGTTTCGCAGCCCTAAAAGAAGATCAGCAAATACCGTCAGACATGACACAGCCGGTTTCTGTCTGTGAATGGATTTTGACGACTTTGACTCATTTTTTAGGACTATATGCATGTCAACCCAGAACCCGCCCCGCCGCTTCACCCCAATGTCCCAACTCGCCACCAACTACCCCGTCCTGCTCATCGACAGCGATGCCCCACTGCGCGAACTCCACAACTGCGTCAGCGAACGCCTCAGCGCCGTCCTCAAATACCTCAACCTCACGGCCTGCACCAGCCTCCCCGACTACGCCGAAAATGACATCAACACCGTCACCAACATCGCCCGAATCCTGATCCAGGATGTGAGTGATGTGTTTCGGGTGATTGAGCAACGCGGGTTTGAGGCACCAAAGAATTAGTAATAAGAGCTAAGCCCAAAAAAACCCGCACCGAGTTGCGGGTTTTTTATTTCATTCCCCCTGTCGAGTTAGCGAGAGGATGGTCTGCTCTATCAGCGCGGCTGACTTTGTTCGCGCGCCATAACATCGAAATCTAACGCTGCCAGCATCGGCGTCCTTTTGGCAGCCAGCACTCATGTTAATATGCCACCACCCAATCATAATCAATGAAGTACACCCGCATGGACGCCACACCCCACCCTTTCAGCCTTTTTTCACTGCTGACCGCTGCTTTGATCCTCTCTGGATGCCAAGCGACAAAGCCCGCGTCCGCTCAAACCACAACACCTGAGGTCCAGCCGGGCCTGGCGGTTTTCAAGAGTGTGATACTCGAGAAACCCGAGCCGAATTCGATCGTGCGAGAGGGAGACCGGATCACCTATTTAGTGGCTTCGTCCCCAAGTCCGGAACGCCACTATCTGGCACGTTTCGACGCCAACTGCAGCGAGCCCGATGCGCAAATGGCTTACCGCAGCAAAGGGGGAATGTCTCGATTCTCCGACAACCCGAGGGGGCGTTCGCAGGAGTCCTGGCAATTACCGGCTGAACAAAAGAGCCAGTATCTGCAAAGTGCGCAGTTGAAGCAGGTGTGTGCCCAGACCGCACCTCCTCAATGGCGCATGTTCTCTGCCCCCGAGCATCAGGATTGGCAGATGATCGACCGCAGCAGCCTGAACGTGAAAGGTGATGAGGTGACTTTCTGGACAGCTCGGGTACTGCCCGGCGAGAGCTTGGTGCCCGGCAAAAACGTCTTGTATGGGCAGGTACGCCAGCGGTGGACAGCCAATTGCGCCTTGCAACAACTGACCGCGTTAAGCCATTTCTACCTGGATACTCACAGTCGTGTGCTCGCTGGCAGCGTGCAGACAGATCTCAAAGCCATCGGCTCGCAAAGCCTCACAGCCGATGAGCGTCAGTTGGTTCAGGTGGCCTGTAGCAAACCGCAATCGCTGGACCAATACAAACCATTTGAAGGGCGCGAACAGTCGCCCTTCGAATCACCGGTCCCTGTCGTTGCCGCCCCGGTGTTGAAGGCCATCGAGGCATTGAATATGCCCAAACCGGAGAAAAGCATTCAGCAGCTACGCCGGGCGTTCAAAGACAACTCCGAGCCAAGACAGTATTCCGATGAAGCGGTACGGCTCAACGGGCGTGACTCGACATACCTTTTGGGCGGGGCGGGTAATCAACTGACGGAGCGTTATGAAGACCGACGCGGTCAGTGGGTCAAAGCCACGTTCCGAGGACTGATTACCCTGGCTGAAAGTGAATTCAGCAATCGTGCAGGAGAGATAACGATTGAGGATAAGGCGCTGACGAACCTCAGCTTCGAAGGCGATTGGGCGCACATGCCGGTCGGCGCCCTCCTGCGATACACGGCGCAGGATATGCAGATGCTTTATACCAACGGCGGGAAAGGTCCCAGAGCCTTGGTGCCGGTCGACAACCGATTCAGCTGTGAGGTGCAGTCGCAGAAACCCGCCAGCGCGTATCACCCGAGTTTGACCGGGACTGCCAAGCTACTCAGCTGCACCCAAGATACCTACCAATACGGCACCAACATTTACGTCTACCTCGAAACGTATGGAATGTTTGTGCCGTTCCAATACGTCACACGGAACGTGCAGGGCGAATGGACGATCGAGGTTGTAAAAATTTGAGCTGACTGGCCGTTCGAAATAAGGGAACAGATCTGTGTATTCAAATAGATCTGTCACCTTTTCCGTCGTCACCTTTTCCGTCTGCGGACGCAGCCTTCGGCAGCTGCTACAGGGTTGCGTCCGTTTTGAGATTAGAAGTTGGCTGGCGTGTTGGCGCTGATGATTTCCGCTTCATCCTGGCCGATGTTGCGAAACTTGTGCGGCAGGGTTGTCGGGAAGTAGTAGCCGTCGCCGGCGTTGAGCACACTGATTTGGCCGTCCACGGTCAACTCAACCGTCCCCCGCGTAACCAACCCACACTCCTCGCCTTCCGAGTGCACAATCGGCTCTTCCCCCGAGCTCGCCCCAGGCGCGTACTGCTCACGCAACAACCGCATCTGCCGGCTCGGCACCGAAGCGCCAATCAGCAGCAACCGCAGCCCATGACGGCCGAGATCCGGCTGTTCGTTGGCGCGGAACACGTATTGGTGCTCACGCGGCGGCTGATCAAAGGTAAAGAAGTCCGCCAAAGACATGGGAATGCCTTCGAGCAGTTTTTTGAGCGAGCTGACGGAGGGACTGACGCGATTTTGTTCGATCAGGGAGATGGTGGCATTGGTGACGCCGCTACGCCGGGCCAGCTCGCGCTGGGACAGTTTGTAGCTTTCGCGTACTAGTTTGAGTCGTGAGCCCGTGTCCATGACAGCCTTATGCGAAGAATACTTAAGGGTTATGGGGGTGGATGGCGGGCGACTTTTGGCCGCGAAAGTACCGCTTCCCTGTCCCGGAAATGTGAAAGGCGGGTATTAAATCACGTTTGGTGGTGTTGCTCAGCAGGTTCGATGAATGGGTGGGTGAAAAGGTTGTTTGGGCCTGAAATCAGGGTGTTTGGTTGGGGTTGATGGTGGCTGGTCGGGCCTCATCGCGGGCAAGCCCGCTCCCACAGGGTTCTGTGGCGACCGCAAAACTTGTGATCGACCGGGATCAACTTGTGGGAGCGGGCAAGCCCGCTCCCGCAGGTTTTGCAGCGTTTATCAGATCCCGAACCGATCGCGCAGCGCGTAGTACGCGGCGCCCATGGCGGTGAGCGGGGCCTGGAAGGTGCGGCCGCCGATCATTGGCATGTGCGGTAGCGAAGCGAATGCGTCGAAGCGTTCGGCGTC
This sequence comes from Pseudomonas sp. S2_B07, assembly GCF_054668435.1. Classification (NCBI taxonomy): domain Bacteria; kingdom Pseudomonadati; phylum Pseudomonadota; class Gammaproteobacteria; order Pseudomonadales; family Pseudomonadaceae; genus Pseudomonas; species Pseudomonas sp. S2_B07. Next base: position 1,105,771 of record NZ_CP162769.1, read on the forward strand.
GCCGCGGATCATTTCCGAGATCAGTTTGCCGGCCAGGTGCGAGCAGGTGACGCCGTGGCCGCTGTAGCCTTGCATGTAGTAGGCGTTTTTCTCGATGCGGCCGAACTGCGGCATGCGCGACATGGTCAGCAGGAAGTTGCCGGTCCAGCGGTAGTCGATTTTCACGTCCTTGAGTTGCGGGAAGGTCTTGAGGATTTTCGGGCGGATCAGTTGTTCAATGTCGTCCGGTTCGCGGGCGCCGTAGACCACACCGCCGCCGTACAGCAAACGGTTGTCGGCGGTGAGGCGGTAGTAGTCGAGCAGGTAGTTGCAGTCTTCGACGCAGTAGTTGTTTTTGATCAGGCTGCGCGCAACCTTTTCCGACAACGGTTCGGTGACGACGATTTGCGAGCCGCACGGCATGCTTTTGCTGGTCACGCGATTGTCGAGGCCCTGCGGCAGGTAGGCGTTACCGGCGATCAGCAGGTACTTGGCCTTCACCACGCCTTTGGCGGTGCGCACGGTAATCGGTTCGCCGTAGGTGATTTCTACCGCGGCCGATTGTTCATAGATTTTGCCGCCCAGGCCGATGATGGCCGAGGCTTCGCCGAGGGCCAGGTTCAGCGGGTGAATATGGCCGCCCTGCATGTCCAGCAGGCCGCCGACGTAGGCATCGGAACCGACTTCGCGCTTGATGTCCGCCGCGTCGAGCATTTTCAGGTTTTTGTTGCCGTAGCGTTCCCAGCTGCTTTTCTGCTCGGCCAGGCCTTTGAGCTGCTTCTTGTTCATCGCGGCAAAGATGCCGCCGGGCTTGTAGTCGCACTGGATGTCGTAGTGCTGTATGCGCTGACGAATGATGTCGGCGCCTTCGAAGATCATGCTGCCGAGGACTTCAGCGGTTTTGTCGCCGTAGCGTTCTTCGATGACATCGACGTCGCGGCTGTAGGAGTTGACCAGTTGGCCGCCGTTGCGACCGCTGGCGCCGAAACCGACTTTGGCGGCTTCGAGGACGGTCACGCTGTAGCCCGCTTCCGCGAGGAACAGGGCCGAGGACAGACCGGTGTAACCGGCGCCGATGATGCAGACGTCGCAGTCCACCGCTTGTTCGAGCACCGGGAAGTCGCCGGTGAAGTTACGGGTGGCGGCGTAGTAGCTGTTTACGTGGGTTTGTTTCACAGAATCTTGTTTCATAGCGTTCTCCGATGGCCACCGGCAGCGTGCCGGCGACCGTCGCTTTTTTTATAGGTATTAGAGCTTGATCCAGGTCGCTTTGAGCTCGGTGTATTTGTCGAACGCGTGCAGCGATTTGTCCCGACCGTTACCCGACTGCTTGTACCCGCCGAACGGCGCGGTCATGTCGCCACCGTCGTACTGGTTGACCCAGACGCTGCCGGCGCGCAAGCCGCGCGCGAAGGTGTGGGCCTTGCTCAGGTTGCTGGTCCAGACGCCAGCGGCCAGGCCGAAGATGCTGTCGTTGGCAATCGCCAGCGCTTCTTCAGCGGTGTCGAAGGTGATCAGCGACAGCACCGGGCCGAAGATTTCTTCGCGGGCGATGGTCATGGCGTTGGTCACACCGTCGAAAATCGCCGGTTCCACGTACAGGCCACCGGTGCTTTCGAGGGTGCGGCTGCCGCCCGCGATCAGTTGCGCGCCCTGGTCTTTACCGACCTGGATGTAACGCAACACGTTGTCCAGTTGACGCTGGTCGACGACCGCGCCGACGGTGGTTTCCGGGTCCAGTGCGTGCCCCGGTTTCCAGGCTTGCAGCGCTTCCACCAACAGTGGAATGAACTGCTCGCGAATCGAACGCTCCACCAGCAGGCGCGAGCCCGCGGTGCAGACTTCGCCCTGGTTGAAGGCAATCGCGCCGGCTGCTGCTTGTGCGGCGGCGCGCAGGTCTGGCGCGTCGGCGAACACCACGTTCGGGCTCTTGCCGCCGGCTTCGAGCCAGACGCGTTTCATGTTGCTTTGCCCGGCGTAGATCATCAGTTGCTTGGCAATCGCGGTCGAGCCGGTGAAGGCCAGCACGTCGACGTCCATGTGCAACGCCAGCGCCTTGCCGACCGTGTGGCCGTAGCCCGGTAGAACGTTGAACACGCCTTTCGGAATGCCGGCGTCCAGCGCCAGTTGCGCAATGCGAATGGCGGTGAGCGGCGACTTTTCCGATGGCTTGAGGATGAACGAGTTGCCGGCAGCCAGTGCCGGGGCGAACTTCCAGCTGGCCATGATCAACGGGAAGTTCCACGGCACGATGGCCGCGACCACGCCCGCAGGTTCACGGGTGATGAGGCCGAGTTGGTCGTGCGGGGTGGCGGCGACTTCGTCGTAGATCTTGTCGATGGCTTCGGCGCTCCAGCGGATCGCGTTGGCGGTCGCTGGAATGTCGATGTTCATCGAGTCGTTGATCGGCTTGCCCATGTCGAGGGTTTCGAGCAGGGCGAGTTCTTCCTGGTTGGCCAGGATCAGGTCGGCAAAGCGAATCAGGGTGCGCTTGCGCTCGGCCGGGGCGAGGTTGGCCCAGATGCCGGATTCAAACGTGCGGCGCGCGACGGCGACGGCCGCATTGGCGTCGGCTTCGTCGGTGCTGGCGACGTTGGCCAGGAAGCGGCCGTCGACCGGGCTCATGCACTCAAAGGTGTCGCCGCTGAGTGCCGGGCAGTATTGGCCGTCGATGAATGCACGGGCTTCGATGGTGAGGGACTGGAAGCGTTGTTCCCAGTCGCTGCGAGTGTTTGTCATGGTTGTGACTCGACGCAGAGGAATAAGTATTTGTTGGGTATCAGTACACCGCAGATCCCTGTGGCAGCGGGTTTGCCCGCGATAGCGACGGGTCAGGCGACATCAATGGAGACTGTGATGACGCCATCGCGGGCAGCCCGCTCCCACAAGGTTTGGCGGTGCACACAGGTTTTGTGTACACCCCCTCACCCGGGTTTTGCCCCATCAAACCGTGTGCAGGTACCAGTTGTACTCAAGGTCGGAGATGGAGTTCTCGAACTCGGCCAGCTCGCTTTCCTTGCACGCCACGAACACGTCGATGTACAGCGGGTCGATGTAACGGGCCATGACTTCGCTGTCGTCCAGCTCGCGCAGTGCATCGCGCAGGTTGTTCGGCAGGCTCTGCTCGTTCTGCTCGTAGCTGTTGCCTTCCACCGGGGCGCCCGGCTCGATCTGGTTGGTCAGGCCGTGGTGAATACCGGCCAGCACCGAGGCCATCAACAGGTACGGGTTGGCGTCGGCACCCGCAACGCGGTGTTCGATTCGCACCGAGTCCGGCGAACCGGTTGGCACACGCACCGCCACGGTACGGTTGTCGATGCCCCAGCTCGGGGAGTTCGGCACGTAGAACTGCGCACCAAAACGACGGTACGAGTTGACGTTCGGGCAGAGGAACGCCATCTGCGCCGGCAGGGTCTCGAGCACACCGCCGATCGCGTGTCGCAGCGCGGCGTTCTGCTCGGGATCCTCGCTGGCAAAGATGTTGTTGCCTTCTTTGTCGAGAATCGAAATGTGCACGTGCAAACCGTTGCCCGCCTGACCCGGATAGGGCTTGGCCATAAACGTGGTGTCCATCTCGTGGTCGTAGGCGATGTTCTTCACCAGACGCTTGAGCAACACCGCGTAGTCGCAGGCCTTGATCGGGTCGGAGACGTGATGCAGGTTGACTTCGAACTGCGCCGGGGCGCTTTCCTTGACGATGGCGTCGGCAGGAATGCCCTGCTCTTTCGCGCCTTCGAGGATGTCTTGCAGACAGTCGACGTATTCGTCGAGGTCGTCGATCAGATACACCTGGGTCGACACCGGACGCTTGCCCGATACCGGCGAACGTGGCGATTGTGGACGACCGTTCACGTTGTCCTGGTCGATCAGATAAAACTCGAGTTCGAAGGCTGCGCAGATGGTCAGGCCCAGGTCATCGAACTTGCGCACGATATTGGCCAACACTTCTCGCGGGTCGGCAAAGAACGGCTGGCCTTCGAGTTCGTGCATGGTCATCAGCAATTGAGCGGTTGGGCGCTTCTGCCACGGCTCAATGCTGAGGGTGCCGGGGATGGGGAAGCAGATTCGGTCAGAGTCGCCGATGTCCAGACCCAGGCCGGTGCTTTCCACCGTGGAACCGTTGATGTCCAGAGCAAACAGGGACGCCGGCAGGTTAATGCCTTTTTCGTAGACCTTATGAAGACTGGTGCGCTCGATGCGCTTGCCGCGCACCACGCCGTTCATATCCGCAATCAGAAGGTCGACGTACAAAACCTCAGGATATTTCTTAAGGAATGCGTTTGCTTCGTTGAGTTGAACGGCACGCAGAGGGACCGACATGATGCACCTATTTTTTAGCTGTTAATTATTATGTTCACTACCCTTTCACGAGCCCAGTCAACCCGAACGGCAAAGTGAAGTCAATAGCGAACACTTGCCCCTTCAACCTTTATTTTCGGGCCTTTTTAGGGGACGAGAGTGCCAGATCAGCCTTGGGCACCGCGTAAATGCTGAGGATCAGACGTGCGGCGTTTAGAATTTTTTACATGAGAGTTGTTAATTAAAATCAACAAGGCTAAGCTCCGGAAAAGCTCGTTCAAGTGTGAAACTTCGAGGTGATAAAAATGGCATTCAAGCCATTGATCGGCGTTACTGCATGCGTCAAACAGATTGGCCTGCACCCCTACCACATCAGCGGCGACAAGTACTTGCGTGCTGTCAGCGTCGCGGCGCTGGGGCTGCCTGTGGTCATCCCTTCCTTAGGCGAATTGACTGAAATCGAAGATGTGCTCGCCCATCTCGACGGTCTGCTGCTGACCGGCTCCCCTTCGAATGTGGAACCTTTCCACTATCAAGGCCCGGCCAGCGCTCCCGGCACGGATCACGATCCGGCGCGGGATGCCACGACCCTTCCTTTATTACGTGCGGCCATTGCGGCTGGCGTGCCGGTGCTCGGCATCTGCCGGGGCTTCCAGGAAATGAACGTGGCGTTTGGTGGCAGCCTGCACCAGAAGGTCCACGAACTGCCGGGCATGCTCGACCACCGCGAAGCGGACAGTCCTGAGCTGGCGGTGCAATACGCACCGGCGCATGCGGTGACCGTGCAACCGGGCGGTGTGTTCGAAGCGCTGGAGTTGCCAGTCGAGTTCAGGGTCAATTCGATTCACAGCCAGGGCATCGACAGACTCGCCCCCGGCCTGCGTGCCGAAGCGATTGCGCCGGACGGTTTGATCGAGGCGATCTCGGTGGAGCACAGCCCGACGTTTGCCGTCGGCGTGCAATGGCACCCGGAATGGCAGGTGCTCACCCATCCTCCTTACTTGAGTATTTTCCAGGCGTTCGGCGATGCGTGCCGGCGACGGGCCGCGCTGCGTAAAAGCCGCTGACTCAAGACACAAACAACCGATTACTGCCCCCGCGAGTCAGACGGGCGTGCCTTCGCGCGCCCGCCCCTCGCGACAGCAACACACTGCGATAACAACAAGTACTACCAGGCAGCCAGGACGGCGGCGCCGAATAAGCCCAGGCCGGGCGATACCAGTGAAGCAGGTGAAAATCCCTGTGGGAGCGGGCTTGCCCGCGAATGCGGTGTATCAGGTAACGATGATGTCGCCTGACACACCGCCATCGCGGGCAAGCCCGCTCCCACAGGGGGGCACTGCCGAATTCACTGACTTCGCACGGCTCAGGCTTGCAATCAACTATTAAGTCAGGCCGCGTTGGCCCGACGACTGAAACCTGTTGGGAGTTTCACATGGCAAACGCCTCCAGCATTTACAGGAAGGCTCTTGAAGGTCACCAGACATCGAAAAAGGTGTTGGTGAAAGTCGACCGCGTCACCAAGAAATTCGACGAAACCTGCGCAGTAGACGATGTCTCGCTCGAGATTCATCAAGGCGAAATCTTCGCCCTGCTCGGCGGTTCCGGTTCCGGCAAATCGACCCTGCTGCGCATGCTCGCAGGCTTCGAGCGCCCGACCGAGGGGCGGATTTTCCTCGACGGCGTGGACATCACCGACATGCCGCCGTACGAGCGGCCGATCAACATGATGTTCCAGTCGTACGCCTTGTTCCCGCACATGACCGTGGCGCAGAACATTGCCTTCGGCCTCAAGCAGGACCGTTTGCCCGCCAGCGAAATCGACGCCCGCGTTGAAGAAATGCTGCGCCTGGTGCACATGACCCAATACGCCAAGCGCAAACCGCATCAACTGTCCGGCGGTCAGCGTCAGCGTGTGGCCCTCGCCCGCTCCCTGGCCAAGCGTCCAAAGCTGTTGCTGCTCGACGAACCGATGGGTGCACTGGATAAAAAACTGCGTTCGCAGATGCAACTGGAGCTGGTTGAAATCATCGAGCGCGTCGGCGTGACGTGCGTGATGGTGACCCACGACCAGGAAGAGGCCATGACCATGGCCCAGCGCATCGCAATCATGCACCTGGGCTGGATCGCGCAAATCGGCAGCCCGGTCGACATCTATGAAGCACCGGTCAGCCGCATGGTCTGCGAGTTCATCGGCAACGTGAACGCCTTCGACGGCACCGTGGTGGAAGACCTTGAAGGTCACGCGATCATCCACAGCCCGGACCTCGAGCAGAAGATTTACGTCGGTCACGGCGTCAGCACCTCGGTGCAGGACAAGTCGATCACCTACGCCATCCGCCCGGAAAAAATGCTGCTCAGCACGGTCAAGCCCGAGAACCGCTACAACTGGTCCCAAGGCAAAGTGCATGACATCGCCTACCTCGGCGGTCACTCGGTGTTCTACGTTGAATTGCCAAGCGGCAAAGTCGTGCAGTCGTTCATGGCCAACGCCGAACGCCGTGGCGCGCGTCCGACCTGGGATGACACCGTCTATGTGTGGTGGGAAGACGACAGCGGCGTGGTACTGCGCTCATGAAAACACTCAATCAGCAGTTCATGCGGCTGATGCCGAGTGGTCGAAAGCTCGTCATCGGGGTTCCTTTCCTGTGGCTGTGCCTGTTTTTCCTGTTGCCGTTCTTCCTGGTGATGAAGATCAGCTTCTCGGAAGCGGCGCTGGCCATTCCTCCTTACTCGGAGATTTACACCTACGCCGAACAGAAGTTTCAGCTGTTCCTCAACGTCGGCAACTACCTGTTGCTGACCGACGATGAACTCTACCTCTCGGCCTACCTCGGCTCGTTGAAGGTCGCGTTTTTCAGCACGCTGATGTGCCTGGTGATCGGTTTCCCGATGGCCTACGCCATTACCAAGGCCAACAAGGAAACGCAAAACGTCCTGATGCTGTTGATCATGATGCCGACCTGGACCGCGATCCTGATCCGCGTTTACGCGTGGATGGGCATCCTCAGCAATAACGGCCTTCTCAATGCGTTTTTGATGTGGACCGGGCTGACCGATCACCCGATCGAGATCCTCAACACCAACACCGCCGTCTATATCGGCGTGGTGTATGCGTACCTGCCGTTCATGGTGTTGCCGCTGTACGCCAACCTGGTCAAGCACGATCAAAGCCTGCTGGAAGCGGGTTCGGACCTGGGGTCGAGCAACTTCAACAACTTCTGGAAAATCACCGTGCCGCTGGCCAAGAACGGCATCATCGCCGGATGCATGCTGGTGTTCATTCCGGTGGTCGGTGAGTTCGTGATCCCGGAACTGCTGGGCGGCCCGGAAACCCTGATGATCGGTCGCGTGCTGTGGCAAGAGTTCTTCAACAACCGCGATTGGCCGGTGGCGTCTGCTCTGGCAGTGGTGATGCTGTTGATCCTGATTGTGCCGATTCTGCTGTTCAACCGCAGCCAGGCCAAAGAGATGGAGGCACGGGGATGAAACGTTTCGGTTTTTCAAAAATGATGCTGGTGTTCGGCCTGTCGTTTATCTACTTACCGATGCTGATCCTGGTGATCTACTCGTTCAACGCCTCGAAACTGGTGACGGTGTGGGGTGGCTGGTCGTTCAAGTGGTACGCCGGCCTGCTCGACAACACGCAACTGATGGGCTCGGTGGTGCGCTCGCTGGAGATCGCCTGCTACACGGCGGTGGCCGCGGTCGCACTCGGTACGCTGGCGGCGTTTGTCCTGACGCGCGTTACGCGCTTCAAGGGTCGCACGCTGTTTGGCGGCCTGGTAACGGCGCCGCTGGTGATGCCGGAAGTGATCACCGGTCTGTCGTTGTTGCTGCTGTTCGTGGCGATGGCGCAGTTGATCGGCTGGCCGCAGGAACGTGGCATCGTCACGATCTGGATCGCCCACACGACGTTCTGTGCGGCGTATGTGGCGGTGGTGGTTTCCGCCCGTTTGCGTGAGCTGGACCTGTCCATCGAAGAAGCGGCCATGGACCTTGGGGCCAAGCCATTCAAGGTATTTTTCCTGATCACCATTCCGATGATCGCGCCATCGCTGGCGGCCGGCGGCATGATGTCGTTTGCCCTGTCGCTGGATGACCTGGTACTGGCGAGCTTCGTGTCGGGGCCGGGTTCGACGACCTTGCCGATGGAAGTGTTCTCGGCGGTGCGTCTGGGCGTGAAGCCTGAGATCAACGCCGTGGCCAGCCTGATTCTGCTCGCCGTTTCGATCGTGACCTTCATGGTCTGGTACTTCAGCCGCCGCGCTGAAGCCACCCGCAAACGTGCGATCCAGGAAGCGATGGACCAGACCGCCAGTGAATCGTGGCAGCAACCGAACAAGCAAATGGCTGGAGCAACGGCTTAATACCGTTGTTGAGTTAACTGTGGTGAGGGGGCTTGCGCCCTCGCCACAGGTTTTGTGTTCTAAATAAAAAGAATGGAGTTGTACCGATGAAAATGTTTGGCAGGACTCTGCTGACACTGTCCTTATTGGGCGCGATGGCTACCGGCGCCCAGGCCAATGACAAGGTACTGCGCGTCTACAACTGGTCGGATTACATCGCCCCGGACACCGTCAAGAAGTTCGAAGACGAGACCGGCATCCGCGTGACCTACGATGTGTTCGACAGCAATGAAACCCTTGAGGCTCGCCTGCTCGCAGGCAAATCCGGCTACGACATTGTCGTGCCGTCCAACAGCTTCCTGGCCAAGCAGATCAAGGCTGGCGTCTATCAGACGCTGGACAAATCGAAGCTGACGAACTGGAAAAACCTCAACCCGGTCCTGCTGAAAAATGCGTCCGCCAGCGACCCGGATAACGCTCACGCCTTCCCGTACATGTGGGGCTCGATCGGCATCGGTTTCAACCCGGCCAAGGTCAAGGAAGTGCTCGGCGCCCATGCACCGACCAACTCCTGGGACTTGCTGTTCAAACCGGAAAACGCGGAAAAGCTCAAAGCCTGCGGTATCAGTTTCCTTGATTCGCCAACGGAAATGCTCCCGGCCGCCCTGCACTACCTGGGCTACCCGGTGAACTCGCAGGACAAGGGCCAGATCGCCGAAGCTGAAGCGCTGTTCATGAAGATTCGCCCTTCGGTGGCGTACTTCCATTCGTCGAAATACATCTCTGATCTCGCCAACGGCAACATCTGTGTGGCGGTCGGTTATTCCGGCGACGTCTTGCAAGCCAAGGCCCGCGCGCAGGAATCTGGCAATGCGGTGAAGATCGACTACAGCATCCCGAAAGAAGGCGCCGGCAGTTTCTATGACATGGTCGCCATTCCCCGGGACGCGGCGAACGTCGAGAACGCCTACCTGTTCATGAACTTCCTGATGCGCCCGGACATCATTGCCGAGATCACTAACAACATCGGCTACAGCAACGCCAACGCGGCGGCAACGCCGTTGGTGGATGAAGCGATTCGCGACGATCCGGGTTCGTATCCGCCGCAGGAGGTGATGGCGACGTTGTATGCAATTCCGGATATGCCGATCGGCATTCAGCGGGTGATGACCCGGGGCTGGACGCGGGTCAAGCTCGGGAAGTAATCGCTGAATGTGAGACCGCCATCGCGGGCAAGCCCGGCTCCCACAGGTTTCTGTGTCGGAATACAGGTTAGTGCACGACACCAGTCCCTGTGGGAGCCGGGCTTGCCCGCGATGAGGCCAGCACTCGCAACACAAGACTCAACCGTTTTCCGTTCCCGCAGCGCCTTACCACCGCTGCACGCTCCCTGCAGCAGAACGGCCTCACCTGGCTTCCTCGGTTAAGGTGAATTTGGGCGCCCTCCTCGGGCGCCTTTTTTTAGACGGGCACCAGCGGCCATTCGGCCAATGCCCGATAACGCCCCTTATGCGATTCAAACAGTACAAAACGATCCGCCCGCAGAAAAAAATCCGGCGGCGTCACGGACTCAGGCACCGGCACCCGATAGTCACGCATCAAGGTCAAATGCGGCCGAAACTCCTTCGCCGTTTCCTCCAGCCCAAACGGCAACATCGCCTGTTCCAACGCATACACCAGCCGCAACAACTGCGGCGGCGCCTGCTCCGGCGCGAGCACCAACACCCCGGCCCTGCGCCACACATCCAGCCGATCAAGCAGCACGCTCAACGCCACACCCGGTACGTGAACCTTGGCGGCGGCCGTGCAGATATCGCCGATCTGCGCCACACCGACAGAACCCAAAAACAACAACGTCAGGTGAAAGTTATCCGCCGGCACCGGCCGCCCGCTGCGCAGTTCAAGTGCGCCGCGCCACTGGGCAATCGCCCTGCGTTGTTCGGGCGGGCAGTTCAGCGCAAAAAACAGCCGCTTGAGCGGTTCATGGGATTCGTCGTTCATGCCTGGCACCTCCTGACATGCACGTTATAGTTGAACCAACCGAAAACAACGGGAGGGGGCCATGCGGCAGATCATCAGCAAAGAGCCATGGTGGGCGATGCCACCGCAACCGGGGCAGGATGAGTCCGAGCTGGAATGGGGCTGGCTGGTTCACTATAGCGAAGGTGAGCCACGTTTCGAGTTCGTCAGGGAGCGGCCGACGGATGACGAAATCCGCCATCGCAAGAGTTGCCGGATCACCCCGAGCGCGGAGTGATCCGGTGAGGTTGTGTCAGGACTGGTAGAGGATGTTGAAGCCGCCGAAGATCATGCGCTGACCATCGAACGGCATTGAATTGACGTCCGGTTGCATGCGCGGGTCGGCCATCATTTTCTGCATGCCGGCATTGCGGGTCGCCTTGTCGGGCCAGATGATCCAGGAAAACACTACGGTTTCGTCTGCCTTGAGTTTCACCGCCATCGGAAACGAGGTCACTTTGCCGTCCGGCACATCGTCGCCCCAGCATTCAACAATGCTCAAGGCGCCGTTCTCCTTGAAAATCGCACTGGTGATTTCGGCGTGCTTCTTGAATTGCTCGCGGTTGGCGGTCGGTACGGCAATCACACAGCCATCGACATAAGACATGGTCATTCTCCTGCGGGGGGTTGAGGGTCGGTCTGCTGGCTAGTCGATTGCGTCGGGTTCCAATCGACGTCACCGCCTGGCGAACCGACCGACGGTGGTGCAGCGCTCGCCGCCAGGTTGCCCTCGATCTGCCCCGCCATGTACAGCGTCCCCGCCATGACGCCGGTCGTCGGATTCTGCACCAGCTTCAGCCAGGCCTTGTCGAACGTGTTGCCCAGGCTGCTGCGAATCAGCGCCTCGCTGTCGGGCCGGTCGGCGGCTTGAATCAGTGCGCGAACGCCGGCCACGCCGACGGTGATCAAGCCCCCGGCCAGTTTCCCCGCCGCAGCGGCCACGGCGCTGGCGGCCCCACGCGGGGCCATTTCGGCTTCCATGCGCTGACTGGCACGCTTGGCCACGGGGGCCATGGCGGTGTCGGTCGAGCCAACGCCTTTGTCGCCGCCAGCCTTGTGGATCTTGTCGATCAGCGCCGCGTACGCCGGCAGCGAGTTCAAGGGGGCCGTATGGACGACCTGGTAGAGCGAGGCATTACGCGCAGGCGGCGGTCCGAGGGCGATGGCGGGGATCTTCTGAATGCGCCCGTTGAGCTGGGCCATCGGTATGCCGTGACGTTTGGAAATTTTCTGCAGCTCTTCCTGAAGAATGTCCACGTAGAACGCCGTGGCCTGGCCGAGGATCGCATCGGGATCAATCTCGACCGCGACCGGCGCCAGCACCCGTTGCTGGTACTGCTCGAGCAAATACTCCGCCAGGCGCTTGGCCGAGGCATCCTGCTCGCCTTTGGCGCTGATGGTGTACCAGCTGACCTTCATCGACAGCCACTCCTGGGTCCAATAACTGCTGAACCAGGGGATGAAGTTTTCTTCGGTCAATTGGTAGACCCGTGTCCGCCAGTAGTCCATGGCCCCGCGCGAGTAGATTCGGGTCTGTTCGGTGGCTGATTGGGAGGCTTCGACGATTTCGCGATCCACCTGGTGCCACGTGCTGTCGGACACCACCACGACCACGTCCACCACGGGAGCACGCGCAGGCGTGGCGCAACCCGCCAACACCACCAACACGGCGACGATCAGCGAACGCAGGTTCAAGATCGCAGTTTCCTACAGTCGCCCCTGGGCAGAATGCCCGGAACTCACAGGCCTATTGATTTGAGTATAGGAGTCGGGGTTTGTTCGCTGGGTTGAGGGTGAACTTGAGCGCCTGCTCGCGATGGAGCCCGAAAGAACACCATCATTAATGTTGATATTCACCATCGCGACGAATGCCTTCCGCAATAAAACCACCTGAAGCAACATCACTCCATCACAACGCTACGCCCACATCGGAGGGCCACATCATGTTGATCCATCTCCTGACCTGCCTGGCCCTGACGGCCGTTTCGCTGACCCTGTTTTCCCGCTTCTTCCTGGACATCGGTCAGACCGAGGAGCAACCATCATGATCCACTCCGTGAGCCTTTCCGTGAGCTTCCCGGTGTTCGGCACCAACTACTACGCGCACGAATACCTGTCGCGCCAAGCACCGTCACTGGTGTTCGACAAAAACTTCGAAGCGCTGCTGATGCCGGCAGCCTCCAACCACTTCAACAACGAAGTGGTCGGTCTCAATGATCAGTTCCGCTTTCTCAATGACGTGCTGGTTGAGCACTTGCTGGAGATCGAACTGGCCCAACGTGCGCCCCGCTCGTCGCGTCAGTTTACGTTCTAGGAAGCCACGGGCCGGCGCACGGCCCGCACCTTGCCGCTGTTACCCCCGCCACAGAAAAACTGCTCGCCACCATCCGACTCAAGACCTGACACCCCGACCCCAGGCGGCATTTCGACCGCCTCCAGGACCTTGCCGGTGGTCGGGTCAATCCGCCGCAACTCACTCTGATCTTCCTCCCACGTGCCGTGCCACAGATCGCCATCCACCCAGGTCACGCCGGTGACAAAACGGTTGGACTCAATGGTGCGCAGAATGGCCCCGGTGTCGGGGTTGATCTGATGAATCTTGCGCGCCCGGTACTGACCGACCCACAAGGTGCCTTCCGCCCAGGTCAGCCCCGAATCGGTGCCGCTGCCGGGTGCCGGAATCGTGGCCAGCACGCGACCGCTCTTGGGATCGATCTTGTTGATGTGTTCCCCGGCAATCTGGAACAAATGCTCGCCGTCGAAAGCGGTTCCTGCGTCTGCGGTGATATCCAGCGAACGCAGCGGCTTGCCACTGTCCGGGTCGAGGGCGTTGAGCTTTTCGCCGGAAGCAAACCAGACGTGCTGGCCGTCAAACGAGACGCCGTGCACGCTGTCGACACCGGGAAACGGGCCGTATTCACGGATGATTTCAGCAGTTGAACGTTTCATGGTTGCATCCTCTTCACTGGGTGTGTGGAGTGGAGCCTAATCACCCGGCAACAAAGCCGTGAGTAACAAAGTCGTCGCGAATCCCGGCATCGGTGGCGTCATCCAGCGACGGGCGCGGCCACGACCAAACGCCTGTACTTTGCCGGCGACCGCCAGCGAATCGAGCGCTCGTTGCACGCTGCGCTGACCGGTGCCCAGCGCCATCGCCAGCGCCGAACTCGACCACGACTCGCCGTCTGCCAGAAACGCCAACAGCGCCGCGTGCTGTTCTTCGACCGGCCGCGCCAGCACCACGACGTCCGCCGACATCAGTGCAAAGCCGCGTTTCGTCGCCGTGATCCCGGCCAGCGGTCGAAGCGCCGCACGCAACCGTCCGACTTCGACGCGCAACCGCGCACGGTGGGATTCGTCACTGAGTTTCAAACGAAAAGCATAGGCAATGAGTGTTTCGCGAGTGACATCGGCTGGCCAGGCTTCGGCCAATGCCCGTACGAGGGTGAACAACACCGGGCGCCTGGCCAGCGACACCGACATGCCGGCGCCGCGCACCGTGTATCGACAGGCGTCGACCACCAGTGACGTTGAGGTCAGCAGCGTTTCAACCTCATCCAGCAGCACCGGTCGCGCCTCGCCCCGGCTGATTAGCCGGGCGGCGGGCGCGTTGAGGACATTAACGACGCTCTCCATTTCTGCGCTCAGCGCCGGAATCCCCGCCTCGCCGGCGAAGCGCCCGGCCCTTTCCAGCGCGGACCGCGCCTTTTTGATCTCCAGCCGGCGCAGAGCGATGCCGGCCACCACCCATTCATGGGCGGCGCGCAAGGCTGGTGGCAAGGGCGCAGGGTCTAGCCGGGCGAGCCGCTCCTCGACCTGTTCGAGATGACCGATCAGCAATAAACGCCGGATCTCCAGATACCGCGCATGGGCCGCATTCACCCAATCGCCATGGGCCTCCAGCGTTGCCCGCGCGGCGTCGAGGGCTTTTTCCGGCCAGCTCAAATCGCGAGACGCCAGGGCGATTTCAGCCTCCGCCACCACACAGCGGGCTCGGGCCATCGGCTCTTTGGGGCCAAATGCACGCGCCGCCCGTTTGACCAATGCCTTGGCGCGCTCCAGATCGCCGAGTTGCGCCATGGCGATACCGCGCAGTGCCAGCGCTGGCGCATCTTCGCGCAGGGCCACCCGGTTCAACGCCCCGAGGGGATCACCCGCGGCCAATGCACGGGCGGCGGCGGTGATCAGCGAGTCCATGTGAATCGCGCCACGGTGGTCACTCCCTTCGTTGGATGTCCGCTGGTTAGTCTATCTCAGGATCCTCAGACCACCCGGCAGACCCGATCATCGCGGGCGTTTGCCGGCCTGCACCCACTCCCGCGGGCTGACCCCGGTTTTTCGGCGAAACGCCCGGGCCAGTGCCGAGGGGCTTTCGTAGCCGACTTCATCGGCGATCAGCGCAATCGACTTGCCTTCGCGCAAGCGTTTCTGCGCCAGGCTGATGCGCCAGCTCACGAGATAGTCGACCGGTGTCTGCCCTACCACCTGACGAAAATGCTCGGCAAAACTGGCGCGGGACATGTTCGCCGCCGCCGACAGTTCGGCCACGGTCCAGGACTTTTCCGGCGCGTCGTGCATCAGGCTCATGGCCCGTGCCAGTCGCAGATCGGCGAGGCCGGCCATCATGCCGGGGCTCTGTTCGCGGTCGCTGAGGATATGCCGCAGCAGCTGGATCACCAGCAATTCGAACAGTCGATCCATCATCGCTTCACGGCCACAAATGCCGCCGAAGGCTTCGCTGAACAGCCAATCCAGCGTGCCGGCCATCGTCGGAATGCTGTCGAGCTTGAGCAGCAGAAAGTCCGGCAGCGCGGCGGCCAGGGCATTGCCGGCGCCACCGTCGAAATCCAGCGACGCGCACACCAGCTGGGCGCCCGAGTCTTCGCTGGCGAATAAACGGTGACGGTAAGGTCGCGGGAAAAAAATCAGCGTCGGCTCGGTGAGCACCTGGTCGGGCTCATCGGCCAATTTCAGCATCACTTCGCCGGCCTGCAACAGGTGCAGGTGGCCGGTTGACTGGTCGCCATCAAACGCCACGGAGCCGCAAAAATGCCCGCTGTAGAAGCTCCCGGCACTGACGCCGAAGTGGGTGAGTAACGTGGACAAGCGATCCATGGAACGGCTCCCGGGTGAATATCTGGACGATCTGTCGCATATCCTCGACGATTTGCACCCTAAAAGCCAGCGTCGCCCCATAGCATAGACCCCGTACCCAGCGCACACCGCGCTTGAATCGACGGAGCAATACCCATGAGCCGCATCACCGCCCTGAGCCTCGAAAACGCGACTGACACCACCCGCCCACTGCTGGAAGGCGTACAGAAAAAAATCGGCTTTTTGCCGAACGTCTTCAAAACCCTGGCGCACGCCCCTGTGGTACTTGCGGCCTACCTGCAACAAAGCGCGACGCTGGGCAAAACGTCCCTGAGCGCGACGGAAAAAGAAGCCATCTTTTTGGCCACCTCGCAAGTCAACGGCTGCGATTACTGCCTGGCGGCGCACACGCTGTTTGCCGGTAAAGCCGGGCTGTCCGCACAAGACATCGTCAGCGCCCGACACGGCCAGTTGAATGCCTACGCCACCCTCGCCCAACAAATTACCGAAAGCCGTGGCCATCTGAGCCTCGAACAGCTCGACGCCGCACGGGCGGCCGGCATCACCGACGCCAAGATCGTTGAGGTGGTGGGCCACATCGCAGCACAAACCTTGACCAACTACCTCAACAACCTCGCCCTCACCGAGATCGACTTTCCCGCCATCGATGCATAAGCGCGGCCACTAAATTCAGGAGTATCGACGATGAACAGCGTGACGATCTATACCACCGACACCTGCCCCTATTGCCGCAACGCCAAGGCGCTGTTGGCCAGTAAAGGCATCGCGGCCGAGGAAATAAACGTCCAGTCCAGCCCCGGCAAATTCGAGGAGATGCTCAGCCGCAGCGGTCGACGCAGCGTGCCGCAGATTTTCATCGGCGACACCCATGTCGGCGGCTTCGATGACCTGGCCAAGCTGGATCGCCAGGGCGGTTTGCTGTCGATGCTGGCCTGAAACCCGCTGCCCGTGCACGACCTGGAAGACGGGTCGTGCCGGGTATTCTCTAAATTCTTTATAGGTTGTACGATGACCGACGAGTCACCTTCCCACAACAATAAGGAAACACCTATGAAGAACGTCAAACTGCTGGCCGGTTTTCTCTGCCTCTTCAGTGGCTACGTCGCCGCCGCCCCTGCACCGGGCGAGAAAGAGGTCGCCAGCGCCGTCGACCATCTGACCCAAGCCATGCTGCACAAGAACATTCCCGAACTTAAAACCCTGACCGCCGAGAACCTGACCTACGGGCATTCCAGCGGCAAGGTTCAGGACAAGAGCGAATTCATCGCCGATATCGAAACCGGCAAAAGCGCGTTCAAAACCCTGGAAATGCAAAACCAGACCATCAACGTCTCCGGCGATGTGGCGCTGGTGCGCAATCATTTCTCGGCCCAGGCCCTCAAGGGCACTGAAGTGATCCCGACCGAAATCGAGAACTTCCAGATCTGGCAGAAGAGGGGTGGGAAATGGCTGCTGGTCGGCCGCCAGGCTTTCCACATCTAGCTTTCCATATATAAAAAATCCCGCCCAAGGTCACTTGAGCGGGATTTTTCATTTGGGCGCTATTAAGCCACCGGAATCATCGGGTCCGCTGCGGCCAATGCGGCGGCACGATCAGCTGCCGGGGGGTAGATCCACACGGTGTTGATCTGCGTCTTCAGGTTTTTGCCTTCCTGCTTGACCAGTTTGATTTGACGATCCCAACCCTCGGTATAGACCGCGCCCCAGGCGCCCAGGTCCAGGCACGTCACGTACTTGGGCTGGCTGTACGGCGTCGGGTCCACACCCAGCATCTGCGCCGCCACGTTGTTACCGGCGTGACGCCCCAGCGAGATGGCGTGCTGGCAGGTCATCATCGCGAAGTTGCCGATGTCGTCGCAGGCCGCGTAAGCCACATCACCTGTGGCAAAGATGTCGTCCTGGCCGATGACTTTCAGATGGCTGTCCACGTGCAAACGGCCTTGGCCATCACGCTCGGCAGGGATTTGCTCGGTCAGCGAGCTGGCGCGCACACCGGTGGTCCAGATCACGGTCTGGGTCTCGATGCGCTGGCCGTCGGCCAGGGTCACACCGTTTGCATCGACCGCCGCCACCGACGACTTCACGCGCCATTTCACTCCCAGTTCAGCGCTCGCCTCGGCAATCGACTGGCTGATTTCGGCCCCCATTGAAGCCCCGACCTTCTCGCCACGGTCGATGATGATCACTTCAATGTCGGCGCCCTCACCGAGAATTGCCCGCAGACGCGCCGGCATTTCAGTCGCCGTTTCAATCCCGGTGAAACCACCGCCAGCGACGACCACGGTGTTGCGGGCTTTGCTTTCTGGCTGGTTGGCCAGGGATTTGAGGTGGTTTTCCAGACGCACGGCGTGTTCGATCTGGTCCACATCAAAGGCATGCTCGGACACGCCCGGGGTGTTCGCCTGGGCCAGACGGCTGCCGGTCGCCAG
Organism: Pseudomonas sp. S2_B07; assembly: GCF_054668435.1. Classification (NCBI taxonomy): domain Bacteria; kingdom Pseudomonadati; phylum Pseudomonadota; class Gammaproteobacteria; order Pseudomonadales; family Pseudomonadaceae; genus Pseudomonas; species Pseudomonas sp. S2_B07. The sequence continues at coordinate 1,123,961 of NZ_CP162769.1, forward strand.
AACGAGTTTGTCGTAGCTGAGGCTCTGGCGGGTGCCTGAAGCATCGGTGTAACCGACACTTTTCTGCTCCACGTCGATGGTCTCTGCGGCCCCCTTGATGAACTTCACACCGACCGCATCGAACAGTTCATCGAGCGGTGCAGCCAGTTGATGAGCATTCGGTTCGTAAAAGCGCGGACGCACGCGCAGCTCGGCCTGAGGCGCCAGTACCGAGACCTCTACCCCGTTGTGATCATGCAGGTCGAACAGGCGTGTAGCGCTCAACGCCGTCCACATGCCGCCGAAACCTGCGCCGATGACCAGAATGTGCTGTTTCATGGTTTTAACTCCGAGGATGACCAAAGACTGAACTCGTTGCCGAGCGGACAACGGCGACTATAGTTATCCGAGTTACAGTGTGCAACGTTCTTTTTTCCATGGTTGCCATCATTCACTTCGATACCTCGACAACCCCGCCAACAGCTTTTATCTATAAGCAACACGGGGCAGATAGCGACAAACATGGATTGTTGCCCGCCTCACCATCGGCTGATAACATTGGCGACTCATTCAGTCGGAGATCCCGATGTCTCTTTACAGTGCGGGCGTTGAATACGGCATTCATTGCCTGATTTTTCTGGTAGGCGATTACGGCGACAGCCGTGAGGCAAGCGTGCGCGACCTCGCCGAACTGCAAGGCGTGCCGCTGGATTACCTGGCCAAGATCTTCACTCGCCTGGCCAAGGCCAAACTGGTGGTGGCCACCGAAGGCGTGCGCGGCGGGTTCAAACTGGCGCGGCCGGCGGACGAAATCAGCGTGCTGGATATCGTCAACGCCATCGATGGCAAGAAACTGATCTTCGATTGCCGCGAGATTCGCGGGCGTTGCGCCTTGTTCGACGGCGCCCCGCCAGCGTGGGCCCTCGACGGTCCTTGCTCGGTACATGCCGTGATGATGACCGCGCAAAAACGCATGGAAGAAGCGCTCGCCCAGCAGACCATTCTCGACCTCGCCAGAAGAGTCGGGCGCAAGGCCCCGGCCGAATTCGGTGAGCAGTTGAACACCTGGATGAGTGATCGACGGGAAAAGAAAACCGCCAGCAGTGTGGCGGTTGAGGATGCGCAGATCATCCCGACGACTGATCTCTCGGACTGACGATTCAGCTATGGGCAAAGCGGATTGGCGCGCTCTATGATTAGGGCCCATGACGACCCCTGTTTCGATCCGCTCCCCCTGCCCGCCCGGCGCCTGCACCTGCGGGCGTGACCCGCTGCTGGAAACACCGAGTGCGGACGTGCGCATCCTGTTTCTGACCCGCCCGGAAGAAAAGCGCCTGCTCGACCGCCTGGAAAACCTCCAGAGCCTGGCCGACCTCGAACGCCTGCAACAGCGGATGTTCGAGCAACTGGGCATCCGCGTCGAGATTGCCCCAGGTTTCAACGAAGTGCGGACCATGCGCGGCATCGGCATCACCCTCGGCGAGCAGCCGGGGCTGTGCCGCAAGACCCGCCAGTCAATCCCCGCTGCCATTCGCCGTGGCCTTGAGAAGCGCCCGGAAATCGCCTACGACATCCTCAACGCCAACGACTTGTTGCGGGACGCCTGACTGTCGCGGCGCAATTCAGGAATCCAATGACCGAGCAACGCCGATCACGGGGGTGTCACCACGGTGTAATACACCCCGTTGGCGCCATAGGCGGGTTGCAACCAGGCATTGCCGCATTGGTAATACGTGTTCTGGGAAAAAGTCTGCAAATGACATCCGGGAGGCAGGCTGGCATAGGTCTGGCCCAAGGGCATCGTCGGCGGTCCTGAAGCAACCATCCCGGCGTTATAGCCAGCGCTAAAATCGTCGGCGTCGGCATTCTCGTCGACCACCGTCCCCGCCGCCTCACCCACCGCCACGCCCGTCGCAACGGCGGCTGCCGGATTGACTCCGCCGCCGCAGTAATAACAGCCGCTGCTGGCAATCACAGCGGCGGGCGGATGGTAGTAGGCCGTCCCGTAAGGAACGGACTGGTAAGCACCCCCACCATAAGCGGGTCCCCGGTAGGCTGTCGTGCCATAACCATCCGCGTGGTAGCCAGCAGCGGCGGCGCCATTTTCACCTTGTGCATGCCAGGCCCCCTCCCCGCCGGACGCTGTTCCACCTTCGGCACCCGTGCCTGACCAGGCCCCTTCGCCACCGGACGCCGAACCGCCGCGATAGTCTGAACCGCTCCAACTGCCGTCACCGCCGGACACCGAGCCGCCGCGATCGGTTTCGCCACTCCAACTGCCATCGCCGCCCGAAGCCGAGCCGAATTCGCCGGAACGACTCCATGAACCCCCTCCGCCGTATCCCCCTCCAAAGCGACCGGCGTGCGACCAGGCTGCCGCCTCGTTACACACCAGCGCGGCGACTAGCAGCCCCGCGAACTTCAAGGTAGATCTGTTCATGATTCACCCTCCTCGTTCAGGGTTTTGTGACCGGCTCTTTAACGCCTTGTGGGGCACGAAGGCTGGGTGGCGGGGCAAACTTGATACGGTGCGCCGATTCGATCTGGTCGGGCTTGAAGAACGTCGCAGGCATCGCCGAACTGAGCTTCCAGTCACTGAAATCGACCTGATGCCGGGATCGGCTCGGGTCATCGAGAAACTCTGCCCGCAACCGGCGCGGGAGCTTGTCCTCGGTACCGATCCAGGCTTGGACGAACACCGTGTCGCTGGTGTAGGCAATCACATCGGTGGTGGTATCGCCGACCACCGTGGACTGGCCGACGTAAAACGCCACACGCATGTCCCTGGACAAGTCTTTATACGGATCAGCGACGATCACGTCGGTAAACGGAAAATAGATGGCGGCGCGCTTATACGCAGCCTCCAGCGTCGCATCGATGGTCGGCGGCGCATCGACTTGTGCAAGCAGGTTGTCTTTTCGCTCATAGGCATAGGCTTGCTTGCCGTCGTAATAAAACTCGGTGGCCGGACCGTCGCCCGAAGTCAAGACACGCAGGCGATCCGGGCGCTGTTCATTGACCAGCGCCACCGTGCTGTAGGCCAGGGCCGGCCCCAGCCGGCTGGGCTTTTCGTAGGTGGTCACGGCTTTGAAACTCAGGCCCTGAGTGCTGGTCAGCCGGGCGCTCATGGCCTTGAGAACATCCAGCGCTTTGGGCTCCAACTGCGCCGTCGGCGCATCGACGGCGGGTGTCTGGCCGGCATACAACGGGGTCGTGAACGCCGCGATGACAACGCTGATCGAGAGCCAGCGAACAGGCTGTTGGCGGGTGGGCATCGGATGTTCTCCGCAGAGAGAGGTCAGGCGTTGAACGCCTGGTGACGGAGGTGACGTCGCCTATCAGCAAAGCCCAGTTTTATGGCATCCGCCATTCCATCGAAAAAATAGCGGGCCGAAACGAACGTAAACAATCAGCGAAGAAAGCAAATGCTGGATATTTGGCAATTGCTACCTACGCTCTCCGCAGAGGTTTCTGGATTTCGAGAGCCGGTGGGCGCTGGCCGGCTGTGTCACGACCGAACATTGGGCTTCATCGATGGAGCACGCACCCCCATGAATCTGTCCCGCAACCTGCTCCTTTGCACCGCATTGGCCGGGCTCCTGCTCGGCGGCTGCACCTCGAAAGTCACCGAGACGACGCAGTACTCCGGCTACCTGTCGAACTACAACAACCTGCAGGAAGTGGAGACGCCCAGCGGTGGAACGGCGATGCGCTGGGTGAGCCCGTCGTGGAACCCGAATGCGTACGACACCATCGCGTTCAGGACGCTGGAGTTTTATCCCGCGCCGAAACCCAATGAGCAGGTCAATCAGCAAACACTGACCGACTTGCAGAACTACATGTCCAGCAAGGCCAAAAGCGTGTTGGGCCAGAAGTACCGCAGAGCGTCCAGCGCGGCCGCCGCGCCGGCCGGGTCGCATCCGCTGATCCTGCGTGCGGCAATCACGGGCGTCAGCACTTCGAACGAAGGCATGAAGTGGTACGAGGTGATGCCGATCGCGGCCGTTATCGGCGCGACACAGGCCGCCACCGGCCACCGGGATCAAGACACCAACCTGTTCATCGAAGCCGAGTTCATTGACGCCAGAACCAATCAGACCATGGTCAAAGTGGTGCGCAAGGTATTCGGTAGCCAACTGGAAAACGAGAGCCAGAAAATCACCGCCAAGGACTTTAAAGACGCGATCGACAAACTGAATGCCGATCTGCGGGCGTTCATTAGCAGTTGAGTCCTGTTCCAAACCACTCCTGATAACGAGGATCGAAGCATGAAAACTGTCCTGTCCTGGATGACTGTCACGTTAGCGATGGTGTTGATCAGTGCCTGTGCCGCCGTTGGATCAAACGGTGGTGGTGCCGGTGAGATGGAGATTCGCTCAGGAAAGATCGAGCAGATAACCCTCACACAGATGCAGACCAATCACGACAGCGGTGTTGGCGCTGTGCTCGGTGGCCTGGGCGGGCTGGGCATCGGCAGCCTGATCGGGCGTGGCACCGGTCGCGATGTCGCCATGGTTGCCGGCGCGCTCGCCGGTGCGGTTGGCGGTAACTACGCCGAGAAGAAAAAGTACGATCAACCCGTAGAGGCGCAGCAGATCATCGTGCGCGTCAAAAGTGGCGTGCTGGTATCGGTGACCCAGCCGATCAATCCCGCCCTGGGTAAAGGCATGAACGTTTACATCGAAGGCTCAGGCAATGATGCCCGGGTGGTGCCGCAAGGCAGTTAACCTTCCCGGCTGAACTCGAACAGGCTGGTGCCCAAGGTGCAATGTGATGACGCACATCAACTCATTGCCGAATAAATCGCATTGGTGTGCCGGCCTGGCCTGTTTTCGCATGTCCGTTTCTGGATATTTCACGATCCTTACCTACGCTGTTCGCGGGGGATCCAATATTTCAGTGAGGCCGGGGGGCTTCTCTCCGAGTGCTAACGCCCTGCACAGGAACTCGACATGAACCGGAAAAAATTATCCTCCGTACTCGCCGTGCCTCTACTGTTGTCTGCGATGTCTATTGCCGGCATGTCTCACGCCGCCGATAAGCCACCCAACATTCTGGTGATCATGGGCGACGACATCGGTTGGTCCAACATCGGCGTCTACAACCAAGGGATGATGGCCGGTCGTACACCCAATCTGGACCAGCTCGCCAATGAGGGCATGCGCTTTACCGATTATTACGCCGAGGCCAGTTGCACGGCCGGGCGCGCCAACTTCATCACCGGTGAACTGCCGATCCGTACCGGCATGACCACCGTCGGCCAGGCCGGTTCGCCCATCGGTATTCCCGCCGAAGCCGTGACCATTGCTACCACCCTGAAAGCCATGGGTTATGCCACCGGCCAGTTCGGCAAGAACCACCTGGGCGACTTGAACGAATTCCTGCCGACCGTCCACGGCTTCGACGAGTTCTTCGGTTACCTCTATCACCTCGACGCCATGGAAGACCCGGCGCACCCCAACTATCCGCAGGAGCTGCTGGACAAGGTCGGACCACGCAACATGGTCCACAGTTGGGCCACCACCACCGATGACCCCACCGTGATGCCGCGCTGGGGCAAGGTCGGCAAACAGAAAATCGAAGACGCCGGCACGTTGTATCCGGAGCGGATGAAAACCGTCGACGAAGAAATTCGTGACAAGACCTTCAGCTTCATCGACAAGGCCAAGCAGGACAACAAACCGTTTTTCGTCTGGTTGAACCCGACCCGCATGCACATCGTTACCCACCTTTCCGACAAGTACGAAGGCATGCGCAATGCAGAAAACGGCTGGTCGGAACAGGAAGCCGGCATGGCTCAGCTCGATGACGTCGTCGGCGATGTCATGGCCAAGCTGAAAAAAGACGGGCTGGATGACAACACCATCGTGGTCTTCACCACGGACAATGGTGCGGAAAACTTCACCTGGCCGGACGGTGGCACCACCCCGTTTGCGATGGGTAAAGGCACGGTGATGGAAGGCGGTTTCCGGGTACCGGCCATTATCCGCTGGCCGGGCAAAGTGCCGGCCAACCAGGTCGCCAACGGCATCATCTCGGGCATGGACTGGTTCCCGACCCTGGTCGCGGCGGCGGGCAACCCGAACATCACCGCAGAACTGCTCAAGGGCAAACAACTGGGCGATACCACCTACAAGGTGCACCTCGACGGTTACGACCAGACGCCGATGATTACCGGCAAAGGTCCGTCCAACCGGCATGAAATCTTCTACTTTGGAGAGAGCACCCTCGGTGCAGTGCGCATTGATGACTACAAATATCGTTTCATTGACCAGCCGAGTGCATGGCTGGGAGCAAAAGTGGCGGTGGACGTGCCGTACCTGACCAACCTGCGACTCGACCCGTTTGAGCGCATGGGGTGGGCGAACAATGGGGCTGCGCAAGGTTCGACGCAATACTTTGACTGGTTCAAGTTCCAGTTCTGGCGTTTTGTGTTTGTCCAGCAACAGGTGGCCAAACTGGCTGAGACCGCCATCGAGTTCCCGCCGATGCAAAAAGGCGCGAGCTTCAACCTCGACTCGGTCAAAGCCAAGATCGAAGCGGCCCGGGCAGCCATGGGCAAGTAAGCAGCCGAATCCAAGGGTGGCTGGCGTCAGCTACCCTTGTTCGAAGGGAATAATGCTGGGGGAAATCCATGACAACAAGAACAGTTGCTTTACCCACTTTCACCCTCCTTGCGCTGTGCTGCCAGCAAGCCTGGGCCGGGGGCATCATGCTCTACGAAATCGGCACGGATAACACCGGCCTGGCCAACGCCGGCGCCGCCGCCCGCGCTCAAGGCCCCTCGACCATCGCCAGTAACCCGGCGGGCATGAGTTACTTGCCGGGCACGCAGATCACGGGCGGTTTGCAAGTGCTTTACGGTGACCTGTCCTTCGATCGAGATTCCGGCACCAATACCCCCGGCAGCGGCAGTGGCAATGCCCTCGACCCGATTCCTGGCGGCAGCTTCTTTATCACCCATGAACTCGACGATCACTGGAGCGTCGGTTTCGGCCAGTACGGCGATTTCGGTCTGGCGGTCAATTACGACAACGACTGGTCCGGCCGCTACTTCGCGCAAAACTCCAGCCTGCTGGGTTTGTCCCTGGTGCCCAGCGTGGCGTATCGCTTCAACGAGCAATGGTCGGTCGGTGTGGGCGTCAAGGCCATGTACGGCATGTTGCAGGCGGACACCGCCATCGACCGCTCCCCCTTGGGTCTCACCGACCGCGCGGACGGCCAGTACAAATACAAGGACGGCACCTGGGGTTACGGCGCTAACGTGGGGGTGATCTATGCCCCGCAAGCCGGCACGCGCATTGGCCTGACCTACACCAGCAAGGTAGACCTGGATTTCGAAGACCGACTGGATGTGAAAGGCGATGGTCGTTTGCTGGATCGCATCAACAACACCAATACCAAACTCGACATAACGGTGCCGCAAACTGTCACCTTGAGCCTGTATCAACAACTGGATCGGCAATGGGCCTTGCTGGCCTCGGCCAACTGGCAGGACTGGTCGGAGTTCGGTGACATCGGCGTACAGGTCGACACCACGGCAGCGGGGGCGCAATCAAAAACGGTCGATGCCGGCTTCAAGGACACCTGGCACCTCTCCCTTGGCGCGCAATACCAGGCCACCGAACAATGGTTGTGGAACGTCGGCGTGGCGTACGACAGCAGTGCCGTTTCCGACAGCAATCGCAGCGTCATCGTGCCAATGAACGAAAGCTGGCGCATTGCGACAGGAGCCACCTATGCTCTTAACAAAGACACCGACGTCAATGTCAGTTGGGCCATGGTCTGGCTGGGTGACATGCCCGTCGAGCAGACCAAAACCGTTTCGGGCAATCGAATTTCCGGTCAATTCGACAACGCCTGGATACAAGCGCTGACCGGGAACATGACTTGGCGTTTTTGATGTGTAGTTAATGAAAAAAAAATGACTCAAACCATGGAGTAAACACCACTATGAATCTGTCCCGAAACCTGTTCATCGGTGCTGCACTGACCGGCGTGTTGCTAAGCGGTTGTACTTCAAAAGTCACAGAGAAGGAGCAGTACTCCGGCTACCTGTCCAGTTACAACAACCTGAAAGAAGTCGAAACACCAAGCGGTGGCACGGCGATGCGCTGGGTGAGCCCGTCGTGGAATCCGAATGCGTATGACACCGTGGCGTTCAACAAGCTGGAACTCTATCCGGCGCCGAAACCCAATGAACGGGTGAATCAGCAGACGCTGACCGACATCCAGAACTACATGACCAGCAAGGCCAAAGCCACGCTGGGCACTAAATACCGGATTGTGAGCAACTCGACGTCGGCACCGGCCGGTTCCAGGACCTTGATCCTGCGCGCAGCCATCACCGGGGTCAGCGCCTCGAACGAAGGCATGAAGTGGTATGAAGTCGTTCCAATCGCTGCCGTCGTCGGCGCGACACAGGCGGCGACCGGTCACCGTGACCAGGACACCGAGCTGTACATCGAGGCTGAGTTTGTCGACGCCAATACCAATCAGACCGTAGGCCGGGTTGTGCGCAAGGTCTTTGGCACCACACTGGAAAACGAAAGCCAGAAAGTCACTGCCAAGGATTTCAAAGTGGCCATCGACAAGCTGAACTCCGACTTGTGGGCGTTCATCAATAAAAAATAACCGTTTATCAAGGAACAAAGAGAAACGACCAGCGCCCCATTAAAGGGGCGCTGGCATTTCAAACGCCGATTATTTTTTCATCCCCACCCGCCGTCGCATCTCGGCCGTAATCGTCTGCCGGGTTTTCCTGAGGTCCGCCCATGGCTCATCGCCCACTTCGGCCAGGCGCTCATGCACGTTGTGCACGTTCCACTGATTGCCGCCCTTGAGTTCAGCCACCTCCTCGCGAAAGATCGGCACCGACACCGGCAACCCTTCTCGGGTGCGCGCTGCGTAAGCGCAAATGGTGGTGGCGCCCAGACCGTTGCGCAGGTAATCGATGAAGATCCGCCCTACCCGGTTCTTCGGCCCCGACACCGCGGAAAACCGTTCCGGCAAGAGCTTGGCCATGTGGCTGACAATCGCATGGCTGAAGTCCTTCACCTCGTCCCAACCGAGCTTGCGGGTCAGCGGCACCATCAGGTGGATACCCTTGCCGCCGCTGGTTTTGAGAAACGCTTTCAATCCCAGCTCATCGAGCACCGACAACGTTAGCTGTGTCGCCTCGACCATGCTTTTCCACGGCAGCGCCGGGTCCGGGTCGAGGTCGAGCACGAAGCGGTCGGGCCGGTCGAGGTTGTCCGAGGTGGCATTCCAGGTGTGCAGTTCCACGGTGCTCATCTGCACGGCGCCGATCAGCGCTTCGACGTTGTTGATGATCATCACCGGTTGGCCGGTGAGTTCCTTGTCCAGCGTGGTGATGCCCGGAATGGCCAGGCGCTCGGCGTTTTTCTGGAAAAACAGTTCACCACCGATACCGTCCGGCGCACGCACCAGTGCCACGGGACGGTCCTTGAGTTCGGGCAAAATCCATTCGGCGACACTGGCGTAATACTCAGCCAATTGCACCTTGGTGGTGCCGCTGGAGGCGTCGATTACCCGGTCAGGATGAGTGATGCGCACCTTGCCCGCGCCCAGGCCGATCTGCGACGGCGCGGGTGAATCGGTTTTCTTTTTCGCTGCCGGGGCGGGTTTTTTCTCTGGGATCGTCACCACGTTCGGGCGCTCCTCAGTGATGCTCTCAGCGGGTTTGTCATCGCGCAGGCCATGGAACACTGCATGACGCACCGAGCCTTCCTTGGTCATCTCGGCGAAGGCCACTTCCGCCAACAGAGTGGGTTTGAGCCAGTGCACACCCTTGGCCTCGAAACCGGTCGGTGGATTGACCACCGACGGTTTCTTCGCCAGCAACGGTTTCAGCTGCGCGTAGATGCGTTTGAGGGTCGTCTCGTTGAACCCGGTGCCGACCTTGCCAGCGTAACGCAACTTGCCGCTGTCACGGTCATGCAAGCCGAGCAGCAATGCACCGAATGCGTTGCGCGAACCTTTCGGGTCGGTGTAGCCGACCACCACGAATTCCTGGCGGTGTTTGCACTTTAGCTTGATCCAGTCGCTGCTGCGCCGGGACACGTAAGGCGAACCCAGTCGTTTGCCGATCAGCCCTTCCATCTGCATCTGGCAGGCGCTGTTAAGCAAGGCTTCCGGCGCTTCGCCAAACGAATCCGAGAAGCGCAGCAACGGGTCGTGATTGGCGTTGAGCACAGTCGCCAGCGCCACCCGGCGTTCTTCGACCGGCACCTCGCGCAGGTCCACGCCGTTGAGGTAAGGCAGGTCGAACAGGTAGTACAGGATGTTGGCGCTGGCACCGGCGTCGAAGGCATTTTGCAGCGCCTGAAAGTCCGGCACGCCCTGCTCGTTGGCCACCACCATTTCACCGTCGAGCCAGGCCGATTCGAGGCCCAGCGCCGCTAACGCTTCGGCTTGTTTGGGCAATTTGTGGGTCCAGTCGTGACCGTTGCGGGTGAACAGTTTGACCTCGTCGTGATTGATGCGGGCCATGATCCGGTAGCCGTCAAACTTGATTTCATAACTCCACTCGCCGTCCGGGGCCTTCTCCACTAGCGTGGCCAGTTCGGGTTTGAGCTGGTCGGGCAGTTGGGCTTTGCGGGCGCCGGTGAGCGGCGCCGATTTTACTTTGGGTACAGCCTTGCGCGCGGGTTGCTTGACGGCTTTGGGTTTAGCCGCTGACCTGGATTTTTTGGCGACGATGGTCCGGTCACTCAGCACGCTGTCGGGCTCGGCCGCGACCACGTCGTAATCACTCTCGGGTTTGGCCGCGCTGTCCTGGTGTTTGATCAAAAACCACTGCTCCTGCTTGCCCGGCATGTGCGTGCGCACCAGGTTCCAGAGCCCGCCGAGCTTCTCGCCTTGCAGCTCGAACTTGAGCTTGCCCTTGGCGTAGGCCTTGGCCGGATCCTCCTGCGGGATCCACACGCCACGGTCCCAGACGATCACATCACCAGCCCCGTAATGGCCTTCCGGGATGCTGCCCTCGAAGGTCGCGTAGTCCAGCGGATGGTCTTCGACGTGGACCGCCAGGCGCTTGACCTTGGGGTCGAGCGACGGGCCTTTGGGCACCGCCCAGCTTTTCAGGGCGCCATCGAGTTCCAGGCGAAAGTCGTAATGCAGGTGTGAGGCGTCATGCTTCTGAATGCAGAATTGCAGCGCGTGATCTTTCGCGGCTTTTTTACCCCGGCGTTGGTTCGCGGCGGGCTCAGAGGTCGCCGAAAAATCGCGCATGCGGTTGTAGTCGTCGAGGTTCTTGTTCATGGCGCACCTGCTGCTGACTCAACAATCCCTCCGATACCGGGGCCGGCTCGCGTAACGGTCAGCGCCACCACCGCAATCCGCTCCACCCGTTGATAGCCCGGGGTCAGCAACTCTTCACCGAACACGTCGGGATCGAGCTCGCGGTAGGTCCAGCCGAACATCGGCGACTCAAGGCGCGGGGTCAGCGCTTGCAGGAAAGGATCGTGGCCATCGATCATCGCCACCCCGGTGTACAACACCAGCGAACCACCGGGCGCCAATCGATTCAAGGCTTGCTCGACAATGCGCAGCGACAGTTGCGCACCGAACGCCCCGCCGCCATGTCGGTAGGCGCGCTCGGCCGGGTCGGCCATGTAGGGTGGGTTGGCGACGATCAAGTCGAACTGACCGTCGACGTCTTGCAGCACATCGCTGGTCTCGACGCTGACATTGGCTACTTCGGCGAGCGCGGCATTGATCGTGGTCAGGCGCAGCGCCGCCGGGTTGATGTCCACGGCCAGCACTTCGGCTTCCCGGCGCGCGCGGGCAATCACAATCGCGCCGACCCCGGCACCACAGCCGATGTCCACGGCGCGCCGGATCGGGGCGAAATTCTGTTGCAGATGGGCATGGATCAGTTGCGCAAACCGGTAAGTGTCTGGTCCGAAGAACACTGCGTCCGCCGCGTCGGTGGGAAAGGCGGAGTGCACAAACAGCAGGTCATCCAGGCTCGACCAGCGCACCCGGCTTTTCAGGTGACCGTTGCCTTCCTCGAGCACGCCAGCCCGTTGCAATTGAAGCTGCTCATCCGCCGACAACAAACCGGGCTCGAACGGCCGCGACCAACCGAACACATCGCGCAGGGTCTGGGCCTGTCGCCCGAAGGCACGATCAAGCACGCGCTGATGCGTCAGCGGTGTCGGTGTGATGAATCGATAGCCGTCAGCCTGCAAGCGGCGTCCCAGTTGCAGTAACGCCAGGTCGGCAGCGCTCAGGTGTTCTTCCTGATTCATGTAAGGCTCCTTAGCGAAGGCTGGACTTGAGCTCGATAAAACGACGCGTGGCCAGCAGACCGGCGGGATGCGCGTGGCGCTGCGCCGACAGCCACGGGATCAGCACTTGCATCTGTTCGGCAGCGGGTCGTCCTCCCAGCGCGGACTGCAGGCTCTGGACATCCGGATCGCTGGCCGGCAATTGCGGTTCGATGTCGTCGTGTTGGCTGCGGCGATAGGCCGGTGGTGGGCACTCGGGTGTCCAGTCGCCGGCAATCCAGTCGTGCAGCAGCTGTTTTTCATAAGGGCTGAACACCCCGAACATGGCCGCGCCGTCACCCTCGATCAACTGCCAGAAACGGCTGGCTTGTGGGTCCTGGTGACGCTTGATCCAGCCCTTGTTTTCCAGGGCGGTGAGGAAACCGGGCAACTGCTCGGGCGCCGATAACCACTGGTTGACGGTCTTGCCTTCAAATCGGCAGTAGTCGGAATGCATGTGCTGGCCGAACGGGCGTTTGCGCTCCAGCATGTTCAGCACTTCGCGGTAGAGGTCGAACGATTCGATGATCGCCCGACTGCCCTGCCCGAGATCATTCAGCCGATAGCCCAGCGCGACCCGCCGCAAAAACTCGTCACGATCACCTTCCAGCGGCATCAGTTGCGATACTGCCTGCACGGCTTTGTGCGCGTGGCCGGTGCTGACGTTGTCGATGGTCACGTGGAGCGTGAAGTAATACGGATCGATGCCGAGCTCGGCGAGTTCATAGGCGCTGATCAGCAGGTGCAGCGGCAGTTGTTCATAGCCCAGGTTATAGCCGATCACCTCGGGCAGGCATTCGTCGGCGCACTCACCCAACGCCAGCTGAATCGCGCCTTGCAGGTAATACTCGTCGGCAATGACGCCGCTGTTCTGCAAACCCAGATCGGCCAACAGCCTGTGATAAATCACCACATGGTTCTGCGCCGGGTTGCCGTCGCCCAACTCTTCCAGATAGGTGCAAATCAGTCCGTCGAAACGCGGATCGCGCCAGTGTTGCAGCAACCCGGACAGCCAGGCGCCGTCGACCAGTTTGGTGGGGGCAACCGCTTGCAGGAAAAACAGGGCGTGAGCCTTGTTGCTGAAGTACTGTCGCCCGCCTCCGGCTTTGCGGGCTTTCAGGTACTCGGCGTATTGGCGGGCCACTTCGGCAAAGTGTTGTTCGACGAAGCCTTGCAGGGCCGACAGGTCTTGCGGCATGTCCTGCGCAAGGTGCTCTGCATGCTGGAGTTGTGCGTGCAGAAATGTGCGCGCAAGAGGCTGGGCATTATCGCTCAGCAGCAACTGCTCGTAGGTTTGCTTCAGGCTGCCAACGGCAGTCATTGCCTGCGCATGGGCAGGCCGGGAGTGGAGTCGTGTCAGGGCAGTCATGGGCGCATCTCTCGGTCTATGGCCAGTGGCAGGACGTTCAGCAACACGTCTCTACATCAGCAGAGCGACGACGCCGGAAAAAAATTCAATCGGCGTTGAAATTGCCCGGACAGACGGGCTTGTGGCGCAGCTCCGACGGTCATGTCAGTGAATATACTCAGCAGGTGCGGGTTCATTCTTCGGAGAGCAATCATGCGAACGGTTCATGTCATCGAGTCGGCAACATCGCCGGCTGCGGTGAATGTCGTCGGCGAGAAAATCACGATTCTGGCCGGCGGTGATCTGAGCAAACCCTTTGAAATGCACATTCAGGAAGGTGTGCAAGGGGGCGGCCCGCCACCGCACTTTCATCCGTGGGACGAGGCGTTTTATGTGGTCGACGGGCAGGTTGAAGTGACGGTGGCGGGTGTGTCCAATACGGTTTCGGCCGGGGGGTATGTGCACATTCCCGGGGGGACGATCCATGCTTACAAGAACATCAGCGCGACGGCGAAGATGATTGGTGTGGTGTCGGATCCGCGAGGTGGGCAGTTTTTTGCGGCGGTGGATCGGCTCAAAGTGCCTCAAGACCTGCCCCGGATACTGGAGATTGCCGAGTCGTATGGCGTGAGGTTTTTGGTCGGTTGACCGCGTTATCGTTCTTCGCGAGCAGGCTCACGCCTACATCTGACCGCGTACTTCAGATAGAACACGGTCAAATGTAGGCGTGAGCCTGCTCGCGAAAGCAATCTCATGAACAGCACAGCTTTTGTGCTCCCGTGTCAGGCACCACCACCCTTGGCCTGCTGCTCCAGATGCACCTGCAATTGCGGATCTATCTTCAGCGCCCCGGCCAGCTCATCCAGATAATTACGCTCAGCCTCGCCCTGGTCATTCACCAGCATCACACTCGCCAGGTACATCTCCGCCGCAATCGCCGGATCAGTCGCCGACACCGCCACTTCGTTGGCATCCAGCGGCCGGGCGACCTCCTCATCCAGCCATTGCTGAAGGTCCGGGTCATCGGTGTGTTTGCCGATTTCAGCGCTGATCATCCCCTTCTCGGCGTCATCAATCCGGCCATCGGCCTTCGCCGCTGCAATCAATGCGCGCAGCACCGCATGGCTGTGATCTTCGACTTCCGGGCCGGACAACAGATCCACCGTGCGCGGTGCCTGTTGCGGGGCCGAGGCCTGACTGCGCTGCCAGGCCTGATACGCCTGAAAAGCCATCATCCCCAGCGACGCCAGCGCTGCATAGTTAGTGCCGCCACCGGAGCGAGTCTGGGTCGAGCCGCCCATCGGTGAACCGCCGCCGAGCAAACCACCGAGCAAGCCGCCCAGGCCGCCACCGCCAGCACTTGAGCCGGTCCCGCCGCCCATCAGGCCACCCAGCAAGCCGCCGAGGCCGCCGAGCGGGTCTTGCGACGACGCGCCACCGCCGCCCTGCTGCGTCATCGAGCCCTGGCCGGCCCGCAGTAATTGTTCGAGCAAATCGCTGGTGTTCATGACGACGTCCTCATCAAACGAAAGTGACCCAGTCAGGCAACGATAGACCTCGCCTGCCAATGCGCCACCACCGTTGGGCTGACGTCAAACCTGCTCGCCCCAATGAATACGCCGGTTTTTTCCGGGGTATTGGCTAAGATTTACTGACGGTGAACCTTATGCCCGAATTTCCGGTCGATACCTGCACCCCGACCCGGTTTGCCGACACCTCCACCTGAAGGGGTGATAACAGGCTAGCTTCACTTTTTGGAGAACGCCCCCGTGATTTCGACTGTACACATTGCCAGGCTCAAAGCATGGGGCGCCCATGGTTTTACCGCGACCGGCGTAGTAACCGCCTTCCTCGCCACCCTGGCGCTGCTGGAAAACCAACCGACCAATTGCCTGCTGTGGCTGGGCGTTGCACTGATCGTCGACGGGCTGGATGGCGCACTGGCGCGCAAGGTCAATGTGCAGTCGGTGCTGCCCAGTTTCGATGGCTCAATCCTGGACCTGGTGATCGACTACCTGACGTATGTGTTTATTCCGGCGCTGTTCATCTACCGCTACATCCCGCTGCCGGACTACACGCTGCTGCTGACCGTGTCGCTGATTCTGGTGTCGTCGCTGTTCTGTTTCTGCAACGTCAACATGAAGAGCAAAGACAATTACTTCCAGGGCTTCCCGGCCGCGTGGAACGTGGTTGCGCTGTGCCTGTACATCATCGCCCCGTCTCCCTGGATCACCTTGCTTACGGTCATCGGCCTGGCCTTGCTGACCGTGACCCGGATGAAGTTCCTGCACCCGTTTCGCGTGCGCCGCTTCATGCCGATCAACATCGCCGTGACGGCGATCTGGCTGCTGTGCAGTCTGTCCCTGGTGATCAATCATCCGGTGATCAACCCAATGGTGATGGGGCTTTGGTTGCTGATGTCGGCTTACTTTCTGGGGATTTGCATCTGGCGCACGGCACTGGAATGGTTTGACGGCTCGCGTCACTCGTAACCCGCCATGGCCATTCATATCGTTCGCCTCGGCTCACCGCGCACGCCCGATGAAGGCCTGCGCCTGGGCACGGTCCGCCGCCCACCCCGTGGCGTACCGAAGGCCGAGTTTGCCAGCCGGGATTTTTATGACGTGTGGCAGCCGCTGCTGTCGCCCAGTGCGGAATTGGTGGCCGAGGCCAAAGCGGCCACCGACGACAAGGCCTGGGAAGCCTTCAGGCGCAAGTTCAAGGCTGAAATGAACCACCCCGCGCCGAGCCAGTTACTGGACCTGCTGGCCGCCCTCTCCCATCAAACCTCATTGGCCGTTGGTTGTTACTGCGAAGACGAAGCGCACTGCCACCGCTCGGTATTGCGCGAACTGCTGACGGCCCGAGGCGCCAGCCTCTCGTAAATCTCAAAAACACCACAATTTCCTGTAGGAGTGAGTCTGCTCGCGAAAGCGGTCTGTCAGCCACATCAATGTTGACTGTGCCGCCGCCATCGCAAGCAGGCTCACTCCTACTTTTCATCTCAGCCAAATCAG
The DNA here is from genome assembly GCF_054668435.1 of Pseudomonas sp. S2_B07. Taxonomy (NCBI): domain Bacteria; kingdom Pseudomonadati; phylum Pseudomonadota; class Gammaproteobacteria; order Pseudomonadales; family Pseudomonadaceae; genus Pseudomonas; species Pseudomonas sp. S2_B07. The sequence continues at coordinate 1,140,598 of NZ_CP162769.1, forward strand.
CGTTTTGTGATGACTACTTCAAGGTATTCACTGGGCACCACCAGCGACTTCTCTCCCGCCCGGTTCATCCGGTTCAGCAGCTCGGTCAGGTCTTGCTCGAAGGCCTTGGCCCCCTCGGGCGGTAGCGCCGCGAAGGCTTTGTGGACCGGCCCGTACCAGTTGCGGAAGGTGTCGATGAAGTGCGCCGCCGAGCGATAGCGGAAGTTGAAGGTGCGGCGCGTCACCTGGACCAGGAAGTTGCGTTCATCAAAGTGTGAATGCAGCCAGGCTTCCGTGCCCCAATTGGACGGCGGCTGTGCCCCCGCCGGTGGTGGCAGGTGCCGGCCCAGGGTCTTGAATACCTGCCCGACAAAGCCTTCCGGCGTCCAGTTGGCCAGGCCGATCCGCCCGCCGGGGCGGCAGACTCGCGCCAGTTCGGCGGCCGCTTTGGGCTGGTCGGGCGTGAACATCACGCCGAAGGTCGACAGCACGGCATCGAAGCTGGCGTCCTCGAATGGCAACGCTTCGGCGTCGGCTACCTGGAAGGTCACTTCCAGGCGTTCTGCCCTGGCCCGGTCCTCTCCACGCTCCAGCAAGGCGGCCACATAGTCCGTCGAGGTGACGTGACAGCCTCGACGTGCCGCGGCGAGTGTCGCGTTGCCGTTGCCGGCGGCCACGTCCAGCACCCGCTCGTCACAGAGCAGGTCGCAGGCTTCGGCAAGCTGCTCGCCGACAATCTGCAAGGTGGTGCCGATAATGGCGTAGTCGCCGCTGGCCCAGGAGGCCATCTGGCGGTTTTTCAGGGCAGTGAGATCAATCGGTGTACTCATGAAGTCTGCTCCGTACGGATAGCAACCGACCGCGGCCTATTCCGCCGTGGTGGGATCGATAATGCTTGCCACTTGGGAAATACGACTGGCCGGGAAACCACTGCGGGTCGCGTGTTCTTTGATGAGCGCTTCGCTGGGGGAGATGTAGACGCAGTAGAGTTTGTCACCGGTGACGTAACTCTGAAGCCACTGCACCTCTGGCAATTCGCGCAACACGTTGCAGGACTTTAGCGCGGCGGCTTTCAAATCACGTTCTGACAGTGTTCCAGCGCCGGGGATCTCGCGTTCTATGATGAACTTAGGCATGGCAACCTCTCATTCTTGTTATTGATGACAGGGTCGGTAGTGGCCCTGTGAGTCAACTATCACCCCGGCGCACGCTCGCGTCCTGCCCGATCGTCGGCCAACCTTGTCCGATCGTCCGGAGGTTGGCCGCCTTCCGGCGACAGGCTCACAATCAATGCGATCCATACACCGGAAAACCTCCATGGACGCTCTGTCCCAAACCTTGCGGGTCGTACGCCTGGTCGGCGCGATTTTCATCAATGCCCGGTTCACCGCGCCCTGGTGCTACCAGTCGCCCAGCGCCGACACGGCGGCGCCATTTCTGGAGCCCGGTGCCGAACGCGTGGTGATTTTCCACCTGATCACCGAGGGCGAGTGTTACGTCGAACTCGGGGATGATCCGCCACTGCTGCTGGCAGCGGGCGATGTGGTGGTGTTCCCGCAAGGTGATGCCCATCGCATGAGTTCCAAACCTGGCCTGCCGCCCGCCAAAGGTGCGCGGCTGGACGTGGTGCTGGCACGGCGTCCACGGCAATTGAGTTATGGCGGAGGTGGCGCAGTCACGCGGTTGGTGTGCGGTTATCTGGCGTGCGATACGCGGCTGGCCGGCATGTTGCTGACCGGGCTACCGGCGGTGGTTCGGGTCAACGTGCGTGGCTCGCATGCCGGCATGTGGCTGGAGTCTTCCGTGCGTTATGCCCTGGCGGAAGCCCGCTCGCCGAGGCCCGGAGGCGAAGGCGTGCTGGCGAAACTGGCCGAGGTGTTGTTCATCGAAGTGCTGCGCCTGCACATGAACGAACAGGGCGAAGGACGGACCGGTTGGCTGGCCGGGGTCGGTGACCGGATTGTCGGTGCTGCGTTGAACGCACTGCACAACAAACCCTGCCACGCCTGGACGCTGGATGAGCTGGCGCGTACGGCCGGCGCCTCACGATCGGTGTTGGCCGAGCGCTTTCAGCAGTTGGTGGGGAGTTCGCCGATGCAGTACCTGACCCAATGGCGGATGCTGCTGGCGGCCAACCTGTTGCGCAGCAGTAACAGCTCATTGATGCGCATTGCCGAAGAGGTGGGTTACCAGACCGATACCGCGTTCAGCCGGGCCTTCCGTCGTGAGTTCGGCGCACCGCCGGCTGCGTGGCGGCGCAGTCAGGCGCAAAAACCAATGGCCCACGGCGCGGAGCCTGTGAGCCATTGATTTGATCGCTTACGCCGCCGGGGCTTTCGCCTCTTCCAGCAGTTGCTGGATCATCTTCTCCTGCGTCTCGTAGCTGCCTTCGCCGAAGTGGGTGTAACGCACCTGGCCCTTGGCGTCGATCAGGTAGTGAGCGGGCCAGTACTGGTTATCGAAGTTGCGCCAAATCGCGTAGTTGTTGTCGATGGCCACCGGGTAGGTGATGCCGAGCTTTTTCACCTGATCCTTGACGTTGTCGATGATGCGCTCGAAACCGTATTCGGGGGTGTGTACACCGATCACCACCAGACCGTCCTTCTCGTATTTCTTCGCCCAGTCCTTCACATACGGCAGCGTGTGCTGGCAGTTGATGCAGTCGAAGGTCCAGAAATCCACCAGCACCACTTTGCCTTTCAGCGATTCGTTGGTCAGGGCCGGCGAGTTGATCCATTCGACGGCGCCGTTCAGCGATGGCATGGCGCCTTGGGCGTTGTCCATCGACGAGTCCGCTTTGACCTTGCTGACGAAGTAGTCGACGACTTTCGGCACGGTTTCCAGCACGCCTTGTTCGAGGCTGCTGACGCCTTCGGACGAGGTGCCGGCGAGCAGGGTTTTGTCAGCGCCGGTGGAAATCACGGCCGCAGCCGCCAGCACCGCAACACCTGCCCCCTTGCGCAGCCAACCGGTGACCGGGATTGACGCTTTCAAGCGATTGACCAGGCCGCGACCGGCGAAGATCAAAGTCCCCAGGGACAGCGCGCTGCCCAGGCCGTAGGCCAGCAGCAACAGACTGGTCTGCGCATTGGCACCTTGCAGCATGGCGCCGGTGAGGATCACGCCGAGGATCGGCCCGGCGCACGGTGCCCACAGCAGCCCGGTGGCCACACCGATCATCACCGAACTCAACGGGCCGGACATTTTGCGGGTGTCGGGGTCCAGGCGATTGCCCAGGGCCACGAACGGACGGGCCATCCAGTCACCGATCCGGGCGGAAATCAGCGACAGGGCAAACAGCACCATCACGAACAGGGCGACATGGCGACCGGTGTTGTTAGCTTGCACCACCCACTCACTGCTGACCACGGCCAGGCTGGAGATCAGGGCGAACGTCAGGACCATGCCGCCGAGGGTCAGCAGGATGGAGGAACGGCTACGTTTGACCCCGGCGAACAGGAACGGAACAACCGGCAGGATACAGGGACTGAGCACGGTCAATACGCCGCCCAGGAAAGCGATGAGAAACATAGGATCACCTTGAAATAATGAAGGGCGACACAACACACAATCCCTGTAGGCGTGAGCCTGTTCGCGATAGCGGTGTATCAGTCGGCATCATTGTTGTCTGACACACCGCTATCGCGAGCAGGCTCACTCCCACAAGGGGGCGGTGGGGTTTTCAGGCCGTCTGGTTATCCAGTTGCTGACCCTGCGGAGTCCGGCTGCCGCCGTTCTCGGCAACCATCTGCCCCTGCGGCGTACGGCTAAAACCATCCTCGGCCAGAAAGGCGTTGGAATCCTTGTGCGCCACCGGCGTCAGCTGGAAGCAGGTGGCGCTGCCACAACTGTTCTGTTCAACAGCGGCATTGGCATGGGCGGCGGCGCCGGCGATGGAGAAGGCAATGGCGGTCAGGTAGCGGCTTACGTTGTTCATGGTGTTCTTCCTGTTTCAAAGGGGATGGGCACTGGGTGAGTGCAGCAATCAGTTGTCCGAGTTGCAGTTGTCAGCCACTTTGCGGTAGTCCAGAACCTGGGTTTTGTTCTGCGAATCCAGGTAAGTCAGTTGCGCATCCACCACGCCGCAGACTGGGGTCGCATCCTGTTTCAGCGACACGACCTTCTTGATGTCGAGATGGGTGCCGTAGGTGTAGGTTTTGGCTGTAACGTCTGCTTCGGCACGGGCCGACAAGGTGCAGATGTTCAGGGCAGCAAACAGGCAAGCGGCGTAAATGGCTTTGGTGTTCATGGCGGTTTCCTCAAGGCTTCAATGGGTAGGTCGTTCAATTGAGCCGAGGCGGTGTGGTTTGCCTCGTTGGAACCTATTAGAAGCCCGCGAGGTATCTGGTCTGTGTCGAGAACAGACGCGGATAAATCGGTACGTATCAAAGCCGCCCCCTGATACACAGCGATACAAAACCCCTGAAAAACCGTGTTTTTGCGTCTGCGTGTATCCGCCGCCAAGCCAGATACACTGCAATACAAAGGGTGGCGGGCAAGCGGGCCAAGGCTCGATAGACTGCGCGACATCCCCCATTTACAGAGGCAAGGCCCCCATGGAACACGTCGATCACATTCTCATCGTCGACGATGACCGCGAGATCCGGGAACTGGTAGGCAACTACCTGAAGAAGAACGGCCTGCGCACCACAGTCGTCGCCGACGGCCGTCAAATGCGTGCCTTCCTTGAAACCACGCCGGTGGACCTGATCGTGCTCGACATCATGATGCCCGGCGACGACGGCCTGATGCTCTGCCGCGAATTGCGCGCCGGTAAACACAAGGCCACGCCCGTGTTGATGCTCACCGCGCGCAACGACGAAACCGACCGCATCATCGGCCTGGAAATGGGCGCCGATGATTACCTGGTCAAACCGTTTGCCGCCCGCGAGCTGCTCGCCCGCATCAACGCCGTGCTGCGCCGCACACGCATGTTGCCGCCGAACCTGGTGGTGACCGAAAGCGGCCGGCTGCTGGCCTTCGGTCGCTGGCGCCTGGACACTTCAGCCCGGCACCTGCTGGACGAGGACGGCACCATGGTGGCGCTGAGCGGTGCCGAATACCGACTGCTGCGGGTCTTCCTCGATCACCCGCAACGGGTGCTCAATCGCGATCAATTGTTGAACCTGACCCAGGGCCGCGACGCTGACCTGTTCGACCGTTCCATCGACTTGCTGGTCAGCCGCTTGCGCCAGCGCTTGCTGGACGACGCCCGCGAACCGGCCTACATCAAAACCGTGCGCAGCGAGGGCTATGTGTTTTCGCTGGCAGTGGAAGTCATCGGTGCGCCCTCATGAACCTGGCAATTCGCTGGCCCCGTACCCTCGCCTCGCGGCTGTCGCTGATCTTCCTGATCGGCTTGATCCTCGCCCAGGCGCTGTCCTTCGGCGCGCAGTATTACGAGCGTTACGAAACCGCGAAAAACACCATGCTCGGTAATCTCGAGACCGACGTCTCGACCTCCATCGCCATCCTCGACCGTTTGCCGGCCACCGAGCGGGCGAGCTGGCTGCAGCAACTGGAACGGCGCAACTACCGCTATTTGCTGGATGAAGGTTCGCCGGGCACGGCCATGCGCGACACGCCGATTGCCGTGACCTCGATCAAGGACGCCATCGGCAAGGACTACCCGATGACCGTGACCGATATTCCCGGCCCGATCAAACATTTCCAGGTCCACCTGAAACTGGCCGATGGCAGCCCGGTGACCATCGACGTACGACCGGCGATGGTGCCGCTGTCGCCGTGGCTGCCGTTTGTGTTGCTCGGTCAATTGGCGCTGCTGATCGCCTGCACCTGGCTGGCCGTGCGCATCGCCATCCGTCCGCTGACCCGCCTGGCCCAAGCCGTGGAAACCCTCGACCCCAATACCCACGCCGTGCACCTGGACGAACAAGGCCCGACCGAAGTCGCCCACGCGGCCAAGGCGTTCAATGCCATGCAGGCACGCATCGCCGCGTACCTCAAGGAACGTATGCAACTGCTGGCGGCGATTTCCCACGACCTGCAAACCCCGATCACCCGCATGAAACTGCGCGCCGAATTCATGGACGACTCGGTCGAAAAAGACAAACTGTGGAACGACCTCGGCGAGATGGAACACCTGGTGCGCGAAGGCGTGGCCTACGCGCGCAGCATTCACGGCTCGACCGAAGAAAGTCGGCGCACCGACATGGACTCATTCCTCGACAGCCTGGTGTTCGACTATCAGGACATGGGCAAAGACGTGCAACTGGGCGGCAAAAGTGAAGCCGTCATCGACACTCGCCCCCATGCATTGCGCCGGGTGTTGGTGAACCTCACCGACAATGCCCTGAAGTTCGCGGGTGCGGCCGAACTCAAGGTCGAAAGCAAAAACGGCAGCCTGTCGGTGAAAGTCATGGACCGCGGGCCGGGCATTGCCGAGGAAGAGCTGGCACAGGTGATGGAACCGTTTTACCGGGTGGAAAATTCACGCAACCGCAGCACCGGCGGCACCGGGCTTGGGTTGGCGATTGCCCAGCAACTGGCGTTGGCCATCGGTGGATCGCTGGTATTGAGTAATCGTGAGGGTGGGGGATTGTGTGCGGAGCTGAAGTTGCCGATTCGACCTGTCAGTCAGTAAACAGGCGCAGGGACACAGGAAAGCCTCTATATTGTGGGGCGCTGCCGGGCGATTTGCCCCTGCGGCGCATCATCATGAATAGGGATATCGGTAAATGGATGACAACAGAAGGCCCATCAAGACACGTTCGGCGGGCTGGGCAAAACGCATCACCGACCGGTTGGTGAAACGCGACATTTCCCCCAATCAGATCTCCGTCGCCAGCATTGCATTTGCGCTCGCCGGGGCAGCGGCTCTGAATATCGATAACGGCCTCATCGGCTCGATCCTCTGCGCCATCGGCATTCAGTTGCGCCTGCTGTGCAACCTGTTCGACGGCATGGTGGCCATCGAGGGCGGCAAGAAGTCCGACATCGGAAGCCTCTACAACGAATTCCCCGACCGCATTGCCGACAGCCTGCTGATCATCGGGCTCGGTTATGCCATCGGGCACGGCGACCTCGGATGGTTTGCCGCATTGGCCGCGGCGCTCACGGCGTATGTTCGCGTGTTTGGCGGTTCGCTGGGCCTCAAGCAGACCTTCATCGGCCCCATGGCCAAGCAGCATCGAATGGCCGTGATGACTGCCGGGCTGCTGCTGAATGCGTTCGAAGCCACGATGTATGGCACGCACTACGCACTGTTGATCGCGCTGGTGATCATCGCCGCCGGATCCGCCGCGACCTGTGTCACGCGAACCCTGGCCATCTCGCGTCAGCTCAAGGGGAATCTCCATGTGGATCAGTAATGCGCTGATTTCAGTGCTGCGTTTCCTGATCGGTGTCACCGCCCGCTGGGAAAGCCCGCCGGACCTGACCCGCCAGCGCATCTATTTTGCCAATCACACCAGCCACATGGACACGCTGGCCATTATCGCCGCCCTGCCCCCCGAAGCCCGGGTCAATGTGAAACCGGTGGCCGCCGCCGACTACTGGGGCAAAAACCGCTTTCTGCGCTACATCTCGCAGAAAGGCCTGAATGCCGTGCTGATCGACCGCAACCCGACACCGGGGACCAATGTGCTGGAGCCGATTTTCGATGTGGTGCGCGCCGGCCATTCGATCATCATCTTTCCGGAAGGCACGCGCTCCAGCCAGGCCTTGCCCGGGGAATTCAAATCCGGTCTGTACCGATTGGCCGAGGCGTTCCCGGAAGTTGATCTGGTGCCCATCTACCTGGAAAACCTGCACCGCTCCATGCCCAAGGGCAAACACGTGCCGCTGCCGATCATCTGCACTATCCGCATCGGCGACCCGATGCCACGGTTCGTCGATGAGGAAAAACAGGTGTTTCTGCAACGGGCGCGTGACGCCATCGTGAGGTTGTCGGCATGACGCTCGAACAAAAGTTTCTGTGGTTCTTTGGCGCCATCGCCTGCCTGCTGGCGGTGGCTTCGATTATTGGTCGCGTGCTGGCTAAACGGGCGAAAACCGAGGGCTCGATCTCGACCATCGAAAACCTCAATCAGCGCGTGAATGCCTGGTGGGGGATGGTGATCATCTTCTTCGTCTCCTACCTGCTGGGCGGGAATGCGACGGTCATTCTATTCGGCTTCATTTCGCTGTTCGCCCTCAGGGAATTCATCACCCTGACGCCCACCCGCCCCGGCGACCATAACGCGCTGTTCTCGGCGTTTTTCATCCTGATCCCGCTGCAGTACGTGTTGATCGGCACGCACTGGTATTCGCTGTTCACCCTGTTGATTCCGGTGTACGCCTTCCTGCTGCTGCCGGCGATTGCGGTGCTGAGCCAGGACACCGACAGCTTTCTGGAGCGCGCGGCCAAGATTCAATGGGGGGTGATGATTTGCATCTACTGCATCAGCCACGCCCCGGCCCTGTTGCTGCTGGACCTGCAAGGGTTCACCGGGCAGAACGCGTTGTTGCTCTTCTATCTGGTCTTTGTCGTTCAGTTGAGTGACGTGTTGCAGTACGTGTTCGGCAAGCTCTTTGGCAAACACAAAGTCGCGCCGTTGGTGAGCCCGTCGAAAACCGTTGAAGGTTTGGTGGGTGGCGGCTTGTCGGCCACGCTGATCGGCGGGTGCATGTTCTGGATGACGCCGTTCAATTTCTGGCAGTCGTTGCTGATGTCGCTGGTGATTGTGGTGATGGGGTTTCTCGGTGGGTTGGTCATGTCAGCGATCAAACGCAGCCTGAGCGCCAAGGATTGGGGAACCATGATCAAAGGGCATGGCGGCATGCTCGACCGGATGGATTCAATCTGCTTCGCGGCACCGATCTTCTTTCACCTGACGCGGTACTTTTTCTCCGTGTAAGCCGCACCGCCAATGATCGTTCCCACGCTCCGCGGGGAACGATCATGCCACCCCCAAAACTCCTTCTCCGTGCATCTGGCGCAACAACGCCGCGCCACTTTCCATGAATTCCGCCGACCCGCGCGCACCCGCCTCGACCGCCAGCTCTTCCAGCTGCGCCTGTCCATTCAGGTCGGGAAACGCCTCGATCCGCTGCAACAGCCGCCACGCCAACGGGCTCAGTTCGGAAAACTTCACACTCCAGTCTTCCGCCCGGCGCACCAGTAACAACGTCGGCTGAGCAGGTGCTGCCTGGGGTTGAAAATCCGGTCCGACCCACTGCACCGGCCAGCCATACGCCAGCGGCCATGCCAGTGGCGAAACCTGCAACGGCCGCTGCAGGATCAACGCCGCATCGCTCGGCGCCAACGGCTCGGCATCGGATTGTTGCAACGCCATCTCGACCCATTCGTAATGCGCCAGTTCCACCATGAACGGCGGCCACGTGCCCTCGCTCAGCGCCTGCGGACCAGCCGCGAGAAAGCCGATAAATTCCTGGGCGATCTCGCCGAACTTCGGCGTCTGTGCACGGTGGTCCCGCAGGAAAATCCGCACCAGCGTGCGCCACTGCTCATCACCGATTATCTTGATCAGCACCGGGAACGTCCCGCTGAGCAACGTCGACAGGTTGGCGAAAATCAAGTCGCGATATACCTGCGCCCGCGCGGCATTCATTTCGCCGGGCGGCGCGCAGTGCTCGGGATCGCGCAGGTAGCGGCCCAGGGTGGTTTGCTGTTCCAACAGGCTGGGCTTATCCACGGTTCACCCCCTCGGTTTGCAAGCGGCGAATGGTCTGCAATTCGGCCACCAGTTCAGAAAACGCCGGGAAGTTGAAATCCCGCTCCAGCAGCGTCGGTTGCGCGCCGAACCGGGCATACGCTTGCGCCAGCAACGACCAGACCACCGGTTTCACCGAGGCGCCGTGGGTGTCGATTTTCAAGGTGTCGGATTCGTCGAAATGCCCGGCCACGTGCATGCCCACCACCCGGCCTGAATTGACATTGGCCAAAAAGGTCAGCGGATCGAAACCGTGGTTGATCGAATTGACATACACGTTGTTGACGTCGAGCAGCAGGTCGCAATCGGCCTCGCGCAACACCGCGTTGGTGAAGGTCACCTCATCCATGTCCTGCTGCGGCGCGGCGTAATAGGAAACGTTTTCCACCGCCAGGCGTCGGCCGAGAATGTCCTGGGCCTGACGGATGCGCGCCGCCACGTGGTGCACCGCTTCTTCGGTAAAGGGCAGCGGCAGCAGGTCGTAGAGATGGCCGTCATCGCTGCAATAGCTCAAATGCTCGCTGTATAGCGGCACCTGGTGCTGGTCGAGGAACACCCGGACTTCCTGCAAAAAACCGACATCCAGCGGCGCCGGCCCGCCGAGGGACAACGACAAACCATGACAGGACAAAGGGAATCGTTCGGCCAGGGTGCGCAGTGCATGGCCATGGGCACCGCCGATGCCGATCCAGTTTTCCGGGGCGACTTCCAGAAAGTCGAAATCACCGGTACGGGCGGCCAGAAGGTCTTTCAATAAACCGCGACGCAGGCCGAGCCCGACGCTGGCCTGGGTGGGTGTGGAAGAGGTCTGCATGGTGTCGATCTCAATGATTGCCATAACGGAATCACAGTTAATCGAAGCGCTGTATCGGGGCTGTGTTCGGTTGCGGCAGAAAATCTGGGTGGATGTATCAGCAGCGGGTCTGTACACACTTTGGTACAGACCCGTGAGTGGGCGTTATGCCAGGTCGTATTTCTCGCGCACCAGGTGACCGATGCCGATCCGGTCCAGCACGGTCATCGGGCACAGGAAGGTCACGCGGACGGTGCCGGGCAAGCGGCTGATGTCAATGGAGCCGGTAATGGTCGCGCGGTTAAGCACTTCGTCATACGCAAGGCCGGTGACCGACGCCGCGCGTTTCAGGCCGTTTTCCACGGCGACGTTGAGGTTTTCACCGCTGCCGATAAAGGTGATTGGGCCGCTCTGCTCGATCTCGTGCTGACCCCAGCGCTCGCCCAGTTCGCGGACTTTCTGCCGTTGTTCGGCCGTCATCGGCCGAGCCATGGGCGGCAGGTCATCCACGTTTTGCAGGAGGATCGGGCCTTCCAGCGTCAGGTGCTTGATCACTTCCACCTGCACTTCGGTTTCCCCGGAGCAATCGGTGGCGTGCCCGGCGATTTCGCCGTTGCCCTGCTGGGCATGCATGTCGCCCATGTACACCCCGGCGCCGGGTACTTTCACCGGACAGATCAGCACACAGCCTTCGCGAATCGAGTTGGTGTCCATGTGGCCGTCGGTTTTCGCCGCGTGCAGTTCTTCGCGGGTCATGCCGAAACGGTGCGGCGCGTTGATCAGGTACTGGCCGAAATCGGCGCAGTTGTGCGAGTCGGGCAAGTCACGGGACGGCGTAGTGCCAATGTTGCCGAGAAACGGACGCATGTGCGCGGCGACGCCAGGAATGTCAGCGCGGGCCAGCGACAGGATCGAATGCTGGGCGGCGAACTCCGGCAGGGCCGACATCTGCGAGGCATTGCCGGCCAGTCGGTTGGCGACGTCCTGATTGACGGTGAGGCTGACCTGGTTTTGCCCATCGAACACGATCACGTAACCATGGCTGAAACGAAACGCGCTGACTTCGGCGCCGCAGTTGTTGCAACGAATCGAGTCTTCGCCGATGCCTTCAACGTGGCTGGCTGGGTGGTCGGTGCCGCACTTGGAGCAGAATTTGGAGACGAACGGGTCGCCGTTGTAGCGCCCCTCGACAAAACTCATGACCCCGGACGACGTCGCCAGCGAGGTCACGCGTATGCTTTTGATCTTGATCGCCACCGCATCGCCGACTTCGGCGCCGGCGATGGCCACCGGTTGCGTGACTTCGTGGCCGCCTTCGAACGCCGGCGTGATCATCGGCCCCCAGCAGCCCGGCGGCGTGCCGGTGATCAGCGTGCCACCGTCGGCCAGCGGCCCGAGCATGGGCTGGCTCGGGCCGATGATGCCTTGGGTGTAATGGTCGACGCGCAGGCGATTGACGGGGTTGGTTTCAGACACAAGCTTAGTCATCAGGGGGATCCCTTCACGGAGTGAGAATGCCTCGGCAGAACCGGAGTTCGGGCGCTGGATGGCTTGTACAGTTCATCGCAGGTTTGTATCCGGGCTGTGTTCGGCAATGGCCGGCAGTCGCAGAAACTGTATCGGGTGCGGGTTTAGATACAGTGCGATACACACCGCCATTCCCCTGTGGGAACACAAATCCCCTTGTGGGAGCGGGGCTTTCGTCGCTCCTGGTCGCAGCGCGCGGGCCACGAACTAAACTTAATGCACCCAGGACGTGCATGGGCGTCCTGTTCATTCCCACGACCACCGCCCAGAGACGAATGCCTCGATAAATACGGCCTCTGGACCGTGATCCTGCCAAAGGAGCACACGTGATGGACGAGGCCAGACTCAATGATTTCATGGGCAAACTGGTAAATGACATGGGCGGCGCGGCGATGCTTGCCAATGTCATCCTCGGCGAAGAACTCGGCCTGTACCGGGCCATGGCCGACAGTCAGCCAATCAGCCCCGAAACACTCGCCGAGAAAACCGGCTGCAACTCCCGCCTGGTGCGCGAATGGCTCAGCGCCCACGCCGCCTCCGGCTACATGGAGCACCGTGAAGGCCAGTTCCGCCTGCCCGAAGAACAAGCCCTGGCCCTGGCCATCGAAGACTCACCGGTTTACATAGCCGGTGGTATCGGCGTGGTGGCGTCGTTTTTCCACGACAAGGACAAACTGGTCAAAGCCATGCGCGGCGACGGTGCCCTGCCTTGGGGCGATCACCATCCGTGCATGTTCAGCGGCACTGAGCGGTTTTTCCGGCCTGGTTACAAAGCGCACCTGATCACCGAGTGGTTGCCGGCCCTTGAGGGCGTGGTGGCCAAGCTTGAGGCTGGCGCGAAAGTCGCGGACATCGGCTGCGGGCATGGCGCCTCAACGGTGATCATGGCCCAGGCGTTCCCGGACTCGCGGTTCGTCGGTTTCGACTACCACGCCCCTTCCGTCACCGTCGCCACCCAACGTGCCGAAGAAGGCGGCGTGGCCGGGCGGGCCCGGTTCTTTCAGGGCACCGCCAAGAGCTATCCTGGCGGCGACTATGACCTGATTTGCTACTTCGACTGCCTGCACGACATGGGCGACCCGGTGGGCGCGGCCAAACATGCCTATGAGTCGCTGAAACCGGACGGCACAGTGCTGCTGGTTGAGCCGTTCGCCAATGATTCGCTCGACGACAACATTAACCCGGTGGGCCGGCTGTTCTATGCCGCCTCGACATTCATTTGCACGCCGAACTCGCTGTCCCAGGAAGTCGGTCTCGGGCTCGGCGCCCAGGCTGGCGAAGCGCGGTTACGCAAGGTGTTCACCGAGGCGGGATTCAAGTCGTTCCGGCGCGCCACCGAAACACCGTTCAACCTGATTCTGGAAGCGCGTAAATAAACCTCAATCTTCACCCGGACAGCCGCGCTGTCCGGGTGATCGGTCTGCTACGCTGCACACTCTCAAGACCCTCTGCGGAGTGTTGAACATGCTCGACAGCCTCCTGCGCGAACAACTCGAGCGGCTTCGGCAACTCATGGCTGAACAGCCGTTCGTGGTGCTGACCGGTGCCGGCATCAGTACCCCGTCAGGCATTCCGGACTACCGCGATCACCAGGGCGTGCGTCGCGGCCGGCAACCGATGATGTATCAGGAATTTCTCTCCGCCCCGCAATCGCGTCGACGTTATTGGGCACGGGCCATGCTCGGCTGGCCGCGTGTGCGTCTGGCGCAGCCGAATGTCGCGCACGAGGCGTTGGCCAATTTGCAAAGCAAGCAACAGATCAGCGGCCTGATCACCCAGAACGTCGACACCCTGCACGATCAGGCCGGCAGTCACGATGTGATCGAACTGCACGGCAGCCTGCACCGGGTGCTGTGCCTGGATTGCGGACTACACAGCGAGCGGGACGTCATTCAGCGATTGATGGAAGCGCACAATCCTTATCTGGCCGGGGTCGATGCGGTACAGGCGCCGGATGGCGACACCTTGCTGGATGCGGCATTCGAAGCGCGGTTTCAAGTGCCACAGTGCCCGCATTGCAAAGGCGAGCGGATGAAACCGGACGTGGTGTTTTTTGGCGAAAACGTCGCGCAGGCAACGGCGGCCAAGGCGATGGCCGCGGTGGAAAAGGCGGCGGGGTTGCTGGTGGTCGGGTCTTCGTTGATGGCGTACTCCGCGTTTCGGCTGTGCCGGGCGGTGGCGGATCAAGGGAAGCCGTTGATTGCCATGAATCTGGGGAAGACACGGGCGGATGACCTGCTGGATATGAAGATTGAAGGCTCGTGTGAACAGCTTTTACCCCTGCTGGCCCAAAAACTGACGTAACACTGACCCTGTAGGAATGAGCCTGCTCGCGATGAAGCCAGTACCTTCACCATTGATGTCGACTGATCCACCGCCATCGCGAGCACGCTCACTCCTACATTAGATTTGTGTTGGCTATCAAGCCGATGATCAGTGCGTGGAGATGGGTTGGCCGAGTTCTTCCTTGAGGATATCGAACAGCGCCTGCGCCGCCGCCGACAGTTCACCGCCAGGCTGGGTCAAGACGCCGATGGCCCGCTCCACCACCGGATCGCGCAGGGGGATGCACCGCGCACCGAGCTCTTGCATCTGCCCCGCGCACAGCGCCGGCACCGCGCTCACCCCCAACCCGCTGGCCACCATTCTGCCGACCGTCGCCAACTGATGACTTTCAAATTCCACCGGCAACTTCATTCCCCGCGCCTGTAGGTGTTCCTCCAGCATCACCCGCACCGTCGACGGTCGCTGCAAGGTGATGAACGGCTCCTTGAGCAGCATTTGCCAATCGATATCATCATGCTCGGTCAGCGGCGAATCCTTCGGCACGATGGCCACAAAGCGGTCCATGTACAGCGGCATGAACGCCAATGACGAACTTTGCGTCGGCTCAAACGCCACGCCCAGCTCAACCTGGCGGTCGCGGACCATTTCCAGCACCTGCTCGTTGATCACGTCATTCACCGTGACGTTGACCTTGGGGTAACGCGCACGGAAGGTCTTGAGGATCGGCGGCAGCAGGTTGCCGGCAAACGACGGCATCGCGGCCAGGGTCACGCGGCCGCGCTGGAGGGTAAAGCGCTGGCGCAGTTCGTCCTCGGCATTGTCCCAATCGGCGATCAACCGGCGAGCCAGTGGCACCAGCGATTCACCCTCGGCGGTCAGCGCCACGTTGCGTGTGTTGCGGGTGAACAAGCGCCCACCCAGGCCCTCCTCCAGCGCCTTGATCGTCAGGCTCAATGCCGATTGCGACAGATGGAGGCGTTCGCAGGCCACGGCAAAACTCAGGCTCTGGGCCACCGCCAGGAAGGCGCGGATCTGCTTGACTGTCATGGTCGCTTCGCTCCAGCGGTAAGTTATAAGCTTCAAGCGGCAAGATTGAAGCGCCGATTGGTGAGTTTTATCTATCAATCCACCTTAAAAATCAACTTAACAAATGAATACAACAGCGAGACACTCCCCTTCATTCGGCTAGCCAGCCGCCCACAAAGAATAAAAGAGGTGCATATGGCAGGTTTCGACAAGCGCGTGAGTTCCTACGAGGAAGCTCTGGCAGGTCTGGAAGACGGCATGACCGTGATCGCCGGCGGCTTCGGCCTGTGCGGGATCCCGGAAAACCTGATCAACGAGATCAAACGCAAAGGCACCCGCGACCTCACCGTGGTGTCCAACAATTGCGGCGTCGACGGTTTCGGCCTCGGTGTGCTGCTGACCGACCGCCAGATCAGCAAAGTGGTGGCCTCCTACGTCGGCGAAAACAAGCTGTTCGAAGAGCAACTGCTCAAGGGTGAAATCGAAGTCGTCCTGACCCCCAAGGCACCCTCGCTGAAAAAATGCGCGCAGGCGGCGCCGGCATCCCGGCGTTCTTCACCGCCACTGGCGTTGGCACCCCGGTTGCCGACGGCAAGGAAGTCCGCGAATTCCATGGCCGCAAGTACCTGATGGAAGAGTCCATCACCGGTGACTTCGCCATCGTCAAAGGCTGGAAAGCCGACCATTTCGGTAACGTGATCTACCGTCACACCGCCCAGAACTTCAACCCGCTGGCCGCCACCGCCGGCAAGATCACCGTGGTCGAAGTCGAAGAAATCGTCGAACCCGGCGAGCTGGACCCGGCGCAGATCCACACCCCTGGCATCTACGTCGACCGGATCATCTGCGGCACGTTCGAGAAGCGCATCGAACAGCGCACCATCCGTAAGTGATCCCCTGCCCCCGGACCGAATGAAGGAATAACAACAATGGCACTTTCCCGCGAACAAATGGCTCAACGCGTCGCCCGCGAAATGCAGGACGGCTTTTACGTCAACCTGGGTATCGGCATCCCGACCCTGGTCGCCAACTACATCCCTGAAGGCATGGAAGTCATGCTGCAGTCGGAAAACGGCCTGCTGGGCATGGGTCCTTTCCCTACTGAAGAAACCATTGATGCCGACATGATCAACGCCGGCAAACAAACCGTGACCGCACGTACCGGCGCGTCGATCTTTTCCTCGGCCGAGTCCTTCGCGATGATCCGCGGTGGTCATGTCGACCTGACCGTGCTGGGCGCCTTTGAAGTCGACGTGCAAGGCAACATCGCCTCATGGATGATTCCCGGCAAACTGGTCAAGGGCATGGGCGGCGCCATGGACCTGGTGGCTGGCGCAGACAACATCATCGTCATCATGACCCACGCGTCCAAGGACGGTGAATCCAAGCTGCTGGACCACTGCAGCCTGCCGCTGACCGGCGCCGGCTGCATCAAGCGCGTATTGACCGACCTGGCTTATCTGGAAATCGAAAACGGCGCGTTCATTCTCAAGGAACGTGCACCGGGCGTCAGCGTCGAGGAAATCGTCGCCAAAACCGCTGGTAAACTGATTGTTCCCGATCACGTTCCAGAAATGCAGTTCGCTGACCAGTGAGGAATTCCCCCATGCAAGACGTCGTCATTGTCGCCGCCACCCGCACTGCCATTGGCAGCTTCCAGGGCTCTCTGGCCGGCGTTTCCGCGGTTGATCTCGGCGCGGCGGTGATCCGTCAGCTGCTGGCGCAAACCGGCCTGAACCCGGCTGAAGTCGATGAAGTGATCATGGGTCAAGTCCTGACCGCCGGCGCCGGGCAGAACCCTGCGCGCCAGTCCGCGATCAAGGCCGGCCTGCCGTTCACCGTGCCGGCCATGACCCTGAACAAGGTCTGCGGTTCCGGCCTCAAAGCATTGCACCTGGCCACCCAGGCGATTCGCTGCGGCGATGCCGACGTGATCATTGCCGGCGGCCAGGAAAACATGAGCCTGTCCAACTACGTGATGCCGGGTGCTCGCACCGGTCTGCGCATGGGTCATGCGCAAATCGTCGACACCATGATCAGCGACGGTCTGTGGGATGCGTTCAACGATTACCACATGGGTATCACCGCCGAGAACCTCGCCGAGAAATACAGCCTGACCCGCGAGCAACAGGACGCCTTCGCGGCTAGCTCCCAGCAAAAAGCCACGGCGGCCATCGAAGCCGGGCGTTTTGTCGATGAGATCACGCCAATCCTGATTCCTCAGCGCAAGGGCGATCCGCTGTCCTTCGCCACCGATGAACAACCGCGTGCCGGCACCACCGCTGAAGCGCTGGGCAAGCTGAAACCGGCGTTCAAAAAGGACGGCTCGGTGACGGCAGGCAACGCATCGTCGCTGAACGACGGCGCCGCTGCCGTGATCCTGATGAGCGCCGATAAAGCCAAGGCCCTCGGCCTGCCCGTGCTGGCGACAATCGCTGCTTATGCCAACGCCGGCGTAGACCCGGCGATCATGGGCATCGGCCCGGTGTCGGCCACCCGTCGTTGCCTGAGCAAGGCCGGTTGGTCCATCGATCAACTCGACCTGATCGAAGCCAACGAAGCGTTCGCTGCGCAATCGCTGGCGGTGGCCAAGGACCTGGAATGGGACTTGAACAAGGTCAACGTCAACGGCGGCGCCATCGCACTGGGCCACCCAATCGGCGCATCGGGCTGCCGCGTGCTGGTGACCTTGCTGCATGAAATGATCAAGCGCGACGCCAAGAAAGGCCTCGCCACCCTGTGCATCGGCGGTGGTCAGGGCGTGGCATTGGCGATCGAACGAGCGTAAAGCGTTCTTCAGACTGCGCGGGGACCCACGAAGATCCGCTGCAGCCTGGCAACACCCCCGGCGCGATTCACGTCGCGCCGGGTCCTTGCGCTATACCCGAATCCCTTGTAGCCGCTGGCGAAGCCTGCGGCTACAAGTTGTGTGAGCAGGCCGGGACCGCGTCATCATTCTTCGCGAGCAGGTCCGCTCCCACAGGGGGTTTGTGCTCACCGAAGATCTACTGTGGGAGCGAGCCGGCTCGCGATGAGGCCCGGACAGTCACCCCAGAAACTGCAAGATCAACCAGCTGTTCGCCCCACTGATCACCACAAACAACCCCCACGCCAAACCCCGAGTCGGCCAGCGATTGACGAACGCCCCCATCAACTGGCGATCGTTGGTCATGCGAATCAATGGGTACAACGCAAACGGCAACTGCAAACTCAATACCACCTGACTCAACACCAGCAACTTGCCAACCGCACTGTCGCCCATCAGCCACACCCCAATGAACGCCGGAATCAGCGCCAGCCCACGGGTGATCAAGCGCCGTTGCCAGCACGGAATCCGCAGGTTCAGGAAACCCTCCATGATCACCTGCCCGGCGATGGTCCCGGTAAAGGTCGAACTCTGCCCCGACGCCAGCAACGCTACGCCGAACAACACGCTGGCCAACGCCCCGCCCACCAGCGGATCCAGCAAGTGATAGGCGTCCTGGATGTCCACCACATCGGTATGCCCGGTCTTGTGGAACGCGGCCGCCGCGAGAATCAGGATCGCTGCATTGACCAGCAGTGCCAACGCCAGCGAACCGATGGTGTCGATGCGCGCCAGGTTCACCGCGTCCTGCTTGCTGGCCAGGTCCTTGCCGATCAGTCGGGTCTGCACGATCGAGGTGTGCAGGTACAGGTTATGCGGCATCACCGTGGCCCCGAGAATGCCGATGGCCAGGTACAGCGGCGCGGCATCGCCAATCGCCGAGAGTGACGGCGTGAAGCCGCGCGCCACGTCTGGCCAGTAAGGTTTGATCAGCAGCAATTCGACGAAGAAACACGCGCCGATGGTGCTCACCAGCACCAGCATGATTGCTTCCAGACGACGGAAACCGCGGTTTTGCAGGGCCAGCACCAGCAGCGTGTCGAACGCCGTCAGGGCGATGCCAAACGTCAGCGAGCACCCGAGTAATAGATGAAACGCCAACGCACAGCCAAGCACTTCGGCAAGGTCGGTGGCGATGATCGAGATTTCCGCCAGCACCCACTGCGTGCGTGCCGTGCGCGTGCTGTAGCGCTCGCGGGACAATTGCGCCAGATCGCGCCCGGTAGCGATGCCCAGGCGCGAACACAAACACTGCACCACCATCCCCGCCAGACTCGCCAGCAGCACCACAAACAACAGGCTGTAGCCAAAGCGCGAGCCGGCCTCGATGGCGGTCGCCCAATTACCCGGGTCCATGTAGCCGATGGACACCAGCAAACCCGGCCCGGCAAAGCTCAGCACCCGCTTGAAGAACGATGCGCGCGGATCAACGGGAACAGTGCCGGCCACTTCCGGCGGGCAGAACGGCGCGGTGGCGACTTTGGGTAGACTGAATTTCACACACACATCCAGAAACAGGTGAGAGGGTGCAGCTTAGACGCTTCGCCCGGCACACCCAAGGGCCCGCAGTTGATGAACATTCCCACGCAAAGCGTGGGAATGTTCAAGGGCTGGCGACTTTGTATACAAAAACAGGCAATCGATGGAGCAATTCAGTGCGCGCGATGCTAACGTTGCCGTCTCTCTCAGGAAGGAGATGCGTGCGTGCTGATGCTCAAACTGCTGGTGATTCCAGGATTTCTGTTGCTGATCTCCCTGGCCGGTAAACGCTGGGGGCCAAGCGTGGCCGGTTGGTTGTCCGGGTTGCCGGTGGTGGTCGGGCCGATTCTGTTCTTCCTCGCCATCGAGCAAGGTGAAGTGTTTGCCGCCCAATCGGCGACGGCCGCGTTATCGGCGATGTTCGCGATGATTGCCTTCTGCGTGACCTATGCCCAAGTTGCCCAGCGCGCCAATTGGTCGTTGGCGCTGCTGGTGTCGCTGTCCGTCTGGGCCTTGGCGGCCGTCATCCTGTCGCTGATCCCGCCGTCCCTGGTGTTCTCAGTCATCGCCGCGGCGACTGCGCTGCTCGCTGCGCCTTACCTGTTCCCCAAGGTAAAGCCGCTGGTGTCCGGCCCGGCGCCGAAGTCCGATAAATTGCTGCTGCGCATGATGGCCGGCGCCCTGCTCACCCTCGCGGTTACGTTGCTGGCGAGCACCGTCGGCGAACGCTGGAGCGGCTTGCTCGCGGTGTTCCCGGTGTTGGGCAGCGTGATGGCAGTGTTTTCCCAGCAAACCCGGGGCCCGGCGTTTACCGCCGCACTCCTTCGAGCAACGGCGACCGGCATGTATTCGTTCGCGGCGTTTTGTCTGGTGTTGGCGTTGGCATTGCCGCACATGGGGCTGAGCGCGTTTGCCCTCGGCGTCGCGGTTTCAGTGGCGATGCTCGGGGTCACCCGGCAATTGCTGGCACGCCCGGTCAAGCCGACGACCGCGCCTGGACGATCCGCGATCAACCGCTAAGCTCCTTCACAGCTGCGGGCCAGGATGTCGCCCGCTCACCGTGCTGAAGGACCAGACATGAATCACGCCACGTTACCCGTGCGCACTGCCCGCTCAGCCACTGCCGTGGGCGTTGTCGCCATATTCCTCTGGTCCTGCCTCGCGCTGCTGACCACCCTCACCCAAGGCATTCCCCCGTTTCAGCTGATGGCGCTCAGTTTCGGTGTGGCCTTCGCGGCGAGCGTGGGCATTCTGGGGCGACGTGGCATCGCCGGTTTCAGCAGCTGGCGACAACCCTGGGCCGTCTGGGCGACCGGGTTCAGCGGAATCTTCGTCTATCACGCGCTGTATTTTTTCGCGCTCAAAGCCGCCCCAGCCGCCGAGGCCAGTCTGATCAACTACCTCTGGCCCTTGTTGCTGGTGTTGTTGTCAGCGTTATCGGCCGGGGAAAAGCTGCACAAGCGACAGATGCTCGGCGCGCTGCTAGGGCTCGCCGGCACGGCGTTCATCATGCAGCAACACGCACCAGCGGCGGGTGCGGCGATGCCGGTGGCCGGCTATCTCGCGGCGTTTGGGTGTGCGCTGATCTGGGCCGTTTATTCAGTCTTCAATCGACGCTTCAGCGACGTGCCCAGCAACACCATCGGCGGTGTCTGCGGCCTGGTGGCCATCGGCGGGCTGATCTGCCATCTGCTGTTTGAAACCACGGTCTGGCCGGATGCCGGTCAATGGGCCGCGATCCTCTGCCTGGGCCTGGGACCGGTGGGCCTGGCGTTTTTGGCCTGGGACCACGCCACCAAGCACGGCAGTCTGGCGACATTGGGGGCGCTTTCCTACCTGGCGCCGCTGATTTCCACGCTGCTGTTGATCACCGTGGGCGATAGCCAGGCCAGTCCGATCCTGATCGTGCCCGCGCTGTTGATCATTGGTGGCGCGGTGATTGCCACCACGCGATCCTCCGAGACGGCTATCGCAACACGTTCGATAACATCGAACGAGTAAAGCAACAACCTCGTACGTCAATCGAACGGGTTTCCCTCAACATCAGCCTCAGTTCACAACCCACCCGACTGAGGCCTGCACCATGAAATTCTTTTTCCACCCTTCGCCTAACCCGATGAAAGTTGCCCTGCTGCTTGAAGAACTGCAAACGCCTTACGAATTGATCGGCGTCGACACCTTCAAGGGCGAGCAGCACCTGCCAGCCTTTTTGGCGATCAACCCGAACGCCAAGGTTCCAGCACTCGTTGATGGTGACGCCACAGTGTTTGAC
The DNA here is from genome assembly GCF_054668435.1 of Pseudomonas sp. S2_B07. NCBI lineage: Bacteria > Pseudomonadati > Pseudomonadota > Gammaproteobacteria > Pseudomonadales > Pseudomonadaceae > Pseudomonas > Pseudomonas sp. S2_B07. The sequence continues at coordinate 1,162,500 of NZ_CP162769.1, forward strand.
TCCCAGGCCATCCTGTTGCACCTGGCGCAAAAACATCAGCGTTTCCTGCCGACCACCGCTGCCGGCAATGCCGAACTGCTGTCGTGGCTGATGTTCATCGCCACCGGCCTGTCACCGTTCTCGGGTCAAGCCGTGCACTTCCTGCACCACGCGCCGGAAGACCTCGCTTATGCGAAAAACCGTTACCTGAAAGAAGTGGAACGTCACTACCGCGTACTCGACCAGCGCCTGGCCGATCATCAATACCTCGCCGGCGACACCTACAGCATCGCCGACATGGCGCTCTGGGGCTGGGCCAACTACGCGCCGTACATCCTCGGCGAAAACGGACTGGCGGCGTACCCGAACGTCAAGCGCCTGTTCGATGAAATCAGCGCCCGCCCAGCCGCTCAACGTGCCCACGGCTTGAAAGAGCAATTGGTGCTCAAGGCCGAGTTCGACGAAGAAACCCGTCGCAACCTGTTCCCGCAAAACCAGGCCTGAGTCTCCAGATCCGGTCCCGACTCCAGCATTTGAAGGTGATGAAATGAGTGATCAAGTCGCGTTTATCGTTTACCTGCCAGCCAAACCCGAACGTTTCGCCGAAACCAGGGAACGGCTGCTGGAGGTGGTGCACCAGATGTCTGCCGAGCCGGATTTCGTCAACACCTGGGTCCACCAATTGCAAGACGACCCGAACACCCTGGTGCTGTACGAAACCTGGAATTGCAGCAAGGAAGACTTCATCGCCCGTCACCTGAGCAAACCCTATCGCCAGGTGTACGAAGCGCTGCTGCCGGAGTTGCTGGCCGAGGATCGGCGGATCGAGTTTCTTGATGTGATCAGCAGCTATCCGTCGCAACGCGGGGTGTAAACCACCGCCACGCTGGAATGCTTCACAACGTCCATGGGATGATCGCCCTCAAAGCGCGATCATCCCTGGAGTTTTTTGCATGTCACTGTTGAGTAAAAAAGCCGTTGTCCTGTTGCTGACGGCGGTTGCCAGTCTGGGCGCGTTGAATGCACAGGCCGCCAAGGCCACGGCCACCACGCCATCGTCCACGCAGAAAGTCTCGATGCTGGGCGGCAAGTTCACCTTCTCCCTGCCCAAGGGCTTTACCGCCAACACGCTGCCGGCCAGCCCGTCCGGCGCCAGCGGCACCATGTACACCAACGAAACCACCAAGACCGTGGTGATCGCCGCGGAAAACAACCTGCCGGCAGACGTCACCGTCAAAGACAACGACGGCGCGTTTCTCGACGGTACGGCCGCCGATTTCGAAGCCGCACAACGCAAGGCCCTGCCGGATTTCAACAAACTCAGCGAAAAAAGCCTGACACAGAAAGCGTCAGGCCTGGGGTTGCGTCAGGTGGACAGCACCGCCACGCAAGGGGGCGGCATGACCCTCAACACCACGCTGATGGCGGCGTCGGGTAACCGCATGGCAGTGGTTCAGGTGATTTCCCGTCCGGGTGACATGGCCGCGCATGAAACGCTGATCAAACAGATCGTCACCGGCAAGTAAGCTTCAAGGGTTGAGGCGCTGCAGCCAGGCGTTCAAATCCACAATCTCGGCCTCGCTGATGTTATGGCCGAGTCCTTCGTAGCCATGAAACTCAGGCTTGAGGGACAGGCTTTTCAGCAGGGTGTCGGCGTCTGTTCCGTCCTTGTACGGCAGGCGGTTGTCCTCTTTGCCATGACCGATGAAGATCGCCAGTTTCTGGAGGTTTTCATCCGGTTTGAGCGCTGATTTCAGGACTGGCAGAACCCGTCCGCTCAACGCTGCAATCCCGCCGACTGCCTCGGGGTGACGCAACGCCACTTCGTAGGACATGATCGCGCCTTGGCTGAACCCCACCAGGAACACCTTGTCGGGTTCGGTGTGATATTTTTTCGCTGCTTGAGCGATGAAATCCAGCAGCACCTGACCGCTGGACTTCAAGTCGCCAGTTTTGCCGTTATAGGCGCCCTCGCCCTTCTTGGTAAACCACTGGTAGCTGCCCTCTTCCAGGGTCATCGGCGCCCGCACCGACAGGTAGGTATAAGTCGCGGGCAGATCATCCTTGATGCCGAACAAGTCCTGCTCGTTGCTGCCGTAACCGTGGAGGAAAATCACCAGTGGCTGGTGTTGCGACTCGGGGTTGGCTTGTTCCAGGTACTTGAGGGGCAGATCGGATTGCAGCGGGGTTTGAGCGTGGACCGAGGCGGATGCCAGCAGTGTCAGCATGGCGAGAAATTTCAACATTGGCCTTCCTTTACAGAAACAGGATTCGGGGGTGAGCCTAGCACTGTGAGCCCTGATATATCAGGTGTTGCTGATGACCCCATCGCGAGCAAGCTCTGCTCCCACAGGGGGCTTTGTTGAATCACAGATGTGTGTTCAACACTGATCCCCTGTGGCAGCTGGGCTTGCCCGCGATGAGGCCCGGGGAAGCACTAGAGACTCCGAAGTTAATCGTTAATCAACTTCCCAACCCGAATCGGCTCGCGCCCCGCCACTTTCGCCTGCCACGTCCCCGGCTGTGTATACCGCCCGCGATCAATCGCGAACAACACGCCGCTCGTCCCGGCGCGCACGGTGGTCACCCGGTCATTCAACGGGTCGACCACTTCAAACAGTGCATCGCCCCGCTCCACCCATTCACCGGCGTTGCGCAGGAAGCTCACCACCCCGTGATGCGGCGCGAACAGGTACTCGGTGCCTTCGAACGGCATGCCTTCACAGCATTCGCTCGGTGCCGCCGGCCATGCGCCCTTGATGAATCCCTGCTCGGCCAGAAAACCGAGGATCGCCTCGCAGTTAGCCTGAGCCTGATCAACCCGCGTGTCGCCCATGCTGCCCAACTCCAGCGTCGTCGCCAGGTTGGCCGGGGGAATAGCGGCGTCAGGAAACGCCCGCGCCAGACGCAACCATGGCGAAGAACACGATTCGTCGAACGAGCTGCCGCCGGAATCTTCACACAACAACGCTACGCCAGCCTTCAGCCGCGCAGCCAGGGATTGCCACTGCGGCCAATGCTGCGGCAAGGCATAGAGATGAATCGCCGCGTCGAAATCACAATGCAGATCGAGGGTGATGTCGGCATCACACGCATGGCGCAACAGCAAGCGGTGCATGGCTTCCAGTTGCGAGGCCGGTGCCGGCAAACCATCAAGGACCTGGCCCATGGTCTGGCGAATCAGGGCGATGTTGGCCTGCGCATCGTCGCCCAATCGGTCACCGATCAACGCGGCCACCGGTGCGCTGAGCTCGACAAACGAGCGGTTGAAGTTCTTGCCGCTGCCCAGTTCAAAGCGGCCCATGTGGCTGCCTTGCAGGTGCTGATCGAGGCCGATCGGGTTCGCCACCGGTACCAGTTCAATCACGCCTTGCAGTTGGCCTTGGGTGTCGAGTTCGGCCAGGCGTTTCTTCAACTCCCACGCCGTGCGCATGCCCGGCAGTTCGTCCGCATGCAGGCTGGCCTGAATGTAGACCTTGCGCGTGCCCGCGCCGTAGCGAAACACGCTGAGGGTACGTTCGGTGCCCAGGTGGCTCCAGGGCAGTGAATGGTCGGTGCGTTGCATGGATAAACTCCTGAAATCTGAACAGTGAGATCCCCCTGTAGGAGTGAGCCTGCTCGCGATAGCGGTGGGTCATGTCATTAAATTTCGACTGACCCACTGCTATCGCGAGCAGGCTCACTCCTACAGCGTTCTCTGTTGCTAGAAAGAATGCACAAAAAAAATGGCAACCGCGTCAACGGTTGCCACTTTTTTGAACAGCGTGATTACTCGCCGTAAACGTCAAACTTGAAGTACTTGTCCTGCACTTGCTTGTACTTGCCGTTGGCGCGGATTTCGGTGATAGCGGCATTGAACTGCTCGGCCAGGGCGGTATCGCCCTTGCGCACGGCAATGCCGGCGCCGCCACCGAAGTACTTCGGATCGTTGTATTCCGGGCCTACGAAGGCGAAACCTTTACCGGCGTCGGTTTTCAGGAAACCGTCGTCCAGGTTGACCGAGTCGGCCAGCAGCGCGTCAACGCGGCCAGAGACCATGTCCAGGTTGGCTTCCTGCTGGGAACCGTAGCGAACCAGCTGAATCCCGCCCGGCACCAGCACTTCGGTGGCGAAGCGGTCGTGGGTACTGGCGCGCAGCACACCGACTTTCTTGCCTTTGAGATCGGTCAGCGGGTCCTTGACGTCGGTGCCTTCCTTCATCACGAAGCGCGCCGGCGTGTGGTAGTACTTGATGGTGAAATCGACGTTCTTCTTGCGGTCGTCAGTGATGGTCATGGACGACAGGATCGCGTCGATTTTCTTCACTTTCAGCGCCGGGATCAGGCCGTCGAATTCCTGCTCGACCCACGTACATTTGACTTTCATCTGCTCACACAGCGCATCGCCGATGTCCACGTCGAAACCGGTCAGTTTGCCGTCAGGGGTTTTCATCGAGAATGGCGGGTAGCCGGCTTCAATACCGATGCGGATCGGCTTGGCGTCATCGGCCACAGCGGTCAGGGACAACATCGACAGTGCCAAGGCACCGAACATCACTAGCTTTTTCATTTATAACTCCCGTGTGCGGAGGCTTTTATTGGCAGCTTACGATTGGCTTTCGGCCGGTGAAAACCGAAGTGGTCGGCAGTCTAGAGTGGCTTCAAATGGGCAAATTGTGTTTAAGCGACAAATACTTACAGAAAAGTGGCTCGCGTAACGGAGTCCCTTGAAGTGTGCGCCACCGCAGTGCACAGACTGTAGGACAAGTCCTTTAATCAGACAAAACCTACACACAAAAACGACAGGGAATCCTGATGCCAACATTGAACCTGATCCAGCACCACCCCGCCGAAGGTCCCGGGGCGATTGCTGAATGGGCCACGTCCCGAGGCTTGACGCTGAACGTCTTTCGCGCAGACCTCGGCCAATTGCCTCCGGTGAGCGCGACACCGGTGATGGTGTTGGGTGGGCCTTACGAATCCAGTGCTGGCCCGGCCTGGCTGGAAGCCGAGCGGCAGTGGTTGGCGGGCAGCCTGAATCAGGGCGCTCCGGTGTTTGCGATTTGCCTGGGGGCGCAGTTGTTGGCGTTGAGTCTGGGCGGACAGGTGCGGCGGATGGATCGAACCGAAACCGGCTGGACTGAGGTGACGTTCGCCGATGGCCAGCGGCTGAAGGTGCTGGAGTGGCACGAAGACGCGATTGATCTGCCGCCCGGCGCGCAATTGCTCGCCAGCAGCGCTCAATGCGAACAGCAGATGTATCGGGTGGGGCCGATGCGTGTGGGGTTGCAGTTCCATCCGGAGTGGAATGCCGGGTCGGTGGCGATGCTCAATGAACACTTTGGTGAGGAATCACCGTTGCCTCGGGGTGAACAGGACAGCGCCGCCTACACCGCCGTATATGACTGGTTGCAGGCGACGCTGGATGGGTGGTGGACCGTTTCGTCCGCTATGCGCAATGGTTGATCAACATTCACACCCTATGGCGGTCGAGGCTGGCCGCTGCACCGCCACACTCAACTCAAACCCTTCATCCAGCCACCCCGTCACCCCGCCGATCATTTCCTTGACCGGGTAACCCAGCGCCGCAAGTTTCACAGCGGCCTTGTTGGCGCCGTTGCAATGCGGGCCCGCGCAATACACCACGAGCAAACTGCTTTTCGGGTAAGCCGCGAGACCTTCAGCGGTCAGCAATCGCCCCGCAATATTGATCGCGCCCGGCACATGGCCGCGCTCGAACGCCAGCGGACCGCGTACGTCCACCAGCACAAAATCCACTTCGCCGGCCTGTTGGCTGGTGTGGACGTCGGAACAGTCGGTTTCGAAAGTCAGGCGGTTGCTGAAATGCATCAAGGCAATGGCCGAAGGGGCGGCGGGGATTTCGCGAACCAGGCTGGTCATGTTCTGTACTCCATAGTGTGTGGGCGTGAGAAGACTTTATCCGCCCGCCACTTGCCGCTACAGTGGCGCACAAGACACTCACCGGGAACTTTCCGCCAAATGCAGCCTAACCCTGGATTGGTCGCGATTCTGGCCTACGACGGCCTTTGTACTTTCGAATTCGGCATTGCCGTGGAGATCTTCGGTCTGGCACGGCCAGAGTTCGACTTCCCGTGGTACGAACACCGGATTGTCGCCGTGGACCAAGGCCCGATGCGCGCCATGGGCGGCATTCAAGTGCTGGCCGATGGTGGCATGGAGCTGCTCGAAGATGCCCGGACCATCATCATTCCCGGCTGGCGCGACCGTCATGCGCCGGTGCCCGAACACTTGCTCGACGCCTTGCGCAAGGCCCATGCACGCGGAGCGCGATTGCTGTCGATCTGTTCCGGGGTGTTTGTGCTGGCGGCGACCGGTTTGCTCGACGGTCACTGCGCTACCACCCATTGGCGCTACACCACTGAACTGGCTGAACGTTTTCCGCACATTCTGGTGGACCCGCAGGTGTTGTATGTCGATGCCGGTCAATTGATTACCTCGGCCGGCAGCGCAGCGGGCATCGATGCCTGCCTGCACCTGGTGGCGCGGGATTTCGGTACGCAAGTGGCGAACACGGTGGCTCGGCGGCTGGTGATGTCGCCGCAACGCACTGGCGGCCAGGCGCAGTTTATTCCGACACCGGTCAGCCCGACGCCGCGCAGTGACGTGTCACGCGTCATGCAATGGGCGCGGGAGCGCTTGCACCAGCCGCTGGAGGTTCGTGATCTGGCGAGCGAGGCGGCGATGAGTGAGCGAACGTTTCTGCGCCGCTTTACCGAAGCCACCGGGATGTCGCCAAAAGCCTGGTTGCAGCATGAGCGACTGGCGCGGGCCCGGGAGTTGCTGGAGGGCACCGGGCACAATACCGATCAGATTGCCGAGCAGTGCGGGTATCGGTCGGTGGAGAGTTTTCGGGTGGCGTTTCGGGGGGTGGTGGGGGTGCCGCCGTCGGTGTACCGGGAGCGGTTTGGGCGTGGGGACATGGCTGGTATTTGAGCTGACCTTCAGGGCCCCATCGCGAGCAAGCTCGCTCCCACATTGGATCGATATAACGCCTGAAATTCCTGTGGGAGCTCGCTCGCGATGAGGCCAGCCTAGACACCACTGGATTCAAGGCTTGCGCAGCAGATAGGTATCCATAATCCACCCATTCGCCAATCGAGCCGCCTTGCGCACCCGCTCAATCTCATCCGCTACCTCTTCAAGCTTGCCGCTGATCAGCATCTCATCCGGCGTCCCCAAATAAGCCCCCCAGTAAATCACGGTCTGCGGATCAGCCACCTGACAGTAGGCATCTTGCGCATCCAGCATCACCACCACACTGTCCGCGTCACTCACCTGCCCCGCGGCCAAACGGCGCCCGGTGGTGATTTCAATCGAGCGACCGATGCGATTGAGCGGCACTTTATGGCGCGCTGCCAATGCCTGGACGCTGGTGATGCCGGGGATCACCTCGAACTCGAACACACAGCGCCCCGTCGCCAGGATCGCCTGCAAAATCCGGATCGTGCTGTCGTACAACGCCGGATCGCCCCACACCAGGAAACCGGCGCATTGCTCGTCAGTCATTTCCTCGTTGATCAGGCGTTCGAAGGTCAATTGCCTGGCAAGGTTGAGGTCTTCGACACTGCTCGTGTAGTCCACCTCACCGCGCTCACGCTCGGGGCTGTGGGCTTCGACGAAGCGATAGTCGTGATCGGTGATGTAGCGTTCGCAGATGTCGCGACGCAGGTGGATCAGTGAATCTTTGTCCTGGCCCTTGTCCATCAGGAAAAACACATCGACGAGATTCAACGCCTTCACAGCCTGCATCGTGATGTAGTCGGGATTGCCGGCGCCGATGCCGATGACCAACAGTTTTCTCATCACAGCACTCCTTGGGCATCAGTGCCGAGCAAGCGCAGGCGCCAGCGGCCGGTGAACCGCAACTCAATGGCTGACAACGGTTCAACGTCAATCTGGTTGAACGCCGCACCCTGCAATACCAGGGTGAGCGCAGCGCGAATGACAAACGGATGGGTGACCGCAATAACATGCCCCGGCGTTGCCTCAAGGGTGTGCAGCCACTGCGCCACACGCTGACCCAGTTGCGCCACCGACTCACCGCCATGGGGCGCCGAGGTTGGGTCATCGAGCCAGGCCTGGAGCGCCTCGGGCTGCGACGTTTGCAGGTCATCAATGCGCACGCCCTGCCACTGCCCGAAGTCGCAATCGCTCAATGCATCGACCACTTCAACTTCATCGCCAAACAGTGCGGCCGTTTGCCGGGTGCGCAATTCCGGACCGCAGAGCAAACGCGGCGTCCCTTTGAACGCATGACGACGCGACCCCTTCGCCGATTGCCAATCCATTTCCAGCGGTTCGTTCGTAGGAAAACGCGCCAATTTCTGTGCGACGGTTCGAGCGTGACAGATCAAGGTCAAACGGGTTGTTTGCACGGATAAACACCCTGGCGATGAAACGGAAACGGCAACGCGCCGACGATATTCGCCTGATTGTGCCGCAAGAAGCCCGACTCAGGGCGTTTCGTTTCAACCGGCACGCCTGGCTTGCCCCTGCAGCAGGCCGGTGAAACTCGGCAATCTCCGACACGTTTATGGGCGATAGCCTACAAGCTCTATCGACTACCATGTAGCCCCTTTAGCGCGCGGTTTACGCCCTGTTTTAGGGCTCAAAAAAGGCGTGGAAAAATTCACTAGACTTGTAGGCTCGGCTACATAAATACTGCTTTCGCAATTTGTGAAATGAAACCGACATCGCCATCCAGCAGGAGCCCGGATGCCCACCTTCAGAGACCTGATCACCGACGCCGGCCTGGAGCTGACGTCGTCGGAACGCAAGGTCACACGCGCCTTGCTGGCCCCGTACCGGCGTAACGGGCTCGGCCCTCTCTTGCAACCACGTCCCCACCTGCAACAAGTCCATCTGCACTGGCCCCGCCTGTTTACGCACCCTCCCCGCGCCATAGCCTTGGGACTGACCTATTTTTTGCTCAACAAAACCGGCTCCCCCAGGGTGCTGTCCGAGCCGAGCAACGGCTTAAGATAAAAAGTGCGGCGTCTGACAACAAATCAGCCGATCGCTGCTTCAACGCGTGGAAACCGACAGTGATAGTCAGGTTCGGAACACATCGCCGAACCCTTTGATACAGGAGTACATCCATGCTGGTCTTACGCCCAGTCGAGTTAACCGACCTGCCCCAGTTACAACAACTGGCGCGCGACAGCCTGGTGGGTGTCACGTCGTTGCCGGACGACACCGAACGCCTGCGCCAGAGGATTATCGATTCCTGCGCCTCATTCGAAAAAGACGTTGAGGCACAGGGCCCGGAGAATTACTTCTTCGTGCTGGAGGACCTGACGACCCAACGCCTGGCAGGTTGTTCAGAGCTCCTGGCCACCGCCGGCTTCAACGAGCCGTTCTACAGCTTGCGTAACCGCCACTTCACCAGCGCCTCCCGGGAACTGAACATCGAACATGGCGTGCCGGCGCTGTCGCTGTGCCAGGACCTCAACGGTCACACCTTGCTGCGCGGCTTTCACATCGATACCACGCTGGTGCGCACTGCATTTTCGGAGCTGCTGTCACGGGCACGGCTGCTGTTCATCGCCGCCCATCCGCAGCGCTTTGCCGACGCGGTCATCACCGAAATCGTCGGCTACAGCAGCGATGAGGGGCAATCGCCGTTCTGGGATGCGGTGGGCAAACACTTTTTCGACCTGCCTTACACTGAGGCCGAACGGCTGTGCGGACTGGAAACCCGGACCTTCCTCGCCGAACTGATGCCGCAGTACCCGATCTACGTGCCGATGCTGCCCCAGGCGGCCCAGGACTGCATTGGCCGGATTCACCCGGACGGCCAGGAGGCCTTCGATATTCTTGAGCGCGAAGGCTTTGAAACCAACAGCTACATCGACCTGTTCGACGGTGGCCCTACCCTGTATGCGCGCACTTCGAACGTGCTCTCCATCGCCCAAAGCCAGACAGGCACGGTGCAACGGCGCTCATCCATCGATGCACGCGGTCGTTACCTGGTGAGCAACGATGCGCTCGAAGGCTATCGCGCGATCGTCGTCGAACTGGATGTTGTAACCGGGCAACCGGTGGGGTTGAGCGCCGAGATGTGTCAGGCCTTGAACGTGACCGATGGCAGCCCGATCCGGCTGATCGCCTTGTGAGCATCACCCGGCCCTGTGCCCAACGACAGCGCCCGAACTGGCGCAAAGAAGGAGCTGCATCATGATTGTCCGCCCGGTTCGCGTCACCGACCTGCCCGCCTTGATGGATCTGGTGCAACAGGCCGGCCCGGGGTTCACCACCCTGCCGGCCAACGAGGATCGCCTGGTGCACCGGGTGCGCTGGGCCCAGCGGACATTTGCCGAACAGGTGGAGCGTGCGGATGCCGATTACCTGTTTGTGCTGGAGGATGACGATCAGCAAGTGGTCGGCGTCAGTGCAATGTCTGGCGCCGTAGGCCTGCGTGAACCCTGGTACAACTACCGGGTGGGGCTGACTGTCAGCGCTTCGCCGGATCTTGGAATTGCGCGACAGATTCCGACCTTGTTCCTGAACAACGAAATGACCGGCCAATCGGAGCTGTGCTCGCTGTTCCTGCGTCACGATCAACGCCAGGGTACGAACGGCCGGCTGCTGTCGCTGGGACGGCTGCTGTTCGTCGCCGAGTTCCCACAATTGTTCGGCGACAAACTCATCGCCGAACTGCGTGGCAGCGCCGACGAGCACGGCTGTTCACCGTTCTGGGACAGCCTGGGCCGGCACTTCTTCAAAAAGGAATTCAGCTACGCCGACCACCTGTCGGGGCTGGGCAATAAATCCTTCATCGCCGAACTGATGCCGCGCCAACCGCTTTACACCTGCCTGCTGACTGAGCAGGCCCAGGCGGTGATCGGCAAAGCGCACCCGAACACCGTGCCGGCGATGAAACTCCTGAATGCCGAGGGCTTTGCCCATCAGGGTTACATCGACATCTTCGACGCCGGGCCGGTGATCGAAGCGCCGGTGGCGAAAATCCGTAGCGTGCGCGACAGCCAGGCGCTGGTACTGGCCATTGGCACACCCGACGAACAGGCCCCGGTGTGGCTGATCCACAACCGACGCCTGGAAAACTGCCGCATTACCGTGGCCAAGGCACGCCTGGTCGGCAACAGTTTGGTGGTCGACCGCCTCACCGCCAAACGCCTGCAACTGCAACCTGGCAATTCGGTGCGTGCGGTGCCTTTGTTGAAGCAACAGCAGCAGGCTGTGGCGGCGTAACAGTGTCGCCTTGGTGTTAATAATCAATGTAAACCAAAGTTCCGCCATAGCGGATCAGCCCACCATAAACATCCATTAACAACTGACAACATCAACTAACAACTACTAAATTGCCTTTAGTGGTCGTCCTCCCCATACTAAAAACACAAACCAGCCACATTAAACGAGCCCACCACGCAACGTCCTATAGACAATTGATCTTACGCCCCGGTATTTCGCACAACCTCAAACCAGCTGATCGCCCCACCCCAAAGAACCGAAGCAGAACACTTCATGATCAAGACACTTTTAAACGCAACCTTATCACCCAACGAACTGATAACCACTTTAAAAACACTGGACACATCCGCTGAAATTCATAAGTTAGTCAGCGTGCTGCATAACACGCCTGAACACCCTCATGAAACATCTAAAAGCGCGACGATCATGAAGTCAACAAACACCCTCACCGGAACATTGACACTGTACTGCAACGACAGTGGAAACATCAGTCTCAAAGTACCTGATCGCGCACCGCCGTCACCGCCGTCACCGCAGCTGTACACCGTTCCAGGCAACAGTGTTTTGTTTGCCATCAACGACCAGTCATTTCCTGTCCAGCTCTATGGAGTAGAAGCCAACAATCTGATACTTGGAAAGCAGGTCATTGTCGACGCCAACAACCCGTTATTCATCGACGGTACGAAGGTCCTGTTCGACAGCAACCCCACAGGCGACGGGCACGCGACATTCATTGGCAGTATCAACCTGCCAGATAAAAGCGCAGATATCGGGGTATTTGATCGTGCCTCTCGACACAAAATCGCCTGGTTTCCCCATGACGATAGCGCCGCACGCTACCTGGTGAGCCTTGAACTACTTGAAGCGGCGCAGGATCCAGGGGCTGGCAAAGTGGCCGAAGAATTGATTTATCACTACCACCCCGCCGTCGCGTGGAAAGCATTTCAGGTCATTCATAAAATCGATCCGCAAGCCGCACTGCATTTCGTACCACTGTTGAGAAACCTGCAAAACAGTCGCCTGAATGTTTTACTCGAACAACAGAGTGAAGCGGCATGAAGCTGAATACATTTGTTGAGCGAATGGCGGCTTACGATCTAGAGCGAGACAAGCCACAAATAATAGAAGACTTACGTCAACTGAGTACCAACCGTACCTTACTGAGCGAGCACCTTTACAACATTATTCAGCAAGAAGGTTTCAGCACACGCAACAGTATCTATAGCGCTTACGCTTTTGTTCTGCATTACAACGACCTGTTTACTGTTCGTTTGGGTTTTTGGTCACCGGTCTCTTCTCAAGACGAAAGTGAAACGTTCATCTACGATTTGAACCACACCCACGACTTTGAAATCTATGCCATGGGTTACAGCGGCGACGGCTATATAACCGTGACCCGAAAAATACTTGATGACACACCGATTCGCGTGAATGCAAGACCGATACTCGGCGAAGAGCGAGTACTTAAACTCGCACCCGGCGAGGTCCTGCACATGCTTCCACTACAGGAAATACACAAGCAGCTCCCCCCGAAAACAATGTCCGCTTCGTTGAGTTTACTGATCCATCCTCAACGATCGGTTAAAAACGAAGAAGCGTGGTGCTTCGACGAAAACTACATACCGACTTATCCCGGTATTGCTACGCAGGAAACAGCGTTCTTTGAAAAAACGCTGGCACTGCTTAATAGTGGTAGTCATTCGCTACCCGATAAAAACCAAAGGAAGAAAACATGAACAAGCCAACGAACAACTGGAATGAAACCCCGCTGCTGCGTGCAGGTACCAACGTGATCAACACTCCCGTCGAGACTACCAAGCAATCCCCGTGTGGCGAATTCGTGCTTCGCTATAACGTGGGTAACATCCATGAAATCAAGCAAATCTGGAACGTGACGGCTAACGGCTGAAAGCGCCACCGTTAAACATGCCGCAAGCTGCAGACCGATCAGGTCTGCGGCCTTTTTCTGAACGCACCGACGAAAAAACCGGCATCCCTGTAAATTCGTCATCATTTGCCCCCCGCCCCCGTGATAGCCTTTTGTTCCTTCGGCGTTGACACTTTTGCTCAAGCCCTTCCATTCCAATTGCAGTGGTGGAACTCGTATGTCCAGGCTTTCCCATCAAGATTTGCGCCGTAACTTTCGCGAATTGTTCGCTTCCAACACCTGCTATCACACGGCTTCGGTCTTCGACCCGATGTCGGCCCGCATTGCCGCTGACCTGGGTTTTGAAGTGGGAATTCTGGGCGGCTCCGTCGCATCGTTGCAGGTGCTGGGCGCCCCCGACTTTGCGTTGATCACCCTCAGCGAGTTCGCCGAACAGGCCACGCGCATTGGCCGCGTCGCGCAACTACCGGTCATCGCCGACGCCGACCATGGCTACGGCAACGCGCTCAACGTGATGCGCACCATCGTCGAACTTGAACGCGCCGGCATCGCCGCCCTGACTATTGAAGACACCTTGCTGCCGGCGCAATTCGGCCGCAAATCCACCGACCTGATCGGGGTCGCAGAAGGCGTCGGCAAGATCCGCGCCGCGCTGGAAGCCCGGGTTGATTCGGAAATGGCCATCATCGCCCGCACCAACGCCGGCATTCTGCCGATCCAGGAAATCATCAGCCGCACCCAGCAGTACCAAGCCGCCGGCGCAGACGGGATCTGCATGGTGGGCGTGCAGGACTTCGATCAACTGGAAAAAATCGCCGAACACCTGAGCGTGCCGCTGATGCTGGTCACCTACGGCAACCCGGCGCTGCGCGACGACAAACGCCTGGCCGAACTGGGCGTGCGGGTGACCATTGACGGGCATGGTGCTTACTTTGCGGCGATCAAGGCGACGTACGACAGCTTGCGCGAGCAGCGGCAGATCTTTACCCAGGCGTCCGACTTGAGCGCGACGGAGCTGACGCATACGTACACGCAGCCTGAGGACTACATTCGTTGGGCCGAAGAGTTTATGCGTGTGAAGGAGTGATGATTGTTCCCATGCTCTGCGTGGGAATGCCTCAACGGACGCTCCGCGTTCGGCTTCGAAGGGACGCGGAGCGTCCAGGGCTGCATTCCGAAGCGGAGCGTGGGAACGATCAGTGGTGCGGATTACTGCTTGGTCAATTCCATAATCATCCGCGACAACAGATAAATCCGCGGCGCCACGCTTTCTACCTCCGCGTACTCTTCAGGTGTATGGATATTGCCGCCCACAATCCCGAACCCATCCAGTGTCGGCGTACCCACACCCGCCGAGAGACTGGCATCCGCCGCCCCGCCGCTGCCTTCTTCGGTCAACTTGCGACCAATTTCGCCGTAAATCCCCTGCGCCATGGCCATCAACCGATCCGACTCCGCCGTCTGCGGCATCGGCGGTAATCCGCGCTGAAGGGTGGTGGTGACTTCGGTATCCGCAATCAGCTTGTCCTTGGAAACCCGCGCCAGATCCTTCTCGATCCGGTCGAATTCTTCCGGTACCGCCGCCCGCACGTCAGCCTTGGCCGTGGCCTGGTCCGGGATCACGTTGGTCCGGTCGCCGGCCTTGATCACGGTGAAATTGATGGTGGTTTTCTTCTCTTCATCACCCAACTTGCCGAGTTGTAGAATCTGATGCGCGGCTTCCATGGCAGCGTTGCGCCCCAGTTCCGGCGCGACACCGGCGTGAGCGGCTTTTCCTTTGACTTCCACCACCGCCGTCGCACTGCCTTTGCGCCACACCACCAAACCATCCGCCGGACGACCCGGTTCGAGGTTGAGGGTCACGTCGTGGGCCTTGGAGGTTTTCTTGATCAGGTCGGTGGCGACGTCGGAGCCGGTTTCTTCACTGGCGTCGAGCAGGAACGTGATCTGCGCGTAGTCCTTGAAGTCGAGGTTTTTCAGGACTTTCAGCGCATAGATCCCGGCGACGATGCCGCCCTTGTCATCCATCACGCCAGGCCCATAGGCGCGGCCGTCCTTGATATGGAACGGGCGCTCGGCGGCAGAGCCTTCCTTGAAGACGGTGTCCATGTGCGCCATCAGCAGGATTTTCGCCTTGCCGGTGCCTTTCAGCGTCGCAATCACGTGGCTGCTTTTGTCGGGTGTGTTGGGCACCAGCTCAATGGTCGCACCGAGCTTTTTCAGCTCGTCGATGGCGATGTCGCGCACTTGCGTCAGGCCGGGCTCATAGCCGGATCCGGAGTCGATGTTGACCAGCCGCTCCAGCAGTTTCAGGGCTTCACCCTTGTATTGCTCGGAATCGGCGAGGACTTGTTTGTGCGGTTCGGCGAAGGCTGCAGGAGCGAAGGCGCCGAGGGCGAGGGTCAGACTGGTGACCAGAAGGGAGCGAGGGAGATTGAGCGTCATGAATCGGTCCTTGTTTCGTGTCGGGGTCAAAAACACCCTACCTGACTACGACGCAAGGCTCTAGACCGAATGCGACACACAATAATCCATGGCCGAAGATTAACCTGCAGTAAAGGGTCAGACCGGGTCGAGCAGTTCACGATAGGGCTTGCCATTGGTGCGGCAGATCACGCGATTGCGGCCCGTGGTCTTGGCTTCATACAACGCCTGATCCGCATCGTTGAGCCATAACGTCGCATCGGTGTGCGCCGTACTGAAAGACGCCAGGCCAATACTCAAACTGACTTTCAACGCCGGACTCTGCTCGTAACCCAACGTGGCAAAGCGGTCGCGCAGTGCCTCCATCGTCGCAGCGGCGCTGTTCAACGGCATATCGGGCAGGATCACGCAGAACTCGTCGCCGCCATAGCGCCCGGCCACATCAGCGACGCGCAGGTTTTGCTTGAGCATTTTGCTCAACTGGCGCAACACGATGTCCCCGGCGACGTGGCCGTAGGTGTCATTGATCGCTTTGAAATGGTCGATGTCGATCAGCGCAATCGCCCCGCCCTGCTGCAGGCGTTGGCAGCGCTGGAATTCGACTTCAAGTTGATCCTTCCAGGCGCCATGGTTCAGCAGGCCGGTCAGGCTGTCGGTACGGCTCAGGGCCAGCAACTCGCGCTTTTGCTGACCCAGGGTGGTGGCCTGACGGAAGCAGATCCAGCCAAGCGCCAAGGGATACAGGATCAGCAGCGGCATGCAGGCGAACATCTGCAACGGTGTTGTCGACGGAATGAACGCGGGGGTAAACGCCAGCCACCCCACCCCCATCCCGAGTATTTGCGCGACGGTGCCCACCAACAGGAATCGCATGCCGCCGATGGCGACGTTGTTCATCGCCATCATCGACAGCGTTGCAACGCTGGGCAGTGGATTGAACTGCATGGCCGCGACCCAGAAACCGCCGAGAAAGGCGTCGACCAGGATGTTGCGGTGCTCGGCGTGAAACGGCACCTTGGCCCGACGTGCCCACTGATAAGCAACGTGCGGCCACAACACGCCGTTGAACAGCATCAGCCCCCACACCCACGGTGCCGGGTCGAGCGGGTACATCGCCGCGCCCACGCACAACAATCCCAAGGCCAGGCCCAGGGTTCGCGATGTATAAAGCCTCCTGGCTAATGAAAGTCCTTTCCCCGCTTTTGCCATAGGGCCTCTGCGCCACTCATCGGAACCGGATTACACCGGGCTTGCAGGTGCGTTTGAAGTCTATCAGGGCGACGTTAAATAGCCATCACCGGTGAGCGGCTTGAATACCGGGGTATTGCCACGAGGCGAGTCCCCAATGTTTGGCTATACATGAAGGGAGGGTTCAATCAATAACTCTAAAAAAGGAGGCCCATGCAGACTTTTCAAGTGTTGATCATCGGCAGCGGTTTTGGCGGTCAGTGCGCGGCGATCAATTTGCTCAAGGCCGGCATCGACGATTTTCGCTTGCTGGAGCGGCGGGACTTTTTTGGCGGCACCTGGTGCCAGAACACCTACCCCGGCGCAGCAGTGGATGTGCCCTCGCCCCTTTATTCGCTGTCCTTTGCGCCCTATCGCTGGACGCAAATGTTCGCCCAACAGGCGGAACTGCACCACTACACCCAGTACGTGGTGGAACACTTCGGCCTGCGCGACAGGGTCGAGCTGGAGGCCAATGTCGAACGCATCGAATGGGATGACGCCAACAAACGCTGGGCCGTGCACACCGGCAGCAAAGGCACGTTTTACGCGCAGTTTCTGATTAACGCGACGGGGCCGTTGAGCCAACCGGTCGTCCCGCACTTCGAAGGCGTGGAACGCTTTCAGGGCAAGACTTTTCACACCAACAACTGGGACCATTCCTACGATTACCGGAAAAAACGCGTGGCCATCGTCGGCAGCGGTGCCAGCGCCGCGCAGGTCATTCCGGCGATTGCCCCGGACGTCGCGCACCTGCATGTGTTCCAGCGCACGCCGCACTGGGTATTGCCGAGGGCTGACCGCGCGTTTGGTCCTTTCCAGCGTTGGCTGCTGGGCCTGAAACCGGCCTACAAACTGCTGCGCTGGATGATCTACTGGCAGTTCGAAACCCGCGTGATTGCCTTCAAATACTCGAAACCGGCGATCCGCATGGTTCAGCATCAGGCCTTGCGCTTTCTCAAGCGCCAGGTGCCGGACCCCGAACTACGCAAAAAACTGACTCCGGACTTCACCATCGGCTGCAAACGCGTGCTGGTCTCCAGCACCTACTACCCGGCGCTGAGCCGCCCCAACGTAACGTTGCACAGTCGCGAACAGGGCATCGCGTCCATCGATGAAACCGGCATCGTCACTCAGGACGGCCAGCACATCGACCTCGACCTGATCGTCTGGTCCACCGGTTACGACGCCACTGACGGGGTGATTTCCTACCCCGTCACCGGCAAACACGGCACACGACTCAAGGACGTCTGGGCGCAGTACCCGCGGGCCTATCTGGGCACCAGCCTGCCGGACTTCCCGAACCTGTTTATCGTCACCGGCCCCAACACCGGCATTGGCCACACCTCGGCGCTGTTTATCATCGAATCGCAGATGAATTACATCCTCGACTGCATCCGTACGTTAAAAGCACAGGGTTTACGCAGCATTGAAGTACGCCCCGAAGCGGAACGTACCTACACTGAAATGATCCACAGGGAAATGGAGCGCACCGTTTGGAAGTCTGGAGGCTGTCACAGCTGGTATCAAAGCAAGAGCGGTCATGTGATCGCCATGTTTCCGGGGTTTAGTTTCAGCTATCACCGATTGACCCGGGCCTTGAAACCGGCCGACCACATTCTGTCCTGATCACGTTTAAGGAAGTCATCCGATGCTTCTATTGGTCGTCATTATCGCGGTTATCGTGGCCTGGAGCTGGTTGAGCTACCCGACCATCGGTTATTGGCTGTACGACTGGAACATGGCGATTGAAGCCAAGCTGTATCGGCTGCACAAGATCGTCGTGCCGATCAACGAAATGACCGTCTCGACCTGGCAAGGCGGGCCGTATGAGGCGTCCAGCAGTGTGCTGATGCTGCACGGCTACAGCGCCGATAAAAACCTGTGGTTGCGCTTCGCCCGGCATTTTGTCGGTACGCATCGGGTGATCATTCCAGACATTGCCGGCCATGGCGAAACCGGCTTCAAGGCCGGTGGCGGCTATGACATCCCGTTGCAGGCCAAGCGGATGATCCAGCTGCTCGACGTCTGCGGGGTCGAGAAAGTGCATGTGATCGGCAACTCCATGGGCGGCTACATCGCGGCGTGGCTGGCGGCCACCTACCCGGACCGCATCGCTTCTGTGGCGCTGATCGACCCGGCCGGCGTCACTGCGCCCGAGGCCAGTGATCTGGAGCGACACCTGGCCAAGGGGCACAACCCTTTTCTGATTCATTCGCGGGAAGAGTTTCGGCGTTTCTACGCCATGACCATGGCCGAACCGCCGTGGGTGCCCGGCGTGGTGCTGGACGCCGTTGCCCAGCGCTATGAGCAAAGTCGCGATGAGCTGGAAGAAATCTTCAACGACTTCCGTGCCAGCCCGCCGATGGAACCCAAACTGGCTGACATCAAATGCCCGGCGCTGCTGCTGTGGGGGCACAAGGACCGTTTGATCGACGTCAGCAGCGTGGCCGTCTGGAGCAAAGGCATCGTCGATCTGCGGGTGCATATCTGGGACCACGTCGGGCACATGCCAATGGTCGAACAGCCGGCCAATACCGCACGTCTGTATCGCGAGTTCCTGGGATCGCTGCGCACCGAAAGCCGCTCGCACCTGTAACGCGACCCTCTAACGCGACCCTTAGCCGCTGACGAGCAACGCGAGGCTGCGGCTACACGAGCGGTAGTGCAGCAGTCCTGGGGAGAATGAAGTCCGTAAGATTCTTCGTTTGTCGGCGCCGCTGAAGGCTGCGATCTTTTCGCACATCCTTTACGTCACCGCGCCGGGAATTTCTTTCATGAGCCAGTCACCCTTCGTCAGCCCTGACCTGATCCGTCAACGCTTCTCCAAAGCGATGTCCGACATGTACCGCGAAGAAGTGCCCCTGTACGGCGCACTCATGGAGTTAGTGGAGCAGACTAACCAATACGTGCTGGACAACGACCCGCAGATCGCCCGTCAGCTGAACAGCACCGGCGAAATCGAACGCCTGGATCTGGAACGTCACGGTGCAATCCGCGTCGGCACCGCCGCAGAACTGGCCACGCTCGCCCGTTTGTTCGCCGTGATGGGCATGCAACCGGTGGGTTATTACGACCTGACCCCGGCCGGCGTGCCGGTTCATTCCACGGCGTTTCGCGCGGTGCATGAAGACGCGTTGCAGGTCAGCCCCTTCCGCGTATTCACCTCACTGCTGCGCCTGGAACTGATCGAAGACCTGGACCTGCGGGCCTTCGCCCAGTCGGTGCTGGACAAACGCCAGATCTTCACCCCGGCAGCGCTGACCCTGATCGAACGTGCGGAAACCGAGGGCGGCCTTACCGAACAAGAAGCGCAGCAGTTCGTCGAACAGGCGCTGGAAACCTTCCGCTGGCACCACAGCGCCACGGTTACCGCCGAGCAATACCAGAAACTCAGCCACCAGCATCGCCTGATCGCTGACGTCGTGGCCTTCAAAGGCCCGCACATCAACCACCTGACCCCGCGCACGCTGGACATCGACATCGTCCAGGCGCAGATGCCTGCCCACGGCATCACCCCTAAAGCGGTGGTCGAAGGCCCGCCCCGCCGGCAGTGCCCGATCCTGCTGCGCCAGACCAGTTTCAAAGCGCTGGACGAGCCGGTTGCATTCACCGATCAAGCTGAAACCCGTGGCAGCCACAGCGCGCGTTTCGGTGAAATCGAGCAGCGTGGCGCCGCGCTGACACCCAAGGGACGGGCGTTGTACGACCGTTTGCTCAACGCCGCTCGGGACGAGTTGAAAGACTTCCCCAATGAAGCCAATGCCGCACGCTACAACGCGCTGATGACCCAGCACTTTGGCGAATTCCCTGACACGTACGAAGGCATGCGCCGACAGGAACTGGCGTACTTTCGCTACTTCGTGACGGAAAAAGGCCTGCAGGCGGACAAGCTGGAATCGTTGTCGCTGGAGGATTTGCTGGACGGCGGGTATCTGCGGGTCGAACCGCTGGTGTATGAGGACTTTCTGCCGGTGAGTGCGGCGGGGATTTTCCAGTCGAACCTGGGAGACGCGGCGCAAACCCACTATGGCGAGCATTCGAATCAACAGGCGTTTGAACAGGCGCTGGGACGATTAACGATTGATGAGCTGGGGTTGTATGCCGAGACGCAGCGGCGCTCGGTAGAAGAATGCTATGCCACATTGGGGCATGCCATCTGAGACACACCCCATGTAGCCGCTGGCGCAACGTGCGCCAGCGGCTGCGGGTTTAGCGGAGCTTCGCCAACAACGCTTCAGCACCCGCCTGCGAAGACGCCGGGTTCTGACCGGTGATCAGCAACCCGTCCTCAACCACATAGCTCGCCCAGTCATCACCCTTGGAATAAATCCCGCCCTTCTCCTTCAGCATGTCTTCCACCAGAAACGGCACGACCTTTGTCAGTTGCACCGCTTCTTCCTCCGAGTTGGTAAACCCCGTCACGCGCTTGCCTTTGACCAACGGCTGGCCGTCCGTGCCTTTGACGTGACGCAACACACCCGGCGCATGACAGACCGCCGCGACCGGTTTGCCGGCCTTGATAAACGCTTCGATCAGCGCAATCGAATAGCGGTCTTCGGCCAAATCCCACAGCGGACCATGACCGCCGGGATAAAACACGGCGTCGTAATCCTCCGGCCTCACGGTGCTCAGCACCGCCGTAGATGCCAGCGCCGCTTGGGCGGCGGAATCTTTGCGAAAACGATGGGTGGCTTCTGTTTGAAAGTCGGGCTCGTCGCTTTTCGGGTCCAGCGGCGGTTGGCCACCCTTGGGCGAGGCCAGGGTCAGCTGAGCACCGGCGTCCTTGAAGGTGAAATACGGAGCGGCGAATTCTTCCAGCCAGAAGCCGGTTTTCTTGCCGGTATCACCCAATTGATCGTGGGACGTTAAAACCATCAGGATTTTCATGTCGTTCTCACTCCGTTTCAGGGTTGTTCGGACGCTCGACGGCGCTGTTTTTATGGACCCTGCGGCCGGCCCATTCGTTGCACCGGATGTCAGGCGCCGTTGACGGGTGGCGCAAGGCCGTTATGCGCAAGAAGTTGCGCACTCATCCTCCAAAAATGTCCTTCCTTGCGGCTGATCGCCCGGCCTGTCAGGCTCTCCAGCCGAGTGCGCAAGAAGTTGCGCAGTGGTGTGCAAGTTCTTGCGCACATTCCTTTGGGTTCCAAGATGAAAATCTTTTCCATCGTTATAAAACCGACTCAACCCACTGATTTATATAACGTTAACCGCTTCTGGCACGGACCTTGATAACAGTCAGGCACCCACCGGGCGATACACGCCTCCCGGGCACCCCAAAATTTTTAGCAAGGAGCACACCCATGGCTACACCAGCGTACATGTCCGTCACTGGCGAAAAACAAGGTCTGATCACCGCCGGCGCGTTCACCGCCGATTCGGTTGGCAACACCTACCAGGAAGGCCACGAAGACCAGGTCATGGTTCAGGCTTTCAGCCACGACGTGATCATCCCGCGTGACCCGCAATCCGGCCAGCCAACCGGTCAGCGCGTTCACAAGCCTGTGGTCATCACCAAGGTCTACGACAAGTCCTCGCCACTGCTGCAAGCCGCTCTGACTTCCGGCGAGCGCATGAGCGAAATCGTTATCCAGTGGTACCGCACTTCGGCTCAAGGTACCCAAGAGCACTACTACACCACCAAACTGGAAGACGCCATCATCGTCGCCATCAACAACAAAATGCACAACTGCCAGGACCCGTCGAACTCGCACTTCACGCACCTGGAAGAAGTGCAGTTCACCTACCGCAAAATCACCTGGACCCACGAAGTTTCCGGTACTTCGGGTTCCGATGACTGGCGTCTGCCGGTCGCCTAAATCAGGCCGACCGTCTCAAGCATCGGCCAGCTCTGCTGGTCGATGTTGTTTTCGCCCTTCCAGAATTTTTGCGTCTGCCGAGGCCTTTTCGGCCATTGGCGCACGCCGCAGCACTGCACGAGGAACAAGGGATGTTCGCGCCGGCCAATCAGACTCACTTTGCCCTGACCATCGAAGGTCTCTCCAGCGATTTGCAGGTGCTGTCCTTGCAAGGCCGGGAGGCGATCAGCCAACCGTTCGTGTTTGAGGTGGAGCTGGTCAGTGAACAGCCGTCCCTGGACCTCGAAACCCTGCTGCACAAACCGGCCTTCTTGCAGCTCTCGCCGGACGGCAGCGGCATTCACGGCCAGATCTACCGTGCCGCCCAGGGTGATTCCGGCAAACGCCTGACCCGCTACGCGGTGACCCTGCGCCCGCAACTGTCCTACCTGGCGCACCGCATCAACCAGCGCATCTTCCAGAACCTCAGCGTGCCGAAAATCATCGGCAAAGTCCTCGAAGAGCATGGCATCCAGAGCAACGCCTACGAATTCAAAGTCGGGGCGATTTATCCCGAACGCCTCTACTGCGTTCAGTACGATGAATCGGACCTGCAATTCATCCAGCGCCTGTGCGAAGAAGAAGGTATCCACTACCACTTCCAGCACAGCGCCACGGCCCACAAGCTGGTGTTCGGCGATGACCAGACGGTGTTCCCGAAACTCGCGCCTGTGGCCTATCAGCAAGACTCCGGCATGGTCGCCAACGACCCGGTGATCAAGCGCTTCGACCTGCGCCTGGAAACCCGCACCAGCCGCACCACCCGCCGCGACTACGACTTCGAAAAACCACGCTTGACCCTCGGAAGCGAAAACCGTGGCGACGCCCTGCCCGACCTCGAAGACTACGACTACCCCGGCCGCTTCCTCGACCGCGAACGCGGCAAGCACCTGGCCAAACGCGCCCTCGAACGTCACCGCAGCGACTTCCAGCTCGCCGAAGGCAAAAGCGATCAGCCGATACTGGTCAGCGGCCACTTCCTGGCCCTGACCCAACACCCGAAAGCCAAATGGAACGACCTGTGGCTGCTCACCGAAATCCTCCACGAAGGCAAACAGCCGCAAGTGCTGGAAGAATCGGTCACCAGCAGCACAACCAACCTCAAAGACGATTTCCACCAGGGCTACCGCAACCGCTTTCAAGCCACCCCGTGGGACGTGCCGAACCGCCCGCCGCTGCATCATCCCAAGCCACGGATCCTCGGCAGCCAGAGCGCCGTGGTCACCGGCCCCAAAGGTGAAGAAATCCACTGCGACCAGTACGGTCGCGTCAAAGTGCAATTTCACTGGGACCGCGAAGGCCAGGCCGATGACAAGACCAGCTGCTGGCTGCGCGTCTCCTCTGCCTGGGCCGGCGCCCACTACGGCGGCATCGCCATCCCGCGCATCGGCATGGAAGTGCTCGTCACCTTCCTCGAAGGCGACCCCGACCAACCGCTGATCAGCGGCTGCCTGTACCACAAGGAAAACGTCGTCCCGTACCCACTGCCGGCGAACAAGACCCGCAGCACCTTCAAGACCCTGAGTTCCCCCGGTGGCGGCGGTTTCAACGAACTGCGCATCGAAGACAAAAAGGGCCAGGAACAAATCTTCCTGCACGCCCAGCGCGACTGGGACGAAAACGTCGAACACGACCAGAAAATCCGCGTCGGCAACGAACGCCATGACACTGTCGAGCAAAACAGCTACAGCGAATTCAAGGCCGAAGAACACCACACGGTTTATGCCGATCGCAAAGTCGAAGCCCGCGCCAACGACCACCTGACCGTGGGCGTGAATCAGCACATCAAGATTGGTACCGGGCAATTCATCGACGCTGGACAGGAGATTCACCTGAGCAGCGGCATGAAAGTCGTGTTGGAAGCGGGCAGTGAACTGACCCTCATCGGGGGTGGCAGCTTCATCAAGATCGATGCCAGCGGCGTGACCCTAAGCGGGCCGGTGATCAACATGAACTCCGGCGGCAGCCCGGGGAACGGCACTGGCGCGGCACCGCTGATGCCCGGCGCGTTGAAACAGGCGGATGCGGATAAGGCGGGTGCGGTCCTGACCCCGGCGCAGATCAATACGTTGAAACGCAATGCGCCGTTCTGTGAAGAGTGTGAAAAATGCAAGGCAGGTGCTTGTGCGATCTGATCTTTTGACTCCGCAGGCTTGGTTGGCTGAGCAGCCGTTGCAGACCGGTGAACGGTTGTACTTGATCGTTAGCGCCGCCAGCGATGCTGAAGCGCTCAAGGCCTACTACCAGCAAGACATGGCTCCGGAACTGATTCCCATCTGGAGCGGCACGCCTTACGCCGATTGGCAGCCCGTCATGCCCTACCTCGCCGAACTGAAACCCAACGCTGGTTTTCTTCAGTGGATCGCCGAAACCGATGCTCAGGATTGGGGTTGGCTAGCGGTGTCCACCAGCCCCCCGAACGTTGTGTTTGAACACCTTCGCAGTTTGACTCAGGTATTTATGCCCGATGGGACCGAAGTGTTTTTCCGGTTCTGGGATGGACGACACATCTTCCCGATTCTCGAAGGACTCGGTGCCGGGGCAGGTGAAGTTTTGCCGGTGTTCGACCGCTACTTGATGAATGGCCAGACGCTGGAAGTGGGAGCGAGGGGCGTGCCACCGGCCAAAGCCTGGCCATGGTGGGAAGTGCCGAAGACGTTAGTCGATACGCTGGCAGAGAAAGATCACACCACCGTCGTCGACAATTTGATGCAGTGGTTGGGAGAGGACTGCCCGGAACTGTTCTTCGCCTTCCCCGAAAGTAATCTGCGCCACAAAGTCGAGCGCTTCGTGCGCCAACAATCCAATACAGAAGATATGGCAGAGCGTCTGGCTGCTGAGCTGACAAAGGAAGTCACGTCATGATTGATCCCATCGGCAATTTGGTTATTCGAGTTCTCGACGCCAAGACCCCTGACGTGAATGTCATTCTCAAGGACTTCAATAATTGCCTGACCGAATACAAGACCTGGGCCGACGGTTTCTGGACTGGCTGGGCAATGGACGTAGATCAGAAGTTCAAGGTGGGCAACGAAGTCAGCGTTACTGAGCGCAAGACCAAGACAGGGCCGGTTGAAACTTATGCCACCTGCCCGTTGATGGGTGATTTCACCCTCATCCATATGTTTGAGAGCGCTCGGTACGTGCCCATCGGCAATACACCGGTTAAGCTAGAACCGGTCAAAAAAGCGATGTTCGGATACGACGTCGTCGGTCCAGTGATTCCTGCGACTATCGGCCCGAGCGGCATTGAAGTCATCAAAGGCTGCAAACCGGGGCAGATGTACCGGATTACTTTTTTCCCTAACGTTTCTGAAAGCAACGTCAAAGCACTGTATGCGTCATACCAAGGTGTTATCGGCAATCTTGACGGCTGGTTGAAAAGCGAGTGGTCGAGTAAGTTCCAGCCGCAGTGGGCGAGCTACTCAGCGACAGACCGGGCGGGTCGCTCACTCATACTGATGCAATCTGCACTTGATAGTCTTGAGAAAGCGCTTCTAGGTGTCTGGGATGACATCAAGAGCCTGTTCGAGCTCTTAGCCGACCCTCTGAAAAACGTGAAAAAACTTCTTCAGTACCTGAGTGAGGAAGAAGTCAAAAAACTCTACTCAGCGTCGAAAGAAGCCATTGCCACCGGACTGCTGATTCTCAGCGACGAACCGCTGATGTTCATCTACCTCTCCGCCATTATCGCGTGGGTTGGCATGCTGCCGCCGCAAGTTTGCGTGGAAGTGATTACGGCCATCGGCGCATCCTTTCTGATCAACGTGGTGCTGGGTATCTGTCTATCTGGCGGCCTAGGGCTGGCAATTCGTGTTGGCACAAAAACCTTGGCTAAGGTCAAATCTGGCACAGCGGTAAAAATGCTAGAGGAGCTCGCGGAAACACTCTTGGCCGCGAGTAAGGGTCACGCCTTGAAGGCTCACGGCGAAACCGTGAAACCTCTTGTCGCCAGTGCGCAAGGCGTACCGATGAACACCGCCAAAAAGGCCGCGTTGAAAATCGAACAAACGACCGCAGCTACGGCCAAAGGTCCGGTTCCGATCACCAGCGACACCCCTACCTTGCTGGAAAAAAACGCCTCCGTATTTGCTCGTAAGAAAGCAAAAAAACACTACGTTCTGGAGCCAAAGGAGAAGGTCAGCGACGCTCCGGCCCAGTCAAAAACACCCGACGAAAAAAGCTCAACCTGCGCCAAGAAAACCTGTACTAACAATTGCCCGGTTTCCATGGTTACCGGTGAAGAGCTACTGACGCTGACTGATGGTCAGCTTGATGGGCTGCTACCTTTCGAGTGGACTCGCCTTTACCGCACCAGCGCTGCGGAAATTGATTGCGGCCTCGGCTACGGTTGGAGCCACGCACTTGCCCAGCGGGTGGACGTCAAAGATGAAGAGGTGGTCTGGACCGACCACGAAAACCGTATCACCACGTTCCCGTTACCGAGTGTGCAGCGTCCAGCGATCACCAATAGCCTGTCGGAAGCAGCGATTTTCCTTGGTGATGATCCCTCTGAACTGATCCTCACCCAGGCCGGAGAACGTGCCCAGTTCTACCACTTTCGCTACAACAGCAAGGGCGCCACGCTGATCGCCATCAGCGACAACTACGGCAATCGCCTGCACATCACCCGTGACATTCACGGGCGAATCAAACGCGTCGATAACGGCGCCGGTCGGGCCCTCCTCGTGCGATACGACCGCAAGCACATCGTCGCCATCGACTACCAGCAGTTCATCCCGGCTGACAATCTGGAAGACGCCTGGAGCACCATCCAGACCCTGGTCACCTACAGTTACGACGCCCAACACCGCCTGATCGAAGCCAAAAACGCCGCCGGCGAAGCCGAGCGTTATGCCTACAACGACCAGAATGTCATTCTTGAGCGGCAACTCGCCGGTGGCGCCATTTTCTACTGGGAATGGGAAAGAGAAGGTAAATCGGCGCGCTGCATCCATCACTGGGCAAGCTTCTCGCAAATGGACGCGCATTACGCCTGGGATGACAAAGGCAGCGTCACGGTTACCAATGCTGACGGCAGCGAAGAGGTCTACACCCACGACGATAAGGCACGACTGGTTGCCAAGGTCGACCCGGACGGCGCGGAACACCTCAAGGCCTACGACGACAAGGGTCGCTTGATCGCCGAGAAAGATCCACTCGGCACCGTTACCGAATACCAATACAACGAAGCAGGCCGACTGGTCGCGGTCATTCCACCAGAAGACGCCCCAACCTCCTACGAGTACTACCATGGCTACGTTCGTGTGGTGAATCGTGGCCCGGCGAAGTGGATATATTGGCGCAACGACCAAGGCGATATCACCGAACAAATTGACCCGGACGGTAATTCAACCCACTACAACTATGACCGCCAGGGCCGTCTTCTAGAAATCCGTCATCCGGATGGCAGTCGTCATCAACTGGGCTGGAACAACCTCGGGCAACTGCTCGAAGAACAGTTGCCCGATGGTGGCCAGCGCAAGTACCGCTACGACGCGTTGGGCCGGCAGATCACCCGTCAGGACGAAAGCGGCGCAATCACCCACTACCAATGGGATGCTGCCAACCGGCTTACGCAAATCACCCTGCCCGGTGGCGCCACGCGCGCGTTCACTTACAACCCATACGGCCGCGTAACCGCCCAGCGCGATGAGTCGGGCCGAGTCACCCGCTACGAATATGCCGATAACCTGCACCTGGTCAGCCGCCGCATCAACCCGGACGGCAGCCAGTTGCGCTATCGCTACGACAACGCGCGTCTGCTGCTTAGCGAGATCGAAAACGAACGTGGCGAGCACTACCACCTCGATTACTACCCGAACGGCCTGATCCAGCAGGAAACCGGCTTTGATGGTCGCCGTACTGCCTACGAGTACGACCTCAACGGCCAATTGCTCAAGAAAACCGAATTCGGTGATGACGGTAGCGAACTGATTACCGGATATCAGCGCGATGCCGCTGGCCGCTTGCTGGTGAAAACCCTGGCCGATGGCGAGGAAATTCACTACAGCTACGACGCCCTCGGGCGCCTGGTGAACGTTGATGATGGAAACTGGCCGCTGGCCTACGAATACGACCTGCAAGACCGCCTGATCACCGAGCACCAAGGTTGGGGAACCCTGCGTTACGAGTACGACACCGTAGGCCAACTGAGCCACTGTCGCCTCCCGGACGGCAGCAAGCTTGATTATCGCCATCAACGAGGCGGTCAACTGAGCAGCATCGACCTCAACGGTTCACGCCTGACCACTCACCAGTTCAGCGCAGGTCGCGAACAGCAGCGTCAACAGGGTCTGTTGCTCAGCCAATACCAATACGATGAACAAGGCCGCCTGCAAGCTCACAGCGTCAACCAGCAGGATCGCAACCTGTTCCAGCGTCGCTACGCTTACGATGCCAACGGTAACCTCGCCGGCATCGATGACAGCCGAAAAGGCAATCGTAGCTATCATTACGACCCGCTCGACCGGCTGATCAACGTTCGTGGCACCACGCCGGAAAGTTTCGCCCATGACCCGGCAGGCAACCTGCTCGGCCAAGGTGATCAGCAGGCTGCAAGCCTGGCCAACGTCAAAGGTAACCGCCTGCTGATGCAGGGTGATCGACATTACGACTACGACGCCTATGGCAATTTGAGCCGTGAGCGCCGCGGCACCGGGCAAAAGCTCGTCACCGAATACCGCTACGACTGCCAACACCGCCTCATCGGTGTCAGCCTCCCCAGCGGCAGCATCGCAAGCTACAAGTACGACGCCTTCGGCCGCCGTATCGCCAAAACCGTCAACGGCCAAACCACAGAGTTCCTGTGGCAAGGGGAACGCCTCATCGCCGAAAGCGCCAATAACCGCTATCGCAGCTACATCTACGAGCCGGGCTCCTTCCGACCTTTGGCGATGCTCGACGGTGAAGGCCCACTCAAAGCCGAGCCGTTCTACTACCAACTCGACCACCTCGGCACCCCACAGGAACTCACCGACTACAGCGGCGAAATCATGTGGTCGGCGAAATACCGCGCGTATGGCAACCTCGCCACTCTCGACGTTGAGGAAATCGACAACCCGCTGCGCTTCCAGGGTCAGTACTTCGATGCGGAAACGGGCTTACATTACAACCGGCATCGCTACTACAATCCTGGCACTGGACGGTATCTGACGCCGGATCCGATCAAGCTTGCAGGCGGGTTGAACAACTACCAGTACGTGCCTAACCCTACAGGATGGGTGGATCCATTAGGGTTGAGCTGCGAACCGTGCGACGGTCCTGATGAGAAGCAATCAAACCAATCTCGCGAAACGGACTACGAGAGTCTTCCTCGTCTCCCAAGCACTCCAGAGGAAGGATATCTGTATCGCGGTGTTCATAAGGGCCATCCTGCCGAAAATGACGCATTTTCCGGAAAGGTAACTCCCGGAAAAATTGATGGCGTAGTAAATCCTGACGATCACAATTATGGAGGACACTCGGGAGACAGCCCCTATACTTCATGGACAAGATCACCTGATATCGCCAGGCAATTTGCGAAAGAGGATGGACTTATTCTGAGAGTTAAAATTGGCGCCCCAAAAGAAGGAGATAAGTGGTCATGGCAGTATTCGGAAGATCGTTGGGGGGAGCAAGAAGTTCTCTTGAAAGGACCCCGCAGCGGGGATATCGAGGTGTTTAAGCCATGAATATATTAGATTTGTTACAGCAGAATTTTCATCTCGCAGACGGCGGGATAAGATCGGCCCAACTATTAAAAAAATCAACTGAAGAAAGTTTCATTTTTAAAAACGATTACATTATAAAAAAAACTAGCGATGCGTATAAAAAAGAACTCACCACTCAAAAAGAAATTGCAAACACAACTTCATCGGTAATGCCTGGATTTGAAGAGCTTATAAATGCGCTTTCAAGTATGGCGCCTGACGCAATACTATCAATGCGTTTCATTGACAGTGCCAGTTGGGACGGTCGCATTTTTTATGATGAAAAAAATACATTTATTGGCGCAATAATTGGACAAAAGAAAAATAAAAATTGGGAGACGCCCCCGAACTGGGACGGTTCAGAGGAAATGCTACGAACCTACAACGCCCAAAAAGACAACTAAAAACCCTAATGAAACGGGACACCCATTAGCCGGTCTCCAGTCAAGGCTAAAGAGTTTCTTCTTTCGTTTAAAGGCATGTCGAATTTGGATAGAGCGAAAGTAGGCGGCGCTTCATTACATAATTAAGGATGCGGTTCCTCAACAGCTTCAGTTGCACTACTTAAGACAAAATGGAAGGGACCGCTTTTTGAGCTAAGTCGTAAACCTGCATCTAGTCAGCCGTCGTATCAATCCGGATAGTAGCCAACTGCGCTATCGCTACGACAATGCGCGCCTACTGCTCAGTGAGATCGAAAACGAACGTGGCGAACACTACCAACTCGATTACTACTCTAACGGCCTAATCCAGCAGGAAACCGGCTTCGACGGTCGTCGTACCGCTTATGAATACGACCTCAAAGACCAGTTGCTAAAGAAAACGGAGTTCGGCGACGAAATACCGAGCTGCCGACAACGATTGGCGGGTGCTAAATAGCGAGCTAAACCTTGGCGCAAAAACTCTAGAGGGCGAGGGCATATATATCGTTAAAATCAAGCCTGACGACCCAAGATTCCGCTATGAAATGCCTAATGGAAAAGAAAATGGTGCGTACCCGAACGAATGGGTTCCTGGCGGGGCAACCAAAAGTGGGACAAAAGAAGCTGCTCTGATCGGATCAGAGAGCGTTTCCCATAATAGTGACGTGGGAACGTTGTTGAAAAATTTTGATGACTGGAAAAAGCTTCAATGAAAACCACTTTCGAAACGGCTCTAGATCAGCATGAAATCGCCGATTTTTTCAAGGGAAACGGCATTTACTTCGCGAGGGGATCTGATTGGGGCGATCATCTTTATGTCAGCAACTGGCAGGAAATGTGCGGCGTACTTAAAACGCAAAGCGCAGCACGAAGCTTACTGACAAATATATTTGAAGAGTATGCAAAGTACCTCGGCGAAAATTACGAAGACGCGGCAGGATTACTTTCGAACATCACAGCCTATTACGTAATAAAGCACAAGTTTGAGTTTTTATCTGCCGACAACTATGACCTTATTAACAGTATCGACAGTAAAACAAAAGAAAAAACAGGCAAGCTATTTAGACTTCTAAGGAACGAGTATGACAAACAAAATAAAGACCTGCCAAACTACACATCCGAACAAGAAATCCAAAGGCTGAAAAAACTTGGTTGCACTACCGAGCTCGAATCCCTTTAAAGATTTAAATAAATAAAAACAAATAAAATAGGACAGGGCTAACCACGCTCCGCGTGCGCGACGTCGCCGATGACACCTCTACAGGTGGCACGATGGTAACTACCAGAAAGACACCATGGGCAAACCCCTTAACCCTCTGATCTCTGAGGGCTTTTAAACCATGACCAAAATAAGCATTGCAGCGGCATCACCGACGAGTGATGTGGAAGCCACGACATTTCTTCACCAACGCTTCAAAATGTCCCTTATTGGCTCTCAGAAGAAACTTGCCATGGGTGATAAGGGCTTCTTCTATGCCGGTGGGCTCTATGGAAATGATCACGTGCAACGCGAGAAAGAGATTCGCGACATCATCAGTTTCTTCCAGCTCAAAAAAATTGATTTGCTGATATTGGAAATTGATGATGATCAAGACTGGGGGGGCTGGATATGGCGAACCTCGGTCAGTACGCTATTCCAGCTCAGGAATTGTTGAACGCCCTGGATTCTTCTGCGGGACTTTATCAGTAGCTCCTAGCTTATGGAAAGTAGTCCCCGCAGCACGCGCGGGGATTGAAACCATCTCACAGACCGGAATGGCTCCCTACATTTACCCTATTATTCAGAGTTCTCTGCAACCACTGAATCGCCACATGGATACCAAATCTGCTTGATGGCCGTAGTGCTGCCCCGCCCCTGCATGGAGTGATGGTTGCCTGCGATTGAAGTTCGACACGCTGCAACTCTATAAGGACGACGTGCCAACCGTAAAAGTACCATATTAGCTTGATGGTAAAAGTCCGCATCTGGAACGCTTCACGAAAGCGTATGCTGGCTAAGGTACAGGTGGTGGGCGATAACTCATTCCGAAACCAGGTACTACCACTATCATCAAAGTGGATGAGGTCACTGTCTTGCCGGAGAAGTAACAGTGCTAACCGATCTAGACGCGCGCGTAGCGCTCAAAGAACTGATTGAAAAATACCTCAAGGGAAACGATCCCGATTACGACCGTCTGATCGAAATTGTTCAGAATCCTTCGCGGCAGGTTCCGATCAGAGGTGTGCTTCAGAACATTAGATGGTACAACAAGGTCCAGTGCACGCAGCAGGAGCTAAAGCTGATCGACGACCTTTTGTACATGTATGAAAAAAATGGGACGTGAAAAAAGGGGACGGATTTATTTTTACGAAAGAAAATAAATCCGTCCCCTTTTCACTTTTACGAAATAAAATAAATCCGCCCCCTTTTCGCCGCATGTTTTATCGATCAAATACTCCTGTTGGCTACAACAATGGTGATTTGACCCACTGGGTGAGAATAGAATTAACGAAAGCTGGGGAACCAGTAATACACAGCTTCCCAGCCTCACCTGAACAGGTTCAAAAATACATGGGAAAAATCAAGTAAAATGAATACCGAACTGAAATACAAACTCCATCCGATCCGCGTCCCCAGCGGGTGGACAATCACAATCAACAATTTATTCGAAGTTGAACTAACACCACAAACCACAGGCTGGTTTAGTAGCGCAGTTTTATTAGGGGGGGGGGGTACGTCGCAGCACAGGTCACTGCTTCGACTCAAGGGTCGAACCAGAAGGAGATCCCGAAGGAGAGTTTGTGATTGATTTTTTAACAATAAAATATGACAACAAAGGAAAACCCATAAAAAATTCCGAAATATTCCTAGAAGAGTTCAGAACAAAAAACAAAAAGGCATTTATTGAAAAAATAGAATCCTTCATGCTTGAAGCGTAGGAAAAACAAAGGGGACAGATTTATTTTTACGAAATAAAATAAATCCGTCCCCTTTTCGCCGGGACAACTCGGCCCACAACGTGGCACTTTTTGAGAGACAGCGTGCTGGGTATGCTGCACAAGAAATAAAAGCCGCGGAACCGATAGGCAGCGCTTTAAAAGAAGATCCAATGCATAGAGCTCCTAGCTATGTCGTTGATCAGATTCCTGACAGAGGAAGAGTATTCCCGCTCAAGGGAGGGGATGGCACAAGCAATACGCTTACTCAACTCGAAGGGACAATGAGCGATAAACGCGGAGTCTTCGAATGGATTGTGAACTCGAAATTGCAATTAACACACCAGAGATTCATACCAGAGGGCAGAATTACTGGCACACCAAACCAAATACCATCGAGAATGCCAAAGTAGGCAACGTATGAAAGACTTATTACTTGACGGCTCCTACGTATATGCACACGCACCCTGGCTAAACTGGAGTGAGCTTCTTTATGGACTGGAACACAGCTTCATAAACGAAAAGGGAGTATCTGAATTCGCTTGCGAGGGTTTAACTGAAAAATCTTCACAAGAGGCCATTAGCCTTGCGTCTTTATTACCGAAAGAAAGCTACTTGACACTCGATTTACTCCGCGGACTTGCTACCAACGAACCAGCTATTGAAACAGACAAAGCAAAACCATGGATTTTTTTACTGCTTTCATTTTTGTTTGATAATAAAGATAGCTACAGCGACCCATTAAATATAGTGGAGCAGATATATTCAGACTTCGATTACCCAGAGGAACTTTCACCTCTAATTAGATACATGCCGGCCTCAGAAGGCATCGAAGGATCTGAGGATCAGCTATTCAAAAACTGGGAAAAAGCTTTATCAGATTACAATAGTTTTTTTAGTAATCAAAATAGAAAGCCTTTGTAGAAAGTGACTCCACTCTGTTTTCGGGAGTTGTAAAAAACGTGTAAAAGTAAAAAAAGTAAAAAAAGTAAAAAAAGGGGACGGATTTATTTTTACGAAAGAAAATAAATCCGTCCCCTTTTCATTGCTCACTTTAATCTACGACCGATTGAAAACACCAGAACGGGTAAAATCCCAGGTGCAAAAGATCACTTCTACTTCAAGGAGTAATTATGGAATTCTGGAATGATATTGACGGCAGCATTTTTTTAACCAGATTTTCACGACACCCATAGCGATCGGAACTATTGAGCTTTTTGCTTTAAATATTGATAACAGCAGACCAATGATAATAATGGAATTTGATATAGAAGAACTCCCTGACGCACCTCCTACAAAATGAAAAAAGACCCACTTCAACACATGTCGAATCGGATTAAACTGTGGCGATATCAAAAACGCCCTGATCAAAAATATACCTACAACAGAAAAATTAAATATAACAATTACAAAAAAAGAAAACATATTCACAATCCAAGCATCAAACAAAAACTCAATGATCGAGTTCACAACAAAATCCCCTTTACTTTGCGGCCCCTCGGTATACCTGAACGATAAAGACTCCGATGCTATTCAGGAGTAAAAAATACAACATCCAAGTGGCAACACATGATAATCAAAAGCATAAAATGGATTTCAAAACAAAGGACAACAAAGGGGACAGATTTATTTTTACGCTTTTCATGCAAGAAAATAAATCCGTCCCCTTTTCACTGCTTTTCATTCCGTCCCTTTTCATTCCCCCACTCCCCCAGATAACCTCCCCCAGCCGCTGCAACCTCAGCGACCGGTTTTGACAGACCGAACACGATCAAGGCATGCAAATGCCGCTTTGCGGCTCCGTCCCTACAGGAGCTTCACCATGAAAAAATGTCCACCCGATTCCGTCGACCCAATCGATCTCAGCCAAGCTACCCAACGCACCATCAGCGCCCGCCTCCGAGATCCGAACACCCCCGACCCCATCAGCCACGTCCTCACCACCGACCGGGCCTGCAAACTCGAAGGTTCAAACCGCAGCCTCGCGCTATCAATCCAGCAGCTGGCGGTAGTGGGTGAATTGTTGGTAAACCGTGCGCTGGACAATCTCGACCCTCCTGGCGACGCATCCGAAGCCCCCCAAAGCACCCAATCTTGAGAGAAGGAGGTTCACCCATGGCTCGATACATGCCCATCACCGGCATCGACTGCCTGATCCCTTCCCTGCTGATTGATACGGAAGCGCCCCTCGATGTGTTGCACGACACAGCCGCCTACCGAATCCGCAGCGTCACCCAACTGGTGGAAACTCTATCCTTGGGTGATTCGCTCAAAGCCGACAACGCGCTACTTCAGGACTTAGCCCGGGTAATTGCAATTCCACTGCGCGACGGCTGCGATTTGCTGGACGTTATTGGCCGACGCTTACAAAAACACACCGCATAAAAAAACGGGCGATCATACGATCGCCCGTTTTATATATATATTCATTGCCAACACTTCAAAGGAAGGTGTCCGCCCAGTGCGATGGCCTCGGCATTCCATGCACTGGTAAAGAGCCGTGACACTGGGCGAACGGGGGCATTTTAATAGAAGTTTTCGAATATGTCCGCTTAGCGAACATGAAATTTTCAAACACAATGTTTAACAAAATGTCGGTTGCAATACTATTTAAACCGCCACCAAAACTCACCACCTAGAACATTAAAACTGATTGTTCTTGTACAAAAAACTTATACAAGAACAATCATTTTATAGAGTCAATACTCAGCTTTTAGGGGTGTGAGTATGCACTTGCAGGATGTCTGTGTAGGTGACGACAACGGTTTGACCGACTTTCAGGTCTTTGAGTTTGGCTTGAACTTCCGGTCTTACGATGTCAACCGTTTTGGATTTACCCTTCGGACCTTCGAAGGTTACCTGGTTTTTCTTCAGGTCGATGTGGGTGATTTTCAGCTGAACTTCAACCTGGCGGTAAGCTTCACCAGCCGGTTTGGCGGAACCTGGCGCTGCGCGAACGTCGCCCGTGCGTTCGGCGGAGCCTGGCAGGGCCTTCGAGACGTCGGTATTGAAGACGACCCCTTCGGCGTGAATGACTTTGATATCGACTTGATCGCCGGCTTTCAAGTTGCCAAGGTTTTTCGCCTTGTCGGTCAGTTGTACAGAAACTTCTTTACCTTCAGGCCCTTTGAGCACGACTTGATGGTTTGCGGTGTCGACCGAGACGACGGTGGCGGTGGTCTGATCCTCTAACACGACGCCAGCCAGCGGGATATCGGCAGCCATGGCGCCGAGGCTGACAGCGGACAGCAAGGTAGCAAGGGTGATGGCTTTGGTCAGTGCATGGAGTTTCATAGGCGATACATTCCTTGGTAATAAAGGGCAGCAGACCGCTCTGGCACAGGCGTCAGCGCGATGTGTGCAAATGAGCATAGACGCTCTTCAAAGAGTTTTTGCAGTTTCTTGCCCAGTGGGCTCGTTGTGGTCGGTGCTTTTTCCACTTTCCTTGCGCCAAGTCAGCCAAGTGTCTTGTAAGGCATCACTTTCTCGTTCGTTGGGGCCGCCTCAGGCTTCAGGATCATCGACTTCCTGGGCGACGTTCACGGCCGGCGAGTCTTTGTGAGATTGCTCGGCCCTGGCCTTCAAGTCTTGCCACTGCTGGAGGTCGATGGCGCCCTGCCCCAGCAAGTCGTCGGCCACCCGCAGCAGTTCGGCGTAATGGGCGTCGGGGGATTGTTGCCAGTAGGCTTTGTCGTCGAACAGGCGCTGCCATGAGGCAAGGTCTGGCGGTTTGAGGTCGTCGCTCATGGTGGGCTCCAGTGAACGGGCTTGTTAACGTAGGAGGACGTCGATCAGCCGAGAGTTCCGCCTCAATAACCGGTCATTTCCAGATAGCCCTGCCCGGCATGGCTGCCGCTCAGTTGCACCGGCCCCTCCCAGTAAGGAATACGCAAATCCATCCATGCGTTGGGGTTGAGGGCGTTGAGGGTAATGTCGAGGTGCTTGCCGGGGATTTTGATCGACCAGCGCACGGGCATCGTACGGCCAGCAACTTTGGCGGTGTCTTGCGGTGTGAGGCGGATGTCGTCGGCGTGCAGTTGCTGAGTCTGCCCCTCGGCGTCGATCCAGGTACCGGTGAGGTAAGGCGCGCCGTTCTTGTTGCGCATGCGGTAGAGCATCACCTGCTCGCCGCTGTCGAGGTGCAGGGAAAACCAGTCCCAACCGGTCTGGTTGGCAGTCAGTGGCTGGCTGCTCCATTCGCGGTCGAGCCAGGCCGGGCCGCTGACTTGGTAGGTTTTACCGTCGATGTCCAGCGAGCCACTGGCCTGAAAAAACGGCTGGCTGTAGTAATACGACGCCTGGCCCTGTTCGGACTTCTGGCTGAAACCTTTATCGCCCTGCAGCACCAGCGGCCGCGTGGATGTCAGCCGAAGCTGGTAACTGAAAGCCTTGTCCCGCGCACTGAGTTGAAGATCCGCTAAAGGATCAGATCCCTGACTGCTGAAACGCCAGTCATCGATCCACGCATTGAACGGCGCCACGCTCACGCCCGCCTGACCGACGCCGCCGCGGGCGTAGCGTTCGGCCGCGTGATGCACCGTCGCCGAGGTCACGGCCGCGTGCCCCAGCCAGATCGTCTGGTTAGCCCAGCCAACCACTTCGGGCGCTGCTTTCAAGGCGCTGCGAAAGAGCGTCCATTGCACGCCGAATTCACGGCCCTGCGCGTCCTTGAGGTTGGCGGTGACGTACCACCACTCGATGCGATAACCGTCATGGGGCCCGTGATCCGCCGGGAAGCTGAACACACGACCGGGCACCACCGGAGTAAACGTTGCCGCCTCGCCCCCGAGACCGGCGAAGCCTTTCTCGACAGGTGTGGAGTTGTCGCAGCCACTCAACAGAATGACCAGCAGCAAGCCGAGCTTAATCCTCATGAGCAAACGTCCTCAGCAGGTCCGCCGGTTGCGTGCGATACAGCGAATACAACGGCCACGCCGAGGCCAGTAACGTCGCGAACAACGCCAGCCCCATCAACTGCAACAGTTGCATCGGAAATACCCGCAATGGCAGGCGCCAGCCGAACGCCTGGACGTTGATCACCGCATCCAGGCACCACGCCAGCGCGATCCCCAGCGGCAACGCCAGCACCAGCGTCAACACTGCCAGCAGCCAGGTTTGCCCGAGGTTGAGCAGCATCAATTGCCGACGCGTCACGCCCAGCGCCCACAGCGGCGCCAACTGCCCGAGGCGGCTTTGGCTTTGGGTCAGCAGGCTGATGAACAACGCCACGCCCGCCACACACAGGGTCAGGCTGTTGAGCGCGGCCGTGGCGGCGAAAGTGCGTTCGAACACTTGCGTCGACCAGCCCTTGAGCCGCGCCTGATCGACGATGCGGTTGTCGTCGAGCGCGAAACGCGCCTGCAACGCGCTGACAAACGCCGGGATCAATGCCGGCTCGATGCGCAGATTAAATCGGTTGGGCGCCTGCTGTGGCCAGCCGTGCAGCAGATGGTTGACGTTAACCAGCAAGTGGCCCTTGGGGTTGCCGTAATCGGCGTAGATCCCGACGATGCGCGGCGACCACGGGCCGCCTGGGGTGGGAATCGTCAGGTGATCACCGAGACGTACCTTCAGGCGTCGGGCCAATTGCTCGCTGAGCATCAGCGCGTCGTCCTTCGCCAGTCGATCCCACGGGTTGTCACCCAAGGACTCCAGCAGGGGCCAATGCTGGCGATAGGTCGGGTGATCGATCACGCCAAAAATATCCGCCGGCCAGCCCTGCAACTGGATCGACACCTGCCAGCTGGGCAGCACCGCCGAGAGTTGCGGTTGCTGTT
Organism: Pseudomonas sp. S2_B07; assembly: GCF_054668435.1. Lineage (NCBI taxonomy): Bacteria > Pseudomonadati > Pseudomonadota > Gammaproteobacteria > Pseudomonadales > Pseudomonadaceae > Pseudomonas > Pseudomonas sp. S2_B07. The sequence goes on from NZ_CP162769.1 coordinate 1,201,916, forward strand.
TGAGCCAGGTGTTCAGCTCGCGGGACTGCGCCGGGGTTTGCGGATTGACGTAGAGCTCGGCGGTCAGGCGTTGTTCGAGCCAGTTGCTGAATGTCTCGCGGAAACCGGCGGTCATGCTGCCAGCGCCGATGTTGGCCGCCAACGCCAACAGCAACGCCATCAAGGCCAGGCTCAGGGCCGGCAGTTGCTGACGGCAATCGGCGATAAACCATTGGCCGAGCACCGAATGGCTGCGCTGCAAAACCAGGTGGAGCACGGCATTGAGCAACACCGGCAGCGCCAGTGCGGCACCGAGCAACAGCGCCGCCATCAGCACAAATCCGCTGGCCAGGCTGTCGCCCCAGATCAAAGCGCTAAGCGCAATCACCGCCGCCGTCGCCGCCACCCAACCCTGGCGCCGCAACCAGCGTGCGTGAGCCTGATGCCAGGCTTGTGGATCGGCCAATGCCAGCAACGGCAAACGCGCCGCCCGCAGCAGGCTGTTGGCACCGGCCAGCAATGCACCGAGCAGACTCAGGCCGATACCGCTGAGCCACCACCACGAGCTGAGGCTCAACTGCCCCGCCACTTCAGCGCCATACAAGCCGCGCAGGCTGGCGGCGACATCCGGCAACAGCACGCTGGCCAACAGGTAGCCGCTGACCACACCGGCGAGGCCACCCACCAGCGCCAAACCGCCAAGTTCAACCGCCAGACAGGTGATGAGCATGCGCGCGCTGACGCCACAGGCGCGCAGGGTCCTGAGCAGGCCTCGGCGTTGTTCCAGTGCCAGGCCAATGGCTGCATGGACGATGAACAGGCCGACCACGAACGACAGAAAGCCCAAGGCATCGAGGTTCAGGTGAAAGCTCTCGGTCAGGCGCGCGAGATTGTTCTCCTCACCGCTTGTCTTGAGCTGGAGTTGATCCTTGAACGCGTCGGGTAACGCAGCGCTGAAATCCTTCGGCAACAGCAAGCGCGACAGTTGATCCGGCAGACCGAGAATCTGCTGGGCGAAGCCGATGTCCACCAGCAACACACCGGGGGCCATGTCGGTTTGTGCGTGCAGCGGTGGCAGAGGCTCACCGCTCGAACTCAGCGGACGCTCACCTTCCTGCAAGCCCAGGGTTTGCAGGGTCTGCGGCGAGATCCAGGTGCTGCCCGGCGCACTGAAAAACTCAACAACCTGTTCAATCGGCAACGCCTGCCCCGCCACGGATGAGCCGGCCGGCAGCGACACCGGTTCAATGCCCATCAACTGCAAGCGCTGCTCTTCATGGCCCTTGAGCGTCACCCGTCCTTGCAGCACCGGCGACACCGGCCACCCGGCACGGCGCAAGTCGACAAACAACGCCTGAGAAAACGTCCCGCCACCGGGCGCGCTGAGGCTGGCTTGTGGTTCGCCGCCGATCAATTGACTGGCCCGTGCGTAGCTTTCCCGCGCCTGACTGTTCAACGCCTGCACGCCCGTGAGCAAACTGGTGGCGAGCCACAACCCCGTCAGCACGCTGAAAAATTGCACTGGGTGTTGCCGCCAATGGCTCAGCAGCGCCCGTAACGTCTCGCGAAAAACCCGCACCTCAGCGCTCGTCCGCGCCAGCCAGGCGGCCACCGTGCAACACCACTTTTTCCGCCAGCCGCGCAGCCACCCGTGGGCTGTGCGTGACCATCAATAACGTGGTGGACGTGTCGTCGAGCAATTCCAGGAGCAGCTTCAATACTTCGTCGCTGGTGGCTTCGTCGAGGCTGCCGGTGGGTTCGTCGGCCAGCAGCAATTTCGGCTGCGAAGCCAATGCGCGGCCCAGTGCGACGCGCTGCTGTTGGCCGCCGGACAGTTGCTCGGGATAGCGTCGCAGCACATCGCTCAGCCCCAGGCGTTGCACCAGATGCGCCTGCCAGCGCGGGTCATGCCGCCCTGCCAGCCGCGCCTGAAACGCCAGGTTGTCCTCGACCCGCAGGCTGCCGATCAGGTTGAATTGCTGGAACACCAGGCCGATTTCGGTACGCCGCCAGTGGGCCAGTTGCCCTTCGCTCATCTGCTCCAGCCGATGCTCACCGCTGCGGATGCTGCCCCGGTCGACCTTGTCCAGCCCGGCAATCAGGTGCAGCAACGTGCTTTTTCCGCTGCCTGACTCGCCCATCAACGCCAGGCTACTGCCGGGTTTCAGGATCAGGTCGACGCCTTGCAGCACCGGTAGCAGGCCTTGCGGGGTGGCGTAGCTTTTGAAGACGCCTTGGACCTGAAGCATGGGCAATTCCGTGAAGAAGCGTGAGGCAAGGATAGTGTATCGGACGCGGTGGGCTCAGCCTTCAGATCACGGGTGAATGGGCGACGCCATCGCGAGCAGGCTCACTCCCACAGGGGGGGTTGTGTACACCGCAAATCCAATCTGGGAGCGAGCCTGCTCGCGAAAAGGCCCGCCCAGACAACAACAAAATTCACTGCCCCACCGCCACACTCGTCGGCGTCTGAGACGGCGTCACAATGCTCTCCAAATCAATATGCTTCCACTCCGGCTTCGCCCCCAGCCGCGCATTGAACCGATAATTGAACGTAAACTCATCAGCCGTCGACACACTCAACGGTTTTCCGTAAAGCGCCTCAACCCCCGCCAGGTCATACCCCATCAACTGCAACAACGTCGGGAAGATGTTGTAGTGGCTGGAGCGATCTTTGTTCGCGGCCAATTGCGCGGACCAGTCCAAAGTCTTCAACCCGCTGCCCTGAATCACCACCAGCGGCACCAATCCCTCTTCTTCCACCGGGTCACCGCCGCAATGGGTATTGAGCCCGGGATTGCCCCGTTCATGAAGGTCTTGCCCGTGGTCCGAGGTGTAGATCAACAGCGCATTGCTCAAATCAGCCTGGGCGAACACCCGTGAGAAAAACTCCCCGACGTTCCACAGCAAGGTGTTCTTGTAGGCATTGCGGTACAACACCCAGTCATCCGGCTGACCGTTAAACCCGTCACGCTTTCCGGTATCGGCCACTTCGACAAACTGTCCGCGCGGCAAGGTCGGACGGTACGCCATGAACCCGTCCGGGTATTTATCGTGAACCGGGAAATGCGCGCCGACCTTGTTGATCACCACCAATTCCGGCTTGCCGTCATTGAGCAGGTCAACCAGTTTGGCCGCCGCCGCCATGTCGCGATCACGCACGCTGGTCTGGTCGAATTGCACGAACTCGTCGATGTCCTTTTTCTCGGCATCGTTCATCAGGTTCTGCAGGTTGCCGCCGGTGCGCTGAGCATCGATGTAAACGGTGCGCAGACCGGCCTTCCTGGCGTACTGCCAGATCGACGGCATCGTCGTGTTGATGCGCATGTAGTCGGCACGGGTACCGCCGTAGCGCAACGTGACGTTGGTGTCGGCGCTGCAATTGGCAATCGAGGCGGCATACCCGTAGTTGAAAATATCGACACCCGGGCGCGGTTCCTTGAGGTTGCTGTGCACACCGAACGGCGCGTTGATGTCCAGGTAGTTGCCGGAAATGCTCTCGTCGATGATCAACACGATGTCGTGGCCCACCGGTACGTCGTTACGCGCCAGGCTCACCGGCTCACGCGGGCCGACAGTGTTGTGCAGGGCTTCATAGGTAAACAGGTTCAGGTAGGCCAGCGGCGTGTACATGATCGGCAAGCCCCGGGCGCCCTCGCCGGCCCGCACGAACAACACCGCACTCAGCAGCAGCACCCCAAGCACCGGCGCCGCCACCAGCATCGCACCGGGCAGTGGCATGCGCCGACGCGGTTTGAGGCCGATGCCGAACAACAGCAGCATGCCGCCGAGCAGGCCACTGATGATTGCATCACGGTACTGGTAGATCGCTTCCTGGATGAAGCCGCCCGAATACACCAGCGACACGAAGCTGCTGTAGGTCAGGTAATCAGCCGTGACCCGCGTATAGACATCGAAAAACACCGCCGACACGAACATCACCAGGGCGAACAGATGGCGGACCAGCGTCTGCCGGATGTACGCCGTCATAAACAGCGCCACCGTCAGCGCGATAAACATGCCGCCGAAAAGAAGCACCGGAAAACCGATGCCCATCGCACTTAAACGTTCGAGGTAATAGTCGTAGTTCTTAAGTAAATAGAGAACTAACAGTACTTCTTTGAGATATCGAATCATTCTCTTTAGGTACTCATGAAGGGCTTTTGGCCAATAGATTGTCGGCCATTTTTTGACACTAGCACCGGGCCATCAAAGCGCAAGAATTGTCGGACTTTTACACAAAGCGTCAAAAAAACGTTGACTCAAATCTGACACACTTGTGGGGAAAATTCCCCGGACTTTCAAGGCACTAGACCGTCCATCGTTTTCTTCAGGTCCTTAAAAACCCCTCAAAACCGCGACAAATCCAGCACCGACAAGCACTTGATGGCATTTGGCCCCCAAAATAGGGGTTTGGCTACCACAAGAGAATGTCATTTTGCTGACACGCTTTCCCAACGCTGGGCTATACCCCTTTTGACAGTCTTATTTTCGTTATCTCAACCGTCTTACGAGGCACGCCAATATGGACGTGAGCGTATTTGGTACGGGCTATGTTGGCCTGATACAAGCAGCGGCACTGGCCGATGTCGGACATCGCGTCCTGTGTGTCGACATTGATCCAAATAAAATAAAACAACTGCAACAAGCAGTGCCACCGATCAGCGAACCGGGGCTTTCCAGCACGCTGGAAGAGAACATCAAGGCCGGTCGGCTGCTGTTTACCACCCAGGCCAGCGATGCGGTCGAACACGCCGAGCTGATTTTCATCGCCGTGGGCACGCCCGCCGATGAAGACGGTTCCGCTGACCTCAGCCATGTGCTGAGTGTCGCCCGCCAGATCGCCAACCATATGGAGGCCGATCGCACCGTCATCATCAAGTCCACCGTACCGGTCGGTACCGCGGACCAGGTGGCTGCCGCCGCCAACGAAGAACTCAAGCGCCGTGGCAAGAGCGCGCTGAATGTGCGGGTGGTGTCCAACCCGGAGTTTCTCAAGGAAGGCAGTGCCCTGGCCGATTGCATGCGCCCGGACCGGATCATCGTCGGCACGCTCGACGATGAAGCCCGCAGCCAGATGAGCGAACTCTACGCGCCGTTCTGCCGCAACCATGAAAAGCTCATGTTCATGGACAACCGCAGCGCCGAGCTGACCAAGTACGCCGCCAACGCCATGCTCGCCACGCGCATCAGTTTCATGAATGAACTGGCCAACCTCACCGAACTGCTGGGGGCTGACATCGAAGCGGTGCGCCGGGGCATCGGTTCCGACCCGCGCATCGGTTACCACTTTATCTACCCAGGCTGCGGCTTCGGTGGCTCGTGCTTCCCCAAAGACCTGCGCGCCCTGCTGCACACCGCCGAACAAAACGGCATGCCGCTGCGCCTGTTGCGCAGTGTCACCGACGTCAACGACACCCAGCGCCACATTCTCTTCGGCAAGCTCAAGGCACAATTCCCGAATGGACTGGCCGGTAAATCCATCGCGATCTGGGGCCTGGCGTTCAAACCCAACACCGATGACATGCGCGAAGCGCCCAGCCGTTACCTGATGGAAGCCCTGTGGGCCGAAGGCGCGACGGTACAGGCCTATGATCCGGAAGCCATGTCCGAATGCCGGCGTCTCTACGGTTATCGCAAAGACCTGCATTTATGCGCCACCCGCGACGACACCCTGGAAGATGCGGATGCGCTGGTGATCTGCACCGAGTGGAAGAACTTCCGCGTGGTCGACTTCGACCTGCTGGCGAGCAAATTGCGTTCGCGGGTGATCGTCGACGGTCGCAACCTGTACAACCCGGAGCACGTCGCTGCCGCCGGCTTGCACTACAGCGGTATCGGTTTGCGACACATTGCACCCGAGGCGCCGCGCCCATGAAGATCCTCGTCACCGGAGCGGCCGGTTTTATTGGTGCCCATTGCGTGTTGCGGTTGTTGCGCGACGGGCACCAGGTGTTCGGCCTCGATAACTTCAACGATTACTACGACCCGCAACTCAAGCGCGATCGCGTCGATTGGGTGCAGGAGCAGGTCGGCCCTTTCCAGCTCGCAACGGTGGACCTGGCCGATACGTCGGCCATCGAAGCCCTGTTCGCCCGTGAAAAACCCGAGGTGGTGATCCACCTCGCCGCCCAGGCCGGGGTGCGTTACTCACTGGAGAATCCTCGGGCCTACCTCGACAGCAACTTGAGCGGTTTCCTCAACATTCTCGAAAGCTGCCGCCGGCACCCGGTTCAACACCTGATCTACGCCTCGTCCAGTTCGGTGTACGGCGCCAACCAGCACACGCCGTACTCCGTGCAGGACGGCGTCAATCACCCGCTCTCGCTGTATGCCGCGACCAAGAAAGCCAATGAACTGATGGCCCACAGCTACAGCCACCTGTTTGGCATTGCCTGCACCGGGCTGCGGTTTTTCACGGTGTACGGGCCCTGGGGCCGGCCCGACATGTCGCCGATCCAGTTCGCCCGCGCCATCGCCGAGGGCCAGCCGCTGAAGCTGTTCAACTACGGCCAGCATCAGCGCGACTTCACTTACATCGACGACATCATCGAAAGCATCGCCCGTCTGATCGATCGCCCACCGCAGGCCAACGCTGAATGGGACCGCGAGCAACCGGACCCGGCCAGCAGCATGGCGCCGTGGCGCATTTACAACATTGGCGGCCAGCACCCGGTGGAACTCAAGGACTACCTGGCACTGCTGGAAAAACACCTTGGTCAACCGGCCATCGTCGAGTTGCTGCCCTTGCAGCCGGGCGACGTCCTCAATACCTGCGCCGACGCCAGTGACCTGGCGCGGGCTACCGGATTTCAGCCTTGTATCGAGCTGGATGAAGGACTCGGGCGTTTCATCGCCTGGTTCCGCGATTACTACCAACTGCCTATCGCCCACGCGCCGCTTGCGGCTGAACTTCAGCGGAGGACTCTATGACTGGACATGAAAAAGGTGTGCCCCTCAAACAAATGCGCAGGGACAAACGCCTCGATCCCGAGCACCGGATTCGCATGGATGCGGCTATTCACATGCAGGGGCGTGGCTGGATGACTGGCCGTGACGGCGGTCGACCCTGGACGTTGTCACGCACCAACCGGGTGGTCGCCTGCCTCGGTGCGTTGATGATTCTGGTGTTGATTTCGCCGGTACTGCTGGGCCTGGCGCTGGCGATCAAGTTCAGCAGCCCGGGGCCGGTGATGTTCGTGCAGAAACGCACCGGCTACCGCGGTCGCGCCTTCGGCATGTACAAATTCCGCACCATGGTGGCCAACGCCGAGGAGCTCAAAGAGTCCCTGCGGCACTTGAACAAGCATGGCGCCGACGCCATCGACTTCAAGATCGACAAGGACCCGCGCATCACCGGCATCGGTGGATTCCTGCGGCGCAGTAGCCTGGATGAGCTGCCAAACCTGATCAATGTAGTGACCGGCGACATGCGCCTGGTGGGCCCACGGCCTACTTCGTTCAACGCCTACCGCTACAAGGATAACCACCTCGCGCGCCTGAGCATCTACCCCGGCATGACCGGCCTGTGGCAGATCTCCGGGCGCAGCAATATCGACTTCGACCAGCGCGTTGAGTTGGATCTCAGCTATATCGCCGAGCAGAGCCTCTTGCTTGATCTGAAGATCCTGTTGAAAACCCCCTTCAAAGTATTCAGCGGCCACGGAGCGAGTTAAATGGACGGTTCATCAACCAAAAGCCTGAGTATCGCCAACCCGAGCGAGTCCAACCTGACTTCGACCGTGCTGGATCAAGATCTGCGGATCCTACTGCTGACCGCCGCCAACCCCGGCGCGGGCACCACCACCAGCGCGCTGGCACTGGCCAGTCAACTGGCCCAGATGAGCAGCGGCCAGGTGCTGCTGGTCGACGCCAGCCAGTCCTCGAACAACCTCACGCAGCAACTGGGGTTGACCAAGGAACGCGGCTTTCGCGACTTGATGTTCAACAACCAGAGCCCGCCGATGCTGCAGGACTGTGTGGTGAACGTCGCCAGCCTGCCCTTCGACATTTTGCCCAACGGCCGTTATGCCCGCGGCAATGAACACCTGACTGCCGAAAGCATGAGCCCGTTGCTCGATCAGCTCGGCAGCCAGTATCGCTTTGTGGTGATCGACGCCGACGCGGTGTATTCCGCCGCCGACACCCTGGTCATCAGCACGCAGGTGGACGGCGTGATCATGGTCGTGCGCGCGGAAGACACCCGCTGGGAAGTGGCACAAGCCGCGGTCCAGCGCCTGACCCAGGCCGGCGCAAAAATGGTCGGCAGCGTGTTCAACCGTCGCAAGTACTACATGCCGAAATGGCTGTACAAAAACCTGTAAGCAACCAGAAAAGGATGACGCCATGAACGCCAGAATGCTTGTCCTGCTGTTGCTGCCGCTTGCAGGTTGCACCAGCAATTCGACCGAAACCCAAATGCCAGTGCAGATCCTCACGGCCTCACCGGCCAACGCCCAGGCCACCGACATGCCCAAGGTCGAACAGACCTTGCGGCCACAGGACGTGTTGGACGTGATCTTCCACATCAGCACCAGCGGCTCGGACGCCTACCGCATCCAGTCCGGTGATCAGATCGGCCTGAACTTCACCGCCGCCAGCCAGCTCAACGGCAATCAACTGGTGTTGCCTGACGGCACCATCGAACTGCCAGGCGCCAACACCTCAGTGAAGATCGCCGGGCTGTCCAGCGAGCAGGCGCGTGAGGAAATCCAGCGGGCGTATCAGCGCAAACAGCTGTTCCAGCCCAACCGCAACCAGTTGACCGTGCAAGTGATCAGCCCGCTGAGCAACGAATCCAACCTCAAAAGTGCCCTGAACCACCCCGCTACCGGCATGAGCCGGGAGATCACTGTTGGCACCGACGGTTATGCCAGCTTCCCGGAAATCGGCGCCGTGCCACTGCAAGGCATGACCGTCAATCAACTGGAAACCTTCCTCAACAAACGCTACGCCGATCTGCCAGGACGGATGACCGTCGACGTACTGCTCAAGTCCACCGCCGGCAACGAAATCTATGTGCTGGGTGAAGTCGGCCAACCGGGCTCCTACCCGATTCGCCGGCCGGTCTCGGTGCTTGAAGCGCTGACGCTGGCACGCGGCAGCAATGCCAAGGCACGGCTCGATTCGGTGGTGATCATGCGCCGCAACGGCAATCAGGTTAAGGCCGTGCATTATGACGTGGAAAAAGCCCTGGCCGGCGATGCTTCGCAAATCGCCTACCTGCAACCGGACGACATGCTCTTCGTGCCCAAGACCAAACTGGCCAGCGCCGGTGAGCTTGCGCGGCAACTGGCAGACGTCGTGTTGTTCCAGGGTGTGGGCTTCAGCTTCGGCTACCGCGTCGACAACAAAGACAGCAATAACAACAACTGACTCTCAGGTGACCTGACATGAATCCAAAGGAAAACTACCTGCACGAGTTCTTCAGGATCTTCTTTGCCAACAAGCAGTTGGTGAAGCGGGTATTCCTGGTCTTTGCAGTGATCGCCCTGGTCTTGCCGCTGGTGCTCAAACAGAGCTTCGACATCACCGCGCAAGTCATCGTGCAGTCGAAAAAACTTTCCCAGGGTGACGCCACCACGTCACTGACCGTGGACAACGCCACCTTCATTCCACCCTCGCTGGCGGACATGGAAACCGAGAGCAATATCCTGCGCTCCCCGGCCCTGATCCGGCAGACCATCAGCGAGTTGCGCGACAAGGGCGAGTACACCCCGGCCCCCGGCGTGTTCAACACACTGGTGCTGCAACCGATCAAACGCTTCATCACCTCGCCACTGCGTGAGTACGTGATCAACCCGGTGAAAACCGCGTTGGGCATGGAAACCGATCCGGTGCGCGACACCACGCTGGATACGTTGACCCAGGAAGCCATCGACAAACTGAAGATTGAAACCCTGCCGGGGTCCAACGTGATCTCGATCATCTACAGCTTCGGTGATCCGCATCAAGGCACGCAGTTTGTCGCGGCCTTGCTGCAAAACTACCTGGCCAGCCGTCAGGACCTGCAATCGATCGACCTGCCACAAACCTTCTACGAAACCAAGAAGCACCAATATCAGGTGCGCCTTGATGGCCTGGAAGGCACCCGGCTGGCGTTGCTCGAAGGTGTCGGCTCGTCTGATCCGAAGGAAGAAATCACCTTCCGCCTCAACGCGATCAACACCGAGGAGCAAGCGCTCAACCTGTATCAGGACCGCCGCCTGCAAAGCCAACGCTGGCTCGACTACCTGAAAACCAGTCTGGCCGCCGCCAGCAATAACAAGCTCAACGACTACACCTTCCCCTACACCTTCACCACCACCGTGGACAACGTGGCGTTTGAAGATCGCGAGATCAAACAGATGGGTGAGGCACTGACCAACCAGGTCAGCCGCTACATGAACGACCTGGCCATCTTCCAGCCCAGCAGTGAGCCGATGTTGCTGACCCGCGAACAGATCACTCGCACCCGTCAGCAGTTTTTGAAAGTGGTGAGCAACCGGATTCAGGAACGCACCAACGACCTGGCGATTGTCAGCTCGGTGATCGACCAGAAGACCGCGCGCATTGCCGAGTTCAAGAACCGCATCCACCAGTTGCAGGAAACCCAGAGCAAACTGCGGCAGATGGACACCGAGATCGATGCCTTGCACAAAGCGTTCTCGACCTACGCCCAGCGCTTTGCCGAAAGCAGCACCGCCCGATCGCTGGACACCGACCTGTCCAACGCCCGTGTCCTGAGCCCACCGTATGAACCGACCGAAGCGGCGTTTCCCAAGCCGTTCCTGATCATCCCGTTCGGCTTGCTCACCGGTCTGCTGCTGGCGATTGCCCTGGTCTACGTGCGTGAGTTCTTCGATCACCGCTTCAAGGCGCCTGCGCAAATCACCCACGAATTGGGCTTGCCGGTGCTGTTGGTGATCAACGATCAAAGCGTGGAGCCGATCAACCCACACAAGAACTGGTCCGTGCCACGCCTCGTGCATTGGGTGCGCAATTGAACGCGCCGCTCAACCCTGCCACCGCCCTGCCGATCATTCATTTGCTCAGCAGCGGTGGGTTCTATGGGGCTGAGCGGATGCTGCTCGACCACTGCCTGGCGACGCCGGGGCAGCACCAAGTGCTGTTTCTCGATGCGCCGCCCGCATTGATCGCCCGGTTTCGCGAGGCCGGGGTGGACTGCCGTGGTTGCGCCGGGCTGGGGGAGTTGCTCGCGCATTTACGTCAGCGCCGTGGGGAAAAACCGCTGATCAATACGCACAATTTCAAAGGCCTGTTGTTTGGCTGGGTCGGCGCGACGTTGTTGCGCTTGCCGCTGGTAATCACCCAGCACGGTTTCACTCCGCGCAGTCGCAAGCAGAAGTTCTACACCTGGCTGAGCCTGCAACTGTGCCGCACCGCCTCGGTGGATCGTGTGGTTTGCGTCGCCGAAAGCATCGCCACGCTGTGCCGTCAGGCCAGTGTGCGGGCCGATAAGTTGCAGGTGATTCCCAATGGCTTGCCCGCCGCTGCCACGCAGTGGTCACCCAACGTTGACCGTCAGCGTTGGCTGGCCGGATACGTCGGGCGCCTGAGCAGTGAAAAAGGCCCGGACCTGTTTCTCGATGCGCTGATCCCGTTGTGTCAGCAACACCCGCAACTGGACGCCGTGATGCTCGGCGACGGCCCGGAACGGGAAACGCTGCTGGGACGGATCAATGCCGCCGGTTTGCAAACGCGCATCACCTTGCCGGGTTATCAGACCGACATGGGGCGGTGGTGGCGCCAACTCGATGCGCTGGTGATCAGCTCGCGCACCGAAGGCACGCCAATGATTCTGCTCGAAGCGATGCAGGCCGGAGTGCCGGTGGTGGCGTTCGGCGTCGGCGGCATTCCCGATGTGCTGCAAGACCGGCACAACGGTTTGCTGGCAACGCCCGCCGACAGCGCCGCCCTCGCCCGCCAGATCGACACCTTGCTGATGGAACCGGCACTGGCGGCGCAATTGATCGACAACGCAAAACGTACCCAACTGGATCGTTACGACCTCAAGGCCCTGGCCGAACGCTGGTCGCAGCTTTATATCCGTACTGCACGGGAGGCACGCGCGTGATCTTTCCGCTCTCGATCGTCAGTCTGCTCGGCCTTGTCTGCCTCGGTTTGCTGGCCAGTCCTTATCCTTTTCTGGCGCCGGGGGCGGTGCTGGGTCTGGTCGGTGTTGCGTTGCTGTACCGCAAACCCACCTGGGGTCTGCTCGGCATCGCGGCGCTGGTGCCGTTCGAAGGGTTCTTCAAGGACAGTTCGCTGTCGGGCACCAAGTTCATCGGCGCGTCGCTGGCGGTGATCCTGATGCTGCAACTGGCCCTGCGGCAGATTCCGTCCGAGCGCCTGCGCAGTAATACCTGGCGCTACCTGATCTGGTTTCTGGTGCTGTACCTGCTCAGCCTGCTCAACACCGATGACATGGGCATGTCGTTGGGGCATCTGCGGGAGTTGAGTGTTGGCCTGATTCTGTTTGTGATCACTCTGATGATCGGGCGGGACTTGAATCTCGATCTGTTCGCCAAACTGGTCACTGCCAGCGTCACGATGACCTGCGTGCTGGCAATGTTCTCCAGCAAATATCAGGATCAGGGGCGCGCCGCCGGGTTGCTCGAAGACCCGAACGCCTTCGCCATGCTGATCGCCTTCGCCGTGCCGCTCGGCCTGTGGCTGGTGATCCGCAGCCCGAACCTGCTGCATCGTCTGTTCTGGGGCGGTTGCTGCCTGCTGTTGCTCGGTGGCATGACCAAGACCGAATCGCGCTCCGGGCTGGTGGTGTTGTTTCTCAGCCTGATCATCGGTGCCTGGCACTACCGCACCGAGTTGACGCGGATCCGCCCACGGCATCTGGGGTTTGCCATGCTCGCCGTGGTGATCGTGATTCCCTTGGCCATTTATGCAATGCCCGCCGGTTACATCGCCCGCATCCAGTCCCTGAGTATCTTGAGCGCAGGGGCCAAGAGTCAGGACGAATCCCTCGGCCGCCGTGCCTCGTACATCGTGGTCGGCAGCGCGATGATCCGCGAGAACCCGCTGCTCGGCTCCGGCCCCGGCACCTTCCCGCTGCACTACGCCACCACCGGTTATGCCAAGGCGTTTTCGGCCAACCGCAAAATCGGCGACCTGTACCGCCGCGCCCACAACACCTACCTGGAAATCTTTAGTGAACTGGGGATTCCCGCCGGCCTGCTGTTCGTCGGCATGCTCGCCCTCGGCTTGTACAACCTGATCCGCGCCCGACGCATCTGGATGCAGCGAGCCAACCGCGAGCAAGCGGACTTGATGACGCACCTGGCGATGAGCTTTCTGTCGTTGACCCTGTTCCTGATGTTCCTCAGTGCGCCCAACCAGAAGTACGTGTGGATCATGCTCGCCCTGACCAGCGTACTGCGTTTGAAAGCCGAAGAAAGCCCGCCAAGGGAGGCCAAGGCATGAGCCGAATCAGCATTGTGATTCCGATGTACAACGAAGCGCGCCACATCGCCCGCACTTTGCTGGCCGCGAAAAAAGCCGCCCACGCGGCCGGCCTCGATTGCGAGCTGATCGTGGTCGACAACGGCTCGCACGATGAAGGCCCGCAGATTGCCCGGCAATTCGGTGCGCAAGTCCTGGAGCAGCCGGGGATCCTGATCGGCGCCCTGCGCAATCGCGGAGTCGCCATCGCCACCGGTGAATGGCTCGCGTTCATCGACGCCGACGTCGAGATGCCCGAAGACTGGCTGACGCGACTGGTCGCTCTCGAAAGCAAGGGGCAGGCCGATGTGTTCGGCCTGGATTTGCACACCCCGGCCGCAGCGCCGTGGTACGCCACGGCCTGGCAGCGCCGCACACTGCGCCCTGCGAGTCAGAGCCTGCGTAAGGTGGATTGGTTGCCCAGTTCCAACCTGCTGATGCGTCGCAGCTGGTTCGACAAGGTCGATGGCTTCAACGAAAGCCTGCGCACCGGCGAGGACAAGGACTTCACCCTGCGTCTGCACCAGACCGGCGCGCGGATTCTCGCAGTCAATGAATGCGTGGCCCTGCATTGGGGTTACGAAATGAACTGGCGCGAGTGGATGGGCAAGGAAATGTGGCGCCAGAGCAGCCACGTGCAATTGCTCCGCACCCATGGCGCGAGCCTGCGACTGCTGCGCTTTCCGTTGTTGTCGTTGGGGGCCTGGTTTCTCGATTTGCTGGCGATCTCTGCCCTGTGCGACGGCTTTCCGCATCACGCGGCGGTCATGTTGACCATCACCACCGTGCCGGCGCTGATCATGAGCCTGCGCCAGAGCCGCAAACACCGCGACGTCGGCCTGACCCTGCAACTCTGGGGCCTGCACTGGGTGCGCCTGCACCTGGCCGGGGCCGCGCTCGTTCTCAGCCTGTGTCATTGGAATGCCAGGAGGCCCGCCCGTGGCTGAATTCATTTTCTGGTTGTGCCTGCTGCTCCCGGTTTACGCCTACCTCGGTTATCCCTTGTTGCTGACGCTGTTGTCGCCGCTGTTCGCGGCGCGCCGTCATGGCGCGCCGGAACCGATGAACGTGAGCGTAGTGATTGCCGCGCACAACGAAGCGCGGCACATCGAACACAAGTTGCGCACCCTACTCGCCCAGGATTACACGCCGGCCTCGCTGCAGATCATTTTGGCCAGCGACGGCTCGACCGATGACACGGTGGCCTGCGCACGCAATGTGATTGACCCGCGCATTACCGTGCTCGACCTGCCGCGCCAGGGCAAAGCCGCGACCCTGAATGCCGGCGTGGCGCTGAGCACCGGCGACATTCTGGTGTTCACCGACGCCGACAACCAATGGTCGCGCGACACCCTCGGCCATTTGCTCGCACCGCTGAGCGATCCGCAGGTCGGCGCCTGTGCCGGGCACATGGTGATCCCCGTGACGGGCGGTGGCCTGAGCGTCGGCGACAGCCTGTATCGGCATTACGAAGGCTGGCTGCGCCGGGTCGAGAATCGCACCGGTTGCATGGTTTCCGCTGACGGCGCGTTGCTGGCCTTGCGTCGCGAGCTGTTCCAGAACGTGCCGGCGGAGGTCAACGACGACTTCTTCATCAGTACCTGCGCGCCGGTCGCCTTCAAACGCATCGTCTATGTGCCCGAGGCGCAAGTGATCGACCAGGGCGTCGATGAGGCCGACAAGCAATTCCGTCGCCGCCAGCGTGTCACCGTCGGCGGCCTGCAAAGCCTGGCGCAGCGCAGCGAGCTGCTCAATCCGCTCAAGCATGGCCTGTATTCGATTGCCTTGATCAGCCACAAGCTGATCCGGCGTCTGGCACCGATCCTGTTGTTGCCGTTGCTGCTGAGCAATTTCTGGCTGTGGGACGACCACGGTTTTTATCGCCTGAGCCTGATCGCGCAACTGATTGGTTATGCCATTGCCATCGCCGGTCTGCTGGATTCGCAACACCGCTTGCCCAAGCCCTTTCGCCTCGCCGCGTTCCTGCTGGTGACGCTGGCCGGTATGAGCATCGGCCTGTGGCAGTTCCTGCGCGGCCAACGGTACGCCCAGTGGAACCCCGAACAGAATCGTTGAAAGGATTGAGCCATGGCGATCAAACAATTACTAAAGCGCACCAGTGGTTGGCTCTACCTCAATTCGCCGGTCGGGCGTAGTCAGCTGCAAGGCGCCGGGGTAATCCTGATGTTGCACCGGGTGCTGGCCGACGATCAGGCCGCCGCCCTGCCCCACCGCAATGAATTGTGCGTCGGGCCCAAGGCGTTCGAGCACTTGCTGGCGTGGCTGAAAAAACACTTCGATTGCGTGCCGCTGATGGAGATTCTGCACCCGGGCAAAATCCGCTCGGACCGGCCGAAAATCACCCTGACCTTCGATGACGGCTGGCGTGACAACGCGGTGAATGCCTACCCGCTGCTGCAAAAATACCAGGTGCCGGCGAGTATTTTCCTCTCCACCAATTTCATCGGCAGCCGTCAGCGGTTCTGGTGGGAAAGCATCGGTGAAACCTTGTGGGGCAGCCACGGTGAGCCCGCCCGAGTGCGCTTGATCGAGTCACTGCAACAGGCTGGCCGCCCCTTGCCGGTGCGGTTCACGGAACTGGATGAGGAACGCCGCAGCCTGGCGCTGCTGCATTTTCTGCAAAGCCTGAAAAGCCTGAGCCCGATGACGTTGAACCAACTGACCGATGCCTGCCCGGACGAGTCGTTGCCCCAGGCGCTGGACTGGCATCAGGTGCGTTCGCTGGAAGCTTCCGGGTTGGTGCGTTTCGGCCCGCACGGCGCCAGTCACGCAATCCTTACCGGCCTCGACGATCAACGCTTGCATGAAGAGCTGAGCCGCAGCCGCGATGCCCTGCAACACGGTTGCAACCGGCCGTTGCCGGTCTATTGCTACCCCAACGGCGACAACGATGCGCGAGTGCGCGATCAGGTCGCCTTGCATGACTTCCCGTTTGCATTGGGCACCGGCACCGGGATTTATCGCGGCAGCGAAGACCCTTTGAACCTGCCGCGTTTCGGCGTCAGCCAACGCGTGGCGCGCAACCCACAACTGCTGTCATGGCGTTTGTATCGCGGGGCCCGCGCATGAGCCGTAGCCATTACCTCAAGCACCTCGCCCTGAGCATGGGCACCAAACTGGCGATGATTGCGCTGCGTTTGCTGCGCAACGTGTTGCTGGCGCGGATTCTCGGCCCCAGTGAACGCGGCTTGTTTGCCCTACTCAGCACCCTGCCTGACCTGATCAGCGCCGCCACCAGCGGCGGGCTGAACTCGGCGGTCGGGTATCAAGCGGCCAAGCAGCGGCCGATGGGTTTGCTGCTAAGCCAAGTGTTGGTGTTCGGCTGTCTGCTGGCGGCAATGTTGACCTTGCTGGTGGTGGCGCTGGTGCGCGAATTCGGCAGCGAACTCGACATCACCACGCAACTGGGCCTGCTCGCCTGGCTGCTGTTGCTGGCGGTGCCGTTGACCGTGCTCAAAAGCGGGTTGCTGACACTGCACAACGCCTCGGGCGGCGTGGTTGCGTTCAACGCCTTGCGCCTGGTGGAATCCCTGGCGCCGCTGTTGCTGTTCCTCGCGCTGTTCTGGATGTGGAAAGAGTCGGCCCTCGAAGCGGCGCTGATCAGTTGGCTGGCGGGGATCAGTCTGGTGGTGCTGGCGGGCTGGGTCTGGCTCAAACGTGATCAACCGCTGAAGTTGCAATGGGACCGCGCCAGCCAGAACGAACTGCTGCGCTACAGCGCTCGCAGCCATCCGGATCTGTTGTTCCAGCAAGTGATTCTGCGTTCCGATTACCTGTTCATCGGCGCCCTGCTCGGCAGTACCGCGCTCGGTCATTACGCCATGGCCAGCGCCGCCGCCGAGTTGCTGCTGATCGTGCCGGAAGCGGTCACCACGCCGCTGATGAAACGCCTGCTGCAACAGGAAGAAGGCATCGACAAGGTCACGCCGCTGGCGCTGCGCCTGACCGCGACGGTGATGCTCGGCGCCTGCCTGACCATGGCGGTGATCGGTGAATGGCTGATCGTCACGCTGTTCGGCGCGGCGTATCAACCGGCGTATCCGGCGTTGCTGGCATTGCTGCCGGGCCTGCTCGGCCTGTGCTATGCAAGCATCCTGCGCCTCGATTTGCTGGGCAAAAACCGCCCCGGCACCATCTCACTGTTGATGGGCCTTGGCGCCCTGCTGAATCTGGCGCTGAACCTGATCATGATCCCGGCATACGGCATCGTCGGCGCGGCGGCCGCTTCGTCCATCGCTTATCTGGCGGTCACCATCGCGCTGCTGGTCATGTACTGCCGCTTGAGCGGCGTGCCGGTGTGGCAAACCCTGATCATCCTGCCCAGCGACGTGGCACCGATGCTGCTGATGCTGCAACGGAAATCGGCATGAGGCATTTCGCGCTGCTGGTGAGCCTGGGTCTTTCCCTCGACGCCTACGCCGGGCCGATGCGCTGGGCGGACATTCGCGACGGCAGCTTGTACCTGCAACCGGAGCGTCCCGACACGCTGACGGTGCGCTGGACTCCGGCGTGGCAAGCGGATGCCAACGAAGAACAGCTGTACCTGCTCGACGGCAAAGGCAAGCTTCAGGCTGAACGCAAGATTGCCGCCAGTGAATTGAGCGGCACCCAGAGCTGGCCGCTGGTGCCAAACGCCGCCAGCTATCAACTGGAGATTCCGGGTTACAGCTTTCGCCGCTACAAGGTTGAACACGACGACAGCACCGTGGCGCTGTTCGCCCCGGCCAAGGTGCATTTCAGCGCCGAAACCCATGACGGCGACGAGTTGTTTTTCAAGGTCGCGCCGGGTGAACACGCGGTGCTGGCCGGTAAGTTCCACGGCGGCGTCAGCGTCCTGCAAGCGCAACGGGTAAGCGACGGCAAACAGGTGTCGGTGGCGCTGAAACCTTATCGGGCCTATTGGCAGTTCGATCAGGTCGAGTTACCGGTCACCTCAAACGAACAAGTGTGGCGCCTGCGCCTGCAAGGCAGCGGCAAAGTCGCGTTCTGGCTCGACGGCACCGCCAACCTGTTCGCCCAGGACCCGCAGCAGCTCAAACCGCTGCGCGAAGACGCAGGTGATGTGCGCCTGACGCTGGGCAAAGACGTGCTCGGCCCGACGCCGAACCTCGGCATCGCCCTGCCCTACGTGATGCCGCCGCCCTCCAGTTATGCGGTGCTCGATGCGCTCAAGCCGCAAGCCGGCGCCTACTACACCTTTGTCGACGTCACCGCGAAAAAGCCGCAGTACGAAGATGCGTTCCGCCAGGTGTATCAGGACCGCTTCGGCATTTATCAAGACATCACGCTGTTGGCCGGCAGCCAGCGCCAGGCCGATTTGCGCGCCGACACCATGAGCAACACCGGCCTCGACGCCTGGCTCGCCTCGACCCGCGCCCTCGGTGGCAAGGGCACGCACTACATCGGTTTCGCTGACGAGCCGAATCTCAACTATTCGAGCTACGCCCAGTACCAAAGCATTTTCAATAGCATGGCCCGGCAAGTGCGCAGCAATCCGGCCAATGCCAAGGCCGGTGTGCGCATCGCCATGCCGGCCAGTTCACGACTGGTCAACGGTCCGTTCGCCGACAACGCCGCCGACAAGCGCGGCATCGATTGGGCCCGGCGTTTGCTGGCGGAATCGGGCGATAACGTCGATGCCCTCGCTTGGCACGAATGGATGATTCGCGACTTGCTGGCAACCCGGGTCTACCGTGACAGCGTGCGCCGCGCCGCCGATCTGGTTGGGCTCGATGGCAAGGGCCGACCACGCAAAGCCTTGTTGCTGGACCAGACCAACATGTCCAGCGGTTCCAGCCTGAGCCCCTACGATCAAGACACGCATTTCGCCTCGCTGTGGTGGGCATCTGTGGTCATCAACTCGTCCCAGGACGGTTTGCTGGAAATGCTCAACTGGTTCCAGGCCGCCGATGAACCGAACTACCCCAAGGGCATGTTGAAAGTCCTCGGCGACGATCACTTCGAATTGAAACCGGTGGGTTTTGCCCAGCAGTTCATTCAGCAGCACTGGCTCGCTAACGTGATGCAAATGGAAAACAACGCCTTCGAAGTCGACGTACTGGCGATGGCCGACGACGTCAAACGCAGCCTGTTGGGGGTCAACAAAGGCAAGCGTTTGCAGCAGGTGAGCCTGGCCGGCATCACCTGCCCGCTGCTCAAAGGCTCATTGCGTTACTTCGGCGCGGACAACCGCAGCCGCGACGCGCCTTTCACCTGCCAGAACGGGCGCGTCCGCTTCGATCTGCCAGGGGAAACCCTGTTCGCTCTGGGCTGGAGCGCCTCATGAACACCCTGAATTGGTTTGCCGCGCAGGCCCTTGCCGCGCGATGCATCACTCCCAACACGGCCAACGCCGTCAGGAGACATAACATGAGTGCTTTGCACAAACTCAGTGAACAGATCAAACAGAAAGGCCTGAGCGCCACGTTGAAAAAAGTCTGGAAGCATTACGTGTTTTTCCACGAAGAACTGTTGTGGATGGAACGCGACCTGGTCAGCCCGGTGCCGCCACACAAGCTGCGGCCGTACCCGCCACTGCGGGTGGAAACCATTACCGCGCAGAATGCCGTGGCGTTCACCCGCTACTTTGGTGACCGCGTAGAGACCATGGCCGAACTGGCCCGCGAGGGTTACACCGGGCACATGCACCTGGACGATAAAGGCGATGCAGTGGCGTTTATCTGGGGGGCCGCGCGCAACTATCACGACAAGCATTACTACGGTTGCTGGTTCCCGGTGAAGGAAGGCGAGTTCTTCGAATTCGGCGGAGAACTGACCCGTGCGTATTGGGGCACCACGCTCTCGGTGGACGTGCAACTGGAACTGTGGAAAGCCATGCAGGCCCAGGGCTGCAACAAGGTGGTGGATGTCTGCGAGTCCCACAACATTCCGGCCCTCAAGCTGCACATGCGCATGGGGTATCAGGAGCAAGGGCGGATCATGAACGTGTACAGCCTGTTTGGCTGGCGCTTCTTCCGCGAAACCCGTTACACAGGCTCGCGTCTGGATGCCTTGCGCAAACCGGCCCGTGAACCTGTCCCAGCCTCGGCGACCTGACCTTATGGCGGCACGATTGGAATGGCGCACCTCACTGTGCGCCGCTGACTTCCCGGCAGCGGCTTACGAAGCGCTGCGTCTGCGGGTGACGGACCACACGCCGTTCAACACGCTGGCCTGGATGGCCGCGTCTGAACAGGCTTTGACTGCCGGGCAGCACCTGCACGTGCTGCTGGGCTGGCAAGGCAATGAGTTGCAGTTGTGCCTGCCGCTGGTGGCGTCCGTCGAGCGGTTCGCCGGGTTGCCGTTTCGGGTGCTGCATCATTTGGGTTATCCCCTCGCCGACCGCCTCGCCTTGCTCACGAACCTGGACGCCGAGGATATGCGCAAGGCCTTGGTCGAGATTCGTCGACGGCTGCCCCATGCCTTGCTGCAACTCAATGAACTCCCGGAACCAGTTGGCGAGGAAAGCGTGCTGACGCAATGGATGACCCACAGCTCGACCGGCGAACGCCGACTCAGCTGCCGGGTGCCGGTGCACTTGATCAGCGAGGCCGACCATCAGGAAGTGTCCGGCGACCCGCGCTACAAACTGCGGCGTGCGCGTAAACGCATCGCCGCGTGTGGTGCTCAGGTTCGACGGATCACCCCGGACGCCTTGACCATGGGCCCTTTGCTGCAGGCCATCAGCGAAGTCGAAGCGGTGAGCTGGAAAGGTGACGAAGGCGTCGGGATTTTCTCTGACGAGCGTCATCGACAATGGATGGACCGCGCCTTCACCGCCCTCGCCGAACAGGGGCTGGTGCGGGTGGTGGTGCTGGAACTGGACGGCCGTTGCATCAGCTACCGTCTCGGGTTGCTGGAGCAAGGTCGGCTGTATGACTACAACCTGGCCTTCCTGCCGCAATACGCCGACCTGGGCAGCGGCCGGGTGCTGCTTGAAGAATGGATTCGCTGGGGGCTGGACGAGAACTGGCGCTGGATCGATGCCTCGCGGGTCAGCCTGGAAAACTCCAGCCATCAACTGCACGAACGCATGAGTGGACAGCTGGAGCACTGGCGCTGGAGTTTCTATTCCTGGCGCCCCAGCGGTCTCGCCTTGGGCCTGGCGTTGCGCTTCTGGCAGCGACTCAAACCGGCCTGGCAACAGTGGAAAGCCCGGCGTGCGGCAGCAGCGGTCAAACCCGCACCGGTTGCCGCGCCTGTCGCCAAAGCCGTCGAGCCGGCAAAAACCATCATGGAGAGCGAACATGCCTCGCCAAGTCATAGTCAACGCTGACGATTTCGGCCTTAGTGCCTGCGAAAACGCGGTGATCCTCGGGGCCTTTCAGGCCGGGGTCATCAGTTCCGCCACGGCCATGGCCAACATGCCGGCCTTCGAAGCGGCGTGTGTGATGGCACGGCACCCGATGCTCGAAGGGCGGATCGGGCTGCACTTCAACCTCACGTACGGGCGGCCCCTGAGCCGGTCGATTCTGGGTCGCCGGACGTTCTGCGACAGCGCCGGCGTGTTCGACCTCAACCTGCCCCGCCACCGTCTGTGGCTCAGTCGCCGGGATCGGGCGGCGGTGCTCGAAGAACTCGAAGCGCAATGGCAGCGGTGCCTGGACAACGGCGTGCGCCCCAGCCATCTGGATTCCCATCAACACGTACACAACATCTGGCCCATCGGTGAAATCGTCGCCCGCTTCGCTGCCCGTCAAGGGGTGCCGGTCCGGCTGGCGCGCAACCTTGGGCAAAACCTGAGCCTGCCCAAACGCGTGTTCAAGGAGTTGCTCAATCGGCGCTTAACCCATCTGGCCGGCGCCACCGCTGACTATGTGTGTACCCCGGTTGATCTGCGCAATGCGGCGCCGCCGCTCGATGGGTTGCTGGAAATTGTCGCGCACCCCAATCAGCTCGGTGCCGATTTTGGCGATGCTTATCTGGATCAGGGCGAGTCGTTGAGTGCCCTGCTGGAGCAACGTTTGCCGGGGGTGGAGCGAGTCGCCTACACCGTGGTGGGCAAGTCGTTCAGCGAGCGTGCGGAGGCCGTAATGGAATAAACACCACACGGATTTTTAACGCCTGAAAATGTGTCCGAACGGTTACATACGTTGAAACAAAAGGCCAGAGATGGCAGCGCCATTAAATGGCCACTGTGCGCTATACCCACACTACTTTCATCCACGCAAGACCATTCCTTCGTCAAGGAGGGCTTCATGAACGCACTCGACAAGCTTCGCGAACGCATCAAACAAAAAGGTCTGAGCCGCACGTTCAATACGCTGTGGAAGCGCTACGTGTTTTTCCATTGGGAACTGTTGTGGATGGAGCGCGACCTGGTCAGCCCGGTGCCGCCGCACAAACTGCGTCCCTACTCGGGCTTACGCAAGGTGATCATCACCCCGGAAAACGCCACGGCATTCGCCAAGCATTTTGGTGACCGCGTCGGCACCATGGCCGAACTCGCCGCCGAAGGTCACACCGGGCACATGTACCTGGACGACGAAGGCCATGCCTGCGCGTTCATCTGGGGCAGTACACGTGACTATCACGACCGTCACTATTACGGCTGCTGGTTCCCGGTCAAACCCGGTGAGTTCTTTGAATTCGGCGGCGAAATGACCCGAGCCTACTTCGGCACCAGCCTGTCGGTGGATGTCCAGGTCGCCCTGTGGGAAGCGATGCAGGCGCAAGGCTGCGACAAGGTGGTGGACACCTGCGAAACCCACAACATCCCGGCCCTCAAACTGCACATCCGCATGGGGTATCAAGAACAGGGGCGCGTGACTCACGTCTATGGTCTGTTCGGCCGCTGGCGCTTCTACCGCCAATCCACCTATACCGGCTCACGCCTGGACCCACTGCGCAAACCGGGCCGGCCAGTGGTGACGAGTGCGGCGCAGGCTTGATGTGTGCTTGAGCGTTGCGGTGTCAGTGACACCGCTTTCGCGAGCAGGCTCGCTCCTACAGGGGCCCCTCACCAGACATCAGTGACATCTGAACGGCCTTCTGCCATGGTTCACAGCATTGTCCATCTGCAGTCTGTGATCACAGCACGTCAACAATGGGGGTCCGTCTCATGAGCAAAGCGTCCTACATTCCTCCCAAGGTCTGGAAAAACAACGCCCCGTCTGGCGGCGAATTCGCCAACATCAACCGGCCAACCGCCGGACCGACCCATGACAAGACCTTACCGGTCGGCAAGCACCCGTTGCAGTTGTACTCACTGGCCACGCCCAATGGGGTGAAGGTGACCATTCTGCTGGAGGAGTTGTTGGCGCTTGGGCATACCGGCGCGGAATACGACGCCTGGCTGATCCGCATCAACGACGGCGATCAGTTCTCCAGCGGCTTTGTCGAGATCAACCCGAACTCCAAGATCCCGGCGTTGCTGGACCATAGCGCGAAGCCGCCCATCCGCGTGTTCGAGTCCGGTTCGATCCTGCTGTATCTGGCGGAAAAATTCGGCGCTTTCCTGCCCACCGATGTGGCAGGACGCACCGAAACCTTGAACTGGCTGTTCTGGCAAATGGGCGCAGCGCCCTACCTGGGCGGCGGCTTCGGGCATTTCTATGCCTACGCGCCAGAGAAACTTGAATACCCGATCAACCGCTTCACGATGGAGACCAAGCGGCAGCTGGATGTCCTCGATCGCCGACTGGCCGAAAGCCCCTACCTGGCGGGCGATCACTACACCATCGCCGATATTGCAGTCTGGCCTTGGTACGGCCAACTGGTGCGGGACAAGGTGTACTCGGCGGCCGAGTTTCTGTCTGCACACGAATACACCCACGTGCAACGCTGGGCGGAGGAAATTGCCAAGCGACCTGCGGTCCTGCGCGGGCAGCGCGTCAATCGTACGTGGGGCGATGAGGAAAGCCAGGTGCCTGAACGGCATGAGGCGGATGATTTGAACCGCTGAAAATCCGGGCTCTCAGGTTTGATGGCTGACAGATAAACCGTGGTGCGGTCATCGCGAGCAAGCTCGCTCCCACAGGGATCTACGCCGGACACAAACGCTGTGTCTCATGAAGGTCAAAACTGTAGGAGTGAGCCTGCTCGCGATGGCGCTGGCGCATTCAAAGCTGATGTGACTGAACGATTGCTATCGCGAGCAGGCTCACTCCTACAGGGGATTTTTGGCGGACATCCGACGGCGACAACGAGGAGTTTCTTCGTGCTATCGGCTATGTGGTAAAAGCACGTGGAATGACACAAATAGCCAAGGGCTCAGGTATGCGGCGCGAAAGCCTGTATAAGGCCTTCGCTCCGGGTGCAAAACCTCGTTTTGATACGGTCTTGAAAGTCATTCATGCCCTTGGAATTGATCGCTGCGCGCAGCCGGGTCATTCGGTAAATCACTCGGCTCACTGAGAGCCGCTTCTGACTACAGTGCTCGCCTCACCACCAACGAAAAACACATCGGCAACTGCGCCACCTGCCGCTCATACCGGTCATACACTTCCTCCCGATTCGAGTGCGGGTATTCCTTGAAGTGGCTGATCTGCAACCCTGCATCGAGGGCACCGGTGAAGATGTCCCCGAGGGTGTGAGCAAACCAGTAGGACGCCGCAGCCGGCTGTTCGACCTTGCCTTCGTACACAATCGGCTGATTCTGCACAAACGGTTCGCTGCGAAAATACGAGCTGTGCGGGCGATACGGATCGGCCGATTCAGGGTCGAACATTTCAAGGAACGGATGGGTTTCGTACACCACCAGCGCCCCGCCCGGCTTGAGGGTTTGCGCGACATGCTGCATGAACTCGCCGATGTCCGGCATCCAGTTCAACACGCCGATGGTGATCAGGGCCACGTCGAAACGCTGATGCAACGAGGTCGGTAACTGATGGATATCGGCTTCGATAAATTCAGGCTGATGGGGTGAGCGCGACGCCAACTCCCGCGCCTGATCGAGAAACGCGGCCGACTGATCGACGCCCACCACGCTGCGGGCACCCAGCGCATACAGCGAGAGACTTTCGCGGCCGTTGTTGCAGCCCAGTTGCACCACATCCCGGCCGTCGACGCCCACCTGTTCCAGCACGCCAGTCAACGTTGCATCCAGACAGGAAAAATCCCGCTGCCCCACGGCACTCACCAAATCGCGCCATTCGCAGGTGTCTTTGTGGTGTCGGGCGGAGTCATTCCACGCCTCGCGGTTGCTGGCGATGGCTTGTTCTTGTGTCGGCATTTCCATTGCACGCTCCAGATTCGGGTCTTGATTGACCGGCCCAAGTCTAGATCGGAGTGCTGAAAAAACCTGTTGGAATCTTGTAAACCGGGCATCGCGAACGCGTGCCCGCACGACAGCTATAGTTAATGACCTTGGGGAATTGCGCGAAAACCGAATGCACAGGTGTTGCCATGAAAAAATCCGATCTGATGCTGCTCACTGTCTGCCTGACACTGGCGAGCGCCGCCCACGCGGACGACAGCCTGACGCCGACCACCGACTACAGCAGTGAATTCAACTATTACGGGGCCGACCAGCCCTTCGCTCACCCGGTTCCCCCCTCCATGAACATCATTCCGCCGGGGTCGTACATCCCGACGTCGCCCCAAACTTTCGTGCCGGTTTCAAGCCAGCACGTGTTCTCCGACTCACGCTTGCCGACAATCGCCGATGCCTCCACCCGGGTGTTCATTCGCACCTACGATGCCGAGCATGGCGTCTATGTGAACGAGGAAGTCCTCGACCCGACCTGCCTGCTCGAATGCCTCAGCCGTCAGGGCCCGGTGCTGCAATAAGCGCTACCACTGGCGTTTATCCGGACGTGCCAGGCCGAGTTTTTCGATCCGGTAACGCAGCATGTCGCGGCTCAGGCCCAATAGCCGAGCGGACTTGGTAACGTTCCAGTCGGTCTTGTCGAGCATCTTGCGCACCATGTCGCGCTCGACTTCCGGCAGGTTCATCGACTCCGTGCCGCTGTAGACCGGACGCGGTTCATGGTGTTGCGGCTCATGCTGATACATCGGCGGGTCGTCCACCAGGCTCAGGCAGACGTTCAACTGGTGCGCGGCGATGGTATCGCTCTGAGCCAGCAGCACGGTTTGCTCGAGCATGTTGCGCAGCTCGCGCACGTTGCCCGGCCAGCTGTAGCTGAGCAGCAGCTCTTCGGCCTGATCGCTGAAATGCAGGTTCGGCTTGCCATAGCGTTTGCCGTGGATCGACAGGAAATGCCGGGCCAGCAGCAGGATGTCTTCGCCACGGGCATACAGGCGCGGCACCTTGATGGAAATGATCCGCAGGCGGAAGAACAGGTCACGGCGAAACTTGCCTTGCTGGACCATTTGTTCGAGGTTGCAGTTGGTGGCGCTGATCACCCGCAGATCGACCTTGCGCTCCTTCACCGCGCCGACCCGGCGAATGGTCCGGTCTTCCAGCAGCTTGAGCAGTTTGGCTTGCAGCAACAGGTCCATTTCACCGACTTCATCGAGAAACAGCGTGCCGCCATCGGCCGCTTCCACCAGGCCGGTCCGTCGGTCCTTGGCGTCGGTAAAGGCGCCTTTCTCGTGGCCGAACAGTTCCGACTCCACAAGGTTGGACGGGATCGATGCACAGTTGAATTCAATGAACGGGCCTTTGCTGCGCGGGCCGTCGAAGTGCAGTGCCCGCGCCACCAGTTCCTTACCGGTGCCGGTCTCGCCTTCCACCAGCACCGGCGGCAGGTCGGCGTTGGCCATGCGGCGCTCGGCGTCGAGCAATTGGGCGATGGTGTTCTTCAGGTAGTTCATCGGCGCCGATTCGCCGATCAAGGCCTGCACGCCGGACTTCTGCGCCTCGCGTTCCTGATAGAACGACAGCGTGCGCTCCATGCGGTCCGTGGCCAACGCTTTGTCCAGCAGCAGCTTGAGCTCGGGAAGGGCCACCGGTTTGGTGACGTAATGAAAAGCGCCCTCCTTCATCGCCACCACGGCATCTTCGACATTGCCGTAGCCGGTCATCATGATCACTTTCAGATCCGGCGCGCTGATGCGCAGCTTCTGGATCAGGTCGTGACCACTCATGCCAGGCAACGAGTTGTCGGTCAGCACCACGTCCGGGGCGAACGTACTCAATTGCTCCAGTGCATCTTCAGCAGAGTGGCAGACCGTCACCTCGAAGTCTTTGCGCTCCAGGTAGGTCTGAATATTCTCGGCGAGGATTTCGTCATCCTCGACCAGCAATATGCTGTGCTCCATATTCCCCTCCCGTTGCCACTTTAAAATTGAGACAGACGCGGGTTCCCTCCTGCTCCTGGCTGGTCAGGTCGACCGAGCCTTCGAAACGCTCCATTATTCGTTTGACCAGGGCCAGGCCTACGCCCAGCCCGCCTTGTTTGGTGGTGAAGAACGGCTTGAAGACCATCTGTTGCTGCTGCGTGCTCATGCCTTTGCCGGTGTCACTGAGGGTCATGCGCACATGGCCCGGCTGCGCCTGTTCGATCTCGACGGTCAAGTGGCCGCCCTTGGGCATGGCTTCGAGGGCGTTGGCAAACAGGCTATTGAGAATTTGCGTGAGCAGCACCTGTTGGCTGACGACCGGTGGGCAGGTTTGAGGTGTGAAGTGCACCTCCACGTTCGAACGTTTGATCAGCGCATCGAAGGCACTCAGGGTGTCATCGATGGCCAGCACCAGGTCGACCGTTTCGTAGTCGTCATTCATGGGCCGCAACGACACCAGCAATTCCCGAACCCAGCGTGACATGCGATCAACCTGGTTGATGATGTCGCCGATGTTCTTCTGCGCACTCTGGCTGGCGATTTCCTGGGCCAGTTCGGCGCTGGAGCGAATGTTCGCCAGCGGATTGCGCAAACTGTGCGCCACCGCCGAGGACATTTCCCCCAGTGCAACAAACGTCTCATTGGTAATCAGTTGCTGTTGCTGGCTCTGCAGCAACGTTGCAGCCCGACGAACAATCCAGAACAACCCAAGGTAAATGACCAGGCCGCCAAGTACTGTCGCGATCCAGATTGCCTTGAAACCACGCTGGATGCGCTCCACAAGGTCCACCGGTTCCTTATAGATCTCGACCATGGCGATTACTTTGCTTTTGTCGGCGTTGAACATCGGGATGTAGTTCTCGACGAACAGATATTTGGGCTCGCGCAACAGCATCTGTTCGGGACGCTCCTCGTCGATCTGGTGATAGCTGGTAGAGACGGTTTCCTTCATTTCAAAGGACTCGTCCAATTCTTCATCGCCTTCGACGCGCATGCCGATCATTTGTGGATTGGTCGACCAGACCACCGTGCGATCCAGGGCGTACACCACCGCCAGCAGCGTGTCCGGCAAGTGTTCGACATGATCGAGAAACTCTATGCGGGCCGCAGCACGGGCGCCTGGATTGACGTCGGAATAGGCGTTGTCATCGCGCGGATCGAGCATTTCGCCCATGGTTCTTGTGAGGGGGATGCCCGCGTGACGGATTTCCGCATCACCGATGGCCTGAATGAATTGCGCGGTCAGCATGGAGTCACGTTCGATGCTCTCATCGACGACAAAACGCGTGGACACATAGCCCAAACCCAGCGCCACGGCGGCGATGATCAGAAAGCTGCCCAGGGAAAACCAGCGCAGCAGATTGAACTGTCCCAACCGGTTTTGGCCCTTTGCTGCCGGCGTGACCGGCGCAGGTTCTTTTTGTTGTTCTATTGTCGCCATAGGGTTGTCCTGGATGCTCGTATCTAGCCTGTTCAGCCATGTCACGGATCAGTGTAGGTCGCATTGAACGTGCCTGATGACCCAATGATAGTATTTCGCCGCTATTGCGCCTGTGCCGCTTGCAAGGGCTGCTGGCGCTCGGTTTCTTCCTGCAAAAAATCCACAATCGACTGCGCGGATTTCTCATCCAGGCGCAGGTTGGGCATCGGTATTTTGTCGAAACGTTCAAACAGCTCCACGGCAATCGGGTCTTTCTCCTTGAGCATCCTGTCCGGCTCGCGAATCCAGCGGTTGAGCCAGGCCGGGTCGCGTTGGCGGGTCACGCCGATCAGATCCGGGCCGATGCTGCGCATGCCGAGGCCCTGCCCGTCCATTGGGCCCAGGCTGTGGCAGGACGCGCAGCGGGTGCGGAACAATTCTTCGCCATTGCTTGGTGGGCGGATTTGCGGAGCGTCGGCGTAGCTTTCTTCCGCGCTGGCCTTTTTCCAGTTCTGCAAGGTGTTGGCCAACTGATCGGCCAGAATCCATGGATTTTCGAACGGTGAGGCTTTCATCCAGCGACCGGTACTCTGGTTGCCGACGATCAGGCTCAGGTTGTGGTCCTTGCTACGTCCGTTGTCGACGCCTTCAATGAACAGCCCGAGTTTCTTGCGCAGCTCAGTGACGTCGGCAAATTCCCCGGTGAGGAATTTCCAGCCCGGCCCGATCTTGAAGCGTTGCGCATAGGCCTTGAGCACTTCGGGTGTATCGCTCAAGGGGTCAATGCTGATGGAGTAGAAAAAGATGTCCTTGCCGACCCGGTCGCCGAGCAGCTTTTGCACCTGGCGCAGGCGCGCGGTCTCCAGTGGGCAAGAGTCGCTGCACGAGGTGAAGATGAAGTTGATCACCACCACCTTGTCCTTGATCAGGTCATCGAAAAAATGCACCTGCTGACCGTCCTGGTCAGTCAGCAGAGTGTTGGGGAAATAGTCGCCGCCCCAGGGTGTCGCCGATTCCGTCGGCGACAGCACACCCTCATGGGCCAGCAGCACCTGACTGGCCAGCAGACAAGTGACCAGCACCAGAATCAGGTGCATGCCCAGGGCGCGGGAGCGCGGCGTGTGCACGTGCAGGTCGGCTCCCTCGCGGCGTTTCATGGTTTGACCACCACTTTAGGGCCGAAGCCGTCGCCAGTGCGGAAGGTTGGCAGCGCGGCGGAGTTGACGTAGCGCACACCATCCCAGCTTGGCAGCGGTGTGGGCATCAATTGGAATTGCCCGGGTTTCTCAATGTCCCAACGCAGCAACATCGAGTTGTCTTCGTGCTGGGTGTTGTGACAGTGCTCCATGTAGGTCCCGGCGAATTCGCGGAAGTTGATCGCCATCTCGACGTTATCCAGGCCATCTTTTTCCGAGCCGATGCGGTACACGTCCTTACGTGCCCATTTTTCCCATTCCGGTGGCGCCTTGCCGCCGCGACTGAGGATGATCCCTTCCTCGAAGTGCACATGCACCGGGTGACTCCAGCCCGTGCCGCCGGCCTTGATGTTCCAGACCTCCAGGGTGCCGAAACCCGCAGCACCGGCATCGGTCGGACCGTTGGCCAAGTGGGTCGCCGTGTTCAAGCGCCGTGGGTCCATGTGGAAGCCGAAGCCGCCGTCGGTCTTGACCGTCCACGGTGCTTCATCGGTGCCGTCGGAACGGCCGAAGGTAAAGGTGCGGTGAAGTGCCTGGGCCAGCAGTGCCTTGTCAGTAGCGTTGTCGCGATGGATCTTCAGCGGGATCATCACCAGGCCTTCAGCTTTGCCCGGTTTGGCCGGTTCGTAGGCTGCAGGGTTCATCGCCAGGTCTTGACCGGTGTAGGCCTTGACGTTGAGTTGCAACACTTTGCCCACCGCAGGGTCGCCCTTGTCCCACATCGGCCCTTTGCTGGTTTGCTTGATCACCGCTTTGTAATTTTCAGAGAGCACGTCGGCCAGCGACACCGGTTCTTTCGGGCCTTTGCCATCGTCGTGGACCAGCAGGTTGACGAAGAAAATCTTGTCCCCCGGCTTGATGCCGTTTTTCGCGAAGTTGACGATGATGTCGAAGCGTTCGGCAATGCCCTGGGTGGGCAGGATTGCGTTGTGGTTCTGTTTATCGCCGTCGGCGTCGAGGTCCATGGAGCCGTCGAAAGGCACGCTGTGTTCCATGATGTTGCCGTCGTTGGCAATCATGTGGAACGGCACGCGGGCATAGGACACACCCGAGCCTTTAGGCCCTTGGAACTCGCCACTGGTGCCCTTGATTTCCCGCACCAGCGCAAACTTGTAGTAACGCGATACCGAGCCGTTGAGCATGCGAAACCGATAGCTGCGGGCGCGGACATCGAGGCTCGGTTTCCACTGCCAGTTGACCAGCACCTGGTCACCGAGGAAGCCATCGGTGTTGAAGGGGTTGAACCACAGCTGACCGTTCTGATCCCAGGCCTTGTCGGCGAACACCAGGTTGACGTCATAGTCACGGTTACCCCACGGCAAGGCACTGCCGCTGGGGAAACGCAGGTTGACGCCATCGTTCACCGATTCGTTGCCACGGTCCAGGGCACTGTAGTAGTTCATCATCGCCGCGTTGCCCTTGTAGACGTTCTGCGCGGTGAAATCGAGCATGTGGTCGTGGAACCAGTGGGAGCTCATGGTTTCGCGCCAGTCGCCTCGGATCTTGATCGTGCCGTTCTCGCACGTCTTGCGGCTCGGGCTCATATCGTTGGTCCACAGGGTCTCACCTGGCGAGCAAGGGAATGCCGCGCGTGGATCATGAGCGTCGGTGTTGATGGTGTCGTAACCGGCCAACTGGATCGGCCAGCGATAGTCGTAATACTGCCCGGGGAAGAAAAACGCGTTGGCATAACCGTCGCTTTCGGCCGGCGCATGACCGTTGTGTTCGTGGGTACTGATGGTGTGCAAGCCAAAGCCCATGTTGGCGGCGGGGTCGATCGGCAAGCCGTTGTAGTGACGCATCAGTACCGGTTGGCCATAACGCACCATCAGCAATTTAGGCGGCAGCGTGCCGTCGAAGGTCCAGACCGAATTGTGATTCTGCACCGGCATGCTCGGGTGGAAACGCGCGTCGACCCCTTTGGCTGTGCCATCGGTAGCCGGCACCCCGGCGACGTTGTGATACAGGCCACCGGGGCCGAACTCGCCCACGGCGTAGTGGTGCATTTGCAGGCTGTCACGCCAACCGCTGTTGAGCCTCGCCCCGGTTTGCACGGTTTTGTAGGCCATTTGCGGGTAGAACTCGTTCCAGCGTTGATGCGACCAGCCTTTTCCTGGTGGACGACCTTCAGCCGACGAGCCGATATGGCGGTTGAGGAACACTTCAATCTGCGCCTGCCACGGGTTGCGATCCACCACGTTGGAATACTGGCTGGGGAACGGTGCCAGCCCCGGTTGACGCATGAAGGCATCGAGTGCCGCGCTCGGTGGTGCACTGCGGGCGGCATTGGTCGGGTCCTGTTGTGGCAACGGGCCGACCGCTGCCGGCGGAAAACCCAGCGGCGCCGCCGGTGTGGTGGGGTCGAGTTTTTCCGGGCCGAACTCTTCGAACAGCACCAACTGCTGAGTGAATGGCTGGGCGCCAAACAATGGGCTCGGCTTGCCATTGGTGGGGTAGTTGAAACTGGTCTGCACCGCCGGCGGCAGGATATTTTCCTGCCGCGTGGTCATGCGGGTGCCTTTGACACCATCGGGCAGGTCGAAGGAATCTTCGTTGGCCTCCGGCATGGTCAAAATCGCATTCAACGCCGTGGCTTCGTCAGCCGGTTCGTCGTAGTAGGCCGAAGGGTCGGACGGTTCTGGCTGTCGCTCGTCATCAATCGGGCTGGCACGCAGATTCGCTGTGCCCAGCGTCATCGTCAGAAGGACGCCCAGAGGCGTCAACAGGCCAAACCACTTGAAGGGATAACGCGCTTTTGTGTCCATCACCAGCCGCCTCGAAGTCATGAAGGGGGTGATGGGGGTTTTGCAAGGAGCTCGCCAGATTTGTAACTAATTTATACGAAAGTATTAACACCCGAAAAAACAATGGCTTATCAACATCAATGTGCCATACCCCGAAAAAACGACTGGGTCCTGACACCCGCTAACGGGGGAGGTTCACACCCAGTTTCAGGGGAATCGTTTAAACGACAAACGGACGGTCGTGCCCTCGCCTTCACGGCTGTCCAGGGTCACCGCGCCACCGAAACGATCCATGATGCGCTTCACCAGCACCAGCCCGACGCCCAAGCCACCTTGCTTGGTGGTAAAAAACGGCCGGAACGCCATGCTGCGCTGCTCCTCGTTCATCCCTTTGCCGGTGTCGCTGACGCTCACACAAATACCTTTGGTATCGGTCGGTTCCAGCAAGATCGTCAGCGTGCCGCCCTTATCCATGCTTTCCAGCGCATTGGCCAGCAAGCTGTTGAGGATCTGCGTCAGCTGCACCTGCTGGCTCAACACCATCGGTGTTTCCTTCGGCTCGAACACTACGTGAACATTGGCCTTGGCGATCTGATGCTCGAAGGCGAGCAGGCTGTCATGCAAGCAGGCAACCAGGTTCACCGGCTCCGCTTCGTCATTGAGCGGTCGCAAAGACTGCAGTAATTCCCGGACCCATTTCGACATGCGGTCCACCTGACCGATGATGTCGTTGATGTTCTTGTGGGCCGGGCCACTGTCGAACTCAAGGGCCAGCTCGGCGCTGGAACGAATGGTCGCCAACGGGTTGCGCAAACTATGGGCAACCGCCGAAGACATTTCCCCGAGGGCGACAAAGGTTTCGTTGGTGATCAGTTGTTTTTGTTGCGTGGCCAACAGATTCGCCGCCCGCCGCACGATCCAGTACAAGCCCAGGTAGATCAGCCCGCCACCCAGGGCCGTGGCCAGCCAGATCAGGGCCAGGCCGCGCTCCATACGCTCGATCAGGTCCTTGGGTTCCTTGTAGATCTCGACCATTGCGGTGACGTTGTTGCGGTCGGCGTCGAACAGCGGGATGTAATTCTCGATGAAGATGTAGTCCGGCGGCGTGACGAACTTCTGCTCCATGCGCGCCTTGTCTACGTTGTGATAGCTGGCGGACACCGGGGTCTTGGAGCCGAATGCCTGATCGAGGTCCTCGTCGGCATGGATCGTGGTGCCCATCAATTCAGGGTTGGTGGACCAGATCACCATGCGGTCCGGGGCGTAGATGTTGGCCAGGATCACATCGGGCAAATGCTGGATGTGATCGAGGAATTCACCCCGGGCACTGGCTCGGGCCTGCGGGTCGACATCGGGGAAATCCTTGTCTTTGCGCGGGTCGAGCAACTCGCCCATGGTCCGCACGTGAGGAATGGACACATGGCGCACCTCGGCCGAGGCAATCGCTTCAATGAACTGTGAGGTCAGCAACGCATCACGCTGCACGCTCTCGGTAATCACAAAGCGCGTGGACACTGCGCCCAACGCCACAGCCACCGTGCCGATCACCGCCATGCTGATCAGCGAAAACCAGCGCAGCAGGTTGAACGGCTGTTTGCGCGAACTCAGGCGAATGTCGCCTTCTTCTTTGAGCAGGGCTGTGGCTTGAATAGTCATCGATGTGGTTTCCGGGTGCTCCCTATAGGTTTATAGCCCACTGCCCGATGTTTGCCCGGCTTCGGGTTTTGTCCCCCCCACTTCCCCCGTTTGCCCCACTGCCCCCATAGCCCCCCAAAACTGGGGACAGTCGCCCGCTTCAACGCCCGGCACGATTTTGCTGCGCCAGTGCCACAGGCTTTCACTGCGGGCCTGAGGCGGTGGTTTTCAAAGATTGGTATGGAAGTTGCCGAAGCCCTCTCAACTGACCCACCCCCAAGGGGCAGGTCTTCTGATAGAGGGAATACTCATGCACCCTTTACTGTCCAAAACCACGATCGCCCTGATCGT
Organism: Pseudomonas sp. S2_B07; assembly: GCF_054668435.1. Taxonomy (NCBI): domain Bacteria; kingdom Pseudomonadati; phylum Pseudomonadota; class Gammaproteobacteria; order Pseudomonadales; family Pseudomonadaceae; genus Pseudomonas; species Pseudomonas sp. S2_B07. The sequence goes on from NZ_CP162769.1 coordinate 1,236,904, forward strand.
GTCCGCTCTGGCCCAAGGCGCTGCGCAGGCGGCGCTGTTTGCAGTCGACACCGGACCTTACCTGCCCGCCAACGGCAATTTCGCCGCCTGGTATCAAGACACGCACGGTCGCACCCTTGATCTGTGCCTGTCCAAGGCCGTCAGTTCCAGGGTGGCCAGCGCACCAGGCGCCCCGACTTACATGTGCTCGTTGATCCCCACACCGGGTGTTTTCGACGACACCCAACCGATGGTCTTCCCGACCAACTTTCCCGACGAAGCGTTCTGGGCGACCGGCGAAACCACCATCGTCGATGCAACCCGTGGCATCGACCTGACGTATGTCTCTGCGGTTGAAGCAGCCTTCAGCGGCGGCGACCCAGTGGAAGGCGACCAGATCAGCTTTGCGCGCATCCGCATCCGTATCGATGTGCCCACGGCCGGGACCTACGTCGTGACGCACCCCTATGGCGTCGAAGTGTTCACCGTCGATACCCCCGGGCGGCGGGCGATCAACATGACCCGGGACATCGGCATCGGCGCAGCGAAAACCTACGACGGCGCGCTCAAGGGCGATGTCGGACCGTTCCTGCGCAGCGTCAACGGCCCCTACACCGAGACCAACCCGGTCACCGGTGCCGCCGAACAATTCGTTGGCGACCCGAACCTCACGGAAGCCGTCACCGGCAGTCCGTTCAACACCAACTTCGTGCGCATCGAAGGCCCCAATGGCCTGGACTTGCGCACCAACCTCTTTGCCGTCTCCGGGAAGCTGTCGACGGTGGTCCGGCCAACCCCGGTCATCGCCCAGCGCAGCACCTACTCACGGCATGCCGGTACCAGCGCACCGGTGGCTCAGCAAGACGTCTTCGTCATGGCTCCGCCCGCACCGGCGACAGTGACCCTGGACAGCAACAACCCGGTGTTGAACTTCACCGAAGCCGACAGTACCGGCCATTGGTACGCGCAGTCGTCGACCAATCCATCGTTGCCGAACACCCTGCAAGTGACCGCCGACAACCACCTGGCCATCGCCAGCAGCACGCCGACGACCCTGCCCATGCCCCTGAGTGACCTGGTGGTGATTTCCCGTGCCGAGTACAGCCTGAGCAACGGCCAGATCACCATCGTCGCCTCGACCAGTGATGAAACCTCGCCACCGGTGCTCACCGCCACCTCGGGTACCGGGGCCGCCATCGGCGCGCTCAGTGGTGATGGTGCCGTGAAAAGCCTGGCCACCGGCATCTCGCCGATTCCGCCAGCCCAGGTTCGGGTGACGTCATCCAATGGCGGCAGCGACACCGAAGAAGTGGTCATCGTGCAATGAACGCTCACATGCCCAGATCCTCATCAGGAGGCATCATGAACAATTGGCCACGCCTGGCGCTCAACGCCCTGGGACTGACTCTATCGCTGTCCGGCAGTGCTTTCGCGCAACTCGCTGCCGTCGACCCCGGCCCCTATACCTTTGCCACCGGGAAATTCCCGATCTGGTACCAGGACAACAATCTGCTGTCGATGGAGCTGTGCCAGTCCAAAGCCGTCAGCTCGCGGGTAGGCGCCTCTGTACCGCCAGCCTACATGTGCACCCTGCTGCCGGCACCGGGCATTTTCGACGACACCCAGCCGATGGTGTTCCCGGATAACTGGCCAGACGAATCCTTCTGGTTCCTCGCCGAGACCACCATCCCCAACAACGCCGCAGGCTACGGGATGGACGCCTACGTCGCCGGGATAGAAGCGGCATTTGCCGGCGGGAACCCGCTCGACGGTGATCAGATCAGCTTCGCGCGGATCCGTATGAGGATCAACATTCCCGTCGCCGGCACCTACACCATCACCCACCCTTACGGCGTGGAAACGGTCAACGTCACCACCCCCGGCCGTCGTGCGATCAACATCACCAGAGACGTCGGCGTCGGTGCGCCAGGGGTCTTCAGCGGTGCGGTCAACGGTGCCATCGGGCCATTCCTGCGCAGCGTGAACGGCCCATACACGGAAGTGAACCCGGAAACCGGCGCCGTCGAAACCTTCGTCGGCGATCCGAACCTCACCGAAGCCGTGACCGGCAGCCCCAACAACACCAACTTCGTGCGCATCCAGGGGCCCGCCGGGACTATCGAGACTAGCCTCTTCACCCTGTCCGGCAAAGTGCTCGACAGCCGCGCGCAAACACCGGTGGAAATCAGCCGCGCCACGTACCGGCGCACCGGCGGAACAGGAGGCAACAGCACCCGCGTCGAAGTCTTTGGCAAAGCCGACAACGGCTCGGCCCTGTGCTTCCGCGAAAGCATCGCCCTGGTCCCCGGCCCGCCTGTTTCGCCTTGTCAGACCACCATGGTCGGCGATAACAACGGCCAGTTCTTCGGCCAGCACCTCCTGGCCAATGGCGCCGTGCCTCCGGTCGTCGTGATCACCGCCACCAACCCGACCGGTTCGACCCGTCCGACCTCCGTGTCGAGCAAACTCAGCGATGTGGTGAAAATCCAGACCGCCCGCTACAACTGGAGCAATCACAGCCTGCTGATCGAAGCCACTTCCACCGACGAAGTGGGCATACCGGACATGGTCGCTCAGGGTTATGGGCGGCTGTCGAAGAACGGCACGCTGCAACGCCTGACCGTTCCGGATCTGCTGCAGCCACCGGCCACCGTGACGATCAAGTCGGCCGCGGGCGGCAGTGACACCGAGCCGGTCGTTGTAGTCGGTACCGCACCGGATACCGGTCAGAACCAGGCGCCGATCGGCGTTGCCGATGTGGGCAGCACCACCTTTGGCGTGCCGGTCACCCTCAACGTGCTGGCCAACGACAGCGACCCGGACGGCAACACACCACTGAGCGTCACGGCACTGGCACAACCGGCCGCTGGCCAGGGCACCGTGGCATTGGCCGTCAACAACGTGGTCTATACCCCGCCCGCCGTCGTCAATGCACCGTTGACCACGACCTTCACCTACAAGGTTCAAGACGCCAAGGGCCTGGCCTCGACCGATCCGGTGACCGTGACCGTCACTGTGGCGCCTAACCAGTCGCCGGTGGCTGTCAACGACAGCGTCTCGACCCAGGCTGCACCCGTCACGATCAACGTGTTGACCAACGACACTGACCCTGAAGGCAACCTGCCGCTGGCCGTCGCCAGCCTCACCCAACCGGCAGCAGGACGCGGCACTGTTGCCATCAACGGCACGGCGATCACCTATACGCCTCCAGCTACGGTGCTGCTGCCTTTCACCACGACCTTCACCTACGTCGCCCGGGACAGCTTCGGCGCCCTGTCGGCACCGGCCACGGTCACCGTGCAGGTGTCGCCACCGCTGGTCCTTGAAGTCTTCAACGTGACGGCTGCCACGGTCACCGCCCGTGCCGGCAACCGCTTCACCTGGAACTTCGCCGGTACCTCGTCGACGATCGTCGGCAACACGGTCACTGTCCAGGTCACCACACCGGCCGGGCTGGTCACCCTGGGCACCGCCACCGTGGCGATTACCGGACGCTGGACCCTGACGGTCACCAACACCACGGTCGCCCCATCGCTCAACCCGACGGCCACCATCCGTTCAACCCCGGGCTCGGTGCGCAACGTCTCCGTCACCGTGCAGTAAACGCTCGCCCCACCGACCGCAATGGCCGGTGGGGCAAGCCCTCAACCAAGGACTCAGCCATGAAAACGTCGACCGCCGCCCTGCTCTGCCTGCTTCTGCTTTGCAGCAGCGCGGGTGTGCGCGCCGATGACTTGATGGACAACAACGACCTCGGTCCCGGTGGCGACCTGGGCGAGTTACCCCCACCGGTTGGCCAGCACGCGCTGATCGACCAGAACGGCCAGGCCAACATCGCACTGGTGCAACAGAACGGCCAGTCGTTGCTCGGCAATATCGTCCAGTCGGGCAGCAATCAGGAGGCTTACATCCTGCAACAAGGCAACGACCTGATGGCCATGATCAACCAGCAAGGTTCCGGCAACGATGCCTCGATCACACAAACCGGCAGCCACAACCGTGCGCAGATTTCCCAGAACGGCAATAACAACGACGCCAGCATCGTCCAGGCCGGCACGGGGCTCTCCAGCGCCGTGACCCAGTCCGGGAACGGCATGAGCGTCTCCGTCAAACAATATCGCTAAAGCACTGCACCACTTGGAGGTTCCATCATGTTCAAATTAATGCCCCTCACCGCCGCCATACTGGTCATCCTCAGTGCCCAGGCGATGGCCGACGACAGCACGTCCATCCAGAACCAGAACGGCGATGCCAACATCGCCAACGTGAAACAGACCACGGCCAGTTTCAGCACGTCCACCCAGCAGCAGGCTGGATCGGGCAACGATGCGGCGACGTTGCAGGACAATGCCAGCAGTACCATCGAACAGACCCAGGTCGGTGACTACAACGCCGGTTATGGTGAGCAACTGTACGAAAACGGCAGCACCATCACCCAGCAGCAGGTCGGCACGTTCAACACCAGCCATGCCAGTCAGTCGATTGGCGTGGGCGCCAGCCAGGCACTGCAACAACAACTGGGCAACGGCAACTTCTCGTTTATCTATCAGGACAGTCAGGACGGCTCCACCGGCACGACCTTCCAGCAAGGCGACAACAACGAGGCCAACATCGAACAGATGCAGTTGGGCGTGGAGAACACTGCGTCCATCATCCAGCTCGGCAACACCAACTACGGCACCGCCGAGCAGGTGTTTCACGTGGGTGGCCAAATCAACATCAACCAGTCGGGCAACGATAACTATGCCTATGGCGATCAACGCAACGGACTGGGCGGCACGATAAGCATCAACCAGCTCGGCGATGGCAACGGCAGCGAAGTCTGGCAAGACAGCCAGACTGCCAGCCAGACCACCATCAATCAGATGGGGCAGACCAACGAAACCGTGGTCGACCAGAGCTTCGGCCAAAACAACGTGGCGACGGTGCTGCAAGTCGGCGACCTCAACGCGATCTATGCCGACCAGTTCGAATCCCTCGGCTCGACCGTCGCGCTGTATCAAGCGGGCACCGGCAACGTGCATTTCACCTACCAAAGCGGCAATAGCCATGTGCTCAATGCCAATTCGGTGGGGACTGGCAACAAGGTCTACGCCAGCAACTGGAAAGGCCCGCAAACGGGTGGCCAGTTCGGCAGCAACCAGCGTGCGACCGTCAATCAGGTGGGCACCAACAACGTCGCCAACTTCACCCAGAACGGCGCCGGCCACATCATGACCACCAACCAGTCCGGCACCGGCAACTCAACCAAGGTCAGCCAGGCCGACTCCTACAACGAGCTGTACTTTGACCAGAACGGCAGCGACAACATCCTCATCGCCGACCAGCGCGGCACCACCAACCTGGCCCAGGGCAGCAGCAACGGTACTGGCAACAGCACCGAGTTCGACCAGTCGGGCAGCGGCAACCAGGCCTACACCACACAGCTGTATGGCAGCGACAACATGATCACCGTCAAACAGGCGGACACCATGAACGTCGCCTATGTGACCCAGGGCGGCACCGGCAACATTGCCAGTGTTGATCAAAGCGGCGTAAGCCAGACGGCGACCGTGCAGCAGTTTGGTAGCGCCAACCAGGCAACCGTGTTGCAGCAATAATCGCAAGGCGAAAAAAACCGCGGCCTTTGGTGAGGGTCGCGGTTTTTTTGCGTGTGATTGCTCCCACGCTCTGCTTGGGAACGATCATTAAATAAGTGTGGGAGCGAGCTTGCTCGCGATGACGGAGTGTCAGTCGACTTCAATGTTGAATGTTAAACAGCCTTCGCGACGCTGCAAATTCAGCGACCGGGTTTGGTCGCCCAGGTTTGGAATGGCGCACTTTTCATGCTTGTTTCATGGCGAGCCGTGCGTGGGAGGGCTTAGGCCCTGCCGGGTTCCATTCCCTGGTCGACCAACCTGCGTACAGGTTGCCACCCCACTGCTTGGTCGCAGTCGTGGCGAACTCCCTATTTCGAATGGAGCTTCACCATGATCAAAGAAACACCAAATCTCCCCGAAACCGACGACGTTTCCCCCTACGAATCCGTCGATTCCAAAAAATTCCACGACGCCGCCGAACGCGCACTGAATCACTACCTCAATCCCTCGGTCCTGAAATCACCGCTCACCCGCAAACCCAGCACCATGTTCCTCTTCGCACCGGACCTCAAAGACGAAGACCTGCTGGCCCACACCTGTGAATCCCTGGCCCAGGCCAGCGTGATGGCCGGCGATTTTGCCGCCTAACTGGCCGCGAACCGAATGATGGACAACCTCGAACTACCAAAACCCGCACTACAGCGCTAAATTCCCGGCAGAAACCAATCCAATTGTAGGATTGAGTACATCTGATAGGGATTGGTCGGCTGTCAGGCCGCCATCGCGAGCAGGCTCACTCCTACAATGAATCGGCGTACAGCCCTGGCTTCTCACCACTCATCAGGCCGAGCGTTAGCTCGCCTGCAGCTCTTGATCTTGATCCACCCGCCCCCTCGGGAGGCTGAGTGGAGGTGTGCATCCGGGGGGTGGCGCGCAGCGCCGTTCGACGCAGTCGAACACGCTGCATGTAGGTCGAAGCGAAGCCGACCGGAGGGCAGTGTCCCCGGATGGATACCGGAACGAAGGAACGCCCTGAAGTTAACGGCGCAATGGGTTAGCAGCGGAAGTACCAAGGCGACAGGTACCTTGACACGTACCGCGTTTGACAAAAGGGACTCGCTGTAAGAGCGAAACCATTAGCGGCCGTTACCGCAGCAACGGATATGTACACCCAACAACAAAAACCAGGTCGGCCCGAAGGCCGCCTCGGTTTACTCACTCTCCGGATCAACCTTCGACTGAGTCAGGTAGCGGTCAAGCGTGGCATCGGCATCCGGCGTGTTATCACCTGCTACCTGCCACAAATGCCGCTCAATCCCCTGCGCCAGCAAATGCCCGACCGCCGCCTCGATCGCCGACAACACACACAACTGCGCCGGCTCGTTCGTGGTGTAACCGACTTCAGCCTCGAGCAACTTCTTGAACTCGATAAACTTGAACACCCCGGCACTACGGCTCACCGAGTAGATCGTCTTACTGGTCATCACGTTAGCCAACACCTGCCCACTGCGAACATCCACCGCCCGCAAGTTCACCGTGACCTGGTCCACCCGGTACTCCCGGGAAATATCGATCCCCAGATAACGCGCCCCTTCCCCCCCCACTGCGAACGTTGGTGTCATAAGCAATGATCCCGCCTTCGAGCATCATGTTCGCCGCTTGCAACGGAGGCAGTTCACCCTGGATATTCACCGGCGTATTGGGCTTTTTCTGCGAAGCGCGAATGATCTTGCGCTCGGTCAACAAGTTCTGCAGCCCTTCCCGCTCCAGCACCACAAACCAGCCGCTGGCCTGCAACGCATCCATCAACATGCTCGCCGCGCCCTGGGTCACGCTGGTTGAAAACGAACTGGCCGGGGTCGGTTTGTATTGCCCGGTCTGGTCACGAAAACCATACACCACCGCCATCAACCGGCCCTTGGGTCGAGGCATGGCCAACAAGTCGTAATAGGTCGACGCCCGAGGTGTCAGGGTCGGGGTCTTGGTGTCCTGCTCGGCCGACATCGGCTCGCGCAAACCACACCCTTGTAAGGTTGCCAACATCAGCCCTAGCGCAATTATTTTTTTCATGTCCCTAACTCCCCATCGACCCAAAGCCCTTTAAGGAGCGAGGCCATTCACCTGGATTTCCGACACTTCACCGGTCGATCGGTCCGTCACCTCAATGGTCAGTGCACCGGAGTCGTCGACAACGTTGACGATAAAAGCGTCAGTAGAAAGACTCCCCGAATTACCGGAGGAAATGTTGTCCAGCACTTGCCCCAGCAACCGCGATTGCAACTGACTGGTGAATCGCTCCAGGGCTGTGGTCCCGGCCACGGCGGTACGGTTTTTCAGGTCCGGATCGTCATAGTCGTTCTGCGCCTGGGCGTTGTTGAGTAGCCAGGTGCCGTTCAACGGGTTGCCGCCGAACGAAGGGTTGATGGGCGTGTACACCAGCTCCGTGGCCTGGACCAGGCTGGCGCTGCCAAGCCCGAACAGTAAAAAACCGGTGCACTGCAAGAACGTTGTCGTCTTCATAATTCGTCCCTCTCCAGGTCCGTGGTGTCTTGCAACAAGGCCTCCAGCTTCTGCTGGGCTATCTGTGCGCGAACCATGTCGGCCGCCTGGTAGGCTTCCTCCTGAAGGTCCACGGTGTTCGGCGGCAAGAAACGCCGATAAACCAGTCGCTGCCGATATTCCACGGTCACCAGGCTGCCCCAGCGAGCCGAAGGTCGTTCACGTACCACCAGGTTGAAATCCATCGGGCTGGTGGCGCGCAGACGCTCACTAAACGAGTAGTAAAAGTCGTGGCCGATGTGCGAGATCGTGTCATCGACAATGAAGCCGAGCATTTCCTCTTCTTCGCCAGCGCTGGCGAAAGACGCTACACACGTGAGGATCAGTACAGCGAGCCAGTGTCTGTTCATGGCGACAGCCCCTGAGGCCGTGCGGACTGGCTTTTCGGCGGGCCGGACGTACCGTCGAGGAAGGCCTTCTCGGCCACGAACTGCCAGTCTTTGTAGCTGGCCATGCCGGCGAAATCCGACCATTGGCTGGGGAAATCATTCTGCTTGAGCGGCGTATCCGTCGAGGGGCTGTTGAGGCCGGTGATGCGCCCGTCGAAACCGCGCATCAGCGTCCACTCACCCCCGCCAATCGGGTCCGGGTACAGCTGGCGCAGATGATGTTTGGGCGAGGGAAAACGCTCGTCCTGCAGCAGGTCCGCCAGTTCTTTCGGGTACTGCGCCAGGCCTGGTGAACTGCGGTAGTAGCTGCGCAGGGCCTGGGCATATTGGGTGCCGACCCACAGCAACTGACGCTCCCGATCGCGGCGCGAGGCGGTTGCCCACAACTCGCCGGCACTGGCCAGGCCCATGCCCATCACCATGATCAGAAACAGCACGCCCAGGTAGGTGAACCCCGCCTCGTCAGCCGGCTTACCACTCGGAATAAAGGCTGCCATCGCGCGCCCTCCCTGTGGCTCCACTTTGATATCGGCCACCCCGCCCGCCACGCCATCCGGCGGCGCGACCAGCACCCAGGTGTCTTTACGCTCGGCAATCGGGTCCATCGGCGCGTTGCGCAGGTAACGCTGTTCGATCAGTTGATCGAGGGAATCGGGGTAGCGTCCGGTGTCGCCGTAGTAGTGATCCAATGCTTCGCGCATGGCCGACAGGCTCTGGCGCAGTGTGGTTTCCTTCGACGTTTCGAGGCTGTTGAAATAGCGTGGCAAGGCGATGGTCATCAGCGTCGCGATGATTGCCATGACCACCATCAGCTCCAATAAGGTAAAGCCCTTTTGCCGACGCATATGCTCACCACTCCCGGTAGGCGATGCCGTTGAGCCCCTTGCCCCGGGCCTTGGAGTAAACGTCAAAGACGTCTTCACCCTCCCGCGGGTTTTGAGCCGTGCTGTCGTAAGAGCGCAGCCCCCAGCCACCTTCGTCGTCACGCTTGACCGCTGTCAGCGGGTCATGGGGCACGCGGCGCAAGAAGTAGAACTTGGCACCCTTGGCGCTGCGCACATCGCGCACGCCTTCGACCAGCACTTGAAGATTGGGTGGATAGCCGCTGCTGTTCAGCGACTTCTCGATGTAGCCGGCGTCAAAGGCGCGCTTGTAGGCGTCAATGGCGTCGCGAATCTGGTACAGCGCGGTGCGCAAGTCCTGCTCTTTGCCCCGGCGCACCACGGTCTCGGTCAGCGGCGCGGCCATACCGGCCAGCAGGCCGATCAGGGCCAGCGTCACGACGACTTCGATCAAGGTAAAACCACGTTGCGAGGCGTTCATGATCAAGGCTTCTCAACAGTGACTTGAGGAGTGGCGGAAGCCACCGGCCGGCCGACGGTCACTTCGGTGGTCACGCCAGGCACCGAGCGGTCGATGTGCTCGTTCTGAATCCGTGGCTCCATCCGCCGATCCGGCGCCTGGATGTGCATGCTGGTTTCGGTGCCGGTAGGGAATTCCATGTCCGACGGGCTCTGGTACGGCAGGTTGCGCACGATCCGTGGGGTGATCGACAGCACCAGCTCGGATTTGCCGACGGTGTCCTTGTTGCTGCCGAACAAGCGGCCAAGGCCCGGGATGTCGCCAAGACCGGGGATCTTGTTGCCCGTGGCGCCGTGGTCGTTACGCACCAGGCCGGCGAGGATCTGCGTTTCGCCGTCATGCAGACGCAGCGTGGTCTGAGCGTTGCGGGTATCAACCTGAACCGGAATGGTGCCTTGGCGGGTCGGTTCCAGCGGCGTGGCGTTACTGACTTCCAGAGCGATTTTGATCGCCACTTCGTTGTTCAAGTGCACGATCGGCTGCACTTCCAGCTTCAGACCGACGTCGAGGTAGGTGACGCTTTCGGTGATCACCGGCCCTTGGGTCGACGGCACCGAGGTCGCACTGATGATCGGCACGCGCTGACCAATGTGGATGCGCGCCTGCTCACGGTTGCTGACACGAATCACCGGGCTGGCCAGGGTGTTGATGTCGTTGTCCTGGGCGTTGATCTTGGCTTGCGGCGACGGCGAGATGGAGATCCGGCTGGAGTCGATGCCTTTGAGTTGATCGAGGATCGTCACCGGCGAACCGTCGGTGTTGATCACGCCGAAGGTGTTCGGCCATTGCAGGCCAAGGTCGAGAATCCGTTGACGGGCCACTTCCATCACTTCCACTTCCAGCACCACTTCCGGGTTGGACTGGTCTTGCGATTGCAGGAGCTTTTCGGCCATGCGCACAGCGTCTTCGGTGTCGCGCATGGTCAGGGTGTTGAGGCGCTCATCGACGAACACGTCACGGGTCTTGAGCATGGTCTTGATCATGTTCAGCGCGGTGTTGGAATCAATGCTGGTCAGGTAAAAGGTGCGCATCACCAACTCTTGATAGTCCTTGAGCTTTTGCGGCGAGTCCGGGTAGATCAGCAAGGTGTTTTCGTTTACCACTTTCTGGTGCAACTGGTTCTGTTGCAGCAGCAGTTCCACCGCGTCCTCGATGCGCACGTCACGCACGAAGATCGTGGCTTTCATGTCCGGGCGCAGGTCTTTGTCGAAGATGAAATTCAGACCGGCCACCTGGGACAGCACTTCGAAAATGGTTTTCAGGTTGGCGTCGCGAAATTCCAGGGTCACCGGGCGGTCCAGGCGGGTGCGCAGTTGTGGGTACGGGACCACGTTGCGGCTCTGCACCAGGCGGATGTTGCCTTGCAGTTCCAGAGCACCTTCATTCTTGGGGTCGAGTTCGAGGATCTGTTTGACCTGGCGTTCGGCGCCGTAGATGTCTCCGCGACGCAGGTCGCCACGGGCCAGTTCGAGTTTTTCATCCATGCTGCGCAGGTAGTCGAGCTGGCTCAGCGCCTCTTGGGCGCGACGGTTGTGTGGCTCGATGTTCAGTACTCGGCCATAGGCCATTCGTGCCGAGGGGAAATCACGCGTGGCGCGGGCCATGTCGCCCTGGCTCAATAAATTCGTGACCGCCAGCGCTCGTCCGCTGTTGAGGGCCAGGTGCAGTTCGGTGTCGCGAGGGTCTTCACGCAACCCTTCTTCGATACGGGCCAGGCCGGCCTCGTATTGCCCCGACTCGATCAGTTGGGACGCCTCCTGGTTGGCGAGCTGCGCCGAACTGCACGCGGCCAGCGCTGCAGCGATGCAGACACTCAACAGCAAACGGGATGTGTTCATTGCGCGCTCCCCACAGACAAGGTCTGGGATAAATGCAGAGGCAAGTAGACAAAACTGAGTTCCACATCGGAAATCCGCTCGATCCGCCAGGTTTCGTCGATCACATCCCCTTTGCGTACGACGTATATTTTTTCGCCGTTCTGCAAAAACACTTGCAGGTCGGAACGGTCATTGAGCTTGCCAATGAACTGGAAGGCATCGGCGGTACGCTGGGGGCTTGTACCACCGGGGTCTGGTTGACGGGTTGTTCGATGACGCTGGCGAGGGTCGGCGCGACCTTCCAGCTGCGGGCGGTGAACAGGTCGCCGGACGGGCTGAGGTCCTTGATCACCACCGGTTTGCCGTTGGCCGTTACAGCCGGCAGCGTGCCGGTTTTGCTTTTGACCGGGGTGGTTGAGGCGGCGACAGACTCGTCGCCCTCATCGGTTTTCTGGAAATATTGAGGTCCCCAGGCCAGTCCCGCGGCCACACCGAAGAACGCCATCCAACCCAGTACGCGCTTGGTATTCATCATGACCTCGACAGGTAAAGGGTCATGCGGATCCGCCCGGTCAGGTCGGTGTCGGCGATCTTCTTGCGCTGCAACTCCACGTCTTCCAGCACCACCGCCGGCAACTGGCCGAGCAAGGCGTGCAGGAAGCGTCGCAATTGCGGATAGCTGCCGCGCACCGGCAGCAAAATCTGATAACGGGCCAGGTGCGTCTTGGGGTCGATGCCCAGCGAATATTCACCGCGCGACAGGGTGATGTGTTCCTGACTGGCCAGCGCGTAGATCTTGTCGATGGCCACGGTGGCCTGTGGCTGCGACGGCAGTTTGCTGCGGAAATCGTCGAGTTGACGCTGCGGCACCACCGGGGCGGCGACGCTGCCGTCTTCAACCTTGGCCAGGTACTCGCCGGCTTCACGGGTCTGCTGGCTCAGCTGTTGCAGCGCTTGCCAGTCCGGCATCAAGCCGCCCAGGCCATACACCAAAGCGACCAGCAGCAGCGCCATGCCCACCAGGCCAGGAACGCCCAGGCCTTGCAGGTATTCGTGGACGATCAATTTAGGGATTCGCATCGCCGATCTCCCAGCTGGCCGACAGGTTGAATTGCACCGGGTGTTCCGGCACGTTGGCGACGATTTCGTGGCTGAGCAGCGACACGTCGGACAGCTCGTCGCTGGCTTCCAGACGTTGGTGGAATTCGAGCATGGCTTCCAGATCCCGCGCCTCGGCGCTGATGCGTACCTGACCTTTGCGCGCATCCGGGGTCAGGGTCAGCAAGGCAACGTTGTCGCGTGGCATGGCTTCGAGCATGGCGAACAGACGCTCCCAAGGCCGGCGCAGTTGTTGGGAGACTTTGCGCATTTCGGCCAGGTTCTGAGCCTGCTCACGGGTTTCGGCCGGGGTCAGGGAGACCTTGCTGCCGTTGTCGCCGGTGAGTGCACGCTGGGCATGTTGCAGATGGCCTTGTTGTTGCGAGGCCTCTTCGTCGAGGTGTTGCTGGACGAAGAAACACACCAGCGCCAACACCACACCACCGGCCAGCAAGCTCCAGCCCAATGGGCCGGAACGGCGACGCGGCTGGAAGTCGAGCATCAGCGGGCGCATGTCAGGCCACCGCCCGAGACATCACGTACAAACTGTCGCGTACGGCTGTCTGGTCTTCTTCAAGGGTGCGCAACTGCACGCCCGGCACGTCGGGATGCGAGTCGATGCGCGCCGGTGCGTGCAGGTAGACGCTGAGCGGCCGTTCGCTGGTGGAGGCCTGCAATTGGCTTTCACGTCCGATCAGTGCGGTCAGTGCGGCATCGCTGTCACTGCTGCCCACCGAACGCACCGCCGCCCACTTCCCTTCCCGTGCCAGCAGCAGCACGCTGCGCACCGGCTCGGCGACGACGAACAGAAAGTCGCCGCCCTCAAAGCTCTTGTCGAAGTGGTTGAACGCGGCCATCAGGTACGGCTGCACCGAACGCAGGCGCATGCCGCGACCGCTGACCAGACTGCGCAGGCGCGTCAGCAAGTCTTGCGGCAGTGCAGTGGCGATCCGGTCGTAACCCGCCGGCTCAGCCGACAGCACCATGCTCCAGGGCTGCGTTGGTACGCCATAAAGGTCTTCGAAGCACAGTTGAGCGAAGCCGAGCAGTTCGTCGGGGCTGCTGATTTCTTCGCTCCAGGGCACCAGGCAGAAACGGCTGAAGTGCCCGGAGATCACCACGCAAAGTTCCGCACCGGCCTGCGTGTGTTCGCCGAGCAAACGGTCGAGGGTTTCGAGGGCGACGGCCCAGGCGTGGAAGCCTTCGTCGATGAAGCCGACGCTGCCCAGCCACAGGGTGTCGCTGCCGCGGCGTTGGCCGAGGCCGACACCGCTGGCGCCAAGCACGGCGATATACCGATCACGAGACAAAAGTGACACGATTGATCTCCTCGAGCGTGGTACGCCCCTGTTGCACCAGTTCCAGGGCCGACTCGCGCAACAGCCGCAAGCCACGTTTACAGGCGTGGGCCTTGATCTTCGAAATGGGTTGGCGCTCGACAATCATTTGCCGCAGCTCGTCGTCCAGGTGCAGCAGCTCGGCGATCGCACTGCGCCCGCGATACCCGGTGCCCCGGCAGTGGCCGCAGCCCTTGCCATGCACAAAGTGGTAGTGGCCGACGTCTTTGGGATCGAGGCCCGAGGCAAGCAATTCGTCGTCGGTGGGGGTGACCGGCGCGCTGCAACTGGCGCAGACCAGGCGGATCAGCCGCTGCGCCAACACCGCGTTGAGGGCCGACACCAGGCTGTAGGGGTCGATTTCCATCTGGGTGAAACGGCCGATCACGTCGAACACGTTGTTGGCGTGGATGGTGGTGAACACCAGGTGACCGGTGAGTGCCGATTGCACGGCGATTTGCGCGGTGTCCGGGTCGCGGATTTCACCGACCATGATCTTGTCCGGGTCATGGCGCAGGATCGAGCGCAAACCCCGGGCGAAGGTCAGGCCTTTCTTTTCATTGACCGGGATTTGCAGCACGCCCGGCAGTTGATATTCCACCGGGTCTTCGATGGTGATGATCTTGTCCACGCCGTGGTTGATCTCGGTGATCATCGCGTACAGCGTGGTGGTTTTGCCGCTGCCGGTCGGACCGGTCACCAGCACCATGCCGTAGGGTTCGGCGGCCAGGCGCCGCAGTTGGCGCAGGGTTTCCTCTTCAAAACCCAGGGCCTGCAATTGCACGCCACTGACTTTGTCGGCCAGGTCCTGTTTGTCGAGGACCCGCAGCACCGCGTCTTCGCCGAAAATGCTCGGCATGATCGACACCCGGAAGTCGATCTGCCGGCCGCTGATGCCGATCTTGAAGCGACCGTCCTGGGGCACGCGTTTTTCGCCGATGTCCAGTTCGGCCATGACTTTGACTCGGGAGATCACCTGCTCGGCGAACTCGCTGCCCTGGATTTTGCTGATGTTGTTGAGCACGCCATCGATCCGGTACTTGATCACCAGACCGCTGCCGGTGGTGCCCAGGTGGATGTCACTGGCGTGCATTTTCAAGGCATCGTAGAGGGTCGAGTTGACCAGTTTGACGACGACGCTGGCGTCTTCGCTGATGCTGGTCAGGGACAGGCTTTGCAGGTTGTCGACTTCAACGCCGGTGTCGGATTGGGCATTGAGCGATTCCACCGCGTGGAAGCTTTCCTCGTGACGCGCCAGGTAGGCTTTCAGGTCGTCGGCATGCACCAGGTACAGCGGCGCACCGTGCAGGCAGTCGTCGATCCAGGCCAGGCGCGAGGTATCGAAGGGGTCGGCAAACACGCCAATGACCGCGTCTTCGTGACGCAGCAGGATGAATTCGCGCTTGAGGCATTGGGCCAGGGTGACCCGGTCAAATACCGGGATGGCCTTGAACAGGCTGTCGGTGTCGAGCACCGGATAATGCAGGGTGGTGCCGAGGCACTGGATGAAGGGCATCGGAGCCAGTTCGCACAACACCCCGAGGGCTTCCAGTACCCGTTCGCCGGTACTGGTGGCTCGAGCCCGGGCCTGGGCCAGTTGCTCACTGGAAAAACGAGACGGTACGCAGTCCAGCAACGCCGGTTCGACGGCAAGGGATAGACGGTCCATGGCATGCTCTCCAACGCCCGGGGCTTTGAGCCCTGTCGGCGCGGCGAGTCATCGCGGCGGGTGCCGGAACGTCTGGTCGCGCCAATTACTCCCCGGTGAGCAGTTGTTCGTCGTCTGGCGCCATGGAGGCCGATGTACTTCGTCGGCGATCTGCAAGCACCCAACTCCCGTCGTACAACTGCAGCGGGAAACTCTCGGTCCTGCTCTGGCGTCGTTCGACGAATCCTTCGGAGGTGCTCACGCCCGTTTTGGGTTCGCGCTCCATCCCTAAAAGGTCACAGACTGCTCGGGCCAGTTCCGCCAATGGAAACGGTTTGAACAGGATATGGCTGACTCCCAGTTGCCGGGCCCGCTCACAGACTTCAGCGGTGGGGTGCCCGGTAATCAGCACAAAATGACACTTCCTGTTCTGGCGGACAGCATCGAGCACCTCAAAGCCTTCCATATCGGGCAAGCGGTAATCGAACACCATCACATCGGGTGCAAATTTTTCGGCTTCGCCGATGGCCTTCGCACCGTCGTTCGCTACCAGGACATCCAGCCCTTGCGCCACCAGATAATCCCGGAGGTTTTGTGCAAGCAGCTGTTCGTCTTCAACAACCAGTATTTTGTTCAACAAGGTGGACTCCTTGAAACCGCAGGTCCGATATCCGTGCCTGGGAGTACGCGCCTTAATTAGGCTAACGCACACTTCATGCCAGACTGAGTGCCGCTTTTTGGTCGACACATCGCGTTGATTTCCATGACAAAACCTTTTCGCTCGCAAACCCCGTCCCCCAAAGACGGGGAAGCGCCCGGATTTGCACTGAAGCTTTCCCCACATTTGGGGGTGAAGCTTCAATCATCGTCAATCCGTTCGATTCGATTGTTTGATCGAAGCTGCGCCAGGACTTGCAGGCGTGCTTGAGCCTGTTGCTGTCGGGCAAGGTAAGCCCTGACCATTTCAAGCCCCTGCGTTTCTGAGACATCGGTTGCCTCCAAGTGGTTCTGGAGATAAATCAAATGCCAGCCCAACGACGTGCGCACCGGTTCGCTGACGGCCCCCGGCGTCAGGGCGAAGGCCGCTGCTTCGAACTCGGGCAGCATGCGCCCACGAGGAAAATAGCCCAGGTCCCCGCCTTCGCTGGCCGAGGCATCTTCGGAGCCGGCCTTGGCGACACTGGCAAAGTCCTCGCCCTGGCTGATTTTCGTGCGCATCTCTACTAAGCGTAGCCGCGCTGCTTCAACTGTGGCGGCATCGGCGCCTTGCGGCACTTTGACCAGGATGTGCCGGGCCTGGATTTCTTCGGGCCGGCTCATGTCGGCGCGGTGTTCTTCGTAAAACGCCCGGACCTGTTTTTCATCCGGTGATCCCCCTGCCTGGACGAGTTCGGCAAAGACTTGCTGGGCCGCCAGTTCACGGCGGGTGTATTCAGTGAAACTGGCTTCATCAAAACCGGCGTCCTGGAGCCGGCGGGCAAACACCTCGGGGCCGCCGATGGCTTGTCGGGTCTGGTCAACCTGGCGTTGCACGTCGGCATCGCTGATCACCACGCCGCGCTTGAGGGCTTCTTGCCACAACAGCTCCTTGTCGATCAAGGCGTCCAGCGCTTTCTGCCGCAGCTGCTTATAAGCCTTGGGGCTGCGAATGTTGCCCACCGCCCTGCCCTGATCCTCGAGGAATTCGGCGAAATAGCGCTCCAGGCGAAACTCGGAAATCTCCTCGCCATTGACCCGCGCGGCGGCCGGGCCGTTGTTGCACCAGGCGACCGGGACCCACAGTGTCAGCAGCATCAGCGCAATGTTGAGTTTCATGATCGGCCTCCGGTCAGGGCATGGCAGCAATGGGTTTGTAGGGTGCAACCACAAAGAAGCGCTGGTCGGGCAAGTCCACCGTAACGACGTGAGCACCGTTCAAGCCCAGACGGCGGCCAGGGCCAAAGTTGATCAACGGGGTCAACCCGGTCTCGAAATCATGCAAGCCCTCCAGGGCACTGATGAGCTTCTCGCGGCTGGCGTCGCGTCCGGCCTGCTTCATGCCTTCGCTCAGCAGCAGCATTGAGCTGTAGGCACCCACTTGCAGCACCGCGTGCTGACCGCCCAATCCCTGATTTTCGCGCAATTGCGTCAGCGCCAGGCGCCCGGCCAGCGTCCAGTCGCTGGGCACGAACGGGTAGGCCAAAAACAATCGTCGGGAAAACCCGCTGGGCATTTGCAACACGTCACCGGCCACCTGATTCGAGGCCGCGAACAGGTAAGGCACCTGCCCCGCTTTTTGCAAACGCTCGGCCAGACGACTGAAGCCTCTGCCACTGCCCAGGTAAAACACTGAGCGCGAGCCCAGCGGGAGTTCGTCTTGTGCCTCGTCGTAGGCTTGCAACCGCACTTCTTGCCAGCCGTGATCCTGCAAGTATTGGCCGAGGTCCTGCGCCGCCTGCCGCTGGCTCGGTTCGTCCGGAAAGGTAATCAGCGTCGGCCCCTTGAGCACACGCAAATTGGCGGTACCGTAGTCGGCCAGGGCGATCAACTGTTCGCGCAGCCCCGGCAACGGTTCAAAGATTTGCCGACTGGCCTGCGCCATGCCTTGTAACGAGAGCGGCCCGATCAACGGAATCCCGGCCTGTTCCAGGCGCGCCGCCAGGTCCACATCCAGCGCCGGCGCCAGCGGTGAGATCAGGGCAAACACTTGTTCCTGTTCGATCAGTTGCTCCAGTGCCCGCTCGGCACTGGCGCGGTCCGGGCCAGGGTCGAGGATGGTCAAATTCACTTGTCGACCATGAATGCCGCCCGCCTGATTTATGCGTTCCACGCTGCCCTTGAGCACCGCCGCCACCGTGGCGCCCTCATCGGCCAGCGGCCCCTGACTGGGCAACAAGGTGCCCAGGTGCAGACTGTCGGCGGTCAAACCGGGGTCGCGGTCATCGGCCACACGCTTGAGGTAGGCCGTGAGGTTGCGCTGGTCCTTCATCGACAGCACGAACCGCGGCATCGCCGGATCGAGTCGGTTGTTGGCCGAATCGCGACCTTCGGCAATGGCTCGGGCCAACGCGCCCTCGGTGTAGGCCGGATAGTCACGGCCGTTGACTTGCTCCTGGCCATAACGGCTGGAGAGCCGCGACCAACTGATGTCCGGCGGGCGCACCCCGCCTTCCGGGCGCCCCTGACCGTCGGCGCCATGGCAGTTGGCGCACGGCAAGCTGCTGGCCGGCAAGATCATGTCGGCCGCGCCAACCCGGGCCATGACCGGCTCACCGCTCTCGGACAGCCCCTCGCGGTACAGGCGTTTGCCCGCACTTTCGCTGGGGGTGAGCGCTGACGCGTGGGCGGTGCAATGCATGCCGCCGAGCAGTAGCAGGCCGAGGACCAGGGACGTTTTCATGGCGCGCTCAACGACCGGCCACGGGCATGGTCAGCAACTGCAAGCGCTGAGCAATGGCGGCGGCCGGGGCATCGGGACGGATTTTGCTCCAGCGCTTGTTCGCCACGTCACCGACGATCAACTGCGTGGAATGCTGTTCGGGGGTCGGCACGATCTGGCCGATACGACTCAGGACAAGGTCCATTTGTGCCTTGTCACCGGTAAGAAAAAACCAGTGGGGCCCATCGACGCCCTGTTTCAAGGTGTAAGCCTTGAGTACCGCCGGCGTGTCGCGCAGCGGATCACTGGTAAGGGAGATAAAGGTGATGCCATCGGCCTTGTCGCCCAGTAACTCACGTACTTCCTTGAGCTTGCGGGTGATCAGCGGACAGGCATCGTTGCAGCGGGTGAAAATCACGTTCAGCAGCACCACGCGGTTTTGCAGCGCGTCACTGTAGAAGCGCAGGGTTTCGCCGTTCTGATCCTGCAACGGCGTGTCGGTGAACCAGGTTTTCGCATCGTGCGTGCCGGTCGCCGGTTGCGCGCCGGCCACCGCCGGCGCGGGTTCTTGGTGCCCTTCGTGGGCAAACGCCATCAAGCTGACAATGCAAAAGCACATCGTGAAGAGGATCAGGGCGAGCGCTCTCATGGCTGTTGCTCCATCGCAATGGCGGTGTGTTTGGCGTGGGCATTGCGCTGGCCGCTGATCTTCTCGACTTCACGGGTCAGGACGGCCGGGTCGGTGAAGCCGTAGTAGCGCGTCCAGTGACGGCTGTTGCCATCGCCGACGAGGATCAATGGCTGATGGTTCTTGAAGTCGCCACTGAACGAGCCCAGGCCCTTGAGGGTTTCAGTGATCGACTGCGAACTGCCGGTGAGCCAGCTCCAGCCCGGACCGTTCTGGAAATTGCGGGCGTAGTCGTTCAGGCGTTTGGCATCGTCGCGCTGCGGGTCGACGCTGATCGACACCAGTTGCACCTCGCCACCGACCCGAGCACCGAGTTGTTTTTGCACCTTGCCCATGATCGAGGACACCACCGGGCAGACCGTGGTGCAACTGGTGTAGATGAAGCTCATGACCACGATTTTGTTGCTGATCAGGTCCTTTTCCAGGCGCACTGATTTGCCGTTCTGGTCCACGAGTGCCACGTCGGCGAACTTGACCTGTGCGCTTTCGGACGTGGCGGGTTTGGCTGGCATGTCGTGCCCGGCGTGCTCGTCCGCCGAATGCGCCAGGGCCTGACCGATACCGGCCGCCAACAGGCAGAACGTCAGCCATCCCCGGTGTGCGATACGGTTCATGTCGGTGTCCTCTTCAGTTCGCAGTGCCGGGCAGAACCCGGACGCTGGCAAAGGTCTTGTCGTCGAAATTCGCACCCAGCGACGCCGCACGAACGTGCAAGTACCACGCGCCGTTCTGGTCCAGGGTCACCGGGGCTTCATAGATACCGTTGCCCACGTCGAGGGCCGCGACTTCCTGCACCCGTGACGTCGGCGCACGGAAGTAGCGCACCTGAACATCCTTGACCCCGCTGCGCCGGGTCTGCTGCTGGCCCTGGACGATGCGAAAGCGCACCACATAAGGACTGCCGAGGGTGGCCGTGGACTTGTCGAGCATGAATTCCACTTGGGGCACGCCGGGGTGTTGCGCGATGGCTGGGTCCGGCTCAACCAACGCGGTGAAGCAATGAATGATGTTCGGTTGATTGAGCAGGAACGCCACGTCGAAACGCCCGGCCGACGGCAACTTGATCCGCGCGCTGTACAGCCCCGGTTCGACCTCGCGCAAACTGCGGTCGATGACCATCGCCGCCCGCGCCACTTGCCCGCGATTGGGGTACCCGGACATCGGCGCGTTCATGCCTTCGGCGTAGAAGTAAGTGGTGTTGTCCACCGGGTTGACCACGAACACCGCGTTGTCGTCCCGCGACACCGCCAGGCTCGACGCCAGCGGCAGATCACCGGCCAGCCGTGGTGCTTGCGGCCCCGCTTCGAAACCCTGGCTGATCGGCGTACGGCCCTGGCCCAGCGACGACAGGTTGATCATCGTGACCTTGGCCGACGCCAGACCGCGGACATAGGCATAGGCCTTGGTGAACACCACTTGATAGGGCTCGGCCGACACGTCCAGTTCATGGATCAGCGAATCGGTGGCGGCGTCGATCACCGAGGCCTGGTTCTCCAGGGTGTTGAGCACAATGCCGAAGCGACCGTCAGCACTGAAGCCCATCGGCCCCAAGCCCTGCTTCGCCTTGATCACCCGGCGCACCGCCAGGCTGGCGCTGTCGACCACGGTCACGGTGCCGTCCTGGCCATCGGCGACGTACACCGCCTGGGACAGCGGCGAGTACGCCACTGACAGTGGGTGCGAGCCGGTCTTGAGTTGCTTGCTGACGGTCAGGCTGGCGATGTCGATGATGGTCAAGGTGCCGTCGTCGCGGTTGGTGACGAAGGCAAAGCGGCTGTCCTTGCTGAAGGCGATTTCGTGATGCCCGGCCCCGGTGGCCAGGTGTTTGAGGGGCTTGAGGCTGCGGGTGTCGATGACCGTGACGCCGGACTCGTCGGCGGTCGACGCGTTGTTGCCGACCCACAACAGACGCTCATCCGGTTGCAGGGCCACGCGCACCGGGTTGCTGCCGGCGCTCACCGACGCCAGCAATTTGAATTGTTCGCTGTCGATCACCGCCACTTCCCCCGCCGTTGGCATCGACAAAAACACCCGTTTGTTGTCCTTCGGGGTGACCCAATCCATCGGCGGTTGTTTTAGATCGATCCGGGCCATGGTGCTGGTGATGCCGCCCACCGACACTGACGGATCGACCACTGAAACACTGGCATCGCGGTTCATCACCAGCAGGAAGTAGCTGTTCAGATCCAGCAGCGGCCGCGCGCCAATGCTCGATTTGAGGAACACCCCGACCCGGGATTTGCAGCTTTGCTCGCGGCCCTGGGCCTGGTCGGCGGCAACGGTTTCGGGGTCGAGCCAGGCGCCAGGGTTGACGCCAGACAATGGCTGGCCCGAAGTGCTGTCCTTGACCCGGAACTGCACGTCGGCAAACTCGCCTTCGCGCAGTACACCGTCCTTGGCCAAAGGCTTGACCTCAAGCGCCACCGACACCCCGTCACGGGAGAGACTCTGGCCGCTCCAGGTGTTGGGCAAGGCGACTTCGCTGAGCATGCTCGGCGGCACGGTGCGCCACACGCCAAGGCTAATCAGCGCGACGCCTAAAACCAGCGCACCACTGGCGATTCTGATGGTCCTGTTCATCCCTCTCTCCCCTTCAGATCAATTACTGCCCCACCGAGCCCCTGTGGGAGCGCGCTTGCTCCCACAGGGTTGATGTCGTTCCCATCCCCTCGGTCTACGGCGCCGGTGCCGGTTCAGGTTCGTTGGTCACCCGCAGTAACCCCCACAGCCCGGCGGTATTGCCGTAGCCGGCGTAGTCACGGAACAGGTAGTCGCCCGGTATCGCATTGCTGCCCCCGGCGCTCGGGTGCATGAAGCTGAAGTGCGCGGCCGGCAGGATGCTTTCGTGGGCGCCGATGTACATCGACATCGGGTTGTAGCCGAACCGCACCGAACCCACGCCCGGCGTCATCATCGGGTAACCGCCGGTGTCGCTCTTCTCCGACTGGAACGGGTTGACCGACCAGACGTGACCGTCCAGCTGGAACGTCGAACCACGGCTGCCACCGGTAGGCATCAGGATGTGGGTGCGGAACGGTTGCCCCGGTTTGGCATACAGCACCGGTGTCTGTGGATCGCCCCCCACCAGCGCGTTGCTGTAGGCCATGTGCGCGTTGGGCACGTCGCCGTAACCGTTGCCATCGGCGTGACCGAACGGCGCGTCCGGCGGCAGGCCGAAGCGGTACCACATCGGTTCGGTTTTATAGTTGATGGCCATGCTCGAGTTGTCCTGCGGATCGGTCGGCACACCCGCTTCCGAGGCAATGCCTTCCACCGGCCGGCCATTGGCCCAGCGCATGTTGAGCGCCTTCTGCCAGACCATCGCAAAGTCGCGGTAGGTG
Source organism: Pseudomonas sp. S2_B07 (assembly GCF_054668435.1). Lineage (NCBI taxonomy): Bacteria > Pseudomonadati > Pseudomonadota > Gammaproteobacteria > Pseudomonadales > Pseudomonadaceae > Pseudomonas > Pseudomonas sp. S2_B07. Next base: position 1,260,059 of record NZ_CP162769.1, read on the forward strand.
GTTTGCCCTGGCGCGGTGACTGTCGCATTGACCTTGCGCGCGTCCTCAACCCAGGTGGCACCGATCGGCAGGATGCTCATCGCGCCACCGAGGCCTTTTTGTGGCTGCTTGATCACGTCCGCCGGGGTGAAATTCAGCCCGCCGAACTCCACCGCCGTGGCGTTGATGTTGTCGACGCTGCGGCCCAGTTGGGTAATCGGCTTGCCTTCACGCTCCAGGTGTCCGGCGTAGTACTGATAAGTACGCGTCGGGTATGCACCGCTGTTGCCCACACGTGGCGGTACGGTCTGGATCGGGTTGGTGCCGACGTTGGTACCGTCGGATTTGGTGATGTCGTACGCCAGCAGTTGAGCGTGCAAGCCCACCGTGCTGGACGGCCGCATCAGGTTGTTGCTGAAGGTGGTCGAACCTTCGCCACCGTTGCGGTCACGCTTGACCATGCCCATCACCGAAGCGGTCTGGGCCAGGTCCGGCATCACGCTCGGCAAACGGTTTTCCAGGGTGATGTTGATGCAGTCACCGGCCGCTGCGCGCAGCACCAGCGGTTCGACAGGCACACCGGGTTTCAGCTTGCCAGTGACCGGGTCGAGGTCGGATTTGCGCACGTACAGAATCGCGGTCGGGTCATGCAGCGGGCCGCTTTGCCCGCCGATGGTGAAGGTCGTCCCATCCTGGGGATCGTTTACCGTGACCTGTGGAATGCTCACCGCGCGGGAGTTGTACACCAGCGTACCGCCCGCCGGATTCAACGGGCCGCCGACATGCTGGCCGAGGCCCGCCGGGTCCGCCATGGACAGGTTAAGCGGATTGCCGAGGATGTCGTTGGCCAGCGCCGCGACCACTTCATAGTTGCGTTGCACGGTCGGCCGGGTGCCGATGCCGTTCGGGTTGGCGCCATACCGTGGGCAGGCGCCATCGAAGGCCACGGTGTTGCGCATGCCCGCCGGTTTCGGGTTGTTCGGCAGCGCAAACAGGTCGTTGCGTTGCGCGGTGTAGTTGCGCATCACCCCCCAGATTCCGCTCCAGTAACCTTCCAGGGATGCGTCCATCGAGTACAGGTAATCCCCGGTGATCGCCGCTGAACTGGACAACATCGAGACCGGCGCGATGAAGCCCATCTGCTCGGAGATCCCGATCATTTGCGACGAGCGCCAGCCGGAGTTGGAGCTGTTGCCGAAACCGGAACCGCTTTGCAGCCACTTCACGCCGTGCAGGGTCACGTTGTGCTCCTCTTCATGACCGCCGGCATGCACCCGCAGCCGCACGTTGTCACCGGTGTAGGTGCGCAGCATCGGCGTGAACGGGTCCCCCGGCTCCGCGCCACCCTTGTTGATGTGTGGCGGGAACAGCGTGGTGCCGCCGGTGGGGCCGGTGGCGGCAGTGACCAGGTTGGGCGCCAGGTTCATCGCCGGGATCGCCCGGTCAGTGCGGCTTTGCATGGCGTACGCCAGGTCGCCACCGAGGCCGTCGGCCTGCATGCCGCGCTTGCCGTCCGGGCCGACCTTGTTCGGGTCGTACACCCGCAGGGCCAGCGGTTCGTTGCGGTAATTGACCACGAACATGCCAGGGTCATCCACCGAGATGGCTTGCGGGCAAGGCCGGCTCGGGCAGCCCGGCGACAGCCCGCCGCGGGCTTCAACCACCTGTTCAAGCAGGGTCGCGGCTTCCTTGCGCACCGGCGGGTTGATCGCATAACGGAAGCTGTCGGCGGTGGCCGGGAAGGATTGCGCATCCGGCACGCCATTCGGCCCGGCGCCCACGTACACACCGGCTTCATAGGCGTGCTGGAAGTCGCTGTATTCGAGGAAGAACTCACGGAAGCTGTCGTTCTTGCCGTCGCCGTCCAGGTCACCGGTAGAAATCACGGCCTGCCACGAGGTCGGCCCGCCGTCCTGCCGCGCGCCGCTGTACAACGGCTCGCCGGTTTCGGCGTGGAACCAGGTGGAACCGGCCGGCTCTGCCAGCACGGTGGCGTACAGACCGATCTGTTGGTGCGTCGATGGGCCCAGGTGGTCGTGGGTGAAAATGGTCCCCAGGCCACGGTCGACGCCTTTGCTGTTGACCACCGGATCGACGAACCAGCGCTGCATCGCTGTGCGCGCGCCCACCCAATCGGCCCGGCCATATTGACCAAAGAACGGATGCTGCTTGGCTACCGGGCAAGTCGGTGTGCCGTCACGCGGGTCGGTGCCTTCGCATTGGTTGAACAGACGAATTGCGTGGATGCGCTCTTGCACGGCACCCGGGGAAAGCACGCCGTCTTCATAGTTCCAGCCGTTGGCCGAGCCGTCGGCGGCGGTCAGGTCCCATTTCGGCAGGTGGATGTGCTGACCGATCACGTCGGTCGGCGTGCGCACCTGATAGTCATCCATCTCGTAGATGGCCGGCACCAGGTTGGTTTGCTGGTACTGCACGCAGTCGAAGGTGTTCATGCGCATCACCAGCGGTTCTGGCGGACGCTGTTTGGTGATCACCGGCCAGGCGTCTTCCCACAGCGCCAGGATGCGCGCTTGCGGGAAGTGGTAGCCGACCTTGTTGTACACCGCGTCGAACTGGATGTTCGCAGCCTTATAGATGCGCGGACGGTCGGCGGTGAAGGTCGAGGAACCGGTAAACGACAACCCGTCGACCCGTTCGCCGCTGTTGAACTCGCCGGTGCCGGCGCTGGCGGTCAGGCGTTTTTGCCGATCATCCATGCACGGTTCGTAATACGGCGCACCCGCCATCGGCAACGCGCCGTTGGTGCGGAAGTTGCGCGCCACCACTTGATTGCCCGGCAGCACGGCGAAGCTCGGGTGGTCCTTTTGGGCGTGGAACGCCATGGCCGCCTGTTCCACTTCAGTGCCCTCTTCGGGCATATAAATCGGTTTGGCGCGGGTCACTTCCTTGGAGAAATCCAGCGACGTGGTGACGGTGTGCGCCTGACCACCCGATGAGAACCCGTCCAGTGAATGCCGCCCCAGACCGCCATCCCAGCCACCGGACTGCGCCGGATCGAGGTTGGCCCACAAGGCATTGCCACTGGTTTTCAGGGATTGCGCCTTGGCGGCGTCGAGCATGTCCAGCGGCGGAGTTGGTGGACGTTGGCCGACCGAGCTTTCCATGCCACCGATCCAGAACGGATAGCCCGGGTTTTTCAGGCTGCCGTCAGCGTTGCGGTTGGCTTCACTGCGATCCACCAGGGCCAGGGAACCGATGGCTTGGGCACCACCGCTACCGCCGTGATGTTCGCCGTCGTCATCGCCCTCCTCGTCGTCATCGTCATGACCGGCCACCAGGGTTTCGCTGATCTTCGGGACGACCGCGACTTTGCCCGGCATCGGCGCCATGGCTTTGCCCGGCAGCGGCACGACCGCAGGAATCGGCGTGCCGGCAATGATCTCGCCATCCGGCAAGGCCCGTGCGCCCGCCGCCGGTTTACCGCTGCGCAACGCGTAAGGTTCGCTGTGATAACCGTCGTTGCCCTGTTGGGAGACTTCGAGTCTGGTGCCTTCCTCGAACACATCGTGTACCCGCCACATGCTCCACATGCCTTGGGCAAAGTGCGGATAGAAGTGGCAGTGATAGATCGCATCGCCGGCCACGCGGTTGCGGTTGCCCGAACCCCCATTGGCGATTTCATAGGTGTAGCCGGCGCCCGGACCGATGCCCTGGGCATCGACGTAGTCGGAGTTATCGTCGTTGGGGTTGAACAGCCATTGGTGCCCGTGCAAGTGGAAGATGTGTTGCTCGTGGCCGTTGTGGGTGTTGCGGAATTTGACGAAGTCACCGATGTAGCTGTGGTTGACGTTGGCCGGCTCGGAGGGATACAGCGCCATGGTCGCCTTGACCCCGACCTGATCGGCGCGTGGCGTTTCGCCCGGACGAATGTTTTCCAGGCCGACGTTGGCCGGTACATCCACCAGCATTGCCACGTCCCCCACGGTGTGGGAACTGAGGAAAAATTCTTCATAGGCGCAGGACAGGCAATCGTGCATTGGCCCGACACCCAGTCGGTTGGCCACCACCTCGGCGCCCATGCCGCCGGAACCGTAGTTGATCATGAACGCGTCGCGGGTCGGCTCCAGCACATGGGCCATCACCGGGTCAGCCCAATACGCCGGGAACGCCTGAGTCGCAGCCACTTCATCCTGGAACTGCGAGGCGAAATCGCGGAACGGCTCCAGCCGGTTAGGCAGCGCCGGGTTGCGTTTGCCGATAGCTTCCAGCGGATAAGTCGCGGGCGGGAAGCTGCCATCGGCGTTACTGCCCATGACGATCGCGTCGCTCTCGCTGGAGATGATTTCACTGCCATCGACCATGCTGATGATCGGGGTGCCGGCCTTGCCTTCACGGATCCACGGTTCGCGCTGCGGGTAGCGCGCCTGGTAATCGACAATCGGCTGACCGGCCGGGGTGCGGCCGGTGCTGGCCAGGCGCATCTCTTCTTCGGTCACGGTGTTGCGATAGGTACGGCCACCTTTGGGCACCACCACCACTTCACCGAACAGGCCGTTGGCGACGTTGCCCGCATCACCTTCACCCCCAAATGTGGCGCCACGGCTGCTGGCGGCAAACGCGCCCTCACGCTCGGCGTACAGGGTGTAGGACCGCGTGGCACCGGGCGGAATCAGCGTGTTGGCATTGCGCCCGGTGAAGGACGCGATGTCGTCAATGCTGTTGACCGCTTGCAGGCCGTTGACCTGGAAGCCGACATGACGGTCAGTGACTTGCTCATCGACCTTGAACTGATCGGCATTACCGGTTGCTCCCCCTTCTGCGCCCTCGACGTCGGTCTCTTCGTGCTTGCCGGGGTTGGCCTGATACGCCAGCAAATTCTGCAGATTGATCGTCAGGCAATCACCCGCCGCTACACGCAGCACCAGTGGACGCGGACGCTTGTCGGGCCGCAACGAAACTTTGCCCGGCACCGCTGCGCCCCCTTGGGCGAGGGGCATGTTGTGGTCGTCGACCACGTCGCGGCGCAGGGCGAACATCATGCCGTTGGCGTTCTGCGCGCCGAGGCGGTTGAACATCAGCGGCTGATCCAGCGCCACGACGTTCGCCACCAGATTGCGTTCGCAACGGGCGGCCGCCTCGGCCATCTCGATGCCAAACAAGGGCGCGAAAAACAACAGCAGATTAATCAGGTAATGAGCGTGGGGTATGCCGGACATGATCACGGACCTCGCATTGGGTGCTCACAAGGAACAATTCTCGACAAGTGCACTGGAGCAATCGCCATGCCAAAAATAATTGTGTTGTTTTTCAGTCAGTTAAGTTGACGACTTAATAACTCGGGGGATATTCCCCACTAATTCCCCACTTTTCTGCCGGGGCCATCATTCCCCACTATTGGGGCAAGCCGGCACGGGGTTTCGACTACAACGGCGCGTCCACGGCCAGGCCCTGCAAACGCCGGTATTGGCGCAGGACATCCGGCACGTAGCGCTGGGTTTCGGCGAACGGCGGGATCGCCCCGCCACGGCTGAGCACCGCTTGCGGGCCGGCGTTGTAGGCCGCTACCGCGAGGGCAATGTCGTTGTCGAACAGGGTCAGCAGACGCTTGAGGTATTTGGCGCCGCCCTGGATGTTGGCCTTCGGATCGTAGACATCCTTGACCCCCATCTCCCGCGCGGTGTCGGGCATCAACTGCATCAATCCGCCAGCGCCTTTGGCGGACGTTGCGTCGGCGTTGTAGCGGGACTCGGCGCGAATGACCGCGTGTAACAGCGCCTCCGGAACTTCATTGGCCTTGGCAGCGGCCGAGACCAGCTCGGCGTAGGGTTGCGCGGCGATCATCTGCGGTTGCTGGTCGAGGCTGACGACCGCTGCGGTGGGCTCGTGAATAACCCGTTCATAGGTGCGGCCGGGGCGGTGAACGTTGGACAAAACGTAGCTGCCCTTGGCGTCCACGGAAACGAAGACATCGGCCTGTGCGACGCTGGTCAATAGCAGGCATCCGAGCAATCCAGTGGTGAGTGTTTTCATTGTTCTACCTCCCCTGGCCGGCCCCGAAAATTGGGGGTAATGCCCCACTGGCCGATCGTTAATCAGCCATACGCAAGCACTGTGCCGTAAGCGTGAAAGGCCGTAGCACGGGAGGTTCAGAAGGTTGCCAGGGGCTTTGCATGGCAATTGCATAAGCCTTTATCGCGACCCTTCTGCCGACTGTGTGAGGTCATCATGAATCAACGTCTGTGCTGTGCCCCGCGTACGCAACGCGGGTTCACCCTGCTCGAACTGCTGGTGGTGCTGGTGGTGCTGGGGCTGTTGGCCGGCATCGTCGCGCCGAAGTATTTCGCCCAACTGGGCCGTTCCGAAGTCAAGGTCGCCAAGGCGCAAATCGAAGGCCTGGGCAAGGCGCTGGATTTGTATCGCCTGGAGGTCGGGCACTACCCGTCGACCGAGCAGGGCTTGCAGGCGCTGGTCACTGCGCCGAGCGATGAAACCCACTGGACCGGACCTTACTTGCAGAAAAAATTGCCGCAGGACCCGTGGGGCCGTAACTACACCTACCGCTATCCCGGCGAAAACGGTGAGTACGATCTGCTGTCCATGGGCAAGGACGGGCAGCCCGGTGGCGAAGGCGAAAACGCCGAAGTCACCAGTTGGCAATGACGGGGGAAGACCATGCGCTTTCATCTCAAAGCCGTGGGCAAGGCCGGCGTGGTCTCGATGACGGTCGAGGCCCCCGGTCACAGCGAGGCTCGGCGCATCGTCGAAGACCAGGGGTTGCGGGTGGTCAGCCTGCATGCCGAACGGCACTGGCGCGCCTTGCGTCTGCAACAGCGAGAGACCTTCAACCTGGTGTTGTTCAGCCAGGAACTGACCACCCTACTCAATGCAGGCCTGCCGCTGATCGATGCACTGGAAAGCCTGGCCGAAAAAGAAAGCGCGCCACAGGCCCGCAAAACCTTGAGTGAGTTGGTGCGCTTGCTGTACGAGGGCAAATCGTTCTCCCAGGCACTGGGTCAGTTGTCGGCCATATTCCCGCCGTTGTATGTGGCGCTGGTGCAGTCCAGCGAGAAGACCGGCGCCGTGGGCGAAGCCCTGGGCCGCTATGTCAGCTATCGCCAGCGCATGGACGAGGTTCGGCAAAAAATCGTCAGCGCGTCGATCTACCCCATGCTGTTGCTGGTGGTGGGCGGTGGCGTGGTGTTGTTTTTGATGGGTTACGTAGTGCCGCGTTTCAGCCTGGTGTTTGAAGGCCTGGGGTCGAACCTGCCGTGGCTGTCGCAAGTGTTGATGACCAGCGGCATGTTCCTCCATGCGCATCAGGGCGAATTCTTCGGCGGGTTGCTGGCGATCATCGTCGCCCTCGCCTTCCTCCAGCGCCAACCGGCCTTTCGTCGGGGCGTGGACCGCCTGATCGAAAAACTCCCGGCCATCCACCAACGCATCTTCATGTACGAACTGGCGCGTTTCTATCGCTCGCTGGGGATTCTGTTGCAGGGCGGCATTCCCCTCGTCACCGCCATGGGCATGGTGCGCGGTTTGCTCACCGTGGCTTCGCGCACACGCCTGGACGAAGCCTGCGAACGGGTGCGCGAGGGCCAATCGCTGTCGGCCGCGCTGGAGCTCAATCACCTCGTGACCCCGGTGTCCCTGCGCTTGCTGCGCGCCGGCGAACAGTCCGGCAACCTCGGGCAAATGATGGAACGCAGCGCCGACTTCTACGACGAAGAAATCAGTCGCTGGCTCGAATGGTTTGTCAGGTTGTTCGAACCGCTGCTCATGACGTTCATCGGGTTGTTGATCGGGGTCATCGTGATCCTGATGTACATGCCGATCTTCGAGCTTGCCTCAAGCATTCACTAAGGCTCTGGAATGAGGCATAGCGCTACGTTGCGTTTTTTTCGGCGATTCAGCTGAATAAATTCGGAAGGTGTGGTGTTCACCTATTGAATCGAGCAGCACGTTGCATTGTTCATCAACGTTCCAACCCTGAATAAGACGGAGAACGACATGCACATCAACAAGCTTTTACTGGCAGTAGCTATTGGCGCGGTCTTGTCGGCGTCCACCGTATTGATACCGGACAGTCTGTCCAGTATGTCGACTGCTCAGGCCAAGGATGGTGGCGGCGGCGGAGGGGGTGGCGGCGGCGGCGGTGGCGGTGGCGGTGGCGGCAATGGCGGAGGTCATGGCGGCGGTGGCAATGGTGGTGGTGGCGGCGGCAATGGTGGCGGCGGTGGCGGCGGCAATGGCGGCGGTGGCGGCGGTAATGGCGGTGGCGGCGGAGGCAATGGCGGCGGTGGAAACGGTGGCGGCGGCAACAGCGGCGGTCACGGTGGAAGCGGCAGTGGCGGCAACAGTGGCAGCGGCGGCAATAGCGGCAGCAGTCACAGCGGCAGCGACCACGGCCCTGGTAATGCCGGCAACACAGCCTCCTCCAACTCCGGTCGCAATGGCACGCACGCCGAACCTGGCGACGATCATGGCGTTCATGCCAACGGCGAAGTAGGCGATGACCATGGTGTTCATCGTTCCGGTGAAGTGTCCCACAACCAAAACGGCGTTCATCGCTCCGGTGAAGTGTCCCACCACCAAAACGGCGTTCATCGCTCCGGTGAAGTGTCCCACAACCAAAATGGCGTTCATCGCTCCGGCGAAGTGTCACACAACCAAAATGGTGTTCATCGCGCCGGCGAAATCGGCGATGACCATGGCGTCCACGCCAATGGTGAAGTCGGTGATGACCGTGGCGTCCATGCCAACGGCGAAGTCGGTGATGACCGTGGTGTTCATGTCAACGGCGATGACAAAAGGACCTGATCACCATTAAGCCCAGGTCATCCACAAACCAACTGTAGGAGCGAGCCTGCTCCGGGCAGCGTTCCGACGATAGCCATTTGTCATTCAACATTGATGTCGTCTGACACTCCGTCATCGCGAGCAGGCTCACTCCTACAGGGGGAACTGTGTGAGGATTAGAGTTCGTCTTCAGTCTGATCCAGCTGTTCACGCAAAAACTCGATCAGCGCCTGCACCGGGCGCGAGCTCTGGCGGTGTTGCGGATAGACCGCCGACAACCTCAGCGGCTCAGGCTGAAACGCCTCCAGCACCGGCACCAGCCTGCCGTCCTTCAAGGCTGCACCGACGATAAATGTCGGCAAATAGGTAATCCCCATCCCGGAAATCGCCGCGTCCTTGAGCAACTCGCCGTTATTGACCCGCATCCGGCCCGTGACATTGACGGTGAGCGGTTTGCCCTGCCCTTCAAACCGCCATTGCACCTGACGACCGTGGCCGTACGGCAGGCAGTCATGGCCGTGCAGGTCTTCGGGTTTAAGCGGCGTGCCACGTTCGGCCAGGTACGTCGGGCTGGCGCAGTACACACGCTGGATCGAGGCGATGCGTCGGGCGATCAGCGTTGAGTCTTCAAGAATGCCGATACGCAACGCCAGGTCATACCCCTCGCTGAGCAAGTCTACCGGGCGATCACTCAGGTCCACTTCCACGGTGACGTCGCGATAACGCTGCAAGAACAGCGGCAGCAGGCTGCCCAAATGCGCCAATGCAAACGACAAGGGTGCGCTGATGCGAATCGTGCCCCGTGGCTCGGTGGTTTGCCCGGCGATGCCCTGCTCCACTTGCTCGACTTCACCGAGCAGGCGCAAGGCCGACTCGTAATAACTCTGCCCCAGTGGGGTGACGTCCAGCCGCCGGGTCGAGCGATTGAGCAAGCGCACGCCCAGGCGCTCTTCGAGTTGCATCAAACGCCGGCTGACGAATTGCTTGGACAACCCCAATTGATCTGCCGCCGCGGTGAAGCTGCCGGAGTCCATGACCTGGCAAAAAATACGCATATCTTCGAACGGGTTCATTGTCACAGCCTGATTGACAGTCGAACACTTTATAGCCGTTTTTCAGGGTATCGACACCCCAACAATTACACACCCAATTCGCGTAGCAGCTGACGAGCAGTGGCTACAGGAGTCGGACTAGGCTCGGCGGTTGCTACAAAAAGCGCATTCGTCAGGCAAAAAAATGCCCGCGCATTGGCGGGCACTTTTCATTGGGGCTGGACTTACTTCGACGTCAGCGCCGAATAGCTGTTCATCAAATTGCGATAGTTCGGAATGCGCGGCGACAGCAGATTCGCCAGGCCTTCCATGTCGTTGCGCCAGTCACCTTGCAGCTCACAGGCCACCGAGAACCAGTTGACCAGTTGTGCACCCGCCGCCGTCATACGCGCCCATGCCGCTTGTTGCACGGTTTCGTTGAAGGTCCCCGAGGCGTCGGTGACGACAAACACTTCAAACCCTTCTGCCAGCGCCGACAGCGTAGGGAACGTCACGCAAACGTCCGTCACCACACCGGCAATGATCAACTGCTTGCGGCCCGTGGCTTTGACGGCTTTGACGAAGTCTTCGTTGTCCCAGGCGTTGATCTGGCCTGGACGCGGGATGTACGGCGCGTCCGGGAACAGCTCCTTGAGTTCCGGCACCATCGGGCCGTTCGGGCCGTTTTCGAAACTGGTGGTGAGGATGGTCGGCAGTTTGAAGAACTTGGCCAGGTCCGCGAGGGCCAGGACGTTGTTCTTGAATTCGTTGGGCGAGAAATCCTGAACCAGCGAGATCAGACCGGTCTGGTGGTCGACCAGCAAGACCACGGCATCATCCTTGTTCAGGCGTTTGTACGGAACGTTGCTCATGTGAAACTCCTCGGTGGATGGGTATTACGTCGGGCGCCGACACAGTCCATCGGCGCTTTGTTGTGATCGTCAGAACGCGAAGCACGAGCAGCCAAAGGCGCCCCAGAAACCGGCAAAATCGCTGACCGGCGCAGTCGACAAGCGCGCTTTTTCATGGCTGTGGGCATGCACGCCGCACGGCCCGCTGCAATGGTGAACCTGCGCCTGCATCGGCGAGGTCGGACGCCAGTGGCCCGGGACCTTGACCACCGGCGACCAGTCCGGCAGCACCGGTACGCTGGCCGGCCCGAGTTTTTCGAAGTCACCGGCGCCGTACACCACCTTGCCGCCAACCACGGTCAACACCGACTCGATCCACTTGATCGCTTCTTCGTCGACGCTGAAAAAGTCCGCACTCAATGCCGCCACGTCCGCCAATTGACCGACCTTGATCATGCCTTTCTTGCCCTGCTCGGAAGAGAACCAGGCGCTGCCGTGGGTGAACAGTTCCAGCGCGGTCTGCCGGGACAGGCCTTCGGCATGCAGCTCAAGCCCTCCCACTGTCCGGCCGCTGACCATCCAGTACAACGAAGTCCAGGGGTTGTAGCTGGACACTCGCGTGGCATCGGTGCCGGCGCCGACCGGTACGCCTTCGGCCAGCATGCGCTTGATCGGCGGCGTCGCTTCGGCAGCTTTGGCGCCGTAACGCTCGACAAAATATTCGCCCTGAAACGCCATGCGGTCCTGAATCGCGATACCCCCGCCCAGCGCCCTCACCCGCTCGATGTTCTGCGGGGTGATGGTTTCAGCGTGGTCGAAAAACCACGGCAAACCGTTGAACGGAATGTCGCGGTTGACCTTCTCGAACACGTCGAGCATGCGGCTGATCGATTCGTTGTAGGTGGCGTGCAAACGGAACGGCCAACGCTGCTCCACCAAGTGGCGCACGACCGGCTCGAGTTCGTCTTCCATGGTTTGCGGCAGGTCCGGACGCGGTTCGAGGAAGTCTTCGAAATCCGCCGCCGAGAACACCAGCATTTCCCCGGCGCCGTTATGCCGAAGGTAATCGTCGCCCTGGTGCAGGGTCACACTGCTGGTCCAGTTCTTGAAGTCGGTGAGTTCTTCTTTGGGCTTCTGGGTGAACAGGTTGTAGGCGATACGGATGGTCAATTGCTGGTCCTTGGCCAACTGCTCGATCACCTGATAATCGTCCGGGTAATTCTGGAAACCACCGCCGGCATCGATCGCGCTGGTGAGACCGAGACGATTGAGTTCGCGCATGAACTGGCGGGTCGAGTTGACCTGGTACTCCAGCGGCAACTTCGGCCCCTTGGCCAGCGTCGAGTACAAAATCATCGCGTTGGGCCGCGCGACCAGCATGCCGGTCGGCTCGCCGTTGCTATCGCGCACGATCTCGCCACCCGGTGGGTTCGGCGTATTGCGGGTGTAGCCGGCCACGCGCAACGCGGCACGGTTGAGCAAGGCACGGTCGTACAGGTGCAGGACGAATACAGGGGTGTCCGGTGCTGCCTGGTTGAGTTCTTCGAGGGTCGGCATGCGCTTTTCGGCGAACTGGAATTCGTTCCAGCCACCGACCACGCGCACCCATTGCGGCGTTGGTGTGCGGTCGGCCTGATCCTTGAGCATGCGCAAGGCATCGGCCAGCGACGGCACCCCTTCCCAACGCAGTTCGAGGTTGTAATTGAGGCCGCCACGGATCAGGTGCAGGTGCGAGTCGTTGAGGCCGGGGATGACGCAGCGGCCCTTGAGATCGATGACCTGCGTGCCCGAACCGCGCAGGGCCATGGCCTCGGCATCGGTGCCGACCGCGACAAAGCGGCCGTCGCTGATCGCCACGGCACTGGCGAGCGGGTTTTCACGGTCAACGGTATGAAATTGGCCATTGAACAGAATCAGATCGGCGTTCATCGCGTTTCCTTGGGCTGAGGGGAAGGAGATAACCAGGGCGCGAATAATCGGGTCGCCATGGGCATGAACAGGTACACCACCGACAGCACGATGGTGAGCGTGATCAGAAACGTCGCTACGACGTAATTGGAGAGAACCGCGTTGAGTTGCAGCAGCGGTCCCCAGATCAGCGGCACCAGCAAGGTGTGCGGCAGAATCACCAGCAAGGTCACCACGGCCTGCTTCCAGCGTGGCGGCGGTGGCGACGCGGCGTCGGCCTGGGGCGCGAACCAGAATTCATTGACCGGGTTGACCTCGGTCTGGTCGCCGTCGGCGAGCATCGGCGTCGCTTCGCGGACCAGTTCCAGGCGTTGCGGCGAATCGAGCCAGTGCTGCATCGCCTCGGTGGTGCAAAAGCGCAGCACGCAGGTGTACATGTCGAGCCCGGCGTTTTTGCCGCGCATCACGTCCACGCCCAAGTGCCCTTCCTGCTGCCCGGCGATGCTGACAATGTTGCGCAGCCAGGCTTCGTAAGGCACTTCAAAACCCGACTTGACCCGGTGCTTGATGATCAGGGTCACGACTTCTTCAAAAGGTTTGGCTTCAGGCATAACGCAACGCTCCGGTGAATCGGACATTGAGCGCCAGCCGACCAGGCCCGGCGATGAAAATGCTGGTGAACAAGATCAACAACAACCAGCCGAATTGCCCTTGCTCGAGGCTCCATTGCGGATGCACCACCACCATCGCCACCAGCAACACACACAAGATCGGCAGGCACGCCAAACGCACCAACAGTCCGACAATGATCAGCAACGGGCACAGCACCTCGGCAAAAATCGCCAGCATCAGTGTCAGGTTGGCGCCAAGGTGGAAAGGGTCTTCGATGACGTGCAGTTGAGCGCTGTAGTCAAGCAGCTTCGGCAAGCCGTGCACCCACAGCAGGAACAGACTGGCGCTGCCCCGCAGAAACAGCAGTCCCCAGTCCTGGACCCGTTCATCCCGTAGCGACGTGTTCATGGGCTACCTGCACAAATGAAAAACCACCGGCAATGATGCGCCGGGACGTTTTTCGATAGTGCCGGTGTGGGGACGGGAAAAATTGGATGGGTGTGCTCTTTTTGTGGAAGAGCACAGATCTACCAAGCGACGCAGGCTCACACCCACAGGGGACCTGCATGACGGGCAGGATCGATCAAGGTATCGATAAACCGGCCCGGTTCAGGGAACGGCTCGAACAGTATATTCACGCGTGCCGAAGACCATCGCTGTCGCGTCATCTGCCACCTGATCCATATTTACCCGGAAGCGAATGGCCAACCGGCTGCCATCCCTCAATAGCGATAGATAGCTGTACGCAATGGTGATGCTAAAGCCATTGTTCGTGACCCAAGCACGGTGCACCGAGTTGCGCGAGCCCGCCCAGGTCTGGAGATTGTGGCTGCCACCACTGACGTTTTCACCCTCCAGATCCAGCCAGATGCGCTGCCCTTGGGCGATATGTGGCCAGCCACCAAAACTGAGGGTCGCGCCGGACGTGACGTCTTTCAGGTCCAGCACGGTCGTGCCGTTCGCCTGGGTAATCACCGGAGCAATGAGCTCGACCGCCGGGATCGTCAGAACATCAAGGGGAAAGGGTTGAGAGGTCACCGGATCCGATGTCCCGCGGGTATAGGTGAACGTCAGCTCTACTTTTTTACCCAGGCTAAACGCGACCAATGAAACAGGCAGCGGTATTTCGATGGGTCGAGTATTGCCGGCCAAAACGGCGCTTGTCGTGTGTGAGCCCGCTGGCAGCGTGCCGGGCGCGGCTGCCCACCTCACAGTGAGCAGATCGCCAGGCGCCATTTCAGAATCCAGCACAGCGGTCAGTCTTTGCAACGCCGCCAGGGGATCCAGATTGACGTGATCGGGCGCTTCCTTGATCGACAACTGCCGCTTTTGCAGGCTCACGTTTATCCTCCACGAATTGGATACCGCGCCGTCGCCATACAAGGCTTTGGCCTTCAACTCGTGTAACCCGTCGGTCAGTCCAGTCACCTGATGCTTCCAACGACCGGAATCGGCCGTGGCCGTGCCTTTTGGAATGTTGCTGGCAAAGACTTCCACATCTTCACCCTCTGTAGCGGTACCTTCCAGGGTCACGCTGCCGTACTCGGTATCACCTCCATCAGCGATGTCCTGACCGAGTGGATCTCTTACCGACAGGATCACCGGCGTTTTCGGTGCATCCGTTCTTACAATGTAGTTGCGCGGCGCAAAAATCAGCGCTGTGGCCTCATCATCGCTTCCATCCAGCGTCGCCATGAACTCCAGAATCAAAGTGCTGCGATCCATGAGCCGTTTAAGCGGATCGGCAACAAAGTTTTTGGCATAGAAGCCGTGAAGGATCAATTGCTGATCGACAACCGTGCGAGGCCAGTACACAGCCTCGAAAGCACTGCCGTTGGCGTTGGTTCCCCTGAGCCGAAGCCAATGGTTTTGATTGTAGGCAATCAGGGGCCATCCATTTATTCGCAGCGTGAATTCGGTCAGGTCATTCACATTCAGAACCAAGCCTTCACCCGCGTTGTCCGCCTGCGGGATGAACGGTCTGGGCATATCGCCTTGTGCCAGTGGCAGCACATACAAAATCAATGGCTGCGAGGTTCTGGGCTCCGGGTCGTCTTCACTGATGACGGTGTAGGTCAGCGTTACCGTACGGCCCAGGTTGAAGGTCACCAGCGAATTGGGAATTCGTAGCTCCGCAGGGCGAGTATTTCCGACCTCGACGAAGCCCGAGGTATAGGAACCCTCGGCCGGCGTGCCCGGTGCCCCTTGCCATGTGACGCGGATCCTGTCCGTGGTCTGACTGTCGTAGTTCGCCACGACTGTGAGGTTATGCCTGACCGCCACCGGACTCAGGAGGGTGAAAACCGGGTTTTCCTTGATACGTGGAGGGGGCAAGTCATGGGTGGTTACGGCAGTCAGATTATTCATCATTCGCTCTCAGTGCGGGATCGACCTTGCCCTTGGGGTACTGGCCTATCTCACACTGGATCGGGAATAGTCGCTACTGTCAGAACTGACAGGTAGACGGTTTTTTCAGACGAGTGGCTCTGCCTTGAAACCGGCCGTCATACCCACACAGTTTCCTGCAGGCGGGAATCTGCCCGGTCCGTAAGCCGCCACGTTCAGGCTGGAATGGGCAAAGGCCCCGACATGAATTCACTAATTCGCGAGCGCAACCAGCGCTCCGCCGGGTCGTTGTCATGCACCCCGCTCCAGGCCATCGACAATTGCGCTGCATCGATGGCAAACGGTGGGTCTTCAGCACGCAACCCACAGCCTTCCACCAGCGCGCACGCGGCATAGTCCGGTACGGTGGCGATCATCTCGGTGCCGGCGAGCAATGCGCGCAAGCCGCTGAACTGCGGCACGCCCAACACCACGCGACGGCTACGTCCAAGCTTGGCCAGGTCGAGGTCGATGTTGCCGCTCAGGTCGCCGGAGAACGACACCATGGCGTGGGGCCGTTCGCAGTATTCATCCAGCGTCAGCGTGCCCGGACGCTTGTCCCCGCGCAGCACTTTGCAGGGAATATCGCGCAGTTTTTTGCGCTTGGCGTTCGCCGGCAGGTCGGTGGTGTAACTGACGCCCACAGAGATTTCCCCGGAGGCCAGCAACGCCGGCATCAGCAGGTAGTTGGCGCGCCGTACCACGACCACAATCCCCGGTGCCTCTTCTTGCAGCTGCCGCAGCAACGGCGGAAACAAACCGAACTCGGCATCGTCCGACAGCCCGATACGAAACACATCACAACTGGTCGCCGGATCAAACTCCTTGGCCCGGCTGACGGCGCCCGAGATCGTGTCCATCGCCGGCTGCAACTCCTTGAGAATCGCCAGTGCCCGCGCGGTCGGCTCCATGCCGCGCCCGTTGCGCAGCAACAACGGATCGTCAAACAAATCGCGCAACCGCCCCAGCGCCGCACTCACCGCCGGTTGGCCCATGAACAGTTTTTCCGCGACGCGGGTCAGGTTCTTTTCGAACATCAGCGCCTCGAAAATCACCAACAGGTTCATGTCGACGCGGCGCAGATCGTTACGGTTCATAAGCACGGTTCCTTTGTGTGTTGAGCCAGGCACGAAACGCTGGGACTTTACTCGATCAGCGGTACTTTGGCCGCACGTTTGTAAGGCCCGTATTCGACCGGCACCCATTGGAAGTGCTTGCCCTCGGTTGCGATGTGACCGATGCCCGGAAACGGCAAGTGCGCCGCCGACACCCAGGTCTTGCTGGCGGCAGCGTCACTGAACACCTTGGCCCGGCTCTTGATCGCTTGCTGGCTGTTGACGTCAAAAGCGATCGACACGTCAGGGTGCTCGAATTGCACCGCGAGGTTATGCACCAGATCCCCCATGAACAGAATGCTCTGCCCTTCAGAGGTGAAGCGGTACGTAGTGCTGCCGGGGGTGTGTCCGCTCTCCAGCGTGGCATCGACCACACCCGGCACGGGCGATTGACCGGCCTCGAACGTCTTGAAACGACCCTGCGCAACGTAAGGCGCGGTGGAATCCTGGGCGATTTTGAAATAAGGCTTGGCGCCCTCTGGGGCCTTGGCGATGGCTTGAGGATCGAGCCAGTAATCAGCCTCGGCTTTTGCCGCGTAGACCGTGGCATTGGCAAACACTGGTTTTTGCTCTGCGTCGACCAGCCCGCAGACGTGGTCAAGGTGCAGGTGGGTCAACAGAATCGCATCGACCTGGGACGGCTCGTACCCGGCGGCTTTCATGTTGTCCGAGAGCATGCCGGCCGTTGCGCCGATGCACTGGCCGGCGCCGGTGTCCACCAGAATCAGCTGCTTGCCGGTGTTGACCAAAAACGCGTTGAACGCGGTTTGCACACCCGGCGTTTCAATCGAGCGACGGGCCAGCAATGCGCGAATCTGACTTTGTGTCAGGCCCTTGAGCAGTTTCGGTGACAGGTCGTTGTAACCATCGAATAACGCCGTCACTTCGTAGTCGCCCACCGCCAAGCGGAAGTAGCCCGGTGCCTGTGTGCCGACTTGCGCCGGTGCCTGCGCCGAGGAAGTGCCTGATGCCAGCGCTACCGCGAGCCCCAATGCGCAAACCAGAGAATGTTTCATGCCTTCACCCTTGATCGATAAAAAAAAGCGGCCACGCCTAACGCCACCGGATGACATCAATAGTGCAAGTACTGCGTCTGAAGAAATTGCAGCAATGTGCTGAGTTAGCGCCTTTGCCGGATTTGCGCGAGGACGGAATTAACAACGTTTAACTCGCCTGCCAACACCCCGCGACGAAGAATGAAGCTCACCGACACGGACATTTGTCATGGCCCATTCTCAGCAAAACGTCGCCCGCGTGGCAGTCACTGAATCGCCAAAGAAGACCACCGGCGGCCTGACCCCATGGCGCGAAAGCCTGGCGAAACAACTGATCCTCGACCGTCTCGATGAATCCGTCGAGGTCACTGAACTGGCGCGGGCCTGCGCCCTCTCGCGCAGTCATTTCTCCCGCGCGTTCAAATGCAGCACCGGTTATTCGCCTCAGGACTGGATACGTCTGCAACGCATTGCACGGGCCAAGCAGCTGATCCGCGACACCGACTTGAGCCTCACGCAAATCAGCCTCGAATGCGGCTTCTGCGATCAGGCGCACTTCTGCCACATCTTCACCCGCAGCGAAGGCATCAATCCGTTTGCCTGGCGCTGCCGCACGGTACGCTCACACCCTCATCCACCCGCCTACACCGCTCAACTTCACGCACAATAACGCCCAACGCGGGGCTCGACAGCTGCTACAGGGGCCCGGGCACCTGTAGCAGCGAGTGTTAGCCGTTGAGGAACGCCAGCAAATCAGCGTTGAGTTGATCCTTGTGGGTATCCGTCAAGCCGTGCGGTGCGCCTGGGTAGATCTTGAGCGTAGAACCTTTCACCAGTTTTGCCGAAGCAACGCCCGCGGCTTCGAACGGCACGACCTGATCGGCGTCGCCGTGCACCACCAAAGTCGGGATGTCGAATTTCTTCAGGTCTTCGGTGAAGTCGGTTTCGGAGAAGGCCTTGATGCAGTCATAGGCGTTCTTGTGGCCGGCCATCATGCCCTGCATCCAGAACCAGTCGATCATGCCTTGGGACGGTTTCGCGCCCGGTTTGTTGAAGCCGAAGAACGGACCGCTGGCGAGGTCGATGTACAGCTGCGAACGGTCGACGAGGGACGCCTGGCGAATGCCGTCGAACACTTCGATCGGCAGGCCGCCGGGGTTGGCTTCGGTCTTGAGCATCAGCGGCGGCACCGCGGAGATCAGCCCGGCCTTGGCCAACCGGCCCGTGCCATGGCGACCGATATAGCGCGCCACTTCGCCGCCGCCGGTAGAGAAGCCGAACAGCACCGCATCCTTGAGGTCCAGCAACTCGATCAGTTGCGCCAGATCGTCGGCGTAATGGTCCATGTCATTACCGGACCACGGCTGGCTGGAGCGCCCGTGCCCCCGGCGGTCATGGGCGATGACCCGGTAACCTTTGGACGCCAGGAAGATCATCTGCGACTCCCAGCTGTCGGCATTCAACGGCCAGCCGTGGCTGAAGACGATGGGCTGTCCGGTGCCCCAGTCCTTGTAGTAAATCTCGGTGCCGTCGCGGGTGGTGAATGTTGTCATGGGTTATCTCCTTTGCGAGTGTCAGGGGTGTATCAAACCGGTGAGTGGTTCATGCGTTCGGCCAGCCGCGCCACGCGCTCGCCCAAGTGCGCGGCGGTGCAGCGGTCTTCGGGTGGCGGGGCCAGTTCGGGGGGTTGTTCGACATTGGATTGGGACATGGCACCGAGCGAGCTGCCCAAGCGATTCATCTGCCCATCGAACACGCCGGTGCCGGAGCGCGCGGGCAGCAGGTCGAGGCCGACCCAGATCATTGAATGCTGGGCCGCGAACACGGCCATTTGCAGCAAGGTGTTGAGTTTGTCGCCGCACAGGCTGCCGGAGTTAGTGAACCCGGCGGCCAGTTTGTCGCGCCAGGGTTGGGCCAGGTAGAACGCCGAAGTGGCTTCCATGAAGCCTTTGAACGGTGCCGAGGCGCTGCCCATGTAGGTCGGCGAGCCGAAGATGATGGCGTCGGCGCTGTGCAAGCGGTCCCAGTGGTCGTCCACTTCCTCCACCGGAATCAACAGGCAGGTGCTGCCCAAGTGCCGTTCCACCCCCTGGGCCACGGCCTGCGCCATGACACGGGTGTGCCCGTAGCCACTGTGATAGACCACCACCACGTTGCTCATTCCAGCGTCCTCATGACAATAAATCCCTGCTTGACTTAAATACCAACACCCCCTGTAGGAGTGAGCCTGCTCGCGATAGCGGTCTATCAGTCGACAGGGTTGGTGACTGACACACCGCTATCGCGAGCAGGCTCATTCCTACAACGACTGACCGGTGGACGTTGAAGAACCAGAGTTTTGGGCGTAGACCAGACGCAGCACGAGTTAAACGTTGTTAATTTTCCCTGGCGCGCCAAAAGCCGTAACCCCGGCTTTGTTACCGTAAACACGGCACCGGCCAAGGGTGACGGGTACACACAGTCGCTGCGAACACCCGACAGTCATCCGCCACCCGGATTGCACTGATCCGAAAACCTGCGGAACATGCTCGAAAACAGCGTACTAGACGGATGCAAGCAGGAGCGACACGTTGACCCTTTCCCCCGAACAGGCTGTGCATTTCGGCCCCTACCGGATCTACCCCGGACAACGCCTGGTGATGGAGGCCGACCAGCCCCTGCGCCTGGGCCGACGTGCCATGGACATTCTGTTGATCCTGCTGGAGCACGCCGGGCACGTGGTCAGCAAGCAGCAACTGATTGCGGCGGTCTGGCCCAAAAGCGTGGTGGAGGACATCAACCTGCGGGTGCACATGGCGGCGTTGCGCAAAGCCCTCGGCGACGGCCAGGCCGGCCAGCGCTACATCGTCACCGTGGCACAGCGCGGCTATAGCTTTGTCGCGCCCTATTCGCTGGAACGGATCGAGCAGCACCCCGAACTCGAAGGACCGGTGCCCAACGGCCATAACCTCCCCGTGCGCCGCACCCGACTGATCGGGCGCCAGTCCCTGGTCGATCATTTGGTGACACAACTGGCACGCCAGCGCTTCATCACCCTCGTCGGCCCCGGCGGCATCGGCAAGACCACCGTGGCCCTGCGCGTCGCCGAACAGTTGATCGGGCGCTACCGGGACGGCATTCGCCTGCTGGACCTGGCACCGATCAACGACCCGCTGATGATCACCGCCCATTTGGCGACGCTGCTCGAGTTGTCCCTGCACGATGGCGAACCCGTGAGCGCACTGGCGGCCTTCCTGCGCGACCGCCAGATGCTGCTGGTCATCGACAATTGCGAACACCTGGTCGACGCCATCGCCCTGCTCTGTGAAAGCACCCTGCGCGCCGCGCCCGAGGTGCACATTCTGGCCACCAGCCGCGAAAGCCTGCGGGCCGAAGGCGAGTTCGTCCAGCGCCTTGAGTCGCTGGATTGCCCACCGCCCATCGCCGTGCTGGATCGCGCTCAGGCCATGACGTTCTCGGCGCTGCAATTGTTCGTCGAACGGGCGATGGCCAGCCATGACACCTTCGAACTGAGTGATGACGAGCTGCCACTGTTGATCGACATCTGCCATCGCCTGGACGGCATTCCGCTGGCCATCGAACTGGCTGCCGCGCAAGTCGGCCACTTGGGTTTGAGCGGCGTGCTGGAGCAGCTGCAAGGCAGTTTTCGCCTGCTGACCCAAGGGTGTCAGCCGGCATTGGGTCGGCACCAGACGCTGCGCGCCACGCTCGACTGGAGCTACGAACTGCTGACGCCCTGCGAGCAAACCTGCCTGCGCCGGCTGGGCGTGTTCAGGGGCGGATTCACTCTGGAATCCGCAGCGGCGGTGATCGTTGGTGAACACATCGACCCCGACAAGGTGTTTGGTGCGATCACCCAACTGGTGGCCAAGTCGCTGCTGAACGTGGAAGTGGGCGACGAAGACGTGTTCTATCGCCTGCTCGACACCACACGCAGCTACGCCCTGGAAAAACTCGACCAGGCCGCCGACCTGCCGGACACGCGAGTCCGCCATGCCGAACGCTGCCTGGCGTTGATGCACCAGGCACGCAATGACTGGGAGCTCATCCCGACCAGTCTGTGGATCAAGCGGTATGCCCGGGGTCTGGAGGACATTCGCGCGGCGCTTGATTGGGGCTTGAACGGGCACGGCTCGCAAACATTGGCCATCCAGTTGGCCGCAACGTCCATGCCGCTGTGGCAGGAACTGTCGCTGCTCAAGGAACATGGCATTTATGTGCGCAAGGCGCTGGCACTGCTCGATGCCACACCCGAGCCCTGCCCTCAGCTGAAAATGAGCCTGAAACTGGCCCTCGGCAGCTCCTGCTACCACACCCAGGGCGGCACTGTGGAAACCATCGACGCCTTCGTCAGCGCCAGAACGTTGGCCAGACAGTGCCGTGACATGGCCGGTCAGTTGCGGGCGGTGTCCGGGCACATGGCGGTCAATCTAAGCTGCGGAAATTATCAACTGGCGTTGGAACAGAGCCTGCAATTCGATCGACTGGGCGGGCATGACGACGCCGTGCTCGCGTTGAGCACCCACCGACTGCGCGTGCTCGCGTTGCACTTTGCCGGGGATCAGGGGCGGGCCCGGGCCAACGCCGAAGAAGTGATCCAGCGCATGGCCCACAGTGGTCACCTCAACCGCTTCACCCACGGTTTTGGCGTGCAATACGACCAAAGCGTTGCGTCCCTGACGATTCTGGCGCGCATCCTCTGGTTGCAGGGCCAACCGGAGCAGGCCTGGCGTACGGCCCGCCAGGCACTGGACATCGCGATTCAGATCAACCATGGCACTTCCATTTGTTACACCCTGGCCCTGGCCGGCTGCCTGATCGCCCACTACAACGGCGACACCCGCAGCGCCCGCGAGCTCCTGCGCCTGCTGCTGGAGCAAGCACAAAAACATTCGGTGCTGTTGTTCTACACGTGGGCACGTCACTACGCGCAGGTGATCGACCAGGCAGAGGGGCACTTGCCACCCCCACCCGGCAGTGGGTTGATCAAAGACATCATGGTCACGCTGGACAGCGGTTTCGTCGATGACACCTTGTTGCAACGCGCGGATACCGGCATCGCCGGCTGGAGCACGGCAGAAATTCTACGGGCCAAAGCGAATGCGCTACTGGAAGAGGATTGCCCGTTGAAAAACCAGGCGGCCGAGGCCGTGCTGATGCGGGCACTGAACGTGGCCAGAACCCAGGGCGCCCTCGCCTGGGAGCTACGAAGCGCCACGTCGATGGCACGGCTCTGGCAGCGCCAGGGTCGCTATCGACAGGCCCATGAACTGCTGGCACAGATCTACCAGCAATTCACCGAAGGCTTTGCCACACCGGACCTGATGAACGTCCGCCGGTTACTCGACGAGTTGCAACGCCAGTTGCCCAGCTGACGTGGAGCGCCCTCGGCTGATAAAACGGGCGTAGCGCCTTTCGAAATCGCGCAACGCTCCGCTGTGCTCGAGTTTTTCCAAGGCATAGAGGCGAGTGGTGTTGAGGAAACGGTAGCGGGTCACACCGCGGCCCTCCTCCACCGACAACAATGATTTGAGTGCCAGGTGTTCTACCGCTTGCATCACACATCCGGGCGGCAGTACCGAGCAATTGATCACCGCCATGGCGGCGTCCAGGGTGAAGGCCATTTTGAACACGGCCAGGCGCTGCAACACCGTTTGCTCCTTTGGGTTCAACTGCTCATAGCTCCAGTCCAGCGCAGCTTTCAGGGTTTGGTGCCGGGGGACGGCCGTGCGCCGGCCTTGGGTCAGCAGCTGAAAACAATTGTCGAGCTGGGATTGCAGCCCGACCAAAGCCAGTGCGTCGATTTGCGCGGCCGCCAGCTCGATGGCCAGGGGCAAACCATCAAGCCTGCGGCAGATATCACCAACGGTGCTGAGGTCTTGTTCGCGCAGGGCAAAGCCTTGTTGACGGGCGCGGGCGCGACTGACGAACAGTTGCACGGCCGAATAGCCCATGACTTGCGCCACACTCTGCCACTCGGAGTTGGGCGGCACCGCCAGCGACGGTAGACGCACCAGCGTTTCCCCGGCGGCCAACAATGGTTCGCGGCTGGTGGCCAGAATCGACAGCCGGGGCGCCGCGATCAGCAGGCTTTCAACCAGCGTTCGACAGCGCTGCAGCAGGTGCTCGCAGTTGTCGAGCACCAGTAACGCGTGGCGCTGCGCCAACGCCTCAAGGGCAGTCCCGACATCGGATTCGAGGGCGCGCGTCAGATGGTCAACGACTTGCGCGGGATCATCAATCGACCCCAGATCAACCAGCCAGACGCCATCCTGATAGTGTTGCAACAACAACTCAGCCACGCGCAACGCCACGGTAGTCTTACCGATGCCGCCGGGGCCAACCAGCGTCATCAAACGCCGCACCGGCAACTGCCGCACCAGACTGCCGACAATCGAGTCACGACCGGTCACCGGCGTGAGCCGTGCCGGCAGGTTGTGTTGAGCTTTTTGAATGGATTGGATCGACACAGGCGCGCCTGCCGGCAGGTGCTGCACCGGGGCCACAAAGCTGTACCCGCGCTGGGGAATGTTGACGATGTAGCGCTGACCGTTTTGCCCGTCGCCCAGGGCGCGACGTAGCGCAGCAATGTGCACGCGCAGGTTGATTTCCTCGACCACCGACGTCGGCCAGACCCGGGCAATCAGTTCGTCCTTGCTGACCACCGTCCCGGCGCGCTCGACCAGCACCTGCAAAATGTCCAGGGCCCGCCCGCCCATGCGCAGCGGCCGATCACCGTCCAGGATCAGCCGTTGCCGTTGGTGAAACGCGTAGGGGCCGAAATGCAGCACCGCTTCGCTGATCAAATCTGTAAGGCTGTTCATGCACGTTCGCGTGCTGAAAACCTGGCCAGGCTCTAAGTGCCACAACCCACCTTCGCACTCGCCTTCCAGGCTCCCGCACCTCCCTTGCAAAGAGTTCAGGGGTATCTTGGCAGCCCTGCGTGACGGTTCAACGGCCACGGAGGGAGCGTCCCGGCCATCAAGGTGCGCATGACGGACACAACACGCTAGCTGAACTGTTCACGGTACTGACTGGGGGTCAGGCCAAGCTTTTCGCCGAACAGGAAACGCATGTGGCGCACGCTGCCAAAGCCGCTTTTGAACGCCACCGTCTTGAGCGGCAGGTCACTGGTTTCCAGCAGGCTTCTGGCGCGGTCGATGCGCGCGTTTTGCAAAAACTCCATCGGTGTCATGTTCACTTCCCGGGCAAAAACCCGGGTGAAGTGCCGCGCACTCATGGTTGCCAGACCGGCCATGCGCTCGATGCAGAACGCTTCATCCAGGTGTTCCAGCACATAGTTTTGCACCCGGGTGATCGGCGTTTCGTGCGGGGCAACCGTGGCCATCAACGGGCTGAATTGCGCCTGTCCGCCCTGGCGCTTCATCACCACCAACAGCACTTTGGCCACGTCCTGCGCGACTTTTTTGCCATGGTCTTCGGCGACTACCGCCAGCGCCAGGTCGATGCCGGCGGTCACGCCGCCGGAGGTGATGAGGTTACGGTCCAGCACGTAAATCTGATCGGTCTCCACGGTGGCCTTGGGGAAGCCTTTGATCAGCCGTTCGGTGTAGTGCCAGTGAGTGGTCACGCGGTAACCGTCGAGCAAACCGGCGTGCCCCAACACGAAAGCCCCCGTGCAGATCGAACCGTATCGCCCGGCGCGATTCACCGCGCCCGTGAGCCAGTTGAGCAACGGCGGGTGTTTCTCGTTATAGGCACCGGGGCCGCCCGGCACCAGCAGCAGGTCGTAGCCTTGAGTTGCCTGATCAATGTGCAGATCGGCCTGGACGTTGACGCCGTTGGACGCACGCAATGCGCCGGGTTCGGTGCCGATGGTCGTGAGGACGTAGTGGTCAGCCGGGGCCAGGTAGCGGTTGGCGATGGAAAACACCTCCATGGGACCGGCCATGTCGAGCAGGAGGAAGCCCGGGAATAACACCATTGCCACGGTTTTCATGGGTTAGAAATCACTGAAGTCAAAAAAGAATACCGGCCAGACACCGGTCCCTGTAGGTGAGCCTGCTCGCGATGGCGGGGTATCAGTTGATATCAATGTTGACTGACACACCGGGATCGCGAGCAGGCTCACTCCTACAGGGGGTTGTGTGTAAGGCGTTAAAAGGGTGCTGTGCATTATGGCCAATCGTGGCGCCTGTGTCGGGAAAGAATGCGTGATCGTCCGCACACTACTGTCAACCTCATCGGGACAGTGTTTCAATCTTCATCTACTTATTGCACCCACCAGTAACCATTAACCTTCTCCTCACTCGGACGAATCAACGTCCCAACAGGAGATTTCATCATGCTGACCCTTCGCAAAGCTTCTGATCGCGGCGCGGCCAATCACGGTTGGTTGAAGTCGTTCCATACCTTTTCCTTCGCCAACTATCGCAACCCCAAAGAACAGGGTTTTTCAGACCTGCTGGTGATCAACGATGACCGCGTGGCGGCCGGTAAAGGCTTCGGCCAACACCCTCACCGCGACATGGAGATTTTCTCCTACGTGCTCGAAGGCGCGCTGGAACACAAGGACACGCTGGGTACCGGTTCGGTGATCCGTCCGGGTGATGTGCAGTTGATGAGCGCCGGCAGTGGCGTGGCCCACAGCGAGTACAACCACTCGGCGACACGGCCCGTGCATTTCCTGCAAATCTGGATCGTGCCGCAAGTCAGCGGCGCCAAACCGCGTTATCAGCAAGAGCACTTCAGCACGCAAAAGAAACGCGGACGTCTGCAACTGATCATCTCCCCCGACGGCGACAAGGGTTCGCTGAAAGTGCGACAGGACGCACGTGTGTACGCCGCGCTGATCGACGGCAAGGAAAGCGCTGCGCTGGAACTGGCGGCGAATCGTTATGCCTATGTGCACGTGGCCCGTGGCAGCGTTGAACTCAATGGCGTGCAGTTGCAGGAAGGTGATGGCGTGCGGGTTCGCAATGAGCAGGTGCTGACGTTGAGCAACGGTGCGGATGCTGAAGTGCTGGTATTCGACCTGCGCCCGCAAGAGCTGCCTGAAATGCCATAACTGTTAAACGCAAATCCCTGTAGCAGCCGGACGCAGGCTTCGCCAGCGGCTACAGGTGTGTTATTCGCCGGTGCCGGAGAACACCGCGACAATTTCATCGATCACCGCCCGCACCCGCGCGGTGTGCCGCAAGTCGGCGTGGGTCACCAGCCAGACGTCATACGGCAGCGGTCGCGTGCGTTCCGGCCACAGCCTGACCAACCCGTCCCTCTCCCCCATGTACACCGGAATTTCCCCCAGCCCGATACCCGCCGCAATCGATCGACGCACCAACAGGCTGGAGCTCAGGCTCGACACAATCCGCCCGCGATGCAACGGCTCCGACACCAGCGTCATGTCCTTCTGGTTTTGCAAGTACGGCTGATACACCACCAGATCATGCCCCTCGAACGCCGAGCCCGGCGCCGGCACGCCGTGGGCGTCCACATACGCCTGCGACGCAAAAAGCCCCACCGGCCAGCGGGCGATTCGTCGCGCGATCAGGTCCGGGTTATCCGGCCGGGTATTGCGCACGGCGATGTCGGCTTCGCGTTTGGCAAGGCTGAGAATCTGCGTCGAGGCGTCCAGTTGCACGCGTACGTCGGGGTGCTGTTGATGCAGGCGCGCAATGGCCGGGATCAGAAAATCGATGGCCATGGAATCGGTGGTACTGACCCTGACGAGCCCGGTCAAGCGGTCATCCAGCCCCTGGATCTGCCGCTGCAGCTCCAGCGCCGAGCGCTCCATTTTTTCCACCGCCGCCAGCGCCGCCTCGCCGACGGCGGTCAGTGCATAACCTTCCGAGGTGCGCAGGAACAACGTGGCACTCAATGACTTTTCCAGCGCCGTAATCCGTCGCCCCACCGTGGCCTGATCGACCCCCAGCACCCGCGCGGCGCCGCGCAGTGTCGACTCTCGGCAAACCGCGAGAAATACCCGTGCGTCATCCCAATTCATGCGGCTCTCCTACCGATGCATATACGCATCACCATAACGCAAAATCGCTGCGTTATTGCATCAGATAATCGCGGTAGGCTGAAGGCCAGCAAACACCTCTCAGGATCCTGCTCATGCACA
This sequence comes from Pseudomonas sp. S2_B07, assembly GCF_054668435.1. Classification (NCBI taxonomy): domain Bacteria; kingdom Pseudomonadati; phylum Pseudomonadota; class Gammaproteobacteria; order Pseudomonadales; family Pseudomonadaceae; genus Pseudomonas; species Pseudomonas sp. S2_B07. The sequence continues at coordinate 1,287,776 of NZ_CP162769.1, forward strand.
GCTCATCGACCCCCTCGCGACGCGCCATTTGGCTGCCGATCTTCGCCGGCCTCAGCGCCAGTCTGGTCAGCATTGGCCTGGCGCGGTTTGCGTACACGCCGTTGATTCCCGCATTGATCCAGGCGCACTGGTTTTGCGCCAGCGACGTGGTTTACCTCGGCGCCGCCAACCTCGTGGGCTATCTGATTGGCGCCCTGATCGGCCGCCCTGTCGCGCAACGCACCTCCAACAAAACCGCGCTGCGGCTGATGATGTTGGCGGTGACATTGTCGTTTTTCGCCTGTGGCTTTCCCTTGTCGGTGAGTTGGTTCTTTGGCTGGCGCCTGCTGTCGGGCGTTGCCGGTGGCGCGATCATGGTGCTGGTGGCCGCGACCGTGTTGCCCCACGTGCCGGCATCACGCCGCGGGTTGGCCAGCGGTGCGATTTTTCTAGGGATTGGCCTGGGCATTGCCGGTTCGGGGACGATTGTTCCGCCGTTGCTGAGCCTTGGCTTGCAGCAGACCTGGTTTGGCCTCGGTTTGTTGTCCCTGGTGCTCACCGCTGCCAGTTGGTTCGGCTGGCCGTCAGAGGCGCACCACCCAGCCGTCGCGCCGTCAATCGACGAGCCCAAGACGGCCACTGATCCACGGGTATACCTGCTGTTCGCTCAATACGCGTTCATGGCCGCCGGACTGGTGCCCGCCATGGTGTTTCTGGTGGATTACGTCGCCCGTGGTCTCGGTGCCGGGCCGCACGTCGGCGCACTGATTTGGGTGATGTATGGCCTCGGCGCGATTATCGGGCCGGTGAGTTATGGCTTTCTGGCGGATCAGTTCGGCGCGAAGGTCAGTATTCGCGTGGTGCTGGTGGTGCAAGCAATTGCCGTTGGCCTGTTGGCGATATCGAGTTCCTTTACGGCGCTGGCCTTGCTGGCGGTGATTCTCGGCTCGTTCCCGCCGGGCATCGTCCCGTTGGCGCTGGCACGGGTTCACGAACTGATCCCGCAGCATCACCAGCAACAAGTGGCCTGGAGCCGCGCGACGGTTTCGTTCGCCACCTTTCAGGCCATCGCCGGGTTTGCCTATTCGGCGTTGTTCAATGCCAGCGGCGGTCATCACGCCTTGTTGTTTGTCATCGCGGCCGGTGCGATTGTGGTTGCACTGCTGCTGGAACAGGGCATGCGTTTGCTCAACCGTCGTGATGATTTGCTGCCTGTTTTGAACTGAATCACCGCTCCCTCAATGCGGTCCCACTGTTATGACTTCTCTGTCCCAGGACTTCGACATGACCTTGCCTCAAACCATGACCCTGATTGAAATCACCGAGCCCGGCGGCCCCGAGGTGTTGAAGCCGCGTCAGGAGCCGGTGCCCACCCCGGCGGCGGGCGAAGTGTTGATTCGCGTACACGCTGCGGGGATCAACCGCCCTGATGCGCTTCAACGTGCCGGCAAGTACCCGCTGAAACCCGGCATGAGCCCGTTCCCGGGGCTGGAAGTGGCCGGGGAAGTGGTGGCCATCGGCGCCGGCGTCAGCGAATTCATTGTTGGCGACAAGGTCTGCGCGCTGACCAACGGCGGCGGCTACGCGCAGTATTGCGTGGCACCGGCCGGCCAGACACTGCCGATCCCTGAGGGGATGGATTGGGTGCACGCGGCGGCAGTCCCGGAAACCTTCTTCACGGTGTGGGCCAACCTGTTCGAGATGGGCGGCGCCAGCAAAGGCCAGCGCGCCCTGATCCACGGCGGCACCAGTGGCATCGGCACCACCGCGTTGATGTTGTGCCGCGAGTTCGGCGTCAAGGCATTCGCCACGGCGGGCAGCGAGGACAAGTGTGCGGTGATCCGCCAGTTGGGGGCCGAGCCGATCAATTACCGCGACCAGGATTTCGCCGAGGTCATCGCGCAAAAAACCGCCGGCAAAGGGGTAAACGTGATCCTCGACATCATGGGCGGTTCGTACCTGAATCCCAATATTGCGGCGCTGGGCATGGAGGGTCGACTGGTGATGCTGGGCTTTCTTGGTGGTGCTCACGCCAAGGATGTCGATTTGCTGGCGATCATGGCCAAGCGCGCGATCATCACCGGTTCCCTGTTGCGCTCACGCACCCGCGAAGAAAAGGCCTCGATTGCTGAACAGTTGCGCGAGTACGTCTGGCCAGTGCTCGCCGCCGGGCGTTGCCTGCCGATGATCGACAAGGTGTATGCACTCAACGATGCGTCACAGGCCCATGCGCGGATGGAGGCTGGGGATCATGTTGGGAAGATTGTGTTGAAGGTGGATTGATCGGGATTTTTGCTTTGCCGGCAATGGCCCCATCGCGAGCAAGCTCGGCTCCCACAGTGGTTTTGTGAACACCGGGGATCCCATGTGGGACCGACGGTGCGACGATTCGACTTGCCAGCGATGGGGCCCGATCGTTCACCCCACAACCTCGTACGGCTGTCGAAATTCTTCCCGCCCCCACCACGCATCTGTTAAAACCCGTCCTTTCCTGCTGATCTTCCGGACCATCGCATGTTGTCGAATTGGTTGAGCTGCTTAGGCCGTCGCTGGCTACCGTTGCTGTGCATGGCCGCGCTGATCGTCGGACTGCCGGTGAGTTGTGGCGTGCTCAAATACAAGGAACGCGAGCTGCTGTTTCGCATCGAGCCGGGCACCGCCGGTTGGTACCGCGGCCTGCCGAGCGATGTGCAGGAGTTCGACATCAAACCCGTCAGCTTCAAGGCCGGGCAAAACCTGCATGCCTGGTGGTGGCCAGCCGCGCGCCGGGATGCGCCGTCGATCCTCTACCTGCACGGTGTGCGCTGGAACCTCACGGGCCAGGCGTTTCGCATCGAGCAATTGCGCGCCATGGGTTACTCGGTGCTGGCCATCGACTACCGAGGGTTCGGCCAAAGCAAAGGTGACTTACCCTCGGAAGCCAGTGTTTACGAAGACGCCCGAGCGGCCTGGGAGCGTTTCACCCAGATGCAACCGGACGCCAACAAGCGCCTGATCTACGGCCATTCCCTGGGCGGCGCGGTGGCCATCGACCTCGCGGCAGACCTGGCCGCACAAGCGAAAAAGCACCATGACCCCGTGCCCGTGCGCGGCCTGGTGATCGAGTCCACGTTCACCTCGCTGGGCGATGCCGTGGCGCAAGTGGCCGACAGCAACCTGCCCGTGAAATGGCTGCCAGTGCGTTGGCTGGTGTCGCAGAAATTCGATTCCATCGACAAGATCGTCGGCATCGACATGCCGCTGCTGGTGGTCCACGGCCTGGCCGACCCGTTCATGCCTTCACGCTTCAGCCAGCAATTATTCAATGCCGCCAATGAACCCAAGCGCCTGCTGCTGGTGCCCGGTGGGACGCATAACAACAGCATGATTCTGGGTGGCAGTCAGTATCGCCAGGCAATCGATGGTTTGATGAAAGCCAAACCTAGCGGTAACCCCGGGCTTGCAGGTTGAACAGCTGCGCGTAACGCCCGCCCGCCTCCACCAGGCTGTCGTGATCGCCACGCTCGAGGATCGTGCCCTGGTCCAGCACGATGATGTGGTCTGCATTGCGCACGCTGGAAAACCGATGGGAAATCAGCAACGTCATGCGGCCTTCGGTGTGCTCGCTGAAATGCTCGAACACCGCCGCTTCCGCCGCCGGATCGAGGGCCGACGTCGGCTCATCGAGAATCAGGATATCGGCATTGCGGCGCATGTAGGCGCGCGATAACGCGATCTTTTGCCACTGCCCGCCGGACAATTCCTGCCCTCCGGCAAACCATCGTCCCAGCTGCGTGGCATACCCGCGATCCAGACGCTCGATGAACGGCGCGGCCATGCCTTGGGCCGCCGCATCCTGCCAGCGCTGTTCATCGTTGAACGCCAAGGTGTCGCCGACCCCGATGTTTTCGCCCACCGAGAATTGGTAGCGGATGTAATCCTGAAAGATCACGCCGATGCGCTGCCGCAGCGCGACCTCCTGCCATGTCTGCAAATCGCTGCCGTCGAGCAAAATGCGCCCTTGATCGGGGCGGTACAAACGGGTCAGCAACTTGATCAGTGTGGTCTTGCCCGAGCCGTTCTCCCCCACCAGCGCCAGGCTGCGCCCCGGCACCAGGTGCAGGTCAATGCTTTCCAATGCGGCATGACTCGCCCCCGGATACGTGAAGCCGACGTTCTCGAATCGCAGACCATCGCCAGGCACGGCACCTTCCGTGAGCGTCCCGGTATCGGCCACCACCGGTTCGGCCAGGTACTCGTAGAGATTCGACAGGTAAAGGCCATCTTCATAGAGCCCGCTGATGGCGCTCAAGCTGCTGCTGACTGCGGTTTGTCCCTGCTTGAACAACACCAGGTACATGGTCATTTGCCCCAGGGTGATCTGGCCGTGAACGGCATCGACCACCACCCACGCATACGCCAGGTAGAACGCCGCCGTGCCGAGCAGGCCGAGGACAAATCCCCAGCCATCGCGACGCAACGTCAAGCGGCGGTCTTCGGCGTAGAGCCGCGCGAAGGTGTCGCGATAACGCTGCAACAACAGCGGCGCGAAGCCGAACAGCTTGACCTCTTTGATGTACCCCTCGTGGGAAAGCAGCGTCTCGATGTAATTCTGCTGCCGGCTCTCCGGCGCCCGGCGGGTGAACAGCCGAAACGCATCCCCGGAAAAATGCGCCTCGGCGAAAAACACCGGCAATGCACCGACCACCAGCAGCACCAGCGCCCACGGCGAAAAGTGCACCAGCAACACGCCAAAGCTGATCAGCACAATCAGGTTCTGGATCAGCCCCAACGACTTCATCACCAACGCCAGCGGCCGGGTCGACGCCTCGCGCCGCACCCGCACCAGCTTGTCGTAAAACTCGGAGTTCTCGAACTGCACCAACGACAACGTCTGGGCTTTCTCCAGAATCATCGTGTTGACCTTCTGCCCCAACTGCACGCGCAACAGCGACTGCTGAACCGACAGCGCCCGCTGCGTACCGGACAACAACGCCAACACCCCCGCCTCCATCAACACATAACGCACCACCGGCCACAACGGCGCACTGCCCTGCTGCGCGTGCAACTGCATGGCGCTGACCACTGCGTCGACGATGCGTTGACCGATCCAGGCGGCCAGCGCGGGGAGGACACCGGCAATCAGGGTGGCCAGGACCAGGCCGAGGAACAATCCACGGGAGGTGCCCCAGACCAGAAGCAAGGCGCGTCGGGCCTGGTCGAACAGAGCGGTGAGGCGGTTAAGGGCCGCTGGCATGGGGGGAAAGCTCGCAGAGGGCAAACAAGGTGACAGGGTACTTCAGCCCGGCAATGTGCGTGATGCGAATCAACTGTAACGTTTGTTCGCTTGACGCAAGAGGACGTCAGGATGAGGATCGACCGACTTTCAGATCACTGAGCAAGGAAGCCGGGATTGATACCTGAATGGAACCCGGAGGGACTTATCCCTCCCATCAATGAACAAAACCCTGCCGGGATGGATCGATCTCCCTATGAGGTTGATCTCTTGGCCTTCATAGAACGCTTCGCGATCAGTCAGGATCGATGTCAAATTCTGCATGGCTATCTCTCGCATCGCTCTGAGCTGCACAGGATGGGCATGGCTGAAGGATTCCAATGGCTGAACGGTAGTTTTGCAGAGAACATTGAGCTGATTGATCAGCGCGCGACCTACCTGACGTCATGGTTGCACGAGTACAACTGGCATCGCCCGCATGCCAGCCTGAGTTATTTGCCACCAATTAGCCGAATAGCATCCGTGAACAACGTGGTGGGTTTACACAGCTAGCACATGAATAGAAACGAATACCTGCACACGTCGGCAGAGCTCCTCTTTCTGGAGAAGCAGCTAGCCAAACCTGGGCTCAGCAAGCTATCCGCAATGTCCATTCGCTCTCGAATTGCGCAAGCGACATCAGCGCTTGAAGCGAATAGTCAGAACACGCACCAACCTGCGAAGGTCGTCATTACCTATCGTGGCGCCCCCGTTTTAGGTACTCAGGGGGTATTGGCCGAATTTGGTACGGCAGCAACGCAAGCGTTCAGTGAAGCTATTGCTACCATTGCGGCGTCAATCTCCGGAACTCTTGCCGATAAAGGCCCTATTCCAAATCGGTCAAACAATCAGTTACTCATAACGGGAACGGCGCTCGGCTCTTTTGGCTTCGAACTGGAGGAAGTCCCTTCTGCGGCGCAAGCGGAAATGGAAGGGATCTCTTTGGTTTCACAAGCCATCGACCTTATGACCGAGTTGCTCGAAGCCACGACGAAGAGTGATGAAGAACTCTCCGAACCGGTGTCGAGATTGGCCGATAGAGCCCTGTCGAGCGTCGCAGATTTTCTGGGGAAGCTGTCCAGCTACGACGCTTCTTGTTCTCTGACCACTCCCACCCGTCAATTTCAGTTCACAGACAGTGAACAGGTCCGCAAAAGCAAGACTCGGCTAAGCCTGGATAACATCCAGGAAACGACAGAGACGTTCACGGGTGAGTTTATTGGAGCGCTCCCGGATAAGCGGGCATTCGAATTTCGGACCATCGACGGTTTGGTTATTTACGGAGGTATCCCAAGAGCGATCCCCAATCCGAATGAGGTGAACGCGAATCTCTATAAAACCTACGACATAACATTAAGCGCCAAGCGAATCGGCTCCAGCAAACCTCGCTATATCCTTCAGCGCTTTCCTTGGAATGACTGATACACCAGAACAGTCGACTTTACTCCACACCCACCTGAAACCGCGCCCGATACCGCCCCGGGCTCTCCCCCGTCCATTTCTTGAACGCTCGATGAAACGCGCTCGGTTCCTGAAAGCCCAGCCGTTCAGCGATGTCGCTGATGCTCGCCTTGCTCTGGCGTAATTGTTCAAACGCCACGCCGCGCCGTACTTCGTCCTTGATCTCCTGATACGAGCAGCCTTCGCGCTCGAGTTTGCGGCGGAAAGTGCTGGGGCTCAGGTGTTGTTCGAGGGCGAAATCCTGCAGGGTCGGCCATTCGCTGTAGTCGCTGTTGCGCAGGCGCTGGTGGACTTGCGAGGCCAGGCCGTGTTGGTTGCGGAAACGGATCACCAGCCATTGCGGGGCCGTGCGCAGGAATACTTTGAGTGAGGCCAGGTCTTGCACCACCGGCAGGCGCAGGTAGTGGCTGGCGAATTCGATTTCGGTGCGCTCGGCGCCGAAGGTCAGGTTGGGGCCCCACAGCAGGCGGTCGTCACTGAGGGACACGCGCTCATGGCGGAAGTCCGCGCGGTCGATGGGAATGCGTCGTCCGCCGAGCCAGCACAGCAGGCTGATCATCAGCACCAGGAACGTCTCTTCGCCGAAACGGCTGACGTCGTCGTTTTGCGCGTGGGTGTCGAGGCTGATGATTGCGCGCTTGCCGCGCACGCTCAGGGTGCCGCGGAAGTCGCGCAGGAACAGGCCGAAATTGGCCAGGCACTGGCGCATGGCTTTGTGCAGGTCGGGTTCTTGAATCAAGGCGCGGCAGATCAAGGCGAAGCTGCCCGGCGGCATGCCGTGGGAGTCGAGCCGGAAAAACTCGTCGTTCAACTCGCGGATCTGAATCAGCCACAGCTCGGCGAACGCGCTGGCCGGCACCCGCGCCGTGGGATCAGCCATCAACGCCGGGTCGATACCGGCCTGTTCCAGCACAGCCGTCAGGCGCTGCGAATCTCTCCCAGGGCGTGGATCATGGCCTGCACGAAATAAACGGCAACCGAGTCGTTTTCCCGCATGTGAACGTTTCGCTCCCTGACACTTGAATGGCAAAAAACACCAGCAGCGTTGAACAGTTGCGGCATAGGACAACTGAACGGCCGGTTCTAGACTCGCGGCCAATAGTACGCCTTCGACCGTTGTGACGGCCAAGGTATCGCAAGGTATGAGTGGAAGGACGGCAAGATGAATCTGCAAAACATCGGCGTGATCGGCGCGGGCACCATGGGCAACGGGATTGCGCAGGTCTGTGCGCTGGCCGGCTTCACCGTGACCCTGATCGACATCTCCGAAAGCGCCCTGCAAAAAGCGCTGGCCACCGTCAGCAAAAACCTCGATCGCCAGGTCGCCAAGGCAACGCTGACCGAGGAACAGAAGCACGTCGCCCTCGACAGGATTCGCACCAGCACCCAATACGACAGCCTGAAAAACGCACAACTGGTGATCGAAGCGGCCACCGAAAACCTTGACCTGAAACTGCGCGTGCTGCAACAAATCGCCGCGCAGGTCAGTGCCGAGTGTGTGATTGCCTCCAACACCTCGTCGCTGTCGATTACCCAACTCGCCGCCAGCGTCAGCCAGCCTGAGCGTTTCATCGGCCTGCACTTCTTCAACCCGGTGCCGGTGATGGGCCTGATTGAAGTGATTCGCGGCCTGCAAACCAGCGACGCCACCCATGCCCTGGCCCTGGACATGGCGACCACCCTGGGCAAAACCGCGATCACCGCCGGCAACCGCCCGGGTTTCGTGGTCAACCGGATTCTGGTGCCGATGATCAATGAAGCCATTCTGGTGTTCCAGGAAGGACTGGCCAGTGCCGAAGACATCGACGCGGGCATGCGCCTGGGCTGCAACCAGCCGATCGGCCCGCTGGCCCTGGCCGACCTGATCGGCCTGGATACCTTACTGGCCATCATGGAAGCCTTCTACGACGGCTTCAACGACAGCAAATACCGCCCAGCTCCGCTGCTCAAGGAAATGGTCGCCGCCGGTTATCTGGGTCGTAAAACAGGACGTGGCTTCCATGCCTATGCCTGAGCGTTGCTCGCGCTTTGCCGAGTACCGGGACAAAGTGCTGGAGTTGTTTGCCAGCAAGGGTTTCGGTCAGGTCGGCATGCGTGAGCTGGCGACGTGCCTGGGGCTTTCCGCGGGCTCGTTGTATCACCATTACCCGAGCAAGCAGCACTTGCTGCTCGACCTGATCGAGGAGTTCTACGAAGAGCTGCTGGCGACCCTGGATCGCCTCGATCAAAAGGGCCCGGCGAAACGCGACAAGCTGCAAAACCTGATCCGTGCGCATTTGAATCTGCACCGGGAAATGCCGTGGCATTTTCGTCTGGCGGAACGCGACAGCGGTTGCCTCAATGACGAGCAACAGGCGCGCGTCCGGCAATTGCGCGAGCAATACGAACACCGCCTGCTGCTGATGCTCGGCACCAAACCGCGGGTCGGTGAACAGGCGAGACGCGCCACAGCACACGCCATCGCCAATTTGCTCAACAGCGCCCCCAGTTGGTTGATGCAACATCCGCTGAACGACCATGAGCGCGATGAACTGCTGGAAAACATGGTGAGCGGGGCCATTGAGCGTCTACTGCGGCCTTCGGCGCCACGCGCGGTGGCGTGAGCACCTGATGCAAGGTCAGGTGCACGCGTGTCCAGGCGATAAAACACCCCGCTTCAATAGAAAAATCATCTAAACGAATTTTGCCAAACCCTCCCTCTAACGCTTTGCTAATGGCGTCCAATTACTGTGGGCCGGGGGTCGATCAGCCACGCCCGGCCTCCTTCGTTACCGGGAGCACACCATGAAAATCAACCCCTACCTGATCTTCAACGGCGACTGCAAAGCGGCGTTCACTTTCTATGAGAAAAGTTTGCCCGGCAAGATCGAAGCCATGATGACCTTCGGTGAAACCCCGGCCGGCGAGCACGTGCCGACAGACCTTCATAACCTGATCATTCACACCCGCCTGGTGGTGGGCGATCAGGCGATCATGGGGTCTGACACCACACCGGATCGTCCCGTCGATGACATGGCCGGTTTTTCGGTGTCGCTGAATGTCGACAGCATCGCCGAAGCGGAACGGGTCTTTAATGCCTTGTCGGAAGACGGCACCGTGCAAATGCCGCTGGAACAGACGTTTTGGGCGGCGCGTTTCGGCATGCTGGTGGACCGGTTCGGCGTGTCGTGGATGGTCAACTGCGAGAAGGATCAGTAACACGCTTTGGCCTCCGGCCTGAAAAAGCCCAACCTGCGAACGTTGGGCTTTCTGGCAACTCCCGGACCGTCTGCTACCGTCAACAAGCCACCCGCGTGGCAACGGATTGTTCGGAGGACACCCGCTATGCCTGCCCATGCCCCTTGGTCCACCCGCTGCAAAATGTCGCTGCTGGCGGGAGGGCTCGCCGCCGCCCTGCTCGCGCTCAATGGCTGCGCCACCGTCGATGCCCAGACCACAGCCTATGTGGGTGTCGAACATCCGGCCCCAACACTGGCCAGTGAAGTGGTGGTGTTGCGCACCGAGCCCCTTCGCCCGCATGTTCGGTTGGGTGAAGTGCTGATCGATGCCAGCGTCGACCCAGCCCCGCCGATTACACAGGTTGAAGAAAAGCTGCGGGAGGAATCCGCCAAGCTTGGCGGCGATGCCGTGGTCGTGGTTTACGACCATATCGGGACCGTCGGCGCGTATGTCAGCGGGCCGCTGTGGAGCCGCGACATCGAAACGATTCAGGGCCGCAAGCTCAAAGGCATCGTGATCAAGTACAAGTAATCGCTCGGTGAGTGGAAGTGTTCAGCCCTTGACGCACACCACCTGGCGCAAGGTGTGCAGCACTTCCACCAGTTCGCGCTGGGCGTGCAAACTGCTTCCCCCGCTGAACCTGCCGATAGTCGAGGTTTCCCGAACATGTCAGCGCTTGGGGTCATGCCTTTACCAAGGGCCAGCAGACCGTTCAGAACCAACCATCACTGCCATGGCGATTTCTGCCGGGGTCTTGCTGCCCAAGCGAAGGCCGATGGGCGCATGGATCCTTTGCAGGCTCGATTGATCGAGCCCGCCAATCCGCGCCAGGCGTTCAAAACGCTTGCTGCTTGTGCGCTGCGACCATGGCTCCAATGTAGAACGCCTGAGTGTGTACCACCTCAAGCAACGTCAGGTCGCCCAAGCGCGGATCTTGAGTCAGAGCCACCACTGATGTTGATGCGTGGCATCCGCCGTTGGCAATGTAGACCGCTGGCAGCAACTCATGCACTTCAACGCCCGACAGGTAAATCCACTCATCACTTCTTTTCGTGGCTCGTACAGAATCACCTCATACCCCAACCAAGCAGAACTCGGCGCGTGATCAAACCCTCCCCGGCGAATGCAGCCTCCTGACCCTCGATGCTCGCCGCAACCCAGGCAAACCAACATGGCCCCCGGCCCACGCGGCGCCGAACCAAACGTGGCGAGGACGGTGCAAAGCCATATTGGTTAGCCTTGAGCAATCCAGTCGCGGGCTTTCTGAACGACTTGTAGATCAAGCTGATTCATCACATCGATCCTCAGGTCGTCACCCACTTTTCCTGGGTGACCGGCAAGCTGCGAATGCGTTTTCCTGTCGCATGCTGGCAACCTACGGATGGACGGGATAATCGGTATATCCGCGCGCATCGCCCCCAAAGAAACTGGCAGGATCCGATGGATTGAGGGGCAGATCCTCGCGGATACGTCGCGGCAAATCGGGGTTAGCCAGGAATGGACGACCGAAGGCGATGATATCTGCGCGGCCGTCCGAGATTGCCTGGGCGGCGGTTACTGGGTCATAGCCACCCGCGAGCATCAACACACCGTGCCATGCGGTACGCAATTGCTGAATAATGGCGTCCCAGCGGGGATCAAATTGCTCATCTCGTACAGTGCCAACGATGGCCGGCTCAACCAGGTGAAGATAAGCCAGCGACCAGTCGTTAAGCCGGTTAACCAGATAACCAAAGGTGTCTTCAGGCGTGCCGTCACCCATTCCCATGAAACGTCCCATGGGGGTGAGACGGACAGCAGTTCGATCTGCTCCGACTTCTGCTGCTACAGCTGCCACGACTTCGAGCAACAGACGACTGCGATTTTCGATGCTTCCACCGTAAGCGTCTTCCCGTTGGTTACTCGCGCTATTGATGAATTGGTCAAGGAGATAACCATTGCCTGCATGGATTTCAACTCCATCCATTCCTGCCTCAATAGCGTTACGCGCAGCGCGACGATAGTCGTCTACGATTGCTCTGATGCCACCAATGGTCAGTGCCTGAGGTTCTGGAATCTCTCCCCATACGCCGTTGCCTTGTTCGTCCACAATAAATGTTTTGCCAGGAACCGGCATCGTAGTCGGCGCAACAGGAAGCCCGCCATCAGGTTGGAAACTGGGGTGCGAAACGCGCCCGACATGCCATAGCTGCATGAAAATCTGTCCGCCTGCCTTATGTACTTCATCAGCCACGACATGCCAGCCATCAATCTGCTCTTGGCTATAGATGCCCGGCGTCCAGGCATAGCCTTGTGCTTGTCGAGAAATCTGAGTCGCCTCGGTAATGATCAGAGCAGCGCTGGAGCGCTGACGATAATACTCGACGTTCAGCTGTGTAGGGACGTCGCCAGGCTGACCAGCTCGTGAGCGTGTGAGTGGTGCCATCGCAATGCGATGCTTGAGTTGCAACGGGCCTACGGCAATGGGTTGGAACAGTGACTGTGGCATTACTTTTCTCCAGTTTTGAGCGGGCTGGACTCAGCCAGCGTTAATTGTCGAACGGTGAAACATCAAGTGATCGCCGATGGCTTTACCCTGGGCGAGTAAGCGCTGCCCCAAGGCAATCTGTTCGGGTTCCCAGTTCGCTAAGGCACGATCCGTATCGTCTGGGGTTTGGCTCAAGCGCCGGGCGAGTTCGAGTGCGTTGTAGGCTGCCTTGGACGTGCTGGCCGCAGTGTGAGGCCTGGGAATAGCTGCGGCATCGCCGAGTAAAACCACCCGTCCATCAACTAAATGTGGCATTGCCAAATCACGGATGCTTTGGACAAAAGGCTGCTGGGTGGCTCGCACCACATCCCGAAAGGCGGGTGGTAACAGGCTGTCGGCCTCACTCCAAATATGGTCGCGCCACGCAGGTGCGAGGAGCCCCTCTGGTACCGAATACTCACGCCTGTGTCCGGTTGCGTCGGTCATGACATTGCCGATGAGATCCTCTTCGAGAACCCGATACCAAACCCAGTTGTAATAGCGTTGGCCAGGTCGAATATCATTGTTTTCGCCCGGCACCAGGTAACCCAGAATGTGTGAGCCGTGGTTGTTTGCGAAACTGAAGTCACTCGCCAGAGTCTGGTGAGATAGTCCGGGCAAACTGCTCTCCGGTAGAAGGCCGCGCCATGCAATATATCCGGCGTAGCTTGGCTCGTATTCTGGCCAAAGCACGTGGCGTACTTGCGAGTTACCGCCGTCAGCTGCGACGAGCAAGTCAGCCTCAACACGCTCGCCATCATCAAAAGATGCCACCACACGGCCGCCCTCTGGCTGAGTAACGCCAATCAGGACTTTTCCCTGGTGGTAGTGCTCATTGCCGAAAGCTTGACGCAATGTTGTGTAAAGCAGCGACCAGGACGTCTGAACTTGCGGAGCGTAGGTTTTGCTTTGGACACGACCGTCCGGATGCAGCACGGTACGGTATTGCGATCGAACGCCCATCTCCAGATTGGCCAATGGAACATTTAGTTGGCGAAACGCATCGACCACCTCTGGCTGCAATACTATGCCGCCGCCTCTGCTGTCGAGGTCGTGGGAAGAGCGCTCATAAATGTCGACACTCCAGCCCGCCTGGCGCAAAAGATTACCTGCGAAAAGCCCACCCAATGACCCACCAATTACCATTGCACGACGTGAAGTCACGGGTAGCTGAGGGACAGTCTTGAATTTGCTCATGGGTGAATCCTCCGTTTCGACCTACTTTAAGGACTCCACGGCAATGTGATAATCAGCGTTCTTCGCTATGCCGTATTGCGTGAGTTGCAACACTGTTCGCGGCGCACGAAACACTGGCCGCTCTCTCGGAGCGGTCAGGTTCGGTGATTGATGGCTGAGCTTAAAACGATCGGGTCAGAGGGAGTTGCGAAGGCCGATGGCCCGTAGCGTCGGTTACTGCATTTCCAAGGGCGGCAGCCATAGGGCCTTGTACAATCTCCGCAGCCCCCAGAAATGGCTGGCCTGGCTGATCTATCAAATGTACTTCGACATTCGATGGCAATTGCGAAAACCGCAAAATCGGATAACCGCTCCAGTCATAACTACGTATTCCACCCGCATCAAACTTGATGGCTTCGAATAAAGTCCAACTGGTGGACTGCACTATCCCACCCTCTATTTGATTACGTAGACCGTCGGGGCTAACGATCTGTCCGACATCCACTGCCGTTACCACCCGATCAACCGCTATGTCGCCAGTTTGAGGATGAACACGTACCTGCACCGCGATAGCGCAGTACCCCATGATGTTTTTGTACCGAGAGAAGGCGAAGCCGACACCTACGCCTGGGGCGTTGGGTCTTGCTGCCCAACCGAAGTTGTCCCGCACTCGCTCTATTACCGCTCGAGCACGAGGATCTTCCAAATGTGCGAGGCGAAAGGCGACTGAGTCCACCCCGGCACGTGTCGCCAACTCATCAATACAGGCTTCAATCGCGAAGACGTTGATGTGTGCACCCAAGGAACGCATCGCGGACGTGCGAAATGGCATCTGGGTGACAAAGTTCATGTCGATACGGGTCGACGCCACGGTGTACAGAGGTACGGCGTTACGGTCACCGTCCCCTTCCGGCTGCGCGATAGGAACTGATGGGGCTGAGGTGAATGGCTTGGCCAGTAGACGTGCAGGTAACAATCGACCTGCATTGACAATGCGTTCGTTATGCGGGGTCGTCCACAGATCGTATGCCCAATCCTGAAGTCGACCACTATGATCCAGGCTCGCCTGCACCTCAGTGATCATTGCGGAGCTGTAGGGCTCCCAAAGGTTTTCCTGCTCTCGCATCCACTGAACCCGCACGGGACTTCCAGGCATGCGCATGGCAATCAGTGCAGCATCGGCCGCCGCATCATCCGCCCCATTATGGCCATAACAACCCGCCCCTTCGGTATGGATGCACCGAACACGATCCAGCGCTAACCCCAGCATTTCCGCTATACCCGCGCGAAGTGGGTAGACGCCTTGAGTATGAGTCCAGACGGTAAGCATACCGTCCTTGAGCCAAGCCACTGCGCAGGACGGTCCGATTGAGCCGTGCATGAGATATTGTTTGGTCACCCGTGCCCGGTAACTCGATCCAGCTACCACAGCTGGGCTGCCGTTGTGACTGATAGGGTAACGCCGTGATGGCAGCTGAGGGAGCAATGCATGGATGTTGCGCATGTCAGGCAACGCATCGCCTTCGCTCCATTTCGCCTGCTCATACCCTGCGCGCATCGCCTTCACTGCTAGCCATTCGTCCTTTGCAACGACGGCTAGAAAGTTGCCGTCACGAACGACCTGCACAACACCAGGGAGGTTCTGCAAGGCGCCGGCATCAAACGACTGCAGCCGGCAACCTGGTCTAGGCGGTCGGATAAGTCGTGCATGGAGCATGCCTGGAAGTCGCATGTCTTGTACGAACGCGGCACCTCCACTGACCTTGGCCGGAATGTCCAGGCGAGGCAGCGAATGCCCAATCACACTGAATTTTTCAGCGGGCTTTGCCGAAGTCTTTGGCTCCGCATAGCGATGCAAATCCACTCCGCTGACGGCTTCGAAGTAGGACATGCGCCGCCCGCTAGGCTCTTGAATTATCGCATCGCGCGTCACCAACTGATCAGGCTCAACGCCCCAAAGCCTGGATGCAGACTCCACTAGCAATTGGCGCACTTGGCCAGCGGCGTTGTATAACGCTGTTCCGCTGTCAACGATGGTGTGACTACCAGCGGTATACCCTTCATTGGGTGTTAACGCGGTGTCAGCGGTCAGTATGTGGATTGCATTGGGCGCTACTTCCAAACGTTCGGCTGCGATCTGCAACAACGCGGTTTTTACCCCTGTACCCAGCTCGGCCTTGCCGGTGTAAACGGTTATTCCTTGGGCGTCGACGCGGACCCAGGCATCCAGGTAGGGGTTGGAGCGCAAGCTACCGGGCAGATCGGGAGCCAGAACCTGGGTGCCAAGCGTATCCACCTCAGTGTCAGCCAATACATTGCCTGCAACCGGCAGCAGCGAGAACGCAACCAGCAACGAACCGTTGCGCAGGAAGGCACGCCGTCCAAGATCGACGTTAGCGTCAGTCTTCATGATCTGCTCCAGACGCGGCGACGGCGCGGATGGCATCGATGATTCGCAGGTGTGTGCCGCAACGGCAGAGGTTCGGCACCATATGAGCGGTAATTGTCTGCCTGTCAGGGTTTCGATTGCGCTCGAGCAATGCCTGTGCTCGCATCAACATACCGGCTATGCAGTAACCGCATTGTGCGGCTTGCTTCTCAATAAACGCCTTTTGCAGTGCACTGGGTTGATCGGCAGTGCCCAGACCTTCTACGGTACGGACTTCTTTTCCCTGCACGCTTGAGCAAGGTGTTATGCATGAAAATATCGGCTTATCGTCTACGATCACCGTGCAGGCGCCACACTGGCCTAACCCACACCCGTACTTTGCCCCATTGAGTTCCAACTGGTTTCGCAAGGCATAAAGCAGAGGCGTATCGGCGTCGACATCCAGATGATGGAGGGATCCATTGACATTCAGGGTCATGTGGGTCATTTCGCATCCTCGCGTAAGTCTTCGATAGTTTCTGAGAGGTCGGCCCAAGGATGATCCGGCTGAGCGCTGGCACGCAGATACGTAGCCAGCACAGTGAGTTGGGATCCGTTTAAGGTGGCGGCAAAGGCTGGCATGCCAGGGCCTGAGGTTCCAGGGGGTATAGCTATGCCATCCAGTACCGTTTTGATGAAATTGCGCGAAGAGGCGGAGCGCATTGCTGACGTATCTGCAAGATCAGGACGGCTGTCGATCAATCGCATGGGGGCACCTGAACCATGGCAACCTGCGCAGGAAGCCTGGAAGAGTTCAGCACCTTCATTTTGCGCAGTCGGATCGACAGTTGTGCTGCCTGGAGCAGGCGACCGTGGTTCAACTGGCTTGTTTGAACCCAAGCTGAGCAGGTATTCAGCAATGGCTTCCACATCGCTGACAGGTACCTTCGCCAGGCTCAGGCTGACCGGCCTCATTGGGCCTGCCGCCGCTCCGTGGCTGGCAGCGACATCGCCGCGCAGATAGTCCACCAGTTGCTCGCTGCTCCAAGGCTTACGCGCATTGGCCAAGCCAATCAGGGAAGGAGCCTCCCAGCCATCGACCATGCCCCCTGAAAGTGATTGACCGGACTTTTCAGCGCCCAAAAGGTTGAGTGGTGAATGGCAGCCCGCGCAGTGTCCTGCGCCTTCTACCAGATACCGCCCGCGATTCCATTGGGCAGTTTGCTGGGGCTCCGATTGCTGCTGTTCGCCGTGAAGGAACAGCAGGTTCCAGAACGAAACCAGCGGCCGAATGTTCATGGGGAAGTTCATTTGGTTTGACATAGCGGGCGAATCTACTGGTTGCCCGCTCATCAAATAGGCGTAAGCGTCTTTCAGATCGCCTTCGCTCATGCGGCGATAATGTGCGTAGGGAAACGCCGGATAAAGAAAATGCCCCTCGCGGGATATCCCGTGACGCATGGCCCGTTCGAACGCCTCCAGAGACCACTCACCGATGCCCGTATGATCGTCGGGTGTAATGTTGGTGCTGTAGAGCGTGCCAAAGGGCGTCACCAGCGGTAGCCCGCCGGCCAAATACTCGCCTCCCGGGCGCGTATGGCAGACCGCACAATCGCCAGTCTCGACAACGAGCGCTCCGCGCTTGATCTGCTCTGATTCCTGTAAAGCGTGTTGTTTTACGGGAGCGAGAGATGGCCGCCACATTAGAGCGACGGCTATAGCGGTGCCACAGGCGACGAGCGTAAGTCCTCCTAGCCAGAGACCTTTTTTGTTCATGCTGGGTCATCCTTTGCGGCTGCACTAACCACCCCAACAGCGGTGTGCACGTGATGCAAAGGTTAGGCAGGCATGATGATGTGGGGTATCGCTTCGCCGCGCAAAAGTGTGTTGCGCCATCTGCTATGTATACGAGCCATTGCGTTTAGCGCATCGCAGTGTTGCTCCGCAGACCAATTCCTCAGTTGGAAGTAGCAGCCTACGCTAGCGACTCAACTCAACCCTTGATGAGGTGTCGCCATGTCCTCTGGCAGCTCCACAACGACCGACCTGAAACAGACTCCGATATCGGCGCCAACCCTGTCCACTGCGATGGTGATTTTGCTCGCTTTCTGTTGTGGCGCCGTTGTCGCAAATCTGTATTACGCCCAGCCAATCGTAGAACTGATAGCGCCCCAAATTAACCTTTCAAGCGAACATGCCAGTCTCATCGTTTCATTGACTCAATTCGGATACGCATTGGGGCTGTTCTTCTTGGTTCCCCTGGCTGACCTGATGGAAAATCGTCGTTTGGTAGTCGGCTTCACGCTGGCTGCTTCCTTGTGCATGGCCGGTGCAGCCCTGAGCCAAACGCCTTCAATGTTTCTGATCTGTTCGTTACTGATTGGCCTCACTTCAGTAGCAGTGCAAATCCTGGTACCGCTGGCGGCGCATATGGCGCCAGAAGAATCTCGCGGCCAAGTGGTTGGCAATATCATGAGTGGTTTGCTGTTGGGGATTCTTCTTTCACGCCCGATCGCCAGCACGCTCACCGAGTCATTCGGTTGGCACGGTGTGTTTTTCGGTGCATCCGCTCTTATGGCGATCATTGCAGTCCTGATGGGGTGCGCGCTGCCACAACGAATTCCCGCGCACCGCGCCAGCTACGGGGCGTTAATCAGTTCGATTTTTACCTTGGTGGGTCGCTACGCCGTGCTGCGTGAACGGTCTTTGTATCAAGGATTACTCTTTGCCAGTTTCAGCATTTTTTGGACCATTGCGCCTGTCGAACTTATCCGTCATTACCATTTCAGCCAAACACAACTGGCACTGTTTACTCTGGTAGGTGCAGTGGGGGCGATAGCGGCTCCGATTGCGGGACGCCTGGCGGATGCTGGTTATTCAAAACGGGGTACCGCCATCGCTCTGGTAGTTGCACCGGCTTCGCTTTTGATTGCAGCGCTGCCCTCCTCTGGTTACCTCTGGTTAGTGGTTTGCGCGGTGCTGCTGGACTTTGCTGTTCAACTGAGCATGGTGCTGGGACAGCGTGAAGTTTATGCGCTTGATCCGCACAGTCGTGCTCGCTTGAATGCGGTATACATGACCAGTATTTTCCTTGGTGGAGCGTTGGGCTCACTTCTAGCCAGTCCGCTTTACGAACGATTGGGATGGAGTTCGTTTGTTTGTCTGGCCTCTTTCGTACCTGCCGTTGCTGCGGTGCTGTTTTTCACGCGGCTATTCAAAAGTAGAAAAATTTGATTGATACCAGCACATACATCCAAGGCAATGGTGCAAAACGTGGTCAGAATATGTCCAAATAGGCATATGAGTTGAGCTGCTGGATCCAGTTGCTCATAACACCGAGGACTGGGCCATGGACAAGTTGCTTGCGCTAACCATGTTCGTCGAAACAGTGCGTTGCGGTGGATATTCCGCAGCAGCACGTAAGCTCAGCGTCTCAACCTCATCTGTCACTCGCCAAGTCGCGAGTCTCGAAGCGGAGCTGGGAGTAGCACTGCTCAATCGTACTACCAGGAACACGAATCCCACTGCTGCCGGACAAATATACTTTGATAAAGCTGTATTTATCCTTGATGCCCTCGCCGAGGCAGACACGGCAATTGCCGACCGCAGCTCCGAAGCTCGCGGCCGTTTGAGGGTCAGCGTACCGGTCGAGTTTGGGCGCAGAGTCATAGCGCCACACATGGGACGCTTGCTGTCTCAGTATCCTGAGCTCGACGTGAGCCTGTCTCTGAGCGACCAGATGACCGATCTGTTAAAAGAGCGGATCGATTTGTCCGTTCGCTTGGGTTCTTCTTTAGCCAGCGAAGACATCATCAGTAAACCGCTGGGTCGATTCGAACGATGGGTAGTAGGAAGCCCGGAATATTTCACGAGAGTCGGCATTCCCTTGCAGCCCCGAGAACTTGTAAATCACGAGTGCCTACGTTTCGATTACGGGGACATGCATCATGGTTGGGATTTTCGCAGCTCGGAAGATTGCATTCGCATCAATGTCCAGGGACGCCTTGAAAGCAACAATGCCGATATTCTGCGTGAGGCGGCTCTGAATGGTAGAGGCACTGCGTTGCTGGCCGACTGGCTAGTGGCAGAGGATGTGCGCCAAGGGCGCCTGACGCGGGTGCTCGCCAATTACGAGGCCAACCCTGGTGACGCCAATGGCATGATCAACGCGCTATATTTGCCAAATCATCGAAGATCTAGCCGAGTAAAGGTTTTTATTTCCTTTCTCGAAGAAATTCTGAGCTACTGAAAGCGATAACAAAGCAGACGCAATGCAGTATTGCGTTGAGGATATGTATTCAGATTGGGTCAACTCACCTAAAGTCTCGCCATTGGACATTTTGGTTGACCAACATGAAAAGCAATTTCATCGCCTTCGCCTTTGATTTCCTCGACCCTTGGTGTTGGATAGGTGAAAAGCGCCTACGCCAAGCCATGAATAAAACAGGGGTAATGCTCCCTATTGATTACCAGGCCTGTAGATCAGCGTATCCGAAAGCTCAGGCTGGCATGGACTATCGGACATACCAGGAAAGCCGCTTTGGCAGTCAAGCAAAAAGCCATGAAGAAGCACTATTCCATGCGGCTGCGGAGTGTGGCATTTCGTTGGACTTAAGCTTGATTACCACGATGCCGAATACAGAATCTGCTCTTCGGCTCATGCAGTGGCAGAAGCATAAGGGCAAATGCCTTGGATCCCTGTTCGAAGGTATTTACCAAGCGCGTTTTTGTGAGGCAAAGGACATAAGCGATCCAGTGTCGCTTCTAGCATTACTCGAGCAAGATCCCGAAGAGCGACGGTTGACATTGAATTTCTTGCTTAGCGAAGACGGCATTAGTGAACTCTTGAAGGCCGAGCGTGAAACGATCGAGTGGTGCGGACGCCTTACACCCGCCATAAAGTTAGGTGAAACGCTAATAAGCGGCGCACAGCCTTCAGAAATACTCGTAACGTTTCTGAAGCAATTGAAAAGCAAAGCTTCGTAAGCAGATGGCCAGGATTCAGAATCCCGCAGACTTACGGCTGCAGATCGAAAACCTCGAGGCATTGAAGTCTCAACTGCCTGCACCGCCATGTGCTTCCTCAAAGAAATAGTCTTTCCAGCTGTCTGCCTTGTTTTTCAGCACCCCTAACGTCTGCAATTGCTCGGCATAGATATAGGTTCGCTGTGGCACCACGGTGAAATCGATTTCCGGGTCGGCGACGATTTTCTCAACCAATGGCAAGGATAGTTTCGATTGCTCCACGCGGATATAGGTCTGGGCCGCTGCGGGCTTATCAGCCTTGATAATCTGCTCTGCCTCGGCCAGCGCTGCGTAAAACGCTTTGTAGGTTTTCGGGTTTTCGTCGTGGAATTTTTCGGTGGTGTACAACACGTTGAACGTGGCCGGGCCACCCAATACGTCGTAGGAACTCAGCACCTTGTGCACGTTGGGACTTTGCAGTTCCTGGTACTGGAACGGCGGGCTGGAGAAGTGTGAGTTGATCTCTGAACCGCCGGCGATCAGCGCCGACGTTGCATCGGGGTGGGCCAGGCTGATCGAGATATCGTCAAACTTCTTGAAATTGTCCACGCCAAACTGTTTGGCCGTTTCGATCTGCAAGGTGCGCGACTGGAAACCTACCCCCGCCGCCGGCACCGCGATTCGGTCCTTTTCGGTGAAGTCCTTGAGGCTTTTCACATTCGGATTATTGGTCAGCAGGTAATTGGGCATCGACCCCAGCGAGGCAATGGCCTTGACGTTTTGCTTGCCCTTGGTCCGGTCCCAGATCGTCAGCATCGGCGGCACGCCGGCCGACACCACATCCAGCGCCCCGGCCAGCAGCGCTTCGTTCATGGCGGTGGCCCCGGAGATGCTGTTCCAGTCGACCTTGATGTCGAGGCCCTGCTCCTTGCCGTGTTTTTCGATGAGCTGCTGGTCGCGCACCACATCCAGAATCAGGTAACCGATACCAAATTGCTGGGCAATGCTGATTTTGCCTTCGGCCTGAACCACCGGGCTGAGTAATGCGCTCAGCGCCACCACGGAAGTGGCGAACAGGGTTAGTGCGGAGCGCTTGAAAGGTGTCGTCATGAAAACCTCGGGGGTGACTGGCCAATGCCGATAAATTAAGGAATGGCACAACCTACAAAGTATGTGTTGGCTGGGGGCTTCAGAGCTTGGCGATCGAGACTTCGGTGGATTTAACGAAGGCAATCACTTCGCTGCCCACTTTCAGTTCAAGGTCGCGCACCGAACGGGTGGTGATCACTGAGGTGACGATGCCGGAGGCGGTTTGCACGTCGATTTCGGACACCACTTCGCCTTGGACGATTTCCTTGATAACGCCCTTGAACTGGTTCCGGACGTTAATCGCTTTGATGGTCATGATGAGGCTTCCTGTCTGATGTCGGGCCAATACGCACAAAATGTGCAGGCCTCCAACGTGCACCCATCAGGCAAGCAATAAAAGGAATATATAATTATCTATTTATTCTTTTTTGATATAACAAAGCCCACTCTCGCTCCCTGCTTTCAGGCGAAACAGACGACCTTGGCCATTAGATTGCCATCCCCCTTGATTTCGCTCAAAATTGACAGCTAACGCTTCGATAATGGACTCCATGAAGCGCCCTTCCCTATTTCAATCTCTCTCGATGGGCAACAACGCCCGTCGACGAAATCACTCAAGGATTTACATGGAAACCGCACTGCCACCGAAGAAAATCTCCGGTCTTATCACGCGCATCATGGGCGGCATCAGTGCACTGCTGGCTGCTATGTGGGGGTTGATCACCTATGTGTTTCCAGACCCTACCGTGTTCGGGCTGAGCTTTCTGAACTGGAAAAACGTGATCCTGTTCATGAGCGCCTTTGTTTTTCTGTCGGTCATTTTCCTGGGCTGGTACGCCAGCCGCCTCCCGCAGATGCTCAAAGGTGCAATGCTGGTGATCCTCTCGGCGGGCCTGGCGGTAATTTTTTTCGCATTGGGTGGTGAATACGCAAAACCGAGTTTCGACTTCGCCCGTAACCAGCAGAAATTCATCGAGAACGGCGGTGCCAATATGTTGGGCAAACGCATCGAGGTGATTGACGGTGTGCGCATCGAACTGTTGGGCTGCGAGAAAATCGGGCGTTCGCCCAACTGTGATTTCGAGCTGACGAATACCCGCCTGGACGGTGAATTTCACTTCAACTCCGACACAAGTCTGTTCGAAGAAACCGGTGGGGCGCTGAACATCGACAAGATGCAGGTAGGCTCTTCAAAGTTCATGAACCGCGAAACCTTCCCGGTTGTGCGCGGCGTACCCACGCGGGTGAGATTGGCGTTTGAGCAAGGACGCGGTGATCTACAAAATTCCCCTGCACTCAAGCTGAGCCTGCGGACCAATCACGGCGATGACAGCGTCGTGAAATTCAACGACGTCGAGATCAAGTAAGCGACGTTACAGAGCATTCGCGACACCGTATGCGCAGTCGAAAGGCGCATACGGTCATTTAAACCGCTGCAACTTTCATAAACTCTCCGACGACACGCCCAGAAACTTTCTTGTCCTTTCAACCATTCGTCGCTTGGTAAATCGTGTCGCGCAATGCACGAGACGCTCTGGCGCAGGGATTGCAAAGGCCGGTCGTAGCCGCCCGGAAACGACGTAAATCTGACGCGACGACAATCCACTCAACATTTAAGGACCCCAGCGAAACGCCTGGTGAGTCACCGGAGATTTAACGTGTCAACCCTCAGTGAAATCGCAGCGAACCACGCGAGAATGGCTAAATTACAGGCACAAGAGTCGTCCGGATTGAGTGAGCGGCACGTTCAAATTGTGGGGTGCTTCGAAGTGCCCGTCATGGAAGAACAACAGCACATCCCCTTGCACTTGATCGCTGGTGTGCAGGACAACCACCTCGCCCAGGCTGCGGGTTACTTGCTCTGAGTGAGTTTTTGCACCAAGGAGTGGCACCCACTGGTGGGTGACCCCTCCTTGCGCATGTGCTTTGCGGTGAGTCGCTATTGCGAAAGCATCGATCGTTGCGATGATCGTTCCCTCGCTCTGCGTGGGAACGCCTCAAGGGACGCTCCGCGTTCCAGCCATACCGCCGGTGTCGAGCCGGGCACCCGTTTGACGCAGAGCGTCATGGGCTGCATGCCCACGCAGAGCGTGGGAACGATTATTCAGCGGCGCTAATCCGAAGCCTGCGCCCGCAATCGCCGCCCCACTACATCCAGCACATCACAGCCATCGCGCAATGGGATGGCGCACAGCAGCGCAAAGTCGCTGAGGATGAAGGATTCGCACTCGACCGAACCGCGCATCGACATGTTTTCCAGTACCTGGGTGACGGCGCGAATCCGGTAGTTGGCAGCTTCGTATAAAACATCGAGCGGCGCGTGGGTGTCGACGAACAGCGTGGGCATGTCGGTGCAGTTGCTGGTGAGCGCCATGAAGCGGCTTTTGGGGTGGGGAATGGGTTTTTCGTAGGGTGGATCGGGGTGAAGGGTTTTCATTTTTTCAGACCTTGGGCGGATAAATTTAAGCTACCAACGGCCTTCCTACGGGCTTGGGTGGCAGCCGTACGCGGGAGTAGGAAACTGAGGATCCACCAAACTCAGCCACGCCGAAGCGTGTCCCGCGCACAGCCGCCGCGAACGATCTTACGGACACTAAGTAAGTGCCGCAATCACACGACAGCGCTGACGCGCGGTGAAAATCCAAGGGTTCCTACACCCTGCCACTGCATTTGCAGCGACAGCCAAAGACTATCCATGGATCTCACTTCGCACCAGTTCATCAAAGCCGCCACAACTTGAAGGAAACTTCCGACGACCTTGCCCAGAAATTTCGCCCTCGCGCAGCGTTTTGAGCGCGCGAGACTTTGCGGGAGATCAATCAGGAAAGCAGTCAGAGAAGTAGGAAAACGGCGTAGGCCAAATCCTTAAATAACACCCCACAATCAACAAGCAACCCCAAACGAAAACGTGGCGTGAGGTCTCCCCCACGCCACGTTCTTTTATCGACCCAACGAGCCGGACAACTGCTTCAACCGTCAGCCCGCCTCACTCTCCCGAATCAGCTTCTTGTTGATCTTCCCGACACTGGTCTTGGGAATCTCGGCCACGAACTTGAACTGCTTCGGAATCGCCCATTTGTTGATACGCCCACTCTCGACAAATGTCTGCAGGTGCGTCTCGAGGATTTGCTTGTCGAGGTACTGACCCGGCTCGCACACCACCATCGCCATGGGCCGTTCGCCCCACTGCTCATCGACGATGCCGACGACCGCGACAGACATCACCGCCGCGTGTTCGCTGATCAGGCTCTCCAGTTCCAGCGAGCTGATCCACTCGCCCCCGGTCTTGATCACATCCTTGATGCGGTCCTTGATTTCCACGCCGCCCATCGAGTCGATGGAAGCCATGTCGCCCGTGTGCATCCAGCCGTCGAGCCAGAGCTCGGCGCCCTTTGCCGGTTCTTTCAAATAACCCTGGGTCAGCCACGGTGCGCGGACCACGATTTCGCCGAGAGACTCACCGTCATGGACCACATCGTTGCCGCTGGCATCGACGATTTTCAGGTCAACCATGGGCACCGGGGTGCCGGTTTTGATGCGGGTTGCCAATTGGTCTTGCATGGGTTGCTTGAGCACGTCGTCACGCAGGTAACTCAGGCACAGCAACGGGCAGGTTTCCGACATGCCGTAACCGCTGTGCACCACCATGCCTTTGGCGCTGGCTTCGCTGGCGATACCGAGGGTCAGCGCACTGCCGCCGAGGAGCATTTTCCAGCCCTCGAAACGGGTTTGCTTCCCGGCCTCGCAGTTCAGGATCATTTGCAGAATGGTCGGCACACAATGGGAGAAGGTGACCTTCTCCTCACGATACAACCGGACCAGGCTGTTGGGTTCGTAGCGGCCCGGATAAACCTGCTTCAGCCCCATCAGCGTGGCGACATACGGCACGCCCCACGCATGCACGTGAAACATCGGCGTGATCGGCATGTACACGTCATCGGAACGCAGCAGCGGCTGGCCTTGATACACGCCCAGCGTGCCAACGGCATTCAGGGTGTGCAGGACCAGTTGGCGATGGGTGAAGTACACGCCTTTCGGGTCGCCGGTGGTGCCGGTGGTGTAGAACAGGGTCGCCACCGAGTTCTCGTCGAAATCGGGGAAGTCGTACTGGTCTGATGCCAGCGACAGCAAATGCTCATATTCACCCAGCACCGGCAACGAGGTGCTGGCGGCGCTGTCATCGGTGAGTTGGAGATAGCCTTTGACGGTGGTCAACCGATCCTGGACCTGCTCGAGCAATGGCAGGAAATCATCATGCACCAGCACCAGATCGTCTTCGGCGTGGTTCATGGTGAACAGCACCTGATCCGGCGACAGACGAATGTTCACCGTATGCAGCACCGCGCCGATCATCGGCACGGCGAAGAAGCATTCCAGGTAACGATGGCTGTCCCAGTCCAGCAGTGCCACGGTGTCCCCGGCTTTCACGCCGGCGGCCGTCAAGGCGTTGGCCAGTTTGCGGATGCGTTTGTTGAGGGTCTGGTAGTCGTAGCGCAGTTTGTCGGCGTAGACGATTTCGCGACCCGGTTCGTAGCGCGCACCGGACAGCAATAATTGCTTGATCAGCAAGGGATAGGCGTAGGCGCCATCGGCGGGCGGGATTATTTTTGTCGCCATCATGTTTGGGTTCCTGGTCCTTATGTTATTGGCTCAGAGCCCCTCGATGCACTCAGTTGCAATCGACTCCCGACGCGGAGTCGGGAGTCGCGGGGGCCTGGCGATCAGAACTGCGCGGCGTCCAGCTCGTAGAGGCACTCGCTGCCGGCCTTGACCGATGCGCTCAATGAATGGATGCGTGGCAGCAGGCGGGCGAAGTAGAAGCGTGCGGTGGCCAGTTTGCTGACGTAGAAGTCGTCCTCGGCCTGCTTGCCGATGGCGGTCTTGGCCATCAGTGCCCACATGTAGGCGTAGGCGACGTAGCCGAAGGTTTGCAGGTACTCGACCGAGGCTGCGCCGATTTCATTCGGGTTGTTTTTCGCCCGGTCGAGCACCCACGCGGTCAATTCGTCGAGGACGTCCACGGCGGCGTTCAACGGCTTGCTGAACTCACTGAACTCGGCGTTGGCGCTGGCGGCGAAGTGGCGAACCTCGGAGGCGAACAAGCGGTAAAGCGCCCCGCCGCTGCCGACGATCTTGCGCCCGACCAGGTCCAGCGACTGGATGCCGTTGGTGCCTTCGTAGATCTGGGTGATGCGCACGTCACGCACCAACTGCTCCTGGCCCCACTCGCGGATGTAGCCGTGGCCGCCGAAAATCATCTGACCGTGCAATGTGGTTTCGAGGCCCATGTCGGTGAGAAACGCCTTGGCCACCGGGGTCAACAGCGAGACCAATTCCTGTGCACGACTGCGCGTGGTCGCGTCTTCACTGTACTTGGCCGTGTCCAGTTGCAGGGCCACGTAGCTGGAGAACGCACGGCCTCCTTCGTTCAAGGCTTTCATGGTCAACAACATGCGGCGCACGTCCGGGTGGACGATGATCGGGTCGGCGGCCTTGTCCTTGTTCTGCGCACCGGTTGGCGCACGGCTTTGCAGACGGTCACGGGCGTACTCGACAGCGTTCTGGTACGAGCGCTCGCCCAAGGACAGCCCCTGAATGCCGACGCCCAGACGCTCGTAGTTCATCATGGTGAACATCGCCGCCAGGCCCTTGTTCGGCGCGTCGACGATCCAGCCAGTGGCGCCGTCGAAGTTCATCACGCAGGTGGCGGAGGCCTTGATGCCCATCTTGTGCTCGATGGACCCGCAGGACAGCGCGTTGCGCTCGCCCAGGGAACCGTCGTCGTTGACCAGCACCTTGGGCACCAGGAACAGGGAAATACCTTTAGGACCGGACGGTGCATCCGGCAGTCGGGCCAGTACCAGGTGAATGATGTTTTCGGTCAGGTCGTGCTCACCGCCGGTGATGAAAATCTTGCTGCCGCTGACTTTATAGCTGCCGTCGGCCTGAGGCTCGGCGCGGGTACGAATCAAGCCCAGGTCGGTGCCGGCGTGGGCTTCGGTCAGGCACATCGAACCGGTCCAGGTGCCGGCGTACATGTTCGGCAAATAACGCTGCTTGAGCTCTTCACTGGCGTGGGCATTGATCGACAGGCACGCGCCGGCCGTCAGCATCGGGTAGAGGCCGAAGGACAGGCCGGCCGAGTTGACCATCTCTTCGACCTGCGCCGAAATCGCCTTGGGCATGCCCATGCCGCCGAACTGCGGATCACCGCCCACGCCGACCCAACCACCCTCGGCGAACGCCTGGTACGCGGCGACAAAACCGTCCGGCGCGATGACTTCGCCGTTGTTCCAGGTGCAGCCTTGTTCGTCGCCATTGCGGTTCAGCGGTGCAATCACTTCACCAGTGATCTTGCCGGCCTCTTCGAGGATCGCGGCAGCCGTCTCTTCATCAATCACCTCGGCCAGGCCAGGTAATGTCGCCCACAGGCTGGACACCTCAAAGACTTCATTGAGGACGAAGCGCATGTCGCGCAAGGGAGCTTTGTATTCGGACATAGTGACTTACTCAGGTGTGCTCAAGGCATGTGGAACAGGTGAAGTGTGCGAGGTGCCGGCTTCTTCGGCGGGCGCCAGCAGAGCGTCCTCGACAGGACGCGTTTCCAGGGACTTTTCGCGTAGCAGGAAGTACGACAGGGCCGGAATCAGGATCAGCGCGCCGAGCATGTTCCACAGGAACATGAAGGTCAGCAGGATGCCCATGTCGGCCTGGAATTTGATCGGCGACCAGACCCAGCACACCACGCCAGCGGCGAGGGTGATGCCGACCAGCCCGACCACCCGGCCGGTGAACGACACGGCGTTGCGGTACGACTGGGACAACGACAGCCCCTGACGCTGGAAATGCAGCTGCACACTCAGCAGGTACAGCGCGTAGTCGACGCCGATGCCGACGCCCAACGCGATCACCGGCAAGGTCGCGACTTTCACGCCGATGCCCATCGCCACCATCAAGGCTTCGCAAAGGATCGAGGTCAGCACCAGCGGCAGCAGCGCCACCAGCGTCGCGCGCCAGCTGCGGAAGGTGATCAGGCAGAACAGCGTCACCGCCGCGTACACGTACAGCAGCATGGTGTGATTGGCCTCGCGCACCACGATGTTGGTCGCAGCCTCGATCCCGGCGCTGCCGGCAGCGAGCAGGAACTGACGATCGTCGGTGCTGTTTTCCTTGGCGAACTTGTCGGCGATGGCGACCACTTCGTCCAGGGTTTCGGCCTTGTGGTCCTTGAGGAAGGCGATCACCGGCATCAGCGAGCAATTGTTGTTGAACAGCTCCGGCGAGTTGACCGAGGCCTGTTGCGCGGCGTAGTTGAGCACGTCCTGGTTGCGCTGGATGCTGTTGAGCTTGGGGTTGCCCTCGTAGGTGCCGGCGGTGATCTGGCGCACGGCGTTGACCAGCGAGGTGGTCGCACGCACGCCCGGGTTCTGTTGCAGCTCCCAGGCCAGACGGTCGGCCAATACCAGGGTCTTGTAGTTCAGGCAGCCTTCCGGTGCGGTCTTGATCATCACCGCGAACAGGTCGCTGGACAGTGCGTAATGCTGGGTGATGTAGGCGTTGTCACGGTTGTAGCGCGAGTCGGCACGCAGCTCCGGCGCCCCGCTTTCCAGGTCGCCGATTTTCAGGTGCAGGCTGACCATGAAGCCGCCGACGCCCATCAGCACCGCGACCAATACGGCGCCCGTGGCCCACTTGCGGGTGGTGAAACGGTCGAGCAAATCCCAGAGTCGGCCAAAGCCTTTGTGCTTTTCAGCGCGGGTGTCGATTTTCAGCGCGCGCTCGGCGGCTTTCGCACCGACGCCGACGTAGGACAGCGCCACCGGCATCAGCAGCAGCGAGGTGAAGATCAAGACGGCGACACCGATGCTGGCGGTGATCGCCAGGTCCTGGATCACCGGAATGTCGATCAGCATCAGCACGGCGAAACCCACGGCGTCGGCCAGCAGCGCGGTGACCCCGGCAATGAACAGACGGCGGAAGGTGTAGCGCGCGGCGATCAGTTTATGGGTGCCGCGGGCGATGTCCTGCATGATCCCGTTCATCTTCTGCGCGGCGTGGGACACGCCGATGGCAAAGATCAGGAACGGCACCAGCACCGAGTACGGGTCGATGGCGTAACCCAGCCAGGCGACGATGCCCAGCTGCCAGACCACCGCAATCAGCGAGCAGCCGACCACCAGCAAGGTGCTGCGTACGCAACGGGTGTAGGCGTAAATGATCACCAGCGACGTGATCACGGCCAGGCCGAAAAACATCATCACCTGAATCAGGCCGTCGATCAGGTCGCCCATCAATTTGGCGAAGCCGATCACCCGGACTTTGTAGTGACCTTTGCCTTCGACGCCGGACTTGCGCGCGGCGCTGTCACCGGCGTATTCGATCTTGTCGCGCAACTGCTCTTCGAGCATCTGCGAAAATTCGTGGTAGTTGATGCGCTTTCCGCCGGCGCCCGCCTTATCCAGCAGCGGCACAATCAGCATGCTGGATTTGAAGTCGCTGGCGACCAGGCTGCCGACGATCCCGGCACGGGAAATGTTCTGGCGCAGCTGCTCGATTTGCTCAGGCTTGCCCTGGTAAGTGTCGGGCATCACCGGGCCACCCTGGAAGCCTTCTTCGGTGACTTCGGTCCAGCGTACCGCCGGGCTCCACAGCGATTTCATCCAGGCGCGGTCAACGCCTTCGGTGAGGAACAGTTGGTCGTTGACCTGCTTGAGCACGTCCAGGTATTCAGGGTCGAAAATGTCGCCCTGGGTGTTTTCCACCACCACCCGCACCGAGTTACCGAGGCCGCGCAGGGACGCACGGTTTTCCAGGAAATTCTGGATGTACGGCTGGCTCTGCGGAATCATTTTTTCGAAGCTGGGGCGCAGCTCCAGACGGGTGACCGCCATGAAGCCCAGCACCACGGTGGCGAGCGCCATCAGCAGCATGAACAGAGGGCGGTAGTTGAAGACCAGGCGTTCCAGCAGGTTGCCGGAGCGACGGTCGAAATCGCGCACGTCGCGGATCACCGGCATGGCTTCTTGTTGTTTTATGTTGCCCATGTCTGGGTTCTCGCTTTAAGGGTTCGAGGTCTTAACGACGGACAGCGCCAGTGCGCCACGGCTGCCAGCCACGACCAACGAGCCGTCGGAGGCTTCGGTGGCGCCAGCTATCGGCGTCGGTACAGGCTGCTGAACCAGCTGCAGTTGCGCGCCAGAACCCTGGCTGACCAGCATCTGCCCACCCTGGGTGAACAAGCGGTAGTCGCCATGGTTATCGATCAGGCCGGCGGTGACGCTGATGTGCAGGCCGGTGTCCAGCGCGGTCCAGTTCTGGCCGCCATCGGTGCTGCGCAATACGTTGCCGCGCAAGCCGTAGACCAGCACTTCGCCGGGTTTGCCAAGCACGCCGAAAAAGCTGCCCTGATAAGGCGTTTGCACTTCAGCGAAACGCTGGCTGGCGTCGTCCCATTTGAGCAACAGACCCTGCTCGCCGGCGATGTACAACGCATCCCCCGTGGAGGCGATGGCATTCAGGTGAAAGCCTTGCGGGTTGTCGGTGCGGTCCTGAAACGGGGTCCAGGTCTGGCCGCCGTCTTCAGTGCGCAGGATCAGGTTGAACACGCCGACCGCGTAACCCAGTTTTTCATTGGCGAACCAGACGTCGAGCAAGGGTTTATCGGCGCCCTGCTCTACCAGCCGCTGCCCTTCGGCGGCCCAGTGTGACCATTGTTCGTTGTCCGGTTCGGCACTGGCCAACGCACCATAATGCTTGATCAGTAACTCACCGATCTGACGGCCGTCCAGCTGTTTGGTCCAGGTCGCGCCCGCATCGCTGCTGTGCAACACCACGCCGTCATTACCGACCGCCCAGCCTTCCCTGGCCGATGGAAAGTTCACCGCACTGAGATCGGCACTCACTGGCACGACAGCCTGCTGCCAGTGTTTACCGCTGTCATCGGAATAGAGAATGTGCCCACGCTGCCCGACGGCAACCAATCGGTCGCCCGCACGGGTCATGCCGGTCAACGGGCTGCTGACCGCCAGCGGACTGACTCTGGCGGGCAGGTCCAGCACATCGATGTAACCGGCCGCCTGGGTGACGCCCTGCGACATGACAAGCAGGGCGCCGAGCGTTAACTGCAGGTACTTTTTGTACGAACACATACCGCGTCCTCTTGGGAAAACCGCGTCTGGGACTGCAAGCGTGCAGCCCGACGTTGAAAACCGGCGCCGCGACGATCGGCGAGCACCGACCGTCGCCGGTCACACGGCTTGCGGGCCGTGGACCGATGAACGCCTTGTTGCGGTTTGCTTAGCGAATGCCGGCGCCCGCCAGGGACTCCGACGACCACTGCGCCTTGGAGAGCGGATCGATGTACTTGATGCCGCCGTAAGGGCCGACTACACCGTTGATGTTGTAGGAACCGCCCACCAGGTCGTAAATCATGAACGGCGTGGAGTCAGGCACCTGCTTGTCATAGCTCTGGCTGAGGAAGGCAAAGGAACCACGGTAGAGCTGACCACGGGCGTCATATTGGTCCGAGGCCAAAGCTGTCCAGCTGTCTTCGTCGAGGTAGAAGCGACGTTTGGCGTAGATGTGACGTGCACCGGCCTTGAGGGTGCCTTCGACGACCCACACGCGGTGTTTTTCCCAGCGCACATAATCGGATGCCAGGTGATTAGGCGTAGTGATCGACTTCGGATCCTGCACGTAGGTCAGCTTGTAGGTGTTGTACGGCACGATCATTTCTTGCTTGCCGACCAGCTTCCAGTCGTAGCGATCCAGCGCACCGTTGAACACGAACACATCATCGTAAGTACCGGCGCCGGCGGTGCCTGGGTTAGGCGTGTCGTAGGCCAGGTTCGGAGCCAGCTTCACGCGGCGCTGGCCAGGCAAGTACTGCCAGGCACGACGCGGTTGTTGCAGCGGGTTGGCGGCGTCCTTGAGCATCACCGCTTCGCCGGCACGACGCGCCGGGCCGGTGTATTGCAGCTTCATCTGGTAGTACACGTCGGCACTGCTGATCGGCTGCGCCAGGTTTTCGTAGATCGGATAAGAGATGAATGCCTGCCCGGTGGTCGCCAGGCTTGGAACGCCCGCGGAGTCAACGTTCCAGGAGTCGTACTTGGAGTTGATGCTGACGCCCTGATAGCGCAACAGGAAGTTCCACATCGCCTCATTACCCGATTGCGGAATCGGGAACGGTACGCCCGGCAGCACGTTGTCGATGGCCAGGCCACCTTCAAGGGACTTGGCGCCGGTGGCGTTTTTCACGCCGTTGTCGAGGATCGCCTTAGGCAGCGAAACGGTGCGGTGAGTCGGGTACACCTCGACTTTGAACGTCGGGAAACGCTTGGCCAGTTCCGCGGTGGTTGCGGTGAGCTGACCCTTGTACTGATCGACGTTTTTACCGTCGATAACCAGCAGCGGTTTTTCATTGGCAAACGGATCCGGGCGCATGCTGTCACCGGCCTTGAAGCTGGCGGGTGGCGTGGTCAGGCCGCCGTCATAGGCCGGGATGGAACCATCGGCATTCCCGGCTTTTTCAGCGCCGACGAGGGTCAGGCTGCTGCCCAGTTTGGCGGCATCCTGAGCAGATACGGCAGCGTGTGCCTGGGCGGCAACAACCATCGCCAGCGAGGCAGCCAACACGGTTTGTACAAATTTCATGTTGAGGTTCTCCTGCTTACGTCGAGTAAGCGAGTGATGAATCAAAAGGTGGTTTTCATTGTCAGGTACACAGCACCACGATCCTCAGTCGTGGCACCGCCACCGGAAAAGGACGAGTAGCCACCGGCGTAGCACGCATAGTTTTCGTTACCACTAAAGGCGTTGGGAGTAGAGCCGTCGCCCCCCGTCGGGCCGGTACTCACGCCGCTTTTATTGCACTTCTCGGTCTGGCCGAAAGAGTCCACATACTTCAGGTCGACAAAGTATTTGTTGTACACAACGGCACCCACGCCGAAGGCATAGTTGCCGGTGTCCTTGGCACCGCCACCGGACACCGGGGACACGCCGTCGATGCCGACGTTGACGGACATTGGCGCGTTGAGGTCAACGCCCGGGAATACCTGGTACCAGGTCGGTGTGAAGTTGACCGCGATACCCCAGTTATCACGGGTCGGTTTGTCGATACCGCGATAGCTGTCCTCACCCTTGTAGAGCGCCTTGTTTTTGTCATCGATGCTCAACAGGTTGCTGTAATACAGTTCGGCAAGCACTGTCGCCTGATCGAACACCGGCGTTTTAGGCAGGGTCATCAGACCGTTCAACGTCCAGTGCAACGTCTCGCCGGTGGCGCTCATGCTGTCGCCGCGGCTCGGGGTGTCGTAGATCACGCCCGTGGCATCGGTGCGCGCCGGCAACAGGCCGAGGCCTTTGCCCAGGCCCAACGGACTGGTGGAGCTGACGATTGCCGGGATACTGGCCAGCGGCATGTTGTGACGGATGTTCAGGTCGGAACCCACACTCACGCCGCCAACGTCCTTGGACAGGCTCAGGCCGAAAATCTTGATGTCGTCGGCATAGGCCAGTTGATAAGTGGCGGTGTTCAACGAATTGAGCGTGTTGACCACGGCAGGCACTTGCCCTGCTGGTCGGGTGCCGTTCGGGTTGGCCGACGATATGCCTCGGGCATCCAGCCAGGCTTGCGGCAGGATTTCCGACGTCTCGCGGTAGTAGACGCCGAGCGTCCCGTCCAGCCAGGCCGGCGACCACTTGGCCATGACGCCCCAGTCACCGCTGCTGTGCGGCGTCAGGTCATGCCCACGCACCACGTTGGTCAAACCGTTGCACGGCGCCAGGCCGCAACCCAGCGGGCTGCCCGGAACCACGGCGTTGGTGTTGCCCAACAGGAACGATTGCGCGCCGAAACCCACCAGATCGGAACCACCGTAGTAGGTGCCGGCTTCAGGCAAGCGAGCTGCATCCCAGTCGAGGAAATACTGAGCGCCGATGGTCAACTCAGGGTTAACGGTGAAGGTCGTCGACAGTTGGTTACGCGGTACGAACAGTTCCTTGGCTTCAGTGCCAGGCGACGCCGCCAGCTTGGCGAGGTCGAGGCCGGACTGGCCGTAGCTGATCGAATGCACCGGGTTGAGAATGGTCTCGCCCCAGAACACGTTGTGCTGACCGGCCTTCATGCTGAGCAATGATTCTTCGCCCACTTCAGTGCTGTAGAACACGAATGCATCGAGGATTTCACCGGACGGGCCGGTGTAGTAACGCTGGGCGTAGTTGCTCAGGTGCGGGCTGCCAAAACCGACGTTGTCGTTGGTGACGGCAGCCAGGCGTGGGTCGTTGGCGACCAGGCCGGAGCGTGCATCGTTGCCGTTGACGAACGGGTTGGAGTTGGAGCCGGTGTTCTCATACGCCTTGTCGTACCAGCTGGCGGCACTGACACGAAAGCCCATGGTGTTCTTGTAGACCACGTCCATCTCGGTCAACAGGTCGATACGGTTGGTGATGTTGGTGCCAGCCTTGCGGAAGTTGTAGTCGCCATCGTTGTTGTTTGGCGTCCCCAACATGCGCTTGTCGGCGCTTTCGGTGCGCACACCGTAGTTGTACTTGATGGTGTTATCGATGCGCGCGGTCCAGTCCGGGTTACCGGTATCCAGTTCAACCGCGTGGGCGGTCGGCATGGACGCGGCCAGAATGGCTGAGGCCAGCAATGTGTAACGCGAAACCGTGAACCCGTGACTCTTATTGTTGTGCATTGCGTTGTCTCCGCCTTTTGTATTTGTTTTAAGCGCAGCCGCCCTCACGCATTCCCTTGTACCAGGGTTTTGCGTTGCTCAGGATTGAGGGCAAATGCCGGTTGGCTTGCGGCCAGCCGGCGCCTGAATTAGCGATCCAGCTCGAGAATGAAAGCTTCGGCTTCTGGCCAGTGGCCAAATCCTGCAGCCGGGTTCAGATGACCTACTGCACCGAGATTGCGCAGTTCGGCACCCCAGCCTCGAGCCATGCGATTGACGGCTTCGAGACTGGCCAGGTGATCATTGGTGCTGCCAATCACCAGGCTTGGGAACGGCAGCGGACCTTCGGGTAGCGGATTCCAGCCATGGGACCGCAGCGATTCGGAAGAAGGGTAGCCTTGCGGCCAGGTGGCATCGAGGTCCGGCGGCGCGGCCAGCAGAGCGCCCTTGATCGGACGCCTGTGC
Organism: Pseudomonas sp. S2_B07; assembly: GCF_054668435.1. Classification (NCBI taxonomy): domain Bacteria; kingdom Pseudomonadati; phylum Pseudomonadota; class Gammaproteobacteria; order Pseudomonadales; family Pseudomonadaceae; genus Pseudomonas; species Pseudomonas sp. S2_B07. Next base: position 1,323,937 of record NZ_CP162769.1, read on the forward strand.
AACGCGGCCCAGTGCGCGACCATCAATACGCCGGCACTGTGGGCGACCAGAATCACCGGCCCGTCGATTTGCTCCAGTTCATGCTGGATCGCACGGACCCGTGCAGCGCAGTCGAGTTTGTCGGTTTCAAGCGGTGGGACGCTGCGTACCTTGGCAAGCCTGGCTTCAAGCAAAGTCTGCCAATGCTCGGCCACGTGCTCACGCAAGCCCGGTACGATTAAAACGGTTGCAGCAGTTTGCAGTTTGTCCACGTCAGCACCTACGCTTTCTCGATGACTCGACTGACTCATTGGTCAGACGTTTTTGTAGTGCTGACATTAAAGAGCGCCCACCCCGGACGCTTTACATTAGACGTCAGTCGCTTTTCTTTTCATGACAAATTCGGGGGCGTCGACGTGAGGTGCCCGCTGGTCGAAAACCACGGCAGGTTTGCCCAAGGCCACTGTAATCAATACGTGGACGGATTTATCGCGATCAGATGGCTACGTTTAAAGGGAGAACCGGGCGCCTGACTACACTCAACCAACAACTTTCCATTTCATGACGTGCTGGATATAGTCGCCACGCTCATTTCCACCCTCACCGGCCCAGGGAAGACCCACGCATGACCAAGCTTGTTCGCGCCGCCGTCTTGACCAACTACCTGGAGGTCACTAATTACCTGGGTTTCAACCCGCGTGATGTATTGGCTGCCAACGGCTTGAGCAGGGCTCAGTTGCTGGCGCCGGAACACCGGATCCCTATCGATTCCGCCGTGCGCGTGCTGGAAGATTCCGCCGTCGCCAGTGGTTGCCAGAGCTTCGGCCTGAGCATGGCCGAGTCACGCCAGCTCTCGGATTTCGGCGTGGTCAGCCTGCTGCTCACGCACCAGCGCACACTGCGCGAAGCCTTGCAGGTGGTGGTGCATTACCGTCACTTGATGAATGATTCGCTGGCCATCTTCATTGAAGAGGCCGGCAAGATGGTGATCATTCGCGAAGAGGTCGTGACCGATACGCCGATGCCTTCACGGCAAGCCAACGAACTGGCCATCGGCGTGATGTTCCGTTTGTGCGCCGCCCTGCTCGGCGCGCATTGGCACCCCTACAGCGTCAACTTCACGCACCAGCCTCCGGACAACCTGCAACTGCATCGTCGCCTGTTTGGCTGCACCGTGGAGTTCGGCAGCGAGTTCAATGGCATTGTCTGCCCCAATGCCAGCCTGGACGTGACCAACCCCCACGCCGACCCGGCCATGGCACGTTACGCTCAGGGCTACCTCGACTCGTTGCTGAGCCATGAAGGCGAGTCGTTGCTGTTCGAGGTGCGCAAGGCCATTTACCTGCTGCTGCCCATGGGTCGCGCCACCATCGAGCAAATCGCCCAGACCCAGGGAATGAACGTACGGACGCTGCAACGACGCCTCAAAGACGATGGCTGCGCCTTCAACGACCTGATCAACGACGTGCGCCGCGATCTGGTCCTGCGTTACCTGGAGAATCCGAATTATTCACTGGGGCGCATCGCCGACATGCTCGGGTACTCGATGGCGAGCTCTTTCACGCGCTGGTTCATCACCCAGTTCGGCATGCCACCGGCAGCGTGGCGCGCACAAAAGCAAGGCAGCGCCAAATCTGTCCCGGGTCATAACGAATCCTGAGGCCGCCAAACCCCTGAGTCCCCCCCCGGGAATTCGGGGTATTAAACATCGCCCGAAAGCGCCTGTTTAAAACCCTTCCAGGTTACTTCCGGAAAGCCACAAGACCTTGCGCCGTTGCCTACGGCTACGCCAGAATCCGCCGGCTTGTGCGCCTTGGTCCGGGTCTCTATCGTTTCCGGGTCGCTGACAATTCAGCGATCGGGTTTAGCAGCTCGGACAAATATCAAGGCACGTCAGTGCCGCCTCTGATCAACCGACACTGTTTCGTCAGTTGCTCTGCGTTATGGCGGCTATGCGTGGGGCACTTCGGTGCGCCGGGTTCCTTGATCCCTGGTCTGCTAACCCGCGTACAGCCGCCACCCACTTTGTTTAGCAGCGATGGATGCTGGCTCCCATGATCAAGGAGTCAGACGCCATCATTAATTACTCGAGTCCTTCGGGTGTGGTCCCGACCGATAGCCTCAAGGATTACGGCAAAATTGCGTGGCTCGGCGCTCGTGACGTAGACGACGCCGGGCTGCTGAATCTCGAAACCATCAGTGGCAGTACCGTCTCCCTCGGCATTGGGCGGCTCGCCCTTAGCGCCCCAACTCTTGCTGCCCCGGTTCTGGGCCTTGACGCTGCCGGAGCCGCGACATTGGCCGGTGTCGTCGCCTTGTTCTGGACGCCGAGCCTGGGTGATAGCGCGCTCTATACCGAAGACCAACTGCGTACCCTCAAACAGGCCAGAACCCGCGTTAGGCTTCAGGTCGAGCAACAGGCTGACGGCAGCCTCAAGGGCTACGGGTTTTACACCGGCAAAAACCGTGATTGGGAAATGGTCGATGTTGTGCAGTTCACACTGCGCGGCAGTCAGCAGGTGGCGGATCTTGGGGATGGCGTCGAGCTGATCTGGACACCGGCCGTGGATGGCTCGGACATCCTCGGCATTCCTGCGCTGGAAACGGCACCACCGGCGCCGCATATCTGGGTGTACCCGCCGACGCCGGCGGCGGCCAGCATCATAGTGAATCCGGTGTATCCGCCGGAGTACAAGGATTTCATTCTGGTGTTCCCGGTGGGGTCGGGGGTGAAGCCGGTTTACATTGTGGTGAGTGTTTCTGATCACAATTACCATCCGGCACCGACAGGCCTTACTGCTTTTCCTGACGCGACGAAGTCAAATCGTAAAACACCCATAAAAGGCGGTGGCGGACTTAGGAAGCGATGGAAAAACCCAAAAGGGATAATTTTCGAATGGGACTCGCAGCACGGAGCTGTCGAGATGTACGACAAACGTGGTCGTCATCTCGGTGAATATGATCCAACTACGGGCGAGCAGACCAAACCCGCAGATAAGACCAGGAGTGTGGAACCATGATTTACGTCATAGAAGCATTTGATAAAAAAACCGAGCTCATCGCATTCGAAGAAAAATTGCCGAGTGGCTACGATAACGAGCTGAAAGCGATTATGGGATGGACGGCGGACCAACAAGGCTGGGAGGGATATAACCTCACTGCCGAGCAGCTTGGTGCGTTGGAAGGAATACTCGGCAAAAAAATTTATGATCCAGCCTATCTATTCCAGCTGACCTGCAACGCCTAGATACAGCCGCGCTCAGTTCTCAAGCCAAATCCCCCCGGCCTAATTACCTGATCGGGATTTTCTTTAACCCGTCCCTTTTAGATAGCGCTGCTGCTAAAAGCATTGAGCCAACTGTGTAACCGCAGCCCTGTGGCGAGGGAGCTTGCTCCCTCGCCACAATAGCTACCTCATCACAAACTGTTTTCGAACCAACGAAAAAAGCGGCGACTGCTTATACAGTCGCCGCGAAAAGCCGGCGTTTGTGACACCGACCGAGAGCCGCACAGTGCTGAGGAGTCAAACCCGGTGCGGCGCTGCCATAAAACGGATGTTGACCGGGCTCAGAACCCCCAGCGCAGCAACAGCAGCACCAGGACGACAAGGAACACCGTCTCCCCCACCATCAGGAGAATGGGCTTGATGCCGACGGAGGCCAGCTCCTTGAGCTGAGTCTTCATGCCCAGGGCACTGATGGACACCACCAGGCACCAACGCGACAGGTCATTGACCGTGCCTTGAACGACGGGCGCTATCCATCCCGTACTGTTGATGCACGCCAGCAGCAGAAAGCCGACGGCGAACCACGGCAGCAGCGGCGGTCGCTTGCCGCCCGTTTCGGCGCCTTGCATGCGCGTGACCATGGCCGCACAGACGATCACTGGCAGGAGCATGGCGACTCGCATCAGCTTGACCACCGTGGCCGTGTCGCCCGTTTCGGTCGACATGCTGTAACCGGCACCGACCACTTGGGCCACATCGTGGATGGTGGCGCCGAGGAAAATACCCGCCATTTGCGGTGACAATGACAACCAGTTGGCAATCATTGGATAAACAATCATCGCCATCGTCGAAAGGGCCGACACGCCAATGACGGTAAACAGTGTGGCGCGTTCTTTCTGCGGATGATTGGGCAAGGCTGCCGCCAGTGCCAGCGCTGCCGAAGCGCCACAGATCGCCGTCGCGCCACCGGTGAGCATGCCGAATAAACGCTGGAAACCCAGCATCTTGGCCGCAATCACCGAAACGCCAATGGTCACCACCACCAGCGTCACTACCAGCGCCACTGGCTTCCAGCCCAGACCGGCAATCTGCTCAAGGGTAATGCGCATGCCCAGCAGGGCCACGCCAAGGCGCAACACGGTGCGCGCGGTAAATTCGATACCGGCCTTGCACACGCCCTCCCCGGCCAGGAAGTTCAGCGCCATGCCCAGCAGCAAGGCGAACAGCATCACCGGTGCACCGTAGTGCTCGGACAAAAACGAAGCGGCGGCGGCCACGATCAGACTGACGATAAAACCCGGGGCCAGTTCGCGTGTTCGGCTATGGATACGGGTGAGAGCAATGGCGCTCATGGCGCGGACTCCTCAGAAGCGATAACGATAAAAGCCTGGCCGTCGACGAGCTCGACCGGGTAATTGTTGACCTTGAGCTGGGTGGAATTGAGCAGGTAACCACTGCGCAGATCGAAGCGCAGGCCATGGGCGCAGCATTGAATCACCCGGCCATCCAGGCGCCCGCCGCACAGCGAAGCGCCCTGGTGCGGGCAACTGTCATCGATGGCAAACACGTCGCCTTCGACGTTGAACAGCGCGAGGCTTTTGTTCTCGAATTCGAACAGCGCACGACCACCCGCCTGCGGGAGTTTTGCGGCAGGCACCGGGACACGACGCGTCATGACGGGGTCTGCATGCGCTGGCGTTCCAGCGCTTCGTACATGACGCTCAGCATCACCTCGGCAGGCTGCGCGCCGACCAACGTTAACTGGCGGTCGAACAGAAAGCTCGGCACACCGCTGGAGGCCCCGACCTCGTTACCGACAAAGGGACCGGATTCGTCTCTCAGGTAGTCCCTCACCGCGTCGGCGTCGTAACCGCACGATTGGGCGATGGTGATCAACGTCTCGCGGCGACCGATGTCCTCGCCGTTCTGGAAGTACGCGGCGAACAGACGCTCAAGCAATTGGTCGCGTTGAGCCGTGCTACCCCGCGAGTTGGCATGCGCCAACAGACGATGGGCGTCCGCGGTGTTGGGCATGGTGGTGATGCGACTCAAGTCGACGTCTACCCCTACCGCTTTCGCCGCCTGCTGCACCTGAGCCTGACGCATGGTGACCGCTTCGGCGCTGCCCAGACGGTTGAGGTAGAACTCGGCGAACGGTTCACCCTGTACCGGCAGGTGAGGCAACAACTGCACCCCGTGCCATACCGTGGTGACCAGCACATCCGGTTGCTGCGCGTGCAGCAACGCTTGCGCGCGCTCCAGTTGGCGCTTACCGATCAAGCACCAAGGGCAGATGAAATCGAAAAACACATCTATACGTAAACGAACACTCACACCTTCACCTCTACCACAGCTTCACTTACAGAATCGTTGACACGTTCACCCGCCAACCGGGCGATATCCTTGTGGTAATGACACTTGGCAAAAAAGAACACCGCCGCTGCCGCGATACTCACCAGCGGTACCAGTTGGAAGGCCGCGTGCAAACCGATCAGGTCGGACACCTTGCCGGTGATGAACGGCCCCGGCGCCAGGCCGAGCAAATTGTTGGCCAGTGTCAGCGTGGCAAACGCCGTACCGTGCACCGAATAGTGGGTCAGGTTGGCAACCATCGCCCCGGCCGGGCCGGTTGTGCCGGCGGCAATCAACATGCCCAGGCAAATCAACAGCAATTGCGCAGGTCCCGGCGGCAAGGCAAACGCCGCCGACAGCAGCAGGCAACTGCCCAGGCAATACGCGATGGCCAAAGCGACCTTGCGTTCGGCCGACTGACGACACATGCGATCACTGAGCATGCCGCACAGGATCATCCCGGCACCGCTGCACAGGACGATGATCGCCGCGACACCGCCCGCCTTGTCCGGCGCCATGTCGTAATAGCGATTGAGGTAGCTGGGCATCCACACAATCACGGTGCCGCCCACGAACAGTTGCAAGCCACTGCCGATGTAAGCCGCAATCACCGAAGGGCTGGAGCACAGCGTGCGCAATGGACGCTTGACCACCGCGACGGCTTTTTTGCCCGCCTGGGCGGCGCGTTGCGGGGCAATGCGCGCTTCCTTGACGATGATCGGGTAAAGCACCGCCAGCAGCAGACCAAACAGGGCCATGCCGGCAAACGACCAGCGCCAGCCGAGCTTGGCCGCGATAGCGCCGCCTAACGCCATGCCTAACACCGAACCGAACATCCCGCCCGCCATAAAGGCACTGGCCAGGGTGGCCCGCATGTGTTTCGGAAACACCGAAATCACCACGGCAATACCGACGCTGCCATACGCAGCCTCACCGACACCCACCATGAAGCGGGCGATAAACATTTGCTGGTAGTCCTGCGCCAGCGCACAACCCAGCGTGGCCAGACTCCACAGCAACGCCATCAGCGCCAGGCTTTTAACCCGGCCGAAGCGGTCAGCTATCAACGACAGCGGAAACGTCAGCAGGCCGACCATCAAGGCCACCACGCCGCTGAGCAAACCCAGCTGGCCGTCCGTCAGGGCCCACTCGCCCTTGAGCATCGGGAATACCGCGTTCAGCACTTGGCGGGACATGTAATCGGAAATCAACAGGCCGAACGTCAGTGCGAAGACGATCCAGGCATATTTGCGCGCAACACCGACACCACTGGTGTCGTCATCGTCGGCGGCGATAGGGTGAAAGGCCATGCAGCCTCCTCGAAACATTATTTTATTGTTGTTATCGAGCGTGTTTCACTGCAGCGAGCGAGGGGTCTACCCCCCTCGCTCCCGCTGTCGGTCAGCCGCGTTGCGGCACACCTTTTTGCCCAGCCTTGCGGTTGGGGGCCATGCCGTTGGCCAACAGTGTTTCTTCGATGGTGTCGTACTTCACACCGATGCGATAAATCTCGCGAGCTTCTTTACCGGTAGCGATTTCACGTCCCAGTTCATGAGCAATGCGCACGGTTTGCTTGATCTGGGCAACCGAACCAAAACGCTCGCCCTTGTGATCAATGATAGTGTCTTCGTTGCCCACGCGCGGGTGCATTCCCATGGCCATCGACATGGTGTTGAACGGCAGCACGTTCTTGAGCAGCGACTCGGAGGTCAGGGTGCAGCCGTCCGGTACGCGGTGGATGAAGTTGAAGAAGTTGAATGGATTCGGGCCGTCGAAACCGCCGCCGATGCCGATCCAGGTCAGGTTCAATGGACCTTTGTAGAGACCCTTGCGCACCATGCGCTGCAGCGTTTCCAAAGCGTGCATGCCGGTCAGCTGGAAGTGCGGCTGGATATCATTGTCCATCAGACGCTTGAGGTGCTCGATAACCCAGGCCGGGCCGGCCGGTACGGTCATTTCGCTGTAGGCCGCCTGGTAGGCAGGGTTGGCCAGGGAAGTGCCTTCCAGGTATTCCGGATACAGCAATTCCATGATGTTCATCTGGGTGGTGTTGATCGCCACCGTGACCTGATCCGGTTTTGGCGTCAGCTCGGCCAGCATGTGGCGGGTATCGTCGGACAACCACAGCGCGGCTTCGCCATCGCTTTCCGGTGCGAAGGAAATCGAACCGCCGACCTGGATAATCATGTCCGGCACCGCTTCACGGACGCCGGCAATCAATTCGTTGAACTTGGACAGGCGCTTGGAACCCTTGCCGTCCAGTTCACGTACGTGCAGGTGCAGCACGGTCGCGCCGGCTTCATAGCACTCGACCGCTTTCTGGACTTGCTCGTCCATGGTCAGCGGGATGTCTTCCGGGAAATCTTCGGGCATCCACTCAGGGCCGTACGGGGCCACGGTGATGACCACTTTTTCCATGTTTTCCGGGTGCAGGGAATCGTCGAAGAATTGCATGAGTAACTCCAGTTTTTATGATTGTCCGCCTGCCGGTCATGCCTGGCAGGCGCGTCTACGAGTACAAAATTCAGAGGGGATCGATCAGAACGTCTTGTCGCCAATAATCCCGGCGCGTTCCATCTTGCGATGGCACGGCGGGTAATCCATGACCGCGTAATGCTGGGTGCTGCGGTTGTCCCAGATGGCGATGCTGTTCGGCTTCCAGCGCCAGCGAACCTGATACTCAGGGATGTACGCCTGGCTGATCAGGTAACGCAGCAACTCGCCGGCGCCAGGGTTGGCGTCCTGACCGAAGCGCACCCGCTCAGGGGTGTGGTAGTTGCTGAAGTGCGTCGTGAAAGCGTTGACGAACAGCACTTTCTCGCCAGTTTCCGGGTGGGTGCGCACCACCGGGTGTTCGGCGTCCGGGTACATCGCCTTGAGCGCCAGGCGTTTTTCAATCGGCATGGCGGCACCGAAGCTCGCTTCGATGCTGTGGCGGGCGCGCAGGTCGGCGATCTTGACCTTTACGTCTTCCGGCAAGTTCGCATAGGCCAGGACCATGTTGGCCCACATGGTGTCACCGCCCACAGGCGGGCACTCTACGCAACGCAGTACACAGCCCATCGGCGGGGCTTCGCGCCAGGTGGCGTCGGTGTGCCAGGCGTTCTCGTAGCGGTCCATTGGCTGGTCCGGATTTTTGTAGATGCGCACCAGCCCCGGGTGATCCGGGTCGCTGCCGGCCACCGGGTGATCCTCCAGCTCGCCGAAACGACGGGCGAAGGCCACGTGGTCGGCACGGCTGATGTCCTGATCGCGCAGGAACACCACCCGATGCTTGAGCAGCTGGGCACGAATCTCGGCAAACAGACCGTCGTCATGCACCGCGTCGGCCAGGTTGACGCCGATCAGCTCGGCGCCAATGCTGCAGGTCAATTGTTCGACTTTCATGGCTGGCAGCTCCTTAAATGACGAAAATCGACGAACCAGTGGTCTTGCGTGACTCCAGGTCGCGATGGGCCTGGACGGCGTCTTGCAAGGCATAGTGCTGGTTGATTTCGATCTTGATGCGACCGCTGCCGACGTGGTCGAACAGCTCGCCGGCCAGCTCGGCTTTTTCCGCCGGATCGGCGATGTAGTCAGCCAGGGCCGGGCGCGTCATGTACAGCGAGCCCTTCATCGCCAGCAGCGCTGGATTGAACGGCGGAATCGGACCGGATGCAGTCCCGACACACACCATCAGGCCGCGACGCTTGAGCGAATCCAGCGAACCCTCGAAGGTGTTTTTGCCAACGCTGTCGAACACCACGTTGACACCCACGCCGTCGGTCATTTCACGAACGCGTTGGGCGACGTCTTCATGGCTGTAGTTGATGACATGGCTGCAACCGTGAGCCAGGGCAATTTCGCCCTTGGCCTCGGTGGATACGGTGCCGATGACGTTCACGCCGAGCAACTTGGCCCACTGCGAAACGATCAGGCCGACACCACCGGCAGCGGCGTGCAGCAAAATAGTGTCACCCGCCTTGAAGTCGTAGATGCGGCGCATCAGGTACGACGAGGTCAGGCCGCGCATGGTCATGGCGGCGGCGGTTTCGAAGCTGATAGTTTCCGGCAACTTGATCAGCGGTGCGGCCGCGATCAGACGCTCGGTGCTGTAGGCACCCAGGGTATTGAGAAAACCGGTGTAGGTGACGCGATCCCCCACTTGCACATTGGTCACGCCTTCCCCGACGGCCTGAACCACACCGGAAGCCTCAACCCCCATTCCGTTGGGCATAGGGATCGGATAGGTGCCATTGCGGAAGTAAGTGTCGGCATAGTTCAAGCCGACCGCCACATGACGAAGACGAACCTGGCCTGGACCGGGATCGCCGACTTCCACGTCTTCATAGCGAAGGACTTCGGGACCACCGGTTTCGTAGAAGCGTACGGCTTTGGCCATGATTTCTTATTCTCCAATCTGCAATGTTGGCTTGCTGCGTCGAAATGCGCTGATTGGACTGTAGGATGCCGCCCTGGGAACCGCTTCTCATCAGACGACAATGGCTTTTCATTTCATGACACACGCCTTGAGGAAAGATTCGGGTTGAGGGCCGGAGATGCGCCGGCGGCCGTGTTTAATAGTTTTTGAGGGTTATTGATTCGGATTATCCAGTCAGTGCGGGCAGCATGCGCCCCGCTTTGCCGGAACCTGAATGACAACTTTCATCACTTGAGAACAGAACACATGAGCATGTCGAATAAATGGATTGCGGGTATCGCCTTGAGCTGCGTGTTTCAGGTCGGCTGCGTCTCGAAAGTGGCGCAGCAAGAGCAGTATTCGGGCTTCCTGGCCAATTATCAGGGGCTGGAAGAACAAACGACGCCGAGCGAACAGAAAGTGCTGCGCTGGGTGTCGCCCGGGTTTGATCCTCACGCCTATTCCACTGTCGTGTTCAAGGAAGTAGAGCTGTATCCGGCGCCGAAACCGACCGAACGCGTCAACCTGAAAACCCTGCAAGACGTGCAGACGATGGCCAGCAACAGTATCAAGACTGCCCTGGCCCCCTCCTACACCATTGTCTCGACTGCAAAACAGGCACCGGCCGCTTCGCGGACCTTGATCTTGCAGGCGGCGATTACCCATGTCAGCGCCAACAACGAGGGCATGCATTGGTATGAGGCCGTTCCAATCGGCGGGATTATCGGGGCCACTCAAGCCGCTACCGGCCATCGCGATCAAACGGCGGAGATGTTTATTGAAGCCGACCTGGTCGACGCCAACACCGGTTTGGCAGTCGCCAAGGTGGTACGCAAGGTGTTCGGCGCGACGTTGAAAAACGCCAGCCAGCCTATCGCTGCCAATGACTTCAAGGTCGCACTTAAAGACGTGACGAACGACATTCACGCACTGCTTTCCAAGCAGTAACCCCCGCGGAGTACCCCATTGCGAGTAGACGCGCATGGGGTTTCAGCCTCTGGCCTGAACAAACTGTAAGGCCACGAAACGACGTTTTACGAGAGTCCGGTTTGATGAAAATACTGACGTTTACCTTATCGGCCCTGGCATTGCTCGCCAGTTCGCAGGCATTGGCGGTGACCGTGGTGCCGCTGAAGAGCCAAACTTCCCAGACGATCCAGCAAGACACCAGCGCCTGCCAATCTCAGGCCAATGCCCAATTCCCGATCCAAAACACAACGCCATCGGGTGGTCGGGTAAAAGGCGCGACCAAAGCGGCGGTCGTCGGAGCCACTGCCGCGGAGGTTCGAGGCCGCCAACACGACAACCTCTACGACCAGGTCGACGACGATATCAAGCAAGACTATCGCCAGAACAATGCGCGCAGTGCCGCCGCGGCCGGTGTGGTGATCGGGGGATCCAGACAACGCCAGGAGCGCCGTCAGGACGCTGCCGCCACCGACCAAAGCGTCACCGCCAACAACTCCGTGTACAGCAGCTGCCTGCAACAGCGTGGCTATAACGTTTTGCCTTGATCCAGGCGCTCCTTGATGGAGCGCTGGCCCGCCTGAACAATCTGCCTCGCAGTTTTCGGCTAGCGCCGATGACCCGTATCGAGCATCATCACTGCCCTCGATAGAAACTCCGTGGGTTACCCTTGCTTGATTCCAGTGATGCTTTTTTTGCGCTATCCCAGCCGTCTCTAAGGGCTCCCTCCGCACCTTCCGCGCTTGTCCGCTTGTAGCCGTTCAGCTCCCTGACCCGTATGGATCGCGTCAAATCCAGCCCATCCAAACCGTCTGTATACTCAGCCAGAACCGCCGAACGGAGGACTCCCATGCGCTACGCCTTCAAGTTGAAAAATGGTGCCATGGCCCTTTTCGACCCCGATACCGCCTTGCTTTCCATCACCACGCCCTATGGCGATGTTCAAAGTTCCACGATAGGCCGGGCTGAATCCCGTCTGCTGGACCTGCTGCTGATGGAACCCGGCCAGACCAAAAGCCGCGATGAGATCATCGACTACACCTGGAATGACCGCGTCGTCGCCTCCGGCAGTTTGAATCAGGCCGTTTTTTCCCTTAGAAACCTGCTTAATGACAGTCGGGATCATGAGATTCTGATGACGGTTCCTCGACGAGGTTATTGTTTCAACCGCCAGTATGTCGTCGATGCACAGACGGATTTGCCGGTGCCTGCAGAGGAAGCCGTGCAACCTTCTGCGCCCGTTACTGAGGAGCTTGCGCCAGCCGATATTCAGCCTGCCCCGCTACGGCCTGGCAAAACCACACAATCGACTTACATGACGAAGGCGCTGTCAGTCGGTTATGTCCTGACCTTGGGCGTCTGCGCATTTGCTGGTTTCCACTCAGGTTTCCACTCTGGTTTCGATACGCGGAATGTAGAGGTTTCAAGCCTCAAACAGAACGACCTGACTATCCATGCAGTCGGCAATAGCGTCGCTGAAGCTGAATCACTGAGGGATCTTTCAGCTAAACAGGTGCAACAGGCTTCGCTGAACTTGAAAGGTCAGGTCTGGCTGAACTTGTTTAAATCAAACTATTCCGTTTCATGCGTTCGCCCGGATGAAAGCACCGTAAACTTGCAATTAAATAGTGATCAAAAAGACCTCGCATTGATGATCCGCCAATGCCTGGAGACGACCCTATGAAAACAATACCGCCCATTGCGCACTGGACAGTGCTGGCAATCATCAACGCCGTTTGCATTTTCTCCCTGGTTTATTCGCCATCCTATTACATGGAAAATATCAGTTATCAAACCATCACCCGTCAATGGCTGGAAGATCTCAATCAGCTCAATACCGAAGAGTATCTGACCATTGGCCACGGTCGACTGACGCAAACCACTCTGGAAAGCCTGAACGGAAAAATTCGTAACGCCACTCTGACGGCGGACATCATTCGCGAAAGCAACCATCACGTTCAGATAAAAATAAACAACGTCAAACTTAGCCAGGACACAGAACTGTTTGCGATTGAAAAAACACCTGATCTTTTTTTCAGACGTCAATATGTTCTGCAAGAAGGCGCCGTTCTAAATTACGAGTTGATCCCTACGAATGATAAAAACACCGTGTGTTTTTATGTGCATGATCTTGGCCGCCTACGCTGCATGAATCACTGAGTTTGCTGAAACCGGGTCAATAATAAAAATAACAATTACTAATTTGTATCAACCGATCTCCCCCTTCAAAGTCCCTCCTCTACCGTTCTCGGAGCCGATCTGCTGTCGCTCAGCACAACAACGGCTCCAGGCTTATCCCGACACATACATTTTTGCGAGCCGTCATACCGATGATGACCAAGATGCTGGCAGTCCTGTCTCTAGCGGCATTGCCCTTTCATTCAGTGGCACACGATGAATACTCCAACGGCAGCACCGAGATTGACTTCTACTCAATAGAATTGAGTCCGAATGAAAAGCTGAAATTGTCGCACCTTCAGATTTACTCAGAGAATGAATCTCATGACGAGGAAGGAACAAACAACACCCCCCGACCTTCTCCGCCACAACACGTCATCAATGACGACCCTGCTCTGATCCTGCTTTGATAATTGTTCTGCGCTTGACTGCCTGACCCTGGGCAATATGAGTTTTTGACTTTAATTAGCATCGCCGGCGCGTGATCATCCACAGACCAAGCCGTGAGCATCATGCGGCTGACACCAGGCTCTGACTGAAAAATCACTAACAAGGAAAGCACGTCAATGCAGCTAAAAAACTTCGCAACCGTTTCGTTTGGTGTATTGCTTTCTCTCAAGGCCATGGCCTATGACAAGGAAGTTTATAATTCCGACATGACGCGTGTTGAAAGCAACAAGAAGTCGCAGGACGATGAGCACTCTCGTTACAAGATTTGCACAGACTATCGAGTCGACGATTTTTTTGCCTTTGATGCCGCCGCGATCGGCCCGGCCAGTGAAACATCGGCCATTTTCGGGTCGAAGCTAGCGCCGTGCAAACTTCAGAGCCTGGTGGATACCCCCCTGAGCGACGCGTACGTTTTTGCCGCGGCGCTGGAGCTTATGCCGGCATCGCCTGGCACCGTCCATTTAGCTGAAGAGCCTTCAATTCCATGAGCATCCCTGATGAAGTCTTTCATGTAACCGCTACTCCTGCGGACAACGCCAATAGAACCATTGGCCGATGGGAGATTAACCTCATCACCTCAGAACATGAGGCGAACATTCGACAGCACAAACTCATGCATAGCCCCCGAGTGCAATGCAGTCGGCTGGAGTTTGATTCGGCGGTCACGATGATCAGCTCTGTGCCTCATGGCTGTGTAAGCTTTGCCATTTCACAGACTTCCGTTGGCCGCCCCATCGTCAATGATCATGAACTGCGCCCCAACGAAATCATCGCGCTGCACAGCGATGAACCCGTGCGTTACACCTGTGAGCCGAATGAAACGCTGTTCACCCTGACCACGACGCTGGAACACTATGCCCAGTGCCTGGAAAATCATCCCGCGATCGACGTCCTGGCCAATCGAAAGGAACAGCGCTTTCAGGTGGCCAACTTCAAATTAATACAGTCTGCCATTCAAGCCATCAGCGCTTACGCAATCGACGTCAAAACCCCTTCTTTAAAACAGCGTGACAGCTCGAAAGCTTCAGGCATTGAAAGTGCATTGCTGACTTCGCTGCTGCGGGCACTCACGCCGGTTGGGCGCTCCGCGCTTAAAACCCCGACCCGAAGAAGGGTGGCGATAGAAGCCATCGAATACATCCACGCCAATGCAAAAAAAGCGCTGTGCATGAAAGCGCTGGTCAAACAACTCAGAACGACGACTCGTACCTTGCATCATGGTTTCGTTGAAACGTTCGGCGTGACGCCGATTGCCTACATTAGAAATGTAAGGCTCGCCAATGTTCGCCGAGACTTGATCCGCAACACTTGGCCAACGGTCACCGAAACGGCCATGTATTGGAACTTCCACCACCTGAGCAGGTTTTCCAAGGCGTATCACGATGCTTATGGGGAAGTGCCTTCGGAAACCGCCCGGCGCCACTCATCCAAACTGCAACTTCGATAAGCGCCAGATCAAAAAATAACAATCATTAATTTTTCTCCGCTCCCCCGAATGGCCAACATTGCTTATTTCTCAGCCGAAGGGACCAGCATGCGCTATCGATTGAATTCATTACCGCTCAAACAAAAGATCTTCTTTTGCCTGGCCGCGTACCTATGTGGCGTCGCGTTAGCCTGGCTGATTGACAGCTTATAACGCACACAAAATATCAATCATTGATTTCTATCAACCTTCGCGATCACTCAAATTCTTGGCGTTCACCTCACCACCGACAACCTGTAGAAGGACTTCACCTCACATGTTATTTCGAAACCTTGGCTTCGTTTCGCTGCTTTCGTTACTGTCTTTTCAGGCATTGGCGGATGACAAGGGTTTGTATCTTGGCGCCGGCGTCAGCAGCATTGAAACCGACAAATCCCAGCTGAGCGATGACGACACCAGCTATAAGGTTTTTGCAGGCTATCGCCTCAACAGTTATCTCGCGTTCGAAGGCGCATTTGTTGATCTCGGCCAATTCGAAGACAAGGATCTTGATTTCGATGGCAAGTCAGTTCAGGCCGCGGCCCATATCGGCTTTCCGATAGGCGATCGCGTGCGAGTGTTCGGTAGTGTCGGTGCTCACGCTTGGGATGCTGACGGTAATGCCAGCGATGACGACACTGGCGTGGACCTGACCTACGGGGCCGGCGTTGAATTTGATGTATTTCGCAACATTGGTATCCGTGCCGAATATGAAGTACTGGAAGTTGGTGAAATCGATCTGAATCAAACAACGGCCTCTGCTTACATTCTCTGGTAATGCGCAGTTGAATTGAGCGGCCCTGTGGGTCGCTCGATTCAAACCCTCGAAACCCTCTTCCCGACCAAGAAGCCGATGATCGACTACGACCTTTTAAGTGACGCCGAGCGAGCGGCAATCAACGCCGCCATTCAGGCCCCGGGATTGCCACTTCAAACAGCCTTGATCGTCGACGATGACGACGCCACACGCGAGTTGCTGGCCGAAATCCTTCAAGTCAATGGCGTCGCGTGTGTGACGGCTGACAGTGTCGCCGAGGCTTTGTGTTTGTTGGAAATCGACAGTTCGATCGGGCTGGTGATTACTGACTTGCATATGTATCCGCTGGGTGGCTTGGCGTTGATTCGCGAGATCCGCAAGTCCGAGTGGGCGGATCTGCCCGTTGTGATCGTTTCCGGAGATGCAGAGGTTCGAGATGCCATTGAGGCCATGCATTTGAATGTGGTCGACTTTCTGTTGAAGCCGATTGATGCGTACGAGTTGATTAACCTGGTTCAGTTCGAACTGGGTTTCAAGGGAACGGGCTCACATCGAGTCACTCCTCATCTCCCCTGCTACGCTGATGACTCAACGGAGGTCTGGGAACACCGCGACAAAGACGAGACCGCCTGATGGTCGAACACCCGTAGATCAACCTCAACAGATGACTCTATGAAAGACACCATTCGTTACGCCGAATACTTGCATAAGATCGGAGCAGGTCGCCGCGAAATTCCCATGCGTGAACTGGTCTGCGCACCGGTTCGCGATGCCGATGGCCACTGGCAGGCCGCCCCTTACAAAGCAGTGAAATTACGTGGCGGCGAGATCGCCGCCATCCTCAAGCCTTATCTCAATGTCCGTTTTATGGAGCAGCTTAGCGCCGTGGTGCCGCTGGCCCTGTACCTGGTGCTGTTTCAGATCATCATCCTGCGCCAGTTGGTTGAGGACTCGGTGCTTGTCACGGCAGGCCTGTTCGCCGTCATCGTCGGACTGATGCTGTTCATGGAAGGCCTGAAACTTGGCCTGATGCCTTTCGGCGAAATCATCGGCAGCAACCTTCCGCGCAAGTTATCGCTGCCAGTGGTGTTGCTGGTGACCCTGCTGCTGGGCATCGGGGTGACGTTCGCCGAGCCCGCTATCGGTGCGCTGCGCGCCGCCGGGCAGAACGTTTCGGCAGAGCGCGCGCCCTACCTCTGGGCGATCCTCAATCAATGGACCAGCGCACTGGTTCTGGTGGTGGGGGCCAGTGTCGGTCTGGCAGCTGTCATCGGCACGCTGCGCTTCCTCTACGGCTGGAGCCTGAAGCCGCTGATCTATTTATCACTGGCGCCCGTTCTGCTGCTGACGGTGTACATGAGCAGTGATCCTGAGCTGGCAAAGATTATCGGCCTGGCCTGGGATGCCGGCGCGGTCACCACCGGGCCGGTCACTGTCCCGCTGGTGCTGGCGTTGGGCATCGGCATCGCAGCGGCTGCCGGCAAGGGCGGTTCCGGGCTGTCCGGATTCGGTATTGTCACCCTCGCCTCATTGTTTCCCGTGATCGGCGTCATGCTGCTGGGCCTGTACGTCGCGGCCATCTCTTCGCCGGCAGACATCATCGCCGCGGCGCAGGCGGCGGCCAGCGCCGGACAACTGGCGGCTGACTGGCACACCGTCAGCCCCGGACTGGAGATCGTTTCCGGGCTGCGGGCCATCGTGCCGCTGGTGATATTCCTGCTGATCGTCCTGAAACTGCTGCTGCGCCAAAGCCTGCCACGGCGCGGCGAGATCTTCCTCGGCATCGCCCTGACTGTGGTGGGCATGTGCCTGTTTAATCTCGGTCTGACCTATGGCCTGTCCAAGCTGGGAGGCAGTGCGGGCTCGCTGATTCCAGCGGCCTTCATGCAGACGCCGGGTTCGGACGACTCCCCGCTCTACCGGTATGAGGTGGGGTTGGTACTGGCCCTGGTTTTCGCCTGGGTGCTCGGGTATGGGGCGACCGTCGCCGAACCCGCGCTGAATGCGCTCGGCGTCACCGCCGAGACACTGACCAACGGTTTTATCCGCAAGCGCGGCCTTATCCGTGCTGTATCGATAGGTGTCGCCTGCGGCATTGCCGTGGGTGTGGCCAAGTTGGTGTTCGGCCTGCCACTGGTCTGGCTGGTGGTGCCGCCCTACCTGTTCGCGGTGGTACTGACGATTTTTTCGACCGAAGAATTTGTCAACGTGGCCTGGGATAGCGCAGGTGTCACCACGGGGCCGATCACCGTTCCGCTCGTTCTGGCCATGGGCCTGGGACTGGGCAATGCGACCAACGCCGTCGAGGGTTTCGGCATTCTTTGCATGGCCTCCGTCGGCCCGGTCATCAGCGTCATGCTCCTCGGACAGTGGGCGCGTTTCCAATTGTGGAGACAGACAAAGGCCGCCGCGGAACAACCTGCGAAGCAATTAATGGGCACGGGAGAAGCAGGATGAAAGCTGAAGGAATTACCTACCTCACTGACGTTGCACTGATCACCTGCATTGTCCCCGTCGGGCGCGCAGATCTGGTGATCCGTGCGGCCCAGGGCATGGGCGCGCCAGGTGCCATCGTCTACCACGCCAACGGGATCGGCCCCCGTGAGCGACTCGGCCTGCTCAGCATCGCCATCGATGCGGAGAAGGAAGTGGTGAGCCTGCTGGTCGCCGCCGACTACCAGGATGCGGTACTGGAGGCGATCTATCACGCGGCCAATTTGAATGTTCCCGGAGCTGGAATGATCTATGCGACCCCCGTGGAAAAAGTGGCGACCTACATCCCCCGCGAGATGCTGAAACAGGAGAGTGCCTCGTGAGTCTGGTGGTCGCAGGCGTACCGGGTGGGGCTGCAAAACTCATTACCTGCGTGTTGCCCGACGATGGCACTGAGCGCACGCTGCTGCAGCTATTGCGAGAGACACATGGCATTACCCGCGCGGACAGCGTCAATTGCCGAGGCGTGGCCATACTGCAGGCCGCCAAAGCACCCCGCGACGAAGTGCCAGAGGCGGTGCTCACCCGGGTAGTCAATGTGGTGGTGGAAGTAGCCCAGGCTGAAGAGGTGTTCGACTTCATATGCGTAAACGCCAGGCTGACCGAGCCTGGCAGAGGGTTGATGTACATGACGGCGTTAAATTTCGCTACGGCAGTGGCGATGCCTGAGGGAGTAGCGGAAGAGCAAGGAGCGATACCCATTCGCTCGGAGCGCCAATAACCCCCCCAATCGATCAACGATCGGGGTATTGGGAAGCGAGAGCCAGAACAGGCTCCCGCTGTTCGCAGTCCATTTCAGCGCTTGAGTTTGCGCTTGTTGCGGTATTGGTCGATGACCACTGCGACCACGATGATCAAGCCCTTGATGATGTCCTGGATGTAAGCATCGACGCCGACGAACGTGAACCCGCTGGCCATCACGCCAAGAATCAGTGCGCCGATGACCGTGCCGGTGATGCGTCCAACCCCGCCCGCCAGGCTGGTCCCGCCGATGACCGCTGCGGCAATCGCGTCCAGCTCATAGGACATGCCCATCCCGGCCTGCCCAGTGGCAGCACGGGCCGAAGCCACCACGCCCGCCAGTCCTGCCAGCAACCCGGCAATGCTGTAGACAATGACCAGATGGCGCTTGACGTTAATACCGGACGTCCGCGCCGCCTGCATGTTGCCACCGATGGCATAGGTGTATTTACCGTACTTGGTGTAGCGCAGTGCGATGTGGAAGATCACCGCCACTACCAGAAAAATGATCACCGGCATCGCGCCATGACCAATGGCCGTGTAGGAATCCGATAGCATGCTCACCGGCTGGCCTTCGGTGTAGTAACGCGCCAGGCCACGGGCAGAGACCATCATGCCCAAGGTGGCAATGAACGGTGGAATCCCGGTGATCGCAATGATGCTGCCGTTGATGGCCCCCGCCAGCAGTCCGACACCGAGCCCGACAATCACGGGGATCCACACCGGCAAGTCAGTCAGCGACGGGAATACCGCCCGAGTAAAATCAGAGGTCTGCGCCAGGCTGGCCGCGATCATCGCCGACAAGGCCAGCACCGAACCAGACGACAGGTCGATACCGGTGGTGATGATGACCTGAGTCACGCCAATCGCCAGCAGACCGATGATCGACACTTGCAGGATCATCAATACCAGCCGCTGGGAGTTCATCAGAAAGCTCTGGTCGCGCACGATCCAGCCGAAAATCTCGAACACCAGGCCGATGCCAATCAGCACCAGGAAGATGCTCAGCTCGGTCGGAAAGCGCCGGCGACTCTTGACCTGTGCGGTTGCCGGTTTGTTTTCCAGTATCGCGTTCATAACCACTCACCCTTCAAATGAAATCAGTGTGGCGAGGGAACTTGCTCCCGTTCGAGTGCGCAGCGCTCGCCAGTTCTACGGTCAATCCGAGACATTGGGGCCGCTTGGCACCCCGGCGGGAGCAAGCCCCCTCGTCACAGAAACCGTGCTCACCCTTGATTTAATGACACGGGGACATTCCCGAGGCCAGTTGCAGCACTCGTTCCTGAGTCGCTTCGCTGCGGTCGAGGGTGCCCATCAGGTCGCCCTCGTGCATGACCATTACCCGGTCGCTCATGCCGAGCACTTCCGGCAGCTCCGAGGAAATCATGATGACGGCCATGCCTTCGCTGGCGAGGTAGGAGATAAGGCGGTAAATCTCGGCCTTGGCGCCGACATCGATACCGCGGGTCGGCTCGTCGAGAATCAGGATGCGTGGGTTGGTCATCAGCCAGCGCGCCAACAAGGCTTTCTGTTGATTACCGCCCGACAAGGTATCGATGCACTGCTCCAGTGAGGGGGTTTTTACCCGCAGCTTCTTGCACATGTCTTCACACAAGACCCGCAAGGCTTTTTGCTGGATGAAGCCGTGGCCGACGTAGTGCGGCAGCACCGCCATTTCCATGTTCTCCAATACCGAGAGGCATGGGAAAAGGCCGCTGAGCTTGCGATCCTCGGTCAACAAGGCGAAGCCCTTCTCGATCGCCATGTGCGGATCGCTGATGCGCACCACCTCGCCATCGAGACGCATCTCGCCACTGTCGCTTGGGGTAATCCCGAAAAGCGCTTCGGCAACGTTGGTCCGGCCGGAGCCCATCAACCCGGCAATGCCAAGGATTTCCCCGGCATGCAGGTCGAAAGAGACACCTTTGAAGATGCCATCCAGCGTGAGGTCGCGCACTGACAGCAGCAGATCGCCAATCGGCTTTTCACGCACTGGAAACAACTGGCTCAACTCACGACCGACCATCATCGAAATCAGGCTATCGCTGTCCATGCTGTCGGCCCGCTGCAGGCCTATGTAGGCGCCGTCGCGGAACACCGCCACTTCATCGGCGATAGCGAATACTTCGTTCATTTTGTGGGTGATGTAGATGATGCCTTTGCCTTGGCTTTTGAGGTCGGCAATGATCGAAAAGAGGTGGGCGACTTCCTTGTCGGTGATGGCCGAAGTTGGTTCGTCCATGATCAGGACGTCGGAGTCGTAGGACACCGCTTTGGCAATTTCGACCATCTGCCGCTCGGCGATGCTCAGGTTGCCCACCTGCTCTTCCGGATCAAGGTTGATCCGCAGGCGTTCCAACAGTTTCGCCGTACAGCGGTGCATTTCCCGGTGGTCGACCATGTGGAAACCGTTGAGTTGTTCACGGCCGATCCAGATGTTCTCGGCGATGCTCATGTGCGGCATCAGGTTGAGTTCCTGATGGATCATCGCGATCCCGGCCTGGAGCGCAGCCAGTGGCGTTTCAAAAACCACCGGCTTGCCCTTCAGGCGCAGTTCACCGGCATCCGGCTGGTAGATGCCGGCAATGATTTTCATCAGGGTGGATTTGCCGGCGCCGTTTTCGCCCATCAGGGCCAAGACAGAACCGGGGCGTACCCGAAGCTGCACATCGGACAAGGCCACCACACCGGGAAACCCCTTGCTGACGTTGATGATCTCCAGCAGGTACGGCTCATCGACAGGTGTTGCAGTTGGCTGGATACCCACCAACGGGGGGTTCGAAGCAGTCGCTGAAGCGAACATGATCAGGTACTCCATCAGCAAGGTCGCGGTCGCAACCTTGCGTATTTATTGTTGTTATTGAACGGACGGGCTATTTGAACGTGTCGACGTTTTGCGGGGTGATCAAGCGGTACGGCACCCAAACGGCCTGTTCAACCGGCTCGTTTTTGGCCATTTTCACGGCGGTGTCGATGGAGCCGTCGGCCTGACCCTTGGCGTCCTGGAACACCGACACCGTCATGTTGCCTTTCTTGATCGCGTTCAAGCCGTCCGGCGTACCGTCGACACCTGCGATCAGGACGCTGCCTTTGTCGACGCCAGCCTGTTGAAGTGCCATCGCGGCACCGATCGCCATTTCGTCGTTGTTGGCGATGACCGCGTCAAACTTGCGGCCCTGGGTCAGCCAGTCGTTCACCAGGGTCATGCCCTTGTCTCGCAACCAGGTACCGGTCTGCTCTTGCTCGATCTTGATGTTCGGGTATTTGGCCAGTACGTCTTTGACGCCCTTGGTGCGGTTAGTGGTGGAGTTGTTCGCGAGGTCGCCCAGCAGAATCACGATGTCACCCTTGCCGCCCATCTTGTCAGCCAGGTACTGCATCTGCATTTCCCCGGCCTCCAGGTCGTTGGAGGCGACAGTCACGACGCCTTTGGGCAGCTTCAGATCATCGGGGCGGCGGTTGACGTAGACCAGCGGGATGCCGGCCTTGACGGCGGCTTCGGTGATTTTCCGGGTGGCGGCGGTATCCACCGGGTTGACCACGATGGCATCAACCTTCTGGCTGATGAAACTTTCTACCTGACTCAGTTGCTTCACCACGTCGCTGCGAGCATCTTCGAATTGCAACTGCACGCCCTCGGGATAGGACTTGGCTTTTTTGTCCATGGATTCGCGCAGGTAGGTCAGCCAGGTGTCATCGAACTGGGACATGCTGACGCCGATTTTCATATCGGCGAGCGCCGCGCCGCTGGCGAACATCAGGG
Organism: Pseudomonas sp. S2_B07; assembly: GCF_054668435.1. NCBI lineage: Bacteria > Pseudomonadati > Pseudomonadota > Gammaproteobacteria > Pseudomonadales > Pseudomonadaceae > Pseudomonas > Pseudomonas sp. S2_B07. Next base: position 1,346,706 of record NZ_CP162769.1, read on the forward strand.
ACAAGGCAAGAGAGGCAAAGCGGATCTTGGTCTTCATGAAAAGTCTTTCTCCACATTCTTGTTGGTTTTATGGATGAGGCGTGACGATTTCAGTAAGCAGGCAAGCGCAAAGGGTTGAAACGGGTCGCGAGGCAGGTCGCTGAAAATGACTTTATTGGAAAATAATTTCCATATCAACTCATTTTAGAATTTTATTCTGATTTTGTTCCATGACGCTTGAACGGGCTCAACTCCACCACTTGATGCCGCTCGAAACTCAGTCGCGCAGCGTCTAGCACGCGGGTGGTCGCCAGTGCGTCATAGGCGTCCACAGGCAGCGGGCCACCGCTTTGCAGCGCGGCTTGCAGCTGTAAATAGAACTGATTCCAGCAACCGCGCTCGGACGGAACCCGTTCGCGCCGTTCGCCCTGTTCAAACCAGCCCCAGCGGCGATGCTCTTCAACCCCCCAACGTTCACCTTCGGACTTTGGCGAGAGCCCGGCGAGTGCCAATGCTTCTTGCCCGTCCAGGCCATCAACGCTGTAACAGCCTTGGGTGCCGGTCACCCGAAAGCGCGGGCCGGGAGTGCTTTGCAGGCAACTGCCGCCCAAGTGTGAGGTCACGCCACTGGCATGGGTCAGGGACACAAAGAAGCCGTTATCGAAAACCTGGCCTTTTTCCAGGTACTCCAGTTCGGCGTAGACCTTTGTTACCGGGCCGAACAACAGCAACGCCTGATCCACCAGGTGGCTACCCAGATCGCGCAGGAAGCCGCCGCCACTGCCGTTGTTCACCGCCTGTGGTGAGTAACGTTCGATCCGCGATTCAAAACGGGTGACCTGGCCCAACGCACCGGATTCGATGAGTTTGCGCACGGTCAGGAAGTCCGAGTCCCAGCGACGGTTCTGGTAGACGCTGAGCTGCACGCCCTGGCGCTCGGCCATGGTGATCAGGGTTTGCGCTTGCTGCGCGTCAGCGGCAAACGGTTTGTCGCTGACCACCGCCACACCGTGTTCGATGCCGTCGAGTACCAGCGCCGGACGCCCCTTGAGCGGAGTGGACACCACCAGCACATCGATCCCGGCCTCCACCAGTTGGCCGATGCTGTCGAACGCTGGCACCCCAGGGTGCTCGGCCGCCAGCAACTGTCGGCGCTCAGGCGAACGGGTGACCACCCCCACAAACGTCGCCGTCGGCAAACTGCTGATCAGCGGAGCATGGAAAAACCGGCCGCCATGGCCGTAACCGACAAGTCCGATACGCATGGAATATTCTCCTTATAGAACGCGGACCCTGTGGGAGCGAGCTTGCTCCTACAGGGAGGCCGGTTAGCCGTAGAAGTGCGGGCGATCAGGGAGAGCCACGTTGACGATCGCCCCGCTGTTCTGCGCCTCGATGCACGCATCTGCAGCGACTGCGGCTGCAAAGCCGTCCCACGCTGACGGCCCACCCACCTGCCCGGCGCGTACACCATCGATGAACGCCTGCAACTCCACGTCATACGCGGCGATAAACCGATCCTTCCAGTCCATCAGAATCGCGTTGGACAGCTTCGCCCCGCTGCGCAATTGAACCTGCGAAGGCTCCGGCAATTTGGCGATGCCGGTCTCCCCCACCACTTCGCACTGGATGTCGTAGCCGTATTGGCAGTTAACGAACACTTCCACGTCGATGCGCGTGCCCTTGGCGGTTTCCAGCAATACGATCTGCGGGTCTTTCAGGTGCGCGAGGGCTTTGCTGGTCTTGCGCGGGAATACGACCTGCACCGAGACGTAGTCGTCATCGAGCAACCAGCGCAACACATCCAGCTCATGGATCAGCGTGTCGGTGATTGCCATGTCGGTCTTGTAGTTTTCACCCACGGTCGGGTTGCGGTGCGCGCAGTGCAACATCAATGGCTCACCAATCTGACCGCTGTCGATCACGGCTTTGAGTGCCCGATAGCCTTCGTCATAGGGACGCATGAAACCGACCTGAACCAGGCGCTTGCCGTGAGCCACTTCAGCCTCGACGATTTTGCGGCAGCCTGCAGCGGTGACCGCCAGCGGCTTCTCGCAAAACACCGGTTTACCCGCCGCGATCGCCGCCAGCACAAACTCTTCGTGGCTCGGTCCCCAGGAGGTGACGAGGATCGCTTCGACCTCAGGCGCCTTGATCAGCGCGTGGCCGTCGGGATAGACCTCGGCAGTCAGCTTCAAGTCGGACACCACATTGGCGGCCTGTTGCAAGTTGATGTCGGTGACGGCAACGACCTGGCTGTTAAGCAAGGTTTGACTGCAACGACGGATATGGTCTTGGCCGATGGCCCCGGTGCCGATGACTCCAAGCTTCAAAGACATGAAAAGACTCCTAGATGTGTTGTTGTGCGTTTCAGGGCAATCAGTACTGACGGGCCTTGGCCAGTCGTTCGTTCAGGGTCTTGGCCGCGGCATTGGTGCGGGCGCTGGTGGAGACTTGCGCCACGCCGACCCGCCACCACGACAGGTAGCCGTGAATCATGGTTTTGGGCAGGACCTTGATGTCGATCAGCGTCGACACGGTCTGCAAGCGCGCATCGGCCAATGCGGCTTGCAGCGCTTCGACCGTGTTCACCTTGTAGGTCTTGCAGCCATAAGCCGCCGCGCTCATGGCGAAATCCACCGGCACGAAACCGCCGTCGAGCTTGCCGGTTTCCGGGTTGCGAAACCGGAACTCGGTGCCGAAGCTGTCCATGCCGTTGCCCATCTGCAGGTTGTTGATGCAACCGAAGGTCATGTTGTCGAGCAGCACCACGTTGATCTTGCGGCGCTCCTGGATCGAGGTCGCCAGTTCAGAATGCAGCATCATGTAAGAGCCATCGCCAACCAGCGCGTAGACCTCTCGTTCAGGCTCGGCGAGCTTCACACCCAAGGCGGCGTTGACCTCGTAACCCATGCAGGAATAACCGTACTCGACGTGATAGGTGTTCACCCCCTTGCTGCGCCAGCTGCGCTGCAAGTCCCCGGGCAAGCTGCCGGCCGCGGCGACGATCACCGCGTCGTCGGCCAGGGTTTTGTTAAGCACGCCGAGCACGCGGCTCTGGGTCAGGCAGGAACCGGTCAGCTCGATGAATTCACGCAATACGGCCGGGTCCATGTGGTCGTTGATTTCCGGGACGAAATCTTTCGCCTGGTATTCGACCTGATAGATCCGGTCGACTTCTTCGTCCAGTTGCACCTTGGCCAGATGCGGTTGGTCGCCCCACGCGGAGCGGTAATCGCCCAAGGCTTCAGCCAGGGCTTGCAAACCGACTTTGGCGTCCGCCAGCAGTTGCGCGCCGTCGAGCTTCAGGGCATCGCAGGGGCTGATATTCAGGTTGAGAAATTGCACGTCCGGGTGTTGGAACAGGGATTTCGACGCGGTGGTGAAATCGCTGTAGCGGGTGCCGATACCGATAATCAGATCCGCGTCCCTGGCCAACAGATTCGCCGCCAGGCAGCCGGTTTCACCGATCCCGCCGACGTTCAGCGGGTGGCTGGACACCACCGCACTTTTGCCGGCCTGGGTTTCGGCGAAAGGAATATCGAAGCGCTCGGCAAACGCCTGCAAGGCCGCATTGGCGCCGGAGTAACGAACCCCACCGCCGCAAATGATCAGCGGCTTGCGCTTGCCTTTGAACAGTGCCAGCGCATCACCGAGCATCGCTTCAGTCGCCGGACGACGCTCGATGCGGTGCACGCGCTTTTGCAGGAAGTAATCAGGATAGTCGTAGGCCTCGGCCTGCACATCTTGTGGCAAGGCCAGGGTCACCGCGCCGGTTTCAGCGGGATCGGTGAGCACGCGCATGGCGTGGATCGCCGCCGTCATGAGTTGTTCGGGACGGTTGATGCGGTCCCAGTATTTGCTCACGGCCTTGAACGCGTCGTTGGTGCTGATGCTCAGGTCGTGGAACTGCTCGATCTGTTGCAGCACCGGGTCCGGTTGGCGGCAGGCGTAAACGTCGCCGGGCAACAGCAGCAAGGGAATGCGGTTGGCGGTCGCCGTCGCAGCGGCCGTCAGCATGTTCGCCGCCCCCGGGCCTACCGATGACGAGCAGGCGTAGATCTTGCGCCGCAGGTGCTGCTTGGCAAAGCCGATCGCCGCGTGGGCCATGCCCTGCTCGTTGCGGCCCTGATGGACGATCAAGTCGCCACTGTCCTGCTCCAGGGCCTGTCCCAGGCCCAGCACGTTGCCGTGACCGAAAATGGTAAAGATCCCGGCGACGAATTTGCTTTGAACCCCATCGACCTCGATGTACTGGTTATCGAGGAATTTCACCAGGGCCTGGGCCATGGTCAGTCGTGTCGTAGTCATAACCGATCCTTCAATAAACGAAGAAACCCTGTGGGAGCGAGCCTGCTCGCGAAGGCCGCGGCACAGTCAATATCGATGTCGCCTGACACAGCGCTTTCGCGAGCAGGCTCGCTCCCACATTTGATCCGCGTTGGCCTCAGGCCAGGGTTTTTTGCAGGTGATCCATGCTCGCCCCAATCGCCTGCTGGATATCCGCCAGGCCATGGACGCTGTCGGCAAACGGTTCGAACGACAGGTAGCCGCTATAACCGCTGCTGAGCAAAGCGTCGATTTGCGCCGCGTTGCCAAGAATGTCGCCCTCGCCCACCAGCACCCGATGACCGTCTCGAATGGTCGCCAACGGGGCCTCGGCATCCTCGACGCCGGAGATGTGCACCAGCCCGGTCAGCTCGGGGAAGCATTCATGTTCGCCAGCCAAGTGGTGATGAAAGGTGTCATGCACCAGACGGAACACATCCAGCCCGCCGATGGCCTTGATCGCGTCCACCGCTGTGCGCTTGCGGCGCAGCGAGCACTCTTCGAACCCCAGCGGCTCGATGAAACCGACAATGCCGTGTTCACGCAGGATCGGCGCCAGTTCAGTCAACGCCGTGCGCAGCCCTGAAGCGCGTGCGGCCTCGGTACGCGGATCGGCACGGTCGTTTAGCGGACACATGACCAACCCTTGCGCGCCGCAATCACGGGCATAAGCCGCCAGTTTCAGGGCCTGCGCACGGCGCTCGTCATTCCACACATCAAATGGATACAACGCGTTGATCGACAGCACGGTAACGCCTTTGGCCGCGCACAATTCACGGACGCGCTCGGGTGCCGTGCCGTCCTCGATCTCGACCCCTTTAAGGTCGTTGCGAATTTCGATGGCGTCGGCCTTGAGGGCCACCGCCAACTCGATGAATGCCGGCAGGGACAAGCGTGGGGCGACCATACGGTTCAGGGCGAAACGCAGGGGTTTGCTCATTGTTGTTATTCTCCGCACAGGTGTATCAATTGGCCGTCGGCATGCTGAATTCAGGGCCCTTGGCGATGCTGTCAGGCCAGCGCTGCATCACACTTTTGTAGCGGCTGTAGAAGCGGATGCCCTCTTCGCCGTAAGCGTGGTGATCGCCGAACAGCGAGCGTTTCCAGCCGCCGAACGAGTGCCAGGCCATTGGCACCGGAATCGGTACATTGATGCCAACCATGCCGACCTTGATGGTGCGGGCGAAGGCACGGGCGATGCCGCCATCGCGGGTGAAACAGGACACGCCGTTGCCGAACTCGTGGGCGTTGATCAACGCGACGGCGCTGGCGAAATCCGGCACCCGTACGATGCCCAGCACCGGTCCGAAAATTTCCTGCTGGTAGATGCTCATCTCGGTCGTGACGTTGTCGAACAGCGTCGCGCCGACGAAGAAGCCGTTCTCGGCGCCTGGCACCTTAAAGTGGCGACCGTCGACGATCAGCTGTGCGCCCTGGGCTACGCCTTCGTCGATGAAACCTTCGACTTTGGCCTTGTGCTCGGCCGTCACCAACGGCCCCATGTCACTGTCACCCTTCAGACCGTTGCCGACTTTGAGCTGATCAATGCGCGGCAGCAGTTTGGCAATCAGTGAGTCGCCGACATCGCCCACTGCCACGGCAATCGAAATCGCCATGCAGCGCTCGCCGGCCGAGCCGTAAGCCGCGCCGATCAGGGCATCCGCTGCTTGATCCAGATCGGCATCGGGCATGACGATCATGTGATTCTTCGCCCCGCCCAGTGCCTGCACACGCTTGCCACGCGAGGTGGCTTGCTGGTGGATGTATTCGGCAATCGGTGTCGAACCGACAAAGGAAATGGCCTCGATGTCCGGGTGCTGCAGCAGGGCGTCGACCGCGGTTTTATCGCCCTGGACCACGTTGAACACTCCATCGGGCAAACCGGCTTCGCTCAACAGGCGGGCCATCAGCACACTGGCGGACGGATCGCGCTCGGACGGCTTGAGGATGAAGCAGTTGCCGGTGATCAGCGCCAGCGGGATCATCCACAGCGGCACCATCACCGGGAAGTTGAATGGCGTGACGCCGGCGCACACACCCAGCGGCTGACGCAGGTTCCAGTTGTCGATGCCGCCGCCGATGTTGTCGCTGAACTCGGTTTTCAGCAGGTTCGGCGCACCGCAGGCGTACTCGACGATTTCGATGCCCCGGGTGACTTCGCCCTTGGCGTCCGAAAACACCTTGCCGTGTTCGCGGCTGATGATTTCTGCCAGCTCATCGTGATGTTGGTCGAGCAATTCCTTGAATTTGAACATCACCCGAGAACGGCGCAAGGACGACTGTTCGGACCAGGCCGGAAAGGCTTTCAGGGCCGAGGCGACGGCTTCGTCTACGGTCTTCTGGCTGGCCAGCCCGACGCGCGCCTGGACGCTGCCGGTGGCCGGGTTAAAGACGTTGCTGAACCGTTCGCTGCTGCTGTCCAGCACTTGACCGTGGATGTAATGGCCGATGATCGGGGCATTGCTCATTGATCGTGTTCTCCGTGCAGAAGTTGGAATTCAGGCTGTCTGGTTCAGAGATCCAGCAGCCAGCTGTGCTGCGGATCGTTATGGAACTGCCAGACACGTTTCGGTCCGGCCATCACGTTCAGGTAATACGACTCATAGCCGTACGGAACGCTGACCGGGTGGTACCCCTTCGGCACAACCACCAGGTCGCTGTTTTCCACGGCCATGGCTTGATCGATGCTGCGATCATCGGTGTACACCCGCTGAAATACGAAGCCCTGGGGCGGGTTGATCTGGTGGTAATAGGTTTCTTCGAGAAAACTCTGGTGCGGCAAATCGTCGGTGTCGTGCTTGTGCGGCGGGTAGCTTGAGGAGTGACCCGACGGCGTACGCACTTCCACCACCAACAGCGAATGAGCCGGTTCGGTGTCCGGCAGAATGTCGCAGACGTAACGGGTGTTGGCGTCTTTGCCGCGCACGCTGCGCTTCATGGTGTCAGGCTTGATCAGCCGTGGGCCGAGGCCGTTGCTCACTGAACCGGGCGCGGCGCACACGGCGATTTGCACGTCGCTGAGCGCGACCACTTGCGCCTGACTGCCCGGTGGCAAGTACGCGGCGAAGGGGGATTTGTCTTCGAACACCGACTGACGATCACCGATGTTGTCCCAGTCGAATGCGCCCTGCCCCGGCGCTTCACCCTTGATGCTGAGCCGGCCGCTGAGCAGCACCAGGCACAGCTCTTTATCACCGGCCGACACCGGCAGGGTTTCGCCCAGGCTCAAGCGGTAAGCGGCGAAGCCGACGTATTGCAGCTCACCTTTGCCCAGCTCGACCATGGTCCGGCCACGGGCATTGCTTTTGACCAGCAGGCTCATAGTGCAATCCTCTCGTCGAGCAGTGCGTGCAGGGTGTCGTAGCCTTTTTTGGCGTAGGCATAACTCGGCGCCACCGCTGGATCCTGCTCGGCTTCGACCACCAGCCAACCGTGGTAATCGACAGCCAGCAGTACGTCGAGCAAAGCGCCAAAATCGATATCGCCATCGCCGGGCACGGTGAACGTGCCGTTGATGATGCAGTCCGGGAAGCTCCACAGGTTGTTGCGCGCCAACTGCACCACTGGCTTGCGCACGTCCTTGAAATGCACGTGGCAGATGCGTTTGATGTGTTTGCGCAGCACCTGCAAGGGTTCGCCACCGCCCATGTAGCAATGCCCCGAATCGAACAGCAGACCGACTTCACTGCCGGTCAGCGCCATCAGTTTGTCGATGTCGGTCGGGGATTCGACGTAGGCGCCCATGTGGTGGTGATAGGCCAGGCGCACGCCTTGGGACAGGGTGAAACGTGCCAGTTCGGTGAGCTTGTCGGCGTATTCCTGCCAGGCGCGCTCGGTGTGGAACTGCGGGCGTTCGACCAACGGGATATGCTGGCCTTGAATGGAGTCAGCGACTTCGCCGTATACCAGCACCTTGGCGCCGTTCTTCGCCAACAACTCGACATGGCTGCCGATGGCGTCGATTTCTTCGGCCACCGAGCGACGGGCCAGACGACTGGAATACCAGCCGGACACCAGCGCCAGGTCATACGGCCGCAGCACGTCACCGACGCCTTTGGCATCCTTGGGGAACTTGCCGTTGAGTTCGAAACCTTCGTAGCCGATTTCCTTGCCTTCGCTCAACGCGGTGCTCAGCGGCGTCTCGCCACCGAGGGACGGCAGGTCGTCGTTGCTCCAGGAGATCGGGTTGATGCCAATTCGAATAGCGGGCATGGCTGCACCTTTTATTGTTTTTTCTAACCAGTAAGAGCGACACAAAACCCTGTGCGAGCGCGCTTGCTCGCGTTGCTCTTGGTGCCTTTGAAGGCCCCATCGCGAGCAAGCTCGCTCCCACAGGTTCAGTGTTCGTACATTGAAAATGTTCAGCTTCGGGCTGTGCGCCAGGCATCGATCAGCTCTACAAACGTGTCCTGCACTTGACGGATCAGCGTTTCATCGTCGATTTCACCGGCCATCCACGCGCGGCTCGGCTCCTGGAAAATCGTTCGGCCGACGGCGAAACCACGGCAAGTCTGGCTCTTGCTGGCCTGTTGAAACCCTTCGGCCAATGCTGCGGCCGGCGCATTCAAGCCCAGCAACACCACGCCTCGGCAATACGGATCACGCGCCTGAATCAGCTCGTCGAGTTGCTGCCACTGTTCGGCGCTCTGCGCTTCGATCTTCCACCAGGCCGGGTAAATGCCCAGGTTGTAAAGGCGTTTGAGGGCGCGATACAACACATGCGGATGGGTCGACGGATGATCATTGGGCGGGATGATTTCCAGCAGCAGTTCATGACCGCTGACCTGGGAGGCCTGATACAAACCCTTGATCTGTGCTTCCTGCTCCAGTCGCAGCAACGGCTCGTCGTCAGGGTGGAATTGCACCAGGCACTTGATGATTTGTTCCTGCGGCCAGGCGATCAGGTTGCTGCCGATGGAACGACCATGCTCGAAAGCCAATGGCCGCGAGCCTTGTACTTCAACCGGGCGAGCGACCCACCAGCCGCGACCGGTGGCGGCGTTGAGCGAGTCCTGGCCAAAGCGTTGATCAGCCAACAGCCCGACATCGGCTTCGATGCCTTGCTTGCGCAAATCGGTTTCGACGCGCTCCACGGCCTTGATAAACAGTTGCTTGAGTTCACCGATGGCGCTCAGCTCGCGCCCGCCCTTGTGCGCTAGTTCCACCAGTTGCCTACGATGATCGAAGGCGAAAATGAACAACTGCTTCCACTGTCTGCGCGGCACGCTGACATGATGCAGACGTTGCAACACTTCATCCTGATCAGGCCGGGTTATCGGCACCGGACTGTTAAACAGATAGTCGAGTTCGGCGCGGGTCGGCATGGCCGGGGCGCAAGCGTGGCGGGAGACCACCAGACCACCACAGGCATTGGCCAACTGGCAGCAGCGCTCATCGCTGGCATCTTCCAGCCAACCGGCAAGGAAGCCCGACATGAAGGCATCGCCAGCGCCCAACACATTGAGCACCTCCACTCGCACACCCGGATAAATGGCGCCGTCTTCGAGACGTTCCGGGATTACCCCGTGAATCACCGTGCAACCTTGCGGGCCGAGCTTGACCACCAGGGTCGCAGCGCTCAGCCGCCGGACATTACGTAATGCCGTGAGCAAATCCTCGGAGCCGCCAGCAATCAGAAACTCTTCTTCAGTGCCGACGATCAGGTCAAAACGCGGGAGAATTTTCTGTACGTGCTGACTAACGTTCTGGTCGGCGACGAAACGGGTTTCGCCGTCAGCTTTGCCCGCCAAGCCCCAAAGCACCGGGCGATAGTCGATGTCCAGCACCCGTTTGACGTTGTGCTTTTCGGCGTAATCCAGCGCCTGGATGCTCGCCTTGTACACGCCGTCTGTGGAGAAATGGGTGCCGGTGATCAGCAGCGCTTTGCTGGATGCGATGAAGGCTTCGCAGATGTCTTCGGCCCGCAGTGCCATGTCGGCGCAGTTTTCGCGGTAGAAGACCAAGGGAAACGTTTCGCGATCCTTGAGCCCCAGAAGGACCATGGCAGTCAGGCGCTCCGGGTCGACCTTGATGCCGCTGACGTCGCAACCTTCGCGGGCCAGCGATTCCACCAAAAAGCGGCCCATGTGATCGTCACCCACCCGGCTCAGCATCGCCGATTTCATACCCAGGCGCGCCGTGCCAAAAGCGATGTTGGCGGACGATCCACCGAGGTACTTGGCGAAGCTGCTCACATCCTCCAACCGCGCCCCGATTTGCTGCGAATAAAGGTCGACGCCAAGGCGCCCCAGACAAATCAGATCCAACCGACGTCCACTGGCAAAACGAGTCTGGCCCATGCTGGCTCCTGTTATTTTTATCAGCCTGTGTTCGAGGCGATGGCCGCGCCGAACACTCTTGGTGGATGCAGACTAGAACGTACGGGACCGAAATATCAATAATTATTCTATATATTTTTTACATGGAATATTTTTTCCAATAAACTTTGATACGAGCGTTCCAGAGGCAGTGCATCGATTCAGCAAGCTTCACATGGCCGCAAGCTCATGATTTTGTTCGGGCCTACCCTGTAGACTGCGCACAGCCAACCTATTGTCAGGGGACGAGGTGAACCATCGTCCCTATAAGAACAAGCCTGAAGGATTCCCTATGTCCCGCACCGATCAGCCGGCATCGACCGAGAGCACGCCCGAGGGCGATTTCGCCAGCCCCCCGATCAATGCCGAGCGTCTGCTGCAGCTGATCACCAATGAATACGACAGCCTGCCGCGCCAGCTCAAACGCATCGCCAGTTACATGAGCCAGCAAAGCGACCGGATCATGGTCGACCGCATCAGCGACATCGCCCGCGAATGCGAAGTGCACCCGTCGGCCATCGTGCGGTTTTCCCAGCGTTTCGGCTTCAGCGGCTTCAGTGAAATGCAAGCGTTGTTCCGTGAGGCGTATACCCACAAAACCACGCCGGTGCAGAACTACCAGCAGCGCATTCGCAGCATGATCGCCAACAAATCGCAGAAAGCCAGCGGCGGCGACCTGGCGCGCGAGTGCATCGATGCGACCCTGTCGGGCATCGAACGACTGGGGCTGGAACTTGATGATCAGGCCTTCGACAAGGCCGTGGACATGGTGGTGAATGCCGACAACATCTACGTGGTCGGCGTGCGCCGTTCGTTCGCGGTAGCCGATTACCTGGTCTACAACCTGCAACACACCAACAAGCGCATCCACCTGGTCTCGGGACTCGGCGGCAGCTACCGCGAGCAAATGCGCAGCGTGCGCGCCAATGACCTGGTGATCGCCATCAGCTTCACGCCATACGGCAAGGAGACGCAGCACTGCCTGCGCATCGCCCAGCATCAACAGGCGAAAACCCTGATCATCACCGACAGCAATCTCTCTCCCCTGGCCAAGCGTGCCAACACTCTTCTGCTCGTCAACGAAGGCAGTTCGTTTGCGTTCCGTTCATTGAGTGCGACTCTGTGCCTGTGCCAGGCGCTGTTTATCGCCGTGGCCTATCGACTGGAGTTGAAGGTCGACGATATTCACGAGCAGGTCGGGTTCGACGACTGACCGAGACGTTGACGTTTGGCTCCGCGCGCAGCGGCTGTCGAGGCAGAACCGAACCCACTGCGCCCAATCACTGGCTGCGATCCAGCAGCCTGATGTAAATATTATTTTCATAAATTGATAAAAAGGAATAAATATTCTATTAATTGGATCTCTGAAAACAAGAATCCAAAGGATCTGTCATGCGCGAACTCGGAATCGGACTTATCGGCACGGGATTCATGGGTCGTGCCCATGCCTTGGCGTTTCGTAACGTCAGTGCGGCATTCGAACTGCCCTTCACGCTTCACCTCGCCGCCCTGGCCGACGCCGACCCCGTTCGTGCGCAAGCATGCGCCACCGCCTGGGGCTTTGAGCACGCCTATGACGACTGGCAGCAATTGGTCGATGATCCCAAGGTCAACCTGATCGCCATCACCACACCCAACCACCTGCACTACCCGATGGCGATGTCCGCTATTCGCGCCGGCAAGGCGGTGTACTGCGAAAAGCCGCTGGCGGTGAACCTTGAACAAGCCAATGCCATGCACCTGGCAGCCAAGAATGCAGGCGTCGTCACGCGTGTCGGCTACAACTACCAGCACAACCCGATCATCGGCCTGGCAAGGGAACTGATACTGAACGGCAGTCTCGGCGAGATCATCAGCTTTCAAGGCGAATTCAGCGAAGACTTCATGGCCGATCCAGCATCCCCTTGGTCGTGGCGCTGTGAGGCCGAACATGCCGGCGGGGCCCTGGCCGATCTGGGTAGCCACTTGCTCGCCATGGCGCGCCATCTGCTCGGCACTGTCGAAGCAGTGTGCGCCGATTCCCAGACCGTGCATCGTCAGCGCCCGGCCACGGCCGGTAGCCTGGAACCGCGTAACATTGCTGTCGATGATCAGACTCATGCCTTGCTGCGCTTTTCCAGCGGTGCGCGCGGTACCTTCAGCAGCAGTTGGCTCAAGCACGGTTACAAAAATCATCTGAGCTTCGAGATCAGTGGTACACAAGGCACCCTTGCGTTCGATCAGGAACGTTTGAATGAGTTACGCCTGTGCCGCGCCGGGCAAGACGGATTCCAGCGTTTATTGGCCGGGCCGAACCTGCCCGGTTACGCAGCGTTCAGTCCGGCGCCGGGGCATCAGCTGGGCTACAACGAGTTGAAGACGCTGGAAGTGCATGAGCTGATCATGGCCTTGGCCGGGCACGGACAAGCCGGCACTGATTTCGAGCAAGCCTTTGAAGTGGAGCGACTGGCGACGGCGATTCGACTGGCGGCACGGGAACGGCGCTGGGTCAGTATCAGCGAGCTGTGATCGCTGAAAAGGCTGCGCTAAATGGCGGTAGCTTTTCTATCAGTACGGGACACTGAAAATAAAAAAGGGCCGCGAGATAAAATCTCGCGACCCTTTTTAAATATAGGGTCGGGACGGAGTGATTCGAACCTATGATGGCGAGCTAACGACTTCCTAACGTCGACACCCTATTGCATCAATCTCGCTGATTCAGTCTCGCGCCACTCAGAAAGCACTGTCAGATCTGTATGCGCGGGCTGTCGGTGTTTTGTCGTAGCACTGCGATTGCCGGCTTATCAGTGTCCAAGCCTTCCGTGAGGCTGCCCTGGCTGCAGTGGATTGGTTGCGAGGGATGGATTCGAACCATCGACCTTCGGGATATGAGCCCGACAAGCTGACCGCTGCTCTACCACGCATCTGAAACGAAAAAGCCCCGCACGATGGCGAGGCTTAGTAGGAGGAGACTTAATGAAAGTGCTTGAATTCGTACTTGGCGACGTTCGCTCTCATGTCATCAAGCAGGTCATGGCCTCGCCATGTGAGCGAGATCAAAGTCTCCACGCCTGAGGCGTCCACGGTGCTCTCCACGAATGCTTCCTTGACGATGAGCTGGAGTGCATGGGTCGCCTGCTCCTTTTTGACCTGGTCATGAGTGTCGTGACCATACACTACGTTCAGAGCATGCTCTTGAAGAATTCCTTTTCTATTTGCCTGCTCGACTTGCTCAAGAAGTGCCTTGATGTAATTCCAATTCCGCTTCATATGTAAATTCCCTCTGCCGTTTCAGGTCAAATGAGAATAGTCAGGGAATGGAGCCCCCATAAAAAAACCCGACGCAGTGGCCGGGTTCAGGGTGTCGTGTGCGTTTCGCGCTACTTATGCAGTCGGATCAAGTCGAGCACCTTCTCGACGTCCACACGAAACCTTAAATCCCTCCCCCTTAAACGTCAGCGCCATTCGCTGAATGAGTCGCTCAGATAGCAGGCGGGAGATTGTTGGTGCCGGCGATGAGCGGGGCATTCATAAAGGCATCCCAGCATTTATAGGCTTCGTGCTGCCTCTTGTTTGCAGCATCCCACTCGGGACCTGAAACACACCTAGATGAAACCAGCGTCATCATTCCCATGGTGGCAGCGTCAAGCTCTAATAGAAGCTGGTGCGACTCAAATCTGAAGTCGTCAATAGAAGCCATTGCCTTTCTCCTGGGCGGAACTCACCGCCATTGAGAAACAGCCGCTCCTCGAACGGTCGAGTACGGTCACCTCAGATAATTCATACAGTCTGACCACTGGTCAGCTTTGTCCCTCTCCTTCAAAAGCCAGCCGCTATGGAGGCAAAGGACAGGTATTGCCCATGGAAAACAAAAATCCAGGCCCTGACCATCTCCGATACGTCGATACGTCGATACGTCGATACGTCGATACGATCGGACCGGAAGGCCTGACAGTCACGCTCCAAAAATGGGTGGCTTACGCCGAAACCGATAAGTGCTGGTACTTGTCGAGCGAGTCGGACTATCGCGGTCTGATTAAGGGTCACCAATACAGCTGGACCACCGGTAGTCTGAAGTTTGAGCTCAAGCTTAGTCAGTACACCGATGATGTCGACGTTGGAACTTGTGTTGCCTCGCTATGCATATATTTGTGGAAAGTAAGCGATAGCAAACTCATCTTTAGTAACCGTCGGCAACTCGCTTATCAAACTGAGGGCCAAAGCGCAGAGACCGATTCCGGCTTCGGTATCCGCTGAAGATTCCACCCAGAGCCAGTCGTTTGTAGGGGTAAAAACGTCTAAAACAAAAAAGGGTCGCGAGATAAAATCTCGCGACCCCTTGAATTATATGGTCGGGACGGAGTGATTCGAACACTCGACCCCTAGCACCCCATGCTGGGGACTGTGGCGATCCAAGCTATTGTTTTTAAAGGATAACAACTCTTTCTGAGCAAGGCAAAACATCCGATTTTTTGTGCTTATGCAAACGGTAAACCGCGGCTTCCAGCGGTGGTTTTGCGCGCAAATCTTGTGTATCGCGTGGAAATTTCTTTTGGCTGGTTTAACCATCTTCATATTGTTCAAGACAAGCTATTGTCAAATAGAGGCGATATTCACAAACCATGTCTTTGCGAGGTCGTTTATGACGCAGGCTCCAGAAATAGCCGCCGCGAAAATCACAGCATTCCAGGCGATCCTGGTTGCTGTAATTACTGCGGTTGGGCTCGTGGCGGCAGGGTATGTTGGTCGCTCAA
Organism: Pseudomonas sp. S2_B07; assembly: GCF_054668435.1. Taxonomy (NCBI): domain Bacteria; kingdom Pseudomonadati; phylum Pseudomonadota; class Gammaproteobacteria; order Pseudomonadales; family Pseudomonadaceae; genus Pseudomonas; species Pseudomonas sp. S2_B07. Next base: position 1,362,064 of record NZ_CP162769.1, read on the forward strand.
CAGTAGAACCACAACGCTGGCTCACTATTGAAGGCGTCGAATCAAACGAATTTCAGGTTGGACGTATTGTCGTTGAGGTCAACGGACACCACTTCTCCTATCCCTCGACTGCTGTATGGGCAGAATTTGGGGCTGGCATGTCGCGGGAACGCTTTTCTTTGCCACGATCAAACGAAGGCTATCGCATCTCATTTCGAGCATTCCTTTCTAAGCCTGGCGCCTTTCCAACCATTCCTGCGGAATCGCAGGTAGTAGAAACCATCGTAAATTTCCCAACAAACGGACTCGCATATAGCCTCTACCCGTCAGAAGGCAGCTACAAATCGGCAAATCCGGTAGCAAGGCTTCTTTATCGTGTCGAGTGATAAAACTGTTCTAAAGGCGAAACCATAAGGAACCACCATGTCAAGGTGACCCCGAAACCAACGCAAGCATATGATCTACTGTAGTGGTCTAATGAAACCGGACACCCATTTAGGCGAGAATGCTCGCCAGATCGAGGTGTCAGATGACCAAACAACGCCGCTCCTTTACTCCTGAATTCAAGCGCGAGGCTGCCGACCTTGTGCTCAAACAAAACTACAGCTACATCGAAGCCAGCCGTTCACTCGGCATTGGTGAATCGGCATTGCGCCGCTGGGTTGACCAGATTCAGAAAGAACTTAAAGGCGTCACCCCGCAGAGCAAGGCACTGACTCCGGAACAGCAAAAAATTCAGGAGCTGGAAGCCCGGATTGCTCGGCTTGAGCGAGAGAAATCAATACTAAAAAAGGCTACCGCGCTCTTGATGTCGGAAGATCACGAGCGTTCGCGCTGATTGACCAGTTGAGCGCCCATGAGCCGATTGATTGGCTGTGCAAGGTGTTTGACGTCACTCGCTCGTGTTACTACGCCCAGCGCCTGCGGCGCCGCACGCCCGATGTTGAACGGCTTCGATTGCGTAGTCGCGTCAGTGAGCTGTTCTCGCAAAGTCGCAGCTCTGCGGGCAGTCGCAGCATCCTGTCGCTGATGCGTGAAGACGGTGAGCAACTCGGTCGATTCAAAGTGCGTAGCTTGATGCGCGAGCTTGATTTAGTCAGCAAACAACCCGGCTCCCATGCCTACAAACGAGCAACAGTAGAAAGACTGGATATCCCGAACACATTGAACCGCGAGTTCGACGTGCCAGCGCCCAATCAAGTCTGGTACGGCGATATCACCTACATTTGGGCGCAAGGAAAGTGGCATTACCTGGCTGTCGTCCTGGATCTTTGTACACGTCGGATCGTGGGCTGGGCGCTGTCGGAAAAGCCAGACGCTGAGCTGGTGATCAAAGCGCTGTTTAAAGCGCTATATCGTCAGGGAGCTATACCCTTTGATCCTGGCAGATTTAGCCGATTCAGCTCGATCTTGTTGACATAGGAGCGTCAACGCACCGATGGAGCGCGTATTTCGCAGCTTGAAAACAGAATGGATACCGATCGTGGGCTATCGAACTGCGCAGGAAGCACAGCGCGATATCAGCCATTTTTTGATGCATCGCTACAACTGGATTCGGCCTCACCAATTCAACGATGGGTTGGCGCCAGCGCGGGCCGAGGAAAAACTTAACGTCGTGTCCGGGATTAGTTGACCACTACATACCACCGATTACTGGAACAATGCGGATTTCCCTTGTGCCGCCGAGATCGAAGCCATCTACTCCGACGTTTTTGCGGTTACGGAAGATCGCAAACTTCAACCCAAGACGTTCAAGTCGCCTTATTTCTTCAGCGAATCCTTCGATCGTCGCATTGAGCGCTCGGAATACTTCCACAGCAGAACCGCCATCCAAGAGGTACGTCTTATTGCGGAAAAACCTTTTCGCCAGCGAGCCCAAAAGCATGACGTTCGTTGTTGGGGTGTAGTTAATAACTGAGCACATGCCATTCTCCGGACAATAAAAAACCGCCCGGAGGCGGTCTTGTTCAAAGCGTTGTGGGAAGGATATCTATCTGCCCATCACCGCCGGTGAAAACTCTGTACTTCTTCACTGCACCGTCTTTGACTGTGGCCTCTCGCTCTACCCGATCTGCGCCCATCGAGCAGATTCCGGATCCTGTATAAGCGGCTCCCACCGAAACGGAGTCAGGTGGCAGATAGAAAGAAGCCTTCTGTCCTGGATCGAGTTTGGCTGATTGCTTTCCATCGATGAAGACTGCCATTGAGCAAAGGCTTCCGGTGTGCCCAGAGTCGCGGATAACTTGGAGAGTGCCGTAGGCCCCTGATGGTTTGCTCTGGTAAGCCGACAACTGGCTGGCGCGCGCCTGCTTGGCTTCGCCCGATGGAGTTGGCGACGTCGCACACCCCGCCAACATCGCAATGGCCACCGCCCCTATCAAAATCCGCATGATTCATCCTTGTCCTAAAACACTTGACTGTAGCACTGGGGATACCGGAAACGAAATAAGCTCTATGGGCTGGGCGATCACTTTACATCTCATGACTAAGAGGCCTCGCATTATCTGTACAGTAAGTTAGATAGGTTCGTAGTAAATACTGTCAAGGAGTGCTGCCCGATTATCCCAAATACGCGCAGCCGACTTCCCTCGCGGCCGAGCTTGTAACCACCAAGGACTACTCTGCATCGGTATTACGATGCGTTCCCAATAATTCTCAAGACTCAGGGTTGTGTGTGCCACACCAAATGCATCACATATACCAGTTCTGTTCGCTCGGTTTACGCCAACAAAAAAATCTGGTCGTTTCATAACTAAAAGCCGAGAAGCTGTCGCTACACCACCTTTATGTGTTTTGTTCCGGAAGGCCCGATCGAAATCCCGAACGAAAGCCTGGAACTGTTCCTCTGATACGTCCCCCTCCACCGGAATATGGTCCAATGCAGCCGAAAGTAACCGAGGAGTTCGATTGACCAAACTTTTAAAATCCCCCTGACCGACCATGTTCCCAAACCATGCCCAATCAAGATTGCTCAGTCTAGGTTCTTTGCTCCCATACGTACCTGAAATGGCTTTCCGTTCTAAAAGAGACATATTTGCAAAGGTGCCACTCTCAGCAAATAACAATGCTGCTTGCTCAAGAATCGCAAGCCGCCCCACTAAATTGTGATTGCCATCGTTTTTCACGCCCTCAACAAACTTTGACCACGTTAGAGCCAGCGGTGATGTCTTGGCACCAGGCCGCGGCTTTTTTAACCGATTAAATTTTTCCAGCTGAGCGAGTTTACCTTTGTTGGCCAAGTACTGAGCTTCGTAGGAAAAAAGGAAACCATCCTCGCTGATGCGTTCCGCAGAACTCCAGCTCGAATCAATAAACGATTTCAAGTCAGCAAGGACTTCGCTGCCCTCATCGCCATGGAGTAGCACGCTGACCTCTACATTCCTACCGCCAAAAGCGCCGCCGGTTAGGTTGTGACTTCCTACTACGGCGGCTATCCCCTTAGGCATTTCAAACAGATAAATTTTAGGATGAAAAAGACGACCACTTGGAGGGAGGCAACGTGCTCCGTCGAATGGCATAAAGCGACGAAGCACTGCAGGATCAGTCTGGTACATGTGCGTACCAATGACGACTTTCCTGAGTTTTTCTGTGGAGTCCAGCATGGTGTCGACTACTTTGTTTGCACCTGCCCATGCCACAGCGACGTCATATCTCGTGCATTGCTGAACTAATCGTTTGAGCGTTTGAGTTGCCTCCCGCTCAGTGAGCATGCTCACCTGCATTATGAATTCCTTTTGAGATGGGATGCTGACGAGCAACTTCAATCGGCGTGCATTGAAACTGAGACCGAACAACGTGTCTACAAGTCCAACGTGGACGTATCACCAGTAACACACCGTCCCCGCCTGCTGGTAGCCTTCCTGCCTCCACGCAACGGATACCCCAGTCCTTTGCGAGCCGAAGGCAGGAACCATTCACACTCTGAATTCGGAGAAAGGCATGACAGACACCACTTTCAACTTCAAATGCCTCGGCCACACCAAACGAGACGACGGCTTGATTGGGCGATACCACTTGGAAGTGACTGACAGTAGCAGCGGCAAGACCGCGACATTCTCTGTCGAGCCCAGGCACCTTGCGTCGGCCCGGAGCATGAAACGGATTCTTCTAGATCGGTGCATGTTCTATAGGGCAACACGGGCGTCACACGACCAGATGCTTCTCGCACTTCTAGATAAACAGCCTGAAATCATCCAGGCGTAGCTCGGCACGCAGGGCTTTCGCCTGTACGAATCCCCAGTAACGCGACGTCAATGAAAGAGGATGGCTGTAGCGCTGGGTTGCCAGAAACGAAAAAGCCCAGCGGGGCGCGCTGGGCTCATCGTGGTGTGGTATTTCTATTTCCGATAGGAACGCCGAAAAATCGCTTTTCCGTCATAACGCTCGCAAATTTTTCGAGACGCCCAAGCACACAGCAGAAAGATGGCACTGAAGACGATAAACAGAAACGTGGAGTTAGCCCAGATGTAGTTTTGGGCCAGATCGGTTACCCACCCTCCAGCGATAAAACAGAGAATGAGGAGGAAAAATGCAACGCCTCGAGGTGTGCCATAACTCACTTCAGCGTGACAACCTCTGCAGACTTGAGCGCCCCATGGGACATTGCTCATACAGTGGGGACAGGTCGCAGTGTGCTTGATTGTCACGACTTCATTCCTTTGATTGGTACGGAGCAGCTACTCCGCTGGTAATGGATCAGAGAATATCGGCACCGCCCAAAAAATGTTTAGCTCATTCTCGCCTGTACGAATCCCCAGTAACGCTGTAGCACTCCCGAGTAGTAGCCTCCATTTTTCGTAGGATTAGCTCTTGTTCTGCTAAAGGCACTTACCCCCCTACTGCAGCGCTCGGTCAATTTTTCCAAGTTAGATGAGAATATGACACACACTGAAAATAACGCGCCTCACGAAAAAATTGAAGCCGGAATCAATCTTGAACTGCCAACTATGAAATCTCTATATATTGAGATGTACTTTGGTGAAACATTGCTCAGTAGCGGTACAGCATTTTTAGTGGCAAGAGACCAGCAATCTCATTGTTGCCTATTTACCAACAAGCATAACGTTACCGGTCGCAAGTTGGATACAGGTGAGTGTCTTAGTAGCAATGCCGCGATTCCGGATAATATCGTTATATATTTCCATCAAAGCTCTGATCAGCCGGGTTCTTGGCTGAAGATCAAGCTTCCACTTTATCGCGATGACGGATCTCCATATTGGTTTGAGCATCCTACACTCGGCGAAATCGTAGATGCAGTAGCGTTGAACCTTTCATGGGGCTCAGATGTCTGGAAAATGCCCTATTACCTAAATCCAGGTCTTGATAGGCACGGGCTATTTGTAAGCCCAAGCGAAACTGTAAGTGTTATCGGTTTTCCTTTCGGTTTGTCTGTAGCTGGAAAGTTCCCCATTTGGGCAACTGGATTCCTGGCGCAAGATTTGAGTTTGCTCGACCCGAAGAACCCTTATTTTCTTATCGATTGCCGTACACACCAAGGCCAATCAGGTTCGGCTGTAGTTGCCTATAGGACTACTCAGTCTAGAAAAAAGGTAGGAGACAGAGTAAGTACTATCATGTCTGGCAATACTACATGGGAGTTTCTTGGAATCTATGCAGGCCGAGTAAACGCCGAGTCGGACCTAGGTCGTGTGTGGCACGTTTCGGCTCTTGAGGAGATCTTCAGTGTGGCGGAAAAAGATAACCAAGAGCGCGAAGCTAAAGCGGCCTTGAGGGCAGCTCAAAGCGAATGAAAGTTTACTTGCTGTCTGCCCATCCAGCGTGGACGAAAGGCCAGTGGCGGGATCAGATACGAGCGTAGTAGCGTTGTGCCCCCAATCAGAGCCACAGGAAGGATTCAATATGGCCCTCTTCACAGAAGAAACTGCACAATATCTTGAAAAAACAAGATCGGCTCCAACACTGCTAGGTGGTGCGTTTTGGACCACGATTTATAACATCGGGGACACGGTTCCTGCATCGGGGATCTATCGCTGCGAGGGATGCGGTCACGAGATCACATCAAACAAGGATGACCCCTTCCCAACACAGAATAAGCACCAGCACACCGGAAATTCAAAAGCTGTGAAGTGGCGCCTAATCGTCAAGACCGAAACCAAAGGATGACCGATTTCCCAGTCCTTTGCTTGCAAGCCCAAGGACTGGGATTGCGCCAATTTCGGCGCGATTACGACCTAGGAGGTGGATATGCTTGTCGTGTCGCATTTTGAGCTACAGGAGTCAGCAGGACGCAGTCACCCTTGGGGTAAGACTACTTACAGTGAAAACGCCGGGGAGTATTGCAGCTTCCGAGAAAAACCTGAACTCATCCGAGAGGTTCTGGAGGACTTCAAGCCCCACGAAAGTCAAAAAACTATTCTGCGGTTTTATGAACTACTGGAGTGGGTGAACAGACCTTCAGGCCTGTTGGAAACAAATGACTGCTATTTCCGACCGCCCTCGACAAATCCTGATGAACAGTTTGTTTTTTCCAACAAGGTAACAGGCAGAGTAGAGTTTTTTTTCGAGATTTGCAACACAACATAAACAAAGGTACAGCTCAGTGGCTTTACCGAATGCTAAGTCTACACCTCCAAATAGAACGGCCCGACTTTCACAAGGCCATCTTTGATATTGCCGGCGCTCCTACGGATTACCTCGACCTGCCCGGGGCTGAGAGTGAGCGTACAGGGGTGCGCTTCTGTGTCTATTTCAGTGCATATGGTAACGGGGATCCTGATACATGGAGCAACCTTGAAGTCGTGGTTAATGGTCTGCTTGAAGCGCTCAAAAGTATAGAGCGAGGGATGGAAGGGTCTGTCCTGAAATTCTCGTAGACCCTTTTCTTCCAGTACTGAAATTAAATCCATGTAAGCTCCCGCGCAAGAAGTTTCACTATCGCGTGCTAGTGGTGGGTTTTGCGTATTTGTGCCTGAGCATCAGGCGCGTCTGGTCGAGCCACGGCCCTCCGAAAATGATAATTTCGGAGGGCCTACCATATAGGTGATGCAGCAGAAAAGGACGGGGGCCAAAGGTCATAACATCCTCCCTAGGCATCGACGGATCACCGCCGAGGAATATCCCAGCGTGGTTTGGATGAACCGTCCGCCCCACGTCCATCACGATCATGTCGCCACGCTGCGGCTGATCGACCTTGTAGAAGCCGGCGGCCTCGTAGTACGCCTCGTACAGGCTGGTGTTGTCCTTGCTCTCCCACCAGCCATCGGCGCGCTTGAAGGCTTCGAACCCCAGTCCCCACTCGCGTTTATACCAATCAGCGCAGACCTGCCAGCAATCCCATCAGCCGATGCCGCGACGATGTCGTTTCGCCCTACCTGGTACACCGAAAGCCCGAGCGCCGGAAACAGAAACAGGCGCAAACCAAGGATCACTGGACAAAGGTTGAGGAGAGGTATTTGACGCGAGCATTCAAGGAGGCCAGGGAGGCGGCGAACTGCTACGCGGGATAGAAGGAAGAAGAGATGCCGGGCTTCCACGAAGTGCGAGCGCTGTCGCTGCACCTGTACAAAAAAGCCGGAAAGGATGGTCAGAAAATAGCTGGCCATGCGAGCGAGGGCATGACCAGAAACTACCAGCGGGACCACGAGGAAATCGTTTGGTCCGAAGCAATTCCGGACTTGAATATCAGCGAAATCACCGGGTAGTTTTGCGCCAGTTTTGCGCGGGTTTTGCGCAGACACAAAAAAGCCGATCTAGCTGATCGGCTTAAGTGACTGATTTTACTCAGGAATAATGGTCGGGACGGAGTGATTCGAACACTCGACCCCTAGCACCCCATGCTAGTGCGCTACCGGACTGCGCTACGCCCCGACTAGGCGTGAAACTCGTCCCTCTTCTCGAAGGACGCTCAAGAATATATCGCAAGCTTTTGAAAACTGGAAGTATTCAAACGCATGAAATTATTTCTTGAGGACCACCAACACATCTTCCAGCTCGGCAATCATCTGCCGGATCATTTGTTTGTATTGGGTGGTGTCGTCTTTGGCTTCATCGCCGGACAAGCGCAAGCGCGCGCCGCCGATGGTGAACCCTTGATCGTAAAGAAGCGCGCGGATCTGCCGGATCATCAGCACGTCTTGTCGCTGATAATACCGGCGGTTCCCGCGGCGTTTGACGGGGTTGAGTTGAGGAAACTCCTGCTCCCAATAGCGCAGCACGTGCGGTTTTACCGCACACAGCTCGCTGACTTCACCAATGGTGAAGTAGCGTTTGCCTGGGATGACGGGGAGCTCGTCGTTATGACTTGGTTCCAGCATAAGCCTCAACTCGGGCCTTCAACTTCTGCCCTGGACGAAAGGTGACCACACGGCGAGCCGTGATCGGGATTTCTTCCCCCGTTTTCGGATTGCGGCCAGGCCGCTGGCGTTTGTCCCGAAGGTCGAAATTGCCGAAACCGGACAATTTGACTTGTTCGTTGTCTTCAAGAGCGTGCCTGATTTCTTCAAAAAACAGTTCGACCAATTCCTTGGCCTCCCGTTTATTCAGGCCCAGCTCTTCATACAGACGTTCCGCCATCTCAGCTTTCGTCAGAGCCCCCATACGTCACTTCCTTAACGTGGCGTTCAACCTTTGTTCGAGCGAGGTGAGGATATTTTGCGTCGTGGTATTCACCTCATCGTCATTAAGAGTGCGCGATGGATGCTGCCAGGTCAAGCCGACTGCGAGGCTTTTTCTATCAGGATCAATGCCTTTACCCTGATACACGTCAAATAGCCTGAGGTCCGTCAGCCATTCCCCTGCATTTTCACGGATTACGTCCAGTACGGCGCTGGCTGCGACGTCTTTTTCGGCAATCAGTGCAAGGTCACGACGCACTTCAGGAAAGCGCGATAACTCCTGGAATTTAGGCATTTTGCCCAACGCCACTTCCGCCAGCACCAGCTCGAAAACGAAGACCGGACGGTCGAGACCGAGGGTTTTCGACAATTCAGGGTGGATGGCGCCGACAAAACCAACCAGACGGCCTTCACGTTCGATGCGCGCGGTTTGACCCGGGTGCAACGCTGGGTGTTTGCCCGGCACGAAAGTGAACGAGTCCAGCGCACCGGCGAAGCCCAGCACCGCTTCCACGTCAGCCTTGACGTCGAAGAAGTCCACGACATCGCGACCCTGTGCCCAGCCTTCTGGCAGACGGCTACCGCACACCACACCGGCGAGCATTGGCTCTTGCTTCAGGCCTTCGAGTTGACCGACGAAGCGCAGGCCGCTTTCGAACAGACGGACGCGGTCCTGTTGACGATTCAGGTTGTGCTGAAGCGCCTTGACCAGGCCTGGCCACAAGGACGAGCGCATGGCCGCCATGTCGTTCGAAATCGGGTTGGCCAGCAGCAGTGGTTCCACACCCGGATTAAACAGTTCGAATTGTTTCGGATCGATGAAGCTGTAGGTGATCGCTTCCTGGTAACCACGGGCGACCAGCAGGCGACGCAGCTCAGGCAGATCGCTGCGCGCTTCGGCCTTGGCTTGTGGCGCCAGGCGAGCTTGCGGGTAGCGAACCGGCAGACGGTTGTAACCGTACAGACGGGCCAGCTCTTCGATCAGATCGACTTCCAGGCTGATGTCGAAGCGATGACTTGGCACTTCAACGCGCCACTGCCCTGCCCCGTCGGCGGAAACGGTCAGGCCCAAAGCGTTGAGCAGACGCTCGACTTCGGCTGAATCCATTTCCATGCCCAGCATTTGGGTGATGCGCTGTGCGCGCAACGTCACCGGAGCAATCTTCGGCAGATGCTGTTCGCTGACGGTTTCGATGATCGGGCCGGCTTCACCGCCAGTGATCTCCAGCAGCAGGCCAGTGGCGCGCTCCATGGCTTCACGGGCCAGTTGCCAGTCCACGCCACGCTCGTAGCGGTGCGAGGCGTCGGTGTGCAGGCCGTAGGAGCGGGCCTTGCCAGCGACAGCGATCTGATCGAAGAACGCGCTTTCAAGGAAAATATCGCGAGTGGTCGCGGTGTTCACACCACTGTGCTCGCCACCCATGACGCCGGCGATAGCCAGGGCGCGGGTGTGGTCGGCAATCACCAGCGTATCGCTACGCAGGGTGACTTCCTGGCCGTCGAGCAGCACCAGCTTCTCGCCTTCTTCGGCCATGCGCACGCGGATGCCGCCATTGATTTCGGCGAGATCGAAGGCGTGCAGCGGTTGACCCAGCTCCAGCATCACGTAGTTGGTGATGTCGACAGCCGCGTCGATGCTGCGCACTTCGGAACGACGCAGGCGCTCAACCATCCACAACGGCGTAGGCTTGGACAGGTCGACGTTACGAATCACACGCCCCAGGTAACGTGGGCAAGCGGCTGGCGCCAGCACTTCAACCGAACGCACTTCGTCGTGCGCGGCTGGAACGGTGGCAACGACCGGGCGGGTGACGGTGGCGGCGTACAGCGCGCCGACTTCACGGGCCAGACCGGCCAGGGACAGGCAGTCGCCGCGGTTCGGGGTCAGGTCAACCTCGATGCTGGCGTCGTCCAGGCTCAGGTATTCGCGAATGTCCTGACCGACCGGTGCATCGACCGGCAATTCCATCAGGCCATCGTTGCCTTCGCCCACTTGCAGCTCGGCTTGCGAGCACAGCATGCCGTTGGACTCAACGCCACGCAGCTTGGCTTTTTTGATTTTGAAGTCGCCCGGCAGCTCGGCACCGATCATGGCGAACGGGATCTTCAGGCCCGGGCGCACGTTTGGCGCGCCGCAGACGACCTGGAAGGTCTCCGAGCCATTGCTGACCTGGCACACACGCAGCTTGTCAGCGTCAGGGTGCTGCTCGGTGCTCAGCACCTCGCCCACGACCACACCGCTGAAAACACCGGCGGCCGGCGTAACGCTATCGACCTCAAGACCGGCCATCGACAGACGAGCAACCAGCTCGTCGCGACTTACCTGCGGGCTTACCCAGCCACGCAGCCATTGTTCACTGAATTTCATCCTGCTCTCCTAAGAATTCGTTACGACTAGCGAAATTGCGCGAGGAACCGCAAGTCGTTGTCGAAGAACAGACGCAAGTCGTTCACGCCGTAACGCAGCATGGCCAGACGCTCAACGCCCATGCCGAAGGCAAAGCCCGAAAACTCTTCCGGGTCGATCCCGGACATACGCAACACGTTCGGGTGAACCATGCCGCAGCCCATGACTTCCAGCCAGCCAGTCTGTTTGCAGACGCGGCAGCCTTTACCGCTGCACATCACGCATTCCATGTCGACTTCGGCGGATGGCTCGGTGAACGGGAAGTACGAAGGACGGAAACGCACGGCCAGTTCTTTTTCGAAGAACACGCGCAGGAATTCTTCGATGGTCCCTTTCAGGTCGGCGAAGTTGATATCGCGATCGACCAGCAGGCCTTCGACCTGGTGGAACATCGGCGAGTGGGTAATATCGGAGTCGCTACGGTACACACGGCCTGGGCAGACGATGCGGATCGGCGGCTGTTTCGATTCCATGGTGCGGACCTGTACCGGCGAGGTATGGGTGCGCAGCAACATGTTGGCATTGAAATAGAAGGTGTCATGCATCGACCGGGCAGGGTGGTGGCCTGGGATGTTGAGCGCTTCAAAGTTGTGATAGTCGTCTTCGACCTCAGGGCCTTCGGCAATGCCGTAGCCAATGTGGGTGAAGAACTGTTCGATACGTTCCAGAGTCCGGGTAACCGGATGCAGACCACCGGAAGTCTGGCCGCGGCCAGGCAGGGTCACGTCAATGGACTCGGCAGACAGTTTGGCGGCCAGGTCGGCCTCTTCAAACAGTGCCTTGCGAGCATTGAGAACCTCTGTGACACGCTCCTTGGCAACGTTGATCAGGGCGCCGACTTGCGGACGCTCTTCTGCCGGCAAATTCCCCAGGGTCTTCATCACCTGAGTCAATTCACCCTTTTTGCCAAGGTAGTGAACCCGGATTTGCTCCAGGGCATTGATATCTTCAGCGCTTTGCACAGCCTCTAGTGCTTGAGAGACGAGCGCGTCCAGGTTTTCCATGTACAGACTCCAGATACAAAATAGGGGAAGAGCTTGAAGGCTCTTCCCCTATTTATGACGTTTAACACCTGACCCCACAGAGGTGAGGCCGGGTGACTGTCGGGGGTACTTAAGCCAAGGTGGCTTTAGCTTTCTCGACAATCGCAGCAAACGCCGCTTTTTCGTTCACTGCCAGATCAGCCAGAACCTTACGGTCGATCTCGATGGACGCTTTTTTCAGGCCGGCGATGAAACGGCTGTAGGACAGACCGTTGATACGTGCACCAGCGTTGATACGAGCGATCCACAGAGCGCGGAACTGACGTTTTTTCTGACGACGGTCACGGTAGGCGTATTGGCCTGCCTTGATTACCGCTTGCTTGGCAACACGGAATACGCGCGAGCGAGCGCCGTAGTAGCCTTTAGCAAGTTTCAGAATTTTTTTGTGACGTTTACGGGCAATGACGCCACGCTTTACACGAGCCATGAGTTACTTCCTCTATTCTTGACTAAATTAACGAAGGCGCAGCATGCGCTCGACTTTTGCCACGTCACACGGTGCCAGCAAGCTGCTACCGCGCAGTTGACGCTTACGCTTGGTCGACATTTTAGTCAGGATGTGGCTCTTGAAAGCGTGCTTGTGCTTGATACCGTTAGCAGTTTTCAGAAACCGCTTAGCAGCACCACTTTTAGTTTTCATTTTTGGCATGTTCGGATACTCCGCATTCAGTTGATAAACATAATCAGAAGGCCTGCCGTGCCCTGTTGATTACTTCTTCTTTTTCGGGGCGATGACCATGATCAGCTGGCGTCCTTCCATCTTAGGATGCTGTTCGACCGAACCGTACTCGAGCAAGTCACCTTCAACTCGCTTGAGGAGTTCCATCCCCAGCTCCTGGTGGGCCATCTCACGGCCGCGGAATCGCAAGGATACCTTGGCCCTGTCCCCATCACTCAGGAAACGTACCAGGTTGCGCAGTTTTACCTGGTAATCCCCTTCCTCCGTCCCTGGACGAAACTTGATTTCTTTAACCTGGATCTGCTTCTGGTTTTTCTTGGCCGCAGCAATCTGCTTCTTCTTTTCGAAGATCGACTTGCCGTAGTCCATCAGCTTGCAAACAGGGGGTACTGCATCGGCGGAAATTTCCACCAAATCGAGCTTGGCTTCTTCAGCCTTAAGAAGCGCGTCTTCAATTGACACAATCCCAAGCTGCTCGCCTTCAGCCCCAATTAACCGAACCTCGCGTGCCGAGATATTCTCGTTGATCGGGGCTTTCGGTGCAGCTCGTTTATCTTGTCTCATTTCACGCTTAATAATAATTACTCCGAATCTGGGCGACCACGCCGGGAAACCGCTTGCGCGAGAAACTCAGCGAACTGGGCGACGGGCATCGAGCCCAGGTCAGCACCTTCACGAGTACGCACAGCGACAGTCTGCATCTCGACTTCCCGATCTCCGATAACCAAGAGATAGGGAACCTTGAGCAAAGTATGCTCGCGGATTTTAAAGCCGATCTTTTCATTTCTCAAGTCAGACTTGGCACGAAATCCGCTTTCGTTGAGGGTTTTTTCAACTTCAGCAGCAAAATCGGCTTGTTTATCAGTGATATTCATAATCACTGCCTGGGTCGGAGCCAGCCACGCAGGGAATGCACCCTCGTAGTGCTCGATCAGGATTCCGACGAAACGTTCGAAGGAGCCCAGGATCGCCCGGTGCAACATTACCGGGTGCTTGCGACTGTTGTCTTCGGAGACGTATTCGGCTCCCAGACGGACAGGCAGGTTAAAATCGAGCTGAAGGGTACCACACTGCCAGACGCGGCCAAGGCAATCTTTCAGCGAGAACTCGATCTTCGGACCGTAGAACGCACCTTCGCCCGGCTGCAAATCGTACGGCAGGCCCGCGCTATCAAGGGCTGCAGCCAATGCCGCTTCGGCGCGATCCCACAATTCGTCAGAACCCACGCGTTTTTCCGGACGAGTGGACAGCTTCATCTCGACGTCTTTGAAGCCGAAATCGGCATAAACGTCCATGGTCAGTTTGATGAACGCAGCGGATTCAGCCTGCATCTGCTCTTCAGTGCAGAAGATGTGGGCGTCATCCTGAGTGAACGCACGCACCCGCATGATGCCGTGCAACGCACCCGATGGCTCGTTACGGTGGCAAGCACCGAATTCGGCCAGACGCATCGGCAACTCGCGGTAGCTTTTCAGGCCCTGATTGAACACTTGCACGTGGCAAGGGCAGTTCATTGGCTTGATGGCGTAGTCGCGGTTTTCCGACTGGGTGGTGAACATGTTGTCGGCGTAGTTGGCCCAGTGCCCGGATTTCTCCCACAGGCTGCGGTCAACGACCTGAGGCGTCTTGATCTCCAGGTAGCCGTTGTCGCGCTGAACCTTGCGCATGTACTGCTCGAGAACCTGGTACAGGGTCCAGCCGTTCGGGTGCCAGAACACCATGCCCGGCGACTCTTCCTGGGTGTGGAACAGGCCCAGGCGCTTGCCGATCTTGCGGTGATCGCGCTTTTCAGCTTCTTCGATGCGCTGGATGTAAGCCGCCAGCTGCTTCTTGTCCGCCCAGGCGGTGCCGTAAACGCGCTGCAATTGCTCGTTCTTGGCATCGCCACGCCAGTAGGCGCCGGACAACTTGGTCAGCTTGAAGGATTTCAGGAAACGCGTATTCGGCACGTGCGGGCCGCGGCACATGTCGACGTATTCTTCGTGATAGTACAGGCCCATGGCCTGTTCGTTCGGCATGTCCTCGACCAGGCGCAGTTTGTAGTCTTCGCCACGGGCCTTGAACACTTCGATCACTTCGGCGCGCGGAGTGACTTTCTTGATCACGTCGTAATCTTTCTCGATCAGCTGCTGCATGCGCTGTTCGATGGCGGCCAGGTCGTCCGGAGTAAAAGGACGCTCGAAGGCGATGTCGTAATAGAAGCCTTCGTCAATGACCGGCCCGATCACCATTTTGGCGGTCGGGTACAACTGCTTGACCGCATGGCCAACCAGGTGGGCGCAAGAGTGGCGAATGATCTCCAGCCCCTCTTCATCCTTTGGCGTAATGATTTGCAGCGTGGAATCGCTGTCGATGATGTCGCTGGCGTCGACCAGCTTGCCATTGACCTTGCCGGCCACGGTGGCTTTGGCCAAGCCAGCACCAATGGATGCGGCGACCTCGGCTACGGAAACCGGGTGATCGAATGAACGTTGACTGCCGTCGGGAAGAGTAATAGTTGGCATGGCGCCTCCTCTCCTAGTGGTGACCCCTACCAAAGGTCACGTGGGTTGGGATGAGCCAGTACAAGATCCGATCCAGGCCATTCAATGACGAACGCCTGCCTTACAGCGGCAGGAGCCTTGCGGCCAACCGGAAAACCGAACCAGAGTGACTGGGATTCAAATCAGGGTTATTCGCGCTGTTGCCGCCACCGGGACTGAAGGTCATCCGGAGCTTGCAAAGGCCCGAGCGAGGCATGCTAGCACAGATGAACGGTCGTCGACGCCTGCGTGCTCAGACAATGAAGATTTCCACACTTTTACCGCGCAGAGTGAACTTGAGATGTACGGGCCACCTCAAATAGGCTGAGAATCGCTACAGATTATCGACCCCAAGGAGTTCCTGACATGCGTCTTACCCGTCTTTTCGCCTTCGCCGCCCCGCTTGCCTTGATGCTGCCACTGAGCGCATACGCTGCCTGGCCTGCCGGTGTGAAAGCCCAGTACATGAGCGATTGCACCAAAGCGGCCAGCCAAAGCGTCAACCCGGCCGAAGCGCAGAAGCACTGTTCATGTGGTGCCGAAGTTCTCGAGAAGAAATTCACCACCCAAGAGATCGCGCAGTTGATGGACAACAACAATCCGCCGGGCCCTGAATTGAGTCAGCGCGCATTGAAAGAAATCGCGGTGTGCCGAGTTCAAAATAAGGGTGCATAGCTCG
Organism: Pseudomonas sp. S2_B07; assembly: GCF_054668435.1. Taxonomy (NCBI): domain Bacteria; kingdom Pseudomonadati; phylum Pseudomonadota; class Gammaproteobacteria; order Pseudomonadales; family Pseudomonadaceae; genus Pseudomonas; species Pseudomonas sp. S2_B07. The sequence continues at coordinate 1,377,946 of NZ_CP162769.1, forward strand.
GATCCCGAAGGATTGGCAGGTCAAAACCAGCCCAAAAAGGGCTGATTTACATAATTTACGCAGGTTTTATGGCTTTTTTTACTGCCCTGTTTTTTAGCGCAAAGCCGCTTAAACCGGGGCTTCCAGCCATTCGACGTGACGAAAAGCATGCTACATGAGGGTAAACAGCACGTCCGGGGGCTCCCAAAGCGAACATTTCGACTATGATACTCCGGTGTGCCCAGTTGGCCTGAGCAGCACAGCACTACTGAAAATATATGTTTCTTGGAGATACACCATGTCTAATCGCCAAACCGGCACCGTTAAATGGTTCAACGATGAAAAAGGCTTCGGCTTCATCACTCCTCAAGGTGGCGGTGACGACCTGTTCGTACACTTCAAAGCTATCGAAAGCGACGGTTTCAAAAGCCTGAAAGAAGGCCAAACCGTTTCCTTCGTGGCTGAGAAAGGCCAAAAGGGTATGCAAGCTGCACAAGTTCGCCCAGAGTAAGTTTCTGGCGCACTAAAAAAACCCCGTCCATGTGACGGGGTTTTTTATGGGCGAAACAAAAGCCTGGTGCGATCAGCCGCAGTTGACGCGAGTGACCACCCGATTGGCATCGGTGTTCAGGTTCAGGCGATCGGAGCGATACTCCAGGGTCACCATGTCGTTGGGCGACAGGAACCGTGCGTTCTGTGCGCCTGCGCGAGTGCGCGCCTGCTCCAGCAGTTCGGGCGAAGCCACTTTGCCAACAGTGAATTGCGCAGCCTTTGCTTCGCAGCGGCTATGACCCGTGTCAGTCGTCGTTACAGGGTCAGTTGCCGACTCGGATGACGGACTGCTGCAACCTGCCAGCAGAGTGACGGCAAACACAGTACCCAATGACGCGAGCTTCCAAGGCATGAAGCCTCCTTTTCAATAATTAAGCAGAGATCGTGCGACCGCCATTTCGGCGATAGGTTTCAAGGTGAATGCCCTCACCCGACCCTCGATTCGCATAAGCGCCGAGTGTGCCTGAGCATCGCCCTACCATTCATCCCGCAATCGTGACTGAATATGAACAGCGTTCAATAGACGTCGATGTAGTCGAACGGCGGATTCGGCCAGTTCTCTTTCAGCGCATTGAAAATCTGCATGACCCAAACCTCGTCGCTGGCTGCGACCCGCCCGACATAACCCGAACCCTTGGCCCATGTTTCCAGGCGAAACCGCAGCCCGTCGATGTCTGTGCCGCCCACAACGCCCGACGAAATGTAGGCGATGCCGCCCTTGGTGACCCGCAACTGAGTGTGTTCATCGTCACTGGCGCAGGCCAATAGCTGGCGCACAGCCTCAAGGGTCAAACCGTCAGGAGTGTTCAAATCGATCTGCACAGCGCGGTCCTTGAAAATTCGTCAAAGACCAAGTGTCGCATAGCCCTCCTCCCATGCCTAAGTCGGAGTGCCAAACGCCGCGCAAAATGGTTAACTCGACGCTCAGACTTCCCCGACTTCACGAGCGCCATCATGACCACCGTAAGCATCGACGCCGACATCAAAGCCAAATGGCAGGACGGACATAGCTCCTACAGCCCAAGCAGTACGGAAGAGCTCGCCATTATCGGTATCGATCTGTTGGTCCGGGACCTTGGAACCGAGGCCGCACAATCGTTCATCGAGCAAATCTTCGAAAAACACCTGGCGGACCAAAAAGCCGCCGTAGAGGCAGGACGGGCGTAAGACCCGCAGGCTGGCACCTGCGGGCGTGAGGTTTATTTCAAACGGGCCAGACGCTGAGTCAGCAAGTCGAAGAAGCCCTGAGCATCGCCACTTTCAACCCAGAACGCATTCTTTGGCGCGTTCAGGCCGTCATACCAGTCGACAATAGTTTGACCAAAGGTCGGACCTTCGCGGCTATCAACGACCACGTTGACCAAGCGACCGCTGAACAGCTCAGGCTTGAGCAGGTAGGCGATGACGGTGGCGTCATGCACCGGGCCTCCGGGAATACCGTAGTGCTCCATGTCATCCTTGATATATCCATTAAGAATGTCACCTACCAACTTACTGGCATTGTTGTTGATCGCCGCGATCTGCTTCAGGCGCGATTCGCTGGTGAGGATCTTGTGGGTCACGTCCAGTGGTAGATAAGTCAGTTTCACGCCACTTTTCAACACGATGTCGGCGGCCTGCGGATCGGCGAACAGGTTGAACTCGGCCATCGGCGTAATGTTGCCACCGTTGAAGTGCGCACCGCCCATAAGCACCACTTCCTTGATGCCTTGAACGATTTCAGGTTCCTGAATCAACGCCAGGGCCAGGTTGGTCTGCGGGCCGAGCATGGCGATCGTGATGCTATGGGGTTTGGCCGTTTTCAAAGTGTGGATCAGGTAGTTGACCGCAGTGCCTTCAGCCAGGCCTTTCTTTGGCTCATGCACGGTGACGCCTGACAGACCTTCCTTGCCATGTATGTTCTCGGCATAGATCGGCGTGCGCATCAGCGGCTTCGGCGCACCGGCATAAATCGGCACGTCTTCGCGCCCTGCCCACTCCCGGGCCAGTCGAGCATTACGCGATGTCTTGTCCAGACGCACGTTGCCGGCCACGGTTGTCAGCGCACGAATACTCAATTCTTCGGGCGATGCCAGGGCAAACAGCAAAGCGACCACGTCGTCGGTTCCGGGATCGGTGTCGATGATCAAATCGATTTTTTCCGCCGCCTGGGCGCTCGTTGCAGTAATCAGGGACAAAAGCAGCAAACTCCGGAGCAGGTGGTGAAGTTTCACAGCATAGCGGGGCATAACGCACTCCTTGTGCGAGGGGGAAAACGAATCCAGCGCTAGAACGTCACCCCCGATACCAGCACGATGTTGCAGTACGGCGCACACTCACCTGTACGAACAATCGCCCGCGCCTGTCGGCTGAGGACCTTGAACTGGTCATGACTGAGCAACTCGCGCGAACCCAGAGCACCTTCAGCGTTCAACTTGTCCAGAACACTCAATGCAGGTGGCTGCTTGTCGAGAATCTCGCGAGCCAGCACATGGCTTTCAACCTGCATTTCGCTCAGCACAACGTTCAAGGTACTGACAAAGTCCGGAATGCCCTGGGTCAGTGCCAGATCGATCAGTTCGACACCTGCCGGCACTGGCAGACCGGCATCACCGATCACGATCGTATCGCCGTGACCCAGCGAGGCAATCAGCCGCGACAACGCGATATTGAGCAATGGGGTTTTTTTCATGGTGCTTTAAACGCCTGTACGTCGGACAAGGTGGGAATCGAGGGTTGTGCCCCAGCGCGGGTGACCGACAGGGCCGCGGCAACCTGACCGAAGCGGATCGCCTCAGCTTCACTGCTGCCAGACGCTAATGCGGCGGCAAATCCACCCACGAAGGTATCTCCGGCGGCGGTGGTATCGACGGCTTTGACCTTCGGTGCCGGGAAATGCTCCAGGCGTGCCCCGTCGGCGAACAGCGAGCCTTCGGCGCCTAAGGTAATGATCACTTTACCCACGCCCATGGCGATCAATCGGGTCGCGGCGGTTTCCGCCGATTCCAGGGAATCCACCGTCAACCCCGTCAGGGCAGAGGCTTCGCTTTCGTTGGGGATCAGGTAATCGATGGCGGCAAACCAGTCCGCCGGCAATGGGCGACTGGCGGGGGCCGGGTTGAGAATGACGGTCTTGCCCAGCTCACGCCCCCGTTTGAGGGCATGGCCTACCGTTGCATCCGGTACTTCCAGCTGACAAATAATCACATCCGCCGCCTGCAACACGGCGTCAAAACGGTCGATGACCTGCGGAGTCAATGCGCCGTTGGCACCCGCGACGATGACGATAGCGTTCTGACTGTTGTCATCGACCACGATCAACGCAACACCACTAGAATCCTCAACGGTACTGACAGCCTGACAATCGATGCCCTCGACCAACAGGGCTTCGCGCAGCTCTGCACCATAGGCATCGTTTCCCACGCAACCGACCATCGACACCTCGGCGCCCAACCGGGTTGCTGCAACGGCCTGATTGGCACCCTTGCCACCGGACACCGTGGCAAACGACTGACCGATCAGCGTTTCACCGCCACGCGGCAGCCTTGGCGCCCGGGTTACCAGGTCCATGTTCAGACTGCCTATCACCACTACTTTTGCTGGCATACATTGCTACTCATTAATTCTGTGTCTGCAGTGCTTTTGGTTTAGCGGCGCGGTGTTTCAACGAAACTGGGCGAACACGCCGGCGAGCGGCGCGGTCGACTCTCGCAGCACAATACTGGGCGTCACGATGCGCTGATCAGTGGCCATGTCCGGCGTGGCGATCCTGCGCAAAAGCACTTCAGCCGCCATCTCACCGAGCTGCAGGATCGACTGCCCCACGGTGGTCAGCGCCGGATAGACATAACGGCTCATCTGGATATCGTCGAAGCCGATCACCGACAGCTCGCTCGGCACCCGAACATTGCGTTCGGCGGCCGCTCGCAGCACGCCGATGCCGATCATGTCGTTGCCGGCAAAGATCGCGCTGGGCGGATTGCGCTCCAACAAAATCGCTGCGGCGTTGTAACCGCCGGTGCTGGTGAAGTCGCTTTCCAGCATGCGCTCGCGATTGACGTCGACGCCCGCCTCTTGCAAGGCACGGCAATAACCCGCCAGACGCATTTGCGCCACGCTGGTACCCACCGGACCGCCGATCATGGCGATGTCCCGATGCCCCAGCTCCAGCAGATGCCGAGTGGCCAGATACGCGCCGTATTCGTGATCAATGCGCACCAGATCGGCATTCACACCTTCCAGCCCGCGGTCGACGATGACCATCGGCGTGCGTACACCGGCGAGACCTTCCGCCAGCCCCGCATCGCCACCGGCCGACGCCACGATCAAACCGTCGATGCGCTTTTCGAGCAATACGCGAAGGTAGCTGCGCTGCTTGTCCGGGTTGTCGTCGGAGTTGCAGAGAATGACGCAATACCCCTTACGCTCGCAGTAATCCTCGATGCCTCGCGCCAGTTCGGCGAAGTACGGGTTGAGGCTGTTGGGCACCAGCAACCCGATGGTCGCGGTGGTTTTGGCTTTCAACGAACGGGCTACGGCGCTCGGCACGTAGTCCAGCGTCTTGATCGCCTCTTCGACCTTGATCCGCACCTCCTGACTGACCGGCCGGGTCTTGTTCACCACATGTGACACGGTGGTGTAGGAAATGCCCGCGAGTGCGGCTACATCCTTGATCGTTGCCATGATTCAGGTCCGCCGGCTTGCGCGTTGACTGCGATAAGTATCCAGCACCACCGCCACCACGATCACCGCGCCGGTGATGATGCGTTTGGTGGGCTCGGTCGCGCCGATTTGCGCGAGGCCCGCTGCCAACACGGAAATGATCAGGACGCCGAAAAAGGTGCTGATCACCGAACCACGGCCACCCATCAAGCTGGTGCCACCGATGACGACAGCGGCGATGACCTGCAACTCCAGCCCGGAGCCGGCATTGGGATCCGCCGCCTCGAGCCTGGAAATCTGAAACAACGCGGCAATACCGGCCAGCAGCCCCATCAAGCTGAACACCAGAATCTTGTAGGGTTTTGGATTGATCCCCGCCAGACGCACCGCTTCTTCATTGGTGCCAATGCCGATCAGGTAGCGACCGAACACCGTACGAGTCAACACGGCCTGCGCGATGAAGATAATCAGCAAGGCAATGATGAACGATGGCGAGATGCCGAAGGCAATCGGGTTGGACAGCCAGGCGAAGGCATCACCGATATAAGCGGTGCGCGACCCGGTCATCTGATACGCCACGCCCCGGGCCATTTCCAGCACGCCCAGAGAGACGATGAATGACGGAATCCGCCAGGCCACGGTGATCGAACCGGTAATGGTCCCGGCCAATGCCGCCGCCGCCATGCCGAGCAATGCGGCGGGCAGGACGCTCCAGCCCCAGCCGAGAATGGCCACGCTGACCGTTGATGCCGCCAGCGCCAACACCGAACCGACCGACAGGTCGATGCCACCGATAATCAACACGAAGGTCATGCCGACCGCCAGCACCATCAGATCGGGAATCTGGTTGGCCAGGGTGCTGAACGTGTCATAAGAAAGAAAGTGGCTGCTCAATACCGAGAACAGCGCAATCATCGCCAGCAAGGCACCGGCCAGGCCCAGATAGGTGCCCAGGCCGTAGAAGTTGCCACTACGTTTGCCGGCAGAAGATGCAGTTTTCATGGAAGGTCCCTAGGCGCTGCTTCGTTGAGCAACGCATCACGTTTTTGGTAGCCGGCAAAAGCGGCGGCAAGCAAGTCATCCTGGGTCCAGCTGTCGCGCTCGAACGTGTCGATCAGGCGCCCCGCCGACAGCACACCGATCCGGTCGCAGATCAGCATCAGCTCTCGCAGGTCACTGGACACCACCACCAGCGCCTTGCCCTGGCGGGTCAGCTCGCCAAGTAACGCATAAATGTCGAATTTGGCGCCGACATCGATGCCACGGGTGGGCTCGTCAAACAACATCACCGAGCAATCACGCTCGAGCCAGCGGCCGATCACGACCTTTTGCTGGTTGCCACCGGACAGTTCGGAGACCAATTGTGTCGGGCTCGAACTGCGGATGCGCATGGCGTCGATCTGACGCCGAGCCAAAGACATCTCGTCGCCGTTGTTGACAAAACCGCCACTGGAAATCACCGGCATGTTGCCCAAGGCAATGTTGGCGCTGATCGATTGGGTCAGCAGCAAGCCTTCGCCTTTGCGGTCTTCCGTGATCAGGGCGATGCCGTGACCCACTGCATCGGCCGGCGAGCGGATACTCACCACCTGAGCCGGAGACCCGAGCGCGACCGTGCCGCTGTCCGCAGTGTCGGCGCCGAAGATCAGGCGCAGCAACTCGGTGCGCCCTGCCCCGATCAATCCGGAGATCCCATAGATTTCGCCAGCACGCACTTCGAAGGACACATCGCGAACCTTGTCCGAGCGGGTCAGGCCTTTGACCGTCAACGCGGGAGCGCCGATCTTGCGCGGCCCCATGTCCATGTGTTCGCCGAGCTCACGACCGACCATCAACGTGACCAGTTGCTCGCTGTTGTAATTGGCCATCGGCTCGACGCAGACCAGGTTGCCGTCGCGCAACACCGCAATGCGCTGGGCAACCCGCGCCAGTTCTTCGAGACGGTGAGAGATATAGATGATCGATACGCCACGGGATTGCAGGCGGGTGATCTGCTCGAACAGCATCTCGACTTCACGAGCCGTCAGCATGGCCGTCGGTTCGTCGAGGATCAGCACATGGCAGTCGCCAATCAGGTTGCGGGCGATCTCGACCATTTGCTGGTGGCCGATGCCGAGGTCGCCGACCAGGGTGTCCGGGTCGATCGCGTCGAGGCCGACCTGGGCCATGGCCTCGATCGCCGCTTTGCGCAACTGCTTGCGACTGATCCAGCCACCGTTGCTGGGCAAGTTGTCGAGAAACAGGTTTTCCGCCACCGACAGGGTCGGCAACAGATTGAGTTCTTGCATGACCATGCGGATGCCCAGGTCTTCAGCCTGGGTCCGGCTGCCGGGACGGTAATCCTGACCCTGGAATTGCATCTGGCCGGTGGTCGGCGTGACCAGCCCGCCGATGATCTTCGACAGCGTGCTTTTGCCGGCACCATTCTCACCGGTCAGTGCCAACACTTCACCGCGGATCAGCGTCAGGTCGATGCCGGTCAGTACCGGCTGAGCGTAGGTCTTACCGATACCGCTGACCGTGAGGACAGCGTTCGGAGCGCAAACGGACATAAAACTCTCCCTGTGCCCGCCCGGACGGGCGAGCACCAGTGTGTCGCCAGAAGGCTTACTGGGTGACCAGTTCTACCGGGGTTTCGATCACGCCGTTGGTGCCGCTGTCGACCTTCTCGCCCTTGATGATTTTCAGCGCAGTCTCGATACCGAACACGGCTTGTCGGGCTGCAAACTGGTCGGCGGTGGCCAGGACGCGACCATCCTTGAGCATCGGCTTGATCGCATTGATGTTGTCGTAACCGACTACTTGCACCTTGCCAGCCTTGCCCGCTGCACGCACGGCGGAAACGGCACCGACGGCCATGCTGTCGTTGCCGGCCAGCAGGGCTTTGACGTCCGGGTATTCGCTTAGGATCGAGGCGGCAACCTTGTTGCCCTTGTCGATCTCCCAGTCACCGGACTGCAACGAAACGACTTTGATCTGCGCCGCTTCCATTGCATCTTTGAAACCCGCGGTGCGGGCCTGGGCATTGGTGGTGGTGGACACGCCTTCGATGATGCCGACTTCGTCACCGACCTTCAGTTTCTTGGCCAGGTACTCGCCAACCAGACGCGCGCCTTTGCGGTTATCAGGGCCTACGAACGGCACCGTCATGTTCTTGCTTTTGAGGACGGTCGGGTCGAGTTGATTGTCGATGTTGATCACGGTGATGCCGGCATCGATGGCTTTCTTGATCACCGGAACCATGGCCTTGGAATCCGCCGGTGCGATGACCAGGGCATTGACCTTGGCGAGGATCATCTGCTCGACGATGCGCGTCTGGCCAGCAGTGTCCGTTTCGTCCTTGATGCCGTTGGAGATCAGGTCGAATTCGCCGGAGTGGTCTTTTTGATAAGCTTTGGCGCCGTCTTCCATGGTCAGGAAGAATTCATTGGCCAGGGATTTCATGACCAGTGCGACTTTGGGTTTTTCAGGCGATTCGGCGAAGGCCGATGAGACGGGCAGCGCGGCGGATGCGACAGCCAGCATAGCGACAGCAAGAAGACGTCCAGCGAATGGCAGCTTCATGGGTTCACTCCGATCTTATGATTATTGTGAGCAATGCTTGCGCTGGAGTAATGCCTGGACTCCGATCGTCGACGGCATGACCACCGACAAGACCTCGCAAACGTTTGCGTAGACCGAACTATGCGAACCCTGCTGCTATTTGTCAACGCCCTGTTTGGTGTCTCCGTTGGCAAAACCGACCTGCCACGTTAGGCAACGGTGCTGATCAGACCGCCTGTACTGGAGTCCTTGGCCAGTTCTTTCACCAGATTGCCTGCCACTTGTGACAGCGCGCCGTTGGTTTCCGCGATTTGCCCCTGGATCGACATCACCGCCGTGGCCTTGGCTTCCGGGGTCGGATAAGACGCTGCCTGTGCAGCCGCCAGTTGTTGCTGTTGCTCACGCAGTTGCTGTTGCAGTTCCTGCATGCGCTTGAGCAGTACTTGCACCGCAATACTTTGAGTGCTGCCGCCCTTGGACTTGGTTTCGTCCTGAGCACCGCCACCGGTTCGAACCTGGTTGTCGCTGCCCTCTTCCTTCCCCTGCACCTGAGTCGCGGTGTCAGCCGTCGCTTCGCTAAAGGCATTGATCGTCGACGGGGACTTGCCGCCGATGGTGACCGCGCCCGCATTTGGAAAACCAACAGAAAATGACATGGGAACTCCTGTAAGAAAAATAACCTTAACGGGGCATCGACCGACGTGGGGGTTTCTTTAGCATTGATTCCTGATTTGGCAAGGTGACCTTCTCTACAAACGTCGTAGGCATTTTCGGAGAGCCGAACGTAAACGCTCAACCTATTCGGAAACCCGGACGCCTTCATGTTTAACCTCGACTAGAGCCAAGATAATTTCAGATATAAATCAACTAGTTAAAACTTTTTCTCGTTCAACGTTTGGCTGGTACAGATCCTGCTCTCCACCTACACCCCCGGCGTTCAGATCTGCCGGGGGCGTATCTAGATGAACTTGCATCAGCACCGTCTGACTACTAGAGAGAAAATAATGAAATCTGCCTTCAACACTTTTATTCCGGGCGCTTTGGCCCTCCTGCTGCTACTCCCTACCGCCCTTCAGGCAAAAGAAGTCGAAACCCAACAGAAACTGGCGAACGTGGTCATCCTGGCCACCGGCGGCACCATCGCCGGCGCCGGTGCGAGCGCTGCTAACAGCGCAACGTATCAAGCGGCAAAAGTCGGCATCGACCAGTTGATTGCCGGCGTTCCGGAACTCAGCCAATTGGCTAACGTTCGTGGCGAGCAGGTCATGCAGATCGCCTCGGAAAGCATCACCAACGACAACCTGCTTCAACTGGGCCGTCGCGTGGCCGAACTGGCGGACAGCAAAGACGTCGATGGCATCGTGATCACCCACGGCACCGACACCCTGGAAGAAACCGCCTACTTCCTGAACCTGGTGGAGAAGACCGACAAGCCAATCATCGTCGTCGGCTCCATGCGCCCAGGCACGGCGATGTCGGCCGACGGCATGCTCAACCTGTACAACGCCGTCGCCGTCGCCAGCAGCAAAGAAGCGCGCGGCAAGGGCGTCCTCGTGACCATGAACGATGAAATCCAGTCGGGCCGCGACGTCAGCAAAATGATCAACATCAAGACCGAGGCGTTTAAAAGTGCCTGGGGTCCGCTGGGCATGGTGGTCGAAGGTAAATCCTACTGGTTCCGTCTGCCGGCCAAGCGCCACACCATGGACTCGGAATTCGACATCAAAACCATCAAGAGCCTGCCTGACGTAGAAATCGCCTATTCCTACGGCAACGTGAGCGACACGGCGTACAAGGCGCTGGCTCAGTCCGGGGCCAAGGCGATCATCCACGCTGGTACCGGCAACGGCTCGGTTTCCTCGCGGGTCGTTCCGACCTTGCAAGCCCTGCGCAAAGATGGCGTGCAAATCATTCGTTCGTCTCACGTCAACGCCGGCGGATTCGTACTGCGCAATGCCGAACAGCCTGACGACAAATATGACTGGGTGGTCGCGCATGACTTGAACCCGCAAAAAGCCCGCATCCTGGCCATGGTCGCACTGACCAAGACCAACGACAGCAAAGAGCTGCAACGGATGTTCTGGGAGTACTGATTCACCCTCGCCCGACCGGTTCTGGTCGGGCACATTCTTAACCACTCGTCAGCGTTGACGAGTGGTTAACACCCTTGGCAAAACTCCGATAAAAGTTTTCTCCTCTTCCTACAGCAAACGGTAGAAACCGCTGTCAGAGGATTTTCTTGAATTTTAAGCAGTTGCGAAAATGCTTACAGTTAAATACTGTATGCACGTACAGCTTACTAAGGATAATCCTGTGGCCACCCCCTCTGCTTCTCCTGATACCTATGCACGCATGGGTCTGCGCGTTCAGAAAATCATCAATTCCCCCACCGCTCAAAAAGCCAAAGCAGCACTGATCTTCCGCCTGCCGGACGAACCAGTGGATGAGTGGGAACAATTGCTCGAAGAAATCGACGAGAACGACAACGTCACCCTCGCCTATCGCGACGATGGCGGTGTGCAAATTTTCTGGGTTGTGCCGAAGGAAGATTGAGTCAATGAGTGTCCGCTGGCTTGCTTTGCTGGTTTTATTCATCTCCCTCGGGGCCCAGGCTGGCGCCCCACGCACCTTCAGTGAAGCCAAAAAAGTCGCCTGGAAACTGTATGCACCGCAATCCACCGAGTTCTATTGCGGCTGCAAATACACTGGCAACAAGGTGAACCTGGCTGCTTGTGGTTATGTGCCGCGCAAAAACGCCAAGCGCGCGTCCCGCATCGAGTGGGAGCATATTGTCCCGGCGTGGCAGATCGGTCATCAGCGCCAGTGCTGGCAGGCCGGTGGGCGCAAGAACTGCACCCGTTACGATCCGGTATTCCAGAAGGCCGAAGCCGATTTGCACAACCTGGTGCCGAGCATTGGCGAGGTGAACGGTGACCGCAACAACTTCAGTTTTGGCTGGCTGCCGGTGCAGACCGGTCAATATGGCTCATGCCTGACCCAGGTCGATTTCAAGGCCAAGAAGGTCATGCCCCGCCCTTCCATTCGCGGCATGATCGCCCGGACTTATTTCTACATGAGCAAGCAATACGGCTTGAGTCTGTCGAAACAAGACCGCCAACTGTACGAAGCCTGGAACAAAACTTATCCAGTTGAAGCCTGGGAACGTCAGCGTAACCAGAGCGTGGCGTGCGTCATGGGTCGCGGTAACGAGTTTGTCGGGCCGGTGAACATGAAAGCCTGCGGCTGACTTTCCGCTGGAAAGTGAAAAGGCCTCGGCGTAAAACCCGAGGCCTTTTGCCTTTTCAGCCACTGCGTTACTGGGCCGCAGGACGCTCGAGCACCAGCAATTCGACATTCTGTTTCTTAGCCCGCGCCAGTGCTGCAGCCACTTCTGCCTGCTTGGCCTCGGTCTCGGCTTTCGAACTGAATGGCCCCATCAGAATGCGCGTCTTGCCGTTTTCCATGATGACGTTGGAGACGAAGCTGTGTTCAATCAGCCAGCCACTCAGATCACTCACTGCCTGGGGTGTTTCACCTCGCACTTCGAGGTCCCATTGCGGCCCGTTTGTCGCGGCGGGGGCGGAAACGACTGCCGGCTTCGTTTTTTGAGCGTCAACACCCTTCCCTTCACCGCATCCAGCCAGCGCCAATACAGCGATTACCAAGACCATTTTGCGCACAACGGTTCCCTCTGAATGCCGAAAGCGGTGATTTTAACATTCATGAATACTTCCCGAGTGCCGCAAAATGGGCACAAAACAACGAGATTGATGGTTGCGGCCTCTGTATAGTTACGCCTTGGGAATTAATGCAGCATCTGCGCGTCAGAAAGAGGCACCCAAACCGTGAGACTTCGCACTAATCTATACATACCACCGACCTCTGCACTGTTCGAATCAGGTGCCCTACAAAGCAATCAAGGAGAAGACCATGCTGATACTCACCCGCAAAGTCGGTGAAAGCATAAATATCGGTGACGACATTACGATCACCATTCTGGGCGTGAGCGGCCAGCAAGTCAGGATCGGCATCAACGCCCCGAAAGACGTTGCAGTGCACCGTGAAGAAATTTATCAGCGCATTCAGGCTGGCCTCACCGCGCCAGACAAGCCACAAACCCCCTGAATCCTGTTGCAGTCAGTAGCCAGCCCGTTCGCCCTGAACACCGGCTGGCTAAAGATTCGAGCGCCGCAATGCCCGCCGGCTCGCTCCCCTCTCCCGCCAAAACTTGAAGCCGATACTACTGGCATATCTCATGCCATGGCTGTCAGACGTTTCCGAATAACCCCGAGGAAGGACGTGATCGCTCTCGGTCAACCAAAGGTTACCCCACGCGCCATCCCCGTCGCCGCGATGACCATCAGTAACACCAGCAAGCCTTCGATATGACTGAAACGAGCAAACAGTTTTGCCCGAGCGGTATCGATCGTCACGCCACGCCCAAGCGCAATCCGCCATTTGATCAACGCCACCATCGGGGCAACTTCAAGCAGCAGGATCAGCACGAAGAGCGTCATCTTGAGGTGGAACAGTGGCTGGTGAAGGTAGTAATCGGTGCCTTTTTCGTACCCGCCAAAGGCCCGCATCCCTCCGGTGATCAGGAGGATGACCGCAGAAATCCCCCACAGGTTATCGGCCACCAGCACGCGCCGAGCTTCCCCAGTCCCGGCCGCCAGGCGACTGAATGCCGTGCCGCGGTTTAAAACGGCCCAGAATGCCAGCGCAACGGCCAGCAGGTGAATTGCCGCAAGAGACCAATGAACCAGCATCGATGTACCCCCATCAGACCGAGTTTGAGTTTGGCCAGACAGTAGTAGCCCAAAAGACCAGGACTTGCCCGGTTTGGGCGGGTGTTCGAAGGGGCAGGACAAATTTCAGGCAAAAAAAAATCCCAAGCAGCTGATGGAAGCTTGGGACTTAAAAATGCATAAACCGTGGTGGTGAACGCGGGGCGATAATATCCCAGCAACCCACTTGTAACAATATATTTTCGACCACCGGCCGGTTAAAAAAAATCGTAAGCCCTTAAATATCCACACTTTTTTTATGGAACATGAGCAAGGCTCTGGCTAAACCAAGTCATCGCAAACGAAACCAACAGGCCTGAAAACAGCACCAGAAACATTACGTCACAGACGGGCTAGACTCCACCACACAAGAGCTGAAGGCTTCTGAAAGCACTCGCTTTTGACAGCAAGCCCCCCCTTTCACCTGAGTACACAAGCCATGTGTGAATCATGTGATTCAAAACCACTTCAAAACGCGGGTGGTCGCCGTAAGTTCCTGAAGTATGCCGGCCTTGGAGCCGGTGCCCTGCTATTGGCTGGCGCCCTGCCTGACCAACTCCTCCTGGCCGCCGAGAAAACGGCGCCACCCCCAAAACCGCAAAACTCAATCAACCCCGACATGGCCCTTCAACGGCTAATGGAGGGAAACGAGCGATATGTTTCCGGTACCTCCAAGACTCATGACTTCAAGGCCGAACGAGAAGCCCTGGTCACAGGCCAGAACCCGTTCGTGTCGGTACTCAGTTGTTCTGACTCTCGTATCGCCCCCGAGTACGCTTTTGACACTGCCCGGGGAGATCTTTTCGCCATACGCGTTGCTGGCAATTTCGTCACTGATGAGGGTTTGGCCAGCCTTGAATACGCTGTCGCGGTGCTTGGTTCACCACTCATCCTCGTGCTCGGGCATGAAGACTGCGGTGCGATTAACGCAGGTATCAAGGCGGTAAAAGATCACACCGTTTTTCCTGGCCACATCCCGAAACTGACTGAGGCACTCAAGGGCTCTATCGAGACGGTACTCAAGGAGCCGGGTAGTCTTCCCGCTAATGCGGTAGCGCAAAATGTCAAAGACTCGGTCAAGCGACTAAAAAATGCTTCCCCCTTGCTGACGGACGCCCTCAGCAAAGGCACGTTGAAAGTAGTGGGCGGCGTTTATCGCCTGGCAACCGGGAAAGTAGACCTGATCGCCTGATTCCAACACCAGTCATTGGCATAGCCAGGCATGAAAAGCCCAGCGCAATGGCTGGGCCCTGGTTACCTTCTGTTTTCCATCATCTTGTCTGCGAGCGCCTTGGCTCTTTCGATCAACAGGTTCTGCCTGTCTTCGTGAGTAGCCCCACCTACGACCGGGGCCGTCAGGTTGCTCTCCGCAATCAATGCAGCGCAGAAAAACTGATCCCAAACAGTTCTAGTCTCAGACATCTGTTTGTTCGTTTGGTCGGCGATCATATGCGGCTCCTTTTGATGAGGTAGCACCGCCAGTTTACGCCTCAATTGCTGCAAACCGCCCTTTACCTGGATCGAATCACGATCGTCGACGCGAGCATATCGCCAAGACGTTTGCGCGAACCAAAGAAAATAAAGATCCAGTCAAGAATACTCAGGAACGGTGTGGTGATATTGCGCACAAAGGATTGATAAAGATTGCAGTCAAGGTAGCTGCGCTCATCTATCACCGACATGCCCAGCCATTTTTTGCCAACGCTTTGACCATTGGGCATAGCGTCGGAAAACAGGTAATAACCCGCACCCGCGCCCAGCGCCAGGATAGCGACCACGGTGGGAGGCAGACCTACGAAGTCGCCCATTCGCCCCACAAACAAGAACAGAAAGAACGTGATGAGTGAGTCGATCATTTGCCCACCCCACCGACGTCCCAGACCCGCCAGGTTTTTTGGCTTTTGATATTCGTTTTGATTATTACTGACATCCATGCGTCGTCCCCTGTTGGTGTTTGGTTACAGGCGTATCGGCAGCTGGCTAGCAACATTTAATGGCGCATTGAGATTTGAGACGATGCGAGGAACAGATCTAACGAGCTGGATTGTTTATAAAATTTGTAATATCACGAACAACAAAAAAGGGCCCACCTTTCGGTGAGCCCTTCTAGACCGCCCAGCAGAGCGGATTTTGTTTGGTAGGCGCGATTGGACTCGAACCAACGACCCCCACCATGTCAAGGTGCCCCCGAAACTCGTACAAGCATATGATCTATAAAGAAAAATAAGTGTTTTCCAGTAGATACAAAACCGCGATATCACCCTATAAGAATCAACAACTTAGCGTTGTATATTCCTACAGGAGCTCCCCTCCTTGGCGTTCTGCCAACCAATCATCCCAACTATCCGGAATACTTTATTGACTGCCTACGCTGACCTCTTCACGGAGAAATCGCGATGTCCGACGGGCGACTGTACGACCTCGTCGAGACTCAACGCGTTGTCGAGGGTGTCACCTACGAACCGATCGAAGATTCCGACATGTATCGCGCTCTGGTCGACACAGCCCAACTCGCCCGAGAAAGCCGTAATCTCCGCGTGTTCGAAAAGGCACGGCCACTTCTCGAGCTGGCAAGCTTCGGCGCCTGTCCGACTTGCCTTGATAGCTTCGGCCTGCGAGACGACTGTCAAACCTGTTCGGGAATAGGGTTTGTATCGAAGCCGAAAACGGATGAGCTACGCTGATCTGCCCGACGAGCTGGTCAGATCGCCGCTGTACTGCAAAATGAAACTCCCTCTCCCAGAGCACAATCAACTGAACAATAACGTCCGCTAAAAGCAGAAAAACTGAGAGAGGGAAACGTATCGCGCGCTCGGCTATCTGCGAGCGCAAATCACCATTTGGTTTTGCGCTGCTCCAGTTGCTGCGAAAGCCGATCCTGCGTTCAGAAATTGGGCGCTGATCATGTCACCTGCAGCTAAATCCCCAAGCTCGAATGAGCCAGAGCTGTACGTCGAGTTTGCAGATGCTGAAGCTCGGATTAAACCGTTGACCGTCACCTGGAGGGCTGATCCTGCATTCGGCTGAGAGTTAATAAAATTCAATTGAATCCTAACGCTTTTTAATCCTCCGACTGGCACTGTGAACACCCCATTCGCTAAATTGTAATTGGCGTAAAAGTGACTGTTCTCATAAGTAGCAGGAACAGCTTGATACAAGAACGTGTTCGCCCCCGACGCCATCGTTGCTCCAAGAATGTACGAAGCTTCAAATATTTTCTGATAATCAAAAAGAGCAATACCGCCGAGAATCCCGCCGAGCCCCTTTAAGAAATGATCATCGAAAGCGGAATCGCTGATACGAACTTTCGCAGGACCAGAGAATGAGCTATTCCGTGTTGTTTTGGGTGTAGTTCGGAAAAAGCCATTATCGCCGATTAACACGCTACCCGAAAAATCAACCGCCCCCTGAAATGACTCAACAGAACAATTATGATAGCCCCGACAGCCGTTCATTATGATGCCACCCGTCCCTGGCTCTGGATTCGGAACCGCTCGCGGATTATATGCGAGGAAGAGTATGCTAGGAGTTTCTACAGGGCACGACTGCAAGGTGAACGCACCATAACTATTCGCGAATGCTGGAGAATCGATAGGGCAAGAAACAAACGCCAATCCATTGCTTACAGCCGGCATTTGCGCCTCGCTATCACCCAGTATCACGATGCCTCCGTGATTGATTACCAGGGAATGGGCGTACGTTGCGAAGATACCTTGTCCAGCGGCTACAAGGTCCATACCCGAAATGTTGATCACTGCCTGTGATCCAATCACAAGCATGCCGACCGGTGTGTTGTAGGTCGTTCCGCTCAGCTTCATCTCTGAAATCAAATTATCTGGCGCGGAGAAATCACCAATCTGCCAACCAATGGAGGCGTTTATCGCGTCGAGTTTTAAGTGATGAAGAGAGCAAGTTTTCATCACACCGCCAGCACTTCCAATAGCTGCAACCCTAATAGCCGCTATGATATTTACCTTACTGTTCCCATCGATTGTAATATTTCCGGAGGCGGTCACACCTGTGCAGTTTTTTATATCAAGAACATATTGAGCGGTATCACTACTGGTGCGAATTATGCCCGACCCCTTAATTACCAAACCGTTAGCATCTTCAATGACCACTGGCGCTGAAACCAAGAAAAACGCGTCTATATTAAGCGGAATTCTTTTGCTCTTTGCCTCAGCAACAGCAAGGTTCACTGCCGCAGTCGCATCAGTATTCCCGTAACCTGGCGCACCAAAATCCAGCGGACTAACACCCAAATAGTTAAGAGCAATCCATGCGTCACGACTGCGGTAGCCGAGACCTTTCAAGCCAAGTAAATCGTTAGATTTATTCGATAAATCCTGAACCGTCCTTACAACCCCATCCGGATATATATACGATACATCCGCAGCATCAACCACTGCATCAACCACTGCATCATTTCCGATATCGTCTACCATTGACCTCTCCTTTTTAAATAAACAAATTCGCCGCATCGAAACCCTCTCACTCTCAGCAGCTTTGATATGGAAAGATAATCAATATCACATTTCCGTTGGTTTTACGCCTTCTGTGCGATGCGGTTTGCGCGCGAGGATGCCGCGGTCTTTTTAGAT
Organism: Pseudomonas sp. S2_B07; assembly: GCF_054668435.1. NCBI lineage: Bacteria > Pseudomonadati > Pseudomonadota > Gammaproteobacteria > Pseudomonadales > Pseudomonadaceae > Pseudomonas > Pseudomonas sp. S2_B07. The sequence continues at coordinate 1,396,049 of NZ_CP162769.1, forward strand.
GGCATCTGTATGGGAGCGCTCGGGAAATCCGATCTATCTGATGGGCTCATGTGTCTGATGTTACTCAGGAAATAAGGTCGGGACGGAGGGATTCGAACACTCGACCCCGAGCACCCCATGCACGCAACACCTCTGTAAGACCTTGTGAAATGGCCGTTTATACTGGCGCTCGCTGCGATCGAATGCCTCCATGAGGCGCGGCAGCCGAGCCGTAATGTGGGCAATGACTTTTGCCATGATGATGCTCCATGCCGCGCGTGGCGGCAGAAGGTGGTTAATGGGCGAACTTGGCGAGCGCTGCGTCTGCGACCTTCATCGCTGCCTGGGCATCGTTCACATAGGCCGGATCGAATCCTCCGGCCAGATGAATGGTTCCTTGGCAGGCGCGCAGGTTCTCGCGAGTGAGTTTCAGAGCCGTGATCAGCTCTTCGCGGGCAGCGGCTTCGCCGCGGGCGATGTCCCAGAAGCGTTGCTGCCATTGGCCAGGCGGTGGCGGGTTGCTGTTCTGCGCGCCGAACACCATGGCACCGACGATCGAATCGCACAGGTCGCGCTTGTAGGTATTGTCGCCGTCGATGCTGGCGCCCATGCGGCGAAGGTTGTTCAACGTCGCATCGAAGTCTTCGCGGGTCATATCGATAACGTTTTTGCTGAGCGCAGTGATTTCAGCTTTCGCAGCGTTCAACCGATTCAGATCACCGGTGCTTACTCCATGAGGGCGCAAAGACTGCGTTTAAGGCAGAAGAGTTGACCAAGGGGCTTATCACTGCTCGTGAGCTCTGCGCTGAACAAAAACCATCGGTCAGCGCCGCTTAGCCTGTGAGAAACATTTTGCAATGCGTGATGGCGCGCAGCCACATAAACAAACTTGGGGTTTTACGGATGCACGATTTTCTGAAGGCCTGCGACAGCGTGGTTGACGAAGCGAACACCAAGAATTTGGCAACACTGATGAATATGCCCCCGGTGAGTCCGCTTCAGCGTGCCAATGCGAATTACGACGGCGCCTGGTTCAACGTCAAGCACCTGTAAGCGCTGATGCTGCACACGAACGACATGCGTCCATTGGCTGAGGGACTGAACAAGATTCTGGAGTACGTCGGGACACCGATCTGGCTCAAACGGGCCATTCGGCTGGGGTTACTGAGTCTTCAGCGGCGGGAGGACATCGTGGTGTGGCCGAAATCGGCCGTGGGCCTCGAGCAGAACACGATCAAAGTGTCGCCCGGGATGACGCAGAACTACGGGAAGCCTGTGCACCTGGAGATTGTCATGGGCCAGGCGCTTCGGGAGGTGGTGCTGGAGTGCATGAAATCGTCGGTTGTTTACCCGTACCTGATCCACTACTCGCCCAAGGCACGCAAACGCTCCCAGCTCGACGCCAAGCTACACTGGAACGCGGTGACAGCGGATTACCTGACCAAGTCATTTGCCCAGGCTCGGGACGATTCACACGCCTACGACGACGTGCCAGTCGGCGAGCGTCCCACCTTCCACGAGATCCGCGCGCTGGGTGCATGGCTGTACGAGCGGCAGGGTTTCGAGCAGGAATACATTCAGGGTTTGATGGGGCACGCGGACGTGAAGATGACCGAACACTGCCAGGCAGGGCACGGCGATGACGCAGTGGTTTATATGAAGGTGAAAGCTGACCTGAAGGTGTAGCGCGGTGGTCGTTTGCCCAAAGGCAGGAAGCAAAAAGGGGTCACCGTTACCGGTGACCCCTCCAGACCGCCCAGCAGAGCGGATTTTGTTTGGTAGGCGCGATTGGACTCGAACCAACGACCCCCACCATGTCAAGGTGGTGCTCTAACCAACTGAGCTACGTGCCTGCTGTGAGGCGGCATTCTACGGAATTCCGGAGGGGTGTCAACACCTTTTTTCGAGCTAACCCTATGAATATGCAAAATATTTAATTTTGCAGCGATGAAGAAGATTTTCCGGTAGCTGGCGGTCGATTTTTAACTCGGGTAGGATCAAGGCACTCGTAAAATATATTAAACAGAGGCAGCAGGATGGCGAACACTCCCTACCCAGAATCCTATTACGCCGCATCGGCCAATGCGGTTCCGCCGCGCCCGGCCTTGCAGGGTGAAGTAGAGACTGATGTCTGCGTGATCGGCGCCGGTTACACCGGTCTGTCCTCTGCCCTGTTTCTGCTGGAGAACGGTTTCAAGGTAACGGTTCTGGAAGCGGCCAAGGTTGGTTTTGGCGCGTCGGGTCGTAACGGCGGTCAGATCGTCAACAGCTATAGCCGCGATATCGATGTGATCGAGCGCAGCGTTGGCCCCAAGCAAGCACAGTTGCTGGGGCAGATGGCGTTCGAGGGTGGGCGGATCATTCGTGAGCGGGTCGCCAAATATAATATCCAGTGCGACCTGAAGGACGGTGGCGTGTTCGCAGCCATCACGGCCAAGCAGATGGGTCATCTGGAATCGCAGAAGCGCCTGTGGGAACGTTTCGGTCATACGCAGCTTGAGCTGATGGATCAACGTCGTATCCGTGAAGTGGTGAATTGCGATCAGTATGTCGGGGGCATGCTCGACATGAGCGGCGGGCACATTCATCCGCTCAACCTGGCACTGGGTGAAGCCGCAGCCGTTGAGTCGCTGGGTGGCATTGTCTATGAACAGTCGCCAGCAGTGCGCATCGAGCGCGGCGCGAATCCGGTGGTGCATACGCCAGAGGGCAAGGTCAGGGCCAAGTTCATCATCGTGGCGGGCAATGCTTACCTCGGCAACCTGGTGCCGGAGCTGGCAGCCAAATCGATGCCTTGCGGGACTCAGGTGATTACCACCGAACCGCTGGGCGAGGAATTGGCGAACAACCTGCTGCCGCAGGATTACTGCGTCGAAGACTGCAATTACCTGCTCGACTATTACCGCCTGACGAGTGACAAGCGCCTTATCTTCGGCGGTGGCGTGGTGTATGGCGCGCGGGATCCGGCAAACATTGAGGCGATCATTCGGCCGAAGATGCTCAAGGCGTTCCCGCAACTCAAGGACGTGAAAATTGACTACGCCTGGACCGGCAATTTCCTGCTGACTCTGTCGCGTCTTCCACAGGTCGGACGGATCGGTGACAACATCTACTATTCCCAAGGCTGCAGCGGCCATGGCGTGACGTATACGCACCTGGCGGGCAAAGTGCTGGCCGAGGCGCTGCGAGGTCAAGCGGAGCGTTTTGATGCGTTTGCCGATCTGCCGCACTACCCGTTCCCTGGCGGACAATTGCTGCGCACACCGTTTGCGGCGCTGGGCGCCTGGTACTACGGACTGCGGGACAAATTCGGATACTGATACAAAAAAGGGGCCGCTGAATGCGGCCCCTTTTTTGTAGGAGTGGTGTTTACAGTTTGTCCCGTGCAATGCCGCTGCGGATCCGCAGGATATCGGCGAGTACCGCAAGGGCGATTTCAGCCGGTGTCTTGCTGCCCAGGTTCAATCCGATCGGCGCATGAATCCGCGCCAGCTCGGCCTCCCCCAGACCACCAATCCTGCGCAACCGCTCAAAGCGCTTTTGCGATGTCTGCATGGACCCCATCACACCGATGTAAAACGCTTCGGTACGCACCGCTTCCATCATCGCCAGGTCGTCGATGCGGGGATCGTGGGTCAACGCCACCACCGCCGTGTCGCTGTGGCAACCGCCGTCAGCAATGAACACCGAGGGCAACTGACGACGAATCTCGACGTTTTCCAGCACCACGCCTTCCAGCACCTCGTCGCGCGGATCACAGAGAATCACTTCGAAACCCAACCCGACGGCGAACGCTGCACACGCCTGCGCAACCGAGGAATACCCGGCCAGCAACAAGCGTTGAGCCGCACCGATCCGCACGCGTACCCGGTCGATCTCACGCTCGATGCGCACGCCCTGCTCGCGATCATCGAACAGGCTGCGCGCACCGCTGGCCAGATCGACTTCGCGGATCAGGCGACGCTGACCCAACAACGCCGACTCCAGTTCTCGCAGATGCGCCTGAACCTCGCAATCCGGCCCAAGGTTCTCCACCAGCACATCGAGTACACCGCCACAGGGCAGACTCACCCGCGAGCGCGGATCATCACCCTCGCCATAACGCACGACGCTGACCGCTTCCAGGAACGCCCCTTCGGCGACTCGCTCGAGAAAGTCCTCCTCGACACAGCCACCCGACAGCGAACCGATCCATTGCCCGTCAGCGTTCACCGCCAGCAGCGAACCCGGTGCACGCGGCGCCGAGCCGTAGGTGGCGAGCACCGTGCACAGCCAGACGCGCTGACCCGCCGACGACCATTGCAGCGCCCGGCGCACGACTTGCAGATCGAGATGCTGCATATCAGTGCGCCTTGTGCTCGAGCGGCGGCGCATCAGCCCGCAACTTCTGCACGTCATTCACCGCCAGATCATCCGGCTGACCACCCCAGCCCTGACGCAGGTAGTTCAGCAAATCAGTCAGTTGCTCGTGACTGAGCTTCTCGGCGAACCCAGGCATTGGCTGCATATGCTCAAACCCGGCAAACTTCTGTTCGCCAATACCGTCGTCGATCACCCGCACCAGGTTGCGTGGATCTTCCAGGCGCAGCGTGGTGTTGCCGCGCATGGCCACCGCGATGTGCGGTTTGCCCTCGCCACCGACCGCGTGGCAACCGGCGCAGACATTCAGGTATTCCTGACGGCCGCGTTGAGCGCTGGCGGTGAGCTTGTCCAACGGCACGTCAGTCAACACCTTGGCTTGCGGCGGTTGATCGCCGAGCAGGAAGGTCGCCATCGCCGCGAGGTCCGGGTCATTGAGGCCCTGGGTGCTGTTGTGGAACACCGGAAACATCTCGTTGAACATCGTGCCCTGGGCGCTCATGCCATGCTTGAGGAACGAGCTCAGGTCCTGATGGTTCCAGCCGCGAGCCGCGAGGTCATTGGCCAGCAGGCTCGGTGCCAGATAGCCATTGAGCAGGCCACCGGTCAGGCGCTTGTCCTGCTGCATCGCGCCCGGCAAACCGCGCGGGGTGTGGCATTCGCCGCAGTGGCCGAGCACGTCGACCATGTACTGGCCGCGCTTATAGGCATCGCTTTTGCCCTCGGTGGACGAAAGCTTCACGTCTTTGCCGTAGAGCATGTTCCAGCCCATCAGGCCCAGGCGCACGTTGAACGGAAAACTGAGGCTGGTGACTGGCGCTGCACGCTCGATCGGCTCGACGGTTTTCAGGTACGCGTGAATCGCGTCCGAGTCGTCACGCGGAATCAAGTGATACGAGGTGTACGGCATCGCCGGGTACAGGTTGGCGCCGTCACGGCGCTTGCCTTCGGTCAGCGCGGCGAAGAATTCGTCATCGCTGTAGAGGCCGATGCCGTGCTCTTTGCTCGGGGTGATGTTGGTGCCGTAGATCGTACCGAACGGCGAGACAATCGGCAGACCACCCGCGTACGGCGCGCCACCCGGCGCGGTGTGGCAGGCCATGCAATCAGCGGCGCGGGCGAGGTATTCGCCGCGCTTGACCTGATCTTCCGCGTGCGCCAGCAACACCGGCGCAGCCAGACCGACCGCCAATGCCAGGCGGGAAAGTAGTTGCTTCATGCTTAACCCTCCTTGACCAGGCCGAGATCGGTCAGCACGTTACGTGTCGCGCTGTAATAACGCACGTAGCCCGTGCAGCGGCAGATGTGGTGACCGAGGCTGTCCTCGATGACTTTTTCCAGCTGGCTTTTGACGATCGGCTGACGCTGCAACTTCTCCACCAGCACGGTCGCGGCATTCACGAACCCCGGTGCGCAGTAGCTGCACTGGAAAGCGAATTCGTCGACGAAGCGCTGCTGGATCGGGTTCAGCTCAGTGACTTTGCCTTCCTCGTCGCGCTTCGCATGGCCTTCGATAGTGCGTACTTTCTTGCCTTCGAAATAGTGCGCGCCAGTGATGCAGGTGCGTACTTCTTCGCTGGTGCCATCCGGGTTGTCGACGATCACAACGCAGGCGTGGCAGATGCCCTGACCGCAGCCCAAGCGGGAGCCAGTGAGGTTTTTGTATTCGTGCAGGTAATCGATCATCGGCAGGTCATCAGGGATTTCCACCGGGCCGACGGATTGACCGTTGAGGGTCAGTTGAAGCGGACGGTTAGCCATTGAGGGCCTCCTTGATGCGTGCAGAAGTAATAGGCAGGTCGCGGACCCGTTTGCCGATGGCGTGTGCCACGGCGTTACCGATGGCGCCCACCACCGGGATCATCACCACTTCGGCGATGCCCTTCGATGGATCGCTCGGCGACAGCGGCGGCAGGATTTCAGCCGTCTGCTTCCAGACCGCCACGTGGCGCGCCATCGGCAAGCGGTAACGGTTGAAGTTCCAGTCACCCTCCCCCGGCCCGCCTTCGTACAGCGGCATCTCTTCCATCAGCGCATGGCCGATACCCATGGCAATCCCGCCTTCGATCTGGCCCTTGACCAGCTCTTCCACCAGCACTCGACCGCACTCGACCCACGAGTGATGGTTGAGCACTTGCACTTCGGCCGAACCCTTGTTGACTTTCACTTCCACCAGCGTCGCGACCGGGCTGTAGTAAGTCACTGCCGCGTTGTTCAACTGCGTGTCCGGGTAGTGCACGTTCTGGCGATCCAGCAGGTGGAAACCGGCGCTGTTCATTTGCGCCTTTTTCACGCTCGGCGCGCCGTCGCCGTACTTGACCGCCAGGCCGTCGAGCGGCAGACGTTCACGCACGCCGTCGATGCTGAACTCGGCCTCGGCCCAGCTCCAGCGGTTGAAACCGTGCACGGTCGCGCCGGTGACCAGGCCCTTCTCGTGAGCGTGCTTGGCCAACTGCTCAAAGCTCAGCGGCTGCATGCCGTTGGCGGTGAGTTTGCCGTCGACCCAATGCGCATCTTCGCGACGCACCACGTAAGGGTTGGCCGAACCACCGTAAGGGCCCTGGCTCCAGATCTGCAGCGCTGCCGGCCACAAGCCGTGGTTGAACAGCACACGCGCCGCTTCACGGGTGGCGTGGCTAAAATAGTAGGCAGAGTTGGTGGCCGACGACGCCGAGGCGATCTTGCCGACCCAGCGCGGATTGCGCAGCAGGCTGTCCTGTTCGGCCTGACTCATGATGTAAGGGTTGCCGCCGCTGATCAGCTGCAACTCTTTCCATTCAGTCTCGCCGGTCTTCACTTCCGTCGCCGCGATGCCGAGGAAATCGGCCACGACCAAGGCTTGCGAGGTCGACATGCCCGTGCCGATTTCGATACCGATGTGGCGCAGTGTGATGTGCCCCTGAGCAGTGAACTCGATGCTCGCCATCGGCGCTTCAGAGCCCGTGCCGAAGTCTTTTTGGCAGATGGCGAAACCGACGCCGTACCAATTGTCCGGATCCTGCGCTTCGCGCTGCTTTTTGATCGCGTCGCGGTTTTTCCAGACGTCGTGAACGGCGGCCTTGTCGAGAATCTCGTGCAAGCGCAACGCACCCGCCGGCACCGCGCCCTGGGTGTTTTTCATGCCCGAAACCATGGCATTTTTCTTGCGCAGGTCGATGGCGTCGATGCCGAGGCGACCGGCAATTTCGTCGACCATCATCTCGGTGGACGCCATGCTTTGCAGGGTGCCGTAACCACGCATCGAGCCGGCTTCAACGGCGCGGGAATGGTAGGCCGTGACCTGCAAATCGTTCTGCGGCATGTAGTAGATCGACTGCGCCGCCGTGGCGCCAACGGCCGCCACGGAGGGGCTGTAGTTGACCCGGCCACCGCCGTCGACGCTCATTTCGGCGCGGAAAATCTTGAAGCTGTGATCGGTCTTGTCCACGGCCAATTGGTAGCGGATGTCGAACGGGTGACGCTTGATGCCGCTCTGGAATTGCTCATAGCGGTCGTTGGCCAGACGCACCGGCACACCGGCGCCATACAGCGCCGCGAGGGCGGCGTAGTAGACGAAAATGTTGTGGTCTTTGGAACCGTAACCGACGGTGTAACCCGGGTGCATGTTCAGGTTCGCCAGGCCGAAGCGCGACGGCGCGATCATCTTCGCGGTCTCGGTCGCTGCTTCCAATGGGCACTGGGTCGCCACCACGAAATGCAGGGTCTTGGTTGCCGGGTCGTACCAACCATTGCCGTTGTCCGGCTCCATCGCGGCCGGTTCGATCGAAGGGGTTTTGTAGCGCTCGTCGAACACCAGCCAGTTGTCCGGCGGCGTGTCGATCTGCTGTTTCATGCGATCGGCGTAGAACAATCCACGCTCGGTCAGGTTGCCGTGCAGGTTCGGTTGGGAATTCCACACCGGACGACGGTTTTTCAGCATCGGAAACAGGATCGAATCCTTGAGGCTGGCGAATTCGTCTTCGTCCGCCGAGGTCGCACCGCCCACCCGCACATAGCGGAAGCTGCCGTAGGGATCGCCTTCGTAGAACGGCACTTGAGCACCGTAACGAATCGCTTTGTCATTGAATTTGAGTTTGGCCTTGGCCTGGCGGAAACGCTCGAAGTCGTTCCAGATCAGGATGGCCACCGGGTGACCGATAAACATCGGCACCTTGCCTTCCGGCAACAGCGGATCCGGCGCATGCTCCTCCGGGAAGACGATGCCGTCCTTTTCCAGGTCAGCGGCGGTGACGATGCGGTCTGGCTGCAATTCGGCACCGAGCCACGACAGTTCCATGCCCGCGTAGATGCGGTCGGCCTTGATGGTTTTCAGCAGCATGGCGTGGCCTTGCTGCTGCGGCCAGCCCGGCATGTCCTTGGCGCGGATGTCGCGGGCAAAGACTTTGCTGCCGCAGACCTTCGACAAGGCATCGTTACGCGTGCGCGCCTTGCCGTTGTTGCCGAGCCATTGCTCGGACGGCACGGTCACGCTGTTTTCCATCAAGGCAGCGAGCGCCTGACTGCTGAGCGGCGTGAGCGTCACGCTCACACCTGCCACCAGCCCGCCCTGAAGGAACGAGCGCCGGGATATTTCACGGTTGGACATGGATCATCCTCTGGGCGGTTATAGACCCGCCCTTCTGGTTATGTTCTGGAAATCTCGAGTCGTGCAGAAGCCCTTTTTGACGAAACGAAGGGCTGAAATGACAGTGCAAAGCTGACCGAAAGGTTAAGTTTATAGGCTTATGCGCCTGCGGCAAACAGCCCCACACAAAAAAACTGACCAGCGAATCAAAATACTGTGTTTTCAGTGCACAGAATTGAGCAGGCAAGCGAATGCAACGCCAAGGTCAGCCCGGCCGGACGGCGTCGTCGCGACAACCTTTGAGGCAGCATAGAAGAAGGCGGCCAGGATGGCCCGGCAAGGGACACTGCAAGAGGAGAAAAAGCCAAATTCCAGACACAAAAAACCCCGGTCTTTCGACCAGGGTCTTTGCTATCGACTCGAAGTAACACTGGCAAAACCAGCAGTTTTCTTCGTAGCTCCAAGGCGTTCAGTGGGCCTTGTAGCAGATATGGCGCAGCGGACGGGACTCGAACCCGCGACCCCCGGCGTGACAGGCCGGTATTCTAACCGACTGAACTACCGCTGCGTATCGCTTTGGACTTTCATCCAAGTAACTCGTCTGATTGAAAACTCAGAAGCTTTTCAATCTCGAACCAGATAAATCTGACTCGGAAAATATGGCGCAGCGGACGGGACTCGAACCCGCGACCCCCGGCGTGACAGGCCGGTATTCTAACCGACTGAACTACCGCTGCGCGTCGGTGGAGGCATTTCAGCCTACCTCTTGCTTTCGCAAGTATCTCGGAAGTGGTGGGTGATGACGGGATCGAACCGCCGACATTCTGCTTGTAAGGCAGACGCTCTCCCAGCTGAGCTAATCACCCGTTTGCATCTCCGAGGCCGCGAAATTTACGCAGGTACCGAACCTAAGTCAATAGCAGGATTGAAGTTTTTTCAAAACAGCTGCCAGAGGCAAGCTTCAAGCCACAAGTGGAAGCCGTCACGCGTGAAGCCGGCATGACACTGTCGAGCCTTAACTTGCAGCTTGAAGCTTGAAACGGCTTCTCACTGCTCGTAAATCATCTTCTTGGTCATGCCACCGTCGACCACAAACTCCTGGCCCGTGACGAATCCGGCATTCTTCGACAGCAACCAGGCCACCATCGCCGCCACGTCTTCAACCGCCCCCACCCTGCCCGCCGGATGCTGGGCATGATCGGCATCGGTCAGTGGCTCGGCACGCCGCACGGAAGGATCCCGGGTATCGATCCAGCCCGGACTGACGGCATTCACACGGATTTCCGGCCCAAGGCTGATGGCCAAGGCGTGAGTCAACGCCAACAGTCCGCCCTTGCTGGCCGCGTAAGCCTCTGTGTCGGGTTCCGACTGCCCGGCGCGGGTCGAGGCCAGGTTGACGATCGCGCCGCTGTGCGCGCGCAGATACGGCGCACAGTGCTTGGCCAACAACATCGGCCCGCTGAGGTTCACCGCCAACACACGATTCCAGTAAGCCAGATCGAGGCTTTCCAGGGTGATGTTGTGCGGATCGGCCACCGCGGCGTTGCACACCAGTGCATCCAGGCGCCCGAACTGCCCCAGCACTTCGGCAACCCCCAGCGCCACCTGCCCTTCGTTCGAGACGTCCATGGCGATAAACCAGGCATTGTCGCCCAGCACCTTCGCCACTTTCGAACCGCGCACCCGGTCCAGGTCGCTCAGCACCACCTGCCAGCCTTCGCTGATCAGCCAGGCCGAGATCCCCAGACCGATGCCTCGCGCCGCGCCGGTGACCAGCGCGACACGACCATTGGACCCGGAGGTCGGCGTGGACAACTCGATCACAAGGCCGCCAACCCGCGCGCCAGATCGGCTTGCAGGTCAGCCACGTCTTCCAGGCCGACCGCAATGCGGATCAGGCTGTCACGAATGCCCGCGGCTTCACGCTCTTGCGGCGCCAGACGGCCGTGGGAGGTGGTGCTCGGGTGAGTAATGGTGGTCTTGGTATCACCGAGGTTGGCCGTGATCGAAATCAGACGGGTCGCATCGATAAAGCGCCAGGCGCCCTCTTTGCCGCCCTTGACCTCAAAGCTGACCACCGCGCCGAAACCTTTCTGCTGACGCTGGGCGAGTTCGTGCTGCGGGTGACTTTTCAGACCGGCGTAATGGACTTTCTCGATGCCGTCCTGCTGCTCCAGCCACTCGGCCAGTTCCTGGGCATTGGCGCAATGCGCCTTCATCCGCAGGTTCAGGGTTTCGAGCCCCTTGAGGAAGATCCAGGCATTGAACGGGCTCAGGGTTGGCCCCGCGGTGCGCAGGAAACCGACCACCTCTTTCATCTGCTCGCTGCGACCAGCCACGACGCCGCCCATGCAACGGCCCTGGCCGTCGATGAACTTGGTAGCCGAGTGCACGACGATGTCCGCGCCCATCTTCAGCGGCTGCTGCAACGCTGGCGTGCAGAAGCAGTTGTCGACCACCAGCATCGCGCCTTTGGCGTGAGCGATTTCCGCCAGCGCGGCGATATCCACCAGCTCGGCCAACGGGTTGGATGGCGACTCGACAAACAGCAATTTGGTGTTGGTCTTGATTGCCGCGCCCCAACCGGACAAATCCGCCAGAGGCACGTAATCGACTTCGATGCCGAAGCGCTTGAAGTACTTTTCGAACAGGCTGATGGTCGAACCGAACACACTGCGCGAAACCAGCACATGATCACCGGCGCTGCACAAACTCATCACCACCGCCATGATCGCGGCCATGCCGGTGGCTGTGGCCACGGCTTGCTCGGCGCTTTCCAGCGCGGCGATGCGCTCTTCGAACGCCCGCACGGTCGGGTTGGTGTAGCGCGAGTAAACGTTGCCCGGCACTTCACCGGCAAAGCGTGCCGCCGCGTCGGCAGCGGTACGGAAGACGTAGCTGGAAGTGAAGAACATCGGATCACCGTGTTCGCCTTCCGGCGTGCGGTGCTGACCGGCGCGTACGGCCAGGGTATCGAACGCTACGCCTTCGAGGTCGCTGTCCAGCCGACCGGCATCCCAATCCTGACTCATGCTCTCACTCCTTGCCTTACTCGTTTAGTAGATACAAAACCGGCCCCTCAGGGCCGGTAGTTACTCAGTTGTTGTACAGATCAATGATCGCACTGACTGCCTGCGTCTTGACCTTGGAGGCATCGTTACGTGCCTGCTCGATCTTGTTCAGGTAAGCCTCGTCGACGTCGCCGGTGACGTATTGGCCATCGAACACTGCGCAATCGAACTTCTCGATCTTGATCTTGCCGCCACCGACCGCTTCGATCAAGTCAGGCAAGTCCTGATAGATCAACCAGTCAGCGCCGATCAGGTCAGCAACGTCCTGGGTCGAACGGTTGTGGGCGATCAGCTCGTGAGCGCTCGGCATGTCGATGCCGTAGACGTTCGGGTAACGAACGGCCGGTGCGGCGGAGCAAAAGTAGACGTTTTTGGCGCCGGCTTCGCGAGCCATCTGGATGATCTGCTTGCACGTCGTGCCGCGAACGATCGAGTCGTCCACCAGCATCACGTTCTTGCCACGGAATTCCAGTTCGATCGCGTTGAGTTTCTGGCGTACGGATTTTTTCCGTGCAGCCTGGCCCGGCATGATGAAGGTCCGGCCGATGTAGCGGTTCTTCACGAAGCCTTCGCGGAACTTGACGCCCAAGTGGTTCGCCAGCTCCAGAGCTGCGGTGCGGCTGGTGTCCGGGATCGGGATCACCACGTCGATGTCGTGTTCAGGACGTTCGCGCAGGATCTTCTCGGCGAGCTTCTCACCCATGCGCAGACGGGCCTTATAGACCGACACGCCGTCGATGATCGAATCCGGACGTGCCAGGTAGACGTGCTCGAAGATGCAAGGGGTCAGGGACGGGTTCGTCGCGCACTGACGGGTGTGCAGCTTGCCGTCTTCAGTGATGTAGACCGCTTCGCCCGGTGCCAGGTCGCGAATCAGGGTGAAACCGAGCACGTCCAGGGAGACGCTTTCGGAGGCAATCATGTACTCGACGCCTTCGTCGGTGTGACGCTGACCGAAGACGATCGGGCGGATGCCGTGCGGGTCACGGAAACCGACGATGCCGTAACCGGTCACCATCGCCACGACCGCGTAGCCACCAACGCAACGGTTGTGCACGTCAGTCACCGCGGCGAACACGTCTTCTTCGGTTGGCTGCAACTTGCCGCGCTGGGCCAGCTCGTGAGCGAACACGTTCAGCAGGACTTCCGAGTCGGAGTTGGTGTTGACGTGGCGCAGGTCAGATTCGTAAATCTCCTTGGCCAGTTGTTCAACGTTGGTCAGGTTACCGTTGTGCGCCAACGTGATGCCGTAAGGCGAGTTGACGTAGAACGGCTGAGCTTCAGCCGACGTCGAGCTGCCTGCGGTCGGGTAACGCACATGGCCAATGCCCATGTGGCCGACCAGGCGCTGCATGTGACGCTGATGGAACACGTCACGTACCAGGCCGTTGTCCTTGCGCAGGAATAACCGGCCATCATGGCTGGTCACGATACCGGCAGCGTCCTGGCCGCGGTGCTGGAGGACGGTTAGCGCGTCATACAGCGCCTGATTGACGTTCGACTTACCGACGATACCGACGATGCCACACATGCGACGCAACCCCTACTTAATGGATCTGAACTGAACAACACTCACTGAGGCGTTTTGGCCATCGGCAAGAGTTGATCCTTGAACGGTATCTCAGCGGGTACGCTGATACCGCTGGCAAGCCACTGACTGCTCCACCCGAGAATCAGGTTTTTGGACCAGTCTGCGACCAATAGAAATTTTGGCACGAGCTGTGACTCTTTCCACCACCCGTCCTGCTGTACCGGCCCCAGGCTCAACAGCCCGACCGCCACGACCACCAGCAACACGCCACGCGCGGCGCCGAAGGCCATGCCGAGGAATCGATCGGTCCCGGATAGCCCGGTGACGCGAACCAATTCGCCGATAAGATAATTGATCATTGCGCCTACGATTAACGTGGCAACAAACATGATGGCACAGCCCGTGATCACACGAGCCGACGGTGTTTGAATGTATCCGGCGAGGTACTCGGACAATGAACCACCGAACATCCAGGCAACAGCTCCTGCGATGATCCAGGTCACCAGCGACAGTGCTTCTTTGACGAAGCCGCGGCTCAGACTGATCAATGCGGAGATGGCGACGATTGCAACGATCGCCCAGTCAACCCAGGTAAATGGCACAGTGCAGCCTACAGACGGATAAGGCGGCGCATTTTAGCAGAGCGCATGGCTATCGGTAAGCTGCGATTGTCAGTGCTTTTCAAATCGGGGCGATAGTTTTAAACCGCACCCAACCCTGGAGCAGCTGGCGAAGCCTGCGTTCGGGTGCGCAGCCGCCGTAAAATCAGGTAATTGGGTGTGAAAGACAAACCGCGGAGGCCGGGATTACGGCCGCTTCGCCGCCAGACGCTGCCTCGCGGGCTCGACAGCTGCTACACAGATTAAGGTGTCGGTTTTAGCCGCGTTCTGGCTGGAATCGCACGACAAAGCCCTTGAGCTTCTTCTGGCGGTCCAGCAAATCACGCAGACGGTCGGCTTCGGCGCGCTCGATCAGCGGCCCGACAAACACTCTGTTTTTACCGTCAGAGGATCGAATGTAAGCATTGTAGCCCTGACTGCGCAGGTCTTTCTGCAGGCTTTCGGCGTTTTCTCGGCTCGACAGACTGGCCACTTGCACCGACCAGCTGACCGACAGGCCATTGGCATCGATGCGACTTTGAGTGGTATCCGGTTTAGTCGGCGCTGCCGCGATCGGCTGGGCCGGTGGCGTCGTAGCCTTGGCGGCTGGCGCAGGCGCGACCGGTTTGGCAGCAGGCGCCGGGGCTACAGGGACCGCCGGCGCAATCGGTGCCGTCGGCGCCTCTTGCTGAGCGATTTCATCATCGCTCGGCACCGGCTCTTGAGGCAGCGCTTGCGGCTCAGGCACCACGACTGGCTCGACCTGCACTTGCGGCACCGCCGGGGCATGCGGCGCAGTGGGGGCGTCGACCACCACCTGACGCTGCTCATCCTGACGGGAAAACAGCATCGGCAGGAAAATTACCGCCAGCGCCACCAGCACCAGCGCGCCAACCATGCGTTGTTTGTAGGCCTTATCCAGCAATGCCATTTGCCGCTTCCTCCGTGGAGCGCCGGGCCAGCCATTCGAGGGCCTCGGCGACACAATAAAATGATCCGAACAGCAGAATCTCGTCGTCGCTCGTCGCCAGCGCGCTCTGCCCTTCCAGGGCGGCCGCCACGCTGCCATAGGACGTTACCGACGCGCCAACGTTCTGCAACGCTGCCTGCAAATCGGCAACCGGTCGCGCTCGCGGAGAATCCAGCGGCGCAACGGCCCAGTGCTGGACACTAGCATTCAATTCACCGACAACACCATCCAGATCCTTGTCAGCCAGCAAACCGAACACCGCCAGACGCTTGCCGACCGGTGGACGGCTGGCCAGACGCCGCGCCAGATATTCGGCGGCATGCGGGTTATGCCCCACATCCAGCAGCAGGTTCAAACGCTTGCCCTGCCAGTCGAACTGACGGCGGTCGAGACGACCCACCACCCGCGTCGCTTTCAGCGCATCAATAATCTGTGAATCTACCCACGGCAAACCGAGCAGCAGATAGGCCTGCAACGCCAACGCCGCGTTTTCCATTGGCAGATCAAGCAACGGCAGATCGCGCAGTTCGACCGCACACCCTTGAGCATCCAGGCCGCGCCATTGCCAGTTGTGATCGGTGATGCCGAGGTCAAAATCGCGCCCACGCAGGAAAAACGGGCAATTGAGCTCGCGCGCCTTATCCAGCAGAGGTTGTGGAGGATTCAGATCGCCACAGAGCGCAGGCGCACCCTGACGGAAAATGCCGGCCTTCTCAAAGGCCACGGACTCACGGGTATCACCCAGATAGTCCGCATGGTCGACGCCGATGCTGGTGACCAGCGCCATGTCGGCATCAACCACGTTGACCGTGTCCAGACGCCCGCCCAGACCGACTTCCAGCACCACCGCATCAAGCCCGGCCTGTTGAAACAGCCAGAATGCCGCCAGGGTGCCCATTTCGAAGTACGTCAGAGAGGTGTCGCCACGACCGGCTTCGACAGCCGCAAAGGCTTCGCACAGCTCGGCGTCAGAGGCTTCGACGCCATTGACCTGCACCCGCTCGTTGTAGCGCAGCAGGTGCGGAGAATTGTAGACACCCACATTCAGGCCTTGCGCCCGTAGCAATGAAGCCACGAATGCGCAGGTAGAACCCTTGCCGTTGGTGCCGGTGACCGTGATCACCCGCGGCGCCGGCTTGCCCAGCCCCATGCGGGACGCTACCTGTTGCGAGCGCTCCAGCCCCATGTCGATGGCCGAAGGGTGCAATTGCTCAAGGTAGGCGAGCCACTCGCCAAGGGTACGCTCGGTCATATGTTCGCAGGTACCGGCGGTACAACGATCGGCTCGATTGGCGCAGCGACGAATTTCGGCGTCGGCAGGCCCATCATTTGTGCCAGCAGGTTACCCAGGCGCGGACGCAGTTCCTGACGGTGAATGATCATGTCGATGGCGCCGTGCTCCAGCAGGAATTCGCTGCGCTGGAAGCCTTCCGGCAGCTTTTCACGCACGGTTTGCTCGATCACGCGCGGACCGGCAAAGCCGATCAGGGCTTTCGGCTCACCGACGATCACGTCGCCAAGCATCGCCAGACTAGCGGAAACACCGCCGTAGACCGGGTCAGTCAGTACGGAGATGAACGGAATGCCTTCTTCACGCAGACGCGCCAGTACCGCCGAGGTCTTGGCCATTTGCATCAGGGAGATCAGGGCTTCCTGCATCCGCGCACCACCGGAAGCGGCGAAGCAGATCATCGGACATTTGTTTTCCAGGGCGTAGTTGGCGGCGCGAACAAAACGCTCACCGACGATGGCACCCATCGAACCACCCATGAAGGAAAATTCGAATGCCGACACGACAACCGGCATGCCCAGCAAGGTGCCGCTCATGGAGATCAGTGCGTCTTTTTCGCCCGTCTGCTTCTGGGCGGCGGTCAGGCGATCCTTGTACTTCTTGCCGTCGCGGAATTTCAGACGGTCAACCGGCTCCAGGTCAGCACCCAGTTCGGCACGGCCTTCAGCGTCGAGGAAGATATCAATGCGGGCGCGGGCGCCGATACGCATGTGGTGGTTGCACTTGGGGCAAACGTCCAGGGTCTTTTCCAGCTCCGGACGATACAGCACAGCCTCGCAAGACGGGCATTTGTGCCACAGACCTTCAGGCACCGAGCTCTTCTTGACCTCGGAACGCATGATCGAAGGGATCAGTTTGTCTACTAACCAGTTGCTCATGCTTTCTTTCTCCAGTACCGGCGGCCCGAACACTCTGGTTCGCAGCCCCGCGTATGCCCTTGAGCTAAATTCATGTGTGTGGCGATGGTCGGTGGATGGCCGGGTCAGCGAAACGCGACCTGCGTACAACCCATCAACCCTCAGCCGTGCCTGCTTTGTGCAGCGCAGTGCATTTTGGGACGGCGGCAGTCTGCCAGCCGTCACATCCTCTATGTACTACCGCGTACCGCTTTGATGAACGCCTGAATCTTTGCGTGATCCTTGATGCCCTTGCTCGCCTCTACCCCACCGCTGACGTCCACCGCATAAGGCCGGACCCGGGCAATCGCCCCGGCGACGTTATCCGGGGTCAGACCGCCCGCCAGAATGATCGGCTTGTTCAAGCCTTGCGGTATCAGAGACCAGTCGAATGCTTCACCGGTTCCGCCCGGCACGCCTTCAACGTAGGCGTCGAGCAGGATTCCGCTCGCACTGGGGAATGCATCGCAGGCTGCCGCGATGTCGTCTCCGGCCTTGACCCGCAGCGCCTTGATGTACGGACGGTGCCAGCCTTCGCAATCGGCGGCCGTTTCGTCACCATGGAACTGCAACAGGTCCAGCGGTACGGCATCGAGTAATTCGCCCAGTTCGCAGCGGCTGGCATTGACGAACAACCCCACGGTGGTGACGAACGGCGGCAGCGCCTTGATGATGTCGCGCGCCTGCTGGAACGTCACGGCCCGCGGGCTTTTGGCGTAGAACACAAATCCGATGGCATCGGCCCCGGCCTCGACCGCCGCCAACGCATCTTCTATGCGGGTAATCCCGCAAATCTTGCTGCGAACGGCTGACATGTCGATAAATCCTCAGGGCAATTCCGGGAAAGTCCCGGATGGTAACAAATGCGTTCGAGGGCGTCAGCCGTCAAGTTCCGTGAAACCGGTCAGGAAGTGTGGGCCGATGTAACGCTCGGGCAATTCGAACTCGTCGCGGTACTCGACCTGCACCAGATACAGGCCAAACGGATGTGCGGTGACCCCGCCAGATCGGCGAATGCGGCTTTCCAGCACTTCCTTCATCCACTCCACCGGGCGCTCGCCGGCACCGATGGTCATCAGCACGCCGGCAATGTTGCGCACCATGTGGTGCAGGAACGCGCTGGCACGGATATCCAGCACAATCATCTTGCCGTGACGGGTGACGCGCAGGTGATGCAATTCCTTGATCGGCGATTTGGCCTGGCACTGACCGGCGCGGAACGCACTGAAATCATGGGTGCCGACCAGGTACTGCGCGGCCTCGGCCATGCGCTGGACGTCCAGCGGACGGTGGTTCCAGGTGATTTCTTCGTTGAGGTGCGCCGGGCGGATCTGATCGTTGTAGATCACGTAGCGGTAACGCCGGGCAATGGCCTTGAACCGCGCATGGAAATGCGCCGGCATGACCTTGGCCCAACTGACGCTGACGTCGTGGGGCAAATTGATGTTGGCGCCCATGACCCAGGCCTTCATCGACCGCTCGACCTGGGTATCGAAATGCACCACCTGACCACAGGCATGCACGCCTGCGTCCGTTCTCCCGGCGCACAGCAGCGACACCGGTGAGTCGGCGACTTTGGACAAGGCTTTCTCAAGGGTTTCCTGCACCGTGAGCACACCGGAGGCCTGGCGCTGCCAGCCGCGATAACGCGAGCCTTTGTATTCAACGCCCAATGCGATCCGGTAAAAGCCGTCGGCCGCCATTTCCGCAGCCGGATTATCTATATTTGCCAAGGGGTACAGCCTGCTGATCTACGCAAAGGCGGGCATTATAAGGCCGCCGGACCGAGACGCCAGAGTGGCTTCAGCATCGGCGGCGAATGTCAGGGCCTCATTGCGAGCAAGCTCGCTCCCACAGGGGGTCTGTGAACAGCGCAAATCCACTGTGGGAGCGAGCTGGCACCGGGCGGCGTTCCGACGATAGCAAAAGACCAGACACCCACTTGCTCACCACTCAAACAAAAACGGCAACCTCAATGGGCTGCCGTTTTATTTACTGCTGACGGGTCACTCAAACCAGACGCGAAAGCATTTCCTTGGCTTCGCTCTTCTGCCCGGCATCACCCTCGGTTACCACCTCATTGAGGATGTCCCGAGCACCATCGTTGTCGCCCATGTCGATGTAGGCCTGGGCCAGATCGAGTTTGGTAGCGACTTCATCCGTGCCGGAGAGGAAGTCGAAGTCCGGCTCATCCGCCGCCGACGCCAGGGCATCTTCTGCGGTGAAGCGCGGCTCGCCAATGCTCTGGGACAGACGATCCAGTTCGGCGTTGACGTCATCCAGTTCTGCTTCAAAGTCATCCGGAACATCAGCGATGGCAGGCTTGGCCGGAGCCGCGTCCATTTCATCCGCCAGCGACAGGTCAAAATCGGCAGGTAATTCCAGATCGTCCTGAGGCGCTTCAGGCACGACCGGAAAGTCTTTCACGCCTTCGTCCAGGTCCAGCAGGAAGCCGTCTTCAACGAGCATGGCCGGCGTCGGGTCTGCACCCAGGTCCATGTCCAGATCGAAGTCCGACAGGTCGTCGAGGTTGTCCTTGATGTCGGTTTGCTGCTGCAGCACCGATTCAAAGCTCAAATCGTCATCCAGCGGGAATTCGTCCAGCTCGGTCGACACGTCTGCCTCAGGCGCAACCACAGCCGGGGAAGCGGCTTCCAGGTCGTCCAGGCTCAGGTCGAACGCGCTGTCGAAGTCGTCATCGGCTGCGGCTGCCGGCGCTTGCGGCTCGTCCAACAGCAGGTCCTTGACGTACTGCGCATCCAGTTCCGCAGCGATGGCGGCCGCAGCCAGGCCACTGGCGGCAACCACGGCCATGGCCGGGAAACGGGTCTTGAGTTTTTCGACTTGGGCGAAGTTATCGCCGTTAGCGACCAGTTGGCGCTCCTGGCCCACAAACGCATCACGGTCGCCTTGCTGACCGTACACTTCCATCAGCTTCAAACGCAGGTCACTGCGCTGCGGCTCTTGCTTGATACCGTCTTCCAGCAACGCGGCAGCCTGGTTCAGACGACCCGCAGCAATGTGCGACTGCGCCTTGGTCAGCACGTCGTCATCACGCTCGCCAGCCGGCGACACCAGAGGTGCTGCAATCGGCGTAGTCATCACAACTGGTGCAGGCGCTGGCTTAGGAGCAGGTGCAGGTGCAGGAGCCGGTGCAGGCGTCGGCGCAGTGGCGAGCTTCACGCTAGGCGGCGGCACTTCCAGGCCTTCGAAGCTGCTTTCCGGCAGGTCGTTGTCGAAGGACATGTTCTGTTCTTCAGACAACGCACGGGCCATGCGCAGATGTTTCTCGGCTTCTTGCTGGGCTTTGCGGCGACGCGCCAGCAACAGCAGCAAGAGTGCCAACACCACCGCACCGCCACCGATCAGGCCCAGCAGGATCGGATTGGTCAGTAGTTCGTTGAACTTCTGGTCGTCGGAGACCGCTGGTGTCGGCTCGATTGCCGGCTCGGCAGGTGCCGGTGTCACTTCAGGGGCCGCCGCCGGAGCCGGCGCCACCTCAGCCGGTGCCGGCGCAGGGTTGGCTGCCAACTCAGCCGACATGGCCGGAGCGGTCTCAGTCGCAGCAGCAGGTGCACCCGCCGCGCCTTCTGCCTGCATCCTGGCCAGCTGATTGTTCTTCAGTTCGATCAGTTTTTGCAGCTTGTCCAACTGGCTTTGCAGATCGGTCATGCGACTTTTCAGTTCAGCGTTGTCACGACGGGTCGTGTCGAGGCTTTCCTGGGTCACAGCCAATTTGTTGCTCAGGTTCTTGGCATCGCCCGCGACACCTTTACCACCGGCCTTGCCGGATTCGGCAGAGACCAGGCTCAGCTTGTCCTTGGCAGGTTCTGCACTACCGGCGTCAGCACGACCGCGCTTGGTGGCATCGAGTTGTTGCTGCCCGGTGCCGGGTTTCGCCACATAACGACGCCCCTGGCGCCACGCGGTGTTCTGCGCGGCCACTTCAGCGATTGCCTTGGGTTGCGGCAGCGTGGTGGCTTGCGCCTGATCCGGCATGCGCAGCACCTGGCCGGTTTTCAGCCGGTTGATGTTGCCGTCGATAAAGGCATCCGGGTTCAGTGCCTGAATGGCCAGCATGGTTTGCTGAACCGAACCACCGTTACGCGCCTTCGCAGCGATTTCCCACAGGGTATCGCGCGGGGTGGTGGTGTATTGAGCCGGTTTGCTGGCACCCGTCACCGGCGCAGCAACGTTTGAAGTTGGCGCTGACTGCGCAGCCGCTTCAGCGGTCTGCGGCGAGAATTTGGACGGATCGAGCAGTACGCTGTAATCACGCAGCAGGCGACCGTTAGGCCACATGACCTGAACCAGGAATTTCACCATCGGTTCAGACAGGGGCTTGCTGGAAGTCACACGCAGGATGCTTTTACCGCTGGCGTTAAGCACAGGGGTGAAGGTCAGGTCATTGAGAAAGGCCTGACGGTCGACACCGGCCTTGGCGAAATCTTCAGGCGAGGCCAGGCTCGGCACCACTTCGGCGGCCGTAAGATCCTTGACGTCGAGCAGCTCGATTTCCGCCACCAGGGGTTGGTTCAGCGTCGACTTCAGGGTCAGTTCCCCGAGCCCGAGGGCATGCGCCATACCGGATGACAGCGCCGAGGCGGCCGCAATTGCTAACACCAGTTTGCGAACTTGAACCATAGCCTCATCCTTTGTTTGAACATTCCTCGGCCAGCGAGAAGGTATTGATAGTCGCTGCCGTAAGGCATTGCGCGCGGCGTCGAAGTGTCATCGCGCGCGATCATTTCTTGCCTGCCCCGCAAAGCCCCATCGAGGGGCTTTCCTTCAGCAGTGCGGCCAAGCATAGCGCCCGGCTAGAATCATTCTGTGAATTGTTGCCAAGTATCTTTTACAGCTGGTCTTTTATCAACAATTCAGCCACCTGCACAGCATTGAGCGCGGCGCCTTTGCGTACGTTATCTGACGTCAGCCACAGATTAAGTTCCGACAGGTCGTCGACACCGCTGCGAACCCGACCGACGTACACCACGTCCTGCCCTACCGCATCGCCCACTGCGGTCGGATAATCGCCGGCTTCAACCAGCTCGATACCGGGTGCATCTTCCAGCGCCGCGTTGACTTTCGCCAGGTCGACAGCGCTCCCTGACTGCAAGGTCACGCTAAAGCTATCGCCAAAAAACACCGGGGCTTGAATGCAAGTGACGGAAATCTTTAATTGAGGCCGCGCAATCACCTGACGCAACTCACGCACCAGACGTTTTTCCAGCAGCGTATGGCCCTGCTCATCCGGTTTGCCGACCTGAGCCAACAGGTTGAACGCCATCTGCCGATCGAAGAAAGTTGGCTCCAGCGGGCGCACATTGAGCAGCTCGGCGGTTTGCCGGGCCAGCTCCTTCACCGCTTCGCGACCTTGGGCGGAGACCGCCAGGCTGGCGGTGACGTTGACCCGTTGCAGGTCAATCACCGAAAGCAACGGCGCCAGTACCACGGCCAGGGTGGTGGCGGACGGGCTTGGGCTGCTGACCTGAAAGGGCTTTTTCAACGTCGCGAGGATTTCGGCATTGGCTTCAGGCACCACTTGCGGCGCCTGATCAGCCGACAAAGCGCCAGACAGGTCGATCACCGAGCAACCGGCAGCGGTCGCGCGGGAGGCGAAACTGAGGGTTACTGCCGGGCCGGCGGCGAAAAACACCAACTGGACTTTACTGAAATCGAACTCATCGACCTCTCGCACCCGTACGTTCTTGCCGCGAAACGGTACCGAATGACCGGCCGATTCGCTGCTCGCCAGCAGGTGCAAGTCGCCGACCGGGAAGTCGCGCTCTTCAAGAATCTGCACGAGCGTTTCGCCGACAGTACCGGTGGCGCCGACGACGGCGATATCAAAGGACTGGCTCATGGTTCTACCTCAGGCGAAACGGGGGGAGCGGCACTTTACCGGGTGGTGGGGATACAGGCAATTCGACGCGCGAAACCTTGCAGCCGCTGCCGAAGGCTGCGTTCGAGGACGAAGTCCTCGCTTTGGGGATCCCCGATCATTCAGAAGAACCGCACACTCAGGTTTTACGACTGCTGCGCAGCCGAACGCAGGCTTCGCCAGTTGCTACAGGAATAAAAAAACCCGCACCTCTTTCAAGGCACGGGTTTCTTCATTACTTCAACCGATCAACGCTCAAGCAGAATCCGCAGCATGCGACGCAGCGGTTCGGCCGCGCCCCATAGCAGTTGGTCGCCGACGGTGAAAGCACCGACAAATTGCGAACCCATGTTCAGCTTGCGCAGACGGCCCACCGGCACGTTCAGGGTGCCAGTGACTTTCGTCGGGCTCAGTTCCTGAATGCTGATGTCGCGGTTGTTCGGTACCAGTTTGACCCAAGGGTTGTGCTGGCTGATCAGTCCTTCGATGTCGGCGATCGGCACGTCTTTGTTCAGTTTGATGGTCAGCGCCTGGCTGTGGCAACGCATGGCGCCGATGCGCACGCAGATACCGTCGACCGGAATCGGGCTCTTGAAGCGACCAAGGATCTTGTTGGTTTCAGCCTGGGCCTTCCACTCTTCACGGCTCTGACCGTTCGGCAGTTCCTTGTCGATCCATGGGATCAGGCTGCCGGCCAGTGGTACGCCGAAGTTTTCGGTCGGGTACGCTTCGCTGCGCATGGCTTCGGCCACACGACGGTCGATGTCGAGGATCGCGCTGGCCGGGTCGGCCAGTTGATCAGCAACAGCGGCGTGGGTCGCGCCCATTTGCTTGATCAGTTCACGCATGTTCTGCGCGCCGGCACCGGAGGCCGCCTGATAGGTCATGGCACTCATCCACTCGACCAGACCGGCTTCGAACAGGCCGCCCAGGCCCATCAGCATCAGGCTGACGGTGCAGTTGCCGCCGATGTAGTTCTTGGTGCCCGCATCCAGCTGCTGGTCGATGACCTTGCGGTTGACCGGGTCCAGGACGATGACCGCGTCATCCTGCATGCGCAGGCTGGAAGCGGCGTCGATCCAGTAACCCTGCCAGCCGGCTTCACGCAGCTTGGGGAACACTTCGCTGGTGTAGTCGCCACCCTGGCAGGTCAGAATCACGTCAAGGGTTTTCAGCTCTTCAATGCTGTAAGCGTCCTTGAGCGGAGCAATGTCCTTGCCCACGGACGGGCCTTGGCCACCGACATTGGAAGTGGTGAAAAACACCGGCTCGATAAGATCGAAATCCTGCTCTTCCAGCATCCGCTGCATGAGCACGGAACCGACCATACCGCGCCAACCGATCAGACCTACACGTTTCATCGCAACTACACCTTCTTAAAAAGTGGGCCGCTGCTTTGTATTGAATTTCGCAGCGGGCCCGAGAGATTACAGATTCCGCAGCGCGGCGACTACTGCGTCACCCATTTCCTGCGTACCGACTTTAGTGCAACCTGCCGACCAGATGTCGCCCGTGCGCAGGCCTTGGTCCAGGACCAGGCTCACGGCTTTCTCGATGGCATCGGCTGCAGCCTGCTGGTTGAAGCTGTAACGCAACATCATCGACACCGACAAAATGGTCGCCAACGGGTTGGCGATGCCCTTGCCGGCGATGTCCGGCGCCGAACCGTGGCACGGCTCGTACATGCCCTTGTTGTTGGTGTCCAGGGACGCCGACGGCAGCATACCGATGGAACCGGTGAGCATCGAGGCCTGGTCGGACAGGATGTCGCCGAACATGTTGTCGGTGACGATCACGTCGAACTGCTTCGGTGCTCGCACCAGCTGCATGGCGGCGTTGTCGACGTACATGTGGCTCAGTTCGACTTGCGGGTAATCCTTGGCCACTTCCTCGACGATTTCACGCCACAACTGGCTGGACGCCAATACGTTGGCCTTGTCCACCGAGCAGAGCTTTTTGCCGCGCACCATGGCCATGTCGAAGCCGACGCGGGCGATGCGGCGAATTTCGCTTTCGCTGTACGGCAGGGTGTCGTAGGACTGACGCTCGCCGTTTTCCAGGGTGCGGGTGCCGCGTGGCGCGCCGAAGTAAATACCCCCGGTCAGCTCACGGACGATCAGGATGTCCAGGCCGGCGACGATTTCCGGCTTCAGGCTCGAAGCCTCGGCCAGTTGCGGGTACAGGATCGCCGGACGCAGGTTGCCGAACAGGCCCAGTTGCGCACGGATTTTCAACAGACCGCGCTCAGGGCGGATGTCACGCTCGATGGTGTCCCACTTCGGGCCGCCCACGGCACCCAGCAGCACAGCGTCGGCGGCGCGGGCGCGCTCCAGGGTTTCGTCGGCCAATGGCACGCCGTGCTTGTCGATGGCAGCGCCGCCGATCACGTCGTGGCTCAGCTCGAAGCCCAGGGAGAACTTGTCGCTGGCCAATTCCAGCACCTTGACCGCTTCGGCCATGATTTCCGGGCCAATACCGTCACCTGGGAGAATCAGAATCTGCTTGCTCATGCTTTCCTCATGTCATCAGTCGGTGCGCCCCTTGGGCACACCCGGAAAAATTCTATCGCTCGGCCATCAGAACCAATACATCGGTACTGAACGAGCCATCAGCCTCAATCTCAAAATATTCGCGCACTTCGTTGCCCATCGACTGCTGCAGCTCGCGGATTGCCGCGCGCATCACTTCAGGTGTGCGCATGCGCTCGACCCAGGAGGTGTACTCCAGACGCAGCCGTTGGCGCGTGGTGCTACGGGTATGCAACCCCGCTTCGCTGACCTGACGCAACCACTCGCCGGCGGAATAATCGCGCACATGGCTGGTGTCGCGCAGCACTTCGACGCTTTGCAGGTAAGTGTCGAACAACGGACTGCCCGGTGACAACACGTCGATGAACGCCGCCACCCCACCCGGCTTCAGCACCCGCCGGACTTCGCGCAGCGCCAGACCGAGATCACTCCAATGGTGCGCCGAATAACGACTGAAGACGAAGTCGAACTCGCCATCGGCGAACGGCAGGCGCTCGGCGGCACCGAGGACCGTCGATACGTTGCTCAAGCCACGATCAACGGCAGCACCGGCGACCACGTCGAGCATTTGCTGCGACAGGTCGTAGGCCACCACTTCCTTGACCAGCGAAGCCACGTGAAAACTCACGTGACCGGCGCCGCAACCCAGGTCCAGTACCCGAGCATCGCCCTGCCCGGCCAGTTCGGCTTGTAGCAGCGCGAATTCGGTACCTTGAGCGTGAACGGCGCTGCTCAGGTAGGCCGAAGCCTGCTCACCGAATTGCTTTTGGACGACCTGGGTGTGCTGGGCGGTGCTGGTCATGGTCACTTCCTTTGATTTTGTGGTGCCAGTTCCGGCCTCATCGCGGGCAAGCCCGGCTCCCACAGGTTTTGTGTACACCGCAAGCCCCTGTGGGAGCGGGCTTGCCCGCGATGAGACCAGCCCTATCTACATAAATCTCAGCCTAATCACGCGTCGCGAAACAACCAGGGCTGGCTCGCCCGGTGCTTGGCTTCAAACGTTGCAATTGCTTCATGGTCCTGCAACGTCAGGCCGATATCGTCCAGACCGTTCAACAGGCAATGCTTGCGGAACGCATCGATCTCAAAGTTATGCACCTTGCCATCCGGACGGGTCACCGTCTGGGCTTGCAGGTCGACCTGCAATTGATAGCCTGGATTCGCTTCAACCTGCTGGAACAGTTCATCAACCTCAGCGTCGCTCAAGATGATCGGCAGCAAGCCGTTCTTGAAACTGTTGTTGAAGAAGATGTCGGCGTAGCTCGGCGCGATGATGCTGCGGAAACCGTATTCTTCCAGCGCCCACGGCGCGTGTTCACGACTGGAGCCGCAACCGAAGTTCTCACGGGCCAGCAATACGCTGGCGCCTTGATAACGTTCGGCGTTGAGGACGAAGTCCTTGTTCAGCGGACGCTTGGAGTTGTCCTGATACGGTTGCCCGACATCCAGGTAACGCCATTCATCGAACAGGTTCGGACCGAAACCAGTGCGCTTGATCGACTTCAAGAACTGCTTCGGGATGATCTGATCGGTGTCGACGTTGGCACGATCCAAAGGCGCGACAAGACCAGTGTGCTGGGTAAAAGCTTTCATGCTGCGCTCCTTTAGATCAATTCACGGACGTCGACGAAACGACCATTTACAGCAGCGGCGGCGGCCATTGCCGGGCTGACGAGGTGAGTACGACCACCGGCGCCCTGACGGCCTTCGAAGTTGCGGTTGGAGGTCGACGCGCAATGCTCGCCCGACTCCAAACGGTCCGGGTTCATCGCCAGGCACATCGAGCAACCCGGCTCGCGCCATTCAAAACCGGCTTCGAGGAAAATCTTGTCCAGACCTTCGGCTTCGGCCTGCGCCTTCACCAGACCCGAGCCCGGCACGACGATGGCTTGCTTGATGGTCGACGCCACTTTGCGGCCCTTGGCGATGACGGCTGCGGCGCGCAAGTCTTCGATCCGCGAGTTCGTGCAGGAGCCGATGAACACGCGGTCCAGTTGAATGTCGGTGATCGCCTGATTGGCGGTCAAACCCATGTACTTCAAGGCGCGCACGATCGAATCGCGTTTGACCAGGTCCATTTCCTTCGCCGGGTCCGGCACGTTCTGATCCACGGCCAGGACCATCTCAGGCGAGGTGCCCCAGCTGACTTGCGGCTTGATCTGGGTCGCGTCGAGTTCAACGATGGTGTCGAACTTCGCATCCGCGTCAGACACCAGGTCTTTCCACGCTTCGACAGCCAAGTCCCATTCTGCGCCTTTCGGGGCGAATGGACGGCCCTTCACGTAAGCCACGGTTTTTTCGTCAGCCGCCACCAGACCTACGCGTGCGCCGGCCTCGATGGACATGTT
Source organism: Pseudomonas sp. S2_B07 (assembly GCF_054668435.1). Taxonomy (NCBI): domain Bacteria; kingdom Pseudomonadati; phylum Pseudomonadota; class Gammaproteobacteria; order Pseudomonadales; family Pseudomonadaceae; genus Pseudomonas; species Pseudomonas sp. S2_B07. The sequence continues at coordinate 1,424,066 of NZ_CP162769.1, forward strand.
GCAAATGGTCATGCGGCCTTCAACGGACAAGTCGCGAATTGCGCTACCGGCGAACTCGATGGCGTGGCCGTTACCGCCGGCGGTGCCGATCTTGCCGATCACGGCGAGGACGATGTCCTTGGCGGTCACGCCGAACGGCAATTTGCCTTCGACCGACACCAGCATGTTCTTCATTTTCTTGGCGACCAGGCACTGAGTGGCGAGCACGTGCTCGACCTCGGAAGTGCCGATACCGTGAGCCAGGGCACCGAACGCACCGTGGGTCGAGGTGTGGGAGTCGCCGCAAACCACGGTCATGCCCGGCAAGGTCGCGCCCTGCTCCGGGCCGATGACGTGAACGATGCCTTGGCGAATGTCGTTCATCTTGAATTCGACGATGCCGTATTCATCGCAGTTGTCGTCGAGGGTCTGAACCTGCAAACGCGAGACCTGGTCGACAATCGCTTCGATGCCGCCCTTGCGCTCCGGGGTTGTCGGTACGTTGTGGTCCGGGGTCGCGATGTTGGCATCGATGCGCCAAGGCTTGCGCCCGGCCAGACGCAGGCCTTCAAAGGCTTGCGGCGAGGTCACTTCGTGGATGATGTGACGATCGATATAAATCAGCGCAGAGCCATCGTCGCGCTGTTTGACCAAATGCGAATCCCAGAGCTTGTCGTAGAGCGTTTTGCCGGCCATCAGACGGTTTCCTCATCAGCTTGTTTCTATGCCCCGGGCCGTTTGTATAACCCTTTGGCTTGTGAGGTCGATCCTAGGGGGTTAGATTAAATAACTCAAATTCATATTTTTTATGCTTTGGATAACCAACTGGAATACCGCAATGGATCTGGCCAACCTCAATGCTTTTATCGCCATTGCCGAGACCGGCAGCTTCTCCGGCGCCGGCGAGCGGCTGCACCTGACACAACCCGCCATCAGCAAACGCATCGCCGGGCTGGAGCAGCAATTGAAGGTGCGCCTGTTTGATCGCCTCGGCCGTGAAGTCGGCCTGACCGAGGCCGGTCGCGCCCTGCTGCCTCGGGCCTATCAGATTTTGAATGTGCTGGACGACACCCGGCGCGCCCTGACCAATCTGACCGGCGAAGTGACCGGCCGCCTGACCCTGGCGACCAGTCACCACATCGGCCTGCACCGTTTGCCGCCCTTATTAAGGGAGTTCACCCGACGTTACCCACAAGTGGCGCTGGATATTCAGTTCCTCGATTCGGAAGTGGCCTACGAAGAAATCCTCCATGGCCGCGCGGAACTGGCGGTGATTACCTTGGCGCCGGAGCCCCATTCATTGGTCAAGGCAACACCGGTGTGGGACGACCCGCTGGATTTCGTGGTCGCCCCGGAGCATTCGCTTATCAGCAACGGCCCGGTCACCCTGGCCGACATTGCCCTGCACCCCGCCGTCTTCCCCGGCGGCAACACCTTTACTCATCACATCGTGCAGCGGTTATTTGAGGCGCAGGGCCTGACCCCGAACATCGCCATGAGCACGAATTATCTGGAAACGATCAAGATGATGGTCTCGATCGGCCTGGCCTGGAGCGTGTTGCCGCGTACGATGCTCGATGATCAGGTTGCGCGAATACCTTTGCCGGGCATACAACTGACTCGCCAGCTAGGCTATATCTTGCACACCGAAAGGACGCTATCGAATGCGGCAAGGGCTTTTATGGCTTTGCTGGATGCACAACTCGATTTGCCAGGGACTCAAGGCTAACGTGTGCTACGCCTATAGTGCTGCGAATTCCTGTGCCTAACGCCCATATCCGCCCAAGGCCTGCTGCCAATGCCGAAATCTGTTGACCGTGTTCCGCCGATGCCGCGCATCCAGGCGCTTGACCCAAAAAGGTCCGAACTGAGCTGGGAAAGCGCGCCACAATTGCTCGCCGCCCTCAACGGCGCTCGGCTGGGGGCCTGGTATTGGGACATCGAACGTGGGCAGATCAGCTGGTCGCGGGGGACTCAGGCGCTGTTTGGTTTCGATCCGCACGTGCCATTGCCCGAGGACCTGGAATACCTCGATTTGCTGCCGCCCGAAGACCGGGCGAAAACCGTTCGCGCATTCCATGCGGTGATTGCCGGCGCGCCGCTTGAGCAAGCGATGCATCACCGCATCCGCTGGCCCGACGGCAGCCTGCACTGGCTGGAAATCAGCGGCAGCCTGCTGCCGGATAAACACGGACGACCACGCATGATCGGGGTGATCCGCGAGATCACCCACCAGCGCCAGCGCGAACAAGCCCTGAGCAGTTCGGAAAAACGCTTCGCCACGCTGTTTCACCTGTGCCCGAACATGGTGTTGCTGACCCGCCAGGAAGACGGCCTGATCACCGAAGCCAACCAGTATTTCGAAAGCCTGTTCGGCTGGCCGGTGCAAAACGCGATAGGCCGCACCACGCTGGAACTGGGCCTGTGGGTGCACCCGGAGCAACGCGCCAAACTGGTCACGGCCACCAAGGCCAAAGGCGAGTTGATCAGCATGGAGGTGCAGTTTCGCGCCAGCAATGGACAGGTCCTCGATGGCATCCTCAGCGCACAAAAAGTCGAACTCGAGGGCCAGCCGTATCTGCTGAGCACCTTCCTCGACACCACCGAGCGAAAAATCGCTGAACAAGCCCTCAAGGATAGCCAGGAACGTCTCGACCTCGCCCTCGACTCGGCGCAACTCGGCACCTGGGACTGGCACATCCCCAGCGGCATGCTCTACGGCTCGGCTCGAGCCGCCCAGTTGCACGGACTGGAAGCCAAGCCCTTCCATGAATCCTTCGAGGAATTTTTCGAAGGCGTGCCCGGCGAAGAACGCGACACCATGCGCGACGCCTACCGCAGCCTGCGCGAAGGCCCGGCCGGCAATTATCAGCTGACTTACCGCGTGCAACTGCCAGACGGCAGCTCGCGCTACCTGGAAAGCCGCGCCCGCCTCTACCGCGATGAAAACGGTTTCCCGTTGCGCATGGCCGGTACCCTCCTGGACATCACCGATCAGGTGGAGCGCGAGCAGCGGCTGGTGGCCTCCGAAGAAAAATTCGCCACGCTGTTCCAGGTCAGCCCGGACCCGATTTGCGTGACGCGCCAGGACACCGGCCAGTTCATCGAGATCAACTCCAGCTTCACCCAGACCTTCGGCTGGAGCGCCGCCGAAGTGATTGGCCGCAGCGCCGACGAAATCGGCCTGTGGGACGCCTCGGCGAAAAGCCTGCAACGGATCGAACAGGTCATCCGCGAACAAGGACTGAACAATGTCGCCATCATCGCCCAGCACAAGGACGGGCAATCGCTGACCTGCGTGATTTCCAGCCGCAAGATCAACGTCGATAACCAACCCTGCATCGTCACCACCTTGCGCGACATCACCCAGCAACAACGCTCCGAAGCGGCGCTCAAGGCCAGTGAAGAAAAGTTCGCCAAGGCGTTCCACTCCAGCCCCGACGCCATCACCATTACCGAGCGCGATACCGGGCGATATCTGGAGGTCAACGACGGCTTCTGCCGCCTGACTGGCTATCGTGCCCAGGAAGTGATCGGGCGCACGGTGTATCAAGTGGGCATCTGGGCCGAAGAGAAACAACGCTCAGCGTTGCTCGCCGAGCTACAGCTCAAGGGCCGCGTGCACCACCAGGAAATGCTCGGGCGCAATAAACGTGGGGAATTGCTGACCGTCGAAGTCTCGGTCGAGCCGATCACCCTCAACGAAACCGCCTGCCTGTTGCTGACCGCCCGCGATGTCAGCCTGCTGAAAAACGCCGAAGCGCAAATCCGTCATTTGGCCTACCACGACCCCCTGACCAACCTGCCCAACCGCGCGCTGCTGATGGATCGCCTGAGCCAGCAGATCGCCCTGCTCAAGCGCCACAGCCTGCGCGGTGCGCTGTTGTTCCTCGACCTCGATCACTTCAAGCACATCAACGACTCCCTCGGCCACCCGGTCGGCGATACCGTGCTGAAAATCATCACCGCGCGACTGGAAGCCAGCGTGCGCATGGAAGACACCGTGGCGCGGCTGGGCGGTGACGAATTTGTGGTGTTGCTCAGCGGCCTGGAAGGTTCGCGCAACGAAGTCAGCGCCCAGGTCCGGGAGCTGGCCGACACCTTGCGAGAACTGTTGTCGGAACCGATGTTCCTCGATGGCCAGCGCCTGCAAGTGACGCCGAGCATCGGCATCGCGCTGATTCCCGACCACGGTTCGACCCCGACTGACCTGCTCAAACGCGCTGACATCGCGCTGTACCGCGCCAAGGACTCGGGCCGCAACACCACGCAGATGTATCACAACACCATGCAAAAGGCCGCCAGCGAACGCCTGCGCATGGAAACCGACCTGCGCCTGGCGCTTTCTCGCGGCGAATTCCATGTGCATTACCAACCGCAAATCGACGCCCGGGGCAACCGCATTGTCGGCGCCGAAGCGCTGGTGCGCTGGGACCACCCCGAACTCGGGCCGCAATCACCGGCGGAGTTCATCAAGGTGCTGGAAGACAGCGGGCTGATTCTCGAAGTTGGCACCTGGATTCTTGACGAGGCTTGCGGGGCCTTCAAACAACTGGTCGCCAAAGGCCTGGTCAACCCGTTGAGCTTCAGCCTGTGCGTGAACATCAGTCCGAGGCAATTTCGCCAAACCGACTTCGTCGAACGCATCGAACACAGCCTCAGCAGCCACGGCCTGCCCTGCTCGCTGCTGAAACTGGAAATCACCGAAGGCATCGTCATCCAGAACCTGGAAGACACCATCAGTAAAATGCGCCGCCTGAAAAAACTCGGCGTGAGTTTCGCGATGGACGACTTCGGCACCGGCTACTCCTCGCTGACCTACCTCAAGCGTTTGCCGGTCGACACATTGAAGATCGATCAGTCGTTTATCCGTGACGCCACGACTGATCCGAACGACGCGGAGATCATCCGCGCGATTGTCGCCATGGCGCGGAGTCTGGAGTTGAAAGTGATTGCCGAAGGGGTGGAGACGGCGGAGCAACTGGAGTTTTTGCAGGGCTTGGGCTGCCATTTCTATCAGGGGTATTTACACAGCCGGCCGTTGCCGGTGGAAGCATTTCAAAAACTCCTGAAATAACCCGGCCTGCTACGGGGTATGTGTGATGTTTGGGCACAAAAAAGGGCGCCGCGAGGGCGCCCTTTTCGTTGCTCTGGCTTAGTGCTGCAGAGCCGGTTTTTGCGTCCCGTTAATCGGGATACGCTTGGCTTTCGCCTCTTCTGGAACGATGCGCACCAGGTCGATGCTCAACAGACCGTTACGCAGGTCAGCGGCCTTGATCTCGATGTGGTCCGCCAGGCGGAACGACAGCTTGAACGCACGTTGGGCGATGCCTTGGTGCAGGAAGGTCACGCTTTCGTTCGCTTCGCGTTTGCCGCCACTGATGGTCAGCACACCTTTCTCCACTTGCAGGTCCAGGTCTTCCTCCTGGAAACCGGCTGCGGCGACGACGATGCGGTATTGATCATCGCCGTGTTTTTCCACGTTGTAAGGTGGGTAGGTGCTGCCTGGCTCGTTGCGCAGGGCGGTTTCGAACAGGTCGTTGAAACGGTCGAAGCCTACCGAGGAACGGAACAGTGGGGCCAGGGAAAATGCAGTAGTCATGATTCAAATCTCCTGAAAACAATCAGCAAGGTTTTTTATCTCCGCGACCCGAATTCGGCATCGCGTAACCCTTAGATAGGGACCGTTGATTGCATTTCAAGAGACTTTTTTCAGATTTTTTTACGCCGCTTCGGCGACTGTCAGACCCAGCAAACGGGAAACCTGATCCAGCTCGGTTTCACGCCGCAACACAGTAAACAGCTCCACTGCTTCCGGATAATTGCGGGTCAGCATCGCCAACCATTGCTTGAGGCGGCCGGGAGATTGGCGGGGTGTCATCTGCGCCTTGGCTTGCAGCCAGAAGTCCTGGAGCAGCGGCAACAGCTCGACCCAGGTCATCTCGACCACTTCTTCACCGGCACGCGCTGCCGCGATTTGCCGGGCCAGGTCCGGGCGCGAGACCAGACCACGGCCGAGCATGATGTCTTCCACGCCGCTGATCTCGCGGCAACGACGCCAGTCTTCGACACTCCAGATGTCGCCATTGGCAAACACCGGCACCTTGACCACCTCTTGCACACGAGGAATCCACTCCCAATGCGCTGGCGGTTTGTAACCATCGGTTTTGGTCCGCGCATGCACCACGATGTGTGCTGCGCCGCCTTCAGCCAAGGCTGTGGCGCACACCAGCGAACCGTCCGGACTGTCGAAACCGAGGCGCATCTTGGCGGTCACCGGGATGTGCGCAGGCACCGCTCGACGCACGTGCTCGACGATTTCGTTGAGCAGTTCAGGCTCTTTGAGCAATACCGCGCCACCGCGAGACTTGTTGACGGTCTTGGCCGGGCAACCGAAGTTCAGGTCGATGACTTCAGATCCCAACTCGCAGGCCAGCGCGGCGTTTTCCGCCAGGCACACGGGATCAGAACCGAGCAATTGCACACGCAGAGGCACGCCGGACGCGGTGCGGGCACCGGTCAGCAGCTCGGGACCGAACTTGTGGTAGTAGGCAGGCGTGAGCAACTGATCGTTGATCCGGATGAACTCGGTCACGCACCAATCGATACCGCCCACACGGGTCAGCACGTCCCGCAGGATGTTGTCGACCAACCCCTCCATGGGCGCCAAAGCAATTTGCATGAAAAACACACTCGACGAAAAACGTGCGGCAGTTTACTGGATTGCGCGGGGAATCGCAGATTCCTTGTAGGAGTGAGCCTGCTCGCGATGAACGATGACGCGGCGTACCGGGTAAACCGCGCCGCCTGAATCGCGAGCAGACTCACTCCTACATTAGATTTGGGTGGTATTTAATTCTTGCGACAATAACGCCGGGCCGTAGCCTTCAATGAACTCGGTCGGCATGCGTTTTGGCTTGCCGGTCGACAGTTCGATGCAGACGAACGTGGTTTGCGCGCGCAGCAACGTGGTGTTGTCGCGCGGGCGCTTCAACTGGAAATGTCGGGTCATTTTCAGGCGCTGATCCCAATCGACGATCCAGGTCGCCAACTGCAATTCATCATCTTCGTAGGCGGCAGCCAGATAATCGATCTCGTGCCGCACCACCGCCATCGCCCGGTCCAGTCGCCGATATTCGACCAGATCAAGGCCCAGACGCTGCGAGTGGCGCCAGGCGCAACGCTCGAGCCATGTCACGTACACCGCATTATTGGCGTGACCCAGCCCGTCGATGTCCTCGGCGCCCACTTGCAGATCAATGATAAATGGCGTTGCCCGATCCCAGCTCATGCCCCACTCCCGGTCAGATAATGTCGACCGGGGCAGTGTAACGGATGCTTACGCCGATTGGCGCGAATGCAGGCTGCGACCGGCCAGGAGTGATAACACGCCATCAATGACCCGGGGATCGGCCAGTACCCGCTGATGACCGCCTTCTTCGAGACGCAGCAAGCGACTGTCAAACCAGGCCTCGTGGATCAGTTGCGATTCCTTGGCCGACACAAAGCGGTCATCTTCGGCATGGACGATCAGGCCTGGCATGTCGAGCTGATAGTGCGCTACGTCCAGCGCCGCTGCGCGCATGCCGACGTCTTTCTCGACCTGACGGATGAAGGCCGAACGCGCCTTCGGCGGCAGTCGCACGTACTTGGCAAAGCCGCGCAGCACGCCGAGAATTCGCGCCGGAGCGGCGATGGTGACCAGGGTTTCGGTACGCAAACCCAGTTGCACGGCGAGCATGGCACTGGCGCCGCCCATCGAATGACCAATGACCGCCTGCAGCGGCGGCAACTCGGCGGCAGCTTCGAGCATGGCCCGGGCAAACAGCACGACGTTCGCTTCTTCGCCCGGTGAACGACCATGGGCCGGACCGTCGAGGGCAACCACGCTGTAACCGGCATCGACGAGCGCAGTGATAATGCTGGCGAACTGCGTCGGCCGCCCTTCCCACCCGTGCATCAACAACACGGCAGGGCCTTGGCCCCAGCGCAGCGCCGAGAGCCCAAAGCGCAGCGTGATACGTTCGGACTTCGCCAGCAGCGGCAGTTCCCAGTCACGCGGAGGCAGTGCTCGCGGGCTCATGAATGCCAGTCGCATTCTGCTCGCGACCAGTTGTGGTGCGAACCAGCCCAAGGTGCCATTAACGCCACGAACCCACTTCAACGTGCTCATCGCTCTCACTCCTCAGGCCAATGCCTTCAGGTCACAGCACCGCCGACTTGGCGGCGCGCAGCAATCGATCGGACAACTCTCCTGGCCCCAGCGCGCGGGCCAGCGCCAAACCACCCACCATCAACGCCATGTCAGCGAGGGCTTTGTCGGTGTCTTCCGGGCTGGCCGCCAACTGCGCGACCATCATTTCCACATGCTCATTCAGTGCGACACGAAACGCGTCCGGCAGCCGCCCCAATTCGCCGACCGAAGCCGGAATCGGGCACGCCGACTCAGAAGAGTCACGGTGTTTACGCGACAGGTAAAACGCCGCCACCAAGGCGCGACGCTCTTCGCCAGTCAACTCGGCATCCATGTCGGCGATCATGCCTCGACGGTGACCGAGCAACTGCTGGAACGCTTCGAGCATCATTGCGTCCTTGCTTTCGAAGTGCGCATAAAAGCCGCCGACGGTCAGGCCGGCTGCGCCCATCACTTCGCCAACGCTCGGTTCTGCCGGGCCGCGCTGAATCAGCGCTGCGCTGGCAGCCTTGAGGATGCGTTCGCGGGTTTGAGCTTTTTTATCGTTCATCGTTGCCTCCGAATATTACGACTAGAATATTATTCTCATAATAATTTTTCGCAAGTCGTGGATGTGACCGCTGGTCTGAAGAACAGTTTGAAAGAAATTGGGGGATTTGGCCAAACGCCAGACAAACAAAAGGGCCATTCAATAATTGAATGACCCTTATAAAATCCCGCAGAGCGGGTAATCGTGGCGTCCCCTAGGGGACTCGAACCCCTGTTACCGCCGTGAAAGGGCGGTGTCCTAGGCCACTAGACGAAGGGGACGCAAAACCTTCTATACAACTGATCAGTGCTGAGAGCTGATCGATTCAAGGCCTGCGTGGCCAGACCTTGAACTGTAAAATTGGTGGAGCTAAACGGGATCGAACCGTTGACCTCTTGCATGCCATGCAAGCGCTCTCCCAGCTGAGCTATAGCCCCGGATTTTTCGCCTCGCGGCGGAGCGACATCTTGCAACATCGCTTCTGTAAAACTGGCGTCCCCTAGGGGACTCGAACCCCTGTTACCGCCGTGAAAGGGCGGTGTCCTAGGCCACTAGACGAAGGGGACGCAAACCCTTCTATACAACAGATCAACGCTGAGTGTTGATCGCTTCAAGGCCGGTGTGGCCAGACCTTGAAGTGTAAATTGGTGGAGCTAGACGGGATCGAACCGTCGACCTCTTGCATGCCATGCAAGCGCTCTCCCAGCTGAGCTATAGCCCCTCATCGCTGAGGACGGGGCGAATCTTAATGGCGGATCGAAAAGCTGTCAAACTTATTTTTAAAATATTTCAAAGTTTTTTGCCGACATAACAATCACTTACCGCCCTCCCCCCTAAATCCGGGGGTGTATCCGCTCCTGTAGTAGCTGCCGCAGACTGTGTTCGAGTGCGCAGCGCTCGTCATCCCATTGGGTGGCGGCCCTCAAGGGCCGCTCCGCAGCCCGACGCAGCCTTCGGCAGCTGCTACAGGTGAACGTCATCAATTACGCGTGAACGCCAAAGAGTGAGTCTGTCAGGCGATGTTGCCCAAGAGTTTTTCCCATTCCTTGTTTTCTTTCTTCGACACGCCGCCCAGCAGGTCAATCGCCTGACGCAGACGGAAACGAGTCAGGTCCGGACCGAGGATTTCCATCGCATCCAGCACCGACACCGAGCTGGCTTGGCCAGTGATCGCAGCAAACATCAACGGCATGGCGTCACGCAGCTTCAGCTCCAGCGATTCAACCACCGCCTGAATCGTCGCAGTGATGCTGTCCTTCTCCCACTGACGCAGGCTTTCCAGCTTCCACAGGATCAACTGCATCAACTGACGCACCTGATCGCCCGAAAGCTTCTTGGATTCGAACAGCTTGGCATCCGGATTCACGCCACCGGCAAAGAAGAACCCGGCCAGCGGAGCCACCTGGCTGAAAGTTTCAACCCGGCCCTGAACGTGCGGCGCGATCTTCATCATGTACTCAGGGTTCAGCGCCCAGGTCTGCAGGCGCGCAGCGAACTCTTCCACCGACAGGTCACGCAGCCACTGGCCGTTGAGCCAGGACAGTTTCTCGATGTCGAAAATCGGCCCGCCCAGCGACACACGGCTCAGGTCGAAGTGATCGACCATTTCCTGCAACGAGAATTTCTCGCGCTCGTCCGGCATCGACCAGCCCATGCGCCCCAGGTAGTTGAGCATCGCTTCCGGCATGAAGCCCATGCGCTCGTAGAACGTCACCGAGGTCGGGTTCTTGCGCTTGGACAGCTTGCTCTTGTCCGGGTTACGCAGCAGCGGCATGTAGCACAGCTCCGGTTGTTCCCAGCCGAAGTACTCGTAAAGCAGGATCAGTTTAGGCGCCGACGGCAGCCACTCTTCGCCGCGCAAGACGTGGGTGATGCCCATCAGGTGGTCGTCGACCACGTTGGCCAGGAAGTACGTCGGCAAGCCGTCGGTCTTCATCAGCACTTGCATGTCCATGCGATCCCACGGGATCTCGACATCGCCACGCAGCATGTCCGGCACCACGCACACGCCTTCGCTCGGCACTTTCATGCGGATCACGTGAGGTTCGCCAGCGGCCAGGCGGCGCGCGACTTCTTCCTTGGACAGCAACAGCGCACGGCCGTCGTAACGCGGGGTTTCGCCGCGAGCCATTTGCTCGGCGCGCATCTGGTCCAGCTCTTCGGCGGTGCAGAAGCACGGGAAGGCATGGCCCATTTCAACCAGTTGCTGGCAATACTTCTGATAAATATCGCCGCGCTCGCTCTGCCGGTATGGACCGTGCGGGCCACCGACGTCCGGGCCTTCGCTCCAGTCGATGCCCAACCAGCGCAGGGCGTCGAAAATCTGCTGTTCGGACTCGCGGGTCGAACGCAATTGGTCGGTGTCTTCGATCCGCAGGATGAACTCACCGCCATGCTGCTTGGCAAAGCAGTAGTTGAACAAAGCGATGTAAGCGGTACCTACGTGGGGGTCCCCGGTAGGCGATGGCGCGATGCGCGTGCGGACGGTGGTCATGGCAAGTCTCGAATGAAGATAAAACAAAGGGCGAATGGTAACAGGCGATACCCGCCCGGCTCCAGTGAGCAGGGCATTTAAGCCAAGTTTGCGCCTACAACGCGCGTATACCCTGGTGAATGGCCGAATATCAGCCGATGGCATTTACCGCTTGTCGGCTGTATGACAGATTCACCAGCTGTTAACTTTCCTTACAATTTCTCGACTACAGTCTGCCCCATGCCTGCCCAACTCAAGCGTCGCCTGTTTATTTTCCTGTTGATTGTCCTGCTGATTGCCGGGGGCTTCTTTGCCCAGTGGTTCTTCAAGGGACGGTTTTATGAAAGCACCGACAACGCCTATGTCCAGGGCGAGATCACCCGTGTCTCGAGCCAGTTGGGCGCGCGCATCGACCAGGTGCTGGTGCACGACAACGAGCACGTCGAGAAAGGCCAGTTGCTGATCAAGCTCGAAGGCGCCGATTTCGACCTCGCCGTCGACCGCGCCAACGCGACCCTCGCCACCCGCCAGGCCGAACGCCTGCAAGCGCAAAGCAAACTGACCCAGCAATCCAGCCTGATCGCCGCCAGCGAAGCGCAAGTGGCATCCAGCCAGGCCAGCCTCGGCCGCTCGCTCATCGATTTGACCCGCGCCCAGACCTTGCGCAAACCCGGCTACATCTCGGAAGAACGGGTGACCACCCTGTCCGCCGACAACCACATCGCCCGCTCGCAAGTGGCCAAGGCCCAGGCCGACGCTCAAGGCCAGCGCCAGCAGGTCAACGCCCTGAATGCCGAGATCAAGCGCCTCGACGCACAGATCGCCAACGCCAAGGCCGACCTGGCGCAAGCCGAACTGAACCTGACCCGCAGCGAAATCCACGCGCCGATCAGCGGCCTGATTGGCCAGCGCGCCGCCCGCGAGGGCCAAGTGGTGCAGGCCGGCGCGTATTTGCTGTCGATCGTCCCGGACCAGGACATCTGGATTCAGGCCAACTTCAAGGAAACCCAGATTGGCCACATGCAGCCCGGCCAGAGCGCCGAGCTGACCTTCGACGCCTACAGCGACACGCCGATCAAGGCCCGCGTCGACAGCCTGTTCGCCGCGTCGGGCGCGCAGTTCAGCCTGTTGCCACCGGACAATGCCACGGGCAACTTCACCAAAGTCGTACAACGGATTCCGGTAAAACTGACGTTCGACGCGGACAATCCGCTGCGCGGCAAGATCCGCCCGGGCATGTCAGTCACCGCCAAAGTGAACATCAAAGACGCCCCTGACGATGGCCGGTGATCAACTGATCCGCCCGGCCGGCGAACCGACCCGGCGGGACTGGATCGCGGTCATGAGCGTGATGCTCGGCGCCTTCATGGCCGTGCTCGACATCCAGATCACCAACTCGTCGCTCAAGGATATTCAGGGCGCCCTGTCGGCCACCCTGGAAGAAGGCTCGTGGATTTCCACCTCGTACCTGGTAGCGGAAATCATCATGATTCCGCTGACCGCCTGGCTGGTGCAGTTGCTGTCGGCGCGGCGACTGGCGGTGTGGGTGTCATTGGGTTTCCTCGCCTCCTCGCTGCTGTGCTCCATGGCGTGGAGCCTGGAAAGCATGATCGTCTTTCGCGCCATGCAGGGCTTCACTGGTGGCGCACTGATCCCGCTGGCATTCACCCTGACGCTGATCAAACTCCCGGAGCATCACCGCGCCAAAGGCATGGCCATGTTCGCCATGACTGCCACCTTCGCGCCCTCGATCGGCCCGACGCTGGGCGGCTGGCTGACCGAGAATTGGGGTTGGGAATACATCTTCTACATCAACGTGCCCCCAGGCCTGATCATGATTGCGGGCCTGATGTACGGCCTGGAGAAGAAGGAAGCGCACTGGGAATTGCTGAAAAGCACCGATTACATGGGCATTCTCACCCTCGGCGTCGGGCTCGGTTGTTTGCAGGTATTTCTGGAGGAAGGCCATCGCAAGGACTGGCTGGAGTCGAACCTGATCGTGACCCTGGGCAGCATTGCGCTGATCAGCCTGATCACCTTTGTGATTGTGCAGTTTTCCAAACCCAACCCGCTGATCAACCTCGGCATCCTGCGCAACCGCAACTTTGGCCTGTCGAGTATTTCCAGCCTGGGGATGGGGGTCGGGTTGTATGGCTCGATTTACCTGTTGCCGCTGTACCTGGCGCAGATCCAGAACTACAACGCCCTGCAGATCGGCGAAGTGATCATGTGGATGGGCGTGCCGCAGCTGTTTCTGATTCCGCTGGTGCCCAAATTGATGAAGTACATTTCGCCGAAATGGCTGTGCACGCTGGGATTTGGACTGTTCGGGCTGGCGAGTTTTTCATCGGGGGTACTGAACCCGGACTTCGCCGGACCGCAATTCAATCAGATCCAGATCATCCGCGCGCTCGGTCAGCCATTGATCATGGTCACCATTTCGCTGATCGCCACCGCATACATCCTGCCGCAGGACGCGGGTTCGGCGTCGAGCCTGTTCAACATCCTGCGCAACCTCGGCGGTGCGATTGGCATCGCCCTCCTCGCCACCCTGCTGGATGCGCGAACAAAGACCTACTTTGATTATTTGCGTGAAGCCATCGTGCCGAGCAATCCGCAGGTGGCCGAGCGACTGGCGTCGATGGCAGACCGACTGGGCAATGAGACGGCGGCGCTGGGGAAAATCAGTGAGATTGCGCATCAGCAGGCGTCAATCATGGCCTACAACGATGCGTTTCACTTTGTCGGGATTGCGTTGGGGGTGAGCATGCTGGCGATCTTGTTGACCAAGAAATTGCCGGAGGGGATTAAGGCTGGGGAAGCACACTGAGAGCGAGGCGCAAGCATCGCGAGCAAGCTCGGCTCCTACCGCAGGAACCGAGCTTGATCGCGATGGCGGCATGACAGGCGCTGCAAATATCAGACAGTGATCAACCGCTCCCGCAACTTGCCAATCTCATCGCGCATCTGCGCCGCCGCTTCAAACTCCAGATCACGCGCCAACGCGTACATCTTCTCTTCCAGGGCTTTAATCCGCTTGGCGATCTCACCCGGCGAGCGCAATTGCGCTTCGTACTTGGCGCTCTCTTCTGCAGCCTTGGCCATGCCTTTGCGCTTCTTGCTGCGCGAGCCCGGCACAGTGGCGCCTTCCATGATGTCGGCGACGTCCTTGAACACGCCCTTTGGCGTGATGCCGTTGGCCAGGTTGAAGGCGATCTGTTTGTCGCGACGACGCTCGGTTTCGCCGATCGCCCGCTCCATGGAGCCGGTGATGCGATCTGCATACAAAATCGCCCGACCGTTGAGGTTACGCGCCGCCCGGCCGATGGTCTGGATCAGCGAACGCTCGGAGCGCAGGAAGCCTTCCTTGTCCGCATCGAGAATCGCCACCAGCGACACTTCCGGCATGTCCAGGCCTTCACGCAGCAGGTTGATCCCCACCAGCACATCGAACGTACCGAGGCGCAAATCGCGAATGATTTCGACCCGCTCCACGGTGTCGATGTCCGAGTGCAGGTAACGCACGCGAACGCCGTGGTCGGCCAGGTAATCGGTCAAGTCTTCGGACATGCGCTTGGTCAGGGTCGTGACCAGCACCCGCTCTTCGAGCGCGACGCGCTTGCCGATTTCCGAGAGCAAGTCGTCGACCTGAGTCAGCGCCGGACGGATTTCGATCTGAGGATCGACCAGCCCCGTCGGACGCACCAGTTGCTCAACGACACGCCCCGCATGTTCCGCCTCGTAATTGCCGGGCGTCGCCGAGACAAAAATCGTCTGCGGGCTGATGCTTTCGAATTCGTCGAAACGCATCGGCCGGTTATCCAGCGCCGACGGCAGACGGAAACCGTATTCCACCAGCGTCTCTTTACGCGAACGGTCGCCCTTATACATGGCGCCGACCTGCGGCACGCTGACGTGGGATTCGTCGATTACCAGCAAGGCGTCGGCCGGCAGGTAGTCGAACAACGTGGGTGGCGCCTGGCCCGATTCACGGCCGGACAGGTAGCGCGAGTAGTTTTCGATACCGTTGCAATAACCCAGTTCGAGAATCATCTCCAGATCGAAGCGCGTACGTTGCTCAAGACGCTGAGCCTCGACAAGCTTGTTGTTGGTGCGCAGGTAATCCAGACGCTCCTGCAACTCGACCTTGATCCCTTCGACGGCACCCAGCAGGGTTTCTCGTGGCGTCACGTAGTGGCTTTTCGGATAAAACGTGAAGCGCGGCAGTTTGCGAATCACTTCGCCGGTCAGCGGATCGAAGGCGGACAGGCTTTCCACTTCGTCATCGAACAGTTCGATGCGGATCGCTTCGAAATCGGATTCCGCCGGGTGGATATCGATCACATCGCCACGCACCCGGAAGGTTGCACGGGCGAAATCCATGTCGTTGCGGGTGTATTGCAGGTCCGCCAGGCGACGCAGCAAGGCACGCTGATCGAGTTTGTCGCCGCGATCCACGTGCAACACCATCTTCAAATAGGTTTCCGGGCTGCCCAGACCGTAGATGCACGACACGGTGGTGACGATGATCGCGTCTTTGCGCTCCAGCAACGCCTTGGTCGCGGACAGGCGCATCTGCTCGATGTGGTCGTTGATCGAGGCATCCTTCTCGATGAAGGTGTCGGACGACGGTACGTAGGCTTCGGGCTGGTAGTAGTCGTAGTAGGAAACGAAGTATTCGACGGCGTTGTTCGGGAAGAACGCCTTGAACTCGCCGTATAACTGCGCGGCCAGGGTCTTGTTCGGCGCCAGCACCAGGGTCGGACGCTGCACTTGCGCGATCACGTTGGCGATGCTGAAGGTCTTGCCGGAACCGGTCACACCGAGCAACGTCTGGTGCGCCAGCCCGGCTTCGATACCCTCGACCATCAGGCGGATGGCTTCCGGCTGATCGCCGGCGGGCTCGAAGCGGGTGACTAGCTGGAATTCAGACATTCAATACCCCTGGGGTCGCGCCTGACCGGTCAAACCGGACAGCAACGAGAAAGACCGCAAACGACCGACGTCGCCCGAGGAAAAAACTGGATTGTGCTCAATGTGGAGTCGATTGCCTGCTCTTTCAAGGCAAACGTCCTACATCCCGTGAATCCTTTGACGACGGCAATCGACTAACGGTCGAAAAATAATCGGAAAAACTTAGCGGAAAAGCCGAAACGTCTGTCGCCATCGGTCGCTGATGGCCTCTATACTAGCTCCCCGTTTGTGCACCGCTCTAGTGCATTCGGCTGGAGCGCCACACGTCCCTCCACACTCCATTCAGAGCCGCCGCAAAAATGAGCCTGTTCTCCGCTGTCGAAATGGCACCACGCGATCCAATCCTGGGCCTCAACGAAGCATTCAACGCCGATACCCGTACCAACAAGGTCAACCTGGGAGTCGGTGTTTACTGCAACGAGGAGGGGAAAATTCCACTCCTGCGCGCCGTTGTCGAAGCCGAGACGATTCGCGTCGCTCAACACGCTTCCCGTGGCTACTTGCCAATCGACGGTATTGCCGCCTACGACCAGGCCGTGCAGAAACTGCTGTTCGGCAATGACTCGCCACTGATCGCCGCTGGTCGCGTCATCACCACCCAGGCTGTGGGCGGTACCGGTGCACTGAAAATCGGCGCCGACTTCCTCAAGCAACTGCTGCCGAACGCTGTCGTGGCGATCAGCGACCCGAGCTGGGAAAACCACCGCGCCCTGTTCGAAACCGCTGGTTTCCCGGTGCAGAACTACCGCTATTACGACGCCGCGACCCACGACGTAAACCGCGTCGGCCTGTTGGAAGACTTGAACGCCCTGCCCTCCGGCTCGATCGTTGTGCTGCACGCCTGCTGCCACAACCCGACCGGCGTGGACCTGAGCCCGGCGGACTGGAACAACGTGCTGGAAGTGGTTAAAGCCAAAGGCCACGTACCGTTCCTAGACATGGCTTACCAGGGCTTTGGCGACGGCATCGACGAAGACGCCGCCGCTGTGCGCCTGTTCGCTGAATCGGGCCTGACCTTCTTTGTGTCCAGCTCGTTCTCCAAATCGTTCTCGCTGTACGGCGAGCGCGTTGGCGCCCTGTCGATCGTCAGCGAATCGAAAGAAGAAAGCGCGCGCGTGCTGTCGCAAGTCAAACGCGTGATCCGCACCAACTACTCCAACCCGCCAACCCACGGTGCAAGCATCGTCGCCGCGGTATTGAACAGCCCGGTCCTGCGCGCCCAGTGGGAAGAAGAACTGGCTGAAATGCGCCTGCGGATTCGCGGCATGCGCATTCAGATGGTCGACACCCTGGCGAAAAACGCCCCGCAGCGCGACTTCAGCTTCGTCGGCCGTCAGCGTGGCATGTTCTCTTACTCCGGCCTGACGGTTGAGCAAGTCACCCGCCTGCGCACCGAGTTCGGCATCTACGCCCTGGACACCGGCCGCATCTGCGTGGCGGCGTTGAACCAGAGCAACATCGACGCAGTGACCAAGGCCATCGTTGCGGTGATCTGAGTCGTTCGGTGATATGAAAAACGGGAAGCCGATGGGCTTCCCGTTTTTTATTTGTCGCAGATAACTCTCAACCCGACGGCCAAGCCCTCTAGACTGCACACCATCCCACTGTGGGAGCCGGGCTTGCCCGCGACGAGGCCATCACATTTAACATCAATGTTGACTGATCGACCGCCATCGCGGGCAAGCCCGGCTCCTATAGGTTTTGTGTACACCCGAGAATTTTTACGAGAACCCACATGAAAAACGATGACCTACGCGCAGACCGCGATGAGCTGGACGACTTCGTCCCTCGCACCCCGGCCAAACGCGGGAATAACCTGGTACTGCAAGTCGCTGCGGGTGTGTTTCTCGGCGGCCTGGCCTTGTGGCTGGTACAACTGGCCGCCGCGACGCTCTACGCCAAAATGATGCTCGGCACCTTCACGTTCGGCGGTTAAGCCAGTTCGGTAGCACGCTGGCTGGCGGCGTCGTCATAGGCGACATAAAGCGACTCGGCAATCTGACTCTTGATCGCCTTGGCACTTTCCAGGCCCAAAACAAAACCCTCGGCCTTGCCACCGGCACGGTTCAAATCCTCGGCCGTGCTGGCCTGCGTGATTGCGTCGAGCAGTTTTTCGGCGTGAGGGCCGACACCTTTGGGCAAGCTGATCTGAGCGATGCTCATGCGAACACCTCGTTTGTGTGAGGTGCAAGGATTGAATGATTCATGGCGCGTACCTGTTTCGGCGAATGGCCGGTAGCGCGTGTGACCACTTCCGGGCAGCCATGGTAGACCTCTGGGACGATTCTGGTAACCGCTCATGGTCGATAAACCACCGCCTGTCCCGACGAATCGCCCAAGTTGCTAGCAGGCGCTTGACTTCTCTTTTTGAATCAGTAACATAGGCGCCATTCCGCGATAGCTCAGTTGGTAGAGCAAGTGACTGTTAATCACTGGGTCCCTGGTTCGAGTCCAGGTCGTGGAGCCAGACAAGGTTCCAGAGAAGGCTTTCAAAATCTCTGCCCCCCCAAAAACCCGCCTTCTGGCGGGTTTTTTCGTTTTGGCGTTCTGTCGGATTCCGGTGGGTACCAGCCATTTTACGGCACGGTCAAAGCGCACAGTGATCGGTGGCAAGCGGTAATCACTGAAGGTGGAATAGCAGAAACAACCGTTGCGCTGAGCTCACTGCACGCCAGGTAAAAATCGCTACGGTCAGGCGTGCCCACAATCCGGCCATGCCTCAAACAACACCGTCTGCAATGACAGGGCTGCAGATAGCCCGCCAAACACCGTTCTTCCCTGGAGCCAGTTGGCCGAAGCCACGAAGGGCGCAGCGGGATCAAACTGTTGAGTAATCTGGGCCAACGAGCTCATATCGATTTTCCTTTTTGAGACGATCCAGGCACGCAGGTATCAAGCAACATGAGTGTTCGCTGCAAGCTCATGCGCGGGCTCAGGCTTGATCTTGAACCAGAGGGCGTACATCGCTGGCAGGAACACCAAGGTCAGCACTGTGCCGGCAAACGTTCCGCCAATCAGGGTGTACGCCAGCGTTCCCCAGAACACCGAATGGGTCAGAGGAATGAACGCCAGCATCGCCGCCAACGCCGTGAGAATCACTGGCCGTGCACGCTGCACAGTGGCTTCGACCACGGCGTCATAAGGCGACAGACCGACTTGCTTATTAGAGTGAATCTGGCCAATGAGGATCAGCGTGTTGCGCATCAGAATCCCTGACAAGGCAATCAATCCCACCAAGGCGTTGATCCCGAACGGCTGCTGGAACAGCAGCAGAATTGGCACCACACCAATCAGGCCCAAAGGCGCGGTGGCGAACACCATCATCATTGCCGACATCGAGCGCACCTGAATGACGATGGTCAGCAACATCAGCGCGATCATGATCGGGAACAACGGCAGCAATGCCTTGTTTGCTTTACCCGACTCCTCGATCGCGCCGGCAAACTCAATGCGGTAGCCCGCCGGCAGCTTTTCGATGATGGGTTGCAACTGCGTTATCAAGGCGTTGGAGACATCGGGAGGCTGAAGACCTTCAGCCACGTCACCGCGCACGGTGATGGTCGGCGTCCGATCACGACGCCGCAGGATGGGCTCCTCCATGCGCACATCCACCGCTCCTACCTGGGACAGCGACACGCGCTGGCCTTGGACACCGGTCAGCGTGAAGGCGGCAATTTTCGACGGATCCAGACGCGTTTCACCCGCCGAGCGAGCCACCACCTGAACCGAACGAATGTCCTCACGCACCTCGGTGACAGGCACCCCAGTAAGCAGAAATTGCAGCTGTTGCGCGACATCGGTCGAGGTCAAGCCGAATGCTTGC
The DNA here is from genome assembly GCF_054668435.1 of Pseudomonas sp. S2_B07. Classification (NCBI taxonomy): domain Bacteria; kingdom Pseudomonadati; phylum Pseudomonadota; class Gammaproteobacteria; order Pseudomonadales; family Pseudomonadaceae; genus Pseudomonas; species Pseudomonas sp. S2_B07. The sequence goes on from NZ_CP162769.1 coordinate 1,444,038, forward strand.
AGGCGATCCTGATCCAGCGTGAGATGAAGTGCCGGGGCGCGCTCGCCTAAGTCGGTGTTGACGGTCCTCATCTGGGGGCTGACGCTCATGACCGCACGCACCTGCGCGGCGATATCTCGTAACACCGCGGGGTCGGCGCCCATCACCCGAAAGGCCACCGGATACGGTGAATAAGGACCAAATACCAACTGCGTCACCCGCACCCGAGCTTCAGGCGCCAAGCCATCGGCCGCCGCTTGTCTGAGGCGGAGCTTGAGCGCCTCACGCTCTTGCTGATTCGCGGTCAGGACGACGATTTTTGCGAAGGATGGATCGGGTAGTTCAGGGGCCATCGCCAAGTAGAAGCGCGGCGCGCCCTGGCCAATGTAAGCAGTGACGATCTTGGCCTCCGGCTGCTGAGCCAACCACGCCTCGACCTTGGCCGCCGCCACATCAGTCTGTTCGATAGAGGTGCCGTAAGGCATCTGCACCTCAACCAGCACCTCAGGCCGGTCGGAGGTGGGGAAGAACTGCTTGTTGACCACGCCCATGCCCAAAATCGCAACAACAAACAAGCCCACGACGGATGTCGCCACCAGGCCTTTGCGGCGGATCACACTGCCCAGCAGGCGTCTGAAACGCTGGTAGTTCGGTGTACCGTAAATCGCCGTATGCCCGCCTTCAGGCACCTTGATCTGCGGCAGCAGTTTGACGCCCAGATAAGGTGTAAACACCACGGCCACCACCCAGGAAGTGATCAGCGCGATGCCAACGATCCAGAACATGTTCGCGGTGTACTCACCAGCGGTCGACTTGGCAAAACCGTTGGGCATAAAGCCGATCGCCGTCACCAACGTTCCCGACAACATCGGCGCGGCCGTGTGGCTCCAGGCATAAGCGGAGGCCTTGATTCGGTCGTAGCCCTCCTCCATCTTCACCACCATCATTTCAATGGCAATGATTGCATCGTCCACCAGCAGTCCCAGCGCCAGAATCAACGAGCCCAGGGTAATTCGATCAAAATCTTTGCCTGTGGCCGCCATGACAATGAACACGGCCGCCAGGGTCAGCGGCACCGCCGCGGCAACCACAACGCCGACACGCCAGCCCATGCTGAGAAAACACACCAGCAGCACCACGCCCAAGGCAGCAAAAAACTTCACCATGAACTCGTTGACGGAGGCGCCAATATTCACCGCCTGATCCGTGACCTTGGTCAGGCTCATACCCAAAGGCATCTGCTCGTTGATCGCTGTGGCTTCAGCGTCCAGCGACGTCCCCAAATCCAGGCCGTTCCAGCCATCGCGCATGACCACGCCGAGCAACAGTGCCGGCTCGCCGTTGTTGCGTACCAGGAACGTCGCGGGGTCCTCATAACCACGCTTGACCTCAGCCACATCGGACAACTTGAGGGTTCTGCCTTGCACCGTCAGTGGGGTATTACGAATCTTCTGCAAGTCATCAAACGCGCCATCCAGGCGGATGAAAACCTGTGGGCCCTTCGCTTCTACCGAACCTGCCGGGGTTATCATGTTTTGCGTGTTCAACGCACTGAAGATGTCTCGTGCGGAAATGCCCAGTGTCGCCAAACGCTCGTAGGACAGCTCGACAAAAATGCGCTCGGCCTGTTCACCGATGATGTTGACCTTCTTCACACCCGCCACATGCAGCAGACGCTGGCGCAAGCTCTCGGCTTCGCGCACCAACAGACGTTGGGGCTCGCCCTTGGCCTTGAGCGCATAGAGCGCGAAGGTGACATCGGAATACTCATCATTGACCATCGGGCCGATCACACCAGACGGCAACCCCTTCTGCTCATCCAGAATTTTCTTGCGCGCCTGGTAAAACTCCTCCTGGACGGCTGAGGGCGGCGTGCTGTCGAGCAGGTACACCGTAGTGAATGCCAAGCCGGGCCGGGTAAAGGTCTCGGTCCGATCGTACCAACGCAGCTCCTGCATGCGTTTTTCCAGCTTTTCTACCACCTGATCTTGCATCTCCTGGGCCGTCGCCCCAGGCCAGGCAGTGACCACCGTCATTTGTTTAATGGTGAATGCGGGATCTTCCGCACGCCCCAGTTTGAAGAAGGCGTACAACCCACCCACAGAAATCAGCAGGATCAAAAACAGGGTGATTGAGCGCTCGCGTACGGCCAACGCCGAAAGATTGAAGCCGCTCATCGACTTACCTCAACCACTGAATTTTGCGGAGCATCGGCGAGTTCAGTCCTGACCTTCTCTCCCTCGCTCAGCAAGTGAGCACCCAATGCGACAACACGATCACCCACCTGCAGATCCCCCGTCACGCGCACGCTGGCCTCATTATTCAGGCCGCGAACCTTAATCGGGCGCCATGCCACCTGCTCAGGTTCCCCGCCCACCACCCAGACCCCCGGGCCTTTACCGGTGTCGTAGAGGGCCCCCATGGGCACCTGTAATTCCTTGGCATCAGCAACATCCGTGTCAGCGATAACCACTGAGATCGTCGAACCCAGGGTGGCGTTGGAGAGTGCCCCCTCCAACACATAACGCGCGTCAAACGTTCGGGTCTGTTGGTCGGCAGAGTCGGACAACTGGCGTAAACGCGCTTTACCCGCAGTCTGGTGCTGGCCGTATAGCTCAACCGTCGCCGCCGAGCCCAGCGCAGGACGTAGCGTCTCGGGTAACTGGATCACGGCCTCGCGCTGCCCTGAATGGGCAACGCGTACCACCACCTGCCCTGCGCCAACTACCTGCCCCGGCTCCGCCAAGGTATCCACTACCACCCCGTCAGCATCCGCCAGCAACGTCGAATAACCGGTCGCGTTTTTCGCCACATCAGCCTGGGCCTGGGCAGCGTTGAGTTGGGCTTTCGCCGAGTCGGCAGCTGCTTTAAACCCTGCGTAAGCTGAAGCAGATACCGCTCCGACGGACACCAGATCACGGTAGCGAAGCTCGTCATCGGAGGCCTGCCGAGCTCGGGCCATGGCGGCCAGTACCGCTTCCTGCTGTGCCCGCGCGGTCAGCGTCAGGTCGTTGGCATCGATTCGCATAAGGGGCTGCCCGCGCTTGACACTCTGTCCAGCATCCACCAAACGCTCCAAGACCTTCCCAGGTACCCGAAAACCGAGATCGCTCTGAACTCGGGCCGCGACGATACCGGTGAATACTCGTACCGCAGGTGCGGAGGGTTGAACCACGCCGATGCGCACCAAGGGCACTTGAAGGCGAGGATCGGCAGGCGCGGCCTCGTTGCAGGCCGCCAGGGCAAACGGCAACAAGACAATGAAAATGAGTGGCATACGGTGGCGCTGGATCATAAAGACCTCTCGGTAGCGGATGCGCCATGCTTATTCAAGTGACCAATTATGTCAATAGTCACTACCAAGACGAATGAACGTCGCCCACTTGATCAGAGCAAAGCAGAGAGGCTTGATATCTGGTTTTTTCAGGCGCACACGCTGATACGGATGCGCAGCGCATCCGTCAGCAGAGGTTTAAGGCATCAGGCTGCGCAGAACAAGATTGGAGATGAGAGAAGGGGCTTCTTCAACAAAATCGAGGTTGTACTGCAATAGCAGAGGATTCATGAAGGGCCGCAGAGCGAGATGAATCGACTCTACCGTCTCGTCCAGCGGAGTCTTGCGTTCAAACTCGCCGAGCTCTCGCCCCTCACGCACGATTTGCAACACGAAGCTCTTGATCTGAGTGTCATAGACTTGTGAGCTGGGCCAGCGCTCCGACGCGGCGAACGCTGCGATGTCGTAGAGTTTACGGTCGTTAAAGAACAGGCTCACACCTGTAGCGATTAAGGTTTTGACCAGGCGCCGAAAACGTTCAGTCGGCGAGATGCCGTCTACATTGATGGCCTGCTCCACTGCCGCAACGATTTCAGTCAGGCAATTTGTACAGATTGCTTCACCAATCGCCTGCTTGGATTCAAAAAATTTGTAGATGTAAGCCTTGGAAAAGCCGATAGCTTTGGCTAGGTCAGAAACCGTTGTCTTGCCATAACCGTACTGACTGAAATGCTCGTTGGCCGCCGCGACAATCTGGTCTCGAATGTCGTGATCGGCTGGGCCACGGGCGCTGGGCGAAGAAACTGATGGCTGATTCATGCGAGCAGCTTACTCATCCCAAAGGTGGTTGACAACTTGTGACCAAATTGTAATATCGTCACAAACCGACCCTTTCGCAGGCATAGCATGCACCCTCCTCCTCGTTTCGCCGTCTTACTGTGTTTGGGTATGGTTGCAGGTTGCGCAGTGGGCCCCGACTACTCGGAACCCCGTGTGGAATTGCCCGAGCATTTCTCGGCGCAAACGTCCAAGGCACGGCAAGTGGACGCTGCAAATGCCGATCTCGCCGCTTGGTGGAATGCATTTAATGACCCGATACTCAGTCAACTGATAAATCGAGCACTTGAACAGAACCTCGATTTAGCCCAGGCAAACGCAAGGATCGAGCAGGCTCGCGCCGGTTTGGGCGCAGCTAACGCAGCCCTCCTGCCGTCGGCTACCGTCAATGGTCAGGCGGCCCGAGCCCGTCAGTCATTGGAGACGCCGTTGGGCCAAGTGCTGAATTCAGACCCTTCCTATAATCGCTACGGCAGTGCCTATGAGGCGAACTTGAATGCCGGCTGGGAGCTGGATGTGTTTGGCGGGCTACGCCGAGGTAAAGAAGCCGCCTTCGCCGATTATCAGGCCTCGCAAGCCGGAGCGATTGCCACGCGCCTGGCAGTGGTCGCGCAGACAGCCGATCTTTACATCAGCATCCGTGGTCTTCAAGCACGCCTGGAAATTGCCCGGCAGCAAGTAGACACGCGACAACAACTGCTCACCACCATCGAACACCTCTATGCAAAAGGACTGGCAGCTGAACTGCAATTGAACCAGACCCAAGGCGCGCTGAATCAAGCGCAGGCCACCGTGCCGGTACTGCAAGCAGGCATTGACGCGGCAATGAACGCGCTGGATGTCATGTTGGGCAAGGCGCCCGGCACTTACAGCGCGCAGTTGACTAAGCTGGCGCCTATCCCTGAGGTGCCAGGCCTCTCGGACATGGGCGCTCCAGCCGACCTGCTGCGTCGGCGTCCAGACTTGATCGTCGCGGAGCGCCGTCTTGCGGCATCCAGCGCGCGCATCGGAGAAGCCATGTCCGAGTACTACCCCAAACTGTCTGTGGCTGCGCTGCTCGGCAGTGCTACCTCGGTATCCAGCGCAAACCTGTTCAGCAACGGCGCCAGTCAGGCTTCGGCGGCACTGGGATTACGCTGGAGGCTGTTCGATTTTGGCCGCATCAACGCTCAAATTGATTTGGCGAAAGGCCAAGAAGCCGAAGCCTTGGCCGCTTACCGCCAGTCCGTTCTGCGGGCCTGCGAAGATGTGGAAAGCGCTGTTTCGGCACGGATCAACCGCGAGCAACAATCAACCCAGCTCGCCCAGGGCGAGTCGGCGTATGCGAAAGCCAGAGCGACATCGTTTGCCGCCTATGAAAAAGGCGTGGTCAGCTTGATCGAAGTGCTGGATGCCGATGAACATCTCCTGGCGGCATCTGATGGCAGAGCCCAGGCACAAACTGAATCGGCTCGCGCCGCAGTGGCCACGTTCAAAGCATTGGGCGGCGGTTGGCAGCGAGATGACTCAGATGCTCGCGTTGTCTCAAAAAGAGCGGAAACTCGAATGTTTTTTCCTGATCCAGGGATATCGAAAGAACTCCAATAAAATACGGGCTGGATTAGGATAATCGTAGGGATATATATACTTAAAAACAGAATAATTTCATTGTAGAACAAATGCTTATTTTTCCGTTCGAGTCCAGGTCGTGCCATCTAGATACACAAAAAAGGTCAGCGCTTAGCGGGCCTTTTTTTGTGCCTGTTTATTGGGTTGTCCCACTCGCCCTCCGCTCAGCCCTTCCCCGCAACGCAATTAATAACCCCTCGCAGTCACGCAAAAAATAAGCAGCCCGCACCAAAAAAACAGCAATAAAACATTGGCTGACGCAGTGGCTGCCTTGCAAAAGAGTGGCCTACTGCTATCGTCGAAGACAGCAGCATTTTGTATTAGTTCCAAAGCAATATGACCTGTGCCAGCGCTGGCTAAGGCTTTGAATTTGAAACGATTCAGCTGCAAGCACAGGGACAGACACTTCGCTATCGGTGACACATTTAGCCGCTCGAATGGAGCGATTTGAATAAGGACCAGCCCTTGTCTTCTTATGACTTTGACCGCAATTATTCCTCCGTTCGACCTGACTTCACCTCCTTGGTTTGGCCCGTCCTGTTCATTGCCTCGGGCGGCGCTGTGTCGCTCCTGGTTTTGACCGGGTTGGCGGCACTGCCGATAACGGCCGCGCTGATCCTGCTCGCCAGTGGCGGCGCTGCCAGCGTCTGGATTGTCCGCAGCCAGCGCAAGCTGTTTGACCAGGCGTTGAGCCAGGCTCATGCCCGCAGCCTGAGCCAACACCAGGCCGCCAGTGCCGCGTCCGCAGCCAACGGTCTGGAGGCCGTGTGCCTGGAAGCGGTGCCCATCTGGACCAAGCAGATCGAGAACTCCCGCAGCCAGACCGAGCAGGCCATCGTCACGCTGAGCCAGCGCTTCTCAGGCATCTACAGCAAGCTGGAAGAAGCCGTACAGACTTCGCAACAAGCGGCGGATGGCCTGGCCGGCGATGCCCAGAGCGGCGCAGTGGTGGTGCTCGCGCAGAGCGAAACGGAACTGACGCAGGTGGTCAACTCCCTCAAGGCCACGCAACTGAGTCGCGACCAGATGCTGGAACAAGTCCGCAGCCTCACCGACTACACCGGCGAACTGCTCAGCATGTCTAAAGAGGTTGCGGCGATTGCTGCGCAAACCAACCTCCTGGCACTGAACGCCGCAATTGAAGCTGCACGAGCAGGTGAAGCCGGGCGTGGTTTCGCCGTAGTGGCCGATGCCGTGCGCAGCTTGTCGAGCCTCTCCAGCGACACCGGAAAAAAAATGTCGGCCACCGTCGGCATCATCAACAGCGCCATCACCCGCCTGGTCGAAGTCGCCGACGACACTGCAGCGAATGACCAGCACTCGGTCTCCGCCTCCGAAGCCAGCATTCAACATGTGCTGGACCGTTTTCACAGCATTACCCAGCGCCTGTCGGGTTCTACCGAGTTACTCCAGCAAGAGAGCGTCGGCATCCGTGACGAAATCAGCGAGGTCCTGATCGGCCTGCAATTCCAGGATCGCGTCAGCCAGATCCTCTCCCATGTTCGCGACAACATGCAGGCCTTGCACCAGCACCTGCAGAACGGCCAGCGCAATCCGGATCAGCTGGAACAGATCGATGCCCGAGCCTGGTTGGCGAGCATGGAGCTGACCTACGCCACCGATGAGCAACGGCAAATCCATCACGGACACAGTTCCAGCGCCGCCAAGGAACAGGAAATCACTTTCTTCTAGCAGGAGAGCAGCATGGCTAAAACCGTAATGGTCGTCGACGATTCCAGCAGCGTACGCCAGGTGGTCAGCATTGCCTTGAAGGGGGCTGGCTACGACGTGATCGAGGCCAGCGATGGCAAGGATGCGCTGACCAAGCTGAACGGACAGAAAATCCACCTGATGATCAGCGATGTGAACATGCCCAACATGGATGGCATCACGCTGGTCAAGGAGGTGAAGAAGCTGGCCAATTACAAATTCACCCCGATCATCATGCTGACCACCGAATCCCAGGAAGCGAAGAAACAGGAAGGCCAGGCTGCCGGGGCCAGGGCCTGGGTGGTCAAACCCTTCCAGCCGGCACAAATGCTGGCCGCCGTCGCCAAACTGATCCTGCCTTGATCGACCGAATCCGGAGGCGAGCATGAACATCCGCGTAGCCACAACCAACGGCCTGTGCCAGCTGCATATCGAAGGCGAGATGAACATCTATACCGCGGCCGAGTTCAAGGCTCAGCTATTGCCCCACCTGGCCGAGCCCGGCGAGCTGGAAATCGACCTGTCCCAGGTCAGCGAGATGGACGGCGCCGGCATGCAGCAACTGTTGTTGGCCAAACGCGAAGCCACACGTGTCGGCACGACCTTGCGCCTGGTTGGGCACAGCCGCGCGGTATTGGAAGTCTTCGACCTGTGCAACCTCGCCGCGTTCTTTGGCGATCCTCTGGTTATTTCCAACTCGGCCGCTAGCTGACCTCAGCGTAAAAGGAATTCAGCGTGAGTATAAATCTCGATCAAGCCCTGCAAACCTTCATCGCCGAAGCCCGCGAACTGCTGCAGGATATGGAAGAGTCGTTGCTGCGACTGGAGAGCGAACCGGGCGACAGCGACACCCTGGGCGCCATCTTTCGTGCCGCGCACACCATCAAGGGTTCGGCCGGGCTGTTCGGTCTGGAGCCGGTCGTTGGCTTCACCCATATCGTCGAAGACGTGCTCGATCGCGTGCGTGACGGCGCGGTCGGTATCAATAGCGAACTGGTCGCCCTTCTGCTGGAATGCGGCGACCATATGCTGGAGCTGGTCAACGTGGTTGCCGCCCAAGGTGGTCAGCTGGATACCCCGGCACAGACTCGGGAAAGCGGCCTGCGCCAACGCCTGAACACTTACCAGGGCAACTCGCTGGCGCTGGAGCCACCCTCTACCTCAATTGCGCCGTTCAATACCGATTATCTGACCGAGGTTTGCGCGGATGACAGCGTGGCCTCCGACCTCTGGCACATCTCGCTGCGCTTTGGCCAGGACGTGCTGCGCAATGGCATGGATCCGCTGTCGTTCCTGCGCTATCTCAACAGCCAGGGCGAGATCGTCCGCATCACCACCCTGGCCGACGGCATGCCGCAGGCCGATGCCATGGATGCCGAAGCCTGCTACCTGGGCTTCGAGATTGACTACCAGTCCACAGCGGACAAAGCGGCCATCGCCGAAGCCTTCGACTTTGTGCGCGACGATTGCCTGATCCACATCCTCCCGCCGCACAGCAAGATCGCCGAATACATCGAGCTGATTGATCGGCTGCCGGAAGATGCGGCCCGTCTGGGTGAGCTGCTGGTCAGCAGCGGCGCCCTGACCCCGCAAGAACTGGAAAAAGCCCTGCACGCACAACGCGCCCCTGTTGAATCCAACAACCCGGCTGTCCCCCTGGGCGAAATCCTCGTCGAGCAGCGCTCGGTGACGCCCGCACTGGTGCAGGCCGCCCTGAACAAGCAAAGCCAGATCCAGGAGAGCAAGAGCAAAGAGAACCGCTACGTTCGCGTGGATGCGGACAAGCTGGATGAGCTGATCAATCTGGTCGGCGAGTTGGTCATTGCGGGAGCCGGCGCCAACTTGCTGGCTCAGCGCAGCCACAACGATGCGCTGCAGGAAGCCAGTTCCCGGGTCTCAGGCCTGGTCGAGGAAATCCGCGACAGCGCCCTGCGCCTGCGCATGGTGCCGATCGGCGACACCTTTAACCGCTTTCAGCGAGTGGTGCGCGATGTCAGCCTCGAACTGGGCAAGGACATCGATCTGCAGATCAGCGGCGCCGACACCGAACTGGACAAGACCGTGGTGGAAAAGATCGGCGATCCGTTGATGCACTTGCTGCGCAACGCCATGGATCACGGCATTGAATCGCCCGAGGTTCGCCAGGCGGCGGGTAAATCGCTAACGGGTACGCTGAGCCTCAACGCCTACCACGACTCCGGCAGCATCGTCATCGAGATCGTCGATGACGGCGCCGGACTCGATCGCGAACGCATCCTGCACAAGGCCCGCGAGCGCGGCCTGCTCTCCGCCACCGCCACACCGTCCGATCAGGACATCTACAACCTGATTTTCGAGCCGGGTTTCTCTACCGCGGCGACCGTCACCAACCTCTCCGGCCGAGGCGTCGGCATGGACGTGGTCAAGCGCAACATCACCGCCCTGCGCGGCAGCGTCGACCTCGACAGCCAGGCGGGTCGGGGCACCCGGGTGCGCATCCGCCTGCCGCTGACACTGGCGATCATCGATGGCTTTCTGGTGGGCGTCGGTCAGGCCACTTACGTGGTGCCTCTGGACATGGTGCAAGAGTGCCTTGAGTTGACCGAAGAAGATCGCCAAGCCACCCGCGAGCGCAGCTACCTGAACTTGCGGGGGGAAGTGCTGCCGCTGGTGTACCTGCGTGAACAGTTCAACGCCGAAGGCAGCCCGGGCCGACGCGAGAACGTGGTGGTGGTGCGTTGCGGCGAACAGAAAGCCGGTTTGGTGGTGGACGAACTGCAAGGTGAATTCCAGACCGTGATCAAACCGCTGGGCAAGCTGTTCAGCGCCCTGCGCGGCATCGGCGGCTCGACCATTCTGGGCAACGGCGAGGTGGCATTGATTCTCGATGTACCGAATTTGCTGCAACAGGTCACCCAACAGCAGGCACACAACCACCTGCAACCGGCGTTGGCTGAAGCCTGAAACTGACGTGAAAAACACGGTTGATGAACGCGCAAAGCGCTGATTCAAGGGGAACTGACGCGTGCCGAACAAGGGGCGCATGACTGACCTGCTCAATAACATCTGAAGCGATGCAACAGGCCACCGAATAAAAAATTGAACTTCATTGGGAGTTGTCATGAATCAGGCTAATCAATCAATGATCACCCGTTTAATTAATCGGTTCAGTTATAACCAGGAAGATCGCCTTAAAGAGCAAGCGCTGTTATCGGATTTAAAAGGGCAAATCGACGCTATCAACAAGGCACAGGCCGTCATTGAGTTTTCACTCGATGGCAGGATCTTGCACGCCAACGACAACTTCTTGAACACAGTCGGCTACACCCTGGCCGAGATCAAGGGCCAACATCACAGCATGTTTGCCGATCCGGCCTACAGCGCATCCCCTGAATATCGCCTGTTCTGGGACAAACTGGGGCGCGGTGAATTCGATGCCGGCGAGTACAAACGCATCGGTAAAGGCGGCAAGGAAATCTGGATACAAGCCTCCTACAACCCGATCATGGACATGGACGGTAAGCCCTTCAAAGTCGTCAAGTACGCGACTGACATTACCCAGAGCAAGTTGCAGGCAGCCGATTTCGCCGGCCAGCTCAGCGCCATCGGCAAGGCGCAAGCGGTGATCGAGTTCTCGCTCGACGGCAAGATTCTGCACGCCAACGACAACTTCCTGAACACGTTGGGCTACACCCTCGCCGAGATCAAGGGGCAACATCACAGTATGTTTGCCGACCCCGCCTACCGCGCCTCGACTGAATATCGTCTGTTCTGGGAAAAACTCGGACGCGGTGAGTTCGATGCCGGTGAGTACAAACGCATCGGTAAGGGCGGCAGGGAAATCTGGATACAAGCCTCTTACAACCCGATCATGGACATGAACGGCAAGCCCTTCAAAGTCGTCAAGTATGCGACTGACATCACCCAGAGCAAGTTGCAGGCAGCCGATTTCGCCGGCCAGCTCAGCGCCATCAACAAGGCACAAGCGGTGATCGAGTTCTCGCTCGACGGCAAGATTCTGCACGCCAACGACAACTTCCTGAACACGCTGGGCTACACCCTCGCCGAGATCAAGGGGCAACATCACAGCATGTTTGCCGACCCGGTCTACCGCGCCTCTCCAGAATACCGTGTGTTCTGGGACAAGCTGGGGCGTGGTGAATTCGATGCTGGCGAGTACAAGCGCATTGGCAAAGGCGGCAAGGAGATCTGGATTCAAGCCTCCTACAACCCGATCATGGACATGAACGGCCAGCCCTTCAAAGTCGTCAAATATGCCACCGACGTGACGGCGCAGGTCAATGCCAACAACATGTTGGTGCAAGCGGTAGAGCAAGCGCAGCACGTGACTTCAGCGGCGAAGGATGGCGATCTGAGCCAACGCATTCCCCTTGAAGGTAAGAGCGGCCCGATCCAGGTGCTATGCGCCGGCGTCAACTCGCTGATGGAAACCACCGGGGTTATTTTCGCGGACGTGGGACGCCTGTTTGGCGCCATGTCGAAGGGCGACCTGGGACAACGCATCACCCGCGACTATTCGGGTGTCTTTGGCCAGGTCAAAGACGATGCGAATGCCAGCTGTGACGCACTCTCGAACGTCATCGAGGATGTCAGTCGTGTCTTCAGCGGGCTTGCCAATGGCGACCTCGGACAGCGCATCACGCGAGAGTCGACCGGGATCTTCACTCAGGTCAAAGACGATGCAAATTCCACGGCGGAGAAGCTGACCACGATTATCGAGGATGTCAGTGCCGCGGCGGACGCGTTGGTTACCGCCTCCGAACAGGTCAGTGCCACCGCCCAGTCCATGAGTCAGGCCACCAGCGAACAAGCGGCCAGCGTCGAGGAAACCAGCGCGTCGATCGAGCAGATGAGCGCGAGCATCAATCAGAACACCGAAAACGCCAAGGTCACCGACGGCATGGCCAGCAAGGCCTCCAAGGAAGCCACCGAGGGTGGCGAATCGGTACAGCAGACAGTCGCCGCGATGAAACAGATCGCCCAGCGCATCGGCATCATCGACGACATTGCCTACCAGACCAACCTGTTGGCGCTTAACGCCGCCATCGAGGCCGCGCGGGCGGGCGAGCATGGCAAGGGCTTTGCCGTCGTCGCCGCCGAGGTGCGCAAGCTCGCCGAGCGCAGCCAGGTGGCGGCCCAGGAGATCGGCCAGTTGTCCTCCAGTAGCGTGGAGATGGCCGAGAAGGCCGGCAAATTGCTCAACGAAATGCTGCCCTCGATCAACAAGACCTCAGACCTGGTGCAGGAGATCAGCGCAGCGTCGGAAGAACAATCTTCCGGGGTGGCGCAGATCAACACGGCCATGAACCAACTGAACCAGATCACCCAGCAGAATGCCTCCAGCAGTGAGGAACTGGCCGCCACCGCCGAAGAGATGAGCAGCCAGGCCGAACAACTGCAACAGGCGATGAGCTTCTTTGCCCGGGAGTCCGATGTCAGCGACAGCCTGCACAAGGCCGTCGCGCACAGGACGCTGTCGGGCAAAAAACCGCCACAACCTCCCAAGCACCTGCCCCACCGGGCGGCCACTCACTACGCGACCAGCAGCGTCGCAGAAGCCGAATTCACTCGGTTTTAACGGGAGGTCAGCATGGGTGCTCTGATTACTACCAATCGACCCGAGGCCCTCCACCAGGAGGAAGCGCAGTACCTGACTTTCCTCCTGGGCGGCGAGATGTTTGCCATCGGCATTCTCGGGATCAAGGAGATCCTCGAGTACGGCAACATTACCAGCGTACCGATGATGCCCGCCTTCGTCCGTGGGGTGATCAACCTGCGTGGCGCGGTGGTGCCGGTGGTGGACCTGTCGGCGCGGTTCGGCCGGCAAAAGTCCGATATTACCCGGCGCTCGTGCATCGTCATTATCGAGGCCGACTCGGACGCCGGCACTCAGGATGTGGGGCTGATGGTGGATGCGGTCTCGGCGGTCCTGGAAATCCCCGCCAGCGAGATCGAACCGGCACCCAGCTTCGGTGCGCGGATACGGTCCGACTTCATCAGTGGCATGGCCAAGGTGGCGGGTAAATTCGTCATCGTCCTCAATGCCGACCGCGTGCTGTCGGTCGACGAGATGGCAAGGTTATCCGAAGTCGGCGCACTGACGGACGCCGTGTCGGGCTAGCGGCCCGGCCGGCTGATCATCGATTCTGGTCGAGGCGTCTGGTGCGCCTCGGCCTTGATCGATTGTGCATTGCAACGTCGTTCCTGGACCTGGCAAGGATGTTTGATCGTGAATGCAGAAGCGCTCAAGGATAGCGAGTTCAAGCAGTTCCAAAGCTGGCTGTATCGTGCCGCCGGCATCAACCTGAGCCCCGCGAAAAAAGCACTGGTTGCCGGGCGCTTGTCCAAACGTTTGAAGCACCATCAACTGAACAGCTACGGCGACTATTTCCAGATGATCATGGGCCATGGGGCCACTGCGGAACTGCAGATAGCCCTGGACTTGCTCACCACCAACGAAACCTATTTCTTCCGCGAACCCAAGCATTTCGATTTCCTGCGCCAGCAGGTTTTACCCAAGGCCGCTCCGGGCAAAACCTTCCGTCTGTGGAGCGCAGCCAGCTCTTCCGGCGAGGAACCCTACAGCCTGGCCATGACCCTGGCCGATGGCCTGGGCAGCACCCCTTGGGAAATCATCGGTTCCGACATCAGCAGTCAGGTGCTGGCCAAGGCCCGCACAGGACACTACCCGATCGAGCGCGCCAGCCACATTGCGCACCCCTTGTTGGCCAAACATTGCCTGAAAGGGACCGGTAGCCAGGAGGGTACGTTCCTGATCGAGCGAAGCCTGCGCAGCCGGGTGCACTTCATGCCGATCAACCTCAACGAAACACTGCCGGATATCGGCGAGTTCGAGGTGATTTTCCTGCGCAACGTGATGATCTATTTCGACCAGGAAACCAAGCGCAAGGTGGTCGCGCGCATGCTGCCACGGCTCAAACCCGGCGGCTATTTCATCGTCAGTCATTCGGAAAGCCTGAACGGCATTACCGATGCCTTGAAACTGATCTCACCCTCGATTTACCGCAAGCCATGAACAGGCCCCTCGGCGGCAACGAGATTTTCCTGCAGCCCGGCGAGTTCTATTTCGGCGATGCGGCCACACGTATCCGCACCCTGCTGGGTTCCTGCGTCGCCATTACCCTGTGGCACCCGGCGCGCATGATTGGTGGCATGTGCCACTACATGCTGCCGAACCGGCAGAAGCCCGGCGGGCCACTCGACGGCAAATATGCCAACGAGGCCATGGCGCTTTTTCTGCTGGAGGTGGCCCGCCACCACACGCGGCCCGAGGATTACCAGGTCAAGCTGTTCGGCGGCGGCACCATGTTCCCCGGCTACAGCGAGGAAACCAGCGTCGCCCAAAGCAATATCAACGCCGCGCGCCTGTTGGTCACGCGTCACCATTTGCGCCTGAGCGCCGAGGATTTAGGACGCAACGGGCACCGTGACGTGATCTTCGATATCAGCAGCGGCCATGTCTGGGTCCGCCGTCAAGACTTGAACGAGAGCTAAAAGCGCCTATGAAAAAAATCAAGGTTCTGCTGGTCGACGACTCTGCCGTGGTACGGCAGGTGGTGCTGGCGTTGCTGGAGCGCGAGCCGGATATCCAGGTGATTGGCGCCGCCTCCGACCCCCTCTTCGCCATGGACAAAATGGCCAAAGAGTGGCCCGACGTGATTGTGCTGGACGTGGAAATGCCACGCATGGACGGCATCACCTTCCTGAAAAAAATCATGGCCGAGCGCCCTACTCCGGTGGTGATCTGCTCAACGCTCACGGAACGAGGCGCGGAAACCACGCTCCAGGCCCTTGCCGCCGGGGCCGTGGAAATCATTACCAAGCCCAAGGCCGGCCTGAAAGGTTTTCTGGAACAATCCTCCGCCGAACTGGTGGCGGCGGTCAGGGCCGCCGCCCAGGCCAACGTCAAGCAACTGGTCAGGAACGCCGCAGCGCATACGCCGGTGGGCGCCAAATTGAATGCCGACGCCATTCTGCCGCCCTCCAGCGGCCAGGCCATGGCGCAGACCACGGAGCGGATTGTCGCCATCGGCACCTCCACCGGTGGCACCCAGGCACTGGAACGGGTGCTGACCGCACTGCCACGGGTTTGCCCGGGCATCGTCATCGTGCAGCACATGCCGGAAAAATTTACCGCCTCGTTTGCTGCGCGCTTGAACACGCTGTCGCAGATAGAAGTGCGCGAAGCGAAGAACAACGACCGAGTGATTCCCGGCCTGGCCCTGATCGCCCCCGGCGGCAAGCACATGCTGCTCAAGCGCAGCGGCGCCTACTATCACGTCGAGGTCGTCGATGGCCCACTGGTCAACCGTCATCGCCCGTCTGTGGACGTGCTGTTTCGTTCGGTGGCCAAGTTCGCCGGGAAAAATGCCACCGGCATCATCATGACCGGCATGGGCGATGACGGTGCCCGTGGCTTGAAGGAATTACATGCGACCGGGGCACGCACCTACGCTCAGGATGAAGCCAGCTGCGTGGTGTTTGGCATGCCCAAAGAGGCGATCAAACTGGGTGGAGTGGACCGGGTGATCGCCCTGGACGACATTCCCAGAGCGATCACCAATGGCAGGTAACGCGCGTCGTTGGCAGGGAATTTACTGTTGCAAGATGAACGTGCTCAGGGTGTGCAGATCATCCGGGCTTAACTGCGCGAAAGGCGGCATCGGAATGTCCCCCCATTTGCCGGTACCGCCGTGCTGAATGCTCGACGTGACCTTGGCCAAAGCCTGCGGATCGTTGGCGTACTTGGCTGCCACCTCGTGATAGGCCGGGCCTACAATCTTGTGATCGATGGCGTGGCAGGACAAACAGGCGTTGCCCTGGAGCAATGCCATGGCATCGACTTTGGCCACGGGCGCTGCCGGAGACTGGCTTGCCGGCGGGTTCGAGGCTGCCTGCACCTCGGCATCGTTCGCATGAGCACTGCCGTAAGTGACTGCCAGGTAAGCGCCGATCACGCTCACATCCTGATCACTGATCGGCGCGCCGTACACGTGCTGCATCTTGCTCGCCTCTCCAGTCCACTGCGCCAGGGTCATGCCGGGAGGCTGGAAGTTGATGTAATCCGCGGAATGGCAGGTGGAGCATTTCTGTTGGGCCAGTTGATAACCTGGCAGCGCATTGGGTTTGAGCACTGCCGTTTCGGGCGGCAAGGTGATCGAGAGCGGCGCTGCGCCAGCCACGCCAATCCAGCCAACCTGAGCCGCGCACAGCAAAGTGGTCATGCGTTTCATAAGTTTCATGCAGGCCCCTCAGGCGACGGTCACGTGGCTGGTTTCTATGACGTGGCGGCGGTAGCCCCCCGGGTTCCAGTCGGCTTGCAGCGGCTGCGTTTCGCCCGCACTGTTACTGGCTCGCACCATCAACTGCGTGGCGCCCTTGCTGGTAAAGGTGATCGGTAGCGTCCACTCCCGGAAGGAGAAACGGCCAAGGTCCTGACCCAGTTTGGCTTCGCGCCAGTTTTTCCCGCCGTCGATGGAAACTTCCACCTTGTTGACGCCTGCGCCGCCGTCGAATGCGATGCCCTTGAGCACCACGCTTTTATTCAGCGGCAACACATCGCCATGTTTGACGCTGGTGATAAAGCTGCGCACCGGCAGTTTGGAAATCGGCTTGGTTTGCGCCGCCGTAGTGCCGGGGGCGATGCAGAAGCAATCGTTGTCGGGTACGCGGTAACCTTTGGCCATGAAAAAACCGTCGTAGGTGCGGTCGACGACTTCGATCTCGCTCAGGTGCTTGACCCAGTACGTGCCGAAATACCCCGGCACCACCAGACGTATCGGGTAACCGTTGAGGAATGGCAGATCAGTGCCGTTCATCGACCAGGCGATCATCGGCTCACCGTCCATGGCGTGACTGATGTCCAGCGCCTTGATGAATTCCGGAGTGCTAGGCAGCACGGGCTTATCGAGCCCACGGAAGGTCACCTGTTGAGCGTCGGCTTTCACACCGGCCTTTTCCAATACTGCCTTGAGTGGGACGCCCACCCAGCGAGCATTGCCCATTGAACCGTTGCCCAATTGAGCACCGAACACGCGCGGCATCGAGAAGCCACGGCTGTTACCCGAACACTGATTGACGGCGACCACTTCTACCGGCTCGGCGAGGGCTTTCAGCTCCGCCAGGGAAAGGGACAGCGGCGTATTGACCGAGCCCTTGATCGTCAGACGGAAGGTGTCCGGATCGATGCTGGTAGGGAAATTGGCCAGGTGATAACGCACGAAAAAGGCGTCATTGGGCGTGATCGGCCCTTCATTGAAAACCGGGAACGGCGTCTCAAGGTGCGGCGGGCGAGTGGTTACCAAGGTCAACGGACGCTTTTGCGGGTATTGCACCAACGGCCGTGGGCCAGCCGCGAAGGTGACTTCTTCGGCGGCTTCGTCAACTGGCCCGGTTTGCTCGGCAGCCTTGGCAAGACTTGCCAACGGAGAAGCCGCAAAAGCCAGGACGAAGGTATCGCGTAGCACGCGCCGGCGGCTCGGCTTGCTGTTGTCTATAAAACTGAACTTCATTCTGCGCTCTCTATAATTGTTTTACTGAGATGCAACTGACCGCTCTCCCCCGCCAGGCTTGATGGGTAAACGGGGACTCGCAGGGAAACCAGTATCGCCACGAGCACGTCGACCGCTTTTCATTTGACGTCAGTGACTTCACATTTGACGACAGGCTTGGTTGGTCAGCACCGTCGCCAGAGCGTAGTTCAGGCAATAAAAAAGGCGCCCCGAAGGACGCCTTATTCATAGTTTCATGTCTTGAGTGTTGTCAGACATGTTCACTGCTTTTCGCATGCGCGGCACGCGGCTCGCCATGCCCATGGTCAGCCTCCACCACCGGGATTTCTTTCCCGTCGCAGTCATGCAGCTTGCCTTCACTGAAGTAGTCCCCTTCACGCAGCGCTGCCAGATCCTGATAGCGCAGCACTCGCTCCGTACCGGCCGCAAACACCGACTGCTGATCCGAGTTACCGGCCGTGAGGTGGTTGAAGGTCAGGTTCAGCACAATCGCCATGATCGCCGACGAGCTGATGCCCGAATGAAAAATCGTTGCGAACCAGCTTGGGAAGTGGTCGTAGAAGTTCGGAGCAGCAATCGGAATCATGCCGAAACCGATGGAGGTAGCGACGATGATCAGGTTGACGTTGTTGCGGTAATCAACCTTGGACAGCGTACGGATACCACTGGCCGCCACGGTGCCGAACAGCACGATACCGGCGCCGCCAAGGACCGACGTCGGCACGGCGGCGATGACCCGCCCCATGAAGGGCAGCAAACCGAGGATCACCAGGAACAAACCGCCCGTGGCGACCACGAAGCGGCTCTTGATTCCGGTCACCGCCACCAGCCCGACGTTCTGGGCGAAAGCGCTTTGGGTGAACGAACCGAAGATCGGCGCGATCATGCTCGACAGCATGTCGGCGCGCAGGCCGTTGCCCAGGCGTTTGGAGTCGACTTTGGTGCCGATGATTTCACCGACGGCGAGGATGTCCGCCGAGGTTTCCACCAGTGTCACCATGACCACAATGCACATCGACAGGATGGCGGCGAAGTGGAAGGTCGGCGTGCCGAAATGGAACGGCGTCGGGAAGCCGAACATCGGGCCCTGGGTGACAGACGAGAAGTCTGCCATGCCGAGGAACACCGCGATGACTGTACCGATAACCATCGCTAGCAGAATCGACAACCGGGAGATAGTCGCGCTGCCAATCTTGCTCAACAGCAGCACCAGCACCAGCGTCACCGCTGCCAGGCCAATGTTCGCCATGCTGCCGAAGTCCGGCGCATGGCTGTTGCCGCCCATGGCCCAGCGTGCCGCCACCGGCATCAGCGTCAGGCCGATGGTGGTGATCACGATGCCCGTGACCAGCGGCGGGAAGAACTTGGTGATGCGTGAGAACACCGGCGTGATCAGCAAGCCAATCAACGACGCGGCAATCACCGCCCCGAGAATCGACTGAAACCCGCCCTCCCCGCCACTGCTGACAATCGCCACCATGGTCGCGACGCCAGAGAACGACACGCCCTGTACCAGCGGCAACTGACAACCGAAAAACGGTAAACCAAGGGTCTGCAATAACGTCGCCAGCCCCCCTGCAAACAATGAAGCAGCAATCAACAAACCGATGTCCGCCGGCGAAAGCCCGGCCGCCTGACCAATGATCAAAGGCACCGCAACGATGCCGCCGTACATGGTCAGAACATGTTGCAGGCCGTAAGCCATATTCGCGCCGATCCCAAGGTTTTCATCCTCGGGCCGTTGGTGTGAAACATGGGGCGTTTTCATAGTTAGGGGGTTCCCTGGTTTTTGTTATGCGCACACTGTATGCAAGACTCAGGACAAATGTCTATAGAGTTGTATACAACTCCCCAGTCAGATTATGGACAGGTGTCCATTTCAGCCTTAAACGCAGCCAACAAATTAAAGCACCAAGACATCAGCCTTTCAGAAACGGAACCGGTGTTCTATGACGAGCGGGCCCTTACGTTCCAGGACCTCCACCATGATGAACAGCGGTGGATCATCATGGGAATGGATGCAAAAGGTCGCCTGTTGGTCGCTGCCTATCGAGATCCGAATTTCGTTCGAATCATTTCCGGCGTATCGCTACCAAAAACGAGCGTCGCCGGTACATGGAGGATTGACCAATGAAAGACGAATACGACTTCAGCAATGCCAAGCGTGGCGCCATCGCCAGCAGCAAAGGCAAAACCCGAATAACCATCATGCTGGACGATGCCGTCATAGAGGCGGCTCGCTCTCTTGCCGAGAGCGAGGGCTTTGGCTATCAGACGGTGATCAATAACACCTTGCGTCAGGCGCTGCTCAATCGCCGGGAAACACCCGTTGAGCTCGATCAGCGCACGGCTGTCGGGAATGCCAGGCATTTCAAGGAAGGGATAACCCCTGGCGAACTGAAGGACCTCGAGAAAAAATTAACCGAGGTGCTCAGTGAGATTCATCGGGTGATGGCGCCTTGAACACACCGCTCTGAGGCCGCAAAAAACACGGGCTCAGCTTGGGCGAATCAATCGCTCAAGCACGGTCCTTAATACCTCGTGTTCCGGCACCCGAATCGCGAACTCGTCCTGCAGTACCCCGACCAACTCGACCACATCCGCCACCTGCCTCCGTTCGCTTTCGCGACCGACCCGGTGTATCGCAAAGCTGCCGTTATTCAGCGTACGGCGCCAGCCGTCTCCGGTCCGGGCGACCATCAACTGCCGCGCAAACGACGACTCGGGATGGGTGGAGACGTACCAGTTGCCGACGGTGTAATCGGTATCTTCCTGGCGCTGCAGGTCGAAAATGTACATCGGCCGCCACTCGCCGCCGACGTTGGCCCGCAGGGTGTAGCCGTCTTCATGGCGTTCAATGCGATACGGTTCATGGGGGGTGAGTTGTTCAGCGTCGGTATCGAGTATCAGGGGTGCGGTGGGGACCATGCCGCCGAAGCCGACGTCAGTGATGTAGCGCACGCCGTCCAGCGTAACCAGGCTCAAGCGGTGCGTGCGCGCAGTCCACGCGCCTTCGGGTTGGCCCATTACGACACGGCCGGTAATGCCGCGAGCGTCGAAGCCCAGTTCCTGGAGCAAGGCCAGAAACAGGTTGTTGAGTTCATAGCAATAACCACCGCGACCATCGAACAGGACTTTCTGCTCGATGGACGGCAGGTCAATCAGCACCGGCTCGCCCGACAACGTGGTGAGGTTTTCGAACGCGAAGGCACCGGTGTGGCGCAGTTGCAGCAGACGCAGGGTTTCCAGGGTCGGCACCGGTGGGGCGTCGAAACCCAGGCGCTGTAGATACAACGCAAGGTGGGTCAGGCGTGGCTCGCTCATTGCTCAGTCCTTATGCTTGGGCCGCGGATCTCTCCGCCGATGGCCGCCATGTATAAGGGATAACGCGGTGCCACTGACAATTGATTTAGCCAATCAACCCACTGGCCAACATCAATGTCGCTTGCGCGAACTCACACGAATCCACGTCGGCGCGTGATCACTGGCATGCGGCTCATTGCGCACCCAGGCATCGACACCCGCCTCTTGCAGATAAGGACTCAGCGCCGGGTTCAGCAACAGGTGATCGATACGCAGCCCGGAATTGGTCTGCCAGTGTTGGCGGAAATAATCCCAGAAAGTGTAAAGCCGATCCTCGGGATACAAATGACGCAAAGAGTCCGTCCAGCCCTGATCCAGCAAGCGTTGATAACACGCGCGGCTTTGTGGTTGCAGCAACGCATCCTTGAGCCAGGAGCGTGTGTTGTAGATGTCCAGATCGGTGGGCACCACGTTGTAGTCGCCGGCCAGCACCACGGGGTGCTCGCTGCTCTGCAGATCCTTGGCATAGGCGATCAGCCGCTCGAACCACGCCAGTTTGTAATCGAATTTCGGCCCCGGCTGCGGGTTGCCATTGGGCAGATACAGACACCCCACCAGCACGCCGTGCACTGCCGCTTCCAGATAGCGACTGTGGGTGTCCGTGTCGTCACCCGGCAAACCGCGTCGACTTTCCAGCGGTTGCGCATCCCGCGCCAGAATCGCCACCCCGTTCCACGACGCCTGCCCCTGCCAGAGGGCGCCATAGCCGACCGCTTCAAGCTCGGCAACCGGAAACGCCGAGTCGACCGACTTGAGCTCCTGCAGACACGCGATGTCCGGTTTTTCCCGTTCCAGCCACGCCAACAAGTTGGGCAGGCGTGCGCGCAGGCCGTTGACATTGAAGGTAGCGATTTTCAGGTTTTTCATGGTCCGAGGCTCGCAACGGATTGGCGGTATCCGGTTGTGACCTGATTGCGTGGCGACAGTTGCCATGACCCGCGCAGCAGGCGATTAAAGGTCTCAGTAGCGCACTTGCCAATCGACGACGGCTCCCCTTGTACCTGATGCCGTGCCATGCATTCGAGGTGCTGGACTGTGTGCGGGTGCAATTCACCACCGGCGAAAACAACCAGGGGGCGGTGCGGCTTAATCTCGAGAAGAAACTGGCGGAATACGTCCCTCGATAACACCTCAAAACACTGTAGGACTGAGCCTGCTCGCGATGGCATCAGGTCTGTCAGAGCTGAGTCGGATGAAAGGACGCTATCGCGAGCAGGCTCACTCCTACAATGATTCACTCCCAACCAGGGTGTTAAGCACTGCCACTCGTCATCCAACCGGCACCAACCACCCCGCCCTTCGCACCAACATCAGGTAACGACTCAGTTTTTGGAGACGAACCATGATGACCAAAAAATTCACGTCACTGTTACTCGCTGGCTTGTTAGGCGTCGCCTCGGCAGCCACGTTTGCAGCGTCCAACGAAGGCACCCGCTCGACCGGCTCCCAGTCCGGGACCAGCAGCGGCTCGAACACGTCAACCGACCACACTCCCGGCACGCCGCCGGCCGGAAGTAACACGGACTCGGGCGGCGGCACCGGCACCGGGACTAATGGCGGCGCCAGTGGTTCGGGCTCCGGAGCAGGTGGCGGAACCGGGGCGGCGGGAGGCGGAACCGGAGGTGCCGGGGGTGGAACGGGCAGCTGAACGAATAAAAGCAGGCCATGAAGCGATTCATGGCCCGCTTTCATTACCCGTCCATTACATGCGCTTGACTGCGGGAGGGTTCCACTTGCCGTTCAACGCCTCGGGTTTCGGGCCGTACAAGCGCATGGTCAAGTTGAACGCGCCTTTGGGAGCGGGCAGCCAATTGGCCTCCAGGTCCTTGCCGGGGCTTTCGTTCTGGAAGTAGATATCCAGAGAGCCATTGGCATTGGTCTTGAACGGCATCCAGCTACTGACCGCAAAACGGTTGAGTGAATTGCCCACCTGAAACCCTTCCGGATCGTACAAGGTGATCGACCAAAAAGCGTTCACCGGTGGCACTTGATCTTTATCGAAATGCAGCACGTACTTGTTGGCCCCGTCGAGCGGCTTGCCCTGGTCATCGCCCAGGTTCAGCGGATAAATCGCGTCCTCGGGCAAGTTCGCCCCCAACCCGACCTGTGCCACGATCGCGCGCTTAAGGTAGTAGTTGCCATAGACGCCCATGGTGTCGGTGTTCATCGACCAGCCATTGACCACCCGAGCAAGGGTTGCCACTTTCCACTTCATCAGCGTCTGCGCTTCATCAGGCACCGTCTGCAGCGCAGCTTTCACGGCCGGGTCCAGCGCCTCAAAGCTGAACGATTTGCCCACTTCAATGCCGATGCGTTGCATCTGCGCCAGGATCGGCTGGTCGGTGAGATGTGGCGGATGCAATTTGAGCAGCTCGGCTGCGTAGGCAAAATATTGTGCTGCCGACATCGTATCGACCTGAATCTTCGGCGGGGTTTTCATGTCCACCGCCGGGTCGATTTTTACCGTGACCGGTTCCACTTTTTTACCCAACTGCGACAACGGCGTCACCGTGTAACCCGCCTGAATGCTGTGCACCGCCGCGTAGTCCGCTTCGCCGTCGGTCTTGGTACGACCGATGATCCAGACGAAAGGCGTCGGCGCCGGCAAATGGCTCAATCCGGCCGGAACCGTTCCGGTCCAGCCCGGCGGGGTTACCAGAAACTGCCTGGCCTGCGTGCCGGTCGTGCGCCAACCGGGCGAGGCAAATACGTCGCTCCACATGTCGAGCATCGGCAACAGATAAAAACGCCCCGCCGTGTCCGGCGCGGAAATCACCAATGGCTCCTTGGTCAAGTCGAGCCAGGCGATGGAATACAACGTATCGAAATTCGAGCGCACGACCCCTTTGAAATCCGCGGGCGGGTACTGCGGCACGCTCACAAACATGTTCATCGGGCCTTTACCAAACGCTTTGCCGGGTTCGATATTGGTGAACTGTTTGCGGGTGATGTCCATGGTCAGCAGCGGATAAAAATACAGGTAGGCGTCGACGCCAATGGCGTGCGCTTCTTCGGGTGTGACTTTCGGTTGAGCCTGGCTGGCCAGTGGGAAAACGGCAGCAGCCGCGAGGGTTAGAGCAACGGCTGTCAATGCTTGAGTAATCAACATTTAGGCGATCGTCCGTGCGTTGGGGAGCGCTGCCGGGTTCGGCAGGGCTTACGGAACTCTAGACGATCGATTCAGCCAGAATTGACAGGCGGACGGCCGGTTGTCGGGGTGTTGCAAGACTGAAACAACAAGGCGGGCGACTCAACGATCCGAGCGCAGCAGCGCCTCCAAGCCCCCTTCCAACGACAACACGCAGGACCGGTTACGCCCCGAATGCTTGGCCTGATACAACGCGGCATCGGCGCGTTCGATGAACACCTCAATGCTGTCGCGCCCGGTCGGTATAAATGCGTAACAGCCCAGACTGACCGTCACATAGCCCGTGGGCGAACCACTGTGGGTGATGTTCTTGTCCATGACGCTGCGGCGGATTTGCTCGGCAATCGCCAACGCGCCATGGATATCGGTGTTGGGCAGCAACACGGCGAACTCTTCACCGCCATAACGCACCGCCAGATCGGCCTTGCGATGGCAGCAACTCTTCAACGCTCGCGCCACCTCGGCCAGGCAATGGTCGCCGGCGACATGGCCGTAGGTGTCGTTGTAGCGTTTGAAGAAATCGATATCGAGCATGACCAGGCCCAATGAACTCAACTGCCGGGCCCCGCGCGCGAATTCGATGTCCAGTGCCCTTTCAAACAACCGACGATTGGCCAGGCCGGTCAGGCTATCGTGAGTGGCAATCAGCTCCAGCGCTTCTTGCGCCTTGCGTAAATCAGCCTCGATTCGCTCACCGTCGCGCACCTGATGGATGAACACCCAGCCAAACAGCCCAACCCCCAGGATCACCAGTGCCACGATGACGCTGGATTGAAACGCCGTGTCGTACCAGCCCTTGAGCACCGCGTCCCGTGAGGACGCTGCGGAAACCACCAGCGGATAACCTTCCAGTTGACGATAGCCGTACAGACGGACGATGCCGTCCACGATCGAACTGATCATTGCGTTGCCGGCCGGTGCGTTCGGCAGCAGCGTCTGAAAGATGTCGCCCTTGGCCAATGACGTGTTGATCAGCGACTCCACAAACGGCCGTCGCGCCAACAGTGTTCCGTCGGTCAGGGCCAAAAACATCGAACCCTTGTCATCGATGCTGAAGCTTTTGAAGAATTGATCGAAGTACGCCATCTTGATGCCGGCCAGCAATACGCCCTGAAACTTGCCGCTCTTGTCATTGACGCGCTTGGACACTGGAATGATCCACTCGCCATTCTGCCGACTGCGGATGGCCGGTCCGATGTGCACGACCGACGACACGTTTTGCTGGTGAAACTTGAAGTATTCACGATCGGCAACCCCCGCGCCCCGGGGCAGATCCTCGAACGACGTCACCACCCACTGCCCCTGCTTGTCGAACAGGAAAATCCCGTGCAACTGGTCCAGCGTCAGCACCCTGCGGGCAAAGGTTTTCTGCAAACGCGCCCGTTGTGCAGTGCCATAACCGTCGGTTTGAATCCAGTCCACCAGGCTGGTCAGCACCAGGTCGGCTTTCATGAAGGTGTCTTCAGCCTGCTGCGCCATGGCCCGGGTCAGGTTCGACGACGCCACTTGCGCCTCGTCCAGATCGTGGCGGCGCGACTGCTCCAGTTGCAGGTACAACAAAGCACAGAGGCACAGGCACACCGTCGCGATGAACAGCACCGAAGCTGTCAGCAGCGGTAATCGTTTCAACGTGCCGCCGGGGGCGTGATGCGGGTCGTGAAGGGGAATAGGCAAAGCTCGTCCTGTAAGGGTAAGGCGTGGGCGAAGGCCCAAAACCCTTATTTTTTGTGAGCTTAGTCTACGCCGTGGTGAGGGGCAATTGTCCTTTGGACAGACGCCGCATCGCACTGTCCAATTGTGCACGAGCACTTTGGGCATCGCCCAGGTTGCAACGCGGGCTGGTGGAGTTTTTGCGGGGAGAATTGACGGTCCTGTCGGCCTGAAAAGAATTGTCACGCTTGTATGGCTGGCATGACCCAAGGCAAGACCCGGATGGCGCTGGAGGAGCTACGATTACTCTTACATCATGACAAGGAATCGAAATGAGTAAGGCAGACGAGCTCGCCACGAAGTTGAAACAAACCGGGTCTACCCGTGCCGATCAGGCGATCGACAGCTGGCCGAGCCAGGTTTATGACCTGTATCGCCAGATCGAGGTTTGGTTGCATCCGCTGACCGAGGTGGGTTTGGTCCTGCGGCGTAACCCCACTCATGTCATCGAGAGCCGTCAGGACGGGGAAACGTTCGACTATGCCATCGACCAACTGGTAATCGAAGGTAATCGCCACACCCTGACGTTCGACCCGGTCGCCCGCTTCACCACGGATGGCGAGGGGCGCATCGAGATTCACTCCAAAGGTAAAGAACTCGCCCTGTTGCGCACAGTGGATGAGCACGGCGAGACGCATTGGTGGCTGCAGACGATTGAGCAGTCCGGTGAACAAGCCGATGCGGTGGCATTAACAGAACACATCTTGCTGACGGCAGTGCAAGACGGCCTGGAACTCTAGACCCGCGCGACATAAGGGGTCCAAGCCTAACATCCCCCTCTTATTGCACACCCGGCCCCGACGCCACCACCGAACCCGCCGCCGCACGCAAATCCAGCGCCGGCACTGGCGCCGGCCGGTTCAGTGCCTGCAACACCGGCGCGTCATAACCATACACATCAGGCTTGAACGCCACTCGCCCGTCACTCTCCAGGTCCACCGTCCAGTACGCCAGCAACACCGGCACTTTCACGGGAAGCCGGATGTTCTCGGTCTTGCCGTTGGCCAATTGTTTTTGAATGCCGGCGCTGTTCCATTTCACCGGGTCGTTGAACAGCAGCTCCACCAGTTGCAGCGGGTTTTCGACCCGAATGCAGCCCGAGCTGGTTGCGCGGACAGTCTTGGCAAACAACTCGCGATGCGGCGTGTCGTGGAGGTAAATCGCATAGTCGTTGGGGAAGCGGATCACGACCTGGCCCAGCGAGCTATCAGGCCCGGCATCCTGACGCAGGGTCAGTCCGCGTGCATTGCTCCAGTCAACGGTCGACGGATCGAGCACATTGCCTGCTCGATCCAGTACGCGTATCCGGTTGCTGGCCAGGTAACCTGGATTGGCCTGAATTTTTGGTATCACGTCTTCCTTGAGGATCGTCGGCGGTACCGTCCAGGTCGGGTTAAAGGTGATGTAGGTAATCTGCGCCTGAAAAATCGGGGTATTGCGCGCCGTTTTACCCACCTGCACCCGGGATCGCCAGATCGGTCGGCCATCGCGGTACATCGCCACCTTGTAGCCGGCGATATCGACGATAACGAACGTGCCCTGCAGTTTATAAAGCAGCCAGCGCGCCCGCTCCATGTTCACCCGCACCTGGTCGATGCGCGCCTCAACCGGCACATTCAATGCCGCCAGGGTGGTCGCCCCCGCCATACCATCCGCACCAAGGTACTGTTCGGTCTGATACTTCTTCACCGCTGCGGTGACGGCGCCGTCGTACTTCGTACCGCGGATCAATCGTGGGTCGAGAAAACCTGCCGCGACCATCCTCGCGCGCAACTGTGCGACAGCAGGCTCGTCCATGCCGGGTTTGAGCGAATGGTCCACCACCACTTTCGGCCAGCCACCCCGATCCCGAATACCGCGCAGTTGCGCCAACGCCTGACGCAAACTGACGTACACCGCCTCTTGTGGCGGTGCCTGGGCGAAAGCACTCGCCACGTCGTGATTATCGAGCGCAGCGAAGAAGGCGTTAATGTCGTTACGGGGATCGACGCCGTTCGAATCAAAATTCCAGTGATTGTCCAGCCGTGAAGGGTCGACCTTGCCGCGCCGTAATTGCAGCAGCGCGGTAATAAAAGTGTGGGTGGTGGCGATATCAAACGCTGCGCGCTGCTCAGTCGAGGCCGTCAGGGTTTGCACCGAGGGTTGAGTCCGGACAATTTCATCCACATGAAAATCCGCCGGGTTCAAACCGTCGGCCTGGAGGTTGTTCAAACTTTTGATCAACTGTGCGACATCGCTGTCGTTGGTCCACGCCGCGCGATAGGCACGATGGGTATAAAAATCCATGACCAGACGACTGACATCCAGCCGCCGATAGCGCTTTGAAGTGAGCAAGGGCGGGAATGCGGTTTTCAATGGCGCAAGCGACGCCTGAATCGTTTGAGCGACGTTGTCGTCCGCTGCGGCGTCCATCACGATGTTCGGCTCAGTTACCGACTCAATCGGCGAAGTTTCGGCGACTGCTGCACCGCTGATCAGAAAGCCCATAAAAAATACGCGGCTTATGACGAATAACCTTGTTAATTGCACCATGGATAATCCTTAATCTCCCGCATTCACTCGCTAGCTTCCCACGCACTGCTAGACTCGAACTTAACATGATGAGACATCTATATGGCGCTACTACGTTTTGGCCTTCCATTGGCGGCCCTGCTACTGACTGCAATGTCCGTACCATCAGCCTACGCCGATTCGCTGGCCGCCGCCCTCGTCAAAGCAGCGCCGGGTGCCGACGCAAAAGTCATTAACCTGGCCGTCCGCGCTTCACAATGCAGCATCGCTCAAGGCGCAGCCCCTGTCCAAAGGCTTGCGATCATCGACTATTCCCTGCCCTCCACCGAACAACGGTTATGGGTGTTTGACCTTAAAAAACGCAAGCTGCTGTTCCATGAACTGGTGGCCCACGGTCGAAACAGCGGCGAGAACATGGCCGTCAACTTCTCCAATCAAAACGAAAGCTTCGCCACCAGTCTCGGCTTGTACCGGACACAGTCAAGTTATGTCGGGCAAAACGGTTACTCGCTGCGCATGGAAGGCCTGGAACCCGGTTTCAACGACAACGCCTTTGACCGGGCGATCGTGATTCACGGCGCGCCCTATGTGAATCCAATGCTGGCCCGGGTCAATGGCCGGATTGGCCGAAGCCTCGGCTGCCCGGCAGTCAGGCCGGCGATTGCGCATCGGCTGATTGATTCGATGAAAGATGGGCAGCTGTTGTTCTCTTACTATCCGGATCAGCGCTGGTTGAAAACCTCTTCGTATATCAACTGCGGCAGTGGCACGGTCGCGTCGGCGTCAAAATCCACCCTCCGCAAGTAAACACCGCGTGAACCTGTCAAAACTGTAATCCCCTCCTCAGTCTTCTGAAAGGCAGCCCTCGTTAGTCTCGCCGTCAACTCCACGTTGACGGTCCGGGAACAACGGCATGCATTCCAACACCTCAAGACGCACTTTCGTGAAGGGCCTGGCCGCCGGCGGCTTGCTCGGCGGTCTCGGCTTATGGCGTGCGCCAGTCTGGGCCGTCTCCAGCCCCGGTGAACCTCAGGTCCTGGCGGGCAACGATTTCGACCTGTTGATCGGCGAAACCCCGGTTAATATCACCGGCAGCCCACGCACCGCCATGACCATCAACGGCGGCATCCCCGGCCCCCTGCTGCGCTGGCGTGAAGGTGACACCGTCACACTGCGGGTGAGGAACCAGCTCAAGGACGACACCTCCATCCATTGGCACGGCATTTTGCTGCCGGCGAACATGGACGGCGTGCCGGGATTGAGCTTCCACGGGATCGAGCCCGGTGGAATGTACGTCTATCAATTCAAGGTCCGGCAAAACGGTACTTACTGGTACCACAGCCATTCGGGCCTTCAGGAACAGTCCGGTGTTTACGGCCCGCTGGTGATCGACGCCAAAGAACCGGAGCCTTTCCAGTACGACCGCGATTACGTGGTGATGCTGACCGACTGGTCCGACGAAGACGCGGCCGACCTGATGAAGACGCTGAAAAAACAGTCCGATTACTACAACTACAACAAACTCACCGTGGGTGACTTCATCCACGACGTCGGCGAAAAAGGTTGGGGCGAGACGGTCGCGGATCGAAAGATGTGGGCCGAGATGAAGATGAACCCCACCGATCTCGCCGACGTCAGTGGCGCCACTTACACCTTTTTGATGAATGGCCAGGCGCCGGACAGGAACTGGACCGGCGTATTCCGGCCCGGCGAGAAGCTGCGCCTGCGCTTCATCAACGGCTCGGCCATGACGTATTTCGACGTGCGCATTCCCGGCCTGAAAATGACCGTGGTCGCGGCGGATGGACTGCACGTCAAACCGGTGAGCGTCGACGAGTTTCGGATCGCTGTGGCGGAGACGTTTGATGTGATTGTCGAGCCGACGCAAGAGGCCTACACCCTCTTCGCCCAATCAATGGATCGCACCGGCTACGCCCGTGGCACGCTGACTTCGAAGGCGGGTTTATCCGCGCCGATCCCTGCGCTGGACCCTCGCCCGCGTGTAACCATGGATGACATGGGCATGGGCGGGATGGACCACGGCAGCATGGGCGATATGGCGGGCATGGATCACGGCGGCATGGCCATGCCGGGCATGCAATCTCATCCGGACACGGAAAAAGACAACCCGCTGGTGGACATGCAGGCCATGACCACCTCGCCAAAACTCGACGATCCGGGCTTGGGCCTGCGCAACAATGGGCGCCGGGTGCTCACCTATTCCGACCTGCGCAGTACCTTCGAAGACCCCGATGGCCGAGAGCCCGGTCGTACCCTCGAACTGCACCTGACCGGCCACATGGAGAAGTTCGCGTGGTCGTTCAACGGCGTGAAATTTTCCGACGCCGAACCGCTGCGCCTCAAGTATGGCGAGCGGGTCCGCGTGGTGCTGGTCAACGACACGATGATGACTCACCCCATCCATCTGCACGGTATGTGGAGCGACCTCGAAGACGAAAACGGCCAGTTCATGGTGCGCAAACACACGATCGACATGCCACCCGGCTCTCGACGCAGCTACCGGGTGACGGCCGATGCGCTCGGCCGCTGGGCCTATCACTGCCATCTCCTGTACCACATGGAAATGGGCATGTTCCGTGAAGTTCGCGTGGAAGAATGAGGCGCTACTCCATGACCCGACTTACCCCGATTTCCTTGGCATTCATAACGGTGAGCCTGACACTCTCTTCGGCCATGGCCGCCACCCACGACATGCAGGGCATGGACCACAGCCAGATGACCGGCATGGACCCCGGCCAGATGCAAAGCATGGACGAATTCCAGATGCAGCCCGCCGCACCGACCGAAAGTCGCACGCCGATCGCGGCGCTGACCGATGCCGATCGCGCTGCCGTATTCGCCAGCCCCGGCGGGCACAAGGTGCATGACTCTGCGCTCAATTATTACTTTCTCGCCGACAAACTCGAATGGCAGGACGCTGATGACGGCAGCGCGCTCGCCTGGGATCTGTCCGGCTGGGTCGGCGGCGACATCGATCGCCTGTGGCTGCGCTCCGAAGGCGAGCGCAGCAATGGCAAGACCGAGGACGCCGAAGTCCAGGCCTTGTGGGGCCATGCGATTTCCCCTTGGTGGGACGTGGTCAGCGGCGTGCGCCAGGACTTCAAACCCGGCGCCCCACAAACCTGGGCGGCCTTCGGCGTGCAAGGCATGGCGCTGTATAACTTCGAAGCCAAAGCCACCGCATTCATCGGCGAAGCCGGGCAAACCGCCGCCCGACTGGAAGGCGACTACGACATTCTGCTGACCAACCGGCTCATCCTGCAGCCGACCGCCGAACTGAACGTCTACGGCAAAAACGACCCGCAACGGGGGATCGGCTCAGGCCTGTCCAACACCGAAGCCGGCCTGCGCCTGCGCTATGAAATCCGCCGGGAGGTCGCGCCATACGTTGGCGTGACCTGGAACCGCACCTACGGCAAAACCACCGACTACGCCAGCGACGAAGGTGAGGATCGCAGTGAAGCACGTCTGGTCCTCGGGGTTCGGCTGTGGTTTTAAACCTCTTCACCCAAAACAACACTTTAATGAGGTCTTGCATGCGCACCATCAACATCACCGCTATCGCCGTCGGATTGCTGATGAGCACACTCGCTCAAGCGCACCCGAAACTGCTCTCCTCCGTCCCGACTGAGGGTGCGGAGGGCGCGTCACCGAACACCATCGAACTGCACTTCTCGGAAAACCTCATGACCCAGTTCTCTGGCGCAAAACTGGTGATGACCGAAATGCCCGGCATGGCCCACTCGCCCATGCCGATGAAGGCCAAAGTCAGCGGGGGCAGCGACCCGAAAACCATGGTCATCACACCACTCTCGCCACTGCCCGCCGGCACCTACAAAGTGGATTGGCGCGCAGTGTCATCGGACACCCACCCGATTACCGGCAATGTCACGTTCAAAGTGAAGTGATCGATGAGCGACTCGGTCAGCATTGCGCTGCGGTTTGCGTTGTACCTGGACTTGATGCTGCTGTTCGGGCTGGCGCTGTTTGGGATTTACAGCCTTCAGGGACGGGAGCGTTTGTCAGGGGTGGTGCTGCCGTTTTGGTCGTTGTTGACGGGGACGGCAGGGCTGGGGCTGTTGCTGTCCATCGTCAGCATGGTGGCGATGGCGAGCGCCATGAGCGGAGAGTCAGACCTCGCTGAACTGCGTCCGCACATCGAGATGATGGTGTTTGAAACGGATGTCGGATGGGCCTGGATCGTGCGCATCGTCGCGCTGGTTGTCTGTGGTTTGGCCGTGACGCTCAACCTCCGCGCGCCCGGCATGAGTTTGTTGATCGCCTCGATTGGCGGCGGTGTCGCCCTCGCCTCTCTCGCGTGGAGCGGACATGGGGCGATGGATGAAGGCAGTCGGCGCCACTGGCATTTCACCAGCGACATTCTGCATTTGTGGGGCGCTGGTGCCTGGCTGGGTGCGCTGGTGGCGTTTGCGTTGATGGCGAAGATCAATGCGTTGCAAACTGACGAGCGCATCAAAATATTGGCCCGTGCGGTTTCGCGGTTTGAAACGGCAGGTGCGCTGATCGTCGTGGTCATTACGGTGACGGGCGTTGTGAATTATCTGTTTATCGTGGGCCCGACACTGGATGACGTATTGCTCAGCACCTACGGGATTTTGCTGTTCATCAAAGTGGCACTGTTCGCCGGGATGCTGGTGCTCGCGGCGTTGAATCGCTTTCACCTCGGGCCATTTTTGGAGCGGTCGCTACGAGACGGTCAATATCAGGTCGCCGCCAATGCATTGCGGCGCAGCGTGTGGGTGGAATTGGCAGCGGCGGTATTGATTGTAGGTTTGGTGGCGTGGTTGGGGACGTTGAGTCCAGAACTGGCACTCAAACCCCAGAACAGCATTTAGTGTTTATGATGCGTTCGGGGACGGCTCTGCGTTATCGCTGGGCTGATGAGAATCCATCAAAAAAGTCCGAGAACAATGAAGAACATAAAAAGCACAATGATGCTCGGTGGTTTGTTCGCTCTATCGTTTGGCGTTCAGGCAGAACCTTCGCATCTGGACAGCATCATCCAGCAAGGCCAACTTCGCGTATGCACCACGGGTGACTACAAACCCTATACCTCCAAAGCCGAGGACGGCGAATACTCAGGCATCGACATCGCCATGGCCCGCTCACTGGCGGACAGCCTCGGTGTCAAAGTTGAATGGGTACCCACTACCTGGAAAACCCTGATGCCGGACATGCTGGCGGGTAAGTGCGACATCGGCATGGGCGGTATCTCGGTGACACTGGAACGGCAGAAAAAAGCCTTCTTCAGCACCACGCTGGACGTCGACGGCAAGATCCCGCTAGTGCGTTGCGACGATCAGGCGCTGTACCAAACCATCGAGCAAATCAACCAGCCTTCAGTGCGCCTGGTTGAACCGGCTGGTGGTACGAACGAAGCGTTTGTTCACGCCTTCCTGCCCAAGGCGCAATTGAGCCTTCACGACAACGTGAGCATCTTCCAGGAACTGCTGGACAAGAAGGCTGACGTGATGATTACCGATGCGTCGGAAGCGCTGTACCAGCAGAAACTCAAACCCGGTTTGTGCGCAGTGAACCCGAGCAAGCTTATGCAGTATGGGGAAAAGGCTTACCTGCTACCGCGCGACGACATCACCTGGAAGTTGTATGTCGATCAGTGGCTGCACCTGGCCAAGGTGACGGGCAGTTACCAAAAAGTCCTGAGTCAGTGGATAGCAACGCCCGAGACTAAATAACCCGCCAACTCCCCCCTGTAGCAGCTGGCGAAGCCAGCGTCCGACTGCGCAGCAGTCGCCCTCGCCTACCTACACGCCCTATCAGGCAAAACGCAAAACGGCGGAAACACTTCCGCCGTTAGTTAATCGTCGTGCAACAACCCCGAACTGTACTCGCCGAAACTGTTACCAAGCGCACTGCCATGCACATTCATCTTATTGGGGTTGTTGGTCGGCCCCGGGCCAAAGCCGGCAGACGGCAGCGTGGCTTCCGAATATTCGCTATGGGTACTTGCACCCGAACAGGCGCTCAACAGCACTGCACCACCGACTAGCACAACTTTGAAGAGATTCGAGATCATTTTTCAGTTCCCTGTGGGATGGAGGGCGCGGTGATACGAGCTTGAGTTGTCATCCTAGGCTGCAATGTCGGTAGGGATTATGAAACTTTGCGGGGCGACAGCGTTGGTTCAGGAATCGCAGTTTTGGTCAGTTCAATGGTCGCAGAACGTTACAAAGCCAATCGCTTAACGGGTGACCCCATCCAGCCAAATGTCATCAGACGTTGCTAGCGGTGCTTTGCTCCACGCGAGCCACGAGCAATATAGATGGGCTGACGTCGCCCTTACTCTTTTCCGAGACACGATGAATGAAGCAATGGCGAACATGGCTACCTGTATTGATGCTGCTGACCTTGACGGGTTGCGCAACGCCCCCCCCCAAAGACCAGAACAACCTCTGCAACATCTATCGTGAATACCCTGACTGGTATGAAGACTCGCTGAAGATGCAGGAGAAGTGGGGCACGCCTCAACATGTGGCGATGGCCATCATGAAGCAAGAAAGCAGTTTTATTTCCGATGCCTTGCCACCCCGCGACTACCTGTTGTGGGTCATCCCTTGGGGTCGAGTCAGTTCCGCCTACGGCTATGCGCAAGCGCAAGACCCGGTGTGGGGTGAGTACAAAAACGGCACTGGCAATGGCGGCTCGCGTGACAACTTTGATGACGCGATCATGTTCATAGGCTGGTACACAACCGGCACCCAGCGCCAACTCGGGATCTCGAAATGGGATGCTTACAACCAATATCTGGCGTACCACGAGGGGCGTGGCGGCTATCGTAACGGCACCCACCTCAGCAAGCCTTGGCTCATACAGGTAGCGCGCAAAGTGGAACAACAATCACAAAGTTATAATTCGCAGCTCAAGCTTTGTCGCCAGGCACTGGAAGATAATCGCAGTTGGTTTTTTTGAGTGGGGCCCTTGACGAGAATGTACGAGAAAGGGGCGGAGCTGTTTAATGCGTCGCCTCCCTTTCAGTTCAAAAATCAGCAAGCCTCTACAGGCCTCTCAACTTTGAACAGGTCGGCCTGACCTCTGCGAATCTGACCAATACGCTCCTTAAACAGCTTTGCAATCTATAGCCAGATGCCATCAGTCCGCCTGATGACTGTCTCGCTCAAGACCATTCCCGGCGTCCGGAGGGCTATCTCGCAGGACTCGCCTCAACCCAACCAGCCCATTCCTGATAAACTCCGGTCTTTCGCCCCACCGATTCCAGACCCCCAATGCCCCCAATCACTGCCGCACCCGCCCCGCTCTCCCGCCGCTTCTCCGTCGCCCCGATGATGGATTGGACTAACTAAACATCAAAACGCCAGAAATCAAGGCCTCTAGGAGCCTTCTAATTTGCTGCGTACCAATTCTGTACCACCGAAATTCTCACAACCCATCAAGTCACTATGGCAAATTTCCATTTGAGTCATGCAACTGATGACTTCAATCAGCCGTGGGCCGTCGAAACGTAGCGGTTTTTCCGCTTCCCTTTGAATCCTTAGATGCGGCAGAACGTCAATGTGGCTGACATTTGATCTGTCTGACTATAAGATCAATTCCAAGACGCTAACCTCTAAAGGAGGTCAAATGGCCAGAAAACCTAAGGTTGCAGTGGTAAAAGCCCATAAGGCAAAAGCCCCAAAAGCTGATGCGAGCAACCCACCGAACGCTGTCGCAGCTAATCCCAAGGTACAGGCCCATCGGCCTGCGGCCGCCCCCAAACTGAAGGCTGCGGCTAAACCTGCTGCTGCCAAACCGAAGGCTGCGGCTAAACCTGCTGCTGCCAAACCGAAGGCTGCAGCTAAACCTGCTGCTACTAAACCGAAGGCTGCGGCTAAACCTGCTGCTGCTAAACCAAAGGTTGCGGCTAAACCAGTTGCTGCTCTGGCGAAGCCGACTGCTGCTTCAGCGCGGACGCATTATTCTCATAATGAGTCTGCTCAACTCATGAAGCAGCTGGCTCAACTCATCGCAAAAGATCCGGAGGAAGCCAAGGTATTTGGAAAGAAGACGGGTGTGTACACTAACTCGGGTGACCTGACAGCCGCGTATCGATAAAATGTACCAACACCTACCTTCATTCGTTTTGGGCTTTCATGGATGTGACCGTGCAGTTGCGGAGTCGGTCCTTGCCGGCGAGCCACTAGAACCAAGCACGAACGACTACGACTGGCTCGGACAGGGCATATATTTTTGGGAAAATAGCCCAGAGCGTGCCCTGAGCTATGCCCAAAGCATCAAACGCTACAAAAAGCGCGGGAAAGGATCTATCAAGCATCCTTATGTAATTGGAGCAGTCATCGACCTTGGACTCTGCTTCAATTTGACAGAGGAAGGCGCCTTGAATGAGCTTCAGGGGGCTTTCGAAATTCTAAGTGCTACTGCGAGCGCAACCGGAAACCCCCTCCCGGTAAACAGTCCTGGTTTCGAAGGAGATCTCGATTTGTTGAAGCGTCACTTAGACTGCGCTGTGTTCCAGAATATGCATGCCGCTCGCGCCCAGTTTGATCTGCCCGCATATGAGACTGTTCGATCTCCCTTCAACGAGGGTGAAGGGCTCTACCCTGGAACCAGCTTTAGACAAAAAACCCACATACAGATTTGTGTACGTGAAATCAGCTGCATAAAGGGATTTTTTCGACCTCTGAAAGATGACGGCAGTCTATTCCAGCTCAACGACTGACCTCTTTCTTGATCTACTGATAACTGGGTTTGCTCGACGCCGCAAACTCTGCCCCCCTCTTAATCCGTTGAAGCAAATTTTAAGCAACCGTTTTCGGCTCCAATCCCGAGCACTGTCGCTACTGTCAAATACCTTGGTGCATTGGCGCCCAACCTCCATGAATCCACCCGATCCATTAATATTTCAAGCTGCTACGCTTTCCTTTTCACAGAGGAATCGCGATGCCAAATACAGATCTGCTCCCTTCCCCGCTATTCAAGATCAACGAAAATCAGCTCGCCCTCGAAGTCGCCATCCTGGAAATCTCGAACTGGGTTGAGCAGCGCGGATCGGCCGACGTCGCCGATAATGTTCGTGGCGCCCTGGACACCATCGACAAAAATGAGGAGTTCATCAAGCTAACGCTCGCAGTCCTAATGACGCCTGGAGAACGGGGACAGACATATTTAATCCGTTCCACCCAGCCTCAAAATCAAAAAGCCTCAACCGGCTTCTTAGCCGCCTGAATAATCTTATTAGCCTCTAACCGCGGAAACGAAAACCGAATCAACAACCCCGCGTCAGCCCCTTCCCCCGCAAGCACCAATTCAGCAGACCTCGTATTCTCAGCCGATGCATTCAACGCGCCAATCGCATTCGACTGCCCTTTGGCATTCACACCTTCCAGGAACGTATAGGTCAAATTCCCAGAGGTCAGGCCGACCTGTTCAAAGTTGGCTAACTTCGCGGTCAACTCGTCTTTGCTGCTCACCTTCTTCGCGACTTCGACCACGTCCAGCATCGACTTGTCATCGGTCATGGAAACCAATGTGAAGGTCTTGGAAAGACCTGCGATGGCTTTGCCATACAAATCCTGATCGAACGGGCTGATCAACGACACCATTATCAGCTTGTCACCCGAGAACACCAATGCGACGGTGAATTTCTCTTCGAGGAAGTCGACGTCGTCGATGCACCTTGCCGTTCCGCCGACATCTTCAGAGCAGTCGTAGTAACCCGCGGCTTCGGTGTAGTTCACGAGGGGGGATTGATAGACGTAATTCTTGAAGAGCTTATCTTCGGCCGCCGCGCTTTGTGCAAATACAAAAATGCTGGCGGTGACTAAAGCAAGTGACGCAATCTTCTTGAGCATGGGATCCCTTCCTCGAACAGCTTTGTAATTAGTAGCCAGATGCTATCAGTCCGTCTAAAAACTGTCTTGCTCAATACCGTTCCTGGCATCCGGAGGATTAACCTCGCACGACTCGCCTCAACCCAACCAGCCCATTCCTGATAAACTCCGGTCTTTCGCCCCACCGATTCCAGACCCCCAATGCCCCCAATCACTGCCGCACCCGCCCCGCTCTCCCGCCGCTTCTCCGTCGCCCCGATGATGGATTGGACTGATAGACACTGCCGTTTTTTCCTACGCCTATTGTCGAAAAACGCCCTCCTCTACACCGAAATGGTCACGACCGGCGCGCTGCTCAACGGCGATCACGAGCGTTTCCTGCGTCACAACGAAGCCGAACACCCGCTCGCCCTGCAGCTCGGTGGCAGTGTCCCGCTGGACCTCGCCGCCTGCGCCCGCATGGCCCAGGAACACGGCTACGACGAGGTGAATCTCAACGTCGGCTGCCCAAGTGATCGGGTGCAGAACAACATGATCGGCGCGTGCCTGATGGGGCATCCGCAGTTGGTGGCGGATTGCGTGAAGGCGATGCGCGATGCGGTGTCGATTCCGGTGACGGTGAAGCACCGCATCGGGATCAATGGGCGGGACAGTTACGAGGAGCTGTGTGATTTCGTCGGCACGGTTCGGGACGCCGGGTGCACGAGCTTTACGGTGCATGCGCGGATTGCAATTCTGGAGGGGTTGTCGCCCAAGGAGAACCGCGACATTCCGCCCCTGCGTTATGACGTGGCAGCGCAGTTGAAGACGGACTTTCCGGAGTTGGAGATTATTCTCAACGGCGGGATCAAAACGCTGGAGGCCTGTCACGAACATTTGCAGACGTTCGACGGCGTGATGTTGGGGCGCGAGGCGTACCACAATCCTTATGTGATGGCTGAGGTGGATCAGCAACTGTTCGGCAGTACGGCACCGGTGATCAGCCGTGCCGAGGCGCTGGCGCAGTTGCGGCCTTACATTGCCGCACACCTCGATGCGGGTGGCTCGATGCACCATATCACCCGGCATGTGCTGGGCCTGGGCACCGGGTTTCCGGGAGCGCGCAAGTTTCGGCAGTTGTTGTCGGTAGATATTCACAAGGCTAAAGAGCCGTTGGCGTTGCTGGATCAGGCGGCGGAGTTACTTGAGGGGCGCTAACGGTTAGCGAAAAACCAGGCTGCATTTCTCGCAGCCTGGTTGGTGTATCAGAGCGCTGCCGCCTCAGTCCAGTTAACCCAGCCAAATGCCCAGGTTGCCAGGATCAATAAACCGAATGCGATCCGGTACCAGGCGAATACCGCGTAACTGTGGTTGGCGATGAACTTGAGCAAGCCGCGCACAGCGATCATGGCGAACAAGAACGCGGTGACAAAACCCAGGGCAAACACTGGCAGGTCGGCGGCCTGGAACAGGTCTCGATACTTGTAGCCTGAGTAGACCGCGGCACCGACCATGGTCGGCATGGCCAAGAAGAACGAAAACTCGGTGGCGGCCTTGCGCGACAGGCCAAAAAGCAACCCACCGATAATGGTCGATCCAGA
The DNA here is from genome assembly GCF_054668435.1 of Pseudomonas sp. S2_B07. Lineage (NCBI taxonomy): Bacteria > Pseudomonadati > Pseudomonadota > Gammaproteobacteria > Pseudomonadales > Pseudomonadaceae > Pseudomonas > Pseudomonas sp. S2_B07. Next base: position 1,484,138 of record NZ_CP162769.1, read on the forward strand.
GCGTGAGGTGCCCGGAATCATTGCCAGGCACTGTGCGTAGCCGACCTTTAGAGCGTCGGTCCAGCGCATGTCGTCAACATGATCGACATACACCACATGTTCCCGCCGCTCTGCCCACAACATGATAAAGCCGCCCACTACCAACGCCACTGCCACGGTGATGGGATTAAACAGATACTCATGGATCTTGTCGGCGAACAATACGCCCAAGACCACGGCCGGCATAAAACCGATCAGCAAGTTCAAGGTAAAACGTTGTGCATTACGTTGAGTTGGCAAGCCCGTGATGATTTCGAGAATCTTGCGACGAAACTCCCAGACCACCGCCAGGATTGCACCCAGTTGAATGATGATATTGAAGGCCATTGCTCGCTGACCACCGAAATCGAGCAAGTCCGCGACAATAATTTGATGCCCTGTACTTGATATAGGCAAAAACTCTGTCAGCCCTTCGACCACGCCTAAAATCAATACCGATACAGTAGTCCAAAAATCCATCAATCCTCCCCATCAAAAAAACACGTCCGCTGACGTGCTTTTAATGCATCGTTAAACAGAGAGTAAAACGCATTCAGCCGCGCATGAGAACACCTTGTTAATTATTGTCCAGCACTACACCTGACAACCCTGATGTTATACAAGGATCAATAGCAGTTAGTTCAGCACCAAAGAAAAGCTCAATCCAACCTGCCAGCTGATCATTCATAACACTCCCCTCATAAAGTCACGCAGCGGCCGGGTTAACCAGAAGCACAGGGTACTGCGCTGGAAAGGCGGGAGAACAAGCCGAAAGATGGCACAATGACACTCTTTTGCCTGCAACCATCAACTACACAGAAGTGCAATGATTTCTAACAAATTCACCAGCAATGTTAAAAAAATGTGATGCCTGCGAGAAAACCCCATGAAATGTTACCAATTGTCAGTCACAGATGAGAATCAGTGCTTTAACATTCGAACGTCAGCACCCAGCCGAGTCAAAGCATGATGCTTACAGGGAAAATAACGACTACCAGCCACAGTCACGCGAAGGAGGTGATCGGTATTCTCACCATTGGGTGGACCCAAACGTTAGTGGAGGACTTTAAGACTCTATTAGCAAGCCACGTCCCGAATGATATACCTGTTGATACAACGTGCTACAGCAACTCTTTCAGAAAAAATCAAGACGTTCATTCATACCGGGCTGTCTTCATTGTCATTGACAGCCCTCAAGCGTTTGTTGAGAGCCTTGCCCTCGTTGAAAATATGCGTGCTGACAACCATGCACTCCTTATTTTTGTAGCGATCACCGGTAGAGGCACCTACAACAAGATGAAATATTATCTTGCCGGGGCCGACTATTGTATTAAGTTTGGTACTTTGGCAGACGAAAACTCGGACGTACTTTCCGAGTTTTTTAATAGCGCGGAATGGCAGAAGCAACACAATCTGCTTCTGGACCCCACTCGCATGTGCCTGATTGGAGACTGTAAAAGACTGGACGTATCGTTTCCGGAAATGAAGATACTAGAAGCATTTTCCGGCACAAAAAATCAAATATTGAGCCACGATGAAATCGCCAGAATCATGGGGCTTAATATTAATTTTTATGACCCAAGGGCCTTGGAAAAATCCATCAGCCGCCTTCGTGGAAAGATAAAAGGCCTATATGGCACAAATGCTATTCAAAGTATTCGTGGCCATGGTTATCGTTTAATCAGGGGTCTGATCTCGACCGCCTGATGATTAGTATCAAGGGAGTAATTGCAGTATGAACGCAACGGGGAGCGCGTCTCACATCTATCGTGCGAGTCATTATTTATCTCGACAATTGATCCTCACTCGCGATGACTGCCCATTTGGCAGCGAGATCAGAATACAATTTGACGACAGTCAGGTTCCGCCCGCACGTGCCTGCAGTGCACCACCCATGAAGCAGATGAGTGGCATCTACAGTGAAGTACTGATGCAGACCCGGCTGATTGCCTTTTCGCTGAAAGACCGCAATGTTTCCAGCGAAAATAAATACCTGAGCCGGCGATTCGTTTGCGTAGGGCAATCAGATCTCGCCAGTCCTGCACTCACCGAAGAGTTGATCCAGTGCAACGATGCGCTGAGTAACTTTGGCCAGACACTGGCTGTCGCGCTCAATGAGTTGCCTCTTTCGGCGGTGAGTTTCACCGACAAAAAGAAAATCCTCAACAACATTTATCTGCTGAAAGATCATGGGATAGAGATTGCTTTTGACGGCTATGATATCCACGACGAAAGTATCGAACTCTTTACCACCCTGAATCTATTCGACTATATAAAAATCCCCCTTCCAACCCTAGACTTGAACCTTAAACAAACTGGCAACCCTGAGTTATTCAATCGACTTCATGAACGCATGACCATGCTGACTCACACCACCAAAGTCGTCTTCATAGCCGACAGAGTCGAGCAGTCTGCCAGTCATGTACTGGCACGCGCGTTGCCCTTTGATTACTTCCAAGGGAGCCATTACTCCCCTGCCGACATCCTTTTGAATTAAAACCGAAAGTGCACTTCAGGAGAGAAGACATGGAAAGCAGCACAACCCTCCCCAGAAAATATTTTGTCGTCGTTACTCACAGCTCGGCATTACAACTTGAGCTGGAAGCATTGCTGTCGAACAAGCGATACAACTCATTTGGCACCTCACAGGCAAAAATGTTTGTCGAAGGTGTTGCCCCACCTTCTTCCCCCCTAAGCTCATGGAGTTTTTTTCCCCTCACCTGGACAGTATTGTCCCGCCTGTTATCAAACGTGATACACAGCGTATGCTTTCGTCATTCGAATCCGAGTGGCGAACAGTCCAGCCCGACACGCGATTCAATAACAGCAACGCTCGTACAGATGAAGCCTCGGACGCCATGTACACGGCGGCCAAGCCACTCAATTCCCATGCAGAAGCCTGGCGACTGAGCAACGGCAACGGAGCTCTGATCAGAGATGATATCGAGATTGTCTTGACTGGCCTCGAGGCCGCGCTGGTCAAAAAAATGCTCAACCATGATGATCGCGTCGTGAGCAAAGATGATCTTATTCGGAGCATCGGCAGGGAGCCGGAACATTATCGAGGTCTCGAGATGTGCCTTAGTCGACTACAGGAAAAGTTTAAAAACGCCAGTAACGGCGAACGCCTGTTCCGAGCGGTCAGGAACCGAGGTTATTGCCTGACACAAAAAATCATACGAGGGAAAAGCCTCACCTGAAAAAACGCAACGACCCTGCGGGTAGTGCATTACAAAAATAAGAAAGCACACTATCTTATACTCCCCCCCTCGCAGCTGAAATCCCCCTCCAAACATGCCATGCCACCCCAACTTACATTTATCGACTATTTCTAACACCCCGCCGTTCAAGATCAACAACCCGCAGAACTTATCAGCCGTTAGAAGTCGTCAGACAGCCCTCTCCCCAATAAATTAATCTATTCACTGGCGAGCGCACCGCATAGTGGCAATTCGCTCACTAATGCTTTGCCATCTTATAAAAATAATAACGTTTGCTTCATCAACTTTGGCTGTTGTCTGTCGACGCGCGAATGGACGTATTTTGGGGATATCGCATGGTTAACAATCTTCGTATCAATCGAAATACCCACCTCAAAGGATTGACCTTCTGGGGACAATGGGCACTGGGTCAGGGCTTTGTAGTTGCCCTGTTGTTTTCATTGGTTTATTACCACACCGGAACGCTAGAGTTCTATTATCGAGTCTGTGCAATTCTGACTGTACTTGCTTCGGTTCCCGCCTATACATGGTGCGGCGTCTATGCAAAGAAAGATAACTATCTGACGGGCTTGGGACGTTTGTTCATGGGTTGGTCAATGACATTGGCCGCGTTAGCCTGTGTGGCGTTTATCTGTAAGGCTGACGAACTGTTTTCTCGTCAACTTATCCTGGTCTGGGCCGCCTGCGGTTACCTCGGGCAAGCGCTGTTGTACGTCCCGTTACACGGATTCTCGCAATACTATCAGCGGTCGCTTCAAAGCGAGCATAAGACCCTGATCGTGGGGACTGGCGAATTGGCATTGGGATTGGCCCGCAAACTGCGCAGCCTGGAGCACTTCCCGCTGGTGGGCCTGGTCAGCACGGACACCACGCTTCCGCCGGCGCCGGGCTCACCGCGTATCGTGGGCCCCCAGGAGCAACTGCTGGAGTTGATCGAAGCCCATGACATCCGACGGTTGTACATTACGCTGCCCCTGAGCGAAGCGGCGAAAATCGAGGCCATGTATATCGATTTGCTGGGTGCCAACGTAGACGTGGTCTGGGTGCCGGACTTGAATAGTCTGACGCTGCTCAATCACTCAGTAAGAGTCGTGGACGGCTTGCCGGCGATCTACCTGAATGAAAGCCCGTTGACCAGCCAGCCCACCGCCGCACTGAGTAAAAGCCTGCTGGAAAAGAGCGTGGCGTTGTTGGCCATTGTCCTTCTAAGCCCCCTGTTGTTGCTCATTGCCTTGGCGGTGAAACTCAATTCGCCAGGCCCGGTGTTCTTCAAGCAGGACCGTCACGGCTGGAACGGCAAGGTGATCCAGGTCTGGAAGTTTCGCTCGATGCGCGTACACGATGATCACGAGGTCAAGCAGGCCAGTCGTAACGATTCGCGGATTACCCCGGTTGGGCGTTTTATCCGCCGCACTTCGCTCGATGAATTGCCGCAGCTGATCAATGTGCTGCAAGGCCACATGGCATTGGTCGGGCCACGTCCGCACGCCGTTGCACACAACAACTACTACTCCGGGAAAATCCTCGCCTACATGGCCCGTCACCGAATCAAACCGGGGATTACCGGGCTGGCTCAAATCAACGGTTGCCGCGGTGAAACGGACACCCTGGACAAGATGCAGAAACGGGTGGAGATCGACCTTAAGTACATCAACAACTGGTCGTTGTGGCTGGACCTGAAGATCCTGGTGAAGACGCCTTTCACCTTGCTGTCCAAAGACATTTATTGATGGCTTGGTAGACAGACACAAGCAACACCACAAGGGGACGCAAGTCCCCTTTTTCATGGGCGTCGATCAGGTTGCAGTGCTGATTCAAGCGTGGGATAGCGCAGAGAATACGGCGCCATGTCTTGCAGTGGATACGGTGCGATCTACAACGTCAGTTGCGCTGTAGATCGCCCGCCTTTCACTCGGTGATCTTGCCGAAGTTGCGATAGAACAAATCGCTGTCACGGCTCTCGGTCATGGCATGCAGCGAGTAGCTGCGATTGAGCCTTGCACCACCGTCGCGGGTCAGTGGTGACCAGACGATATTGGCGCGACGCATTGTCGACATACTCATCATTTCATCGAATGGAATGGAGATGTAAATGCCTTTGTCGAAACTGCCTTCACCATATTCCGCGCTGGTTGCAGTGGTCAACGTGGCCCAGGCCCCGAATTTCACGCCATTGTTGAACTGCCGAGACAAGTCGAGTGTGGCGCCCCAATCCCGCGCCAGATAACGACCGACGCTGACGGCCGCCTGGGATTCGAAAGGCAGGTCGGTATAACCCGTGATGTGGCCGGTAACGGTCGAGTAGTCCCTCAGGCCAAAGCCTTGGTCAAACTCGCGCTGACGTACGTAGTTCAGGTCCGCGCCGACAGACCAGCCCTGCCCCATCGGACGGAACAGCACCTCACCGCCAACGCCGGCAAACATCGATTCCAGGTAGCCACCGTAGACCATGCCATACAGGTCTTTATCCAGTTGCTCAGCATGACTGAGCTGGAACATCGGCATCGTCACATCCGAGGTCGTCAGGTACTTGCGCAGGTCCGTCCGCACCCGGGGCAGGCCACTCGGCGCGTCGTAGGTGAAGTTGTCGTAGTTGTTCACCAGATTGGCACTGAGCAGGCCGCTCCACCAGGTATTGCGTGTGAAGCGGTACTCGGCGTCCGCATCGGCAGTCAATTGATAGAGCAAACCGTCAGGGCCACCGACGTTCTGTTTGTAACCCAGCCCAAGCCCGTAGTTGAAGGGTTGGAGCGTGCCGGTATAGAGCGTGGTCTCCCGGTGCGGCACCGGCGCGTTGACCTCGGTCGTACGGTGCAGGCTTTGCAGTGGTTCTTCATTGTTGACCACTTCGCGAAAGGTCTCGCGAGGCACACTGGTTTCGTCCAGCGGCATGTCGTAGCGCTTGTTTACCAAGGTAAACCAGTCGATATCGTCATTAACGCTGTTGTCCAGAATCCGGCTGGCGCGGCCGACAGCTTTTGCCGAATAGAAATAATTCGACTGTTCGCCGTACACCAATAACTCTGAGCCGCGCTGGGCAATGCGCTCAACGTTGTAGCCTGCATTTTGCTGCAGTCGTTGGGCGACGTTGGCCCAGTTGACCTGATCCGGCGCGGTGACCGGTGCATGGGCCGGCAGACGCTCCGCAGGTGGATCGTAGGTCTTGGTGGGTGCCTTGCGGCTGACGAAGTTGGTGTGCAGGGTGATGCCGAACATGGCGGTATTGCCGCGCTCCCAGCCAGCGCTGAGATCAACCGAATCGGTCAGCTTGAACACCGCGCCGATGTTCACCGGCGAGTCCTGCTTGATCTGGTTGTCCTTCGGCTCGTTCTTATAGTCGTTGCCTTCGTATTCCAGTTTCAGGCTGAGCGGCTCCCAAGGCGTCTGGTAGGTCACGCCGCCGAACAACGAAGGACGCCCACGGAAGTAGGCATTGGTATTGACGTCGCCGGTGCCTTCACTGGCTGGCCGGGTTTTGAAACGATCATCGACCCACCCCAACGGGTTATCGAAATCGCCGCGATTGCCCAGGTAGCCCCAGGCAACACCCGCGCTGAAATCGAAGTCGTCATAGCGCTTGTTGGCGACCACGAACTCACTGGAGAACAGACCGGTACCCCCGATGTCGCGAAACCCTACGGCCAACTCGGGCGCCCAGTGGCTTTCTTGCCACAGGCGCAGCTTTAGGTCCACGGCCTTGTCTTTATAGCTCTGGTCGCCACTCAGGGACTCGGGGCCATATTTGCGGTTGGTGATTGCGGTATAGCGAAACGAGCCTTCCAGCCACTCAAAGGGCTGCAAGGACACGCTGTAGCGGCTATAGGGGCTGGTGCGGCTGGCATTCACGCTCAGCTCGCCGGCCGGCGCCATTCGGGCCGTCGGCGTCTGCATCAAGCCCACGCCGCCAAAATCACTCTGGGTAAATCGCGGCTCTGCATGAGCCAGACCACAAGGCAACAACAGTACTGCAGCAAAACGTAAATTCAAGGAACCACCCCAGCCAGTTGCGTGGCAAGAAATTCGGCCAACTGCTGATTCAGTTCAGGTATAGGCGGACTAAGATCATCGTTTTTGACAGGGACCAGGATTTTGCTGCCAGCCGCAGGCACCTGCCCGCTCTCGCGATTCCACGGCGCAATGCCGACCCGACGGGTGATGCCATCGGGCTGAATGATCCACAGGTAATCGGCTTCAGCATCGGCCAGCGGCGAACACCCTTGCAGGTAATCCCGCGCTTCCTGCATGGCGCGATACGCAACCCGGCACGGTGCGGCGACAGCGCCCAACACTTCAACAACATCGGAACGCATCGGGTAGATCAGGCTGTCGCCGTCAGCCACGCGAAAATTGAGCGCGAACCCGACCTCGACCGAGATCGGGTCCAGCACGGCCACCTGGCGCCCCGTGACGGGCAAATGGCTGACTTGCTCGTACAACCGCAACGCCAGCGCCGCTCGACTGGGTAGATCCAGGAGCAACGCGGTACGCTGCAGCACTTTCAGATCGAACAAGACGCCGGCTTTAAGCCGAGTCTGCTCTTCGAGCAAGGGCCGTCGCAGCCAGGCCGCCGCCAGCCAGTAGCCTTCAGGATTGGGTTGCGCGACGCGCATCACATCCAGCACGCGAGCACCGGGTTGCAGCTCAACGGGCCCCGGATTGCGCACGTCGCCACTGACGGACACCGCCGCGCTCACGCCGCCGGAGATCAACCACAGGCACGTCCATAAAACCTTGGGAAACTTCAACGGACAGTCCTGCGTTCAGAGGTCAGCTGAACGATCGTGACCCTGAGCTGTGCAGTCAGTTGCTGCTCGCTCTGCAGGATGAAACCGTTCTGCGGATTGACCCAATAATGATTGGTTGCGTGCAGGCCGATAGCCGGTGCATCAATACGCTCATCGACACGCATCACGGCGTACTCCTTGTCCAGAATCCTGATGGTTTCCATGGGGTGTCGCGTGAAGCGACTGCTCACGGCAACCCCCACTTCATAGCCGTGATAGAGATCGATCCAGCGCTGGCTGGTGTAACCATCGGGCAGCGAATGCAGCCCTTGTTTGAACGGCGAGACCGCTTCAAAACGGGTCCCGTCCAGATCCCCGTCGAAGCCCAGTCCGACACTGCGAACGGCCAGGCCATCGCGCAGTAACAGCACCTGCTTGCCGGATGCGACCCAGTACTGCAAGTCACCTCGTTCACGCACCATCGCCAACACCCCTACACCGGAAGGGGTGGTCAGCTTGAGTTGGGGGTAGCGAACTTCGGCTATTTGCGCCGGGGTCAATTCCAGGTCGTCGGGCCCGCCGGCCACGGCTTTGAAGTTCGCCAGCGTGGCCTTCATCAGCGGGTTACATCCACACAACAGCAAGGCCGCCATCAAGCAGACGCTAACTTTCAACGTTCTCACAGTTGGACCAGACCTTATCGGGAGTTAGCTTCGCTTAAGTTGTTTTGTGCGGCAGCGCCCATGCCCAGAATCGAGGCCGATGGCACCAATTGACTGATGAAGCGGTTCCAGCGGGTGACGTTGGCAGGGCCCACATAAACAATGTCCTGGGGGCGAACATCGAAGTGGGTGGCGAGCGCCATGGCGGAAGGCGACTCGGCTTGCAGCTGGTAGATTTTGGCGGGTTCTACATCGAGGTTTTCTACGCCCCGGATGACGTACACGGCGTTGCCGTTAGAGGTGGTCTGGTTCAACCCGCCTACCGAGCCAATAACGTCAGAAAGATTCATGGTGCGGGTCTTGAAGGTCAACGCGCGTGGCTGATTGACCTCGCCCATGACGTAAATCTTCTTGCTGTCGTTGTACGGCAGGTACAACTGATCGCCGCCTCTGAGGTAGACCTTTTGCAACTCGGCGTTCTGTTGATTGAGTGCATCCAGATTCAGCGGATATACCCGCCCGTTTCGCGTCAACAGCAACCCGGACAAGTCAGCATTAAGCGGGTCAATGCCAGCGGAACCCAAGGCTTCAACAACGTTGAGCGGATTGGTGGAAATGGCTTGCGGACCGGCTTTCAACACAGCGCCCGACACCACCACTTTCTGACTGGCAAAGCGCAACACCGCGACATCCACTTGCGGGTCCGAAATGAAGGTCGACAACTTCTCGGCGATATCGGATCGCAGTTGCTGGATGGTCTTGCCGGCGGCCTGGACTTCTTTGATGTAGGGGTAGTAGAGCGTGCCATCGGAACGAACCAGACGGCCGTTTGCATCGATCTGCTGCTGCGCGCCGGAAGGTGCTGTCAGCTCGGGGTGATCCCATACCGTGATGTACAAGACATCGTTATTACCAATGCGATATTCGGCGGGTGTGGTCAACAACTCCGGAGGGAGTGACTCATGGACCTGTGTTGCCCTGTCCATGGCGATGAGCTTGGGGGTGATCGGAATCAGCTCGACCCGACTGCTTTCGCTGGCACCTTCGCGCGTGATATCACTGGTGCTCAGATGTTGCCCCGGCGAAAACATACAACCTTGCAAAGCAATACTTGCCAGCATTAAAAAAGGAACACTACGAATCATAATGGCACTACGCTATTCAAGGGCAAACCCAAAACAAGATCGCCCAGTGTTAGCCGGGCAATCTTGTATTACACGTGCGAAATTTGTTAGTTATGGGTGCCGGTCGTCCCGGTAGTACCCGTGGTGCCGGTGGTCCCGCCATTGGAACTTCCACCGCTGTTGGACGCTGCCACAGCACCGGCAACCAGCGCGGTGCCGGCCAATACTGCTTGTCCCGCCGTCACATCACCGACAACTTGGGTATCCAGCGTGAGGGCTTCTTCTTCGACTGCGAGTGCCCAACTGCTCATCATGGACAACAGGGCGATTACCATTATCTTTTTCATATCAAACTCCTTCCTGCGAGTTCTTTATATCTACGGACTTGCCGGATGGGTTGCCAGTCAATTTTCCCGACCATAATTAACATCGCGTCCTTATATAACAGTTCAGCAGAAAAGCAGGACGCTGTAGGCCCGCCCGTCAGCCTTGATCGGCATATCCACGAGGATGATTCGATTGCCAACGCCAGGTATCGGCCATCATCTCCTGCAAATTTCGAGTGGCCTTCCAACCCAGTTCCTTTGCCGCTTTGGAGGGGTCAGCCCAACACTCGGCAATGTCGCCCGAACGTCGTGGCATCACTCGATAAGGCACCGCCCGGCCCGAAGCCTGCTCGAATGCCCGCAGTACTTGCAGAACGCTGTAACCGTCGCCGGTGCCAAGGTTCCAGATATTGATCCCGGTGCGCGTCGAGATCGTCTGCAACGCCTTGAGATGCCCGTCCGCCAAGTCCACGACGTGGATGTAGTCGCGCACGCCGGTGCCATCGACGGTGGGGTAATCGTCACCAAATATCGACAACTCCTGCAGGCTGCCGACAGCAACCTGACTGATGTAAGGCACCAGATTATTGGGAATCCCGTTGGGGTCTTCGCCCATCTGCCCACTGGCGTGAGCGCCGATCGGATTGAAATACCGCAACAGTGCAATACTCCAGCGGGGCTCCGCTGCACACAGGTCATGCAGTACGTTTTCGATGATCAGCTTGGATTGCCCGTAGGGATTGGTGGGCGTGCCCGTCGGAAAGTCTTCACGAATCGGCATCTGCTCAGGCGCGCCGTACACCGTGGCCGAGGAACTGAACACCAACCGGAATACCCCGGCCGCGGCCATGGCCTGACAGAGCGTAATGCTCCCGCACACGTTGGACTCGTAATACTCCAGCGGCTTGCGCACACTCTCGCCTACGGCTTTGAGGCCGGCGAAATGCAGGACCGCATCAATGGAGTGCGCCTGGAAAATCCGGTCAAGCAAGGCTCTGTCGCACACGTCCCCGTGAATCATCAATGCGGACTTTCCGCAGATGGCTTCAACGGCATGCAGCGCTGCATCAGAGCTATTGCTCAAGTTGTCCAGCACAACCACTTCGAAGCCCGCTTCAAGCAGCGCAAGTGTGGTGTGAGAACCGATATAACCGGTTCCACCCGTTACCAGAATCTTCATAGAGCGGTCCATAGTGGGGTATTGAAGTATTCAACTGCGCGCCACGTTTAAAACTTTTGGCGCACGCAATAATTGACGCCAATGACTTATTAGCACTTCACAAGAACCGATACTATTAATAGACACCGACCAAAACTAACTAAACACTGACAGGCCCGACAACTAATAACATTCACCCCATTCTGCGCATGCCATTAATTGCCATCAAACCATGTCTCAGGTATTAAAGTACAACCACCGTAAAACATCCAAACTCACGGCCACCGTCTTTTGTGTGACTGTGAACAATGTCTTTCCAGGATATATCTATGATTCGTAAATGCTTGTTCCCCGCCGCCGGCTATGGCACACGCTTCTTGCCTGCAACAAAAGCAATGCCGAAGGAAATGCTGCCGATCGTCAACAAGCCTTTAATCCAATATGCCGTTGAAGAGGCACGGGACGCCGGTTTGCAGCACATGGCCATCGTGACCGGTCGGGGCAAACGCGCACTGGAAGACCATTTCGACATCAGCTATGAGCTGGAACATCAGATTCGCGGCACCGAGAAAGAAAAGTTTCTGGCCGGCACGCGCGAGCTGATAGAAACCTGCACGTTCGCCTACACCCGCCAGGTCGAAATGAAAGGCCTGGGGCACGCGATTCTCAGCGGCCGTCCTTTGATCGGTGACGAACCCTTTGCCGTGGTACTGGCGGACGACTTGTGCCTGAACCTGCAAGGTGACGGCGTACTGGCGCAGATGATCAAGCTCTACAAAAAATTCCGCTGCTCGATCGTCGCCATTCAAGAAGTCCCGCGGGATCAGACTCACAAGTACGGGGTGATCGCCGGCGAGCTGATTTCCGAAGGGATCTACCGCGTCAACAGCATGGTTGAAAAGCCAGCGCCTGAGGACGCACCGTCCAATCTGGCAATCATTGGCCGGTACATTCTGACCCCGGATATTTTTGATCTGATCGCCGACACCCAACCCGGCAAGGGCGGCGAAATCCAGATCACCGATGCGCTTATGAAGCAGGCACAAAATGGCTGCGTGCTGGCCTATAAGTTCGAAGGCCTGCGCTTCGATTGTGGTGGTGCAGAAGGCTATATCGATGCCACCAACTTTTGCTATGAGCAGCTGTATCTCAAGGGCCTTTAACCAAACGACCCAGCCCAATCACCGCTCACCTTGCGGAGCCCTCGTCACACTCTTTCATCCAGGCAGGCCACTATGACCACTGCAAAACGCTCGGTAGACACTGAACTGAAAGCGAGCAACTTCGGGATGATGGCCTGGCTGTCAAAAGCGCCGTCGTTATCCTTCGACACGGCCGCCTGGCTGGGCACAACCCTGCTGGTTGAGCGGATCGGAGTATTCCCCTCTTCGGGCGATATTCATCGCCCGATCAGGGACCCGCTCTCCCTCTTGGCTCACCTGAAAAGTCTGTATGCCGACCAGGCTCTGGATGTCGATGAACGCGACGGGCTCAAAGTGATTTTCAACGATTGGCGATTCCGGGTTCGCATCCGCTATAGCGACCCGGCGATCGTCATCAATGTTGAAACGCGGTGTGATCCCGAACTCATGCCTCTGAAAACTGCAGAGCTGCTGAGTCAGCTGGAACACTTTGAGCGGTGAAGGGTTACTTCGCAGCGGCACCACACGGTGACTTGCCGACAAGCAGTCGATAGACATAATCGGCAATAAGCCGACCTCCCGAATCCGGGATGGGGTGAATCTTGTCAGGGCCGATCATGGGGTTCGGTCCGTCACTGGCGTAGCGTTTGAAGTCGGGTCCGAACGTACACTGCAAACTCCAATAGGCAATGTTCTGCGAACGCGCCCACGGTTCAAGCACCTGGGCATAGTCCGACATCGGATACGCACTGGAACGTGTTGTGTCCTCGCGCAGGATCACATTGACGCTCGCCGCTGGATGAACCTCGCGAACCATCCGCACCAAGCCTTTCATGTTCTCCAGATAATCCTTGGGCTTAATGCCAAACCCCTGGTCATTACCGCCCAACATAATCAGGTAGATGTCTGCCGGTATCTTTGAAACGACGCCCTTCCACTGGGCCTGCCATTGGCTGTCGCTGTTATAAAAGTCAGCGGAAGCGGCGCCCGAAGCAGCAAGTTTTGAGACCCGGACACCGCCACGGTCATTGGCCATCCAAAGGCCAAACAATGTCGGAGCGCCCTTCACCACTTCGAGCCTTAACGCCCAATCGTCTCGAGTGGGGACACTTAATTGCACTTCCTGAACGCCGGAACCCGACATCGTCAACGACTGCCACGTGTCGGAAGGTGCCCACCGGTACCTCATCTCACTGGTTTTACCGTTGCCCAGGTAGAGCAGTTTGGCTTGGCCAATGGATGTATTGATCACGGCCGTCTGCTTAGCGTCGATCTCAATGTAAGCACCCGCCTGCCCGGTAACCGTACGACTGTCCGGACTCGCTTGCCCAAGACTGGAAACATCCCAGTCACCACCGAAGTACTGCTTGTTGCTTCGGGTGTACTTGAAGTTCGTACCGCCGAGCGCAGCGCCGTGGTTAAACCCGACATAACCAGGCCCGGCAAAACTGAAGTCTTTCGCCAGGCGCTGAGTGAGTTCATTCAGATAAAAATCCTGCCCGGCGCTGTAGCTGTCGCCAATCACTGAGATGTCCAGCACTTCTCCCGAGTTGCCCATGCTCAGGCCGGAAATACGTTCGCTTGAACTTCTTACCTCGATAACCGGCGTCGAAACGGGACGTACATCATCGATATAAACCATTGGCCTCATCCTTCTATTCGGCAATCAGGAGTGAGACACCTTCAGCCCTGACGCCGGGGTCTTTTTGCGGCTCGTCCGCTCGCCCAGAAACAGAACGGAAGTGAGGGTGAAACGGCTGAACACATTCGACAGCACCACCGGCCCCAACAATCCGCACAACACACCGCCGAAGACCAGGACACTTTCATCCGTGACGCCCAAGCGACCCAACGCGAACCGTGAACTGGCGGCAAACAGTACGTGAAAGAGGAATATCGCGTAGGAGTAACCGCCGAGCCAGATCAGCACTTTCGAGCGCATGTCGGTCGACAGTAGCGCGACGCAGGACATACAGCCAACGAGCAATCCGACCAGGCTCCGGCGATCGACGATGAGTTCGCGATCCACGGCAGCAATGTAGAGCAACGCGACCGATATCAAGACGAACACCACGGGCCCGATCACTTTCAGCGATCGCTTTAACGCGTCGACATTCTCGTGACAAATCATCCCCGTCACAAAGAACGGCAGCAGATAAATAGCACCGTTGATGCCAAACGCATCGACCGGAAAAAGCGGCATCAGGAACACGGCTGCGGAAAACAAAAACAACAGGTACAGGCGAGTCGGCGTCTGTAGCAGACCGCGCCACTGAAGAAATCCGACAAACATGAAGATGATAAAAACCGCCTGCAAAAACCAGAAATGGTTAACCGGCAGGTAAAACGACAACAAGGCGTCCATCAACCCGACGTCCTTGTTCACCCCCGGCGCCACAGCCTGCAGCACCGAAAATGGAACACCGACAAAGAACAACGGCACGATCAACCTTCTGACCTTGCCCAGACAGTAAGCAGAGAAGTCATTGCCTCTGATTTTGTAAATGGAATAGATATAGCCCGATATAAAAGTGAACAACGGCATCCTGACGTACACCATTGAGTCCGCCAGGATTCGGAAAGGTGATCCCAGGTCAATTTTCAGTCCACCGCCCAGCGGCCCTATCACGTGATAGAGCACCAGCAGCAAGCACGCCAGACCTCTGAGCGTTTCTATTTCCAACGACTTTTTCTTGCTTTGCATAAACCACAAACCTCAGTTCAAGACGCTTGAATCAACCGACTCAGGTTTTTTTGAGCGCAACTGCAACCCCAGTCCCAGAAACAGAACCGGCACTACCATGGAGAAATGTCGGGCAAACGAGCCGAAGTCTGGCTCGAACAGCCCCTGCACCAATAAAAAGGACAGTGGGATAGCAATAAGCTCTTTGACTTTCGGTTCGATGAGCGAGCCCTTGTAGTGACTCGACGTCATCATTTTGAACATCAGCAATGAGGTCATCATCATCAGGACGACAAAGATGATCTGCCCCAGCCCCGATAAAAGTATTAACTCCACCGGGAACGACAACCTGAAAAAGATGCTCATCGAATCGACTGCCTGCGATACGAAATCACCGCCGTTGATCCACGACACGATCAATGACTTCGAGCCCTCCTCGCCCAACGTGCGCTGTTCATTGTTACTGGCCCGAATGGACGAAACCGAATAGCCGACCAACACCTGAATCGCCGTTGCGATCGCCAGATAGAACGCGAACAACATCAGGAAAAAGCTGAAACGCGACACATGCTTTTTCATGAAGCACACGCCAACCCAGACCAGAGAAAACAAGATCCAGTAAGGCCTAATCAGCACGCCGTAAAACAGCGCGGACAGAAAAAAACCTGCGCGGTATCGCTTCGAAAATGAAAAAACCAGAATGGCAATCACCGCCACCGAGACAATGATTTCCTTGGTCAGGTTATCGAGGAAGAACGACCGGACCACGCCCCACAAACACAAGGTGAGGAAGATCGTTATGGGTATTCTTCTGAAGATAAAGATCGGGATCGACGTCAGAAACAGATTGCACAGCATCCCGTAAGCCCATGCATTGGTCAGGTTTATGCCGGTGGGACGTAGCAGGTAAGCGGAGCATTCGTAAGAAGACCGGTCTGGCGAGAAGGGATTCCAGAAGTTGCAGTTGTCTGAACGAACGTATGACGACCACAACGTCATCGCATCCGGGCCTGGTTCGCGGTGCATCAAAAGCGGCATCGCAATGGACAGAAAAAGGCCACAGAACAAAATCAGGAATGAGATCGACGAGTCGAGTTTTCGCCCTCGAAACTCTATGGAAGGCAGAGATAAAGCCATTACAACGCCCCCTTCGCCCGGACAAACCTGGTCAGCAAAGCGATAACAACCAACTGCACCGTAATCGAGAAGACATTCCCCCACGCCGCGCCATAAATTGAATAATGTTTAATGAGTACATAGCTGACAGGCAGTGAAACCATCAGGCATATCGCCGCACTGGCCAGCGACACCCGACTGTTCTTCGACGCAATAAGGCCTCCCCAAACGATGTCGCCGACGGCCCGAAGGGCAAAGGAGAAAATCAGAATGGATAAAATCCTGTTATCCGGACGCGGGACTGCCACGTCCACGTAATCCAGCAGGACATTGAAGAAGGCATAAATCAGCACAGCCACCGCGCCGGAAACGATGAGGGAGCGCAACACCCATTGATTCAGGAACAGTTGCCGGACTGTCAGCGCCTGTTGATTATTTTTGTAGCGCTTGGCAAGTACCGGAATGCCGACGACGGCAACAACCGCATAGGACAGCGCTTGCAAGGTGTTGGCCGCAGACCAGGAATACACGTACTTGCCGAGACTGGCGTACGGTTCAATGTCCAGAATAAGAAAACGCTCGGCGTACTGACTGAGTGCGATCAGGCCACCACCCAGATAAAAGGGCAGCCCTGCTCGCCAGACCGAAACGGTGGTGACGACACTGACTTCCCGCCCCTTGTGAACGTTCACCACAATCAAGTAACCCGCGACGATGACCAGCAGGTTGGTGACCACCCAAAGCCAAAGAACACTGGCGATGCTGGACACTACGCCCGCCATCAATCCCGCAACAGCAAGTAGCCCCCAGAGCCCGGTTTTTATAAAAAACAGTACCGCGCCCCAGTTGGCTTTTTGCGCCGAAAAAACAAACGAGTTTATTTCGAAGGAAAGATGCTCGGTGAGCAGCAGAAGCGTGACACAAGCGATCAACGCGGCACTCGCCTGCACATCGCTGAAGAGCGAGTACAGGGCGACCGTGACCACCGACAACAACAAACCAACGGCCAGGTACAGGACCAGAACCCTATCAACGACAAGCCGCGAACTGCCCCCGACACTGATCAGCCGGTTGATTTCAGAACTGAACCCGACACTGTAAAATTTCGAGGCTATCAAAGAGGCAGCAACCACAACGCCGTAAAAGCCCAATGCGTCATAACCCAGATAATGAGTGATGGCCAACACCAGCAAAAACTTTGCGCCTAATGCACCTCCCCGCAGCAACAACCGAAATATCATCGAACAATCCCTTTGATGATATTGTCCATCTGCACCGTTTTGGCTTCGATTTCTTTACAGGTGTCCGTGAGTTTCTTGCCGAATCGGGTGAGCGCGTTGGGGGCGTAGACCGTGTCGATGATGGTGTCGACATTGATGTCGCCTCCATTGATCACCCAGTCTTCCACGCCCATGTCCTGATACGCACCGAAGCCTTTGCGTTCATAACTGATATGGAAAGCGGGTACGCCGGCGAGAAGTGACTCAATCGCCCCGTGCAACCGGACGGAAATCACCAGGTCTGGCTGATACTTCGCCAGTGTCGCCTTCAAGGGCAGCAGGTCTTCGGTAATGCCAAGCTCCCGGTAAAACGCACCATCGTCGTTGCCACGCACAGCGCTTTGCACAGCGCAGACCACTTTGCTTTTCGCCCTTAGTCTCTGCAATAGAAGCTTCAGGTTGGCGACGTAGGCAACTTTCTTCTCTTTGCTCCATTCCGGCGGCTTGCGTAAAACAACGCAGACCACAGCAGGAGATGGTGCACAGCGGGTGAACTTGGGTTGCACCAGGATCTTTTTCGCTAACGCCTGAACTGCCAGGTCCGGTGCCCGATAGACGTTTTCATTGGATTTGAAAATAGCCGACGACCTGTTGTCCCTGACAAATACGGCATCGGCCTTGGTGTAGTGCTCTACGATTTTACTGCTCTCGCCATGGAACGGGCCGATACTTTGCGGAAGATAAACCGACGGCACCTTGCTCAAGATCGCCGTTTCAAGTTGCTTGGCATGCCCCAGTTTCAGCTTGATATGTTCGAAAGCGCTTTTTGAGCGCATGTACCCGCCACCGACTCCGACGATCAGATCAGTGGTTTTCAAGAGATCGGCAAGGGGTGCGTAAGACTGGTTGAGAAAAACCGCCTCCTTCACCCTTCCGAACCCTTTCGCCGCCATAACCGGTGCGTCATACCGCTTATACGGAAGATAACTGAATGACTGCGGGTCGGACGCAACTACGTTAATTAAAGTGTCTGCGCCAAAGTTGCGCAGCACCATGGCGATTGCCAAATCCACGAGCAGTCCATCACCCGAGTTTGACGCGCTGTAGCCATGCAAAATAGTTACGTTCATGATCTTGATTTCTACTTAATAGGTTTGAGCGGAATACACGTCATAGGTTTGCTGGATCATCAACGTCGCGCTGAACTGTTCGCGCACTTTCTTGCGACTTTCAGTGCCAAGTTCCAGTAACTTCTGCTTCTTGATATTCAGCAAAATGCGGGCAAGTGCCTGGTAGTCGCCGGCGGAAAACAGGTAACCCGTGATGTTGTCCGTCACCAGTTCAGGAAGTGATGTACAGTCACTGGCAATCACCGGCACGCCCATGGCCATCCCTTCGAGAGGCACCATGGCAAAGCCCTCCCAGCGACTTGGCACAATCAAGGCATCCGCCGTTTTATACAGCTCGTTTACTTCAGCGGGAGTCACCCACGGCAGGTATTCCACGGCGTCAATATCGGGGCACTCGACGGTGTCTTCGTTGACCGCACTGCCAACGACAGTGAGCCTCAAGTCAGTTCGCTCGACCTCAGCGAACGCCTTGAGCAACAAATCGAAGCCTTTCTGGTAGTCCAGTCGACCGACAAACAGAAGATGAATGTCCGTACTGTCGCTGGTTTTGCTCTCATCACTTTTATAATGAATACCGTTGTAGATCAGCTTCATGCGGTGACGATCAATACCAAACGATGCAGCTTTATCCATTTCATACTGACTGACACAAATAATGACATCGGTCACTTTCTGCAAAACCCGCTCAATCAGTGAATACACTTTCTGTTTGACGGGAGAACTCTCCATCAAGAAGGAAAATGCGTGCGGGCAGTAAACAATTTTAGGGGACCGCCAAGGGCGCATGACCAGACAGACACACCGGCCGATCACCCCGGAAAACGTGCTGTGCAAGTGCACGACGTCCGGTTTTTCCTTGAAAATAACACCAGCCAGTTTCCAGGCAAATCGCAACAGGGACATGACATCGCGCTTGTTCCGGGAAAAGGTCCTGATGTTTTTCTCATCAATGCCGTGCAGCTCTTTCTTCTGATCGAACGGAACCAGATAAACCAGTTCATACTTCAGTGCGTGGTCCTGAGGAGGGGTCGATATCGTACGAATAACCGTCGCAACACCACCTTTGATTGTTTCCGCCACGTGCAGTATTTTTTTCATAATCCACCTATCTCCATGAACTTAGTCGCAGGCAAGCAGCGTTGAAAGTGGCTAACGATCGTTAAACCACTCTCAACTCGATTACCTGATAGATAGAACTCGCATCAGGACTTGTCAGAGGCGTACTCATAGTTGTAATAGCCATAACTGCCATTACCGTAATAGCTGGACGCGCGTTTCTCGACGCCGTTAAAAATGGCGCCCTTCAACTCGATACCGTTTTGCGCAAATCGACGTATTGTCAATTCGATCTCTTTGGCAGGATTCACACCAAAGCGCGTCACAATCAGATTAATGGCGGCTTCACGTCCGACGATGGCAGCATCTGTCACTGCCAGAAGCGGTGGCGTATCGATGATCACCACATCGTAGAGCTCACTCAGTTCTGCCAGGAGCTCTCTGAAGTTGGCATGCATCAACAGCTCTGATGGATTAGGCGGCACCTGCCCGCGACTAATAAAATGCAAGTTGTCCGTTTCAACTCTATTGATCGCCTGCTCAATACTGCAGCGTTTGGTTAATAGATCGGATAAACCATTGGTGATCGGCGTTGCCAGGGTCTTGTGCAGATGACCTTTGCGCATATCGGCATCGATCAGTACGACCCGCTGCCCGCTTTGAGCAATAACCGCCGCCAGGTTCGAAGACACAAACGTTTTGCCCACCTGCGGACTCGGCCCGGAAATCATGATCCGGTTGTTGGTCGCATCCAGCCCTGCAAAATGCAGACAGGTTCTCAGGCTGCGTATCGACTCGATCGACAGGTCAGTGGGATTACGCAGGGCCAACAGAAAAGACTGGTTGTTGACGGCGTCACCCACCCGAATTTTTTTGCTGTCTTCTTCCCGCTGCAAATCGCTGTATGGAATGGAGGCATAAACAGGTAGCCCAAGCTGCTCGATGGCTTCCGGCCCCTCGAGGCCTCGGCTCAGGGATTTACGCACCAACACCAAGGCAACACCGACAAATCCGCCAAGGAAAGTTGCAATGAGAACGATCAGGGCTTTGCGTGGTTTGACCGGAGTTGTGGTATCGACGTCGGCGGTATCGATCAATCGCGCATTGCCAACCGCCCCTGCCCTGATGATGTCCAGCTCCTGGGATTTATTCAGCAACTGGGTATAAATCTGAGTCGCCACTTCCACATCACGAGTGAGGTTCAACAGTTCCTGCTGCGTGGCCGGAAGATCCTGAACCTTCTTCTCCAAACCATGGCGCTGCTTGTTCAAATCCGCGATTTGAGCCATCAAGGCGCGGTAGGCCGGGTGTTCTCGGGTGAACTTTCGATCCAGGTCCGCTTGCTGGAGCTTCAGATCGGAGATGCGCGTATCCAGCACCACCATCTGTTCCAGAACAGACTTGGTTTCAAGTGAGATATTTACCGTATTGCCGCGGGTTTGATAGCTGTTCAGCGCGTTGCTGGCTTTGACCAGATCCTCTTTGACTTGAGGCAGTTGCGCCTGCAGGAAGTCCAGGCTCTGGGCCGCCTCGGCAGAGGTGCGTTGCACATTCTGCTGTACATAAAGTGTCGAGATCTTGTTGAGGATCTTCACCGCCAGGGTGTAGTCGGTGCTGGCAAGGGCCAGGCTTATAATGCCCGACTCTTTACCTTGCTCGGAGACATCGAGAGCGTCCTGGTAATTCTGAATGGTGACAATCCGTGGATTGCGAACGACTTCGAATTTAGTGCCCGGATTCGCGGCCATGCGCGCGACAAGCACCTCGACCCCATTGTCTACAACTGCGTTGCCTGTCGTGCCGGCGGCCAACAAACCGCCATTGTCATCGTAGAGCTTGAAGCGGTTCTGCTCTTCAGCCACCAGGGTCAATTTTTTACCCAACAGTTCATCAGGCAGCTTGAGCTTCCCGATATCAAGACGCTCGCCCCCCCAGGCATAACTGCTCATGCCGAAGCGCGCAGGCGAAACACTTTCCGTCGGAGTACTCTTGTATCGTCGCGCGATAAAGCCGCCCACGACAGGGAAGGTGTTGGGCGTTATCACGATATCCAGGCGCAGATCATCGACGGTTTTACCGATGACCGCTCGAGATTTGATAATCCCGATTTCGGTCGCCGCCGGGGATTGGCCACCCAGCATGCTGCTGATATCCGAAAACCCCAACATGTCGTTCTTTTTCGGTTCGACCTGTACCAACGCGTTCGCCAGATACACAGGTGGCGATAGTATCGAATAGGCGGCGCCGGTCACCATGAATGCACCGGTGATGGCACCTATTAACCATTTATGATCAATCAATGTGCCCAGTAAGCCGAGAAGATCAATCTCGTCTCCTTCTTTATCCCGGGTGCTGACTACTGACGGTAACTGCATAAGGTCTATTCTTTTACCTTTAATACTAATCTGAAAATCATCCATCAACGTCCGAGGCGCTGTGCCCATGAGCAAACAGCATCTTCAATCAATGCATGAGCATGGACAAAAGCAGCTTTTCCTTGACGATACGGGTCCTTTATTTCGCGCTCACTCTGCCACTTGCCCAGAAGAAACACTTTACCCCTCGCGTGCGAGGCAATATTCAGCACGCCTTTTACATGCTCTTTTTCCATGACCAGAATCAGGTCTGATTCATTAACAATCGCAGGCGTAATTTGCCGCGCTTTAAACCCTTGGGCAGCGCGACCCTTTTCTTCGAGAACGGAAAGTGCGTTGGGCTCCATAGACTCGCCCACCCGCGCGTCCAGCCCCGCGGAGGTTACCGAGATATCCGAAGGCTCCAGCGCGTTGCGCAGCAACATTTCAGCTGTTGGACTTCGGCAAATATTGCCCACGCAGACGATAAGAATCTTTCTGAACAAGGCTACTCTTCCCGTGTAGTGTCGAATCGGCCAATGTGTAGCGGGGATATGAGTGAACCGATAAGATCGGTCCCGCATTCAGAGATGGATCGATCATGGAAATACAAGGATATTAAATACCACGACACATAAAAAACGCCCAACCAGAATAGCCGGACCAAAAATAACGACAGCAATCTGCGCATTATTTTCCGACTAAAAATAACAATGGCGCACCGGCAATAGAGAATTGATGATATGGCTGTATTACTCGCCCCCTCAGGAATCAGACATGACCTTAACGTGTTTTCGATGTATTAGCGTCTCAACACTATTGTTACTCGGCGCCTTCAATCACGCTAACGCCAGCCAGGCTTTTCCCGCATTGGCAGAGGGCAACAAGACCATAGGCGTTCAGGTAAAGATTCAAAACTTCTCTGCCACCGATGCCCGGCAAATCAAGGACTCTGGCTTCGGGTTCGTGCGTTTTGGCGTATGGACCAACAGCTTGAACAGCCCGGCGTACCAGAATCAGATCAATGAAGCTTTCGCTGCCGCCAAATCTGCCAACTTGCCAGTATTGATGACCGTTCGCTCAACCAAAGCGTTAACCGGCAAATCGAAAAGCGGTGACGATGAACTCGCCAACGCAGGCGCGGCATTCTCAAACTCAGTCATTGGCCTGGAAAACACATACAGCACGCAGCTTGTGGCCATTGAAATATGGAATGAACCGGACTTGCCAAAATACTGGCCCACACAGGATTTTGAAGTAACCTTTGTGCCGTTCATGAGCGCAGTGTGCAACGGATTGCAAAAGCGCGATCACTCAACACCGCTGATCGGGTTTGGATTCGCACGGGCGCCCACCACAGGCTCCAAGTCGACCGCTGCACTGACTAAAATCATGACTGCGTATCCGAAATGCCTGAGTGCTGTCTCCTATCATCCCTATGGTATGTCGGGCACTGAGATCAGCAGTGCTCAAGCATTTATTCTCGACAGTTTCCATGTACCCGGCGTGATTACCGAATGGGGAGTGCCATCGCTCAGTTCCATCGGAGGAACTACCGGACAGGCCACACGCATCACCAAGTTCATTACCGACGTCAAGCAGCTGAACATACCGCTGACCTCTCTTTACGAATGGAAAAACAGCGACTCAGGCAGCAATGACCGTGAACGAAGTTTTGGATTAAAGTCTTCTGATGGCAACTCAAAACCAGCGGAAGCGGCCGTCAAGACGCTATTAAAGGCACCCTAGCGAAAAACAGCCTCCGTGGTTAATGGGGGCTCTTGTTCGTGCATTCGGAATCACTCGTCGGGTCGAGCGCCAGAGAGGCTTCCACCAGCACTTCCAACAATACGACTTGCGCTTCAATGCGCAGGTCTTGCTGACGTTGTTGCGCGTCGTTCATTTGCTCCATCATTACGCGGGTGACCTGAGACGGCACGCTGTGTTTCACTCGCTGCAGCCAACCGGGAATATTTTTTGCGGCTTTAACCCTGCCCATTTCAACCACACCCTGCAAATTATCCGGGTGGTTATTTTTTGAAACGGCCATCAACTCTTCAAATACTTCGGTGAGTTTCTTCAGGACATAACCCAGGATAAGGTCATCGAAGGCCTCCACATTTCCAGACACCTGCTTCCCCTGTGAAGTCATCTTCCCGTCCGATACATCCATTTATCAGCAGCACGTTACACGGCATCCGGGCCTCGCTATTTGACATCTTATAACGGCGGGGCCCGACCCTTTTTAACAGCGCCTCCTCTCAAGATAAGGCGTCAACGGTCAGTTACCTTGAACCTGTGCCCGGTTTTGGCATCGTATTAACCGATACGGTGCCCCGCCATTCAAACAGCCGTTTTCAGGTTGTTGCCGCTGGGGCCATTGATACGTACATGCGCCCTTGAGTGGCTGTCAGCGCTCGGGTAATGTCATTAGACCCACAGGACAGAGCACGCCCATGACTTCCAAGCTGGAACAACTGAAACAAATGACCACCGTGGTTGCCGATACCGGCGACTTCGAAGCTATTGCTCGCGTTAAACCGGTGGACGCCACCACTAACCCTTCCCTGTTGCTCAAAGCCGCAGCGATTCCTGCCTACGCCGAATTGCTGAACGCTTGCGTTCACGATTGCAAAGGCGATGTGGGCCTGGCCAGCGACCGTTTTGGCGTTGCAGTCGGGCAAGAGATTCTGAAGGTTGTCCCGGGCCGCATTTCCACCGAAGTGGATGCACGTCTGTCGTTCGACACTGACGCCGTATTGAAGCGCGCGCACCGTCTGATCGAGCTGTACGACAAGGCCGGGATTGGCCGTGACCGCGTGCTGATCAAAATTGCCTCCACCTGGGAAGGCATTCGCGCGGCAGAGACACTGGAAAAAGAAGGCATTCAAACCAACCTGACGCTGTTGTTCTCGTTTGCTCAGGCAGCCGCGTGTGCCGATGCAGGCGTGTTCCTGATCTCGCCGTTCGTGGGCCGGATTTACGACTGGTACAAGAAAGCCAACGGCAACGACTACACCGGCGCGGATGATCCGGGCGTGCAGTCGGTGACCCGCATCTACAACTACTACAAAGCCAATGACTACAAGACGGTGGT
This sequence comes from Pseudomonas sp. S2_B07, assembly GCF_054668435.1. Classification (NCBI taxonomy): domain Bacteria; kingdom Pseudomonadati; phylum Pseudomonadota; class Gammaproteobacteria; order Pseudomonadales; family Pseudomonadaceae; genus Pseudomonas; species Pseudomonas sp. S2_B07. The sequence continues at coordinate 1,509,170 of NZ_CP162769.1, forward strand.
GATGGGCGCGAGCTTCCGCAACCTGAGCCAGATTGAGCAATTGGCCGGTTGTGATCGCCTGACCATCAGCCCGGACCTGCTGGAGAAGCTGGCGACGGACACTGGCAAGCTGGAGCGCAAGTTGGCGCCTGGGCATGCCGGTGAGGCGCGCCTGAGCTTGAATGAAGCGCAGTTCCGCTGGTTGTCCAACGAGGACGCGATGGCGACCGAGAAACTGGCTGAGGGCATTCGTCAGTTTGCTCGCGACCAGGAGAAGCTTGAAGCTCTGCTGCAAGCCAAGCTGTGATTTGAGTTAGCGCAATACAAAAAGGGCGAACCTTGATGGGTTCGCCCTTTTTTGTGCCAGTTACTTAAGTGATCAGTGACGCTCCAGCGCGTTCACCAGGTCATGGAACGCTTCACGATTGTGATCATTGAGGCCCATGAGGATTTTGTGGGCTTCAAGCACCTTGATCCTCACCACTTCCTCGGACTGGTCCTGGTCTGGCAGGTCGTCCAGGCATTCCGGGCACGGCACTGGCTGGTCAACAATGTTGAACACCTGCTCGAAGCCCATGGATTCGAGCAGCCGGGTGATGTCTTCGTGGGTGGTGACGACAGTCGGCAGCAAGCCGACTTTCTGCCGCGACAGGATCGACAATTTGGCCAGCAGGCCAAGGGTGGTGCTGTCGATGCTGCGGGTTTCGGTCAGGTCGATCACGATCGCGTTGAAATTCAACGCGGTGAAGATCCGATCAATAGTCGCATCCAACGCCGAACACAGGGTCAGGCGAACTTCACCGACGAATTTCAGGACGAAGGTGCCATCCTGCTCGGCGAACTGGATTCTACCGGTACTCATTAAAGATTCCTGCTCAACACCAACAGGGCGATATCATCCGGCATCTCCCCCAGCGTGGCCAATCCAAAAACCTGCCGCAGCCCATCCAGGGTGCCGCCCGCAGCCTTGACCCGTTGGGGCAACGCCGCTTCTTTTTCTTTGAGTGTGGCTTCTGGCAAAAGGTCCAGAATGCCATCAGACATCAGCGTCAGGCTGAACGTCGGCGGCAGCTCCAGCACGTGGTCTTCGTAGGTGGCTTCATTAAAGAGCCCCACCGGCAGACCGCGCCCTTCCAGATAACGAACACTGTCTGGCGTGTACAACACTGGCAACGGCAAATGACCACCGATGCTATAGGTCAACAAACCTGTCTCCTCGTCGATGACTCCACCGACCATTGTGACGTGTTTACCCAGCTTACAACTGATCAGGCCTCGGTTGATATGACCAAGGACCTCTGAAGGCTTGAATTCCGGCAATGTACCGCTGCGCTTGGATTCGAACAGCAAGCGCGTGGTCATGAACTTCAGCAGCACGGTAACGAACGCTGAAGAGGCGCCATGCCCGGAAACGTCTGCCAGGTAGAAGGCTACCCTACGCTCATCGACCCGAAAGTAGTCAACGAAATCACCCGAGAGGTACAGCGACGGGATGATCTGGTGCGCAAACTGAAACTCGTCGATGGTCCAGGGGCTGACCGGCAGCATGTTCATCTGCACCTGGCGACCGGCGTTCTGGTCTTCCTGGAGCAGGTTCAGGCTGGCGGCGAGCTCGCGGTTGGCCTTTTCCAGCTTTTCGCGGTAGCGCTGGTTTTCCAGCAGCAGGCGCGCACGATCAAGGGCCCGGCGCACAGAATGCTCGAGCACTGCCAGATCTTCGAGAGGCTTGATCAGGTAATCCGCGGCGCCAAGGCGCAGTGCCTCGACCGCGTCGTTCATCACGCCGGCACCCGAAACCACAATCACCGGCGTTTGCGGGGACCGTTCGGTAACCTGGCGAATGAGTTCGAGTCCGCCCATCTGCGGCATGCGCAGATCGCAGATGACCAAGTCGGGCTTGTCTTGCTCGAATACCTGAAGACCCTGTTGGCCATTGCTGGCCTGCAGGACACTGAAACCACTGTCTTCCAAATAGGCCGCGAGACTCGCGCGCACTACTTCGTCATCATCGATTATCAGCAGCGTGGCACTGGTTTTTGGCATGTGGGCAAACGGCGCCAGAATTAGGTTGGCGTAGCAGGCACGGGTTTTAGCCCGGCTCACACTACTGGATTCGCTTTCTAGCCTCTCTATTGCACCGTTTTCGAGCGTTTGCCCTACTCACCTGTACACCAGAGGTGCCCTTCTAAGGCGCAGACGGTACTCCCATCCGAGAGGCGTTTCAAGCTCACGCCGATGGTCGCTTGGCGTCTTTACTTGTCAAATCACCGGGAGTTATAAGAACGGACAAATCCGTAACCCAATGGAAGGATCGAGCCCATGAGTCAAACCGGTCGGGACTACAGCGAAAAGCGCGATTTCATCCGCATGCGAGTCGATGCCGATGTGTCGTTGATTCATGAAGGTGATGAGGTGCCAGCCGTCTGCATCGACCTTTCCAGCAGTGGCATGCAGGTTGAAGCGAAGCGTGAGTTCAAGGTGGGCGACCGGCTCAACGTGCGCATCGATTCCGATCACGCCGCCTTAAAAGGTCTTGAGGCCGACACCGAAGTGGTGTGGGTGAAGCCTTTGGACGGTGAAGGTCAGAAACTCGGGCTTACAATCTTGAAGATGAAATAAGCCGGATCCAAAACGAAGAAGGCGGCCCATGGGCCGCCTTCTTCGTTTTACCGGTCGAGATTAAAAATCGTCTTCAACCTTGCCGTCTTTGACTTTGAATTCACGGTTCTGCAAGTACGCATTACGGATGAAGATGTACTTGTCGCCGGTGATCAGCTTCTCGCTCGACAGCAAGCTGGCACGCGTGTCGACGATGTTCAGGCCGAAGACCGAGTTACGCACCGGCACATCGTTGATGTAAGGGTACGGGCCGGTGTAGCTGTCGACATACTTGGAAGGCGCATCACGCAAGGTGCTTGGGCCCAACAGCGGCAGCATCACATACGGGCCGCTACCGACACCCCAGTAGCCAAGGGTTTGACCGAAGTCTTCGTCATTACGATTCAGGCCCATCTTGGTCCCGACATCGAAGAAGCCCAGCAGGCCGAACGTGGTGTTAAAGATGATACGTGCAGTGTCGGTGCCCGCCGCGGCCGGTTTGGCCTGCAGAATGTTGTTCACCAGGTTGGTGACGTCACCGACGTTGCGAAACATGTTATGGATGCCGTCTTCCAGAAACTGCGGCGTGATGAACTCATAGCCCTGAGCCACAGGCTTGAGTGCATACGTGTCGATCACATCGTTGAACTTGTAGATCGGACGGTTAATGCTTTCCCAAGGATCGTCTTCTGAAGCAGCCTGAGCCCCAAACGGAACCAGCAACACGCTGGCACACACAAAAAGCTGAGCGAGATGATTGCTCCAGCGCATAAAAAAACTCCTTGGATTTTACTGGCGCGGGCACTTGGCCCGGGCATTAAGCTGGCAAGTATAAGACGGAAAAGCCAGTTTAGGCAGCCTCGCGCTCATTCGCCTACAGATGAATCGCTCCGATTGAGAGCGCTTCACATCAATGTCACTCAACTGTCACTGACGCCGCATAGCCTTGTCACTATTTCAGGGACGCTCCTATGCCGCACGCCGAAACCTTGCCCGTTGCAGCACCCAGCTTGACCGCCGTCCTGTTCGGCCTCAGTGGTTGCCTGGTGGATTTCGGCGCCCGGACGCGTCAGAACGGGGCTTACTCTGCCGAGCACGCCGAGGCCACTCCCGGCGCGCTGGACAGCCTGCGCAGTTTGCAGCGCCAGCAAATTCCCTGCGCCTGGCTCGATGAACTACCTCCCACCCTCAGTCATTCCTTGGCCGTCACCCTGCCCTCCTGGATCACCTCGTCGCAACATTCCGCAACAATCAACCCATGGCCCGCTCCGAACGCTTGCTGGCAAGCCCTGATGGCGTTGAACGTCGAACGCCTGGATGGCTGCGTGCTGGTCAGTGGCGAACCCCGGTTGCTGCAATCGGGGCTGAATGCCGGGTTGTGGACGATTGGCCTGGCGTCCTGCGGCTCGCTCTGCGGCCTCGCACCCAGCGAATGGCACGCATTGACCCAAAAGGAGCGCGAGCACTTGCGCGGCAAGGCGACGATGCAGCTATTCGGGCTGGGCGTGCATTCGGTGATCGATCATCTCGGCGACCTCGACACCTGCCTGGCCGATATCAGCCTGCGCCGGCTCAAGGGCGAAAAGCCCTGACCGAGATCATGCAGGTTGCGCGCAAGTGGATTAATCTAAAGGTCAGCCATAGACCTTTGGCGCGAGGCTGCGGTCTATGCCAGTGCCTATCGATAAAAGGAAGAACGCCATGCCTGCCCGCGAACTGCAAGAACAACTCAATACTCTGCGCGAGCAATTGGAACAGAATCCACCGCTGTCCGAAGCCGAGCGCGAAGACCTGCACGCGCTGATGCAACAGATCGAACTGAAACTTGAACTGGAACGGGAAACCAAGGATTCCAGTCTGGCTGACGGCGTCAACCTGGCCGTCGAACGCTTTGAACTCGAACACCCTGTTATTGCCGGCACGTTGCGCAACATCGCGCAAACCCTGGGCAACATGGGGATCTGAACCCGCCGGATACAAAAAAGCCCCGCTAGCGATAGCGGGGCTTTTTAATATCCGGGATTGGCAATGCTATCCCACATTAGATCTTCACTGACGGACCAGGCGATGGTTCGGCAGTTGAACGGTTTCGGTGCTGCGATAGGGGTTGATATCCAGCCCTCCACGGCGCACATACCGCGCATACACCGTCAATTTCTCCGGCTTCAGCAGCCGCTGCAAGTCGAGAAAAATCCGCTCCACGCACTGCTCATGAAAGTCCGAGTGCTGACGGAAGCTCACGATGTACTCCAGCAAACTCGCGTGATCCAGTGCCGCGCCACGGTATTCCACCGCCACGCTACCCCAATCCGGCTGACTGGTGACCGGGCAGTTGGATTTGAGCAAATGGCTGTGCACGCTCTCCTCCACGATGCGCGACTCATCGCAACGCAGCAGCTCCGGACGCGGGTGTTCGTAGTTGCTGACGCTGATGTCCAGGTCATCAATGCACACACCCGGCAACGCAACCACGCCTTCGGCTTCAACGTCCTTGAGACTGCGAATGCGCACGCCAACCGGCTTGCCGGCAGCCGCCGACAGGTCTTTCGCCAGCGTCGCTTCGAGGCTCGCCGTATCGGCAAACGGCGTCTGGTTCAGCGAGTTCAGGTACAGCTTGAACGACTTCGATTCGATGATGTTCGGCGAATCCGCCGGGATGCTGAACTCGCCAATCGCCACGACTGGCTTGCCGGACGGCAACAGCCACGACAGTTCGAAGCAGTTCCAGAAATCCACGCCTTTATACGGCAGGGTCTCAGCCGTCAGACCCAGCTCGGCCCATTTCGCGGTACGCGGGATCGGGAACAGCAGGGACGGCGTGTAAGTGGCGATGTATTCGCTGGATTTGCCCAGCGGCGAGTGTTCGGCTGCGGGATGCATGGCGGAAACCTGACTGAAGAATCAGCGGATTCTACCAGCCTTTGCGCCCGCCATTGAGTGCTTACTGACTGACAGTCAACTTGCCGACCATGCCCGCCTGATAATGGCCGGGGATGTTGCAGGCAAACTCCAGGCTGCTGGCCTTGGTGAAGGTCCAGGTCAGCTCGGCGGTTTTACCCGGCTCGACGAGGACGCTGTTCGGGTCGTCGTGTTTCATCATTCCATGATCCATGCCCGCCATCGCACCGTGGTCCATTTCCTTCATGCCATTAGGCGTCAGCATGCCACTCTGTTGCATCTGCAACATTTCCTGCTGGTGTTTGGCATGCATCGCCGCGTCCCCCAGGTTGAATTCGTGCAACAACTGGCCTTTATTCACCAGCACAAAACGAATGGTCTCACCCGCCTTGATATCAATCGCCTTGGGGGTGAACGACATGTCGCCCATCACCACTTCTACACTGCGAGTCGCCTTGGCCGCCGCAGCGGGTTGGCCGAAGTCGTAGGACTGCGCCGGGGCAGCCCACACCGGCGAACTCAACGCCAACAAACACGCCATCCGCAGCAAAGATTTGCGCAAAAACATAGTCGTACTCCAACAAGATAAGGTTCAGCCTGTGGAAAACTCTAAACTGCGGCCACTGCCCGCAACCTGACAGCCAGATTACAACTTTGTCAGGTTGACCTGAAATAACGCCGCCCACGGTATAAAGCGTTCGTTCCATTTGCCCAGAGTCGCCCATGAAATTACTGATCGTCGAAGACCAACCGAAAACCGGCCACTACTTGCGCCAGGGCCTGACCGAGGCCGGTTTCAATGCGGAACTGGTGGCCGATGGCAGCACCGGACAACAACTGGCGCTGAGCGGCGACTACGCGCTGTTGATTCTCGACGTGATGTTGCCCGGTCGCGATGGCTGGCAGATTCTGCAAGCGGTGCGCAGTGCCGGCCTCGACACGCCGGTGCTTTTTCTGACGGCGCGTGACGCAGTCGAGGACCGGGTCCATGGCCTCGAACTGGGTGCCGATGATTATCTGGTCAAACCGTTCGCCTTTTCGGAACTGCTGGCCCGGGTCCGCAGCCTATTGCGTCGCGGCAGCGCTTCGCCACAGGAAACCAGCCTGCAACTGGCCGATTTGCGCCTGGACCTTATCCGCCGTCGCGTTGAGCGCAGCGGCCAGCGTATCGACCTCACGGCCAAAGAATTCGCCCTGCTGGAAATGCTCCTGCGTCGTCAGGGCGAAGTCCTGCCCAAATCGCTGATTGCCTCTCAGGTCTGGGACATGAATTTCGACAGCGACACCAATGTCATCGAAGTCGCGATCCGTCGTTTGCGCCTGAAGATCGACGATCAATTCCCCAACAAGCTGATCCACACCGTGCGCGGCATGGGCTACGTCCTTGAAGAGCGTATCGCCTGATGCGGCGTCTTTCGTTGAGCAGCCGTCTGGCATTGCTGTTTGCGGCCTGCACAGCGGTGGTTTCGCTGTTCGCCGGGGTGTTGTTCAGTCGCGCCAGCGAGGCGCACTTCGTCGAGCTCGATCAGCAATTGCTGGACGGCAAGCTGATTGGATTGCGCCGGGCACTTCACGACATTCAATCCAGCGAGAGCAAAATCAGACTCGCGGATGAATTGAGCCGCCAGGCCGATTTATCGCTGCGCATTACCGGCAGCGATGGCCAGCGCTGGTATGACAGTTCGACGCAGTTACCGGACAGGCTCCCGCAAACACCCGGCTTATCGACCCTCAACGACGGCGACACCGACTACCGCGTGCTGAATGCGCCGTTGTTTGTCGACAAACCTGATTCCCCGCAGCTGACCCTGTTGCTGGACATCACCCATCACCAGCATTTTCTGCAACGCATGCAGCATTTGATCTGGCTGACTGTTGGTTTATCCGCCTTGGCCACTGCGCTACTCGGTGCCTGGGCCGCGCGCAGCGGGTTGCGCCCATTGCGGCGCATGAGTGCGGTCGCCCGGGGGGTGTCAGCGCAATCACTGAATGCGCGCCTGCCCGAAGAGAAGATGCCGCCAGAACTCGCGGAATTGGCCCACAGCTTCAACGCCATGCTCGGACGCCTTGACGACTCTTTTCAACGACTCTCGGCATTCTCCGCCGACATCGCCCACGAACTGCGCACGCCGCTGTCGAACCTGCTGACCCACACGCAGGTCACCCTCACCCGCCCCCGCCCCATCGAGGACTACCGCGAGGCGCTGCACAGCAACCTCGAAGAACTGCAATGGATGGCGCAACTGGTCAACGACATGTTGTACCTGGCCAAGGCGGATCATGGGTTGCTGTCGCCCAAGCGCGAACCGCTGGAACTGGCGCAGGAAGTGGATCTGTTGCTGGAGTTTTTTGCGCCGCTGGCAGAAGACGCTCAGGTGACGCTCACGCGGGAAGGTAACGCGCACATGGAGGGTGATCGCAGCATGTTGCGCCGGGCGCTGTCCAATTTACTGGACAATGCGTTGCGGTTCACGCCGGCCGAGGGTGAGGTTCGGGTGCGGATTGTCGAGCAGGCCAAAGGGTTGACCCTGTCGGTTGAAAACAGTGGCGATGGGATTGACGGGGCATTGCTGCCGCGATTGTTTGACCGGTTTTATCGGGCCGATCCGGCGCGTCAGGAAGGTAGCAGCGAACATGCGGGGTTGGGGCTGGCGATTACGCAGTCAATCGTACGTGCCCATGGCGGGCAGATTCGTTGCGAATCAGAGAATGGGTGGACGCGCTTTGTGATTGAGTTGCCTAAGGGAAGTTGAGGCCAGCAGTTCCGGCCTCATCGCGGGCAAGCCCGGCTCCCACAGGGTTTGGAGTCGTTCACAACGGTGTGATTCAACTCGATCAACTGTGGGAGCCGGGCTTGCCCGCGATGGCGATTTCAGGCGTTACGAATACCGCAACGCGTGAGCCGGCTCGATCTTCGCCGCACGCCACGCTGGGTAAACGGTGGCCAGGAAACTCAAGATAAACCCCGCCGAGCAAATCAATAGCACATCCCCGCCCTGCAATTCCGAAGGCAGGTTACTGACGAAGTACACGTCAGAACTGAAAATGTGCTGCCCACTCACCCGCTCGATCCAGCCCACCAGTTCACTGACGTTCAACGCCGCAATCACGCCCAACACGCCGCCGATCAAGGTCCCGACAATCCCGATCACGGTGCCCTGAACCATGAAGATCGCCATGATCTGCCCCGGCGTGGCGCCGATGGTGCGCAGGATCGCGATGTCCGCACCCTTGTCGTTCACCACCATGATCAGGGTCGCGATGATGTTGAACGCCGCCACTGCGACGATCATCAGCAACAGCAGGCCGATCATGGTTTTTTCCATTTTCATCGCGCTGAACAGACTGCCCTGGGTGTGGGTCCAGTCGTCAGCCTTGTAGGCAGCACCCAAACCGCTGGCGATGTCGCTCGACACTTGCGGCGCGGCGTACAGATCCTTCACCGCCAGGCGCACGCTCTGCACCTGATTCGGCTCCCAATGCTGCATTTGTGCGGCATCGGCCATGTGGATCAACGCCATCGAACCGTCCAGTTCAGCCCCGACCTTGAACACGCCAACCACGTTCAGGCGCTGCATGCGCGGGGTAATCCCGCCTGGGGCAGTGCTGACTTCCGGCACAATCAGGGTGATCTTGTCGCCGACGTTCAAACGGAAACGCCGCGCCGTGATTTCGCCAATCACCACGCCGAACTCACCCGGTTTCAAGGCATCCAGACGCCCCTGAACGATGTGCTTGGCAACGATTGAGACCTCGCCTTCCAATGCCGGATCGACGCCGCTGACCTGGATCGGCTGCATCGAGCCCTTGTAGGACAGCATGCCTTCCATCTCGGTGAACGGCACCGCGGCCGTGACTTCCGGATTTTTCATCGCGGCCGCTGCAACCGGCTGCCAATCGTCAATGGGGTTCACGCCGACGATGGTTGCGTGCGGCACCATGCCGAGGATTCGCGAGCTCATTTCGCGCTGAAAGCCGTTCATCACCGACAACACCACGATCATCGCCAGCACACCCAAGGCGAGGCCGATCATCGAAGTCATCGAGATGAAGGAAACAAAGCGATTGCGGCGCTTGGCGCGGGTATAGCGCGCGCCGATGAAGATCGATAACGGTCTGAACATTCGCTGGGCACCGTATAAAAATAAAAGACCCGACGTCGTTCAAGACGCCGGGTTTCGGTCAATCAGATGGGTGTCAGGCAACCTTCCTGCAAATGCAGGACGCGATCCATCTGGCGAGCCAGGTTCATGTCATGGGTCACCACCAGGAACGCGGTGCGCATCGAGGTGCTGAGTTCCAGCATCAAATCCTGAATGCCCTGGGCGGTGTGGGAGTCGAGGTTGCCGGTCGGCTCGTCGAGCATCACCAGGCCTGGCTTGTTCACCAGGGCGCGGGCGATGGCGACGCGCTGACGTTCGCCGCCGGACAACTCGGACGGCTTGTGCTCCAGGCGATGGCCCAGCCCTACCCGCTCCAACAAGGCCGTGGCGCGCTGACGTGCTTCCGGGATCGCAGTCTTGCCGATCAGCAACGGCATGCAGACGTTTTCCAGCGCGGTGAATTCCGGCAGCAAATGGTGGAACTGGTACACGAAGCCGAGGGAGCGGTTACGCAGCAAACCGCGATTCTTCTCGCTCAGTGCCGACAGTTCTTCACCGTCAAGCCAGACGCTGCCCTTGGTCGGCGTATCCAGGCCGCCCAACAGGTTGAGCAAGGTACTTTTGCCCGAACCCGAGGTGCCGACAATCGCCACACGCTCGCCCGGGTGCAACTCCAGTTGCAGACCGGCCAGCACTTCCACCGACTCCGGGCCTTCCTCGTAGGATTTGCCCAGGTTGCGGCAGCTCAAGATTGCTTTATCACTCATGCCCGACTCACTCATAACGTAGCGCCTCCGCAGGCTGGGTGCGCGCGGCACGCCAGGCTGGATACAGGGTGGCGAGGAAACTCAGGACCAACGCGGCGCCGCAGACCATCAAGACGTCCTGGCTCTGCACTTGCGACGGCAGGTAATCGATGAAGTACACGTCGGCGTTGAGGAATTTATGGCCGATCACGCCTTCTAGGGCCGAGATCGCGGCGCTGACGTTCAGCGCCGCGAAGATCCCGACCACAGCGCCAATCAGCGTACCGACCACGCCGATGACGGTGCCCTGCACCATGAAAATCGCCATGATCGTGCGTGGCGTGGCGCCCAGGGTGCGCAGAATCGCGATATCGCCCTTCTTGTCGTTCACCACCATCACCAATGTGGAAATGATGTTGAATGCGGCAACGGCGACGATCAGCAACAACAGCAGGCCGATCATGGCTTTTTCCATGCGGATGGCCTGATACAGATTGCCGTGGGTACGGGTCCAGTCGCGGGCGTAATAACGGTCTTCGCCCAGTTGTTGAGCGATACTCCACGCGGTGCGTGGCGCCTGGAACAGGTCGTCGAACTTCAGGCGGATGCCCTGCACCTGATCCGGCTTCCAGCGATGCAGCCTGGCCAGATCCTGCAAATTGGTGATGCCCAGATAACCGTCCAGCTCACCGGCACCGACATGGAAGATGCCGACCACGGTAAAGCGTTTCATGCGCGGGAACATGCCGGCCGGGGTCACGGTGACTTCCGGCGCGACAAACGTCAGTTTGTCGCCGAGGGCCGCACCGAGCTTGGCCGCGGCCTTGTCGCCGATGACGATGCCGAATTCACCCGGCACGAGATCGTCGAGTTTGCCCTGCTGCATGAAGTTATCAATGATCGAGACGTTGCGCTCCAGCGCAGGATCGATGGCATTGAGCAGGACTTTGGAGACTTTGCCATTGTTGGTCAGCAAACCCTGCATCTGGGTAAACGGCGCCACGGCCGTCACCTGCGGGTTTTGCTTGACCTTGGCGGCCAGGCTTTGCCAGTCACTGATCGGCTCACTGGACTCGATGGTCGCGTGAGGCACCATGCCCAGCACGCGGGTGCGCATCTCATGATCGAAGCCGTTCATGACCGACAGCACCACAATCATCACCACCACGCCAAGGGCGAGACCGATCATTGAAGTCAGGGAAATGAACGACACAAAATGATTGCGACGCTTTGCACGGGTATAACGCGTGCCAATAAATACGAAGAGAGGTCTGAACATGTCGGGGCTTGTTCGGAGGGAAAAGGAACGTCCTTGTGGCGGGGGTCGATAACCAGCTTTACACTCAGACCACCGCCGCTACCATGGGTTCGCCATGTCGACATTAGATGAAGAAGATCGCCGCGAATACTACCGTATCGAGGACACGATCGCACTGGAAATTCGGACCCTGTCCGCTCCCGAGGCCGCAGGCCTTGAAGTGTTGCAGGATGCTTCTCCACTGTTCAACTTGCTCAGCGAACTGCACCTGAGCGAATTCGAGTCGCAACACCTGCTACGCCAGATCAGTGAACGTGACCGCAACCTCGCGGCGTTCCTGAAATCCCAGAATAAACGCATCGATTTACTCAGCCAGGTGATTGCAATCACCGTGCTCGGGCAGATTGGCGAGCCGCAGCCGGTGATTATTTCCGAAGGTGGCATCGACTTTCAGTACCCGACGCCTATCGCCGTGGGCGCGCACCTGTCGGTCAAACTGGTGTTGATGCCGCAAGCCCTCGGCCTGTTGCTGCGAGCCCGCGTCACCCATTGCGACCGCAAGGCGGGCGCCTTTGACGTCGGCACCGAGTTCGAACGCCCGACCGATGCCCAGCGGCAATTGCTGGCCCGCTACATTTTGCAGAAGCAGGCCCAGGAACGACGACTGGCCCGCGAAAACGAATCAGGCATCTAATTTAAGGAAGAACCGTGACCCTCATCTACGGCCATCGCGGCGCCAAGGGCGAAGCACCGGAAAACACCCTGACCAGCTTTCAGGAATGCCTCAAGCACGGCGTGCGCCGTTGCGAACTGGACCTGCACCTGTCCATGGACAACGAGTTGATGGTCATCCATGACCCGACACTCAAGCGCACCACTGACCGTCGCGGCAAAGTCGTCGAACACACGGCGGCCGAACTGGTGACTTACGACGCACGCAAAGGTGGCCCGGGCTGGATCAAACCCTGCCCGATTCCGACGCTGGAAGAATTGTTCGAAAAGTGCGACTTCGATCACTGGCAGCTGGAAGTCAAAAGCGCTTCACGCACCCGCGCCGCGACTACGGTGCTGGCAATTCGTGAAATGGCTCAGCGTTTCGGCCTGCTCGACAAGGTCACGATCACCTCCAGTTCACGCGAAGTGCTCAAAGCTGCGCTGGACCTGGTGCCGGATGTGTCTCGCGGCCTGGTAGCCGAATACGCCTGGCTCGACCCGCTGAAGGTCGCGCAAAGCTATGGCTGTGACATTCTGGCGTTGAACTGGACGCTGTGTACGCCGGAACGCCTGCAGAAGGCGCAACGTCAGGGGCTGCATGTGTCTGTGTGGACAGTCAACGAGCCCGCGCTGATGCGCAGACTCGCCGACTTCGGCGTTGACAGCCTGATTACAGACTTTCCCGGTTTGGCCAGCGCCACGCTCGAGAATTGCTGAAATCGGTCTCCCCGGCCGGCTCAGGCCACCGGCCGGAGCCGCTCAAAAAAGCCGGTTGAGGCCATCGTACGCCGCTACCCGATAGGCTTCAGCCATGGTCGGGTAGTTAAACGTCGTGTTGACGAAATACTTCAGGGTGTTCAGTTCGCCCGGCTGGCTCATGATCGCCTGACCGATGTGCACGATCTCCGACGCCTGATAACCGAAGCAGTGAACGCCCAGCACTTCCAGGGTTTCGCGGTGGAACAGGATCTTCAGCATGCCCTGAGGCTCGCCCGCGATCTGTGCACGCGCCATGCTCTTGAAGAACGCCTTGCCCACTTCGTACGGCACCTTGGCCTGGGTCAGCTCCTGCTCGTTCTTGCCGATCGAGCTGATCTCCGGAATGGTGTAGATGCCGGTCGGCACGTCATTCACGAAGCGCCAGCTGTTGTTATCGACGATGCTGCCAGCAGCCGAACGACCCTGGTCGTGGGCGGCACTCGCCAGGCTCGGCCAGCCGATCACGTCCCCGGCACCATAAATGTTCGGTACGCAGGTGCGGTAGGCTTCGTCGACTTCGATCTGGCCACGGCTGTTGACCTTGACGCCGATGTTTTCCAGCCCCAGTTGATCGGTGTTGCCAGTACGACCGTTGCACCAGAGCAAGGCATCGGCCTTGATCTTCTTGCCGGACTTGAGGTGCAGGATCACGCCGTTGTCCACGCCTTCGACGCGGTCGTAGTCTTCGTTGTGGCGGACCGTGATGTTGTTGTTGCTGAAGTGGTAGCTCAACGCCTGGGAAATTTCCGAGTCGAGGAAGCTCAGCAACTGACCACGGTTGTCCACCAGCTCGACCAGTACACCCAGACCACTGAAAATCGATGCGTATTCGCAACCGATCACGCCGGCGCCGTAAACGATCAGTTTGCGCGGGGTGTGGCCGAGGCTGAGGATGGTGTCGCTATCGTAGATACGCGGGTGGTGGAAATCGATGTCGGCCGGGCGATACGGACGCGAGCCGGTGGCGATGATGATGTGCTTGGCCACCAGTTTTTCGACCACGCCGTTAGCGCAGACCACTTCGATGGTTTGTTCGTCGGCGAAGCTGCCGGTGCCGAAGAACACGTCGACACGGTTACGGGCGTAGTAGCCAGTGCGCGAGGCGACTTGTTTGGAGATGACTTTCTCGGCGCTTTTCAGCACGTCCGGAAACGAGAACCAGCGCGGCTCACCAATGGCCCGGAACATCGGGTTGGTGTTGAACTGCATGATCTGCCGGACCGAGTGACGCAGTGCCTTGGACGGGATGGTACCCAGGTGGGTGCAGTTGCCGCCGACCTGGCGACGGCTGTCGACCATCGCGACCTTGCGCCCTGCTTTGGCGGCGTTCATTGCCGCGCCTTCTCCCGCCGGGCCGGAACCCAGCACCACCACGTCGTAGTTGTAGACAGCCATGCGTACTCCTCAGAACAGGCCGCGGCGCCATCGGCGCCCTGCGGCTAAATCACGCCGATCTGCGGCGTGAAGGAACAATTTGGGGCCAGTGCAGAACCCGGACACAGTCTATAGAAGCGTCAACGCCGCGCACATTAACCCTTGGTCGCGTCGTAGGCTAGTTTTGCCTGCACTACAACGCCAGTCTTCACCGCTTGAATCATTGCCATCACTCGACTTTGCCGCCACTGAGGCGTTCAAAAGCCTGATTGGTTCGTGTGACGAAACCTGTATCGGCACGAATCACAAAGAATGCACCAATGTCATGTGCCTGGGCATAGTCCCAACCCCGTTCAGGGCCGAGAATCAGCAACAGCGTCGATAGTCCATCGGCCATCAACGCCGAAGGATGAATCACCGTGACTGACGCCAGGGTGTGCAGGATCGGTGTACCGGTTCGCGCATCAAAGGTATGGGAATATCGCCGACCGTCCTGCACGAAATAGTTTCGGTAGTCACCAGACGTGGAAACGCCATAACCGTCGACGGCAATGATGCGCTCTGCCACTTGCTGGTCATCTCGAGGCTCTTCCAGGGCAATGCGCCAGGGTGAGCCGTCGAGCTTCTTGCCGGCGGCCTTGAGTTCGCCGGTAGCTTCGGCGAGGTAGTTGTGGATGCCCATTGCGTCAAGTTTTTCGGCAATCGTATCGACCGCGTAACCGGCGGCAATGCTGTTGAAGTCGACCTCGACCGCCGCGTCCTTGCACAGCTGATCATTATCAATACGCAGGTGCTGGTAACCGACTCGCGGCCGCACTTCGGCCAGCGCTTGAGCGGTGGGGATTTTTTCTTCCCGGGCCTGCGGGCCAAAGCCCCAAAGGTTAAGCAACGGTTCCACCGTCAGGTCGAAGGAGCCTTCGCTTTGTTCCGACAGACGCTCACCGACACGCACCAGCTTGAGGATCGGCGCGGGCATTTTCTGACAGCGATTAGCGGGCAGATCGTTGAAGCGTTCGATGTCGGAGTCGCTGCGGTAGGTCGACATTTGTTGATCGACTTCAGCGAGGATCTTTTCGACCTGAACACGAACTTCCGTCGGGGCGGGAAGCCCGGGATGGCGCAGGTACTTGATCGAATACGTGCTGCCCATGGTCGGGCCGCCGAAGCTTTCCAGGCTGTCGCCGTTGCCACAACCGCACAAAATGCCGGCCAGCACCACAAGCCCACCCCATCGTCCAGTTAACAAATCTTCATCTCCCCTCAAAACCGCGCCCGCCATTATGGGCATCAGAGCGCATGAGCGCGAGGTCTGCCTGCGCCCGTCAGTCAAACGCAAAACCTGTGGGAGCGAGCCTGCTCGCGATAGCGGTGACCGGACTTACGACCGCCACACACAGGCGCAGCGTTTTCAAACAAGATCCAGCGTGAGTACCTAGAGATGTCTTCCAATACGAGCAAAGGCAAAGCAATTTTTCGCGTCGTCAGCGGAAACTTCCTGGAGATGTTCGACTTTATGGTCTACGGCTTTTACGCCACGGCCATCGCTAAAACCTTCTTCCCTGCCGACAGCGCCTTCGCCTCCCTGATGTTGTCACTGGCCACGTTCGGAGCAGGCTTCCTAATGCGTCCGCTGGGGGCCATTTTCCTCGGCGCCTACATCGACCGTCATGGTCGTCGCAAAGGCTTGATCATCACCCTGGCCATGATGGCCGCTGGCACGGTACTGATTGCCTGCGTGCCGGGTTACGCCACGCTGGGCGTCGCGGCGCCACTGATCGTTTTGTTCGGTCGACTGCTGCAAGGCTTCTCGGCCGGCGTGGAATTGGGCGGCGTGTCGGTGTACCTCGCCGAGATTTCGACGCCGGGTCGCAAGGGCTTTTTCGTCAGTTGGCAGTCCGCCAGCCAGCAAGCCGCGGTGGTGTTCGCCGGCCTGCTGGGCGTCGGTTTGAACCACTGGCTCAGCCCGGAACAAATGGGTGACTGGGGCTGGCGCGTGCCGTTCCTGATCGGCTGCATGATCGTGCCAGTGATCTTCGTGATTCGACGTTCGCTGGAAGAAACGCCGGAGTTCCAGGCGCGTAAACACCGCCCTACCCTGCGGGACATCATCCGCTCGATCAGTCAGAACTTCGGCATTGTTATCGCCGGCATGGCGCTGGTGGTAATGACCACGGTGTCGTTCTACCTGATCACCGCTTACACCCCGACTTTCGGTAAAGCCGAACTGCATCTGTCGGACCTGGATGCGCTGCTGGTGACGGTGTGTATCGGCCTGTCGAACTTCTTCTGGCTGCCGGTGATGGGTACCGTGTCCGACAGGATCGGGCGCAAACCCCTACTGTTGGCGGCGACGATTCTGGCAATCCTCACCGCTTACCCGGCCCTGTCGTGGCTGGTGGCAAACCCGAGCTTCAGCCATTTGCTGATTGTCGAGTTGTGGCTGTCGTTCCTGTATGGCTCGTACAACGGCGCCATGGTGGTGGCGCTGACCGAGATCATGCCGGTCGAGGTTCGTACGACCGGGTTCTCTTTGGCCTACAGCCTGGCGACTGCAACGTTCGGCGGGTTTACCCCGGCGGCGTGTACGTATCTGATTCATGTGCTGGACAACAAGGCTGCGCCGGGGATCTGGCTCAGTGGTGCGGCGGTGCTGGGGTTGATCGCGACGCTGGTGTTGTTCCGGGGGAATAAGCATGAGCTGCGGACGGCGAAAGCGGCCGTAGTCGGCGGCGCCTGATCTGCACTCTCCAGCAAGATCGCTCCCACGCTCCGCGTCCTTGCCGAAAAGCGGACGCGGAGCGTCCATTGAGGCATTCCCACGCAGAGCATGGGAGCGATCAACGCACAAACAAAAACGCCCCGACCTAGGTCGGGGCGTTTTCAAGTGTTGCTAACGCTTAGCGCGGGAACGCTGGCGGGTTTACACCGGCCATGTCTTCCATCACGCGAACGACCTGGCAGCTGTAACCGAATTCGTTGTCGTACCAAACGTACAGAACAACGCGGTTGTCTTGGGTAATGGTTGCTTCAGCATCCACAACGCCTGCGTGGCGCGAGCCAACGAAGTCAGTGGACACCACTTCCTGCGAATTGACGTAGTCAATTTGCTTATGCAGATCGGAGTGCATGGCCATCTGGCGCAGGTACTCGTTGATCTCTTCACGAGTGGTGGCTTTCTCAAGGTTCAGGTTGAGAATGGCCATCGACACGTTTGGCGTCGGAACGCGGATCGCGTTACCGGTCAGCTTGCCGGCCAGCTCAGGCAGTGCCTTGGCAGCAGCAGTGGCAGCACCGGTCTCGGTGATCACCATGTTCAGCGCGGCACTACGGCCACGGCGATCGCCTTTGTGGAAGTTGTCGATCAGGTTCTGGTCGTTGGTGTACGAGTGAACGGTTTCAACGTGACCATTTACGATGCCGAACTTGTCGTTCACAGCTTTGAGCACCGGCACGATGGCGTTGGTGGTGCAGGAAGCGGCGGAAACGATCTTGTCGTCAGCAGTGATATCACCGTGGTTGATGCCGTGAACGATGTTCTTCAGCTTGCCTTTACCCGGCGCGGTCAGAACAACGCGGTCGATACCCGGGCAAGCCAGGTGTTGACCCAGGCCCTCGGCGTCGCGCCATACACCGGTGTTGTCCACCAGCAGCGCGTCTTTGATGCCGTACTGGGTGTAATCCACTTCAGTCGGGTTCTTCGCGTAGATAACCTGGATCAGGTTGCCGTTGGCGGTGATGGTGTTGTTGGCTTCATCGATGGTGATGGTGCCGTCGAACGGACCATGAACCGAGTCACGACGCAGCAGGCTTGCACGCTTGACCAGATCGTTCTCGGCGCCCTTGCGGACAACGATGGCGCGCAGACGCAGGCCGTCGCCGCCACCGGTTTTCTCGATCAGGATACGCGCCAGCAGACGACCGATACGACCGAAGCCGTACAGGACAACGTCGGTGCCTTTGCGAGCGGAAACGTTCTGCTGACCAACGACGTCAGCCAGTTCTTCACGGACGAACTGCTCGGCAGTGCGACCTTTGCCTTCGGCCTTGAACTTGACCGCAAGCTTGCCCAGGTCTACCGAAGCGGCGCCGAGCTTGAGCTCGCTCATCGCTTTGAGCAGCGGGAATGTTTCGTGGACGGACAATTCGCTGTCATCGGACTGACGATGACGGGCAAAGCGGTGAGCTTTGAGAATCGCAATGACTGAACGGTTGATCAGGCTGCGGCCATAGATCGAGCTCACCACGTTGTTATTGCGGTAGAGCTGACCGATAAGCGGAATCATCGCTTCTGCGAGTGCTTCACGGTCGATCCATTCACCAAGACACTGGTCGGGCTTCTGAGTCACGGGAACCTTCCACATGTAGGGGCAGAAAAAAGGGGCTACATTATGCCGCCGACTCCCTCCCGTAGCAATGCGCGCTTGTCGTGCGATCCGTAACATTTTCTTGTTCAAAAAAATCACGCTGCGCCGAAGCCCAATAAAACCGGGGCTTCCAGCGCAGTCAATTTTTTGGAGACAACGCTACCTTGTCCGTAACCCTCCGTAACACTGGTTGGTTTTGCCACTACATAATCGGCAAATATCAGTAAAAAACCGACGGATTTTGTCTTTACCACTACATTTCGCCAAACCTGCGTAATAGACACAGTCTGCAACTGACAGGCGGCACCCGGGGCCGCTACAATTACCGACTTTGTCGCAACGCTTGGAGCTCAACCTTCCGTGCCCGTTCTGCGTCTACCGCTTCTCCCTGCCGCGGCAGGTAAACAGCACTGGGGCAACCTGCCCGGTGCCGCCCTCAGCCTGGCCATCGCCGAGGCTGCCAGCGCTGCCAAGCGCTTTACCCTACTGCTGACCGCCGACAGCCAAAGTGCCGAGCGGCTGGAACAGGAGCTGAGTTTCTTCGCCCCGGATTTGCCCGTGCTGCATTTCCCGGACTGGGAAACCCTGCCCTACGATCTGTTTTCGCCGCACCAGGACATTATTTCCCAGCGCATCTCCGCCCTTTATAGACTGCCGGAGCTGAGCCATGGCGTGCTGGTGGTGCCCATCACCACGGCCCTGCATCGCCTGGCGCCGACCAAGTTCCTGCTCGGCAGCAGCCTGGTGCTGGACGTCGGCCAGAAACTCGACGTCGAGCAAATGCGCACCCGGCTTGAAGCCAGCGGCTATCGCTACGTCGACACGGTGTACGAGCACGGCGAGTTCACGGTGCGCGGTTCGCTGATCGACCTGTTTCCGATGGGCAGCAAACTGCCGTTTCGCATTGATCTGTTCGATGACGAAATCGAGACGCTGCGCACGTTCGATCCGGAAAACCAGCGTTCCATCGATAAAGTTGACACCGTCCGCCTGTTGCCTGCGCGTGAATTCCCGTTGCAAAAAGATGCGGTCACTCGCTTCAAGGCACGCTTCCGTGAGCGCTTCGATGTCGACTTCCGCCGCTGCCCGATCTTTCAAGACCTGAGCAGCGGGATCACACCGGCCGGTATCGAGTACTACCTGCCGCTGTTTTTCGACGACACCTCCACGCTGTTCGATTACCTGCCACAGGACACGCAAGTGTTTTCCCTGCCCGGCATCGAGCAAGCGGCGGAAAATTTCTGGAACGACGTGCGCAACCGTTACGAAGAGCGCCGCGTCGACCCGTCCCGTCCTTTATTACCGCCGGCCGAGTTGTTCCTGCCGGTGGAAGATTGCTTTGCCCGCCTGAAGAACTGGCCCCGCGTGGTAGCCAGCCAACAGGACGTGGAACCCGGTGTCGGCCGCGAGCGTTTCCCGGCGCGGGAACTGCCGAACCTGGCCATCGAAGCCAAGGCCACTCAGCCATTGGCGGCGCTGGCGGGTTTCCTTGACGAATTCCCCGGACGCGTGCTGTTCACAGCCGAGTCTGCGGGCCGTCGCGAAGTGTTGCTGGAATTGCTCGAGCGCCTGAAACTGCGGCCGAAAACCGTCGACAGCTGGCCGGACTTCGTCGCGAGCAAAGAGCGCTTGGCAATCACCATCGCCCCGCTCGACGAAGGCCTGGTGCTCGACAATCCGGCCCTGGCGTTAGTGGCCGAAAGTCCGTTGTTCGGTCAGCGCGTGATGCAGCGCCGTCGTCGCGAAAAACGCGCCGACGCCAACAACGATGCGGTCATCAAGAACCTCACTGAGCTGCGCGAAGGCGCGCCAGTGGTGCACATCGATCACGGCGTCGGTCGCTACCTCGGTCTGGCCACGCTGGAGATCGACGATCAGGCCGCCGAATTCCTCACGCTGCAATATGCCGAAGGCGCCAAGTTGTACGTGCCGGTGGCCAACCTGCACCTGATCGCTCGCTACACCGGCAGCGATGATGCCTTGGCCCCACTGCACCGTCTCGGCTCCGAAACCTGGCAAAAAGCCAAGCGCAAAGCCGCCGAACAAGTGCGCGATGTCGCCGCCGAGTTGCTCGACATTTATGCCCGTCGCGCCGCCCGCGAAGGTTATGCGTTCGAAGACCCGAAAGCCGACTACGCAACCTTCAGCGCAGGCTTCCCGTTCGAAGAAACCCCCGACCAGCAAACCACCATCGAAGCGGTACGTGCCGACATGCTCGCGCCGAAGCCGATGGATCGCCTGGTCTGCGGCGACGTAGGTTTCGGCAAGACCGAAGTGGCCATGCGCGCCGCCTTTATCGCGGTGCACGGCGGCCGGCAGGTGGCGATTCTGGTGCCGACCACCCTGCTCGCCCAACAGCATTACAACAGCTTCCGCGACCGCTTCGCCGATTGGCCGGTGACCGTGGAAGTGATGAGCCGCTTCAAGTCGACCAAGGAAGTAAACGCCGCGGTCGCGGACTTGGCCGAAGGCAAGATCGACATCGTGATCGGCACGCACAAATTGCTGCAAGATGACGTGAAGATCAAGAACCTCGGCTTGGTGATCATCGACGAAGAACACCGCTTTGGTGTGCGTCAGAAAGAACAGCTCAAGGCCCTGCGCAGCGAAGTCGACATCCTGACCCTGACCGCCACGCCGATTCCGCGCACGCTGAACATGGCCGTGTCGGGCATGCGCGACCTGTCGATCATCGCCACCCCGCCGGCCCGTCGCCTGTCGGTGCGGACCTTCGTCATGGAGCAGAACAAGAGCACGGTCAAAGAGGCCCTGCTTCGCGAGCTGCTGCGTGGCGGCCAGGTTTATTACCTGCACAACGACGTGAAGACCATCGAGAAATGCGCCGCCGACCTCGCCGAACTGGTGCCGGAAGCACGGATCGGCATCGGCCATGGGCAGATGCGCGAACGCGAACTCGAACAAGTGATGAGCGACTTCTACCACAAGCGCTTCAACGTGCTGATTGCCTCGACCATCATCGAAACCGGCATCGATGTGCCGAGCGCCAACACCATCATCATCGAGCGCGCCGACAAGTTCGGCCTGGCGCAGTTGCACCAGTTGCGTGGCCGTGTCGGGCGCAGTCACCACCAGGCTTACGCTTACCTGCTGACACCACCACGCCAGCAGATCACTCCGGATGCGGAAAAGCGCCTGGAAGCGATCGCCAACACCCAGGACCTTGGCGCAGGTTTCGTGCTTGCCACCAACGACCTGGAAATCCGTGGCGCTGGCGAGCTGTTGGGCGATGGTCAGAGCGGGCAGATCCAGGCGGTTGGCTTTACGCTGTACATGGAAATGCTCGAACGCGCGGTGAAGTCGATCCGCAAAGGCGAGCAGCCGAACCTCGATCAGCCGCTGGGCGGCGGCCCGGAAGTCAATCTGCGCGTACCGGCGTTGATTCCGGAAGACTATCTGCCGGACGTTCACGCTCGGTTGATTCTCTACAAACGCATCGCTTCGGCCACTGACGAAGAAGGCCTCAAGGACCTGCAAGTCGAGATGATCGACCGATTCGGCCTGTTGCCGGAGCCGACCAAGAACCTGATGCGCATCACGGCGCTGAAGTTGCAGGCCGAATTGCTGGGCATCAAGAAAGTCGACGGCGGCCCGCAAGGTGGCCGAATCGAGTTCGCGGCACAGACACCGGTCGACCCGCTGACGCTGATCAAACTGATTCAGGGCCAGCCCAAACGCTACAAATTCGAAGGTGCCACGATGTTTAAATTCATGGTGCCGATGGAGCGCTCGGAAGAACGCTTTAATACTGTAGAGGCGCTGCTTGAGCTCCTTATCCCGAAAACTGCTTGAAGGACGCCGCATGCGCCTGTTTCGTTCACTGACCCTGCTGATAACGCTGGTCGCACCCACGGCGTTTGCCGATGATCTGTATCAGATTGAAATGATCCTGGTCCGGCAAAACGCCGTACCCGCTATCATCAGCCGCGCCGCGCCAGAAGACTGGGCTGCCGGGGCGCAACCCATCAGCAAGGACAGTTTGCGTACGCCGAACCTGAATAACGAAGTGCAAAAACTCAGGGCCAGTGCTGACTACACCGTGTTGCTGCACAAAGCCTGGCAACAAACCCTCGGGGAACAAGCCAGCAAAGTGGCGATCAGCGATGGCAAGGATCAGTATGGTCAGTTCCCGATCGAGGGCACGTTGAACCTGAAACTGGGGCGCTTCACTGACGTTGATGCCGACTTCTGGGTCAACCAGATCGACGGCAATGGTATGGTCACCGCCAGCGAACGCCTCAAGCAAGAAAGCCACACCAAGAACGGCCTGCTGAACTTCCTCGACAACGGCCACCTCGGCCTGCTGATCAAGATCACCTCGCTCACCGCCCCTGCGCCTCGGCCAGTCCCCGATGAAATACCGGACTGATTGAAGTCCCTATGCCCTCGACCCTGAGTAAACCCCTGGCACCTTCCTGGGTCAGCCGATTCAAAGAACAGAGCCTGGAGCGTGGCCGCCGCTACGCGCTGGAGAATCGTGTCAGGATCGTCGAGGTCGGAGACGCCACGATCACTGCGGCGTGCGAAGGCTCTGGCGGTAATGTGTACCGTCAGACCATTCGCCTGCGCGAGTCAGCCAAAGCCACCTTGCTGATGGTCGATGCCACCTGCACCTGCCCGGTTCACAGCAACTGCAAACATTGCGCGGCGGTGTTGCTTAAAGTCCAGGAAACACTGGCCTACCCCGCAGCTGCCCAAGACGCCGACCTGCTGGAAAAACTTCAGGCCGTGCTGGAAAACCGCGGACCGAAAGCGCCTCCGCAAGTGCTTGTGGATAACGTGCAACCGGTGCCTCGCCTGTGGCTGGCGAGTGTCGAGTTCAGTGCTTTCGAACCACGCAACGGCAAAATGCAGCGTTACATTCAGCATCGCGCCGCCCTGTCGTTCAGCTATCTGGATGAGTACGTTGCCGGGCAGAAGAACACTGACATCCTGATCCGCCAGGAAACCCAGACGCTGCGGATAAAACGCCACCCGGATGTGGAACAAACCTACAGGGAACAACTGCGAATCCTCGGCTTCAAAATCGCCACCCGGCAAAGCAAGGCCTTGCCGGAAAGTGCCGGTGAGCTCTACGAGATGGTCAACGACAGCGCCTGGCTGACGTTCACGCTCAACGAGTTGCCGAAGCTGCGCACTCAGGGCTGGGAGTTGCAGATCGATGAGGATTTCGGTTTCGACCTGACCGCTGTGGACGACTGGTACGCCACCGTCGAGCAAGCACCGGAGCGCGACTGGTTTGATCTGGAGTTGGGGATCATTGTTAACGGTGAGCGCCTGAGTTTGCTGCCGATCCTGTTGAATCTGATGCGCTCGCACACTGAAATCCTCAACCCGGAGCGCCTCGCACGACGTCGCGACGACGAGCTGATTCTGGTGAACATCCCCAATCGGCCGAACTCCGAACACGGTCCGCTGCAAGTTGCCCTGCCCTTCGGCCGCTTGAAACCAGTGTTGGCGACGCTCGGCGAGTTCTATCTGCAGGAGCCCGGCGAAACCACCCTACGTTTGAGCAAGGCGGACGCCACGCGTTTGAATCCGCTGGAAGACTTGCCGCTGCTTTGGGAAGGCGGCGAACAGATCCGAACGTTTGCCCAACGCTTGCGCGACATCAAGGACTACACCGCCACTGCACCAGAAGGTTTGAACGCGACGTTGCGTCCTTATCAGCTGGAAGGTTTGAGCTGGATGCAGTCGCTACGGCAATTGGAAGTCGGCGGGATTCTCGCGGACGACATGGGCCTGGGCAAAACCCTACAAACCCTGGCGCATGTTCTCACTGAAAAAGCGGCTGGGCGCCTCGATCGGCCCTGCATGGTGGTGATGCCCACCAGCCTGATCCCGAACTGGCTCGACGAAGCGGCGCACTTCACGCCGCAACTCAAAGTGCTGGCACTGTACGGTGCCAGTCGCAAAAAGCATTTCGACCAGTTGGCTGACTACGACCTGATCCTGACCACGTATGCGTTGCTGCCCAAGGACGTCGAACGCCTGGCCGCGCAGCCGTTGCACGTGCTGGTGCTGGATGAAGCCCAGTACATCAAGAACCCCAATAGCAAGGCGGCCCAGGCAGCCCGCGAGCTGAACGCACGCCAGCGTTTGTGCCTGAGCGGCACACCGCTGGAAAACCACCTCGGCGAGCTGTGGTCGCTGTTCCACTTCTTGCTGCCCGGTTGGCTGGGCGACGTGAAAAGCTTCAACCGCGATTACCGGGTGCCGATTGAAAAGCGTGCCAGTGAAGTCAGGCTTCAGCACCTCAATGGCCGGATCAAACCGTTCCTTTTGCGTAGGACCAAGGAACAGGTCGCGACGGAATTGCCGCCGAAGACCGAGATCATTCACTGGGTCGAACTCAACGAAGCCCAGCGCGATGTGTATGAAACCATGCGCCTGGCGATGGACAAGAAAGTCCGCGACGAGATCACCCGCAAAGGGGTGGCGCGCAGCCAGATCATCATTCTGGAGGCGCTGCTGAAACTGCGTCAGGTGTGCTGTGATTTACGCCTGGTCAACGATGCCGTACTGCCGACGCGTGGCAGCACATCAGGCAAGCTCGACAGCCTGATGGAAATGCTTGATGAATTGTTTGAAGAAGGTCGACGGATTCTGTTGTTCTCGCAGTTCACGTCGATGCTGGCGCTTATCGAAGTCGAACTGAAGAAACGCGGCGTCGAGTATGCACTGCTGACAGGACAAACCCGCGACCGACGCGCACCCGTGAAGGACTTTCAGAGCGGCAAGCGTCAGATTTTTCTGATCAGCCTGAAGGCTGGTGGTGTTGGCTTGAACCTGACCGAAGCGGATACGGTGATTCACTACGATCCGTGGTGGAACCCGGCGACGGAAAATCAGGCGACTGACCGGGCGTATCGTATCGGCCAGGAAAAACCGGTATTCGTCTACAAGATGATTGCCCGAGGCACGGTGGAAGAGAAGATTCAGCATCTGCAGAAAGAAAAATCCGACCTGGCGGCTGGCGTACTGGATGGACGCAAGACCGGGGACTGGAAGTTGCAGAGTGATGATATTGAAGCGTTGTTTGCGCCGTTGCCGGATAAGCTCGAAAAGCGCTGAAATTTGCGTTGCCGGTTTCATAGCCATCGCGGGCAAGCCACGCTCCCACAGGAAATCACTGAATCTGTGGGAGCGCGGCTTGCCCGCGATGGAGTCAACTCGGTGTAAAGGCTGTCTTACCCCTTCAACACCCGCGCCAACGTCGACTTCACCTTCCCCATCCCGTCATGCAACGCCTGCTCGATCTCGGCCATGGTAATCACCGCCGTCGACTTACCTGCTGCCGGATTCACCACCAACGCCAGGCACGCGTAATCCAGTTCCAGCTCACGCGCGAGTGCCGCTTCCGGCATGCCGGTCATACCGACAATGTCGCAGCCATCACGCTCAAGTCGCGCGATTTCAGCAACGGTTTCCAGCCGAGGGCCCTGGGTGCAGGCATACACGCCATGACTGCTGTAACCCACGCTTTCAGCCGCCAGCGCCGCGATCAACTGCTGACGCAACGGTTCGCTGTAGGGATAGCTGAAGTCGATGTGGGTGACGTGCTCCAGATCATCGGCGAAATAGGTGTGTTCACGGCCACTGGTATAGTCGATCAGCTGATGCGGCACGCAAAAATGCCCGGTGCCCATCGCCGCATGAATGCCGCCCACGGCGTTGACCGCGAGAATCGCTTCGGCGCCGGCCTGCTTCAATGCCCAGAGGTTGGCGCGGTAGTTCACCTGATGCGGCGGCAAACGGTGCGGATGACCATGACGCGCGAGGAACAGCACTTCCTTACCGGCGTATTCGCCGATATGAACCTCGGCCGAAGGCGGACCATAAGGAGTGTCCACCGCCAGTGACTGACGAATGCTCAGGCCTTCGAGTTGAGTCAGGCCGGTGCCACCGATAATCGCGTAAACCGTCATAACGTAAAGTCCTTATTCAATCAGTTGAGCGTCTTTGAGCGCACCGACAGCCGCCAGCCAGCGCGGGTTCTGCCGGTATTCGGTATTGGCGTAGGACTGGCCGCGCATCCGCGCAATTCGCTCCGACGGCTTGACCTTCAGGCGCTGGGCTGCGCTCAGCGCCAATTCCGCAGCGGCGCGGTCGTTGCACACCAAGCCCATGTCGCAGCCAGCGGTTAACGCAGCTTCGATACGGCTGGCGGCATCGCCCACCACATGGGCGCCGGCCATCGACAGGTCGTCGCTGAAGATCACGCCATCGAATTGCAACTCGCCGCGCAGGATGTCCTGCAACCAGCGCCGGGAGAAGCCGGCAGGCTGGGAGTCGACTTGTGGATAAATCACGTGAGCCGGCATGACAGCGGCCAATTGCTTGCTCAGTTTGGCGAACGGCACCAGGTCATTGGCGCGAATCTCGTCGAGGCTGCGCTCATCATTCGGAATGGCGACGTGGGAATCAGCTTCGGCCCAGCCATGACCGGGAAAATGCTTGCCGGTGGCCGCCATGCCGGCGCTGTTCATGCCGCGGATGAATGCGCCGGCCAGAAGTGCTGCGCGCTCGGGATCACCTTCAAATGAACGGGTGCCGACGACAGCACTGCGTTGATAATCCAGATCCAGCACCGGGGCAAAACTCAGGTCGAGGCCGACGGCCAGCACTTCGGTGGCCATGATCCAGCCACATTGCTCGGCCAAGTATTCAGCGTTCGGATTGTCGGCGATGGCACGCATGGCTGGCAGGCGCACGAAACCTTGGCGCAAACGCTGAACGCGGCCGCCCTCCTGATCCACCGCCAGCAACAGATCGGGACGAATGGCACGAATCGCGGCGCTCAACTCGCGCACCTGGCGCGGAGTTTCGATGTTACGAGCGAAAATGATCAGGCCGCCCACTTCGGGCTGGCGCAACAATTGGCGATCTTCAGCCGTCAGCCAGGTACCGGCGACGTCCACCATCAACGAGCCTTGCAGGCCAGCAGTCATAGAGATTCCTTGATAACGAGAAACCCGGCCCGCACGTATTCGCCGCCATGGGCGATGCCCGGCAGGTCGGCGATACGAATGGGGAACGGGTTCAGAACGAGAGTCGGCATGGGCGGCTAGCTTAGCGGATGTCAGCTGCCGCGCCCACCCGTGTGCGGTTAAACCTTGGCGCCAGCCGGGACTGATTTGCTACGTGGACGCAGCTGAGCGGTGGCCATGGCGGTGTCGGTCACGCCGGTTTCCGCACGCATGCCTGCGGCCAGGAACGGCACCATCAGGCGCATCACTTGCTCAATGGAGGTGTTGACGCCGAAATCGGTCTCGGCAATCGCGCGCAAGGCCTTGATGCCCGACATGCTGAACGCCGCAGCGCCGAGCATGAAGTGCACGCGCCAGAACAGTTCGATCGGCGGAATGCGCGGCGCGGCTTCGTTGACCAGCATCATGTAGCGGCGGAACACCTTGCCGTACATGTCTTCCAGGTAACGGCGCAAGTGGCCTTGGCTCTGACTGAATGCCAGACCCAACAGACGCATGAAGATAGAGAGATCGTTGCCGCTGCGTGGCTGTACCACCAGGGCTTGCTCGACGAGGATTTCCAGCAGCTCTTCGAGGGTCGGCTTGTTTTCAGGCTTGGCCTGACGCCGCTCCAGCTCTTTATCAAGGCTCAGGCAGAACGGTCCGAGGAAGCGCGAAAAGACCGCCTGGATCAGCGCCTTCTTGGAGCCGAAGTGATAGTTCACCGCCGCCAGATTGACACCGGCCTTGCTGGTGATCAGACGCAATGAGGTTTCAGCGAAACCTTTTTCCGCGAACAACTGCTCGGCAGCATCAAGAATGCGTTCAACGGTTTCCGACTGGGCCATGGCTACTCCGCCTGACAAACACTTGTTTGAAACATACGTTTCAGCCTGTGTATTGTCAAGCTTGGCCGTTCGTTTTGGGAATGGTCGGTCAGCTATTTAACCATACAACGGCAAAGCTTCAATCAGCGGGTCGCTCGACCGTCCGGCGGTCGATAAAAAAAGGGGCATTGCCAAGACGCTTCCACTGTATATAATCCCAGTCACTGTATAAAAAGACAGAGCGACCAAAATGCTAAAGCTGACGCCACGCCAAGCAGAGATTCTGGCCTTCATCAAACGCTGCCTCGAAGACAACGGCTACCCGCCGACTCGCGCGGAAATCGCTCAGGAACTGGGCTTCAAATCACCCAACGCAGCGGAAGAACACCTTAAGGCACTGGCCCGCAAAGGCGCCATCGAGATGACCCCGGGCGCTTCCCGTGGCATTCGTATTCCAGGTTTCGAAGCCAAGGCTGATGAATCCACCCTGCCGATCATTGGTCGAGTGGCTGCCGGCGCTCCCATTCTGGCCCAGCAGCACATCGAAGAGTCCTGCAACATCAACCCTGCTTTCTTCCATCCGCGCGCCGACTATTTACTGCGCGTTCATGGCATGAGCATGAAGGATGTCGGTATTTTCGACGGCGACCTGCTGGCCGTACACACCACGCGTGAAGCCCGTAACGGTCAGATCGTGGTCGCACGTATCGGCGATGAAGTGACGGTCAAGCGCTTCAAGCGTGATGGCAGCAAGGTCTGGTTGATTGCCGAAAACCCTGAATTTGCCCCTATCGAAGTGAACCTGAAAGATCAGGAACTGGTGATTGAAGGCTTGAGTGTCGGCGTGATTCGCCGCTAAAGGAGGCTTTATGCAGTTCCCACACACATCACAGCAAGCCCAACTGCCACTGTTCGAGGCATTCATGGCGCAACCCCTGGCGCCGATCCTGAAAGACGTGGTCGAGTCGCCCTGGAGCGCCGAGCCCGAAGTCTTCAGTGAGCTGTCGCTACGTGGTGCAGCGGGAAACTGCCTGAACCTTCTGGCACCGATTCTCAGGGAATTGAGCCAAGACCAGGACGCACGCTGGCTGACACTGATTGCCCCACCAGCGAGCCTGACCCAGGCCTGGCTGCGGGACGCCGGCCTCAATCGCGAACGCATTCTGCTGCTGCAACCTCGCGGCACCCAAAGCGCTCAGCAGTTGACCTGCGAAGCCTTGCGCCTGGGCCGCAGCCACACAGTGGTCAGCTGGCTCAACCCATTGAACACAACATCACGGCAACAGTTGATCAGCGCCGCCCGGACCGGGGACGCACAGAGCTTGAACATTCGATTGGGTTAACAGAGAAACAATGCGCGCCTTGATCTGCGCAAGGCTTCTCCAAGGATAGAGAAGCCGACCTGTAGCGGTACCCGTAAAAACCGACGGGCGGGATCAATGAAGGACGCGAGTTCCCTGATCCTTTTCAAATTCGCCTTCAACCAGGCGTCCCGCCATCTGAACGCCGACGCTCAACATCGCCTTGGCGACTTCCACGTACTGGCCTTGCAGGAACGCCTTGGCATCCTCGGAGAAATCCAAAGTAACCAGAGAACCCTCGTCCTCGGCCCTGCGCAGCTCGATACGGCCGTCTGGTAACTCGACAATTTCTAGAAAGGACGTTGGCATAAAGGTCTGTTCTCCACGAAAGGCGGGGATTATATAGGCATCGGTCAGGCTTCGCTCAGCAAGTTGACCAGATGTCATGGCAATGAAATATCTTTTTGCACTCATCCCTGAGCGGACACCCTGTCGGGGCATCCGTCTTTACGCTTAATCCTTCAGCACTCGTTCAATCCTTCGCGAAACCGGATCGCCAGACCTTTCAGGTTCTGACGCCAGCTTTCCAGCTCTTCCCGGCTCAATTCTTCAGGCGCCTCTTCTGCATCCAGATTAACGGCCAGGATCAGCGGCTGAGTCACGTCGCCTTTAGGCTTGTGCGGCGCGCGCGGCGGTTGAAACAACGCCGCATGGGCCGCCAGCAATTTGGCCAACCAGGTTTCAGGGTTTTGCGCGAGCTCGACCATCTCCGCCATTTCAGGAATCGCGATGGCTTCGAGGACTTCGCGAGTCAGCAACAACTCAGCCCGAGGCGCATTGGCCTGTGGCAAGCGATAGAACCCGGCGATTTCATGGCACAGCCCAAGCAAGGCACCGTACAGGTGAAACAACGCCGATTCGCGCCCCGCCTGGATCAGCGCCAGCGAGTTCATTGCCCGCCCCTCTTCTGCCTTGGCGAGCGCTTCCAGCGACAGGCCGGCGAAATAAATCTTCTGATTGGTACGGGTATAAAGTTCGTGGGCCATGACGGCAGCCTCCACAACGAAATAATTGCTTCACGCAGGTCAGACAGTGTCGTGGATCACCCGCGGCGACCGCAAGCACAAAACAAAAAGGCCGCATGAAAACCCGAGGGTTGTCATGCGGCCTTTTGTGTACTGCTCTATTTAAGCCTTGGCTGCCGGACGCTTGTCTTCAACCGTCCACTTGCCGCCGTCGTAGTA
The DNA here is from genome assembly GCF_054668435.1 of Pseudomonas sp. S2_B07. Taxonomy (NCBI): domain Bacteria; kingdom Pseudomonadati; phylum Pseudomonadota; class Gammaproteobacteria; order Pseudomonadales; family Pseudomonadaceae; genus Pseudomonas; species Pseudomonas sp. S2_B07. Next base: position 1,540,322 of record NZ_CP162769.1, read on the forward strand.
CGCCTTCCAGCCAGTCGGCTTACCGTCGACTTCTGTCTGCACATACTGCTCTTTGGTCTTGCGGCTGTAACGGATCACGGAAGGGAGACCGTCCGGATCTTTCTTCGGCGCTTCACAGAGGAAGTGGTACTTCGGATCGATCTCATCCTTGTGCGGCACAATTTCCATGACCAGCGGAGCACGAGTCTCGCGGTTTTTCGGGAATTGGCTGGCCGCCAGGAACAGGCCGGAAGCCCCGTCGCGCAGGATATAGGTGTCGTTGACCTTCTCGCATTTCAGCTCAGGCATCTTCACCGGGTCCATCTTCGGCGGCGCCGCGTCACCGCTCTTCAGCAGCTTGCGGGTGTTCTTGCAAGTCGGGTTGGTGCAACCGAAGAACTTGCCGAACCGGCCGGTCTTGAGCTGCATCTCGCTGCCGCACTTGTCACATTCCAGGCTCGGACCTTCATAGCCTTTGATGCGATAGGTGCCCTCTTCGATTTCGTAACCCGAGCAATCCGGGTTGTTACCGCAGATGTGCAGCTTGCGCTTCTCATCGAGCAGGTAAGCGTCCATCGCCGTGCTGCAGATCGGGCAGCGATGCTTGCCACGCAGCACCAGGGATTCCGATTCACCCTCGTCGTCCGCGGCAATTTCATCACCCGGCACTAGGTTGACGGTGGCCTTGCAGCGTTCTTTCGGCGGCAGGCTGTAACCCGAGCAGCCGAGGAACACGCCAGTCGACGCCGTACGAATCTGCATTGGACGGCCGCAGGTCAGGCACGGAATGTCGGTCATGACCGGCTGGTTGGCACGCATGCCGTTTTCGGCGCTTTCGGCTACTTCGAGTTTTTTCTTGAAGTCACCGTAGAACTCGTCCAGCACGTTTTTCCAGTCACGTTCACCCTGGGCCACGTCATCGAGGTTCTCTTCCATGCCGGCGGTGAAGCCGTAGTCCATGAGGTTGGAGAAGCTCTCGGACAGACGCTCGGTGACGATGTCACCCATCTTTTCCGAATAGAAACGACGGTTGTGCAGCGCGACGTAGCCGCGGTCCTGGATGGTCGAAATGATCGCCGCGTAGGTCGAAGGACGACCGATGCCGCGTTTTTCCATTTCTTTAACCAGGCTTGCTTCCGAGTAACGTGCAGGCGGCTTGGTGAAGTGCTGGGTCGGATCAAGCTTGATCAGCTTCATCGCGTCGCCCTGAGCCATGTCTGGCAGCACGTCGTCATCGCCCGGCTTGGCAATTTGCGGCATCACACGGGTGTAACCGTCGAACTTGAGGATGCGGCCCTTGGCACGCAGCTCGAAATCGCCGGCACCCACGGTGACGGTGGTCGACAGGTATTGCGCCGGCAGCATCTGGCAGGCGAGGAACTGGCGCCAGATCAGCTCGTAGAGCCGCTCTGCATCACGCTCCATGCCCGACAGCTTGCTTGGCTCGGTGTTGGCGTCGGAGGGACGAATCGCTTCGTGAGCCTCTTGTGCGCCTTCCTTGCTACTGTAGACGTTCGGGGTTTCCGGCAGGTACTTCTTGCCGAATTCGCCTTCGATATAAGTGCGCGCCATCGTCACGGCATCGGCCGAGAGGTTGGTGGAGTCGGTACGCATGTAAGTGATGTAGCCGGCTTCGTACAGACGCTGGGCCATCATCATGGTTTTCTTCACGCCGAAGCCCAGGCGGTTGCTCGCTGCCTGTTGCAGGGTGGACGTGATGAACGGAGCCGACGGCTTGCTGCTGGTCGGTTTGTCTTCGCGCTTGGCGATGCTGTAGCTGGAAGCTTTGAGCTTTTCCAGTGCAGCCATGGCCTGGGCTTCGTTAAGCGGCTTGAAGGCCTCGCCTTTCTCGCGCGCCACGTCAAAGCGCACAGTTGCGCCTTTGGCGGTGCCGAGGTCAGCGTGGACCTCCCAGTATTCTTCCGGATTGAACGCGCGGATTTCGCGTTCGCGCTCAACCACCAGTTTTACCGCAACCGACTGCACGCGACCGGCGGACAGGCCACGGGCGATCTTGGCCCACAGCAGAGGCGAAACCATGTAACCCACCACGCGGTCGAGGAAACGACGCGCCTGCTGGGCATTTACACGGTCAATGTCCAGCTCGCCCGGCTTGGAGAAGGCTTCCTGAATCGCCTTCTTGGTGATTTCGTTGAACACCACGCGCTTGTAGCGGCTGTCGTCACCACCGATGGCTTCGCGCAGGTGCCAGGCAATGGCTTCCCCCTCGCGGTCCAAGTCGGTTGCGAGATAGATGGTGTCAGCATCTTTGGCGAGCCGGCGCAGCTCTTCGATGACTTTTTCCTTGCCCGGGAGGATCTCGTACTTGGCTTTCCAGCCATGATCGGGATCGACACCCATGCGCGAGACCAGCTGCTTGCGCGCTTTCTCTTTCGGCGTGAGCACCGGACCTTCACCCGCGGCAGCCTTGCCGCGCTTGGCGGCTGGCTCTTTGCTGGCGCTAGCCGAACCGCTGGTGGGCAGGTCTCGGATATGGCCGATACTCGACTTCACCACGTATTGGTTACCCAGATACTTGTTGATGGTCTTGGCCTTAGCCGGGGATTCCACAATGACCAGCGATTTGCCCATGGATCAGAAAATTCCTGAATTCTAGAAGTGAAAGGCGGTTGGCGCCTGACGCGGCACCGCTATATATAGTGGCTACAAGGTGAGGTCAAGCGCAGGGTTTTGCGCGCACTCAACTTATGGCTACGAAAAAAGGCTCGGTTCGGCTTGCACCAAAGCAAAGCGTGGCACCTGTTCGCCGTCAACTTCGACCGACTCCAGGAACATGCTCAAGGGACGCACCCAAAAGCCGTAATCGCCATACAGGGCTTGGTAGAAGACCACTTCTTCTTCGGTTTCCGAATGCCGCGCGACACTGAATACGCGGTACTGCGGACCTTTGTAATGTTGGTAGAGCCCAGGTTGTATCGGCATGGTTTGGCCCTCACTCAAATCTTTTCAAAATAAAAACAAAAATAATTTCAGAAAAACAAAAACCGGGGCACTTGGCCCCGGCTTCCGTCAACGGATCGCTTAAACGCGTTCGAAGACGGTGGAGATGCCTTGGCCGAGACCAATGCACATGGTAGCCACCCCGAAGGTGCCGCCATTTTGCTTCATCACGTTCAACAGCGTGCCGGAGATACGTGCACCGGAGCAACCGAACGGGTGACCCAGGGCGATTGCGCCGCCGTGCAGGTTAACCTTCTCGTTCATCTTGTCGAGCACTTTCAGATCTTTCAGCACTGGCAGGGCCTGTGCGGCGAAAGCTTCGTTGAGCTCGAAGAAGTCGATATCGTTAATGCCAAGTCCCGCGCGCTTCAGTGCTTTTTGTGTAGCCGGTACTGGACCATAGCCCATGATTGCCGGATCCACACCTGCCACTGCCATCGAACGAATCACGGCCATAGGCTGGATGCCCAGGTCCTGAGCACGCTGCGCCGACATCACGATCATGCACGAGGCACCGTCGGTGATTTGCGACGAAGTACCTGCAGTCACGGTGCCGCCCTTCGGATTGAACGCTGGCTTCAGAGCCGCCAGGCTTTCCAGGGTGGTTTCCGGACGAATGGTTTCGTCGTAATCGAACAGTTTCAGGAAACCGTTCTCGTCGTAGCCCTGCATCGGGATGATTTCGTCTTTGAACTTGCCTTCCAGGGTCGCCTTGTGGGCGAGCTGGTGGGAGCGCACGCCGAAAGCGTCCTGTTGTTCGCGAGTGATGCCGTGCATTTTGCCCAGCATTTCAGCGGTCAGGCCCATCATGCCCGAGGCTTTCGCCGCGTACAGAGACATGTGCGGGTTCGGATCGACACCGTGCATCATGCTCACGTGGCCCATATGCTCGACGCCGCCGACGACAAACACGTCACCGTTGCCGGTCATGATCGCTTGCGCAGCAGTGTGCAGCGCGCTCATCGACGAGCCACACAGGCGGCTGACGGTCTGACCGGCAGCAGTGTGCGGGATCTGAGTCATCAGGGACGCCATGCGCGCGATGTTCCAGCCCTGTTCCAGGGTCTGGTTTACGCAGCCCCAGATCACGTCTTCGACTTCGCTCGGGTCAACCTTGACGTTGCGTTCCAGCAATTTGCTGATCAGGTGCGCCGACATGTCTTCGGCGCGGGTGTTGCGGTGCATGCCGCCCTTGGAGCGGCCCATCGGAGTACGACCGAAGTCGACAATCACGACGTCTCTTGGATTCAAGCTCATAAAATTTCACTCTCGCTCAAGTGTTGGGACGCTTAACCGAAGAACCGTTGGCCGGTTTTGGCCATTTCACGCAGTTTTGCGGTCGGGTGGTACAGCGCGCCCAAATCAGCGTACTGGTCAGCCAGGGCAACGAACTCGGCAACACCGATCGAATCGATGTAGCGCAGCGCACCGCCACGGAATGGAGGGAAACCAATACCGTAGACCAGACCCATGTCGGCTTCGGCAGCGGTTTCGACGATGCCGTCTTCCAGGCAACGCACGGTTTCCAGGCACAGCGGGATCATCATCCAGTTGATGATGTCTTCGTCAGTGACTTCGCGCTGCTCGTAAACGATCGGCTTGAGCACTTCCAGCACCGATGGGTCGGCGACTTTCTTCTGCTTGCCGCGCTTGTCAGTCTCGTAGGCGTAGAAGCCCTTGCCGTTCTTCTGGCCCAGGCGTTTGGCTTCGTAGAGCACGTCGATCGCGGTACGGCGGTCGTCTTTCATGCGGTCCGGGAAGCCCTCAGCCATTACGTCACGACCGTGGTGACCGGTGTCGATGCCGACCACGTCCATCAGGTACGCCGGGCCCATTGGCCAGCCGAATTTTTCCATGACCTTGTCAATACGGACGAAGTCCACACCGGCGCTGACCAGTTTGGCGAAACCGCCGAAGTACGGGAACAGTACACGGTTGACCAGGAAGCCCGGGCAGTCGTTGACGACGATCGGGTTCTTGCCCATTTTCTTGGCGTAGGCAACGGTGGTGGCAACAGCCAGCTCGCTGGACTTCTCGCCACGGATCACTTCAACCAGCGGCATCATGTGCACAGGGTTGAAGAAGTGCATGCCGACGAAGTTTTCCGGACGCTTGAGAGCTTTTGCCAGCAAGGTGATGGAAATGGTCGAGGTGTTAGACGCGAGGATGGTGTCCTCTTTGACCTTGTCTTCGACTTCAGCCAGCACGGCTTGCTTGACCTTAGGATTTTCGACGACCGCTTCAACCACCAGGTCCACGTGACCGAAATCACCGTAGGACAGGGTCGGACGAATGCCGTTGAGCACTTCAGCCATTTTTGCGGCGGTCATGCGACCTTTATCAACGCGGCCGACCAGCAGCTTGGCGGCTTCAGCCAGGCCTTGCTCGATGCCGTGCTCGTTGATGTCCTTCATCAGGATCGGCGTCCCTTTGGAGGCCGACTGATAAGCGATACCGCCACCCATGATGCCGGCGCCCAATACGGCAGCCTGCTTCACGTCTTTGGCGATTTCGTCGTAGGCCTTGGCCTTTTTCTTCAGTTCCTGATCGTTCAGGAACAGACCGATCAAGCTCTGCGCGGCAGAGGTCTTGGCCAGTTTGACGAAACCGGCGGCTTCAACTTCCAGCGCTTTGTCGCGACCGAAGTTCGCGGCTTTCTGGATGGTCTTGATCGCTTCAACCGGTGCCGGGTAGTTCGGGCCAGCCTGACCGGCTACGAAACCTTTGGCGGTTTCGAAAGCCATCATTTGTTCGATTGCGTTCAGCTTCAGCTTTTCCAGCTTCGGTTGACGCTTGGCCTTGTAGTCAAACTCGCCGGAGATGGCGCGCTTGATCAGTTCCAGGGCCGCTTCCTGCAGTTTCTCAGGGGCAACCACTGCGTCCACTGCGCCGACTTTCAGCGCGTCTTCAGGACGGTTTTCTTTGCCTGCAGCAATCCACTCGATGGCGTTGTCGGCACCGATCAGGCGCGGCAGACGCACAGTGCCGCCGAAGCCCGGGTAGATGCCCAGCTTGACTTCCGGCAGACCGATCTTGGCCTTGGTGGACATGACGCGGTAGTCCGCCGCCAGGCACATCTCCAGACCGCCACCCAGGGCGATACCGTTGATCGCGGCGACAGTCGGGACGTTGAGGTCTTCGAAATCGCTGAAAATCTTGTTGGCTTCCAGATTGCCAGCAACCAGCTCGGCATCAGGCAGCTTGAAATTTTCGACAAATTCGGTGATGTCGGCGCCGACGATGAACACGTCCTTGCCACTGCTGACGATCACGCCCTTGATCGAAGCATCTGCCTTGATGGTGTCCACAGCCTGACGCAGTTCGTTCAGGGTTAGACGGTTGAACTTGTTGACGGACTCACCCTTGAGGTCGAATTTCAATTCGACGATGCCACTTTCAAGAGCCTTAACCGTGATGGCTTTACCTTCGTAAATCATCAACTGATCTCCACGATATGGAAGCTGAACAGTACACGTCGGACGCAGGCGAATGGCTCGGCAGGACGTTAAACGTCAATGCTACGCCAATCCACCCGGCACACCCTCCAACGCGATAGTCGGGATTCTGTAGGAGCGATCTGAAATACAAACGCTCAATTCATACGCCCGTTTGATTTGGGTACGCCACCTTCACGGAATTTCCGACAATTGTCAATCGCCCAAAATACGGGTTGAAACGCGACTTTGCGGTCACTTCCGTACTGCGAAGATCTTCAACACGCAGATGCATGTGAACTCATTCATAGAATCAATAGTTAGAAAAGTCGCCCTAATTCGCTGCAGCCCGCGTTTAACAAGCTACGCTGGCATGAACCTGAAGAAAAAAGATGAACGCGCTGGGTGAATGTCCGGCGTAAGATCAGCCCTACAGCGAATTACCGGCCTGCCTGGCCAACCCCAGCCCGATGATGATGTCGGGCTTTTTATTGCCTGTCTGTCAGACCCGTCGCGCCATTGCAGCGCGAAATATCCTTACTTTACGCCAGCGCTTTCAGCACCGCGTCAATGTCCTGCAAAACAGTCGCCTCGCCCTTCTCGCCCCAATACAAGGTAACCATTTGCTTGTCCGCCTCGATCTTGTAGACGTTGGCTGGCAATTTTTCAAAATGATTGAGCAACGCTCGATCCTCGCAAACCTCCTGCCACTGATTCACCCATACGCCTGGTGATTTTTGCCAGTAGCTCCAGCATGCAGGCTGATTGCCACGGCGTGGCCGATGGTACTGCGCACACGGGCTCGGCGGCTCCTGGCTCAGCCAGTGCGGCCATTCCTGAGGCGCCAGCTGCATGGCCAGGCCCATGCGTCGTGCCTCCATGCGCAGGGCCATGCGCCCGCTCTGACCACGTGACGGTCGCAACCATGCCAGCGGACTCAGCACCACCAGCAGGATTGACACCACTATCCAGACCGTCATATCTGTACTCCCGATTCTTGATGGGCGCTTTGGGTCACTCTGGAACCATTGCGCTTGAAACCAGCCATACTTACCAATATTGCAATCCTCAGGAGGAGCACCTCATGCCCTACAACCATATTCTGGTCGCTGTAGATCTAACCGAAGAGTGCGACCCTGTAATCCACCGCGCTCGCGAGCTGGCGGTGAGCAACGGGGCGAAATTGTCCCTGGTGCACATTGTCGAGCCAATGGCCATGGCCTTTGGTGGCGACGTGCCGATGGACCTGTCACAACTGCAACAACAGCAGTTCGATCAGGCCAAGGAGCGCCTAGAGCGCCTGAAAGCCAAATACGCAGAGCTTGAAGGTGCCAACTGCCACCTGACCTATGGCCAGCCACGCCAGGAAATCCATCATTTCGCCAAGGAAAACCACTGCGACCTGATCGTGGTCGGCAGCCATGGCCGCCATGGCCTGGCGCTGCTGCTCGGGTCGACCGCCAATGATGTGCTGCACGGTGCACCTTGCGACGTACTGGCGGTACATCTGATCAAACGCTGAAACGCTCCCACATTTGATCTGCATCAGCCTGTAGCTCGCGTTACATATGAAAAGCCCGACGCTCATCACTGAACGCCGGGCTTTTTTTGTTACGGGATCAATCAGGCATCCAGCTCGGCCCAGCGCTCGACCATCACGTCCAGCTCGGCCTGCAACTGCTCCAGCTGCGCAATCACCGCGGCCGTCTCGGCAGCAGGACGCTGATAGAAACCGGCATCGGCCATTTGCGCTTCAACCGCCGTAATCTGCTGTTCCATGGCTTCGATCTGAGCCGGCAGCATTTCCAGCTCACGCTGATGCTTGTAGCTAAGCTTCTTCTTAGCCACCGGCGCTTCAGCAGCTGCAACGACAGGTGCTGCCTGCGCCGTTACAACCGCGGAGGTCAGGTCGGCCTTGCCGGATTTGCTCTCGGTCACGCCCAGCAGGCGCGGCGAACCGCCCTGACGCAGCCAGTCCTGATAACCACCGACGTACTCGCGAACCTTGCCTTCACCTTCGAAGACCAGGGTGCTGGTGACCACGTTGTCGAGGAATGCCCGGTCGTGACTGACCATCAGCACGGTGCCGTTGAAGGTCAGCAAGACCTCTTCCAGCAGTTCGAGGGTTTCAACATCGAGGTCGTTGGTCGGTTCGTCGAGGACCAGCAGGTTCGCCGGCTTGCTGAACAGCTTGGCCAGCAACAGACGGGCACGCTCACCACCGGACAGCGCCTTGACCGGCGTGCGGGCACGCTGCGGGCTGAACAGGAAGTCACCGAGGTAGCTCAGCACGTGACGGCTCTGACCATCGATATCGATGAAGTCGCGACCTTCGGCCACGTTGTCGATCACAGTCTTTTCCAGGTCCAGCTGATGGCGCAACTGGTCGAAATAGGCCACGTCGATGCGCGTCCCCTCTTCCACTGTGCCGCTGGTTGGTTGCAGACCACTGAGCATCAGCTTCAGCAGTGTGGTCTTGCCGGTACCGTTGGCGCCGAGCAGACCGATACGGTCGCCGCGCGTCAGGACCATCGAGAAATCCTTGATCAGGAACGGGCCACCCGGGTGAGCAAAGCTCACGTTCTCGAGGACCATCACCTGCTTGCCGGACTTGTCAGCGGTGTCCAGCTGAATGTTGGCCTTGCCGGTGCGCTCACGGCGCTCGCTGCGCTCGACGCGCAAAGCCTTCAATGCGCGGACGCGGCCTTCATTACGGGTGCGACGGGCCTTGATGCCCTGGCGGATCCAGACTTCTTCCTGGGCCAGCTTCTTGTCAAACAGCGCGTTGGCGGTTTCTTCAGCGGCCAGCGAAGCTTCTTTGTGCACCAGGAAACTGGCGTAGTCACCGTTCCAGTCGATCAGGCCACCGCGGTCCAGTTCGAGGATGCGCGTCGCAAGGTTTTGCAGGAATGAACGGTCGTGCGTGATGAACAGCACGGCGCCCTGGAAATCCTTCAGCGCTTCTTCGAGCCAGGCAATGGCACCGATGTCCAGGTGGTTGGTCGGTTCGTCGAGCAGCAGCAGGTCCGGTTCGGAGACCAGGGCCTGAGCCAGCAGGACGCGACGACGCCAGCCGCCGGACAATTCGGCGAGAGTCTTGTCGGCCGGCAACTGCAGACGGCTCAACGTACTGTCGACCAGTTGCTGCAAACGCCAGCCATCGCGGGCTTCGAGGTCATGCTGGACGTGCATCAGTTTGTCCAGGTCGGCGTCGGTGACGATGTTCTGGCTCAGGTGGTGATACTGCGCGAGCAGCTCGCCCACACCGTCCAGGCCCTCGGCAACCACGTCGAACACGGTCCGCTCGTCGGCCACCGGCAATTCTTGCGGCAATTCGCCAATCTTGAGGCCAGGTGCACGCCAAACGGAGCCCTCGTCGGGCTTCTGGTCGCCCTTGACGAGCTTCATCATGCTGGACTTGCCAGTGCCGTTGCGGCCGATGATGCACACCCGCTCACCACGGGCGATCTGCCAGGACACCTTGTCCAACAACGGCATAGCGCCGAAAGCAAGGGACACATCGCTGAATTTGAGCAGGGTCATGAGCTTCTCCAAAAACCGGGGGCGCATTCTACCTGACTTGAGGCTTCAGAAGGCCGGCAATTTCACTCTCGAAGCACTCTGCATAACAAATGTTACGAACTTGGGCTGACAGGCCTGCAAAGCTTTCGCCCGTTGCTGGCAAAAGGCTAAGCTACAGATTATTCAGTGCAGGTAATCCCGCACTTGTCTCATGATTTCTCTGCCCGGACGTCTCATGCGCAGTCGCCTTTTCAGTCTTTTATCTTGCTTGCTACTTTCTGCTACTGCCGTTCAATCAGCGCAGGCAGTGGACCTGTCCACCCAGCGCCAATATTACGATGAAGCCAAGCGCGCCCTGGCCAAAGGCGATACCGGTCCTTACTTTCGCTACAGCCAGGCCCTCAGTGATTACCCGCTGGAGCCGTACCTGGCCTATGACGAGTTGACCGCCCGTCTAAAAACCGCCAGCAATGCCGAAATCGAGAAATTCCTCGCCGACCACGGTGACCTGCCGCAAGCCAACTGGATGAAATTGCGTTGGTTGCGCTGGCTGGCCGACCGTGGCGACTGGGCGACCTTCGTCAAGTATTACGACCCCAAGCTCAATTTCACCGAACTGGACTGCCTGAATGCGCAGTATCAGATTGGCCACAACCAGAAGGCTGAAGGCTATGCCAACGCCAATAAGCTGTGGCTGACCGGCAAATCCCAGCCCGCCGCCTGCGACGCGTTGTTCGGGCAATGGGCTGCCGAAGGTCAACTGACCGAGCAAAAACGCTGGGAGCGCGCCAAGCTCGCCGCCCAGGCGCGCAATTATCCACTGGCCAACAGCCTGGTTAACGGCCTGACCACCCTCGCCCCTCGCGGACGACTGCTGATCGATGTGGCGCAAAAGCCCGAGCTGCTCAACCAGCCTTCGCGCTTCACCCCGGCTGACGAACCGATGTCCGACGTGGTCAGCCTTGGCCTGCGCCGCCTGGCCAAGCAGGACCCGGACAAGGCCATGGACTTGCTCGACGGTTATGCCAGCAGCATGCACTTCTCTCGCGATGAAAAAGTGGCGATCGCCCGGGAAATCGGCCTGACGCTGGCGCGACGCTATGACCCTCGTGCGCTTGATGTCATGACCAAGTACGACCCGGAACTGCGCGACAACACCGTGTCCGAATGGCGCCTGCGCCTGCTGCTTCGCCTGGCTCGCTGGGACGACGCCTATCAGTTGTCTCGCCGCTTGCCACAGGACCTGGCGACCACGAACCGCTGGCGCTACTGGCAGGCCCGCGCCCTTGAGCTGGCGCAGCCACAGAACCCGGAAGCGCAGACGCTGTACAAGAGCCTTGCCCGCGAACGTGATTTCTATGGCTTCCTTGCCGCCGACCGCTCGCAGCTACCGTACTCGCTACTCAACAAACCGCTGGTACTCAGCCAGGCCACCATCAATAAGGTGCGCAATACGCCAGGTATACGTCGAGCACTGGAGTTCCACGCCCGCGGGCAGGTCGTCGACGGTCGCCGCGAGTGGTATTACGTCAGTCGTCACTTCAACCGTGACGAAATGGTCGCCCAGGCGAAACTGGCCTATGACCTGAAATGGTATTTCCCGGCGATCCGCACCATCAGTCAGGCGCAGTACTGGGACGATCTGGACATCCGCTTCCCGATGGCCCACCGCGAAACCCTGGTCCGCGAAGCCAAAGTACGCGGCCTGCATTCCAGCTGGGTGTTCGCCATCACGCGCCAGGAAAGTGCTTTCATGGACGACGCCCGCTCAGGCGTCGGCGCCAGCGGCCTGATGCAACTGATGCCCGGCACCGCCAAGGAAACCGCACGCAAGTTCAGCATTCCGCTGGCCTCGCCGCAGCAAGTGATCGACCCGGACAAAAACATCCAGCTCGGCGCCGCGTACCTGAGCCAGGTCCATGCCCAGTTCAACGGCAACCGCGTCCTCGCCTCCGCCGCCTACAACGCCGGTCCCGGCCGCGTGCGCCAGTGGCTGCGCGGCGCAGACCACCTGAGCTTCGACGTCTGGGTGGAAAGCATCCCGTTCGACGAAACCCGTCAGTATGTGCAGAACGTGCTGTCGTATTCGGTGATCTACGGGCAGAAGCTCAACTCGCCACAGCCGCTGGTGGATTGGCATGAACGGTATTTTGATGATCAGTGATCCCGTTTTGACCCACTGACAAAAAAAAGCCCGCATCGATTGATGCGGGCTTTTTTTGGGGTGCTCGACTTAGTCGGTAACCGGGTCGATCACCGTGTTGTGCCCATCACTAAACTGCAACGCCGCCAATCGCGCATACAGCGCATTGCTCGCAATCAACGCCTGATGCGTCCCCACCGCCACCAGTTTCCCTTGGTCCATGACCGCGATCCGGTCAGCATTTTTCACCGTGGCCAAACGGTGAGCGATCACCAGCGTGGTGCGGTTTTTCATCAGGCTGGGCAGGGCTTGCTGGATCAGGTGTTCGCTCTGGGCATCGAGGGCGCTGGTGGCTTCGTCGAGCAACAGGATCGGCGCGTCCACCAGCAATGCGCGAGCAATGGCCAGGCGTTGGCGCTGGCCGCCAGACAGCCCGAGGCCGCCGTCGCCAAGATGCGTCTGGTAACCGTGGGGCATTTGCTCAATGAAGTCGTGGGCGTAGGCGATTTTTGCCGCTTCCTGAACCTGAGCCAGGGTTGCCCCCGGATTACCGTAGCGGATGTTCTCTTCGATGCTGCCGAAGAACAGCGCAGGATTTTGCGAAACCAGCGCGAAGCAACGGCGCAGGTCGAGCGGATCGAGCTGGGTCAACGGCACGCCATCGAGCAGGATCTGCCCGGCGGCCGGATCGTAAAAGCGCAGCAGCAAGTCATACACCGTGGATTTTCCGGCCCCGGACGGCCCCACCAGCGCGAGGGTTTCGCCCGCGTTTATGGTCAGACTCAAGCCATCGACGGCATAACTTTCGGGCCGCGACGGGTAGGAAAAACGCACATCCTGTAGAACCAGATCGCCCTTCACCCGCTCCGGCAAGGTTACCAGGCCGGTGGTCGGTGGCTGGATGATATTTTCCGAACGCAGCAATTCGGCAATCCGCTCGGCCGCCCCCGCCGCGCGCTGCAACTCACCGATTACTTCGCTCAAGGTGCCAAAGGCACTGCCGACGATCAGGCTGTAGAAAACAAACGCCGCCAGTTCACCGGCCGAGATCCTCCCGGCGATCACGTCCATGCCACCAACCCACAGCATGACGCCGACAGCACCCAGCACCAGCACGATCACCAGCGTGATCAACCAGGCGCGCTGGAAGATGCGTTTACGCGCGGTGTCGAACGCCTGTTCCACGGTCAGGGCAAAGCGCTGCTCGTCCTGGACCTGATGGTTGTACGCCTGCACGGTTTTGATCTGGCCGAGGGTTTCGGAGACATAGCTGCCGATATCGGCAATCCGGTCCTGGCTCAGGCGCGACAGATTGCGCACCCGACGGCCGAAAATCAGGATCGGGGCAATCACCAGCGGCAACGCAATCACCACGATGCTGGTGAGCTTGGGGTTAGTGATAAACAGCAGCACGATTCCGCCGATGACCATCAGCAGATTGCGCAGGAACAGCGACAACGACGAGCCGATCACCGATTGCAGCAACGTGGTGTCGGCGGTCAGCCGCGACTGGATTTCGGAACTGCGATTGTTTTCGTAGAACCCCGGATGCAGATAAACCAGGTGGTTGAAGACCTGCCGGCGGATGTCTGCGACCACCCGCTCGCCGATCCACGACACCAGGTAAAAACGCGCGAAGGTGCCGATCGCCAGCCCCACCACCAGCACCATGAACAGGCCGATGGATTGATTGAGCAGGTGCGGTGACTGGGTCATGAACCCCTGATCCACCAGCAGGCGGATGCCCTGCCCCATCGACAAGGTAATGCCGGCGGTGACAATCAACGCGAGCAAGGCGCCAAAGGCTTGCCAGCGATACGGTGCAAGAAAGCGAAGGGTCAGGCGGATCGCGCGGCGGTGACGAGCAGAGAGCATCGAGGGTTATCCAGTACGCCATTGATATCGCCAGCCTACACGGTCAGCGGGTGAACGCTGTAAATCACAATGAGTCAGGTTAATTATGACCGCGACGACTAGCCCCTAGACGCTATTGGTCTAAAGTCCGGGTGGCAACGTTTATAAATTTCTGGTGGACTGACATTGCCGTTCGGGAAAGATCGCAGGGAGTTGTCATAGCCCGGTCACCTGAAGGTTCTAAAGTAAGCACACACCTGAAGAGGAGACAGGCCATGTCCTTGCAAAACAGCAGCGAAGACAAGATTCAAGTGATCCGCACACAGCCACACCAGTCTCTGGGGTGCTCGATTATCGATGCCGATGGGCGTGAAGTACCGATCACTGAAGACATGATCCAGAAAGCGTGCAGCGAACTGGAAAAGCGATTGGTCAAGCCTGCCGAACAAGAGTGATATAGCCACCGTCTTCTTGACCCGGCCCTGGTTGGCCGGGTTTTTTATGGGTGATTTTTGAGGGTGCTGAATCGTCCACCCATTCAGCGAACGCCCCAAGACCTGTGGGAGCATGGCTTGCCAGCGATGGGGCCAACTCGGTCTCTATACAGCCGAAGCCCCCAACGCCGCCACAATCCTGCGCAACTCAGCCGAATCCCCCTCAATCCGCACCTGCAACCCATCAATCTCCCGACGCGACGGGTAATGCTTGCGCAGCACATCAAACGCCGCACGCTGTTCGCTCACACTGCCTACAAGACTGCGGCGAAAATCCGCATCGTCACGGCGCGGGTCGTACACACCACGGCACAGCATGGCCAGCGCCCACGCAGGATCAGCCTGCGCATGCAGGGTCACTTGCGACAACCACGGTGCCGGCAGCAAATCACTCAGGCTGACCTGAGCCGGCTGCCCGAGAAACGCGCAATACGCCTGATAGATCTGCGCCGTCCCACGCTGTTTGCCATCAAGGCTGTAACCGGCAATGTGCGGCGTCGCCAGCACGCACAACTCCGCCAGCGCCACGTCGACCTCAGGTTCACCTTCCCAAACGTCGAGCACCGCTTGCAGGTCTTCGCGCTCAAGCAGCACTTGGCGCAGGGCGGCGTTATCGACCACCGGGCCACGACTGGCGTTGATCAGCCAGGTGCCGGGTTTGAGCTGACCCAAGCGGTTTTTATCGAACAAATGCCAGGTCGACTGCGCGCCGTGCTTCTTCAAAGGTGTGCAGGCTGATGACGTCGCACTGCTCGATGATCTGTTCGAGGCTGACAAAATCACCGCCTTCAGCTGCCTGCCGGGGCGGATCGCACACCAGCACGTTCCAGCCCAGACCTTGCAGGACCTTGACGAGACGACCGCCGACTTCGCCGGCACCGACCACGCCATACGTGCGCCGGGTCAGGTCAGCGCCTTCGATTTCAGCCAGGGTCAGCAGACTGCCGAGCACGTAGTCGACCACACCCCGGGCATTGCAGCCGGGCGCGCTGGACCAGGTGATGCCGGCTTGCTGAAAGTAGTCCAGGTCCAGGTGATCGGTGCCGATGGTGCACGTGCCGACAAAGCGCACGTTGCTGCCTTCGAGCAAGGCACGATTGACGTTGGTCACCGAGCGGACCAGCAGCACATCGGCTTGTTCGACGGTGGCGCGGTCGATGGAACGTCCCGGTACCCGGCGGATTTCACCGAACCCTGAGAAGAAGGCATCCAGCAGCGGGATATTTTCGTCGGCAACAATCAGCATGGCAGGCTCCTTTGGCGGATCGGCAGTGTAGGCGGAGATGACCTTTGTGAGCCAGCAAGCATTGCGCAGGGAATCTCGCAACGTCCGAAATACAATTACAAATCCCTAACACAGGACTTTTCCTGACCACTGCGTCAGGGCGTAGAATGCATCGCCTTGCGCATCAACACCTTTGGACGTTTCGCCTTTGAATTCCGTGACTGACCGCCTTGCCGCTACCACCCTCACCCGCCCGGCCCGGGTTCGCCTGGAGCTGAAAAACCTGCTCACCCTGGCGCTGCCGATCATGATCGCGCAACTGGCAACCACTGCCATGGGGTTTGTCGATGCGGTGATGGCGGGCCGGGTCGGGCCTCGGGATCTGGCGGCGGTCGCACTGGGCAACTCCATCTGGGTGCCGGTGTTTCTGCTGATGACCGGCACCTTGCTGGCCACCACGCCAAAAGTCGCCCAGCGCTTTGGTGCCGGCACCCACAGCGAAATCGGGCCGATTGTGCGTCAGGCACTGTGGCTCGCCCTGGTGGTGGGTTTGATGGCCACCGGCATGCTGTTCAGCGCCGAGCCGATCCTGCACATGATGAAGGTCGATCCCGAATTGATCGGCCCGTGCATGCAATACCTGCACGGCATCGCCAGCGGCTTGCCCGCCGTCGCCTTCTACCATGTGTTGCGCTGCTTCAGTGATGGCCTGGGGCGTACGCGTCCGGCGATGGTGCTGGGCCTGTGCGGGTTGGCGCTGAACATTCCACTCAATTACATCTTCATCTATGGCCACTTCGGTGTACCGGCGATGGGCGGTGTCGGTTGCGGCTGGGCCACGGCGATTGTGATGTGGGTGATGGCGCTGGGCATGGCCGGCTGGGAACGCTGGGCGCCGGCGTATCAGTCGAGCCAGTTGTTCAGCCGTTTCGACTGGCCGCAATGGTCGGTGATCAAGCGCTTGCTGGGCATTGGCCTGCCGATCGGCATCGCGGTGTTCGCCGAATCGAGCATCTTTGCCGTCATTGCGCTGCTGATCGGCAGCCTTGGCGCCACCGTGGTCGCCGGCCATCAGATCGCCCTGAACTTCAGCTCGCTGGTGTTCATGATCCCTTACTCCCTCGGCATGGCCGTGACGGTGCGGGTCGGCCAGGCCCTCGGTCGACAGGAACCACGCGAGGCACGTTTCGCCGCGGGCGTCGGCATGGGCACGGCGCTGGCGTATGCCTGCCTGTCCGCGAGCATGATGCTGTTGCTGCGCGAGCACATTGCAGCGATCTACACCGCTGACCCGACGGTGATTCGAGTGGCCGCGATGCTGATCGTGTACTCGGCGCTGTTCCAGTTTTCCGATGCCATCCAGGTGACGGCAGCCGGCGCATTGCGCGGTTACCAGGACACGCGGGTGACGATGATCCTGACGCTGTTCGCCTATTGGGGGATTGGTTTGCCGGTGGGTTACGCGCTGGGCCTGACCGATTGGCTGGGTGCACCCAGTGGCCCGAGCGGGCTGTGGCAAGGTTTGATCGTGGGCTTGAGCTGCGCGGCGCTGATGCTGTCGATCCGCCTGGCGCGCAGTGCACGCAAGCGGATTCGTATCAGTCATTCGGCGGGTTAAGCGAGTTTCTTGCGAATCCAGTACAGGTAGGTGCCCGCCTCTTCGTGCTGCGCCACCAGTTCGTGGTCAAGAAACACGCAGAACTTGGGAATGTCGCGACGGGTCGACGGATCGGTCGCAATCACCTTGAGCAGGCCGCCGGGCACCAGGTCGCGGATGTGCTGGTGCAGCATCATGACCGGTTCCGGGCAGTTGAGGCCGGTGGCGTCGAGGGTGCCGTCTACCGGCGTATCAAGCATTTCACTCATGATTAACTCCTGAAACTGGCCAGCATTGTCGCGCATTGCCGGGTCTTCGGTCATCTGTGGCATACAGCCGCCCCTATGGGGGCTCCCACAAAAGCTCTTCCCCACAAATGGGTTGTGTGGATCAGCGGGATTTCGGTTTCTTTACATCCAGCCGGCGCAGGTGGCACGTCACTTCTTCCCGGTCGTGATAAAGCTGCTTACAGCCGATCTCGACCCGAATGCCGCGCTCCTTGAACCCATCGGCGATGCGTTCCAGCAAGCGCTTCACCTCGGCATAACGCTGCTTCATCGGCAGTTTGAGGTTGACCACCGCTTCCCGGCAATGCCCCTCGCCAATCCACTCTTCCAGCATCGCGGCGTTGCGCGCCGGCTTCTCGACGATGTCGCAAACCATCCAGTCCACCGGCTGCCGGGGCTTGAAGGTGAAACCGTCGGCCATCAAGTGTTGCACCAGACCGGTGTCCATCAGGCTTTCGGCCATCGGGCCGTTGTCGATGGCGGTCACCAGCATGCCGCGGTTAACCAGTTGCCAGGTCCACCCGCCGGGGGCAGCGCCCAAATCGACGCCGGTCATGTCACTGTGCAGACGCTCATCCCACTGGTCACGCGGGATGAAGTGATGCCAGGCCTCTTCCAGTTTCAGCGTCGAACGGCTTGGTGCCTCACGCGGGAACTTCAGGCGCGGAATGCCCATCGGCCACATCGCCGAGTTATTCGACTCAGCCAGGCCCATGAACACCTCACGGCCGCTCTTGAACGTCAGCAGCAGACGCGGTTTGTGCGCATCTTCCACCAGTTTGCCGGCGGCCATCAGCGCCTTGCGCAGGTGACCTTCAAACTTCTTGCAGAAGTTCGACAGTTCCTTGCCATCGTTGGTGTCGACCATTTCCAGCCACAGGCTGCCGCACAGCGGAAAGTCCGCCATGTGCGCCAGGATCACGCTGATGCGGTCGGTTTCCGGCAGATCAATAAAGATCCCGCGCGCCCATTGGCGCGGGAAGATCAGCTCGGCGAAACGCTGGCCACGCATCAGGCGCTCGGCGCCATCTTCTTCGGTGCAGATGAACTCGGCGCAGGCGCTGGCGGTTTTGGCCTTGGCATAACCGGCCACGTTCAGGCGGGCGGCGTGTTCGGCAATCTCGGAACAGACTTCGCCTTCGAAGCCCGGCCGGCAATGCATAAAGAGGGTGTTCATTGAATCTCCTGGGCAATCGGCAATGAATCGATGCGCAAACTTGCCCTGTAGCAAAGCCTGTCACGAAAACCGGCGCATGATAGCCGAGTTCGGAACCTTGGACTTAACCATAGAGTCCAGTTATTAGCCTTAACGTCCAAACAGGGCTAGGTTAAGAGCTCTGTCCGTCCCGCCAGTCCGTCGCCGTGCGGACCCAAAGGAGTCATTTCAATGCCGTCCCTCGATAGCCTGAAAACCCTTAAAACCCTGCAAGTCGACGACAAGACCTACCATTATTTCAGTCTGCCCGACGCGGCCAAAAGCCTCGGTGATCTCGACAAGCTGCCCATGTCGTTGAAAGTGCTGCTGGAAAACCTGCTGCGCTGGGAAGACGAAAAAACCGTCACCGGCGCCGACCTCAAGGCGATTGCCGCGTGGCTCAAGGAGCGTCGCTCCGACCGCGAAATCCAGTACCGCCCCGCCCGCGTGCTAATGCAGGACTTTACCGGCGTGCCCGCCGTGGTCGACCTGGCCGCCATGCGCGCCGCCATGGCCAAGGCTGGCGGCGACCCGCAACGCATCAACCCGCTGTCGCCGGTGGACCTGGTGATCGATCACTCGGTGATGGTCGACAAATTCGCCAGTGCCAGCGCCTTCGAGCAGAACGTCGACATCGAGATGCAACGCAATGGTGAGCGATATGCGTTCTTGCGTTGGGGCCAGAGCGCCTTCCACAACTTCAGCGTGGTGCCGCCGGGCACCGGGATCTGCCACCAGGTCAACCTTGAATACCTCGGACGCACGGTCTGGACCAAGGACGAGGATGGCCGCACCTACGCTTTCCCCGACACACTGGTCGGCACCGACTCCCACACCACCATGATCAACGGCCTCGGCGTGCTCGGCTGGGGCGTCGGCGGGATCGAAGCGGAAGCGGCGATGCTCGGCCAACCGGTGTCGATGCTGATTCCCGAAGTCATCGGTTTCAAACTCACCGGCAAACTCAAGGAAGGCATCACCGCCACCGACCTGGTGCTGACCGTCACCCAGATGCTGCGCAAGAAAGGCGTGGTCGGCAAGTTCGTCGAGTTCTACGGCGACGGCCTCGCCGACCTGCCGCTGGCCGACCGCGCGACCATCGCCAACATGGCCCCTGAATACGGCGCCACTTGCGGCTTCTTCCCGGTGGACGATGTGACGCTGGAGTATTTGCGCCTGTCCGGCCGACCACCGGAAACGGTGAAACTGGTCGAGGCCTACTGCAAGGCTCAAGGCCTGTGGCGCCTGCCGGGCAAGGAACCGATCTTCACCGACAGCCTGGCGCTGGACATGACCAGCGTCGAAGCCAGCCTCGCCGGCCCTAAACGTCCGCAGGACCGTGTTTCCCTGCCCAATGTCGCGCAGGCGTTCACGGACTTCATCGACCTGCAATTCAAACCCACCAGCAAGGAAGTAGGACGCCTGGAAAGTGAGGGCGGCGGCGGTGTCGCAGTGGGCAACGCGGACTTGGCCGGTGAAGCCGATTACGAACACGACGGCCAGACCTACCGCCTGAAAAACGGAGCGGTGGTGATTGCCGCGATCACGTCCTGCACCAACACCTCCAACCCGAGCGTGATGATGGCGGCGGGTCTGGTGGCGAAAAAGGCTGTGGAGAAAGGCCTCAAGCGCAAACCGTGGGTCAAGAGTTCACTGGCGCCCGGTTCGAAAGTGGTCACCGACTACTACAAGGCAGCGGGCCTGACTCAATACCTCGATGAACTGGGTTTTGCGCTGGTCGGCTACGGTTGCACCACGTGCATCGGCAACTCCGGCCCATTGGCGGAGCCGATTGAAAAAGCCATTCAGGCCGCCGACCTGACCGTTGCTTCGGTGTTGTCGGGTAACCGCAACTTTGAGGGACGCGTGCATCCACTGGTGAAAACCAACTGGCTGGCCTCCCCGCCGCTGGTCGTTGCCTATGCGCTAGCCGGTACGGTGCGCATCGACATCAGCCGTGAGCCGCTGGGCGATGACAAGGACGGCAATCCGGTGTACTTGCGGGACATCTGGCCGAGCAGCAAGGAAATTGCCGATTCAGTGAGTCAGGTCAACACGGCGATGTTCCACAAGGAATACGCCGAAGTGTTTGCCGGCGACGAGCAATGGCAAGCCATCCAGGTGCCACAAGCGGCGACCTATGTGTGGCAGGACGATTCGACCTACATCCAGCATCCGCCGTTCTTCGACGACATCGGCGGCCCGCCGCCGGAAGTCAAGGACGTCGCCGGGGCGCGGGTACTGGCGCTGCTCGGCGACTCGGTGACCACCGACCACATCTCCCCCGCCGGCAATATCAAGGCCGACAGCCCGGCCGGTGAGTACTTGCGCGACAAAGGCGTGGAGCCGCGGGACTTCAACTCCTACGGTTCACGTCGCGGCAACCATGAAGTGATGATGCGCGGCACCTTCGCCAACATTCGTATCCGCAACGAAATGCTTGGCGGCGAGGAAGGCGGCAACACTTTCTATATTCCTACGATGGAGAAAATGCCGATCTACGACGCGGCCATGCGTTATCAAACGTCAGGCACGCCGCTGGTGGTAATTGCCGGTCAAGAATACGGCACCGGTTCAAGCCGCGACTGGGCGGCCAAGGGCACTAACCTGCTGGGCGTGAAAGCGGTCATCGCGGAAAGTTTCGAGCGAATTCACCGCTCCAACCTGGTCGGCATGGGCGTGTTGCCGTTGCAGTTCAAGCTGGATCAGAACCGCAAGAGCCTGAACCTGACCGGCAAGGAAACCCTGGATATCCTAGGGTTGACCGGTGTGGAGCTGACGCCGCGGATGAACCTGACGCTGGTGATCACCCGTGAAAATGGCAGTAAGGAAAAGATCGACGTGCTGTGCCGCATCGATACGCTCAATGAGGTCGAGTACTTCAAGTCCGGCGGGATTTTGCACTATGTGCTGCGCCAGTTGATTGCCTCATAAAGGCCTGCTGACAAAGACACCGCCTTCGGGCGGTGTTTTTGTTTGTGCCGCAAACGGCCCATAATCCCCCCGCTTTTGCATACCCAACACAAAACCTCTGTAGGAGTGAGCCTGCTCGTGATGAGGGCGGTACATTCAACATCAATGTCGCCTGACACTCCGCTATCGCGAGCAGGCTCACTCCTACAGGGGGCCGGCGTATGCCGCAAAATTTTGCACATTAAGGATGCTCAATGATCGCCCTGCCATGGACCTACCTGGCCCTTCTCTCCCTTGGCTTCAGCCTCGCTTTGACCTACGGCCAACTCAGCTGGCTGGCCTTGATCACCATCGCCTTGCTGTTAGCGGCCGGTGCCGCCGTCCGCCAGCAAAAACTCCCGATCGTCCGTTACTTCGGTCACGGCCTGTTCATCTTCCTGGCCATGTCGCTGGCGATGCACTGGCTCCCCGGGTTCTTCAACGGTCGCGCGATCGCCCCTCAATACCTCACCGCCGATGCCGTGCCGTTTTCCATGTACCTGAATCAGGACAAACCGCTGATCGGCTTCTGGCTACTGCTGGTATGTCCATGGATTGTCGGCCGGCGCTCCTGGCGCCTGGGCGTTTACGCCACCGCCCTGGCCCTGACGCTGTGTGCCGTACTGGCCTTGGGTGGGGCGCTGTTGCTGGGCATGATCAGTTGGGCGCCGAAGTGGCCAGACCAGGCCTGGCTGTGGCTGCTGAACAATCTGTTGCTAGTCACGCTGGTTGAGGAAGCGCTGTTCCGAGGCTACATCCAGGGCGGCCTGAGCCGTAGCTTCAAACACCTGCCCTATGGCGAAAACCTCGCCCTGCTGCTCGCGTCGTTGCTGTTCGGCCTGGTGCATGTGGGTGCTGGCTGGCAATGGGTGCTGTTGGCGAGCCTCGCCGGTGTCGGGTACGGCCTGGCCTATCGTTTCGGCGGTTTGGGTGCCGCCATTGCCACCCATTTCGGCCTGAACCTGCTGCACTTCGCGCTGTTCACCTATCCGATGCTCGCGGGTTGAGGCAATGCTCATTTTGCGACGCAGCGCTGATTATTGAAAAATAATTTCAACTAATTCCTGACACCGCCGACAACCTTTCAAAGCCTTGCGGATTGAATTAGCCATGCGTAACAACCAGCCCATTACCCAACGCGAACGGACCTTCCCGGCACAGCAACGGTTGATTTCCACCACCGATGCCAAGGGCGTGATCACCTACTGCAACGACGCGTTCGTCGAGATCAGCGGGTTTTCTCGTGAGGAACTGGTCCGCGCACCGCACAACCTGGTCCGTCACCCCGACGTCCCGGCCGCCGTGTTCGCGCACATGTGGGGCACTCTGAAACAAGGCTTGCCATGGATGGGCATCGTCAAGAATCGCTGCAAGAACGGTGATCACTATTGGGTTAACGCCTACGTGACACCGGTGTTCGAGGGCAACCAGGTGATCGGTTACGAGTCGGTGCGGATCAAACCCACCACCGAACAGATCCAGCGTGCCGAAGCGCTCTACCAACGCATCAACCAGGGCAAGTCCGCCATTCCATCGACTGATAAATGGCTGCCGGTGCTTCAGGACTGGCTGCCGTTCATTCTGGTCAGCCAATTGAGTTTCATGATCGGTGCGACGCTGAATTCCCATTGGGGCTTTGCCCTGGCGGCCGGCCTGTCGGTGCCGTTGGGCCTGATGGGGCTGAGCTGGCAGCAGCGTGGTCTCAAGCGCCTGCTGGTCCTGGCCGGGCAAACCACGTCCGACCCGTTGATCGCACAGATGTACACCGACAGCCGCGGCGCCCAGGCGCGCCTGGAAATGTCGATCCTTAGCCAGGAAGCCCGTCTGAAAACCTGCCTGACCCGTCTGCAGGACACCGCCGAGCACCTGACCGAACAAGCGAAACAGTCCGATACCCTGGCGCACAACAGCTCCAGCGGCCTGGAACGTCAGCGCGTCGAAACCGAGCAAGTGGCCACCGCCGTCAACCAGATGGCCGCCACCACTCAGGAAGTCGCCAGCCACGTACAGCGCACCGCCGACGCCACCCAGGAGGCCAATCGCCTGACCGGTCGCGGCCGCGACATCGCCGGGGAAACCCGCGATGCCATCCAGCGTCTGTCGGTGGTGGTGGGTGAAACCGGCCTGACCGTGACTCAACTGGCCAAGGACAGCGACGAAATCGGCGGCGTGGTCGATGTGATCAAAGGGATCGCCGACCAGACCAACTTGCTGGCCTTGAACGCCGCCATCGAAGCGGCCCGCGCCGGGGAGATGGGCCGTGGTTTTGCGGTGGTGGCTGACGAAGTTCGTCAACTGGCGCAGCGCACCAGTGAATCCACCGGGCAGATCCACGCCCTGATTGCCAAGCTGCAGCAGACTGCCAGCACCGCCGTGCAAACCATGGAAGCCGGGCATCGCCAGGCCGAAGAAGGGGTGGCGCGGGTACTGGAAGCGGATCAGGCGCTGGTGGGGATCAGCGAAGCGGTGGCCAACATCACCGACATGACCACCCAGATCGCGGCGGCGACCGAAGAGCAAAGTGCAGTAGCTGAAGAGATCAGCCGCAACATCAGCAACATCTCGCAACTGGCTGACCAGACGTCGGAACAGGCGCAGAACTCGGCGTTGTTGAGTGAAGAGCTGACGAAGACGGCTAATACGCAGTATTCGTTGGTGGAGCGGTTTAATCGCTGATCGTTGAAGGGATGAATAAAAACCGGAAAATCAAACATCCGGTTTTTTTTCGTCTGTAGAAACCATGCGGTCCCTTTTGACGTAAGAGCTTTAACTCAACCAATTGTTTTTTATACGCTATTTATGTACTCCCTCCCCCATCATCACAATTCAACAAAACATACAACTGACAACTTTGACAGTAGCAGAAAGACCTATTACCCGCTAAAACCATTTTCGCAACCTGGCAATTACCTGATTAACAAATCAATAAACCGCAGGAGACGAACCATGGCTATTCACGATATTTTACTGCCAGAACAACAATCTATAACTTCCAAAAACTTGTTCGACTGGAATGACAATGCACATAAAACAACATCTGAACAGAATAGTTTTTCTAAACATCAGCATGCCAGCGGAAAAATCAGCTGGCTCTTCTGGGGGTCTGTAGGAAACAGCTCCGAGGGCACTTATTTCGCCTACCAAATGTGGATCGATTACAAGGGAGACGATCTGATTGCGCAAGAGTACACGCTCGGAAACGGACTCAACTTTCAACACTTTCACTCCCTTCCCGACAAGCCAGGTAATTGGATCAGGATTGTCGATGCGGACACAGCAAAACTCCGCATCAAGCTCGACCCCAAAAAAGGGACTGTATCAGGCACTTTTGCTGCCACATTCACCAGCGACGGCTACAACTTAAATCCAGAAGGAAATATACAAATGACCTCCGAATTACGGGACAACATTTAGTTCGGTCAGCAGGGATTCCTCCCCTTACCAGCGCATTGTAGAAATCCCTGATAGATACATCGGGGATTCTCTATTCAAACGTTCATTTTTTATCTGATGAAGATCCGGCTAGGTATTAAAACTAAAAATCTGACAGATAGATTCGGCTACTTTTTGCGCCGCAGTCGCCAAATGCTGCTCATGCGTAAACCCCGAAGCCTTCAACGGCTTCAAATCATGATCCCCTGCCACCAGCCAGAACACTTCGATACTCGGTGACAACGTGTAAGCCTCGACCGCCTCACGATTCCCCAGCGCGTCCCGCTCGCCTTGAACAATCAGCGTCCGCGTTTTCAACCCGGCCAAATGCTCGACCCGAGGTTTTTCCGGTTTACCCACTGCGTAAAACGGATACCCCAGACACACCAATGCATCCGCCCCCAACTCATCAGCCAGCAAACTCGCCATCCGCCCACCCATGGACTTGCCGCCAATAGCCAAACGCCCAGTGACATGGCGTCGCACCACGGCATACACCTCACGCCAGCATTCCAGCAGTTTCGGCGCCGGATTGGGTGGTCGCTTACCCCCATCAACACGCCGTTGCGCCATGTATGGAAACTCGAAGCGCAACACGTTGACGCCCAGCGCAGCAAGGCGTGCGGCCATGTCGTTCATCCATTCGCTGTCCATCGACGCTCCGGCGCCATGGGCAAGGATCAACGTCGTCGATGCCGGCCCTGTAGCCGCATTCCACAACCATCCATGATCCTGCACGCACTGCGCCCATTGATCCCCGTCAATACCGGCCTTGTGCTGTTTGTCCATGCTTGCCTCGCTTTTAGTCTGCCTATAACTCCGGCCGAAGGGAGCGTCATTGCCTTGCGCAGACGACTTCACTTCAGCTGAACCGTGGATGGGGAACCATGAACACTTCTATCAGTACCGCCTACAACTACAAGGTGGTCCGCCAATTCGCCATTATGACGGTGGTGTGGGGCATCGTCGGCATGGGGCTCGGGGTTTTTCTCGCGGCCCAATTGGTCTGGCCCGAACTCAACTTCAATTTGCCGTGGACCAGTTTCGGCCGGTTGCGCCCGTTGCACACCAACGCGGTGATCTTCGCGTTCGGCGGTTGCGCCCTGTTCGCCAGTTCGTTCTATTCGGTGCAACGCACCTGCCAGACACAGCTGTTTGCGCCGAAAATCGCCGCGTTCTGCTTCTGGGGCTGGCAACTGGTGATCCTGTTGGCGGCGATCAGCCTGCCGCTGGGTTACACCAGTTCCAAGGAATACGCCGAGCTGGAATGGCCGATCGACATTCTGATCACCATCGTCTGGGTCGCCTACGCCATCGTGTTCTTCGGCACGCTGGCCAAGCGCAAGACCAAACACATCTACGTCGGCAACTGGTTCTTCGGTGCGTTCATCATCACCGTGGCGATTCTGCATATCGTCAACAACCTTGAGTTGCCGGTGAGTTTCACCAAGTCCTACTCGGTGTATTCCGGTGCGACCGACGCCATGGTCCAGTGGTGGTACGGCCACAACGCGGTGGGCTTTTTCCTCACCGCCGGTTTCCTCGGGATGATGTATTACTTCGTGCCGAAACAGGCCGAGCGCCCGGTGTATTCCTATCGCCTGTCGATCGTGCACTTCTGGGCGCTGATCACCCTGTACATCTGGGCCGGCCCGCACCACTTGCACTACACCGCACTGCCGGACTGGGCACAGTCGCTGGGCATGGTGATGTCGCTGATCCTGCTGGCGCCAAGCTGGGGCGGCATGATCAACGGCATGATGACCCTCTCGGGCGCCTGGCATAAGTTGCGCAGCGACCCGATCCTGCGCTTCCTCGTGGTGTCGCTGGCGTTCTACGGCATGTCGACCTTCGAAGGGCCGATGATGGCGATCAAGACGGTTAACGCCCTCTCCCACTACACCGACTGGACCATCGGCCACGTTCACGCCGGAGCACTCGGCTGGGTGGCGATGATTTCCATCGGCGCGCTGTACCACATGATCCCGAAAATCTTCGGTCGCGAGCAGATGCACAGCATCGGCCTGATCAACGCGCACTTCTGGCTCGCCACCATCGGCACCGTGCTCTACATCGCCTCGATGTGGGTCAACGGCATCGCCCAGGGCCTGATGTGGCGCGCAGTCAACGAAGACGGCACGCTGACCTACTCCTTCGTCGAAACCCTGGTGGCCAGCCACCCAGGCTTCGTCGTGCGACTGGTGGGCGGTGCGATCTTTCTCAGCGGCATGTTCCTGATGGCTTACAACACCTGGCGCACCGTACGGGCCTCGCAGCCTGCCGACGTCGCCGCTGCCGCGCAGATGGCTTGAGGAGTCCGCCATGAAACACGAAACAATCGAGAAAAACGTCGGCCTGTTGCTGTTGTTGATGGTGCTGGCCGTGAGCATCGGCGGCCTGACCCAGATCGTCCCGCTGTTCTTTCAGGACGTGACCAACAAACCGGTGGAAGGCATGAAGCCCTACACCGCCCTGCAACTGGAAGGTCGCGACATTTACATCCGCGAAGGTTGCGTGGGTTGTCACTCGCAGATGATCCGCCCGTTCCGGGCCGAGACCGAACGCTACGGCCACTACTCGGTCGCCGGCGAAAGCGTCTGGGATCACCCGTTCCTCTGGGGCTCGAAACGTACCGGGCCGGACCTGGCGCGGGTCGGCGGTCGCTACTCGGAAGACTGGCACCGCGCGCACTTGTACAACCCGCGCAACGTGGTGCCGGAATCGAAAATGCCTGCCTATCCATGGCTGGTGGCCAATCAGCTCGACAGCAGCCACACCGAAACCAAGATTCGCGCCATGCGCACCTTGGGCGTGCCGTACACCGACGATGACATCGCCGGGGCCACCGCTTCGCTCAAGGGCAAGACCGAAATGGACGCCTTGGTCGCTTACCTGCAAGTGCTCGGCACTGCCATCAAGAGCAAGAGGTGAGCCATGGTCGTTGAAATGAGCAGTGGAATGATTCGAGGCTTAGGCACGATCGTGGTGTTTGTGGCCTTCGTCGGCCTGACGCTGTGGGTGTTCAACAGCAAGCGCAACCCGGAATTCGCCGAAGCGCGCCTGTTGCCGTTCGCCGACGAACCGAAACCCGATGACGCCACCCAAGAACCTGAAACAAGGAGTACCCGGCCATGACCACCTTCTGGAGTACGTGGATCTGCGTACTGACTATCGGCAGCCTGATCGGCCTGACCTGGTTGCTGATCGGCACCCGCAAGGGCGAAACCAAGGGCAGCGTCGACCAGACCATGGGCCACAGCTTCGACGGCATCGAGGAGTACGACAACCCGCTGCCGCAGTGGTGGTTCATGCTGTTCGCCGGCACGCTGGTGTTTGCCGTCGGTTATTTGATTCTTTACCCGGGCCTGGGCAACTGGAAAGGCATTCTGCCGGGCTATGAAAACGGCTGGACTGGCGTGCACGAATGGGAAAAGGAGATGGACAAGGCCGACGCGAAGTTCGGGCCGATCTTCGCCAAATTCGCTGCGATGCCCGTGGAAGAAGTGGCCAAGGACCCGCAAGCGCTGAAGATGGGCGGGCGCCTGTTTGCGTCCAATTGCTCGGTCTGCCACGGCTCGGACGCCAAGGGTGCATTTGGTTTCCCGAACCTGACGGACAGCGATTGGCGCTGGGGTGGTATGGCCGACACGATCAAAACCACGATCATGGGCGGGCGCATGGCCGCGATGCCGGCCTGGGGTGAAATCCTCGGTGAGACCGGCGTGAAGAATGTCGCCGCTTATGTGCGTCACGACCTCGCCGGCCTGCCGTTGCCTGCCGACAGCGGCGCCGACCTGCAAGCCGGACAGCAACTGTTCAGTACCACCTGCGTCGCCTGTCATGGGGCAAAAGGCCAGGGCACAGAAGCCATGGGCGCGCCGAATCTGACGCACCCGGCCGGTTTTATTTACGGTACAAGCCTGGCGCAGCTGCAACAGACCATTCGCCATGGCCGCCAGGGCCATATGCCGGCGCAGAACGAATTGCTCGGCAACGATAAGGTGCAACTGCTCGCGGCTTATGTTTATAGCCTTTCGAAAGGTGATGAGCAGTTGAGCGGCAAGGTTCAAGCTATAAGC
The DNA here is from genome assembly GCF_054668435.1 of Pseudomonas sp. S2_B07. Taxonomy (NCBI): domain Bacteria; kingdom Pseudomonadati; phylum Pseudomonadota; class Gammaproteobacteria; order Pseudomonadales; family Pseudomonadaceae; genus Pseudomonas; species Pseudomonas sp. S2_B07. The sequence goes on from NZ_CP162769.1 coordinate 1,569,476, forward strand.
GTCAAGTAAAGACAAAAGCAAAGGCTGCAAGCGACGAGATCTTCTTGAAGCTTGCAGCTTGAAGCTTGCAACTGCTTCTTTGCGACCCATTGTCGCACCCTCCCCACGCTCTTTCTTTCGGTTCACCAGATTCGGGTCTAAGCTTGCTCGGTGCGGACTGGCATGAGCCGGTTCCAGGTCGTTTTTAGCCGATGTGTTCGACGATTCTGCTCAATGGCAAGCCGCAAAGGCTGGTAGATACCGGCTGTCGCGCCAATTGCCGTCGGTCACCCGATCGTTGCGTTTGAACACACCCCGTTACATCTGACCGGACCCCCTTCTCATTTTCGTCCGCTGCGACATTTTGCCCTTGGGTGATTTTGTCCTTACGCGGCGCATGGAAAGGCCGCAGAATCAGCTTTTGAAAGCATTGACCCAGGTCATGGCGCGTTGCAATGACCCCCTGCTTTCTCCATACTTGCGGCCGATTTTTACTCCTAATAAAACACCCAAACCGTGGAACCTTAGAATGAGCACAGCAATCAGTCCGACTGCTTATAACTATAAGGTAGTCCGCCAGTTCGCCATCATGACGGTGGTCTGGGGGATCCTTGGCATGGGGCTCGGTGTCTTCATCGCCTCACAGCTTGTATGGCCGGAATTGAACTTCGGTCTGCCGTGGACGACTTTTGGACGCTTACGCCCGTTGCACACCAACCTGGTGATTTTCGCCTTCGGTGGTTGTGCACTGTTTGCCACTTCTTATTACGTCGTGCAGCGAACCTGCCAAACGCGACTGATTTCCGACAGCCTCGCGGCCTTCCACTTCTGGGGATGGCAAGCGGTGATCGTCGGAGCCGGCATTACATTGCCGCTGGGCTACACCACGACCAAGGAATACGCGGAACTGGAATGGCCGCTGGCAATTTTGCTGGCTATTGTCTGGATCGTTTACGCACTGGTGTTCTTTGGCACCATCGTCAAGCGCAAGACCAAGCACATCTATGTCGGTAACTGGTTCTACGGCGCGTTCATTGTCGTGACCGCGATGCTGCACATCGTCAACCACATGTCGCTGCCGGTCAGCCTGTTCAAGTCTTACTCCGCTTACTCGGGTGCGACTGACGCGATGATCCAGTGGTGGTACGGCCACAACGCCGTAGGTTTCTTCCTGACCACCGGCTTCCTGGGGATGATGTACTACTTCGTTCCGAAGCAGGCCGAGCGTCCGATCTACTCCTATCGCCTGTCGATCGTGCACTTCTGGGCGTTGATCACCCTGTACATCTGGGCCGGTCCGCACCACCTGCACTACACCGCGCTGCCGGACTGGGCTCAGTCCCTGGGCATGGCGATGTCGATCATCCTGCTGGCTCCGAGCTGGGGCGGCATGATCAACGGCATGATGACCCTCTCGGGCGCCTGGCATAAGCTGCGCACCGACCCGATCCTGCGCTTCCTGGTCGTGTCGCTGGCGTTCTACGGCATGTCGACCTTCGAAGGCCCGATGATGGCCATCAAGACCGTCAACTCGCTGTCTCACTACACCGACTGGACCATCGGCCACGTACACGCCGGTGCCTTGGGCTGGGTAGCGATGATCTCGATCGGCGCGATCTACCACATGATCCCGAAACTGTTCGGTCGTGCGCAGATGCACAGCGTCGGCCTGATCAACACGCACTTCTGGCTCGCGACCATCGGTACCGTTCTGTACATCGCTTCGATGTGGGTCAACGGCATTACCCAGGGTCTGATGTGGCGCGCAATCAACGACGACGGCACCCTCACCTACTCGTTCGTCGAAGCGCTGCAAGCCAGCCATCCTGGTTTCATCGTTCGCGCCCTGGGCGGTGCGTTCTTCGCCAGCGGCATGCTGTTCATGGCCTACAACGTATGGCGTACCGTACGTGCCTCGAACCCGGCTGAAGCCAAAGCTGCTGAACAGATTGCTGTAGTTGGAGCTCACTGATGAAGCATGAAGCAGTCGAGAAGAACATTGGCCTGCTGGCCTTCTTCATGGTTATCGCCGTCAGCATCGGCGGCCTGACCCAGATCGTTCCGCTGTTTTTCCAGGACGTTACCAACAAGCCGGTCGAAGGCATGAAGCCTCGCCCTGCGCTTGAACTGGAAGGCCGCGACATTTACATCGCCAACGGCTGTGTCGGCTGCCACTCGCAGATGATCCGTCCGTTCCGCGCCGAAACCGAACGTTACGGCCACTACTCGGTTGCCGGTGAAAGCGTCTGGGACCACCCGTTCCTGTGGGGTTCCAAGCGTACCGGTCCGGACCTGGCCCGTGTCGGCGGTCGTTACTCCGATGACTGGCAGCGTGCGCACTTGTACAACCCGCGCAACGTAGTGCCTGAGTCGAAAATGCCGGCCTACCCGTTCCTCGTGGAAAACAAGCTCGACGGCAAAGACACCGCCAAGAAAATGGAAGTCTTGCGCACGCTCGGCGTCCCTTACACCGACGAAGACATCGCCGGCGCCAAGGATGCTGTGAAGGGCAAAACCGAAATGGACGCGCTGGTGGCCTATCTGCAAGGCCTGGGCACCATCATCAAAAGCAAACGGTGATTTAGATGGATATCGGGATGATTCGTGGCCTGGGCACCGTTGTTGTGATGGTGGCCTTCATCGGTCTGGCGTTGTGGGTGTTCAGCCCCAAGCGCAAGTCGGAGTTTGAAGACGCGACCTTGCTGCCTTTCGCGGATGATCCCGAAGCCATCAAGCACGTCGAGCAAGCTTCTAGGAGTAACAAAGAATGACTACGTTCTGGAGTCTGTACGTCACAGTCCTCAGTCTCGGCACCATCTTCGCCCTGACCTGGCTGCTGCTGTCCACCCGCAAGGGCCAGCGCGCCGAGCAGACGGAAGAAACGGTTGGCCACTCCTTCGACGGGATCGAGGAGTACGACAACCCACTGCCAAAATGGTGGTTCATGCTGTTCGTGGGCACCATCATTTTTGCCTTGGGTTACCTGGTGCTGTACCCGGGCCTGGGCAACTGGAAAGGCCTGCTGCCGGGTTACAACTACCTCGATAACGAGAAGCAGACTGCGTTCGCCAACGGCCAGACCGGCTGGACCGGCGTTCACGAGTGGGAAAAGGAAATGGCCAAGTCGGACGCCAAGTTCGGTCCGATCTTCGCCAAGTTCGCCTCCATGCCAATCGAAGAAGTCGCCAAAGACCCGCAAGCCCTGAAGATGGGTGGCCGCCTGTTCGCCTCCAACTGCTCGGTCTGCCACGGTTCCGACGCCAAAGGCGCTTACGGCTTCCCTAACCTGACCGACGCCGACTGGCGCTGGGGCGGCGAGCCTGCCACCATCAAGACCACCATCATGGGCGGCCGTCACGCCGTCATGCCGGCGTGGGCTGACGTAATCGGCGAGCAAGGCGTTTCCGATGTCGCTGCCTTTGTCCTGACCAACCTCGATGGCCGCAAACTGCCGGAAGGCACCAAGGCTGACCCGGTTGCCGGCCAGAAGTTGTTCGCCGCCAACTGCGTGGCTTGCCACGGTCCGGAAGGTAAAGGTACGCCAGCAATGGGCGCCCCTAACCTGACCCACCCGGCCGCGTTCATCTACGGTTCGAGCTTCGCTCAACTGCAGCAGACCATCCGTTACGGCCGTCAGGGCCAGATGCCTGCGCAAGAGCAGCTGCAAGGCAACGACAAGGTTCACTTGCTGGCCGCTTACGTCTACAGCCTGTCTCACGGCGAGAAGGCTCCGGCGGCAGACGCTCAGTAAGACACACGCTTGAAGCAACAAAAAAAGGCCCCGCCAATGTGAATTGGCGGGGCCTTTTTCGTTATGGGCCGGTAGCGAAAGTTTACCTGACCGCAACCGTGGCCACGAAGGTGCGACTCGGCCAGTGATTCCCTTTGACAAGGTCAACGGTCATCGATTTCCGGTCTTGCGAAAAGCTGGCAATCAAGTACGTCTGCTGTGACGCCGCGCCGCTCAGGAATAAGGGCACATCGCCAAAGTAGTATCCACCCTGAAATCCTCCGGCGTCCTCGTGTAGATGACCAGCGAAGACTGCAGTGACCTTATTGTCCGCGATTATCTTGCGGAACCTGGTGACCTGCTCCGAATCGCCTTTCCAGTAACCTGGTTTATGCATATTTAGAAGGATGATCTGACCTTTGGCACGGGCCGTCTTCAAATCCTGCTCCAACCAATCCAGTGAGTCCGTGATCTCGAAGGTCGTCGGGTTCAAGGGATGGGAAATTCGATCCGAGTACGTCGGCTCGTTGTTCAACTGAACAAAATGCACATCCCCAACATCTCTGGACCAGGCGAGACTTCCGGAATACAGCTTATTAAAGAAAGGACCACTGATTTTTAAATCGAAACTCCCCACTTTATCGCGATGATGTTCCTCGAAGTCGGTAATGCTGCCCGCAGCACAACTCGCGGAAAAACAATCGAGATTTTCATAATCATGATTACCCAGCCCGTAGACAAAATCGCTACCGAAATACTTCTTCTGCACCGAGCGAATATAGGAGCGCTGCCAGCCGTGACCATACGCCGTAATATCACCGTTGATCATGACAGGAACTTCCATCCACGGACGACTCTTCCTGAAATGAGCAATATCGGAATACTGGCTTTCGATCAACGTTCGGGATCGGGCCTGCTGTTCAGAATCCGATTCTTCTACGCCAGCATCTGTTTTATCTGTCCAGGGGTATTGCGGATCAGAAGTAAACACCGCAAATTCCGGATTTATAATGCTCGGCACATACGCCGCATAACTGGCTATTGAAGCCATCATGAGGCCGACAATAAAGCCACTCTTTGTTAACAACTTCATAGAATTCCATTTCCATCAAAACCAAATAAGAACGGCGACTCTTCGCCGAAAACAAACTTATGCCAAAACCCTCAAAAACAAAACACGCAACGCCCCCTCTAATTAATTAATAGTATTTCACTCACTGAAATTTCCAACACTATTAAAGGCCGGTATTTATCGTCAAACAGCGAACCGGGTGCCAGACAATCAAAGGCAAAAGGCTTGCCCCTTCACCGACCCCAAGCATGAAATCTGCAACTGAACGAGCCCTGCCCCCCAAAATTCGTCCATACTTCACAAGTCAATTGATCTGCATCACGTTTTGTTACATCTGCTACACCATTCAGGTTTTTTTCCCAACGCGACCAAAGGTCGCACCCTTGTGCTAGAGCTTCAGGCGTATCATTGCGCCACTGCACCACCCCTTTTGACCGCGGTCGGCATGTACTGACCGAGGCATTTTTCCACTGCCGTGGGATGCAATGATGAGCAACCAGATTCCGGTACACGACGTCACTCCACCCAACAAGAACGCAAACAACAGCGTCGACCTCTACGCCTCTCGAGAAAAGATCTACACCCGCGCCTTCACGGGTTTGTTCCGCAACCTGCGGATGATGGGCGGTGCCTTTTTGTTTCTGTTGTATTTCGGCACGGTGTGGCTGAACTGGGGCGGCCACCAAGCCGTCTGGTGGAACCTGCCGGAGCGTAAATTCTTTATTTTTGGCGCAACCTTCTGGCCTCAGGACTTCATCCTGCTGTCGGGGATTTTGATCATCAGTGCCTTCGGCCTGTTCTTCATTACGGTCTACGCCGGTCGCGTGTGGTGCGGTTACACCTGCCCGCAGAGCGTCTGGACATGGATTTTCATGTGGTGCGAAAAGGTCACCGAAGGCGACCGCAACCAGCGCATCAAGCTCGACAAAGCGCCGATGAGCGCCAACAAATTCCTGCGCAAGCTCAGCAAACATTCGATGTGGCTGCTGATCGGGTTTGTCACCGGCCTGACCTTCGTCGGTTACTTCTCGCCGATCCGTGAGCTGGTATTCGACTTCTTCACCGGCGAAGCGGATGGCTGGTCGTATTTCTGGGTCGGTTTCTTCACCCTCGCCACCTACGGCAACGCCGGCTGGTTGCGCGAGCAGGTGTGCATTTACATGTGCCCGTACGCGCGTTTCCAAAGCGTGATGTTCGACAAAGACACGCTGATCGTTTCCTACGATCCACGCCGCGGTGAATCCCGTGGCCCGCGCAAGAAAGGCATCGACTACAAGGCTCAAGGCCTGGGCGATTGCATCGACTGCACCATGTGCGTACAGGTTTGCCCGACTGGCATCGACATCCGCGATGGCCTGCAAATCGAGTGCATCGGCTGTGCCGCCTGTATCGACGCCTGCGACGCCATCATGGACAAGATGGATTACCCGCGCGGCCTGATCAGCTACACCACCGAGCACAACCTGTCCGGGCAAAAAACCCATAAACTGCGCCCGCGCCTGATCGGCTATGCCGTGGTGCTGCTGGCGATGATCTCGTTGTTGATCACCGCGTTCTTCATGCGCTCGCTGGTCGGTTTCGACGTCAGCAAAGACCGCGTGCTGTACCGCGAGAACGCCGAGGGCCGGATCGAAAACGTCTACAGCCTGAAGATCATGAACAAGGATCAGCGCGACCACACCTACGTGCTGGAAGCCACCGGCCTGCCGGACCTCAAGCTGCAAGGCAAGCGCGAGATCAAAGTCGCCGCCGGGGAAATTTTCAGCCAGCCAGTGGAGCTGTCCAGTGCACCGGAACAACTGCCATCGAGCACCAACGAGGTGAAATTCATCCTCAAGGATGCCGATGACGACAGCGTTCATGTTGAAGCCAAGAGCCGATTCATCGGCCCCCAAATTCGTTGAGAGAAGTGATCATGCCCGCAGCAACTGCCGCAAGTCCCTGGTACAAGCACCTTTGGCCGTGGATCATCATCGGGATTCTGGCCTGCTCGGTGACCCTGACCTTGTCCATGGTGACCATCGCGGTGAACAACCCGGACAACCTGGTGAACGACAACTACTACGAAGCCGGCAAAGGCATCAACCGCTCCCTCGACCGTGAACTGTTGGCCCAGACCCTGCTGTTACGGGCCAGCGTGCATCTGGATGGCGTGACCGGCGAAGTCGACCTGCACCTGAGCGGCAACAGCCAACCGAAAACCCTTGAACTGAACCTGATCTCGCCGACGCAACCGGAGAAGGATCGCAAGATCACCCTCGCCCACAGCGACACGGAACAGGGCCGCTACATCGGTCAACTGAGCGACAAGGTCGAAGGCCGTCGCTTTGTAGAACTGCTGGGGGTCGAAGGCGACAAGACCTGGCGCCTGTTCGAAGAAGAACAGGTCAGCCATGACAAGGACCTGCTGCTGGGCGATGAGCCGCTGCAAGGCGCGGAAGACCTGAAAAAGTAAGCCCGACTCTGATCGTTCCCACGCTCTGCGTGGGAACGATCATCGGACAACCCCCTGTGAAAACCGAATGACCACTCCAACCCCCTGCTACCACTGCGCCCTGCCCGTCCCGGCTGGCAGCCGCTTCACCGCGGCGGTCCTGGGTGAAACCCGCGAGTTCTGCTGCCCGGGTTGCCAGGCCGTGGCCGAGGCGATTGTGGCGGGCGGATTGGAAAGCTATTACCAGCATCGCAGCGAGTCATCGGCCAACCCCGAAGCCTTGCCGGTGCAGTTGGTGGACGAACTGGCGCTGTACGACCGCGCCGACGTGCAAGCGCCGTTCGTGCGCCACGACGGCGACCTCGCCGAAACCACCCTGTTGATGGAAGGCATCAGCTGCGCCGCGTGCGGCTGGCTGATCGAGAAACACCTGCGCGGCTTGCCGGCGGTGGCCGAAGCGCGCCTCAACCTGTCCAACCATCGCCTGCACGTACGCTGGGCCGATGCGCAATTACCGTTGAGCAAGGTGCTCAGTGAGTTGCGCCATATCGGTTACGCCGCCCACCCCTATCAAGCCGACCGCGCCAGTGAACAACTGGCCAGTGAGAACCGTCTGGCCTTGCGCCAACTCGGCGTGGCCGGCCTGCTGTGGTTCCAGGCGATGATGGCGACGATGGCCACCTGGCCGGAATTCAACATCGACCTCAGCCCCGAACTGCACACCATTCTGCGTTGGGTCGCGCTGTTCCTGACCACGCCAATCGTGTTCTACAGCTGTGCGCCGTTCTTCAAAGGCGCGATGCGCGACCTGCGCACCCGCCACCTGACCATGGACGTGTCGGTGTCGCTGGCGATTGGCAGCGCCTACCTCGCCGGGATCTGGACTTCGATCAGCGGCGTTGGTGAGCTGTATTTCGATGCAGTCGGCATGTTTGCGCTGTTCCTGCTGGCCGGTCGTTATCTGGAACGCCGCGCCCGAGAACGTACCGCTGCGGCCACTGCCCAATTGGTCAACCTGCTGCCCGCTTCATGCCTGCGCCTGAGCGCGGATGGCCAGAGCGAGCGAATCCTGCTCAGCGAATTGCGCGTCGACGATCAGGTGCTGGTCCATCCGGGGGCCATTCTGCCGGCAGACGGCAAGATCCTCGACGGTCAGTCGAGCATCGATGAATCGTTGCTGACCGGTGAATACTTGCCGCAACCGCGAATGCCAGGCGATGCAGTCACCGCCGGCACGTTGAACGTTGAAGGCGCGCTGACCGTGCAAGTATTGGCCCTGGGCCAGGACACACGACTGTCCGCCATTGTCCGCCTGTTGGATCGCGCGCAAGCCGAAAAGCCGCGCCTGGCGGAAATCGCCGACCGCGCCGCGCAGTGGTTTTTGCTGCTATCGCTGATCGCCGCTGCCGCCATTGGCCTGTTGTGGTGGGAACTCGATTCATCCCGGGCCTTCTGGATTGTGCTGGCCATGCTCGTCGCCACTTGTCCGTGTGCCTTGTCCCTCGCGACGCCCACCGCGCTGACCGCCGCCACCGGTACGCTGCACAAACTCGGCCTGCTGTTGACGCGCGGCCATGTGTTGGAAGGTCTGAACCAGATCGACACGGTGATCTTCGACAAGACCGGGACCCTGACTGAAGGGCGCCTCGCCTTACGTTCAATCCGCCCGCTGGCCGCACTCGACAGTGACCAATGCCTGAGCCTGGCGGCCGCGCTGGAAAACCGCTCCGAACACCCGATCGCCCGCGCCTTCGGCCGCGCGCCACTGGCCGCCGAAGAAGTCCACAGCACACCGGGGCTGGGGCTTGAAGGCCTGGTCGGCGTACAACGCCTGCGCATTGGCCAGCCAGGTTTTGTCTGCGAACTCAGTGGCGCTGCCGCACCTTCGATGCCCGATGAAGCGGGCCAATGGCTGCTGCTCGGCGACAGTCAGGGCCCTCTGGCGTGGTTTGTCCTCGACGACCGGTTGCGCGCAGATGCCCCTGCGTTGCTGCAAGCCTGCAAGGCGCGGGGATGGCGCACATTGCTGCTGTCCGGAGACAGCTCGCCGATGGTCGCCAGCGTTGCCGCCGAGTTGGGAATCGACGAGGCGCGTGGCGGTTTGCGTCCCGACGACAAATTGCAAGTCCTGCAACAACTGCACAAGGAAGGCCGCAAGGTGTTGATGCTCGGAGACGGGGTCAACGACGTGCCGGTACTGGCCGCGGCCGACATCAGCGTGGCGATGGGCTCGGCCACGGATCTGGCGAAAACCAGTGCCGATGCCGTGTTACTGTCCAACCGTCTCGACGCACTGGTGCAAGCCTTCAGTCTGGCCCGGCGAACCCGTCGGGTAATCATCGAGAACCTGCTGTGGGCCGGGCTGTACAATGGCCTCATGTTGCCGTTCGCTGCCCTCGGCTGGATCACTCCGGTGTGGGCTGCCGTCGGCATGTCGATCAGTTCGTTGACCGTGGTGCTCAATGCCCTGCGCCTGACTCGCTTGCCGAGCTCGCCAGCCACCCGCGCCACGCCAGAAACCCGCCCGCTGCCGGCCTGAGCCGCGCGGGCATGGAGTCCACCCATGCCAGCTCTTTACGTGATGATTCCGGCCGCGCTGCTGATCGTGGCCATCGCCGTCTACATCTTCTTCTGGGCGGTGGACAGCGGTCAGTACGATGACCTCGACGGCCCGGCCCACAGCATTCTGTTCGACGACCAGGACCCGGCCCACAAAGCTGCGGTCGATGAAGCCAGCGGCCATCCGGCCAAACCCGACGACAAGGCGCCGCCTCATGCTTGAATTGGCGCCACTGCTGGTGTCTGCGGTGATTCTCGGCTTGCTCGGGGGCGGCCATTGCCTGGGTATGTGCGGCGGCTTGATGGGCGCGTTGACCCTGGCGATTCCCAAGGAACAACGCAACCGACGCTTTCGCTTGCTGCTGGCCTACAACCTGGGCCGCATCCTCAGCTACGCCACCGCCGGCCTCTTGATCGGCCTGGCCGGCTGGGCCGTGGCCAACAGCCCGGCAGCGATGTTTATGCGGGTCATCGCCGGTCTGCTGCTGATCGCCATGGGGCTGTACCTCGCCGGTTGGTGGAGCGGCCTGACTCGCATCGAAAGCCTGGGTCGCGGCCTGTGGCGGCATATCCAGCCGATTGCCAACAAACTGCTGCCCGTGTCGAGCCTGCCCCGCGCCTTGCTGCTGGGCGCGCTCTGGGGCTGGCTACCGTGCGGGTTGGTTTACAGCACTTTGCTGTGGTCGGCGAGTCAGGGGAATGCGCTGGACAGCGCTTTGTTGATGCTCGCGTTCGGCCTGGGCACCTGGCCGGTGTTGCTGGCCACAGGCCTGGCGGCTGAGCGGGTGACGGCGCTGTTGCGTAAACGCAGCGTGCGCATGGCCGGTGGTCTGCTGGTGATGCTGTTCGGCCTCTGGACCTTGCCGGGGCCGCATCAGCATTGGTTGATGGGTCACTAGTCCGCCCTGTAGCAGCTGCCGCAGGCTGCGTTCGAGGACGAAGTCCTCGCCTATACAAAGCATGCAAATCCCCTGAGAGCCCGAGGTGAAAGATTTACGACTGCTTAGCAGCCGGACGCAGCCTTCGGCAGCTGCTACACGTCCGTGCTCACCGTTGATGCAAATCAAGATGCCCCAACGCCTCCCCCCTAGACTCGCCCACACTGCAAGCCTATCCGGGGGAATGCCCGCATGATGCTCGACGCCATTCGTTGGGACACCGATCTGATCCGCCGTTATGACCTGGCGGGACCGCGCTACACCTCTTACCCGACGGCTGTGCAATTCCACAGTCAAGTCGGCTCGTTCGACCTGCTTCACGCACTGCGCGACAGCCGTAAGGCCCTGCGCCCGTTGTCGCTGTACGTGCATGTGCCGTTCTGCGCGAACATTTGCTACTACTGCGCCTGCAACAAAGTCATCACCAAGGATCGCGGCCGCGCCCTGCCCTACTTGCAGCGTCTTGAGCAGGAAATCCAGCTGATCGCCTGTCACCTCGACCCGGCGCAGAAGGTCGAACAACTGCACTTCGGCGGCGGCACCCCGACGTTCCTCAGCCACGATGAACTACGCCAGTTAATGGCTCAACTGCGCAAGAGCTTCAACTTGCTGGACGATGATTCCGGCGACTACGGCATCGAAATCGATCCTCGCGAAGCCGACTGGTCAACCATGGGCCTGTTGCGCGAGCTGGGGTTCAATCGTGTCAGCATTGGCCTGCAAGACCTCGACCCGGCCGTGCAACGGGCGGTCAACCGCCTCCAAAGCCTGGAAGAAACCCGCGCGGTGATCGATGCGGCCCGAACCCTGCAATTTCGCTCGATCAACATCGACCTGATTTACGGCTTGCCCCGGCAGACGCCCGAAAACTTCGCCCGCACGGTGGATGAAGTGATCAACCTGCAACCGGATCGGCTCTCGGTGTTCAACTACGCGCACCTGCCCGAACGCTTCATGCCGCAGCGACGCATCAACAGCGACGAGCTGCCGACACCGGCGCAGAAGCTGGAAATGCTCCAGCGCACCATCGAGCAACTGACCACGGCCGGTTACCGCTACATCGGCATGGACCACTTCGCCCTGCCCGACGACGAACTGGCGATCGCCCAGGAGGAATCAACCCTGCAGCGCAATTTTCAGGGCTACACCACCCACGGCCATTGCGATTTGATCGGTTTGGGGGTGTCAGCCATCAGCCAGATCGGTGATCTGTACTGCCAGAACACCAGCGATCTGGCTCAATACCAGAACACCCTGGCCACGGGTCAACTGGCCACCAGCCGTGGCCTGGTGTGCAACGCCGATGATCGGCTGCGGCGGGCGGTGATACAGCAGCTGATCTGCAGGTTCAGCCTGGAATTCGTCGAGATCGAGCAAGCGTTCAACATCGACTTTCGCGGTTACTTCGGCCAATTGTGGCCGCAGTTGCTGACCATGGCCGATGACGGCTTGATCAGCCTCGACAACGAACGAATCACTGTACTGCCGGCCGGTCGTTTGCTGGTGCGCTCTGTGTGCATGGTGTTCGATGCTTATCTTCAGCAACTCAACCACCAACGATTTTCCCGGGTGATCTAATTCTTCATCGCCATGGAGGCGGATTTCAGAGTTTACAGGACCGCCAAACATCACGCGGTATCGTGGCGTGACAATATCTGCACAAACTGGCCGGAATGCCATCCCGTGGGTTACCCTTACGTCTTATGTGTGATTTTCCCACAAGGATTGAAGAAATGTCCGAGCCAGTCAAACTGCGTGCTCATAACCAGGCCCATTGCAAGGATTGCAGCCTCGCCCCCCTGTGTTTACCGCTGTCTCTGAACCTGGAGGACATGGACGCGCTGGACGACATCGTCAAGCGTGGCCGTCCGCTGAAAAAAGGTGAGTTCCTGTTTCGCCAGGGCGACACCTTCGATTGCGTCTATGCGGTGCGCTCCGGCGCCCTCAAGACCTTCAGCCTGAGCGACGCCGGTGAAGAACAGCTCACCGGTTTCCACTTGCCGAGTGAACTGGTCGGCCTGTCGGGCATGGACACTGAAAAGCACCCCGTGTCCGCGCAAGCGCTGGAAACCACCTCAGTGTGCGAAATCCCTTTCGATCGCCTCGACGAACTGTCCGTGCAACTGCCGCAACTGCGTCGCCAGTTAATGCGCGTCATGAGTCGCGAGATTCGCGACGATCAACAAATGATGCTGCTGCTGTCGAAAAAAACCGCCGACGAGCGCATTGCCACGTTCCTGGTCAACCTGTCGGCACGTTTCCGCGCCCGCGGTTTCTCGGCCAACCAGTTCCGCCTGAGCATGTCGCGCAACGAAATCGGCAATTACCTGGGGCTGGCGGTCGAAACCGTGTCCCGGGTGTTCACCCGTTTTCAGCAGAGCGAATTGATCGCCGCTGAAGGCAAGGAAATTCGTATCCTCGACCCGATCCAACTCTGCGCGCTGGCCGGCGGCTCTCTCGAAGGCTGATTGTCACCCTTGCGGCTGAGCGAAACGGTTCAGCCGCCGTTATACTGCGACGTTTGCAGCCTGCCAGGACACCTCGACGATGGTCTTCGACTCCTTCGACATCAAATCCCTGATCCGCCCCGTGATCGACTTCCCCAAGCCGGGCGTGATCTTTCGTGACATCACGCCGTTGTTTCAGTCACCCACGGCCCTGCGCCTGGTGATGGACAGCTTTGCCCATCGCTACGTCGAAGCCGATTTCACCCACATCGGGGCGATGGACGCGCGTGGCTTCCTGATCGGTTCGGTGCTGGCGTATCAGTTGAACAAACCGCTGGTGCTGTTCCGCAAGCAAGGCAAACTGCCGGCCGACGTGTTGGCCGAGGGTTACGCGACCGAGTACGGCGAAGCGTTCCTCGAGGTCCACGCCGACAGCCTGTGCGAGGGCGATTCGGTGGTGATGTTCGATGACTTGATTGCCACGGGCGGCACGCTGATTGCGGCGGCGAACCTGATTCGACGCATGGGCGCGCGGGTTCATGAAGCGGCGGCGATTATTGATCTGCCGGAGCTGGGTGGGTCGCAGCGATTGGAAGATATGGGGATTCCTACTTTCTGCCTGACGCAGTTTGCGTTGACTGACAAGTAAGCGGCGTTGGTACTGACGCCATCGCGGGCAAGCCCGGCTCCCACAGTGACCTATGTCATATGAGAGCCGGGCTTGCCCGCGATGACGTCAGCCGCTACACCACCAATTAAAGCCCCATCTGTTTACTGATAATCTCGTTCATCACTTCCCGCGTCCCGCCGCCAATCGACAGAATCCGGTTATCCCGGTACAGCCGCTCCACAAGACTGTCACGCATGTAACCCAAGCCTCCCAGAATCTGCACCGCATCATTGACGATCCGGTCCGCCGTGTCGGTGGCAAAGTTCTTGGCCATCGAAATTTCCTTGATCACACTCTGCCCCGCCGCCATCTTCGCCGCCTGGCGATAGGTAAATTCCCGAGACACTTCCAGCGCGGTCGCCATCTCGGCGAGGCGATGCTTGAGTACCTGGAACTTGCCGATGGGTTTACCGAAAGCTTCGCGCTGACGCGCCCACTTCAGGCTCTCCTCCAGCGCCAGCTGCGCAGTCATGTTGGCCATCAATGCCAACGCCAGCCGCTCACTCTGAAAGTTACCCATGATGCAGGCGAAACCCATGTTTTGCGCGCCAATCAGATTGCCCACCGGCACCCGACAGTCATCGAAGAACAACTCCGCGGTGTCCGATGCCCACCAGCCCATTTTCTTCAACTGACGGCCGACGGTGAAACCGGGTGTGCCCTTCTCGATCAACAACAGGCTGATGCCGCCAAAACCGGGCTCGCCGGTGCGCACTGCGACGGTGTAGTAATCGGCGCGAACGCCGCTGGTGATGAAGGTTTTGCTGCCGCTGACGCGATAGAAGTCGCCGTCACGCACGGCGCGGGTTTGCAGATTGGCGACGTCGGAACCGCCGCTGGGTTCGGTGACCGCCAGGGCGCTGATCTTCTCGCCGGTCAGCACCTGCGGCACCACGCGATCACGCACTTCGGGCCGGGCCCACTTGAGGATCGGTGGCAAGCCGATGTCCAGCGACCCCAAACCGGCCACCAGTCCACCCGAGCCACAGCGCATGAGCTCTTCGCTGGCAGCGACCTTGGCGAACAGATCACCTTCATGGCTGCCGCCCAGCGCTTCGGGATAGCCAATTCCCAGAATCCCGGCAGCACCGGCCTTGAGGTAGAGCTCACGGGGAAAGCTTTCAGCTTCCTCCCACTGATCAATGTCCGGAAGGATCTCCCGCTCGACGAAACGTCTGACGCTGTCACGGACCAATTGGTGGCTGGGATCGAAGTATTCCTGAAAGGCAGGCATCGGCGAACTCCACTGAAGGTTCAGCGACGTTAACCGAGCGCTTGCTTGGTTTTCAACAGGATTGTGTCAATACGGAGAACTGAGGCGCGGCCATCGCGGGCAAGCCTAGCTCCCACAATGCTGTGGTGAACACTGGAGATCCAGTGTGGGAGCCGGGCTTGCCCGCGATGAGGCCCGTTCAGCCACTACAAGGCTATCGGCTTACGCCCGGCAAACGAATGCGCCAACGTCCCGCCATCCACCAACTCCAGCTCCCCCCCAACGGCACACCGTGAGCAATACGCGAAGCAATCAGCCCCTTATTGCTAAGCAACTGCGCAATGTAATGCGCCGTCGCCTCACCTTCCACCGTCGGGTTGGTCGCAAGAATGACTTCGGTAAAAGTCCCGGCCTCTTCAATCCGCGCCATCAACTGCGGAATACCAATCGCCTCAGGCCCAAGACCGTCAAGCGGCGACAAATGCCCTTTGAGCACGAAGTAGCGACCACGGAAACCGGTCTGCTCCACCGCATAGACATCCATTGGCCCTTCCACCACACACAACAACGTGTCGTCACGGCGGGTATCCGCGCACTGCGGGCACAGGTCGTCCTCGGTCAGCGTGCGGCACAAACGGCAATTACCCACCCCTTCCATGGCCTGACTCAAGGCCAACGCCAGTCGCGAACCACCGCTGCGATCACGCTCAAGCAGTTGCAGCGCCATGCGCTGGGCGGTTTTCTGACCCACGCCCGGCAAAATTCGCAGGGCATCGATCAGTTGGCGAATCAAAGGGCTGAAGCTCATAGGGAAACGTCCGACAAAACAACGAGACGCGGTTTATACCCGCGCCTCTCTTTAGCGTCAAATACTCAGTCCTGCGCGACCCGCACCACCAGTTTGCCGAAGTTGCGCCCTTCCAGCAGACCAATGAATGCTTCGGGTGCCTGTTCGAGACCATCGACCACGTCTTCGCGGAATTTCACCTTGCCGTCGCGCACCCACGGCGCCATGGCACTGATGAATTCCGGCTGGCGATCGCCGTAGTCGTCGAACACGATGAAGCCCTGGATTCGCACGCGCTTGGTCAAAATCGTCCGTTGCAATTGCGGCAGACGATCCGGGCCGCTCGGGGCTTCGTGGGCGTTGTAGGAAGCGATCAGGCCGCACAGCGGAATACGCGCCTTGGGGTTGAGCAGCGGCAATACCGCGTCGAACACCTTGCCACCGACGTTCTCGTAATAGATGTCGATGCCGTTGGGGCACGCCTCCGCCAACTCTTGGGCGAAGTCCGGACTCTTGTGGTCGACGCAGGCATCAAAACCTAATTCGTCGACGACATAACGGCATTTTTCCGCGCCACCGGCGACGCCGACCGTGCGTAAACCCTTGATCTTCGCTACCTGACCGACCACCGACCCCACGGCACCGGATGCCGCCGCGACCACCAGGGTTTCGCCGGACTTCGGCTGGCCAATGTCCATCAGCCCCATATAGGCCGTCATGCCCGGCATCCCCAGCACGCCCAAGGCCATCGACGGGCTCGGCAACCCGGACGGCACCGGGATGATGTTGCGACCGTCGCTGATGCTATGGCTCTGCCAGCCGGTGGAGCCGACGACCACATCACCTTCCTGGAATTTTGGATTCAACGAGCGTTCGACCCGGCTGACAGCGCCGCCGGTCATGACCTCGCCGATTTCGACCGGGGCGGCATAGGACGGCGCGTCACTCATGCGACCGCGCATGTACGGGTCCAGCGACAGGTAAAGGGTCTTGAGCAGGACCTGACCGTCAGCGAGCTCCGGCAACGCTTCCCTTTCCAGGCGAAAATTCTCCGGCGTCGGCGCGCCAACCGGGCGGGACGCCAGGACGATACGTTGGTTGAGGGTCAATGCTTGTGGCATGTGAGCGTCTCCTTTGATCGAGAATCGAGTGGTATAGGGGAGCAGACCTTTGTGGCGGTTTCAGGTTCGATGTTTCGTCAGGTGTACCGAGGTGACTTCATCGCGGGCAAGCCACGCTCCCACAGGATTGAGGTGACGCCTGTGGGAGCTAGGCTTGCCCGCGATGGCGATCGCACAGACGCTACACCCATCAGGCAGAAACAAAAATGCCAGGCGCGATGCCTGGCATTTTTTTGTAGCTCATCCGATGCGCTTTAGCGAATCAGAATGGCAGCTTCATGCCCGGCGGCAATTGCATGCCTGCGGTCATGCCGGACATTTTGTCCTGGCTGTTCGCTTCGATCTTGCGCACGGCATCGTTGACGGCGGCGGCGACGACGGCTTCCAGCATCTCTTTGTCGTCTTCGCTCAAGCCTTCAACCAGGCTTGGGTCGATGGTCACGCTCTTGACGTCGTGACGACCGGTCATCACCACGGTGACCATATCGCCGCCCGCTTTACCGATGACTTCGGCGTTGGCCAACTCTTCCTGCATCTTGGCCATTTTTTCCTGCATCTGCTGTGCCTGCTTCATCAGGCCGGCCATGCCACCTTTCATCATGGGAATCACCTCAAAAGTACTTGGATTAAACAGCGTCCGGCCCTGTTGACCGAACGCCTTCAGTTATTAGCCCTGACTGACCAGAGCGTCGACAGGTTCAATAGTATCGTTACGGATCACCGCACCGAACTGTTGCATCATTTGCTGGATGAACGGATCGCCGTGGATCGACTCCTCGGCCTCGCGCTGACGGTTGGCTCGGCGCCGGGACGCCGCCTGGGCCGGAGTTTCCTGCTCAGGCTTGATCAGCTCCATGCTCAGGGTCAGCGTGCGCCCGTGAAACTGGTTCAGCGCATCGTTGAGACGACGTTGCTGGGTCGCATTGAACAAGGCGCTGTGGGCCGGGTCCAGGTGCATCAGCCAGTGATCGCCCTCGACGGAAATCAGCGTGCAGTTGGCGGCAATGCTGCCCGTCATGCCGGAGATCGGCAGTTTCGGGAACATTTCCAGCCATTGCAGCGCCAGACCGGTGGCCGGCATCGCAGCGGGTTCCGGCTCCGGTTCCGGCGCGGGTTCGGCGGTGTGTTCGCTGGCCAGTTCATCAAGGTAACTGTAGGCCGAATCCATGTCCGGCTCGATGTAATCCTCGTCCAGCGGCGGTTCGTCGTCCTGGTCGATGCCAGGGGTAGCGGCATCGACGTCGGCAACGGACGGTTCCGGGATCGGCGCAGCGGCCCACTCCGGCGCATCCGGCACCACGCTGTCCGGCGTTGGCAACGGCATTGGCGGCAACTCGGGCTGCTCGCTGGCGGTTTCCAGTACCGGCTCGACGGCGGGTTGCTGCATGACGTCGGGAACGACCGGGTCGTTCCACGGCAAGTCGACGACGGCCTCGACCGCTACGGGCTCAACCACCGGTTCCGGTACGACAACGGGCGCAACCGGTTCAGGTTCCGGCGCGGGAACTGGAACGGCAACAACGGGAGCAGGTGCAACTGCCGCAGCGACTACCGGCGCAACAACCGGCGCGGCAGCCACTGAATTTGCGGAATCAACTGTGGCCTGGCTGATCCCCACTGGCTTTAGCGGTTGCCTCGGGGCGTCCGCGGTGTCTGCGGGGCGGAAGGCGAGCATCCGCAGCAGGACCATTTCAAAGCCACCACGCGGGTCCGGCGCCAGCGGCAAATCACGCCGGCCGATCAGGCCCATCTGGTAATAAAACTGCACGTCTTCGGCTGGCAACGCCTGGGCCAGCGCCAGTACCCGGTCACGGTCGCCGTGACCGTTGTCGACGCCTTCAGGCAAGGCCTGGGCGATGGCGACGCGGTGCAGTACGTTGAGAATTTCCGAAAGCACGCCGTTCCAGTCCGGGCCTTGTTCGGCCAGATGACGAACGCCTTCGAGCAACGCCTTGGCGTCACCTTCGATCAACGCATGCAAAACGTCGTAGACCTGGCCGTGATCCAGCGTACCGAGCATCGCCCGCACGTCGGCGGCCATGACCTTGCCTTCACCGAAGGCGATGGCCTGGTCAGTGAGGCTCATGGCATCGCGCATCGAGCCATCGGCGGCACGGCCCAACAGCCACAATGCGTCGTCTTCGAACGGTACATTCTCGACACCCAGCACGTGGGTCAAATGCTCGACTACGCGTTCCGGCGTCATGTTCTTCAGGGAGAACTGCAGGCACCGCGACAGAATGGTTGCAGGAAGTTTCTGCGGATCGGTCGTCGCCAGGATGAACTTGACGTAGGGCGGCGGCTCTTCGAGGGTTTTCAGCAGCGCATTGAAGGAATGGCTGGAGAGCATGTGCACTTCGTCGATCAGGTAGACCTTGAAGCGCCCGCGGCTCGGGGCGTACTGCACGTTGTCGAGCAGTTCGCGGGTGTCTTCGACCTTGGTCCGGCTCGCGGCGTCGATCTCGATCAGGTCGACAAAGCGCCCTTCATCGATTTCGCGGCACACCGAGCACTCGCCGCACGGCGTCGAAGTGATACCTGTTTCACAGTTCAGGCATTTGGCGATGATCCGCGCAATGGTGGTCTTGCCCACCCCGCGCGTACCGGTAAACAGGTAGGCATGGTGCAGCCGCTGGCTGTCCAAGGCATTGATCAGAGCCTTGAGCACATGGGTCTGGCCGACCATTTCGCGGAACGAGCGCGGACGCCATTTACGTGCAAGAACCTGATAACTCATCGAAAACCGTCGCAACGAAGGAACAGAAGCGGCTAATGCTAGCGGAGCAAGGCCAAAATTGCATCCGGTGTGCTCGTCTAATCTGGCTAAGCTGCACTTTGGGGGCTTTAATCGGCTCGGGTTTCAGCTGTACCGGAGCGTTTATGCGTTGTGCCTTGGGGGCATTGCTGTGGATAAGTGTGAGCGCCGCCGCTGCCGAAGCGCCGTTGCGATTTGTCGTGCCCGACAGTTGGGCGATGCCGATGGTGCAACTGGATCATGGCCGCCTGACCCAGGGCATCCTGTATGACGTGATGCTCAGCCTGGCCACTCAGGTGGGAGTGCCGGCGGAATTTCACGTACTGCCCCGGGCGCGAGTGCAAAACGCCATGGAACACGGCGAGGTCGATGTGCGCTGCTATGCCGCGCAGTCATGGCTACCGAATCAGTCAGGCGACTACATCTGGAGCATCCCGCTGTGGTTTCAGCGTGACGTGCTGGTCAGTCAGCAAGCCCCGCCCGCCCTGGTGTTGCCTGCGAACCTTTCACGCCAGCCCATCGGCACAGTGCTCGGCTATTACTACCCGACGCTGCAACCGCTGTTCGATGCCGATCGCCTGCGCCGCGAAGACGCGCGCAATCAGGAACAAGTGCTGGAAAAACTCAATGCCGGGCGTCATCGCTATGCCGTGAGCAATCAATGGACACTGGACTGGTTCAATCAGCGCCTGCTGCCCGACCGACAATTGAAAGCGGTGGCCGTGTTGCAGGAACAGAATGTCGGTTGCTATGTGCGCAATGACCCCAAGGTGCCGGTGCAGCGCATTCTGCGCACGTTGTTGCGGATGAAAATGTCCGGGGAGATTGATGACATTATCCGGTTGTACATCGGCACCCCCGCAAACTTTTAGCAGCCTGTGGCTACAGGGACATGGTCACTGCCTGCCATTGCGGCGGCACTACAAACCCCGCCACCCAGCCTGGCACCGCTTCGGGCGGCATTGGCCGGGCGATGAAATAGCCTTGGGCGACCTCGCAACCCAGTCTCAGCAACAACTCACCGTGCTCGATGCTTTCCAGCCCTTCGGCAATCACCTGCCGGCCAAATGCCCGGGCCAGACCGATCACAGCGGTGGTCAGCGCCAGGTCATCGCGATCCTCCAGCATGTCGCGCACGAACGTCTTATCAATCTTGATGGTTTGCGTGCGCAGACGCTTGAGATAGCTCAGTGACGAATAACCGGTGCCAAAGTCGCCGAGCGAAAACTGCACCCCCAGCGCCTGACAAGCCTGCAAACAGACGCTGACGTGGTGGATATTCTCGATGGCCACCGACTCGACGATTTCCAGGTCAAGCATCTGCGCAGGCACCTCGGCGTGCCGAGCGAGCACCTGCTTGAGCCGTTCAACAAAATCCGCACGCTCAAAATGCCGTGCCGCGATGTTCAGGCTGATCGGCCAGCACTGCCCCGCCTGCTGCCAGCGGTGCAACTGCGCCAGGACCTGATCCATCACCCACTCGCCGATGTCGATGATCAGGTCCGTCTCCTCCACCGCGGGCAAGAAATCCCTGGCCCGTATCAGGCCGTTTTGCGGGTGCGCCCAGCGCAACAGCGCCTCGAAACCGACGACCTTACCCAGGCGCATGTTGACCTTGGGCTGGAAATGCAGACGCAGTTCACCGGCTGCCAACGCCTGACGCACGCGCTGGACGGTCTGGTGCGTCGCCTTGACCTCTTGATCCCGAGTCACGTCGAACAGGTGAAAACGGTTGCGTCCGCGCTGCTTGGCCACGTACATGGCTTGGTCGGCGTGACGCAACAGGGTTTCAGCATCTTCATTGTCGAGGGGAAACAGCGTGACCCCGATGCTGGCGAACACATGAACGTCCTTGCCATGCAGCACGTACGGTGCCGAAATCGCACCCAGCACCCGGTTCAGCGCCGCACGCAGTTCGGGCAGATCCCGCACATGACGCAACACCAGCACGAACTCGTCGCCTGCCAGACGCGCCACCACATCTTCGCCCCGCACGATGCCACGCAAACGCCTGGCCACCTCCACCAGCAACACATCACCACTGGCATGGCCGTAGCCGTCGTTGACCGCTTTAAACCCGTCGAGGTCGAGCATGCACACCGCCAGCGGGGTGTCTTCCAGCCGTGAGAACTCCAGCGCCTGATCCAGCAAATCCGAGAGGTACGCGCGATTAGGCAATCCGGTCAGCACGTCATGCCCGACCCGCCATTGCAAGGTATGCAGCAACTCGCGTTTTTCACTGATGTCGAACCGGATCGACAGGTATCGATCGACCCGCCCGGTGTCATCATCGAGGACCGGCACCATGGTGCTGTCGACCCAGTACAGGCTGCCGTCCTTGGCGCGATTGCAGATCTCGCCTTTCCACACACTGCCCAGCGCAATGGTGCGCCACATCACAGAAAAGAATTCGCAGGAATGCACGCCGGAATTGAGCAGACGGTGATTCTGGCCGATCAGCTCTTCACGGCTATAACCGGACACGGCGCAGAATTGGTCATTGACGTAGGTGATCCGGCCGTTCAGGTCGGTCTCGGAAAAAATCGCGGCGGCATCCACAGCCCTGCGGTACTTCTCATCCATGAATCAGGCTCGCTGTCGCTAGCGGAAGAATGGCGTGTCATCCCGGACGCGCATTTTTGATGGCCCTGCAAGACTGCAGATCAATCTGACTTGAATACCTCGCGCCAGTCTGACGAGGGCGCGCAATGCTCGCAGCTTGACCAAGGCTTGTCCAAGCCTTCGTGCAGCAATGAATATCGGTGCATAAGTGAAATGTTCGTTCTGAAAACCGCAAACGTCGAAAAACCGCCCTGGAGATGATCCATGGCAGAACGACAAAAAAATATTTTCAGATAGAAAACGCGAAAGAGGATTCGCGGTGCGTTATGGAGGCAACCCCACCAGCCACACCCCGGCACACAATGTTCCCGCTGTGGCTGCTTCCTTCCGGATCTGACCAGGTTCACGGGTAATCGTTGCGGGGGGACCGATGGGGTCACCATAACGACGCTCACCTGACGGCGAGCCGCGCCATTGTACCTATCTGAGACGAAGTTACAACCGTTGGGGCGGATTAAAAAACATGAACGGCTTCAAGGACATGCAATCCCTGTGAAAGACCTTCCTCTGTAGCCGCTGACGAGCAGCGCGAGGCTGCGTCCGCGGTCAACCTGAAACACCGCGCTGGTAGATTTCACGACTGCTTCGCAGCCGGACGCAGCCTCGCGCTGCACGTCAGCGGCTACAGGATGGTCAGAGGTCCTGCAGCACCTCATCCGCCCTGCCGCCCTCTTGCTGGATCACCAGATGGATGAAGTGCAGCTTGGCGATCACCGGCGGCGGCAGGACGAACGGGTAGAAATCCGGCTGGCCCATGCTGCGCGACAACTCATTGAGCATGCCCGCCAACTCGATCCACGCATTGACGAACGACAGAAACGCCGCGCCGCCGGGATGCTGCGGGTCGTAGAGCGCGCTTGACGGGAATGGCTGGTAATCGAAATCCATTTCCCGCGCGCTCATGCCGAATCCCAGCGCGGTGTCCACCGCATCCATCATGTGCAGGTAATGCGCCCAGGTTTCCGCCCAGTCCTCCCACGGGTGCATGGTCGCGTAGGCGCTGACGCATTGTTGTTGCCAGTCGAGTGGCGCGCCTTGCTGGTAATGCCGCTCCAGCGCCTCGGCGTAGCTGGCGCGCTCATCACCGAACAACCCACGAAAAGGCTCCAGCCAATCGCTGCTGGCGATCAACCGGTCCCAGTAATAATGCCCGACCTCATGCCGAAAATGCCCGAGCAACGTGCGATAGGGCTCGTGCATTTGCACCCGGACCTGCTCGCGGTGGGCGTCATCGGCTTCTTTGATGTCGAGGGTGATCAAGCCGTTGGCGTGACCGGTGGTCGGTGATTTGCCTTCGAGGTCGACACCGATAAAATCAAACGCCAGGCCGGTTTCTTCGTCGACGGTTTTGGGTATCACCTGCAAACCGAGGCTGACCAACTGCGCGACCAGTCGTCGCTTGGCCGTTTCGACCTTGCGCCAGCGTTCGTGGTTTTCGGGAATCGACAGGTCGGGAATGGTGTGATTCAGGCTACAGGCGATGCAAAGCGCATCGTGGTCATTGGCCGGGAGCAGCCAGTTGCACGCCGCCGGGGAATCGAGATTGGCGCAGCGGCGGAACACGCCGGCTTGCGGGTCGGCATCGAGCAGCCAGGTGTCGGCCTGCTCACCTGGCTGCAGCGAAGACAAGCGACTCTGCTCAGGCTGATAGCCCAGCGCCGCCGAACAGGCCAGGCACTGGCTGTTGCGAAAGAACAGCGACTGCCCGCAGCGACATTGCCAGACCTTGCTGTTGCGCGAGTTGACGCCCATGAAAGGCGCGGCGATGCGCGCGCTGAGCTGTTCGAAGAAGCGGTACATGGCGATCTCTCCCTGAGGCTTGCCAAGACTAGATCATCGCCACGCAGCGATCGTTCCCACGCTCTGCGTGGGAACGTATCCAGGGACGCGGAGCGTCCGGGGCGGCAGACCCACGCAGACCGTGGGAACGATCACGACTCGACCGCGATACCGTGGTGTTTCAGGAACTCGACGAACGCTTCTTCATCGAGCACCTTCAACCCCAGCTCATTGGCCTTGGCCAACTTGGAACCCGCTCCCGGCCCTGCCACCACGCAGTGGGTCTTGGCCGACACCGATCCCGCTACCTTCGCCCCCAGGCTTTCAAGTTTTTCCTTGGCGACGTCGCGGCTCATCAACTCCAGCGAACCGGTCAGCACCCAGGTCTGCCCGGCCAGCGGCAGCCCTTCGACGATTTTTTTCTCGCTCTGCCAATGCATGCCGAAATCGCGCAACTGCTTCTCGGCAGCCTCAGCGATCAGACGATTGTCCTCGAGCGCAAAAAACTCGCGAGCCGAATTGGCCTGTTTCTCCGGCAGCGTCTGACGCAAGTCCAGCCAGTCCGCACCGAACACACCTTCCAGCGAACCGAACCGGTCCGCCAGCTTCTGCGCCCCGCCCGGCCCGACCGAAGGAATGTGCAGCTTGTCGAGAAACCCGCCCAGCGTCGTGCTGGCCGCGAACTCGGCCCCAAGCTCGCCCTGATCCTGAATCTGCAGACCGTGCTTGAGCAACTCCTTGATCACTTGCTGGTTATGCGCATCTTCAAAGAAGCTGTGAATTTCGTGAGCCACTTCCAGGCCAACGTCCGGCAAGTACGTGAGCACGTGCGGCAACGCCTGCTGAACCCGCTCCAGCGACCCCAGAGAACGCGCCAGCACCTTGGCCGTCTCTTCGCCGACATCGGGAATCCCGAGGGCATAGATAAACCGCGCCAGGCTTGGCTTTTTGCTGTCCTCGATGGCACTCAGCAACTTGTTGCTCGAAACCTCGGCAAAGCCTTCCAGATCGACAATGTCGTCGAACTTCAGGGCATACAGATCGGCCGGCGAGCTCACCAGGCCTTCGTCGACCAGTTGCTCGACACTCTTGTCCCCCAGGCCTTCGATGTCCATGGCACGGCGGGAAACGAAGTGAATGATCGCCTGCTTGAGTTGCGCACCGCAGGCCAGACGACCGACGCAGCGGTACACCGCGCCTTCGCTGACGGTCTCGCGGCCTTTGCTGCGTTTGACCAGTTGCGTGCGCTCGACCTGCGAACCGCACACGGGGCACTGCTCGGGAATGTGTACCGGCCGGGCATTGTCCGGACGACGCTCGAGCACCACTTGCACCACTTGCGGAATCACGTCACCCGCGCGGCGGATGATGACGGTGTCGCCAATCATCAGGCCCAGTCGCGCGACCTCATCCATGTTGTGCAACGTCGCGTTGGCCACGGTGACCCCGGCCACTTTGACCGGTTTCAAACGCGCGACCGGCGTGACGGCGCCGGTGCGACCGACCTGGAACTCGACGTCGAGCAGCTCAGTGAGTTCTTCCATGGCCGGGAATTTGTGCGCGATCGCCCAGCGCGGTTCGCGAGCGCGGAAACCCAGCTCACGCTGAGAGGCGATGCTGTTGACCTTGAACACCACGCCGTCGATTTCATACGCCAGCCCGCTGCGGCGTTCGCCGATGTCGCGGTAGTAATCCAGGCATTCGTCGACGCCGTGCGCCAGCTTCAGCTCATGGCTGATCGGCAAGCCCCAGACTTTGAGCTGCTGCAGGTTGCCAATGTGCGTGTCGGCAATATCGGCCGAAGTCTGACCGATGCCATAGCAGCAGAACTCCAGCGGACGGTTGGCGGTGATCTTCGAATCGAGCTGGCGCAAGCTGCCGGCCGCGGCGTTGCGTGGATTGGCGAAAGTCTTGCCGCCGACGTCCAGCTGGGTAGCGTTGAGCCGCTCGAAACCGGCCTTGGACATGAACACTTCGCCGCGCACTTCCAGGATCGCCGGCCAGCCAGTGCCGTGCAGTTTGAGAGGAATGTTGCGCACGGTACGGACGTTGACGCTGATGTCTTCGCCGGTGGTGCCGTCGCCGCGAGTCGCGCCGCGCACCAACACGCCGTCCTGATACAGCAGGCTGACTGCCAGGCCGTCGAGCTTGGGTTCACAGCTGTATTCCACCGCCGCACCGCCGCCAAACAAGTCGCCAGCCGGCAAGTCCAGGCCTTCCGTCACCCGGCGATCGAACTCGCGCATGTCGGTTTCTTCGAAGGCATTGCCGAGGCTGAGCATCGGCACTTCATGACGCACCTGGGTGAACGCCGACAACGCCGCACTGCCGACACGCTGGGTCGGTGAATCGTTGGTGATCAGTTCAGGATTAGCCGCTTCAAGGGCCTTGAGCTCGTGGAACAAACGGTCGTATTCGGCATCCGGAATACTCGGCTCGTCCAGCACGTGATAGCGGTAGTTGTGCTGATCCAGCTCAGCGCGCAGCTCTAGAATGCGGTTTTTGACGGCGGTCATGGGTGTTCTCTCATAAAGCAAAAGAGCAGCCGAGGCTGCTCAATCTATTTTGCCGATCGTCCCGCGCACGGCGCGGGAGCAACCTTTGAATCAACGCTTCTGGGTCAACGCGCGGCGTTCGAACTCGACGATGCGCTGACGGTAATGCTCAATTGTCTGGGCGGTCAGCACGCTGCGCTGGTCGTCTTTCAGTTCGCCGTTCAGCTCCTGGGACAGTTTGCGCGCCGCAGCCACCATCACGTCGAAGGCTTGCTTCGGATGACGCGGTCCAGGCAGACCGAGGAAGAAGCTCACGGCCGGGGTGCTGAAGTGGTCGATGTCGTCCAGATCAAAGATGCCCGGCTTGACCGCATTGGCCATGGAGAACAGGACTTCACCATTACCGGCCATGCTTTCGTGACGGTGGAAGATGTCCATCTCGCCGAAACGCAAACCGCTTTCCAGAATGTTCTGCAACAACGCAGGGCCTTTGAAACCGGCGGCGTCGCGGCAGATCACGCTGATCACCAGCACTTCTTCAGCTTGTGGTTGATCTTTTTCAGTCACGGCTGGCGAGGCTTTGGTGTCATCCGGGAAATCGTCGTCACGACTGCTGAAGCTCGGGCCGCCATCCAGATCAAGGCTGAGGTTCATGTCGCCTTGCGACGGTTCGCCATGACCACGCTTGCCGCGCTTGGAACCCGACTCACGCGGTTCACGGGCAGGCATGCTCACCGAGGGCAGATCGTGCTCATCCAGTTGCGGTTCCTTGTGTGTGTCCAGCACGCGGGGCGGGCCCAACAGCTCGGCGCTGGTGTCCTCGTCCGGCAGATTGGACAAACTTCGGTCAAGACGGAATTTCAGTTTTCCCTTGCCGCCGCGCATACGGCGCCAGCCATCAAAAAGAATACCGGCAATAACAATAATGCCGATGACGATCAGCCACTCGCGCAGACCGATTTCCATGTAATCCCGTGCCTCTATAAAAAATGCTGAAAAATAAGGGGTTTACAACTCGTAAACCGCTTTAAAACGTGGCGCCAACTCTATGTTCTGACAGGCGTTTTGCCCACGTATACGAAAAATTGACATTAAACTAGCACGACCAAAGGCAACTTTACACCGTCTGTCACCATGGCTTTAGCGAATATGTCGATTGGCCAGCAAGTAAGACCCAGTAAAAACGTCCTACGGCCTGGCAATACCCGTCCTACAGACGCCGACTCAGGCGTCCACCATTGCCATCGCCTCCTCGACATCCACTGCCACCAGACGCGAGCAACCCGGTTCGTGCATCGTCACACCCATCAGTTGATCGGCCATTTCCATGGCGATCTTGTTGTGGGTGATGTAGATGAACTGCACCGTCTGCGACATTTCCTTGACCAGCCGTGCGTAGCGTCCAACGTTAGCGTCATCCAGTGGTGCGTCAACTTCATCGAGCATGCAGAACGGCGCCGGGTTCAACTTGAAGATCGCAAAAACCAGCGCCAATGCGGTCAGGGCTTTTTCGCCACCGGAGAGCAAATGGATGGTGCTGTTCTTCTTCCCTGGCGGCTGCGCCATGATCGTTACCCCTGTATCGAGTAGATCTTCGCCCGTCAGTTCCAAATACGCGCGCCCTCCACCGAAAACTTTTGGGAAAAGCGCCTGTAAACCGCCATTGATCTGATCAAAGGTATCTTTGAAGCGGTTGCGGGTTTCCTTGTCGATCTTGCGAATCACGTTCTCGAGCGTGTCCAGCGCTTCCACCAGATCATCGTTCTGCGCATCCAGATAACGTTTACGCTCGGATTGTTGCTGGTATTCGTCGATGGCCGCGAGGTTGATCGCACCGAGACGCTGAATGCGCGCGGCAATGCGTTCAAGTTCTTCTTCGGCGTCCTTCTCGTTGGCCTCGGCCGTCAGCGTGGCGAGCACGCCGTGCAGGTCGTAGCCGTCTTCCAGCAGTTGATCCTCAAGGGTCTTGCGGCGCACAGTCAGGGCTTGCCATTCCATGCGCTGGGTTTCCATCTGGCCGCGAATCAACTGCGACTGCTGCTCGGCCTGGTTACGTCGTTTTTCCGCATCACGCAGTTCACGGTCAGCGTCTTCCAGAGCGATTTGCGCGGTCTTGAGTTCTTCGTCGACGGTCATGCGCTTGTCGAGCAATTCTTCCAGTTTCAACCGCAGCTCTTCCAGCGGCGCCTCGCCCTCTTCCAGATTGAGGCTGAGCTGTTCGCGTTTTTCGGTCAGGCGCTCGGACTGCATTTCCAGCCGTTCCAGCGCCTGACGCGTCGAGTCGTGTTGCGCCTTGAGCGAACCGAGACGCACCGCCAATTGATGCGCGTGATCCTTGTGCTGCCGGGCTTCCTGGCGCACCCGATCGAGGCGCTCGCGCAAGCTGTCGCGCTGGGCCAACAGCAATTCACGCTGCTCGGTGTCGAGCGCCATGGCGTCGAGGGCTTCCTGCAATTGCAGGCGTGCCTCACCGATGTTTTCGTGTTCCAGCGCGCGCTGTTCGCCCAGTTCCGCGAGCTCTTCGTCGAGGCGCGTACGACGCAGCGTCAGCTGTTCAGCCTTGGCTTTGCCGGCGGACAGTTGAGCTTTCAATTCACCTTGCTGACGCGCTTCGTCTTGCAGCAGACGGCGCAGATGTTCGCGTCCGTTTTCCTGCTGACGCTGTTGCGCCCGGAGGTTCTGCAGTTGGGTTTCCAGGGTCTCGACCGTGGCTTCGCGCTCTTCACGCTCCTCGGTCAACCGCTGAATTTCCTGACCGCGCGCCAGCACACCGCTTTCGGCTTCGCTGGCCCGCCGCACCCGTAAAAAGTGCCGACCAACCCAGTAACCATCACGGCTGATCAGGCTCTGCCCAAGGGTTAATTGACTGCGCAACGCCAGCGCCTGTTCGAGGCTGTCGACCGGCCTGACCTGCCCCAGCCACGGCGACAGATCGATCTGCGCCTCGACCTTGTCGAGCAAACTGCCCGGCACGCGCACGCCATCAGTGGCCGGGCTGAGCAAGCGCAAATCGCCCTGAGCAAAACCAGCCAGATCGAAATCGCCGAAGTCGTCCACCAGCACCGCTTGCAGGTCGGCGCCGAGCACGGTTTCCACCGCCAGCTCCCAACCCGCTTCCACCTTCAGACCTTCGGCCAGACGCGGGCGATCCGCCAGATGCTGCTCACGCAACCATTCGGCGGTACCGGTGCCCGGATCAAGCGCGGCTTGCTGCAAGGCTTCAAGGGAAGCGAGACGACCGTTGAGGCGCTGCAAATCGCCTTGCGCCTGCTGCTGATTGTGCAACGCGAGCTGCAATTCCTGACGCAGTTGCTCAAGGCGTTCGACCTGGGCTTCTTCGCTGGCCTGCAAATCTTCAAGCGTGGCTTCACTGGCCGCCAGTTGCTCGCTGAGTTCCATGATCGCCGCGTCTTCCGGGTCCGCCGAGAGCAACGCGCGCTCTTCACCGAGGCGCTTCTGACGGTCGGCCAGACGCTCCATGCTGGTTTCCAGCTGCTGGATGCGTGACTGCTGCACTTCGGACTGGCGCCGCGGCTCGGCGGCGGTCAGGTTGAACGTGTCCCATTGCTCCTGCCAGCCGTGCATGGTGGTTTCGGATTCTTCCAGCGCGGCGGCGGCTTCTTCGGCGGCGGCGCTGGTAACTTCTTGCTCCGGCGTGAGCATGTCGAGCTCTTCGCCGAGGGTCAGCAACAGTGTGCGGTCGTGCCCCAGATGCGACTCGGTTTCCAGACGTGCGCGCTCGGCTTCTTTCAGATCGTCCTGCAACTGACGCAGACGCTGCTGACCGTGCTGGATGCTCTGCTCGACCCGGGCGATGTCGCCGCCGACCGAATAGAAGCGCCCTTGCACCAGATTGAAGCGCTCGGACAGGTCATGGTGCCCGTCCCGGAAGCGTTCGATGGCGGCATCGGCGTTGCGTTGCTCGGCGACCAGCGCTTCGAAGGTGACTTCCTGATTGCCGATCACCGCTTCGCGCTGACCGACCTGTTCGTTCAATGCCTGCCAGCGCAAGGCTGACAGCTGGGCCTTGAGCTGGCGCTCTTCGCCTTTGTATTCCTGATACTTCTTCGCGGCTTCGGCCTGACGGTGCAAGCGTTCGAGTTGACGCTCGAGCTCCTCGCGCAGGTCGGTCAGGCGCGCCAGGTTTTCGTGGGTGCGGCGGATGCGGTTTTCAGTCTCGCGCCGGCGCTCCTTGTATTTGGAGATGCCCGCCGCTTCTTCAATAAAGTTGCGCAGGTCTTCGGGCTTGGACTCGATCAGCTTGGAGATCATCCCCTGCTCGATGATCGAGTAGCTGCGCGGGCCGAGGCCGGTGCCGAGGAAGATGTCGGTGATGTCGCGACGTCGGCATTTGGTGCCGTTGAGGTAATAAGTGGTCTGGCTGTCGCGGGTCACTTTGCGGCGAATGGAAATTTCCGCATAGGCGGCATATTCGCCGAGCAGCGTGCCGTCGGAGTTATCGAACACCAGCTCGATGCTGGCCTGACTCACCGGTTTACGACTGGTGGAGCCATTGAAGATGACGTCGGTCATCGACTCGCCACGCAAGTTCTTGGCCGAGCTTTCGCCCATCACCCAGCGCACGGCGTCGATGATGTTCGACTTGCCGCAACCATTGGGCCCGACCACTGCCGCCATGTTGCTGGGGAAGTTCACCGTGGTCGGATCGACGAAGGACTTGAACCCCGCCAGCTTGATGCACTTGAGCCGCACGCTTAAGCGTCCGTCAGGGCAGAAACCACCAGATCGCAGCTGCGCTGGGCATACGCCGTCAGCACTTCGCGGATCTGCGGAAAGTCACGGGCCAGCACGGCAGCGAGCAGGCGCTCGAACAGTTCGAGGAATTCGCTCATCGACGCCTTGCGCTGGTCCAGGGCGAGGAAATACGCGCGGCTCATGGCCGGCTGCAGATTCTCGACGGTTTCCTGCAAGTACGGGTTGTTGGCGAACGGGTACGCGGCGCGCATCACATTGAAGCTGTCGTCGACGAAGGTGCGGATGTCCTGACGCTCGTAGCTGGCGGCCAGACGTTGCTGGATCTGCACGAACGGCGCCATGTCGGCCTGGACTTTCCAGCCACTGGCCACGGCGTTACCGAGCAGGATGTACAGCTCGCTCATCAGCGTGCACAGGCTCTGGACCTTGTGCGCCGTGAGTTCGGTGACATGGGCGCCTCGTCGCGGCAGGATCGCGATCAGGTGGCGACGCTCGAGGATCAGCAAGGCTTCACGGACCGAGCCGCGGCTGACATTGAGCGCCAGCGTGACCTTCTGTTCCTGAATGCGCTCCCCGGGCTTCATTTCGCCGCGAATGATGCGTTCGGCGAGGTGGTGAGCGATTTGCTCGGCGAGGCTGTCCGGCGCCTTGAACGTCATGGTTGTCCTTCAAACTCTTCGATCTGCACAAGCGGCGCAGTGTAACCCACTTGATAGCTCATGGCGGAGTGCCCACTCGGCGGTTTTGGCACGATTCAAGCAAAAAAGCAGGTGTGTGCGTGAGGGTCAATACTGAAGAAATGAGGTGTTTGTCGACAAAATGCTATTTCCTGACCTTTAAGTCAGAAAATCATTGACCGAAAAGTCAGACCTGCTAAATTCGGTTCAAGTCGGTTAACAACAATAATGAGTCTGCGAGGCCTTCCGTGATCCAGTTTTTACTTAACCAGGAACTCCGTAGCGAGCACGCCCTGGACCCAAACCTGACCGTGCTCAATTATCTGCGCGACCATGTGGGCAAACCCGGCACCAAAGAAGGCTGCGCCAGCGGTGACTGCGGCGCCTGCACTGTGGTGGTCGGCGAGCTACAAACGGATGACGACGGCCGCGAACACATTCGCTATCGCAGCCTCAACTCGTGCCTGACGTTCGTGTCGTCGTTGCACGGTAAACAATTGATCAGCGTCGAAGACCTCAAGCATCAGGGCGAACTGCACAGCGTGCAGAAAGCCATGGTCGAGTGCCACGGTTCGCAATGCGGCTTCTGCACCCCGGGCTTCGTCATGTCGCTGTTCGCCCTGCAAAAGAACAGCGATGCACCCGATTCTCACAAGGCGCACGAAGCGCTGGCCGGCAATCTGTGCCGTTGCACCGGTTATCGGCCGATCCTGCAAGCCGCCGAACAGTCTTGCTGCGGCAAGCAACCGGACCAGTTCGATGCGCGTGAAGCCGATACCATCGCGCGCTTGAAAGCGATTGCCCCAACGTCCATCGGCGAGCTCAACAGTGGCGACAAGCGCTGCCTGGTGCCGCTGACCGTCGTCGATCTGGCCGACCTCTATGACGCTTATCCACAGGCGCGCCTGCTGGCCGGTGGTACAGACCTGGCCCTTGAAGTCACACAATTCCACCGCACCTTGCCGGTGATGATTTACGTCGGCAACGTCGCCGAGATGAAGCGCATCGAGCGTTTCGATGATCGCCTGGAAATCGGCGCCGCCACCGCCCTCTCCGACTGCTACGAAGCATTAAAGGCCGAGTACCCGGATTTCGGTGAGTTGCTGCAACGTTTTGCCTCGCTGCAGATCCGCAACCAGGGCACCCTCGGCGGCAACATCGGCAACGCCTCGCCCATCGGAGACTCGCCGCCCCTGCTGATCGCCCTGGGCGCGCAAATCGTCCTGTGCAAAGGCGAAACCCGGCGCACCCTGGCCCTGGAAGATTACTTCATCGATTACCGGGTCACCGCGCGTCAGGAAAGCGAGTTCATCGAGAAGATCATCGTGCCGCGGGCCCGCGCCGAACAACTGTTCCGCGCCTACAAGGTGTCCAAGCGTCTGGACGATGACATCTCCGCTGTGTGCGCCGCGTTCCAAATCCGTCTGGAAAACGGTGTGATCGCCGATGCCCGCGTCGCCTTCGGTGGCATGGCGGCCATTCCGAAACGCGCCAGTGCCTGCGAAAAAACATTGCTCGGTGCGCCGTTCAACAACGCCACCGTCGAACGCGCCTGCGCCGCACTGGCCGAAGATTTCACCCCGCTGTCGGACTTCCGCGCCAGCAAAGAGTACCGCCTGCTCAGCGCGCAAAACCTGCTGCGTAAATACTTCATCGAACTGCAAACACCGCACATCGAGACTCGGGTGACCGCTTATGTCTAATCATCACGCTGTAGAGAAGACCCAAGCCGAACTGGCTGAACTGTTCGCCAAGGACCTGACCACCGGTGTCGGCCGCAGCGTCAAGCACGACAGCGCCGCCAAGCACGTATCCGGTGAAGCGCAGTACATCGACGACCGCCTGGAGTTTCCGAACCAGCTGCATGTTTATGCACGCCTGTCGGACCGCGCCCACGCGAAAATCATCAGCATTGACACCAAGCCCTGCTACGCCTTCGAAGGCGTGCGCATCGCGATCACCCATGAAGATGTGCCGGGCCTGAAGGACATCGGGCCGCTGTTGCCGGGCGACCCGCTGCTGGCGATTGATGACGTGCAATTCGTCGGTCAGCCGGTGCTCGCCGTGGCGGCGAAAGACCTCGAAACCGCACGCAAGGCCGCGATGGCCGCGATCATCGAATACGAAGATCTCGAGCCGGTGCTGGACGTGGTCGAAGCCCTGCGCAAACGCCACTTCGTGCTCGACAGCCACACCCATCAGCGCGGCGACTCTGCGGGTGCCTTGGCGACTGCCGAGCACCGCATCCAGGGCACGCTGCACATCGGCGGCCAGGAACACTTCTACCTCGAAACCCAGATCTCTTCGGTGATGCCGACGGAAGACGGCGGCATGATCGTCTACTGCTCGACGCAGAACCCGACGGAAGTGCAGAAGCTTGTCGCCGAAGTGCTTGATGTGTCGATGAACAAAATCGTGGTCGACATGCGCCGCATGGGCGGAGGTTTTGGTGGCAAGGAAACGCAAGCCGCCAGCCCGGCCTGTTTGTGCGCCGTGATCGCGCACCTCACCGGCCAGCCGACCAAAATGCGCCTGCCGCGTGTCGAAGACATGTTGATGACCGGCAAGCGTCACCCGTTCTACGTCGAGTACGACGTCGGCTTCGACAGCACCGGCCGCCTGCACGGCATCGCCCTGGAATTGGCCGGCAACTGCGGTTGCTCGCCGGACTTGTCGGCGTCGATTGTCGACCGTGCGATGTTTCACGCCGACAACTCATACTATCTGGGCGACGCGACCATCAACGGTCACCGCTGCAAAACCAACACCGCGTCGAACACCGCGTATCGTGGCTTCGGCGGCCCGCAAGGCATGGTCGCCATCGAAGAAGTGATGGACGCGATTGCCCGTCATCTGGCCCTCGATCCATTGGCGGTGCGCAAGGCCAACTACTACGGCAAGACCGAGCGCAACGTCACGCATTATTACCAGACCGTCGAGCACAACATGCTCGAAGAAATGACCGCCGAGCTGGAAGAAAGCAGCCAGTACGCCGAGCGTCGTGAAGCAATTCGTCGCTACAACGCCAACAGTCCGATCCTGAAAAAAGGCCTGGCGCTGACCCCGGTGAAATTCGGTATTTCGTTTACCGCGAGCTTCCTCAACCAGGCCGGTGCGCTGATTCACGTCTACACCGACGGCAGCATCCACTTGAACCATGGCGGCACCGAAATGGGCCAGGGCTTGAACACCAAAGTCGCGCAGGTCGTGGCGCAAGTGTTCCAGGTGGAAATGGACCGTGTACAGATCACCGCAACCAACACCGACAAGGTGCCAAACACCTCGCCGACCGCCGCGTCCAGCGGTGCTGACCTCAACGGTAAAGCGGCGCAGAACGCAGCGGAAATCATCAAGCAGCGTCTGGTCGAATTCGCCGCGCGGCACTACAAGGTCAGCGAAGAAGACGTGGAGTTCCACAACGGTCACGTGCGGGTTCGCGATCACATCCTGACCTTTGAAGCACTGATCCAGCAGGCGTATTTCGCTCAGGTGTCGCTGTCGAGCACCGGGTTCTACAAGACCCCGAAAATCTACTACGACCGCAGTCAGGCGCGTGGCCGTCCGTTCTACTACTACGCGTTTGGCGCAGCGTGCTGCGAGGTGATCGTCGACACCCTGACCGGCGAGTACAAGATGCTGCGCACCGACATCCTCCACGACGTCGGCGCCTCGTTGAACCCGGCCATCGACATCGGCCAGGTCGAGGGTGGTTTCATTCAGGGCATGGGGTGGCTGACCATGGAAGAACTGGTGTGGAACAACAAGGGCAAGCTGATGACCAACGGCCCGGCCAGCTACAAGATTCCGGCCGTGGCGGACATGCCGCTGGACCTGCGGGTGAAGCTGGTGGAAAACCGCAAGAACCCGGAAGACACGGTGTTCCATTCCAAGGCCGTGGGTGAGCCACCGTTCATGCTCGGCATCGCCTCGTGGTGTGCGATCAAGGACGCCGTGGCGAGCCTTGGCGACTACAAGCATCAACCGAAAATCGATGCGCCGGCGACCCCGGAGCGTGTGTTGTGGGGGTGTGAGCAGATGCGGCAGTTGAAGGCGGTGAAAGCCGTGGAAGCTGAAACCGAACTGGCTTCGCTCTAAGACCGCGTCGCGGCCATCGCAGGCAAACCAGCTCCCACAGGTACGATGCAATCCTTGTGGGAGCGGGCTTGCCCGCGAAGAGGCCGGTACAAACAACAACGATGTCGAGGTGACTATGTACAACTGGATCGACGCCCTCGCCGACCTGCAATCCCGGGGTGAGCCCTGCGTGTTGGTGACCATCATCGAAGAGCTTGGCTCGACGCCGCGCAATGCCGGTTCGAAGATGGTCATCAGCGCCACCCAGGCCTTCGACACCATCGGTGGCGGGCATCTGGAATACAAGGCCATGCAGATCGCCCGCGACCTGCTTGCCAGCGGCAAACAGGACACCCACCTGGAGCGCTTCAGCCTCGGCGCCAGCCTCGGCCAGTGCTGCGGAGGCGCGACCGTGTTGCTGTTCGAACCGATGGGCCAGGTCCAGGCGCAGATCGCCGTGTTTGGTGCCGGTCATGTCGGCCGCGCCTTGGTGCCGCTGCTCGCCAGCCTGCCCTGCCGGGTACGCTGGATCGATTCGCGGGACGACGAATTCCCGGAACAGATCCCTCACGGCGTGCGCAAGATTGTCAGCGAAGAACCGGTGGACGAAATCGACGAGCTGCCCGCCGGCAGTTACTGCATCGTCATGACCCACAATCACCAGCTCGACCTCGAACTCACCGCCGCGATCCTCAAGCGCAACGACTTCGCCTACTTCGGCCTGATCGGCTCGAAGACCAAACGGGTGAAGTTCGAACACCGCCTTCGCGACCGCGGATTCGACAACAGCGTCGTGCAACGCATGCGCTGCCCGATGGGCATCGGCGAAGTCAAAGGCAAGTTGCCTGTGGAAATCGCCATCTCCATCGCCGGCGAAATCATCGCCACCTATAACGCGAATTTCGGCCAGCAGACCGCCAGCGCCGGATCATCGATTGCCAAACTGCTGCCCGCTTCACGCCGCAGCCAAGCCTCTCATTGATAAGCCTTAGAAACCGAGAACCCTCATGCCTTTGACTCGCAAAGCTTACCGCGCCGCCATCCTGCACAGCCTTGCCGACCCCGCCGAAGTCGGTATTGAAGCCTCGTACGAGTATTTCGAAGACGGCTTGCTGGTGGTCGACAACGGCCAGATCAGCGCGCTCGGTCACGCCAGCGACTTGCTGCCGACCCTGCCGGCCGACATCGAAATCACTCATTATCAGGACGCGCTGATTACCCCCGGCTTCATCGACACCCACATTCACTTGCCGCAAACCGGCATGGTCGGCGCCTACGGCGAGCAACTGCTCGATTGGCTGAACACCTATACCTTCCCGTGTGAAAGCCAGTTCGCCGACAAGAAACACGCCGACGAAGTCGCCGATATTTTCATCAAGGAACTGCTGCGCAACGGCACCACCACTGCGCTGGTGTTCGGCAGCGTGCATCCGCAATCGGTGAACTCGTTCTTCGAGGCTGCCGAACAGCTCGACCTGCGGATGATCGCCGGCAAGGTGATGATGGACCGCAACGCGCCGGACTACCTGACCGACACCGCCGAATCCAGCTACGTCGAAAGCAAGGCGCTGATCGAGCGCTGGCACGGCAAGGGTCGCTTGCACTACGCAGTCACCCCGCGTTTCGCCCCGACCAGCACCCCGGAACAACTGACCCTCGCCGGCCAGTTGCTCAGCGAATTCCCTGACCTGTACATGCAGACGCACATCAGCGAAAACCTGAAGGAAGTCGAATGGGTCAAAGAGCTGTTCCCGGAGCGTAAAGGCTACCTGGACGTCTACGATCACTATCAATTGCTCGGCGAGCGTTCGGTGTTTGCCCACGGCGTGCACCTGTGCGACGACGAGTGCGCGCGACTGGCGGAAACCGGTTCGGCCATCGCGTTCTGCCCGACGTCGAACTTCTTCCTCGGCAGCGGCCTGTTCAACCTGCCGATGGCCGAGAAGCACAAACTGAATGTCGGTGTGGGCACGGACGTTGGCGGTGGCACCAGCTTCTCGATCCTGCAAACCTTGAACGAAGCGTACAAAGTCATGCAGCTGCAAGGTGCGCGTCTGAGCCCATTCAAATCGCTGTACCTGGCGACACTCGGCGGTGCTCGCGCGTTGCGTCTGGAAGACAAGATCGGCACCTTGAAACCGGGCACCGATGCCGACTTCCTCGTGCTGGATTACAACGCCACGCCGTTGCTGAGCTATCGCTTGAAGCAGGCGAACAACATTGCCGAGACGTTGTTTGTGTTGATGACGCTGGGGGATGACCGGGCTGTTCTGCAGACGTATGCGGCGGGGAATCAGGTGCATCAGCGCTAAATCTTCCGGGCATAAAAAATCCCCCGCAATCGATGGTTGCGGGGGATTTTTATTGCTCTTGAGACCGTCATCGCGGGCTTGCCCGCGATGGTTCGACTCGGTCTACCTTAGAGTTTGACCGCTGGCCGCCCAGGCTTCTTGGTCTGCAACAAATGCGAGAACACCGCATGCAAATCATCCGACGCACTTTCTTCGTCGAGGTTGAGTTTGCTGTCGATGTGATCCATGTGATGCATCATCAAATTCACCGCCAGCTCACCGTTGCGCGCTTCGATGGCGTCGATCAGCTGGGTGTGTTCGTCGTAGGAACAGTGCGAACGGTTGCCACTTTCATACTGGGCAATAATCAACGACGTCTGCGACACCAGGCTGCGCTGGAAGCTGATCAGCGGCGCATTCTTCGCCGCTTCGGCAAGTTTCAGGTGAAATTCGCCCGACAGACGGATGCCGGCACCGCGATCACCGCGGGAGAAGCTGTCGCGCTCGTCGTTGACCATCTGGCGCAATTCGGCGATCTGCTCGGCGGTCGCGTGTTGGACAGCCAGTTCAGTGATCGCTCGTTCCACCAGACGGCGCGCGAGGAACACCTGACGGGCCTCTTCGACGCTTGGGCTGGCGACGACCGCGCCACGGTTCGGACGCAGCAGCACGACGCCTTCATGGGCAAGGCGCGAGAGCGCACGGCGGATGATGGTGCGACTGACCCCGAAAATTTCCCCCAGCGCTTCTTCGCTCAACTTGGTGCCGGGCGCCAGACGCTGTTCGAGGATGGCCTCGAAGATATGCGCGTAGACAATATCGTCCTGGGTCCCGCTGCGGCCGGCTTTACCTGCTCGCGGTTGTTTTTTGAGGGGCTGCAACTGTTCGTTCATGGGCACTCGAGTCGGGAGAACTGCGGCGAATTGACGGTGACTGTAATACGGCACAGTGGGTCGCTGGCAAGTATCGCGTAAAAAACACCGCGATTGTACACAATGGAGGGTGGCAACACGACTGTACGGCTGTTTGTCGCTTCCGCTGTATTGCAACGATCCCTTACGTTTGAGTTTAGGCTTGAACCTGAAATCTGCCGCTCGAACACAATCCCTGTGGGAGCCGAGCTTGCTCGCAATGGCGTCCGGGCAGTCAACACACGTGTCGATTGATCCACCGCCATCGCGAGGAAGCTCGGCTCCCACAGGGTTCACCGGCGTTTCGGACATCTTTATAAAAGGAACAGCGCTGTCATGAACGACGCCACGCATACGCAGCTCCGACCACTGGCCGACACCTCGCCGTCGGCCATCGTCGCCGGCTTCATCGCGATGATGACCGGTTACACCAGCTCCCTGGTGCTGATGTTCCAGGCCGGCCAAGCGGCGGGCCTGACCAGTGGGCAGATCTCCTCGTGGATCTGGGCGATCTCGATTGGCATGGCGGTATGTTCGATCGGCCTGTCGTTGCGTTATCGCACGCCCATCACCATTGCCTGGTCGACCCCCGGTGCGGCCTTGCTGATCACCAGCCTCGGCGGTGTCAGTTATGGCGAAGCCATCGGCGCCTATATCACCTGCGCAGTGCTGGTGACGATCTGCGGCCTGACCGGCAGCTTCGAACGGCTGGTGAAGAAGATTCCAGCCTCCCTGGCCGCTGCGTTGCTGGCAGGGATTCTGTTCAAGATCGGCAGCGAAATTTTCGTCGCCGCCCAGCATCGCACCGGGCTGGTGCTGGGCATGTTCTTCACCTATCTGGTGATCAAGCGCCTGTCGCCGCGTTACGCCGTGCTGGCCGCGTTGTTGATCGGCACTGCATTGTCCGGGTTCATGGGGTTGCTGGATTTCAGTGGTTTCCACCTGGAAGTGGCGACGCCGGTCTGGACCACGCCGCACTTCTCGCTGGCTGCGACCATCAGCATCGGCATTCCGCTGTTCGTGGTGGCCATGACCTCGCAGAACATGCCGGGCATTGCCGTCCTGCGCGCCGACGGTTACACCGTGCCGGCCTCGCCATTGATCACCACCACCGGTATCGCCTCATTGCTGCTCGCACCGTTCGGCTCCCACGGCATCAACCTGGCGGCCATCAGCGCAGCCATCTGCACCGGGCCGCATGCCCATGAAGACCGCAACAAGCGCTACACGGCGGCGGTCTGGTGCGGGATTTTCTACGGGATTGCCGGGGTGTTCGGCGCGACATTGGCAGCGTTGTTTGCCGCGCTGCCGAAAGAACTGGTGCTGTCGATTGCGGCGCTGGCGCTGTTTGGCTCGATCATCAATGGCTTGAGCATTGCCATGACCGAGGTGAAGGAACGGGAGGCGGCGCTGATCACCTTTATGGTCACGGCGTCGGGGCTGACGCTGTTTTCCATTGGGTCGGCGTTCTGGGGGATTGTCGCGGGGGTGTTGACGCTGGTGATTCTGAATTGGCGCAAGGGCTGAGAGACCCGACATCGACTTCGCAGGCCAAGCCATGCACCTGCAAAAAGCAGGCATAAAAAAACGGCGACCCTTGGGTCGCCGCTTTTTTTAGACAAAAAGCTATGACATCAAGCTACCGGATTGATCGGCTTTTCCGGGTACCAGACGTCGATCAGCGGGCTGACGGTTGCTTCGGTCAGTTCGCTGCGGCCTTTGAGCCAGGCTTCAACAGCTGCGCGCTGCTCTTCGGACACCGAGCCACGCTTCTGCAGGCAAACCAGACCGAAGTCGTCGCCGCCAACATAACCCAGACCGTTGGCTTCCATGGCTTCTTTCAGGAACGCGTCGAGGAAAGCATCAATGGCTTCATCAGCCAAATCTTCTTTGAAATCCAGGTTCAGTTCGAAACCCAGCTCTTGAAATTCATCGACGCACAGTTTTTTGCGCAGACGCTGGGAACGGTTAGTCGCCATTGGAACAATCCTCATAAGTAATAACGGGCGGCACTTTAGCAGTTTAAGCCGCTAATTGCCCGACTCTCTGGGGGGCATCGCTGACCGCCGGTAAAAAAATAGCAGATTAGAAGGCCATGGCACGGCACACACTTTCAAGCCTTGGGGCATAATGCCGACACTTTCATGACCACTGAGGGATTTTATCGCCATGCCCTCGTCTTTTTCCCCCTCGGCTGTAGGGTTTTATTACACATGATCAAGTCTTTGCGTCCATTGTTGCTGGCCAGTTTCATTCTTCCGCTGGCCCTCTCCGTCTCCGCCGCCCCGATCAACACTGCGCTCACGCCTAACGTCGAAAAAGCCCTCAAGGCCAGCAAGTTGCAGGACAACGCCCTGTCACTGGTGATGATCCCGCTCACCGGGCCGGGCACGCCGACCGTTTACAACGCGGACGTTTCGGTCAACCCGGCCTCGACCATGAAGTTGGTCACCACCTATGCCGCGCTGGAAATGCTCGGCCCGAACCACCAGTGGAAAACCGAGTTCTACACCGACGGCACCCTCAGCGGCGGCATTCTCAATGGCAACCTCTACCTCAAGGGTGGCGGCGATCCGAAGCTGAACATGGAGAAGCTCTGGCTGCTGATGCGTGACCTGCGCGCCAACGGCGTGACGCAAATCACCGGCGACCTGGTGCTGGACCGCGGTTTCTTCGTACAACCGCAGTTGCCCGAATTCAATGACGACGGCAATGACGAGAACAAGCCGTTCCTGGTCAAACCCGACTCGCTGATGGTCAACCTCAAGGCCCTGCGTTTTGTCGCGCGTAACGACGGCGGTCGGGTATTGGTGTCGGTGGAACCGCCGATTGCCAGCATTCGCATCGAAAACCAGGTCAAGGCCGTCAATTCCAAGCAGTGCACTGGCGGTGTGCGCTACAACCCGGTGACCCAGCCGGATGGCAGCATGACCGTAACGGTCGGCGGCCAGTTGGGCGATGGCTGCAGCTCGCAGACCTATCTGTCGCTGCTTGACCACGCGACCTACACCGCCGGCGCCGTGCGCGCCATCTGGAAGGAGCTCGGTGGCAGCATTCAGGGCAAGGACGTGCTGGCGGCCACTCCGGGCAATGCAAAACTTCTGGCCCGGGCTTACTCGCCGGATCTGGCGGAAATCATCCGCGACATCAACAAATACAGTAACAACACCATGGCGCAGCAGCTGTTTCTGAGCCTGGGCCAGAAATTCCGTACCGATGCCGATGGTGACGATGCCAAGGCTGCCCAGCGCGTAGTACGTCAGTGGCTGGCGAAGAAAGGCATTACCGCACCGCACCTGGTGATGGAGAACGGTTCCGGCCTGTCCCGCGCAGAACGCGTCAGCGCCCGTGAAATGGGAGCGATGCTGCAAGCCGCGTGGCATAGCCCGTATGCTGCCGAGTTCATCAGTTCGATGCCGATTGCCGGCACCGACGGCACCATGCGCAAACGCCTGAAGACCACCGCGATGCGCGGCGAAGCCCACGTCAAGACCGGCACCCTGAACACCGTACGCGCCATCTCCGGCTTCAGCCGCGACGTCAATGGCAACACGTGGGCAGTCGTGGCGATTCTCAATGACAAGGCACCGTTTGGCGCGTCGTCGGTACTGGATCAAGTGCTGCTGGACCTCTATCGCCAGCCGAAACTGCCAGACACGGCGTCGGTGCTCTAACCCG
This sequence comes from Pseudomonas sp. S2_B07, assembly GCF_054668435.1. Taxonomy (NCBI): domain Bacteria; kingdom Pseudomonadati; phylum Pseudomonadota; class Gammaproteobacteria; order Pseudomonadales; family Pseudomonadaceae; genus Pseudomonas; species Pseudomonas sp. S2_B07. The sequence goes on from NZ_CP162769.1 coordinate 1,612,424, forward strand.
ATCCTCCAGACACTGGAGATCACCTGTGGAGCGAGCCTGCTCGCGACAGCGGTCTAACATTCAACTCAGATGTTGACTGATAAACCGCTATCGCGAGCAGGCTCACTCCTACAAGGGTTGTGTGTCAGGCCTTAGGTTTTCTGGGCCTCGACCCGATCACGTCCCGCCTGCTTCGCCGCATACACCCCCGAATCCGCTCGCAGCAACAGCGCATCCGCGCCCTCCCCGACGCGCCAACTGGCGATCCCGAAACTCGCGGTAACGAACCCCACGCAGTCAATCGGTGAACTGCGCAGCCCTTGCCACAACTGCATGGCCAGCACGTGCGCCTGCTCGCGGTCGGTGTCCGGGCAGAGCACCATGAATTCTTCTCCCCCAAGGCGACAGAACACGTCCGTGCGCCGCAGCCGATGACCAATGCGCTCACACACGGCTTGCAACACCCGATCCCCCACGGCGTGGCCATGCTGGTCATTGATGCGTTTGAAGTGGTCGATGTCGAGCATGATCACCGACAACTCGCCCACGCCACGCTGGACCCTCGCCATTTCGGTGGTCAGGCGCTCCTGGAAATAACGGCGGTTGTGAATCCCGGTCAGCGAATCGGTAATCGACAGCGCCCGCAGCTCCTCTTCCACTCGTTTCAGGTCAGAGATGTCGGAAATGTAGCCATGCCAGAGCACCCCGCCACCGGGCAGCTCTTCGGGCGTTGCCTCACCGCGAACCCAACGCAGGCCGCGCATGGGCAGTTGCACGCGGTATTCCTCGCGCCACGGACTGAGGGTGTCCGCCGAGGCGCGGATCGAGGCACGGACCCGGGTCGTGTCCTGTGGGTGAATGCGCGTGAAGATCGCTTCGGCATTGAGCAGCAGCACGTCCGGTTCCAGCTCGTAGATCTCGCGAATACCGTCGCTGGCATAGATCACACTGAAGCGGCCGTCGAATTCCATCTTGAATTGGTAGATGCCACCAGGCACATGGGCGCTGAGTTTCTTCAACAACAGGTCCCGTGCCGCGAGCGCCTCATGCACACGCTTGCGCTCGGTAATGTCGATGCAGATCGCCAGGTGACCGACCCACAACCCCTGCTCGTCGAGCACCGGGGTGGCGAGCATGTTCACCGCCAAATGGCTGCCGTCGCTGCGTACCAGCGTCCACTCCCGCGCCTCGCTACCGCCCTCTTCGTCCCCTTCGACCAACATCGCCTGACAGGTCGGAATCGGTTTGCCATACCGCGCACTCAACTCCGCGGCCCGCGCTACCAGTTCCCGGGGGAAGTGCAGGTTTTCCAGGGTCATATGCCCCACGACGTCCACGCTGGCGTAACCCAGCATCTGCTCGGCGCCGGCGTTGAACGTGCTGATGACCCCGCGCAGGTCGGTGGCGATGATCGCCACCTGAGTCGCCGCATTCAGCACGCCGCGCAACTGGCCGTGGGTGCCACGCAACTCTTGCTCACGGGCCCGCAGTTCCTGGGTGCGTTGCTCCACCATTTTCAGTGCGCGCTGACGCTGACTGACCAGCACATACAGCAACGCACTGAGCAGCAGACTGAGCAAACCGCCCAGCACCATCAGGGGCATCACCGAGGAATGATTGGCTTTTGTAAAGGCTTCGCTCGGCGTGATGTCAACCTGATAATCGTGATCGGCCAATCGCAACAGCCGGCTCGCGGACAAATCACTGGCCGCCGGTGAGTTGAAAGACTCGTAGAGCACTTCGTGCTGCTCGTCGATCGACAAATCGAGAATGCGCACCGAAAGATAGTCGTAGTTGGCGTCCGGCAATCCATCGGCCAACAGCTGGCGCATGCTGATCACCGCCATCACATAACCGGAGGGTTTTACCCCCGCTGCGCTGGATGAGTTACGCGGCATCACCGGGGCCACCAACAGCACGCCGCGCGCATAGGCCGGCTCGATGCTGACCAGATGCATGGGCTGCGACACCGCCATGGTGCCCAGTTTGTCCGCCCGCTCAAGGGTGGCGCGGCGCATCGGCTGGGCCAGCAAGTCGTACCCCAGCGGCGAGCCCAGTCGACTTTGCGTCTGGCTGTACAGCACCGCCACGTATTCATCGCGCTCGGCGGCCAATTGCAGTTGACCGTTGCCGTCGAGCTCACGAAGGGTGAAATTGCTGAAGCCCTCGTCCCGCACCTTTTGTTCGAATGCCGCGCGCTCGGCACGAGTCACTCGGGCCGCGAAGGAATAGGCCTGGGTTCGGTGCAACAGGGGTTGGGTGTAACCGTCGAACTCCTCGCGGGAGACCGAGTCGGAATTGACGAAGAACCGGCGCAGACCGTCGAGGCGCTGCTCCTGGTCTTCGAAACGTTCTTCAATGCGGCTGTAACGCTCACTGGCCAGCAGTTGAAAGCGTTGTTTGAGTTGATGGTGAAACACATTGACCGTCGACCAGGCCAGTAACCCGGTGAGCACGCCGCCCATGAGCAATACCAGCAACGCGACCAGCCAGGCCGACACATCTTCGCTGATAAAACCCAGGATCTTGGGGCGTACGGCCTGAAACGACATAAAGGCAACTCACAATGCCAGGTGCCGGAAAAGCCCATTGGCCATGAGTGAGTTATAGCCATTAGCCACTAATTTGGCCAGCACTGAAATGACCCAAGAGCCTTTAAAAATCAAGGCTCTGTGGATCCAATCAGCTCAAGTGTCAACGCGCGGTGATTTTCCAGGCACGGTGGATCTTCCCGTTACGGGCGAAATCCGGATCGATGGTCTGGGCAGTGATTTCTTCAACGGCGTAACGCTCGGCGAGGTTTTCCTCAAGGGTGAACTTGCGGAAGTTGTTGGAGAAGTACAACACCCCACCGGGTGCCAGACGCGCCATGGCCAGGTCGATCAACTGCACCTGATCGCGTTGCACGTCGAAGATCCCTTCCATGCGTTTGGAGTTGGAGAACGTCGGCGGATCGATGAAGATCAGGTCGTACTCGTCACGGCAGGCCTCGAGCCAGGCCATCACGTCGCCCTGCTCCAGGCGGTTTTTGTCAGAGAAACCGTTCAGCGACAGATTACGACGCGCCCAGTCGAGGTAGGTTTTCGACAGGTCAACGCTGGTGGTGGTGCGTGCGCCGCCCTTGGCCGCGTGAACACTGGCCGTTGCGGTGTAGCAGTACAGGTTGAGGAAGCGCTTGCCGGCCGCCTCTTTCTGAATGCGCATGCGCATTGGGCGGTGGTCGAGGAACAGCCCGGTGTCGAGGTAGTCGGTGAGATTGACCAGCAGCTTCACGCCACCTTCATTGACTTCGACGAACTTGCCCTGCGCAGCCTGACGCTCGTACTGCTTGGTGCCGCTCTGGCGTTCGCGACGCTTGACCACCACACGGCTCTTGTCGATGTTCAAGGCCTGCGGAATCGCGGCCAGGGCATCGAACATGCGGGCCGAGGCTTTTTCCGGATCGATGGATTTCGGCGCGGCGTATTCCTGGACGTGGACCCAATCCTGATACAGGTCGATGGCCATGGAGTATTCCGGCATGTCGGCGTCATACACGCGATAGCAGTCGATGCCTTCACGCTTGACCCACTTGCCCAACGCCTTGAGGTTTTTCTGCAGGCGATTGGCAAACATCTGCCCGCCCTCGCTCAAGCGCGGTTGCTCGATCACCACCGGGGCCGGTTTGATCGGATTGCCGTTCTTGTTGTACTTCTCGTACTTGCCCGGTGCCACGTCGTTGTCGGCGACTTCGACTTCAGCCTGCTCGCGCTCGACCTGACGCTGTTCCGGGGTGCGACGTTCGCCGGTGACGAACTGGTCGGGTGTGACCTTGATCAGCAGCAGCTTGCACGGCAACGCGCCGTTCCAGAACGAATACTGTTTGTGGCTGCGAATGCCCATGCGCTTGCCCAGGTCCGGGGCGCCGGTGAACACCGCGGCTTCCCAGTTCAGGCAGGCCTGACGCAGACGTTCGCCGAGGTTCTGGTAGAGGTAGAGCAAGCTCGCCTCATCGCCCAGACGCTCGCCGTACGGCGGGTTGCAGATGACCAGGCCTTTCTGGTTCTGGTCCGGACGCGGCTCGAACGTACCGACTTCGCCCTGGTAGATCTTGATCCACTCGCTCAGGCCGGCACGCTCGACGTTGTTGCGGCCCGGTTGAATCAGGCGCGGGTCGGCTTCGTAACCGCGAATCCACAGCGGTGGCTTGGCCAGGCCGGCCGCACAGCGCTCGGTGGCTTCTTCGTGAAGTTTTTTCCACAGCGCCGGGACGTGACCGAGCCAGGCGGTGAAGCCCCATTGCTCGCGACGCAGGTTCGGCGCCATGTCGGCGGCGATCATCGCTGCTTCAACGAGGAACGTACCGACACCGCACATCGGGTCAGCCAGCGCGCCGCCTTCGGCCGCAATGCGTGGCCAGCCGGAACGGATCAGGATCGCGGCCGCGAGGTTTTCCTTCAGCGGCGCCGCGCCTTGCTGCAAGCGATAACCACGCTGGTGCAGGCTGTGACCGGACAGGTCGAGGGACAGAATCGCTTCGCCACGGTCCAGGCGCAGGTGAATACGCAGGTCCGGGTTGAGCTTGTCGATCGACGGACGGTCGCCTTGCGGGGTGCGTAGTTTGTCGACGATGGCGTCTTTGACTTTCAGGGCACCAAAGTGAGTGTTGTCGATGCCCGAGCCATGACCGCTGAACTCGACGGCCAGGGTGCCGTCGTTGAGCATGTGGTCTTGCCACTCGATGTCCAGCACGCCGTGGTACAGGTCTTCAGCGTCTTTCATCGGGAAACGCTTGAGCACCAGCAACACCCGGTTCGCCAGACGCGACCACAGGCACAGGCGATAAGCGGTTTCCATGGTCGCCATGCCGCGCACGGCAGAGGTGTGCTCACGTGCTTCTTCAAGGCCAAGCCCGACGGCTTCCTCGATCAGCAGGCCTTCAAGGCCTTTGGGGCAAGTGAGGAAGATTTCGAATTGATCGGACATTGGAATTTCAGAGCCTTTAGCTAAGTGAACCGACAACGCATTGCCGATCCGGTTTTCAATCAGGCGCTTTTCTAAAAGAGCGCCCGCGTGGCACGAAGGTGTGCCGTCCCACCTGTGCTGCTCAGGTTAGAAGAGCTTAGATGCACAGGCAGATAAAAAAGTTGATGCAACAAAATGTCATAAGTCGACCCTTCGTCGAATAATGCTTCTGCGCAACAGAAGTCATTCTCACTAAAGGATTAACCCCGTCATCCTGCGGGGGGCCGATCATACAGGGCTTTGGCCAATAAACACGGGCAAACATCGTGTTACTTATGGCCATAGCATCTTTATGGTTACGTCCTTATGACAAAACGATCATTCCCTCGATGTGACGCATTGGTTAGAACTCAACACAGGTTGACGCCGCAACGACGTCGACACCTTGGCTCGCGACGCCGGCAGCGGGCCCCAACGGCAGAAGTTTTTTTCTGCCAGACCTCGATTGAGGTCTACGCGATAAATACAGTCAACAAGTGAGGGCAACACCCTATGAGAAGACTTAAGCGTGATCCGTTGGAAAGAGCATTTTTGCGCGGATATCAATATGGCGTTGGTGGCAAATCCCGTGAGCTTTGCCCATTTACTCTACCGTCAGTACGCCAAGCCTGGATTAACGGCTGGCGCGAGGGACGCGGCGACAACTGGGACGGTATGACCGGCACTGCGGGAATCCACAGACTCAACGAACTTCACGCCGTCGGCTAATTTACAGGGCCTAACACTCCGACACGACAATCTGATGACTGAATGAATTAACCACGCACGTCCCATCCGGACGGCGGGCTCCGGCCCAGGGGCTCCTTCGAGGAGCCCTTTTTTATGCCTGTCTTTCGCCGAAACGTGTAGCAGCTGTCGAGCCTGCGAGGCTCGACAGCTGCTACACGTCAGCGCTGGGCGGCTATGGCGTCTACCGACTCACGAATCAGCGCCGGACCTTTGTAGATAAAGCCGGAGTAGATCTGCACCAGGCTCGCACCCGCAGCGATTTTCTCTGCGGCGTGTTTGCCTTCGGTGATCCCGCCCACGGCGATGATCGGCAAGCGACCGGCCAGCTCCGAGGCCAGCACCTTCACGGTGTGGGTGCTCTTGTCACGAACCGGTGCGCCGGACAGACCGCCCGCCTCGTCACCGTGCTCCATGCCTTCTACACCGACGCGGCTCAGGGTGGTGTTGGTGGCGATCACCGCGTCCATCCCGGTTTCAATCAGCGCTTGTGCGACCTGCGCGGTTTCTTCGTCGGTCATGTCCGGTGCGATCTTGATCGCCAGCGGGACATGTTTACCGTGACGCAACGCCAACTCGGCGCGGCGCGTGGCCAGGTCAGCGAGCAACTGCTTGAGCGAATCGCCGAACTGCAGGCTGCGCAGGCCCGGGGTGTTCGGCGAGCTGACGTTGACCGTCACGTAGCTGGCGTGGGCGTAGACCTTGTCCAGGCAGATCAGGTAATCATCGACCGCGCGCTCGACCGGGGTGTCGAAGTTCTTGCCGATGTTGATGCCCAGCACGCCCTTGTATTTGGCGGCGGCTACACGCGCCAGCAGGTGATCGACGCCAAGGTTGTTGAACCCCATGCGGTTGATGATCGCCTCGGCTTCCGGCAGGCGAAAAATCCGTGGTTTCGGGTTGCCCGGTTGCGGACGCGGGGTGATGGTGCCGATTTCGACAAAACCAAAACCCAACTGGGCGAAACCGTCGATGGCCGCGCCGTTCTTGTCCAGACCCGCCGCCAAGCCCACCGGGTTCGGGAAGTCCAGGCCCATGACCGACACCGGCATTTTCGCCGGGGCCTTGCACAGCAAGCCGTTGAGGCCCAAACGTCCGCCCGCGCCGATCAGGTCCAGAGACAGATCGTGGGAGGTTTCCGGGGAAAGTTTGAACAACAGCTGACGGGCCAGGGTGTACATGGGCGGGTTTGACTCTGGGCTACGAAAAGTGGCGGCAATTATAGCCGCGCATCGGGGCCGCAGGCGAGGCGCGCGACAAAATCAGCGAGCGATGGCATATGCCTTGCACCACCACCGGTATCAGCACTCATGCCAACGGCGGAATGGGTCGAAAGACAACGGCGTCGTCACTGGCCCTTGCTCTGGCAAGGCGCCTGGTACGGCGTTTTTTATGCAAGGTGCTTATCGATGATTGAAGTTCCAGCCAACCCTCTGGCGTGGGTCAATGGCAGCGATGCCCCGGAAAAGACCGACATCAACCTCGGTTTCATGGCCCTGAGCGACTGCGCCTCGGTGGTGGTCGCCGCCACTCAGGGGTTCGCCCAGCCTTACGGCCTGACCCTGAACCTCAAGCGCCAGTCGTCCTGGGCCAACCTGCGGGACAAACTGGTCAGCGGCGAACTCGACGCCGCCCACAGCCTGTATGGTCTTATTTATGCCGTCCATCTGGGCATCGGCGGCGTGGCCTCGACCGACATGGCCGTGCTGATGGGCCTGAACCAGAATGGCCAGAGCATCAATCTCTCTCACGGTTTGCAGGCGCTGAGCGTGACCAGTCCTGATGCACTCGAGCGCCACGTGCACCAATCTCGCCCGAAACTCACCTTCGCCCAGACCTTTCCGACCGGCACCCACGCCATGTGGCTGTATTACTGGCTGGCGAGTCAGGGCATCCACCCGCTGCAAGATGTCGACAGCGTGGTGGTACCGCCCCCGCAAATGGTCGCGCACCTGCAAGCCGGGCGTATCGATGGCTTTTGCGTGGGTGAACCGTGGTCCGCCAGCGCAGTGCAACAGAATCTCGGCTTTACCCTGGCGACGACCCAGACCATCTGGCCCGATCACCCGGAAAAAGTCCTCGGCTGCACCCGTGCGTTTGTCGAGCAGTATCCCAACACCGCGCGGGCCTTGGTGATGGCGATCCTGGAAGCCAGCCGGTTCATTGAACAAAGCACGGAAAACCGCCGCAGCACCGCGCAGCTGTTGAGCGCGCCCGACTACCTCGACGCCCCCCTCGACTGCATCGAACCGCGCCTGTTGGGCGACTACGCCGACGGCCTGGGCCATCGCTGGCAGGACCCGCACGCGTTGCGCTTCCATGCGGGCGGCGAGGTCAACGTGCCGTACCTGTCCGACGGCATGTGGTTCATGACCCAGTTCCGGCGCTGGGGCTTGTTGCGCGACGATCCGGATTACCTCGGCGTGGCCCGTCAGGTCCAGCAACTGGATCTGTACCGCGAAGCCGCCAGTGCCGTCGGTGTCGATATCCGGGGGCAGGACATGCGCAGCAGCCAGTTGATCGACGGCAAAGTCTGGGACGGTTCCGACCCGGCCGGTTATGCCCGCAGCTTCAAGTTACACGCCCTGAGCGACAGCTCGCACCGATTCGCCCAGCGCTGACAGGAGACTGCGAACATGCTGCGTATCCTGCTGATCAACGACACTGCGAAAAAAGTCGGTCGACTGAAAGCCGCCCTGACCGAAGCCGGGTTCGAGGTAATCGACGAATCGGGCCTGACCATCGACCTGCCCGAACGCGTCGAAACGGTGCGTCCGGACGTGATCCTGATCGATACCGAGTCACCGAGCCGCGATGTGCTGGAACAAGTGGTGTTGGTGACCCGTGACCAGCCACGACCGATTGTCATGTTTACCGATGAACACGACCCCGGCGTGATGCGTCAGGCGATCAAGTCCGGGGTCAGTGCCTACATCGTCGAAGGCATTCACGCACAGCGCCTGCAGCCGATTCTCGACGTGGCCATGGCGCGGTTTGAAAGTGACCAGGCCCTGCGCGCCCAGCTGTATGCCCGCGACCAGCAACTGGCCGAGCGCAAGCGCATCGAACTGGCCAAGGGGCTGTTGATGAAGATGAAAAGTTGCAACGAGGAAGAGGCCTACACCCTGATGCGCCGGCAGGCGATGAGCCGGCAACAGAAGTTGATCCAGGTTGCCGAGCAGATCATTGCCATGAGTGAGTTGCTCGGGTAACCGATCGTTCCCACGCTCCTCGTTACAGCTTGAAGCGGACGTGGAGCGTCCATGGCGGCATTACCACGCTCCGCGTGGGAACGATCTCCTGAAACTGGCACAAATCTGGCTAAGTAATCACCACAGGTAACCAACGGCGGTTGCCCCACCTACGACAAAGACGTCGCTCACCTCATTTGCCCTTGGCGAATCCGGTAGCGGCGTTTTTTCGTTTTGGCCCCACAGCCCGGGGCCGGTGGTGCGGCCCACAGGCGCCCCACCTGCTAGCTCATGACTCCTTCTCGAGACTCTTCACAGCTGAGGTGCGCGATGAATTCAAGCTTCTGGAAATCCGGCCATACGCCGACACTGTTTGCGGCCTTCCTCTATTTCGACCTGAGCTTCATGGTCTGGTACCTGCTCGGCCCGTTGGCCGTGCAGATCGCCGCCGACCTGCACCTGACCACCCAACAACGCGGGCTGGTGGTGGCCACGCCGATCCTGGCCGGGGCCGTGCTGCGCTTTATCATGGGCATGCTGGCGGATCGTCTATCGCCCAAAACCGCCGGACTGATAGGCCAGGTGATTGTCATCTGCGCGCTGTTCGGCGCCTGGAAACTCGGGATTCACAGCTATGAGCAAGCGCTGGTGCTGGGCCTGTTCCTCGGCATGGCCGGGGCGTCCTTCGCCGTCGCCCTGCCGCTGGCCTCGCAGTGGTATCCGCCACAGCATCAAGGCAAAGCCATGGGCATCGCCGGTGCCGGTAACTCGGGCACCGTGCTTGCCGCACTGATTGCTCCGGTATTGGCCGCTGCGTTCGGCTGGAGCAACGTGTTCGGCTTCGCCCTGATCCCGCTGATCCTGACACTCATCGTTTTTGCCTGGCTGGCGAAAAACGCGCCGGAACGGCCGAAAGCCAAGTCGATGGCCGACTACTTCAAGGCCCTGGGCGATCGCGACAGCTGGTGGTTCATGTTTTTCTACAGCGTGACCTTCGGCGGCTTCATCGGCCTGGCCAGCGCCCTGCCCGGCTATTTCAACGACCAGTACGGCCTGAGCCCGGTGACGGCCGGTTACTACACGGCGGCCTGTGTGTTCGGTGGCAGCCTGATGCGCCCATTGGGTGGTGCCCTGGCAGATCGCTTCGGCGGGATACGCACGCTGCTGGCGATGTACACGGTGGCGGCGCTCTGCATTGCAGCGGTGGGTTTCAATCTTCCGAATTCCTACGCGGCGCTGGCGCTTTTCGTCTGCACCATGCTCGGTTTGGGTGCAGGCAACGGCGCGGTGTTCCAGTTGGTGCCGCAGCGTTTTCGTCGCGAGATCGGCGTGATGACCGGTTTGATCGGCATGGCCGGTGGTATCGGTGGCTTTGCGCTGGCGGCAGGCATGGGCGCGATCAAACAGAGCACTGGCAGTTATCAACTGGCCCTGTGGTTGTTCGCCAGCCTCGGCGTCCTGGCCTGGTTCGGTCTGCACGGGGTAAAACGTCGCTGGAGAACCACCTGGGGTTCGGCCGCTGTGACGGCGGCGCGGGTCTGAGGCCTCAATGAGCCTGCAACTGAGCTTTGCCGAAGCCAGCGCCATTGGCCCGCGCGAGGAAAACCAGGACGCCCTGCGCCTCGTGACGCCCGCCCCGGCGCTGGCGGCCAGCAAAGGCTACTTATTCGCCATTGCCGACGGCGTCAGCCAATGCGCCGACGGCGGTCTCGCCGCCCGCTCGACCTTGCAGGCGCTGGCGCTGGACTATTACGCCACCCCGGAAACCTGGGGTGTCGCTCAGGCACTGGACCGCCTGCTGCTGGCGCAAAATCGCTGGCTGCAGGCCAATGGTGGCGGGCAACCGCTGCTGACCACGGTCAGTGCATTGGTCATGCGCGGCAGGCGTTTTACCCTGGCCCATGTCGGCGATTGCCGGGTGTATCGCTGGCACGCGGATCAATTGCAGCGCGTCAGCGAGGACCATGTCTGGGACCAGCCGGGCATGCAGCACGTGCTGAAACGGGCACTGGGACTGGATCAGCATCTGGTGCTGGACTTTCTCGATGGCGAATTGCGCCTGAATGAGAGTTTCGTGCTGCTCAGCGACGGCATCTGGGCTGTGCTGGGTGACACCGCGATTGCCGCCATTCTGCGAGATCAGCCCGATCTGGAGAGCGCGGCACAGACCCTCGTCAACGCTGCGCACCTGGCCGGCAGCCAGGACAACGCAAGTGCCTTGCTGGTACGAGTCGATGCCCTGGGTGAAACGAGCATTGGTGATGCGCTGATTCACTTACAGCAATGGCCGTTGCCACCGGCGCTGAAACCCGGTCAATCCTTCGAAGGCTGGCACGTTGACGGGATACTCGGCCAGAGCCAGCAATCGCTGCTCTATCGGGTTCGCGACGGACAACAGCAACCCTGGCTATTGAAAACCTTGCCCGCCGCGCTGCACGACGATCACCTGGCCGGGCAAGCGTTGCTGTCGGAGGAATGGTTTCTCAAGCGCGTGGCGGGACGGCATTTTCCTGAAGTCCATGCCGCCAGTCAGCGTCAGCATTTGTACTACGTGATGCGCGAATATTCCGGAACGACGCTGGCAGCTCTGCACACCCGTGTCGGACCTCTGCCTTTGGCGCAATGGCAAGATCTGGCCGAGCGCCTGCTTCGCGCGGTTGGCCTCCTGCATCGACGGCAGATTCTGCACCGCGACATCAAGCCGGAAAACCTGCTGCTGGGTGACGACGGCGAATTACGTCTGCTGGATTTCGGCCTCGCGTATTGCCCAGGCTTGTCAGAGGATCAAACCTCTGCCCTGCCTGGAACGCCCAGTTACCTTGCGCCGGAAGCCTTTCGCGGGGACATCCCGACGCCGCAACAAGACCTGTACGCGGTGGGCGTGACCCTGTATTTCCTGCTGACCGGGCATTATCCCTACGGTGAAATCGAAGCGTTCCAGCGACCACGGTTTGGTGTACCGGTCAGCGCCAGTCGCTATCGTCCGGATTTGCCGGAATGGATTGCGCAATGCCTGGAACGTGCCGTTGTGGCGGATCCGGGTCAGCGGTTTGAAACGGCGGAAGAATGGTTGCTGCTGCTGGAACAGGGCGAGCGGCGCAGCTTGAGCGTGCGGCCCAGACCGTTGATGGAGCGTGAGCCGTTGAAGGTTTGGCGGACATTGGCGCTGATGTCATTGCTGCTGAATCTGGTGCTGCTGGTTCTTGTATTTCATCGCTGATTCAAATCCCCTGTAGCCGCTGGCGAAGTCTGCTGCTACAGAATCCGCGCCAAATGCGGGCATCGCGCATTGATTCGGTGCGAAAAAACCTATTTCACATTCCAAGTCTTCGACCAAACCCAGTAAATCCGGCCACCTGAAGCACTTGGCACAACCACTGCATTACCCTTTCCACCACACATAAAGCCCAGCCTTCAACGATGAAGACTGCGCTTCCCGAGAGAACGGGACCAGGACAAAGGCGTCCTCGCTAGGCAACTAGCGGGACGCCTTTTTTTGTTTGCGCAAAATTTGTCGAGCCAGACCTGAAGCCCTGATGAGGCGGGTCACCGCTCCCCCGGAGAACCTGATGAAAAAATTAAAACTGGTGATGATCGGCAACGGCATGGCCGGGGTTCGCACCCTGGAAGAACTGCTCAAGTTGAGCAACGAGCTGTACGACATCACGGTCTTCGGCGCCGAACCCCACACCAACTACAACCGCATCCTGTTGTCGCCGGTACTGGCCGGCGAACAAACGTTCGAAGAGATCGTGCTCAACGACCTCGACTGGTACCTGGATAACAACATCAAGCTGCTGCTCAACCGCAAAGTGGTGGAGATCGATCGGGTCAAACGCCGGGTCATCGCCGAAGACGGCACCGAGGCCGAATACGATCGCCTGTTGATCGCCACCGGCTCGACCCCGTTCATCCTGCCGATCCCGGGCAACACCTTGCAGGGCGTGATCGGTTACCGTGACATCGCCGACACCCAGGCCATGATCAACACCGCCAAGACCCACAAGCACGCCGTGGTCATCGGCGGCGGATTGCTCGGTCTGGAAGCCGCAAATGGCTTGATGCTGCGCGGCATGCACGTGACCGTGGTGCACCTCGGTGAATGGTTGTTGGAACGACAACTCGACAAGACCAGCGGCCAGTTGCTGCAAACCGCCCTTGAAGCGCGTGGCCTGCACTTTCGCCTCTGCGAACAAACCCAGGCCCTGCACGATGCCGGCAATGGCCGGGTCGGCTCGGTTGAATTCAAGAACGGCGACATCATTCCCGCCGACCTGGTGGTCATGGCCGCCGGCATCCGCCCCAACACCGAACTCGCGGAAAAATCCGGCATTCCCTGCAATCGCGGGATTCTGGTCAACGACACGATGCAAACCTACGACCCACGGGTCTACGCCATCGGCGAGTGCGCCAGCCATCGCGGCATCGCCTACGGCCTGGTTGCACCGCTGTTCGAGCAAGCCAAGGTTTGCGCCAATCACCTCGCCCAATTGGGTTTCGCCCGTTATCAAGGTTCGGTGACGTCGACCAAACTGAAAGTCACCGGCATTGACCTGTTCTCCGCCGGCGACTTCATGGGTGGCGAAGGCACCGAAACCATCACCCTCTCCGACCCGATCGGTGGCGTCTACAAAAAACTGGTGATCAAGGATGACGTGCTGGTCGGTGCCTGTCTGTACGGCGATACGGCAGATGGCGGTTGGTATTTCCGGCAGATTCGTGAGAATCACGCCATTGGCGAGATCCGCGATCACCTCATGTTTGGTGAAAACGCATTAGGCGACGTAGGACATCAGGGCCAGGACAAGGCCATGAGCATGGCCGACACCGCCGAAGTCTGCGGCTGCAACGGCGTGTGCAAAGGCACCATCGTCAAGGCGATTCAGGAACACGGGCTGTTCAGTGTCGACGAGGTGAAAAAACACACCAAGGCTGCCAGCTCTTGCGGTTCCTGCGCCGGCCTCGTCGAGCAGATCCTGATCAACACCGTGGGCGGCGCGGCAGACGTGAAGCCGAAAAGCGAAAAAGCCATCTGCGGTTGCAGCGACCTCAACCACGGGCAAATCCGCCAGGCCATTCGCGAACAACATCTGCTCACCATCGCCGGCACCCAGAGCTACCTGAACTGGCGCACCCCGAACGGCTGTGCCACCTGCCGCCCGGCGCTGAACTACTACCTGATTTCCACCTGGCCGGGCGAAGCCAAGGATGATCCGCAATCGCGCCTGATCAACGAACGCGCCCACGCCAACATCCAGAAAGACGGCACCTACTCGGTGGTTCCACGGATGTGGGGGGGCGTGACCAACCCTTCGGAATTGCGCCGCATCGCCGACGTCGCCGACAAATACAACGTGCCGATGGTCAAGGTCACCGGCGGTCAGCGCATCGACTTGCTGGGGATCAAGAAACAGGACCTGCCGGGCGTCTGGAAAGACCTCGACATGCCGTCCGGCCACGCCTACGGCAAATCCATCCGCACCGTGAAGACCTGCGTCGGCAGTGAGTTCTGCCGTTTCGGCACGCAAAATTCCACGCAGCTGGGCATCGAACTGGAGCATGACCTGTTCAACATGTGGTCGCCGCACAAAGTCAAACTGGCCGTCTCCGGTTGCCCGCGCAACTGTTCGGAAGCAGGCATCAAGGACGTCGGCATCATCGGCGTGGATTCCGGCTGGGAGATGTACATCGGCGGCAACGGTGGGATCAAAACCGAAGTCGCCGAGTTTTTCGTCAAATTGAAAACCGCTGAAGAGGTGCGCGAATACAACGGCGCGTTTTTGCAGCTCTATCGCGAAGAAGCCTTCTACCTCGAACGCACCGTGCATTACCTGCAACGGGTCGGCATGGACCACATCAAGAAAGCCGTGCTGGAAGACCCGGAACGACGCAAGGCGCTCAATGACCGGCTGCAATTCTCGCTGTCGTTCGAACAGGATCCGTGGAAAGAACGCCTGACGCAGCCATTGCTGAAAAAAGAATTCGACGTCATTCCCGTGAAGAACCTGGAGGTGCTGGCATGAACTGGCTAGATATCTGCGCACTGGAAGAAATCAACGCCCTGGGCTCGCGGATCATTGCCGGCCCCAAAGGTGACATCGCGATTTTTCGCACCAGCGATGATGAAGTGTTCGCCCTCGATGACCGTTGCCCACACAAGGGCGGACCGTTGTCCCAAGGTTTGATCTACGGCAAGCGAGTGGCCTGTCCGCTGCACAACTGGCAAATCGACCTGGAAAGCGGCGAAGCCCAGGCCCCGGACATCGGCTGCGCCCATCACCACCCGGCGCGGGTCGAAAATGGCCGAGTGATGCTGGCCCTGCGGGACGCAGGCTGATGGACCGCCAGATCACCGCGTCCACCTGCTGTTATTGCGGGGTCGGCTGCGGCGTGCTGATCGAACATGACGGCGAGCGCATCCTCGGCGTCAGCGGCGATCCGGCGCACCCGGCAAACTTCGGCAAATTGTGCAGCAAGGGATCAACCCTGCATCTGACCGGCGACTTGACGGCACGGGCGCTGTACCCGGAACTGCGCCTGGGCAAAGGCCTGGCGCGCAGCCGCACCGACTGGGACACCGCACTTGATCACGCCGCCAGCGTTTTCGCCAAAACCATTGCCGAACATGGCCCGGACAGCGTGGCGTTCTACATCTCCGGGCAGTTGCTGACGGAGGACTACTACGCCTTCAACAAACTGGCGCGGGCGCTGGTGGGCACCAATAACATCGACAGTAATTCGCGGCTGTGCATGTCGTCGGCGGTGGTCGGCTACAAGCGCAGCCTGGGCGCCGATGCACCACCGTGCAGCTATGAAGACCTGGAATTGAGCGACTGCGTGATGATCGTCGGCAGCAACATGGCCTACGCCCACCCGGTACTTTTTCGCCGCCTCGAAGAAGCCAAATCCCGCCGACCACAGATGAAAGTCATCGTCATCGACCCGCGTCGTACTGACACCTGCGATTTGGCTGACCTGCACCTGGCGATTCTTCCGGGGACCGATGTCGCCTTGTTCCATGGGATTTTGCACCTGCTGCTGTGGGAAGACTGGATCGACCGCGACTACATCAAGGCCCACACCGACGGCTTGCCCGAGCTGAAGACTCTGGTGCGCGACTACACCCCGCAGATGGTGTCGCAACTGTGCGGAATCAGCGTTGAGCAACTGCAGCAATGCGCCGAATGGGTCGGTACTTCACCGAGTTTCCTGTCGTTGTGGTGCATGGGGCTGAACCAGTCCACCGCCGGCAGTGCAAAGAACAGCGCACTGATCAATTTGCACCTGGCGACCGGACAAATCGGCCGTCCTGGTGCAGGACCTTTCTCTTTGACCGGTCAGCCGAACGCCATGGGCGGCCGGGAAACCGGCAGTCTGTCGAACCTGTTGCCGGGCCATCGCGATGCCGCCAATGCCGAGCACCGCGCTGACGTGGCGGCTTATTGGGGTGTCGATCAACTGCCGGAAAACCCGGGGCTGACGGCCATTGAGTTGTTTGAGCAGGTGGGCAGCGGAAAGATCAAAGCCTTGTGGATCGCCTGCACCAACCCCGCTCAGTCGCTTCCCGATCAGACGGCCGTGCGCGCGGCACTGCAAGCCTGCCCGTTCGTGGTGTTGCAGGAGGCCTTTCGCACCACTGAAACCGTGAGGTTTGCCGACCTGTTGTTGCCCGCCGCCAGTTGGGGCGAGAAGGACGGTACGGTAACCAACTCCGAGCGGCGCATTTCCCACGTCCGTCAAGCAATCGTCGCACCGGGTGAAGCACGTCCGGACTGGGCGATCACCGTGGATTTCGCACAGCGTCTGGAAAAACGTCTACGCCCGGAAGCCACCAGCCTGTTCGCCTTTGAAACCCCGGCGCAGGTGTTCGACGAATACAAACAACTGACCCGTGGTCGGGATCTGGATTTGTCCGGGATCAGCCACGCATTGATCGACAAGCTCGGCCCGCAACAATGGCCCTTTCCTGCGGGCGCCAGCGCAGGCACTGCACGTCTCTATCTCGACGGTGTTTTCCCGACTGTCAGCGGCCGCGCGCAGTTCGTGGCTGATCCATATCGCGCCGCCAAGGAACAGCGCGATGCACGTTTCCCGCTGACGCTGATCACCGGTCGCCTGCGCGATCAATGGCACGGCATGAGCCGCACCGGCACTTCGGCGCAGCTGTTCGGTCATGTCAGCGAAGCCGTGTTGGGCCTGCACCCGGATGAACTGCGCCGGCATCGCCTGCAATCCGGGGATTTGATCAGCCTGAAAAGCCGCCGCGGCGCGGTGATCGTGCCGGTCGCCAGTGACGACAGCGTGCGCCCGGGCCAAGCCTTTTTGCCGATGCATTTTGGTGACCGTTTCTTCAAGGGGGGGTGAACAGCCTCACCCTGCCCGCCTTCGACCCGTTGTCGAAACAACCTGAGCTCAAGCACAGTGGCGTGCGCCTCGAGCCAGTGCAGTTGCCCTGGCACCTTTTCGCGCTGGTAGAGGGTGATGTCCAACAGCATTTTGAGACGCTACGACCCCTTTGCGAGGCGTTTTCCTACGTCAGTCTCAGCCTGGCAGGCCGTGAGCGCCCTGCACTGCTGATACGCGCTGCCAACGCCACCGCGCCAGACCCACAACTGCTGCGCGATATCGATCAAGGCCTGGGGCTCAACGACGGTCCGGTGCTGGCCTACGACGATCCACGGCGTTCCATCGGTAAACGCGTGCGGATCGAGAACGGACGGATCACCGCGATCCGCTTGGCGGGTGAAACCCTTGCCCGGCACTGGTTGCAAAACCTCTGGCTCGAAGGTCGCGCCGATGAACAACTGCGACGCTGGCTGCTCGCCCCACTGAGTGCACCGCCGGGCCAGGTCGACGCCGAAGCCATCGGCAACAAAACCCTGTGCAACTGCAAAAACGTCAGCCAAAACGCGGTCTGCGCCGGCATCCGCCGCGGCCTGGACTTGCAGGGTTTGAAACAGGAATTGGGTTGCGGCACGCAATGCGGCTCCTGCGTCCCGGAAATCAAGCGTTTGCTGGCCGCCACCGCGCAGCCGGTCGCCATCATCTCGTGAGGAAAACACAATGAACGCAAAAGTCTGGCTGGTGGGCGCGGGTCCCGGTGACCCTGAATTGCTGACCCTTAAAGCTGTTCGAGCGTTGAGAGAAGCGGATGTGGTGCTGATCGACGATCTGGTCAACGACGCGGTGCTTGAGCACTGCCCCGGCGCGCGCATTATTCCGGTGGGTAAACGCGGTGGCTGCCGCTCTACGCCACAGGAATTCATTCATCGTTTGATGCTGCGTTATGCCCGTCAGGGCAAATGCGTCGTGCGGCTCAAGGGGGGTGACCCGTGCATCTTCGGGCGTGGCGGTGAAGAAGCGCAGTGGTTGCGTGAGCGCGGGGTCGAGGCCGAGCTGGTCAATGGCATCACCGCCGGCCTGGCTGGCGCGACTCAATGCGATATTCCGTTGACCCTGCGCGGTGTCGCGCGAGGCGTGACGCTGGTGACCGCCCACACTCAGGATGGCAGCAGCCTGAACTGGCAAGCACTCGCTCAAGGTGGCACGACGCTGGTGATCTACATGGGTGTTGCGAAGCTCAGCGAGATCCGTGAGCAACTGCTGGCGGGCGCAATGTCAGCAGATACGCCGGTGGCGATGATCGAAAATGCATCGTTGCCGCATCAACGGGAATGTCGGAGCAGCCTGATGGCGATGGAAGAAGATGCCTTGGCCTTCGCGTTGAAAAGCCCGGCCATCCTGGTGATTGGAGCAGTTGCCGGCAACTGTGCGAGCGAGCCTGCTCGCGAAGAGGCCCTGTCCGTCGACATTAACGTCGGATATCAACGCGCCTGACACATCCCGGTTCACCAAATCGCAGACAAAGAAAAGCCCGGCCTAAGCCGGGCTTTTCTCAGAGCGGCGGGTAATTACTTACCTTGGGCTTCAACCTGCGCTTCTACGCGACGGTTTACAGCGCGGCCAGCTTCAGTTTTGTTGTCAGCAACTGGGCGAGTTTCGCCGTAGCCGATCGACTGAACGCGGGACGATTCAACACCGTACTGGTTGGTCAGAACTTGTTTAACGGCGTTTGCACGACGCTCGGACAGTTTCTGGTTGTAAGCGTCAGGACCGACGGAGTCAGTGTGACCTTCAACAGTAGTGGTGGTGGATGGGTACTGCTTCATGAAATCAGCCAGGTTCTTGATGTCGCCGTAGCTGTTTGGCTTGACTACCGACTTGTCGAAGTCGAATTTCACGTCCAGCTCAACACGAACAACTTCAGCAACTGCCGGGCAGCCATCAGCGTCAACAGTTACGTTGGCTGGGGTGTCTGGGCACTTGTCAACGTTGTCGCAAACGCCATCGTTGTCGCTGTCGGAGCAGACTTCTGGAGCTGGAGCAGCAGCGACTGGCTTGTTGCCGCCACCGAAGTTCACGCCCAGACCAACGGATGGGATGTAGTCCCACTTGCCGTTGTCCAGTTTGTAGTCAGCTTCTACGCCAGCACGAGCGTAGACGTTTTCCAGGAAGTAGTACTTCAGACCAGCGCCAGCAGTCAGGAAAGTCGACTGGTCACGACCGGTGTGGCCATCAGCGGCTACGTTGGTCATGCTGCCGTGCTTAACGCCACCTTGAACGTAAGGACGCAGAGCGTCGCCAGCGTTGTTGAAGTGGTACTGAGCGTTCAGACCGAACTGGTCGCCTTCAATTTTCTGAGAACCGGTACCGTTGTTCGAACGGGTGTGGTCGTCAGCATTGTAGGTCAGGTTCAACGATACGTCGTCGGTCAAGAAGTAACCGATGGAGGCGCCAGGAGTGTAGCCGTCTTCAACGTTCTTAACGCTGTCGTTGTACTTCTTCCCGTAGTTGAGCTCGCCTTCAACTGCGCCTTGGCCTTGTGCCAGAACGCCGAACGAAGTAGCGGCAATAAGAGTACCAATGGCCAAGCCCAAGGTGTTTTTCAGTTTCATCCGTTAAATCCCCATCTGGTGATTGTAAAGCAGTCCCTCAAACCGGGGGACAACTCGGCGGCTAGTCTATCAGAACTAGCCTACACGTAAGAGATATTTGCGCTGAACTAAGTTTCAGCAATGCCTGCAAATTTCTCACGCAATTTATCAAGAGCACGTTTGTACCGCATTTTTGTCGCACTCAAACCCATATGCATGATATCCGCGATCTCTTGAAATTCCAGCTCTGCGACAAAACGTAGCACCAGAATTTCACGGTCAATCGGGTTTACATACACCAGCCAGCGATCAAGTCCACCCTTATCCTCGGGTTTCGGCGCCTTTTCTTCAGACGCTTCCTCAAGGGGGTCCAGACTCAAAGCGTCCATCAAGCGACGCTTTCGCCGTTCCTTCCGATACTGTGTGATGCATTCGTTGTACGTGATGCTATATAGCCATGTCTTGAACTTCGATTTCCCCTCGAAGTTCTTCAAGCCGTACAGCACCTTCAACATCACTTCCTGACAGACATCGTCTGCGTCGCGATCGTTCCCAAGGTATCGGGCACAGACGTTAAATAATGTTCGCTGGTAACGCCGCATCAGTTCTTCATAGGCGCGCGTTACGTGAAACAGCTCGGTATGCGAGCGCGCGACCAACTCCTCATCAGAGAGCTCGCGGGGGTCGTAGCGCGTGGAGAGCGATTGAGCTTTATTCAAAACAAGTCGGGCCGACAGTCAGGTCAATGTCCGCCGCTGCCCTTTCGGGGCAATTCGCGGCGGCATACATTAGCAGGGTTTGCCGGGTTAGCGGCTACTCACATGCTGCTCCAAGAGAATCCGATTGGAGAGAGAGACTAGCTCACCCTCATCGGTCAGCAATGTGGTTTTAACCGTGCCGATCTCTTCGATCTGACCTTCGACCTCGCCAACACGCACTTGTTGCCCAACCTGATACAGCTCACGCACATAGATTCCCGCAAGAATCTGACCGGCAATTTCCCGGCTTCCCAGCCCCATGGCCAGCGCAACCGCCAGACCAACGGTGATCAATACGATGACAATCACATGGTTGAGCAGGTCTGTCTTGACCTCCAACTGGCTGATCGCTACCGAGATACTGATGATTATCACCAGGCCCTGAGCAATTCGTCCCAACCCCGAAGCATAGTCCAGCCCTACGCCTTCTGCCGCGCCGCGCACCAGCCCATTGGCCAATTGCGCCAGCAACACACCCACCAGCAACACCAGCGCTGCGCCAAATACCTTGGGCAGATACAAAGCCAGCATATCCAGCGTAGCTGAAACTCGTTCAAGTCCAAGGGATTCTGCTGCAGAAACCAGAAAAATCAGCAGGACGAACCAATAGACGATCTTGCCGATCAAGGTCGATATCGGTACTTGAAGGCCGGCCCGGGACAATAATTTAGTCAGACCGGTGCCGCCCATCAAGCGATCGAGACCCAGCTTGGCGAGCAGCTTGGACAATAAAGTGTCCAAAAGTTTCGCCACGACAAAACCCAACAGCAGCACAACCAGTGCGCCGAACAGGTTCGGAATGAAGTTCGCAACCTTTGTCCATAACGCAGTCATTGCAGTGACGAGGCTCTGAGTCCAGAGATCAAGTTCCATATTCAATCAGCCTTATCAGCAGTGCGAACGGTAGGTTTACGGTGGCGGGAGACCGGCGCGACGTGGGCCGAGCCGTTGTTGAGGGCAATCATCAGCGCGGGCAACCAGCGGCCCAGCAGGCTGAACAGATCGCCAGCGCCGACCTGGCGATTGGCGGTTTTCAGTACACGCCCAAGGCACGCATCGTCGTCCCGGGTGGACGGTGATGCATTGAGCATGTCGCGCAAAGACTGTTCAAACGGATCGTGCATACGCACCTCTCGTGATGTCTGTGAAAGACGCGATCAAATTTGCCCGGGTCACATGACGCATGCTCACACCCAACGCAAACGTCGAAATAACCACCACTGCCCGAGCGCCACCGAGACCATCATCAGGCACGCAATCAGGAAGCCATACGGGCTCGCCGAGAACGGAATACCACCGACGTTGATCCCCAAAAGACCGGTCAGGAAACTCATCGGCAAAAAGATCCCGGTGATGATCCCGAAGCGGTACATCGTGCGGTTCATGCGCACGCTCAAACGTCTGTCTTCAGCCTCGAGGACCAGCCCCACCCGCTCCCGGGTCAATTCCAGCTCCTCAAGGTAGCGGGTCAGGCTGTTGTTCAATTCGTTCCAGTAATCACCATCGTCTTCGACAAACCAGGGCAATTTTATACGCGTCAGTTGCCCGAAAATATCCCGCTGAGGTGCAAGAAAACGTTTCAGCGCCGCTGCCCTGCGACGGATCTGCAATATGGCGCCGTGCTCGGGAGTATACCGTTCGTCGGCATCCAGTTTTTCTTCTTCCTCATCGACCACTTCCGAGAGGCAACTGACCAGATCCTGCACTTTATTGGTGAGGTACTGCGCCATATACAGGACGAGTTCGGACGCGGTTTTCGGCCCTTTGCCGTCGGCGAGCTGCACCAACAATTCATCGGTGGCGCGCAATGGACGCAAACGCAGGGAAATAACCCGCTTGGCCGAGGCGAAAATCCGCACCGAAACCATGTCTTCCGGTTCTGCGCCGGGATTCAAATTGACCCCACGCAAAAATAGCAGCAGTTCGCTGTCCGAAAGCTGTAGAAGACGCGGTCGGGTATTTTCTTCGAGCAGGAGGTCGCAGCTGAATTCACTCAGCCCGCTGGTTTTACGCAGCCAGGTCTGGGTTTGCGGATGACTGCGATCCCAATGCAGCCACAGGCTCTCATGGGCCTGAAGCTGCAAGTCATCGAGTTCAGTCCGGGCTATCGAACGCGCACTGCCTTTACCGTCCAGTACCAGGGCATGCACCAGGCCCCACTGCGCGTTTTCTTCCTCGAACATCCGCATCCCTTTGTTGGTTTCTGGTTATTCAGGCATTTTCAGCGGGCTTGGCGAGATGATCACGCCGTTGTTGTCCGCGTAAATGTAATGGCCTGGATGGAACGTCACGCCGGCAAAGGTCACCGCGACGTTCAGATCGCCAATGCCGCGCTTGTCGGTTTTCATCGGGTGGCTGGTCAGGGCCTGAACCCCCAGGTCGGTTTGTGCAATGACGTCGACGTCACGGATGCAACCGTAGATCACCAGCCCTTCCCAACCGTTTTTCGCGGCCTTCTCGGCGATCATGTCGCCCAGTAGCGCACGACGCAGCGAACCACCACCGTCGACCACCAACACCTTGCCATTGCCCTTGAGCTCGGCTTGCTCCTTGACCAACGAGTTGTCTTCGAAGCACTTGATGGTCACGATTTCGCCGCCGAAAGAATCACGGCCACCGAAATTGCTGAACATCGGTTCCAGCACCTGCACCAGCTCCGGATAGGCGTCGCACAGGTCAGGCGTGAGGTAATGATTCATCGAGAAACTCCTGTAAAGAGGAAGACAATCGAGGGTGTCGAAACGTGACCAAAACTGCTCAATGCGTCATATCTTAGCCGCAAGCCGATCAGAGCGAAATGCCCTTGTTAGAGCACCAGGCTCAAACTGCCGTCGCCAGATCCGGCTTATCGCCCAACAAGGGCGTCTGTTGGTCACCCAACCACCGCGCCACCAACGGCCAGACCTCGGCTTGAGCCGCTTTGCTGACCAGCATCTCTACGTGGCCAAAATTATCGCCAAAGCCCTGTTCGCGGCCAAGGTTGATGAACTGCTTGTGCTCGGAACCGATCTGCTCGAACAATTTGCGGCACGCCCACGCCGGGTCCTGATGATCGCCAACAGCGCTCACGGCCAACACTGGCATCGCCACATTGGCCAATCCGGCCCACCAGTCTTTGTCGGCATCGCCAAAACGCCCGAACAATCCGTACCAACGCATGCTTTCCAGGGCCAGGCCAATCGGCTCGTCCTCCGGTCCGCGCTTGAGCCGTGATCCCGACAGTTGCGCAAAACGCTTGAGAATAAAGCGCCCGCTCCACTCCACCGGGGGAATCTTCAACGGCCAATAGGTGCGGCTGACCTGCGTGCCAAAAAACGCCGCAGACGCCACCACAGGTTCACCGATGTACTCACCACCCAATGCTGCCGCCAACGTAATTCCGCCCAGCGAGTGACCGATCCAGTGCGGGACCTGGCCACTTTGCTCACGCACGAACGCGCCAATGGCGGGCAGATCGTAACGCGCGTAGTCGGCGACACGGTTCTTGCGGTAGTTCTGGTTACGCTGGGACAGGCCATGGCCGCGCATTTCGGGAATCCACACATCGAATCCCAGACGCGTCAGATAGGCGCCCAACCCCAACCCTTTCGGGGAAAACCAGAAGCGGCGATTGGAGAAGCTGCCGTGCAACAGGATCACCGGCACGCCACGTACCGCCGGCTCATCGGCCATGCCCAACCGGGTAACGGCCAGCTCGACGCTGACGTCGGGACTGTTTGCCGGCTTCAAACGGTAAACATCTTCGCTCAGATCACCGCGCCGTTCGGCGCTGATCAGGGCGACAGGAAATAGGTTGCTGCTGCTTTGCATAATGCTCTTGCACAAAAAAGGGCGGCATCCAGAGGAGCCCGCCCTACTCAATTCTTAAAGCCCCGGCCACTTGACCGGGGCTTCATTCACATCACGCCGAGGCTTGACCTTCAGCCAGGAAGAACCAGGTTTCCAGTACGGAGTCCGGGTTCAACGAAACGCTTTCAATGCCCTGCTCCATCAGCCACTTGGCCAGGTCCGGGTGGTCCGAAGGACCCTGACCGCAAATGCCGATGTACTTGCCTGCCTTGTTACACGCGGCAATGGCGTTCGCCAGCAGCTTCTTGACCGCCGGATTACGCTCGTCGAACAGGTGCGCGATGATCCCGGAGTCACGGTCCAGGCCCAGCGTCAGCTGAGTCAGGTCGTTGGAACCGATCGAGAAGCCGTCGAAGAATTCGAGGAACTCTTCAGCGAGGATCGCGTTGGATGGCAGTTCGCACATCATGATGATGCGCAGACCGTTTTCGCCGCGAGCCAGACCGTTTTCGGCCAGCAGATCGATCACCTGGCTGGCTTCGCCCAAAGTACGGACGAACGGCACCATGATTTCGACGTTGGTCAGGCCCATCTCGTTGCGCACGCGCTTGAGGGCACGGCACTCGAGTTCGAAGCAGTCACGGAACGATTCGCTGATGTAACGCGAAGCACCACGGAAGCCCAGCATCGGGTTTTCTTCTTCCGGCTCGTAGAGCTTGCCGCCGATCAGGTTCGCGTATTCGTTGGACTTGAAGTCCGACAGACGCACGATGACCTTTTTCGGTGTAAACGCTGCAGCCAGGGTACTGATGCCTTCGACCAGTTTGTCGACGTAGAAGTCGACCGGGTCGTTGTAACCGGCAATGCGCTTGTCGACGCTGTCCTTGATGTCCTGCGGCAGACCGTCATAGTTCAACAGCGCTTTAGGGTGAACACCGATCATGCGGTTGATGATGAATTCCAGACGGGCCAGGCCCACACCGGCGTTCGGCAGCTGTGCGAAATCGAAGGCGCGGTCCGGGTTGCCGACGTTCATCATGATCTTGAACGGCAGGTCCGGCATGGCGTCAACGGAGTTCTTCTTGATGTCGAAGCCCAGTTCGCCTTCGAAGATGTAACCGGTGTCGCCTTCAGCGCAGGAAACGGTCACGCCCTGGCCGTCTTTCAACAACTGGGTGGCGTTGCCGCAACCGACCACGGCCGGGATGCCCAGCTCGCGAGCGATGATCGCCGCGTGGCAGGTACGACCGCCACGGTTGGTGACGATGGCGCTGGCGCGTTTCATGACCGGTTCCCAGTCCGGGTCGGTCATGTCGGAGACCAGAACGTCGCCTGGCTGGACTTTGTCCATCTCGGACACGTCCTTGATGATGCGGACCTTGCCGGCGCCGATGCGCTGGCCGATGGCGCGACCTTCAACCAGCACAGTGCCGGTTTCTTTCAGCAGGTAACGTTCCATGACGTTGGCCTGGGTGCGGCTCTTCACGGTTTCAGGACGGGCCTGAACGATGTAGAGCTTGCCGTCGTCACCGTCTTTGGCCCATTCGATGTCCATTGGGCACTGGTAGTGCTTCTCGATGATCATCGCTTGCTTGGCCAGTTCGCTGACTTCGGCGTCGGTCAGGCAGAAACGTGCGCGATCAGCCTTGTCGACGTCGATGGTCTTGACCGATTTACCGGCCGTGGCGACTTCGCCGTAGATCATCTTGATGGCTTTGCTGCCCAGGTTGCGGCGCAGGATGGCTGGGCGACCAGCGGCCAGCGTGCCTTTGTGGACGTAGAACTCATCTGGGTTCACCGCGCCTTGTACGACGGTTTCACCCAGGCCGTAGGCGCCGGTGATGAACACCACGTCACGGAAGCCTGATTCAGTATCGAGGGTGAACATCACGCCGGCGGTGCCGGTTTCGGAGCGGACCATGCGCTGAACGCCAGCCGACAGGGCCACCAGCTTGTGGTCGAAGCCCTGGTGCACGCGGTAGGAAATCGCACGGTCGTTGAACAGCGAAGCGAACACCTCTTTGGCGGCGCGAATGACGTTTTCGACACCACGGATGTTCAGGAAGGTTTCCTGCTGACCGGCGAAAGAAGCGTCCGGCAAGTCTTCGGCGGTAGCGGAAGAGCGCACGGCCACGGCCATGTCAGGGTTGCCGGCCGACAGCGTGGCGAACGCGGTGCGGATTTCGGCGTTGAGCTTCTCGGGGAACTCGGCTTCCATGATCCATTGACGAATCTGGGCACCGGTACGGGCCAGGGCGTTGACATCGTCGACATCCAGGGCGTCGAGGGCGGCATGGATCTGATCGTTGAGACCGCTCAGTTCCAGAAAATCACGATAAGCCTGAGCTGTCGTGGCGAAGCCACCGGGCACCGATACACTGGCACCTGCGAGGTTACTGATCATCTCGCCCAGGGATGCGTTCTTGCCCCCCACATGCTCAACATCGTGTTTGCCGAGCTTATCGAGGGAAACTACGTACTCTACCAAGGTGATCTCTCCACTAACTGTGTTGGAAAAGCTCAGAAGCCGGCTGCTCGGGGGAGCGTTTGCCAGCTGTATGGCCTGGACCTGGAAAATAAGTGAGAATGCGGGCCACTGGCGGCCGACAAACCGCGCCTATCATATCCAAGATTCGTCATTAGCTTAAGGCCCAAGGTGCAAATGAAACGATCTGCTTTCTTTATTTCCGACGGTACCGGCATCACGGCCGAAACCCTGGGTCAAAGCCTCCTGGCGCAGTTCGAAAACATTACCTTCAGCAAATTCACGCGACCGTACATCGACAACGTGGATAAAGCGCGGGCCATGGTACAACAAATCAACAAAGCCGCCGAAACCGACGGCTTCCGGCCGATTATTTTCGACACGATCGTCAATCAGGACATTCGTGAGATCCTCGCGACTTCCAATGGTTTCATGATCGACATTTTCTCGACCTTCCTGGCGCCGCTTGAGCAGGAATTGACCGAGCATTCTTCCTACACCGTCGGCAAGTCCCACTCCATTGGTGCCAACACCAATTACATGGAACGCATCGAGGCGGTGAACTTCGCCCTCGACAACGACGACGGCGCCCGCACGCACTACTACGACAAGGCCGATCTGATCCTGGTCGGCGTGTCGCGTTGCGGCAAGACCCCGACCTGCCTGTACATGGCCATGCAATTCGGTATCCGCGCGGCCAACTACCCGCTGACCGAAGACGACATGGAACGCCTGACCCTGCCCAGCGCCCTGCGCGCCCACCAGCACAAGCTGTTTGGCCTGACGATCGACCCGGACCGCCTCACTGCGATCCGCAATGAGCGCAAACCCAACAGCCGTTATTCGAGCTATGCCCAGTGCGAATTTGAAGTGCGCGAGGTGGAGAATCTGTTCCGCCGCGAGAACATTCCGCACATCAACTCCACGCATTTTTCGGTGGAAGAGATTTCGGCGAAGATTCTTGTTGAGAAGGGTGTGGAGCGGCGGTTCAAGTAGCCCCCCAGTGCCTGTGCTGTCGCCATCGCGGGCAAGCCACACCCCCACAGGGGATCTTTGTCGTGCACAAACGTTGTGTTCACTGAAGATCCACTGTGGGAGCGTGGCTTGCCCGCGATGAACGATTACGCGGTCTCGGCCAGCGCCCCGGCCAATGCTTCAAACCCTCGCAGCAACAACCGATCATCCCCCGCCGAATTGCACACACTCGCCCGAATGAACTGCGGCACCGCCCCATGCCCCACCGCAAACGCCTCGGCAGTCGCCACCCGATAATTATTCTCCTTGAGTTCCGCTGCAATCTGCGACGCTCGCCATGGCTCGGGCACTTCGATCCAGAAGTGCGGGCTGTGGGAATGAGTCTTGTAAACCAACCCATCCAGCAATCCCGCGACCAGTGACTTACGTCGACTGATCTCGACCCTCTGCTGCCCCAACAACTGCTCGGCAACGCCGTTTTCGATCCACTGACTCGCCACTTCCAGCGTTAGCGGACTGGCCATCCAGCACGTCCCGCGCACGGCTGCGCTCAAGCGTCCGATCAACGGTTGCGGCGCATGCAGATAACCGACGCGCAAACCCGCAGAAACAGCCTTGCTCAAGCTGCCAATCAACACCGAACGCTCCGGGGCAAAATGGCTCAGGGGCAGCGGTCGCTGCGGCGCCAAAACCGCGTGAGCTTCATCCTCAAAAATCAGCAAATTGTGTTGTCGGCAGACCGCCGCAATGGCCTCGCGCCGTGGAACGGACATCACCGCCGCCGTAGGATTCTGGATCGTCGGCGTGCAATACAACGCCGACACACGATGGTTACGGCAAACGTCCTCCAGCGCATCCGGCATCAACCCTTCATCATCCATCGCGACACCGATCAACTTGATTCCGAGCATGCGCGCGACACTGATCAAACCCGGATACGTCAAATGTTCCGTGACCACGGTATCGCCCGCTTTGAGCAACGCCATCAAGGCACACAACAGACCGTGCTGACCGCCGTTGACGCAAACGATCTGCTCGGCATTCGGCTCGAATGCCTGGTGCCGCAACCAGTGCGCACCCGCGACACGATGACGCGGTAATCCGGCGTCGGCGATATAGCCGCAGAGGTGTTGCAACGCCCCCGGATCAAGGGCCAGCGCTTGCAGGCTCTGACTCAGAAACAGCGCCTCTTGCCCTGGAATCGGCTGGTTGCGGCTCATGTCAAAAAAGCCCTGCGGCTCATCGCTGACATTGCGAAACCCACCGTCACGCGGACGCTCCATTCCGCGCTGACGCACATAGGTGCCGTCACCCACACGAGCGAGGACCAGGCCCACGCGCTCAAGCTCGCCATACGCGCGACTGATGGTACCGATGGTCACGCCGAGGCTGTCCGCCAACAACCGATGAGGCGGCAACTTGCTGCCGGGTTCGATCACCCCCTCGACGATGGCTTTTTCGACGGCATCCGCCAGACGCTTGTACTTCACGCCCACCCCGCTGGCGAGGCCATCGCGCAGGATTGACACCATGGCAATACTTGCTTTGACAGTCATTGAATCCCCGAATAGCGTGCTTGAAACAGGTGCAATCAGGGATAGACCTTTTGCGGTTGCAGGTCAATTCCGACGACAAGGGAGCCGAGTCATGTCCATCGCCATCAGTGCCTCTTCAAGTGTTAGAAAACCCTGGCTGGCGGCATTGGTCACCAGCGTGCTGTTCCTGATCGTGTGCCTGAGCTGGGGCACGACGTGGCTGGGGATCAAGATTGCCGTCGAAACCGTGCCGCCGCTGACGGCTGCCGGCCTGCGCTTTTTGATCGCGTTTCCGTTGTTCCTCGGCTTCGCCCTGATGCGGCGTGAACCGCTATTGTTTCCCAAGGAAAGCCGCTGGTTTTTTGTGTTCGTCACCCTGTCGTATTTCAGCTTGCCGTATTACTTGCTCAACTACGGCGAGATGCACGTTTCGTCGGGGCTGACAGCGCTGTTGTTCAGTTGTATGCCTGTGTTCATCCTGTTGTTTTCGGCGCTGTTTCTGCGCGAGAAAATCTACCCGTCGCAAGTGCTCGGTATCGCCATCGGCTTTGGCAGTCTGTTCATGATTATCCGCAGCCAGGGCCTGCATCTGGACCATGCCGAATTGTTCGGGGTGTTGGCGATTCTCTGCGCGGCGGTGATGCATGCGTTGTGTTACGTGGTGACCAAAAAACACGGCACCGCGATCAGCGTGATCACCTACAACACGCTGCCCATCGGCATCGCCGGGGTGATGTTGTTTCTCGCTGGTTTGCAGGTTGAGGCGCCGATTTTTACGGCTATCAGCGCGCGGTCGTGGAGTGCCCTGCTCTATCTGGGGCTGGTCGCATCGGTGGGCGGGTTCATCGTTTATTTCCTGCTGCTCAAACGCCTGAGCCCGATCATTTTGTCCTTCGTGTTTATCATCTTTCCGGTGTTCGCCGTGATCATCGGCGCCTGGTACGAGGGGCAACCCTTGTCCCAGGAACTGATGATGTATTCGGCGATTCTGCTGACCGGGTTTGCGATCACCAAATTGCCGATGGAAAAGTGGCTCAGAGCACGAACAGGTCCACGAAGCGATTGACCGGAGTAGCTTCCAGAGCAGCCTGATCTGTGCACAACGCAACAATCTGCGCACTGCGCTGGGCGGTAAAACGCGTGGCCAGGTTGGCCTTGAATTTGTCTTCCAGCAGCGGGATACCGTCGGCGCGACGGCGGCGATGGCCGATCGGGTATTCGACCACCACGTTCTCGGTGCTGGAGCCGTCCTTGAAGAACACTTGCACCGCATTGGCGATGGAGCGCTTGTCGGCTTCGAGGTATTCGCGGGTGAAGCGCGGGTCTTCGACGATGACCATTTTCTCGCGCAGCACATCGATGATCGGATGCGCTGCGTGGAAGTCGTCTTCGTAGTACTCAGCCACCAGATTGCCGAACGCCAGCGGCACGGCGGTCATGTACTGGATGCAGTGATCGCGATCCGCGGCATTGGCCAGCGGACCGACTTTGGAAATGATGCGGATCGCCGACTCGTGAGTGGTGATGACGATGCGGTCGATTTCATGCAGCCGATTGCGAACCTGCGGGTGCAATGTCACGGCTGCTTCGCAGGCGGTTTGCGCATGAAACTCCGCCGGAAAACTGATTTTGAACAGCACGTTTTCCATCACATAACTGCCGTACGGCCGCGAGAAACTGAAGGCCCGTTTGTCTTCGGGTTTGAGCGCCAGATCATTGTTGGTGTGGCTGAACAAAACATCGTAAAAGCCCCACTGTCTGGCCGTCAGCACGCCGGGAATGCCCATCTCGCCCCGCATGGCGATGTCTGCCAATCGGACGCCGCGACTGGTCGCATCGCCGGCGGCCCAGGATTTGCGCGAGCCGGCATTGGGCGCATGCCGATACGTGCGCAGCGCCTGGCCGTCGGCGAACGCATGGGACAACGCCGACAGCAACTGCTCGCGACTGGCGCCCATGAGTTTGGCGGTGACCGCCGTCGAGGCGACTTTCACCAGGATGACGTGATCGAGGCCGACGCGATTGAAGGAATTTTCCAGGGCAATCACGCCTTGAATTTCGTGGGCCATGATCATCGCTTCGAGCACCGCGCGAACGGTCAGCGGAGCCTCGCCATTGGCCAGGCTCTTTTGCGACAGGTGATCGGCCACCGCGAGAATGGCGCCAAGGTTATCCGACGGATGCCCCCACTCGGCGGCGAGCCAAGTGTCGTTGTAATCGAGCCAGCGTACGATGCAGCCGATGTCCCACGCGGCTTTGACCGGATCAAGGCGATAGCTGGTGCCGGGCACGCGGGCACCGAACGGCACGACGGTGCCTTCGACGATAGGGCCCAGGTGTTTGGTGCATTCGGGAAATCGCAGCGCCAGAAGACCGCAGCCCAGCGTGTCCATCAGGCAGTTGCGGGCGGTGTCGAGGGCTTCTTGGGATTGGATGTTGAAGGTGAGGACGTAGTCGGCAATGTCCTGCAGGACACGGTCGTACTCGGGGCGAATGTTCTGGTCGACGTTGGCACTCATGTTCGATTCACTCTTGAAGTGGTTCGTTGATGGGACCTCGGTTCAGGGTAAATCTCAGTCGAGTAAAGCTTTCTTATTTTGAAATGCAGTCAACTGTGGGAGCGACGGTGCGACGATTCGACTTGCTCGCGATAGCGGTGAGTCAGCCAACAAAGATGTTGAATGTGTAAGCCTCATCGCGAGCAAGCCCGCTCCCACAGGGTTTTCGGTGATTTCTGAATTTACGTCAGAAGGAATCACCTGGTACGCGAACATAACCTTCCATCAACACCCGCGCACTGCGGCTCATGATGGCTTTGTTCACGGTCCACTCACCGTTGACCAGGCTGGCTTCTGCGCCCACACGCAGCGTGCCGGATGGATGACCGAAACGTACTGCATTGCGTTCGACACCGCCCGCGGCGAGGTTCACCAACGTCCCGGTAATCGCTGCTGCCGTGCCGATCGCCACCGCCGCCGTGCCCATCATCGCGTGGTGCAATTTACCCATCGACAACGCCCGAACCAGCAAGTCGACATCCCCTGCTGCAATGGCTTTGCCACTGGACGACACGTAGTCCGCCGGCTTGGCCACGAAGGCCACTTTCGGGGTGTGTTGACGCTTGGCCGCTTCGTCGATGTTCGAGATCAGGCCCATGCGCAATGCGCCGTAGGCACGGATGGTTTCGAACATCAGCAACGCTTTCGGGTCGCTGTTGATCGCGCCCTGCAACTCGGTGCCGGTGTAACCGATGTCTTCGGCATTGACGAAAATCGTCGGGATGCCGGCGTTGATCATGGTCGCCTTGAAGGTTCCGACGCCGGGTACTTCGAGGTCGTCCACCAGGTTGCCGGTAGGGAACATCGAACCACCGCCGCCCTCTTCTTCCGCCGCCGGGTCCATGAATTCGACCTGCACTTCGGCGGCCGGAAAAGTCACGCCATCGAGTTCGAAATCACCGGTTTCCTGCACTTCTCCGTTGGTGATCGGCACATGGGCGATGATGGTCTTGCCGATGTTGGCCTGCCACACACGAACCACGGCCACGCCGTTGTGCGGAATGCGGCTGGCGTCGACCAGACCGTTGCTGATCGCGAACGAACCGACCGCTGCCGACAGGTTGCCGCAGTTGCCGCTCCAGTCCACGAAAGGCTTGTCGATGGACACCTGACCGAACAGGTAATCGACGTCGTGATCGGCCTTGAGGCTTTTCGACAGGATCACGGTTTTGCTGGTGCTGGAGGTCGCACCGCCCATGCCGTCGATTTGCTTGTCGTACGGGTCGGGGCTGCCGATCACGCGCAGCAACAAAGCGTCGCGGGCCGGGCCTGGAATTTGTGCCGATTCAGGCAAGTCTTTGAGGCTGAAAAACACGCCTTTGCTGGTGCCGCCACGCATGTAGGTGGCAGGGATTTTGATCTGAGCTGCGTGAGCCATGTGCTCGTTACTCCTTACCTTGAAAACAGACACGGGACTTGAAGTCCCGTGTCTGTACAGCGTGTGTTAGACGGCGACTGCCGACTCTTCGAGGAAGTCCTGGGCAAAGCGTTGCAACACGCCACCGGCTTCGTAGATCGACACTTCTTCGGCGGTGTCGAGGCGGCACATCACCGGCACATCGACGCGTTCGCCGTTCTTGCGATGGATCACCAGCGTCAGCTCGGCGCGCGGTGTGCGCTCGCCGATCACGTCGTAGGTTTCACTGCCGTCGATGGCCAGGGTATGACGGTTGGTGCCAGCCTTGAACTCCAGCGGCAACACGCCCATGCCCACCAGGTTGGTGCGGTGAATGCGCTCGAAACCTTCGGCGGCAATCGCTTCCACACCAGCCAGGCGCACGCCCTTCGCCGCCCAGTCGCGGGACGAACCCTGACCGTAGTCGGCGCCGGCAATGATGATCAGCGGTTGCTTGCGTTCCATGTAGGTTTCGATGGCTTCCCACATGCGCATCACTTTGCCTTCCGGTTCGACGCGCGCCAGCGAACCCTGTTTGACCTTGCCGTTTTCCAGAACCATTTCGTTGAACAGTTTCGGGTTGGCGAAGGTGGCGCGCTGTGCAGTCAGGTGGTCACCGCGGTGAGTCGCGTAAGAGTTGAAGTCCTCTTCCGGCAGGCCCATTTTCGCCAGGTATTCACCGGCGGCGCTGTCCAGCATGATCGCATTCGATGGCGACAGGTGATCGGTGGTGATGTTGTCCGGCAGCACCGCCAACGGGCGCATACCCTTGAGCGGACGTGCGCCGGCCAACGCGCCTTCCCAGTACGGCGGACGGCGGATGTAGGTGCTCATCTCGCGCCACTCGTACAGCGGCGCTACTTTCGGGCCGGTGTCTTCGTGGATGGCGAACATCGGGATGTAGACCTGACGGAACTGCTCAGGCTTCACCGAGGCCTTGACCACGGCGTCGATTTCTTCGTCGCTCGGCCAGATGTCTTTCAGGCGGATTTCCTTGCCATCGACCACGGCCAGCACATCTTTTTCGATGTCGAAACGGATGGTCCCGGCGATGGCGTAAGCGACCACCAGTGGCGGCGAAGCGAGGAACGCTTGCTTGGCGTACGGGTGAATCCGGCCGTCGAAGTTGCGGTTACCGGACAGCACGGCAGTGGCGTACAGGTCGCGGTCGATGATCTCTTGCTGGATCACCGGGTCCAGTGCGCCGGACATGCCGTTGCACGTGGTGCAGGCGAAGGCGACGACGCCGAAACCGAGCTGTTCCAGCTCGTCGGTCAGACCGGCTTCATCCAGGTACAGCGCGACGGTTTTCGAACCCGGTGCCAGGGACGATTTGACCCATGGCTTGCGGGTCAGGCCGAGCTTGTTGGCGTTGCGCGCCAGCAGGCCGGCAGCGATCACGTTGCGCGGGTTGCTGGTGTTGGTGCAGCTGGTGATGGCGGCGATGATCACGGCGCCATCCGGCATTTGGCCAGGCACGTCATCCCACTTGCCGGAGATGCCTTTGGCGGCCAGATCGGAAACCGCGACACGGGCGTGCGGGTTGCTCGGGCCAGCCATGTTGCGCACCACGGTGGACAGGTCGAAGGTCAAGCCGCGCTCGTATTGCGCGCCCTTCAGGCTGTCGGCCCACAGGCCGGTGGTCTTGGCATATTGCTCCACAAGCTGCACCTGATCGTCTTCACGACCGGTGAGCTTGAGGTAGTCGATGGTCTGCTGGTCGATGTAGAACATCGCCGCGGTAGCGCCATATTCAGGTGCCATGTTGGAGATGGTTGCGCGGTCCCCGAGGGTCAGCGCAGCGGCGCCTTCACCGAAGAACTCCAGCCATGCGCCCACGACTTTTTGCTTGCGCAGGAACTCGGTCAGCGCCAGCACCATGTCGGTGGCGGTGATGCCCGGTTGCAGCTTGCCGGTCAGCTCGACGCCGACGCTTTCTGGCAGACGCATCCAGGACGCACGACCGAGCATCACGCTCTCGGCTTCGAGCCCCCCCACGCCGATGGCGATCACGCCCAATGCATCAACGTGCGGGGTGTGGCTGTCGGTGCCGACGCAGGTGTCGGGGAACGCCACGCCGTCACGCACCTGGATCACCGGAGACATTTTCTCCAGGTTGATCTGGTGCATGATGCCGTTGCCTGGCGGGATCACGTCGACGTTCTTGAACGCTTTCTTGGTCCAGTTGATGAAGTGAAAACGATCTTCGTTGCGACGGTCTTCGATGGCGCGGTTCTTCTCGAACGCCTCAGGATCAAAACCACCGCGTTCGACGGCCAGGGAGTGATCGACGATCAATTGCGTCGGCACCACCGGGTTCACTTGCGCCGGGTCGCCGCCTTGCAGGGCGATGGCGTCACGCAGGCCGGCGAGGTCGACCAGTGCGGTCTGGCCGAGAATGTCGTGGCACACCACACGGGCCGGAAACCACGGGAAATCGAGGTCGCGTTTGCGTTCGATGAATTGCTTCAGGGATTCGGTGAGCGTGGCCGGGTCGCAGCGACGCACAAGGTTTTCCGCCAGCACGCGGGAGGTGTACGGCAGGGTGTCGTAGGCGCCAGGATGAATGGCTTCGACAGCCGCGCGGACGTCGAAGTAATCCAGATGGCTGCCGGGCAGCTGTTTGCGAAATTCTGTGTTCATCGTCAGGACTCGGGTCACGGTAGTTTCAAAAGGCGGGGCCAGACGCAAGACTTGAACTGAACACAATCCACTGTAGGAGTGAGCCTGCTCGCGATAGCGATGTAACTGCCGACACTGATGTCGCATGTCAGTCCGTCATCGCGAGCAGGCTCGCTCCTACAGGGATCTGCGTTGCATTTAGATCCCTGTGTCGACCCCCACCATTCAGCGTTGTTCGATTGGCACGAACTTGCGCTGTTCAACGCCGACGTACTCGGCGCTCGGGCGGATGATGCGATTGTTGGCGCGTTGTTCGAACACGTGGGCAGCCCAGCCGGTCAGGCGCGAGCAGACGAAAATCGGTGTGAACAACTTGGTCGGGATGCCCATGAAGTGGTACGCCGAGGCATGGTAGAAGTCGGCGTTCGGGAACAGTTTCTTTTGCTCCCACATGGTCTTGTCGATGGCTTCGGAAACCGGGAACAACACCTTGTCGCCCACTTCGTCAGCGAGTTTTTTCGACCAGCCCTTGATCACTTCATTGCGCGGATCGTTGTCTTTGTAGATCGCGTGACCGAAGCCCATGATCTTGTCTTTGCGCTCGAGCATGCCGAGGGTGCCTTCGATCGCCGCTTGCGGCGAGCTGAAGCGCTCGATCATTTCCATTGCCGCTTCGTTGGCGCCGCCGTGCAGTGGACCGCGCAGCGAACCGATGGCCGCCGTGATGCAGGAGAACAGATCCGACAGTGTGGATGCGCAAACACGTGCGGTGAAGGTCGACGCGTTGAACTCGTGCTCTGCGTAGAGGATCAGCGAAACGTTCATCACCTTGACGTGCAACTCGCTTGGCTTCTCGCCGTGCAGCAGGTGCAGGAAATGACCGCCGATGGTCGGCTCGTCAGTCACGCAGTTGATGCGCTTGCCGTCGTGGCTGAAGCGATACCAGTAGGTCATGATCGCCGGGAATGCGGCCAGCAGACGGTCGGTCTTGTCGTGTTGCTCGGAGAAGTTGTTCTCCGGCTCCAGGTTGCCCAGGAACGAGCAGCCGGTACGCATCACGTCCATCGGGTGGGCGTCGGCGGGGATGCGTTCCAGTACTTCTTTCAACGCTTGTGGCAGGTCACGCAGCTTGCTCAGCTTGCTGACGTAGGCATCCAGTTGCGCTTTGCTCGGCAGTTCGCCGTACAGCAGCAGGTAGGCGACCTCTTCGAACTGCGCGTCAGCCGCCAGTTCGCGAACGTCGTAGCCACGATAGGTCAGGCCTGCGCCCGATTGCCCCACGGTGGACAGTGCGGTTTGCCCGGCAACCTGACCACGGAGCCCGGCGCCACTGAGTACTTTTGCTTCGGCCATTTCTGCCTCCAGTTTCTTGAATTTATTAGGGAGTTATTCGACTTACTTTTTCGCAGCGAACAACGCATCGAGCTTCTGCTCGAAGGTGTGGTAGTCGATGCGATCGTAAAGCTCCATGCGGGTCTGCATGGTGTCGATGACGTTCTGTTGCGTGCCGTCGCGGCGGATGGCGGTGTAGACGTTTTCCGCGGCTTTGTTCATCGCGCGGAACGCGGACAGCGGATACAGCACCAGCGATACATCGGCACCGGCGAGTTGCTCGGTGGTGTACAGCGGTGTTGCGCCGAATTCGGTGATGTTGGCCAGGATCGGCGCTTTCACACGGCTGGCGAACAGCTTGTACATGTCCAGTTCAGTGATGGCTTCCGGGAAGATCATGTCGGCGCCGGCCTCGATGCACGCAGCGGCGCGATCCAGGGCAGATTCCAGACCTTCGACCGCCAGGGCGTCGGTACGCGCCATGATCACGAAGCTGTCATCGGTACGCGCATCCACCGCGGCTTTAATGCGGTCGACCATTTCCTGCAGCGAGACGATTTCTTTGTTCGGACGGTGGCCGCAACGCTTGGCGCCGACCTGGTCTTCGATGTGAACGGCGGCAGCGCCGAACTTGATCATCGATTTCACGGTACGGGCGACGTTGAACGCCGAGGAACCGAAACCGGTGTCCACGTCCACCAGCAGCGGCAGGTCGCAAACATCGGTGATGCGACGCACGTCAGTCAGCACGTCATCCAGGCCAGTGATGCCCAGGTCCGGCACGCCGAGGGAGCCCGCGGCCACACCGCCACCGGACAGGTAAATCGCCTTGAAACCGGCGCGCTTGGCCAACAGCGCGTGGTTGGCGTTGATCGCGCCGACCACTTGCAATGGATGCTCGCTGGCGACCGCATCGCGGAAACGCTGGCCTGGAGTGCTCTTGTTCAAACTCATGACTCACCTCGTTTGGCTGTCGGGTTAGCGCCGTCCTGGTAATGACGGGCGATATTGCGTTTGGAGGCGCCGATGTGGCGGCGCATCAACAACTCGGCCAGTTCACCGTCACGGTCGGCGATGGCATCGAGAATTCGGTGGTGCTCGGCAAATGCCTGGTGTGGACGATTGGGCGTGGTGGAAAACTGGATGCGGTACATGCGCACCAGTTGATACAGCTCGCCGCAAAGCATTTGCGTCAGGGTGCGGTTACCGCTGCCCTGGATAATCCGGTAGTGGAAGTCGAAATCACCTTCCTGCTGGTAGTAGCCTCGGCCAGCCTGGAACGCTTCGTCACGCTCGTGGGTTTCGAGGACGCGGCGCAGTTCGTCGATTTCTTCGAGCGTCATGCGCTCGGCGGCCAGGCGGCAGGCCATGCCTTCAAGGGATTCACGGATTTCGTAGAGCTCAAGCAGCTCTGCATGATTGAGCGAGACCACCCGTGCCCCGACATGCGGAATGCGCACCAGCAGGCGCTGACCTTCCAGGCGGTGGATCGCTTCACGCAGCGGCCCGCGGCTGATGCCGTAGGTGCGCGCCAGCTCTGGCTCGGAGATCTTGCTGCCCGGGGCGATCTCGCCCTTGACGATGGCCGCCTGAATACGCCGGAAGACGTTTTCGGAAAGTGTCTCCGAATCGTCTTGGGTAATGAGCGGGGGATCCAGTTGATCCAACATATTGTCGACACCTTGAAAGCTGATGCCGCAAAAACTAGCGAAAACAGGCGCCACAGTCAAAGGATAATTCGATATTGTCGACAATCGTCTAATAACCCGCCGCACCATAACAAAGCAGCACAGTGGTTTATAGCCGCCCGCCAGCGGTGGCGCCAGCAAACCACCGTGCTAGAATGCCGCCCGCATTTGTTTGTGACATCTGCACTGTTTGTCACAAATAGCTGATAGGCATACGAGGGAGCTTGCGCAGCAATGCCAGGGCCTTGAATCGACGTACGGACCGCTGCGCGCCAGGATTTATGAGACTCAAGCCCTTCCCGACATTCCTTTATCTACTGTGTCTGCCCGGTTTTGCCGCGGCGGGGGAAAAGACGGTGTACGGCCTCAACGAGTACGCCTCCCTGGATGGCATCGACCTGGAAGTCGCGGCCAAGCTCGACACCGGGGCGAAAACTGCCTCACTGAGTGCCCGCGACATCAAACGCTTCAAACGCAACGGCGAGTCCTGGGTACGCTTTTACCTGGCCATCGACGCCGCCCATTCGCACCCGATCGAACGGCCGCTGGCCCGTGTCAGCAAGATCAAGCGCCGGGCCGGTGACTACGACCCGGAAGAAGGCAAGAAGTACACGGCCCGCCCGGTAATCGAGCTGGACATCTGCATGGGTTCGGCATTACGCAGCATCGAAGTGAACCTGACCGACCGCAGCGCCTTCCAATACCCGCTGTTGATCGGCTCCGAAGCGCTCAAACGCTTCGACGCGCTGGTCGACCCCAGTCTTAAATACGCTGCTGGCAAACCCGCCTGCGCCACCGCCGCTCATACCGCAGAGTAATTCCAATGCGCTCTCTTAACCTCCATCTGAAAATGCTGATCGCCATCCTGGTGGTGCTGGGCATTTCAGTTACGGCCTATCAGATCTTCGTGCTCGGCATTCCCGTGACCGAAGACGCCACCGACGACTTGTGGAACATCGACGCCAAGGTCGAGTTCGTCGCCAGTGCCAAGGACCCGGTCAAGATCCAGATGTTCGTGCCGCCACTGAGCCGCGACTTCGTCAGCCTCAACGAGAGCTTCATCTCCAATAACTACGGCGTGGCAGTGAATCGGGTCGACGGCAACCGCAAGGTCACCTGGTCGGCGCGTCGGGCCAAGGGCAATCAAACCCTTTATTACCGTCTGGTGCTGACCAAGCGTTACTCCGGCGAAAAATCCAAGGTCAAGGGCCCGACCTTCCGTGACAGTATCGCCGTCGAAGGCCCGGAAAAAATCGCCGCCGAAGCCCTGCTCGCACCGATTCGCCAGCACTCGGCTGACGTCGAGACCTTCATTGGCGAAGCGATCAAGCGGGTCAACAATTTAAGCGACGACAATGTGAAACTGCTGCTGGCCGGCGATCCGTCCACCGCGAACAAAGCCAAAATCGTCGAGCTGGTCCTGTCCATCGCCCACGTGCCGGTGGAAAAGGTCCACACCATTCGTCTGGTGGCCGACCAGCCGCAACTGCCTGAACTCTGGTTGCGCAGCTTCAACGGCACTGACTGGCTGTACTTCAACCCGGAAACCGGTGAGCAAGGCCTGCCGACCGATCGCCTGCTGTGGTGGACCGGCGACGAAAACCTGATCACCGTCGATGGCGGCAAAAAAGCCAACGTGACCTTCAGCCTCAACAACAGCGAAATGAACGCCATTCGCCTGGCCAAGCTGACCGACGAAAACACCGACGCCAACTTCCTCGAATACTCGCTG
The DNA here is from genome assembly GCF_054668435.1 of Pseudomonas sp. S2_B07. Classification (NCBI taxonomy): domain Bacteria; kingdom Pseudomonadati; phylum Pseudomonadota; class Gammaproteobacteria; order Pseudomonadales; family Pseudomonadaceae; genus Pseudomonas; species Pseudomonas sp. S2_B07. Next base: position 1,653,128 of record NZ_CP162769.1, read on the forward strand.
TACGGTTTGCCGCTGCAAACCCAGCAGACGTTCATGATCATGGTGATGATCCCGATTGGCGTGCTGGTGATCCTGATCCTGCGCAACCTGATCGGCATCCAGACCCTCGGCACCTTCACCCCGGTGCTGATCGCCCTCGCCTTCCGCGAAACCGGGCTCGGCTTCGGCATCGTGCTGTTCACGATCATCACCGCGCTGGGGCTGTCGCTGCGTTCCTACCTTGAACACCTGAAGCTGCAAATGCTGCCAAGGCTGTCGGTGGTGCTGACCTTCGTGGTGGTGCTGATCGCGGCGATCAGCCTGTTCAGCCATAAACTTGGCCTCGAACGCGGGCTGTCGGTGGCGCTGTTCCCGATGGTGATCCTGACCATGACCATCGAACGCCTGTCGATTACCTGGGAAGAACGCGGTTCGGGCCATGCCATGAAAGTGGCGATCGGCACGCTGTTCGCCGCGTCCCTGGCGCACTTGATCATGACCGTGCCGGAGCTGGTGTACTTCGTGTTCACGTTCCCGGCGATCCTGCTGATCCTGGTGGGCTTCATGCTGGCAATGGGTCGCTATCGCGGCTACCGCCTGACCGAACTGGTGCGATTCAAGGCGTTCCTGAAGGCGGACGTCTGATGTTCGGTTTCTGGAAAACCTGGAAGGCCCTGGAAGCCCGGGGCATCATGGGCATCAACCGGCGTAACGCCGACTACGTGCTCAAGTACAACAAGCGCAGCCTGTACCCGATTGTCGATGACAAGATCATCACCAAGGAGCGCGCCATTGCCGCTGGCATTCATGTGCCGCAACTGTATGGCGTGATCTCCACCGAGAAGGAAATCGACAACCTCGATTCCATCATCGGCGACCGTACCGACTTCGTGATAAAACCCGCGCAGGGCGCGGGTGGCGACGGCATCATTGTGGTCGCCGACCGTTTCGAGGGCCGCTATCGCACGGTGTCCGGCAAGATCATCAGCCATGAGGAAATCGAGCACCATGTCTCCAGTATCCTCACCGGCCTGTATTCCCTGGGTGGTCATCGCGACCGCGCGCTGATCGAATACCGGGTGATCCCGGACCAGATCTTCAAGAGCATCAGCTATGAAGGCGTGCCGGACATTCGCATCATCGTGTTGATGGGGTATCCAGTGATGGCCATGCTGCGCCTGCCGACCCGGCAATCCGGCGGCAAGGCCAACCTGCACCAGGGCGCCATCGGCGTCGGTGTCGACCTCGCGACCGGGGAAACATTGCGCGGCACCTGGCTGAACAACATCATCACCAAACACCCCGACACCACCAACGCCGTCGATGGCGTGCAACTGCCCTACTGGGACGGTTTCATGAAACTCGCGGCCGGCTGTTATGAGCTGTGCGGGTTGGGTTACATCGGCGTTGATATGGTCCTGGACCAGGAAAAAGGCCCGTTGATCCTCGAGCTCAATGCCCGCCCTGGGTTGAACATCCAGATCGCCAACGATTGCGGGCTGACCTTGCGTACACATGCGGTTGAAGCGCGGTTGGAAGAGTTGAAGGCTCGCGGGGTTACCGAGACGGTGAAAGAGCGCGTGGAGTTTGTTCAGGAGATGTTTGGGCATATTCCGGCGGTTGAGGGCTGATCTGAAACCGAGTCGCGGCCATCGCGAGCTTGCTCGCGATGGCGGACTGACAGTCACTAAAGCACTCAACTTGCCAATCCCCGACATCCCCTCTAGGAGCAAATCCTGCAGAGGACTACAATCGCCACCCCGCCTCGATGGCTGACCCGCCCCGCCCATGTTGACCTGTTCCGTACACCCGCTCCCTTATCGCGCCAACCCCGCCGACTACTTCGCGGCGATTCGTCACGCGCCCGGCGCTGTGCTGCTCGACAGTGGCCGGCCAAGTGCCGAGCGTGGGCGTTTTGATTTGCTCAGCGCCTGGCCGCTGGCGCAACTGGCTGTATTACCCGACGAAAGCGGCAGCGATTTCCTGCAACGCCTGCGCGAAAACCTGACACGACTCGGTAAAGCGCAAGTGCCTGATGAACTGCCCTTCGCCGGCGGCCTGATCGGTTACCTGAGCTACGACTTCGGTCGGCACCTGGAAAACCTGCCGAGCCAGGCGCAAGACGATCTGCAATTGCCCGATGCGCGTTTCGGGTTATATGACTGGGCCTTGATCAGCGATCACCACGTGAAGACCAGTCAACTGGTGTTTCACCCGTCGTTGGTCAATAGCGAACGCCAGCGTCTGATCACACTGTTCAGTCAGCCGCCGGCCGAAACCCTTGAACCTTTCACCCTGAAAGCGCCGATGCGTGCCGACCTGAGCGCCGACCAGTATCGCCAGGCGCTGGAACGCATTCAGAACTACATCCAGGCCGGTGACTGCTACCAGGTCAACTTCGCCCAGCGCTTCCGGGCGGAGTGCCAAGGCGATCCATGGGCAGCGTACGTCGCGTTGCGCGCCGCGTGCCCGACGCCATTTTCCGGTTTCCAGAGCCTGCCCGAGGGCGGCGCGGTGCTGAGCCTGTCGCCGGAGCGCTTCGTCAAAGTCAGCGAACGGCAGGTGGAAACCCGTCCGATCAAAGGCACCCGCCCTCGCGGCCTGACCGCTGCCGAAGACGCGGCGAATGCCGCCGAACTGCTCGCCAGCCCCAAGGATCGCGCGGAAAACCTGATGATTGTCGACCTGCTGCGCAATGACCTCGGGCGCACCTGCCGCATTGGTTCGGTGCGAGTGCCGGAGTTGTTCAGCCTGGAAAGCTATCCGAACGTGCATCATCTGGTGAGCAGCGTGACCGGTGAACTGGCGGATGACCGCGATGCGCTGGACCTGATTGCCGGCAGCTTCCCCGGCGGCTCGATCACTGGTGCGCCGAAGATTCGGGCGATGCAGATTATTGATGAGCTGGAGCCGACCCGGCGTGGATTGTACTGCGGGTCATTGCTGTATCTGGATGTGCGCGGCGAGATGGACAGTTCCATCGCGATTCGCAGCTTGCTGGTCAAGGATGGGCAAGTGTGTTGCTGGGGCGGTGGCGGAATCGTCGCTGACTCCGAGTGGCAGGCCGAGTATCAGGAATCGATAACCAAGGTCAAAGTCCTGCTCGATACCCTGCAAAACCTTTAAAAGCATCGTCGGAACGCCGCCCGGACCAAGCCCGGCTCCCACAGGTTTAGCGCAATACCTGTAGGCGCCGGGCTTGCCCGCGATGGGGCCCTTCCAGACGACTAAAGGCTCAACGCCCGATTAGAAGCCTTGATGAACTCCTGCTTCAGCGCCTCAAACGTATGCACCGCCGGGAACTGTGGAAACTCGCGAATCACATTGTCCGGCGCATGGAATAGAATCCCCGCATCCGCCTCACCCAGCATCGTCGTGTCGTTGTACGAATCCCCCGCCGCGATCACCCGATAGTAGAGGCTCTTGAAGGACAGAACCGACTGACGCTTGGGATCTTTCTGACGCAGCTGATAGCTGGTCACCCGACCGGAATCATCGGTAATCAAGCGATGGCACAGCAACGTCGGAAAACCCAGCTGGCGCATCAACGGCTGCGAAAACTCATAGAACGTGTCTGACAGGATCACCACCTGGAAGCGTTCGCGCAGCCAATTAACGAACTCGATGGCGCCATCGAGCGGCTTGAGCGTGGCAATCACTTCCTGGATATCGGCGAGTTTCAGGCCGTGTTCATCGAGAATTCGCAGGCGTTGCTTCATCAGCACGTCATAGTCAGGAATGTCCCGGGTGGTAGCCCGCAGGGATTCGATTCCGGTTTTTTCGGCAAACGCGATCCATATTTCCGGGACCAGTACACCTTCAAGATCCAGACAGGCAATTTCCACAAGACACTCCCATTTGTATTGATTATTGAGTCGAGCGAGCAAAAAGACTGCCGAACTCTAGCGATTCGGGCTGACCGGCGCAACGCAGAGGGCGCGCCAGCGGCTGCAGGATTTTGTTACCATCGCAGCCATATAGAGCGCCCAGCGCCACCGACCTGTAGGAAGCCGCCCTGATGAGCCCAACGTTCGACGTCGTGGAACTCGCCACGACCTATGCCAATAAGTCCGCCCAGGACATCCTGAAACTCGCCTTCGCCGAGTTTGGCGATGACCTGTGGATATCTTTCAGCGGCGCCGAAGACGTGGTGCTGGTAGACATGGCCTGGAAGCTGAACAAGAACGTCAAGGTGTTCAGCCTCGATACCGGCCGCTTGCACCCGGAAACCTACCGTTTCATCGATCAGGTGCGCGAGCACTACAAGATCGACATCGAACTGGTGTCGCCGGACTACACGAAACTTGAACCCTTCGTGAAGGAAAAAGGCCTGTTCAGTTTCTACAAGGACGGCCATGGCGAATGCTGCGGCATCCGCAAGATCGAGCCGCTGCGCCGCAAGTTGTCCGGCGTGAGCGCCTGGGCCACCGGCCAGCGCCGGGACCAGAGCCCCGGCACCCGCAGCGCCGTCGCGGTGCTGGAAATCGACACCGCGTTCTCGACGCCCGAGCGCACCCTGTACAAATTCAATCCGCTGGCGCAAATGACCAGCGAAGAGATCTGGGGCTACATCCGCATGCTGGAGCTGCCCTACAACAGCCTGCATGAGCGCGGGTTCATCAGCATTGGCTGCGAACCGTGCACCCGTCCGGTGCTGCCGAACCAGCATGAGCGCGAAGGTCGCTGGTGGTGGGAAGAGGCGACGCAGAAAGAATGCGGGTTGCATGCAGGCAACATCATCAGCAAATCCAAGGCCTGATCCCGAGCCTTGTGAGATCCCCTGTGGGAGCGGCAGACCGCGTTATCGTTCATCGCGGGCAAGCCACGCTCCCACAGTGGATTGGCGGCGCTCACAAATCCCCGGTGGCAGCCGGGCTTGCCCGCGATGACAGCAACTCGGCCTCAAGCCGAACTCAAACCGCACTAAACCGCTGCCCCAGCCCCTGCTCCGCAAACTGCTCAATGATGAAATCCACAAACGCCCGGGTCTTGCCCGGCAACAGTTTGTGTTCCGCGTAATAGATCGAAATGTTGCCATCGTCGACATACCAGTCCGGCAGCACCCGCTGTAGCTTCCCGCTCTCCAGAAACCCCGAGGCGAACGGCATGCTGACCAGCGCAATCCCCAGCCCCTGGGCCGCCGTCGCGCACGCGGCTTCCGAATCACTCATGGTCATCCGCGCCTTCAATGTCAGCGGACTGTGTTGCTGCCTGCGACTGGTCAACTGCCAGGAACGCACCCGGCCGGTCTGCGGCGAACGAATCAGAATGCCGTCGTGGTGCTTGAGATCATCGGGCTCGGCGATCGCATCATGCGCCTCCAGATAACCGGCTGACGCCACCAACACCCGATGCGCCGGCGCCAGTTTGCGCGCCACCACCCCTTGGGGCAGTTCGAAACCACCGCCAATGGCCGCATCGAACCCCTGCGCAATCAAATCGACCTGACGGTTATCGAAATGCCAGTCCGGGTTGATCGCGGGGAAGCGCCGCAAAAACTCCCCCAGCAACGGCACGACATACAAGCGCCCAAACACCGTGCCCATGCTGACCTTCAGTGTCCCCGCCGGTCGGCCTTCGGCGCTGGCCAGATTGGCCACCGCATTCTGGATCGTGTGCAGGCTGGAACTGACCTCGCCAAGGAACAGCTGACCGGCCTCGGTCAACGTCAGGCTGCGGGTGCTGCGCTGAAATAGCCGCACACCAAGCCGTGCCTCGAGCTTTGCCACACTCTTGCCTACGGCGGCCGGGGTCAAACTCAAGCGCCGCGCGGCTTCGGCAAAGCTGCCGACCTCTGCACTGCGCACAAAGCATTCGATACTGCTGAAGGTTTCCATAGGTGCCACTATAAACTTTTGGTTTACACAGACTATCGCAATTGCCGGCTACTCATCGCCTGATCCTCAATCGATACTAGGCTCCATCAACCGAGGCATTTCGCCTCGGGATTTTGGAGATCGTTATGACTACTCAGAACCTCAGCGGCAAAGTGGCTTTGATTCAAGGCGGTTCCCGCGGTATCGGCGCCGCCATCGTCAAACGTCTGGCCGCTGAAGGCGCAACCGTTGCCTTCACCTACGTCAGCTCCACGGCCAAAGCCGAAGAATTGCAAAACAGCATCACCGGCAGCGGCGGCAAAGCCCTGGCCATCAAGGCGGACAGCGCCGACGCTGAAGCCATCCGCAACGCCGTGAGCGCTACGGTTAAAGCCTTCGGTCGCCTGGACATCCTGGTCAACAACGCTGGCGTGCTGGCCGTTGCACCACTGGAGGATTTCAAACTCGAAGATTTCGACCAGACCCTGGCCATCAACGTGCGCAGCGTGTTCATCGCCACCCAGGCCGCCGCCAAACACATGACTGAAGGCGGTCGCATCATCAACATCGGCAGCACCAACGCCGACCGCATGCCCTTCGCCGGTGGCGGCCCTTACGCCATGAGCAAATCAGCGCTGGTAGGTCTGACCAAAGGCTTGGCCCGCGACCTCGGCCCGCGCGGCATCACCATTAATAATGTGCAGCCCGGCCCGGTCGACACCGACATGAACCCGGCTGACGGTGACTTTGCGGAAAGCCTGATCCCGTTGATGGCAGTGGGTCGCTACGGCAAAGCCGAAGAGATCGCCAGCTTCGTGGCCTACCTCGTTGGTCCGGAAGCCGGTTACATCACCGGGGCCAGCCTGACCATCGACGGTGGTTTCGGCGCCTGATGCGCTAGACATAAACAAAATGTGGGAGCGAGCCTGTTCGCTCCCACTTTTGCTTACGGGTGCGTTAAGCCCATTCGAGGGCGGGTAAACCACACGCGCTCGGTGTGAACGCTTTCAGCGTACGAAGAATGCCATCGGCATGTGCGTATTTCTCATCCGCCATGGCTGCATCCGGGATCGCTATCGCGGTCATCCCCGCCGCTTTCGCCGCGGTGACGCCAAACGGCGAATCCTCAAACACCAGGCAGTCCTCAGGCGCAACGCCCAGGCGCCGCGCTGCGGTGAGGAAAATATCCGGCGCCGGTTTAGCTGCGCCGACCTCCGGGTCATCGGCCGTCACAACGAAATCGAACAGCGCAAACCAGTCACGGTGCAACGTGGTCTTCTGCCCGAACGACTGACGCGAGGAACTGGTACCCACGGCAATCGGAATGTTGTTGGCCTTCAAGTGCCGCACCAGTTCCTCAGCACCCGGCATCGCCAGCGCGGCAGGAAAACGCTCGCGCATCAATGGTTCGCGGATCACCAGGAACTCTTCGGCGGTAATCGGCAAATCGAGCGCCTCGACCACGTATCGCGCCAGATCACCGGCCCCACGGCCAATGATGTTTTGCTTGATGCTCCAGTCGAAAACCCGACCGTAACGCGCGGCAATCAGCGACGTGACCTCGGTGTAAATGCCCTCGGTGTCCAGCAACAAGCCGTCCATGTCGAAAATCACAGCCTTGATCGGGCCGAACTGATTGAGCGGTGCATTCATCGCATCGGATCCGTTTTCTAATGACATCCCAGACGCGGCTCAGGTGTGGCCGGGTCCGTGATCGATTAAAGGATTCAGCAGCATAGCGAGCGCGGCTGACATTGAGCAACGGGCAATGCCCGACCGTTACAAAAAGTGCTGACCGTCATTTAGCGACTTTCCCTACATAAAACGCCTCTTTTCCCGACTTCTTTAGCCGCTGATCCCAAGCAAAGTCTCGCGCTCACATTTGATCTGCGCGAGGGACTGCGAATGTTCGAACCTGACAAGGTTCTGGCCTTGAACAACACCATCGGACTGCTGGTGGTCGCTGCCATGGACCCTGAGCAGCCGAATGTCGAAGGGTTGCTGGCTGACTTTCGACTGTGCCTCAACGACTACGATGCCTGGGCGGAGAGTTTCTGGACCGGCAAGGCGCTGGATATCGAGCAGGTGTTCAAGGTCGGCAACGAAGTCCGGCTGGTCGCGCCAAAGCATTCCACTGCGCCTGTCAGCTCCACCGTCGGGGCGTGCCCGGCCAGCGGCTCGTTGACGCTGGTACACATGTTCGACGCGGCGCAATTCGTCCCCATCGGCAATACGCCGGTGATGCTCGAGCCGTTGAATGCTGATGGCACCTATGGCGAGCCGGTCAACCACGAGATCGGCCCCAGCGGCATTCTCGAAATCCCCAAGTGCGAACGCGGCCAACGTTACCGCATCACCTTCTTTCCGAATGTTTCCACCGATCATGTCAAAGCACTCTACGCCTCCTATCAAGGCGTCATCGACGGCCTGGAAGACTGGCTGCGCAATGAGTGGACGACTGAATTCGAAGCGCCATGGGCCGAGTATGCACAAGCCGGATTCCTCAAGCGCTACGGCCTGTTGCAACAAGCTGACTGGCTCGGTGTTGAGACGTCGCTGAACGGTTTGTGGGATGACGTGAAGCAGATTTACGAGCTGATCACCGACCTGCAGGCCAACAGCGAAAAACTCCTTGAGTACCTGACCGAAGTAGAACTTGAAACGCTGCTGCAGGCCTCGGCTGAATCGATTGCCAATCTGTTGCTGGTGTTGAGTGACGAGCCGTTGATGTTCATCCATCTGGCAGCGTTCACCAGTTGGCTGCGGATGATGCCACCGCAGCACATCGCCGAAGTTGTGGCGGAAATTCGTACAGGGGTATTGATTGCATTCCTGCTGGCACGCTTCACGGGGCCTTTAGGGCTGAGGTTCGGTATCAGTGCGAAGGTGCTGGGCAAAATCAAATCGGAGCGAGCGCGTAAATGGCTGGCAGCCGCGAGTTTGCGCCTGGCCACTCTATCCGACTTGACGCCCCATACGGGCGTATTCAAACCCCTCGCGGTCAACATCCGCACTGTTCCGCTGAACCCTGCGCCTGCGGTGCCGCTACAGATCAGTGCAGGCTCTGCACCGGTTGTATGGGTGAACAACCCGGTCGCCATTGCTCGCAACAAATCCGCACCCAAGACTCGCCTGAGCCGGCACGAACAGCGCGACGACGCCCCCGAGCAGGCGAAAAACCCCAACGGCGACAGCGCCGATTGCGGGCCACTGACCTGCACCAATGGCTGCCCGGTGTCGATGGTCACCGGCGAAGAGTTGCTGACTCTGGACGATGGATCGCTCAACGGTTTGTTGCCGTTTGCGTTCACCCGGTTGTACCGAAGCAGCGCGGTGGAAATCGATTGCGGGCTGGGCTGGGGCTGGAGTCATTCACTGGCGCATCGGCTGGAGCTGAACGCAGAGCACGTCGTCTGGATCGACCATGAAAACCGCCGCACGACATTTCCGCTGCCCAGCCAGAAACGCCCGGCCATTCACAACAGCCTGTCGCGGGCGGCGATTTATTCAGGGGATCAACCAGAAGAACTGGTGCTCGCCCTCGCTGGCGAAACCGCGCTGTTCTATCACTTTCGCAATGGCCGGCTGACCACGATCAGCGATGCCTATAACAACAGGCTGCACATCACCCGTGACCGGCAGGATCGCATTCAGCGCCTCGACAACGGCGCCGGTCGTTCGCTGCTGTTGCGCTACGAGCGCCGGCACATCGTCGCCGTCGAGTACCAGTCGTTTCACCCCGCCGATACGGCGGCTGACGCCTGGCGTACCGAGCAAACGCTGATTGCCTACCGCTACGACGCCCGACAGCGACTGATCGAAGCGACCAATGCCGCCGGGGAAAGCGAACGGTACGACTACGACGACCGACACGTGATTCTCCAACGGCAATTGGCCGGTGGGGCCAGTTTTTTTTGGGAGTGGGAGCGGTCCGGCAAAGCGGCCCGATGCACAAGGCACTGGGCGACGTTCGCGCAAATGGATACGCGCTATGCCTGGGACGACAACGGCGCAGTGCTGGTTAAAAACGTCGATGGCAGCGAGGAGGTTTACGTCCATGACGATACGGCGCGGTTGGTGCGCCGGGTCGGGCCGGATGGCGCCGAGCACCTCAAGACTTATGACCACAAGGGTCAGCTGATTGCCGAACAGGGGCCGTTGGGGGCCATTACTCAATACCGCTACGACGATCTCGGGCGGCTGATTGCGCTGATTCCACCTGAAGATGAGCCAACGTCCTACGAATACCGCAACGGTTTCCTGCATGCGCGTTATCGCGGTCAGGCGGTATGGAAATATCAACGCAATGCTCAGGGTGATGTCACCGAATCCATCGACCCCGACGGCCAGGTCACTCACTACCACTACGACACTCAAGGACAACTGGCATCGATCCGTTTTCCGGACAGCAGTCGTCATGTTTTCGTTCGGGATGCTATCGGGCAACTGATCGAGGAGACCCTGCCGGACGGCGGTCAGCGACGGTTTTCCTACGACGCTCTGGGACGGCAGATTACCCGTCAGGATGAACATGGCGCTGTCACTCACTACCAATGGGACGCCGTTGGCCGACTGCTCCAGACGACTCTTCCTACTGGTGCCAGCCGAGCCTTCAGCTACAACGCCTACGGCAAAATCACCGCCGAACGCGATGAATTGGGGCGTGTCACGCGCTTTGAGTACGACGATGACCTGCACCTGGTCAGCCGCCGGATCAACCCCGACGGCACGCATCTGCACTATCGCTACGACAACGCACGGCTTCTGCTGACCGAAATCGAGAACGAGTCCGGCGAACACTATCGACTGGACTACACAGCTAGTGGATTGATCCGACAGGAAGTCGGATTTGACGGTCGACGTACTGCGTATGCCTACGACCTCAATGGTCATCTGCTGGAAAAAATCGAGTTCGGCGATGACGGCTCGCAACTGATGACCCGTTACCAACGGGACTCAACCGGTTGCCTGCTGATCAAAACCCTGCCCGACGGCAACAACGTCGAATACCACTACGACAGCCTGGGCCGCTTGGTCAGTGTCGACGACAACCACGATCACCCACTGGAATTCGAATACGACACTCAGAACCGGCTGATCACAGAACACCAGAGCTGGGCCACATTGCGCTATGGCTACGACGCGTGCGGTCGACTCAACCACCTGCGCCTGCCAGACAACAGCAAAATCGATTACCACCGCGCCAAGGGTGGTGCACTGACAGCCATCGACCTCAACGGCACCCGGCTCACAAGCCACACCTATCAATTCGGCCGCGAACTAAAGCGCCAGCAAGGCTTGTTACACAGCCAGTACGACCACGACGAACAAGGTCGTCTGAAGGCCCATGCCGTCAGCCAACACCCGCAATCGCTGTATCGACGCGATTATGCCTACAGCGCCAACGGCAACCTCGACACCCTCGCGGACACCCGCCATGGCCAACGCAACTACCAATACGATCCGCTCAACCGCCTGATCCGCGTCCGTCACTCCCGCGACCAACAACCCGAAAGCTTCTTCCACGACCCCGCCGGTAACCTGCTGATGCAGGATCGCCCCGGCCCGGCCGCCGTCAAAGGCAATCGCCTGTTGATGCAAGGCGACCGCCACTTCGACTACGACGCCTTCGGCAACCTGATCCGCGAACGCCGCGGCACCGGGCAAAAACTCGTCACCGAATACCACTACGACTGCCAACACCGGTTAATCAGCGCCACGCTGCCCAACGGCACCTGCGCGACCTACCGCTACGACGCCTTCGGCCCCCGCATCCGCAAAACCGTCGACGGCAAAACCACCGAGTTTTTCTGGCAAGGCGACCAACTCATCGCCGAACACAGCCAGGACCACCACCGCAGCTACCTCTACGAACCCGGCACCTTCCGCCCACTCGCCATGCTCGACGGCAAAGGCCCACGCCAGGCCTGCCCGTTCTACTACCAACTCGACCACCTTGGCACCCCCCAAGAACTCACCGACTACAGCGGCGACATCATCTGGGCCGCGCAATACACCGCCTACGGCCGCCTGACCCGGTTGAATCGCGATACCCATCAGGTGCTGGATCAACCGTTGAGGTTTCAAGGGCAGTATTTCGACGCGGAGACGGGGCTGCATTACAACCGGCATCGTTATTACAACCCGGATCTGGGACGGTATTTGACTCCGGACCCGAGTGGGTTAGCGGGTGGGTTGAACGGGTATCAGTACACGCGGAACCCGACAGGATGGGTTGATCCGTTGGGGTTGAATGAGTGTCCTGGGGGGATGGGTGTAAGAGGCCGGCGTTTGGGGAGGAGGATCCGGCGGGGAAGGTTAAGGTTGATGAGGGAGAGCCTTCACTTCCCTCCTCGACAGGGGAAAACGAGTATCTATATCGTGGTGATTTGCGTAAGCCAGATGAAATTTTTGATACTGGGTTCTTGAGTAGAGGAGATAGTAATGATTTATTACTTCATGTTTGGGATAACAAGAACCCGCCGAGCAATTTTATAAGCACATCTACTGACCCAGAGATAGCTATAGATTTCGGCACCAAGTACAGGACCAAAAATGGTTATATGTACACCCTCAGGCGAGTTTTTGGCCATGACGTCAACAAGGAGTTACACCCTGATGACATTCCTTACGACTATGAAGATGAGATAGCTATTCCTAGCAGGGTAAAAACCGGAGACATTATAGGTGTTACCCCCCTAAAAAAGACGGAAGCTATATTGGATACTCAATACCAAACCCTCAAAGGAAACGATAATGACAATTGAAAAAATTTCTATCTTGATCGATAACAAACAAGAGATTGCTGTACTCGATTGTGATGAAGACACACCATCCATCCAAATAACATTGGAGAGCGGTCGAACACAAAAATTCTCAGGGCTTGATATTTATGAATGTCTTGGAAAAATAATCAAGTCGTTTCCTGAAATTAAATTTCTATGCAAAGGAGCAAAAATAAACGTGCGACCCTCCAGTATGTCGTCGCAGATGAGCTGTGGGATTATGGCCTACGAGCACAAATTAGGAGTCCGAGCATCTAGAAAGGATCTGGTCAATATCTTTCAGTATGATGATCAAGACATTGTTCACGACCCACAAATGCAAACCGATTTCTTCCATCGTTGGTTAGAATCAATCAAAAAATAGTCAATACAAAAAAAACAACCTTAAACCCAAAAAGGTGCTCATGAAAGCATTTGAAATAACCACACTCTCCGATGGCACCTTTGCCAGTACTATAATTGAATATCAGCGCGAGGGGGCGCTATTAACCTTACGAACCAAGTTCAATCCGGAGAAAACATATAAAGCGCATGACCTGCTCCAAAGCTTTGGTTTATTAAGAGCAGATTATCCGACAACAAAATTTCTATGCAAAGGCGCTAAAATCAATGTTTACACATTCGAGAATGTCATCGCAAATGTCTGCTGGCCTAGTCGCATACGAGCTTCAACTAGGCAGGCCTACGGATCTTGAGGACGTAGTGAGAATTTTTGACTACGAGGAAAATGACATCACAAACAACATCCAGCTATAACAGGCGTTCTACAAACGCTGGATCAAGTCGCCAGCGAACAGGTGTCAAAATAGCTGTTTGTAGCGCAAAGGTTGCCAAGTTCCTGAAAGCAATGACTATCAAAAAGCCCAACAAATAGCTGGGCTTTGATACTTAAATGCATTATCGAACTAGCCACCCTTCTCATCTTCGGCATCGCCAGCGCTGGCATCACCAGCACTACCAGACTTTCCAGCCCCACCACTCCCCATCGAATCCCCTCCACTCACAGCCCCACTCCCCTTCCCCGGACTAGTACTACTCCCATTCGCATCCCCCCCATTCCCACCATTAATACTCCCCGGCGGCAACGCATCACCATCAGCAGAATTCGCATTCATTTCAGTCGACGGAGGCATCCCCCCTTTATCCACAGGCGCATCATTCCCATTGGATTGAGCAAACGCACTGAATGAGCAGACAGACAACAGCCCCGAAATGATCAGGGCTGTGAGTTTTGAACTGACCATGACGCATCTCCTTTAAAAAAGGTGCATACCTGATCTGGCAGCGCTCTGTTTTTAAAGGTGCCACACAACCGACGAGCGGCTTGACTCAGCTCGGCTCGCCTGAGTAATCCTCACCGGCAATGTCCGGATCTTCAGGGTCCGCCTCGACATCACCGCGCCTCACATCATCGTCAGGCACTTGCTCCACCGCCGTATCGTCATCGGGCGGACGTTGATCACGACTCAACGAATCGGTCGGTGACGGCAGCGGATATTCAGGTGTGTCGTCGGTGTCGGTGTCTTTCGGATCAGCGTTCATAAGCACCTCTCAAAGGGCCTGAAAAGCAGGCCCTGATAGTTCGAGGGGTGATGCAGGGTGGTGTTCGATCAGAGAGACGATCGGTTAAACAAAACACATCAATCTACGTCTTCATCCTCTTCTTCGTACTCGAGGTTCCCCACATCGCCCGCGTCATCAGAGTCGTTGAGGGGCACCGTGGCGTCGTCCATGAGTGAACCCGGATCTTCATTGCCAGGGTCGTTGATGAATGGAAGTCCGCTTGGGCCTTTTTGTTCTTTGCCTTCGGTTTCTGGCGTCATGGCATGCCTCGCATTATTGGGGGGTGTATGAAGTTCGAGACCGCCTGTGGCCAATCGTTCCGGTTTGCGAATTGCAGACACAAAAAACCCGGCACCAGGCCGGGTTTCTATTCGAGAGCGTATTAGTGATGCTTGTTTTTGTGCTTATGCTTGTGACCGTTCCCGTGGCCGGAATGTGAGCTGCCATTGTTGCCGTCGTCGCCCAGGTTGTTCCCGACTGCACCACCCGCGGCACCGCCAAGGCCCGCGCCGATGGTCGAACCGGTCGAGCCGCCGAGGCTGTTGCCAACCACTGAGCCACCTGCTGCACCTAAACCACCGCCAATAGCCGCCTCGTTGCGATTGCCTTTACTCGCCCCGACTGCGCTACCGGCCGCACCACCAACGCCCGCGCCAATAGCGGCGCCTGTGCTGCCGCCCAATTGTCCGCCGACGACGTTACCCAACGCACCACCCAGACCGCCGCCCACTGCAGCGGTGCCGTCGCCGGCCGCCATTGCACCTTGAGCCGCGAACAGTCCAACCACAAACGCAGACAGCACCAAACGTCGAGCAATGATGTTTCTACACTTTTTGCCGTTGTTAACCGGAGTCATGGGAAGCCTCTTATTCTACGGGGGTATACGACCTTTGAGGCTTGGGTCAAAGAATCGTTCATTAACGAAAAAGCCCGGCGTTTAGCCGGGCTCTTCGATGCTGATCGATCAGGATCAGTGACGCTTGTGACCGTTGGCCAGGTTGCTGCCAACGCCGCCGCCCAAAGCACCACCCAAACCAGCGCCGATGGTGGAACCGCTCTTGCCACCCAGGCTGTTGCCGATCACCGAACCGCCGGCCGCGCCAACGCCACCACCAATGGCAGCGGAAGTACGGTGGCCTTTGCGTGCTGTAACAGCACTGCCGGCTGCGCCCGCTACGCCCGCACCAATCGCTGCGCCGGTGCTGCCGCCCATGCTTTGGCCGACCACATTACCCAGCGCACCGCCCAGACCGCCGCCAATTGCCGCGGTGCCATCACTGGCAGCCATCGCACCTTGAGCAACCAGAAGCCCAAGAACCAGTGCAGGCAGAGTTAAACGCATGACGAAAACCTCAAAAATAGGGAGATAAATGAAAGGCGGGGATTGAATGCTTTAGCGCACGAAACGTCCACACAAAAACCTCCGCACCTCGCAATTAGCGACGGTTGGACAGCGTTTATGGAAAAGGTTTTATGGCAGGCAAAAAAAAGCCCGCTGGGGAACGGGCCAGGTACTGCTTTCTAACGGATGGTTTGAGCCTACGGGCGATGCTGTGAAAAGTTTGTGAAAAAACAAACGACCAACACCACCGAGCGTCTGCCGCCGGGTTTTCAACCGACAATGGGTGCTGCAACAACGAAAAACCCCGCTGAATGGCGGGGTTTGTGCGGTTAACGGTTACTTCCTGGAAGGCGCTGCCACTCTCGGCAGAAATTTCGACTTCGGCCCTCTGGGCACGGTGGATTTCACTTTGCCGACCTGGACCGGGTCTTCCCCGAAGCCCGCCACATACTCTGTCTGGCCGCATTTAACGCAATTGTTGATTGGAAATTCAGCCCCGTCGTCTTCGATATACGGATCAGCCATACCTCTTCCCCTCTCAAAAAGGGTCGACACCGGCAAAGCCATTTGCCTGAAAAATATCGACCACCAAGGCTTTTGAGACTAGTCGGTCATTACCGGACTTGTAATTCAGATTGTTGCGTGCCCGACGAATGGCCCGCGCTGCGACCGATAAAACACCTCGCGATCAAACAAATCGAATCACTTCAATCTGACCGCTGTCCCCGTCACAAACACCACGACCATCCCGCCCTTGCCAGCCGGCATGCTGATCTCAAAATCGAGCCCTACCACGGCGTCCGCCTGAAGCGCTCGCGCCCGCTCCTTGATCTCGTCAGTCGCCTGAATCCGCGCTTCCTTCAACGCCCGCTCCAACGTCTGGGAACGCCCACCGAAAAAATCCCGCATCCCGGCAAACACGTCGCGGATAACGTTCACGCCCTGCACTGACTCGGCACTGACGATATCCAGGTAGGCGGTGATCTGACGGCCTTCGATGGCGTGGGTTGTGGTGGTGATCATAGGAATTCCTTCTTTATAAACAGCGAATCAAGGCAACTTGGACAAAAACGCGGCCAACGCATCAAACGCCGGCAGCGTCACCGGATCATTCGCCGAGTTACTGGCAACCGGGTGCGAGGCATAACGAACAATCACCATCTCGGCTTTCGGATCGACATAGATGCGCTGGCCATGAACGCCGCGCGCCATGAATGCCCCGTCCTCCTTGCCCGTCACCCACCACATCGAGCGGTAACTCCAGCCCTTCAACAAGTCATAACCGGCCTTGGCGAAAACCTGTTTGTCGCCACCACGACGAATGTCATCCACGACGGCTTTGGGCACGATCTGCTGGCCGTTGAACTGGCCGTCATTGCGCAGCATCTCGCCAAACCGGGCGAGGTCTCGCAAGCCGGTGTTCAAGCCACCGCCAGCAAACGGCGTACCGATGGCGTCCACGGTGAAATAGGCATCCTGCTCGGCGCCCAAACGACTCCAGATGCGCTCCGATAATAACTGCGCAACGTTGCGGCCGGTCGCTCGGGCGATGATCCAGCCGAGGGCGTCGGTGTTGACGGTCTTGTAGCCAAACGCGCTGCCGTGTTCGCCTTGCAGTTGAACGGTCTGCAAAAACTCGTAGTAACTCCGCGGCCCGGTGTAGTCCTTGGGCTTGGGCAATGGACTGCCAGCCTTTGCGTGCGCCCAGACTTCGGCGTTCGGGTCGGCATAGTCTTCGCTGTATTTGAGTGCGGTGGTCATGTCGAGGACCTGACGTACCGTGGCGCTGCCGAACGCGGAGGCCGCCAGTTCGGGAACGTAATCGGCGACAGGCTTGTTCGCATCGATTCGCCCCTCAGCCACCAACATTGCACCCAGCGTGCCGACCACGGATTTGGTCACTGACATCGCCGCGTGCTGACCTTCGGGTTTCAGCACACCGAAGTAGCGCTCATAGACCACCTTGCCCCTGTGCATCACCACAATTCCGTCGGTGTAAGTGGCGGCGAGGGATTGATTCCAGGTCATCGCCTGCGTTGCGCCAAGCGGCGTGAAGCTGACGGCATCGATATCGTTGCGCAGCGCAGAAGTCAGCGGGACCGGGGCGCCGAGGCCTCGTGAAACGTTGATTGTCGGCATGAGCTGCCGGAAGTTCGAAACGCTCCAGCGCATAGCCGGGAACTGGAAGTAACTGCCGTCCTCGAAGCGCACGGTGCGATCGGCAGGAGGTGGCGAACCGACCATCCAGCCCAGTTTGGCGGGGTCACTGGCTTCGGCGTCGGGGAATGTGGTTGCGGTGACGAGTGGTGACAGGGCGCATGCCAACACCGCAGTGATGGACCTGACAGTGCGGCGGTGAACAGCGCGAAGGTGAGGCATTGTGTCGATTCCATTCGAGGGGTTCGGCAGTCTAGCAGGCCCGACTTATCACTAATGCGACGAAACATAAAAGGACGGCGTGGACGGCGCAGGCAACGCATAGGTCGCCTTCATCCACTCAATCTCAGCCTGGGGCGTTCGGCCGAAGAAGCGTTTGAACTCCCGACTGAATTGCGAGGCGCTTTCGTAGCCCACATTGAACGCCGCAGCCGAAGCGGTCATCGCGTTGTGCAACATCAGCAATCGAGCCTGATGCAAGCGTGTCGACTTGAGGTATTGCATCGGAGACGAGTCCGTCACGCTACGAAAATGCAGGTGAAAGCTGGGCACGCTCATGCTTGCTTCCTGGGCAAGGGACTCCACATCCAGGTGCTCGTGGTAGCAACTGTGGATCTTGCGGATGGCCCGAGTGACCTTGCCAAAGTGCCCCTGGCGATTAAGCGCAGCGCGCATTGAGCCACCCTGCTCGCCCGTCAGGATGCGGTAGTAGACTTCCCGCATCAGCGACGGGCCGAGTATGTGCGCATCACCCGGTCGACTCATGGCGTCAAGGAAACGCAGCGTCGAGGTACGTAACAAGTCGTCCATTGGCGACGCGTACATGCCTTTGGGCTGGGCATCACTGGGTCCTAGTGCTTCATCGACTTGCAGCAGCAACTCGCTGGCCAGCTGGAAGTTCAGGCGCATGTAAACCGCCAGCATCGGCTCCGCTTCGCTGGCATCGGTCTCCATGGTGAACGGAACGGGGACGGAGACCACGAGATAATGCTGGGCGTCGTAAAGGTAGACATCATCGCCCAGATACCCGCGCTTGCGTCCTTGGCACAGGATCACGATGCCGGGGTCGTACAACACCGGAGTGCGGGTCAGCGGGCGGTTTGAACGCAAAAAGCGCACGTCCTCCAGCGCGCTCAGGTTGTAGCCTTCAACTGGAGCGAGCTTTTCCATCAACTGCACCATGCGCGAGGTGCGTGAGTCGACCTGAGTCATTAATGCTCCCTGTACTTGCCGATCAGCCATCGGTTGAACGGGTCACCGCTTCCCATTGATCTATTTCACTGGCAGCGCTGGCAAGCTTGTCACGCACCAGGCTCAATGCATCGCTACCCAACAACACGTGCGCAGGCGGCGTCGGACTGGCAATGACCTGCAACATCGCTTGTGCTGCTTTTCGCGGGTCGCCCAGCTGTTTGCCGCTCTTCTCTTCGCGTGCCTTACGTACGGGGTCGAAACTGGCGTCATAGTCGGCAATGCTTCGCGGCGTGCGTTGCATCGAACGTCCTGCCCAGTCAGTGCGAAACGAGCCAGGTGCCACCGCCGTGACGAAGATATTGAAAGGCCGTAGCTCTTTGCTGAGCGTGTCCGAGATACCTTCGAGAGCAAACTTGCTGGCGCAATAGTAGGCGATACCCGGCATTGTGATGGTGCCGCCCATGGACGTGATATTGAGAATGTGACCGGCCCGACGCTTGCGGAAATAAGGCAGGAAGGCCTTGATCACCGCTACCGCGCCGAAGACATTGACGTCGAACTGATGACGCATCTCATCCAGCGGCGACTCCTCGAGGATGCCCTCATGTCCGTAGCCGGCATTGTTGACCAATACATCGACCGGGCCGTGGTTTGCTTCAACCTCCGCTATGACGCTGTCGATGCGATCAAAGTCCGTTACATCCAGGATGACCCCATGAACACTGTCCGGGGAAAGAGCCTGAAAAGCTTGCAACGCGCTTTCACTGCGAACGGTGCCGATGACGCGATGGCCCGCTGCAAGCGCTTCTTGCGCCAGGGCGTTGCCGAAGCCGCTGCTGACCCCGGTGATGAAGAGGGTTTTTCTGCTGATCATGGCCATCTCCGACAAGTAGGTGTGGTGCCATGGTAGCTATCGCAAACCAGGCAACCTATACCGATTTGTCTTCGAGCATTGCCTATTCGTATCAGGGGCAAGAGTGAGGTGGGCGCAGTTAGCCATTCGGCAGTTGTTTGTCGTGCGCTTTCGATGGGTCACTGGCCAGACTCTTTTTCAGCCCCCGGAAACCACAAAACCCCTGATTTCTCTCGAAATCAGGGGTTCTGGTTACATCGAATTTGGCGGTGAAGGAGAGATTCGAACTCTCGATACAATTTCTTGTATACACACTTTCCAGGCGTGCTCCTTAAGCCACTCGGACACTTCACCGTATCTCGTCAAACAAGTTCTGTCTGTCGAGGCGCGCTAATGTAGTCGAAACCTTTTCCGATGGCAAATTTTTTTTGCAGAATTTTCATGCGCTTAGCGTTTTAGTCGTTCCACCGGGTTTGGCGTCATGGCAAACCTGCCAATCTCCGGCTTCGCGCCTGCTTCTATATAGAAGGGAACGCGCCGCGGATGTGGCGGGCTACGCTTGTGCGGCGGGGAAAGGGTGACTGGCGGGTCAGTCACGGCGCTTTACCTGGCCTGTCGCGGTGGGTAACGTCTGCCCCAACTTTCATACAAGGAATAGCGTCATGAGTGAGTTGATTTCCTACCATCTCGAAGACGGTATCGCGACCCTGACCCTGAGCAATGGCAAGGTCAATGCCATCTCGCCCGACGTGATTGCCGCGTTTAACGCTGCGCTGGATCAGGCAGTGACTGATCGTGCGGTGGTGATCATTACCGGTACGCCGGGGATTCTGTCCGGTGGTTATGACTTGAAGGTGATGACGTCCGGTCCGAAAGAAGCCGTGGCATTGGTCACTGCCGGTTCGACACTGGCCCGTCGCCTGCTGTCGCACCCGTTCCCGGTGATCGTGGCGTGCCCTGGGCATGCCGTGGCCAAGGGTGCGTTCCTGCTGTTGTCGGCGGATTACCGCATTGGGGTTGATGGCCCGTTCAGCATTGGTCTGAACGAAGTGCAGATCGGCATGACCATGCACCACGCCGGTATCGAGATTGCCCGTGATCGCCTGAGCAAGGCTGCGCTGCATCGCTCGGTGATCAATGGCGAGATGTTCACTCCGAAGAGCGCCGTAGACGCAGGTTTCCTCGACGTGGTGGTCTCGGCCGAAGAGCTGGAGGGCGCCGCGCTGGCGGCCGCTC
This sequence comes from Pseudomonas sp. S2_B07, assembly GCF_054668435.1. NCBI lineage: Bacteria > Pseudomonadati > Pseudomonadota > Gammaproteobacteria > Pseudomonadales > Pseudomonadaceae > Pseudomonas > Pseudomonas sp. S2_B07. Next base: position 1,674,053 of record NZ_CP162769.1, read on the forward strand.
GTCAATTGAAGAAGATCAACATGACCGCGCACAAGAACACCAAGTTGAAAGTACGCAAGGCGCTGCTGGAGACGCTGGATAACGCAATCATCCTCGATCAGCAACACTTGGGTTAAGCCCAGACTCGCAGCGTTGAAAAGCCCGACCGTCGTGTCGGGCTTTTTCTTACCCATGGTGTTGAAAAGTCTGTAACCGCTCTAGAACGCGTCTGACCCACAAGTCGGAAACATGCGCACAAACATCGCCTATCTCCCTCCTCTATAGCGGCAATTGCCGAAAACAGTGCACATCCGTACACTGCGCCACCTTTTGTCCCGGTGGGGCCTGTAAATGCTGTTTGTGTTTCGTATGTTCTTGATGGGCCTGCACTTTATTCTGGCCGGTGTGCTTGGGGTGATTCTGGGCCTGTGTCGCCCGTTCAACCCGGACAACAGCCGTTTGTGCGCACGTCTCTATGCGTGGCCGGCGATGTGTATTTTGCGTTTACGGGTGAAGGCCGATGTCGGGCCGTTGATGAACAAGCCTGACAGCTGCGTGATCATCGCCAATCACCAATCCAACTACGACCTGTTTGTATTCGGTAACGTGGTGCCCCGCCGTACCGTGTGCATCGGCAAAAAGAGCCTGAAGTGGGTGCCGCTGTTCGGGCAGTTGTTCTGGCTGGCCGGCAACGTGTTGATCGATCGCGGCAATGCGCACAAGGCGCGCCAGTCGATGTTGACCACCACGCACACCTTGCAGCATGAAGACACGTCGATCTGGGTCTTTCCGGAAGGCACGCGCAACCTGGGCGAAGAGTTGCTGCCGTTCAAGAAAGGCGCGTTCCAAATGGCGATTGCTGCCGGCGTACCAATCGTGCCCGTGTGCGTCAGCAGTTACGTCAAACACATGCGATTGAACCGCTGGCGCAGTGGGAAAATTCTGATTCGCTCGCTGCCGGCGATTCCGACAGCAGGATTGAGTCTGGACGACATGCCCCTGCTGATGGCCCAGTGCCGCGAACAGATGCGCGAGTGCATCGCTTCGATGGATCGGCAACTGCAAGCCGCTTAAAAAAGAAACCCGCCTGGTGCGGGTTTTCTTTTGCCTTCGAACTTTCACCTTCGAACTCTGCAGAGTTCGCTCACTCTGAAGCATCAGACAAGGCTAAGCTGAAGATTGCCTGCCACTGCCACCTGCTAATAAGAAGTGAACCTGAATCATGGGTAGAGTTGTTGCTGCTGCGGTTTACAGCGCCGGTAAGAAAGTCACCAACATCACCCTCGACGAGGGCGCAGCCTGGGCCGCAAAACCCGGCCACTTTGTCTGGATCGGCCTCGAAGAGCCGGACGCCCAGGAGCTGGCCAACCTGCAACGCCAGTTCAACCTGCACGAACTGGCCATCGAAGATGCCCTGGAAAAACACAGCCGGCCGAAACTCGAAACCTTTGGCGACGCATTGTTTATCGTCACGTATTCGCCCATTCGTAACGAAGGCAAACTGCAGTTCATCGAGACGCATATCTTTGCCGGTAACGGCTACATCATCACTGCACGCAATGGTCATTCGGCGTCCTATGCCTATGTCCGGCAACGCTGTGAGGCGCGCCCATTGTTGCTTGAACACGGGGAGGACTTCGTTCTCTATGCCCTCCTCGACTTTGTGATCGAAAACTACCAGCCCGTGGGCGAAGCGATCCACGCCGAGATCGATGAGCTGGAGCGCAACGTGTTGTGCAGTGCGTTGAATGAACATGACATCCAGAAACTGCACGGCCTGCGCCGGGACGTATTGCGCCTGCGTCGTTATGCGGCGCCGATGGTGGAGATTGGTGAGGAATTGCAGAAACTGAGCTTCCCGTTCATCGACAAGAACATGCGCCCGTACTTCCGGGATGTGCAGATTCACGTGACGCGGCAGATGGAAGACCTGACGACCCTGGCCGACATTGCCAGCCAGACGATTGAGGTGGGGGTGTTGCTGGAGGCTTCACGCCAGAGCGTGGTGCAGCGCAAATTTGCCGCGTGGGCGGCGATTTTGGCGTTTCCGACGGCGGTGGCCGGGATTTACGGGATGAACTTTCAAAACATGCCGGAGCTGGCGTGGCACTACGGGTACTTCGGGGTGTTGGGGTTTATTGCGGTGGGATGCACAAGTTTGTGGGCGAGTTTCAAGAAGTCGGGGTGGTTGTAGCCACTACCCAGGTGTCAGTGACAATCGCGAGCAAGCTCGCTCCCACAAGGGTATCTCCATTGTGGGTGCGAGCTTGAATCAGGTTTTAAACCGTTTCTGGCTTGTGCGCCACAAACCGCATCATCCACTCCGCTACCGTAGCGCCATGATGCTCATGCTCAAGGCTCTTCACGCCTTTGGAGTAGATCTGCTCGCCCAGCGCTTCCTGACGAATGTCCAGCAGCGCTCGCGAATAGTCGTGAATGAATTCCGGATGACCCTGGAAGCACAGCACTTGATCATTGATGTGATAAGCCGCGAACGGGCAGAAATCGCTGGAGGCGATGACCGTGGCGTTTTCCGGTAGCGACGTCACTTGGTCCTGGTGGCTGATCAACAAGGTCAACTCTTCCCTGACCGGGCTCATCCACGGCGCCTTGGCCGCGAGTTTGTAACTGTGGGTGCCGACACCCCAGCCTTGGGTGGCACGTTCGCTTTTGCCGCCCAGCAACAACGCCAGCAACTGATGGCCGAAACACACGCCCAAGAGTTTGTCGCCGCGTTCGTAGCGGGTCAGCAGGTATTTCCTGAGGGTTTCGATCCACGGGTCGGTGCCGAAGGAATCGGCCTTGCTGCCGGTGACCAGATAAGCGTCGAAGGTCAGGTCATCGCTTGGGTATTCGCCCTGCATCACGTTGTAGACCGTGAACTCGGCCGCGATAGGTTGCTGCGAAAACAGGTGCTTGAACATCTGCCCGTAGCCCTGATATTGGTCGACCAATTCTGGACGCAGGATGTCGGTTTCCAGAATGCAGATGCGTAACGACATAAAAAATACCTGACACGTGATGGGAATAATGCACACCCCAGAGCCTGCCTCGAAACACCGTTCCAAGGCAAGCCCCGCGAAGCGTCACCGGTCCCTTAAAACGTCTCCCCTTTGGCGGCTTTTTCCAGCAACAACGCTGGCGGATTGAAGCGTTCGCCATACTGCGCGGCCAGGTATTGGGCGCGGGCGACGAAGTCTTGCACGCCGTACTGATTGATGAATTGCAGTGCACCGCCGGTCCAGGCCGCGAAACCGATGCCGAAGATCGAACCGACGTTGGCGTCCGCCGTCGACGTCAGCACACCCTCCTCCACACAGCGCACGGTTTCGATGGCTTGCACGAACAGCAGGCGATCACGCACATCCTTGGGCGAAATCTGCCCGTCAGGCTTTTCGAAACGGCTTTTCAGCTCTGGCCACAGATGCTTCTGGCCAGCGGCCGGGTATTCGTAAAAACCGCCTCCTGCCGCTTTACCGGGGCGTTTGTATTCGTTGAGCAGCAAGTCGATCACCGCAAAGGCCGGATGCTCTATCAGCGGTTTCCCTTCGGCTTGCAGGTCTTTGGCCGTTTGCTGACGGATATGGCTCATGAGACTGAGGGAAACTTCATCAGAAATCGCCAGCGGCCCGATGGGCATGCCGGCCTTGCGTGCTTCGGTCTCGATCATCGGCGCGCTGACGCCTTCGCCGAGCATGGCGATGCCTTCGTTGGTGAAGGTGCCAAACACCCGCGAGGTAAAGAAGCCGCGACTGTCGTTGACCACGATCGGGGTTTTCTTGATTTGCAGGACGAAATCGAAGCCTCGAGCCAGGGTTTCATCGCTGGTATTGGCGCCTTTGATGATTTCCACCAGCGGCATTTTTTCCACGGGACTGAAGAAGTGCAGGCCGATGAATTTGCTCTGGTCCGGCACCGCGGTGGCCAGGCCGCTGATCGGCAACGTCGAGGTGTTGGAAGCGATCACCGCATCCGGCCCGACGACTTTTTGCGCAGCCGATGAGACCCTGGCTTTGAGCTCGCGATCTTCGAACACCGCTTCGATGATCAGGTCGCAACCGGCCAGGTCGGCATCGTTTTCCGTGGTACGGATCCGCGCCAGAATCGCCTCACGCTGCTCGGCAATCATCTGGCCGCGCGCGACTTTCTTGTCCAGCAACGCTGCCGAATGGGCCTTGCCCTTCTCCGCCGCCGCCAGCGTGATGTCCTTGAGCACCACCTCGATGCCTGCCGATGCGCTGACAAACGCGATGCCCGCGCCCATCATCCCGGCGCCGAGTACCCCGACTTTTTGCGTCACACAAGGCGCAAAACCTTGCGGCCGCGAACCGCCGGCATTGATCTCGTTGAGTTGGAACCAGAAAGTGCCAATCAGGTTTTTCGAGACCTGGCCCGTGGTCAGCTCAGTGAAGTAGCGGGTTTCGATCAGGTGCGCAGTGTCGAAATCCACCTGGGCGCCCTCAACCGCCGCGCAGAGGATTTTCTCCGGCGCAGGCATGCAGCCTTGGGTCTTGCTGCGCAGGATCGATGGCGCAATAGCGAGCATCTGCGCGACTTTCGGGCTGGACGGGGTGCCGCCGGGGATCTGATAACCCTTCACGTCCCAACGTTGTACCGCCGTCGGATTGGCCAGAATCCAGGCCCGCGCCTTGCTCAGCAGTTCATCAGGATCCTTCGCCAACTCGTCAATCAACCCGGCCTGCAACGCCTGTTGTGGCCGGACTTTTTTGCCTTCGAGCAGATACGGCAAGGCTTTCTCGATGCCCAGCATCCGCACCATGCGCACCACCCCGCCGCCGCCCGGCAGCAAGCCGAGGGTGACTTCCGGCAGGCCGAGTTGCACGGATGGATTGTCCAGCGCCACGCGATGATGACACGCCAGGCAGATTTCCCAACCACCGCCCAATGCGGCGCCGTTGATCGCGGCCACCACCGGTTTGCCGAGGGTTTCCAGGGTGCGCAATTGACCTTTTAGGGTCAGCACCATGTCGTAGAACGCTTTGGCCTCTGGCTTGCCAACCTTGATCAGTTCATTGAGGTCGCCGCCAGCGAAGAACGTCTTCTTCGCCGAGGTGATGATCACCCCGGCGATGCTGTCTTTTTCAGCGACCAGACGGGCGACGCAGGCGGCCATGGCTTCGCGGTAGACCGCGTTCATGGTGTTGGCGCTCTGGCCCGGCATGTCGATGGTCAGGACAACGATCCGGTCCTGACCCTTTTCGTAACGAATGGCTTCAGTCATGAACATGTTTCCTTGGAAGTCGGGGGCTCAGAGGCGTTCGATGATGGTGGCAATGCCCATGCCGCCACCGACACACAACGTCGCCAGGCCATAGCGCAGGCGTCGGGTTTCCAGCTCATCGAGCAGCGTGCCGAGAATCGCGCAGCCCGTGGCGCCCAGCGGATGACCCATGGCGATGGAGCCGCCGTTGACGTTGACCTTGTCCGGATCGATGGCCATGTCCTTGATGAATTTGAGCACCACCGAGGCGAACGCTTCGTTGACCTCGAACAGGTCGATGTCTTCCACCCGCAGCCCGGCCTTGGCCAGCGCTTTACGGGTAGCCGGCGCCGGGCCGGTGAGCATGATGGTCGGATCGGTGCTGGTGACCGCCGTGGCAACGATCCGCGCCCGTGGCTGCAGGCCAAGCGCCCGGCCCTTGGCTTCGGAACCAATCAGCATCAGCGCCGCACCATCGACGATCCCGGAGCTGTTGCCCGGCGTGTGCACGTGATTGATCCGTTCGACATGGCTGTAGACGCGCAACGCCGTGGCGTCGAAGCCCATTTGCCCCATCATCTCGAAACTCGGCTTGAGCTTGCCCAAGCCTTCCAGGGTGGAGTCGGCGCGAATGAACTCATCGTGATCGAGCAAGATGATGCCGTTCTGATCCTGCACCGGCACCAGCGACTTGTTGAACGAACCGTTCGCCCGTGCCCGCGCCGCTTTCTGTTGCGAGTGCAGCGCGTAGGCATCCACGTCCTGACGGCTGAACCCTTCGAGGGTGGCAATCAGGTCGGCGCCCACGCCTTGCGGTGTGAAATGGCTGTGCAGATTGGTTTCCGGGTCCAGCGCCCAAGCCCCACCGTCGCTGCCCATGGGCACGCGAGACATCGACTCGACACCGCCGACCACCACCAGGTCTTCGAAACCGGAGCGCACCTTCATCGCGCCGAGGTTCACCGCTTCAAGCCCCGAAGCGCAGAAGCGGTTGATCTGCACGCCCGAGACGCTGACGTCCCAATCCGCCACTTGGGTCGCGGTTTTGGCGATATCGGAGCCTTGATCACCAATCGGCGTCACGCAGCCGAGCACCACGTCATCGACCTGGCTGGTATCGAGCGACGTGCGCTGTTGCAGCGCCGTGAGCAAGCCGGCCACCAGATTGACCGGTTTGACGCTGTGCAAGGCGCCATCGGCCTTGCCTTTGCCACGGGGCGTGCGTAACGCGTCGAAAATCAAAGCTTGGGTCATGACGTCCTCGAACCTGGGCGGTGAGTAAATACTGAGTGCTCACTCTTATGCCGGGCCGCCGCGGATTCAATGACCGCAGTGCTCACTGACGTTGACTGACGTGCTCAGACGGACGGTAGTGAGCGATGGGATTAACCGATTCAGGACACGGAGCTGTCTAGCAAAAGGGCGCCCAAGAAGCTGGCAATAGGCCTCATGCCTTTTTAAGAGCATTTGTCGATAGTTCCATACGAAATGGATCTAAGTCACGAGTGACGCGGGCTCTAAGGTGAAGTGTACGAAGTTGTCGTCGGGTTTTGCCGAGGCACTCGTCTGACAGGAAGTGCAACGCTCTGCCGTCATGGAGATATGCAGGCAGGCATCAGGAAATAACAAAAAAGGCGGTCAAGCCATGTTCAAACATTCGAAAGTACGTCAAGCCGGGCTCATTCTTTTCGCCACCACGCTGTTGTTGATTTTGCCGAATCTGACCAAGGTGATTGGCTAGTCGGTAAAAGAAAACGGTGTCAGGTATTTATATCGTCATTCTAAAAATGTGACTGGCCCGCTACCCGGGCCAGCGTGGGTGTGCCAACCTTTGGGCACTTCCACGACATGGACGGCGATCTATTGAAAACGCTCATTCTGTTCGGGGCCTTGCTGCTCAGCACGCCTCTGTTTGCCGCACAGCTGAACCTCGAGCTGGGCGCGACCACTCGCACCTGGCAGACCGAAGAACTGCTCAAGCACCCGCAAGTCCAGACCCTCCATATTGCCGACGACGTTTCCTACAAACGGGACATGAGTTATCAAGCGGTGCCGCTGGCGGCGCTGTTGACCGGCATCAAGCTCGATGACCATTTGCAAGCCGTGGCGCTGGACGGATTTGCCGCCGAGTTGGCCGCAGCGCCTTTGCTCAACACTCAAGGTGCGCGGGCGTGGCTGGCGATTGAAGACCCGGCCAAACCTTGGCCGGCATTGTCAGAAGGCAAGCCGGGGGCCGGGCCGTTTTATCTGGTCTGGACGGATCCGCAGGCCGGCAATATCAGCCCGGAGCAATGGCCGTTTCAGCTGTCCAGCATCAAGCGCCTGGCGCCGGTCGCTGCGCGCTTCCCTGCCCTGCTGCCTGATCCGGCGTTGAAGGCGGGCGATCCGGTGAATCAAGGCTTTGCGTTGTTTCAGAAGAACTGCCTGGCTTGCCATCGATTGAACGGTGCCGGGGATGCGCAGTTCGGGCCGGATTTGAATATTCCGTTTAGTCCGACCGAGTATTTCGGGGCGGAGTTCTTGAAGCGCTATATCCGTGATCCGCAGAGCTTGCGCCAGTGGCCGCAGGCGAAGATGCCGGGGTTTACGGCGCAGGTATTGCCAGATGCGGATCTGGACATGCTGGTGGGGTATTTGAAGCACATGGCCGGGCGCAAAATTAAGCCCTGATACCCATCCCCCACTGTAGGAGTGCCTGCTCGCGATAGCGGTGCGTCAGTTACAGATTTGCTGACTGGCAGACCGCTATCGCGAGCAGGCTCACTCCTACAAGGGATTTGTAAGGCGCCTGATTATTGTTGCTGGACGGAGATAACCGGCATCGGCGTCGGCGACACAAACACCTTCGCATGCATCTGCTCACACCCACCGCCCCGGCGCATTCCGCGTACCGGACAGGCGTCCAGATAATCCAGGCCCACGGCAAGCTTCAAATGGCGCTCGGGCCGGGCCAATTCATTGGTCACATCAAAGCTGTACCACGCATCATCGAGCCAGGCTTCCGCCCAGGCGTGACTGGCCAGGTGTTCGCTGTTCTCGCTGTACAGATAACCCGACACATAACGCGACGGAATGCCCAGGCTTCGCGCACAGGCGAGAAACGCATGGGTATGGTCCTGACAGACGCCGGAACGTCCGGCAAAGGCCTGGGCCGCGCTGGTGTCGACTTCGGTCGAGCCTGGCGTGTAGGTCATGTGCTGGTTCAGGCCATGCATCAAGTCGATCAGTGCGGTGCGATCCCGACGGGTCTTGCATTCCTTTTGCGCGAACGCTCGCAAGGCTTCGTCGGCTTCGGTCAGCCGGGTGAAACGCAGGAACGGCAGCGCCGACTGGCTCTCATGTTCGGCTTCGCGCAGTTCATCGATATCCACCTGACCACGGGCGCCAATGATGATCGCCTCGTGCGGCTCGTCCATGGTCAGTACATGCAGGATGTTGCCGAACGGATCGAGTTGCGCGCGCACCGGGCGCGGCAGGTCGAGTTGCCAACTGAGCACGTGCTGACGCTCGCTGTCATGGGGTGTCAGTCGCAAATACTGGATGCTCGCCCGCACCTGATCTTCATAGTGATAGGTGGTTTCGTGGCTTATGGAAAGTCTCATGCAGCCTCCAGGTAAGAACTGTGAATGGCGTTGCCCAACTGGCGCACCAGCGGGATGAATTCGGTCAGCCAGGCATGCAGGCCTTCGTCGAGAATTTCGTTGATGCCGGTGTAGCGCAGGCGTGCGTCGATCTCGGCGGCCAGGCGCTGCGCGGGGCGGCCGTTGGCCCCCGGCAGGCTGGCGAGAATCTGGTCGATTTCTTCGGTGCACGCGCGCAAGGAACGCGGTACATCCGCGCGCAGCAACAGCAACTCGGCCACATGCCGGGCACCGGGGGCGTCGCGGTAGATCTCGGTGTACGCCTCGAACGACGACAGCGCTCGCAACAAGGCGCTCCACTGGTAATAGGCGTGCGCCGTGCTGTCACTGACCGCTTCGGCTTGATCGCCGGCCATTTCGTAGCGTGCATCGAGCAGGCGCAGCGTGTTGTCGGCCCTTTCGATAAACGTCCCCAGACGAATGAAGCGGAACGCATCGTTACGCATGATGGTGCCGTAGGACGCGCCCCGGAACAGGTGGGAACGTTCCTTGATCCACTCGCAAAAACGGCTCATGCCATAGCGGCTCAAGCCCTGTTCGGCGATCCCGCGAATTTCCAGCCAGGTGGCGTTTATGTTTTCCCACATGTCGGCGGTGATTCGCCCACGCACCGCATGGGCACTGGCTCGCGCCGAACCGAGGCAGCTGTAGATGCTCGCCGGGTTGGCCGCATCGAGGGCGAAGAAATGCAACAGCCGTTCGGCATGCAACTCGCCGTGGCGCTCCAGGTAATCGTCCAGGGTGCCGGTGATCAGCAGCGGCATGGCGAGTTCGTGCAGCCCGTTGCCGCGACCATCCTGCGGCATCAGCGACAGCGAATAACTGATGTCGAGCATCCGTGCGAGGTTTTCCGCCCGCTCCAGGTAACGCGACATCCAATACAAATCCGAGGCAGTTCTACTTAACATGGCAGGCTTCCTTCAATCCTCGACCACCCAGGTGTCCTTGGTTCCGCCACCCTGGGAGGAATTCACCACCAGAGAGCCTTCACGCAAAGCAACACGGGTCAAACCGCCGGGCACGACCCGGGTTTCGCGGCCAGACAATACAAACGGACGCAGGTCGATGTGGCGTGGCGCAATGCCGTTTTCGACAAAGGTCGGACAGGTCGACAGGGACAACGTCGGTTGCGCGATGTACGCGTGGGGCTTGGCTTTGATCCGTGCACGGAACGATTCGATTTCCGCCGCCGTCGCCGCCGGCCCCACCAGCATTCCGTAACCGCCAGAGCCCTGGGTTTCCTTGACCACCAGATCCGGAAGATTGGCCAGCACGTGGGACAGTTCGGAGGGATTGCGACACTGGAACGTCGGCACGTTCTTCAGGATCGGCTCCTCGTCGAGGTAGAAACGGATCATGTCGGTGACAAACGGGTACACCGACTTGTCGTCCGCCACCCCGGTGCCGATGGCATTCGCCAGCACGACGTTGCCGGAACGGTACGACGACAGCAGCCCCGGAACACCCAGCATCGAATCCGGATTGAACGCCAGCGGATCGAGGAACGCATCGTCGAGGCGACGGTAGATCACGTCGACAGCTTTCGGCCCGTCCGTGGTGCGCATGAACACCTTGTCATCGCGCACGAACAGGTCCGCGCCCTCCACCAGTTCAACCCCCATTTCCCGAGCCAGAAAGGCATGCTCGAAAAATGCGCTGTTGAAGCGACCCGGCGTCAACACCACCACGCTCGGGTTATCGATCGGGCTGGAGCTTTTCAGGGTATCCAGAAGCAGATTCGGATAGTGATCGATAGGCGCAATGCGTTGCGCCGCAAACAGTTCGGGGAACAGGCGCATCATCATCTTGCGGTCTTCGAGCATGTAGCTGACGCCGCTCGGTGTACGCAGGTTGTCTTCGAGCACGTAGTACGTGCCGTCGCCGTCGCGCACCAGATCGACACCTGAGATGTGCGAATAGATGTCCCGGTGCAGATCCAGCCCTTGCATCGCCAACTGGTATTGCTCGTTGGCCAGCACTTGCTCGGCCGGGATGATGCCGGCCTTGATGATGCGCTGCTCGTGATAGAGGTCGGCAAGGAACATGTTCAGTGCCTTGACCCGCTGAATGCAGCCGCGCTCGACGACCCGCCATTCGCTGGCAGGAATGCTGCGGGGGATGGTGTCGAAGGGAATCAGGCGCTCTGTCCCCTGCTCGTCCCCGTAGAGCGTGAAGGTTATCCCGGCGCGATGAAATAACAGATCGGCCTCGCGTCGCCGTTGTGCCAGAAGCTCGTCAGGCGTTTCGGCCAGCCAACGGGCAAACTCCCGATAATGCGGGCGGACCTGGCCGCCGGCATCGTACATTTCATCAAAATAGGTGCGGATCATGCCGTACTCCTTGTCACCCGGACATCTAGGCTTCGCAAGGCCCGTGCCAGCGGCAGAAACGCTTTGATATCAATCGGTTGGATAATCGCTCCGTTTTCACCGCACCATTCCTGTGCAGCAAACGCCCCAACCTGACAGCCCCCGCTTCATTGCAAGGCGACGTTGTCGCCTATCACCAGCATAGTCAGAGTTGATTTCACTGCCCGGGCGCCGGCGGGGATAATCCGCGCATTCGCTGGATAAACAGCCCGAACTTCCCTTTAGCCGCCTGCTCAGGCGGCTTTTTTTTGCGCCGGATTCTTGTTTCAGGGTTTTGCCGGACGTGTTTTACGACCCTCCGCAAACTAAAACGGCCAACCCGAAGGTCAGCCGTTAGTGCGTGTCACTGTTCATAGGATTATGCGAGTAGCCCTCGTACCTCCTGCTTGACGCCCCATCCTTCGATGATGCCGCCCAGAGGCTCGACCACCGCCTCGAAGCCTTGCTCGAAATCGCCGATGTCATCGTAAGTGGCGTACATGACTTTGCTCAGTTCGAGCGCCCATGCCCCGTCGTCGCGCACACTGATTTGCGCATTCAGGGATTCGCCACGGTAATGACCTGCTGCTCTGCGGGCCCGCTCCTCGTCGGGAAAAATGGCGTAGAACTCGATGGGGTGGAATCTTGAAAAGTCGAAACCGCCTTCTTTCATGCGGCGCAGCACTGAGCTGCTGATGTCTTCTTGATAGGCTGTGCTCATGAAACGTCCCCCTCATATAGTGATGGATAGACTTTCCGTATTCCCGGCACGCGCAACCGAGTGGTGCGCGCGATGCGGCAACCTCGTTGCCGGTGGGAAGCAAGCATGTAGCTGACAAGACCAGACCTTAGCGATCCGTTCGCTGATCTCGATTGCAGAGTAGCCTCAAGAGAGAGCCGCTGCCAAGGCCTGAATGAGAATGAGACAGGAGAGGTTCAGATTGGCGTGATGCCGAGGATTTGTATGCTGTTCTGGGCTTTGAGACTTTTGACGCTCGCATCAGCGGTTCGCCCTTCCAGATCATTCAGATCCAGTTTGGCAGCGACGGGAAGAAGTCGGGCCTTGATGAGTTTGGCGGCGTGCTCGTTATCCGGACACTCGTTGCACTCAAAGACTTCATCGACTGTTTCACCGTGATCATCCACGAAAGTGATTTTCCACTTTTGCATCAGTGCCTCCTCGATAAAGCCCATGGATGGGCCTACATGCATCTGGACTTTTGCGCTGACTGATCGTTCAAACGAATTGCGGTGTTCTGACAGGAAACCGGTTGCCGTTTTTGTAGGAGTGAGCCTGCTCGCGATAGCAATCTGTCAGTCAATAATCATGTGACTGACACACCGCTATCGCGAGCAGGCTCCCTCCTACACAGGGGGTGTGTACAACCCTTAGTCGTTGCTTGGCTTGTTCACCGCTTGCAGCACGTATTGCGGCAAGGCGAAGGCGCCGATGTGGATCTCTGGATTGTAGTAGCGGGTGATGATGCCGCTGCCGGCGAAACGCTGTTGCAGGGTTTCACGGGACAATTTGCGATAAGCGGTATCGGTCGCGCCCCAGGCAAATGTCATCGAGCCACCGATGTAGGTCGGCACGGCCGCCTGATAGAAGTGCCAGTCCGGGAACAGGCTGCGCAGACGCCCGGCGGTGGTTTTGACTTCTTCGATCTGCATGAACGGGGTGCCGTTCTGGGTGACCAGGATGCCGCCTTCGTTCAGGCAGCGACGGCAGGCCTGGTAGAAGTTTTCCGAGAACAGCACTTCACCCGGACCGATCGGGTCGGTGGAATCAGAAATGATCACGTCGAACTTTTCAGTCGTGGTGGCGACGAAACGCATGCCGTCGTCGATCACCAGGTTCAGACGAGGATCTTCGAACGCACCTTTGGAGTGGTTTGGCAGGAATTCCTTGCACATGTCGACGACGGTGCCATCGATCTCGACCATGGTGATGTGTTCGATGCTGCGGTGCTTGGCCACTTCACGCAGCATGCCGCCGTCGCCGCCACCGATGATCAGCACGCGCTTGGCGCTGCCGTGCGCCAGAATCGGCACGTGGGTGAGCATTTCGTGATAGATGAATTCGTCGGCTTCGGTGGTCTGGATCACGCCGTCCAGCGCCATCACCCGACCCATGCGCGGGTTTTCGAAGATGACCAGGTGCTGGTGTTCGGTGCGCACTTCGTGCAGCAGTTTTTCCATGCGAAAACGCTGGCCATAGCCTTCGTAGAGGGTTTCCAGGTATTCGCTGGCAGGGGTAGTGCTCATGGGAAGTGCTCCGATGAATGCGGGTGGCAACGGACGGTTACCCGCCCATGATGGCCAATCGAGCAGCTCGATTAACCGGGAAAGGCGCGCATTCTACGTCGCGGAAGATGACAGGTCGAACCTCACTTGATAAGTCGACACATTCCTCTGTGGGAGCGGCGGTGCGACGTCTCGACTTGCCTGCGATGCGGACGGCTCGGTCTAGGTAGACCGCAGCGATTCCATCGCAGGCAAGCCGCGCTCCCACAGGTTCAGTGTCGGTTGTGAGGACGCACTCAGATGCGGACGTTGCCCCGTGGCCCGGCGATGGCCCAGATGATCAGGCCCAATACCGGCAGGAACGCGATCAACAGCACCCAGAGGATTTTCATCCCGGTGGTGGCGCCACTTTTTATCACGTTGATGATGGCCCAGATATCCAGCACGAAAATGATCAAGGCGACCAGGCTGTTGAACGTAGAACCCATGGTGACGCTCCCTAAGAGTGATATGCACCCTTAGGATAGCCGGGCCTTGCGAGGGTTCCGCTTTTTAAACGTGAATCGCGATCTTCAGCGCTTCCAGCGACGGCGCAGCGGCGATGCCAACTTTGGCACACAGCTCAAGCACACGCGGCACATCGTTGCCGTAGACCAGCACCACTTGCAGCTCGTCGTCGAGCAGCTGGCTGAAGTTCATCAGCGTGTAACCACCGTTTTCCTTATTCATGCTACCCATTTGCACCTGAATGCGATTGAGTGCGGTCAGGGCTTCGGTCTTGGCCAGCTGCTTGGGTTTGATATTGAAATCAACGCCAGGGCCGAACGAGGCGACGATCTGGGCGAACAGGTCCATGTAGGTGTCGGCCTGGAACAGCACCGTCTCCGGCAGACTGCCGACCACCACCCATTCACCCAACGGGATCGGGAAGGTGTCGTCGTAGTTGATATCCGGGTTGGCCGTGAGAAAAGCCTGCGGATCGGCGTAGGCTTGAGCCGCTTCGTCAGCAACTTTCAGGATTTGGTCATCGCTCATGCACCCGGAGCTGATTTTGCTGATGAGTTCGACGAGTGCGGCTTTCATGAGGCGGATCCTGTAGCGAGTGAATTTTGAGGGCGCGAAGGATAGCGCATTCGCAGAAAGTTACCGAGCGTGAGGAGACCTGTGGCGAGGGAGCATGCCCCTCACCACAAAGCATCAGCCCAGCAGTTTTTCCAGCTGCGCGGTGGTGTCGACGGCGCCCATCGTTTTAGCGGCATCGAGGGCCGACACGCCGTTGGCGTCCTTGGCTTTCGGATCGGCCCCTTTGCTGATCAGGTAGTCGACGATGGCGACGCGGTTGAACATCGCCGCCATCATCAGCGCGGTACGGCCATCAAACGACGAACCTTCCACTTGCGCGCCGCCCTCGACCAAGGCCGTGACCACCGCCAGGTCGCCCTTGAACGCGGCACCGGCAATCGGGCTTTGGCCGTTGTCGTTGCGGATTTCCGGGTCGGCCTTGTGTTCGAGTAGGACTTTCACGGTGTCCACGTGGCCGTGGTAGGCGGCCAGCATCAGCAAGGTGTCGCCCTTGTGGTTACGCAGGTTGGGCGGCAGGCCTTTGGTCAACAGCGCTGCCATCATGGCCGCATCGCCCTCGCGCGCCTTGTTGAATACCTGTTCGGCAAATTCAGCGGCTTCTTCGGGGGTCATCTGGCGGCTTTGATCTGACATCGGGGGCTCCCTGTTCGGTTATTCGTAAAGCCGACAGTTTCCCGAGCAGCCCCCGCGCTGTCACTTGTTTTTTCTCAAGGGCCGCCATAGGCACATTCAATAGCGGTACTTGCCGCTGTGAATATCCGCCAGCACCTGCTCGGTAACCTGCACATAAGTCTGGGTGCCGGGCAACCAGGCGTAGATCGGGTCATCGCCGGTCTTGCCAGGGTCGAAGGCTTCGTCCTTGAGCCGGGTCTTCTGGTATTTGAAGGTCCCGGTGGTCTCCATTTTCACTTTCACCCGCAAAAACAGCGGCACCGCATAGGTCGGCATTTGCTGGCGAGCAAACTCCAGCAGTTCGCTGAAGTCCAGGGTAGCCAGGGATTCGGCCGGAGTAATCGCCGCCATGCCGGCACGCCCGTTGGTGTTGTGGACTTCCACGCCATACGCCACGGCTTCCGCGATGTGCGGGTGTTGCAGGAGGATGTTTTCCACTTCCGTGGTCGAGACGTTCTCGCCCTTCCAGCGGTAGGTGTCGCCCAAGCGGTCGACGAACTGTGCATGGCCAAAACCAATGTTGCGCAGCAAGTCACCGGTGTTGAAGTACCGATCGCCCTTCTTGAACACGTCATGCAGCACGACTTTTTCGGTCTTTTGCGGATCGGTGTAGCCGTCTAGCGGCGCCTTGTCGTCGATTCTCGCCAGCAACAAACCCTGCACGCCCTTGGGCACTTTGTTCATGAAACCCTTGGCGTTGCGAATCGGCTGGCCGCTGTCGTGGTCGTAGGCCACCAGCTCCCAGGCCATCAGCGAGAAACCGATGGTGTGGTCAAAATTGAGAATGTTGGTGAAGCCGATGTTGCCGTCGCTGGCCGCATACAGTTCACAGATATGCTCGACGCCGAAGCGGGTCTTGAAGGTGTCCCACGCGCCGGGGCGCAAACCGTTGCCGATCATCTTCGTCACGCCGTGCTGGCTGTCTTCGGCGCTGGTAGGTTGATCCACCAGATAGCGGCACAACTCGCCCACGTAACCGAGGGTGGTCGCGTGGTATTTGCGTACGTCATTCCAGAACTGGCTGGCGCTGAATTTGCGGCGGATGGCAAAGCCCGAAGCACCGTTGATGGCCGAGCCCCAGCACACGCAGAGCCCAGTGGCGTGATACAGCGGCAAGGTGCAATAGACGATGTCGTGCGGCTGCATGTCCAGGGCGATCAGGCCGAAGCTGGCGGAGCTGCGCATCCAGCGTCCGTGCTTGAAGACGCCGGCCTTGGGCAATCCGGTGGTGCCCGAGGTGTAGATATAGAAACAAGGATCGTCGAAAAAAACCTGCTGGCTGCTGACAGGGTTTTCCTCGGACGCGTCGGCACTCGCCGCCATCAGGTTGATGAAACCGTCGGGGGCAACGCCCGGATGGTTGCAGGTGTCTTGATCGGCGACGAACCAGGTTCGCGCCGGCGCGATGGACACCCGCTCGCGGACCTGGGAAAACGCCGGGACCAGTTCGCCGCCGACAATGATCGCCACGGGGGCTACCAAATTCAGGCTGTGCGCGAGGGTATCGCGGGTTTGCGAGGTGTTGAGCAACGCGCTGATCGCGCCGACCTTGGCCACGGCCAGAATCGTCACCAGCAGTTCTGGACGGTTCTCGATGAAGACCGCGACCACGTCACCCTTGCCGATGCCTTGGGCAATCAGATGATGAGCAATGCGATTCGCCCACTGATTGACCTGCGTATAGGTCAGCGTCACGTCGCCCTGCAGTAACGCGGGGCCATCGGGATTGCGCAACGTCGCCTGCTCGAAACACCAGCCCAGGCCACACGGTTGGGTCGGATCCTTGACGTTGGCGACTTTCAGGCCCTTCACCACACGGGGAATGGTTCTGGCGATCGTCGGCAGTTTGCGGAGCATCATGCCCCAGGTAATCGTGTCGTTTGGCCTGCGTTTCATCTGTGCTCCCGCTGATTTTTTTATTGTCGGGCGGCGTTCCATGAGCTCGAAAATACGTCAGCGGTTCTTGGCCTGTACACGCGGATTTTGCAATGTTTTGTATCCGCAACCCGGATAAACGAACGATGAACCTCGAGGTGCGGATTGGTTCCATCGAAGCAGCAACAATCTTTCAAAATGCAGGATGCACGATGGCCATTCATGCAGATTGCACGAAAGCGAAAACCCGACATAAAATTAACTTATTGATTTATAAGGATTTTATTAAATTCAAATACTGGCACAATCGCTGCAACTACCTCTCCATGCTTGCCAATCTCGTGCAAACGGAGCTGATAGACATGAGCCTGATCCAAGAAAAATTTACCTCCCTGTTCTCCAACTTCGAAGTCACCACCCAAGCGCGTCCTGACGGCGGAATTTTGCTGACCTTGCGCAGTAGCGAAGGCCGTGTGTTCAAGCGTTCGATTTCCTACCAGCAATTGCACGCGGGTGATCAGTTGACCTGGGTGATCAGTGCGATTCGCCGTGACCTTGCCGAACAGGCGAGTGAACTGCCGCAGATCTCCATGCTGCAAAGCCAGCAACGATTTGCCTTGCCGACTTATCACACGGCGTAAATCGTTGCAGTGCTGAAAACAAACAGGCCGTGAGCTTTCGCTTCACGGCCTGCGTTGTTATGTGGTGTGCTTTATAAGGTGGAGGGGTTGATTCGCGCGAAGCTGTCGACGGTCAGATGGCCTGCCAACTCCCCACCCTCTCGCGCCAGCCCGCAGGTCGCCATCCCGGCCGTGCGTGCAGCGTCCAGCTCTTCGACGATGTCGGACAGAAACAGAATCTGCGCAGGCTCAAGCCCGATGGCCTGAGTGATGCGTTGGTAAGACTGCGCTTCCCGCTTGGGCCCCGACGTGGTGTCGAAATAGCCGCTGAACAGTGGCGACAAATCCCCAGCCTCGGAACAACCGAAGATCAGTTTTTGCGCCTGGATCGAGCCCGAGGAGTACACAAACAGTTGATAGCCTTCCTGATGCCAGCGCTTGAGCGCTTCAACGGCGTCCGGGTAAACGTGGCCCTTCAACTGCCCGGCCTGATAACCCTGTTCCCAGACCATGCCTTGCAACGCCTTGAGCGGCGTGGCTTTGCGGTCTTCGGCGATCCAGCTCAGCAGAATGGCGATCACCCGCTCAACGTCGGCATCCGGCTCGGCGCTGTCGCGACGCACGGCCGACAGTTGCTCCGCCACATCGGCGCGCGCGGCGTGCTGACGGACAAACTCCGGCAGGTGTTTCGCGGCGTAGGGAAACAGCACGTCGAACACAAAACTCACCGCGCTGGTGGTGCCTTCGATGTCGGTGAGAATCGCTTTGATCGGCATCGGTTCAGTCCTCAAGACGCGGGAAGCGGCTGGCGATGTCTTCGCCGGTGAAATTGGCCACCCAGCCTTCAGGGTTGTTGAACAGGCGGATCGCGACGAAATGCGGATGCTCGCCCATGTCAAACCAGTGCGGCGTGCCGGCCGGGACCGAGATCAGGTCGTTCTTTTCGCACAGCACCGCGTAGACGTAATCGTCGATGTGCAGGGTAAACAGGCCACGACCCGCCACGAAAAATCGCACTTCATCTTCGCCATGACGGTGTTCGTCGAGGAACTTGGCGCGCAGTTCGGCTTTTTGCGGGTGATCGCTGTTCAGGCTGATGACGTCGACCGTGATGTAACCGCGCTCGGTCATCAGCTTGTCGATCTGCTCCTGATACGCGGCGATCACTTCTTCCTGACTGGCGCCGGGCTGGATCTTCGCCGCCGCTTGCCAGCGGTCGAAACGCACGCCCTGTTCGGCCAGGGTCGAGGCGATGTCTTCAAAATGGGTCAGTACCTTGTTCGGCAGGTCAGGGCTTGAGACGTGGTAAACGGACAGGCTGCTCATCAGGGCAACTCCTTAACGGTTCATGCGTTACGGTTGAAGAGCGCGCGCATCTTCAACTCGCACTCGAACAAAAATTCAAAGGCCTCGATCTGCCGCAGCGCATCACTCATGCGCGCGCCCCAGGTGTAGAGGCCATGGCCGCGAATCAAGTAGCCGACGCAATCGGGATGGGCGTCCAGCCAAGGCTGAACCTTGGCGGCGAGGCGCGCAATATCCTGATCGTTGTCGAAAATCGGCACGCGCACCCGGGACTCGTGGGTCGATACGCCACTGAAGGCTTTTTGCAGTTCGTAGTCTTCGAACTCGATGAAATCTTCCGGGGTCAGGCGCGACAGCACCGTGGCGTTCACCGAATGGGTGTGCAGCACCGCGCCGATGTCCGCGCGCCAGCTGTAGAGCTGAGTGTGCAGCAGGGTTTCGGCGGACGGCTTTTTACCCGGTTCCAGGCTGTTGCCCGACAAATCGGTGGCGAGCACATCGTCGAGCCCCAACTGACCTTTGTGCTTGCCGGACACCGTCAGCAGCGCTTCGCTCGGCGACAGACGCGTCGAGTAGTTGCTGCTGGTGGCCGGTGACCAGCCGCGGCCATACAGAAAACGCCCGGCGTCGATGATTTCCTGGGCGAGGTGTTCACGGGTAAGGCTCATGGCCTGTCCTCTTGCAGTCGTGTGGCAATGATAACGGCAGCCGCCAGGGCTGCGAGGCTTGCAATACTAAAGGTCAACGGTGCGCCGAGGGCATTCCAGCTGTAACCGGAATACAACGCGCCCAATGCGCCGCCGGTGCCGGCCAGCGCGGCGTAAAGCGCCTGGCCCTGCCCTTGCTGGCGTGCGCCGAAACTACGTTGCACGAACTGGATGGCAGCCGCGTGAAAGCTGCCGAACGTGGCCGCGTGCAGCACCTGGGCAAACAGCAACACCCAGAGAAATTCGGCAAACGAACCAAGCAGCACCCAACGCAGGGCGGCCAACAGGAAACTCGCCAGCAGCACCCGGCGCACCGAGAAGCGCGCGAGGATTTTACTCATGGCCAAAAACATCAGCACTTCAGCAACCACGCCGACCGCCCAGAGCATGCCGATGACGCCGCGGCTGTAGCCCAACCGTTCAAGGTGCAAGGTCAAAAACGTGTAATACGGGCCATGGCTCATCTGCATCAGCGCCACGCAGCCATAAAACGCCAACACACCGGGGCTGCGCAATTGCTTGAGAAACCCGTCCCCCGCTTCACGAAGGCCCTGAACTGGTTGGGCATTCGGCACCCACAGGCTGCTGACGACGATACCGGCCATGATCAACACCAACGCCACCGGATAGATGTCGAGGCTGAGCCATTCGAACAATCGGCCCAGTAACACCACGGTGATGATGAAACCGATAGAGCCCCAAAGGCGAATCTGACTGTAGCGCGAGGTCTGGCCTTTCAAGTGCGCCAGGGTTATGACTTCGAACTGCGGCAATACCGCGTGCCAGAAGAACGCGTGCAACGCCATGACCATCGCCAGCCAGGCGTAGGTCTTACTGATAAAAATCAGCGAGAACGTCAGCAGCGTACACACCGCGCCGAAGCGCACGATGGCCAGGCGCCGGCCGGTGTAATCCCCCAGCCAGCCCCAGATGTTCGGCGCGACGCAGCGCATCAGCATCGGGATTGCCACCAGTTCGCCGATGCGCGCACTGGAAAACCCCAGGTGATCGAAGTACAGCGCCAGAAACGGCGCCGTCGAACCGAGCAAGGCGAAATAGAACAGATAGAAACTGGAGAGCCGCCAGTACGGGAGCGCCGCCACGCTCGTCAGA
This sequence comes from Pseudomonas sp. S2_B07, assembly GCF_054668435.1. Classification (NCBI taxonomy): domain Bacteria; kingdom Pseudomonadati; phylum Pseudomonadota; class Gammaproteobacteria; order Pseudomonadales; family Pseudomonadaceae; genus Pseudomonas; species Pseudomonas sp. S2_B07. The sequence continues at coordinate 1,694,861 of NZ_CP162769.1, forward strand.
CCGCAGCGGCGTTAAGGTCAGCCATTAAAGCTGACCCAGCACCGGTGTGCTCACGCGCACATCGGCGTTCTGACCACGGTGACGCAACAGGTGATCCATCAACACGATGGCCATCATCGCTTCAGCGATGGGCGTAGCGCGGATGCCGACGCATGGGTCGTGACGGCCCTTGGTGATGACGTCCACCGGGTTGCCATGAATGTCGATGGAACGGCCCGGCGTGGTGATACTCGACGTTGGCTTCAGCGCCAGGTGCGCGACGATCGGCTGGCCGGACGAAATACCACCGAGAATGCCGCCGGCATTGTTGCTGAGGAAACCTTCCGGGGTCATTTCATCGCGGTGTTCAGTGCCGCGCTGGGCAACACTGGCGAAACCGGCGCCGATTTCCACGCCTTTCACCGCGTTGATGCTCATCAGCGCATGGGCCAGCTCGGCATCGAGGCGGTCGAAAATCGGCTCGCCGAGGCCAGGCATCACGCCTTCAGCCACCACGGTGATCTTCGCGCCGACCGAATCCTGGTCGCGACGCAACTGGTCCATATAGGCTTCCAGCTCCGGGACTTTGTCCGGGTCAGGGCTGAAGAAAGCGTTCTCTTCCACCGAATCCCAGGTCTTGAACGGAATTTCAATCGGGCCGAGCTGGCTCATGTAGCCGCGAATGACGATGCCCTGGGTGGCCAGGTATTTCTTGGCAATTGCACCAGCCGCTACGCGCATCGCGGTTTCCCGGGCCGAGCTGCGACCGCCGCCACGGTAATCACGCTCACCGTATTTATGGTGGTAGGTGTAGTCGGCGTGGGCCGGGCGGAACAGATCCTTGATCGCCGAGTAGTCCTTGGACTTCTGGTCGGTGTTGCGGATCAGCAGACCAATAGAGCACCCGGTGGTGCGACCTTCGAACACGCCAGAGAGGATTTCGACTTCGTCGGCTTCCTGGCGTTGCGTGGTGTGACGGCTGGTGCCCGGCTTGCGGCGATCCAGGTCACGCTGCAAATCCTCCAGAGAAATCTCCAGCCCCGGCGGGCAGCCGTCGACAATGGCGACCAACGCCGGACCATGGCTTTCGCCCGCGGTGGTGACAGTGAACAGCTTGCCGTAGGTATTGCCGGACATGCAGGACGCTCCGTGAAATAGAACCTGAATACGAATGCGCGCCAGTATACGCAGGCTACCCAAGTAGTTCATCCTCGAACCTTATGGGTGCCCGCGAGTCCAACCGGCACCTTTGTGAATGATGGCGTGATGATGCTGCGAGTTTTAGCCTTGAGCCTGACCTTGTTTACCGGCTACGTGCAGGCCACCGTCCTGCAACGACCTATTACGCTGGATACCGGCACCGGTGAGCTTTTCGGCTCGCTGTTGCTGCCAAAATCCGACAATCCTGTGCCAGTCGTCCTGATCATTTCCGGCTCCGGTCCTACAGATCGTGACGGCAATAACACCGACGGCGGACGCAATGACAGCCTAAAACGGCTCGCCTGGGTGCTGGCCAAACACAACATCGCCAGCGTGCGTTACGACAAACGCGGTGTGGCAGCGAGCCTTGCCGCCACGCCGGATGAACGCAATCTGTCGGTAGAGGCCTATGTGGCCGATGCCGAAGCCTGGGGCCAGAAGCTGAAAAGTGATCCGCGTTTCGGCCCGCTGATTCTGCTCGGCCACAGCGAAGGCGCCTTGATCGCCACCCTGGCGGCGCCAAGTGTAAACGCCGCGGCGGTCATCTCGCTGTCCGGCAGCGCTCGCCCGGTTGATCAGGTGTTGCGTCAACAGTTGAGCAATCAACTGCCACCGGCGCTGATGCTGCGCAGCAATGAGCTGCTCGACAGCCTCAAGGCCGGTCACACCGACGACAACGTGCCGCCGCAGCTTCAGACGATTTTCCGTCCGAGTGTGCAGCCATACCTGATTTCTCTGTTCCGGCAGGACCCGGCGGCAGCGTTCGCCAGGTTGAAGATGCCAGCGCTGATCATCCAGGGCAGCAACGACATTCAGGTTGGAGTCGGTGACGCCAGGCTGCTGAAGGCCGCCAAACCGGACGCCGAGCTGGCGCTGATCGAAGGCATGAACCACGTCATGCGCATTGTGCCCAACGACGTCAAACGGCAATTGGCCTCTTATAAAGACCCGCAATTGCCACTGGCGGCCGAGCTTGGCACCCGCATCCTCGGGTTTATTGACGGACTTCGCCCCAGTTAAGCGCTGTTGGCCCTCCAGTCCTGTCAAAAACGGCCGATAAGCCTTTGTCGCCAGCGCAATGGCTGGCGGCAGGGCTTGGACAGGATCTCGCCGTTATGACTGATACCCAGACTTCACCCGACACCACCGCTGAAAAAGACGCACCGCCAGCGGTTGAGCTGCCGTGGGCGGACGTCCACGTCGAGCACCACAAGATGCTCCGTCTGGCGCCGCTGAAAACCGACCGCAACACCGGCGGGCGACCGCTGCGCTTTGTCGAATTCGGCTATGCCGAACGCAACAGCAAGGAGCAGAGCCTGATGCGCATGAGCATCACCCTGCCCGGTCAGCGCGTGCGCAAAGAACAGAATCACCTCGACGTGTGGGTCGATCACACCACCAAGCGTGTGCATTTCGGCCCCGACAGCGGCTTGCAGATTGAACCGATGAACCGTGGCATCGGCCGCTTCATGGCCGCTCAAGGCATCACGTGGGCGAAGAAGCGCTGGTCCGGTTACACCGTCGACGGCACGGACCTGAACAATAAAGATGCGCTGAACGAAGACACCCGCCTGCGCCGTGATCACTTCCTCAAGGCCCATGGTTTTGAGGTGGTGTATGCCGATGCCCAGCATTTGAAGGGCAGCGTCAAAGACGTGCAGGTCGGTGACCTGTCGGGCGAGTGGAACACTGAAAAGCTGCAACTGGTGGAAATTCTCGAAGCGGCGCAGATGCTTCAGCAGGCCGAGCAGAACCTGGCCGAGCAAGAAGTAAAGCTGAAGACGCACGAAGAAAAAGTCAGCAAGTACAAGCGGGAAGACGCCGGGCTGCGCTTTACCATTACGTGTCTGGTGGCGTTTGCGATGTTTCAGGCGGGGTTGTTGATCTGGATTGCTACGCATCGGTAAACGTCTGAGACCGACGTGCGGCCATCGCGGCCACGCTCCCACAGGTTCTGTGTCGTACCCGAATGGTGCGACACATTCTGAACCTGTAGGAGCGAGGCTTGCCCGCGATGGCTTTCTAAAGTCAGACGCGAGAAGCGAACAGTGCCTGATGATCGCGGCACTGTTCAGCCGTCAACATGAACACCCCATGCCCGCCGCGCTCGAAATCGAGCCACGCAAAATCGACTTCCGGGTACAGTGCGTCGACGTGAACCTGACTGTTGCCCACTTCGACAATCAGCAAGCCCTTCTCGGTCAGATGATCCGCCGCTTCCGCCAGCATGCGGCGCACCAGGTTCAAACCGTCATCGCCACAGGCCAGGCCCAGCTCCGGCTCGTGCTGATACTCGTCCGGCATATCGGCGAAATCTTCCGCATCGACGTAGGGCGGGTTCGACACGATCAGGTCGAAACGTTGACCCGGTAAACCATCAAAGCCATCGCCCTGAACCGTGTACACCCGTTCATCGACACCGTGACGCTCGATGTTCTGGTTGGCCACTTCCAGCGCTTCAAACGACAGATCGGCCAGCACTACTTCGGCGTTCTGGAACTCGTAGGCGCAGGCGATACCGATGCAACCGGAACCGGTGCACAGGTCGAGAATGCGCGCTGGCTCGGCCCCCAACCATGGCTCGAAGCGTTTTTCAATCAGTTCGCCAATCGGTGAACGCGGGATCAGCACGCGCTCGTCGACGATGAAGGACATGCCGCAAAACCACGCTTCGCCCAACAGGTAAGCGGTCGGAATGCGTTCTTCGATGCGGCGCTTGAGCAAGCGCTGCAGATTGACCAGCTCATCATCTTCCAGCGCACAGTCGAGGTAGCTGTCGGCGATTTCCCACGGCAAGTGCAAGGCACCCAACACCAGTTGACGGGCTTCGTCCCAGGCGTTGTCGGTCCCATGGCCGAAAAACAGATCCTCCCCATGGAAGCGGCTGACGGCCCAACGGATATGGTCACGCAGGGTACGAAGGCGGGAAGTGATCACGACGGCAAACTCCAGAAAAAACGACTGGCGATTCTAACAGCCAAAACGCGCCACGACGACGCAGGAAAAACACCGGGCCGAATGTAGGATCGATCCCTTTTTGCCGCTGGCTATTGAACAAAACCCGCAACTTGACAAGGCTGAGAGCCAGTAATGACGGCGTCTACGATAGTAGCGATTCACAGAACCGCTCAGCCAGAGGACAATGTCGCAAAAGCCCCACTCCAAGGAGCCCCAGAATGTCCGTTCCAAAAACGATGTTTCAACTCAGCGGCCGCGGTTACGCAGCAGCCAATCTGAGCCATGCGACCCTCGTCATCATCGATGCCCAGAAGGAATACCTCAGCGGTCCACTGGCCCTGAGCGGCATGGACGCTGCCGTCGCGAACATCAAGCAATTGCTGGCGGCTGCCCGTGCGGCCGGCCGCCCCATCGTGCATGTACGCCACCTCGGTACGGTCGGCGGGCTGTTCGACCCACAAGGCGAGCGCGGTGAGTTCATCCCCGGCCTTGAACCACAGGCCGACGAAACCATCCTCGGTAAATTGCTGCCAAGTGCGTTCCACGGCACCGAACTGGCCAAACGCCTGGAAGACCTCGGCGCCCTTGACCTGATCGTCTGCGGCTTCATGAGCCACTCCAGCGTCAGCACCACAGTGCGTGCCGCCAAGAACCTGGGTTTCCGTTGCACGCTGGTGGAAGACGCCTGCGCCACGCGCGACTTGCCTTACAAGGGCGGCGTACTGAGTGCCGAGCACGTTCAGCAGACCGAAATGGCGATCATGGCGGACAACTTCGCCACCCTCGCGCTCACTCACGATCTGATTTGATCGGCCCGTGATGAGCGGCCAATAGCGCCGCTCATCTGCAAAAGCCTCTCGTTTGCCGCAATTGTCTTAGCCTCAGGAACATCCCGGTCAACTCCCGGTCGAAGGGCCGATACCCATTGAGGAAGGTCGGAATGAAGTTATCCGATGGTTTTGACGCTCGCCGCTTGCGGCCCAAAGGCCAACGCAACTGGCGTTTTCGTATTGGCGCGGCGTTTGCCGCGTTGCTGGCAACGTGCGGTGTATTGCTCGCCATGGCCGCTGCCGCCAGCCTGCTCGGCCACGCACCTGCGCTGGGCGAACTGAATACCAGCCGCACCGGTGCGGCAGTGGTCCTGGCGGTCGGCCTGTTCGTGCTGTACCTCGGCGTGTGGCTGTGGCGTCGCTGCCGACGCCGGTCGCGTCAGTCGCGTGAGCTGAACATGTCCCCGCACCTGATGAAAAAACACGATTGAACCGAGGCCTGGCATCTGCCGGGCCTCAATTGTTATGGATAGCGCCTCGACTTGGGTAAACTGGCCGACCTTCGCGGAGGCTGACATGCAAGACGACGATTTTTCCCTGTTCAAAAGTGCGATCCAAGGCGTCAAGCCGATCAAGCACGATCGCGCCGAAACCGGCAAACCCAAGGCCGACCGCGCGCAAATCGCCAAGCTGCGTCAAGCCGCAACCATTCGTACCGATGCCACCACCGTGGATGGGCTGTCCGATCAGTTCGTCATCGATGTCGGCCCGGAAGACGAATTGATGTGGGCCCGTGACGGTGTCCAGGAAAGCCAGATGCGCAAGCTCAAGATCGGGCAGATTCCGTTCGAGGGCAGCCTCGACCTGCACGGCATGAGCGTGGAAAAGGCCCGGGAAACCCTCTGGGCGTTTCTGGCCGAAGCGACCAGGTTCGAAATTCGCTGCGTGCGCGTCACTCACGGCAAAGCCGTGCGTCTGGACGGCAAGCGGCCGATGATCAAGAGTCACGTCAACACGTGGTTGCGCCAGCATTCACAGGTGCTCGGCTTCACCTCGTGCCAGGCTAAACATGGCGGCGCCGGGGCGGTTTATGTGATGCTCAAACGCACCATGATGGAAGGTCGCGACGAGTAAAGCTGTCGCGTCATGCTTGCAGCGCCGTGTTTGCCACCGTACCCTTGCCCTTTGCGAAAATCCCCACAGGTAGTTTCATGTCCCTGGAACAGAATTACACCGCGATTCTCGGCCAACTGGGCGAGGACGTCTCCCGCGAGGGCCTGCTCGACACGCCAAAACGTGCCGCCAAAGCCATGCAGTACCTCTGCCGCGGTTATGAACAGACGCTCGAAGAAGTCACCAACGGTGCCTTGTTCAGCTCCGACAACAGCGAAATGGTGCTGGTCAAGGACATCGAGTTGTACTCGTTGTGCGAACACCACCTGCTTCCGTTCATCGGCAAGGCACACGTCGCTTACATCCCGAGCGGCAAAGTATTGGGCCTGTCGAAAGTGGCGCGAATCGTCGACATGTACGCTCGCCGCCTGCAGATCCAGGAAAACCTCAGCCGCCAGATCGCCGATGCGGTCCAGCAAGTCACCGGCGCCCTGGGCGTTGCGGTGGTGATCGAGGCCAAGCACATGTGCATGATGATGCGCGGTGTGGAGAAACAGAATTCGTCGATGATCACTTCGGTGATGCTCGGTGAGTTCCGCGAAAACGCCGCCACCCGCAGCGAGTTTCTCAGCCTGATCAAGTAACGTGCGGCACGAAGAAAACCGGCATTCATCGCCGGTTTTTTTTCGTCTGAAAAAATCAGGTAAGCTGCGCGCCCTTCTTCATTCGCACCGTGAGGCTTTCAACGTGTTCGTAAAAGCGCTTCGTGTCGGCCTTGGCCAACTGATCATCTTCATCGACTTCATCACCCGTCCGGGCAAGAAGCAGCGCCCCGCCGAGGCTCAGGCCAAGGTCAACTCCGCTGCCAAGGACCTGACCCTGTACCAATTCCACGCCTGCCCGTTCTGCGTGAAAACCCGCCGCAGCCTGCGTCGCCTGAATGTGCCGGTGACACTGCGTGATGCAAAGAACAACGAACAGGATCGCCAGGCCCTGCTGGAGCAAGGTGGCAAGATCAAGGTGCCGTGCCTGCGCATTGAAGAAAATGGCCAGACCACTTGGATGTATGAGTCCAAGGTGATCATTGATTATCTGGACAAGCGGTTTGCGGCTGCTTGATGGCTTTGTGGTGAGCTGACTGACGCCATCGCGAGCAGGCTCGCGATGGCGCCGATACAGTCACCACAACCCCCAGTCAAAAATAAACCGGCCCTTGCGCCGGTTTATTTGTTTCTGCCCTCCCCTCAGACCGCTTCAGCCGCCCACTTTTAGTGGCGGGTCTGGCCCCTTCGCGAGCAGGCTCGCTCCCACAGGTGACCGAGTTCTTTCAGGGAAATGCAATTAACTGTGAGAGCGAGCCTGCTCGCGAAGGGGTCCGCACAGGCGATATATCCCTATCGCCAACATTTTCGTAAACAAAATCAAAAACATTATTTGCTTTCTTTGTATACAAAAGCATAATCCACTTCGTGCGAGTTCCTGACCAGCCGGTCAACATATTCGCAAGTGCCTCAAAGGTCCGCTGCCACCCTCATGGGTCCGGTCCTGGAAATAACAATAAAACTCTTGAGGAGTACTCGCTGTGGAAAGCCGCAAATCCGAAGCATCGACGCTGGAACTCTCGCCGCCGTTACGCAATGGCTTGCTTGAGCGCATCTTCAAACTCACCTTGCATGGCACCACGGTGAAGACCGAGCTGATTGCCGGTCTGACAACCTTCATCACCATGGCTTACATCATCTTCGTCAACCCTAACATCATGGCCGACGCCGGGATCGATCACGGCGCCGCATTTGTGGCGACCTGCATCGCCGCCGCACTGGGTTGCCTGTTGATGGGCCTCTACGCCAACTGGCCGGTCGGCCTGGCACCAGGCATGGGCCTGAACGCTTTCTTTACCTACACCGTGGTCGGCACCATGGGCTACAACTGGGAAACCGCCCTCGGCGCGGTGTTTGTCTCCGGTGTGTTGTTCATGATCCTGACCTTTTCCAGGATTCGCGAATGGCTGCTGAATAGCATTCCCGTGAGCCTGCGCTTCGCCATGGGCGCCGGCGTCGGTTTGTTCCTGGGGCTGATCGGCCTGAAGACTGCGGGCATCGTCGTCGATAGCCCGGCCACCCTGATCAAACTCGGCTCCCTGCGCGAACCCGGCCCGTTGCTCGCCGCCATCTGCTTCCTGATGATCGCCATTCTCAGCTACCACAAAGTGTTCGGCGCGATCCTCATCAGCATCATCACCGTGACCCTGGCCGGTTGGGGCCTGGGCCTGGTGCACTACGAGGGCATCATGTCGGCCCCGCCGAGCCTGGCCCCGACCTGGATGGCGATGAACCTGGCCGGCGTGTTCAACGTCAGCATGATCAGCGTGGTCCTGGCGTTCCTCTTCGTGCACATGTTCGACACCGCCGGCACCCTGATGGGCGTAGCCCAGCGCGCCAACCTGGTCGGCGCCGACGGGCGGATCGAAAACCTCTCCCGCGCCATGAAAGCCGACAGTGCATCCAGCGTCTTTGGTGCGATTGTGGGTGTTCCGCCGGTCACCAGTTATGTTGAAAGTGCCGCGGGTGTTGCCGCGGGTGGTCGGACAGGTCTTACCGCCGTGACCGTGGGTGTGCTATTTATTGCGGCGATGTTCTTCGCACCACTGGCCGGCATGATTCCCGCCTATGCCACCGCCGGCGCGCTGATTTATGTGGCGATGCTGATGATGGGCGGTATGAAGCACATCGAATGGGACGAAGCAACCGACAGCATTCCGGCCATCGTGACCGCGATCATGATGCCGCTGACCTTCTCGGTCGCTGACGGTATTGCGCTGGGTTTCATCACCTACGTGGCGTTGAAGGCCGGCACCGGTAAGTACAAGGAAATCTCCGTCAGCTTGTGGGTGCTTTGCGCGATCTTCATCGCCAAGTTCATTTTCTTGTAAGCCGCCTACGCTTCACAAACAGTGTTTCAAAGCAGCCTCACCCCACCGGGTGGGGCTTTTGCACAAATGGAGGAAAGTGATGAGTCTGGAAACCTGGCTGCTGTTCAGCGGCGCTGCGCTGGTGGTAATCCTGATCCCTGGGCCCCTGTCATTGCTAATGATCAGCAACAGTCTGAATTACGGTTTGCGCCGTTCTTACCCGGCATTTCTCGGTGGCGTGATTGCTTCGATCTGCTTGCTCAGTGCTTCCGCGCTGGGTCTGGGCGCCTTGCTGCTGGCGTCGGAACAGTTGTTCAGCGCGTTGAAAATCGTCGGCGCGCTCTACCTGTTCTACCTCGCCTGGCAGAGCTGGCAACAATCGCGTCAGCCATCGGTGGGTGCCGAAGTGCCTCAGGCGGCGCCGGTGCCACGTTTTCGTGCGCTGTTCGGCCGAGCGTTTGTGCTGGGTGCGAGCAATCCGAAAGACATTCTGTTTTTTGCCGCTTTCTTACCGCAGTTTTTGAACGCGGAACAAGCGTTTTTGCCGCAGTTGCTGGTGATGATTGCGACCTGGACCGTGCTCGATCTGTTGTGCAAATTGGCTTATGGGCTGGGCGCTCATGGTGCAGCCAGGTATTTACGCAGTGGCAAAGGACAAAGTTGGTTTAACCGGGTGAGCGCAGGACTTTTCAGTGGAGCGGGCGCGGCCTCCTTATTAAGCAACCACTGATCGGATCGTATTAACCCGGCGATTCAACTCAACAGGCGCTTATTAACACCACCGCACTAAGAATTGATTGCCAAGGATGGCAACACTTCAACCACGCCCCGCAACAAACCGCAACACGCGATATACATATATATCGTTGTCTTTTCAGAACTCCTCCTACCATAGCACTGCGATTTTGCACACAACGCCAGGAAAAGGAAGTTCCTATGGCAATGGTTTTCCAATCCCCCGATCCCGATCACTACAATGCTGTCGAAGTGACGGATATTAACCTGCAGGCCAATGAGCACTCCCCAACCACTATTGATTTCGACAAAGTAAGCATCGCCTCCGCCCCGCAACAAACAAACGCCAATAAAAGCCAGCTACGCGTCATTGATGAGTTGTTCGGCCCTATAAAAATAGGCGCCCATTCGATCACCCGGTGCGCACTGGATGCACTGGGCGCGACCTCAAATGGTCAGGGATTGAACGGTCAAAACACGTTCTTTCGGCACCCCAAGCGGTCTTTTATCAACGCCTTGCAATTTGACCCTGTGTTTATTGAAGCGCGTATGCGTTTCACCGGCGCCAGGGATGATTACGCCCTGCCTTCCTTGCTGTTTGAAATGGCGTCTCAACGCCCACTAACGGCTCCGCCCCTGTTAAGAGAATTACCTGATCTACTTGCCGATCCTGAACAGTACCGCCAGAAACTGGACAAGCTGCTGAACGCGGCGCAGAGGCTTGATATACGCCACGCGCACTTGTCCAAAACCACACCTCCCTGGGTGAATCGGATCAAAAGTAGCAGCATGGTCAGCATGGGGACCGGGCTTCAGGCCTTCGGCATTTACAGCGGTCTGCGCGGCCTGCAAGACGCCATTGCAAGAAAAGATCATGGCGAAGTCGTATTCAACAGCCTCAGCACTTCAGCGGAAGTCACTTCATTAGCCGTCGAAGTGGCGGTCACCAAGCAAGCAAAATACATGATCGACGCTGGGCAAAAAGCCTACGGGGATTTTGCCAAAACCAGCTTCGGCGTTCGACTGGGGCGTAGCGCGGGTCTGATCGCGAGCGCACTGACATTGCCCTTCGATGTCATGTCCGCCATCAAATCCTTTAATAGCGCCGCGGCAACCACAGGCAAAGAAGCCATTGATCACTATGTCGCCGCTGGCTTGAGCGTGACCAGCGCGGCCATGACGTTGATTCTGGGTGCTGCCGCATTGGCAGGCTTCTCCTTTATCGGCCCGGTGGGGCTGACGGCCGGACTTCTGCTGGTGGCAGGTTCTCAGGTCTATGCGGCGGTACGCGTTGTCGACGATATCGATGATTACATTGAACTTACTACCCATGAGCGCCTGCGCACGGGCTGGTTCGCCTTTTGGGGAATCACCCCGGACGACAACATACAAACCCGCCATGCAATTGCCAAATCAACCGTTGAGCATTCGAGACTGTTACAAGCGACCGCTCGAAAATTACTGGAAGGAAAATTAAAAGACAGTACAGAAGTCATTGTAAACGGCAAGTTCAAGGTCGAGTTAAAGCCGACACAGGTGCCTAGCTTCGATTGGGAGGCGCAACAGTACCTATATAAAACCGTACAGAAACCGCACGTCATTGATAGTAACGACACGATTGATGCTCGGGACGGTGTGACTGACGACATGCCCGGCACCGAGTTCGGAACGCCAGGAGAAAACAAAGGTGCGGTGTGGTTTATGGGGGGCGGCGACGACACCATCGTGGGTGTTGAAAAAAAGCCAAACAGATTCTATTACGGCGCAGGCATCAAGCAACTGACCGGGGGTGAGAAAGACGATGAGTTCATCTTCGAAGGCGCCGCCGAACTTCTCAAAAACGGTCCAAAAGACCCTCTGCCCACGCTTCTGAAAGGTGGTTTGGGCAGCGATACGCTAGTCGTTACCGGAAGCTACCTTGAGGGCAACCGGCAAAGATTCGGGTATTTCATCGATCTGAACGATGGACGACTGTCCATCATTACCCGTGACCAGGCCAACGAGGGCCATTTCAACTATCGGCACACGCTTCTGGAGAGCATCGAGAACGTTGAAACCCTGGCCGGTGCGCAAAACAGGGTCATCGGTACAGGCGGTCCGAATGTCATCAAATCGCGCGGGCGCGACACCATTGAGGCGGGCGCCGGGGATGACAAAATCTATCTCCTGAACAATGAAGGTAGTGCCTCTGGTGGTCCCGGAAAGGATCACTACACGGTGTCCCATAAGTCCGGCAACGTATTCATTACTGAAGATGGCGTGGACGAGAGCGTCATTGCACTTGACTGGAGAATGGACCTGATAAAAAGCTGGAAAATCGACAATCACGAACTGGTCATCACTTCAGGCTTTGATCTCGACGATCTTAAAGAGAGGGATGTCTACATCAAGGGCGTCTATAAAACAGCCAACAATCGACGGCAACTGCAGAACAGGAAACTGACGTTCGTTACAAAGGACGGGTTTCATTTGATGCCTGAACTCCCCGAAACCATCGAGACTGCTGGCTCCCTCGAAATTGAAACAGTCATTACCCAGCAGGGAAAAACTCAAAACCCGGTGATACTTTACAACCGCGAATACACGATCGCACATGACAAGAACACGAGTTATTTTGTTTCGCGACTCAATAACCATACGGTCCTGACAGTAAAACAACGAAGCATAAATACGCTGGCAACCCTTTATCTGGAATATGCCAGCCATGAACTGACGCGGGTCGAGGCTTACTTCAAGGTAGACCTGATACGCCAACGTGACTTTGATCGCATCCTGTATAAAGAATGCGCTGTGACCTTTCACTTTGACAGTCAGCGATTGACTATCAACAACCTCGCCAGTTCTATCGGGGGCGGCGACCAGAGAATCACAAGCCGACTGACGCGCCCCACCAACGTGTTGAACCAACCTGTTCTTCTGATCATGAATGACGGTGTTTCGTATAGAGTCGCCCCCCCTCCCTGCCCGATTCGGTTTTTTCCAACGATCAGTTCGAGATAAACGGTCCAATGGAGCGCACCCGCCAAGTGCCGCTGCCACTGGCGGCCAGAGATGGAACGTCTATTTATTGTCAGCCCCTGGACAACGAAGCCCATCAGCTGGGCGACCGAGAGAAGTGCGTCAAACTGGTCGCTTACCCTGAACAAACAACCATCGAACATCTGGAGGGTGGCGGCTCGACGTACCTTGTCCACCTCAGCTCCGAAATGACGCTAGGCATTTCAACGCCAGGTGCTCGAGCGAACGCCATCCTCAAATCGCCTTCGGCGTCTACCTGGGAATTCGATGCAACGAGCCTCGCTTACACCAGAATCAAACGGGTGGAAGACTGTTTGCTGATCGGACATACCGTTATCCACCTTCCGCGCTACAACGACCCACAAGATTTGATCGATCAAATACGGGTCATCACGCCCGATGGCGTTGTCTATAAAATCGATCTGGATTTCGACGAGGTCTACATTGACTCACTGGATGGCCGGTACTTCAAAGGTGACGTTCTGAACGAAGGCGCCCTATTCGCAGAACTGAGGGCCTTGGAAATGGAAGACCTCATCGTTCGAAACATAGCCCTGAGAGACGGTACTGCCGGCAGTCTGTCTTACAACGTGACGGACCGTCGCTGGATACTTGATACAGACAAGTCCCGCACGATCCTTTACGCCGACCTGGTGCCTTTACACCGGTGCGCCCACCAACTCGCACACTGTTATGAGTTGATAGAGTTAGGCACCCGTTCCACCCCTCCGGTAAGCGCCGCCGATCTGCGGATACTTTTAGACAACTGCAAACGTTTATAGCACTAGCACAAGACATCAAACCTCAGGATCAGGCGGACGTCTTTTGTAGCAAATACCGCCACACCCTATACATATCTATAGCCTCTCGACGGCTGATCCAATCAAAACTAACCACCGTGTTTTCCGGGGCCGTGCCTTCTCAAGAGAGAAAATCCCCAGCCCCAATGCGCCTGGCACTTCATCGTCTTCCCCCAGACGCGCTCCTGAGGATGATGTGGCCAGGGTCGGCCGGCCCCCATTATTAAACGCCCGTTATCGGGCCTCCGATACTTATTGTTTAAACATTACCCACTTATATAAACATCCAGGAATACGTCCGATGGCCAAACCGCCAAAAAGAGTTTCAACGTCCAATACGCCTGACTCCTCGACAACACTTCCAAGGTCTTCGTCAGAAGACAGCCGGGTACGAGGAGACAATCACGCCGCAACGGTTGGCACATCGCGGGGAGACGCCAATCCCGTTTCCGACGTCAACGTGCCAGGTTCGTCGCACAGTACCTTGCCTCGTCAGCCTGTCGTCGTTCACGACATGCCGGCTAACGCTACAAGCGATGCCGAGATGGCTACCCGCATGATTTCCTGGCCTCGGAACAAGGTCGACGAACTATTCAACATCGCCGACACCGGGCTTTTCATGAGCCGCCAGCAACAGCTTTACGCCGATATTGGAGAGGAAGGCATTTTTCTGATCAGGGCAAACGCGAGGGGCGACTACCAGGTGCCCCTTCCATTTGCCCCGGGCCAACCCGGCCCGGTCCTCACGAAGGTGCCTGGCCAGCCACAGTGGAGAATCACTCGCGAGGGCATGGTCCTTCCCATCGCAAGCGTACCCGCGAGGTCGGAAACGCTGGAGATCATTCCTCGGCACCTGGCCGACAAACTGACGCAGCCCGACGCCAAAGGCCTTCGTTACGACAAGCTGAAAAGAACCTATGTCGACGTGACGGAAGAAGGCGCGGTCATGGTCCGCAAAAATACGGACGGCCACTATCAGGCCTCCTCGACGAGCGAATTGATCCCTTCGGGCCCGTTACTCGAAAATATTGAAGGGATGACACTTTGGCAACGCAAGGCAACCAACACACCAGCCTCAGACGCCGAAGAGTCAGGCCCCATGCCAGGCAAGCGCCCTCGCCTGGACGAACAGGTCGAGGCGGCCAATCCCGTGGCCGATAACAACCCTCCTGCTGCCACCTTGAATGACAACCCGTATTTATGGGCCTCCTGGGGGAAAATAACCAAGCCTGATTCGGTGGAATCCATAATGATCGGCCAACTGCATTATCCGATCGTGCCAAAGGGGCCGATGGCCGATCAGCTCCCCCTCGTTTTCATTCAACACCCGGGATTTGCGCCCTCGCGCTTCGAGGCCTTCGAGCGCATGTTGCAGGAAGCACCTTCGTTGCAACCCGTCGCCACCAGCTACCACGCCGGTACAAATACCCGGAAAGTCGACGGTGCTGCTCGGCTCTTCGAAAAAACACTGACGCAACAGGTTGCGGATGTTTACAAAGGCTTCACCGAGCCGACATCCCGCGCTGTCGCCAAGCGACTATTCGAGCTATCCAGCGAGTCGGCGGAGTTCAACGGCAGCGGTTTGGCCCGAATGAAGCAGACCTTTCGCTACTGGGAGGGCAACTCGACACTGGGCGTGCCGCGGCTCGGCGACCCTTTGGACATGTTGCCTGTGGCGTCCGGCAATGATGGCGCCAGACGAATCGTCGAATTACACGCTCCGGATTCCGTGACGCCCTTACAGCAGTTGAACTTCAACCCCGAGGGCACTCATGCCTGGCAGTTCTACGTCGAGTTGCCCAACGCGCCGGGGCGACTTTCGTTGTTGCTCGCTTCGATACTGGGCCACAGCGGTTACAAGGTCTTTCTTCCCGCACACGTAGAGAGTGTTCAGCTCACGCCCCCAACACTGGTATTTAAAAGGCCTAATCACGACAAGGTGTACTTTTTGAAACTGGGACGTGTGAAGACCGATGCGATTGAAATCCTGCCGCCGTCCATTCCAGAGCTTGACGACCCTCTGCTGAAGACGCGAGTCGGCGCCGAAGCCCACCAGTCGCTGGTTGCCGCCGATGCGAAGGGTGATGTGGTATGGCTCATAGGCGGTGTCCAGCACCTGCTCGCTGGACGTCCTTCGGTGTTTATCATCAAGGAACGCTGATAGCGAAACGTACGCACCTCGCCTTCCGACAGCGGGGTGCAGCCCAAAGGTATCCGTGCCGAACACAAGATAAAAAAAGCCCGCAGTGTGAGCGGGCGAAAGACCAAAGAAGCTATATGCGCAGTCGCTTCCAGGTTGAGGCAGCTGCTTGGGGGATCAGCTGCCGCGATACGTGGAATAGCTGTATGGCGAAATCAGCAGCGGCACATGGTAGTGATCCTGTTCCGCAGAGATGCCGAAACGCAGCACCACTACATCGAGAAACGCCGGCTCCGGCAACTGAACGCCACGGGCGCGATAGTAATCGCCCGCATGGAACTGAACCTGATAGACCCCGGTGCGGTAGTCATCGCCTTGCAGCAGCGGTGCATCGACACGGCCATCGCTGTTGGTTGTCGCGCTGGCGACCAATTCCAGGTGCGAACCTTCAACGCGGTACAGCTCGACCTTGATCGAGTTGCCCGGGCAACCGTGTGCAGCGTCTAAAACGTGTGTAGTCAAACGTCCCATTGATTCTGCGCGCCTGCCTGCGTGGAGCAGTCAGGCCTCGCGCCTCCCGAAGTCAGTTGAAAAGGAGACCGCACCGATTCGGAGCACGAATCACTGCGGCGAGCGACTGATTAAGACACTTTTCAAAAAAATTGTACACAATAAAAACGACATATTTCCCGCCATGCCCGCCAGTCGGGAATCTGCGGCAAATTTATGGCCACGCCATACGATCAGCGGAGCTTCTATCCTATAGCTGACCAGTCAGGCAGGTTTCTTGCAATACCAACTATTCATGACAGTTCGCGAAAAATGCAGAAATTCAGGCTTACAAATCGAATATAAAGTTGTATACAATCAGCCCATCGCTGTGACGCCAGCCTGTCATTTCACCGCCAGGCGCCACACAACCTGTCAACGAACAAGAAGGAAGACTGCAGTGAGCGCTGACTACCCACGCGACCTGATCGGTTACGGCAGTAACCCTCCTCACCCACACTGGCCGGGCAATGCCCGCATCGCTCTGTCTTTCGTGCTCAATTACGAGGAAGGTGGCGAACGCAATATCCTGCACGGCGACAAAGAATCTGAAGCCTTCCTCTCCGAGATGGTTTCGGCGCAGCCGCTGCAAGGCGCGCGCAACATGAGCATGGAATCCCTTTACGAGTATGGCAGCCGTGCCGGCGTCTGGCGGATTCTGAAACTGTTCAAGGAATTCGATATTCCGCTGACCATCTTCGCCGTCGCCATGGCCGCCCAGCGCCACCCGGACGTGATCCGCGCGATGGTCGATGCCGGCCATGAAATCTGCAGCCACGGTTACCGCTGGATCGACTACCAGTACATGGACGAAGCGCAGGAACGCGAGCACATGCTTGAAGCGATCCGCGTCCTGACCGAAATCACCGGTGAACGCCCGCTGGGCTGGTACACCGGCCGCACCGGCCCGAACACCCGTCGCCTGGTGATGGAAGAAGGCGGTTTCCTCTACGACTGCGACACCTACGACGACGACCTGCCCTACTGGGAACCCAACAATCCGACCGGCAAGCCGCACCTGGTGATCCCGTACACGCTGGACACCAACGACATGCGTTTTACCCAGGTTCAGGGTTTCAACAAGGGCGACGACTTTTTTGAATACCTCAAGGACGCCTTTGACGTCCTGTACGCCGAAGGCGCCGAAGCACCGAAGATGCTGTCGATCGGCCTGCACTGCCGCCTGATCGGCCGTCCGGCGCGTCTGGCTTCGCTCAAGCGCTTTATCGAATACGCTAAAAGTCATGAACAGGTGTGGTTCAGCCGTCGCGTCGACATCGCTCGCCACTGGCACGAAACCCACCCGTACCAAGGGGCTGCCCAATGAGCACCTTTCAAACGCTGAAGCCATCGAGCCTGAGCCGCGATGCATTCGTCGCCGCCTTCGCCGACATCTACGAACATTCGCCATGGGTGGCCGAAAAGGCCTTCGACCTGGGCCAGGACGCCTCGATCGACGAAATCGAAACCCTGCACCAGCGCATGAGCGACATCCTGTTGAGCGCCGATCATCAAAGCCAACTGGCCTTGATCAACGCTCACCCGGACCTGGCCGGCAAAGCCGCCGTCCAGGGCCAACTGACCGAAGCCAGCACCAACGAACAGGCTGGCGCCGGTATTCACCAATGCACGGCCGAAGAGTTCCAGCGCTTCACCGAGCTGAACGACGCCTACAAAGCCAAGTTCAAGTTTCCCTTCATCATGGCGGTAAAAGGCAGCAACCGGCATCAGATCCTCGCGGCGTTCGAAACGCGCATTCACAACTCGGCAGAGACCGAATTCAAATGCGCGCTGGCAGAGATCAACAAGATTGCGTTGTTCCGTTTACTGACCCTATAGCGAGCAGCCCTTGTAAAAAGCCCGGGCGAAATTGAACGCAGCAATCGCCCAAGGCGCTGCAAGCATCCCAAGCCAACTTATTAAAGGCAGACAAGAAGAATGAAAGCTTACGCCGTACCTTTCGAGAAGTTCGTCAACCTGGCCGACGCCCGCCTGGGCACCAAAATCATCTCGGTCACCGATGACTGGTTCGCTGATGCCAACCGCCTGTTCCAGCCGACCCCGGCTGTGTGGAAAGAAGGCGTGTTCGATGACAACGGCAAGTGGATGGACGGCTGGGAGTCGCGCCGCAAGCGCTTCGAAGGCTACGACAGCGCCGTGATTCGCCTCGGTGTACCGGGCTCGATCAAAGGCGTGGACATCGACACTTCATTCTTCACCGGCAACTTCCCGCCGTCGGCCTCCCTGGAAGCCTGTTTCCTGGCTGAAGGCGAGCCGACTGAAAACACCCAGTGGGTTGAAGTGCTGTCGGCCGTCGAGCTGCAAGGCAACAGCCACCACTTCCACGAAATCAACAACGATCAGGCGTTCAGCCACCTGCGTTTCAACATCTACCCGGATGGCGGCGTGGCCCGTCTGCGCGTGTACGGCGTGCCGCACCGCGACTGGTCCGCGGTGGGCGACAATGAGCAAATCGACCTGGCCGCTGCCCTGAATGGTGGCCGCGCCCTCGCCTGCTCCGACGAACACTTCGGTCGCATGAGCAACATCCTCAACCCTGGCCGTGGCATCAACATGGGCGACGGCTGGGAAACTGCACGTCGTCGTACCCCGGGCAATGACTGGGTGATTGTCGCGTTGGGCCATGCCGGTGAAGTCGAGAAAGTCATCGTCGACACCCTGCACTTCAAGGGCAACTACCCGGACACCTGCTCGATCCAGGGCGCATTCGTCAAAGGCGGCACCGACAGCCAGATCGAAACCCAATCGTTGTTCTGGCGCGAACTGCTGCCAGCGCAGAAACTGGAAATGCACGCCGAACACACCTTCGCCGAGCAGATCAAGGCGCTGGGCCCGATCACCCACATTCGCCTGAACGTGTTCCCGGATGGGGGTGTGAGCCGCCTGCGTATTCTCGGCAAGGTCGCTAAATAAGCGCCGCCTCTAATCGCGGGCAAGCCCGCTCCCACAAGGAGTTGTGGTGTACACACAACCTGTGGGAGCTGGCTTGCCAGCGATGACGATAGAACCAACAACACAGAATTCGGATAAGAACAGCATGCGCACACTGACGATTGAACCGCTGACCAAAGAAGCCTTCGCCCCTTTCGGTGACGTGATCGAAACCGACGGCAGCGATCACTTCATGATCAACAACGGTTCGACCATGCGCTTCCATAAACTGGCCACGGTGGAAACCGCGAAACCAGAGGACAACGCGATCATCAGCATCTTCCGCGCCGACGCGCAGGACATGCCGCTGACCGTCAGCATGCTGGAGCGTCACCCGCTGGGCAGCCAGGCGTTTATTCCGCTGCTCGGCAACCCTTTTCTGATCGTGGTCGCGCCACTTGGCGATGAACCTGTATCAGGCTTGGTCCGCGCCTTCGTCACCAACGGCAGGCAGGGCATTAATTACCATCGCGGCGTCTGGCACCACCCGGTGCTGACGATCGAAAAGCGGGATGACTTCCTGGTGGTTGATCGCAGTGGCACAGGCAATAACTGCGATGAGCATTTTTTCAAAGAGGATGAGCGTTTGATCCTCGCCCCCCACCAATAAGAGAAGGTCTGATCACTCGACAACAGAGTGACAGGCGAGAGGTAAAGACTGTGGAAGCACATCTGTTGGAATGGCTGAACCTGAGCGTGCGCTGGGTTCACATGATTACTGGCGTGGCCTGGATCGGTGCGTCGTTCTATTTCGTCTGGCTGGAAAACAACCTCAATCGGGTCAACCCGAAAAGTGGTCTGGCGGGCGATCTGTGGGCGATCCACGGCGGCGGTATCTATCACCTGGAAAAATACAAACTGGCTCCGCCGACCATGCCGGACAACCTGCACTGGTTCAAATGGGAAGCCTACTTCACCTGGATGTCAGGCATCGCGCTGCTGTGTGTGGTGTTCTACTCCAACCCGACGCTGTACCTGCTGGCACCGGGCAGCAGCCTGACCGGCCCTGAAGGGGTCCTGCTGGGTATCGGTTCGTTGTTCGCCGGCTGGTTCATTTACTCCTTCCTGTGCGACTCGGCCCTGGGCAAACGCCCTGCCCTGCTAGGCGCAATCCTGTTCGTGCTGATCATCGGTGCGGCCTACGGCTTCAGCAAAGTGTTCAGCGGTCGTGGCGCGTACCTGCACGTCGGCGCGATCATCGGCACCATCATGGTCGGCAACGTGTTCCGCATCATCATGCCGGCGCAACGCGCACTGGTCGCGGCGATTGCCGAGAACCGCACGCCGGATCCGGCACTGCCAGCCAAAGGCTTGCTGCGTTCGCGTCACAACAACTACTTCACCTTGCCGGTGCTGTTCATCATGATCAGCAACCACTTCCCGAGCACCTACGGCAGCCAATACAACTGGCTGATCCTGGCCGGGATCGCAGTGCTGGCGGTGTTGGTGCGTCACTACTTCAACACCCGCCACGACAGCCACAAATTTGCCTGGACCTTGCCCGTGGCAGCGGTCGGCATGATCAGCCTGGCTTACGTCACCGGCCCTGCGCCGATGACCAGCCCGGACGTGGCCAAGGCGCCGGCGAAGATCGAATACCAACCGCTGCCGGAAACGGCTGTGGGCGGTGGCTTGAAACCCGCTGAAGCCAAACCCGCAGAAGCACCCGCCGCGGCACCGGCTCAGGCCTCTAACGCCGGCCCTGGTTTCGACAAGGTCCACAGTGTGATTCAGGAGCGTTGCGCGGTTTGCCACTCGGCCAAACCGACCAGCCCGCTGTTCAGTGCCGCCCCTGCCGGTGTGATGTTCGATACCCCCGAGCAGATCCGCCAGAACGCGCCGCGCATCCAGGCGCAGGCTGTCACCAGCCAGATCATGCCACTGGGCAACATCACGCAGATGACCCAGCAGGAACGTGACCTGATCGGTGCGTGGATTGTGCAGGGAGCCCAGACCAATTAATCGTTGAAAAGCTTCGCGAGCAGGCTCGCTTCCACATGGGTAGTGCAATACCTGTGGGAGCGAGCCTGCTCGCGAATAGCCGCAACGCGGTTTCCCTGATGCAAAAACAGCTGTGAGCAACCCGGCAGCTGTTCAATCACAAGAATAAAAAAGATCCGAGGTGTTGCATGTCCGAGCTATCCGAAGCGCGCATCCCCGACGCACCCGCCATTCAGCGTTTGCCCCTTTTGCAGCTGATCCTGGTCGGTCTGCAACATGTTTTGCTGATGTACGGCGGCGCCATCGCGGTGCCGCTGATCATCGGACAGGCCGCAGGCCTGAGTCGTGAAGAAATCGCCTTTCTGATTAACGCCGACTTGCTGGTGGCCGGGATCGCGACCATCGTGCAATCGCTGGGCATCGGCCCGATGGGCATCCGTATGCCGGTGATGATGGGCGCCAGTTTCGCCGCCGTCGGCAGCATGGTCGCCATGGCCGGCATGCCCGGGATCGGTCTGCAAGGGATCTTCGGCGCGACCATCGCCGCGGGGTTCTTCGGCATGATCATCGCGCCGTTCATGTCCAAAGTCGTGCGCTTCTTCCCGCCTCTGGTGACCGGCACGGTCATCACCTCCATCGGTTTGTCGCTGTTCCCCGTGGCCGTCAATTGGGCTGGTGGCGGTGCGGGCGCCACACAATTCGGTTCACCTATTTACCTGACCATTGCCGCGCTGGTGCTGGGCACCATTTTGCTGGTGCACCGTTTCATGCGCGGGTTCTGGGTCAATATTTCAGTGCTGATCGGCATGTGCCTGGGCTACGTGCTCTGCGGCCTGATCGGCATGGTCGACCTCAGCGGCATGGCGCAAGCGCCGTGGCTGCAATTCGTCACCCCGCTGCATTTCGGCATGCCCAGGTTTGAACTCGCGCCGATTTTGTCGATGTGCCTGGTGGTGGTGATCATCTTTGTCGAGTCCACCGGGATGTTCCTCGCCCTTGGCAAGATTACCGGCCAGGAAGTCTGCCCACGGATGCTGCGTCGCGGCTTGCTGTGTGATGCCGGCGCCTCGTTCTTCGCCGGGTTCTTCAACACCTTCACCCACTCCTCTTTCGCGCAGAACATCGGCCTGGTGCAGATGACCGGTGTGCGCTGCCGTTCGGTGACCATCGTCGCCGGTGGCTTGTTGATCGTCTTGAGCCTGCTGCCCAAAGCCGCCTTCCTGGTGGCGTCGATTCCGCCAGCGGTCCTCGGCGGTGCGGCGATTGCGATGTTCGGCATGGTTGCCGCGACCGGGATCAAGATTCTTCAGGAAGCCGACATCGGTGACCGGCGGAATCAACTGTTGGTGGCCGTCAGCATCGGCATGGGGTTGATCCCGGTGGTGCGCCCCGAGTTCTTTGCCCACCTGCCGGTATGGATGAGCCCGATTACCCACAGCGGTATCGCCATGGCCACGATCAGCGCCCTGACGCTGAACCTGCTGTTCAACATTCTGGGTGGCGCCGAGCGCGCGGCCATGAACGACTGCACCGCACACACGCACTGATCAACCCCCATGAACAGGGCTGCCTTCTGGCAGCCCATGGCTGCCTGCGCCTCAACAATAAAAACAAGAGGAAGCAACAGATGGTTTCTAACGACTCAAGCCGCTCGTTTTGCGACGAGCGACCAACCTCCGCCAACCGTGCCCCACACCTGTCGTCGGTGCGCTGTTGCGGGGCACTTGAGACCTGGCCGAGTAGTCAGTATTCTCCGCGGCCGCCTGAATCCGCTTTAAAAAAAAGCCCGGATTTAATTCCTGACCAGAAAGCCAGTTTATCCCGGCTCTGGACGGTACCAAGGCACTCCACACCCCCTCTCAATCGACTGTTTTTGAGCAGCCGAGCGGGCGTTTTTTTGCTTTTTGAAAGCCTTGGCGCAGCTCTTGCTAACAGCATTAAAGCTGACCGATTGGATGATTTTTTACCGCTACAGAAACAGGCGCCACACCAGAGCGCCGATCTTAAAAAAATAACGTGGAACCACCTACTTTTTGGGAGCAACCGAATGAAACGTACGTGCACTAGCCTGATGCTCGCGGGATCTTTACTGGCCGGCGGCCAGGCCATGGCCGGCGACCTGCTGCAATGGCAGACCAACAGCCTGACTTACCTGTACGGTAAGGATTTCCAGGTCAACCCGAACATCCAGCAGACAGTGACCTTCGAGCACGCCGATGGCTGGAAGTACGGCGACAACTTCTTCTTCATCGACAAAATCTTCTACAACGGCAAGGAAGACGCCTTCGCGGGGAAGAACACCCACTACGGTGAATTCAGCCCGCGTTTGTCGTTCGGCAAGATTTTCGACCAGAAGCTGGAGTTCGGCCCGATCAAGGACGTCCTGCTGGCGATGACCTATGAGTTCGGCGAAGACGACACCGAGTCGTACCTGATCGGTCCGGGTTTCGACCTGTCCATCCCGGGCTTCGACTACTTCCAGTTGAACTTCTACAACCGTCACACCGAAGGCGGCCGCGCGGGTGACAACGTCTGGCAGATCACTCCGGTCTGGTCCTACACCATCCCGATGGGCAGCTCGGACGTCGTGATCGACGGGTTCATGGACTGGGTGGTCGACAACGACGTGAACAAGGAAGGTCAGTACCACGCCAACCTGCACTTCAACCCACAGATCAAATATGACCTGGGCAAGGCACTGAAGCTGGGCGAGAAGCAGTTGTACGTCGGCGTCGAGTATGACTACTGGAAAAACAAATACGGTATCGAAGACAGCCAGGGCTTCAAGACCGATCAGAGCGCGACCAGCTTGCTGGTCAAGGTTCACTTCTGATCCGGCTGTAAGTGGCGTCTGCAAGGACGCCATCGCGGGCAAGCCACGCTCCCACAGGGTTTCAGGTCGTTCTCAAATGATGTAAACGACACAAACCCCTGTGGGAGCGTGGCTTGCCCGCGATAGCCGCACCGCCAATCTCAAGCCGTAACCACAGACTCCGCCAACCCGAGAAACCGGCAAAGCTCTTCACGCTTGGCCAACGCATCCCGCCGCCCCAGATCGATCAATTCGCTGCAATACCCCGCCTCGAACAGCAGGTAACTCAACACCCCCGCCCCGCTCGTCTTCGTTGCCCCCGGCCCACGCAGAAACAGGCGCAACGCTGCCGGCAATTCCTGCCGATGCCGCGCCGCAATCTCATCGATCGGCTGACTCGGCGAAATCACCAACACCTCCACCGGCGCCACGCCCAGCGCACGGGTCGGCGTACCCGCGGGCATCAAGTGGCTGAACTGGTTCAGACGCTGCAACAACTCGATATCGCTTTCCAGGCTGTCAATGAATGTACTGTTGAGCAGGTGCCCACCGATCTGCGCCAGCGTCGGCTGTTGCCCGGTGTAGGCGCGTTGCAGCGGCTGCTGCGGGTCGACACCACGCGGGTTGCCGCTGACACCCACCACCAGCACGCGACTGGCGCCCAGGTGCAGGGCCGGGCTGATCGGCGCGGATTGGCGCACCGCACCGTCGCCGAAGTATTCCTCGCCAATTTTCACCGGGGCGAACAACAACGGAATGGCCGAACTGGCCAGCAAATGCTCGACACTCAATTGAGTCGGAACGCCGATGCGGCGATGGCGCAGCCACGAATCGATGGTGCCGCCGCCCTGATAGAAAGTGACCGCCTGACCGGACTCGTAGCCGAACGCCGTCACCGCGACCGCCTGTAATTGCTTGTGGGCAATGGATTCGGCAATGCCGGCCATGTTCAGTTTGTCATTGAGTAAACCGCGCAGCGGCGAACTGTTGAGCAACGCCACCGGCACATGAGCGCCCAGCCCGAGCAAACTGTGACTGACAAACCGGCTGGCCTGATGGATGACGCCGGGCCAGTCACTGCGTAACACCAGATGGCTGCGAAAGCCCTGCCAGAACGCGGTCAAACGCTCGATGGCGCCGCGAAAATCCATCGCGCCACTGGCGAGGCTGACCGCGTTGATCGCCCCGGCCGAAGTACCGACGATCACGGGAAACGGGTTCGCCGCGCCCATCGGCAGCAACTCGGCAATCGCCGCCAGCACGCCCACCTGATACGCCGCTCGAGCCCCGCCGCCGGAAAGAATCAACCCTGTAACCGGTTCAGCAGGACTCATCGCAACACTCCATGGCGCTTAAAGGGGTCAACCGCGTTTTTTGTACAACTTGGGCTCGCCGGGTGGCCGGCTCTTGAAGCGGCGATGGGCCCAGAGGTATTGCTCCGGACATTCACGCAAGGCACCTTCGACCCACTGATTGATGCGGATGCAATCGGCCTCTTCGGTCTCGCCGGGGAAACCTTCGAGCGGTGCATGGATCACCAGTCGATAGCCACTGCCGTCCGCCAGACGCTCCTGAGTGAACGGCACCACCAACGCCTTGCCCAGCCGCGCAAATTTGCTGGTAGCGGTCACGGTAGCCGCCTGAATGCCGAACAGCGGCACGAAAATACTTTGCTTGGCGCCGTAGTCCTGATCCGGTGCGTACCAGATCGCGCGGCCGGCGCGTAGCAGCTTGAGCATGCCGCGCACATCGTCGCGCTCGACCGCCAGCGAATCGAGGTTGTGCCGTTCGCGCCCCCGGCGCTGGACGTAGTCGAACAGCGGGTTCTTGTGCTCACGGTACATGCCGTCGATGGTGTGCTGCTGCCCCAACAGTGCCGCGCCGATTTCCAGCGTAGTGAAATGCAACGCCATCAGGATCACGCCCTTGCCGTCGTGCTGGGCCTTTTTCAGGTGTTCCAGGCCTTCGACATGGGCCAGTCTGGCCAGGCGCTGACGCGACCACCACCAGCTCATGGCCATTTCGAAGAAGGCGATGCCGGTGGAGGCAAAGTTTTCCTTGAGCAAGCGCTTGCGCTCGGCAGCCGACTTTTCAGGGAAACACAGCTCAAGGTTGCGTTTGGCGATGCGCCGTCGGTCGCCGGCCACCCGATACATCAAGGCACCGAGCAGGCGACCGATAAACAGCAACGCCGGATACGGCAACTGAACAATCAGCCACAACAGCCCCAAGCCACACCACAGCGGCCAGAAACGCGGCATTAGAAATGTTTTTCGAAAACGCGGGCGATCCATTAAAGGTTCCGGAAAGACAATGGCCGCGCATTCTACATCGTTCGACCCGGCTTGCGGCTTGCGGGCGTTCTCGTTATAAGTCTCGGCACTTTTAGTGACAAGCCGTTGTATGCCGACCATGAGCCAAACCGAACCGCAAGACCAGGATCCCGTGTTCCAGTTGAAGGGCAGCATGCTCGCCATTACGGTGCTGGAACTGGCCCGCAACGACCTCGAGAACCTTGATCGGCAATTGGCCGCCAAGGTCGCACAGGCGCCTAACTTTTTCAGCAATGCCCCGCTGGTGCTGGCCCTGGACAAGCTCCCGGCCAGCGAAGGCTCGGTAGATTTGCCGGGGCTGATGCGCGTCTGTCGCCAGCATGGCTTGCGCACCCTGGCCATCCGCGCCAGCCGCATCGAAGACATCGCGGCCGCCATTGCCGTCGATCTGCCGGTGCTGCCGCCGTCCGGCGCCCGTGAGCGTGCGCTGGATCCTCTCGAAGGCCAGGTGAAGAAAAAACCGGAAAAACCGCCGGAACCGACCATCAAACCGACGAAAATCATTACGTCGCCAGTACGGGGTGGCCAGCAGATTTATGCCCAGGGTTGCGATTTGGTGGTGATCTCCTCGGTCAGCCCGGGCGCGGAACTTCTCGCCGATGGGAACATCCATGTATACGGCCCGATGCGCGGTCGAGTGCTGGCCGGCGTCAAGGGCGACACGAAAGCCAGGATTTTCTGTCAGCAAATGAGCGCTGAACTGGTGTCCATCGCAGGCCACTACAAGGTCTCCGAGGATCTGCGTCGCGACCCGTTGTGGGGCGCGGGTGTACAAGTCAGCCTGTCCGGCGACGTGTTGAACATCATTCGGCTTTAACGGATACTGCCGCATTTTCCAAGCATCTCTAAAACGTAGCGAAAACGGCTCAAACGAAGTAGGAAAACGGCCAAAAGCAGTGTTTACCGGAGGTAAGCCCCGCCCAGGACCGGATTCCAGCCAAGGCTGTCCGACTGCAGTAGTTTTTCAAGAGATGTTTTTCAGGGGCTAAAAGTCCTTTTTCCTTAGGGGTGAAACACCTTGGCCAAGATTCTCGTGGTTACATCCGGCAAGGGTGGTGTGGGTAAGACCACCACCAGCGCCGCTATCGGTACCGGCCTCGCTCTGCGTGGTCACAAAACAGTGATCGTCGACTTCGACGTCGGCCTGCGTAACCTCGACCTGATCATGGGTTGCGAGCGTCGCGTGGTGTATGACTTCGTCAACGTGGTAAACGGCGAAGCCAACCTGCAACAGGCCCTGATCAAAGACAAGCGCCTGGAAAATCTCTACGTCCTGGCCGCCAGCCAGACCCGCGACAAAGACGCGCTGACGGTGGAAGGCGTGGAAAGAGTCCTGATGGCGTTGAAAGAAGACTTCGAATTCGTGGTCTGCGACTCTCCGGCCGGCATCGAGAAAGGCGCCCACCTGGCCATGTACTTCGCTGATGAAGCGATTGTCGTGACCAACCCGGAAGTGTCCTCGGTACGTGACTCGGACCGTATGCTGGGCCTGCTGGCCAGCAAATCCCGTCGCGCCGAACGTGGCGAAGAGCAGATCAAGGAACACCTGCTGATTACCCGCTACCACCCGGAGCGTGTCGAGAAAGGCGAGATGCTCAGCGTTGAAGACGTCAAGGAAATCCTCTCGATCAAATTGCTCGGCGTGATCCCGGAATCCCAGGCGGTCCTCAAAGCCTCCAACCAGGGTGTGCCAGTGATTCTCGACGACCAAAGCGACGCGGGCCAGGCCTATAGCGATACGGTTGATCGCCTCCTGGGCAAAGAAAAGGAACATCGTTTCCTCGATGTCACGAAGAAGGGATTCTTCGAGCGCCTGTTTGGAGGTAGGTAATGAACATTTTTGACTTCTTTCGTGCCAACAAGAAGCCAAGTACCGCATCGGTAGCGAAAGAGCGTCTACAGATCATCGTGGCGCATGAACGCGGCCAACGCAGTACGCCGGACTACCTGCCAGCCTTGCAGAAGGAACTGGTTGAAGTGATCCGCAAGTACGTCAATATCGGGTCCGATGACGTGCACGTCGCTCTGGAAAACCAGGGCAGCTGCTCGATTCTGGAACTCAATATCACCCTGCCGGATCGTTAATCGATCCGGTCGGAGCCACGGCGGCTCAGGGCCCTTCTAACACTGGAAGGGACTTGAGCCGCCGTTGGCGTTTGTTACGAGGCTGTTTTAATGCCGTTGTCCAATGTCCACATCCTTCATCAGGACGCCGCCGTACTGGTGGTGAACAAACCGACCCTGTTGCTCTCCGTCCCTGGCCGGGCCGATGACAACAAGGACTGCCTGATTACCCGCCTGCAAGAAAACGGCTACCCGGAAGCGCGAATCGTCCATCGCCTGGACTGGGAAACCTCCGGCATCATTCTTCTCGCCCGAGACCCGGACACTCATCGTGAGTTATCTCGGCAATTTCACGACCGCGAAACCGAAAAAGCCTACACAGCGCTGTGCTGGGGTCAGCCGGAACTGGACAGCGGCAGCATCGACCTGCCCTTGCGCTATGACCCGCCGACCAAGCCACGCCATGTGGTCGACCACGAATTCGGCAAGCATGCCCTGACGTTCTGGCGTGTGCTGGAACGCTGTGGCGACTGGTGCCGTGTCGAGCTGACGCCGATCACCGGCCGCTCGCACCAACTGCGCGTACACATGCTTTCCATCGGCCACCCGCTGCTGGGTGACGGGCTCTACGCCCACGAGCAGGCCCTGGCCGCCTGGCCGCGCCTGTGTCTGCACGCCAGCATGCTCAGCTTCACCCACCCGCAAACCGGTGAACGCTTGCGTTTCGAGTGCCCGGCACCGTTCTAAGTGATTGAGCGCAAACCCTGTGGGAGCGGGCAAGCCCGCTCCCACAGGGTTCTCCGACAAACCCAATATCGGAGCCTACCCCAACATCAGTCACCGCCAATTCTCCGACCAATACGTTAAACTGGCGCCATTGCTGTCTGGAGCTTCTTATGCGCGAAGAGTTGAACCAAGGCCTGATCGACTTCCTCAAGGCCTCCCCTACCCCGTTCCATGCCACTGCCAGCCTCGTCCAGCGCCTGGAAGCGGCCGGTTTCGTGCGACTCGATGAGCGCGAGCCCTGGACCACCGAAGCCAATGGCCGTTACTACGTCACCCGTAACGACTCCTCCATCGTCGCGATCAAGATGGGCCGTCATTCGCCGCTGCATGGCGGTATTCGCCTGGTGGGCGCGCACACCGACAGCCCGTGCCTGCGGGTCAAGCCCCAGCCTGAACTGCAGCGCCAGGGTTTCTGGCAATTGGGCGTCGAAGTCTACGGCGGTGCATTGCTGGCGCCGTGGTTCGACCGTGACTTGTCCCTCGCCGGCCGCGTGACCTTCCGCCGTGATGGCAAGGTCGAGAGCCAGTTGATCGACTTCAAGGCGCCCATCGCGACCATTCCCAACCTGGCGATTCACCTTAACCGTGAAGCCAACATGGGCTGGGCGATCAACGCACAGACCGAATTGCCGCCGATCCTCGCGCAATTCGCCGGTGACGAGCGCGTGGATTTCCGCGCTGTGCTCACCAACCAGTTGGCGCTGGAACACGGTTTGAACGCCGACGTCGTGCTGGATTACGAACTGAGTTTCTACGACACCCAAAGCGCTGCGATCATCGGCCTGCACGGTGATTTCATCGCCGGTGCGCGCCTCGACAACCTGCTGTCGTGCTACGCCGGCCTGCAAGCGTTGCTGACCGCAGAAACCGACGAAACCTGCGTGCTGGTGTGCAATGACCACGAAGAAGTCGGCTCCTGTTCGGCATGCGGCGCTGATGGCCCGATGCTCGAGCAGACGCTGCGCCGCCTGTTGCCTGAAGGTGACGAGTTCGTGCGCACCATCCAGAAATCCCTGTTGGTTTCCGCCGACAACGCCCACGGCGTGCACCCCAACTACGCGGAAAAGCATGACGCCAACCACGGCCCGAAACTCAACGCCGGCCCGGTGATCAAGGTCAACAGCAACCAGCGCTACGCCACCAACAGCGAAACCGCCGGTTTCTTCCGTCATCTGTGCATGGCCGAAGAAGTGCCCGTGCAAAGCTTTGTGGTGCGCAGCGACATGGGCTGTGGCTCGACCATCGGTCCGATCACCGCCAGCCACCTGGGCGTGCGCACCGTGGACATCGGCCTGCCGACGTTCGCCATGCACTCGATCCGTGAACTGTGCGGCAGCCACGACCTGGCGCACCTGGTCAAAGTGCTGAGCGCGTTCTACGCCTGCCAGGAATTGCCGTAATTCCCAACAGCTTCGCGAGCAGGCTCGCTCCTACAGTTGGAACGCATTTCAATTGTAGGAGTGAGCCTGCTCGCGAAGTACTTTGCTTGATTCACATCACTCTCGGTCACCCAAAGCCACCTAAACTTTAATTATTCCTTTAGACAAGGCAGTCTCCATGATCTCGATGTCTTCGTTTCACGCCATGCTGATCCCGATCCTCGTCGGGATGATCATGCTGGCCATCGGCTTCAACTTTCGCGACAAAAACGCCGGTGTATTCGCCATGTGGATTGGCATGCTGATCATTTTCGGCACCGTGGTTTTCAAGATCCTCGCCAAACTCAACGAATAAATCCGACCTCCGACTCGCATTGATTTAGACGGGCTCGTACACTCGGTCGATCCGCTCATCCCGAGGTTGACCGCCTAGTGCTCGCTCGTCTGTTCGCCCTGCCGTGTTTCTTCCTTGTCTGCCTCATGACGTTGCTGCCGATGGCGCCTGCCCAGGCAGTCGGTTTGCCAAGCTTGCTCAGCGGCTCGACGAAAGCCCAGCCAGAGGCGCAAGAACCGTTGGGGCAATCGCTGGACGAAGTGATCAAGTCGCTGGAAAACGACCAGCAGCGCAGCAAACTGCTGGCCGACCTGAAGAAGCTGCGCGACGCCACCAAAAAGGCTCAGCCGGCCGCCGAAGAAGGCGTGCTCGGCTTGATCGGCGGCACGCTGGCCTCGTTCGAAAAACAATTCTCCGGGGCCGACAGCCCGATCAATCGCTGGTCTGAAGAGTTTGGACTGGCGAGAGACGAACTGTCAGCCTTGATCATGCCGGCCAGCGAGTGGCTGCCGATCATCTTCGCGTTCGCCATGATCCTGATGGTCTGGAGCCTGCTGGCAGCGGCGCTGATTTGGGTCGGTCATCGGGTGCGCATGCGCTTTGGCCTGACCGAAGAACTTCCGCAACACCCCAAGGCCGTGGACATGTTGCGCTTCGCCCTGCGCAAGCTGGGGCCCTGGCTGATCGCCCTGGTGATCACGGTCTATATGAGCTACGCCCTGCCCTCGTCGCTGGGCAAAAGCCTGGCGATGGTGCTGGCTTACGCGCTGGTGGTCGGCACGTGCTTCTCGGCGATCTGCGTGATCGCGTTCTCCCTGCTCGATGGTCCGCATCGTCACCGCGCCTTGTATATCCTGCGCCACCAGGCGTTTCGGCCGTTGTGGCTGATCGGCAGTTTCGCCGCGTTTGGTGAAGCGCTGAGCGATCCGCGACTGGTCGCCGGGCTTGGCAGCCACCTGGCGCATACGGCGGCGACGGCGGCCAATGTGCTGGCGGCGATTTCTACCGGGTTGTTCATCCTGCGGTTCCGCCGGCCGATCGCACACTTGATCCGCAATCAGCCGTTGTCCCGGCGCCTGACCCGCCGCGCCCTCAGCGACACCATCGAAATTCTCGGCACCTATTGGTACCTCCCGGCACTGGTGCTGGTGGGCGTCTCGCTGTTCGCCACGTTCGTTTCGGCCGGCGACACCAGCACTGCCCTGCGACAGTCGCTGATCTGCACCGTGTTGCTGGTGTTGTGCATGGTCATCAACGGACTGGTCCGCCGTCACGCCCTTAAACCGCAACGCGGTGTGAAGCGCCATGCGCTGTACTCGGAACGCTTGAAAAACTTTTTCTACACCCTCGCTCACTTGCTGGTGTGGCTGGCGTTCATTGAGCTCGGTCTGCGCGTCTGGGGCATGTCGCTGATCACGTTCACCGAAGGTGAAGGCCATGAGGTCAGCGTCAAACTGTTCAGCCTTGCCGGCACGCTGATTTTCGCCTGGCTGATCTGGATCCTCAGCGACACCGCCGTGCACCACGCACTCACCCGCTCACGCAAAGGCCTGGCCAATGCCCGTGCGCAGACGATGATGCCGCTGATCCGCAACGTGCTGTTCGTGGCGATTTTCATTGTCGCGCTGATCGTCGCGCTGGCGAACATGGGCATGAACGTCACGCCACTGCTGGCCGGTGCGGGTGTAATCGGTCTGGCCATCGGTTTCGGTGCGCAGTCATTGGTCGCGGACTTGATCACCGGTTTGTTCATCATCATCGAAGACTCCCTGGCCATCGACGACTACGTGGACGTCGGCGGCCACCTGGGCACCGTCGAAGGGTTGACCATCCGCACCGTGCGCCTGCGGGACATCGACGGCATCGTCCACACTATTCCGTTCAGCGAAATCAAAAGCATCAAGAACTACTCCCGGGAATTCGGCTACGCGATCTTCCGGGTGGCGGTGCCGTCCGACATGGACATTGATAGCGCGATCAAACTGATGCGCGAAGTCGGTCAGAAGATGCGCACCGACCCGCTGCAACGGCGCAATATCTGGTCGCCGCTGGAGTTCCAGGGGGTCGAGAGTTTCGAGTCGGGTAATGCGATCCTGCGCGCGCGGTTCAAGACTGCACCGATCAAGCAGTGGGAGGTTTCGCGGGCGTTCAACCTGTCGCTGAAGCGGCATCTGGATGAGGCGGGGCTGGATCTGGCGATGCCACGCATGAGTGTTCAGGTGGCTACGGCGGCGGGTGACGCGCAGAAGGAAAAATAGCCCCGAGAGAATGGGGGTTTGTAAGGCCGCCATCGCGGGCAAGCCCGCTCCCACAAGGAAGTCATTGAACTCTGTGGGATCGGGCTTGCCCGCGATAGGATCGAAGCGGTTTCAGCGAGCTAAACCACATCCACCCCGACATGAATCGCATCATGCCGCCAAAACTCCAGGTCACAATCGATCAGCCGTTCATGCTGATCATAATTGACCCGCGCAATCCGCAACCCCGGGCTACCCACCGACACCCGCAGCGCCGCTGCCGCATCCACCGACAGCGACGTCGGCACAATTTCGAACCGCACCCGCCCGTAATGCAAATCGTAATGCCGTGCATACAACTCGGTAATCGACTGATTCAAATCAAACTCGAGAATCCCCGGAAAATACTGCGGATTCAAATAGTGCTCCACGTACAACACCAGCCGCTCATCAATGCGCCGCGCGCGGCAGATCTGGATCACGCTCGACAGCGCCGGCAATTGCAACCACGCGCACACCGCCGCCGAGGCGGGTTGCAACCGCGCTGAAATCACCTCGGTCGACGGCACCCGCCCCTGCGCGCTGACCATCGCGTGAAAATGGCTGCGCTGCATCAGGTTGTAAGCCAGGCGCGGTGGCGAAACGAACCAGCCGCGGCGCTCTTCGCGATAAATCTGCCCTTGCGCCTCCAACTGTAACAACGCCTCGCGCACGGTAATCCGTGTGGTCCCGAACAACTCACTGAGCTTGCGCTCGGCCGGTAGCTTGCTGCCGGGCGCCAACAGGCCGTGGTCGAGCTGTTCCTGCAGGACCTGACCGATGGCTGTCACCGCTTTCGTTGCCTCATCACGCATCAACGTTACCTATCTGGACTAGACCAGCACTGTTTCGGGGCAGAACCGCGCTGAAAGCCGGCTCTTTTTTCATCCTGCAAGCGTAGGCAGTGCAGATGACTGATAGATGACAAAGCTACCCAACGGTCATCCGATCGTTCGCCTCAAACCCTGCAATACATCGGCCAAGTCCCTTGTGTGCCGGGCCTTTGCCCATGGTCTACGCTTACCGGGCACCTGCCAATACCGGACAAATAATTGTGCTGCCGGGCGACGACCGACATGAAAGTGTCATCGAGCCCGCCTAAATTGGCTCAGGTATTGCTGACCTAGACCAACACAACCGCAATCGCAGCGTTGAAAACGCCCAAAGGAGCTTCGGATGAAAAAGCTTTTCCTGGCATCACTGTTAGGCTCGACCATCGCCATGTGCACCGCCGCCATGGCGGCTGATGATTTGAAAACCCTCGAAGCCGCTGCGAAAGCGGAAGGCGCAGTCAACAGCGTCGGCATGCCCGATGACTGGGCCAACTGGAAAGGCACCTGGGAAGACCTGGCTAAAACCTACGGCCTCAAGCACATCGACACCGACATGAGCTCGGCCCAGGAAATCGCCAAATTCGCCGCTGAAAAAGACAACGCCAGCGCTGACATCGGCGACGTCGGCGCAGCCTTCGGCCCGATCGCGGTCAAGCAAGGCGTGGTGCAACCGTACAAGCCGACGACCTGGGCGCAGGTGCCAGACTGGGCTAAAGACAAGGACGGCAACTGGGCTTTGGCCTACACCGGTACCATCGCGTTTATCGTCAACAAAAAGCTGCTGCACGGTTCGGAAGCACCCACCAAGTGGGCAGACCTCAAGACCGGTAAATACAAGGTGTCCATCGGTGACGTGAGCACCGCGGCCCAGGCGGCCAACGGCGTACTGGCGGCGGCCCTGGCCAATGGCGGCGACGAGAAAAACCTGCAACCGGCCCTGCTGCTGTTCGCAGACATCGCCAAACAGGGTCGCCTGTCCATGGCCAACCCGACGATTGCCACCATGGAAAAGGGTGAAATCGAAGTCGGCGTGGTCTGGGACTTCAACGGTCTGAGCTACAAAGCGAAGATGGCCAATCCGGATGACTACGTCGTGCTGATTCCATCCGATGGTTCGGTGATCTCCGGCTACACCACCATCATCAACAAGTACGCGAAAAACCCGAACGCCGCCAAGCTGACCCGCGAATACATCTTCAGCGACGCCGGCCAGATCAACCTGGCAAAAGGCAACGCGCGCCCGATCCGTGCAGAGCACATCAAACTGCCAGAAGACGTGAAGGCCAAGCTGCTGCCTAACGAGCAGTACAAAAAAGTCACGCCGATCAAAGACGCCGATGCATGGGAAAAGACCTCCAAAGCCCTTCCTCAGAAGTGGAACGAAGAAGTCATCGTCAACATGCAGTAACCCGGTAGATCCCTACATTGGATAACCCAACGGAAATCCAATGCAGGAGTGAGCCTGCTCGCGATAGCGGTTGAGCATTCAGCATCAATGTTGACTGGCCCACCGCTATCGCGAGCAGGCTCACTCCTACAAGGGGGAATGGGTTTGTATTTGAAATAACTGTTCGCGGAGTTTTTGCCCCTATGAAGCACAACGTCATCCTTGTCGTGCTCGACGGCCTCAATTACGAGGTCGCGCGCCACACCATGGGGCACCTGCAGGCCTACGTCGGCGCAGGACGCGCGGCACTCTACAAACTGGAGTGCGAACTGCCGTCCCTGTCCCGTCCCCTTTATGAATGCATTCTCACCGGCGTCCCGCCCATCGAGAGCGGCATCGTTCACAACAACGTCTCGCGTCTGTCCAATCAGCGCAGCATTTATCACTACGCCACGGACGCCGGTCTGAAAACCGCTGCGGCGGCGTATCACTGGGTCAGCGAGCTGTACAACCGCTCACCGTTCGTGGCGGCCCGGGATCGTCACACCGACGATGAAGCCTTGCCGATCCAGCACGGTCACTTCTACTGGAACGACCACTACCCGGATTCACACCTGTTCGCCGACGCCGAAAGCCTGCGCCTGCGGCATGCGCCGAATTTTCTGTTGATCCACCCGATGAACATCGACGACGCCGGGCACAAGCACGGTCTCGACACCCCGCAATACCGCAACAGTGCGCGCTCGGCCGATATCATCCTTGCCGATTACCTGCGCACCTGGCTCGACGCCGGTTATCAGGTGCTGGTGACTGCCGACCACGGCATGAACAACGACCGCTCCCACAACGGCTTGTTGTCGGAAGAACGCGAAGTGCCGTTGTTTGTCCTCGGTGACGCGTTCAGCTTCAACGCCAGTGCTGCGCCGAAACAGATTGAAATCTGCGGCACGGTCTGCGAACTGTTGGGCGTGGCCCACGACAAACCTGTGTGCCGGGAGCTGCTCAAGTGAATGCCAATACCCGTAGCAAGTGGCTGGCAGCCTTGTGCCTCGTACCGTTCGCCCTGTTCTTTATCGTGTTCGAAATCGCCCCGCTGGTCTGGGTGATGATCAACAGCCTGCAATCGGAAGAGTTCGGCTGGGGGTTGGCCAACTTCACCAAAATCTTCAATTCGAAGTTCTACTTGCAGGCGATCCAGTACAGCCTCGAGATCAGTTTCTGGTCCAGTGTATTCGGGATCATTATTGCGGTGCTCGGCGCCTACTCCTTGCGCCGGGTCGACTCGAAACTGCGCAACTTCGTCAACGCCTTCGCCAACATGACCAGCAACTTTGCCGGCGTGCCCCTGGCCTTCGCCTTCATCATCCTGCTGGGCTTCAACGGCAGCTTCACCATCATGCTCAAGCAGGCCGGGATCATTCAGGATTTCAACCTGTACTCGAAGACCGGGCTGATCATTCTCTATACGTACTTCCAGATTCCACTTGGCGTGTTGCTGCTCTACCCCGCCTTCGACGCCCTGCGCGAAGACTGGCGCGAGTCTGCCGAGCTGCTCGGTGCCAACGGCTGGCAGTTCTGGCGGCACATCGGTTTGCCGGTGCTGACACCGGCGCTGCTCGGTACGTTCGTGATCCTGCTGGCCAACGCCCTTGGCGCCTACGCGACGGTGTATGCGTTGACCACCGGCAACTTCAACGTGCTGCCGATCCGCATCGCGGCGATGGTGTCCGGTGATATTTCCCTCGACCCGAACCTCGCCAGTGCCCTGGCCGTGGTGCTGGTGGCGTTGATGACCCTGGTGACCATCGTGCATCAGTTGCTGTTGAAGAGGAGCTACCATGTCTCGCGCTGAACTGGGCCCCGCCGGTGTCTACCACCGCGTCGTGGTGTACCTGCTGTTTGCCATTCTGTTGTTGCCGCTGTTCGGGACGTTGATCTACTCGATTGCCAGCAGTTGGTCGGCGACCATCCTGCCCAGCGGCTTTACCTTCAAGTGGTACATCCAGCTGTGGAGCGATCCGCGCTTTCTCAACGCGTTTGGCCAGTCACTGCTGGTCTGCGTCGGCGCATTGATTTTGTCGGTGGTGCTGATTCTGCCGCTGCTGTTCGTGGTGCATTACCACTTCCCGAAACTCGATGCGCTGATGAATATCCTGATCTTGCTGCCCTTTGCGGTGCCGCCGGTGGTGTCGTCGGTGGGGCTGTTGCAGCTCTACGGTTCCGGGCCGTTCGCGATGGTCGGCACGCCGTGGATTCTGATTGGTTGCTACTTCACCATTGCGCTGCCGTTCATGTACCGGGCAATCACCAACAACCTGCAAGCGATCAACCTGCGCGACCTGATGGACGCCGCCCAACTGCTCGGCGCCAGCACCTTTCAAGCGGCGTTCCTGGTGGTGCTACCGAACCTGCGCAAGGGCTTGATGGTGGCGCTGCTGCTGTCGTTCTCGTTCCTGTTCGGGGAGTTCGTGTTCGCCAACATCCTCGTCGGCACCCGCTACGAAACCCTGCAGGTCTACCTCAACAACATGCGTAACAGCAGCGGCCACTTCACCAGTGCGCTGGTGATTTCCTATTTCTTCTTTGTGCTGGTTCTGACCTGGGCGGCCAATATCTTGAACAAGGACAAAAGCGAATGAGCTATGTCAGCGTCCAACATCTGCAAAAAAATTACGCGGGTACAACAGTATTCAGCGACATCAACTGCGAGATCCAGAAGGGCGAATTCGTCACCCTGCTCGGTCCGTCCGGTTGCGGTAAATCCACGCTGCTGCGCTGCATTGCCGGCCTGACCTCGGTCGATGGCGGCAAGATCCTGCTGGAGGGTGTCGACCTGGTGCCAATGAGCCCGCAAAAGCGCGGCATCGGCATGGTGTTCCAGAGCTACGCACTGTTCCCCAACATGACCGTGGAGCAGAACATCGCCTTCGGATTGCGCATGCAAAAGGTCAACGCCGACGACAGTCACAAACGTGTCGCCGAAGTGTTGAAACTGGTGGAGCTGAACGACTTCGCCTCCCGTTATCCGCATCAACTCTCTGGCGGCCAATGCCAGCGTGTAGCCCTCGCCCGTTCACTGGTCACCCGGCCACGGCTATTATTGCTGGACGAACCGCTGTCGGCCCTGGACGCGCGGATTCGCAAGCACTTGCGCGAACAGATCCGTGCGATCCAGCGTGAACTGGGCCTGACCACAATCTTCGTCACACACGATCAGGAAGAAGCGCTGACCATGTCTGACCGAATTTTCCTGATGAATCAGGGAAAAATCGTACAGAGTGGCGACGCCGAAACCCTGTATACCGCGCCAGTCGACGTGTTTGCCGCCGGTTTTATCGGCAACTACAACCTGCTGGACGCCGACAGCGCTTCGAAGCTGCTGCAACGGCCGATCAGCCACCGCATCGCGATTCGCCCGGAAGCCATCGAGCTGAGCCTCAACGGCCAACTCGACGCGCAAATCCGCAGTCACAGCCTGCTGGGTAATGTGATTCGCTACCGGGTCGAAGCCCGCGGCGTGGAATTGGTGGTGGATGTGCTCAACCGCTCGGCGGCCGACCTGCACCCCGATGGTCAGCGTCTGGCGCTTTCCATCGATCCGACGGCCCTCTGTGAGGTAGCCTGATGCCTTTGCTGATGTTGAAGAGAGAACTGCACTGATGGCCCTGGCAATTTTTGATCTGGACGAAACCCTGATCCACGGCGACTGCGCCACCCTCTGGAGCGAGCAAATGGGCCGCCTGGGCTGGGTCGACCCTGAGTCGTTCATGCGTCAGAACAACGAACTGATGGACGCCTACAGTCACGGCAAGCTGCGGATGGAGGAGTACATGACCTTCAGCCTGGAGCCGATGATCGGGCGCACACCGGAAGAGATCGAGCATTTGGTCGGGCCCTGGGTGGAAGACTTCATCGAGCCGATCATCTTCAGTGACGCCACCAAAGCCATCGCCGCCCATCGCAAGGCCGGAGACAGGATTCTGGTGATCTCGGCCTCGGGCACTCACCTGGTCAAGCCGATTGCCGACCGTCTGGGCATCGACGAGATTCTCGGCATCGAACTGGAAGTGATGCACGGCGTTTATAGCGGTCAGACCGTCGGCACCCTGACCTACCGCGAAGGCAAGATTGCCCGGTTGCTGGAATGGCTGGATGCGGAAGAGGAAAACCTCGAAGGCGCGAGTTTTTATTCCGACTCACGCAATGATCTGCCGTTGTTGCTGAAGGTGGATTTCCCACACGTGGTGAACCCGGATCCGGTGCTGCTTGAGCACGCCGAAACGGCCGGCTGGCCGATCCATCTCTGGAAGTAACGCATTGCGCCTGTAGGCGCATGGCTTGCCCGCGATGAACGATGACGCGGTCTGACTGATACACCGCGTCGCCTGAATCGCGGGCAAGCCACGCTCCCACAGGTTTTGTGTTGTCAGATCAGGCTTTCGTCAATCACCAACACCAGTTTCCCCGCCACGGTATTGCTCGCCAACTCGGCAAACGCCGCTTCGGCATCCTTGATCGGGAACGTCCTGGCCAACTGCGGGCTCAGTCGCCCCTCGGCAAACAGCGGCCAGACGTGCTGGCTCAAATCACTGAACAAATCCGCCTTGAACTGATCGTCGCGGCTGCGCAAGGTCGAACCCAATAGCTGCACGCGCTTGGCCAGCACCTGCGCCAGGTCCAGCTGTGCCTCACGGCCGCCCATCAGGCCGATCAGCACCCAACGACCATCAGGGGCCAGCAACTTCAGATTCAACGCGGCGTACTGACCGCCCACCGGGTCGAGGATCACATCGAATGGCCCAAGGTCATTCAAACTGTCCAGATCGCCCTTTCGCACCACCCCACCCTGCGCGCCCAGAGCTTCACAGTAAGCCAATCGCTCGGTGGAACCGACGCTGACCCAGCACGGGTTGCCAAACGCCTTGCACAGCTGAATGGCAGCTGAACCAATTCCACTTGCTCCGGCGTGCAGAAGAACTTTCTCACCCGGTTTGAGCGCAGCGAGTTGAAACACATTCAGCCAGACGGTCGCATACACTTCCGGCAGCGCTGCCGCCTCGACCAGCGACAAACCTTCAGGAACCGGCAACACATGCCGTCCGTCGACAACTACCTCTTCGGCCATCCCGCCCCCGGCCAGCAAGGCGCAAACTCGATCACCGACCTGCCAGGAAGACCCCGCGCCTACCTCGCTGATCACCCCTGAACACTCAAGACCCAGTACGTGACTGGCTCCCGGCGGTGGCGGATAGAGGCCCGCTTTCTGTAATAAATCGGCGCGATTGAGCCCCGCTGCCGCCACTCGGATACGAACTTGTCCTACATCACATGTAGGACTGGGCTCTTCAAGCCACTCCACTTGACCTTCAACGCCTTGCAATGCTTTCACAGTGCCTCCATAGTGAGTCTGGACTGAGCCCGTAGCTGTAGCGCCGGGCTTTCTTGCATTATGCGACCGGCCCTCGTGGATCCGGCGACTTCAAAGACGGCCTAATATGCGTGATCAATTGTCCCCGCGTCGAATCAGCATGAAGCATTTTTTCCCTGGCACCGCCCTAGCCCTTTTCATCGGTATCGGTCTGTTACCGATATCGACCAATACGTTTGCAGCCAATAGCTGGGACAAGCTTCAGCCTGATCGTGACGAAGTAATCGCCAGTCTGAACGTCGTCGAATTGCTCAAGCGCCACCACTACAGCAAGCCGCCGCTCGATGACGCGCGCTCCGTGATCATCTACGACAGCTACCTCAAGCTGCTGGACCCGTCGCGCAGCTACTTCATGGCCAGCGACATTGCGGAATTCGACAAGTGGAAAACCCAGTTTGACGACTTCCTCAAAAGCGGCGACCTGAACGCCGGGTTCACCATCTACAAGCGCTACCTGGACCGCGTCAAGGCGCGTCTGGACTTCGCCCTTGCCGAGCTGAACAAAGGCGTCGACAAGATCGACTTCACCACCAAGGAAACCTTGCTGATCGATCGCAAGGACGCCCCTTGGCTCAAGTCCACCGCTGAACTCGACGACCTGTGGCGCAAACGCGTCAAGGACGAAGTGCTGCGGCAGAAGATCGCGGGCAAGGATTCCAAGCAGATCCAGGAAACCCTGACCAAGCGCTACAAGAACCAGTTGGCGCGCCTGGACCAGACCCGTGCGGAAGATATCTTCCAGGCGTACATCAACACCTTCGCCATGTCCTACGACCCGCATACCAACTATCTGTCGCCAGATAACGCGGAAAACTTCGACATCAACATGAGCCTGTCCCTGGAGGGCATCGGCGCCGTGTTGCAGAGCGATAACGACCAGGTGAAAGTCGTGCGTCTGGTGCCGGCAGGCCCGGCCGACAAGACCAAGCAGGTTGCACCGGCCGACAAGATCATCGGCGTTGCCCAAGGCAACAAAGAGATGGTCGACGTGGTCGGCTGGCGCCTGGACGAAGTGGTCAAGCTGATCCGCGGTCCGAAAGGCACCGTGGTGCGTCTGGAAGTGATTCCGGCCAGCAATGCGCCAAACGACCAGACCACCAAGATCGTGCCGATTACCCGCGAAGCGGTGAAGCTTGAAGATCAGGCCGTGAAGAAGTCGGTCCTCAACCTGAAACAGGATGGCAAGGACTACAAGCTCGGCGTCATCGAGATCCCGGCCTTCTACCTCGACTTCAAGGCATTCCGTGCCGGCGATCCGGACTACAAGAGCACCACGCGTGACGTCAAGAAACTGCTGACCGAGTTGCAGAAAGACAAGGTCGACGGCGTGGTCATCGACCTGCGCAACAACGGCGGCGGCTCCTTGCAGGAAGCCACCGAGCTGACCAGTCTGTTCATCGACAAGGGCCCTACCGTTCTCGTGCGTAACGCTGATGGCCGGGTTGATGTGCTGGAAGATGAGAACCCAGGCGCGTTCTACAAAGGCCCGATGGCGTTGCTGGTCAACCGCCTGTCCGCCTCGGCTTCGGAGATTTTTGCCGGCGCCATGCAGGACTACCACCGTGCGCTGATCATCGGCGGCCAGACCTTCGGTAAAGGCACCGTGCAGACCATTCAGCCGCTGAACCACGGCGAACTGAAACTGACCCTGGCCAAGTTCTACCGGGTTTCCGGCCAGAGCACCCAGCATCAGGGCGTGCTGCCGGACATCGATTACCCGTCGATCATCGACACCAAGGAAATCGGCGAAAGCGCCCTGCCTGAAGCCATGCCATGGGACACCATCCATGCGGCCATCAAGCCTGCGGTAGATCCGTTCAAACCGTACCTGGCGCAGCTCAAGTCAGAGCACGATACGCGCTCGTCCAAGGATGCGGAGTTCGTGTTCATCCGCGACAAGCTGGCCCTGGCGCAGAAACTGATGGAAGAAAAAACCGTCAGCCTCAATGAAGCCGACCGTCGGGCGCAGCACACCGATATCGAAGCCAAGCAGCTGGTGATGGAAAACATCCGTCGCAAAGCCAAAGGCGAAGAACCGCTCAAAGAGCTGAAGAAAGAAGACGAAGACGCCCTTGCGGCCGAACCGGACAAGACCAAGCCAGAAGACGACGCTTACCTGAGCGAGACCGGTCGGATTCTGCTGGACTACCTGAAACTCAACACCGCGGTTGCCAAGCACTAAGTGGTGACACGCAACATGATGGCAATTTAATGCTGACGCTCCCCGGAGCGTCATCAAACAGTCATCATTCTGTCGTGAAATAAAGGACTGGGAGCGCCTCTGACAAGAGGCTGCTCCCAGTCCTTTTTTATCGCCCCGAGATTGCCATGACCACGACAGAACAGCTGAGTGCCTTGAGTTCCATTCTGGCTCAAAGCGGCTTGCACAGCCTGTTCCAGCCGATCATTTCCCTCTCCGAGCGACGCATTGTCGGCTATGAAGCCCTCACCCGCGGCCCGTCCAACAGTCCGCTGCACTCCCCTATCGCATTGTTCTCCGTGGCCCGCCAGGCCGGTCGCTTGAGCGAGCTGGAAATTGCTTGCCGCGAAAGCGCTTGCCGACGTTTCAACGAACAGCAACTGCCGGGCAAACTGTTCCTCAATGTCTCCCCGGAATCCCTGCTTGAAGCGGCCCATCAACCCGGCCGCACCCTGCAACTGCTGCAGGATTTCGGCATTCCGCCGAGCCAGGTAGTGATCGAACTCACCGAACAAACCCCGACCGATGACTTCCAGTTGCTGCAAAACGCGCTGCATCACTATCGGGCGATGGGATTTTCCATTGCGCTGGATGATCTGGGGGCGGGATATTCCAGCTTGCGGTTGTGGTCGGAGCTGCGCCCGGATTACGTGAAGATTGATCGTCACTTCATCGACGGTATTCACCAGGACGCACTCAAGCGAGAGTTTGTCGGTTCAATCCTGCAGATTGCCAAAGCCTCACGAGCTCAAGTGATTGCCGAAGGCATTGAATTGCAGGAAGAGCTCGCGGTGCTGACCGAGATGGGCGTTGATCTGGTCCAGGGCTATCTGCTGTGCCGTCCTCAGGAACATCCGCCCCGGGATGCTCGCGCCCTGATGCCCAAACACGACAGCACCGCCGTTGCGCTGAATGACGAAGGCAGCGACCTCTGCCCCCTGCTCAACGACCAACCTGCCGTTGCGCACGACACACCGACCGCCACCGTGCTCGAAGCGTTCCGCCGCCAGGCCAATCTGAACTCCCTGGCAGTGCTCGACAATCAAGGCCACCCCTGTGGCATCGTTCACCGGCATTCGCTGTCGGACGCGCTGCTGAAACCGTTTGCCACCGACCTGTTCGCCCGCAAACCGATCAGTCGCTTGATGAACGATGACTTTCTCGCCGTGGAAATGAGCCAGTCGCTGCAACAGGTCAGCCGCCTGATCACCAGCCGCGCGCGCCAACGCATTGAAGAAGACTTCATCATCACCCTCAATGGCAGCTATCTGGGACTGGGTCGGGTGATGGATGTCCTCAAGCTGATTACCGAGCTGAAAATCCAGCAGGCCCGCTACGCCAACCCGTTGACCCTGTTGCCCGGCAACGTACCGATCCAGCAATGCCTGACACGTTTGCTGCAACAGGAACGGGAGTCAGTGATCTGTTATGTCGACATCGACAGCTTCAAGCCCTTCAACGACATTTACGGCTACGGCCGAGGGGATGAAGTCCTGCTCTGCCTGGCGCAATGCCTGAATGATCGCGTCGACCCTTCCCGTGATTTCGTCGGCCATATCGGCGGTGACGACTTCCTGCTGGTGCTCGGCCCGGAAGACTGGCGTAAACGGTTGAACCAGTTGCTGGACGACTTCCAGAGCCAAT
The DNA here is from genome assembly GCF_054668435.1 of Pseudomonas sp. S2_B07. Lineage (NCBI taxonomy): Bacteria > Pseudomonadati > Pseudomonadota > Gammaproteobacteria > Pseudomonadales > Pseudomonadaceae > Pseudomonas > Pseudomonas sp. S2_B07. Next base: position 1,739,403 of record NZ_CP162769.1, read on the forward strand.
GCCGACGCTTTTACCGCAGCGAACACCTGGAAGCCGGGTGCTTTATCGCGCCGAACCGTCAGGGGGTGCGACAGGAGTTTCCGTTGTTGTCATTGTCGATCGGCGTAGTGCATTTGCATCCACAGGCCTGTGGACAACTCGATGCGAGCCAGTTGGCGGAGATGGCATCGCAGGCTAAACACCATGCGAAGAATGTGCAGGGGTATAGCGTGCATGTGATTGATAGTCTGGCGGTGTCTGGGGCAGAGAATGCATTGCTGGAAGGGCAGCGCTGAATATTCTGGCTCGCGATAGCGTCCGCTCAGTCAACACAGGTTGGGGTTATTGCCCCTCACCCCGAGCCGCCAATTCTTTCAACTTGAGCTCTGCCAATGGATGCCCCGCCTTCACGGCCATGCCCCACCAGCGCGCAGCTTCAACCAGGTCCGGCGCCTTGCTCGGCGTTCCTGCCAGACAGATCACCCCAACCTGATACGCCGCCTTGCCATCCCCCGCCAACGCCGCCAGGCGCAGCAATCGCACGCCCTCCTCGCGAGCCCCAAGGCCGACGCCGCGAAAGGTCAGGATGTGGCCATAGAAGCTCTGGGCACCGACGTCACCCAAATTCGCCATGCGCGCGAACTGGCCTTCGAGCCAGCTCCAGCCGCGCGGTTGGCGCACGAACCATGACCAATGAAACAACCGGCGGGCCAGCCAGTAACCAGCCCGGGCCTTGAGTTTTAAAAACACTCAGGCCTCGGCCGATTCGGGGTATTCGTATTCGAACACACGCACCACTTCCGAAGCATGCCAGGACGCGGCGGCGACACCGTCAGATGGCCCGGAGAAACGCCCCAGACGCTCGACACATTCAAAGAAGCCGGTGCGCGGCAAACGACTGGCGCCCTGGCTGATCACCAGCGAGCTGCGCAACGGTTGCTCGGCCCTGGCATCCAGAGCAGCCAGATGTTCGAGCGCAGCGGTCAGGGTTTGCATGGCCGGCGTGGGCAATTGCAAACGCTCCAGCAACGCTCGATAGGTCAGAAGATGACGCTGACGACGCGCCTGATCCAGTTCACCCAGCAACCCGTCCCAATGTTGACGACTGATGCGTACGCTCACGATTCATCCCTCCACCCTGGCACCGTCAATTCCCAGGCCAGGCTGCGGCGAATCGCAGCGTCGGGCAGACGCTCGCCACTTTCGATCAAGGCCAGATAAGACGGGCTGATGCCTACCGTGCGGGCCAGCGCCTCGATGGCGATGCCCTTCCCTTCGCGCAAACTGCGTAGTTGATCCAGACCTGGAAGAATCTGGTCTGGTGTTGCCGTGCGATGCACTGGCGCGTCTGGCGCCGGTTTCTCGTTGATGCCTGCTGCTTTCAGTAGAGCCTGGTACTGAGCCCACGGTAAAACTGCATACTCGGGCTCGCCTTCGCGTGTGATTATCTGAATATCCATGACTTCCCCGTAGGACAACGACACTTTGCGAGTCGGCACTTTTCCCTAGAAGTGTAATCCTAACAGCGGCCAAGGTCGCGCGGGGGTATCAATAAATTGGATCCTCAGTCGCCCTTATGCCAATGAGTCAAGCCAAGACGCGATCGGTAGCAGTTGGCGAAGCCTGCGTTCGGCTGCGTAGCAGTCGTGAAATCAGGCGACGCGGTGTTTCAGAAAGACCATAAATACAGATATTACGACTGCTGCGCAGCCGAATGCAGGCTGCGCCAGCTGCTAGAGGAATTGCGTTGCGGCAAAAACGGGTTGGCTGATCTGCATCCTTCAATCACCCCGCATTTTTTGGGGGCCCTGGAGCTGAAGTTTCTCCGGGGTATCGGGCAGGCGTTCGACCACCGCCAGCTTCTCCGGCACCTGTCGCCTGCGCCAGGCGCGGAAGGCATTGAGTTCGTCGTCGAGGACTTTCATCAGCCAGGCCAGCACCGCGATGTCATCGAGCATGCCGAACACCGGAATGAAATCCGGGATGGCATCCACCGGGCTGAGGAAATACATCAGGCCGGCGACCACCGAGACCAACGCCTTCGGGCTGACGGCACGGTACTCCCCACGCCAGTAGGCCAGGCACAGCGCCTGCAACAGGCGCAAATCGTCTTTGACCTTGCCCAGGCGATTGCCTTGGCTGGCGCCTTTGCTGGCGACGGCGAACAGCAACGTCGGCAAGCGCCCGCGCGCGAGCAGGCGCCCGGCGAGGGGCAAGAATCGAGCGAAATTCCAGGGTGCTTTCATCATTCCTCCCACTGAAATGTTATCCACACAAATTGTGGATAACCTTGTGAACAGAGCTGCTTTTCACGGCTGAAAGCCCCGTTTCATAAGGGTCCGGCTCAGATCGGGCGTTTTTTACTCACATAAAAAAACCCAAGATTTCATTGACTTGGCGCGCCGGCGCGGCTAGCACGGGCGTCTTCAATGGCTATGACTCCAGCGTACAGCAACCGTTCGCTTTGTTTACCTGCGCCGAACCCCGGATGCAACAACGCCCCGCATAAGCGAGGCGTTGTTGTCAAAGCAGACGCTGATTACTTGGCGGCGTCTTCTTTGGCTGGATCTTTGATCCCCAGCAGCTCCAGGTCGAATACCAGCACCGAGTTGGCTGGGATCGCCGGGCTTGGGCTTTGGGCGCCATAAGCCAGTTCGCTAGGGATGTACAACTTGTACTTCTCACCAACGTGCATCAGTTGCAGGCCTTCGACCCAACCCGGAATCACACCGCTGACCGGCAGATCAATCGGGCTGCCGCGCTCGACGGAGCTGTCGAAGACGGTGCCGTTGGTCAGCTTGCCGGTGTAGTGAACAGTCACTACGTCGGTCGGCTTAGGCTGTGGGCCATCGGCTTTCTTTTCCACTTCGTATTGCAAGCCCGAGGCGGTGGTCACTACGCCGGCTTTCTTGGCGTTTTCTTCGAGGAATTTCTTGCCGGCAGCCGCCGACTCTTCGCTCATCTTGGCCATACGCTCTTCCGCACGCTTCTGCAGTGCGGCGAAGGCTTCGACCAGCTCCTCGTCTTTGAGCTTCTGCTCTTTCTTGCCAACGGCATCTTCGATGCCTTGGGCTACGGCTTTGGAATCCAGGTCATCCATGCCTTCCTGAGCCAGGCTTTTGCCCATGTTCAGGCCAATGCCGTAGGAAGCTTTTTGCGCCGGAGTTTTCAGCTCTACACTGGTCTGCGAATCACAACCCGCAAGTACCAGGCTAACCAGGGCTACCGCCGCCGCCAACCGATGCTGTTTCATGCTATTTCCTTGTTCATGCGCCTAAAGGGCAATCGAGTAAAGCCGCGAGCTTATCAGGCGGCCACGACCAATGGCTACCGGCATGAGAGCTGGAAACTTCTGATAAGTTCAGGTGTTTTAACGCATTTCAGGATTGGCATCATGAAGCATCTGTCATCTGGCACCTACAGCAGCTGATCCTATATCCCACAACATCTGGCGTAATGGCCACTTGCCGCACCCCGTCCCCTGCGGCATAAGAGAGCCACAACTCGACAAGGATGTTTATCTTGCGCCTCTTATTTCGCCTGCTGATGCTGGTGGCTGTGCTGCTGGGACTCGGCCTGGCCGTGGTTCTGTATTACGTCGCCAATCCGAAACTGCCGACCTGGTCGCCCGCGCAACAGGTGCATTACCTGGAACAATGGAGCGCCGAAGATCGCCAGACTTACTACTTCACGCCTCAGGGAACCCAGGTCAAAGGCTTGCGCTATGCCTGGTTCAACGCCCTCGAACTGCCCTTCTCGCAACAACGATTCGCATCGCCCGAGTACCTCGCCCGCTTTGGTTTCCTGATCGATCCCGGGCAGAAAGCCACGCCAGACAACCCTGGGAATTTGCCGGTAGGTTTTGCCCGCCACCAAAATCCCGGCAGTCAGGACGAATTTCTCGACATCTCGTGCGCCGCTTGCCACACCGGTGAGTTGCGCTTCAACGGCCAGGCGATCCGCATTGACGGCGGTTCGGCGCAGCACGTTTTGCCTTCCAGTGTTCCTACGTTGAAAGGGGGCAGTTTCGGACAAGCGTTGGTCGCCAGTCTGACCTCGACTTACCTCAACCCGTGGAAATTCGAACGCTTCGCCCGCAACGTGCTGGGCGATGACTACGACGCCCGGCACCCACAATTGCGTGAAGAGTTCAAAGCGTCCCTCGTTACCTTCGTCAAAGTTGCCTGGAACGATACCCATCGCGGGCTCTACCCCACCGAGGAAGGACCGGGCCGTACCGACGCCTTCGGACGCATTGCCAACGCCACGTTCGGTGATGCGATTTCAGCCGACAACTACCGTGTGGCCAATGCCCCGGTGGATTACCCGCAATTGTGGGACATGTGGACGTTCGACTGGGTGCAGTGGAACGGTTCGGCGCAACAACCCATGGCTCGCAACATCGGCGAATCCCTGGGTGTGGGCGCCACACTGAGTTTCTTCGATGCCAACGGCCAACCGCTCAAAGGTGACGGACGTTATCCGTCGAGTGTGCGATTACGCGACCTGCACCAGATCGAGGAAACCCTGCAACGGCTCAAACCACCCGCATGGCCTGAAGAGTTACTCGGCGCTGTCGACAAGCCGTTGGCAGCCAAAGGTCGCGAGTTGTTCCGCGAAAACTGCGCCGGTTGCCATTTGCCACGCACAGTCGAGAGTGACGGGCGCTGGGTGCAACATTTGAAAATGCTACCGGTCGATTTCATTGGCACCGACCCGGGCGCCGCCAACAACATTGCCGACCATCGCTTCGACCTCTCCGCCTTGCAATGGGACCTGGCGGAACTCAAGCAGCTGGACGTGCACTTGCAGCCAGCACCCGCTGAACCGCTGGATTTGAGCCAGCTGTCATCGGCCAAGGGGCTGGCATACATCACGGCTTTCGTCGGAAACCGCGCTTACCGTGACGCGAACATTCCTGCCGCCGAACAACCGGCCATGAATGGCTTCGGCCTGCCAATTGGCGTGCGTGAGCTGCGGGCCTATAAGGCACGGCCACTGGCAGGCGTCTGGGCCACTGCGCCGTTTCTGCACAACGGTTCGGTACCGAGCATTTATCAGCTGCTCTCACCTCAAGATGAACGCGCAACGACCTTCTATAAAGGTACGTTCGAGTACGACCCGCAACATCTTGGCTATCGTACCGAGGCCTTTACCAATGGCTTTGTGTTCGACACGCGCATCACCGGCAATCACAACAGCGGCCACGAGTTCCGTGCCGGCCAGCGCGGCAACGGCGTGATTGGCCGCTTGCTGCAACCGCAGGAGCGCTGGGCGCTGCTGGAATATCTGAAGGTATTGGGCGGCCCGCTGGAGGCGCAATTGCCATGAGCAGACTCTGGATGCGCCTTGGCGCTTTTCTTGGCAAGACCCTCCTGTGGTTGATCGGCCTGGGTGTGCTCGGTTATGCGCTAGCCATGGCGTGGTTCGCCTGGCAGCACAGCGGACCTGTTTCAGCGCAAGAAGTGATACCGGATGGCGAAGCCGCCATGACTCAGGACGTCATTCAGACGGCGGTGCGCATCGTCGATCAACACCGTGAGAACACCCGCTACCTGCGCGATGCACATGCCAAGGCCCATGGCTGCGTGAAGGCCGAGGTTCAAGTGCTGGCGGATCTGACCGAGGAACTGCGCCAGGGCGTGTTCAGCCAACCCGGCAAAACCTGGCAAGCGACAATGCGCCTGTCCAATGGCAATGCGTATCCGCAATTCGACAGCATTCGAGACGCCCGGGGCATGGCAATCAAATTGCTCGATGTGCCCGGCAAACAGCTGCTCGCCGATCAACAGACTCGTGGCGAACAGGATTTTGTGATGTTCAGCCACGCGAATTTCTTCGTCAGCGATGTCGCCGAGTACCGTCAGAATGTAGCGGCCCAGGCTGACGGCAAAAAGCTGATGGCGTTTTTCCCGGGTTGGGACCCACGGACCTGGCAGGTTCGGCACCTGTTTATCGCCTTGGCAACCCTGTCACCCGCCCCGGAAAGTCCGACGAAGACCACTTACTTTTCGGTTTCGCCCTACAAGTTTGGTGCCACCAATGCCAAATTCCGAGTGATGCCGGACCCTGATAGCTGCCCGGCCTACACCCTGCCCGCGCAGAACCAGAAGTTGCCAAACTTCCTGCGCAATGCGCTGAACCAGCAATTGTCGACCGACCGGGTGCCGGCCTGCTTCGTCCTGCAAATTCAGCGTCAGGACCCAAGCCAGTACATGCCCATAGAAGACACCAGCATCGAATGGCGTGAAAACGCGGCGCCATTCCAGACCGTGGCGCGAATCAAAGTACCCGCGCAAGATTTCGACACGCCGGCATTGAATATCCAATGCGACAACCAGTCGTTCAATCCATGGTTTGGTCTTGAGGCTCATCGGCCAATTGGCGGCATCAACCGACTTCGCAAAGCGGTGTATGAAGCCGTAAGCGACTACCGACACAGTCGTAACGCCGAGCAATAAACGCAATTGCCAAACGCCAGACAGCAAAAAGCCCGCATTAAGCGGGCTTTCTGTGTGGTACCTGGCGTTCAGCGTTCCAGGTAACCGAATATGGCGCAGCGGACGGGACTCGAACCCGCGACCCCCGGCGTGACAGGCCGGTATTCTAACCGACTGAACTACCGCTGCGCGTAGCGTTGAAAGTGGTGGGTGATGACGGGATCGAACCGCCGACATTCTGCTTGTAAGGCAGACGCTCTCCCAGCTGAGCTAATCACCCTTTACCTTCGTTGCGGGGCACATTATGCCACAGGTTTTCGTAAAGTGTTGATTTAATTGAATTATTTTTCAAATAAATCCGAAAACCGGTGAAACGATGCAACCTGCAGGAACAACGGACAATCTACAGACAGAAAAAAACCCGCGTGAGCGGGCTTTTCCGTGGTGACCTGGCGTTCAGCGTTCCAGGTAACCGAATATGGCGCAGCGGACGGGACTCGAACCCGCGACCCCCGGCGTGACAGGCCGGTATTCTAACCGACTGAACTACCGCTGCGCGTAACACTGAATGCGAATGGTGGGTGATGACGGGATCGAACCGCCGACATTCTGCTTGTAAGGCAGACGCTCTCCCAGCTGAGCTAATCACCCTTCACGTTCGGTGTGGCGCGCATTCTACGGAGCGACCTCACCTCTGGCAAGCACTTTTTTAAATAATTTTCTCAGGCCTTCCAAAGGCTTAGCGAAGGGTTGGCCTATGGCGCCGCTAAGAGAATAATGCCCCCCTTTGTATATAAGGAGAGACTTACCCCATGTGGTTCAAAAACCTGCTTATCTATCGCCTGACCCAAGATCTGCCTGTTGATGCCGAGGCGTTGGAAACTGCACTGGCCACCAAACTGGCGCGTCCATGTGCAAGCCAGGAGTTGACCACCTACGGTTTCGTCGCGCCATTCGGCAAGGGCGAAGATGCACCGCTGGTCCACGTCAGCGGCGACTTCCTGCTGATTTCTGCGCGTAAAGAAGAACGCATCCTGCCGGGCAGCGTCGTGCGTGACGCCGTAAAGGAAAAGGTCGACGAGATCGAAGCCGAGCAAATGCGTAAGGTCTATAAGAAAGAACGCGACCAGATCAAGGATGAAATCATCCAGGCGTTCCTGCCGCGCGCCTTTATTCGTCGCTCGTCGACCTTCGCCGCCATTGCGCCGAAACAAGGCCTGATCCTCGTCAACTCGGCCAGCCCGAAACGTGCCGAAGACCTGCTGTCCACCCTGCGTGAAGTGATCGGCACCCTGCCGGTACGTCCACTGACCGTAAAAATGTCGCCAACCGCCACCATGACCGAATGGGTCACCACCCAGAAAGCCGCAGACGACTTCTTTGTGCTGGACGAATGCGAGCTGCGTGATACCCACGAAGACGGCGGCATCGTGCGATGCAAGCGTCAGGACCTGACCAGCGAAGAAATCCAGCTGCACCTGAGCACCGGCAAAGTGGTCACTCAGCTGTCCTTGGCCTGGCAAGACAAACTGTCTTTCGTCCTCGACGACAAGATGGTGGTCAAGCGTCTGAAGTTCGAAGACCTGCTGCAAGATCAGGCGGAACAGGACGGCGGCGAAGAGGCCCTGGGCCAACTGGACGCCAGCTTCACCCTGATGATGCTGACCTTCGGCGACTTCCTGCCGGCGCTGGTTGAAGCGCTGGGCGGCGAAGAGACTCCGCAGGGGATCTAAAGCAAAACCGATTTCCCCTGAAGAAACCGGATCAACTGTGGGAGCCGGGCTTGCTCCGGGCGGCGTTCCGACGATGGCGCTATGTCAGTCTACAGATCAGCTGACTGACACACCGCCATCGCAGGCAAGCCGGCTCCCACATTGATTGGATTCCACCTTGGGATCGTTACTCATAATAAGGATCAAGCCATGCGTGCATTGGCAGCATTGAGTCGTTTTGTCGGGAACACCTTCGCTTACTGGGTACTGATTTTCGCGGTTCTGGCCTTCCTGCAACCGGCGTGGTTCATCGGCCTCAAGGGCGCAATCGTGCCACTGCTCGGGTTGGTGATGTTCGGCATGGGCCTGACCCTCAAACTTGAAGACTTCGCCGAAGTCGCCCGCCATCCGTGGCGCGTTGCGTTAGGCGTGGTTGCCCATTTCGTGATCATGCCCGGCGTGGCGTGGTTGCTCTGCCAGGCGTTTCACCTGCCGCCGGAAATTGCCGTCGGCGTGATTCTGGTCGGGTGCTGCCCAAGCGGCACCTCGTCGAACGTGATGACCTGGCTGGCACGCGGCGATCTGGCCCTGTCGGTGGCCATCGCCGCCGTCACCACCCTCCTCGCTCCGCTGCTGACTCCAGCGCTGATCTGGCTGTTGGCCTCGGCCTGGTTGCCGGTGTCGTTCATGGAGCTGTTCTGGTCGATTCTGCAAGTGGTGCTGTTGCCGATCATCCTCGGCGTGGTGGCGCAACGCGTGCTCGGTACCAAGGTTCGCCACGCGGTAGAAGTGTTGCCACTGATTTCGGTGGTGAGCATCGTGATCATCGTCACCGCCGTGGTCGCCGCCAGCCAGGCGAAGATTGCCGAGTCCGGCCTGCTGATCATGGCCGTGGTGATGTTGCACAACAGCTTCGGTTATCTGCTGGGCTACTTCACCGGCCGCCTGTTCAAGCTGCCTTTGGCCCAACGCAAATCGCTGGCGCTGGAAGTCGGCATGCAGAATTCCGGGCTGGGCGCCGCGTTGGCCAGTGCCCACTTCTCGCCGCTGGCGGCGGTGCCGAGTGCGTTGTTCAGCGTGTGGCACAATATTTCCGGGGCGCTGCTCTCGACGTATTTCCGTCGAATGAGCGAGAAACAAGACCGGGAAACCGCTGCGCGACAGGCCACCGAATAAGCCGCAAACTTGATCCCCGGATTAATGATGGGCACTCTATGGCGCAACGCGAGGACGACCTCGCGGCTCGATCGAGTCATTAATCTGGGGACGACCCCGTCAATCGATGGAGGTCTTTCATGTCCTGGATCATCCTGTTTTTCGCCGGCCTGTTCGAAGTCGGCTGGGCCGTTGGCCTGAAGTACACCGACGGTTTCAGCCGTCCCCTGCCCACCGCATTGACTGTTGCAGCCATGGCCATCAGCCTTGGCTTGCTGGGCCTTGCGATGAAGGAATTGCCGCTGGGCACGGCGTATGCGATCTGGACGGGGGTGGGTGCAGTCGGCACGGTGATTGCCGGGATCATTCTGTTTGGTGAGTCGATGGCGCTGTTTCGGCTGGCCAGTGTGGCGTTAATCATCGCTGGGTTGGTTGGGCTCAAAGTCAGCGCCTGACTTTAGACCGCCATCGCGAGCAGGCTTACTCCTACAGGTGATCTATGTTGGTCACAAATCACCTGTAGGAGTAAGCCTGCTCGCGATACGGCCAGCACATTCACCCACTATCTGACGGTGCCGCGCAACTCGCCAACCAGCGCTTGCAACTTGGCCGGCTCCGCCGCTTCAACCGCCACTGCCGGCCCCGCCACCAACGTTACCCGCGACCACAACCGGCGAAACAGCCCCTTGCCCGGATCACGACTGAAGAAACTCCCCCACAACCCCTGCAACGCCAGTGGAATCACCGGCACCGGCGTTTCTTCCAGTATTCGCGTCAGCCCCCCCTTGAACTCATTGATCTCCCCGTCAGCCGTCAATTTGCCTTCCGGAAAGATACACACCAACTCGCCATCCTTCAGATACTGCGCAATCCGCTTGAAGGCTCTTTCGTAGATTTGAATGTCTTCCTGACGCCCCGCGATCGGAATCGTCCCGGCCGTGCGAAAGATAAAGTTCAGCACCGGCAGGTTGTAGATTTTGTAGTACATCACAAAGCGAATCGGCCGACGCACCGCGCCGCCAATCAGCAGCGCATCGACAAAGGACACGTGATTGCACACCAGCAGCGCCGCGCCTTCATCGGGAATCAGCTCCAGATTGCGATGCTCCACGCGGTACATTGAGTGGCTGAGCAGCCAGATCATGAAGCGCATGCTGAATTCGGGGACGATCTTGAAGATGTAGGCGTTGACGCCGATGTTCAGCAGCGACACCACCAGGAACAGCTGCGGAATCGACAGCTTGACCAGGCTCAACAAGATGATCGAGACAATCGCCGACACCACCATGAACAACGCATTGAGAATGTTGTTGGCGGCAATCACCCGCGCCCGCTCGTTCTCGGCGGTGCGCGACTGGATCAGCGCATACAGCGGCACGATGTAGAAACCACCAAAGATCCCCAGGCCAAGGATGTCGATCAACACCAGCCAGGTGTGACCAAAGCCGAGAACTTCAACCCAGCCGTGGCCGGTCGCGCTGTCCGGAATACCGCCCGAATGCCACCACAGCAGCAAGCCAAACACCGTCAGACCGAACGAGCCGAACGGCACCAGGCCAATCTCGACTTTGCGTCCGGAGAGCTTTTCACAGAGCATCGAGCCGAGCGCGATCCCCACCGAGAACACCGTCAGAATCAGAGTCACCACGGTTTCGTCGCCGTGCATCCACTCTTTGGCATAGGCCGGGATCTGGGTCAGGTAAATCGCCCCGACAAACCAGAACCACGAGTTACCGACGATCGAACGCGATACCGCGGGCGTCTGTCCAAGGCCCAACTTCAACGTGGCCCAGGACTGGCTGAAAATGTTCCAGTTCAGGTGCATTTCCGGCGAAGCGGCCGCCGCCCGTGGAATGCTGCGACTGGCCAGGTAGCCGAGCACGGCAACGCCGATGATCGCGCTGGAAACGATAGGCGCGTAGTGACTGGATGACATCATGATCCCGGCGCCAATGGTCCCGGCGAGAATCGCCAGGAAGGTGCCCATTTCCACCAGCCCGTTACCGCCGACCAGCTCTTCTTCACGCAGGGCCTGGGGCAGGATCGAGTATTTCACCGGCCCGAACAGCGCCGAATGTGTGCCCATGGCGAACAGCGCCACCAGCATCAACGACAGATGATCAAAGACGAAACCCACCGCGCCGACCGCCATGATGACGATTTCGCCGAGCTTGATCAGGCGGATCAGGCGGTCCTTGGCGAACTTCTCGCCGAACTGTCCGGCCAGCGCCGAGAACAGAAAGAACGGCAGGATGAACAGCAGCGCACAGAGGTTGACGTAGATCGAGCGGTCACCGTCGATGGTCAATTTGTACAGAATGGCGAGGATCAACGACTGCTTGAAGATGTTGTCGTTGAACGCCCCGAGGGACTGGGTCACGAAAAACGGCAGGAAGCGCCGGGTGCGGAGCAAGGTGAACTGCGAGGGGTGACTCATCTTCCATGTGTCCCTGATGTTAGGTAGCGAGTGGCGTGGATACGGTTATTGGAATGCCGAACGTCGATCCAGGCCACACATTACCTAATCTTTGCAGGTTATTTCTTTAATCCTGCAATGCACGGCGAGACAAACAGTTCACCGCGCCACGCGCCTTGCAACGTGCGCCGGGCAACGATCAGCCACATCATCGCCAGCAACGCCACCAGCACGCAGCCAAACACACTGAAAAACGTCAGGTTCAAGGTGCTGGCCAGTTTCAACGTCGCCAGCGAGTAGACGCCCAACGGGAAGGTAAACCCCCACCAGCCGAGGTTGAACGGGATGCCGGCGCGCAGGTAACGCAAGGTAATCAGCACCGCAATCAGCATCCACCACAAACCGAAGCCCCACAGGGTGATCCCGGCTACCAGCCCCAGGCCGGCGGCGATTTCACCCATGCCCGGCAGACCGTTGGCGGCGAAGATGGCTGGCGCGTCCGCCCCCAGCAGCAACATGCCCAGTGCCCCGGTGCCAATCGGACCCAACGCGAGCCAGCTCGAAGCGGCCATATTTTCATGGGGCAATTTATGCAGCGCCATACGCAGCAACAGGATGGTCAGAATGCTGAAGGCCACCGGCAGGGAAAACGCCCAGAGCACGTAACTCGTCACCAGCACCACCAGTTGCGAATGCGCATCCGCCAGGTGCGGCGCCAGCAGGCCACCGCTGGCCGCCGCGACTTCCGCGGCCACCACCGGCAACAGCCAGACGGCGGTCATCTGGTCGATACTGTGTTCCTGACGGGTGAACATCATGAAGGGAATCAGCACGCCGCACGCCAGCGACATCGCCACATCCAGCCACCAGAGCATTTCGGCGATAGGAATCACGCCGTCACCCCAGCGCGGCAGACCGAACACCAGAAAGCCGTTGATGATGGTCGCCAGGCCCATGGGAATGGTGCCGAAGAACATTGAGACCGTGGAATGGCCGAAGATTCGCCGCGCTTCGTCGAAGAACAGCACCCAACGCGCGGTGTACACGGCGGTGAAGACGGCGAACAGGAAAATATTGAACAGCCACACCCCTTCGGCGAGCGCGCGCAAACCGGGAATGGCGAGGGGCAATTGCGCCAGCGCCAGCGCGAGCACCCCGGTGCCCATGGTCGCGGCGAACCAGTTGGGCGTGAATTGACGGATGACCTCACGCGGGTGCTGCAAATGGCTGAACGGTTTGATACCGGTTGTGACGCTGTTAGGGCATGTCATGGCGAACTCCTCTCCTCTGGTGAGGTGGAGCCCATGGTAGAACTGAATCGAATATCTATATAACGGGTAATATCTCTATAACTTATCTGTTTTGCAGATATAGATTCAGACACTGCCTTGCGATTCGATCACCAGAATTCGCGCCGCACCCTGCGGATGCGCCACATGCTCGGTGCCGACAGAGGCATAAAAGATGTCGCCAACATCCAACAGCGCCTGCTTCTCGATGCCCTCTTCGCGATAACGCATCTGCACCTGCCCATCCAGCACCACGAACACTTCCTGGCCATCGTTGACGTGCCATTTATAAGGCTGATCGGTCCAGTGCAAACGGGTGGTGATGCCGTTCATGTTGGCGATGTCGAGTGCGCCCCAGGCGCGATCAGCGGTGAAAGATTTGCTGCGGATGATCTTCATGGGGCGGTCCGTCGAAATGAATGAAGAGGCCAAGGCTAGCGATCAACGCACATCTGTGCCACAGACTTTCAACGAGCGCTGACGGATCAACGCCAGCAAAGCGCCAACGGAGAGCACGATCAGCACGGCACTGTAGCCGTCGGTCGTCGCGACCAGGCCGAAGCTTCGCGTCAGGTTCCCGGCCAACAGCGATGGCAGACAGAACGCCAGGTAACTGAGTACATAAAACGCCGACATCAGCCCCGCGCGCTCATGGGGTAGAGCCAATGGCACCAGACTGCGCACGGCACCCAGAAAACCGGCGCCGAAACCACAACCAGCGACGAGCGTGCCGAGGAAAAACAACGGCAGGCTGGCGCTGTGCACGCCCAGTAGAACCAGGACGATACCGGTTGGCAGCAAGCTTGCTCCCAACTGCAGCGCCAGAGCAGCGGGACGATTGCGCAGGGTGAAAATCATCAAGGCGCCTGTCACCGTCAGCGCCGCGACGGTCGACCCGGCAATCAGGTTCGAGGTGGAACCGGTGGCCGTGCGCACCAACGAGGGTGCCAGGGACGCATAAAAACCGCCGAGCGCCCACGTTGCCGTATTCAGCGGCAGTACCCGCCATAAGGTCGAGCGCGCTTGAACCGGCACGTGCAAGGTCGGCCGCAGCGAAGCCCAAGCCCCCGGTTGACGCGACACACTTTCCGGCAAACGCCAGATATAGAGCGCCTGCAACGCAAACAGGACGAACAGCAGCCAATACGTCAGGTGCAACGGCGCGGGTGCGAATTCGGCCAGCAAACCACAGCCCAATCCGCCCAGGGCCATGCCAAGCAGCGGCGCAACGCTGTTGATCAACGGCCCCTGTTGGCGGTCGGTGTCCAGCAGTGTGGCGCTCAGCACGGCGGTCGCCATGCCGGTGGCAAACCCTTGCAGCACTCGAGCACTGATCAGCCAGGCGACGCTGTCAGCATTGATAAACAGCAACATCGCCAGGGCATTCAACACCACGGCGGTGAAAATCACCGGCTTGCGCCCAAGGTGATCCGACAGCGAACCAACCGTCAGCAGCGCCGCCAGCAGGCTGAAGGCGTAGACACCGAAAATCAGGGTCAGGGTCGCGGCCGAGAAGTGCATCTGCTCTTGGTACAAGCGATACAACGGCGTCGGCGCCGTGGAAGCCGCGAGAAAACTGAGTAAAGTGATCGCCAGAAACCACAGGCTTGCACGATTTGAACGAGAACTGGACATCGGCACACTCCGCAAAAGCTAATTTTTCGCTTTTGCGGAGTGTGCTACTGGCTGGCGCTTAAAGCAAATTCTTTGTGTTAAGGTCCGATGCATGGCTTTTAGAGCCAGGGCGTTTGCCTGACGGCAAGTCTCGGCGAGAACAGGAAACAGGTAATGACAGGCCCCACCTTACGTCCCGGCGGCCGCAGTGCCCGGGTGCAGGAATCGATTCACAAGGCCGTGCGCGAATTGCTCGAAGAGCAGGAGCGCGCCAGCGTGACCGTGCCGCAAATCGCTGCGCGTGCAGGAGTTACACCGTCGACGATCTATCGGCGCTGGGGTGATTTGTCGGCATTGTTGGCGGACGTCGCCCTCGCCCGCATGCAGCCGGAAACCGCATCGGCCGATACCGGCAGCCTGCGCGGTGATGTGCAGGCCTGGGCGGAACAGTATCTGGACGAGATGAGTTCCGAACCCGGCCGCAACATGCTGCGCGACGTGCAAGCGAGCCTCAAGCCGAGCTATTGCGCCACGATCATTGGCGGGCAGTTGCAGATGATTCTGGATCGTTATCCGAATGAGCCAAAACCGAGTGTCGATCGGCTGATTAACATGGTGGCGGCGCCTATCGTGTTTCGCATCCTGTTTTCCGAGGCGCCGTTGGAGGTTGAGGAGTTGCATCGGTTGATCGGGATTGCGTTGAATCAGTAAGGGCCCAGACAACCAACATCCGCCTGATACGCCGCCTGCGACACCCCGCCACGCCACGACCTTGGTCGACACTGACTAACCGGGGCGGTCGTGCGAGACTGTCTGACCGGGCGGGAGTCCCGGGTGTCTTTCGTCGGGAGTTCCCATGTCGCTGTCCAGCGGGCTGATCGCCGCCGTCGCCCTGGCCTATATGGCCATCATGTTCGCCATTGCCTTCTACGGTGACCGTCGCAGCACGCCGTTGCCACCGCGCGTGCGCGCGTGGGTGTACAGCCTGTCGCTGGCGGTCTATTGCACGAGCTGGACATTCTTTGGCGCCGTGGGCCAGGCGGCGGAACAGCTCTGGTCGTTCCTGCCGATCTACCTCGGACCGATTCTGCTGCTGGTGGGCGCGCCGTGGGTCCTGCAAAAAATGGTGATGATCAGCAAACAGGAAAACATCACCTCCATCGCCGACTTCATTGCCGCCCGCTACGGTAAATCCCAGTCACTGGCGATTGTGGTGGCGTTGATCTGTCTGGTCGGCGTGTTGCCCTACATCGCCTTGCAGCTCAAGGGCATTGTGCTCGGGGTAAACCTGCTGATTGGCGCGGGCGCCGACGCGATGGGGGTTCGCGCCCAGGACACCGCCTTGATTGTGTCGCTGGTGCTGGCGCTGTTCACCATTGTCTTCGGTACCCGCAACCTTGATGCCACAGAACACCACCGTGGCATGGTGCTGGCCATCGCGTTTGAGTCACTGGTCAAGCTGTTCGCGTTTCTCGCCGTCGGTGCGTTCGTGACCTTTGGGCTGTACGACGGTTTCGACGACCTGTTCAACCAGGCCATGCTCGCCCCGCGCCTCGAAGAATACTGGAAGGAAACCATCAACTGGCCGTCGATGGTGGTGCAGACGGGCGTCGCGATGATGGCGATCATCTGCCTGCCCCGGCAGTTCCACGTGACGGTGGTGGAGAACATTGATCCTCAGGATTTGCGTCTGGCCAAATGGGTGTTTCCGGCCTACCTGGCATTGGCCGCGCTGTTTGTCGTCCCGATCGCCCTCGCCGGTCAGATGATGCTGCCCAGTTCGGTGTTGCCGGACTCGTTCGTCATCAGCCTGCCGCTGGCCCAGGCGCACCCTGCCCTCGCCTTGCTGGCGTTTATCGGCGGCGCCTCAGCGGCGACCGGCATGGTGATTGTCGCCAGCGTGGCGCTGTCTACCATGGTGTCCAACGACATGCTGTTGCCGTGGTTGCTACGCCGAAACAACGCCGAGCGACCGTTCGAAGTGTTTCGCCAGTGGATGCTCTCGGTACGCCGGGTGAGCATCGTGGTGATTTTGCTCCTGGCCTACGTCAGCTATCGCCTGCTGGGCTCGACCGCCAGCCTGGCAACCATCGGCCAGATCGCCTTCGCCGCCGTGACGCAACTGGCCCCAGCCATGCTCGGCGCGCTGTACTGGAAGCAGGCCAACCGTCGCGGCGTATTCGCCGGGCTCGCCGCCGGAACATTCCTGTGGTTCTACACGCTGATCCTGCCGATTGCGGCGCGTAGCCTCGGCTGGCCGCTGGAGAGCTTCCCGGGCCTGGCCTGGCTGCACAGCAACCCGATGAACCTGCCGATCACCCCACTGACCCAAGGCGTGGTGCTGTCGCTGGCCGGAAATTTCACGTTGTTTGCCTGGGTCTCGGTGTTGTCCCGGACGCGGGTTTCCGAGCACTGGCAGGCGGGTCGTTTCATCGGCCAGGAAATCAGCGCACGCCCCAGCGCCCGTTCGATGCTCGCCGTGCAGATCGATGATTTGCTGCAACTGGCCGCGCGTTTCGTCGGCGAAGAACGGGCGCGTCAGAGCTTCATCCGTTTCGCCTACCGCCAAGGCAAAGGTTTCAACCCGAATCAGAACGCCGACGGTGAATGGATCGCCCACACCGAACGCCTGCTGGCGGGTGTACTCGGTGCTTCCTCGACGCGGGCGGTGGTGAAAGCCGCCATCGAAGGCCGGGAAATGCAGCTGGAAGACGTCGTGCGCATCGCCGACGAAGCGTCGGAAGTATTGCAGTTCAACCGCGCCCTGCTGCAAGGCGCGATCGAAAACATCACCCAGGGCATCAGCGTGGTCGACCAGTCACTGAAACTGGTGGCCTGGAACCGGCGTTATCTGGAGCTGTTCAACTACCCGGACGGCCTGATCAGCGTCGGACGCCCGATTGCCGATATCATTCGCCACAATGCCGAACGCGGCCTGTGCGGCCCCGGTGAAGCCGAAGTGCACGTCGCCCGCCGCCTGCACTGGATGCGTCAGGGCCGCGCCCACACCTCGGAACGACTGTTCCCCAACGGACGGGTAATCGAGCTGATCGGCAATCCGATGCCCGGTGGTGGTTTCGTCATGAGTTTCACCGACATCACCGCGTTCCGCGAAGCCGAACAAGCGCTGACCGAAGCCAACGAAGGCCTGGAGCAGCGGGTGGCAGAGCGCACCCACGAGCTGTCGCAACTCAACGTTGCATTGACAGAAGCCAAGAGCACTGCCGAATCTGCCAACCAGTCGAAAACTCGCTTTCTGGCGGCCGTCAGCCATGACTTGATGCAACCGCTGAACGCTGCGCGCCTGTTCTCCGCCGCGTTGTCTCACCAGGACGATGGTCTGTCGGGCGAGGCGCAAAAACTGGTCCATCACCTGGACAGTTCGTTGCGTTCGGCCGAGGACTTGATCAGCGACCTGCTGGATATTTCTCGCCTGGAAAATGGCAAGATCAACCCCGACCCGAAGCCCTTCGCACTCAACGAATTGTTCGACACCCTTGGCGCCGAATTCAAGGCGCAGGCTCAGGAACAAGGGCTGAGCTTCCGGGTTCGGAGCAGCACGTTGCGGGTCGACAGCGACATCAAACTGCTGCGACGGATCCTGCAAAATTTCCTGACCAATGCGTTCCGCTATGCCAAGGGGCCGGTGCTGCTCGGCGTCCGGCGGCGCAAGGATGAATTGTGCCTGGAGGTCTGGGACCGCGGGCCGGGCATTGCGCAGGACAAACTGCAGGTGATCTTCGAAGAATTCAAACGCCTCGACAGTCATCAGACCCGCGCGGAGAAAGGCCTGGGATTGGGCCTGGCGATTGCCGATGGGCTGTGCCGCGTCTTGGGACACACGCTGCAAGTTCGCTCCTGGCCGGGGCGCGGCAGTGTGTTCAGCGTCAGCGTGCCGCTGGCTCGGGCACAAACCGTGGTGGCGCCCAAGACCGCTGAACTCAACGGCCACGTATTGAGCGGCGCACAGGTGCTGTGCATCGACAATGAAGACAGCATTCTGATCGGCATGAACAGCCTGCTGACGCGCTGGGGTTGTCAGGTCTGGACCGCGCGTAACCGAGAGGAATGTGCAGCGCTGCTCAACGACGGCGTTCGTCCGCAACTGGCGCTGGTGGATTACCACCTGGACCATGGCGAAACCGGGACCGAGCTGATGGCGTGGCTGCGCACTCAACTGGGGGAACCCGTGCCGGGGGTGGTGATCAGCGCCGATGGCCGGCCGGAGACGGTGGCGCAGGTGCATGCGGCGGGGCTGGATTATCTGGCCAAGCCGGTGAAGCCGGCGGCGTTGAGGGCGTTGTTGAGTCGGCATTTGCCGTTGTAGCGCGGCGGGTTTTAGCTTTGCAGGGAGGCTTCTGCCGCCATCGCGAGCAAGCTCGCTCCCACAGGGTTTAGCGCTGTTCCTGTAGGAGTGAGCCTGCTCGCGATGCTTTTCCGGTTATTCCGGTAACTCGGCCAAGCCATCCACATCGGTCATCGCCCGCTCCAGCAAGTCCGCCGGCAAGCTCTTGCTGGCCCGCGCGCCGAGCAACTTCAGCTGCTCGCTGCGACTGACCAGATTCCCCCGGCCTTCTGTCAGCTTGTTGCGCGCAGAGCTGTAGGCTTTGTCCAGTTGCTGCAAGCGATTGCCGACTTCGTCCAGATCCTGAATGAACAACACAAACTTGTCGTACAGCCACCCGGCACGCTCGGCGATTTCCCGGGCGTTCTGGCTCTGGCGCTCTTGCTTCCACAGGCTGTCGATCACACGCAAAGTCACCAGCAACGTGGTGGGGCTGACGATCACGATGTTGCGGTCGAAGGCTTCCTGGAACAACGTTGGCTCCGCCTGCAAAGCCGCGGAAAACGCTGCTTCGATTGGCACGAAGAGCAAGACGAAATCCAGGCTGTGCAAGCCGTCGAGCCGTTTGTAATCCTTGCCGGACAGGCCTTTGACGTGATTGCGCAGCGACAGCACGTGTTGCTTGATGGCGATCTGGCCGATGGCGTCGTCTTCGGCCGCCACGTATTGCTGATAGGCCGTCAGGCTGACCTTGGAGTCGACCACCACTTGCTTGTCGCCCGGCAGGTAAATAATCACATCCGGCTGGAAGCGCTCGCCATCCGGGCCTTTGAGAGTGACCTGGGTCTGGTACTCGCGGCCCTTCTCCAGCCCCGCGTGTTCAAGCACTCGCTCGAGAATCAGTTCGCCCCAATTGCCCTGGGTTTTCTGCCCTTTCAAGGCGCGAGTGAGGTTGGTGGCTTCGTCGCTAAGGCGCAGGTTCAGCTGTTGCAGGCGTTCCAGTTCCTTGGCCAGCGAGAAACGCTCGCGCGCTTCGGCCTGATAACTTTCCTCGACGCGTTTTTCGAAGGACTGAATGCGCTCTTTCAACGGATCGAGCAACTGGCCCAACCGCTGTTGACTGGTTTCGGCGAAGCGCTGCTCACGCTCGTCGAAAATCTTGCCCGCCAGTTCGGCGAACTGCGCTCGCAACTCGTCTCGCGAACCCTGCAGGTCACTGAGGCGTTGCTGATGGCTTTCCTGTTGCTCGCGTAGCTCGGCGTTAAGTGACGCCGCCAGCGTGTCCAGGCGACGTAGCTCTGCCTCTTTACCGGCGCGCTCGAGGTTCCAGGCGTGAGAGGCATCGCGAGCGTCGTCGCGCTCGATTTGCAGCAGTTCGACTTCACGGCGCGTGGCAGCGAGGTCCGCTTGCTTGGCGGCGTTGGCCTGGCTCAGGTCACCGATTTCATCGCGACAGGCGTCGAGTTGGGCATTCAGGCCGTCCTGCGCCAGTTGGGCCATGGCCAGGCGCTCTTCCAGCAGAGCCGCCTCGGCTTGCGAGCCGCTCGCACGGCGTTGAATTTGCCAGGCCAGTACCAGCAATGGCAGGCCCGCGCCTGCCAGACCGAGTAATAGGCTGGTCAAGTCCATAGCCATAAAGATTCCTGCCGATGAGATAAAGCTTGAAGGTTAACCAAGGCCACCTGACTTGGACAGCTCAGTCTTCGATCAGACCCAGTTCCTGCTGGGCCCGCGTATCCCCTGCTCGCGCGGCCTGACGCAGCAGGTCCTGACCAATGCGCCGATCACGGGCATTGCCGCATTCACGGCACATCAATTGCCCGAGGCGGCTTTGCGCAGCCACCACGCCTTCACGGGCAGGCTGCTTGAGCAAGCGCCCGGCGAAGTGCTTGATGTTGGGGTTATCCCCAAGACGCGGACTGTCCAGCAGCCATTCGGCGACACGCATCGAAAAACGCTTGGGTGGGGTAACACGTGAAGGTGTGGAGGTAGCGGAGATTGATACTGAGCGAAACTTCATAAAGCACTGTGGGACAGATCGGAAGGCGCGCAACTGTACTCTTTTTTTCTTACAGGTAAAGCCTAAAAAAACCCGGCACGCCCGTGCTAGAGCAAGCGCTCGGGACAATCCACAGAAGCTGTGGATAACTCAGTGGACAACCGCCCTTGAACTCGCGCAAAGCCCTGTGGAATGGGGCTCGCAGTCAAACTGACGATTTTTTCACCAGTAAAAAAAAGCGATGTTTTTCATTGACTTAAATTTTCAATACAGGCACCCACTGCGGGTGGGGCCTGGATGACAGTGGGTTACAGTCTGCGCAACTTATGTGCACAAGTACCTTGGCGGCGGTTATATGGATGCACTTTTTCGGCGCGTTTTTGCATGACCTCTGGGGATAAATCGGCAAAACCCTTGATCCAGGCAGTTCGCGAGCCGATGAATGACAGCCACCACCGGTCGGAATATGAGCGATTGCGGGGTGCGCTGGCCAGGCTCATCGATCTTTTTTGCTAACACACTTCCATTCTAAAATTCAATCCGTTACTATCCGCGGCGTTAGTACCAAGCTGAAAGTCAATTCTGGTCGAACAAATCCTCGCGGTCAGCCTTCCCTCAAGAGAAGCCTCCACCGACAAAACAGGATCGACCACCTCGATGGTTTCCAGGTAAACCTTGCGCCAACACAGCCTTCGAACAAAGCGAAGGGTGTCGCGAAGCTCACTTACTCTGGCCGAACCAGCCTGCAAATTGATCAGGATCTTCACCCCGGGCCCAGAACCTTTGCCCTTGATGTGTTGCCTGCCCTCCTAAGTACCTACCTGCCAGCCCAAGCGCGCCAATTATCAGCGCTTCAAACTGGCTGCTTTGTTCCAGTCGGGTTCTTCGTTCGACCAATGGTGGTCGTCGTCACTGGAACGTTTAAATTTTGCACGGCTCTTATCCGTGTCGCTTGTAGGAACACCAACACTATGTCTACTCAAATCCACACTCAGGATGCCATTCGCACCCTAACCAACGCTTTTGCTCCAATGAACTGCCTGATCATGGCGGCTCGCAAAGGCTGCTTCAGTTTCACTCTGGTCAACGAACACGGCATCGCTCGTCACAGCGAACGCCTGTACCCCGATCAATACTCCAGCGCAGAGCCGCTGCAGGCCGTGATCGAGCGTACCCGCCAGGCATTGATTGCCTGAGACGCCAGAAAGACTGAAAAACCAAAAGCCCTGCTCAAAAAGCGGGGCTTTTTATTGCCTGATATTTCCCTTTTCGCTGCAACTCGTTAAGCACAAAGCGATATAACGGTTATAACTCGAAGCTGGAAATATTTTAAAAACAGTCCTTTACAGCGCGAATATGACACTACACTTCAACTCAAGCGGCTTGATCCGCTTCCGGCGAGCCTGATTCGATCCACCGCTGCCAAGGCCCCCTTCAGGTATCGCCGCCCACTTCGTGTTTCGAGGGCTTTATGGGTATCGCTGCCAGCGAACTGTGCCGTTATGTGATTCGTCCGACCTTGATCTACCTGGGACGCCATAGCGCAACTGCCGAATCCTTGCTGCTGGGCATCGCCGCCAGTCAGTCAGCCCTTGGTTCCGCCCTGCATGACCGCCGTGGACACGGCCTGTACCGAATCGCCGAACCCCGCCACCAGGCACTCTGGGATCACTATCTGGCGCTGGACCCGGAACGGGCAAGTCTCGTCCGCGGCCTGGCCAGCCAACATGCGTTTCTCAGTGGGCCGCATCTGGAATTGACCGTTAACCTGCGTTACGCCACCGCCATTGCCTGGCTGCTGG
The DNA here is from genome assembly GCF_054668435.1 of Pseudomonas sp. S2_B07. Classification (NCBI taxonomy): domain Bacteria; kingdom Pseudomonadati; phylum Pseudomonadota; class Gammaproteobacteria; order Pseudomonadales; family Pseudomonadaceae; genus Pseudomonas; species Pseudomonas sp. S2_B07. Next base: position 1,762,094 of record NZ_CP162769.1, read on the forward strand.
TCGAAGAACAAAACACGCCCCTCCCCGCCGCCGATGATGTGTTGGGCATGGCCCGAATCTGGCGCCAGACCTTTCAGCCTCAAGGACGCCTGCGCGACTTCACTTGCGCCTGGCAAACCTGTGTTTCACCGCTGAATCAGGTCGCCTGCTGACCCATCGGTTTCACAAGTTCGTGCATCCGACCGCGAACCTGGTCGGATTGTCCTACAAAACCGCTCTAACTCAAGCCATACAGCCTATAGCGCTGGGACGAAAATGTTGGTAATTTTCGCCCCGGTGATCACCAGGAGTTCTAATAATGAAAAAAGTAATGCTCAAAACCACCCTTAGCCTCGCCGTTACCCTGGCATCCACCCAGCTCTTTGCAAGTGGCTTTGCCCTTAACGAACAAAGCATCAGCGGGATGGGAACAGGTTTTGCCGGGCGATCTTCTTCTGCCGACGACGCATCCACTATTGTTGGTAACCCTGCCGGTATGTCCCGCATCAAGCGCGAACAAGTGACCGGCGGTGTTGCATTCATCGACGCACACACTGACATCAGCAACGCCAGCTCCAGCCCGAATGGCGGCACCAACAAAGGTGACATGGTCCCTTTCATGGGCGTGCCGATGGGCTACTACGTCAAGCCAATCGATGACCACTGGGCATTCGGTATCGGTGTGTACGCACCGTTCGGTCTGGTAACCGACTACGAAAACGGCTTTGCCGGTCGTTACTTCGGCAGCAAGAGCGAAGTTAAGATCGTCACCCTGCAACCGACTGTCAGCTACGCCTTCAACGACAAGGTGTCCATCGGTTTCGGCCCGACCATCAACCGCATCGACGGCACCCTGGAATCGAACCTGTCGATCACCCAGGCCGCGCCAGACGGCAAGGTCAAGATCAAGGGTGACGACACCGCGCTGGGCTACAACATCGGCGTACTGGTTCAAGCCACCGACAGCACCCGCGTCGGCCTGACCTACCACTCGAAAGTGAAGTACAAGCTCGACGGCGACACCAAGGTCAACTACAACGTGCTGGGCCTGATCGGCCAGAACCCAAGCCAGAAATACGACGCGTCGCTGGACCTGACCACGCCTGAATCGGTGGACTTCTCGGTCACTCACCAGCTCGACGACAAGTGGACTCTTTACGCAGGCAGTACCTGGACTCGCTGGAGCCGCCTGAAAGACATCACCGTCGAAAGCAAAGGTGTTCCGGCCGTACTGAACGGTCAGTTCGGTACCATCACCGAAGAACAGAACTGGCACGACACCTGGGCTCACGCCATCGGCGCGTCTTACCAGTTGAACAAGGAATGGGTACTGCGTACCGGTTTGTCCTTTGACCAGGCACCGACCAACAACGCCGACCGTTCCCCACGCATCCCGACTGGCGATCGCAAGATTTTCAGCCTGGGCGCTGGCTGGAGCCCGACAGACGACCTGACCATCGACGTGGCGTATTCGTACCTGCACGAAGAGTCGGTCAAGGTCAACAACGTCAACGACCGTGGCCAAACCTACAACGCCAAGTATGAAAACTGGGCGAACGGTTTCGGTGTCGGCGCGACCTACCGCTTCTGATGATTCAAGGCGAGGCTGAACCGCTCGCCTGCTGAATCAAAAAAAGCCCCGCTCTCTTATACAGAGGCGGGGCTTTTTGGTGGGCGCGAATCAGGGTTGGGAAGCCAGGGCTTTCTGCACCGAGGCAATGAACTCGGGATCATCGGGTTTGGTCAGGCTGGAGAAACTGGCGATCACCTGGCCTTTGCGATCGACCACGTATTTGTAGAAATTCCACTTCGGTGCGCTGCTCTGCGCGGCCAGGACCTTGAACAGGTGCGTCGCGTCCTCACCTCGCACTGCTTGCGGTTCGGTCATGGTGAAGGTCACGCCGTAATTCACGTAACAGACCTTGGCCGTCTCGGCGGTGTCCTTGGATTCTTGCTTGAAATCGTTCGACGGAACGCCAATCACCTCCAGCCCCTCTTCCTTGAAACGCTGATTGAGCGCCTCAAGGCTTTTGAACTGCGGGGCGAAACCGCAGTGGCTCGCGGTATTGACCACTACCAGCGGTTTACCTTCGAACCGTTGGCACAGGTCGATCGATTCCTTGGCCCGCAGTTTTTGCAATGAGCCTTGTAACAGTTCAGGGCACTCAGCCTGAGCCAGTCCGGTCATTGCCATCAGCAACGCGGGGACTGCAATCCAGCGCATCAGCATGTCGGTGCATCCTTGAGAAGTCGTCAAAAACGAAGTTACTCGCCCCCGCCGCTCCCTAGCAAGCACCCATGCCCAATTGCATCAGCGCCAGACCGCCCTGATGCCAGCCCCACCATGACAATGCCAGCAGCAAGGCGCAGACAGCGGCTACAGCGATTCGCGGCCAAAGACTGTTCATATCGCACTCATCTGTGTTTGCAGGCGCGCCACCGGCCGCTCACGCACCGGCCAGTTCAGGGCAGCAGCCAACAGGCTCAAGAGAATTGCCACTTGCCAGATCAAGTCATAGCTCCCGGTCCGGTCATACACCACCCCGCCCAGCCAGCCGCCAAGAAACGAACCGAGCTGATGAAACAGGAACACAATCCCGCCGAGCATGGACAGGTTGCGCACACCGAACAGGGTCGCCACGGTGCCGTTGGTCAGCGGTACGGTCGACAGCCATAAGAACCCCATGGCCATACCGAACAGGTAGGCCGTGGTCGTCGTGACCGGGGCCCACAGGAACAGCGCGATCACCACCGCCCGCAACAGGTACAAACCGGTGAGCAAACGCGGTTTGGACATGCGTCCGCCAAGCCATCCGGCGGTGTACGTGCCGAAGATGTTGAACAACCCGATCAGCGCCAGCACCGTGGTGCCGACCGTGGCCGGAAGGTGTTGATCCACCAGATACGCCGGCAAATGCACGCCGATGAATACCACTTGGAAACCGCAGACGAAAAAGCCGAACGCCAACAGCCAGAACCCCGAATGGGAGCAGGCTTCGCGCAGCGCTTCGGAGAGGGTTTGTTCGTGACCGAGCGTCGGCAGCGGTTTGTCCTTGAGCATGCTCACCAGCGGCACGATCAACGCCACCAACAGGCCCAGCACCAGCAACGCGGCGGACCAGCCGAGCCAACCGATCAAGCCCAACGTGCCCGGCAGCATCGCGAACTGGCCGAACGAGCCGGCCGCACTGGCGATGCCCATGCCCATGCTGCGCTTCTCCGGTGGCACCGCACGGCCGACCACTCCGAGGATCACCGAGAACGAAGTGCCGGACAGACCGATGCCGATCAACAGGCCGGCGCTCAACGACAACGTCACGGCGGAATCTGACAGTCCCATGAACGCCAGGCCCAGCGCATACAGCACACCACCGACCAGCACCACTTTCGCCGCGCCGAAGCGATCGGCCAGTGCGCCGGTGAAGGGCTGCGCCAGGCCCCAGATCAGATTCTGCAAGGCGATGGCAAACGCAAAGGTCTCACGCCCCCAGCCGAACTCGGCACTCATCGGCGCCAGAAACAGTCCGAAGCCGTGGCGCACGCCCAACGACAACGCGAGGATCAGCGCACTCCCCACCAACACCCAACCGCACGTACGCCACATCGATGTCATTTCTTATTCTCCGGTAGCGGGTATATACCCGCTTAAGATCGGAAAAACCGGCTTCAGGCCAGTTCGTCCAGCAGTCGCAACAAGGTTTCGCGTTTTTCGGCGCCCAGTCGGTCAATCAACCGTTGTTGAGCCGCTTCCCAGGCCGGCAGGGCCGCTGCCAAGCGCTCGGCACCGGCCTCGGTCAGGCGGACAATGCGATTGCGCATGTCCTCGCCCTCGACCAGCTTCACCAGCCCCTCCCCCTCCAGCACGCGCAAATTGCGTCCGAGGGTGCTGCGGTCCAGGCCCATGGCTTCGGCGAGGGTGGAAATACTCGGTTGATCCAGGCGCTGCAAATTGCACAGCAAAGAATACTGGGCAACGTTGATCCCGAAGCCGTCGAGAGCGCCGTCGTAATGCCTGCTGACGCCACGTGCGGCGCGACGCAGATTGATACATAAACATTGGGAGTCGAGCATGGTGCGTGTATATACCCGCGGTTGTGTTAAATCAAGTTATGGATAGATATAGAAATGGCAGTGCTTGAAAGACCGCTATCGTGAGCAGGCTCGCTCCTACAGCGGAATGCGATCAACTGTAGGAGTGAGCCTGCTTGAGAAGAGGCCAGCACATCCTGCACAAAAGCCATCAGATCAACGCCAATCCTACCAGCACCACCATCTCCAGCAATTCCAGCAATGCCCCGGCCGTGTCCCCCGTCGTCCCGCCCAATCGACGCACCATCACCTGGCGCAACCACACAAAAACCACTGCCGCCAGCACCACCGCCCAAACACCGCTGAGCCCCGCAATCAGCACACACGCCACCGCACTGACCGCCAACACCTGCTGACCCGCCAATCGCGGCAGATGATCCGCCAACGCCTGCCCCAGCCCGCCTGCACGCACATACGGCGTGGTCAGGAACAAGCCCAGCATCGCGCTGCGGCCAATCAACGGAACGATGATCAGGACAATACCGTGCTGCTGCTCGATCAACGCCAACAACGCCGCGAATTTCAGCAACAACACCAACACCAGCGTCACCACGGCAATCGGCCCGCTGCGCGGGTCTTTCATGATCGTCAGCGTGCGTTCCCGATCACCAAAACCACCGAGCCACGCGTCGGCGCTATCGGCCAGACCGTCCAGGTGCAACCCGCCGCTGAGCAAGACCCAAACCGTCAGCAACAACGCCGTATGCAATAACAACGGCGTTCCCAGTAAAAACCCATTCAGCGCCCACAGAATCGCGCCGAACAGCAGCCCCACCAGCGGATAAAACAGCAGCGACCGGCCCAGCTCCTGAGGCGTCGGCATGCCGGGCAGGCGAATCGGCAGACTGCTCAGAAATTGCAGGGCGATCCAGAATGGCAGCATGGTCAAATCGCTTCCTTGAGAATGACACCGGGTTCGACACGCAATGAAAACAACGACCCATGACCGACTTCAACATTGAGCAACTGCTCACGCGGCATCCCCCGCGCTTGAGCCAGCAATAAACGCATGACCCCACCATGGCTGATCAACAGGACCCGCTCGCCCGCGTAAGCAATAACCAGTCGCTCAATGGCCGCCCGTACCCGAACGGAAAAGTCGGCCACCCGCTCGCCGCCCGGCGGCGTAAACGAATAGGGATCAGCCCAGAACAGCCCCAATGCCTCGGCATCGGTGTCCATCAACGCCGCTGCGCTCTGCCCTTCCCAGGCACCGAAGTGCAGTTCTTGCAGGTCTTTGTCCAACTGCACCGGCAAACCCAGTTGCACACCGAGCTCTTCAGCGAAACGCGCACAACGCTGCAACGGCGAACTGACCAATCGATCCCACGGCCCCTGCTCGATCACCGCCGCGCGCATCTGCGCCCAGCCTTTTTCGGTCAGCGCGTCATCGAGACTGCCACGCAATCCGCCACCGAGCTCGGTCTCGCCATGACGCAACAGGTCCAAGTGCAACGTCATGCCGGACGGTCCGCAACCGCCGCTTCGGCGAAGGTTGCCATCTGCCCGTGAAGGTCGCAGGCCAGACGCAACAACGGCACGGCCAATGCGGCACCGCTGCCCTCGCCCAGTCGTAAACCAAGGTCCAGCAACGGCTCCGCGTTCAGGGTTTCCAGCACATGACGATGACCCGGCTCGGCACCGCGATGGCCGAACAGCAGCCAGGCACGGCATTCAGGATTCAAGCGCACCGCCACCACTGCCGCGACGCTGCAAATAAACCCGTCGACCAGCACCGCCACGCCTTCTTGTGCACACGCCAGATAGGCCCCCACCAGCGCAGCAATTTCAAAACCACCCAGATTGAACAACGTCTGCAACGCGTCCTCGCGCTGAACACCGTGCAGCGCCAACGCTCGCTCGATGACCCGAGCCTTGTGGCTGACACCCGACACATCCAGACCGGTGCCCGGCCCGGCCAGATGCACCACCGGACAATCGAGCAAGGCACAGGCCAATGCACTGGCAGCGGTGGTGTTGCCGATGCCCATTTCGCCCCCGATGTACAACTGCGCCCCGACGGCGATGGCACGCTGCACACTGTCGCGACCAGCCTGCAAGGCGAGTTCGCCCTGGGCCGTCGTCATGGCCGGGCCTTTGACGAAATTCGTCGTGCCGGGGCCAACGTTCAAGTGACGCACACCGGGTAGATTCAAGGTCGGGGTCACCGTGCCCAGATCCACCACTTCCAGGGAGGCGCCCAACTGCCGCGCCAACACGCTGATCGCTGCGCCGCCAGTGACGAAGTTGTGCAACATCTGCCCGGTGACTTCCTGAGGAAACGCCGACACGCCTTCAGCCACGACACCATGGTCACCGGCAAAAATCGCGATCCACAGATGGTCCAGGCTCGGCTTGACCTGCCCCTGCAACCCGGCCAATTGCACCGCCACCGATTCCAGTCGACCGAGGGAGCCGGCGGGTTTGGTCAGTTGCTGTTGACGCGCCTGCGCCTGTTCGACGGCTTGCGCATCGATCGGCTTGCACGGGTTCAGCCACCAGGATTGAGTCATAACGCAGTTCCTTTCAGAGTCAGGGGCAGGCCGGCGACGGTCAGGACGACGCGTTGGCAGCGCTCGGCCAGGGCTTGATGCAGCCAACCGGCTTCATCGACGTAGCGGCGAGTCAATTCGCCCAGCGGCACGACACCCATTCCGGTTTCGTTGCTGACAAAAATGATTTCACCCGGCAACGCGGCCAGGCAGTCCAGCAGGGCTTCACGTTCAGCGTTGAGGCGTTCGGTATCGTCGAGCATCAGCAGATTGGTCATCCACAGCGTCAGGCAATCCACCAGCAGGCAACGATTGGCACTGGCGGTTGCGCGCAGGACGCGGGCGAGCTCAATCGGTTCTTCGATCAATCCCCACTCGACGGGACGACGGGCGCGATGATGGGCGACGCGGTCGCCCATTTCGCCGTCCAGCGGTTGGCTGGTGGCGATGTAGGTCACGGCCAGCTGGCTGTCGGTGGCGAGTTTTTCGGCGAGTCGACTTTTGCCGGAGCGGGCGCCGCCGAGGATCAGTTGGAGCATGGTTCATTACCTTTTAATTGTCGGCGTGGCGACTGCCTCATCGTGGGCAAGCCCGCTCCCACAAGGATCGGGACTGTTCACAGTCTTGGGCACAAATACGGCCCCTGTGGGAGTGGGCTTGCCCGCGATGGCGGCCTCTAAGCCACCTCAAATCCCGCAGAGTTGACGCAGCAGCCCGGTATCCAGATGTTTCTCCACCAGATCCGCCAACCGTTCGATATCCCGCTCGCGCAATGCGTGGTAATCGACCTCCTGTACATTCTGCAACCCCGCCCAGCGCAGCAACGCACTGCACGCCGCCGGCGATTCAAACAAGCCATGCAGGTACGTGCCGAAAATCTGCCCATCCACACTTTGCGCGCCATCGCAGCGACCATCGTCCAACTGCACAGCGGCGTTTTCCAACGCCGGCCCGGTGGTCACGCCGGCATGAATTTCGTAGCCGCTGACAGCCGCATCTTCCAATGCCAGACGACCGCGCACATTGCGCAGTTGCTTCTCTTCTTCGAGCTGCGTTTCAAACGCCAGCACCCCCAGACCAGCGCTTGAGCCCGGTGCGCCTTCCAGACCCAGCGGGTCGTGTACGTGCTCGCCGAGCATTTGCAAACCGCCGCAAATCCCGAGGACTTTGCCGCCGTAGCGCAGATGACGACTGATCGCCGAATCCCAGCCATTGGCCCGCAAATACGCGAGGTCGCTGCGTACGCTCTTCGAGCCGGGCAGGATGATCAGGTCGGCCGGCGGGATCGCCTGGCCGGGACCGATGAACTGCAGATCGACTTGCGGATGCAAACGCAGCGGATCGAAATCGGTGTGGTTGCTGATGCGCGGAAGCACCGGCACCACGACTTTCAGTACCTGGTCGGCCTTGTCAGTCTGGCGCTGATCGATGCCATCCTCAGCCTCAAGATGCAGATCCATCACATACGGCAGGACACCGATCACCGGTTTGCCGGTGCGCTCTTCGAGCCAGTCGAGACCGGGTTGAAGCAAGGCGATATCGCCGCGAAAACGATTGATGATGAAGCCCTTGATCCGCGCCTGCTCCGTCGGCGACAGCAACTCCAGCGTGCCCACCAGATGCGCGAACACCCCGCCGCGATTGATGTCGGCGATCAATACCACCGGGCAATCCACCGCTTCGGCAAAGCCCATGTTGGCGATATCGCCGGCCCGCAGATTGATCTCGGCGGGTGAGCCCGCGCCTTCGACCATCACCACCGGATAGGCCGCGCTCAAGCGTTCGTGAGAGGCCAGCACCGCTTGCATGGCGATGGTTTTGTAGTCGTGATAGGCAACCGCGTTCATGGTCGTGACCGCGCGCCCGTGAATGATCACTTGGGCGCCGGTGTCGCTGTTGGGTTTGAGCAGCACCGGGTTCATGTCGGTGTGCGGTTCAAGGTTGGCGGCCTGGGCCTGCACGGCTTGCGCACGACCGATCTCACCACCATCGGCCGTCACCGCGCTGTTGAGCGCCATGTTCTGCGGTTTGAACGGCACGACGTTTACGCCCTGGCGCACCACCCAGCGACACAGCGCCGTCACCAGCGTGCTTTTGCCGGCATCGGACGTGGTGCCCTGCACCATTAACGTGGTCATTGGGCTTCCTTGGCATAGGCTTCAAAGGCTTGCGCCAGGCGAGTCCAGTCCGCTTCGTCAGCGGGCAGACCCAAACGCAGGCTGCTGTTGTGTGGGAACAAGCGCAACAAGATGCCCTGACGGGCCATGAACTCATGCAACTGCTCGGCTTGATCGGTGATCAACCACTGGAACAAGGCACATCCGCCCTGCGGCTTGAACCCGAACTGCTCCAGCAGCCGCGCCAGACGTTCGCTGGCCTCTTCACTGCGCTGACGTTGGCGGACGTGACCTTCGGTGTCCAGCAGGCAGGTCCGACCAATCACTCGGGTCGGCCCACTGACCGCCCACGGCCCGACTTGCTCGGCGAGCAGTTTGAGCAGCTTGCGCTCCGCCAGCACGAAACCCAGCCGTACGCCGGCCAGACCAAAAAACTTGCCGAACGAACGCAACACAATCAAGCCGACCAGATGGGTAAACGGCGCCACACTCAACTGCGGCGTGTTGTCCATGAACGCCTCGTCCACCACCAGCCAGCCGCCACGCGAGGCCAGGCGAGTGTGCCAGTCGAGCAGCCGACTCGGGGTCAGGCTCAGGCCGGTCGGGTTGTTCGGGTTGACCACCACCAGCACGTCGAGGCTGTCGATAAAGAAGTCGACTTCCTGCTCCAGCACTTCACGCACGATATAGCCGCAGCGCCGCCAGGCTTCGGCGTGCTCGGCATAACACGGCGACAGCACGCCGACCTTGCCGGCACGGCGCAAACGCGGCAGCAACTGGATGGCCATTTGCGAACCGGCCACCGGCAGCACTTGTGCAGCGCTGTAATAGTCGCAGGCCGCCTGCTCCAGGCCGTCATCGGTTTCCGGCAAGCGTGCCCAGGCGCGCAGCGGGATGTCCGGGACCGGAAATGGCCAGGGCGCCAGGCCGCTGGACAGGTCGAGCCAATCGGCTTCTGCAATGCCGTATTCGAGCGCCGCCTTGCGCAACCGGCCACCGTGCTCAAGCATAGAATTCAGCCCCCACGCAGAGAATCAGCAACCATAACCATACCCCGCGCTGGACCAATTGCCAGCCGCGATCAATGGAGTCGGCATCCGCCGGCACACCTTCGCCCAGTTGCGGACGCTGATGCAGCTCGCCGTGATAAATCGCCGCCCCGCCCAACTCGACGCCTAATGCACCGGCGCCTGCCGCCATCACCGGGCCGGCATTCGGGCTGTCCCAGGTCGGGCCTTGGGTCCGCCAGCATTTCAACGCCAGCCGGGTTTTTCCCAACAGCGCGTAAGTCAACGCCACCAGCCGTGCAGGAATGTAATTGAGGACGTCGTCGATCTTCGCCGCGGCCCAGCCGAAGCGTTCGAAGCGTTCGTTGCGATAACCCCACATCGCATCCAACGTGTTGCTCAATCGGTAGAGCACCACGCCGGGCGCGCCGGCCACGGCAAACCAGAACAGTGCGGCGAACACGGCATCGCTGCCGTTCTCCAGCACCGACTCGGTGGCCGCGCGGGCGACTTCGGTTTTATCCAGTTCGCTGGTCTGGCGACTGACCAGATAACCGACACGCTTGCGCGCCTCGCCCAGGTCATCACTGCGCAGCGCCTTGGCCACCGGCTCGATGTGTTCGCCGAGGCTGCGCATGCCGAGGGCGCAGTACAGCGCGAGGATCTCGACAACCCAACCGACATAAGGCGCCCAGGACAATGCCGTGGCGAGCAAGGTCAGCGGCACCACCGCCATCACCCACGCGGTGACGCCATGGCTGCGCCAGCCGCGACCTTCCCCATTGAAACGTTGTTCGATGCGCTCGGCAAAACGACCGAACGCCACCAGCGGATGCCAGCGTTTGGGTTCACCCAGCAGCGCGTCCAGCGCCACGGCGGCGACACTCAATAACGCCACACTCATTGACTCACTCCCCAATAATTTTCGTACAGCAACTCACTGAGTGGACGCGCTTGCGCCCAGCCTTCGAGTACCAGCATCGGCACCGGATAGAATTCCTTGACCGGGCCCAGGCAAAGTACCGCCAACGGCTTGGCCCCGGCCGGCAAACCCAGCAGGTCCGCCAGCGCTTGCGGCTCGAACAGCGACACCCAGCCCATGCCCAGACCTTCGGCGCGGGAGGCCAGCCAGAGGTTCTGGATCGCGCAGGACAACGAGGCCATGTCCATCTCCGGCAAAGTGCGACGGCCGAAGATGTGACGCTCGCGATCATCCATCAGCGCGGCGACCAGCACCTCGGCGCAGTCGTTGATGCCTTCGACCTTGAGCTTCATGAATTCGTCGGTGCGCTCGCCGAGGGCTTCGGCGGTGCGGATGCGTTCCTCCTCCACCAGCAACTGGATCTTGCCGCGCAGGGCTCGGTCGCTGATGCGAATGAAACGCCAGGGCTGCATCAGGCCGACGCTTGGCGCCTGGTGCGCGGCTTCGAGCAGGCGTCGCAACAGCTCGGGCTCGACCGTGCCGCCGCTGAAGTGACGCATGTCGCGGCGCTCGCCGATGGCGCGGTAGACCGCTGCGCGTTCGGCTTCGGAGAATGCGTTGTCAGTCATGGCCTCTTCGCGAGCAAGCTCGCTCCCACAGGGTTGAGGTGATCCAATGCAGGAGTGGGCCTGCTCGCGATGGCGTCCTGATGATCAGGCACGAACAGCGCGGCAACCGCCGATGGATTGGACGGAAAATAAAAGTGCACATAAGAAGCCGTCATCCGCCCCTCACGATAAACCGCCTCCGCCCCGCGCCCGCCATTCGGGCTCAGGCCACGCGCAATCGGCTCAAGCTCGGTACTGGTCAGCGAATGGTGATACGTGTGGCCACGCAACGAACCTTCCGGCAATTCCACCGCTTGCAACGCCAACGCGGCCAGACGCTTTTGCATCACCGCATCGCCCTTCAGCAAGCCCACCAGTTCGGCACGAGTGCCGTCGACATCGGTCAGCGAGTCGAGCAAATACAACATGCCGCCACACTCGGCCAACAGCGGTTTACCGGCAGCATGATGCGCGCGGATCGCGTCGAGCATCGGGGTGTTCTGCGACAGTGCGACATGGTGCAACTCCGGATAACCGCCCGGCAGATACAGGCTGTCCGCCTCGGGTAATTGGCGGTCACGAATCGGCGAGAAAAACCGCAACTCGGCGCCCATGGCTCGCAGTAAATCCAGGCTCGCGCCGTAGGTGAACGCAAACGCTTCATCACGGGCCACGGCAATTCGTACACCCGCGAGCAACGGCTCGGCAGGGATCACATCCGGGGCGGCAAATTCCACCGCAGGTGGTAGCGCCACCTCGCAACTGTTGGCCAACGCATCGGCCGCCGCATCCAGGCGCAGATCGAGGTCATTCAGCTCACTGGCCTGAACCAGGCCCAGATGACGGCTCGGCAATTCGATCCCGGTTTCCCGCGACAACGCGCCGTACCAGCGCAAGCCTTCGGTGAGGCTGCCTTCGAGCAGTTGCGCATGACGCAGCGTGCCGACGCGATTGGCCAACACGCCGGCAAACGGCAAGTCCGGCTGATACTTCGCCAGGCCCAATGCCAACGCACCAAAGGTCTGCGCCATGGCGGTGCCGTCGATCACCGCGAGCACCGGCACACCAAAGTGCCGTGCCAGGTCGGCGCTGGACGGCGTGCCGTCGAACAAGCCCATGACGCCTTCGATGAGGATCAAGTCGGCTTCAGCGGCGGCTTCCCACAACAGTCGACGACTTTCCTGCTCGCCGACCATCCACATGTCCAGTTGATACACCGGCGCACCGCTGGCGCGTTCGAGAATCATCGGGTCGAGAAAGTCCGGGCCGCATTTGAATACGCGCACCTTGCGCCCCTGATTGCGATGCAAACGGGCCAGCGCGGCGGTGACGGTGGTCTTGCCCTGACCGGAGGCCGGCGCGGCAATCAGTACCGCCGGGCAATGACGAGGTTGACTCACAGCTCGACGCCTTTTTGCGCTTTGATCCCGGCCTGGAACGCGTGCTTGATCACACCCATTTCGGTGACGGTGTCGGCGAGCTCGATCATTTCCGGTTTGGCGCCACGACCGGTCACCACCACGTGCTGCATCGGCGGACGTGCCTGCAAATCGCTGAGCACTTGATCGAGGTCGAGGTAGCCGTGTTTGAGCGCAATGTTCAGTTCATCCAGCACCACCAGGCCGATGGACGGATCGCTGAGCAATTCACGGGACACCGCCCAAGCGGCTTCGGCGGCGGCAATGTCACGCTGGCGGTCCTGGGTTTCCCAGGTGAAGCCCTCGCCCATGACATGGAAGCGCACTTGCTCCGGGAAGCGACGGAAGAACAGCTCTTCGCCGGTGCTGTTGCGGCCCTTGATGAACTGCACCACACCGCACTGCATGCCGTGACCCATGGAGCGGGCGAGCATGCCGAACGCCGAACTGCTTTTGCCTTTGCCGTTGCCCGTCAGCACCAGCAGCAAGCCGCACTCGTTCGGGGAATTGGCAATGCGTTCGTCGATCACGGCTTTTTTGCGCTGCATGCGCGCCAAATGGCGTTCGTCACGATCTGGGGTATCGGTCATGGGGGAGCTCTCCGTTGAGGCTGGATAACGGCGGGCAGGCACAAAAATAGACGGCAAGAAGCCTGGCATCGCCCACCGTGATGCCGCTGGATGAATCAGGCCGGTCTCCGGGCTCATGAGCGGCTTTGGCCGGACTGCGCGCCTTCCCATGTCGACAACAGACACAGTGGCTCAAGGCGCAGTCTTCACTCATTTACCGTTGCGGGGGCAGCGCCGGGATCGTGACGCTTCGTCGCTTGACGATAGTCACTCACCGGCTTCCCTGTTTCACTCTGTCGGCCACTGCCACAGAGCACCTGAAACAAGCCGCGAAGGTTAGAGGGTTGGGGGTAGAGCGTCAAATGAAGACAAAGCCCCGGCGAGCGATATACTGCCGCCGCTCAATTTACTGACGCCAATCTTGCACCACACGGTCAGCAGTGATATCAAAGAGCCACAAACCCAACAACACAATTACAAGGGTGAGCAACATGCAAGGCATGATTATCAGCAATCCGAAGCTGGAATTCCTGCGACCGGTGCTGGAACGCTGGTTTGACTGTATCGACCGCTACAACTCGGTTCGCGGCGATAACGAAGCGCCTTACTGGCATGACGAAAAGGCTAACCTTGGCCTGCTCAATGCCGCTGCGTGGATGGCGGAAATGGTCACTCTGCAAAATACAACGACGCGTAAACAGAACGAAGAAGGCGAGCGCAATGCCCGTGCCGATCTGTTTATTGCAACTGCTGAAGAGCGCGCCTACTTTCAGGCCACTCAACGCTGGCCCAAGGTCAACAGCCTGAACCTGACCCAGGCGCTGCAAGACATCACCAGCGATGCCAAACGCATCAGCTACGCCAGCGACCTGAAACTCGGCTGCCTGTTCGTGGCTCCACAAAAAGCCCAGCAGAGCGCGACCCCAGAAGAACTTCAGGACATGGTCGACGACCTGCAAAAGGAACACTGCTGCGCCGTGGCCTGGTACTTCCCTTACGCCTACCGCAAATTGCGCAATGAAGCCGGCAACTATCACCCCGGCATTGCGGTGCTGCTCAAGGAAGCTCGCGGCTGACCGGTTGAACCATCGCTCTGTTTAACTTCTCTATGAATTAAGACACTGCATTCATAGGGAAGACCAGCATGCGCAACCCCCCGCTCGTTCTCGTCATCGTGCTCGCCGGAGGGCTTGCCGCCTGTGGTGAAACCTCCAGCCTGCAAGTCTCCGACGGCACCGGCCCGTCACCCAAGTTGCCCGAACCGAATAAAACCCTGATCCCGACGGTGAACATCGCCCCGGCGGTCGGCTGGCCGGCCGGCGCGAAACCCACCGCTGCCGCCGGCACCCAAGTGGCGGCCTTCGCTGAAGACCTCGATCACCCGCGCTGGCTCTACGTGCTGCCCAACGGTGACGTGCTGGTGGCCGAAACCAACGCGCCAGCCAAACCCGATGACGGCAAAGGGATTCGTGGCTGGGTCATGAAGAAAACCATGGGCCGCGCCGGCGCCGCCGTCCCCAGCCCGAATCGCATCACGCTGCTGCGAGACAAGGACCATGACGGCATCGCCGAAACCCGCACGGTGTTCCTGGAAAATCTCAATTCACCATTCGGCATGACGCTGGTCGGCAGTGACCTGTACGTGGCCGACACCGACCGCTTGTTGCGCTTTCACTATGAAAGCGGTGACACCGCGATCAAGTCGCCGCCGATCAAGGTGGTCGATCTGCCGGGGGGCACGCTGAATCATCACTGGACCAAAAACGTCATCGCCAGCAAGGACGGCAGCAAGCTGTACGTCACGGTGGGCTCAAACAGCAACGTCGGTGAAAACGGCCTGGACAAGGAAGAAGGCCGCGCGGCGATCTGGGAAGTGGACCGCGCCACCGGTAATCACCGGATATTCGCCTCAGGCATTCGCAACCCCAACGGCCTGGCTTGGGAGCCTCGCAGCGGCGCGCTGTGGACCGCAGTCAACGAGCGGGACGAGATCGGCAGCGACCTGGTGCCGGACTACATTACTTCGGTCAAGGATGGCGCGTTCTACGGCTGGCCATTCAGCTATTACGGCCAGCACGTCGACATTCGCGTCGAACCGCAAAACCCGGACCTGGTGGCCAAGGCCATTGCACCGGACTACGCGGTCGGCCCGCACACCGCCTCGCTGGGCCTGACGTTCGCTGAAGGCAACACCTTGCCCGCGCAATTCAAGGAAGGCGCCTTCATTGGCCAGCACGGCTCGTGGAATCGCAATCCGCATAGTGGCTATAAGGTGATTTTCGTGCCGTTCTCGGGTGGCAAACCGACCGGGCAACCGGTGGATGTGCTGACGGGATTCCTCAATAAGGACGAGGACGCCATGGGCCGTCCAGTGGGCGTGGTGATTGATCAGCAGGGAGGCTTGCTGGTGGCGGATGATGTAGGGAACAAGGTGTGGCGCGTGTCTGCAACCCAATAACCGCAACCCCCAATCCCCCGTTGGAGCGAGCCTGCTCGCGATAGCGTTGGATCTGTCACGCTGATGTTGGCTGACTCACCGCTATCGCGAGCAGGTACAGCGGTGTGTCAGGGGTTACGCGCCAGGTGCTCAGGCTGCAGAACGCGCTTGGCGCTCAGGTACGCCTTCTGCCAATAAGCCTTGGACAGACTGTCGAGCTTCACCGTGCCGCCCGTGGCTGGGGCATGAACGAAGCGCCCTTCGCCGACGTAAATCCCGGCATGGCTGACCTGAGAGCCGCCATTGGTGGCGAAGAAAATCAGGTCACCGGTTTGCAAACCTTCCTTGCCCACGTTGGCCGCTTGCATGCTGATCATTTCGCGCGTGGTGCGCGGCAGGGAAATGCCGGCGGCATCCCGATAAACGTAACCGATCAGCCCACTGCAATCGAACCCCGAATCGGGGGTATTGCCGCCCCAGCGGTAAGGTGTGCCCACGAGCCCCAACGCACGGAACAATACCTCTTCCGCTTCGGGCGAGAATGCTTGAGAAGAACCAAAGACGATGGGCGCGCGAACCACCGGCGCAGGAGGCGGTGTGCGGCTGGCGCAGGCACTGAGCAGCGCTGCGAAAAACATGAGTGCGAGGCGGGCCGACATCGTCATAAGCAGAACATCCTGATCTGGCTGCGGCTTTTTCTGCCAGGAAGACAGAAAAGAAAACCGCCTGCGTTGGACGCAGGCGGTTTGCCATCAATATTAGATCTGGATTCTAGCGGCTATGCGGCAAAGTTCAAGTAAGACTTTAACTTCACCTTACAAGTTGTAGGTTTACTTGCGAGCGGTGACCACAGTCGGGGCCATTGCAAGAGCGCGCTTGGCCTCGATGAAGGTTTTGCTCCAGTAGCTGTCGCCCAGGCTATCGACCCGGACACCACCGCTTTTGCGGCTGCTGGAGTGGATGAACTGGTTGTCACCCAGGTAGATCCCGGCGTGACTGACGCGACCACGACGACCGTTGGTGGCGAAGAACAGCAGGTCGCCCGGCTTCAGCGCGCTGCGAGCTACCAGAGGTGCGTCCACGTTGATCATTTCGCGAGTGGAGCGTGGCAGGTTCATGCCCGCCTCTTCACGGAACAGATAACCGATGAAGCCGCTGCAATCGAAACCGGCTTCAGAGGTACCGCCGAAACGGTAACGGGTACCGATCAGGGACATGCCACGTTCGAGGATGCTGTCGGCCAGAACCGGAAGCTGGTACGACTTGCCGTCGGCGAAGTCAGCCAGTTCTTTATCGGTGGCCAGCTCTTCCTGGAAAAGAACGGAAGAGGATTGCGCGGTAACTGAATTTTTAACCTGCTGTTGTTGCTCTTGCTGGGACACTGGAGAGTGAGCAGCGCAACCGAACAACAGGGTGACGAGTGCGAGAGGCACGAGGGGTGCGAAGCGCTTTAGCATGGGCACGACCGTGGCTGATAGTTGTAAAGAAGTCGAGACTATGCCCGCTATCATCCTCATTTGCAAATTCAATCGAACTTTATGTGACTTATCGGTTTCTCGTTAACATCTAAGCGCTTAAGCCCACTTTAGACGCTTGCGTCACCTGCAACCCTGTAGGAAAGCGCATTTCCTGGCGCCTGAAATATGCCGAAACCCCTGCCAGGCTTAGGTTTTACCAGCCCAGCGTTTCTTTCAGGAAGGGAATGGTCAGCTTGCGCTGAGCTTGAAGAGAGGCCTGATCGAGGCGTTCAAGCAGCTCGAACAGCGCACTCATGCTGCGAGTACCGCGGGTCAAAATAAAATGCCCGACTTCATCGGTCAGGTGCAGGCCACGACGCGACGCACGCAACTGCAAGGCACGTAATTTGTCTTCGTCGGAGAGCGGCCGC
This sequence comes from Pseudomonas sp. S2_B07, assembly GCF_054668435.1. Classification (NCBI taxonomy): domain Bacteria; kingdom Pseudomonadati; phylum Pseudomonadota; class Gammaproteobacteria; order Pseudomonadales; family Pseudomonadaceae; genus Pseudomonas; species Pseudomonas sp. S2_B07. The sequence goes on from NZ_CP162769.1 coordinate 1,779,620, forward strand.
ATCTGAAAGATCAGGGCCAGGGTCAAGCGCGATTTCAAGTCCGCCAGCTTAACCGGCAGTTCACGCGGCGAGGTCGACGCGGCGATCAGCAGGCGCCGACCGCTATCGCGCAGGCGATTGAACAGATGGAACAGCGCCTCTTCCCAATCCGCCCGGCCGGCAACCGCCTGCAAATCATCCAGACAGACCAGTTCGTATTGTTCGAGGTTATCGAGAATCGAGATGCCACGGTCCAGCAGTTCGGCCAATGGCAGGTAAACCGCCGGCTCCCCCAACTGCTCGAAGCGCAGGCAGGCCGCTTGCAACAAGTGCGTACGCCCTACCCCGTCCTTGCCCCAGAGATAAATCAGGCTTTCGGTCCATCCGGCGTCGGCTTCGCATAGCCGCTCGACATAGCCGAGTGCAGCGGCATTGGCGCCTGGGTAGTAATTGATAAAGGTAGCGTCGTCACGCAGACGCACACCTAGGGGCAGCTGAATCGGTTTCATGCTGACTGAACAGTTCCAAAGGAACCGTTAGTGGCCTCTGTGTAAAGTTTGCGAAGTTTATACCCGTGACGCTGGTCGCACAATGCGACAGACCACAAGCAAAATCAAAGGTTTGCGTTAACGCACTGGTTTTATGACAGTTTTGTTGGCGGTGCATGTGACAGTCATGCGAGGGATGCAGGCCAACCCGGCAATGATCCGGGTTGGCCGAGACGACCTTTCAACGAACCTTACAACTGCGGTTCATCCTCACCACTGTACATCTCAGAATCTTTATACAAATCATGCACATGGCGCACCAGCACCATGATTACGGCCGCCACCGGCAACGCCAGCAACACGCCGGTGAAACCGAACAGCTCGCCGCCCGCCAGAATGGCGAAAATCACCGCCACCGGGTGCAGGCCGATCCGGTCCCCGACCAACAATGGTGTCAGCACCATGCCTTCGAGTGCCTGCCCGACCATGAACACCGCGACAATGCCCAACATTGGATAAAGGTCGCCGCCGAACTGGAACAGACCGGCAATCAGCGCCGCGCCTATCCCGATGACGAAGCCCATGTACGGCACGATCGCGGCCAAACCGGCGATCAGGCCGATCAACAGTCCCAATTCCAACCCGACCAGCATCAGGCCCGACGCGTAGATCACGCCCAGCGCCACCATCACCAGTAATTGACCACGCACAAACGCACCGAGCACTTCATGACATTCACCAGCGAGCTCGACCACGCGTTCTTCGCGATCACGTGGCAGCAGACTGCGGATCTTCGCCATCATCAGGTCCCAGTCCCGCAACAGGTAAAAACTCACCACCGGGATCAACACCAGATTCGCCAGCCAGCCAATCAACGCAAGACCGGACGCCGTGGCCTGACTCAACACCACACCGACAATGTCGCTGGTCTGGCCCATGTGCTCACTGATCGCGGCCTTGAGCTTGTCGAACTTCCAGAAGCCCTCGGACAACCCGAATTTCGATTGTGCCCACGGCAATGCGGTGTGCTGCAGCCAGTCGAGCATCTGCGGTGCCAGCTCATATAAACGAAACAACTGCCTGGCCAGCAGCGGCACCAACACCAGCATCAGCGTGGTGAAAATCAGGGTGAACAGCGCAAACACCGCCACCACGCCCCACGTCCTTGAAAGCCCGGCCTTCTCCAGCCGATCCACCAGCGGATCGAACAGATAGGCCAGCAGCAGCGCCACCAGAAATGGCGTCAGGATCGGATGCAACAGCCAGACAAACGCGCAGAGCAGAACCACTCCACCCAACCAGAACCAACGGCGCGTATCGGCCATGTACCACTCCATATGCATCTATATAAAGAAAGAAAACCCTACCAGCGGAATCGCAACTGCGGCGTCGGTGCCACGGCCGGCGCTACGACAGGCGCCGAACCTTGCGCCGCTGGCTGAACCGGGGCGACGGGCGCAGGCGCCTCACCGGCCGGCACTTCCTGCAACTTGGCCAGAGACAACTGCGAGCGCAGTTGCTCGGCGCTGCCGTTCACCCGATAAAGGATGCGATCACCGTCAACACTTTGCAGACGCGCGCCAAATGGGTCGAGCAAGCGCCCCAGCGCCGCGTAGCGCTCCAGGTTCATGCCCTGCACTTCCAGCAATTGCTCGCCCGAAGCCCCGGCCTTGACGACGAACCGCGGCGCCAGTCGCTCGCTGACCGCCAGCATCACAGCATCGGCCACAGCGGCCTGATCGGCGCCTTGCACGCTGCCTGCTTCCTTCTTGTCGCCCAGCCACAAATTCCACTTCGCCTGCCACTGCCCGCCCTCTTCCTTGGCATGCACCGCGAGCAAGGCGTCAGCGTTGTAACGCTCCGAGGCATTGTGCAGCGGCGTCGCATCCGTGCCTTCAAGCGTCGGCGCGGTCGCCACCAATTGCTCGCTCAAATCCGCCAGCGGCAAGCGCAACGGCAAACCACGATGCTGCGCCGCACGACGCAATGGCGCAGCGCTGGCCTGACCATCACCCACCAGGCTCGAACCTTCGGTGGAGTCGTTCAACCACCAGCCAAGGATCGACGGCCGATTCACGCCCCACAACGACAACCCCGCCCGACGCAGCGCCTGCTCGGTGGTGGCCGGGTCGAAATCGACTTTCAACACTTCCGGCGGCCCGGCATCAAAGCCGTACTGACTGATGATCTGCTGAGGATCTTTGCGCAAGGCCGCCAACCCCGGGCTCTGCGCGGCCTTCGGATCGCCGGTCAGGCGCAGCACCAGCGTGTCCAGTGCCCGCTGGGTCGCTTGATCACGCTCCTCGGTCGACTGACTGGTGACAGGCTCGCGCACCTGATAAAGACCTTTCACGTTCTCGGCATGGCTCGCGAGGCTGAAAAGGGAAAAACAGCTCAGACACAAAAATTTAGAAAGAAAACGCATGGAAGATTCCTGACGACAAGAGCGGCTGGAACAGACCGCATGAAGACGATCGAACAGGGCTGTGACCACATCCCTGCGCAAAACATTCACACGGCCGCGATAAGTTTTCGCACTGTCATAACGATAGACGGTTAATCGGGATACCTTATACAGCCATGCGAGAGGCCACTAACACGGCCAATATCAATTTTTTTAATGGGATATGCCCCTGCCGTCGGCGTGAGGATGGCCGCTGCCCCTCAAGCCTGATAAAATCGCGCGCCTTCGCAGACCGGCAACAGCCGGGCGGCTCGAATTTCGCGTGAGGCAATCGCCCCCGTCGAATTCGGCGTCCCCGCTGGACTCGGTCGTTACCCCTGAATCCCCCCTAAAGGCCTGGATCATGAGCAAGCAACCCTCCCTGAGCTACAAGGACGCCGGTGTAGACATCGACGCCGGTGAAGCATTGGTCGAACGCATCAAGAGCGTCGCCAAGCGCACTGCGCGCCCGGAAGTCATGGGCGGCCTGGGCGGTTTCGGCGCCCTCTGCGAAATCCCGGCTGGCTACAAGCAGCCTGTGCTGGTTTCCGGCACCGACGGCGTGGGCACCAAGCTGCGCCTGGCCCTGAACCTGAACAAGCACGACAGCATCGGCATCGACCTGGTGGCCATGTGCGTGAACGACCTGGTGGTCTGCGGCGCCGAGCCGCTGTTCTTCCTCGACTACTACGCCACCGGCAAGCTCAACGTCGAAACCGCGACCCAGGTCGTGACCGGCATCGGCGCGGGCTGCGAACTGTCCGGCTGCTCCCTGGTCGGCGGCGAAACCGCTGAAATGCCTGGCATGTACGAAGGCGAAGACTACGACCTGGCCGGCTTCTGCGTTGGCGTCGTGGAAAAATCCGAAATCATCGACGGTTCGAAAGTCGCTGCCGGCGATGCCCTGCTCGCCCTGCCGTCTTCCGGCCCGCACTCCAACGGCTACTCGCTGATCCGCAAGATCATCGAAGTGTCGGGTGCCGACATCGAAAACATCCAGCTCGACGGCAAACCGCTGACCGACCTGCTGATGGCCCCGACCCGTATCTACGTGAAGCCGCTGCTCAAGCTGATCAAGGACACCGGCGCGGTCAAGGCCATGGCTCACATCACCGGTGGTGGCCTGCTGGACAACATCCCGCGCGTTCTGCCAAAAGGCGCCCAAGCCGTGGTTGACGTGGCAAGCTGGAACCGCCCTGCCGTGTTCGACTGGCTGCAAGAGAAAGGCAACGTCGACGAAAACGAAATGCACCGCGTGCTGAACTGCGGTGTCGGCATGGTTATCTGCGTGGCTCAAGAGCACGTTGAAACCGCGCTGAATGTATTGCGTGAAGCGGGCGAGCAGCCTTGGGTCATCGGTCAGATCGCCACCGCTGCCGAAGGCGCGGCCCAGGTTGAACTGAAGAACCTCAAGGCTCACTGATGTCAAAGACCTGTGATGTCGTGGTGCTGTTGTCCGGCACCGGCAGTAACTTGCAGGCCTTGATCGACAGCACGCGGACCGGCGACAGCCCGGTCCGCATTGCTGCGGTGATTTCCAACCGTGCCGACGCCTACGGCCTGCAACGCGCCAGGGACGCGGGTATCGACACCCGCTCCCTGGATCACAAGGCTTTCGAAGGCCGCGAGGCCTTTGATGCTGCGCTGATCGAACTGATCGACGCCTTCAATCCCAAACTCGTGGTACTGGCCGGTTTCATGCGCATTCTCAGCGCTGATTTCGTGCGCCATTACGCCGGTCGCCTGCTCAATATCCACCCGTCGCTGCTACCCAAATACAAAGGGTTACACACTCATCAGCGCGCGCTGGAGGCCGGTGACACCGAGCATGGCTGCTCCGTGCACTTTGTCACCGAGGAACTCGATGGCGGACCACTGGTCGTACAGGCAGTAATACCGGTAGAGTTGCACGATTCGCCGCAGAGTCTGGCGCAGCGAGTCCATGCCCAGGAACACCTGATCTACCCGTTGGCTGTACGCTGGTTTGCCGAAGGTCGTTTATCACTCGGCGAACAAGGTGCTTTACTGGATGGGAAGTTACTCGCGGCCAGCGGCCACTTGATTCGAAACTAGGAGATATTATGCGTCGCGCCCTGCTCTTCGCTTGCGCTCTGTTTGCCTTGCCTCTGGCACAGGCTTCGGAACTTCAACCTTTCTCCGCCAGCTACACCGCCGACTGGAAACAGCTGCCCATGAGCGGCACGGCTGAACGCAGCCTGACCAAGGAAGCCAACGGCGTCTGGAAACTCAGTTTCAAGGCATCGATGATGATTGCCAGCCTGACTGAAGAAAGCACCCTGACCCTGGACAAGGACACCCTGCTGCCTCAGTCCTATCACTTTGAACGTGGCGGCCTGGGTAAAGCGAAAAAGGCTGATCTGGATTTCGACTGGACCACCAAAATGGTCACTGGCACCGATCGCGGTGACCCGGTCAAAGTGCCGCTGAACCGTGGCATGGTCGACAAGTCCACGTATCAACTGGCCCTGCAACACGACGTTGCCGCTGGCAAAAAAAGCATGAGCTATCAGGTTGTCGACGGTGGTGAAGTCGATACCTATGACTTCCGCGTACTGGGTTCGGAAAAAGTCGACACCAAGGCCGGTCAGATCGATGCGATCAAGGTCGAGCGCGTGCGCGACCCGACACAAAGCAAGCGCATCACCGTCCTGTGGTTCGCCAAGGACTGGGATTACCTGCTGGTCCGCCTGCAACAGGTTGAGACCGACGGCAAGGAGTACAACATCATGCTCCTCGACGGTACGGTCAACGGTAAGTCTGTCAAAGGCAGCTGATCCGCGATCGAAATGAAAATCCGGAATCCACTAAGGGTTCCGGATTTTTTTTGCCTGCTGAACCGTCAGATCCGCGCCAGTGCCTGCGCCAGATCGGCGCGCAAGTCTTCGACGTCCTCAACCCCCACGGACAACCGCACTAGCGCATCACCGATGCCGAGCTCCGCACGGGTATCGACGGGAATCGTGGCGTGGGTCATGATCGCCGGGTGCTCAATCAGGCTTTCCACCCCGCCCAGACTTTCTGCCAGCGCAAAGATCTGCACACCTTCCAGAAAGCGCTTGGCACCCACCAGATCAGTGTTCAGATCGAGTGAGATCATCCCGCCGAAACCGCGCATCTGCTGCCGCGCCAACTCGTGCTGCGGATGTGACGACAACCCCGGGTAGTAGACCCGCGCGACCTGCGACTGCTGTTCCAGCCATTGCGCCAGCGCCAATGCGTTGCTGCAATGACGCTCCATGCGCAATGCCAGGGTCTTCACACCACGCAGGGTGAGGAACGCGTCAAACGGCCCGGCAATCGCGCCCACCGCGTTTTGCAGAAAGCCCAGGCGTTCGGCCAACTCGGCGTTCTGCCCAACCACCGCGATGCCGCCGATGACGTCGGAGTGTCCGTTCAAATACTTGGTGGTCGAGTGCACCACGACATCGAAGCCCAGTTCCAGCGGACGCTGGATCCACGGGCTGGCGAAGGTGTTGTCGGCCACGCAGATGATGCCGCGCTGGCGGCAAATGCGCGCGATGGCGGCAAGGTCCGTGAGGCGCAACAACGGATTGCTCGGCGTCTCGACGCAGACCATGCGCGTATCGTCCTGCAGCGCCGCTTCGAAGGCCGAAAGGTCCGTCAGGTCGACAAAGCTGAAGCGGTGCCCGGCGCTGCGCCGACGCACCTTGTCGAACAGGCGAAATGTGCCGCCATACAAATCATTGCCCGAGACGATATGCGAATCGGCATCGAGCAGTTCGAGCACCGTGGAAATCGCCGCCAGCCCGGACGCAAACGCAAACGCCTGGGTGCCGCCTTCAAGATCCGCCACGCAACGCTCCAGCGCAAAGCGCGTCGGGTTGTGCGAGCGACCGTAGTCGAGGCCTTTGTGCACGCCCGGGCTTTGCTGCAAATAGGTGGAGTTGGCGTAAATCGGCGGCATCAACGCGCCGGTGGACGGGTCCGGCGCCTGCCCGGCATGGATCACGCGAGTGGCGAAGCCATGGGGCGCAGCATCTTTATCGTGACTCATGCCAGAGATCTCCGTAGATGATTAAGTAGGTCGACGCGGGTAATCAGGCCATGGAAGCCCGAGGCATCGGCAATGATCGCCACCAGCCCACGATCAAGCTCCGCCTGCAGCTCAGCCAGGCTGGCAGCGGCCGGCAGGGTTTGCAGTTTGTCGGTCATCGCGCTGGCCACCGTCAAGCGAAAGTGCGAGGCGTCCTGATGCACCCGCAGCAGAATGTCGGACTCGTCGATCACCCCGACCAACCGCTGGCCGTCCACCAGCACCGGCAGTTGCGACACGTCCGCCAGACGCATGCGCTGGAAAGCGGTCAGTAACGTGTCGTCCGGGCCGACGCTGATCACCCGGCCATCCTCGAAACGGCGCGAGATCAGGTCGCGAAGATCGCCGTAGCGTTTGTATTGCAGCAGACCCTGATCGTTCATCCACTGGTCGTTGTACACCTTCGACAGGTAGCGGGTGCCGGTGTCGCAGACAAAACTCACAACCCGTTTCGGCTCGGTTTGCTCGCGGCAATAGCGCAGCGCCGCCGCCAGCAAGGTGCCGGTCGACGAACCGCCGAGAATGCCCTCGGCGCGCAGCAGTTGGCGGGCATGATCGAAGCTTTCTTCGTCGCTGATCGAATACGCGTGGCGCACGCTGGACAGGTCGGCAATCGAGGGAATGAAGTCTTCGCCAATGCCTTCCACTGCCCACGAACCGGGCGTTCCGAGGGTGCCGCTGCGGCTGTATTCGGCCATCACCGAGCCAACCGGGTCGGCCAGGACCATGTCCAGGTTCGGCTGCACGCGTTTGAAAAACCGGGTCAAGCCCGTCAGCGTCCCGGCCGAACCGACGCCGACGACGATGGCATCGACATCATGCTGGGTTTGCGCCCAGATCTCCGGTGCGGTGCTGCATTCGTGGGCCAGCGGGTTGGCCGGGTTGTTGAATTGATCGGCAAAGAACGCGTCGGGAATTTCCTTGGCCAGCCGCGCGGCGACATCCTGGTAGTACTCGGGATGGCCCTTGCCGACATCGGAGCGGGTGATATGCACCTCGGCGCCCATCGCCTTGAGGTGCAGGACTTTTTCGGTGGACATCTTGTCGGGCACCACCAACACGACGCGATAGCCCTTGGCCCGGCCGACCAACGCCAGGCCCAGGCCGGTGTTGCCAGCCGTGGCCTCGACGATGGTGCCGCCGGGTTGCAGGCGACCGTCGCGCTCGGCGGCGTCGATCATCGCCAGGCCGATGCGGTCCTTGATCGAACCGCCGGGGTTTTGTGATTCAAGTTTGAGAAACAGCGTGCACGGGCCGGTATCGAAGCGGCTGACGCGCACCAGCGGCGTGTTGCAAATCAGTTCGAGTACGGCGGGGCGGGAGTCGTTTGGCATGTCTTCACCTTGCTATGGTTTTCGCACTGGATGGACACCAACCTGCGGCGCGTCATTGTGTGACAGTCGCAGGCAATACCTCGCTTGGACCATAGGCCGCGATTGCCTCATTCGCAACCGCGCACGGCCGGCCGGTAATCCGGTTCCCCTTCAGCGAACGAGGATCAGCCCGCAAGAAAGTGGAACGCGACCGCAGAGGAATGCTCTATAACTTCAAGGTCATTTTTGATCGAACGACTTTTCCAGCCTGGGAGGCTTTCCATGACCGTTACCGTCAATACCGTTTCCGCCGAAGGTTTTCGCCACAGCGTTCAAATCGATGACCACGAACTGTTTGCCGATGTGCCGACCGCATCCGGCGGCGAGGGCTCGGCGCCAGAGCCCCACGATTATTTCGATGCGGCCCTGGGCGCATGCAAAGCCTTGACCCTGAAGCTGTATGCGAAGAAAAAGGACATCCCGCTGACCGGTGTCACCGTCGAGGTCAAACGCGACAACAGCGAAGAGCTGAAAGGCAAATACGCCCTGCACGTCAAATTGACCCTCAAGGGTGTGCTCACCGATGCGCAGCGCGATGAATTGCACCGCGTAGCCGACCGCTGCCCGGTCCACAAACTGATGACCACCACCGACGTCAGCATCGAAACCCACCTGTCCGAAGGTGCATTCAGCCAATAGCGGCAAGGGCTGCGCAAGCGGGTTATGCTCCACGCATCACCCGCTCAGCCTGGAATGCAGCATGAACACTCCGCTCGTGATCCGCCCCCGCGCCGAAGATGTCGAAGGCCAGCCGATTCTTCGCCCGTTGCCGTCTGCCAAATGCCGCAGTGTCGGGCCTTTTGTGTTCTTCGACCACATGCTGCAAACCCGCTATCCGGCGGGCAAAGGCATGAACATCCGTCAGCATCCGCACATCGGCCTGTCGACCCTCACCTATCTGTTTGAAGGGCAAATCCAACACAAGGACAGCCTCGGTTCCGATCAGGTGGTCAATGCCGGCGATGTCAGCTGGATGACCGCCGGCAGCGCGATTGCCCATGTCGAGCGCACACCTGAAGCGTTGAAAGGCAGTGGCTTTACGATGCACGGCTTGCAGATCTGGCTGGCCTCGCCCAAGGAACATGAACAGGGTCCGGGGCACTACAGCCATCATCCGGCGAGCACCTTGCCGGTCAGCGATAACCTTGGCGTGAAGATCCGCATGATTGCCGGGTCAGGCTTTTGCCTGGAATCGCCGGTGCCGGTGCTTTCTCCTACGTTGTACGCGGAATTGAACCTGCAGACGGCGACCACGCTGCTGATTCCCACCGAGCATGAAGAACGCGCGTTGTATGTCTTGAGCGGTGAAGCGCAGCTGGATGGCGAGGCGCTGGAACCGAATGCGCTGGTGGTGTTGCCAGCGGGGGAAGAGATGACGCTGTTTGCCGAGAGCGACTGTCACGCCGTGTTGTTTGGCGGCGCGCCACTGGACGGGCCACGGCGGATCAACTGGAATTTTGTCGCGAGTGATCCGGCGGTTATCGATGAGGCGCGGCGGCGCTGGGCGGCCGGGGATTGGCCGACGGTGCCGGGGGAAAGTGAGCGGATCGAATTGCCGTAGCCTCTTCGGTGAACCTTACACCGCCTGCTCGCGAAGCACCGTGCAGTACCAACACCGAGCCCTTGATGTTTTTGGCGTCCGCCGGATCAGGTGAATCCAGCGTGCCGTGGAACGACACTGCCGCTTTCAACGGCGCACCCGTGCGGGCCAGGTCCAGTGCGCAGGCTCATGATTCACTCCTGCTTAAAAACACCAGAATGAAAAAAACCCGCCGAAGCGGGTTTTTTTTACAACGCAGTTAAACCGACAGTTCAACCAACAGCTTATTCAGACGGCGCACATACGCGGCCGGGTCCTTCAAGCTGTCACCGGCAGCCAGTGCCGCCTGATCGAAGAGAATGTGCGACAGGTCGCCGAAACGCTCTTCGCTCTGCTCGTTGTCGAGCTTCTCGATCAGCGGGTGAGCCGGGTTGAACTCGAAGATCGGCTTCGACTCCGGAACCTTCTGGCCACTGGCTTCCAGGATCTGACGCATTTGCAGGCCCAGGTCCTGCTCGCCGATCGCCAGGATCGCCGGAGAATCGGTCAGACGGTGGGAAACCCGTACTTCAGCCACCGAGTCGCCCAGTGCGGTTTTCAGACGTTCAACCAGACCTTCTTTGGACTTGGCGACTTCTTCCGCAGCTTTCTTGTCCTCTTCCGAGTCCAGATTGCCCAGGTCCAGGTCACCCCGTGCCACGTCGACAAAGCTCTTGCCGTCGAAATCGTTGAGGTAGCTCATCAGCCACTCGTCGATACGATCGGTCAGCAGCAGCACTTCGATGCCTTTCTTGCGGAAGACTTCCAGGTGCGGGCTGTTTTTGACTTGCGCGTAGGTTTCGCCGGTCAGGTAGTAGATCTTGTCCTGACCTTCCTTGGCGCGAGCCAGGTATTCGGCCAGGCCAACCACTTGCTCGCCTTCATCGCCGTTGGTCGATGCGAAACGCAGCAGGCCAGCGATCTTCTCTTTGTTGGCGAAGTCTTCTGCCGGGCCTTCTTTCATGACCTGACCGAAGTTCTTCCAGAAGCTCTTGTATTGCTCAGGCTCGTTCTTCGCCAGTTTTTCCAGCATGTCCAGAACGCGCTTGGTCAGCGCCGACTTCATCGAATCGATGATCGGGTCTTTCTGCAGGATTTCGCGCGACACGTTCAGCGACAGGTCGTTGGAATCGACCACGCCTTTGATGAAGCGCAGGTACAGCGGCAGGAACGACTCGGCCTGGTCCATCACGAACACGCGCTGCACGTACAGCTTCAGGCCTTTCGGCGCTTCACGCTGGTACAGGTCGAACGGAGCACGGGCCGGCACGTACAGCAGCGAGCTGTATTCAAGCTTGCCTTCGACCTTGTTGTGGCTCCAGCTCAGCGGGTTCTCGAAATCGTGAGCAACGTGCTTGTAGAACTCCTGGTATTCCTCGTCCTTCACTTCGGTGCGAGGACGGGTCCACAGGGCACTGGCGCGGTTGACGGTTTCCCATTCGGCGGCAGGCTGCTCTTCACCTTCGGCAGCGGCCACTTCTTTTGGCAACTCGATCGGCAGGGCAATGTGGTCGGAGTACTTCTTGATGATGTTGCGCAGACGCCAGCCATCAGCGAATTCGTCTTCACCGGACTTCAGGTGCAGGACGATGCGAGTGCCGCGCTCGGCTTTCTCGACAGTGGCGACTTCGAAATCGCCTTCGCCCTTGGACGACCAGTGCACGCCCTCGCTGGCCGAATCACCGGCACGACGGCTGAACACGTCGACTTTGTCGGCGACGATGAATGCAGAATAAAAACCCACACCGAACTGACCGATCAGGTGCGAATCTTTCTTCTGATCGCCAGACAGGTGTTTCATGAAATCGGCAGTGCCGGATTTGGCGATGGTACCCAGGTGGGTGATCGCTTCTTCACGGTTCATGCCAATGCCGTTGTCTTCGAGGGTGACGGTTTTGGCGTCCTTGTCGAAGCTCACACGGATTTTCAGTTCGGCGCCGCCTTCCAGCAGCTCAGGCTTGGACAGGGCTTCGAAACGTAATTTGTCGACAGCGTCAGAGGCGTTCGAGATCAATTCGCGAAGGAAAATTTCCTTGTTGGAATACAGCGAATGGATCATGAGGTGCAGCAATTGCTTCACCTCGGTCTGGAAGCCCAGGGTTTCCTTTTGAGTTTCCACACTCATGGTCATCAAACTCCAATCAGATGGCTAAGCCGCGACCTTGAGGGTCGGCGGCGGGATGTCATCAAAGTTGGGGGCTGTGTTCAGGATTTCAAGGGCTCTTCGATTTTGAAATGGGCGCGAGCCGTCGCAATGGGCTCGGCTTCGGTGCTTTGCCAGGCGGTAACGGCCACGTTGGCGACCCGGCGCCCCTGGCGGCACACCTGACATTTGGCCCAGGTATCGCGAAACTGCCCGGCGCGCAGGTAGTCGAGGGAGAAGTCGATGATTTTCGGCACGCCCGGTGAACCGGTGAAAATCAGCAGGTGCAGCGCCGCCGAGAGTTCCATGAACCCGGCGATCACACCGCCATGAATCGCCGGCAGTAAAGGGTTACCAATGTTGTCCTTGTTGGCTGGCAGGCGAAACAGCAGATCATCCCCCACCCGCGAACATTCGACGCCGATCAGTTTGGCATAGGGAATCAGGTGCAACAGCGAGGCGTAGTCGCCCTTCTCGTGGGCCTGTTGCAGTTGTTCCTTGAAGGAATAGGTCATTGCGCACCTCCGGCGATGACGCCGCCAAAGCCTTTGGTGCCTTTGATGGCTTTGCCCATGCGCATGAACGTGCCGACGACGTGGGCGATGGGGTGCTCGGGATCGTCCTGATAGGCAAAACCACGGGCGAAAATCACGTCAGTGGTCACTCGATAGCATTGGGCGAAGCCATAGACGTCCTTATGTGGCTCGGCGGCGTGCATGTAATCGATGCGCAAATCAAGGGTCGGGCAAACCTCGAATTCGGGCAGCACGCACAGGGTCGACATGCCGCACGCGGTATCCATCAGCGATGTCAGCGCACCGCCATGAATGACGCCGGTTTGCGGGTCGCCGACGATTTGCGGGCTGTAGGGCAAGATGACCGTTAGTCCGTCATTACTGGCGCTGTGAACTCGCAGTCCGAGGACCTGACAATGACGCAACGCCGATATGAATCGCGTCGCACGCTCAAAAACGGGGTTTTCGGCCATTTCAAAAAACTCTTCTTAGTGCTCGATCAAAGTAGCTCGTCTGCGGGCAAAAGTTCCATCGCATCACAAAACTATATATCTGAACGAATTGAGGAACTTAACGCTGTGGGCTGTGCTCGAAAGGCCAGTAGTTATATCCATAAGGAGAAACACCCCATGCGTAAGACTTTAGCTATTGCCTTGATGTTGACCGCTTCCCTCGGTCTCGCTGCCTGCGATAAAAAATCCGAGGACAAAGCTCAAGATGCGACTAAACATGCTGAGCAAGCTCAGCAAGACATGAGCAAAGCTCAGGATAAAGTGAACGACGCTGCGAAAGAAAACGCCGAAGCTGCCAAAGCTCAGGCTGAATCGAACGAAGCCGCCGTAAAAGAAGCACCTAAAAACTAAATCAGTTTTTAGCGTGATAAAGAAAACCCGCCAAGTGCGGGTTTTCTTTTGCCTGTGATTTGCGCCGTTAGAGTAAAACGGTTCTAAAAGTCGGACTAATCATCAACAACAATGAACAGACGAAACCGACAACCCAGACGAGACTGCGCTGCCAGGGCAAATCGCCCCAGTAACACAGTAAGTAAATAACGCGCGTGATCACAAAGATGATCGCCAGCAGGTCGATCAGCCACCCCGCCGTTTGCGTGGTGTGCGCCATCAACACCCCCACCGCAAACAATATAAAGGCCTCGAAACAGTTCTGATGCGCGGCCACGGCACGGGCGCCGAAGCCCGTGAGGTGCGCCTGTTGCTCGCGCGGGGCGTGGTTGTTGTAACCGCCCTGCTCTTTCATCGCCTTGGCCACCGGTATGCGGGCCACGTAAATCAGCAATGCGCTGATAAACACACACCAGAACGGAATACTCATCAAACGGCCTCTCTGTTCGCCTCGGGCAAGGGTGCCTCTGTAGGGGTATAGACCATCACGTCGAGAACGTCGGAATGAAACTCCCGGCGATACAACACCAGCACGACGCCGGCACTCATCAGCATGAACAGCCACGGGCTGACAAACCAGGCCAACATGGTCATGCCGAAATAATAGGAACGCAGGCCGAAGTTGAACTGGTTGGCCGCCATCGAGATGACCCGAGCCGCACGAGCCGCAAAGGCTTTGCGTTCCTGTTCGGACACGTGGCGCTCACCCACCATCGGCGCGGAGCCCACCAGAATCGCCGCGAAGTTGTACTGGCGCATGCACCAGCTGAACGTGAAGAACGCGTAGACAAACACCAGCGCCAGGCACAGCAATTTGATCTCCGACATCCCTTGGGACGCCTGTTGCACCATCGGAATGTCCGCCAGCAACGACACCGCCCTTTCGGACGCCCCGAGCACGGTGAGGATGCCAGCCAGGATGATCAAGGTGCTGGAAGCGAAAAACGAGGCGTTGCGCTCCAGGTTGCCGATCACACTGGCGTCAGCGATGCGGTTGTCGCGTAGCAGCATGCGGCGCATCCAGTCTTCGCGGTACAGGTGCAACACGCTGGCCAGGCACGCGGTGTCGCGACCCTTCCATGAGGCGTACCGGGTGTAACCGCCCCAGCAGATGACAAACCAGAGCGCGGCGAGGATGTGGATCAGGTTGGCGTGGATGAACGACATGCAGGTCCTTGTGATGTAAGGGCGAAATACTCGAAACCTTGTAGGCGTGAGCCTGCTCGCGATAGCGGTAGATCAGTCAACATCTCTGCTGAGCGTAAAATCGCCATCGCGAGCAGGCTCACTCCTACATTGGAAACTTGCAACCCTTCGACGTTAGCTCAAGGGAAAAGACACTGCATCACGCCCATAAAAAATGCCCCGTATCGATTGATACGGGGCATTTCAGTTTCAGCTTGATGGCCCGCTTGTGACCGGCCGTTCAGCGACTCAAGCCAGCGCTTCTTCGCGCTTGCCCAGCAGACGATCGCAAACCACCGCGACCACCAGGGTCATGACCGAAGGCACCAGCCATGCCAGGCCCTGCTCGCTCAGCGGCAGGTGCGACAACTGAGTCGGCATCCAGTCCGCCAGACCTGCGCCCTTGAGCGCGTCGATCAGGCCGAAGATGAACGACACCAGCATCACTGGACCGACAATGCGGCCCTGCTCGTGCCAGAAGTCCTTGCAGAAGCTCAGGGCTACCAGAGCGATGCAGGGCGGGTAAATCGCGGTCAGTACCGGGATCGAGAACGCAATCAGCTTGGTCAGGCCCAGGTTGGACACAAACAAGGAGAACACCGCCAGGATGATCACCAAGGTCTTGTAGGACAGTGGCAGCACGCGGCTGAAGTACTCGGCGCAGGCGCAGGTCAGACCGACCGCCGTCACCAGGCAGGCCAGCGAGATCAATACCGCAAGGAAACCGCTGCCCAACGAACCGAAGGTGTGTTGAACGTAGGCGTGCAATACCGCCGCACCGTTGGTTGCACCGGCGGCCACTTCATGGCTACCCGAACCGAGACGGAACAGGCTGACGTAAACCAGCGCGAGGCCTACGCCGGCAATCAGCCCGGCAATGATCGCGTAGCGGGTAATCAGCACCGGCGATTCCACGCCTCGGGAGCGGATCGCGTTGACGATGACGATGCCGAACACCAAGGCGCCCAAGGTATCCATGGTCAGGTAACCATTAATGAAGCCTTGAGAAAACGGTGCTGCTACGTACTCAGGCGTGGCCTGGCCAATATCACCGGCCGGCAACGCGAACGCGGCGATGCCGAGCGCGGCCAGGGCGATGATCTTCATCGGTGCGAGGAAACGCCCTACGGTATCCAGCAAACGGCCCGGATACAGCGAGATGAAGAACACCAGCAGGAAGTACACCGAACTGTAGAGGAACAGCGCCAATGGGCTCTCGCCGGTCAGCGGCGCCAGGCCTACTTCGAACGATACGGTCGCGGTGCGCGGGGTGGCGAACAGCGGGCCGACAGCGAGGTAGCACGCGGCAGCCAGCAGGCCCCCGGCGATTTTACCGATCGGGCTGCTCAGGGCATCCATCGCACCACCGACTTTCGCCAGTGCGACAACCGTGATCACCGGCAAACCGACTGCGGTGATCAAAAAGCCCAGCGCCGCCATCCAGACATTAGGCCCGGACTGCAAACCGACGATAGGCGGGAAGATGATGTTGCCAGCCCCGACAAACAGGGCAAACGTCATAAAACCAAGTGCCAGGATGTCCTGGCCTTTCAACACTTTCATTAAGGAAATACCACACTACTGAATCGGAATTTAGAGAGGGATTTCCCTGTGGGGTGAGGGAAATGCTGTCGGTCCGTATGAGACTGACCCTTTAGCGCGTAGCAACCTTGTGGGTCGCGCACGCAAAAATGGCGGCTAGCCTAACGAATTTGACTTGAAAACGCACTGTTAGAGGGCGAACTATCCGATACGCGACGTTTCTGTGTCGCGTTTACGTATATAAATTTCATCCTTCAGGACAGATGCTCCCACGCTCTGCGTAGGAACGATCATCTGGAAACGACAAAGGCCACCCGAAGGTGGCCTTTGTTTGGTGAAGCGTGAATTAAGCGCGAGGCTTACTTCATCGCCCAACCGGTCAGCTCGGACAAAGCCTTGCCGATGTCTGCCAGCGAACGCACGGTTTTAACGCCTGCGTCTTCCAGGGCAGCAAACTTCTCGTCTGCAGTGCCCTTGCCGCCAGAGATGATTGCGCCAGCATGGCCCATGCGCTTGCCTGCAGGGGCAGTCACACCAGCGATGTAGGAAACAACCGGCTTGGTCACGTGTGCCTTGATGTAGGCAGCCGCTTCTTCTTCAGCCGAACCGCCGATCTCACCGATCATCACGATCGCTTCGGTCTTCGGGTCTTCCTGGAACAGCTTCAGGATGTCGATGAAGTTCGAACCCGGGATCGGGTCACCGCCGATGCCGACGCAAGTCGACTGACCGAAACCGGCGTCAGTAGTCTGCTTAACAGCTTCGTAGGTCAGGGTGCCGGAACGGGAAACGATACCGACCTTGCCTGGCAAGTGAATGTGACCTGGCATGATGCCGATCTTGCATTCGCCTGGAGTGATCACGCCTGGGCAGTTAGGGCCGATCAGGACTACGCCCAGCTCGTCGCACTTAACTTTAGCGTCCAGCATGTCCAGGGTAGGAATGCCTTCAGTGATGCAAACGATCAGCTTGATGCCGCCGAAGGCTGCTTCCAGGATCGAGTCTTTGCAGAAAGGAGCCGGAACGTAGATCACGCTGGCGGTGGCGCCAGTGGCAGCTACAGCGTCTTTCACGGTGTTGAACACTGGCAGACCCAGGTGCTCGGTGCCGCCTTTGCCCGGAGTTACGCCGCCAACCATCTTGGTGCCGTATTCGAGCGCTTGCTGGGTGTGGAAACTACCTTGCGAACCGGTAATACCCTGGCAGATAACTTTGGTGTCTTTATTGATCAGGACGCTCATTATTTGCCCTCCGCAGCTTTAACGACTTGTTGAGCAGCGTCGGTCAGGCTGGTAGCAGCGATGATGTTCAAACCGCTTTCTGCCAGTACTTTAGCGCCCAGCTCAGCGTTGTTGCCTTCAAGGCGAACAACAACCGGGATTTTCACGCCGACTTCTTTCACTGCGCCGATGATGCCTTCGGCAATCATGTCGCAACGAACGATGCCGCCGAAGATGTTGACCAATACTGCAGCGACGTTAGTGTCGGACAGGATGATCTTGAACGCTTCGGTAACGCGTTCTTTGGTAGCACCGCCGCCCACGTCGAGGAAGTTGGCTGGTTTGCCGCCATGCAGGTTGACGATGTCCATGGTACCCATGGCCAGGCCAGCACCGTTGACCATGCAACCGATGTTGCCTTCCAGTGCTACGTAGTTCAGTTCGAACTTGGCAGCGTGCGCTTCGCGCGGATCGTCTTGCGACGGATCGTGGAAAGTCTTCAGCTTAGGCTGACGGTACATGGCGTTGGCGTCGATGTTGATCTTGGCGTCGAGGCAATGCAGATCGCCGTCAGCCTTGATCACCAGCGGGTTCACTTCCAGCAGAGCCAGGTCGTGATCCTTGAACAGCTTGGCCAGACCTACGAAGATCTTGGCGAACTGAGCAACTTGCTTGCCTTCCAGACCCAACTGGAATGCCAGCTCGCGACCCTGGAATGGCTGAGCGCCAACCAGTGGATCGATAGTGGCTTTCAGAATTTTTTCTGGAGTGTCGTGAGCGATTTTCTCGATGTCCACGCCACCTTCGGTGGAAGCCATGAACACGATACGACGGCTCGAACGGTCAACGACAGCGCCCAGGTACAGCTCTTTAGCGATATCAGTGCACGATTCAACCAGGATCTTGGTGACTGGCTGACCATTGGCGTCAGTCTGGTAAGTCACCAGACGCTTGCCCAGCCACTGCTGTGCGAATGCCTTAGCGTCTTCTTTGCTGCGAACCAGCTTAACGCCGCCCGCTTTACCGCGACCACCAGCGTGAACCTGGGCTTTGACAACCCACTCGGTGCCGCCGATTTTGTCGCAAGCTTCTGCTGCTGCTTCCGGGGTGTCTACTGCGTAACCGGTGGAAACTGGCAGGCCGTATTCAGCGAACAGCTGCTTACCCTGATACTCGTGAAGATTCATGCTTATTACCGTCTTCGTTAGGTACTGCGCATTCGGTGCTGCACTTGTTCAAGTGCCGCACCACCTGTGACTGCTGCTTGCGTAGCCTTTCCGGACAACCGGTGCAGCTACGCAAGACTGCGTCCAGCGGATATTCCGCGGTGAGACTTGCATGCAAGGCTCACGACGGGCCATACCGCCGTGGTTTCTTATTGTGTCTTAACGCTTCTTGCGGTTGGCGATGTGAATGGCGCCGCCATTCACTGCCAGAGCAGCTTCGTGCAAGGCTTCAGACAGGGTCGGATGGGAGAAAACCATCATGCCCAGGTCTTCAGCGCTGGTGCCGAATTCCATACCGATCGCGCCCTGCTGAACCAGTTCTGCAGCGCTCGGGCCAATCACGTGGACGCCCAATACGCGATCAGTCTTGGCATCGGCGATGACTTTGACGAAACCGCCGGTATCGTTGGCTGCCATGGCACGGCCACTGGCTGCGAACGGGAAGGTGCCAACGTTAACTTCAACGCCTTCAGCCTTCAAGGCCTGCTCGGTTTTACCCACCCACGCGATTTCCGGGTGAGTATAAATAACCGAAGGGATCAAATCATAGTTCATCTGGGCTTTGTGGCCCTTGATGCGCTCGACGACCATGATGCCCTCTTCCGAGGCCTTGTGTGCCAGCATCATGCCGCGAACCACGTCGCCGATGGCGTAGACGCCCGGTACGGTGGTGGCGCAGTGATCATCAACGTGCACGAAACCGCGCTCGTCCAGGGTCACGCCGCAATCAGCGGACAGCAGATCAGTGGTCACCGGACGGCGACCAACGGCTACGATCAGCTTGTCGAACGTGATGTTCTGTTCGCCGTTGGCATCGGTGTAGTTCACAACGACTTCGTCGCCGTTCACTTTGGAACCGGTCACGCGAGCGCCCAGCTTGATGTCCAGACCCTGTTTGGTCAGGGTTTTCAGCGCTTCCTTGGAAACGGCAGCGTCAGCGGCCATCAGGAAGGTGTCCAGCGCTTCAAGAACGGTCACTTCTGCGCCCAGACGGGACCAGACCGAACCCAGTTCCAGACCGATCACGCCAGCGCCGATCACGCCCAGACGCTTAGGTACGGACTGGAATTCCAGCGCGCCAGTCGAATCGACGATCACATTCTGGTCAACCGGAGCGGGTGGAATGTCGATCGGACGCGAACCTGGAGCCAGAATCACGTTCTCGGCTTCAATGATTTCTACCGAACCGTCAGGCTTGGTGACTTCGACTTTCTTGCCAGCCAGCAGTTTGCCGTGGCCCTGGATCGAGGTCACGCCGTTAGCCTTGAACAGGGTGGCAACACCCGAAGTCAGGCCTTTGACGATGTTGGCTTTACGGCCGACCATTGCTGGCACGTCCATGGTCACGCCAGCGTGGTTGATACCGTGGATCGCGAAGCCGTCTTGGGCTTCGTGGAACTTCCAGGAGCTGTCCAGCAGCGCCTTGGATGGAATGCAGCCGACGTTCAGGCAAGTACCGCCGAGGGCCAGTTTGCCCTCTTTGTCGGTGTACTTCTCGATGCAGGCGGTGGTGAGACCCAGCTGAGCTGCTTTGATGGCAGCTACGTAGCCGCCAGGGCCCGCGCCGATCACTACTACGTCAAATTTCTGCGACATTCAAAAAATCCTCTTTAGCGAAAAGCTTCAAGCCGCAAGCTACAAGCCAAACTGCCATTTCTTGCAGCTTGAAGCTTGCAGCTCGCGGCTGCTTCTATCAGATATCCAGCAACAAACGAGCCGGGTCTTCCAGCAGGTTCTTGATGGTAACCAGGAAGGTCACAGCTTCTTTGCCATCGATCAGACGGTGATCGTAGGACAGAGCCAGGTACATCATCGGACGGATAACGACCTGACCGTTGATCGCCATCGGACGCTGCAGAATGTTGTGCATGCCCAGGATAGCCGCTTGCGGCGGGTTGACGATCGGAGTCGACATCATCGAACCGAAGGTACCACCGTTGGTGATGGTGAACGTGCCGCCGGTCATTTCGTCCATCGACAGTTTGCCATCACGGGCTTTCTTGCCGAAGGTAGCGATGCCGCCTTCGATTTCAGCCAGGCTCATCAGTTCGGCGTTACGCAGAACCGGTACAACCAGACCACGGTCGCTGGAAACAGCAACACCAACGTCGGCGTAGCCGTGGTAAACGATGTCAGCACCGTCGATCGACGCGTTGACAGCCGGGAAGCGTTTCAGCGCTTCGGTGGCCGCTTTCACGAAGAACGACATGAAGCCCAGGCGTACGCCGTTGTGGGACTTCTCGAACAGGTCCTTGTACTTCGAACGCAGGGCCATGACTTCGGTCATGTCGACTTCGTTGAAAGTGGTCAGCATCGCCATGTTCGACTGAGCTTCTACCAGGCGCTTGGCCACGGTAGCGCGAACGCGGGTCATCGGAACGCGCTTCTCGATGCGGTCGCCAGCGGCGAACACAGGAGCAGCGGCAGCAGGTGCAGCAGCCTTGGCTGGCGCGGCAGCCGGAGCGGCTTTCTTGGCAGCAACCGCTGCAACCACGTCTTCCTTGGTCACACGACCGCCTTTGCCAGTACCGGCAACGGAAGCGATGTTGATGCCGTTTTCTTCAGCCAGCTTGCGAGCAGCCGGTGCAGCAACAGGATCGTCTTCGCCTTCAGCGGCTGGAGCAGCAGCTTGTGCAGCGGCCGGAGCAGCAGCGGCAGCCGGGGCAGCAGCAGCGCCGCCCGCTTCGATGGAGCCCAGGACCTCGTCGGACAGAACGGTGTCGCCTTCGTTCTTGACGATAGCGCCCAGTACGCCGTCAGCAGTCGCCAACACTTCCAGCACAACCTTGTCGGTTTCGATGTCGACGATCAGGTCGTCACGCTTTACAGCGTCGCCCGGCTTTTTGTGCCAGGTGGCAACGGTGCCATCGGCAACCGATTCCGGGAAGGTGGGGGCTTTGATTTCGATAGCCATTATCTGTGGGTCCTTAAATTCGGTTTCAGGTGCGCGAAGGCGTTAAACAGTAAAGGCGTCTTGCAGCAGTTTTTCCTGCTGCTCAGCGTGCATCGACGCATAACCACAAGCAGGTGCAGCAGAAGCCTCACGGCCCGCGTACTCGAGTACGAGAGACTTGTTGAGATTGCTGATGCTACGACGCAAGTGGTGTTGGCTGCAGTACCAGGCACCCTGGTTCATCGGCTCTTCCTGACACCAGACGGCATGTTTGGCGTTGGTGTAAGGAGCCAGGACTTCTTTCAAGTCGTCCTCAGGGAATGGGTACAGCTGCTCGATACGCACGATGGCGATGTCGTCACGACCTTCAGCACGGCGTTTTTCCAGCAGGTCGTAGTAGACCTTGCCGCTACACAGAACAATGCGCTCGACCTTGGACGGGTCCAGGGCGTCGATTTCCGGGATCACGGTCTGGAACGAACCTTCGGCCAGATCTTCCAGGGTCGAAATAGCCAGTTTGTGACGCAGCAGCGACTTCGGAGTCAGAACGATCAATGGCTTGCGCAGCGGGCGAATCACCTGACGGCGCAGCAAGTGGTAGATCTGAGCCGGCGTGGTCGGTACGGCTACCTGAATGTTGTGCTCGGCGCACAGTTGCAGGTAACGCTCCAGACGAGCCGACGAGTGCTCCGGACCCTGACCTTCATAACCGTGCGGCAGCAGCATGGTCAGACCGCAGAGACGGCCCCACTTGTGCTCGCCACTGGTGATGAACTGGTCGATAACCACCTGGGCACCGTTGGCGAAGTCGCCGAACTGGGCTTCCCAGATCACCAGCGCCTCAGGCGTGGTGGTCGAGTAACCGTATTCGAACGCCAGCACGGCTTCTTCGGACAGGAACGAATCGTACAGGTCGAAACGTGGCTGGCCCTTGTACAGGTTTTGCAGCGGGATGTAGGTGCCCGCGTCTTTCTGGTTGTGCAAGACAGCGTGACGGTGCGAGAACGTACCGCGACCGATGTCCTGACCCGTCATGCGAATCGGGTGACCTTCGAACGCCAGGGTCGCGTACGCCATGGTTTCGGCGTAACCCCAGTTGATCGGCAGGCCGCCGGCTTGCATTTTCTGACGGTCTTCGTAGATTTTCGAGACCTGGCGCTGAACCACGAAGCCTTCCGGAATTTCCAGCAGCTTGGCGGACAGTTCCTGCAAGGTTTTCAGATCGAAACGCGTGTCGTGACGCGCGGTCCAGGCGTGGCCCAGATACGGACGCCAGTCCACGAACAACTCTTTGTTCGGCTCTTTGACCAGGCTTTTTACCACGTGCAGACCGTTGTCCAGCGCGTTGCGGTATTCGTCGACTTTCGCCTGAACACGCTCAACGTCCAGCACGCCGGCCTGGGTCAGACGATCGGCATACAGCTCACGGGTGGTGCGCTGTTTGGTGATCTGCTGATACATGATTGGCTGGGTGCCACTTGGCTCGTCGGCCTCGTTGTGGCCACGACGACGGTAGCAGACCAGGTCGATCACCACGTCACGCTTGAATTGCATGCGGTAGTCGATGGCCAGCTGGGTCACGAACAATACGGCTTCCGGATCATCACCATTCACATGGAGGATCGGCGCCTGGATCATTTTCGCAACGTCGGTCGCGTACTCGGTGGAGCGCGAGTCCAGCGGGTTGCTGATGGTGAAACCCACCTGGTTGTTGATCACGATGTGAACAGTACCGCCGGTCTTGAAACCACGGGTCTGCGACATCTGGAAGGTTTCCATGACCACGCCCTGACCTGCGAATGCAGCGTCACCGTGGATGGAGATCGGCAGAACCTTCTCACCGGTAGGGTCGTTACGACGATCCTGACGGGCGCGAACCGAACCTTCAACCACCGGGGAAACGATTTCCAGGTGGGACGGGTTGAACGCCATGGCCAGGTGAACTTCACCGCCGGCGGTCATCACGTTGGACGAGAAGCCCTGGTGGTATTTAACGTCACCGGAACCCAGCTCGACCTTCTTCTTGCCTTCGAACTCGTCGAACAGCTCGCGCGGGTTCTTGCCGAAGGTGTTGACCAATACGTTCAGACGACCACGGTGGGCCATGCCGATGACGATTTCCTTGGTGCCGTAGGAACCGGAACGCTGGATCAACTCGTCGAGCATTGGAATCAGGCTCTCGCCGCCTTCCAGGCCGAAACGCTTGGTACCCGGGTATTTGGTGCCCAGGTATTTTTCCAGACCTTCGCCGGCGGTGACGCGCTCGAGCAAGTGGCTCTTGATGTCGGCGGAGTAAGTCGGACGGCCGCGTACGCTTTCCAGACGCTGCTGGAACCACTGGCGCTGCTCGGAATCGGTGATATGCGTAAATTCAGCGCCGATGGTGCGGCAATATGTCTGCTGCAACGCTTCGTGAATTTCGCGTAGGCTCGCCTCCTCTTTGCCGATGAACAGGTCGCCGGCACGGTAGGTCGTATCAAGATCGGCATTGGTCAAGCCGTAATGATTGATTGACAGGTCTGCAGGTGCAGGACGCTGCCACAGCCCCAGCGGATCAAGCTGGGCTGCCTGGTGGCCACGCATACGGTAGGCCTGGATCAATCGCAGCACTTCAACTTGCTTCTTCTCGTGCTCACTGCTCACGCTGCCGGCGGAAACCGGTTGTGCGCGGCGCTGGTTCTTTGCCAGCAAGACGAAATGATCGCGAATTGTGGAGTGCGAAACATCGGTGGCAGTGTTGCCGTCAGCCGGCAACTTCTGGAAGTAGGTGCGCCACTCTTCTGGCACAGCGTTAGGGTCGTGCAGGTAGAGCTCGTAGAGCTCTTCCACATAGGCAGCGTTACTACCGGATAGGTAGGCGCTGTTCCACATGCGCTGCATCACGCTTTCTTGCATGCTTGGTCACCCTCGGTTAGGGGAACACCACCGGCGTCGACACCGAGCAAACTTGCAGAAGTCCGAATGCAGCGACCAAAACAAGCCACTTAGGATCACGCTGATAGTCCGGGTACCAGCCCGGATGCCCCTGCTTGTCTCATTTCTTCAAAATAAGAGCCGCAGCTTTATGGGCTGCTGCTCAGGTTAAGACTACGGCGCCGGTTGAAGCCTGCGCCGTAGCATCTTCGGTACAACGGTCTTGCAGTTACAGCAGCTGAATCACACGCCGCTTTGCAGCAGCATGTTACGTACGTGACCGATGGCCTTAGTCGGGTTCAGGCCTTTCGGACAGACGTTGACGCAGTTCATGATCCCGCGGCAGCGGAATACGCTGAACGGGTCATCCAGCGAAGCCAGACGCTCGGCAGTCTTGGTGTCGCGGCTGTCGGCCAGGAAGCGATACGCTTGCAGCAGAGCAGCTGGACCCAGGAACTTGTCCGGGTTCCACCAGAAGGACGGGCAAGAAGTCGAGCAGCAAGCGCACAGGATGCACTCGTACAGACCGTCAAGCTTTTCACGCTCTTCTGGGGTCTGCAGACGTTCGATGGCCGGAGCCGGCGTGTCGTTCTGCAGGTATGGCTTAACCTTCTCGTATTGCTTGTAGAAGATGCTCATATCGACGACCAGGTCACGGATAACCGGCAAACCTGGCAGCGGACGAACGATCAGCTTGTTACCTTTTACGACAGAAGACAGCGGCGTGACGCAGGCCAGACCGTTTTTGCCGTTGATGTTCATGCCGTCGGAACCGCAAACACCTTCACGGCAAGAGCGACGATAGGAGAAACCTTCGTCCTGCTCTTTGATCAGGGCCAGCACGTCCAGCACCATCAGGTCTTTACCACCGGTATCGACCTGGAATTCCTGCATGAACGGCGCGGCGTCCTGATCAGGGTTGTAGCGATAAACACTGACTTGCAACATGGCGGCCACCCTTAATAAGTCCGAATCTTAGGTTCAAAAGTCGGAACAGTCTTCGGCGAGAAGTTCACAGCACGCTTGGTTACGCGCTTGTCACCCGGGAAGTACAGGGTGTGGCACAGCCAGTTTTCGTCGTCGCGGTCTTCGTAGTCTTCACGGGCGTGAGCGCCGCGGGACTCTTTGCGGATCTCTGCAGCGATGGCAGTAGCTTCGGCCACTTCCAGCAGGTTCTGCAGTTCCAGCGCTTCGATACGAGCGGTGTTGAACGCCTGGCTCTTGTCGTTGATCTTGACGTTGGCGATACGGCCACGCAGGTCAGCGAGCTGGGCGATACCCTTCTGCATGTATTCGCCGGTACGGAACACACCGAAGTAGTTCTGCATGCAGCTTTGCAGTTCTTTACGCAGGGTAGCGACGTCTTCACCTTCGGTACGCGAGTTCAGGCCATCGAGACGCGCCAGGGCTGCGTCGATGTCGGACTGGCGAGGGCGAGCGTAGTCGACGCCTTCTTTCAGGGTCTGCTCCAGGAACAGGCCGGCGGCACGACCGAATACCACCAGGTCGAGCAGCGAGTTGCCGCCCAGACGGTTGGCACCGTGAACCGATACGCACGCCACTTCGCCTACAGCGAACAGGCCAGGAATGATCTGGTCCTTGCCGTCAGCGTCTTGAGTGATTGCCTGGCCATGAATGTTGGTGGCCACGCCGCCCATCATATAGTGGCAGGTTGGAACGACCGGAATCGGCGCCACGGCTGGATCGACGTGGGCGAAGGTCTTGGACAGTTCCATGATGCCTGGCAGACGGCTGTGCAGAACTTCTTCACCGAGGTGATCGAGTTTCAGCATTACGTGGTCGCCATCCGGACCGCAACCGTTGCCGGCGATGATTTCTTTAACCATCGAACGGGCAACAACGTCACGACCTGCAAGGTCTTTGGCGTTCGGAGCATAACGCTCCATGAAACGCTCGCCGTGCTTGTTGATCAGGTAACCGCCTTCACCGCGGCAGCCTTCAGTCACCAGTACACCGGCGCCGGCGATGCCGGTTGGGTGGAACTGCCACATTTCGATGTCTTGTACCGGCACGCCAGCACGCAGAGCCATGCCAACGCCGTCACCGGTGTTGATCAGGGCGTTGGTGGTGGACGAGTAGATACGGCCTGCACCGCCAGTCGCCAGAACGGTGGCGTTAGCGCGGACGTAAGAGGTTTCGCCGGTTTCGATGCAGATGACGATCATGCCGACAAAGGCACCGTCTTCGTTCTTCACCAGGTCGACGCCGTAGTATTCGTTGAGGAATACGGTGCCGGCCTTCAGGTTGGCCTGGTACAGGGTGTGCAGCAGCGCGTGACCGGTACGGTCAGCAGCGGCGCACGTACGGGCAGCCTGACCACCTTTACCGAAGTCTTTCGACTGACCGCCGAACGGACGCTGATAGATGCGACCCTGTTCGGTACGGGAGAACGGCAGCCCCATGTGCTCGAGCTCGAACACCGCTTCCGGGCCTACGGAACACATGTATTCGATAGCGTCCTGGTCACCGATATAGTCGGAACCCTTGACGGTATCGTACATGTGCCAGCGCCAGTCATCGTTCGGATCTGCCGAGGCGATGGCGCAGGTGATGCCACCCTGGGCGGATACAGTGTGCGAACGAGTCGGGAAAACCTTGGTAACGACGGCAGTCTTGTGACCACCTTGTGCCAGCTGCAGCGCAGCGCGCATGCCAGCACCGCCGCCGCCAATGATGATGGCGTCGAACGAAAGCGTATTAACTGTAGTAGACATGAATCAGATACCCCAAAGAATCTGCACACCCCAGACGAAGTACGCGAACATCGCGACGCCGCATACTGCCTGGAAGAGGAAACGTATCGCAGTCGCGGACTTGCCGAACGCCATTGGCGTCAGGTAGTCGGTCGCGATGGTCCACATGCCGACCCAGGCGTGAGCGCCAAGGGCAACGAGGGCCAGGAGACTGAAAATACGCATCCAGTTGCTTGCGAACAGTTCATGCCATTGGGCGTAGCCGATGCCTGGATGGGCAACGACGTATCCGATCAGGAAAATGAAATAAGCCGCGAGAACGACCGCAGACACACGTTGTGCCATCCAGTCATAGAGGCCCGAACGCGACAGGTTCGTGACGTTAGTTACCATATCCAAACTCCTGCCAGAACGATTACCACCACGGAAACGGCGATAACGATTTTCGAGCCCAGTTTGCCGCCTTCAAGCGACTCGCCGATGCCCATATCCATGATCAAATGGCGCACACCGGCTACCAGGTGATACAGCAAGGCGGACAGGATTCCCCAAATCACTAGCTTGGCTAGCGGACTGGTCAGACACGCTTTCACCTGACCGAAGCCTTCCTCGGAGCTCAGCGACTTGTCCAATGCATAAAGCATGATGGCCAGGCTGACAAAGAGGATGACACCGGAGATTCGGTGAAGAATGGACGTGTAAGCAGTGACTGGGAGTTTGATGGTCCTTAGGTCTAGGTTTACAGGTCGTTGGCTATTCACGGCTTTTTTTCACACTGAAGAGCCCCTAACAATCAGGGCAAAGTTGTTGGGGAGTGCACTGGTCAGGTACCCACCACCCAGGGAGTGCGACCCCCAATAAAGCAGGCCCAAAAGCCCCTGGCGGTCGGAGGCCGAGTATAGACAGTTAGGCTACTAATGACAACGCGTTCACCTTCCCCTAATAGCTGATTGCACAAGTTGGATAAAAGGCGTAAACGGCAGTCAATTTCGAGGAAAAAGTCCGGTTAAAGCCTTCTGGAGCAAGACTTTAGGCAAATTGACATTCGAATTTATCTCACTATAGTGGTGCGGGCCCTGCGTGGGGGGTCTGTCTGATGATTTCAAGCATAAATAGGAGGCCACATGGCTGACAAAAAAGCGCAGTTGATCATCGAGGGCGCAGCCCCCGTCGAGCTGCCCATTTTAACCGGCACCGTTGGTCCCGATGTTATCGATGTTCGGGGCCTGACGGCCACGGGCCGTTTCACCTTTGACCCTGGTTTCATGTCGACAGCTTCCTGCGAGTCGAAGATCACCTATATCGACGGCGACAACGGCATTCTGTTGCACCGCGGCTACCCGATCGAACAGCTGGCTGAAAAGTCGGACTACCTGGAAACCTGCTATCTGCTGCTCAACGGCGAACTGCCGACCGCAGAACAGAAGGCCCAGTTCGTCAGCACCGTGAAGAACCACACCATGGTTCACGAGCAGCTGAAGACCTTCTTCAACGGCTTCCGTCGCGACGCCCACCCAATGGCCGTCATGTGCGGCGTAGTCGGCGCCCTCTCGGCCTTCTACCACGACTCCCTCGACATCAATAACCCGCAGCATCGCGAAATCTCCGCGATCCGCCTGGTTGCCAAGATGCCGACCCTGGCAGCGATGGTTTACAAGTACTCCATGGGTCAACCCATGATGTACCCGCGCAACGACCTGACGTACGCGGAAAACTTCCTGCACATGATGTTCAACACCCCGTGCGAGATCAAACCGATCAGCCCGGTGCTCGCCAAGGCCATGGACCGGATCTTCATCCTCCATGCCGACCACGAGCAAAACGCATCGACCTCTACCGTTCGTCTGGCCGGCTCTTCGGGTGCCAACCCGTTCGCCTGTATCGCCGCCGGCATCGCTGCACTGTGGGGCCCTGCCCACGGCGGTGCGAACGAAGCCGTTCTGACCATGCTCGATGAAATTGGCGATGTCTCGAACATCGACAAGTACATCGCCAAGGCCAAGGACAAGAACGATCCGTTCAAACTGATGGGCTTCGGTCACCGGGTTTACAAAAACCGCGATCCACGCGCTACCGTCATGAAGCAGACCTGCGACGAAGTGTTGAAGGAACTGGGCATCAAGAACGACAAGCAACTCGAACTGGCCATGCGCCTGGAAGAGATCGCCCTGACCGACCCGTACTTCATCGAACGCTCGCTGTACCCGAACGTCGACTTCTACTCGGGGATCATCCTCAAGGCGATCGGCATTCCAACCAGCATGTTCACCGTGATCTTCGCGCTGGCGCGGACTGTCGGCTGGATCTCCCACTGGAAAGAAATGCTCTCCAGCCCGTACAAGATTGGCCGCCCGCGCCAGCTGTACACCGGCTACGAGTCGCGTGACATCACCAAGCTGGAAGACCGCAAATAAGACCCGTCTTGCGATAACGTCTTAAGCTGCACCGGAAACGGCCTCTATTTATATAGAGGCCGTTTTTGTTTGTGCCTGCACTATCGCCATCGCGAGCAGGCTCACTCCTACAGGAGTTAGGTGTCGTACACACATCCCCTGTAGGAGCGAGCCTGCTCGCGAAGGTGTCAGCCCTGACACCACGCCTCCCAACCTGCGGACAAACAAAAATGCCCCGATCTCTCGACCGGGGCATTTCTGTTTAACGCAACTTACATAACCCAACCTGAAGCCTTAGTGGGAAACCGCCCCGCTCGACCCCAACCCTGTCTGCGAACGCACAAACTGAGGGAAGAACAGCGCGCGCTCGTTATCAGCCGCGGTCGACTTGTCAGTGATCGAGAAGAACCAGATCCCGACAAAGGCAATCGCCATTGAGAACAACGCCGGGTATTCATACGGGAAGATAGCCTTCTCGTGATGCAGGATCTGCACCCAGATGGTTGGCCCGAGCACCATCAAACCGACGGCACTCACCAGACCCAACCAGCCACCAATCATCGCACCGCGAGTGGTCAGCTTCTTCCAGTACATGGAAAGCAGCAGCACCGGGAAGTTGCAGCTCGCCGCGATGGAGAACGCCAGGCCCACCATGAACGCGATGTTCTGGCTTTCGAACAGAATGCCCAGGCCAATCGCCAACACGCCCAGGGCGATGGTGGTGATCTTCGAAACGCGGATTTCATCCTTGTCGTTAGCCTTGCCCTTCTTGATCACACTGGCGTACAGGTCGTGAGACACCGCCGTAGCACCTGCCAGCGTCAGGCCAGCCACGACCGCCAGGATGGTTGCAAACGCGACCGCCGAGATGAAGCCCAGGAAAATACTGCCACCCACCGCGTTCGCCAGGTGCACCGCCGCCATGTTGTTGCCGCCCAACAGCGCGCCCGCCGCATCTTTGAAGACCGGGTTGGTGCTGACCAGCAGGATCGCGCCGAAGCCGATGATGAAGGTCAGGATGTAGAAGTAACCAATGAAGCCGGTTGCATACAGCACGCTCTTGCGCGCTTCTTTTGCGTCACTCACGGTGAAGAAGCGCATCAGAATGTGCGGCAGGCCAGCGGTACCGAACATCAATGCCAGGCCCAGGGAGAACGCCGAGATCGGGTCTTTCACCAGACCGCCGGGGCTCATGATCGCCTCACCTTTAGGGTGAACCTTGATCGCCTCGGAAAACAGCATGTTGAAGTCGAAGTTGACGTGCTTCATCACCATCAGCGCCATGAACGAGGCACCGGACAGCAACAGCACAGCCTTGATGATCTGCACCCAGGTGGTCGCCAGCATGCCGCCGAACAACACATACATGCACATCAGGATACCGACCAGGATCACCGCAACGTAGTAGTCGAGACCGAACAGCAGCTGGATCAGCTTGCCGGCACCGACCATTTGCGCAATCAGGTAGAACGCCACCACCACCAGCGAACCACACGCGGACAGCGTGCGGATTTGGGTTTGCCCAAGGCGGTAGGACGCCACGTCGGCAAAGGTGTATTTGCCCAGGTTGCGCAGGCGTTCGGCGATCAGGAACAGAATGATCGGCCAGCCCACCAGGAAGCCGATCGAGTAGATCAGGCCATCGTAGCCGGAGGTGAACACCAGGGCGGAAATACCCAGGAAGGACGCCGCGGACATGTAGTCACCGGCAATCGCCAGACCGTTCTGGAAACCGGTGATCTTGCCGCCCGCCGCATAGTAGTCAGCGGCCGAGTTGTTGCGCTTGGAAGCCCAATAAGTGATGCACAGGGTCAAGCCGACAAACGCCACGAACATCAGGATCGCGGAAACGTTGAGCGGTTGTTTGTGCACTTCACCCGTCAGGGCTTCAGCCGCCCACGCACCCGGCGCAAACGCCGCAATGCTCAATAGAGCCATCAGACGCCGGATCATTGCTGAGCCTCCTTGAGAATCGCATTGTTCAGGTCGTCGAATTCGCCATTGGCGCGTCGTACGTAGATTGCAGTCAGGATAAAGGCCGAGAGAATCAGCCCGACACCAATCGGTATCCCCCAGGTAATCGAAGACTCAGGGCCGATTTTCGCCCCCAGCACATGCGGCCCGTAAGCAATCAAAAGAATGAATCCGGAGTAAAGCCCAAGCATGATCGCCGAAAGAATCCAGGCGAACTTTTCTCGCTTGCTAACCAGCTCCTTGAAGCGCGGGCTGTTTTGAATCGAGAGGTAAATGCTGTCGTTCATTGTTTTTATCCTCGCAGCACAGATTAAAGTTGGAACGTTATCCACTCTATGCGGCTGCGGAACAGGTTCCAGACGACCTTAGTATTAGAACGACATGACAGAATCGCCATTTTCCAGCAGACACGCCCGCAGAGAAACGCAAAAGGCCGCTTGGCGGTGATGCCAAGCGGCCTTCAGAGGTGCTGACCAGACACGTCAGCTCAAATTATTTGGTCCACTCGGCCACACGCTCCGGGTGTTTGGCTACCCAATCTTTCGCCGCGGCTTCCGGCTTGGCGCCATCCTGGATCGCCAACATGACTTCGCCGATTTCGTCTTTCGACGCCCACTGGAAGTTCTTCAGGAACTTGGCCACTTCCGGTGCCTTGGTGGCGAGTTCTTTGCTGCCGATGCTGTTTACAGTTTCAGCAGCGCCATAAACGCCTTTCGGATCGTCGAGGAAGCGCAGTTTCCACTTCGCGAACATCCAGTGCGGCACCCAACCGGTCACGGCAATGGATTCGTTTTTCTTCTCGGCACGGGTCAGCTCGGCAATCATGCCGGCGCCGGAACTGGCCTTGAGTTGATACCCGGTCAGATCGTAATCCTTGATGGCCTGTTCGGTCTTGAGCATCACGCCTGAACCGGCGTCGATGCCGACGATGCGTTTTTTGAAGCTGTCGTCGGTTTTCAGATCGTCGATGGTCTTGGCTTTGACGTACTCAGGCACGATCAAACCGATTTTTGCATCTTTGAAGTTCGGACCGTAATCGACGACCTGGTCCTTGTTCTTGGCCCAGTATTCACCGTGCGTCACTGGCAGCCAGGCCGACAGCATGGCGTCGAGTTTGCCGGTGGCAACGCCTTGCCACATGATCCCGGTGGCGACGGCTTGCAGCTTAACGTCATAACCGAGTTTCTGTTTGATCACTTCGGCCGCTACGTGAGTGGTCGCGACGCTGTCGGACCAACCGTCAACGTAACCGATGCTCAGGGTCTTGCTCTCGGCGCTGGCCATGGTGGAGCCAATCGCAAGCACCAGAGCGGCACCTGCGCCTAAAAGTCGTCGCATCTTCATCGTTACTTCCCCGAAAGTGCTGCGCTCGACGGATGCCGAGTCGCGTCAACGTATTGTTATGGTGCACAGCGCCCCCATCACGCCCACCGCAAACTCGTCCGACCATCAGCGTGATTTATCTATGGGTGCACTGATGCGTCGATCATCAACCTGACGACAACCGCGACCTGCTCTGTCAGCGACCTCAAGGCATCGAGAAACGACATCAGAACGCCATTAATCTTGAGCGGCGGAAACGCCCCGGCCAGTCCGCCCGAACTTTGCATGTCAAAATTATGCAGGTCTCCTGACCCGGGACAAATGCAGGTAACATGCGCGGCTTTGCTCCCAGACGGCCTGACCATGCCCGCGACATCACGCTTTCCTTTTTTTGCTTATCTATTCGCCTGTCTTCTGGGGTTGTTTGCCTTCGGCGGCTTCTGGTACGGCCTCGGCAAACCGGTGATCCTGCCAGACGTGGCCAGCGCGACGCACAAGCTGCAATGTGCCTCCTACACCCCGTTCGACAAGGATCAATCGCCGTTCGACCAGCCGTTCAAATTGCGCCCCGAGCGCATGGACGCCGACCTCGCACTGCTGGCGAAAAGCTTCGAATGCATCCGCACCTACTCCATGACCGGCCTGGAGGCGCTGCCTGATCTGGCGCGCAAGCATGGTTTGAAGTTGATGATCGGTGCCTGGGTCAACAGCAACCCGGTCGATACCGAGAAAGAAGTCGACCTGTTGATCGCCTCGGCAAATGCCAACGCTGACGTGGTGACCGCCGTCATCGTCGGCAACGAGACCTTGCTGCGCAAAGAGGTCACCGGCGCGCAACTGGCCAAGCTTATTAACAAGGTCAAAAGCCAGGTCAAACAGCCTGTCACTTACGCCGACGTCTGGGAGTTCTGGCTCAAGCACCCGGAAATCGCCCCGGCAGTGGATTTCCTGACCATCCATTTGCTGCCGTACTGGGAAGATGATCCCTCGAACATCGACGCAGCCCTGCAACATGTGGCGGAAGTGCGTCAGGTGTTCGGCAACAAATTCGCGCCCAAGGACGTGATGATTGGCGAAACCGGCTGGCCGAGCGAAGGCCGTCAACGTGAAACCGCCCTGCCGAGCCGGGTCAATGAAGCCAAGTTCATTCGTTCTTTTGTGATCATGGCCGAGCAACAAGGCTGGCACTACAACTTGATCGAAGCGTTTGACCAGCCGTGGAAGCGTGCCAGCGAAGGTGCGGTCGGCGGTTACTGGGGGCTGTTTGACGCGGATCGTCAGGACAAAGGCGTGCTGGCAGGGCCGGTGTCGAACGTGCCGTACTGGTCGCAATGGCTGGCCGTGGGCGGCGTAATCTTTCTCGTGACGCTGATGCTCGGTGGCCGCGTTCGCAGCACTCGCGCGGCGCTGGTGCTACCACTGCTCGGCGCATTGGCGGCGTGCTCGATTGGCGCCTGGGGTGACCTGGCTCGCGTCACCACGCGGTTTGCCA
Organism: Pseudomonas sp. S2_B07; assembly: GCF_054668435.1. NCBI lineage: Bacteria > Pseudomonadati > Pseudomonadota > Gammaproteobacteria > Pseudomonadales > Pseudomonadaceae > Pseudomonas > Pseudomonas sp. S2_B07. Next base: position 1,813,992 of record NZ_CP162769.1, read on the forward strand.
GCGAATGGTTGTGGGTGGCGCTGCTGACGGCGTTGAACCTGTTAGTGCTGGCCCACGCCGCGCTGACGTTGAGCGCTCGCACCGGTTGGCGTGAGCAGGCATTCAATATGCTGGAACGTCAGGCGGGCTGGTTGCTCGCGACGGCGGGGTTCGCCGCAGCGGTGATGATGCTGGAACTGGTATTCGATCCGCGTTATCGCAGCTTCCCGAGCGTGGCATTCATCCTGCCGGCACTGGTTTACCTGTGCCGTCCGGTGAGCGTGCCACGTCGGGAGATTGCATTGCTGACCTTCATCATTGGTGCAGGCATTGCGCCGCAACTGTTCCGTGAAGGCTTGCAGAACCAGCAGGCCCGGGGCTGGGCGCTGGTGAGTGTGTTGATGGTTGCGGCGTTGTGGCGCAGCTTGCGGGTTCGCAAGGCTTAATCTTCAGAGAAGCTACTGGCCCATCGCGGGCAAGCCACGCTTCCACAGGGTTTTCTGTCGTATACAAATGCTGTATTCGCCGGAGAACCCTGTGGGAGCGTGGCTTGCCCGCGATGACCATTAATCAGGCGCTACGAGACGCCCGGACCAACCGAAGCCCCGCAATCACCACCGCAAAAACCGCCAAAGTCGTGTTGTACAACGCCAACGCCGGAAACCCGAACACCAGCGCCAGCACCGCCAGCCACCACCCGGCCCGGCCCGGAAGGACGAAGCCGAGCACCGCCGCCGCAATCGCCGCCCAACCCAACACGGCGAAGTGAATCATCAAGCCCAGGTTCGAACGAACCCCACATTCCCAACGGCTCGCCTCGTCCACGCAGATGCCGACCCACTGCGCATCCTCCATGAAGCCATAACGCGCGCCGTAACTGGCGGCCAGCCATAACGGCAGCAAAACGAGCAGTAAAACCACGGGCAGACGGCGGGACATGAAACACTCCAATAAGCGAAAACGGCGGCCAGCTTAATCCCCCGCCAGCGGGATGCAAACGCGGGTAACAGAAAACTGGTAACGAAATGGCTGCAAAGTGTATCGTCCAGCGACTATTATCCGGAAATACGCCTCTTTGGTGCCGCTGCGTGGCACTTTGGCGCAACACCGATGGTCATAGCCTGCGAACTTCATTCGGCACCTTCCTCTAAGGGATCTAGTCATGCTCCGCTTCTTGCGCTTCGCCGCCCTCTTTGGCGGCCTTATTTTGAGTGCGTCCGCACTGGCGGTCGATATCGACGCCGCCAGCTATGGCTACCCCTTGAGCAATCCGTTCGAGGCGACCATCGCCACGACGCCTCCGGACCTGCGTCCGAAATTGCCGCTGGACGAGGACATCAATCAGAGCGACCGCAGCATCACGCTGCGCCCGGAGCGTGCATTCGAACTGCCAGACAATTTCTGGCCTGTGAAGAAGCTCACCTATCGCATCGCCACACAAGACAAAGCCGCACCGCTGATCTTCCTGATTGCCGGTACCGGCGCGCGCTATGACAGCAGCCTCAACGAGTACCTGAAAAAGCTCTACTACCAGGCCGGCTACCACGTGGTGCAACTGTCGTCGCCGACCAGTTTCGACTTCATCAGCGCCGCTTCACGCTTCGCCACACCGGGCATCACCAAGGAAGACGCCGAAGACATGTACCGGGTGATGCAGGCCGTGCGGGCACAAAACCCGAAAGTGCCGGTCACCGACTACTACCTGACCGGCTACAGCCTCGGTGCACTGGACGCAGCCTTCGTTGCGCACCTGGACGAGACCCGCCGCAGCTTCAACTTCAAGAAAGTCCTGCTGCTCAACCCGCCGGTGAACCTGTACACCTCGATCACCAACCTGGACAAGCTGGTCCAGACCGAGGTCAAGGGCATCACCAGCAGCACCACGTTCTATGAGCTGGTACTGAACAAACTGACCCGCTACTTCCAGCAAAAAGGCTACATCGACCTCAACGATGCCCTGCTCTATGACTTCCAGCAGTCCAAGCAGCACCTGACCAACGAACAGATGGCCATGCTGATCGGCACCTCGTTCCGCTTCTCGGCGGCCGACATTGCCTTCACCTCGGACCTGATCAACCGTCGCGGCCTGATCACCCCGCCGAAATTCCCGATCACCGAAGGCACCAGCCTCACGCCGTTCCTCAAGCGTGCGCTGCAGTGCGACTTCGACTGCTACATCACCGAACAGGTCATCCCGATGTGGCGCGCCCGCACCGACGGCGGCAGCCTGCTGCAACTGATCGACCAGGTCAGTCTTTATGCACTCAAGGACTACCTGCACGACAGCCCGAAAATCGCTGTGATGCACAACGCCGACGACGTGATCCTGGGCCCTGGCGACCTCGGTTTCCTGCGCAAGACCTTCGGCGATCGCTTGACCGTTTATCCACTCGGCGGCCATTGCGGCAACCTTAACTACCGCGTCAACAGCGACGCCATGCTGGAGTTCTTCCGTGGCTAAATATCTCCTGCTAATCGCTGCGTTACTCTGTGCAGGCGTCGCCAATGCCGACAACAGCAAGGCCAACGCCCCCGTCGTGATCGACAATGACGGCTTCAAGGAGCCGTTGAGCAAACTCAAGTTCAACCCGGGGCTGGACCAGCGCGAGTTCGAACGCTCGACACTCAACGCACTGGCCGTCTATGACCCGCTGGAAGAATGGAACCGCCGGGTGTACCACTTCAACTACCGCTTCGACCAATGGGTGTTCCTGCCCGTAGTCGATGGCTATCGCTACGTCACGCCAAGCTTCCTGCGTACCGGCGTGAGCAACTTCTTCAACAACCTCGGCGACGTGCCGAACCTGGTGAACAGCCTGCTGCAGCTCAAGGGCAAGCGTTCGATGGAAACCTCGGCGCGCCTGCTGCTCAACACCACCATCGGCATCGCTGGCCTGTGGGACCCAGCCACCGCCATGGGCCTGCCGCGCCAGAGCGAAGATTTCGGTCAGACACTTGGCTTCTACGGTGTACCCGGCGGTGCCTACTTCGTCCTGCCGATCCTCGGCCCGTCGAACATCCGCGACACCGGTGGCCTGGCGGTCGACTTCACCGTCGAGTCGGAGATCAACTACCTGAACGTCTCTGAAGTCAGCTCCAACCATCCGGAAGTCTGGATCCTGCGCGGCATCGATAAACGCAACCAGACCAACTTCCGTTATGGCCAGCTGAACTCGCCATTCGAGTACGAAAAAGTGCGGTTCGTGTACACCGAGGCGCGCAAGTTGCAGATCGCCGAGTAAATCCGGCGGCAACAAAAAAGGCCATTCGATGCGAGTCGAATGGCCTTTTTACATTCCCGCCACACCACAAATCCCCTGTAGGAGTGAGCCTGCTCGCGATGAGGTCAGCACAGTCAAAATCTCTACTGACTGACCCAGCGCTATCGCGAGCAGGCTCACTCCTACAGTTGGACAGCGTTTGGCTTTAGCCTTTCAGCGCTTTCCAGACCTTGCTGGCAACCATCACGCCCGCCAACACCACCGCACCCGCGACAATCCCCGCCACCGCGTTCAACAACGTCGGCACGATAAACCCGGCACCGCCCGCCCCGGCGCTGACGCTTTCGATCCAGTGATGAACCACCGGCACGCCGTGGGTCAGGATCCCGCCACCGACCAGGAACATCGCCGCCGTACCGATCACCGACAGGCTTTTCATCATGTAAGGCGCGGCTCGCAAAATGCCGCCGCCGATGCTTTTCGCCATCTGCCCAGGCTTTTGGGTCAGCCACAAACCGAGGTCGTCGAGTTTGACGATGCCCGCCACCAGGCCATACACGCCGATGGTCATGACAATGGCAATGCCCGAGAGCACGATCACTTGTTGGGTCAGCGAGGCATCTGCCACGGTGCCGAGGGTGATGGCGATGATTTCTGCCGACAGGATGAAATCGGTGCGTACCGCGCCTTTGATCTTGTCCTGTTCGAACGCCACCAGATCGACCGCCGGATCAGCGACAGCCTCGACCAGTTCCGCATGTTCGGCCTGGTCTTCAGCCTTGCTGTGCAGGAATTTGTGCGCGAGCTTCTCGAAACCTTCGAAACACAGGTAAGCGCCGCCGACCATCAACAACGGCGTCACCAGCCACGGAATGAACGCGCTGATGGCCAAGGCCGACGGCACCAGGATCAGTTTGTTGCGAAACGAGCCCTTGGCCACGGCCCAGACCACCGGGATTTCCCGCTCGGCCCGCACGCCGCTGACCTGCTGGGCGTTGAGCGCCAGATCGTCGCCGAGCACACCGGCGGTCTTCTTGGCGGCCATTTTGGTCATCAATGCCACATCGTCGAGTACCGCGGCGATGTCATCGATCAGCACCAGCAAACTGCTTCCTGCCATGAATCAGGTTTCCTTCTTGAATGAATGCTGCGCAGCATAGCGCGGCCGAGTGCCACACGGGGCATTCTTGAGCGCCGCGCGAGGCCGGTGATACCATGCGCAACCGCCAGAACAGGCAAGGAACCCCCTGGTTTATGAGCACTATCCGCGAGCGCAACAAAGAACTGATCCTGCGTGCCGCCAGTGAAGAATTTGCCGACAAGGGCTTCGCTGCGACCAAAACCAGTGACATCGCAGCCAAGGCGGGATTGCCCAAGCCCAACGTCTACTACTACTTCAAATCCAAGGAAAACCTCTACCGCGAGGTCCTGGAAAGTATCATCGAGCCGATTCTGCAGGCCTCGACACCGTTCAATCCTGAAGGCGAGCCCAGCGAAGTACTGAGCGGCTACATTCGCTCGAAAATTCGCATCTCCCGCGACTTGCCGTTCGCCTCGAAAGTGTTCGCCAGCGAAATCATGCACGGCGCCCCGCACCTGAGCGCCGACCTGGTGGAACAGCTCAACAGCCAGGCCAAGCACAACATCGACTGCATCCAGACCTGGATCGACCGCGGCCAGATCGCCGCCATCGACCCCAACCACCTGATGTTCAGCATCTGGGCCGCGACCCAGACCTATGCCGACTTTGACTGGCAAATCACGGCGATTACTGGCAAGGCCAAGCTGGATGAGGCCGATTATGAGGCGGCAGCGCAGACGATCATTCGGTTGGTGTTGAAGGGGTGTGAGCCGGACTGACCACCGCGCTGCGGCCATCGCTGGCAAGCCAGCTCCCACAGAGTTTTGCGTCGTTCACACTATTTGTGTCCAACGCAAAAACTTGTAGGAGCTGGCTTGCCAGCGATGGAGGCAACTCAGTGTCAGATCAAATCCAAATGGCATCCCAAAGCGGATAGTCGCCAATCTTTTCGACCAACCCCGCCCGTAATGGGTTAGCCACCACATATCGCGCCATTTTCACCAGATCCTCTTCCCGCCGCAGTGCCCGGTCGTGATAACCCTGCTACCAAAGCGGTCCTTTCCTGTTGATGGAAATATTCACTTCTCGCGCAATCAATGACTTGGTTTCGCGCATCAGTTTTTTGAGCGAGCAATTTTCCAGTTCGACCAACCAGTGAAAATGATCAGGCATGACAACCCAAGCCAGTGAGTTCGCTAATTCGAGTTCTTGCGCCCGCCGAAATTGATGAGCCACCAATCTGCCCAAAGCGAAACCGGCAAAGATCGGGTCTCGATCAAGTGTGTTGGTGGTCAGTAGATAGATTCTATTGGGCTCGGCATAGCGGCCGGCTCGCAGGCGATGTGATGCGGGAAGATCAGGCAATCCATTGCCCCTTCACGATGAGTTCATCAGAAGGCTAGACCTCAGTGATCCATCTGGCTGGTTGGGTCTTTTTCTTGATGTGTCCGTCAGGCCACCATCGCTGGCAAGCCAGCTCCCACAGTGGTTGGTATCGTTCAAAAATCTTTGTTCAACACAAAACCTTGTGGGAGCTGGCTTGCCGGCGATGACTATCGATCAGGCGCGAGAAATCAGGAAGCCACCCCTGCATCCGCCTTCAACTCCAACGCCTCCACCGCCTTAATAGCCACCTGCTCATCGATATCCGACAGATCGCCGCTAATCCCGATTGCTCCCAGCACATTCCCCGCCTGATCCCGAATCAACACACCGCCCGGTGCCGGCACGACGCTGCCCTGGCCCATGCTATTGAGCGCGGCAATAAAGGCCGGGCGTTGTTGGGCGTCGAGTGCCAGAAGGCGTGAGCCCTTGCCCAGGGCGATGGCGCCCCAGGCTTTGCCGATGGCGATATTCGGGCGCAGCAGGCTGGCGCCGTCTTCGCGTTGCAGTGTAATCAGGTGGCCGCCGGTATCGAGTACCGCGACGGTCAGCGGCGCGGCGTTGATGCCCCGCCCTGCATTGATGGCTTCGTTGACCAGTTTGACTGCAACTTTCAAGGTTAAAGCGCTCATGGTGCCGTCCTCATTTTGTTTTTCGGAAAGGCGTTGGGCTGCGCCGTTGTGCCGCAGGCCGATGCAACAAATAGAACACAATGAGTTATTTTTTTGTATACAATAATTATCGAAAAGCGCCACATGCGACGAAAAGCCACACTAGATAAGGCTTTCGACGAATGAAACGGTCGCTTGAGAAAATGGATTGACCTGCGCCGTCCGCCGTGAATACACTCTGCGCAAAGCCACTTGTATACAATTACAAAACGTAAGAGGCACAAAACCATGAGCAAAATGAGAGCAATCGAAGCCGCCGTTCTGGTGATGCGCCGTGAAGGGGTAGATACCGCTTTTGGCATCCCGGGCGCCGCGATCAACCCGCTGTACTCCGCCTTGCAGAAGGTCGGTGGCATCGATCACGTCCTCGCTCGCCACGTTGAAGGCGCCTCGCACATGGCCGAGGGTTACACCCGCACCAAGGCTGGCAACATCGGCGTGTGCATCGGTACCTCCGGCCCTGCCGGTACGGACATGGTCACCGGGCTCTACAGCGCCTCGGCCGACTCGATCCCGATTCTCTGCATTACCGGCCAGGCCCCCCGCGCCCGTATGCACAAGGAAGACTTCCAGGCCGTCGACATCACCACCATCGTCAAGCCAGTGACCAAGTGGGCAACCACCGTCATGGAACCGGGCCAGGTGCCTTATGCGTTCCAGAAAGCCTTCTACGAAATGCGCTCCGGCCGCCCAGGCCCGGTGCTGATCGACCTGCCGTTCGACGTGCAGATGGCGGAAATCGAATTCGATATCGACGCTTACCAACCGCTGCCGCTGGCCAAACCCACCGCTAACCGCGTGCAAATCGAGAAGGCCCTGGCCATGCTCGATCAGGCTGAGCGTCCATTGCTGGTGGCCGGTGGTGGCATCATCAATGCCAACGCCAGCGACTTGCTGGTCGAGTTCGCCGAGCTGACCGGCATCCCCGTCATTCCGACCCTGATGGGCTGGGGCACCATTCCGGACGATCACCCTTTGATGGTCGGCATGGTCGGCCTGCAAACCTCGCACCGCTACGGCAATGCGACGATGCTCAAATCCGACGTGGTGCTGGGCGTGGGTAACCGTTGGGCCAACCGTCACACCGGTTCGATCGACGTCTACACCGAAGGCCGCAAGTTCATTCACGTTGATATCGAACCGACCCAGATCGGCCGCGTGTTCAACCCGGACCTGGGCATCGTCTCCGACGCCGCGGCCGCACTGACCGTGTTCATCGAAGTCGCCCGTGAATGGCAAGCCGCCGGCAAGCTGAAAAACCGCAGCGCCTGGCTGCAAGACTGCCAGCAACGCAAAGCCAGCCTGCAGCGCAAAACGCACTTCGACAATGTGCCGGTCAAGCCGCAGCGCGTTTACGAAGAGATGAACCAGGTGTTCGGCAAAGACACTTGCTACGTCAGCACCATCGGTCTGTCGCAGATTGCCGGCGCGCAGTTCCTGCACGTCTACAAGCCGCGTCACTGGATCAACTGCGGCCAGGCCGGCCCGTTGGGCTGGACCATTCCGGCGGCACTGGGCGTGGTCAAGGCTGATCCGACCCGCAAGGTCGTGGCGCTGTCGGGCGACTATGATTTTCAGTTCATGATCGAAGAGTTGGCGGTGGGCGCGCAGTTCAAGCTGCCGTACATCCACGTTGTGGTCAACAATTCGTACCTGGGGCTGATTCGTCAGGCCCAGCGCGGTTTCGACATGGACTACTGCGTGCAGCTGTCCTTCGATAACCTGAACGCTCCGGAACTCAATGGTTACGGTGTCGATCACGTCGCGGTCGCCGAAGGCCTCGGCTGCAAGGCATTGCGAGTGTTTGAACCGGGTCAGATCCAGCCTGCCCTGCGCAAGGCCCAGGAACTGATCGAGGAGTTCAAGGTGCCGGTGATCGTCGAGATTATTCTGGAGCGTGTGACCAACATTTCCATGGGCACCGAGATCAACGCCGTCAACGAATTCGAAGACCTGGCGCTGGTCGGCAACGACGCACCGACGGCGATTTCGTTGCTTGATTAACAGCTGATCGTTCCCACTGTGGGAGCGCGCCTGTGTGGCGAGGGAGCTTGCTCCCGCTGGGTCGCGAAGCGGCCCCAAAAGCTTTGCGACTGCTTCGCAGCCGAGCGGGAGCAAGCTCCCTCGCCACACAGGCTCGCACCCACAGGGGCCTGCACATATTTACGGGAGACCACCATGCCGCGTTTCGCAGCCAACCTGTCCATGCTGTTCACTGAGCAGGATTTTCTTGCCCGTTTTGAAGCGGCCGCCAAGGCCGGTTTCAGTGGTGTCGAGTACCTGTTCCCTTATGATTTCAGCTCCGCCGAGATCAAGGCCAAGCTCGATGCCAACGGTCTGACCCAGGTGCTGTTCAACCTGCCGGCCGGTGACTGGGCCAAGGGCGAACGCGGTATCGCGTGCCTGCCGGACCGCGTTGAAGAATTCCGCGCCGGTGTCACCCTGGCTATCGCCTACGCGCAAGTGCTGGGCAACACCCAGGTCAACTGCCTGGCCGGTATTCGTCCACAAGGTGTCGACGATGCCACCGTGGAAAAAACCTTCGTCGCCAACCTCAAGTACGCGGCCGACAAGCTGCAAGCGGCGGGTATCAAACTGGTGATGGAAGCGATTAACACCCGCGACATCCCGGGCTTCTACCTGAACAACACGGCGCAAGCCCTGTCGATCCGCGAACAAGTGGGCAGCGCCAACCTGTTCCTGCAATACGACATCTACCACATGCAAATCATGGAGGGCGACCTGGCCCGCACCATGGCTGCGCACCTGGGCGAGATCAACCATATCCAGTTGGCCGACAACCCAGGACGCAACGAACCGGGCACCGGTGAAATCAACTACCGCTTCCTGTTCGAACACCTGGACCGCATCGGTTATCAGGGTTGGGTTGGCTGCGAATACAAGCCGCTGACCACGACCGAAGCGGGCCTGGGCTGGTTGAAAACCCATAACGCGATCTGAACGAACAACACAAAACTCTGTGGGAGCGGGCTTGCCCACGATGGCGGCAGCACACAAAACAAATAGCTTGCCTGACCCACCGCCATCGCTGGCAAGTCGAATCGTCGCACCGCAGCTCCCACAATGAATCTGCTGCGTCTCTAAGACTGCATTGCAGCATCGAAATAAAACGAGGATTTTCTCATGGCTAAAATCGGATTTATCGGCACCGGCATCATGGGCCACCCAATGGCGTTGAACCTGCAGAAAGCCGGTCACAGCCTGTTCCTGTCGGCGCACCACGACGCCGCGCCTGCCGACCTGATTGCCGCTGGCGCCGTCGCCCTGGCCAACCCGAAAGAAGTCGCGCAAGAAGCCGAATTCATCATCGTCATGGTGCCGGATACCCCACAGGTAGACGACGTGCTGTTCCGCGCAAACGGCGTTGCAGCCGGCGTGGGCAAAGGCAAAATCGTTATCGACATGAGCTCGATCTCGCCGACCGCGACCAAAGCGTTCGCGGCCAAGATCAACGAAAAAGGCGCGCAGTACCTCGACGCGCCAGTGTCTGGCGGTGAAGTCGGCGCCAAGGCGGCGAGCCTGAGCATTATGGTCGGCGGCGATGCCGATGCCTTTGAACGCGCCCTGCCGCTGTTCCAGGCCATGGGCAAGAACATCACCCTGGTCGGTGGTAACGGCGACGGTCAAACCGCGAAAGTGGCGAACCAGATCATCGTTGCGCTGAACATCCAGGCCGTCGCAGAAGCCCTGCTGTTCGCCTCGAAAAACGGCGCCGATCCGGCCAAGGTTCGTGAAGCACTGATGGGCGGTTTCGCTTCGTCGAAGATCCTCGAAGTACACGGCGAGCGCATGATCAAAGGCACTTTCGATCCGGGCTTCCGCATCAGCCTGCATCAGAAGGATCTGAACCTGGCCCTGCAAGGTGCCAAGGAACTGGGCATCAACCTGCCGAACACCGCCAACACCCAGCAAGTGTTCAGCACCTGCGCGGCCATTGGTGGCAGCAACTGGGACCACTCGGCATTGATCAAGGGCCTGGAACACATGGCGAATTTCTCGATTCGCGATAAGTAACATTCGCCGCAATACCTGTGGGAGCGGGCCTGCATCGCTGGCAAGCCAGCTCCCACAGGGACCGAGTCGAAACACCTGCTTTCGCCCTACTCCAATAACAAGAATTCCGGGAGCCCGCCATGTCGGTCGATCCGCAACAATTCCTGCGCGAGCTGTTCGCCACAGCCATCGACGCCGCCCATCCGCAGCAAGTCCTCGAAGCCCATTTGCCCAAAGATCGCAGCGGTCGGGTAATCGTCATCGGCGCCGGTAAAGCTGCGGCCGCCATGGCGCAAGTCGTCGAGCGTTGCTGGCAGGGTGAAGTCTCCGGTCTGGTGGTGACGCGTTACGGTCACGGCGCCCCGTGCGAAAAAATCGAAGTGGTCGAAGCGGCCCATCCGGTGCCGGACGCTGCCGGCCAGGCTGTCGCCAAGCGAGTCTTTGAGCTGGTCAGCAACCTGACCGAAGACGACCGCGTGATCTTCCTGCTCTCGGGTGGCGGCTCCGCCCTGCTCGCATTGCCCGCCGCCGGTATCACCCTCGCCGACAAGCAATCGATCAACAAAGCCCTGCTCAAATCCGGCGCCACCATCGGCGAGATGAACTGCGTGCGCAAGCACCTCTCGGCGATCAAGGGCGGCCGTCTCGGCAAAGCCTGCTGGCCGGCCACTGTGTATACCTATGCGATTTCCGATGTGCCGGGCGACCTCGCCACGGTCATCGCTTCCGGCCCGACCGTGGCCGACCCAAGCACCTGCGCCGAAGCGCTGGCGATCCTCAAGCGCTATGGCATCGAAGTTCCGGCCTCAGTGCGTAACTGGCTGCAAAGCCCGGAATCGGAGACGGTCAAACCCGGAGATCCGAGCCTCGCGCGTAGTCATTTCCAGTTGATCGCCCGTCCACAACAATCGCTTGAAGCCGCCGCCGTGAAAGCGCGGCAGGCCGGTTTCAGCCCGCTGATCCTCGGCGATCTGGAAGGCGAATCCCGCGACGTGGCCAAGGTCCACGCCGGCATCGCCCGTCAGGTCGTGCTGCACGGTCAGCCACTGGCCGCGCCATGCGTAATCCTTTCGGGCGGTGAAACCACCGTGACCGTACGCGGCAATGGCCGTGGCGGGCGCAACGCCGAGTTCTTGCTGAGCCTGACCGACAGCCTCAAAGGCCTGCCCGGCGTCTACGCCCTGGCCGGGGACACCGACGGCATCGACGGCTCCGAAGACAACGCCGGCGCAATCATGACCCCGGACAGCTACGCCCGCGCCGCCGCCCTCGGTTTGAGCGCCAGCGACGAACTCGACAACAACAATGGCTACGGCTATTTCGAGGCGCTGGACGCACTGATCGTCACCGAGCCGACCCGCACCAACGTCAACGACTTCCGCGCCATCCTGATCCTCGAGAGCCCTAAACATGACGCCTGACAAGAAGGTTAAGATCCTCGCCACCCTCGGCCCAGCCATCGACGGGATCGACGACATCCGCGAACTGGTGCAGGCCGGGGTCAATATTTTCCGCCTGAACTTCAGCCACGGTGATCACGCCGACCACGCTCAGCGCTACCACTGGATTCGTGAAGTCGAGCGCCAGCTGAATTACCCGCTGGGCATTCTGATGGACCTGCAAGGCCCGAAACTGCGGGTCGGCAAGTTCGCCGAAGGCAAGGTGCAACTGCATCGCGGTCAGGCCTTGCGCCTGGACCTGGACCCGACGCCGGGTGACGAGCGCCGCGTTAACCTGCCTCACCCGGAAATCATCGCCGCGCTCGAGCCAGGCATGGACCTGCTGCTGGACGACGGCAAATTGCGTCTGCGCGTGGTGACCAAGTATTCCGACGCCATCGACACCACCGTGCTCAATGGCGGCGAACTGTCGGACCGCAAAGGCGTGAACGTACCGCAAGCGGTGCTGGAACTGAGCCCGCTGACCGCCAAGGATCGCCGTGATTTGAGCTTCGGCCTGGAGCTGGGTGTGGATTGGGTCGCGCTGTCATTTGTGCAACGTCCGGAAGACATCCGCGAAGCCCGCGAGTTGATCGGCGACAAAGCATTTTTGATGGCCAAGATCGAGAAACCATCGGCGGTGACTCAGCTGCGGGAAATCGCTGAATTGAGCGACGCGATCATGGTCGCTCGCGGTGATCTGGGCGTGGAAGTGCCGGCCGAAAGCGTGCCGCAGATTCAGAAAAACATCATCACCCTCTGCCGTGAGCTCGGCAAACCGGTGGTGGTGGCGACGCAGATGCTCGAGTCGATGCGCTTCTCCCCGGCCCCGACCCGCGCCGAGGTCACCGACGTGGCCAACGCCGTGGCTGAAGGTGCGGACGCGGTGATGCTGTCGGCGGAAACCGCCTCCGGTGAATACCCGCTGGAAGCGGTGCAGATGATGAGCAAGATCATCCGCCAGGTGGAAAACGGTCCGGACTATCAGGCGCAACTGGACGTGAGCCGGCCGAAAGCCGAGGCGACGGTTTCAGATGCGATCAGCTGTGCGATTCGTCGAATCAGCAATGTGCTGCCAGTGGCGGTGCTGGTGAACTACAGCGAGTCCGGCACCTCGAGTTTGCGCGCGGCGCGGGAACGGCCGACGGTGCCGATCCTCAACCTCACGCCGAACCTGCAGACCGCTCGCCGCCTGACCGTGGCGTGGGGCGTGCACTCGGTGGTCAATGATCGGCTGCGGCAGGTGGATGAAGTGTGTTCGACAGCGCTGGAGATTGCCCAGGCCCAGGGCATGGCTCAGCGGGGCGACACGTTATTGATCACTGCGGGTGTGCCGTTTGGGCAGCCGGGGTCGACTAACTCATTGCGCATCGAAACCCTGATTTAACCCCATACCATGATCGTTCCCACGCTCTGCGTGGGAATGCGGCCCGGGACGCTCTGCGTCCCAAGAGCAGACGCAGAGCGTCCATCGAGGCATTCCCGCGCAGAGCGTGGGAACGATCTGCACTGAATGACCCTTAAAATGCCTGCCAATCACTTCAACACCCACTGCCCCGACTGGGCGACAGCCCTGCTCAACGGTTTCAGTCAGATCTTCCTCCAGCGAAATCCGCTGTGCGGCCTGCTGTGCCTGTTGGCGATTCTGTTTACCGCGCCCACCCTGCTCGGCGGTGCGCTGCTGGGCGGTGTCGCCGGGTTGCTCACCGCGCAACGTCGCAACTACGCCAAAGAGGATCGACAGGCCGGACTGTTCAGCTACAACGGCGTCTTGCTCGGCTTGCTGCTGAGCCTCTATTTCCCCTGGTCTGCCCTGCTGCCGCTGATGATCATCGCCTGCGGTGGCCTGAGCGCGATGCTGACTCAACAGTGGCTAAAACGCTCCCGGGTCAGCCAATACCTGCCCGCCTACACCGCGCCCTTCGTGGGATTGGGCTGGTTGCTGCTGTGCTTCGCCACGCCGTCGACCCAGGCGCACCTGATCGAAATCAACACCCTGAACATGCTCGCCGCCCCCCTCAAAGGCCTCGGCCAGGTGATGTTCCTCGGTCATCCGCTGGCCGGTGCGCTGATTGCCGCCGGATTGCTGATTGCTGACCGCCGCGCTTTTTGCTGGGCGATGTTCGCGTCTGTCGCGGGCATGGGCTGGAGCCTGCTGAACCATGACTTCTACACCGCCCTGATCGGCCTCGGTGGCTATAACGCCGTGCTTGCCGCCCTCGCCTTCAGCTCGCAACGCCAGCAACTGTGGCTGCCTCCGCTCGCTATTGCACTCGCGTTGCTGCTGACACCCGTGTTTGCCGCGATCGGCCTGCCCACGCTGACCGCGCCGTTCATCCTCGGTTGCTGGCTGATCCGTACGATTGTTCAAGTGCTCGGCAAAGCCACGATGACCACTGCGCCTTGCGCTCCTGGGGAGAATCAACCTAGGCTGCGCTGATCATTGGTTCAGGCGGTATCCATGGACAGCAGCAAAAACTGGCGTGAAGAGCTTTACGTCATGGTTTTCCAGAGCGACACCAAGGCGGGGCGACGCTTCGACGGCATCCTGCTGTTGATCATCCTCGCCAGCATCGTCATCGTGATGCTCGACAGCATCGACGCGGTTCACCAGAACTACGCCGATCTGCTGGCGTATATCGAGTGGGGCTTCACCTTCGTTTTCGCCGTCGAATACATCCTGCGGCTGTACTGCTCGCCCAAGCCTTTGCGTTACGCGTTCAGCTTCTATGGGCTGGTGGACTTGCTGGCCATCGTGCCCGGCATCCTCGCGCTGTATTACGCCGATGCGCAGTACCTGCTGATCATCCGGATCATTCGGATGCTGCGGATTTTCCGCGTGCTCAAGCTCGGCCCGTACCTCAAGCAAGCCAATTACCTGATGTCAGCGCTGCGCGGCAGCAAACAGAAAATCGTGGTGTTTCTGGTCAGCGTCTGCACCCTGGTGACGGTGTTCGGCACCTTGATGTACGTGATCGAAGGTCCGGAACACGGCTTCACCAGCATTCCCAAAGGCATCTATTGGGCGATCGTTACGCTGACCACCGTGGGCTTCGGCGACATCGTGCCGAAGACGCCGTTGGGCCAGGTGATTTCGTCACTGGTGATGATCACCGGTTACTCGATCATCGCCGTGCCCACCGGGATTTTCACCGCCGAACTGGCTAACGCGATGCGTGGCGAACAGCTGCAACATGACTGCCCGGTGTGCAAGAAAAACAGCCACGAACACGGTGCGGCATTCTGCTCGCGATGTGGCAACGCACTATTCAAGAAACTGGAATAAGCAAAGAGCTTTTTAATCTTTAAAGGCCTATGCGAGCCCGGCTATAGTCGCTGGCAAATTGCCTCACTTTTAAATTAGAACAAGGACTGCGCAGTGAAAAAACTCTTTGGCGCCTCACTTCTGGCCGCTGGCCTGGCATTGACCAGCATGGCTCAAGCCGCCCCGACCCTGCTTAACGTTTCCTACGACGTGATGCGCGATTTCTACAAGGACTACAACACTGCCTTCCAGAAACACTGGCAAGCCGAGCACAACGAAAACATCACCCTGCAGATGTCCTTCGGCGGTTCCAGCAAACAGGCGCGCTCGGTGATCGACGGTCTGCCGGCTGACGTCATCACCATGAACATGGCGACCGACATCAACGCCCTGGCGGACAACGGCAAACTGGTGCCGGACAACTGGGTCACGCGCCTGCCGAACAACAGCGCGCCGTTTACCTCCGCCACGGTTTTCATCGTGCGTAAAGGCAACCCGAAAGCCCTGAAAGACTGGCCGGATCTGCTCAAGGATGGCGTTCAGGTGATCGTGCCGAACCCGAAAACCTCGGGCAACGGTCGCTACACCTACCTGTCGGCCTGGGGCTATGTGCTGAAGAATGGCGGTGATGAGAACAAGGCCAAGGAGTTCGTTGGCAAGCTGTTCAAACAAGCCCCGGTACTGGACACCGGCGGCCGCGCAGCCACGACCACGTTCATGACCAACCAGATCGGCGACGTGCTGGTGACCTTCGAAAACGAAGCGGAAATGATTGCCCGCGAGTTTGGTCGTGACCAGTTTGAAGTGATCTACCCGAGCGTTTCCGCCGAAGCCGAACCGCCGGTGACGGTGGTCGACAAAGTCGTCGACAAGAAAGGCACTCGTGCTGCGGCCGAGGAATACCTGAAGTACCTGTGGTCGCCGGAAGGTCAGGAAATTGCGGCGGCGAACTACCTGCGTCCGCGTGACCCGGCGGTGTTGGCCAAGCACACCGATCGTTTCCCGAAAGTGGACTTCCTGTCGGTTGAGAAGACCTTTGGTGACTGGCGCACGGTGCAGAAGACCCACTTCAATGATGGCGGGATCTTTGATCAGATTTACACCGGTCAGTAATTCCTGAGCAAAATGAAAAAGGCGACCTGAGCAGGTCGCCTTTTTTTGCCGGACACAAACCCAAAGTTCACCGGGATTGGGACTTGCTTTCACATTGGTGGTGTCACGCCATCCTTGCCCGCCGAGATCGATTGCGCCGTCAGCGTCCCGTCCGCACTCTGCGTCACAAACGTCACGATCTTCACCCCCACCTTCAGCAAACTGCGATCCCCCGGCACCAGATTCACAATCGGCACGTCCATCGGCACCAGGATTTTCTGCTGCCCGCCCTTGTAGTTAACCGTCAACACCCGGCCATTGCTGACCACCAGATCACCGACGCTGCCATTGGTCATGCTGCTGCCCTTGACCAGGTCGAAGGGCCGATGCCCGTCGCCACTGCCGGCCAGTTCCGGCGGGAAGACGTGGACTTCCAGCGCCTTGAGGGTCCCATCTTCCTGAGGAATCGCCGCCGAGCCGATGTAGCTGCCGGGTTTGATGTCTTCGATGTTAGCCAAAGTGACGGCGCGGATTTTGGTGTCGTTGGTCAGGTGGATGACCACGTTTTCCCCACTGTTGGCGTGGACATTCAACGCGTCGGAGCTGACCCCGGTGATCTCGCCGCGAACACCGATGCGCAAACCCGGCGCGTCGGCGGCCTCGGCCAGGCCAGTGGTCAACAAGGTCATCAGTGTCAGGGCTGAAGCGCCGCGAATCAGGTGGCGAATCATCGCATTCATGGCAGTGCCTTCCGGTTATGAAACGTGAGAGAGAACATAAGCACGCTATCGAACAGGATGTAAGTGAATGTATCATCGGACCTCACTTTTTTGGGACGCAAGGTGCATCGGCAAACAGCACATGGCCAGCGTCACTCATTCCGCAATGGAATGATTACTATCACTTCAACCTCTCTTCCGCCGTTTGGGCTTGCCGCTTAGCCTTCGCGCATTCCCTTTTGTCCAGCGAGACCCGTTATGAATCCAACGACCCAGGCGCCCCACGGTGCCGCGACAATGACCAAAGGCATGGTGCTGCTCTTCGCCTTCTGCTGCGGCGCCATCGTCGCCAATATTTACTATGCCCAGCCGATCATTGGCCTGATCGCGCCGGACATCGGCCTGACCAGCACCATGGCCAGCTTCATCGTTTCGTTGACGCAAATTGGCTACGCGCTGGGGTTGTTCTTCCTGGTGCCGCTGGGCGATCTGCTGGAGAACCGTAGATTGATGATCATCACCACCGTGGTGGCGATTGCCAGTTTGCTGGGCGCTGCGTTCACCGATCAGCCCAATGTGTTTTTGCTGATCTCGTTGCTGGTAGGCTTCAGTTCAGTATCGGTGCAGATCCTGATTCCACTGGCCGCGCATCTTGCACCGGAAGAATCTCGCGGCCGGGTGGTCGGCGGAATCATGGGCGGTTTGCTGCTGGGTATTCTGCTGGCACGACCGGTGTCCAGCGTGGTGGCTGACCACTTCGGCTGGCGCGCGATGTTCATGATTGCGGCCGCGTTGATGGCGGCGATCAGCATCGTGCTCGCGCTGACCATTCCCAAGCGCCAGCCTGATCACAGTGCTTCTTACGGGCAGTTGCTGGGGTCGCTGTGGACACTGTTGCGCCAACAACCGGTCTTGCGTCAGCGGGCGTTTTATCAGGGTTGCATGTTCGCCACGTTCAGCCTGTTCTGGACCGCCGTGCCGCTGGAACTCGCCCGCAATCATGGCCTGTCGCAAACCCAGATCGCGATCTTCGCCCTGGTCGGTGCCATCGGCGCCATCGCCGCGCCCATCGCCGGTCGCCTGGCTGATGCCGGTCACACCCGCATCGCGTCTTTGCTGGCCCTGATATTCGCCAGCCTGAGCTTCCTGCCGGCGTTCATCCATCCGCTCTACAGCGTCATAGGCCTGGCCGTGACCGGCGTGGTACTCGACTTCTGCGTTCAGATGAACATGGTCCTCGGCCAACGCGCGGTCTACGCCCTCGACGCCAAAAGCCGCAGTCGCTTGAACGCGCTGTACATGACCAGCATCTTCATCGGCGGTGCGTTTGGTTCGTCGGTGGCCAGTGCGGTGTATGAACACGGCGGCTGGTTGTGGATCGTGATTGTGGGGAGTACGTTTCCGCTGTTGGCGTTGCTGCGGTTTTTGAGTGCTTCGCAGAAGGCTTCGCTGGCGACGGCTTAAGCTTTTTAAACCCTCGCGAGCTCGCTCCCACAGGTAATCGCCCAACCTGTGGGAGCGAGCCTGCTCGCGATGCGATATGACGGCAATCGCCTGATTCAAACGTTCAACATTCCCCATCCCCTGCCTGCGAATTCCGGATTGTCCCGATGCGTGCTTACTGACGTTGGTGTTGGAACAATAAACCCCTCCTCCACCATTTTTTGCAGCAGGATCCGTGCGACTTCGACAGCAGCGTTGTATGCCTCCTCAAACGTATCCCCGGCGGTCACCGCGCCAGGGATGTCAGGTATTTGAATACCGATTGCCGTTCTCTCGTCTCCCCACTCGATAATGATGGGATGGTGCACAGGCGTTCCTCCCGCAAAACATCACCTTAATAAAGCGTCACTGGACCATAGAATCCGGACAGGATCTGTTCACGTTGTTTTTCAGGATGTGAGCTCACTCATTCCCCCAAGAGTGTCGATGCCGGCACGATTATGTGATCGATCAGGATGGTGTGAGTCGTTACGCCGAGGTCAACCCGGATTACACTCAGCGTCCTGAGCCTGAAGCGATGCTGGATGCGATTCGCGGCTGCCCCTTTCACCGCCGCCCGCCCCGGCGGCAGGTTCTTTTCAAGGAGTGTGAAATGACCCGTCGTACTTTTCTCATCACAGGCGCCAGCAAAGGCATCGGTCGCGCGGTGGCCGAGCATCTGGATCGCGCCGGGCACCGGGTGGTCGGGATCGCACGAACCCCTGACCTGACGTTCCCCGGCATTCTGTTTCCACTGGATTTGAGCGACAGGGCGCTGACCCAGGAAGTCCTGGCGGATCTGGCCAGGACGTACGAGTTTGATGGGCTGGTGAACAACGTCGGTCTGGTACGCCCGCAGGTGTTGGGCGAGATCGATCTGGATACGTTCGACGATGTGATGCGGGTCAACCTCCATTCGGCGTTGCAGGCCACCCAGGCACTGCTGCCGAATATGCGTGCCAAGGGCTGGGGTCGGGTGGTGAATATTTCCAGTTTGACCGTGCTGGGGATCACCCAACGCACGGCGTATGCGGCGGCGAAAGCGGCGCTGATCAGCTTCACGCGATCGTGGGCGCTGGAGCTGGCGAAAACTGGCGTGACAGTGAATGCCGTGGCACCGGGGCCGACTGAAACCGAATTGTTCCGCACCAACAATCCACCGGGCAGTGAGGGTGAAGCGCGGTATCTGGCGGGCGTGCCGATGGGCCGTTTGGGGCAGCCGCAGGAGATTGCGGCGGCGATCGCGTTTTTGCTGTCCGAGCAGAGCGGGTTTATCACCGGGCAAACGCTGTTTGTCGACGGCGGCTCCTCCATCGGCAAAGCCGCGTTCTAACCAACAATACAAAACCCCTGTAGGAGTGAGCCTGCTCGCGATGAGGTCCTGACAGCCAACATCGTTGTTGAATGTCAGGCCGCCATCGCGAGCAGGCTCACTCCTACAGGGGAATTCCTAAAGGCATCAGACTGCACAAGGGTTTCGAATGGACCGCCTCGCCGCAATGGAAACCTTCGTCTACGTCGTGGAAACCGGCTCGTTTTCCGCCGCCGCCCGGCGCCTGAATATCGGCCAGCCCGCCGTGTCGAAAGCCATTGCGCAACTCGAATCACGCCTGGCCGTGCGACTGTTGTTGCGTTCGACCCGAGGCCTGACGCCCACCGAGGCCGGCCTGGCCTTTTTCGAACGCGCCAAACGTGCCATCGAAGAAGTTGACGAGGCCGACAACGCCGCGCGCGGTGCCGCCAGCGGGCTGACCGGCAACCTGCGCATTTGCGCCGCCGTGACCTTCGGCCGAATCCATATCGTGCCGCACCTCGGGCCGTTCCTCGATCAGAATCCAGACCTGAACATCGACCTGCTGCTCGACGACCGTAACCTCAATCTGGTCGAAGAAGGCGTCGACGTCGCACTGCGCATGGGCGCCCTGAGCGACTCCGGCCTCACCGCCCGCAAGATCGCCGAATGCCGACGTGTTGTACTCGGCACACCGGCTTACTTCGACAAACACGGCGAACCCACCTGCCCGGCTGACCTGTGCAAACACCAGGCAGTGGTCTACGCCTTGGGCGGCGGCGCCAACTGGCAATTTCGCAACGCGAGCGAAGAACAGTCCGTGATCATCAATGGCCGAATTCGCGTCAGCGCCGCGGAAGGTTTGCGTGAAGCGGTCCTCGCCCATCTGGGATTGACCATGGCCTCCGAATGGATGTTTGCTCCGGAGCTGGCCAGCGGTGCCGTCAGGGAAGTGATGACGGATTGGACCCTGCCGAACCAGGATTTGTGGGCGGTGTTTCCCACCGGAAGAATGGCCAGCGCGAAGGCTCGGGCGTTTGTGGAGTATGTGCAGGGGTTGTTGGTGAATAGAACCTGAACAGGACTCAAGCGGCAAAACGGCGATCCTCAGATCGCCGTTTTCATTTACTGCCCGAATTGCCGTCCCAACCCGCCCGGAACGCCATGGATATCCGTGTCTTCCCAAGGCCCGTCGGGGCTGACCGAACGGCTCCAGCCGTTGTTCCAGCGGTAGTAGGTGCGCTGGCGGTAGAAGGTGTTGGTCTGATCCTCCAGCACATAGACGCCAAGCTTGGCGTCCCAATGGCTATTACCACCCGGTGGCGGTGCGAAGCTGGCGGAGGTGCGCGGCATCGGTTTGGCCGGCTTGGCGGGGATGCCCGGTTTGCCCGGCGAGGGTGTCGTGGACGGTGTCGGCCTTGGCTGCGATGGCGGGATCGGTGGTGGTGTCGTGGGCTCTGGCCGCTGGACCGCACATGCACTTAACCCCAAAACCAGACTGAGCAGGGTGATACGAGCAATAGCGGTCATGGCGGTGCTTCCTGTTATTTGTCCGGGCTGTCGATGGTCAGTGTCTGCGTCGCGGTGGTGCTGCTGGCCAGAGGCTGGCTGCGACCGACCCATTCACCGGCAGTCGGTTGGCCGGCACGGGAGACGCGCGCAACCAGTTGGACTTCAGGGAAGTTCGACAGTTTCAACTGCGGCATCATTGCGTCGGCATCACCCAGTTCGACAGTCACCGGCAAGTCGGCCACGGTCAGGCGTTTGGCCGCCAACGGCGCAGGTGGACCTGAGGTGGCGCGGGCGAAGATGAAGACAGTGTCACCCGGCTGGACCTTGGCTTTGAGCGCTGGCGCCAGGTCTACGGTGACTTTCAGCAACGCTGCCGCCTTCGCCGCAGGTGCCTGGACAACCTTGCCACCGCTGGCTTCCAGCTTCTCGGTGGCCCGGCTGATACCACCTTGCAGGGCGGCGCGGGAGCTGTCCTCGGGCGGCAGTTGCGCCAGCAGGCGATTCCAATAGTCGATAGCGTCCTGATAACGCTGGGCTTCGAAAGCTGCGATGCCAAGCAGTCCAAGGCTGGTGACTTCTTTTGGATCGGCTTTCAGCGCTTCATCAGTCAGGGCCTGAATCTTGTCCGACCACTTCTTGCCATCGGCAAAGTATTGGGCCTGCGCCCATTGGCCGAGCAGTTCCGGTTGACGCCCGGCCAGGTTCACCGTGCGCTCAAAGATCTTCGCTGCATCGCCAGGACGGTCCTGGGCCATGTAGGTGCGACCAAGGAAATACAAGCCTTCAGCCGATTCCGGCTGAGCGGCGACGGCGCGTTCCAGGCGACGGGTCATCTCTTCCATCGACTGCGGTGCCTGGGAAAATTCGCGGGTCAGTTCGACTTTGTCGCTGGCACCGAAATGCAGGTACAAGCCAAGACCGAGCACCGGAACCAGCACTGCCGCCAACAACGGCAACGGCTTGCCCAGGCGACCCACGCGAGGCGCTGCAACGCCTTCGGTATCGGCGAGTAGCTCACGGGCCGCTTCGGCGCGGCCGGCGTCCATTTGCCCGGCGTCGAGCACACCCTCTTCCTGCTGAGTCTGCAACTCAGCCACGCGCTCTTGGTACAGCGCAACGTTCAGGGCGGTACGATCCTCTTCAAGTTGAGCACGACGACCGCGCAAAACCGGGATCAACAGAAAACTCAGGGCAACCAGAAGCAGCAGACCTGCAGCGAGCCAGAAATCAATCATTCTTGGTTTTTATCCAACAGGTGGTCGAGGCGCTCACGCTCCTCGGCAGAAAGCGCGTCCGGGGTTTCGGCGCGTTGCACGCGACGACGGCGGACGATCACGGCGATGATCACGAAACCGCCCAGCAGGAGGCCGGCCGGGCCGAACCAGAGCAGTGCAGTCTTGGCGTTGAGAGCCGGTTTGTAGCGGACGAAGTCACCGTAGCGGTCGACCATGAAGTCGATGATCTGCTGGTTGTCCTTGCCCTCGCCGAGCATGCGGAAAATCTCTTTGCGCAGGTCGGCGGCAATCGGTGCATTGGAATCGGCGATGTCCTGATTCTGGCACTTGGGGCAACGCAGTTCCTTGGTCAGCTCGCGAAAACGCTCGCGATCACCTTCTTTGGCGAACTCGTAGGTATCGATGGCGGCGTGGGCCACGCCGGCCATGCTCAAGCCCAGTACCGTCGCTGCTATCCAGCGCTTCATGGCTTGGCCTCATCGACCAGCGCCTGATACTTGGCAGCCAGTTTTTCACGCCAGACCTGCTCGTCGATCACACCGACGAACTTGTCGCGGATGATGCCCTTGGCGTCGATGAAAAAGGTTTCCGGCGCGCCATACACACCGAGGTTCAGGCCCAGGGTGCCGGCGTCGTCACGGATGTCCAGTTGATACGGGTTGTGGAACTCCACGAGCCACTTCAAGGCGTCGGCGTTGACGTCCTTGTAGTTGATGCCGTAAATCACCACGCCCTGCTGGGCCAGTTTGTTCAGCACCGGGTGCTCGACCCGGCAGGAAATGCACCAGGTGCCCCAGACGTTGACCAGTGCCGGTTTGCCCACGATGTCAGCCTTGGTCAGGGTTTTGTCGCCCTGCACGCTTGGCAGGGAAAACGCCGGGAACGGTTTGTTGATCATCGCCGAAGGCAACTCGGCCGGGTCGAGGTACAACCCGCGATACAGGAAAACAGCCACCACCAGAAAAATCATCAGTGGCAACAGCATCAACCAACGTCTCATGCAGTCGCTCCCGTCATGCCCAGTGCTTCACGCACCCGGCTTTTCACCTTGACCCGATAACGCCGATCCAGCGCCGCCAGCAACCCGCCGAAGCCAGTCAGCAGACCGCCGAACCAGATCCAGCGCACGAACGGTTTGACGTGAACGCGCACAGCCCAGGCGCCATCGCCCAGCGGTTCGCCGAGGGCGACGTAGAGGTCACGGGTGAAACCGGCGTCGATTCCGGCTTCGGTCATCACCGAGTTCTGCACGGTGTACAGGCGTTTTTCCGGGTGCAGCACGCTGACTTCCTTGCCATCGCGGATCACCCGAACGGTGCCCTTGTCGGAGGTGAAGTTCGGGCCTTCGAAGTGCTTGGCGCCTTCGAACACGAAGTGATAACCGGCCAGGTCCATGGACTCGCCCGGCGCCAGGCGCAAGTCGCGCTCGGCACTGTTCTGGCTCGACAACACGACGCCCAGCGCACACACGGCAATGCCCAGGTGAGCGATCTGCATGCCCCAATAACTGCGGGTCATGGTCGGCAGGCCTTTGATCAGGCCTTTGTGGCGAGTCTTGTCGAGGATATCCCGGACACCGGCGAGCAATACCCACGCTGCCAGCATGAAGGTTGCAATCACCGCCCAGTTGAAATCGCCATAAGCGACGCCGGCCACAACCGCCAGCGCAGCACTGCCGAGCAGTACCGGGGTCAGCATGCTCATCAGCCATTTGACCGGGGTGTCTTTCCAGCGCACCAGCATGCCGACTGCCATCACCACCATCAGCAACGCCATCAACGGAATGAACAGCGCATTGAAGTACGGCGGGCCGACCGACAGTTTGGCGCCGGTCATCGCATCGAGAATCAGCGGGTACAAGGTGCCGAGCAGGATCATCGAAGCCGCCACCACCAACACCAGGTTGTTACCCAGCAGCAGGGTTTCCCGGGACCAGAGGTTGAAGCCGACCTGGCTCTTGACCACCGGCGCGCGCAGGGCGAACAGCGTCAGCGAACCGCCGACCACGAACAGCAGGAAAATCAGGATGAACACACCGCGCTCAGGGTCGGACGCAAACGCGTGAACCGACGTCAGCACGCCGGAACGCACGAGGAACGTACCGAGCAAGCTCAGCGAGAATGCGGCGATGGCCAGCAACACGGTCCAGCTCTTGAACACGCCACGTTTTTCCGTGACGGCCAACGAGTGAATCAGCGCCGTACCGACCAGCCAAGGCATGAAAGAGGCGTTTTCCACCGGGTCCCAGAACCACCAGCCGCCCCAGCCGAGTTCGTAATACGCCCACCACGAACCGAGGGTGATGCCGATACCAAGGAAAGCCCAGGCGACGATGGTCCACGGACGCGACCAGCGCGCCCACGCCGCATCAAGGCGACCGCCCATCAGCGCCGCGATGGCGAAGGCGAAAGCCACGGAGAAACCGACGTAACCCATGTACAGCATCGGCGGGTGAACGATCAGGCCGATGTCTTGCAGCAACGGATTGAGGTCGGCGCCATCGCTGGGCACTTGCGGCAGGATGCGCTTGAACGGGTTGGACGTGAGGATCAGGAACAGCAGGAAACCGGTGCTGATCATGCCCATCACCGCCAGCACGCGGGCCAGCATGTCCCGCGGCAACTGCCGGGAGAACACCGATACCGCGAAGGTCCAGCCACCGAGGATCAACGCCCACAACAGCAATGACCCTTCGTGTGCCCCCCAGACTGCGCTGAACTTGTAGTACCACGGCAAGGCACTGTTGGAGTTGCTCGCGACGTAGGCGACCGAGAAGTCGTCGGTCATGAACGCGTAGGTCAGGCAACCAAAAGCGAACACCAGGAAAGTGAACTGACCCCAGGCGGCTGGCTGAGCCAGGCTCATCCACAGTCGATCACCGCGCCAGGCACCGAGCAATGGCACCACGGCCTGAACCAGCGCGAAACACAGCGCCAGGATCATGGCCAGGTGGCCAAGCTCAGGGATAAAGATTCCGGATGTCATCAATTAACCCTCTTTGGCTTGTGTGGGTGCCGACTGGCCGCTGTCTTTCAGGGCTTTGGTCACTTCCGGCGGCATGTATTTTTCGTCGTGCTTGGCCAGCACTTCGTCGGCCACCACCACGCCGTCGGCGTTGATTTTGCCCAGGGCAACGATGCCCTGCCCTTCACGGAACAGGTCCGGAAGAATGCCGCGATAGGTGATGGTCACGGATTTGTTGAAATCGGTGACGACGAATTTGACGTCCAGCGAATCGCCGGAACGTTGCAACGAACCTTTCTCGACCATGCCGCCCGCCCGAATACGCGTGTCTTGCGGCGCTTCGCCGTTAGCGATCTGGGTCGGGGTGTAAAACAGATTGATGTTCTGCTGCAAGGCGCTCAGGGCCAGGCCGACGGCAGCGCCGACACCCACCAGGATCGCGAGAATGATGATAAGACGCTTTTTGCGCAGCGGATTCACTTGCCGTTCTCCCGGCGCAGACGACGCGCCTCTTGTTGCAGATACCGCTTGCGGGCCAGGATCGGCGCCGCCACGTTGAGGACCAGCACTGCCAGGCAGATGCCATAGGCGGACCAGACATACAGGGCATGATGGCCCATGGCGAGGAAGTCGCCGAATGAAGCAAAACTCATCGAACGGCCTCCAGGCTGTTTTGTACCTCGGCCTTGACCCAGCTGGCCCGCGCTTCGCGCTTGAGCACTTCAAGGCGCATGCGCAGCAACAGGACCGCGCCGAAGAAACAGTAGAAACCCAGCACCGTCAGCAGCAATGGCAGCCACATCTCGGCCGGCATCGCCGGTTTTTCGGTGAGGGTGAAGGTCGCGCCCTGGTGCAGGGTGTTCCACCACTCCACCGAGTACTTGATGATCGGGATGTTGATCACGCCGACAATCGCCAACACCGCACAGGCCTTCGCGGCGCTGTCACGATTACTGATGGCGTTGCCCAGCGCAATAAGACCGAAGTACAGAAACAGCAGGATCAGCATGGACGTCAGTCGCGCATCCCAGACCCACCACGAACCCCAGGTCGGTTTGCCCCAGATCGCGCCGGTGACTAGCGCCACAGCGGTCATCCAGGCCCCGATGGGCGCCGCGCATTGCAGGGCGACGTCGGCCAGTTTCATCTTCCAGACCAGCCCGACGATGCCACACACGGCCAGCATCACATAGCAGGACTGCGCCAGCATGGCGGCCGGAACATGGATATAGATGATGCGAAAGCTGTTGCCTTGCTGGTAGTCGGGCGGCGCGAAGGCCAGGCCCCAAACGACACCGACACCGATCAGCAGCAACGCCGCGACGCTCAGCCAGGGCAGCAGTTTGCCGCTGATGCCGTAAAACCATTTGGGCGAGCCGAGCTTGTGAAACCACGTCCAGTTCATACTGTTTCCATCACGGTTGCCCTTCGCTGTGAAGGGCTGGGTCTTTACTGATTAAATTTTAACCAGACCTCATTATTCGCCGACGCTGATCTTCAGGCCAGCAGCTATTGCAAAAGGTGTCAGGGTTATCGCCAGGGCGGTCAGGCTACCAAGCCACAAGAGATAACCGGTCGCCGGCATGCCCTGCAAGGCTGCCTGCAAGGCGCCACTGCCGAGAATCAACACCGGGATGTACAGCGGTAGAATCAGCAGTGCCAGCAACAGGCCACCGCGCTTCAATCCGACCGTCAGGGCTGCGCCCACCGCACCGAGCAGGCTCAGCACCGGTGTACCCAGCAATAAGGAAAGCAGCAACACCGGCAGACAAGCGGCAGGTAAACCGAGCATCAACGCCAGCAGTGGCGCGAGCAAAACCAGTGCCAGGCCTGAGAAGGCCCAGTGTGCCAGTACCTTGGCCAAAACCAGAAGAGGCAGGGGGTGCGACGAAAGGACCCACTGTTCGAGGGAACCGTCTTCGAAATCACTGCGGAAAAGCCCGTCCAGCGAGAGCAGAACCGATAAAAGCGCTGCCACCCAGACCAGTCCCGGAGACAAGGTTTGCAACAATTGAGCCTCGGGGCCGACCGCCAGCGGGAACAGCGCCACGACGATAGCGAAGAACACCAGCGGATTAGCCAGTTCCGCAGGACGGCGGAACAATAAACGGGCCTCACGGGCGACCAACAGGCCGAAAACACTCATACGGCCCAATTCCCAGGTCAATGTCGCGATAGCCGGCCGGCATCCGGGTCAGCGTGTGGTGCGTGGTCAACACGACCATGCCGCCCCGCTCGCAGTGCGCGGCCAGGTGTTCTTCGAGTTGCGCCACGCCTTGTTTATCGAGCGCGGTGAACGGTTCATCGAGAATCCACAGCGGCGGGCTGTCCAGGTACAACCGCGCCAACGCCACGCGACGATGCTGGCCAGCAGACAGGGTGTGGCAGGGAACATCCTCGAAACCGCGCAGTCCGACAGCCGCCAAGGCTTGCCAGATGGCCTCATGGGACGCCGGATGATGCAAGGCGCAAAGCCAGCTGAGGTTTTCCTCGGGGGTCAGCAGTTCCTTGATGCCGGCGGCATGACCGATCCACAGCAGGTTGCGCGCCAGCTCAAGACGTTGCTCATTGAGCGGCTGGCCGTTGAGCAGCACCTGACCGGCGGTCGGCTGCATCAGCCCGCACAGCAGACGCAACAGGCTGGTCTTGCCACTGCCGTTGGGGCCGCTGATTTGCACCATTTCGCCACTGGCCAGTCTCAAATCGAGATTTTCGAAGAGCAGCCGAAGGTCTCGCTCACAAGCGAGGGCAACGGTTTGCAGGACTGGGCTGGTCAAGGGATCACGGGCCTTTTGCGGTTCAAGTCGGCGGCAAAGCGGCCGCTAAAGAGATGCAGCATAGATGCATTGGCGGTCTGTTCTAGAGAGCTGCGTCAAACAATTGCAATGTTTTCGCCACTCCCCGAAAGACGGGCGGCATTATACATGCCATGCCCTACTCTAAAGAGTGCAATTTCCTCAGGTTGTGACCGCGTATGACAGGCGAAATGAACATCCTCCCGCTACCCCAGACCACGCCCGCGACTTCGCGGCCGCTGGTGATGAGTGGCGACCTGCTGCAGTTGCTAAAGCCAATGGAGGGCCTGATCGACGTCGGGCAGACCGCCAAGGCTGAAGTGCTGTCACTCAAGCAGACGGATCAGACTTTTCAACTGTTGCTCAAAGTCACCCTCGACAGCGGTCGCCAGACCACGGTGCAGGCCACCAGCACCCAGCCGCTGCCTCAAGGCACCAGCCTGGCGATCACGCAGCCGTCGGCGAGCAATCTGGCAATCACTGTGCAACAGGCCATCGCTTCCAGCATTGCCACCCTTACCCGCATCGACACCGCGCAACTGCCGGTCGGCACCTTGCTGCAAGGCAAAGTACTGACCTCGCAGGTGCTGCCGCAGGTGCCAGGGCAACCGACGGTGTTTCGCTCGATGGTGAGCTTGTTAAACACCGTGCTGAGCGGGAGCACCTTGAGTATCGACAGCCCGACGCCGCTGCGCATCGGCACGTTGTTGAGCGCCATGGTGCAAGACACCCAGACGCTGAAATTCGTCCCGCTGAGCAGCCGCCAGGAACAATTGGCGGTGACCCAGCAACTGGTCAGCCAACAAAGCCGCCAAGGCTCGCTGGATGGCTTGATCAAAGTCCTGCAAAACCTGCCGTTGCCTCCACCGTCGTCGGATCCGACTTCCAACGACCTGCGTGTTGCCGTGGAAAGACTCCTCGCTGGCCTCCCGGACGTTCAGCAATTGAGCACGCCAAAGGGTCTTGCTCAAGCGTTGGCCAACAGCGGCCTGTTCCTCGAAGCGAAATTGCTGACCGGACAGAATCCGACGCTGGCTCCAGACATGAAGGGCGATTTGCTCAAGCTGATCGCACAACTGACACCGGGGCTGCCGGCCAACACCAACCTCAACGCACTGATCGCCGCCAACACATTGGTGCAGGCGATGCCGAGTTTCGTGCGCAGCGCCCTCGGCATGCTCGGCCAGGTCAGCGCCAAACCGCTGCCGACCAGTTTCCCGCTGCCCGAGCGCCTGCTGCAAAGCCAGGACGGTGAAGGTGATCTGGAGCACTTGCTGCGTTTGGCAGCGGCGGCGGTTTCGCGCCTGCAAAGCCATCAACTGTCGAGCCTGGAACAAACCGGTCTGACGGATGATGGGCGGCTGGTCAGCACCTGGCAGCTGGAAATCCCCATGCGCAACCTGCAGGACATCGTGCCATTGCAGGTCAAGTTCCAGCGCGAAGAAGCCCCAGAGAAAGAACAGCCGCACGAACGTCGCGACGAACGCGAGCCCAAGCAGCCACTGTGGCGCGTCGACCTGGCGTTCGACATGGAACCGCTAGGCCCGTTGCAGATTCAGGCGCAGCTGATCAAGGGCAGCCTGTCCAGCCAACTCTGGGCCGAACGCCCGTACACCGCGAGCCTGATCGAAAGCAACCTGGCCGGGCTGCGCGAACGCCTGCTGGCGTCGGGACTGAACGTCGGCGATCTGAATTGCCACCTCGGCAAACCGCCACAAGGCCCGCAAACCCGTCTTGAACAACGCTGGGTCGACGAAACCGCATGAAAAACCCCAACGCCCCACGCCAGGCCATCGCCCTCAAATACGACGGCAGCCACGCCCCTACCCTCACGGCCAAGGGTGACGAAGCGCTGGCGGAAGAGATTTTGCGGATCGCTCGCGACTACGAAGTGCCGATCTACGAAAACGCCGAGCTGGTAAAGCTGCTGGCGCGGATGGAGCTGGGCGAGAGTATTCCGGAGGAGTTGTACCGCACGATTGCCGAGATTATTGCGTTTGCATGGAACCTGAAGGGCAAGTTTCCGGCGGGGCATGATCCCGATGCGGTCATGCTGGAGAAGGACATCACCGAACGCGGTGACAATTACTGAGGCTTCAAGGACGCCATCGCGGGCAAGCCCGGCTCGCATAGGGTTCGGCGGCGTTCACATACTTTGTGCGCGACCGCAATACCTGTGGGAGCGAGGCTTGCCCGCGATGAGGGCGGCACTTTCAAATCTACGGTGACTGACGCACCGCCATCGCGAGCAAGCTCGCGAAAGCAATTTCAGCCGAGTTGCAAAAATCAGTTCTTGTGAAGCTTGCGCATCAACTCCGCCTCAGCCTGGGTCAAGCCGCAGGACTGCGTGAGTTCATCCACCGTAGCGCCCATCCCGACCAGTCGCGCCGCCTGGGCAAACGACAGGCTCGACGGGTCGCGCTGTTCCAGTTGCGCCAGTTTGTCCGGCAGCGGGCCGACCACCGCGCGCAGCTCGTGCAGGTCTTCACCCATGCGCACGTTGCCGCGCTGGTAGTCGTCCACGCGTTTGGCCAGGTCCTTGATGCGCTGATCCCGCAGCGCATCGCCCTGAGCCTGTTGCGCGGCGATCAATCGTTGACCGCGTATGTACGCCAGAAACATCGCCAGCGTGCCTGCCCAGAAAAGGAACAGGACAATGACCGCTACCTCAAGAATCAATCAGATGTTCTCCAGGTCCGACCATTCTTCTTCGCTCATCATCTTGTCCAGCTCGACCAGGATCAGCAGTTCGTTGTTCTTGTTGCATACGCCTTGGATGAACTTGGCGGATTCTTCGTTACCGACGTTTGGCGCGGTTTCGATTTCCGACTGACGCAGGTAAACCACTTCGGCCACGCTGTCGACCATGATCCCGACTACTTGCTTGTCGGCTTCAATGATGACGATACGGGTGTTGTCGCTGATCTCGGCATTCATCAGGCCGAAACGCTGACGGGTGTCGATTACAGTAACCACGTTACCGCGCAGGTTGATGATGCCCAGCACGTAGCTCGGAGCACCCGGTACCGGGGCGATTTCGGTGTAGCGCAGGACTTCCTGAACGCGCATCACGTTGATGCCGTAGGTTTCGTTGTCCAGCTTGAAGGTTACCCATTGCAGGATCGGATCTTCGGAACCCTTTGCAGCCGTCGCCTTATCATTCATACCCTGACCCCTCGAAAAACCGCCCTGGCGGTGTGTGTTCTGTGCATCGGCAGTGACTGCCGATGCGTGTTTGTTATGTCGGTTTGTGAGCCGGTTTCTTGATGCTGCTCATGTGCTTTGCCCCGCCACTGGCGATCAGTTCGGCCAGTGCGGAAACGTCGAGCAAGGCACACATGTGTTCAATCACGGTGCCCGCCAGCCAAGGTCGTTGACCCCGGTGGCTGCGCCATTTGATTTCGTTGGGGTCCAGGCGCAACGAGCGGCTGACCTGATGCACGGCCAGCCCCCACTCATAACCCTGGACCGAAATGACGTATTGCAGGCCCTGGCGGAAGTCATCGCGGTAGCGGTCGGGCATGACCCAACGCGCGGTATCGAGGACTTTCAGGTTGCCGGCCTGGCTCGGGAGAATCCCGAGGAACCACTCCGGCTGACCGAACAGCGGCGTCAGCTCGTGACCAGCCAACGAATATATCGAACCGAGGCACACCAGCGGCACCGCCAGCGTCAGGCCGGCGACATCGAACAACAGGCATTCGAAGGGCTCGGCGGCCCACGATGGACGCCCGTCAGCTTCGACCGGAGGCGGCGTGTTGCTCGGCGGGAGATGAACTTCGACAACCGGCGGCACCAGCGTTTGCAGCAGCGGTGCGATGGTCGATACCGGCGCGAGGATCGGTGCCGGTGCTTCCATGACAGGTGCTGGCGCCTTCACGACTGGCGCAACGACAGGGGCAACGACAGGGGCCACAACCACCGCGGCATCACGCGCCTGCTCTTCGAGCACCGCCAACTGAAACTCGTCGAGGGTGCTTTCAGGCTCGATCACTTCGACGGGCGCTTCGATGACGGGCGCCAGCTCCTCGGTCGCGTCCTGCAGCAAGCTGTCCAGATAGCTCTGGAGCGCCAGTTGCGGGCGAGAGGTGATTTTCACCGGCCGATTCATTTAAGCACCACGCAAGGAAGGTTCATCTCACGCCACCTGCGCAACGGATTGCTGCGCCAGCAAATGCTTGAGCAGCGCGCGGTAAGCCAGAACGCCGCGGCTCTTGCCGTCGAACTGCGAAGGCGTGAGCCCGGCCCGGCTTGCGTCACGCAGACGCGTGTCGACCGGAATGTAGCCTTGCCAGATTTCTTCCGGGTACAGGTCGCGCAGCACCCGCAGAGTCCCGAGGGAAGCCTGCGTGCGGCGGTCGAACAAGGTCGGGATGATGGTGAACGGCAGCGCCTGTTTGCGTGAGCGATTGATCATCGCCAGGGTGTTGACCATGCGCTCCAGGCCTTTGACGGCCAGATGCTCGGTCTGCACCGGGATCACCAATTGCTGGCTCGCCGCCAAGGCATTGACCATCAGCACGCCGAGCAACGGCGGACTGTCGATCACCGCATAATCGAAGTCCTGCCACAACTGCGCCAGGCTCTTGGCAATCACCAGGCCCAAACCACTCTGCCCCGGCGACTGACGCTCAAGGGTGGCCAGCGCGGTGCTGGAGGGCAACAGGGAAATGCTTTCGTGGCTGGTGGGCAACAGCAACTGACCGGGCAAGCCTTGCGGCACGCTGCCCTTGTGCAGGAACAAGTCGTAGCTGCTGTGTTCCAGGGTGTCGGGGTCGTAGCCGAAGTAACTGGTCATGGAGCCGTGCGGGTCGAGATCGACCACAACCACGCGCTTGCCCGCCTCGGCCAGCAAACCGGCTAAAGCGATAGAGGAAGTGGTTTTACCAACACCACCCTTTTGATTGGCAACTGCCCAGACTCTCATTCGAAGGGTTCCGCCCGGCCGACTGGGTCGACCGAGAAATAGCTCAGCGTGTTAATACGGGTGACGGAGAATTGACGGCGCTCTCTCGTACCGGCGACTTGACCGGGGTCGGTGCAGTTTGTGTGCCAGCACGCTTCAACGCGGCGTCCGGTTGTGCATGAGCGGTACCGGTGCCGGTCAGGCTGCGGCGCACATCGAGATTGCGCGACACCACCAGCACCACACGACGGTTGCGTGCGCGGCCTTCGGCAGTGGCGTTGTTGGCCACCGGCTGGAACTCGCCGTAGCCCACGGACGCCAGGCGGCTGGGGTTCACACCCTGCATCGCCAGCATGCGCACGATGCTCGCGGAACGGGCCGAGGACAGCTCCCAGTTGGTCGGGTACTGCGCGGTGCGAATCGGTTGATCGTCCGTAAAACCTTCGACGTGGATCGGGTTGTCGAATGGCTTCAAAATCCCGGCGACCTTGTCGATGATGTTGAACGCGATGTCGCTGGGCATGGCATCGCCGCTGCCAAACAACAGGCTGGAATTGAGTTCGATCTCGACCCACAACTCGTTGCCACGCACGGTCATCTGGTTGGAGCTGATCAGGTCACCAAACGCGGCACTGATGTCATCGGCGATACTTTTCAGCGGGTCGTTGGAACCGGCAACCCCGGCATCGACCTGCTCGCTGTCTTTCACCAACGGTTTTGCCGGCGTCACGGTCATCGGCCGCTCTTCACCGACCGGAATCGGTTTGAGCGAACGATCGGCGTCGGTGAAGACCCCGATCAACGCTTGCGAGATGACTTTGTACTTGCCTTCGTTGATCGAAGAGATCGAGTACATGACCACGAAGAACGCGAACAGCAACGTGATGAAGTCGGCATAGGAAACGAGCCAGCGTTCGTGGTTCACATGTTCTTCAGGTTGGCGACGACGTGCCATGGTCCATGTCTCCCATCAATCCATGAAGCCCTGAAGCTTCAACTCAATAGAGCGAGGGTTTTCACCTTCAGCGATCGACAGGATCCCTTCCAGCAACATTTCGCGATAACGCGACTGACGCAAGGCCACGGACTTGAGCTTGGAGGCAATCGGCAGCAACACCAGGTTGGCACTGGCCACACCGTAGATGGTCGCGACGAAGGCCACGGCAATGCCGCTGCCCAGTTGGGTCGGATCGGCCAGGTTGCCCATGACATGGATCAGGCCCATCACTGCCCCGATAATCCCGATGGTCGGCGCGTAGCCGCCCATGCTTTCAAAGACTTTGGCGGCCTCGATGTCGCGGCTTTCCTGGGTGTAGAAATCCACTTCCAGGATGCTGCGAATCGCTTCCGGTTCGGCACCGTCAACCAGCAGTTGCAGGCCTTTGCGCGAGTAGCTGTCAGGTTCGGCATCGGCCACCCCTTCCAGGCCGAGCAGGCCTTCCTTGCGGGCGGTCAGGCTCCAGTTCACCACGCGATCAATGCCACCGGCCAGGTCAACGCGCGGCGGAAACAGAATCCAGCCAAGGATTTGCATGGCGCGCTTGAAGGCGCTCATCGGCGATTGCAACAAGGCTGCGCCGATGGTGCCACCCAATACGATCAGGGCTGCCGGGCCGTTGGCCAGCGCGCCAAGGTGGCCTCCTTCAAGGTAATTGCCGCCAATGATGGCGACGAACGCCATGATGATGCCAATCAGGCTTAAAACATCCATCAGATACACGCCTCGACCAGGTGCTTGCCAATATCTTCCAACCCGTAGATCGCATCGGCGAGATCGGCTTTGACGATGGCCATCGGCATGCCGTAGATCACGCAACTGGCTTCATCCTGAGCCCAGATCGCGCTGCCGCTCTGTTTGAGCAGGCGAGCCCCTTCACGACCGTCGGCGCCCATGCCGGTCAGCACGACCGCCAGAACTTTGTCACCGTAGGACTTGGCAGCAGAACCGAAGGTGATGTCCACGCTTGGTTTGTAATTCAGACGCTCGTCGCCCGGCAGGATTTTCACCGCGCCACGGCCATCGATCATCATTTGCTTGCCACCCGGTGCCAGCAACGCCAGGCCAGGACGCAGGATGTCGCCATCCTCGGCTTCCTTGACGCTGATCCGGCAGAGCTTGTCCAGGCGTTCGGCGAAGGCCTTGGTGAACGCCGCCGGCATGTGCTGGATCAATACCAGCGGCGCCGGGAAGTTGGCCGGCAACTGGGTCAGGACCCGTTGCAGCGCTACCGGACCGCCCGTGGACGTGCCGATGGCCACCAGTTTGTAGGCTTTGCGTTTTGGTGCAGGCGACGATGGGCCGGACGACACAGGCGCATGGGTGCGTGCCGGAATCGGCGCCGGCGCCGGACGCGACGGTGCATGGCTGCCGTAACTGCTGGCGCTTGCAGGCGCAGGAGTTGGAGCAGGCGCGGCGACCGGGGCCGGAGCACTGTAGGTATTGGCGCGACGGTTACTGCGCGAAATGCTCAGGATCTTTTCGCACAGCAGTTGCTTGACCTTCTCCGGGTTACGGGAGATGTCTTCGAAATTCTTCGGCAGGAAATCCACGGCGCCGGCATCCAGCGCATCGAGGGTGACCCGGGCGCCTTCGTGGGTCAGCGAGGAGAACATCAACACCGGCGTCGGGCAGCGCTGCATGATGTGCCGCACGGCCGTGATGCCGTCCATCATGGGCATTTCGTAGTCCATTGTGATCACGTCCGGCTTGAGGGCCAGGGCCTGATCGATCGCCTCTTTTCCGTTGGTCGCCGTGCCGACGACCTGGATATTCGAATCCGCTGAAAGAATTTCCGAGACGCGGCGGCGGAAAAACCCCGAATCGTCCACCACCAGGACTTTGACTGCCATAAACACTCCGTTAGACGGAGCGAGGCTCAGTCGCCCCGCTCCACCAGAATCAAATACGCCGCGTGGCGTAACGCTTGAGCATGCTCGGAACATCGAGAATCAGCGCAATGCGGCCGTCACCGGTGATGGTGGCGCCCGACATGCCCGGGGTTCCCTGGAGCATTTTGCCCAATGGCTTGATGACCACTTCTTCCTGGCCCACCAACTGATCGACGACAAAGCCGATCCGCTGCGTGCCCACCGAAAGGATCACCACATGGCCTTCGCGCTGCTCTTCGTGAGCGGCGGAGCTGACCAGCCAGCGCTTGAGGTAAAACAGTGGCAGCGCCTTGTCGCGCACGATCACCACTTCCTGACCATCCACCACGTTGGTGGTCGACAGGTCGAGGTGGAAGATCTCGTTGACGTTCACCAGCGGGAACGCAAACGCCTGGTTGCCGAGCATGACCATCAGCGTCGGCATGATCGCCAGGGTCAGCGGGACCTTGATGACGATCTTCGAGCCCTGGCCCTTGGTCGAGTAGATGTTGATCGAACCGTTGAGCTGGGAAATCTTGGTTTTCACCACGTCCATGCCCACGCCACGACCCGACACGTCGGAGATCTCGGTCTTGGTCGAGAACCCTGGCGCGAAAATCAGGTTGTAGCACTCGGTGTCGCTCAAGCGATCCGCCGCATCCTTGTCCATCACACCGCGTTTTACCGCGATGGAACGCAGGACGTGCGGGTCCATGCCTTTGCCGTCATCGGAGATCGACAGCAGGATGTGGTCACCTTCCTGTTCCGCCGCAAGTACGACTCGACCGCCACGGGACTTGCCCGAGGCTTCGCGTTCTTCCGGCGACTCGATGCCGTGGTCGACCGCGTTGCGCACCAAGTGGACCAGCGGGTCGGCCAGGGCCTCGACGAGGTTCTTGTCGAGGTCGGTTTCTTCGCCGACCAGTTCCAGGTTGATCTCTTTCTTGAGCTGGCGAGCCAGGTCGCGAACCAGGCGCGGGAAGCGCCCGAAGACTTTCTTGATCGGTTGCATCCGGGTCTTCATGACCGCGGTTTGCAGGTCAGCCGTGACCACGTCGAGGTTCGACACCGCCTTGGACATGGCTTCGTCGGCACTGTTGGCACCCAGGCGAACCAGACGGTTACGCACCAGTACCAGTTCGCCGACCATGTTCATGATTTCGTCGAGACGCGCGGTATCGACCCGCACGGTGGTCTCGGCTTCGCTCGCCGGTTTTTCCGGTGGCGGCGCAGCCGGAGCACGGGCCGGGGCCGGTGCAGCAGCGGCAGCGGCAGCCGGTTTCGGTGCCTCGGCTTTCGGTTCTGGTGCCTTGGCCGCCGGTGCCGCTGCCTTGGCAGCGGGCGCCGGGGCAGTGACGACAGTGCCTGTCGCCACATCGGTGAACTTGCCTTTACCGTGCAATTCGTCGAGCAGCGATTCGAACTCGTGATCGGAGATCAGATCCCCACCCACCGCCGCCGCAGTTGGCGCAGGTGTAGCCGGTACCGAAGCAATGGCCGACTCCAGCGCATCCACCGCAAAGTTGCCTTTGCCGTGCAACTGGTCGAGCAGTGCTTCAAATTCGTCGTCGGTAATGTCGGAGCTGTCGCCCGCCGCTTTTGGCGCAGCCGGTGCGGCTGGCGCAGGGGCCACGGCATCAACGGCGAACTGGCCTTTGCCGTGCAATTGATCGAGCAACGACTCGAACTCGGCATCGGTGATTTCGTCGCTGGCAGCAGCATCGCTGGCAGGCGTTGGTGCTGCAGCCACTGGCGCTTCGGCCTGAGCCTTGACGGCGTTCAGCGAGTCCAGCAGTTGCTCGAATTCGTTATCGGTGATGTCGCCCGATTCGCTTTCGGCGGCAGGTGCTTCAGCCACGAGAGCAGCCGGTGCAGCTTCATCTGCCGTTTGCGGCTCGGCCAGACGGGCCAGGGCCTCCAGCAATTCAGGTGTCGCCGCCGTAACCGGGCTGCGCTCGCGGACCTCGCCGAACATGCTGTTCACCGCGTCCAGCGCTTCGAGGACCACGTCCATCAGTTCCGAATCGACGCGACGCTCACCCTTGCGCAGGATGTCGAACACGTTTTCGGCGATGTGGCAGCACTCCACCAGCTCGTTGAGCTGGAGGAAGCCGGCGCCCCCTTTTACAGTGTGAAAACCGCGAAAAATTGCATTGAGCAAGTCCGCATCATCCGGTCGGCTTTCCAGCTCGACCAGTTGTTCGGACAGTTGCTCTAGAATCTCGCCGGCCTCAACCAGGAAATCCTGAAGGATCTCTTCATCGGCGCCGAAGCTCATTAAGGGGGTGCTCCTACAGGTCTAAAAACCTAAAAAACCTAGAATGCTGAAACGCTAAAATCCCAGGCTGGATAGCAAATCGTCCACATCGTCCTGACCGGACACAACGTCTTCTCTTTTATCGGCATGAATCTGCGGACCTTCACCCTGAGAGAGATGTTTTTGTGGATCTTTTTCGGCGAGCATCGATTCACGGTCATGTTCGATACCCGCAAAGCGGTCTACCTGGCTGGCCATGAGGACGAGCTTGAGCAAATTGCTTTCAACTTCGGTGACCAACTGGGTCACGCGCTTGATCACCTGACCGGTGAGGTCCTGGTAATCCTGAGCCAGCAGGATGTCGTTGAGGTTGCTCGACACCGTGCGGTTGTCCTCGGTGCTGCGTGTCAGGAAACCGTCGACGCGGCGGGCCAGCTCACGGAACTCTTCAGCCCCGACTTCGCGGCGCATGAACCGGCTCCAGTCCGTGCTCAACGCCTGGGCTTCTTCGCTCAGGCTGTTGACCAGCGGCGTGGCGCTTTCCACCAGGTCCATGGTGCGGTTGGCCGCGGCCTCGGTCAGCTTGACCACATACCCCAGGCGCTCGGTGGCGTCCGTGATCTGCGACACTTCCTCGGCTTGCGGCATGTTCGGGTCAATCTGGAAATTGACGATCGCGCTGTGCAGCTCGCGAGTGAGCTTGCCCACTTCCTGATACAGGCCACGGTCACGGGTCTGATTGAGCTCATGGATCAGTTGCACAGCCTCGCCGAACCTGCCTTTTTCAAGGCTGGCGACCAGTTCGACGGCATGTTTTTTCAGGGTCGATTCAAAATCGCCCTGTGAAGATTCTTTATGCTCCATAGCTCCCCCGTGGCGCAGTGGATCAACCGATGCGTTCGAAAATCTTCTCGATTTTTTCTTTCAACGCCTGGGCCGTGAAGGGTTTGACCACATAGCCGTTTACACCGGCCTGGGCCGCTTCGATGATCTGCTCGCGCTTGGCTTCAGCGGTCACCATCAACACCGGCAGGTGCTTGAGCTTTTCATCGGCGCGCACGTGGCGCAGCAGATCGATACCGGTCATGCCAGGCATGTTCCAGTCCGTTACCAGAAAGTCGATGCTCCCGCTGTTGAGAACCGGAATGGCGGTAGTGCCATCGTCAGCCTCGACCGTGTTGGTGAACCCAAGGTCACGCAACAGGTTTTTTATGATCCGCCGCATCGTTGAGAAGTCATCAACGATGAGGATTTTCATGTTCTTGTCCAATTCGACCTCCAAGCAGTCTTAAACGCGCCCAGCACCTGGACGCGCCATTTCAATCAATTCGGCAATTCACTCGATGACTGTCTGGAGCACAACAGATCGCGACCGGTGCCGTTCAAATCCGCACCAGCCCCGTTCGCAGTGTCCCCACACTGCCTTCAGCGCGCTCGCCACTCCCCCAAACGCCCCCGCAAACGGGCCGCGCACTGGCTGTGTAACTGGCTGACCCGCGATTCGCTGACCCCCAGGACCTCACCGATTTCCTTGAGATTCAACTCTTCGTCGTAGTACAGCGCCAACACCAGTCGCTCGCGCTCCGGCAAATTGGCAATCGCGTCCGCCAGCGCCGCCTGGAAGCGTTCATCTTCCAGATCGCGTGACGGCTCGAGATGAGCACTCGCGCCATCCTCGTGCAGCCCTTCGTGTTCGCCGTCCTGCAACAGATCGTCGAAACTGAATAAGCGGCTGCCCAGGGTGTCGTTCAAAATCCCGTAATAATCGTCGAGACTCAATTGGAGTTCGGCCGCAACCTCGTGATCTTTAGCGTCACGGCCGGTTTTAGCTTCAATAGAGCGAATTGCGTCACTGACCATACGGGTATTTCGGTGGACCGAACGTGGCGCCCAGTCCCCCTTGCGTACTTCATCGAGCATGGCGCCGCGGATTCGTATGCCCGCGTACGTCTCGAAACTGGCGCCTTTGCTGGCGTCGTATTTGGTCGATACTTCGAGCAGGCCGATCATCCCGGCCTGGATCAGGTCTTCAACCTGGACACTGGCCGGCAGACGGGCCAGCAAGTGGTAAGCAATGCGTTTGACCAGTGGCGCGTAACGCTCGATCAGCTCGTACTGCGCGTCACGTGCCGACTTCTTGTAGAGGTTGTAGCCACTGGCTGTCATAGGACGGGTCCTGCGGTCTGTTGCACGAGGCGCTCGACGAAAAACTCAAGGTGCCCGCGCGGGTTGGCAGGCAGCGGCCAGGTATCAACTTTCTGCGCGATGGCCTTGAACGCCAGGGCGCACTTGGAACGCGGGAAGGCTTCATACACGGCACGTTGTTTCTGCACAGCCTTGCGCACGCTTTCGTCGTAAGGCACCGCGCCGACGTATTGCAAGGCAACGTCGAGAAAGCGGTCGGTGACCTTGGTCAACTTGGCGAACAGGTTGCGACCTTCTTGCGGGCTCTGGGCCATGTTGGCCAGGACACGGAAGCGGTTCATGCCGTAATCGCGGTTAAGCAGTTTGATCAGCGCGTAGGCGTCGGTGATCGAGGTCGGCTCGTCGCAGACCACCAGCAAGACTTCTTGCGCTGCGCGAACAAAGCTGACTACCGAGTCACCTATGCCCGCAGCGGTGTCGATCACCAATACGTCGAGGTTGTCGCCGATGTCGCTGAACGCCTGGATCAGGCCGGCGTGTTGAGCCGGGCTCAAATGAACCATGCTCTGGGTACCGGACGCGGCCGGAACAATTCGAATACCGCCCGGGCCCTGCAACAGAACGTCGCGCAGCTCGCAGCGGCCTTCGATCACGTCGGCCAGGGTACGTTTGGGTGTCAGTCCCAACAGAACGTCGACGTTCGCCAGGCCCAGGTCAGCGTCCAACAGCATGACGCGACGGCCGAGTTCAGCCAGGGCCAGTGACAAATTCACTGACACGTTAGTCTTGCCGACGCCACCTTTGCCGCCGGTCACCGCGATCACCTGTACGGGATGCATGCTGCCCATGTTATTTCTTTACCTTGTCTTGCATAGACGGAGGCCACATTACTGGCTGCGCGTTCGCAAATGGAACAATGCATGGCAGACCATCGATGTAGGTACAAAAACTGTTCATGACTACCTTAGCCAACCTGCTTGGTCGGGCTGTGGTAAATATCAGCGAACATATCAGCCATGGCTTCTTCGCTGGGTTCTTCCTGCATTTGCACGCTCACGGCGCGACTGACCAACTGATGACGGCGCGGCAGATGCAAATCATCCGGAATCCGCGGACCATCGGTCAGGTACGCCACCGGCAATTCATGACTGATCGCCAGGCTCAGCACCTCGCCCAGACTTGCCGTTTCATCCAGTTTAGTCAGGATGCAGCCAGCGAGCCCGCAGCGCTTGTAACTGTGATAAGCGGCTGTTAGAACCTGTTTTTGGCTGGTGGTTGCGAGCACCAGGTAATTTTTTGATTTGATGCCACGCCCGGCCAGGCTTTCGAGCTGCATGCGCAGGGCCGGATCGCTGGCCTGAAGGCCTGCGGTATCGATCAGCACCACGCGTTTGCGCAGCAGCGGCTCCAGCGCCTGAACCAGCGACTGGCCCGGATCGACGTGGGTCACCGACACATTGAGAATGCGCCCCAGCGTCTTGAGCTGCTCCTGGGCGCCAATGCGAAAGCTGTCCATGCTCACCAGCGCGATGTTCTGCGCGCCGTACTTGAGCACGTAACGGGCAGCGAGCTTGGCCAGGGTGGTGGTCTTGCCCATGCCGGCAGGGCCGACCATGGCAATCACGCCGCCCTCTTCCAGTGGCTCGACTTCCGGTGTGGCGATCATCCGCGCCAGGTGCGCCAGCAACATGCGCCAGG
This sequence comes from Pseudomonas sp. S2_B07, assembly GCF_054668435.1. Classification (NCBI taxonomy): domain Bacteria; kingdom Pseudomonadati; phylum Pseudomonadota; class Gammaproteobacteria; order Pseudomonadales; family Pseudomonadaceae; genus Pseudomonas; species Pseudomonas sp. S2_B07. The sequence continues at coordinate 1,856,009 of NZ_CP162769.1, forward strand.
CCTGACGGGGCTCATCGATATCACCGATCATGGCCAGCAGATCGCGCGACAACGGGCCGGACAGGCCGATGCGTTGCAGGCGACGCCAAAGGTTGGCCTGGGCCGGACGACTGCCTTGCAGCTGATTCCAGGCCAGCGAACCGAGCTGTACTTCCATCAGTTCACGCAGGCTGTTGAGTTCGAAGCGCATCGAGTCGAACGCACGTGGATCAACGCCGCCAGCAGCCGGTGCCGGGGCAGGCGCCGAGCGACGCGGTTCGGCGTAGGTCGGTTCGATCAGTGGCTCGGCAGCGGTCAGTGGCAGGCCGGCGAACAACTGGCGATTGGTGGTCTTGTCGCCTTCGGTCTCGCCATCGCCACGCAGGCTCAATTCGGCCTGGGCAGTCACAATGCGCGATTGGGTCTTGCGCAGCTCATCCTCGAGTTCCATGTTCGGAACGCGCGGGGCCAGCGCCGACAATTTGTAATCCAGCGCAGCCGTCAGCTCGACACCGCCGGCGATCCGGCGATTGCCAATAATGGCGGCATCGGCGCCCAGCTCATCACGAACCAGTTTCATGGCCTGACGCATATCGGCGGCGAAAAAACGCTTAACTTGCATAAACCACTACCTCAGCCGTTGGGCCCTACTGTCGCAACGATGGTCACTTGCTTGTTGTCAGGGATTTCCTGATAAGCCAACACATGCAAACCCGGGACTGCCAGTCGGCCAAATCGCGACAACATGGCGCGAACCGGGCCGGCCACCAGCAGAATCACCGGCTGACCTTGCATTTCCTGACGCTGCGCCGCATCGATCAACGAGCGCTGCAGCTTCTCTGCCATGCTTGGCTCCAGCAGAACGCCCTCTTCCGAGCCTTGTCCTGCCTTCTGAAGACTATTGAGCAATATCTGTTCCAACCTTGGCTCCAGGGTGATCACTGGTAGCTCGGAGTCAGTACCTACAATGCTTTGGACGATTGCGCGGGATACACCGACCCGCACAGCGGCCACCAAAGCGGCAGTATCTTGACTCTTGGCGGCGTTGTTGGCGATCGCCTCGGCGATGCTGCGAATGTCGCGCACAGGCACCTGTTCGGCCAGCAGCGCTTGCAACACCTTGAGCAGCTGCGACAGCGAAACCACGCCCGGCACCAGCTCTTCAGCCAGTTTAGGCGAGCTTTTGGCCAGCAATTGCATGAGTTGCTGGACTTCTTCGTGACCGATCAGTTCGCTGGAGTGCTTGTACAGGATCTGGTTCAAGTGCGTGGCAACCACGGTACTGGCATCGACCACCGTGTAACCGAGCGATTGCGCCTGGGCGCGCTGGCTGATTTCGATCCAGACCGCCTCCAGGCCAAAAGCCGGATCTTTGGCGGTTATGCCATTAAGCGTGCCGTAGACCTGCCCCGGGTTGATCGCCAGTTCGCGATCCGGGTAAATCTCGGCTTCTGCCAGGATCACGCCCATGAGCGTGAGGCGGTAGGCACTCGGCGCCAGGTCGAGGTTGTCACGGATATGCACCGTCGGCATCAGGAAGCCCAGGTCCTGGGACAGCTTCTTGCGCACGCCCTTGATCCGCGCCAGCAGTTGCCCCCCCTGATTGCGGTCTACCAGCGGAATCAGGCGATAGCCGACTTCCAGGCCAATCATGTCGATAGGCGTGACGTCATCCCAGCCCAGCTCTTTGGTCTCCATGGCGCGGGCCGGCGATGGCAGCAGTTCCTGCTGACGCTTGACCTCTTGCAGCGCCTGGACCTTGACCACGTTCTGCTTCTTCCAGAACAGGTACGCACCACCGGCAGCGAGAGCAGCCATGCTCAGGAAGGAAAAGTGCGGCATGCCGGGCACCAGGCCCATCACTGCCATCAGTCCCGCCGCGACAGCCAACGCTTTCGGCGAGGCGAACATCTGGCGATTGATTTGCTTGCCCATGTCTTCCGAACCGGAAGCACGGGTCACCATGATCGCGGCGGCCGTGGACAACAGCAGTGATGGCAATTGCGCCACCAAACCGTCACCGATGGTCAACAGCGCGTACACCCGACCGGCATCGCCAAAGGTCATGCCGTGCTGGAAGATACCGACCGCCATGCCGCCGATCAGGTTGATGAACAGAATCAACAGGCCGGCAATGGCGTCACCGCGCACGAATTTGCTGGCACCGTCCATGGAACCGTAGAACTCAGCCTCCTGGGCGACTTCCATCCGGCGCAGTTTGGCCTGGTTCTGATCAATCAGGCCGGCGTTCAAATCGGCGTCGATTGCCATTTGTTTGCCGGGCATCGCATCGAGGGTGAAGCGCGCGCTCACCTCGGAAATCCGCCCGGCACCCTTGGTCACCACGACGAAGTTGATGATCATTAAAATCGCGAAGACCACGATACCGACCACGTAGTTACCGCCGATCACCACCTCACCGAAGGCCTGGATCACCTTACCGGCGGCGGCGTGGCCGTCCTGACCGTGGAGCATCACCACCCGCGTGGAGGCCACGTTCAGCGCCAGTCGCAGCAACGTCGCGACCAGCAGAATGGTCGGGAACACCGCGAAGTCCAGCGGCCGCAAGGCGTAGACGCAGACCAGCAAAACGACGATCGACAGTGCGATGTTGAACGTGAAGAACACGTCCAGCAGGAACGGCGGCACCGGCAGCATCATCATGGCCAGCATGACCAGCAGCAACAACGGCACGCCCAGATTGCCCCGACTTAAGTCGGCAACGTTTGTGCGAGCACTGTTGAATAACTGAGAGCGATCCACGGTTTTCCCCGTTCCTTTAAAGCAAACTTTTGACGCCTGAAGCTGGCGCAAAGCGGCTATTGCAAGAAGCCTTCCAACTTTTGCAGAGGAGGTAAATAGAGGGATTGATTGGAGTTTTTTTGTAGCAGCTGTCGAGCCTGCGAGGCTCGACAGCTGCTACAGGGGTGGGTCAGGAATCGCGGCGCAGATCCGGTGGAATCGGCAGGTCATCCTTGAGCGGCTCAGGCGGCTTGCCTTTGCCGGCGCGGTGCTGGCGGATCTGGTAGACGTAAGCCAATACCTGGGCGACCGCCAGGTACAGGCCACCGGGTATTTCCTGCTCCAGCTCGGTGGAGTAATAGATCGAACGCGCCAGGGCGGGCGATTCGAGCAGCAAGACATTGTTGGCCACGGCGATTTCGCGGATTTTCAAGGCCAGGAAGTCACTGCCCTTGGCCAGCAGCACCGGCGCGCTGCCTTTGTCCGGGTCGTACTTGAGCGCCACGGCGTAGTGGGTCGGGTTGGTGATGACCACATCGGCCTCGGGAATGGCCGCCATCATCCGCCGTTGCGACATCTCGCGCTGCAACTGGCGGATGCGCTGTTTGACCTCCGGCCGCCCTTCCTGATCCTTGTGCTCGTCGCGCACTTCCTGCTTGGTCATCAGCAGTTTCTTGTGGCTTTCCCACAACTGCACCGGCACGTCGACGGCGGCGATGATGATCAGCCCGCAGGCCATCCACAAGGTGCTCCAGCCCACCACTTGCAGGCTGTGAATGACCGCCATCTCCAACGGCTCGTGCGCGATGCGCATCAGGTCGTCGATGTCGGAAGACAACACCGCCAGTGCCACGAACAGCACGATCAGAAACTTCGCCAACGCCTTGAGCAGCTCGACGATGGCCTTGGCCGAGAACATCCGCTTGAGCCCCGCGCCAGGATTCATGCGACTGAACTTCGGTGCCATGGAACCCGCTGCGAACAACCAGCCACCCAGGGAAATCGGACCGATCAACGCGGCCAGCAGCAAGGTGATCATCAACGGCTGAATCGCCACCAGCGCAATCTGCCCCGAATGCAGGAGGAAGGTGCCCATGTTGCGTTGATCCAGAATCACTTCCCGCGAGAGCGTGAAGTTCATCCGCATCAGCTCCATCATTTCCTGCGCGAGGGCGCCGCCGAAAACCAGCAGGCCGCCGGCGCCGGCGAGCATGATCGCCAGGGTGTTGAGCTCCTTGGAACGCGCAATCTCACCCTTGTCCCGTGAGTCTTTTTTGCGCTTCTCCGTGGGGTCTTCTGTTTTGTCCTGACCGCTTTCGCTCTCAGCCATGACTCAGCGCGCCCGTGCGAGTTCGCGTAAAAACTGCAAGGCCTCGGTGGCCAGCGGTTGATACTGATTGATGATGTCCGCCAGCCCGACCCAGACGATGAACAGCCCGAGCACCAGGGTCAGCGGAAAACCGATAGAGAAGATATTCAGCTGCGGCGCGGCCCGGGTCATCACGCCGAACGCGATGTTGACTACCAGCAGCGCCGTGATCGCTGGCAACACCAACAACAACGCCGCACCGAGGACCCAGCCGAGCTTGCCGGCCAGTTCCCAGAAATGATTGACCAACAATCCGCTGCCAACCGGCAGGGTGGTGAAGCTTTCAGTCAGGACTTCGAACACCACCAGATGCCCGTTCATAGACAGGAACAGCAGTGTCACCAGCATGGTGAAGAACTGCCCGATCACCGCCACCGAAACGCCGTTGGTGGGGTCGACCATCGACGCGAAGCCCATGCCCATCTGAATGGAAACGATCTGCCCGGCGACCACGAAGGCCTGAAAGAACAGCTGTAAGGAAAAACCCAGAATCGCGCCAATCAGGATCTGCTCGGCGATCAGCAGCAGCCCACTCAAGTCCAGCGCATTGACCGGCGGCATCGGCGGCAGCCCCGGAGCGATCACCACGGTGATCGCCAACGCAAAGTACAAACGCACACGTTTGGGCACCAGCGTTGTACCGAACACCGGCATGACCATCAGCAGGGCGCCGATGCGAAACAGCGGCAACATGAACGTCGCCACCCAGGTACTGATCTGGGTGTCGGTCAGTTGCAACAGCGACGGCATGGTTTAGCCAATGACCTGAGGAATGCTGCCGTACAACTGCAGGATGTATTCCATGAACGTCTGCACCAGCCATGGGCCGGCAACGATCAGCGTGACCAGCATGACCAGCAAGCGCGGGAGGAAGCTCAGGGTCTGTTCGTTGATCTGCGTGGCGGCCTGGAACATCGCCACCAACAGGCCGACCAGCAGGCTCGGGATCACCAGCACGGCAACCATCATCGTGGTCAGCCACAGCGCTTCGCGAAAGATGTCTACCGCGACTTCCGGCGTCATGGCGAGACACCGCCGAAGCTGCTCGCCAACGTACCGATGATCAACGCCCAGCCATCCACCAGCACGAACAACATGATCTTGAACGGCAGGGAAATGATCAGTGGCGAGAGCATCATCATGCCCATCGCCATCAGCACACTGGCCACCACCAGGTCGATGATCAGGAACGGAATGAAAATCATGAAGCCGATCTGGAACGCGGTTTTCAGCTCAGACGTGACAAACGCCGGCACCAGAATGGTCAGCGGCGCCTGATCGGGCGACGCGATGTCGGTGCGCTTGGACAGGCGCATGAACAATTCAAGATCGCTGCTGCGCGTCTGCGCCAGCATGAAGTCCTTGATCGGCACCTGAGCCTTGGCGACGGCATCCTGGGCGGTCAGTTTTTCCGCCAGATACGGCTGCAAGGCGTCCTGATTCACCCGGTCAAACACCGGCGCCATAATGAACAGCGTCAGAAACAGCGCCATGCCCGTGAGGATCTGGTTCGACGGTGTCTGTTGCAGGCCCAGGGCCTGGCGCAGGATCGAGAAGACAATGATGATCCGCGTGAAGCTGGTCATCAGCATGACGAACGCCGGGATGAAACTCAGCGCGGTCATGATCAGCAGGATTTGCAGGCTGACCGAGTATTCCTGAGCACCATTGGCGTTGGTGCCCAAGGTGATCGCAGGGATCGACAACGGATCGGCGGCGAACGCCAGCGGCGCAGCCAACATCAGGGCCAGCGTCAAGACGATGCGTAACGCACCCATTACTTCTTATCCTTTTGATCCTTGCCGAGCATCTCCAATAGACGCTGGGCAAACTCCGGGGTCGCTTTTTCAGTCACGCCCGGCACTTGCACCGGCTCTTTGAGCACATGCAACGCGGTGATGGTGCCAGGACTGAGGCCAAGCAGAATCTGTTCGTTGCCGACCTGCACCAGCATCAGACGATCACGGGGACCGAGTGCGCGGGAACCGATCAACTCGATCACCTGCCCTTTGCCGGCCGGCCCGGCCTGCTGGACCCGGCGCAACAGCCAGGCGAGGAAGAAGATCAACCCCAGCACCAGCAGCAAGCCGAAGACCAACTGCGTCAATTGCCCGGCCACGCCACTGCTGACCGCCGGCGCGGCCGCCGTCGTAGCGGTCGCAACCGTCTCGGCGGCCAGCGCACTGAAGGGCATCGCCAGTACACACCCCAGAACCTTTTTCACTTAGCGCAGCTTCTTGATGCGTTCGCTTGGGCTGATCACGTCCGTCAGGCGAATGCCGAACTTCTCGTTGACCACGACCACTTCGCCGTGAGCGATCAGCGTGCCGTTGACCAGTACGTCCAGCGGCTCACCGGCCAGACGATCGAGCTCGATCACCGAACCCTGGTTGAGTTGCAGCAGGTTACGGATGTTGATGTCGGTGCTGCCCACTTCCATGGAAATCGACACCGGGATATCAAGGATCACGTCCAGGTTCGGACCTTCCAGGCTCACCGGGTCGTTGTTCTTCGCCACGCTGCCGAACTCTTCCATCGGCAGACGGTTGGACGACGAGCCAGCGGTATCGGCAGCCAGCAAGGCGTCGATATCGTCCTGACCGGCGTCACCGGTTTCTTCCAGGGCCGCAGCCCATTCATCAGCCAGCGCCTGGTCGTCCTGCGCGTTCATATCGTCGTTCATCATTTGTCCTCGGCGGGCAAAAATTCGGTTAGTAGCAGTCTGTTAAAACAAGGAGGTTTGAGCGCCGGTCAGCGGCGCTCGATCGGCTCGATCACCTGCAACGCAAGGTTGCCTTTGTGCGAGCCCATCTTGACCTTGAACGCAGGCACGCCATTGGCGCGCATGATCATTTCTTCCGGCATCTCGACCGGGATAATGTCCCCCGGCTGCATGTGCAGGATGTCGCGCAAGCGCAACTGGCGACGGGCAACCGTAGCGCCGATCGGCACGTCGACATCCAGCACGTCCTGACGCAGGGCGTTGACCCAGCGCTCGTCCTGATCGTCGAGGTCCGACTGGAAACCGGCGTCGAGCATTTCGCGCACCGGCTCGATCATCGAGTACGGCATGGTCACGTGCAGGTCACCGCCACCGCCATCGAGTTCGATGTGGAAGGTCGACACCACCACCGCTTCGCTGGGGCCGACGATGTTGGCCATGGCCGGGTTCACTTCCGAGTTGATGTACTCGAAGTTCACTTCCATGATCGCCTGCCAGGCTTCCTTCAAATCGACGAAGGCCTGCTCCAGCACCATGCGCACCACGCGCAGTTCGGTCGGGGTGAATTCACGCCCCTCGATCTTGGCGTGACGGCCATCGCCGCCGAAGAAGTTGTCCACCAGCTTGAACACCAGCTTGGCGTCGAGGATGAACAGCGCAGTGCCGCGCAACGGCTTGATCTTGACCAGGTTGAGGCTGGTCGGCACGTACAGCGAGTGCACGTATTCGCCGAACTTCATCACCTGCACACCACCGACGGCAACGTCCGCCGAGCGGCGCAGCATGTTGAACATGCTGATGCGGGTGTAGCGGGCGAAACGCTCGTTGATCATTTCCAGAGTCGGCATGCGTCCGCGGACGATGCGATCCTGGCTGGTCAGGTCGTAGCTTTTGACGCTGCCGGGTTCAGCAACGTTATCGGTCTGTACCAGACCATCGTCGACGCCATGCAACAGCGCATCGATCTCATCCTGGGACAGCAGGTCCTGCACGGCCATGTCGTGTTCCTACTGCAGTACGAAATTAGTGAAAAGCAACTGTTCGATAACCACTTTGCCGAGTTCTTTCTGCGCCACTTCCTGCACGCTGGCCGTGGCCTTCTGACGCAACATTTCCTGGCCAACCGGCGTGGCCAGGGTGTTGAAATCCTGACCGGAGAACAGCATGACCAGGTTGTTGCGGATCACCGGCATGTGCACCTTGAGCGCGTCCAGATCGGCCTGGTTGCGGCCCTGCATGGTGATGCTCACCTGCATGTAGCGCTGACGGCCATTCTGGTTGTAGTTAGCCACGAAGGCCGGCGCCATGGGCTCGAAAATCGCGGGCTGCTTGCCGACCACGGCGGTTTCCGCCGCAACCGGTTTGCTCTGGGCGCTGTGCATGAAGAACCAGGTCGCCCCCACGGACATGCCGATCGCCAGCAGCAAGGCCACCACGATCAAAACAATCAGCTTGATCTTGCCTTTGGTTGCGGGGTCTTTTACTACTGCTTCGCTCTTCGCCATGCCAATAATCCGTCACTATTCGGGTTTTCACAGTCGCACGGCAAGGCAAGAGCAAGTGTTATGCCAGAAGTGTCGGGAGGGCGCTGGGCGGGGATTTCAGGGACACCACAAAAAATGTAGGAGCGAGCCTGAACGCGATAAGGCAGTAACATTCAACCGCTTCGTTGACTGTTACACCGCTATCGCGAGCAGGCTCACTCCTACAAGGGTTTTGCGTTTTTATCAGGCGTAGTAGTCGACGGCGCTGGAGCCAATCACGCTGGTAGCAGCTTGCGCCACTTCAGCCACCGTCGGCGCGAGTTCTTCATCCATTGAGTCGAGGCGACCACCACTGGCATGGGTGCGACCACCCTGCCCCTGTTGCGCCTGTTCCTGGCCCTGTCCCTGCCAGCCACGGGACTGGTCGGACACGTTGACGTCGACCTGCCCCATGCCCTGCTGGGTGAACATGTCACGCAGGCGATGCATCTGGCTGTCCAGCGCTTCACGAACGCTTGGATGGGCACTCATGAAGGTGACCTGAGTCTGTTGATCCGGGACCATGTTCACCCGAATGTCCAAGCGCCCCAGTTCGGCCGGTTGTAACTGAATGTCGGCCGCCTTGAGATTGGCGCTGGAGAGGTACATGACCCGATTGACCACTTCTTCGGTCCAGCCACTCTGGTGCATGGCGATCGGCTGATTCACCGGCAAGGCGTTGGCTGTTTTCGGCGTGGCCGCCTGAGTCAATGCCGCCAGACGGTTGGCGAAGTCATCGACACGGGTGTCGCTGCTGGCGGATTTCAGGTCTTTCAGGCCGTCATCGATCAGACCGCTGAACGCCTTCTCGCCGCCCTGGCTGGTACTGTCCTTGTCGGCTTGCACGTCGAGCATGTTCGCCATGCCGGCGGCAAAATTCTGCGCCGAGGTCAGTTCGCCGTCAGCCTGGGCCTGGGCCGGCGACGCTTTGGGCTGGGACTGGCTGGACGCGGAAACGTGACCACTCTGCTCCATGGCCAGGCGCACTGCCGGCAGGGCATCGAGCGGATCGGCTTCAGGATCGAAATCACTGTCGGCGGTTGCAGCGACGGGCGCAGGAGCCGTTTGCGCAGGGGCGGCAGCCGTGGTCGCCGCAACGGGTGATGCCACTGCCGGTTGTGCGGTAACGGCCACCGGCGCAGCGGGCTCGACGGGTGCCGCGATCACCGGCTGCACGACTGCCATCAAGGCTGGATCAAGGGACGGATCGAGGCTTGGGTCGGCTGGCGCGGTGTCGGCCACCGGCGTCTCGGAGGTATCCGGTGCGACATCATCGGCAACCGCATCCTCGGCCGGCGCCGGTTTTTCGGCGGGCAAGGAATTGCCGCTATCGGCAACCGCAGGTTCCGGGGCGGCAGCCTTGTCACTGCTGCCGTCTGTTTTTGCAGTGCCTTGCGGCGCATTGTCCGTCGCTGGCTTGGCCGGTTTATCAGCGGCCGCGACAGGCTTGTCTTGAGCCTGATTGGCGTAGACCTCAGCAAAGCTGGACGCCTTGTCCCCTGGCTCGGCAGCCACCGCCGGGGTATTGGCGGACGCGGCAAGCGTCTTGGCCGCTGTGCTGGCCTGAAGAAGTGAATTAGGGGTAACGGGCATAAACGGTCTCCGCTGCACTGGGATCGTAGGTACAGTGAGCGAGATGTCTGCAAGGGTCGAGCCAGGTTTAACCATCCGGCGCTAAAAGCGCCGGGTGGTCAGGTTACTCGGAGAGAGAACGCTGTTTTTCTGCCTCGTAAAGCGGTCGGACGATGGCGAATTCGCCGTCGATTTCCCCCACCAGCTTTTCAATGCCCGCGAGGCTCTTTTGGTTGGCGCGCTGCTCCAGCTCATGACACAGCTCAGCCAGGCGAGTGGCGCCCATGTTGCTGCTGCTGCCTTTGAAGCTGTGGGCAGCATCCCTGAGTTGCATGGCATCGGCATAATTCTGCAGAAGCTTCAAACGCTCTTCGGAGTCGCGAATGAACGTATCCAGTAGCTCCGGATACTCATCCTCCATCACTTCCTGCAACGCGCTCAGCACGTTTGGGTCCAGATGTGTGTCAGCCACTTGCTCACTCCTTGATCAAGAATGGGTGAATTATGCCAGAGCCTCCCAGGAAAACTCCACGCGTGCGCAACGACCCTCGTCAGACCAACTGGCGTTACGGCCCAACTGGCGGACAAGACTGACACCACGTCCCGACAAACGGACGCCATCCAGGGGGCGTTCCAGCACACGCGCCACGTCAAATCCCTTGCCGCTGTCTTCAACCCGAACGACCAGGCAACCGCCCTTGCCTTCTGGCGTCACCTGCAAATGCACCCGCACAAAACCGTCCTGCAATCCCTCCAACCGCTCATTGCGTAGCTGGTAATAGCGTGCAAAACCCGACGCATCGCGCTTGAGGCTTGAGTCCAGCCCCAGCACGCCGTGCTCCAGCGCATTGGAGTACAGCTCGGCGAGCACACTGTAGAGCGCGCCGCTTTGAGCCCGCAACCCGTGGACCTCAAGCAGTAACTGCAAAAGGTACGGCAGCGGATTAAAGCGTTTGAGGGTCTCGGCGCGAAACTCGAAATTCACCGACCAGTCCAGTGGACAGGACTGGCCACTGTCGGAGTACACCAGCGCCGGCGGCGTCAGTTGCGTCGCCTCCAGCAGGCTGACCTCGACCATGCTCACATCATCCCGGGCCTCACCGCCAAAATTGCGCAGCGCCTGCTTGATTTCCCCAAACAATGCGTCAGGTTGACGATTGGCTGCAAACACCTGCTGCAACCGGTCCACACCAAACAACTGCTCATTGCCATCGCACGTATCGATGACCCCGTCGGACAACAGGAACACTCGGTCCCCGACAGCCATCGGGAACACTTCGGTGCGGTCATTGAACGTTTGCGGGCTCAGCACGCCCAGTGGCAAGTGACGGGCCGTCAGCGGCTTGCGTTCACCCGTGGCGATGGAATGCAGATACCCATCCGGCATTCCGCCATTCCAGACCTCCACCGAGCGTCGCTGAAAGCTCAGGCACAGCAAGGTTGCGCAGCAGAACATGTCCACCGGCAAGATGCGTTTGAGCTTGGCGTTCATCTCGCGCAGGGTTTCGGACAGGCCGTAACCCTTGGCGGTCATGCCATAGAAGACTTCGGCCAGGGGCATGGCGCCCACGGCCGCGGGTAAACCATGGCCGGTGAAATCCCCCAGCAGCACGTGCATGTCGCCCGCCGGGGTAAAGGCAGCCAGCAGCAGATCACCGTTGAACAGCGCATAAGGCGATTGCAGGTAGCGGATATTCGGTGCATTCAGGCAGCCGGAATGCGCGACCTTGTCGAAAACCGCCTTGGCCACCCGCTGCTCATTGAGCAAATAGTCATGATGCCTGCCGATCAGGTCGCGCTGCTGCAACACCGTGGCCTGCAAGCGACGCAAGCGATCCATCGCCTTGATCTTGGCGGCGAGGATCACTGGGTTATAAGGCTTTGCCAGAAAGTCGTCGCCGCCAGCCTCCAGGCATCGGGCCAGGGCTTCGCTTTCGGTGAGCGAGGTCAGGAAGATGATCGGCACCAGGGTTTCCCCGGCGAGCAGCTTGATTTGCCGTGCCGCCTCGAAACCGTCCATCACCGGCATCATCGCGTCCATCAACACCAGGTGCGGTTGCTGCTGACGAAACGTTTCGACCGCCTCGGCACCATTGGCGGCCGTCAGCACGTTATGGCCCTGGCGGCGGACAATGCTCGACAGCAGCATGCGATCGGCCGCGCTGTCTTCGGCGATGAGGATCGTCAGGGGTTCGAGCGACTGCATGGCAGTCAAGTGACGTTGAACAGCTTGTCGAAATTGGAGATGGCGAGGATCTTTCTCACGTCCGAATTGCTGTTGACCACGCGAATGTCGGAGTTGTCACCCCCGGCGTGATCCCGCAACAGTAGCAACATGCCCAGCGCGGAGCTGTCGAGGTAGGTCGCTTCTTTTAAGTCAACCACGACCGAATTCGGCATTTTTCCGCCATTGTGACGCTCGTACGACTCACGAAATTCCTGGTGCTTGGCGAAATCGAATCGCCCCTTGATCGAAATCGTGAGCTTTTTCCCATCCTGGGAGACTTCTGCATTGACTGACATTTAACGGCTTCCCTGTCATTGGCTAACGTGCTGTACAAGGTTTAGCACTTGGTTGGAAGGGGAGCAAGATTGATAGTTTGCAGTGTCTTCGAGTACGCCTTCGCGGGCAAGCCTCGCTCGCACAGGATTCGTGTCGTGCAAAGCAAATACGATCAACACAAGACCTGTGGGAGCGTGGCTTGCCCGAGAAGAACGATGACACGGAACCACTGATTCAATACGGATCCTGTCTGGGCAAGCGCTGCGACAACTCATCGAGCAATTTCTGCTCACGCTTGTCTTCCAGCTGCCGTGCCTCGTCCATGTAGCGCTGTACAAGTTTTCGCAGGCCTTCGACACGGGCAAACGCCTGCTGCCAGGTATCGCGCGCCTTGTTCAGGTTGTTTTGGTGCCAGTTCAGGCTCTGCCGCTGCTGATCGATGGCCGTACCGAGTTGCGCCAGGAAGCCCTGATACCCCAGCAACCACTGGCCGGAAACGCCACTGCTGCCGCGCACGATCCATTGTTCCTGGTATTCGAGGCGGAAGGCTTCAAGGTCGGCGAGCTTGCTTTCCGCCACTCGCACCTGACCCTGAAAATGCCCGAGGCGCATGACTGCGGCTTTCTCGGCCTTTTCGGCCATGTCCACCACGGGCGCCAGGCGCGCGGCTCGGCTCAGTGCCATGGCCGGTTAGCCGCCCGCGGCAGGAGCGAAGATGGACGCGAGATGGTTGACGCTGGCGCCCATGCCGATGTTGTCGTTCAAACCCTGACGCAGGTAAGTGACCATGGCTGGCTGGAGGGAGATCGCGGTGTCGGTTTCACGATCACCGCCCGGCACGTACGCGCCGACGCTGATCAAATCGCGACTCTGCTGATAGCGTGACCAGTACTGCTTGAACATCTGCGCGCGAGCCATGTGTTCCGGACTGACCACCGACGGCATGACCCGGCTGATGGACGCTTCGATGTCGATGGCCGGGTAGTGACCTTCTTCGGCCAGACGCCGGGACAACACAATGTGGCCGTCGAGCACGCCTCGCGCAGCATCGGCAATCGGGTCCTGCTGGTCATCACCTTCGGACAACACGGTGTAGAACGCCGTGATCGAACCACCGCCCTTCTCGGCGTTACCGGCGCGCTCCACCAGTCTGGGCAACTTGGCGAACACCGACGGCGGGTAGCCCTTGGTGGCGGGCGGTTCGCCGATGGCCAGCGCGATTTCCCGCTGGGCCTGGGCGAAACGGGTCAGGGAATCCATGAGCAACAGGACGTTCTTGCCCTTGTCGCGAAAATATTCGGCGATACGCGTGCAGTACATCGCCGCGCGCAGACGCATCAGCGGCGCATCGTCCGCCGGCGACGCCACGACCACGGAACGCTTGAGCCCTTCTTCACCGAGAATGTGCTCGATGAATTCTTTAACTTCTCGACCCCGCTCACCGATCAGCCCGACGACGATAATGTCGGCTTCGGTGAAGCGCGTCATCATGCCCAGCAACACCGATTTACCGACACCGGTACCGGCGAACAGCCCGAGCCGCTGACCGCGACCGACCGTCAACAACCCGTTGATCGTACGAATGCCGACATCCAGCGGTTCGCTGATCGGTTCGCGCTTGAGCGGGTTGATGGTGGGGCCGTCCATCGGCACCCAGTCTTCGGCTTTCATCCCGCCCTTGCCGTCCAGCGCACGACCGGCGCCATCAAGCACCCGACCGAGCATGCTCATGCCCATTGGCAAACGACCGGTATCGGCCAGCGGGACCACACGGGCACCGGGCGCAATACCCGCGACGCTGCCGACGGGCATCAGGAAGACTTTGCTGCCGGAGAAGCCCATCACTTCGGCTTCGACTTGCACCGGGTGGTAGCTGTCGTCGTTGATGACCATGCAGCGACTGCCCATGGCGGCGCGCAAGCCTTCGGCTTCGAGGGTCAGGCCGACCATGCGCAGCAAGCGGCCTTCAAGGATCGGCGCGCCAGCCAGTTCAGTGGCCTCGGCGTAACCGCCCAGGCGTTTGGCGAAGCTGGTGCGGTCAAGGCGCATCAGGGACGTCCAGTTCCGCGTCGACCGGCGCGACAGCAGGCTTTTCATCGACCGGCAGTTCCAGATGCAGATCCGGCGCAGACGGATGCAACGCCTGATCGTGCAACTGATCGAACAGTTTGGCCATGACCTGGGCGACGCGGGTTTCGACGGTGGCGTCGATACGGCTGTGTTCGGTTTCAACCCGGCAACCGCCAGGTAACAGCGACTCGTCTTCGACGATGCGCCAGGTTTCTTCGTGGCGCTCGCGCAGGGCTTTGACTTGTTCGAAGTCCTGCGGATTGATGTACAGGCGCACATTGCCCACGCCCAACGGCAGCAGCTTGAGCGCTTCACGCATGACGTGTTCGATCTGTGTCGAGTCGATGGCCAGTTCGCGCTGAATCACTTGTTTGGTGATGTGCTGCACGAGGTCGACCAGGGACTTCTCAATGAAGGTGTCCTGCTCGGCGATAGGCTCGAACAGGTTGACCATCAGCTGCTCAAGACCGGCAATCTTCGGCGCCAACGCTGCTTCGGCTTCCTGACGAACCTTGAGCGTGGTGCTGTGGAATCCTTCTTTCTCGCCCACCGCGAAGCCTTCGTTGTAGGCTTCCTGGCGAATCGCTTCGAGTTCTTCGAGGGTCAGTGGCTGGACTTCGTCCAGCGGCACTTCTTCCATCTCCGGCGGCTCGGGCTCAGGTTCTGGCTCGGGTTCCGGGACGAAAGGGTCGAAACTGGGCAGCGCCCAGACGTCGAAACCGGCAACGTGCTTGCCGCGAATCAGGTCGGTCTGGGACTCATCATGTTTGGACGACATAGTGACCTTAGATCATCTCTTCGCCGCCCTTCCCGCCGAGAACGATTTCTCCGGCTTCGGCCATACGGCGGGCAATGGTGAGGATTTCTTTCTGCGCGGTTTCCACGTCGCTGACGCGCACCGGGCCTTTGGCCTCGAGGTCGTCGCGCAACAGTTCGGCCGCCCGTTTGGACATGTTCTTGAAGATCTTTTCCTTGACGCCTTCGTCCGAACCCTTGAGGGCCAGCACCAGCACGTCGGAAGACACTTCGCGCAGCAACGCCTGAATCCCGCGGTCGTCGACATCGGACAGGTTGTTGAACACGAACATGAGGTCTTCGATCTGACCGGACAGGTCTTCGTCGACTTCGCGGATCGAGTCCATCAGTTGACCTTCGATCGAGCTGTCGAGGAAGTTCATGATGTCGGCCGCACGCTTGATGCCACCCAGGGTGGTGCGCGAGGCATTCGAGTTGCCGGAGAACTGCTTCTCGAGAATCTGGTTGAGTTCTTTCAGGGCCGCTGGCTGCACAGTGTTCAGCGAGGAGACTCGCAAAATGATGTCCAGGCGTACCTTGTGGTCGAAGTTGCCGAGCACTTCGCCGGCCTGATCCGGGTCAAGGTACGCGACCACGATGGCCTGGATCTGTGGGTGCTCGTAACGGATCACGTCGGCGACGGCGCGCGGTTCCATCCACTTCAGGCTGTCGAGGCCGCTGGTGTTGCCACCCAGCAGGATACGGTCGATCAGGCCGTTGGCCTTGTCTTCGCCCAATGCCTGAGTGAGCATTTTGCGCACGTAGTCGTCGGAACCGACGCCCAGGCTGGTCTGGTCGCCGACGATGTCGACGAACTCGCTCATGACCTGTTCGACCTGCTCGCGGTGCACGTTGCCCATCTGGGCCATCGCTACACCCACGCGCTGGACCTCTTTAGGCCCCATGTGGCGCAACACCTGGGCAGCATCGGTCGAACCGAGGGACAGCAGCAGGATCGCGGCTTTGTCGACCTTGGTCAGTTTGGCGGCAACGGCTCGGTTATCACTCATCTGCGTTAATCCACTCTTTCACGACCTGGGCCACGCGACCCGGGTCTTCTGCCACCAGACTCTTGATTGCATTCAACTGTGCGTCATAGCCTTCGCTCGGGCTCGGCAGCAGGATGCTTTGCGGGCCGCCGAGGCTGACGCGGTCGTTGGCCAGTTCGCCGTCCAGGCCGCCCATGCCACCCAACTCGACGTCGCTGCCGATGCCGGCCAGTTGCTTGCCTTTGCCGCCACCGGTGATGTTGTTGAGCACCGGACGCAGCACACCGAACACCAGCACCAGGATGAACAACACGCCCAGCACTTGCTTGACGATGTCCCAGAACCACGGCTGCGAGTAGAACGGAATGTCGGCAATCACTTCACCGCGTTCTGCGGAGAACGGCATGTTGATCACGCTGACGCTGTCGCCACGGCTGGCGTCGAAACCGACCGCGTCCTGCACCAGGCGAGTGAAGCGCGCCAATTCGTCGGCGCTCCACGGCGCACGGGTGGTTTCGCCGTTAGCCGCGTTGACCTTGACCTGATCGTCGACCACCACCGACACCGACAGGCGATTCAATCGGCCCTGCTGTTGCTTGGTGTGGCTGATGGAACGGTCGAGTTCGAAGTTCTTGGTGGATTGTTGACGCTTGTCCGCCGGGTACGGCGCCAGCATTGGCTGACCGGTGGCCGGGTCCATGATTTGTTGACCGTTGGCATCGATCAACGGCTGGCCTGGCTGCACCATGCCGGCCGAGGCCGTCGAGCCGCCGGTGGTTTGCGGTGCCGAGGCTGGCGACGGTGGCTGGTTGCTCAAGGCCCCCGGCACACCTTGCGGGCCATTGCTGGCGGTGCGTTGTTCATTGACCGACTGCTCGCTGCGCAACGCCGGCTGATCCGGGTTGAACTGCTCGGAGGTCGACTCGACGGCGCTGAAATCAACATCGGCAGACACTTCGGCTTTATAGCGATCGTTGCCCAGCACCGGTTGCAGGATGTTGTGCACGCGCTGGGTCAGCATGGTTTCCATGCGGCGGCTGTAATCGAATTGCTTGCCGGCCATGGTCAGTTCGGAGTTCTCCGCCTGATCCGACAGCAGGTTGCCCTTCTGGTCGACGACGGTGATCTGCGATTTGCTCAGTTCAGGAACACTGGTCGCGACCAGGTTGATGATCGCGATCACCTGGCCCGGTTCCAGCGAACGACCGGAATACAGCTCAACCAGTACCGAAGCGCTTGGCTTGCGTTCATCACGCACGAACACCGAGCTTTTCGGAATCGCCAGGTGCACGCGGGCACCCTTGACGTTGTTCAGGCTGGAAATGGTCCGCGCCAGTTCGCCTTCGAGGCCGCGACGATAACGGGTCGCTTCCATGAACTGGCTGGTCCCCAGACCCTGGTCCTTGTCGAGGATTTCAAAACCGATGTTGCCGTCGCTGGGAGTGACACCAGCCGCCGCGAGTTTCAGTCGTGCACGGGACAAATCATCGGCCTTGACCAACAAGGCACCGGAGTTCGGTTCAACGGTGTAAGGAATATCGGCGGAGGCCAGGGTGTCCATGACCTGCTTGGCATCCATACCGGCAAGGCTGCCGTACAGAGGCCGGTAGTCCGGCTGCTGCGACCACAGCACCACGGCAAAACCAATCGCCACGCTCGCAGCCAGGCCGACCAACAGGCCTACCTGACGCAACATGGTCATCTCGGAGAGGTTTTCCAGGAAGGACAACCCGAACAGCGGCGGTTTGCCGTCTATTGGGGTGGCCTTGGCCGGAACGTTATCGGCGACTGCTTCTGCCATGACTCAATTCGTCCTTAAACCGGCATCTGCATGATGTCTTGGTAAGCCTGAACCAGTTTGTTGCGCACTTGCGTCAACGCCTGGAAAGACACGCTGGCCTTCTGCGAGGAAATCATCACGTCCGTCAGGTCAACGCCGCTTTTGCCGATTTCGAAGGCACTGGCCAGCTGATTGGATGCCTGCTGAGTGTCGTTCACTTTATTGACGGCCTGACCGAGCATGTCGGAAAAGCTGCTGCCACCCAATTCAGGGACTGCGGCAGTCGATTTCGGCGCAGACATGGCATCCATTTGCATGGAGCGCATATCCAGCATCAACCGATTAAATTCAATACCTTGGCTCATGATCTACTCTCGTTGGCGACCCGCAATTTTTTGACACTCACTCGGCGGGTACTGAGGTGTTAGCAACAAGGGTGCCAGCTCCGTGGCCACTGCAAACAAAAGCGCTCCCCTATTCAAGCCATAACGCACTATTTAGCAGCTGGCGAAGCCTCCGTCCGGCTGCCACAGGGGTCAGGTGGCGAACAGGTACGCTTCCACGTCCATGCCGGCGTCACGCATCTGCGCCAGCTTGTAGCGCAAGGTGCGCGGGCTGATGCCCAGGCGCTCGGCGGCCTCTTTGCGACGACCGCGCTCGGAACGCAGGGTATCGATGATCATCTGGAATTCCCGACGCCGCAGGTCATCGCCCAATGCGCCAGCCGACTCAGCATCCACCTCGACTGCTCGCAACGGTGCGGCTGCCAACGTCGGCAACGGCGCACAGGCCACCGGCCCCGACAGGCAGAAATCCTGCGGCTGGATCAAACCACCCTGCTGCAGAATCAACGCACGCTGGATCGCATTGTCCAGCTCACGCACATTGCCCGGCCACGGATAGCCGATCAGGCACGCCTGCGCCTCGGGCGACAGTTTCGCCGCCGCGTGCTTCATTTTATTGACGTGCTTGGCCAGCAGTCGCTCGGCCAACGGCAGGATGTCGGCGGTGCGCTCGCGCAGCGGACGCCAGGCCAGCGGAAACACCGACAGTCGATAGTAAAGGTCTTCACGAAAACGCCCCGCCGCCACTTCACCGGCCAGATCACGGTTGGTCGTGGCAACGACCCGAATGTCCAGGGTGATGGTTTTGCGTGCGCCAACGCGCTCGACTTCACGCTCCTGCAAAACCCGCAGCAGCTTGGCCTGCAGCCCAAGGGGCATTTCGGAGATTTCGTCGAGCAGAATGGTGCCGCCGTCGGCTTGCTCGAACTTGCCCGCCTGCGCTGCGATGGCACCGGTGAACGAACCCTTTTCATGGCCGAACAACGTGGCTTCGAGCATGTTGTCGGGGATCGCGGCGCAGTTGATCGCAATAAACGGCTGACTGGCGCGGTGGGAATGCTGGTGAATGTAGCGGGCCAGCACTTCCTTACCAGTGCCGGACTCGCCAGAGATCAATACCGTGGAATCACTGCGCGCCACTCGGGCGGCCAACTCCAGCAATTGCGCGCTGGCCGGCTCGAACGCCACCGGACCTTCGCCCTCGGCCGTACCGAGATTGCCCAACGCGTGACGCGCGACCAAATCCAGCAAGGCCTTCGGTTCGAACGGCTTGACCAGATAGTCCGCAGCGCCCTGGCGCATCGCATCGACTGCGCGCTCGACGGCGCCATGAGCGGTCATCAGCAATACCGGCAGTTGCGGCTGACGCGATCGCAGCAAGCCAAGCAACTGATGCCCGTCCATGCCCGGCATATTGACGTCGCTGATCACCAGATTGAACGCCTCGACGGCGACTGCCGCCAGCGCGTCCTCGGCCGAACCGACTGCCTTGAAATCGTGCCCCGCCAGCATCAGCGTATCGGCCAGCGCCTCGCGTAGCGCGCGGTCATCCTCGACCAGTAGAACCTTGATTGCCATGCCTTTCATTCCGCTCCCTGAGCGCCGGACTTGTCACCCGAAAAAAGCGGCAGGACCACCTGCGCACAGGTGCCACGCCCCGGCCGCGAGCGCAGTTGCAATTCGCCCTGATGCGCACGGGCCACGGCCTTGACCACGGTCAGGCCCAGGCCGGTTCCGGTGGTCTTGGTGGTAAAAAACGGCTCACCCAGACGCGCCAGCACCGTGCTGTCGATACCACTGCCGCTGTCGCTGACGCACACGCGCAGGCTCTCCTCGCGGGTGTACAAGTGAACCTTCAAACGGACATCACCGGCACTCGCCTGGATTGCATTCTCGATCAGGTTGAGGATCGCCCCGATCAGCGTGTCGCGGTTGCACAGCAACTCGCCAGCATGACTGTCGCACTGCCAACGCACGGGCAGGTCCTGGACCTGCGTCAGTGCCGCCGCTTGCAGCGATTGCATCAGTTGCTTGGGCGTGACGCGATCGGTCAGTGGCAACTCGCCGCGAGCAAACACCAGCATGTCGCGAACCTGATGCTCCAGCTCATGCAGACGCTCTTTCAGGCGACCGGCAAACCGCTGCTGTGTAGCGACCGGCAGTTCCTGCTCGGTCAAGTGACTGGCGTACAGCAATGCGGCCGACAACGGCGTGCGAATCTGATGCGCCAGCGAGGCAACCATTCGCCCCAGGGAAGACAAGCGTTCGTGGCGAGCCAGTTGATCTTGCAGATGACGGGTTTCAGTCAGGTCGTTAAGCAGCACCAATTGACCCGGCTCGGCGTCCAGCGAGCGAGTGGCGATCGAAAGTCGCCGACCGTCCTTGAGCGAGATTTCGTGACCGTCGTCCTTGCGAGGCGCGAAGCATCGGGCGATGACGTGACGCCAGAGTTCGCCTTCGAGCGGCAGCCCGAGCAATTCACACGCTGCCGGATTGGCTTCACGCACGATGCCTTGGGCATCGATGACGATGACACCACCGGGCAACAGGTCGAGGAGATTTTGCAGACGATTGGCCAGGCGTTCTTTTTCCGCCAGCTCTTGCATGCGCTGGGCACTGACCACCGCCAACTCGCCCTTGAGCTCGGTGACCCGGGCTTCAAGCATGCTGTAGGAATCGGTCAGCTGACTCGACATCTGGCTGAACAGCGCAAACGCCTGCTCAAGGCCAAGCCGGCTTGCCTGCTCTACGGACGACGGTTGTCCCGAAGCGTCTGGGACAGGAGACATCTGGGCGGCTTGGGGCATCGTGCTCTCTCGCTGGCTGACCGTCAGTTAAACGGAACGTTGCGAGGGATGTAGCAATACCCGTGCCTAAAAAAAACCACCGAAAAATGAAGGACTTGAAAAACAGGCGTCAATCCTCCGCCTGTTCATCTCCATCGCGACGGCTCATGCCGTACTTGCGCATCTTTTCCACCAGCGTGGTGCGCCGAATCCGCAGGCGTTCGGCGGCACGCGCGACAATGCCATTGGCATCATCCAGCGCCTGCTGAATCAGACCCTGTTCCAGACCACCGAGGTAGTCCTTCAGGTCCAGGCCTTCGGGCGGCAGCATGGCGTTGGCGGTGAAGTCCGGGGTGTGACCGTTGATGGCCACCCGCTCTTCCAGATCGCTGCGCAGGCTGTCGACCAGTTGCTCGTCTTCGTCGTCGACGTAGCGGAATTTCTTCGGCAACTCGACCACGCCGATCACTCCGTACGGGTGCATGATCGCCATGCGCTCCACCAGGTTGGCGAGTTCGCGAACGTTGCCCGGCCAGCCGTGACGGCACAGCGACATGATCGCTGCCGAGTTGAAACGAATCGAGCCGCGCTTCTCGTGCTCCATGCGCGAAATCAACTCGTTCATCAGCAACGGGATGTCTTCGACGCGCTCGCGCAATGGCGCCATCTCGATCGGGAACACGTTCAGGCGATAGTACAAGTCTTCGCGGAAGGTGCCGATCTCGATCATGCTTTCGAGATTCTTGTGAGTCGCGGCAATGATGCGCACGTCGACGCTTTGGGTCTTGTTGCTGCCCACGCGCTCGAACGTACGCTCCTGAAGCACGCGCAGCAGCTTGACTTGCATCGGCAGCGGCATGTCGCCGATTTCATCAAGGAACAGCGTACCGCCGTTGGCCAGTTCGAAACGCCCTGCACGGCTGGTGATCGCCCCGGTGAAGGCGCCCTTCTCGTGGCCGAACAATTCGCTTTCCAGCAACTCGGCCGGGATCGCCCCGCAGTTGACCGGAACGAACGGCGCGTCACGACGCTTGGAGTGGTAGTGCAAGTTGCGCGCAACCACTTCCTTGCCAGTACCGGACTCACCAAGAATCAGCACGCTGGCGTCGGTGTCGGCCACTTGCTGCATCATCTGACGGACGTGTTGAATCGCCCGGCTGGTGCCGACAAGGCTGCGGAACAGATTGGGTTCACGGTGACGACCGCGTTCGCGGGCCTGGTCGTACATCTCGCGATAGACCTGGGCACGGTGCAGGGAGTCGAGCAATTTGCTGTAGCTGGGCGGCATTTCGAGGGTCGAAAGCACTCGGCGACGCTGGTCTTCTGGCAGGTCAACGGAAGAATTATCGCCCATTAACAAAACCGGAAGGAACTCATCCCAGGTTGCGAGTGTCTTTAACAAGCCCGTAAGTGCGCCAGGAGCATTGACCGTCCCGATCAGGACGCAGATTACTTCACGACTTGATGACAAAGAGCCGACAGCCTGCTGCCAGTCATGGCTTCCGCAGGGTAAATTTTCTTCACCGAGAAAATTTAAAATCACCGCCAGGTCGCGGCGGCGGACGCTATCGTCATCAATCAGCAGAATTTTGGTTTCACGCCACATGCAATAGCAACTTCCCTAGTCAACTCAATGCCCAAAAATGATGGGGCAAGCTAGACGCTTGCAGACACATTCTGCCTGTACACGCCTGAAATCTGTAACCAGCCACTAGTTAAGTCAAAAAACCGTGCACAGTCAAATTTATGGCGCACTATGTTTGGATTAACCGAGGATTAATTAACCAAACAGATGGTAAACCTTTGCCGCGTTCTGTGCTTGATGGATCTGCGACATCTCGTCGACTATCGCTTGCCTCTCCCCCGTCGCGGCTTCAAGCAGCTGCTTGTAGACCCCCAGCAACTCCTCAAGGTTGTCGCGCAACGCGGCCTCGTCCACCGAAGCCTCACTCAAAACGTCTTCCATGCAGGATCGGCACGCCAGATCCAACTCACCGATGGCTTCCCAATTGCGCTCGGCCAATGCACCGACCAGGGCGTCGCGGGTGTGTTCGATTCGCTGCAATACAAGACTCATGGTGATCTCCTTAAAACTGCGGACCCGGTGCGGCAATACCATCCCAACCGTCTTTGACTGTACGAAGCAAATCAGCGACTTCGTCGAGAATCTTCGGGTCAGTCTTGATGTTGGCTTCAGCCAGGCGCTTCATCATGTAGGCATAGAGATTGTCGAGCTCACCGACGGTTTCGATGGAGTTCTCAAGGTCCAGACCTTCACGCAAACCACCGATGATGCCGATGGCCTTGCCGATCAAAACACCCTTGTTAGGAATGTCTTTACGCTCCATGGCGCCTTTGGCCTGGGCAATACGGTCCAGACCACCTTCCATCAGCATCTGTACCAGTCGATGAGGGCTGGCTTCGGAAGTTTGCGCTTGAGCGCCAATCTTCTGGTATTGGCGAAGGGCTAACATTGGATTCATGTTGTACCTCATCAAAATTCTGTAGTTCGTCTAACCAGTGTATCGACAACGCGTCAAAAAACTTTAGATTCAAATGCAAAAAGCCCGGAGCGCTTGAAAACGCTGCCGGGCTTTTGGCGTTTTGCGTGTTACGAGTTCTTCTGCTGCGCGGCCATGGCCTCGAACATTCCGGTGATGTTGCTGGCGGTTGCCTTCAACTTACCGACGAGGGTATCCATGTCGTTGTACTTTTTGGTCAGTACAGCGGTCAGTGTTTCGACCCGACGATCCAAGGCAGCCTGATCAGCCGTCAGCTTGGTTTTGGTTACATTCAGGTTGGTGGTGCGAGTGTCGAGAATGCCACCGGTATCGGTGTACGGCTTGATCACATTGTTCATGCGTTCGAGCAGACCGTTGGTGCCGGTAAACAGGGTCTGGACTTCGCCACCGAGCTTCTTGTCGTTCATCGCAGCAGTGAACTTGGTGCCGTCGAAGTTCAACGCACCGGTCTTTTGGTCCGTGGTGATCCCCAACTGCGAGAGCACGGTCAGCTTGTCGCCGGCACCGGTCTGGGACAACGGCCCACGAATAGCAGCCAACAGCGAGCGCGGCAACGGGTCACCGGTCAGCGCAGCCGAGACAGTCGGCTTGCCATCGTCGTCCAGGGACGGCTTGGTCAAGGACGTCACCGCGTTGGCAACGGCGTTGTAGGCGTCGACAAACTTCTGGATCGATGCCTTCAGACCATCGTTGTTGGTCGCAACGTTAACGGTCGATGTACCGGCGCCGGTCAGGACCAGGCTCAAGCCAGAGATCGTCTTGTCGACGGTGTTGGACTTGCTGGTCATCGCCAGGCCATCCACCGAGAACACCGCATCCGCCGCCAGGCCGCCAATCGCACCCGAAGAAGTGGCGGTCGGTACGGCCGCCATAGGGGCTGTGCCGTCGATGGTCAGCTCGGGGATACCGGTCGCGGAGATATCGGAACCTGCACCCGTCGTGGTCGAACCCAACACCAGGCGCGAACCGAAGCTGTCGGTCACGATGTTGGCACTCAGGCCGCTGGCCTGGTACTGGCTGTTGATCGAATCACGCACCGATTGCAACGTGGCGCCCGCACCGACGGTCACCGGATAGCTGGTGCCGTTCTGGGTGATGGTCAGCGTGCCTGCCGTGATCGGACTGGTCGCGCCGCCAGCAAAGGCCGCAGAGGCGACTTTCGAGGAGGTAGCCAGACTGGTGACTTTGACCACGTAATTGCCGGCAACAGCGGTGTTGCTGGACGTGGAAGTCAGTACTTTGGGGTCGGAGGACGTTGCCGAATAACCCGTGAACTGAGGGGTGGTGGTGCTGCCCAGATCGGTGAGTGCTTTCTGGAACGTGGCCAGCAGCGACTTCAGCGTACCAATCCCGGAGATGCTCGCCGTGTTGGTCGTGGTCCCACGGTCGATCTGACCTTGTTTGGCCGCTTTGTCAGCGTTGACCAAGGCTTTGACGATAGCACCGGTATCAAGGCCTGAACCTAAACCCGTGCCCGGTAAAATTGGACTTGCCATGTGGAACTCCCTTCAGTGTGTCGCCGGTCTTTTGACCACTACAACGCCCAAAAGAACATAGCAACAAAATTCGTGCCAGCTGTCAGGCTTTCGCGCTGAACAACAAGCTGCTTGCATCATTCAAACTATTGGCCAGTTTCAAGACTTCTTCGTTGGGGATCTGGCGAACCACCTCACCCGACTCACTGGCAATGACTTTCACCACG
Organism: Pseudomonas sp. S2_B07; assembly: GCF_054668435.1. Classification (NCBI taxonomy): domain Bacteria; kingdom Pseudomonadati; phylum Pseudomonadota; class Gammaproteobacteria; order Pseudomonadales; family Pseudomonadaceae; genus Pseudomonas; species Pseudomonas sp. S2_B07. Next base: position 1,881,407 of record NZ_CP162769.1, read on the forward strand.
ACTTGCCCTGAAGGCTCATCGATCGAGAACTCCAGGTTACGCTTGACCGACTGAACGAATTTTTCAATTTCCTGGACCGCCATTTTCAGCTTGTCCTGTTCAGTTTGAGCCGTCTTGCGCGCGTCCTTGACGTCGACCACTTTCGCGGGCGCCGCTTGAGGCTTTTCCGCAGCCTTGTCGGCAACCGGAGTCGCGTGCTTGGCCGCCGGATAAGACAAGTTCAGCTTCACGCTCATATCCATGTCCATCACCTCTAAAAGTAAAAAAGCGAGAGGGCACGACCAGCGCACACCCCTCGCCAAAACTCAATCAGCTATTACTGAAGCAGTTTCAGTACAGCGGATGGCAGTTGGTTGGCCTGAGCCAGAACTGCGGTGGAAGCTTGTTGCAGAGTTTGTTGCTTGGTCAGCTGTGCAGTTTCAGCAGCGAAGTCGGTATCTTGTACGCGACCCAGTGCAGCGGCGGCGTTTTCGTTGATGTTCTGCAGGTTGGAGATGGTGCTGGTCAGACGGTTTTGTGCAGCACCCAGGTCGGCACGGCTGGTGTTGATGGTTTGCAGAGCCACGTCGATCTTGGTGATTGCAGCAGAGAACGAAGCCTGAGCAGTTGCCGAGCTGTTACCAGTGATCTGCAGGGTAGCCGAGTCAACAGACAGGGTTACGGCGTCGAAGCCGGAAGCCAGGGTCAGAGTGATCTGGTTAGCCGAACCGGTGTTGGAACCGACCTGGAAGGTCATGGTGCCAGCAGTACCGTCGATCAGGTTTTTGCCGTTCAGGTTGGTCGACTTGGCGATACGAGTCAGTTCGTCCGACATTGCCGCGAATTCTTTGTTCAGCGCGACGCGGTCTTGAGTACCGTTCGAGTCGTTTCGTGCCTGAACAGCCAGTTCACGCATACGCTGCAGAATGTTGGTCGATTCCTGCATCGCGCCTTCAGCGGTCTGAGCGATCGAGATACCGTCGTTGGCGTTTTTGATAGCCATGGTCTGACCGCGGATTTGCGAGGTCATACGGGTAGCGATTTGCAGGCCGGCGGCGTCGTCTTTAGCGCTGTTGATTTTCAGGCCGGAAGACAGGCGAGACATCGAAGTCGACAGAGCGTCGGAAGCACGGTTGAGGTTCTTCTGAACGTTCAACGATGTGACGTTGGTGTTTACTGTTAAAGCCATGACGAATTCCTCGTTGGTTGGGTACTGCGGCTTCCGGCCCTGGCAACCGCCGGGTATGGCCTAGAGAACCTTCGTAATAGTTATCGTCGCCAATGCAACTTGCTTTAGGGGATTTTCAAAAATATTTGCCATCACGTTGCCACCCCCTGTAAATCAAGGGGTTGGCAGCGTGATAACAACGAAAAGCTGACGTCAGGGAACTGTCGGCGACGGGATTGGCGAGGACTCGCCTGCACCGACAGAAGAAAAATTGCTTAAAGGGACAGGCTGTCGGTCAGCAACTCGACCAGTTCGTACTCCAGATAATCTGCCAGGGCGAGCCAGTTCTGTGCTTCCTGACACGCAAACATCTGACCGAGCACAAACGCCCATTGCTGCTGTACGTCCTGCGCCTTGGTATCGAACGTCGGGTGAACCGCACCAACCAGCTCGGTCATCGCCAGCCCCGCTTCTACATCGCGCCCCAGACGGAACAAGGTGGCGCAGTGCTGTGCTTCGGCAATAAAAGATTCACGAGCACTCATGAGGCGATCTCCGGATGAAAAACGGTTCCGGCGATCATCGCCCCTGCCCGACTGCTGTTATAGAAGCGCACCTGCGGATGGCCGGCGATAAACCGCTCCAGCTCACACAAATAGCTGCGGAAATTGAGCTGAGTCTTGATGCGCTGCCCGTGACCATCCAGCACCCAGTGTTTGGCGGCGCCCAGTTGCGGTCCCAGGTCGCCGTCGTTCCAGCCTGCGTGGGTCTTGTCGCCAGGGAAGGCGAAGTCGGCACCGAACAAAGTGATTTGCGTTGCGCCCATCTTCACCGCCAGGTCGGCGGCCGGGTGAATCACGCTACCGCCGACATACAACTCGCCCCTGGGCAATTGCGCACGCAACGACTGGTAGATCGGACTGGCGGAGTAACTGCAATGACGTGTCCCTTGCCAGGCTTCGAGCACCAATGGATCGAGCATGGGCATGTACACCAGCGTGATGTCGGCCGTGTCTTCCGGCGGCAAGTGCCGGGCTGAAATGCGCTGGTCGATGCTGACCACCACGTCGGGACGGATGCCATGCTTGAGCAATGGGCGAAAAGCGGTGTCGACGCAGATGAACAACGGCCGCTCAGCCTGGCTGCGAATGACGCGCAATGTCTCGAAATGCTGTTCCAGGCTCGGGCCGGTGGCAATGACGAACACCTCCTGGCCGGGACGGGTAGCGAATAATTCGGTCACGTCAGGATCGGTTTGCACCAGCGCCAGACACGCTTGCATGCGCTCGATAATTTCGGGCGACTGCGGGTCGAACTCTCGGTTGTTGAAGGCCAGGTGAGTTTCGCTGATCAGGCGATCACGAATCTTCGCACTGAAGTCATCGGCCAGGACCAGTTCAGACGGCAAGGCAAAAAACGGCAGCTTGATTTCCGCAAGATCACCGGCATACAGCAGCTCGACTCGCGGATCGCTGAGCCACGGCTGCTGATCAAGCAATTGCAGCACCAGGTTGAACACCGCACCGTTGAGGATGTGCACGTACAAGCGCTCAAGCCCGATGCGCTCAAGCAACGCCGTTTGCAGATCGCCAAGACCGGTGCCGTAAACATGCAGCACCGGGCTGTCGAGCGGCAAGCTGTCAGCCTGGACCCTGGCCTCGCGGCTGCGATCATGGCGGCTGGTCAACTGAATGCCGTTGATGCTCAACGTCGAGCCCAGGCCTTCCACCAGATCCGCCTGCAACAGGCTCGTGTCTTCCACCAGCAAGCGCACAGCCAATGCCGGCCAGCGCTGCTGGATGACATCGACGTTGTGCTCAAAGAACTCGCTCATGCCGCCTCGCTTATTGTCCGGGCAAAAAAATAGCGCTCAAGATTACACCTTGAGCGCTTTTTTTGTGTCTGGCTTTCTTTGACTGAAGCGTCGCCGTCAAGGGCGATAGATGATCGCCGAGCCCCACGACAAACCAACGCCGAAACCACTCAGCGCTACACGCTTCCAGCTGGAATCCAGTACGTGCTTTTCCAGCAGCAATGGAATGCTCGACGACACGGTATTGCCGGTCTCGACCATGTCCTTGAGGAACTTCTCCGGCTCGCCTTCGAAGCGCCGTGCCACGGCATCGACAATGGCCGCACTGCCCTGGTGAATGCAGAACGCATCGACATCGTCAGCCGTCAGTTGCGAATCGGCCAGCAGCTCATGCAAATGCGCCGGGACTTTGAGCAACGCAAAGTTGAACACCTGACGACCGTTCATGAAGAACACGCCATCGGTCACTTTCAGGTGAGGCGCGCCGGAACCGTCGGTGCCAAACTTGGCCTTGCCCAACTGCCATGGAGCGTTTTCGCCCATCCAGGTGGCGGTGGCGGCATCGCCGAACAGCATGGTGGTGTTGCGGTCTTCGGGGTCGACGATCTTGGAATATGGATCGGCCGTGATCAGCAGGCCATTCTTCAGGCCGGCGGCTTCCATGAAGCCCTTGATTGCGTAGATGCCATAGACGTAGCCGGAGCAGCCCAGGGAAATATCGAACGCCGCCACGGTGGTGGGCAGACCGAGTTTGTCCTGAACGATGGCCGCGGTGTGTGGCAGGCCTTCTTCGTCACCGTTCTGGGTGACCACGATCAGCACATCGACCGCTTCACGTTTCAAATCAGGATTATTGGCGAACAGCGCATTGGCTGCTTCGACGCACAGGTCCGAGGTTTCTTGCCCATCGTCTTTGCGCGGCAGGAAAGCGGAACCGATCTTGCCAAGGATGAATTCTTCATCCTTCTCGAATTTTGCACCTTGTGCGTAATTGTCTATGCCGGCTACAGGAACGTAGCTCGCAATGCTTTTTATGCCAATCATTACGGCTTCCCAATAATAAACAGCCCAATACCACCGCTCGCAAGGATTCGAGGGCGCCGACAAACAGAGAAAAACGTCGCCCCGAAGCCGCGACGGCGGGAAGAATAAAAGGCTATCACTGGGCCAGAAACAGGCCAGGCGCCACCTTCCCGATTTATACAATACAGTGAAGATGCGCGTTATGACTCACAGGTCACTCTATTTTGCCGAATCAAGCCGATAAGGTGTTATTCGACCAAGGACCAGTCCAGCGGGGTTCCACGCGTGATAGCGTGGCGGGCGCGGCGGCCCAGAAGGGTTTCAGCGTGCTTGGGGGCCAGGCCCAGCCCCGGACGGATGGCGCGCAGATTGGCCGTGGTGAAGGGCTCGCCGGCGGCCATGTCCTGGGTGACATAGAGCGAGCGACGGTAAACAAGGGATTTGCGCTCGGCTTCTGTCACGCCGTAATGCACCTGGCCCATCGCCTGCCAGGCACGCTCGGTCTCGACGACCAGACTGGCCAGCTCCGCCGGTTCCAGCGAAAAACTGGCATCCACGCCACCGGCCGCGCGGTCGAGGGTGAAGTGCTTCTCCACCACCGTCGCCCCCAGCGCCACCGCGGCCACGGAAACGCCAACCCCCATGGAGTGATCGGACAAACCGACCTGGCAACCGAACAATTCACGCAGATGGGGAATCGTTCGCACATTGCTGTTGGCCGGAGTCGCGGGATAGGTGCTGGTGCACTTGAGCAGCACCAGGTCCTTGCAACCGGCCTCACGGGCCGCGCGCACGGTTTCATCGAGCTCGGCGATGCTGGCCATGCCGGTGGAAATGATCAACGGCTTGCCCGTGCCGGCGACCCGGCGAATCAGCGGCAAGTCGGTGTTCTCGAAACTGGCGATCTTGTAAGCCGGCACGTCGAGGCTTTCGAGGAAGTCGACGGCGCTGTCATCGAACGGTGTGGAGAATGCCAGCATCCCCAGTTCCTTGGCCCGGGCAAAAATCGGTGCATGCCACTCCCACGGTGTATGCGCTTTTTCGTACAAGGCATATAGCGATGTGCCCGCCCACAGACTGTTGGGGTCCTTGATGAAGAACTCACCTTCGGACAGGTCCAGGGTCATGGTCTCGGCCGTGTAGGTTTGCAGTTTCAAGGCGTGGGCGCCGGCCTTGGCCGCCGCTTCGACGATTTGCAGCGCCATGTCCAGCGACTGGTTATGGTTGCCACTCATCTCGGCGATGATGAAGGGCGGCGCGTCAGCACCGATCAAGCGGTTGCCGATCTTGAAACTAGTCATTGCGGTGATCCTTCAATACGCGCGTGAACGCGCAGGCACTCTGAGTGAAACCGGCTTCGCGAAAGACCTTCAGCGACGGCTGGTTGGACGGCAAAACCTGAGCAGTGATGGCGGTCAGTTGTGGCCAATGACGGGTGACGAAGGCCTCGCCCCGCGCCAGCAGCGCCCTGCCCCAGCCCAGCCCGAAACGGCCTTCGAACAGATAAATCGACACTTCGGCTTCAACGCCACGCCGGTCATAACGCAGCACACCGACCGGGCCGTCATCCGCCTCGGCGATCAATAACAAGCGCTGGTCATTGCTCAGGCTGGCGGTCAGCCAGTTTTGATGGGCTTGCCGGTCAATGACACCGGTCTCCAGCGACCAGCGCCGCACGGCCTGGGCATTGCGCCCCTCGAACAACAACGTCGAATCGCCCAGGGTCGCCGGGCGTATCTGTAAAACCGCACCGGCCAATGCCGCCGCCACACGCTGCGCGCCACGGCCATCGACCCATTGCCGGGAGCGTTCGGCGAGGCTCTGGCGCAAGCCCTGATTGTCCGCGACAAATCCCACGGCCTGACGCAGCTGTTCAACACAGACCTGCTCACGCGGCCCCAGGTAGACATGGGCCCCCGCTGCCGCCATGACTTCGCCATTGGCCTGCTGATTATTCGACACAGCGATGCAAATCGTCGGCAGCCCCAGCGCCGCCCGCTCCCAGCTGGTACCGCCACCGGCACCGACAAACAAGTCGGCCTCGGTCATCAACCGGTAGAAGTCGCTGACAAAACTGTGCAAACGCCAGTTTGGACGATCTGCCGCCAACGCCTGCATCTGTTCCCAGGCCGGATTATCGGCACCGGCCACAAAATCGACGTCCAGCTCATGGAAGTCCGCCATCGCCAACATCGCATGATGCGTCTGCATTGCCGCATCGAAACCGCCGAAATTCACCAGCACCCGCTTGGCCCGGGGTTTGATCTCGATGGCCGCGCAGTTGAACTCATCACGCAGCATCGCAAAACGCGGGCCGAGCAAGGTCTGGCAACCCCGCGGCAGCAGCGAGGCATAAGCCTCAGGTGTACCGGACAGGTTCTGATTGAGCAGCAGATCGACGCTATAGGTGCGCGTCGCAAGGTCATCCACCGCTGCGATCCGGGTTGCCCAGCGTCGGGCTGCGGTTTGCCAGTGATGATCGAGGCCATAGTGGTCGACAATGATCCAGTCGAACGCCGGCTGGTCTTCCAGCACCTGTGCCAATGCGTCGATGTCCGCTTGCCACGGCAGCATCGATTCGATGGCTTGTTGCGGATCTTCATCAGGATAACGATCCGGCAGCGCAAAGGTTTCGAAGCCCTCACCCGCCAAAGCATCCAGTCGATGGCCCGGCAGCAGACGACAGGCAAACGCCACGTGCGAACCCTGCTTGCGCAAGGTTCTGGCCAGTGGCAACAGGCGCGCGATATGGCCGCTGCCAATCGTCGGCGAAGCGTCGGAACGAATCAGCACTCTCATTGCACTTCACCGCCGGCTTTCAATGCCGCGTACAGATATTCGGCACGCTTCCAGTCTTCAACGGTGTCGATGTCTTGCACCAGATACCGCGGCAAAATCACTGGCAGGCTCGCCGGGGAAAACAGTACATCGCCGCGCAACCAGGCTTCGCGACGCCCCCAGTAAAACTGGCCGGCGTCCTGAAAGGCTTCGGGCAAATCCTGGGAACGGGTCGTGCGAAATTCCGGGTAAAGCGAGGTCAAGGCGCCCTCTTCGTCGAGGGTCAAGGCACGCTGCACGGGGAAGCCGAAACCGGCGACGGAAAATGCAAACGATTTGTCTGGATGCCGCTTGAGCAATTCCAGCCCCTGGCGCAGATACCGCGCTTGCAACAGCGGCGCGGTCGCATAGACGCAGCAGGCAAAGTCGAACGCCGGCAGTTCATTCAAGGCATGAACCATCACCGCCGCCGTGCCGGTGAAATCATCCGCCAACGACGCCGGACGCATGAACGGTACGTGAGCCCCATGCGCCCGGGCAACCTCGGCAATTTCTTCATCGTCGGTGCTGACAACCACCTGATCGAACAGCGCTGAATCCAGCGCCGTACGAATCGAGCGAACGATCATCGGCACGCCGTCGAACGGCTTGAGGTTCTTGCGGGGAATACGCTTGCTGCCACCTCGGGCCGGAATGATCGCAACGCTGCTCAAGGTACTACTCCTCAAGGACCAGCCGTCGCAACTGCTCGACCACGTAATCCTGTTGTTCATCGCTCAGTAAAGGAAACAGCGGCAGGCTGATGGCCTCGGCGTAGTAACGCTCCGCTTGCGGGAAGTCCCCCTCGGAAAATCCCAGGTCACGATAATACGGCTGCAAATGCACCGGAATATAGTGCAGGTTCACCCCGACCCCGGCGGCTCGCAAGCCTTCGAACACCTGCCGATGACTGAGATTGATGCGCTCCGTCTGCAGGCGCACCACGTACAGGTGCCATGCCGATTCGGCCTCGGGCTGAATGCTCGGCAGGGTCACCGGCAAGTACGCCAGCAACCGCTCATAACGCGCCACCAGTTCACGACGACGGTCGATAAACCCGTCAAGTTTACCCAGCTGTGACAACCCAAGGGCTGCTTGCAGGTCAGTGATGCGGTAATTGAAGCCCAGCTCCACTTGCTGGTAATACCATGGACCGTGACTGGGTTCGGTCATGTGCTGCGGATCGCGGGTCATGCCGTGGCTGCGCAGACGTTGCAAGCGTTCAGCCAGCTGCGGGCGATTGGTCAGCACCATGCCACCTTCGGCACTGGTGATGATCTTGACCGGGTGGAAACTGAACACCGTCATGGCGGCGAATTCGCCACAGCCCACCGGGCGACCGGCGTAGGAGGCGCCAACCGCATGGGATGCGTCTTCGATGACCGTGAAGCCATAGCGCTCGGCCAGTTCGGCGATCATGCGCATGTCACAGCTTTGTCCGGAAAAGGCCACCGCCACCAGCACTTTGGGCAGCGTGCCGCTGTCTTCGGCTGCTTCCAGCTTTGCTTTCAGGGCATAGGCATCGAGGTTCCAGGTCAACGGATCGATGTCGACGAAATCCACGTCGGCACCGCAATAACGACCACAGTTGGCCGAGGCCAAAAAGGTGTTCGGCGTGGTCCACAAACGATCGCCCGGCCCAAGCCCCGCCGCCAGGCAAGCGATGTGCAGCGCCGCCGTGGCGTTGCACACCGCCACCGCGAAACCGGCCTGGCAACGTTCGGCCATGGCCTGTTCGAAACGCTCGATGGTCGGCCCTTGCGTGAGCCAGTCAGACTGCAACACGGCAACCACCGCATCGATGTCTGCCTGATCGAGGCTTTGCCGACCGTAAGGAATCATGCCGACAACTCGGCGTGCAGGTCTGCGATCTGACCCACCGACAGGAAGTGCGGGTTGGTGTCGGAGCGGTATTCGAAGTCCTCGCTCACGGCATTCCCCTGTTCGCCCAGATTGTCCACGGCAAAATCCACGTCGACACTGGTGAAGCGGATCGACGGCTGAATCGTGTAGTGATCGGCGAACTCCAGGGTCATCCGCGCGTCGTCCAGCGGCACCATCAATTCATGGAGTTTTTCGCCCGGGCGAATCCCGACGTTCTTGTGCGGCAGGTGTTCAGCCATGCCCTGCGCCAGATCAACGATGCGAATCGATGGAATCTTCGGCACAAACACTTCACCGCCGTGCATGCGCGCAAAGCTGTCGAGCACGAATTGCACGCCGTGATCGAGGGTGATCCAGAAACGCGTCATGCGTTCATCGGTGATCGGCAGTTCAGTGGCGCCTTCACGGATCAGCTTGCTGAAGAACGGCACCACCGAGCCCCGCGAACCGGCCACGTTGCCGTAGCGGACCACGGCAAAGCGCGTTTGCTGTTCACCGGCAATGTTGTTGGCAGCGACAAACAGTTTGTCCGACAGCAACTTGGTCGCGCCGTACAGGTTGATCGGGCTGGCGGCCTTGTCGGTGGACAGCGCGACGACTTTTTTCACACCGTTGTCGATGGCCGCGGCGATGATGTTCTCGGCGCCATTGACGTTGGTACGAATACATTCAGTCGGGTTGTATTCCGCCGCCGGCACTTGCTTCAGGGCGGCGGCATGCACCACGTAATCGATACCGCGCATGGCCTGGCGCAAACGCTCGGCGTCGCGCACATCACCCAAAAAGTAACGCATGCACGGGGCATTAAACGTCTGCTGCATTTCGTACTGCTTGAGCTCATCGCGCGAGAACACGACGACGCGTTTTGGCTGGTATTGCTCCAGCAGCCGACGAATGAAGTTGCGCCCGAACGAGCCGGTGCCGCCGGAGATGAAAATCGATTTACCGTTAAACATGCCTTGAGTCCTTGTACCTGTCAGCCAGGCTTAAGCGAGCAACTGCGTCCAGTTCACACTGGAGGCTGCGCCGAGGGTAAAGCCCTTGCCGGTCAAGGCCAGGTTCTGGTTGTACGCCGCGTCTTGAGCGAAGCGCGCGCGCCACTTGTCTTGCAGGGCCGCGGCCGTTTGCGGTGCATCCGGCAACAGGCCCGGGTGCAGCATCTGCGCTTGCGGGCACCAGACGATCAGGTAACCGGCGTCGGCGGCTTTCAGGCACAGGTCGATGTCAGCAAACGCTTCGTCGAAATGCTCTTCGTCCAGACCGCCAACGGCCTCGTACAGCTCCTTGCGCACCATCATGCAAGCGCCGGACACTGCCGAGTAGTTCTGTTCAACCTGGTGACCGTTCATGTAGCCCTTGGCATCTTTGCGCTCATCGACAAACACCGAACCGACCACGCCGTTCAAGCCCAGTACCAGACCTGCTTGTGTGGTCGCTCCACGGAAGTTCATCAGCTTGCCGCCGACAATCCCGACTTCCGGACGCTGGGCCTGATTGAGCAGGCTGTCGAGCCAGTTGGAATTGACCACTTCAGCTTCGGCCGACATCAACACCACGTAGGCGCCCTTGGCTTCACTGACCGCAAAGTTATGCAGCGCCGAGGCGCTCAAGCGTTTACCGGTGCGCAGGACGCGCAGGCGATCGCCCTTGCCTTCCAGGCTGGTCAGCCAGGTCGCCAGTTCTTCGGACTGGCTGTGGTTATCGGCGATCAGGATTTCATGCTGCTGGTAACGGGTACGTTGCAGCACGCTGACCACCGCGCGTTGCAGGTGCTCCAGATTGTCCTGACTGTGCAGGATGATCGAGACCTTTGGCCGCGCGGCATGCTGGTAATCGATCTGCCAGGTTTGAGGCAGCCCGGAGCTGACCTGACCGCGATAGCCGCGGGCGGTCAGGTGACGGGTCAGGGTTTGACGCTCGTGAGGGTTTTCCTCGACGGACGCCACGTTGCAGATCAGCAGCGGCTCGGCCAGATGCGCCAGGCCACCCAGGCCGCCGTCTTCGATCAGACGCAGCAACAGGTCGAACTCCAGCGCCGACAGGTATTCAGCCGAGTAGCCTCCCGCGTTCACCAATACGTCACGCTGGATCAGCCAGTGGCGGGCCATCAGCGACGGCACGGTTTGCAGCAGATCAAGGTTGACGCCCGGACGGAACACATCCGCCAGTGAGCCGTTTTCCTGACGCTGGATTTCATCCATCGCCACAGCACGAATGCCTTCGGCGCCCATCAGTTCGAGGCTGGCGCGCAGCAGACCGCTGGCGGTGAACTGATCACCGGCCTCAGCCAGTACCAGCCAGTCGGCGGTGGACTGGTTGACGCTCTGGTTGATGCGCTCGACGTAATTGGTGGCGGTGACTTTGACGAAATGCACGGTGTCACGCGGTGTGGTGGTCGCCGGCAAATCACCGGTGGTGAACACCACGACCTTGAACGCCTTGCAATTACCAGCGACCAGGCTGTCGAAGGTGGCCTGCAACTTGACCATGTCGGCGTCGAGGTCCAACAGCATGATGCCGAACTGCGGGCCGCCATTGCGTTTACGCAGCTGCGCCTCAATCACCTTGAGCTGCTTGGCATCCGGGTTGCGTGCATCGAGCCAGTTCAGCAAGCGCCCGGACGGCATGTTCTCGAACAACGATTGCTCGTCCTGTGCCGGCACCGACGCCAGGCGTTCGGCCCAGGCTTGCAGCTTGAGGCCTTCTTCGGGCTCATCGGAATCCTTTAACGACTCGACCAGACGCGACACCACCGTGCGGTTGAACGCATACAGGCTCAGGGCTTCCCACAAACGGCTGCGCAAGGTGCGCTCGTTGTCGTTGGGGTGCACGCGCATCAGCTCATGTTGCTTGAGCAAGAGGCCTTCCAGTTCCTGCAGCTGCAACTTGCCGGCCGGCATGGTGTGCAGCAGGAATTCGAACTCGGTCAGCAAATCGAAAACCGGCTGGTTGTAGAACGGCATCTCGACAAACTGCATCTGACCAAACAGACGCGAAGGGTCGTTGCCAGCCTGTAGCCAGGTCGAGGTGAAAATCATCGTGCCCTGCAACGAACGCATGTTGGTCAGGCAGTCGGCCATGGTGGCGAAACTGTCCAGCGCCACCTGCTTGCCTTCGGCCAGTGTCTTGTGGGACATGCCGGTCGGCAACGACGCCAGAAACTCGGCAAAGCGCTCGCGATCGGCCACGGTTTTTGCGTCCTTGAGCGTCAACACCGTCAGCACGTTGGTGTTGTGCTCCGAGGCACCGTAAGGGATTTCCCGCACGGCGAACGGGATCGGCAAGATCCGCGCCTTGGCGCGCGCGAGCATGTAATAGGCATGGCCGATTTCCTGCCATTCGAAGCTGGTGCCCGGCAGCAACGCGTTGTGCCAGTCCTGCAGCAACTCGGTACGGCTGACCGCGTAGAACGGCGGCAGGAAGTGCCCCATGAATTGCGTCAGGCGTTCTTCGGCCGACTCCGAGCAATAGTCCTCCGGGCCCTTGCGGTCGCGGCGGAAGTAATTCACTTCCGTGGCGCGCGCCAGGTACATGATCCCGTAGCCGTGGCACATGCCGTAGTCGGCGTTGTCTTCGAGAAACTCCAGCGACTCGGTGACCGCATCGTGCAGCAGGAAATCGTCATCGGCGGCCAGCACCATGTACGGCGTGGTCACCTGATTCACGCCATAGGCGAGTTTGTCCTGCAACCCGGTGTAGGTGAATTGCGGCAGGTGCCGGTAATCGACCATCGGGTAATCACGGGCGATGTTCTCGTCGCTTTTCAGCGAAGAGTCCAGGACCAGAATCGTGCAGGGATAGCTGCTGTAATACTGCAAGGTGCGCCGCAGGTAGGCGTTGCGGTTGTGGGAAATCACCACCACCGTCAACCGTTCATTCAGCGGTGCCACATCGTTTCGAGCAGTGTTTTGAACGCGCATATTTCTATCCCCACAACCGGCCAGAAGCCGAGAACCTACATTCAATTCAAAAGTGATTAACGAACGCGACGCAGATAGCCATCCGGCGCCACGGTGATCAGCAGCTTGTTCTGCAACTGACGGTCGATTTCGAAGTCAGCGTTTTCTTCCAGGTATTTCCACACGGCGGTCTTCGGGTTGTCGCCCGGGCCCCATGGACGATCCGGGAAGAAATCGGCTGGCATGTCCTCAACCACGGTGTCCATAACCACGCAATAGCTGTCTACCGACACCAGCGGTGCGTACAGACGCAGCTCTTCCAGTACGTGATCGTGGGTGTGGTTGGAGTCGAGTACGAGGATGACTTTCTTGCCTTCGGCGGCAGCGCGGACTTGTGCGGCGATCGCCTCGTCGATGCTCGAGCCTTCGATCATTTTGATGCGCTTGCTCATCGGGTGGCTTTCGATGGCTTCGCGGTTGTGCGGGCGAATGTCGAGGTCGATGCCGAGCACTTCGCCGTGGCCTTGCAGCTCCAGCAACGAGGCGTAGTAGATGATCGAACCGCCGTGGGCGATGCCGCATTCAATCACCAGGTCGGGTTTGACCTGCCAGATGATTTCCTGCATCGCCATCATGTCTTGCGGCAGCTGGATGATCGGACGGCCCATCCACGAGAAGTGGTAGCTGTACTTGTGCTTGGCCGACTGGTTGAAGAAATCCTGGGCCAGACCGGTGAGTTTCTGGTCGTCGCCCTGAGCGGCGATTTGTTCTGCGCACTCGGCTTCGAAGGCTTTATTGATGGTGTTGTCAGTCATTTTTCTAATCTCAATAGTCACTGGAACGAAGCGCTGTCGACGGCGTGATAGACGTAGCGTCCATCGGTCATCCGCTTGATTTCTTCGAGGTAGTTGGAATTCATTACAAACAGGTGGGCGCCTTCGGGCAGCGCGTCCATGGCCTCTTGCGGCGAGGACACACGCACACCGCTCAGGGGCAGATAACGGCCCTGCTTCGCCGGGTTGATGTCGACCACGCGATCCACTGCCACACCGGCCCTTTGCAGGAACAGCGAATAGATCACGCCTTTGGACGATGCGCCCCAGATCGCCGAACCGTGCTCGGGTGCGTCCTGGATAATCTGTACCGCACGCGCAAGGCTTGCGGTGAAACCGTCAGGCAGCGCCAGGCGTGGCACCGGGTGTTCCGGGGTCAGGCGCAAGGTCGCCAGGTCGGCAACGATGTACAGGTACTGGCCGCCGAACAGGTGCCCGGCCTCGTGCACGGTGCCGAACATCCGGCGCAGGTCATCGAGGCGGAAGTAATTGACGTGCTCGTAGAACAGGTCGAACCAGGCTTTGTGCTCGAGGATCCAGTCGAAGCACGGCACTTCGATGTAGATCTGCCCGCCCTGATTGGCGTCGGCGATCTCGGCAAGAAAACTCACCGGGTCCTGAATGTGTTCCAGCACATGGCGCAGCACGATGGCATCCGCCGCCAGGCCTAGGCCACGGGTGAACGGTGCTTTGATCACGTCGGCATTGTCGCCTTCGTAGGCCGGGTCGATGCCGGTGATGGCGTAACCCAGCCCTTTGAGCAGTTCGAGGAAGTAGCCCTTGCCGCAGCCGACTTCGATCAGTTCCCGGCCCTTGAAGTGGCGGGCAATGATGCCTTCGACATCGCCCAGGTGCTTCTGGAACTGGCCCGAATGCGCCTGCTCGTTCTGGTAGTCGGCGTCGTAGCTGAGCTTGTCGGCATCGAAGGCCTGGTTGAAGATCAACCCGCTCTTTTCATCCTGTACCAGGACCATGTCGGCACACGCCGAAGCCTTGGCCGACGCGGGGTCGGCAAAGGTGCGGTTTTGCAACACCGGCAGGTCGGCGACCCGATACAACTCATGCCTCATGCTCTGCTCCCAGTAGCTGTTGCAAACGGTCCGCCACGCCCCAGAACGCCATCGGTTCGTGGGTCGGGTATGGGTAGTGACCGAGGTTCAAATGGATCGACGCGCCGCGCTCACGCAGCCGCTGTTCGACCAGCGCCCGCACCGAAACCGGCTGGCCGCTGGCGCAATTGATCACGCCATCGAATTCACGCTGTTGCACGATGGCGGCGAGGTAACCGGCCGCGGTTTCAATCGCCAGGTAGTCACGCAATTGCTCACCGGCCGACATGTTGAAGCTGTCATCGCCAGCGTCGATGGCGCGGTCAAGCGCGGCGAGCAAACTGTTCGGGTTTTGCCCTTCGCCATGCAGGTAAAACAACCGCGCCCATTGCAGGGTGAACGGTTGAACCTGCTGCAGGTTTTGCAGAAACAGGCGCAGTGTATTTTTTGCCAACCCGTACGGATTGCTCGGCTGCGGCGCGGTGTGCTCGCTGAGCGGACCGCTTTGCATGCCGTATTCGAAACAGGTGCCAGTGACCAAGACTTGGGAGACGCCCGCCTCGACCGCACCCTTGATGAACCGGTAGTCGGCCATCAAGTTGTGTTCGAAGTGGAATAGCGCCCGATAGTTCGGCAGCCCCGGCCAGGCCAGATGCACCAGCGCGTCGACGCCATCGGTCAATGCGGCGATGTTCAGATCCTCGGCGTGAATATCCGTCGCAACGAATTCCACGGCATTGATCCACGGCATGGTCGCGGCAGTCTCGGCATTGCGCGCCACGGCGCGGACTTCGCAGCCACGGGCGAGCAAGGCGTCGACCAGATGACGGCCGACAAACCCGGTGGCGCCGGTCACGAGCACTTTCACAGCACGGTCAACTCAGGCACGGCGATCACGAAACGGCCATCCCACTGACGCACCTGCGCCAGTTGCTGACTGACTTCGGTCAGCAGGTTCCACGGCAGCACCAGGACGTAATCGGGTTTCTCGAGGTCGATCTGTGCCGGCGAGACAATCGGAATGCGACTGCCCGGCAAATACTTGCCCTGCTTGTGCGGGTTGGCATCGGCCACCCACGCCAGCAAATCCGGTTTGACTCCGGCGTAGTTGAGCAAGGTGTTGCCCTTGGCCGCCGCGCCGTAACCGACCACACGCTTGCCGTCGGCCTTGGCCTGCAGCAGGAAGCGCAGCAGTTCGTGTTTGATCCGTTCGGCAGCGGGTGCGAGGGTCGCGTAGTACTCGGTGGTTTTTACCCCGGCGGCGAGTTCGGCCTGCAACTGCTGTTGAACGGCTGGTTGTACCGGACGACGTACACCATCGGCACGCTGGACGAAAACCCGCAGCGAACCGCCATGGGTCGACAGCTGACTGACGTCGAACACTTCTAGTCCATTGCGCTTGCACAAGGTCTGCACGGCGGTCAGCGACAGGTAGGAATAATGCTCGTGATACAGCGTGTCGAACTGCTGGCCGGCCATCAACGTCAGCAGTTGCGGAAACTCGAACGTCGCCACCCCGGTCGGCTTGAGCAGGGTCGCAAAACCACCGAGGAAATCATTGATGTCCGGAACGTGGGCCAACACGTTGTTGGCAGCCATCAGGTCGGCGGACCAGCCTTCGCTGACCAATTGCGCGGCGGTATCGCGACCGAAAAACAGTTCACGAATCTCCAGGCCTTTGTCCCGCGCCGCTTGTGCGGTGCTGCGGGTCGGCTCGACGCCCAGGCACGGAATGCCGCGTCCAGCGACGTACTGCAACAGGTAACCGTCGTTGGCAGCGATTTCCACCACGAGGCTGTCAGCGGTCAGGCCGAAGCGCTCGGTCATCTCGGCGACGTAACGCTCGGCATGGGCCAGCCAGGTACTGGAGAACGAACTGAAATACGCATACTCGGCGTCGAACAGGCTGTCGGCGCTGGTGTAATCCTCGGTCTGCACCAGCCAGCATTGCTGACACACCGCCACCTTGAGCGGCACCCATTGCTCGGTTTGCTCCAGCTGATCGGCGCGCACATAAGCGTTGGACGGCGGCGAGGTGCCGAGGTCGATCAGCGGCAAGGCCAGGGAAGTCCCGCAACCACGGCAATTCATACACGCACTCCAGCGAAGTGGTCATCAAGCAAGGGATGGCTGGAATCCCGTGCCGACAGATTATTGACAGGCAACGGCCAGGCAATCGCCAGCCGTGGATCGTTCACGCTCAAACCACCCTCATGCACTGGC
The DNA here is from genome assembly GCF_054668435.1 of Pseudomonas sp. S2_B07. Taxonomy (NCBI): domain Bacteria; kingdom Pseudomonadati; phylum Pseudomonadota; class Gammaproteobacteria; order Pseudomonadales; family Pseudomonadaceae; genus Pseudomonas; species Pseudomonas sp. S2_B07. The sequence continues at coordinate 1,898,095 of NZ_CP162769.1, forward strand.
GTGTAATCCGCGCTGTGCAGGTAGAGCAATTCGGCATCGTCGCTCAGGGTCTGGAAACCGTGGGCGAAGCCGGCCGGGATCAGCAGGCTGCGACCGTCACCGGCACGCAGGTACTCGGCGTGCCAGTGCAGGAAGGTCGCGGAATCGGGGCGCAAATCCACCGCTACGTCCCAGACTTCGCCGCGCAGGCAGGTGATCAATTTGGCTTCCGGCGCGCTCGCGTTTTGATAATGCAGGCCACGAACACTGCCCCGCTCACGGGTGCAGGAATGGTTGATCTGACGGATATGAAACGGCTCGCCGAAGGCGCTCAGGCTGCCTTCACAGAACAGACGGGCGAAGTGTCCGCGCTCATCCTCGAAGCGTTTGTGCTGCACGCTGAACAGACCGGCCAGCGGCAATGGCGTTATCGAAAACTCGCTCACAACGCGCCTCGGTACAGGTTCAACTGGCCCAAAGTGATGGCGCGCATGTCGTCGCCGTTTTGCCAGGCCAGGTGCCAATCCAGCGTCTGGGTCAGGCACTGTTGCAACGACCAGCGCGGCTGCCACGCCAACAGTTGACGGGCGCGGCTGCTGTCCAGGCGCAACAGGCCGGCTTCATGCAACTCACTCGGTTCGATGCGCAGGCCACGGGCTTGTGGCCAGCGGTTGGCGAGCAATTCGACGACTTCGCCGACGCTGCACATGTCCGCTTCACTCGGGCCGAAGTTCCACGCACCGGCAAACTCGGGGCCTTGTTCATACAGGCCGGCCGCCAGTTGCAGGTAACCGGCCAGCGGTTCCAGCGCGTGCTGCCACGGGCGCACGGCTTGCGGGTAACGCAGGGTCACCGGTTCGTCGGCGGACCAGGCCTTGAGCACATCGGGAATCAACCGCTCAGGTGCAAAATCACCGCCACCCAGTACGTTGCCGGCGCGGGCGGTGGCCAGGGCCAGACCGTGCTCGGCGTACTTTTCAGCCGGGAAGAACGACGCCGCGTAAGACTGCGCCAGCAACTCGCAGCAGGCTTTGCTGCTGCTGTACGGGTCGTGGCCACCGAGGGCTTCGTTTTCGCGGTACGGCCACAGCCATTCCTGATTGGCGTAAACCTTGTCGGTGGTCACTAGCACGCAGGCGCGCACGCCGCCGACCTGGCGGATGGCTTCGAGCAGATTGAGGGTGCCCATGACGTTGCTGGAATAAGTCCCCAACGGGTCGCGATAACCTTCACGCACCAACGGCTGGGCCGCCAGGTGCAAGACGATTTCCGGCTGGGTCTCGGCGATCAGCTCCAGCAATGCGCCGAGGTCACGCAAATCGCCGCGCTGATCGTTGATGCCTTCGTGCACGCGCGCCAGTTCAAACAGGCTCGGTTCGGTGGACGGGTCCAGCGAAAAACCGCTGACCTTGGCACCGAGGCTTTGCAGCCACAACGTCAACCAACTGCCCTTGAAGCCGGTATGGCCGGTCAGCAGAACCCGCTTGCCGCGCCAGAACTCCTGACTCAGTCCCATTGCTTCCATGGGGCCTCCCCGCTCAGCCACAGCTGCTCAAGGTGGTTTTTGTCGCGCAGGGTGTCCATCGGGTGCCAGAAGCCGTCGTGCTGGAACGCTTGCAACTGTTGCTCGTTGGCCAGCGCGGCCAATGGCTCGGCTTCCCAGGAGGTCTGGTCGTCAGCAATGTAGGGCAAGACCTTGGGCGACAGTACGAAGAAGCCGCCATTGATCCAGCCGCCGTCACCGCGTGGTTTTTCAATGAAACCTTTGACGCTGTCACCGTCGCGCTCCAGGGCGCCGTAACGTCCCGGTGGCTGCACGGCGGTCACGGTCGCGAGTTTGCCGTGGCTCAGGTGGAAGTCCACCAACGCGCCGATGTTCAGGTCCGAGACGCCGTCGCCGTAGGTGAAGCAGAACGCTTGTTCGCCTTCCAGGTAACGGGCGGCGCGACGCAGGCGGCCACCGGTCATGGTGTCTTCGCCGGTGTCGATCAGGGTCACGCGCCACGGTTCGCTGTAGTTCTGGTGAACGTCCATGCGGTTGTTGGACATGTCGAACGTGACGTCGGAGGTGTGCAGGAAGTAGTTGGCGAAGAAATCCTTGATCGCGTAGCCCTTGTAGCCAAGGCAGATCACGAAGTCGTGAATGCCGTGGGCGGAGTACTGTTTCATGATGTGCCAAAGAATTGGCTTGCCGCCGATTTCGATCATTGGCTTGGGCTTGAGGTGCGACTCTTCGCTGATCCGCGTACCGAGACCACCCGCCAGAATTACTGCCTTCATCGCTGTCCTCTTGCTCTTCGCGCGGTTTGGCCAGCCCCGCTAGGGTTGGCGAACCGTCAGATGCACATCATTAACCCGCAGCCACTGGGGCCTTCACGCCTGTTGAGGTGAAGGATTTATGGCGATATGTGGGGGACTTGCAGGAAGTGAGCCAATTGCTTGGGGTGGGCGACTGATGGGGGTTGGGTTCTGTGGTTAGGGATTTGCGTGCATATCCATTTCTGCAATAACGGCTGCTGGCGGTTTCGCTCTTACAGCGACTCACTTTTCCAGACGCCGAAAAGTAAGCAAAAGGCTTTGCCCCTCCATTCGGTGCCTCGCTGTGGCTCGGCATGCCCTCACTCCGGCATTGCTCCGGGGGCCCGCCGCCATCGGCCATCCATGGCCGGGGGCGGCTACCGCGGCATCCTTGCCGCGGTGCCCCCTACGCAACGCCTGCGTTCGGCCTCTGGGAAAGGGGCAACAGATCAAGATCAAGATCAACGTCAAAAGCCGAAGCAACGGCAACGACAACGACAACGGCAAGATCAACAGCTTCGCGAGCAAGCCCGCTCCCACAGTTGGACTGGGTGCATCCCAGAGAGATTGGTTGGCTGACAGGACGCCATCGCTGGCAAGCCAGGCTCCGACAATAGATCGGTATACCGCCCTTGCTTCTCACCACTCATCAGGCCGAGCGTTAGCTCGCCTTCAGCTTTTGATCTTGATGCACCGCCCCCTCGAGAGGCCGAGTGGAGGTTCTGCGCAGTGGGCAACCCGGCAAGGATGCCGGGTTAGCCGCCCCCGGCCATGGATGGCCGGTGGCGGCGGGCCCACGGAGCAGGACCGGAGCGAGGGCATGCCGAGCCACAGCGAGGCACCGAACGAAAGGGGCAAACGCGCTTTGGTTACTTTGGTCTGGGCCGGCATTCCGGATTTTCCAAAGTGACTCGCTGTAAGAGCGAAACCAATAGAAGCCGTTACCGAAAAACGGATATGTACACCGAATCAGTCCGGCAACCAACCCCACAACCAGTGCTGAAGATTATCCCCGCGCAACATGAAATCCCGATGCACCGCCTCACGCAACTGATCCCCCATGCGATAACTCGCATCCGGATCCGCCAGGTGCATGCGAATCGCCTGCAACCACTCCTCCGTGCTATTGCTCAGAATCTTGGTGCAAGGCAAAAACCCGTCATACGCACGGGTATCCGTGCAAATCACCGGATACCCACAAGCCCCATACTCCAGCAACCGCAAGTTGCTCTTGCAGTCGTTGAAGATATGAAACTCCAACGGCGCCAACGCCAAATCAAGGTTCAGGCTCGCCAGCTTGTACGGATAACTCTGCAGATCGATCGTGCCATGGAACTCATGAATGTACGGACGCAACGCATCCGGACACATGCCGAAGAACACCCACTCCACCTCATTGGCCAACTCCCGAACCACATCGGCAATGATCTCCAGGTCGCCGGTGTGACTGGTGCCACCCCCCCAACCAACCCGTGGCTTTTTCGAGGTACGGCGCTGACTGGTCAACGTCGCCCATGGCTCGGGAGGCAACATGTTCGGCACCACACGAATCTCGCTGTGCATGCTCGACAACACATCAGCCAGTGCCTGGGTAGTCACCACCACGCGATCACACAGACCAATACCCTCACGCAACATCTGCTCAGTGTTGGCCGGCTTGTTGCGGGCGTGGCTGTTCTTTTTCGGCGTGCTGACAATGTAGTCATCCAGCTCGAAAATCCGCAGCGCATTGGAGTACTTCTTCATGCGCAGAATGTCGGCCGCCGAACCTTCGCTGTAGCGCCCCTGCAAAATAATGGTGTCCGGCGACAGGCGCTCGATTTCCACCGTCGAAGGCGACTCGTAAGCCACCCGTGAAATGACCCGCCCGGCTGCCTCAAGCTCCGCCAGCGGCGCGGTCACGCGGTAATGCCCGATCGCCGACTCGTTGACCGGCAAGCCGAGAATCAGCGGCAGGTCGCGATGGCAGAACGGATTCCAGTTGTGGCGCAGCGAAGGCTCCAGGCTGAAGCTCGCGACGCCGAGTGTCAGGGCCGGGTTGTACGCCGGATCACGGGAAATCTTCGGCAGCCACTTCAGGTAGAAACTTTCCTGCTCGGCCTGCTGCGCCTGCACATCGACCTGCGTCAGGGCTGGCGCGCTGTCGTCACCGATCATCACGGTCGCGAACGGCGTCCAGACGATCAGGTAACCGTTTTTATCCGCCTTAAGGCACAGGTCAACACCCCCGAGCCCGAGGCTGAATTCAGCCTCATCCAGCTGACCGAGGCTGTCGAACACCTCTTTGCGCACCATCAGGCAATCACTGCTGACCGCACTCCAGTTCTGCGCCACTTGCAGACGCTGCATGTAGCCACGCGAACTGACGTGCTCGCCGATAAACGGCGAAGTCGCAGGCCCGGCCATGCCCAGGATCAAACCGGCGGAAACAATCGCGCCGTTGGCGTTCATCTGCCGTGCGCCAACCACGCCGACTTCCGGACGCTGAGCATGATTGAGCATTTCGGCGAGCCAGTCACCCGCGTAAATCACGCTGCGCGGGTTGAGCGTCAGCAGGTACTCGCCCCGCGCATGGCTGGCAGCGAAGTTGACCAACGCCGCCTCGCCGGTGCCCCCGTCAAAACGCAGGACGCGCAGCATCGCGGCGCCCAGTTGAGACATCGCGCCCAGCCACTCGGCCATCGCCGCATCACCGCGTCCTTCATCGACAATCAGGATTTCGTACTCGGTGTACGAGGTCTGCTCGATCAGGCTTTCGGTGCAACGCTGCAAAGCGCCCAGCGAAGAGCCCGCGCCTATGATGATCGAGACCACCGGCCGGTGCGCGTGCAGGTAATCGATGCGCTTGAGCAGCGGCAACTCGCCATCGCGAATCCGGTGTTCAAGACCGATGCGGTCGAGGTGCGCGCTGACGACGGCTTCGCTGCCCTCGATCACCTCAGGCAACGACAGCCAATCGGCGTAGGTCTGCGTCGACTCCACCTGAATCTCTGCAATGTGTTCGATGGTGTGCAACCCGGCCTCTTCCACCAGACGCCAGAGCAAATCATGCGGGGCCAATTCGCCGTGAGCCGAATCGAAACCGCCCACCGCCAAAAAGCGCTGACGCTCGAATGCGAGAGTCCGGCCAACGTAGGGGTAGGAACGCATGAGGTCGAGGTTGAAGCCTGGCTTGAACACTGGCTCGGCGGACTCACCTTCCACCAACGCGCCTTCATCGCTGTAGGCGCAGAGCATGCCCGGCGTACCGGCAATGCGCTCGGCCATCACCAGCAACGACGACACGCGCAAGGTGTCGCCGGCACGCAGCAGGTAGAACCAATGCGCACCTTCCAGTTGCGGTATCACGCCATTGAGCTGGTGCGCCCAGTTGTCCTCAAGCGGCAATTGCAGCACGTTATCGGCGCCATCGAAGTCCGCGTTCGACAGCACCACCACCGCTTGCGGGGCGTACAGTTGCGTGGCGAGGCTGGCCAGCGTGGCGTTCAGGGCGACGCTGTCAGACTCGGTGTCGATGATGATCGGCACCAGGTTCGGACGCATGGCCCAGCGGCTGATCGTACCCGGCATGTGCCGTGTTTCCGCCGGAGTGAATTGGCGGCTCGCCAGCCACTCGCGATAGAACTCGGCGTAGCTGTCGCTGTTTCCGCCCACGCGACCGTTGACCACGGTGTTGCGACTGCCGAGCACGCGCACCACACACAACTCTTCCCACTGGCGCGGCTCTTCAAGGGCCTTTCTCAATTCGACGCAGCGCACCCAGCCCGACGCCGGGGCCGATTCGCCACCGCGCGAGGTCAGCATTTGCATCAGCCATTCCCATTCCTGCACGGCAGCCCGGGTCATTTCCGTGGTCTTGCTCAGGCGTTCCGGGTACAGACGCTCGGTGCTCAGCACGGTGTTCAACACCGCCATGTTGCCGCGGCGCAGCAGGCATACGAACAAGGCGAAATCGAGCATCGCGACAAAACCCGTACCGTCCTGGGTCAGCGCCGGCAACAGTTCCAGCACATCGGCACGGCGCATCAGGGTCGAGCTGAAGTTGCCGATGAAGTTCTTCGGCGTGTTCTCGAAAATCGCCAACATGTCATCGCCCTTGAGCAACGCATCAAGGGGCGAAAAACGGCAGTTATCGATGCGGGGCGGCAAGATGAAATTGTTCGCGTCGCTCATCATGCGCAGGCCGCACACCAGGGTGGCCTCGGGATAGTCGATCAGCGCCTGGGCTTGCATCGCGATGCTCGGCGTGAACAGCCGGTCATCATCGCACAGCACTTTGATGAACTCGCCGCGTGCTTCGTTGACGCAACGCAGCACGTTTTTTGACAGGCCCAGACGCTTGGGGTTACGCAGGTAACGAACAGGGTGAGCAGGGTCGGCAAACGATTTGACGATTTTGTGGATCTCGTCAGAAGACGAATCGTCACAGACGACGATTTCAACGTTCTCATAGCTTTGAGCGAGCGAGCTTTCCAGCGCCTGACTGAAGAAGCGCGGGTTGAAGGCGGGGATGACGATGCTGACTAGAGGGCGTTGATTCACGACAGAACTCTCGAGCGGCGAGCCTCTGCCCTTTCAGGCAGAGGCTGCGGAACCGCTTAGGAAAAGACGGTTGGTAGCTCGACAGACACAGACTCAGATCTTGTTGAACAAGCCCAGCTGAGCAATCTTGCTGAAGGCCAGTTGCGACGCTTGCAACATGGTTTGCTGCAAGGTCAGGCGGGTCATGACTTCGGCCGGATCGGAATCGCGGATTGCCGACTGGGTCTGGGTGTTGGCCAGGACCAGGCTCTGGTTGGTCTCGCTCTGGGTGTCCAGGGCGGAACCGCGACCACCCACCGAACTCAGAGAGGTCGACAACTGATCGGCGCCGCTCGCCAGGTTGCCGATGCCCGAAGCCAGTGCGGCCTGAAACTTCTGGATCGCGATCGGGTTGCCACTGATTGGCGTGTTCAGTGCGGTTTTCAGCTGGTTCACGGTGTCCAGAATGTTCTGGGTTTCGTGGGTGTTGACCGCCACGCTGAACTGATCACCCGCGCCCGGCGTACCGGCCAGGGTGAAGCTCACGCCCGAGGCCGTGGCGACGCCGGCAACCACAGTGCCGGAAGAAACCGGCTGGCTGTTAGGCGTCAACGGTGCGGCATACAGGTCGAACGCGGTGGCGCTGGTGAATTTCATCACCGCCGAACCGGTCGGGAAACTGGCGTGGTAATTCGCCGGGTTGGTGATGTTGCTGGCAGTGACCTGAGTCGCGGTCGGGTTACCCGGGCTGCGCGTCGCGGTGAAGGTGTCAGGCTTGGCCGCCAGGGTAAAGGTGTGGCCCGGCAGCACGGCGGCAGCGGTATCACCGGCCGCCAGGTTGATGTTCAGGTTCAGGTCGACACCACGGAACGACACGGTCTGGCCGGTTTTCGTGGTCGGGTCGAACGCACCGCCCTGACTTGCTTCAGCGGTCACATCGTTGCCGCCCGAATCGGTGATTTTCAACTGGGTGCCGCTGACGAAATCGACGGTGTACGGCTCGCCTGCGCGGAACTTGTTGTTGTAGGTGACGCCCGACGACACCTGACCGTTGGACAGGACCACACGACCGTCATCCACCGCCGGTGCGGTCATGGTGACCTGGCTGCGGCTGGTGTTGATCGCCTGCTGGAACACTTCCCAACCGGTGCTGTTGGTGGCCATCGACATGGTGTCGCCGACCGCCAGGTCAAGCGTTACCTGATCACCGTTGTAGCTGTAGGTGCCGTCGGCGTTTTGCGTGAACGGAACGGTGTCACCCTTGGAACCGGCGAAGATGTACTTGCCGTTCTCGTCCTTGCTGTTCATCAGGCTCAGCAACTGACCTTCGATCTCGCCCAGCTCCGAAGCGTTGGCTTGACGGTCGGCGTCGGTGTAACCGGCGTTGCCGGCACCGATGGCCAGTTCCTGGGCGCGCTGCAGCACGTTGGTGATGCTGGTCATGACCGACTCGGTCTGGCCCAGGGTCGCCTTGAGAGTGTTGGTGTTGGCTTTGTACTGATCAAGCATCGAAGCCTGTTGACCCAGTTGCAGCAGGCGCGAGGCACCGACCGGATCATCGGCCGCAGTGTTGACGCGAACCAGGCTGCTCGCCTCTTCGCTGCTCTTGACCACGTTGGAGAAGTTCTTCTGATAGTTGGCAGCAGAGGACTCGTAAAACTGGGCGGTAGAAATGCGCATGGGCTACGACTCCTTAAAGACTGTTGATCAGTGTGCTGAAGATTTCTTGCGCAGCCTTGATGATCTGCGAAGAGGCGGTGTAGTACTGCTGGTATTTGACCAGGTTGCCGGTTTCCTCATCGAGGTCGACACCGGACAGCGAGTCGCGGGCATTCTTGGCGTTGTCCAGAATGGCGCCGGTCGCCGCGCTGTCGAGCTTGCCCTGCGCCGCCTTGGCGCCAACACCCTCGACCAGTTTGCCGTAGGCGTCGGTCAGGGAAATACCCTTGCTGGCGGTACCGGTGTCCACTACCTGCTTGGTCTGCAAGCCGGCCAGTGCAGTGCCGTTACGGTTGTCCAGGGTGCCTGGCTGCGCGATGTTGATATCAATCGCAGTGCCTGTGCCTGGCGAACCGGCCACGGTCATGTCGAAGCTGACGGTACGCTGCACGGCGGGCGGGCCCGGGTCCATGATCGGCGCACCCGTGCCGTCCTTGAGAGGCACGGTCAGGTTCAGGGTGTTGTTCTGGTTCGGCTTGATGGTGCCAGTGCTGATCTGCACGCCTTTGGCATCGAGCAACTGGTAAGGCTGGCTGGAACCGTCGGCCGCTGCGGCACCGAACACCACTTTGACCGGCATGGAGGTGTTCATGCCGTTCTGGATAAGGGTGGTCGTGGCCGTGTCGTAGATATCGAACTTCGTGGTCAGGGTTGGCTGACCGCTGGACGAGATGGTCAGGGTGCCGCTGCCGCCCGGCGCAATCGCCGCGCTCAACGGTGCCGCAATGGCCAGACGCTTGGAGTCGGTCATCTCGGTCTTGATGTTCGTCGCCGCGTTGCGGGTCGGCGTGATCTTGAACGTGTCACCGGCCGCAGCCCCCCCACCGCTGAGCTTCAACGAGAAACCGTCAATCACCGGAGGCGGCGTGGTCAGGGTGCTGAAAGCGCCCATCGCTGTACCTTCCGGCAGGCGCTGCACGGTGTAGTTGGTGGCGCTGGTGAAGGTGACTTTGTAATCGTTGATGGTCAGCTTGCCGCTGTCCTCGATGCTGACATCGAAGTTGCCGGAACCGGCGCTGTTGCCAACGGTGGCCACACTGCGGTCGGCCATCTGTGCGGCGCTGTTGATGCTGTTGAACAGGTTCGAACCGAACGCACCGTTCTTGTCGATGCCTTGGGCCTGAAGGCCGTTCATCTGGTCGGCAACGACCAGGGCTACGCGGCCCAGTTCGTTCATGGCCGGGTCCAGCACGGTGCTGCGATAGCGCAGCAGACCGCCCATCTCGCCACCGGTCATTACCGAAGTAATGTCGACGGTGCTCGAACCACGATTGAGCTGAATGCCCATGCGCGATGGATCGGCCTGGCTCGGCACCACTTGCAGAGTGCTGGCGGTGCCGCCCATGACCAGCGGCTGACCGCTGCCCAGGTACACATCAAGGTTACCGTCGCGTTCGATGACTTGTGCGCCGGTGAACGTGGAGAGCTGACGCACGGTTTCGTTGCGCGCGTCGAGCAGCTCGTTGGGCATGCCGCCGGCCTTGGAAACTTCGGAAATCTTCTGGTTCAACTGCGCCACGGTGGCGGCGAGTTTGTTGACCTGATCGGCCATGTTCGTCAGGTTGCCGTTGATGTTCGCGTTCTGCGCGGTCAACTGGGCGGACACTGAGTTGAAACGGTTGCTCAAGGCCTGGGCATCGCTGAGCAGCAACTGACGGGACGCATCGTCACCCGGCTTGGCGTTGACGTTCTGCACCGAGGCGAAGAACTTGGTCAGCGCGCCGTTGAGGCCGGTGCCGCTGTCCGACAGCAAGGCGTCGAGCGGGCTGATCTGCCCGGCGTAGGCGGCCGCGTCGCTGTTGAGCGAGGTGGTGGTCTGCAATTGCGCATCGAGGTAGCTGTTGTAGACGCGACGCACATCGGCCAGGGTCGTGCCGGTGCCGATGTAGACGTTGCCGAACTGATTCGAGGCTTTGGTGCCCTGCACGGTTTGCTGGCGTGAATAACCGGCGGTGTCGGCGTTGGCAATGTTATTGCCGGTAGTCATCAACGAGGATTGGCCAGCGGCCAGACCCGACATCCCGATATTGAGCAAACTCATGGTTCAGACCTTATGCCTTGTGCCTATAGAGGCGTGGTGGAAGCGCCCGCCGCAGCGTAGTTTTGGTAACTCGTCATCTGTTTGGCTATCTGCGAGATCTTGCTTGCGTAATCCGGGTCGGTTGCATACCCGGCTTTCTGCAACTCGCGTACAAACTGTTCTGGGTTATCGGCCGACTTCACAACATCTTGATAGCGATTATTGGTTTGCAGCAACGTCACGAGGTCGTGGAAGCTGTCTTTGTACGAGTCGTAGGAACGGAACTCAGCCGTCTCCTTGACCCTCTCGCCGTTGCGGAATTCGCTGGTAATGGCCCGCGCCGAATCGCCCTTCCAACTGGTGCCGGCCTTGATGCCGAACAGGTTGTGGCTACTGCTGCCATCCTGGGCACGCATGACCGATTTACCCCAACCGGTTTCCAGTGCGGCCTGAGCCACCAGGTAGCGAGGATCGACACCGATGCGCTCGGCGGCTTCCTTGGCCATCGGCAGCATGGTGTTGACGAATTCGTCGGCGGAGCTGAAGGCTTTCTTCGGCGGCGCGAGAGGAATCTGCGCCATCGCACGTCCGTAAATCTGCATCTGCCCGCTGGACTTATTGTCCGTTTGCGAGGCCAGCCAATCGCCGTTGAACAGCGGGCCGGCACCGGTCGTGGCCGTCGTCGTGGCACGCTCTGGCAACAGGGTTTTGTTCGGCGTCGCAGCAGCAGTCGTGGTGGCTGAAGGCACCAGACCGGCGAGCAAGCGATCCGCCAGTTTCGGCGGTAAGGCGAGACGGCGCTGATTAATCAGCTCCATGTCATTGCGATGCGTGCCCTCGCCTGTCGGCGCTTTCACCGAACGCGAAGCCCACAACGGACGCTGGCCATTGAGCCGCGATAGCGGACCATCAGTGGCCACGGTGCCGGCCGCAATCGGCGTTGGCACGGCGGCTTTCGCCGCTTCCTGCTTGGCCGCGGACAGGGCCGCCGCCTCGCCTGGCGCGAGCGGTTTGTTCTTCGACATCTGCCGCATCAGCACGTCCGCCAGACCAATACCACCGCCTTCGCGGGACATGGAAATGGCCAACTGCTGATCGTACATTTCCTGGTACTGTTTGGCCGCCGGCGTGTTGAGCGGGTTGTCCTTGCCCAGCGCTTCGGTGGCCGAACGCATGGACTTGAGCATCTCACCGAGGAACAGCGATTCGAACTCCTGCGCCACTTTGCGCATGTTGCCGTCGCTGTTCTTGTCGCCCACCTTGAGCTGGTTCAAACGATTCAAGTCCGAATAGGAACCGGAGTCGCTGCTGCTGACCAGACCGCTCTTGCGCATATCCATGACAGCCGTCCTCAGATCACGATCAGGTCGGCTTGCAATGCGCCAGCCTGTTTCAGTGCTTCGAGGATCGCCATCAAGTCGCCCGGCGCCGCGCCGACCTGGTTCACCGCACGGACGATTTCGTCGAGGGTGGTGCCCGGGCCGAACTTGAACATCGGCTTGGCTTCTTGCTGTGCGTTAACCCGCGAGCGCGGCACGACGGCCGTCTGACCGTTGGACAGAGGGCCGGGCTGGCTGACAATCGGGTCTTCGGTGATGGTCACGGTCAGGCTGCCGTGGGTTACGGCGGCTGGTGACACCTTGACGTTCTGGCCGATCACGATGGTGCCGGTACGCGAGTTGATGATGACTTTCGCCACCGCCTGACCCGGATCGACTTCAAGGTTTTCCAGGATCGACAGGTAGTCGACACGCTGGCTCGGATCAAGCGGCGCGCTGACGCGAATCGAACCGCCGTCAATGGCCTGGGCAACGCCCGGGCCGAGCATGTTGTTGATCTTGTCGACAATGCGTTTGGCGGTGGTGAAGTCCGAACGGTTGAGGTTCAGCGTCAGGCTGTTGCCCTGGTTGAAACCGCTCGGCACCGAACGCTCGACCGACGCACCGCCGGGGATACGACCGGCCGACGGAACGTTGACGGTGATCTTCGAACCGTCACGACCTTCAGCATCAAAACCACCGACCACCAGGTTGCCCTGAGCGACGGCGTAGACGTTGCCGTCGATACCTTTGAGCGGAGTCAGCAGCAAGGTGCCGCCGCGCAGGCTCTTGGAGTTACCGATGGAGGACACGGTGATATCGACCTGCTGACCCGGCTTGGCAAACGCCGGCAAATCGGCACTGATCGAGACCGCTGCGACGTTCTTCAACTGCACGTTGCCCGAACCCGGCGGCACCTTGATGCCGAACTGCGAAAGCATGTTGTTGAAGGTCTGCAGGGTGAAAGGCGTCTGCGTCGTCTGGTCACCGGTGCCGTTAAGCCCGACCACCAGGCCGTAGCCGATCAATTGGTTGGAACGCACGCCAGAAATACTGGCGATATCCTTCAGCCGCTCGGCCTGCGCGTTGAACGCGGCAGACAGCATCAGGGCGGCCACCATGAGGTGTTTAAGATTCAAACTGGCCACCTAGAAAGGGAACAGCGGGCTGAGGAAGAAACGGTCGAACCAGCCTGGCTGACTCGCATCGGCAAACGAACCGGTGCCCGAGTAGGTGATGCGTGCATCGGCGACGCGGGTCGACGACACGGTGTTGTCGGTGGCGATGTCATCGGCGCGCACCAGGCCGGCAATCCGCACCAGCTCATCGCCGGTGTTGAGGGTCATCCACTTCTCGCCGCGTACCGCGATGATGCCGTTGGGCAGCACATCAGCCACGGTGACAGTGATCGAGCCGGTCAGGGTGTTGCCCTGCGCGGCCTTGCTGTCGCCCTTGGTCGCACGGTCCCCTTCATAGCTGGCGCTCAGGTTCAGGTCGCCACTGCCAAACGGGTTGTTGGTGTTGGGCGAGGAGCCGAACAACGAGGTCAGGCCGATGCCTGTCTTGCTGTTCTTGTCGATTTGCGAGTTGGCGTTTTTGCTCGCCTGGGTCTTCTCGTTCAGGGTAATGGTGATGATGTCACCGATCCGGAACGCCTTGCGGTCGCTGTACAGGTTCTGTTCAAAACCGGCCTGATAAATCGAGCCATTGTTCGCGGCAGCCGGCAACGGCGTGCGCGGCAACACCGGCGCGTAATACGGGTCATTGGGCTTGGGCGTCGTTGGAACGCAGCCTGCGAGCACAACAGCCCCACTCAGTGCCAGAACAGATACAAAGCGATTCATGACCCTACCTCACGGTGTTGCAGGCGACCTCATGGTCGCCTCATAGACTTGATTACAGATTCTGCGTTACGAACGAGAGCATCTGGTCGGCGGTGGAGATCACCTTGGAGTTCATCTCGTAGGCGCGCTGAGTGGTGATCATGTTGACCATCTCTTCAACGGTGCTGACGTTGGACGTTTCCAGGGTGTTCTGCAGCGTGGTGCCGAAACCGTTCAGGCCCGGAGTACCGACTTGCGGTGCGCCGGAAGCAGCGGTTTCCAGGAACAGGTTGTTACCCACGGCCTGCAGACCGGCCGGGTTTATGAAGTCGGCGGTTTGCAGGTTGCCGATCACCTGGTTGGCCGGGTTACCCGGAACGGTGATGGACACGGTGCCGTCGCGACCGACCGTGAAGGTCTGCGCGTCGTTCGGAATCACAATGGCCGGCTCCAGGGCGAAGCCGCTGGCATTCACGATCTGACCGTTGGAATCGAGGTGGAAGGTACCGTCACGGGTGTAGGACGTGGTGCCGTCCGGCTGCAGGATCTGGAAGAAACCGCGACCGTCGACCGCCAGGTCAAGCGGCTGTTCGGTGGTTTGCAGGCTGCCGGCGGTGAAGTTTTTCTGGGTGCCGACGATGCGCACACCGGTACCCACTTGCAGACCCGACGGCAGTTCGCTGTCCTGGGTCGACTGGGCGCCTGGCTGGCGCTTGATCTGATAGAGCAAGTCCTGGAACTCGGCGCGGTCACGTTTGAAACCCGTGGTCGACACGTTGGCCAGGTTGTTGGAAATAGTGGTCAGGTTGGTGTCCTGGGCGGACAGACCTGTTTTGGCAACCCATAGAGCCGGAAGCATTCGATTCTCCTCGTGCGCCTGTTTTACGGCGCGACGTTCTGATAATTAGCTGATCTGCAAGACCCGAGCCATGGCCTGGTCATCGTCTTTGGCGGTGTTCATCATCTTGATGTGCAGCTCGAACTGCTTCGACAAAGCCAGCACCGAAGTCATCTCTTCCACGGCGTTGACGTTGCTCGACTCAAGGAACCCGGACACCAGTTTGACGCCGGCGTCGGCTTGCGCCGGCTTGCCGTCCTTGGTGTGGATCGAACCATCCAGGCCTTTGGTCATGTTCTTCAGGTCAGGGTTGACCAGTTTGATGCGGTCGACTTCAGCCATCACACGCGGGCCTTCGCCCATCGCACGGATGCTGATGGTGCCGTCTTCGCCGACTTCGATTTGCTGCTCGGGCGGCACGGCGATCGGACCGCCATTGCCCATCACCGGCATGCCGTTGCCGGCGCGCAATACGCCGAGGGCGTCCACGTTCAGGCTGCCGGTGCGCACATAGCTTTCAGCGCCATCGGGCGTCTGCACGGCAATCCAGCCGCTGCCTTGCACCGCGACATCGAGGTCACGACCGGTTTCAACCAGCGAACCAGGGGAGAAGTCGGTGGCCGGGCGTTCGGTCATCGCAAACGCACGCGCCGGAAAGCTGTCACCAAACACCGGCATCGAACGGGCCTGTTCCAGGTCCTTCTGAAAACCGTTGGTGGAGATGTTTGCCAGGTTGTTGGCATGAGCCTTCTGCGCCAGTGCATTCTGGCTGGCGCCGGTCATTGCCACATAAAGGTACTTGTCCACACTCTTTCCTCTGCATGCCGGACGTTTGCCGCCCACCGCTGTACTGATGAGCGATAAGCAATTTGCAGACCAACTTTTTTCTGGCGGCGCCGGGCCCGGCAAACAAAGGACTTGAGGGGATTCAGAGGGGAATGGGGGATTGGGTCAAAGTCGAAAAACCGGCGCGGATATGCCGCCAGGCGGCAACGGAGTGAAAGCCTGGGCTGATTCGACTACCAGCCTTTGACCCCGCTCATGTCGGGTAACTTATGGGCGATGCCCTTATGACAGTCGATACAGGTCGCCTGGCCGCTAGCCAGCGACGTGGAGTGCATATTGGCGGCGCGCTTGCCTTGACGGGTGAAGTCCATGAATTCGAAGTTATGGCAATTGCGGCACTCTCGGGAGTCGTTTGCCTTGAGTCGCCCCCACTCGTGCTCGGCCAGTTCACGCCGCATATCGAGAAACTTGTCCCGGGTATCGATCGTTCCGAACACTTTCCCCCACACTTCTTTGGACGCCTGCATCTTGCGGGCAATCTTGTGCGTCCACTCATGGGGGACGTGACAGTCCGGGCAGGTTGCGCGTACGCCAGAGCGATTGGTGTAGTGAATGGTGTCCTGCAACTCGACAAAAACGTTATCGCGCATTTCATGACAGGAAATGCAGAATTTCTCGGTGTTGGTCGCTTCCAGCGCGGTGTTGAACCCCCCCAGAAAATCACCCCGGCGATAAATCCGCCGAGCGTCAGAAAGCCCAGGCTGTAATGAACACTGGGCCGACGCAAAACCCTCCAATAGTCTTTGAACAGGGCGAGCAAGGATTTCATGGCCTCTCCTTATCGTTTCTGCTGGCCGTTGATTTCGTCTTGCAGCACCTGGTCAATGTTCTTGAAGCTGTTGTTCACCAGTGGCTTAACGTCTGTTTGTGGCACATGACACTGATTGCAGAAATACCGGCGCGGAGAAACCGCGGCCAGCGCCTGACCGTCACGGTCCATGTAGTGAGTGATACTGATCATTGGCGCCTGGGTACGTGCGCTGTTGGCTCGGCTGTGACAGGACAGACACTTATTACTGTTCTTGTCGATGTGATACCCCGCAATGCTGTGGGGAATGGTGGGTGGCTGTTCGGGATAATTGCGCTCACGCTTGAGGTCCTTGTTCTCTTCATCAGCAATCGGCGGCGCCGGCAACTCCTGGGTCAGCGTCCCTCCGATTCGCCGACCATCCGGCGCAGGCGCATCCAGCGGGTAACCGGGCTCTGCCGGGAATGCCGCTGGCATCCATAGCAGCAGCGCGGCAAGCAAGGACAGCGAACGACGCTTCATCTGAGCTCTCCTTATGCCGTCTTGATCAACTCAATCCTGATCGCGCATTTTTTGTAATCAGTTTGTTTGGAGATAGGGTCCGTCGCATCAAGCGTGACTTTGTTGATGAGCCGGTTGGCATCGAAGAACGGTACAAACACCAAACCTTGCGGCGGTTTGTTGCGTCCTCGGGTTTCAATGCGCGCACGCATCTCACCTCGTCGGCTGATCAGCTTCACTTCGCTGCCGCGACGGGCATTCAAGGCCTTGGCATCGGCCGGATGCATGTAGACCAACGCGTCGGGGACGGCCTTATAGAGTTCCTCGACCCGCTGAGTCATCGTGCCGGTGTGCCAATGTTCAAGCACCCGACCGGTACTCAACCAGAATGGAAATTCCGCGTCGGGGGATTCCGCCGGTGGCTCGTAGGGAAGCGCGAAGATGATGGCCTTCTTGTCGGGATAGCCATAAAACTGCACACCACTGCCCTTCTCAACGTAAGGGTCATACCCTTCCCGGAAACGCCAGCGTGTTTCCTTGCCCTCCACGACGGGCCATCGCAACCCGCGCTCGGTGTGGTAGCGGTCAAACGGGGCGAGGTCATGACCGTGACCACGCCCGAATTGGGCATATTCTTCGAACAGACCTTTTTGCAGGTAAAAACCAAAATCCCGGGCCTCATCGTTTTGATAGCCCGCCTCCATCTGTTCAAGCGGGAACTGATCGACCTGGCCGTTCTTGAACAACACTTCGTACAGGGTCTTGCCCTTGTACTCCGGTGAGGCGGACAACAACTGCGCAGACCAGACCTCGTCCGTTTTGAAGCGCTTGGAAAACTCGACCAACTGCCAGAGATCCGATTTGGCGTCGCCCGGCGCCGAGACCAATTGATGCCAGAACTGTGTACGGCGCTCAGCATTGCCGTAGGCGCCCTCTTTCTCCACCCACATGGCGGTGGGCAGGATCAGATCGGCCGCCTGGGCAGAGACAGTGGGGTAAACATCCGAAAC
Source organism: Pseudomonas sp. S2_B07 (assembly GCF_054668435.1). Classification (NCBI taxonomy): domain Bacteria; kingdom Pseudomonadati; phylum Pseudomonadota; class Gammaproteobacteria; order Pseudomonadales; family Pseudomonadaceae; genus Pseudomonas; species Pseudomonas sp. S2_B07. The sequence goes on from NZ_CP162769.1 coordinate 1,915,717, forward strand.
CACCACAAAATTCTCGGGGTTGCGCCAACCCGGCAACACTTCCTGCATGATGTTGGGGCCGGCCTGCATGTTGTTGCTGGCCATCGTCCAATACACATTGAGCACGCCATCCTTGAGCATGCGGCTCTGCTGCACGGCGTGGAAACCGACCTTCTCATTGACGGTGCCCGGAGGCACTTTCCAGATTTGCTCTGCCTTGGCGCGATGTGCCGGGTTGGTGACCACCAGGTCGGCAGGCAAGCGATGGGAGAATGTTCCCACTTCGCGTGCCGTCCCGCAGGCTGAGGGTTGGCCCGTCAGGGAGAAAGGGCTGTTGCCCGGCTCACTGATTTTCCCGGTCAGCAGGTGAATATTGTAAATCAGGTTATTGGCCCATACGCCGCGCGTGTGCTGGTTAAAACCCATGGTCCAGAATGAAACCACCTTGCGCTTGGGGTCGGCATACAACTCGGCCAATGCCTTGAGGCGCTCGGCTGGCACACCGGTTTCCTTGGCGGTACGTTCAAGGGTGTAGGGTTTTACGAAAGCGGCGTACTGCTCAAAGTCGATATCGCTCCAGGTGTTCGCCTTGGCGGCATTGCGGGCCTTCATCTCCAGCGGATTATCGGGACGCAAGCCATAGCCGATGTCATCCGTTCCTTTGGCGAAGCGGGTGTATTTGCTGACAAAGTCTTTGTTGACCGAGCCACTTTCGATGATGTGGTTGGCAATGTAGTTGAGGATAAACAGGTCCGTCTGGGGCTTGAACACCATGGGGATGTCGGCTAACTCAAAACTGCGATGCTCGAAAGTCGACAGCACCGCAACCTTGACGCTGGGCTGGCTTAACCGGCGATCTGCGACCCGACTCCAAAGAATCGGATGCATCTCCGCCATGTTTGAACCCCACAGCACAAACGCGTCAGTAACCTCAATATCGTCATAACACCCCATCGGCTCATCGATACCGAACGTACGCATAAACCCCATGACCGCAGAGGCCATGCAATGACGCGCATTAGGATCAATGTTATTGGAGCGAAATCCCGCCTTCATCAACTTGTTGGCCGCGTACCCTTCCCAAATGGTCCACTGACCGGAACCGAACATGGCGACAGACTCGGAACCCTTGTTTTTTATCGCTTCCTTAAACTTTAACTCCATGACATCAAACGCCTGGCTCCAGGACACCGGCTGAAACTCGCCCTGTTTGTCATAGTGCCCGTTAGTCATGCGCAACAGCGGCTGAGTCAGTCGATCAACGCCATACATGATCTTCGACAAGAAGTAACCCTTGACGCAGTTCAAACCGCGATTGACCTCGGCTTTCACATCACCATGAGTCGCGACCACTCGATTGTCCTTGGTCGCCACCATGACGCTGCACCCGGTACCGCAAAAGCGGCAAGGGGCTTTATTCCAGTCCATGGTGACACGGTCTTCTTCAGTGATCAGGTTGCTGGCAGACGTAAACACCGGAAGCCCCGCCGCCGCTGCAGCAATCCCGGCCGCCTGGGCTTTGACAAACTCGCGCCGAGTCATTGGCATGTACTTTCTCCCGTCACATCGAGAATCTCGTGATAAACGAGGGCTGCATTGAGTACTCCAGGCAAACCGTTGATCTGAGTGATTCGCTTGGAAATTTCGCTTTCTTCTTCCATTTCCAGCACAACCACCAGCTTGCCGACGGGGCTTTCGTGATGCAGTTCAACGCCTGTGAGTAAACGCAAGTTGGCTTTCACCGCCTCGAACAACTCAGGACGGGCCAGTACCACGAGACTGGCAATATGGAGCGTTTCTGCCATGACCTGTACTCCTCTTCTTATGCTGAAGATGGACCGCGATCAATGAGGTGAACCAGGAGGGCCGAGCAGCATTTGCAGAAACCAGACAAAAAATCCGTAACCACCCACTATCGCCACCGAGAGCAATGGAAAGAGGACAACAATCAGAAAAAAGAACAGGCGAGTTTCTTTGCGGACTTGCTGGGTAGAGTCATCCGTTGATGGCATGGTTATCGCTCCTGCCGAACTTTGAAATGAGCCTAGATGGCTTGCCTGGCAAATTCCACGATTCAGATCAACGGCATGACGGTAGCGCTTCAAGTGGCATTTTGAAGCGCCAGTGAATGACTGACTCCAACTCAGTATTCTTGTTTATTGATTCGGCGCTGGATAACGTTACTGCTCACGTCTTGCCAATTTCATAGTCACGCAACTTATTGGCAATGGTGGTGTGAGAGACCCCCAGGCGCTTACCTAACAGCCGACTACTGGCATGCTCGGAATACAGCCGCTCCAACACCGCTTTCTCGAACCGTCCGACGATCTCGTCAAGCCCGCCCTCCAGCGAGAAATCGCCAAGCGGCTGACGCACACCGTAATCCGGCAGACGAATATGCTCGGCCTTGACCGTCCCGCCTTCGCACAACGAAACCGCCTGGAACAACACATTTTCCAATTGCCGGACATTACCCGGCCAATGGTAATGACTGAGCCGCTCCATCGCCGCCGGTGCCAGCTTCGGCAGCGGGCAACCGATCTGCCGGCTGGCCTGATCGAGGAAGTGCTCCACCAACGGCGTTAACCCATCGAGGCATTCACGCAGTGGCGGAATGTGCAGCGAGAGCACGTTCAAGCGGTGATACAAATCCTGGCGAAACTCACCCCGCGCGCACAGCTCGGACAAATCCACCTGGGTGGCGCAGATCACCCGCACATCCAGATACACCTCTTCATCACTGCCGACACGACGGAAGCAACCGTCCTGCAAAAAGCGCAGCAACTTCACCTGCAAGCGCGGGCTCATTTCGCCCACGCCATCAAGAAACAGCGTTCCGCCCGCCGTCAGTTCCAGCAGACCAAGCTTGCCTTCGGCGCGTGCACCTTCGAAGGCGCCGGGGCCGTAGCCAAACAATTCGGTCTCGGCCATCGACTCCGGCAAACCGGCACAATTGAGCGCCATTAACGGCGACTGCCCGCGTGGGCTGGCGAGGTGGCAGGCGCGGGCCAGCAATTCTTTACCGGTACCGGTTTCGCCTTCTATTAATAGCGGTGCATCCAGCGGTGCCATGCGCCGCGCTTCGCGCACCACCGCGGCCATGACTTTCGAACTTTGGAAGATGCTGTCGAACCCACGCAGTTCCTGCTTGCGTACGTTATAGATGCGCTCCCCCACCCGATCAGCGCGGTGCAGCGTCAGGACGGCACCGGCCATGGCTTCGCTGTCGTCATGCTCGGATTGCAGCGGCGCGATGTCAGCCAGAAACACGTCACCCTTGACCTTGACCCGCAGCCCGTTGATGCGCGACTTGTTGGCACGCACCAGTTCCGGCAAATCAAAATCCTCGGCGTAACGCGACAGCGGAATCCCCGGCACCTCGTCCACCCGCACCCCGAGCAACTGCGCCGCCGCCCGGTTAGCCGCGACGATGGAGCCGCCCATGTCGATCGACAGCACCGGAAACTCCAGGGCGCCGAGCAAGGCATTGAGCTCCATGTGCCGACGCTCGCTGGGCATCAGCCCTACCCGCTTGACGCCGAATACACCGGCAATCGATTCGAATTTCGGGCGCAGGGCCTGGAACTGAATGTTGATCAGGTTCGGGCAATGCAGGTAGATCGCATTGCCATGCTCACCGCCGACCTCACCACGGGCGACGTTGATTCCGTACTCCACCAGCAAGTTGAGAATGTCGCGCAGGATGCCGATGCGGTTCTGGCAGTGGACTTTGATACGCATATAAAGGCCCGAAGAAAGGGGAATCGAGGTCCCATGCGCAAATTTTCTGCGCGGGCGCCAAGTTAGTCGTCAAGATTATGTGACACCTGGACGCCATTTCAAACCCGCAAATCTCAATAGCTGCGCCATAGCCGTCAAAGCGTAACGAATACTTTACGAAAAACGGCGAATTTTCCTACAAGGAGTGCCGGACACCTGCTGCAACGCCGCACGCCTTGGGGTATTTCTAGGTCCATAGCAGCACATAACAAGAACGAAATCCCTCGCAGGAGAGCAGCATGAAGCAGACGCAGTACGTGGCTCGCGAGCCCGATGCGCAAGGTTTTATCGACTACCCCGCTGAAGAACATGCGGTGTGGAACACGCTGATCACTCGTCAACTGAAAGTGATCGAGGGCCGTGCGTGCCAGGAATACCTGGACGGTATCGAAAAACTCGGTCTGCCCCACGACCGCATTCCGCAACTCGGTGAAATCAACAAAGTCCTCGGTGAAACCACCGGTTGGCAAGTGGCCCGAGTCCCGGCGCTGATCCCCTTCCAGACGTTTTTCGAATTGCTGGCCAACAAGCAGTTTCCCGTGGCAACGTTTATTCGTACCCGCGAAGAGCTGGATTACCTGCAAGAGCCGGACATTTTCCACGAGATCTTTGGTCACTGCCCTCTGCTGACCAACCCCTGGTTCGCTGAATTCACCCACACCTACGGCAAACTTGGCCTGCAAGCGACCAAGGAAGAACGCGTGTACCTGGCGCGCCTGTACTGGATGACCATCGAGTTCGGCCTGGTCGATACCGCCGAAGGCCTGCGCATTTACGGCGGCGGCATTCTTTCTTCGCCAAAAGAAACCGTTTACTGCCTGTCGAACGAACCTGAGCATCAGGCGTTCGATCCGCTGGAATGCATGCGCACGCCGTATCGCATCGACATCCTGCAACCGCTGTACTTTGTCTTGCCGAACCTCAAGCGTCTGTTTGATGTGGCCCATGAAGACATCATGAGCATGGTCAAACAAGGCATGCAGTTGGGCTTGCACACCCCGAAATTTCCGCCAAAGGCAGCGTGATCCGCTGCTTTTAGAAACAAGTGAGCCTGTCAGGAACCGACGCTTTGGTTTAGCGTGGAGTGACTGACGGCCGATTTCCAATTATTTGATTTCAGGAATTCAACATGTCCACATTGAACCAAGCCCACTGCGAAGCCTGCCGCGCCGACGCCCCTCAGGTCAGCGACGAGGAATTGCCGATCCTGATCAAGCAGATCCCGGACTGGAACATCGAAGTCCGCGACGGCGTCATGCAGCTGGAAAAGCTGTTCCTGTTCAAAAACTTCAAGCACGCGCTGGCGTTCACCAACGCCGTCGGTGAAATCTCCGAGGCCGAAGGTCACCACCCGGGCCTGCTGACCGAATGGGGCAAAGTCACCGTCACCTGGTGGAGTCACTCCATCAAGGGCTTGCACCGCAACGACTTCATCATGGCCGCGCGCACTGACGAAGTGGCCAAGGACGCCGAGGGCCGTAAATAATGCATTTCGACGCCATAGGTCGAGTACCCGGTGATCCGATTCTCGGCTTGATGGAAGCCTATGCGCAGGACCCGAACCCGCGCAAATTCGACCTCGGCGTGGGCGTCTATAAAGATGCCCAGGGCCTGACGCCGATTCCGCAGTCGGTGAAGCTGGCCGAGCAGCGTCTGGTGGATCGCCAGACCACCAAGACCTACATCGGTGGTCACGGCGAACCGGCCTTCGGCAAAGCCATCAGTGAGCTGGTGCTCGGTGCGGACTCCGCGCTGATCGCCGGTCAACGCGCCGGCGCGACCCAGACACCGGGCGGCACCGGCGCATTGCGCTTGAGCGCCGACTTTATCGCCCAGTGCCTGCCGGGCCGTGGCGTGTGGCTGAGCAACCCGACCTGGCCAATCCACGAAACGATTTTCGCGGCGGCCGGGGTCAAGGTCAGTCATTACCCGTACGTGGGCAGCGACAACCGCCTCGATGTCGACGCCATGCTCGCGGTACTGAGCGAAGCACCGAAGGGCGACGTGGTGTTGCTGCACGCCTGCTGCCACAACCCGACCGGTTTCGATCTGCCCCATGACGACTGGCGCCGAGTGCTGGACGTGGTGCGCAGTCGCGATCTGCTGCCATTGATCGACTTCGCCTACCAGGGCTTCGGCGATGGCCTGGAACAGGATGCCTGGTCGACCCGTCTGTTCGCAGACGCGTTGCCGGAAGTGCTGATCACCAGTTCCTGCTCGAAGAATTTCGGCTTGTACCGCGACCGCACTGGCGCACTGATTGTCTGCGCGAAAACCGCTGACAAGCTGGTGGACATCCGCAGCCAGCTGGCCAACATCGCCCGTAACCTATGGTCGACCCCGCCGGATCACGGTGCCGCCGTGGTCGCAACGATTCTTGGCGACCCTGAGCTGAAAAGCCTCTGGGCCGACGAAGTGGAAGCCATGCGCTTGCGCATTGCCCAGTTGCGCAGTGGCCTGGTTGAAGCGCTGGAACCGTATGGTTTGCGCGAGCGTTTTGCGCACATTGGCGTGCAGCGCGGAATGTTCTCGTACACCGGTTTGACGGCGGCGCAGGTTAAACAGCTGCGCGATCATCACAGCGTGTACATGGTCAACTCCGGCCGGGCCAACGTGGCGGGGATTGATGCAACGCGTCTGGATTTGCTGGCTGAAGCGATTGCTGAAGTCTGCAAGTAACCCCAAGTACCTGCACCGTCCCCTGTGGGAGCGAGCTTGCTCGCTCCCACAGTTGCTTTGTGTTGTTCCCTCTTCCAGACCTGTCTAGACAACCCCATCCGTCGAAACAAATGGATATAAAAGTCTATTTGTCATTTTCAGTGCTGTATCCTGCCCAAGCTTTGTATAAGCGCGGATCTACCAGATCTATCAACAGACTTTGCGAGGAGCGCGAAACATGCACGAGATCCCTAATCTCCCCTTCCCAAGCCTGCACGAAACTGAGCAGACAACCACGCAACAAGCCGGCGCCCAACAGCCCGAGCCCAAAGAAGCCACTGAACGCCGCCAGGCCGACAGCGAAGACTGAAACACCTGCAATGCCAGACCGTGTGGAAAGCGCTAACATGCGCTTTCCACACCGCCTGAACCCTTGAGCTACGCACCATGACCGACGAATTCAATGAGAGCCAGGCCAGCGTCCTGATCGGCACCGCCGAGAAGATGATCGAGATCTGGAACCGTCTCTCCCCCGAGAAACAAGCCGCACTGCTCGCCCGCTTCGGTACTCAAGAAAACGCCTTGGCCGCCCTGGTCACGACGCAACTGGTGGCCCCCGCCAAGCCCTGATTCAGCCCGCTGGCAAATAGTTTTACTTTTTCCACGACCCGCGAGCGCTCGCGCCGTTATCATAAGCAGCCTATCTATCCTGCTTTCCCGTGGACCTTTACCCATGCCTGAAAACCAGCGCCCCCTGGCGGTCACGCTGCAAGTTGTTTCCATCGTTCTGTTTACCTTCATCGGCTACCTGAATATCGGCATTCCCCTGGCCGTATTGCCCGGCTATGTCCACAGTGACCTCGGCTTCGGCGCGGTGATCGCCGGGCTGGTGATCAGCGTGCAATACCTGGCCACCCTGCTCAGCCGGCCTTATGCCGGGAAAATCATCGACAACAAGGGCAGCAAACTGGCGGTGATGTACGGACTGGCCGGCTGCGGCTTGAGCGGTGTGTTCATGCTGATTTCGGCCTGGACGCAGAGCCTGCCGACCGTGAGCCTGATCAGCCTGTTGATTGGCCGTCTGGTGCTCGGCAGCGCGGAAAGCCTGGTCGGCTCCGGATCGATTGGCTGGGGCATCGGCCGGGTCGGCGCGGCCAACACTGCCAAGGTGATTTCCTGGAACGGCATCGCCAGTTACGGCGCACTGGCCGTCGGCGCGCCGCTGGGGGTGCTGTTGGTTCATCAGTTGGGCTTGTGGAGCATGGGCGTGAGCATCGTGCTGTTGGCCGTGCTGGGCCTGGCACTGGCCTGGCCAAAAACTGCCGCGCCGATTGTGGTCGGTGAACGTTTGCCGTTCATGCATGTGCTGGGTCGGGTGCTGCCACACGGTTGCGGCCTGGCACTGGGCTCCATCGGCTTCGGCACCATCGCCACCTTCATCACCTTGTATTACACCACGCAACACTGGGACAACGCGGTGTTGTGCCTGAGCTTGTTCGGCGCCAGTTTCATCGGCGCGCGCCTGCTGTTCGGCAACCTGATCAACCGCCTCGGCGGATTTCGCGTGGCGATCGCCTGTCTGTCGGTGGAAACTTTGGGGTTGCTGCTGCTGTGGCTGGCGCCTGATGCCCATTGGGCACTGGCCGGTGCGGCGCTGAGCGGTTTCGGATTTTCGCTGGTGTTCCCGGCGCTCGGCGTGGAAGCGGTCAACCTGGTGCCAGCTTCCAGTCGTGGTGCCGCGGTCGGGGCTTATTCGTTGTTCATTGATTTGTCGCTGGGGATTACCGGGCCATTGGCCGGTGCCATTGCGGCCGGGTTTGGTTTTGCTTCGATCTTCCTGTTTGCCGCGATGGCCGCGCTGAGCGGTTTGGCATTGAGTGTGTACTTGTACCGGCAAGCACCTAAACAACGCGAAGCGCGGGCGCGTTAAAAGTCGACCTTGCCGCGCCCGGCCTTGATGCTGCCGCGCTTTGTCTTGGATTCGAGCCGACGTTTTTTTGAACCCAGCGTTGGCTTGGTCGGGCGACGCTTCTTTTCGACCTTGGTCGCGCTGAGGATCAGCTCGGTCAAGCGCTCCAGCGCATCGGCGCGATTGGCCTCCTGCGTGCGGTACTGTTGGGCCTTGATGATCAACACCCCTTCGCTGGTGATGCGGCTGTCGCGCAGCGCCAGCAACCGTTCCTTGTAAAACTCGGGCAAGGACGAGGCCGGAATGTCGAAGCGCAGGTGCACGGCGCTGGAGACCTTGTTGACGTTCTGCCCGCCGGCGCCTTGCGCGCGAATGGCCGTCAACTCGATCTCGGCATCCGGCAGATGCACGTTGTTGGAAATCACCAGCATGGAAAAACGTCCGTATTCAGAGTGCGCAGGATACCGCGAATGGAAAGAAGGAATACGCTCTCACAGGTTTTATAGCGCGCACAAAAAACCCGGCACTTGGCCGGGTTTGTTGTTGTTGCGTACCGCGTTACTTCACTGAAGCCTGCAACGCATGCTGCGCACTGCGCTTGTTCTTGATGCCGTAGCAGATCCACATGAACACGACCCACACCGGAATCGCGTACACCGAGATCTGGATCCCCGGAATCAGCAGCATCACGCACAGGATGAACACCACGAACGCCAGGCAGATGTAGTTCCCGTACGGGTACCACAGCGCCTTGAACAGCGGCGTTTGCTTGGTCTTGTTCATGTGCTGACGGAACTTGAAGTGCGAAAAGCTGATCATCGCCCAGTTGATCACCAGGGTCGCAACCACCAGCGACATCAGCAGCTCCAGCGCGTTTTGCGGGATCAGGTAGTTCAACAGAACGGCAATCAGCGTCACCGCCGCCGAAGCGAGGATCGAACGCACCGGCACGCCACGCTTGTCGATCTTCGACAAGGCCTTTGGCGCATCACCCTGCTCGGCCATGCCCAACAGCATGCGGCTGTTGCAGTAGGTGCCGCTGTTGTACACCGACAACGCCGCAGTCAGTACCACGAAGTTGAGGATGTGCGCGGCGGTGTTGCTGCCGAGCATCGAGAACACTTGCACGAACGGGCTGCCGCTGTAGGAATCACCCGACGCGTTCAAGGTCGACAGCAGGCTGTCCCATGGCGTCAGCGACAACAGAATGACCAGCGCGCCGATGTAGAAAATCAGGATCCGGTAGATCACCTGGTTGATGGCTTTCGGGATCACGGTTTTCGGCTTGTCGGCTTCTGCAGCGGTGAAACCGAGCATTTCCAGACCGCCGAAGGAGAACATGATGATCGCCATGGCCATCACCAGACCACTGACACCGTTCGGGAAGAAACCACCGTGGGACCACAGGTTGCTGACCGACGCTTGCGGGCCGCCGTTACCGCTGACCAGCAAATAGCTGCCCAGGGCAATCATGCCGACAATGGCCACAACCTTGATGATCGCAAACCAGAACTCGGCCTCGCCAAAGACTTTGACGTTGGCCAGGTTGATCAGGTTGATCAAGACGAAGAACCCCGCAGCCGAGACCCAGGTCGGGATGTCCGGCGCCCAGTAGTGGATGTATTTGCCGACCGCGGTCAACTCCGACATGCCCACCAGGATGTACAGGATCCAGCAGTTCCAGCCCGACAGGAAGCCGGCGAAACCGCCCCAGTATTTGTGCGCGAAGTGGCTGAACGAACCGGCGACCGGCTCTTCAACGATCATTTCGCCGAGCTGGCGCATGATCATGAACGCGATGAAGCCGCAGATGGCGTAGCCGAGGATCATCGACGGGCCAGCGGATTTCAGGACCCCGGCCGAGCCGAGGAACAAACCGGTACCGATCGCGCCACCGAGGGCGATCAATTGAATGTGGCGATTTTTCAGGCCGCGCTTCAGCTCGCCTGACTGCGAGTTTTGTCCACTCATGAAAAGGGTCTCACGTTCTGCATCGTTACAACGTTCATGCGTCACCTGTTTGTTTTTATCTGTGACGAAATCGAACCCGGCACACTCGTGGCGTGGCGGAGTGAACAAGGCGGATAGCCTTGAAGTTTGCGCATTTGCGCAGGAGGTCACAGGTAAAACGCGGCGCATTGTACACCGCTAACCCCCTGCTGCCAGACCCGCTGGATCAGCGTGTTGTAAGCCGGGATTGCCGGTGTCCGCCCCGGGTGTCCCGGGCGGCTGCAAATAGAGAGTCAGACCCTTGCGGGCCATCGACGGGAACGATTGAAAAATCGCCCCACGGGGAGAGATGGGTTTGAATCACGGCGTACATTGCGCCTCCTTCTTGTTATGCACCTGCACGACAGGCATGGGACGCATCTGACCCTTCCTGCGCCGCTGAAACAAGCGGGCCAGAGCCTTGGGCGATGGTCGAGCGGATTGATTTCGGCAGGTTTTCCTTACACCCGCTCCGCAAGCGTCAACCCACAGGGTTTCAGGCGAAATTTCGTCAGCATTTCTTTACAAGGCGTAACGATTATTTTCCGAATCGGATTTATCTGTAGGACGACTGCAAATTGACGATAGGAAGCTTCCTAAGGAAAAAGCCGAGTTAGTTTTTGTTTTTTATTAATAAATAATGATTAAAAAAACAAACCAAACAGTTCAATGAAAATCTTATTTGATTATTTTTTTGCATTCTAAAAATCCCTCAACTAGGTTTGCAGCGACTTGCCGAGCCGCATCGACCGGCAAGTTGTTTCTACTCAAAAGTCATTAAGGAGTTTCACCATGCAAGCACTGGACAACGACTTGGAAACTGAACTTCAACTGGACGAATGGTTTGAAGCACCGACCCATGAAGCCGCCGTAGAAATGATGCAAGCCGACGCGGTCGTTCCGTTCGGCACGGCGATGTGGCCTCTGTAAGACCTCCCGGCAGGCGTAATCCGGCCGGTTGTGCCTGCCACTTTTTCCCGGTTCGTCACGGAGGACACCATGGACAAGCATCGCGCCATTACCCATTTTCTCTACTACCTCGAACAACACCCGGCCCTTGCCGGCATCAACCCGGCGAAGGTCTTGCTTGGCCACACCGCCGATTACGAGGCGCTGACCGGCGCCATTGCCGAACACGCCGGTGGCCGCCAACCCTTCCGTTTCAACACGCTACGCCTTGATCTGGAACCCACGGCTTTGCTGGCCCAGGCCATTGCCGACAGCGATCTGTACATTTTCTTCTACGACTCTTCCACGCTGCCCAACCCACGCCCCGAAGGCCCGGAATTTGTCCGCGCACTGCAAGGGGTGATGGCCGAGAACTGGAAGAAATCCCTGCTATTCAAGGATTATGGTGATTACTTCTACGACACCTTCAGTGTCACCCCCCAACGCATTGCCGGGCTGAACAGCCACTTGATCCAGCGCCTGTCCCAGGCCAAGACGTTAAGTTTCAAAGATGAACACGGTTCCTGGTTTGACGCTCCGCTGAACAGCATTAAAAAGTGGACTGACATCAACGGTGTCGGCAACTTTGATCTGGCACCCGGTGAAATCGCCACGCACAGCGAAGCGATTAATGGGCGTGTGAAGTTCATGGGGACTTTTCTCAGTACAATTCCGTTTGCGCGCAAATATGGCGTATTGGAATCACCGCTGGAGTTATGGATCGAGAACTCGACCATCCATAAAATCGCCACCGATGTTCCGGGGCTGGAACATGACTTCAATCAATACCTGGAGGCCAATCCGTCGAATCGCATGATTGAAGAACTGGGGATTGGCACCAATGAGGGGGTGAAAGCCTTGTATGCGCGCAATGCCGGGTTCGAGGAGCGCCATTGCGGGCTGCACCTTGGGTTGGGCGGTGGCGCCAAGGGCAGCCATCATCTGGATTTGATCTTCTCCGGTGGCGTGTTGGCGTTGGATGATGAGCCGGTGTTTGATGGGCGGTTTGTGTTCTAAATGATCGTTCCCACGCTCCGCGTGGGTATGCAGCCGGGAACGCCCCGCTTCCTTTCGAAGCGGACGCAGAGCGTCCATTGAGGCATTCCGATCAGTCAGGCAAAAAAAAACGCCATCCCGAGGGATGGCGTTTTTTATAGGGTGCTTACCGATTACTCAGGCTTGCGACGACCAAAGCCCGGACGCTGGCCCGAACCGGCTGGCGCACCGCGACGCTTGCCCGATGGCGCGTCCTTGTCGACCAGGACGATGCCTGGGCGCTTCTTCGGCGCTGGCTTGGCCGGGCGCTTGGTATCAGCAGGACGGTCCGCCACTGGCGTACCGCGACCCGACTCACCGCGACCTGCCGGAGCACCGCGATCACTGCGACCGCCGCTTGGCGCACCACGGCCTTCGCCGCGCTCGGTGCGACCGTTGGCCGGACGTGGCGTGCGTGGACCGCGCTCGCCATCAGCACGAGGGGCTGCTGGCTTGCGGGCTGGACGTTCACCTTCGAAATGCGGCTCACGGGAATCACGCGGAGCAACCGTTGGCTGTGCACCGGCCGCTGGACGCAGGGTGCGCACGCGCTCGGTCTTGCCCATCGGACGCGACGATTTACGCTGCATACGGTCGAGCTTGTCTTTGCTCTTCGCGTTCATCTGCGGCATTGCAACCGGCGTCAGGCCGACTTCAGCACTCAGAATGTCGACTTCGTACTGGCTCATTTCGCGCCAGCGGCCCATCGGCAGGTCGGAGTTGAGGAACACCGGACCGAAGCGCACGCGCTTCAGACGGCTGACCACCAGGCCCTGGGATTCCCACAGACGACGAACTTCACGGTTGCGACCTTCCATCACCACGCAGTGGTACCAGTGGTTGAAACCTTCGCCGCCTGGCGCCTGCTTGATGTCGGTGAACTTGGCCGGGCCGTCTTCAAGGACGACGCCTGCTTTCAGACGCTCAATCATCTCGTCATCGACTTCGCCACGTACACGTACCGCGTATTCACGGTCCATTTCGTAGGAAGGGTGCATCAGGCGGTTAGCCAGCTCACCGTCGGTGGTGAACATCAGCAGACCGGTGGTGTTGATGTCCAGACGGCCGATGTTGATCCAGCGACCTTCTTTCGGTTTTGGCATCTTGTCGAATACGGTCGGACGGCCTTCCGGGTCGAGGCGGGTGCAGATTTCACCGTCGGGCTTGTTGTACATGATCACGCGGCGTACCGACTCGGCGGCTTCTTCGCGCTTGATCACGCGGCCATCGATGGTGATGGCGTCATGCATGTCGACACGCTGACCGAGCGTGGCGTCTTTGCCATTGACCTTGATGCGGCCGTGGCTGATCCAGGCTTCTACGTCACGGCGCGAGCCGACGCCGATACGGGCGAGGACTTTCTGCAGTTTTTCGCCTGCTGGGCCGATTTCCTGGTCGTCTTTCTGGTCGTTGATACTCATCTGGGCACCTCCCGGTGTGGTCTGTTCAGGAAGCTCTGAAGTGAGGGTCCTGAAGCGATGTAAATCTGTTCACTTGGGCGAAGGGATCGCCGAAGGGTCGCGAATCATACGCTCATGTGGGCATTTGCGCATCAGAGACTAGCTGATGAACGCGGACTTACTTGTTTTTCCGCCGACCGGTGGCGCCGAGTTTGATCAACCTGAGCGATGCTTCAGCGAGAACGGTGTGTTTGTCGAGCTTGTCGAGTTTCTTCCAGGCCCTGATTTCACGCTTGCTGCGGCCGCAGCCGAGGCAGATGTCGTCGGTGAATTTGCAGAGGTTGATGCAGGGGTCTTTGGTTGAGCTCATCGCAAATGTCTCTATACACACGAAACCCCTGTGGGAGCGAGCTTGCTCGCGATAGCGGTGGGTCAGGCAGCAATGATGTTGACTGACACGCCCTCATCGCTGGCAAGCTCGCTCCCACAAGGATCTCCATGGACCTCAGGGATTGCGTCAATCGTCGAACTCGCGGCGTTCGGCTTCGATGGCTTCGGCGAGCGCCCGGGCTTCGGCTTCTTCGTCGCTCAGCTCGGGCTCGGGTTTCGGTTGTTCGAGGGCGGCAACCGCGGCCAATAGTTTTTCGCGAGCTTCAGCGACGCCCAGAATATCGTCTTCGAGCTCCGGTTCCGGCTCTGTTTCGACTGCGGCTTCGGGCTCAACCGGAGGTTCACTGTCGATGTCAGGCTCAACCGCAGTCATCTCGCCATCGCGCAACAAATCGTCGAAGTCGGTCTTGAGCCCCTCCTCCATGGTGTCCAGCTCCAGCAACAACGTGTGGAAACTGGTTTCTTCCTTGGGTTCTTCCGGCTCGGCGCTGGCGTCCGCCAACGCTTGCAGGCTGGCAGGCACGGGCGCATCGTCGAAGTCGAGTACCGGGTCCGGTTCCAGCTCGCGCAGTTCGGCCAGCGGCGGCAGATCGTCGAGGTTTTTCAGGTTGAAGTGATCGAGAAACGCCTTGGTGGTCGCGAACATCGCCGGTTTGCCGGGCACATCGCGGTAGCCGACGATGCGGATCCACTCGCGTTCCATCAGCGTCTTGACGATCTGACTGTTGACCGCCACGCCCCGCACGTCTTCGATCTCGCCCCGGGTGATCGGCTGGCGATAGGCGATCAGCGCGATGGTTTCGAGCATGGCGCGGGAATATCGCTGCGGCCGCTCTTCCCACAAACGCCCAACCCACGGCGAGAATTTTTCGCGGATTTGCAGGCGATAGCCGGAGGCGACTTCTTTCAGCTCGAACGCGCGCCCGTCACAGGACTTGGCCAGGATCGTCAGCGCTTTCTTGAAAACCGGCGGCTCCGGCCGCTCGCCCTCTTCGAAGAGTTCGAACAGGCGTTCAAGCGATTGCGGTTTTCCCGAGGCCAACAGAAAGGCTTCAAGCAGTGGCGCCAGCTCGCGGGGTTCAGTCAGGTTCATGATTCAACTCGTTATTCGGCTCGGGCCCGCACGTGGATCGCTGCGAACGGCTCATTCTGCACCAGCTCGACCAAGGATTCCTTGACCAGTTCGAGGATCGCCATAAAGGTCACCACCACCCCGAGTCGCCCCTCTTCTGCCGTGAACAGCTCGACAAAGGGCACGAAACCTCCGCCCTTGAGCCGATCCAGCACATCGCTCATGCGCTCGCGGGTGGACAACGCCTCGCGGCTGACCTGGTGACTTTCGAACATGTCGCCACGGCGCAGGACTTCGGCCATGGACAACAGCAATTCAGACAGGCGCACATCCGGCAACAGTTTGCGCGCCCGGGCTTCCGGGGCATCCAGCTTGGGCACCACCACGTCACGCCCGACACGGGTCAGGCCATCGATGCCTTCGGCGGCCGCCTTGAAACGCTCGTATTCCTGCAAGCGGCGGATCAGCTCGGCGCGCGGGTCCTCTTCTTCGTCTTCGATGGTTTCGGCGCGGGGCAACAGCATCCGCGACTTGATCTCGGCCAGCATCGCGGCCATCACCAGGTACTCGGCGGCCAGCTCCAGGCGCACCGACTGCATCAGCTCGACATAGCCCATGTATTGGCGAGTGATTTCCGCCACCGGGATGTCGAGGATGTTGATGTTCTGTTTGCGAATCAGGTACAGCAGCAGGTCGAGCGGGCCTTCGAAGGCCTCGAGAAAGACCTCGAGCGCATCCGGCGGGATGTACAGGTCCAGCGGCATTTCCAGCACCGCCTGGCCATACACCATCGCGAAGGGCAGCTCTTGCTGGGCTCCGGCCTGACTGTCGACTGCGGGTTCTACTGCAGACATCTACGCCTCGGCCATGAACGGCGCAGGGTCGCCGCAACCGACACGGATCACTTCCGGGTCGTCGCCGGTCAGGTCGATCACGGTGGACGCCTTGATCCCGCCGAAACCGCCGTCGATGATCAAGTCCACCTGATGCTCAAGCAATTGACGCATTTCGTACGGATCGCTCAACGGGTCTTCGTCGCCGGGCATGATCAGGGTCACGCTCATCAGCGGCTCGCCGAGTTCGGCCAGCAAGGCCAGCGCAATCGGATGACTCGGTACTCGCAGGCCGATGGTGCGCTTTTTCGGATGCAGCAGCAGACGCGGCACTTCGCGGGTGGCGTTGAGAATAAAGGTGTAAGGCCCGGGCAGGTGCGCCTTGAGCAGACGGAACGTGCCGGTATCGATCTTGGCGAACAGCCCCAGCTGCGACAGGTCGCTGCAAATCAGCGCAAAGTTGTGTTTGTCATCCAGCCCGCGTAAACGGCGTACGCGGTCCACGGCATTCTTGTCGCCGATCTGGCAACCAATGGCGTAGGACGAGTCCGTGGGATAAATCACCACCCCGCCTTTGCGGATGATCTCAACCGCCTGTTTGATCAGGCGCGCTTGCGGGTTTTCCGGATGAATCTGGAAAAATTGACTCACATTCTCTACCTGTTCAGACGGCGGCAATAATTGGGTCATGTTTGAATCGACACCACAGTGGTGGCAGATCCTCCGGGAGCGGGCGATATTCGCCGATCTCGGACCAGCCTCCAGGGCCATGAAAATCACTGCCGGCGCTGACCAGCAGACCGAACTCACGGGCAAGAATGGCCAGGCTGCCCACTTGTTCGGCGGGCTGATGACCATTGACCACTTCAATCGCGTGGCCCCCGGCTTGAATATAGTCAGAAATCAGGCGACGACGCTTGCTGCGAGTGAAATCGTAGTGCCAGGGATGCGCCAGGCTGACCCAGGCCTTCGCCGCGCGCAGGGTTTCGACGGTTTCTTCGAGGGTCGGCCAGTGTTGCTTGACGTCGCCCAGCTTGCCGGCGCCCAGCCATTTGCGGAAGGCTTCGGCGCGATCCTTTACAAACCCTTCACGCACCATCCAATCGGCAAAGTGCGGACGGGCCGGCGCGTTGCCGCTGTCGCCCAGCTCCTGCTGCATGGCGCGGGCACCTTCCAGCGCTCCCGGCATGCCTTTCAACGCCAGCTTGCGGCTTATTTCTTCGGACCGTAGCCAACGGCCATCGTGCAATTTTGCGATCGCCTCGACCAACGGCGGCGCCGTGACATCAAATCCGTAACCCAACACGTGAATGGTCGCGCCGCCCCAGGTGCAGGACAATTCGACGCCATTGACCAGTTGCATCCCCAGCGCCGTCGCGGCTGTGCGGGCCTCATCGAGGCCCTCAAGGGTGTCGTGATCGGTCAAGGCCAGGACTCGCACGCCTTTCTCGAACGCACGCGCAACCAGTACCGCAGGCGCCAGGGCGCCGTCGGAGGCCGTGCTATGGCAGTGCAAATCAACATTCACAGGACTTTGTTACCTCAAATCAGCTGGCGCTATCGCGCGCCCATATGTTTGTTATTATGCCGCCACATCCTGCTTCTGGCTGCCACTGTGAAACAATTCATCGATTTCATCCCGCTTCTGCTGTTTTTCATCGTCTTCAAACTGGACCCACGGGTCGTCGACATCGGCGGTTATGAATTGACTGTAGGCGGTATCTACAGCGCCACCGCGATGTTGATCATCAGCTCGCTGGTGGTTTACGGCGCGCTGTTCATCAAGCAGCGCAAGCTTGAGAAGAGCCAGTGGCTGACCCTCATTGCCTGCCTGGTCTTCGGTAGCCTGACCCTGGCGTTCCACAGCGAAACCTTCCTCAAGTGGAAAGCGCCGGTAGTGAACTGGTTGTTTGCCCTCGCGTTCATTGGCAGCCACTTCGTCGGTGACAGCCTTTTGATCAAGCGCATCATGGGCCATGCACTGACCCTGCCAGAGCCCGTCTGGACGCGCCTGAACATCGCCTGGATCGCTTTTTTCCTGTTTTGCGGCGCCGCCAACCTGTTCGTCGCGTTCACCTTTCAGGACTACTGGGTCGACTTCAAAGTCTTCGGCAGCCTGGGCATGACGCTGCTGTTCCTGGTCGGCCAGGGCATTTACCTGTCCCGCCACCTGCACGACACCGACACCACTACGCCAAAAACCGAGGACTGACATGCTCTACGCAATCATTGCCACAGACGTCGCCAACTCGCTGCAAGCCCGACTGTCCGCGCGCCCTGCCCACCTTGAGCGCCTGCAAGTGCTCAAGGGCGAAGGCCGCATCGTATTGGCCGGTCCGCACCCGGCGGTCGACAGCAATGATCCGGGCGCTGCGGGTTTCACCGGCAGCCTGATCGTCGCCGAATTCGACTCCCTGAGCGCCGCACAGGCCTGGGCCGACGCCGACCCGTATATCGCTGCAGGCGTCTACGCCAACGTTTCAGTCAAGCCGTTCAAGCAAGTCCTGCCGTAACTCTCCCCCACAAATGCCCCCCGCGCGTTGAACCTTGTCGGTTCATCGCGCTCTCAACGCTCATTATTCTTGTTTGCCTGCCGACAACCTGCCCAATCACTCGATTGGAATCAGGAGTCGCGATGCGCAAGGGTCCGTTGTGTCTGTTGTTGGTGACGTTGTCGATCATGGCCCCGGCCCACGGTGAAGAAAGCGCCGAGGGCGCTAATTCGACGCCTTTGTCCCTGAGCGCCGGCAGCCAGATTAGCGAGTTGCAGCAACGCTTGAAGGTCAGCGAGCAGCAACGGGAAGAATTGAGCAAGCAACTGCAAAATACCGATGCCGAACGCGAAAGCGCTCAACTGAGCCGGTTGCGCCAAGAGAATCAGCGCCTCAAGCTGCAACTCAAGGAAGCGCAGGCCAGTAGCCCGTTGCCACGTCTGCTGACTGATCAGCAGCAATGGTTTGTTATCGGCGGTGGAGTAGCGCTATTGGCCCTGCTCTGCGGTATCTTCGCCAGTGGTGCCACCAGAAAACGTCGGCAATGGCTAAATTGAGTGATTCATGAGCGAGCTGTTACTAATTGATGATGACCAGGAGCTGTGCGAGCTCCTGAGCAGTTGGTTGAGCCAGGAAGGCTTTCAGGTCCGTGCCTGCCACGATGGCCAGAGTGCCCGCCGCGCGTTGGCCGAAACCTCTCCCGCCGCCGTGGTGCTGGACGTGATGCTGCCCGACGGCAGCGGTCTGGAGCTGCTCAAGCAATTGCGCAGCGATCACCCGGACCTGCCGGTGCTGATGCTGTCGGCACGCGGCGAGCCACTGGACCGCATCCTCGGCCTGGAACTGGGCGCCGACGATTACCTGGCCAAACCCTGCGACCCACGGGAACTGACAGCCCGCCTGCGCGCGGTGTTGCGTCGCAGCCATCCGGCGGCAGTGTCAAGCCAGCTGGAACTGGGCGACCTGTGTTTCAGCCCGGTGCGCGGCGTGGTCAGCATCGATGAACAGGAATTCACCCTCACCGTCTCCGAAAGCCGTCTGCTTGAAGCCCTGCTCAAGCAACCCGGCGAGCCGCTGGACAAACAGGAACTGGCGCAAATCGCCCTCGGCCGCAAGCTGACCCTGTACGACCGCAGCCTGGACATGCACGTCAGTAACCTGCGCAAGAAAATCGGCCCGCACCCCGACGGCCGCCCGCGCATCGTTGCGCTGCGCAGCCGTGGTTACTACTACAGCCTCTAATCCCGAACGCGATTCCCTGCAGCAGCTGTCGAGCCTCGCAGGCTCGACAGCTGCCACATGGGCCATGTGTGTCCAAAAGGTGGTGGAAGTGTCAGGTCGGCGGGAAATCGTCTTTACCCAAGCTTTACGCTCCGCTGACCGCCGCTGACCTTGATCTGCGTAATCTGTACTCATCCGGAACGTACCGGGAACGAGACAAGGAGATTCACCATGCGCAAGACTCTTATCGCTCTGATGTTCGCCGCCGCTTTGCCGACCGTTGCCATGGCCATGCCTGAGGGCACCGGCCCGATGGATGGGCCGATGGATGGCTCGCACCACGGCGGTCAGATGCACGGCATGCACGGTAAAGGCCCGTACAGTCAGCTTGACCTGAGCCGCGAACAGCGCGAGCAGATCCGCAAGATCATGGGCGAGCAGATGCACGAGCGTAAGCAACTGGTCGACAAGTACCTGGAGAAACTCTCGCCAGCCGACCAGAAAGCCCTGAAAGACGAAATGACCGCCAAGCATCAGAAAGCCGAAGCCGATGTACGCGCCGTGCTGAAACCGGATCAACAGAAGAAATTCGACGAGATCCAGAAAAAGCAGGCTGAGCGTCGCGCCGAGTGGGCCGAGTTCAAGGCCTGGAAAGCGCAACAACCGCAAAAAGCGCAATAATGCGCTGACCCCGGACCCAACGGCCAACCCCGTTGGGTCTGTTACCACTGCAGAAGCGAGGCTTGCCCGCGAAGGCGATTTCATAATCAACAGAGATGTTGAATGTTAAATCGCCTTCGCGGGCAAGCCTCGCTCCTACAAGGATCTTGCGTCAGCTTGAGGATTTTCTGTGCGTTCATTGTTCTGGCGTATCCTGGCCAGCTTCTGGCTGGCCATCGCTCTGGTGGCAGGGCTCTCCATTCTGCTGGGGCACATGCTCAATCAGGACGCGTGGATCCTCAGTCGCCATCCAGGCCTCAATACCCTCGCGCAAGAGTGGACGCAAACCTACGAATCCCAGGGCGAAGAAGCCGCCCAAAACATTCTGGAACAGCGCAAACGTCAATATCACATCGACGTTCAGGTGTTGAACGAAAGCGGCGACCCGGTCGTCCGTGGGACCTTTCCGCGTCGCGCAGCCGCGTTCGAAGCGCGGCAGAACAACGATGACCGGCGCCTGCCATGGCGTCGTTTGACTGCGGAATACACCAGCGAGAAAACCGGCGACACCTACCTGCTGATCTATCGCATTCCGCACCCGGAACTGGATTCCTGGCACCGCGAAAGCCTGCTGTGGCCGTTGAGTGCGCTGGGCATCGCGTTGGTGGTGCTGACCTTGTTCAGCCTGTTCGTCACCCTGTCGATTACCCGCCCGCTCAGCCGTTTGCGCAGCGCCGTGCATGACCTGGGACAAACCACTTATCAGCAGAACAGTCTGGTGAAACTGGCCAACCGGCGCGATGAGTTTGGCGTGCTGGCCAACGATTTCAACCGCATGGGCTCACGCCTGCAAAGCTTGATCGGCAGTCAGCGGCAGTTGCTGCGCGATGTGTCGCATGAATTGCGCTCCCCGCTCGCTCGACTGCGCATTGCCCTGGCATTGGCGGAACGGGCCAACCCTGAAGAACGGGAAAAACTCTGGCCGCGCCTGACCCGCGAATGCGACCGGCTGGAAGCGTTGATCAGCGAAATCCTCGTACTGGCGCGGGTCGACGCCGACAACGCCAGTGCCGAAGAGGTCGACCTGAACGCGTTGCTTCATACGCTGCAAAAGGATGCGCAACTGAGTTCACCGGAACAGAACGTAAGTCTTGAGGCAGAACCGCAACTGAACCTCAAGGGCTGGCCGACGATGATCGAGCGCGCCGTCGACAATCTGCTGCGCAACGCCCAGCGCTTTAATCCGGTGGGGCAGTCGATTGAAATGAAGGCCGTGCGTCAGGGTGAGCGCATTGTGGTCAGCGTGCGTGACCATGGACCGGGCGTGAACACCGAGCATTTGAATCAGTTGGGTGAGCCGTTTTATCGAGCTCCAGGGCAAACGGCCGCCGGGCATGGCCTGGGTTTGGCGATCGCGCGCCGCGCGGCAGAACGTCATGGCGGGAGTCTGGTACTGGCCAATCATCCGCAGGGCGGGTTTGTGGCCAGTCTGGAATTGCCGCTGGTGCCAGGGGCGGTCGTCCAACCGTAAAAAGCACGCAGCCTCGTTTCACTCGACAGCTGCTACAGAGGTCTGTGTGCACCTGTAGCAGCTGTCGAGTGAAACGAGGCTGCGATTCTTTTGATCTTCAGGACTTGGCAGGCCACGCGCTGACGAACTCGGCGAGGTCGGCTTTTTCGGCCACACGCGGTTCTTTTTGCGGTGTGCCCAGGTAAAGGAACGCAATCACCTCTTCCCCTTCCGCCAACCCCAGCCCTTTGGCCACATGCGCCGAGTAGGCCAGTTCACCGGTACGCCATACCGCGCCAATCCCTTGCGCATACGCCGCCAGCAAAATTCCGTGCGCTGCACAGCCTGCGGCCAGCAGTTGCTCGGATTTCGGGTACTTGACGTGATCCTGCACCCGCGCAATCACCACCACCACCAACGGTGCGCGCAGCGGGCCGTTGCGCGCCTTGTCCAGCGCCGCCTCCGACACCTCGCTGTCTTGCAACTTCGCCGCTTCGGCCAGCAATTCGCCCATTTGCTCGCGCGCCGCGCCCTCGACGGTCAGGAAGCGCCAAGGCTGCAAATGACCATGGTCCGGGGCGCGCATGGCGGCGCCAAACAGGACTTCGCGTTGCGCCGCAGTCGGTGCCGGGTCAAGCAGTCGTGGAACGGAAACACGGTTGAGCAAAGCGTCGAGAGCCTGCATCGGCCACCTCCTGAAAAAATGTTTGGCTATTCTAGCTGCAAGTGCGCAAGCGGCGTCGGTTTACATGCCCTGCCCCGCAGGTAGAATGGCGCCCACTCCCACCACAGCCCGAGCGGATTTCATGGCGTTGCCGACCTTACGGATTATTGGTTTTATCATCGGCATCTTCCTGATTACGCTGGCCATTGCCATGGTCGTGCCCATGGCGACCCTGGTGATTTTCGAGCGCACCCACGAGCTCCCCTCGTTCCTGTGGTCGAGCATGATTACCTTCGTCGCCGGCCTGGCGATGGTTATCCCTGGTCGCCCCGAACACATCCACCTGCGTCCACGGGACATGTACCTGTTGACCGTCAGCAGTTGGCTGGTGGTCTGCCTCTTCGCCTCACTGCCTTTTATGCTGGCTCAACATGTCAGCTTCACCGACGCGATCTTTGAAAGCATGTCCGGCATCACCGCCACCGGTTCGACGGTCCTCAGCGGCCTGGACTCCATGTCACCCGGCATCCTGATCTGGCGTTCGCTGCTGCACTGGCTCGGCGGCATCGGTTTTATCGGCATGGCGGTGGCGATTCTGCCGTTGCTGCGCATCGGTGGCATGCGCCTGTTCCAGACCGAGTCCTCGGACCGTTCGGAAAAGGTCATGCCTCGCTCGCACATGGTGGCGCGTCTGATCGTGGCGGCTTATGTCGGCATCACCATCATCGGCAGCCTCGCGCTCTGGTGGGCCGGGATGAGCCTGTTTGATGCGATCAACCACGCGATGTCAGCGATCTCCACTGGCGGGTTTTCCACCTCGGACCAGTCGCTGGCCAAATGGACGCAGCCGGCGGTGCACTGGGTGGCGATTGTCATCATGATTCTCGGCAGCCTGCCCTTCACCCTGTACGTCGCAACCTTGCGCGGCAACCGTCGGGCCTTGATCAAGGATCAACAGGTTCAAGGGATGCTCGGCATGTTGCTGGTGACCTGGCTGGTGCTTGGCACCTGGTACTGGTGGACCACCCAACTGCATTGGCTCGAAGCCTTGCGGCACGTGGCGTTTAACGTGACATCGGTGGTCACCACCACCGGTTTTGCGCTGGGGGATTACAGCCTGTGGGGCAATTTCTCGCTGATGCTGTTCTTTTACCTGGGCTTTGTCGGCGGCTGCTCAGGCTCGACGGCCGGCGGGATCAAGATTTTCCGCTTCCAGGTCGCCTATATCCTGCTCAAGGCCAACCTTAACCAATTGATTCACCCGCGCGCGGTGATCAAGCAGAAGTACAACGGTCACCGTCTCGACGAAGAAATCGTGCGTTCGATCCTGACCTTTTCGTTCTTCTTTGCCATCACCATCTGCGTCATCGCGTTGCTGCTCTCACTGCTCGGCGTGGACTGGATGACTGCCCTGACCGGCGCGGCCAGTACCGTGTCCGGTGTCGGGCCGGGGTTGGGGCCGACCATCGGGCCGTCGGGTAACTTTTCGTCGTTGCCGGACGCCGCCAAGTGGATTCTGTCGTTTGGCATGCTGCTCGGCCGACTGGAGATCATTACGGTGTTTGTTCTGTGCATTCCTGCGTTCTGGCGCCACTGACCTGCGCCGCCGCTTCGGTCATGTGCGCCCGGTACTCGCCGGGGGTCGCATCAAACCAACGGCGGAACGCGCGGAAGAAATTGCTCGGGTCAGCGAACCCCAGCAGGTAGGCAATTTCCAGCAGGGTCATGGTGGGCTGGGCCAGGTACTGCTCGGCCAATTCGCGCCGGGTGTCATCGAGCAAGGCCTGGAAACTGGTGCCCTCTTCCTGCAAGCGTCGCTGCAAGGTGCGTTGTGAAAGGTGCAGCGTCTGCGCCACGGTATCGCGCTTGGGTTCGCCTTGGGGCAGCAAACGGCACAATACCTGTCGCGCCTTGTGCGTCACACGGCTCTCGGAAAACCGCGCCAGGTACTCGCCGGCAAACCGGTCATGCAACAGCGCCATTGCTTCATTGGCGGTCGGCAATGGTGCTTCCATGTCGGCACGTTCGAAGATCAACGCGTCGTAAGGCGCGTTGAACAGCAACGGCGCATGAAAGGCTTGTTTATAGGGTTCGAGGTCGACAGGTTGATCGCCCTGTAACAGCACCTTGAGCGGTTGCAAGGTCCGCCCGGTCAACCAGCCGCACAATGCCAGCGCACAGGCCAGTGACGCCTCGGCACTTTGCCGGGTCGGCGGCAAGTGGTCGCCGTGGACCGTCAGAATCAGCGCATAACCTTCATCCAGCAGACGGAAACTCAGGTCGGCACTTTCGGCAATGATCCGCTGATAGCGCACCAGCCGCTGAAAGCCTTCGGCCAGGGTCTGACTGGACATCAGGGCGTAACCGGCGACATGGAAAGACGCCGGTCGCACCACCTTGCCCATGTTCAGGCCGATCGCCGGGTTGCCGGACAGCTCGACCGCGCGCTGCCACAGTCGCGTCATGGAATCTTGCGGAAAACGCGCATCCGGATCATCCAGTGAGGCGTAGTCGAGCCCTAGCTGCTTGAACAGTGCCCGGCAATCCAGGCCGTCCATCTCCAGTGCTTTGACAATCCCCATCGCCCAGCTTGCAGAAGTCGTTCGTTCGCTCATGGCGTTTGCTTACTGTTCAGTGAGCCGTCTGACGCGGCTAGTTTTCGAAGGATACTAAAGTGGCGCCTATTGTCACTGGCTGATGCCAATGATCACTCTAGACTCAAATAAGCTACCCGCAGAACATCTTGCAATCAGAACAACAACCACAGAGATCGCTGTCGTGGAAAACATCAAACGTTTCAACAGCTTTGCTGAGTTCTACCCGTATTACCTCAGCGAGCACAGTGACAGCACTTGCCGACGACTGCACTTCATCGGCACGACACTGGTCATCTTCATTCTCGCCCTGACCATCGGCAAAGGCGCGTGGCTGCTGCTGTGGGCCCTGCCGCTGGCGGGTTACAGCTTCGCCTGGGCCGGGCATTTTTTCTTCGAGAAGAATCGGCCTGCGACCTTCCAGCATCCTCTTTATAGCCTGCTCGGTGACTTCGTCATGTACCGCGACATGATCCTGGGTCGCGTGCCGTTTTAAGCGTCGTGAACACGAAGAGAGAAGAGTCAATGAATGCCAACGCCCGTTTCACCCACATGAAGGATGGCACCCGGGAAGACTGGGCGATCATCGCCGCCGACTTCAGTGCCTACGCGAAACAATTGCCTTCAAGGATTGTGGCGCACCTGAAGTTGCTGGAGGGCGATTTTGGTGGCTTCCCGGTGGACCGTCTCACCCACTCCCTGCAAACCGCCAGTCGCGCCTGGCGCGATGGCCGTGATGAGGAATATGTGGTGTGCGCGTTGCTGCATGACATCGGTGACACTTTGGGTTCCTACAACCATCCGGACATTGCCGCGGCGATTCTCAAGCCGTTCGTCAGCGCCGAGAATCTGTGGATGGTGGAGAAACACGGGATTTTCCAAGGCTATTACTTTTTCCACCATTTGGGCATGGATCGGCACCTGCGCGAGCAGTTCAAGGACCATCCGCAGTATCAGGCCACCGTCGAGTTCTGTGCCAAATACGATGCGGCGGCCTTTGACCCGGCCTATGACACGCTGCCGTTGAGTTTCTTTATGCCAATGATGGAACGGTTGTTTGCGCAGCCGAAGAACTCGATCTACAAGGCGGCGATGGAAGAATATTCGCCGGCCTGATACACCTCAGGGGACCGCTGCGCGGTCCATCGCGAGCAGGCTCACTCCTACAGTTGACCGCGTTCTCAAGGCAGACTCAGTTCAATGCAGGAGTGAGCCTGCTCGCGATGAGGCCCCAGCCCAGTCACCGCAAATTTCAGGCCGGCTCGGCAACCTTCAGCGCCTTCAACTCCGCCTCACGCGCCTGCGCATCCGCCAGCCGATACAACTCGATCGACCCGTCCCAATGCTCGATCAGCGCCGTACACGACTCCACCCAATCCCCGCAATTGAGGTAATCCACCTCGCCCACCTTGCGAATCTCGGCATGGTGGATGTGCCCGCACACCACGCCATGTAACTCGCGCTTCACGCATTCGTGGGCGATGGCTTCCTCGAAATCGCTGATGAAGCTGACTGCTGTCTTAACCTTGTGCTTGAGGTACGCCGACAACGACCAATAGCCGTAGCCATAGCGGGCGCGCCAGTGGTTGAGCCAGCGGTTGAGGGTCAGGGTGAACTCGTAGGCCGAGTCCCCGAGGAAGGCCAGCCAGCGGTGATAACGGGTGATGACATCGAACTGATCGCCGTGGATCACCAGCAGATGACGGCCGTCGGCGGTGACGTGCACGGCTTCGTCGACCAACTGGATGTTGCCCAGGATCAGCTTGGAGTAACGACGCAGGAACTCGTCGTGGTTGCCGGTGACGTAGATCACTTCGGTGCCGCGCTTGCTCATGGTCAGCAAGCGACGAATGACGTTGGTGTGCGCCTGGGGCCAGTACATGCCGCCGCGCAGTTTCCAGCCATCGATGATGTCGCCGACCAGGTAAATCTTGTCCGCGTGGTAGCCCTTGAGAAACTGCGACAGGTGCTCGGCCTGGCAGTCTCGAGTGCCCAGATGCACATCTGAAATCCACAAGGTCCGCACACGTTGCTTACGACTGGGTTTGGCGAGCTCGGCGCTGGTCATGGGCAACCCTCTGCGATTGTTTTTCCAAGCTTGCGCCGGTCGGGTTAATCGGTCATGACAGGGGTGAGTCATTCCTGTGACAGCAACCGGCCGGTGTAGACTGGCCCCATCTTGCCCAGGAGAGCGGTGATGCGACCGATCCTCACACTACGCCAGTACACCCACGACCTGATCGTCCACAGCCACGACCACGCCCAACTGGTGTTCGGGCTGTCGGGCGCGCTGGATTTCGAAGTCGACGGGCGTGGCAGTCAGGTGGTGCAGCAGAGTTTCGTGGTGGTGCCGTCCGGTTTCCATCACGCCTGCGGCAGCAGCAATGGCAGCCGCTGCCTGGTGCTGGATGTGCCGAGCGATCAATGGATTTCACAGTCGCTGGGCGATCACGCCGAGGCCAGTCGCCGTCTGCTCGACAACGCTGGACGCTTGCCGCTGGATGCCGGGCAGAGCCAATTGGTCAGTTGGTTGGCGAGCAGTCAGGTCCACGATCCGTTGATCGCGCAACAAGGCGCGGTGCTGTTATTGGCCAGCCTCAACAACGCCAAACCAGCCAGCGTGGGCGGACGACGCCTGCCGTATGCAGCGATGAATGCGCACATCGATCAGCATGCAGCTTATCCGTTGCAAGTGGCGGACCTGGCCGGTGTCGCCGGGTTGTCCAGCGCCCGGTTGCACGCACGGTTTGTGGCTGAATGCGGGCAGACGCCGATGGACTATATCCGCAGTCGACGGCTGCATATTGCGGTGGGGTTGCTGCGGGATTCGCCATTGCCCATCGGCGAGATTGCCAGTCGGGTCGGCTACAGCTCACAGAGCGCCTTCGCCGCCGCAGTGTTGCGCGAGTTTGGCGCCTCTCCCGGCAAACTGCGGCGCGAGGCTGGCGACAAATGAGGCGAGTCTGACGACAGAAAAACCGCGCATCACGCGATTAAATGTAGCAGCTGGCGAAGCCTGCGTCCGACTGCGAAGCGGTCGCCATCGGGACAAATGCAATGTGTCTGATACACCGCGTTTTCAGGTTTTACGACCGCTCCGCAGTCGGACGCAGGCTGCGCCAGCTGCTACAAATCCGTAGTTTCTGTCGGTTTGGTTTACTCGTTTATCAAGGATTGCAATGACTCCCCGTTCCGCCCTTGGCGCCCTGCATATCGGCGCATTAATGTTTGGCCTGACCGGTGTGTTCGGCAAACTCGCCGCCGCGTCCCCCGCTGTCATCGTCTTTGGCCGCGCTGCGTTTGCGGTGCTGGCACTCGCGGTTTTCGCGCGTTTCGCCAGCAACACCCGTTGGCAGAAACTTGAAGCCGTGGATTGGCGCCGCCTGCTGCTCAGCGGTTTGCTGCTGGCCGGACATTGGGTGAGTTTTTTTATTGCGGTGAAAGTCGCGGGCGTGGCGATTGCGACCTTGGGCTTTGCCAGTTTCCCGGCGTTTACCGTGATCCTCGAAGGGCTGATCTTCCGCGAGCGGATTCGCGCCAATGAAATCCTGCTGGTGGTATTGGTCAGTGTCGGGCTGGTGTTGGTCACACCGGACTTCGATCTGGCGAGCGGCGCGACCACCGGTCTGCTATGGGCCGTCGGTTCCGGGTTGTTGTTTGCCCTGCTGTCGCTGACCAACCGGGCCAGTTCCGGACGGATCCCGCCGGTACAGGCCGCGCTGTGTCAAAACGTGGTGGTCGCGCTGTGCCTGCTGCCCGTGGCGGTACCGCAGTTGAGCGAAGTGCGTGGCATCGATTGGCTGTGGATCAGTCTGCTCGGGGTGTTCTGCACCGGCGTCGCCCACAGTCTGTTCGTCGCCAGCCTGGCGGTGATCAAGGCCCGCACGGCGGCGGTGGTGTTCGCCCTGGAACCCGTTTACGGGATCACCATGGCCTGGCTGCTGTTCAATGAAAACCCGACGTTGCGGATGCTGATCGGCGGCGCGCTGATCATTGTGGCGATCGTGGTTTCCAGCCGGCTGTCCGGTGGTTCAAGCAAAAAAACCGTGGCGGCGGAAGCGGCGTCTCACTGAGTGCGATCGTTGTGGCCCAGGTCGCGGTCCGGATCGATCTGATCGCGGACTCGCTGCTTGAGCACCTTGGCCTCGGGAAAACCGCCATCGCCCTTACGCTCCCAGAGTTGCACGTCGTCACAAAAAATATGGAACACCCCACCGGTGCCGGGCACCAGCGACACTTTGCCCAGGTCATCACCGAAGGTGCTGAGCAGTTCCTGAGCAAGCCAGGCGGCACGCAACAGCCATTGGCATTGCGTGCAATAGGTGATGATGATTTCCGGTTTGTGCGCGGTCATGACAGGCAAGTCTCTGAGTCTGGGAGCGCAGCCATCATAGAGCCTCAGCCGATACCGGCCAACAGACTGCGGGCGGTCTGCTTGAGCGGTTCGTCGCCGTCCTTGAGCAATTCGTTGAGCAGCGTGATCGCGCGATCCAGGTCGCCATCGTCGATGCAGGTCTGCGCTTGTTCCAGTTTGCCGGCGTTGGATGGCGCCGCCGGGGCCAGGCTCAGCGGTTCAAGGTGCAGCGACTGAGGCGCCTCGCTGAATTCGTCGAGGAAGTCGTCATCCAGTGATGGCGTGTCAGGCACGGGGTCCCATTCCAGTTCGGGCGCTTGCTGCGACGATTCGCCGGGCAGTTCGTACACCTCGGGCAACACGTGCAGGTTCGAGGTGAAGGTCAGCTCGTCCGACGGTTTGGCGCAAGCCGGTGGGCTGTCAAAAGGGCTGACCAGATCCCAATTTGAATCCATCGATAACTCATCCAGGTTCAACTGGAATTCATCGTTGGGCACAGCTTCCGCCGGTGCGACTACGGGCGCGGCCACCACGGGTGCGGCACTGCTCAGTTTCGGATGGCTGGCGCGGATGTCCTGTAGTTTTTGCGGGTCGAACCCGGCGTCGCGCAGGCTGCTTTCCTGCGCGTCATAGGCCGTCACATTGCCTTGTTTGCCGAGCACCTCCAGCAGCTGCACCGCCAGCTCCGTGCGCTCAGGCTCTTTCATCAGCGCCTCTCGCAACATGGCAGCGGCTTCGGAAAACCGGCCATACGTCAGGTAGATGCCGACCCCTTCCAGCACATCACCCGCTGAGGTTTCTTCACGATGATCGGACGCCGGTTTGAGCAGGGTCTTTTGGACTAACGGTTGCACAGCAGGATCAAGCATCGGCTCCTGCCGTGACGGCAAATCGGGGGTTGCCTCGGGCAAGGCCGCGACCTGCTGACGTCGATGACGAAGGAACAACCCGAGCAGCACCAACGCCACCAGTGCCAGCAGGCCGATGATCAATTGCCAATGGGTCGCTTCCTCGACAACCACAGGCGCGGGCACGACCGCCGTCGGCGCAGCGGGCTCGGCTGGCGTTTGTCTGACGTCGGCCAATTGGGTCTGCAGTTCGGTGATCTGCTTTTTCTGACCGGCGATCTGCTCATCCTGAGCCGCCAGCTTCGCCTTCAACTCATCGATGGTTTTTTGCAGTTGCTGGTTTTGCAGGACAGCGGCGGCCAGTTGCTCGGCCACAACGGGATCACTCACAGGCGTGACGGCCGGTTGCGGGGGAGCGGGGTTCTTCGCAGGTGCAACTGGCGGACTGGCCGGTTTGACGACCGGAAATGCAGAAGGCTGGGGTTCGCCAACCGGCTCATCAGCGGCGGGTTCAATCCCCGGGGTGCCCGGCGGATCAATCAGTACCGTGTATTCGCGCAGCAAGCGCCCGTTGGGCTGATTGAGCTGCACCACGAAATTCAGGAAAGGTTCTTTGACCGCTTTGGTGGAGGTCACCCGGATCAGGTTGCGATTGCCTCGCAGGATCGGGGTGAACTTCAGATTGTTGAGGAAGAACACCCGCTCGACGCCGGCACGGCTGAATTCATCCGCCGTCGCCAGGCTGACGGACAACTCGCCCTCCTCCAGACCACCGACATCCACCAGGGCGATGTCGGCACTCAACGGCTGGTTCAGCGCGGAGTGGAGCGTGATGTCCCCCAAACCCAGCGCAGGTGCCAATGCCGAGTAGGTGATAGCGCCACTGACCAGAAACGACCTGACGCCACACCGTAAAACCAACCGCCAACTCTCAAGCATGAGCATCCCTTAGAGAACAGAACCAACCTATGCGTGTTTGCACATCCGGTACGAACACGATATTGCCTAGTAGTTCTTTATAGTCTGCCCAACGGGGTATCTCAAAAGTCTGGCGGGTGGTTATGCCTCAAGATTTTTCCAGGTTGGCCAGAATGTGCCCGTGAACCCGCATGCACACCTTCAGATCCGCCTCATCGACGCCCGCGAACAATTCGTGGCGCAGTTGCGTGGCAATGGTTTCAATTTGTTCGATCAGGGGACGGGCCGGCGCGCAGAGGACAATTTTTTTCGCCCGACGGTCTTCCAGAACAGCTTGGCGCTGTACCAGGCCCTGGGATTCAAGGCTGTCGAGCAAACGGGCCAGCGTCGGCCCTTCGACACCGACGCTTTGCGCCAGCTCACGTTGGGTCGGGGCTTCCTCGAAACGGGCCAGGTGCAGCAGCACCAGCCAGCGTGCCTGGGACAATCCCAGCCCGGCGAGACGGCGGTCCAGTTCGGCACGCCAGCCACGCGACATCTGGGCCAGTTGCATGCCAAAGCGGTGTTGATCGGTTAACGGCATAAAACACTCATGATTAGACTGAAATTAATTAAAACTAATTATTAGTCAGCTAAGCATGGCCGTTGGCTGGAGGCAAGGTTTGGTCTGTAGTGAATCGTTACATCAACCTACAGGGCCACTCAAACCTCAAATTCCGATTGCAGGGCGGCACGCACGCAGTACAAAACGCCTTCCGGCACTCGCCCGGCAAACAGGGCAGCGATCTCAGAAACCGCTGGCAATTCACCTTCGCCGTCGAGGAACGCATCCTGGACTTCGCCCATCAATTCTTCCGGCAAGTCCAGCGCTTGTTCCAAAGACAGCTGCTGCTTGCCAATCGCTTCGGCGAGCATGGTGTAGACGTTCTTTTCCGAGCATTGCAGCTGACCGGCGATTTGCACCGGGGTCATGCCGGCGCGAGCCAGGGTGATCAGTTCGTGGCGCACGTCGGCCACGACTTTCGGTGCCTCGACCTGACCGCCCAGCACTTCGAGGAAGGCCTCGCCGTAACGCTCGAGCTTGCGTGCACCGACACCACTGACCGTGGCCATTTCTGCCAGCGACGTCGGCTGGCTGCGGAGCATTTCCAGCAACGTCGAATCGGGGAAGATGACGTACGGTGGCACGCCATGTTCTTCGGCCAGTTTGCGCCGCAAGGCACGGAGCGCCTCCCACTGCTCGCGCTCTTCGCCACGCACCAGTTGGCTCGCCTGGCTCTTGCTGCTTTTCGCGGTGGTTTGCGGCTTGAGGTCGCGGCGCAGCTCCAGGGTCACTTCACCCTTGAGCAGCGGCCGGCAGGTGTCGCTCAGGCGCAGGCCGCCATAGCCTTCGAGGTCGATGTCGGCCAGCCCACGGGCCACCAGCTGTCGGAACAGGGAGCGCCATTCGCTCTCGCCCATCGCCTTGCCGACCCCGAACACTGAAAGATGCTGATGACCAATGCTGCGGATTTTTTCGTTGTCCTTGCCCAGCAACACGTCGACCAGATGCCCGACACCATAACGCTGGCCGGTGCGGTAAATCGCCGAGAGCGCCTGACGGGCCGGCTCGGTGGCGTCCCAGGTCTGCACGCCGTCGACACAGTTGTCGCAATGGCCGCACGGCTCGGGCATGTCTTCGTCGAAGTAGGCCAGCAATGTCTGGCGACGGCAGCGGGTTTCTTCACAGAGCGAGAGCATCGCGTCGAGCTTGTGCTGTTCCAGACGCTTGTGGCGCTCGTCGCCTTCGGAGTTCTGCAACATTTGCTTGAGCATCACCACGTCTTGCAGGCCGTAGGCCATCCAGGCGTCTGCTGGCAGACCGTCACGGCCACCGCGACCGGTTTCCTGGTAATAGGCCTCAAGGGATTTTGGCAAATCGAGGTGAGCGACAAAGCGCACGTTGGGTTTGTCGATGCCCATGCCGAACGCCACGGTGGCAACCATGATCAGGCCTTCCTCGTTAAGGAAGCGCTTCTGGTGATGGGCCCGGGTTTCGTTGGGCAGACCCGCGTGATACGGCAGCGCCGGGAAGCCTTGTTCGCTGAGGAACACCGCCACTTCGTCGACTTTCTTGCGCGACAGGCAGTAAACAATACCGGCATCGCTGCGCCGCTCGGCAAGGAACGCGAGCAACTGCTTGCGCGGCTGCTCCTTGGGCACGATGCGGTAGAAAATATTTGGGCGGTCGAAACTCGACAGGAAGCGTTCGGCGTCTTGCAGATGCAGGCGCTCGACGATTTCTTCGCGGGTACGCTTGTCGGCCGTGGCGGTCAGGGCGATGCGCGGAACGTTCGGGAATAACTCCGCCAACTGCCCCAGTTGCAGGTATTCGCGACGGAAGTCATGGCCCCATTGCGACACGCAGTGCGCTTCGTCGATGGCGAACAGGGCGATTTCAAGGCTTTGCAGGAAGGCCAGCATGCGCGGCTGGACCAGACGCTCGGGCGCGAGGTAGAGCATCTTCACTTCGCCGCGCTTGATGCGGGCCGCCAGATCGCGCTGTTGTTCGGCGCTCAGCGTCGAGTTCAAGGCTGCGGCCGCGACGCCCAGCTCTTCGAGGGTGGCGACCTGGTCGTCCATCAGTGCGATCAGCGGCGACACCACCACGGCCAGGCCTTCGCGCAACAGCGCCGGCACCTGGAAACACAAGGATTTGCCGCCACCGGTAGGCATCAGTACCAGGGCGTCGCCACCACTGGCCACGCGCTCAATGATTGCACCCTGACGGCCACGAAAACTGTCGTAGCCGAAGATGTCCTTGAGGACGCGTTGAGCCTGTTCGAGCATAAAAACTCCAAAAATCACAAAAACATCCCTGCAAGGCTGGTTCAGAACCACGCACGCTGCACTGACAAATCGTAAGTGCGCGTTGCATGACGCTTCACATTCCAGCCGCGACGCCAGCAGGGCATCACAAAACGCGCGAGTATACCCGAGCCCTCCCTTGCGCAGGGCACCGCTGATAAGACACATCAACCCAATGCAACAAAGAACCCTGTAGGGGAGTGAGACCGGCTTGCCGGCGATGTCGGTGGGTCAGTCAACATTGATGTTGAATGTGGCACCGTTATCGCGAGCAGGCTCACTCCTATAGGGAATGCGGTGTTCTGAGGCTGCAAATATGCCGCGCGGCTGGCCTGAGCGCTCAAGAAGGCCTAGAATTCCCGCATCTGTTTATTTCCCAAGGTAGCCCTTTAATGTCCTTCGCTGAGCAACTAACCCGTTTGCAAGTCTTCCTCGACGCCGACGAACTGCATGACGAGGCGCTGGACTACGTGGCCGCCCACGGCTACCTCACTGCGCTGTCGATCTGCTCCGAAGAAGTACCGGACCGCGAATGGATCGACGCCCTCTTCGCCGAAGAGCCGCACTACGCCGATGACACCGAGCGTGAAGCCATCGAATCCACCCTGCTGGCCCTCAAGGCTCACATCGCCCGCCAACTGGCGTCCGATGAAGAGTTCGAGCTGCCGTGCGAGCTGGACCTGGGCGAAGATCCGGATGACTCCGACCTGCGCGGCTGGTGCATCGGTTTCATGGAAGGCGTGTTCCTGCGCGAAGCCGCCTGGTTCGAAACCGCCGAAGACGAAGTCAGCGAAATGCTCCTGCCGATCATGGTCGGTTCGGGACTGTTCGACGAACAGCCAGAGTTCGAAGACATCGCCAAAGATGCCAACCTGATGGACGACATGATCGTACAGATCCCGGAAGCCCTGACCGCGCTGTACCTGCTGTGCAACGCGCCAGACGAAAAACCGGCGATCCTCAAGCCACGTCATCACTAAGGTCTTGCCTATGGACAACCCCATAGGCAACCGCTCCCTGATGTTGCGTTACGTGCTGCTGGCCATCGGCTGGCTGAGCGTAGCGCTGGGGGTGATCGGGATTTTCCTGCCGGTTTTGCCCACCACGCCCTTTCTGTTGCTGGCCGCTGCGTGCTTCGCCCGCAGTTCGCCGCGTTTTTATCAGTGGCTGGTGGAGCATCCATGGCTGGGCCCGTGGATTCGCGACTACCTTGACGGCAACGGCATCCCCCTCAAAGGCAAGGTCTACGCCATCGGGCTGATGTGGGTGAGCATCCTGTTCTCCTGCTACCTGGTGCCCCTGCCGTGGGCGCGCGGCTTCATGCTGACCAGCGCCGTGCTCGTCACGATCTACATCCTCAAGCAAAAAACCCTGCAAAAACCTCGATCCCTGTAGCAGGTCCGTGCAGGTCCGTGTACCCACCCGACAATTTGTCCATCCTCGCCCAAAACACCGCCTAGACTTCAGTCATCTGCACGCGAGCAGCCAGACATGTCACGTCGTCCGCGTAGTCCAGGATGGTCAACGCTCCGACTTCGGCTCGGCGGCTGGTTGCTGTTGTCCAGTTTTCTACTGACAGGGTTGGGCAGTGTCCTTGCCGACTGGGACTTTGCGCAGATTCTGCAAACCGCCGAAAAGCGCTATGGCCCTCTCGGCCCCGCCAAGGGAAGAGTCGAGGCCTGGAGTCAAATGCTCAAAAGCGAACTCAAGCAACCCGAGCGCGAGCAACTGAATGCGGTCAATCAGTTCTTCAATCAGCAGCTGAATTTTCAGGATGACATGCGCATCTGGCATCAGACCGATTACTGGGCCACGCCAGAAGAATCGCTGATCAAGGGCGCCGCCGACTGTGAAGACTACGCGCTGGCAAAGTATTTCAGCCTGCGCTACCTCGGCGTTCCCAGCGAAAAACTGCGCATCACCTACGTCAAGGCCCTGGCCCAAAACCAGGCGCACATGGTGTTGACCTTCTACAGCAGCCCCACGGCCGAACCGCTGGTGCTGGATAACCTGATCGGCGAAATCCGCCCCGCGTCCCAGCGTAAAGACCTGTTGCCGGTGTACGCCTTCAACGCCGAAGGCCTGTACTTGCCCGGTGCCAACGGCGGCAAACGCAGCGGCGACACAAAAAAGCTGTCGCGCTGGCAAGACGTGTTGAAAAAGATGCAAGCCGAAGGATTCGCCGTGGGCGACGGCTAGCCGTTATAGCAAGGAGCGTTTTATGTCACTGCGCAAACAGTTGTTTCTCGCCATTTGCCTGTTCCTGCTGGTGGCCTTCAGCGGCAGTTTTTTTGTCAGTCTGGAAAGCTCCCGCGAACAGATGCTCGGCCAGTTGCGCTCGCATGCCCAGGACGCCGCCACCGCACTGGGTCTGTCGCTGACCGCGCAGATCGACGACCCGGCCATGATCGAGTTGATGGTCAGCTCGATTTATGACAGCGGCTACTTCCGCAGCATTCGCGTCGTCAACATCGTCGACGAACAGGTGTTGGTGGAACGCAGCGCCCCCGCAAAAATCGACGGCGTTCCAGGCTGGTTCGTCAGGCTCGTCAACCTGCGCCCCGAAGGCGGCGACGCGCTGATCATGCGCGGCTGGGAACAGGTGGCCCGGGTCGAAGTGTTGAGCAATCCGCAATTTGCCCTGGCCAAACTCTGGGACAGTACCCTTGGCAGCCTGCTCTGGCTGTTGGTCTGTGGGTTGCTCAGCGCGATATTCGGCGGTTGGCTGTTGCGTCGGCAATTGCGCCCGCTCGACAAAATGGTCAAACAGGCCGAGGCCATCAGCAAACGCGAGTTCCTGAGCCTGCCAAAACTGCCGCGCACTCCGGAATTGCGCCGCGTGGTACTGGCCATGAACCAGATGGTCGAGAAGCTCAAGGCGCTGTTCGCCGAAGAAGCCACGCGCAGTGAAAAACTGCGGGCCGAGTCCTATCAGGACAGCCTCACGGGCCTGGCCAATCGCCGTTTGCTGGATGAACAACTGGCCGATCATCTGTTGATCAGCGAACAGAGCAGCACCGGCCATTTGCTGATGCTGCGAGTCAACGACCTGATCGGCCTCAACCAGCGTCTGGGTGGTCAACGCACCGACGCGTTGATCAGCGCCGTCGGCGAGCTGCTCAAGCGCCTGACGCATTTGCCGGAACGTCGGACCTGGCTGGCGGCACGCAACCGCGGCGGTGAGTTCAGCCTGCTGACGCCGGGCCTGGATGGCGCCGACGCCGAGCGCCTGGCCTCGGAAATCAGTGCAACGTTGGAGAACCTGCGCCTGA
Organism: Pseudomonas sp. S2_B07; assembly: GCF_054668435.1. Classification (NCBI taxonomy): domain Bacteria; kingdom Pseudomonadati; phylum Pseudomonadota; class Gammaproteobacteria; order Pseudomonadales; family Pseudomonadaceae; genus Pseudomonas; species Pseudomonas sp. S2_B07. Next base: position 1,953,090 of record NZ_CP162769.1, read on the forward strand.
CCGGCGCCAGTGATTGCATGCCGGTGGCGCATTTGGGCATCGTCCCCTACCACCCCGGCGAACCGGCCAGCGACGTGCTGCTGCGTCTCGATCAGGCGCTGACGCAAGCCCGGCAACATCCCGAGCGGCCGTGGGTGCATCTGGCCGACACTGCCACCGCGAACAACCACTCCCAACATGACTGGCGCGCCTGGATCGACGACGCCCTGACCCACGGCAAACTGCAGCTGTATTTCCAACCTGTGGTGCAATGCGCCGACACCAGCCAGGTGCTGCATCACAAAGTCCTTGCGCGCCTGCTCGACCCCAACGGCGAAGCCATTGCCGCCGGGCATTTCCTGCCGTGGATCGAGCGCCTCGGCTGGTCAGCGCGGTTTGACCTGGCGATGCTCGAAGCGACCCTCGACTACCTCGTCGTCAACCGCTGGCCCCTGGCGTTGAGCCTGTCCGGCAGCACCCTGCGCGACCCGGCGCCGCTGCGACACATCATCGACTTGCTTGATTCGCTGCCGGAACTGGCACCGCTGCTGACCCTGGAAATCGACGAACGCCAGTTGCCGCCGCCCGAAGAACTGCAGCGCCTGAGCCATAGCCTGCTCGATACCGGTTATGGCCTCGGCTTGCAGCACTTTGGTGGCAGCTTCAGCCAGATCGGCAACCTGACGCAGCTCGGGTTGGCGTATCTGAAAATCGATGGCGCGTACATCCGCCGCATTGATGTGCAGCCTGACAAGCGGCTGTTTATCGATGCTATTTTCCGCGCGACCAACAGCATTGATCTGCCGTTGATTGCGGAGATGGTCGAGACGCAGGGGGAGTTGGAGGTGATTCGCGAGCTGGGGTTGTTTGGGGTGATGGGGCGGTTGATTGGGCCGCCGGAGCCGATGTGAAGGGTTCGACCGCTCGTCTTACTGCCGACATCCGATGCGGAATAAACAGCGATGTTTAAAAAAACACTTCCAGACACTCACTCCGGCTACGCATCCTTGCGCCGTAGCCTATGGCTACGTCAGAATCCGCCGGCTTGTGTGCTTTGACCCTGATCTTTATCGTTTCCGCATCGCTGCCAATCAGCGATCGGGTTTAGCGACCCGACCAGGTATAAGCGCAACACTTCAGTCTTACTGCAGGCGAACGTCTGCAGTTTCGATATGGCGGCTGTGCGCGGGAGACCCTCGGGTCTGCCGGGTCTTATACCTCTCGGTTCGCTAACCTGCGAACAGCCGCCACCCTTACTTGTTTAGCGACAGGTTCTGGTGGCTCCATCAGGTATAGGCGCTTCACCATGTTCAAAATCACACCCAACCCACCAGAAACCGACACCGACGACGTTTCCCCCTACGAATCCACCGATCCCAAAAAGCTCAACAACGCCGCCGACCGCGCCCTCGACTACTATCTCAAACCGGTCATTCCCAAAGACACCCCGCGCAAACCCAGCACGATCTACTTCGTCGGGCCCGACACCGATAACGAAACCCTGCTGGTGAATGCCTGTGAGACGTTGGCGTCAGCGAGTGTGATGTTGAGTGATTTCGCGGGACAGTTGAATGGCCCGCAGCGCCACACGCTGCTGGGGATTCAACACTCGGTCATGCTGGGTGAGTTGGCGGTGAACCGGATGCTCGATAACGTCGATCCGCACGGCTAACTCTCCGCCCCCTCGCCACAATGACCGGGTTGGTAGTAGAGGTTTGTGGTGGTTGCTCGCGATTGCTTTCTCACAGACAACAAAAAAACCCGCCATTCCTGACCCAGGAATGGCGGGTTTTGTCGTTTCAGCCTTCAGGTCACACGGTGTCCACCTTCAACGAATGGTCATTCAACATGCCATTGATGATGGTCGCCGTATCGTGCCCGCCCGCCACCACACCACCCGCCCCCGGCGTGACGCCATAGTGGCTGGCGAGGTTGACGCCGGCCAGGTCGATGGTCTGGTTCGGCGTGGCGCCGGCCATGGCGCTGACGTCGATGCTGGTGACCAGCGAGGCGCCGCTGCCGGTGACTTTGAAGTGCAGGTAATCATCCAGCGACGCCGACGTGCCGTTTTCACCTTGCAGCAGTTGCGACAAATCGAGTTTGTCGGTGCCGGGAGTGAAGTCGGTGACGACGTCGTGGCCGCTGTTGCCTTTGAGCCACTGGAAGGTGTCGGCCCCTGCCCCGCCGGTGAGGGTGTTGTTGCCCAGGCCGCCGATCAGGAAGTCGTCACCACCGCCACCGTTGAGGATGTCATCGCCCAGACCACCGTTGATGACGTTGCTGCTGTTGTCGCCGGTGAGGCTGTCGTTGAAGTTGGAGCCGACCAGGTTTTCGATCCCGGTGAGGGTGTCGGTGCCGGCGCCTCCGGTGTTTTGCGGGGTGAGCAGGCTCAGGTCGACGGTGACCCCGGCGGTGGCGTGGGCGTAGCTCACGGTGTCGATGCCGGTGCCGCCGTCGAGCAGATCGTTACCGGTGCCGCTGAACAGCAAGTCATTGCCGGCGCCGCCGTGCAGTTCGTTGTTGCCGGAACCGGCGGTGAGTACATCGTTGCCGTCGCCGGCATTGATGATGTTGTTGCCGGTGCCGGCTATCAATGTGTCATCGCCCGCAGTGCCGGTGAGGGTGTGGCCGTCCTGGTAGGTGATGGTCACGCCCGCGGTGTCGCTGCCGCCATGGTTGTCGCTGGCGGTGTAGGTGCCGTGGGCGTCCGGTGCGATGTCGTGGGCGCCGGCGTAGTTGACGGTCATGGTCAACTGGTAGTTCTCTGCGCCTTTGGGGTTGCTGCCACTGTTGTTATCTATGTTGGTGATGTGGATCTGATAGGTCCCATCCGACGAGGCAGTGATCGTCCCGCCGTCCGCGATGGTCGTGAAGGCGCCACCATTGAGCGAATACTCCATGGTGATGTGTCCGCCCGCCAGATTGTGATCCAGATTGAGGGTTTCACCCGCTTTCAGCTTCACGGTGATGAGGTCTTCATCATTGGCGTTGTTGGCAGCCACCTGGCCCAGATACCCGCTGACCACCAGCAGTGCCGTCATCGCGGCGGTGTTGGCCGCAAAAGAACTACGCACGTCTGCCAGGGCCTGGTTGGCCAAGGTGTCATTGGTGCCTTTGAAATTGATCGCACCGCTGCCGGTGAAGTCCGCGCCCTTGGCCACCCAGCCGGTGGTGAAGTTGGTCGGCGATGCGGTCAGCGGATCCTTGTCGGCATCGGTGTCGTTGGCCAGCAACAGCTCGCCCGGCACCACGATGTTGCCCGACAGCACGTTGGTGATGATGTGGTCATCGACTGCCACCGGCGCCGCGTTGGGAATGACTTTGACCGTCAGCGTGGAGCTGGCCAGGTCGCCGTCGTTGTCGCTGACGGTGAAGCCGATGTTTTCGGTGATGACCACGGCGGTGGTTTTTTGCGAAGTGTAGTTGTACTCGCCGGTGTCGAGGTTCACCACCAGCGTGCCGCCATTGTTGGTGGCGATGCTGATGCTGTTGTTCACCGTGTTGAACGTGCCGTGGTTAGCGCCGCCGCTGAAGTTCAGCGACCCCTGGTTAGCGTTGCCTTTCGGGTCGAAGGTGTACGTGGTGCCGTCGACCGTGAGGGTTTTGATGAAGCCGCCATCGGCGCCGAACGTACCGTTCTCCAGCAACGTACCCGTGACCGGCGCGCCGGCCACAGTGCCCGAAAGCACCGAGTTGAGTTGGGTGAGATCGGTCACCACCACCGCATTGGTGTCGGTGTGGGTGCTGCCGTCATAGGCCAGCGGATTGAGGTTGGCATTGCTCACGCCACTGCCCAGGCCGATCGCGTAGTTCTTGATGCCGTTGGCGTCGAGGAAGGCTTTGAGTGCGGCCTCGTCGGTAGTACCGATGTCGCCTTCGTTGGGTTTGCCGTCGGAGAAGAAGTAGCCGACATTCTGCGCACCGGTGAGTTTGCCGGACGTATTGAACGCCGTCTGCATGGTGGCCACGGCAGCGTCGTAGTTGGTGCCACCGCCCGCGGACAGCCCGGCGAGCAGCGTCTTCGCGGTCGCCACGTCGACCCACACCGAGGTCCGGTCAGTGGCGTTGCTGCTGAAGGTGACGAGTTGCACTTTCACATCGCCAAGGTCGTCGTACTTGTCGAGCAAGGCGCTGATGGCCTGTTTGGCCAGGTCCAGCCGTGACAGCCCACCCACCCCAGAGGGGTCGATCATGCTGCCGGAGATGTCGAGCACGATCAGTATGTTGGAGTCGATTTCCACCGCGGCCACCGAGCGATCCGAGGCCACCGCTTTGGGCACGTCATCGACAATGTTGACGACGATCGTGCTGGTGGTGCTGTTGCCCAGGGCATCGGTGGCTTTGTAGGTGAAGCTTTCGCTCAGGGTGTTGGGCCCGTCGTTGGCGTTCGGCGAGGTTTTCGGTGCCGACGTCAGGGTGTAGGTGTACGTGCCGTTGGGGTTGAGCAGGATTTGCCCGTACGTGCCAGTGGCGCTGCCGACCAGGCTGTAAGTGAGCGCGCCGCTGCCGCCGGTGACCGAGCCGACCAGCGTCCCGGTGGCGGTTTCCCCGGTGTTGCCCGGTTCGCTGCCGGTGACGGTGCCCGGCGCCAGGTCCTGACCGTCCTGGTTCAGGTCGAGGGCTTTTTCGTAAACCGTCACGTCCTGATCCACCACGGCTTTGAGACCGGTGTCGGAGACGTTGATGGTGATGGTCGTGGTGCTTTCATCGCCATCGGAATCGCGAATGGTGTAGGTGAACGTGTCAGTGGCGCCCTCCGGCTCCACCGAGTTCGGGTTGCTGTGGTACACGGCGTTGCCGGCGGCATCCAGGGTCAGGTAACCGTAGGTGCCATTGATATTGGTGCCCAGGCCGCCGACCGCCGAGGTCGAGGTGTTGCTGCCGGCACGTACACCAATCACCGCGCCATCGACCGCCGGACCGTCGGCGCCAAATACGTCGTTGCCCAGCACGCTGATATTGACCGTTGCGCCTTCGGCCGCACTCGCCGTATTCGGTGCGGCGGTAGGCAGGTCATCGACGATGTTGACGTTGATCTGACCCGACGCGGTGCTGCCGTCAGTGTCCGTGGCCACCACGTTGAAGTTCTCGGTGAGGCTGTTGGCGCCGTTGGCGGTTGGATGGGTTTCGTTATCCACCAGGGTGTAGCTGTAGCTGATTACACCTGTAGTCGGGTTGTAGCCGGTGATGGTCAGCGTGTTGCCCAACGCGGTGACGAGGGTTTGCGGAAAGCCCGCCGCCACGCCACCGGCCACCACATGGATGCCGCCAACGTCGAGGGTTTGCAGGCCGTCGAGCGCGGTCACGGTGAAGGTGCCGCTCTGGGTCAGAGCCGGGGTGTTGGGGCTGGTGCCATCGCTGAGGTTTTTCTCGTAGACGGTCAGTTCGCCACCACTGACGTCGAGGCCGTTGAGGGTCACTGGATCGTTGGCGTTCTGGATGTTCAGCACCAGCGTGGCGGTGCTGGTATCGCCGTCGGCATCGGTAAGGGTGTAGGTGAAGGTTTCGGTGCCATTGCCGCCGCCGTGCAGGTTTTTGAAGTCGGCATCATTGGTGTCAAGCGTGTAGGTGTAGGTGCCATTGGCGTTGAGCACGAGGGTGCCGTACGTGCCATTCAGTGTGGCAGGCGTGATCGGCCCGGCATTCGGACCGGTCGCAACGTGGTCCGCCCCTTGAATGTCGTTGGTCAGGACGTTGCCGGTGAGGGTCAGCGCGTTCTCCGTCGCGGTCGCAGAGTTCGTGTCGTTCACCGCTTTTGGCACGTCATCGACAATGCTCACCACGATGGTGCTGGTGGTGCTGTTGCCCAGCGAATCGGTGGCCTGGTAGGTGAAGCTTTCGGTCAGGGTATTGGCGCCGTCGTTCGCGTGCGGCGTGGTCGTCGCCGGCGACGTCAGGGTGTAGGTGTACGTGCCGTTGGGGTTGAGCTGGATCTGCCCGTAGTTGCCCGTGGCGCTGCTCACCAGGGTGTAGGTGATCGCGCCAACCGCGCCGGTGACCGAACCCACCAGCGTGCCTTTGGCGGTTTCGCCGGTGCTGGTCGGGTCGCTGCCGGTGACGGTGCCAGCGGCCAGGTCCTGCCCGTCCTGGGTCAGGTCCAGGGCTTTTTCGTAGACCGTCACGTCGGTGTCGCGGGCCGCGACGATGCAGCTGTTCGAGACGTCGATGGTGATGGTGGTGGTGCTTTCATCGCCGTCAGCATCACGCACGGTGTAAGTGAACACGTCGGTTGCGCCCGCTGGGCCGACGCTGTTCGGATTGCTGTGATAGGTCGCGTTGCCATTGGCATCCAGCGTCAGGTAACCGTAGGTGCCATTGATGTTCGAACCCAGGCCACCGATGGCCGAGGTCGAGGTGTCGCTGCCGGCACGCACGCCGATCACTGCGCCACTGGCCGCCGGGCCATCGGCGCCGCCGATGTCGTTATCCAGCACGTTGCCCGTGACTGTTGCGCCTTCCGCCACCGAGGTGTGATCGGGGTTGGCCTTGGGCAGGTCATCGACGATGTTGACGTTGAGCTGGTTGCTCGCGGTGCTGCCGTCGGTGTCTGTCGCCACCACGTTGAAGTTTTCGGTGATGCTGTTGGCACCGTTGGCGGTTGGATGGGTTTCGTTATCCACCAGGGTGTAGCTGTAGCTGACCACGCCGGTGACCGGGTCGAACCCGGTGATAGTCAGCGTGTTGCCCAATGCCGTGACAATCGACTGCGGGAACCCCGCCGCTACGCCGCCGGCCACCACATGAATGCCGCCGACATCGAGGGTTTGCAGGCCATCGAGCGCGGTCACGGTGAAGGTGCCGCTCTGGGTCAGTGCCGGGGTGTTCGGGCTGGTGCCGTCGCTGAGGTTTTTCTCGTAGACGGTCAACTCGCCACCGTACACATCGAGACCGTTGAGGGTCACCGGATCATCGTTGTTGTGGATCTGCAGCACCAGGTTGGCAGTGCTGGTGTCGCCGTCGGAGTCGGTGATGGTGTAGGTGAAGGTTTCCGTACCGCTGCCATTGCCGTGCAGCGCTTTGAAATCGGCGTCGCTGGTGTTCAGGGTGTAGGTGTAGGTGCCGTTGGCGTTCAGCACCAAAGTGCCGTAAGTCCCGGCGAATGTGCCCGGGGTGATCGGGCCGGCATTTTCGCCGACGGTCACGCGGTCAGCACCTTGCACGTCGTTGGTCAGCACGTTGCCGTTCAGCGTCAGCAGGGTTTCCGACGCGGTGCCGGCGTTGCTGTCGTCCACGCCTTTGGGCAGGTCGTCGACGATGTTCACATCGAGCGTGCCGTTGGCGGTGGTGCCGTTGTCGTCGACCACGGAGACGGCGAATTGCTCAGGCAGGGTGTTCGCGCCGTTGCCGGTTGGGTGCGCTTCGTTATCGGCCAGGGTGTAGCTGTAACTGACCACGCCAGTGGTGGCGTCGAACCCGGTGATGGTCAGCGTGCTGCCCAACGGGGTAGTGATGGATTGCGGGAAGCCTGACGACACACCGCCGACCACCACGTTGATGCCGCCGACACTCAGGGTCTGCACGCCGTCGAGGGCGGTGATGGTGAAGGTGCCGCTTTGGGTCAGCGCCGGAGCATCGGGGCTGCTGCCGTCGCCGAGGTTTTTCTCATAGACGGTGAGTTCGCCGCCGTTGACGGTGAGGCCATCGATGGTCACCGGATCGTCGTTGTTGTGGATCTGCAGCACCAGCGTGGCGGTGCTGGTGTCGCCGTCCGAATCGGTGAGGGTGTAAGTGAAATTCTCGGTGCCGTTGCCGCCGCCGTGCAGCGCTTTGAAATCGGCATCGCTGGTGTTCAGCGTGTAGGTGTAGGTGCCGTTGGCGTTCAACACCAATGTCCCGTAAGTCCCGGCGAATGTGCCCGGGGTGATCGGGCCGGCATTTTCGCCGACGGTCACGCGGTCAGCACCTTGCACGTCGTTGGTCAGCACGTTGCCGTTCAGCGTCAGCAGGGTTTCCGACGCGGTGCCGGCGTTGCTGTCGTCCACGCCTTTGGGCAGGTCGTCGACGATGTTGACGTCGAGCGTGCCGTTGGCGGTGGTGCCGTTGTCGTCGACCACGGTGACGGCGAATTGCTCAGACAGGGTGTTCGCGCCGTTGCCGGTTGGGTGCGCTTCGTTATCGGCCAGCGTGTAGCTGTAACTGACCACGCCAGTGGTGGCGTCGAACCCGGTGATGGTCAGCGTGCTGCCCAACGGGGTAGTGATGGATTGCGGGAAGCCTGACGACACACCGCCGACCACCACGTTGATGCCGCCGACACTCAGGGTCTGCACGCCGTCGAGGGCGGTGATGGTGAAGGTGCCGCTTTGGGTCAGCGCCGGAGCATCAGGGCTGCTGCCGTCGCCGAGGTTTTTCTCGTAGACGGTGAGTTCGCCGCCGTTGACGGTGAGGCCATCGATGGTCACCGGATCGTCGTTGTTGTGGATCTGCAGCACCAGCGTGGCGGTGCTGGTGTCGCCGTCCGAATCGGTGAGGGTGTAAGTGAAATTCTCGGTGCCGTTGCCGCCGCCGTGCAGCGCTTTGAAATCGGCATCGCTGGTGTTCAGGGTGTAGGTGTAGGTGCCGTTGGCGTTCAGCACCAAAGTGCCGTAAGTCCCGGCGAATGTGCCCGGGGTGATCGGGCCGGCATTTTCGCCGACGGTCACGCGGTCAGCGCCTTGCACGTCGTTGGTCAGCACGTTGCCGTTCAGCGTCAGCAGGGTTTCCGACGCGGTGCCGGCGTTGCTGTCGTCCACGCCTTTCGGCAAGTCGTCGACGATGTTCACATCGAGCGTGCCGTTGGCGGTGGTGCCGTTGTCGTCGACCACGGTGACGGCGAATTGCTCAGGCAGGGTGTTCGCGCCGTTGCCGGTTGGGTGCGCTTCGTTATCGGCCAGTGTGTAGCTGTAACTGACCACGCCGGTGGTGGCGTCGAACCCGGTGATGGTCAGCGTGCTGCCCAACGGGGTAGTGATGGATTGCGGGAAGCCTGACGACACACCGCCGACCACCACGTTGATGCCGCCGACACTCAGGGTCTGCACGCCGTCGAGGGCGGTGATGGTGAAGGTGCCGCTTTGGGTCAGCGCGGTGGAATCCGGTGAGCTACCAAGGCTCAGGTTTTTCTCGAAGACGGTCAGTTCGCCGCCCTCGATATTGAGGCCACCAATCGTCACCGGATCGTCGTTGTTGTGGATCTGCAGCACCAGGTTGGCGGTGCTGGTGTCGCCATCAGCATCCGTCAGCGTGTAGGTGAAGGTTTCCGTGCCGCTACCGCCGCCGTGCAGCGCTTTGAAATCGGCATCGCTGGTGTTCAGCGTGTAGGTGTAGGTGCCGTTGGGATTGAGCACCAGGGTGCCGTAGGTGCCGGTGAAGGTGCCGCCAATCACCGGGCCGCTATTGGGGCCCGTGGGAATGCGGTCGGCACCCTGGGTGTCGTTTGGCAGCACGCTGCCGGTCAGGGTCAGCAGGGTTTCCGACGCGGTGTTGGCGTTGCTGTCATCGACAGCCTTGGGCACGTCGTCAGTGATGTTGACGTCGAGCGTGCCGGTGGCGGTGTCGCCGTTGCTGTCGCCGGCCACCACGGTGAACTGTTCGCTGAGAGCGTTGGCGCCGTCGCCGGCCGAATGGGTTTCGTTGCCGTTGAGGGTGTAGCTGTAACTCACCACGCCTGTGGCCGGGTTGTAACCGGTGATGGTCAGGGTGTTACCCAGTTGCGTGGTGATCGACTGCGGAAAGCCAATCGCCACGCCACCGGTGATCACGTTAATACCGCCGATGCTCAAGCTGCTCAGCCCGTCCGGCGCCGAAATGCTGAACGTGCCGTTCTGGGTCAATGCGCCCGGATTGCTCGCTGAGCCGTCGGCCAGGTTGGCTTCGTTGACGGTCAGTTCGCCACCCGCCACCGACAAGCCATCGAGCGTGACCGGGTTATTGACCGGCGTTGGTGGCGGAGCGATGACGGCCGGGGTGCCGTCGGCGTTCTGCTGGACATCGGCGTTATGGCGTTCTTCAGGGAATTCAGGAATACCGCCAAATCCAGCGGTCGGGAAGCCAATCGTCGGATCGACCTTCCCGCCCACTTCTTCAAGCATGACAAAACTGTGACCACCGCCCTGCGCACCATTGGGCGCCCCTGTGAAGCTCGGCCCGGCCGCAGTGGCTTCACCGGTTTGCGTCGGGTCAGCGCCCGCCGCGATGGCTTTTTGCAGTTGCTCGACATCGGTCAGTTGCGCTTCGCTCGGTGTGACCGCTTCTGAAGTGCCGAGGTGCGGCGACTCGTTGGCGAGGAGATGCGGGTCCATCTGCATGCTGCTGCCACGCCCGAGGGTCAGTTCCTTGCCATTTTGCAGATGGACCGCCACCGCGCCTTCGGCCCCCGTGACCAGTTGATCGCCAGCGAACAAATGATCGCCCTCGATCACCGCGCGCCGGGTACCGTCGCTCGCGACCACGAACACCTGACCAATGACTTTAGTGACGATACCGATGAGCGTAGCCATGTGCATTTCCTCCGCTGCCAACCGCTGTCGGCATCCTGTTTTTAGCGAAGAATGTGCTCATGGTTTGAAAGCAGGTGGCTGCGCGGATCGCCTGCAGGACGCGTTTACCTGAGTAAGCCGCTGCCCTGGCGATGTCCTCGCCCAGCGTGTCGCTCACCGGCAACATCGGCGACTGCGGGATAAACCCCTCTGCAATCAATGGCTTCGAAGGCCCAATTGCGTCGCACTTGCCCGGTGAGCGATGCGTAACGATCCTGACTCATCAAAGTGACAAAAAACCGTCACCACAACTCGTTACGCGTCCCTCCCCTCCAGCACTTCTCCGCCCTATGTCGATAAGTGGATGGAACTTTTCCTGAAACCTTTGAAAGCTCCCTAAAGCTCGTAATTCAAAGGCTTTCGTATTGAACAATGTGCTGGATTTTGCTGACGGCATAAGTTTTTTTGGCATAAGGGTTATGAGAAAAATTTCTTAGCTATTCTCTAGAATGTTCTTAGCTCTGTTGTTACAAGGGTGAAACGGTTTTACCTATAAATGCCGTCAAATAATTGGCGACTGATAAGCACCATCAGGAATTCAGGGAGATGCACCCATGCGCGTTTTAACCCCCCTCTGCAGCGCGGTTCTGCTGGCCATGGCCTGCACTTCCGGCGCTCAAGCCATGTCGTTGACCGAGGCAATCCAGAGCACTATCGCAACCCATCCGGAACTGACCTCGCGCGTGGATTCGCGCCTGTCCGCGGATGAACAGGTGAAAGTGGCCAAGGGGGGCTTTTATCCATCTGTTGATCTGAACGCCGCCTACGGGCGCGGGTACAGCGATAACACCAACACCCGGGCATTCGGCAATCACCACACCGAAATCCTCAACTACACCCAGTCGGAACTGCGCCTGCGGCAGATGCTGTTCGACGGTTTCAACACCGCGAACGAAGTCGAACGCACCAAAGGCGTGGTCAACTCCCGGGCCTATTACGCTCAAGGCACCGCTCAGGACCTGGCCCTGCGCACCATCGAGGTCTACCTCGAAGTGCTCAAGCGCCGCGAACTGGTGACCCTGGCTACCAACAACCTGCAAGCGCACTTGCGCGTCAACGACCAGATCGGCCTGCGCACCCAGCGTGGCGTCGGCAGCAACGCCGACTCCGATCAATCCGGCGCTCGCCGTGCACTGGCGCAAAACAACCTCGACACCGCCGAAGTCGATCTGGCGGACGCCGAGTCGAACTTCGCCGCCGTTGTCGGGCGCCTGCCCGATGAGCTCGAAACACCGCCGTCGACCCGCGGTGAACTGCCCACCTCCCTGCAAGAAGCCCAGCAGAGCATGGTGGAAAACAACCCATATCTGAAATCCGCCCAGGCTGACGTGCAATCGGCCGAGAGCCAGTACGAAGTTGCCAAGTCGCCGTTCTACCCACGCTTCGACGCCGAAGCCGCCGTGGGCGCGAACAACAACGTGCAAGGCGATGAAGGCCACGACAACGAGTGGCGCGTGGGTGTGGTGATGAACTACAACCTGTTCCGCGGTGGCAGCGACAAGGCACGCCTGGCGTCCGATGCGCACCAGATCAACCAGGCCATGGACATCCGCAACAACGCCCTGCGCCAACTCAACGAGAACATTCACCTGGCCTGGAACGCCATGGTCAATGCGAAGAAACAAACCCCGACCGCACGCGAATACGCCGAAACCAGTAAGCGAGTGCGCGTGGCGTATCAGGACCAGTTCGGTCTCGGTCAACGCACGTTGCTCGACTTGCTCGACAGTGAAAACGAGCTCTACAACGCCAACCGTCGCTACACCGAAGTGCGCTACACCGAGGAATACTCGATGTACCGCGTGCTGGCCAGTATGGGTGAGTTGCTCAGCAAGCAACGGGTGGTGTTGCCCGCCGATGCGATCGCCGCTACCGAAGTGAAGAACGAAGCCCGTTTGCCTGAACTGAAGTAGCTCACTGGAGCGATCAATGTGACCAGCATGGAATCCGGCAACACCGGTGTCGATCCGCGGCTGAGCTTCGATGACCCGCTTCTGGACGGTCTGTTGATCCTCTGCAAACTCCACGGCGCGACGGTCAGTCGCGCCAGCCTGAGTGCGGGGCTACCGCTGCACAAACAGCGCCTGAGCCTGGACCTGCTGCCCCGCGCAGCGGCCCGGGCCAGTTTGCAGGCGCGACTGCTGCGCCGGGAACTGGGGGATATTTCCGCCCTCAACCTGCCGGTGATGCTGATCCTCAACAACGGCCGAACGGCCATCCTGCGACGCTTTGGTGACAACGGTCAGGTGCTGATCCTGCCCAGCGAAGCCGACGGTGGCGAACAATGGGTCAGCCGTGAAGAGCTGGCCGAAAATTACAGTGGCCAGGCCTTGTTTGCCCGGCCACGCCATGAACTCGAAGACTTGCGCTCGCCCCTGGTGCCGCGCGTCGAAGCGTGGTTTCGCGACACGCTGAAACTGTCAAAGTGGCTGTACAGCGATGCGATCCTGGCGAGTTTCCTGATCAACCTGCTCGGGTTAATGGTCCCTCTGTTCGTCATGCAGACCTACGACCGGGTAGTGCCAAACCAGGCCACCTCGACCTTGTGGGTGCTGTCGATCGGCCTGCTGATCGGCACCGGTTTCGAACTGGTGTTGCGCGTTGTGCGCGCCCATTTGCTGGACACCGCCGGCAAGAAAACCGACGTGATCCTGTCAGCGACCTTGTTCGAGCGCATCACTGGCATGTCGATGAAAGCCCGCCCGGCGACCATCGGCGGCTTTGCCCAAAGCATTCATGACTTCCAGGGCCTGCGCGAGTTTCTCACCGCGGTCACCCTGACCAGCCTGATCGACCTGCCCTTCGCCGTGTTGATGCTGGTGGTGATCGGTTTGCTCGGCGGCTGGCTGGTGGTGATTCCGCTACTGGCGTTCCCCATCACGATCATCTTCGCGATGATGATCCAGGTGCGCCTGCGCGACACCGTGCAAAAAAGCCTGAGCCTGGGCGCCGAACGCCAGGCCTTGCTGATCGAAACCCTCGGCGGCCTGGAAACCCTCAAGGCCTGTAGCGCCGAAAGCGAGCGCCAGCACAAATGGGAAAGCACCCACGGCGCCCTCACCCGCCTCGACAGCCATGCGCGCAACCTCTCGGCGCTGGCCACCAACGGCACCTTGTTCATCCAGCAGTTCTCCGGCATGGCAACGATTGTCGCCGGGGTCTACAGCATCATCGCCGGCAACCTCAGCGTCGGGGCGCTGGTGGCGACCTACATGCTCGGCAGCCGCGTACTCGCGCCGCTGGGGCAGATTGCCGGGCTGATCACCCGCTACCAGCAAGCGCAGCTGACCATGAAAAGCACCGATGCGCTGATGGGCCTGCCGCAGGAGCGCGACGCCAAACAGCGGCCGCTGGAACGCACACAACTGCAAGGCGCGATCGAAGTCAGCGGCGTGACCTTCCATTACAACGGCCAGAACGCGCCAGCGCTGTCCAACGTCAGTTTCAGCATGAAGCCGGGCGAACGTATCGGCATCATCGGACGCAGCGGTTCGGGCAAAAGCACCCTGGCGCGTCTGGTCATGGGGTTCTACGCACCGGAAGAGGGCCAGTTACTGCTTGACGGCCTGGACTTGCGGCAACTGGACGTCGCCGACCTGCGCCAACAGATCGGTTACGTCGCCCATGACCTGCCCTTGCTGGCCGGCAGCCTGCGCGACAACCTGACGCTCGGCGCCCGCTACATCAGCGATTCACGGATGCTCGAAGTGGCCGAGTTGACCGGCGTCACCGAACTCGCCCGCCAGCATCCGCAAGGGTTTGATCGCCCGGTCGGCGAACGCGGGCAATTGCTGTCCGGAGGGCAACGTCAGGCGGTGTTGTTGGCACGGGCCCTGTTGCTCGACCCGCCGATCATGCTGCTCGACGAACCGACCAGCGCCATGGACAACAGCAGTGAAGATGTTCTGCGGCAGAAGCTCCACACCTGGGTCGAGGGCAAGACCTTGTTGCTGGTGACGCACCGCACCTCGATGCTCAGCCTGGTGGATCGACTGGTGGTGCTGGATAACGGACGGATCGTCGCTGACGGTCCCAAAGAAGCGGTCATCGATGCACTGCGCAAGGGCCGCGTCGGCTCTGCGGCTGTCTAGGAGCTACCCATGGCCCGTTCATCGTCCGACACCTCCAAGGACCGCGGCTACTTCGGCAGCTTCGGCAAAACCGCCGAGAGCGAGTTCATGCCGGAAACGGCCGGTGCCTCGTTGCAGGATTCCCCGCGCTGGTCGCGCATTACCGTGTGGCTGGCTGCCGGGCTGATTATCAGCGCGGTGGTGTGGGCCAAGTTCGCGGTGCTTCAGGAAGTCACCATGGGCGAAGGCAAGGCGATTCCGTCGAGCAAGGTCCAGGTGATCCAGAACCTGGAGGGCGGCATCGTCACCGAGATCTTCGTGCGCGAAGGGCAAATGGTGAACAAGGGCGATACCTTGTTGCGCCTGGATGACACGCGATTTCTGTCGAACAAAGGCGAAAGCGAAGCGGATCGTTATGCACTGACCGCGCAGGTTGAACGCCTGTCGGCGGAAGCGGAAGGACGCCCCTTCAAACTGTCAGAAGAAGTGATCGCCAAGGCCCCGCAAGTGGCGGAAGACGAGCGCTCGCTGTACGAACAGCGCCAGCGTCGACTCGCCAGTGAGCAGCGCACGCTGAGCGAACAACTTCGGCAAAAAACCCAGGAACTGGCAGAGTTCCGCTCAAAACAGGGGCAATTCAGCTCCAGCCTGGCGTTGCTGCAACAAGAGATGAACATGTCCACGCCGCTGGTGGGCACCGGCGCGGTATCACCGGTGGAAATCCTGCGCCTCAAACGCAGTGCGGTGGAGATTCGCGGTTCATTGAACGCAACGACACTGGCGATTCCCCGGGCGGAATCGGCGATCAACGAGATCAAGAGCAAGATTGACGAGTCGGAACAATCCTTCCGTTCCGACGCAGCGAAAGAGCTGAATGAGAAACGCACTGACCTGTCGAAAATCACGGCGTCGAGCATCGCCATCGATGACCGCGTGACGCGCACGACGGTGGTGTCGCCGGTGCACGGGATTATCAAAGTGCTGAAGGTCAACACCATCGGCGGCGTGGTCCAGCCCGGCAGTGACATGGTGGAAATCGTGCCGCTGGAAGACAACCTGTTGATCGAGGCCAAGGTGCGGCCGCAGGACGTGGCGTTCCTGCATCCGGGGCAGAAAGCGATGGTGAAGTTCAGTGCGTATGACTACACGATTTATGGCGGATTGAGCGCCAAGCTCGAACTGATCGGCGCCGACACCATCACCGATGACAAGGGCAACAGCTTTTATCTGATTCAGGTGCGCACGGATAAAAACCACTTGGGCGGGGATGTGAAACCGCTGCTGATCATTCCGGGGATGGTGGCGACAGTGGACATTATTACGGGTGAGAAGAGCGTGCTGGATTACCTGCTCAAACCGGTGTTGAAGGCCCGGACTGAGGCGATGCGCGAGCGGTAGTCTCTGGCTTGGGTTTGCGGTGACTGTTTCACCGCCAGCGCGAGCAAGCTCGCTCCCACACTGGATCTGTGTCGTTCACAAATCCCCTGTGGGAGCGAGCTTGCTCGCGATGAGGCCCTTAAATTCAGCGATCATTTTGGCCCATGATTACGCTGGAACGTCTCCTCCCCCATCGCCGCAATCTGCCCCTCGATCAACGCCTCGAACGGTTTCAACAACGGCTCAAACGAGCCCGGCGCTTCCAGCGTTTGCAGCGCCTGAACAATTGCCTCCACCGTCGACAATGCCCCCGGCCCCGGTGCCTTGCGCAGTCGGTATCGTGACACTCCACCCTCCGCCAACGTCACCCTCGGCAACGCCGCCAACAGCGGATTGAGGTGCAGCATCTTGCGCGCCTTGCGCCAGGTGCCGTCCGGAACCACCAGCAATAGCGGCTCGTCAGTCGCCGTATACGTTTGCATCGGCTGCGCGTGCTCACCCGGAAACAACAACCGTGCCTGATAACCCGGTTGATTCAACAACGCCGGCAAATCTTCGAACACCTCGCCGACTATCAGCTCGGCATTGTTCAAGCCCAACGCTGCCAACCGGGCCGTGTTGAGCGCGTGATTCACTTCGCTCGGATGCTGTAACAGCAGCACCCGAGTGCGGCTGTCGAGGCTCGGGATCAGCGCGCACAAACAATGAGTTTGCGGACGCAGGCAACGGGGACACTGGATTCTGGACATCGATCAAGCCTGATTCAGTTGTGCTTTGAGCAAATCGCGGAAGGTCTGGATCAGCGGTTCGCGGCTGCGGCCACGGCGCACGATCATCGAGAACGGCGCCTGATAACCAAAGGTCGCCGGCAGCAACACACGCAAATCGCCCTTGTCCGCCCAGGCCTGGGCGTAGTGTTCCGGCAGGTAGCCGATGTAGGCACCGGACAGCACCAGGATCAGCTGCGCTTCCATACTCTCCACCGTGGCCGCGCTGTGTTTGAAACCGTGTCGCGCCAGTTCCGCCTGGCTCCAGTAACCCCGGCCGACCATGCGTTGCTGGGTGATGACTTGCTCGGGGATACGCCGCTCGGTGAACAGCGGATGACGGCTGCTGCAATACAGCCAGTGCTGTTCGCGGTAGAGCGGCATGTAGACCAGGCCGCTCATGCGCGTGGAGAACGCGCCGATGGCGAGGTCGAGGCGATTGTCCTGCACGCCGAGTTGCAATTCGTAAGGGCTCATCACCGACAAATGCAAATGCACGGCCGGGTGTTCCTGGCTGTAGGCGCCGATGGCTTCGGCGAAGGGCAACGCTTTGTCACTGACGGTGGAGTCGATCACGCCGAGGTTCAGGGTGCCGCGCAACTCGCCCTTGAGGGCGGCGGCGTATTGCTCGAAGCCTTCGAGCTCGCCCAACAGACGCAGGGTTTCCTGATGGAACAGTTCGCCTTTGCTGGTCAGGCTGAACCCACCGCGACCGCGATGACACAGCACCAGGCCCAGGGCCGCTTCGAGCTGGCTCATGTAGGTGCTGATGGCCGACGTCGAGAGGTTGAGCTCTTGCTGGGCGTTAGCGAAGCCCTGATGGCGGACCACGCTGACGAAGATGCGCAATAGTTTCAGGTCGGGTAAAGCGTTGGCCATGGGGGCTCCGTTTGCAAGGTCATGCGTGTTGCGCTTTTGTGGCGAGGGAGCTTGCTCCCGCTGGGTTGCGAAGCGGCCCTACAACCATTCACCTCGTAGTGTCAGACGGACCGCATCAGCCGATTTTACGACTGCTGCGCAGCCGAGCGGGAGCAAGCTCCCTCGCCACAGGAGTGCGGCACATGGCCGCAAGTCTATCGTCGTGCCAACCATTAGTTTAGAAAAATCTGAACTAAGTATTTGCCCGTAGCGATTCTTCCCGGCCACTACATTTCGCAGAATCGGCCTCCAACGGTGCCTGTGTCTGTCCTGACCTGTGCAACCGACATAAATAAAACAACGACGATGAGGCCCTACCCGTGGACAAGATTCTTCACCAACCACTGGGCGGTAATGAAATGCCGCGCTTCGGCGGCATCGCCACCATGATGCGACTCCCCCACCTGGATACCGCAGCCGGCCTGGACGCTGCCTTCGTTGGCGTGCCACTGGACATCGGTACCTCGCTGCGCCCCGGCACCCGCTTCGGGCCTCGCGAAATCCGCGCTGAATCGGTCATGATCCGCCCATACAACATGGCGACCGGCGCGGCGCCGTTCGATTCGCTGTCGGTGGCTGACATCGGCGACATCGCGATCAACACGTTCAACCTGCTGGACGCGGTACGGATCATCGAAGAGTCCTACCACAAGATCCTCGAACACGATGTGATCCCCCTGACCCTGGGCGGCGACCACACCATCACCCTGCCTATCCTGCGTGCCATCCATAAAAAGCACGGCAAGATCGGCCTGGTGCACATCGACGCTCACGCTGACGTGAACGATCACATGTTCGGCGAGAAAATCGCCCACGGCACCACCTTCCGTCGCGCCGTCGAAGAAGGCCTTCTGGATTGCGACCGCGTGGTGCAAATTGGCCTGCGCGCTCAGGGCTACACCGCTGACGACTTCAACTGGAGCCGTAACCAGGGCTTCCGTGTGGTTCAGGCCGAAGAGTGCTGGCACAAATCCCTGGCCCCATTGATGGCCGAAGTTCGCGAGAAAGTCGGCGGCGGTCCGGTGTACCTGAGTTTCGACATCGACGGCATCGACCCGGCCTGGGCACCTGGCACCGGCACCCCGGAAATCGGTGGTCTGACGACCATTCAGGCAATTGAAATCGTTCGCGGCTGCCAAGGCCTCGACCTGGTCGGGTGCGATCTGGTAGAAGTCTCGCCCGCTTATGACACCACCGGCAACACCTCGCTGCTGGCCGCCAACCTGCTGTACGAAATGCTCTGCGTACTGCCTGGCGTGGTCCACCGCTGAGGATTGGTCATGAACGAACGTGATCAGGTGCTGAAAGCCGCCGCCGATCTGGTGTCCGCTTTCGCCCGTAACGATCGCGAAGCCTACTTCGGTGCGTTCAGCACCGATGCCAGCTTCGTCTTCTACACCCTCGAGCAGCCTTTGCTGTCGCGCGATGCCTATCAGGCGTTGTGGGACACCTGGCGCTCGGAGGATGGCTTCGAGGTGCTTTCGTGCACCTCGAGCAACGCCTTCGTCAGCCTGCAGGGTGACGTGGCGATTTTCATCCATGACGTGGCCACCGAGCTGCGCATGCAAGGGGAGCAACACTTCAGCCAGGAGCGCGAGACGATTGTTTTCAAAAAACAAGCGTCTGGCCAAGAACAACAAGGCCTATGGCTGGCCTGCCACGAACATTTGTCCGCGATGCCGGAAGGGCTGCCAACCCCTTAGCCAAACAGGTGACGCTCACGCACGATGAGCGCGCCTTTATGATCGGAGCTGATCATGAATAAAAACAACAACGACCAAAGCCTTACGCACATTGAAACCTACGGGGTCGAACAGATCCCCGACAGCGAACGCACCGCAGGCCCGACGGATTTGTTCCGGATGATCTTCGGTGGTTCCAACACCTTTGCCACCGCCGTGCTCGGCAGTTTCCCGGTGCTGTTCGGCCTGTCGTTTCAGGCCGGTGTGCTGGCGATTGTGCTGGGCGTGCTGCTGGGCTCGCTGATCCTTGCACCCATGGGCCTGTTCGGTCCGATCAACGGCACCAACAACGCCGTGTCGTCGGGTGCGCACTTCGGCGTGCACGGGCGGATCGTCGGTTCGTTCCTCTCGCTGTTGACCGCCATCGCGTTCTTCTCGCTCTCGGTATGGAGTTCGGGTGATGCGCTGATCGGTGGCGCCAAGCGTCTGATCGGCCTGCCGGAAACCGACCTGACCCTGGGCCTGGCCTACGGCCTGTTCGCGATTCTGGTGCTGACCGTTTGCATCTATGGTTTCCGTTTCCTGCTGTGGGTCAACAAGATCGCGGTGTGGAGCGCCAGCCTGCTGTTCCTGCTGGGTGTCTTCGCCTTCGCCGGTCCTTTCGATGTGAACTACGCCGGCACCGTCAGCATGGGTCAGCCAGGTTTCTGGGCCGCGTTTATCGGTGCTGCACTGGTAGC
This sequence comes from Pseudomonas sp. S2_B07, assembly GCF_054668435.1. Taxonomy (NCBI): domain Bacteria; kingdom Pseudomonadati; phylum Pseudomonadota; class Gammaproteobacteria; order Pseudomonadales; family Pseudomonadaceae; genus Pseudomonas; species Pseudomonas sp. S2_B07. The sequence continues at coordinate 1,973,140 of NZ_CP162769.1, forward strand.
AATGAGCAACCCGATTTCCTTCGGTGCGTTTCTCGGTGACTGGTCGCGCTACATCCCGCGTGACACACCAAAAGGCCGGATCATGGCGGCAGTGGTGATCTCGCAGATCGCCACCTTCATCCCGTTCCTGTTTGGCCTGGCCACCGCGACCATCGTGGCGATCAAGGCACCGGACTACATCGCCGCCAACAACTATGTCGGCGGCTTGCTGGCTGTCTCGCCGAGCTGGTTCTTCCTGCCGGTGTGCCTGATCGCAGTGATCGGCGGCATGTCCACCGGCACCACGTCGCTGTACGGCACCGGGCTGGATATGTCCAGCGTGTTCCCTCGCGTGCTGTCGCGGGTCAAGGCCACGCTGCTGATCGGTGTGATGTCGATTGCCTTCATCTTCATCGGGCGCTTTGCGGCGAACCTGGTGCAGAGCGTGTCGACCTTCGCCGTGCTGATCATCACCTGCACCACTCCATGGATGGTGATCATGATCATCGGCCTGGTGGTGCGTCGCGGCTTCTATTGCCCGGATGACCTGCAAGTGTTCACCCGCGGCGAGAAAGGTGGCCGCTACTGGTTCACCCACGGCTGGAACTGGCGTGGCCTGGGTGCCTGGATCCCGAGCGCGGCCATCGGCCTGTGCTTCGTGAACCTGCCGGGGCAGTTTGTCGGACCATTGGGCGAAATGGCCGGCGGTATCGACATCAGCCTGCCGGTCACCCTGGGCCTGGCCTCGCTGGTGTACCTGGCGCTGCTGAGCCTGTTCCCGGAAACAGCCGCGGTGTTTGGCCCGAATGATTCACGCAGCAAGGGCAGCCACACCATGGCAAAGCCTGAACTCCGTCAGCCCGCCTGACACTGATCCAACTGTGGGAGCGAGCCTGCTCGCGATGACGGCAGCACATCCAACATTGATGTGACTGCAAGACCGCTATCGCGAGCAGGCTCACTCCCACAGAGGGATGCCCTACAGAAATACTTTTGCTTCACCATAAAAAAGACAATCGGAGACACGCCACAATGGCTTTGGATTTATTCGTCGTACTCATCTACGCCGCCGCGATGCTGATACTCGGCTACTACGGCATGCGCAAGGCCAAGACCAACGAAGACTTTTTGGTCGCCGGTCGCAACCTCGGCCCGAGCCTGTACATGGGCACCATGGCCGCCACCGTTCTGGGTGGCGCGTCCACCGTCGGCACCGTGCGTCTGGGCTACGTCCATGGCATTTCCGGTTTCTGGCTCTGCGCGGCCCTCGGTTGCGGGATCGTGGCGCTGAACCTGTTCCTCGCCAAACCGCTGTTGAAGCTGAAGATCTACACCGTTACCCAGGTCCTGGAAAAACGCTACAACCCGATGGCCCGCTCCGCGAGCGCGGTGATCATGCTGGCGTACGCGCTGATGATCGGCGTGGTTTCGATCCTCGCCATCGGCACCGTGCTGCAAGTGCTGTTCGACCTGCCGTTCTGGGTCTCGGTACTGGTCGGCGGTGGCGTGGTAGTGATCTACTCGGCGATCGGCGGCATGTGGTCCCTGACCCTGACCGACATCGTCCAGTTCGTGATCAAGACCGTCGGCCTGATGTTCATCCTGTTGCCAATCTGCCTGTACCGCGTTGGCGGCTGGGATGAGTTGGTATTGAAACTGCCGGCCACGGCCTTCAGCTTCACCACGATTGGCTGGGACACCATCATCACCTACTTCATGATCTACTTCTTCGGGATCCTGATTGGCCAGGACATCTGGCAGCGGGTGTTCACCGTCAAGAGCGCCAAGGTGGCTCAAGTCGCCGGTACGTTCGCAGGCGTCTACTGCATCCTTTACGGCCTGGCCTGCGCCCTGATCGGCATGGCCGCTCACGTGCTGATCCCGGACCTGGACAACGTCAACAACGCCTTCGCCGCCATCGTCAAACTGTCCCTGCCGGACGGCATCCGTGGCCTGGTGATTGCTGCTGCCCTGGCGGCCATGATGTCCACCGCCAGCGCCGGCCTGCTCGCCGCTGCCACCACCCTGACCGAAGACCTGCTGCCGAAACTGCGCGGCGGTAAACACTCGAGCCTGGGCATGAACCGCCTGTTCACCCTGTTGACCGGCCTTGTCGTACTCGGCATCGCTCTGGTCGTGAACGACGTGATCAGCGCCCTGACCCTGGCGTACAACCTGCTGGTAGGCGGCATGCTGATCCCGCTGATCGGCGCGATTTTCTGGAAACGCGCCACCACCGCCGGCGCTATCGCCAGCATGGGCATGGGCTTCGCCACTGCGCTGGTGTTCATGTTCAAGGACGGTCTGGATGCCAACTCGCCGATCTACTACAGCCTCGCCGTAGGTCTGGTGGCGTTCGTGGTGGTGAGCTTGATGTCCCGCCGCCCGGCAGTGCTGGCCAGCGCCGCCTAAGCTGAACATAACGACTTGATGCTTTCTTCGACGGGTGTGGCGTCGGTTGCCACACCCGTTTTTTTTCGTCTGAAGGAAACTGCTTATGAAGATCGTCAGCCGCGATCAGTGGTTCGAAGTCAAACAGCTCAGCGACGGCATTCGCCTGATTCACGAGCCGTACATTCGACCTTTCTATCGCTGCAACCTCTGGCACGTTCAGGGCCGCGACAAGGACCTGCTGCTGGACAGCGGCTCGGGACTGGTCAGCCTGCGCGAGCAATTGCCGTGGATCACTGAACGGCCGCTGGTGGCGGTGGCGAGTCATTGCCATTTCGACCACATCGCCGGGCATCACGAGTTTCCTGAACGGCTGGTGCACCCGGCTGAGGCCGACATCCTCGCCGCACCGGACGGCGACAACGATTTGAGCAAGGCCTTTGTCGGCGACGACATGTTCGAGGCTCACCCCGATTGCCCGCTGTGCTACGCCGAATACCGGGTCAAGGCTGCGCCGGCCACGGGTCTGATTGAAGAAGGTGATGTGCTGGATTTGGGTGACCGCGTGCTGCAGGTACTGCACACACCGGGGCATTCACCGGGCGGCATCAGCCTGTATGAAGCGGCGACGGAGACGCTGTTCAGCGGCGACATCATCTATGACGGACCGCTGATCGAAGACGCTTACCACTCCAACCTCGATGCCTACGCCCGCAGCTTGCAACGCTTGCGTGCCTTGCCGATCCGCACAGTGCATGGCGGGCATTTCGGCAGTTTTTCCGGTGAGCATTTGCGCACGATGATTGACGAGTGGCAGCGCTCACACGGCTGAAGCCTGCTGTACTCAAGCGCAGGGACAACAACAATAACGCCCTCCAAGAGCAACCATGAAAAGAGCTGCCGTTCGCCTCGCCGTCCATCAGTTCATCAGCCGCTTGCTGGAGGGCCGCGATGACTTCAGCGACGACGCCAGTCTGGTGGAGTTGGGATTGGATAAAGCGGACATTGAAGACCTGATCTTCCATCTGGAAGATGAACTGGGGTTGACGGCGTTTACGGCGGAAGAAGACCGGATGCTCAAGACCGCCAGGACGGCGAATGATTTGAGTCGGTTTTTGCTGGAGATCGGGCGGCATTGAGTGTGCCCGGTCTCTGAAATTCAGCTGACCCCTGTAGCAGCTACCGAGCACCGCGAGGCTGCGTTCGGCGCGAGTCGCGTTCGGACGGAGCCGTCGGTGGAGTCAGGTTTCGACGTGAGTCAGGTAGATCGTGCATGCAGGATTTACGGCTGCTGCGCAGCCGAACGCTGCCTCGCGGTGCTCGACAGCTGCTACATGCGGCGCGATTACCGGCGGCGCGGCTGGCGTCGGCGCTGTTCGTCGTCCGTCCGAATAGGCACAGGTTGCAGAGGCGGTTCGATCAAACCGAGTGCAACACCCAAGTCGTGCAGCCAGTTTTGGATTTTCTCTTTCATGGTGCCCCCTTCAGGGTAGTGCCGAGCGACCGGAATTCTGAGGCCGCTTCGCACTGATAATAGTCCGAAGTCCTACGCAATGCTCATCAAAAGTCGCAATGATCTGTTACTGAATTGAACAAAATACCTGACCGTTCGTTCAGGCAATCGCCTGGGCTTCAACCGGCGCCCACGGATAGACCGTTCGCTGCTGCTCGATCCACGCATTCAAATTGGCCCCGACCATGCCCTTGCGCCACATCAGCCACGTCGTCGCGCGGGCGAACGGCTCGGCCAGCGGGTGCGCCGCGACACTCTCACGGCCCGGCAGGCTGGCAAGCATCGACTCCGACATCAACGCCACGCCTGAGCCGGCAATCACGCATGCAAGCATTCCTGGATAGGATTCGATCTCCATCGCCCGGCCCATCGCTGCATGGTCGTGGGCGAACCAGGCCTCCAGGCGCATGCGGTAGGAACAGCCCTGGCGGAACGTGAACACCGAGCGCCCTTCCACATCCAGCGCGCTGCGCACCGGCGGGTGATCGGCCTCCGTGATCAGCACCAGCCGTTCGTCGCACAAGGGCACGCCGTCCAGCCCCGCGAGCTCCAGTGGGCCGTCCACCAGCGCCGCATCCAGCCGGCCGGTGAGCAGGCCTTCAAGCAACTCACCGCTCGGCCCGGATTGCACTTGCAGGTTTACCGCCGGGTACGTGCGGTGATAACCCGCCAACAATGGCGGCAGATGAATCGCCGCCGTGCTGTACATGGTGCCGAGCACAAAGTCCCCGGCCGGTTGCCCACCCTGCACGGCAGCACTGGCTTCGTCATGCAGGGCGAACAGCTTGGCGGTGTAGTCCAGCAGGACTTTTCCTGCAGGCGACAACTGCAAACGCTGACGCTCGCGGACGAACAGTTCTACGCCGAGTTGCTCCTCGAGTTGTTTGAGACGCGTCGACAGGTTGGACGGCACTCGATGCAATCGCTCGGCGGCACGGGTGATCGAACCCTCCTGCGCCACGGCCTGGAAGATCCGCAATTGGCTGAACTCCACGATCTTCTCCAAATCAGAACAAGTTACTCACTATTATTCATTTTAAAAGAAAGTCAATCAGTCCTAGCCTGACGGTCATTGATCCTTTGCCGGAACTCAGACCATGTCTCCGCTGATTCGCTTAACCGCCAGTTTTATCGCCCTGATGATGGCCATGGGCATCGGGCGCTTCGCCCTCACCCCGCAAATGCCGCACTTGCTCAGCGAAGGTCAGATCGACCTGACCGCAGCGGGCCTGATTGCCGCCGCCAATTACCTGGGCTACTTCGTCGGCGCATTGGATGCGATGTTCTCGCGCAAGCCGGCGCAAGTCCGTCAGCGCTTGCTGGGCGGGTTGTGGCTGTGTGTGCTGCTGACCCTGGCGTCGTTCTGGGCCAACGGGTTCTGGTCGCATCTGCTGCTGCGTTTCGGCACCGGCGTGGCCAGCGCCTGGGTGCTGGTGATGATCACCGCGCTGAGCCAGCCATTAGCGGCCGCAGCCGGTCGTCCACGGCTGGGCGCATTGGTGTTTGCCGGACCGGGCCTGGGGATTTTTCTAACGGGTTTGTTGGCTTTAGGGTCGAACTTGCTGGGGCAGACCTCCGCGACGCTGTGGCTGGTGTATGCCGGCGTAGCGCTGGTGATGCTGCTGGGGATTCTGCCGTTCCTGCCACAACCTGCGGAAACGGTGGCGGCTGCGCCCGCCGCCGCCACATCGAACAATCAGGGCATCGCTCGATTGGGCGTGATCTATGGCTTGTACGGTCTGGGTTACATCATCCCCGCCACATTCCTCTCACAAATGGCCAACGCGCAGTTTCATGGGCAATGGCAGGCTGACCTGTTCTGGCCGTGCTTCGGCCTGGCGTCGGCTGTCGGAGTGTTGCTGGTGAGCCTGCGTCGACAATCCCCGAATGGCACACGCCATTGGCTGATGATCACGTTGTGGCTGCAAGCTGTCGGGGTCTTCGCGTGCCTGTTGGGCAGCGGAACGGGTCTGGCGTTGGGCGTGCTGCTGTGTGGCACGCCATTCCTGGCCTGCATGCAACTGGTGATGCAACGCTCCCGCGAACTGGCGCCCCACGCCACCCAGCGCAACGCCGGGCTGCTGACCGCATGCTTCGCCGTGGGACAGCTCAGTGGGCCGTTGCTGGCCGCCCTGAGCAGCCATTTCAGTGGCGGTTTGCAGCCCGCGCTGGTGGTTGCCGGCAGCGGATTACTGATCGCCGGCGGCCTGTTGCTGCGCCCGCTCAGTACTGCCCGAGGGCTTTGCGCAAACGACGGCGCACCCACTGCTCAGCGCTGACAAAAGTGATCCCGAGCAAGACCAGCACAGCACCGATGACGAAGTTGAGGCTTAACGCCTCGCCCAATAACACCACGCCGAACGTGACGCCGAACAGTGGCGTCATGAACGAAAACACCGCCAGGTTCGCCGCCAGATAACGCCGCAACAGCCAGAACCAGGTCAGGTAACTGAAGAACGACACCACCAACCCCTGAAACAGCACGCTGGCCACCGCCACGGTGGTCAGGCTGACGTGAGTGACCTGGCCGCTGAGAATCGCGATCAGCATCAGGCCGAAGAAACCGACGATCAGTTGATAGAACAAGGTCAGCGTCACCGGCGCTTCCGACAGCCGTGAAGCGCGCACCACCACCGTGGTTGCCCCCCACGCGGCGCCGGCCAGTACGCCCAGCGCATCGCCCAGCAACATGCGGTGATCGAGGTTATCCCAGGACACGCCACCGGCAAACGCGATGGCGATCCCGACAAAGGCGAGGAAAATCCCCAGCCACTGCACCGGCCTCAAACGCTCACTCGGCAGCAACCAATGCACGCCCAGCGCGGTGAAAATCGGCGCGGTGTAGAGGAACACCGACATGTGCGCGGCCGTCGTCAGTTGCAGGCCTTCAGAAATGAAAAAGAATTCCAGGCCAAACAGCGCGCCGGCCAGCAAACCGCCGCGCCAGGTTGCGCCGACCTGATCCCAGCCGCCTTTCCAGCAGATCAGCAAGCCGACGAGCACTGCGGACATGCCAGACCGCCCCGCCGCCTGCATGACCGGCGCGATGTCCGGTGCCGCCCACTTGATCATTACCTGCTGCACGCCCCAGATCAGGCACAACCCGATCATCACCTGCAGGGCAAACCCGTCGGCGCTACGCCGGCTGGCGCTCACTGTGACACCTCGACAACACAATCCATGGCAGAAACCCGGTAGTCAAAAAGCAAAGCCCGGCACGGGGCCGGGGCTTTTCATTACTGTTGGTGCAGGGTCAGCTTAGTTCAATGCGATCCGCATGAATGACGATCTGGCCATTCTTGTACAGCGCACCAATGGCCTTCTTGAAGTTGCCCTTGCTGACGCCAAACATACTGGTGATCACCGTCGGGTCGCTCTTGTCGCTGACCGGCAGGGAGCCGTTGTTTTCACGCAACTTGGCGAGGATCTTCGAGTTGAGGCTGGTGGCCGCTTCTTCGCCCACCGGTTGCAGGCTCAGGCTGATCTTGCCGTCGGCACGGACTTCTTTGATAAAGCCCTTCTCTTCTTTGCCGGCGCGCATGAACTTGAAGATTTCGTTCTTGTGGATCAGGCCCCAGTGCTTGTTGTTGATGATTGCCTTGAAGCCCATGTCGGTCGCTTCGGCCACCAGCAAATCAACTTCCTGGCCCGGGGTGTAGCTGGCCGGCGTCTTGTCCAGATAGCGGTCCAGACGCGCGGTCGCGGTGATGCGACGGGTGTGCTTGTCGAGGTAGACATGCACTACCACATACTCACCGGCGGTCATCTGGCGTTTTTCTTCGGAGTACGGCAGCAGCAGGTCCTTCGGCAGACCCCAATCCAGGAACACGCCGATGCTGTTGACTTCAACGACTTTCAAACTGGCGAATTCACCGACCTGAACTTTCGGCTTTTCGGTAGTTGCGATGAGTTTGTCATCGCTGTCCAGATAAACAAAAACGTTGAGCCAGTCTTCATCTTCGCTGGGAATATCTTTGGGGATATAACGATTAGGCAAGAGGATTTCACCCTCCGCCCCACCGTCCAGATATAAACCGAAGTTAGTGTGTTTAACCACTTGCAAACTGTTGTAACGCCCGACTAAAGCCATTTCAAATACCCTCATTACGTGGGCGGCATTCTACCCGGTTTTGCGGGCGACGTTCGGCGGCCGGCCGGGTGGCGGGCGAAAATACTGCGCAATCCCTGATTTTCCTGAGGGGTTGACCTGTACGGCTTCGCCACTCGTCAGCCCGACGAGGCGGTTTTGTCCCCTGCCAACCCACCCGAACACGGGCCATTTTCATCAACGTTGTTAGTTAAAACAGTGTGTTAGAGACCTATTTCAGATAATACCCTGAGATAAATTCCAGCCCTGTGCTGTGTATTTTGAGGGGATATTAGCCAAGCAATTGTCAAGTATTTCCTGTACGATGCCTGGCCAAGTTAATTTTCTACAGGTTAATGGCCGCCATGCGTGTAAAAGCATCCAACAGCAAAGCAAAGCCAGCTCCAGCCGTTGAAACCAGCGAATCGATCAACAACCAGATTGCTGCGTTCCTCAAGTCCGGTGGTGAAATCCAGCAAATTGCCAAAGGCGTCAGCGGCCAGACGTTCGGCCCGTCCAAGCAGATCACGCTCGGCAAGAAGTAACACCCTGCTTTAACTGGTCCCAAAGCGCTTTGAGCTTCGAAGCGCTTGGACTGGAACCCTCTCGCAACACCCCGCCAACCCCCTCTAAATTTCAGAAAACGACGAACGGCCCTCAATGCCGAGCATTCGCCGGTATCCTTGCACACGTCTAGAACAAGCGTTCCAGTAGGTTCCCGATCCCTGCTCCTCGCTGTCAATGGAGTGACGCATGCTCAAACCCTTTCTCCTGCTGCTCTGTACAGTGCTCGCCTGTCCGCTCGCCAATGCGCAAATCTTCCAGCGTGAACTGGGCGACTTCGACCTCAAGCTCGGCACCACGCCCAGCCGCAGCATGGCCCAGGGGCTGGTCAAACCCTCCAGCACCGGCTCATTCCATGGCGGCCTAGACCTGACCCACGACAGTGGCTTCTACGTCGGCCAATGGGCACCGAGCATGGGGTTGAGTCCGGGCAAAAACCTCGAAGTCGATTCCTACGCGGGATTTAAACAGCCCTTCGATCAAACCCTCGGCTACGAAGTCGGCATGATCCACTACAGCTATCCGAAAGTGGACACCCTCGACAGCCAGGAGCTCTTCGGCGGCCTGACCCTGCTCGGCAGCCGATTTGGCGCGGCCTTCAGCAACGACCCGGACAAGCTGAACAGAACGCTGTTCGCCGACCTCGGAGGCAACCAGCCGTTCGGCATCGGGATCAGCATGAAATACACCACCCACCAGCTCTACACCCCGGTGTCGGTCGACGGTGGGTACGTCGACAGTTTTACCGACTGGTCGGTGCAACTTTCCCGGCCATTCATGGGCATCGATCTGGACCTCATCTACAGTGACTCCAACCTCAGCGGCAGCAACTGTTCAGCCTATTCCGGGCACAACGGCCAATGCGACGGGTTGGTAACTCTCAAGGCTGAACACGCGTTTTATTGAACGGCTGAACTGCCGGGCTCATCTTGCGTTCACATGAATACCCAGGCTTTCGCAAGGATCCGCCCATGTCGCGCTGGCTAATTCGCTTCGCCGCTTTGATCATTTTGAGCCTCGTCCTTGGCGCATGCAGCCGGGTGGGCCTGGCCTACCGCAACCTCGACGTGATCATTCCATGGACACTCAGCGACTATCTGGACATGAACGGCGAGCAAAAAGGCTGGTTCAACGAGCGCCTCAAAGAGCACCTGAGCTGGCACTGCAGCACACAACTGCCGGGTTATCTGGATTGGCTGGACCGCCTGCAAACCATGGTCGAAACCAACCAGGTCAGCGACGACGCCCTGCAAATCCGCACCGAGGAAGCCAAAGCCGCGATTGCCCAGACCGCCCGGGAAATTACTCCGTCGGCCATCGAGTTGCTGCAGGGGCTGGACGACAAACAAGTCGCGGAAATGAACGACGCTTTCGCCAAAGACCAGCGCAAACGGCAGGTCGAATACCTCAAGCCCCCTCTCGATCAGCAGATCAAGCAACGGGCCGATCGCATGGAAAAACGTCTGGATGACTGGCTCGGCCCACTAAGCCCTACCCAGCAGCAACGGGTGGTCACTTGGTCAAAGGCCTTGGGTGATCAGAACACTCAATGGATCGCCAACCGCGCGCATTGGCAGACGCAGTTCAGCGCGGCGGTTGCCCAGCGCCAAAGTCCCGAATTCCCACAGCGAATCGAGACACTTCTGGTCAATCGCGAGAGCTTGTGGACGCCAGCCTATCGTCAGGCCTACGCCAATACCGAGGCTCAGGCGCGTGGGTTGATCGTGGATTTGATGGCCGAGAGCACACCGGCCCAGCGTCAGCGGTTGTTGAAGAAAATCGGAGTCGTGAGAAAAGACTTCAACGACCTCAAGTGCCTGAAAGCCGCCAAACAATCCTAATCCGGCACAGGTCCCCCGTAGGAGTGAGCCTGCTCGCGATTGCGGTACACCAGTCAATTACTGTTAACTGATACACCGCAATCGCGAGCAGGCTCACTCCTACATTAGTTTGTGGTGGGCTTCAGGCAATCTGCGCTTTAGACGCCACTTCATCAAACGTCACTGCATCCAGCGCATCTTCCTGCTCATCAAGCACCTGACGCGGATGGTCATTCCCAGGAATGCTACTGTCGATCAGGCTCAACAAACTGGAGCCGCGCGGCGTCAGAATGTAATTCGAGCCGGAACCGCCCTGATCCTCAGGCCGCGGTTCGATGTATCCACGCGCCAGCAGCAGCTTTTCGTACTCACCCGCCACCGCTTTCAGGTGATCGAGGTTTTCCGTCTGCTCGCCTTCCGCCGTTTTCTCCGCCACGTACTGCTCGGCATAGGGCCGTGGCGTGAAGCTGCTGGCACCGTTTTGCACTTCGTGCAGCAAGCGTTCAATCAAATCCCAGTTATAAGTCGTCATCCTGATTCAACCTCCAGACCGCGTGATTGTGATGGCCTTCTTAAGTTGTGACCGGTACCGCTCGCAGCCGTTCAGCCGGAGCGCTGAACAGCACCGACCGGCGGTATGTCGAATCCGGCACAGGTCAAACGACTAGGCTGTGTAAGTCACCTCCCAGCCCCCCGCAGGAGAAAAGCCAATGAACATTCAGCATCATCCCGTCGTGTCCCGCGAAGAATGGCTCGCCGCGCGCAAACAACACCTGGCCCACGAAAAAGCCTTCACCAAGGAGCGCGACAAACTCAGCGCAGAACGCCGAGCCCTGCCCTGGGTGAAAATCGACAAGGACTACCACTTCCAAGGCCCCCACGGCGAACTGAAACTGGCCGACCTGTTTGGCGGTCGTAGCCAATTGGTGATCTACCACTTCATGTTCGCCGCCGGATGGGACGAAGGCTGCCCAGGCTGCTCGTTCCTCTCCGACCACATCGACGGCGCCAACCAACACCTGGCGCACCATGACATCGCCGTCGTGGCGGTTTCCCACGCACCGTTCGCCGAATTCCAGCCTTTCAAGCGGCGCATGGGATGGAAATTCGATTGGGTGTCGTCAGAGGGTTGCGATTTCAACTACGACTTCGGCGTCTCTGCGCGGGCCGAAGAGGTCGCCGCCGGTAAAGCCACCTACAACTACGAAAAAACTGATGGGGCCGAAGAAGAACTCCCAGGCTTGAGCGTGTTTTATCGCAATGAAGCCGGCGACATTTTCCATACCTATTCCACCTATGCGCGGGGTCTCGACATGCTGGTCGGCGCCTACAATTACCTCGACCTCACGCCCAAGGGCCGCAACGAAGAAGAGATCATGGAATGGGTGCGGCATCACGACCGCTATGAAGAAAAGGCCGCAGCCAGCTGCTGCCATGGGGGCTAGCCTTCAGAGACCGAGGCGCGGCCATCGCTGGCAAGCCAGCTCCCACAGTGGATCGGTGCCAAACACACAATTTCAAAACACCAAAAATCCCCAGTGGGAGCGAGCTTGCTCCGGGCGGCGTTCCGACGATGAGCCCCGCCCAGCCACCGCTCCTTCAAACGAACCAGACTCCAAGGCCCCAGACAATGAACGTCACCCTGAAAACCCTCCCCCCAGCCCGAGTCGCCTACCTGCGCTACACCGGCCCCTACGGCCCGGAAATCGGCACCTTCTGGCGCGAAACCGTCGCCCCGTGGATGAACGAAAACAACCTGCTCAACCGCGTGCGCTACGGCATCGGCCACGACGACCCGAGCACCACACCCGCGCAATACTGCCGCTACGACGCCTGCGTCGAAGTGCCCGCCGACTTCGAACCGAAATACCCGTTTGCCGTCACTAATCTGCCCGGCGGCCGCTACGCTGTCGCCCACTTCAAAGGCCCGGCCAGTGAAATCCCGGCGGCTTGGGGTGAACTCTGTGGACAGTGGATGCCGCAAAGCGGATTGGCCTACGACCAGCGTCCTGGGTTTGAACGCTACCCGGTGGAGATTTCTTATGATGAGAACAGCGGTGTACTGGAAATGGACATGTGCATCGCCATAAAGGACCAGTAGCACCCAAGACGCGGTGGTCAATTAGCTGAACTTTTCCAGGCCATCAACCCTCAACCGGTTAACCCGCCTTAACCGGAACTGAGGCTCACTTATGAAAACCCTGCTGAACATCACCCTCGTCACCACCTTCGCCTGCGCCCTCCCCGTTTGGGCCTGCACCCCAGAGGAAGCCACCGCCAAGCGCGAGCAACTGGCCCAGGAAGTGGCCAAGCTCACCGAGCAGAATCCGGCCAAAGCCAAAGAGATCAATGCCGAGCTGCAGAAGATGGACCTGGGCACAGCGAGCAAGGATTTGCCGGACAAGTGCCAGCTGATTGATCAGCGCTTGAAGGAACTGAAGACGGCGGACAAGAAGGCCGAGAGCTGATCAACCGACAAATCCCGCGCATAAAAAAACCGGACATCCGTCCGGTTTTTTTGGGTCACGACAACGGCTTATTCAGCAGCTGGCGCTTCCGGCTTGCGGCGCTTGAGCGGCGCCATGCCGTCCTTGCTGACCAGCGACAGAGCGTCGGTCTTCGGGCGGTTGGCGATTTTGCGCTTGGTCGGTGCCTTGGCGCCGGTTTTCTTCTTGTCGCCTTTGGCGTCGACTTTTTTCTTCTTCACGCCAACGGCTTTGCCCGAAGCCTTGACCTTTTTCGGTCCGCCGTAGGTGCCTTTGACTTCCTTGATGGTGCGGCGCTCGAAGCTCTGCTTGAGGTAGCGCTCGATGCTCGACATCAGGTTCCAATCGCCGTGGCAGATCAGCGAGATCGCCAGGCCTTCGTTGCCGGCACGGCCGGTACGACCGATACGGTGAACGTATTCGTCGCCACTGCGCGGCATGTCGAAGTTGATCACCAGGTCCAGGCCATCCACGTCCAGGCCGCGGGCGGCGACGTCGGTGGCAACGAGGATCTTCACGCCGCCCTGCTTCAGGCGGTCGATGGCCAGCTTGCGGTCTTTCTGGTCTTTGTCGCCATGCAGCACGAACGCTTTGTATTCCTGCGCCACCAGACGACCGTAGATGCGGTCGGCCATGGCCCGGGTGTTGGTGAACACGATGGCCTTCTGATAGGTCTCGTTGGCCAACAGCCAGTTGAGGATCTGCTCTTTATGCACGTTGTGGTCAGCGGTGATGATCTGCTGACGGGTGGTCGCGTTCAGGTCGCTGACGTTGTTGACCTGCAGGTGCTCAGGGTTGTTCAACACCTTGGCCACCATGTCGCGCAGGCCCGAACCGCCGGTGGTGGCGGAGAACAGCATGGTCTGCTGGCGGTTGGTGCATTCAGCTACCAGACGCTGTACGTCGTCGGCAAAGCCCATGTCGAGCATGCGGTCGGCTTCGTCGAGGACCAGCACTTCAACTTCTTTCAAGTCAAGGTTGCCGGCGTTCAGTTGCTCGATCATCCGGCCCGGCGTACCGATCAGGATGTCCGGCACCTTGCGCAGCATGGCGGCCTGGACCTTGAAGTCTTCACCGCCGGTGATCAGGCCGGACTTGATGAACGTGAACTGCGCAAAGCGCTCCACTTCCTTGATGGTCTGCTGAGCCAGCTCGCGGGTCGGCAGCAGGATCAGGGTCTTGATGCTGACGCGGACTTTCGCCGGGCCGATCAGACGGTTGAGGATCGGCAAGACGAAGGCAGCGGTTTTGCCGCTACCGGTTTGCGCAGTCACCCGCAGGTCACGCCCTTGGAGCGCCAGCGGAATAGCCGCTGCTTGCACTGGCGTTGGCTCGACAAATTTAAGCTCGGCCACGGCTTTGAGCAGGCGTTCGTGCAGGGCGAATTGGGAAAACACGGGTGCTACCTCGAAGAAATACAAAAAAACAGCTGCATAGGGTAACGGTTTCGAGCGCTCAGGCCGAGTTTCTTTACGAAAACGACGATAAACAGTGGCTTTTTGTTGCCTGATTTGTCTTCAAACGTCATCCAAACCCTCTTAAATGCTCTAATCGCCCGATCGTGTCCTTCCGGAGAATCGTTTTAGCCCATGGATATCAAACAGCTCTGGCTCAACGCCCAAGACCTCTGGGGTGCCCTCGATCAGCACCCGCTCCTGCATTCAAGCCTGGCGCTGATGTTGTTGCTGGTCATTGCACTGGTCCTCGGACGAGTGGCGCGTTTCCTCATTCTTCACGCGACCAAAATACTCGGCCGCCAACCGGCGCTGCACTGGATCAACGACTTCCGGCACAACAAGGTCTTTCATCGCCTCGCGCAGATGACGCCGTCACTGGTGATTCAATTTGGCTTGCACCTCGTGCCGGAGCTGAGCAAGACCAGCCTGAATTTCCTCGGCAATGTGGCGTTGGCGTTCACCACTCTGTTCCTCTTGCTAGCGATCAGCGCCCTGCTCAGCGCCTTGCTGGACATCTACGCGCGCACCGAACACGCCCGCACGCGCTCGATCAAGGGCTACGTGCAACTGACAAAAATGGTCTTGTACGTGCTGGGTGCGATCGTCATCGTCTCCACCCTGATCGACCGTTCGCCGCTGTTGCTGCTGTCGGGTCTGGGTGCCATGTCGGCGGTGATTATTCTGGTCTACAAAGACACGCTGCTGTCGTTCGTGGCCAGCGTGCAACTGACCAGCAACGACATGCTGCGGGTAGGCGACTGGATCGAGATGCCGCAGGTCGGCGCCGACGGTGACGTGGTCGACATCACGTTGCACACGGTGAAGGTGCAGAACTTCGACAAGACGATTGTTTCGATCCCGACCTGGCGCCTGATGTCCGAGTCGTTCAAGAACTGGCGCGGCATGCAGCAATCCGGCGGTCGACGGATCAAGCGCAGCCTGTTCATCGATGCCAGCGGCGTGCGTTTCATCCGCGATGACGAAGAAGAGAAGTTGTCGCAAGTGCATCTGCTGACCGATTACATCGGTCGCAAGCAGGCCGAACTCAAGGCCTGGAACGCAGCACAAGGCAATGTGGCGGCCATGTCCGCCAACCGTCGGCGGATGACCAACATCGGGACCTTCCGCGCGTATGCGTTGGCGTACCTGAAGAGTCACCCCGAGATTCAGCCCGGCATGACCTGCATGGTGCGGCAGATGCAGACCACCGCGCAGGGTATTCCGCTGGAAATCTACTGCTTCACCAGCACCACGGCGTGGGCGGATTACGAGCGGATTCAGGGGGACATTTTCGACTATCTGCTGGCGGTGCTGCCGGAGTTCGGGTTGAGTCTTTATCAGCAGCCGAGCGGTGGGGATATGCGTGCGGGGTTGCTGCCGGCGATGCTGGGTGCAAGCCACATTCCCGACGCCGATAAACACATCATGTAAACACCACTGAACCAATGTGGGAGCGAGCTTGCTCGCTCCCACAGGGATTCGCATCGTTTCCGGGACTGGCGGGTTACTTGACCTGCCGCTGCGGTGCCTTGTGCACCATGGTGTAAGCGTAATCCACGCCCATTCCATAGGCGCCGCTGTGCTCCAGCACCAACTCCATCACCGCTTCGTAAGTGTCTTTGTGTGCCCAGTCACGTTGGTACTCAAGCAACACTTGTTGCCAGGTCACCGGCACCGCACCCGCCTGAATCATCCGCTGCACCGACATGTCGTGCGCCTCTTTGGTGGTGCCGCCGGAAGCGTCCGTCACGATGTACACCTCGTAACCTTCAGCCAACGCTTCCAGTGCCGGGAAGGTCAGGCAGACCTCGGTCCACAGCGCGGCAATGATCAGTTTTTTGCGGCCGGTGGCTTTCACCGCGTCAACCAGCGCCTTGTCTTCCCATGAGTTCATCGAGGTGCGCTCGATCGGCTTTTGCTCCGGGTGAACCGCCAGCAATTCAGGCCAGATGTAACCGCTGAAGCTTTCGGTTTCCACCGAAGTGTAGATAGTCGGCACGTTGAAGATCTTGGCAGCCTTGGCCAGGCCTACCGTGTTGTTCTTCAGCGTTTGACGGTCGATCGACTGCACGCCAAACGCCATTTGTGGCTGATGGTCGATCAGGATCAGGGCGGAGTTGGTTGGGTTGAGCAGTTCACGAATAGACATGACGCGTTCCTTTTGATGTCGATTTCAAAGTGAGTAATGGGTGAGTCGACGCTGCCGTCTGCGGCGTTGTCGTCGGCTTGGATGTCACTTTAAGGGCTAGCAAAGAAGGGGACAATTCCCTAAAATCGAGAATCATTGATTCTAAAATAGGGACAATCATGGATCGCATCGAATGTATGCGCGCCTTTGTCGTCACGGTCGGCGAGAACGGTTTCGCCGCGGCTGCACGGGCAATGGATGTGCCGCGATCAAAAGTCAGTAAACAGATTCAGGCGCTGGAGGAAGCCATCGGCGTGCAACTGCTGCAGCGCACCACCCGCAGCCTGCACTTGACCGAGGCTGGCGCCGAATACTTCGATGCAGCACGCGAAGTGCTGGCCTCGCTGGATGAGGCCGAACAGCGTGCGCGTAACGGCATTGGCGAGTTGCGTGGGGTGTTGCGGGTCAACGCGCCGATGTCCTTTGGCTTGCGCCGACTGGGGCCACTGATACCCCTGTTTCATGAGCAGCACCCGAACATCGAGTTGCAACTGGTGCTCAGCGATCAGCAGGTGGACCCCGTGCGCGGTGGTTTCGACGTGACCATCCGCATTGCAAGCATGCCCGACTCGACGATGATCGCCCGGCAACTCGCGCCGGCCCCGCGCATCATGGTGGCGTCCCCGGCGTATCTGGCGCGCGCAGGCATACCGCAGACCCCGCAAGACTTGCGCGCCCACCAGTGCCTCAACTACGGGTATCTGCAAAGTGGCGTCAGCCTGCAGTTGTGCAATGGCAAGGAAACTCAACGGGTCAACGTAACCGGGCCCTTGCATGCCAACAATGGCGACTTGCTCGCTCAGGCCGCCGAAGCCGGAATGGGTATCGCCCTGTTGCCCAATTTCATTGTCGAGGATGCGTTGGCGGCCGGCCGCCTGGTGCCGGTGATGTGCGAATGGCAGGCACCCGCGATCACGATTAACGCGGTGTACCCTTCGGCACGTCGGGTCCCGCAAAAGACCCGGACGTTTATTGAGTTTTTGGTGGAGCAGTTGGCCGAGAAGTAATGCGCATCATTCCTACAGGGGTTATGTGGTGGTCAGTGGTTTGCGGACACCCAACCGACTGATCCACACCGCCATCAGAATCACCGACCCGCCGAGAAACAACCGTCCCAACGCCTCATGCTGATTCCAGATCAGCAGATTGATCAGCAACCCCACAGGCACATGCAGGTTGTTCATCACCGCCAGCGTTCCGCCGTTCACCATGCACGCGCCCTTGTTCCACCAATACAATCCCAGCGCGGTCGAGACCAGCCCGAGGAACACCAGCACGCCCCATTGCAGCGGCGCTTCGGGCAGGAAGTTCTGTTTGCCGAACAGCAGGAATGCCGGCAAGGCCACGGCCAATGCGCCGAGGTAGAAGTAGCCGAAACGCCGGTAATGCGGCAGATCGCTCGGGTGGCGCGCCACCAGATGCTTATAAAGCACCTGCCCGGCGGCGTAGGTGAAGTTGGCCAGTTGCAGCAGCAGGAACCCCATGAAGAAATCCGGGTTGATCCGGTCGTAGCGAATCACCGCCGCGCCCATCACCGCCACCAACGCGGCGATCAATGCCCACGGATTGAAACGCCGGTTCAGCGCGTCTTCGATCAAGGTCACGTGCAATGGCGTGAGGATGGTGAACAGCAACACTTCCGGCACCGTCAGCACGCGGAAGCTCAGGTACAGGCACACGTACGTCACGCCGAACTGTAACGCACCGATCAACAGCATGCCGCGCATGAACGCCGGTTCCACCGAACGCCAGCGCGTCAGCGGGATGAACACCAGCCCCGCCAGCACGACCCGCACCAGCACTGCGAAATAGCTGTCGACGTGACCGGCCAGGTATTCGCCGATCAAACTGAAGGAAAACGCCTGGATCAGCGTGACAAAAAGTAGATAGCCCATGTTCGCCTCGTTTTGAATGGCGGCGACGATAACGGGTTTTGCCTGGTATCGCGAACAGGCTCGCTCCCACAGGGGATTTGGATGTTTATTAAATCGCGGGCAAAAAAAAGCCCGATCTCGCTAAAGCGTTCAATCGGGCGACGGCACTCAGGAGCAACAAGTGCAAAGGGAGGTTCGTTGCGCGTAAAGCCTTGAAGGGGTTGCGCCAGGTCACTAGACCATCCGGTGATTATCTGGCGATTAAAAGATCAGGCGACCTGGGCAAGCTTGGCGTTCGCCTGGTTCAGGCCCTTCTCCTGGAAGTCGCCGCCCAGGTTCATGCCTTCGGCGTGAATAAAGGTCACATCGTGGATGCCGATGAACGCCATGACCTGACGCAGGTACGGTTCCTGGTGATCCGCCGTGCTACCGGCGTAGATCCCGCCGCGAGCGGTCAGCACGTAGGCACGCTTGCCGCTGAGCAGGCCTTGCGGGCCGGTGTCGGTGTACTTGAAGGTCACGCCGGCACGCAGCACATGGTCAAGCCAGGCTTTGAGCGTGCTGGGGATGGCAAAGTTGTACATCGGTGCGGCCATGACCAGCACGTCGGCGGCCAGCAGCTCATCGGTCAACTGGTTGGAGCGTTCCAGCGAAGCCTGTTCGATGTCGCTGCGTTGCTCGGCCGGTTTCATCCATCCGCCCAGCAGGTTGATGTCCAGGTGCGGCACCGGATTGACGGCCAGGTCACGTACGGTGATCTGATCGGCCGGATGCGCGGCTTTCCATTGGCTGATGAAGGTCTGGGTCAGTTGACGGGAAACCGAGTCTTGCT
Source organism: Pseudomonas sp. S2_B07 (assembly GCF_054668435.1). Lineage (NCBI taxonomy): Bacteria > Pseudomonadati > Pseudomonadota > Gammaproteobacteria > Pseudomonadales > Pseudomonadaceae > Pseudomonas > Pseudomonas sp. S2_B07. The sequence continues at coordinate 1,992,331 of NZ_CP162769.1, forward strand.
GACGGGCGCTGCTTTCGATGATCAGAACGCGTGACATGGGATGTAGGCTCCATCTGAGAATGCTGTAAGGCGATGGAGTGAAGGTTAAACAGAGTCATATCGATGAAAAAGCGCAAATAACTGCTATAACCCATCAATAAATTCGTTTATAAGCTGAGCATACCTTGTAGAAGCGAGCAGGCTCACACCTACAAGGAATTGAATTCATTTCGGGGTGCAGGTCAGCTCGATACGCAGCTTGATAATGCTGCGGGTGAACTTCGCGGTGGCATTTTTATGCTTGCCCGCCGGTACATCGATCTTGCGGGTGCGTGGCGCTTCCGGGCCATTAATGAACACCGCTTTGCAGCTGACATCGACGTCGCCGTAGTTAGCCACCCGGATAGAGCCGATGTCGTTATCCGTGTCGAAGGTCTCGTAGTCGACTTTCAAGCCGTTGAGGTCTTTCTGCACATCAATCGGATAAGCAAACGCCGTCAGCGGCAGCATCGCCAGCAGCACACAACAGAATTTATTCATTCAGCAGTCTCCATAAAGGGCTGCCAGCTTAGGACAAGAGGAGCTATTCATGAAAGCGCCCCGCGTGACCCTTGATCAATGGCGAACATTGCAGGCCGTGGTCGACCACGGCGGTTTCGCCCAGGCCGCCGAAGCGCTGCACCGTTCGCAATCGTCGGTGAGCTACACCGTGGCGCGCATGCAGGACCAGCTAGGCGTGCCGCTGTTGCGCATCGACGGTCGCAAAGCCGTGCTCACCGAAGCCGGTGGCGTATTGCTGCGGCGCTCACGGCAACTGGTGAAACAGGCCAGCCAACTGGAAGACCTGGCTCATCACATGGAACAAGGCTGGGAAGCCGAAGTGCGGCTGGTGGTCGACGCGGCGTACCCGAGCGCCCGCCTCGTGCGCGCCCTGACCGCGTTCATGCCGCAGAGCCGCGGCTGCCGGGTCCGCCTGCGTGAAGAGGTACTGTCGGGGGTTGAGGAAGTCCTGCTCGAAGGCGTGGCCGACCTGGCGATTACCGGTTTTAGCATTCCAGGCTATTTGGGCGCGGAATTGAGCGATGTCGAATTCGTCGCGGTCGCCCATCCCGACCATGCGCTGCACCGCCTCAACCGCGAGCTGAACTTCCAGGACCTGGAAAGCCAGATGCAAGTGGTGATCCGTGACTCCGGTCGGCAGCAGCCGCGCGACGTCGGCTGGCTCGGCGCCGAACAGCGCTGGACCGTCGGCAGCCTGGCCACCGCCGCGACGTTTGTCAGCAGCGGCCTGGGGTTCGCCTGGCTGCCACGGCACATGATTGAACGGGAACTCAAGGAAGGCACGCTCAAGCTGCTACCGTTGGATCAGGGCGGCAGTCGCAACCCGAGCTTTTACCTGTATTCGAACAAGGACAAACCCTTGGGACCGGCGACGCAGATTCTCATCGAACTGCTACGCACCTTCGACACCGCACCGCTGGACGCGCCTTTCGCCGCCCCTGAACAAGCCTGACAAGGAGTGAATGCATGGCCTATTTCGAACATGAAGGTTGCAACCTGCACTATGAGGAATATGGCCATGGCACGCCATTGCTCCTGGTCCATGGACTGGGGTCCAGCACGCTGGACTGGGAAATGCAGATCCCGGCGCTGTCCACACGCTACCGGGTGATCGTCCCGGATGTGCGCGGCCATGGTCGCTCCGACAAACCCCGCGAGCGTTACAGCATTGCCGGTTTCAGCGCCGACCTGGTCGCGCTGATCGAACATCTGAACCTCGGCCCGGTGCATTACGTGGGGCTGTCGATGGGCGGCATGATCGGCTTTCAACTGGCGGTGGACCAGTCGCATCTGCTCAAAAGCCTGACCATCGTCAACAGCGCGCCAGAGGTCAAGTTGCGCAGTCGCGACGATTACTGGCAGTGGTTCAAACGCTGGAGCCTGATGCGCGTCCTCAGCCTGGGCACCATCGGCAAGGCCCTCGGCGGCAAATTGTTCCCGAATCCGGACCAAGCTGATTTGCGTCAAAAGATGGCCGAGCGCTGGGCAAAAAACGACAAACATGCTTATCTCGCCAGCTTCGATGCCATCGTTGGCTGGGGGGTTCAGGAACGACTTTCGAAGGTTGCCTGTCCAACCCTGATCGTCAGCGCCGACCGTGATTACACGCCGGTAGCGCTGAAGGAAACCTATGTAAAACTGCTGCCCGATGCGCGGCTGGTGGTGATCGCCGATTCGCGCCACGCCACCCCGCTGGACCAACCCGAACGCTTCAACCAAACACTGCTCGAGTTTCTCACCGCAGTCGATACCACCCCAATCAGGATCACTGACCCATGCTGAAAAAAATCGCCCTCGTCGCCGGTTCCGTTCTGTTTGCCGCCAACCTGATGGCTGCCACGCCAGCCAAGGCACCGCACGTCTTGCTGGACACCACCAACGGCCAGATCGAAATCGAACTGGACCCGGTCAAGGCGCCCATCAGTACCAAGAACTTCCTCGATTACGTGAACAGCGGCTTTTACAACAACACGATTTTCCACCGCGTGATTCCGGGCTTCATGATCCAGGGCGGCGGTTTCACTCAACAAATGCAGCAGAAAGAAACCAAGGCACCGATCAAGAACGAATCGAAAAACGGCCTGCATAACGTCCGTGGCACCCTGTCCATGGCGCGTACCTCTGACCCGGAATCGGCCACCAGCCAGTTCTTCGTCAACGTCAAGGACAACGATTTCCTCGACAGCGGTGATGGTTATGCCGTGTTCGGTAAAGTCGTGAAAGGCATGGACGTGGTAGACGTCATCGTCAATTCCCAGACCACCACCAAAAGCGGCATGAAAGACGTGCCCGCCGATCCTGTATTCATCAAGTCGGCCAAGGTCATCGACTAAGCTTCACAGGAAGTCTTGAGCGGTTGCCGGCCTCCGGCACCGCTCACACTGTTCAAAGGAGAGCCCGTGCGCGGGCGGAGAACTGATGCTTTATCGCCGTTTTGAAAAATTGATCGACGTCTTTCGTGATGCACCGACGGCGGCTCCGCCGGATCGGGTTCTACCTTTCTATACCTATTACCTGAAGCAGGTCTGGCCGAGTTTCGCCGCCCTGCTGATCGTCGGCCTGTTTGGTGCGCTGATCGAAGTGGCGCTGTTCAGCTACCTGAGCCGCATCATCGACCTCGCCCAAGGCACGCCCAACGTCGATTTCTTCAAGGAACACGGCATCGAACTGGCCTGGATGGCGGTGGTGGCGCTAATCCTGCGCCCGGTGTTCGTGGGCCTGCACGACTTGCTGGTGCACCAGACCCTGAGCCCCAGCATGACCAGCATGATCCGCTGGCAGAACCACAGTTACGTGCTCAAACAGAGCCTCAATTTTTTCCAGAACGACTTCGCCGGGCGCATCGCCCAGCGCATCATGCAGACCGGCAACTCGTTGCGCGATTCGGCGGTGCAGGCGGTGGACGCGCTCTGGCACGTGCTGATCTACGCGATCAGTTCGCTGGTGCTGTTTGCCGAGGCCGACTGGCGCCTGATGATCCCGTTGCTGAGCTGGATCGCCGCGTACATGGGTGCGCTCTATTACTTCGTGCCACGGGTTAAAGAGCGTTCGGTGGTGTCATCCGATGCTCGCTCCAAACTCATGGGGCGGATCGTCGACGGCTACACCAACATCACCACGCTGAAGCTGTTCGCCCACACCAATTTCGAACAGCAGTACGCCAAGGAAGCCATCGAAGAACAGACCGTGAAGGCGCAACTGGCCGGCCGCGTGGTCACCAGCATGGACGTGGTCATCACCAGCATGAACGGCCTGCTGATCGTCACCACCACTGGCCTGGCGCTGTGGTTGTGGACGCAGTCGCTGATCACGGTGGGGGCGATTGCGCTGGCCACGGGCCTGGTGATCCGCATCGTCAACATGTCCGGCTGGATCATGTGGGTGGTCACCGGCATCTTCGAGAACATCGGCATGGTCCAGGACGGTTTGCAGACCATCTCGCAACCGGTCAGCGTGACCGATCGCGATGAAGCCAAACCGCTGGCTGTCGCTCGCGGCGAAGTGCGATTCGAGCACGTGGATTTCCACTACGGCAAGAAGAGCGGGATCATTGGCGACCTCAACCTGAACATCAAGGCCGGTGAAAAGATCGGTCTGATCGGCCCGTCCGGCGCCGGCAAATCAACCTTGGTCAACTTGCTGCTGCGCCTGTATGACGTGGAGGGCGGGCGAATCCTCATCGACGGCCAGAACATTGCCGACGTTGGCCAGGAAAGCCTGCGCGAGCGCATCGGCATGATCACCCAGGACACGTCGCTGCTGCACCGCTCGATTCGCGACAATTTGCTGTACGGCAAACCCGACGCCACCGACGCCGAACTCTGGGAAGCGGTGCACAAGGCCCGTGCCGACGAGTTCATTCCGTTACTGTCCGACGCCGAAGGCCGCACCGGTTTTGATGCGCATGTCGGTGAGCGCGGGGTGAAGCTCTCGGGTGGCCAGCGTCAGCGGATCGCGATTGCGCGGGTGCTGCTCAAGGACGCGCCGATCCTGATCATGGACGAGGCCACATCGGCCCTCGATTCGGAAGTGGAAGCGGCGATCCAGGAGAGCCTGGAAACCCTGATGCAGGGCAAAACCGTGATTGCCATTGCCCACCGGCTTTCAACCATCGCCCGGATGGACCGGTTGGTGGTGCTGGAAAACGGCAGGATCGCCGAAACCGGCACCCACGCCGAACTGCTGGCCCATGGCGGGTTGTATGCACGGCTGTGGCAGCACCAGACCGGCGGTTTCGTAGGAATCGATTAACCCAAAACCACCCCTATTCCTTTGCAGGAGTGAGCCTGCTCGCGATGAGGGCTTCACATTCAACATCTTTGTTGACTGATCTACCGCTATCGCGAGCAGGTTCACTCCTACAGGGACCTTTACACTCCAAAAACCGCCACAGCCTCTCAACCACGGGCTCTGGCGGTTTTTTACAGGCACTGGAATTCTCAAAAAACCCTGCTGTACTCAGCCAAGGTTCTGGAGATGGTTCTGCAGTCCATCTACTGGATGCGATAGGCAGTAAAACCTCGAAAGGGCACGCTCTCATGTCTCTATTCAAACGTTCTGCGACAGAGTTAGTAGGCACGTTCTGGCTGGTGTTGGGGGGTTGTGGAAGTGCGGTGCTGGCCGCTGCCTTCCCGAATGTGGGAATCGGATTGCTGGGGGTGTCCCTGGCGTTTGGTTTGACGGTGCTGACCATGGCGTTCGCCATTGGCCATATCTCCGGTTGTCATCTCAATCCGGCAGTGTCGCTGGGACTGGTGGTCGGCGGACGGTTCCCGGCCAAGGAACTGCCGGCCTACATCATTGCGCAAGTAATCGGCGGGGTGATTGCCGCCGCATTGCTGTACTTCATTGCCAGCGGCAAACCCGGTTTCGACCTGGCCGGGGGCCTGGCGTCCAATGGTTATGGCGAACACTCTCCGGGCGGCTATTCCATGGCGGCGGGGTTTGTCTGTGAACTGGTGATGACGGCGATGTTCATCCTGATCATCCTCGGGGCCACCGACAAGCGCGCCCCGGCCGGGCTTGCGCCCATCGCCATCGGTCTGGGACTGACCCTGATCCACCTGATCTCGATCCCGGTCACCAACACCTCGGTCAACCCGGCGCGCAGCACCGGCCCGGCCCTGATTGTCGGCGGCTGGGCGATTCAACAACTGTGGATGTTCTGGGTCGCACCGCTGCTGGGTGCGGTGATTGGCGGTGTAACCTATCGCTGGCTGGGTAAAGAAGACACTTAAGGCCCCGGACGAGGATCAGTCTTGCCGATAAGGCAAGGCGGTCCTCGCCTCTTCGGCATAGGCCAGCACCCCGACACGCTCTTGCTGCAGAAAGTCTTTGACCGCCGCCTTCAGCCCCGGGTGACGCAGGTAATGCCAGGAATGCGTGATCACCGGTTCAAAGCCGCGAATCAACTTGTGCTCGCCCTGGGCACCGGCGTCGAAACGCTGGAAGCCGTTGGCAATCGCATAGTCCATGCCCTGATAGAAACAGGTCTCGAAGTGCAGGCGATCAAACTCCGCCAGGCAGCCCCAGTAACGACCATAAAAACTGTCGCCGCCCACCAGGCTGAAGGCCATGGCCACCGGCCGTGAGCCCTGTTTGGCCAGCACCACGCGAATTGATTCCGGCATTCGTTCGGCCAACAGGCTGAAAAATTCGCGCGTCAAATAAGGCCTTTGCCGACGCACCGCGTAGGTGTTGGCGTAGCAGGCATAGACGAAATCCCACTGCGCCTGATCCAGTTGCCGACCTTCAAGCCATTCGAAATCAATACCCTGCCCCGCCACTTGCTCACGCTCTTTGCGCATCTGCTTGCGCTTGCGTGAACTGAGGGCGTCGAGGAAATCCTGGAAATCCCGATAGCCGCGATTCTGCCAGTGATACTGACAGCCAATTCGCTGCAGCCAGCCTGGCTGTTCGCTCAACGCAGCGTCGGTAAACGGGTCGGTGAAGTTGATGTGCGCGCTGGACAGTCCTTCGATCTCAAGGTAGCCCGGCAGGCTGTTGAGTAGCTCGAAACCGTCCTCGACACTGGCCGCCAGCAAGCGTGGGCCGCTGACCGGACTGAAGGGCACGGCGGTCAATAATTTGGGGTAATAGTCGATGCCGGCCCGCTCGCAGGCATCGGCCCAGGCGTGATCGAACACGTACTCGCCATAGGAGTGCCATTTGCGGTAACTGGGCAGCGCGGCGATCAGTCGATCACCCTCGATGTGCAGTAAATGCTCGGGCTGCCAGCCGGAATGCGGACCGACACTGCCGCTGTCCTCCAGGGCACTGAGGAAAGCATGGCGCAGAAAAGGCTGACACTCGGGAACGAGCGCATCCCAAGTGTGCGGTGCGATTTCGGACAGATTTTCCAAACGTTGCAGCGGCATCAACTTCCTCTCCACTTCTTGCGTGAAAGCTTCGCGAGTATCGCCTATCGCCGTCCATTCCACACCCGCGTTTCGCCGACAGACCTGCGATGAAAAAGTTCAAACAGCCTTTGGATCGTCATCAAGACGCCATCACTTTGCCACTGCTTTGTCATAAACCATCGCGATACTGGCGCCTGTTTTTAGAGCGCCTGGTTATTACCCGGCCACTGTTTTCCGTCCATCAATGGTCGGTTGTGCCCTGGATGGCTCAGCCATCCACTCTCATCTTCGGAGATTGATATGCGTCTTGCTTCCACGAAAACTGCGGCGGTCCTGTGTGGCGGGCTGCTGCTGGCCATGAGCATTCCGGCCAGCGCCGCAGTCGACGCCAAACTGCTCGACATGCTCAAGGCTAACGGCTCGATTACCAACGCCCAGTACAGCGAACTGCAAGCCGAACTGGCCCGGGATCAGAAAGATCAGCAAATCGCCCGTCAGGCTCAGCAAGAGACCAACGAGCAGATCGCAGCAACTGCGAAGAAAACCGACACACTGAGCGCCTTCGACCAGAAACTGGCCTGGGCCGCCAAGACCCAATTCAAGGGTGACGTTCGTTTCCGTGAAGAAACCGTCCACAACGATGGCGTTCCAAACAACAAAGACCAGGATCGCCAGCGCATTCGTGCCCGCCTGGGTGCCTACAGCGAAATCAACCCGCAAGTCGACACCGGCATCCGTATCGCCACCGGCAGCAACGACGACGCGCGCTCCACCAACCAGGACTTGAACAACTACTTCGACAAGAAGCAGATCTGGCTGGACCAGGGTTACGTCGACTACCACCCGGACGCGATCAAGAACCTGCACCTCGTTGGCGGTAAGATGCCGCAACAATGGGTGAGCATGGGCGACATCATCTGGGATAGCGACATCAGCCCGGAAGGCCTGTCGGCGTCCTACAAGTACCCGCTGAGCGGCAGCACCGAACTGTTCGGCAGCGCCGGTCACTACACCCTCAAGGACAACGTCGACGGCGAAGGCGTGCAGTTCAAGCATGACCTGCGCCTGTACGCTGGCCAGTTGGGTGCGCGCTTTGCCATCACCGACAGCATGAAAATGACGTTGGGCGGCAGCATCTACTCGTACGACAACGACTCCAACAGCGCCTGCCCGACCACTGGCACCGCCACCGCGCCATGCGCCTTGGCCGTCAACGGCAACAGCCCGGGCGAAACGTTCAAGCTGTATGAAGGTTTTGGTCAGCTCGACTTCACCAACCTGCCAGTACCGCTCTCGCTGTACGGCCAGTACGTCAACAACAAAGACGCGAGCAACGACCAGGACACTGGCTGGTTGGCCGGCGTCAAGACCAAGCTCTACGGTTTCGCAGTGGACTACAACTACCGCGACGTGCAACAGAACTCTGTGGTTGGCGCGTTCACCGACTCCGACTTCGCCAACGGCTACACCGGTTCGCGCGGCAGCAAGTTGAAAGTGAGCTACGAACTGGACAAGAACTTCAACCTCGGCGCCACGTACTTCATGGCTAACTCCGACTACACCAACGCCAGCATCAAGAAGACCGACTCCGACATCAACACCCTGCAACTGGATGCCGAAGCAAAGTTCTGATTTACCCCGTTACACGACTCGGGCAAGGAAGCCCGGGTTGCTTTTACAGTCTGGCGTGGATGGGTTGATCCCCATCATCCGTTCGATTCATCCACGCGAGCCTGTTTCTTGCCCCCCGCCAACAATCCCCTCGGCTACGGAATGTCCTTGCGACGTTCGGCAGCCAGACTTTCGGCCAACGTATCGGCGTCCGGCACGACCTCTTCCGGCATGGCGCGCAATGTCGCCTGCATCACCCGCATCTGACGAATGAACCGCCGGCAATTAGGGCAGAACATCAGGTGATGACGCACCATCAGCCGCTCACGAAAACTCAACTGCCCGTCAAGATAGTCGCTGGAACGTGCCACTTGTTCCTTACAGGTCAGCATTCGCCGGTTTCCTCAAAATGTTCTACGGTCGCAAAGACCTTCAACCGTGCCCGATGCAGCAGCACACGAACATTGGAGAGCGAGATTTCCAGAAGATTACAGATTTCTTCCAGCTCCAGCCCCTGACGCTCGCGAAGTAATAACACACTGCTTTGCAGTTCCGACAGGCTGAGCAGCGTGTGTTCCAGGCATTCGCGCAGCTCGTTTTCGGTCAGCAGCGCTTCCGGGGTGTCCTGGTGCCAGGCAAACGGCGCCACCAGCCAATGACCATCACCGGACGAGAAACGATCATCATCGATGGTGCCATGGGGTGACGGCAGGTCATCGAGGAGCACTTCACGACGGTTTTGTTTGTATCGACCCTTTGCCGCATTCGCGGTAATGGTCAGCAACCAGGTCTTGAGGCTCGAACGCGCCTCGAACTTGCTCAGGTTACGCACCACCGACAGCCACGCATCCTGGACGATTTCGTCGGCATGCCGGCTGCCCACAATCGCATAGGCCACCGCGCGCATGGCGCTCTGGTAAGTGCTGACTAATTCCTTGAAAGCCTTTTGCTCGCCGGCCAGTAATCGCGCAAGCAGTTGCGAATCGTCAGCCGCCATCAATCAATCCCCTTGTTCTGACGTCGAAAATGACGACGGCAAGACTTCGCCCGTTGCGCAGTCCTGCCGTCATTTCCGAAAACTACAGTGTCCTGACTATTTCGACTGTAGGAAACTTCCTACTATCCAACGGAAAAAGTTCGGATCAACGCTTGCGCAGAATCACGCTGCCAATCGAATAACCGGCGCCAAATGAACTGAGCACGGCCAGCGAACCGGCAGCCAGATCATCCTGGTTCTTGTGAAACGCAATCACCGAACCGGCAGAGCTGGTGTTGGCGTAGGTGTCGAGAATCACCGGGGCTTCTTCTTCGGTGGCCTCGCGACCCAGCAGTTTCTTGACGATCAAGTGGTTCATGCTGAGGTTGGCCTGGTGCAGCCAGAAGCGCTTCACGTCACCGATGTTGAGCTTGTTCTCATCCAGGTGCGTGGCGATCAGCTCGGCGACCATCGGGCAGACGTCGCGGAACACCTTGCGGCCTTCCTGCACGAACAGTTTGTCCTTGGCACCGATGCCCTCTTCCGCGGCGCGGTTGAGGAAGCCGAAGTTGTTGCGGATGTTGTTGGAGAACTTGGTCAGCAGCTTGGTGCTGACGATGTCGAACTGGTACTGGGACGTCGCCAGGTCCGCACGTTCGATGATCACGGCCGTGGCCGCGTCACCGAAGATGAAGTGGCTGTCGCGGTCGCGGAAGTTCAGGTGACCGGTGCAGACTTCCGGGTTGACCATCAGGATGGCCCGGGCCTGGCCCAGTTGCACGCTGTTAGTGGCGGCCTGAATACCGAAAGTTGCCGAAGAGCAGGCAACGTTCATGTCGAAACCGAAGCCCTGGATGCCCAGCGCTTCCTGGACTTCGATGGCGATGGCCGGGTAGGCGCGTTGCAGGTTGGAGCAGGCGACGATCACGCCGTCGATGTCAGCGGCGGTCTTGCCGGCGCGCTGCAAGGCTTGTTCGGCCGCGCCGATGGCCATTTGGCAGAGCACCGACCATTCGTCGTTCGAACGCTCCGGCAGGCGTGGTGCCATGCGTTGCGGGTCGAGAATACCGTCCTTGTCCATGACAAAGCGGCTTTTGATGCCGGAGGCTTTTTCGATAAACGCAGCGCTGGACTCGGTCAACGCTTCGACCTCGCCACGGGCAATGGCCTCGGCGTTGTCGGCATTGAATTGCGCCACGTAGGCGTTGAAAGACTGCACCAGCTCTTCGTTGGAGATGCTGTTGGCCGGGGTGTACAGGCCGGTGCCGCTGATGACGACGTTATGCATGGTCGTTTCTCTAATCTGTTCAGGCAGAAAGCATTGGCACCGACGTACCAACACACAAAGGGTCTGTTCCCGTCACGGGAAGCCAACCAGGCATCGCTTTATTCCGTTCCGCCCGAACCTTGAAGGGCTCAAAACCGCGGGGCCGGCGTTTATAGGCGCGAAGTTTGCCATAAACGTTAGATTTTGGCGCCTTTTGCGCGAGTAACGGCGTACCTAAAATGTGGGAGCGAGCTTGCTCGCGATGAGGCCAGTACATTCAATATCAATGTTGTCTGACAGTCCGTCATCGCGAGCAAGCTCGCTCCCACAGGTTTTGTGGCGAGCCCCGGTTTCAGGGTTCGACCTGAGTCCACTGTTTATTCAGGCGTTTATCGGAGATCGGCACCTTGGTCCCCAATTGTTGGGCGAACAGCGAAACCCGGTATTCCTCCAGCCACCAGCGGTACAGCTCCAGCTGCGGATCGCGCTTGCCTTCCTGGGCATGTTTGCCGGCGCGGGTCTGGTATTGGGTCCAGAGGCCGGACAATTCGCCGCTCCACACCCGATCCCGTTGCACCTGAGCGCCGATTTTCTCGAAACGCTGCTCGACCGCTTTCAGGTAACGCGGCAGTTCCTTGAGCCACACCATCGGTGTTTCACGCACGAAACCGGGATACACCAGATGACTGAGCTGCTGCTTGATGTCGTTCAGGGCCACGGCTTGCGCCAGGTCGATCTTGCCCTTGAAGCGTTTTTGCAGGCCATGCCACAGCTTGAGGATGTCCAGGGTCAGCTTCGCCAGACGCTCGGCGTGTTCGGTCCAGCCGCCACGTTTGCGCTCGGCCAACGCCGCCAGCCCGGCACCATCGCGCGGCAACGGGTCTTCACCGTCGAGAATGCAGCTGTCGAGACTGGCCAGCAGAATGTCTTCCACCAGACTGTCGACACGCCCCATGTCGCGGTACATCAGGCCCAGCTCGGTCAGCCCCGGCAGTTTGCCGCGCAGGAATTTCGCCGGCTCCGCCAGTTGCTGCATCAGCAAACGCTGCAATGCTCGGCGATGCTGGAACTCGGCTTCGGCCGGTGTCGAGAAACGCCCTTCCTTGACCGTACCGCCCTCTTCCACCAGCGCCGGATAGACCGTCATCGACAGCCCGGCGATCTTCTGCTGGGTTTTCTCGGCAACCGCGGCAAAGACCTTGGCTTCTACCGGCTGCTGGCTTTTCGCGGTTTGCGGTACCGCCAAGGCGGCCTGACTGGCTTCGGCAAAACGCGCGGTCAGTTCCGCCAGATCACGCCCTTCGCCCAGGAACTTGCCCTGGCCGTCGACGATTTCCAGGTTCATCCGCAAATGGCTGTCGACCTGCTGCGACGCTTCGGCCCACGCCTCATCGCTGACCCGCGCACCGGTCATGCGCAGCAATTCGCGGCCCAGCGCCAGCGGCAATGAACCCTCGGCGAAGGTCATGCGCTGCAACGCGGCTTTGACAAAGTCCGGCACCGGCACGAAGTTCTTGCGCAAGGCCTTGGGCAGGTTGCGCACGAGCGCGATGCATTTGGCTTCGATCACACCCGGCACCAGCCACTCCAGACGCTCCGGTGGCAGCATCGGCAGCAATGGCGCCGGTACGCGCAGGGTCACGCCATCACGGGGATGGTTAGGCTCGAAGTGGTAACTCAGCGCCAGTTCCAGATCGCCGATGTGCAAGGTGTCCGGGTAATGCAGGGCGGTGACTTCGCTGGCCTCGCGGGCCAGCACGTCTTCTTCGCGCATGATCAACAGCTGTGGGTCTTTCTGACTGTTGACCCGATACCAGCTGTCGAACGTCGCGGTCTGGTGAATCTCCGCGGGCAATCGCGCATCGTAAAAGGCGAACAGGGTTTCCTCGTCCGCGAGAATGTCGCGGCGACGGGCCTTGGCTTCCAGTTCGTCGAGTTGTTCCAGCAGTTGCGCATTGGCTGTCAGGCACTTGGCCTTGGACTGAATTTCGCCGCGCACCAGGCCTTCGCGAATGAAAAACTCACGGGACACCACCGGATCAATCGGCCCGTAATGCACCGGCCGCCGGCCGACCACGATCAGCCCGAACAACGTGATCTGCTCGAAGGCCACGACCTGACCGCGCTTCTTCTCCCAATGCGGTTCGAAGTGGTTTTTCTTGATCAGGTGCCCGGCCAGTGGCTCGATCCAGTCGGCGTCGATCTTGGCGACCATGCGCGCATAGAGCTTGGTGGTTTCCACCAGCTCGGCAGTCATCAGCCATTGCGGACGTTTTTTACCCAAACCGGATGACGGGTGAATCCAGAAACGTCGCTGACGGGCCCCGAGGTAATCGCCTTCATCGGTTTTCTGGCCGATCTGACTGAGCAGGCCCGAGAGCACGGCTTTGTGCAGTTTCGGGTAATCCGCCGGTTCTTTGTTGAGGCTCAACTGCATGTCGCGGCAGATCAGGCTCAACTGGCGGTGCGAGTCGCGCCATTCGCGCAGACGCAGGTAATTGAGGAAATTCTTGCGGCACCAATTGCGCAACGGACTGGCCGTCAGCGCCTGACGCTGCTCTTCAAAGCCGCGCCACAGATTGACCAGCCCGGCGAAGTCCGAGTCCACGTCTTTCCATTGTGCGTGGGCCTGATCCGCCGCTTGCTGACGCTCCGGCGGTCGCTCGCGCGGGTCTTGAATCGACATGGCGCTGGCGACGATCAGCACTTCCTGCAAGCTGCCGAGTTTCGCCGCTTCCAGCAGCATGCGGCCCATGCGCGGGTCCACCGGCAAACGCGCCAGATTGCGCCCCAGCGGGGTCAGTTGGCTGTTGCGGTCCACCGCCGAGAGTTCTTGCAGCAGGTTGAAACCGTCGCTGATCGCCTTGCCGTCCGGCGGTTCGATAAACGGGAAGTCGGTGATCTCGCCAAGGCGCAGGTGCAACATCTGCAGGATCACGGCGGCGAGGTTGGTGCGCAGGATCTCCGGGTCGGTAAATTCCGGGCGGCCCATGAAATCGTCTTCGCCGTAGAGGCGGATGCAGATGCCGGGCTCGACCCGACCACAGCGACCTTTACGCTGGTTGGCGCTGGCCTGGGAAATCGCCTCGATGGGCAGGCGCTGGACCTTGGCGCGGTAGCTGTAGCGGCTGATGCGCGCAGTGCCGCTGTCGATCACGTAACGAATGCCCGGCACGGTCAGCGAGGTTTCCGCGACGTTGGTTGCCAGTACCACGCGACGGCCTGGGTGCGACTGGAAAATCCGCTGCTGCTCGGCTGGCGACAGACGCGCATACAACGGCAGGATTTCGGTGTGTTTGAGCTGGGCCTTGCGCAACATGTCGGCCGCGTCACGAATCTCGCGCTCGCCGGGCAGGAACACCAGCACATCGCCGGGGCTCTTGCGCTCGCTGCGTTCGAACGCGGCGATTTCATCGAGGGTGGCGAGGATCGCCTGATCGACGGTCAAGTCATCCTCGACGCGGTTGCCCTCTTCGTCTTGCTCCAGGGTCAGCGGGCGATACCAGGTGTCCACCGGGAAGGTGCGGCCGGAGACTTCGACAATCGGCGCATCGTCGAAATGCTTGGAGAAGCGTTCCAGGTCGATGGTGGCCGAGGTGATGATGACTTTCAGGTCCGGACGACGCGGCAGCAGGGTTTTCAGGTAACCGAGCAGGAAGTCGATGTTGAGGCTACGTTCGTGGGCTTCGTCGACGATGATCGTGTCGTAGCGTTCGAGGTAGCGGTCGTTCTGGGTTTCCGCGAGCAGGATGCCGTCGGTCATCAGTTTGATCAGGGTGTTGGAATCGCTCTGGTCCTCGAACCGCACCTGATAGCCGACCAGCGCGCCCAATGGCGTCGCCAGTTCTTCAGCCACCCGACTCGCCACGCTGCGCGCTGCAATTCGACGCGGCTGGGTGTGGCCGATCAGGCCATGCTGGCCGCGCCCGATTTCCAGGCAGATTTTCGGCAACTGGGTGGTTTTACCCGAACCGGTTTCGCCAGCGATGATCAGCACCTGATGCTTGAGCAGCGCGGCTTTGATTTCGTCGCGCTTGGCGGCGATCGGCAGGCTGTCGTCGTAACGAATCACCGGCAGGCTCGCGCGCCGCGCCAACACCTGATCACAGGACGCCTGCATGCGCGTCACCCACAGGGCCAGCTTGGCCTCGTCAGGTTTCTTGCGCAGCTCAAGCAACTGCCGCCGCAGCCGGTGGCGGTCGGCAAGCATGGCGTGATCGAGGTTTTTCAGCAGTTTGTCGATGGAGGGCGATTCGTCGGTCATCGGGTACGCAATTCAGTCGTCTAGTGGCGCAGGGGCCGGATTGTCGCAGATTTGGGGGCTCGGCGACGAATTCAACCTGCCTTTGTGGTGAGGGAGCTTGCTCCCGCTCGGCTGCGCGGCAGTCGTAATCCGGTCATCGAGATTTGTCTGAAGCTGCGCGGTGGATGGTTTTTGGGTCGCTTCGCGACCCAGCGGGAGCAAGCTCCCTCGCAACAGGGGGTTCACTCAGGGGTTTATTCGTTATCCAGGCCTTTGCGGCGATACGGGAATACGTCGATGATTTTGCCGGCACGTATGGCTTCCTGCAGGCTTTTCCAGTAATCGGCGTTGTACAACTCGCCATGCAACTGATCAAACAAGCGCCGCTGCCCCGAGTCAGCAAACAAAAACGGCGGAAACTCCTCGGGAAACACATCCAGCGGCCCGATCGAATACCAAGGCTCCGACGCCATCTCGTCTTCCGGCGTACGCGGCTGCGGGATGTGCCGGAAGTTGGCTTCGGTCAAAAAGCAAATCTCGTCGTAGTCATAAAACACCACGCGACCGTGGCGGGTGACGCCGAAGTTTTTCAACAGCATGTCGCCGGGAAAGATATTCGCCGCCGCCAGTTGCTTGATCGCCAGGCCGTAATCCTCCAGCGCCTCATGCACCTGCGCCTCGTTGGCGTTTTCCAGATACAGGTTCAATGGCGTCATCCGCCGTTCGGTCCAGCAGTGGCGGATCAGCACGGTGTCACCTTCCACCGACACCGTGGACGCGGCGACTTCGAGTAATTCTTCCAGGCACGCCGGATCGAACTTGCTCAATGGGAAACGGAAATCGGCGAACTCCTGGGTATCGGCCATGCGTCCGACGCGGTCGACACTTTTGACCAGCCGGTATTTCTCGATCACCGTGGCTCGGTCAACGTTCTTCGACGGAGAGAAACGGTCCTTGATGATTTTGAACACGGTGTTGAAACCCGGCAGGGTAAACACGCTCATGACCATGCCGCGCACGCCGGGGGCCATGATGAACTGGTCGTCGGTGTTGGCCAGATGGTTGATCAGCGCCCGATAGAATTCGGACTTGCCGTGTTTGTAGAAACCGATCGAGGTGTACAGCTCGGCGATGTGCTTGCCCGGCAGGATGCGCTTGAGGAAACCGATGAACTCCGCCGGCACCGGCACGTCGACCATGAAATACGAGCGGGTGAACGAGAAAATGATCGACACGTCCGCTTCATCGGTAATCAGCGCATCGATCTGAATCCCGCGACCTTCGCGGTGCAGCAGCGGAATCACCAGCGGCCACTGTTCGTCCCGGGTGTAGATACGCCCGACCAGGTACGCCCCCTTATTGCGGTAGAGCACCGAGGAAAACAGTTCGACGCTCAACTCCGGGTCCTTGCACACCCAGTCCGGCAGGTTCTCGCGCAGTTGCGCTTCGAGGCGGTGCAAGTCGCCGGCCAGATCGGCGTAATCCTCACTGAAACGGTAGTCGGCAAAAATGCTCGCGAGCATGCCGGACAACTGGCCCTGAGGTTTGTACGTGCGGGTTTGTGCGGCGCGGGCCCGGCGCAGGCTCGGGCGGGTGGTGTGAATGAACATGCAGCCGTCGCTGATCAGGTCATGGCTGAACAGACCGCAGAAAATCGAGTTGTACCAGGTCTCGGACAATTCATCGTCGAACCGCAGGTCGATCAGCGTGATGTACGCGCTCTTGACCAGCGGCCAGCAACTGACGTCCAGCGTGTCGCTGTCGAACGCGACGCGCAGCCGCTCCACGGTTTCACTGACTTTTTCTTCATAGAGATTGATCCGCGCGGCCGACGCGATTTGCGTCTCCTGCCACTGGGCCTGTTCGAAACGGGCTCGCGCGCCGTCGGTGATCTGGCGGAAATGCTCACGGTAATCGTCAAAGCCATCGAGGATCATTCGGGCGATATCGGCGGCTGGCCATTGCTGCGGCATGGTGAGACCTCTGCGGGAATTCGTGAGCCCTGAGCTTAGCCAGTGAACCGGGTGCAGGAGAAGCGTAATTTTCCACTCGGGTTATGGCCTTGACGCGAACCGTAGCAGCTGGCGAAGCCAGCGGCTACAAAGTGCGGTTCGGCTCAACTTATAGGCATCAAGGTTATTTGCCCGTTTTTCGGTTGCCATCAATCAGGCACTCGGCAACACTCTCGTCCCCAGCAAGGAAGGAGAGCACCGTGAACCCCGTCGATATCGTCCGTTTACTGTCATTGGCGGCCATTTGGGGTGCGAGTTTTCTGTTCATGCGCATCATCGCCCCCGTGATTGGCACAATCCCCACGGCGTTTTTCCGCGTGTCGATTGCCGCGACCGGCCTGCTGATTATTCTCGGGCTGATGCGCATCAGCTGGGATTTCAAAGGCAAACTCAAGACCGTGATGCTGCTCGGGGTGATCAACTCCGGGATTCCGGCGACTTTGTATTCCGTGGCCGCTCAGGTGCTGCCGGCCGGGTATTCGGCCATTTTCAACGCCACCACGCCGCTGATGGGCGTGTTGATCGGCGGGTTGTTTTTCCATGAACGACTCACCGCCGCCAAGCTTGGCGGGGTATTCCTCGGACTGTTTGGTGTAGGCGTGCTGACCCGCGCGGGCCCGGTCGCGTTCGACCTGCAATTGCTGATGGGCGCCCTCGCCTGCCTGATGGCCACGACGTGTTATGGCTTCGCCGGTTTCCTGGCCCGCCGTTGGCTCGATCACGCGGGCGGTCTGGACAGTCGCCTTTCGGCGGTAGGCAGCATGATGGGGGCCACGTTATTTTTGCTGCCGCTGTTCGGTTACAGCGTGATTACCCAGCCACCGGCGAGCTGGGGCGGCTGGAATGTCTGGCTGTCGTTGTTGGGGTTGGGGCTGGTGTGTACCGCGCTGGCGTACATCATTTACTTCCGCTTGCTCAGCTCGGTCGGGCCGGTGCGGTCGATGACCACGACCTTCCTGATCCCGCCGTTCGGGGTGTTGTGGGGGGCGTTGTTGCTGGATGAGCCGTTGTCCATGGCGCATATCTATGGCGGGGTGTTGATTGCGGCGGCGTTGTGGCTGGTGTTGAAGCCGGCGGTGGTGAAAGTGGCTGAGGTGACGGCCAAGTAGTGCTGTGGTGCGGCTGATTAAGCCATCGCGAGCAAGCTCACTCCCACAATGGATTTGCGGTGCTCACAAAACCCTGTGGGAGCGAACTTGCTCGCGATGGCGATCGCCCAGGCACTACAAAGCCGACTGACTCACCTCCCCATCCACCAACCGCCGAATCCCCAGCGGATTAGCGTTCTGCAACGCCTCTGGCAACAACGCATCCGGGTAATTCTGAAAGCACACCGGCCGCAGGAACCGATCGATCGCCAGCGTCCCCACCGACGTCCCCCGGGAGTCGGACGTCGCCGGGTACGGCCCGCCATGCACCATCGCCTCGCACACCTCGACCCCGGTCGGATAGCCGTTGAGCAGAATCCGACCGACCTTTTCCTGAAGCATTTCCGCCAGCCAGCGGTACTGCAGCAACTCCTCGGTCTCGCCAATCAACGTCGCCGTCAATTGCCCGCGCAACCCCTGCAACGCTTCTGCCAACTGCGCACGGCTCTCGACTTCGACGACGATGGTGGTCGGCCCGAACACTTCTTCCTGAAGCCGCTCATCACCCTCGAGCAACAAACTGACTTCAGCCTTGAACACCTGCGGTTGCACCTGATTGCCCTGTTGCGGCCGGCCCGCCAGGTGCGTCAGCCCCGGATGTTCGTGCAACTCGCCAAGGCCCCGGCTGTAGCTGACCAGCGCACCGGTGTTGAGCATGGTTTGCGCCGGTTGCTGGTTCATGCTGGCGCAAAAGGTTTCCAGAAAGCTGCTGAACTGCGGCGAACGCAGGCCAATGACCAGACCGGGATTGGTGCAGAACTGACCGCCCCCCAAAGTCACCGAGCCGGCCAGTTGCGCAGCGATCTGCTCGCCGCGTACCGCCAGTGCTTCGGGCAACAGGAACACCGGGTTGATGCTCGACATCTCGGCAAATACCGGGATCGGTTGCGGGCGGGTCGCGGCCATGTGGCTCAGGGCATTGCCCCCCTTGAGCGAACCGGTGAAGCCCACCGCCTGAATCGCCGGATGCTTGACCAGCCACTCGCCGACGCCCCCGCCGTAGATCATGTTGAACACGCCGGCCGGCATTTCGGTGCGCTCGGCGGCACGGATGATCGCGTCCGCCACCCATTCGGCCGTCGCCATGTGACCGCTGTGCGCCTTGAACACCACCGGGCAACCGGCGGCCAAGGCCGACGCGGTATCGCCGCCGGCCGTGGAGAACGCCAGCGGAAAGTTACTCGCGCCAAACACCGCGACCGGCCCTAAACCGATGCGGTACTGACGCAGGTCCGGACGCGGCAATGGCTGGCGATCCGGCAGTGACCGATCAATCCGCGCACCATAAAAATCCCCGCGACGCAGGACCTTGGCAAACAAACGCATCTGCCCGCTGGTGCGCCCCCGCTCCCCCTGAATACGCCCGGCCGGCAGCGCGGTTTCGCGGCACACGGTGGCGACAAAATCATCGCCGAGTGCATCGATTTCATCGGCGATGGCGTCGAGGAAGCGGGCGCGCTTTTCCGCGCTCAGGTTGCGGAAGACCGGGTAAGCGGCGGCCGCAGCGTTGGCGGCGGCATCCACTTCGGCTTCGCTGGCCTGAAAAAACATGCCCGGCAGCGGTTCGCCAGTCGTCGCGTCGAGGCTTTGCAATTGCAGCGTGCCGTTGGCGCTGCGGCGACCGCCGATGTAGTTGTGTCCCAGTGGCAATGTCATGAGGGGGTTCCTTTAAAAGCTTAAAGCGCACGCACTTGGCCGATGGCTAACGGCTGGGCGCTTTCGCCGATGCCGTTCACCAGTGGCGCACCAAACTCATCGAGGCTGATCTGGAAGCGATCGCCCGGCTGGGTTTTCACCCCGTCGGCAAACGACAGCGTGGCAGTGCCGAAGTAGTGCACATGGACATCGCCGGGGCGCAAGAACTGCGCGTACTTGAAGTGATGGAATTCGAGGTTGGCGAGGCTGTGGCACATGTTGTCTTCGCCGCTGAGAAATTCCTTTTCCCAGATCGTTTCGCCGTTGCGCTTGATGCGGCTGGTGCCGGCCAGATGCCTGGGCAACTCACCGACACGCAGTTCGGGGCCGTAGGAGCAAAAACGCAGTTTCGAATGGGCCAGGTACAAGTAATTGCGCCGCTCCATCACATGGTCGGAGAACTCGTTGCCCAAGGCATAACCGAGGCGATACGGCAGGCCGTCGTCGCCGATCACATACAGGCCCGTCAGCTCCGGTTCTTCGCCAGCGTCCTCGGCAAACGGTGGCACTGGAAAATCCGCACCGGGGCGCACGACGATGCTGCCGTCGCCCTTGTAAAACCATTCCGGCTGCGCGCCAATCTGCCCGGCGGCGGGCTTGCCGCCTTCCAGGCCCCACTTGAAGATGCGCATGGTGTCGGTCATGCCGGCTTCGACGGCGCCGTCCTGCTGGTGCATTTTGTCCCGCGCCGAGGCGCTGCCCAAGTGCGTCAGGCCGGTACCGCTGATCAGGCAATGGGCCGGGTCTTCGTGATCCAGCGGCGGCAGGACTTTGCCTTGCTGTAACAGTTGCGCGTAATCGGGACCCGGTTCGGTGCCGCGCCGGGCGACCTCTTCTTGCAAGCTACGCTGGGCGCGGATGGCCGCGAGGGCCAGTTCACGGGTGCTGCCGGTGCCTTTGAGCACCTGGACCTGTGAACCCTCGACGAGGCCGACCTGGCGCTCGCCGGCAGTGTTTTCAAATTGAATCAGGCGCATGACGGCCTCCAGAAAGTCGGGGATGGCGCCGTACGTTAACGGCGCCTCAAGGTCACTCGATGATGTTGAAGTCGCTCAGGTACTCATCGGAGATTTCCAGGCCCAGGCCCGGTGTGTGGTCGTCGAGCTGGATGTAGCCGTTGACCGGTTGCGGCTCGCCCTTGAACACGTAGTAGAACAGTTCATTGCCAACCTCGACGTCGAACACCGGGAAGAACTCGGCCATTGGCGAGGCGGTGGTGGACATGGTCAGGTGGTAGTTGTGCATCTGACCGGCGTGAGGGATCACCGGCACCGACCAGGCTTCGGCCATGGCGTTAATCTTGCGCGCGGCGGTGATGCCGCCGACGCGGTTGGTGTCGTACTGGATCACGTCGACGGCGCGGCGTTCCAGCAAGTCCTTGAAGCCGTAGGAAGTGAACTCATGCTCACCACCGGAGATCGGCATGATCCCCATTTTTTTCAGCTCGATGTAGCCTTCGATGTCATCGGCGATCACCGGTTCTTCGAGCCAGCGCGGCTCGAACTCGGCGAGTTTTGGTAACATGCGCCGCGCGTATTCCAGGGTCCAGCCCATGTAGCATTCGAGCATGATGTCGATGTCTGGACCGGCCAGGTTACGCAGCGCGCGCACTTGTTCGATGTTCTTGCGCATGCCCGCCGGGCCGTCTTTCGGGCCGTAGCCGAAGCGCATTTTCAGCGCGGTGAAACCCTGGTTCAGATAACCCTGGGCCTCTTCGAGGAACAGGTCGAGGTTGTCGTTGGCGTAGAGTTTTGAGGCGTAGGTCCAGATCTTTTCCTTGGTCCGCCCGCCGAGCAGTTTGAACACCGGCTTGTTCACGGCTTTGCCCATGATGTCCCAGATGGCGATGTCGATGGCCGAGATCGCCGCCATGCCGATGCCTTTGCGGCCCCAGGCGTGGCTCTGGCGGTACATTTTCTGCCAGATGTATTCGTTGTCGAACGGGTCTTCACCCATCGCAATCGGTGCCAGGTAAGTGTCGATGATTTCCTTGGCCACGCGAGGCGCCAGGGCGCAGTTACCGATGCCGACGAGGCCGGTATCGGTCTCGACTTCCACCACCAGCCAGCCGTGAAAACGGAACGAGCCCATGGCGTCGCCACGCTCGAACAGGATGTCGCTGGCATTGGTGCAGAAGTGCGCTTGAGGGGGAACGACTTTGCCTTTCCACTCAAAAACGCGGGTACGGATGGCTTTGATTTTCATGAATACAATTCCTTGCGCTGCCGGCTTCTTGTCGTTGTTGGGTCGCTGCTCAGAACCGCATGGGGGGCAGGTTCCAGGCATTCGATGGAGCGACTTTAGCCAGCGCTCGGGGGTGCGGATAATCACTTATGCGTATCCGGCGATAACCTGAGGTGATCGCATTTTTGTATTTTTGCCTAGATGGGGTTATCAGCCCCAACACAAAACAAAGGTGGGAGCGCGCTTGCTCGCGATAGCGGTATGTCAGTCACTGCTGCTGTGACTATCAGACCGCTATCGCGAGCAAGCTCGCTCCCACAGGAGATTTTCGTTGTGTTGAAGACCGGGGATCAGTAGGTGTTGGTGCCCATCCGGCACGCGATTTCGAACGCCTGGCGGGTCGCCCCGACATTCGCTTTGCCCTGCCCTGCAATGTCGAATGCTGTGCCATGGGCCGGGGTGGCAATCGGTATCGGCAAGCCGCCCTGCACCGTCACGCCGCGGGAGAAGCCCATCAACTTGATCGCGATCTGTCCCTGGTCGTGATACATCGTCACCACCGCGTCAAAGGCACTGGCATCGCCCTGCACCTTGAGGAAAATCGTGTCCCCCGGGTACGGCCCTTCCGCCGCAATCCCCAACGCCTGGGCGGAGCGCACGGCGGGGCCGATGATGTCCAGTTCTTCGCGACCGAACGAGCCGTTGTCGCCGTTGTGCGGGTTCAGCCCACACACGCCGATACGCGGTTTGGCCAGGCCATTGCGCTTGAGCGCGGTGTCGATCAACTGAATGGCTTCCACCACCCGCGCCTGCGTGAGCATGCCCGGCACTTCAGCCAGCGCCACGTGGGAGGTCACCCGCGACGTCCACAAGTTATCGAGCACGTTGAACTCACAGAACGGCCCGTGGAAATCCAGCAACTCGGCGAACCAGTGCAGCTCATCGTTATGCGCCATGCCAGCCATGTGCAGCGAGGTCTTGTTCAGCGGTCCGAACAGCACGGAGTCGGTGATGCCGGCCTCGGTCAGGCGCAAGGCTTTTTCCAGGGTATCGAGGCTATAGCGACCGCCGATGATGCTGGCTTCATTGCGCGCAAATTCGCCAATGGTGTCGCCGCGAAAGTCATAGAACAGCGGCGTGTCATCAACGAATGACAGTTGCTCCAGCGACTCGACGCGACGGTACGGAAACTCCGTCCCGGCAATGCGCATGCCGCGACGCATTTCTGCCTCGTCGGCGATCAAAATCACCTGGGCCTGACGGCGCACCTCGGGCTCGGCGAGCAGGCGTGCGATCAGTTCCGGGCCGATGCCGGCCGGGTCGCCCAGGACCATCGCGATGGTGGTTTTGTTCATGCTTCACTCCTCAAGGATTCAGGCCGCGCCCGGTCAATGGCGCAAGGCTCGCAGCGATAGACTTGCTGCGCGTTGCTGTAGAAAAGCCGTTGCTGATCGGCGCTCGGAAAATCGGCAACGATGGATTTGAAACCGCTGTAAATGTCGTCGAACGAGCCGCACAGGCTGTCCACGGGGAAGTTGCTGGCGAACATCGCCCGGTCGCTGCCGAACATGGCAATGACTTCGCGCACGATCCAGGCGTTGTCCTTGGCGCGCCAACGCTGGCCGCCCTGGCCCAGGCCGGAAATCTTCACCCGCACGTTCGGCCACTGCGCCAGCCGCGCCATCGCCAGGCGCCAACCGGCCAGGCCTTCGGCACTGCGGTCATTGGGCAATCCGGCATGGTTGAGAATCAGCGTGACGCCAGGAAAGTCCCGGGCCAGGCGTTCGGCTTCGTGCAGGTTCCACCAAGGCGTCTGCAGGTCGAAATGCAGGCCCAGGCCTTCGAGCGCGGCGTAACTGCGGCGCCAGTGCTCATCGCTCATCAGGCTGCGCACGTGCCCTACCTGCTCCGGTGCGACAGGACCGCCAGGCTTGTGGCGCACACTGCGCACGCACTTGAAACCTGCTTGTTCGGTGAGCACCGCGATAGCGTCCGGATGGTCGAGCCAGGCTTGCGCGACGATGGCGTTCGGCACGCCGTAGCGCGCGACCAGCCCCTCGATGAAACGGGTTTCGCCAATCGGGTCTTGCGGGTTCCATTCAGTCTCGACGTACACCGTTTGCACGACGTTATGGGCACCGGCATCGACGAAGTAGTCATCGGGAAAATAGCGACGCTTGATCGCGCTGTAATCACCGTAGCGAAACGCAATGTTGGCCTCGGGCGCGAGCCACGGATGGTTATTGATCGCCGGGTCCCAGAAATGGTGATGGGCGTCTACGATCGGGCCGTCCCACAACTTAGTCATGACGCACCTCATCCAGGCTGATAAACAATGTGGCCAATACAAAGACCGCCGAGCACGCCGCAAAGAACCCCAGCACCGGCGCGAAACCACCGGCCATTTGCACAATGACGCCCACCAGAATAGGCACCGCGATACCGCCCGTGCTGCCGGCCATGTTCATCACACCGCCGATCAAACCGACCCGGGCCGGCGCCGCCAGCAGCGCCGGGAAGCTCCAGTAGAGACTGCCCCACATCAGGAAAAACGCAGTCATGGCCAACAGCGCCACCGCCGCAAAAGGATCACTCAGGGTCGGCAGCAACAGGAACGCGCTCAACGCCACGACACCGGAAAACGCCAGCAGACTCTTGACTGCCACACCGCGGCTCACACCTTTGCGAATCAAGCCGTCGCAGAGGAAACCACCGGTCAATGAACCCAGCGCGCCGCAGATGAAAATCACGAAGGTCGCCGCGCCAATGCCCTTGATATCAAAGCCGCGAGCCTGCGCCAGGTAACTGGGGCCCCAGGTCAGCAAACCGAAATACACCATCGCCCAACTCGCACGGCCGATCAGCAAACCCGTCAATGAACGGGCCGCAATGCCCAGCCCCTTGACCGGCGCACGGGCGGCTTCGGCAGCCGGCGTGGCGCGTCCGGCGTTGATCTTCTCCAGCTCCTGGGCATTCACTTGTGGATGCGTGGCCGGGTCATCGCGCAGGTAACGCCGCGCCAGCCACGCCAGAACAAGCGTTGCGAGGCCGGCGATCACGAACGCCAGACGCCACGAATCCAGCGAAGCAATCAGGTACGCAATGATCAACCCGCCCACTGCCACGCCCAACGGGCTGCCACTGTCCATCAGCACCGCGCCGCGACTGCGCTCGCTCGGCGCCAGCCACAGGGAAATCAGTTTGCCGCCGGACGGAAACAAGGGCGCCTCGGCGGCCCCCAGTGCGACGCGGGCGAACAGCAGTGACACACCGCCCGTGGCAAAGGCAGCGATGACCTGAAAAGTCCCCCACAACCCCGTGGACCAACTGATCACCCGGTGCGGGCCGAAACGGTCAATCAGCCAGCCGCCAGGAATCTGCAACAGCGCATACGCCCAGAAGAAGCTGCTGAGGATCAGCCCTTGCAGGCTCGGCGACAGGGAGAATTCATGGGCGATGGTCGGCATCGCAATCGACAGCGACACTCGATCGATCAGGTTGACCATGGTCAACGCAAAGATGATCGCGAAAATCCGCCAGCGTACGCTGCTGGCGTTGCCCGCCCCGGAGAGCGGGACGGCCGCTACGGTTGATTGAACACCAGCCGATTGAACACCAGCATTGTGCAGATGCAGGGAAGCACTGGGACGAGCCATGGTGCGTACCTCGATTTATTATTTTTGTGGTGACGACATTACCGCGGCGTGGCGGCGTTGGTGAGCACTATCGAAGGCTCAGTGATAACCGTCTAATCAAAACTTGAAATCAGGCGATAGCTTCGAGTTATGGCATGTCCTGCTTTCAGGCAGCTTTCAACGGATAGCCGCCTTTCGGTTTTCCTCGAAAACGGCCCTGGCACAAAGCCTGGCGCGTCAACGGCCACTTTCACCGCCCAGACCTATAACCCCAGGCTATCGGTGTATGTATTGTTTTGACTAGACGCGGAGCCGGCGGCTTCACACACTCAGGCCAGGCTTGCAGCTTTACCGCATCGACAAGCCGCTCATAACAATTACAAGAAACACAAAAACGAGGCCATTCCATCATGCGAAATGCATTCGTCCGTCGCACCTCCCGTTTGTTTCTCGGCTGCACACTGATCGCCGCTGGCGCACTTCCCGCTCTCGCCAGTGCTGCCTGGCAGCCGGACAAGAACGTCGAAATCGTCGTCGCCGGTGGTCCCGGTGGCGGCACTGACCAACTCGGTCGCCTGATCCAGTCGATCATCACCACCCACAAGTTTCTCGATGTGAATACCATCGTCCTCAACAAGGGCGGTGGCAATGGTGCCGAAGCCTTTCTCGACCTGAAGATGAACAAGGGCGACGCGGAAAAACTGGTGATCGGCACCAACAACATCTACCTGTTGCCGCTGGTGTCCAAGCTCGGTTACCAATGGCAGGAACTGACGCCCGTCGCCGCCGTGGCCGAGGATGACTTCATTCTCTGGAGCTACAAAGACGCGCCATGGAAAGACGCCAAGGGCTTCTACGCCGCGGTCAAGGCGGACCCGTCGAACCTGCGCATGGGCGGCAGCCAGTCCAAGGATGTCGACCAGACCCTGACCCTGCTGCTGAACCAGACCAACGACGCCAAACTCGTCTACATCCCGTTCAAGAGCGGCAGTGAAGCCGCGACCCAACTGGCCGGCAAACACATCGCCGCCAACGTCAACAACCCCAGCGAAAGCATCAGCCAATGGCGCGGCGACCAGGTCGAGCCACTGTGCGTGTTCAGTAAAGAGCGCATGGGCTACACCGAGAAAGTCGCCGGGGATAAATCCTGGGCCGACGTGCCGACCTGCCACGAAGAAGGCCTGGGCATCGACCAGTACCGCTTTCCGCGCACCGTGTTCATGCCTGGCGACGTCACGGCCGAACAGCGCGCGTTCTATGTCGAGCTGATGCGCAAAGTCACCGAGACGCCGGAGTTCAAGGCGTACGTGAAACAGAACGCACTGGTGCCGACCTTCCTCGAAGGCGAGCCGCTGACCGCCTACATTGAGAAAGACACCGCCCGCGTGACCCCGGTGTTCAAAGAAGCCGGCTGGCTGAAAAACTGAGTCGCCAACGGCCGTCCGCATGCGCGCGGCCGTCACCTGCTGGAGGTGTTTGATGTCCCAATCTTCGGATTCACCGGCGCTGGTCGGCACCCGCTGGGTCGAACTCGGCCTGACACTCTTCACCACGCTGATCGGCGCGGTGGTGATGTTCGGCAGCGTCGAACAAGGTATCGGCTGGGGCGATTCCGGCCCCGAGCCGGGTTACTTTCCCTTCTACATCGGCCTGCTGTTGAGTGCCGCCAGTGTCGGCAACGGCGTGTTGACCGTGGTGCGCTGGCAAGCCCTGAGCATTTCATTCGTCAGCCGCAGCGCATTCAAGCAAGTGTTGTCGGTGTTCATCCCGATTGCGCTGTTTGTCGGCGCCATGCCGTTCACCGGTATTTACGTGGCCTCAGCCTGTTTCATTGCCTGGTTCATGTGGCGTGACAACGTCCGCGTCAAACCTTACGGCAAGCTGATGATCGGCACGGTGTCGCTGGGTGCGGTGCTCGCCAGCTACCTGATTTTCGCGCTGTGGTTCAAGGTCCCGCTGGATGCCGGCCCGATAGGCGACTGGATTGCCCTGGCCGGGAGAAATTTCAAATGAGCGAGTTCGATTCCCTGCTGCAAGGCATGAACCTGATCCTGACCCCGGGGCATATCGGCCTGATGGTGATCGGCGTGCTGCTGGGCATTCTGGTCGGCGTGTTGCCCGGCCTCGGCGCCCCCAATGGCGTGGCGTTGCTGCTGCCGCTGACGTTCACCATGTCGCCGGTGTCGGCGATCATTCTGCTGTCGTGCATGTATTGGGGCGCGCTGTTCGGCGGCTCGATCACCTCGATTCTGTTCAACATTCCCGGTGAGCCCTCATCGGTGGCGACGACGTTCGACGGTTACCCGATGGCCCGTGAAGGTCGTGCCGCCGAGGCACTGACTGCGGCGTTCAGTTCGGCACTGATCGGCGCATTGGCCGGGGTGTTGTTGCTGACGTTTCTGTCGACAAAAATTGCCGCGTTTGCCATGTCGTTCAGCTCGCCGGAGTTCTTCGCGGTGTACCTGTTGGCGTTCTGCACCTTCATCGGCATGAGCAAGAACCCGCCGCTGAAAACCGTGGTGGCGATGATGATCGGGTTTGCCATGGCGGCGGTCGGCATGGACACGGTGTCCGGCAACCTGCGCCTGACCTTCGACCAGCCAATCTTGATGACGGGCATCAGTTTCGAAGTGGCGGTAATCGGCCTGTTCGGCATCGGTGAAATCCTCTGCACCGTCGAGGAAGGCCTGGTGTTTCGCGGCGAGCATGCGCGCATCACACCGATGGTGATCCTGCGCACTTGGGCCAAGTTGCCACGCTACTGGTGGACGATTGTGCGCAGCACGCTGGTCGGCTGCTGGATGGGCATCACCCCTGGCGGCCCGACGGCCGCGTCGTTCATGAGCTACAGCCTGGCGAGGCGATTCTCCAAGAACCGCGAGAACTTCGGCAAAGGTGAACTCGAAGGCGTGATCGCCCCGGAAACCGCCGACCACGCCGCCGGCACCAGCGCCCTGCTGCCAATGCTGACCCTGGGCATTCCCGGTTCGGCCACGGCGGCGGTGATGCTCGGTGGCTTGATGATCTGGGGCCTGCACCCTGGCCCGACGCTGTTCGTCGAGCAGCATGATTTTGTCTGGGGCCTGATCGCCAGCATGTACCTGGGCAACGTGGTCAGCCTGATCGTGGTGTTGGCCACCGTGCCGCTGTTTGCCTCGATCCTGCGGATTCCGTTTTCGATCATCGCGCCGATCATCATCATGGTCTGCGCCATCGGTGCCTATTCGGTGCACAACTCGTTCTTCGACGTGGTGCTGATGCTGGGCTTCGGCGCGCTGGGGTATCTGTTCAAGAAACTCGGTTATCCGATTGCGCCACTGGTGTTGGCGGCGGTGCTGGGCGACAAGGCGGAAGATGCGTTCCGTCAGTCGATGCTGTTTTCTGACGGCCATTTGGGCATCTTCTGGTCCAACCCATTGGTGGGCAGCCTGACCACGGCGGCGCTGCTGATGCTGTTCTGGCCGCTGATTTCCAAGGCGCTGGGCGGCCTGATGGGCCTGCGCAAACCCCACGTCGCCAAACCCAAATCGGTGCTGTGACACAGCAATGCTGGCAACGCCTGACATTTGTTGTCAGGCTTGCCGCAGACTTCCTTGCGAGCCACGGCCCATGACCCGAATTCCTCCTGCCAATGTGATCCACAGTCGACTGCGTCTGCGCCAACTGCGGTTGATGCTGGCGTTGCAGGAATTCGGCTCGCTGCGCCGCGCCGCCGACCACATCGGCATGACCCAACCGGCCGCGACCAAAATGCTCCACGAAGCCGAGGACTTGCTCGGCGTCGAACTCTTCGAACGCCTGCCCCGGGGTATGCGCGCTACCCCGTTCGGCGAAACCGTCATTTACTATGCGCGCATGGTGTTCGCCGAACTCAGCGGCATGCGTGAAGAATTGGTGGCGCTGGAGTCCGGCAACCTTGGCCGTGTCGCGGTCGGTGCGATTCCGGCACTGGCCTCGGGACTGTTGACCCGCACCATCGCGACCTTGAAACAGAGCCATCCGCGGCTGTCCATGAGCATCCAGGTCGACACCAGCGACGTGCTGGTGCAAGCGCTATTGCAGGATCAACTGGATATTGTATTGGGGCGGATTCCGGCCGGTGCGCGGGCCGAGGAGTTGCTGTTTGACAGCCTCGGTGAAGAAGCCTTGTGCGTGATCGCCGGGGCGAAAAACCCGCTGGCGCAGGAGAAACAGCTGAGCTGGGCGGAACTGCAGCACATGACCTGGGTGCTGCAACAGCATCCGAGCCCGATGCGCGCCATCATCAATCAGGTGTTCCACAACGCACGGGTCGACATCCCCAGCAGCATTGTCGAAACCACCTCGATCATGACTTTGCTTTCGCTGGTGCAGCAGACCGACATGCTCGGCGTCACGCCGGTGTCGGTGGTAGAAGACTATCCCGGTCGGGATTTGCTGGCCATTTTGCCGATCAAGTTCGAAGCACGGCTGCCGCCCTATGGGCTGATCACCCGGCGTCATCGCATTCAATCGTCGGCGATGCAGGCGTTCATGAATTCGGTGCGGGCCGAGCACGCGTTGGCCAAATAAAAAGGCCCGGAGCATTAAATGCTCCGGGCCTTTTTCGGTTTACGCGTTTTTACGGAACACGAAGACCAGACCGACGATGATCAGCAGCATGCCCAGCAGACTCAGCGCCGCCAGCCTGTTGCCGAAAATCAGGTAGTCCATCACTGCCGTCACCGCCGGCACCAGGTAAAACAGACTGGTGACATTCACCAGATTGCCCCGGGCGATCAAGCGGTACAGCAGCAACGTCGCCAGCACCGACACCACCAGTCCCATCCACAACACCGGCACGATAAATCCCGTGCTGTGTTCAAAATGAAACGGCTGGAACGGCACGAAGATCCCGCACAGCAACAGCCCGGCGAGGTATTGCACCGGCAGTGTGCCGAGGGGATTGTCGGTGATGCGTTTCTGCATGATCGAGCCGAACGTCATGCTCGCCAGCGCCAGCAATCCGAAGAGCATCCCGGCCATCGACATGCCGGCCAGGCCGATGCCCTGATACACCACCATGATCAATCCCGCCAGACCCAGCCCCAGACCGAACATCCGGCTGAGGGAGCGCTGACGTTCCATCAGCACCACGGTCAGAATCGGTTGCACGCCCATGATCGTCGCCATCATGCCCGGGGTGACTTTCAGGTCCAGGGCCAGCAGATAGAAAATCTGATAAGCCCCCAGCAACACCACGCCCGTAGCCATCGCATACAACATCGGCTTGCCGCCCTTGGGCAACTTCAGCTTGAGCAAAGGCACCAGCAGCACCAGACCGCACAAGGCGATGGCGAAGCGCACCAGCAGAAAAGCAAAGGGTGACGCATGCGCCAGGCCCCATTTGGAGAAGATCGCCCCGCTGCTCCACAGCAGGACGAACAGGCTCGTGGACGCCGCCGCGAGCGCGGATTGTTTCGAAAGGACAAACATGAAGACCACCTGTAGTCAGGCAAAAGCCAACTCAGCCGAAGCTGAAATTCAGTAGTTTTTTCTGGCGGGCAAAGGGCAGCAGCAAAGAGAAGCTGATCAGCCCGAAATGCCAACGCCCGGCGGTGATACGACGGCGTACACCGGCGTGCTATGGACAGGTGGGGGGTAATGACTGATCTGCGCAGGCTGCTGATTCCCGCACGGCAAGACGCCAGCGTTGACCGCTGAATCGACTACCGCGTTGATGTGGAATGCAGGCATTGGGCTGATCTTTTGGGAGGGCCGTGCTGGGTTAGCAGGCGAGTGCCGACTATAACCAGCGCCGGACAGGGATTGCAACGTGCCGAACCACTTCCATTCACAACAGCTTAAGTTGAGCGCGAAACTTTCAGCAACGACTTGTCGCATTACGTGATTAAATGCAGAAAATAATGAATATGCCGATTAAAGAATTACTAAATGATGCCGATAACACATCAATCACATATTGCGACAAGGAAAGCAGTTCATGCTTAACCCAGACCTTCTTGGATTGGACGCCCCCGTGGTATGGGACACACAGCTGGCATTCCTTCACCTGAACCAACTCGAACACGCGGACACCAAGCGCACCGCCGAGCGGCGCCTCCACGAACTCGATCTGCTTCCCCCCGAGCTCACAGCGTCAAGCCTACGTGACGAGTCCGGCCGCCAGCCGACACCTTCGGTCCTGGCGTCGGATATTGAAAAAGCCCGCAGCAAACGTAAATTGGTGCTGTTCGTCCAGTTGCTGCGCAGCGCTGACGGCAGCGATTTCTTGCACGCCAACGATGCCCGGGGCGCTCGCTACTGGCTGCCACTGGGTAGTCGACCTGTCGACGCGCCGCAACTCACTGAAGCGCTGCAACGCCTCCAGACCCACATTGCCAAACCCGTCGTCATCTTCCCGAGTGGTCGCCTGGTCGCGGTATGCCGCCACGCCAGCGTACCGCCGAATGTCGAATTGGGACTGCTGAGTTATCTCGCCGTGCTGGAAGAAAACCGTCAACACACAACGGTCGATTCATTGGCGGTGCGCACGCCACACCTCAAGCGCCTGGAGGCCGAAAGCCTGCAGATTATTCGCGAGGCGGTCGCTGAAGCAGAGAATCCCGCCATGCTGTATTCGATGGGCAAGGACAGCGCCGTGATGTTGCACCTCGCTCGCAAGGCCTTTTATCCATCAGCCCCGCCCTTCCCGCTGCTGCATGTGGATACGCGCTGGAAGTTCCAGGAGATGTACCTGTTCCGCGACTTCATGGCGCGGGAAAGCGGAATGGACCTGTTGGTGCATATCAACCCGGAAGCCATCAGCAAAGACATCAACCCTTTCGATCACGGCTCGGCCCTGCACACCGACATCACCAAGACCGAAGGCCTCAAGCAAGCACTGGATCAGTACAAGTTTGATCTCGTGTTCGGCGGCGCGCGTCGGGATGAAGAAAAATCCCGGGCGAAGGAACGGATTTTTTCATTCCGCACCCAGAGCCATCACTGGGATCCGAAACAGCAGCGACCCGAACTGTGGAATCTCTATAACGCGCGTAAACACCAGGGCGAGAGCATTCGGGTCTTCCCGCTCTCTAACTGGACAGAACTCGACATCTGGCAATACATCTATCAGGAAAATATTCCAGTCGTGCCGCTGTACTTTGCCAAAGAGCGGCCCGTGGTCGTTCGCAATGGCACGACCCTGATGGTCGACGATGAGCGCATGGCCCTGCTGCCCGGCGAGAAGATCGAAGCCAGGAACATCCGCTTTCGTACCCTTGGCTGCTATCCCCTGACGGGGGCCGTGGAATCGACGGCTACCAGCGTCGCCGACATTTTGCTGGAGCTACTGGGCTCCAACGGCTCCGAGAGACAGGGGCGAGCCATTGACAGTGACAGCTCGGCCAGCATGGAAAAGAAAAAACAGAAGGGCTATTTCTGATGGTACTGAAAGCACAAACCGCCGCCATCCACCGGCCCTCGACGATTGAAGCCTTCCTTGAACAGCAACAAGGTCAGGACCTGCTGCGTTTTATCACTTGCGGCAGCGTGGACGATGGAAAAAGTACTCTGATCGGACGGTTACTGTGGGACTCCCGACAACTGACAGACGATCAGTTGAGTGCACTGAAAAACGAATCTAAAAAATATGGCACCCAAGGCGAGGACATAGACTTTGCCTTGCTGGTCGACGGCTTGTCGGCAGAACGCGAACAGGGCATCACCATCGATGTGGCCTATCGATATTTCGCCACGGCCAAGCGCAAATTCATCGTTGCCGATACTCCGGGCCATGAGCAATACACACGCAACATGATCACCGGCGCTTCAACGGCCGACGTGGCAGTCATCCTCGTTGACGCTCGGCAGGGTGTGCTGACGCAAACGCGGCGACACGCTTACCTGGTGTCGCTGATGGGGATTCGCCAGGTCGTGCTGGCGGTCAACAAGATGGACCTGACCGGTTTTGATCCGGACACTTTTCAACGCACCGTCGATACCTTTCAGGCGTTCGCGCAAACACTCGGTTTTGAACGCATCACTCCCATCCCGGTCAGCGCACTCAAGGGCGACAACATCACTCAGCGCTCGATAAACACGCCTTGGTATTCGGGACCGACGCTGATGGGATGCCTGGACACCATCGCCGTCAACGCTGTCGAATCCGAACGCCTGGTGTTTCCTGTGCAATGGGTGAATCGACCTGATGCGTCGTTTCGCGGGTACAGCGGCTATGTCGCTGAAGGGAAAGTCAGCGTGGGCGACGAGGTGCGCGTCACCCTCTCCGGCCACACCGCGACCGTGACCGACATCGTCAGCATGGACGGCCCGATGCAGGAAGCGTCGTGTGGCGATGCGGTGACGTTGAAGCTCAGCCAGGAAATCGACGCCTCGCGCGGCGATATGCTTGCCCTGAGCCAACGTCCGCTGGAAACCACCGACCAATTTGAAGCAACGCTGGTGTGGATGAATGAAGATGCGGGCCTGCACGGTCGTAACTACGATATCAAGCTGGCCACGCAATGGGCTTCCGCGTCGATCACCAACATCAAGTATCGAGTCGATATCAATACTCTGGCCCACGATGCCTGCAAGCAGTTGCTACTCAATGACATCAGCGTCTGCACCCTGGCACTGAGCAAACCACTGGTCTATGACAGCTACCAGCACTCCAGAACGCTGGGCGGCTTTATTCTGGTGGATCGGCTCAGCAACGCCACGGTGGCCGCGGGTATGATCACCCACAGCCTGCGGCGTGCGCAAAATGTGCATAAACAAGTGCTGTCGATTACCCGCGAAAACCGCGAAAAGCTCAATGGGCACAAGGGCAAGGTCATCTGGTTTACCGGTCTTTCCGGCTCAGGCAAATCGACGCTCGCCAATGCGCTGGAAGTCGAGTTGCATGCAAGCGGCTACCGCACCTACCTCCTCGACGGCGACAACGTGCGTCAAGGGCTCAACAAAGACCTCGGTTTCACCGACGCAGACCGCGTGGAAAATATTCGGCGCATCGCCGAAGTCGCCAAACTGATGATGGACGCCGGGCTGATTGTCATGACCGCGTTTATTTCACCGTTCCAACGGGAACGGCAAATGGCGCGTGAACTGATCGGTGAAGAGAACTTTGTGGAGGTGTATGTCAGCACGCCGCTAGAGGTCTGCGAGCAACGGGATGTGAAAGGGCTCTACAAGAAGGCGCGCTCGGGGCAACTGCCAAACCTGTCGGGAGTGGGCAGTCCTTACGAAGCGCCGGACGCCGCTGACTTCGAAATCGATGCCGGGCAGACAGAACTGGAGACTGCAATTACTCGATTAATACGGTCCATCAAACAGTAATTGATGAGCCAGGCATAAAAAAACACCCCGAGCCCCGGGGTGTTTTTTTGGACAGATGAAAGTAAAAACCGCCTCTTGAACCCATCCATGCTCGAGCGACCACGACGACTGCGTCGGCATTCTTCCGGCGTTATCAATTAACCCTTGGTGGATTTGATATCAAACTTCGACGGGCTGGTGCATGCCAAACGGCTGACGCCTTCCTGCTGAATGATCTTCACGGTGTAAACACCGGATTTCAGCGCGCCGATGTCTACGACACCGGTGAAACCAGCCATTTCCAGGTCTGGCTTGGCAAAGGCTTTGGCGACGTCCGGACGCGAGGAACGAACTAGAGGTGCAGTCATCGCAACCTCTCCACCCGAAGAAATAATCTCGAGAGAAACGTCTTTAGGCACGGTACCCGCCGCCACGTTGTAAGCCCATCCCCACACTTCAAACGGTGCGCTTGTCGAAAGCTTTGCTTCAGCTTTCGGACTGTCCAGAGAGCAGTAGTTATTGACCGCGATATCCTTCGGCTTGCCCGCATCACAAGCAGCCAGAAGACCCAACATAGCAACCGCTGGCAAGTACAAATAGCGCATAACACTTCCTTTATGTATGTTCATTTTAATAATCATCGCGCTTCAAAAAATTTTTCAAGGCGCGTCTCACCCCAATAGTCTTCCCGGCAATCATGGCCAAAAACTTCGGCCGCAATATGTCGATTTCGCCCATCTTAGCCTGAAACCATTGCCCATCTATGCCGTAGGCTTCTTCGAGAACCTCTCGATGCACACGGCTAGCGAGCAAATGATTCAGCTTGATCATTCCGATCATTCTGTAGGCCTTGCCGATAGCTGCGTTCGGCAAAAAAAACAGCAGCACCTTTTCGATCTCAAGGTGTATCGAGCTGGGTATTTCCGGGTACTTCAACAACCCGAAAAACCCCTCTTTCAGTTGTTGCACGCCGACGTCCTGAAAAAACGTCTCGGCGATCAGGTAGTGTTCGTTCATCGTACGAATGGAATTGGTCACCGACTGGCTACTGACATTTTCGCCCGGCATGACTCTGAAGCAAATCAGCTCCCGCTCGGAGATATGGATTGGATAACGTTTTATCAATCTGATCCACATATCATAATCAGGCAGCTGCCGGAGATTGTTGCTGTATCCCCCGAGCTCTTCGTAGCACTTGCGACGGATCATCACGGTCGGGTGACAGAGGCAATTGCCGTGATCCAGGAAGTAGCGCAGCCATTCACCTTGAGTTCGGTTCGCCTGATCAAACACCGAACCAAATGACAGGCTTTTCTTGCTGATGAGATTCCCGTGTTTGTCGACAAAACGGGCCCGCCCAAAACTGGCTCCCAGCTCTGGATTCGTGCGCAGAATATCAAGCTGGAAAGCCAGCTTGTCCTCATCCACCCAATAATCGTCGGAATTGATAAGTGTCACAAATTCGCCAGTGGCACGCTCGATCAACTCATTGGTGACGACGCTCGCGCCGCGATTGATTTGATGTGGAAAAAAACGAATCCTCGCGTCCGTAAATCCTTCGACCACCTCACGGGTAGTGTCGCTGGAACCATCATCGGCGATCAAAAACTCGAAGGCTACGTCGCGTTGCGCCAGCACGCTTTTTATAGCCTGGGCAACGTAAGCGGCATGGTTGTAGGTTGCCATGACCACACTAACAACGGGTGGCTTCATTACACTCGCCCTCGACGGGCAATCTTCAATAACTGTCGAGTGACGATGGGGGGCATCAGCCCACGAATGATGGCGAGAACGATTGGCGGCATGAACTCATCCAGCCTCGCCAATATTCTCAAGGCGGGCCGCGCCAGCCTTCCGGCCAGACGTTCGCCATGCGCGAGTAATATGATCCGCCGCAGATTGTGTTCCAGGCGCGTGAATTCAGCGTGGTACGTCTGCCGTGTGATCGTGTCATAAGCGGGGATCAGGCTCAGTTGCAACTGAAGCTTCTCTAAATGCGCAAAGCCGGACCAGGCGCCGCTGGCGTGGACACGGTAAACCGACATGGGCTCTTCGATAAAACCAATCAGGCTGGTGCGGGCCACGCAGATATTAACGATCCAGTCATAGGACTTGAGCTCGAACAACTCCGTCGGCAAATTATCAAGCCCCGACTTTCGATACATGCACGTGGAAAAATTACCGACTAGGTTATCCGCAATCAGATCACGAGCCCCCAACAAACGATGCCCCGTGCCAATGGTTGTCCGCTCGGTAAACGTTGCACTCTCTTCGTAGAAAACAAAATAGTTGACGGAGCAAAGGTCGCATTCCCAATGCTCGTTCAGAAACCGGACTTGCCGGGACAACTTGTTCGGACTAATCCAGTAGTCATCGCCTTCCAATACAGCAACATACTGGCCCGTGCACACAGCGAAACCACGCTGATAGTTTCTGGTAATGCCTATGTTGTCGCCCGACAGGTACGTGAAAATAAATCGTGAGTCGACGCCATCGTAGGCCCGGATACGATCCAGCGTCCCATCCGTCGATGCATCATCCGCGACCACCAATTCAACAGGACCTGCGTAGTCCTGTTTGAAAAGTGATTCCAGCGCTCGATCGATGTACGACTCGTGATTATAGGTAACCAGAAGGACCGACAACCCGACGTGTGGCTTAGCCTCTGACATTACTTCACCATTGGCCGGGCGGGATTGCCCACTACGGTTGTATTCGGTTCTACGTCCTTGATCACAACCGCTCCCATTCCGACCACTGCTCCCGCGCCTATCAACAGCGGTTTACCGTGCCTGCCTTGCTTGATCAATGCGCCAGCGCCTATGTAGGCGTGATCACCGATAGTCACATTCCCATTACATTTGACTCCCGGTGCGAAGGTCACGTAGTCCCCGATCACACAATCATGAGAGATATTGCATTGGTTGTTGGCCTGAAAGAATTGGCCGATCGTGACGTTGGACGTAATGATCGTCTGCTCGGAAATCATGCAGCCTTCGCCGATTTCGTTGTTATCCAACATCTTCACACTGTTTGCTACCAGCGAGAAAGGCTCGATTTTCCGGGCAAGGCAAGCTTCAGCGATCCGCTGACGCACCTTTGAATCACCAATCGCCACATTAAAGCGCTTGACCCCTTCCAGTTCGAAAAACGCCTGCAAGCTAATCGTCCGGTATCCGTTGATCTGCGTCTCTTGTTCGAGGTTCTCTACAACAAACAGTAAATGAGCGTTCAGGTCCGCTAATTTGTCCTGCAGCATCCCACGCAACATCGGCATGACTTCCCGGCCATGCCCACCCGCACCAATCAGACCAAAATAGGTATTCATAGAGTTCTGCATTCCATTCTCAGTGGATAAGGTGCGAGCGACGATGAACGCATGCCCATGTCAGTTCTGACGCACCGCATGACGCAGCCGGCGAGCGAGAGCCTTGAGATAGCGAACAGCACGATCCACCAGCGTCACAGGGATATCGCGGTGTCCGCCGAGTCCGACGCCAGCGACGGGGGCAGGAGTACTGTGGGCCAGCATCATATAGTGACCGAAGCCCGCTTGCCCCGTCAGCCGATAGAAGTCGAATACGTTGAACATGTACTCGTCACGAAGCACTCGCTCGAACTCGGGATCAGCCAGGTTCTTTATGCATGAGGACAGTCCGGCAGCCCTACCGGCAGCATGGGCAAAGGCGCTATCCAGCAGCAGGAATAGCCGTTCACATTTCAGCCTGGCAGGTGTAGCGGGTACACCTTTGAGTCGAAACTCCTTGCCGAACCCCTCAATGAACACCTCGTCCGATACGCCGTCGAAGTACGAGCCGAATATCTCGACCAGTTCGGTCAGGTTGCGTGCCGAGTTCTCGGGCGAAACAGCGCTGGTGTTATTTCCGTCCCGAAGGTGCGCTACAAGATTTTCTTCAACGATATGGATCGGGTACTTCTTGACCAGTCGGATCCACATGTCGAAATCGGGCAACTGTTTCAATCCAGGGTTGTAGAAACCCAGTTCATCGTAGATTTCCTTGCGCGCCAGCATGCTCGGGTGACAGATGCAGTTGCCACTAAAGAAAAAATGCCGCAGCCACTCACCTTGAGTACGGTTTGGTTGCCGGAACACATCGTTCCAAATGGCCTCGGGCCCGGAAATTTCACGCCCTTGGCCATCAACCAGATCGGCCCAGGTAAAACAGGCTCCCAGTTGTGGCTGAGCTTCCAGCACGGCAACTTGCTTGCTCAGCTTCGACGGGTACCAGGCATCGTCCGAATTCAACAGCGCGATGTACTTGCCACGCGCCTGCTTGATCAGAAACACAAGGTTCCCCACCGGCCCCAGGTTTTTTTCCTGCCGGAACGAACGAATGCGCGGGTCATCAAACCCGCAAATAACATCCCAACTGTTGTCGGGCGACATATCATCCGAGATCAACAGCTCGAAGTCGGTGAAATCCTGACCCAATACGCTATCGACAGCCTTGCGGATGTACTTTGCGTGATTGTAAGACGGCACAACAACGCTGACCAATACCGGCCCAATCGCATCAGTCGAGCCGACCTTATCACTAGGAAACATAATTTGCCCTCACAGAGCGGTAAAGTTTTTTAATGGGCTCAGGGCAAATTTTTCGTAATACCTTCCAAGCAACTTGAGTAGTCTGTACTGGAGTCGCAATACCACCCTGCACACTTGCGCTTTCTACTGACGGCGAAACTTCATCGACACAGGGTTGCAACTCGACAAGCACCGGATACATTTTCGGCTCGCGAATGACCTGGCGCAGCACCTCAATACGTGGCGACATCTGTGCATCGAGGCTATACAACTTACGCATTGTATCTATAGAGCGTTCGCCCACGGCCTTCAACTCGACGGGGTCAGCATAGTAACGCTCGACCTTCTCGACGATTGCCCATAAGTCATATTGGATGAGAACGATGTCCTGGCCGTCAGTGAAGCGCCCATTGGAGGAGTGGAATTCGTCAAAAGCAAATACTGCCGTGCCACGCAATCCAGCTTCGGTGCAACTGGCGGTAGGAAAACCGTCAAACGAACCGGGGAAAATCTTGCCGCTGATATTCGGCGACATGATGATATCCATATTCTGGAAGAAACCATCAAACTCTTCTGGATTGAGCGATCCGTAAAACTGTATCCGATCATTGAACAAACTGACATCCAGCACAGTTTTATCGAAAGGACCCACAACATGGAAATAAATATCTTCGTAGCGCTGACACAAGATACTGGCGACATTCACAAAGACGTCATAGCCTTTATCCTCACCGTACGTGGTGTACTTGTGAGCCATGAAGCAGATATCCAGACGTTTCTTTCCAAAACCCCATCTGTTTTTTTCAAGAATCGATTGCGTACCAGAAACCTCCGGCATCACAACCCCGAAGATCAACTCCACCTTTTCCGCCGGGCACAGTCCGCGCGCAATGATGTAGTCGTAGATCACTTGTTGGGTAACAATAACTTTCTGGAAGCAAGGAGAATCGAAGATCCGCTTCAGCTTCTTGTCACCCTCTGCGCTGTTCAGAGCGAAACCTGCCCCTGGATAGAGCGTAAATACAAATGGCACACCGAGTGCTTCGGCGTGCGGAAGTAATTTGTAGGCGTTAGAAAGAAAATTGGCGTACAACACCTTTCCAAGCGTAAGCGGAAACTGCTCATTGGAGATCATCACGCGATTACCCAAATCAGGATAACTACGCTGATAATCCCGAACCACGTCCTTGATCGAAGCACTTTCAAGAACATGCAGAGTTGCCCCTGTGGTCAGCACCAACGAACGTGGAAAGGCTTGAAGATACGACGTAAATTCCGCATGGCGAAATCCGCTTTTTCTCGAGGGAAAAACATCATCGACAATGATAACGTCAAACTTTTCCATCTCGGCGGAGTAGTTACCATTCAACCACGAATACAGCCGCTGATTATAACTCTGGAACCCTTCATCATAGTTATAATCAATAAAAGAATTGTACTGAGCTATTAAACCGAGCAGTGCGGTGCCCTTATCCAGATCCTTACGAGCACTCCACTCCCCGCCCTCATGCTGACGATAGACAGACAGGGGCATTTTCAAGTGGGCAATACTGCCGAACTGCGCGCTATATATATTGAAAAACCAATCAACGGTGTAAATATCAAACAACGCCTGCGGCACAACATCAAGCAAAGCACCCCGATAGAAACACGCGGTGAAGTTCCCGATTACGTTGTTAGCGGAAAGTGCCAGGCCATCAAGCGTATCGCCCAGAAGGCCGGCATGCTCTGAAAACAATTTACGTGATGATCCGTCAGCGGCGCAAAGCTCAATAGAGTTGAACGACATCACTGATTCGGGATGACTGCCAAGAAAATCAATGTGGTTCTGGATTCTGAATTCGGAACTCCAGAAATCATCCCCTTCACAGAAAGTCAGATAATCACATCCTGCCGAAAGGCGTATCGCCGTCGCCAGATTTGCAACGACCCCGGCATTTTTCTGA
This sequence comes from Pseudomonas sp. S2_B07, assembly GCF_054668435.1. Classification (NCBI taxonomy): domain Bacteria; kingdom Pseudomonadati; phylum Pseudomonadota; class Gammaproteobacteria; order Pseudomonadales; family Pseudomonadaceae; genus Pseudomonas; species Pseudomonas sp. S2_B07. The sequence goes on from NZ_CP162769.1 coordinate 2,033,772, forward strand.
TTCGCATGAAATTCAATGTCAATGCGATCGTCGTGAAACCCGTCAACAATTGTTCTTACTGCTTGCGCGGTGCCATCAGGCGACGCGTCATCAATAATGATGACACGCATACAAAAGTTACCCTGCTGACTCAACACCGACTGTATGCTTTGAGTAATATAATCCTGGTGTTTATACGTCAGGACGACCACTGTGACCAATGGACACTCGGCATTCAAAGAGTGAGCAACATGACTCTTTTTCTGAAAGTAAAGCTTTCGACGAAACAAGTCGATTTGGTAGCAAGTGCTGCGAATCGAACGTAGCCCATTCGATCTAGCAAAAATCGAAAAGCCCGGAGTAACCAGGACCGCTTCAAATGCCTCAACAGATAGTATTTCTTCCGCAATGGCGCCGCCACTGGACTCAATACAAATCAAGCCCTTTTTCGAAACAAAACTGATGAGTCCATTGACTGACGAAGCACTGTCACGAAGAGCGCGTTCATCCAGATAGAGTAAATCTATACGGGTGCCACGCAGGGAGTATTGCCCGAAAAGGAACCGCGCCGCCACGGCAGAATCTGCCCCCTTCAATATCACGGGCTGCTGGAGCTTAAACTCCTGCATGATAAAGTTGAGCAGGGCGAGCTTGTCCTCTTCAGCAAAGCTATCATCTTTAAAGAGTTCTATCCCACCCATTTTACTAACACCCTGCGCACCTGAATCACCACTCAACGTAACCATCTGAAACGTCCCTATTTACAAAATTCTATTCGCAAGAAAGCTTTTGCTTGACAAACCGGCAAATCATATCAACCTCTTCAACCGACAGTGTGTGATAGAGCGGCAGACAGAGAATACGGCGGGAAATATCTTCCGCAATGGGTGCGCTCTGCTCATACACATACGGCAGTTTGGTCAGCGAAGGATAGAAGTAGCGACGTGGAAAAATACTGTGGAGGTTAAGAAACTCCACAAGCTTCAGCATTTTTGCTTCAGTCTCGAAAATCACTGGAAAGTAGGCATAGTTGTATTCAGTTTTTGCCTGAATTTTCTGAAACTGAATGGGCAGATCTTCCAGATTACTTTTGTAACGTTCTGACAGCGTGCGGCGAACCGACAAAATATCAGGAACATGTTTCAGATTGCACAACCCCATTGCAGCATGAAACTCAGAGTTCTTGCCATTTATACCGACACTGCCGAAGTCAGTGGCAGAAGAGTGGCCAAAGTTTCTCATCATTGCCATTTGCTTCAACACGGAAGCATGAGGGCTGATCACCGCGCCGCCTTCAACGGTGTGGAAAAGCTTTGTCGAATGAAAGCTGCAGGTCGATACATCACCGTAGGCGAGCAACGACTTTCCTTTGTAGAGAGTGCCAAACGCATGAGCCGCATCATAGATAACTTTCAGGTTATGCTTCTCGGCAATAGCATGAATAGCATCTACATCACACGCGTTACCAAATACGTGCGTAGCAAGAATAGCAGTGGTTTTTTCAGTAATGGCCTGCTCGATTTTCGACGCATCAATGTTCAGCGTATCAGGGCAGATGTCCACCATCACCGGGTCGCAGCGTTCCCACACAATACTGGACGTTGTCGCAACGTAACTGAACGGCGTGGTGATGATTTCACCCACGAGATCGAGTGCACGAATGGCGATTTGAATGGCCACGGTACCGTTGCTCAGGAACAGCAGATGATCAACATCCAGATGTTCCTTGAGCTTGATTTCCAATTCATTCAACAAAGGACCATTATTGGTCAACCATTCCCGGGACCAGATGCCTTCCAGGTAGTTTTTAAAATCCGCGTACGGCGGCATAAACGGTTTGGTGACTGTAATATTCATGAAATACTCAAGCTACAATTAATAACATCTCACTTACCGAGATATTCTTTTAGGATTCCATACCAGGAGCGCCTGAATTCATTAAGACGCTCTTCCAACTGATCAATTAAAACCTTTTGATCTGCAATCTCCTGATCAAGCTGGGAGTTCCTGTTGAGACTCACGATATTTTCTTGCGACAGTTGCTCTATATGCTCAGCCTGGCTTTTTGTCTCTTGCGTCAATGCCTCGACAGACTGAGTAAGCGTATCAATCACATTTCCACGATTTTCCCACCGGGTCTCTGTTTCTTCTAACTGTCCGGTTTTCTGAAGCAATACCTGCTCAAGCACCTTGATATGCTCGGCACGGCCTTCACTCTCTTGCTTGAATGCATCAAGGGTCGTGGTCAGTTGATCGAGCAACTGCCCTCGGCCTTCCCATTCTTTCTCTACATTATTGACATGCTCAGCCTGTTTGAAGAGATTTTGTTCGAGCGTATGAATATGCTCAGCCCGCCCCTTGCTCTCATGCCGCAAGGCATCAATGGTCGTGACTAATTGATCGAGCAACTCCCCTCGGGCTTGCCACTCTTTCTCTACACTACTTGAGTGCTCGGCCTGCTGTGCGAGTGATTGCTCAAGCAAACGAATACATTCAAGTCGGCCCTGACTCTCTTCGGTCAATACATTGATTGTCCTGGACAACTCAGCAAGCAAGTCTCCACGCGCTTCCCATTCCTTGCCTATTGCGCTTGCTTGCTCGGTCTGTTGGAACAGCGCTTGCTCAAGCGTTTGAATGTACTCAACCCGACCCTGACTCTCTTGTGTCAATGCTTCGATGGTCGCCGCCAGTTCGTCGAGTAACTCTCCTCGGGCGCCCCATTCCTTCTCGATGACGCCTGCCTGCCTGGTCTGTTTGGCAAGTACCTGCTCAAGCGTGCGTATATGCTCAGCACGGCTCTCGCTTTCATGCGTCAGCAGATCCATGGATTTGCCAAGCTGCTCGATCAAGATGCCCCGGGCTACCCACTCTTTTTCCAGAACATCCAGGCACTCGGCCTTACGGGTCAGCTCCTGCTCGAGCGTATGGATATGACTGGCCCGCGCAAGATTGTCCTGCTCAAGCGCGCCGAAACTGTATTCGTGCCGACTCCGGTTTTTTTCTACTTCCGTCGACGCTGTTTCGCGGACCTCATAGCCATACCGGGAGAGCCAACCGGATATTTCGGTTGGCAAAAAGTCATCGAACAGGTTATCGGTTTTGCGCCAGGCTTCGACATTTTCCGAAAAAACCGCCCCGTCCTTTCGCTCGCGCCACGCCGAATAAGCCTTCGAGGAAACCTGCGCCATATCGAACTTACAGAGTTTGTCGTAATCGATGAACCCCTGCGGATCAAGCATGTGCGGATCAAAATCGATGCCCAGAAAAGTACACACTTTTCTTAGTTCGGATTCCGGGCTGGCGACCAAGTCTTCATACTTTACTTCGAGGTAGCAGTCTGGCTTAAGAAAACTATTTGCATCCGTGGCGATTTTTTTGATTTCACGTTGCCACCTCGCCAGGTTCAAGCGGGGAGATATGTGCCACCAGGTTGTCCTGGCAAAAGACAAGGCAACATCACGCCCATCGCGAACCATATGTATGAATTTCGCATCGGGGAACAGTTTGGAAACCAGGTCAAGACGCTGCCCATACCATGGCGTTTGCTCGACCAACCACGACTTCCCGTGGGATGACGCAATAGCCGCGTAAAACGACTTCACGAACTCGGCCAAAGACATCTTGGGCGTGTCATGCTTCCGACAAAACTCCTGATAGTCGAAGAACATTTCAAGCTTATGTGGGCAGCAGCGCTCAATCACTGAAGCCAACTGCTCGCCACTGAGTCCTTTCTGATCAGCCAGGAAAAACTCTTCGAATAGTCTGTTTCCGTTTCCGGAATATTCGAAAAGCAACTGGATCTCTGGAGGCACACACAACTCGGCATGGCTGTTCAGCATCTGGCCTAGCCAGGTGGTGCCGCAGCGTCCGGTGCCAATAATAAATGCATTATTCATAGAGAGAGCCAAGATGCATTCCAGGGGTATGCCTTGCCAATGAGCGAAAACAGCTTTTGATTAGGCTCACGGTACAAGTCATATAATTTTAAAAACGTTTCGGTGTGTTCTTCAACTGCAACACCTTCATAATCGCCCTTGTTACTTGTCTTCTGAACACACTCGGCATCAGGACTTGATTCAATCCCGAGAAAGTCACAAATCCGACTCACGCCAACAGAAGCATCCCTGGCAAACTCGTCCTGCTCTAAAAACAAAAAATCCTGAACACTGTAAAACTCTAAAAACCGCAAGATTTGCTCGTAATAGAACCCACGCCGAACAAAGCTGGGTTCTTCGTTCAAATCGTTTTGCTGACGCCGTACTAAATCATCGCTGACACACTGCTCAAAGCTTGGAAATTCTTCAGCAAACAGTAAATCACGAAGCGCTTCTCTCGAACCAGAATTGCTGTCCTTTATATACATATCATATATATATTCAGCTGTCTGCTTATGAGCGTTGAAGCCCCTAAACATATTCCAAGCGGAGAAACAGCGCTTCACTGGATCCCGAAGCATTACGATAAATTTCATTGAGCCAAAGCTGTTATGGATTCGCCCCGGCACATCTCGCATATAGATATATGAAGGTGTCGCTTCAAACTTTTTGACACCTGCTTCTTCACTAAAAAAATCCAGATACCAATCGACGCCCTTCTGATAGTTATGATCGCTATCAAAAAAATGGAGCTCTTTAAGCGATGAACCTGAAAACCCATCCAAACCATTTAACACATCAAACAATGTGGTCGTAGCCGATTTCTGGACACCCAGAATCAAAAAACTCGGACGATTCGGTGCAGACAAATAATTCAGAGCCGGTACCTCAGGCATCTCAGACCTCAAACTCTTGCAACTTCAACTCGGAAAAAACATGCACCTTCGACCAAACCCTGGACTTATCCCAACGCCCGACCTTGAACACCACTGCGTCACTTACAAAATCGACGAACTCAGCAGACTCATTCTCAACAATCGGAGACGAAATATTGATTCGCAGAGAATAGACCCCTTCCTGCAAGGGTAGCTTCAGCGAATACTCAGCCAAGTATTTCCCATTACTCCTGGTGACTAAATACGGCTGATCCGTATGGGGAAACCCACAACCAACAATATTGTTCTTCTTTTCATCAAAAACACTAAAGTTCACCGAAATAGATTTCTCAGCGAAAGCTTCGAAATATACTCTGACTTTGACATCCTGATTAAACTCAACAAAGGTCAGGTCCTCACCTTTGGAGTCCAGCAACTCAACACTGGCAACTTTTACTTCACCGCTGCCATAGCGAAACTGCGCAACCCTTTTATCAAACTCTGCCGACCGCTTAAAACCGGGTTCATCAACAGTCATTACCTGATCCACAGAGAGCGCAGGCTTCTCGCCAAACGCGGCGGACACCCGTGAAAACTTCCGGTGCTCCTCATTCATCTCTTCGCGCATCGTCCGGATATAGCGCTCGGCGACTTCCGCAGCCGGCCCTACCGTGATGACCTGACCACGCTCAAGGTATACGCCGCGCGAGCATAAGCTTTTCACCGAACCGACATCGTGACTGACAAATAGAATAGTCGCGCCATTGTCCTGGATCCGCGTCAGCGCAGTCATGCACTTGGCCTGGAAATTCATATCGCCGACCGAAAGCGCCTCGTCGACAATCATGATTTCCGGGCGCGACATGATATTTGACGCAAATGCCAGGCGCACAAACATGCCGCTGGAGTAGGTTTTGACCGGTTGCTCAATGAAGTTGCCGATATCGGCAAAGGAAGCAATTTCCTCAAAGCGAGCGTCGACCTGATCTTCAGTCAACCCCAGAATCGCTCCGTTCATGTACACGTTTTCACGCCCGGTAAATTCCGGGTTGAAGCCTGCACCCAACTCGAGCAGTGCGGCAATCCGGCCTTGGGTCTGGATGCTTCCGCTGGTTGGATTGAGCGTGCCGCAGATCATTTGCAGCAACGTCGACTTACCGCTGCCGTTACGGCCGATAATCCCGACGGTTTCGCCTTTCTTGATTTCAAAGGAGACGTCGCGCAGTGCCCAAAACTCTTGAAAATACTGCCGCCGGCCACGCATCAGCATCTGTTTCAGCCGGTCATGTGGCTTGTCATAGATGTGATAACACTTATTAAGGTTTTCAACTTTGATGGCAATATCAGAGCACATCTGCAAACCCCTTACGTGTTTTCTGGAACCAGGCAAATCCCAACCACGCGAATAGCATAGAGCCGACCAGATACCTTGACAGGAACTCGATTTGCGGTAGCTTGCCCCAGAACAGCACGTCCCTGACGCCTTCAATCACGGGTGTCAGTGGATTAAGCAAAAGCAAGTTGGCGTATTCGGGTGGCAAGGCAGTTGAAGGGTAGAAAATCGGCGACAAAAACATTGTCACCGTTGTCAGTATCCCAATGAACTGAGTGACATCGCGCAAGTAGACACCCAGCGAAGCCAAGGACCAGGACAAGCCTAGAACCACAAACACCAGTGGCAGCACAACGATCGGCAGCAACAACGCCGTGACATGCGGCACTCCGAAGAAAATCACATAGGCGACCATCCACACTCCCAGGCTGACCAGCGAATGGAACATCGCCGAACCGAGGCTCACCCACGGAAGTATCTCTAAAGGAAACACGACTTTCTTCACGTAGTTGGCATTGGCCAGAATGATCCCGGGGGCTCGATTCACGCATTCGGAAAACAGATTGAAAACCATCAACCCAGCAAACAAGACTAACGCGAACTCTGTTTTAGAATCACCACCACCGCTCCAGCGCGCTTTAAAAATAACGCTGAAGACAAAAGTGTAGACGGCCAGCATCAGAACAGGGTTGAAGAACGACCAAAAAATGCCAAGAAAAGAGCCTTTATATCGCCCAATAACTTCGCGTTTGATCATTGCCTTGATCAGACTACGGTTAGACCAAAGGCTTTTAACCAGCTCTTTGGGGGAGATGGAGTGAGTTTGCATCAGGCAAACACCTCGGCATCTTTCAATAGCGATCCCTGCTGATCTTTTACAGAGAGGTCCGGGCGACCTTCGCAAGGCCAGTTGATGCCCAAGGAAGGTTCATCCCACGCAATGCAACGCTCATGTGCGGGCGCATAGTAGTCGGTCGTCTTGTACAGAAACTCGGCCGCCTCCGACAACACATAAAAACCATGCGCAAAACCTTCAGGCACCCACAGTTGCCGCTTGTTTTCGGCGGACAGGATTTCGCCCACCCAGTGCCCGAATGTTGGCGACGATTTGCGTATATCAACGGCCAAGTCGAAGACTTCACCGGACACCACACGCACCAGCTTTCCTTGCGCCTGTTCAACCTGGTAATGCAGGCCGCGCAAGACGTTTTTCAGGGAGCGGGAATGCTTGTCCTGTACGAACTTGACGTCTTTGCCAATGGCCTCTGAAAAGTGCGCTTCATTGAAGCGTTCAAAGAAAAAGCCACGCTCATCGCCAAATACCCTGGGCTCAAACAGCACGACGTCAGCTATGGCTGTAGTGTTCATCAGAAAATCGTCTCGTGCAGAAGGCGTTTCAGGTACTGGCCATAGCCGTTTTTCATCAGCGGCGCAGCGAGCTCCTCAAGTTTTTCGGCGCTGATCCACTTCTGGCGGAAGGCAATCTCTTCAGGGCAGGCCACTTTGAGACCCTGGCGGTGCTCGAGAGTGGCAATGAAATGACTCGCTTCCAGCAGGGAATCGTGAGTGCCGGTATCCAGCCAGGCGTAGCCGCGGCCCATGATCTCGACCGACAGGTTGCCCTGTTCCAGATAGACGCGGTTCAGGTCGGTAATTTCCAGTTCGCCACGAGGCGACGGTTTGATGCCTTTTGCAATTGAGACAACCTGGTTGTCGTAGAAGTACAGGCCGGTGACCGCGTAGTTCGATTTAGGCTTGAGCGGCTTCTCTTCCAGACTGACGGCCTTGCCTTGAGCATCGAACTCGACGACGCCGTAACGCTCCGGGTCATTGACGTGGTACGCGAAGACGCTGGCACCTTCCTGGCGTGCCATGGCGCTATGCAGCAGTTCGTAGAAGTCGTGGCCGTGGTAAATGTTGTCACCGAGTACCAGGGCAACCGGATCATCGCCGATGAACTCTTCACCGATGATAAACGCTTGCGCCAGACCATCCGGCGATGCCTGCACCGCGTAAGAGATGTTCAACCCCCAACGGGTGCCATCACCCAACAGCTGTTCGAAGCGCGGGGTGTCTTGCGGCGTGGAGATGATCAGGATATCGCGGATGCCCGCCATCATCAGAGTGGTCAGCGGATAGTAGATCATCGGCTTGTCGTAAACCGGCAGCAACTGCTTGGAAATAGCCAGTGTTGCAGGATGCAGTCGAGTGCCCGAGCCGCCGGCCAGGATGATTCCTTTACGTTTAAGCATGCTTAATTCTCTAATATTTCTGTGAGCATCCGTGCCACACCGGTTTGCCAGTCAGGCAAGCGCAGCACAAAGGCATTTTGCAGTTTTTGAGTATTGAGTCGGCAGTTGTTCGGGCGCTTGGCCAGTGTCGGGTAAGCCTCGGTCGTGATCGCGCTGACCATCACCGGGGTCACTTTCAGGTCCACACCTGCTGTCTGGGCTTGCTCAAGCACGAACCTGGCGTAACGGCACCACGTGGTTTCGCCCGCTGCCGCCAAATGGTACAGCCCACCCAGTTGCGGATGTTGCTGCACAGTGCGGATCGCATGAGCAGTCACATCGGCCAGCAAATCGGCGCCAGTCGGTGTGCCGAACTGATCATCGATCACGTTCAGGCTTTCGCGCTCGCGGGCAAGACGTAGCATCGTCTTGGCGAAGTTGTTGCCGCGCGCGGCATACACCCAGCTGGTACGAAAGATCAGGTGCGAGCAGCCAGATGCCTGAATGGCCTGCTCGCCCTCAAGCTTACTGGAACCATAGACACTCAGCGGCGCGACCGCATCACTTTCCTGCCAAGGGGTTTCGCCATTTCCAGCGAATACATAGTCGGTGGAGTAATGCACCAGCAAGGCGTTGATACGGAAAGCTTCCCGGGCCAGTAGCGCAGGCGCTTCGGCGTTGACCCGGCGCGCCAGTTGCGGCTCGCCTTCTGCCTTGTCGACAGCCGTATAGGCCGCGGCGTTGACGATCACGTCAGGCGCAAAGCGCCGTACGGTGTCCGCCAGCCCCGCCAGGTCATTCAAGTCACCACAGTAATCCTGGCTGCGGGAGTCCAGCGCAAGTAACTCTCCCAGAGGCGCGAGGCTGCGTTGCAGCTCCCACCCCACCTGGCCGTTTTTACCGAGTAAAAGAATTTTCATTCATTGCGTCCGGCGTAGTTTTTTTCTACCCACTGAAGATACGCACCCGACTGGATATTGCTGACCCAGTCCTGGTTATCCAGGTACCACTGAACGGTTTTGCGGATGCCAGTTTCGAAGGTTTCCGCCGGTTTCCAGCCCAACTCACGCTCAAGTTTGCGAGCATCAATGGCGTAACGGCGATCGTGCCCGGGACGATCCGTCACGTAGCTGATTTGAGCCTTGTAAGGCTGGCCATCGGTACGCGGACGCAGTTCATCCAGCAAAGCACAAACGGTGTGGACGATGTCGAGATTTGGCTTTTCGTTCCAGCCGCCGACGTTGTAAACCTCTCCCACGGTGCCGGCTTCCAGCACGCGGCGAATGGCGCTGCAGTGGTCTTTTACATACAACCAGTCACGAATCTGCTGGCCGTCGCCGTAGACAGGCAATGCTTTGCCTTGCAGTGCGTTGACGATCATCAGTGGAATGAGTTTTTCCGGGAAGTGGTAAGGCCCGTAGTTGTTCGAGCAATTGGTTGTCAGTACCGGCAGGCCGTAGGTGTGGTGATAGGCACGAACCAAGTGGTCGCTGGCTGCCTTGCTGGCCGAGTAAGGGCTGTTCGGTTCGTACTGATGGCTTTCGCTGAACGCGGCCTCATCTTTGGCCAGAGAGCCGTAGACTTCGTCGGTGGACACGTGCAGAAAGCGGAACGCCTGCTGTGCGTCGGCCGCCATGCCCTTCCAGTAGGCACGCACAGCTTCCAGCATGCGGAAAGTACCGACGATGTTGGTCTCGATAAAGTCTTCCGGGCCATGGATGGAGCGATCGACATGAGACTCGGCTGCAAAGTTCAGAATGGAACGAGGCTGGTGCTCTTCCAGCAGGCGCGCGACCAAAGCGCTGTCGCCGATATCGCCACGCACGAATACGTGCCGCTCGTTACCGGACAGGCTGCTGAGATTATCCAGGTTGCCCGCATAGGTCAGCTTGTCCAGGTTGATCACGGTCTCATCGGAATGAGCCAGCCAATCCAATACGAAGTTCGCGCCAATGAAGCCTGCACCGCCAGTTACTAAGATGGTCATTTGATTTAGATCTTTTTCAGTAAAGTTGCGAGGATCAGCCCCAGGTTTCCAACGAGAGTCTGCCGGTATAAGCCGGCACGCTTGAAACCCATAATCCTGGATAATAATGGTTGCTCGCGCGCTACCTTGAATTGGTCCAGCTTCGCTTGATGCTCATGGCTCAAACGATGACGCATGGACTCAAGGGCATAGATATTCTGGGAGTTCCACTCATAAAAACGTCCCTGAAACGCCATTCGCAGCCGCTTGAGGCGAGCCCACCAGCTGGAGTTGGTTCCGACCACGTTTTCATCGTGCTGGCGATAGAGTACTGCCGGCACAGGATCATAGTAGACCGCCCCGCCTGAGCCGGAAATCAGCTGGTAAGCCCACCAGTCATGCGAGGGAACATCCATGTTTTCACCCGCTTCTTGCAGAAGCGCCCGGGCGGCCTGGTTAAATACCATGGTGTTTCCGCCGCCGATGTTTTGCACCAGCGCATTGGAAAAATGCGGGGCAAGAATAAATTTGGGCGAATAGCCGAAAGGTACACCCGATTCACAGATCAGCTCGGTGCGACCACAGTAAAGCGCTGGAGTATTCTCCGACACACTCTTTAACCAAGCGAGCGCCCGCTCAAGTTTGTCGTCCTTCCAGATATCGTCCTGATCGGCCCACGCATAAAAATCGGCCGATATACTTTTTCGACAAGTCAAAGACAGGAAATTTGTTACAAAACCATTCCGAGGCCCTTCAAAAATCTGCAGGCGCCCTGGTTCCCACAGGCGGCTTGTCGCGCGCAGGATCTCCAGCGTCTGGTCCTGGGAGCCATCATCCGAGACATAAACACTCCAGTTACGGTGTGTCTGCCGCTGGAACGACTCCAGCTGCTCAGCTAAAAACGACTCTCCATTGTAGGAACACATCAGGATTGCGACTTTGTCAGTACTGCAATCACTCAACGTGCCAATGTCACAGGAATGAAGAACGCTGGATTCCAAGATACCCACAAAATTTCCTTCCCTGCATTCGACAGGTTTGCTGCCAACTTATATGGATTCAATAAAATCAAAACGATAAGCGTCAAAAAATTGTTATCGGCACCGACTCAGTAAACCTGCGAAATATTTGCAAAAAATATTGACGGCCCAGGTAAGCCCAGGCATTCCGTCGGTCTCGACCGCATGCTATCCGGCACGGCCTGCTTTAGCCCTGAGCCGACCTGGGAAATATTTGAATATTTACGATTAGAACTCCAGATAGTACGAGTTCCAATCCCAGGTGCATACTTGGACTGACAGGAAAGACGAAGGATATGAAAGCAGCATGAAAATTATGCTGTTCAAATCTGCCGCAGACTCAGCGTCACGCCGTTGAAGCTTCTGGGCATTTGCGGGTGGGAATGCTACTACAAAGCTGTAGGAAAGTTCCCACAAAAACATAAAAAAGATCGCCGTTCAGCGATCTTTTTTCTTGACCCTCAGAGCAACTCAGCCAAACAGCCAATACCCCAATAACGTCAGCACCAGCACCGCCAACACAGGCCGCAGTACGCGGTAGGCCTTGGGATGACGACGTTTCCACTGTTTAACCACTCCACTGACCTTATCGCTGGAGTTCTTGCTCCAGGCATACGCCCGGTTGATCCCGCCCACGCGTTCATCATCAAGGTTTTGAGGGGCTGTGGCGCGGCCGAGCCAACCGCTGACCCAGCGATTGATGCCAGTCATGAGGCGACTACTCAGCGGACGCTCAATGTCGCAGAACAGAATCACCCGGGTTGTCCCGGTTTCGTTCTTGACCCAGTGCACATAGGTCTCATCGAACATCACGTCTTCGCCATCGCGCCAGGCGTAGACCTGGCCGTCAACGAAGATGCGGCAATCATCGGAGTTGGGGGTCGACAGCCCAAGGTGATAGCGCAAGGAACCGGCAAACGGATCACGGTGCGGATTGAGGTGGCTGTCACCTGGCAGTAACGCAAACATGGCACCCTTTACGTTGGGAATGCTGTTGACCAGTTCCACGGTCTTTGGGCACAGGGCTTCTGCCGAGGGCAGAGCCTTGTCGTACCACTTGAGGTAAAAACGCTTCCAGCCTTTCTTGAAGAACGAACCGAAACCGGCGTCGTTGTTCTTTTCAGCCGCGCGAATATAACCCTCATCGAACAGGTGCATGGCTTCGTCGCGGATAACTTCCCAGTTGTCCTTGAGCACGTCCAGTTCCGGAAACTTGCTGCGATCCAGATACGGTTTGGACGGTACACCAGAGAACAGGTACATCAAGGCGTTGTAGGGCGCAAACAGTGCCGAGTGATTGACGAATTGCCGTAACACCGGCAATCGCGCCTTGCCGCGCAAATGGACATAGAGGGTGCTGCCCAGAAACAGCAACAACACCGACGCTTTCGCGGCAAAGGAAAAACTCATCAACGACTCCTTGAGATTTAGGCTCACGCACAACGCCATTCACCCGACGTGGCAGTCGGCCATGATAAACATTACCGACCTCGGGAAAAACCCGCCTGATACAACATTCAGTATTAAGGAATGCGCAACAAAGCACTTCTTAACATAGGGTTCCTGAACGGGGGCTGACCTGAATTCAGCCCCGTCCCTCGTCAATGAACACTCAGTCCACTGACGCGCTTATTGCTGATTCTCCTGTTCGGTAAACAGATCGCTGAACAGCATGCTCGACAGGTAGCGCTCGCCGGAGTCTGGCAGAATCACCACGATGGTCTTGCCCTGCATTTCCGGGGTTTCCGCCAGGCGTACCGCGACGGCCATGGCTGCACCACATGAAATACCGCACAAAATCCCTTCTTCCTGCATCAAGCGCAGGGCCATGGCCTTGGACTCGTCGTCTGTGACCAACTCGACCCGATCAACCATCGCCAAATCCAGGTTCTTCGGTACAAAACCGGCGCCGATGCCCTGGATCTTGTGCGGGCTCGGCTTGATTTCTTCACCGGCGAGGGCCTGGGTGATCACTGGAGAACCCGCAGGCTCAACGGCCACCGAGATAATCGGTTTGCCCTGTGTATTCTTGATATACCGCGAAACACCAGTAATGGTTCCACCTGTTCCGACACCCGCCACCAACACATCGACGGCGCCATCGGTATCGTTCCAGATTTCCGGACCCGTGGTTTTTTCGTGGATGGCCGGGTTGGCCGGATTATCGAACTGCGCCGGCATGAAGTACTTGGCCGGGTCGCTGGCAACAATTTCACCGGCTTTTTCAATTGCGCCTTTCATGCCCTTGGCCGGCTCGGTCAACACCAGTTCGGCGCCCAGCGCCTTGAGCACTTTGCGGCGTTCGATACTCATGGACGCCGGCATGGTCAGCATCAGCTTGTAACCACGGGCAGCGGCGACAAACGCCAGGCCGATCCCGGTATTGCCCGAGGTTGGTTCGACAATGGTCATGCCAGGCTTGAGTTTGCCGGTGCTTTCGGCGTCCCAGATCATGTTCGCGCCGATCCGGCACTTGACCGAATAACCGGGGTTACGCCCTTCGATCTTGGCCAGGATAGTCACGCCGCGCGGGGCGATGCGGTTGATCTGCACCAGTGGTGTATTACCGATGGAGTGGGCGTTGTCAGCGAAAATACGGCTCATGGCTGGGTCCTTGTACAGCATTGAATAAGCCCACAAAGGTATGCCTGTTGCCGGTGGTCGTCCAGTTCGACCGAACGTCCTGAAGCAGGCGCAGTCAATGGCTTTACATCGCCAGAGAATTGCCATCATGAAGCGTCGATACAGCTGGCCCCTGTGGACCCTCGCCGGCCTCGTTGTGCTGCTGATAGCCCTGCACATCGCCCTGCCCTACATGGTGCGCGATTACCTGAACGACAAACTGGCGAATATGGGTGATTACCGGGGCCAGGTCACCGATGTGGACCTGGCCCTGTGGCGCGGCGCCTATAAAATCAACGGGCTGAAAATCGTCAAGGTCGACGGCAAGGTGCCGGTGCCGTTCGTCAATGCGCCGCTGATCGACCTTTCCGTCAGCTGGCATTCGCTGTGGTACGACCATGCGGTGGTGGCCCGGGTGCAATTCTTCAATCCCGAGGTGAACTTCGTCGACGGCGGCGCCAATAAGCAAAACTCGCAAACCGGTCAGGGCACTGACTGGCGTTCGCAACTGAGTAAGTTGGCCCCGTTTACCCTGGACGAAGTGCGGATCTATGACGGCAAACTCAGTTTTCGCAACTTCAATTCCAAACCTCCGGTGAACATGAACGCCACGCAGGTCAATGCCAGCATTTATAACCTGACCAATGTGGTCGACAAACAAGGCAAGCGTGACGCTCGCTTCGAAGGCAAGGCCCTGCTGCTTGGGCATGCGCCACTGGAAACCACTGCAACCTTCGACCCTTTAAGCAACTTTGAAGACTTTGAATTCCGCCTGCGTGCCAAGGACATCGAACTCAAACGCATGAACGACTTCGCCTCGGCCTACGGCAAATTCGACTTCAATGCCGGTCATGGCGACGTGGTCATCGAAGCACAAGCGAAAAAAGCCCAATTGACGGGCTACATCAAACCGTTGCTGAAGGACGTCGACGTGTTCAATTGGCAGCAAGACGTGGAAAACAAGGACAAGGGGATTTTCCGCTCCATCTGGGAAGCCATCGTCGGCGGCTCTGAAACCGTGCTGAAAAACCAGGGTAAAAACCAGTTCGCAACCCGCGTGGAACTGAGCGGCAACGTGCATCGCCAGGACATCAGCGCGTTTCAGGCGTTTTTGCAGATTTTGCGCAATGGTTTCATCCAGGCGTTCAACGCCCGGTATGAACGGCCCAAGCCTGAGGCGGGTTAAGTCTGCAAGCCGCCAAGACTGAGTCAAGATGTGACGCCCCATTCAGAGACTGAATAAGTCGTCTGCGTTCACAGTCGACCGGGCAGCGCGGTATAGTCGGGCATCACCATTATTGCGTCCCGCCCTGCCCCGTTCAGGTCGGCGTCACCGTTCGAGGATTAGCAGATGAAGTTCGAAGGCACCCAGGCCTACGTCGCCACCGATGACCTGAAGCTGGCGGTCAACGCCGCCATTACCCTGGAGCGTCCGCTGCTGGTCAAGGGCGAGCCGGGCACGGGTAAAACCATGCTGGCCGAGCAACTGGCAGAATCCTTCGGCGCCAAGCTGATCACCTGGCACATCAAGTCCACCACCAAGGCGCATCAGGGCCTGTACGAGTACGACGCGGTCAGTCGCCTGCGTGACTCGCAACTGGGCACGGAAAAGGTCCACGACGTTCGCAACTACCTGAAAAAGGGCAAGCTCTGGGAAGCGTTCGAATCCGAAGAACGGGTGATTCTGCTGATCGACGAAATCGACAAGGCCGACATCGAGTTCCCGAACGACTTGCTGCAAGAACTCGACAAGATGGAGTTCTACGTTTACGAGATCGACGAGACCATCAAGGCCAAGAAGCGCCCGATCATCATCATTACCTCCAACAACGAGAAAGAGCTGCCGGACGCGTTCCTGCGTCGCTGCTTTTTCCACTACATCGCCTTCCCGGACCGCGTCACGCTGCAAAAGATCGTCGACGTGCACTACCCGGACATCAAGAAAGACCTGGTCAGCGAAGCGCTGGACGTGTTCTTCGACGTGCGCAAAGTACCAGGCCTGAAGAAAAAGCCATCGACCTCCGAACTGGTGGACTGGCTCAAGCTGCTGATGGCCGACAACATCGGCGAAGCGGTACTGCGCGAGCGCGATCCGACCAAGGCCATCCCGCCGCTGGCCGGTGCGCTGGTGAAGAACGAACAGGACGTGCAATTGCTTGAGCGCCTGGCGTTCATGAGCCGTCGCGGCACCCGCTAAGAGGCTGATGCCATGCTGCTCAACCTGTTCAATGAAATGCGCGCCGCCAAGGTGCCGGTCTCGGTGCGTGAGCTGCTGGACCTGATCAATGCGCTGAAACAACGCGTGACCTTCGCCGACATGGACGAGTTCTATTACTTGTCCCGGGCGATTCTGGTGAAGGACGAAAAGCATTTCGACAAGTTCGACCGAGCGTTCGGGGCTTACTTCAATGGCCTGGAAAAACTCGACGATCACCTTCAGGCACTGATTCCCGAAGACTGGTTGCGCAAGGAATTCGAACGGTCCCTGACCGACGAAGAACGCGCGGCGATCCAGTCGCTCGGCGGCCTGGACAAACTGATCGAAGAGTTCAAGAAACGCCTCGAAGAACAGAAAGAACGCCATGCCGGTGGCAACAAGTGGATCGGCACCGGTGGCACCAGTCCGTTTGGCTCTGGCGGCTTCAACCCGGAAGGCATTCGGGTCGGCGATGCCGGCAAGCGTCAGGGCAAGGCGGTCAAGGTCTGGGATCAGCGCGAGTACAAGAACCTCGACGACTCGGTGGAACTGGGCACGCGCAACATCAAGGTGGCCCTGCGCCGCTTGCGCAAGTTTGCCCGCCAGGGTGCCGCGGAAGAGCTGGACATCGACGGCACCATCGACCACACCGCCAAAGATGCCGGGCTGCTGAATATTCAAATGCGGCCGGAGCGGCGCAATACCGTGAAGTTGTTGCTGCTGTTCGACATCGGCGGTTCGATGGACGCGCATGTGAAGATTTGCGAGGAATTGTTCTCGGCCTGCAAGACCGAGTTCAAGCACCTGGAGTACTTCTACTTCCACAACTTCATTTATGAATCGGTGTGGAAGAACAACATGCGTCGCACCTCCGAACGCACTTCGACCCAGGACTTGCTGCACAAGTACGGCGCCGACTACAAAGTGATCTTCATCGGTGACGCCGCCATGGCCCCGTATGAGATCACTCAGGCCGGCGGCAGCGTCGAGCACTGGAACGAAGAAGCCGGTTATGTGTGGATGCAGCGGTTCAAGGAGAAGTACAAAAAACTCATCTGGATTAACCCGTATCCGAAAGATACGTGGGGCTATACCTCGTCGACCAATATTGTGCGGGACTTGATCGATGACCAGATGTATCCGCTGACCCTTCGGGGATTGGAGGAAGGGATGCGGTTTCTTTCCAAGTAATCTTCGCTGCCCTTCAGGCCGCCATCGCGGGCAAGCCCGGCGCCCACAAAGACTGAGGTCGTTCACACAGTATGTGAACCCCCAAAATCCTGTGGGAGCCGGGCTTGCCCGCGATGCTTTTAGCTATTCAGGAAACGATGCAGGTATTGGATCTGCTCCCGATGCGCCACCTCCTGCATCACCGGCCGCAACCGCACCTTCGCCCCCGGCAAGCACTGCGCCAGCCGCGCCAACGCCAGCGGCGTCAACGCCCCCAGTCGCGGATAGCCGCCAATGGTCTGCCGATCATTGAGCAACACAATCGGCTGCCCGTCCGGTGGCACCTGCACTGCGCCGAGCGGGATGCCTTCGGAAATCATCGGTTTTCCCTGGTATTGCAACGCCGTGCCCAGCAGGCGAATACCCATCCGGTCGGCGCGACTGTCGAGGGTCCACACACTGTTGAACGCGTCGAACGCACTCTGCCCGCTGAATTCGCCAATCTGTGCGCCCAGCACCAGATCCAGCGGCGAATCATCGGAGAAGTCCGGTCGGTGTTCCGCCGGTAACGCCCGCAACAGGAGCAACGCACTCCCGGCATAGCTCAATTGCGCACCTTTGGCCAACGCCCGTCCCCGCCCATCCAGACCGCCCAGTTCCTCACGGACCACGGTCGAACGGCTGCCCAGGACACTTGGTGCCTCAAATCCGCCCGGTGCCGCGAGATAAGCCCGAGCCCCGAGCAGCGGCTGAGTGAATTGCAATCGCTGACCTTTATGCAGCCGGAAACTACGCCATGGCGCCAGCGCCTGGCCCTCGATTTGAGCTCCCAGATCCGCCCCAGCAAGCGCCAGCACGCAATCTTCTTCAGCCACCACGGTGAACCCGCCGAGGGTAATTTCGATCACCGGCGCCTTCAGGTCATTGCCCAACAGCCAGTTGGCCCAGGACATTGAACGCCAATCCAGCCCGCCCCCCTGGGTCACGCCCAGATGCCGCACGCCAAAACGACCGGCATCCTGCAACAGGCACAGCGGTGTACTTGCCTCTATTGATAAGCGGCTCATGCCTGCGCCTCCAATGGCGTGTCGTCACCGCCCAGACGGATGAATTCAGCATGGCTGACGGCTTCAAAGCGCACCGTGTCGCCGGGTTGCATCAGGCTGTAACCGTCGCGTTCACGGTCGAACAGTTTGCTCGGGGTGCGACCGATCAGGTTCCAGCCGCCAGGGGATACCACCGGATAGGCCGCGGTCTGGCGCTCCGCAATGCCGACGCTGCCGGCCGCGACTTTTTTGCGCGGGGTATTCAGGCGTGGCGCGGCGAGCACTTCCTCGACCAGTCCCATGAAGGCGAAACCCGGTGCAAAACCCAAGGCAAACACCTGATACTCGCGACCGCTGTGACGACGGATCACCTCCTCCACCGCCAACCCGCTACGCTGCGACAACAGGCTCAGCTCCGGGCCGACACTCAGGTCATACCAGACCGGCAGCACGTGGCATTGACCGCCAGTGCGGGTATTGGGCGACAGATCAATCAACGCTTGAGCGATCAATTCCCGAGCCTGAGCCGGGTTCAGCGCGATCAAATCGTAATGCACCATCAACGTCGTATAGGACGGCACCAGATCGATGAGATGTTCGCCGAACGCGGCCCGCAGATTTTCGCTGGCGGCCAGCATCCACGGCATGTTGGCCTCGCTGATCTCATCGAACAGACGCACCATGAGGCAATCCAGCGCCACCACCTCTACCCGCAGTTTCATGGCGCGCTCTGCTGATCAAGGGCTTCGCGAATCCGTCGCACGGCGGCGACCGAACTGGCGTTGTCGCCGTGCACGCACAGGGTGTTGGCCTGCAAATGCAATGCGCTGCCGTCGCTGGCAGTGAGGTGGTCGCCACGGGCGATGGTCAGTGCCTGCCCGATGATTTTTTCGGGATCATGATGCACTGCGCCCGGCAGTTGTCGCGAAACCAGCATGCCCGCACTGTCGTAGGCGCGGTCGGCGAAGGCTTCGAACCACAAGGTCACGCCATATTCATCGCCCAGTTGCTGCGCGGCGCTGTTGTCACGGGTGGCCATCAACATCAGTGGCAGGCTGCGGTCGTACGTCGCCACGGCCTGCAGCACCGCACGCAATTGCGCCGGATTGGCCATCATGTCGTTGTACATCGCACCGTGGGGTTTGACGTAGCTGACACGCCCGCCCTGGGCCCGACAAATGCCGTCGAGAGCGCCAATCTGGTAGTGCAGGATGTCCTGGAGTTCCTGGGCGGTGTATGCCATGGAGCGCCGGCCGAAACCGACCAGATCCTGATAGGCCGGGTGCGCGCCGATCTGCACGCCGTTGCTCAGCGCGAGGCTGACGGTCTTGCGCATGATGCTTGGATCGCCCGCGTGAAAACCGCAGGCGATGTTGGCGCAATCAATGAAGGGCATGACCTCGGCGTCCAGACCCATGGTCCAGTTGCCGAAACTCTCGCCGATGTCGCAGTTCAATAGCAGGCGGTTCACGGTGAACACTCCTGTAGGCATTGTTCTTGTCAGATGTAGGCAGATTACTGCGCATCCAGTTGTTTGCCACGGGTTTCCGGCAGGCTCAGCGCGGCGAGGATCACTACGCCGTAAGACACCGCCGCAAACGCCCCGATACCGACGCTCAATGGCACCTTCTGGCTGAGCAAGCCGATCAGCAGCGGAAACAGTGCCGCCAGCGCCCGACCAATGTTGTAGCAAAACCCCTGGCCCGAGCCGCGAATCCGCGTCGGAAACAGCTCAGTCAAAAACGCGCCCATGCCACTGAAGATCCCCGAAGCGAAGAAGCCCAGTGGGAAACCCAGCCAGAGCATCACGCCGTTACTGACCGGCAGTTGGGTGTAAAGCAGCACGATGGTGAACGAGCCAACAGCGAACAGGATGAAGTTCTTTTTGCGGCCGAGGATGTCAGTCAAATACGCGCTGATGACGTAACCGACGTAGGAACCGACGATCACCATCGCCAGATAACCGCCCGTACCGAGTACGCTCAAGCCCCGTTCGTTCTTCAAAAACGTCGGCAACCATGACGTGATCGCGTAGTAACCGCCCAATGCACCGGTGGTCAGCACCGACGCGCGAATCGTGGTGAAGAGGATGCCAGGAGCAAAAATCTCGTAGAACTTCGCCGGGTTGCTCGGTTCCTGTCTGGCCTTGGCCTCGCGGTAGATTTCCGGGTCCTTGACCAGGCGACGAACGAAGATCACAAAAATCGCCGGCACGATGCCGAGAATGAACAGCGCACGCCAGGCGTCTTCCGGTGGCAACACCGAGAACAGCAGCGCATACAGAATCGCCGTCAGCCCCCACCCCAGCGCCCAGCCCGATTGCACCATGCCCACCGCTTTGCCACGGTCCTTGGCGCGAATCACTTCCCCCATCAGCACCGCACCGGCGGTCCATTCGCCGCCGAAACCGAAGCCCATCAGGGTGCGGCTGATCAGCAGTTGTTCATAGTTTTGCGCGAAGCCGCAGAGGAAGGTGAAAAAGGCGAACCACAGCACCGTCAGTTGCAAGGTGCGCACGCGACCGATGCGGTCCGAAAGTATCCCCGCTACCCAACCACCAATGGCCGAGGCGATCAGGGTGCTGGTGTGAATCAGCCCGGCTTCGCCGGTGGTGATGCCCCACATGGCAATCAGGGTCGGCACCACGAAACTGAGCATCTGGGTGTCCATGCCGTCCAGGCCGTAGCCGATCTTGCAGCTCCAGAAGGTGCGGCGTTCCTGCTGATTGATGTTGCGGTACCAGTCGAAAGGTCCCGGGCGGGCCGTTGTTTTGGGGATGTCGAGCGTGTCGGGCGCACTCATGGCAAATCTCCGCGCTAGTTTTTATTGGTATTGTTCTGAGCCCCGACGACGCCTATCGTGGGAACCGGATGCGCCGATTTTTGGGTCCGTGGCCCTGCTGCGTCCAACTAATAAAAACCGGGCTTAGGCATAAGAAAAAGTTGATCCCATGAATCTGAAGTTTCTCGAGACCTTTGTCTGGGTCGCTCGACTCAAGAGTTTTCGCCTGACCGCCGACAAGCTCTTCACCACCCAGGCCTCGATATCCAGCCGCATCGCCGTGCTCGAAAGCGAGCTGGGGGTGAAACTGTTTTTGCGCGATTCACGCGGCGTCAGCCTGACGCCCGAAGGCCTGAAAGTGCTCGACTATGCCGAGCAGATGATGGACACCATGCAGGCACTCAAACAGTCGATCGAGACCCGTTCGAGCAAGGTTGGAAGGGTGCGGATCGGCGTCATGGACACGGTGATCCACACCTGGCTGAGCCCGCTGGTGGCGCAGATGACGGACCTCTATCCGTTGGTGGAAATCGAACTGGTGGCCGATACGTCGCTCAACCTCTGCGATCAGCTGCAAAAAGGGTTTCTCGACCTGATCCTGCAAACCGACCTGATGCGCCAGGAAAGCGTGCGCAGCCTGGAGCTGGCCAGCCATCCCATGGGCTGGATTGCGGCGAGCAATTCTCTCTACAACCGCGAGTACTCCGGCATTGCCGATCTGGCGCGCGAGCGGATCATTACCTACTCGAAAAACTCCCATCCGCATCAAGAGGTGCTCGCCCTGATGCAGGCCAATGGCGTGATGACGCCACGCCTGAACTGCGTGAACTCGGTGTCGGCGATCACCCGGTTGTTGCGCGATGGTTTCGGCATTGGCGCGCTACCGCCGGTGTTGGTGGCCGAGGAGCTGGCGCGCGGGGAACTGACCCTGCTGCCCATCGGTCAACGACCACCGGATTTGCAGGTGGTGGTGTCGTGGCGCACGGGTGTTGAATGGGTCGAGGAGATTGTGGCGTTGTGTCAGCAGGTGCTGGAACGGTATGCGCAGGAGATGGGTGAGGATTACATCGTTCTTGCTGACTGAACCCTTGTAACAGCTGCCGAGGCACGAGGCAGCTGCTACACAGATCTGCGCTTTGGTTATTAGAGGCCGCGCACATCCCGGTCTTCGATCGGCCGGCTCTGGCGCAGGCGTTTGCCGCCCAGCACCACCCAGTCGATCAAGCGGAACAGGCATTCGATCCCGAACGACAGCAGCAATGCGCCGCTCATGCCCCAGATCATCGCTTCCGGGGTCAGCAGGATCTGGTAGCTGTAACCATTCCAGGTTTCCTTGCGGATATCCGGGTCAGCAGCCAGTACCACTTGCAGGAAGCGGATGTACCACGGGCCTTGCATCGCCTGGAATTGCTTGTCCAACGCCAGTTGGCGGGTCAGCAAGTTGCTCAGACTGTCGGCATCGCTGCGAAAGATCGGGTCTTCGCTGGCGCGGTAATGGGCGACCAGCGCCTGCATGTCGCCCTTGAAGAACTCGTTGGCCGTGCCCTGGAAACCGCTCAAACCGGTCTGCGCCTCAATCAGGTGCGCCTCGACCCGCTTGGCGTAATCATTGATAAAACCCGGCACCTGGACACCAATCAACAGGCCCGCCGCAAACAACACCAGCCGTAGGTAACTGAGCAACATCGGGGGAGATCCTTATTCGGTCTTGCCCTGGCTGACGCATTCGCCGCGTCGCCAGAGGCTCCATTGGCCCGGTTCGTAACGGGTCCAGGTTTCGTTTTCGGTCAGGGGTTCAGTCGCGATCACCGTCACCACGTCGTTGGGCGTGGTTTCGGCCTGGAAGTCGACGATCACATCGACATCCTTCAATCGTGCCGGGCCGAATGGCGCCCGACGGGTGATTTGGGCCAATTTGGTCGAGCAATAACAGAACAGCCAGTCACCGTCGCTGAGCAGGCAGTTGAACACGCCTTTGCTACGGTATTCGGCGCAGGCCGCCACCAGGTCTGGCAGCAGCCGTTCAATCTCGACCGGCTCCGGGAACGCGGCGCGCACGCGGTTGAGCAGATCGCAGAACGCCGCCTCGCTGTCGGTGTCGCCGACGGGACGGTAGAAACTGGCGGTCGGTTGAAAGTCCGCGAGCTGGCCATTGTGGGCGAAACACCAGTTGCGCCCCCACAGCTCGCGCACGAACGGGTGGGTATTGGACAGGCAGACCTTGCCGACATTGGCCTGGCGGATGTGCCCGATCACCACTTCACTTTTGATCGGATAGCGCTGCACCAGGTTCGCGACTTCCGACTCGCAACTGGCGGCCGGGTCCTGAAACAGACGCAGGCCACGGCCCTCGTAGAAAGCGATCCCCCAGCCATCACGGTGCGGACCGGTACGACCGCCGCGCTGCATCAGCCCGGTGAAACTGAACACGATATCGGTCGGCACATTGGCGCTCATGCCCAATAACTCACACATGCTCGGATTCTCGATGAAAAGGCAGGGGCAAGGTTATAAACGCGGCTCGACGCGCAATCGCTGCGGATTGCTCGGCACCGGTGGGCGACCATAACGATCATCGCCGGCACCGCCGAAGGGATGATCATCGTCCGGGTCTTCGGCTTTGGCCGCGGCCTTGGCGGCGGCGGCCTGTTCCTTGCGAGCGTTGGAAGCGCGCTCGATGGGGAAGCGGATCGCCACCATGACCAGGTAAAGGCCGAAGGCGATCATGCCGTACATCAACAGATCGGAAATCGCTCGCCAGGCGTTGTTGCCAACCTTGAACAACAGGTCGAGCGCCGTGATGGCGATAGCCGGCGCGACTTTATCTTTCACTGGATCGATGATGGTCGGGCTGAATAGCAAGACAGCCACCAGCAGCCGCAGCGGCTCGCGCAGCCAGCGCCACATCCAGCGGGTCAAGCGCATCCACACCAACAGGCAGCCAAAAGCGGCAAAGGCGTAGCAGCCCCAAGCGATCAGATAGTCGTTCTCGGTCATGGTGTCCATGGCAAGGCAGGCAAAGAGGCGCTTATAGTAACGACTTTTCGCAGATCAGGCTTGCCCCAATACCAGCCGGTCAAGACACCCAACCTGTGGGAGCGAGCTTGCTCGCGATAGCGGTGTGTCGTTCAACACTGATGTTGAATGTAATGGCCTCATCGCGAGCAAGCTCGCTTCCACAGGTTTTGCACTGAGTCCAGAGCTGACTGTGGTCTGCAACGCCCCTATTTCTTACATTGCACGAGAGCCATCCATGCCCTTATCCGCCAACGTTTCCGCTGCTCCGATTGCCCGCAAGGCCGAGGGCGATGACCCGTATGCCTGGCTGCAGGAGCGCGACACCGATGCGGTGCTCGACTACCTCAAGGCTGAAAACAGCTATCAAGAGGCGTTGACCGCCGATCAGGCCGGCCTGCGCGAAACCCTGTTCGAAGAGATCAAGGGCCGGATTCTCGAAACCGACCTGTCGCTGCCCTCCCCTTGGGGCCCGTACCTGTATTACACGCGGACCACCGCCGGTGACGAATATGCCCGGCACTACCGCTGTCCACGCCCGGCTGATGACAGCCTGCAACTCGACGAAAGCCAGGAACAGTTGCTGCTGGACCCGAACGAACTGGCCAACGGCGGCTTCTTTTCCCTGGGCGCGTTCAGCATCAGCCCGGACCACCAGCGCCTGGCCTACAGCATCGACTCCACGGGCGATGAGATTTACACGCTGTTCGTGAAGGAACTGTCCGACGGTCGAGTCAGCGAGCTGGAGTTCCAGGATTGTGACGGCAGCATGACCTGGGCCAATGACAGCCTGACCCTGTTTTTCGGCGAACTGGACGACACCCATCGCCCGCACAAACTGTTCCGCTATCGACTGGACGGTACAGCCGCCGAAGAAGTGTTCCATGAAACGGACGGACGCTTCTTCCTGCATTGCTACCGCTCCAGCTCCGAACTGCAACTGCTGCTGTCCCTGGGCAGCAAGACCACCAGTGAAGTCTGGGCGCTAGACGCCGCCCTGCCGCATCAGGCCTTCACCTGCCTGGCGCCACGGGTCGAGGACCATGAATACGACGTCGACCACGGCGCCCTCGACGGCCAATGGGCCTGGTTCATTCGCACCAACCGCGACGGCATCAACTTTGCCCTGTACAGCGCGGTCGATACCGGCGTGGCGCCGACCGAAGCCGACTGGCAGAACCTGATCCCCCACAGCGACAGCGTGATGATCGAAGGCATGAGCCTGAACACCGGCGCCATGACCCTGAGCCTGCGTGAAGGGGGCTTGCCGATCATTGAAGTCCACCCACAAGGCCTGGCGCCTTATCGCGTGCAATTGCCGGACGCGGCCTACAGCCTGCATGTCCAGAACAGTCTGGAGTTCGTCAGCGACAGGATCCGTCTGCGCTACGAAGCCCTGAACCGTCCGGCGCAAATCCGTCAGCTGGAACTGAACAACGGTGAGCAGAAAGTGCTCAAGGAAACCCCGGTGCTCGGCCCGTTCGACGCCGATGCCTACGTCAGCCAGCGCCTGTGGGCCACCGCGCCGGACGGGACACAAGTGCCGATCAGCCTGGTGGTCAAACGCGAGCACCAGGGCCAACCCGTGCCGTTGTATCTCTACGGCTACGGCGCCTACGGCGAAAGCCTCGACCCGTGGTTCTCCCACGCCCGCCTGAGCCTGCTGGATCGCGGCATGGCCTTCGCCATCGCGCATGTGCGCGGCGGTGGTGAATTGGGCGAGGCGTGGTATCGCGCCGGCAAGCAGGAGCACAAGCACAACACCTTCAGCGACTTCATTGCCTGTGCTGAGCATTTGATCGCCAACGGCTTCACCACCGCGCCGCAACTGGCGATCAGCGGCGGCAGTGCCGGTGGCTTGCTGATTGGCGCTGTGCTCAATCAGCGCCCGGAATTGTTCGGCGCGGCGATTGCCGAAGTGCCGTTCGTCGACGTGCTCAACACCATGCTCGACCCAGACCTGCCGCTGACCGTCACGGAATACGACGAATGGGGCAATCCGCAAGAGCCGGACGTTTATGATCGGATCAAGACCTACGCCCCCTACGAAAACGTCACCGCGCAAGCCTATCCGGCGACCCTGGTGATCGCCGGCTACAACGACAGCCGTGTGCAGTACTGGGAAGCGGCCAAGTGGGTGGCGAAATTGCGCGCGACCAAAACCGACAGCAATACCCTTCTGCTCAAGACCGAACTGGGTGCCGGGCATGGCGGGATGAGCGGTCGATATCAGGGATTGCGTGACGTAGCGCTCGAATACGCATTTTTGTTCAAGGTTTTGGGCATGGCCTGAGGAACTTGGCCCGGTGTGCCGGTCTTAAGACCAGACCCCGGGCCCGGTACAACACCTATCTCCTGTAGGAGCCGGCGGTGCGACGATTCGACCTGCCCGCGATTGGGGCATCACATTCAATATTGATGTTGAATTTGATGGCCTCATCGCGAGCAAGCTCGGCTCCTACAGGGATTAGTGGAGAGCTCAGGACCTTGACCAGCAACAGACACAAGAAAAAGACCGTGACGACATGTCAGAACCGACCTTACTGAACAACGAAATTCGCGATTGGCTGATGGACTGCGGCCTGTTCGACCAATTGCTGCCCGCCGACTTCGCGGCGGCCTCGGGTTACTTCAGCATCAGCACCGTGGCGCAGGGCGAGGAGATTTTCCACGAGGGCGATTCCGGCAGTTTCATGTGCATCATTCACACCGGCCAGGTGGCGGTGCAAAAAACCAACGGTGACGGGCAGCTGGTAACCATGACCACATTGCGCAGCGGCCGCTCGTTCGGCGAGATGGCCGTGCTGGATGGCGAACGACGCTCAGCCAGCTGCGTGGCCGCCAGCAACTGTCAGTTGCTGAACCTGGGCAAGGACTCGCTGGAAAAGATGATCAACGACGCGCCGAAAATCGCCGCCAAGATCATTCGCGCCCTCGCCGTCTCCCTTTCCAAACGCTTGCGCATGGCCGACGGGCAACTGCTTGAGCAGCAGGTTTAACCGCCCGGCGATTTGGCTTTCGACGGGTTTTGCTCGATCCTCGGCACGGGCTGGTCTTTAGTCGGCGGGCTGGGCATTTCAATCGGCACCAACGGCGGACCACCACTGCCCGGCCCGGCTTTTGGCAAGGACGGCGCAGTGATCTGCGGGTACGGGGTCGGTGTGGCGGTGCCGGGCGAACCGGGCATGGGCGCGGGGCTGACAGGGATGGATTGCAGCGTTTGCGCCTGCACAGCAGTAATCGAGAGCGCGGCCAGAGCAATGGCCGTTAGAATAGTGCGCTTCATCAATGGCTCCGTTGGCCTTGTGGTCACTTTCAGGCTACTCCCAACGGCGTCCGTTTGCCCTCACCGTTTTTGCCAATCCTTCTCAAGAGAGCCCCATGAAACGTTTCGTTCTGCTCGACACTGCCCCTATCCCTGAAAACGGCGGTGCCCTGTGCCTGTTCGAATACGGTGAGGATTTCGTCATCAAGATCCAGGGTGGCGACGGCGGGCAACTGATGAACACCCGCATGCACGGCTCCGAAGATGCGTTGGCCGAGATTCCGTGTCGCAAAGTCGCCGGCCGGCCAAATTCTCGCGTGCTGATCGGCGGTCTGGGCATGGGCTTTACCCTCGCCTCGGCGCTCAAGCATTTGGGCAAGACGGCCGAAGTGGTGGTCGCCGAGCTGGTGCCGGGTGTGGTGGAGTGGAACCGAGGTCCACTGGGCGAGAAGGCCGGCAACCCGTTGCTCGACCCGCGCACCGTGATCCGCATGGAAGACGTGGCCAAGGTATTGCAAGCCGAGCCGCAAGGCTTCGACGCGATCATGCTCGACGTCGACAACGGCCCCGAAGGCCTGACCCAACGAGCCAATAGCTGGCTCTATTCCGCCGGTGGCCTGAGTGCCTGCGCCAAGGCCCTGCGGCCCAAAGGCGTACTGGCGGTGTGGTCGGCCAGCGCCGACAAGCAGTTTTCCGACAAATTGAAGAAGGCCGGTTTCAAGGCCGAGGAAGTCCAGGTCTTTGCCCATGGCAACAAGGGCACGCGTCACACCATCTGGATTGCCGAGAAGCTCAAGGGCTGAGCTAAACTCACGTCATAACCGTCATTAGTCTTTTTTACAAAGGTGAACCCATGAGTTCGTCCACCCCGACCAATACTTCGAAGCTGGACCGCATCCTCGCCGACAACCAGCGCGACAAGGAAATGGGCTACCGCGACAAGGCCCTGAAGATGTACCCGCATGTGTGCGGCCGCTGCGCCCGTGAGTTTTCCGGCAAGCGCCTGAGCGAACTGACCGTGCACCACCGCGACCACAACCACGACAACAACCCGCAAGACGGCTCGAACTGGGAACTGTTGTGCCTGTACTGCCACGACAATGAACACTCGCGATATACCGACCAGCAGTATTTCGGCGAAGGCTCGCTGAGCACGCCGAAAATCGCCAAGGCAACGCATAACCCGTTTGCGGCGTTGGCTGGGTTGATGAAAAAAGAAGACTGAAGTCGACTGACCCCATGCCTGATCATTCCCGCGCTCTGCGTGGGAATGCAGCCCGGGACGCTCTGCGTCCCATCTAGAGCCGAACGCAGAGCGTCCGTTGAGGCATTCCCACGCGGAGCGTGGGAATGATCACTGAACACCCCTCCCCCAATCCCCGTATAATCGCCGTTTTTTCCCCGAAGGCACCCCGCTCGTGGCAGATAAACGGTACAGCTGCATTGGTTTGTATAACCCCAAATCACCGGAAAACGTCGGTTCGGTCATGCGTGCCGCCGGCTGCTATGGCGTGGCGTCCGTGTTCTACACCGGCAAGCGTTATGAACGCGCCGCCGACTTCGTGACCGACACCAAGCGCGTCCACTACGACATCCCGCTGATCGGCATCGACGACCTGAAAAAAATCCTGCCGCTGGGCTGCGTGCCGGTGGCCGTGGAACTGGTCGAAGGTGCGCGCTCCCTGCCGGAATACACCCACCCCGATCGCGCCCTCTACATCTTCGGCCCGGAAGACGGCTCGCTGGATAAAGAGATTCGCGACTGGTGCGAAGACGTGGTCTACATCCCGACCACCGGTTGCATGAACCTGGCGGCCACCGTCAACGTCGTGCTTTACGACCGCATGTCCAAAGGGCTCAACACCCGTTCCGGGGCGAAATTTCGCTGATTCGACGCACATCCGATGGAACAAGCCGCCCGCCTCGGCAGTCAGCTTAACTATCCACGACGACGCAGCCCTTCCTGCCAGGAGAAAGATCATGAGCGAACTCAAACGCGTAGAACGCATTGAATCCACCCCGTTCCAGAGCCGTTCCGAGCACAACGTTTACGGTTGGGAGCGCGCAGGCTCCGTGGCCGGTGGCGTAGTGATGATGGGCAAGGGCCTGCGTCGCGGCGGGATTTTCGGCTTGATTCAAGTGGCGATCGGCGGTGTGGTACTGGCCCGCGGGATCACCGGGCACAGTTCGGTCAAAAGCATGATCGAGAAGAGCCGCCAGGACATGGACAACGTGCGGGCGAAAATTGAGCGGGCCGGGGAAGAATTGCGCACGTTGAAGGCAAATGCCGAGGCGGCGACCAAGACGGCTACGGTGACGGGGAATGATTCGTTGAAGTCGCCGAAGACAGGGGTTTGATCCAGAAAAAGTATTGAGGCTTAGGGCCTCATCGCGAGCAGGCTCACGCCTACAGTTGATTTGTGGTGTACACAAAATCCTGTAGGAGTGAGCCTGCTCGCGATGGCGGTATCATTGGAGCAACTCGGTATCGAGAACTTTGGAAGGCTCGCCAATGACGCTCTCGGCGAGCTGAACAAACTCCTTGGTATCGACACTCTCCAGATGCATCGCCCCGCGTAACACATCATCCAGCGATCGCTTGTTACGCGTCTTCAAGCGAATTTCGCGATCCAGTTCCTGTAGCATCACCACCGCTTTCGACACTTGCGCCGGACTGATCTGGTCGCCACGCACGGTCGTGACCTTCTGGCTGTCCTTGACCAATTTGCCATGCAGGCTTTCATACCGTTCATCGCTCATGCCGCCGGCGCGGCGCACCAGTTCGATGGAGTAGTACTCGGCAAACCCTTCGCTGATCCATTCGCTGCGCTGTTTGTCGTTGATCCGTGCGAACACCTGCGCCAGTTCACGCACCAGCGCGCTGCTGCCGTTTTCGCTGACCAGCGCAAGACGTGTATTCAAGTAGATCGACTC
Source organism: Pseudomonas sp. S2_B07 (assembly GCF_054668435.1). NCBI lineage: Bacteria > Pseudomonadati > Pseudomonadota > Gammaproteobacteria > Pseudomonadales > Pseudomonadaceae > Pseudomonas > Pseudomonas sp. S2_B07. The sequence continues at coordinate 2,064,080 of NZ_CP162769.1, forward strand.
GTGCGCGGCCTGGCTACCGCGCCACATCGGGTCGTTGGCGCCGACAATCAGCAGTTTGCCTGGATGACGCGGAAACACAGCTTGCACTTGCGGCCAGACGAAGGTCAAAAGCGTCAGCACGTCCATGCGGCGCATGCCCTGGCCCTGAGGCGAAGTGACGGTGACTTCGGTTTCGCCCAATCGGGTGCGACGGCTGCCGAGATGACCGGCGAGCATCCAGCCGGTGGGCCGGTCGAACAATCGGGACACGTTGTCGATGCGAAATTTATTCTTGCCGATCCGCGGCCAGGCGGTTTCGACGCTTTTCCAGCCGGTCGGCAACTCGAACTCAAGGCGCGAAACCAACTCGATGCCGTCCTGTTGATCGAGTCTGGCGGCGGGCACCAGGTCATCACCACGCATCAACGCCCAGGTCGGTGTCATGCGCGTATCGAAACTGCCGTTTTTGCGCCCGTGGCTGATACGCACGCGGTAGGTCAGGCTGGCCTTGTCGGCGGCAGGATGCCAAACACCCCGTGCGGCTTTGCCCGGCGTGAGTTGCCATTGGCCGTCGGCCTTGAAGTCGCTGTAGTGGCTGCCGTCGCCCAGGTCAAAATCCAGGCTGCGCACCGCCGAACCCTGCGCCAGTGTCAGGCGTACTTCCGCCTGATCGCTTTGCGGCAACAGGCGCACGTGGTAATCCAGATCGACTTTCTTCGCCGCCCACACGGGCGCACTCAGGGCCACTAGCCCGACTGCCAACGCCAGCCGCCATCCCACAGCCATACACACTCCTTAGTGAAGCTGAATCTGTCAGCCATTAACCCGCGCGGAATATCAGGTGATCTTCCCAGTCATCTTCAGGCACGCTGCCTTCGGCGAGCATGCGCCCGGATTGTGAAATTCGTTGGTGGTGCACCGCATCGCGGTCGCCGCACACCAGATGGTGCCAGAGCGGCAAGTCCTTGCCTTCACTGACCAGGCGATAGCCGCAGGTCGGTGGCAGCCATTTGAACTCGTCGGCCTTGCCCGGCGTGAGCTGGATGCAGTCCGGGACGAAATCACGCCGGTTGGGGTAATCGGTGCACTGGCAGGTTTTCAGGTCCAGAAGTTTGCAGGCGATGCGCGTGTAATAGACGCTGTTGTCGTCTTCATCTTCGAGTTTTTGCAGGCAGCACAGGCCGCAGCCGTCGCACAGCGACTCCCATTCCTCTTGATCGAGTTGATCGAGGGTTTTGCGTATCCAGAACGGTTCGACTTTGGCGGCCATGGCTCAAGCATCAACATCAGGTGGTGAAAAGGCCGCCAGTCTAGTGCCAAGGCCCTTGCGGGCCAAGCATTGGCGACTGCCGGTAGAACGGACTTGTCAGTTTTTGCGCCGCCCAGTAGGGTTTTGCGTCGCTCCCTCACTTCAAACGTAGCAAGGAATCTCTTGATGAGTGCCAATCCACGCGTTGCCGACTATGCCATTCACCCGCAATTCACCGATCGCTGGTCGCCCCGCGCGTTCACCGGCGAAGCGATTCCTGAAGAGACCCTGCTGAGTTTCTTCGAAGCTGCGCGCTGGGCACCGTCGGCCTACAACTCGCAGCCTTGGCGGTTTCTTTACGCGCGTCGCGACACGGCAAACTGGGAGCGTTACCTGGGGCTGCTGAACGAATTCAACCGCAGCTGGGCACAACACGCCTCGGCGCTGGTGATCGTGATTTCGAAAACCACCTTCATCGCACCGGGCGCGACTGAAGAAACCCCGGCGCTGTGGCACACCTTCGACACGGGTTCGGCGTGGGGGCACCTGGCGTTGCAAGCGAGCCTCAGCGGCTGGCACACCCACGGCATGGCCGGTTTTGATCAGGAGCTGACCCGCAAGGAGCTGAACATTCCGCAAGGTTATGCACTGCACGCCGCCGTGGCGGTGGGCAAACTGGGGGATAAGGCGACGCTGGCGGATTACCTGCAAGCGCGCGAAGAGCCGAGCCCGCGTCGCCCGTTGAGCGAACTGGCCGCTGAAGGCGACTTCACCCTCTAACAACACCGCAAAACCAATGTGGGAGCGAGCTTGCTCGCTCCCACATTTGATTGAGGGTGAACTCAGTAGCCGCGCTCGAAATCCACTTCTCCGCGCAGCGCTTCACCCGCCTCGTACGCCCGCAGGTTCTCGACAAACAAATTCACCATCATCGATGGCGAGGTCGGTGCCGAGCTGTGACCGGTCAGCAGCAAGCCCCAGGCCGTCCAGAACGGATGACGTTGCGGCAGCGGCTCCTGACGGCAGACATCAATTACCGCGCCCGCCAGATGCCCTTCTTTCAAGGCTTCGACCAGATCGGCATCGACCACCGCCACACCGCGACCGACGTTGATGAACAACCCGGTCGGCTTGAATTGCTTGAACAGTGTCGCGTCGTACAGGTCGTGGGTGTTTGGGGTATTGGGCAGCAGATTGATCACGTAATCCACTTCGCCGACCAGACGCGGCAAATCCGCCAGCGCGCCGACTTCGATAAACGGTGCCTGCTCGCGAGCTTCGCTGGCAATGCCGTACAACTCGACGCCAAACGGCAGCAGAAACTTCGCCACGGTCTGGCCGATGTCGCCGGTGCCGACGATCAACACTTTGCGCCCCGCCAGGCTTTGGCCCTGGCGGCTGTCCCATTTGCGCTCGACCTGACTGACCAGCCGCGCCAGCACTTCGCGTTCGTGGCCGAGCATGTAGGTCAGCACGTATTCGGCCATGACCTGGCCAAAAATGCCGACCGCGCGGGTCAGGCGATAGTGACGGGGCAAGCCGTCGACCAGCAGCGGCGTGATGCCCGCCCAGGTCGATTGCAGCCATTGCGGCTCATGACCCTGACGCAACAGGGTGGCCAGCAGATCCGGTTGACCCAGCCAGACCGGGCAATCAGCCGCCAGACGGGCCAGTTCAGCGGAGTCGCCACTGGTGAGCACTTCCAGCTCAGGTGCCGCCTGACGCAGCAATTGTGCGTATACCGGGTGGTCGTGTTCAGCAATCAGAACGCGCATGTTTCAAACCTTTCAAAAGCCGTGCAGACGACCGCCGAGCGAGTATGGTTCCCTCGTCGCGGTCATCGCCAAAAATCATTCCAGTGTTTCACACAGACGCTGAACAGAGCCTGTCTGCCGCTTACATCGGGTCGTTGCGGCGCAGCAACTCTTCCGGCAAGTGTTCGATGTATTCGTCTTCGGCCGGTGGCATTTGCAGGTGGTAGCCCTGCTTTTCGAGGTTTTCCAGGACCACCGTGATGTCCTCGCGCGACAGCTTGCGCTCGGGGGTCAGCACCAGATCGAACGCGTGGTGCGGTTTGCCGAAGGCGGCCATCAATGATTCCGGGACGCGCTCCAGTGCATCGCTTTTGAGCACATAGAGGTACATCTCGTTTTTCTTCAGGCTTCGGTAGATCGAGCAAATACGTTTCAAGGCTGTTCTCCGGCGGTGGCCAGGCTGTCGAGCAATGCCTGGCCCATCAATTCGCGGCGCCAGCCACGCAGCGAATCAGGCAATTGGTATGGACCATTGGGGAAGCCGCTCTTGAGCAGCGCTTCCAGGGTTTTCTTGCGCAGCATCAGTTCCGGCGCGATGTTCAAGCGTTCGGCTTCGGCCTGACCAATGGCGCGCAGCTGTTTGACCAGCACGGCGGCATCCACCGGCAGCGGCTCCGGCACAGCAGGCGGCCATTGATCGGGCGACACACTGCCGGCGCGCTTGATCAGATCCAGCAGAAACTCGCCATCCTGACGCACGGTGCGCGGGTGCATGTCTTCGATTTTCGCCAGCGCGCCGAGGTTGTCCGGCTGAGTCCGCGCCAGCGGCCACAGGGAGTGCTCACGGACAATGCGGTTGCGCGGCAAGTCACGGGCACGGGCCTCGCGCTCACGCCAGGCGCACAGTTCACGCAACACGGCGAGTTGGGCGCGGGACAGTTTCCAGGCCAGCTTGGCATCGCGATAAACCTCGTACGGGTCGACCTCGCGGCGCAGGTTGGCCACCAGCTCAGCGCCGTCGTCCAGGACCCAGTTGTATTTGTCCTCAGACAGCTTCGGACGAAGCTGTACGAAAACCTCCGCCAAGTGCAGAGCATCTTCGGCGGCGTAGCTGATCTGGGTGTCGGACAGCGGACGTTGCAACCAGTCGGAGCGGGTTTCACCCTTGGGCAGGTCGATGCCGAGCACCTCTTGCACCAATCGCGAGTAACCCATGGAGAAACCCAGGTTCAGGTAGGCGGCCGCCAGTTGCGTATCGAACAGCGGCGCCGGCAGGCTGCCGGTCAGGCGCAGCAAGACCTCGAGGTCTTCACTGCACGCATGCACGACTTTGACCACCGCCGGGTTTTCCAGCAACGCGGCCAAGGGCTTCCAGTTGTCGATGGTCAGTGGGTCTATCAGGTAAGCGCGTACGCCATCGCCGATCTGCAGCAGGCCTGCAATCGGGTAAAAGGTGTCGACCCGCATGAATTCGGTGTCGAGGGCAACGAATGGCAGTTGCTGCCACTCGGCGCAAAACTGACCGAGGCTATCGTTGTCGCGAATCCAGTGAATATCGATGGCCACACGGCTCTCCCTTGAAGAATGGCGCGCAGTATATATCGCCCCCGGCGATTTCCGCGCATCACTGAACAAGAGCTTTAGCGAAAAGACCTGCCCGACAGCAATAAATGTCTGACAAGCGGAGACTAACTGGTCTTACTGAGTACGTAGACCCGCATCCACCTGCAACCCGGCAGGACGTCCTGATGGCTCAGCACCCGGAAACCGGCTTGCTTGAAGTCCGCTTCAATCTCGGCCTTGCTGACCGGCTGCGGGGCGTGAACGGCCTCCGTCTCTGGTCGGCGCAGATTAAAATAGCCGTCGATCCGAGCCGCCACAATTACCGTATCGCGACTGACCCGGTGGAATTCCTGGAGCATGACCATCCGATGTTCGGCGCAGGTGATGTGCTGAAACAGTTGCATGCAAAAAATGCAGTCCACCGCATTGACGGACAAGCCCAGGCTGAACGCTGAGCTCTGAAAGGTCTTGATCCGCTTGAGCAGGCTTTGCGGATGGTGAGTCTGCGCATGGTTAAGCATGTCCTGGGACGGGTCCGACGCGAGGATCACGCGGTTTGCGTGCTCGGCCAGCACCGGCCAGAAGCGCCCGGCACCGCAGGCCACGTCAAGGATCAACCCCGGCTCGCCCGCCACCTTGAGCGCATTGCGCACCAGGTTTTCCTCGCGCCAGAACGCCAGGCGCCCCATCAGGCTACGCGGTTGCGGCTGACGGCAGACGCGGGCGTGTTCCTGATCGTAGCGCCGGGCGAACTCAAGCTCGATGGCGGATGTGGGTTGCGCAGACATGTGCAATTGACCCTTGATGATGACTCTTGCGACCGCAAGTTAGCGGCCAGTGTCTGAAAAAGTTGAAGCGTTCAATCCTTGGCCAACACGCCGTCGACCACCGCACCGCGACAGCCGGCAAACATATCCAGATCCTGGTTGTAGACCTTGCTGTTGACTTCCAGCAGCCCCAGCATCGAATGAAACAGGTTGTCCTGGCTCAATGGCTTGTCGCGACTCAGTTGCAGGCAATGTGTGTTTACCGAGAACGACTTCTGATAGCTGTCGGAGAACCACGCCAGCATGGCCACGTGTTTCTGTTGCTCCGGCGCCAGCATGTAAGGCGTGCCGTGCAGGAACAGATTGTATTCACCCAAAGATTCGCCGTGGTCGGACAGGTACAGCATCGCGGTATCCACTTTCTCCTGGTTCTTGCGCAACAGATCGATCAGGGTCGACAGCACGTGGTCGGTGTACACCAACGTGTTGTCGTAACCATTAACGATACTTTCGCGACTGCAATTGTTCAGCGCGTTACTTTCACAAACCGGCGTGAAATGCTCGAACTCTTTCGGGTAACGCTTGAAGTATTCAGGGCCATGGCTGCCCATTTGATGCAAGACCAACACGGTGTCTTTATCGAGTGTGTCGATGAAATGTTGCAAACCTTGCAGCAGGATTTCGTCGCGGCATTCGCTGTTGGCGCACAGCACCGGGTCTTTCAGGTTGCTTACGTCGTCGATGGTGACCCGGTCGCACGTGCCTTTGCAGCCCGACTGGTTGTCACGCCAGATCACGTCCAGGCCGGCCCGTTTAAGCACATCGAGCAGGCCCTCTTCATTCTTCGCCTTGCTGGCGTTGTAGTCCTTGCGGCCCATGTTGGAGAACATGCACGGCACGGACACGGCGGTTTCGGTGCCGCAGGAATGCACATCGGTAAACGAAATCAGGCCGGCTTCTTTACTCAGCTTCGGGGTGGTGTCGCGGCCATAGCCCAGGATGCCGAAGTTCTCGGCCCGGGCGCTTTCGCCCACCACCAGTACGGTCAGGGATTTGCGGCCATGGGATTGCCAGACCGGGTTCTTCTGCGCGTCTTCGCCGATTTTGACAAAGGGTTGATGGGCAGACGCAACCTGTTCACGCAAGTAACCAGCGGAGGCACCAATGTAGTTGCTCGGCACAACCATCAGGCGCAACTCATGGTGATTACGGAACAAAGAAGACAAGCCCTGATAGTTAATCAGGGCCACGCCACCTATAACGACAGCGGACACAACACTTACCAACACCTTGCTTAATAACTCGTGGTGCCAGCGACGATAACTGATCGGTGTTTTCCACAATAACAACGACGGCAAAACACCCAGGAACAGGATATACGCCATCAACTTCAACGAGAGCAAGTCTCTTACTTCCGTCGCATTGGTTTGTGCAAAGTTACGCAACATGCCGGTGTCAATCAGTACACCGTATTGGCTCATGAAGTAGGCCACCCCGGCGCTGATCATGAAGATCAGCGTCAGGACCGGCTTGAGCACACGCTTGAACGCCAGAAAGGTCAGTACAATGTTGAAAGCCGCCAGAATCATCGCCCCGAATGCCACGCGCACGACGATGCCTTTACCGTCGGCTGCGGTGATTTCAAACAGGTGCTGCCACAACACAAAATTGAAGGCAGTTAACAAAAAGGCGCTGGCAATCAGTGTCACCCATTCCGGGCGCACGGCTTTAATCTTCAACATGGTGATCGGCTGTTCCTGAAAAGAAGTGCCTACGGCAAATGTGAAAATTTCATTGACCGTGACAACACTAATGTTAAGCAGCCAACCATCAATTTTTTGTGAAAAAGAAGCCAACGAATAGTTGGCTTATTAAACCTGCGACCAACGTTATGAATAATTGAGAATGGTTCAGGCCTGGTTCAGGTACCAGCGCCAGTCCTGCTCGCCGACCTCGCCCATAAACTGTCGATACTCGGCGCGCTTAACGGCCAGGTAGACGCCCAGAAAAGGTTGTCCGAACGCTTCACGCGCCCAGGTCGAGCCTTCCAGCGCGCGCAACGTGGTCAGCCAATCGGTCGGTAACAGCTCCGTGGCCTGGGCGTACCCGTTGCCTTCCACCGGCGCACCCGGGTCGAGTTGTTCGCGAATACCGCGATGGATACCAGCCAGTATCGCCGCGGCGGCCAGGTACGGGTTGGCATCAGCGCCGCAAATACGGTGTTCGATGTGCCGGGAAAACGCCGGCCCGCCAGGCACGCGCAGACTCACCGTGCGGTTGTCCACGCCCCAGGTCGCCGCCAGGGGCGCATAGCTGTTGGTCTGGAATCGCCGGTAGGAGTTGGCATTCGGGCAGAACAACAGCAAAGAATCGAGCAAGGTACTGAGCATGCCGCCGACCGCCTGCCTGAGCAACGGCGTGCCGTCCGGGGCTTCGCTGGCGAACAGGTTGTTGCCCTCTCTGTCCGCGAGGCTGACATGCATGTGCATCCCCGTGCCCGCCAGATCGTCGAAGGGTTTGGCCATGAAGCAGGCCGTCATCCCGTGCTTGTGGGCCACGCCCTTGACCAATCGTTTGTAACGCACGGCTTCGTCCATTGCCTGTAGGGCATCGGTGCGATGTTCGAGGGTAATTTCCACCTGCCCCGGCGCGTATTCGGAAATCGCCGTGCGCGCCGGAATGCCTTGCAGCTTGCAGGCGCTGTAGAGATCGGCCAGAAACGGTTCGATCTGCTCCAGTTCACGCAAGCCATAGACTTGCGTCGTGCGCGGCCGCCCGCCATCGACATCCCGCGCCGGTTGCGGCCGCCCGTTGCTGTCGCGCTGCTGATCCAGCAGATAAAACTCCAGCTCCGCCGCCATCACCGGGTAGTAACCGTCGGCTTGCAGGCCTTCGATCACTTTCGCCAACAAGTGCCGGGGATCGGCGATCGTCGCCGGCATGCCTTCTTTGGGGTGCATGCTGACTTGCACCGCCGCTGTCGGAATCAACCGCCACGGCATGCGCGTCAGGCTGCCGCTGATCGGGTAGGCACGGCAGTCAATGTCGCCGACGTCCCAGACCAGTCCGGAGTTTTCCACGTCGTCGCCATTGATGGTCAGGCCCAGAATGGTGCTCGGCAGCGGCCGACCGCTCTCGTACACCGCCAGCAGTTCATCGCGATGCAGCAGCTTGCCCCGTGGCACACCGTTGTTGTCGAGGATGAACAGCTCGAACATTTCAATGTCCGGGTTCTGTTCGAGAAAGGTCAGGGCTTCTTGCGGGGAGGCGAACGAGGTCGTGGCACAACTCATGGGTATTCTCTTTTTCCGCGTCAGGCAAACGCGCAGGCGTCGCCGAGGTGATCCAGCGCATGGCGCGGGACCTGTCAGAACAATCAACGGGAAATACAGGAATCCGGGGGGCGTGCGTGACGGCAATGCCACAGCGCCCAGAAGGCCAGCTCGGAGGGAAGTGCGACGGGACAATCGCCCATAGGTAAAACCGTAGAGGACAGATGAGCGGCAGCGTCACACGGGCGGTCAGGTCTTTAAATCGGGATTTGAAGAACCTTGGTTGCAGATGGACTAAACAATCATCTCCAAACACCCTGATGGCTGAGGTATTTAATTTTTAAATAGTGCTGCGGATTATCTGATTTGCGGCCGCCAGCCCTGGCGAGCCTAATCGGGGCCTTGTTTTTGAAGGCCTGTTTGATGGAAAACGTTCGCGCGACGACCCGCCCTGCCCTTTGGCTGATGTTCAGCATCATGCTCGTCGCTCTTAACCTGCGTCCGTCGATGGCGGCGGTCGGGCCCTTGCTGTCGTCGATTCGCGCGGACATTGCGCTGAGTTTCAGCATGGCCTCGCTGCTGACGATGCTGCCGGTCATGGCCATGGGCCTGGCGATGTTTTTTGGCTTGCGGGTCAGCCAACGCTTCGGCGAACAGCGCACGGTGGTGCTGTCGCTGTTGATCATTGGCGTGGCCACGGCGTCGCGACTGTTTCTCGATTCGGCCGTCGAACTGATCCTCAGTGCGGTGCTGGCCGGTGTCGGTATTGCGCTGATCCAGGCCCTGATGCCGGCGCTGATCAAGGCCCGGTTCAGTGACAACGTCGCCCTGTGCATGGGGCTTTATGTCACGTCGATCATGGGCGGCGCGGCGATTGCAGCCTCGTTTGCGCCGCTGGTCATGAACCAAAGTGGTAGCTGGCGCCTCGGCCTGGCGATCTGGGCGGCGCTGGCCGTGATGGCCCTGCTGCTATGGTCTGGCCTGCGTGGCGAATCTACGGCACGCTCGACGCAATCAACCCGCCGGCCGAGTTTTTTCGCCAATTCCCGCGCCTGGTTACTCGCCATCTTCTTCGGTCTGGGCACCGCGTCCTACACCTGTGTGCTGGCCTGGCTCGCGCCTTACTACGTGGAACAAGGCTGGAGCGAGCAACACGCCGGGTTGCTGCTGGGCTTTTTGACGGCCATGGAAGTGTTGTCCGGGCTGGTGACGCCTGCCATTGCCAATCGCAGTCGTGACCGGCGTCTGGTGCTGGTGGTGTTGCTGGCGCTGATCATGGCCGGCTTCTGCGGGCTGATTCTCTGCCTGCAACAGTTGAGCCTGCTCTGGCCGTGCCTGCTGGGGCTGGGCATCGGCGGGCTGTTCCCGATGAGCCTGATTGTATCGCTGGATCACCTCGATGACCCGCAACGCGCCGGCGCCCTGACGGCATTCGTGCAAGGCATCGGGTACTTGATCGCCGGCCTTTCACCGCTGATGGCCGGAATGATTCGTGACCAACTGGGCAGTTTCGAATGGGCCTGGTGGGCGCTGACAGGGGTCGTTGGGTTGATGATCCTGATGGTCCTGCGCTTCGACCCGCGGCATTACCACCAACACATCGACTGATCGGCGCAGAAACTTCCTACAAGGCATTCTCCTGGCACCATCGTTCCGTTAGGATCTTTCGCACACGTTTGCGCATTGATCGCGCACGGAACACAGCGAGACAGAACGGATGCTGAACAGTAACTTGCTTCGAAAGCTCGACATGCAGGACCTCATGGTGTTTGTCGCCGTGTACGAGCAAAGCAGCGTCACCGGTGTGTCGGAGGCGCTTTGTGTCAGCCAGTCCACGGTGAGTTACTGCCTGAAAAAGCTGCGGACCAGTTTTGAAGACGAGTTGTTTATCAACTCCCGCACCGGCATGCGCCCCACCTACAAAGCCAGCACCATGTACGCGCATGTGCTGAAAATTCTCGAAAGTATCAACCTGTGCCACGCCAGCACCCAAGCGTTCGACCCGACCTTGCAAGCGGTGACGTTCAACATTTGCGCGCCGGAGTACTTCGAGCAGTTGATTCTGCCGCGTCTGCTCAAGCGCTTCGATTTCGCCGACCTGCCGGTGATGGTCAACATGCACAAGTTCGAAACCGACATCCCGGTCGACGAGTTGCGCGATGGCCGCCTCGACCTGGTGATCTGTTTCGGCCCGAATTTCCATCGCAGCCACACCGACTTCAAATCCCGGCTGTTACTGGAAGATGATCTGGTCTGTGTGTTCGACAAACGCGCCACGCCACTGGAGTCACGGCTGAGCCTGCAAGCCTTTGTGCAACGCCGGCATGTATTTCCAACCCCATGGACGTCCAGCACCAACATGGTCGACGGCTGGCTGGCGCAACAGGCGCACAAGCGGCAGATTGTCGCGCGAGCCAACAGCTACAGCGCGGCACTGAAGATGATCACTGGCACCGACTACATCCTGACCCTGCCCCGCCGTATCCAGCAATTGCTCGCCAACGAGGCGATCTTCAATCATTGCGAAGCGCCCAATGGCCTGCCGGGTTTCACCCTGGACATGCAGTGGAGTCAAAGTGCCGATCAGGACAGTGCCAACACCTGGCTGCGCGAGCAGGTGATTGACGTCTGTGCCGAGCAGGTGGCCTGAATTCAGGGGGTGATGGCGGTCTTGGTGTAGGACTCGCGATCGATATCGAGGATTTCCACGCACAACTGCACTTCGACACCGGTTGGCCATTCGCACAGGTCCTGGACCACCGCCAGCAGGCTTTCCGACAGCTGCTGTTTGATCTGCGGTGAGCGACCGCTCAACAGCGCCAGTTTCACATGCACAAACGCCCGTTCATTCAACGCAGTGCCGACCTTGAAGGTCTCGACCTTCAGTGCCCGACTCTTGATGTCGAACTCTGCCGCAAACTGACCGGACGCCACCAAGGCATTATTGAGCCGGATCAACGCCACGTCGGCGTTCAGCCCAGGCAGGTTGGCGGTGTATTCCATGTGCACGTGTGGCATGACGCGGCTCCAGATAGTGGGCAGAAAGATCCTACGTATAACACAGCGCTGTCTGACTCACTCGGGCAGCGGCAAGGGTGGACGTTCACTCATGAACACCTCCAGGCGCGAACGCAACCAGCGTTCGGCGGGGTCGGTATCGACATGGCTGAGCCAGACCATCGACAGGTCCAGGGTCGGGGTCTTGAACGGGAACGGTTCCTTGAACAGCAAACCGGTAGCCGCCATGGCGTCGGCCGTGTAATCCGGCAGGCTGGCAATCAGATCGGTGCCCGCGAGCAAGGCCGGCAACGAGCTGTATTGCGGCACGGACAGCACCACCTGACGCGTCCGGCCAATCTCGGCCAGCCACTCATCGGCGTAACCACTGACGTTCGCCGTGTGGGAAACCAGCACATGAGGGCGTGCGCAATATTCATCGAGCGTCAGCGGTGTGTCGGACGCATCGGCGCGCAGGATGCTTGGCTGAATGTGGCGCAACAATTTGCGCTTGGCGTTGGCCGGCAGGCCGCGGGTCTGGCTGATGCCGACCGTGATGTCGCCGGACGCGAGCAAGTCCGGTATGCGCCAGTAATCGACGTGCTGAACCACAAACACCACCTTCGGCGCTTCCTGGCGCAAGGCGCGCAGCAACGGAGGCAGCAGGCCGAACTCGACGTCATCTGACAGCCCGATGCGAAACGTCATGGTGCTGCTGGCCGGGTCGAAACTGTGGGTCAGGCTCAACGCCACCGACAACGAATCCAGCGCCGGTGACAGGTACTGAATCAACTCCTCGGCGCGGGCCGTCGGTTCCATGCGGTGGCCGACACGGATGAACAGCGGATCGTTGAACATCGCCCGCAAGCGGTTGAGCGCCGAGCTGATGGTCGGCTGACCGAGAAACAGCTTCTCTGCCACCCGCGTCACGTTGCGCTCGAGCATCAACGTTTCGAACACCACCATCAGGTTGATGTCCGCCTTGCGCAGCTCATTACGATTCATTCCTTGCCCCCGGTCCCCAACACATGAGGCAGTGTAGAAAGGCCCGAGGGAGGCGTCTATGTCCAGCGGACATCAATTGACGGTCAAGGACTTCAACCCGAGTGCAAGCGGTCGAACGTCCGGCCCCATCCCGAACTGTTTCGGGCTGACGGCATCGGCGAACTGCAATTGCACAATCAACACCCCCTGACTCGACACCCGTTGCTGCATCTCGGCCGTAAGGGCCACATCGATGATGTTGCCATCAGCCTGCTCAAGCCGGGTATTCACGGCCGGTACGCCATTGATGTTGATGACGACACGTTGCCGCGCATGCCCTGGCGGAAGGAACGCCGTGGCTTCCAGACGCAAGGAATGCACGGGTGCCGGAACCCGGAACATGACTTCGGCGTCGGGACTTTTCGACCAGGTGCCCCAGAGTTCTGGCTCGGACCATCCATTGGCGAGCAGTGCCCCGCCCTTGCCGCCGTAATTGAACAGGGTCTTTTGTCCGGGTTCGACGGAGGGCACAAGATCCAGCGGGTTGATTTGCGAGGCCAGCTGCAGGCACGTGCTGCATTGTTTCCAGCCCGGGGCCAGCACTGTGAACCCGTCAATCCTGGCGAAGAGGTCCGTTCGGGTATCAACGTTTCTCACCGCCTGGATCAACGCCCGCTCATCAAGCAGGTACAACGAGTCGGCGGCATACTTGCCCGAGGTCATTTCACGCGCCGTCTCCTGCTCGGATTTGATCCAGTTGGCCGTGTCCATCCGCCCGAGGTACACGGCATTCGTTGCCAGCCCATGGGCACCGGCAAAATCAGCCACCGACATCCACTTCGGGGACAGATTCTGCGGAACGATCCAGCGAATGTTCCGGTAATGGGCCGCAGCACTGTTCCAGAACGGATCGACCATGGGCGACACCCACTTCGACGCCGGTTCAACCATCAATTGTTTGCGCACGCCTATCCAGCCGGCGTGGGTATCGAGCACCTGGATCAGCAACGCCAGGGACAATAGACTCACGGCGGTACGCGGGGTATTGGCGCGAATCACCAGGAAAATGATGGCGAAGATAATCGCGTAGTAGACCGGCCAGAACATCCGCCCTGACGCCCTGAAAATGTTCGCGATCGAGATCACCCACTGCGGCAACGGATAGGTCCATTCCAGTGAGCCGAGCGCAACATGATTGGAGATCGAGAACAGGCACAGCCCCACCAGCGCCACCAGTAATAGGGGGCGCTGGCCCAATCGCCGAGCAAAACCGGTTTGGCCTTGAAGCAGCCCCACCAGCGCACAAATGCCCAGTGTGATCAGCCCAAGCCCTAGATAGAGAAACCCTTCACCGTCGCCATACCCCTGAACACCGGGCATATCCTTGAGGACATAGGACCACTGCCCTGACCAATTGCCCGGATCGATCAGTGACAGCAGGTTCATGGCGTACAGGCCAAAACCATCCGATACCGCGCCGCCGCCCACAGAAAAATAGCCCGCCTGCCAGCAACAAAAACTGACCAGCGAAAATAGCCCGATCAATTCGATGGCAGCCGACTGCAGCGTCATGTTTTTCCTGAAATAACCGGCAGTGAGATCGGCGATCCAGATCACGGCGACCATCGCCAGAAAATACGCATGAATCAACGCAGCCGCCGCCAGCAACGCGCCCCAGGCCAGGCGTCGACGGCGCAAATTCGGGTGCAGCCCCAGATACAACGAAGCCAGGACCAGAAAATGCCCACCGAGTGACAAGTGGAACGGCATGCGCATGATCATCGGCGGCGCGAAGACAAACAGCGCCGTTCCCACGGCACGTACGCCCACATGGGAAGAAACCAGCCCCAGCAGTTTCCACGCGAACCAGGCCTGCAAGACGAAGCAGGCGAGGAACCACAACCCGAAATACTGGAAAGGCATCGGCAATAGCGAGGCAAACGGTTTGAACAAAAGGGCCAGCAGCGGATTGGAATCAGAGAAAATGATGCCGTTACCCAACTCCAGCCCGTAGGAAGGATTGAGCCCGACGGGAAAGGACCACGGCGACTGACGGAAAAACACCCAGCCCAAATAGTGCGTCGCCGGATCACCGTTCCCTAGCCACGCAATGTTTTGCGGGTTCAGTGCCCTCGGCCCGACCACGATGAAAAAAGCCACAACACCGATCAACAAGGGCAACAGGTTGAGCGGCAGGCGTTTAACAAGATCCTTCATCGGTACGTCCAGAAGTTATGCAGTACAAAGGTGAAGGCCGGAATCGTCAGCGCCACGGCGCCAATCCCCAGCAGGTAATGCAGCCCGGCCATCTGCGCGGCCCAGGCCACCAGCATCGCCAACAGAAAACCGGCGCCGGACACCATCATGAAACGCAGCAGCGTCCGGCCGTGCAATCGTGCGGAAAAACTCCAGGTGGTATTGATCACGTAGGACACCACGGTCGCCACGGCAAACGCCACGCCGTTGGCCAATGGTGGCAACGGCGACACGTAATTGATGAACAGCACGGCCACCAATGCATGCAGGGCGGTGACGAACAACCCGGTGACGGCAAAGCGCAGGCCACGCTTGATCAGGGCGGATTTTTCGGTTGACGTCACGGTTTCTGCGCCAGCACAAACACCGTCAACCCGGCCAGACGATTGGCCTTCATGAACGGCAACTCGATGTTGCACAAGGTCTTCAACAGCGTGTTCACCAGCGGGTGATGCTGCTTGAGTTGCGAACGTGGCGGCGACGGTTGCGCGCCTTTGGGCAGCAATCGCAACGTGGCGGCAATCGGGAACACCAGGCCGAAATAGTAAGTGCCCTGCTGCACCGTCAAGCCGGCCGCTCGGGCCACGGTTTCCAGTTGCGCCAGGGTGTAGCGGCGTTTGTGCTCGAGAAACTCATCATGCCCGCTCCAGAGAAAACGGAACGCCGGCACCGTCATCAGGAATCGGCTGCCGGACGGGACTTTGTCGACATAGGCCTTGAGCAACCCGACGTCGTCGTCGACATGCTCCAGCACGTCCATCAGCAACACCAGGTCGGCGTCCACCGCATCGATTTCGCGCCGGTAATGCACCGGTTTGCCGGCGGTGCTGGCGTCCGAGTCGGCGTCGTAACTGATGTCCACACACCACGCTTCGCTGGCCGATGAATGACTCAGCAGATGGTGAGAAAAGAACCCGGAGCCTGCGCCCACATCGAGAATTTTCCTGATCGGAGTGCTGCCGAGCAACCGTGTGGTCGCCGCCGCTTTGGAGGCGTAATACCAATGCTGATCGATGCTTGAACCGAGAATGTCGGTTTCCTTGAGATCCACGGTTCAGTCCTTGGGGTCATAGACACGCCGTACCAGATACACCGGCCGGCGTTTCGATTCGATGTAGGTTCGGCTCAGGTACTCACCCAGCACCCCGATGCCAATCAATTGCAGGCCGCCCAGAAAGGTGACCGCCACCATCAACGAGGCATAACCCGGAAGGTCGATACCGGAAATCAGGGTGCGCACGATGATGAAGATGGCGAACGAGAAGGAAATCAGCGAAACGAGCAGCCCGAGGTAGGTCCAGATCCGCAGCGGTTCGGTGCTGAAACTGGTGATGCCCTCCAATGCGAAGTTCCACAACCGCCAGCCATTGAACTTGGTCGCTCCGGCCGCCCGCTCCGGGCGCTCGTAGTTGACCTGGGTGGTGCGAAAACCGACCCAGGCGAACAAACCTTTCATGAAGCGCCGGGACTCGGGCAAGGACTGCAAGGCATCGATCACGCAGCGGTCCATGAGGCGGAAATCGCCGACGTTTTCCGGCAGGTGTTGCTCGGCGATTTTGTTGTGCAGGCGGTAGAACCAGTTGGCCGAGGTCTGTTTGGCCCAGGAGTCGGTGTTGCGACTCACACGATGACCCAGCACCACTTCATAACCTTCACGCCAGCGGGCAATCATCTCGAGAATAACCTCGGGCGGGTCCTGCAAATCAACGTCGATCGGCACCACGACCTGGCCGGTGGCGGTCTGCAAACCTGCGGTCAATGCGGCTTCTTTGCCGAAATTGCGGCTCAGGTCAACGATGCGCAGGCGCGGGTCCGTCAACTGGCGTTCCAGCAAAAGATCCAGTGTGGTGTCGGTGCTGCCGTCATTGACGAACACCAGTTCCAGACCGATCAGCGCCTCGTCCTTGAAGACGTCATTGATCCGCGCGAGGAACAAGTCGACGGTGGCGGCTTCATTGAACACCGGGATGACGAGCGATAACGCCAAATGCCCGGCCAGTTGCGTTCCGTGCTGATGAGTCAATTGATTGCTCTTTTTTATAGTGGTTTTTCTACAATCCGGGGTCGTCGACAGTTTCTCGACGCCATGAGTCGAGTCGTATTAAGCAGGACCATGGGAGGTGATGCAAGGGCGAATCAGAGGGGGTTTTGGCCATTCCCACCGGCCTGCCGGCGCTGGCAGAAATATTTTCAAATGCCTGGAAACAAATGCCCGGTGGCCAAAAAAGCCAGCTCCGCTAGGCTTGCCCACGACGCGTCACACAGGTTGTCGCAATAACCCATCGCATGGAGCGAGCAGTATGTATTTCGAGATTTACAGGCAATCCAAGGGCACCCCGAGCACCGGCAAAGGACAATGGCGCTGGCGGTTGAGGGCGGGGAATCACGAGACCATCGCCAGTGGCGAGTCGTATGTGAACAAGGCCGATTGCCTGCATGCCATCGGGTTGATCAAAGGGGTTGAGGGTGAGACGCCGGTGAAGGAGATTTAAGCCTGATAGGCATTGCCCAGGCTGCCCGGCTGGGGTAGGTGGCGAGCCATTGGTTTTTTGGCTGGATTCACTGTCCTCATCGCGAGCAAGCTCCCACAGTGGATTTGCGTCGTTTGCAAAACCTGTGGGAGCGAGCTTGCTCGCGATGGGGCCGCAAAGAACACCATCAAACGCCAGGTAAAAACCCGCCTCAAACCGGCAACGGATACAACGCCTCATCAAACTGCGCCAACCGCGGAAACTGCATCGGCTGGTCATCGCTCAAGTGCTCCAGTCGCTGCTGATAGCTCACCAGGAACTCCTTGCGCGCCTCGTCGCTGATGTACGGCACATGCCACGCCACAAACGGTTCCAGCACGTCGAAGCCGACATACGCCAGCGTGCCGCGCAGAATCGGCCGCAGCATGTCTTCCAGAGGACCATGAATCGCGCCGTCACCGAACATGTGTTCGCGCCCGCCCAGGGTCACGGTCACCAGCGCCTTCTTGCCGCTCAAGCCGCCCTGATCGTAAAAGCGCTTGCCGCCGTAGCAGATCCCCGACACCAGCACCCGGTCGATCCAGCCTTTGAGCATGGCAGGCGCCGAGAACCAGAAAATCGGGAAATTGAGGATCAGCAGGTCAGCCCACAACAACTTGTCGAGCTCTTGCTGGATGTCCGGCGCCAGCGACTGGCTTTTCACACCCAGCCGTTGCTCCAGCGCATACACCAGGTACTCCGGGTTCTCCCGCGAAGAAAAGTCATCGGCACTCGCCACCGGGTTCCAGTTCATCTCGTACAAGTCGCTGACCTGCACCTCATGCCCTTGGGCTTCAAGGGTGGCGACGGCCTGGTCACGCAGGGCGGCGGTGAAAGATTGCGGTTCCGGGTGAGCGTGGACGATCAGTACTTTCATGACAATTCCTTAAACATTGACCAACGTTGAGTTTGAAGTCGCAAATGCAAGCCCGTCCATCGAGCGGTCACACCTGAATCGCCTTCACTTCAACGAATTCGTTAAGCCCTTCCTCGCCCCACTCCCGGCCATTGCCCGATTGTTTGTAGCCACCGAAGGGCGCCTGATAATTGAACGCTGCGCCGTTGAGGAAGCACTGCCCGGCACGCAACTGCCGCCCCAGGTGCAAGGCGCGTTCGGCACTGCCGGCCCAGACACCGCTGGACAGGCCGAACGGCGAATCGTTGGCGAGCTGAATCGCCTGCGCTTCATCGGTGTAGGGAATCAGGCACAGCACCGGGCCGAAGATTTCTTCCTGGGCGATGCGCATCCGGTTATCAACATCGGCGAACAGCGTCGGGCTGACGTAGAAACCACGCTCGAAGGCGTCGGCCGTATCGCCGCCGCACACCCGCCGCGCGCCTTCCTGCTGGCCGACCTGAATGTAGTCACGCACGGTGCGCCGTTGCGCCGCCGAACACATCGGCCCAAGGAAACTCTGCGGGTCGAGCGGATCGCCCATGCGCAGGCTTTGGGTTTCGGCGATGGCCAGTTCCACCGCTTCGGCGTAACGACTGGCCGGCAGCAACATGCGAGTCAGCGCGGTGCAGGTCTGCCCGGAGTTGATCATCACGTCTTGCACGCCGTAGCGCACAGCAGCGGCGAGGTCGGCGTCTTCGGCAATCAGCAGCGGCGACTTGCCGCCCAGTTCCAGGCACACGCGCTTCACCGACGGCGCGGCGGCTTGTGCCACGCGAACCCCGGCGCCGGTGGAACCGGTGAACGACACCATGTCGACATCCGGGTGTTTGGCCAGCGCTTCACCGACCTTCGAGCCCGGCCCGCTGACCAGGTTGAACACGCCGGCCGGCAAGCCGATGGCTTCAATCATCTGCGCCAGCAAAAAGGCGTGCAGCGGGGTTTCCTGGCTCGGCTTGACCACCACCGTGCAACCGGCAGCGAGCGCCGGGGCGAGCTTGCCGATCAATTGATGCAGCGGGTAGTTCCACGGATTGATGAAGGCGCACACGCCCACCGCTTCGCGAATCACCAGCGAGTTGCCGACCTCACGCACTTCGTCCATCAGGCCTGCGAGTTCGACGTACTGCTCCAGCCCAGTGATCGGGCCGTCGACCTGCACCGAGCGGCACCACTGCACCGGCATGCCCAGTTCAGTGGTGATAACCGAAGCCATCTCATCAGCCCGCGCGCGCAACTGCTCGGCGAGGGCGCGGATGTAACCGGCCCGCACACTCGATGGCGTGCGCGACCATGAGCTGAACGCTTTGCGTGCGGCGGCCACCGCGTTGTCGACATCGCGCTCATCGCCCAGCGGCACTGAACCTGCGACTTCTTCCGTGGCCGGGTTGATCACCTCGGCGATGCCCTGCCCCGACGGGGTTTGCCAGCGGCCATCGATAAACAGCGCTTTATGGTTATGCATAAACCTGACACTCCAGCAATTCAGTGGCGCAACGGGTGATGCGCTGGCAGGCGTCACGCAACGGCTCCGCGCCCAACACCAGCCCCAGGCGAATGTGCCCGGCAGCGCTCGGACCGAAGGCTTCACCGGCCAGCACCGACACGCCATGGCGGTCGAGCAAGCGGTCGGCAAACGCCTGGGCGCTGAGCCCGGTGTCGCGGATATCGACCATCACGAACATCCCGCCATCGGGTTTCAAGGCCTTCACGCCGGGGCAATCAGCCAGGCATTCGCAAACCAGATCACGGCGTTGGCGATAGGCTTCGCGCATGGCCTCCAGCTCGGGCAAGTTGCTTTCCAGTGCAACGACGGCGGCGTCCTGCACGAAGTCCGGCAAGCCATAGAGCATGCACAGCGCGAGGTTTTCCAGGTGCGCCGCGAGCGCCGGTGGTGCCACCGCCCAGCCGATTCGCCAGCCGGTCATGGCGTGGGATTTCGACAGGCTGTTGAGCGTCGCGGTGCGCTCGGCCATGCCCGGCAAACTGGCCGGGCTGACGTGCTCGCCGTCGAACAACAACTCGCTGTAAACCTCATCGGAAATCAGCCACAGGTCGTGGGCGATGCACAGGTCGGCCAACGCCTGCCAGGTGGCGCGGGACAAACTGGCGCCCGACGGGTTGTGCGGACTGTTCAGCGCCAATGCCCGAGTGCGCGGGGTGATGCGGGCCGCGACGTCTTCAGGCAGCACACGGAAACCGTTTTCGGAGCGCACCGGCACCGGAATCACCACAGCGCCACAGGCTCCGAATACCGCTTCATAGGTCACGTACATCGGCTCGGCGACAATCACTTCATCGCCAGGGTTGAGCACGCACTGGGCGACGCTGAACAACGCGCATTGCGCGCCGGCCAGGACAATAACCTGATCGGCCGAGACCTGTTGACCACTGCGGCGGCCGTAGTGCCTGGCGATGCTTTCACGCAAGGCGCGCTTGCCACGCACGTCGGCGTAGTGGGTGTTGCCGGACAACAGGCTGTCGATGGCGGCCTGCACGATCGGCGCCGGGGTGTCGAAATCCGGGTCGCCAACCGACAGCAGCAGAATGTCTTCACCCTGCTCCTGCAGCGCGAGTGCGCGGTAATGGATGTCCCACGCGGCAGCGCCGTCACCGGCGATACGTTGAGTCAGATCGGAAAAGCGCATGGCGATACCTCTGCCAGAAAAGGAAAATCAGTGCGCGCACGCGTGCTTGAGTTCGATCAGGGTCACGCCGTTGCGCTTGAAGCCGTGGCGCAGATCGGTTTGCAACTCGGCGAGGCTTTGCGGCTGGCTCACGGTGCAACCGAAGGCGCGACCGAGGGCGGCGAAATCCGGGTTGCGCGGCAGTACGCCAATCGGTTCGATGTCGAGCCCGAGCATGTCATCGCGAATCTGCCCCAGCGCGTCGTTGTTCCACAGCAGCACCACCAGCGGGCTGTCGAGCTCTTCGACGGCGGTCGCCAGCTCTTGCGCGGTGTAGAGGAAACCACCGTCGCCGACCAACACCAGCCCTGGCCGCTGCGGCGCGCCGAACTTGGCGCCGATGCCGGCTGGCAAGCCATAGCCCAAGGTGCCGTAACCGGTCGGGTGCAACCAGCTGCGCGGTGCCAGGCTGTTGAAGGCGTAGTTGCCGGTGTAGGCCAGTTGGGTCATGTCGGTGCTGATGAACGCGTCGGCCGGCAACTCGGCGGCGATACGGTCAAGGATCGCCTGGTGGATCGACTGCAACGGGCCATGGCTTGCCTTCACAGCTTCGCGCAAGGCC
Organism: Pseudomonas sp. S2_B07; assembly: GCF_054668435.1. Taxonomy (NCBI): domain Bacteria; kingdom Pseudomonadati; phylum Pseudomonadota; class Gammaproteobacteria; order Pseudomonadales; family Pseudomonadaceae; genus Pseudomonas; species Pseudomonas sp. S2_B07. Next base: position 2,085,555 of record NZ_CP162769.1, read on the forward strand.
CCGACGGCAGAAATCGCTGCGCTGGCATCACGCGCGGTGGACGGTAGACGTTCCAGCAGCGCGACGAGGGTTTGTTGGGCATCACCGTGCAATGCCACCGCACACGGGTAGAAATCGTTGAACTTGCGCGGGTCGATGTCCACGCGCAACAGTTCGGCATTCAGCGGCAAGCGCTCGCGCCAGAAATCGGTGTCGGCCATTTCAGTGCCGACCGCCAGCACAACATCGGCCTCGGCGATCAGGTTCCAGCCGGGTTCAACGCACAGGGTCGAGCCCGCGTTCAGCGGCGCATCCGGCGGCAACAAACCTTTGCCGGCGACGCTGGTGAACAGCGGCGCGGCGAGTCGGGTGCTGATCTCTTGCAGCGCTTGTTGCGCATTCAACGCACCGCCACCGGCAATGATCATCGGCCGCTTGGCGTTTTGCAGCTTGGCCACAGCCTCGTCCAGCGCGGTGGTTGAGGCGGCGCCACGACCTGGACGACGGACCACGTCGTTGCTCCAGTCGCGGCTGATTTTTGCCGACAACACGTCCAGCGGCACCGAGATGTGCACCGGGCGTGGACGCTCGCTGTCGAACACCGCGTAGGCCCGGGCGATCAGTTCGGGCAGGTCCTCGGCGCTCAATGCGACCGCCGAGAACGCGGTGATCGGTGCGGTGATCGCGCGTTGGTCCTGGGTCTCGTGCAGACAACCCCAACCCTTGCCGAGGCTGGCGGTGTGGTTGACGCTGGAAATCACCAGCATCGGAATCGAGTCGGCATACGCCTGGCCGATACCGGTGGCAGCATTGGTCACGCCCGGCCCGGTGATGATGAAGCACACGCCCGGTTTGCCGCTGACGCGTGCATAGCCGTCAGCCATGAAACTGGCGCCCTGCTCGTGGCGGGTCAAGACGTGGCGTATGCCGCTGCCGGGCAAGCCGCGATACAACTCCAGCGTGTGCACGCCGGGAATGCCGAACACGGTGTCGACGCCGTAGTTGGCCAGCAGACGCACCAGGGCCTGGCCACCGGTCAATGTTGTGGTTTGCATGTTCACATCCTCACTCGTGGCCAAGGCGAATCAACGCATCGACCGCAGTCGTGCCAGCGGCACCGACCAACAATGGGTTCACATCGAGTTCCAGCAACTGCCCGGCGTTTTCGCAGGCGTAATCGGCCACCGCACGGATCGCTGTCACCAGCGAATCCAGATCCGCCGCTTCGCGTCCGCGAAACCCTTGCAGCAACGCCGCACTGCGCAGGCTTAAAACGGCCTTGCGAATGGCGCCGTCGGTGGTCGGCAGCAGCAGGCTGCGACTGTCTTTGAGCAACTCCACCAGAATCCCGCCAGCACCGATAACCAAGGCGAGGCCGAAGTCGTTTTCGCGTTTGATACCGACGATCAATTCAGCCAGCGGCGGTTTAGCCATCGGCTCCAGCAGCACGTGATCGAACGGCACCTGCGGCGCGTACTCGGCAATGCTTGCGCGCATTTTTTCCAGGGCGGCGCTCAGGGCCGTGGCGTCCTTGAGGTTCAGCGCTACGGCACCGGCTTCGGTTTTGTGTGGCAGTTGCGCGCTGACCGCTTTGAGCACCAACGGATAACCCAGTGCGTCGGCGTCACTCAGCGCGTTGTCCGGCGTGCTCATTACGCCGTTGGGCGTCGGCAGGCCGAAGGCATGCAATGCTTTTTTCGAATCCCACTCGTTGAGCAATCGTCCTTCGCCAACCAAGGCGTGCGGACAGTGCGGCACCAGCGCCGACTCACCGAGCGCCAGCAGCGCCCGACGATTGCGTTGATAACCGGCGATTCGTCCCCACGCCGCCAAGCCGTCTTCCACGCCTTGCAACGCAGCGACGCCTTGCGCATGCAGACGTTCACGAGCGTGAGCCGGAAGCAATTCGGGAAACGCCGAGGTGACGAAACCGGTCTTGCCGTGGCGCACCAGCGCGGCGCAAAACAGCTCCAGCAGCAGGTCGCATTCCTTGCGCTCCCCGGTGAACTCAGCCGGGTAATCAAGCACCAGCATCGCGGCGTCGGCTTCGGTGCGCAGGGCACTGTCGAGCATGCGGTTCAACGCTTCGCCGTCACCCCAGATCGCCGTGGTGAAATCCAGCGGATTGACCAGGTTGGCGTAGGTTGGAAGGACCTGTGCCAGTTCCCCGACCTGGCCTTCATCGAGCTTGGGCAGGCTCAAGTCATTGCGTTCGGCGTAGTCGGCAATCAGCCCGGCATCGCCACCCGAACAGGCCAAAGCAATCAGGCTGTTACCCGCCGGCAACTGGCCGCAGGCCGCGGCTTTCAGGGTTTCGACAAAACTCACCGGGCCACTGACGCGGATCACGCCGAGGCGCGCAAACAGGCTGTCGTAGAGCGCGTCGGAGCCCGACAGCGAACTGGTGTGACTGAGCGCCAGTTCGGCACCGATCTGCGACACGCCGGTTTTCAGGGCGATGATCGGGATGCCCTTCTCCAGCGCCTTGTGTGCGGCACGGGCGAAACCCGGCACGTTTTTCAGGCCTTCGAGGTGCAGGCCGATGGCCGTGACGCGCGGCTCATCGAGCAACACGTCCATCAATTCGGCAATGCCCAGTTGCGCCTGATTGCCGACCGACGCCATGTAGGCCACCGGCAGCGAGCGGTTGCTCATCGACAGGTTATAGGCGAAGTTGCCGCTCTGGGTCAGCACGGCAACACCCTTCTCCACCGGTTTGCCGCCATGGGCCACCGGCCACAGCGCGGAGCTGTGCAGGTAGTCGAGCAAGCCGTAGCAGTTGGGGCCGAGCAACGCCATGTTGCCAGCCGCTTTGAGTAACTGTTGTTGCAAGGCCTGGCCTTCAGCGCCGGTTTCGGCAAACCCGGAGGCGTAGCAGATCGCGCCGCCCGCGCCCTTGGCCGCCAGTTCGGCGACGCAGGTCAGGGTCAGTTCGCGGTTGGTCGCGATGAACACCGCGTCCGGGCCGCACGGCAGTTCGGCGATGTTGCGCACACACGGCACGCCTTCAAGTGTGTCGTGCTGCGGATTGACCAGCCACATCTCGCCCTGGTAGCCACCTTCGGCGCAGCGCTTGAGCGCGCGGGCCATGCTGCGGCCACCGACAAACGCCAGATGGCGCGGTGCGAGCAGGCGTTTGAGGTTGTCACGAATCGTCTGCGACATAAACATTCTCCGGGCCGATCAGCGCAACAGCGGCCGCAGCAATTCGCGGGAAATGATGTGGCGCTGGATCTCCGAAGTGCCTTCCCAGACACGCTCGATCCGCGCGTTACGCCAGATGCGCTCCACCGGGCATTCATCCATCAGGCCCATGCCACCGAAAATCTGCACCGCCTCATCAGCGACCTTGCCGAGCACTTCACTGGCGAACAGTTTGGCCATGCCGGCTTCGCCATCGGTCATGGTGCCCTGGTCCATTTTCCACGCGGTGTGCAGGGTCAGCAGTTCGGCCGCGCGGATCTGCGTGACCATGTCCGCGAGCTTGAACGAGACACCTTGATAGGTGCCGATTGGCTGGCCGAACTGCTTGCGATCCGCCGCCCATTGCAGCGACACATCCAGCGCCCGTTGCGCCTGACCGACGCAGTTGGCGGCAACCATGACGCGCCCGGCAGTCAGCCAGGCGTTGGCCACGTCCCAGCCCTTGCCGACTTCGCCCAGCACTTTGGACGCGGGGACACGGCAATCGTCGAAGAACATTTCGTAGGTGTGGTAACCGCGGTTGCTCACGCACTTCGGACCGCGGCGGATGGTCATGCCCGGCGTGTTGCGGTCGACCAGGAACGAGGTCACGGCATTGCGCTGGCGGCCGTTGTGCTCGTAGGTGTCGGTCACCGCGAAGACGATGGCGAAGTCGGCGTGGCCGGCGTGGCTGATGAAGTGTTTGCTGCCATTCAGAATGAAGTCATCACCGTCGCGGACGGCGCGGGTCTTGATCGCGTTGGCGTCGGAACCGGCACCCGGTTCGGTCAGCGCGAAGCAGTCGATTTTCTCGCCCTGGATGCACGGCAACAGGTAGTCGTTGATCTGATCACCGGTGCAGGCCATGAGGATTTTCGACGGCCGGGCAACGAACACATGCAACGCCCAGGAGACCTTCGACAGCTCACGTTCGATCAGCGCCTGAGACAGGTAGTCCAGACCGCCGCCGCCGACTTCTTCCGGCATGTTGAAGGCATAGAAACCGGCGGCAATGGCCTTGCCGCGAATCTGTGCCGCCAGCTCCGGGGAAACTTCGTCGGCACGGTCGACCGCTTCCTCATGGGGCAGCAGTTCCTTGGCGACAAAACTGCGTACCGCGTCCACCAACATTTCTTGTTCTTGGGTCAGTTGGAAATTCATGGGGCTACCTGTTGTTCGTGTGCTGGAGGTGGTGTCGGGACTTAGCGACCGATGAAATTGGCCGGGCGTTTTTCGATCGAGGCGCGCAAGGCTTCGTTACCGTCTTCGCTGCGGCCGCACAACAGGCCGGCGGCGAGTTCGGCTTGCAGCTGCTCGGGCAGGCTGCGCTGAGCGCTTTCACGCATGAGTTTTTTGGTCTGGGCGAAGGCGAATGTCGGGCCGTTGGCCAGGCGCGAAGCAAGTTCAGTGGTGACGTCGAGCAGTTGCTCATCGGCGCAGACTTCGCCAACCAGGCCGGCGGCCAACGCGCGATCGGCGCCCCACAATTCGTCGAGGAACAACAGGCGTTTGGCTTGTTCAGTACCGATCAGCCGAGGCAGATGCCAACTGGCGCCAGCGTCCGGCGAGTAAGCCATGCTGGTATAACCGGCCTTGAAGCGCGCCGATTGCGCAGCGATGCGTAAATCGCAGCACAGCGTCAGGTCCATGCCGGCGCCGACGGCAGTGCCGTTGATGGCGGCGATGGTCGGTTTTTCCAGGCTGTACAGACGACTCATCAAGGCGTGAGCGGTTTCGGTCCAGCCGTAGGTTTCAAGGGCGCCACGGGCTTCGGCTTCGGCCCATTCGGCCAGGTCGGCACCGGCGCAGAAACTGCGACCGCTGCCGGTCAGTACAACGACTCGCACGGCGGGGTCGGCGTTGAATTGGTCCAGCAAGGCGTGGAGGTTTTTCAGGGTCGGGATGTCCAGCGCATTGCGCTGGGCCGTGCGATTGAGGGTGATCCAGGCAACGCCGGCTTCAACCTGACTGAGCAGAGAAGATTGAGTAGTCATGCGAATCCTCGAATTATTGTGATTGGTCTGAGGTGATGCGACTTGATGCCATACTAAACGAGTGTTCAGTAAGGCGGCAATCGGCAGGAAAATGCGCTGTAACAGCTTAAAAAGCTGTCTATCTAATTGTATTTAAAGGATTTATTTTATTTATCCAGCGCCATGAAGATAGCGCTGTTACAACTTCGAACAACTGCCTACAGCCCACCGCAAAACAACTGTGGGAGCGAGTTTGCTCGCGATTGCGGTATCACATTCAACATCTCTGCTGACTGATCGACCGCTATCGCGAGCAAGCTCGCTCCCACAGGGAATCGTTTGGAATCAGGAAATTAAACGGTCGGCAAACTCGGTGCCAACACCGCTTCGCGCTTGCGATGAATCAGGAAGTACGCGCCGTAGCACAACGCAATAAACCCAAAGCCCCAGTACAGCGAAGGCCGTTGCGTTTCATCCAGCGCGAGAAACACAAACAATGAGCAGCACAACGCAATGCACGTCAGCGGCAGCAGCGGGAACCACGGCGCCCGGTACTTCAGATCACTGAGCTTGCCGCCATCACGCAGATACGCCCGACGGAATTTGTACTGCGCCAACGCGATCACAATCCAGGTCACGGTGCCGGACATGCCACTCACTGCCATCAGCACCATGAACAGCGTGTCTGCCGCGACAAAACTGGTCATCAGCGACACCAGTGCAAAGCACAAGGTGATGCTCAGCGCCCGCAGTGGTACGCCGCGTTTGCTCAAAGGCGACAGGCTTTTCGGCGCCATGCCGGTCTTGGACATCGCCCACAGAATGCGCGTCGAGGCATACAGGCCGGAGTTGCCCACCGACAGAATCGCCGTGAGGATCACGAAGTTCATCAGGTCAGCGGCATAAGGAATGCCGACCATGTCGAACACCTGCACGAACGGACTTTCCATCAACCCGGCCTGCTGCCACGGCACAATCGCCGAGAGCACCACAATCGCCAGCACGTAGAAAATCAATACGCGAAACACCACGTTGCGCACCGCGCGCGGGATGCTTTTTTCCGGCTGATCGGTTTCGCCGGCGGCCACGCCCATGATCTCGCAGCCCTGGAAGGCATAGACCACGGTCATCATCACCGCGAACACCGCCGACAGGCCGTTGGGGAACAGTGAGTCGCCGATCAGGTTGTTCATCATCGGCGCCGGAGCACCACTGGTCAGCGGGATGGCGCCGAAGATCACCAGCACGCCGACGACGATAAAGCCCAGAATCGCCGCGACCTTGATCCCGGAGAACCAGTATTCCGCTTCACCGAAGGCGCGGGTCGCCAGCGCGTTCAAACCGAACAGCACCACCACGAACAGCGCCGACCAATACCAGATCGGCACCGCCGGAAACCAGCGCGTCATCAACATGCCCGCCGCCGTAAATTCCAGGCCCACAGTGGTCGCCCAGCTCATCCAGTACACCCAGCCGATCATGAAGCCGGTGGCCGGCCCGATGAATTTGGTGGCGTGGGTTTGAAACGAGCCGGACACCGGCATTTGTACGGACAGTTCGCCCAGGCAGACCATCACCAGGTACATCAGGAAACCGGCGACCAGATACGCCAGAATCGCGCCCACCGGCCCGCCCTGGTTGATGGTCACGCCGGAGCCCATGAACAGCCCGGTGCCGATCACGCCGCCCAGCGACAACATGAAAATGTGCCGGCTTTTCAGGGCGCGGGTGAGTTGGATGCCTTTGGTTTCGGTAGTTTCGCTCATGTCCGCACCTCAATAGTCAGCAAGGTGTGCGGCATGGCGCGGGGAAGGATCAGCTTTACGGCAGTTCATTATTATTATCTCCAATAAGCTTCGAAGACCGCGCTGTGGCGGTTGCCTCGATTATTGGAAGCGCATGTAAGGTCCGGTTGACCGTAAAGATCGAAGTTGTAAAAAGTCGTAACGAACTTGTACGTCAGCGGGACAACAACTCAGCCAGCGTCTGTTGCGAACGCCGCAATTGCGCATGAAGTTGAGAAGCCAAGGTCCGCATCGTCTGCTCATCATTGACCATCGCGGCCTCTTCCAAAGCGCGCAGCACATTGGCCAACGCACGAAAGCCCAATGAGTCGCAGCTGCCGGCCAGTCGATGGGCCAGGTGGGCGACTTCAGTGCAATCGTCAGCCTCGATGGCTTCGGTGAGTGCGTCACGATGCTGATGGATCGAGTCACGCAACACCGCCAGCAAGCCCTGCAGTTTCTGTTCCCCGAGCAAGGTCCGATGGGTGTCCAGCAGCGGCCAGTCCATCGCCTCGTCATCTGGTTGCGATGTGGACACCGGCAGTTGCCCGGCCAGCACTTGTCGCAGGTTTTCGAGCTTCAGCGGCTTGGCGAGAATGCCGTCCATGCCGGCCTCCAGATAACCGCGCATCAAGGCCGGCTGCACGCTGGCGGTCAGGGCGAAGATCCGCGCCTGACGGTTCGGGCCTTGGGTGTGGCGGATCAGCTTGCACAGCTCGACGCCGCTGATGCCCGGCAGGTGCACATCGAGCAGGATCAAATCGAAGGCTTGCCCGGCACACTGCGCCAGCGCCTGCTCGCCTTCTTCGGCAAGCCAGACCTGATGCCCGTCACGCTGCAACAAGCCGCTGACCACTTCGCGGTTCAGCGCCACATCCTCGACCACCAGCACCTTCAGCGCCTGCACCGACTCGCTGCTGTGCGCCACCGTGGTGAGGCCGGTAGACGCCTGCAACGTCAGTTCGAACCAGAAACAACTGCCCCGCCCGACTTCGCTTTCGACGCCAATCCGCCCGCCCAACTGCTCGACCAGATGCTTGCTGATCGCCAGCCCGAGACCGGTTCCGCCAAAGCGTTGCGCCACCTCTTCGCTGGCCTGGGTGAAACGTTCGAAGATCTTCTCCTGCATGGCCGGGGCGATGCCAATGCCGTTGTCTGTCACGCTCACGCGCAGCCGTTGCCCGGTCTGTTCCGGACCTTGAGCCAGCAGCGCGACGTCGACCTCAACCTTGCCGCCTTCGGTGAACTTGATCGCGTTGGCCAGCAAATTACTCAGCACCTGACGCAAGAATTGCTCGGCTCCGTGATAGCGCTCGGCGACCTGTGGATCGATTCGACAGTGCAGCGTCGTGTCGTTGCTCAGCGCGCGCGGTTCCAGCAGCGTCAGCACCTCATCGAGCAATTGCCGGACCGAAAAGTCGACCGGTTCCGGGTGACTGACGCCCTCCTCCAATCGCGCGAAATACAGCACTTCGTTGAGAATCGACAGCAGCCCTTCGCCCGCCTTGTACAGCGCATCCAGACGTTTGCCGTCACGCTCATCCAGACGTGCGCCGCGCAGCAATTCGGCCATGCCGAGAATGCCGTTGAGCGGGGTGCGCAACTCGTGGCTCATGGTCGCCAGAAAACGCGACTTGGCGAGGTTGGCGGCCTCGGCTTCGTCCTTGGCGCGCATCAGGCTGGCGGTGCGGCGCTCGACCAGCCTGAGCAATTCATCACGGTTGTCTTGCAGGGCCAGCCGATCGGTTTCGCGGCGGTCAATGTCGCTGAGAATGGCCCGGCGCATGTCGTCCAGCGCGTGGGCCACGGTGTCGATTTCGTCTTCGTGAACGTGCCGGCGTTTGTCCAGGTGCAACGGCTCGTGCCAGTCACCGGCAGCGATGCGTCGGGCAAACTCGGCCATGACTTGCAGGTGCCGGGTGACCAAGCGGTAGAACAGCCCCGACAACGCCACGGCCAGACCGCACAGAAACACGCTCATCCACAGCAGGCTGGTCAAACCGGTGGCGAACAGGCGCTGATGCACCGCGCCCAGATCGGTGCTGACCTCCAACTGGCCCAAGTGCCGTGAAGGCCCGGTTGGTGGTTGATAATCCAGTTCAAAACGCTCGATGCGCAACGGCCCGATCGGGTCGGCATTGCCTTGCAGCAGATCGAAATCGGGGCTGATCAGGTGCACCCGCGCCACATCGGAAAAGTCCACCAGGCCCCGCAACTGCACGTTCAGTTGTTCCTGGTTCAAGTCCCAGAGACTGCGCTCCAGACTGGCCAGGTAACCGGCCCGAATCAGCTCCATGCGCGAGTCGATGTCGCGCATCTCGCGGCGGTATTCGAAGTACAGCTGCACGGTGCTCGCCAGCACGGTGAAACACAGGCTGAACAACAGAATAAACAGCAGCAGACGTCGCAGTAATCCACCCGGACGCGCGCGGATCATTTGGCGTTCGCCGGCAGGTTGACCATGTCACGGTAGGTGACTTCGCTTTCATTCAACCACTGCTCGACTTCTCCAGCATCGACCATGCGTTTCAGTTGCGCGTCGATCTGCGGCATGCGCTTGGCCAAGGGGGACTTGCGCGATATGGCCACCCGCAAATAGTCGACGCTCAAGGCATTCGGTAGCGCGACGATGTCTTGCGCGCCCGGCAGGTTCTCGACGTACAGCTGACCGGTGCGTCGTTCCGAGGTGATGAAATCGATACGTGCGCGGATCAGTTTGCCGAAGTTCTGGCCGCTGTCAGAGACCCATTCGATGTTCTGGTGTTGCGCGACCAAGCGATCGAAATCGACGCCGTAACTTTCACCGAACAGCAACCCGCCACGGTAATGGGCCAGGTCCTCCAGACGCTCGAATTTCACCGGGTGCTGACGATTGATGAACAACGCTACCTCCTCGCGCAACACCGGCACCGTCGAAAACACCATGCTCTGCTCCCGTTGCGCGGTGCTATAAGCCAACACCACATCGACCCGGCCTTCAGCGACGTCGAGCAGGCAGCGCTTCCAGTTGCCCAGCACGACGATGTCGACGTCATAACCCAGTCGCCCAAAGAGGTTTTTCACCACGCTCGGGGCCAGGCCGCGTACTTGTTTGCCGTCACTCCAGGAGATCGGCGGGTAGACCGGGTAGTCGCAGTAGCGCACTTTTTCCGCGGCCATCGCGCGGGTCGCGGCCAGCGCCAACAGCAGGCCAAATACCCGCCACATCGGGTTCAGGCCGCCACGCTGGCGGTGAACAGGTAACCGGCGCCGTGAATGGTAATGATCAATTGCGGCTCGGCCGGGTCGTCGTGCAACTTGCGGCGCAAGCGTCCGACCAGCACGTCGATGGAGCGATCGTTGGGTACCCATTCGCGGTTGCGGATCTGGTCCATCAATTGATCGCGGCTCAAGGTGTGGCCGCTGTTGCGCAGGAACACGCTGAGCAATTGGTACTCGCCGTGGGTCAGCAGGGTTTCGGTGCCTGTCGGGTCGATCAGTCGTCGGCGGTCGGTGTCCAGCGCCCAGTCAGCGAACTGTTTGACCGGTTTGGCGACGGCTGCCACCGGTTGCGGCGTTTGCGCGTGACGCACCCGGCGTATCAGGTTTTTCGCCCGGGACACCAGTTCGCGAGGGTTGAGCGGTTTGATCACGTAGTCATCGGCGCCGCATTCAAGGCCGACGATGCGGTCGATTTCGTCGTTGCGCCCGGTGATCAGAATGATCCCGACTTCCGAACGCACCCGCAGCTCCCGGGTCAGCGTCAGACCGTCCTTGCCCGGCAGGCGGATATCGAGCATCACCAGATCGACCGTCTGGCTCGCCAGGAACGTGTCGGCCAGCTCCGCCGTGGCGGCGCAATGCACCTCGTAACCTTCCTGGGACAAGTAGGCCTGCAGCAGTTCGCGAATCAACGGATCGTCGTCGACGATCAATACCCGAGGAGTCATCGCATGGTGTCCCGCGTGTGCCCGAAGGCGTGTTTCTTATTAGAGTGTTTTGTTGCTGTGGCGCCAGAGAGTATCGACTGCTGAACGACTGATCAACAGCCCGTCGTCTGGACGCAAAACCGTTGGCGACCGCCCGCTTGCAATCCGTCGACCCAGGCTTCGCAAATCTGGATGCCCTGCTCCGGCGTGAACGTGCCGGGGTTGAGGCCCGACTCCAGCCACAAACCGTCGAGCAAGGCGCTGAGGCTGATGGCGGCGAGATCGGCGTCAAAATTTTCCCAGTTTTCTTCCTGTGCCAGATCGGTCAGGACCTTGCGCAGGATGCCGCGGTACTCGCCGTAGGAATGTTCGTGTGCGAGGTTGATCGACTCGGCGGTACGCACCGCGCCCCAGAATGCCAGCCAGGCGTCGATCAATTGCGGATCGAGCAATTCGGCGGAAAACGAACCGCGGAAGAATGCCGACAGTCGTTCGCGGGCATTGGGTGCCGCGTGGGCCATGGCCTCGCGCAGCAGGCTCATGACGCGGCCGGTGATCGCGCGATAGGCCTCGGCCACCAGTTCATCCTTGCCAGAATAGTGATGGCTGATCAGCCCGACCGAAACACCGGCCTCGGCGGAAATCTTGCGGATCGAGGCGCCCTGGAAACCGTGGCGCTTGAGGCACACCAGCGTCGCCTCGATCAGATTGGCCTTGCGCAACTCCGGCTCCATGCGGGAAAAACGGGCTTCCTGACTCATGCGCGACACTCTCCGTGGGATCAATCGTTAGGGACGCGGTGGGTTAATCCGCGCGCTGAACGACTGTACAGCAAGAGGGTGGAAAGTCTCTAGTCGGTTGCAGGGTTCTGAGACCGTGTCGCGCCCATCACGGGCAAGCCACGCTCCCACATTTGATCTGAGTTGCACCCGATTATTTGTGCCCGACACAAAACCCTGTGGGAGCGAGCCTGCTCGCGAAGGGGCCAGCCCGATCAATAGAGGAACATCGGTCAATCCCGATAACCCGGCGCCACCCGATCAAGCAATCGCAGCATCGCAGCCCAAGCCAATTGCATGGCATCCGGGTCACTCAACTCGCCTTCTTCCAGCGGCCGGCCAGGGTCATTGAACTGGCGCTCGGTGTGTTCGCAAACCTCCGCCGACGGCAACACCAACTCACCCGCTGCCTGCGCGGCAAGCTGAATTTCGCAAGCTTTCTCCAGGTAATACATGCGCAAAAACGCCTGGCTGACGGTCTCCCCCACAGTCAACAAACCATGGTTGCGCAGCATCAACACCGGCTTATCACCAAGGTCCCGCACCAGACGTTCCTGCTCACCCATGTCCAGCGCCACCCCTTCATAATCGTGGTACGCAACCCGGCCATAGAACTCCATCGAGATCTGGTTCACCGGCAACAACCCACACTTCAACGCCGCGACCGCACATCCGGATTTGGTATGGGTGTGCAGCACGCACTGCGCGTCTTCACGAGCCCCGTGAATCGCGCTGTGAATCACAAACCCCGCCGGATTCACCGGGTACGGCGACGCCTCCACGGCATGGCCATCCAGGCCAATCTTCACCAGGTTGGACGCGGTGATTTCATCGAACATCAACCCATACGGATTGATCAGGAAGTGATGCTCAGGCCCCGGTATGCGCACCGAGATGTGGGTAAAGATCAGATCGGTCATGCGAAAGTGCGCGATCAATCGGTAGCAGGCGGCCAACTCCTCACGCAGGTGTTGCTCGGTGGCGCTGCGCTGAGAAAACGTGGCGATCTCGTTCATTGTTCTAGGTCTCCAGGCTGATCGACTGCGCGAAACAGTAAGGCTGGACGCGCTGCCACGTCCAGCCGCTTGCGATTACTTGCTGGCCCAGGCGTTGAAGCGCTCTTCAAGTTCTTCACCGTGATCCACCCAGAACGCCACGTCCATCGACAGCGCACCCTTCAGGTTTTGCGGCGCGGTGGGCACCCATTGCGCGAGTTTGCTGTCCAGTTTGGCGGCGGCTTCGGTATTGGTCGGGCCGTACGGAATCTGCTCGACGTACTTGACCTGAGCATCCGGCTGATTGGCGAAGGCGATAAAGCGCTTGGCCTGATCGACATGTTTCGAGCCTTTGATGATCGCCCAGTAATCCATGCCATACAGACTGCCCGGCCAGACCAGCCCGAGGTGACTGCCGTTTTGCGCGGCCGCGGCCACACGTCCGCTGTAGGTCGAGGTCATCACCACATCCCCGGCCATCAGCCATTGCGCCGGTTGCGCGCCGGCTTCCCACCACTGAATGTAAGGCTTGAGCTGGGTGAGTTTGGCGAAGGCGCGGTCGACACCTTGCGGGGTGTTCAACACGGAATACACGTCCTCGACTTTCACCCCGTCGGCCAGCAAGGCGAATTCCAGGTTGTACACCGCGCGTTTACGCAGGCCACGCTTGCCGGGGATTTTCTGCACGTCCCAGAAATCTGCCCACGACGTCGGGGCCTGCGCCAGTTTCTGCGTGTCGTAGGCAATCGCCACGCTCCATACCAGCGCCGCCGAACCGCACGCCTGTGCCGCATCGGGTATCAGTTGATCGACGCGGCCGAGTTTGCTCCAGTCGAGTTTCTCGTACATGCCTTCATCGCAGCCGCGCATCAGGTCCGGGCCTTCGATCTGCACCACGTCCCAATCAGCATTGCCGGTATCGACCATCACTTTGATCCGGGCCATCTCGCCGTTGTATTCACTCTGGATCAGCTTGCTGTGATCCGCGACGCTGAACGGCTGGAAAAACGCCACATCCTGGGCTTTCTGGCCGGCACCGCCGTAACCTACCACCACCATGTCCGGTGCTGCCTGAGCGCTGCCCAGGCCCATGGCCAGGGACAGCATCAAGGGATAAAAACCGTGCTTGAGCGTGTTCGATTTCATCAGTGGTTCCTCTTGCAGGTGCCACGCGACTCAACGCCGCCGTGACCCTTTTTTATTGTTGTGAGGTTCGCCCCAGGTGCGGGCGCCAAATGAATCTACTGCGAGCGACAGTAAAAAAACAAGTTGATTTTTTACTGAAGGTAAATTTCTATAGGCAAATAATAACAATGCCGAAAACCCGGCCTTTCGGCTTCAGCCTGCCCGGAGTACCCGCACCATGCCGTCCTCTTCCGCCGCTTTTGCACACCTGTTCGAACCCTTGCAGCTGCGGGGCAAACGCCTGAAAAATCGCATCATGTCCAGCGGTCACGACACGTCGATGCCCACCGACAACCTGGTCAACGAGCAACTGATCGCCTATCACACCGCGCGAGCCGAAGGCGGTGTCGGGCTGATCGTGCTGCAAGTGGCTGGGGTGCATGACAGCGCGCGGTACACCTCGCACGTGCTGATGGCGACCGATGACGCGTGCATCGAGGGTTATCGAAAGATTGCCGAGAGCTGCCACGCACACGGCACCGTGGTGCTGTCGCAGATCTTCCACCCGGGGCGCGAAATCATGGAGTCCAGCGATGGCCTGCTGGCCGTCGCGTACTCGCCATCGGCGGTGCCCAACGAACGCTTCCGGGTGATGCCGCGGGCGCTGGATCAGACGATGATCGACGAGATCGTTGCCGGTTACGGGGCGACGGCCCGACGCTTGTATCAGGCGGGCATCGACGGCGTCGAAGTGGTCGCCAGCCACGGTTACCTGCCGGCGCAATTCATCAATCCACGGGTCAACCGTCGCACCGATGGCTACAACGGTGAGCTCGACCAGCGCCTGCGTTTTCTGCGCGAAGTGATCGCCGCCGTGCGCGCCAACACCGACGAGCATTTCATCATCGGCCTGCGCATCTCCGCCGACGAACGCGATCCCGAAGGGCTGACCGAAGACGAATCCTTATCGGCCGTGCAATCGCTGCAACCGCTGCTGGATTACGTGCACATTGTTGCCGGCACCTCGGCTTCCTTGGGCGGCGCGGTGCACATCGTGCCGCCGATGGCGATCGAAGCGGCGTACCTGGCCAAGGAGGCCGGAACGTTCAAGGCCGGCCTGTCGATTCCGCTGTTCGTCACCGGGCGCATCAACCAGCCGCAGGAAGCCGAGTTGATTCTGTCGCGCGGTCAGGCCGATGTCTGCGGCATGACCCGCGCGCTGATCTGCGACCCGCAAATGCCCAACAAGACCGACACCGGCCACGTCGAAGATGTGCGCGCCTGCATCGCCTGCAATCAGGCCTGTATCGGTCACTTCCACAAAGGCTTGCCGATTTCCTGCATCCAGCACCCGGAAACCGGGCGCGAATTGATCTTCGGCCAACGGCAACCGGCGAAGCAACGTAAACGCATCATGATCGCGGGCGGTGGTCCCGCCGGCATGAAGGCTGCTGCCGTCGCCGCCCAGCGCGGACACGACGTAACTCTGTACGAAGCCAACTCGCAACTAGGCGGCCAGGTTTTGCTCGCGCAACTGTTACCAAAACGCGCTGAATTCGGCGGCGCCAGCACCAACCTGCAACGGGAAATGGAACTGGCCGGCGTGCGCGTGGTGCGCAACACCCGCGTCGACCGGGCGCTGGTTGAGCGCGAACGGCCGGACATGGTAATCGTCGCCACCGGTGCCGAACCGTATTGGCCGGCGTTCGAGCGCGGCGGTGACTTACAGGTGGTCGACGCCTGGCAAGTGCTGCGCGACGAGGTACAAATCGGTCGTTCGGTGATGGTGGTCGACTGGCGCTGCGACTGGATCGGCCCCGGCATCGCCGAACGCCTGGTCCGCGCCGGGCATCAAGTGCAACTGGCGGTCAACGGCACCCATTGCGGGGAAAACCTGCCGCTGTACGTGCGTGATCAACTGGCCGGCGAACTGCACAAGCTCGGCATCCCGATCACCCCCTACGCCCGCCTCTATGGCTGCGACGACAACACCGTCTACCTGCAACACACCGCCAGCGGCGAGCCGATGATCTTCGAAAACATCGACACCCTGGTGCTCTGCCAGGGCCATCAACCCGTCGATACCCTCGGCGCAGAACTGCAAGGCCTGGTGGAGTTTCGCCGCATCGGCGACTGCCTCGCCCCGCGCACCGCCGAAGAAGCCATCTACGAGGGTTTGAAAGTCGCCTGGGAGCTTTAAGGCTGTTTATACTCCGGGGTTTTGCGAACCCCGGTTTGGAGCACGCCATGAGCAACAGCAGCAAGATGCAGCCTGCCACCGGCGCGCCCATACAGGACGCCGCCACGCCTTCGGCGGAACCGCATTTTCTCGGCACTCGGATTCGAGGCTTGCGCAAACGCCGGGGCATGACCCTGGCCGAACTGGCGCAGATGAGCGAATTGACAGCGGGCTACATCAGCCAGCTCGAACGCAACCTCGCCTACCCTTCCATCCCGGCCCTGTTCAACATCGCCCGGAGCCTGGGCGTGACCATTCAATGGTTCTTCGCCAGCGAAACGCAAACGGCGCCGGAAGATGACGGCATTGTCGTGCGCAAAAACACCCGGATGAGCGTGCATTACGAAGACGGCATCGTTGATCACCTACTGACGCCGCAGCCGAATCGGCAACTGGAGATGCTGCACTCACGGTTTCCGCCGGGGGCTTACAGTCAGCAAAGTTACAGCCATGAAGGTGAAGAGGCGGGGTATGTGCTGTCGGGCAGTTTTGAGTTGTGGGTGGGGGAACGGCACTTTTTGCTGGGTGAAGGGGATAGCTTTAGTTTTTCCAGCCAGGAACCGCATCGGTATGGGAACCCCGGGGAAGTGGATGCGGTGGTGATTTGGGTGGTGACGCCGCCTACGTTTTGAGGGTTTGGCATTGGCCGCCGAATGTCAGCTCACAGGCTCTTCTGTTGAGTTGAATCATCAGCAGACAGGATGAGCGGCGGCTGCGCTACCAGCTCTGAATCGGCATCAGCGTTCGCTTGAGGTTGGGGTTTGGCGGTGAACAATGGGGCTAACAGTCGCCGTATACCTTCTTCAATGAATGAAAGAAGTCCGAAGGTGATGAAGCCGAAGATCAGCCCGGCAACCAGAATACTCAGCGGGTGTATTCGGGAGGCGTCAGTGCTGTCCATCATGTAAAAGAAAGCCTGAACACCGGCGGCTACGCAGGCCGCTACGGCTGTTATCAGCTTCACAGACAACCAAAGCCGTTGCCATTTGTTCATGCGTCCTCCGTCATCCGGATATTTGTTGTGTATTGCATGATAGCTAATGACGTGGATTTGCCTTGTTTCCTGAATTTGGAATGGTGCTTCGCGGTTATCGCTTGGCGGTAGTGATACCGGATTGGTGGACTATCACGGTCGTCATTCGGTACCGCGTGCTAGGCGGGTCGAGAGATTGGCACGCGTATCCAGATAATCAGTGACGGCCACTTCAAATGCTTCTCGAAGCTCCCGTACTGACTCGCCATGAAAGCCAACGATATCCTTGATGCACGTGATGTGGCCGACAAACAGGCTGTCTTCTTCGCTGTATTCAATGCGGGCGGTATAGCCTTGGTAGTTCATTTCGTTCATGGGGTGACTCCTGCTTGTCCAAGAAAAGCCCTCACATCACGAACTACGTTGGGTCTTGCTTCTTTGAACGTCTGGTGCCCGGCGTTTCGAGCAGTCGCTGAATGTTTGGCGTTCAGGTTTTGTGTTTCACGGTTACCAGAATATCTGGGTGACTCTCGACGAGGTTGTAGGCAAAATCCGAGAGTTGCGTAAGGGGGTATGCTTGCTGTGCTTTTGAGCAGGTTGCCGCCTTGTGGCCATATATTCGACGGGATACTCTCCAGACGTCGCTGAACATTCAGCGATCGGGCTTGGAAACCCGTTGAGTCACGCAACAGCAACCCCATGACTATTGCAGCCGTTTTTTGCCTGCAATGCTGTGTTATGGCGGCTGTGCGTGGGACGCCCTCGGGCGTGCCGGTCTCCTTGACTCCCGGTTTCCAACCTGCGCGCAGCTGCCACCCATTCGCTTGGAAACGAAGTGGCAGCTCTTTATGTCAAGGAGTTGGACAAATGCACATTGTAAATCCGTACAAATTTGGTCTTTTCTCTCTGCGCGACTCCATGTTGCGTAAAGCTCCTTCGCTCGATCTCCTCCAAAACCGCCCCTTCACTGGAGGTGGAAAATGACCGAACCTGCAGAAACAAAAACGATCGGCTTCACCCCTATCTATTGCTCAGACAATGCAATGTTCCACGTCAGCGCGGGTGTGCCCATCAGTGTTGCATTGGCACAGGCCTCGGACTTCCTGTTCCTGGCCAAGGCACTCACAGAGGACGCAGCTTATGCAAAAGACACCGACCGTCATGCTTGGGCTGCGCACTATTTGACTTCGATGGGAAAAGCGCTAATCGATGATGTGGTGAAGGCTGTTTCGCCACGGCCTGTTCGGAAGAGTGAAAAGACAGCAAGTTAGTGCCCCGCCACTCTGAGTATTCGCCCGAGATATCAGGGGCTTCCAACTCTGGTTGAAAGCGAAGCTAAAAATTCCCTGAGCGAAACATCAGAAACGAAAAAGCCCCGTAACTTTTCAGCTACGGGGCTTTTTCTATGTAATGGCGGAGAGATAGGGATTCGAACCCTAGGTACCGGTGAAGGTACAACGGATTTCGAATCCGTCCCATTCGGCCACTCTGGCATCTCTCCAACGGCGCGCATCATAACAACACTTTCGCAGGAAGCGAACCCCCCTAAGCAAAATAATTCTGTGCTATCAGATGCTTGCGTCGATTAAAGCGGTACGCCCAGACGATTGGCGACTTCTTCGTAGGCTTCGATGACGTCACCGAGGCCCTGACGGAAGCGGTCCTTGTCCATTTTCTTGCCGGTGGCCTTGTCCCACAGGCGGCAGCCGTCCGGGCTGAATTCGTCGCCCAGGACGATGGAGCCGTCGTGGAATACGCCGAATTCGAGTTTGAAGTCGACCAGCAGCAGGCCGGCGTCGTCGAACAGTTTGCTCAGGACTTCGTTGACCTTGAGCGACAGTTCTTTCATGCGAACCAGTTGCTCGGCGGTGCCCCAACCGAAGGCCACGACGTGGGATTCGTTGATGAACGGGTCGCCCTTGGCGTCGTCCTTCAGGAACAGTTCGAAGGTGTAAGGGTTGAGCTTCATGCCCTCTTCGACGCCCAGGCGCTTGACCAGGCTGCCGGCGGCGTAATTACGCACGACGCACTCGACCGGGATCATGTCGAGCTTCTTCACCAGGCATTCGTTGTCGCCCAGCAGTTTGTCGAACTGGGTCGGCACGCCGGCGGCTTCGAGTTTCTGCATGATGAAAGCGTTGAACTTGTTGTTCACCATGCCTTTGCGGTCGAGCTGCTCGATGCGCTTGCCGTCGAACGCCGAGGTGTCGTTGCGAAACAGCAGGATCAAGCGGTTAGCGTCATCGGTCTTGTAAACCGATTTGGCTTTGCCGCGGTAGAGTTCTTCACGTTTTTCCATGATGGGCTCCGCTTGCTAAGTAGATGGGCTAGGCGATGTGTCGCCAGTCGAGCCCTGAATCTTGATCGGCCAGTTGCAGCCAGTCCGGGTCGCACCCGAGGGTGTCGACAAAACATTGCCGGGCCAGCTGCGGCAGGTTGTTCTTGCTGCTCAGATGGGCCAGGACCAGGTGTTGCAGGCCTTGCCAGCCCAACTCAGACACCAGGAATGCCGCCTGGTGGTTGTTCAGATGTCCCAGTTCACCGCCCACCCGCTGCTTGAGAAAGTAGGGGTAGTGACCGCGAGCCAGCATGTCACGGCAATGGTTGGACTCGATCATCAACGCATCGAGGTCCCGATAGCCGTCCAGCACCGTGTTGCAATACGAGCCCAGGTCGGTCAGCAGGCCGAAGCGCCGCTCACCGTCGCTGAAGACGTATTGCGTCGGCTCCTGTGCATCGTGGGCCACGGCAATGACGCCGATGCTCAGAGCGCCGATCTGCAGTTGCTCGCCGCCGGCCAGAAGGCCAGCCGGTTCAATCGGTTTGCGCATCCCGCGCAGGGTCCCGCGACTGAGGTAGACAGGCAGATTGTAGCGCCGAGACAGCAAACCCACGCCATGCACGTGGTCGGCATGTTCGTGGGTCACGAGTATCGCGCTCAACTGCGCAGGGTTCACACCCAGGCGCAGCAGGCGTTTTTCGGTTTCTCGCAGGGAGAAACCACAATCCACCAGCACATACGTGTCATCGCTGGCTACCAGCGTGCCGTTCCCTTGGCTACCGCTGCCGAGAACGGCAAAACGCATGTGATCAGCCCAGTTTGTCCTGAATCTCACTCAACACTTTACGCGCCACGTCTGCCGGCGCCACGGTGTTGATGTTTTTCTCGACGGTTACCTGGACGTTTTCACCGACCTTGCTCAGGCGAACCTGATAACGCTCGGCACGGGCTTCAACTTCTTCCTTGCTCGGCGCGCTGCCGAACAGGTTGCTGAAGAAGCCAGGCTTCTCGTCTTTCTTCTCGGCTTTTTCGGACAGGTTGATGTAGTACAGGCCCAGGCTGCGGTTGATGTCTTCAACGCGCCATTCGCCCTGTTCCAGCGCACGACCGACGCTCGACCAGGCACGGTCGAGGTCGTTGCCGACGTTCAGAACCAGGTTGCCGCTGCCGTCTTCGCTCATGCTGATACGACTTGGCGTATCGAAATCACGCGAAGCCAGCATGGAGACCGAACCGCCCTTCTCCGAAATGCGGCTCATGCTCGCGAGCATGTCGTCGACCAGTGCTGCGTCCAGGCCGGTGTTGACCGAACGGTTGGTGAAGTCCACATCGGCGGTGCTGCCGGCAGGACGCTCGGCGCTGACCACATAGACTTCACTGGTGTTGCGCTGCACGCCCGGCTCGATCCGCACTCGCACGCGGGTCTGGCTGTCGGTGCTGACGCCGGCTGCGCTCAGGCGTTTAGCCATCGCTGCGGACAGTTCGTCGGAATGCTGCCAGGTCGTGGTGAATTCGCCGGTTTGCGGCTTTTGTTCATCCAGACGGAAACCGTTGTCCTGGAAGAACTGCACAGCCACTGGCCAGACTTCGGCCGGAGGGTTCTGCGCCAGGATCGAACGCGAATCGCCGACTTTCTGCAGGGAGTAGGCACTGGCATCGGCCGACGCCGACAACGGCTGCGGACGAGGAACGATGTATTCGCCCTTGGCGGTGTCATCGGCCACGTTACGCGGGATCGGCAGCAGCGGATCCAGACGTTTGGCGGTGGTGACATCCGGTGGCAATTGCATGGGTGCTGTCTGTTGCGCTTCCAGGTAGTCGCTACCACGGTCACGGAAATAACCTTCCGGGCCCCAGACCCATCCACAGCCACTGGTGCTGGAGATAATCAAGGCAAGTGCGGAAAGTCCGGCCATTCGCTTCATGCGTTGTACTTCCTCAATTAAACCAGGACGCCGCACTGGCGCAGGGCCGAGCGAAGCGTTTCATGACAAGGTGTGCTCAGCCAGGTCAGCGGCAGGCGAATGCCTTCATGCATCAGGCCCATTTCGACCAAAGCCCACTTCACCGGAATCGGGTTGGCTTCGATGAACAGGTCCTTGTGCAGCGGCATCAATTTTTCGTTGATGGCCCGTGCAGTTTCGGCGTCGCCCTTGAGCGCGGCCTCGCACAGGTCGGCCATTTCGCGCGGGGCAACGTTGGCGGTGACGGAGATATTGCCCTTGCCGCCCATCAGGATCAGCTCGACAGCGGTCGGATCATCGCCGGACAGCACGATGAAGTCCTTGCTCACGCCATCAAGGATTGCCTTGGCACGTTTCAGGTCGCCAGTGGCTTCCTTGATACCGATGATGTTCGGCACGGTGGACAGGCGAATCACGGTCTCGGCCTGCATGTCGCAGGAGGTGCGGCCAGGAACGTTGTAGAGGATCTGTGGAATGTCGACCGATTCAGCGATGTGCTTGAAGTGCTGGTACAAGCCTTCCTGAGTCGGCTTGTTGTAGTACGGAACGACCAGCAGGCAGGCATCGGCGCCGGCCGCTTTGGCGTTGCGGGTCAGTTCGACGGCTTCACGGGTCGAATTGGCGCCGGTGCCGGCGATCACCGGAATACGGCCATTGACCTGTTTGACCACGGCCTTGATGACCGCGATGTGCTCGTCTACGTCGAGGGTTGCCGACTCGCCGGTAGTACCGACCGCGACAATGGCATGGGTGCCGTTTTCAAGGTGGAAGTCCACGAGTTTGCTGAGGCTGTCCCAGTCAAGACGCCCTTGTGCATCCATGGGTGTGACCAGTGCCACCATACTGCCCGCAATCATGAAACCGCTCCTGCCGGAAAAAGAGAGCGGTAATGGTACTGGCGCCAAGATGCTTGCACAAGCAAAGTACTGCGCTGCCGCCATTCCCCTTGGCGTTGCTTTTCGCTACCCTTCAGACTTTGATCGGTACTGATAAGCTCGTACGCCAGGTTCAAGCCTCCATTTACGGCATCACAAGCCCCGATCCAGCGTTGCCACCCCTCGCTCCGGCCTCACTGGAGCACGTTGCAACTTGTGACTCGGGTTTTCTGAATTCGCATCCGCAGGCTTGTCCCCGAAAAAAGCCCTTAGTCGTACCGACCGCTCATCGCTTTAGGAATGCTGCATGTCCACCCCCACAGTTCGCGAACAATTCCTTGTCATCAGTGCCCTCGGCGCCAACCCCATGGAGCTGACTAACGTCCTGTGCCGCGCCAGCCATGAAAATCGCTGCGCCGTGGTCACTTCCCGCCTGACCCGTCATGGCGAGTGCAGTGCGTTGATCCTCGAGATTTCCGGTAGCTGGGACGCCCTGGCGCGTCTGGAAGGCAGCTTGCCGAGCCTCTCCAAAAAGCATGCGTTCACCGTCAATGTGGTGCGCAGCGCGGCCCTGGAGAACCGTCCTCAGGCGCTGCCTTACGTGGCTTATGTCAGTTCGGCCTACCGGTCTGACATCATCAATGAGCTGTGCCAGTTCTTCATGGACCACAACGTCGAGTTGGAAAACCTGACCTGTGACACCTATCAGGCGCCACAAACCGGCGGCACCATGCTCAACGCCACGTTTACCGTGACCTTGCCGGCTGGCGTGCAGATCAGCTGGCTGCGCGATCAGTTCCTGGATTTCGCCGACGCGCTGAACCTGGACGCGCTGATCGAACCGTGGCGCCCACAAAACCCAATGTAAGGAAGCTTTCATGGCCGTTGCCATCGACCAACCGGTTGCCGACTTCGAAGCACCCGCCACCAATGGACAGACCGTCAGCCTCGCGGGCCTTAAAGGCAAGCAAGTGGTGATCTACTTCTATCCCAAGGACAGCACGCCGGGTTGCACCACTCAAGGTCAGGGCTTTCGCGATCAGCTTGAGGCGTTTAAAGCGGCCAACACCGAAGTGTTCGGCGTGTCGCGTGACAGCCTCAAGTCCCACGAAAACTTCAAGGCCAAGCAGGCGTTCACCTTCGAGCTGATCAGCGACAAGGAAGAAGCGCTTTGCCAGCTGTTTGATGTGATCAAGCTGAAGAAGCTGTATGGCAAGGAATACATGGGCGTCGATCGCAGCACGTTCCTGATCGACAAGAACGGTGTACTGCGTCAGGAATGGCGCGGTGTGAAGGTGCCGGGGCATGTGGATGCGGTGTTGGCGGCGGCTCAGGCTTTGAATAAGGCCTGATTTTTTTGGCGCCTGTTACGACGCTATCGCGAGCAAGCTCGGCCCCACAGGTATCGTGATATTCCTGTGGGACCGAGCTTGCTCGGGATGGAGGCCATCAGCCTCACTGTAGTACTAAAGCAGCGGCGCGACTTCTGGCTCCTTGCGCGGCCACGCATCCAGCACGGCCTTGAACAGCGTCGCCAGCGGAATCGCAAAAAACACCCCCCAGAATCCCCACAACCCGCCAAACAACAGCACCGCGCAAATGATCGCGACCGGGTGCAGGTTGACCGCCTCCGAGAACAGCAACGGCACCAGCACGTTGCCGTCCAGCGTCTGAATGATCCCGTAGACCGCCATCAAATAGATGAACTGATCGCTCCAGCCCCACTGGAACAGAGCAATCAGCATGACCGGCACGGTCACTACCACAGCGCCGACGTAAGGCACCACCACCGACACGCCCACCAGCAAGGCCAGCAGCGCGGCGTAGTTAAGCCCCAGCACGACAAAACCGATGTAGGTCACACCGCCGCAGATGAAGATCTCGATGACCTTGCCGCGAATGTAATTGGCAATCTGCCGGTTCATTTCATGAGCGACGCGGGTGATCAACGCCCGTTCACGGGGCAGGTAACCGCGCACCCACTGGCCGATCATCTCCCGGTCCTTGAGGAAGAAGAACACCAGGATCGGCACCAGAACGAGGT
Source organism: Pseudomonas sp. S2_B07 (assembly GCF_054668435.1). NCBI lineage: Bacteria > Pseudomonadati > Pseudomonadota > Gammaproteobacteria > Pseudomonadales > Pseudomonadaceae > Pseudomonas > Pseudomonas sp. S2_B07. The sequence continues at coordinate 2,109,657 of NZ_CP162769.1, forward strand.
AGATCATGATGTTCACCAGCAACGGCAGACTCGACAACGAGAACGTCAGCGCCCACTGGCCGAATTTGCCGATCTCGCCCCGTGCCACTTCGATGGCCTGCAATACCTGCTCATCGGACACCAGATGCGGATAGCGCTCGGGCAGCAGCAATAACAGCGACTGCCACTTGGCGAGCATGCCGGGCAACTCGTTGAACAGCGTAATCAGCTGATGCCACAGCAGCGGCACCAGGACAATCATGAAGACCAGCAGCGCCCCCATGAACAGTGTGAACACCAGCCCCACCGCCACGCCACCGGGCATGCGCAAACGTTCGAGGGTGGCCACCAGGCCATGCATGAGGTACGCCAGCACCATCCCGGCCAGTACCGGCGCGAGCATGCCGCCCAAGGTGAGCACGGCGGTGAATGCCAGCACCAGCAGCACCGCCAGCACCACGGCTTCTTCATCGGAAAAGTAGCGCTGAATCCAGTCGCGTAACACCTTGAACATCAATATTCCTTAAAAACGAACGCAGCAGGTTTCAGGCTTTTTTTAACCAGTAGCGGTAAACACCCGCCTCATCTTCTTCGCGAAGCAGCGTATGACCGGCCAATCGGGCAAAGGTGCGGAAGTCACGCTGCGAACCCGCATCCGTGGCGATTACCTTGAGCACCGCGCCGCTGGCCAGGCGATTGAGCTCCAGCTTGGCCTTGAGCAAGGGCAACGGACAATTCAGGCCGCTGGCGTCCAGTTCGACGTCATGCTCTACAGCGTCGGTCATTGTTTCACTCCGAGTCAGGTGGTTGAGTTGCCTAGAATATCTGGTCCCAAGCCCAGTGTCCGGCTACAGTAAGGTCTTTGTCGACTAAGGCTTTGTGCATGACTTTTTTGCGCCCTACCCTGCTGACGCTCGCTTGCCTGCTTGCCTCACCGGGCTTTGCCGACGACCTGCCGTCACTCGGCGACGCCAGTTCTGCCATCGTCTCGCCACAACAGGAACACCAGTTGGGCCGTGCGTGGCTGGCGCTGCTGCGCAGCCAGGTGGCGCAGCTCAACGATCCGCAGCTCAAGGATTACGTCGAATCCAGCGTTTACCGACTGGTGGAGACCAGCCAGGTCAATGACCGGCGCCTGGAGTTCATCCTGATCAACAGCCCGCAGCTCAACGCCTTTGCGGCGCCGGGCGGGATTGTCGGGGTCAACGGCGGCTTGTTCCTCAATGCGCAGACCGAGGGTGAATACGCCTCGGTACTGGCTCACGAATTGGCTCACTTGTCGCAACGCCACTTTGCCCGTGGCATTGAAGCGCAGCAACGCATGCAAGTGCCGATGATGGCCGCCCTGCTGGCCGGGATCGTGATTGCGGCGGCCGGTGCCGGCGATGCCGGGATCGCGGCCATTGCGAGTACGCAAGCGGCGGCGATCCAGGAACAGCGACGCTTCTCGCGTCAGAACGAACAGGAAGCCGACCGCATCGGCATCGTCAATCTGGAAAAAGCCGGTTACGACCCGCGCTCGATGCCGACCATGTTCGAGCGCTTGGGGCGCCAGTACCGCTTCGACGCCAAGCCACCGGAATTCCTGCTGACTCACCCGGTCACCGAATCGCGGATCGCCGACACCCGCAACCGCGCCGAACAGGCTCCGCAGGGCGGCATCGAGGACACCCTGCGTTATCAGCTGATTCGCGCGCGCGTCCAGTTGTTCTACGAAGAAACCCCTGGCCTGGGCGCCAAGCGCTTCCGTGCCCTGCTTGAAGAAAACCCGAAAAACGATGTCGCGCGTTATGGCCTGGCCATCGCCCAGATCAAGGGGGGTCAGTTGAATGAAGCTCGGGAGAACCTCAAGCCTCTGCTGGCCAAGGCGCCGAACGAGATCATCTATAACCTGGCGGAAGTCGATCTGGACATCACCAACAATCGCCTGCCGGATGCTCAATCACGCGTCGACCGGTTGCTCACGCAATACCCCGGCAACTATCCGCTGAATCAGGTGCGTGTCGATCTGCTGCTGAAACAGAACCGCACCGCCGATGCTGAAAAGGCATTGGAAGGCCTGCTCAAGTCACGCCCGGACGATCCTGACGTGTGGTATCAGGTGGCCGAGACTCGCGGCCTTTCCGGCAACATCATCGGCCTGCATCAAGCTCGCGCGGAGTACTTTGCATTGGTCGGCGACTATCGTCAGGCCATTCAGCAACTGGACTTCGCCAAGCGTAAGGCTGGCAGCAACTTCCCGTTGTCTTCGCGTATCGATGCACGTCAGCGTGAGTTGATGGAGCAGGAGCGCATGATCAAGGACATGATGGGCTGACGGCCTGGCTGCAAATTCCGGGCACAAAAAAACGCCTCTTTCGAGGCGTTTTTTTATTCAGCCAACAACCGGCTTATTCAGCCAGTTTGAAGGTGATGAAGCTGGCACGACCTTGACGCAGAACCCGCATCGATACCGATCGGTTCTTCGGCAGCGCCTTGGCAATCTCGGTGAACTCCTTGCTGGAGCTGATGGCCTGGTTGTTCAGGTGAGTGATGATGTCACCTGGTTGCAAGCCAATCAGCGAGGCAGGACCGTCCTGAACTTCCTTGATCACCACACCACCTTTGAGGTCGTAGGTTTTCTTCTGCTCATCAGACAGTTCGGCGACGGAGACCCCCAAACGATTGCTGCTGATTTCAACGCCCGACTTAGGCATCGAATCCAGTTCTTTGCCTTCGTCAGGAATCGCGCCGACCGTCAGTTCGACGTTCTTGCGTTTGCCTTCGCGAATCACTTCAAGATTGGCCTTGGCGCCCGCTTTCAGTGCGCCTACCAGATGTGGCAAATCGGCCGACATGACGATCGGCTGACCGTTCATGCTCAGGATCACGTCGCCCACTTGCAGGCCACCCTTGGCTGCCGGGCCATCGTCCTGGATCTGAGCGACCAGCGCACCGGCCGGTTTCTCAAGACCAAACGACTCGGCCAGGTCCTTGTTCACTTCCTGAATCACCACACCCAACCAGCCACGGCTGACTTTGCCACCGTCTTTGAGCTGATTGGAAACATCCATGGCGACATCGATAGGGATCGCGAACGATACGCCCATGAAGCCCCCGGAGCGGGTGTAGATCTGCGAGTTGATCCCGACCACTTCGCCATTAAGGTTGAACAGCGGGCCACCCGAGTTACCCGGGTTGATCGGCACGTCGGTCTGGATGAACGGCACATAGTTTTCGTTTGGCAGGCTACGCCCGATGGCGCTGACGATGCCTTGGGTCACGGTGTGGTCGAAACCGAACGGCGAACCGATGGCGACCACCCACTGACCGGCTTTCAGGTCCTGGGATTTGCCGAGTTTAAGCACTGGCAGGCCCTTGCCTTCAATCTTCAGCAGCGCCACGTCGGAACGTGGATCAGTGCCGACCAGCTTGGCTTTCAGCTCACTGCGATCAGCAAGACGCACGAGGATTTCATCCGCATCGGCAATCACATGGTTGTTGGTCAGGATGTAGCCATCAGGCGAAATGATGAAGCCAGAACCCAAGGACTGGGCTTCACGCTGGCGATCACCACGAGGCGAACGCGGTAGAGGCATGCCCCGCTCGAAGAACTGGCGCAGCTGTGGCGGCAGGTCTTCAAGGTCCGGCATTTGCCCGGACACTTTGCGGTCCGGCAGTTTCTGGGTGGTACTGATGTTCACCACGGCAGGCGAGGCCTGCTCGACCAACTGGGTGAAATCAGGCAGTTCGACCGCTTGCGCAGTGACCGCCTGACCGAGTACCAGCACGGTGGCAACAATGGAAAGGTAAGACTTCAAGCGTGGTATCGACATACGGCTCCCGTTACGACGAGCATGGTTAAGCGATATGGAGCAAGGAACACCGGGAACAATACGCCGGTATTTTTGTTCCGGGAACAACAAAACAAGGCCAGAGCCGTGAGGCTCTGACCTATAGAAAAATTCAGGTTTTTTTGCAAATTGAAATGCTCACCAAACATTTCGGTAATGACCCACTACTTGGTTGCGGTGGCATCGGTGCGCATGGACAGCGCAATCCGTTCTGCGGTGCCTATCGGGATCTCTCCGACCACGGTCACCATCACTTCGCCCTGAGGCGTGGTCAGACGGCGGGATACAGCAACGGTGGGGCCCAATTGTGTGCGAGTGTCCGTCACGGTTGCGCCATTCAACGGTTCAAGGAAAACCGAGAAACGCGCCAGGCCATCGTCATACATCAGACTGTTGACCTGTGTTTTGGTCTCCGGATCTTTGCGAGCACTGCTGCTGGTCAACTCAAAACCGGGTGGTAGCCAGTCCGAATGCCACACCTGAGCGACCTTAATGGCGGAAGCCTTGTCACTGTCGAGGGTGACAGCCTTGCAATCATCACCCGCCTGCAAGTCTTTGTCAGACGGGACGTCAGCGGTATCCAGTTGTGTGAACTGGAATCGCTCCAGCAACTGCCCTTTGTCATTGAGCAACAATGACTTGAGTGGCAGGCCGGTTTCTTTGTCCAGATGGAGCTCAAAACCGTATCGATGCTGATCACGTGGCGTCAGCGAAATAATCACTGCCGCACGCCCAGCCACACGCGACTTGCCGATGACGGCAAGGTCATACCAATTCTTTAACTTTTGTGGATCCAGTGCACGAGCAGCGGTATTGGGTGAATCCCCCAATCCTGCTATCAGGGTGCCGCTGACGCATTGAGTATGCCCATCAATGCGCACGACTTCCTGTGCGGAGCCGTCGAGCTGGAGTAAACGCTCTCGGACTTTGCCATCCTGGACGCGATGCCAGATGTTATGGGTAGAAAAACTACCGTTACGCTCGTAAACGAAAGTACCGTGAAAGCTTTGCTGTTGCTCGGCCTGGCCCAGACGGGTCAACCAGTCCTGGGCTTCATCAGCGTGGGCTGGTACGACAAACCAGCCTGCGAGCAGAAGCGAAAGTAGAGGTATGGCGCGCATGATCCTCCTTAGCGGTTTTCCAGGCTTGCTGCACGAGCATAAGGCAGAGCACTTTCAGTGCCTTTCAATGCAGCTTGTTGAGCATGTTGGCGCAAGTAGCTTGGCAGACGCTGATCGTGCCAGCCTGGCTGACCTTGCAATACACCGTTGGCCATAGGGCCAGTGGCATCCGAACTCTCATTGTAGCCTGCCAATACAGCTGGACCCTTGACCTGAGGAACGGCCAGACCCGGTTGATTGGATTGCTGAGCCAGTTCGACACCAGCGATCTCGTCCTGGTTGTACAAACGAACGCCGGCCAGTACAGCCAGTGTGACCGAAGCGGCTACTGCCAGGCGACCCAGGCTGCGCCATGGACCACGGGAGGCTTTTGCCGGTACGGCTTCGTCGGCCAACGCAGCAGACACTGCCGCAGCGATATCCAGACGTGGAAGCAGCAAGTCCTTGTGCATGACTGCCCGAGCGATTTGGTAACGAGCCCAGGTTTCACGGGTTTCAACATCGTCAAAGGCATTTAATACCCGACGCAATTCCAGTTCGTCCGCTTCGTTATCCATCACTGCGGACAGCGATTCCTGCAGGGCTTCACGACTCATGGCGTTCCTCTCTTGGCTGTCGCCGCTGTCTCAGTTTTCCTGCAACAACGGCTGCAGGGCTTTATCGATGGCCTCCCGAGCGCGGAAAATCCGGGAGCGCACGGTACCCACCGGACATTGCATGACGGCTGCAATGTCCTCGTAACTCAGACCATCGAATTCACGTAAAGTTAAAGCCGTACGTAAATCTTCTGGCAGTTGCTGGATGGTCCGATGGACGGTGCCTTCGATCTCATCCCGCAGCAACGCTCGTTCTGGCGACTCGAGATCCTTGAGGCCATGATCGCCATCGTAGAACTCTGCATCCTCGGAACTGACATCGCTATCCGGCGGCCGACGGCCGCGCGAAACCAGATAGTTTTTCGCCGTGTTAATGGCGATGCGGTAAAGCCACGTATAAAACGCGCTGTCTCCGCGAAAATTCCCTAGGGCTCGGTATGCCTTGATAAAGGCTTCCTGCGCCACATCCTGGGCTTCATGGGTGTCGTGCACGAAACGCACGATCAACCCGAGAATTTTGTGCTGGTATTTCAGCACTAGCAGATCGAAAGCTCGCTTGTCGCCACGTTGAACGCGCTCGACCAGCTGCTGATCCTCTTCCTGGGTTAGCATGAACACTCCTCGATAAGCTCGGAGGAAGCTTGCATAACTAAACGACCAGACTTGCAAACATAGACTCGGGCTTTCCGCAAAAGTTCTCCCCCTCCAAGCAAGTTTCCTGCGGGCTCTGATTTGGCACGCACGAAAAGCGCAGCGCGGGTTACCGGCTGCGCGAATAATCTTGTCGTCGGATTCGCCAGCAAGGATCAAACTGCAGATCCTGCCCTGAAGCCGACACTGTCCCTTGAATCAGGCAACCGTCTATTGATCTTTGGCCTTTGGCAAAAGTTCCATTATTTAAAACCGGACGGCACCGACATTGTGAGACCGTGAGTAGAAAAATACTGTTAAATCCACGATACAGTCGCCTTGTTGTCGAACCGGTCAAAAAACCATCCGACGAAGCGTCGAGTATTTCCCGTCACAGTAGTTTCACAATGCCATATGCGCTCGGGTATTGTGCCGCTCCCCCCTCTATATACTAGTGGGCTGTGTGGCCGACTTGACTCGCCGTTCCAGCAGTCTTGCGCCAACCCCGACCCGGGTCGCTTTGAGCGGAATCCTGAAATGAGCCAACAGTTTCAACACGATGTTCTGGTGATTGGCAGCGGCGCTGCCGGTTTGAGTCTTGCGCTGACCCTGCCCGGTCACTTGCGCATCGCGGTGCTGAGCAAAGGCGACCTCGCCAACGGCTCGACATTCTGGGCCCAGGGTGGCGTCGCTGCCGTACTGGATGACTCCGACACCGTTGAGTCCCATGTCGACGACACCCTCAATGCCGGCGGTGGCCTGTGCCATGAAGACGCCGTGCGCTTTACCGTCGAGCATAGTAAAGAAGCGATTCAATGGCTGATCGACCAAGGCGTGCCGTTTACCCGCGATGAACAATCCGGAACCGAAGACGGCGGGTTCGAGTTTCACCTGACCCGCGAAGGCGGCCATAGCCATCGGCGCATCATTCATGCCGCCGATGCCACCGGCGCTGCGATATTCAAAACGTTGCTGGCCCAGGCCAGACAACGGCCCAACATCGAATTGCTGGAACAGCGCGTAGCGGTGGACCTGATCACCGAAAAACGCCTCGGACTGGAAGGCGACCGCTGCCTCGGCGCCTATGTACTCAACCGCGGGACCGGTGAAGTCGACACCTACGGCGCACGTTTCGTCATCCTCGCGTCCGGTGGCGCGGCCAAAGTCTACCTCTATACCAGCAACCCCGACGGCGCCTGCGGAGATGGCATCGCCATGGCCTGGCGTTCCGGTTGCCGGGTGGCGAACCTGGAGTTCAACCAGTTTCACCCCACTTGCCTTTACCACCCGCAGGCAAAAAGCTTCCTGATTACCGAAGCCCTGCGCGGCGAAGGTGCGCACCTCAAACTGCCTAACGGCGAGCGTTTCATGCAGCGCTTCGACCCGCGCGCAGAATTGGCGCCACGGGACATCGTTGCCCGGGCCATCGACCATGAAATGAAGCGCCTGGGTATCGACTGCGTCTATCTGGACATCAGCCACAAACCCGAAGCGTTCATCAAGACGCACTTTCCGACGGTGTACGAACGCTGCCTCGAGTTTTCCATCGACATCACCAAGCAGCCGATCCCGGTGGTTCCGGCGGCGCACTACACCTGCGGCGGCGTGATGGTCGATCAGAACGGCCGCACCGACGTGCCGGGGCTGTATGCCATTGGCGAAACCAGTTTCACCGGTCTGCACGGTGCCAACCGCATGGCCAGTAACTCGCTGCTGGAGTGTTTCGTTTACGCCCGTTCGGCGGCGGCGGACATTCTTGAACAGTTGCCGCACGTATCGATCCCCGCCGCCCTGCCTATCTGGGATGCGAGCCAGGTCACCGATTCCGACGAAGACGTGATCATTGCGCACAACTGGGATGAACTGCGCCGATTCATGTGGGACTACGTCGGCATCGTGCGCACCAACAAACGCCTGCAACGAGCGCAACACCGCGTGCGGCTGCTGCTGGACGAGATCGACGAGTTCTACAGCAACTATAAGGTCAGCCGCGATTTGATCGAATTGCGCAACCTGGCCCAGGTGGCAGAACTGATGATCCAGTCCGCCATGGAACGCAAGGAAAGCCGGGGCCTGCATTACACCCTCGACTATCCGAATATGCTACCGGTTGCCTTGGACACTATTCTGGTGCCGCCCACCTACGTCGACTGAACGTCAATCGAACCCGCAGGCGTCGGTGCACATCCGCCGCCTGCGAGTCGCGGGGTACGCAGATCGACCGGATACGTCGTTCGCCGCGCAGGCGAAACCGCAGCACCACGATCAACGGCAGCGCCAGGCTGTCCGGTCGCAACTGCACCGGCTGCCAACCCCGCGCCTGATTCCACAACTGCCAGCCTTCGGCATCGCGACGCAAGCCGCGATATGCCTGCGGATGTGTCAGCAGAATCTGACGGGGCAATACCCAAACGCCATGCGCCAGACAGCAGAAAGCGCCGAGCACACTGGCCCAGACCGGTATAGACAAAAGAAACAACGAGCCCAGCGCGAACAGCTGGGCCAGAAGATACGCCGCCAGCAACTGCCGTGAGGCATGCCAGCGGCATTCGAACGCATTACTTGGGCTGGACACGGTCCAGGATCATGCGAACCATGCGCTGAAGCTCCGGATCTTCCGATTCGGCGCGCTCCATGAACCAGCCGAACATGTCCTGATCTTCACACTTGAGCAGCCTGCAGTAGCAATCGCGGTCGACCTCATTGAGGTGCGGGTAGACTTCTTTTACAAACGGCACCAGCAATACGTCCAGCTCAAGCATGCCGCGGCGGCTGTGCCAGTAGAGGCGATTCAGTTCAACATCTTCGACCATGGAGCGCTCCTCAAATAGGCGGCAAGTATACAGCCCCGCGCCTCGTCGAACAGTCGGCTTTGGTCGGGCACTGCCGACCTTTTGTGAACTACCCATTTCACGGGCGCCCCCTTATGATGTCCCCCAGACTCTTTACCCTGCGATGACCCATGGCCGATTCTGCTTTTTTCTGCACCCTGTCTCACGAAGGCGTTCTCGCGGTCCGCGGCGCGGATGCCGGCAAATTCCTGCAAGGCCAATTGACCTGCAACCTCAATTACCTCAGTGAAACCCAGGCCAGCCTGGGCGCGCGCTGTACGCAAAAAGGCCGGATGCAGTCGAGTTTCCGCATCCTGCTGGAAGGTGACGGCGTAGTGATGGCCATGGCCACCGAACTGCTGGAACCGCAACTGGCGGACCTGAATAAGTACGCCGTGTTCTCCAAATCCAAATTGACCGACGAAAGCGCCGCCTGGGTCCGCTTCGGCATTGATCATGGCGATGCCGCGCTGAGCAGCCTTGGCCTGGCGTTGCCGGCAGACACCGACAGTGTCGTGCGTCTCGAAGGCCTGATCGCCATCCGCGTCTCGCCGGATCGCGCGGAACTGTGGGTCGCCGCCGATCAGGCCGTCGCCATCAAGGGCAAGCTGTCCGCCCTGCTGGCCGAAGGCACTTTGAATCAATGGCTGCTGGGCCAGATCCGCGCAGGGATCGGTCAGGTCATGCCGCAAACACGAGAATTATTCATTCCGCAGATGCTCAACCTGCAAGCCGTCGGTGGTGTGAGCTTCAAGAAAGGCTGCTACACCGGTCAGGAAATCGTCGCGCGCATGCAGTACCTGGGCAAACTCAAGCGCCGCTTGTACCGTCTGACCCTGGACGCCAGCGAATTGCCCGCCCCCGGCACGCCGCTGTTTTCCCCGAGCCATGGCAGTTCCATCGGCGAAGTGGTGCTGGCGGCCAACGCGGAACAAAACATTGAACTCCTTGCCGTGCTGCAAGCCGAAGCTGCCGAGGGTGGCGACATTCATCTCGGCACCCTGGAAGGACCCGCCCTGAACTTGCTCGACCTGCCTTACTCACTGGACCGCGATCGCGAGATCCAGCGTTAACTGCAGCATTTGTGGCAACACCTAGAGAAACGAAATGAGCGATCTGGCGGAAAAGGTCCAACAGGATTTGGTTGAGGCCATCGATAACGATGACCTGGTTCTGCCAACGTTACCGGAAGTGGCCATGCAGATTCGCAAGGCCGCCGAAGACCCGGAAATCAGTGTCAGCACCCTGAGCAAAGTGATCGGCCGTGATACGGCGTTGTCGGCGCGCCTGATCAAAGTGGTCAACAGCCCACTGCTGCGCGCGACTCAAGAAGTTAACGACCTGCACACGGCGATCACGCGACTGGGCGTCAACTACAGCAGCAATCTGGCGATCGGTCTGGTGATGGAACAGATTTTCCACGCCCGCTCCGAGGTGGTGCAGCAGAAGATGCACGATGTCTGGCGCAAAAGCCTGGAGATCGCCGGGGTCAGCTATGCGCTGTGCCGCAGCTACACGCAACTCAAGCCCGACCAGGCCGCCCTCGGCGGTCTGGTGCATCAGATTGGCGTGTTGCCGATTCTGACCTACGCCGAAGATCACTATGAGCTGCTGTCCGACCCGGTCAGCCTCAACCATGTGATCGACCACATTCACCCCCTGATCGGCGACAAACTGCTCAGGGTCTGGGAGTTTCCGGAGAAACTGGTGATGGTTCCGGGACAATACCTGGACTTCAAGCGTGAATCCGAGCGGATTGATTACGTGGATCTGGTGCAAGTGGCCAGCCTGTATTGCCACAAGGACAGCGACCACCCGTTGGCCCGTTTCGACCTGACCAGCGTGCCGTCATTCAAGAAGCTTGGGATTGATCTGGAAAACGACGCGGTGATCAAGGATCTGGAAGAATCGCGGTCGATGTTTTACTAGTCGAGACCGCGTCGCCCCCCATCGCGAGCAGGCTCACTCCTACGCTGGATCTGCGCTGAACTGAAAATCCCCTGTAGAAGTGAGCCTGCTCGCGATGAGGCCATACCAAGCACCCTCACTCCCCGGCAATAAAACTCACTCGAACCTTCAACCCCTTCGTCTCGCCATCATGCAGACTGATCTGCGCCAGATGCGCGCGGCAGATCTCCCCCACAATCGCAAGCCCCAACCCAGACCCGGCGACCTGTTGATTACGCCGATAAAAGCGCTCAAACACCCGATCCCGCTCATCCACCGGAATCCCCGGCCCGTCATCCTCGACCTCCAGCACCGCCGGTGCCGTGACCCGCAGAATCACATTGCCGCCCGACGGCGTATGAGCCAATGCGTTATCCACCAGGTTACTCAGCAGTTCGTTCAGCAACGTCGGCTCACCGCGCAGCCACACCGGCTCGTCCGCTTCGAGTGCCAGGGCCACGCCGCGCGCATGGGCCAACGGCGCCATGGCCATGCCCAACTCCCGGGCCAACTGACTCAAATCCAGCAACTGCGCGCCGCCCTCGGCAATGGCCCGCGCACCGTTTTCGACCCGTGCCAACGACAGCAATTGATTGGCCAGGTGGGTCAATCTGTCCGTGCCCTGGGCCGCCGTTTCCAGGGTACTGCGCCAGGTTTCCGGTTCACTCGCCCGCAGGCCAAGTTCCAGCCGCGCCTTGAGCGCCGCCAGCGGCGTACGCAGTTCATGGGCAGCATCGGCGATGAACTGCGCCTGGCGCTCGAACTGTCCGCGCAACCGCTCGGTAAAGTGATTGAGCGCGCGTACCAGCGGCCACAATTCGTGCTGCACTTCCACCAACGGCAATGGCCGAAGATCATCCGACTGGCGTTCTTCCACCGCCGTGCGCAAGCGCTCCAGCGGACGCAACGCCGCACTCACCGCGAACCACACCAGCAACAGCGCGCCAATCGCCAGCATGCCCAGCCGCAGTAGCGTATCCGCCGCCAGACTGCGCGCCATGCTGACCCGTGCTTCATCGGTTTCGGCCACGCGAATTTCCGCCATGCCATTCATGTTCGGCTCACTGACCGGCTTGAGCAGGCTGACCACCCGCACGTTCTGCCCGCGATAGGTGGCGTTGTAAAACCGTGCCAGCGCCGGGTAGTCATCGGTGCGCGGCGTTCCGGGCGGTGGCGCAGGAAGGTTTTCGTAACCGGAAATCAAGTTTTGATGGATGTCATTGACCAGGTAAAAAATTCGCCCCTCACTGTCGTAGGCAAACGTATCCAGCGCCACGTAGGGCACGTCAGCACTGAGCGTGCCGTCACGCTGGGTGACACCCGCCGCAATGGTTCGCGCCGACGCCAGCAACGTGCGGTCATACGCCGTGTCGGCCGCTTCGCGACCATTCCAATACGCGCTCAAACCGCTGGCCAGCATTAACACCACCAGCAACAGCGCGAGGTTCCACAGCAACCGCCAGCGCAGGCTGCTGGGCTTATGCATCGCGGCTTTCCAGCAAGTAGCCAAGGCCACGGAACGTCACGATCGCGACCGGTTGGCCGTCGAGTTTTTTGCGCAAGCGATGCACGTAGATTTCGATGGCGTCAGGGCTGGCTTCTTCGTCCAGGCCGAACACCTGGGAGGCCAGTTGCTCTTTGCTCATCACCCGACCGGGCCGGGCGATCAACGCCTCGAGAACCGCCTGTTCGCGCGAAGTCAGGGTCAGCAATTCTTCACCGAGGGTGAAGCGCCGGGTGTCCAGATCATAGGCCAGCACGCCACAGCGCTGTTGACGCTCACCGCCCAGCACACTGCGGCGCAACAAGGCTTTGACCCGGGCTTCGAGTTCGGTCAGTTCAAAGGGTTTGGCGAGGTAATCGTCAGCGCCAAGATTCAGGCCATGCACCCGATCCTTGACGTCGCTGCGTGCGGTCAGCATCAGCACCGGCAGGTTCTTCCCCCGAGAGCGCAAGCGCGCGAGCACTTCAAAACCGTCCATGCGCGGCAGGCCGACATCGAGAATGGCCATGGCGTATTCCTCGCTGCTCAAGGCCAGGTCTGCGGCGACGCCATCGTGCAGCACATCCACGGTCAGCCCGGTGCTCTTGAGCGCCTGGGCGACACTTTCGGCCAACTGCAAATGGTCTTCGACGAGCAGAACGCGCATGGATCTTTACCTCATTCAGGGGATGGTCGACGCCATTCTTTGGCGCGGAGTTTACAGCCGCATCCGCTGCTGTGAAGCCCGAAAGCCGTGAAAGCCTGCTGAAAGGTTAGTGAAAGGTTGGGCCGTTAGAGTCGCACCACGGAGGGTTTCGACTGCCGGCCTTCCAGTCGTGCTTTGAAATGTAGCTCCCGAAAAACGCCATGACGCGTTTTCGCCAATAAGAACAATAAAACGAGGTACTGCACCATGCTGTCCACACAGCTTCAGGCTTGCCCGCCCCACCTTTTCTTCAGAATCCCGTCGTTGATGCTTGCCAGCGCCGTTGTCGGCTGCACGACGCGAAACCGCCGCACCTGAAACATCCCCAAAAACAAAAACTCCCGTGGAGACAATAATGAATCGATCACTGCGCCGTTTCGCCCTCGCCGCCAGCTGCATGCTGTTTGCTGGCCAATTGATGGCCGAACCCAAACGTCCGGAATGCATCGCCCCGGCCTCCCCGGGCGGCGGTTTCGACCTCACCTGCAAACTGGCGCAGAGCGCGCTGGTCAACGAAAAACTGCTGACCAAACCGATGCGCGTGACCTACATGCCCGGCGGTGTCGGCGCTGTGGCCTACAACGCGGTGGTCGCTCAGCGCCCCGCCGATGCTGGCACGCTGGTGGCGTGGTCCAGCGGCTCTTTGCTGAACCTGGCCCAAGGCAAGTTCGGGCGTTTCGATGAAACCAACGTGCGTTGGCTGGCTGCCGTCGGTACCAGTTATGGCGCCATCGCGGTGAAAAGCGACTCGCCTTACAAAACCCTCGACGATCTGGTCAAGGCACTGAAAGAAGACCCGAGCAAAGTGGTGATCGGTTCCGGCGGCACCGTCGGCAGCCAGGACTGGATGCAAACCGCATTGATCGCCAAGGCCGCCGGGATCAACCCGCGTGACCTGCGTTACGTCGCCCTCGAAGGCGGCGGTGAAATCGCCACCGCCCTGCTCGGCGGCCACATTCAGGTCGGCAGCACCGACATCTCCGACTCCATGCCACACATCCTGAGCGGCGACATGCGCTTGCTGGCCGTGTTCGCCGAGAAGCGCCTGGACGAGCCGGAAATGAAAGACATCCCGACCGCCAAAGAGCAAGGCTACGACATCGTCTGGCCGGTGGTTCGCGGCTTCTACCTCGGGCCAAAGGTCAGCGACGAAGACTACGCCTGGTGGAAAGACGCTTTCGACAAGCTGCTGGCGTCCGAAGACTTCGCCAAGCTGCGCGATCAGCGTGAACTGTTCCCGTTCGCCATGACCGGCCCGGAGCTGGACACCTACGTGAAGAAGCAGGTTGCGGACTACAAAGTGCTGGCCAAAGAGTTCGGCCTGATCCAGTGATCGCCTCTGTCTAGCGGCCGCGGCCCCGTTTCGCGGGGCTGCGGCACAGGAGTTTCCCATGCTCTTACAACGCATTTTTGCTTCGGTGCTGTTGCTGGCCTGTGTTGGCCTGGCGCTGATGGCGTGGCCGTATCAAGCGGCTTTTTCCTACGAACCAGTGGGGCCGCGAGCCTTTCCGCTGCTGATGCTCGGGCTGATGGGCCTTGCGCTGCTGTACATGGTATTTCGTCCCGCACCGATCAAGCACGACGCTGACGAACCCCCGATGGACCGCGAGACCCTGAACAAAATCGGCATTTGCGTGGCGCTGTTGCTGGTGTTTGCCGGCACCTTCGAACCCCTTGGTTTCATCGTCGCCAGCATCCTGATCGGCATTCCGATGGCGCGCCTGTACGGCGGTCGCTGGGTGCCCAGCATTGTGATCATCACGCTAATGGCCGTCGGCCTTTACCTGCTGTTCGACAAGTTGATGGATGTCCCGCTGCCCTTGGGCGTGCTCGACGTTCTGGAGAACTGATATGGATACGCTTGGCTATTTGGGTCAGGGTTTCGGCGTCGCGCTGAGCCCGTACAACCTGGTGACCGCTTTGTGCGGCACCCTGATTGGCACTGTGGTCGGCCTGTTGCCGGGTCTGGGCCCGATCAACGGCGTGGCGCTGTTGATTCCGATCGCGTTTGCCCTGGGCCTGCCGCCGGAATCGGCATTGATCCTGCTGGCGGCGGTGTACCTGGGGTGCGAATACGGCGGGCGAATCAGCTCGATCCTGCTGAACATTCCCGGTGAAGCGTCCACCGTCATGACCACCCTCGACGGTTACCCGATGGCCCGCAAAGGCCTGGCCGGTGTCGCGCTGTCGTTGTCGGCATGGAGTTCGTTCATCGGTGCGTTCATCGCCACCTGTGGCATGGTGCTGTTCGCCCCGCTACTGGCGAAATGGGCGATTGCCTTTGGCCCGGCGGAGTATTTCGTGCTGATGGTATTCGCCATTGTCTGCCTTGGCGGCATGGCCGGTGACCGACCGCTGAAGACGTTTATTGCCGCGTTGATCGGCCTGTTTTTGTCGACCGTCGGCATCGATGCCAACAGCGGTGTGTACCGTTTCACCGGGGACAACATCCACCTGACCGACGGTATTCAATTTGTCGTGCTGGTGCTGGGGCTGTTCTCCATCAGTGAAATTCTCCTGCTGCTGGAAAAAACCCACCACGGTCAGGAAGCGGTGAAAGCCACCGGCCGCATGATGTTCAACTTCAAGGAAGCCTCGGCGGTGTTCGTGGTGAACATTCGTTGCGGTGTGCTGGGCTTCATCATGGGCGTGTTGCCGGGTGCCGGTGCGACCCTCGCCAGCGCCGTGGCCTACATGACCGAAAAACGTATTGCCGGCGCCAAAGGCACCTTTGGCCAGGGCGACATGCGTGGCCTGGCGGCACCGGAAACCGCCATCGGTGGCGCAGCATGCGGCGCACTGGTGCCGATGCTGACCCTCGGTGTTCCGGGTTCGGGCACCACGGCGGTGATGATCGGCGCCCTGTCGCTGTACAACATCACACCGGGGCCCCTGCTGTTCCAACAGCAACCCGATATCGTCTGGGGCCTGATCGCTTCGTTGTTCGTCGCCAACATCATGCTGGTGATCCTCAACATCCCGATGATCCGCATCTTCACCCGCATCCTCGCCGTGCCGAACTGGGCACTGGTGCCGGTGATCGCGATCATCACCGGGATCGGCGTCTACGCGGTACACGCCACCACGTTCGACCTGTTCCTGATGATCGGCATCGGCATCTTCGGCTACCTCCTGCGCAAGCTGGACTTCCCGTTGTCGCCCGTCCTGCTGGGTTTCATCCTTGGCGGATTGATGGAGCAGAACCTGCGTCGGGCGCTGTCGATCTCCAACGGTGCGCTGGAAATCCTCTGGTCGAGCCCGATCACGTTCGGTGTCTGGGTACTGACCGCGATCATGCTGTTGATGCCGATCGTGCGTATCTGGCGTAAACGTTCGGCTGCCCAACGCACGATCGCCGATGTCTGATCGAACACCGTTCAACGCCTGGTGGGGTACGCCGCTGGTCGGCGCGCTGGGCGGTTTCCTTGCCAGTCAGGTCGGCTGGCCGCTGCCGTGGATGGTCGGCTCGTTGCTGGCGATCATCCTCGTGCGCTGCCTGACGCCGTGGCAATTGGCGGAAATCCCTGGCGGCCGCAAGTGCGGCCAGTGGATTGTAGGAATCGGCATCGGTTTGCACTTCACCCCGGTGGTGATGGAGCAGGTGCTGAGTCATTTCGGTTTGATCTTCTTCGGTGCGCTGGTCACCAGCCTGTCGGCCGTGGTCGGCGTCTGGTTGATGCGCCGTACCGGCGAGGATCGCGCCACTGCCTTCTTTTCCAGCATGCCCGGCGGTTCCGGGGAAATGGTCAACCTCGGCGCGCGCAATGGCGCAGTACTCAGCCGTGTCGCGGCCGGACAAAGTCTGCGCGTGCTGGTGGTGGTGCTGTGTGTGCCGGCGGCGTTCAAGTATCTGTTGGGGGACGGTGCGCCGGTTGCTCATCCGACAGCCGTCAATGGGTGGTGGCTGGCCCTTTTGTTCCCGGCAGGCGCCTTGGCGGCGTGGCTCTGGGAGCGTCTTCGTCAACCCAATCCGTGGCTGTTCGGGCCGTTGCTGGTGAGTGCAGCGGTGAGCATCGGTTGGGATTTGCACATCGGTTTGCCCCACGGCGGCAGTCAGATTGGCCAATGGCTGATCGGCAGCGGCCTGGGCTGTCACTTCAACCGACAGTTTTTCCGGCGGGCGCCTTCGTTCATGGGACGGACCTTGATCGGCACGGTGTTGACCATGTTGATCGCCACGGCGGCGGCGCTGGGGTTGAGTGCGTTGACCCATCTGGATCTGCGTTCGCTGACTTTGGGCATGATGCCCGGCGGGATTGCGGAGATGAGCCTGACGGCAGAGACGCTGCAATTGTCGGTGCCGCTGGTGACGGCGATGCAGGTGATGCGGTTGTTGTTTGTGCTGTTTCTGGCGGAGCCGTTGTTCAAGTATTGGAACCGGATGCCTGAGTCCTCTTGAGACCGAGGTGCCGCCATCGCGAGCAAGCTCGCTCCCACACTGGATCTTCAGCGTTCACAAAAACCCTGTGGGAGCGAGCTTGCTCGCGATGCTTTTAGAGTGGCGGCAACCGCCACTCAATCGGCGTCTCGCCATTCTGCTCAAGAAACTTGTTGGTCCGGCTGAAGTGCCCACAGCCCAGGAATCCGCGATACGCGGACAACGGCGACGGATGCACCGACGTCAGCACCAGGTGCTTGGTCGCGTCGATCAGCTTCTGCTTGCTCTGGGCATGCGCGCCCCACAGCATGAACACCAGATGCGGCTGCTGCTCGCTGACAACCTCGATGATCCGGTCGGTGAAAAACTGCCAGCCCTTATCCTTGTGCGCATTGGCATTGGCGCGCTCGACCGTCATGGTGGTGTTAAGCATCAGCACGCCCTGGTCGGCCCAGCTCTGCAAGTAGCCATGGCTAGGAATATCGATGTTCAGGTCGCGCTTCAATTCTTTATAGATGTTCACCAACGACGGCGGTGCCGGGACACCCGGTTGCACCGAGAAGCAAAGACCATGGGCCTGGCCCGGGCCGTGGTAGGGATCCTGACCGAGGATGACGACCTTGACCTTGTCCAGCGGCGTGGAGTTGAGTGCGTTGAAGATCATCGGGCCCGGAGGATAGATCTCCTTGCCTGCCGCACGCTCCTGTTGCAGGAATTCACGCAACTGCGCCATATAGGGCTGGTCGAATTCGGCACGCAGTGCCTCCTTCCAGCTCGGTTCGAGTTTGATACGGTCGTCAGCAGTCATGGTTACATCCGGCAAAAACAATGGGGCGAACCCTAGGAAAGCCCATCACGCTTGTCAATTGATCTGACGCACATCCGGCACTTTCCTCAACAGCGATCATACTGAACGCTCAAATTCCCGATCGAGGTCACGATGAATCTGCACTTCGAAGAACTCACCGGCACCGACGGCGCGCGCATCGGCATCGCCAGCCTCGATGCCGAAAAGTCCCTCAACGCCCTGTCCTTGCCGATGATCAACGCCCTGAGCGATCGAATGGACACCTGGGCCAAGGACCCGCAAATCGTCTGCGTGTTACTGCGCGGCAACGGCGCCAAGGCCTTCTGTGCGGGCGGTGAAGTGCGCAGCCTGGTGGAAGCCTGTCGTGCGCATCCCGGAGAGGTGCCGCCCCTGGCCGCGCACTTCTTTGCGGCGGAATATCGCCTGGACTTCAAACTGCACACCTACCCGAAACCGTTGATCTGCTGGGGCCATGGTTATGTGCTCGGAGGCGGGATGGGGTTGTTGCAAGGCGCGAGCATCCGGATTGTCACGCCGAGCAGTCGGCTGGCGATGCCCGAGATCAGCATTGGCCTGTACCCGGACGTTGGCGCCAGTTGGTTCCTCTCGCGACTGCCCGGCAAACTCGGCCTGTTTCTGGGCCTGACCGGCGCCCATATGAACGGACGCGATGCCATCGACCTGGACCTCGCCGACCGCTTCCTGCTGGATGAACAGCAAGAGGAATTGATCCAAGGGTTGCTGCAGCTGAACTGGCAGGAGCAAACGCCGATGCAACTCAACAGTTTGCTCAAGGCCTTGCAGCAGGAAGCGGTTGCACAAATGCCCGAAGCCCAGTGGTTGCCACGGCGCCAGCACATCGATGAACTGCTGGATGTCAGTGATGTGAGTTGCGCCTGGAAAGCCATCAGCCTGCAACGCGACAGCGCCGATCCGTTACTCAGCCGTGCCGCAAAAACCCTGAGCGAAGGCTCGCCGCTGACCGCGCACTTGGTCTGGGAGCAAATCATCCGGGCCCGGCATATGTCTCTGGCTCAGGTTTTCCAGATGGAATACACCCTGAGCCTCAACTGCTGCCGTCATCCGGAATTCAGCGAGGGTGTGCGGGCACGGTTGATTGATAAGGACCAGAAACCGCATTGGCATTGGCCAGACATCAATAATGTGCCGGGTGCGGTGGTGGATGCGCACTTTCAGAAGGCTTGGGAAGGTCGGCATCCGCTGGCGGATTTATCCGAATACTAAAATGCTGGCGTTGTCCGCGATAGCCATATTAAAGGAGGCTATCGCGGGCGGCTTTAATTCAAGATCAAGTCGCTTGGTACGATCTAGCTAATAATCACTGCCTGTTTTTTTTCGGGGCTGTAGCTAAATTTTAAGCCCATAAAATTCAGCTATTTCCTTGGTCGCCTCCAAAACCCCCTCCTCACCACGTAGAAATATATCGTCCATATCCCTTAGCGGGGGTAGAGGATGTAGAAGCCCAACCAATTGATCAGCGGTGTAGTCCTGAGTGGTTCTATCCATTCCTTGAGTTCTTACAAAACTTATCGCGGAGTCACCGCCTAAAAAATGATTGGCCACTCGTATCTTCGGAGCCACACCATAATTCACCACTACGACGAGATCGTTATTATCGCGATGAAATTTCAACTGATGAATGGATGCACCAAAGTCTGTAAAATCGATGCCATCCATACCGCCAGACGCATTAACAATTAAATCTCTTCCAAGCCCCTCATACTTGTAAATATCATTACCCGCGCCGCCGTTTAAAGTGTCGTTACCAGGCCCTCCCCACAGGATATCGTCCTCTGCACCACCCGAGATCACGTCATCCCCCTGCATGCCCCGCATATCTCCATTACCGCTCAAAGTATCATTACCTTGACCGCCAACAAGGGGGAGTTTTTTATCATCCCTAAGGGAGACAAACTCCGGCGCATTATCGATAAAAACACCGTGGCGATAAGTATCAGGCGCGGGACCCAATTCACCATTACTTATAAGGCGTTCCAGACTGATGTCTGACCCATCTGCGAACTTCACAACTTCAATGCCAGAACCGCCGAGATCACTAGCATTCGGCAATACAATGCGAACTTGTTGATCTTTACTCCAAGAGATATCAAGTGTCGAATACAGCATCTGTCCACGGGGTGGATTGCGATAGGTGTCGGGTTTGGGGTTTGGCGCCAACTCAATATTAACCGCCTCAACTAACACAGCACCCCAGCTTAACTGCAACTGCTCAAGCGTTACCCCTTCAGGAAATCTAATGGTGTCCGTATCGTCTAATCCGAACTCAGCTTTCCACTCGGCAACGCCCACTTCTGGACGAAGAAAAACAGGGCTTAAAATATCCGCAACAATAGTAGTCGCTCCACTATGCGCGGCTATTATATAAGTATCTGGACCATTTCCTCCGTAAAGCCAATCATGCCCTGAGCCACTGATCAAATAATCTTGGCCCTCTGATCCGAGCAGCGTATCGTTTCCTGCCCCGCCTGACAAAAACGCACCGGACATCCTATCCTCATACTCTCGATAAAAAATATTGGGAGCCTCATAAGTAACCACCAAGTCGTCACCTGTTCCACCATGAAAAATATTACCGGCTTCGAGATTTACCCTGCCACCCTCATCATCGCCTTGAACAATTTGGTGAGTGATAGATTCAGTCGTCACATCCCAAATGAATTTCTTATAACTCAACTCACTACCTTCGAAGCTTCCAGGTGGATACACATACCAACCTTGAATGAAACCAGTCGCGCTTTTATGCTCGACAATAACTTCCCCAGCACTTAAAGAAAAACCACCATGGCTTGAGCCGGAGGGGTAATACTGTGGCTCTTGTTTTGGCTTGTATTTCATACCGCCTACTACAGGGAGTCTGGACTCAGCATGGGACGTTGCACTTGAAGTTCTTTCGCTAATTACCGCCCTCCCAGAAACCAGACTCATTCGCTCCGGGGTCTCTGACAATGATCCTGCCTGGAAGCGTTCAACAATTATGTTAGTTTTTTCGTGGTAGCTGTAGTCGTCATCAACGATATGATTTTTGCTCCAGGCACCCTGAGAATTCAGCACAAAACCCGATGCTAGTATGAATGCCGAGCGGCGCTTTTTCATATTCACCAGAAACTCTTCGCTCCACAATTTACTAGCTTCAGCTTCAACTCGTGGAATATCAACCACAGCATTATTGGCATCCTCCGCCCCATTGGTTTTTTCTTTATCTCCTAATTGCGACTGAATATGAGTATTATTTGGAGCCCCAATGACGCTGTCGTCTACACCTTGCACCACAAACGTTTCCGCCAAGGACGAAACATCTGTCGGGCCATGGACTATTTTCATAACGTCCTGAAAACTTAAAACAGAACCGTCACTAAAACTGAACGATGAATATTGCCATTTATCGTAACCACGAATCAGAACAGCATCACCCAGCCCGTTAAAAATTCGTAATACCGGACCAACATCTACAACAATGATGTCAGCTTTTAAATTACCCACAGTAAATCCAGGGTCGAACTTTATGACGTTGTTTCCGCCTGCATCAGCAATAACATCGAGCCCATCACTAATGCCAAAATGATAGGTATCATCGCCGTCTTCCCCATCCAAATAGTCGTTGCCGCGGCCTCCTTTATATACGTTATTACCGGAACCACCGCGAAGGTAATCTGCACCTGCACCACCATACAAAGTGTCGTTTCCGCCACCGCCTATTAGGGTGTCATTTCCTGAACCGCCATCAAGATAGTCCGCTCCGTGCTCTGTTTCGGGTGTTTGCTCATAATCACCCAGCAAGAAGCCATCATCGGCACCACCGTGAAGCGTGTCGGCGCCTAAGCCTCCCCAGAGCGTATCGTTTCCAGCGTCACCTCGAATGTAGTCATTATTGGTTAGTCCGGCTGGCTGGCTGTGCTCGTCTCCATCCAAGGCGTCATTCCCTTCGCCCCCTATCAGCGTGTCGGAGCCCCCCATGCCTCGAAGCGTGTCATCACCAGTACCGCCATCTAGAAAATCATTACCTTGGTATCGAGCCGGGTGATCGGAGTAATCCCCGGATAAAACATCGTTGCCGGCGCCGCCATAAAGAGAATCATCAGCACCGCCACCTTGTAGAGTGTCGTCACCTGCACCACCATCCAGAAAATCATTACCGAAGTAATTTGCTGCGTTACCCTCAACACCCTGCAAAACAAAGTCATCGCCGGTCAGCTCATCGTTACCGAGACCGCCGTACAACACATCGCTACCACCATTACCGGCCAGGGAATCATTACCATCGCCCCCCTCCAACAAATCGTTGCCGTGGTGCCGACTTTGCAGACCGCCTCCCCAATCCAGGTTGTCACCCAACAAAATGTCGTTATCGTTGCCACCATGAAGAGTGTCATTCCCCCCATCGCCACTCAAAACATCATTTTCAGTTCCACCATCGAGTAAATCATCGCCCCAGCCGCCGTTGATAAAGTCACTGCCTCCCTGACCAAAAAGAACGTCATTGCCACCTCCCGCAGGAGCGCTGAGAGAGGCACGGGCAAAGACGTTACGCTTGCTAACGACACCTTCACCAATGGGGACATCAATCCTTTTGAAATTCCAGGTTTTTTCCAGCATCCCGGTCACATCATCACCGGATAAATTGTCATCGCCAGCTCCTCCCATGAGCGTATCTGGACCGTCGCCACCGAGCAGCACGTCTCGGGACTCAGTGCCCACGAGTAGATCCTCACCCTGCCCCCCATCAAGCCAATCGCCACGACTTGCCTTTCCGGGACCAGCTCCAGCAGCCATCGCTTGTTCGATTGTTAACGGCTGATCTGCAAACAACCGGTCATTTCCGGCTTTACCAAATAGCTGATCGGAGCCACCAAGCCCGATTAGGACGTCGTCGTTCGTCGATCCGTGAAGCACATCTGCCTTATTTCTCTGCTTCACCTTACGCACGATAACGTTGCCCAATTCATCATGAGCGAGCTGATCACCGGGAACAGTGGGGTCGGTGTCTTTTGCTTTCCAGTCGCCCACGACGGTTAGACCAGGCCCTGAAAAGTCCTGGCTTTGGTAATCCGGGAGAAGGATGCCCAACATGCCAGGCGTGAAGTGTTTAATAAAAACCAGATCATTCCGGCCGTATTTGATATGGAGCGTTTTTTCAGAAAGCTCTTCGATGACAGTTAAAGCGATAGCCCCATCTTCCGTAACCCAAGTATTGCTCAGAGGACCACTACGCTTAAGGGCAGGAATAGGTAAACCATTTATAAGTATCTGGCCATCAACGTCAAAGTCGGAAATCTGATCGACGCCATCACCACTCGAAAACTCGTATCGATCACTGCCAACGCCTCCAATCAGAATATCGTTACCTTGACCGCCGACTAATACATCATCCCCAGACATACCGCGTAGCACGTCTCTGCCATCTCCGCCTTTTAACCAATCACGCCCCTGACCACCTTCAATGTAATCATTTCCTTCGAGGCCGATGATCGTGTCATTACCCAAGCCACCATAGAGATGGTCGCTATTGGGGCCGCCGCTGAGCGAACGACTTCCATCATCACCAAACATCACCAGAGGATTTGAAACCCCGGTAGTCATAGACACTTGTTTACCTGATTGAAGATCCGAGTAGGAATGGGCCTGAATCGTGTTTTCTCCGAATGATCCGTTGGTCCTGGCTATCAAGCGACCTAACATATCCGCGCGATCAACCAGCCATCGTTCGGTGATAAAGCCTTCGCCGGTTTTAGAGTCGTAGAGTTCTAGTCCCCTCCCTGAAAAACCGTCAATTCTTTCAATGACTATTTCACTCAAGTATTTCAGGGAATTCCGTAGCGCCATCCCGGCAGGCGACTCCTGGGCCGCTAGTGTTCCCCAATCAGAAGCGCTGCCATATTCTCTAATTGCCCTGGCAACAATATTTTGAGATTGGCTCGGTGATAAAGACGAGAAAAACGCATGGGCGTTTGCGGCAAATGTTGCATCTGTAGTGAGTGACGCTGAAGAAACACCATCATAGGTTAGTTTGAACATATCAAGGAAGGCATTCACCCCATACCTTAATATCAAATCCACCGCGGATGAAATAGGTGTACCTTTGATAATAGACTGGATGAACGGATTATAACTTCGACTGCTGCGCGCAATATTTATCTGCTCAGGCACAACTGAAAACAGGCTCTCAAATGCATTCCAACCAAAATTTTTGGCCACTGCTTCAAGCGCTACATTGTAGGAATCGATGGCGAACAAGATATTCTTAAAATCATCCAGCCTATTAACTCTCGCCAGTTCGTGTCTTCCTTTTATTTCCGAGTCGGGATCACCTGCCGAAATCAATCGCCACGTTTCATAGGGATATTCCCCGCCCAACAGACTAAAGCCAATTGTGCCAGACCATCCAGCGTTGCGACTTGCAGCGGTGTCTTTTTCCGCTCCTTCCTGAGGAAACAGTATTTTACCGATGGCGCTTGCATCGATGGAAGCGATTTGGTCAATTGCAGGCACGGTCCACGGTGCCAAGTTGAATTCAATTGATCCGTACAGCAAAGTATTCATGAAGTTGACGGCCACTTGGTTCGATGACTCCTGCATCAATTCTTCACTAAACATTTTATTCAGTCGCAACTGTCCTTGCCGCACTGTGTAAGCACGGATCAACGCTGAATAAGCACCGTTCCCTCCGTTCGCATCGATCGCCACATCAAGCCACAACTTAGCACTCTTGAAAACCTTCTTGACACTCTCATCAAAAACCACAAAACCAGAAAGCTTTTCACCAATCATATCTGACAATGTTTGATAAAAGGGCTCACAGTTCGTACTCACCACCGCAACTGCCTTATACTCTTTATCATGCAGATCGAACTTCATTCCGGTGCATACACTGACAGCATCAATAATTTTTTCTTTCTCTTCAGCATTAAAAACATAACTCATCATTACTTCCCTGTAATTATGGCACTCGAAAGATATTCACTAATAAATTTAAGCGCTGCAGGAGCAACACGCAGCGACCGCGTCCCTAGATGAACACGAGCGTCTCCACCTGCAAAATCGAAATTATGCAACCCCACTGTGCAACGGGTATTTAACTGACCAAAATCCAGGTTTTCCAGTTGTGATTTATTAAACGTTAACAAAACCTCTCTGCTGAACCCACTTTCCAAAACTTCGCTAGATGGAGAACCCAAACCATCACATGCAATCACTCGTGGAGTTCCATCACTTCGGCGCCAATCGCGCATTATAAAACCGCTTACCGCGAATTCATTTTCAACACTAGGAGGGGGAGCATTGAGCCAGAGTTCCAGACCGGGATAATTCTTGAGCTTCACAATAAGCTCTTCTGGCCATTCCTTGGTCTGACGTCCCATGTTAATTGGCTCGGTGGACTCTGTCCTTGTGTACAACCTGGCAGCCAAACTAAAATACCTCCAATGGGATAACGGCTCGTTCCCGAGGTCCTGATAAGTGGGGCGAAGTTCAGTGCCAGTCCACCAGAAGTCTCCTTCCAGGAGCGTTGCAATGCACTGGCCATTCCTTGTGGCAGAACCAAAATGGAACCCCGGTATTTTAGCTATATCAAGAAGGCTTCCTCCCAATATTGGAACATGCTCCATACCCGCTAGTTTTTGATTGCATTTCTTTGATATCTCTCGGCTACGATCTTGCTCCTCCGCCATGCGCTCCGATTCAACATAACAACTCACCAACCAAGAACAAAGAACCACAACCAAACCGTACTTGATTATGGTTTTACACCACCAATATGCATCCTTGCGAATCACCTTATACATTTCAAACTCCATTTAAAATGATAAACCAGCCTATTGAATTACCCGATCAAAAATATCGAAATAGCCTTGCACTCCGTATTTCAGATCAAATCTGCTCGCTGTCGATTTCGCATTTTCTCTCATAAAACTGAAATCATCAGCGTTTTGCAAAACCCTGCATACTTCTCCAGCTATCGCCTCAGCGTCAAAAAAATCGACTAACATC
The DNA here is from genome assembly GCF_054668435.1 of Pseudomonas sp. S2_B07. Classification (NCBI taxonomy): domain Bacteria; kingdom Pseudomonadati; phylum Pseudomonadota; class Gammaproteobacteria; order Pseudomonadales; family Pseudomonadaceae; genus Pseudomonas; species Pseudomonas sp. S2_B07. The sequence continues at coordinate 2,135,994 of NZ_CP162769.1, forward strand.
CCATTGACGCCATCAACGACAACCTCTTCAACTGGAGCGGTATTTGAACCTATGACAACACACCCAGACGCCATCGCCTCCAACAATGACCAAGACAAAACAAAGGGATAAGTCAAATAAACATGTGCTTTTGAAACCTCCAAAATGGCCCTATAAGTTTTATAAGGTAACCGTCCCGTAAAATGTATTCTGGAAAGATCCAGATCCAACTCAGCGACCAATTTACTACGCCAACTCTCAAACCCTTTCGGCAAACGCCCATAGCTGACTTCATCACCTCCCACGATTACAATTTGGGCATCCGGGCACTCGGCCTGAATATAAGGAATAGATCTCATAAAACTATGAAAGCCACGATAAGGCTCAAGATTTCTGGCGACATAGGTAACGATTGGCTGCCCGGTCTCCAGCACATACCCGCTATTTAACTGCACAGAGGAAACCGGCACATACTCGGTTACTTGCAGAGGTACTCCCTCATGAATTACGTGAATTTTAGAATGGTACGCTCGAGGAAACAGACTCCGTTGCCAGTGGGTTGGCGCAATTCCAATATCACATTGCTCAAGATTCAACAAATGCATCGAATTAAGCGGACGAAGGCTTGAAGAAGTATCTGGGGTAGACGGAAATTCCGGATCAAAATCGACATCCGTACCTTTCGGATGATAATAATACTCACACAAATGAATAAGAGGGACGTCGGGATACACATCCTTGATGAACAGCGTTTCACCCCATCCCGGATGAGCAAGTATCACGCCAGGGCAATAACCGTCTTGTTTAAGACCAAGTAATATTCGACGTACTTGTTGCCCATCAACTATTGCGCCTTCATATTTATGTAAAAACGGGTGCGTACAACCTGATACTTTTCTTACCGGCCGATATCTGAATAATTTTATTCCTGGCAAGCCTGGAGAAGTAGTTCGTCCAATGGCAGTAACCCTAACGCCTGCTCGATTCAACGCCGCCGACGCAACGTGTCGAAATTGACCTGGAAAGTTTTGATGAATAATCAGTAAATTCATGATTCAGGTTCTTTCATGTGCACCCCGATTTAATTGAATTTTTTCGAACATCAATACGAATGCACAAACGCTAACAAACGTTCAGAAATAAAAATGTAGGAGGGTTCCGAGAACGTCCGAGGAGATGGAGCAAAGCGAGTGAATTTCGAATTGATCAGGCAGTGCCCTCATTTTTTTCTCCCTACGAGCTTTTTCTGAGGAAAAAAAAACGGCGCTTGACGCGCCGCTTTCTCGAAAAAGTGTCTTGTGATGCCTACCGGTGGCCACCCCGGCCATCGTGATCGCCATGACCATTGTGGTCACCGCGTCCACCGTGGTTGTTGTTGCGTCCGCCACCCCCCCGGTAGTCATTATTCCAGCCGCCTCGGTTATGCCCGTCCCACCCTTGGTTCTGATGGCCCCGGTAATCGCCTCGGGACTGGTAATAACGCGGGGCCGGTTGATACACCCTTGGCTGATAGTAATAGCGCGGCGTTGGCTGGTAATACCGCGCGGGCGGTGAGTAGTACCGGGGCGGTGGTGAGTAATAACCCCCGCCACCGGAATAGTAGGAACTGCCACCGGCGTAATAGGTGGGCGCTGGCGAGGTATAGACCTCGGAACCGTAGTAGCTGTCTCCTCCATCGGAATAGGGCACGCAAGCACCCAGGGACAATCCGGACAGAGCAATCAGAAGAATTCGGCTGAGCTGTTTTCGACAGTTCATGGCGGCCTCCTGGACCGCGAGTGAGCCACACCAGCGACGCTGGCGAGCGACAGTCAATTATTCGGGGACTGTCGAAAGATCAGACATCGATTTCGAAATCTGGTGCGTTCTTGAAACACATTGAAACATCTGGCCGATGAAAGGTTTTTCATCTATTCACACGCTGATTAATGGTGCCAGCGGTGATATCCACCGCCGTAATAACGCGGCCCGTGACCACCGTAATAACGGTAGCGATAGCCCCCGTAATACCGTGGGCTGTAATAGCCACCGTAGTAATAGGGCGAGTAATAACCGGGGTAGTAATAAGGTGCGGTGTACACGTCGTCGTAGCCTGCGTAGTAGTAGCAGCCAGACAACCCCACACCCAGCAACGCACAGAACACCATTCGACGCAGCATGACGGCCTCCGAAAAGACCCGGGACAGCAGCCGGCAACGGTCGGCTGACATAGCGTTTGACTGGAAAACCAGCGTCGAGTGCTGCACCACGAACACCTTCAGATCAGCGGCCCACCCGTCCCATTGCGGTGCAGCCGCGCACCATCAAAAGGCAACGCGCCTGCCCTTCCGGCGCCCATCCGCGCGTCATCCCCCGCGTTAGAGCGCTCGCGTCGACTTGGCACGCCTCTCGCTTTAGCAACTGTGTGCAGGAGTTCATCACAGGTTCGCGGCACCACAATTTGCAATGGCTGACTAGGGTTCCGGCTCGCTTGTGCGAGTGGCTGGTCCGAGAGTTGGCGACCTCCAGTTGAGGTTACACGGCGGGACAAAAGCCCGGGAGACAAGCCACCGTTCGCGGTGCCGCGTTGACTCCTGCCCGCCCCTGATCAACTGGAGAACCACCATGTCCCAGCTTCGTTTACCCGCCCTGCTCGCCGCTGCGTTCGCAGTCTTCGTGAGTTTCTCGTCCCAGGCCGCCCAGAAAGACCACTTCAGCGTTTGCTGGACGATTTATGCCGGCTGGATGCCATGGGAATACGCCGGCAGCCAAGGCATCGTCGACAAATGGGCGAAGAAGTACGGCATCAAGATTGACGTGGTGCAGCTCAACGACTACGTCGAATCGATCAATCAATACACCGCCGGCCAGTTCGACGGTTGCACCATGACCAACATGGACGCGCTGACCATTCCGGCCGCTGGCGGCGTCGACAGCACCGCGCTGATCGTCAGCGACTTCTCCAACGGCAACGACGGTATTGTGCTCAAGGGTGACGGCAAGAAAATCACCGACCTCAAGGGCATGGACGTCAACCTCGTGGAGCTCTCGGTTTCCCACTACTTGCTGGCCCGCGCGCTGGATTCGGTCGACCTCACCGAGAAAGACCTGAAAGTGGTCAACACCTCCGACGCCGACATCTCGGCCGCCTTCAACACCGAGCAGGTCAACGCCGTCACCACCTGGAACCCGATGCTCTCGGACATCAAGGCCAAGCCTGACGTCACCGAAGTGTTCAACTCCAGCCAGATCCCCGGCGAGATCATGGACATGATGGTGGTCAACAGCGCCACCCTCAAAGACAACCCGGCCTTGGGCAAAGCGCTGACCGGCGCCTGGTTCGAAGTGGTCGAGTTGATGAACGCGAAAAACGCTGCCAGCAAAGCCGCGCTTGAACACATGGCCAAGGCCTCCGGCACCGACCTGCCGGGTTTCCAGGCGCAACTGGACACCACCAAATTGTTCGCCACGCCTAAAGAGGCGCTGGACTTCTCCACCAGCAAGCAACTGCCGGAAACCATGCGCAAAGTCGCCGAGTTCTCGTTCCAGCACGGCTTGCTCGGCGAAGGCGCCAAGGACACCAGCGCGGTCGGCATGGCATTCGCCAACGGTGTGACCAGCGGTGACAAGTCCAACCTCAAGCTGCGCTTCGACCCGACTTACGTGCAGATGGCTGCTGACGCCCAGCTGTAATCACGAGGAGCTGGCCATGCGCCTGATCAATCGCCACCCGGATCGCCCGAGTCGCCTGCTGTTGGTGATCCTGCCGTTCGCCCTGGTGCTGTTCGCCTACTTCATGGGCTCGGCCGAGCGGCTGATGGATAACCCCAACGACAAGCTGCTGCCGAGCGCCGTGCAGATGACCGACGCGGTAAAGCGCCTGGCCTTCGTCGCCGACTCCCGTACCGGCGAATACCTGCTCTGGCAGGACAGCGCCTCAAGCCTGCGCCGCTTGGCCATCGGCCTCGGTATCAGCGCATTGGCAGGGTTGTGCCTGGGCATGGCGGCCGGGACGTTGCCGCTGTTCGGCGCGCCGCTGTCACCGTTGTTGACAGTGCTGTCGATGGTGCCGCCGCTGGCGATCCTGCCGATTCTGTTCATCGTGTTCGGCCTTGGGGAATTGTCAAAAGTGATGCTGATCGTGATCGGCATCACCCCGGCCCTGGCCCGTGATCTGGAACAGCGCGCCCGGGAAATTCCGGTCGAGTTGCTGATCAAGGCCCAGACCCTCGGCGCCTCGACCTGGACCCTGATGCTGCGCGTGGTGCTGCCGCAGCTGTTGCCGCGTCTGCTGATCTCGTTGCGGCTGATGCTCGGCTCGGCATGGTTGTTCCTGATTGCCGCCGAAGCCATCGCCTCGACCGACGGCCTCGGCTACCGGATCTTCCTGGTGCGCCGTTACCTGGCGATGGACGTGATCCTGCCGTACGTGGTGTGGATCACCCTCCTCGCCTGGCTGATGGACTGGGGCCTGAAGCGCCTGACCCAACGTGCTTTCCCTTGGTATGAAGGAGCACGCGCATGAGCTTCATCACGGTAAAAAACGTCTGGCAGCAATACGGCGATCAGGTGGTGCTCGAAGGCCTGAACCTGAACGTCAACGAGGGTGAGTTCTGCACACTGGTCGGCGCTTCCGGTTGCGGCAAATCGACCTTCCTGCGCTTGCTGCTTGGCCAGGAACGCGCCAGTCGCGGCGAGATCCTGCTCGATGGCCAAACCTTGGCAGGCGAACCGGATTCGAGCCGTGGCGTGGTGTTCCAGCGCTACTCGGTGTTCCCGCATTTGACCGTGCTGGACAACGTCGCCCTCGGTCTCGAATTGCCGCGCTCGCCCTTGATCGGACGCCTGTTCGGCAGCGCCAAGCGTGATGCGCGCGAACAGGCTTCGGTGTTGCTGCACAAAGTCGGCCTCGGCCACTCGCTGGACAAATACCCGGCGCAGCTGTCCGGCGGCATGCAGCAACGGCTGGCCATCGCCCAAGCGCTGATCATGAAACCTCGGGTGTTGCTGCTCGACGAACCCTTCGGCGCGCTCGATCCAGGTATCCGCAAAGACATGCACGCCTTGCTGCTGGAGCTGTGGCGCGAGACCCAACTGACGGTGTTCATGGTCACTCACGACCTGTCCGAAGGTTTCAGCCTCGGCACGCGTCTGCTGGTGTTCGACAAGGTTCGCATCGACCCGCACGCCCCCGGTGCCTATGGCGCGCGCATCACCTACGACATCCCTTTGAACAGCGACCGCCGCACCACCCGTGCCGCCGTCGACGCCCTGCCGATGCCCATGGCAGGCACGCTTCGTATCGCTTAGAGGATTCTGCACATGACTGATTCGACCCAACTGTTCACCCCCTTCGCCGAAGAATTACTGCCCGGTGGCGGCCATCGTTCGTTCGTGTTGAAGCGCGGCCAACTGCTGCGCCTGACCGACCTGCGCGGCGGTGCCAACGTCAGCCTGACGCTGCTCAATGCCAACGAAAAAACCGAACGCCTGAACCTGCCCGACAGCCTCAAATGCCAACACACCGCCAAGCTTACCCGTGGCCATTGCCTGTACTCGGACATGGGCCGCGTACTGGCCGCGATCACCGCCGACACCTGCGGCTGGAGCGACAGCCTCGGCGGTGTGCTCTGCGCTGAAGAAGTCGCGGAAAAATACGGCGCCGGCCGCTATCAGGAACTGCGCAACGGCTTCTTCCGCAACGGCACCGACAACCTGCTGGTCGAGCTCGGCAAGTGGGGGTTGGGCCTGTCCGATCTGCTGATGACCCTCAACCTGTTCAGCCGCGTCGACGTCGACGAAGCCGGGCGCTTCCACTTCGTCGAAGGCAATTCCCGGGCGGGCGATTACATCGAGTTGTACGCGCCGATGGACACACTGGTGGTGCTCACCGCACTGCAACACCCGATGGACCCCTCGCCCGACTACGCGCCAAAACCGCTGAAGCTCAGCTGGATGAACGCCGACGCCAGCGTCGCCGAACACTGCCGCACTTCGCGCCCGGAAAACGAGCGCGGCTTCATCAACACCGACCGTTTGTTCGCTTGAGGATCGCTGCCATGTCACTTGCTATCGCTACCGCTCACAAACAACCTGACACTGCGATCTACCGCGCAACCATCCCGGCCGGCGAACCGTGGCTGATGGAAGTCAAGGCCGGCCAGACCTTGCGCATCCTCGACCTGGAAGGCAATCAAGCCGTCGATACGCTGTTCTACAGCGTGGCCAATCCGAAAGAACGCTACGACGTGCAACGCACGCTGCGTCGGCAAAACAGCGTCTACCTGAGCACCGGCAGCGTCCTGTATTCCAACCTCGGCAAACCGATGCTGACCATCGTCGCCGACACCTGCGGCCGTCACGACACCCTCGGCGGCGCCTGCGCACAAGAGAGCAACACCGTGCGCTACGCCCTGGAAAAACGCTACATGCACAGCTGCCGCGACAATTACCTGCGCGCCTGCGTCCACGACGGGCGACTGGGCAAGGGCGACATCGGGGCGAACATCAACTTCTTCATGAACGTGCCAGTCACGGCGGACGGCGGCTTGACCTTTGCAGACGGCATTTCGGCGCCGGGCAAATACGTCGATCTGCGGGCCGAGATGGACGTGATCGTACTGATCTCCAACTGCCCGCAATTGAATAACCCGTGCAACGCCTACAACCCGACACCTGCGGAGTTACTGGTATGGAACTGAAAATCGCGCGGTTGCGTAAATGGTTGTTCACCCTGTGCCAGGCCCGCTCCGGCCAGTGCCTCAAAAAGTAAAACCACCACTAAACCCTGTGGGAGCGGGCTTGCCCGCGATGACGGTACGTCTGCCACATCAATGTTGAATGTGCCGGCCCAATCGCGGGCAAGCCCGCTCCCACAGGTTCGGCGTTGTTCGCAAGAGAAGTGATTCTGCCGTCGGGGACGACCCTGGCGCCTATCGAAAAACTGCGGGACGGCCCGCATCCCAGGTCGAGGCTGATGCGCAATCGCCTCCGGGGGTTATGCCATGTTCGAAAAAGTCCTGATTGCCAACCGTGGCGCCATTGCCTGCCGCATCCTGCGCACCCTGCGTGATTTGCAGGTCAAAGGCGTCGCCGTGTACTCCGAAGCCGATGCCGCCAGCCTGCACATCCTGCAAGCCAATGAAGCCCACAGCCTCGGTGAAGGCGCGGCGGCCGGCACCTATCTGGCGGTCGACAAAATCCTCGCCATCGCCAAAGCCACCGGCGCCACGGCGATTCATCCCGGCTACGGTTTCCTTTCGGAAAACGCCGCGTTCGCCGAAGCCTGCGAAGCTGCCAACATCGCCTTCATCGGCCCGACGCCTGAACAGCTGCGCGTGTTCGGCCTCAAGCACACCGCCCGCGCCTTGGCCAAGCAACACGGCGTGCCAATGCTCGAAGGCACCGAACTGCTCGACAGCCTCGACGCCGCCCTGATCGCCGGCGAACAGGTCGGCTACCCGGTGATGCTCAAGAGCACTGCCGGCGGTGGCGGTATCGGCATGCGTGTGTGCCGCAGCGCGGCTGAACTGAGCGAATCCTTCGAGGCGGTGAAACGCCTCGGCCAGAACAACTTCAGCGATGCCGGCGTGTTCATCGAGAAGTACATCCAGCGCGCGCGGCATCTGGAAGTCCAGGTGTTCGGCGATGGTCGCGGCGAGGTGATTGCCCTCGGCGTGCGCGACTGCTCGGTACAACGGCGCAACCAGAAAGTCCTCGAAGAAACCCCGGCGCCTAACCTTCCGGAAGGCATGGCCGACGACCTGTGCGCAGCGGCCATCAAACTGGCGAAAGCGGTGAACTACCGCAGCGCCGGCACCGTGGAATTTGTCTTCGACAGCGAAGACCAGCGCTTCTACTTCCTTGAAGTGAACACCCGTTTGCAGGTGGAACACGGCGTTACCGAACAAGTCTGGGGCGTCGATCTGGTGCGCTGGATGGTCGAACTCGCGGCGGGTGATTTGCCGCCGCTGCGTGAGTTGAGCCGAGGGTTGAAAGCCGAAGGGCATGCGATTCAGGCACGACTGTATGCCGAAGATCCGGGGCGTGATTTCCAGCCAAGCCCGGGCTTGCTCACCGCCGTGAATTTCCCGGCCGCCAACGGCATCCAACTGCGCATCGACACCTGGGTCGAGGCCGGTTGCGAGATTCCGCCATACTTCGACCCGATGATCGCCAAGGTCATCAGTTGGGCGCCGACCCGCGAAGAAGCACGCGCCGATCTGCATCAGGCGTTGGGCGACAGCCTGCTCTATGGCGTGGAAACCAACCGCGATTATCTGCGGCAGATTTTGCTGGATGTGCCTTTCGCCAGCGGCCAGCCGTGGACGCGTTGCCTGGAAGGCCTGGTGTATCAGGCCAACACCTTTGAAGTGCTCAGCGCCGGCACGCAAACCAGCGTTCAGGACTATCCGGGGCGCCTCGGTTATTGGGCGGTGGGTGTACCACCGTCGGGTCCGATGGACAGTCGCGCGTTGCGTCTGGGCAATCTTTTGCTGGGCAACGAAGTAGGTGCCGCCGCGCTGGAAATCACCATGAGCGGACCGTTGCTGCGCTTCAATTGTGATGCGGTGGTGGCGGTGACTGGCGCGGTGATTCCACTGACGCTGAACGGTGAATCCGTCGCGATGAATACGACGCTGTTGATTCCGGCCGGCGCCACGTTGGGCCTCGGCACGATGGCCGGTGCGGGCGCGCGCAGCTATCTGTGCGTACGCGGTGGCTTGCAGGTGCCGGATTATCTGGGGAGCAAAAGCACCTTCACCCTCGGTCAGTTTGGCGGGCATGGCGGTCGTGCGTTGCGGGCGGGGGATGTGTTGCATGTGCCTGCTTTGCTCGACCGCAGCGCGGGTGCCGAACTGGCTGAAGTCGCTGAGATGTCTGCCGTACGACAAATTCGCGTGATCTACGGCCCGCATGGCGCGCCGGAATACTTCACTGAAAACTATATCGGCACATTCTTCTCGACCCAGTGGGAAGTGCATTTCAACTCCAGCCGGACCGGCGTGCGCCTGATCGGGCCGAAGCCGGAATGGGTGCGGGCCGACGGCGGTGAAGCGGGGCTGCATCCGTCGAACATTCATGACAATCCGTATGCCATCGGGGCGGTGGATTTTACCGGGGATATGCCGGTCATTCTGGGGCCGGACGGCCCGAGTCTGGGTGGGTTTGTGTGCCCGGTGACGGTGATCGAGGCGGACCTTTGGCAGCTGGGTCAATTGAAGGCCGGGGACAAAGTGCAATTCATCCCGGTCGATATCCAGACCGCCCGCACTCTCGCATTGAAATGGAACTCCCCCTGTGGGAGCTGGCTTGCCTGCGATGGGGCCAGGCCAGACACCGCATCGACTTCATCGCAGGCAAGCCAGCTCCCACAGGGAATTATGTCGCCTGTTGTATTGGATATCGGTCAGGGGGATACGCGGCTGGTTGCACGCCTTTCCGGGGATACTCACCTGCTGCTCGAAATCGGCGCGCCGGAGCTTGATCTTGTTTTGCGCTTCCGCGCCCACGCCCTCATGCAAGCCCTGGAAAGCAAACACCTGCATGGCGTGATCGACCTCACCCCAGGCATCCGTTCGCTGCAAGTGCACTACCAACCCGAGCAACTGCCGCTGGCCGACCTGCTCGGCATCGTCGCCGGTGAATGGGACGCCGTGTGCGCCGCCAAAGACCTGCAAGTGCCCTCGCGCATCGTGCATTTACCGCTGTCCTGGGACGACCCGGCCTGCCAGTTGGCCATCGAGAAATACATGACCACCGTGCGCAAGGACGCGCCGTGGTGCCCGAGCAATCTGGAGTTCATCCGTCGCATCAACGACCTGCCCAACCTCGACGAAGTGCAGCGCACGGTGTTCGACGCCAGCTACCTGGTGATGGGCCTGGGCGACGTCTACCTCGGCGCACCCGTCGCCACACCACTGGACCCGCGTCATCGTCTGGTGACCACCAAATACAACCCGGCCCGCACCTGGACCGCGGAAAACTCGGTGGGCATCGGTGGCGCCTACATGTGCGTCTACGGCATGGAAGGTCCCGGCGGTTATCAGTTTGTCGGGCGCACCTTGCAGATGTGGAACCGCTATCGCGAAGTCGCCGCGTTCGATGGCAAACCGTGGCTGCTGCGCTTCTTCGACCAGATCCGTTTCTACCCGGTGAGCGCCGATGAACTGCTGCGCATCCGCAAGGACTTCCCGCTCGGGCGTTTCGAGCTGAACATTGAGCACAGCCAGTTGAACCTGGCGGACTATCAGGCATTCCTGGCGAAAGAAGCCGAGACCATCGCTGCGTTTCGCGATCAGCAACAAGGCGCTTTTAACGCTGAACGCGAACGCTGGATCGCCAGCGGCCAAGCGCATTTCGACAGCGAAGAACTGGTCCCGGAGGCGACCGAAGAGGCCGCGCTCGCCAACGGTGAAATGAGCGTCGACAGCCACATCGCCGGCAACCTCTGGCAGGTTCAGGTGGAGACCGGCAGCCGCGTGGAAGCCGGCGATGTGCTGGTGATTCTGGAGTCGATGAAGATGGAAATTCCGCTGCTCGCGCCGACGGCTGGTGTGGTGCGTGAGATTCGTGTGCAGCCCGGTTCCGCCGTGCGCGCCGGACAGCGCGTCGTGGTGCTGGAACTCGACTGAACCCATTTCTAAAAGGATTAACGCCATGAACATCAATCTGCAACTCGACGCCCTGCGCAGCACTTATCGCCTCGGCAACATCACGCCCCGTCAATTGCTGTCGGGTCTGCGCGACAAAGCCGCCGCGCTGAACCCGGACTATCACCTGTTCATCCACTTGCTCAGTGTCGAAGAACTGGAACCGTACCTCGCCGCCCTCGACGGCCGCGACATCGACAGCCTGCCGTTGTACGGCGTGCCGTTCGCGATCAAGGACAACATCGACCTGGCCGGTATTCCGACCACCGCCGCGTGTCCTGACTTTGCCTACGTGCCAGAGCAATCGGCGACCATCGTCGAGCAGTTGCTGGCGCTGGGGGCGATCCCGTTGGGCAAGACCAACCTTGATCAATTCGCCACCGGCCTCAACGGCAGCCGCTCACCGTATGGGGCATGCCCGAACAGCGTGTTGCCGGAGTATCCGTCGGGCGGCTCCAGCGCCGGGTCTTCGTTGGCGGTAGCGCTCGGCGTGGCGAGCTTTTCGTTGGGCACCGACACGGCGGGATCGGGGCGTGTGCCGGCGGGGTTGAACAATCTGGTGGGATTGAAAGCCACCAAAGGCTTGATCTCCACGGCGGGTGTGGTGCCGGCCTGTCGCACGCTCGATTGCGTGACGACCTTCACCGCGACCGCTCGCGAGGCCAGCCAGTTACTCGCGCTCACCGCCCACCTCGACCCGCGTGATGAATACAGCCGCCGCAATCCGCAGTGGAATGACGGCGCAGCATTCGGTACGCCGCGCCCGTTCCGCTTCGGCGTACCGCGCGCGCAGGACCTGGAATTTTTCGGTTGCCCCGAAGGCCCGCTGTTGTTTGGGGATGCCATCGACCGGCTCGAGGCGTTGGGCGGTGAAGCCGTCGAACTGGATATGTCGCCGTTTCTCGAAGCGGCCCGTTTGCTCTACGAAGGGCCGTGGGTGGCTGAACGCTACAGCATCGCCGGGGAGTTGATGGAGCACAATCCGCAAGCGGTGCTGCCAGTGATTCGTGCGGTGCTGGCCAAGGCGCCAGCGGTGACCGGCGTACAAACTTTCCGCGCGCAGTATCGGCTGCAAGCGTTGAAAGCGTTGTGCGACAAGGCGCTGGAAGAACTCGACTGCGTGCTCACGCCGACCATCGGCCGCCCGGTGACACGGGCGCAGCTGGACGCCGAACCGGTGCTGCGCAATTCGGAACTGGGTTACTACACCAACTTCATGAACCTGCTCGACTACGCCGCCGTCGCGGTGCCTAGCAGCTTTATGGGCAATGGCCTGCCGTGGGGCGTGACACTGTTTGGCCGGGCGTTTACCGATCAGTATTTGCTGAGCGTGGCGGATGCTTTCCAGCGCCAGCAAGGTCTGACCACGGCGGCGCCAACGACGGCGGCGCGTAACGATCGGGCGCGGCTGGTGGTGTGTGGCGCGCACCTGGACGGCTTGGCGCTGAATTGGCAATTGAAGCGCCGTGGGGCGCGGTTGGTTGAGACGACGTTCAGTTCGCCGGACTATCAACTGTATGCCTTGGCCGGCGGCCCACCGTTTCGTCCGGGGATGGTGCGGGTGAAGGATGGCGGTGTGGCGATTGCGGTGGAGGTTTGGGAATTGCCGAGCAGCGAGTTGGGCTCGTTCCTGACCGGGATTCCGGCGCCGCTGGGGCTGGGCAAAGTGCAACTGGCGGATGGGCGTTGGGAGAGCGGGTTTATCTGCGAGGCGTATGGATTGGAAGGCGCAGTGGATATCAGCCACCTCGGTGGATGGCGCGCTTACCTGCAATCCCTGACCTAAACACCGTCCCCTTGTGGGAGTGAGCCTGCTCGCGATAGCGTCATAACATCCGACATAGATGTCGACTGACACACCGCCATCGCGAGCAGGCTCACTCCCACAAGGACCGTGTTCTGCGCACATAGAGCAGTTATTTCCCGGCAGTGCCATTAGAATGCCTGCCATCGGGTCTCTGCCAACGGAATCGTCATGCCGCTTCGCTCGCCGCTGTATTCGCAACGTTCGTTGGTCCTCACACTGATTGCGCTGCTGGGCGCAGGCTTCCTCGCCACGTCCTTCCTCAGTTACTACGCCTCGCGAGCGTCGATTCGCGACAACATCGTCAACACCGAACTGCCACTGACATCGGACACGGTCTACTCGGAAATCCAGAAAGACCTGGTCAGGCCCATCCTGATTTCCTCGATGATGTCCCGCGACACCTTCATGCGCGACTGGGTGGTCAACGGCGAGCACGAGCCGGAAAAAATGACCCGCTACCTCAACGAGGTCATGACCCATTACGGCGCCTACACCGCGTTTTTCGTCTCCAACAGCACCCTGACCTACTACCACGCCAAAGGCGTGCTCAAACAGATCAAGGCCAGCGAGCCCCGGGACACCTGGTATTTCCGTGTACGCGACATGGCCGAGCCTTACGAAATCAATGTCGACCCGGACATGGCCAACAAGGACAACCTGACCTTCTTCATCAACTACAAGGTCTACGACTACGACGACCGTTTCATCGGCGCGGCGGGTGTCGGCCTGACCGTCGATGCAGTGATCAAGCTGATCGACAAGTATCAGCAGCGCTATCAGCGCAGCGTGTATTTCGTCGACAACTTCGGGCGCCTGGTGCTCACCGGTGCCGAGGGCGGCCCGCAAGGCGCAAAAATCGGGCAGAGTCTCGCTGAGCTCGACAGCATGAAAACCCTGGTCAGCCAACTGCCCAAACCCCACAGCGGCAGCTACGAATATTCCGTGCAGGGCCAGGGACATTTCCTCAACGTGCGGTTCATTCCGGAGCTGAACTGGTATCTGTTTGTCGACAAGCGCGAAGACGGTGCCCTCAGTGAAATCCGTCAGTCGCTGTACCTCAACCTGCTGATTTGCCTGCTCGTCACGCTGATTGTGCTAGCCCTGCTGAACCGGGTGATCAAGCGTTATCAGGACAAGATCCAGGCCCAGGCGACGCTCGACAGCCTGACCGAATTACCGAACCGTCGCGGCTTCGACCTGCTGGCCGCGCAAGCCATGCACGAAGCCCAGCGCGAGCCGAAACCGCTGACCGCATTGCTGCTGGACCTGGACCACTTCAAGGCATTAAACGACACCTACGGCCATCTGGCCGGCGATCAGGTGCTGATCGGCTTCGCCCGGGATCTGCAGAGTTGCCTGCGGCACGCAGACATCGTCTGCCGCTGGGGCGGTGAAGAATTCATCGTCTTGCTCAAGGACACCGACGGTGAGACCGGTCTGAAAGTCGCCGAGAAAATTCGCCAGCATGTGGAAACACAGCGTTATGCCTACAACGATCGGGCCTTGCAGCTGACCGTCAGTATCGGCTTGACCACCTTGCAGCCGGATGACACCTTGCACACCCTGCTCTCTCGCGCCGATCATGCGATGTACCGGGCCAAGCAATCCGGCCGTAATCGCACCTGCGTGGAAAAGTCTCACTCCAGCTATGAATAATCCATGAACAAGCCTGACTTCTGCCCGGCCTGCGGTGCGTCCAACGACTGCACCCTGGCCGATCCGAAAACCGCTGATCGCGCCTGTTGGTGCTATGGCGTCAGCATCGACCCGGCCGTGCTCGAAGCGCTGCCGCCGGAACTGCGCGATAAATCCTGCCTGTGCCCACGCTGCGCGCAGGTCGAGGCGCAGCTGTAAGCAAGCGCCCGGCCGATCACGTAAGATACGCGCCCTTTTCCCACCGAACCCTTGCCATGCGCGTTGACCGTTTCCTCAGTAACCTGCCGCGCTTCAACCGTAAGCAGGTGCGTCTGTTGCTGGTGGAAAAGCGCGTGCGGATCGACGGCAGTATCGTCAGCGACCCACATGCCGAGGTGCTCGAGTTCAGCCGCGTCGAAGTCGATGACGAGGTCCTGCAAGCCGGCAAACCTGCGCGCTACTTCATGCTGCACAAGCCACCCGGCTGCGTCAGCGCCACCCGCGACCCCGAGCACGCGACGGTCCTGGACCTGATCCACGAACCGGACAAGGACGAGTTGCACATCGCCGGCCGCCTCGACTTCAACACCACCGGTCTGATGCTGATCACCAATGACGGCAGCTGGTCGCGACGCCTGACCCAACCGCAGACCAAACTGCCCAAGGTCTACTACGTCGAGACCGAGCAGGGCATCGGCCCGGAATATGCGTTGAAGTTCACCGAAGGGCTGTACTTCGCCTTCGAAGACCTCACCACCCAGCCTGCCGGGCTGGAACTGCTGGGGCCGAAATCGGCGCGGCTGAGCATTGTCGAAGGCCGGTACCACCAGGTGAAGCGCATGTTCGGTCATTTCGACAACAAGGTCCTGCGCCTGCACCGCGAGCGCATGGGCCCGCTGGCGCTCGATAACGCGCTAAAACCGGGCGAGTACCGCGCATTGCGCACCGAAGAGATTCAATTGATCTAAGCAGGCGACCGCTCAGCAGAAGTTGTCGAACAATTTACCAATGACACTTGCGCGAAGACGTCACCCCTGCTTGAATCAGGTCGTCAGCCGAAATGTGACTGATGAGTCACAACATACTTCTAAGAAACTTTTTGTCGGTTAGAGAACCCTCAGGTTCCGCCTCAGACCGGCAGACTGCCCGCCAATAATAATACCCGTCGACCTGCTGTACGGATCGACATGGGCCTCCAAATTCCAGGCGTATGCCTACCTGTCACAAAGCTCGTGCAATCTCATTTGCGCGCATACCCGCTTGCCAGGAGTCTTATGACATGAGGCCAGAAATCGCTGTGCTGGATATACAGGGTCAGTATCGGGTTTACACGGAGTTCTATCGCGCAGACGCCGCAGAGAAGACCATTATCTTGGTCAACGGCTCGATGGCCACGACTGCGTCGTTTGCACAAACCGTGAAAAACCTTCATCCGCAGTTCAACGTGGTCTGCTACGACCAGCCCTACGCGGGCAAGTCCAAGGTCCACAACCTGCATGAGAAATTGCTGACCAAGGAAGTCGAAGGGCAGATCCTTCTGGAACTGATCGACCATTTCGGCGCCGAACACGTGCTGTCGTTTTCCTGGGGCGGCGCCGCGACCCTGGTCGCCCTTGCCCACCAGCCACGCCGGATCGAAAAAGCCGTGATCAGCTCGTTCTCCCCGGAGATCAACGCGCACATGCTCGACTACCTCGAGCGCGGCGTCGACTACCTCGGCAGCCGCGACGGCGACCGGGTCGGTAACCTGGTGAACAGCACCATCGGTAAACACTTGCCGACTCTGTTCAAGCGCTTCAACTACCGGCACGTCAGCAGCCTGGCCGATCACGAATACGGGCAGATGCACTTCCACATCAGCGACCTGCTGCACAGTGATCGCCAGTGCTTCCTGAAGGCTGCGGAGAAAATCAACGTACCGGTGCTGTTCATGAACGGCGAATGGGACGAATACACCGCCGCCGATGGCGCGCGCTTGTTCGCCAACCATGTGCAACACGCCACCTTCACGACCCTGGAAGCCACCGGCCACTTTCTCGACATGGAACACAAAGCCGCCTGCCGAGACAGCCGCAATGCACTGCTGGGATTCCTGAAACCTGAACCACACGCCAGCCGAACGCGTTACCACTACGTCCAGGATCACCATGCACTGGCAATCTGAAACAGCGTCCTCGCGAGCAAGCATCGCCCTACAGTCGTTGAACGCATTCCTGTAGGCGCGAGGCTTGCCCGCGATAGACCGTTTTGTGGTGTGTGCCGTGTTGCCTCTGCGCTAAAGCAGTCCAGCGCAAAGAAAAACTTCATTTCCACGCGCACATCTGGTACAAAGTCAGCCGCTCTGAGCGGGTGTCGTATAATGGCATTACTCCAGCTTCCCAAGCTGATAACGAGGGTTCGATTCCCTTCACCCGCTCCACTATTTTCAAGGCCTCCAGCCTACTCCGCTTCAATTTGGTGTCTGTTAAGGTGTCTGTTTCTGGTTTTCTCAGACACCTAACGAACTTAAACAGACACCTGCGCCCAGCCCCCCTGAATCTATTCCACCCTCACCGGCGTGCTATCTGCCGGCATCACATCACTATTTGCAAGCCATCACCTGCAGCTGATCAAGCTTAGTCGTTTAACTCTGCTCCTCATCTCCCGTCGCATACCCAGGGATGATCTTGCTGACATCTTCGCGAGCCATTTCTCAAAGCAAGTCTGATACAGTCGTCCCCGTTAAATTCGTTGACAGGGAGTCAAGCATGGCAAAGCCAGCTGCACGTATCACCGACCCAACCAGCTGCCCCATCCCTGGGCACGGCCCCAAAGCTATCGCCTCCGGTTCTCCTGATGTGTTCTTCGACGGACTTGCAGCCGCTCGCAAAGGTGACACGTGCACCTGTGGTAGTGCGCTAGCCTCGGAAGTGTCCGGCACAGTGTTTATCAACGGCAAAAATGCCGCACTGGTCGGATCTATTGGCACCCATGGCGATGTCGTGATCGGCGGTTCGGGTACGGTCATCATCGGAAGCACCCATACCGCTGCCCCCTTTATTGCGCCTACGCCCATGGTCATTCACGGGAACTGGATCGGATTCAAGATTCCCGCAGAAGAAAGCTACGAAGGATTTGCTTGCACGGCTCACTTTGACGATGGGTCCTCCATGCCCGGCGTCTTTGACGCAAACAATTCGGTCAAGTTTTCCAACCCCACCGGAAAGGCATGCCATACCTTGGCATTTGCTCAACACGAGAACACCTGCACAACCGCAGGTATCGACGGACTGCTGAACGACATTTTGGGATAAGGATATTCTCGTGACGGAACCGAACCTGGTAACCGGAAGTTATGTTGTAAAAAGTGAACATACCCTCGAGCGGTCTCCCCTTGAGATGGCGGTTGCTGGCATGGAGGGGGCGGCCAGTCGATTTTCCATCGATGCCATCAAGGACGAACGCGTCCGCGCAAGTTACGAGGGCAATATTCGACGAATGTCACAGCAGATTTTTGCCGAGGTGAGAGCCGGCAACATCAGCGTTGAGGACGCGACAAAGTTCAGCAACGAGATGCGCAACAAAATCATGTTCGAACACCGCAAGCTGACCTCTGCACAGGGCCTGGCCATCGTGCAAAAAAAGAAGAAGGCCGGCCGAACACACAGCGACATCCTGAACGAAAAATCTCAAACTCAGTTCAACAAGAACTACGAACAACTTTCTAAAGCTCAACAGAAAGAAGTCCTGTACAAAGCTCTGGAGCGGTCCGGCAGTGCCAATGCCAAGTTCACTTCTGGCACTAAAATCATGTCTGTCATGGGCAAGGTTGGCATCATCATGACAGCGGTGCTGGCCACTTACCAAATCCTGAACGCTGACGACAAGGCCAAGGAAACGGCGCGTCAAGCCACCATCCTGGGTGGTGGTGCGGCAGGTGGATTTTTGGCGGGCTTGGGCATATCCGCTCTTTGTGGTCCTGGAGCTCCGGCCTGCGCCATCGCCGTCGTTCTCATCGGTAGCGTTGTCGGCGGCATTGCCGGCGGGGTCGCAGCTGATACATTCGACGCAGAGCTAGAGGAGCTGGCCCATTGGGACATATTCTGACTCCTGCGGAACGAGCGAGCATCCAGATCGCGCTGGCAGAGGCCTTTGTAGACAGCACTGTTGACTACGCTTCTATCACGGAGCGAATTCGAGGCTATGACCCAAAGGTTGTTGAAGAAATCTTGTACTCAGAGGTCGCACCTGTGTGCTTCAGCAACCTTGAAACGCCCGTCCCTCCTGTGTGGACTGGTTTTAAGGATGAATGGTTACTCGATGAAATAGCCAAAGAACTCAAAGCGCGAGAACACAGTTGGTTTCGTCGTCGCTTCGACCTGTTCAAAGTGGCATGGCTACGCTACAGCTACGGTTACATCTGGAAGGAACTCATGAAATTTCATCATTTCCAGTAATTGCAAACCGCGCCCAAACCGGACTTGATGTCTGGTTTTTTGGGGCGGGTGTTTGACTGAATTGGCCGAGTGGGGAAATTAACGATTTCGCGTAAAGTCGATGCTTTGTAAGTGTTTTTCTTGCGCTCATAAAGGTTTCCTCGGCACTCACGCGCAGTATGATCAGATCAACGCGGAGACCGTGTCTCGCGATCTGGAGCCTTTCATCGGTACAAGCGTTGGTCCTGCCTGACGGACAGCCAAGACAAAAAACCGGTCCTTAGTGACCGGTTTTTTTCCGTGAAATTTGTGTAGAACGCTGATTCTTCATTCTGAACAAGCCAGTCAACGTCTGCCTAGCAGGTGTCGATCACCGATTCACTGGTGGCACGAAAGTGGCCAATCTTCGAAAAGGCAACGTCCTACACGACACAGGGAATTGTCCGTACACTTGCGCATTGCTGTGCCTTTGTCACGAGGCCTATAGTCCGAGCGCGTCCAAATGGCGTATCGGGTTTGGCGACTCGATGACAACGATTCAGGAATTTCCGAGATTTTCGGAGCAGTTTCTGACTGCACTTTGCTGCGCTTTTCATGGTGGCTGTGCGTGGGAGACCTTCGGGTCTGCCGGTTTTACCGTTGTCCGGTTCGCCAACCTGCGTACAGCTACCACCCTATTGTTTGGCGACGATTGAGTGGTAGGTCTTTCACCTACTAACGGTAATCACGCATGAAAGAATATATGGCTTTAACCAGCAACGCCGACGATCTACCTTCCCTGTTCGTCAACACTACCCAACCGCTGCACTCACTGCTCAGCACGGCCAGTTACAGAATTCGAGCCGTGACGCAGATGCTCGAAAACCTCGCCATGCGAGGTGACATCACCACCGACTCGGTCATCCTCAGCGATTTTGCATTGCTCTGCTGCGTGCCTTTGCGCGACGGTTGCGATGTGCTGGACGTGATCGCTCGACGCATGGATGCAGAGCCGTCCTGATGTGATAAGGGGCGCCTTTCGGGGCGCCCTCGATTCGTAGCAGCTGGCGAAGCCTGCGTCCGGCTGCGCAGCAGTCGTGGAATCAGGTGACGCGGTGTTTCAGGAAGACCTCGCGGCTACGCAAATGATGGAAGCCAAGATATGGCAGGCACACCCTACTTAGCGTAGCGACTTCACCTTCTGCGGCATTTCCAAAAGGCACGGTTGCAGGGAGAACAGGGTGGTGACTTCTGCGGTACACAACCGAGGCGACTCGGTTAATAACGGTGTTTGGTCAGATTGGCGTTCAGGACGAGGGACGATGTGCCGACTAATCCGGACTGGATTATGCGGCAGGACCTGATGTGAGTTATACGACGCCGCTGATCAGTTGTGCACGGTAGATAGCCGACAAGCGCTAGTTGGTGGGAGGTTGCCAGGAGGGCACAGCGATGAGGTTTGTTTCAGCGCCTCAGATAGTACGAAAAAAAGGTATCTGAGCCGACAGAGAATTAAAGATGTTTTGCGACAAAAGCGACGGCGACAAACAGGGTCAGCGCGAATGCAGCACCGATGCTGAACGGCAACAACGTAGTGCGGATTTTGGTCGGGGCCGGGCGTCTCATCTCTTCAGCTAAAGCCTCCATTTCACGATGCAATTGCTCGATGCTTGCTCCATTACTACGATGAGTGGACATGTTTCTTTCTCCTCTCGCAGTCCGTGTTGAGTCCGTGAACTGTTCCTGACAATGTGAGCCGTGTGGTTGCAAAGCTCAAGTACCAGCGATGTATGTTGAGTATCGGCGACCAATAGTTTATCGAGTTCTAAATTTTCGCGATCGTTCTGGTGCATTGATCATCCTTCTCGGCTTTTAGCCGCCAACCTAAGCGTCGTTGTCTGCGAAGCCGGCAAAATCTGTCGGACGTCAATCACTCATCACCTATCGTGCAGTCCGTTCTGCGGAGCAC
The DNA here is from genome assembly GCF_054668435.1 of Pseudomonas sp. S2_B07. Lineage (NCBI taxonomy): Bacteria > Pseudomonadati > Pseudomonadota > Gammaproteobacteria > Pseudomonadales > Pseudomonadaceae > Pseudomonas > Pseudomonas sp. S2_B07. The sequence continues at coordinate 2,156,409 of NZ_CP162769.1, forward strand.
TATTTCCTATCTACCCACCAGTGGATAGCGGGTGATTCCCGCTTAGGTTGTAGGCAACATCCGAGAGCTGCGCATGAAGGAGCGTTAACTGTTTTTCGGTCGGTTGATCGTCTTGCAGTTCGGCCTTAACCGAATCGCCGATTCTTTACATGGGCCTTGCTTACAAATCCGCAACGCTCAACCCGTTTCCCCTCCCCGCCCGACCCGCTAGCATTTCCACCATCTCCAACGCCCCTCCCCACCGCGCGGCCATCAACGAATACGCGCCACAACGCTTCGAGGGAAACCAATCGGCGCGGCCCAAATTCCGCCCACCAACGATCTCAACAGAGCAACCCGACATGACTCAAAACATCTACGACGATCCGGAGTTTTTCCACGGTTACAGCCAAATGGGCCGTTCCCTTGGAGGCCTCGACGCGGCACCGGAATGGCCAACACTCAAATCAATGCTGCCGCCGATGAAAGGCCTGAAGGTAGTGGACCTCGGTTGCGGTTACGGCTGGTTCAGCCGCTGGGCCAGTGAGCAAGGCGCTGATAGCGTGCTTAGTCTGGACGTCTCGGAAAAGATGCTGGAGCAGGCTCGCAAGACCACATCGGTGGGCAACATCCACTATTCACGGGCAGATCTGGAACAGCTTGATTTACCCATAGCTGGTTTCGACCTGGCTTACAGCTCACTGGCGCTGCACTACATCAAGAATCTGTCCGGGTTGTTCGCCACGATCCACGCGGCCCTTAAACCTGGTTCGCGCTTTGTGTTTTCCATCGAGCACCCGATCTTCATGGCCCCGCGCAATCCGGGTTGGCTGATCGACGGCGAGGGACGCAAGCGTTGGCCGGTGGACAGCTATCAACGGGAAGGTGAGCGGGTGACGAACTGGCTGGCGGAAGGCGTGATCAAGCAGCACCGAACCCTTGGCACGCTGTTCAATACGCTGATTGGCGCGGGTTTCAGTATTCAGCATGTCAACGAATGGGGGCCGAGTGATACAGAAGTGGCGGCTCAACCGGCGCTGGCCGAAGAGCGGGAACGGCCGATGATGTTGCTGGTTAGCGTTCATCGCTAAGAGCCGCGTCGGGTTCTCGTATATTTTACGTATAGGTCTTTGAAATCCGGTAAAGAAGCAGTAGCGCGATGTTGGGCCTGACTAAAGGTGCTTTATTCTGTCGGCTCAACTTTCACCTAGAGATCAACATGGACAATTCAGAGTTGGGGATCATGATCATTTCGATGATCGGGTTGTTCGGCTTTGCTTCGTTTGTTTTTGAATATTTGAGTGCCAAGTACAGGGACAGATAACGCTCAGCGAGATCCGTCCCTTTTTGCACTATCGGGTTGCGACAATAAACAACCGCGGAAACGGCAACAGCACCGAACCATCGCTCAACGCCGGATAAGCCTGCTCGATCGCGGCATGGTATTGCTTGAGGTAGTGCGTCTTTTCCGTGTCATCCAGCGGTTCGAGAAACGGCCGCAAACCGCTGCCCTTGAACCACTCGACCACACCCGACGCGCCACCTGCCAGCGGATGATGGTAAGTGGTGCGCCACACATCGACGCGCGCACAGTGTGGCCGCAGCATCGAGTAGTAATCGCTGGCACTGGCCATCTCGGTGCGTTGCCCGGCGGCGTCCGCCAGTTTGCTGGCCCAAGGGCCTTCGGCGGCCACTTCGCGCATCAGGCGATGGGACGGTTCGTTGAGGTTGTCGGGCATCTGGATGGCCAGGCTGCCGCCCTCGGTCAGTCGGGCGGCCAGCGACGGCAATAACGTCGCGTGATCGGGCAGCCATTGCAACACGGCATTGGCGAAGATCACGTCGAACGGGCCGTTATCGTCCCAGGTTCCGATATCAACAGTGTCGAACTGCACGTTTGGCAAGCGCTTGCGAGCGGCCTCGATCATGTCGCTCGAACTGTCGACCCCACGCACCGTGGCGCCGCTGAAGCGCTCGACCAGCAACTCGGTCGAATTGCCGGGACCGCACCCGATGTCGATGGCCGAGCGCGCATCCACCGGCGGGATGGCGGCGAGCAGGTCTCGCGCCGGGCGGGTGCGTTCATCTTCAAAAGCGACGTATTGTTTGGCGGACCAACTCATTGCGTTCTCCTGTCGGTGCGTTGTTGTGGGCCAGAGGCTGACAACCGGTCCGATACGATACCTCGACCAGTATGTGCAGCCCTATCCCGATCTTTGAGAAATAACCCTGACTGTCCAAACTCAACTTGTAGGGAGACCGGGAACTCAGGTTTTACGACGGCTGTGCAGCCGGACGCAGGCTTCGCCAGCTGCTACAAACAAGCGTCACTGCCGGATCCGAAAATGTAAGTAGAATTTTCAACACGCCGTCGCTGTCTGAAATTCAGGCGCATCCCAATAAGGAACACGGCAATGAAATTCGCAAAAATCTCGCAGAAACTCGCCCTGTGGGCCGGCAGTCCCAAGACATTCATGGGGGCGCTTATTCTTATTATTCTGTGGGCCGCGAGCGGTCCGATTTTTGGTTTCAACGACACCTGGCAACTGGTCATCAACACCTCAACCACGATCATCACGTTTCTGATGGTGTTTCTGATCCAGAACACGCAGAACCGCGACACCGACATTCTGCATCTGAAAATCGATGAGTTGCTGCGGGTGAACAAGGAGGCGCAGAACGCGATGTTGGGGCTGGAACTACTGGACCTCAAACAACTGGAAGCGCTGCGCCGCCACTATCGCGCCATGGGCGAAAAAGATGTGCATGACTTGGCGGGGCTGGCGACGACGAGCCCGCGCAAACAGGGTTTGAACAAGTGCTGAGCACAAACAAAACGGCGCGTGATGTGAATCACGCGCCGTTTGCTCTGAATGGCGTAAAGACTTGAACTAGCGACCGGCCTGCAACGCCCTGGCCATTTGCAGATGGTTTTGCAGTTTGGGCAGGGTTTCTTCAGCAAATGCTTTGATTTGCGGAATGTCCGTGGTTTGCGCTTCCTGTTGAAGTTGCTCGATGGCTTGCTGCGTGGTTTTCACCTGACTGGCGGCGTAGGCCTGGTCAAAGGTTGCGCCGTCCATCGCTTGCGGCATCAAGGCTTTGGCCTTATCGACCACTTCTTCGCGAGGGGCCACTGGCAGATCCAGTTGCTTGGCGATTTTCGCCAGGTGCTGGTTGGCGGTGGTGCGGTCGTTGATGACGACGATGGTGTAGTCCTTGACCTCTTTGGATTCGGTTTTCTGATGCGCCAGGCGACTGGCTTCGATGTCGGCCATGCCTTGGGCCGAGGCATCGTTGATGAATTCGGCGGGGGACTGGGCAAAGGCACTGCCTGCGAACAATCCCAGGAACGTGGCAAAACTTGCATGACGTATTCGGGTGGCCATCCGGCTCATGGTCGCGCCCTCCTTCTGAAAAAATTCAAGCGGGAGCTTGCGCCCCCGCCTCTCGATCAAAACCACCTTCAATCACTACTTGGACTTCTGAGGACCTTTGCGGCCCATTTCGGGTTTCGTAGAGTCTTTATCGACCGTCGTTGTGGTGGTTTTCCCACCTTTGCGACCGGCTTCAGACGCCTTCGTTCGATCGTTGGCGAAGTTTCCCGAGTTCGAGTTTCTTGAGTTAGGCATGATTCTCTACCTCTTGGTGATGATCCAGGCGAGCAACAGCCCGCATAAAATCAGAATGAACGAGCCCCAAAAGGTTTAGAAAACCTGAAAACGCCGCGACGAACGGCGGCGAACTATCAGACTTCGAGTCGTAGATGATGCTGGCGTTTGGCAGCGTACATGGCCTCGTCGGCATGCCTGAATAACTGCTTTTCCTCGGTGCCGTGCTCGGGGTAATGAGCGACGCCGATACTGGTGTGGATGTTCAGGTTGTGCCCGTCCAGACGCAGCGGCTGCGCCAGGACCTGAAGAATTTTTTCCGCCACGCCGTCGGCGTCTTCCAGGCCGTGGATGCTGTGCAACAACACCACAAACTCGTCCCCGCCGATGCGCGCCACGGTATCGGTTTCGCGTACGCACCCCTTGATCCGATTGGCCACCGCTTGCAACAGCATGTCGCCCACCGCGTGGCCATGGGTGTCGTTGACGTCCTTGAAACGGTCGAGGTCGACGTACAGCAACGCCATGCGCCCACCATCGGCCCGGGCCAGCGCCAGCGAAGCCTTGAGACGATCACGCAGCAGCTCGCGATTGGGCAATTGAGTCAACTGGTCGTACTGCGCCATTCGCTGCAACCGGGCATGCAACTGCTTGCGCTCGATGGCGGTCGCGACCTGGGCGCAGACGTATTGCAGCAGCTCCTTGTCCCGTTCGGTGTAGCGCTCGCCACCCGCAACGCTTTTGACGATGAGCGCGCCGATGGTGCCGTTTTGCGAATTCAGCGGCACGCCCAGCCAGCACGGTGAATTCGGGCCCTCGACCAACGTCTCAAAACCTGCGGGCGAATGGCCCTGGTCCGGGGTCAGCAAAATGGGCAAGCCGCTGCGGATCACTTCTGCACACAGGCGCCCGGTGATGGTGCCGGGCTGCTCGGGTTGCAGTTCGTGGTCGTTGACGTGATAGGGGAAATTCAGCTGCGCGCAGTGTTCGTCATACAGCGCCACGGAGAAATTCAGCGCAGGCAGCCATTCGCCGATGATCAGGTGAATGCGCTTGAACAGCGCCAGCAAGTCTTCCGCCGCGTGAGCCGCTTCGGAAATCGCGTACAACGCTGCTTGCCGGGACTCGGCCTGCTTGCGTTCGGTGATGTCCCGGGCCACGGCGATGCGCAATTGATCGACTTCCGACCAGCGCGCCGACCAGAGGATGTGCACCACCTGGCCGTCCTTGCGCAGGTAGCGGTTTTCGAAGTTGAGTTTGGGCTCACCGCCCATGATTTCCCGCGCGGCGTCGAGGGTGCGCTGGCGGTCGCCAGGATGCACCATGTCGATCATCACTTGGCCGATCAGCTCGTCGGGGGTATAGCCAAAAATGCGCTCGCACGCCGCACTGACAAAAACGAAGCGACCTTGCTTGTCGACCGCACAAACGGCGTCCAGCAACAGATCGATGTAGCTCGCCAACGGCGCGGAATTTCTGGATGCCATGGTGTCTTGCATATGGCCTCAAGTCTTGTTTGTGACCAGTCCCGGCAACGCGTGCGCCAGGGCATTAATGGCAAAACCGATAAACATGACCCCGCACAACCGGGTGATGGCCAGTTCGTGACGTTGATACAGGGTCCGGACCTGCCGCGCACCGACGATGCCGATGAGAATAGCGTAGGCGATCAGGCCACCGACGAAGCTCAGCACAATCAACCACGGCAGCATCGACCAGTGCAGCAGCTCCGCGCGGCTCGAGAGCAGTGCGGTAAACGTGGCCACCGCCACCGGGTAAGCCTTGGGATTGGTCAAACCGAACAGAATGCCGTGCCAGAACGGCTGGCGGGCCGGGCCTTGAGGCGCTTCGGCACTGCTGCGTTTCGCCCGCACGGCGCGCAAACCGAGCCAGAACAAATACAACCCGCTGAACACGCCCAACACATCGAATGCCGTGCTACCGATTTCCCGCGCCCCGACTATTGCAATCAACGCGGTACTGCACCAGACCACATCGCCCAGCAAATGCCCACACAAGAACCCCGCCCCCGCCCGCCGACCGCGCGCCGCGCCAATGCCGAACACCGCCAACACACCCGGCCCCGGCGTGATGCCGTAGATAAAGCCCGAGGCGAGAACAGCCATTAGCAGCGATGGGGTCATCAGGAAATCCTTTTGAACTGTCTGGTGAATGGGCGCCAGTCTATCTCAGGTCCTTGTGCGTGGACTTACTGATCGTCGAAGAACTTCATTCCTGCGTTGGGTCGTCGTTCCGCCCATTCAGCCAATTCAACACCTGATCCCCACCCCGCCACGTGTGCCACGCCAACACAAACGTAAACGACGCGCCGCCACATCGATATCACAAGGATGATCAGGTCGAGACGGCGGATCAGGCTTTTTGGCAGCATGGAGGGCTCGATGACTTCAGTTCGGCTGAGTCGGCAGATAGCTCGGTTTTTGCCCACAACCTCACACGCCATCGCCCTACATGTAAATCTCTTGTAACACTCAACCGAACAGGAAACGGCCGATTCAGCGCCCACACCCCACGCTGTAAAGTCTGGAAACACACGGACGGTTTCATCACTCAAGGACAGACACGTCACATGGACCAGACAACGCACGCGGCAAACACTTTCACCAACTATCGAAAACTGATCTCGCTAGCCGATCACGACTGGGAAACCGCGGAAGCGGGAAAAGTCGCGGGGCTGAACGTCGACATCAGAAGCAGCAACCGCATGGTTGACCAGCACGGACGCGCTTTTCATCACTTCTGTACTACCTCCTACCTGGGCCTGGATCACCATCCCGACTTACTCGATGGCGCCATGACCACCTTGTGGGAAACCGGCACCCTGCGCATCGCCAACTCGAAAAATCGCTGCAAACTGGCAATCCTCGATCAGTACGAAACGGAGCTGTCAGCGTTGTTCGGCGCCACATGCCTGAGCACCTTGTCGTGCAGCGCGGCGAGTGCCGGCGTCCTGCCGCTGCTGGCCAGCGGCGTGTTCACCGAGAACCGGTCGCCGGTGATGGTGTTTGACCGCTTGGCACACTATTCGATGAGTCACCTCAAAGCCGCCTGCGCCGACGAAACCAGGGTCGTGACCAGCCCGCACAACGACATGGATTTTCTGGAAACGCAGTGCCAGCAACATGCCAGGGTCGCGTATGTGGCCGACGGTGCGTACAGCATGGGCGGGGTCGCCGACCTGGACAGCCTGTTGTACCTGAAGGACCGTTACGGCCTGTTTCTTTACCTCGACGATTCTCACGCTTTGTCCGCTGTCGGCACGTTCGGTGCGGGCCTCGTGCGTCCCAGGTTGCAGGCGCTGGAGGATGACGCCTTGATTGTCGCCTCATTGGCCAAGTCATTTGGCGCCAGCGGCGGAATGGTGATGCTGGGCAACGAACGGCAGAAAAAACTGATTCAACGCTACGGCGGCCCCAGTAACTGGTCGCAAAGCCTGAACAGCGCGTCCATCGGTGCGGGCAGAGCGTCCATCCTGCTGCATCACACGCCTGCATTGACTGCGTTACAGGAAAAGCTTCAGGTTAATATCCGCCTCTTTGACAGCCTGATTCGAACCGCACAATACGCCAGCAACATGCCGATTCGCTTGATCCACTGCGGTGAAGCGAGGCTGGCCAACCGTATTGCCATCGAATTATCCAATCTGGGTTTCTTTACCTCGGCGGTGTTTTTCCCCGTGGTTGCACAAGGCAAGGCCGCCATCAGAATCACGCTACGCGCCGACATGGAGCCGACGCTGATTCGACATTTTTGTGAACTCGTCACCGAGCTTTTACGCACCTGCGCCGGGGACGCCCGCTAGACATCCAGGGATGATTCCATGAAGAGCAGCACCACCCTCCTCGTCACCTGCAGCACGGTTTTCCTCGCGCAACTGGGCATGAGCATTTACCTGCCGGCGCTGCCGGAGATGGCTCGGCACCTGTCCGCCGACGCTTCGCAGGTGTCCTGGGGACTGGCGGTGTATCTGATCGGCATGGCGCTGCCGATGTTGTTCTGGGGCAGCCTCGGCCAGCGCATCGGCCGCAAACCGGTGCTGCTCGCGGCACTTGGCATTTATGGCTTGGCCAACCTTGCGCTGCCGCTGGGCCAGACGCTTGAAGCGTTTCTGTTTTTTCGGCTGCTACAAGGCATTGGTGCCAGCGGGATTTCAGTCATGGCACGGGTGTTGATCCGCGACAGTTTCCGCGGTGAGCTGTTGGCCAAGGCGTTGTCGTGGATTTCGATTTCGTTCGTGATAGCGCTGGGCATCGGCCAATACCTGGGGTCGGTCATTCAGGTCGCACTGGGCTGGCCGGCGATTTTCTATCTGCTGGGTGGCACGAGCCTGTTGATGGCGATCGTCGTGGCGCGGATTTCTTTTGCGGTGCTGGTCGAGGACAACGTTCAGACGTCTGCGTGGCCCAGTTACGGGCGCATTCTGCGTGATCGGGCGTTCTTGCTGCCGGCGCTTACCGGTGGCCTCGGCTACGGGGTGATCATTGCCTTCAACACGGCCGCGCCGCTGATTCTGCAAGGGCCGTTCAACTGGTCGGCCGTGGAATATGGCCTGCTGGGCTGGCCGATCAGCGCGGCGTACTTTCTGGGAGCACTGGGGGTCAATGCCTTGGTACTGCGCACCGGTCAGCGCCGGTTGATGACGGTGGGCGTCGCTCTGGTGCTGACCGGGAGCGCGGTGATGTTGCTGGGCAGCCTCGTCGGCACCTCCATTGCGCTGCTGTTCTGGTTGCCCTATTGCGTGGCAGTGTTCGGGCAGTCGTTGACGTACCCGATCAGCCTGTCACTGGCGAACGACGGTTCACCGGTCGGGGGTGCCTATGCGATGGCGTTGAGCGGCTTTATTCATCAACTGATGGCAGCGATCATTGGCGGTGTTGCCAGCCTGATCGCCAGTCAGCAGGCATGGCCGTTGTCGTTGCTCTGTACCTTGCTGGCGGTGGGCGCGATGCTGTGCGTCATGCTCGCGCCCGGTCGCAAAACGGCCTAAAAGGCGCTGCGAAAAATCTCCTCGATCTGGCGCTGATCCGCCGCCCGGGGATTGGTAAAACCGCAGGCGTCTTTCAGCGCATTGGTGGCAAGCATGGGGACGTCATTGAGTCTGGCGCCGAGCTCACGCAATCCGGCCGGGATGTCCACATCACTGGACAGGCGACGGATCGCGGCAATAGCCGCTTGAGCACCCTCTTCAGGGCTGAAACCACGGATGTCGGCGCCCATCGCATGAGCCACGTCGGTCAAGCGCGGGGCGCACACCTGAGCGTTGAAGCTTTGAACGTGGGGTAGCAGCACTGCGTTGCAGACGCCATGAGGCAAGTCGTAGAACCCACCCAATTGGTGAGCCATGGCGTGGACATAACCCAGGGACGCGTTATTGAACGCCATGCCCGCCAGGAATTGCGCGTAGGCCATGTTTTCCCGCGCCGCCATGTCATCGCCGTTGCGCACCGCCAGCCGCAGGTTGTTGCTGATCAACGTGATCGCCTTCAGTGCACAAGCATCGGTGATCGGGTTGGCGGCGGTGGAGACGTACGCTTCGATGGCGTGGGTCAGTGCGTCCATGCCGGTGGCGGCCGTCAGCCCCTGGGGCATGGCGACCATCAGCGCCGGGTCGTTGACCGACAGCAGCGGCGTGACGTTGCGGTCGACAATGGCCATTTTCACGTGGCGCGATTCGTCGGTGATGATGCAAAAACGCGTCATCTCGCTGGCGGTGCCGGCGGTGGTGTTGATCGCGATCAGCGGCAGCTGCGGTTTGCTTGATTGATCGACACCTTCATAGTCGCGGATCTGCCCGCCGTTGGTCGCACATAACGCGATGCCCTTGGCGCAGTCGTGGGGCGAACCACCCCCGAGAGACACCACAAAATCGCAGCAACTTTCCTTCAACAAGCCCAGGCCGAGCTCAACGTTGGCCATGTTCGGGTTGGGTTTGGCGCCGTCGAAGATCACCGAGTCGATGTCCTGCATCGCCAGTTTTTGCGCAATCATTTTCGCAACGCCGGCCTTGGCCAGCCCGACGTCGGTGACAATCAGCGCTTTGCGAAAGCCATACTTGCCAATGGTGTCCATGGCTTCGTCGAGGCAACCCGTGCCCATGATGTTCACGGCGGGAATGAAAAACGTGCTGCTCATGAGCGATTCTCCTGGCTGGGCCGAATCGGCGACGCCGATCCAGCGGGACGCCCACAGCTTCGACCCTTCGCTCACGCAGTAACTTGATCTGGCTCAAGTCATGGTCGTGATAAAGTCGCCGCCCATCAGACCTTTTGCTTTGAGACTTTGACCGCAATGACCGATTTCCAGGATGTTGATGCCCAACTTGAAGACTGGAACGCCTTGCGCGCCACCGCCTCGTTCAGCGGCCTGCTGGTGGGCAACGGCGCCAGCCGTGCGGTGTGGGACGACTTTGGTTACGACTCGCTGTTCGAGAATGCGCGCACCGTCGAAGAAAAACCGCTGAGCCAGTCCGAGCTGAGCGTGTTCGAGGCGATGCAGACACGCAGTTTCGAACAAGTGCTGAGCGCGCTGAAAACCACCAGTCGCGTGAACAAGGCGTTGGCCGTCAGCTCCGCCGCACCGCGCAATCGCTATTACGCGATCAAGGAAGCGCTGATCAACACCGTGCATGCAGTACATATTCCATGGCGACTGGTCGTGCCTTCGACGCTGGCGACCATCAGCTCGGAACTGGGCAACTATCGGACGGTGTTTACCACCAACTATGACTTGCTCAATTACTGGTCCATCCAGCATCAGCCGGACGCGATCACCGACCTGTTCCAGGGCGCCGAGCCGGGCTTTGACCTGAGCGTCACGGCGACCGATAAAACCCGTTTGCTGTACCTGCACGGTGGTTTGCACCTGGTGCGCAATCAGGACGGCACGGCGCGCAAGCTGATGTCGACCGAGGGCACGCTGCTCGGCAGTTTCGCGATCAACAATACGATCAAGACCCTGGATGACGTGCCGCTGTTCGTGAACGAAGGGCCGGCGCAGGACAAGCTCAAGACCATTCGCAGCTCGGATTATCTGTCGTTCTGTTATGACCAGTTATTGGGGCATGGCGACGGGTTGTGTGTCTTTGGACATGCGCTGGGCGAGCAGGATAGCCATATCGTTCATGCGTTGCGCCAGGCGAAACCGTCGGTGGTGGCGATCTCGATTTATCCGCGCAGCAAGGCGTTTATCCAGCATCAGAAGCGGCATTACGCGAAGGTGTTTGAGGGGACGGGATCAGCGCTGCGGTTTTTTGATTCGAAGACGCACGCGTTGGGGAATCCGAAGCTTACGGTTCCGGTTGAGGTTTAGCGGCGAGGCGGCTGCTCGCGATGGCGGTCTGACATTCAACCTCTTCGTCGAATGCTAAGCAGCGATCGCGAGCAGGCTCACTCCTACAGCGGGATGTGTGTGAGTTTGAAATGTGTGTTTAGAGCACCGGCAAGGTCTTGTCCTTGATCACCGTGGTCGGCCCATTGGCTTTCACACTGGCAATGCCCTTATCCATCGCGGCAGCGGAGGCGTACGACTCGCTGCTGCCGATAATCTCGTGGTTACCGGCCTTGAGGTTGAAATAAGGATGGCCATCCTTGGTGGTCTTTTTTTCGTAGCGCTCATCCAGCGGGCTGTTGGACTGAACCGATGCAATGCCTTTGTCGGCGGCGGCGCGGGTGGTGTACAGCTCGCTGGTCAGAATGGTTTCGGCATTGGCGGCCTTGAGAACAAACCTGAACTGGCCACTGCTGCTTTTGCTCACTTCGTACCATCCGGACATGCTCTTTCTCCTTGGCGATTGAGAGGTTTCGCGTTTCAGAGTAAAGACCACACCACGGTTTCTGTCGCCTGCACAGGCCCCATCGCGAGCTGGCTCACTCCTACGATGGAAATGTGATCCCCTGCAGGAGTGAGCCTGCTCGCGAATGGGTCTACGCGGTACTCGCTACTTCACCACCGCCCGAACCACCGACAATTCCGGCACAGCGACCCGCCGCTGACTCAGATACCGCATACAACTCACCCGCAAAAACGAGGCAAAATTCACCACTTCCCCCCGGTAATCCATCACCTCTTCATACAGCTTGGCGATCAGTTGGTTGGTGGTCATGCCATCGACTTCGGCAATTTCGCTGAGAATGTCCCAGAACTGGTTCTCCAGCCGCAGGGTGGTGACCACCCCGCAGATGCGCAGCGAGCGGGAGCGCGATTCGTAGAGGATCGGATCGGCCTTGACGTAAAGCTCGCACATGGACAGGTCCCTCGTTACAGCGTGATTTTGGTGCCCAGCAACCCGAGGAAACCGGCGAGCCAGCTCGGGTGCGCCGGCCAGGCCGGGGCAGTGGCCAGATTGCCTTGAACATGGCCTTGCGTCACCGGGATATCGATGAACGTGCCGCCCGCCAGACGGACTTCCGGGGCGCAGGCCGGGTAAGCACTGCACTCGCGGCCTTCGAGAATTCCGGCCGCTGCCAGCAATTGCGCGCCATGACACACGGCAGCAATCGGCTTGCCGGCCTTGTCGAAGGCGCGCACCAGGTCCAGGACTTTGTCGTTCAGGCGCAGGTATTCCGGCGCACGGCCGCCGGGGATCAGCAGCGCGTCATAGTCGGACTCAGCGACTTTGGCGAAATCGAAGTTCAGGGCAAACAGGTGGCCGGGTTTTTCGCTGTAGGTCTGGTCGCCTTCGAAGTCGTGGATCGCGGTGCGCACGGTCTGGCCGGCGGTTTTGTCCGGGCACACGGCGTGGACGGTGTGACCGACCATCAGCAGCGCCTGGAACGGCACCATCACTTCGTAGTCTTCGACGTAATCGCCGACCAGCATCAGGATTTTCTTGGCAGCCATGGGGAGGACTCCTCTGGGGGAACATTGGCAGGAGTATTCAAGGTAGTCCTTATCCAGTGGGTCGGGTAATAACCTGCTACTACCTGATGGACCGCATCATCGTTCATCGCGGGCAAGCCACGCGCCCAACAGTTGACCGAGTCGTCCATGGGAATGCGATCAACTGTGGGAGCGTGGCTTGCCCGCGATGGCGCCCTCAAACTGTACGGATAACTCTGCGCCTAGCTGTAACAGCGCAGCCAACGCGGTTTGTGGCTAGATGAAGGCACTTCCCCTCACCCTGAATTCTGGTCCCCAAATCATGTCCTCGCGCGAAAACACCGGCATGGCCCTCGGCCTGCTCGGCGTTGTGATTTTCAGCCTCACCCTGCCCTTCACGCGAATCGTCGTGCAGGAACTGCATCCCCTGCTCAATGGCCTCGGCCGGGCGCTGTTCGCGGCGGTGCCGGCGGCGTTGCTGTTGCTGTGGCGACGGGAGAAATGGCCGACCTGGAAACAGGTCAAAGGCCTGACCCTGGTGATCGCCGGGGTCATTCTCGGTTTTCCGGTGTTGTCGGCGTGGGCCATGCAAACCTTGCCGGCGTCCCACGGTGCCCTGGTCAACGGTCTGCAACCGCTGTGCGTGGCGCTGTACGCCGCGTGGTTATCCCACGAACGGCCGTCAAAAGCCTTCTGGGCCTGCGCCGCGTTGGGCAGTGCATTGGTGCTGGGTTATGCGTTGATCAGCGGTGCCGGCAGCATTCAGGCCGGTGACTTGTTGATGCTCGGGGCAATTGCGGTGGGTGGTCTGGGCTACGCCGAGGGCGGTCGATTGGCCAAGGAAATGGGCGGCTGGCAGGTGATCTGCTGGGCGCTGGTGTTGTCGACACCGCTGTTGATCGGACCGGTGGTGTATCTGGCGCTGCAACATCAAGGCGAAATTTCAGCGAAGACCTGGTGGGCGTTTGGTTATGTTTCGCTGTTTTCGCAGTTCATTGGTTTTTTTGCCTGGTACGCCGGGTTGGCGATGGGCGGGATTGCTCGGGTCAGTCAGATTCAGTTGTTGCAGATCTTCTTCACGATTGCATTTTCGGCGTTGTTCTTTGGTGAACACATCGAGCCGATCACCTGGCTGTTTGCCGCCGGGGTGATCGTGACCGTGATGCTGGGCCGCAAGACCGCGGTTAAACCCGCACGCATCGCCACCGCCTGAACGGTAGGAGCCCGGCTTGCTAACGATGGCGTATTCGAAATCGCCATCGCCGGCAAGCCGGGCTCCTACAGGGCTCAGAGGTAGCCGTCAGCCCGCAGCAGGGTTTCAAGACAGTGTTCGCTGATGTGGTAGAAATCCTTCAGCGCCTGAATCTTCACCAACAGCTGGGCCGGGTCCACCGGCTCGGCGCGTTTGACCGCCAGGATCATCTTGTTCTTGTTGGTGTGGTCCAGCGAGATGAACTCGAACACCTTGGTTTCATAACCGCAGGCTTCAAGGAACAACGCGCGCAAGCTGTCGGTGACCATTTCAGCTTGCTGGCCCAAATGCAGACCGTATTGCAGCATCGGCTTGAGCAGTGCCGGGCTCTGGATTTGCAGGCGGATCTGTTTGTGGCAGCACGGCGAGCACATGATGATTGAGGCGCCGGAACGAATGCCGGTGTGAATCGCGTAGTCGGTGGCGATATCGCAGGCATGCAGGGCGATCATCACGTCCAGCTCGCTCGGTGCCACGCTGCGCACGTCACCGCATTTGAACACCAGCCCCGGGTGCTCGAGTTTCGCCGCAGCGGCGTTGCACAGGTTGACCATTTCTTCGCGCAACTCGACACCCGTCACCACGCCTTCAGCGTTCAAGGTGTTGCGCAGGTAGTCGTGGATGGCGAACGTCAGGTAACCCTTGCCCGAACCGAAATCCGCCACCTGCACCGGCTTGTCCAGCGCCAGCGGTGAGGTAGTCAGCGCATGGCTGAAGACTTCGATGAACTTGTTGATCTGCTTCCACTTGCGCGACATCGCCGGGATCAGCTCATGTTTGCTGTTGGTCACGCCAAGGTCGGCGAGGAACGGCCGGCTCAGGTCGAGGAAGCGGTTTTTTTCGCGGTTGTGCTCGGCGGATGGCACTTCACGCAATTGCTGAGGTTTGCTCTTGAACAGCGAAGACTTGCCCTTTTTGCTGTATTCGAGCTGGGCTTCATCGGTCAATGACAACAAATGCGCGTTTTTGAACGAGGCCGGCAGCAGCGCGGCGATGGTCGCGACACCTTCGGCCAGCGGCAGGTTCTTGGTGATGTCGCGGGTTTTGTAGCGATAGACGAAGGACAGGCAAGGCTGATCCTTGACCGTCAGCTGCTTGATGATCAGGCGCTGTAAATCCGCTTCGGTACCGACGTACTTGGCCAGCACCAGCTTGATAAAGGCGTTGGCGTCGAGGCTGGTTTGCAGCAGGTCGATGAACTGGGCGTGGTGATCCGGCGCGAGGCTGGCGGGAGTGGCGGTGACGGACATGGGCAAAACGGCCTCGGGCGGAGCGAATCGGGGAATGGCGGGTATTTTAGGGGGGATGTCGATGCAGGGCACGGGTAATTTCCCGAACGGCACGATCTGTAGCAGCTGGAGCGTGGTCAAGCATCAGCCTAACACCACCAACCGGTTCGGCAATTCATTGCGCACCTGCGTTACCGGCACATGCACTTTAAGTAATTCACCACACGCCTCGATGCACGTCACGAACCCTTGCAACGTCTGCCCCTGTTTCACCTGCTGGGTGAACGCCGCCACAATCGAATCCCAGTTCTTGTTGTCCAGCCGCCTGGAAATCCCTTCATCCACCAGGATTTCCACATAGCGCTCAGCCTCGCAGACAAAAATCAGCATTCCGGTGCTACCGACCGTGTGGTGCAGGTTCTGCTCCAGGAATTGCCGGCGCGCCAGGTTCGAGGCGCGCCAGTGCCGCACTGAACGCGGGACCAGGTGCGTGGTGACTTTCGGCAGGCGGAACACCAGGCACAGCACCACAAAAGTGATCCATTGCACCAGCAGCAAGCTGTGCAGGGTCAGCCATCCGCTGAGGTAATGCACGATCCCCGGCACCATCAGCGCCAGCAGGCTGGCCCACAGCAGCGGAATGTATGCGTAGTCGTCGGCGCGGGCAGCGAGCACGGTCACCAGTTCGGCGTCAGTGTCGCGCTCGACCCGGGCAATCGCCTCGGCGACTTTGCGTTGTTCGTGTTCAGTCAGTAATGCCATGTTGAAAAGTGCCTGCTCATTATTGTTATCACCAGCCGCCCGACGAACCGCCGCCCCCGAAACTGCCCCCGCCGCCGCTGAAGCCCCCGCCTCCACCGCCGCCACCAAACCCACCGCCGCCGAAACCACCGCCCGAACCACCCGAGCCCCCTCGGCCGGCGGGCAGAAGCCCGAGCATCTGCAAGACAAAAATCGTCAGGATGAACAGCATCACCAGAAACACGAAGACGCCGGGATGACGCGCCACGAAGTCGCTGTCCTCATCACCGCGCGGCTCATAGACCGTTGAGGGTTCATCCAGCGGACTGCCGCCCAACACCACCAGCATCGCCGCGACCCCGTCGCTGATACCTTTGCTGAAGTTACCCGCCTTGAACGCGGGGGTGATCACCTGATTGATAATCACCGAACTTTGCGCGTCGGTCAGTCGATCTTCGAGGCCATACCCGACTTCGATGCGCAATTTACGCTCATCGCGCGCAACGATCAGCAGCGCGCCGTTATTTTTATCTTTCTGGCCAATGCCCCAGGCTCGGCCCAATTGGTAGCCGAAGTCCGCGATGTCGGTGCCTTGCAAGTCCGGCAACGTGACCACCACCAACTGCTCGCCAGTGGCGCTTTCATGGGCCTGAAGTTGTTGTGTCAGTTGCTCGCGCACCGACGGCTCGATCATCTGGGCGTTATCGACCACCCGCCCGGTCAGCGCCGGAAACTTCAACTCGGCCTGCGCCGTCAGGGCACACACCCAGAACAACAGCATCAGCCCCACTTTCAACACGCGCATTGGCAACCTCATCCGTGGTAATGCTTTTAGCCGGTCAGAACTTTACCTGAGGTGCCTTATCGGCATCCGGCGTGGTCGCCTCGAAGGTTTCGCGGATCGGCAAATCGCTGTACAAAACGGTGTGCCACAAGCGACCGGGAAAAGTACGAATCTCAGTGTTGTACTTTTGCACCGCGAGGATGAAATCACGACGGGCCACGGCGATGCGGTTTTCGGTGCCTTCAAGTTGCGACTGCAAGGCGAGGAAGTTCTGGTTGGCCTTCAGGTCCGGATAACGCTCGGACACCACCATCAAACGGCTCAAAGCCCCCGTCAGTTGATCCTGGGCCTGCTGGAACTGTTTGAGTTTTTCCGGGTTATCCAGGGTCTTGGCGTCCACCTGAATAGATGTTGCCTTGGCCCGTGCTTCAATCACCGCGGTCAGGGTTTCTTCTTCGTGCTTGGCATAGCCTTTGACAGTTTCCACCAGGTTGGGGATCAAGTCGGCGCGACGCTGATACTGGTTCTGCACCTGGCCCCACGCGGCCTTGGCCTGCTCGTCGAGGGTCGGAATCGTATTGATGCCGCAGCCCGCGAGCACAGTGGTCAACAGCATCAGGGCTGCCACCTGCAAGCTCGAGCGATAGTGGTGTCTTGCATTCATCTGGGTCACTCCCTGGCACATTCCGTTGAAAAACCAATCACACTCTTCTGACCGGGCACTTGGGGCATAATCTGCCGCCGCCACTGGATTGCAACGAGCCAATGGGCTAAAAGATGCCCCTGCACAAAAAACACGCAGAAGTGTGCTGCATTTACTTGAACAACAATAGTCGCTCCCTAACTTTTGGCTGATCGGCGCGTATTCACTGCCGTTTAGGCTTTTGAGAAAACAATTCATGAAGAAGCTGTATTTGCTGGGCCTGTTCGTCAGCCTGGCCAGTCATAACGTATTGGCCGCCACGACCCCCGCACCTCTGGAGAACAAGGACGCCTTCATCAGTAACCTGATGAAGCAGATGACCCTCGATGAAAAGATCGGCCAATTGCGCCTGATCAGCATCGGCCCGGAAATGCCACGCGAACTGATCCGCAAGGAAATCGCGGCCGGCAACATCGGCGGCACGTTCAACTCGATCACCCGCCCGGAAAACCGCCCGATGCAGGACGCGGCCATGCGCAGCCGGTTGAAGATCCCGATGTTCTTCGCCTATGACGTGATCCACGGCCACCGCACCATTTTCCCGATCCCGATTGCCCTGGCTTCGAGCTGGGACATGGACGCCATCGGCCGCTCCGGGCGCATCGCCGCCAAGGAAGCCGCGGCGGACAGCCTCGACATCACCTTCGCGCCGATGGTCGACATCTCCCGCGACCCGCGCTGGGGCCGGACTTCCGAAGGCTTCGGTGAAGACACCTACCTCGTGTCGCGCATTGCCGGCGTGATGGTCCGAGCCTTCCAGGGTTCAGGCGCCAACGCGGCTGACAGCATCATGGCCAGCGTCAAACACTTTGCCTTGTACGGCGCGGTCGAGGGCGGTCGCGACTACAACGTGGTCGACATGAGCCCGGTCAAGATGTACCAGGACTACTTGCCACCTTACCGCGCGGCGATTGACGCCGGTGCCGGCGGGGTGATGGTTGCCCTGAACTCGATCAACGGCGTGCCGGCCACCGCCAACACCTGGCTGATGAATGACCTGTTGCGCAAGGAATGGGGCTTCAAAGGCCTGGCGGTCAGCGACCACGGGGCGATTTTCGAGTTGATCAAGCACGGCGTCGCCGCTGACGGCCGCGAAGCCGCGAAGCTGGCGATCAAGGCCGGCATCGACATGAGCATGAACGACACGCTGTACGGCAAAGAACTGCCGGGGCTGTTGAAATCGGGCGAGATCGCGCAAAGCGACATCGACAACGCCGTGCGTGAAGTGCTCGGCGCCAAGTACGACATGGGCCTGTTCAAGGACCCGTACCTGCGCATCGGCAAGGCTGAAGATGATCCGGCCGACACCTACGCCGACAGCCGCCTGCATCGCCCCGAGGCCCGTGACGTCGCGCGTCGCAGCCTGGTGTTGCTGAAGAACCAGAACGAAACCCTGCCGCTGAAGAAAACCGCGAAAATCGCGTTGGTCGGCCCGCTCGCCAAGGCGCCCATCGACATGATGGGCAGCTGGGCAGCGGCGGGTAAACCGGCGCAATCGGTGACCCTGTTCGACGGCATGAACGCCGCCGTCGCCGACAAGGCCTCGCTGATCTACGCCCGTGGCGCCAACATCACCAGTGACAAGAAGGTCCTGGATTATCTGAACTTCCTCAACTTCGACGCCCCGGAAGTGGTGGATGATCCGCGTCCGGCGCAAGTGCTGATCGATGAAGCGGTGAAAGCCGCCAAGGATGCCGACGTGGTGGTGGCAGCGGTGGGCGAGTCCCGTGGCATGTCCCACGAATCGTCGAGCCGCACCGACATCAACATCCCGGCCAACCAGCGCGATCTGATCAAGGCCCTGAAAGCCACCGGCAAGCCACTGGTGCTGGTGTTGATGAACGGCCGCCCGCTGTCGATTCTCGAAGAGAAGGAACAGGCTGACGCGATTCTGGAGACCTGGTTCAGCGGCACCGAAGGCGGCAACGCCATCGCTGACGTGCTGTTCGGCGACTACAACCCGTCGGGCAAACTGCCGATCACCTTCCCGCGCTCGGTGGGTCAGATTCCGACCTACTACAACCACCTGAGCATTGGCCGGCCATTCACGCCGGGCAAACCGGGCAACTACACCTCGCAGTATTTCGATGACACCACCGGCCCACTGTTCCCGTTTGGTTTCGGCCTGAGCTACACCGATTTCAGCCTGAGCGACATGGCCCTGTCGTCGACCACACTGAACAAGACCGGCAAGCTCGACGCCAGCGTCACGTTGAAAAACACCGGCAAACGCGACGGCGAAACCGTGGTGCAGTTGTACATCCAGGACGTGACTGGCTCGATGATCCGACCGATCAAGGAGCTGAAGAACTTCCAGAAAGTCATGCTCAAGGCCGGCGAACAGAAAGTCGTGCACTTCACCATCACCGAGGACGACTTGAAGTTCTACAACACCCAGCTCAAGTTCGCTGCCGAGCCGGGCAAGTTCAACGTGCAGATCGGCCTGGACTCCCAGGACGTGACACAGCAGAGCTTTGAGTTGCTGTAATTATTCAAACACCGCAAAAACCTGTGGGAGCCGAGCTTGCTCGCGATGAGGCCATAACATCCAACACCTATGTTGACTGTTACGCCGCCATCGCGAGCAAGCTCGGCTCCCACAGTGGTTTTCCTCCAATGGTTTTTTGGGTACGGCGGCTATCCGCGGCGATCCAGCAGGTTCACCACCAGCCGATCCACCCAGCCCCAGATCCGTTGCTTGACCCGCTTCCACAATGGCCGGCGTTGCCATTCTTCGAGGCTGACTTCCTGGCTCTGCGCAAAGTCCCGTTCGAAACTCCCCGCCACTGCCAGCGTCAGCCCTGGGTCCAGCGCTTCAAGGTTGGCTTCCAGGTTGAAGCGCAAGTTCCAGTGATCGAAATTGCATGAGCCGATGCTCACCCAATCATCGATCAGGACCATTTTCAGGTGCAGGAAACACGGCTGGTACTCGAAAATTTTCACCCCGGCCTTGAGCAGTCGCGGATAGTAGCGATGCCCGGCGTAACGCACCGACGGGTGATCGGTGCGCGGCCCGGTCAACAACAGGCGCACGTCAACACCCCGACCGGCGGCCCGGCGCAGTGAGCGGCGGACTTTCCAGGTCGGCAGGAAGTACGGCGTCGCCAGCCAGATGCGTTGCTGGCCGCTGTTCAGCGCGCGAACCAGCGATTGCAGAATGTCGCGGTGCTGGCGGGCGTCGGCATAGGCCACCCGGCCCATGCCTTCACCCATCGACGGCACTCGTGGCAGGCGCGGCAAGCCAAAATGCGAGGCCGGTTTCCAGGCCCGTCGATGGCGGTTGGCGATCCATTGGCGGTCGAACAACAATTGCCAGTCAATGACCAAAGGCCCGGTGATTTCCACCATGACTTCGTGCCATTCGCTGGTGTCTTCACCCGGCGTCCAGAACTCATCGGTGACGCCCGTGCCACCGACCACCGCCAGACTTTGATCGACCAGCAACAGCTTGCGGTGATCGCGGTAGAAGTTGCCGACCCAACGCCGCCAGCTCAGGCGATTGTAGAAACGCAATTCGACCCCGGCCGCCGTCAGGCGCTGACGCAAGGTCAGGGTAAACGCCAGGCTGCCATAGTCATCGAACAGGCAGCGCACGCGCACACCGCGTTCGGCTGCCGACACCAGGGCTTGCACCATGGCCTCGGCGCAGGCGCCCGCCTCCACCAGATACAGCTCCAGCTCGACCTGTTCTTCGGCGCGGGCAATCGCGACCAGCATGCGTGGGAAAAACTGCGGACCGTCGATCAGCAGCTCGAAGTGGTTGCCTTCACGCCAGGGAAAGATTGCGCCGGCCATGTCAGCGCGCCGTGAAAATCAGTACCGCACCCACCGGTACCGACAGACTGATGGCCGACAGATCGGCAACCTTGCGCAACGTTTCCAGCCCGGGAGCCAGATCAAAATCTTCGGCATTGATTACCAGCGGCTCCAGGGTTACCACTTGAAAGCGTCGGTCATCGAGGCGCGTCGCCAGCAATTCGGCGTTGTATTGATGTTGCTTGCCATGCAGGTTGACGGTCAGCGGCAAGCGCAACTCCAACTGCGCGCCGGGCGCGAGGTCGTTGATTGGACGCAGATCAATCTGCGCAGTAATCAACGCTTCAGGATAGGTCTGGATCTCGAACAGCTCTTTGCGCATCCGTTCATCACGCAAGGGGATGCCGCTGTTCACCGACTCCAGTTCGACTTCCACCTCGGCCAGGCCTTTGGCGTCGACCTTGCCGTGCAACACCAGAAAGCGCTGCACTTCGGAGAGGTTGGCGTTTTTGGTGCTGATGAACGACAGCCGCGAGGACTCCCCGTCCAGATACCAATCGGCGCGGGCCGACAGCGTGGCACCGGCCAACAGCAGGAGCGCGAGGGTTTTAGAGAGGGAGCGGTTGAACATAGAGACTCGTGTGCAGATAAACCTGCACGAACCTTAACCGCCCGGCAGCAAGATGCAAACCTGTAGTCGTTGGCGAAGCCTGCGTTCGGCGGCGAAGCCGTCGTGAAATCCTGCGAAGCGGGGCAACCTGAAGTACTGCGGTGCTTGGTTTTACGACGGCTTCGCCGCCGAACACAGCCTTCGGCAGCGGCTACAAAGGTTCGTGGGCGTCAGGGTTGCAGACGGCAACCTTGGCGTTCGCCGATCCACACAGCGCTGTTGCTACGGCCCATGCCACTGACCGTGACCCGTTTGCTGGCGGCATCATCGACAAAACTGCTGGTCGGCAGCCACTGCTTTACATAGCGGTGGCAATACCCGATCTCGTTGTTCATCACATACCGGCACGAGCAATATTCCTTGGCGGTGTAGGCGCTGATGATGTCAGGGAACGCCCACAGCGCCACTCGCTCCTGCCAGATCCAGCTGAGCAACGCGACCAGCAATACCAGGAACAACGCGCTGAACGGTCTGTGTCGAAGAAAACTCATGGCTGCACCTTTTGAGCAAACGCCTTGAGCGCGAGTTTGAGCAATTCGTTGTGCTGGTAGCTCCCGTCGCGATCATCGCCATAGCGCACGATCACCAGGTTTTCGCTGGGAATAACGTACATCGCCTGCCCCCAATGACCCAGTGCGGCGAAGGTATCGGCCGGCGCATCGGGCCAGGGTTGTGCCGCCCCGTCCACTGCGCGATTGAGCCACCATTGACCGCCAGGTACGGCGTCATCCTGATGAGCGTGATAGCGGGCGAACGGTTCGCGATTGAAGGCGACCCAGTCTTTGGGCAGCAACTGACGACCCTGCCAGCGCCCGTCGCGCGCCATCAATAACCCGATGCGTGCCAGATCGCGAGCCGTGAGATAGGCGTAGGACGAAGCGACGAAAGTGCCCGTGGCATCGGTTTCCCAAACGGCATGGTGGATGCCCAAGGGCTCGAACAGCGCAGTCCACGGATAGTCTGGATAACGTGCCGGGCCGACGATATTTTTCAGCGCGGCGGCGAGCAAACCGCTGTCGCCACTGGAGTAACGAAAGGCCTGACCGGGCTCGGCGTATTCGGGATGCTCGGCGGTGAACGCAGCCATGTCCTGATGACCACGGGTGTAGAGCATCGCCACCACCGAGGACTTCAACGGGGCGTATTCATAGTCTTCCTGCCAGTCCAGCCCCGAAGCCCAATGCAGCAGGTCGGCCATGGTCACGCCGGGGTGTTTTTTCATCGGCGGATAAAACGTCTGCACCGGGTCCTGGAGTTTGAACAGGCCTTCGCCATAGGCCACACCCAGCACCGTGGCCATGAGGCTTTTGCTGATCGACCATGTCAGGTGTGGCGTGTCGGCGGTGGTCGGGCCGGCGTAGCGTTCGTAGATCAATTGACCGTCGCGGATCACCAGCAAGGCGTCGGTGCGCACGCCTTTTCGGGTGCTGTCGTCACGGGGTGGGAAGGCGTAGGTTTCCAGGGCTTGAAGCGCTGCCCCGGTGATGACCGGGGCGGTTGACCATTGCTCGGCCGGCCAGTTGTCAGCGTGGGTCGGGAGGCTGAGCAGCAGCATGACAATGAGGGACAAGCCTTTGAACATGGGGTGGGCTCGGGAGGATTAACTTGCTGAGCCTAGTTGAGGTTGATGACAGTTTTTGGATCTGTGTTGCCCATACTGGCCCCATCGCGAGCAGGCTCACGCCTACAGGGGAATGCATTTCAAACTGTAGGCGTGAGCCTGCTCACGATGGGGCCCTTTAATTCACGGCTAATGCCTTGGCCAACCGCTTACCTCTGGCACCCGCCGCCAAATCCATCACCGCCTGATCCCGCTGCCACATCGCCGCCCAATGCCCCGGCCCATCGGCCAACGCCAGATCAATTTCAACCTTGAGCCCCTCGAACTGCGCAAACAACCCACCCAGCAACACATGCCCGGCCGCATTGTTCGGTGCCTGACGGCTGACTTCAGCGCACCCGGCCAGCAGCGCCAGTAACCGCAACTGCAACGCTTGCGGCCAGTCGCTGTCCTGGCCAATGCCATACAGCCACGCCGTCATGGCGCTCAATACGTACACATCTTCAAGGGTGCGGAACGGTTTGACGTAGGCATCCCAACCATCCCCCGCCAACAACTCGCACTGGGCATTGTCGAGAAACAAGCGGCCATGACTGATGTCCGGCATCAGCGGGATCGCCGGCAGCTTTTCCAGGCGCACGCCGGGTTCATCGGGATAGACCACCGCCAGGCTCAGGCTTACAGGGTCGCCGGGCGCTTCACTGCGGGCAGCGATCAGCAGCCATTCGGCGGCATCACCGGCGGTGACGAAATCCTTGCGCCCGCTCAGGCGCAAATCCGTGAGACGGGTTTGCATGTCCGCCGGTCGCAGGCTGCGCTGTTCGGTCGCACACAGCGCGCCGAGGCTCAGCGGCGCGCTCGGCCAGAGCATGCGCAACGCTGCCTGATACCCCACCAGAAACGCCAGCCCCGGCGTGGCCATCAAACGCCCGCCAGCCACGGCCAGTTCAAACGGCGTCACCGTGCCCAACTGGTGCAACAAGGTCACGAAACCTTCCGCCAGATCTGGGTTGGCGGGCAGGCGTTCTTGGCGGATCAACAGGTTTTGCCAGGGCATAAGAGGCTCCTCGTGGGCTGTCATATAAGCATCACCAAAGCTTAATGGCGATGACACCGGGGCTACATAGCCTGACCTTGCACAAAACGGCTGCATAAAGAAAGTCGATCCGCTGTAACCCAAGACGGGTGAGCAGCCCGCACGGAGAATCGCCATGACTCAGATCGCCCGCATCCGCGACACCGGCAACGACCGCCGCCTGCAAGCCGAACGCCTGATCGGCAGCGAGGCCTTGCAGGAAGCCCAGGCCTTGCGCTTCAACGTGTTCAGCGGCGAGTTCAACGCCAAGCTGAAGGGCGCTGAGCTGGGTCTGGACATGGATGACTATGATGTTCATTGCGCCCACATCGGCGTGCGTGACTTGAATACCGGGCGCCTGGTGGCGACCACCCGTTTGCTCGATCACACGGCGGCCAGCAGCCTGGGCAAGTTTTACAGCGAAGAAGAATTCAGCCTGCACGGCCTGGTGCATCTCAAAGGCCCGATCCTGGAAATCGGCCGCACCTGCGTCGACCCGGCCTACCGCAACGGCGGCACCATCGCTGTGCTCTGGGGTGAACTGGCCGAAGTATTGAATCAGGGCGGCTACAGCTATTTGATGGGCTGCGCGAGCATCCCGATGCAGGACGGCGGCATCCAGGCCCACGCGATCATGCAGCGCCTGCGCGAACGCTACCTGTGCACCGAACACCTGCGCGCCGAGCCGAAAAAGCCGCTGCCGACGCTGGATATTCCTTCTAACGTGATCGCCGAAATGCCGCCGCTGCTCAAGGCCTACATGCGCCTCGGCGCGAAGATCTGCGGCGAGCCTTGCTGGGACGAAGATTTCCAGGTGGCCGACGTGTTCATCCTGCTCAAGCGCGACGAGCTCTGCCCGCGTTACGCCAAGCACTTCAAGGCGGCCATGTGATGAATCGGTTGCGGGTGTACGCGCGGATTGCGCGAGTGCTGGTGGTGGTCGCGCTGGGATTGAGCATGGCCTGCGTGTTCGGTCTGTTCGAGCGCATGGGCATCGCCCACTCGATGGTCCGCCGCCAACGCTGGTCGCGATTTTTCATGACGCGGTTGAGCAATGCCCTGCCCTTCCACGTGACTGTTCAGGGTGAATTGCCCAAGCAACCGATGCTCTGGGTCAGTAATCATGTGTCCTGGACTGACATCCCGCTGCTGGGCATGCTCACGCCGATGTCGTTCCTGTCCAAGGCCGAAGTGCGCACCTGGCCGGTGGCGGGCTGGTTGGCGGCCAAGGCTGGCAGTCTGTTTATTCGTCGTGGGTCGGGCGATAGTCAACTGATCCGCAAACAAATGACCCGCCACCTGGAACAGGAGCATCCGCTGCTGATGTTCCCGGAAGGCACCACCACCGATGGCCGGTCGTTGCGTACCTTTCATGGTCGCTTGCTGTCGGCGGCAATTGATTCAGAGGTGCAGCTGCAACCGGTGGCGATTCGTTATTTGCGTGACGGTCAGCTCGACACCTTGGCACCGTTCATTGGCGACGATGATCTGCTGTCGCATTTGATGCGCTTGTTTGCCAATGACCGGGGGGATGTGGAGATTCACCTGCTCAAGCCGATTGCTTGCGAAGGTCGCGAACGTGCAGCGCTGGCGTTCGAAGCGCAGCAAGCGGTGCAGAAAGCGTTGTTTGGGGCGATTGCGGAGAAGCAGCCAATCCCGATGCGCCCGGCCATCGCTGCTTAAACACACATCCCCTGTAGGAGTGAGCCAGCTCGCGATAGCGGTCTTTCATTCACATCATTGTTGAATGTTATGCCGCCATCGCGAGCAGGCTCACGCCTACATTGGGTTCAAGGTGTTGGGTAGTGTTGGGCAAAGGTTTGGAGCTGTGGGTAGAACAGCCTGAAATCGTCACTCAACGGTTCATACAACACCCGCAATTCCTGCATCGCCCCCGCCAGTTCCTCCGGCCGGGTCAACCGCCGAGAAATCCCCCGCAGCACCTGTTCCAGCACCTCGAATTCCTGATACGACCCCAACCAGTCATTCGCCACCATGTGCGGCGCGATGCTCGCCAACCGTTCCGGCAACTGCGGCTCGGCCGCCAGCACCCGGTACACATCCGACGTGAACAACTCCAGCGGCCGGTCGGCGTACAGCGTCCAGTCCCGTGCCAGGCAGTGGTCGAAAAACACGTCGAGCACGATCCCGGCGTAACGCCGGCGTGTCGTGGAAAACCGCGACAACGCAACATCCACCAGCGGATGGCGGTCGGTAAACACGTCGATGCTGCGGTGCAGCTGAATGGCCGCCTCGATCTCCGGCGCGTATTGCCCTTGCAGCCGTCCTTTGACGAAATCGCCATAGAGACTGCCGAGCCATTGACCGGGACGCTGGCCACCGAGGTGAAGATGTGCGAGATAGTTCATAGGCGCAGCTTAGCACTGCGCCTTTGGATCTTTACATCCCACGTATCGTTATAACTCGATATACCGAATTGTTAGCGGCTCAGAGCCAAATCATATTTGTATATCGCGAAATACCGATTTAAAGTTCGCCTCATCGCGATATAGCGTTTTAACCATCACGAGCTCACCCCCATGACCATTAATCTCGACGAAATAATAAAAGCCCTGGCACACCCAGTACGGCGAGAAATCCTGCACTGGCTCAAAGACCCTACCGTCGAATTTCCTGACCAGTCCCACAGCAACGAGCACGGCGTTTGTGCCGGGCAGATCGATCAACGTTGCGGCTTGTCGCAGTCCACGGTGTCCGCGCACCTGGCGACGCTGCAACGCGCCGGCCTGATCAGCAGCCGCAAAGTCGGCCAGTGGCATTTTTTCAAACGTAATGAGGAAACCATCCAGGAATTCCTCAAGACCTTCAGTAAAGAGCTCTGACCCTTAACGTCAGTCAGCCGACAAGGAATCAACAATGCCCCTCTCGCTTCTCATACTGGCCTTGAGTGCCTTCGCCATCGGCACCACCGAGTTCGTCATCATGGGCCTGCTGCCCGATGTGGCGGCTGACCTCGGTGTGTCGATCCCCGGCGCTGGCTGGTTGGTGACCGGTTACGCCCTGGGCGTGGCCATCGGGGCGCCGTTCATGGCGCTGGCCACCGCCCGACTGCCGCGCAAGGCTGCACTGGTGGCGTTGATGGGGATCTTCATCATCGGCAACTTGCTCTGCGCCCTCGCCAGTGACTACAACGTGTTGATGTTTGCACGCGTTGTCACGGCGCTCTGCCACGGTGCCTTCTTCGGTATCGGTTCGGTGGTGGCGGCAGGCCTGGTGCCGGCCAACAAACGCGCTTCGGCCGTGGCCTTGATGTTCACCGGCCTGACCCTGGCCAACGTGCTCGGCGTGCCACTGGGCACCGCGCTCGGCCAACAGGCCGGCTGGCGCTCGACCTTCTGGGCCGTGACGGTAATTGGTGTGATCGCCCTGATTGGCCTGATCCGCTTCCTGCCGGCCAAGCGTGATGAAGAAAAACTCGACATGCGTGCCGAACTGGCTGCGCTCAAGGGTGCCGGGATCTGGTTGTCCCTGAGCATGACTGCGCTGTTCGCGGCCTCGGTCTTCACCCTCTTCACTTACGTCGCGCCGTTGCTGGGCGAAGTTACCGGCGTCTCGCCACGTGGCGTGACCTGGACCCTGATGCTCATCGGCCTGGGCCTGACCGTCGGCAACATCATCGGCGGCAAACTGGCGGACAAAGGCATGGCTGCGACGCTGATTGGTGTGTTCATCAGCATGGCCGTGGTCTCCACCGTGCTGACGTGGACCAGCGTTGCGCTGATCCCGACCGAAATCACCCTGTTCCTCTGGGCCACCGCGTGTTTTGCCGCCGTGCCGGCCCTGCAAGTGAACGTGGTGACCTTTGGCAAAGCGGCACCGAACCTGGTGTCGACCCTGAACATCGGCGCTTTCAACATCGGCAACGCCCTCGGTGCCTGGGTCGGCGGCAGTGTCATCGCCCACGGCTTCGGCCTGACCAGCGTACCGCTCGCGGCTGCCGCACTGGCGGTACTCGCCCTGCTGGTGACCCTGATTACTTTCCGCCAGAGCGGCAATCCCGAACTGGCTCCAGCGACTCACTAATCCACTTGAACCTCACGAGGGTGTTTTCATGACGACTATTTTCGATCCGATCAAACTGGGCGACATCGAGTTGGCCAACCGCATCATCATGGCGCCGCTGACCCGTTGCCGCGCCGACGAAGGCCGCGTGCCAAACGCGCTGATGGCCGAATACTACGTCCAGCGCGCTTCCGCCGGCCTGATTCTCAGCGAGGCCACCTCGGTCACGCCAATGGGTGTCGGCTACCCGGACACCCCGGGCATCTGGTCCAACGACCAGGTCCGTGGCTGGGCTAACGTGACCAAAGCGATCCATGGCGCGGGCGGCAAGATTTTCCTGCAACTGTGGCACGTCGGCCGGGTGTCCCACACCTCGTACCTGAACGGCGAAGCGCCGGTCGCACCGAGCGCCATCCAGCCAAAAGGTCACGTCAGCCTGGTTCGCCCATTGGCCGACTATCCAACGCCGCGTGCCCTGGAAACCGCTGAAATCGCCGACATCATCGACGCTTACCGCACCGGTGCCGAGAACGCCAAGGCTGCCGGTTTTGACGGCGTGGAAATCCACGGCGCCAACGGTTACCTGCTCGACCAGTTCCTGCAAAGCAGCACTAACCAGCGCACCGACAACTATGGCGGTTCCCTGGAAAACCGTGCACGCCTGCTGCTGGAAGTGACCGACGCAGCCATCGAAGTCTGGGGCGCCGGCCGCGTGGGTGTGCACCTGGCACCGCGTGCTGACTCCCATGACATGGGCGACGACAACCTGGCCGAAACCTTCACCTACGTCGCTCGCGAACTGGGCAAGCGTGGCATCGCCTTCATCTGCTCCCGCGAGAAAGAAGCCGGCGACAGCCTCGGCCCACAACTGAAAGAAGCCTTCGGCGGCCCGTACATCGCCAACGAACGCTTCACCAAGGATAGCGCCAACGCCTGGTTGGCCAGCGGCAAGGCCGATGCGGTCGCCTTTGGTGTGCCGTTCATTGCCAACCCGGACTTGCCGGCCCGTTTGAAGGCCGATGCGCCGCTGAACGAAGCACGTCCAGAACTGTTCTACGCAAAAGGCCCGGTCGGTTACATCGACTACCCTGCGCTGTAAGCATCCGTCACTGAAATGCAAAAAGCCCCGACTCGTGAGAGCCGGGGCTTTTTGGTTTTTAACGTGGCGTGATCACACACGTTCACATCCAAGACACAAAATTCCTACAAAATACGTAGCTCGCTACCTGTCATCCTGGCGAGCGTCCGTATATAAAAGCACCCTATGGCATCGGCACCCGCCTGGAAAGTTGACAGTGGCGACGCCGATTACGCATTTTGTTTCATTTGCGCAGGCTTGGGCTCAAGCGCAGCATGTCCAGCCCGGTCTCGACCCAACGCTCGGCTTCGGCGTGCAATTGAAAGCTGTCGGGGGCCAGCAACCACTTGTACAGGATGCCATCGATGTACGCGTGCAGGCTGATGGCCGCGCGCGCCGTGTCGAGGTCTGCGGGCATTTGCCCCCGATTCACGGCATTACGCAGGGCCAGGCCGATGCGCACATTGCAATCAAGGCTGGCCGTCAGGCGCTGTTGGCGCAGATCGCACATTTCATCGGTGAATTCGCACTTATGAAACAGAATCTCATTAATGCGTCGGGTTTTCGGGTCCAGTGCAACTTGATGAAACAAATGAATCAGCAGCTTGCGCATGCAGCCGAGCGGGTCGAGTTCTTCTTCGCTTTCGCTGGCCCTGGCCATCTCATCCAGTGGCTCATGCAAGGTATCCAGCATGGCCTGCACCAGATCGGCCTTGTTGCTGAAATGCCAGTAGATGGCACCGCGAGTCACGCCGGCCAGGGTCGCGATGTCCGCCAGTGTCGTGCGTGCCACGCCCCTTTCATAAAAGGCTTTCTCTGCCGCTTCGAGTATCTGGGCGCGGGTTTCTTGAGCTTCCTCTTTGGTGCGACGGACCATGGCAGTAAAACCTCAATCAGGATGCTTCAGTGATGTCTGAACATCAGCTGAATAAAAGTGGAGCGTTCGCTCTTGGGCGCCGTCCCCGTCTTAGAATTCAAACCTTCGAACGGCTTTTGTAGCGAAGTGGGTACACAGCCAAGGTGTTTACAAACAACCATGAACGTAAGTATATTCCTTAGCAAGCTACTTATCCACTCAGCACCCTATTTTTACCCTTCCACCTTTCTAGTGCGCACTTTGCGCGCCTGACCCGAGGATTTTCATGCAATTCAAGCCAGCTGTTACCGCTCTGGTCACTGCCGTCGCCTTGGCATCGCTGCTCAGCGGATGCAAAAAGGAAGAAGCGGCACCAGCCGCACCGCCTCCTCAGGTCGGCGTCGTTACCCTGCAACCGCAAACGTTTACGCTGACGTCCGACCTGCCGGGCCGTACCAGCGCGTACCGCATCGCCGAAGTGCGTCCTCAGGTGAACGGCATCATTCTCAAGCGCATGTTCAAGGAAGGCGGCGACGTCAAGATTGGCCAACAGCTCTATCAGATCGATTCGTCGGTGTATGACGCCACCCTGAAAAGTGCCGAAGCCAACCTGCAACAGACCAAGTCGATCTCCGACCGCTACAAGCAACTGGTCAACGAGCAAGCCGTCAGCCGTCAGGAATACGACACGGCCGTGGCCAACCGCCTGCAATCGGAAGCCGCCTTGCAAACCGCCCAGATCAACGTGCGCTACACCAAGGTCTACGCGCCGCTGACCGGTCGTATCGGTCGCTCGAACGTGACCGAAGGCGCGCTGGTCACCAGCGGCCAGGCCGATCCGATGGCAGTGATCCAGCAAATCGACCCGATCTACGTCGACGTAACGCAGTCCTCGGTGGAATTGCTGCAACTGCGCCGTGAACTGGAAAGCGGTCGCCTGCAAAAGGCTGGCGACAACGCGGCAACGGTCAAGCTGACCCTCGAAGACGGCAGCCAGTACAAGCTGGACGGCAAGCTCGAATTCTCCGAAGTCTCGGTTGATCAGACCACCGGTTCCGTGACCTTGCGCGCCGTGTTCCCGAACCCGGAACACACCCTGCTGCCGGGTATGTTCGTGCACGCCCAGTTGCAGTCCGGTGTGAACGCAGCAGCCATTCTGGCGCCGCAACAAGGCGTGACCCGTGACCTGAAAGGCACCCCGACTGCACTGGTCGTCGGTCCTGACAACAAGGTCGAGTTGCGTCAGCTCAAGGCCAGCCGCACCGTCGGCAGCCAATGGCTGATCGAGGACGGCCTGAAGGCAGGCGATCGCCTGATCACCGAAGGGCTGCAATTCGTCAAACCTGGCATCGAAGTCAAAGCCAGTGAAGCGACCAACGTTGGCGTAAAGAACCCGGCCCCCGCACAGGCAGCTGATAAGGCTTCCAGCGGCAAAGGGGAGTAAACCATGTCGAAATTTTTTATCGACCGTCCGATTTTCGCCTGGGTAATTGCCCTGGTGATCATGCTGGTCGGGGCACTATCGATCCTCAAGCTGCCGATCAACCAATACCCGAGCATCGCGCCTCCGGCGATCGCCATCTCTGTGACCTACCCGGGTGCTTCGGCACAAACGGTACAGGACACCGTGGTGCAGGTGATCGAGCAACAGCTCAACGGCATCGACCACTTGCGTTATGTGTCCTCGGAAAGTAACTCCGACGGCACCATGACCATCACCGCGACCTTCGAGCAAGGCACCAACTCCGATACCGCGCAGGTTCAGGTCCAGAACAAGCTGAACCTGGCCACCCCGCTGCTGCCGCAAGAAGTGCAGCAGCAAGGTATCCGCGTGACCAAGGCCGTGAAGAACTTCCTGTTGGTCATCGGCGTGGTCTCGCGTGACGGCAGCATGACCAAGGACGACTTGTCCAACTACATCGTGTCGAACATGCAGGACCCGATCTCGCGGACCGCCGGTGTCGGCGACTTCCAGGTGTTCGGTTCCCAGTACGCCATGCGTATCTGGCTCGACCCGGCCAAGTTGAACAACTTCAACCTGACCCCGGTTGACGTCAAAACCGCCATTGCCGCGCAAAACGTGCAGATCTCGTCCGGTCAACTCGGCGGTTTGCCGGCCCTGCCCGACACGCAGCTGAACGCCACGATCATCGGCAAGACCCGTCTGCAGACCGCTGAGCA
Source organism: Pseudomonas sp. S2_B07 (assembly GCF_054668435.1). Classification (NCBI taxonomy): domain Bacteria; kingdom Pseudomonadati; phylum Pseudomonadota; class Gammaproteobacteria; order Pseudomonadales; family Pseudomonadaceae; genus Pseudomonas; species Pseudomonas sp. S2_B07. The sequence goes on from NZ_CP162769.1 coordinate 2,188,743, forward strand.
ATTCAATAAAATCCTGCTCAAGGTCAACAAGGACGGCTCTCAGGTTCGCTTGAAAGATGTCGCCGAGGTGGGTCTGGGCGGTGAAAACTACAGCATCAACGCCCAGTTCAACGGCGCTCCGGCGTCCGGCCTGGCCGTGAAGCTGGCCACCGGCGCCAACGCCCTGGATACCGCCACAGCCCTGCGCAAGACCATCGACGACCTCAAGCCGTTCTTCCCGCAAGGGATGGAAGTGGTGTTTCCGTATGACACCACTCCAGTGGTGACCGAGTCGATCAAAGGTGTGGTTCACACGTTGGTCGAAGCCGTCGTGCTGGTGTTCCTGGTGATGTTCCTGTTCCTGCAAAACTTCCGCGCCACCATCATCACCACGATGACCGTGCCGGTGGTACTGCTCGGTACATTCGGCATCCTCGCGGCCGCCGGTTTCAGCATCAACACCCTGACCATGTTCGGTATGGTCCTGGCCATCGGCTTGCTGGTGGACGACGCCATCGTCGTGGTGGAAAACGTCGAACGGGTCATGAGTGAAGAAGGCCTGTCACCCAAGGAGGCCACCAAGAAATCCATGGGGCAGATCCAGGGCGCACTGGTCGGTATCGCCATGGTGCTGTCGGCGGTTCTGCTGCCAATGGCGTTCTTCAGCGGCTCCACCGGCGTGATCTACAAGCAGTTCTCGATCACCATCGTCTCGGCCATGGCCTTGTCGGTACTGGTTGCACTGATCTTCACACCGGCGCTCTGCGCCACCATGCTCAAGGCCATTCCGAAGGGTGAGCACGGCACACCCAAGCGCGGCTTCTTCGGCTGGTTCAACCGTAATTTCGACCGTGGCGTAAAACGCTACGAGCGCGGCGTGGGCAGCATGCTCGCGCACAAGGCGCCGTACCTGTTGGCCTACCTCATCATCATTGTCGGCATGATCTGGTTGTTCACCCGTATTCCAACAGCGTTCCTGCCGGAAGAAGACCAGGGTGTACTGTTCGCCCAGGTGCAGACGCCGGCCGGTTCAACGGCCCAGCGAACCCAGGTGGTCGTGGACGAGATGCGTGAATTCCTGCTGCGTCCGGGCAAGGATGGCGGTGAAGGCGATGCAGTGAACTCGGTGTTTACCGTGACCGGCTTCAACTTCGCCGGTCGCGGCCAGAGCTCGGGTATGGCGTTCATCATGCTTCGCCCATGGGACGAACGTAACGCCGACAACAACGTGTTCAAGGTGGCGGCCCGTGCACAGCAGCACTTCTTCACCTTCCGCGATGCCATGGTGTTTGCCTTTGCGCCACCGGCGGTACTGGAACTGGGTAACGCCACCGGTTTCGACGTGTTCCTGCAAGACCGTGCCGGCATTGGTCACGAAAAGCTGATGGCTGCCCGTAACCAGTTCCTCGGCATGGCCGCGCAAAGCAAGATTCTGACGCAAGTGCGCCCGAACGGCCTGAACGACGAACCGCAATACCAACTGGAAATCGACGACGAGAAGGCCAGCGCCCTGGGCGTGACCATCGCCGACATCAACAACACCCTGTCGATTGCGTTGGGCAGTAGCTACGTCAACGACTTCATCGACCGTGGTCGAGTGAAGAAGGTGTACGTGCAAGGCCAGCCCGGCTCGCGTATGAGCCCGGAAGACCTGAAGAAATGGTATGTGCGCAACAGCGTCGGCACCATGGTTCCGTTCTCGGCGTTTGCCAAGGGTGAATGGATTTACGGCTCGCCGAAGCTGGCCCGTTACAACGGCGTGGAAGCGATGGAAATCCTCGGTTCCCCGGCGCCGGGCTACTCCACCGGTGAAGCCATGGCCGAAGTCGAAGCCATTGCCGCGAAACTGCCGGCGGGTGTCGGTATTTCCTGGACCGGCCTGTCTTACGAGGAACGCTTGTCCGGTTCGCAAGCGCCAGCGCTGTACGCCCTGTCGTTGCTGATGGTGTTCCTGTGTCTGGCGGCGCTGTACGAAAGCTGGTCGATCCCGATTGCGGTGATGCTGGTGGTGCCGCTGGGGATCATCGGTGCACTGATGGCGACCAGCCTGCGTGGCCTGTCCAACGACGTGTACTTCCAGGTGGGCCTGTTGACGACCATCGGCCTGGCGGCGAAAAACGCCATTCTGATTGTCGAATTTGCAAAGGAACTGCATGAACAAGGGCGTAGCTTGCGCGATGCGGCGATTGAAGCCTGCCGGATGCGTCTGCGACCGATCATCATGACCTCGCTGGCCTTCGTTCTGGGCGTGGTACCCCTGGCGATTTCCACCGGTGCAGGTTCGGGCAGCCAGCATGCCATCGGCACCGGGGTGATTGGCGGTATGATCACCGCCACCGTTCTGGCGATCTTCTGGGTCCCACTGTTCTTCGTCACTGTGTCGTCCATCGGTCAGCGCAAAAAAGTCGACCAGGATGACGCCACTGAAACTCCTAAAGAGGCTGGCCAATGAGCAAGTCGCTACTCTCCCTAGCCGTTGCCGCGTTTGTGCTCGGTGGTTGCTCGCTGATACCTGATTATCAGCAACCTGCGGCACCGGTGGCAGCCCAATACCCGCAAGGCCCGGCGTATTCGCCGGCCCAGGCGCCTGGCCAGGCGGCAGCGGAGCAAGGCTGGAAGCAGTTTTTCCATGACCCGGCCCTGCAACAGTTGATCCAGGTCGCACTGGAAAACAACCGTGACCTGCGTGTCGCTGCCTTGAACATTGACGCCTTTGCAGCGCAGTACCGCATCCAGCGCGCCGACCTGTACCCGGCCGTGTCGGCCAACGGCACCGGCAGCCGTCAGCGCGTTCCGGCTGACGCTTCGCAGTCCGGCCAGGCGGGCATCACCAGTTCCTACTCGGCGACGGTCGGCATCAGTGCCTATGAACTCGACCTGTTCGGTCGGGTTCGCAGCCTGAGCGAAGAAGCGCTGCAGAAGTACTTCGCTACTGAAGAAGGTCGACGCAGCACGCAGCTCAGCCTGGTGGCCAGCGTGGCCAACGCCTACCTGGCCTGGCAAGCCGACAAGGAACTGCTGAAAGTGACCCAGGACACCCTCGGTGCGTTCGAGGAGAGTTATAAGCTCACCGCGCGCAGTGCCGAAGTCGGTGTTGCGTCTGCGCTGGACCTCGCCCAGTCGCGCACCTCGGTGGAAACCGCCCGGGTTCAACTGGCGAAGTACACCCGCCAGGTCGCTCAGGATGAAAACAGCCTGGTGCTCCTGCTTGGCACCGGCATCCCGGCCAACCTGCAAGCGGCCAAGCCACTGTCCGACGATTTGCTGAGCGACGTACCCGCCGGCCTGCCATCGGACTTGCTGCAACGTCGTCCGGACATCCTCCAGGCCGAATACAACCTCAAAGCTGCCAACGCCAACATCGGCGCGGCACGGGCTGCGTTCTTTCCGAGCATCAGCCTGACGGCCAACGCCGGCACCCTGAGCCCGGACTTGTCCGGTCTGTTCAAGGGCGGTTCGGGCACCTGGCTGTTCTCGCCGCAGATCAACCTGCCGATCTTCAACGCCGGCAGCCTGAGCGCCAGCCTGGATTACTCGAAAATCCAGAAAGACATCGGCGTGGCGAACTACGAGAAGTCCATTCAAACGGCCTTCCAGGAAGTCGCCGACGGCCTGGCTGCCCGCGAGACCTACACCCACCAGTTGCAGGCGCAGCGTGACAACGTCACCGCCAACCAGGAGTACTACCGCCTGGCCGAGCGTCGTTACCGCATTGGTGTCGACAGCAACCTGACCTTCCTCGACGCCCAGCGTCAGCTGTTCAACGCGCAACAAGTGCTGATCACTGATCGCCTGGCGCAGTTGGTCAGTGCGGTCAATCTGTACAAGGCCTTGGGCGGTGGCTGGAATGAGCAGACGGCGAAAGTCGAACCGCTCAAAGAAGACGCGCCGAAGATGAAGTTGTTCTGATCGCGTTATGAAAAACATCAAGCCCACCTTTTGGTGGGCTTTTTGTTGTCTGCCGAACACTGTGTTGTCAGCACTGGCCTCATCGCGGGCAAGCCCGCTCCCACAGTGGATTTCTGTGTGTATGTGATTTGCGGCAAACATAGAAACCTGTGGGAGCGGGCTTGCCCGCGAAGAGGCCCGCGCAAACGACACAAAATCTAATCCAATCTTACGTTCGATTATCGCCCAAAACCCGCTTTTGCCAATTGAACCAGCTGGTTCATTCCCCTCACCATCTGCCCCCACAAGACCAATAACATCAGGTTCGACACCATGTCCCCGCGCCCTGCCCTGTCCGGCTGATCCGTTCCGATTTTCACAACTTCGAATCCTTTGTCCGCAATTCCGACGTTGCGGCAGCGCCCTGTTTCATCCCTAACAATTAGAGAGACCGCCCCATGACGCCTTCCACCGCGCAGTATTATCTTCCCAGCCTAATCGCCATCGCCCTGGCCAGCGCTGCCCTGCCTGTCATGGCCGAGGAAGCGGGTTTTGTCGACGGCGCCAAGGTCAACCTGAACCTGCGCAACTTCTACATCAACCGCAATTTCACCAACCCGACCAAGGCTCAAGGCAAGGCTGAAGAGTGGACGCAAAGCTTCATCCTCGACGCCAAATCCGGCTTCACCCAGGGCACTGTCGGTTTCGGTATGGATGTGTTGGGTTTGTATTCAGTGAAGCTCGACGGCGGCAAAGGCACCGGCGGTACGCAGTTGCTGCCACTGGACCATGACGGACGCCCGGCGGACAACTTCGGTCGCACCAACGTCGCGTTCAAGGCCAAGCTGTCCCAGACTGAAGTCAAGGTCGGTGAATGGATGCCGGTGCTGCCCATCCTGCGTTCAGACGATGGTCGCTCCCTGCCACAAACCTTCCGTGGCGGCCAGATCACCTCGAAGGAAATCGCCGGCCTGACGCTTTACGGCGGCCAGTTCCGCGCCAACAGCCCACGCGACGACAGCAGCATGAGCGACATGTCGATGAACGGGAAACCGGCCTTCACCTCCGACCGCTTCAACTTCCAGGGCGGTGAATACGCCTTCAACGACAAGCGCACCCAGATTGGCCTGTGGAACGCCGAACTCAAGGACATCTACAGCCAGCAATTCGTCAATCTGATCCACAGCCAGCCACTGGGCGACTGGACCCTGGGCGCCAACCTCGGCTTTTTCTACGGCAAGGATGACGGCAGCGCCCGCGCCGGCGATCTCGACAACAAGACCTGGTCTGGCCTGTTCTCGGCCAAATACGGCGGCAACACCTTCTATGTCGGCCTGCAAAAACTCACTGGCGACAGCGCCTGGATGCGCGTCAACGGCACCAGCGGCGGCACCCTGGCCAACGACAGCTACAACGCCAGTTATGACAACGCACAGGAAAAATCCTGGCAGGTGCGCCACGACTACAACTTCGTCGCCCTCGGCATTCCGGGCCTGACCCTGATGAACCGCTACATCAGCGGCGACAACGTCCACACCGGCACCGTCACCGACGGCAAGGAATGGGGCCGCGAGTCGGAACTGGGCTACACCGTGCAAAGCGGCGCGCTGAAGGACTTCAACGTCAAATGGCGCAACTCGACCATCCGCCGCGACTTCAGCAACAACGAATTCGACGAGAACCGGTTGATCGTCAGCTATCCGATCAGTTTGTTATAAAACTCAGCGCCGGCATGCGCGCTCAGGTAATGCCGGCGCTAACCACTGGTCACTTGGTACTGGCGGTTTGCACAAGCGCAGATACAGTCAGGCTGTGCGTTTAAATTCTCCAGCCTGATGTAGGAGCCCCATTTTTTCTTCCGTTATCTCCGGATGCTGTACGCGAAGCTGCCATGACCACGGAGGTCAGGTATGAGCAAGCGAATAGTTATCGTCGGTGGCGGCGTAGGTGGAACCATGCTGGCCAATCAACTGGCCAGCAAGTTGTATCCAGAAATCCTGCGTGGCGAAGTCTCGATTGCATTACTGTCCAATTCCCCCGATCACTTCTACAAACCTGCGTTCATGTATGTGGCGTTCAATCAGTTCTTTGAAGAAGAACTCAAGCGCCCGGAACGTTCATTGTTGCGCCCGGAAATCAGCTTTCACATCGAGGAAGTCATACACTTCGATTTTCCCGGCCAAAGCCTGAAAACCCGCAGCGGCAAATGTTATGGCTATGACTTTATGGTCATCGCCACCGGTTGCGTACCCGCACCGGAGCGTATCGAAGGCTTGAAAGAAGCCGGCGACCACTTCTACCAATATCAACCCGCCCGGCAACTGGCAGAACGCCTGAGCACGATCAAGAAGGGCCGGATTTTCATCACAGTGTCCTTTCCGCACACACCCAACGTGCCGCATCAATGCGGCATTGCCCCGGTGGAAACCACGCTGATGCTCGATGATTTTCTGCGGCTTCGGGGTGTACGCGACCAGGTGGAAATCGTCTACACCTACCCGACCACCGCTCAGCTGCTGCGCAACTGCCTGTTTCTGCAAAGGCCTACGGGAGAAATACTGCCCGGCATTTTCGAGCAGAAAAACATTCACTTCCAACGCGGCTTCACCCTCGACCGGGTCGATCCGGATCAGAAGATCGCCTACTCGGCAGAAGGCGACGCGCAACCGTTCGACATCCTGATGGCAACGCCACCGATCCGCGCCGTGGATGCAGTGCTGGAGTGCGGCGTTTCGCAAGCCCCGAATAACGAAGGCTGGCTGCCGACTAACCACGAAACCCTGCAGGTTTATGGCCTCGAAAACGTCTACGTGATTGGCGACACCGTCGACCTGCCGGTGAGCAAGGCCGGAGGCGCCTGCCACAACCAGGCGCCGGTGATCGCCAACAATATTACCGCGCAGATTCGCCTTGGCGCGCCCCACAGCGTCTATGACGGGCGTGTTCAGGCCGTCGCGCAAATGGGCCTCAATGCCGGCATGCCACTGGTGTACAATTATGCCCGTGACGTGTCGCCGACTCCGCCGACCAAACTTGGCGGCCTGCTCAGGCATGGCTTCAATCGTGGCCTGTATTGGGCGGTTGCCCGCGGAATGCTTTGACCCTGCACAGGGAGGAGTGAACGGTGATGAACTCATTGGATGAAACACTGGCGGTCGGTGCGACCGGAACGCCGGGGCTGAACGCCTTGATGGCCAAACTTCAGCCGTTGCTCGACGGCGGGCGGCTGGACAATATTGTCGATGCGCTGTCGCTGGTCTCGGACATGATCGACCTGCTGGACCCTGCAATGGTCGAAAAACTGGCGCAGCTGTTCGAAAACGCCACGGCGTCCACCTGGATGATTGGCAATGCCGTGCGCCTGGCCAAAGCCGAGGTCAGCGCCGCCGCCCCACCAGGCGCCTATGCGCTGATCAAAATGCTGAACGATCCGGACACACGCAAAGGCGTGGCGGTTGTCCTGAAATCCCTGAATGTCATCGGAAGGCAACTGTAATCGCCAGAGAGGATCACCTCATGAGCGTCAAACTCGAAACGGCAGGGAACGCCTGTACTCACTGGGACGCCAAGGCGTACCAGCAGTTTTCCCGCCTCAGGCAACGACCGGTCAACGAACTGCTCGACCGTGTCGACATCAAGAACCCCCGTCGCATCTACGACCTGGGCTGCGGCACGGGCATTGCGACACAGCTGCTGGCCAAGCGTTGGCCCCGCGCGCACTTGATGGGTATCGACAGTTCTGAGCAAATGCTTCAGGAGGCCAGAGCCTTGCCGATCAGGGCCCACTGGAAGCAGTGCGACCTGCAAAACTGGCAGCCCGAACAACCCGCCGATCTGCTATTTGCCGCCGCCGTGCTGCATTTCATCGACGATCATCAACGACTGTTGCCCCGATTGCTCACACACCTCGACCCGGGCGGTTGTCTGGCGGCGCACATGCCTGACTGGCGGGATGCGCCGTGGTATCAGCTGATGCTCGAAACCCTCGACGATGGCGGCCACAACGGTCAGCCGTTGGGCACACCGCAGTTGCGTGAAACCATGGCCCGGCGGCCACTGTTGTCGTTGGAGGACTACTACCGATTGCTGGCGCCGCTCTGTGCCACGCTGGATATCTGGGAAACCGAGCAGCTACAGGTGGTTGACGGCAAGTCGCCGATTTATGACTGGATCAAGGTGTCGGCGTTAAGGGAGGTCATGCAGGGATTGAAGGATGACGAACAGGCGAGGTTCATCTATCACTTCATGATGCGGGTGCATGCGCAATATCCGCGGGAGGGGGATGGGCACACGTTGTTTCCGTTCAAGCGGGTTTTCATTGTGGCTACTGTGTAAGCCATGGCATCGCTATCGCGAGCAGGCTCACTCCTACAGTTGACCGAAATCCTCCCGGAAGAATGCGGTCTAATGTAGGAGCGAGCCTGCTCGCGAAGGCCTCAGCTCAGGCACCATCAAAACCCGAGGTCACTCCCGCGATTCAACCCCCAACTCATCCCAAACCGACTCCGCCAAATGGAACGTTGCATTCGCCGCCGGGATGCCGCAGTAGATTGCGCTCTGCATGATCACTTCCTTGATCTCGCCACGGGATACGCCATTATTGGCGGCGGCGCGCAGGTGCAATTTCAGTTCTTCATTGCGGTTCATGCCGATCAGCATGGCAAGGGTGATCAGGCTGCGGGTGTGGCGCGGCAGGCCCGGGCGGGTCCAGATATCACCCCAGGCGTGGCGGGTGATCATCTCCTGGAACTCCGAGTTGAACTCGGTCAGGGCGGTCAGGCTGCGGTCGACGTGAGCGTCGCCGAGTACTGCGCGACGGACTTTCATGCCCTCGTCGTAACGTTGTTTTTCGTCCACAACCATCCCCTTACTAAGCTGACAAAAACGCCAACACCCGCGCGCTGAACGCGGCGCCGGCCTGGACGTTGGACAAGTGCGCGGCGTAGAACTCGGCGTATTCGGCGCCCGCCACGTGCTCTTGAATGAAGTGCCCACCGGACGGCGGCGTCACGGCGTCTTCGGTGCCGGCGATCACCAGCAGCGGCGCCTTGATCGACGACAACTGATCACGGAAATCGGCATCCCGCACGGCTGCGCAATTGGCGGCGTACCCCTCAGGCGACGTGGCGGCCAGCATGTCGGTGATTCGCTTCGCGGCAGACGGATTGGCGGCAGCAAAGTCCGGAGTAAACCAGCGCGCAATCGAGGCATCGCGTAGCGCGACCATCGCGGCCGGACCGTCACGCAGCACGGTTTCAATGCGCGGGTTCCAGATCGACGGATCGCCGATTTTCGCCGCGGTGTTGCACACCACCAGTTTGTTCAGTCGATCAGCGGCGTTGATCCCCAGCCATTGGCCGATCAAGCCGCCCATGGACAACCCGCAGAAATGCGCACGCTCAATATGCAAGGCATCCAGCAGCGCCAGCACGTCATGGCCCAGTTGCTCGATGCTGTACGGGCCGGGGGTCACCAGAGACAGGCCGTGGCCACGGGTGTCGAAACGCAACACCCGGAAGTGTTCGGTGAACGCTGCAATCTGTGCGTCCCACATGTGCAGATCGGTGCCCAGCGAGTTGGACAGCACCAGGACCGGTGCATCTTCAGGCCCCTCTATTTGGTAGTGCAGTTCGCCCTCGGCGAGTTGTACAAAAGCCACAGCAATCTCCTTCAGGCAGTCAACGCAGAATGTTCAGCCACCGCCCGCTCGACCCAGGTATGGGCCTGGCCGAGGTAATGGGCGGGGTCCAGCAAATGATCGAGTTCAGCCGCCGAAAGCTCGGCGGTCACTTGCGGCTCGTCACCCAGGACGGCGCGCAGATGCCGCTGTTCAGCCACCGCACGTTTGCAGCAGAGTTCCAGCAAATGATGCGCGGTGTCGCGGCCGACCCGCTGGGCAAGGACGATGCTCACCGCTTCGGCCAGCACCAGGCCCTGGGTCAAATCGAGGTTGCGCGCCATGCGAGCCGCATCCACTTCCAGCCCCTGCGCCACCAGCAAGGCTTGCTTGAGGCTGCCGGACACCAGGCAGCAAATCTCCGGCAGGGTTTCCCATTCGGCATGCCACAGACCGAGGCTGCGCTCGTGTTCCTGGGGCATGGCGCTGAAGAGCGTCGAGAGCAAACCGGGAACCCGAGTCGCCGCACCGATCAGCACCGCAGCACCCACCGGGTTGCGCTTGTGCGGCATGGTCGAGGATCCACCCTTGCCCGGCGCCGAGGGTTCGAATACTTCGCCCGCCTCGGTCTGCATCAACAGACTGATGTCGCGACCGAGTTTGCCGAGGCTGCCGGCGATCAGTCCCAGCACCGAGCCAAACTCCACCAGACGATCACGTTGAGTGTGCCAAGGCTGATCCGGCAAGGTCAGTTGCAACTCGCCGGCCAGCGCTTCGGCAATCGGCATCGCTTGCGCGCCGAGGGCGGCCAGGGTTCCCGAGGCGCCACCAAATTGCAGCACCAGCAAACGTGGCTTGAGTTCTTGCAAGCGCTGACGGCTGCGGGTGACCGCCCCCAGCCACCCGGCGATTTTCATACCGAGGGTGACCGGTGTGGCGTGCTGCAACCAGGTGCGTCCAGCCAGCGGCGTGGCGGCATAACGCTGGGCTTGAGTGGCGAGGGTGTCGCCCAGTTGCGCAAGATCGCTTTCGATCAAGGCCAGTGCCTGGCGCAGTTGCAACACCAGACCGGTGTCCATCACATCCTGGCTGGTGGCGCCCAAATGCACATAGCGCTCGGCTTCAGCATCATTGGCCGCGATCTGCTTGCCCAACGCCTTGACCAACGGAATGGCGGAATTGCCTGCGGTGGCAATCGCCTCGCCGAGGGCGGCGAAGTCGTAATGCCCGGCCTGACACGCGCCTTCAATCGAAGCGACAGCCGTTTGCGGAATCAGCCCGACACGCGCCTCGGCCCGGGCCAGTGCCGCTTCGAAATCGAGCATGGCCTGCACGCGGCCCTGATCGCAGAACACTTCACGCATATCGCGGGCAGTGAAATAGGCATCGAACAATTGATTGCCCGGTCGATCGTTCATAAACAGTCCTTGATGGCGCGGGCCCGTCAGGCCCGCGCGGAAAGATCAGAGGTCGTGGTGCAAATACTTTGCCTGCTTGGGCAGGCGCAAACTGAACAGGAACGCCACCACCATCATCACCGTGACATACCAGTAGAAGGAGTTTTCCATGCCCAGGGCTTTGAGGCTCAGGGCCACGTATTCCGCCGAACCACCGAAGATCGCATTCGCCACCGCGTACGCCAGGCCAACGCCGAGGGCGCGCACTTCCGGCGGGAACATCTCGGCTTTCACCAGGCCACTGATCGAGGTGTAGAAACTCACGATCGCCAGCGCCACGGTAATCAGCACAAAGGCCAGGAACGGACTGCTGATACTTTTCAGGCTCAACAGAATCGGCACGGTGCACAAGGTCCCGAGGGCGCCGAACCAGAGCATCGAATTACGCCGGCCGATCTTGTCGGCGAGCATGCCGAAGAACGGCTGCATGCACATATAAAGGAACAGTGCACCGGTCATGATGTAGCTGGCGGTCTTGGCCTGCATGCCGGCGGTGTTCACCAGATATTTCTGCATGTACGTGGTGAAGGTGTAGAAAATCAGCGAGCCACCGGCGGTGTAACCGAGCACGGTGATGAACGCGGCTTTATGGTCGCGGAACAGTGCTGCGATACTGCCGGCGTCCTTGTTTTCACGCATTTCCTTGCTGCTGGTTTCCTTCAGCGAACGGCGCAGGAACAGTGAAATCAGCGCGGCTGCCGCACCGACCACAAACGGAATCCGCCAGCCGTAGGCACGCAGGTCATCCTCGGTGAGGAACTGTTGCAGGATCACCACCAGCGACACCGCCAGCAATTGCCCGCCAATCAGCGTCACGTACTGGAACGAGGCGAAAAATCCTCGCTGTCCCTTGAGCGCGACTTCGCTCATGTAGGTGGCGGTGGTGCCGTACTCGCCGCCCACCGACAACCCTTGAATCAAACGCGCGAGCAGCAACAGCACCGGCGCCCAGACGCCGATGTCCTTGTAGGTCGGCAGGAAAGCGATCAGCAACGAACCGAAGCACATCATCAGAATCGAGATCATCATCGAGTTCTTGCGCCCGTGCTTGTCCGCTACCCGGCCGAAAATCCAGCCGCCGATGGGGCGCATCAGGAACCCGGCGGCGAACACGCCAGCGGTGTTGACCAACTGCACCGTGGGGTTGTCGGAGGGGAAAAAGGCCGGGGCGAAATAAATCGCGCAAAAGGCGTAGACGTAGAAGTCGAACCATTCCACGAGGTTGCCGGACGAGGCGCCGACAATGGCGAAGATGCGCTTGCTGCGCTCTTCGCCGGTGTAGTGTTCTGTTGAAGCAGCGGTCGTTGTCATTGTTTTTCACTCAATGGGGACAGTGAGAGTCTAGACACACTTCGCAACAGTCCTGTTCCCCAGATAGATCAGGCACACAAATCCCCTTGTGGGAGCGAGCTTGCTCTCGATAGCGGTGTAACTGTCGTCAACGTTGACTGACAGGCCGCCATCGCGAGCAAGCTCGCTCCCACAGGGATTTGCGGTGTACGTTTAATAGTCGAAGAACACCGTCTCGGCTTCAGTCCCTTGCAGGATCACATTCCACTGATACACGCCGGACGCATCCTGCTTCGCCAGCAACGTGCTGCGACGCTCGGCCGGTACACACTCCAGAAGCGGATCCGACACATTCGCCGCGTCACCCTCAAAGTAAATCCGCGTCAGCAAATGCTTCACCAACCCGCGCGCGAACACCAGCACCACCAGGTGCGGCGCCTGGGTCGAGCCTTTCAGGCCTTCGACCGTGCCCGGCTTGATGGTGGTGAAACGAAAGCGCCCTTCTGCATCCACCGGCACCCGGCCAAAGCCTTCGAAGTTCGGGTCCAGCGGTTTGTCCTGGTCGTCTTCCGGATGGTCGTATTTGCCGGCGGCGTTGGCCTGCCAGACTTCCAGCATCGCGTCGTTGACGACATCACCGTTGCCATCGATGACTTGCCCGGTGATCGCCACGCGTTGGCCCAGGGTTTGTTCGACGGTCAGGTCTTCGCGGTTCAGCCAGGTCAGGCCGATGTGGTAATACGGCCCGACGGTGTGGGACGTGGTCGCGTTCAGCGTCATCTTATTTCTCCATCGGCGTGGCGTCGCGGCCGCGCAAGACGATGTCCCAGCGATAACCGAGGGCGTAGGAAGGGACGGTTTTTTCCAGATCGAACGTGGCGATCAAACGCTCTTTGGCGCGGGTGTCCGGCACGCAGTTGTAAATCGGGTCGTAAGCCAGCAACGGGTCACCCGGGAAATACATCTGCGTGACCAGCCGCGTGAGAATGCTCGGCCCGAACAACGAGAAATGGATATGCGCCGGACGCCATGCGTTGTGGTGGTTGCCCCATGGATAGGCGCCGGGCTTGATGGTCTGGAATTGATACCAGCCATCGGCATCGGTCACGGTGCGGCCGGTGCCGGTGAAATTCGGGTCGAGCGGCGCGTCGTGCAGGTCGCGGGCATGGTTGTAGCGACCGGCGGCGTTGGCCTGCCAGATCTCTACCAGAATACCCGGCACCGGCAGACCGTTTTCATCGAGCACACGGCCGTGAATGATGATCCGCTCACCCAACGGCTCGCCCTTGTGCTGAACGGTCAGGTCGTTGTCCTTCTCGTTGACGCGTTCGGCGCCGATGGTCGGGCCGGTGATTTCCGACAGCGAATGGGGCAGAAACACCAACGGTTTGGACGGCGAGCGAAGGTTGGTGGATTGATACGTCGGGTGCAGGTATTCCGGCTGAGTGCCTTCCTGCGGACGACGGTAACCAGGCTTGTCAGTCATTGCGCTTTCCTCTGTTCTTATTTGTCGACGCGACGTGTCAGACGCGTTCGATCGCCAGGGCCAGACCTTGGCCGACACCGACACACATGGTCGCCAGGCCTTTCTTGCCACCGGTTTTTTCCAGCTGATGCAACGCGGTCAGGACCAGGCGCGCACCGCTCATGCCCAGCGGATGGCCCAAAGCAATGGCGCCACCGTTCGGGTTGACCTGGGCCGCGTCGTCGGCAATGCCCAGTTCACGCAGCACCGCCAAGCCTTGGCTGGCGAAGGCCTCGTTGAGTTCGATGACGTCGAAATCGCTGACCGCCACGCCCAGACGCTCGGTCAGTTTGCGCACCGCCGGGACCGGGCCAATGCCCATCACCCGTGGGGCGACACCGGCACTCGCCATGCCCAGCACTTTGGCGCGGGCGGTGAGGCCGTGTTTTTTCACGGCTTCGGCCGAGGCCAGAATCAGCGCTGCTGCACCATCGTTGACGCCCGAAGCGTTGCCTGCGGTGACGGTTTTGTCGGGGCCATTGATCGGTTTGAGTTTGGCCAACATCTCTAGTGTGGTATCGCCACGAGGATGCTCGTCCTGCGTCACGACCGTTTCACCCTTCTTGTGGGCAATCCGCACTTCGACGATTTCTTCAGCGAAAAATCCTGCGGCCTGCGCGGCGGCTGTGCGCTGCTGGCTGCGTAGCGCGAAAGCGTCCTGATCCTCGCGAGACACTTCGTAATCGTCGGCCACGTTGTCGGCGGTCTGCGGCATCGCATCCACACCGTATTGCGCTTTCATCAACGGGTTGATGAAACGCCAGCCGATGGTGGTGTCTTCCAGCTTCATGTTGCGCGAGAACGCCGCGTCGGCCTTGCCCATCACGAACGGTGCGCGGGACATCGACTCGACGCCGCCGGCAATCGCCAGCTCCATTTCACCGCTGGCGATGGCGCGGAACGCCGTGCCGATGGCGTCCATGCCCGATGCGCACAGGCGATTGAGCGTGACGCCGGGAATGCTTTCCGGCAGCCCGGCCAGCAGCAATGCCATGCGGGCGACGTTCCGGTTGTCTTCGCCGGCCTGGTTGGCGCAGCCGAGGAACACCTCGTCCACCGCCGTCCAGTCCACCGACGGGTTGCGTTCCATCAGCGCCTTGATCGGCACAGCGGCCAGATCATCAGCGCGAACGGTCGACAGACCGCCGCCAAAACGGCCGATAGGGGTGCGAATGGCGTCGCAGATATAAACGTCACGCATCAGGCTTCTCCGGGTGCTTGGCCGTGGGCGGCGGCAGTGCGGGCTTCAAGATCCCGCAGCGCCGTCAGTTCGACGTCGGTGGGCTCAGCGGTGTTTTCAACCGTGTCGGCAAAACGAATCGGCCAACCGGTGGCGGCGACCACTTGCTCACGGGTCACGCCGGGGTGCAGCGCGGTGACCACAAATTCATGGGTGCCGGCTTCCGGTTCCATGACGCACAGGTCGGTAATGATGCCGACCGGACCAGCGCCCGGCAGACCGAGACGCTTGCGTGAATCACCGCCCTCGCCATGGCCGACCGAGGTAATGAAGTCCAGTTTATCGACGAAGGAACGCGCCGACTGCTTGAGGATGATCAGCACACTTTTAGCCGAACCGGCGATCTCCGGCGCGCCACCGGCACCCGGCAGGCGAACCTTCGGCGCATGGTAATCGCCGACCACGGTGGTGTTGATGTTGCCGAAACGGTCGACCTGCGCAGCGCCGAGGAAACCGACGTCGATGCGCCCGCCCTGCAACCAATAGCGAAAAATCTCACCGGTCGGGACCACGGTGTCGGCGGTTTCCGCCAGCTCACCGTCACCAATCGACAGCGGCAATACGCTCGGCTTGGCACCGATCGGACCCGATTCGTAGATCAGGACCACATCCGGCGACGACGTCAGGCGCGCCAGGTTGGCCGCTTTCGACGGCAGGCCGATGCCGACGAAGCACACCGAACCGTTCTTCAAACGGCGCGCGGCGGCGACGGTCATCATTTCATTGGTGGTGTAAGTCATTACTTGGCCTCCGAAGCAGCGGCCAGCTTGGCCTGGAACTCGCTGAAGTCAGCGCAGCCGTGGATGTATTCGTTGATCCACGCGGTGAAGGTTTCACGGTCGCGGGCAATCGGGTCCCAGGCCTGGTAGAAGCGGTTGTCGCGCTCGTTGTAACCGTGGGCGTAGGACGGATGTGCGCCGCCAGGGACGAGGCAAACCGCGCTCAAGGCCCAGGTTGGCAGGACGCAGGCGTTCATCGGGGCATTGAGGTCGTCGACGATTTCTTCGACGGTGACGATGCAACGCTTGGCGGCCAGTGCGGCTTCTTTCTGCACACCAAGAATGCCCCACAGCAGCACGTTGCCTTTGCGGTCAGCCTTCTGCGCGTGAATCACGGTGATGTCCGGACGCACCGACGGCACGGCCGCCAACACTTCACCGGTGAATGGGCAGGTCACGGTCTTGATCAGTGGATTGACCTTCGGCAGGTCGGAGCCGGCGTAGGCCCGCAGCACCGCGAACGGTAGGCCGGATGCGCCGGCGACGTAAGCATTGGCCAGGTCGGCGTGGCTGTGCTCTTCGATCTCCAGTGGATGCGGCCACTGCTTTTCGACGGCATCACGCAGACGGTGCAGCGAACCCACACCCGGGTTGCCGCCCCAGGAGAAAATCAATTTGCGAGCACAACCGGCGCCGATCAACTGGTCGTAAATCAAGTCCGGGGTCATGCGCACCAGCGTCAGGTCTTTCTTGCCCTGACGAATGATTTCATGACCCGCCGCCGTAGGGATCAGATGGGTGAAGCCTTCGAGCGCGACCGTATCGCCGTCGTTTACGAATTGCTTCACCGCGTCGTGCAGCGAAAGGATTTCAGCCATGGGGCAGGCTCCCGTTTTGTGATCAACCGACAGTGGAAGAAAAAGGCGCGATGCGCAGCGCCGGAATGACTGAAGGTTAAGCCTGTGCAAAACACCAAACAATCCGATAATCGACTAAGCGTTCGTTTATCGAACAGATTGTTGTCTGCCTATCGAAGATCAAAAGCATCGCGAGCAAGCTCACTCCCACAGGGGGAACGCGGTCACCTGCAGGAGTGAGCCTGCTCGCGAAGAGGCCATCAGAGCCGCTGAAGATTCCAGATCAGGCGATCAAGTCGCATCCGCATGACTGACCATGCCCTTGATCACCACCGCCGTAGTCGCCAACGCTGCCGGAATCACCAGCGCCGTCAGCACTTGCTCAAAATTCCAGCCCAGCCCGAGCAACGTCGCGCCCATCCAAGCCCCGAGAATCGCGCCAAACCGGCCAATCCCGAGCATCCATGACACCCCGGTCGCCCGCCCTTGTGTCGGATAAAACCGCGCCGCCAGGGAAGGCATCGCCGATTGCGCACCGTTGACGCACATGCCCGCCACCAGCACTAACGTCGCCAACAGCGTGATGTTGCCCAGGCTCTGCCCTACCGCGTAGGCAAACACCCCGGCCAGCAGGTAGAAAATGCCGATGACCTTGTGCGGATTGAACCGGTCCATCGCCCAGCCCACGCCCACCGCGCTCAGCACCCCGCCAAACTGGAACAGTGCGCCAATGAACGCGGCCTGCTCCATGCTCGCGCCGCTGTCACGCATCAGTGTCGGCAGCCAACTGGTCAGCAGGTACACGATCACCAGGCCCATGAAATAGGTCAGCCACAGCAGCAAGGTGCCGGTGCTGTAGGTGCCGGAGAAGATCACCGCGAACACGTTGCGCGCCTTCACGGTTTTCTGTTCCGGCACGCTGAAGCTTGAAGCCTGGGCGACGATGGTCGGGTCGATGGGCGCCAGGGTCTTGCGCACTTTGTCGGTGCCACGGTTACGGACCACGAGGTAGCGCGCCGACTCCGGCAGCCACAACAGCAGGACGACCGAGAGGATCAGCGGCAGAATTCCGCCGATCAGCAGCAAACTGTGCCAACCAAACGCCGGGATCAGCTTGGCCGAGATAAACCCGCCGCCGGCCATGCCGAGGTTGAAGCCGCAGAACATGCTGGTCACCAGCAGGGACTTCTTGCGCTCCGGGGTGTATTCCGACAGCAGGGTGGTGGCGTTCGGCATGCCGGCACCAAGACCCAGGCCGGTGAGGAAACGCAGCACCAGCAATTGATCGACATTGGTGCTGTAGGCCGACGCCAGGCTGAACGCGCCAAACAACAACACCGCCCCCACCAGCACGACTTTGCGCCCGAAGCGGTCAGCCAACGGGCCGGAACCCAGCGCGCCGAAGACCATGCCGATCAATGCGGCACTCATCACAGGGCCGAGACTGGCGCGGTCAATCCCCCAATCCTGCGACAACGCAGGCGCGATAAAGCCCATGGCCGCGGTGTCGAGGCCATCGAGGAAGACAATCAGGAAACACAGGATCACCACTCGCCACTGATAGCGCGAAATGGGTTGAGCATTGATGAAGGACTGCACATCGAGGCAGTGACCTACAGCAGACTGGGGCTGGTTCATTATTTTTATTCCACGCAAGAACGCAGTCGGACAGGTGCCAGCCTGAGCTGGCGCTGCCGCGACAGTAATGATCCAAGGGAAAGAGCGTCAATTCGATAAACGCGAGTCTGTGCGTTTATCGAACAGCTTAAATAGAAGAGGCTTAGGCGAAGAGCTGTGCGCTGAGGTCGCGACTGGCGCTGAGCAGTCCGGGCAGGAAGCGTTGTTCCAGTTCGTTGCGACTGACACGGCCAGCGTGGGTGCTGACGTTCAAGGCGGCCACCACCTGACCGGATGCGTCATACACCGGCACAGCAATCGAACGCAGACCCTGTTCCAGCTCCTGATCGACGATGCACCAACCTTGTTGCCGCACCTCTTGCAGGCATTCGAGCAACGCCTCGGGTGTATGCAGGGTGCGGCTGGTCTTGGCTTGCAACTCTGCGTGATCGAGATATTCGCGCAGCGAGGTATCGTCCAGTGCGGCGAGCAGAATCCGGCCCATTGACGTGCAATAGGCCGGAAGGCGACCGCCGACTGAAAGGTCGACCGAAATCAGCCGCTGTGTGGTCGCCGAGCGCGCGATGTATAAAATGTCATCGCCTTCCAGCGTGGCCATGTTGCAGGCTTCGTGCAGTTGCTCGCTCATGCGGTCCAGGTACGGCTGGGCTGATACCGCCAGTGGCGTCGAAGACAAATAAGCATGACCCAGGGTCAACACCTTGGGCAGCAGCGAATAGGTACGACCGTCGGTGGTGGCGTAACCAAGTTTGATCAGGGTGTGCAGGCAACGGCGCACGGCGGCGCGGGGAATTTCCGTGCGGTGACTGATCTGGGCAATGGTCAGGTGGCGCTTGCGCTCTTGAAACGCTTGCACCACCGCCAGGCCACGCGCCAGGGACGTCATGAAATCAGGGTCGCCGGTCAGGGCCTGGATTCGCTTCGCGGGTGAGGCGACGATCGGCGGCGCCACTGAAGTGAAAGAGTTGCGCATTTGATCATTCATGACAGGTCCTTTCCGAGGCGGATCAGCGGCTATTACACGCGGCCCCTGCTTCTGCACACAAGTCCGGGACCGCCAAGATTGGGCGATTATCGGACGGCAGGCCGATAATCGCAATCAATGCCACGCAAGGCCTGATGCGACTCACGCCATTAACTGCCCGTTTTTATTTTTTGTCTGGTCGACTTCTTAAAGGTCGATGTAAGCGGTTTAAGTTGTTCGCCTTAATGGCGCCAGAAAGACATCGCTGCACAATGACATCATCGGCCTCCTAGTTGCCGTTAACACTTGTCAGTAACAAAACAATCACACATGACGAACTACTTTTAACGCCTCGGTGATAGTGTTCTTCGAATCGACCGCTATAATGCAATCCAGTGGCGAAGCGGTTTTTTATCCACCGACTCTGTCACCCGGCAGCGCGATGTCCCATTGTCGTTGCCCGCAGCAAGCGCCTGACGCTCATTTCATATGCTCCGCCAATGCGCTCGCTGAAACAGGAACCTGATGCTACGTCAGCTGTTTTTCTCTGGTGTCGTGGCCGCCTGCAACATGGAAGTATTGTTCACATGCCGTCAAAAGGTTGCCTTCCCGGGCATTACCCTTTTATGAGCGTGGTCAATCGACTCGATGCAGCGCGTTTCACCGGAAATTATCCCAACTCATACAGGTAGCACTGTGACGAAAGACGAACTGCGCGCGGAACTTGAGCGCCAGGAACAACGTTACAAGGAAGTTTACGGCGGGGAAGTCACCACCTACGCCGCCCAGCCCGAACCGGAACGTAAACCCTGGCGTAAACGCGCCACCGTTCAGGACCAGGCGTTCACCCAAGAACTGCAGAAGATGGAAAAGGAACTCAAAGCCGAAGAGCCTTGACCGACTCGGCCCGAATTCTTTCAGGGGTCTGCGTCTGCTCCCGCTAAAAGCGGGTGGCATCGATCAAGCCTTTCGTGCCCGCTACAAGCGGGCAGCGGCCTCCTCACCCCTCGGATGAGGCAAATGGCTCGTTTCTGACCCTCTTCTCAGATATTTCACACAAGCGTTCAAGCCTCTCGACTCCACGAGCGAAACCCTTGTTCCTGTTGATTTCTCCTTTTAATTCAATAGCTTGTAAAACCCGGTAAAACGCTGGGAGATTGGCGTCCCTCGCCAATTATTTCGTTGAAGAATGTTACCGATGAGCAGCAAGTGCATTGATTAGCAGTCTTTTCTGGCATAATCGCGCCCCCTTACGACCGGGTCAGAAAACCTTCATGATCGATTTATTCAGCGGACTGGATGCTTGGGTGCTTGTGAGCCTCTTGCTCGCCCTGGCCTTTGTCCTCGCCTTCGAGTTCATCAACGGCTTTCATGACACCGCAAACGCGGTGGCCACTGTTATCTACACCAAAGCCATGCCGCCCCATCTGGCGGTGTTCTTTTCCGGGGTGTTCAACTTCCTCGGCGTGCTGCTGGGCGGTGTTGGCGTGGCGTATGCCATCGTCCACCTGCTGCCGGTAGAACTGCTGATCAATGTGAACACCGGTCACGGACTGGCCATGGTGTTCTCGCTGCTTGCTGCCGCCATCACCTGGAACCTGGGCACCTGGTACTTCGGTATCCCGGCCTCCAGCTCCCACACCCTGATCGGTTCGATCCTCGGTGTCGGCCTGGCCAACGCGTTGATCAACGATATTCCGTTGGCCGATGGCGTGAACTGGCAGAAGGCGATCGACATCGGTGCCTCCCTGGTGTTCTCGCCAATGGCCGGCTTCCTCGTCGCGGCACTGGTGTTGATCGGCCTTAAATGGTGGCGTCCACTGTCGAAGATGCACAAGACACCGGACCAGCGCCGCAAGCTCGATGACAAGAAGCACCCACCGTTCTGGAACCGTCTGGTCCTGGTGATCTCGGCCATGGCCGTGAGCTTCGTGCACGGCTCCAACGATGGTCAGAAAGGTATCGGCCTGATCATGCTCGTGCTGATCGGTATCGTGCCGGCGCAGTTCGTACTCGACCTGGGCAGCACGACGTACCAGATCGAACGGACCCGCGATGCGACCCTGCACCTGAGCCAGTTCTATAAGCGCAATGCCGACACCCTGGGTGAATACCTGGCGCTGGGCAAAAGCATAGAAGGTGATCTGCCGGAGAAATTCCGTTGCAACCCGCAACAGACCGAACCGACCATTACCGCCCTGCTCGGCACCCTTAAAGGCGTGTCGGACTACCACTCGTTGTCGTCGGACAGCCGCATCGAAGTGCGACGCTACCTGCTCTGCCTGGATGACACGGCGAAGAAAGTCGGCAAGTTGCCTGGCCTCAATGCCCGTGAAAAGGCTGACCTGGACAAACTGCGCAAAGACCTGACCACCACCACTGAATACGCGCCGTTCTGGGTGATTCTGGCGGTGGCCCTGGCTCTGGGCCTGGGCACCATGGTGGGCTGGAAACGCGTGGTACTGACCATCGGCGAGAAGATCGGCAAGCAAGGCATGACCTACGCCCAAGGCATGTCGGCGCAGATCACCACCGCGTGCATGATCGGCCTGGCGAACATCTTCAGCCTGCCGGTCTCCACCACCCACGTGCTGTCCTCGGGCGTGGCCGGCACCATGGTCGCGAACAAAAGCGGCCTGCAAGGCGGCACGGTGAAAACCATCCTGCTGGCCTGGGTCCTGACCCTGCCTGCGACGGTGGGCCTGTCGGCCGGCCTGTTCTGGCTGGCGTCGAAGGCACTGGGTAGCTGATACATCGCCGAGCAATGAAAAAGCCCGACCATTGAGTCGGGCTTTTTGTGGGCGCAATTTCTAATTCAGGGGGAGATCACTCCTACAAGGGTTTTGTATTGCCAGGTCTAAATTGCAGGCAAAAAAAAGGGCAACCGAAGTTGCCCAAAATGCCTTGCGTGCTCATTACATCCGGAAAGAACTACGGCTTACGCTTGTGCGAATCCTTCCAGATAAAAAATCCAAACCCTGCGAAAAACATGACCATGAGGCTGACAGTCAGCACTCCGGCGATCACCACGTTGTCGAAAAACATGACTGGCCTCCTGGGCTTGCCCTGTTGCGATAGGGCTAAGTTAACCAAACAGGCAGAAGAAAAAATTGACCTGGATCAATGTCGCCCGAGACCGGGCGTAAAGGCGGGGTAATAACTGACCTGCATCAACAGATGCAGGGGGTTTCAACGCTTTTTCGGTTTGTTCTTCGGTTTTTTCTTGGCTTTGCCCAAAGGCATTGCCTGCTCAAACGCCTGTCGAACTTCATTCAGACGTTTTTCATTAAGGTCGTGAACCCGCTTGGCGCGTTCAGAGTTGAGATCAATCAGCTTATCGTCTTGGCTCATGGTGCTCAGTGCATCGTTTGACGGGTATATCGCAATAATGCGGTCTGACCCGCCACAACTCAAATCTGAATATCGACCCACAAGCCCTGACGCGGCTGATCCTCCATCAACGGGGCCACCGGCACGGTGTTGTCGGCATTCAGTTCGTCACCGGGAATGGCCAGGTGCTCCTCGGGGTCTTCATCGGCCTCGCGGCGGCGACGCTCGCGCTCCAGCTTGCGGCGTTGTTCCTCGCGCAGTTGAAAAGCCGCTTCCTCGGGATCGCGCTGCTGCAGGTCGATCGTGCTTTCGTTCGAGCTTTCCTGCACCGGCACCACTGGCGGAATATCCGGGCGCTGACGGATCGGGTCGTGCTGTGAGGTGATTGGCACGGCACTCAAGGGGAGCATCGGTAGCAGCATAATTTTTAGTCTCCTGTCAGCAGGCTGTCGGCTGCGGGGATGGCGACTTGAGCCATCGGTCGCAAACTGTGACCCGTTTGGCACTCATCAGTGCCCTGACCGGCAAGCACGACTTCATTGGGCTAACGTAAGACTGCGAGTTTTTATGAGAGTCCTTTGGCCCTGAGGGCCTCCTTCCGTTAAGATAGCCCGCTTTTTCAAGGTGGGAGTCAGGCAGCATGGCGCAGCAGTATCAACCGGGGCAACGCTGGATCAGTGACAGCGAAGCCGAGCTGGGTTTAGGCACCGTTCTGGCACAGGACGGCCGCTTGTTGACCGTGCTCTACCCGGCCACTGGCGAGACTCGCCAGTACGCGCTACGGAATGCGCCCCTCACCCGCGTGCGGTTTTCGCCCGGTGACTCGATCACTCACTTCGAAGGCTGGAAGCTGACGGTCCAGGAAGTCGACGACGTCGATGGCCTGCTGGTCTACCACGGTCTCAACGCGCAGAACGAAAGCGTCACGCTGCCAGAAACCCAGCTGTCGAACTTCATTCAGTTCCGTCTGGCCAGCGACCGTCTGTTCGCCGGGCAGATCGACCCGCTGGCCTGGTTTTCCCTGCGTTACAACACCCTGGAACATACCAGCCGCCAATTGCAGTCCGCGCTGTGGGGCCTCGGTGGCGTGCGCGCACAACCGATCGCGCACCAGTTGCACATCGCCCGCGAAGTCGCCGACCGCATTGCGCCGCGCGTTCTGCTGGCGGACGAAGTAGGCCTGGGTAAAACCATCGAAGCCGGTCTGGTAATCCATCGCCAACTGCTCTCGGGCCGCGCCAACCGTGTGCTGATCCTGGTTCCCGAGAACCTGCAGCACCAGTGGCTGGTCGAGATGCGCCGCCGCTTCAACCTGCAAGTCGCATTGTTCGACGAAGAACGCTTCATCGAAAGCGATGCCACCAACCCCTTCGAAGACACCCAGCTCGCACTGGTTGCACTGGAGTGGCTGGTCGAAGACGAAAAGGCCCAGGACGCGCTGTTTGCCGCCGGTTGGGACCTGATGGTCGTCGACGAAGCCCACCACCTGGTGTGGCATGAAGACAAGGCCAGCGCGGAATACACCTTGGTCGAACAACTCGCCGAGACCATTCCCGGCGTGCTGCTGCTGACCGCGACCCCGGAACAACTGGGCCAGGACAGCCACTTCGCCCGTCTGCGCCTGCTCGACCCGAACCGTTTCCATGACCTGGCCGCCTTCCGCGCCGAGAGCGAAAACTATCGCCCGGTGGCCGAAGCCGTTCAGGAGCTGCTGGACAAAGGGCGCCTGTCGCCTGAAGCGCACAAGACCATTCACGGTTTCCTCGGCAACGAAGGCGAAGCCCTGCTGACCGCCGTGAACGATGGCGACACCGAAGCCAGCGCGCGCCTCGTGCGTGAACTGCTGGATCGCCATGGCACCGGCCGCGTGCTGTTCCGAAACACCCGCGCCGCCGTGCAGGGTTTCCCGGAGCGTAAACTGCACCCGTACCCGCTGCCGTGCCCGGATGAATACCTCGAACTGCCGCTGGGCGATCACGCCGAGCTGTACCCGGAAGTCAGCTTCCAGGCCCAGCCAGACGCCAACGAAGAAGAACGCTGGTGGAAATTCGACCCGCGCGTCGAGTGGCTGATCGACACCCTGAAGATGCTCAAGCGCACCAAAGTGCTGGTGATCTGCGCCCACGCCGAAACCGCCATGGACCTGGAAGACGCCCTGCGCGTGCGTTCCGGCATCCCGGCCACGGTGTTCCACGAAGGCATGAACATTCTCGAGCGTGACCGCGCCGCCGCCTACTTCGCCGACGAAGAGTTCGGTGCACAAGTGCTGATTTGCTCGGAAATCGGCAGTGAAGGTCGCAACTTCCAGTTCTCGCACCACCTGGTGCTGTTCGATCTGCCGGCACACCCGGACCTGCTGGAGCAGCGTATCGGGCGTCTGGACCGGATCGGCCAGAAGCACATCATCGAGCTGCACGTGCCGTACCTGGAAACCAGCCCGCAAGAGCGTCTGTTCCAGTGGTACCACGAAGCGCTGAACGCATTCCTCAATACGTGCCCGACCGGCAACGCCTTGCAGCATCAGTTCGGCCCGCGCCTACTGCCGCTGCTGGAAGAGGCCGACGACGGCGAGTGGCAAGCGCTGATCGACGAAGCCCGCACCGAGCGTGAGCGTCTGGAAGCCGACTTGCACACCGGCCGTGACCGCTTGCTGGAGCTCAACTCCGGCGGCGCGGGCGAAGGCGATGCGCTGGTCGAAGACATTCTTGAGCAGGACGATCAGTTCACCCTGCCGATCTACATGGAAACCCTGTTCGACGCCTTCGGCATCGACAGCGAAGACCATTCGGAAAACGCCCTGATCCTCAAGCCGAGCGAAAAAATGCTCGACGCCAGCTTCCCGCTGGGCGACGACGAAGGCGTGACCATCACTTACGACCGCAACCAGGCGCTGTCTCGCGAAGACATGCAGTTCATCACCTGGGAACACCCGATGGTGCAGGGCGGCATGGACCTGGTCCTGTCCGGCTCGATGGGCAATACCGCCGTCGCGCTGATCAAGAACAAGGCGCTCAAGCCTGGCACCGTGTTGCTGGAACTGCTCTACGTCAGCGAAGTGGTTGCCCCGCGCTCGCTGCAACTGGGCCGTTACCTGCCGCCGGCCGCGCTGCGCTGCCTGCTCGATGCCAACGGCAACGACCTGTCGGCCCGTGTGTCGTTCGAGACCTTGAACGATCAGCTGGAAAGCGTACCGCGTGCCAGCGCCAACAAATTCATCCAGGCCCAGCGCGATCAGCTGACGCCACGGATCAATGCTGGCGAAGAGAAGATTCTGCCGCGTCACGCCGAGCGTGTGGCCGAGGCGCAGCGTCGCCTGGCGGCGGATACCGATGAAGAACTGGCGCGCCTGACCGCGTTGCAAGCCGTGAACCCGACCGTGCGCGACAGCGAACTGATTGCCCTGCGCAAACAGCGCGAGCAAGGGTTGGCCATGCTTGAAAAGGCTGCGTTGCGACTGGAAGCGATTCGGGTGTTGGTGGCGGGTTAAGTCCCCTGCTCTACCCGGCTAAATAAAAAGGCCCGCAGTGATGCGGGCCTTTTTTTGTCTGCTGATCGTTCCCACGCTCGCGTGGGAACGATCATTTATGCAGTCGCCACAGAAACCCCAGGCTCAACCACCGCCACCAACCCTGCCTTCATCCGTTTCGCATCCCGCACAAAACACCGCGAAGCCATAAACAAAAAGACCATGGTGAAGAACAACGCCACCGGAATCAGGTACATCGCGTCATGCAAACCGACGGCCTTGAACGCCTCGGTCATCTGCTCGGCACCGGCCGCCAGCATCGCCGTGTGCGCAAAGTGATCGGACAAACCGCCCACTACCACCGGCCCCAATCCACCGCCCAGCAAATACAACCCGGCAAAGAACAGTGCCATCGCCGTGGCCCGCAATCGCGGCTCGACCACGTCCTGAATCGCGGTGTAGACGCAGGTGTAGAAGTTGTAGGCAAACAACCAGCCCACACTGAAGACCGCGACAAACACGCCGATCTCGATGCGCCCGGCGTGCAGTGCCCACCCCGTACACACGGTCGAAATAATCAAACTGAACGCGGCAAACAACAGCCGCCCGTTGGCCACTCGCTGGTGAATCTTGTCAGCGACCCAGCCGCCGAGCGTCAGGCCGAACAAACCGGTCACGCCGACGATCACCCCCGTGGCCACCGCGGCTTCCTGCAGCGGCATCAGGAAATAGCGCTGCAGCATCGGCACCAGGAATGAATTGCAGGCGTAGGTCGCGAAGTTGAAGCACAGTCCCGCCATCACCAGCCACAGGAACGTCGGCACCGCCAGCACCCGGCGGATCGGCCGGTCGACGCGCTCCTGCGACACCTGCACGGTTTCTGCTGCGCCGCGCTTTGGCTCTTTAATGAAGAACATGAAGATCGCCAGGATCAGCCCCGGCACGGCCGCGATAAAGAACGGCGCGCGCCAGCTGTCGAACGCCTTGACCATCGCGCCGATGGTAAAGAACGCCAGCAACAACCCCAGCGGCAGACCCAGCATGAAAATGCCCATCGCCCGCGCCCGGCGGTGCGCCGGGAACAGGTCGCCGATCAACGAGTTGGCAGCCGGTGCGTAACTGGCTTCACCGATGCCGATGCCCATGCGCACGATCAGGAAACTCCAGAAGCTGCCCACCAGTCCGTTGACCGCGGTCAGCCCGCTCCAGACCGCCAGGCCCCAACCCATCAGCTTGCGGCGTGACCCGGTATCGGCCATCCGCCCCAACGGCAGGCCGGCAATCGCGTAAACCAGGGTGAAAGCGGTGCCGACGATCCCCAACTGAAAGTCGCTGAGGTGCCACTCCATGCGGATCGGTTCGATGATGATGGCGGGAATGGTGCGATCGAAGAAGTTGAACAGGTTGGCCAGGAACAACAGGAACAGAATGCGCCAGGCATTCGCCGCTTGGGTCGAGTTCTGCATGGGTCCGTCTCTTTTATTGTTATTGGGGCCTCACTGTCCCCGGAACCGCCAATCTAGACAGGCCCACCCACGCTGTCTGTCATTATTGACAAGGCTGATATCAGGCCATGGATTCACGCAGGCGCGCTGACCGCCAGGCCCAGGATTCACGGGGATCCGGCCGCTATTTTCACGGTACCGTCCGTCGCTGAAAAATACCTTTCATACCCCCTTCCAAAGCCCGTTGCGAAGTCTAGAATAGCGCCCCTGTCCGCTCCCCTGCGTACCCCCTCCTGCGTAGATCATCGACCATGTCCGAAGTCAGTCCGTGTCTGAATTGCGGTGCCTGCTGTTCCCATTTCCGTGTGTCTTTTTTCTGGGGCGAATGCGCCTCGTCCGGGGGAACGGTGCCGGATGAGCTGGTCGCGTCGATCAGTCCCAGTCGCGTGGCGATGCTCGGCACCGACTGCAAACCCACCCGCTGCATCAGCCTGGAGGGGACCGTCGGCAGCGAGGTCAAATGCTCGATTTACAACGAGCGTTCCAGCACCTGCCGGGAATTTGAGGCGTCTTGGGAAAATGGCGAAGCGAACGTGGATTGCGACGCGGCCCGGGCAGCATTCGGCCTTCCAGCCCTGCAACCGGCGTACGAAATCCCCTTTGAACAAAGCGCCTGAGGCTTAGCACCAAACGCGATTACCATGATGCCAAAATCATATGGAACCATTTTGACATCATCCCTTGCACTCCAGACACGGCCTCTATACTCGATGACATTCGCTGGCGTTCATTGCGCCGGCCGGGATGACAACGACGGGGCGTGCTATGGAGTGGCTTGGTCTGCATTTCATTACCGAGCTGACAGCGAGCGGGCAATTCATACTCAATTGCACGCATGACCCTTTTCTGGTGCTGCTGGCTTATGTCGTGGCGTGTGCTGGCTGCTTTGCCACGCTGGATATGGCAGAGCGTGTGGCGCATGCGGAAAGTCCGGCTTCGCAAAGGCTTTGGCGCTGGGTCGGCAGTGGGTGCCTGGCAGGCGGAATCTGGGCCATGCACTTTATCGGCATGCTCGCGTTCCAGGCACCTGTCGACATTCACTACCAACTCCCCGTCACCCTGATTTCACTGGCAATCGCCCTGTGCGCGGCCTGGCTGGTGATGTACACCCTCAGCTTCCCCGACCTGAATGTCCGGCATTGCCTCAAGGCCTCGGTGTGGGTCGGTCTGGGGATTACCGCCATGCATTACGTGGGCATGGCGTCGATGCAATCGAGTGCCACGGTCTACTACCAGCCGGCGTTGTTTGCCTTATCCATCGCCATCGCGATTGGCGCCAGCCTCGCGGCACTGCTGCTGTCGCGCTATTTGCGTGACGGCACCGGGATGTTTCACCAACTGCTCAAGTACAGCGCCAGCCTCCTCCTCGGGGCCGGCATCCTGAGCATGTATTTCACCGGGATGGCCGCCTTCAATCTGGTGATACCCAGCAGTAGCGTCCTGGCGCCGGTCAGCGAACACAGCCACCTGCAACTGGCGCTGACGGTGGCGGTCATTACGCTGCTGATCATCGGCAGCAGCATCAGCGCGGCACTGGCGGACAAAAAACTGCAACACAAGGAGCGTGATCTGCAGCGGGTCAACTCGCTGCTCAGCCAACTGGATCAGGCGCGCCTGTCGCTGCAGCAAGTGGCGCATTACGACGCCTTGACCAACCTGATCAACCGTCGTGGCTTCAATCAGATATTCGCCGAGAAACTGATCGAGAAGACCAACGAAGGGGGCATGCTGGCGGTGATGTTCCTCGACATCGACCACTTCAAGCGCATCAACGACAGCCTTGGCCATGACGCTGGCGATGAATTGCTCAAAGTGCTGGCCGGCCATATCAAAAGCTCGGTGCGCAGCCACAAAGATGTCGTGGCCCGATTTGGCGGGGACGAGTTCTGCATCCTCATCGGCCTCAATGATCCCGAAGAAGCGCAGCACATGGCCCAGCGCATCATGCTGAAAATGAAGGAGCCCATCGAGCTCTCCGGGCGCAACATGGTCATGACCACCAGCATCGGCATCAGCCTGTTCCCGCAAGACGGCAAGACCTGTGAAGAACTGTTGAAAAACGCCGACCTGGCGCTGTACCAGTCCAAGGACGCAGGTCGCAACGGCCTGAATTTTTTCAGCTCCAACCTCAAGACCCGCGCCACGATGGAGCTGCAACTCGAAGAAGAACTGCGGCACGCCCTGCGTAAAGACAATGAATTGATGCTGTATTACCAGCCGATCTTCGACCTGAAAACCGGCCAGGTCAGTAAGCTCGAAGCACTGGTTCGCTGGCAACACCCGGTTCATGGCTTGCTGGCGCCTGATCGGTTTATTGCCATTGCCGAGGCCAATGGCCTGATCCATGAGCTCGACAACTGGGTGCTGCGCAAAGCCTGCGAAGACCTGGGTGAATTGTCCCGGCACGGTTGCGAGGAACTGAAGATCGCGGTCAATTGCTCACCGCTGAACCTTGCGCGTGAAGAGCTGGCCGACGAAATCGAACTCGCGCTGCACGCCTCCGGGGTCGCGCCGCAACGGCTGGAGCTGGAAGTCACCGAAAATGCGCTGATGGGCAACCTCGCCAACACGCTGGTGCTGCTACGGCAGATTCGTGCCCTCGGGGTCTCCTTGTCGATCGATGACTTCGGCACCGGTTATTCGTCCCTGGCCTACCTCAAGCGCCTTCCGCTGAACACGCTGAAGATCGACCGCTCGTTTATCCAGGACATTCCCAAAGCCACACAGGACATGGAAATCGTCCAGGCCATCATCGTCATGGCCCACAGCCTGCATTTGCAGGTGGTCACCGAAGGAGTCGAAACCTTCGAGCAGTACGATTTTCTCGAACGCCTGGGCTGCGATTTCGTTCAGGGCTACCTGCTCAGTCGCCCAGTGCCACTGGCTGAGTTGCGTCCGGTGTTGAACGAAATCAACCAGCGCAAGCATTCGTTCAACGTCACACCTCTGAGCCAGGCTCGCGGTACATCTGCACTAACGTCGATGGATCTTTTTCCAGGAATCCCTGGCTCCCATGCAGGCGCATCAGTTGCGCAGCCAATCCGCTGAGGGGGGTCGCCGAACCCTGTTCGCGGGAAAACTTCACGGCGGTGTCGAGATCTTTGAGCAGCGTGCGCACATGCCATTTCACCGGTTCAAATTGGCTCTCGGCCATTTGCGGGGCGAGGATCTGCAACGGTTTTGAATCGGCAAAACCACCGGCCAGTGCCTCGGCGATCAACCGGGCGTCAACCCCGGAAGACTCGGCCAACGCCACCACTTCGGCGATCACCAGCGCATTGCACGCCACGATCATCTGATTGCACGCCTTGGTCACCTGCCCGGCCCCGACGCCGCCCATGTGGGTGACACGCTGGCCCAGAGTCAGCAATAGCGGACGTACTCGCTGCAGATCCACCGCTTCGCCACCCACCATGATCGCCAGGCTGCCGGCCTCGGCGCCGACCACACCACCGGACACCGGCGCATCCAGCCAACTCATCCCGGTGCTGTCGAGCAGCTGTTTGGCCATTTCTCGTGTAGCGCTGGGTTCCAGGCTGGAAAAATCCACCAGCAACTGAGCGCTTTTTGCCCCCGAGGCCACCCCGACCGGACCAAACACCACCTCACGCACCACCGCGGTGTCCGCTAGGCACAGCAGGATGATGTCGGCGTGCTGGCACAGTTCGGCGGGGGTTGCCACTTGTCGGGCACCGGCCTCCACCAACGGCGCGCACTTGCCCGGGTTACGGTTCCACACGGTCAACGGATAGCCCGCAGCCAGCAGGCGCCGGCACATGGGCAGCCCCATCAGACCAATACCGGCGAACCCCAACGAAGGTAGCGTTGACATCATTTAGCCTCCTTTTGATTAAAGATCGCCGAATATTGGCCGATCCATCATGACTAAGGAAAGGATTCCACCCACTGATGCTCAGGCGAGTCCCTGAGACTTTGGCCAAATACGCGCATAAAAAAGACGCGAGATCCCATTCCGTGAAGGTTTGACGACAGTTGTCGCTCAGCCAACCAGTCCAGGTAGATGGCGCCCAATGACTTCTAAAAATAACCCGGCCACTACGGTCTCCGATCTGACTCTGAGCCCTGCGGCGAACAGCCCCTCATCGTCGAAGCCATTGACCCCGGCGCGCCCGCTGGCCACTCAGCAATACCTGTATTTCACTGAAACCAATACCGACCGCATCCTCGATAACCTCGACGGCCTGCGCGACATGGTGTTCCCGCGCCCGCCCCACCTGGAAGGCGTGAGCGAACAGCATAACGACCAGGAATTCCCGTCGGTGTGCCTGATCGGTCTTGGTCGTTGCGGCTCGAACATTGCTCTGGACGTCGCGGAGCTGGTGTACAACGCCCGCAAGTTCTACCTCAATGAATTCAACAACGAAGACCGTCTGTCGCCGGACAAACGCTTTGCGGAAAAGGGCTACAGCCCGGCCCAATGGATTCGTAACAACTTGCGCCTGGGCACCAACAAGGGCGCCAAACCGGTGTTCCTGGTAGAACCGCTGGTGATGCTTGGCGACCTCGACAAAGACATCGCCGGCCGCATCCGTTTCTCGCGCAAGGGCGAAAAAAGCGGGTTCCTGCGCGACTACAGCAAAATGAAAATCATGGACTTGTCGGAAGTCCACGCCGGTGGTGCCGGTAACGCGCCGATCCTCGGTCAGTACCTGGCCAAGATCATCCTGAACAAGGACACCCAGCGTTTCTCCAGCCCTGACTGGAAGATGATTCACTCGTACCTGATCGACAGCTGCGGGATCAAGGCCAACCAGTCGCGTCTGTATTTCTCGATCTTCAGTGCCGGCGGCGGTACCGGTTCGGGCATGGCCTCGGAGTTCGGCCTGGCCCAGCAGCACTCGTACATGAACAAGACGTTCGACACCAAACCGATGGACGAACATGACGGCAAGAGCGGTCATTCCTTCGTCTTCGAGCCGATCTTCACCAGCGGCATCTGCGTGCTGCCGAACATTTCCGATCACCGCAGCGAAATGTCCGAGGCGCTGCACATCAACGCCGGTCGCCTGCTGTGTAAATACCTGTCAGAAGAGTGGGATTTCTCCTACAACTTCGCCAACGAAGACAGCAGCGAAGCCAGCGTCATGGGCCGTATCCGCCCATGGAACGCCATGATGCTGATCTCCAACGACATCATGCGTTATGCCGAAGAAAGCGATGACGGCAACATCCAGAACATTGACGTCAATGCGATGGAAAAACACGCCAACCAGTACATCTCGCAGCAGATCTTCAACATTCTGACGGCGCAGGCGGTGACGACCGACTACGACCAGAACTATTTCCGTCGCGCCGGCATCGACATCGGCGAAACCATTCGCCTCGACGCCAACGACCTGTTCATGAGCCTGGCCGGCCCGGTGGCGATTGCCTACGCCGAATCCGTGGTGCCGGAAACCCCGCCGCCAAGCAGCGACAAGTTCAAGGTGTTCGAGAAAGAGCCGCAGCGCCTGAACATCGATGATTTGTTCTTCCGCTCCATCGACCTGCCGCATTTCAACAAAGTGACCCAGGCGATCGAAGGCATCAGCCTGCTGCCGATCGAATCCAAGCGCTATCGCGCCTCGCTTGAGCAGTACAAGAATTCCGGTTACGACGCGGCCGCGCTGCACGACCTGCACTTCTTCAAGAACTGCTCGTCGGTGGTGTCGATCGTTTCCTTGCCGAAAGACTACAAGCTGTCCTACATGGACTTGAACCGG
Source organism: Pseudomonas sp. S2_B07 (assembly GCF_054668435.1). Lineage (NCBI taxonomy): Bacteria > Pseudomonadati > Pseudomonadota > Gammaproteobacteria > Pseudomonadales > Pseudomonadaceae > Pseudomonas > Pseudomonas sp. S2_B07. Next base: position 2,221,941 of record NZ_CP162769.1, read on the forward strand.
TTGAAGACCCACCTCAACAGCCTGTTCCCGAACACGACGCTCAAGCGCTACGCGCTGGTGATCGGCGCCTCGGCCAACTTGTCGCTGACCACCCTGATTGCCAAGAGCCCGTGCCTGTCGGACGACTTCCTGACGTTGATCGTCGCGTTCATCAAGCGCTGCTTCGCGAAGAACCCGTACCGCTTCGACGAGACGCTGGACAACTCGATCCTCGACTTCATTATTAATGAAGAATTCGACGAAGACCGGATCGACGACTTGCTCAACGAATTCGAGAACCCGGCGAAGATCCTCGATACCAACTGGTACGCGATCAAACCGATGTACGAGAAGAAGTACCGCGAGCTGATCAACGACAAGGACAAGTTTGTCTCGATCAACGACATTCGCCTGTCGCGTGATTGCGTGAAGAAGGCGATCAAGTACCTGCGTGAGATCTACCGTCACCGCATTGGCAAAACCAAGGTTATTTCGCTGAATAACCATACTGGCAAGACTTTCTCGGTCTGACGCCAGACCAGGTTGCCGCCATCGCGAGCAGGCTCACTCCTACATGTGGAATGCGTTCCCCTCTAGGAGTGAGCCTGCTCGCGATGAGCCCCTCAAATCCGCTGAAAATGTCAGTCTTTCCAACATCCAGAAACAATTAAGCAGCCCTCAGGCTGCCCGACAAACTGTTCCCGTTACGTTTACGTCACCGTGATGCTGGCCATGCCTGTGGCCTTTCTCTACGGCAACGTGCCATCACGCTACTCACCTACACACTTTTGCTCGCCCGCACGACGCACCAATAAGGCGCAGCGATTCAGCTCGTCGCCCTTTCCTGGATCAGAATCCACGGCGAAACCACCACCGCCCACAACGCCGGGTCGCGCTCAAAAAGATCCAGCGCCCGCGTTTCAGACAGCTTGGCGACCTGGTCGGCAGCCAGCCAGGCAGCCACTTTCTCCCCTTCGTCAGTCGCCACGGCTTCGGCGGCCGCGATCAAATCCAGCCCGGGATCGACCCACAATAGGGCACCCCTGGCAAAGAACGGCTCCAACTCTTTCCAGGTAATAGATGCGGTTTCACCAAGCAGCTTGGCATAGAGGGTGCTAGGTTCTTGAGTCATGGGTCCTGTCCGGAAAAGAAATCGACGCGAATGATAACGTCGGTGGTCCGCCAGAAAAACCCGGATGCAATTGAGTCACCGATCGAAAAGAGCAGGAAAGCCAGGGAATGCCGCTGAATCAAGCAATTAGCCAGCTAACATCCCGCCGTGATTCTGTCTTTTTCTTTCAAAAAAGCGACACCCTCAGGTTTTGCCCCCCGGCGCCAGCTTCCCAGGCTAACAATTGGCGCTCTACACTGTACCGGTACAGTTGTCGGGGGCATTTTCCGGAGGGTATCGAAGATATCTGACCCGGTTCTGCTGCTACGGCGCCAGGACTATAAAAACTACAACAGTAAGAGTGGAGCACTATGACTAAGGCTACTAAGCAGATTTCCAAACTGTTTGCCGCTATGGTTCTGGCCGGGGTTGCCAGCCATTCGTTCGCAGCTGACACCATCAAGATCGGCATCGCCGGCCCTAAGACCGGTCCTGTAGCCCAATACGGCGACATGCAGTTCAGTGGCGCCAAAATGGCCATCGAACAGATCAACGCCAAAGGCGGCGTAGACGGCAAGAAACTCGAAGCCGTTGAATACGATGACGCCTGTGATCCAAAACAAGCGGTAGCGGTCGCGAACAAGGTCGTCAACGACGGCGTCAAGTTCGTGGTCGGTCACCTGTGCTCCAGCTCCACTCAACCGGCTTCGGACATCTACGAAGACGAAGGCGTGATCATGATCACTCCGGCTGCCACCAGCCCGGACATCACCGCTCGTGGTTACAAAATGGTATTCCGTACCATCGGTCTGGACAGCGCCCAAGGCCCTGCCGCCGGTAACTACATTGCCGATCACGTCAAACCGAAAATCGTTGCTGTTCTGCATGACAAACAGCAATACGGTGAAGGCATCGCCACCGCCGTGAAGAAAACCCTGGAAGGCAAAAACGTCAAGGTTGCCGTGTTCGAAGGCATCAACGCCGGCGACAAGGACTTCTCCTCGATCATCGCCAAGCTCAAGCAAGCCAACGTCGACTTCGTCTACTACGGCGGCTACCACCCGGAGCTGGGTCTGATCCTGCGTCAATCCCAGGAAAAAGGCCTGAAAGCCAAGTTCATGGGTCCGGAAGGCGTGGGTAACGACTCCATTTCGCAGATCGCCAAAGACGCTTCCGAAGGTCTGCTGGTGACCCTGCCGAAATCCTTCGACCAGGATCCGGCCAACGTTGCCCTGGCTGACGCGTTCAAGGCGAAGAAAGAAGACCCGAGCGGTCCGTTCGTGTTCCCGGCCTACTCGGCTGTTGAAGTGATTGCCGGTGGTATCGAAGCCGCCAAGAGCGAAGACACTGCCAAAGTGGCTGCTGCTATCCACGCTGGCACCTTCAAGACCCCGACTGGCGATCTGCAGTTCGACGCCAAGGGCGACTTGAAAGACTTCAAATTTGTGGTTTACGAGTGGCACTTCGGCAAACCAAAAACTGAAGCTTCACCTCAGTAAGGCCTTGCCTGACTGACTGCCAACAAAGCCCACGGCGTGCCGTGGGCTTTGTTTTACGAACGTTTTGGGCCGCGCTGGCGTGATCCGCCAGTCTCCCCACCTGAAAATCTCAAAACCGTCATCAGCGGTTCGCTGGCAAACCTCGCGTTCGAAGTGGGTGCAGATCCACGGGGCTCGAGCGGGAAAATGACTCCACCAGTGAAATGCGTATCAGGTTTTTAGGAGCGCTGTAATGCCTGACATCTATCACTTTTTCCAACAGCTGGTTAATGGCCTGACCATTGGCAGCACGTATGCCCTGATCGCCATCGGCTATACGATGGTTTACGGCATCATTGGAATGATCAACTTCGCCCACGGCGAGGTGTACATGATTGGTTCCTACGTGGCGTTCATCGCCATCGCGGGCCTGTCCATGATGGGACTCGACAGCGTTCCGCTGTTGATGACTGCCGCTTTCCTCGCGACCATCGTCGTGACCAGTGCCTACGGCTACAGCATCGAACGGATCGCCTACCGCCCCTTGCGCGGCAGCAACCGTCTGATTCCGCTGATTTCCGCCATCGGCATGTCGATCTTCCTGCAGAACACGGTTCTGCTGGCGCAAGACTCCAAGGACAAATCCATCCCCAACCTGATCCCTGGTAACTTCACCATCGGGCCAGGTGGCGCACATGAAGTGCTGATTTCCTACATGCAAATCGTGGTGTTCGTGGTGACGTTCGTCGCCATGCTCGGCTTGACGCTGTTCATCTCCCGCTCTCGCCTGGGTCGCGCCTGCCGTGCCTGTGCCGAAGACATCAAGATGGCCAACCTGCTGGGTATCAACACCAACAACATCATCGCCCTGACCTTCGTCATCGGTGCTGCACTGGCGGCCATCGCAGCCGTGCTCCTGAGCATGCAGTATGGCGTGATCAACCCGAACGCCGGTTTCCTCGTCGGCCTCAAGGCCTTCACCGCAGCGGTATTGGGCGGTATCGGCAGCATTCCCGGCGCCATGCTCGGCGGGATCGTGTTGGGGGTAGCGGAAGCCTTTGGTGCCGACATCTTCGGCGACCAGTACAAGGACGTCGTGGCTTTCGGTCTATTGGTTCTGGTGTTGTTGTTCCGGCCTACCGGCCTGTTGGGCCGTCCGGAGGTTGAAAAAGTATGACTAGGAATCTTAGACAGGCGCTGTTCAGCGCCTTGCTGGTGTGGGCCGTCGCCTACCCGGTACTGGGTTTGAAACTGACCATCGTCGGCATCAACCTCGAAGTCCATGGCACCAGCAACACCACGCTGCTCATCATCGCCGTTTGCTCGGTGCTGATGTTCCTGCGAGTGTTGTTCGACAAGTCGATCAGCGCGGCCTGGAAATCTTCGCCGAGCATGCCGGGCATGCCGGCCAAGGCCAGTAACTTCCTGACCCTGCCGACCACCCAGCGCTGGATCATCATTGCGCTGATCATCGGTGCACTGGTGTGGCCGTTCTTCGGCTCCCGCGGCGCGGTGGACATCGCCACTCTGGTGCTGATCTACGTGATGCTGGGCCTGGGCCTGAACATCGTGGTCGGCCTGGCGGGCCTGCTCGACCTCGGCTACGTCGGTTTCTATGCCGTCGGCGCCTACAGTTATGCGCTGCTGTCGCATTACTACGGCCTGAGCTTCTGGATCTGCCTGCCGATTGCCGGCCTGATGGCGGCCACGTTCGGCTTCCTGCTGGGCTTCCCGGTGTTGCGTTTGCGGGGTGACTACCTGGCGATCGTGACCCTGGGCTTCGGTGAAATCATCCGTCTGTTCCTGCGTAACCTGACCGATATCACCGGTGGCCCGAACGGCATCAGCAACATTCCCAAGCCAACGCTGTTCGGACTGACGTTCGATAAAACGGCCGCGGAGGGAATGCAGACCTTCCACGAGTACTTCGGCCTGGTCTACAACCCGGTGAACAAGGTGATCTTCCTTTACCTGATCGCGGTGTTGTTGTCGCTGTTCGCCCTGTTCGTCATCAACCGCTTGCTGCGCATGCCTCTGGGCCGTGCCTGGGAAGCGCTGCGTGAAGACGAAATCGCCTGCCGGGCGCTGGGGCTGAACCCGACCGCAATCAAGCTGTCAGCGTTCACCCTGGGCGCGTGCTTCGCCGGTTTCGCCGGCAGCTTCTTTGCCGCGCGTCAGGGCCTGGTGACACCGGAGTCCTTCACCTTCATCGAGTCGGCAACCATCCTCGCCATCGTGGTGCTGGGCGGCATGGGCTCGCAACTGGGCGTCGTACTGGCGGCCACGGTGATGATTCTGTTGCCGGAAATGATGCGTGAGTTCAGTGAATACCGCATGTTGATGTTCGGCGCCTTGATGGTGCTGATGATGATCTGGCGCCCTCAAGGCCTGCTGCCCATGCAACGTCCTCACATGGAGCTGCGCAAATGAGCCGCGAGATCCTGAAAGTAGACAATTTGAGCATGCGCTTCGGCGGCTTGCTGGCGGTCAACGGCGTCGCCCTGACCGTGAAGGAAAAACAGGTCGTGGCATTGATCGGCCCCAACGGCGCCGGCAAGACCACCGTGTTCAACTGCCTGACCGGTTTCTACAAGCCGAGCGGCGGCAGCATCCTGCTGGACGGCGAGCCGATCGAAGGCCTGCCAGGCCACAAGATCGCCCTCAAAGGCGTGGTGCGCACCTTCCAGAACGTGCGGTTGTTCAAGGACATGACCGCGGTCGAGAACCTCTTGATCGCCCAGCACCGTCACTTGAACACCAACTTCCTGGCCGGCCTGTTCAAGACCCCGGGCTTTCGCAAAAGCGAACGCGAGGCCATGGAGTTCGCCGAGTACTGGCTGGAGAAGGTCAACCTCAAGGCCTTCGCCAACCGGCCTGCCGGCACCCTGGCTTACGGTCAGCAACGTCGCCTGGAAATCGCTCGCTGCATGATGACCCGCCCGCGGATCCTCATGCTCGACGAGCCGGCGGCCGGTCTGAACCCGAAGGAAACCGAAGACCTCAAGGCGCTGATCAGTGTGCTGCGTGAAGAGCACAACGTGACCGTGCTGCTGATCGAACACGACATGAAACTGGTCATGAGCATTTCCGACCACATCGTCGTGATCAACCAGGGCACGCCCCTGGCCAACGGCACGCCGGAACAGATCCGCGACAATCCCGAAGTGATCAAAGCCTACCTGGGGGAAGCGTAAATGCTGCAATTCGAAAACGTTTCCACCTTCTACGGCAAGATCCAGGCCCTGCACAGCGTCAACGTGGAAATCCGCCAGGGCGAAATCGTCACCCTGATCGGCGCCAACGGCGCGGGCAAATCCACCCTGCTGATGACGCTTTGCGGTTCGCCGCAGGCCCACAGTGGCAGCATCAAGTACATGGGCGAAGAGCTCGTGGGGCAGACCTCGGCGCAGATCATGCGCAAGAGCATTGCCGTGGTGCCGGAAGGTCGTCGGGTGTTCTCCCGCCTGACCGTGGAAGAAAACCTCGCCATGGGTGGCTTCTTCACCGACAAGGGCGACTATCAGGAACAGATGGACAAGGTTCTCGGACTTTTTCCACGCCTGAAAGAGCGTTTCGCCCAGCGCGGCGGCACCATGTCCGGCGGCGAACAGCAAATGCTCGCCATCGGCCGTGCGCTGATGAGCAAGCCCAAGCTGCTGCTGCTCGACGAACCTTCGTTGGGCCTGGCACCGATCATCATCCAGCAGATCTTCGACATCATCGAACAACTGCGCAAGGATGGCGTGACCGTGTTCCTGGTCGAGCAGAACGCCAACCAGGCGCTGAAGATTGCCGACCGCGCGTACGTTCTGGAGAACGGCCGTGTGGTGATGCAAGGCACCGGTGAAGCCCTGCTGACTGACCCGAAAGTGCGTGAAGCGTATCTGGGTGGTTGAGTCTTTGCGGTAAACAGAAAACGGCCTTCGGGCCGTTTTTTTTGTGCCTGCCACACACCTTCCGGACAAAGGAAATCTCCTGTAGGAGTGAGCCTGCTCGCGATAGCTATTTCACATTCAACACCTGTGTTGACTCCTCCACCGAGATCGCGAGCAGGCTCACTCCTACAGGGATGTGGTGTGTATTGAAGTTTTTTAAAAAAGTTTTGGAGACCGCTGTAACGCATCGCCACGACGTTTCTCTAGAGGGGTAAGCCAGCACAAACGTTGCTGACCGACACCTCAAAAACCGGAGAAACATCATGACTGCTTCCACCCGCACCCTGTCCGCCACAGCCCTGGTTCTGGCCCTTGGTTCTGCCTTGAGCATGGCCACCGTGTCCACCGCCCACGCGGCCGACGACATGGAAAAATGCTTCGGCGTGGCCATGAAAGGTCATAACGATTGTGCAGCAGGCGCCGGCACCACCTGCGCTGGCACTTCGAAAACCGATTTCCAGCCTAACGCCTGGAAACTCGTCCCTAAAGGCACCTGCGCCACCACCGAAAGCAAGACCTCGCCGACCGGTTTCGGGCAAATGGAAGCGTTCAAAGCCAAAGCCTGATCCCAACCCAGCCCGAGTGTCGACCATGAACAATCTACCGTTCGGGCTCCCGCCCCGCGCCGGGCTGGGGCTCAAGACCGAGCACTTTCGTGAAGTGCTCGGTTCACAACCGGACATCGGCTTTTTCGAAGTCCACGCCGAAAACTACATGGTGGCCGGCGGCCCGTTTCATCACTACCTGGGTTTGATTCGCGAGCAGTACCCGCTGTCGCTGCATGGCGTGGGCTTGTCGATTGGTGCTGAAGGTCCACTGGACATTCAGCACCTCAAGCGTCTCGGCGTACTGATCGAGCGCTATCAACCCCAGTCCTTTTCCGAACACCTGGCCTGGTCCAGCCATGGCCCGGTGTTTCTGAATGACCTGCTGCCCCTGGCCTATGACACGCCGACGCTGAGCCGCGTCTGTGAACACATTGATCACGTCCAAAGCACCCTCAAACGCCCGATGCTGCTGGAGAACCCGGCAACGTATCTGGCGTTTGAACGCTCGACGTACGATGAAGCTGACTTCATCAACGAAGTCATCCGTCGCACGGGCTGCGGGTTGTTGCTGGACGTGAACAACGTCTATGTATCGAGCATCAATCATCAGCGCGATCTGTCGGCTTACATCGACGCCCTGCCCCTCCATGCCGTCGGCGAGATTCATCTGGCCGGCTTCGCCGAAGACACCGACAGCCTCGGTGACCGTCTGCTGATCGATGATCACGGCGCCCCCATCGATAACGCCGTCTGGACCTTGTACCAGCACGTACTGGAGCGAACAGGCCCGATAGCGACCCTGATCGAACGCGACAATCAGTTGCCGGCCTTCAGCGTCTTGCACGCCGAGGCGCGTCAGGCCGATGAACGGTTGCGGTGCGCGGGAGGCCGGTCATGAACACGCACGCCGCGTTTGCTGCTGCCCTGCTTGATCCCCGACTGAACTGCCCCGAAGGTGTGTTCAGTGCCAACGGCGCCGATCCCGCCAGCCGGTTCGCGGTGTATCGCAATAACGTACAGAGTTCGCTGATCAACGCCTTGGCGCACAGCTACCCCGTGGTTGCGCAATTGGTCGGCAATGAATTTTTCCGTGCCATGGCCGCGATCTATTTGCTCGGCAATGCGCCTCAGAGCCCGTTGATCAAGGATTACGGCCACGACTTGGCGGACTTTATCGAAGGCTTCGAACCGGCGGTCAGCGTGCCGTACCTGGCCGATGTCGCGCGACTGGAACGCCTGCGCACCCTCGCCTATCACGCGGCCGACGCCCAGCCGTTGAACCCTGAACAGATCGGCGCAGCGCTCGCTGCCCCGCACACCCTGAGCGAGCTGAGCGTCGAACTTCACCCCTCGCTCAACCTGCTGACGTCAGCCTTCGCCGTGGTCTCGATCTGGGCTGCCCATCAGCAAGACGCAACGCTGGCCGGGATTGATCTGGACCACGGGCAACACGCGTTGATCCTGCGCAATGGCCTGGACGTTGAAGTCTTCGTCATCGAACCCGGCGCCAGCGCCTTCATTCAGAACCTGCAAAACGGTCAGCCGCTGCTCCGGGCAGCAGCGTCCGCCCCCGCGTTCGACCTCAGCCAAACCCTGGCCTTGCTGATCAGCCACAACGCCCCTTACTCACCTCCACCACAACAAGGTATCGCCATGAACACTCAGAACCCGATCAGCCGCGCTATCGCGCTGCTGGAGATGATTCCACAGAGCCTGATCGCCTTCATTGCGCGGTTCTCCATCGCGGCGGTGTTCTGGAAGTCCGGACAAACCAAGGTCGAAGGCCTCGCCATTGATTTGATCGACGGCACCTTCCAGCTCGGCTGGCCTCGCCTCGCCGATTCGACCATTCCATTGTTCAAGAGCGAGTACCACGTGCCGTTGCTGTCGCCAGAGATCGCAGCGCACTTGGCGGCGTTTGCCGAGCACTTTTTCCCGGTACTGATTTTGATTGGCTTTGCCACGCGTTTTTCGGCGTTGGCCTTGCTCGGCATGACCCTGACGATTCAACTGTTCGTGTACCCGGATGCGTACCCGACTCACGGCACCTGGGCGGCGGTGTTGCTGTATTTGATGGCGACGGGGCCGGGGAAATTGTCGATTGATCACCTGATCGCCCGACGCTTCGCCCGCTAACCCAGCCCCCCTGTAGCAGCTGCCGAAGGCTGCGTTCGAACGCGAAGCGGTCGCAAAACCTGCAAACGCGGTTTACCTGTCAGACCACAGTGACTGATTTTACGACTGCTGCGCAGCCGGACGCAGCCTCGCGAGCTCGACAGCGGCTACACGGACCGTGCGAGGCTAAGGCGATCCAGCGCCTCACCGCTGCGCTTGAACCAGCCGATCAGGTAATCCGCCAGCACCTGCGTGCGTTTCGGCAAACCGCCCTGATACGGGTGAACCAGGTACATCGGCATGCGCCGCGTCTGATAATCACGCAGGAGCCAGCGCAATCGCCCGTCAGCCAATTCCGTTTGCAGTAAATAGGACGGCAGGCGCGCAATGCCGGCCCCCGCCAATGCGGCTTTTTTCAGCAAGCTGTAGTGATTGCTGGCAAACGGCCCCGACACCCGTACGCGCAACAACTCATGTTGCTGGTGATAGAGCCATTCTTCGCGACCGCTGTAATGACTGTTGAGCAGACAACGGTGTTCGGCCAGGGCCTGCGGTGTTTGCGGTTCGCCATACTGTTCAAGATACGCCGGACTGGCGCAGGTCATCTCGTGCCAGGCCAGCAGTGGCCGAGCCACCAATCGCTCGTCCTTGCCCACCTCGGAACGAATCGCCAGATCGAAACCATCCCGAGACAGGTCGTGAAAGTTGTTGTTCAGATCGAGCTCGATCTGCACCTCTGGGTACTTGCCGGAAAACTCCAGCAACAAACCATCGAAGAAGGTTTCCCCCAGCGATACCGGAACCGTCATACGCACCGGCCCGGCCATGTCGTCCTTCAACCGCGCCAACGCCTGACGCGCCCTTTCGACCTGGACGACAAGCGCCTGAGCTTGCGGCAACAGCGCCGCGCCTGCCGCCGTCAGGCTTAAACGACGCGTCGTGCGTTGCAGCAGCACCACCGAAAACCGTGTTTCCAGCAAGCTGATGCGCTTGGACAATTGGCCTTTGCTGCAACCCAGTTGCTGCGCTGCCAAGGTAAAACTGCCGGCTTCGATCAAGACCGCGAACGCCGCCAGGTCATCCATTTCGCTCATGGATTGTTTCCATTTGAAAACCAAAGGTTGCCTATTAGTGCGCTTATCAACAGAAAAAACCACTCTAGACTGAGATCACTTTCAACCAATCGAGAATCAGCACGATGAAAATTCTATTGATAGGCGCAAGCGGCACCATCGGCTCGGCCGTCGACAAGGAACTGTCCCAGCGCCACGAAATCATCCGCATCGGCCGCAACAGTGGCGACTTTCAAGTGGATATCAGCGACAGCGCCTCGATCCGCAAGCTGTTCGAACAGACCGGCAAGTTCGATGCCCTGATCTGCGCGGCGGGTAACGTGACCTTCGCGCCGCTGGATGAAATGACCGGAGACAGCTTCGCCCTGGGCCTCAAAGACAAACTGATGGGCCAGGTCAATTTGTTGCTGATCGGTCGCGAGTTCGCCAATGACGGCGCCTCGTTCACCTTCACCACCGGTGTGCTCAGCCATGACCCGATTCGCAGCGGTGCCTCGGCCGCGTTGGTCAACGGAGCGCTGGACAGCTTCGTCCGCGCCGCCGCCATCGAACTGCCTCGCGGCCTGCGCGTGAACTCGATCAGCCCGAACGTGCTGCTGGAAGCCATGGGCAAATACGCGCCTTACTTCCGCGGGTTCAAACCGGTTCCCGCAGCCGATGTGGCATTGGCCTACGCCAAAAGCGTGGAAGGCTTGCAGACAGGTCAGACGTTTCACGTCGGCTGACCGTCCTTTCTGACAGGCATTACTGGCGAGCGATCACTTCGCTCGCCAGGCGCTCGCGCCCGAACTGGCGCAGCCACTGTTGCATTGGCCGTTCGAACCAGCGGTGGCAAATCAGGCTGGCACCGATCAGGACCGCAAAGAACAGCAGCAACGTCCACGGCTGATAAAAGACGCTTCGCCCCGCAAAGAATTTATCCGCCAACAGCGCGGCGATAATTTGCAGCGGGAAATGCAGCAAATAGGAGGCGTAGCTGATATCCCCCAGCCACGCCAAGCGCCGGGCAACCGGTTCCAGTACCTGATGACAGGCTGCAATGGCCATGATCGTCAGCGGGAACAACAGCACACATTTGATCAGCGGCTGATCAGCGCCGAACAACCACCACCCCGCCGCACACCCGATCGTCAACCCCATGCCCACCCAGCGCGGTGGCATTCGTTGCAGCAGCCACGTCACCCACACATAGCCAACACCACCGCAGAAAAAGCTGAACACGCCCAAGGTGATTTTGTACTGCGCAGGAAACACATAAGCGGCCACGGCGATCAAGAAAATGCTGATCAGCATGGGCAGGGGCGAATAACGCCACAGCAGGAAGAATGCCGCGTAGAGCAGCACTTCAACCGAAATCGACCAGGCCGGGGCGTTGAATGACCAGCCTTGTTCCAATCCCCAGGCAGGGGCGAGAAATACATTCAACACGCCGTGATAGAGATCGTTGAACGGATAAACAAAAGCGTTGCCCGTATGCCGTGTATAGATCATCTGTAATAGCGCAACAGCGGCGAAGGTCGCCAGATGCAGCGGATAGATGCGGCTGAAACGCTCGATGAAGAACTGTTTTCCGGTCAGCTCCCTACGCGCCACGGCATGACCGAACAACCAGAAAAAGATGAACCCGGACAAGCTGAAGAACAACGCGACCGCATCGCCACCGTGTCGATAAAACAAGGCGAACACGCTATAGAAAGGTTGCAGTTCGGTTTGCAGCGGGCCCGGCACTGCCCCTTGAAAAAAGAAGTGCTGCCAATGCCAGAACACCACCGCCAACGCCGCGATACCTCGCAGTGCATCCAGTGCGTACAACCGTTTGGGGAAAATAGAGAGACGTTGGTTCATGCCGAAAAGAGCCCGATCCTGGACAAGGGCGCCACTATGCTGGGACGCACCCGGCAACTCAATCCCTGGCACACAAGCCTTGTGATCACGAGCGTGCCTGAGTAACGTGGCGGCACTTGTCTGGAGAGCCAAAGATGCGTGTTGCCCGTTCCTTAGTCGTCGTTGCCCTGCTGCCGCTGTTTGCTGCCTGTCAGTTGTTTGATGGCCCGCGTGAAAGTGCCTCCCACGCGGGCCAGACCCGTATGCAAGGCCAGTTGACGGCGGCGGACGGCAAGTTGCTGTTCCAGCCCTGCAATGAAACCAGCAGCTATGTGGTCAACGACACCGGCGGCACCAGTGTGCTGCAACAGGCGGCGTCTCTGGCCGATACCAAGGGCAAGTTGTTTGCCGATGTGCGCGGGCGCATCGTCGACAGCCGCCTTGATCTGGAGCAGCTGTACCGCGTCGAGCGCTCGGGCACGGCGTGCGACGATCCCAATTTCAAACTGCAGATCCTGCGCGCGGCCGGTCACTTGCCTGAGTGGAACGTCAAGGTCAGCGGCAAAGGCATGGTGGTCGATCGCGCCGGTCAACCGCCCCTGGCCGTCCCTTATGTGGAAGAACAGTTGGGCGACGGCCGTTTCAACCTCAGTACCGAAGCCAATAACCAGCACATCGAACTGTGGGTCGCGCCGCAACGCTGCACCGACAGCAGCACCGGCAGCGTCCAGCACATGAGCGCCGAACTGCGCATCAATGGCCAGGTACAGCGTGGTTGCGCGTATTTCGGCGGTGCGCGCAACGACTGATCGTTTAAGCCTCACGGAATCCGCCTTTGGGGCTTATAATCACCGGTTTCCAACGCCTTGGCGCAGTTGTGCGCCCCGCGAACCGGGTCTTGCCATGTTACGAATCACTGAACTGAAGTTGCCGATCGACCATCCCGAAGAAGACCTGCGCCCTGCCATCGTGCAGCGCCTGGGCATCGCCAGCGATGATCTGCTCGATTTCACCTTGTTCAAGCGCAGCTACGATGCGCGCAAAAAGTCCTCCGAACTGTGCTTCATCTACACCATCGACCTCACCGCCAAGGATGAGGCCGCGATACTGCACAAGTTCGCCGATGACCGTAACGTCAACGTGGCGCCGGATGTCAGTTACAAAGTGGTCGGCCACGCACCGGCCGATCTGCAACAACGCCCTGTAGTCGTAGGCTTCGGGCCGTGCGGGATTTTCGCCGGGCTGCTGCTCGCACAAATGGGCTTCAAGCCGATCATCCTCGAGCGCGGTACCGAAGTGCGTCAGCGCACCAAGGACACCTGGGGCCTGTGGCGTAAAAGCGTGCTGAACCCCGAATCCAACGTTCAGTTCGGTGAAGGCGGCGCGGGGACGTTCTCCGACGGCAAGCTGTACAGCCAGATCAAGGACCCGAAATTCATCGGTCGCAAAGTCCTGCACGAGTTCGTCAAGGCCGGTGCGCCGGACGAAATCCTCTACGTCAGCAAACCGCACATCGGTACGTTCCGTCTGACCGGTGTCGTGGAAAACATGCGTGAGCAAATTCGCGCACTGGGCGGCGAAGTCCGCTTCCAGCAACGCGTCACCGATGTGTTGATCGAGGACGGCCAACTGGTCGGCGTCGAACTCAACGGCGGCGAGCAGATCCATTCGAAACACGTGATTCTTGCCCTTGGCCACAGTGCCCGGGACACGTTCCGCATGCTCCACGGCCGTGGCGTGTTCATGGAAGCCAAGCCGTTTTCGGTGGGTTTCCGCATTGAACACCCGCAGTCACTGATCGACCGCGCACGGTTGGGCAAGTACGCCGGCCACCCGAAACTCGGGGCGGCCGACTACAAACTGGTGCACCACGCCAAGAACGGCCGTTCGGTCTACAGCTTCTGCATGTGCCCAGGCGGCACCGTGGTCGCGGCGACGTCCGAGCCGAACCGCGTCGTCACCAACGGCATGAGCCAATACTCGCGTAACGAACGCAACGCCAACTCCGGAATCGTCGTTGGCATCACCCCGGAAGTCGATTACCCGGGCGGCCCGCTGGCCGGCATCGAATTGCAGGAACGCCTGGAATCCCATGCGTTTGTGCTCGGTGGCAGCAACTATGAAGCGCCGGCGCAACTGGTCGGTGACTTCATTGCCGGCAAGCCGTCGACTGAGTTGGGCAGTGTTGAGCCGTCCTACAAGCCTGGCGTTGCATTGGGTGATTTGGCGTTGGCCTTGCCCGCGTTTGCCATCGAGGCGATTCGTGAAGCGCTGCCAGCGTTCGAGAAGCAGATTCGCGGTTACTCGCTGCATGACGCGGTGTTGACCGGGATCGAGACACGCACCTCGTCACCGCTGCGCATTACCCGTAATGAATCGATGCAGAGCTTGAATGTGAAGGGCTTGTTCCCGGCGGGTGAAGGCGCGGGTTATGCGGGCGGGATTCTGTCGGCGGGTGTGGATGGTATTCGCATTGCGGAAGCCGTGGCTCGCGATATCCTCGGCCTGGAAGCCTGATGCACATCCCCCTGTAGGAGTGAGCCGGCTCGCGATGCGGATTAACAGTCAACAGAGATGTTGACTGATCTTTTGCTATCGCGAGCAGGCTCACTGCTACAAGGGATCTTCAGTGTGTCAGATGTTGGCGCGCAGTACCGTCGATGGTAGCGCCTCACCGCGCTCGACACTCGCCGCCACCCTCTCCATCAAACCACTCAATTCATAGCCCTGGCCCTTGAGCCAATCCTGGTCGTAGTACGTGGTGGCATAACGTTCGCCGCCATCACACAGAATCGCCACGATCGACCCCGACTCCCCCGCCGCTGCCATCTGCTGAGCCGCCATCAAGGCGCCGATCAGGTTGGTCCCGCTCGAACCGCCCACTCGCCGCCCCAACCGCTGCGCCAGATAGTGCATCGCCGCCAGGGACAACGCGTCCGGCACTTTGACCATGGCATCAATCACCTTGGGCAGGAACGACGCTTCCACCCGCGGCCGGCCGATCCCTTCGATCCGCGAACCGCACTCCAGGCGCAGGCTGGCATCGCCGGTCTGGTAGTAATCGAAAAACACCGAACGCTCGGCATCGGCGCACAGCACGCGGGTGCAATGCTGGCGATACCGCACGTAACGCCCCAGCGTCGCGGTGGTGCCGCCGGTGCCGGGGCTGGAGATCAGCCAGCTCGGCTCAGGGTGCTTTTCGAAACGCATCTGATGGAAGATCGATTCGGCGATGTTGTTGTTCGCCCGCCAGTCGGTGGCGCGTTCGGCGTAGGTGAACTGGTCGATGAAATGACCGTCATGCTCGCGCGCCAACCGTTCGGATTCGGCGTAGATCTGGGTCGGGTCGTCGACCAGATGACTCTTGCCACCATAGAAAGCAATTTGCGCGATTTTCTCTTTCGAGGTGGTCGCCGGCATCACCGCAATAAAGGGCAAACCCAGCAAGTTGGCGAAGTACGCCTCGGAAATCGCTGTCGAACCGCTGGACGCCTCGATGACTGGCGCACCGGGCTTGAGCCAACCGTTACACAGCGCATACAGGAACAACGAACGCGCCAGGCGGTGCTTGAGGCTGCCGGTGGGATGGCTGGATTCATCCTTGAAATACAATTCAATGCCCGGAAAACCCGGCAGCGGCAAGGGGATCAGGTGGGTATCGGCGCTGCGCTGGAAGTCTGCTTCGATGATCCGGATGGCTTCGCGGGCCCACTGTCGGTTGTCGCTCATGATGGTTTTCTCGTTGAGTCGGCCTTCTTGTAAGGCTCAGCCTTCAAGCTTAGGAAAAAACCTACATCCCGCACAGGTACAGCTGACGTTCAATACGGCCGGCAACTGCTAGGCTCAAGCCCGGTCCCAACCTTCACGTTGTTACTGCATATAACAAAAAAGAATATAACTTTTGTTTTAACAACTAACGGTACGGGTTAGGGTGTGCCACCTTTTGAATTCATCGATGGAGAGCGACCTTGCCTCTGCGTAGCACTTTCACGCGTTTCTTTCAGTTGGAAGCTGCCAGCGGTCTGTTACTGATCGCCGCGGCAGCCCTGGCTTTAATCATCAACAACTCGTCGTTGTCGTGGCTCTACAGCGGGCTGCTGGACACCCCTGTCGTCGCTCAGATCGGCGCGCTGAAAATCGCCAAGCCGTTACTGCTGTGGATCAACGACGGCCTGATGGCGATGTTCTTCCTGCTGATCGGCCTGGAAGTGAAGCGCGAAGTCCTCGACGGCCAGTTGTCGAACCCTTCGCAAATCGTCCTGCCCGGCGCCGCGGCGATTGGCGGTATGGTCGTGCCGGCGCTGCTCTACTGGTTCTTGAACCGTGACGATCCGGCAGCCTTGGGTGGCTGGGCCATCCCGATGGCCACCGACATTGCCTTTGCCCTCGGCGTACTCGCCTTGCTAGGCAAACGCGTGCCGGTGTCGCTGAAGCTGTTCCTGATGACCCTGGCGATCATTGACGACCTGGGCGCAATCATCGTCATCGCGATCTTCTATTCCGGCACCCTGTCGACGCTGTCGCTGGCATTGGCGGCTGCCTGCATCATCGCGCTGATCGCCATGAACCGGCTCGGCGTGGTGAAGCTTGGACCGTACATGATCATCGGCTTGATCCTCTGGGTCTGCGTGCTCAAGAGCGGTGTCCACGCCACGTTGGCCGGTGTGACCCTGGCGTTCTGCATCCCGCTGCGCACCAAAAACGCCGAGTCTTCGCCACTGCTGACCCTTGAACACGCCCTGCACCCGTGGGTGGCTTACGGCATCCTGCCGCTGTTCGCCTTCGCCAACGCCGGCCTGTCTCTGAGCGGTGTCACCGTTGAAAGCTTCACCCACCACGTACCGATGGGTATCGCCACCGGCCTGCTGCTGGGTAAAACCGTGGGTGTGTTCGGCCTGACCTGGCTGGCGGTGAAAATCGGCATCGCCGCCCTGCCCCAAGGCGCCAATTGGGGCCATGTGCTGGGGGTATCGATCCTTTGCGGGATCGGTTTCACCATGAGTCTGTTCGTCGGCTCGCTGGCGTTTGAGCCAGGCGTCAGCGACTACGCCGGGATGGACCGGATGGGGATTCTGACCGGGTCGATTCTCGCGGCATTGATTGGTTATGCGGTGACGGCGATGGCGAGTCGCAAGAGCGCCGTTTTGCAGTCCTGAGCGAAAGCGAACGCTCCTAGCAGCATCAAGGATTCATCCTACAGCCACGATCCGCCTCGTTCGTTAACGTCGCACAGCTCCTTTATTGGGGGCTGTCGACGGACGAACGCAAGGAAGATCAGTGGCTGGCAACAAGGAAGTCCCCAGGGCTAAAAGCCCCCCTCCGGTGACGGTCATCACGTTACCCACCGCTTCATGACAGCCACCGAACTGGCCGAGCGCGATGCGCGACAAAGCGCTTACGACGCCATGCTCGCCCGGCAGCAGGCTTTTGAAGATAGGCTTCAGGCCTCGACGAAAAAACCCGACATCCCTCGCGCGGGATGCGTCTTTGCCAAGTCCTGCAACCTGCCAGACGCCATTATCGATTACTCGAATCCTTCGGGTGTGGTTCCGACCGACAGCCTCAAGGATTACGGAGAAATTGTCTGGCTCGGTGCTCGTGATACAGACGATGCCGGGGTGCTGAATCTCGAAACCATCAGCGGCAGTACAGTCTCCCTCGGCGTAGGTCGACTGGCACTTAGAGCCCCGGCGCTCGCTGCACCTTTATTGGCACTTGAAGCCGCCGCTGCCGCCACATTGGCCGGTGTCGTCGCGTTGTTCTGGACGCCGAGCCCGGGTGATAGCGCGCTCTATACCGACGAACAACTGCGTGCCCTGAAACAGGCCAGAACCCGCGTTCGATTGCAGGTCGAGCAGCAGGCTGACGGCAGCCTCAAGGGCTACGGGTTCTACACCGGCAAAAACCGCGATTGGGAAATGGTCGATGTCGTGCAGTTCACACTGCGCGGCAGCCAGCAGGTGGCGGATCTCGGGGGAAGTGTTGAACTGATCTGGACACCGGCCGTGGATGGCTCGGACACCCTCGGCATTCCAGCACTGGAGGCTGCACCGCAGGCGCCGCATATCTGGGTGTATCCGCCGACGCCGGCGGCGGCCAGCATTATTGTGAACCCGGTGTATCCGCCTGAGTACAAGGATTTCATTCTTGTGTTTCCGGCGGGGTCAGGGGTGAAGCCGGTTTACATTGTTCTGTCTTTGTTGAACTTGAGCTAACCGACAGTCAAATCCTTCAGATAGCGCGGCTACTAAACGTCGATTTCCCTGAAGGCTTGGAGTATTCATCGGCACCCGTGCGGCACCGTGAACCGGAACCGGGAGCAATATGATAGCGAGTTTGACGGCTACGACTTGTCTCTAGAGAGACTGCAACTGATGTGCAACAGGTGAAAACCACAGACACAAAAAACCCCGACCAGTCACCTGATCGGGGTTTTTCTTTACCCATCCCGCTTAGTGCGACACGCGGCTCGTGCCATCTACAGTAGAAATCCGCACACGTTCGCCAACGCGGAACACTTCATTCTCCTGAACTTGCTGAACATAGGCGCGCATGCTGCCGTCGTCTTCGCGCACAGTGATTTCGACGCCTTGGGTGCGGGTCAGGCCTTCTTCGGCCGCCGAACCTACCAGGCCGCCGGCGACTGCGCCGATGACTGCGGCAACGATGCTGCCTTTGCCGCCGCCGATGGCGCTACCGCCAACGCCGCCGACCACTGCACCTGCAGCGCCGCCGATTGGGGTTTTGGTGCCTTCGATTTTCACTGGGCGCAGCGCTTCGATGGTGCCCATGCGAATCGTTTGCACACGACGCGCTTCATCACGGGAGTAGGAGTCACCGGTCAGGCTGGATTGGCAGCCGGTGAGCAACATCGCCATCGTGGAAAAGGAAGCAACCAACAAAACAGACTTACGCATAGCATCAACTCCAAAGGACAGGTGATCATTAAACCCCGCAGCTTGACGCCTGTCACGGCATGGTCGGGATAAAAATGTTTTGATTCAGGCCCGGTACAGGCGCCACTGCACATTCACGCCCCAAGGATTGTCATGGATTACTTCATCGTTTTCATCACTACCGTCGCCGGTTTGTACTTCCATTGGTGGCTGTACGTTCGGATAAAACGCTGGATGGACCGCGACCTGGCATTGGCTTTGGCTGGGAAGGACGAACAGAAAAAAGCTTTCATGCTCCAGCAACTGGCGAACGCTCACGCACAGAAGATCAAGCGTCGGGACCTGCCCCAGTGGCTTGAGGCCGCTGCAGCAAGGTATCCCGAACGGTAGACTGCTTAGGGTGCCAGACGTTCAAGAATCCAGTCAGCGCCCTGTAGGCGGTAGTTCAGGCGATCATGCAGGCGGCTCGCACGACCCTGCCAGAACTCGATGCGTTCCGGCAGCAAGCGATAACCGCCCCAGTGATCCGGGCAGTGCGGCGCTGTATCGCTGAAACGTTGCTCGGTGTTCTTGAGCAGCGCTTCCAGTTCGGCACGATCGGCAATCACCCGGCTCTGCGGTGACGCCCAGGCACCGAGTCGGCTGCCCAGTGGACGAACCTGGAAGTAGGCGTCGGATTCTTCGGGCGAAACCTTCACCACCCGACCTTCGATGCGCACCTGGCGCTCCAGGTCCGGCCAGAAAAAGGTCATGGCCGCGAACGGATTCGCCGCCAAGTGCTGACCCTTGGCGCTTTCGTAGTTGGTGAAGAACGTGAAGCCCTGCTCGTCCAGACCTTTGAGCAACAGAATGCGGCAATGAGGCCGACCGTCCTGATCGACCGTCGCCAAAGTCATGGCGTTCGCCTCCACCGGCGCTTGCTCGGTTTTCACCGCGTCGGCGAACCACTGGTGGAACAGCCCGAACGGCTCTGCCGGGGCTTGCGCCTCGGTCAGGCCATCACGGGTGTAGTCACGACGCATATCAGCCAGGCCTTGGGTCATGGCGCATTCCTTTTGGTTAACGAATCACTTTTTGGTGGCGTCAGCCGCGACGTCAACTTTCTTGGCGTCGGCAACTGCTTTAGCCGGCACCGTCTTCTTCGCTGGCGTTGCGGTTTTAGCCGGTGCTTTCTTGGCAGTGGCTTTCTTCGCCGGGGCCTTTTTCGTCGCCGGCACAGCCGCTTTCTTCGCCGCTGGCGCAGGGGTGACCGGTGTGGCCACTGGCTTGATGTCCTTCGCCGCGATCATAGTCACTGGCGCCGGAGCCGGCATGTTGTACTTGGCCAGCAACGCCACCATGGTGTTCTGCGGGGTCACCAGCAATTCCACGCGACGGTTCAAGGCACGGCCTTCAACACTGTCGTTGGCCGCACGCGGGGCGTCACCGCCCATGCCGCGGAGCATCAGGCGGTCACGCTGCAAACCGCTGAGACGGAAGATGGCGGCGACGGCTTGTGCACGTTCCTGGCTCAGTTTCACGTTGGCCGGTGCCGCACCCGACGTATCGCTGTGACCGAGTACCAGCACGGCCGTTTTCGGATCGACTTCAAGGATTTTCGCGACACGGGTGAACGGGCCGAGGGTGACAGGCAGCAGCATAGCTGGACGATCCGGGTTGAACGAGCCTTCTACCGGCGCGGTCACCACCAATACGTTTTCGCGGCGTTCAAGTTGCAGGTTGCTGTCCTTGATCGCTTCACGCAGACGCGGTTCGTAGTCGTCGAGCCAGGCCTGGGTGACTTTCGGGTCTATTGGCGCAACCTTGGTAGCGCTCTGATCCTTGCCGCCGAACGGCCACCACCACGAGTTACCCGCGTTGGTATCAGCCTTGGCGACCGGGACCGGTTTGGCTTCAGGTTTTATTTCCGGCTTGGCAGCGGTCTTGGCAGCGGCATCATCGGCACCGAACGGCCAGTACCAAGGGCTGGCGCTCTCACTTTTGGCAACAGGTGCGGTGGCAGCAGGTTTCAGTGGGGCCGGGGCAGGAACTGGGCTCGGCTCTTTAGCGGCGACTTTGTCGGACGAACCGAACGGCCACCAGCTGCCACCATCGGAATCACTTTTTGGGGTCTGTGCACAACCGGTGATAGCAAAGCACAGGGCCAGGGCGAGAGTTGGTTTGGATGACATCGGATATCCACGAAATATGAAGTAATGAAAAGTCAGACCGAAGCGGCCCGCACAAACTGACGCTTTGAAACCGAAAAGGCTGCCGGGTTCCGGTACTGGAACCCTTGAGCGGGTTTTACAGACAAGTGGCCAGTACTCGCGCAAGCTTCTGCGCGCGTGGATCCATCAAGACGTACGGCCCCAGGGTATTTGTCACAAAACCGAAGGCTACATCGTGTTCAGGGTCGGCAAAACCGATGGAGCCGCCAGCGCCCGGATGGCCGAACGCCCGTGGGCCGAGGCCGTAGGTCGCGTTGGGAACGTCCGGTTGATCAAGCATGCAACCCAGACCAAAGCGGGTCCGGGTCAATAAAGTCTTGTCGTCGCCGAGGCTGTGTTCTCGGGTCAGCTCATCGAGCATTTCGCCTTCCAGCAAACTGCCATCGAGCAGGCCGGCGTAGAACCCGGCCAGACTGCGCGCATTGCCATGACCGTTGGCGGCAGGTTGCTGCATACGCCGCCATTCGGGTTTGTTGGTGCTGGTCATGATCGACGGCGGATTGGTGAAGGCCCGGGTGGTCATGGCCGTCGGTTCACGCAGGGTCACTTGCAACAGGCGCTGGGCGGCGGCATCGCCGACATTACCCTTGCCACGCGCGATGTGCGCCACGCGATGGAATTCTTCATCAGCCAGGCCGACGTGGAAATCCAGGCCCAATGGCCTGGCAACGCGAGCGACGATGGATTCGCCCGGCCCACGACCGTCGGCACGGCGCAGTAACTCGCCCACCAGCCAGCCGTAAGTGATCGCGGCGTAGCCGTGGCCTTGGCCCGGCGTCCACCACGGCGTTTCGGCCGCGAGGGCGTCGACCATGGTTTGCCAGTCGTAAAGTGCCTCCGGGGCCAGCAATTCGCGCAACGCCGGCAAGCCTGCCTGATGGCAGAGCAATTGACGCAGGGTCACGGACTCTTTGCCGGCGGCGGCAAATTCGGGCCAATAGCGCGCTACCGGTGCATCCAGTTGCAGCTTGCCCTCAGCCACCAATTGCAGGGCCGTGACCGCGGTGAACGTCTTGGTGCAGGAGAACAGGTTGGCGATGGTGTCGCTGTGCCAGGCTTCGCTGCCATCCTTGTCGGCGGTGCCGGCCCAGAGGTCAAGGACGGTTTCACCGCCGACCTGGATGCACAAGGCTGCGCCACGTTCCTGAGGATCGTCGAACAGCGCCGCGAAAGCTTCGCGCACGGCTTCGAACTTAAGCTCGTAATGACCCTGAATCTGCACCCGCATTGCTCCCGGATATTCGCTATACAAAGTGGCCCGCATTGTTCCAGCCATTAGCCGTTTTGGGAACAGGGTTGGGCTGGGCGGTCGGTTGCCCATGGATTGGATGAGAAAATTTGTGGTGTCTTTTCGGACGCCATCGCGAGCAGGCTCACTCCTACAGGGGATCTTCGCCACACCAAAGATCCCCTGTAGGAGTGAGCCTGCTCGCGATGCTTTTAGAACTTAATGACCATTACCGGAATGCCCACCCGCATTTCCAGTGCCCTTCCCCGGCCCTTTTCCGGCCTCGGCCTTTCTGCCGCCCTCCGCATCGTGGCTGGCCTTGTCGGCCTCGGCCGCTGCTTTCACGGCCTCTTTGCTCAACTGATCGACAGCCGCCAGGTTGCTCTTGCGCACGGCCTCCACAAACCCTTGGAACGGCAGATCAGTAATCCCTACCAGACCAAAGTGACCATTCTCACCGTCCAGCAAACGCCCGGTCACGGGTTGGTCCAGGTATTGGAACCAATGCACACCGACAATCGAAGGCTCGCTCAGCGCCTGCTTGAGGAAGTTCGCGTAGGCCGGCCCACGGTCTTCTTCCTTGGCCAATTGCGTCACGCCGCCCCAGAACGGACCGCGATCCGCCGAGCCGAAGTTGAATTCGGTGATCAGCACCGGTTTGTCGAGGCTGCGCAGCTTGGCGAAGTCGTAACCGTCCTGCGGTTGCAAGGTGTACATGTTGAAGCTCAACACGTCGCAATACTGCGCGCAGGAGTCCACGGCTTCCGGGGTGCTGATGGCGAAACGACCGCCCAGCAACAGCTGGTTCGGCGCGTGCCACTTCAGCGAGTCGGAGAGGGTCTTGAAGTAGGTATCAGCGAAGACCTGCTGGAAGTATTTGAAGTCAGCCTCGATTTCCGGGTGGTCAGCGCTTGGCAGCGGCGGCACGAAGCCCGGGTCTTCCATCAATTCCCAGGCCGGCAAATCGATGCCCCACGCTTTGGACAGCCCCGCTTGATTGCGATATTTGTCGCGCAGCTGCTTGAGGAACGCACGTTTGGCCGGCACGTCGGTGGTCATTTTCAAGGTGCCGTAAGCCAGCGCATAACGGGCTTTCGGGTCGTTACCGGGACCGGCCCAGGCCAATTCGTTGTCGGCGTAGTAGCCGATCAGCCACGGGTCGTCGCGATGATCGCGGGCGGCAATGGCCACGGCGCGTTCGGTGGCCATGGCGAAACGTGGATCGAACGGGTCGGGCATGCCGCCCCACCAGTCGGTGCCGGTGCTGATGCTGGCGTAATCGCCGACGATCGACAGCGGCAAGGTGTACGGCACGCGATCAGCGTCGCCGAGCGCCGGGGCGCTCCAGTTGCCGATGGTGTTGAAGCCCCAGGCTTGCAGGCGATCCAGGGTGTGGTTGGTCCAGCGTTGTTCATCCACCACTGCTTTGCAGGGTTCGGCGGGTTTCTGCTCAACTGCTTTCGCCTCGGTCGCTTCGGCGGCGCCGGTCTTGGCCGCTTCGGCGACTCCGGCTTCGGCAATAGAAGGCGTAACAGGTTGCTCGGCAGCCTTCTCGACCGTCGCTTCGACCGCATCGGCCTTGGCCGCTTCGGCAACACCGGCCTTGGTGTCACTGCCCAGCGCACACGGTGCGCCATACAGGCGCTGCAAATTGGCACCGTAAAAATCGTACCAGCGACCGGCGTTATAGCCGCGGCCCTGATCGGCACCGTTACCGCCACGGTTGTCACCGTCGCCAAAATGGTTGGCCAGCGGCTCGTCGGGTTTTGGCAGGGACTCGAACATCCACTCCCGGCCGGCAACGTAAGTCTGGTTGACGTCCGGGGCCACGGTGTTGACCCCAAGCGAATAGAACGGATGCCCTTGCGGGGTGACCAGGTACCAGCGACCGTCGCGCTTTTCAGTGCGGAAAAAGCCGCTGGCCTTGAATATCGGGCCTTTGGTCCAGCCACCGTAGGTGTCCAGAGAGGATTTTTCGCGCTCGGCCAGCCAGGTTTTCAGTTGTTGCTGTTCCTTGGCGGCTGCGCTTTTCAATTGCTCATCGCTGCTGATCTTTTCTGGCCATTTGGCCCGGGTCGACTGACCGTATGCATCCACTAACCCGCCATAAACGGCCCGGGTCACGGCATCACCGTCCTGCACACCAAAACGTTCGAGCAAGATGTTCTGGGCCACTTTCGGTTGATCCATCGACAAGGTCACCGACACCACCTGGCTGCGATCCAGCTCACCGGCGCTGCTGGCCAGCAACATGCGCTGGCCGTCGACGGTCATCGGCATGGGCGGCCCGGCTTTCATGCCCTGGCTCAACGATGAGCTTGCCACCAACGGCACCAGCAAGGTCTGCGCAGGACCGGCCGGCAAATCGACGCGACTGACCAGCGTCTTGCCGTCATTGCTCTGGATTTTCACGTACAGGGTCACGGCCCAATCCATTGCACTCTGGATTCGCAGGCTCATGGCGCCCGATTGCGACCAGTCCCAGGCGCCGGTTTGCGGGGTCAAACGCAAACTCGGCTGGGCCACCGGGTTGAACGTCACCCGGCGCAACACTTCGCCTTCGGCTGTTTGTTCCGCATTGGATTGGGGCAGGCTGGCGTCCTGAGTCGCCACCTGGACCACGTCAGCGGGGCGTACAAAGTTGAACAGCGTCTGTTGGCCGGCGGGGGCTGCCAGCAAAGGGGCTGCGAACATCAGGGCAAATACAGCGGGCAACGAACGGCGAATCATAGGAACGTGGATCTCCCTAACGACCTTCAAGGGTCAATGGAAAAGCGATGGTAGAGAGATAGACAACGCGGCGGGCAAATGTGCCCACCGGTGTATCAGGAAATTTCGCGGCGAAATGGCGGAAGCGCATTGAGGATGGCTTTGCCGTAACGCTGGGTGACCAGACGTCGATCGAGCAAGGTGATGGTGCCGCGATCCTCTTCGGTACGCAGCAAGCGACCGCAGGCCTGGACCAGTTTCAGCGAGGCATCCGGCACGGAGATTTCCATGAACGGATTGCCGCCACGGGCCTCGATCCATTCCGCCAGCGCGGCTTCGACGGGATCATCCGGCACCGAGAACGGGATCTTCGCGATCACCACGTGCTCGCAGTACGCGCCCGGCAAGTCGACCCCTTCGGCAAAACTTGCGAGGCCGAACAGCACACTGGAATCCCCGCCATCGACACGTGCCTTGTGCTTGTTCAAGGTTTCCTGCTTCGACAGGTTGCCTTGAATGAACACTTGCTTGCGCCAGTCGCGGTCGAGGCCGTCGAACACGTCCTGCATCTGTTTGCGGGAAGAAAACAGCACCAGCGTGCCCCGGGAGCCTTCAACCAGTTGCGGCAAGTCACGAATGATCGCCGCGGTGTGGGCCGGTGCATCCCGCGGATCGGCTTTCAGGTCCGGCACGCGCAGCACGCCGGCATCGGCGTGGTGAAACGGGCTTGGGACCACGGCGGTCACGGCTTTTTTCGGCAGGCCGGCGCGCATGCGAAAACGGTCGAACGTGCCGAGGGCCGTCAGGGTTGCCGAGGTCACTAATGCGCCGTAAGCGACGTTCCACAGGTTGCGCCGAAGCATTTCTGCGGCAAGGATCGGGCTGGCGTTGACCTCGATGTCGAACAGCGAACCGCTTTCGGCCAACGTCAGCCAACGGGCCATGGGCGGGTTGTCTTCCGGGTCTTCAGCGGTGAACGCCACCCACAACTCCCAATTGCCCGAGGAACGGGACAACAGGCTGCCGAACAGTGGGTACCACTCTTCGGCCTGATTGCTGGCGATGCCGATGTTGACCTCGCCGTCCATGCCTTCCTTGAGCAACTCGGTGAGTCGGGTGAACAGGTCGGTGAGCCGGGCAAAGCCCTTCTTCAGCTCGACACCCATCTCGCGCATGTGCTCGGGAATCACCCCGCCGACGAAGCGATGACGCGGCCGCTCGCGGCCTTCGACGTCTTCGCCGGGTTTGAAATCGGCGACCTGCTCGCAGGCGGTGAACATGAATTGTTGCTGGGTCTTGATCTCGCGGGCCAGTTCCGGCACTTGCTCGATCAACTTGCCCAAATCGCCGGGCAGCGGGTGCTGGGCCAGCAGTTTGGTGAGGTTTTTCGCGGTGGTTTCCAGCCAGTCGGCAGTGGAACGCAGGCGCGTGTAATGGGCGAAGTGGCCGATGGCCTTGTCTGGCAGGTGGTGACCTTCGTCGAACACGTAGATGGTGTCGCGCGGGTCTGG
The DNA here is from genome assembly GCF_054668435.1 of Pseudomonas sp. S2_B07. NCBI lineage: Bacteria > Pseudomonadati > Pseudomonadota > Gammaproteobacteria > Pseudomonadales > Pseudomonadaceae > Pseudomonas > Pseudomonas sp. S2_B07. The sequence goes on from NZ_CP162769.1 coordinate 2,248,558, forward strand.
CAGCACGGCACCGCCGCCCAAGGCCAGGTCGGCCAGCACCATGTCGTGGTTGGTGACGATCACGTCAACCTTGCCCATGCCTTCGCGGGCCTTATAAAAGGCGCACTGGCCGAAGTTCGGGCAATGGCGGTTGGTGCACTGGCTGTGATCGGTGGTCAGACGCGCCCAGTCGGCATCTTCCAGCGCCGTCGACCAACTGTCGCGGTCGCCGTCCCATTTATTGCCGGCGAGTTTTTCGATCATGCTGGTGAACAGCTTCTGACTGGCCTCGTCGACCTCGATCTTGAAGCCTTCTTCTTCGAACAACTGCGCCGTGGCCGTTTGTGCGTGGCCTTCCTGCAGCAACATGTCGAGCTTGGACAGGCACATGTAGCGCCCACGGCCCTTGGCCAACGCGAAGCTGAAATTCAGCCCGCTGTTGCGCATCAAATCGGGCAAATCCTTGTAGACGATCTGCTCTTGCAGGGCGACGGTGGCCGTGGCGATGACCAGGCGTTTGCCGGCAGCCTTGGCGGTCGGGATCGCCGCCAGGCTGTAGGCCACGGTTTTGCCGGTACCGGTGCCGGCTTCCACCGCAACAATCGCGGGGTCGCCACTGCGCCGGCCTTCGTCGTCGGTGTCGATATCCCCGAGGACCTTGGCAATTTCGGCGATCATCAGGCGTTGGCCGTAGCGCGGCTTGAGGCTCTTGGCTTCGAGAAAACGCGAATAGGCGCCCTGGATCGTGGTTTTGAGTTCGGTGCTGATCATGGATTGTCGGGCGCTAAAAATGCTGGATAAATTTTCAGTGGTTCGGTTCGGCGGCTATCATACCCCGCTAATTAATCCCGCGCAGAACGGAGTACCCCAATGACACCTTTTGGCATCGTTTATACCCTGCATGTCCTGTCCGCCCTGGTGTGGGTGGGCGGCATGTTTTTCGCCTGGATGGTTTTGCGCCCCGCGGCCATGAAGGCGCTGGAAGGCCCCGCCCGGCTGAAGCTGTGGGTGGAAGTGTTTCAAGGTTTTTTCCGCTGGGTCTGGGTCGCGGTAGTGCTGCTGCCGATCAGCGGGGTCGGCATGATTCATCTGCAATACGCCGGGTTTGAGGCCGCGCCGCGTTATGTGCAGGTGATGATGGGGTTGTACGTGGTGATGACGGCGCTGTTTATCCGGATCCAGGCGCTGATGCTGCCGGAGTTGCGCATTGCAGTGAACGCGCAGGATTGGCCGACGGGTGCAGCCGTGCTCGGGAAGATTCGGCGGTTGGTGGGGATTAATTTGATGGTGGGTCTGTTGCTGGTGGCGATTGCTGCGGCCCGGCCGATGTTCTGATGATCGTTCCCACGCTCTGCGTGGGAACGATCAGGATTACAACCGTTGAACCGTTACCGAACCCGCCGCCCCGGCAGGACCAGGCTGGCCATCCGCTCCCGGACGGCCACTTTTGCCGCCATCGGCCTTGTACACCAGGCAGCCTTTGGCCTGGCCACCCGCCCCCGGTTTACCACCAGGACCTGCAAGACCGCCGGCACCGCCAGCGACCTGCACCTTGATTTTATCCGCCGGGAAATCGCGCGGCACTTCCAGCTTCACCAGTGCGCCCGCAGCCCCCGGCTGACCATCACTGCCATCGCTGCCATCGGCACCGCGACCGGCCTGACCATAGGTACAACCCGGATCCTGGCCATTGGCGCCGTCAAGACCGAAAAACCCCGGTGCGCCCGCACCGCCGCGAGCATCGACCAACAATTGCGGAGCGGTCAACGCCTTGATCTGCAAGTTCAGATTGCGCCCCGAGCGTGCCGCCTTCTGGAAACTCCCCGGCGCGCCCCGCGCAGTGATCTGACTGCCTTCCGACAACTCGGCACGGTGCACTTTAAATTCCAGCGGTTGTTCACCCGGCACGATGGCAATTCGCGCTTCACGCCCCAAGTGCAATTCGCCCACCGTCACTTCGGTGACGTTCGAAGGAATCAGCAAAGTGCCGTAATCCGCGACTTCCAGCCGCTCCAGTTGCAAGGTGCTGGCCGTGTTGGGCAGGCGCATCAACGAGTTGGCTTCGACACTGACAACCTGAGCGCAGGCCAATGGACTGATAAATGCGGCGAGCAGACAGAGATTACGCATGGGAAGCCTTCGGTGCGGAGGGAGCCGGGATGGTTTGAAGATGGAAGACGCCGAAAATGGCAATCTGCAAGCGATCACGCCAAGGGTGGGCGCGGCCTTTGAGGCTGCGGTTGCAGAACACCAGCTCCAGCAGATGGAACAGTGCCAGCAGGCCCCCGGCCAGATTGACCAATGGGTGCAACGGATAAACAAACGGCGTGAGCAGATTGACCAGCACCACCAGCCAGAACAGCAGGGTCAATAACTTCCCCAGCCCCCAAAACACCTTCATACGCTCCCCCGCTGATCATTATTCTTTGGGCGCACAGTAACGGCTTCCACGCGGGATGCGCCAGAGGGCAACGGAAAATTCTTCATGAAGACCGCCGAATGGCCATCGCCCCCCCTTATTGGCGGGCCGATGGCTCTATATCGCGGCTTAGCGATTGATATGCAATTCCACGCGACGGTTTTTCGCGCGGCCTTCGTCAGTCGCGTTATCGGCGATGGGCTCACTTTCGCCCTTGCCTTCACTGGTGAGTTTGTTCGGGTCCAGCCCCTGGTTCATCAGATAGGCTGCCACGCTGGTGGCGCGACGTTCCGACAACATTTGGTTGTAGGCATCGGAACCGACACTGTCGGTATGGCCGACCACCTTGATACTCACCACATCGGCGCTTTGCAATTTCGGCATCAGCGCAGTCAGCTGATTCTGCGCAGACGGGGTCAGGTCAGATTGATTGAACGCAAACAGCACATCGCCCGCATCGCTGAGGGTGATGACTTCTTCGGGTACAGGTTCGACAGGTTTCACGCTGGCCGGGTATTGCGGCAGCGGGCAACCATGATGTTCGACCGGCGTATTGGCGGGAGTATCGGGGCAACGATCACGTCGATCAAAAACGCCGTCGCCATCTTCGTCGCCATCCTGGGCGTAACAGATCAAGCCGCCAGTCAGGATTCCGAGCGCTGCTCCTCCGGCCGCCCAGCCGCCACTTTCGATGGCGCCCAAACCGCCACCCACCAGCCCGCCTATGACGCTGCAGATTGGCCAGGTGCGTTGATTGAGGGGGGCAGTGCCATCACTGTGAGTTGCGCAACCGGTCAACAGGCTGCCAAGCAGCAGAACCGGTAGGACGGTCCTTGTGAGAACGCTCATATTGAAAGCTCCTGTGTTACCGGCCCATACCGGTTACACAGGAGTAAAGACCCGCATCCGCGACTATACAAGCCACGGAGCGGAAGGGACTTTAACGGTTGATTTTGATTTCCGTGCGACGGTTCATCGCGCGGCCGTCAGCCGTTTTGTTATCGGCGACCGGCTGGCTTTCACCGGCACCTACTACAGACACGAAGCTGCTGCGTGGCACGCCTTGCTCGATGAGGTACTCAACCACCGAGTGAGCGCGTTTATCCGACAGTTTCTGGTTGTAGGCATCGCTGCCCACGCTGTCGGTATGGCCGGTAACGGTCAGTTGAGCGGTAGGCGCTTCCGCCTTCAAGCGAGTGGCGATCTTGTCGAGGACCTGCTTGTCGGATGGTGTGAGGGTGGCTTTGTCAAACTGGAAGTGAACATCGCGGATGACGATGGTTTCTTCCTTGACCACAACAGCCTCTTCAACCACCGGTGCAGGTGGAGGGCAACCGTTGGCATCGACTGTCACGCCGTGCGGTGTGCCCGGGCACTTGTCGCGGCTATCCGGTACACCATCACCGTCTTCGTCGCCATCACCGTGAACCCAGCAATAGGCCGCTGCCGTGCCGCCGACGAGCAGCGCGCCATAGCCTGCCCACGCGGAGCTCTCGGTCGCGCCGAGACCCGCACCCACGACACCACCGACAGCCGCACAGGTCGGCCAGTCGGTTTTCTGCAAACCTGCGCAACCAGTCAACACACTGGTGAGCAGAACCAAGGGTAATGCTGTCCGAACTATGCTCATCTAGTTTTCTCCTGAGGGATCGGCTTAGAACCGATTCAGGTAGTAAAGACCCGACTATTAAACTCCGCCAGCAATAGGCCATTGCTGTTTTATCCCGTGTACACGACGGATTGGCGCATTTGCGCTAAACCCGCTCTAGGCCCGGACGTTTGGGCAGGCTAGTCTTGGTGCTCTGATTGAGGATCTTTGATGATTGCAGCTATTTCTTCGCGCACACCGCAACAGGCGTTGGCCGCTTTGCTGGACCTTTACGCTCCCGCGCAGCTGTTGCTGATCGGGGCCAGTGAGTTTCCCGCCCTGGAAGCCTTCAAGCTTGCGCACCCGGATACGTGTGTCGCCCACACGGCACCGGGACCGTTGCCGGCGGAACTGGCGGCACGCCGGTTCGATCTGGCGCTGGCGGTCGATTGCCTCGAACACTTGCCAAAGCGCGACGGCTTGAACCTGCTCGGCGGGATCCGCAACCTCAACGCCAGCCGCATTGCGGTGCTGGCGGACTTGTCGGCCAGCGGCTGGCAGGAGACGGATTTTTTCTCCCTGGCCCTGCAAGCCAGCGAGCGCTTCCAGCGCGATGAACAAGTGTTGACCCTGTTCACCTATGATCTGCTTGACTACAAACAAGTACCCGACTGGCTCAACTCACGCTTTTGGGCCAATCCGGAAAACTTCGGGAAATATTGGTGGTAATGCAATGATCTGACGCCTTGCAAGAGTTAGATTCCCATAGTATTGGTAGGCCTTCCCTTGCGAACCCATAGCCGCAGCTGGTGATCGGGGGGCGATCTAACAGCCCTGCATCTGTCAAAGCAGACTAAAGGGGTGGGTGTCTGATCACGTGAGGGAAGACAGATGGAGCTTGTGAGGGCGACTAAAGATTTTTTGATAGCTGGGCAACCATACCCGGATTTCCCTATTTTGCTATGGGACTCGATGGAGAGTTGTGTTCCCGCCAATCAGTTTTTTCGCCACTACTTGCTTCGCGGCGAAATTGGGTCTGATCGTTCTTGGCCCAGCACTGGGCGCGCTGTCTACGACTTCTTTAGCTTCCTTCAAGCCCATGAGTTGGACTGGCGCGACGTTGATCGTGGCGAGGCGAAGAGTCTAGTTGCAGCCTATCGTGACTATTGCCTGAATACGTGCGAGCTGAAACTAAACACCACTCGCCAGCGCTTGACTTACATCTGCAAGTTCTACGAATACGCACTGGAGAAGGGGTGGGTGAAACGCGTGCCCTTCTCATACGAAGAACGCACCGTAAAGCGCGAATTGAGCTTCCTTGAGCATGTCGATGCCAGAGGCGGTAAGACGATGGCAAACGATGTGATGCCGCGTCGCCACAAGATCCTGCCCAAGTTTCTGAGCATGGCCGAGATCAAATCTCTCCTGGCCGCTGCAGAGAATCCTCATCACCGGATAATGATTCGCCTAGCGTTACATACAGGTCTGCGCCGCGAGGAAATCGCTGCCTTCCCGAGGGCATATGTCTTCGACCCAGACAAGGCTGAACGTGCCGAACGCAACCTTCCCATTCCGCTGGATCCGTTCGATGGCAGCGGTATGGTGACTAAGGGGAGCAAGCCACGGGATATTTACGTCAACCGCAAGTTCATGGCTGAACTCTATCGCTATGTGACGAAGGTGCGCGGCGAGCGTGCATCGCTAAGCAAAACCCCACAAAAGGCACTGCTGCTTAATCAGTTCGGGGAACCCTATGGTGACGACGGCAAGAGCCTCAACCGGATCATCAGCGAGATCGGCAAGCGGGCTGGAATAAAGGTCCATACGCACATGCTCCGGCACACCTATGCCACCCAAACCCTAGTCAGCCTCCAGCGTACTCCTGAGAGTGGGCTGGAGCCTTTGGTCTTTGTTCAGAGGCAACTCGGCCACAGCTCGATTCAGACAACCATGGTGTATCTGCACCTGGTCAACGAAATGGCCGACAAAGCGGTGCTGGCATATGACGATGAGTTGAACGCATTGGCGGAAGGGATCTGATGGGTAAGCGTAAGGTATTTACCAAGACAGACCTCAACGTCCCGCAAGTCCACCAAGACCGCGACACGTCAGGCAATGTGGTCATTCTGGATGAAGTAATTCCGCCGAGTAACACCAAGATCGCATTCAGGCGGAACGCCTCCCAAGCCCGTAGCTTCGATTTTGCCAGCTGGTACGGCGTTGGCATCAATCCCATCACCTATGCCTGCCAGCGCCAGATCGAACGCTTTCTGTCAGATGGGGACGCTATTGTCGCTACGAGCACGGTGAGTGGCTACTGCAGGCATGGGATGCGCTATTTCCTCGAATACTGCACGCTGCGGGCGACGGCATTTGGCCGTGAATTGGTTTTGGAGGATGTTAGTCGCGACTTGATCGACGGTTATCTCATCCATCTCGCTGGGCTAGACGTGTCAAGTAGCACTCAGAAGACCCTTTACGCGCAAACCAAGCCCGTACTACTCGCTTTGGGACACCGCGGACTGATCCATTTAGTTAATTCCGGCGATGCGGCCACCTTCCCCAAGAATCCCTATCCGAACGTCAACCGCAAGACCAAAGGCGAGACGGCGCTATCCAAGCGCGAACGGCAAGCGTTTACGGTGGCGCTACGACAGGCAATTAGACCAATCTGGGACGACGGTGCACCTTTGACCGGAGAACTCCTTTGCTTTGTTCTGTTAGTGGTGGCACTGCACACTGGACGCAATACTACGCCATTGCTGGAAATGGACCGTGAATGCCTGCGCCCGCACCCCAAAGACGATACCGTATTCCTGGTGTTATGGAAAAGGCGGGGGTACAGCACCAGCAAGGCGGTCCTCCGCGCCGCATCAGACGCCGAGCGTCTATTGGAATCTACGCCGAGCGTGAGGACCAATGTGGAGCGGCTAATCCGTCGCACGATGACTCTAACTGAGCCTCTAGATGCACAGGTACCGGACGACCTGAAGGGCCGCGTGTGGCTGCATCGCATTCGCTCCCCGAATAATACCGGCGAAATCACTGCGTTAAATGGACGTTCACTGTCAGCTGCAATAAGCCTCCTTGTCGCTCGTTATAATTTGACCGACATAGACGGAAAGCCACTGCGCATTAACATCTCTCGCCTTCGCAAGACCTTCGCCAACCGAATATTCGAACTGACCGATGGCGACTTGGCAGTCACTGCCGCGGCTTTAGGCAATACCCCGCGGGTAGCAGATCGTAACTACTTGTTACCCAGTGACGGTGCACGCCGCAATTGGCAGTTCATGTGGGAGGTATTGGTCCAGGAGTTGCTAAGCAACACAATTGGAGCGACGTATAAGGATACCCCCATGGGCCGCTGCGCCGACCCGGTGAACGGTCAGTACGCTCCCAAGCGCGAGGGAGCGACTTGCATGAATTTCATGAACTGTCTGCGATGCAATCACTACGCTGTGACCTCCGAGGATCTGTACAAGCTATTCAGCTTCTACTTCCGCGTGCTGGCCGAACGCTCACGTATGGACAATCGGCGCTGGGCAAGAGAGTACGCCCCAACAACCCCAGCTCGCAGCCCAACAAATGGAAGCAGGCAGGTAAGATTTTTGCTTTGCGCCATGAAGGCGTTGATTATTTCCCGATCTACGGACTCGACCCAGCACAAGGCTTTCGGCCGTTTTCTGCGCTGGAAAGTGTAATTTCGACATTGACCGCGATAAAGGACGGGTGGGCAATGGCGTTCTGGTTTGCGTCGCCAAATACCTTCCTCGGCGGGAAACGGCCCCAGGACGTGCTCTCGGCCAATCCCTTAAGCGTGCTTTCAGCGTCTAAGGAAGAAGTGTCCGCGGTCGTCCATGGATGATAATCCACCGAAGTTGCCGCCATCTCCCGGCTAGGTGATGCACCTACGATAATTTACCTTCGAAGCCCATATGCTTTTCCTGCACCGATTTCATATGGAAGTAACCGTCCGGCAACGCACCTTCGCTGACAACAGCAAAACGCCGCCTGGCACGACAAAAGTTCGATTACCAATCAATGACTTTTTTCGAGTTATAAGTCGCGACGGAACTTTCATCAGTTGCCGTTCGACGACCCGAAGCCCTCTGGCGTTTTTTGCCTTCCATTCGAATGATCTGCAATGGACTTGGCCGAACCTCCTCCAATGAAGAACTCAATCGCTCTAGCTCATTAATAGCTCTAAGTACGGAAATTAAATTCACCAGCGTACCTTTCCCATGATTAAGCAAAAGGTGCAGCGTCTGACGACTGATCCCGGCTTCTTTAGCCACATCTCCCAGGCTCATATTTTTTTCAATCGCAGAATCTGAATGTGCTGACCAACTGATGCAGAGATCACTTGGTCGGTCTGCGCTTGGAGATGCATAGTATGATGATTCCTAGACAATAACCGGACGATTACGCCTTTGCGTCTGCAATTTTATACACTGTTTTTTTTTCACTAATGACGTCCCTTTAGAAAAAGCGCCCAAGCATCACACCTTGCGAAACTGGACCATTGGTTACTCAACCGATGCACTGCAGCGGACTCGGTTGGGGCCGTTTCTTGGTTCGGAGCACTTCACCACGCGTGACGCGCTAGAAATTATACTTAATCGAATCGACGCTTACCCGCCACCGTTTTCGCCCGTGCCCCCCAAAACGCCAACCTTCTGCCACTTCAATAGCATTTCTTCAATTACACGAGTGCCCTTGCTGGTGGAGAGCAGCGCCATGGTGGCACCCGAAAAGCGCGCCTTGGGTTTGCTGAGCCAGCGCGGGGCTTTTTGGTCGTCGCCAAAAAGCACCTCGGCCATGGCCATCACGTGCACAAGACGAAACAGCCGATCACTCTCACTCAGGCGCTGACCGCGAGCCAACCGAGTGCTGAGGACAGCAGGCGAAATGATCTGATGGCGCGCTACTGGGCTGAATGCACCCAGGTTGCAGACCGTCTCGACACTCGCGGACGAGCCCCCCCATGATGAACTCGTGGATATCCTGCTCAGAAGCGTCAAGGGGGATTTGCAGCCACGTCTCCAGCCGGCGCCGATAGGTCTGGTAAGCCGTTTCGTGCATCACTTCAGCCAACATGGCTCGCCTTTTGGCTGGGGTATTGTGCAAGAAGCATCCAGCCCTTTCCGTCGCGAGGAAAGGTGGCTTGGTCGGAAAACCCCATCAGCCACGCGCCCCATGTGCACAACCGCGCCCGTCGCGCCGGCTAGCCGATTCGCCTGGCTCCAGGCCGGAACGTTCAACTGCGGATGCCGCCGCACAGTGCTTTGGTGTGCTGTCACGAAAAGCAAACGCGGAGTGGGTGTTAGAGGGCGACATTCAAGGCTGTTTCGACAATATCAGCCATGACTGGTTGATCGCCAACATCCCCATGGATAAGGCGATTTTGCAGAAATGGCTCCGGGCTGGTTATGTCTACCAAAAGCAGCTATTCCCCAGCCACGCCTGAACCCCGCAGGGAGGCATCATATCCCCGGTGTTGGCGAACATGACGCTGGATGGGTTGGAAGCGATGCTGGCGAAGAGATTTCCCAACGCGAAGTGGACAGCCCGAAAAATGCGCGTGGTGCGTTATGCAGATGATTTCATCATCACTGGTTGTTCGAAAGAATGGCTGGAGAATGAAGTCAGGCCCGCCGTGTTGAATTTCTGGCGGAGCGCGGTCTCGTGCTCTCTCCGGAAAAAACCAAGATAACGCACATAAGGGACGGGTTCGACTTCCTCGGATGGAACCTGCGCAAGTACAACGGCAAGCTCCTGATCAAGCCGTCCAAGGCGAACATCAGGGCTCTCCTTGCCAAGCTGCGAGAGTTGATCAAGACCAACAAAACGATACGACAGGCTAACTTGATAGGTTTGCTCACTCCGGTTCTACAGGGCTGGGCGAACTATCACAGTCATGTCGTCGCCAAGAAGGTCTTCAACCAGGTGGACAGCGCAGTGTGGGAAATGCTCTGGCGATGGGCGGTACGTCGCCACCCTCGCAAGACACGCCGATGGGTGAAGGATCGGTATTTCAAAGTACAAGGGGCGCGCCGTTGGGTGTTCTCGTGTACTGAAAAATCCGCCGATGGTCGGAAGCGTCAGTACACGCTAGTAGACGCCTCAGACACACCGATTGTGCGACATATTAAGATTAAGGCCGCTGCCAACCCTCACGACCCTACATGGGATGAGTACTTCGAATCCCGCTGGGGCAAGAGGATGCTCACTTCCGTAAAAGGTCGAGCCAAGCTGTATCGGATATGGGTGCAACAGGGCGGCAGGTGCTGCGCCTGCTTCAAGCCGGTGACCAAAGACACACCGTGGCACAGTCGCCATATTGTGAAGCTAGGTCATGGCGGGACGGACGCAGCCGCTAATCTTGAGATCTACCACCTGCGCTGCCCTAGGGATGTGCAATTTGCCTATGCCGATGATGTACAACCGGGTGCCTAGGGGTGCCTTAGCAGAGGCTTGAGCCGTGTGCTGGGAAACTCGCATGCACGGTTCTTAGGGGGTTGGACGCGGGCAACCGCGTCTGACTACCCGACAACCAGATCCAGTCGTGGGCCGTGGGTCGTAAGAACTAGCTTTTGCAGGTTCGCTGCGCAGCGGCAAACGGGCGGCGACGATCATGAATTTGATCCAGTCAGCGCGACTCAACAGGCATGATCCGTATGCTTATTTGAAGGACGTCCTCACGCGCCTGCCGACGCAGCGGGCCAGTAATATTGCGCAGTTGCTGGCGCATAACTGGTAACCGACTTAGTTGCGCAAGACGGGGCGGCACCAACAGCTGTCGCAGTATAAAAAATAGCCAGCGTAAAAAGGGTTGTGTAAATCTTTCTGGATCTATCTATCTTCAATGTCGGGAGAAATAAATGGAGAAGAAGATGACAGCTGAATTATCTGGTTGATATAAGAAGATTCTTAAAATCAGAAGCGTCGAGCTGACAGGGTTTAGTGCGCATTCGTAAAAGCGTCCGTCGCTGCAAGATACTGTAACAAATTCAATTTGGCATGGAATGCAATTGCAAGTCCAATAGACCCTTTACAGGGAGACAGCCATGCTTACCACTCAACTGATTCTGTTGGTCGTTTTTGGAGTCGTCGTCACCGCTTGGGGTGCCAGACTAGATATAAATAATCACAGAAAGGAAAAAGAAGCTCAGCGAGCACAAAACAACGATCAGAACTAATCCCGCGTCACAAGCAACTAATAAAAGATTATCGCTAGTTGAGTTCCCCTCTTTTAGTCTCGGCTGTTGGTGCCAGCTCATCCCGCAACCCAAGTAATAATGCCATCGGCACACGGTGCGCCCTTGTTGCTGACTACGCGCTGAAACGCACGCTTGAGGTTGGCGGGTGCAAGCACCCGCGCCATAAGCGTGTCCGGCTCCGCGTTCGTCCACGTCACGGACGCCGTCGATGCTTGACCCTGTCAGAGTCTTCCTCGGATACCATCCGGGACTAGAAGTAACAGTTTTCTTTTGGAATATAATCTGCGTTTCACATGCTTCCTTCAGATTCGCAGTCACCCGCGACACCCTTGCCTCTGGCTTCTTCCCCTTGCCGGGAGTGCAGAGAGTTTCACCACCAAGTCACCAGCGGGGCTACCACAGCTAAGCTGGTTGCGCTAACGCGCAACGCGCAATGCCTGGCGCACAAACAATAAACGCCCGTATTATCGCGCGCTAAATTAAACACCAAATCCAAGTTAGCCGAGTATAAAAGAAGTGAATGTCGGGAACGGTTCGAATGATCAGATATCGGGCTGTTGCTTCTGTTCAATAGTGCCTGCTGCAGAGGAATCGTTGTATTTGGTCTGGGCTGCCAAGGCCTTTTGCGCGGCTTCAGCATGGGCCTCCACCTGGCTGGCCTGGAACGCCTCCCAACGGGCGCGGGCCCGGTCAGAACCGTCTTCGGCAAAGGCAGAGACAGATATGACGGACAATAGGCCGGCCATGACAAGGGTGGACAGTTTCATAGAATAAATTTCCTGAGGTAATAACGGAGGGTGCCGCTTGGGCTATATGAATTTATGAATGGCACTTTAGGAAGTGTCGTTATTAATTGACCGCTTAGTGATCATCAGTTTTCGTTCGGGCAATCTCCTTGAACCAGATAGTCCAAAACATGCTCCCGCCCCTGATGGTCCAAGTAATCGAGACGTGCGGGAATCACACCGCACTGGCCCGAGATATCAGTAACTGATATGACTTTTGCGATATCCATAGAAACATAGAAACCAGTCTTATCGTGGATCACCGGTGAGTTCTCGGTAGTATCGGCAAAAACTGAACCGCTGGTGAGCAAGGCAGCAAATCCAAGCATAAACAATTTCATTGAATTACCTCTCTATTTGTTTAGTTTCTTATTAGCTGATAATTAGCCTACAGCAACTAATCCGACACAAATAATCTACGAACAGAACAATGACAAAGTTATAGTGCAATCTCGCCCCACCTTAAGATTCATGAGGCGTAACTGCATGAGATGTGTATCGGGCTAATGAGCCGGACACTCACAATTGAGATACCGCCTAGAACAGTCTGATCCCCCATCGGGGTGAACGGGGGAACGACCTCCAGAGACAAGTTCAGCGCGAAAAAAGGGACGAGAAATGACCATGGTATTTCCATTAGCAAGTAATGCGGATGGGTCGGTGATTGATTCGAATTCATTCTTCCACTTTCACCCGACATGCAAGATGACATTTTTCGCATGTGCGCCATGCCCTATCGGCATGGCTTGCGTCCCCCTGCCCAACGAGAGTGTGAAATCTACCTACGCGGCAACATCGCCTTTAATGCATACCAAAAAGGCATGCGACCTATCAAAAACAAGCAATGGTGCATATGTCAGCTGTCGATGACGATGTGTCACACCTCATTGGTGCTGCTTGGCACCACTCGGTGACCCGCACATTCCACTTCAGTCCGCTTGGAGCTTCACTGTGAAAAAAATCTTGCGAATCGCCACCGCTCTTAGCTTGGCGACACTCTCCTGCGGTGCATTCGCCGCTACAACTAGCTGTGACACATCGCATTCCATGAGCATTCAACTGCTCGGTTCTGGTGGCCCAATCTCTGACGACGCTCGTGCATCATCGGGGGAGATAGTCTGGATTGATGGAAAGTCGCGACTGCTCATTGACGCTGGCGGTGGTACGTACCTGCGCTTTGGTCAGGCGCATGCCCGATTGGAAGACCTGAACTTCATCGGCATTTCGCACTTCCACACAGACCATAGCGTCGACTTACCCGCCATCTTGAAGGGCGCGTATTTTATGGCCTCGGGCCACACAACCGCACTGGTCGGTCCGGATGGATCTGACTCATTCCCGAGCATGACGGAATTCTTCCATGACACGTTTGCTGCCAAGACGGGCTCGTTTGCCTATCTCGAGGGTCTGCATGATGGCAGTGATGGGCTGAATCTAAAGGTCAGCCCGATTATCAACGTGGATCGCCACGCCGAGAAAGCCTCCCTCGTTTATCAAGACGCCGAGGTTAAGGTTTATGCGTACGGCATTCCGCACGGTGATGTGCCGACCCTGGCGTTTCGCATCGAAGGCAAGTGCGGCACGATCGTGATCTCCGCGGATCAGAACGGCAGCCGTGCCGGGTTCGTCGACTTTGCCAAGGGCGCTGACATTTTGGTTATGCCGGCTGCCATCGATGACGATGCCGACGACACCTCTAAATTCCTCCATGCAACACCCACGGTCGTTGGCAAGATTGCCGCAGCCGTCAATCCCAAAATGCTCATCCTCAATCACTTCATGGGTAAGTCTTTGAAGAATAAGGATAGCAACGTCGAAATTATCAAACGCTACTACCACGGCCCGGTTTACGCAGGTCGTGATCTGTCGCGCTTCGAAATGCCATGACTCAGGAGCATCCAATGAAACACACCTTCGCACTATCCATCGCCGTAGCTTCGCTCGCCTCGCTCGCCGTCATCAGCCAGCCGGCTCACGCCGGTGAAACCCCACCACCGGCCACTGCCAAGACCACCACGGGTGGTGGCAAGTGTGCCAGCGGTAAGTGCGGCACCGAGAAGATCTACGGCCAGGCCAAACTCAGTCAGGACCCACAGGGTCGCTTGGTCCGCACACGTGACGGTAAATGTGGCCTGACCGCTGAGGGTTACGACATCGCCGAAACGACCCAGAAGAAGCTCTCCGAAGGGGTTTGTGGCCAATGATCATCCAAGGACGAGGGCTTGGGCTCCGACGTGAGTTTGCCTCGTCTCTCGCCAACGGCCCCATCCGGAATGACTTCGACTTTTTGGAAGTCGTACCCGACAACTGGATGGGGTTGGGTGGAGAGAGCATGGAACAACTCGACGCCATCGCGGATAAATATCCAATGGTTGCACACAGCTTGAGCCTGTCCATCGGCGACGCACAACCGCTGGATATGAATTACTTGAGCGCAGTGAAGACCTTCCTGGACAACTACGACATTGCGATCTATAGCGATCACGTCAGCATGTCACGCGATAGCCGCGGCTACCTTTACGAGCTGATTCCGGTAAGTCGCACGCAGGCCAGCCTGCAGCTGATGGTCGATAAGATCAAGGCAGTGCAGGATTACCTGTCCCGGCGTATCGCGCTGGAGAACATCTCCTACTACTACGATGAGGAGGGGCAGATGGCCGAGACCGAATTCATCGCTCGGCTGATCGACGCCTCAAGCTGCGGGCTGCTATTGGATGTCAACAATGCGTATGTGAACTCGCGCAATCACGGATTCGATCCGCACGCATTCATAGATGCATTACCAACGGATGCGGTGACTTACTTTCACGTTGCCGGCCATCTGGATAATGGTCCTCAAGAGCGGGTCCTGGATACCCATGGAACCGACGTTTCGGTCGCCGTGCTTAATCTGGGTGCCTATGCGGTTCATCGGTTCGGTGAGCAGCCCATTGTGCTGGAGCGCGACAACAATATACCCAGCCTTGACGAGCTATGTGAGGAACTGCGCGGCATCCATGAGGCCATGACCGGCTCGACCGGGAAACTGCAATGAACGTTCGCATCGCACCAGAGGTCACCAGCGAAGCAGAGCGTCGGTGTCAGGCCGTTCGCCGCGGTGATCTCGGCCCGTATGGAGAGTTGGTCCGGGTGAACGCGCAAGAGCTAGTCACCACGATGTTCCCACGGTTTACCCAACATCGCGGTGCCGAGCGCCTGCGCCAGGATATCGACGCATTTTACAAATGCTTTGGCGCAACGCGGGCCGAATTCATTCACCTTGCGACCGAGTTTGTCCGCTTCATGCAGCCGCGCCTGCCGCCAGGTATCGGGCGGCCCCTTATCGAGTACGAATGGATGCTGTTTGACGTAGAGGTCGATAAGACCCCAGTCCCCTATCCCGATGGACAGGAGGCGCGTCGCCCAACCCATGTTTACCTCAACCCCACCGTGCGATGGCTGGCCACTCCCTTTGATCTGCATACGGACGACCAACATGCGGCGCAGGCACTGCTAAACCACGATGCGCCTTATGCCTATGCCATCTTTCGCACATTCGACCATAGGGTCATGACGCAAAGGCTTTCAAATCACGACATCGCAGAACTGTCCTCCTTCACAGACGGCGAGCGGCTCATATCGCCACAAGAGTCAGCACACTGGTTCACCCACGCGCTTGCGCACGAACTCATTACTTCACACCACGAATAGTAAGGCATCACCATGGCTAAACTGATCGCACTTCTGAATCGCGGCCTCGAAAAGTCCAAAAAGTTGGATTTCGTAGCGCTCCTTTCCATCCGTTTGTATCTGCTGCCGACCCTCTACGAGGGCGCCCACGCCAAAGTTACCGGTTTCAGTGGACTGGTCGAGTGGTTCGCCACTCCAGCGGCTCAAGGCGGTCTCGGCATGCCTTTGCCCACGCTGATGGCCACGCTTGCTACGGGAACCGAAGTAGCAGGACTGATCTGCATTGCCCTGGGTCTGTTCACCCGCATCGTCACTATCCCATTGGCGATATTGATGACCGTCGCCGGTCTGGCTGTCCATTGGTCCCACGGCTGGGCCGCGATTGCCGACAAATCCACCGAAGCCAGTATGCGGCTCAGTGGTCTCATGACTTGGCTGCAACAATCCTTTCCGGGCCGCTTCAACTATGTAACGGAATTGGGTGACCCAATAATCCTCAACAACGGCATCGAATTCACGGTGACCTACGCCATCATGATTATGGTGCTGTTCTTCTATGGCGCAGGTCGCTATGTCAGCGCAGACCATTGGCTGGCCAAGATCTTCCCGCGTTGGCCGAAGTGACCATATAGCTAGCGTGGCGGTTCGATTCAGGACGCGCCAGGTAGCCCCTTGGTCAATGTCACCAGGCATTTTCATCAACGGCCGGCGACGGGTAACAGCTAAACCCAAGCCGGGCCCGTGGGTTCCGTTTAATTAGCTTTGGGCTGAGTTCGCTACTCAGCCCTTTTTTTGCCTCTTCACAAAGTTCCAAAAGACACAGAAACGAGAACGCCATTTGATTGATGATATTCGCGCGAGCACATACATCTGATAAGGCGCTCTCATCCGGCTCACCCGAGCAAGGAGAGTAATTCGCGCTCGGCCGGCCCATCAGGGACAGCCGCGCGACGCACAATACTCAACGTTCGGCGTAGCGTGAGCTGCGCGCAGGGTAGAGGGATGAGTACGTCATTGGCCACTTCATCGGTGATACTGATGGAGGGCAGCCAAGCGATACCGCCACCATGAATGGCAGCCTGTTTGATGGCCTCGGTGTTGCCAAACTCCATGATTGATCCTTGCTGCACACCCAGGTCTTCGAGTACTGCCGCCACCAATTCGCGGGTGCCCGATCCCACCTCGCGCATCAGCAATGGCTCGTCATCGATATCCCCGGGTTTAATGGCGGTAGCATCGGCCAACCGGTGCCACGCGGCGACCACTGGCAGCAAGTCGTCCTCGCGAAAACGGGTAGCGGTCAATCCTTTTATATGCAAAGGACCTTCAATAAAGCCCAGCGAATAGCGCATATCTGCAACGGCTTCAGAAACCTGTTCCGTGTTATTCACGAAAAGACTGACCTTTACACCTGGGTTGTTATTGCGAAAACGTGCAAGAACGCGCGGCAAGACATAGGTGCCGATAGTGCTGCTCGCCGCTATGGATAAGTGCCCAATCTTGGCGCTTTCGAGTTCCTTCATTGCTAGGTCAGCCGTTCTGGCAATATCAAAGAGCCGATCGGCATATCCGGCAAGAACGTCGCCGGCATGCGTCAAACGCATACCACGCGGTTGGCGTTCAAAAAGTGTTAGACCGAAGCGCTCCTCAAGTTTTCGCAATTCGCGAGACAACGCTGGTTGCGAAATGTGCAACGCCTTTGCACAGGCCGTGATGCTGCCGGTCTTGGTAATCGTATGAAAGATTAAGAGATGATGAAGGTTCATTTAAGGGAAATAATCATGGCTATAAGCGAATGCTGGCGGGTACTCAGACGTTCCAGGATCTGGACGATGCAGTCAGCGCTAATGAAACAGCACTCACTTGGCACCCAGGCTGAGTAAATAAAGAGAGGTCATGCAGGAGGTCAGGTTGGCCGCTGACCTCAGGCTCGCAAGCCTGAGGCCGCTATTGATGAGTTGACTATTTAGCCAAAGACGCCAGGCATGGCGAGACGAAAAGATGTCCTCGATACGCGCCAGCAATCGTCCTGGAAACCACGATCAACCACAGGACCGCCAACACCAACACCAAGCATCCGCCAAAAACATTGAAAAAGATGGAATGCAGAATAGCGCCCAACTTGAGAGTCGTGAGGGCATAGACGCCGATAGGAAAAGTAAACCCCCACCACCCCAGATTAAAAGGAACACCCGCCTTAAAGTAACGGACCGTGATGAGGGTGGCCATTGCCATCCACCACAACCCTAGGCCCCAGAAAAGAATGCCGGAAATCAGGCCAATGCCTTGAGCAACCTCGCCAATCCCTTGCAATCCCTGCACCGAAAAGATCGCGGGAGCGTCACTGCCTATGACCAGCATGCCCAACGCACCCGTACCGATAGGCCCCAGGGATAACCAGCTGGATGCAGCCATGCTTTCGTGGGGAAGTTTGTGCAACGCCATGCGCAACAGCAGGATGACCAGAATGCTCAGCGCGACAGGAACCGAATAGGCCCACAGTACATAGCTGGTAATCAACATAACAAATTGCGCGCCGGTATCGAGCAGGTGCGGAGCCAGCGCCCCACCACTTGCAGCCGCGACTTCCGCAGCGACAACTGGCAGCAACCAGACGGCCGTCATTTGATCGATGCTGTGCTCTTGACGGGTGAACATCATGTAAGGAATCAGCACACCGCAAGCGAGCGCCATGACCACATCAATCCACCATAGGGCCTCAGCCAACGGTATGACCGCTGAGCCCCAACGAGCACCGCCGAACACTATAAGACCATTGATAAGGGTCGCAAGCCCCATCGGAATAGTGCCGAAGAACATCGAGACCGTGGAGTGCCCGAAGATCTGCTTGGCCTCGTCAAAAAACATGATCCACCGAGCCATGTACATCGCACTGAAGGTACAGAACAGAAGGATATTGAACATCCAGAGCCCTTCAGCAATGGACCTCAAGCCAGGGATGGCTAGAGGAAACTGAGCCAGGGCCAAGGCAAGAATGCCGGTGCCCATGGTCGCTGCAAACCAGTTCGGCGTGAATTGGCGTATCGCATCGCGAGGTCGACTCAAATGGCTAAGGGGTTTGGCTCCCGCATTGATAGTTGCGAGATCTTTAAGCGACATGACAATCTTCCTGATGTATGTGTGGCTGAGCGTGCGCTCATTTTTTGGGTGAGTTGCTTATCGCAATTTCGCGGTTCGGCAAAGAACAGCCTCTTCGGGCAACTCTCGACTTTTTGAAGAGGCTGTATCCAGTATCAGAATGTTGGTCAGTGCGACTTCATCCCCGCCGCCTGCATGAACAGTCGGATCAGCATGGCAAACACACCTAGTGCCGCCACGCTGCCCACATAAATCACCAGCATCCAGCCCAACTTCTGCCGCAGTAGTGGCTTATGCTCGGCCGGTTCAACAATTGTCTTACTGTCCATTGGAGCAGCCCTCTGCTAGTGGTAACCGTCTTCGTGGGTAACCTTGCCGCGGAACACGTAGTAGCTCCAGAAGCTGTAACCCAGGATGAACGGGATAGTGAACAAGGTACCCAGCAGGAGAAAGCCCTGGCTTTGCGGTGGGGCAGCAGCCTCCCAAATTGAAATGGACGGAGGCACGATGTTCGGCCACAGACTGATGCCCAAACCGCTGTAGCCGAGGAATACCAGCAGCAGGGTCAGCAGGAACGGCGTGTAGTGCGCGTTGCGCGCCACCGCCTTGAGCAGGCACCAGGTTGTGATCAGCACCAGAATCGGCACCGGCAGGAACCAGAACAGGTTCGGCAGGATGAACCAGCGAGCGGCAATCTCGGGATGGGTGAGTGGCGTCCAGATACTGACGATAGCGATTACCGCCAGCAGCACGAGAACCAGCGGCCGAGCCAGGTTATGCATCCGTTCTTGCAACTTGCCTTCGGTTTTCATGATCAGCCAGGTACAACCCAGCAAGGCATACGCGACGATCAGGGCCAGGCCACAAAACAGGCTGAAGGGTGTCAACCAGTCCAGCTCACCACCAGCGAACTGCCGATTGACCACCGGTATACCATCGATGAACGCCCCCAGCGCCACGCCCTGGAAGAATGTGGCGACCAGCGAACCACCGATGAAGGCTTTGTCCCAGATATGACGCTTGTGTTCTTTGGCCTTGAAGCGGAACTCAAAGGCCACGCCCCGGAATATGAGCCCGAACAGCATCAGAATCAGCGGCAGATATAATGCCGATAATACCACCGAGTAAGCCAGCGGGAAGGCACCGAGCAGCGCCGCGCCACCCAGTACGAGCCAGGTCTCGTTACCGTCCCAGATGGGGGCGACGGTGTTCATCATCACGTCACGATCGGTCTTGCCCGGAATGAACGGAAAGAGAATGCCAATCCCCAGGTCGAAGCCGTCCATGATCACGTACATCATGATGCCGAAAATGATGACCACGGCCCAAATCAATGGAAGATCAATACCCATAACTCAGTTCCCCTTCTTGTTCGGGCTAAGGCGGTGATCGCCTTCAACGGTGTCGTCGGTAGCGGAAAGACCAGAACCTGCGTGTCTGATTTCTGCGCCTTCGTTGGTCTTCGGACCTTTGCGCACCAGGCGCATCATGTAGCCGAAACCGGTACCGAACAGCGCGAAATACACCACCACAAACAGCACCAGGGTAAGGCTCATCTGTGCCACGCTGTGGTTTGAGGAAGCATCGGCAGTACGCAACAGGCCATACACCACCCACGGTTGACGACCGATTTCGGTGGTGAGCCAACCGGCGAGAATCGCGATCAAACCGGACGGCCCCATGAACATCGCCAAGTACAGAAAGGGGCGGCACTGGTAAAGCGTTCCGCGTTTGCGCAACCACAAGCTCCACAATCCGGTGAAGAGCATCAACATGCCGAGGCCGGCCATCACCCGGAACGACCAGAACACGATGGTCGAGTTCGGGCGATCTTCAGGGGCAAACGATTTCAGGGCGGGAACCTGTTTCTCCAGGCTATGGGTCAGTATCAGACTGCCCAGGTATGGAATTTCGACGGTGAATCTAGTCTTCTCGGCTTTCATGTCCGGCCAGCCGAACAGAATCAGCGGTGTCGGTTCGTTACCACGGTTTTGCCAATGCCCTTCAATCGCAGCGATTTTTGCCGGCTGATGTTCCAGCGTATTCAGGCCGTGCATATCACCGACCATGATCTGAATGGGCATGACGATCAACGCCATCCACATGGCCATCGACAGCATGGTGCGGATCGCCGGGTTATCACGGCCGCGCAACAGATGCCAGGCAGCCGATGAACCGACAAAGAAGGCGGTGGCAACAAACGCAGCGATCGACATGTGTGCGAGGCGGTAGGGTAACGATGGGTTGAAAATGACCGCCAGCCAATCCGTCGGAATCACCTGCCCGTTAACGACTTCGAAGCCATTGGGGGTTTGCATCCAGCTATTGGACGCCAAAATCCAGAAGGTCGATATCAGCGTTCCAAGAGACACCATTACGGTCGAGAAAAAATGCAGTCCGCGCCCGACGCGGCCCCAGCCGAACAACATCACACCCAGAAAGCCCGCCTCAAGAAAGAAGGCGGTGAGCACCTCATAGGTAAGCAGCGTCCCGGTGACGGGACCGGCGAAGTCCGAAAAGCGACTCCAGTTGGTACCGAACTGATAGGCCATCACAATGCCGGACACCACGCCCATGCCGAAGTTGACCGCAAAAATCTTCGACCAGAAGTGGTACAGATCACGGTAGGTGTCGTTACGGGTCTTGAGCCACAACCCCTCAAGAACGGCCAGGTAACCCGCCAAACCGACGGTGATGGCCGGGAACAGGATATGGAACGACACCGTAAATGCAAACTGCATTCGCGCCAAGTCTAATGCCTGTAGGTTGAACATAACTGCCCTCTTATATGCAGATAAAGCATGACTGCAACAGTACTTTGAAGTAAGTGACTGCGCTCTACATTACCGATGTACTTTCTCTGCCGAGATGGCACGCGGAACCACGAAAGATAAGCCGGCTCAAGTCTTTTAAATCAGCAAAAGATCATAAACCAAACTTCAACCACCAGAATTGAATACAAAACGCAATTCATTGGAACACAGTGAGTCTTGACTTAAAGACTCCGTCTTTGAATGAGTGTTAAACCACGCGAAACTGACCCTCCATAAAACCCCACAGTTCGCTTTTTCCAGGAACTATAGAAATGGAGCTCAGCAAAGCCATTAAGAACAGCTACGACCTGTACGATGCTCATACTTCTTATGCGTGATAACGCGCTTTAGTAATCCTTCTGATGTGAAGCTGTGTAGTTTAAGTCATTTTCTTATCGGCTTTTTACCGTATTATCGGCAAGCCTTATCGATTTTTCCGATAAGGCTTTTAACGGGGCATCTCTGTCGTGAACATGACGCTTAACTCAACATTTAATCAAGGCGATGCTACAAGGCACAAACAGCTGTCGACAATCATGACCCATGAGGTGATTGAGGCTCGATTAACTCAGCAGTATGGCGAACGGAGTGCGTATAAAAAATCGAGGTTAAATCGCCGACAAGCGTAGACGCCCGAAACTATGACAAAGTTCAGGACATTTTTTCTTTCGTGTACGCCGGCATTAGGGTTCTTTAACGGAGGGAAGAGGTGCAGTTTCTCGGAAAAAACGACCTACCGATTTCATAAATTAAAGCCTGGCGCTACAGGTAAACGATCTCCATCATCAGGGTTGCGTTATAACTGCCAACCGCAGGTAACTCCTGTACGCCGAGTACCGGCTTGACCGAAAGCTTGAGATTCAGCGCTGTCGCCTCGACCAAGAACGTCAGTGGCTCGCCAAAATTGAGATCCACTTCGCGGACAGTGCCTGTCACGTCGCTCAGACGGGTTTTCAATCCCAGTTTGTCCAACGTGGTACGCAACGTAGAGGCGTCGTAGGCGCCGTTGCCGGCAGTGAAGCGCAATTGCACCTTACTGCCCTGCGTACATTGGAAACCCAGGGCAACGTCTGTCCACTCGTTAAGCCCCATTTTCAATGAGTTGAGACTCACGCTGGGAAGATCAACGCTTTGCGTCGCCCCAAAATTGGCGGTACAGGGCGGCTTGATAAGGCTGCCGCTGATGTCGAGACGAGTGGTATCGGCGGCTATGGTCTTGGTGGAGCAAAGCATGACCGCAGACAATAACGTCCCCCACAGCATCACCCTGATGACCGTTGACATATCACAGGTACTCGATATTGATCATCGTCGAAGCACTGAAATTACCTTCGGTAAGCGCACCCGTCGCAACGAGCTTTGCCTTCATGCTCAAGTCTACGGTGCCGCTTTGCTTGGTCAGCGTACGTTTTGCCCCTGTGATATCAACTTCCGAGCTGTCGCTGTTCAGCGTCAGCGTATACGCCAGATTGGCCTTGTCTGTTGCCGCCTGGGTGGTCGAGCCAGCCATGACGCCCGATGCCTTGACGCTGACACTCAAAGAAGAGTTCGCCGGGCAAGTCAGCGTAACGGGCACTGGGATCACCGGCGCGGAGGAAACCTGGTCATAACGCAGGCTGCCGAAATTCACACTCAACGTCTTGCTGCTGGTCACCGTGCAAGGCGGCCTGGTGAGCGTGCCAGATACATTAATGGTGACAGTATCGGTAATCGCGAGTGCAGACCGGCAGGTCAGCATCACGACAACTGCAGCGGTCAGCGAGAAAGGCAATTTCATGATCGAGTTCCTTTAGAAGATCAGGGATAGACAATGTTCAGTGTGTACTGGCTGGAAAAATCCCCGACAGGGGAACTGCCAGCATTGAGCTTGGGACGGAATCCAAGTTGGATGAGGTTGCTACCCTTGTTCATTGCAAAATTGCGCGGTGTGTTAAAGACAACGGCAGAGGTGCTGTCGACCCATGTGGCGGCCATGGATAAACCGTCAAGGGTAGTTGCGGATACACCAGGGGAACCATTGACCGCGCTTTGAGTCGGTACAAGCGTGACATTGACCTGCGTGGCTGCGCTGCAGCTCAAGCTGATTTCAGCCACCTGCTGCGACGAGGCGAAGTCGTTGCTCGTAAGCGCACCGAACCCAAGGGCAAGATGGGACGCTGAGCTGATGGAGCAAGTAGGTTGAACAACCGTGTAGGCGAAATTCACCACCCCGATGGCGACTTTACTCGCGAAAGCCACATCGGTTCCATATAAGGTCACCCCTCCAAAATAAAATCCTGGCGTGGTCCTAGTGGTCCCAGAGATGATGAAATCGTATGAAAGAGTATCACCGACGTCTAGGTACCCGTCACAATTGCCCGGTTCAAAACAAGCAGTATTTGCTGGAGCACTCTCATAGGGCACGTCATAACCAGTTGCCGCCGCCACTACCGTTAAGTCTCGCCCCGTGTTGGACTGCCCATGCTGGGCTTGGGTGTAGTATCCACCTAGCGCAATGATTGAGTTGACTTTGCAAGTTCCTGCAAAGCGGGTCTGGAAAGGACTAAGTGGAATGACCTCTTTTAGATTCACGGTCATCTCGGTGTTGCTGCAAGTTAAACTAAGCACCGGGTCCGCAGACATAGCGTATCGACTGGCCAGACTGCAAAAAACAATTAAAAAGCAGCACCGGATTTTTCTTATCCAGATAAATTTTCCCATTGTCAGATCACGCATAGGACCACCTCATTCGTTATGGTCAGCCATTATTTTTTTGGAGGGAGTGCAAGTGACCTTGAACTGACCAATACCCGTTGCCGGCAGGCTGTATTGTTTTAAGTCCAGGTCCTCGCTACACCAAAGTTTTTCGTTAACCTTGATGACCAGTCGGAATTTGTCCGGCACGCCGGTCAGGAACACCCTGCCCTTGTCTGCAATCATCGCGTCGCTGAGCAAGTTGTCTTCCAGATCGAATACTTGGGCTTGTGCTGCAAACGGCGCGGGCGTGCCCTGCTGTGTGGTGACACTGACCAGCAGGCGACGACCGTTATGGGTCTGAAAATTGGCCAACACGAAAGCGCCGCGGTTAGGCGTGACTTCCTGGACCAGTGCAGGAATATCGACATCATCGGATAACGAGTCAGTGTTGAGCGACACTCGGTTATTACGATAAGGTTGGGCCGACGAAATAATCGTGTAGCCACTGCTGTTGGTCTTGACGCCGCTTCGGGTCAACACGCCGACATCGGCGGCACCGGGTGTGGCCACGATAATGTTCGTTTCCCCCAGCGGCTGAGAAAACATCACTGTATCCCGCGTGGCGACGACAGCCCCTTCTACGCCAAAGTCCAATTGCCGATTGTTTTTATCGCTGTTGTACGAACCGTGCCAAATTCCATTGGCACCGTTGTAACGTGCGGCAACCGAACCTCCCACGACCCGTTCATCATTACTGACCTGCTGGTTGACGCCCAAGGTGTAGGACAGCGCATCGTCCTGGAACTTGGAGCCGCTGAAAGTGGCTGAGCGAGTGGCTCCGCCGTTGGAATCCTGGGTGCTGCTCAAACCAATACGGCTGCTGCTGCCAGGCTGTCCCAGAGGAATGCTCACACTCAAGGACAGGCTGCGAGTGTCATCACCGCTGCTGTTGTTCTGCGCCAGCCCCAGGTTGTAAGAGGCATAGCCCACGCTGAAACTGTAACCCAGCTGCAACGACGTGTTGCTCTGGGCCATATTCCAGTAATCGGTCTTGGTAAGGCTGGCGAACATGCCACCGTAATCGCCTAATTGCTGCGATACGCTGGCTGTAAAGCTGCTTTTCATATGGCCTTGCAGGTACGGCGAAAATGCCCGGCTGCTGTCCAGGGCATCATCGACATAGGGGGTTAACGAACGATTACTGCGCGCATTGACCGCCTCATTGAAGCTGTAATAACCGCTCGTGGAATAGCGATAGCCAATCAGGCTGAAGTTGGTATTAGTCAGGTCTAACGTCTTGGAATAGCGAAAACGATAGGACTGACCCGAAAGCGTTTTAGCCTCAGCCCCCATGTCATCGCTGACCGCATGGGTCACGTCGATGGAAATCGCACCGACGCCGGCAAAATCATAAGCAAAACCCAATAGCGATGATTTGTATTGATCACTGACTATGGCGCCGCCAAACAGCGTCGTGCCGTCGCTCAATCCGCGGCGCAACGTGCCCAGCACAAAGGCTGGTTTTTCCTGGCTGATCGCCCCATCAGCCGGTCGATACTGCCCTGCCGTCAACGAGTAGCTTTGCTGGCCTTCACGCATCATGTAGGGCACCGAAGAAAATGACTGGGTGTAGACCTGACGCTCGCCATTGGGGCCTTCAACACTCACCTCGATATCGCCATTACTGGAAGTTGAATAAAGATCCTTTAAGGCGAACGGACCGGAAGGCACCCATTGTTCACTGATCACGTAACCGCGCTGGCGTAACGTGACCAATGATCGACCGTTTGCCACGCCACGCACGACGGGCGCGAAGTTGCGCGAGTCTTCAGGCAGCATGTCCAGGTCCGACTCAATGCCGACACCGCGAAAGGAAATGGAGTCGAATAATTCGCTATCGGTAGAGCTCTCGCCGATTGTGGCAATGGCCATCATGTCGCCCAGATCGCGCTGGGCATAGGAATCTACCGATTTCCAATTGCCCTCGACGTTGGTGCTTTTCTGCCAGGTCGAAAAATTACGCAAGCGCCAGGCACCAGTATTGATACCGCTGCGCAAACTACCGAACTGTGACTGACGATTGCCGTACGGCGCTTCGTAATGGCTACCGGAAAAATTATAGTTGGAGAAGGCTACTTGCTCCCCGTCACTCCAGCTTTTACGCCTGACTGCAAACGGAACGCTGCCGATGTACGCCTGCGGAATCTGCAGATCCAGATGCTGCTTATGAAAGTCGTAGCTATAGGTGATATCAGCCAAATCACTGTTGAAGTAGACACATTGGTCGGCACTGATATCGGCCTGAGCAAGCCGACTCGATTCAACCCCCAACGCTGCCAGGTCATCAACACTGAAACAGGGGAACAATCCCGTGGGAGTCGGTTTCTGATTCGCTGCTTCCTGAACGAATCGTACGTCACGTTGCTCTACCTTCCGATTATCGACGGTCACATTGACACGGTACACGCCCGGCAATTGCCCCTTGCTCATGGTCTTGACTTGCTCAGCAACTTCGGTCGAAGTGCTACCTCCGCCAATTTCCAGAAATGAAGCATCGAAGCTGTAATCCGCGTAAACCACAGGGGTTGTCAATCCTGAAGTAATCAGGGCAAAGCAACTCCAATACTTGGGTAGGCGCGCATAGGCACACATGCGCAAACGAGGCATGAGAGAGTCCTTTCTTTAAGATTTAGAACCTTAATGCTCAGTGAACTGTGACGGGATCTACCTTGACGGTGCTGCCGTATTCATTTATGTAACTTAGTACAATTTTATCGCCCGATTTAAGTGCTTGTGCGGACTGCAGCGTACTAGCGGGCTTAATGACTTCAGGAAAATCTTTGTTAATGGTGTTATTAACCAATACCTCACTCACCACTACATTAAAACCTGAGCGATTACTAACACTCAGTTTGCCATCGTCAACGTTCCACTGCAGTTGATCGACAGCCTCCTTCAATGATCCCTTCAAGTGTTCCGGACGATAAAAAAGTTTGATCGTCGTTTTCAATGCAATCTGCAGTACGTTCTGACTGTGCTGCTCGGGGCCCACCGCCGGGATAGCCTTGACATTGATAAAGAACAAACTCTCCCTATCGTCGGGCAAGTGCTGTACGTTGGTTGCGATTATTCGCAGAATATTCTGACTTTTCGCATCGAGTCTAAACAACGGCGGAGTAATAATAAATTCATCGGCACTGGTGTCGCGATTGTCATAAGGACTTACCCAAGACTGAACCAAATAAGGCGAATCATCATCGGTATTGGCCAGAGAGAGATTCGCCTCTTTGTCTTTACCTTGATAAACCACGCGTGTGGTGCCCACGTTGACGCCCGCCTGAAGCTGGGGCAACCAAAAACACGCCGCCAGAGCCGTAATGGCCGCAACTTTTAAGCGCATGATAAATAGTCCT
Organism: Pseudomonas sp. S2_B07; assembly: GCF_054668435.1. Lineage (NCBI taxonomy): Bacteria > Pseudomonadati > Pseudomonadota > Gammaproteobacteria > Pseudomonadales > Pseudomonadaceae > Pseudomonas > Pseudomonas sp. S2_B07. Next base: position 2,276,222 of record NZ_CP162769.1, read on the forward strand.
CGGTTAACACCAGGGCTCGCTGCTGAATGCGACCCCTGGCGTTAATATCATGATTACTTGTAGGTCACATCGAAACTGGCCAGTGCATTCACCTGACCGGTGCCGATACCGCGAACACCAGGCTTGCCATCAGCACCCTCTGTGTCTGCAACCAGACGCACATAGGATGCGGTGAAATCAAAGGTATTGGACTGCGGGCGCAACACGTAATCCGTGCTGGCGGTGTTGAGGGATAGCTTGGCTCCGGTGCGGGCATCGTTGATTTGAATACCGACCCCCGCTACCTGATTGGCACCGGTCATGCCCAGGATCGTTGGATCGGAAGACGATTGCTGTCCGCGGAAGGTGATCGCCGCATTTTTCAACGTCGCACTGCTGCAGTTTTCCAGCGAGATGGAAAACGGAACGGATCCAGCGGTGGCGCCGACCGTGTTGGCAAAGTCACCCACGCGGACCTGCCCCAAATCGACCGACTTCTTCACGTTTTCGGTACTGATGGTACAAGCGTTGTCGTTGATCGAACCCGTGAATTCAACTTGGCCGTCCGATGCCTGCGCGCTGACGGCGGCCATCAGGATCAACAATGAGGAACCACACAGAGCGGTGCATTTACAGATACTCTTAACCATGAAAGTTACCCTTAGCTGTAGTAGATGTGCCATTACATCATTTAACGTCCCTGTTCCACGGCTTGCCGTAGCAGGTGATTCAATGATGTACTGGCACATGCACCCAGCCCATAAGACGATTCTTAAACGTCACTAATCTGCACGAATAAAAATGCGCGGCAAGGCAACAATGCTGTTCACTTACTTACTACCGGTAGTCGCATGCGCTCATGCACGCTCTCGTTTGTTCCCTAAGAAGATCAGGCAATCCACTTTCGATCTCCGGTAAAGCAGATGGTCAACCATCGTGTCGCGTCCGGCTTGCCAAGCTTGGCGGAAATCTGTTCCCTGAGTGCATCTAGCTTTCCCACATCCTGCAATTGATAGTCCATCGGCAACACTACATGAATTTCGATAAACCGCGCGCGTCCATGTTTCTGAACATACGAGACGTATTCGGAAAAACCCTGATTAGCTTTAACCTCGTCCATCACTCGGCGAACTTTTTCATCTAGCTGATCTGGGACGATCCCAAGTACATCGCGTAACGCTGGCCTTAAGATCTTATGCGCCGGTGCGAGCATGCTCAGCCCCAACAGGATCAGGATAGATGGATCGACGTAAGCGGCCCATGCGCCATAGCCTTGCGACTTGAGCACCAACGCGGTGAGAAAGCTAACCAGCAAGCCGATCGAAAGCATTGCATCCACCAGCCAACTGATATTGTCGAACTGGATCAGCGAAGATTTCAACGTACGATTGCGATAGCGGACGTAGAAGAAATAGCCCAAACAGACGATGCTAAGCAGTGCAGCAAAAGGGATCACTATGCTCAATTCGACTTCGCGACCACCATTGATTATGCCGAACATACCGCTGAGGAAGGCGTAAATTGCAATCAATAACAGAAAGCTGCCCTCGATGAGCAGTACCATCGGTTCCAGGTGCCAGAAGCCAAACTGGAAGCGCTGGTTGCTTTCCTTGGCAATCAACTTGGCGGTGATCAGCATTAGAACTTTGATGAAGGTTGCGACCAACGAAAAAAACCCATCGAACAAAATCGATTGGGAGCCAGAAAAAAAACCCGTGATGATAGCGGCAATTGCCACAGCAAACATCAGAGCGGTCGATTGTTTGAGCATTGCCTGCTCAACACGGTTACTCACATAGCCTCCTACGACATAATTCAACTCGCCGCATAGCGCAGCTAGTCTTGCGAAGCTTAGTCTACACCACAGCCTTTTACGCAGCCCCGAGAAATATACTAGCAAATGTATATAAGAATCGTCCTATATACGAACACACAATCCTTGTCCCGGAAAGCTGCCATAGGGCTACAAAGAAATAATTATTGATATTTAGGAATCGTCTTATGTTCCTATCGTTATAGCTGTGTAGTAGCGTGATCAATCAATGAAAATCGTCATATGAAAATACCAAAAGCCTGACCGAGCCAGACAGTCCTCTGCGGCTTATAAATTCTTACGACACTAAACTAAAGCGATGCGACCTCTACGTCAGCGAATAAACACAAAGAACGCCAGTTTTAGGAATCGCCTGATACCCGCTCAAATACCCTATCGATAGGGTAGTCAGATGAAACTGAAGAACTACCTTTACCAGATCAATCCCCTCCTCTCTACGCCAAATGCCGCAAGACGTTTGTTGCGTATTTTTGGCGTGGTTTTGCTCGTTGGCATACTAAGCGGCGTCTACAGTTTTCTGCTGCTGACGTTCAACGCCGAAGTGTCGCGCAGACGCAGCCACATGAGCAGTGCAATTGCTGAAGCCCATACCTTTTTCACCACCCGCGAAGCGCTGCTCGAAAGCCTTAGCCTGTCGGCGATTCGCAAGCCCGATGGCGTAAAGCCGCAAGTATCACCGGAAGAAATCCATTTACTACTGGGCAATACGCGCGGCAAGCAATGGAGCATTTGGCTGAGCGAGCGGATTCGGCAATATCTGAGGAGCAAGCAGGTCAACTTGCTGTACGTCAGCAGTGGCAACAATCTTCAGGTGAAAAGACTTTATACGGCGACACCGATCGTGGCCGACTTTCCCCAGGCAATGCTCGAACGCTTGCAAGCGTTGAAAGGTGAGAATTCCAGTGCGATGGACGAGTTGTGGCTGACCAATCAATCGTCCAGTCATTCTCAGTTATACATATTCATTCGCCTTGATGCGCACGACCTCGATTCCGGGTGGTTGGGACTTGAGATGGACGGCCGCGAAGTATCCCATGCGTTGGATGATCAAAGCGCTGGGCAGTTCATGATGTTCAACCCCGACGGCATGCTGGTGTTCAGCAACAGTCAACCTGCACAGATCTGTAAAAATCTCATGCAAATGCAGCGTCAGAATTTCTTTGGCTTTGTTGGAAAACATTTCCTGCCCGATAATCTTGTGATGCGCAAACAATTGAAGTCATCCGACTGGCAGTTGGTCTACTCCATCGATTTGCGTGATGTGCTCATCGCACTATGGCCACGACTTGGCGGCGCCCTACTGTTCTGCCTGTTCAGCATCAGCCTTGTGTGGATTGTGATTCGACGCCTCGAAGATCGGTTTATCATGCCCACCATCAGTCGGATCCAGGCACTGGTCGAAAGCGAACTATTCAGTAGCGACGTGATTCAGACCGCACCCGTTGCGCTGTGTGTACTGCGGCGCGCCAACGGCCAGGTGGTGCTGGAAAACACCTTGTCACAGCAATGGCTGGGCCAGAGTGGTGAGCGTGAACGGCTCAGTCCGCGCTGGATCTACCAGGCATTCGATGAGATGAACCCGCAAGTCACTGACTACTTCGAAGCCGCCGACGGCCGTCACCTGTACCTGAGTTGCGCGCCCACCCGTTACAAGGGCGAAGACGTCTTGCTCTGCGCCTTCAGTGACATCAGCACCCGCACTCAGATTGAAGATGCGCTGGATCAGGCGCGGCAACTGGCCGATGCAGCGAACGAAGCAAAAACCCTGTTCCTGGCCACCATGAGTCATGAAATCCGCACGCCTTTATATGGCGTGTTGGGCACCTTGGAATTGCTGGCCCGAACCGAATTGGATGCGCAACAAACCAACTATCTGCGCACCATCGAAGGATCATCTGCGACGCTGTTGCAATTGATCTGCGATGTACTCGATGTATCGAAGATCGAAGCCGGGCAACTGGCACTCGAACTCACAGAGTTCAGCGTACTCGAACTGATTCACGAAGTGATCCAGGGATACGCAGCAGCAGCCCACGGCAAGGGCCTTGATCTATACGCGGTGATTGATCCGAAATTGCCGGAACGGATGATCGGCGATGTGTCGCGCATCCGCCAAATTCTCTACAACCTGCTGAGCAACGCCGTCAAATTCACCGACGCGGGTCATATCGTCCTACGCGTGAGTCTGATTGGCCGCGACGGCGAGCGCGCCAACTTGTTCTGGCAAGTCTCGGACACTGGAAAAGGCATCACTCAGGAGGACCAGACACGAATTTTTGAACCCTTCTACCAAACTCGCGGCCACGCCAACGTGATCGCCGGTACTGGCCTCGGTCTGCCCATCTGCCAGCGCCTCACTCACTTGATGAATGGCAGTATCCGCGTGGTCAGCGAACCCGGACTAGGTAGCAGTTTTTCGCTGACTCTCTCTTTGGAACAGCCCTCAAGCCCCGCGTTGAATGACAGTTTCACGCCGCTGTTGCCAAAAGTGGTGTTTGTGCTTTCACCCGTTCGCGAACTCGCGGAAGCCATGAGCGGCTGGTTGCGTCGATGGGGCGCACGCCCGCAACTCGATCGCCCTTCGCGCGGCGCCGATACGCCAGACAGCGTGCTGCTTGAGTTGCATCCCGGTTGCTACGAAGCGCGCGTGGCCCCTGAATGGACGGGGCAGCTGGTGATGGCCACCGGCGAGGGCTACAACGAACCCCAAGCAGGTTCCGGCGGCTGGGTCGTCAACATCAACTATCTGGAGGCCATTCATCAGGCCGTCAGCCGGGCCCAAGGGCTTTCGGCAATCAAACCGGAAAATGACAACCTGCAATGGCAGCTGAAAAAGTTGCATTTGCACATACTGGTGGCTGAAGACAACGTCATCAACCGGTTGATCCTGCATGACCAATTACAGGAACTAGGGTGTACGGCAGAACTGGCCGGCAATGGTGAGGAGGCACTGACGATGTGGCGCAGAGGTCGCTTCGACATGATTCTGAGCGACGTCAACATGCCGCGCAAAAATGGCTACGAACTTGCGCGAGAGTTGCGCCGCCTGGGTTGCAACGTGCCGATCATCGGCGCAACCGCCAACGCCATGCGCGGCGAAGAAGCCCTGTGTCTGGCTGCTGGAATGAACCATTGTCTGGTCAAACCTTTCACGTTGCAGGCCTTACACAACCAACTGGCGCCTTACGAAAGAACTTCCAATGAAACCACTTAGTATCCTGATCGTTGAAGATCACCCGTTCCAGCAACTGTATTTACGGAATCTGTTCAGCGAGCTGGGAGACTTTGAGCTGAAGTTCGCTCAAGAAGGCAGCGTAGCGCTGGACTGCCTGAAAAGGCGCGACTTCGATCTGGTGCTGACTGATTTGCTGATGCCGGGGATGGACGGCGTCCAGTTCATTCAGGGTTTGGCAGAATCAGGTTCGAGGCCCGCGCTGGCGATCATGAGCGTCGCCTCCCGACGCATGCTGACCAGCGCCAGCCTCGCAGCGCGCAATCTAGGCGTCAGCGTCATCGGCCTGATTTCTAAACCGGTCAAGAGCGGTGCATTGCGTAAGCTAACCGAGCAGTTGAGAAAAACGCATCAAGCCACCCAGCCTCCGCCCGGCCCGAAAATTGATCACCTGGCGATACTCGCGGGTCTGGACAACGGTGAATTGCAAGCCTGGTTCCAGCCAAAAAAGTCGCTGACCAACGGCCGTATCGTCGCAGCAGAGGCGCTGGCACGCTGGATCCATCCCGAGCATGGGGTGCTTTTGCCGGGTATGTTTCTGCCCGCCTTCAAGGCGTTTGGCCTGGAGGAAAGCCTGCTCTGGTGTATTCTCGAGCAAGCGATGAAGGCACAGAAACTATGGGACGTTCAAGGCTACGCGATTCCCGTGTCAATCAACTTGCCCACCCACTTGCTTAACAGTCCAGACCTGCCGGACCGGATTCTGCAATTTGTCCTCAAGCACCATGGCGTCCCGGCGATGATCTGTTTTGAACTGATGGAGTGTTCGATGCCCGACGATATCAGCAACTTCTACGCTGGTGCGTGCCGATTGCGCATGAAGGGATTCGGGCTTTCGCAGGATGATTTCGGTCAGGGCTACAGTTCGTACATGAATCTGGTGTCGACGCCGTTCACCGAACTGAAGATTGACCGGGCGCTGGTGCACGGCTGCGGCGAAAATGAAGAGTTGACTCTGGCCCTGACCAGCATCGTCGCACTTGGACGTCAGTTGGGTCTCACGGTGGTGGCCGAAGGCGTGGAAACAGCACAGGAGCTGGCGCTATTGCGTAGAATCAACTGCACTCAGGTTCAGGGTTTTCTCATTTCCCATGCGGTGTCATCATCCGAATTTCAGCAACTGCTGACCCAGGACGGCCCGGCTGTAGTGGATTGAATCCCTGGCGCACAGATTCTGTTTGCATCAGAGGTAGCGGTGTCCAAGGCTTATACAAGCGTCTCCAACAGGCTGGTCCAATGACTCATCCCAATGTGCGATTGCACAAACTGGCCAGTAGCTCGCTGCGCATGAATAAAGGTGTCGTGGTGCTGTGCGGTCTGGCATCAGTGTTGGTTGGTCTCAGCGTCTGGGGCCTGAATCGTATGGTCGCCGAACAGCGTGATGCGGTGCGTTATCACTTCGCACGACTGATGGAGAACATTGGCGAACAAGACACTTTCCTCAGCGCTATCGCCAAGCAAAGTGCCAAGGGACTCACGCTGAATACGCAGCGGATGAGCATGTCTGTGCAAGAACCTATGCCCGAGCAAGGCAGCGGGATTTACCGGGCTCAAGAGCTGTCTTTTTCCCTGCCCTTCAGCGTCAAGATCAACCCGGCAGCGATTGAAACGGCTGAGCGCGCCAAGGTGTTCGCGTTGGGCGCGCACCTAGCCAGTTACTACAGCGCATTCTGGTCGGCCTCGCACTATCAGTCGCCCCAGGTGTTTCTACTCAACGTCCCGGACAACTTTGATATCGCCGTGCCCGCCGCCGGGCAATTACGCGGCGCCAGGCAGATCCAGGGGGTCAGCTTCCAGCAAGTACTGACGCACGTATTGCAGCGTCTGCAGGAGAAGAATCCGCAACCATTGGACAGCCGGGTTCACTGGGTTCGCTATGGTGCTGAAGTGGATAAAGACGTCGCTCCGAGGGTACTGGCTTACATCAATGTCGACCTGCCGGCAAGCCAACTGGACATTGGCGGTGCCAGTCCGTGGGTAGTCGTGGCATCGCTGTTGAACCTGAGCCAGATCAACGATATCGAGCGCATCATGAAATGGTCGATCTACGACCGCTTCAGTCTCACCGCGCCCAACGGCAATCTGTTGGTCGGCACCGAGCCGCCCGACCGGACGTTGAGCGAAGGGCTGAATGTTCGCCTCGACGGTCTGGTGTTCAAGATTTCCAATGAAGGCCCGCAACGCTGGACAGCGGTTTACGTAGTCGGCTTCAAGAGCTTTATCGATTACGCGTGGTGGCCACTGCTCGGCGTTTTGACGTTAATGATTGCCACCATTGGTGGTGGCCGGGCCTTCAACCGGTGGTACAAAACCCGCGTGGTGCTCCCCGCGCATCAAGCGCATCAGAGCATTGCCGAAAGCGAGGCATTCAGCCGCGCAGTCATCGACGCTGCGCCCACCGGGCTGTGTGTGGTGCATTGCAGTGATCATCAAGTATTGCTGGAAAACCAGCATATTCAAGAGTGGCATCAAAGCGACCGACTGATCGCGGTCCTCAACCAGAAGCGCCCGCTGACCAGCCCCGGGCAGACCGACCTCGAAATCGATGGGCGCCATCTGCACGCGGGGGTGGTAGGCGCTCGCTACCATGGCGAGGATGTCTGGATCTGCGCATTCCATGACGTGACCCGGCATATAAATGATGCCGCGGCACTGGAGCAGGCATTGCGTGCGGCCGATTCGGCGAACGAGGCGAAAACGCGCTTTCTGGCGACCATGAGTCATGAAATCCGCACGCCGTTGTACGGCGTTCTAGGCACGCTCGAACTGTTGGGCCTGACCGATCTCAAGCCGCGTCAACAGGAATACTTGCGCACCATTCATCGTTCGTCGGCCACCCTGTTTCAGCTGATCAGCGACGTACTCGATGTATCGAAAATCGAATCCGGGCAGATGACCATTGAAGCTCAGGACTTCTGCCCGCTGGAGCTTACCGAAGATACTTTGCGCGCCTACAGTGCGTGCGCCGAGGCCAAAGGCCTGCAGCTTTATGCCTGCATTGATTCGTCGGTCCCGGACCGGGTGCAAGGCGATCCGCTGCGCATCCGGCAGATTCTCAATAATCTGCTGAGCAATGCGATCAAGTTCACCGACAACGGCCGCGTGGTATTGCGACTACGGCTGCTGGATCAAAACACCGGTGGCGCCAACCTGCAATGGCAGGTCAGCGACTCCGGAATCGGCATTTCCCAAGCGCAGCAAACGCAGCTGTTCGACCCGTTCTATCAAGTGCGCGATACGTCCAGCGAAGCCGGCGCCGGCCTCGGCCTGGCGATCTGCTGGTGGCTGTGTGAACTGATGGCCGGAAAATTGAAAGTGGTCAGCGAACCCGGACTGGGCAGTAGTTTCTCTCTGCATTTGCATGTCGCTTGCGCAGAAGGCCAACTGAGCGACTGCCCTGAGTTCGCCCCTGATGCGCCGCCGATTTACGTACAGGCACCGGCGCCCGAACTGGCACAGCATGTCTGCAACTGGTTCAACCGACTGGGCCAAGAAACCCGCATCCTCGGGCCGGACGCGAAACACTTGCCCGGCTCTTCAGCGCTGCTGCTCGATGTGCTGCCGTCCTCGCAACCTGCCTGGGCCGGCCCGCGCGTCATCGCCACGACCGCGGGGGCAAACCCGGCGGAATACACCGCCGAAGGTTGGTCGGTCGATGCGCATGACATCCGGGCGATGGCTTGGGCGGTCAGTTTCGCGCAACAAGGTGCGGGTAAACGAAGCCGAACGGCGCTCACGGAGCAGGTCCGACGCCTGGATCTGAACATTCTGATTGCCGAAGACAACCCGATCAATCGGGCGATCATCAAAGAGCAACTGGAGGCGCTGGGCTGCACAGTGGTCGCCACGGCCGACGGCGAACAAGCGCTGCACCAATGGCTGCCAGGCTTGTTCGACATGGTGCTGACCGACGTCAACATGCCCGTCATGAATGGCTATGAACTGGCCAGGGCACTGCGCAGGAACGATGCTGATTTGCCGATCATCGGCGTCACAGCCAATGCCTTGCGCGATGAAGGCGAACATTGTGCGGCGGTGGGCATGAACGCTTGGCTCGTCAAGCCGTTGAACCTGCACATGCTGCGCACGCAATTGCTCAAACATTGCAAAGTCGCCGATCCATTGCTTGCCGTTGATCCCGACCAGCGTGCACCTGATGTTCCTCGCCCTGATCAGCCGCAGTTTTCGCCGAAAATGCGTGCGTTGTTCTTCAGCACCATGCAACAGGACATTGACAAGGTCACCGCCTCACTTCAAGACAACGACGCGGCTGCACTTGGTCGTCATCTGCACAGCATGGCCGGAGCTTTGGGCGCCGTGCGGGCCGACAGTTTGGCGGACGCTTGTGTCAGCCTCGAGAGTCGCCTGGATGGTCGGCCTCTTACTCCGGCTTTGGCCACCGAGATCGGCGCTATGCTGGGGCGACTGGAAGCAATGCTCGACGCGCTGGCGTAATCAGTATGCATTCAACAATAAGTCAGGGAAAGCCGAACATGGCAAAACTCAACGTCGTGATCGCCGATGATCACCCCATCGTGTTATTGGGTGTACGTGAGCTGATAGAGCGCGATGACCGCTATCGCGTCGTGGGTGAGGCTGTGTGCTCGAACGAACTGATCGAGCTGCTCAAGCGTGAATCCGTCGATCTTGTGATCACCGACTTCAACATGCCCGCTGATTCACCTTACGGAGATGGCCTGAAGCTGGTGGAATACCTGCTCAGGCATTTTGCCGATGTGAAAGTCCTGGTACTGACCATGATCTCCAGCCCGTTGATCCTGACGCGACTACATGAATTGGGCGTCGTCGGGGTCATTCAGAAAAGCCAGCTGCATGAGGAGATTCAATTGGCATTGATGGCCGTGGCGCAAGGTCGCTCGTTCAACAGCGCCAAGCCGGCGCCGACGTGCGTAAAGGAGCCCAATGTAGCGCTGGATGAAAGGATCTCTCGGCTGTCGCCCAAGGAGTTCGAAATCTTGCGCATGTTTGTCGCCGGGCAGAGCGTAACCACGATTGCCCGCAACCTTTCCCGTAGTGCAAAAACCATCAGCACGCAAAAGATTGCGGCCATGCGCAAGCTGGAGGTTTCCAGTGATCAGGATCTGCTAACGTATTGCCTGGAAAGTAACGTGTTTAACTAAGGCTGATCTGTCAGCCGAATTCTATCGAAAAAAAAAGCGTTCACCTGGATAAGCGTGAACGCCGACATCGGACTATCAGATCGCAATCAATCTATTCAAACAGTCGCTTTCTTCGCAGCGCTTTCGCAACCGAGTAAGGCGACGTCACGCCGTTGCGCCCGTTCGTACGTCTGCTCTCGCTTGAGCATCTGGTATTTGGACCCCTCCGACCAATTCCTCATTGCCTTGCTGGACAGCCAGGCGATTGTGCAGGCAAAGACGATCAACGTCATGGTGATGACCATAAAAGCGAACATGGGTTATTCCTGAGCAGAAGGTTGATAAAGAGAACGCAAGTAACGCACCAGACTGTGGCGTTGTTGATCGGTCAAGACTTCCTCCCACGGTGGCATGGCGGTGCCGGGGATGCCGTTGCGCAGGACCATTTCCAGATAGTCAGGGTTGCCTTGCTTGAGCTGAAAGTTAGCCGGGCGCGGAGCCAGGCTGCGAGCTGCCGGGCCATCGCCCTGCCCAGTTGCGCCGTGACAGCTGCTGCAGTTTTTCTCGAAGAGTGCGGTGGTCTGCACAGTGCTTTCGCCGGTAGCGGTCTCTGGCAAAGCTTGCAAGGTGTGCAGGCTCTGAACGTACACCGTCAACGCGGCGAGCGTTGAGTTGTCGAGATCGCGCCACGCCGGCATGGAACTGCCATAGCGACCATTCCACAGTGCATCTGCTATGCGCCCCGAGGTGAAGCTGGCGGCGCGCAAATCTGCCGGTCGCGGAAGAAGCGATGCGGCTCCTGGTCCGTCACCGGCCCCCGTCGCACCGTGACACGCCGTACAATTTTGCTCAAAGGCAGTTTTCCCGGCGGCCAGAGCGACTGAGTAATCTTCCGGATTGTCTGGCAGAGAGAATTGCGGCACCGCTGCGTCTAGCCGTGCTTGTGCCGAGATCGCCTGGCGCCGCGCCGCGAGCGTGGATGTGTCCATGCTGTCGGCATGTCCCGCGGCCATTGGCGAAGGCGCTGGCGCTGTTTCATCGTCGTAACCGGAGACAATCCGTGGCCGCCCCAACGCTTGTAGATAAGCCACCAGACTCACCGCATCGGCTGTGGGTTTTGCAGCATCGCCGTCAAACAACCATGGATACCCCGGCATCACCGAGTCGCCTACGACGAAGCGCGGGTTGAACAAGTGGGTAAGCTGCCAATCGTTACTGCGCACACCCGACTCGCGCGCCAGATCCGGGCCGATGCGCCGCGTACCCCACAGCTGCGGATAATCAAAACGGGTTTCCCAGGCCTGCGTTGGCGCGCCCCAACGGGCAACGTCTTCAGCAACAAAACGGACCTGTTGAGTATGGCAATAACCGCAACCCTCACGGCCATATATAGTTCTACCCCGCTCTTCCTGTGCCGTGTAATCGGCCATGTCAGCGGGTGCGCGCGCGTTAATTTCCTTTTGCAGTTCCTGACCGGGCAAGATCCCCAGCAAGTAGAACGACAACGCAAAAAAACCAATGCCGGCAACAAAAATGATCAGGTAAACGCTGTTGAAAACACGGTGTCTATTAGCCGTTTTCATGGATCAGGCTCCTGCCATTGCACTGTGGAAGCGAGGGGCTGCGACGTTGCACGAAGCCGATCGCGGCCCCGTGGTCAGCCCGAAGAAAAACAATACAAAACCTGCCAGCAGCGGTACTGCCGATATGTCTCGCAGCCACCAGTAGGCAAGTGATGCGCGAACCGAATCCATCCACGGCGCGGGGCTCGCCCAAAGGTGCGCCTGTACCAGCCCTCCGGCCGTCAACGTGAAGAACATCAGCAACAGGCCAACGGTAATCAGCCAGAAGGCCCAGTTCATGGCGGCGTCGTTGTAGCGCGCGTGCGGTATCCGCTGCCACGCATGGGCAATGCCGCCGGCAGCGATGAAGGTGGCGAAACCGAGCATCGCAAGATGCGAGTGGCCGATGACCCAATCCGAGAAATGCGTCAATCGATTGATTGGCATCAAAGCCTGGAATGCGCCTTGCAGGCTGACCAGCAGGTAGAAAATGATGCCGGTCCAAACGAACCGCAACGGCACGTCACTGGCGACTTTCGTCGCCTGCCCACGCAGCGACATCAACAGATTGAATACCACAAGGATTACGTCCATCCCCAGGTACACCGAGGCAATGATCGCCGCCTTCTGCGCATCCATCGGCACTGCCGAATAGACGTAATGGTGGGTGCCATTCAAGGGATAGAAGAAAAACAGAAACCAGAATCCGATCATCGACAGAAAATGGCTGTAGATCGGCCGCTGGGTGGTCGCCGGGATAATGTAATAGGCAATCGCCAACACGAATGGCGTGACAAACAGCCCGACCGCATCGTGAATCCACAGTCCGCTGAAGGCAGCTCCCTGCGCCCCCGGTATAAAAGCCGGGACGAAGTTGCCGACTGGATAGGCCAGCAAACTGAAGACTGCGCCGCCCACCAGGTACCAAACGGAAATATACACCCCCCCGGACTGACGCTTGAGCACAAAAGGTCCGGTGAACTGCACGCAGATCAGCAGCAAGCCGAGCACCGCGAGCAGATCGATGAGCATCGGGAACTCTGCCCATTCCAGCGACTGCACCGCGAGCCACTGGTTATCCAGGCCTAGCGAAATCAATGCCCATCCCGGCAAGAGCACACCGAAGTTCCAGAGCAGGAAAATCCCCCAGCCGAGCTTGCGGCTGTAAACCGGACGATCAGCCAGACGAGGCACCATGTGGTAGCAGAACGCGAAAAACGCGTTACCCAACCAGCCGAAGAAGATGCCTTGGGTGTGATCGAATCGCAGTCTGCCCCAAGATAATGCCGCGTGGTTACCCAGCAACTCCGGCAGGGTCAGTTTGAGCGCGACCAGCAGGCCGGCTATGGCGGACAGAAATAGCGTGATGACCGCCGCGTAACTGTGCGCCTTGATCAGGTCGTAGTCGGTGCGCGGTAGATATTCCAGCTGTCGTTGAGCAATTCCGGCCGATGCCGAATCAAGGCTTCTCATTTAATTTCTTCTCGTGCATGACTCAATATCCAGGCGGCCACGCCCAGTTGTGCATCGGGTGTCAAAGCAATGGCTAAAGGTCCCGGGGTATATCCGTCCCATCCCGGACGCGGGTGCCCAATGGCGGTATTCATCAGCGCCAAGGCATCGGCACCCATGGGATCTGCGCCAACATGTTGCTGGTAGCGCGCCACAATCGCTTGCCAGGACGGCCCTTCCAGACGTTGCTGCGCGTCATGGCAACCGGCACAACGCTGGCGAACCACCACTTTGCCGGTTTGGATCAGGGCAGACGCTCGGCCCGGGTCAAACGTCGTCCCTTGGGGCACGCCGGGCAAGTTGTCGCCACGCGGGCTAATGGTCGAACTCGCGGGCATGCGCACCACGCTCCAGGCAATAACGGTACCCAGACTCAACACGCCGACCAGCATGACCAGCGCCGCGCGTGAGATGCTCGAATGTCTGGCGTTTGTTTCAACATCACTCATGGCGCGGGCTTACCTTGCAGGAACATCAGGTAATCGAGGATCGGCTCAACCGCCGCATCGGGAATCGGCGCGCCGTATTCGTCGCGCATCTTCGCCACTTCGGCCGCCCAGGTTTTGCGGGGGTAGGTAGGCTGAATGACGACGTAGCGTGGCGAATGACAAATCACGCATTGCTGAAGAAATTCTGCACGTCCCGGCCCGTCCAGCAGGTACGGCTCGTTGTGCGGCACGGTGATGCTGTGTACCGCCTGGCCGAAATTCACATCCGGCGACTCTTGCGCGTGGAGCGTCGGACTGAGTGCGCATGCCAATAGGCACGGCAGATAATGGCGGGCCATGTCAGACCACCATTCCGCTGGTGCTCTCGATCATGCGACGCGCAAAGCCGCCACGATTCCACTGCGAGACCGGTTGCCCCTCGCCTGCGCGATTGGTCGCGCGAACTAGAAAGGTGTAACGCCCCTTCTCGCGTGGCGTCCAAAGGTAACGCCAGCGTCGCCAGGAAAAGCGCCCGATCTCAGGATCCAGTAGTGCGTCGACCCAAGTGCGGCCGTTGTCCAACGACACCTCGACGCGGGCTATGCCGTCGCCGCCGTCATTGGCCAATCCTTCGAGCATCATCGGATGATTGAGCAACAACTGCTCTTCTGGCTCGGGACGCACGAAAATCGAATGGGTAGCAAAGCGATTGATCGGAACGGTTTTCTTCGCCAGATTTCCCGGTTCTTCGTTGATTTCCGGGTTATCAGGAATGCGGTAGGCCACGTCCATCCAGATATTGCTCAAAGGCTTTTCGAGCACCTCGATGTGTGCCAGCGATTTGATCCAGTACGTCGCGTACCAGCCCGGCACCACTAGGCGTAGCGGGAAGCCGTTGAGCATAGGTAACGGCTCACCATTCATGGCGTAAGCGATCATCACGTCACCATCGACGGCATGATCGAACTTCAACGATTTGACTACTTTGGGCAGCCCTGGCATGGGCGACTCGTCCAGCCCGGAAAACGCCACTTCCACTGCCCCGGATCTGACCCCAGCAAGCGCCAGCACATCTTTGAGCCGTACGCCTGTCCATTGCGCATTACCCATCGCGCCGAATTGCCATTGGCTGCCAGGCGGTTGCGGACTGAACAAACTACGTGCGTTACCGGAGCATTGATTCATCGCCACCAACGTGACCGGATCGAAACCCTTGACCAGTTCTTCGAGAGTGAACGATTGCGGTTTGTCGACGAGGCCGTCGAGACGCAAACGGAAGGTTCGCGTATCTACTTCAGTCGGGTAACCAGACAAGTGCCAGCGCACAAAATGTGCCGAATTTGGCGTCAGATCTTGACGAAAGAAATGCAGCGGGGTTTCCAGTTGCGGCGGTCGATCGGTGATCAGAATCATCCCGGTCTTTTCCGGGTAGCGCACCTGTTCCCTCGATGCAGTCTGGCCTGCAATGGCCGAGTCCGGCGAGCCCGAAAGCGCCTGCCTGGGCAGAAGGCCAACCAAACCGGCTCCGGTTGCAAGTCCGAGCAGGCGCCTGCGGTTGATTTTCAAAAAAGTGTCGTCTGTATTCATGTTTACTCACTGTGGCCGGCAGAGTGCCCACAGGGGGGTTTGCATTTAAAATAAAATAGCGCTTACTATTAAAGCGAAACCTCCCCCCCACTAAATAGTTTAAGTTGACACTTCAGCCAGCCACCATCAGACGATTCTGAAATAACTTCGCACATGAGAAACAATATTAAACGCAACTTTTATCTTGTTTCGCGCTCACCCCGCTACGTCGATCAATAAGAATCGTCTATACCTCATTCCCGTCCCTCTCTACATTTCAACTCGTGCATCACGACACAACTTACTTCGATCATGGATATATAAATAAATGCTTTCGCAGCATTGTTGACAATTTCGACGGCCAGTCGTTAGCAGCACATCGCTAGTATCTAAGGGTACGCATTATTTCCTCGACCACCGGCTTCGTGTATTTCTCACTGGGGGTCATTCTCCGGTGGGTCGTTACTGCGGAACCATTCACCCTGATCGAATGCCTGGTAAAGCGAGAAAGCGGGCTGAGACATGTCGTTAGTCATGCCTACTTCAACCACGGCTCTGCGGTGCAACGCCGAACCTTTCGCAAATAGGGACAAGATCATTCAGCGTTAAACCGTCTGCTTCCGCTTTCACCGACAGCTCATTGAGTTCGATCTTCGGTAACACCATGATCATGAGCTTCATCCGGTTAGGTGCGAAGGTAGCGCTTGCATCACTCATAAAGCTTCCGGCCAACGGAGTGGCCGCACAGCGCTGCCACACGTCAACTCCATGCTGCAATACGGTTTCATGGTCGGTCAACTTCAGCTACAAGCGAGGTCCGCTTTGGGTTGTCGTCCTTCGCGACAGGCAAAAAACGGCCAAGAGCGGTCGCTTTTGGGGTATGTGCGGATGAGGATTTTTGAGTAACACGTTGCAGCTGCGATATCATTTTGATAGCTTGCGCCTCGGCTTGTGGGCAGATTTATGGATCGCGGATCGCGATCAGTGGGAAAAACGTCCGAAAGGATTGCCTTATGAGACTTGTCGACACTTGACGGTCCCTCCGTTTGCGTAGGAGTGCCCATAAGCCATCATCTCCTTTCAGCTCAGTGCCTAAAATGAAAAAAATCGACGCTCTGCGAGCAGTACGAACGAAGCCTGAACTTGCCCTACTTTTAGGCATTAAAGCCTCATCGCTTACATACTTACTATATGTATTAAAGCCATCGACACAGTATTCTAGTTTTGAAATCCCCAAAAAAAGCGGTGGCACTCGCACAATTCATTCGCCGTCTGAGCGACTTAAATCCTTACAGTCTTCTCTATCCATTCTTCTGCAAGACTGCATTGAAGAAATCAACAAAGACAAACCTGCGCACGCAAACAAAACGAAATTCATAACAACAAAAAAAGATAAATCTTCTGATGTTAAAAAATCGAAATTTATCGAATACACTTTTATGTCTACGCTTTCGCATGGTTTTGTACGTAAGCGCTCAATCATCACAAACGCCATGATGCACTTAAATAGAAAAAATGTCCTTAATGTGGATATAAAAGATTTTTTCGATAGTTTCAACTTTGGTCGCGTTAGAGGTTTTTTTATAACAAACAACCATTTTCGTCTTGACCCGAGTATCGCAACGGTCATCGCGCAAATCGCCTGTTATGACAATAAGCTACCGCAAGGAAGCCCGTGCTCACCGGTCATTACAAATCTAATAACTCACATTTTGGATATCCGGTTAGCGGCATTAGCACAGGCGAACTCCTGTACGTACTCGCGTTACGCTGACGATATCACCTTCTCTACTCGAGAAAAAACCTTCCCTACACAGCTCATGAGTGAAGAAGACGGGGTATACACTACCGGATACCAGTTTAAAAAGGAGATTCAACGAGCAGGTTTTGAGTTGAACGCGAAGAAGACTAGAATTCAGTATCAAAGCTCTCGTCAAGATGTCACTGGCTTGGTCGTTAACAAAAAACCCAATGTAAAAAGCGAATATTGGCGCACGGTAAAATCCCAGTGTCATCTACTTTTCAAAAGCGGTCAGTTCAATACAAAAAAAGGCGATGAAGTTCTCGAAGGCAACATATTAGAGTTGGAAGGCCGCCTGAATTTTATAGATCAAGTAGATTTCTATAATCGCTTGCGTCAAAAGCCGCACTTGAACCCAGAGTACGCCTTATCTAAACATGGGCTGAATACTCGGCAGCTTCTTAGTGGCAGGGAACGAACGTTTAGCCAATTCCTGTACTATCGCTCGTTTTACGCAAACGATAAGCCTACAATACTTTGCGAGGGAAAAACTGATAACATATATTTAAAATCAGCTATAAGCAGTCTTGTGGCTGATTATCCAAAGCTAGCCAAACCGAAATCAGCAACATCTCCATATCAACTCCTGATTTCACTTTTTAAATATAGTGAGCGGACGCGGTTTCTACTACAGCTGTATGGAGGCACCTCTTACCTTAAAGATTTTATTGAAACATTTGCAACGCACTATAATTTCTATAAGGCACCGAAGCCCAGCAACCCGGTGATCATTATACTGGATAATGATAGTGGATTTGATTCTATCAATGCTCTTCTGAGTGGCGATAAGATTCGAGCGACATGCTACCCAAGCACACCAGGTAAAAATGAGTGCCGTGGCGCTGAGTTTATTCACGCCCTCGAAAACTTGTACATTGTACTGACCCCCCGCGGAGTTCCAGACAAGCACACAGCAATCGAGGAGTTATTCAGCCAGAAGGTACGAGACGAAGTAATTTCTGGAAAAACATTCAATCATACAAATAAAGTTGATATCAAAAAAGAATACGGCAAAGAGATTTTTGCTAAAAAGGTGATTTTAGCGAATAAAAGTAGCGTGGATTTTTCTGGCTTTAGAGTTCTCCTGAATAGGATTGTGCAATGCATAGAGCATTACGACTCGATCAAATAGGGACTTTGGTAGTCCTAGCGGTTACTAATGTAATTTTCCGGGTTGACCGCTTTCGGCACAGAGTATGTTAAAGCACCAAGAAAAGTTGAAAATCGCGATTCTATGTCAGCTCTGAAAAAGTGCGTCAGCTCTCACTTGACGACCAGTATCTCTCTGCCCGTACTTGGATCACGAGAAATTTCAATGTGGCAGGGATCATCACTGCCGACTTGGGTAAATAATGAAATCACTTGATCGATACTGATGAAGTACAAGTGGCTGTCCTTGTCCCGATCAGAGCTAAAGAACGCCCCGTAAAGTCCGCCGGCTTCTGACTCGCAGGGCGCAAAAACGAAACTGTGGATGATTCGCCCACAAACGAACAGAACATCCCTAGTCTCCTTGCAGCTCTTGGATAGGTCATAAAGCTCGTCGAGCTTGTGGTTATTTCGCCACGTTACGGGCTTTAGGTTTGAATGTCTTTGAAGGAAAAGAGAAAGGCTGCGTGTTTTATCTGTAATCTTGGCGGGGGCCTCGAAAAGCTTCCTTACCGAATAGAAACCGATGAAGATGTCTCGCTCTACTTGGGTGATTTGTTCTTCGGATAGATCATTGGACGCCTTGAAACACTCGAGTCGCTCTGCCACCTCGAGCAGCGGTTGCTTCCAGTACCAACTCTCCCAGATCATCTTGCAGTCCTAACGATTAAGCTAGTGGACAGGAAAACGCCACATGGTCACGCTGAGATTACGAAATTGTTAGCATCGTGTCCATTGGCTTCTTTTGGCCGATAACAGACCGTCAAGAATGACAGCAATTGGCCGATTTCTCCCTTCCACGACCGGCTGAAACCGACCCTTTGCAGGCATTCATAACGTTTGTGCTGACCGGCTCTAGCGCGCCCCAAATGAGCGAAGTGAACGACTTGAACCGTTTATTATGTGCTCCTTATGATCTCTTTGGTTGAATATGTAATAAAACTTAATAAAGAAAAGCATTTCAGCGAATTTATTTCTGTGCCGTAGTCCAAGTGTTTTCGGTGACCATGAAGTATGCCATTTCTATTTGGGGCTTTATTTTTAGCCTGGGCGGTGGCCTTCGATATTCCTGCGTTGTGGTGATTTTTTAGCTTGAATGGCTCAAGAAAAATATTTGTGAGCATGTTTGTTTCGATCTGCCCGTTGTCGATTAGTTCTTTTATTCTCTCCTCTGTTTCATTCTTGGTAAATAGAAAACTTTTCAGTGACTCGCAGCAAATTCCGTCGGCCTGAGCAAGAAATAGCGGTATAGAAGCTATGTAGTTTCCCGACTTATGCAGATCAAAAGCGGCTTCTAATATGTGCGTGCGATTTTGGCAGAGCTCCAGTATTTTTTGTGTTATGTCTTCCCAGTTTTCATTTAAGTGCATGCTCATTAGCTCATCGATTGAGCTTGGTTCTGTTTCGGGTGTGTAAAAGAAAGTAAACCAGTTTGGATACCAGCCGTTATCTGCCATCACTGTTACATCTTCTTTCCTTGCCTCTTGCCAGCGCTGCGCGGCTTCTACCACTTTTGCGAAAGTGGTATTAACTTGCTCAAATAATGGTTGATAAGCCGTGGAGATGTGTTTAACGGCGGATTGCATGACCTCGTTGTGCCTTTGAATATACGGAGGTATGGCCATGTTTAGGTGCTTGGTTATCTGCCGTACAGGTGCTGTAATTCGATCAATTCGCTCAAGGAGATTTTCAAGATTTTTCATGTTTAAGACACATAACAGTTAGGTTAAGGGGCGGGCTTTAGCCCGTTCCGAGTGAGTGTATAGAACGACTTGAACCGCTTGTTATGCATGCTTGCTAATTGCTTGATTTCGGTATTATTTCGAAGGTGTATTCAAATTGAGAATTTATGATGCTGTCGAGGATTTCATAGTTACCGTTATCTAGCTTAATGACAGGGAGCTTGATTGAGATCGGGCCGCTTTCACTGTTATGCGCCACCTCAAAAAGCCACGCCAATGCGCCATGTTGATCTTGCTCATAGGAGGCGACAGACATTGGGATTTCGGTATGCTCGGATTCCCATTCAAAATCGCAATCCAGACCGATACGTACAAAATCATCATTGTGATAACAGTAAATGGTATCTTCGCCGACAATACTAAACGATACATTTCCCACGCCATGTTTGATGGTCGGCTGGCTAAGTAAGTCCTGATTGTTTTTAATTGAAGCCCTGCATATCTCTAATAATGAAATCATGTTTATTTTATCTAGAGACCATATTTTGTCTCCAAGCTCATATTGTAGTGATTTTAGCCCTAGCTTTGCAATTTGGCCTGGCCCAACATATGGCCTCATACTTTGAATGTGCTTGATGTTTATATATTGATACTGGAAGACGAATTTTATAAAATCCAGGGGGATTTTTTCCGGCGACAGATCCTTCAATGTGACAAGAAATATTTTTGAGCCGGATTGTCCAGCTTTCTCCTTGATGCTGGAAGCAAAGTCCTTTCTAGAAACACATATAAGATGTTGGGCTCCAACATCTTCAATTTTTCCTAGCCAGCCACGAAAGGTATTAATGTCGACTTTAGAGTTGCGATCTTGTACTTCTACAATTGTAAGTGTCTCTCTGGGAGGCGATCCATTTCTTATCACAATGTCACACTGAGCAGTGTGGCCTTGTGTTGAAGTCAACACCGGAAGAAATACGTTTTGTTCTATTCGTGCTGTAGGTGAGATAGAGCGCTCAATTATCTCTACAATCTTTTCAAGGTCATCACCTGGCTTGCTCATTCTTGCTTCTCAAAAGATTATCTGTGGGCAGTAAAGATTCAGCGCAGCAGGTCGACGCTACCGATTTGCCACTAGTTTGTCCACCGGCTGCTTTTGGCCGATTCTGTTGAAAAAGTCGGATTTTCAGATCACCTGAACTCAGGCACAGCCACCACCAGAGAACCTACTCACCACATTGAGTGGTTTCTCGGCCCTTCGTTGACCATTGTTGCTTTGTTATTGGGTTAATTTGAGGTTTTTGGCTTAGTGCAGGCGCACCTATCCCGGGGCAGGCGGCCCTTGGGATGTAAGTTTGGCCAGTCGACGCAGGTTCTGTACCGCAGCCGCCAGTGTGAACTCATCGGTCGCGCCTCTCATGCCACGTAGTCGCAAGCGATCCAATTTCAGGATGCGCTTGAGGTGGGCGAACAACATTTCGACCTTCTTACGTTCGTGGCGAGAGCGCACGTACTCCGGCGTCGCCGCGATGCGTCGAGCCACGTCACGAGCGGCTTCATGAACGCTGCGAGCGATCTTGCGAAACGACGTGTTCGGGCAGCACTTGGCTTTCATCGGACACGTCGCGCAGTCAGTCTGTCTGGATCGGAAGATGATGGTGTTGGCTTTGGTGACGTGCGAACGCTCGTTCTTGAAGGCTCGCCATTCGCTACGTAATGCATTGCCAGCCGGGCAGCAGTATTCCTCAGTCTCTTCATTCCAGCGGAAATCGTTGCTCGAAAAACTGTCGTTCTTGCGTTCGGTTTTGTCCCACACCGGCACATGTGGCTCGATGTCCTTTTCCTCCACCATCCAGGCCAGCATCGGCGCGGTACCGTAAGCGGTGTCGCCAATGAGGCGTTCCGGCTTGATGTCGAACTGCGCCTCAACGCGATCGATCATCGTCTTGGTGCTCTCGACTTCTGCGGTTCGATGAGCCGGTGTGGGTTCCACATCCATGATCACGCCGTGCTCGGTATCGATCAGATAATTCGTGGAGTAAGCGTAGAACGCTGGGCCACCTGGAGCTGCGGTCCAGCGGGCTTGAGGATCAGTCAGCGATAGACGCTTCGGTAGCGTTTCGGCCAGAGCCTCTTCATCGAGTGCCTCAAGATACTCACGCACGGCGCGGGTGCTCAGGGCCGGATCGCTCCAGTTGACCGGTTCATCACCCGGTACACCGCGCTGCCGACTCGCATCCGCTTTGATGATGCTGGCGTCCACGGCAAAGCCTTCGCCCTTGACCAGACCGGCGTCCATGCAACGACGCAGCACTTCATTGAACAGCCAGCGAAACAGATCGCTGTCCCGAAAACGGCCGTGTCGGTTTTTGGAAAAGGTCGAGTGATTGGGGACTTCATCTTCAAGGCTCAATCGGCAGAACCAGCGATACGCCAAGTTCAAATGGGCCTCTTCGCACAACCGCCGCTCTGAGCGTATGCCGTAGCAATAGCCCACGATCAACATGCGGATCATCAATTCAGGATCAATCGACGGGCGCCCAATCGGGCTATAGAAGTCGGCGAGGTGATGGCGCAAATCACTCAGATCGAGACACCGATCAATGCTGCGCAGAAGGTGATTGGCTGGGATGTGATCTTCAAGGTTGAACGAGTAAAACAGTCGCTCCTGCCCACTCGATAACTGTCCCATCATGCTGTGTGATCCCCCGCCGGCCAATGAAGCAATTTTGCCGCAGGCCAGACAGGGGAGCTACTTTTTCAACAGAATCGGCCGTTATCTGCCTGTCACGGGGGGCAAAAAACGGCCAGAAGGACCCGTTGCAGCTGCATCAACACCTTCAAACCCAAGTGCACCCAAGTCGCGTTCATGGACGAAAGCTCGACCACTTAAACTGGATTTTCTTCGGTTACGTAATCGATTCTGAAATCGCGTGCCCTCTGACCGTCATAGACTAACCTCCACCTCTGACGAACGCTCAAATGAGGGGTTGCCATGGAATTGCTAAGAGGCAGATTGGCAGTCACTCGCTCGCTCCACACGTAATAAATACGTGAAAAAAGTTAAATTAGGTAAGTGACTGATTTATGGAAGATAAAACACATGTAACTGTTATCAAGGCTCCGGAAGCAATGAGTACATCCATTTGCCCTTGCGGCAGCGGCACCTTGCTCGATGCCTGCTGCGGTCATTACCACGCCGGGCATCCGGCGCCGTGTGCCGAAGCCTTGATGCGCTCGCGCTACAGCGCCTACGTGCTGGGGCTGATCGACTATCTGGTGGCGACTACCCTGCCCGCGCAACAGGCCGGCCTGAATCGTCAGTCCATCAGCGACTGGAGCGCTCAAAGCACCTGGCTGGGCCTGGAGGTGGAAAGCTCCGAAGTCTTCGGCGGCCAGCCGGAACACGCCTTCGTGACCTTCACCGCGCGCTGGCACGATGGCAGCGGCGAACACAGCCACCGCGAGCGCTCGTCCTTCGTGCAGAACGCCGGCCACTGGTACTTCATCGATCCGACCGTGCAACTCAAGGCCGGACGCAATGACGCCTGTCCATGCGCCAGCGGGCAGAAATTCAAGAAATGTTGCGCGGGGTATTTCAACAGTTGAGGTGAGCGACCTGTAGCAGCTGCCGGAGGCTGCGTTCGGCTGCGGAGCGGTCGTGAAATCAGGCAGCGCGTTGTTTCAGTGGGATAGAGGTGACAGGAATACGACTGCTTCGCAGTCGGACGCAGCCTTCGGCAGCTGCTACAGGTTCAAGGGAGATACACGACCATGATCACCCGGCGACACGCACTTAATCTGCTCAGCCTGCTCCTGTTTCTGGGGCTCGCTGGCTGTGCGTCGTGGTTCGAGGATGACGAGCCGGACCCCGAAGTGCATCTGGTCAAGGTCGAAGTCGTGCGGGCAAAACTGCTGGAGCAGAAATTTTTGCTGCACTTTCGCATCGACAACCCCAACGACAGTGACTTGACCGTGCGCAGCCTCGAGTACCGAATTCACTTGGGTGACATCTTGCTGACCGAAGGTGAGTACGATCACTGGTTTACGGTCGGCCCCAAACACAGCGCTTACTTCAAGGTTCCGATCCGGACCAACCTGTGGCCCAAGGTGCGCGATCTGGTGAAAATGCTGAAAAAACCCGACCAACCCATTCCCTATCGTCTGGAAGGTGTACTGCAAACCGGTTTATTCATCGCGCATGACGTGCACCTTGCGCGCAATGGCGTGATAATCCCCGCCGATTTAATTCCGGAGCACACCCGATGACCCAGCAACCCCACGTCCATGGCCCTGACTGTAACCACGATCATGACCATCACGACCACCATGATCACCATGATCACGACCATGACCATGTTCACGGTCCGAACTGCGGCCACGCTCACCAGGAACCGGTGCGCAACGCCCTGAAAGACGTCGGCCGCAACGACCCTTGCCCGTGCGGCAATGGCAAGAAATTCAAGAAGTGCCACGGCGCTTGATGCTTCGGGCGAAGAATTTCTTCGCCGGTTGAATCGCCTTCGCGAGCAAGCCCACCCCCACATTGGATTTGTGTCCAACATAAACCCCTGTGGGAGCGAGCTTGCTCGCGATGACTACATCACATTCACTATCAATTTTTCAGCCAGACCGCTATCGCGAGCAAGCTCGCTCCCACAGGGTTTTCAGTCAACCTGCAGAATCTGCTCAGTGCTTAAAACCGTCGCATACTCCCCATGCAAATTCCCCAGCGACATCGCATGCACGTCCTCGGCTGAACGCGCCTTGCCAAAATAGTCCGCCTTATCGAAGGTAAAACACGCGTCCTCCGCCACCCACGCCTCAAATCCCAGATTCCCGGCCGTTCGCGCCGTGGACTCCACCGAGTTATTCGTTGCCACCCCCACAATCACCAATTGCTCAATCCCCGCCTCGCGCAAACTCGCCTCCAGCCCCGTCGCACAAAAGGCATCCGGCACCTGTTTCTGGATCAGTTGTTCGCCGGTCTTTGGCTGGAACCGCTCCTGAAATTCCACCCCCGACTGCTGTGGCCAGAACACTGAATCCGGTGAGCGAGACAGGTGCTGCACGTGAATCACCGGCCGCCCGGTTCGGCGCCAAAATGCCAACAGATCAAGAATTCGCTCCTCGGCTTGAGGATTATTCCGGCGACCGAGCCGGGGATGCAGAATGCCTTTTTGTTGATCGATGATGACGAGTGCTGCGCGGGTCTTGAGCTCCATGCCGGTTTTTTCTCCTGCGGGGTCATTGAATTTCACGCACTTCAGCATCACCTCCTCTCACAGGCAAGCCATCGAACGCAAACAGGACGACCTGATGCCCGCGGTTGCTGTCCCCACCTGGGTTCAACCACATCCAGAACCGTCCGGCGACCATCAAAGCCTATGCCTTGGCAGCCAAAATCAACCCACCAAAATCCTGAGCCTTTCCCCTCGAGCATTCCCACGCTCTGCGTGGGAATGCAGCCCAGGACGCTCCGCGTCCATCCAAAGCCGAATGCGGAGCGCCCGTTGAGGCATTCCCACGCAGAGCGTGGGAACGATCTTCGTCAGACAAATCTTGAAATAACCCCGCCCGCCGCTTGCGCGCCCTCCTCCTGCTCACTAACGTAGCGCCTTTATTGCGCCTTTACCCCCGCAGGAGCTTTGCCATGGCCTCGCCAGCCCTTACACATTTTCTTCCCCGGTTCGGCGTTGCCGCAGCAGTAGCCGGTGTCTTGAGCCTGTCCGGTTGTCAGACCTGGAACGCGCAGGACACCCTCCCGCCGACTTCCGGTGTGCAGCCGCTCAAGGGCTTGGCGCAGAACGTCTCGGTACGTCGCAATGCCATGGGCATGCCGCTTATCGAAAGCAACAGCTTCCACGACGCGTTGTTCGCCCTTGGTTACGTCCACGCCAGCGACCGCATCACGCAAATGGTCACCCTGCGCCTGTTGGCCGAAGGTCGTCTGGCAGAAATGTCCGGCGCCGACCTGTTGGACGCTGATCGCTACATGCGCGCGGTCAATCTGAAGAAAAGCGCCGGCGAGCTGTATAAAGCCTCTTCGCCGCGCCTCAAACGCTTCTTCGAAGTCTATGCGCGCGGCGTCAACGCCTACCTGTTCCGCTACCGCGACAAGCTGCCAGCCGACCTCGCGGCCACCGGCTACAAGCCTGAATACTGGAAACCGGAAGATTCGGCGCTGATTTTCTGCCTGCTGAACTTCAGCCAGTCGGCCAACCTGCCGGAAGAAATTTCCTCGTTGATGCTGGCCCAGACCGTCACCACCGACAAACTCGCGTGGCTGACGCCGTCCGCGCCCGATGAAAAACTGCCGCTGGGCGAAGCCGACAAACTGCAGGGCATCAAGCTCAACGGCGCGATTCCCGGACTGGCCGAAATCAGTAAAGCCACGGGGCAACTGTCCGACCTGAATCTGTTGGGCGCCACCTCGTCGAACAACTGGGCGATCGGCCCGCAACGCAGCCGCACGGGCAAAAGCATTTTGGCCAGTGACAGCCATGGCCCATTGGGCGTGCCGTCGCTGTTCAGCTACGTGCAGATCCGCGCGCCGAAATATCAGGCGGCGGGCGTGACCATCGCCGGTTTGCCGATGGTGCTCGGTGGTTTCAACGGCAAAGTGGCCTGGAGCATGACCACGGTCATGGGCGACAACCAGGACCTGTTCCTGGAAAAAATCAAACGCCAGGGCAACGGCCTCACCTACGAAGTCGGCGGCAAATGGCAGCCCGCCGTCGTGCGCAACGAAACCTACTTCGTCAAAGGCCAGCGGCCGATTCGTGAAGCGGTGTACGAAACCCGTCACGGTCCACTGCTCAACAGCGCCCAGGGCACCACGCTGGCCAACGGTTTCGGCCTGGCCCTGCAAATGCCGAGCTTCACCGATGACAAATCCCTGGACGCGTTTTTCGACCTGTCCCGGGCCCAAACCGTCGAGAAAGCCTCGGACGCCAGCCGCGAAATCCGCGCCATCGCCCTGAACCTGGTGTTTGCCGATGCGAGCAACATTGGCTGGCAAGTTACCGGCCGCTACCCGAACCGTCGCGAAGGCGAAGGCTTGCTGCCATCGCCGGGCTGGGAAGGTCGCTACGACTGGGACGGTTACGCCGACCCGATGCTGCACCCCTACGACCAGGACCCGGCCCAAGGCTGGCTCGGCACCGCCAACCAGCGCGTCATTCCCCATGGCTACGGCATGCAACTGTCCAATTCCTGGGCAGCGCCGGAACGTGGTGAACGTCTGGCCGAACTGGCGGGCGCTGGCAAACACGACACGCGCAGCGTGATCGCAATGCAATACGACCAGACCACCACCTTCGCCGCCAAGCTGAAGAAAATGTTTGAAGCACCGGGCATGTCCCAACCGCTCAAGCAGGCGATTGAAGCGCTGCCGGCTGCCGATCGCGGCAAGGCTCACGAGGCCTATACCCGCCTGATGGCGTTCGACGGCAAGCTCAGCACGACCTCCGCCGATGCAGCGATTTACGAATTGTTCCTCCAGGAAAGCATGAAGCAAATCTTCCTCGACGAGCTGGGTCCGGAAAGCAGCCCGACGTGGAAAGCCTTCGTGGCCAATGGCAAGTTGTCCTACGCGGCGCAGGCCGATCATCTGCTGGGGCGCGAAGACAGTCCGTTCTGGGATGACGCCCGCACACCGCAGAAAGAAGACAAACCGGCGATCCTCGCGCGCAGTCTGGCGGCAGCGATCAGCGCTGGCGACAGCCAGTTGGGTGGCGATCACAAGGCCTGGCAGTGGGGCAAACTGCACCGCTACGAATGGAAAAACGCCAATGGCCAGACTGTTCGCGGCCCGGTTGCGGCAGGCGGGGACCACACCACGCTGAACACCGCGGCGTTCGCCTGGGGTCAGGATTTCAACACCACCCTGGCACCGGCCATGCGCTTCATCGTCGACTTCGGCCAGACCGAACCGCTGATGGGCCAGAACGGCACCGGTCAGTCGGGCAACCCTGCCAGCCCTAATTATCTGAACAGCATCGATCCTTGGCTCAAAGGGCAATACATGAGCCTGCCGATGCAGCCGCAGAACTTTGACAAGGTGTACGGCAAGACTCAGTTGACCCTGACACCCGGCAAATAACCCCGATCCTGTAGCGTGAGCCTGCTCGCGACAGCGGTGTGTCAGCCACCATTTTGAGTGACTGACACACCGCTGTCGCGAGCAGGCTCACGCCTACAGGGGGAATGTTTCTCGTCATTGAAATCTCGATAGAACTTCTGGCTTCACGCCAACCTCATAGCTAACAAGTCCCTCCATTTTGGTAACGACATGGAACTTGTTATCGCGCGTCCTGAAGGTTTGTACTGCCCGGCCGGGGATTTCTACATCGACCCGTGGCGGCCGGTCGAACGCGCGATCATCACCCATGCTCACAGCGACCATGCTCGTAGCGGCAATCGTCATTACCTGGCCGCGTCAGCCGGCGAAGGCATCCTGCGCGCTCGCCTCGGTGCCGACATCAATTTGCAAACCCTGCCTTACGGTCAGCCCCTCAACCATCATGGCGTCACCCTCAGTTTTCACCCCGCCGGCCATGTCCTCGGATCGGCCCAGGTGCGTCTGGAGTACGGGGGCGAGGTCTGGGTTGCCTCGGGGGATTACAAGACGGAAGCCGACGGCACGTGCGCGCCCTTCGAACCGGTGCGGTGCCACACGTTCATCACCGAATCGACCTTCGGCCTGCCGATCTATCGCTGGCAACCTCAGGCACAGGTGTTTGCCGAGATCAATCAGTGGTGGCAGGCCAATGCCGCCGCCGACATTGCCAGCGTGCTGTTCTGCTACTCGTTTGGCAAAGCCCAGCGCATTCTCCACGGCATCGACGCCAGCCTCGGCCCCATTCTGGTGCACGGCGCCGTGGAGCCGCTCAACCAGGTGTATCGCCAGAGCGGCGTTTATCTGCCGCCCACGATCTATGCCGGCGAAGTAAAAAAGAGCGACCCGATGATGCGCAAAGCCCTGATCATCGCCCCGCCGTCGGCGGGCGCCAGCACCTGGATGCGGCGTTTCGGCGAGTACAGCGACGGCTTCGCCAGCGGCTGGATGCGTTTGCGTGGCACCCGCCGCCGGCGCGGAGTCGACCGCGGATTTGTTCTGTCCGACCATGCCGATTGGCCGGGCCTGTTGTGGGCGATTGAACAGACCGGCGCCGAGCGAGTCATGGTGACCCACGGTTCGGTCGGCGTGCTGGTACGCCATCTGCGCGAACAAGGTCTGGATGCACAAAGCTTCGACACCGAGTACGGCGACGACGAGGAAGAAAACGCCGGGATCGAACCCGAGAAAGACAAGGTGCTGGCATGAAGGCATTCGCCGAGCTGTACGCCGAACTCGACGCCACCACGTCGAGCAATGCCAAACTGGCCGCGATGCAACACTACTTTGCCCAGGCCTCACCGCAAGATGCCGCATGGGCAGTGTATTTTTTGTCCGGTGGGCGGCCCCGGCAATTGGTCCCCGTGCGCGTGCTGCGTGAATTGGCGCAAGCCGTTTCCGGGCTTGAACCCTGGCTGTTCGAAGAAAGTTATCAAGCGGTGGGTGATCTGGCGGAAACCATCTCGCTGGTGTTGCCCGAATCGCCGCACCGCTCCACCGACGGATTGGCGCTCTGGATTGAAGACAAGCTGCTGCCCTTGCGCGGCGAGTCGCCCGAAGTGCTTGCCGAGCGCCTGCCCGAACTCTGGGCGCAACTGGATCGCGCCAGCCTGATGTTGTGCATCAAACTGATCACCGGCAGCTTCCGCGTGGGCGTCTCCAAGCTGCTGGTGACCCGTGCATTGGCGGCCATGGCCGGGCTCGACAGCAAACGCGTGGCCCAGCGCATGGTCGCGTACACCGACCTGACAAATCGCCCGAATGCGGCGAGTTATCTGAAACTGATCGCCGCCGAATCCGCAGGTGAACACGCTGAACGGGGCGGTCAGCCGTATCCTTTTTTCTGGCCCATGCGCTGTCGCAACCGGTCGAGCAATTCGATGGGTTGCTTGGCCCCGCCAGCCAATGGCTGGTGGAATGGAAATGGGATGGCATCCGCGCCCAAGTGGTCAAGCGCGACGGGCGTTTGTGGATCTGGTCCCGGGGTGAAGAGTTGGTGACAGAGCGCTTTCCCGAGTTCGATCACCTGATGCACGGCTTACCCGACGGCACCGTGATCGACGGCGAAATCGTTGCTTGGAAAAGCGTCCGCCCCGACACCGAAGATGCCTTCGATCCAGCCTCTCCCGCCGCCCCCTCCGTGCAACCGTTTGCCCTGTTGCAGCAGCGCATCGGACGCAAGATCCTCGGCAAGAAAATCCTCGATGAGGTGCCGGTGGTCCTGCTCGCTTACGACCTGCTGGAGTGGGCCGGTGAGGACTGGCGCACGCAGCCGCAGGCCCGGCGTCGCACGCAATTGGAGCAGTTGATCGCCACCTGCCATGACCCGGTGTTACTGCTCTCCCCGATGTTGACCGGCGATGACTGGTTCGACCTCGCCCGCCAAAGGAAGCCTCCCGCCGTCTCGGCGTCGAAGGCATGATGCTCAAGGCGCGGGATGCGCTGTACGGCGTGGGTCGGACCAAGGACATGGGCGTGTGGTGGAAATGGAAAGTCGACCCGTTCAGCGTCGATGCGGTACTGATCTATGCCCAACGAGGCCACGGACGGCGGGCCAGTCTCTACAGCGATTACACCTTCGCGGTCTGGGACGGCCCACCCGACGCCAGCGAACGTACACTGGTGCCGTTTGCCAAGGCTTATTCAGGACTCACTGACGAAGAAATGCGCCAGGTCGACAGCATCGTGCGCAAAACCACGGTGGAGAAATTCGGCCCGGTGAGCAGCGTGAAACCCAGCCTGGTGTTTGAGCTGGGGTTCGAAGGCATTGCCCTGTCAAAACGCCACAAGAGCGGGATCGCTGTGCGTTTCCCCAGGATGCTGCGCTGGCGTCAGGACAAATCAGTCGAAGACGCTGACAATCTGGGCACCCTGCAAAATCTGCTCAGCTAACCCGATACCCTGTAGGAGCCGAGCTTGCTTGCGATAGCGGTGTGTCAGGCACCCTTTGGTAACTGACACACCGCTATCGAGAGCAGGCTCACTCCTACATTAATTTGTGCCGACATGAACCATCTTGGTGCAGCACTTCCACGACGCCCGTTTTCGTGCACAATTCCCGCGCAGTCACTTCTTGTATGACCTTTTAAAACGCTTGTTCGGGACTCTGGTTCGGAAATTGCTACTTTCAATAGGTCTTACGCTTACCAGTAACAATAATTCTGCGCCACAAGCGCTCATATTGGTTCTTAGGGATTGAATAATGAAAAAAGCATTGCTGACCCTTTCTGCACTGGCGTTGTGCATGGCTGCTGGTTCTGCCATGGCAAAGGAATACAAGGAACTGCGTTTTGGCGTTGACCCTTCCTACGCACCGTTCGAGTCGAAAGCGGCCGACGGTAGCCTGGTAGGCTTCGATATCGATCTGGGGAACGCGATCTGCGCCGAGCTGAAGGTCAAGTGCAAATGGGTCGAAAGCGATTTCGACGGCATGATTCCGGGCCTCAAGGCCAATAAATTCGACGGTGTGATCTCGTCGATGACCGTCACCGAAGCCCGCGAAAAAGTCATCGACTTCTCCAGCGAGCTGTTCTCCGGCCCAACCGCTTACGTGTCGAAGAAAGGTTCTGGCGTCACCGCAGATGTCGCCTCGCTCAAGGGCAAAACCGTCGGCTACGAGCAAGGCACCATCCAGGAAGCCTATGCAAAAGCCGTTCTGGACAAGGCTGGCGTGAAAACCCAGGCCTACGCCAACCAGGATCAGGTCTACGCCGACTTGACCTCCGGTCGTCTCGACGCAGGGATTCAGGACATGCTGCAAGCCGAACTGGGCTTCCTGAAGTCGCCACAAGGCGCCGACTATGATGTCAGCAAGCCGGTCGACGACCATTTGCTGCCAGCCAAAACCGCCATCGGCATTAAGAAAGGTAACACCGAGCTGAAGGCACTTTTGGATAAAGGTATCAAAGCGTTACACGATGATGGCACTTACGCCACCATTCAGAAGAAACACTTTGGCGATCTGAATCTGTACAGCGGCAAATAATGCCCGGCGCCCATCTCGCGATGGGCGCTTTTTTCATCCGATCAGGTTGCTGATTTTATGTTCGAAAACCTATTACAAAATCTGGGGCTCTCTGCCTTCAGCCTCAAGGGCTTCGGTCCGTTGCTGATGCAAGGCACCTGGATGACGATCAAGTTGTCGGCGTTGTCGTTATTGGTGGCCGTGTTGCTCGGGCTACTCGGCGCCAGTGCCAAGCTGTCAAAAGTCAAACTGATGCGCGTGCCTGCCCAGCTTTACACCACCCTTATTCGCGGCGTTCCGGACCTGGTCCTGATGCTGCTGATTTTCTACAGCCTGCAAACCTGGCTGACGTCGCTGACCGATTACATGGAATGGGAATACATCGAGATCAACCCGTTCAGCGCCGGGGTCATCACCCTTGGCTTCATCTATGGCGCGTATTTCACCGAAACCTTCCGTGGCGCGATTCTCGCCGTCCCACGGGGTCAGGTCGAAGCAGCCACCGCGTATGGCCTCAAGCGCGGCCAGCGTTTCTGGATCGTCGTGTTCCCGCAAATGATGCGTTATGCCCTTCCGGGTATCGGTAACAACTGGATGGTGATGCTCAAGGCCACGGCCCTGGTGTCGATCATCGGCCTTGCCGATCTGGTCAAGGCTGCTCAAGACGCCGGTAAAAGCACCTATCAGCTGTTTTATTTCCTGGTCCTTGCCGCGCTGATCTACCTGGTGATCACCAGCGCGTCCAACTTCATTCTGCGCTGGCTTGAACGTCGTTACTCCGCCGGTACCCGGGAGGCCGTACGATGATCGAACTTCTGCAGGAATACTGGAAACCCTTCCTCTATAGCGACGGCAACAACATCACCGGCCTGGCCATGACGATGTGGCTGCTCAGCGCTTCGATCTTCTTCGGTTTTATCGTGTCGATCCCGCTGTCCATCGCCCGTGTGTCGCCGCGCTTCTACATCCGTTGGCCGGTGCAGTTCTATACCTATCTGTTTCGCGGGACGCCGCTCTATATCCAGCTATTGATCTGTTACACGGGGATCTACAGCCTGGCGGCCATTCGGGCTCAGCCGGTGCTGGATGCGTTCTTTCGCGACGCGATGAACTGCACCATCCTCGCCTTCGCCCTGAACACCTGCGCCTACACCACGGAGATTTTCGCCGGGGCGATTCGCAGCATGAACCACGGTGAAGTCGAAGCCGCCAAAGCCTACGGCCTGACCGGCTGGAAGCTGTACGCCTACGTGATCATGCCGTCGGCCCTGCGTCGCTCGTTGCCGTATTACAGCAACGAAGTGATCCTGATGCTGCACTCAACGACCGTGGCGTTCACCGCGACCATCCCGGACATTTTGAAAGTCGCTCGGGACGCCAACTCGGCGACCTTCCTGACCTTTCAGTCGTTCGGCATTGCCGCGCTGATCTACCTGACCGTGACCTTCGCGCTGGTCGGCCTGTTCCGTCTCGCCGAACGCCGCTGGCTGGCCTTCCTCGGGCCGACCCACTAGGACCCGCTTTAGGGATAAAGAGACATGCGCCACCAGATTCATGACCTGCTGGCCCCGCTGCCGGGGACTGCACGACAGATTCACAGTTTTCATTACGGCCCCACGTCGGCCCAAGGCAAGATCTACATCCAGTCGTCCCTGCACGCCGACGAAATGCCCGGCATGCTCGTGGCCTGGCACCTCAAGCAACGCCTGGCGGAGCTTGAAGCCAGTGGCCGCCTGCGCAGCGAAATCGTGCTGGTTCCCGTGGCCAACCCGGTGGGCCTGGAGCAAGTGTTGATGGATGTGCCGCTGGGCCGTTACGAGCTCGAAAGCGGGCAGAACTTCAACCGCTGGTTCGTCGATGTCAGCGAAGCGGTCGGCAACGAGATCGAAGCCCAACTCGGTGACGATCCGCAGCGCAACCTCGGGCTGATTCGCGACAGTTTGCGCAACGCCCTCGCCCGGCAAACCGCCAGCACCCAACTGCAATCCCAGCGCCTGACCCTGCAACGGCTGGCCTGCGACGCGGACATGGTGCTGGACCTGCATTGCGATTTCGAAGCCGTCGCGCACCTCTACACCACGCCCGAAGCCTGGCCGCAGGTCGAGCCGCTGGCGCGCTACATCGGTGCCGAGGCGAGTTTGCTGGCCACGGATTCCGGCGGCCAATCGTTCGATGAGTGTTTCACCCTGCTCTGGTGGCAGTTGAAGGAGCGCTTCGGCGAACGCTTCGACATTCCGCTGGGCAGTTTTTCGGTAACCGTCGAATTGCGCGGCCAGGGTGACGTCAATCATCCGCTGGCCAGCCTCGATTGCCAGGCCCTGATCGATTACCTGATTCACTTCGGTGCCATCGCCGGCGAACCGGCGCCACTGCCCGAACTGCCCTACCCGGCCACGCCGCTGGCCGGCGTCGAACCTGTGGAAACGCCGGTCGGTGGTTTGCTGGTGTTCACCGCACTGCCGGGGGAATACCTCGAAGCCGGGCAATTGATCGCCGAAATCATTGACCCGATCAACGATCGCGTCACCCCCGTTCATTGCACCGCCGCCGGGTTGATGTACGCCCGCTCGCTACGGCGCATGGCCACTGCCGGCATGGTGATCGCGCATGTCGCGGGCGCCGAAGCCTATCGCAGCGGCTACCTACTTTCGCCTTGAGGATGTCTGCCCCATGTACAAACTGACCATCGAAGGCCTGCATAAAAGCTACGGCGATCATCAAGTCCTCAAAGGCGTTTCGCTCAAGGCCAACACCGGCGACGTGATCAGCCTGATCGGCGCCAGCGGCTCGGGTAAAAGTACCTTTCTGCGTTGCATCAACTTTCTCGAACAGCCCAACGACGGGGCGATGAGCCTGGACGGCCAGAATATCCGCATGATCAAGGATCGCCACGGCATGCACGTGGCCGATGCCAATGAACTGCAACGAATCCGCACTCGCCTGGCCATGGTGTTCCAGCACTTCAACCTGTGGAGCCACATGACCGTACTGGAAAACATCACCATGGCCCCGCGCCGGGTGTTGGGTTGCAGCAAGGAAGAGGCCGAAGACCGCGCGCGGCGTTATCTGGACAAGGTTGGCCTGGCCGCGCGCGTCGCTGACCAGTACCCGGCGTTCCTGTCCGGTGGTCAGCAGCAACGAGTCGCGATTGCTCGCGCATTGGCCATGGAACCGGAAGTCATGCTATTTGACGAACCGACCTCGGCGCTCGACCCGGAACTGGTGGGTGAAGTACTGCGCGTGATCCAGGGCCTGGCCGAAGAAGGCCGGACCATGATAATGGTGACGCACGAAATGAGCTTCGCCCGCAAAGTCTCGAGCCAGGTGCTGTTCCTGCACCAGGGGCTGGTGGAAGAAGAAGGCGCGCCGGACGACGTGCTGGGCAATCCGAAGAGCGAACGGCTAAAGCAGTTTCTCAGCGGCAACCTCAAGTAATCCATACCTTCCTGCAGGAGCAAAGCTTGCTCGCGATGGCATCCTTGAGACCGCCATCGCCGGCAAGCCGTGCTCCTGCAGGATCGCGTTGTTTCATTAAACCTTTCGCCCCCCCGCACGGTCACTGAAAGAAGACTTTCAGAGCGCACACCGCCGGTATGGGAACCTCCCCCGACTACGCAAAACACTGGTTCACCGCCCGCGGATGGAAGCCGTTCGTCTTTCAGAAACAGGTGTGGGCCGCGGTTAAACGCGGCGAGTCCGGATTGCTGCATGCCAGCACCGGTGCCGGCAAAACCTATGCAGTCTGGTTTGCGGCGCTCAATCGCTTTGCCGCGTCTGTCACAGCCGTTGAAACCTCTCGTAAACGAAAACCGATCGCCCAACCTCTGACAGTCCTGTGGATAACCCCCATGCGCGCATTGGCGGCCGACACCGCTCGCGCCCTGGAAACGCCACTGCTCGACTTACAGATTTCATGGAGCGTCGGCCTGCGCACCGGCGATACCAGCAGCAGCGAACGGGCACGACAGAGCCGGCGCCTGCCCACCACCCTGATCACCACGCCTGAAAGCCTGACCCTGATGCTCGCCCGCGCCGATGCGCAAACGGCGCTGGCAACCCTGCGCATGGTGGTGGTCGACGAATGGCACGAGTTGCTGGGCAACAAGCGCGGCGTGCAATTGCAACTGGCCCTGGCCCGACTGCGCCGATGGAATCCGGCACTGATCGTGTGGGGTGTTTCCGCGACGTTGGGTAATCAGGCTCACGCTGAAGAGGTACTTATCCCACAAGGGGGCGGCATCAGTGTTCAGGGCCAGACGTCCAAGGCGCTGCTCGTCGATACGTTGTTGCCGCCCGCCATCGAGCGATTTCCCTGGGCCGGGCATATCGGTTTGAAGATGTTGCCGCAGGTTGTCGCAGAGCTGGAATCCAGTCCCAGCAGCCTTGTGTTCACCAACACCCGCGCCCAATCCGAGATCTGGTATCAGGCCTTGCTGGAAGCACGCCCCGACTGGGCCGGGCTGATCGCCTTGCATCACAGCTCACTGTCGCGCGATACCCGTGACTGGGTCGAGCGAGCATTGAAGGAAGGTCAACTTAAAGCGGTGGTTTGCACCTCGAGTCTGGACTTGGGTGTGGATTTCTTACCGGTGGAGCGGGTGCTGCAGATCGGCTCGGCCAAAGGCGTGGCGCGGCTGATGCAGCGGGCCGGCCGTTCCGGGCATGCGCCGGGACGGACTTCACGGGTGACGCTGGTGCCGACGCACAGCCTGGAACTGATCGAAGCGGCTGCGGCACAAGACGCCGTGGCACAACGACACATCGAGCCCCGCGAATCACCGCATAAACCGCTGGATGTGCTGGTTCAGCACTTGGTCAGCATGGCGCTGGGCGGTGGATTTCTGCCCGATGAGCTGTATGAAGAAGTACGCGGGGCCTGGGCGTATCGCGACCTCACTGTCGCGAATTGGACCTGGGCGCTGGCGTTCGTACGCCACGGTGGGCTTTCTCTGACAGCCTATCCGGACTACCGCCGGGTGGAACCGGATGAGCACGGCGTGTGGCGCGTGCCCGACGCGCGACTGGCGCGGCGACATCGCATGAGCATCGGCACCCTCGTCAGCGATGCGAGTATCCAGCTGAGGTTCTGGAGCAAGGGCGGCAGCGGCAAGCAATTGGGCAGTGTCGAGGAAGGGTTTATCGCGCGATTGAAACCGGGCGACGGTTTTCTGTTTGCCGGGCGCCTGCTCGAATTGGTCCGGGTGGAAAACATGACCGCTTATGTCAAACGCAGCACCGCGAAAAAAGCCGCGGTGCCGCGCTGGAATGGCGGACGGATGCCGCTTTCCAATGAGCTGGCGCAAGCGGTGGTCGAGCGTTTCAGTGCAGCGGCGCAGGGCGAATGTGTCGGCCCGGAAATGCGCGCATTGCGACCTCTCTTAGAGGTGCAGCAACGCTGGTCCGGTTTGCCGACGTCGACAACATTGCTGGCCGAAGCCCTCAAGTCTCGCGAAGGCTGGCATCTGTTCCTGTATCCCTTTGCCGGGCGCCAGGTGCATCTGGGGCTGGCGAGTTTGTTGGCGTGGCGCGTGAGTCAGCAGCAGGCGGTAACGTTTTCCATCGCGGTGAATGATTATGGGCTGGAGTTGCTCAGTGCCACGCCTGTGGACTGGCCGCAAGTGTTGAGTCCCGGACTGTTGAGCCCCGAGCACCTGCTGGAAGACGTGCTCGCCAGTCTGAACGCTGGAGAACTGGCGCTTCGCCGTTTTCGGGAAATCGCGCGGATCGCCGGGCTGGTGTTTGCCGGCTATCCGGGCGCACCGAAAAGTACACGTCAGGTTCAGGCGTCGAGCGGGTTGTTCTTTGAAGTGTTTAAACAGTACGACGCCGGGAATCTGTTACTGGCGCAGGCCGGGGAAGAAGTCCTGCGGGAAGAACTGGATATCCAGCGCCTGGAACAGACGCTGGAGCGTATCAACCGTCTGCAACTGGACCTGCATCAGCTCAAACGCCCTACACCGCTGGGGTTTCCACTGTTGGTTGAGCGCATGCGCGAAAGCATGAGCTCGGAAAAACTCGCAGACCGTATCCGACGCATGGTCACCGATCTTGAGAAAACCGCCGAAACCGGGAAAACCTGATGAGCACGCCCTACCCCGTTCGACTGGCCGGTGAAGACCTGTGGCTGCTGCCGGAAAAAGCCATTTACTGGCCAGCGCAACACGCCCTGCTCATTGCCGATGTGCATTTTGGTAAAGCAGCGGCGTATCGCAGCCTTGGCCAACCGGTGCCTCATGGCACGACCGCCAGTAATATCGCGGTGCTTGACGGCTTGCTGGCTGCCTTGCCCTGCCGCCAACTGATGTTTCTCGGGGACTTTCTTCACGGGCCCGGCTCTCATGCAGCGGCCACGTTGAGCGCGCTGGCCGAATGGCGGGCTCGGCATGCTGATTTGCCGATGACGCTGATTCGCGGCAACCACGACAAACGAGCGGGCGATCCACCTGCCTCGCTGAACATCCGGATAGTGCCTGAGCCGTTGCTACTGGGGCCGTTCGCCTTGCAGCATGAACCCGCCCCTCATCCTGATCGCCACGTGCTTGCCGGGCACGTCCATCCCGTTTATCGATTAAGAGGCAAAGGTCGGCAAAGTTTGCGACTGGCATGTTTCAGGCTGGGAGAAGCCGTCAGCCTGCTACCGGCCTTTGGGGCGTTTACCGGTGGGTATCAGGTCGAGCGGGATGACCGTTGCAGGATCTTTGTGATCGGCGACAACGAAATATGGCCAGTCAGCTGAAGTCTTCAAGGACATCAGCTGACTGGCCATTCATTTTCAACAGCAGATCATGCGACAGGCGCGGGAGGTGGTTCATCCGGCAAGGTCGGTTCACCGGGTTCCGTAGGCTGCTCGTTTGGAGTATCGGGGTCGGGTTGACCGGGGATGCCCCCCGCCATGCTGACGGGTGGATGTGCCAACAAGGACCAGGCCAAAACGCCAATCTGATTGGGCTCAAGCCTTGCCAGTTCGGCACTTATTCGAGGATCGATCTTCATAAAGCACTCCTGAGCGAAGGCCCCGTCCGCTGTGCGCGAACCGGGCAGTACACCCAATAGAGTGTCTACCCGCTCAAGAATTCCCGCTGATTGGCCAGATGAACGGATCAGGTGCGCGGCAGAGTCACTCCACGTTGCCCCTGATACTTGCCGCCACGGTCCTTATAGGAGACTTCGCACTCTTCGTCAGACTCAAGGAACAGCATCTGCGCCACACCTTCGTTCGCGTAGATTTTTGCCGGCAGATTGGTGGTGTTGGAAAACTCCAGGGTCACGTGACCTTCCCACTCGGGCTCGAGCGGGGTGACGTTGACGATGATGCCGCAGCGCGCGTAGGTGCTTTTACCCAGGCAAATGGTCAATACATTGCGCGGAATGCGGAAGTATTCGACGGTGCTGGCCAGGGCGAAGGAGTTAGGCGGAATGATGCAGACGTCACTGTGGATATCGACGAAGCTGCCCGCATCGAAGTTTTTCGGGTCGACGATCGCCGAATTGATGTTGGTAAACACCTTGAAGTGATTGGTGCAACGCACATCGTAGCCGTAGCTGGACACGCCGTAGGAGATCACACGGCTATCGTCGCTGCCGCGCACCTGGCGCTCAACGAAAGGTTCGATCATCCCGTGCTCTTGCGCCATGCGGCGAATCCACTTGTCCGATTTGATGCTCATGGCGGGTGTCCTGAATAGCGAGGTGGAAAAATTCTGTCCGGCATCTTACCGGGCGCGCGCTCCGGGTTCAAAGTGTGGGGCACAATTCTCGACGATGTCCCATGAATTCAGGGCCTTTGCGTCAAACCAATGGACCGTCAGTCCTGAAAACAGAGAAACCTTCGCAAGAAGCATTGGCACGTCCCGGAAAAAGGGTTAAGGTGGCGCCACTGTGCTGCTTGTGTCACTGAGAATCTCTACACGATATGTTGAATTTCGATCCAACCATCTACAAGAATTTTTCCTGCTCTTTGCACTCAGTCTCGGCCAGGGTTCTTCCTGAGTCGCAGTTATCTTTGTTCAAGGAGTTACACCATGTCTAATCGCCAAACCGGTACCGTTAAGTGGTTCAACGATGAAAAAGGCTTCGGCTTCATCACTCCACAATCCGGTGACGACCTGTTCGTTCACTTCAAAGCTATCCAATCCGACGGCTTCAAAAGCCTGAAAGAAGGCCAACAGGTTTCTTTCATCGCTACCCGCGGTCAGAAAGGCATGCAAGCTGAAGAAGTTCAAGTTATCTAACTTGTACTTGCTTTAGTAAAAAGCCCCGCCCTTAAAAGCGGGGCTTTTTTGTGCCTGTGTGTTTTTGCAGGCACAAAAAATCGCAGCCCCAGGCTGCGATTTTTCTTTGACGCCTTACCAGGCCACGCCAAACCCTGCGGTGTAGCGCGTCTTGTCCAGATCAGATTCATCGGTACCGCTGATGATATCCCGCTCCGCCTTCAGGTTAAGCGAAGCCCATTCGGTTACCTTGTAGCGCAAGCCAATTTCTGAATCCAGCGCGTAATCGGCCACGCCCGACAACGGCTTGCCAATCTCCCCATTGGTAAAGAACTCCACCTTCTTGCCAATCAGGTAGCGGTTGTAATCCCACTTCATCGCCAGGGAATAGAAGTTTTCCTTGCTGCCGTCGGTGAACTCGTAGTCCGTACGGTTGACCAGCGAGCCCAGGGAGAATGCGCCCAATTCGTTGTCCCAGAACTGGTAGCCCGGACCGGTACCGACGGTGCGCTGACGGGACAGGTCTTCGACTTTGTCGCGCTTATAAACAGCCCGACCCTGCCAGAACCATTTTTCGGTGAGGAAGCGGTCGAGGGAGTATTCAGCCCGCCAGTTGTCTGTGGTCACCACGCCATCCTGGAATTCGCGGTTGTACTCGCCTTCTGCGATATGCCGCCATTTACCGTGGCGCGCCGTGGTCTTGAAGTCGATGTCATAGTCGTCGGTGTCATTTTCCGCCCGCTGGTAATCCAGCGCGGCGTCGATATTGCCCTTCCACACCAGATCTTCCACGACCGGCTTGGGTTTGAGGATCTGCTGGATACTGGCCAACTCGACCGTCTTCGGTGCCTCGCCGTTTTGCAGCGTCACCTTGCCGTCATCGGCCGCATGCAGCGACTTGGTCTTCTCGCCGGTGTAGGCATCCTGCTTGACCAGCAACTCCTGATCACTCTCCAGGGTTTTGACCTGCTTCCAGTCGATCGGGACCGCACCGGCGTACTCGGTTTGAATCAGCAATTTGCCGCCATCGAACAGCGTGATCTTGCCGCTCAGCTTGTCACCGTTCTTCAACCAGACGGTATCAGCGAGCAAAGGTGAGGAGGCACTGGCAACAGCGAGGCACAGCAAGGTTCTGGACAACATAAGCAAGGACAGGCTCAAGATTGCGAAAAAAAGTCGGCATTATCCTCAGGAATAAGGCCCTAGCAAGGACTGACCCGACTATTTCTATTGAGTTCATTTCTCAATCAGTGATCCACGACTTACTCTACAGACGGCAAAGCGAACTTTTTCAGGAACCACCGGACGTGACCGACCCAACCGCTGATACCGAAAGCCCGGCGCAAATCCGACGCACGGCGCTGTACCTGACCCTGGCACAAGTGCCCGAGGGCAAAGTGGTGAGCTATGGTCAATTGGCAGAGCTGGCCGGACTCGGTCGCGCCGCTCGCTGGGTCGGACGCACACTGAGCCAATTGCCGGGTGACACGAAACTGCCTTGGCACCGGGTGCTGGGGGCCGGTGGTCGGATCAGCTTGCCGGTGGGCAGCCCTTCAGGGGATGAGCAGCGCGCGCGATTACGTGCTGAAGGCATCAGCGTCCTGAATAATCGTGTTGATATTCAGCGCCATGGCTGGCGTCCGGTAGAGCACAGCGGTTAGAGTGCGCCCTTTGTTTCCGTATTTCTTGAGGCAGACTCCAGCCCATGCCCCGTAAAACCTGGCGCGCCGCGCTCGCCGCCTATGCCAGCCCCTCGACGCTCGTGTTGTTGCTGCTTGGTTTCGCCGCCGGCCTGCCCTACATGCTGGTGTTTTCAACGCTTTCCGTCTGGCTTCGCGAGGCCGGTGTAGCCCGCGAAACCATTGGTTATGCAAGCCTGATCGGCTTGGCCTACGCCTTTAAATGGGTGTGGTCCCCGTTGCTGGACCAATGGCGCCTGCCATTTCTCGGCAAGCTGGGGCGTCGACGCTCGTGGCTGGTGCTATCGCAGTCGCTGGTGATCCTCGGTCTGATCGGCATGGGGTTTTGCGACCCACAAAAACATTTGTCCTGGTTGATCGCTATTGCCGTGGTCGT
Organism: Pseudomonas sp. S2_B07; assembly: GCF_054668435.1. Classification (NCBI taxonomy): domain Bacteria; kingdom Pseudomonadati; phylum Pseudomonadota; class Gammaproteobacteria; order Pseudomonadales; family Pseudomonadaceae; genus Pseudomonas; species Pseudomonas sp. S2_B07. Next base: position 2,318,453 of record NZ_CP162769.1, read on the forward strand.
TGCCTTCGCTTCGGCGACGCAAGACATCGCTGTAGACGCCTATCGCCTGGAAATCGCCGAAGACAGTCGCCAGGCCGCCCTCGCCGCCAGCTATATGTCCGGCTATCGAATCGCCGCGTTGCTGGCGACCGCCGGCGCCCTGTTCTTCGCCGAGGGTTTCGGCTCCACCGGCTTCAACTATCAGCATTCGGCCTGGGCCGGCACCTACGTGCTGTTCGGCGCCCTGATGATCCCGGCGTTGCTCACCTCGATATTCATGCGCGAACCGCCCGTGCCACTGCGCACCCAGCTTCAGGCCGGCCGCTACAGCTTTGTGCATCAACTGGCGTCGGTGTTCGTGCTGATCGTGCTGTTGGTGTCCGTGCCCGCCATGTTCACCCAGCTCTATAACACCGACTTCGCCAGCGTGCTGTTCGGCGGCGTCAGCCTGCTCGATCTGGTCCTCGAAGACCGGGCGCTGCTGCGGGCGATTCTCTACACCACGCTGACCGCCCTGTGCCTGTCGACCATAGGTCGCCGCGGTCTGGCGCCCGTGCTGACGCCGGTCAACGACTTCATTACGCGCTACCGCTGGCAAGCGTTCCTGCTGCTCGGCTTGATCGCCACCTACCGGATGTCCGACACGGTCATGGGCGTCATGGCTAACGTGTTCTATATCGATCAGGGCTTCACCAAAGATCAGATTGCCGGTGTCAGCAAGATCTTCGGTTTGATCATGACGCTGGTCGGCGCTGGCATGGGCGGCCTGTTGATCGTGCGCTTCGGCATTCTGCCGATTCTGCTGATCGGCGGCATTACATCGGCCGGCACCAACTTGTTGTTCCTGATGCTCGCCGACATGGGCGCCAACCTGAACATGCTGATCGTCACCATTTCCCTGGACAACTTCAGTTCCGGCCTGGCGACCTCGGCGTTCGTCGCCTACCTGTCGAGCCTGACCAACCTCAAGTTCTCCGCCACCCAGTACGCCCTGCTCAGTTCAATCATGCTGCTGTTGCCACGCCTGATCGGCGGGTACTCAGGGGTCATGGTCGAGAAGTTCGGCTACCACAATTTCTTCCTGATCACTGCCCTGCTCGGTGTTCCGACACTGCTGCTGATCGCCCTGCACTGGTACCAGGAAAGCCGTCGCGCAGGTCCGACACCGACACCGGAACCGGTGCCGACCCAGATCGTGGAAGAATCGTAGGAAGCATCGCAAAGGGCGGCATGAATCCCGCCCTCGTGCCACACCACCGACCGCACGCCTGTACGCCAGCGGATCTCGCCCGTACAATGCTCCGTCATTTCTCGTCATCAGCAACCGACAACGGCCAACCATGCGCACCAGTCAATTTTTGCTCGCCACACAGAAAGAAACGCCTTCCGACGCGGTCGTGATCAGCCACCAGCTGATGCTGCGCGCCGGCATGATCCGCAAACTCGCCTCGGGCCTCTACACCTGGCTGCCGATGGGCTTGCGAGTGATGCGCAAGGTCGAGGCCGTCGTTCGTGAAGAAATGAACGCCGCGGGCTCTCTCGAAGTGTTGATGCCGAGCACACAACCGGCTGAGCTGTGGCAGGAATCCGGTCGCTGGGAAGAATACGGCCCTGAATTGCTGCGCTTCAAGGATCGCCACGGTCGCGATTTCTGCGCCGGCCCGACCCACGAAGAAGTCATCACCGACCTGATGCGCAACGAGTTGAGCAGCTACAAACAGCTGCCGATCAACCTGTACCAGATCCAGACCAAATTCCGTGATGAGATCCGTCCACGCTTCGGTTTGATGCGCGGCCGTGAATTCATCATGAAGGACGCCTACTCGTTCCACGCGGACCAGCCTTCGCTGCAGGTCACTTACGACCGCATGCACCAGGCGTACTGCAACGTGTTCACCCGTCTGGGCCTGAAGTTCCGCCCTGTAGAAGCCGACAACGGCTCCATCGGCGGTGCCGGCTCCCACGAGTTCCACGTTCTGGCTGAATCCGGCGAAGACGACATCGTCTTCAGCAACGGTTCCGACTACGCGGCGAACATCGAGAAAGCCGAAGCCGTGCCGCGTGAAACTTCTCGTCCAGCACCGGCCGAAGAACTGCGTCTGGTCGATACACCTGACACCAAGACCATTGCCGCGCTGGTGGAAAAATTCAATCTGCCGATCGAAAAGACCATCAAGACCCTGGTCGTTCACGCAGAAGAGAAAGGCAAGCTGATTGCCCTGATCATCCGTGGCGACCATGAGCTGAACGAAATCAAGGCCGCCAACCAGCCAGGCGTTGCCAGCCCACTGGTGATGGCGTCCGAAAGCGAACTGCGCGACGCCATTGGCGCCGGCGCCGGCTCTCTCGGCCCGCTGAACCTGCCATTGCCAATCATCATCGACCGTTCCGTCGAGCTGATGAGCGACTTCGGCATCGGTGCCAACATCGACGACAAGCACTACTTCGGCGTGAACTGGGAGCGTGATCTGCCGGTTCCGACCGTTGCCGACCTGCGCAACGTAGTCGCCGGTGACCCAAGCCCGGATGGCAAGGGCACCCTGGAAATCAAGCGCGGCATCGAAGTCGGGCACATCTTCCAGCTGGGCAACAAGTACAGCAAAGCGATGAAGTGCGAAGTGCTGGGCGAGAACGGCAAGCCGGTTACCCTGGAAATGGGTTGCTACGGCATCGGCGTTTCCCGCGTGGTCGCGGCGGCCATTGAGCAGAATAACGACGCCAACGGCATCATCTGGAGCGACACGCTTGCGCCGTTCCAGGTTGCCTTGGTGCCATTGCGCTACGAAACCGAACAGGTTCGCGAAGCCACTGACAAGCTGTACGCAGAACTGACGGCTGCCGGCTTCGAAGTCCTGCTGGACGACCGCGACAAGAAAACCAGCCCGGGCATCAAGTTTGCGGACATGGAGCTGATCGGCATTCCTCACCGGATCGTGGTCAGTGACCGCGGCCTCGCCGAAGGCAATCTGGAATACAAAAGCCGCACCGAACCTGAAGCGCAAGCGCTGCCGGTCGCTGACGTGCTGTCTTTCCTCCAGGCCCGTATCCGCCGCTGACACCAGATAGAGAAGTCATGTTCAAGCGAAACACCTTAGGCCTCGGTGGTGCCGCCCTGTGCGGCACCCTGCTGGTCAGCGGCTGCGCCAATCACATGTCGCAACGCAGCGAGCACGAGGAACGTGTCGAGCGCAAACTGCTCGATCACAGCCTGCAGATCGATGTCGGCGAGCCCAAGGTGCTTGATCTGCCGCAACGTCGGGTGAAAATCCACGAGCAGAAGACCTTCGAAGTCACCGAATTTGAAGTCACGCGCCACTACGATCGCTACACGCCTTACCAACCCTGGCGGGAGGTCTACGAGGTCCCGCTGGGCGCAGTGGCCGTCGTGGCCGGTGTCGGTGCGAACGTGGTTAACGTGTTTGCCCTCGGCAATCTGCCCGACAGCGTGACCAAGGATTGGCTGAGCTACGGTTTCGCCGGGCTCAACCCGTTCATGAACGTGCAATCCCACGGTCGTGCGCAGCAAAACCTGGCCGGTATCGACGAGGTTCAGCGCGACAAACGCACCGAATACTCGAGCCTGCCCTGGAGTGAGCGTCCGGTGGAGGTCAAGGCCGGCAAGGAAACATTCGAGCTGAGCACCGACAAAAACGGCGTTCTGCGCCTGAATCTGCTGGACAGCCCGTTCGCCGAACATGACATCAATCATCTGACCCGCCTGCTGATCAGTGTCGAAGATGGGCAGGACGATGTGCATACCGACTCATCCCTGGCGGTCAGCAGCTCTTTGCGCGGCAAGTTGCTCGAAGCCCACGGGCTGATTTATGACGACCTTGAAGACGACGAAGTGAGCCAGTGGGTACACCGGGTCAAGCGCCTTTCAGACCTGGGTCTTGAAGAAGAAGCCAGCGAACTGGAACAAAGCCTGATCGAACTGACGCGCAATGATCCTGAGTTGCAGACTGAATTCCTCAAGTCGCTGACCAAGGATGCAGGGCGTTTGGTAGCGGATCCGGGACCGAACTAAAAGCATCACGAGCAAGCTCGCTCCCACACTGGATCTATGCAACACCGTAGATCCTTGTGGGAGCGAGCTTGCTCGCGATGAGGCCCTCAATTCACCACCAAACTACCGCTCAAACAACTCCATCTGCTCAAACCCGCCCCGCAAATCCTCAAGCCTGACCCCAACCCCCAACAACCGCACCGGTTTCCCACCGCGATTGAACGCCTGGGTCAGTAAAAGCTGATAACTCCCCAAATCCCGCCCTGCCCCGGCCTGCTCCAGCGTGGTCTGGGTAAAGTCGTGGAATTTCACTTTGACGAACGGCTTGCCCGGCCGATAGCTGCTATCGATTCGCGCCATGCGCCCCGCCAGGGTTTCCAGCAGTTCGGGCAATTTATCCAGGCAGCTCACCAGGTCCGGCAAGTCTACGTCGTAGGTGTTTTCAACACTGATCGACTGCCGCCGACTGTCGTTGTGGACCAAACGGTCATCTATCCCACGGGCCAGACTCCAGAGTCGCTCACCAAAGCTGCCGAATTCGCGCACCAACGCCAATTTGTCCCACTCGCGTAAATGCGAGCAATCGACGATGCCGAGCCTGCCCAGCTTATCGGCCGTGACTTTACCCACGCCGTGGAGTTTGCTGACTGGCAAGCCGCTGACAAAGTCTTCCACTTGATCCGGCGTGATGACGAACAGCCCGTTGGGTTTTTTCCAGTCACTGGCGATTTTGGCCAGAAACTTGTTCGGTGCCACACCGGCCGACACGGTGATATGCAATTGATTGGACACCCGCCGACGGATGTCCTGGGCGATACGTGTCGCGCTGCCACCGAAATGCGCACTGTCCGACACGTCGAGGTAGGCCTCATCGAGGGACAGCGGTTCGATCATGTCGGTGTAGTCGCGAAAGATCGTGTGAATTTCCTTCGACGCTTCTCTATAGGCGTCCATGCGCGGCTTGACGATGGTCAGGTCCGGGCACAGCTTCAACGCATGCCCGGAAGACATGGCTGAACGCACGCCATAGGCGCGCGCCTCATAGTTACAGGTCGCAATCACTCCCCGCCGATCCGCCGAACCACCCACTGCCAACGGTTTGCCGGCCAGGCGCGGGTCGTCACGCATCTCGATGGCAGCGTAAAAGCAGTCACAATCGACGTGGATGATTTTTCGCTGGGTCATATAAAAGCGCAGTTCATGACGGAGAAAGGGCGTGTTGGCGTGTCGGATAAGCAGTATCTCACTCGCACCTGTATATAGCACCAGTAGTCTGAATGTTCTTTTTCACACGTAGGAAAGGACCCAGTGCATTTATTTTATCAATCGACTGAGAGCATCCAATAGAGCTGCAAGCCTTGCCGGGCGTGCCTTTCAGCCGTTATCCAGGTCTTGATTGCAAGCTAAGCGGTTGAACAGGAACAGGTTTTTCCATAATTTGAGGTTGACACCCCGGCGATCCTCTGTAGAATGCCGACACACAGACGCGGGATGGAGCAGTCTGGTAGCTCGTCGGGCTCATAACCCGAAGGTCGTCGGTTCAAATCCGGCTCCCGCAACCAAACATCAAAAAAGGCTACTCGAAAGAGTGGCCTTTTTTGTGCGCGCCTGTTTTGTAGGTGTGAGCGAAGAAATGGCGCCTTTAGATGATCGTGGCCAGAAATGAGAAATCGTTCTGATTCCGAAACTTAGGTCTCCCCTGCAACCGTTCGCCCGCTCATTTGCGCTTATTTGACCTATATCTGGATTAACGGTTGACACCCCGCCGTTCGCCTGTAGAATGCCGCCACACAGACGCGGGATGGAGCAGTCTGGTAGCTCGTCGGGCTCATAACCCGAAGGTCGTCGGTTCAAATCCGGCTCCCGCAACCAAACATCAAAAAAGGCTACTCGAAAGAGTGGCCTTTTTTGTATCTGCAGAAAAAGTCCTTTCGCAACAATGATCTGTCACAGTGTCGTGAAGCGTCAGGGATCATCAGGCAGCCGAGTTCAGACTATGCTGCAACTCAGGCAGCCCCCTCTACGACTCATGACAGGCCATCGCCGCAAACCGGTGAGAGGCGTTAATATTCGTGATTATTTTTTTCTACAGGGATTGGTAACTTGGCTCGATACCTCCATCCTGTCGCGCACAATCCAAGAGGTGATTGATGCGCGCCAACTCGTCTGATCCACAAGACACCGTCACAGCGACACAACCGATCAAGGCCGGGCGTTTGCACCTGCTCGATCTGATCAGCAAATACCGTCAGCCCATTGGCCTGGCGGTCACGCTGCTGTTGTTCGCGATCGCGCTGATTGCCTGTCGTCATCTGTTGAGCGAACTCGACCTGTACGCTTTGCATGACTCGATCCTGGAAGTCCCGAAACCGGCCCTGCTCGGCGCACTGGGTGCGACCATCGTCGGCTTCATCATTCTGTTGGGTTACGAATGGTCGGCCAGCCGCTATGCGGGTGTAACGCTGCCGCCGCGAATCCTTGCACTTGGTGGCTTCACGGCCTTTGCCATCGGCAACGCCATTGGCCTTTCCATGCTCTCGGGGGGCTCGGTTCGCTACCGTTTATATGCGCGTCATGGCCTGGGGGCTGGAGACGTCGCTCACATGACGTTGTTTGCCAGCCTGTCGCTCGGTTGCGCCCTGCCTCCGCTGGCCGCGCTGGCAACCCTTAGTGACCTGCCGGCCGCCTCTACCGCCCTGGGTCTGTCCGAGACCTTGCTCGGCGTGATTGCCGCAGCTGTCCTGCTGCTCTTTAGTGTGCTGGCCATCGGCATCTACCGCCGCCGCCTGCCGGAACAGCCTTCACCGGATAACCTGTTGGTCAAAGTCGGTCGCCGCACCTTGCGCCTGCCCGGCCGCCGCCTGACCTTCCTGCAACTGATCATCACTGCCCTGGACGTGGCCGCCGCCGCGACCGTGCTCTATCTGTTGCTGCCGGAAGCTCCGCCCTTCGGCGCCTTTTTGTTGGTGTACTTGCTGGCATTGGCCGCGGGTGTGCTCAGCCACGTACCGGGCGGGGTCGGCGTATTCGAAGCGATCCTGCTGGCCGCCTTCGCCGATTCACTCGGCGCAGCACCACTGGCCGCCGCCCTGCTGCTGTATCGACTGATTTATGTGGTGTTGCCTTTGCTGGTGGCCTGCATCTTCCTGCTGATTAATGAAGGCCAGCGCCTGTTTCAGTCGCGTCAGTCCCTGCGCGCGGCGTCCGGTCTCGCTGCTCCGATTCTGGCGGTGCTGGTGTTCCTGTCTGGCGTGGTGCTGCTGTTTTCTGGCGTGACCCCGGAAATCGATACCCGCCTGGAACACATCGGTTTCCTGATCCCGCATCGTCTGGTCGACGCCTCGCACTTCGGCGCCAGCCTGATCGGCGTGCTGTGCCTGTTGCTGGCTCAAGGCCTGCGCCGACGTTTGTCGGCCGCCTGGATGCTGACCACTATTTTGCTGCTGGTCGGCGCCCTGCTCTCCCTGCTCAAGGGTTTTGACTGGGAAGAAGCCTGCCTGATGACCCTCATCGCCAGCTTGCTGGGGGTTTTCCGTCGCTCGTTCTATCGCCCGAGCCGCCTCACCGAACTGCCGTTCTCGCCGTTGTATCTGGTGTCGAGCCTGTGCGTGCTGGGGGCCTCGATCTGGCTGCTGTTGTTTGCGTATCAGGACGTTCCGTACAGCCATCAACTCTGGTGGCAGTTCACCCTCGATGCTGATGCGCCGCGTGGCTTGCGCTCGCTGCTGGGCGCCGCCGTGCTGCTGGTCGTGGTGTCCCTGACCTGGCTGCTGCGCACCGCCCGCCCGGTCATCCATTTGCCGACGCCGGATGAACTGGAGCGCGCGTCCAAGATCCTCATGGCTTCAGCCCAACCGGATGGCGGCCTCGCCCTGACCGGTGACAAGGCGCTGCTGTTCCACCCTGACGACGAGGCGTTTCTGATGTACGCCCGCCGCGGGCGCAGCCTGGTGGCGTTGTACGACCCGATCGGCCCGACCCAGCAACGGGCGGAAATGATCTGGCAGTTCCGCGACCTTTGCGACGTCCACCACGCCCGTCCTGTGTTCTATCAGGTGCGCGCCGAGAACCTGCCGTACTACATGGACATCGGCCTGACCGCGATCAAATTGGGCGAAGAAGCCCGAGTCGATCTGCATCGATTTGATCTCGAAGCCAAGGGCAAAGAGATGAAAGACCTGCGCTACACCTGGAACCGCGGTACCCGCGACGGGTTATCGCTGGAGATCTTTGAGCCGGGTCATGCGCCAATGGATGAGCTCAAGGTGATTTCCGATGCCTGGCTGACCGGCAAGAACGTGCGCGAGAAAGGCTTCTCGCTGGGCCGTTTCAGCGATGATTACCTCAAGCATTTCCGCATTGCGGTGATCCGCTTCGAAGGTCGCCCGGTAGCGTTCGCCAATTTGCTCGAGACTTATGGCCATGACCTGGCCAGCCTCGACCTGATGCGTGCGCACCCGGACGCGCCAAAACTGACCATGGAGTTCATGATGGTCGGCCTGATTCAACATTATAAAAATCATGGATACGCGCGCTTCAGCCTGGGCATGGTGCCGTTGTCGGGGTTGCAACCCCGTCGTGGTGCACCACTGACCCAGCGCCTGGGCTCGATGGTTTTCCGCCGTGGTGAGCAGCTCTACAACTTCCAAGGCTTGCGCCGCTTCAAAGACAAGTTCCAGCCTGACTGGGAACCCCGTTATATGGCCGTGCCCGCCGGACTCGATCCGCTGGTAGCCCTGGCCGACACTGCTGCCCTGATTGCGGGCGGCTTGACCGGATTGGTGAAACGCTGATGATTCAACGCTCCTTGCGGTACGTACTGGCCACACTGGTAGTGCTGGCCCTGATTCTCGGTGGCGGTTACTGGTACCTGAAACGTCCGGCACCGGCTCCGACGCTCGAACTGCTGACACCGGCTGATGGCGCGGCGATGACCCGTGTGATTCCCGGGACCACACCGAAAGCCCAGGTACTGGTGGCGGTCAATGAAGACCAGAAGCTCAGCGATCAGCAGTTGATGACCCTGAGCCGCTCCAGCTCGGCGCAGATTGTCCAGGTGATCCTGCCCAAAGACTGCCTGCTGCAAAGCCGCGCCCTGCAATCGGGCCTGAGAGAACTCAAAGGCCCGGCGACCCTGGTCAGCGGTATCGGCCCTGGCGCCGTGCTGGCGTGGCGCTGGTTGTCCGAACAAAAGAACGACAAGGCTCAGGCCGTTTCCGTCGACCTGGCCCTGGAAAAACCGGGTTGCACCCACCTGCTGCCGAAAAGCGCCGCCCACGGCCACTGGCTGGTGGCATGGAACGACAACCCGGACGACACCAGCGCCGGTTTCGTGCGCGATCAACCCAACGCCGAAACCAGCATCAGCGATTACGACATCAACCTGCCGCAAGTGCTGAACAACGAACTGCGCAAGATTCTTGTCGGCGGTGACAAAGCCGCCGGTGGCCTGCAGATCCCGGTTGTTGAAGTACCGGCCGGCCAGGCCAAGGACACCGTCACCCTGTTCCTCTCCGGCGACGGCGGCTGGCGTGACCTTGACCGTGACGTAGCGGGCGAAATGGCCAAGATCGGTTACCCGGTGGTCGGCATCGACACCCTGCGCTACTACTGGCAGCACAAGAGCCCGGAGCAAAGCGCCCTGGACCTCGCCGAACTGATGCAGCACTACCGGCAGAAATGGGGCACCAAGCGCTTCATCCTGACCGGTTACTCGTTCGGCGCTGACGTACTGCCAGCGATCTACAACCGCCTGGCCGAATCGGAACAACAGCGCGTCGACGCGATCATCCTGCTGGCCTTCGCCCGCACCGGCAGCTTCGAAATCGAAGTCGAAGGCTGGCTCGGCAACGCCGGCAAAGAAGCCGCCACCGGCCCGGAAATGGCCAAGCTGCCACCGGAAAAAGTGGTGTGCATCTACGGCGAAGAAGAAGTCGACGAAAGCGGCTGCACCGACAAGACCGCCGTGGGCGAAGCGATCAAACTGCCTGGCGGCCACCACTTCGACGAGAACTACCCGGCACTGGCCCAGCGCCTTGTGGACATCATCGTCAAGCGACAGGCCAAGGAAGACGCGACGGCGCAAGAGTGATCTGAGCGTCGCCACGAAAAAGCCCCCGCAGCTGTTTGGTTGCGGGGGCTTTTTTACATGTGCGGACGTGAAGTGCTTTCAGCTAGTAGACGGTATGTCGAACTCGACCTCGACTCCATTCTCCTAAATGTCTTGACTCTTCATCAAGCTAGAAAGTCCAAGTGTCCACACTCCATAAAACGTGGACACTTTTGTTATTGGAAAAATCGAGCCGTCAACACAGTTCAATAGATTCTGACCTCTCGACCGAACCAAACAAAGACCGAATCAGAAGAAAAACTGCCCCAGAGCAAGTAACACCGCTCTCACATTGAGTCTCCGTCGTCTTCAAGTTATGTGTTCGGACACAAAAAAGCCCCCGCTACCTTCACGGCAACGGAGGCGTCTACTTATAGGCGACGCTCTGCGGCGTCATAGACCTCTTCATCACGTCGGGCTCCGACTGCGACGATCAGTACCTGAATGGCCTTGCCATCGACTCGATAAACAATTCGTGTGTCGCCTGTCCGGATCCGTCTGCAACCTGCAAGACTGGCTCTTAGGGGCTTGCCGCTCTTATCTGGCTCACCATTGATAATCCGCTCTTCGATCACATCAAGAATGCGGTTCGCCGCCACAGCTCACAGCAGATCCAGATCCTTCTGAACCTCCGGATGATAGATAACGCCCCAAACCATCCACAGCTCCTTTAGTCTTTCTTGGCGTACCGCGCCCGCATATCGTCGTGGCTGACAGCCTTGGCCTGATCAAAACCGATCAGTCGCTCTCGAGCCGCCGCTTCAACCCGGAGGTCCTCGAGCTCGTCGAGCATTTCCTGATACGCATCGACATTGATAATGACCGCTGCGGGTTGGTTGTCTTTGAAAATGACCAGTCGTTCGGTGGCTCGGCTGGAAATCTCCTTTAGCCTCGCACTGAACCCCCTGACCATTGCAGTCACCGAAATTGCTTGGTCAGCACGCTCCAGTAATGCCGTCATACTCACCTCTCTACACAATCATGCAAATTTGAACACACAGTTCTACGCAGAGTATTGCGTTGAATTAGACATACAGCAAGCTGCAAAAAACGCGAGTTTCTCATCCAGCGTTTTTCACCCTGAGAAAAAGTGAGCCGAAGGACGTGTAAACGCTCCCGCCGTGTTTAGTTTCGTTTACTTCTGGTGTCGCAATATCAGATGACGCCCGCAGACCTTGTAGGCAAACTCCGAATCTCGCGTTTGGGCACTTTGCCGCCTTGTTGCGCTTTTCTCTTTTCTTTGACGGGATAGTCTCCGGACGTCGCTGCAGATGCAGTGATCGGGTGTGGTAACCCGGCAAAGCAAAGTGCAACAGCGCTCCCAACACGATTTCATGCGTTTTCGCCTGTCATCCAGTGTTATGGCGGCTGTGCGTGGGAGACCTTCGGGTCTGCCGGTTCCTTTGCTCTTCCGGTTTACCACCCTGCGTACAGCTGCCACCCATTCGTGTGGTAACGAATGTGGCAGCTCCTCGTTTTAAGGAGCGAAACAATGAGCAAAATAGATCCGTCCGCGATTTCAGATTTAAAAACCATCGGCTTCACCCCCCTCATCTACTGCTCGGATCAAGCGCTATTCAACGTCCGCGCCGGCGTCCCCATCGTCGAAGCTTTAGCCCAAGCCTCCGACCTCCTCTTCCTCGGAAAATCATTCGCCGAGGATGCTGCCTACGCAAGAGACACTGACCGCCACGCATGGGCCGCGCACTACCTGACGGCAATGGGTAAGGCAGTCATTGATGATGTGCTGAAGGTCCTAACCCCACGACCTGCCCGGACAAAGACCGAATCCGAAGAAGAGCGTCCCGTAAGCTAGTAACACCGCAATTCCCTTGTGGGAGCGGGCTTGCCCGCGATGACGGCGGCAGATCCAGCATTGATTTGACAGACATACCGCTATCGCGGGCAAGCCCGCTCCCACAGGGATTTTCATTGGGTCGGGATCAAATGCCAGACACAAAAAAGCCCCCGCCACCTTCACGGCAACGGGGGCTTTTTGTTGAGGCTTACATTTCTACCTGAGTCCCCAGCTCAATCACCCGGTTCAACGGCAGATTAAAGAAGCGCAAATTGCCATTGGCGTTTTTCAACATGAACGCAAACAACCCCTCTCGCCAACGGGCCATGCCTTCCAGCTTGGAGGCAATCACCGTCTCGCGGCTGAGGAAGTAGGTGGTGCGCATCGGACTGAAGTCCAGGTCATCGAGGTGACACAGTTTCAGCGCCTGTGGCACGTCCGGTTCGTCGACGAAACCGAAGTGCAGGATCACCCGAAAGAACCCTTCGCCGTAGGAATCAACTTCGAAGCGTCGGCTCGGCGGTACCCGTGGGATGTCTTCGTAGACCACCGTCAGCAGCACCACTTGCTCGTGCAGCACTTGGTTATGCAGCAGGTTGTGCAACAGCGCATGAGGCACCGCATCCGGGCGTGCGGTCAGGAACACGGCGGTGCCCTGCACGCGATGCGGCGGTTGCACACGGATACTGCTGATGAAAATCGGCAGGGGCAGCCCACCTTCGTCCATGCGTTCGACCAGCAATTGCTTGCCGCGTTTCCAGGTGGTCATCAGCACGAACAACGCGATACCGGCGATCACCGGGAAGGCGCCGCCCTGGACGATTTTCGGCACGTTGGCGGCGAAGTACAGGCCGTCCACCAGCAGGAAGCCGATCAACACCGGCACCGCGAGGACCGGAGGCCATTTCCACAGCAGCAACATCACCGCCGACACCAGGATGGTGGTCATCAGCATGGTGCCGGTCACCGCCACGCCGTACGCCGAGGCCAGGGCGCCGGAGGATTCGAAGCCCAGCACCAGCAGGATCACGCCGACCATCAGCGCCCAGTTCACCGCACCGATGTAAATCTGGCCTTGTTCGGCGCTGGAGGTGTGGCGGATGTGCATGCGCGGAATGTAGCCGAGCTGGATCGCCTGACGGGTCAGGGAGAACGCACCGGAAATCACCGCTTGCGAGGCGATCACCGTGGCCAGGGTCGACAGGCCCACCAGCGGGATCAACGCCCAGCTTGGCGCCAACAGATAGAACGGGTTACGAGCGGCTTCCGGATCCCCCAGCAACAGCGCGCCTTGGCCGAAGTAGTTCAGCACCAGCGCCGGCAACACGAGGATGAACCAGGCGCGGGCAATCGGCTTGCGACCGAAGTGGCCCATGTCGGCGTACAGCGCTTCGGCGCCGGTCAACGCCAGCACGACCGCGCCGAGGATCGCCACGCCCATGCCCGGGTGCTGGGTGAAGAAACGCACGCCCCAGACCGGGTTCAGCGCTTGCAACACCTCCGGGTGCTGCATGATCCCGTAGACGCCCAGCGCCCCCAGCACCACAAACCAGGTGACCATGATCGGCCCGAACAGAATGCCGATTCGCGCGGTGCCGTGGCTCTGGATCAGGAACAGCGCCACCAGCACGACCAACGACAGCGGGACCACCCAATGGTCGATGCCATCGAACGCCAAGCCAAGACCTTCAATCGCCGAGAGGACGGAAATTGCCGGGGTGATCATGCTGTCCCCGTAGAACAGCGCCGCACCGATCAGCCCGCAGACCACCAGCAACCCTCGCAACCTGGGATACCCCGACGCCGCCCGTCTGGCCAGCGCCGTCAGGGCCATGATCCCGCCCTCGCCCTGGTTGTCGGCGCGCAGCACGAACATCATGTACTTGATCGAGACGACCCAGATCAGCGACCAGAAGATCAGCGCCAGTATTCCCAGCACGCCGTCATGGTTGACCGGCACGCCGTAGCCACCGGAAAACACTTCTTTGAGGGTGTACAGCGGGCTTGTGCCGATATCGCCGTAAACCACCCCGACCGCCGCGACCAGCATGCCGATCGGCTTCGCCGCCGAATGCCCGGCGCTCGCTGCCTGACTACTTGCCTGACCCATCCACCACTCCTACTACCCAGAACGGACTTCTTTGGAAGAAGCACTATGCATTGCCACGCAGCATGCGCTGTTTTACTTCAGGTTACAGACGATATGTTGACTGTAAATATTTGGTAAAGCCTAACGGCGCGAAGCATAGCGCAGCACTCGTCGTATTTCCCTGCATAAAGCTGGTCAAGTGAACGACTGATCGCTAGAATTGCGCACTTTTTGATCAGAGGCGCAGAAAAGCGCCCGTTTGTCGCCTTGCCGACTCGGCTGGAGGCGTCACAAATACCGAGGTTAGACATGTCCACCACTCCTGCGCCGGCCAATCCAAAGGTTGGCTTCGTATCCCTGGGTTGCCCCAAAGCACTGGTCGACTCCGAGCGCATCCTTACCCAGCTGCGCATGGAAGGCTATGACGTCGTGTCCACTTACGAGGACGCCGATGTCGTGGTGGTCAACACCTGCGGCTTCATCGACTCGGCCAAGGCTGAATCGCTGGAAGTGATCGGCGAAGCCATCAAGGAAAACGGCAAGGTTATCGTGACCGGCTGCATGGGCGTCGAAGAAGGCAACATTCGCAAGGTGCACCCAAGCGTGCTGGCCGTGACCGGTCCGCAGCAGTACGAGCAAGTGGTCAACGCCGTGCACGACGCCGTGCCGCCGCGTCAGGATCACAACCCGCTGATCGACCTGGTGCCGCCGCAAGGCATCAAGCTGACCCCGCGCCACTACGCCTACCTGAAGATTTCCGAAGGCTGCAACCACAGCTGCAGCTTCTGCATCATCCCGTCGATGCGCGGCAAACTGGTCAGCCGTCCGGTCGGTGACGTGCTCGACGAGGCTCAGCGCCTGGTCAAGGCCGGCGTCAAAGAGCTGCTGGTAATTTCCCAAGACACCAGCGCTTACGGCGTTGATGTGAAATACCGCACCGGTTTCTGGAACGGCGCGCCGGTGAAAACCCGCATGACCGAACTCTGCGAAGCCCTGAGCTCCCTCGGCGTCTGGGTTCGCCTGCACTACGTTTACCCGTACCCGCACGTCGACGAGCTGATCCCGTTGATGGCCGCCGGCAAGATCCTGCCGTACCTGGACATCCCGTTCCAGCACGCCAGCCCGAAAGTCCTGAAAGCCATGAAACGCCCGGCCTTCGAAGACAAGACCCTGGCGCGCATCAAGAACTGGCGCGAGATCTGCCCGGACCTGATCATCCGTTCGACCTTCATCGTCGGCTTCCCTGGCGAAACCGAAGAAGATTTCCAGTACCTGCTGGACTGGCTGACCGAAGCCCAGCTCGACCGCGTCGGCTGCTTCCAGTACTCGCCCGTCGAAGGCGCCCCGGCCAACCTGCTGGACGCGGCCATCGTGCCGGACGACGTCAAGCAAGACCGCTGGGACCGCTTCATGGCGCACCAGCAAGCGATCAGCTCGGCGCGCCTGCAACTGCGCATCGGCCGTGAAATCGAAGTGTTGGTGGACGAAGTCGACGAGCAAGGCGCGGTTGGGCGTTGCTTCTTCGACGCCCCGGAAATCGACGGCAACGTGTTCATCGACAACGGCAGCAACTTGAAGCCGGGCGACAAAGTCTGGTGCAAAGTGACCGACGCCGACGAATACGACCTGTGGGCTGAACAGATCTAAACGCAAAAAATACGAAAAGCCCTGCTCTCTTGACGAGATGCGGGGCTTTTTTACGTCTATCGTTTTGTGGGAGAAAGGACTCGCACACCCCACTGCACACAGGACATCCGGCCATGCGCCATCATTCGGTCATCCACACCCCGAAACACAGTGACTACGAAGAACTCACCCGGGTCTGGGAGGCCTCGGTGCGCGCCACCCATGACTTTCTGCCAGACAGTTACATCCTGTTGTTGAAAGATCTGGTGCTGACCCGCTAC
Source organism: Pseudomonas sp. S2_B07 (assembly GCF_054668435.1). Classification (NCBI taxonomy): domain Bacteria; kingdom Pseudomonadati; phylum Pseudomonadota; class Gammaproteobacteria; order Pseudomonadales; family Pseudomonadaceae; genus Pseudomonas; species Pseudomonas sp. S2_B07. Next base: position 2,334,341 of record NZ_CP162769.1, read on the forward strand.
CTCGATGCCGTGATGCTGATTTGCACCCGGGACCCGCGCCAACGCATCACCGGGTTCGCCGGGGTCGCCGCCGGCAAGATCGAAATGCTCTTCATCGATCCCGCCCACCGCGGCCAGGGCCTGGGCAAACAGTTGCTACGCTATGCCATGGAACACCTGAATGCCGACGAACTGGACGTCAACGAACAGAACCCGCAAGCGCTGGGATTTTACTTCAAACAAGGCTTCGAAGTGATCGGCCGTTCCGAGTTTGACGGCATGGGCCAGCCTTATCCGCTGTTGCATATGCGCATGAAGCAGGCAGATCAGCGCGCTCAACGCGGCTAAAAGTCTCACCTTGCAAAATGGACCCGCGATTAACCGGCGCCACGCAGGTACAATGCCCACCCCTTTTTTGTTACGGCCCTGTCATGACTGACCCGATTCGTCTCTCCAAACGCCTCATCGAACTCGTCGGCTGTTCCCGTCGGGAGGCGGAGCTGTTCATCGAGGGCGGCTGGGTGACCGTGGACGGTGAAGTCATCGACGAGCCGCAATTCAAGGTCGGCACGCAAAAAGTCGAACTCGACCCCGAGGCCAAGGCCACTGCACCAGAACCGGTGACTATCCTGTTGAACGTGCCCGTGGGCATGGACGCGGACACCGCCATGGCCACCCTGAGCGCCGAGACGCTGAGCGAAGAACACCGCTTCAGCAAACGTCCGCTCAAGGGCCATTTCCTGCGCCTGACCGCCAGCACCGACCTGCAGGCCAACGCCAGCGGTTTGCTGGTGTTCACCCAGGACTGGAAGATTCTGCGCAAACTCACTGCCGATGCCAGCAAGATCGAGCAAGAGTATGTGGTCGAGGTTGAAGGCGATATGGTGGCTCACGGCCTTAACCGCCTGAACCACGGCCTGACGTACAAGGGCAAGGAACTGCCGCCGGTCAAGGCCAGCTGGCAGAACGAAAACCGCCTGCGCTTTGCGATGAAGAACCCGCAACCGGGCGTGATCGCCCTGTTTTGCCAGGCCGTCGGCCTGAAGGTCGTCGCCATCCGCCGCATCCGCATCGGCGGTGTGTCCATCGGCAAAGTGCCGCTGGGCCAATGGCGCTACCTGTCCGGCAAAGAGAAGTTCTAAGGCTTCTCCCGCCGCCACACATTCCGGCGCCGCTGTTTGCTGCGGCGCCCACTGCTGAATATCAGGATTGCACACCATGATTCATAACGACGTATTGCGCAGCGTTCGCTACATGCTGGACATCAGCGACAAGAAGGTCATCGAGATCATCAAGCTCGGCGGCATGGACGTGTCCATGGAAGACCTGCTGACTTACCTCGACAAGAAAGAAGAAGACGAAGAAGGCTTCGTCCGCTGCCCGGATGAAGTCATGGCGCACTTCCTCGATGGCCTGGTGATCTTCAAGCGCGGCAAGGACGAAAGCCGTCCACCGCAGCCGATCGAAGTCCCGGTGACCAACAACATCATCCTGAAAAAGCTGCGCGTGGCCTTCGAACTGAAAGAAGACGACATGCACGCGATCCTCAAGGCTGCCGAGTTTCCGGTGTCCAAGCCTGAGCTAAGCGCGCTGTTCCGCAAGTTCGGCCACACCAACTACCGCACCTGTGGCGACCAGTTGCTGCGCAACTTCCTCAAAGGCCTGACCCTGCGCGTTCGGCCGCAGTAAGCGCCTCGTCCCCTGTAGGAGCACAGCTTGCTGTGCGATAGCGATCTTCAAAACGCCATCGCCAGCAAGCTGTGTTCCTACAGAAGCGGACTCAGACTGGGCCGAATGGCCCCTCATTCCTCGCAAAAATAGTGGCTCCGCTGACGGCGACTGACGACTAGGGTGTACTGACCCTCAACGCTCAGGATTCGCCATGCACCCGTACTTTTCCCTGCAAGGCCGCACTGCACTGGTGACCGGTGGCACCCGTGGTATCGGCAAAATGATCGCCAAGGCTTATGTCGAAGCCGGCGCAACCGTGTACGTCTGCGCCCGGGATGCTGAAGCTTGCCGGCAAACGGCTGACGAGTTGAACGCATTCGGGCGCTGCCATGGCGTAGCGGCCAACCTGGCCACCGAAGAAGGTGTGCTTCAACTGGCTACGCGCCTGGGCGAGCAGATCACTCATCTGGATATTCTGGTGAACAACGCCGGCACAACGTGGGGCGCTCCGCTGGAGAGCTACCCGGTCAAGGGTTGGGAAAAGGTCATGCAGCTCAACGTGACGTCGGTGTTCAACTGCATTCAGCAGTTTTTGCCGCTGCTGCGCAAAGCCGGCTCCGAAGCCAATCCGGCGCGGATCATCAACATCGGCTCGGTGGCCGGGATTTCGTCCTTTGGTGAGCAGGCGTATGCCTACGGGCCAAGTAAAGCCGCCCTACATCAATTGTCGCGGATTCTGGCGCGGGAACTGGTGAGCCAGCACATCAACGTCAACGTGATCGCGCCGGGGCGTTTCCCGAGCAAGATGACCCAGCACATTGGCAATGATGAACAGGCGTTGGCCGAGGATACGGCGCTGATTCCGATGAAGCGTTGGGGCCGAGAGGAAGAGATGGCGGCGCTGGCGATCAGTCTGGCGAGTACGGCGGGGGCGTATATGACCGGGAATATTATTCCTTTGGATGGTGGGTTCAGTCTCTGAGATTGGCGGTGCGGCCATCGCGGGCAAGCCACGCGCCCACCGTTGGAATGCATTTCCCTGTGGGAGCGAGGCTTGCCCGCGATGACGGACTGACTGGCACCACCGATCCTGTGGCCGCTCGGGTTATCATGCCCGTCCTGACCCCGCCTCGACCCCAGATCATGACCTACAGCGTTTCCCCCATCGGCTTCGTGCGCTCCTGCTTCAAGGAGAAGTTCGCCATCCCGCGCCAACCGCAACTGGCCCCGGCCGCTCGCGGTGTACTGGAGTTGGTCGCGCCGTTCGATCAGGGCGATGCGGTGCAAGGCCTGGAACAGGTCAGTCACGTCTGGTTGCTGTTCCTGTTCCACCAGGCCCTGGAAGAAAAACCGCGCTTGAAAGTCCGCCCGCCTCGTCTAGGCGGCAACAAATCCATGGGCGTATTCGCCACCCGCGCTACGCATCGGCCCAACGGCATCGGTCAATCCGTGGTCAAGCTGGACAAGGTCGAAGCCAATCGCCTGTGGATATCCGGGATCGACTTGCTGGACGGCACGCCGATTCTCGACATCAAACCTTACGTGCCTTACGCCGACATCATCGACAGCGCCTCCAACAACATCGCCAGCGCCGCGCCGCAGCTGATTCCCGTGCAGTGGACGGATGCCGCGCTGCAACAGGCTCATGGCCATGCTCAGCGCCTTGAAGAGCCCTTGGTGGCGTTGATCGAGCAATGCCTGGCACAAGACCCACGTCCGGCGTACCAGATTCCTACACCGGAGCGGGAATACGGCGCACAGTTCTGGGACCTGGACGTGCGTTGGCATTATCCCGAGGCCGGGGTTATCCGCGTCCTGGAAGTCATCCCCGCGAAAATCTAAACACCAGAAACAACTGTGGGAGCGAGCTTGCTCGCGATGGCGGTGTGTCAGTCAATATTGATGTCGACTGACACTCCCCTATCGCGAGCAAGCTCGCTCCCACAGGTAAAACAACGCTATTGCTTACTTCTCGACGAACGCTCGCTCGATCAGGTAATCACCCGGCTCGCGCATCCGCGGCGACACTTTCAGGCCGAAGCTGTTCAGCACTTCGCTGGTCTCGTCGAGCATGCTCGGGCTGCCGCACAGCATGGCGCGGTCGTCCTGCGGGTTGATCGGTGGCAGGCCGATGTCGCTGAACAGCTTACCGCTGCGCATCAGGTCGGTCAGGCGACCTTCGTTCTCGAACGGCTCGCGGGTCACGGTCGGGTAGTAGATCAACTTGTCACGCAGGGCCTCGCCGAAAAATTCGTTCTGCGGCAGGTGCTCGGTGATGAATTCGCGGTAAGCGACTTCGTTGACGTAACGTACGCCGTGGCACAGGATCACTTTTTCGAAACGCTCGTAGGTTTCCGGGTCCTGGATGACGCTCATGAACGGCGCCAGACCGGTACCGGTGCTGAGCAGGTACAAATGTTTGCCAGGCTTCAAGTCATCCAGCACCAGGGTGCCGGTAGGCTTCTTGCTGATGATGATCTCGTCGCCTTCCTTCAGATGCTGCAACTGGGAAGTCAGCGGGCCATCAGGCACTTTGATGCTGAAGAACTCGAGATGCTCTTCCCAGTTCGGGCTGGCAATCGAGTAAGCGCGCATAAGCGGGCGGCCGTTGGGCTGTTGCAGGCCGATCATCACGAACTGACCGTTCTCGAAGCGCAGACCCGGATCACGGGTGCACTTGAAGCTGAACAGAGTGTCGTTCCAGTGATGAACACTGAGGACACGCTCGTGGTTCATGTTGCTCATGTACGTGGGACTCCTGGAGATTTTGCCTGCGCCGATGATGTGCGCAATTGCATCGCATTCTAAAGGCAGAGACAATATCTGTTAAATGGATTATTAAGATAAGGGTTATCGGTTATATCGATATGCGATTTACTCTCCGTCAACTTCAAGTATTCGTCGCCGTCGCCCAGCAGGAAAGCGTATCCCGTGCTGCGGGCTTGCTCAACCTCTCGCAATCGGCGGCGAGCACCTCGATCACCGAACTGGAGCGCCAGTCCAGCTGCCAGCTGTTCGACCGCGCCGGCAAACGGCTGAGCCTCAATGCCCTCGGCAAACAGCTGCTGCCCCAAGCCGTGGCCCTGCTCGATCAGTCCAAGGAAATCGAAGACCTGCTCAACGGCAAGTCCGGTTTCGGCTCGCTGGCGGTCGGTGCGACCCTGACCATCGGCAACTACCTGGCCACCCTGCTGATCGGCAGCTTCATGCAGCGTCATCCGGAAAGCCAGGTGAAGCTGCACGTGCAGAACACTGCCAATATCGTGCAACAAGTCGCCCACTATGAAATTGATCTGGGTCTAATTGAAGGCGACTGCAGCCATCCGGACATCGAAGTGCAAAGCTGGGTCGAGGATGAGCTGGTGGTGTTCTGCGCACCGCAGCATCCATTGGCCAAACGCGGTATCGCGACCATGGAGGAGCTGAGTCACGAGGCATGGATATTGCGTGAGCAAGGCTCTGGCACACGACTGACCTTCGACCAGGCCATGCGTCACCATCGCAGCTCGCTGAATATCCGGCTCGAACTGGAACACACCGAAGCGATCAAGCGCGCAGTGGAATCGGGATTGGGGATTGGGTGTATCTCACGGCTGGCACTGCGCGATGCGTTCCGTCGTGGCAGCCTGGTTCCCGTGGAAACACCGGACCTGGACCTGGCGCGACAGTTCTACTTCATCTGGCACAAACAGAAATATCAGACATCGGCGATGCGCGAGTTCCTCGACCTGTGCCGCGCTTTCACCGCAGGGGTTCAGCGCAGCGACGAGATCGTTCTGCCGAATATCGCTTAAAGCAGAATCACCGCCCAGACCAGCGCGATCATGCTCAGCGCCACGAATTGAGCTGCGCTGCCCATGTCCTTGGCGTTCTTGGACAGCGGGTGCAATTCCAGGGAAATGCGATCGATGGCCGCTTCCACCGCTGAGTTCAGCAACTCGACGATCAGCGCCAACAGGCAGACGGCAATCAGCAGCGCCTGCTCGACACGGCTGACGTTCAAAAAGAACGACAGCGGAATCAGGATGACGTTGAGCAACACCAGTTGGCGAAAGGCCGCTTCGCCGGTGAAGGCTGCGCGCAGGCCATCCAGCGAATAGCCGGAGGCATTGAGGATACGCTTGAGGCCGGTTTGGCCTTTGAAAGGTGACATAGAGTGGGCAACTGACCAGATAGGAATGGGAACGCTAGATCAAGCAAAGTCAAAATAGCGTGAACATGGAGCTGTTTAGTGGCTTGGAATTGACTCAAGTTGTTGCAAGAGTAGTGCAGCCTGGGTCCGGGTCCGCACATTCAGCTTGCGGAAGATCGCCGTGACATGGGCTTTGATCGTTGCTTCCGAGACACTCAGCTCGTAAGCAATCTGTTTGTTCAGCAAACCTTCACAGACCATGGTCAACACCCGGAACTGTTGGGGTGTCAGGCTGGCAAGGCCTTCGCTGGCGGCCTTGGCTTCCTCGGAAACGTTGACCGCTTCAAACGCTTGCGGCGGCCAGAATACGTCGCCGTCCAGTACGGCACGCACGGCTTTCTGGATCACGCTCAGGTCGCTGGATTTTGGAATGAACCCACTGGCGCCGAACTCACGGGACTTGACCATGATCGACGCTTCTTCCTGCGCGGACACCATCACCACCGGAATTTGCGGGTACTGACCGCGCAACAGCACGAGCCCGGAAAAACCGTAGGCACCGGGCATGTTCAAATCCAGCAGCACCAGATCCCAATCGGACTTTTCATCCAGGCGGGCTTCCAGCTCGGCAATGCTCGCCACTTCCACCAGACGAACATCCGGGCCCAGGCCCAGAGTCACGGCCTGATGCAGCGCGCTTCGAAACAGCGGGTGATCATCGGCAATCAGGATTTCGTATGTGGCCATTTTTCAAATGATCCTGTTTTTCAAACGACTCAAGGCACAGCCACGGAGCTGCACCAACGGGGCACGTTCAACGCCAATAACAGCTGAAAACGGCGTATCAAACCTGGCCGCGCCCCAATCGGCGCCAAGCATGCCCAGCCAAGACTGGGTGGTCAAGGTGCATGGGCAGTACAGTTCTTTGCAGTATGGGCGACAATCAGCAGATGGCTGGGGCCGAGTTTTGCACGAAGGGCATCAGCTCGGCATGAGCGGGCGTGGCGACGTTCATGTCCAGTTGCCGTTTCGCGTCCAGGTAATGCTGGCTGAACACGTCGAAATAGGCGTCCAGCGCCGAGGCCGCTGCGGTATCCCCGGCCAGATCAAGGCACAGTGCAGCCACTTCGGCGGTGCACAAATGCTCACTGCGGGTCGACCTGCGCAATCGGTATCGAGACAGCTTCTCGGGCAACAGGCTGAGGATCGGCAAGCAATCAAAGTAAGGGCTTTTGCGGAAAATCTTCCGGGCTTCTGTCCAGGTGGCGTCCAGCAGAATAAACAGAGGACGCTTCGAACTGTCCATGTCCACCGTGTTGGTGACACGCTCGGGCTCAACGTATTCCCCCGGAAACACCAGATAGGGCTGCCACTGCGGGTCGGCCAGCAACGCCAGCAATTGTTCATCAACCTCGGTGCGAGACCAGATAAACGCATGGTTGTCGCGTACCACATCGGCAATCAGCCAACCGGTGTTGCTCGGTTTGAACACTTCCTTGTTGGTCATGATCAGGCACACACCGGAGCGCGCCTCGACCTGCGGGCGCCAGGCGCACAGACAATGACTCTCGATGACCCGGCAGGAACGGCAACGCGGCGCCCTCCAGCCTCGGGCCTGAATCGGCTTGATCCCCTCTTCTTCTCGGGAATCGCGCAAGCGGGCCACGGCGTTGGCAGCAAAGGGCGGAATGGCAAGGTTCATCGCAGGCAGCGCCGGCAGAAGGAGGAAATCGACACGAAAAGCACTCGGCTGGGCATAAAGTGCCGCCAGTTTATCAGAGCAGCCAGCGCAAGCCTGTACCGTCCGGAGCGCGTCCCCTATAATTCGCCGCCACTGAACGCACAGTCATGTGACGGGTCGAAGCACCAGTCACTGAACCAGGAGAGTTTCATGCTGCGCCTTATCGTTCCCACCGCTGCCATTCTGCTGGCGTCGTCCTTCAGCGCTCAGGCTGCGTCCTTGAAAGACACGGAACTGAACAAAATGCTGCAAAACGTAGCCGCCCAAAGCAGCGTCGGCACGCCACGGGCGATCAACGAAGATATTCTCGATCAGGGTTATACCGTTGAAGGCACCGAGCTGATCAACCACCTCAGCGTCCAGAGCAGCCACGCTGACAAGATGCGCGCCGACCCCAAGGCTGTTTACTTCCAGCTGGGCTCTACCGTGTGCAACAACCCGGGCTTTCGCAAGCTGATGGCCAAGGGCGCGACCATGCGCTACGAGTTCACCGAGGTCAAAACCAACCGTCCGGTGGCCAGCGAGCGCTTCAAGGAGTCGGATTGCCTGCAACCGGCGGCCAAGAAGAAAAAGTAATCACCCGGATTTGGCGCGCCGTTGTTCATCCTCGGCGCGCAATTCTGCCAGCAACGCCTGCAAGTAATGTGACCGTCGCTCAGTTCCCTCCAGACGTCGGCAGCACTCCTCCTCGAGACTCACGTGATGGGTCTCGGCTGATGACTTGAGCAATCGATACAGTCGCGTATCGATCTCCAGAATCACTCTGGCCATAACATCCCGCCTCCCTGCTCCTCGCCCTGCTTGAGCGAAAATTCCTTCAACTTCTAGAACCGCGCGCCCTGCCTTTGACGCAAAGTTGTCGTGTCGCATCTGTAGCTTAGTAAATCAGAGCGCCCGACACTCGGCGTGCGTTCAGACGAGCGGTGAAATCACCTTGCAAATCGTCAATAAGCGGTTGCCAGGAAACACTTTGCGGCGCAATGATCAAGCCAGCGTAAATCTCTGCGAGGGTCTAGATTCATAGTGATCCCATTCACTTTTCCGGGCTGGAAAGGGGCCGCCCGCGACGCGTCTTGTTGTGCCAAGTGTGCGAATGTTTCCTGCTTCAAGGGAAAACACAGCCTGTATGGAAGGAGAAATTGATGCCTTACCAACCGAATGACCTGCTAAGCCGTCATTTTGAAGAAAGCGGCCACGACCTCACCAACAAGGTCGAAGAACAACTCAACCTGGTGTCACCCAACAGCCCCAACATCCCCATCTACCGCGACATGATCCTGACAGTGCTGCGCATGGCCCAGGAAGATCACAACCGCTGGAATGCCAAGATAACCCTTCAAACCCTGCGCGAACTGGAGCACGCCTTCCGTGTACTCGAGCAGTTCCGCAGCCGACGTAAAGTCACCGTGTTTGGCTCGGCCCGAACACCGATCGAACACCCACTGTATGGTCTGGCCCGAGAACTGGGCGCCGCGCTGGCGCGCTCGGACCTGATGGTCATCACTGGCGCTGGCGGCGGCATCATGGCGGCGGCGCACGAAGGGGCCGGCAGGGAGCACAGCCTGGGCTTTAACATCACCCTGCCGTTCGAACAACATGCCAACCCCACGGTGCAAGGCACCGCCAACCTGCTGCCCTTCCACTTCTTTTTCACCCGCAAGCTGTTCTTCGTCAAGGAAGCGGATGCACTGGTCCTGTGCCCAGGCGGTTTCGGCACCCTGGATGAGGCGCTGGAAGTACTGACACTGATTCAGACCGGCAAAAGCCCATTGGTGCCGGTGGTATTACTGGACGCACCGGGCGGCAAGTTCTGGCAAGGCGCGCTGGACTTCATTCACCATCAACTGGAGGAAAACCGCTACATCCTGCCGACCGACATGAAGCTTGTGAGCCTTGTCTACAGCGCTGAAGAAGCGGTGGAACAGATCAACCAGTTCTACAGCAACTTCCACTCCAGCCGCTGGCTCAAGCATCAGTTTGTGATTCGCATGAACCACACCCTCAGTGAGCAAACGCTTGACCACATGCAGGAAGCATTTGCCGACCTGTGCCTGAGCGATCGCTTCCATCAGCACGCCTACAGCGGCGAAGAGCACGATGAAGCGCAGTTCAGCCACTTGGCGCGACTGGCCTTCAACTTTAACGCGCGTGATCATGGTCGCCTGCGTGAACTGGTGGACTACATCAACCTGCCGCAAAACTGGGCGCAATCTACCCCCCAAACGCAGCAGCGCACGCGCGAGCCCTCCAAGGTTATGTGAGGCAAAAAAAATGGCCCGCTATCGAAATAGCGGGCCATTTTTTATCAATCATCCATTCCCCGGCCACTGAACAAGCGGCTGATCATCTCCATGGAGTATCCCCGATAACTCAGGAAGCGCCCTTGCTTGGCACGCTCCCGAGCATCTATCGGCAGATGCCCGGAAAATTTACGCCGCCAGGTATCCTCCAACTGCTCCTGCCAGTTGATACCGCTCTCGCGCAACGCGAGTTCGATATCGGCCCGTTGCAGACCGCGCTGGCCAAGCTCCTCGCGAATACGCAAAGGGCCATAACCGGAGCGGGCGCGGTAAGAAACAAAGCTTTCGAGGTAACGGGATTCGGACAGCAGGCCCTCTTCCGTCAAGCGGTCGAGTGCTGTGTCGATCATTTCAGGGAGGGCGCCTCGCTGACGCAGTTTACGCGTCAGCTCGACTCGACCGTGCTCGCGTCGAGCGAGCAGGTCCATTGCGGTTCGCCGCACCGCGACGAGTGTATCGAGTACGGCGGTCATCGGATCAATCAGATATCAGCGTCAGCCAGGTCATCAGCCGTCTCTTTGACTGGCGATGCTTTGACGTCCGGCGCCGGGGTCAGCAACTTGTCACGCAGTTGCTTCTCGAGCTTGGCGGCGATTTCCGGATTGTCTGCCAGGAACTTGGCCGAGTTGGCCTTGCCCTGACCGATCTTGGTGCCTTCATAGGCATACCAGGCGCCGGACTTCTCAACGAAACCGTGCAGAACACCCAGGTCGATCATCTCGCCATTGAGGTAGATGCCTTTGCCGTAAAGAATCTGGAACTCGGCCTGACGGAACGGCGAAGCCACTTTGTTCTTCACGACCTTGACGCGGGTTTCGCTACCGACGACTTCATCACCTTCTTTCACCGCGCCAGTACGACGGATGTCCAGACGAACCGACGCGTAGAACTTCAGCGCGTTACCACCGGTGGTGGTTTCCGGGCTGCCGAACATCACGCCGATTTTCATACGGATCTGGTTGATGAAGATCACCAGGCAGTTGGCGTTCTTGATGTTACCGGTGATTTTACGCAGCGCCTGGGACATCAGTCGGGCTTGCAAGCCGACGTGCATGTCGCCCATTTCGCCTTCGATTTCTGCCTTTGGCACCAGAGCGGCCACGGAGTCGACGATGATCACGTCAACGGCGTTGGAACGCACCAGCATGTCGGTGATTTCCAGGGCCTGCTCGCCGGTGTCCGGCTGCGAAACCAGCAGGTCGTCAACGTTGACGCCCAGTTTGCCGGCGTACTCAGGATCAAGGGCGTGTTCGGCATCGACGAATGCGCAGGTCGCGCCGGCTTTTTGAGCCTGGGCGATCACGGACAGTGTCAGTGTGGTTTTACCGGAGGATTCAGGACCGTAGATTTCAACGATACGGCCTTTTGGCAGGCCGCCAATGCCGAGCGCGATGTCCAGACCCAGAGAGCCAGTGGAGATAGCCGGGATCGCCTGACGGTCCTGATCGCCCATACGCATTACGGCACCCTTGCCGAATTGACGTTCGATCTGACCCAGGGCCGCAGCCAAGGCTTTCTTCTTGTTGTCGTCCATTAAAGTCCTCACGTAATCAATAAGGCCTGACGGCCAACACCTGTATAAGTAGCCAGTATTATTCCACAGCGATTCAGGATCGCCTACCCCTGATTTGAGATTTCTGTGGCGGCATGGCGCAGCAGCCCCTCTAGCGCGGCCTTCACCGTTTGTCGGCGGACTTCGTCGCGGTTGCCAGGGAAGTGCTGCACCTCGCTGAACACCTGCTCACCGACGCCCCAGGCCAGCCAGACCGTGCCCACCGGCTTGCTCGCAGAGCCGCCATCCGGCCCCGCCACACCGCTGACTGCCACGGCAAAATGCGCCCGGCTCTTTTCCTGGGCACCGCGAACCATTGCCTCGACCACCTCGCGACTGACCGCCCCCACCGTCGAAAACAACTCGACCGGCACGTTCAATTGCTGGGTTTTCTGTCGATTGGAGTAAGTGACATAGCCAGCCTCGAACCACGCCGAACTTCCCGGAATACGGGTGATCGCCTCGCTGATCCCCCCGCCCGTGCAAGATTCGGCGGCCGTGACATGGGCATTGAGCACCTGCAAGCGCCTGCCCAGTTCAGCGGCCAGTTGGGTGATTTCTTTCACGGTCATCTCCTGAGCGAACGGAAGCGGAATGAGAACTACCGTACACGAGCGTATCGCGCTTGCAAGGCGCAGGATCAATCAAAATGTGAGGGCGCAAGGGCTCTGATATAGGCCTGACAAGCTTGCAAGGCAATCAGTCCACGGTCCCCGGTGTCGGTGATGGCGACCATCGTTGAGCATGCGCCGGGTCAAGTCCCGCCAATAACCCGCCAAGAGATCAGACCGAAGACTGGCATAGCACCGCCCTCGCCCGCGCCCAGAGTTGCAGACGATCCTCCAGGCCGTTCAGCCCACCATTGATGCGACGAGTAATGCTGTTGAACTGGTCGTGATCGGCGAGTTCGTTAAGGCCGTTCTGCGCCCAGTACCAGGCCGCGGACTCAGCGGCCCATTGAGGTTTTTCCAACAGTTGCGGAATAAACAGCAAGCGATCATCACCGAACAATCCAAGACTGCATTGGCGATAGTTATCGCGGCCAGTGATCTGGATCAAGCCTCGGCCGCAGTACTTTTGACCATCACCATCCTGTGCAGGAGTGTTACCCAAGCGAGTAGCCAAGGCACCGGTGTCGTATTGGCTCAGATATTGTTCACTGCCGAGTTCACGTACGTATTGCAACTGCCCGGACTCATGGCCGACTTGAGCGAGAAAGACGGCGATACGTTTCGGGGTATTGATGTTGAAACGAGCCATGGCGGCATTGAGCGCAGAAATGAAAACGCCCGCTTGGACGCGGGCGTTGGGCATGATTTTTAGCAGTTGCCCATCGGTTAGCGGCATAAAAGGTCCTCGGTCAATAAACCGTTTATGGTGGGTTTGAATGAACGGCACTGGCCGTGGGAGACCTGCGTCCTTGCAGGCCGGATGCTGGTCGGCACCACTGCTCGCCAATCCATTGGTCTTGAGTTTCAACGATCCTGATGGGTGTCACGCGGGGGCACATCGCACACGTCCATGCGCTTCGCAGCCCAACGCTCATAAAGCCCGATGGACACGTCGGCCCCAGCCATTGCTGTCAGGCAGCCAAAGGCGCAGGCCGCCCAGATCGACACACCGGCGGCGTACAGCAGCATGATGGCCGAGACCCCACAGACCATGCAGGCCCCGGACCGCAAGGCCAGGCGTCGCAGCAGTGACCAGCCGCGAGCGCCGTCCTTGTCGGCGCGCCACATTTCGCCGGACACCCCGCCCACCAGGGCAAGGACGATGACGAGCCATATCGGCATGTCCAGCAACGCTAGTTGCTCGTTTGTCATGTCACGCCTCCGGGAGTGATTGATGAGTGGTTCTTTAAAACAGTGTTTTCTTGAGGTGCCTGATGGAAGGTAGGCATTCCAAAAAGCCCGGTGATTGCCGGGCTTTTCAGTAATGCGGTCCTGCATTGACCTTTCGGCGCTACTGGCGCGGTACGAGTCCATTCATATTGTTTCGCCGACCGCGGTCCCTGCCCGCCGGATAACTGCTTCTGGTGCTTTACGCTGCACACCCGGGTCAGTTGCCAACCCTCTGAACCGTTGAGGCCGGTTCATCGCTGCCTTTGTGGTGGAACTAAAGAACTTCGTTTCGAGCTGCTTTGTTGAGCGGCTTGAGACAAAGAATATGCATGGATGCATATACAGTCAATGCGCTAATGCATTTTTTTACGTATTTAAAATGCACCACCGCATTGAAGCCCCACGGACAAAGGCTCAGCCGGTTTCGACAGGCGAAAAAAAACCCGCTCGATGGCGGGTTTTATCTGAAGGTGACGAGGTTAACGGGCGTACATGCCCCACCAGAAGACGTGACCGAGGATGACAATCTGCTCTTCCTGGATTTCCTGGAAGGTGTAGTCCTCGTCCGGGTGCTCATCACGATTGAAGCTGCGCAGGCGAATGCCGGTCGGCAGGCGATACAGCTGTTTTACCCGCAACTGGCCGTTATGGTTGATCGCATAAAGGTCGCCATCAACGATGTCGCCAATCCCGCACTTGCCGGCGTTCACGCCAACGGTGGCGCCATCGCGCAGCACCGGCAACATGCTGTTGCCGCGCACCGTCACGCATTTTGCCTGGTCGAACTGCACCCCGTTGTGACGCAAGCTGCGTTTGCCGAAGCGCAGGCTAGAGCGCTCGCTCTCTTCGATGACGAATCTTCCTGATCCAGCAGCCAATTCAACCTCGCGAAGAAAGGGAACCGACACCTCGTCGTCATCGACGGGCGTATCGTCGTCCCACAGACTTATGTCCTTGAGTTCGGAATGCACTTCATTGCGCGCGGCATGGGCGGCGGGCGCGACATCGGCGCGGCCACGCAACTGATCGGTGCTCACGGCGAAGTACTCGGCGATCTTCGAGATGTGTTTATCCGAAGGGTCGACGATCTTCCCGCTGAGAATCCGCGAGAGTGTGGATTGAGGCACGCCGGTGCGACGGTGAAGCTCCGTGGGGGAGATCCCGTGCTGATCCAGCAGTGCTCTTAAGACAGTAGAAACGTTGCGTTTTTGCATAACGCGCATAGTGCTTGTTCTTTTCGCCGAAGACAAATGCTGTTTTGCATAATTCGTGCATATTCAGTGTAAATGTGCCGTGGGGCTTTCATGCCTGCGTCGGGCGGACCGCCCATGGTAATCTTGCGCCCATCGCGGAAAAGCCGGGCCAATGCCCCTCCTTTTGCCCTACACCTTTCAACGAGTTTTCCTGAATTTCCGATGAATAAAGCCATCTCCGATCTGTCTTCCCACACGCCAATGATGCAGCAGTACTGGCGCCTGAAGAACCAGCACCCTGACCAGTTGATGTTCTACCGCATGGGCGACTTCTACGAGATCTTCTACGAAGACGCGAAGAAGGCCGCCAAGTTGCTGGACATCACCCTGACTGCTCGTGGGCAGTCAGCGGGGCAAGCGATTCCAATGTGTGGGATTCCTTACCACGCCGCGGAAGGTTACCTGGCGAAACTGGTCAAGCTCGGCGAATCGGTGGTGATTTGCGAGCAGGTCGGTGATCCGGCGACCAGCAAAGGGCCGGTGGATCGTCAGGTGGTGCGGATCATCACGCCGGGTACGGTCAGTGATGAAGCGCTGCTGGATGAGCGTCGGGACAACCTGATCGCGGCGGTGCTGGGTGACGAGCGCCTGTTCGGCCTGGCCGTGCTGGACATCACCAGCGGCAATTTCACGGTGCTGGAAATCAAGGGTTGGGAAAACCTGCTGGCGGAGCTGGAGCGGGTCAATCCGGTCGAGCTGATGATCCCGGACGATTGGCCAAAAGACCTGCCGGCGGAAAAACGTCGTGGGGTTCGTCGCCGTGCGCCGTGGGATTTCGAGCGCGACTCGGCGCTGAAAAGTCTGTGCCAGCAATTCTCTACTCAGGACCTTAAAGGTTTTGGTTGCGAGAACCTGACCCTGGCCATCGGCGCTGCCGGTTGCCTGCTCAGCTACGCCAAGGAAACCCAGCGCACCGCTCTGCCGCATTTACGCAGCCTGCGCCATGAACGCCTGGATGACACCGTGGTGCTGGACGGCGCGAGCCGTCGCAACCTGGAACTGGACACCAACCTGGCCGGTGGTCGCGACAACACCCTGCAATCGGTGGTCGATCGCTGCCAGACCGCCATGGGCAGCCGCTTGCTGACCCGTTGGTTGAACCGTCCGTTGCGGGACCTGACCGTGTTGCTGGCGCGTCAGACGTCGATCACGTGCCTGCTCGACGGCTACCGCTTCGAGAAACTGCAACCACAGCTCAAGGAAATCGGCGACATCGAGCGGATTCTGGCACGGATCGGCCTGCGTAATGCCCGCCCTCGCGACCTCGCTCGTCTGCGCGATGCACTGGGCGCGCTGCCCCAGTTGCAAGTGGCGATGACCGAGCTGGAAGCGCCGCACATCATTCAACTGGCCAAGACCACCAGCACCTATCCAGAACTGGCGGCGCTGCTGGAAAAAGCCATTATCGACAACCCGCCAGCGGTGATCCGTGACGGTGGCGTGTTGAAGACCGGTTACGACAGCGAACTCGACGATCTGCAATCGCTCAGCGAAAACGCCGGGCAGTTCCTGATCGATCTGGAAGCACGCGAGAAAGCCCGCACCGGTCTGTCGCACCTGAAAGTCGGTTACAACCGCATTCACGGCTACTTCATTGAGTTGCCCAGCAAACAGGCCGAGTCCGCGCCGGCCGACTACATCCGCCGCCAGACGTTGAAAGGTGCCGAGCGTTTCATTACCCCGGAACTCAAGGCGTTCGAGGACAAGGCCCTGTCGGCCAAGAGTCGTGCCCTGGCCCGCGAGAAAATGCTTTACGAAGCGCTGCTCGAAGACCTGATCGCCCAGTTGCCGCCACTGCAGGACACCGCCGCTGCGCTGGCCGAGCTGGACGTGCTGAGCAACCTCGCCGAACGTGCGCTGAACCTCGACCTGAACTGCCCGCGTTTCGTCGACGAGCCCTGCATGCGCATCACCCAGGGTCGTCACCCAGTGGTCGAGCAAGTGCTGAGCACGCCGTTCGTGGCCAACGACCTGAGCCTCGACGACAACACGCGTATGCTGGTAATCACCGGTCCGAACATGGGCGGTAAATCCACCTACATGCGTCAGACCGCGTTGATCGTGTTGCTCGCGCACATCGGCAGCTTCGTGCCGGCGGCCAGTTGCGAACTGTCCTTGGTGGACCGGATTTTCACCCGGATCGGTTCCAGCGATGACCTCGCGGGCGGCCGCTCGACCTTCATGGTTGAAATGAGCGAAACCGCGAACATTTTGCACAACGCCACCGAACGTAGCCTGGTGCTGATGGACGAAGTCGGTCGCGGCACCAGCACCTTCGACGGCTTGTCCCTGGCTTGGGCGGCTGCCGAGCGGCTGGCCCATCTGCGCGCTTACACCCTGTTTGCCACCCACTATTTTGAGTTGACGGTGCTACCGGAGGCGCAACCGCTGGTGGCCAACGTTCACCTCAATGCCACCGAGCACAACGAACGCATCGTGTTCCTCCACCACGTGTTGCCCGGGCCTGCCAGCCAGAGTTACGGCCTGGCCGTGGCGCAACTGGCCGGCGTGCCGAGCGAAGTGATTGTGCGTGCTCGCGAGCACTTGGGTCGCCTGGAAGCCACCGCCCTGCCCCATGAAATTCCTGCACCTGCCAAGGGCAAACCGGCCGCGCCGCAGCAAAGCGATATGTTCGCCAGCCTGCCGCACCCGGTGCTGGATGAATTGACCAAGCTCAATCTGGATGACATGACGCCGCGCCGTGCGCTCGAAATGCTCTATACACTAAAGAACCGGATCTAACGCACTTGCCTGCAAGCTGTTAGAATCTCGCGCGGTTTGGGATGCTGCTGGCTAATAGCCTGGCCAGCAGACTATCGCTCCCGAACCTGGCGACCCCAACGTGAAGGGGCTCCGCTGCCGCCGCCTGAGGAGAAAATTAGAAATGACCTTCGTCGTCACCGACAACTGCATCAAGTGCAAGTACACCGACTGCGTAGAAGTGTGTCCGGTGGACTGCTTTTACGAAGGCCCGAACTTCCTGGTGATTCACCCGGATGAGTGCATCGACTGCGCACTGTGCGAACCAGAATGCCCTGCCGTGGCCATCTTCTCCGAAGATGAAGTGCCAGTAGAAATGCAGGAATTCATTCAGTTGAACGTTGAGCTGGCCGAAATCTGGCCGAACATCACCGAGAAGAAAGAATCGATGCCCGACGCTGAAGAGTGGGATGGCGTCAAAGGCAAGATCAAAGATCTCGAACGCTGATTCCCGCGCGTTCCCGAAAAGGCCCCTAGCGGGCCTTTTTGCTTTTCTACAGGCAAAAAAAGGGGCGGTTTGACCCGCCCACATTTTTCCCTATTCCCTGTATTCCTTTTCATCGTCCTGATGAACCGCTTCCTGCGATGTCCGTTCCCCTCTTCCAAGGGCGTGTCTGTCCGTCGACACAGTTCAGATACTAGAGGGTTCTCTGCCTGGTGCAATTGAGCGGGATCGTCAAAAACGTTTGTCATATGCTCTTAACAAAAACAAATATCCATATAAATCAAAAAGATAGGAATGCGCGCTTAGGAATATGGACGAGTACTGCCTTTTAAAAATAACGAACACTTACGAAAGAGTAAGCAAAGACTTACAGCGCAAGACTACAAACCTGCGACAATCCCCGCCCATCTTGCAGGCAATAAAAAACCCCGAGTCAGTCGGGGTCTTTTACTGCCGGTTGAGCCGATCGCTTATTGGAACAGCGACTCGCTCGACAGGCCGTTTTTCTCGAGAATCTCCCGAAGGCGCTTCAGGCCCTCGACCTGAATCTGTCTGACCCGTTCCCGAGTCAGGCCAATCTCCAGGCCTACGTCTTCAAGCGTGCTGCTCTCGTGACCGCGCAAGCCGAAGCGACGTACCACCACTTCGCGTTGCTTGTCGGTCAGCTCCGACAGCCATTGATCGATGCTTTGGGACAGATCATCGTCCTGCAGCAGCTCACAAGGGTCGGTTGGACGGTCATCAGTCAGGGTGTCCAGCAGGGTTTTATCCGAATCCGGACCCAGCGAGACGTCGACCGAAGAAACCCGCTCGTTCAAGCCGAGCATGCGCTTGACCTCGCCCACTGGTTTTTCCAGCAGGTTGGCGATTTCTTCGGGTGAGGGTTCGTGATCGAGTTTTTGCGTCAGCTCCCGTGCGGCCCGCAGGTACACGTTCAGCTCTTTGACCACATGGATCGGCAACCGGATAGTCCGGGTCTGATTCATGATCGCGCGCTCGATGGTCTGACGAATCCACCAGGTTGCGTAGGTCGAAAAACGGAAGCCGCGTTCGGGGTCGAACTTCTCCACTGCCCGGATCAGGCCGAGGTTGCCCTCTTCGATCAGGTCCAGTAGCGACAGCCCACGATTGACGTAACGCCGGGCGATTTTAACCACCAGCCGCAGGTTGCTTTCAATCATGCGCTTGCGCCCGGCCGGATCGCCACTTTGCGACAAGCGCGCAAAATGAACTTCTTCTTCCGGGGAGAGCAACGGGGAAAAGCCGATTTCATTGAGATACAGCTGCGTGGCATCAAGTGCCCGCGTGTAATCAATGTACTTGTGCTGTTTTAACGAAGCGGAGTGTTTGGATTTAGCACGAACGGAAGGTGGAGCTGCCCCTTCATCATTCGACATCGAATCCGTGGCGATGCCGGTCTCCATCAGGAGAACCTCATCGTCGATGTCAAACTCCGGCACTTCTTTACTGAGAGCCATTGTTATAGTCCTTTGGTGAGTTCGACCTCAAGCTCAAGCGGCGCCTTTATCCTTGGCAACGCTGGAGCCTGTTCCCTCTACGTGACGGAACAGGCTGGCTAACAAATCAACGACGTGGCAGGAATTGCAGCGGATCTACAGGTTTACCTTGGCGGCGAATCTCAAAATGCAGTTTCACCCGGTCTGTACCCGTTGACCCCATTTCGGCAATTGTCTGTCCGACTTTGACCTGCTGCCCCTCCCGTACCAACAGCCTGCGGTTATGTCCGTAGGCACTGACGTAGGTTTCACTGTGTTTGATGATGACTAATTCGCCGTAGCCCCTTAAGCCACTCCCGGCGTATACCACCGTCCCATCAGACGCAGCTAAAACAGGCTGTCCCAAATCTCCGGCGATATCAATTCCTTTATTCAAACTACCGTTTGAGGAGAATTTACCAATCAGAATGCCATTAGATGGCCATCCCCAGCCGGTCGGGGCCGGGCCGGCTGGCGGCAATGGAGCGGGTGCAGGTTTGTTGGCGACGGACGGTGCAACCACCGTAGTACTGGTGGTTGCGCCATTCGGCTGGCGCCGGATTACCGTGGTTTTCAGCGACGACGAAGGCGTGGAATCGCTCGTACTGGCAACCGCTGTCGGCGTTGATCCGGTGCGGCCATCGAAGCGAATTATCTGACCCGGATGGATCGTATAGGGCGTAGGAATATTGTTCCGCGCTGCGAGGGCTTTGTAGTCCCAGCCGTAGCGAAAAGCGATCGAGAACAGGGTGTCTTTTGGTCGAACGACATACTGGCCCGTCGTCGTTGCCGGACGTTGGGGGGCCGCGTTGTTGCGATCGACGACGCCGACGTTACTCGATTTGGTGCTGGAGCAACCGACCAGCAAGGTGCTCAAGACAAGGCCAGTCACCAGGCGCTGAAAGCTCGTTGTACTCATACGCTGCGCAATGACTGTGAGACTCACCCGCCGCTCCCTTTGTGGTGGCTGAAATTGTGGATTGCCGTGTTCCGGCTCGAGATGTCGCAAGTATAACGGGCCGGACAGGCTTTACCTTTAATGAAGCGAATTCGCTTCGCGCACACGTTTGCTGACTGACGATAAATACCGTTTAACCAATCGATGCCGCTGTAAGACACGGCCAATCGAAGAGAATTCAGCGCGCCAAAACAAATGCTCAGGCCAGTGGCCCGTTGAGCAATGGCACGAATCGCACTGCCCCCAGAACACGTCGGGAAAAGCCGTTTTCTTCGCGGATGATCAGCATCAATTGCTGCACCTCGCCGGAGCCGACAGGGATGACCAGGCGCCCACCCGGTGCCAACTGATCGAGCAAGGCCTGCGGCACATCAGTGGCCACTGCCGTGACGATAATGCCGTTGTAAGGCGCCAGTGCCGGCCAGCCCTCCCAACCATCGCCCCACCGAAACACCACGTTTCGCAGGTTCAGCTCCACCAGGCGTTCCTTGGCCCGGTCCTGCAACACCTTGATGCGCTCCACGGAGAACACCCGCTCGACCAGCTGCGACAGGACAGCCGTTTGGTAGCCCGACCCGGTACCGATCTCCATCACCTTGTCCAAAGGACCTGCCTCCAGCAGCAACTCGCTCATGCGAGCCACCATGTAAGGCTGGGAGATGGTCTGGTTATGCCCGATCGGCAGCGCCGTGTCTTCGTAAGCCCGATGGGCCAGCGCTTCGTCGACGAACAGGTGACGGGGTGTACGGCGAATGACTTCCAACACTTTGGCGTTGGAAACGCCCTCTTCGTACAGGCGCTGGATAAGGCGTTCGCGGGTCCGCTGAGAAGTCATGCCGATGCCGCGGCGCAGCATATCGTCTTGTTCACGAGACATTAGCGCAGTCCCTCCAGCCAGCCATCGAGACTTCTGAAGGCATCGTTGAAGGTGCGATCCAGTTGCAGCGGGGTGATCGAAACATAGCCCTGCATCACCGCATGGAAATCGGTGCCTGGGCCGCCATCTTCAGCATCCCCGGCGGCGGCGATCCAGTAACCGGACTTGCCCCGCGGATCGACCACTTTCATCGGCGCCGCAGCACGTGCGCGATGACCGAGGCGGGTCAGCTGAATACCGCGGATATGGTCCAGCGGCAGGTTGGGAATGTTCACATTCAGTACCGTGCGCGGTGGCAGGTCGAGATCGCCATGGGCTTCAACCAACTTGCGCGCAAAGTAAGCGGCGGTAGCAAGGTTCTCTATTTGTCGCGAGACAAATGAAAAGGCAAACGAAGGACGCTCAAGAAAACGCCCTTCAAGGGCCGCCGCCACCGTACCGGAATACAACACGTCATCGCCCAGATTGGCGCCGAGGTTGATCCCCGAAACGACCATGTCCGGTTGCTGCTCCAACAGGCCGTTAAGGCCCAGGTGCACGCAATCGGTGGGGGTGCCGTTCACGCTGATGAAGCCGTTGGCCAGGGTTTGCGGGTGCAACGGACGGTCGAGCGTCAGCGAACTGCTGGCGCCGCTTTTGTCCTGGTCCGGGGCGATAACCACGCATTCGGTGTAATCCGCCAGCGCAGCATAAAGCGCGGCGAGACCGGGTGCGGCTACCCCATCGTCGTTAGAAATCAGAATACGCATGGGCTGTCCGTCTGCCCCACCGGCACCAGATCAACAAGCTCGCGCACCAATACGGTGGCAAAGCATCCGGCCGGAAGGACGAATTCCAGTTGCAGAATGTCAGGCTCGGGATAATGCCACGTCAACCCGCCAATGGGCAGCCGCAGGATGCGACGTTCGTGGCTCATTCCGGCGTTAATCAACCAATCGCGCAGCTCCGCTTCGCGCGCGGCGATTGCCTGCTCCAGTTCATGGACAACGCCTGACGCCGGCGAGTCACCTTCGCCCCACTGCGGGCCGGTCGGGTGCAAGTCGAGAATCGCCAGTCGCGGGTCGCTGCACTCCTCTTCACCGGCCGGAAAGAAGCTGCGGCTGTCGGTGAAGGCCAGCAGATCGCCGACCAAGGCTTGCTGCCAGGTACCGTCGGCAACACGCGCCGCCAACACCTGATTGAACAGGAAACTGCGCGCCGTCGAGAGCAGGCGCGAACGCACGTTGCGCTGCTCCGGCAACGCCTTGCGCGCGGCCCAGGCACGGGCATCGACCACGTTGCCGCCGTCAAAGCCGAAACGCTGGGCGCCGAAATAATTGGGAATACCTTGCTTGGCAATCAGCTGCAGTCGTTCTTCAATCGCGGCTTTGTCGCCAGCGAATTGCGTCAGGCGCAACGTGAAGCCATTGGCCGAGTGAGCGCCACGTTGCAGCTTGCGTTTGTGCCGACCGGTCTTGAGGATTTTCAGTGTGTCGTTTTCTGCTGCCGACAAATCCGGATCAGCCTTGCCGGGCAGCTGTACGCTGAACCATTGGCGCGTCAGCGCCTGACGGTCCTTGAGCCCGGCATAACTGACGGTGCGCAATGGCACGCCCGCTGCCTTGGCGATTCGCCGTGCCGCTTCTTCGGTATTCAGCCCGCGCTTTTCTACCCAGATCCATAAATGCTCGCCATCACCACTGAGGGGGATGTTGAGCACTTCATCGACCTGGAAATCTTCTGCCGTGGCTTTCAGAACAGCGGTGCCGAGAGCGTCACCATAGGCCCGTGGGCCAAGCAATTGCGATTCGTTCATGCGCGCAGCAACAAGGCAACGGCGTGCACGGCAATGCCTTCTTCGCGACCGACAAAGCCAAGCTTTTCGGTGGTGGTAGCTTTCACGTTCACTTGATCCAACTCAACTTGAAGATCCGCGGCAATCAGCGCGCGCATCGATTCGATATGCGGGGCCATTTTCGGCGCCTGGGCAACGATGGTGTTATCGACGTTGCCGACTTTCCAGCCCTTGGCGTGGATCAGCGAGACGACGTGACGCAACAGCACACGGCTGTCGGCGCCCTTGTAGGTCGGGTCAGTGTCCGGGAAATGTTTGCCGATATCGCCCAGCGCAGCGGCGCCGAGCAAGGCATCGCTCAAGGCGTGCAGCAGGACGTCACCGTCGGAGTGAGCGAGCAGCCCGAAGCCGTGTGCAATGCGCACGCCGCCCAGAGTAATGAAATCGCCTTCAGCGAAACGGTGCACATCATAGCCGTGGCCAATACGCATAAAAAAACGCCCCGATTTTTGTCAGGGCGTGATTCTACCTGCTTTGTCGAACATTAGGCGCCTAGAGCGCGCGCATGATGTTGCAAGTGGTCGTCGATGAAACTGGCGATGAAGAAATAGCTATGGTCATAGCCGGGTTGCAGACGCAACGTCAGCGGATGACCGGCCAGTTTGGCGGCCTGTTGCAAGGCTTCAGGCTTGAGCTGGGTGGCGAGGAAATCGTCGCGATCACCTTGATCGACCAACAGCGGCAGCTTCTCGTCAGCCTCGGCGATCAGGGCGCACGCATCCCATTCGCGCCACTTCGAACGGTCTTCGCCGAGATAACGGGAGAAGGCCTTCTGACCCCACGGACAGTCCATCGGATTGTTGATCGGCGAGAACGCCGACACCGACTGATAACGCCCCGTATTACGCAACGCACAAACCAGCGCACCGTGGCCGCCCATGGAGTGACCGCTGATGCCACGTTTGTCCGACGCCGGGAAATGAGCTTCGACCAATGCCGGCAATTCCTGCACGACATAGTCATGCATCCGATAGTGTCGCGACCACGGCTCTTGGGTTGCATTCAGGTAAAAACCGGCACCGAGGCCGAAGTCCCAGGCGCCGTCCGGATCACCCGGCACATCAGGACCGCGCGGACTGGTGTCCGGCGCGACGATGATCAACCCCAGCTCGGCAGCCATGCGCAGGGCGCCGGCCTTGTGCATGAAGTTTTCGTCGGTGCAGGTCAGGCCGGACAACCAGTACAGCACCGGAAGCTTGCCGCCCTGCTCCGCTTGAGGCGGCAGGTATACGGCAAACACCATCTCGCAGCCGAGCACGTCTGACCGGTGCCGGTAACGTTTGTGCCAGCCGCCGAAGCTTTTCTGGCAGGAGATATTTTCCAGGCTCATGACCGACCTCAGAAGTGGATGACGGAACGGATGCTCTTGCCTTCATGCATCAGGTCGAACGCCTTGTTGATATCTTCCAGGCCCATGGTGTGGGTGATGAACGTGTCCAGCGGGATTTCGCCGGTCTCGGCCATTTCGACGTAGCTTGGCAACTCGGTACGGCCGCGCACGCCGCCGAACGCAGAACCGCGCCAGACGCGACCGGTGACCAGCTGAAATGGACGGGTGGAGATTTCCTGACCGGCACCGGCGACACCGATGATCACCGACTCGCCCCAGCCTTTATGGCAGCACTCAAGGGCGGCGCGCATCAATTGCACATTGCCGATGCACTCGAAGGAGAAGTCGACGCCGCCATCAGTCATGTCGACGATGACTTCCTGGATCGGACGGTCGAAGTCTTTCGGGTTCACGCAGTCGGTTGCACCCAACTGCTTGGCGATCTCGAATTTGGCCGGGTTGATGTCGATGGCGATGATGCGTGCAGCCTTGGCTTTTACCGCGCCAATCACCGCCGACAGACCAATGCCGCCGAGGCCGAAAATGGCCACGGTATCACCCGGTTTCACCTTGGCCGTATTCAGTACCGCGCCGATGCCGGTGGTGACACCGCAACCCAGCAGGCAGACTTTTTCCAGTGGCGCTTCTTTAGCAATCTTGGCGACCGAGATTTCCGGCAACACGGTGTATTCAGAAAACGTCGACGTGCCCATGTAGTGGAAAATCGGCTGACCCTTGTAGGAAAAGCGCGAAGTGCCATCCGGCATCAGGCCTTTGCCCTGGGTCGCGCGAATCGCCTGACACAGGTTGGTTTTGCCCGACAGACAGAATTTGCACTGGCGGCATTCCGGGGTGTACAGCGGGATCACATGATCGCCCACCGCAACCGAGGTCACGCCCTCGCCGATCGCTTCAACCACCGCGCCACCTTCGTGACCGAGGATCGACGGGAAGATACCTTCCGGATCCGCGCCGGACAGCGTGTAGGCATCGGTATGGCAGACGCCGGAGGCAACCACACGCAACAGAACTTCGCCGGCCTTGGGCATGGCGACATCGACTTCGACGATCTCGAGGGGTTTCTTGGCCTCGAAGGCAACGGCAGCGCGCGACTTGATCATGTGGATTCTCCAGCGAATAAAAACGAGACAGGAAGTGTAATACACGGCCTTACGGTGAATAATCAGGACAAAAGCAAAACATTATTGCCATATAGGGATAATCAACGATGGCCGAAAGCCGCTGGGAAGGGATCGACGAGTTCGTCGCCGTGGCTGAATGCAGCCAATTTACGGCCGCAGCGGAACGTCTTGGGGTTTCTTCCTCCCATATCAGTCGACAAATCGTACGCCTGGAAGAGCGCTTGCAAACTCGTTTGCTGTACCGCAGCACGCGCCGGGTCACGCTGACCGAAGCCGGGCAAACCTTCCTGCAACATTGCCAGCGCCTGCAAGACGGTCGCGAAGAAGCCCTGCGCGCAGTGGGCGACTTGACCAGCGAACCCAAAGGCATGCTGCGCATGACCTGTGCCGTGGCGTACGGAGAGCGCTTCATCGTGCCGCTGGTGACGCGCTTCATGGGGCTTTACCCACAGCTGCGTGTCGATATCGAACTGAGCAACCGCCCGCTCGATCTGGTGCACGAAGGTCTGGATTTGGCGATTCGTCTTGGACGCCTACAGGATTCGCGATTGGTCGCTACACGTCTGGCACCACGACGCATGTACCTGTGCGCATCGCCCTCCTATCTGGAACGCTATGGCCGCCCGCACAGCTTGTCGGAACTGAGCCGCCACAACTGCCTCATTGGCAGCTCGGACATGTGGCAACTGGAACAGAACGGGCGGGAATTTTCGCAGCGGGTCCAGGGAAACTGGCGCTGCAACAGTGGGCAAGCGGTGCTGGATGCGGCGCTACAGGGCGTGGGGTTGTGTCAGTTGCCGGACTATTACGTGCTGGAACATTTGAAAAGCGGCGAATTGATTTCACTGCTGGATGCGCATCAACCGCCTAACACGGCGGTATGGGCGCTTTATCCGCAGCAGCGGCATCTGTCGCCGAAGGTGCGCAAGTTGGTGGATTATTTGAAGGAAGGGTTGGCTGAGCGGCCGGAGTATCGGAGCTAAGTTATTTGTTGCCTGTGTCTGACCTATCGCGAGCTTGCTCGCGATGGCGGTTGAACAGCCAGCGAAGAATTCAGCGGCGATTAGCCCAACGCTGACGAAGCCATTCGAGATCTTCAGGACGCGTAACTTTGAGGTTATCGGACCGGCCTTCAATCAGACGCGGCGCCAAACCAGCCCACTCCATCGCCGACGCTTCATCAGTGATTACCGCATCCGCCACCAGACTGTCAGCCAGCGCCCGATGCAAGGCACCCAGGCGAAACATCTGCGGCGTATAAGCCTGCCAAATCACGCTGCGATCCACGGTTTCAACCACACGCCCATGTTTGTCGACCCGCTTGAGGGTGTCGCGCGCCGGAACCGCCAGCAACCCGCCGACCGGATCATTTGCCAGCTCACCCAGCAACTTGTCCAGATCGTCACGACTCAGATTCGGCCGCGCAGCATCGTGCACCAACACCCAGTCTTCATCATCAGCACCCAACGCATGCAAATGCAGCAACGCATTCAGCACCGACCCGGAACGCTCGGCACCGCCGTCAACCCGCTGAATTCGCGAGTCGCCAGCACAGGCCAGGTTTGGCCAATAAGGATCATCAACAGCAAGACTGACCACCAACCCCTTCAGGGACGGGTGATCAAGGAAACAGCCGAGGCTGTGTTCGAGAATAGTGCGCCCGCCCAGTTGCAAGTATTGCTTGGGACGGTCTGCGGCCATACGGGCACCGACGCCCGCGGCAGGAATCACGGCCCAGAAGGCCGGTAATGGGGAATTCATCGAGCCAGCTGGTAAAGGGTTTCACCGTCCTTGACCATGCCCAACTCATGGCGAGCCCGTTCTTCGACGGTCTCCATGCCTTTTTTCAACTCACCGACTTCGGCGTCCATGACCCGATTGCGCTCCAGCAACCCTTCGTTCTCAGCCTGTTGATCCTTGATCTGCTGAGTCAACTCTGCCACTTGCGCCAGACTGCCATTACCCACCCACAGGCGGTATTGCAGGCCAGCCAGCAACAAGAGCAAGACTAGGAACAACCAATTGGGACTGCGCATCGAATATCAGGTTTCCAGTGAAAAAAGACAGCCATGCAAAAACATTGAAGCTTCTGATAGCACGAAGCCTGGAAAATCCAGGCTTGTGCTTATAAGGCATCAGATTAGTGGCAAAAACGTCGCTGTAGCGATTTTTCCGACACAATCCGGTGTCTTTTTACCATGCAGTGCCGTGCCTCACCAATACGCGCCTTTTTGACGAGTGACTGTTGTTGTCAGACAAGGCGCCGCGACGAGTCATAGCTGGCTATGGCGAGGAGCGGCAACGCAGTATGACGACAAAAGGCACCGTCAAAAAGGCGCAGTATTGGCGAGGCACGGCACTCTATCAACCGCGGAACTCGGCACGACCGTTGTACTTGGCTTTGCCATTCAACTGCTCTTCGATACGCAGCAGTTGGTTGTACTTGGATACGCGGTCGGAACGGCACAGGGAACCGGTCTTGATCTGGCCAGCCGAGGTGCCCACAGCCAGGTCGGCGATGGTCGAATCTTCGGTTTCGCCGGAGCGGTGCGAGATCACGGCGGTGTAACCAGCGGCCTTGGCCATCTGGATGGCTTCCAGGGTTTCGGTCAGGGTGCCGATCTGGTTGAACTTGATCAGGATCGAGTTGGCGATCTTTTTATCGATGCCTTCTTTCAGGATCTTGGTGTTGGTCACGAACAGGTCGTCGCCTACCAGCTGGGTCTTCTCGCCGATCTTGTCGGTGAGGATTTTCCAGCCAGCCCAGTCGGACTCGTCCAGGCCGTCTTCGATCGAGATGATCGGATAGCGCTCGGTCAGGCCTTTGAGGTAATCAGCGAAACCTTCAGCGGTGAACACCTGGCCTTCGCCGGACAGGTTGTATTTACCGTCTTCGTAGAACTCGCTCGCCGCGCAGTCCAGAGCCAGGGTCACGTCGGTGCCCAGCTTGTAACCGGCGTTGGCCACGGCTTCGGAGATCACTTTCAAAGCGTCTTCGTTGGAAGCCAGGTTCGGTGCGAAACCACCTTCGTCACCGACAGCAGTGCTCAGGCCACGTGCCTTCAGCACAGCTTTGAGGTGATGGAAAATTTCGGTGCCCATGCGCAGGCCTTCCGAGAAAGACTTGGCGCCAACCGGCTGAACCATGAATTCCTGGATGTCGACGTTGTTATCGGCGTGCTCGCCACCGTTGATGATGTTCATCATCGGTACCGGCATCGAATAAACACCCGGGGTGCCGTTCAGGTTGGCAATGTGAGCGTACAGCGGCAGATCCTGGTCCTGTGCTGCTGCCTTGGCCGCAGCCAGGGAAACGGCGAGGATCGCGTTGGCGCCCAGGGAACCTTTGTTTTCGGTACCGTCGAGCTTGATCATCGCGTGATCCAGCGCTTTCTGGTCGCTTGGGTCCATGCCTTTCAACAGGTCACGGATCGGACCGTTGATGTTGGCCACGGCCTTCAGAACGCCTTTGCCCAGGTAACGGCTCTTGTCGCCATCACGCAGCTCGAGTGCTTCACGCGAGCCAGTGGAAGCACCGGACGGCGCGCAGGCGCTGCCGATGATGCCGTTATCGAGAAGCACGTCCGCTTCCACGGTGGGATTGCCACGGGAGTCGAGAACTTCACGACCTTTGATGTCGACGATTTTTGCCATTGTTGTAAACACTCCAAAGTTGACGAAAACGACGCAGCTAGAGGAAATCTTTTACCGTCGGCAAGTGAGGTGCAGCGGGCAGACTTGCGGACGATAAGGCTCAGGCCCGAGGGCCTGAGCAACAAATCGTGCGGTACTTTACCGGAGAATTGAGGTTTACGCGGTTTCTACCGTCGGAAAACTCTTCACCAGTTCGTCCAACGCTTTGAGCTGGGCCAGGAATGGCTCCAGTTTGTCCAGACGCAAGGCGCAAGGGCCGTCGCATTTGGCGTTGTCCGGGTCCGGGTGGGCTTCGAGGAACAGGCCGGCCAGCGACTGGCTCATGCCTGCCTTGGCCAGATCCGTCACCTGGGCACGGCGACCACCGGCGGAATCGGAGCGACCACCGGGCATTTGCAGCGCGTGGGTCACGTCGAAGAACACCGGGTATTCGAACTGCTTCATGATGCCGAAGCCGAGCATGTCGACAACCAGGTTGTTGTAGCCGAAGCTCGAACCGCGTTCGCAGAGGATCAACTGATCGTTGCCCGCTTCCACGCACTTGCTCAGGATGTGTTTCATCTCGTGCGGTGCCAGGAACTGGGCTTTCTTGATGTTGATCACCGCGCCTGTCTTGGCCATCGCGACCACGAGGTCGGTCTGGCGCGACAGGAAGGCCGGCAATTGAATGATGTCGCAGACTTCAGCGACGACCGCGGCCTGGTCAGGCTCGTGGACGTCGGTGATGATCGGCACGCCGAAGGCTTGCTTGATGTCCTGGAAAATCCGCATGCCTTCTTCCAGGCCGGGGCCACGGTAAGAGGTCACGGAGGAACGGTTGGCCTTGTCGAAGCTGGCCTTGAACACATAAGGGATGCCGAGTTTCTCGGTAACCTTCACATACTCTTCGCAGACCTGCATCGCCATGTCGCGGCTTTCCAGCACGTTCATGCCACCGAAAAGCACCATTGGCTTGTCGTTGGCAATCTCGATATCGCCTACGCGGATGATCTTCTGCGCCATCAGATTTATGCCTTCTTCTGGTGTTGAATCAATGCTGCTTTAACGAAACCGCTGAACAACGGGTGACCGTCGCGTGGCGTCGAGGTGAACTCAGGGTGGAACTGGCAAGCAACGAACCATGGATGATCCGGAGCTTCGACCACTTCAACCAGCGCGCCGTCACCGGAACGACCGGTGATTTTCAGACCGGCTTCCATAATCTGCGGCAGCAGGTTGTTGTTCACTTCGTAGCGGTGACGGTGACGCTCGACGATGACGTCTTTGGCGTAGCAGTCGTGCACCAGCGAACCCGGCTCCAGCAGGCACTCCTGAGCACCGAGGCGCATGGTGCCGCCCAGGTCAGACGATTCGGTACGGGTTTCCACCGCGCCGGTAGCATCTTCCCACTCGGTGATCAGACCCACGACCGGATGGCCGCTGGCACGATCGAACTCGGTGGAGTTGGCATCTTTCCAGCCCAGCACGTTACGAGCGAACTCGATCACGGCCACTTGCATGCCCAGGCAGATGCCGAGGTACGGAACCTTGTTTTCGCGAGCGTATTGAACGGCGGTGATCTTGCCTTCCACGCCACGCAGACCGAAGCCGCCAGGTACGAGGATCGCGTCAACACCTTCCAGAAGCGCGGTGCCCTGGTTTTCGATGTCTTCGGAATCGATGTAGCGCAGGTTGACCTTGGTGCGGTTGCTGATGCCGGCGTGACTCATCGCTTCGATCAGCGACTTGTAGGCGTCCAGCAGTTCCATGTACTTGCCGACCATCGCGATGGTCACTTCGTGTTCCGGGTTCAGCTTGGCATCAACCACCGCTTCCCACTCGGAGAGGTCAGCGCTGCCGCATTGCAGGCCGAAACGCTCGACGACGAAATCATCCAGGCCCTGGGAATGCAGGATGCCCGGGATCTTGTAGATGGTGTCGGCGTCTTCCAGCGCGATCACTGCACGCTCTTCAACGTTGGTGAACTGCGCGATCTTGCGGCGCGAAGAGATGTCGATCGGGTGATCGGAACGGCAAACCAGCACATCCGGCTGCAGGCCAATGGAACGCAGTTCCTTGACCGAATGCTGGGTCGGCTTGGTTTTGGTTTCGCCGGCCGTGGCGATGTACGGCACCAGTGTCAGGTGCATCAGCATTGCGCGCTTGGCGCCGACTTCGAAACGCAATTGGCGGATCGCTTCCAGGAACGGTTGCGACTCGATGTCACCCACGGTGCCACCGATCTCGACCATCGCCACGTCGGCATCGCCGGCGCCCTTGATGATCCGGCGCTTGATTTCGTCAGTGATGTGCGGGATCACCTGGATGGTTGCGCCCAGGTAATCACCACGGCGCTCTTTGCGCAGCACGTGCTCGTAGACACGGCCGGTGGTGAAGTTGTTGTTCTGGGTCATGGTCGTGCGGATGAACCGCTCGTAGTGGCCCAGGTCCAGGTCGGTCTCGGCGCCGTCATGGGTGACGAACACTTCACCGTGCTGGAACGGGCTCATGGTGCCCGGGTCAACGTTGATGTACGGGTCCAGCTTCAGCATGGTGACCTTAAGTCCCCGCGCCTCCAGGATGGCCGCCAATGAAGCCGATGCGATGCCTTTCCCCAATGAAGAAACAACACCGCCCGTGACGAATATGTAGCGCGTCATGAAAAACCCTAGAAGTCTGCGTTAAAGCGGTCCGAGCCGCCGGGGAAAGCGAAGGAAGGCCGAAGCCCCCGATCACCTGCATTAATCACAGTGCACCTTTCAAAAAAACCGCCGCGTTGGGACAGACCGGCAGATAAAACACCGGTGCGTTGCTCGCTACACATTTTTTGGAATCGCCCAGCAAAGACTGCTTGGTAATCGGCAACTCCTGCAATTCAGGCGAATCCACAGAAGTTGTATCAAGAAGGGAGCGTAGTCTACCGGAAAGCCCCTTTCAGCTCAAACCTTGATCTTCGCCAGGTGGCCGCCAATGCAAAAGCCAGCCGTCCTGCCCACTGCCATTCAAGCCCTGTACGCTGCCCACTGCCAGCAATTGCTCGTCGCGACAGAGCAGCGGCAATCTGCCACGGGCGAAGGCCGGAACCCCACGCTCATTGAGCAAACGCTTGAGGTCGCGGTGGCCGCGATCAGCTAAATGCATGACCTCACCTCCCTCACGATAGCGGATTTGCAGCGGGCCATCGGGGATTTGCCCGGTGAGCGTGAGCAGACCATTTTCCGGCAACGCCAGCGACTTCGAAGGATCGGTCCAATGCACGGCAGGCGGCGGATTGCGCAGCCAACAGCCCGACAGCCACCAGATACGCCCGGCCGACCGATGCAGCTCGCCATCCGCCAGCCGCCAGACCGGACGCGCATCACCCGTAGCGTCGCGCACATCTTCCCAACCCGACCAATGGTCGCTGTCCGGCAATCGAGTCAGCGCTGCGAGCCAATGGCTTAGCGCATTGCGTTGACGAGCGGCGGAGAGTCGTAAAAGAGGAGCGAGCGCCAATGAGGGCACGCCCAGCCAGTCAAAATCATTGACCGTCGTCGCTTCGGCCAGATCGATTTGCGCCAGCTCATCCAGCAATGCCTGTGCTTCGCTCAAGTGCGCGGCGCTGCGAGCCATGGTCGCCATCGCTTGCGGCCAGCGCTCGGTCAATACCGGGAACACCTGATGCCGCAGATAGTTGCGCGAAAACTGCCGATCCTGGTTCGAAGGGTCTTCGATCCAGTGCAGTTGATGCTCCGTTGCATACGCTTCGAGTTCGGCGCGACTGACATCCAGCAAGGGTCGCAGCAGATAACCCCGCCCCAACGGACGCGCGCTCGGCATCCCCGACAGACCTCTCACCCCCGCCCCGCGCAACAGTCGAAACAACAGGGTTTCCGCCTGATCGTCACGGTGCTGAGCAGTCAGCAGCAGTTCATTGGCCTGAGTGGCTTCAACGAATGCGCCATAGCGCGCATCCCGGGCGGCACGCTCGAGGCTGGCGCCGGATTGAACCTGAACATGAACGACGTGTAGCGGCACACTCAAGGCATCACAGACGGATTGGCAATGTGCCGGCCACGCATCAGCCGCGACCTGAAGGCCGTGATGGACATGGATAGCGCTGAGCGCAGGCAGGGATTCGGTTTTTGCCAGGTGGGCGAGCAAGTGCAGGAGGACGGTGGAATCGAGCCCACCACTAAAGGCGACGCGCCAGGCCGTAGCATTGCGCCACGGTTTCAAATTCTGCAAAAGCCTGGCAGGCAGATCAATCATTGGCCGACTCATGGCGTTCCCTTTGCACAAAACAAATGTGGGAGCGAGCCTGCTCGCGATAGCGGTCTAACAGCCAACAGATTAGTTGAATGTTAAGCCGCCATCGCGAGCAGGCTCGCTCCCACATGGGAAAAGCGAGGTCAGATCAGAGACCGTAGCTCATCAGTCGCGCGTAACGACGGGCCAGCAGCGCGTCGTTGTCGAACTTCTTCAGCATCGCCAGTTGTGAGCTCAGTTCGGCACGGATCGAGGCGGCCGCAGCGGCAGGGTCACGGTGTGCACCGCCCAATGGCTCGCTGATGACCTTGTCCACGATACCCAGGCCTTTCAGGCGCTCGGCGGTGATGCCCATGGCTTCAGCGGCGTCCGGGGCCTTCTCGGCGGTTTTCCACAGAATCGAGGCGCAACCTTCCGGCGAAATCACCGCGTAGGTCGAGTACTGCAGCATGTTCAACTGATCGCAAACGCCAATCGCCAACGCACCACCGGAACCGCCTTCACCAATTACGGTGGCGATGATTGGGGTTTTCAGGCGCGACATGACACGCAGGTTCCAGGCGATCGCTTCACTCTGGTTACGCTCTTCAGCGTCGATACCAGGGTAAGCGCCCGGGGTGTCGATGAAGGTCAGGATCGGCATCTTGAAGCGTTCGGCCATTTCCATCAGGCGGCACGCCTTGCGGTAGCCTTCCGGACGCGGCATGCCGAAGTTGCGGCGAACCTTCTCGCGCACTTCACGGCCTTTCTGGTGACCGATGATCATCACTGGCTGGTCGTCCAGACGGGCGATACCACCCACGATGGCAGCGTCATCGGAGAAGTGACGGTCACCGTGCAGCTCGTCGAACTCGGTGAAGATGTGTTCGATGTAGTCCAGGGTATAAGGGCGTTTCGGATGACGCGCCAGACGTGCGATCTGCCAGCTGGTCAGCTTGCCGAAGATGTCTTCGGTCAGCGTGCTGCTTTTGTCCTGCAGGCGGGAGATCTCATCGCCGATATTCAGCGAATTGTCGTTACCGACCAAGCGCAACTCTTCGATCTTGGCTTGCAGGTCGGCGATCGGCTGTTCGAAATCTAGAAAATTCGGGTTCATAGGCGTCCGTCTTGGGTCGACGTCCAAGAGAGCTTGGGCCGGCCGGTTGTCTATTCGCGCCCTACCTTAAGGGACAGGCGCGTTCAGGTCGAGATTAAAAATTGGGTCGAGATCAGGGGCAGCTCTGAATCACAAGGATGTCACCTGACCGTCAACGGTATTGGAGGAAGACGTTGTCTCGCCCGAACTGGTCACGCAAGGCTTGAATCAACGCATCCGCCGGATCGATTCGCCAGGTCTCGCCAAACTGCAGCAAGGCCTTTGCATCGGGGCTCGTGTACTCCATGGTGATCGGACATGCGCCGCGATGCCGCTTGAACAACTCACCCAGCCAGCGTAGCTGATCACCCTTCAAATCCTTGGTCTGCAACTTCAGGCGCAGGCTCTCGGCAAGGTTGGTGCGCGCATCTTCCATGCTCATTACGCGCTTGACCCGCAGCTTCAGGCCGCCGGAGAAGTCGTCATTGCTGACCTCACCTTCGACCACCACCATCGCATCCGTCTGCAACAGCGACTGCGCGGTATGGAACGCCTCGGCAAACAGCGACGCCTCGATC
Source organism: Pseudomonas sp. S2_B07 (assembly GCF_054668435.1). NCBI lineage: Bacteria > Pseudomonadati > Pseudomonadota > Gammaproteobacteria > Pseudomonadales > Pseudomonadaceae > Pseudomonas > Pseudomonas sp. S2_B07. Next base: position 2,369,186 of record NZ_CP162769.1, read on the forward strand.
CGTCCGGAGCGGTCATCGAGGGTGATGAAGCCCATCTTGTCGCCCTTTTTGTTCTTCATCACCCGCAGGGCGATGATCATGCCGGCGACGGTCTGGGTATCGCGGGCCGGTTTCAAATCGATGATGCGTTGACGGGCAAAGCGACGGATTTCACCTTCGTATTCGTCAATCGGGTGACCGGTCAGGTACAGGCCCAGGGTGTCTTTCTCCCCTTTCAGCCGTTCCTTGAGCGTCAGTTCCTTGGCCTTGCGGTGGCTGGCGTAGACGTCGGCGTCTTCTTCGACAAACAGCCCGCCGAACAGGTCGGCATGGCCGCTGTCCTGGGTGCGAGCAGTTTGCTCGGCAGCTTTGATCGCCCCTTCCATCGCCGCCAGCAGCACCGCGCGATTCTGGTCGATGCTCGCTTGATAAGCTTTCGGCTCGTCATGGAAATAAGGCCCCAGACGATCCAGCGCACCGCTGCGGATCAAACCGTCGAGGGTACGTTTGTTGATCCGCTTGAGATCGACACGGGCGCAGAAATCGAACAGGTCCTTGAACGGACCGTCCTGGCGCGCCTCGGTGATCGCCTCTACCGGACCTTCGCCCACACCCTTGATCGCACCGAGGCCGTAAATGATCCGGCCTTCGTCATTCACTGTGAACTTGAACTCGGAGGCATTCACATCCGGCGCGTCGAGGCGCAGCTTCATGCTGCGAATTTCCTCGATCAAGGTCACGACCTTGTCGGTGTTGTGCATGTCCGCCGACAGCACCGCCGCCATGAACGGTGCCGGGTAATGGGTTTTCAGCCACGCGGTCTGGTACGACACCAGGCCATACGCCGCGGAGTGGGATTTGTTGAAGCCGTAACCGGCGAACTTCTCTACCAGGTCGAAAATGTTACCGGCAAGGTCCGCATCGATGTTGTTGGTCGCGCAGCCCTCAATGAAACCGCCGCGCTGCTTGGCCATTTCTTCGGGCTTTTTCTTACCCATGGCCCGACGCAGCATGTCCGCACCACCGAGGGTGTAACCGGCCATGACCTGGGCAATCTGCATCACCTGTTCTTGATACAGGATGATGCCGTAAGTCGGTGCCAGTACCGGTTTGAGGCCTTCGTACTGGTAATCCGAGTGCGGGTACGCGAGTTCGGCGCGACCGTGCTTACGGTTGATGAAGTCGTCCACCATGCCCGATTGCAACGGGCCCGGACGGAACAAGGCCACCAGTGCGATCAAGTCTTCCAGGCAGTCGGGCTTGAGCTTCTTGATCAGCTCCTTCATGCCGCGGGATTCGAGCTGGAACACCGCCGTGGTTTCGGCTTTTTGCAGCAGCGTGTAGGTCGGCTTGTCGTCCAGCGGAATGAACGCAATGTCCAGCGGCGGCTGATCGACCTTGGCGCGGTCGCGGTTGATGGTTTTCAGCGCCCAGTCGATAACCGTCAGGGTCCGCAGACCGAGGAAGTCGAACTTCACCAGACCGGCGGCTTCAACGTCATCCTTGTCGAACTGGGTTACCAGGCCGTCACCGGCTTCATCGCAATAGATCGGCGAGAAGTCGGTCAGTTTGGTCGGCGCAATCACTACACCACCGGCGTGTTTACCGACGTTACGCACAACGCCTTCAAGCTTGCGGGCCATCTCCCAGATTTCGGCGGCTTCTTCATCGACCTTGATGAAGTCACGCAGGATCTCTTCCTGCTCATAGGCCTTTTCCAGGGTCATACCGACTTCGAACGGAATCATCTTCGACAGACGATCCGCCAAACCATAGGACTTGCCCTGCACCCGCGCCACGTCCCGGACCACAGCCTTGGCCGCCATGGAACCGAAGGTGATGATCTGGCTCACCGCGTTGCGACCGTATTTCTCGGCCACGTATTCAATTACCCGATCGCGACCGTCCATGCAGAAGTCGACGTCGAAGTCGGGCATCGATACCCGTTCCGGGTTGAGGAAACGTTCGAACAGCAGGTCGTATTCCAGCGGGTCGAGGTCGGTGATCTTCTGTACATAGGCCACCAGCGACCCGGCGCCCGACCCCCGGCCCGGACCTACCGGCACGCCGTTGCTCTTGGCCCACTGAATAAAGTCCATCACGATCAGGAAGTAACCGGGGAACCCCATCTGGATGATGATATCCAGCTCGAAATTCAACCGGTCGACGTAGACCTGACGCTTGGCCTCGTAGTCTTCCGTGGTGTCTTTGGGCAGCAGAACGGTCAGGCGCTCTTCCAGGCCATCGAACGACACTTTGCGGAAATACTCGTCGATGGTCATGCCATCGGGAATCGGGAAGTTGGGCAGGAAGTGCTTGCCCAGTTTCACTTCGATGTTGCAGCGCTTGGCAATTTCGACGGTGTTTTCCAACGCCTCGGGCAGGTCACTGAACAGCTCGGCCATTTCCTCGGCGCTTTTGAGGTATTGCTGATCACTGTAGTTCTTCGAACGCCGCGGATCGTCGAGGGCGCGGCCCTCACCGATGCAAACGCGGGTTTCGTGGGCGGCGAAGTCTTCCTGCTTGATGAAGCGCACATCGTTGGTTGCGACCAGTGGCGCGCCGATTTTCTCGGCCAGGGCCACGGCACCGTGCAACTGCTCTTCGTCGTTGGGGCGGTTGGTGCGCTGGATTTCCAGGTAGAAACGATCCGGGAACACCGCCATCCATTCGCGCGCGAGGTTTTCCGCTTCAGCCGGGTTGCCACTGAGCATGGCCAGACCGATTTCGCCCTCTTTCGCCGCCGACAGCATGATCAGGCCTTCGCTGGCTTCGGCGACCCATTCGCGCTCGATGATCACCGAGCCGTTGCGCTGGCCGTCGATGAAGCCACGGGAAATCAGTTCGGTCAGGTTGCGATAGCCGACCGCGTTCATGGCCAGCAGGCTGATCCGGCTCAGGGCGTTGTCCGGGTCCTTGTTCGACAACCACAAGTCGGCACCGCAGATCGGCTTGATCCCGGCGCCCATGGCGGCTTTGTAGAATTTGACCAGGGAACACATGTTGTTCTGGTCGGTGACCGCTACGGCAGGCATGTTCATGCCGACCAGGGTCTTGACCAGCGGTTTGATCCGCACCAGACCGTCGACCAGGGAATATTCAGTGTGCAGGCGTAGATGAACGAATGAAGCCGGCATAGTGATCCTGTCTAGAAACGTGAAGACAACAAGGCCCGGATTGTACCGGGCCTTGAGTAAAACATCAGCCTTGCGACTAACTCTCGATCAGACTTTCCCGCGCCTCGTACGCCAGGCGCACCGGGGCGAACGAGCGGCGGTGAATCGGCGTCGGGCCAAGGCGGGCCAGCGCTTCCAGATGAACGGGCGTCGGGTAGCCTTTGTGCCCGCCGATGCCGTAACCGGGGTAAATCAGTTCGAATGCCGCCATCTCGCGGTCGCGGCTGACCTTGGCCAGAATCGATGCCGCGGCAATGGCCGGAACCTTGCCGTCGCCCTGCACCACCGCTTCCGCGCGCATGGACAGTTTCGGGCAACGATTGCCGTCGATCATCGCCAGTTTCGGCTGGATGTGCAGCCCTTCGACCGCGCGCTGCATCGCCAGCATGGTGGCGTGCAGGATGTTCAGTTCGTCGATCTCTTCCACTTCGGCCCGAGCGATGCACCAGCTCAGGGCCTTTTCGCAGATTTCGTCGTAGAGCTTTTCGCGGCGGGCTTCGGTGAGCTTCTTCGAATCGTTGAGGCCGAGGATCGGCCGACTCGGATCAAGGATCACCGCAGCCGTCACCACGGCACCGCAGAGTGGACCGCGACCGACTTCGTCAACACCGGCAACCAATTCCTCGACTTCAGCGACCAAGGTGAAATCCAGCCCCATTTGCATGCTTGTTTTACTCATTGTACTTGGCCGATCAGCTTCAGCACTGCATCCGCAGCCTGGTTGGAGGCGTCCAGACGCAAGGTCCGGTGAATTTCGTCGAAGCCGCGAGTCTGTTCTTCACCACCCTCGATCAGTGGCGATAGCGTCTGAGCCAAGGCTTCGACCGTTGCATCGTCCTGCAGCAACTCGGGCACTAACAGACGCTGTGCCAGCAGGTTCGGCAAGGACACGTAAGGGCTTTTCACCATGCGCTTGAGAATCCAGAACGTCAGGGGCGCCAGTCGATACGCCACCACCATCGGCCGCTTGTACAGCAATGCTTCAAGGGTCGCCGTACCGGAAGCGATCAGAACCGCATCACAGGCGGCCAGCGCCAGATGGGATTTGCCATCGAGCAAGGTCAGCGGCAGATCGCGGCCGGCCAACAATTCTTCAAGCTGCGCACGGCGCTCCGGGTTGGCGCACGGCATGACGAAACGCACGCCAGGGCGCAGGGCTCGCAAACGCTGAGCGGTGTCAAGGAACAACGCACCAAGGCGCCCCACTTCGCCGCCGCGACTGCCGGGCATCAGCGCAACCAGCGGACCGTCCGGTAAATCAAGTTCGGCACGCGCCGCGGCCCGATCAGCCTCAAGCGGGATCGCATCGGCCAGGGAGTGCCCGACGAACCGCACCGGCACGCCCTTCTCTTCATAGAATTTTGCTTCGAACGGGAACAGCGTCAGCATCAGGTCGCAGCCTTCGCGAATCTTCAGCACACGCTTCTGCCGCCACGCCCATATCGACGGGCTGACGTAATGCACGGTCTTGATCCCGGCCTGACGCAGCTTGAGTTCGATATTGAGGTTGAAGTCCGGGGCATCGATACCGATGAACACGTCCGGTTTCTCGGCGATCAGGTCGGCGATCAGCTTCTTGCGCCGCGCCATCAGTTCGCGCAATCGGCCCAGCACTTCCACCAGGCCCATGACCGAAAGACGTTCCATCGGGAAATACGAGGTCAGGCCCTCGGCTTGCATCAACGGACCACCGACACCGATGAACTCCACCGCAGAATGCTGAGCCTTGAGTGCGCGCATGAGACCCGCGCCCAGAATGTCACCGGAAGCCTCACCCGCTACCAGCGCGATACGCAGATTAGCCATGATTAACGGGTGATGCCGCGAGTCGAAGACTGGATGGAATCACGGAACACCGCGACTTCCGGGAACTGATCCGAGGGCTCGGCCAGTTCGGTGAGTGCTTGCTCGACGGTCAGGCCCTGGCGGTAAACAACCTTGTAGGCACGACGCAGCGCGTGGATTGCGTCTTCGCTGAAGCCACGACGACGCATGCCCTCGAAGTTCATGCTGCGCGCTTCGGCAGGGTTGCCAAACACGGTGACGTACGCTGGAACGTCCTTGCCAATGGCCGTGCCCATGCCGGAAAAGCTGTGGGCGCCAATGTGGCAATACTGATGAACCAGGGTAAAACCGGAGAGGATCGCCCAATCTTCAACGTGCACATGGCCGGCCAACGCCGTGTTGTTGACCAGGATGCAGTGGTTGCCGATGACGCTGTCGTGACCGATGTGGGCATAGGCCATGATCAGGTTGTGATCGCCCAGGGTCGTTTCCGAACGGTCCTGAACGGTCCCGCGGTGAATCGTCACGCCTTCCCGGATGACGTTGTGGTCACCGATGACCAGACGGGTTTCTTCGCCTTTGTATTTCAGATCGGGCGTGTCCTCACCTACCGACGAAAACTGGTAGATGCGGTTGTGCTTACCGATTCGGGTCGGGCCTTTGAGAATCACGTGCGGCCCGATCACTGTTCCCTCGCCGATTTCCACACCTGCGCCGACGATCGACCACGGGCCGACCTCGACGTCGTCGGCCAGAATGGCCGTCGGATCGATGATTGCGCGAGGGTCAATCAAACTCATAGTTTGCGTTCCGCACAGATGATTTCAGCGGAGCAGACTGGCTTGCCGTCGACCGAAGCCTGGCATTCGAACTTCCAGATCTGACGCTTGCAGCTGATAAAGCGGGCCTCGAGGATCAACTGATCGCCTGGGGTGACAGGCTGGCGAAAACGCAGCTTGTCGGAGCCGACGAAGTAGTAGAGCGTGCCGTCGGCAGGCTTCACGTCGAGCATTTTGAAGCCAAGAATGCCGGCAGCCTGAGCCATCGCTTCGATGATCAGTACGCCCGGCATGATTGGATGCGCAGGGAAGTGACCATTGAAAAACGGTTCGTTGATGCTGACATTCTTGTAGGCGCGAATGCGCTTGCCTTCCACATCCAGATCCACGACCCGGTCCACCAGCAGGAACGGGTAACGGTGAGGCAGGTATTCGCGAATCTCGTTGATGTCCATCATTTCGGGGGGAAGCCTATGTAAAGATTGGGAGCGTGCGACTGACGCGCGCCCCTCTAGCAAATCAAGCAGGCAGTCTAACGGCTGTGCACACTTGATATGGAAATGGTATCAGCCATCTGATGAAGCATTACCGTCAGGGGTCACTTCCCCTACACGCTTTTCCAGCTGTCGCAGACGCCGCGCGATGTCATCGAGCTGACGGATGCGAGCCGCGCTTTTGCGCCATTCGGCTGCTGGCTGCATGGCCGTACCGGAAGAATAGGCGCCCTTTTCGGTAATCGAGTGGGTCACCATGGTCATCCCGGTGATGAAAACGTTGTCGCAAATTTCGATATGACCTACCAGCCCGACACCGCCAGCGAGCATGCAATGCTTGCCGATTTTGGTGCTGCCGGAGATCCCGACACAGGCGGCCATGGCGGTGTGATCACCGACCTGAACGTTGTGGGCGATCTGGATCTGGTTGTCGAGCTTCACGCCATTACCGAGAACGGTATCGGCCAATGCGCCGCGGTCGATAGCGGTATTCACGCCAATCTCCACATCATCGCCGACCAACACGCCACCGATCTGGGCGATTTTCTGCCAGACACCTTTCTCGTTGGCAAAGCCGAAGCCTTCGCCGCCGAGTACGGCACCTGACTGAATCACCACACGCTTACCGATGCGCACATCGTGGTACAGCGTGACCCGCGGGGCGAGCCAGCCACCTTCGCCAATTTCGCAACGGGCACCGATGAAGCAATGCGCGCCGATAGTCACGCCGGCAGCAATACGTGCCGCGCTTTCGATCACCGCAAAGGCACCAATACTCGCGGCCGGGTCAACCACCGCGTCCTCGGCCACAACGGCTGTCGGATGAATTCCGGCAGCCGCTTTCGGTTTTGGATCGAAGAGGTGGGAAATACGCGCGTAGGCCAGATACGGGTCAGGCACCACCAGCGCATTACCGGCAAAACCTTCGGCATCAGCGGCCTTCAGCAACAGCGCTGCGGCCCGGCTGTCTGCCAGGTATTTACGGTATTGAGGGTTTGCGAGAAAGCTCAACTGAGCTGGGCCAGCCTCTTGCAAAGTGGCTAGCCCAGTAATTGCTTTCTCCGGGTCGCCACGTAGCGTGGCGCCGAGGAACTCGGCCAATTGGCCAAGCTTTATAGTCGCAGTCATAGTTACTTCAGCTGATTCATGCGCTCGATAACCTGGCGAGTGATGTCGTACTGAGGTTTGACATCAATCACTGCGCCACGCTCGAAGACCAGGTCAAAAGCACCTTTCTTGATGACTTCTTCCACAGCACTGTCCAGTTTCGGCTTCAGCTGCTTCAGCATTTCACGGTCGGCAACGGCTTTGGCTTCATTCAGCTCCTTGGACTGGAACTGGAAGTCACGGGCCTTTTGCTTGAACTCGAGCTCAAGGCGTTCACGCTCGCCTTGCTGCATCTTGTCGCCACCAGCCATCAGACGGTCCTGAATGCCTTTGGCGCTGCTTTCCAGCGTCTTGAGCTTGCTCAGTTGCGGACCAAATTTCTTCTCGGCATCCACGGCGTATTTCTTGGCCGCGTCGGATTCCAGCAGTGCCATCTGATAGTTCAGAACGGCGATTTTCATGTCGGCAAAAGCCGGGCCTGCTACCAGTACGGTGGCGAGGAGAACCAATTGAGTCAACTTACGCACGATGCACCCCTACAAAATCCATTGTCATTATTTTGGGGCAGACGCTTAGAACGTCTGACCAAGAGAGAATTGGAACACTTGAGTTTCAGCGTTATCCGGTTCTTTTACTGGCATTGCCAGCGCGAAACTCAGCGGACCCAGCGCAGTGACCCATGTCACACCTACACCGACGGAACTGGCCATGTTGCTGAGGCTGATGTCGTTGCACTGCGTATTGGACTTCGACGCAGGATTAGTGTTGGTCGTCTGCTCGCACTTGGAGTCGAACACGTTACCCACATCCCAGAATACCGAGGTACGCAGGGAACGTTGATCCTTGACGAACGGCAGCGGGAACAGAATCTCCGCACCACCTTGAATCAGGACGTTACCACCGAATGGCAGTGGATCCTGATCCGGGTCAGCCAGCGTGCCCGGGTTACCGGTAGATCCTTGACCACGGCTCGGCGTACTGCGCGGGCCCAATGTACTGTCCTTGAAGCCACGAACCGAGTTGAAACCACCAGCATAGTAGTTTTCATAGAATGGCAAGCCATCGGTCGAACCGTAACCATCGCCATAACCCAATTCAGTGTGCAGGCGCATGGTGTAGTTCTCAGACAATGGCTGGAACAACTGGCCACGGTAATCGAGCTTGAAGAACGACAGGTCGCTACCTGGTGTAGTGACTTCCGCCGTCAGGCTTTGAGAATGACCACGGGTCGCCAATACGCCTTTGTTCAGGGTGGACTCGGACCAGCCGGCCGACGCCTTGAAGTTCAGGTACTGATCGCCTTCACGGTTAACAAAGTCGAAGATTTCGTCGACGGTGTATTGACCGGTCTTGATCTTGTCTTGCTGTGCCGTCAGGCCGAAGGTCAGACGCGACGTCTCGCTGATCGGGTAACCGACGCTCACGCCAGCACCCAGGCTGTCTACGGCATAGCTGGCTACGTCGACGTCGAGGTCTTTGTAGTCGGTGGTGCGATAGAAAGCGTTGTAGCCCAGGCTCACACCGTCTGCAGTCCAGTACGGGTCGACATAACCGAAGTTATAGCGGCTCTGGTATTCGCTTTTGGTCAAGCCGATGCTGACCTTGTTACCGGTACCCAGGAAGTTGTTCTGGGTGATCGAGCCACCGAGGATCAGGCCGGCACTTTGCGCGAAACCGATACTCGCAGTGATCGAACCGGAAGCTTGTTCTTCAACGCTGTAGTTCACGTCAACCTGGTCATCGACGCCCGGTACAGCCGGGGTTTCGACGTTCACTTCTTTAAAGAAGCCCAGACGCTCAAGACGGGTCTTGGATTGATCGATCAGGTAGGTCGAAGCCCAGCCACCTTCCATCTGACGCATTTCACGGCGCAGCACTTCGTCTTCGGACTTGGTGTTGCCACGGAAGTTGATGCGGTTAACGTAGGCACGCTTGCCCGGATCGACAGCGAAGGTGATGTCGACAGTGTGGTCTTCATCGTGAGGCTGAGGCACGCCGCTGACGTTGGCGAAGGTGTAACCCTCGTTACCGAGGCGGCGAGTGATCAGTTCCGAGGTGGTGGTCATCAGCTTGCGCGAGAACACCTGGCCTTTCTGAACCAGTAGCAGGGACTTGACCTGATCTTCAGGGACTTTCAGGTCACCGCTCAGCTTGACGTCACGAACGGTGTACTTCTCGCCTTCGTTGACGTTGACAGTGATATAGACGTGTTTCTTGTCCGGGGTAATCGATACCTGGGTCGAAGCGATATCCATATTGATATAGCCACGGTCCAGGTAGTAGGAGCGCAGACGCTCCAGGTCACCGGAGAGTTTTTCACGGGCGTACTTGTCGTCGTTCTTGAAGAAGGACAACCAGTTGGTGGTCTTCAGTTCGAACAGGTCGATCAGGTCTTCGTCAGGGAAGACCGTGTTACCCACCACGTTGATGTGCTGGATAGCCGCGACGGTGCCTTCGTTGATGTTGACCTTCAAGCCGACGCGGTTACGTGGCTGCGGTACCACTTCGGTGTCGACGGTGGCCGAGTAGCGACCCTGAGCGACGTATTGACGCTGCAGTTCGTTACGCACACCTTCGAGCGTGGCACGCTGGAAGATCTCGCCTTCGGCCAGACCGGATTGTTTGAGGCCCTTCATCAGGTCTTCAGTGGAGATCGCCTTGTTACCCTCGATCTCGATACTCGCGACCGATGGGCGCTCGACTACCGTGATGACCAGGACGTTGCCATCGCGGCCCAGCTGGATATCTTGAAAGAACCCGGTTTTGAACAAAGCACGAGTGGATTCCACCAGGCGACGATCGTCCGCCTGTTCGCCGACGTTTAACGGCAAAGCACCAAAGACGCTACCCGCGGAGACCCGCTGGAGGCCATTGACGCGAATATCAGAGATAGTGAAGGACTCGGCGTGAACTTCGGCGATCATCAATACGGTGAGAACCGCAGTTAGCAGCAGACGTTTCATGAAGTCCTTTCTTATTCCAACTGGCAATAAACAAACTGCCGCAAAATGCGGCAGATTCGCAATTCAGCGAAGTGTTACAGACGGCCCAAATCATTGACCAGAGCAAGCAACATCACCCCGACCACCAAACTGATACCGATCTGCATCCCCCAACCCTGCACCCGATCCGACAAGGGACGACCACGCGCCCACTCGATCAGATAAAACAACAAATGCCCCCCATCCAGTACAGGAATAGGCAACAAATTCAGAACTCCCAGGCTAATACTCAGATAAGCAAGGAAATTCAGGAAATCAGCAACGCCCGACTGGGCAGAAGCGCCCGCCACTTTAGCAATGGTTATCGGTCCACTCAAGTTTTTTACCGAGAGCTCACCGAACAACATTTTCTTGAGCGAATCGAGGGTCAGTACACTCATGGTCCAGGTGCGTCGAGCACCCTCTCCAATCGCGGCCACAGGACCGTAACTGACTTCGCGAATCATCTCTGGCGGCCAATCGACCGCTTTCACCCCGGCCCCCATGTAACCGGTAGGCGCCTTGCTCTCGCCGCGAGCGGCCAGCGTCACAGGGACATCGATTTGAGCACCATCGCGCTCGACGCGCAGCATGATTTTGGTATCCGGATGCATACGGACGGTGTCGACCACTTGTTGCCAGTCGTCCAGCGCCTTGCCATCCAGAGCCAGCAAGCGATCGCCGGTCTTCAGGCCAGCAGCCTGCGCCGGCCCTTTAGGGTCAAGTTCGGCCAACACGGGCGGCAACGCCGGACGCCAAGGACGGATACCCAGTGAACGGATCGGATCCGGTTCGTCAGCACCCTTGAGCCACTTATCCAGCATCAGCTCGCGAGGAGAGTCCGCAGTGGAACCCTGCTCACGCACCAACAATTGAAGTGAACCGCTCTCGCCAAGACGGCGAACCAGTTGCAGATTCACCGAAGCCCAGCCGGTCGTTGGCTCGCCATCGATGGCAACTATTTCCTGACCCGCAGTCAAACCGGCCTTGGCGGCAATACTGCCGGATTCGACCGCACCGATAACCGGCCGTACCTGCTCGCTGCCGAGCATTGCCAAGACCCAGAAAAAAACCATGGCCAGCAGAAAGTTGGCAATCGGGCCGGCAGCCACGATTGCGATACGCTGGCCGACAGATTTGCGATTGAAAGAATGTTCGAGCTGATCGGCCGGCACTTCGCCTTCACGCTCATCGAGCATTTTCACGTAGCCGCCCAACGGGATGGCAGCCACTACGAACTCAGTGCCTTTCTTGTCGTGCCAGCGCAGCAACGGCATGCCGAAGCCTACGGAGAAACGCAGCACTTTGACCCCACAGCGACGTGCGACCCAGAAATGGCCGAATTCGTGGAAGGTAACCAGCACACCCAAAGCCACCAGGGTGCCGACAATCATATAGAGCGCGCTCATCTATTTTCTCCGCAATCCTATCCGGTGCTGCATGGACCAACGTATTGCAGCACTTACCGCCCGTGACGACTCAACCATTGCCCGGCCAGTACTCGCGCTTTCGCGTCAGCCGTGAACACGGCCTCGAGATCATCCACCGCCACTACAGGCTCGAGGTTCAACACTTCCTCGATGATACTCGCGATTTCCGGGTAGCGAACCCGCCCGTCGAGAAACGCCGCCACAGCCACTTCATTCGCCGCATTCAGCATCGCCGGTGCGCTATTACCAGCCTCGGCAGCCTGACGCGCCAGGCGCAGGCAAGGGAAACGTTCTTCATCGGGCGCATGGAAGTCCAGGCGCGCAATGGTAAACAGGTCCAGCGGCGCCACACCCGAGTCGATACGCTCCGGCCAGGCCAGGGCATTGGCGATCGGTGTTCGCATGTCCGGATTACCCAACTGCGCGAGCACCGAACCATCGACGTAGTCGACCAGAGAATGAATCACGCTCTGAGGGTGAATCACCACTTCGACCTGGGACGGTTTGGCATCGAACAGCCAGCAGGCCTCGATCAGCTCGAGCCCTTTGTTCATCATGCTGGCCGAATCGACCGAAATCTTGCGCCCCATGGACCAGTTTGGATGAGCGCACGCCTGGTCGGGGGTAACATGCGTCAGTTCAGACAAAGGTGTCTGTCGGAACGGACCGCCAGAGGCCGTCAGAAGAATCCGACGCACGCCAACCACACCCAGCCCACGGGCGAAATCCTGCGGCATGCACTGGAAAATCGCGTTGTGTTCACTGTCGATCGGCAGCAGCACCGAGCCGCTTTTGCGCACGGCCTGCATGAAAAGGGCGCCGGACATGACCAGCGCCTCCTTGTTCGCCAGCAGAATCTTTTTGCCCGCCTCGACCGCCGCCAGGGTCGGACGCAAGCCCGCCGCGCCAACGATGGCCGCCATGACGGCATCGACTTCAGGATCGGAAGCAACCTGACACAGCCCCTCCTCCCCTACCAGCACACGGGTCGACAGGCCGGCCGCGCGCAAATCGTCCTGCAGGGTTCGGGCAGCATCGGCTTGCGGCACGACCGCAAACCGCGGCGTATGACGCACACACAGGGCCAACAGCTCACTCAAGCGAGTGAACCCGCTCAAGGCGAACACCTGATAACGCGCAGGATGACGAGCAATCACGTCGAGGGTGCTCAGACCAATCGAACCGGTCGCCCCCAGCACAGTAATCTGTTGAGGGCGGCTCACGGTGCAGCCATCCACAACAGCACGGCAAATACCGGGATCGCAGCCGTCAGGCTGTCGATTCGATCAAGCACACCACCATGCCCCGGCAGCAGGTTACTGCTGTCCTTGATGCCTGATTGACGCTTGAACATGCTTTCGGTGAGGTCACCCACCACGGAAATGAAGACAATCACTGCCGCGCCGATCAGCCCCATCAGCATCTGGGCGAAACTCCAGTCGCGCACCAAGCCGACGATTGCGGTGATGACCAGGCTCAGCACCAGGCCTCCGTAAACGCCTTCCCAGCTCTTGCCGGGACTGACCTGTGGCGCCAGTTTGCGCTTGCCGAAGGCACGACCGGAAAAGTACGCGCCGATATCGGCACCCCAGACCAGCACCATCACCGCCATGATCAACCAGTTCCCCAAGGGCTCCTGTTTGATCTGGACCAGACCTTGCCAGGCCGGCAACAGAATCAGCAAACCAATCATCAGCTTGCAGGCGGCACTGGCCCAATGTTCGCTGGAACGCGGATAGGTCAGCACCAGATACGTCGCCACCGCCCACCAGAGCACCGAAGCGCCCAGTACCCAGGGCGCAAGCCCCGGCAGGATGTGCATGACAAACAGCATCAACGCGACCACTGCAGCATAGGCAACGCGAATCGGCTGGGCGGTAAAACCGGCCAGCCGCGCCCATTCCCAGGCACCAAGCGTCACGACCAGCCCGATGAACAGCGCAAAACCGGACCCTTCGAGCAGGAAAAACCCGCACAAAGCGATCGGTAGCAGGATCAGTGCGGTGATGATTCGTTGTTTAAGCATTAAACCCGGGCTCCAGCCTCGACCTGCTCGCTCGTTTTACCGAAGCGGCGCTGGCGAGAAGCGAAATCGGCCAGCGCACTTCGCATGGCATCGTGTTTGAAGTCCGGCCAGAACAGGTCGGAGAAGTACAACTCGGCATAAGCCAGCTGCCACAGCAGGAAGTTGCTGATGCGGTGTTCGCCACCTGTACGGATGCACAAATCTGGCAACGGCAGATCGCCCGTGGCCAGACAGGTTTGCAGCAATTCCGGAGTGATGTCTTCCGGGCGCAGATGCCCGGCCTGAACTTCCCGCGCCAAACGCTGAGCGGCTTGCGCAATGTCCCACTGACCGCCGTAGTTGGCGGCGATCTGCAGGACAAAACGGTTGGCACCGACGGTCATCGCTTCGGCTTCACGCATGGCAGCTTGAAGCTCGGGGTGAAAGCGCGAGCGATCACCGATGATGCGCAGACTGATGTTGTTGTCATTGAGGCGCTTGGCCTCGCGACGCAATGCCTTGAAGAACAGATCCATCAAGGCACTGACTTCATCTGCAGGGCGCTGCCAGTTTTCACTGGAGAAAGCGAACAGGGTCAGCACCTCGACCTTGGCCTCGGCGCACACCTCGATTACCGCACGAACCGCATCCACGCCCGCTTTATGCCCGGCGACACCCGGCATAAAGCGCTTCTTCGCCCAGCGATTATTACCATCCATGATGATCGCGACATGGCGCGGCACCGCGGACGGCGCAGTCTGCTTGGTCTTATCCATGAAAACGCGACCCTTATACGGCCATCAGGTCGGCTTCTTTCTGCTTGGTGGCCGCATCGATGTCAGCCTCAGCCTTGTCGGTCAGCTTCTGGATATCGGCAGCGGCACGACGTTCTTCGTCTTCGCTGATTTCCTTGTCCTTGACCAGCTTCTTAAGGTCACCCAAGGCATCGCGACGAATGTTGCGCACGGCAACACGAGCATCTTCAGCGGCACTGCGCGCCTGTTTGGTGAAGCCCTTGCGGGTTTCTTCAGTCAGGGCAGGCATGGAGATCAGCAGCAACTCGCCCAGGTTGGTCGGGTTGAGGTTCAGGCCAGCACTCTGGATCGCCTTGTCGACGGCCGCGAGCATGTTGCGCTCAAACGCGACGACCTGCAGGGTGCGGGAGTCTTTTACCGTGATGTTGGCCACTTGGGTAATGGACGTGTCTGTGCCGTAGTACGGCACCATCACGCTACCCAGGATGCTTGGGTGAGCCTTGCCGGTACGAATCTGACCAAATGCATGGTTCAGAGAGTCCAGGGATTTCTGCATGCGCTCTTGAGCGTCTTTCTTGATTTCATTGATCATTGTTGGCCTTCCTCGATCAGGGTCCCTTCAGCGCCACCATGCACGATATTCAGCAGGGCGCCGGGCTTGTTCATGTTAAAGACGCGCAATGGCATCTTGTGGTCGCGGCACAGGCAAATGGCCGTCAGATCCATCACGCCCAGCTTGCGATCCAGCACTTCATCGTAAGTCAGATGATCGAACTTCTCGGCATGCGGGTCTTTGAATGGGTCAGCGGTGTAGACGCCATCGACCTTGGTCGCCTTGAGCACGACATCGGCATCGATTTCGATTGCACGCAAGCAGGCCGCCGAGTCCGTGGTGAAGAATGGATTACCGGTACCCGCCGCGAAAATCACGACTTCCTTGGCGTTCAGGTGGCGCATGGCTTTGCGGCGATCATAGTGATCGGTCACGCCCACCATGGAAATAGCCGACATCACGATGGCCGAGATATTGGCACGTTCCAGCGCATCGCGCATGGCCAGGGCGTTCATCACAGTGGCCAGCATGCCCATGTGGTCGCCCGTCACCCGATCCATGCCGGCCGCGCTCAGCGCTGCACCGCGGAACAGGTTGCCACCACCGATCACCAGACCGACCTGAACGCCGATACCGACCAGCTGGCCGACTTCCAGCGCCATGCGATCCAGAACTTTCGGATCGATCCCGAACTCTTCCGAGCCCATCAGGGCCTCGCCGCTAAGCTTGAGTAGAATGCGTTTATAGCGAGCCTGATAACCACTGCCCTGCTGAGCCATTGCGAATCTCTCCTGCGGCGTATTTTAAAAAATTCTTTGCGAGCTGTTTACAGCTGCGTTCACTCTAGCTTGGCGCTGCTTCAGCGCCATCGGAACATGGCTTTGTAAGCCAGTTCCAACGGGAAACCAATTAAAAATTGGCGGCCCATCTGAAAAGAGGCTGCGCGCGTAAGCGGGCAGCCTCTTCAGGGCGACAGTTTAAAAAACCGTCTTACGACTTGGCAGCAGCCAGCTGGGCAGCAACTTCTTCAGCGAAGTTGTCGACTGGCTTCTCGATGCCTTCGCCTACTTTGAAGTAGGTGAAAGAAACGATTTCAGCACCGGCTTTCTTGGCCAGTTCGCCAACCTTGATTTCAGGGTTCTTGACGAACGCCTGCTCAACCAGGCTTGCTTCAGCCAGGAACTTGCTGATACGGCCTTTGACCATATTTTCAACAATGTTTTCTGGCTTGCCTTTGATTTTTTCTTCGTTCAGCTGCAGGAACACAGCTTTTTCACGCTCGATTGCTTCGGCAGAAACTTCCGAAGGCAGCAGGAACTCTGGGTTGCTGGCCGCTACGTGCATAGCGATGTCTTTGGCCAGTTCAACGTTGCCGCCTTTCAGGACAACTGCAACACCGATCTTGTTGCCGTGCAGGTAACCACCAACAACATCACCTTCAACGCGTACCAGGCGACGGATGTTGACGTTTTCGCCAACCTTGCCAACCAGTACCAGGCGATCAGCCTCTTGAGCGGCGATCAGCGGAGCGACGTCGGTCAGTTTGTCAGCGAACGCTTTTTCAACGCTAGCAGCAACAAATGCCTTGAAGTCGTCCTGCAGGGCCAGGAAGTCAGTCTGCGAGTTCACTTCCAGCAGAACAGCAGATTTGCCGTCTTCTTTCAGAGCGATAGCGCCTTCTGCAGCCACGTTGCCTGCTTTCTTGGCAGCCTTGATTGCGCCGGAAGCACGCATGTCATCAATGGCTTTTTCGATGTCGCCGTCAGCCTTTTCCAGGGCTTTCTTGCAATCCATCATGCCTTCGCCGGTACGCTCACGCAGTTCTTTAACCAACGCTGCAGTAATTGCTGCCATTTTCAAAATCCTCTTGGATAGGTTTTCAACCATTCCACCCGATCGAACGGGCGATCAATTCTTCCCGAACCACCGTTGTAAGCCGCTGCACGTTACAGCTCTGCAAGTGCGGGGCCGACAAACGGTTTTCGAGGTGGCAAAAAGGGGGCCAAGCCCCCTTTTTGCTTACTGAGTCAACGCCAAGGCGTCAATTACTCAGCTGCTGCTACCGGAGCTTCTTCAACGAACTGCTCGGTGCCGCCAGCAACGTGGTTGCGACCGCGGATCACAGCGTCAGCCATCGAACCCATGTACAGCTGGATAGCGCGGATTGCGTCATCGTTGCCTGGGATGATGTAGTCAACGCCTTCCGGGCTGCTGTTGGTATCGACTACGCCGATAACCGGGATGCCCAGCTTGTTGGCTTCGGTGATCGCGATGCGCTCGTGATCAACGTCGATAACGAACAGAGCGTCTGGCAGACCGCCCATGTCCTTGATACCACCCAGGGAACGATCGAGCTTTTCCAGGTCGCGAGTGCGCATCAGCGCCTCTTTCTTGGTCAGCTTGGCGAAAGTACCGTCTTCGGCTTGCACTTCAAGGTCACGCAGACGCTTGATGGAAGCACGGATGGTTTTGAAGTTGGTCAGCATGCCGCCCAACCAGCGGTGATCGACGTACGGCGAACCGCAACGTGCTGCTTCTTCAGCAACGATCTTGCCAGCGGAACGCTTGGTGCCGACGAACAGAATCTTGTTTTTGCCCTGGGCCAGACGCTCTACGAAAGTCAGAGCTTCGTTGAACATTGGCAGGGTTTTTTCAAGGTTGATGATGTGAATCTTGTTACGCGCGCCGAAAATGTACTTACCCATTTTCGGGTTCCAGTAACGGGTTTGGTGACCGAAGTGCACACCGGCCTTCAGCATATCGCGCATGTTGACTTGGGACATGATAGTTCCTTAATAAGTCGGGTTTGGCCTCCACGTATCCCAATGACCAACCAGCAGCATCAGCTGAAGGCACCCAGGTCATCGTGTCGACACGTGTGTGGATTTAAGCCTTTCGGGGTATCCCCGGAAAGCGGCGCATTTTATACCACAAGGCTGAAAAAAACGGAACCCGGATTCTCAAATCCTGATGCGCACCCTTAATAGACCCGTGGAATCGTTCAAGAATGCGCCTATCTATAGAGAGATGCGACGCACGAAGGCTCAGATTTGCACTGATCGTCTGATAGAATCAGGTTTTTCAGGGCCGCGAAGATCGATCGCACACCGCCCATTTCGTTTTGACAAGCGCCATCGAGCGCAGAGAGAGCCTGTATGACCGTCACCCTCAAAACCCCAGAGGACATCGCAAAAATGCGCATCGCCGGCAAACTGGCCGCCGATGTGCTGGAAATGATTGCCGAACATGTCAAACCGGGCATCACCACCGATGAGCTGGACCGCATCTGCCACGACTACATCGTCAACGAGCAGAAAGCCATTCCCGCGCCGCTCAACTATAAAGGCTACCCGAAGTCGATCTGCACCTCGATCAACCACGTGGTCTGCCACGGTATTCCGAACGAGAAGCCGTTGAAGGATGGCGACACCCTGAACATCGACGTCACCGTCATCAAGGACGGTTACCACGGCGACACCAGCCGCATGTTCCACGTCGGCACCGTGCCGGTCTGGGCCGAGCGCCTGTCGCAAGTGACCCAGGAATGCATGTACAAGGCGATTGAAATCGTCAAACCCGGCTGCCGCCTCGGCGACATCGGCGAAATCATCCAGAAGCACGCCGAAAAGAACGGTTTTTCGGTGGTTCGCGAATTCTGTGGTCACGGAATCGGCAAAGTGTTCCACGAAGAGCCGCAAATCCTGCATTACGGCCGTGCCGGCACCGGCATGGAACTGAAAGCGGGCATGACCTTCACCATCGAGCCTATGATCAACCAGGGCAAGGCCGACACCAAGGTGTTGGGCGATGGCTGGACCGCGATCACCAAGGACCGCAAGCTGTCGGCCCAGTGGGAGCACACCCTGCTGGTCACCGAAACCGGTTACGAGATCTTCACCCTGCGCGCCGACGACACCATCGCGCGCGTTTCGGCCTGATCCGGACCGCAACGCTCTCAGCCTTATAGATAGACAGGAAAGCCAATCGATGCCGCAGGTGGATCCCGAACTCTTCGACCGCGGCCAGTTCCAGGCTGAACTGGCCCTGAAGGCAAGCCCGATTGCCGCCTTCAAGAAGGCGATCCGCCAGGCCCGCGAGGTTCTCGACGGGCGCTTTCGCAGCGGCCGCGACATTCGCCGGCTGATCGAGGATCGCGCCTGGTTCGTCGATAACATCCTGCAAAAGGCCTGGGAGCAGTTCAACTGGAGTGAAGACGCCGACATCGCGCTGGTCGCGGTCGGCGGCTATGGTCGCGGTGAACTGCACCCGTATTCCGACATCGATCTGCTGATCCTTCTGGACAGCGCCGACCACGAGGTTTTCCGCGATTCCATTGAGCGTTTTCTGACGCTGTTGTGGGACATCGGCCTGGAAGTCGGTCAGAGTGTTCGTTCGGTGGATGAATGCGCCGTTGAAGCCCGCGCGGACCTGACGGTGGTCACCAACCTGATGGAAAGTCGCACTATTTGCGGCCCCGAGCGCCTGCGCCAGCGCATGCTGGATGTCACCAGCACCGCGCACATGTGGCCAAGCAAGGACTTCTTTCTGGCCAAGCGTGCCGAACAGAAAGCCCGTCATCACAAATACAACGACACCGAATATAACCTGGAACCCAACGTCAAAGGTTCGCCCGGCGGCCTGCGGGATATCCAGACGATTCTGTGGGTGGCCCGTCGTGAATACGGCACCCTGAACCTGCGTGCACTGGCCGGCGAAGGTTTTCTGGTAGAGAGCGAAAACGCCCTGCTGGCCTCGTCCCAGGAATTTCTCTGGAAAGTCCGTTACGCGCTGCACATGCTCGCCGGTCGCTCCGAAGATCGCTTGCTGTTCGATCACCAGCGCTCGATTGCCGGGCTGCTGGGCTTCGTCGGTGATGACGCCAAGCAAGCCATCGAAAACTTCATGCAACAGTATTACCGGGTGGTCATGAGCATTGCCCAGCTCAGCGACCTGATCATCCAGCACTTCGAAGAAGTCATCCTCGCCCCGGAAGACGAAGCGCCACCGCAGCCGATCAACTCGCGGTTCCAGTTGCACGACGGCTACATCGAGGCGCGCAACGACAACGTGTTCCGGCGCACGCCGTTTGCCATGCTCGAAATCTTCGTGCTGATGGCCCAGCAGCCGGAAATCAAAGGTGTTCGCGCCGATACCATCCGTCTCCTGCGCGAACATCGGCACCTGATCGACGACGACTTCCGTAACGATATTCGTAACACCAGCCTGTTTATCGAGCTGTTCAAGTGCAAGATCGGTATTCACCGCAACCTGCGCCGGATGAACCGTTACGGCATCCTCGGGCGCTATTTGCCGGAGTTCGGCTTCATCGTCGGCCAGATGCAACACGACCTGTTCCACATCTATACGGTCGATGCACACACCCTGAACCTGATCAAACACCTGCGTAAGCTGCAGTACTCACAAGTGTCGGAAAAATTCCCGCTGGCCGCCAAGCTCATGGGCAAGCTGCCCAAGCCCGAGCTGATCTATATGGCCGGGCTTTACCACGACATCGGCAAGGGCCGGCATGGCGACCACTCGGAAATCGGCGCGGTGGATGCCGAAGCCTTTTGCCAGCGCCATCAGTTGCCGGTGTGGGACAGCCGCCTGATCGTCTGGCTGGTGCAAAACCACCTGGTGATGTCGACCACGGCACAGCGCAAGGACTTGTCCGACCCGCAGGTGATCCACGATTTCGCACAGATTGTCGGCGATGAAACCCGCCTCGATTATCTGTACGTGCTGACGGTCGCCGACATCAACGCCACCAACCCGACCCTGTGGAATTCCTGGCGTGCCAGCCTGTTGCGCCAGCTCTACACCGAGACCAAGCGCGCCTTGCGCCGCGGCCTGGAGAATCCGGTCGATCGCGAAGAGCAGATCCGCCAGACCCAGAGCGCGGCACTGGACATCCTCGTGCGCGGCGGTACCGACCCGGACGACGTCGAGCAACTGTGGGCGCAGCTCGGCGATGACTACTTCCTGCGTCACACCGCCGGCGACGTGGCCTGGCACAGCGACGCGATTCTCCAGCAGCCGGCCGACGGCGGACCCCTGGTGCTGATCAAGGAAACCACTCAGCGCGAGTTCGAGGGCGGCACGCAGATCTTCATTTATGCGCCGGACCAGCACGACTTCTTCGCCGTGACCGTGGCCGCGATGGACCAGCTCAACCTGAACATTCATGACGCCCGCGTCATCACCTCCAGCAGCCAGTTCACTCTCGACACCTACATCGTGCTCGACACCGACGGCGACTCGATTGGCGACAACCCGGCGCGGGTCAAGCAGATCCGTGACGGCCTGACCGAAGCCCTGCGCAATCCGGACGATTACCCGACCATCATCCAGCGCCGGGTGCCGCGCCAGCTCAAGCATTTCGCCTTTGCGCCACAGGTGACGATCCACAACGACGCCCAGCGTCCGGTCACGGTCCTGGAACTCACGGCGCCCGACCGTCCAGGCCTGCTGGCGCGAATCGGCACGATCTTCCTGGAGTTCGACCTGTCGCTGCAAAATGCCAAGATTGCCACGCTGGGCGAGCGGGTGGAGGACGTGTTTTTCATTACCGACGCGAACAACCAGCAATTGTCGGACCCGTTGCTGTGCAGCCGCTTGCAGGATGCAATCGTTGAACAGCTGAGCGTCAGCCACGAACCCGATATCAAGCTTTCCCGCATCAGCATCTGAACAAACCAACTTTCCCTGTGGGAAAGCGCTTATGCAGGAGCCGGGCTTGCCCGCGATAGCATCACCTCGGTGCACTGACAAACCGAGGCGCCTGCATCGCGGGCAAGCCTGGCGCCTACAAAAGCCAGCCCCCACACCGAACGAGATCTACCGATGAACAACGCTCTGAACCAGTTGCAGCCCTACCCCTTCGAGAAGCTCCGCGCCCTGCTCGGCAGCGTGACGCCAAACCCGGACAAACGCCCTGTCGCGCTGTCCATCGGCGAGCCGAAACACCGCTCGCCAAGTTTCGTGGCCGAAGCCCTGGCCAGCAATCTGGATCAGATGGCCGTGTACCCGACCACCCTCGGCATCCCGGCCCTGCGTGAAGCCATCGCCGCCTGGTGCGAACGCCGTTTCAGCGTTCCGAACGGCTGGCTCGACCCGGCGCGTAACGTGCTGCCGGTCAACGGTACTCGCGAAGCGCTGTTCGCCTTCACGCAGACCGTGGTCAACCGTGGCGACGATGCGTTGGTAGTCAGCCCGAACCCGTTCTATCAAATCTACGAAGGCGCGGCGTTTCTCGCCGGGGCCAAGCCGCACTACCTGCCGTGCCTGGACGAAAACGGCTTCAATCCGGACTTCGATGCCGTTTCGCCAGACATCTGGAAACGCTGCCAGATCCTGTTCCTGTGCTCGCCAGGCAATCCGACCGGTGCACTGATCCCGGTCGACACTCTGAAAAAGCTGATCGCCCTGGCGGATGAATACGACTTCGTGATCGCCGCCGACGAGTGCTACAGCGAACTGTACTTCGACGAACAAACCCCGCCAGCCGGCCTGCTCAGCGCCTGCGTGGCGCTGGGTCGCAAAGACTTCAAACGTTGCGTGGTCTTCCACAGCTTGTCCAAGCGTTCCAACCTGCCGGGCCTGCGCTCGGGTTTTGTGGCCGGTGACGCAGACATTCTCAAGGGCTTCCTGCTGTATCGCACCTACCACGGCTGCGCGATGCCGGTTCAGACCCAACTGGCCAGCGTGGCCGCATGGAATGACGAAGTGCATGTGCGCGCCAACCGTGCGCTGTACCGCGAGAAGTACGACGCGGTGCTGGAAATCCTCAGCCCGGTGATGGACGTGCAGCGTCCGGATGGCGGTTTTTACTTGTGGCCCAATGTTGCAGGCGACGATGAAGCGTTCTGCCGTGACCTGTTTATTGAAGAACACGTGACGGTAGTGCCGGGTTCCTATTTGTCCCGTGAAGTTGACGGCGCTAATCCGGGAGCTGGTCGCGTGCGCATGGCACTCGTCGCACCGTTGGACGAATGCGTAGAAGCGGCGAAGCGAATTCGCGACTTTATTACTCGTAATAAGTAAGTATCCGGCCCGCACTGTGCAACGCAGCGCGGGCCTCTCATACAGCAAGTTACACTTCTGCCAAAATTAAAGTTCACTGAACTGCAGCCGCCCCTTACTCTCATGTAGCGCATTGCTGTGCGCACTCACACGACTTTTACTCTAACTTCATGGAAGAAGTAGCCAATGAACAGTATTGAAGACTGCAACCTCATCCAGTGGCCCGATGATCAACAATCCTACGACGCTGCTGTTAACGAAAACCCTGATAACGCAGGTTCCGCAACCGGCACCCGGCGCAAACGCTCGCTGATCAATTACTCGAAACTCTGGGCAAACGGACGCACGCTCAAAATCGCTTTTATCGATGGCCCCGACGATGAGCACAAACAGAAAATCATCGACGCCGCTAGCCAATGGCTGCCGTATATCAATCTCAAGTTTGAGTTCGTCGATGATTTGCAGGGCGAGATTCGGATCGCTACCAGGAACAATGAAAACAGCTCAATGCTGGGCACCGACGCGCTGTTGATTCATCCCGACTGGCCGACCATGAACCTGGGAGTCAAACCTGACCATGAAGATTTCGCAGTGATTGTGACTCACGAGTTTGGTCACGCCTTGGGAGCAATGCACGAACATCAACACCCCGAAGCCAATATTCCCTGGGACAAACCGAAGGTGTATGAGTTTTACCAGAATAGAGAGATGAACCCGTTGACCAAAGAACAGGTCGATAGCAATCTCTTTGAGCCCTTCAATACAATCGAAGCGATTTATACCTCGTACGACAGAAAATCCATCATGCACCACCCGGTCGCTAACACGCTGACTCTAAAAAATTGGGAAATCCCTATCAACCGTAAAATAAGTAAAAAAGATAAGAAACTGATGTCGTTGCTTTATCCAAAACGTTAGCAATCAAGTTATCCATAGATCCGAGTGAGCCCGCTTAGACTATTTAACCAGCCCAAGATTGGCCTCACTCAAGTCCAGCTCACCCAACACCTCTCGCAGCACGTCATCACCAATCTGGTGATGACGACTGAGGTTATACAACTCCAGGCGTTGCGCCCGCAGCGCCTTGAGTCGTAATCGGCGCTCCAGCAGATCCATCTGAAAGGCCAGCGCCTGGGCTTCCGCCGAATCATTGAACACATCCAGCTGATGCCGATACTCGGACATGATCCGTGCCTTGAGTTCGACAGCCAACGCTGCCTCACTCGCGTCTACAGGCTTGGCCTCTTCGATTTCCAGCGCATGAATCGCCGCTTCAGCGGTCTTGCGCCACGCGTCTCGCACTTCATTGCGGCGCTTGTCGTCAGGACTTATTTCAATGCCGCGCAGTAACAGCGGCAAGCCGATACACGCTGAAATCAGCGACAACAGGATGACCCCGGCCGCGATGAAGATCAGCAGGTCGCGCTCAGGGAATGCCTCGCCCCCCATCATCAGTGGCACCGACAGCACGCCCGCCAACGTCACCGCACCGCGTACTCCGCCGACCGTCAGCAGCCAACAGGAACGCATCGTCGGCACATGCGTCATCTCGCCTTTGCCGCGCAAGCGCCGCATCAACACCGACAAACGCCAGATGCTCTGCACCCAGACAAACCGCAACACCAGCAGGACCAGGAAAATCGCCAGCACATCCAGACAGCGGTAGAGCAGCGTCGGCCACAGCGAGGTTTCATGGCTGGCCACCGCCTTGATGATGTCCGGCAGCTGCAAGCCCAACAACAGGAAAATCAGGCCATTGAAGGCAAATTCCAGCAATGACCAAACGCTGCGGTTGAGCAGTCGGGTGCTGGTCTGGCGCGGCAGCAAGTCGAGCCAGCTCTGCATCATCCCCGCCGCCACCGCCGACAAAATGCCCGAGGCACCGAGCCGTTCAGCCAACACATAAGCGGCGAACGGCAGCAGCAACATGAACACCACGTGAGTCGCCGGGTCATCCCAACCGCGAGCAATCATCCACGACCGCGAGCGCCCGACCAGCCAGCTCAGTGCCACGCCGACGGCCAGGCCTCCAACCGCCACCAATACAAACGCCAGACTGGCACTGGCCAGCGAGAACACGCCCGTCACCGCAGCGACCAAAGCGAATTTGAAGGTCACCAGACCCGAGGCATCGTTCATCAGCGCCTCGCCCTGGAGCATGTGCATCAAGGGCATGGGCAAGCGATTGCGGGAAATGGCCGATACCGCCACGGCATCCGTCGGCGACAATACGGCGGCAAGGGCGAAGGCCACCGGCAGTGGAATGCTCGGGATCAACCAATGAATGAAGTAACCCGCGCCGACTACAGTGAACAGGACCAATCCCACCGCCAACGTCAGGATCGGCCCGCGCAGTCGCCAGAACTCACGCTTGGGCATGCGCCAGCCGTCGGAGAACAGCAGCGGCGGAAGGAACAGAAAGAGGAACAGTTCCGGGTCGAGTGCCACGTGCAAACCCAGGGTCGGCCACGCCAGCAACGCCCCGGCAGCAATTTGCACCAAGGGCAGCGGCAGCGGGATCACCCGTCCGATCAGACGCGAAACGCCGACCAGCATCAACAGGATAAGAACGGTATAGGCGGTTTGCATAAAGCGCGGTTCCCAGCAATCGACAGCATCGAAGTGCCATATTAGCCGCATAGACTGCACGACGGACGTTACACCAATGTCGCAGGCGGATCTGAGCTCCCACAGGTTTTGCGTTTTAACCGGAAGGCCATGGCATAATCCGTCACCTTTTTTTTCAGCACCTGCAAAGGGGGCAATTCCTTGACCGTTTCAAGCAAAACGTTGCACCTTTTCGGCATCAAAGCCTGCGACACCATGAAAAAGGCGCGCACCTGGCTCGATGAACACGCTGTCAGCTATGACTTTCATGATTACAAAACGGCCGGAATCGACCGTGAACACCTGACCCAATGGTGCGACGAGCACGGCTGGCAAGTGGTGTTGAACCGTGCAGGCACGACCTTTCGCAAGCTCGACGACGAACGCAAAGCCGATCTCGACCAGCCGAAAGCCATCGAACTGATGCTCGCACAACCCTCGATGATCAAGCGCCCGGTGCTCGATCTCGGTGACCGAACCCTGATTGGCTTCAAGCCAGATATCTACGCGGCAGCGCTCAAGTAAGCCAGCCCGTTCAATTTTGTAGAGGTATTCACATGTCCAATTCCCTGTTCAGCCTGGCCTTCGGTGTCGGCACTCAAAACCGTCAAGGCGCATGGCTGGAAGTGTTCTACGCCGCCCCTGTCCTGCATCCGTCGGCTGAAGTCATCGCCGCCATCGCGCCGGTCCTGGGTTACACCGAAGGCAATCAGGCCATCGCTTTCAGCACCGCTCAGGCGTCGCAACTGGCTGAAGCGCTGAAAGGCGTCGACGCTGCCCAGGCTTCCCTGCTGACCCGTCTGGCCGAGAGCCACAAGCCGCTGGTCGCGACCATTCTGGCCGAAGACGTGCAACTGACTTCCACGCCTGAGGCTTACCTCAAGCTGCACCTGCTGTCGCACCGCCTGGTCAAGCCCCATGGCCTGAACCTGGCCGGCGTGTTCCCGCTGCTGCCGAACGTGGCATGGACCAGCCAGGGCGCGATCGACCTGTCCGAACTGGCCGAGCATCAACTGGAAGCCCGCCTGCGTGGCGAGTTGCTGGAAGTGTTCTCGGTGGACAAGTTCCCGAAAATGACCGACTACGTGGTACCGGCCGGCGTGCGTATCGCTGACGCGGCACGTATCCGTCTGGGCGCTTACGTCGGCGAAGGCACCACCGTGATGCACGAAGGTTTCGTCAACTTCAACGCCGGCACCGAAGGCCCGGGCATGATCGAAGGCCGCGTTTCCGCTGGCGTATTCGTCGGCAAGGGTTCGGACCTGGGCGGCGGTTGCTCGACCATGGGTACCCTGTCGGGCGGTGGCAACATCGTGATCAAGGTCGGTGAAGGCTGCCTGATCGGCGCGAACGCCGGTATCGGTATTCCGTTGGGCGACCGCAACACCGTTGAGTCGGGCCTGTACGTGACCGCTGGCACCAAAGTGGCGCTGCTGGACGAAAACAACAAGCTGGTCAAAGTCGTCAAGGCGCGTGAACTGGCCGGCCAACCTGACCTGTTGTTCCGTCGCAATTCGGAGACCGGTGCCGTGGAATGCAAAACCCACAAATCGGCCATCGAACTGAACGAAGCGCTGCACGCTCACAACTAAGCGACGTCACGATCACCTGTAGGAGCAGAGCTTGCTCGCGATGGGGCCCCTGAGGCCACTAAAAGCTTCGCGAGCAAGCTTTGCTCCTACGGGTTTGGCGTACACCCGCCCATGTTTACCAGGGCCGAAATAACATGATGATCCCCTCTCCCTGGCGCGCCGATTTTCCGGCCATCGCCGCTCTGCAACGGCAAGACCAGACCTATCTGGACAACGCCGCCACCACGCAAAAGCCTCAAGCCCTGCTGGATGCCCTGACGCATTACTACGCCAATGGCGCAGCCAATGTGCATCGGGCGCAACACTTGCCCGGCGCCCACGCCACCCAAGCGTTCGAGGCCAGTCGCAGCAAAGTCGCGCAATGGCTGAATGCTGGCGATGGCGGGCAGATCATCTTTACCCATGGCGCGACATCCGCGCTGAACCTCCTGGCCTATGGCCTGGAACATCTTTTCAATCCGGGCGATGAGATTGTCATCAGCGCCCTGGAGCATCACGCCAACCTGCTGCCATGGCAGCAACTGGCCCAGCGGCGCGAGCTGAATCTGGTGATCCTGCCGCTGGATGCCGACGGCTTGATCGATCTTGAGGCCGCCGCGCAGTTGATTGGGCCGCAAACCCGCTTGCTGGCGGTCAGTCAGCTGTCCAACGTGCTCGGCGTCTGGCAGCCACTGCCGTCCTTAATGGCGATGGCCAAGGCGCACGATGCGTTGACCGTGGTCGACGGCGCTCAAGGCGTGGTGCATGGCCGGCATGACGTGCAGGCACTGGGTTGCGACTTCTATGTGTTTTCCAGCCACAAGCTCTATGGCCCCGATGGCCTCGGTGTGTTGTTCGGCCGCAACGAGGCACTGAAGCAACTGCGTCACTGGCAATTCGGCGGCGAAATGGTGCTGGATGCGGATTACCACCACGCACGCTTCCGCCCTGCCCCGCTGGGTTTAGAGGCCGGAACGCCACCTATTGCCGCTGTGATTGGTCTGGGCGCGACCCTGGATTACCTCACCGGGCTCGATCAGGGCGCCGTTAACGCCCATGAAGCCGCGCTGCATGATTACTTGCTGAAGGGTCTTGAGGCCCGTAACGGCATTCGATTGCTGGGCAAACCGCAACTGGCCCTGGCGAGTTTTGTCGTCGAGGGTGTGCATAACTCAGACCTGGCGCATTTGCTGACCGAACAGGGAATTGCCGTTCGCGCCGGGCATCACTGCGCGATGCCGCTCCTCAAAAGCTTCGAACTGGCCGGGGCGATCCGGGTGTCGTTGGCGCTGTACAACGATTCCGAAGACCTGGAGCGATTCTTTGAAGCGCTGGATCAGGCGCTGGAGCTGTTGAGATGAATCTGCCTGCCGATGCGGTGGCGGCGCTGGAGACGTTCCAAAACGCTGCCGGCTGGGAACAGCGCGCGCGATTGCTGATGCAATGGGGCGACCGCCTGCCGGCGTTGAGCGATGTGGATAAGGTAGATGCCAACCGGGTGCATGGCTGTGAAAGCCAGGTCTGGTTGGTGGGCGCGCTGCTGGACGGTCATTGGCAGTTTGCGGCAAGCAGCGACGCGCGGTTGATTCGCGGGTTGGTGGCGTTGCTGCTGGCGCGGGTCAACGGGTTGTCGGCGGCTGAATTGCGGCAGGTGGATTTGCCGGAGTGGTTCAATCAACTCGGGCTTTCGCGGCAGCTGTCGCCGTCGCGCAGCAATGGCCTGAATGCCGTGCTCCAGCGAATGAATGAGATGGCTCAGTAACTGATTGTTCCCACGCTCTGCGTGGGAACAATTATCCAACCTCAGGCTTGACCCGATCCGAAGGGCGCCGAACACCCGCCACAATCTTGTCCACAGCCTTGGTCGCCGCCACCATCCCGAACGTCGCCGTTACCATCATCACCGCACCAAACCCGCCCGCACAGTCCAGCTTCACGCCATCGCCGACAAAACTCTTCTGCAAACAGATGCTGCCATCCGGTTTCGGGTAGCGCAGTTGCTCAGTAGAAAACACACAAGGCACGCTGTAATGGCGAGTCACGGTGCGAGAGAAGCCGTAGTCGCGACGCAAGGTCGAGCGCACTTTCGACGCCAACGGATCATTGAACGTACGGTTCAAGTCGCACACCTGAATCAGCGTCGGATCAATCTGCCCACCCGCACCGCCGGTGGTGATGATCTGGATCTTGCGCCGCTTGCACCAGGCAATCAGCGCGGCCTTGGCGTTGACGCTGTCAATGCAATCGATCACGCAGTCAATGTTCGGCGTGATGTACTCGGCCATGGTCTCGCGGGTGACGAAATCCGCCACCGCGTGCACCGAGCAGTCCGGATTGATCCCGCGCAGGCGCTCGGCCATCACTTCAACTTTGGGTTTGCCGACGGTGCTGTCCAGCGCGTGCAACTGACGGTTGGCGTTGCTGACGCAGACGTCGTCGAGGTCAAACAGCGAAATCTCGCCCACGCCACACCGGGCGATGGCTTCCGCAGCCCACGAACCCACGCCGCCGACGCCAACGATTGCCACATGCGCAGCGCGCAGGCGCTCCAGCCCCTCGATGCCATACAAACGGGCGATGCCTGCAAACCGCGGATCTTCTGTACTCATGACCAATACCCCAAAAACCGGCGCGCATTATAGGGCCACTGCGCGAGAACTTTTAACCTTCTGGCTACAAGTGTAAGAACTTATGTGAAAGCAAATTGCCCAATGTCCGGCAATTCCCTGTCCGCTGTACGAAAAGAGAATGCCCGGTGTAGGATGCGCGCCCCTTGGCGACCGCCAACCGTTCCTTCGTTCCACAGTCTTTGGAACCTGAAATAGCTATGTCATCCCGCAAATTTGGACTCAACCTGGTCGTGGTGCTCGCCATCGCAGCCTTGTTTACCGGCTTCTGGGCGCTGATCAACCGCCCGGTCACCGCCCCCAACTGGCCTGAACAGATCTCCGGCTTCTCGTACTCGCCGTTCCAGCAAGGCCAGTACCCGCAGAAAGAGCAGTACCCGACCGACGATCAAATGCGTCGCGACCTGGAGATCATGAGTAAGCTGACGGACAACATCCGTACTTACTCGGTCGACGGCACCCTGGAAGACATTCCCAAGCTCGCCGAGGAATTCGGCCTGCGCGTGACCCTGGGGATCTGGATCAGCCCGGACCAGGAGCGCAATGAGCGCGAAATCACCCGTGCCATCGAAATTGCCAACACCTCCCGCAGTGTGGTTCGCGTGGTGGTCGGTAACGAGGCGATCTTCCGTAAGGAAATTACCGCTGCCGAACTGAGCGTGATCCTTGATCGCGTGCGCGCCGCCGTGAAGGTGCCGGTGACCACGTCCGAGCAGTGGCACGTCTGGGAAGAACACCCGGAACTGGCCAAGCACGTCGACCTGATCGCCGCCCACGTTTTGCCTTACTGGGAATTCATCCCGGTGGACAAAGCCGGCCAGTTCGTCCTTGACCGCGCCCGCGACCTGAAAAAGATGTTCCCGAAAAAACCGCTGTTGCTCTCGGAGGTTGGCTGGCCGAGCAACGGCCGTATGCGTGGCGGCACCGATGCGAGCCCGGCGGATCAGGCGATCTACCTGCGCACCTTGGTCAACAAACTCAACCGCCAGGGCTTCAACTACTTCGTGATCGAAGCATTTGACCAGCCGTGGAAGGCCAGCGACGAAGGTTCGGTGGGCGCGTATTGGGGTGTGTTCAATGCCGCGCGCCAGCAGAAATTCAACTTCGAGGGC
This sequence comes from Pseudomonas sp. S2_B07, assembly GCF_054668435.1. NCBI lineage: Bacteria > Pseudomonadati > Pseudomonadota > Gammaproteobacteria > Pseudomonadales > Pseudomonadaceae > Pseudomonas > Pseudomonas sp. S2_B07. The sequence continues at coordinate 2,400,169 of NZ_CP162769.1, forward strand.
CCGGTGGTCGCGATCCCGCAATGGCGCGTGCTGGCGATCGGCTCGGCCGTATTGGCATTGCTGTCCCTGACCCTGCTGATGATCGACGGCTCGGCCCTGCGCCAGCGTGGCCGTACCTTCCTGACCTTTATCGCGTTCCTGTGCGGTTCGGTGTTGGTGTGGATCGGTTACGACTACAGCCAGCAATACAGCACCTGGTTCAGCCTGACAGTTGGATTCCTCCTGGCCCTCGGCGCGCTCGGGGTCTTTATCGTTCTGCTGACCGAGGCGCATGAACTGGCCGAAGCGGTCTGGACTCACAAGCGTCGTCGTGAATTCCTGCCGGTGGTGGGCGACTCGGACTACAGACCGAAAGTCTCAATCCACGTGCCCTGCTACAACGAGCCGCCGGAGATGGTCAAACAGACCCTCAACGCGCTGGCCAACCTCGATTACCCGGACTTCGAAGTCCTGATCATCGACAACAACACCAAGGACCCTGCGGTCTGGGAACCGGTGCGCGATTACTGCGAAACCCTCGGCCCGCGCTTCAAGTTCTTCCACGTTGCACCGCTGGCCGGTTTCAAGGGCGGCGCGCTGAACTACCTGATCCCGCACACCGCCAAGGATGCCGAAGTCATCGCGGTAATCGACTCGGATTACTGCGTCGATCCGAACTGGCTCAAGCACATGGTGCCGCACTTCGCCGATCCGAAAATTGCGGTGGTGCAGTCGCCGCAGGACTATCGCGATCAGAACGAAAGCACCTTCAAAAAGCTCTGCTACGCGGAATACAAAGGCTTCTTCCACATCGGCATGGTCACCCGCAACGACCGTGACGCGATCATCCAGCACGGCACCATGACCATGACCCGGCGCTCGGTGCTTGAAGAGCTCGGCTGGGCTGACTGGTGCATCTGTGAAGACGCCGAGTTGGGTCTGCGCGTGTTCGAAAAAGGCCTGTCGGCGGCGTATTACCACACCAGCTATGGCAAAGGCTTGATGCCCGATACCTTTATCGACTTCAAGAAACAGCGTTTCCGCTGGGCCTACGGAGCGATTCAGATCATCAAGCGCCACACCGCCAGCCTGCTGCGCGGCAAGGACACCGAGCTGACCCGTGGCCAGCGTTACCACTTCCTTGCGGGCTGGCTGCCGTGGGTCGCAGATGGCATGAACATCTTCTTCACGGTCGGCGCATTGTTGTGGTCGGCGGCGATGATCATCGTGCCGCAGCGGGTCGATCCTCCGTTGCTGATTTTCGCAATCCCGCCGTTGGCGCTGTTCGTGTTCAAGGTCGGCAAGATCATCTTCCTGTATCGCCGCGCCGTCGGCGTGAACCTCAAAGATGCGTTCTGCGCGGCTCTGGCCGGGCTGGCGTTGTCGCACACCATCGCCAAAGCGGTGCTGTACGGCTTCTTCACCAGCAGCATTCCGTTCTTCCGCACCCCGAAAAACGCCGATAACCACGGCTTCTGGGTGGCAATTTCGGAGGCCCGTGAAGAGGTGTTCATCATGCTGCTGTTGTGGGGCGCGGCGCTGGGGATCTTTCTGGTCAACGGCTTGCCGAGCAACGACATGCGCTTCTGGGTGACCATGTTGCTGGTGCAATCGCTGCCATACCTGGCGGCGCTGATCATGGCGTTCCTGTCTTCGCTGCCGAAACCGGCCGCCGAGCCGGAGCCGGCACCCGCCGTCTAAATCTGTATGGATGCACTAAACGGCGGCCAATGGTCGCCGTTTTGCTTTAAGATAACCGCCATTTTGCGCGCCCAGCACCAATTCCTGTAGGAGCAAAGCTTGCTCGCGATTGATGCGACTCGGTGTAACAGAAAGACCTCATCATCGTTCATCGCGAGCAAATTCTGCTCCTACACAATTAGCTTCCGGAGTTTTCCATGACGGCCCACGCCGACCTTTCGCCGACCCTTCAACTCGCCATCGACCTGATCCGCCGTCCGTCCGTGACGCCGGTCGACGCCGATTGCCAGAAGCAGATGATGCAGCGCCTGGGCGATGCCGGTTTCATGCTGGAACCGATGCGCATCGAAGATGTGGATAACTTCTGGGCGACCCACGGCAAACATGACGGCCCGGTGCTGTGCTTCGCCGGTCACACCGACGTGGTGCCGACTGGTCCGGTGACGGCCTGGCAGATCGACCCGTTCAATGCGCTGATCGACGAACACGGCATGCTCTGCGGCCGTGGCGCGGCGGACATGAAGGGCAGCCTGGCATCGATGACCGTGGCCGCCGAGCGCTTCGTTGCCGATTACCCGGACCACAAGGGCAAGGTCGCTTTCCTGATCACCAGCGACGAAGAAGGCCCGGCGCACCACGGCACCAAGGCGGTGGTTGAACGCCTCGCCGCGCGTAAGGAACGTCTGGACTGGTGCATCGTCGGCGAACCGTCGAGCACCACGCTGGTAGGCGACGTGGTCAAGAACGGCCGTCGCGGCTCCCTCGGTGCCAAGCTGACCGTTCGTGGTGTTCAGGGCCACGTGGCCTATCCGCACCTCGCCAAGAACCCGATCCACCTCGCTGCCCCGGCCCTGGCCGAATTGGCCGCCGAGCATTGGGACCACGGCAACGATTTCTTCCCGCCGACCAGTTTCCAGATCTCCAACGTCAATTCCGGCACCGGCGCGACCAACGTGATCCCGGGCGACCTGGTGGCGGTGTTCAACTTCCGCTTCTCCACCGAATCCACCGTTGAAGGCCTGCAAAAACGCGTCGCCGACATCCTCGACAAGCATGGCCTGGACTGGCACATCGACTGGGCGCTGTCCGGTCTGCCGTTCCTGACCGAGCCGGGGGCGTTGCTGGATGCCGTGGCGTCGAGCATCAAGGACATCACCGGCCGCGACACCAAGGCGTCCACCAGCGGTGGCACCTCCGACGGTCGCTTCATCGCGACCATGGGCACGCAAGTGGTTGAACTGGGCCCGGTCAACGCCACGATCCACCAGGTCAACGAGCGTGTACTGGCCGCCGACCTCGACGTGCTGACCGAAATCTACTACCAGACCCTGATCAAGTTGCTCGCCTGATGCTCGCTTGCCCGATCTGCAGTGAACCGCTGAACGCGGTGGACAACGGCGTGGCCTGCCCCGCCGGGCATCGGTTCGACCGCGCGCGCCAGGGTTACCTGAACCTGTTGCCGGTGCAGCACAAAAACAGCCGCGACCCTGGGGATAACCTGGCCATGGTCGAAGCCCGCCGCGATTTCCTGAACGCCGGCCACTACGCGCCGGTGGCCAAGCGTCTGGCGGAACTGGCGGCGCACTATGCGCCACAGCGCTGGCTGGACATCGGCTGTGGCGAGGGTTACTACACCGCGCAAATCGCCGAGGCCTTGCCCAATGCCGACGGTTACGCGCTGGACATCTCCCGCGAAGCGGTCAAACGCGCCTGCAAACGCAACCCGCAGCTGACCTGGTTGATTGCCAGCATGGCGCGGGTGCCGTTGGCTTCCGGCAGTTGCCAGTTTCTCGCCAGCGTCTTCAGCCCATTGGATTGGGAAGAAGCCAAACGCCTGCTCAGCCCCGGTGGCGGCTTGATGAAAGTCGGGCCGACCAGCGGCCATCTGATGGAGTTACGCGAGCGGCTGTACGACGAAGTCCGCGAATACACCGACGACAAGCATCTGGCCCTGGTGCCGGACGGCATGGCGTTGGCGCACAGTGAAACCCTGGAATTCAAACTGACGCTTGCAGAGGGTCAGGACCGCGCGAACCTGCTGGCCATGACGCCCCACGGCTGGCGCGCCAGTGCCGAACGCCGCGCAGCGGTCATCGAACAGGCCGAGCCGTTCGAGGTCACTGTGTCGATGCGCTACGATTACTTCGTTCTTCAATAAACCCTTAATTTTTTGGTCTTGAGCAACGGCTTGAGGCCGGCTAAATCCGCGAATGGATTTTTCAGACCCGCAGTGAGGACATCCATGCGCCAACCCGATATCGAGATTTACCTGAAAGACGCCGACGTCGACTACAAGGCCATCGCGGCCTGGCTCGGCACTGCGTTGGGCCCGTGCACCGACTGGGTTCAGAAAGGCCAGACATACAAGTGCAAGGCCGGCAACGTGCCGGTGACCTGGTTGCCAAAAGCCGTGGGCAAATGGAACAGCCTGTTTCTGGACAGCGACCAGACCCCATGGGAAGACGACATTGCCTGCGCCCGCGCAGCCTTTGCCGCGCTGAACGTCGAAGTGCGTTGCGCGCCGGGTACGTGGGTCGAGGAAGAAGGTGAAGAGACAGCGGATCGCTGGATGCGTATCAGCGCTGACGGTGAAGAAGAAATCACCTGGAAAACTGCTTAAAACCAGCACACAAAACCTGTGGGAGCGAGCTTGCTCGCGATGGGGCCCTGTCAGCCAACATCAATGTTGAATGTCAGTCAGTCATCGCGAGCAAGCTCGCTCCCACAGTGGTTCTGGGTGATCTGAAGATCGGGTTTACAAACCTACAACGTCCTCAGCCTGCAGCCCTTTCTCGCCGGTCACCACGGCGTATTCAACCTGCTGGCCTTCAGCCAGCGAACGGTGCCCTTCGCCGCGAATCGCGCGGTAATGCACGAACACGTCCACCCCGTCCTCGCGTTGAATAAAGCCGTAGCCCTTGGCGTCGTTGAACCACTTCACGTTGCCGGTTTCGCGCGTAGCCATGAATCAGTACCCCCTTGTTTTTATTTTGAACGGCCGAGTATATGACAGCCGTCAAAACTCTCAACTCACTTTACTTAGCCGCTTTTTTGCCGATTTTCGGTGAATACGGCACACTATCGCCCACCCGAGCAAACGCTCGGTTTTATTCACTCATGCAGAAGCCGTATGACCCGTTCCCCGTTCCGCCGTCTTGTGTTTGGCACCCTGCGCCGACTGTTGTATCTCTGGGTTCGCTCGGAGACGATCAACCAGTCGTCGTTTACCCTCAACCTCGACCGCAGTCGTCCGGTGTTCTACGTCCTGCAAAACCCTTCGCTGACCGACCTCGCCGTGGTCGACACCGAATGCAGCAAGGCCGGCCTGCCTCGCCCGGTGTTGCCGGTTTCAGTGGGTAACCTGGTGGAACCCGCCGCGTTCTTTTACCTCACGCCAGAGCCCGACTGGCTCGGCCGTCAGGACAAACGCGGCGCGCCGCCCACCCTGACTCGCCTGGTCAGTGCCCTGAGCCAGAATGCCGCCGAAGACGCGCAGATCATTCCGGTCAGCGTGTTCTGGGGCCAGTCGCCGGACAGCGAATCGAGCCCATGGAAATTGCTCTTCGCCGACAGCTGGGCGGTCACCGGTCGCCTGCGTCGCTTGCTGAGTATCATCGTGCTCGGACGCAAGACCCGCGTGCAGTTTTCCGCGCCGATTCACCTGCGCGAGCTGATCGATCACAACAAGGGCCACGAGCGCACCGTGCGCATGGCCCAGCGGATCCTGCGGGTGCACTTCCGCAACCTCAAAGCCGCCGTCATCGGCCCGGACATTTCCCACCGGCGCAATCTGGTCAAGGGCTTGCTCAACCAGCCACTGGTCAAGCAAGCGATCCTCGACGAAGCCGAGCGCGAGAACATCTCCCCGGAGAAAGCCAAGGCCCAGGCCCTGCGCTACGGCAACGAGATAGCCTCCGACTACACCTACACCGCAATCCGCTTCATGGAAGTGGTGTTGAGCTGGTTCTGGAACAAGATTTACGACGGCATCAAGGTCAACAACATCGAAGGCGTGCAAAAGGTCGCCCCGGGTTACGAAGTGATCTACGTGCCCTGCCACCGCAGCCACATCGACTACCTGTTGCTGTCCTATCTGCTGTTCCGCAATGGCCTGACCCCGCCGCACATCGCCGCCGGGATCAACCTCAACATGCCGGGGATCGGCGGCCTGCTGCGTCGCGGTGGTGCGTTCTTCATGCGCCGCACCTTCAAGGGCAACCCGCTGTACACCTCCGTGTTCAACGAGTACCTGCACACCTTGTTTACCAAAGGTTTCCCGGTCGAATACTTCGTCGAGGGTGGCCGCTCGCGCACCGGGCGCATGTTGCAACCGAAAACCGGGATGCTCGCGATTACCCTGCGCAGCTTCCTGCGTTCGTCGCGCATGCCCATCGTGTTTGTGCCGGTGTACATCGGTTACGAGCGCGTATTGGAAGGCCGGACCTACCTCGGTGAACTGCGTGGTGCGACCAAGAAGAAAGAGTCGATCTTCGATATTTTCAAGGTCATCGGCGCGCTCAAGCAGCGCTTCGGCCAGGTGGCGGTGAACTTCGGCGAGCCGATCAAACTGGCGGAGTTCCTCGACAGCGAACAGCCGGACTGGCGCCAACAGGAACTCGGCCCGCAATTCAAACCGGCCTGGCTCAACGAAACGACTAACCGCCTCGGCGATAAAGTCGCACAGCATCTCAACGAAGCGGCAGCGATCAACCCGGTGAATCTGGTGGCGCTGGCGTTGCTGTCCACCAGCCGTCTGGCGCTGGATGATCGCGCCATGGCGCGGGTGCTCGATCTATATCTGGCACTGCTGCGCAAGGTTCCGTATTCGCCGCACACCACGCTACCGGAAGGTGACGGTCGTGCGCTGATCGAGCATGTGAAGGACATGGACCTGCTGTCCGAGCAGAGCGATGCCTTGGGCAAAATTTTGTACCTGGACGAGCAGAACGCCGTCCTGATGACCTACTACCGCAACAACGTACTGCATATTTTTGCGTTGCCGGCACTGCTCGCGAGTTTTTTCCAGAGCGCTTCGCGCATGAACCGCGACCAGATCCTGCGTTACACCCGCGCACTGTATCCGTACCTGCAATCGGAACTGTTCATTCGCTGGTCCATGGATGAACTGGACGCCGTGATCGACCAATGGCTGCAAGCGTTTGTCGAACAAGGCCTGCTGCGCTTCGAAAACGATGTCTACCTGCGCCCGGCACCCAGCTCACGGCATTTTGTGCTGCTGACCTTGCTGTCCAAGAGCATCGCCCAGACCTTGCAGCGCTTCTACATGACCGTGTCCCTGCTGCTCAACAGCGGCCAGAACAGCATCAGCGCCGAGGAGCTGGAAGACTTGTGCACGGTCATGGCCCAGCGCCTGTCGATCCTCCATGGCCTGAACGCCCCGGAATTCTTCGACAAGAGCCTGTTCCGTCACTTCATCCAGACGATGCTGGACCTCGAGGTGCTCAAGCGCGACGAAGCCGGCAAGTTGAGCTATCACGAATTGCTCGGCGAACTGGCCGAAGGCGCGGCCAAACGGGTGTTGCCGGCGGAGATTCGCTTGTCGATCCGTCAGGTAGCGTTGCATCGCAGTGAAGATGCGGCGGATCAGGCTTAGTGGGATCGTCAGTAACGCCCTGACAACAACTATAAGAACAGGGACGTTCTTATAGTTGTCCGATTATGGATTAATAGATCCCTTCAAGTACCCCACCACGATATGGATATCACGATGAACTCATTAGATAACCCCACCCACTACATCACCCTGACATTGAGTTTGCCTGAAGACTTTATACCCCCTGACGGTGGCGAGGCCGAGACTTATATAAGCGTTTATACGGCAAACACTCAGGCTCTCATTAAAGTGGCGCAATCCCGTAAACCGTTGCTGTACAGCGGCCGCTGGAACTTTACGTTTGCGCACAGTTATTCCGATGTCAGCGTCAAATACCGCGTGAATGTCAGCATGACCCACAACGGTGTGCCGCTGTTGATTGATCTGGACCACTTCATTGTTGTTCACCGCGCACCACACCGCCAAACACTGCACCTGAGCCCGATCGGTCGCCTCTACATCCAGGCGCAAGAACCTCAAGCGGTGGCGCCTGAACACGCAGTGACCATTGTTGCCCATGAGCACGACAATGCGACGTTGCAACTGACTCAAGTGCATATCAGTGAACAAATGGCAGAGGCGTTTTATCTGGAATACGATCCGAACACTGTTGTGCCAGGTAAACGCTATACCCTGACGGCGATTGAAAATGGATACCGCAACTCAATCGAAGTCTATCCCGGTTCTGTTGTATTAAAACCCTTCAGCAAAGCCTGATAACCTTCACGCTCACAATAAACCGAACAAGGAAGCTGTCATGTTCCGCCCTACCCTTCGCTTCGCCGGCCTCTGCGCAGGCCTGATGATCTCTGCCAGCGCACTGGCGCTGTCGCTCAACGACCTGTCGCAAAAAGATGCCACTGGCGGCCTCAAGGATGCCCTGACCCAAGGTGCACAACTGGCGGTCAAACAACTCGGCACACCGGGTGGCTTCAGCAACAACCCTGAGGTGAAAATCGGTTTGCCGGGCAAACTCGGCAAGGTCGCCGGCAAGATGAAGCAGTTCGGCATGGGCGATCAGGTCGACGAACTGGAAGCCAGCATGAACAAAGCGGCTGAAACTGCCGTGACCCAGGCCCAGCCGATCCTCGTGGACGCGGTGAAGAAAATGAGTGTGGAAGATGCCAAGGGCATCCTCAGCGGCGGCAATGACTCGGCCACTCAATACCTGAACAAAACCAGTCGCGAACAGATCCGCACGAAGTTCCTGCCGATTGTGAAGCAAGCCACTGATCAGGTCGGCCTGGCCAAGCAATACAACACGTTCGCCGGTCAGGCGGCGACCATGGGTGTGCTGGATGCCAAGAACGCCAACGTCGAAAACTACGTGACCGAGCAAGCCCTGAACGGTTTGTTCGAGATGATCGGCAAACAGGAAGAAACCATTCGCCAGAACCCCGCGGCAGCGGCGACCAGTCTGGCGAAAAAGGTGTTTGGAACGTTGTAATTCCGAGCGCCTGAACCCTGTAGAAAAAGCCCGCTGACCTTTACGACTTCAGCGGGCTTTTCATTTAAACGGCCTCGATGATGGATGGTGTAACGGGGGCCGCCCGTAAAAAGAATACCCACTCGCGGCCCATCTTCCGTTTCTCGAACACCTTCAGATCAACCAGCCCGTTCAAGGTCGCCGAAGCCGTGTTGTAAGAACAGTCGAGATTTTCCTTCACATTGACGGCGGTGAACTCCTTGGCCATCCCGCTCTTGGCCACTTGATAAACGGCGCGTTGCTTCTCGGTGAGCTGGTCGAAAAAGCCGGACGCCATCAACCAGCGATCAAAGCGCTCGGCGTAGGCCAGACGCTTGCGATAGACCTCGGTAAAACCGCTGACGGCCCGCAGGACCACCGAACACTGGAAATCAATGAAGTAAGTCAGGTCCAGCTCATCGGCCTCGGTATTCAAATACGACCGCCCGTATTTCACGGGTGCGTTGCGCAACAACACGCTGATCGCGATGTAGCGAAATGCCGAGAAATCATTCTTGAACATGAACCAGTAAAACAGCGCCCGCGCAACACGACCATTGCCATCGCGGAAAGGATGCTCGTAACCCAAGGCAAAATGCAGCGCGATGCCTTTCATCAGCGGATGGAGGTAGTCCTCACAATTGATATCGTTGTGGGACTGATTGATCCACTTCGTCAGCACCTGCAAGCGTGACACCAGCCCTGCGGCGGGCGGCGGTGTATGCACGGTGTTGCCCTCACCGTCCTGCACCACCACATCATCGTTGCCTCTGAATTCACCCGGCGAATACTGCGCGTCATCAATACCCTCGACGCCAACACGGTGCATTGCAGTGATGAGTTCCACACTCAGTGGTTCATAACGCTTTTCCCAGGCAAAGTTCATCATCTGATAGTTGCCAATGACCATTCGCTCATCGGGTGTACGCGGCAGGCGATGGCGCTTAAGCATGTCCTTTGCCACCCGCGTGGTGGTGGCAGCGCCTTCGAGTTGGCTGCTGCTGATGGCTTCGTCTTCGATCAGGTCATTGAGCAGATAGCTGAAATGCGCGCGCTCATCGATCTGGTTGGTCATGTATTCCAGCGCAGCGGGGGTGGTTTGCCGATCGACTGCCGAAATGGCTTTCTGCGCCAATGGCGTCAGCACGAAGTTGCACCACTGGACCGGTTCGCCCAAGGGCAGAAGGCAGGAATATTGTGTTGTCCGGGCCTTTTTGACCAAGGCCCAGCACACTCTGGAATCCAGCCCCGGCGCCCAGCGGTAACGCAATTCATCAAATGGAAGGTAGCGCCCCTGATCATCCAGCGGCTTCAGCAGGGCCAGGTAGTCAGGGAGGCGTTCCTTGTGGGGGAATTTCATCAACAGGTCGAACACCGGATCGGTCCTGCCCGTTACAACCGGTGGCCTCTTCATGACGACTGTCTCAATACTCGTAAAACTGAGTCGTGAGTACAGCATTCAGAGTCCTCTGACTCAACATCAGAGGATTCTGAAATACATGTAGGAAGTCAGACCGGCTCTTTCTTCACCCTGAACCACGCCGCATACAACGCCGGCAAGAACAGCAACGTCAACGCCGTCGCCACGATCAGACCGCCCATGATCGCCACCGCCATCGGCCCGAAGAACACACTGCGTGACAACGGAATCATCGCCAGTACCGCCGCCAATGCAGTCAACACAATCGGGCGGAAGCGGCGCACGGTCGCCTCGATAATCGCCTGCCAGGGCTTGAGACCTGCCGCGATGTCCTGCTCGATCTGGTCCACCAGAATCACCGAGTTACGCATGATCATCCCGGACAGCGCAATGGTCCCCAGCATCGCGACAAAACCGAACGGCTGGCGAAAAACCAACAGGAACAAGGTCACGCCGATCAGCCCCAGCGGCGCGGTGAGGAACACCATCACCGTGCGCGAGAAGCTGCGCAGTTGCAGCATCAGCAACGTCAACACCACCACGATGAACAGCGGCACACCGGCCTTCACCGAGTTCTGTCCACGGGCGGAATCTTCGACCGTGCCGCCGACGTCCAGCAAGTAGCCGTCCGGCAATTCGGCGCGAATCGGATCGAGCGTCGGCATGATCTGCTGCACCAGCGTGGCAGGTTGTTCCTTGCCATAGATGTCGGCGCGAATGGTGACGTTGGGCAGGCGATTACGGTGCCAGATGATGCCTTCTTCGAAGCCGTATTCCAGCGTCGCGATCTGCGACAGTGCAACGCTGCGGCCATTGTCGGTCGGCACGGCCAGGCTAGGCAGCAACGACAGTTCGGTGCGTTCGTGCAAGGTGCCGCGCAGCAGGATTTCGATCAACTCGTTGTCTTCGCGGTACTGGCTGACGCTGGAACCGGTCAGGGAACTTTGCAGGAACTTCGACAGGTTCGCCGTGCTCACGCCCAGCGCTCGGGCGCGGTCCTGATCGACGTTCAGGTACACCACTTTGCTCGGTTCTTCCCAGTCCAGGTGGACGTTGGCAACGTGCGGATTCTCGCGAACCTTGGCCGCCACTTTACGGGCCAGGGCGCGGACTTCGTCGATGTGCTCGCCGGTCACCCGGAACTGCACCGGATAGCCTACTGGAGGCCCGTTTTCAAGACGCGTGACCCGCCCACGCAGGGCCGGGAATTGTTCGTTGAGGGTTTCGATCAGCCAGGTGCGCAGGCTTTCGCGATCCTCGATGGTCTTGGCCAGGACCACCACTTGCGCGAAGCTCGCCGCCGGCAGTTGCTGATCCAGTGGCAGGTAGAAACGCGGTGAACCGGTGCCGACGTAGGCCACATAGTTGTCGATACCGGCGCGGTCCTTCAGCAAGGCTTCCAGGCGTTTGACTTCGTCGGCGGTGTTGCTCAGGGAGGCGCCTTCGGCCAGTTTCAGATCGACCATCAGCTCCAGCCGCCCCGACGCCGGGAAAAACTGTTGCGGCACGAAACGGAACAGCATGACCGAGGCAACAAACATCATGATCGTCAGCACGATCACCGTTTTGCGTCGCCGTACGCACCATTCCACCAAACGTCTGACCCGCTCATAGAACGGCGTGCCGTAAGGGTCGGGCTGATCCGTGCCGTGTTTCGCCGCATGAATTTTCGCCAGATCCGGCAGGAGTTTTTCCCCCAGGTACGGCACAAACACTACCGCAGCGACCCACGAGGCCAGCAGCGCGATGGTCACCACCTGGAAGATCGAGCGGGTGTATTCGCCGGTGCTCGATTGCGCGGTAGCAATCGGCAGGAAGCCGGCGGCGGTGATCAGCGTACCGGTGAGCATCGGGAACGCCGTACTGGTCCAGGCATAACTGGCTGCCTTGATACGGTCGAAGCCCTGCTCCATTTTGATCGCCATCATTTCCACGGCGATGATCGCGTCGTCCACTAGCAGGCCCAGCGCCAGCACCAGCGCGCCGAGGGAAATCTTGTGCAGGCCGATGCCGAGGTAATACATGCAGGCAAAGGTCATTGCCAGCACCAGCGGAATCGCCAGTGCGACCACCATGCCAGTGCGCATGCCAAGTGAGAAGAAGCTCACCAGCAACACAATCGCCAAGGCTTCGACCAGCACCTGAATGAATTCGCCGACCCCGGTTTTCACCGCGGCGGGCTGGTCCGACACTTTGCGCAATTGCATCCCGGCGGGGAGGTTGTTCTGGATGCGGTCGAACTCTTTTTCCAGTGCCTCACCCAGCACCAGAATGTCGCCGCCATCCTTCATCGCCACGGCCAGACCGATAGCATTTTCGGCCATGAAGCGCATACGCGGTGCGGGAGGATCGTTAAAACCGCGGCGAACGTCGGCCACATCGGAAATGCGGAACGTGCGATCACCGACGCGAATCGGGAAGTTCTTGATCTCATCGACCGTCTGAAAATTCCCCGAGACCCGTAGCTGCAATCGCTCACTGGTGGTTTCGAAGAACCCGGCCGTCGACACCGCATTCTGTTCTTCAAGCGCTTGCTGCACGGCGGCCAATGGCAAGCCAAGGGTGGCGAGTTTGACGTTGGACAGCTCGATCCAGATCTTCTCGTCCTGCAGCCCGAGCAAGTCGACCTTGCCCACATCCTTGACCCGTTGCAGCTGGATCTGAATGCGGTCGGCGTAGTCCTTCAACACCGCGTAATCAAAACCGTCGCCGGTCAGGGCGTAGATGTTGCCGAAGGTGGTGCCGAACTCATCGTTGAAAAACGGCCCCTGAATGCCCGGCGGCAAGGTGTAGCGGATGTCGCTGATCTTCTTGCGGACCTGATACCAGAGTTCGGGAATGTCCTTGGAATGCATGGCATCGCGCGCGACAAAGGTGACCTGGGACTCACCCGGACGGGAGAACGAGACGATGCGCTCGTACTCGCCGGTTTCCATCAGTTTCTTTTCGATGCGTTCAGTGACCTGACGCGACACTTCTTGAGCCGTAGCCCCCGGCCAGTTGGTACGAATCACCATGGCCTTGAAAGTAAACGGCGGGTCTTCGCTTTGACCGAGCTTGGTGTAGGAAAGCGCACCGACGACGGCCAGCAAGAGCATCAGGAACAGTACGATCTGGCGATTACGCAACGCCCATTCGGAAAGGTTGAAGCGCATCGGGAATTACTCCTTGTCCGCCAGATTGACCACGCGGTTGGAGCGATCCACCGGACGCACTTGCTGCCCGTCGTGAAGCACATGGACACCGGCGGCCACTACCCAGTCGCTGGCGTTCAGGCCTTCGAGCACAGTCACGGTTTTCTCGCCGAACGGACCGACCCGCACCGGGGCTTTTTTCAGGGTGTTGTTGGCCCCGAGCACCCACACATAGGTCGCGCCGTTTTCCGCGGTGACCGCCGATAACGGCACCGACAGCGCGATGGTTTCTGCCGTCTGGATAAACACCCGGGCGCTTTGGCCAAGCTCCGCCGGGACTTTGCCGGCGGTAAACGCGATGCGGGCGGCGAAGGTGCGCGATTTTGGATCGGCGGCGGGCGACAGTTCGCGGATGCGGCCGGCGAAGCGCTGATCCGGTTGGGTCCAGAGTTCTACCGACACGGGCTGACCGACCTTGAAGCGGCCGAAACTCTGTTCCGGCAGGCTGATCAGCACTTCACGTTCGCCATCGGTGGCGAGGGTGAACACGGTTTGCCCGGCGGCCACCACTTGCCCGACTTCCACGGCCCGCTTGGCCACGACGCCATCCTGGGGCGCGCGCAGTACCGCGTAGCTCGCCTGATTGGTCGAGACATTGAATTCGGCTTTGATTTGCTTGAGGCGGGCTTCACCGGACCGGTAAAGGTTTTCGGCATTGTCGTACTGCGAATGGCTGACCATCTGACGGTCCATCAGGGTCTTGTAGCGATCCCGCTCGGTGCGCACCAGGCTCAGATTGGCCTCGGCGGCGGCGACCTGCGCGCGGGTGGCTTCCAGTTGCAGGCGTACGTCTTGAGGGTCGAGCTCGGCCAGAGGCTGGTCAGCCTTGACGCGCTGCCCTTCCTCGACCAGTCGTCGGCTGACTTTGCCGCCAATGCGAAACGCCAGATCCGGTTCATAGCGAGCCCGCACTTCACCGGGATAGCTTTCCATCGCCTGCGCCGAAGGCTCTGGCTGGACCACCATGGCCGGACGAAGGGTGACTTGCGGCGCCTCTTCGTGACCACACGCCGTCAAAAAAAACGCCAGACTGACTGGCAACGCGAGGGACAAGGCATAGCGGAACATGGTGAACGACCTTTCGCTAATGGTGCTTGGAATAATTATACTGAGCAGTATGGTATTAATAGCAAACTCACCAGTCCAGTATTAAAGCGGAATATGTCGAACAATCTTTCAGCACCCAGCGGTCCGGGCCGCCCCAAGGATCTGGCCAAGCGCCAGGCCATCCTCGATGCGGCTAAAATTCTGTTTGTGAGCAAGGGTTACGCGAACACCAGCATGGATGCCGTGGCGGCTGAGGCGGGCGTGTCCAAGCTGACGGTCTACAGCCACTTCAACGACAAGGAAACGCTGTTCTCCGCCGCCGTGGTCGCCAAGTGCGAAGAGCAACTGCCGCCGCTGTTTTTCGAACTGGCGGATGGGGTTGCGGTTGAAACGGTGCTGCTGAATATCGCGCACGGCTTTCATCAGCTGATCAACAGCGACGAATCCGTGAACCTGCACCGCCTGATGATCACCCTCGGCAGCCAGGACCCGAAACTCTCGCTGATCTTTTTCGAGGCCGGGCCGCAACGCATGCTGGATGGCATGGAGCGGTTGCTGACCAAGGTTGATCAAAGCGGTGTGCTGAGCATTGATAAACCGCGTAATGCGGCTGAGCATTTCTTCTGCTTGCTCAAGGGTGGGGGCAATTTTCGGTTGCTGTATGGCTGCGGCGGGCCGGTGACCGGGGAGGCGGCCGAAGACCATGTGCAGGAAGTGGTGGGGTTGTTTATGCGGGCTTATCGGCCGCAGACAGCCTGATAGAAATGGGGTGACTGGTCTGGCCCCATCGCGAGCAAGCTCGCTCCCACAGAGGATCTCTGGCGTTGCACAGATCCAATGTGGGAGCGAGCTTGCTCGCGATGGGAGCGACTCGGTCTCAGGGCTTGAGCGCTTTCTTCGGATAAATGTCATACCGGCTGGATTTCCCGTCCAGCGCATGACTCGGCTTCGGCCCTGCAATGCACGGCGCCTTGCGCGGCCGCTTGACCACTACCCGGTGGCTGGCCAACGCCAATGCGGCCTCCAACAACGCCGGCGCATCCGGGTCATCGCCCACCAACGGCCGGAACAAGCGCATTTCCTTCTTCACCAACGCGGTTTTCTCGCGATGGGGAAACATCGGGTCGAGGTAGATCACCTGCGGCGGCTCACCCTCCCAGTTACGCATCACTTCAATCGAATTGCCCTTGAGCAAACGCATGCGCGCCACGATGGGAGCCACGTCGAAATCTTCCGCGCCGCGCGCCAGGCCATCCTCCAGCAGGGCGCCGATCAGCGGCTGACGCTCGATCAGGCTCATCTCGCAGCCCAGGCTCGCCAGCACGAACGCATCCTTGCCGAGGCCCGCCGTGGCATCCAGAACACGCGGACGCACGCCCTGCGCGATGCCAACAGCCTTGGCGATCATCTGTCCCGTGCCGCCACCGAACAACCGGCGATGCGCCGCCCCGCCTTCGACGAAGTCCACCCGCACCGGCCCCGGCGCATCCGCCCCGAGTTGTTGCAGCTGCAAACCTTGCTCGCCGACCTGCAAGGCGAACTCGCCATCATCCACCTGCAACGGCAAGCCCAGGCGCTCGGCCCATTGCTCGGCCTGGGGCTGAAAGGTCGTGCCCAGGGCCTCGACATGGATGCGGCAAACTGCCGGTTGATCAATCATCGGAAAACACGCTCAAAAAATTAATGATCGGCAAAAACGGCCGATAACAAAACTAACGGGCATTTTGCCAGAGCTGAGCGTCGACCGAGAGAAATGTCAGACTTTCAACCCACAATCACAGGTTTTATCTCGCCCTACGGCGATTACAACCTGCGAAACACCCAGGCGTTGGGCGGTGTCAGTCACCTGTGGCAAGATTTTTTTGCCCGGGCGCTGGCCGATCAGCCAGGTGATGGGGTTCCCGAGTCGCTCAAGTTTCCACCGGTCGATCTCGACAGCCCGGTCGAGCCCACCGTCGGCAGCGATCTGCTGGCACACATCGTCTCCCAGCGCGAATGCAATGTGACGGATACCGTGGTCCGCCCACCGGAGCCACTGTTTTTGCCGATTGCCGAGTTCGAAATGGACCTGGCCGACAAACCGGCGCCACCGTTCCCGCCGGAAGAAATCGTCGCTCAGCAAAAACAACAGGACTTCGAAAGCGGCTGGGTTCGCCCTATCGTGCTCACCGCCGGTCAACCCGTGCCGGAAGCCGGCCCGGCGCCACAACCGCGTCCGCTGCACCTGCCGATCGCCGAATTCGAGATGGACCTGCTGGACAAACCGTTCCCACCGTTCTCCCCCGAAGAGCTGGTGGAACAACAGAAACAACTCGACTTCGATAATGGCTGGGCTCGCCCGATCGTTCTGCAAAACCTGCGCATCGCCGCCTGATCCTTCAATAACAGGCCATCAGCGACACACCCACCACGGCCCGGCATCCACATGAAAATGATTGTGATGGGCGGCGTTGTAATCCGGGCTCAACACCACACTGAACAGGTCGCACGCACCGTCGCGGACCTGACGCAGAAAACGCGCGTCCTGATTATCTTTTGGCCAATCCTTGAGCACGCTGACAGTTCGCCCATCCGCGAGGCGGAAACCGGCAATGTCCAGGGCATTGGCCGACGCGTGCTGACTGAGCCTGCCCTTGTCGCGGTTATACACATTGCGACAGGCAAAACTGCCCAGATGCTCGACTCGCGTCACCGCCAGCCCGTAAACCGCCTGCGCCGCGGGTTGCAGGACATGCCGGTCGAACAGCGCGAACGACACCGCGAGGCGGCAACTGGCAAGGAAGCTGCTGCTCAGGGCCACTTCGCCACCCTGCACACGCAACGTGTTGATCAGCGGGCATGTGGCGTCGGGACTGTCGGCTTGGCGAGTCACGCGCAATCCGGAATTGCTCAGGGCCTGATCGCACAACTGTGGGTCATCGCTCAAGCGCATCAACTTGTAGCGGGTCAGCAGATTCGGTTCGGCGTTTACGTCCAGTGGCGCCCAAGGGTTCCACGGTGGCGGCAGGGAGACCCAACCGCGCCAGACACTCAAGCCTGACGCGCCAATGAGCACCAGCATCAACAACAGCCATCCCCTCAACCGCATCGTCAGCCTTTGAACAGTAGATTAGCCTTCGCGTACGGCATGGAGCGCGAGGTAAACCCGAACGTGCCGGAAGTCTTGATCTCTTCAGCCGCCCGGAAAAATTCGCCATACGCCGCCAACGCGAGGGCCGATCCGACGCTGATGCGCTTGACGCCCATTTCGCTCAACTGCTCGACCGTCAACTTGAGCCCGCCGGACATCAACACATTGACCGGTTTGGGCGCCACGGCACGGACCACCGCCAATACCTCTTCGGCACTGCGCAGCCCCGGCGCATAGAGCACGTCGGCACCGGCCTCGGCGAACGCCTGCAAGCGGCGAAGGGTGTCGGCAAGATCAGGATTGCCGTGCAGAAAATTCTCGGCGCGCGCGGTCAGCATGAAGGGGAACGGCAAACTGCGCGCTGCCGCCACCGCCGCTTCAATCCGCGCCACGGCATGTTCGAAGCAGTAGATCGGCGCCGCTTCACGGCCCGTGGCATCTTCGATAGAGCCGCCAACCGCACCGGCCTCAGCTGCGCGCAAAATACTCTGGGCGCACTGGACGGGGTCGTCGGCAAAACCGTTTTCCAGGTCCACCGCCACCGGCAGATCAGTGGCCGCGACAATCGCCCGGACATTCGCCAGCGTATCGTCGAGAGTCAATGCGCCATCCGGGCGCGCATTGGAAAAAGCGTAGCCGGCACTGGTGGTTGCCAGCGCCTCGAAACCGAGGCTGGCTAGCATCTTCGCCGAGCCGGCGTCCCACGGGTTGGGAATGACAAAAGCCGCGTCGCGTTCGTGCAGCGCTTTGAACGCCTGGGCTCGAAGGGTTTGCGCATCCATTGGGCAGACTCCTGAAAAGGGGGACGAATCCGCCTCAGAGCAAGCCAAGTTGTTCTGCTGCGGGTTCTCTGTATAGCTCAGGCAGCGGCGGCAGGCCAGGCAAACGCAGCATCAGTTGTGCGTGAAAACGTTGCGCCAGCCTGGCGGCCAGCAGGTTGTCGGCGGTGTGCAGGAAGATGTAAGGCGTGCGCCCCTCTTCGATCCATGTGGCGATTTTTTCGACCCACGGCTGCAGGAACGGATCGTTGGCTTCCAGCTGAGGATGGCCGATGAAACGCACCTGCGGGAACTGGGTGAACGCCGCCGGGCGTGGCGGCACTTTGGGCTTTTTCGATTGGGCGTGGAGCACCGAGGGATCGGTCGACGTGCAGCTGAACAGCGCACGCGGATCAAGGCAGATCCGTTCGACACCGCGATCCAGCAGCAGGCGATTGAGCATGCGCTCGGCATCACCCTTGGCAAAAAACGCATCGTGGCGCACTTCGATGGCCAGCGGGTGATCCAGCGCATCAATGAACGCGGCCAGTTCGGGCAATCGCTGCGGCGTGAAACTTTTCGACAATTGCAGCCACAACGGCGAAACCCGCTCACCCAAGGGGCGGAGCAATTGCACAAAGGTTTCGGCGGCGGTCAGTTGCTCGCGCAGGTCACCGCCATGGCTGATATCGCCAGGAAACTTGGCGGTGAAACGAAAGTGTTCGGGCATGGCCTCGGCCCAGCGCTCGACAGTGGACGCAGCCGGGCTCGCGTAGAAAGTCGTGTTGCCTTCTACGGCGTTGAATACTTGGGTATAGAGATTTAGAAATTCGGAGGATTTCGCGTCTGGCGGATAGAGATAATCGCGCCAGGCGTTTTCACTCCAGGACGGGCAGCCGAGGTAGTAAGGCAGTCGCATCAGATGTACAGGTCAAGACCCAGCACATCCGTATCCCAATCGACAAAAGTGGCCGTGCTCAGGTAGCTGGCGAGTGCCGTGGCGACGCTTTTGCTCATGGCGCGGTGGTAGATCATGTCTTGCTGGCGCGCCGGCAGATTGCTCAGGCGTTGCGCCGAGGCTTTGGCGGCACGGGCAGCCATTTGCTCTTCGGAGGGAATTTCCAGCTCACCGTCGATATCGACGTAATCGTCTTCCGCCACAGGGCCTTTGCGAGGCTTGCGCTTGATGGGGTAGGACTGAGAGGAAACGCCGTCTATACGCATGAGTACATGTCCGGTATCAATGATGGCAGTTTAGTGGCGCATTGAACGCTTCGCAAACCGCTTGGTGATAACTAGAACACAGAATCGGGAAAAGGTTTAAAAGCTGGGGGTATAAATCGACGATTGGCTGCGCTGGGTAGATCGCCATCGCGGGCAAGCCACGCTCCCACAGGATTTGGGTGGTTCACAACGTCTGCAGCTGGCTCAAAACTCTGGGAGCGTGGCTTGCCCGCGATTGGACCTACTCGATACCGAGAAATCAACGCGCCTTAGGCGTCGCCACTTTATCGCGCAGATAAACCGGCTGAGCCTCATCCGCCACAATCGCCTCACCCCGCTCCCAGGCAAAACGCGCCAGGGTCAGCAGGTCTTCGGCATGCGGCAACATGCCCGCGTCCTGCCCGGTCAGGTTCACGGCAATGCGCTCGGCATACCCCCAACCCGTGCCCGCGCCAAACCATTCGCCACTGGCATCCGTCGGCAACGCCGCCACTTCCGGCGGCAACACGGCTTCATTGCCCACCAGGCGCATCTCCCCCGCCGTTTCGCGGTAGCAGCCCCAATACACTTCATCCATCCGCGCATCGATGGCGGACGCCACCTGGCTCACACCGTGTTCACGGTACGCGCGTTGCGCCAGCACGGCCAGGTTCGACACCGGCAACACCGGGCGATCCAGCGCAAATGCCAAGCCCTGGACTACGCCAATGGCAATCCGCACACCGGTAAACGCGCCCGGGCCACGGCCAAACGCGATGGCATCGACTGATTGCAGCGTGGTCCCGGCATCGGCAAGCAATTGCTGGATCATCGGCAACAGCTTCTGCGCATGGAGGCGCGGGATCACCTCGTAATGGCTCGTGACTTTGCCGTCATGCAGCAAGGCAACGGAGCAAGCTTCAGTCGCGGTGTCCAGGGCCAGCAAGGTGCTCATCGATGTTTCCGTAAGAGAGGTCAGAAAAAGTGCGCCAGTATAAACAACTACGGCCCGCAAGCGGGCCGTAGAAGATGAAGCGTTTTTTTAGCTCAGTGCTTCAAGCACTTTACCGGTGATCGCTTCAACCGAGCCAACACCTTCAACGTGGCTGTACTTCGGTTTGCCTTGAGCGGCGGACAGCTCCTGGTAAAACTTCACCAGAGGTTCGGTCTGGGCGTGATAGACCGACAGGCGATGACGCACGGTTTCTTCGGTGTCGTCTTTGCGCTGTACCAGCTCGTCGCCGGTGATGTCGTCTTTACCGGCAATTTTCGGCGGGTTGTAGACGATGTGGTACACGCGGCCGCTGGCCTCGTGAACACGACGGCCGGCGATACGCTGAACGATGTCTTCGTCTTTGACGTCGATTTCCAGCACGTGGTCCAGTTCGACACCGGCCTTCACCAGGGCTTCAGCCTGAGGAATGGTGCGCGGGAAACCGTCGAACAGGAAACCGTTGGCGCAATCGGCCTGGCTGATGCGTTCCTTGACCAGGTTGATGATCAGGTCATCGGAGACCAGACCGCCGCTGTCCATGACGCTCTTGGCGATCAGGCCCAGCTCGGTGCCGGCCTTGACGGCTGCACGCAACATGTCGCCAGTGGAGATTTGCGGAATGCCGAATTTCTCGGTGATGAACTTAGCCTGAGTACCTTTACCGGCCCCGGGAGCTCCCAGCAGAATGACGCGCATCGATGTGCTCCTCAATTTTTTATATGGATAACGTCAGATTCGCCTCGTGGGGCCAATCTCAAAAATAGGGTCGTGGCCGCCCAAACGGCCAAAGGCTGATCAAGATACACAGCAGGCCCGGACCACACAAGCCGCCGAAAGTCGGAGAAACCGCTGCCTGACGTGACCTTTTGATGGAGTGCCCCAAGTCGCAACCCCATCATTAACTGTCGCCTGACCGACCTTTTCCGGCCCTCGCCCACAGGCACCCGCCGCCTGCGCCGAGTGCCTCGCCCCACGGCAAAAACCTTAGCCGGTATTTCGCAAACCGGCGGCAATCCCCGCCACAGACACCAGCAACGCCTGTTCTACCGGGCTGCCTTGGGCCACATCCTGTTGTCGCGAACGGGCCAGCAACTCCGCCTGCAATAGATGAAGCGGGTCGAGGTAGGTGTTGCGCAACCGGATGAATTCGAGGGTGTCTGGGCTATGTGCCAGTAGCTGCGACTGACCAGTCAACCCAAGCACCACGGCACACGCCTGCGACAATAGGTCGCGTAAGTGCACACCTAAAGGAAGCAAATCCGGCTCGACCAGACGCTCATCGTAGGATTGGGCGATATCTGCATCCGCTTTGGCCAGGACCATTTCCAGCATGTCGATGCGGGTGCGGAAGAACGGCCATTGCTCGCGCATCTGCCCCAACAACTCGCCTTCACCGCGCTCAAGCGCCTTGCTCAACGCGGCTTCCCAGCCGAGCCAGGCCGGCAACATCAGGCGCGTTTGAGTCCAGCCGAAGATCCACGGAATCGCGCGCAGACTTTCGATTCCGCCGGCGCGGCGTTTGGCCGGGCGACTGCCCAGCGGCAAGCGGCCCAATTCCTGTTCCGGCGTCGACTGGCGGAAATACTCGACGAATTGCGGGTTCTCACGCACCACGGCGCGGTACGCCTTGACCCCATCGGCGGCCAATTCGTCCATCAAATGGCGCCACGCAGGCTCTGGTGGCGGCGGTGGCAGCAGGGTCGCTTCCAGCACTGCGGCCAGGTACAGATTAAGGTTTTGCTCAGCGATGTCCGGCAGGCCGAATTTGAAACGAATCATTTCCCCTTGCTCGGTGGTACGGAAACGCCCGGCGACCGAACCCGGCGGCTGCGACAGAATCGCCGCGTGCGCCGGACCACCGCCACGCCCCACGGTGCCGCCGCGACCGTGGAACAACAGCAGTTCCACTTGCTGCTCGCGGCAGATGTCGACCAAGCGTTCCTGTGCCCGATATTGCGCCCAGGCCGCCGCTGTCGTCCCCGCATCCTTGGCCGAGTCGGAGTAGCCGATCATCACTTCCTGCGGGCCTTGCAAGCGCGAACGATAGCCCGGCAGCAGCAATAGCTTTTCAATCACAGGGCCAGCGTTGTCGAGGTCCGCCAGGGTTTCGAACAGCGGCACCACGCGCATCGGCCGCAGTACGCCCGCCTCTTTGAGCAGCAGTTGCACCGCGAGCACGTCGGAGGCGGCACCGGCCATGGAGATCACATACGAACCCAGTGAAGCGCCGGGGGCGGCGGCGATTTCCCGGCAGGTCGCCAGCACTTCGGCGGTATCGGCAGAGGGTTTGAAATACGCCGGCAGCAACGGTCGACGGTTGTTCTGCTCGCGCATCAGGAAGGCGATGCGCTCCTCCTCGCTCCAGTCTTCGTAACGTCCGAGGCCCAGATAATCGGTGATTTCGGTCAGGGCGGCGGTATGCCGCGAGGCGTCCTGACGCACATCGAGGCGCACCAGGAACAGGCCGAACGTCACTGCCCGACGCAGGCAATCGAGCAGCGGACCGTCGGCGATCACGCCCATGCCGCACTCATGCAGCGACTGATAGCAGAGCTCCAGCGGATCGAGCAGGTCACGGTTGTTTTGCAGCACATCGGCCGGTGCCGGGGTGGTCGTCGTCAAAGAGGCGTGCGCCCAATTGCGCGTGGCACGCAGACGTTCACGCAACTGTTTGAGCACCGCGCGATACGGTTCGGCACTGTCTCCGGCCTTGGCTTTCAAGGCTTCGCTGGCCTGCTGCATCGACAGTTCCGCCGCCAGGTGATCGACGTCGCGCACGTACAAATCGGCGGCCATCCAGCGCGCCAGCAGCAACACTTCACGGGTCACGGCAGCGGTCACGTTGGGGTTGCCGTCGCGGTCGCCGCCCATCCACGAGGCGAAACGAATCGGCGCGGCCTCCAGCGGCAAGTGCAGGCCGGTGGCGTCAAACAGGGCTTTATCGGCCTTGCGCAGGTAATTGGGGATCGCCTGCCACAGCGAATGTTCGATCACCGCGAAGCCCCATTTGGCTTCATCAACAGGTGTCGGGCGGGTGCGGCGGATTTCTTCGGTGTGCCAGGCTTCAGCGATCAGGCGCTGCAATTTCGCCTGGATCTGCTCGCGCTCGGCCGGGGTCAGGTCGCGGTGGTCTTGCGCGGCCAGTTGCGCGGCAATCGCGTCGTACTTCTGGATCAGCGTGCGGCGCGCCACTTCGGTCGGGTGCGCGGTCAGTACCAGTTCGATTTCCAGTCGCCCCAATTGCCGGGCCAAAGCGTCAGCGCTGTGGCCCTCGGCGCGCAGGCGAGCGAGCAGTTCCGGCAACACGCGGGCCTCAAAAGGCGCGGGCTGCGACGCTTCGCGGCGGTGAATCAGCTGATATTGCTCGGCGATGTTGGCCAGGTTGAGAAACTGGTTGAACGCCCGCGCCACCGGCAGCAACTCGTCTTCGCTCAATTGGTTGAGGCTGGCGCTCAGTTCGGCATTCATGGAACCGCGGCGGTCGGCCTTGGCACCCTTGCGGATCTGCTCGATCTTGTCGAGAAAACCGTCCCCGTACTGTTCACGAATGGTGTTGCCCAACAACTCACCCAACAGGTGAACGTCTTCGCGCAAGCGTGCATCAATATCGGTCATCAGCAGTTCTCCAGCAAAAAATCCGGGCGGCCATGAACATCATGCTTTGACCCCAAGAGTGCCGCCGTAAAGCCGTTCTTACAAGCAAACGACGAAGGGACTTTAAACCCGGCGCGCAGAAGCTAGTCTGAAGAGGAAGCCGCACAACGGCTTTCGCCGGCCACTGCCGGACACTGAAACGGCCTGCCACGAGCAGGAACGCATTGAGGTCACTATGAAAATTCGCGAGCTTGCCCAGCATTGGGAAGAAAACGCCAAGGGTCGCCTGACCGAGACGGGCTACACGATTCACCTGGACGTGGAAGCCGCCGCACGGCTGGCGGCCATTACCGAGATGTACCCCAAACGCCAACCTGAAGAACTGCTCGGCGAGCTGATTGGCGCCGCCCTGGAAGAGCTGGAAAAAAGCTTTCCGTATGTGAAGGGCTCGACCGTTGTGGCGACTGATGAAGAAGGTGATCCGCTGTACGAAGACGTCGGTCCTACACCGCGTTTTCTCGCATTGTCGCGGCGGCATTTGCATGATTTGTCGGTCGGTAGTGACAAGCAGAAACACTGATCCTGCTGATGTAAAACTGTGGGAGCCCTGTGGCAAGGGGGCTCCTACAGGGAAGTAATACCCATCAAAAAACGTGAATTCCTGAGCGATAAAAAGCCCCGGAATACCGCCTCTCGCCGCCAAAGTTCCCGATATAGAGCCTTTCGTGCTTTTTCGCAGGCACGGTGAATTTCTCTGAACTTTTAAAAAATGCCTTTGGTCGTAACCAGTAACCACGCCTGGTACGGTCGTCTCATTTTGCACATCACGTCAGTCGGTTACGGCTCCATACCAGGATGGATATTCAAGTTTTACAGGAGTAATTCCAATGGAGTTGAAGACTATGAAAACCACCTCATCCACCCACTTGCGTGGCCTGAAACTGGCTGCCCTGGCAATTGGCAGCAGTTTCATTCTGGCCGGTTGCGCCGGTAACCCGCCGACCGAGCAATACGCGGTCACCCAATCCGCCGTCAATGACGCGGTCAGTGCCGGCGGCACCGAGTTTGCGGCTGTGGAGATGAAGTCCGCTCAAGACAAATTCAAACAAGCCGAAATCGCCATGCACGACAAAAAGTATGACGAGGCGCGGATGCTCGCCGAGCAAGCCGAGTGGGACGCTCGTGTGGCCGAACGCAAGGCTCAGGCGATGAAAGCTCAACAGACACTGAAGGACTCTCAGCAAGGTGTTCAGGAACTGCGTCAGGAAAGTCAGCGCACCGTGCAGTAAGCGCGCATCCAGACCCCGGACCTGAAGCTCTTACCGATTAAAAAGGACGAATGATTATGCGTACACAATTGATGATCCCCGCTCTCCTCGCCGCCAGTGTTGCCCTGGCTGCCTGCTCCACCCCGCCTAACGCGAACCTGGAACAGGCGCGCACCAACTACAGCGGCCTGCAAGCCAACCCGCAAGCGAGCAAAGTTGCGGCACTGGAAACCAAAGACGCCAGTGATTACCTGGACAAAGCCGATCAGGCGTACCGCGACAAGCAAGACGCGGCCAAGGTCGATCAACTGGCTTACCTGACCAATCAGCGCGTTGAAGTGGCCAAGCAGACCATCGCCCTGCGCACCGCTGAAGCCAACTTGAAAAACGCTTCGGCCCAACGTGCCCAGGCGCGTCTGGATGCGCGTGACACGCAGATCAAGCAGTTGCAGGCCAGCCTTAACGCCAAGCAAACCGACCGCGGCACCTTGGTGACGTTTGGTGATGTGTTGTTTGCCACCGACCACGCAGACCTGAAGCCCAGCGGTCTGGCGAACATCAACAAACTGTCGCAGTTCCTCTCGGAAAACCCGGATCGCAAAGTGATCGTCGAGGGTTACACCGACAGCACCGGCACCGAGGGCCACAACCAGTCGCTGTCGGAGCGTCGGGCCGATTCGGTGCGCACGGCACTGGTGAAAATGGGCGTTGATCCGGCGCGCATCGTGGCTCAGGGGTATGGCAAGGAATACCCGGTTGCTGAAAACAATAGCGTGTCGGGCCGGGCGATGAACCGTCGGGTGGAGGTGACCATTTCCAATGATAACCAGCCGGTGATTCCGCGTTCGGCGGTTAGCTCGAACTAAGTAACATCTGCTTAAACAAAAAGCCCCGGCTGATGGCTCAGTCGGGGCTTTTTCATGGAGCAAAAAACAAATCCTGTAGGAGTGAGCCTGCTCGCGAAAGCCATTCAACATTCAAAATATGTTTTTGCAGACTCGCCGCCTTCGCGAGCAGGCTCGCTCCCACAGAGGAAATTTGGTGCTCGCAAAATGGGGTTACTGCTCCAGCTTCTGCGGGGTTTCCTGCCCCATGCAACGCACCGCCTTTTTCTTGCTGTCGACCAGCACACCGGTCAGGCCTTTTTGCTCGGTATCAAACAGCACCAGCACGCCATCAATGCACTGCGCCACTTGCGCGGCAGGCTCCAGGGAGACTTTGTAGTCCTCGCCCGGCATGGTCTTGAGCATGGTGAATTCGTTGAGCAGCAACGCGTCCTCAGGCTTGGCGAAATGCAGGTAACCGTAGTACCACAAGGCACCCACGGTGCCGAGGATGCTGCAGATACCGGTGATGATCAGCGGGATGGCGTTACGTTCTTCACTCATTGCGGGCTCTCTGGTGGTTCATCTTCTGAATTCGGGGGTGCCGGGTAATTGGGGATTTCACCCAGGCGGCGCAGGCCGTTGAAATGCTGCGGGTCGTCGAGATAACGCAGCATGACTTTTCGCCAGACCGGGTCGGCGAACGTCTGCACATGACCGCCTCGGGTCAGTTGCAGCACACGCGGCGGCGGCGCAGCTTGATACAGACGGATGCCGTTGGAAAGGGGCACGATTGGATCGTCGATGCTGTGATAGAGCAGTTTCGGCACGCTTTTGAGCTGCGGCATCGAGTAGATCGCGCTTTCATCGTCCGGCACCAGCCAGGACAACGGCACCTGGAACGGCCAGGTCAGCCATGAAGTGCTCAAGGCAAATTGGCCGACGCTGCGATAGCTGGCCGGTGCTCCGTCGAGGACCAGGGCCGTGAGCTGTTTCTCACGTT
Source organism: Pseudomonas sp. S2_B07 (assembly GCF_054668435.1). Classification (NCBI taxonomy): domain Bacteria; kingdom Pseudomonadati; phylum Pseudomonadota; class Gammaproteobacteria; order Pseudomonadales; family Pseudomonadaceae; genus Pseudomonas; species Pseudomonas sp. S2_B07. The sequence continues at coordinate 2,427,363 of NZ_CP162769.1, forward strand.
CGGGGTGTTGAACCAGGTAGTGCACGGCCATCGAGCCGCCGAGGCTTTGGCCAAGCAGGATCAGCGGTTTGCCTTTGACTTCGGGGGCCTGGTCGAGCCATTTGAACGCGGCGTCGATGTCCTGATAGATCGCCGGCAGGCTCGGTTTCCCTTCGGATAAACCGTAGCCGCGATAGTCGATCAGCAGCACTTGATAACCTGCCTTGGGCAGCCACCAGCTCCCACCCAGATGCATCGGCAAGTTGCCGCCATTGCCATGCAGGTGCAGCACCGTGCCTTTGACGTCGACACCCTTTTTGGCCGGCAACCACCAGGCGTTGAGCTTGAGACCGTCGGCAGTGACGAGGGTGACTTCGCGGTATTCGAGATGAGCTTTTTCCGGGGTGAACAACTGGCCGGGCTCGGGGTAGAACAGCAGGGAGCTGCAACCGCTCAAGGTCAGAAGCAGGCAAACCATGCCGAGGAATCTCATCCGTTGAAACCTCGCAAAATTCAGAATTGAAAATACACATCCCCTTGTAGGAGTGAGCCTGCTCGCGATAGCGGTGTGTCAGCCAACATCAATGTTGAATGTTGAAACGCAATCGCGAGCAGGCTCACGCCTACAGGGGTATTCGGGATCGTTAGAGGATGTTGGAGTAATCCGCTTCAATCCGGTCCAGGCTCAAATGGTTAAGGAAGTTGGAGAAGCACATCCACGCCGACAGCGCGTTCAGGTCGCGGAACTGATCCGGCAAATACTTCGGCGGCACCACCAACCCTTCATCAACCAACTGGCGCAGCGTGCGCATGTCTTCCAGCGTGGTCTTGCCGCAAAACAGCAGCGGGATCTGCTCAAGCTTGCCTTTACGCACGGCCAACTGAATGTAGTTGTAAACCATGATGAAGCCCTTGAGGTAGGACAAGTCTTTGGTAAATGGCAGACCGTCGGGCACCGAACCACGGAATACCCGGCTGGCGTTGCCGTAGCTTTCCGCCATTTCGAAGCCTTGCTCGCGGAAGAACTCGTAGATCTGCAGGAAGTCCGCGCCCTCCTCCACCATGTGAATGGCGCGGGTACGGTTGGTGAGTTTGCGCAGGCGACTCGGGTAGGACGCGAAGGTGATGATTTCCATCAGGATCGCCAAACCTTCCTGGGTCACCGTCGACGACGGCGGGCCCTTGGACAGGAAGGTGCAGATCGGCTGGTTCAACCCGTTGAGCGTGGTGCCGACATGCACCAGCCCTTCGTGGACTTCCAGGGCGCGCACGTCACGGTCGTTGAACATCGCATCGGCGCGGATCTTGATGTAGTCCGCACCGGCCGCCGCATCGGCGACGATCCCGTCGGACTCGAACACCCGAATGGTTTCCTCGGCTTCGCCAAAGACCTTGTTCAAGCGGGTTTGCAGCAGGTGCACGGCTTCCTTGGCCGTAAGGATTTTTGGCTCATCCTTGAGATCGCCACGGCCGTCGATGTTGTTCAGGTAATCGGAAAGCATCAGCCCCAGATCGGCCAGAGTCGGGTCACCGGCGTGGAACGCGTCGGACGCAGCACCGTACAGTTCCTGGGAAATCAGGCCAAAATCCTCGGTGCCGCGCGCTTCCAGCATGCGCACCACCATCCGGTATTCCTTGCACATGCGGCGCATGATCTGGCCGACCGGGTTGAACTGGCCGAGCTGGCGGGTAATGTCGCGCTCGATGTTCTGGAACTCCAGTTTCACTTTGCTGGAGTCGAACGTCAGTGGCCGATTGAGGTAGTAATCGCGGTCCACCGCCGGCATTTCCTTGCCCTTGGCCTTGAGGAATCCCTTGCGGATGCTGTCGTCCCACTTGACCGCATCGAGGACGCGAATCGGCGTCTGCGCCAGCACAATGCGATCGGACAAAATGCGTATCGTCTGCTGGTAATCGTCCACCCGAAACTCCTGTAGAAAAACCGTTATGTGCTGAGTCTATTTGCTGTTGGCCAGGCGTTGATAGCGCACCGCTTCGACGAAGACATCGGAATTGGCCGGATCGTCGAGGTAACTGAAGACCTGATCCAGTGCGTTGTCGACCAATACGCCGTCGCCGTCGTCGGTCTGAAAACCTTCGCCGCTCAAGACTTTTTGTCCGAGTGCCTGGTTGATCTGCTCGAGGTCGAGGTTGTAGACCACCAATTCATGTTTGTCCGTGAGTTCGAAACCGGCAATGGTGAAATGGCCGCCGTATTTGGCTGGCACTTTCGCCGACAGGTACCAGCGGCTGCCATGGCGCGAGACGGTGAAGGGATAGGCTTCGCGTTCGCCGGGTTTGGCCTTGAAGTAGCTGACCGCCTGATAACGATGGTCACCGATGCGCGTCAGTTCCAGGTTCATCGGCTCGCCCCAGGCGTTAGTGCTGGTCCATTTGCCGAGCAAACCTTTGGGCGCGGGGTCGCTCGCGGGCAGCGGTTCCTTGAAGGTCACCAGACAGCCACTGAGCAGCAGGAACGACAAGGCGATCACAATGACGCGCCAGGCTTTCATTCAACACTCCCTATGCACACGCAGTCCTGTAGCAGCTGCCGAAGGCTGCGTTCGGCTGCGAAGCAGTCGTAAACTCTGAATCCCGAATCAACCTGAAGGAACACGGTGGCAGGTTTTACGACGACTTCGTCGCCGAACGCAGCCTTCGCCAGCGGCTACGGGGACCGTGCTCAACTCACACCGACGCGAGTACCAAGTGCATGTAGCGATTGAGGATACCGAGCATTTCTTCTTCACCCACAGGCTCGGCGTCGTTGAGCAGGCCCTGATATTCCATCCGTCCGATAATCGCCGTCAACACTTTGGCATCCTCTCGTGGCTCACGCGAACCCAACACCTCGAAAAGCTGGCAGGTGCCCTGGAGGAGAATCTGCTGATGCGAGCGCACCAATTCCGCCAGGCGCGGGTTCAACAAGGCCTCCTGACGGAACGCCTGTTCAGCCATCAAGTGTTCGCGACGGTTGATCAATTGCCGGTGAACATAGTCCGTCATCAACCGTGCAATGTCGTCCGCCAGCTGGGAGCGCGCCTCGGGGCTGCCGTCGCCGCTGATCACCATCTCGCGCAGCAAGCCCTCATTGTTCACCCACAACTTGGCCATGAACGCCGCGCTGCGCTCCACGTATTGGGCAAAGGTATCGGTGAGCAAGTCATCGATGTCCTTGAAATAGTAGGTGGTGGCCGACAACGGCACACCGGCCTCGGCCGCCACTGCGCGGTGGCGCACGGCCCGCACGCCATCGCGCACGACAATGCGCATCGCCGCATCGAGAATGTCCTGTCGACGCTGCTCGCTGCCCTGTCGGCTGGCCTTGCGGCCCTGGTACTGAACACTTTCAGCGACCGCAGTGGCGATACCCGCTGCACCTTCTTGAGCCATTGCACGATTCACGACAGGTCTTTCCTCTCAGATGAAAGCAATAAATTGATACGTTTGTACCAGACAGGCAATAAAAAGCCGCCTGAAAAGGCGGCTTTTTAATTGAAACACTTACGCTTGCGGCCGCATGTGCGGGAACAGGATCACGTCACGGATCGACGGGGAGTTGGTCAGCAGCATCACCAGACGGTCGATACCGATACCTTCACCCGCCGTTGGCGGCATGCCGTACTCCAGCGCGCGAACGAAGTCGGCGTCGTAGTGCATGGCTTCGTCGTCGCCCGCGTCCTTGTCGGCGACCTGCGCCATGAAGCGCTCGGCCTGGTCTTCCGCGTCGTTCAACTCGGAGTAGGCGTTGGCGATTTCACGGCCGCCGATGAACAGTTCGAAACGGTCGGTGACGTTCGGGTTGTCATCGTTGCGACGGGCCAGTGGCGACACTTCGAACGGGTACTGGGTAATGAAGTGCGGCTGTTCCAGCTTGTGCTCGACCAGCTCTTCGAAAATCATCACTTGCAGCTTGCCCAGACCTTCGAAGCCCAGCACCTTGGCGCCGGCCTTCTTGGCGATGGCACGCGCCTTGTCGATGTCATTCAGATCGTCAGCGGTCAGCTCAGGGTTGTACTTGAGGATCGAATCGAACACCGACAGACGTACGAACGGTTCGCCGAAGTGGAACACCTTGTCGCCGTAAGGCACGTCGGTGCTGCCCAGAACCAGCTGCGCCAGTTCGCGGAACAGTTCTTCGGTCAGGTCCATGTTGTCTTCGTAGTCGGCGTACGCCTGGTAGAACTCCAACATGGTGAATTCAGGGTTGTGACGAGTCGAAACGCCCTCGTTACGGAAGTTGCGGTTGATCTCGAACACTTTCTCGAAACCGCCGACAACGAGGCGCTTGAGGTACAACTCAGGCGCGATACGCAGGAACATTTCCATGTCCAGCGCGTTGTGGTGAGTCTCGAACGGCTTGGCTGCTGCGCCACCCGGGATGGTTTGCAGCATCGGCGTTTCGACCTCGAGGAAGTCACGCTGCATCAGGAAGCTGCGGATGTGCGCGATGACTTGCGAACGAACGCGGAAGGTCTGGCGCACTTCTTCGTTGACGATCAGGTCAACGTAACGCTGACGGTAGCGCTGTTCGGTGTCGGTCAGGCCGTGGTGCTTGTCCGGCAGCGGGCGCAGCGACTTGGTCAGCAGGCGCACGCTGGTCATTTCGACGTACAGGTCGCCCTTGCCCGAACGGGCCAGGGTGCCTTCGGCAGCAATGATGTCGCCCATGTCCCAGGTTTTCACCGCGGCCAGGGTGTCTTCGGACAGGGTTTTACGGTTGACGTAGACCTGGATGCGACCGGTCATGTCCTGGATCACCATGAACGAGCCACGGTTGAGCATGATGCGACCGGCAACCTTGACCGGGATTGCAGCCTCTGCCAGCTCTTCCTTGGTCTTGTCCGCGTACTGTTTCTGCAAGTCATTGCAGTAGTTGTCGCGGCGGAAGTCGTTCGGGAAGGCATTGCCCTTGGCGCGCTCGGCAGCAAGCTTTTCCTTGCGCAGGGCGATCAGGGAGTTTTCTTCCTGTTGCAGGGCTTGCGGGTCGAGTTCTAGGTCGCTCATGTCTTTAAAAATTCCATCACAGGTTCGTTGCCCCCACCGGTGGCAGGGGACTTGAGGTCTTGACTGGCGGTTTACAGGCCTTGTTTCAGGCTGGCCACCAGGTATTCGTCGATGTCGCCGTCGAGCACCTTGTCGCAGTCGCTGCGTTCGATGTTAGTGCGCAAATCCTTGATTCGCGACGCATCGAGTACATACGAGCGGATCTGGTGACCCCAGCCGATGTCGGACTTGGTGTCTTCCAGGGCCTGGGACGCGGCGTTGCGTTTCTGCACTTCCTGCTCGTACAAGCGCGCCCGCAACATTTTCATCGCGGTGTCTTTGTTGGCGTGCTGGGAGCGTTCGTTCTGGCAGCTGACCACGGTGTTGGTCGGTACGTGAGTAATACGTACGGCCGAGTCGGTGGTGTTTACGTGCTGACCACCGGCACCGGAGGAGCGGTAGGTGTCGATGCGCAGGTCCGACGGGTTGATGTCGATTTCGATGTTGTCATCGATTTCCGGCGACACGAACACGGCCGAGAACGAGGTGTGGCGGCGGTTGCCGGAGTCGAACGGGCTCTTGCGCACCAGACGGTGCACGCCGATCTCGGTCCGCAACCAGCCAAAGGCGTATTCGCCCTTGATGTGCACGGTCGCGCCCTTGATCCCGGCGACTTCACCGGCGGACAGTTCCATGATGGTCGCGTCGAAACCGCGTTTGTCAGCCCAGCGCAGGTACATGCGCAGCAGGATGTTGGCCCAGTCCTGGGCCTCGGTGCCACCGGAGCCGGCCTGGATGTCCAGGTAGGCGTTGTTGGCATCCATTTCACCGCTGAACATGCGACGGAATTCGAGTTTTTCCAGCGACTCGCGCAGGCGCTCGACTTCGGCGGCGACGTCATCGACGGCGGCCTGGTCTTCTTCTTCGGCGGACATCAGCAGCAGGTCTTTGGCGTCGGCCAGGCCGGAGTGCATTTCGTCGAGGGTTTCGACGATCTGCGCCAGCAGGGACCGCTCGCGGCCCAGTTCCTGAGCGTACGTCGGGTTGTTCCAGACAGACGGATCTTCAAGCTCGCGATTGACTTCAGTCAGACGCTCATGCTTTTGATCGTAGTCAAAGATACCCCCGAATAGTTTCGGAGCGCTCGGACAGGTCCTTGATACTGTTAAGGATCGGGTTGATTTCCATGGCGGGCAGCACTCGTTGGCGAACTTTTGAAAGCCGGCGAGTATAACGTAAACAGGCCTCCACGGCAGCCCGCCTGGCGGCTTTAGGCGCGAATGACTCAAACATTCCTGTAGCAGCGGTCGAGCCCCGCGAGGCCGCGTCCGAGGACGAAGTCCTCGCCAATCCTGCGCACACGGTTTGTCTGGAGGACCGCGCTGTACGGTTTTACGGCGGCTTCGCCGCCGGACGCAGCCTAGTAGGCTCGACAGCGGCTACAGGTCGTGCATTACCTCACTCGATTCCGACCTGATTGCGCCCATTGTTCTTCGCCAGGTACAGCCCCTTGTCCGCCGCCGAGATCAATTGCCGACAATCGCTGCCCGGTTGCGGGACCATGGTGGACAGGCCAATGCTGATGGTCAGGCTGGAGCCTTCGGTCGGCGAAAGGTGCGGAATCTTCAGTGCAGCCACAGTTTGGCGGAGTTTTTCCGCCACCAGGCGTGCACCGCCTGGCGTGGTGTTGGGCAGTACCAACGCAAACTCCTCGCCACCGTAACGGGCCGGCAGGTCAGACGGACGAGCGCTGGCGTCGCGGATCGCCGCCGCGACCTTGCGCAAGGCTTCGTCGCCTTCCAGATGCCCGAAGCTGTCGTTGTAGGACTTGAAGTAATCCACATCGATCATCAGCAGCGACAGTTGGCTCTGGTCACGCAGCGAACGGCGCCACTCCAGCTCCAGGTACTCATCGAAATGCCGGCGGTTCGACAGCCCGGTCAGGCCATCGGAATTCATCAGCCGCTGCAGCACCAGATTGGTGTCGAGCAGTTGCTGCTGGCTGACCCGCAACGCACGGTACGCCGCGTCACGCTGCAACAGCGTCATGTAGGAGCGCGAGTGATAGCGGATTCGTGCCACCAGCTCGATGTTGTCCGGCAGCTTGACCAGATAATCATTGGCCCCGGCGGCAAACGCCGCGCTCTTGACCAGCGGGTCTTCCTTGGTCGACAGGACAATGATCGGAATGTCCTTGGTCGCCGGATGATTACGGTACTCGCGCACCAGGCTCAAGCCGTCCAGACCCGGCATCACCAGATCCTGAAGAATCACCGTCGGCTTGATGCGGATCGCCTGCGCGATGGCCTGATGCGGGTCTGCGCAGAAGTGGAAGTCAATATTGTCTTCGTTCGACAACCCGCGACGCACCGCTTCGCCGATCATTGCCTGATCGTCCACCAACAACACCATGGCGGCGTTTTCGTCGGTTTTGAAGCCGTCGAGCTGTAAGTCATTCATGTGCGGTCACCTGAGTACTTCTTGGGCCAGGATTGCTGCTAATGGCGGTCATTTGGCGAATATCTCCAGCAATCGTGGCGCTATCTTGTCCAGTGGGCGAATCTCCATGGCGGCGTCGATGGCCGCGGCCGCTTTGGGCATTCCGTATACCGCACTGCTTTTCTGGTCCTGAGCGATGGTCAGGTAACCTTGTTGGCGCATGAGTTTAAGCCCCTGTGCGCCATCACGTCCCATACCCGTCAACAAAATCCCTACGGCGTCTCCGCTCCAGTAATTGGCCACACTCTCGAAAAACACATCGATCGAGGGCCGGTAGATTTCGTTGACCGGTTCGGCGGTGTAGGCCAGCGTGCCGTTTTTCAACAATCGAATATGGTGGTTGGTGCCGGCCAGCAACACGGTTCCGGCCTGAGGCGCTTCGCCCTCGACCGCCAGGCGCACATTCAAGCCACTGGCGCTACCGAGCCATTCAGCCATGCCGGCGGCGAACACCTGATCGACATGCTGTACCAGCACGATGGCCGCCGAAAAATCTCGCGGCAAGCCCTTGAGCAGAATTTCCAGCGCGGCCGGTCCGCCGGCGGATGAGCCGATGGCAATCAGGCGCTGGCGCGACCCAGCACTGCGCAACGGGCTCGGCACAGTTCGCTCGCGGTTACCCCGCTCGCCGATCAACCAGCCAATGTTCATGATCTTGCGCAACAACGGCGCCGCCGCTTCCTGGGCATTACCGGCGCCGAGCGCCGGGGTATCGACCACGTCCAGGGCGCCATGGCCCATGGCCTCGAACACCCGGTGTACGTTCTGCTGGCGATCGACGGTAACGATCACAATGGCACACGGCGTTTCGGCCATGATCCGCCGGGTGGCCTCGACCCCGTCCATCACCGGCATGATCAAATCCATCAGGATCAGGTCCGGTGTCTGCTCGGCACACTTTTGCACCGCTTCCTTGCCATCACTGGCGACCCAGATGACCTGGTGCGCCGGCTCAAACGCCAGGGCGCGGCGCAAGGCCTCCACCGCCATGGGCATGTCATTGACGATTGCGATTTTCATGCCCGTGCTCCACCGATGAGCTCAGCCACCGCATCAAGCAGGGCATCGTCATGAAAACTGGCTTTGGCTAGATAATAGTCGGCCCCGGCGTCCAGTCCACGACGGCGATCCTCTTCACGATCCTTGTACGACACCACCATCACCGGCAGCGATTTCAGGCGGTTGTCGCGGCGCAACAATGACACCAATTCGATGCCATCCATGCGCGGCATATCAATGTCGGTGATCAGCAGATCGAAATCCTCCGAACGCAGGGCGTTCCAGCCATCCATACCATCAACGGCCACCGCCACCTCGTAGCCGCGATTGAGCAGCAGTTTGCGTTGCAACTCGCGAACCGTCAGTGAGTCGTCGACCACCAGAATCCGCTTGCGCGCCGCCTCGACCGCTTGATTGCTGTGGCGGGCAATGCGTTCCAGGCGCCCGGTATCGAGCAACTTATCCACCGAGCGCAGCATGTCTTCGACGTCGACGATCAGCACCACCGAACCGTCGTCGAGCAACGCCCCGGCGGAGATGTCCTGCACCTTGCCCAGTCGCTCGTCCAGCGGCAATACCACTAACGTCCTCTCGCCGATAAAACGCTCGACCGCTACGCCGTAAATCGCTTCGCGCTCGCGGATGACCACGACCTTGAGGGTTTGCTGACTGTTCGGGTTGATCGGGCGCTGCAACAGTTGACTGGCCGCCACCAACCCGACATGCCGCCCTTCGTGCCAGAAGTGCTGCCGGCCTTCGACCTGCACAATGTCTTCCGGCTCGAGGTCGCACATGCGTTCGATGTGGGCCAGCGGAAACGCATAAGCCTCGCCTCCGACCTCCACCACCAGGCTGCGGACCACCGACAACGTCAGCGGCACTTCGAGGTGGAAACGGCTGCCCTCGCCCGCCGTCTGCTCCAGCACCACCGCACCGCGCAACTGGCGGACCATGTGCTGCACCGCATCCAGTCCCACGCCGCGCCCGGACACTTCGGTCACCGTGTCGCGCAGACTGAAACCGGGCAAGAATAAAAACGTCAGCAGCTCTTCTTCACTGAGTTGAGCGGCGGTTTGCGCTGGGGATAACTGCCGCTCGATGACCGTGCGACGGACCTTTTCCAGATCAACACCATGGCCGTCATCACTCAATTCCAACACCAGCAGTCCGGCTTGATGGGAGGCGCGCAGACGAATCACACCTTCCGCCGATTTACCGGCCAGCAGCCGCTGTTCCGGGGACTCGATGCCGTGATCCACAGCATTGCGCAGCAAGTGCGTCAGTGGCGCTTCGAGTTTTTCCAGGACGTCGCGGTCGACCTGGGTTTTCTCGCCCTCGATCTCCAGACGAACCTGTTTGCCCAGGTCCCGGCCCAAATCGCGAACCATGCGTACCTGCCCGGTCAACACATCGGCAAATGGGCGCATGCGACAGGCCAGCGCCGTGTCGTACAACACCTGTGCGCGTTGACTGGCCTGCCAGGCAAATTCATCCAGCTCGGCGTTTTTCTCGTTCAGCAGTTGCTGGGATTCCGCCAGCAACCGCCGTGCATCTGCGAGTGCTTCCTGGGCTTCCAGACTCAAGGCGTGATCCTTGAGATGGACGTTGAGGTTTTCCAGGGCCCGCAGACCGTTTTTCTGCATGCGCTTGAGGCGCTGCATAGTCGCCAGGTGCGGCTTGAGGCGCTGGGTTTCCACCAGGGATTTGCTCGACAGGTCGAGCAGGCTGTTCAAGCGTTCGGCCGTCACGCGCAGCACGCGCTCACCGTTTTCGGTGGTGCGCTTGGTCTTTTGGGGAGCATCAACTGGCGCGGCAGGCGGCGGCTCAACCACCGGCACCGGCAGCTCGACGCGTGGTTGTTCGGATTGACGCCCGTCGATCAGCGGCGCGGCGGGCGCCAGCGGATCGAGTAACTGCGTCATCAACCCCACATACGTTTCGATATCCGATGGCGTCACGCTGTTGTTGGGTGTGGCGATGCGCATCAGCAGGTCGGTGCCTTGCAACAACGCATCAATGTGCTCGGGACTCAGGTACAGGCGCCCTTCCTGAGCACTGACCAGACAGTCTTCCATCACATGGGCAACGTTGACCCCGGCGTCGACACCAACGATCCGCGCCGCACCCTTGAGCGAATGCGCCGCGCGCATGCAGGATTCGAGTTGATCGGCCTGGGTCGGATTGCGCTCCAATGCCAGCAGGCCTGCGCTCAGGACCTGGGTCTGGGCTTCGGCTTCCAGGCTGAACAGCTCCAGCAACGAGGCGTCGCGCATTTGCTCGGGGGTCATGCGAGGCTCCGGGTCACAGCAGACAGCAATTGTTCTTCATCCAGCCAACGCAAGCTACGACCTTTGAAGGGCAACACGCCGCGGGTGTACTTGCCGCTCGCCTGAGTGCCGGATTGTGAGACAGTCTCGAGAATGCGCTCGTCGATGGCATGAATCCCGTCGACCTCGTCCACCGGCACTACCACCGGCCCGCCATGGGCGGCGATGATCAACATGCGCGGCATGACCCTCGCGCTGGAAGCCACGTTGTGGGTGGCGTCGAGCCCGAGCAATTCCACCAGCGACAGGCACGCGACCAATGCGCCGCGCACATTCGCCACGCCGAGCAAGGCCCGGGAACGCTGATGCGGCAAGGAATGAATGGCTTGCAACGGCGCCACTTCCATAAGGCTGCGAGTGGCCAGCGCCAGCCATTCTTCGCCGAGTCGAAACATCAGCAGCGATCGGGTTTTTATGTCCGATTCGACCGTCGCCGAGTGTTGCACGCGGTCGTCCTGCTGCAACGCATAGCGATCAAGCAAACGCGTGGCGGCGGCGGAGTACACCGCGCAGTTGCGGCAGTGAATGTGTTCGGCCAACAGCGGGCAGGACTTGTCACCGTGAATACCGATGCGGTTCCAGCAATCGTCAATGGCTTGGGCATCTTCATGGGTGACGTTCAAGGTGTCGGAGGCGCTCATCGTTTACGCTCACTGTCGGCGCGCCCGCTGCGGGCGGCGCGGTCCTGCAATCGTCTGGCACCCGCCGCATCGCCCTGGGATTGCAGCAAGGCTGCCAGGTGCATCAACGCGTCGGGATGTTGCGGTTCAAGGTACAACGCCTTGCGATAAAAACCTTGGGCTTCGAGGGCGTTGCCACTGACATCGCTGAGCAGTCCCAGCCAGTAAAACACCTGGGCGACCGGTTCGTGACTGCGTAAATACTGTTCGCACGCGATGCGCGCTTCAACACTTTTGCCTTCGTTGGCCAGCACGGCGATGTTCGCGAGCAACGCGGTGGCGTCCGAGGCTTTCGCCGTGACCGGGGGCGGCGTGAGGGTGGCGAACGGTCGATTGCGCACCGGTGGCGGAGGCACGCTGCGCGCCGATTGTCGCACCGGCAACGGGGCCGGCACGAACAGGGGAAACGGTTCTGGCTCCGGCACACGCTGACGGCTGAACGCAAACGACTGCGCAATGCCAATCGAACGCATGCCAAAACGCCCGAGCAAACCGCCCTCGGCCGGGCCGATAAACAGCACGCCGTCGACATGGGTCAGGCGCTTGAGCACCTCGAATACCTGCTGCTGAGTCGGCTGGTCGAAATAGATCAGCAAGTTGCGGCAGAAAACAAAGTCATACGGCGGCTCGCTGGCCAGCAACGCCGGATCGAGCAGGTTGCCGACCTGCAAGCGCACCTGCTCAAGCACGCGATCACTGAGGCGATAGACGTCGCGTTCGGCGCTGAAATGCCGGTCACGAAAGGCAATGTCCTGACCGCGAAACGAGTTTTTGCCGTACAACGCACGCCGGGCTTTTTCCACCGATAGCGGGCTGACGTCCATACCTTCCACCTTGAACTGATGGGGCTTTAGTCCGGCATCGAGCAAGGCCATGGCGATGGAATAGGGTTCTTCGCCGGTTGAGCACGGCAGGCTGAGAATCCGCAGCGCGCGCATGTTGTTGATCTCGGCCAGGCGTTTGCTGGCCAGTTTCGCCAGCGTCGCGAACGATTCCGGGTAACGAAAAAACCAGGTCTCGGGCACGATCACCGCTTCGATCAGCGCCTGCTGTTCATCCTGCGACCCTTGCAGCGTGTGCCAATACTCGTCAGCCGTCAGCGCACGGGAGGCAATGCTGCGCTGACGCACTGCGCGCTCAATGATCGCCGGGCCGACCGACGTCACGTCGAGGCCGATACGCTCCTTGAGGAAATCGAAAAATCGTTGATCGCTGCTCATGGCCGCTCCTCAAGCAGCGCCGGATCGAGAGGCGGCGACGGGAACAACAGCGCGCGAACTTGATCATCGAGTAAATCGGCAACCCGCACCCATTGCAGCAAACCTTGCGCATCTTCGCGTACCGGCCCGAGGTAAGGCGCCTGGCGATTTTCCAGGCCATAGGGCTTGAAGTCCGCCGGGTTGCAACGCAGCGTGTCAGTCGCCTGCTCCAGAATCAGCCCCAGCCATTGCGTCGGGGTTGATTCATGTGGGCGGTAATTGACCAGCACCAGCCGCGTGCTGGTGCGGGCCTGCGCCGGTTGCCCGAAGGTCAGCGCACTGAGGTCGATCACCGGCACCACCGCGCCACGATAGGCAAACACCCCGGCGACCCAATGCGGTGCCTGGGCAATCGGTTTCAACGGCAGCCGCGGCAGCACTTCCGCCACTTCGATGGCCTGCAAGGCAAAGCGCTCGCTGCCGATGCGAAACACCAGGTACAACGATTGCTTGACCGGCACTCCGGCGCCGCGTTTAGCCGCGAGTTCGCTCATCAGACTTTGAATCGCGAAACGCCGCTGCGCAGGCCGACGGCCACCTGGCTCAGTTCGTCGATGGCAAAACTGGCCTGGCGCAACGACTCGACAGTCTGGCTGCTGGCATCACCCAACTGCACCAGCGCGTGGTTGATCTGTTCGGCGCCGGTGGCCTGGGCCTGCATGCCTTCGTTGACCATCAACACCCGCGGCGCCAGCGCCTGAACCTGGTGGATGATCTGCGACAGCTGCTCGCCGACCTGCTGCACTTCGGACATGCCACGGCGCACTTCTTCGGAGAATTTATCCATGCCCATGACCCCGGCCGATACCGCCGACTGGATCTCGCGCACCATTTGCTCGATGTCGTAAGTGGCCACGGCAGTCTGGTCCGCCAGACGCCGCACTTCAGTGGCTACCACGGCAAAACCGCGCCCGTATTCACCGGCCTTCTCGGCCTCGATGGCGGCGTTCAGCGACAACAGGTTGGTCTGGTCGGCAACTTTGACGATGGTCACCACCACCTGATTAATGTTGCCGGCCTTCTCGTTGAGGATCGCCAGTTTGGCGTTGACCAGATCGGCCGCGCCCATCACCGAGTGCATGGTGTCTTCCATGCGCGCCAGCCCTTGCTGCCCGGAACCGGCAAGCACCGAGGCCTGGTCGGCCGCGGTGGACACTTCGGTCATGGTGCGCACCAGATCACGGGAGGTCGCTGCGATTTCACGGGAGGTCGCGCCGATTTCCGTGGTGGTGGCGGCGGTTTCGGTGGCGGTGGCTTGTTGCTGCTTGGACGTGGCGGCGATCTCGGTGACCGAGGTGGTGACTTGTACCGATGAGCGCTGGGCCTGAGACACCAGCGACGTCAGCTCGGTCATCATGTCGTTGAAGCCGGTTTCCACCGCGCCGAATTCGTCCTTGCGCTCCAGGTTCAAACGACCGCTGAGGTCACCGGTGCGCATGATTTCGAGGATTTCCACGATCCGGTTCATCGGCGCCATGATCGCGCGCATCAGCAACAAACCGCAGAAACCGGCAGCCAATACCGCCACCAGCAGGGAAATTCCCATGCTGATTTTTGCCTCAAGCACGGCATCGTCGATGGCGGCTATGTCGTTATCGGCCACGGTTTTGTTTTCGCGGATGATGTCATTGAGTTTCATCCGGCCGGCGGTCCACGCTGGGGTCAGCTGTTCGTTGAACAGCTTGATGGCGTCGGCTTCCTGATTGTTCTTATGCAGGTCGAGCACCTTCATCAGGATCTTCTGAAAATCCTCATGCAGTTTTTCGAAGGCCGCGATTTCGACCTTGTCCTCTTCCGTTGTGACGGTGGCACGGTAGTTATTGATCTGCTCCACCAGTCGCGCCTCGAACGCCTGGAAATCGGCGGCGTCCTCGGCACTGATGCCCTGACCTTCCTTGAGGCCGAGCATTTCCTGGGTCCGAAGGAAACTGTCGACCCAGGCGCTGCGAATCATCGAGCTGAAATACACCCCCGGCAACGCGTCATCGCGAACGCTTTGTTCACTGGCTTCGATCTTCAACAGCCGCGAATACGAGACGACCACCATCAACAGCATGATGGCGATGATCACCGCAAAACTCGCCAAGATGCGTTGGCGCAACGTCCAGTTCTTCACAGTCAGTCCTCGGGGGTCGTTCAAGTGCTGCGGAGTATAGCCGAGGGTGTTTCATTTATAAGACGGGGGACGCCAATTCTCGCCCTGGGTGGAGACCGTGGGATGACGGTGGGATCGGGAGAGGGTGTCGGTGGAGGATCGGAAGAAATGAGTCGTGGATGCGCCTGAGGGTGATGGGGTGAGGCTGAAGGCGTCTTCACGGGCAAGCACGGCTCCCACATTGAACCAAGTTGTCCGAATGGACGCGGTCCAATGCAAAAGCGCGCCTGCTCGCAAAGAGCGATGGCGGGGTTTAAGCGACTGATCAGTTCCCAAGAATAGACAATCAGCCATCTTATTAATGTGCGCGTACTTGCCTACAGGGTTACTAGACCTGAATAGCCGTGATAGATGTTTTGGATTTATAGGCAATATAGAGGCGGGAACCATCAGGACTACACCCTAGGGCACAGGGATCACCCTGGACCGGGAACGTCTTGACCTCCTTAAGGCTTAAGGAATCGAGAACCGTTACGGTTCCTTCACTGGCAAAAAAGAGTATCCGCCCATCCGGACTCAAGGTAATCAGGCCCGGTTTCAAAACGTCGACCGACTGGATAGTGAGCAATGTTTCGGGGTTAATAACTCTGATCCTTGGGGAAGACCTATCATCGGCGTAAAGACGTTTACCGTCCGGACTTATTGCAATTGTATTTGCGTTCCAGCCTTGCGAGACGACTTTGACTAACGTGTCATTACTTGTATCAATGCCATATAGAGACCCACCAGCGAAAGTAAATATACGTCGACCGTCGGAACTCAGAATAATTGGACCACTGCTGCTCGGGCCTGGAATATCCTTTTCACGCTTAAACACGATATCGGTCTTTCTCAACCCTTGTTGACTTGTCACATAGGCATGAGCACCCTCCCGATCAAAGACACATCCCCCCGAGTTATAAGTATTCGTTGGAATCAGCACTTGCGTTCCAGTCGACAAATCATAAACTGTACGACTATAGCTGTGAGTGCTGCTTATAAAGACCTGATTGCTATCAAGTCCGATCGCAAAGTTAAAGGCGTTCAAACGCGCCACAGACTTGTCGGACATCTGCAAGGTCTCGGCATCGATAATTGCCAAACTGCCATTATCATTAGCGGGTTTCATCACGCATATCTTGGTCCCATCCGGGCTTACCATAAGCGTATGGTACCCATGACCAATATAAGTGTGTGGAACAAAGCCAAGATCTACTTCTCCAACCGCCCCTCTGGCCGTCACATTTAACTTCGCAATCACAGTTTTACCATTATATTCAGCCGTGATTGTGTAATTGGTGGCTGGCGCATCCGGCCCAGTCACCCCCCGGATGACCAACTCACCAAGTAAACTCGTCTTAAACTCACGCCGCCCTGTCGTGCCGTCCGAGTATCTGAAAATGCCCGGAATAGTCACACGTACCGACGCCTCTCTGATGAAATTGCCCGTTTCGTCAACCAGTTTCAACGATATGTCGGTCAGGCGACCCAAGGGCGCAACGCGATAAGGTGCATTAATGAACTCCAGGATGGCTTTCATCCCGGCGGTGACTAGCGTGTAGTAGGTCAGCGTGAACGTCCTGATCGTGTCTACGTTTTCATTGGGGTAGAAGTCCACGCGCAGCCGCGCCCTCAACTGATGCCCCGGCTTGAACAGCTCCAGCTCTTTACGTGGCACCACACCGTCTAGCCCGTTGTGGATCTCTTCCGGCGTCAAGGTTTTTCCCACAGCAATGGGGACAGTCTTGGGGTTGTCATCCATGCCAGTGCCCAAGACATGCAGCCAGTATTTTTGCCCCACTCCAATAAATGGCCAAGGTGCGCAGACGATCTTTGCATCGCCTGTAAACGCCCGCAGATCCACAGCGTTCGTCCCATAAGCCTCAACAATTTCCGGCTTGGGAAAATTCGTATCCGTCACATTGACGCTTTCGATTATAAGGGTCAGCGGCTCGGACCCGGTCTCCACGCCACCACTCAACAGAGTCCACGTGAACACCACCTCCCGGCCTGCGTTCGCCAGAATGAACGCCGGGGTCAGCTGGAAATTGGCGCGGAAGTTGGCATTGAACGCCACAAAGTTGAATACCGGTGTTCCTGCTCCCGCAGCTCCGCCCTTCACCACCAGTTTGGCTCTATCACCGGGTTTGAAGCCTTTGGTCCAATCCACCCGGACCACGAAACCCGCGGTGTGCTTGCCGGGAAAGATCACATTACCTGCCAGCGCTGGCACAAAAGGCGCAGGTGGGAGTTCAACTTTGGGCGTCAGGTCGACCTTGATCGAGAGGGCCGGCGATGGCAGTGAGTTTTGGGTACTGTTTCCCAGTTGGTCCTTGACCGTATAAAAAATCTTGAAGGTCAGGCTGTTGCCGCCGCCAATGAAAGCGGCTTTAGGCAGCAAGATGTCGAACCCGCCACCGATATCGCCCGCCGTCACAATGTGATTGAACGGAAATCCGTTGCAGTTTACGGTCACCACGTCGTGCAATTTGGCAAACGCGTAAGAGACGGTAAGCGGGACGCCTCGCTCGGCCGCTACCAGGTCGACACCGCTTTGTTTGACGTCCTCAGGCAGATCAATAACCAGCCCTTCGTGGATGTCTTGGTCGTCGACTATCGGGTCCAGACCACCTGGGCGATCCCTGCTGTACAGCACCCACAGATTGGGCGACGGCTCATCGCTGCCACCGATACGCTTGGCTACATAATTGAAATATTGCAGGCCATTGCGAAGCAGAGCCCCGGACACTTCGAACGTGGTGCGTTTTGTGACCGGATCGACCGTCACAGGGGCGTCGATGGGCGTGACACTGCCGTTGAGATGGAGTACCACAGAATCCGCCCCCGGAGAGGGCGGATCCACAACCACTTTCAGATGCCCGCCCCCTGTAAGCCTCAAAGGAACCCCTAACAGCGGCACTCCTGCAGTGGGGTCTTCGCTTTTGACGTCCGGCGTTGCATCGACAATGTAAGGGGGTGACAGCGCCAGGGTCTTGGAATCATTTGAAAGATCGGTCATCACACACGCTCCTTGTCGCGCCGCGAGAGAGCGGCGTAGGTAGCGGTATCAAATGCCTTAAATGATTTTCCAGCTACTGTCAGAATTAACAGGTACGTGGTGTTTTAAGACGAGCGGCACTGACTGAGTTATTCGTCTCATCCCCCCCACAAGCGATAAAACCCGCCCCGCTTTTGCAAGAGCGGCGGATTATGAATAGGTAGTAGAGGCCGTTTCGAGAACCTTCGTCGGCTACATCGATGCCTGTCTCACCTGCCTCTCCAACTCCGCCTTCAACCCCGGTTCCAGCTTCAATTGCCGCGCCAACTCATCGAGGTAGGATTTCTCCATGAAGTTCTGCTCATCCACCAGCATCACGCTGGCGATATACATTTCGGCGGCCATTTCCGGGGTGCACGCAGCACGGGCGACGTCGGACGGGTCGAGCGGCTTGTTCAGTTCGGCGTGCAGCCAGTGCTGCAATTCTTGATCGTTGTCGAGTTTGGTGAATTCGCCTTCAATCAACGCACGTTCGCGCTCATCGATGTGGCCGTCGGCTTTGGCGGCGGCCACCAAGGCTTTGAGAATCGCCTGGCTGTGTAACTCGACCTGCGCCGCAGGCAAGCGGTCCAGGGTTTGCGGTTCGCTCTGCGAGGCAGTGCCTTGTTGGGCCTGCCAGTTGCCGAACGCCTTGTAGGCAATCACACCCAGTGCGGCGAGGCCACCATAGGTCAGCACCTTGCCGCCAACACGGCGGCCCGTTTTGCTGCCGAGCAACAGCCCCATGGCACCCGCCGCTATCGCACCGCCGCTGGCGCCCGAGAGCAAACCACCGAGCCCACCGCTGGACGCCTTGTTCTGATTGCCTCCAGCCTTGTTCTTCACCAGATCCTGACCGGACTTGAGCAGTTGATCGAGCAAACCACGGGTATTCATTTTGCCGTCTCCACGAAAGGGGTAACCGGCCACCAGCCTAGATCGAAAGTGGCCGCCCCCTGCCGGCGAGAGTGCTTCCAGATGTTGCTCATATCCTGTAACGCCCACAGGCCCATCGATTAAAACGATATACACTCAAGCAAATCTATAAAAACCGTCCACCGGGTACTTTCCCCATGATGACCCTGCGTCAGATTCGTCATTTTATCGCCGTGGCCGAGACCGGTTCGATCTCTGCCGCCGCGCAAACCGCGTTCATTTCCCAATCGACCTTGACCCTGGCGATTCAGCAACTGGAAGAAGAGATTGGCGTCGGCCTGTTCAACCGACACGCCAAGGGCATGAGCCTGACTCACCAGGGCCATCAGTTTCTGCGCCAGGCGCACCTGATTCTCGCCACCGTCGATAACGCCAAACGCAGCCTGCAACAGAGCACCGACCAGGTGGCCGGCCAGTTGATCATTGGCGTAACCAGCCTCGTGGCCGGTTACTACCTGGCGGATTTGCTCACCCGCTTTCAGCGCGCCTACCCCAACGTCGAGATCCGGGTGATGGAGGATGAACGCCCCTACATCGAGCATTTGCTGGTCAGCGGCGAGATCGACGTTGGTGTGCTGATCCTCTCCAACCTCGAAGACCGTCACGCCCTGCAAACCGAAGTCCTGACGCATTCGCCCCACCGTTTATGGCTGCCGGCGCAGCATCCATTGCTCGAACACGACAGCATCAACCTCGCCGACGTGGCGCGCGAACCGCTGATTCAACTGAACGTCGATGAAATGGACCGCAACGCCCAGCGCATGTGGTCCGCCGCTTCCCTGCAACCGCGCATCACCCTGAGAACCGCGTCAACGGAAGCCGTGCGAAGCCTGGTGGCCGCCGGTTTGGGCGTGTCGATCCAGCCTGACATGACCTATCGACCGTGGTCGCTGGAGGGCGACATCATTGAAGCGCGGCCGATTGCCGACTTGAGTCAGACCCTTGACGTCGGCCTGGCCTGGCGCCGCGGCACTGCGCGTCCGGCGCTGGTCGATCCTTTCCTGACCGTCGCCCGCGAGCAACCCCACGGCGGACGCAAGCCATCTATTTAATCGAACGCCACCTTCAGTATTTAGTATTTGTCGACCTCGGGTCCGCGCACTAGTCTTGCTGCATCTATATAAGACGGCCGGGCCCCAGTCACAGGGAGCAGCATGGCCACACAAGAAAAGAGAACCCGAAAAATGGCTGGCGCGCAGACCCCGTTGTTCACCGCGTTGTTGATCGATGGCGAATTGGTCGCAGGTCAGGGTTTTGTCGAACCGATCCTCAACCCCGCCACCGGGGAAGTGCTGACCCACATCGCCGAAGCCAGCACCGAGCAAGTCGAAGCCGCCATCCTCGCCGCGCATAACGCCTTTGCCAGCTGGTCGAGGACCACCCCGCAGCAACGTTCAAACCTGTTGCTGGACATCGCCAACGCCATCGAAAAACAAGCCGACCTCCTCGCCCGTCTCGAATCCCTGAACTGCGGCAAGCCGTTGCACCTGGCTCGTCAGGACGACTTGAGCGCGACGGTGGATGTGTTCCGCTTCTTTGCCGGTGCCGTGCGCTGCCAGACCGGCCAGCTCAGCGGCGAATACTTGCCGGGCTACACCAGCATGGTCCGTCGCGATCCTATCGGGGTCGTCGCGTCCATTGCGCCCTGGAACTACCCGATCATGATGGCCGCGTGGAAAATCGCCCCGGCCCTCGCCGCCGGCAACACGCTGGTGTTCAAACCGTCCGAACACACGCCGCTGTCGATCCTGGCCCTGGCCCCGGCACTGGCAGAAATCCTGCCGCGCGGCGTGATCAACATCGTCTGCGGCGGCGGTGAAGGCGTCGGCAGCCATTTGGTCAGCCACCCGAAAATCCGCATGGTGTCGCTGACCGGCGATATCGTCACCGGGCAAAAAATCCTCCAGGCCGCTGCCAAGACGTTGAAACGCACGCACCTTGAACTCGGTGGCAAAGCGCCGGTGATCGTCTGCAACGATGCGGACATTCAAGCGGTGGTCGAAGGCGTGCGCACTTACGGTTACTACAACGCCGGTCAGGATTGCACCGCCGCGTGCCGGATTTATGCACAAGCCGGGATTCATGACCGGTTGGTGGCCGAGCTCGGCGCGGCGGTCAGCAGCCTGCGCTTTGCCGGTAAACGCGACGCCGACAATGAAATCGGCCCGCTGATCAGCACCCGCCAGCGCGACCGCGTGGCCAGTTTCGTCGAACGCGCCCTCGGCCAGCCGCATATCGAACGGGTGACCGGCGCGGCAGTGCACTCCGGCGCTGGCTTCTACTACCAACCGACACTGCTGGCCGGCTGCAAGCAGAGCGATGAGATCGTCCAGCGCGAAGTGTTCGGGCCGGTGGTCACTGTGACCCGTTTCGATGGGCTCGAACAAGCGGTGGACTGGGCCAACGACTCGGAATACGGCCTCGCCTCCTCGGTCTGGACCCAGAACCTCGACAAGGCGATGCAGGTCGCGGCGCGTTTGCAGTACGGCTGCACGTGGATCAACAGCCATTTCATGCTGGTCAGCGAAATGCCCCATGGCGGCTTGAAGCGTTCGGGCTACGGCAAAGACTTATCCAGCGATTCGCTCCAGGACTACAGCGTGGTGCGCCACATCATGGCGCGCCACGGACAGCATCTCTGACTACGCTAATAACAAGCCGCTAACGGCATGCTTCACCACGTTCACAACTGCCCCGACCATAATTAAAGAAGAGGGAATTCCCATGTTCGTGCACAAGACCGCACTGCTCAGTGCAATCACCACCGCGCTGCTGGCGAGTGCCAGCCTCCAGGCCGCCGAACCGCTGAAAGCGGTGGGGGCCGGCGAAGGTCAGCTGGATATTGTGGCTTGGCCGGGCTACATCGAACGTGGCGAAAGCGACAAGGCCTACGACTGGGTGACCGGTTTCGAGAAGGAGACCGGCTGCAAGGTCAATGTGAAAACCGCCGCCACTTCCGATGAAATGGTCAGTTTGATGGCCAAGGGCGGTTACGACCTGGTCACCGCGTCTGGCGATGCTTCGTTGCGGTTGATCGTCGGCAAGCGTGTGCAGCCGATCAACACCGCGTTGATCCCGAACTGGAAGAACATCGACCCGCGTCTGAAAGATGCGCCGTGGTACGTGGTCAACAAGCAGACCTACGGCACCCCATATCAGTGGGGCCCGAACGTGTTGATGTACAACACCAACGTGTTCAAGACTGCGCCGACCAGTTGGGGCGTGGTGTTCAATGCGCAAAACCTGCCGGACGGCAAGCCGAACAAGGGACGCGTGCAGGCCTATGACGGCCCGATCTACATCGCCGACGCCGCGCTGTACCTGAAAACCGCCAAGCCGGAATTGGGTATCCAGAACCCGTATGAACTGACCGAAGCCCAGTACAAAGCCGTGCTCGATCTGCTGCGCGCGCAGCAGCCGCTGATCCACCGCTACTGGCACGACACCACCGTGCAGATGAGCGACTTCAAAAACGAAGGCGTGGTCGCGTCCGGCGCCTGGCCCTATCAAGTCAACGGCCTGATGAACGAGAAGCAGCCGATTGCGTCGACCATCCCGACAGAAGGCGCCACCGGTTGGGCCGACACCACCATGATGCACACCGAGGCCAAGCACCCGAACTGCGCTTACAAGTGGATGGACTGGTCGCTGCAACCGAAAGTCCAGGGTGATGTGGCGGCGTGGTTTGGTTCGTTGCCAGCGGTGCCAGCGGCGTGCACCGGCAGCGAATTGCTCGGCGCTGAAGGTTGCAAGACCAATGGTTTCGACCAGTTCGAGAAGATCGCCTTCTGGAAAACCCCGCAGGCTGAAGGCGGCAAGTTCGTGCCATACAGCCGCTGGACCCAGGACTACATCGCGATTATGGGCGGCCGCTAACCCACCGGCCCCTGTGGCGAGGGAGCTTGCTCCCGCTGGGTGGCGAAGCTGCCCCAAAACCCGTTAATGCGGTCAATCAGAGAGACCGCATCAGTCCTTTTGGGAGTGCTGCGCACTCCAGCGGGAGCAAGCTCCCTCGCCACAATAAGTTTTCCAACCAGAAAGTTGATTCAGATTTTTCAGAAGTCCAGGCAGGGCCGCTGTGACGGCCCTCGCCTTTTTTGGAGCACCGCACCATGACGCTTGCAGTCCAGTTCACCAACGTTTCCCGTCTGTTCGGCGAAGTGAAAGCCGTAGACCGGGTTTCCATCGACATCCAGGACGGCGAGTTTTTCTCCATGCTGGGCCCTTCCGGCTCGGGCAAAACCACCTGTTTGCGCCTGATTGCCGGTTTCGAACAACCGAGTGCAGGCTCGATCCGCATTCATGGCGAAGAAGCCGCCGGGCTGCCGCCGTATGAGCGTGACGTCAACACGGTATTTCAGGATTACGCGCTGTTCCCGCACATGAACGTCCTCGACAACGTCGCCTACGGTTTGAAAGTCAAAGGCGTTGGTAAAGCCGAACGGCAGAAACGCGCCGAAGAAGCCCTCGACATGGTCGCCCTCGGCGGCTACGGCGAGCGCAAACCGGTGCAACTGTCCGGTGGTCAACGCCAGCGTGTGGCTCTGGCCCGCGCGCTGGTCAATCGCCCGCGTGTGCTGCTGCTCGACGAGCCATTGGGCGCCCTTGACTTGAAACTGCGCGAGCAAATGCAAAGCGAGCTGAAGAAACTGCAACGCCAACTCGGCATCACCTTCATCTTCGTCACCCACGACCAGACCGAAGCGCTGTCGATGTCTGACCGCGTAGCCGTGTTCAACAAAGGCCGCATCGAACAGGTCGACACCCCGCGCAATCTCTACATGAAACCGGCCACGACCTTTGTCGCCGAATTCGTCGGCACCTCGAATGTGATTCGCGGCGATCTGGCGAAGCAGTTGAGTGGCAACCCACAGCCGTTTTCGATTCGCCCGGAACACGTGCGATTTGCCGAAGGGCCGTTGGCCAGCCACGAGATCGAAGTCAGCGGTTTGCTCCACGACATTCAGTACCAAGGCAGCGCCACGCGCTACGAGATGAAACTGGAAAACGGTCAGACCCTGAACATCAGCCAGGCCAACAACCAATGGCTGGACGTCAGCGCCCAGCACCAGACCGGGCAACGCATCAGCGCTCGCTGGGCACGGGAAGCGATGATCCCGCTGCACGACACCGTTGTCGGCGGGGTGTGAGATGAACACCGTGGCTATCCCTCAAACCCCGGCCAGCGGTTCGCCGTTGCGCAGGTTTTCCAACCTGTTGTATCGCCGGCCGAACCTGTACCTGTCGATGCTGCTGGTGCCGCCGCTGCTATGGTTCGGCGCTATTTACCTCGGCTCGTTGCTGGTGCTGTTGTGGCAAGGTTTCTACACCTTCGATGACTTCACCATGGCGGTCACACCCGACCTGACCCTGGCGAACTTCGCGGCGCTGTTCCAGCCGTCGAACTTCGACATCATCCTGCGCACCTTGAGCATGGCCGTCGTCGTCTCCATCGCCAGCGCCATCGTCGCGTTCCCGATCGCCTACTACATGGCGCGCTACACCACCGGCAAGACCAAGGCGTTTTTCTATATCGCGGTGATGATGCCGATGTGGGCCAGTTACATCGTCAAGGCGTATGCCTGGACCTTGCTGCTGGCCAAGGGCGGTGTCGCACAGTGGTTCGTTCAGCACTTGGGGCTGGAGCCGGTGTTGCAGTTTGTGCTGGGCATTCCGGGCGTGGGCGGCAGCACCTTGTCGACCTCGCATCTGGGTCGCTTCATGGTGTTTGTCTACATCTGGCTGCCGTTCATGATCCTGCCGATCCAGGCGTCGCTGGAACGTCTGCCGCCATCGCTGTTGCAAGCCTCGGCAGACCTCGGCGCCAAACCGCGCCAGACCTTCATGCAAGTGATTCTGCCGCTGTCGATTCCGGGCATTGCCGCCGGTTCGATCTTCACCTTTTCCCTGACCCTGGGCGACTTCATCGTGCCGCAACTGGTCGGCCCACCGGGCTACTTCGTCGGCAGCATGGTGTACGCCCAGCAAGGCGCGATCGGCAACATGCCAATGGCGGCGGCCTTCACCCTGGTGCCGATTGTGTTGATCGCCATCTACCTGACTATCGTCAAACGACTGGGGGCCTTCGATGCACTCTGAGAAAGCCTCTATAGGCCTGAAAATCGCAGCCTGGGGCGGGTTGGTGTTTCTGCACTTCCCGATCCTGATCATCTTCCTCTACGCCTTCAATACCGAAGATGCCGCGTTCAGCTTTCCTCCCAAGGGTTTCACCCTGAAGTGGATCGGCGTGGCGTTCTCGCGGCCGGACGTGCTGGAAGCAATCAAGCTCTCGCTGGAGATCGCCTCCATCGCGACCTTGATCGCCATGGTCCTTGGCACCCTCGCTTCAGCGGCGTTGTACCGCCGGGACTTCTTCGGCAAACAAGGCATCTCGCTGATGCTGATCCTGCCGATTGCGTTGCCGGGGATCATCACCGGGATCGCATTACTGGCGACCTTCAAGACGCTGGGGATCGAGCCCGGGATGTTCACCATCATCGTCGGCCACGCGACCTTCTGCGTAGTGATCGTCTACAACAACGTCATCGCCCGTTTGCGCCGCACTTCGCACAGTTTGATCGAAGCCTCGATGGACCTCGGTGCCGATGGCTGGCAGACCTTCCGCTACATCGTCCTGCCGAACCTCGGCTCGGCGTTGCTGGCTGGCGGCATGCTCGCGTTTGCCCTGTCGTTCGACGAAATCATCGTCACCACCTTCACCGCCGGCCATGAACGCACCCTGCCGCTGTGGCTGCTCAACCAGCTCAGCCGCCCTCGGGACGTGCCGGTGACCAACGTCGTCGCGATGCTGGTGATGATGGTGACCATGCTGCCGATCCTTGGCGCCTATTACCTGACCCGGGGTGGCGAGAGTGTTGCCGGGAGCGGCGGTAAGTAAACAACTCACAGACAACAATTATCTCTGTGGGAGCGGGCTTGCCCGCGATGACTGACTGACATTCAACACATGTGTCGACTGTAAAACCGCTATCGCGGGCAAGCCCGCTCCCACAGGGCCTGATTTCCACAGAAGAACAACAATAGTTTTGAAGAGGACAGAACCATGCAAACCAAACTCTTGATCAACGGCCAACTGATCGACGGCGAAGGCCCCGCCCAACCCGTATTCAACCCGGCCCTCGGTCGCGTGTTGGTGGAAATCAATGAAGCCAGCGAAGCCCAGGTCGATGCGGCCGTGCGCGCCGCCGATGCTGCCTTCGACAGCTGGTCGCAAACCCCACCGAAAGAACGTTCTCTGCTGCTGCTCAAACTCGCGGACGCCATCGAAGCCCATGGCGAAGAGCTGGCCAAACTGGAATCGGACAACTGCGGCAAACCCTACAGCGCCGCGCTGAACGACGAGATCCCGGCCATTGCCGACGTGTTCCGTTTCTTCGCCGGCGCCAGCCGTTGCATGAGCGGTTCGGCGGGCGGGGAATACCTGCCGGGCCACACCTCGATGATCCGCCGCGACCCGGTCGGCGTGATCGCCTCCATCGCGCCGTGGAACTACCCGCTGATGATGGTCGCCTGGAAAATCGCCCCCGCCCTGGCCGCCGGTAATACCGTGGTGCTCAAGCCGTCGGAGCAAACCCCGTTGACCGCCCTGCGTCTGGCCGAACTGGCGTCGGACATTTTCCCGGCCGGCGTACTCAACCTGGTGTTTGGTCGTGGTCCATCGGTTGGCAGCCCATTGGTCACCCACCCGAAAGTGCGCATGGTGTCGCTGACCGGCTCGATTGCCACGGGCTCGAACATCATTTCCAGCACCGCCGACAGCGTCAAACGCATGCACATGGAATTGGGCGGCAAGGCCCCGGTGATCATCTTCGATGACGCCGACATCGACGCCGCCGTGGAAGGCATCCGCACCTTCGGTTTCTACAACGCCGGCCAGGACTGCACCGCCGCGTGCCGCATCTATGCGCAGGCTGGCATCTACGAAAAATTCGTCGAGAAACTCGGCGAGGCGGTCAGCAGCATCAAGTACGGTTTGCAGGATGATCCGTCGACCGAACTGGGGCCGCTGATCACCGCGCAACACCGCGACCGTGTGGCCGGGTTTGTCGAGCGCGCTATCGCGCAACCGCACATTCGCCTGATCACCGGCGGCAAGACTGTGGAAGGCAACGGGTTCTTCTTCGAGCCGACCGTGTTGGCCGATGCGCATCAGGATGACGAAATCGTTCGCCGCGAAGTGTTCGGGCCAGTGGTGTCGGTGACCCAATTCACCGATGAAGCGCAGGTGCTGGGCTGGGCCAACGATTCGGACTACGGCCTGGCGTCGTCAGTCTGGACCGCGGATGTCGGCCGCGCCCATCGGATGTCTGCTCGCTTGCAATACGGGTGCACGTGGGTGAATACGCATTTCATGCTGGTCAGTGAAATGCCGCATGGCGGTCAGAAACTGTCCGGTTACGGGAAGGACATGTCGATGTATGGCCTGGAGGACTACACCGTCGTCCGGCATGTGATGTTCAAACACTAAAAGCATCGCAGGCAAGCCAGCTCCCACAGGGATTGCGCAAGACCTGTGGGAGCCGGGCTTGTCGGATCGCCGCACCGCCGCGATGGCATCACCGCAAACTCAAGGAAGAAACCGGCACTTAGCATCACCCAGGTTCCACCCCAAAGAAGCCAAAACAATAACCACCGATCCGGGCAGCGCCTCACGGCCCCGCCACGGTTTCGGACATCCGAAATCTGCCGATTTTCCGGAGCTGACACACTATGAGTACAACACCCGAACTCGCTGTAGCCGTCGCCGACAGCGACGCCGAGCAGTTACGCAAACTGGGTTACACGTCGAACTTCAATCGCAGCATGAGCCTGTGGGAAAACTTCGCCCTGGGCTTCACTTACCTCTCGCCGGTCGTAGGGGTTTATACCCTCTTCGGCCTGTGTCTGGCCGCAGGCGGGCCACCGATGTTCTGGGCCTATTTGCTGGTCGGTTGCGGCCAGTTGCTGGTGTGCCTGATCTTCGGTGAAGTGGTTTCGCAATTCCCGATTTCCGGTGGCGTCTACCCGTGGGCCCGCCGCTTGGTGGGCAAACGCTGGGCGTGGATGGTCGGCTGGATCTACTCCATCGCCCTGTGCGTCACCATCGCCGCCGTTGCCGTCGGTGCCGGTCCGTACCTGGCCGCCATGATGGGTTTTGAGCCGAGCAACAACACCAACATCATCATCGCCCTGTTCCTCACGCTGTTCGCCACCCTGGTCAACCTCAGCGGCACCAAGGTACTGGCGCGCATCGCCATGTTCGGTTTTCTGTGCGAGCTGGTCGGCGCGGTGATCGTCGGCGTTTACCTGCTGGTGTTCGAGCGTCATCAGCCGCTCAGCGTGTTGTTCAACACCTTCGACATCAGCGTCGACGGCTCGTACTTGCCCGCCTTCCTCACCGCTTCGCTGGCGGGGATGTTCCTGTACTACGGCTTCGAGGCCTGCGGCGATGTGGCCGAAGAAACCCCGAACCCGAGCAAGAAAATCCCGGTGGCCATGCGCATGACCATCTACATCGGCGGCATCGCAGCGATGTTCGCCTGCCTGGCGCTGATCCTCGCCGTGCCGGACATGCAAACCGTGATCAACGGCACCGACAAAGACCCGGTCACCACCATCCTCAACAACGCCTTCGGCCCGGTCGGTTCGAAAGTGGTGATGGGCGTGGTGATGATTTCCTTTATCTCCTGCGTCATCAGCCTGCAAGCGGCGGCGAGCCGTCTGCTGTACTCCTACGCGCGCGATGAAATGATCATCGGCAGCTCACTGCTGAAAAAGATCTCTACAGCCACTCAGGTGCCGGTAGCGGCGCTGTTCGTCTCCGGTGTCCTGCCGGCGCTGATCATCATCCTCGGCTTCTTCCTGCAGGATGCCGTGGCAACCATCGTCAGCTTCGCGGCGATCGGCATCTACCTGGCCTTCCAGATGATCGTACTCGGGGCCCTCTATGCCCGCATGAAAGGCTGGAAACCGAGCGGCAAATTCACCCTCGGTGCGTGGGGCTGGCTGGTAAACATCGGCGCGCTGGCCTACGGCGTCGGCGCGATCGTCAACATGGCCTGGCCACGCACACCGGATGCAGCGTGGTACATCAACTACGCCATGGTGCTGAGCACGGCGATCGTGATTGGTTTGGGCTTGTTGTACATGTGGATGGCCAAGCCGTATGACCACGGGACTGCGCCTTCGGGGGACGCTTGGAAGGCTAGTCGGTAAACATACTTGCTCAACCCGCAGCGATGCGGGGTAAAAGATGAAAAAGGGGCAGACTTCACAGTCCGCCCCTTGGCTTTCCAACAAGACTTAATCTCCAACCCTCAAAACCGCGAAACAGTCCGCATCGCATCCACCAGATACCGCATCGCAATCCGGTCGCTCTCCGACAGCTCTCGATACCGTTCCAACAACTTCATTTCGTCCGGGCTGAGTCGGCGCCTTCGCCGGCCGCTGGCCAGGCAAGGAAGAATGCCTAACATTTCGGTGATGCCTTGTACTTTTGTCATCGACGATGTCCTTCTATAAGACCGAGAAAACTTCAAAAACCGCATCGCCCTCTCCTTTTTGTTTGTCGCCGGCCTTAAGGGCTGGAGCCGGTCATGAGCACAGAATAGGAACATTCCCGGCACTGAAAAGCGGTTTTTAGAGTAATTAGTCAAAAAAAGCAGAAATGCCCTATAAATCAGAAGGCGCTGTCAGAAAAATGAACCGAAATGTCTTGTTTCATTGCCGAACCATCAAAGTGCTATCCATCAATTTTGGTCTGTGATCGAACGGTTTAAGCTATTTGGCATCTCTTTACAGTCCGTTGCGTTTGGTCGAAGGCATGTCCGAACCGTTATTTTTGATCCAGCACGTGCCAGGAACGGCGCGGGATTGCTCACGACAGGTTGTACTTATGCATCGCAGGAATTTGCTCAAAGCGTCCATGGCCATCGCGGCCTACACCGGTTTGTCCGCCACCGGCCTGTTGGCCAGCCGTGCCTGGGCGGGCAACGGTACGGCGGATGGCGAGGCTCAAGCGTTCGATTTTGAAGCGCTGAAGATTCAGGCCAAGCAGCTCGCCGGCAACCGCTATCAGGACACCAAGCAGGTGCTGCCGCCGACGCTGGCGACCATGACGCCGCAGAACTTCAACGCGATCCGCTACGACGCGAATCACTCGCTGTGGAAGGATTTGAACGGTCAGCTGGACGTGCAGTTTTTCCACGTCGGCATGGGGTTCAAGCAGCCGGTGCGCATGTACAGCGTCGATCCCAAGACGCGTCAGGCGCGGGCGGTGCATTTCCGCCCTTCGCTGTTCAACTATGAAAAAACCACGGTCGACACCAAGCAGCTGACGGGCGACCTGGGGTTTTCCGGGTTCAAGCTGTTCAAGGCTCCGGAGCTGGACCGGCACGATGTGTTGTCTTTCCTCGGCGCGAGTTACTTCCGTGCGGTAGACGCCACCGGCCAGTACGGTCTGTCGGCGCGCGGGTTGGCGATTGATACGTACGCCAAGAAGCGCGAGGAGTTTCCGGACTTCACCAAGTTCTGGTTCGAGACGCCGGACAAGGACAGCACCCGTTTCGTGGTCTACGCCCTGCTGGATTCGCCGAGCGCGACCGGTGCTTACCGTTTCGACATCGATTGCCAGGCCAGTCAGGTGGTCATGGCTGTCGATGCCCACATCAACGCGCGTACCGCCATCGAGCAACTGGGCATCGCGCCGATGACCAGCATGTTCAGCTGCGGCACCCATGAGCGGCGCATGTGCGACACCATTCACCCGCAGATCCACGACTCGGATCGTCTGGCGATGTGGCGCGGCAACGGTGAGTGGATCTGCCGCCCGCTGAACAACCCCGCGACACTGCAATTCAATGCCTTTGCCGACACCGATCCGAAAGGTTTCGGCCTGGTACAGACCGACCATGAGTTCGCCAGCTACCAGGACACCGTCGATTGGTACAGCAAGCGTCCGAGCCTGTGGGTAGAACCGACAACGGCGTGGGGCGAAGGCTCTATCGATCTGCTGGAAATTCCTACCACCGGCGAGACGCTGGATAACATCGTCGCGTTCTGGACCCCGAAAAAACCGGTCGCGGCCGGTGATTCCCTGAATTACGGCTACAAGCTCTACTGGAGCGCGCTGCCTCCGGTCGGCACGCCGCTGGCGCGGGTCAATGCGACCCGTTCGGGCATGGGCGGCTTCACCGAAGGCTGGGCGCCGGGCGAGCATTACCCGGAAGTCTGGGCGCGGCGCTTTGCGGTGGACTTCACCGGTGGCGGTCTGGATCGCTTGCCGGAAGGCGCAGGGATCGAGCCCGTGGTGACGTGCTCGAACGGGCAGGTGAAGGATTTCAATGTGTTGGTGCTGGACGACATCAAGGGTTATCGCATTACCTTTGACTGGTTCCCGACCAATGACAGCGTGGAGCCGGTAGAGCTGCGGTTGTTCATCCGGACCAATGACCGGACGTTGAGTGAGACCTGGTTGTATCAGTACTTTCCGCCGGCGCCGGATAAGCGTAAGTACACCTGAAGTTAAGGGTTGTCTGGGCGGGCCTCTTCACGGGCAAGCCCGCTCCCACAAGGATCGGCTGTGTTGCACAAAAGGAGTGAACTCTACTGAACCCTGTGGGAGCGGGCTTGCCCGCGAAGACGGCCTGACAGGCGACAAATGTTCCCGCCCAGAAACGCAAAAGCCCCGATCACATCGATCGGGGCTTTTTGGTTTTACAGCCGCATTCAGTCACGCAAATCCGACTCATGTATCGGCTGATCCCGGTGCGTCGCCCGCTGGTATTGCGCAGGCCAGATAGCCTTGCGCCCGCCTAAATCATCATCGGCATGCAGCGGCCAATACGGATCGCGCAGCAGTTCTCGCGCCAGGAAGATGATGTCCGCCTGGCATGTGCGCAAGATATGTTCGGCCTGGGCCGGCTCGGTGATCATGCCGACCGTACCGGTGGCAATGCCCGACTCCTTGCGCACGCGCTCGGCGAAGCGGGTTTGATAACCGGGTCCTGTCGGAATTTCGGCATTGGCCGCCGTACCGCCCGAGGACACGTCGATCAGGTCCACGCCCAGCCCTTTGAGGCGGCGCGCCAGCTCCACGGTTTCATCCGGGTTCCAGCCATCTTCCACCCAATCGGTGGCCGATACCCGCACGAACAGCGGCAGTTCTTCAGGCCATACCGCACGCACCGCTTCGGTGACTTGCAGCACCAGTCGGATGCGATTCTCGAATGAACCACCGTATTGATCGCGGCGCTGATTGCTCAGGGGCGACAGAAATTGATGCAACAGGTAACCGTGGGCGGCGTGGATTTCGACCACTTTGAATCCGGCGGTCAATGCACGCTGGGCAGCAGCGACAAAAGCCTGAATGACCTCAGCGATCTCGCTTTCTTCGAGTTGCCTTGGGTGCGTGTGCTGCGGGTCGAAAGCAATAGTCGACGGGCCTACCGGCACCCAGCCGCCGTCTTCGGGTTTAACGCTGCCATGTTTGCCGAGCCACGGCCGATGAGTGCTGGCCTTGCGCCCGGCGTGTGCCAACTGGATGCCGGCCACAGCGCCCTGAGCGGCGATGAAGCGGGTAATGCGTTGCAGGGGTTCGATCTGCTCGTCAGTCCACAGGCCAAGGTCTTGAGCGGTGATGCGCCCGTCGGCGGTGACGGCGGTTGCTTCGGTAAACACCAGGCCGGCGCCACCGACCGCACGACTGCCGAGGTGGACAAGGTGCCAGTCATTGGCCAGCCCATCGACGCTGGAGTACTGGCACATCGGGGAGACCGCGATACGGTTGAGCAGGGTCAATTGACGCAGGGTATAGGGTTCAAGCAGCAGACTCATGGGGCACCTCTCGAATCAGTGGGCAGGCTCCAGGGTTCTGTTTGAAAAGTCGACGAGTGACAGGAAAAAGGCGCAGCACCCGCCCCCGCGGGCAAAAAATTCGACAAGACGTCACAAGGATAATCAAGCAGTGCTTAGAGCCTAGTCGACATCGGGGGATGAGGGAGGGTTCCTGGGATATTTGGCGTCAGGAAGATCGCTATCGCGGGCACGCCATGCGCCTGTAGGAGCAAGGCTTGCCCGCGATGGGGTCACCGCGGTTCGATGTGGGCAATCATCAACTGCACGGTTTCGTTACCGCGAAACTCGTTGAGGTCGAGTTTGTAGGCCAGTTCCACCCACTTGATGGTCGGGTTCGGCCAGATATCACGGTCGATGCCGAAAGCGATGCCGTCGAGTTTCACCGAACCGCATTCGCTTTTCAGTACCACTTTCAGGTGGCGTTCACCGACAACGCGCTGCTCAACCAGTTGGAACAGGCCATGGAACAGCGGCTCCGGAAAGTGCTGCCCCCAAGGACCGGCATGACGCAGGGCCCGCGCCAGTTCGAGGTGGAACTCTTCGACCGCCAGCGTGCCGTCCGACAGCAGCCGGCCGGTCAGGTCTTCTTCACGCAATTGCCGACGCACTTCCGCATCAAAGGCCTCGGCAAACAGCGGAAAATTCGCTTCCGGTAGCGTCAGCCCGGCCGCCATCGCGTGGCCGCCGTACTTGCTGATCAGGTTGGGATGTTGCGCGGCCACCACGCTCAGCGCGTCGCGAATGTGGAACCCCTGAACCGAACGCCCCGAGCCCTTGAGCAAGCCGTCACCGGCATCGGCAAAGGCGATGGTCGGGCGGAAATAGCGCTCTTTCATCCGTGAAGCAAGGATGCCGATGACACCCTGGTGCCACTCGGGATCGAACAGGCACAAACCGAACGGCATCGACTCGACCGGCAAATCCTTCAGTTGCGCCAGCGCTTCGCGCTGCATGCCCTGTTCGATGGATTTGCGGTCCTGGTTCATGCCGTCGAGTTGCACGGCCATTTCCCGCGCCAGCCCCGCGTCGTCGGTGAGCAGGCATTCGATGCCCAGGCTCATGTCGTCCAGCCGCCCTGCCGCGTTAAGGCGCGGGCCGACAATGAAGCCCAGATCGGTAGAGGTGATGCGCGCCGGCTCACGCTTGGCGACTTCGAGAATCGCCTTGATCCCCGGCCGCGCACGCCCGGCGCGAATCCGTTCCAGACCTTGATGGACCAGAATCCGGTTGTTGGCATCCAGCGGCACCACGTCGGCGACGCTGCCCAGCGCCACCAGGTCCAGCAACTCGCCAATGTTCGGCTGCGGCATGCTCTCGTACCAGCCAAGGCTGCGCAAACGCGCACGCAGCGCCATCAGTACATAGAAAATCACCCCGACACCGGCCAATGCCTTGCTCGGGAAATCGCACCCTCGCTGGTTCGGATTGACGATGGCATCGGCCAGCGGCATTTCATCGCCGGGCAAGTGGTGGTCGGTGACCAGCACTTTTAGACCGGCCTTTTTCGCCGCCGCCACGCCTTCGACACTGGAAATACCGTTGTCCACGGTGATCAGCAATTGCGGCGTACGGGTCAACGCGACTTCGACAATCTCCGGCGTCAGGCCATAGCCGTACTCAAACCGGTTTGGCACCAGATAGTCGACGTGAGCCGCACCCAGCAGGCGCAAGCCCAACACGCCCACGGTACTGGCCGTGGCACCATCGGCGTCAAAGTCGCCGACGATCAGAATGCGCTGGCGCTGTTCCAGCGCCGTCACCAGCAAATCCACGGCGGCATCGATGCCTTTGAGCTGCTGGAACGGAATCAGCCGCGCCAGGCTCTTGTCCAGTTCAGCCTCGGTCAGCACGCCCCGCGCCGCGTACAGGCGGGTCAGCAGCGGCGGCAAATCACCGAGAAATGGCAGGGTGTCGGGCAACAGGCGAGGTTCGATACGCATGGGGTGACGGAAGCTTCTCTTGATTACGTGGGATGAGTCTGTTGCCAGCGCAGTATTAGCCGCGCTCGCCTTGCAGCCATTGCAACTGGACTTCGTGCTGACCACGGTCGTCGGTGACGAAAATCGTCCCTTCGCTGATCATCACGTCCCACTTGATCACCCGTGGCATGTCTTTGGCCAGGGTTTCCAGGATTTCCTGAGGCACGGCAGCAATGTGCACGTTCTTCAGGTTTTTGATCGCAGGGATCACTTTGGTTTCCCAGACGCGCAGGCTGCCATAAGCCAACAGGCTCGTGCGTTCGGTGCGACGCGAGCACCAGGTCAGGCGATCGGCGTCTGGCTGGCCGACTTCGATCCAGTGCAGGACGCGGTCGTCCAGGCTCTTTTCCCACAGGGCAGGTTCATCCACGTCAGACAGACCACGACCGAATGACAGCTGCTCGTTGTACCAGAAGGCGTAGGCCAACAGCCGCACGGTCATGCGCTCTTCGGTTTCCGAAGGGTGACGGGCGATGGTCTGCTTCACGGTCTCGTAGATGCTGCGGTCGAGGTCGGTGAGGTTCAGTTCAAACTTGTAGGTCGTGGACGGCTGGGCCATGAACGGGCTTCTTGATACGAGGAAAGGCGGCAAGTCTAACCGATGCTGTAGGCAATCATCGAACTGAAGGCGATTCTGCTTGCTCGTCTGACGTTCGGCTATGTTAAAACGCTATCTCTGCTCAGCCTTTGTCCTACAGGATCCCGCATGCCGCTCACCGGAAAACCGCTCTCAGGTCTGAAAGTCATCGAATTGGGTACGTTGATCGCCGGGCCGTTTGCCTCGCGCATTTGCGGCGAGTTTGGCGCCGAAGTGATCAAGATCGAATCCCCCGACGGTGGCGATCCATTGCGCAAATGGCGAAAACTGTACGAAGGCACCTCGCTGTGGTGGTTCGTCCAGGCGCGCAATAAAAAGTCCCTGACCCTGAACCTGAAACACCCGGATGGCCTGGCGATTCTGAAAAAACTGCTCGCTGAAGCGGACATCCTGATCGAGAATTTTCGCCCCGGTGTGCTGGAAAAGCTCGGCCTGGGTTGGGACGTCCTGCACGCGTTGAACCCGAAACTGGTGATGGTACGTCTCTCCGGTTTTGGTCAGACCGGGCCGATGAAGGACCAGCCAGGTTTCGGCGCGGTCGGTGAGTCCATGGGCGGCTTGCGCTACATCACCGGTTTCGAAGACCGACCACCGGTGCGCACCGGGATTTCCATCGGTGACTCGATTGCAGCACTCTGGGGCGTAATCGGCGCGCTGATGGCCCTGCGTCATCGCGAAGTGAACGGCGGCCTCGGCCAAGTGGTCGACGTGGCGTTGTACGAAGCCATCTTCGCCATGATGGAAAGCATGGTGCCGGAGTTCGATGTGTTTGGTTTCATTCGCGAACGCACCGGCAACATCATGCCGGGCATCACACCCTCTTCGATCCACACCAGCGCCGACGGCAAACATGTGCAGATCGGCGCCAACGGTGATGCGATTTTCAAACGGTTCATGCTGATCATCGGCCGCGAAGACCTGGCCAATGACCCGGTACTGGCCAGCAACGACGGACGTGACAGCCGTCGTGACGAGATTTACGGCGTGATCGATCGCTGGGTCAATTCACTGCCGCTGGATACCGTGATCGAACGGCTGAATCAGGCTGACGTGCCGGCCAGCCGGATCTTCAGTGCCGAAGACATGTTCAGCGACCCGCAATACCTGGCCAGGGAAATGTTCCTGCAGGCCAAGCTTCCGGACGGTAAAGATTTCAAGATGCCGGGCATTGTGCCGAAACTCTCAGAGACACCCGGCACTTCGGAATGGGTCGGGCCGCAGTTGGGCGAACATAATGCGCAGGTACTGCACGATCTTGGTTACGACAAGGTACAGATCGAAAAGCTGCGTGAAGACGGGGCCATCTAAGCTGAAGCGCCTGCTTTCATCAGCCCTCCACGCCCCCCGCAACGGGTGCGCAATGGCGGCTTTCTGGCTGTTGGCCGGGCTGGCACTCCCCGTCTCGGCGCAACCTAAAGAGACGCTGATCTGGTTGCTGCGTGATTTGCCACCGACGATGATCTTCGAGGGCCCGAAAAAAGGTCAGGGGATCATCGATCAGATGCTGCCGCTGTTGATTGCCGGCATGCCGCAATACGAACACATCCTGATGCGGGTCAACCGCGCCCGCGGTATGCAGATGCTTCACGAACCGTCGTTTACCTGCGATCCCTCGCTGGTCTGGACCAAGGAGCGGGAACAGTGGATCGCCTTTTCGATTCCAGCCTTCCGCGCCGTGAGCAATGGACTTGTGGTTCGCAAGGAAAATCGACCCGTGCTTGAACCGTTTCTGAGCGATGGTGAAGTCGATTTGGCAGCGCTGTTGGCCGGCAGTGGCAAGAAAGTCGGCGTGGTGGCCGAACGCAGTTACGGACAAGTCCTCGATGCATTGCTAAAGCAGGCACCGGCCGGTGCTCTGACGCCTCACTACGGCAACGATGCGCTCGGCAGCCTGTTGCAGATGCAACGTCTGGGACGATTGCAGGTGGTGCTGGGTTACTGGCCAGAAATTCGCTACCTGGCTCGTCAAGAGCACATTTCCGATGATGAACTGGCGTTTTATCCGATCAAGGGCACGGGCAAATACATGTCAGGGCACATCGGTTGCACCAATACAGACCAGGGACGCCAGGCGATCAGCAGAATAAACCAGCTATTGCGCACACTGCCTCATGAGCGACTGGACCCGTTGTATGCCGACTGGCTCGATCCCGAAAGGCGTAAGGATTATCTGGCAGAAACCAAGGCGTTTTTCGAGCATCAGGCCGAGCACTGACAAATCGCGGGCAAAAAGAAACCCCGAGAAGTGGGGAGACGACTCGGGGTTAAACGTGGCCTACATAAAGACCAGTAGCAGCAAGCTACAAGCACCGGAGCACAATGCTTGATCCTGCTGTTACATGGTCTGACTGACCTAAGCGCAGGAAGGTTCCCACAACAATCACGTCAATTTCTGCGAGCCAGCATTTTCTCCTGGGCTGCATTACGCAACGCCGCGATAACACAGGGCTCCAGCCGTCCTTCGGCAATGAGCACGTCGCGGTGCAATCCGTCGACGACATCGGTCAGCAGACGCTTGTCGGTCAACTGAGCCTGATTGAAGGCGCGTTCCACCACTATCGCGCCGGTCGCATTCTTCAACGTCACCAGGCATTCGCCATGGGCACCCGACGGGGTCAGCGTGACCTGATACGGGCTCAGTGCCTCACCGAGCAATAGACTGATACTTTCCATCTCGATCACCACTCAATAGTCCGAAAACAAAGTGCCTGGGGCGTGCTCACAGTTAATGACCACTGGCCCGAGAAGAAAGTTCTGGATTTCCAGGTGCAGGCGCGTCGGCGCCTCTGGTCGATAGAGCATGCACGGCAAAGATGACAGGGAAAAAACAGCCGCATCACTTACCCCGCCGCCTGTCTTTATCCGTCCAGCCTCCGAGTAGACCGCGCAATTGGCCATCGCCGCTGTAGAACGGCACCGTCCACTGATAGATATCCCTGACACCGTTCTTGAACTCCAATTGACGCTCAACGAACCGGGGCTTGCGTGTACTCAACAGGGTAATGAACTCTGCATGCAAGCGCTCTGCCGTCACTTTGGGCAGGAGATCGAGTTCGATCAACTGTCGCCCCTGAATCTGGTCGAAACGGGTTGCCAGACTCTCTTCATAACTTTTGTTGCACATGATCAAACGCCCTTGCAGATCACGTACAAACACCGGATCGGGCATGGCATCCATCAAGGCATGCTGGAAGGCGAGTTGATCGTTGAGGTTCATCTCGTCGTTCAGGTGTTGCTGGTTCAAGCCGGCCAGGCGTCGGTTCCAGAGCAATGAAAGCAGACCAAAAAGACCGACGACAACCAAGCCCCAACACCCCCAATCGCTAAGCCGCTGCCAGAGGGTGGGCGTCTTCATTGATCCGATTCCGCTGAGCCACGTCAAGCGAATGGCCCGCAACTCGGCAGGTGGAAAGGCCTCAAGCGCCTTGTTGAGGATGCTCAGCAACGGCGACTGACCTTTGCGTACGGCCAGATGATCGGCCTCCCATTTGCCCTCCACCGCACGCCCGACCTTGAGTTGCCCCAGCGGATACAGCTGCGCCCCGATTTCATTTTCGATGGTGGCAAAGGCTTCACCGCTTTCAACCAATGCCCTGGCTTCGGCATAGGTTTTGACCGAGCGCAGTTCGATCGCCGGATAGTCGTGGCGAATCGTACCTTCGAGTGCATGCCGGGTCGGCAGCACCAGGACTTTTTTCGACAACTGCTCGAGGGACTGCACCAGAGGTTCTTCTGCCCGCCCCACGAACACCCAGCCAGCACCACCAAAGGCATGACTGAAATCCAGAAAGCCTTTGCGTTCGTCATTCACTGCCAGTGTCGTGCTCATGTCCGCGGCGCCGCTTTCCAGACGCCCGAGCATCTGATCAGTGGAAAACGATTCTTCGTGAACAAACTTCAAGCCTGTCATGGCACTGATGCGATTGAGCAGATCGTTGTTCAAGCCACTCCATCGGCCGTGCTCATCCTTGAACAGATACAACGGGTACTGCACCGATGCGACGGTGACTTGCGGGTGCTCGGCAATCCATCGCAATTCCTCTGCGTCGAGTTTGATCGTCGCATCGACAACCGCCTCCTTCGCCTCGGAATTCACCCATTGCGCTGCCAGCGCCGCGTGGGTAAAGCCCATGACACTGACTAAAAACATCCAGCACACGGCTGGTCCGAGCCTTTTGAAAAACTGCATTACCACTTCCTTCGCGATCAACTCGCCCGTCCTTCATGGGGCGAAAACGCAACAAGTGTGGCACGCAGAAATGAGAAAGCCCGTCAGGAGACGGGCTTCAAAATGTGACAGCTTTTAGCGGTTACAACGGCTTGCCACGGTTGCCATGCTGACTGACAAAGGCCTGCACGGCTTTCAGGTCGTTTGGCAACACGGTGCAACGCTCATCTCTCTCAAACAAATCAGAAAGATGTGTAGGGAGTTCAAGCGCTTTTCCTACACCCGCTTTCTGCACGGCATCCGGGAATTTGACCGGATGGGCCGTCCCAAGGATCACCATTGGAATGTCCAGACTGCGACGGCACTCGCGCGCAGCCTTCACGCCGATGGCGGTGTGCGGGTCCAGCAGCTCGCCAGTTTGTTCGTACACTTCGGCGATGGTTTCGCAGGTCTGTGCGTCATCCACGGCCAGGGAATCGAACAGCTTGCGGGCTTCGGTCCAGCGTTCCTGTTCGACGCTGAAACCGCCACCCTGCTTGAAGCTGTCCATCAGCCCGGCAATCGCTGCGCCGTTGCGACCGTGGAGGTCGAACAGCAGGCGCTCGAAGTTCGACGAGACCATGATGTCCATCGACGGCGACAGCGTGGCGTGCAGGGTTTCCTTGACGTACTGATTGCCGCTCATGAAGCGGTGCAGGATGTCGTTGCGGTTGGTGGCGACGATCAACTGATTGATCGGCAGGCCCATGTTGCGCGCCAGGTAACCGGCGAAGATGTCGCCGAAGTTACCGGTCGGCACCGAGAACGATACCGAACGCGCCGGGCCACCCAGTTGCAGCGATGCATAGAAGTAGTAAACGATCTGGGCCATGATCCGCGCCCAGTTGATCGAGTTCACCGCGACCAGGCGTGTGCCTTTGAGGAAGCTCTGGTCGGCGAAGCTCGCCTTGACCATTTCCTGGCAGTCATCGAAGTTGCCTTCGATGGCGATGTTGTGGATGTTCTCGCCGAAGATGGTAGTCATCTGGCGACGCTGCACTTCGGACACACGGTTGTGCGGGTGCAGGATGAAGATGTCGACGTTTTCGCAGTGCTTGCAGCCTTCGATGGCGGCCGAACCGGTATCACCGGAGGTGGCGCCAACGATTACCACGCGTTCCCCGCGCTTTTCCAGCACGTAGTCGAGCAAACGACCGAGCAGTTGCAGGGCAAAGTCTTTAAACGCCAGGGTCGGGCCGTGGAACAGCTCCAAAACCCATTCGTTGCCGTTCAGCTGACGCAGCGGCGCAACGGCGCTGTGCGAGAACACACCGTAGGTTTCTTCGAGGATTTTTTTGAAATCGGCGTCCGGGATGCTGCCGGTAACGAACGGGCGCATCACCCGGAAAGCCAGCTCGTGATACGGCAGGCCGGCCCACGAAGCGATTTCTTCCTGGGTGAATCGTGGCAGGTTTTCCGGGACGTACAGACCGCCGTCGGTGGCGAGACCGGCCAGCAGGACGTCTTCGAAATTCAGGGCCGGTGCCTGGCCGCGGGTACTGATATAACGCATAGGGGCAAACCTTTGGTTTGAGCTTCAAGTTTCAAGCTACAAGCTGCAAGTAAAAGCCGGACTGCCTTTGACTTGCCGCTTGGAGCTCGCAGCTTGCCGCTGCTTTTGTTTAGTTCAGGTGCTCGACGCGGATCCGTACAACCGGACCGACCACACCCGTCAACGCTTCAAGGGCGGCAATCGCGTCGTTCATGTGCTGTTCCAGCACACGGTGCGTCAGCAGGATCATCGGCACCAGACCGTCATGCTCTTCCACTTCTTTCTGCATGATCGATTCGATGTTGATGCCGCGCTCCGAGAGGATGCTCGCCACCTGGGCCAACACGCCCGGATGGTCCTTGGCCTGAATGCGCAGGTAGTAGGCGCTTTCGCAGGCTTCGATCGGCAGGATCGGATGCGCCGACAACGAATCCGGCTGGAAGGCCAGGTGCGGTACGCGGTTTTCCGGGTCGGAGGTCATGGCGCGAACCACGTCCACCAGGTCGGCGATCACCGACGAAGCGGTTGGCTCCATGCCGGCACCTGCGCCGTAGAACAGGGTCGAACCGGCAGCATCGCCATTGACCATGACGGCGTTCATCACGCCGTTGACATTGGCGATCAAACGATCGGCCGGAATCAGCGTCGGGTGCACACGCAACTCGATACCGGCCGCAGTGCTGCGAGCCACGCCGAGGTGCTTGATGCGGTAGCCCAGCGCTTCGGCGTAATTCACGTCAGCGGTGGTCAGCTTGGTGATGCCTTCGGTGTAAGCCTTGTCGAACTGCAGCGGGATACCGAACGCGATGGACGCCAGGATCGTCAGCTTGTGAGCGGCATCGATACCTTCAACGTCGAAGGTCGGATCGGCTTCGGCGTAGCCCAGGGCTTGCGCCTCGGCCAGCACGTCTTCGAAGGTGCGACCTTTCTCACGCATTTCGGTGAGGATGAAGTTGCCGGTGCCGTTGATAATGCCGGCGACCCAGTTGATGCGGTTGGCGGACAGGCCTTCACGGATCGCCTTGATCACCGGAATGCCACCGGCCACAGCCGCTTCGAACGCCACGATCACGCCTTTCTCGCGAGCCTTGGCGAAAATTTCATTACCGTGAACGGCAATCAATGCCTTGTTCGCGGTGACCACATGCTTGCCATTCTCGATGGCCTTGAGTACCAGCTCGCGGGCAACGGTGTAGCCGCCCATCAGCTCTATAACG
Organism: Pseudomonas sp. S2_B07; assembly: GCF_054668435.1. Lineage (NCBI taxonomy): Bacteria > Pseudomonadati > Pseudomonadota > Gammaproteobacteria > Pseudomonadales > Pseudomonadaceae > Pseudomonas > Pseudomonas sp. S2_B07. The sequence goes on from NZ_CP162769.1 coordinate 2,469,546, forward strand.
ATGTCGATCTCAGGGTTCGTGGCCACTTCGAAGACATCGTTGGTAATCGCAATACCGGTCGTCTGGAACTGAGGCTTTGGCGTGCGCATGGCAATTTGTGCCACTTCGATTCCACGCCCGGCACGACGAGCAATTTCCTCGGCGTTGCGCTGAAGTACGTTGAAGGTACCGCCACCGACGGTTCCTAACCCACAGATGCCTACTTTGACCGGTTTCACTGTGAACTCCCCATAAAACGGCCGACTCAAGGTCGGCCGTGAAAACAGCCGCGTGCTCGCGGCTCTCTATTAATGGCCTGGCGATGACGCTGCCGGACCACGATCGTCAATGGCTGACCGTGACGATGCGAATTTACTTCGCGCCCAATGCCAGTTTGGCGACTTGTGGCGCAGGCTGGTAGCCCGGAATGACCTGACCGTCGGCCAAAACGATGGCCGGTGTGCCGTTCACGCCGATCGACTGACCGAGGGCGAACTGTTTGGAAACCGGGTTATCGCACTTGGCGGCCTTGATTTCCTTGCCGTCGACCATTTTGTCCATGGCCGCTTTCTTGTCTTTCGAGCACCAGACCGCTTGCAGTTGCTCGTCACCCGGCGAGCCAAGGCCCTGACGCGGGAACGCGACGTAGCGTACTTCGATGCCGCGCTTGTTCAGCTCAGGCACTTCGGCGTGCAGTTTGTGGCAGTAAGGGCAGGTGGTGTCGGTGAACACGGTAATGTGCGACTTGGTTTCACCGATGGCCGGGTAGACCACAGTTTCCGCGACAGGGATTGCGTTGACCAGTTTGGACACGCCCAGGCGTTCGGTCTTCTCGGTCAGGTTGACCGGTTTGCCGTCCTTGAGCTGGAACAGGTAGCCCTGAACCACATATTGGCCATCGGCGCTGGCGTAGAGCACGCGGCTGCCTTGCAGTTTGACTTCGTACAGGCCCGGCAGCGGACTGGCGGAGATGCTTTCTACCGGTACTTCGAGCTGGAGGTTTTCCAGGCTTTTACGAATGGCTTTGTCGGCCGCGTCATCGGCGACGGCAAAGGTGCTGACCAACGCAATGGCGGCGGCGGCGAAAATCTGGGTCAGACGCATGAGAACTCCTGAAGGCGGACAAATGGGACGATCAGAACGCCCGTGCCGAAACACCGGGTCATAACCGCCCATCGTACAAACCGGCAAAGCCTACCACATAAGGTCCGTGTGGCCGAATGCGCCTGATGCACGACATTTCGCTCACGGTGCACGACGCTTTATGTAGCGGCTGGCGCAGCCTGCGTCCGGCTGCTACAGAGTCCTGTGTCAACCGCGCGGATGATGTTTGGCATGCAGGTCTTGCAAGCGCGCCCGGGCGACGTGGGTGTAGATCTGGGTCGTCGACAAATCGCTGTGGCCGAGCAGCATTTGCACCACACGCAGGTCGGCGCCGTGGTTGAGCAGATGCGTGGCGAAGGCATGGCGCAAGGTGTGGGGCGACAGCGACTTGCCGATCCCGGCGACCTTGGCCTGGTGCTTGATGCGGTGCCAGAAGGTCTGGCGGGTCATTTGCTCGCCGCGCTGACTGGGAAACAACACATCACTGGGACGACCACCGAGCAGCTCGCCACGGGCGTCGCGCATGTAGCGTTCGACCCAGACAATCGCCTCCTCCCCCATCGGCACCAGTCGCTCCTTGCTGCCCTTGCCCATCACCCTGAGCACACCCTGGCGCAGGTTGACTTGCTCCAGCGTCAGGCTGATCAGCTCGGTCACTCGCAAACCACAGGCGTAAAGCACTTCGAGCATGGCGCGGTCACGCTGGCCGATGGCCTCGCTTAGATCCGGCGCCTTGAGCAAGGCTTCTACGTCGGCTTCCGACAGGGATTTAGGCAACGGCCTCCCCAACTGAGGCATGTCGACGCGCAAGGTCGGGTCGACGGCGATCAGTTTTTCCCGCAGCAGATAGCGATAAAAGCCACGCACACCTGAGAGAAATCGCGCGGTGGAACGGGGTTTGTAGTTCTGCTCGAGACGCCAGGCCAGGTGATCGAGGATCAACTCGCGACCGGCATTGACCAACTCCAGGCCCTTCTCCTGCAGCCAGCCGTTGAACAGGGCCAGGTCACTGCGGTAGGCATCGCGGGTGTTGTCGGAAAGACCTTTCTCCAGCCACAGGGCGTCGAGGAATTGGTCTATCAGGGGATGATCGATAGCAGGCATGATCGCTCTAGACACGCAGTCTTGAGACAGCGTGCGAAAAAAGGGTGAACGGAATAAATGGCCGCTAGTCTTTCATAGCCCGCTACTTCAAGGAACAGGAGCTTCAATGAACGAACAGCAGATTCTGTTGGCGATTGGCGGTATCGGCGCAGCGGCGTTGGGTTGTCAGTGGCTGGCGTGGCGCCTGAAATTGCCGGCGATTCTTTTCCTGCTGCTCACCGGCATTCTGGTGGGGCCGATTCTGGGCTGGCTCGACCCGCAGGCCATGTTCGGGCCGCTATTGATGCCGCTGGTGTCGCTGGCGGTGGCGCTGATCCTGTTTGAAGGCAGCCTGACGCTGCACCTGTCGGAATGGCGCGAGATAGGTAGCGTGGTGCATCGACTGGTCACCATCGGCGCGCTCTCGACCTGGGTGGTCATCGCCGTCGCGACCCATTACCTGCTGGGTTTCGACTGGTTGCTCGCCATCTTGTTCGGCAGCCTGACGCTGGTCACCGGCCCCACGGTGATCGTGCCGATGTTGCGCGTGGTGCGGCCCAAAGCGTCGATCGCCAACATCCTGCGCTGGGAAGGCATCGTCATCGACCCGATTGGTGCCTTGCTCGCCGTGGTGGTCTACAGCTTCATCATCGCCAGCGCCGCGGGTGAAGGCTTGAGCCATAGCTTGCTGACCTTTGGCGGCGTGATTCTGTGCGGCGGCGTGTTCGGGGTGGCCGGTGGCTGGGTGCTCGGCATGATCATTCGGCGCCAGTGGCTGCCGGAGTACCTGCACAATCTGGCCGCGCTGGCCGCGGTGCTGGGCATTTTCATTACCGCCAACGAAGTGATGCACGAGTCCGGACTGCTGGCCGTGACCTTGATGGGCATGTGGCTGGCCAACATGAAAGGGGTGGATGTGCGGCATATCCTGCACTTCAAGGAAAACCTCAGCGTGCTCCTCATTTCGGGGCTGTTCATCTTGCTGGCGGCGCGCCTCGATCTGAACGCCATGATCGGCCTCGGGCCGCTGGTGCTGATTCTGCTGCTGATCATTCAGTTCATCGCACGTCCCTTGAACGTGACGCTCTCCACCCTCGGCTCGAATCTGAGCTGGCGCGAACGGGCGCTGCTGTCGTGGATAGCCCCGCGCGGGATTGTCGCGGCGGCCGTGTCAGCGATTTTCGCGATTCGCCTGCATGAGGCCGGTCACCAAGGTGCCTTGCTGCTGGTGCCGCTGACGTTTGCCGTGATCATTGGCACGGTGGTGCTGCAAAGTGCCACAGCGCGACCGTTGGCGCGCTTGCTGAAAGTGGCTGAACCGGCGCCCAGCGGCTTTCTGATCGTCGGGGCCAACGCTCCGGCGCGAACCTTGGGCAAAGCCTTGCAACAACTGGGCAGTCGAGTGCTCCTGACGGACTCGAGCTGGGAAAATATTCGAGCGGCGCGCATGGAGGGCTTGCCGACGTACTTCGGCAATCCGGCGTCGCAGCATGCGGACGCGCACCTGGACCTGGTCGGGCTGGGACATTTGCTGACGCTATCGCCGTCCGGCGAACTGAACACACTGGCGTCGATGCGCTTTCGTCATGACTTTGGTCATCAACGCTTGTTCGGGCTGGCCAGCGGTCAGGAGAGCCGACGCACCGACAAGCATCGCGCCAGCCATGAGCATCGCGGGCGTTTGCTGGGCAATGAGGAGTTAACTTACGTAAAACTGGCCAATCAGCTGCATCAGGGGGCGGAGCTGTACAGCACGCATCTGACCGAGGGCTTTGGCTGGGAGGAGTATCAGGCGTTGCATGGTGAGCGGGCGACGTTGTTGTTTGCTCGCGATGACAGCGGCTGGGTGCATGTGGTGACGCCGGACTGTGCGCTTAAACCTTCGGCAGGGTGGACGGTGTTGGCATTGATTCAGCCTGAAGATAGCGCGGCAGCGTAAATCGCAGGCAACAAAAAAGCAGCCCGAAGGCTGCTTTTTTCTGCATCGGAAGCTGGACTTAAGCCAGTTTTTCCTTGATGCGAGCTGCTTTACCGGACAGGTCACGCAGGTAGTACAGCTTGGCTTTACGTACGTCACCGCGACGTTTAACGGCCATGCTGTCGATTTGCGGGCTGTAGGTCTGGAAAGTACGCTCTACGCCAACACCGTTGGAGATTTTACGAACGGTGAATGCACTGTTTACGCCGCGGTTACGCTTGGCGATAACAACACCTTCGAACGCTTGCAGACGCGAACGGTCGCCTTCCTTCACTTTCACCTGAACGACAATGGTGTCGCCCGGGGCAAAGGTAGGGATCTCTTTGGTCATCTGCTCTGCTTCGAGTGCAAGGATGATTTTGTTAGTCATGCTGTGCTCCTAAGGTAAATCGTCGGATCTACCATCGATACGTTGTTAACTATCGTCCCGCTCGCGGATGTATTCCTCGAGCAGCTTCTTCTCTTCTCCAGAAAGCGAGCGGCTTTCCAGAAGATCGGCGCGTCGTTCAAAGGTCCTACCAAGGGACTGCTGTAAACGCCAACGCCGGATATGCGCGTGATTGCCACTTAGCAACACGTCGGGAACACGCTGATCCGCATACACCTCCGGTCGGGTGTAGTGCGGGCAATCCAGCAAACCATCCGTAAAGGAATCTTCCTCGGCGGAGTCCGCATGCCCTAAAGCTCCAGGCAGCAGTCGTGTAACCGCATCGATCAGGACCATCGCCGGCAGCTCGCCGCCAGACAGTACATAGTCGCCAATCGACCACTCTTCATCGACATGAGCTTCAATAAATCGCTCGTCAATGCCTTCATAGCGGCCGGCAATCAGGATCAATGCATCCAGATTCGCCAACTCGCGCACCGCCGACTGAGTCAGTTGACGGCCTTGGGGGGACAGGTAAATTACCTTCGCCGCCTCCCCGGCTGCTGCTTTGGCCTGAACCAGAGCATCTTCCAGGGGCTTGATCTTCATCACCATGCCCGGACCACCGCCAAATGGGCGATCATCCACAGTGTGATGTCGATCCGTCGTGTAGTCTCGCGGGTTCCAACAGGTGAGCTGCAAGAGCCCCTGTTTCACCGCCCGACTGGTGATGCCGTACTCGCTGATGGCGGAGAACATCTCGGGAAACAAACTGATCACTTCTACGCGCAAGTTAGCCACGCTTAGAAGTCCGCATCCCATTCCACCTTCATCTCGCCTGCGGCAAGGTCGACGGCCAACACGCATTGCTCCGTATAGGGCAACAGGCGTTCGCGATCATCCAGGCTGCCAGCGCAAGGCTTGACCACCATTACATCATTGGCGCCGGTTTCCAGAAGATGATCGATTTTCCCGAGCAATTGCCCGAGTTGATCAATAACCTTCAGACCTTCCAGCTGGTACCAGTAGTACTCGCCGTCGGTCAATTCAGGGAACAGGTTGCGCGGCACACAGATCTCGTAACCGGCCAGAAGACGAGCTTCTTCACGATCATCAAGACCCTTGAGCTTCGCGACCAGGAACTTGTCGTTCCCACGTCCGCTGACCAGCTCGACCTGTTTCACATTGCCTTCGCGCTTGAGCGTCCAGGTTTTGTACTGCAACAGGTTTTCTGTCGGATCAGTAAAGGAATACACCTTCACTTCGCCGCGAACGCCATGAACCGAATAAATTTTGCCGATAACGATCAAATCATCAGCAACAGCTGGCGTCGCGTTCATATTGCTCAGGCCGCAGCCTTAGCCGCGTCCTTCAACAACTGAGCAACACGCTCAGAAGGTTGTGCACCAACGCTCAGCCAGTAGGCTACGCGCTCTTGGTTCACGGACAGACGGACTTCTTGACCACGAGCAACAGGGTTGAAGAAACCAACCTGTTCCTTGTGCGAACCGTCGCGCGGGTTGCGGCTGTCGGTTACGGTCAAGTGGTAAAACGGGCGCTTTTTGGAGCCGCCAAGGGCAAGACGGATTGTTAGCATGTGAACATCGTTCCTGTAGTCGGTGCTGCAAATCTAAAGGCACAGCGGGCATAGGTGCCCGAAAGGCCGCATATTCTAAGGAATATCCGGACTTTTGCAAATGACTTTTTCCGGCGGCCTATCGGACGCCATCCAGATTTGCTATAGAGCCGTCGTTGAAAACGGCCAGTCAGCTCCCGCCAAGTGCGGGTTTGCTGGAGATCCCACTTCCGTGTGGGGGTTGCGCCGACATGACTGCCGACGCGAATTCTTTACATCTTTGGCATGCCGCCGCCGGGCAACATACCGCCCATGCCGCGCATCATCTTGGCCATTCCGCCTTTCGCGGAGAATTTCTTCATCATCTTCTGCATCTGCTTGTGTTGCTTGATCAAGCGACCAATGTCCTGCACCTGAGTGCCGGAACCCATGGCAATCCGGCGCTTGCGCGAACCGCTGATCATCTCAGGGTCGCGGCGCTCGGCCGGGGTCATGGAGTTGATGATGGCTTCCATCTGCTTGAATTGCTTTTCTGCCGCACCCTGGGCATTGCCCATTTGCGCCAGGTTGACGCCGCCGATGTTCGGCAGTTTGTCCATGAGGCCGCCGAGGCCGCCCATGTTTTTCATTTGCTGCAACTGATCGCGGAAGTCTTCGAGGTCGAAGCCTTTGCCTTTCTTCAGTTTCTTGGCCAGTTTGTCGGCCTTGTCCTTGTCGAGGGTGGCTTCGGCCTGTTCGATCAGGCTGAGCACGTCGCCCATGCCGAGGATGCGCGAAGCAATACGCTCAGGGTGGAACGGATCGAGCGCGTCGCTCTTCTCGCCCATACCGATGAACTTGATCGGCTTGCCGGTGATGGCGCGAACCGACAGTGCGGCACCGCCACGGGCATCACCGTCGACCTTGGTCAGGATCACGCCGGTCAGCGGCAGTGCATCACCAAACGCCTTGGCGGTGTTGGCAGCATCCTGGCCGGTCATGGCGTCAACCACGAACAGCGTTTCGACCGGGTTGATCGCGGCGTGCAGCGCCTTGATCTCGCCCATCATCTCTTCGTCGATGTGCAGACGACCGGCGGTGTCGACGATGACCACGTCGATGAATTTCAGTTTTGCTTCTTTAATAGCCGCTTGCGCGATGTCGACCGGCTTCTGGCTCAGGTCGGACGGGAAGAAGGTCACACCGACTTCACCGGCAAGCATTTCCAGCTGTTTGATCGCCGCTGGACGGTAAACGTCCGCGGACACGACCATGACCGACTTCTTCTTGCGCTCTTTAAGGAAGCGCGCCAGCTTGCCGGCGGTGGTGGTTTTACCGGCGCCCTGCAAACCGGCCATCAGGATCACGGCAGGTGGAACGGCGCTCAGGTTCAGGTCTTCGTTGGCTGCGCCCATCAGGCTTTCGAGCTCGGCCTGGACGATCTTCACAAAGGCCTGGCCCGGCGTCAGGCTGCGCGACACCTCGGTGCCGACAGCGCGCTCCTTGACCGAATTGACGAAGTCTTTGACCACTGGCAAGGCGACGTCGGCTTCGAGCAACGCCATGCGCACTTCGCGCAGGGTGTCTTTGATGTTGTCCTCGGTCAGCTTGGCCTTGCCGGTGACATGGCGCAGCGTCTGCGAGAGACGGTCGGTTAAGTTTTCAAACATTGCGCGATCCTTTCAGGCCCTGTGTAGACCGGGATAATGGCGGCCCAGACCGGAATAAACATGTGCTCGGCGAGCCTGCGGCGTGGGCAGGTCGCGGATTATAGCGAAGACTGCGTCTGGCGGACACCTCACACTTTCGTGCAGCGGGGGTTCTATGCCAAACTCAGCGCCTTTCGGGCTTGCCTAACAGGATTTATGCTCCCCTTGTCACCCAGTTTGCTTACCACTCTCGCCGCCGCCTGCTTATATGCCGCTGCGACTCTATATCAGGGCTCTCGTCTGGCCACCGGCGCCAAGGCGAACAAGCGCCTGCTGGTCACGCTCGGCGTGCTGGCCGTACTGGCCCACAGCGCCAGCCTGTTCACCCACCTGCTGACGCCGATCGGCCTGGGCCTGGACTTTTTCAGCGCCGCCAGCCTGATTGCCGCAGCGGTCATCGCATTGACCCTGCTGGCCTGCTCGCGAATCCCGGTGGAAAACCTGCTCATATTGCTGTTCCCGTTGGGGGCCGCGACCGTGCTGCTGGCGCAGTTTGCGCCGGCCGGCACCGTACAGGTCATTGACGAAGAGCCGGGCATCCTCGCCCATATCCTCTTGTCGATCCTCGCTTATGGCATGTTCACCATCGCGGTGTTCCAGGCGCTACTGCTGCTGGTTCAAGACCACCAGCTCAAGCACAAGCATCCCTCAGGGCTGATCAAGAACTTCCCGCCGCTGCAAACCATGGAAAGCCTGTTGTTCGGTTTCCTGTGGGCCGGCTGGACCCTGCTATCGTTGTCATTGATCTCCGGCTGGCTGTTTGTCGACAACCTGTTCGCCCAGCATCTGGTGCATAAAACCTTGCTGGCGTGCCTGGCCTGGATTGTCTTCAGCGTGCTGCTGTGGGGCCGTAACCGACTCGGCTGGCGTGGACACAAGGCGATTCGCTGGACCCTCGCCGGTTTCTGCCTGCTGATGCTGGCGTATTTCGGCAGCAAGCTGGTTCGTGAATACATCCTGCATATCTGACGAGCGGCATTAATGGACGACTTGCCCATAGGGCCGATGCTCGCTGTATTGGCCCTGCTGATTTTATGGTCGGGGCTGTTTACCGCCATCGAAGTGGCACAACAGCATTTGCTGGCCCAGCGCACCGCCTCGCGCTCAAGCGACAAACCGGTGGCGAAGCTGAGCTTTCCGCTCAACAGCCTGATTTTCTGCAATACCCTGTGTCGCGCGCTGGTCATGGTCATCAGCACCTTGCTGGCGATTTTCACTTGGTCGGCCAATGGTCCGTGGGCTGCCTGCATCGGTGCTGGCGCCGCACTGCTGATATTCGCCGACTACCTGCCGCGCACCTTCGCGACTCGCTACCCTGACGCCGTGCTGAACCTGGGCAACACCTTGCTCGGTGTTCCTCTGAAAATCATCTACCCGGCCGCCTGGCTGCTCAACGCCATCAGCCAATTGCTGATGCGACCGTTCGCCCGCAAAGTCAAAGTGGTGCAGCAGAGCGAAGATGAAATACCCGGGGATCGCCACGACGATCACGACCACAATGTCTGCCGCCCGCACCCGCTGTCCGGCATCCACGCGCTGGACAACATCACGGTCAACGACATTCTGGTGCCGCGCAGTGACGTCGACGGCATCAACCTCGACGACCCGATCGAGGAAATCATCGAGCAATTGCGCCACAACAAGCGCACGCGCCTGCCGGTCTTCCACAGCGACATCAACCAGGTTGAAGCGGTGCTCAATACCCGGCACATTCGTCATTTGCTGCCGGATGCCAGCCTGACCATGGAGGCGCTGATGGCGGCCAGCCATGACCCGTATTTCGTCCCGGAAAGCACCCCGCTGCAGCTGCAATTGCTGAATTTCCACAAGCAGCAGCGCCGCTTGGGCATGGTGGTCGACGAGTACGGCGAAGTGCTTGGCATCGTCACCCTGGAAGACATTCTGGAAGAAATCGTCGGCGAATTCGAAAGCCAGCACAGCCTGGACAATCCGCACATCCATCCGCAGGCCGACGGGCGCCTGGTGATCGATGGTGCGGCGTCAATTCGCGATCTGAACAAGAGCCTCGGTTGGCATCTGCCTAGTGACGGTCCGAAAACCCTTAACGGGTTGGTGACCGAAGCGCTGGAAACCATTCCGGACAGCGCGGTCTGCCTGAAGATCGGGCGCTACCGGCTGGAGATTCTGGAAACCGAAGATAATCGCGTCACGCGGGTGCTGATCTGGCATACCAGCTCGGTGCCAGCCATCCTCTAATCACCCCGCCCTCCCCCTGTAGCAGCTGCCGAAGGCTGCTACAAGGATTTGCGCTTGTTTGATCGTTAGGCGCCTTCCTATAATCGGAGCGCTTACCCAAGCCCCGCCCCACCCCTGTGCTACCCGCACTCCGCATCAAAACCCACATCCCTGGGTGTTCGACCATAATAATTCGCTCCACTGGGGCACATGACTGTCAGGGATAACCGCATGACGACCAGCACGACTTATACCGAAACCACGCCTGCGCCGACGAACTCCGCCACTCGGGTGGCCACCGCGAGCTTCATCGGCACCGCCATCGAGTTTTACGACTTCTACGTCTATGCCACTGCGGCCGCACTGGTGATCGGGCCGGTGTTTTTCCCGCAGACCTCCGGCACCGCGCAAATGCTGTCGGCGTTCCTCACCTTCGGCATCGCCTTTCTTGCGCGACCGCTGGGTTCAGCGTTATTCGGCCATTTCGGTGACCGTATCGGGCGAAAATCCACCCTCGTGGCCTCGCTGCTGCTGATGGGCGTCTGCACCACGTTGATCGGCGTGTTGCCGGGTTACGACAGCATTGGCGCCTGGGCACCGATCCTGCTGTGCGTGCTGCGCTTTGGCCAAGGCCTGGGACTGGGCGGTGAATGGGGCGGTGCGGCGTTGCTGGCGACCGAGAATGCGCCCAAGGGCAAACGCGCCTGGTTTGGTATGTTTCCGCAGCTTGGCCCTTCGATTGGTTTTCTGGCGGCAAACGGGCTGTTCCTGACCCTGGCCATGACCCTCAATGACGAACAATTCCGCTCGTGGGGCTGGCGGATTCCGTTCCTGCTCAGTGCCGTCCTGGTGATGGTCGGGTTGTACGTGCGCCTCAAGCTCCACGAAACCCCGGTATTCGCCAATGCCATGGCCCGTCAGGAACGGGTGAAAATCCCGCTGGTCGAGCTGTTCAGCCAATACTGGGCACCGATGCTGCTGGGCGCCGGGTCGATGGTGGTGTGCTACGCGCTGTTCTACATCTCGACGGTATTTTCGCTGAGTTATGGTGTGTCGACCCTCGGCTATACCCGTGAAACCTTCCTCGCCCTGCTGTGCTTCGCCGTGCTGTTCATGGCCGCCGCAACGCCGCTGTCGGCATGGGCCAGCGACCGTTATGGACGCAAACCGGTACTGATCATCGGTGGCGTGTTGGCGATTCTGTCCGGGTTCTTGATGGAACCGCTGCTGACTCACGGCTCGACCTGGGGTGTAGCGCTGTTCCTGTGCATCGAACTGTTTCTGATGGGCGTGACGTTTGCGCCGATGGGTGCGTTGCTGCCGGAGCTGTTTCCAACTCACGTTCGCTATACCGGTGCGTCGGCTGCCTACAACCTGGGCGGGATCGTCGGGGCCTCGGCGGCGCCATTCTTTGCGCAGAAACTGGTAGCGATGGGGGGTTTGAGTTATGTCGGAGGGTATGTGTCGGGGGCGGCGGTGCTGAGCTTGATTGCGGTGCTGTGCCTGAAGGAGACGCGTCACAACGATTTGAATCGGGTGGCCTGATAGATCGCCATCGCGGGCAAGCCCGGCGCCTACAGGAACCGCGTTCCCTGTAGGCGCCGAGCTTGCTCGCGATAGTCGCGCCTCGGTTACAGCTCTACAACAACAGCCTGAGCAGCACGGGTCGCTTTAGCCCGAGCCAATTCAATCGACTCATCCCGCGCCAACGCCACACCCATCCGGCGCTGACCATTCACTTCAGGCTTGCCGAACAAACGCAACGCCGTGTCCGGCTCGCTCAATGCCGCACCCAGGTTAGCGAAAGCGGTCTGGGTCGATTGCCCCTCCACCAGAATCACCGCCGAAGCCGAAGGCCCGAACTGACGGATCAACGGGATCGGCAGGCCCAGAATTGCCCGCGCGTGCAGCGCGAATTGCGACAGGTCCTGGGAAATCAGGGTCACCAGGCCGGTGTCATGCGGACGCGGCGAGACTTCGCTGAACCACACCTGATCCCCTTTGATGAACAATTCAACGCCAAACAGCCCACGACCACCCAAGGCTTCGGTCACGGCTTTGGCAACGCGCTCGGACTCAGCCAAGGCAACCGGGCTCATGGCTTGCGGCTGCCAGGATTCCTGATAGTCGCCCTTCTCCTGACGGTGACCGACCGGCGCGCAGAACGTGGTGCCGCCGACATGGCGTACGGTCAGCAGGGTAATTTCGTAGTCGAAGTCGATGAAGCCTTCGACGATCACGCGACCTTTGCCGGCACGACCGCCTTCTTGCGCGTAGTCCCACGCGGTTTTGACGTCATCGGCGCTGCGCAACAGGCTCTGACCCTTGCCCGACGAGCTCATCACTGGCTTGACTACGCACGGGAAGCCGAGGTCTTCAACGGCTTTGCTGTAGTCCTCGAAGGTGTCTGCAAAGTGGTACGGCGAGGTCGGCAGGTCCAGCTCTTCGGCGGCCAGGCGGCGGATGCCTTCGCGGTTCATGGTCAGTTGCGCGGCGCGCGCGGTCGGGATCACGTTGAAGCCTTCGGCTTCCAGTTCAACCAGGGTGGCGGTGGCGATGGCTTCGATTTCCGGCACGATGAAGTGCGGCTTCTCGGCTTCGATCACGGCACGCAGGGCAGCACCGTCGAGCATGTTGATCACGTGGCTGCGATGGGCGACTTGCATGGCCGGCGCGTTGGCGTAGCGATCCACGGCAATCACTTCAACGCCCAGGCGTTGCAGCTCGATCACCACTTCCTTGCCCAACTCACCACAGCCACACAGCAATACGCGGGTCGCGGTTGGCGACAATGGAGTTCCGATACGGGTCATCTCAGGTCCTCAAGAAGCGGATCATCGAGGGATGCGGCGCCTGGCGCGCTTCCCATGGGGAGAAAGCGCGGCATTTTACATGAACCGAAGGCTTTGGCTTCAGCTGACGACGGCCTGTTTGCGCAAGCGCCAGGCCATGATCAGCCACACGGCGGTCACGCCGGCGAACTTCGAGCCCATGGCGGTGAGGATCACGCCCGGGGTGAAGGCGTCGATCATGCCGAAGAAGATGAAGGTATCGAGAGGAATGCTCAGCGCCGAACTTATCCACAGGCGATCGTGCAGCGGGCGCTTGGTGATGCTGAACACCAGCCAGTCGATGCACTCGGACACCGCGAATGCCGTGGCGCTGGCCAATGCGATGGACGGATCGGAAGTGACGTAGGACAGCACCAGCGCGGCCAGCATCGCGGCGATGGCGCCGTGGCCGAAGCGGGTTTGCACCATGTCGCGCAGCACGAACACCAGCCCACCCCAGGCCGACCAGATAATGTCGAGGTGCGGGGCAGTGGAAAAGGCGTAGTTGATCAGCACGACGCTGCAGATGTAGGCGATCAGGAAGAGCATGGGGCGTGGGGATACCTGTCAATTTGGCGCACAGATTACTTCAGCCCTGCCCAACAACCAAACCCGACGCAAACCCTGTAGCAGCGGCCGAAGGCTGCTACAGGTCTGGGGTTTTGCCGATCATCCAGAGCAGGCCGCTGGATTTGGCCCGCTCATGACACAACCCCAACACCGCGCGGCGCTCGTCGTTGGTCATTCGGCTCCAGCGGGTGATCTCTTCCACCGTGCGCTGACACCCGGTGCAAATGTCATCGTCGTCCAACGCGCAAATATTCACGCAGGGCGATAGCACCGGCCGTTCTGTGGCGCTCATTCTTCCTGCTCGGCCAGATCGCGGGCGTAGCGCTGCGAGTTATGCACATAGTGGGCGGCGCTGGCCTCGAGCATCTTTTTCTGCGGCTCGGTCAATTCCCGCACCACTTTGCCCGGCGACCCCATGACCAGCGAACCGTCCGGGATTTCCTTGCCTTCGCCGATCAGCGAATTGGCGCCGATGATGCAGTTCTTGCCAATCTTCGCACCGTTCAAAATGACCGCATTAATACCGATCAAGCTGTAATCGCCCACGGTGCAGCCATGCAGCATGGCGTTGTGGCCGATGGTCACGCCGGTGCCGATGGTCAGCGGGTAGCCCATGTCAGTGTGCATCACGGTGCCGTCCTGGACGTTACTGTTCTTGCCGATCAGGATCAGTTCGTTGTCGCCGCGCAGCACGGCGTTGAACCAGACGTTGGCGCCCTCCTCCAGTTTGACCTTGCCCACCAGCACGGCATTGGGTGCGACCCAGCTCTGCGGATGGGTTTCGACGCGGGCGTCGCCCAGGCGATATTTCATCTTGTTGTCCTCAAGGCCAGGCAGGCTCGGTTCACGCCATACGAACGATGGCTTCAGGTGTTGATAAAACTCTTGGGCGGTTGATGCAGGCTGATTTTGGCGTCATAGAGCAGGTTGATCAACTCGACGATCATAATCGCCGTCAGGCCCCAGATCTTGTATTCGCCATAACGATAACTCGGCACGTACCAGCTACGGCCCTGGTAATCGATGCGGTGGGTGTGTTCGCGTGGATCTTTACGGAAGAATTCGAGCGGCACGCTGAACACCGCGGCGATCTCGGCATCGTTGGCCCGGTACTCGACGAAGTCCGGAATCACGCCGACATAGGGCGTGACCTTGATGCCGTGCAGGGAGATCAGCGGGCTGAGCGGGCCGATGACTTCGACCAGGCCCGGCGGCAGGCCGATTTCTTCTTCGGCTTCACGGAGCGCGGTGAAAATCAGGTCGGGGTCTTCGGGGTCTCGGCGTCCGCCGGGGAAGGCGACTTCGCCGCCATGGGTCGAGAGCCCGCTGGCGCGCAGGGTCAACAACAGTTCCGGTTCATCACTGCGAGTGATGGGCACCAGAACCGCGGCTTCGGGGAAACGTTTATCGGTTTCCAGCGTTGTCGGCGTGTGGTTGCTTACCCGATGAAGTAGCTCGTCCAGCATGAGTGTTCTCGATCTGTGCCTTACCCTGCATCATGCACCAATCGAACCGACCGCCCAACCCCATAAACACGGCATGTCGCTAAACGACAACTTGCCGACAGACACCGCCGCACGCCAAGATAGGCGCAGCATTCAGGAACCCAAGCATGAAATTTTGCAGTCAGTGCGGCAACCCGGTGACCCAGCGCATTCCCGAAGGCGATTCACGCCTGCGGTTTGTCTGTGACAGCTGCGATACGATTCATTACCAGAACCCCAATATCGTCGCCGGCTGTGTCGCGACCTGGGGTTCGAAGGTGTTGCTGTGTCGACGCGCCATCGAGCCACGGCGCGGTTACTGGACCCTGCCGGCCGGTTTCATGGAAAACGGCGAAACCATCGAGCAGGCGGCCATTCGTGAGACGGCCGAAGAAGCCTGCGCCCGGGTACGCAACCTGAGCATCTATACGCTGATCGACGTGCCGCACATCAGTCAGGTGCATGTGTTCTTTCGTGCCGAGCTTGCGGACCTGGACTTTTCAGCCGGCCCCGAGAGCCTGGAAGTGCAGCTTTTCGAAGAAGCCGACATCCCTTGGTCCGACCTGGCTTTCCGCACCGTGGGTCGTACCTTAGAATGCTTCTTCGCTGACCGGCGGACCGAGGATTACCCTGTGCGGTCCGAGTCGATCCCGCCACTTGCTCAGCCTGCCATCACTTAAAACATCTATAACTAAAATAGCCGACACCTCTAGGGATATCGTTTCAATGCGCTGGTTGCTTGCCGTGTTCTGTTTGTCGTTCGTCGCAATGTCGCAGGCTTCCGTAGCGGAAACCCTGGACGGCAAAGCCATCGAAAAAGTCCTGATTCTCAAGTCCGCCCACCAATTGCAATTGATCAATGGCGGCAAGCCGCTCAAGACCTATCGCATTTCCCTGGGCAAACATCCCAAGGGGCCGAAGCTGATGGAGGGCGATAAACGCACGCCAGAAGGCCTCTATTGGGTGGACTGGCGCAAAGTCAGCGACCGCTTCAATCTGGCGATGCACATCTCCTACCCGAACATCAGCGACTCCGCCCGTTCGCGGCGTGAAGGTGTCGATCCCGGTGGCATGATCATGATCCACGGCACCCCGGACACGGAAGATACCCCTGAAGACCTGTTCCACACCCTGGACTGGACCGACGGCTGCATCGCCATGCGCAACATGGACATGCGCGAAGTCTGGAACCTGGTACCGGACGGCACGATGATCGAAATCCGCCCGTAAACTCCGCCCCCCTCGCCACAAACGGCTACCTTCGGTCGCCAGCAAAAAATAATCTCAAAAGATCGCAGCCTGAGACAACGCCTGCCGGGGTGATACCAATTCCCCGCGCAAGCGTCACCACAGACTGCGATCTTTGCGTTCAAAAGCCCCCTCGTTAATACCACTTCAATCCACCCGCCTATAAGTCCGCCTATCAGGGCAGGTTTTTCCACGCCCACAGCCAAGTACTGGCATTGACATGGTATTTAAGTGGTATTAATTTTCAGCCCATTCACGGGCGACAACATTCCAATATCCGCCCCGGACTCCTGCCATGAACGATCTCCAGGCCCTGCGCCCCGACGACACCCAACCCACGCCGTTGTACCTGCAACTGGCGCGCAATCTGGAAGCGGCCATCCATGCCGGCCAGTGGAAAGCCGAACAGGCCATGCCGTCGGAGCGAAGCCTCAGCGAAAGGCTCGGCATCTCCCGCGTCACCGCACGCAAGGCGCTGGAAGTGTTGTTCGAGCAAGGCCTGATCCGCCGCCATCAGGGTTCCGGCACGTTCATTACCCCACGCCTGGAACAACCGCTGTCGCGTCTTTCGGGATTCAGCGAAATGCTCCGGCTCAAGGGCTTCGTTCCGGGGTCGCAATGGCTGGAACGTGAAATCACCCCGCCGACCCACGAAGAACTGATCCGCCTCGGTCTGTCGCCCAACGACAAGGTCGCGCGTCTCAAACGCCTGCGCAAAGCCGACGACACCGTGATGGCGATCGAGATGAGCACCCTGCCCGCCTCGATCATTCCCAAACCGCAGGCCGTGGGCGACTCCCTCTACGAATACCTCGACGGCATCGGCAAACCGGTCGTGCGCGCGCTGCAACACATCCAGGCGATCAACGCCTCGGACGAATTCGCCGCCCTGGTCGGCATCGCCCCTGGCACCGCCATGTTGTTGATGACGCGGGTCGGTTACCTGGAAGACAACACCCCCATCGAAGTCACCGACACCTATTGCCGCAACGATTACTACGACTTTGTCGCAGAGCTTCGTCGATAAAGAACTGCGTCACCAAGACCGAGAACCGAAATGTCCGAAGACAACATCCTCACCGCCCACGGCTGGGTTCGCGGCCGGCTGATTCACCAACACGGCAAGGTCGTGTCGATCGAAGGCCAACCGTGCGATCCGGCAGATAACGACCTGCCTTATCTGCTGCCGGGTTTCATCGACCTGCATGTGCACGGCGGCGGTGGCAAAGACATCATGGAAGGCGCCTCGGCCTTCGAAACCATCACCAAAACCCACGTGCGTTTCGGCACCACGTCGCTACTGGCGACCACCATGACTGCGCCCAGCGCAGAGATTTTCAGCGTGCTCAAAGCGGTCGGCGAGTTCTGCGAGACGCGCCCGAAAGGCAGCGCCCGGGTACTCGGCGTGCACCTCGAAGGCCCGTACATCAACCCTGGCAAACTCGGCGCCCAACCGAATTTCGCCCACACCGCGCTGATGGCCGAAGTCGAAGAATATCTGGCGCTGGCGCCGATCCGCGTGATCACCATCGCCCCGGAAATCGCCGGCCATGACGCCTTGATCCGCGCCCTCAGCGCTCGGGGCGTGCGCATGCAAATCGGCCATACCCTCGGCAGCTACGAGGAAGGCGTCGCAGCGCTGGCGGCGGGTGCGAGCAGTTTCACTCACCTCTACAACGCCATGAGCCCGTTGCATCACCGCGAGCCGGGCATCGTCGGCGCAGCACTGGCCCACGCCAAATACGCCGAGCTGATTCCGGACCTGCTGCATGTGCACCCCGGCGCGATCCGCGTGGCCCTGCGCTCGATCCCGTGCCTGTATTGCGTGACCGACTCCACCGCCGCCGCCGGCATGCCCGACGGTGAATACAAACTCGGCAGCCACACCGTGACCAAATGCCTGGGCGGCGTACGCTTGCCCGACGGCACCCTCGCCGGCAGCACCCTGACCATGGATCAAGCGTTGCGCAATCTGGTGAAGATCGGTCTGCCGATTGCCGAGGCCTCGCAACGCCTTTCGCAATTCCCCGCCGATTACCTCGGCCTTGAAGAACGCGGCCGCCTCACACCGGGCAGCTGGGCCGACTGCGTGCGGCTGGATCGCTCACTCACACTGACCGCCGTCATGGTCGAAGGAGAAGACATTGACTTCAAAATGCTTGAAGAGGCGCTGTCCTCGTTCGAGGCCGTGCAGGCCCAATTGCAACAGCTCGACCCGCAGATGATCGAGATCGCCGGACGCCTGCGCCGTCAGCCGCCGCAAGTGGCAATGACCGTCGCCCGTGGCAGCTCCGACCATGCCGCCAGTTACTTCGCCTACCTGACCATGCAACTGCTGGGCATTCCGGTGGCGTCGTTGCCGATGTCAGTGGTGACCATGCAGCAAGCGCCGCTGAAGGTCAGCGGCCAGGTGGCGTTTGCCTTCTCGCAGTCCGGGCAGAGTCCTGATCTGGTGAACAGCCTGCGCCTGCTGCGCAAGCGTGGTGCCCTGAGCATTTCCATGGTCAATGCCGAAGGTTCGCCACTGGAAGCAGCCTGTGAATTCAGCCTGCCGCTGTTGGCCGGCACCGAAAGCAGCGTCGCCGCGACCAAGAGTTTTATCGCCACGCTCAGCGCCAGCGCTCGTCTGATCGCGCACTGGAAAGAAGATGTAGAAATGCTCGAAGCCGGCAACGCCCTGCCGGAAGGTCTGCGTGACGCCGCGCAACAGGATTGGAGCATGGCCATCGACGCCCTGCGCAATTGCCAACGCTTGATGGTGATCGGTCGCGGCGCCGGGTTCGCCATCGCCCAGGAGGCGGCGCTGAAATTCAAGGAGACCTCGGCGATTCAGGCGGAGGCGTTCAGCAGCGCCGAAGTCCGCCACGGCCCGATGGCCTTGATCGATGAACACTATCCATTGCTGATCTTCGCCCCACGCGGTGCCGAACAGGCCGGTTTGCTGAGCCTCGCCGCCGACATGCGCCAACGCGGCGCCTGTGTATTGCTGGCCGCGCCTGATGACATCGCCGAACGCGACCTCACCCTGACCCGCGCCGAACACCCGGCCCTTGATCCGATCCTGGCGATCCAGAGTTTCTACGTGATGGCTGCCGGTTTGGCCGTCGCTCGTGGCATGGACCCGGACCAACCGCGTCATTTGAGCAAAGTCACGCGTACCCATTGATCGAACGGCAACGAATAACCCCGTAGCCGCTGTCGAGCGCAACGAGGCTGCGGTCTTTTGATCCTGCTTTGAACTGATCGCAGCCTCGTTGCACTCGACAGCGGCTACAGGGCGAGATGATCCGAACTGTTGTTTTTTAATGAGACCGAGCCATGCAGAACAACAATAAAGAGCTGACCCTCAGCGCCCCGCTCAGCGGCCCGGTGCTCACGCTCGCCAAGGTCCCGGACCCGGTGTTCGCCAGCGGCGCCATGGGCGACGGGATCGCCATCGATCCACTGAACGACACCCTTCATGCCCCTTGCGCTGGCCTCGTTGTGCACGTGGCCCGAACCGGTCATGCGATCACCTTGCGCGCCGACAACGGCGCCGAACTGCTGCTGCACCTGGGCCTCGACACCGTCGAGTTGCAGGGCGAAGGCTTCTCGATGCTGGTCAAGGAAGGCGCGCGGGTCAGCAATGGCCAGCCGCTGTTACGCTATGACCTGGACAAGGTTGCGCAGCAGTGCAAAAGCCTGGTCAGCCTGATGATCCTGACCAACAGCGGGGATTTTCAAGCACGGCCGATCACTCTGAAATCGGTCAAGGTCGGCGAGCCTTTGCTGCACATCATTCGCCGGCAGGCTTGCGGAGCCCAGGTCGAAACCGACGCCTCAGGCATCGAAGTTAACGGGCATGTTCAGGTCGCCTTTCGCGGAGGATTACATGCGCGTCCTGCGGCGCTGATTCGCCAGACCGCGCAAGGTTTCAAGAGCAAATCGCAGCTGCATTTCGGTGGTAAATCGGCGACCTGTGACAGCCTGATCGGGCTGATGGCGCTGGCGGTCGGCGAGCAGGATGAAGTGCAAGTCAGTTGCCGGGGCGTGGACGCCGAAGCGGCGCTGCAATCTTTGTTGACCGCGCTGTCCACCGCCTTGGCCGAAGACAGCCACGCTGCCGCGCCAACGCCGATTGCCCAACGCAATCGTCCGGCCGAAGCCGGTGTGCTGCACGGTGTTTGTGCCGCGCCAGGTCTGGTGGGTGGGCCACTGTTTCGATTGCACGCCATCAGCCTGCCGGTTGACGCCGGCGGTCATGATTCCGAGCAGCAACAAGATGCGCTCGATACCGCGCTGATCCTCGTGCGCAGCGAAATCGAGCACACCCTGGCCCAGGCCAAAAAGCACAAGAACACCGACGAAGAAGCGATTTTTGCGGCACACCTGGCGCTGCTTGAAGATCCGGCACTGCTGGACGCGGCGAATGCC
Organism: Pseudomonas sp. S2_B07; assembly: GCF_054668435.1. Lineage (NCBI taxonomy): Bacteria > Pseudomonadati > Pseudomonadota > Gammaproteobacteria > Pseudomonadales > Pseudomonadaceae > Pseudomonas > Pseudomonas sp. S2_B07. The sequence goes on from NZ_CP162769.1 coordinate 2,490,063, forward strand.
TCCATCGTCCAAGGCGCCGCCGCGACCCACGCCTGGAGCCAGTCAATCGACGCCCAGTGCGAAGTCCTGCAACAACTCGGCAGCCCGTTGCTGGCCGAGCGAGCCAATGATTTGCGCGACCTCAAACAACGCGTGTTGCGCGCCTTGCTCGGCGAAGCCTGGCAGTACGACGTGCCGGCGGGCGCCATTGTCGCGGCGCACGAACTGACCCCATCCGACTTGTTGCAACTCAGCCAGCAAGGCGTCGCCGGGTTGTGCATGGCCGAGGGCGGCGCGACCTCCCACGTGGCGATTCTTGCGCGTGGCAAAGGCTTGCCTTGCATGGTTGCACTGGGCTCGACGCTGCTGAATCTTGAGCAAGGTCAATCGGTGGTGCTGGACGCTGACGGTGCTCGTCTCGAACTGGCACCGACAGCCGAACGCCTGGCCGACGTGCGTCAGGCGCAACTCGATCATCAGCAGCGCCGCGCTCTTCAACAGTCTCAGGCGTACACCCGTGCACTGACGCTCGATGGACTGCACATTGAGGTGGCCGCCAACGTCGCGTCCAGCACAGAAGCGGCCGACGCGCTGGCCAATGGCGCCGATGGCGTCGGCCTGCTGCGCACCGAGTTTCTGTTCGTGGATCGCAACACCGCGCCGGATGAACAGGAACAGCGCCTCGCCTATCAGGCCGTGCTCGATGCGATGGGCGACAAATCGGTGATCATCCGCACCATCGACGTCGGCGGCGACAAGCAACTCGATTACCTGCCCCTGCCGGTCGAGGCCAATCCGGTGCTTGGCCTGCGCGGCATTCGCCTGGCTCAAGTGCGCCCGGAATTGCTCGATCAGCAGCTGCGCGCACTGCTGCATGTTCGCCCGATATCGCGCTGCCGGATCCTACTGCCGATGGTCACCGAGGTCGACGAGCTGCTGCACATTCGCAAGCGCCTTGAGGCGTTGTGTTCTGAGCTCGGCGTGAGTGAAGGCCCGGAGCTTGGGGTGATGATCGAAGTCCCGGCCGCCGCATTAATGGCCGAGCACTTGGCCGAACATGCAGATTTCCTGTCCATCGGCACCAACGACTTATCGCAATACACCCTGGCCATGGACCGCGACCACGCGGGCCTCGCTTCACGCGTCGACGCCATGCACCCGGCGCTGCTGCGCTTGATCGCACAGACCTGCGCGGGCGCGGCGGTGCATAACCGTTGGGTTGGTGTCTGCGGTGCACTCGCGTCCGACCCGCTGGCGACGCCGGTGTTGATTGGCTTGGGGGTCAGCGAGTTGTCGGTGAGCCCGGTGCAAATCGGCGAAATCAAAGACCGCGTGCGCCACCTCGACGCCGCCGAATGCCGACGCATCAGCCACGACCTGCTCAAACTGAGCAGCGCTGCGGCCGTGCGTCACGCCTGCCACCAGCAATGGCCTCTGAGCTGAACAACAACTACAACTCTCAAATAAAAAGAGCACAGGGAGAACCGCCATGTACCAACACTTCATCGAAGGCCTGCAGCGCCTCGGGCGCGCATTGATGCTACCGATCGCGATCCTGCCGATTGCCGGGTTATTACTTCGCTTGGGCGATACCGATTTGCTGAACATCGCGATCATCCACGACGCCGGCCAAGTGATCTTCGCCAACCTGGCGATGATCTTCGCCATCGGCATCGCGGTCGGTTTCGCCAAGGACAACAACGGCACCGCAGGCCTGGCCGGGGTGATTGGTTACCTAGTGATGATCTCCACCCTCAAGGTGCTGGATGCGAACATCAACATGGGCATGCTCGCCGGGATCGTCAGCGGCTTGATGGCCGGTGCTCTGTACAACCGCTTCAAGGACATCAAGCTGCCGGAGTATCTGGCGTTCTTCGGCGGCCGGCGCTTTGTGCCCATCGTCACCGGGTTTGCCGCCGTCGGCCTGGGCGTGATCTTCGGGTTGATCTGGCCACCGATCCAGCAAGGCATCAACAGCTTCGGCGCCTTGATGATGGAGAGCGGCAGCTTCGGTGCTTTCGTCTTCGGCGTGTTCAACCGCCTGCTGATCGTCACCGGCCTGCACCACATCCTCAACAACATGGCGTGGTTCGTCTTCGGCAACTTCACCGACCCGACCACGGGCGCCATGGTCACCGGCGACCTGTCACGCTACTTCGCCGGCGACCCGAAGGGCGGCCAGTTCATGACCGGCATGTTCCCGATGATGATCTTCGGCCTGCCCGCCGCCTGCCTGGCGATGTACCGCAACGCCCTGCCGGAGCGGCGCAAGGTCATGGGCGGGATTTTCCTGTCGATGGCCCTCACCTCGTTTCTGACCGGCGTGACCGAGCCGATCGAATTTGCCTTCATGTTCCTCGCGCCATTTCTGTATTTACTGCATGCGCTGTTGACGGGGTTGTCGATGGCAATCACCAACGCGCTGAACATTCACCTCGGGTTCACCTTCTCCGGTGGGTTCATCGACATGATTCTCGGCTGGGGGAAATCCACCAATGGTTGGTTGGTGGTTCCTGTAGGGCTGGCTTATGCGGTGATCTACTACGTGGTGTTTGATTTTTGTATTCGCCGTTTCAATCTCAAAACGCCGGGGCGTGAAGAAGTGCCGACGGGCGACAAGGTGGTGGTCGCCGAGAACGAACGGGCCGGGGCTTACATCAAGGCGCTGGGTGGCGCGCAGAATTTGATCACGGTGGGTGCGTGCACGACACGGTTGCGACTGGACATGGTGGATCGCAACAAAGCCAACGATGCCGAGTTGAAAGCGCTGGGGGCGATGGCGGTGGTGCGTCCGGGGAAAGGCGGAAGTTTGCAGGTGGTGGTTGGGCCAATGGCGGACAGCATTGCGGATGAAATTCGCTTGGCGATGCCGGCGTTGGGGCGAGCGATTGTGTCTTCACCGGCTGCGGTAATCGATGCTCCGAAGCCTGCTGCTGTGGCGACTTCAGAGGCGCAGCAATGGCTGAATGCCTTGGGCGGAGGCGAGAATGTGCTGCAGATGGACTGCATTGCCATGACCCGGATTCGGTTGCAACTGGCCGATGGCAAGGCGTTGTCGGAATGTGATTTGAAGGCGCTGGGGTGTCAGGGGGTTAGCCAACTTGAGGGCGGCGTTTGGCATCTGCTGATCGGCGACAAGGCATCGAGTTTGAGTGATGCGCTGGAGGTGTTGGTGAATCGTAGTGAGGTGAGTGCCAAGGTTTAGATCGTTGGTACCTGATAGTCAGTCTTCGCGAGCAGGCTCGCTCCCACATTTTTGATTGGGCACATCTGGTAGAGATAGGTCGGCTATCAGGCCGCCATCGCTGGCAAGCCAGGCTCCCACAGTTGGATTGGGTGTATCTGGTGGAGATTGGTCGGCTGACAGGCCGCCATCGCTGGCAAGCCAGCTCCACAGTTGGATTGGGTGCATCTGGTAGGGATCGGTCGGCTATCAGGCCGCCATCGCAGCCAACAAAAAACCCGCTGAACGCAAATTCAGCGGGTTTCTCATTTCAGCAGCCAGGAAGATCAGAAATCCTCCAACCGCCACACCTCATAAGCCGGCGTCTCATAGGGATGGCTCTCTTTCAAAGCCACCACCACCGCGCGAATCAACTCATCGCTGACCACAAGCTCAACCTTCCATTCCTCAACCTGCTCGACCTGCCCCGCTTCGCCAATGAACGGCTGACTGCCATCCAACGGGCGAAACTGGCCTAGGCCGAGCACCTGCCACGCGCAATGATCATAAGCGCCGATCCGTCCGCCACCGGCGGCGAATACGGCACTCTTGACCTGCTCCACATGACTGGCCGGAACAAAAAAGCTCAGCTTGTACACGACGCTTAGTTCACCCACACGCGAGCGTTACGGAACATACGCATCCAAGGTGCGTCCTCGTTCCAGTCTTCTGAACGCCACGAGTTCTGCACAGCGCGGAACACGCGTTCCGGGTGCGGCATCATGATCGTTACGCGACCGTCGCGGCTGGTCAAACCGGTGATCCCGCGCGGCGAGCCGTTCGGGTTGGCCGGATATTTTTCGGTGACCTTGCCGTGGTTGTCGACGAAACGCATCGCCACGCAACCCGACAGATCCGCTTCCAGCAACGCTTCTTCGCTGGCGAACTCGGCATGGCCTTCACCGTGAGCGATAGCGATTGGCATGCGCGAACCGGCCATACCCTGCAGGAAGATCGAGTTCGACTCCTGGACCTGAACCATCGCCACGCGCGCTTCGAACTGCTCGGAGCGGTTGCGTACGAAGTGCGGCCAGAATTCGCTGCCCGGGATCAGCTCGTGCAGGTTGGACATCATCTGGCAACCGTTGCACACGCCGAGGGTGAAGCTGTCGGTACGTTCGAAGAAACCCTGGAACGCATCGCGAGCACGGCTGTTGAACAGTGCGGACTTGGCCCAGCCTTCGCCGGCACCGAGGACGTCACCGTAGGAGAAACCGCCGCAAGCGACCATACCTTTGAAGTCGTTCAGGTCGACACGGCCGGCCAGAATGTCGCTCATGTGCACGTCGATCGCGTTGAAACCGGCGCGGTCGAACGCGGCCGCCATTTCCACCTGACCGTTGACGCCCTGCTCACGCAGTACGGCAACCTGTGGGCGAATGCCTTTCTTGATGTAAGGCGCGGCGACGTCCTGGTTGACGTCGTAGCTGAGCTTGACGCTCAGGCCCGGGTTGTCTTCTTCCAGCAGCACGTCGAACTCTTGCTCGGCGCAGTCGGCGTTGTCACGCAGACGCTGGATCTGGTAGCTGGTTTCGGCCCACTGACGTTGCAGCAGACGACGCTGACCTTCGAACACGGTTTCGCCGTTGAAGGTGATGTTGATCTGGCCGTTGTTCATCGGCTGACCGATCACCGACACGCAGTCGCCCAGGCCGGCCGCGCTGAACTGCGCAAGGATGTCCGGGGTCGCGTCCTGACGAACCTGGATCACAGCACCCAGTTCTTCGTTGAACAGGATCGCGGCGATGTCGGCGGAAGTTTCTGCCAGGCCATCGAGGTTCAGGCTCAGACCGCAGTGACCGGCGAAGGCCATTTCCACCACACTGGTCAGCAGACCACCGTCGGAACGGTCGTGGTACGCCAGCAGGTGACCGTCGGCATTCAGGCCCTGGATCACCGCGAAGAAGGCCTTGAGGTCTTCGGAATCATCGACGTCCGGCGCTTGCGAGCCGAGCTTGCCGTGCACCTGGGCCAGGATCGAGGCGCCCATGCGGTTCTGGCCACGGCCCAGATCGATCAGGATCAGGTCGGTGGTGCCCTTGTTCATGCGCAGTTCCGGGGTCAGGGTCTGACGGATGTCAGCCACTGGCGCGAAACCGGTCACGATCAGAGACATTGGCGAAGTGACCGTCTTGTCGACGCCTTCGTCGCTCCAGCGCGTGGCCATGGACATGGAGTCCTTGCCCACCGGGATGGTGATACCCAGCTCAGGGCACAGTTCCATACCGACCGCTTTCACGGTGTCGTACAGACGCGCGTCTTCACCCGGGTGACCGGCAGCGGACATCCAGTTCGCCGACAGTTTGATGTCGGAGATCTTGTTGATGCGCGAAGCGGCAATGTTGGTCAGGGTTTCGCCGATGGCCATGCGGCCCGACGCCGGAGCGTCCAGCAGTGCCAGCGGAGTACGCTCGCCCATGGCCATGGCTTCACCGGTGTAGACGTCGAAGCTGGTGGCGGTGACGGCAACGTCGGCCACCGGAACCTGCCACGGGCCGACCATTTGGTCACGGGCCACGAGGCCGGTGATGGTGCGGTCGCCGATAGTAATCAGGAAGCTTTTGCTCGCCACGGCAGGGTGATGCAGAACGCGCTCTACGCAGTCTGCAATCTCGAGCGTCGACGGATCGAAGTCGTCGCCCAGTTCGTTTTCACGAACGGCCGAACGGTGCATGCGCGGGGCTTTGCCCAGCAGCACTTCGAGTGGCATGTCCACCGGACTGTTGCCGAAGTGGCTGTCGGTGACGGTCAGTTGCGGCTCGGCAGTGGCTTCGCCAACCACGGCGAACGGGCAACGCTCACGTTCACAGATCGCCTGGAAGCGTTCGAAGTCGGCCGGGCCGACCGCCAACACGTAGCGTTCCTGGGATTCGTTACTCCAGATTTCGTGCGGGGCCATGCCCGGCTCGTCGTTTGGAATGTTGCGCAGTTCGAAACGGCCACCACGGTTGCCGTCGTTGACCAGTTCCGGGAAGGCGTTGGACAGACCGCCCGCACCCACGTCGTGGATGAAGCTGATCGGGTTTTTGTCACCCAACTGCCAGCAACGGTCGATGACTTCCTGGCAGCGACGTTCCATCTCAGGGTTTTCACGCTGTACGGAAGCGAAGTCCAGGTCAGCCGAGCTGGTGCCGGTGGCCATGGAGGAAGCCGCGCCGCCGCCCAGACCGATCAACATCGCCGGGCCGCCGAGCACGATCAGCTTGGAGCCAACAGTGATCTCGCCTTTCTGTACGTGTTCGGCACGGATGTTACCCATGCCGCCGGCCAGCATGATCGGCTTGTGGTAACCACGAACTTCGTCGCCACGCGGGGTGGTGATCGACTGTTCGAAGGTACGGAAATAACCGGTCAGGGCCGGACGACCGAATTCGTTGTTGAACGCGGCGCCACCCAGTGGGCCTTCGATCATGATGTCCAGCGCGGTGACGATGCGCTCAGGCTTGCCGTATGGCACTTCCCACGGCTGTTCGAAGCCCGGGATTTGCAGGTTGGACACGGTGAAGCCGGTCAGGCCAGCCTTCGGCTTGGCGCCACGACCGGTCGCGCCTTCGTCACGAATCTCACCGCCACTGCCGGTGGATGCGCCCGGGAACGGGGCAATCGCAGTCGGGTGGTTGTGGGTTTCGACTTTCATCAGGATGTGCACCGGTTCCTGCACCGCGCCGTACTGGCGGGTTTCAGGGTCCGGGAAGAAACGGCCGGCGACGTTGCCGACGATCACCGAGGCGTTGTCCTTATAAGCCGACAGAACGCCTTCGCTGTGCATCACGTAGGTGTTCTTGATCATGCCGAACAGGCTTTTTTCCTGGCTCTGACCGTCGATGTCCCAACTGGCGTTGAAGATCTTGTGACGGCAGTGCTCAGAGTTCGCCTGGGCGAACATCATCAGTTCGATGTCATGCGGGTTGCGCTTCAAGCCGACGAAGGCATTGACCAGGTAGTCGATTTCGTCTTCGGCCAAGGCCAGGCCCAGCTCGGTGTTGGCTTTTTCCAGCGCGGCGCGACCGCCACCCAGCACGTCGATCGCAGTCAGCGGCTTCGGTTCGGCGTGGCTGAACAGGCCGGCGGCCTGTTCGAGGTTGGCCAGAACGATTTGCGTCATGCGGTCGTGCAGACCGTCCGCAATCAGTTGCGCGTCGGCGTCACTGAACTGACCGGCTACATAGAACGCGATGCCGCGTTCCAGGCGCTGGATCTTGCTCAGGCCGCAGTTGCGAGCGATGTCGCTGGCTTTACTGGACCACGGCGAGATGGTGCCGAAACGCGGCAACACCAGGAACAGACGGCCGGTCGGCTCTTGTACCGGAACACTTGGGCCGTACTTCAGAAGGCGCGCTAGCACCTGCTGTTCGTCGCCGGTCAGGACGCCGGTCACTTCGGCGAAGTGAGCGAATTCAGCATACAGGCCGCTGACAGCCGGGACCTTCTGGCTCAGTTGCTCAAGGAGTTTGCTGTGGCGAAAGGCAGAAAGGGCAGGAGCGCCGCGCAGGATCAACATCTTCGGGACAGCCTCGGGAGGGGTGTGCTTTGAGGCCGTGCATTCTAGCCTAAACCGCCCGCGACATCACCCGAAACGGTACAGGCGGCTGCACCCAAGTGTCGGACCGGGGATCCAGGCCTGAGAATGGCGCTCAAAAAGGGTTATTTTTTCTGTCACAAAATGCGGTTCGGGCCCATTCCTGCGGGCTCCGGAGCGGTTTTCAATTGCCTAGCAGACAAGCCCTCCTCTGTCGAGATATGGCGGCCGTGGTCCTTTGCGTATACTGCGCAGATGTTTTCCCCAACGGCTTTGCGTCCGCGGTACGCCAAATGGCTGATCGCAACCGGACTCTTCCTGATGCTCAGTGGCTGTGTTGATAAACCCAACACGCTGGAGCGCGTAAAGGAGGATGGCGTGCTGCGGGTGGTTACCCGAAACAGCCCCGCCACCTACTTTCAGGATCGTAACGGTGAAACCGGCTTCGAATACGAGCTGGTGAAGCGCTTCGCCGACGATCTGGGGGTGGAACTCAAGATCGAGACCGCCGACAACCTCGACGACCTGTTCAATCAGGTGGGCAAGCCTAACGGCCCGGTGCTGGCTGCTGCCGGCCTGGTCAGCAGTGAGGAACGCAAAAAGCAGGTGCGGTTTTCCCACTCCTACCTGGAAGTCACCCCACAGATCATCTACCGCAACGGCCAGTCACGGCCGACCGATGCGGGCGACCTGGTCGGCAAGAAGATCATGGTGCTCAAGGGCAGCACCCACGCCGAACAGCTGGCAGAGCTGAAAAAGAAATACCCCGGCATTGAATACGAAGAATCCGACGCGGTTGAAGTCGTCGACCTGCTGCGCATGGTCGATGAAGGCCAGATCGACCTGACGCTGGTCGATTCCAACGAAGTCGCGATGAACCAGGTGTACTTCACCAACATACGGGTCGCCTTTGACCTCGGCGACGCCAGCAACCAGAGCTGGGCCGTGGCCGCCGGCGAAGACAACAGCCTGCTCAACGAAATCAACGCCTACCTCGACAAGGTGCAGAAAAATGGCACCCTGCAGCGCCTCAAGGATCGCTATTACGGGCATGTCGACGTCCTCGGCTACATGGGCGCCACCACGTTCGCCCAACATTTGCAGCAGCGGCTGCCCAAATACGAACAGCACTTCAAGGCGTATGCCAAGAAGGAACAAGTCGACTGGCGCCTGCTGGCCGCGATCGGTTATCAGGAGTCGTTGTGGCAACCGGCGGTGACGTCCAAGACCGGCGTGCGCGGCCTGATGATGCTGACCCAGAACACCGCACAGGCGATGGGCGTGTCCAACCGCCTCGACCCCAAGCAGAGCATCATGGGCGGCGCCAAGTACCTGGCCTATATGAAGGATCAACTGGACGAGTCGATTCAGGAGCCGGATCGCACCTGGTTTGCCCTGGCGGCTTACAACGTTGGCAGCGGCCACCTGGATGACGCGCGCAAACTGGCGGCGAAGGAAGGGCTGAACCCGGACAAATGGCTGGACGTGAAGAAAATCCTGCCGCGCCTTTCCGAGAAAAAGTGGTACAGCAAGACACGCTATGGCTACGCCCGAGGCGGCGAGCCGGTGCATTTCGTGGCGAACATCCGTCGTTACTACGACATCCTGACGTGGGTCACGCAGCCACAGCTTGAAGGTGACCAGGTGGCCGAAGGCAATCTGCATGTGCCGGGGATCGACAAGTCGAAACCGGCTCAGGAACCTGCGCCGCTCTAACAGCCCCCCAAACCAATGTGGGAGCGAGCAAGCTCGCTCCCACAGGGTTTTGTGTCTGGGCTTTAGGCTTTTGCGGCGGCCAGGATCAGCGCTTTCATTTCCGACACCGCCGACTTGAAGCCAACAAACAACGCATGCGCCACCAGCGCGTGGCCAATGTTCAGCTCGTTGATGCCTTTGATCGCCGCCACGGCTTCTACGTTGTGGTAGTGCAAACCGTGCCCGGCGTTGACGATCAACCCCTGAGCCAGGCCAAACGCTACACCATCGGCTACGCGCTTGAGCTCTTCGGCCACGTCAGTCGGTGTTTCGGCATCGGCGTAACGCCCGGTGTGCAGTTCGATCGCCGGCGCACCCACACGACGGGAGGCCTCAATCTGGCGTTCATCCGCGTCGATAAACAGCGACACTTCGCAACCGATCTTCGACAAGCGATCCACGGCGGCTTTGATCCGTGCTTCCTGCCCCGCTACATCCAGACCACCTTCAGTGGTCAGTTCCTGACGGGTTTCCGGGACCAGGCAAATGTGCGCCGGGCGAATGTGCTCGGCGAACAGCATCATTTCTTCGGTGACGCCCATTTCGAAGTTCATGCGGGTTTGCAGCACGTCCTTGAGCAGCAGAACGTCGCGTTCCTGAATGTGCCGGCGGTCTTCGCGCAAATGCACGGTGATGCCGTCAGCGCCCGCCTCTTCCGCGTCCAGTGCCGCCTTGACCGGATCCGGATAGCGAGTGCCCCGGGCCTGACGCAGGGTGGCAACGTGGTCAATGTTCACGCCAAGAAGAATGCGATTGCTGGTGGTCACGGAAGCGCTCCTGAATTTAAAGATTCGGCGCACAGCATACGGGGAGACTACGGCTTGCGAAACAGCTCGCGGCTGACTAAAGGACGACCGCCCAAATGCACGGCCAATGCCTGGCGCATCAGCCGCTTGGCAGCGGACAGTGCACCGGGCGCGGACCAGTCAGCATCGGCCATGGCCAACAGTTCGGTGCCATTGAACAAACCGGGTTGCAGCAGATAGACCTGCTCCAGCCCCGCATCCACCTGCAAACGGTAGAGACCGTCCGGCGCGATGGGTTCGCCGTGGATGTCCATGGTCAGCGCAAAGCCGTAGCCGAGGTCGTCCAGCAGGCGCCATTCGAACGAGCGCAACAACGGCTCCAAGGGTCGACCTTCGGCCAGCGCGAGCAGAGTCGCGGCGTAATGATCGAATACCCCGGGATGGGGGTCTTCGGAAGGCAATAGACGGATCAACAGTTCGTTGAGGTAGAGGCCGCTGAACAACGCCTCACCGCTGAGCCAGGTGGAGACGCCGGCACTTTCCATGCGCCCGACGTTCTTCAGCTCGCCACGCCCGCGAAACTCGACTTCCAGCGGCACGAACGGCCGCGCCAACGTCCCCGCCTTGCCCCGCGCACTGCGCAACACCGCCCGCAGCCGACCTTGCGGCGTGAGGAAATCCACCAGCGCACTGTTTTCGCGGTAGGCGCGGGAATGGAGGACGTAGGCGGGTTGGCCGATGGGTGGGGTTTGGGACATGGAAGTCAGCGTTCTCAATGAGTGAGCACAGATTTATAAACTACCCAAAACCAATGTGGGAGCGAGCTTGCTCGCGATGAGGGCCTGGCATTCAACATTGATGTTGACTGGCAGACCGCTATCGCGAGCAAGCTCGCTCCCACAGGGTGCTTCGGTGTATCTGGAACAGGTTTACAGGTCGCCGTAACCCAGCGAACGCAACGCGCGCTCGTCATCAGACCAGCCGCCTTTCACTTTCACCCAGAGGTTGAGCATGATCTTGGAGTCGAACAGCAGCTCCATGTCCTTGCGCGCCTCGGTGCCGATGCGCTTGATGCGCTCGCCCTTGTCGCCAATGATGATCTTCTTCTGGCCGTCGCGTTCAACGAGGATCAAGGCATGAATGTGCAGGGTTTTGCCCTGCTGCTTGAACTCTTCGATTTCCACGGTGATCTGGTACGGCAGCTCGGCGCCCATCTGGCGCATGATTTTCTCGCGTACCAGTTCGGCGGCGAGGAAGCGGCTGCTGCGGTCAGTGATCTGGTCTTCCGGGAAGAAGTGATCGTTTTCTGGCAGGTAACCGGCGATCACACGCTCCAGCGCTTCGAGGTTGTGCCCGTGCTGGGCCGAGATCGGCATAATCTGCGCGTTCGGCAGCTGTTCCTGCAACCAGCTCAGGTGCGGCATCAGCTCGGCTTTGTCTTCGATGCGATCCGTCTTGTTCAGTGCCACGATCAGCGGACCGGTCACGTACTGGACGCGCTCGAGAACCATCTGGTCTTCGTCGGTCCACTTGGTGCGGTCAACCACGAAGATCACCACGTCGACGTCTTTCAACGCCGCCGAAGCGGTCTTGTTCATGTAGCGGTTCAACGCCTTTTCGCCGCCCTTGTGCATGCCCGGGGTGTCGACGTAGATCGCCTGCACGGCGCCTTCGGTCTTGATGCCCAGCATGTTGTGGCGGGTGGTTTGCGGCTTGCGCGAGGTGATCGCCAGTTTCTGACCCAGGATGTGGTTCAGCAGCGTGGACTTGCCCACGTTGGGACGGCCGACGATGGCAACATAGCCACAGCGAGTTGCGTTTGTATCAGTCATTGCCATTCTCCACACCCAGGGCAATCAGTGCTGCGGCGGCCGCTACCTGTTCGGCAATACGACGACTCACACCCTGACCTCGGCTTTTTTCATTCAGTAGGGTGATTTCACATTCGACGAAGAACGTCCGGCAATGCGGCTCACCCTGGATATCCACCACTTCGTAACGTGGCAGCTCACAACCACGCGATTGCAGGAATTCCTGCAGGCGGGTTTTTGGATCTTTGTTGGTGTCGACCAGCGTCAGGCCTTCGAACTCACCGGCCAGCCAGGCCAACACACGCTCGCGCGCCATGTCCATGCCGGCGTCGAGGTAGATCGCACCAATCAGCGCTTCCAGGGCATCGGCCAGAATCGACTCGCGACGGAAGCCGCCGCTTTTCAGTTCGCCAGAGCCCAGGCGCAGGTAGTCGCCCAGATCGAAACCGCGGGCCAGTACGGCCAGCGTCTCACCTTTCACCAGGCGTGCGCGCAAACGCGACAACTGGCCTTCGCGGGCCAGCGGGAAGCGATCGAACAGCGCCTCGCCAGCGACGAAGTTAAGAATGGCATCACCGAGGAACTCCAGGCGTTCGTTGTTACGCCCGGCAAAGCTGCGGTGAGTCAGGGCCAGAACCATCAGTTCCTGGTCCTTGAAGGTGTAGCCGAGCTGACGCTCGAGACGACTTAAGGAGACGCTCACGGTTTACCCACGCTGAGTTCGTGGTTGGATTCCACCGCCATCGCCGTGATACGGCGCAGGCCTGGGACAATTAACGCTGTGTTCAAAAATAACGTCCTGAATATCATTGGCTTCATGCTGCTGGCGCCGATTGTGCCGACTCCAGAAAAGCATTCGGCGCTGTGTTCAACAGCGCCGTGTGTGATTACTTGATCAGGCCAACCCGCGAGAAATTCGGCAGGTGACTGAGTTTGGGTTCCGGCCAGCTCATCCAGACTGCGAAGGCCTTGCCGACGATATTCTTGTCGGGAACCATGCCCAGCAGATCCTTGGGAATGCTTGGATCATCCCAGTAGCGACTGTCGTTGGAGTTGTCGCGGTTGTCGCCCATCATGAAATAGTGCCCGGCGGGCACGGTCCACGAATGGTCCGGCGTGGCGCGATAGCGGCTCATTTCCTTGCGGATCAAGTGCTCGGCAACGCCGAGTTTTTCCTTGTAGAGCTCAGCGCTGCCCAGCGTTCCCGGCTCGGAGCCGACCAGTTGCTCGGCTATCGACTCGCCGTTGACGAACAGACGCTTGTCGGCGGTGTAGCGAATCGTGTCGCCCGGCAGGCCCACTACACGCTTGATGTAGTTGACGTTCGGATCGCTCGGGTAACGGAACACCATCACATCGCCGCGCTGCGGATCACCGACTTCGATGACTTTCTTGTCGATCACCGGCAGGCGGATCCCGTAAGAAAACTTGTTCACCAGAATGAAGTCGCCCACGTCCAGGGTCGGTTTCATCGAGCCGGACGGAATCTGGAACGGTTCCACCAGGAACGAACGCAGGACCAGCACGATGAACAACACCGGGAAGAACGACTTGCCGTATTCGACCAGCAGCGGCTCTTTGTTCAGTTTCTCGATCACCACCCCGTCAGGCTGGCTGACGCTGCCCTGATAGGAGGCAATGGCAGCACGCCGACGCGGCGCCAGGAAAACCAGATCGAGCAACGCCAACAGGCCGCAGACGAACACGGCGATGACCAGCAACAGCGGGAAATTTAGTGACATAGGACCTAACTATCCAACCTGAGCACTGCAAGGAAGGCTTCTTGTGGAATTTCCACGTTGCCGACTTGCTTCATGCGTTTTTTACCGGCCTTTTGCTTTTCAAGCAGTTTCTTCTTACGGCTAACGTCACCGCCGTAGCATTTGGCCAATACGTTCTTTCTGAGAGCCTTGACGGAGGTTCGCGCAATGATCTGCCCGCCAATGGCGGCCTGGATCGCAACGTCGAACATCTGGCGCGGAATCAGTTCTTTCATCTTCTCGGTCAGCTGGCGACCTTTGTAGTGCGCGTTATCCTTGTGCACGATCAGCGCCAGAGCGTCGACCTTGTCACCGTTGATCAGCACATCCAGTTTCACCAGACTAGCCGATTGATAACGATCGAAATGGTAATCGAGCGACGCATAACCACGGCTGGTCGATTTCAGACGGTCGAAGAAGTCCAGGACCACCTCGTTCATCGGCAAATCGTAGGTCACCTGGACCTGGGAACCGAGGAACAACATGTCGTGTTGCACGCCACGTTTTTCGATGCACAGGGTAATGACGTTGCCCAGGTGCTCTTGCGGCACAAGAATATTGGCCCGCACGATCGGCTCACGCATGTCTTCGATCGAGGACAGGTCCGGAAGCTTCGACGGGTTATCGACGTAAATCGTTTCACCGGTTTTCAGCAACAGCTCGAAAATTACCGTCGGCGCCGTGGTGATCAGGTCCAGGTTGTACTCGCGCTCCAGGCGCTCCTGGATGATTTCCATGTGCAGCATGCCGAGGAACCCGCAACGGAAGCCGAAGCCCAGGGCGTCAGAGCTTTCCGGGGTGTACTGCAGGGACGAGTCGTTGAGCGTGAGCTTTTGCAGGGCTTCACGAAAATCTTCGAAGTCGTCGGAGCTGACCGGGAACAAACCGGCGTAAACCTGCGGCTGAATGCGTTTGAAACCTGGCAGCACGTCAACGTCTGGCGTCGAGCTCAAGGTCAGGGTGTCACCTACTGGCGCACCGTGAATGTCCTTGATGCTGGCGATGATGAAGCCTACTTCACCGGCCTTCAGGTCAACCGTCGGGGTGTGTTTCGGGTTGAAGACACCGACGCTGTCCACCAGGTGGATCTTGCCGGTGGATTTGACCAGGATCTTGTCGCCCTTCTTCACACGACCGTGACGCACACGCACCAGGGAAACAACGCCCAGGTAGTTGTCGAACCAGGAGTCGATGATCAACGCTTGCAGCGGATCTTCGTAGTTGCCGGTCGGCGCAGGAATGGTCGCGACCAGGCGCTCGAGCACTTCGTCGACGCCCAGACCGGTCTTGGCCGAGCACTCGACCGCATCGGTAGCATCGATGCCGATGATTTTTTCGATTTCTTCTTTGACGCGGTCCGGATCGGCCTGTGGCAGGTCGATCTTGTTCAGGACCGGCATGACTTCCAGGCCCTGCTCGATCGCCGTGTAGCAGTTGGCAACCGACTGCGCTTCAACGCCCTGACCGGCATCGACCACCAGCAACGCACCTTCACAGGCCGCCAGCGACCGGCTGACTTCATAGGTGAAGTCAACGTGGCCGGGGGTGTCAATGAAGTTCAGCTGGTACTTGATGCCATCGCGAGCGGTGTAATAAAGGGTGACGCTGTGGGCCTTGATGGTGATCCCGCGTTCACGCTCCAGGTCCATGGAGTCCAGTACCTGGGCTTCCATTTCGCGCTCGGCAAGGCCGCCGCACATCTGGATGAATCGATCAGCCAGCGTCGACTTGCCATGGTCAATGTGGGCGATGATGGAGAAATTGCGGATATGACTCAAATCACTCACGGATCAACACTCAAAAAGGCTGCAGGCATAGCCCGCCGAAAAATAGCCGGGAATTGTACCTGATCCACGGCGCAAGCGTCACGTTCGCAGGTCAGACGGCACGTACAAAAACGCCCCGGTCTTGCGACAGGGGCGATTCAGATGGCGACGGGGTCAGGAAAAACCCCCGATCAACCAGCCCGGCGCAACAGCCAGACGCCCGCCAGGGCACAGACACCGGCCGGAATCAGCACCGCAAACAGCGGCGAGAAACCGAACACCAGGCTCGAAGGCCCCAGCAAATCCTGGACGATACGGAAGGTGAAGCCCACCAGAACGCCGGTAAACACCCGCTGGCCGAGGGTCACAGAACGCAAAGGACCAAAGATGAAGGAAATCGCCATCAGTACCAGCGCCGCCGTCACCAGTGGCTGCAACACCTTGACCCAAAACGCCAGCCAGTAGCGGCCATTGCTCAGGCCCTGATCCGCCAGATAGTGGATGTAACCCCACAATCCGCTGATCGACAGCGACTCGGGCGCCATCACCACGGTGTCCAGCAACTGCGGGCTCAGGGCAATATCCCAGCGCTCGACGGGGGTGGTGACCACTTCGGTGCTCTTGTCATGGAACACCGTGGTCGTGACGTCGCTGAGCTGCCAGTGATCCTTGTCGAACTCGGCACGCTTGGCGAAGCTTGACGACAGCATGTGCCGCTCCTTATCGAAGCGATAGCGGGTCACACCGTAAAGAATGCCGTTGGGCTGCACCGAGTTGACGTGGATGAACTCATCACCCTGGCGGTGCCACAAGCCATGCTTGGCGCTTTGCGCATCGCCACTGCCCTGGGCCAGCGAGCGGTTGGCTTGTGCCGTGACTTCGGTGGCCGGCGCCACGTATTCGCCGATCAGCACGCCCACGACCATCAGGATCAGCATCGGCTTCATGACCGCCCAGACGATACGACCGATCGACACACCCGCGGCGCGCATGATGGTCAGCTCACTGTTGCTGGCCAGACTGCCCAGGCCAATCAGGCACCCGATCAGTGCCGCCATTGGCAACATGTCGTAAAGACGGCGCGGCGCCGTCAGCAAGACGTAACTGGAAGCATCCATCAGCGTATAGGTATCGCTGACTTCGCTCATCTCGTCGATGAAGGCAAACAGTGTCGCCAGGCCGAGAATGATCCCCAGTACCGCCAGGATGGCCATGAATACGCTGCTACCGATGTAGCGATCGAGCTTAACCACGAGCCACCTCCAGCGCGCTGCGGCGACTCGCCATCTTCAGGCGCAACGGCTCCCAGTAAAGCAACCCGAGTCCAATGATCAGAAACACCCCGTGAACCCACCACAACCCAAGGGCCGGCGGGATCTTGCCCTTATCGAGGGCGCCACGGGCGGCAATCAGGATGGTCAAGTAAGCCATATAAAGAAGAATCGCCGGCAGCAGCTTGAGGAAACGGCCCTGGCGCGGGTTGACCCGCGACAACGGCACCGCCATTAGCGTCACGATGAACACCAGCAACGGCAAGGACAGACGCCATTGCAACTCGGCGCGCAAGCGCGTGTCCTCGGTCCCCATCAAGGAACGAGTGCTCATCGCATCACGGTCGGTCACTTCGTCACTGACGTCCGGCTTTGGCAGCAATACCCCGTACTCGTCGTACTTGATCGCGCGATAGTCGGCCTGCCCCGGATTACCGTCATAGCGATAACCGTTGTCGAGAATCAGGTAGCGGTTGCCGTCCGGGCGGATTTCCTGGCGGCCCTTCTCGGCCACCAGCACGGAAATCCCGCGATCCTTCTGGTCAGAGTTGGTGTTCTTCTGCGAAATGAACACACCTGCCAGATTGACGCGATCATCGGTCAACTGTTCGGTGTAGGTCACCCGGGTCCCGTCACGCAACGCCTGGAAGCGACCCGGCTCGAGGGTATCGAACTCGGTCAGCGCATCCTGTTTATTCAGCAGCAGCTGGAACTGATTGGCACCTTGTGGCGCCAGGCTCAGGCTCAGCCAGGCCACGATCAACGCCACCAGCGTGGCCGGAAACAGGGTAATGACAAACAGTCGCTGCTGGCTCATGCCGGTGGCCGACAGCACGGTCATTTCGCTTTCGAGGTACAGGCGACCGTACGCCAGCAGGATCCCGAGAAACAGGCCCAGCGGCAGAATCAGCTGCAGGAAACCCGGCAGGCGAAAGCCCATGATCAGGAACAGCGAGCCCGGATCCAGCAGGCCCGAGGCCGCCTGGGCGAGGTATTTGATGAAGCGACCGCTCATGATGATGACCAGCAGCACGGCGCTGACTGCGCTCAAGGTCAACAGGACTTCGCGGGACAGATAACGGAAGACAATCAAACCAGACACTCCAGGGTTGTCAGGCTAAGGCGGCCAAACAAGCAAACGTATCAGACAGCCTGCAGGGCAGAGCCGCCGAAAAAGATGGCGCATTATCCTGTGAATGAGTGCCCCTGTCACTGCGCATGCTCAAGCTGGCGTTCAATGCGTTGAAGATCGTACAACCGAGGGTTGTCAGGCGCAGGGAGCGAGGTTCAAACTGCGGCCTTTGTCGCGGGCCGTGACCTGCGTCTTACCATCTATATAAGCAAGCGTCTGTGCGTCGCCGTTTTGCCCACGCACGTTGACCATTATTCAGGGACCCGGACATGGAACTGGTTGTAAAAAGCGTTAGCCCAGAAACGTTGAAGACCGCCACGCTGGTCGTCGCCGTCGGCGAAGGCCGCAAGCTCGGCGCCGTGGCCAAACAGCTGGACGAACTGAGTGGTGGTGCGATCAGCGCTGTGCTCAAGCGCGGCGACCTCGCCGGCAAAGTCGGCCAGAGCCTGTTGCTGCACAGCCTGCCGAACCTCAAGGCTGACCGCGTTCTGCTGGTTGGCGTGGGCAAGGACGAAGAGCTGGGCGACCGCCCGTTCCGCAAAATCATTGCCGGCGTACTCAACACCCTGAAAGGCCTGGGCGGCACCGACGCCGTGCTGGCGCTGGACGAAATCGTGGTCAAGGGCCGCGACAGCTACGGCAAGACCCGCCTGCTGGCTGAAACCCTGGTGGACGGCGAATACACCTTCGACCAGTTCAAGAGCCAGAAAGCGGAACCTCGCGCCCTGAAGAAAGTCACCCTGCTGACCATCAAGGCTGCGCAGGCTGAAGTCGAGCGCGCCGTGACTCACGCCACCGCTATCGCCAACGGCATGGCCTTCACCCGTAATCTGGGTAACCTGCCGCCGAACATCTGCCACCCGACGTTCCTCGGCGAGCAGGCCAAGAACCTCGGCAAAGAATTCAAAACCCTGAAAGTAGAAGTTCTTGATGAAAAGAAAATCAAGGAACTGGGCATGGGTTCGTTCTACGCCGTGGGCCAGGGCAGCGCCCAGCCTCCGCGCCTGATCGTCATGCAATACAACGGCGGCAAGAAATCCGAGAAGCCGTATGCCCTGGTCGGCAAAGGCATCACCTTTGACACCGGCGGCATCAGCCTGAAGCCGGGCGCCGGCATGGATGAAATGAAGTACGACATGGGCGGCGCTGCCAGCGTGTTCGGCACCCTGCGTGCTGTGCTTGAGCTGAAACTGCCGATCAACCTGGTGTGCATCCTGGCGTGCGCCGAGAACATGCCGAGCGGCAACGCTTCGCGCCCTGGCGACATCGTCACCACCATGAGCGGCCAGACCGTGGAAATCCTCAACACCGACGCCGAAGGCCGTCTGGTGCTGTGCGATGCCCTGACCTACTCCGAACGCTTCAAGCCGCAAGCCGTGATCGACATCGCGACCCTGACCGGCGCCTGCGTCGTGGCCCTGGGCGCCCACACCTCGGGCCTGCTGGGTAACAACGACGAACTGATCGGCCAACTGCTGAGCGCCGGCCAGACCGCTGACGACCGCGCCTGGCAATTGCCGCTCTTCGATGAGTACCAGGAGCAGTTGGACAGCCCGTTCGCCGACATCGCCAACATTGGCGGGCCGAAAGCCGGGACTATCACCGCAGCCTGCTTCCTGTCGCGCTTCACCAAGAACCTGAACTGGGCGCACCTGGACATCGCCGGCACCGCATGGACCAGCGGCGGCAAGGACAAGGGCGCCACTGGCCGTCCGGTTCCATTGCTGACCCAATACCTGCTGGACCGCGCCAAAGCCTGAAACCGATGAACCGGGGTGGCGTTGCCTTTGGGTGACGCCGCGCCTGGCTCAGGAACCGCAATGACCAAAGTCGACTTCTATATCCTGCCCAGCGCCGATCCTTCGGCACGCCTGGATTTCGCCTGCAAGCTCACCGAAAAAGCCTGGCGCATGGGCCACCGCATTTACCTGCATTGCAGCGATGCTAGCCAGCGCGACGACCTTGATGCGCGCCTTTGGGCGTTCAAGGGCGAAAGCTTCGTCCCTCATGGGCCCGCCGACAGTGAACCGGACGGTTTGATTGTGCTGGGACTGGGTGAAGACTGCGGTCAGCACCAGGACCTGCTGGTCAATCTCGACCTGAAAGTGCCGGTATTCGCCAACAAATTTGCCCGCGTGGCGGAAATAGTGGTGGAAGATCCGACGATTCGTGCGGCTGCGCGGGAGAGTTTCCGTTTCTACCGCGAACAGGGCTATCCTCTGCAAGACCACCGTTTACAGCGACTCTGAGCATTCCGATGGACACTCCGAAACCGCAGCAAAAGTCCGCGCACCTGCTGGACGACCTCGAGTCGATCCGCCAATTGCTCGGCGATGACAACCTGCAACCTCCGCTGCTGACCGACACGGTCATCGACGGTGATCAGGAACAGATTCCCATGTTGTTCGAGTCTGTCGGCAATGTGCCGCAGCCGGTCGAACCGACACCACCGCCCACCCCTGCCGCGCAACCCGCGCCGAACACCAGCAAAGGCCCCGACGCCCTGCTGCACCTGGACGGCGAACTGCGCGCTGCTGCGATGTTGATCATGCAAGACGTGATCGACGACTTCGCCCCGCATATTGAAACCGAAATCAAACGTCGCCTTGAAGCGCGGATGGAACGGCTTCTCAGCCAATACGAATAACCAGAATCCCCCCAATCCCTGTGGGAGCGAGCTTGCTCGCGATGAGGCCATAACCTTCAACATCCATGTTGACCGACCGACCGCCATCGCGAGCAAGCTCGCTCCCACAGTAGATCAGCGCTGGATTTGACTGCGCCCTGTCCGCACCTGCTCGCCCTGCGCCCCATGCCCCGCTATACTTGCCGGCTTTTCCTGAATAAATGCCAATAGGGTCCCGCCGCGCATGGATAAGACCTACCAGCCGCACGCCATTGAAACTTCCTGGTACAACACTTGGGAGTCTGAGAATTACTTCGCCCCGCAAGGCGCGGGCGAGTCCTACACCATCATGATCCCGCCGCCGAACGTCACCGGCAGCCTGCACATGGGTCACGGCTTCAACAACGCGATCATGGACGCCCTGATCCGTTTCCGCCGCATGCAGGGTCGCAACACCCTGTGGCAGCCGGGCACCGACCACGCCGGTATCGCCACGCAGATGCTGGTGGAGCGTCAACTCGAAGCCAAAGGCCAGAGCCGCCACGACCTGGGTCGCGAGAAATTTCTCGAGAAAATCTGGGAATGGAAGGATGAATCCGGCGGCAACATCAGCCGTCAGATCCGTCGCCTCGGCTCGTCCGTCGACTGGAGCCGCGAGCGCTTCACCATGGATGACGGCCTCTCGGAATCGGTGAAAGAAGCCTTCGTGCGCCTGCATGAAGACGGCCTGATCTACCGCGGCAAGCGTCTGGTCAACTGGGACACCAAGTTGCACACGGCGATTTCCGACCTCGAAGTGGAAAACCACGACGAGAAAGGTTTCCTGTGGAACCTCAAGTACCCGCTGGCCGACGGCGTCAAAACCGCGGAAGGCAATGATTACCTGATCGTCGCGACCACTCGCCCGGAAACCATGCTCGGCGACGCCGCCGTCGCGGTTAACCCGAACGATGAACGCTACAAAGCTCTGATCGGAAAATTTGTCGAGCTGCCGCTGGTCGGCCGCCGCATCCCGATCATCGCCGACGATTACTGCGACCCTGAATTCGGCACCGGCTGCGTGAAAATCACCCCGGCCCACGATTTCAACGACTACGAAGTCGGCAAACGCCACAACCTGCCACTGCTGAACATCTTCGACAAAAACGCTGCCGTACTGCCGGCCTGCCAGGTGTTCAACCTCGACGGCACGCTGAACGAAAGCATCGACGGCAAGATCCCGGCCGAATACGCCGGCCTCGACCGCTTTGAAGCCCGCAAGCAAATCGTTGCTGCATTCGACGCCGCCGGTCTGCTGGTCAGCGTCAATGATCACGCCCTGAAAGTGCCGAAAGGCGACCGCTCCGGCACGATCATCGAGCCATGGCTGACCGACCAGTGGTACGTGTCGACCAAGCCGTTGGCCGAGCCAGCGATTGCAGCCGTTGAAGATGGCCGCATCCAGTTCGTGCCCAAGCAATACGAAAACATGTACTTCTCGTGGATGCGCGACATCCAGGATTGGTGCATCAGCCGTCAGTTGTGGTGGGGCCACCGGATTCCGGCCTGGTACGACGAGTCGGGCAAAGTCTACGTCGGTCGCGACGAAGCCGAAGTGCGCGCCAAGAACAATCTCGGTCCGGACATTGCGCTGCAACAGGACAACGACGTTCTCGACACCTGGTTCAGTTCGGGCCTGTGGACCTTTTCCACGCTCGGCTGGCCTGAGCAGACCGAATTCCTGAAAAAATTCCACTCCACCGATGTGCTGGTGACCGGTTTCGACATCATTTTCTTCTGGGTTGCCCGGATGATCATGCTCACCATGCATTTGGTGAAGAACGAAGACGGCACGCCGCAGGTTCCGTTCAAGACCGTTTATGTGCACGGCCTGGTGCGTGATGGCCAAGGCCAGAAGATGTCCAAGTCCAAGGGCAACGTCCTGGACCCGCTGGACATCATCGACGGTATCGAACTGGAAGAGCTGGTACAGAAACGCACCTCCGGCCTGATGCAGCCGAAACTGGCGAAGAAGATCGAGAAGCAGACCCGCGACGAGTTCGCCGACGGTATCGCCAGCTACGGCACCGACGCCCTGCGCTTCACCTTCTGCTCGCTGGCGTCCACCGGTCGTGACATCAAGTTCGACATGGGCCGCGTTGAAGGCTATCGCAACTTCTGCAACAAGATCTGGAACGCCGCGCGTTATGTTCTGGACAAGGGCGAAGACTGCGGCCAGAACGGCGAAGCCTACGAACTGTCCCTGGCGGATCGCTGGATCATCTCGCAGCTGCAACGCACCGAAGCCGAAGTGACCCGTCAACTCGACCAGTTCCGTTTCGACCTGGCGGCGCAAGCCCTGTACGAGTTCATCTGGAACCAGTATTGCGACTGGTACCTGGAACTGTCCAAGCCTGTGCTGTGGGACGAAAACGCGCCGGTCGAGCGTCAGCGCGGCACCCGCCGTACACTGGTTCGCGTCCTGGAAGTGGCGTTGCGTCTGGCGCACCCGTTCATGCCGTTCATCACCGAAGAAATCTGGCAGCGCATCGCGCCGCTGGCCGGTATTCAGGGCAAGACGATCATGCTGCAACCTTGGCCAGTGGCCAATGAAGAGCGCATCGATCCGGCCGCCGAAGACGACATCGAATGGCTCAAGGAACTGATGCTCGGCACGCGTAACATCCGTGGCGAAATGAACATTGGTCCTGGCAAACCGCTGCCGATCTACCTGAAGAACGTCAGCGCTGAAGACCAGCGCCGTCTCACCGAGAACGAAGCACTGCTGAAGAAGCTGGCTCGTCTTGAATCGATCACGGTGTTGGCTGCCGGCGAAGAAGCACCGCTGTCCGCCACCGCACTGGTGGGCGAGATGGAAGTGCTGGTGCCGATGGCTGGCCTGATCGACAAGGACGCCGAACTGGCGCGCCTGGACAAGGAAATCCTGCGTCTGCAGGGAGAAGTCCAACGCGTCGGTGGCAAGCTGTCCAACGCTGGTTTCGTCGACAAGGCTCCGGCTGAAGTCATCGAGAAAGAGCGCGCCAAACTGGCCGAAGCCGAACAGGCTTTGGGCAAGCTGGCCGAGCAGCATGCGCGGATTGCCAGTCTGTAACGGCACATCGCAATGAAAGAGGGAGGCCCGTAACGGCCTCCCTTTTTTGTGCCTGCCCCTTCGCGAGCAGGCTCACTCCTACAGGGGGAATGTGGTGTTTGTCACAATTGGGTTCACAACGGCTGGATGTGGGACAATACCCGTCACTTTTAGCCATACCCGAATCGACAACGCCCATGAACGCCCCCCGCACACCAAGACCTGCGCGCAAAAAGCCTGACACCGCCACCCCGACCAAAGCCGTGGAACCGCGTGAAAAAGCCAACCTGCACCCGCGCAACCGCCATCAGGGTCGCTACGACTTCCCGGCACTGATCAAAACCACGCCGGAACTGGCGAAGTTCGTGATCATCAACCCGTACGGCAAGGAAAGCATCGACTTCGCCAGCCCCGACGCGGTGCGTGTGTTCAACCGGGCGTTGCTCAAGTCGTTTTACGGCATCGCGCATTGGGACATCCCGGCGGATTACCTCTGCCCACCGGTTCCGGGGCGTGCCGACTACGTGCACTTCCTCGCCGACTTGCTGGCCAGCGTCAATGACGGTGAAATCCCTCGCGGCGCGCCGGTCAAAGTGCTCGACATCGGCATGGGCGCCAACTGTGTCTATCCGTTGATCGGCTACAGCGACTACCGCTGGCACTTCCTCGGTTCGGAAATCGACCCGACGGCCGTCGCTGCCGCCAAAGCCATCGTGCAGTCCAACGGTCTGAACAAAGCCATCCAGTTGCGTCAGCAAAATAATCCCAAGCACATCCTGCTGGGCTTGCTGGAGCCGGGTGAACGCTTTGACCTGACCATGTGCAACCCGCCGTTCCACGCCTCGATGGACGAAGCGACCAAGGGCAGCGAGCGTAAATGGCGTGCCCTGGGCCGTGCCGACCCGAAACGTAAATTGCCGGTGCTGAACTTCGGTGGTCAATCGGCTGAGTTGTGGTGTGAAGGCGGCGAAGCGCGGTTTGTGACGCAACTGATCGCCGAAAGTGCGAGTTTCCAGCATAAAGTGCTGTGGTTCAGCACGCTGGTCTCGAAGGCCTCGAACCTGCCTGCAATCCAGACGGCACTGAAAAAAGCCGGTGTGCTGGAAAGCCAGGTGGTGGAAATGTCCCAGGGCCAGAAGCAGAGCCGCTTCGTGGCCTGGACCTTCCAGACCAAATCCGAGCAGCAGGTCTGGCGCGAACGCTGGGTTCGCAAGAGCTAAGCAGGCTCACTCCTGCGTTGGTTCAGCGGTGGTGCAGGACAATCGCTGAATCGCAGACATAAAAAAACCGTGTCCGGATTGCTCCGGAGCACGGTTTTTTTTAACAAGTCTTACTTGTTAACAGCGTCGGTCAGGCCTTTGGCCACAACCAGCTTGATAACTTTCTTGGCAGCGATTTCGATGGCAGCGCCAGTCGAAGGGTTACGGCCAGTACGGGCAGGACGCTCAGTCACTTTCAGTTTGCCGATACCTGGCAGAGTGATTTCGCCGCCGTTTTCCAGCTGATCAGCAACGATTTGGCCCAGTTGGTCCAAAGCGTTACGCGCGGTGGTTTTTGGCGCGTCGATAGCTTCAGCGATGTCGGCGATCAGTTGGTCTTTAGTAAGAGCCATGTAGTGTTCCTTCCCTATCAAATTCATATGGATTGCAGAGTGCAGTGTCAGCCATCGAGCCCGATCTTCTGGATCTGGCACCCTCGGCCAATAACCACTGGATCGGGGTTATAGATACCGAAATCAGGGTTTGGTTCGACCTGACAAATGCTGAATGCACGCTTAACGCAGTGACTTCGCGCAAGACGGGGCAAAACTAGCACAGAGACGGGGAAATATCCGCCTCTAGCTACCCATTTGGTCAGCTTTATTGCTCTAAAACGGGAAAAAAACGCATAAGCGCCGCCGGTCGCCCCGGATTTACCCTTCATGCCGCGCCAAAACCAGTGGTTGCGGTACACTTGGCACTTTTTCGGGGAGCACGCCCTCCTCTCTTCAATCAGCCGAGAAGCCCATGCCGATCCGTCATTGCATCGTCCACCTGATCGACAAAAAACCCGACGGCACACCTGCAGTTCTTCACGCCCGCGACTCTGAACTTGCCGAGTCGAGCGCCATCGAGAACATGCTTGCCGACCTTAACGAGAGCTATAACGCCAAACAAGGCAAGGCCTGGGGTTTCTTCCATGCCGAATCCGGCGCGCACCCGTTCAGCGGCTGGCTGAAGGAATACTTCGAGGGCGGCAAGGACTTCACGTCGTTCAGCCGGGTGGCAGTGGAACATCTGCAAAAGCTGATGGAAGAGTCAAACCTCTCAGTAGGCGGCCACGTGCTGTTCGCCCATTACCAGCAGGGCATGACCGATTACCTGGCGATCGCGCTGCTACACCACAGCGAAGGCGTTGCTGTGACGGATCAGCTGGACGTGACCCCATCCCGCCACCTGGACCTGGGCCAATTGCACCTGGCCGCGCGGATCAACGTGTCCGAATGGCAGAACAACAAACAGTCCAAGCAGTACATTTCGTTCATCAAAGGCAAGAACGGGAAAAAGGTTTCGGAGTATTTCCGCGACTTCATCGGCTGCCAGGAAGGCGTCGACGGCCCGGGGGAAACCCGCACCCTGCTCAAGGCGTTCAGTGATTTCGTGGAAAGCGAAGATTTGCCGGAAGAATCCGCCCGCGAGAAAACCAAGACCCTGGTCGATTACGCCAGCAGCCAGGCCAAGCTCGGCGAACCGATGGGCCTGGAAGAACTCTCCGAGCTGATCGACGAAGAACGTCCGAAAGCGTTCTACGATCACATCCGCAACAAGGATTACGGCCTGTCGCCAGAGATTCCGGCAGACAAACGCACCCTGAATCAATTCCGCCGCTTCACTGGCCGCGCGGAAGGCCTGTCCATCAGCTTTGAAGCGCACCTGTTGGGCTCGAAGATCGAGTACGACGAAGAAGCCGGCACACTGATCATCAAGGGCTTGCCAACTCAGTTGACCGACCAGCTCAAGCGACGCAACTGATGCTGAACGGCATCCTGAAGAAATTCCTGCTGATTCTGCTGGTCGTTGTGGTTTACCAGAACTGGGGCAAGATCGAGCGGGTGTTCAACCCTTCGCAAGTGGTGTCGGAGCAGGCACAGGCCAAGGCCAACGTCGTGCTCTATGCCACCGACTGGTGCGGTTACTGCAAACTGACCCGGCGTTTTCTCGATCAGAAAGGCATTCCGTACAAGGAATTCGATATCGAGAAGGATGCCCAGGCGCGTACGGCGTATGAGGCGTTGGGGGGTGGCGGGATTCCGATCATCGATGTGAACGGGACGCTGATTCGCGGGTATGACCCGGACGCAATCCTCGCGGCCCTGAAATAACAACTGTGGGAGCTTGCTCGCGGTAGCGGTGCATCAGTCGACATCATCGTTAACTGACACGCAGCCATCGCGAGCAAGCCCACTCCCACAGTTTGTACGTCAATGCTTCTCGATGCGGAACCCAAAGCGCGGAAAATGCACATGCACCACGCCGCCACGTTCGTCTTCACGGCGCAGAATCAATTCCTCACTGCCCGCAAACAGTAATTCACCCACCACCGGATCAACGCCGTAATCGATGGCCGCGATCTTCACCTGCTCGCCAGGTTCAAACCCGTTCGGTTCTTCGAACTGCTCATCCGGCAAAGCCGCTGGCGTGGCATTGCGCGCCACCTCCAGTGCCTCCGCGGACGTCATCTCGCTGGACGCACCATGCCCGAAGCCCATCACCCGCCCAAACCAGGCCGACACAGCCGGATAGGCATCAACCAGCGGTGAAGTGACCGGCGTCGCCTTGAGGAACCACAGTGAATGGACCAGAGCAAAGTCGGCAATCGACGGCTCGCCAAGCAGGAAGTCACCCTGCTCGCGTTGCAACTGTTGTTCCAGCCGCGCCATGATCGTCGGCCATTGATGTTTCGCCTGCTCGGCGGACAACCTGGAAGCGCTGCCACCGCTGAACAACCCGGCGCGGTCGGCGAGGAATGCCTTGATCGCCTCCGGCGACAATTTGCCGAAACGCACCGCCACCGATTCCGGCTGGAAGACCAGGCTGACCGCATGCTGGAACACCACCGAGTCCGCCCAGGCCGCAAAGGTCGCGGCAATCATTTCCTGGCCTTCCGGGAAAAACGCCGGCAAGGCTTTTTCCTGCTCCAGACGACGGGCAATCAACGACGTGTCGCAATAGATATCCGCGCCGATCTGCAAAACCGGCGTCCTGCGATAGCCACCGGTCAGCGCAGTCAGATCGGGTTTTGGCATCACCGGCGAAATGTTCACCGAGCGCCAGGACAACCCCTTGAAGCCCAACAGCAGGCGGGCTTTTTCGGCAAAAGGGGACGTCGGGTAATGATGAAGAATCAACTCGGACATGCTCGGCTCCGCCGCACGGATAAGGAATCCGCAGCTTAGCGCGCAATCGACAAGCGGCCTACAGATCTGCCTGATAGGAACTTATCAGTCAGGTTGATAAGCCCGCAGCGGCGCTCGCGACCAGACATTCCTTGGCGCTTTTCCTGAGTTTTTTGATCAGCCGTTCCTGCCGTAGCGCTTCGCTCTTATCGCGACAGACTTCTGTGTAAACGAGTGCCACGGCCGGGCTGGAGAGGAAGAACCGCGCACCTTTGCCGCTCTGGTGAGTGGCGAAGCGCCGCACGGGGTCGTCGCTGATGCCGCAGTAAAGCGAACCATTGGCGGCGCGAACGAGATAGACGAACCAGGGTTTGCTGACGGGCAGCACCGGTTCGGCGGCAGTGTCGGAAGATTCGCTGAGGGTGCTCACGTGACGATCATGGCTTGTAGGAAACAAGCCGCGATCTTATCAGCGACTGGCCTGGAATGCCTTCAGCCCCTTGAGGGCTTGAGCACGAACGGCGTTTCTGACCAGAGGCGTCCACCCCAGTATCAGCCCTTTGAAACCCAGCGCCTGCCGCGACCAGGCCCACAGGTCGAAGTTGTCGTGGTGCTCGCAGATCTTGCCGTCGCGAAACACGAAGCGCGCCTGAATATCGTTGACCACAACGTTGCCGGTCTGGCTGAACAGGTACGTCGCGACCCAGTGCGCACCGCCCGTGCGATCGTCGGCCCGCACGTTGTCGAAGGTCAGGGAGAAGTCCTTGGCCCGAGTGGTGAGCATGCGCCACATGTCGCCGGCGTCGCGACCGCGCAGTTCGCCGAACGCCGGATCACTGAACACCACATCGTCGGTGTAACAGGCGCTCATGGCCTCGGCATCCAGACGTTGAAAAGCCTGGTAGAACCGGGTGATCAATGCGTTGTGGGCATCACTCATGGGCAAACTCCGTACGTTTGAAGGATTGCCTGCACGATAGTCTGCAAAGACGGGGAAGACCATGGGCATTCGTGGCGGGAATATCGGGACTGCCCGAGTGCATTGCGAACCTAATGCACCATGCCACTCTCACGGGCATAGGCAAAAAGGTCCACATCCGTGGAAATGCCCAGCCGCTGCATCGCCATGCTTTTCTGTTTGCTGATGGTCGAAACGCTGCGTTTGAAGTGACCAGCGATCTCACTGACGGTCATGCCACTGGCGAGCATTCTGACCACTTCGTGCTCTTTTGCGGAAAGCACAGCGGAACTCGACTGCCCCTGGGCATCTGCCTGAAGTAGCGCGGTGCGCAACGACTGGCTGATATAACGGAGCCCTTCACCCACCGATTTGATCGCCAGGGGCAGTTCCTTTGCCGACGCGCCTTTGTCGATGATCGCCCCCACGCCCAGTGCGAATGCCGCCCTCAGCGTGGTGACGCTGGCAAACATCGTGACCAGAATGATAGGCATCGTCGGGTAGCCACGTCGCACCCGGCTCAGCATTTTCAGCCCATCGGCCTGCAAGTTGCCCGGCATGCAAAAGTCGGTGATCAACAGATCACAAGGCGTCGTGCACAGCAGACTCAACAGACTGTCGGGACCATCCGCCTCCCCTACCACCACACATGTCCGGTTCAGATCGACGAGCATTCGCATGCCGATACGAACGACCGGATGGTCGTCAGCAATGATTACGCGCATTGTCGGATTTATCCTGTTAGGTGACGGGAATGCGCGAAAAATAGCGCCGTCCGGGTCCTACCACAACGCCCTTTCCCGAGCGTAAAACCACCTCACCCAATGTAATCGGGAGCCTGGT
Source organism: Pseudomonas sp. S2_B07 (assembly GCF_054668435.1). Lineage (NCBI taxonomy): Bacteria > Pseudomonadati > Pseudomonadota > Gammaproteobacteria > Pseudomonadales > Pseudomonadaceae > Pseudomonas > Pseudomonas sp. S2_B07. The sequence continues at coordinate 2,519,897 of NZ_CP162769.1, forward strand.
TTTTCTCCCACGAAACAAAAAGAACCGCCCTACATTTATAAGCTACATCGGCTACACAGAAGGACTACAGACAACGCTACGCAGCAGGGCGATTTTTAGTCCGCAACACCCTTTCGTACACCGATCCCTCCGTTTTCGTATTAGTTGCATTCCGCATGGCGACCTCGACCGATAGATTGCGCCCTGTCCGTATCGGGCAACTCCCAATCATCGCTCATCAAGGAAGAGCCATACATGAACACGCGTTTATCCCTTCTGACCGCTGCCTTGCTGCTGACCGTTTCCTCATCCGCCTTTGCTGCCTCCAGCACGGACCTGACCGTGAAAGGTCTGATCACTCCGAATGCATGCACGCCAGTACTGGCCGGGGGCGGCATCGCCGATCACGGCAAGTTTTCCGTACAAGACCTCAATCCCGACAAACACACTTACTTGCCTGAAATAATCATGCAAATGACAGTGAACTGCGATGCGGCTACGCCGTTTGCCATAAACCCGATTGATAACCGTGCAGGCACAAGCACTGCGGGCAATTACTTTGGCCTGGGGCTGATCAATACCCACGAAAAGCTGGGCCACTTTCGCGTTGTTCCGCGCAATGTGATGGCGGACGGCACCCACGCTCAAGCCATTCTCTCCACTGATGGTGGCGAGACCTGGCTTAAGGAAGGGTCTGCGGCATTCTGGGGGGCCAACAACATCTGGAGTGTCGGTGCTCCGGGTGCCGTCATTGCTCCCATCGCGATGAAGGAGTTGAACCTTGATCTCCATGTGCGTACCGGCATCGCCCCCGCCAACAGCCTGAACCTGACCGACGAAGTCACACTCGACGGCTCCGCAACCCTCCAGATCAAGTACCTGTAACCCTCCGTCATCAACGAGCAACGCCTGGCACACAGCGTTGCCCGCTCACTCAAAGGACGACCCATCATGGAAAGATGCTCCTTCGCTCTATTGGCTCCACTGTTGTTCGCCTGTGCCCCCATGGCCCTCGCCTCCAGCAGCACAGAAATGAGCGTCACCGGCCTGATCACCCCCAGCGCCTGCACACCCAGCCTGTCCGGCGGCGGCATCGTCGACCATGGCAAAGTCACGGTGAAAGACCTGAGACCGGACCAGCCCACGGCCCTGGAAAACGGCACGCTGTATCTGGAGGTGAATTGCGATGCCGCCACGCCGTTTACCCTGACGACGATCGACAACCGCGAAGGCACGTCCGCCATTCACCCCAATAGTCACGGGCTGGGCGTCATCAACGACGACCAGAACCTGGGCAGCGTTGCACTGGGCCTGTTCGATACGGTGGCCGATGGGGTTGCGGTGAAAACCATCATTTCCCTCAACGACGGTGCCACTTGGCGAGTGTCCTCCTACCTGGGGCACGCCGGCCGGACCGCGTTCGCGGCATTGAACGACCTCGGCACACCGATCGCCATCAAGAATTTGCGCGCACGGCTCACGGCATTCACCACCATCGTGCGCGCAAATGACCTGACGCTGACCGATGAAATCCCCATCGACGGGTACGTCACCCTGCAACTGAATTACTGATCGACCGGTATTCCCGGCTCCATTTTTTCGAACAATCAACGAGACACGTCATGACGATGTTTTCCAATGTCACCCGTCATCTGTTCCATTCGGGCATCGGCGCATTCGCCCTGCTGCTGACTGCAAACGCCCAGGCCGACGGCATGGTGCCGAACACTTCGGTGGTCATCATCAACGAGGCCGACGGCGAAGCGTCCGTGTCCGTGACCAACACCGATGCCAACCTGGCGTTGATGCACGTCACCCTCGAAGACATTGCCGAAGACAGTGAGTCGCTGGTGTTCGTGACACCACCACTGGCGCGCATCGAAGCGGGTAAAACGCAATTGGTGCGGTTCATTCTGCAATCGGATAAACCCCTGCTCACTCAGCGTTTGAAGCGCGTGATCTTCGAAGGTATCCCACAAGGCAAAGCCGCCGCCGAGGCGGGGCAGGCACGGGTGGGCGTGACAGTGCGCCAGAACTTGCCGGTGATCCTGCACCCCAAAGGACTGGCCCCCAATCGCACGCCATGGACCGACCTTCAATGGTCGCTGAAGGACGGTCAACTGACCGTTCGCAACGACACGCCTTATGTGGTGCGTCTGGGCCAGGAAGTGCAGTTGTTGCCGGCGGCGGGCAACGCGATGCTGCCAAAAACCTACGTGCTGCCCGGTGAACACATCAGCATCAAGGTCGCCGAGGGCGCCGCCACACAGGTGCGTTTTCAACCGGCGACGGTCTACGGCTTTGCAGTACCGCATTACGAGGCGCCCATCCAGTCCTGACCCCCCTGACGGCGTCATCAAGGAACGTTGAGCGCCAATGTTTCAGGGCGACGGCCACTTGGCCGTTGCCACAGGCGCGTCTGTAACCGCACGCACGCCGCGATAACCCAAGTGATCCTGATGAACACAGTATCGAATTACCGTGATGGCGAAGCCGTGCCCGCTATTCGGGACGGCGCTCGCCCTCATCCATGGCAGCGAACCACATTGGCCTTGCTGCTGAGCAACGCACTGATGATGCTCGACGCCTACGGTGAAGTGTCGATGCCCGCGTCGTTCGACAAAGACACGTTATTGCAGCGCGGCATCGATCCGGCGCTGGCGACGCTGCTGATGCAGGCGCCGCAGTTCACGGCCGGCCGCCACCCGGTCACGCTCATCGTCAACGGCCAGCGTCATGGCCGGGTCGATATCACGGTCGATCGCGAAGGTGCGTTGTGCTTCGATCGCGCACTGCTCGATGCTGCGAACCTGAAGGTGCCCGATCGTTTGCTGGACGATGGCCCATGCCACGATTTTCTGGGCAGCGCTTCGCAGACCGTCATCGAACCCGACCCCGCGGCCCTGGCCCTGTCGTTGGTCGTGCCCACCGATGCGATACGCCCCAGTGCCCGGGATTTTTCAGGCTATCAAACCGGTGGTGTTGCCGGTTTGATCAACTACGACGTCACCGGTTTGCACGGCCGTTCTGCCAACAGCACCAGCCGCTACGCCTCGGCCAACACTGAACTCGGCTTCAATGCCGGTGACTGGATCGTGCGCAGCCGTCAGGTGCAGACCTGGCAGGACGATGTGTCCACAACGACTCATATTGCGGCCTACGCCCAGCGTACTTTCGCCAGCCAGGAAGCAGTGCTGCAGGCGGGTCAGATCAACCTCTACAACCCGGTGCTCGCCGGCGCGCAGATCACCGGCGTGCAAGTGCTGAATGAACAAGCACTGCAGGTCGAAGGGCAAAGCGCGGTCATTGAAGGGATCGCCAACAGTCAGGCCCAGGTCGAGGTCCGGCAAAACGGTTCACTGATCCATTCCACGGTGGTACCCGCCGGCCCGTTCGCGCTCACCAATGTGCGGCGGCTCAACACGCGCTCCGACGTGGAAGTCACGATCAAGGAGACCGATGGCAGCGAGCGCAATTTTACCGTGCCGGCCGCGATGTTGGGGGTCGGCTTGCCTGCACCCGGTTATTCGCTGGGCGCCGGTCAGGTGCGCAATGTCGGTGACGCGCAGGGTGGCGATCCCTGGGTCATCAGCGGCGGCTGGAGCGGCGCGTTCACCCCGCAAGTGTCGCTCAGCGCCGGCCTGACCGGTGCCGCCGACTATCGCGCGGCGGGTGCCAGCGTCGGCCTGTCGCCCTCACGTGTCACCCAGGTGCAAGCCACGCTCGCTGGTGCGCAGGCCAGCGGCAGACAAGCCAGTCAAGGGCTTCAAGCTGACCTGAGCGTCTCGCATCGGCTAAACGAGCAATGGGCGCTCAATGCCGGCAGTTCTTACCGAACCCTGGGTTACCGGGAACTGGAAGAGGCGGTGTTCGCCAACACGTCCGACAACAGCCAATCCCGTTACCGCGATCAGCAAAGCGCGGCCCTGTCATGGTCGCATCCATGGCTCGGCGCCTTCAGCAGCGGCTTCAGCCGGTCCAGTTCGTTCGACGGTCAAAGCAGCAGCCGCGCGCTCGCGTCCTGGGGCACCAGCATCGCGGGTGTATCCGTCTCGGCGACCGCCGAATGGCAGCTCAGCGGTTCGAACGGCAACGATGACAGCGTCTACCTGAACCTCAGCATTCCGCTGGGCGAAAACCGCCGGGCACGCAGCTGGGTGCGCAGTTCCGCCGGCGAATACCGCAGCGGCGTGGGCTTGAGTGAACGGGTCAACGATCAACTGGGTTACCGGGTAGGCGTCGAACACGACACGCGCGACAAACAGGTGCAATCCACGGCCGGCGTTTCGCTGCTGCCGCGCTACACCCAGCTCGATCTCAATTACACCCGCGCAGATGCCGAGCGCTCCAGCTACCAGGCCAGCGCTCGCGGTGGCGCCGTGCTGCACGGTGGTGGCGTGACGCTGTCGCCGTACCCGGTGAGCGACACCTTTGCATTGCTGTCGGTCGGTGACATGGGTTCCATCAAAGTGTCGACGCCCAGCGGTCCGGTGTGGACCGACTGGCAAGGTCAGGCGGTGATCCCGCAAGTAAGGGCTTACGGCAAAAGCCCGGTGGAAGTCGACACCAAAACCCTGCCCCGCAACGCCGACATTAACAACGGCCTGGCGGTGATTTCGGCCGGTCGCGGCGCCGTCGACAACGTTGAATTCGGCATCACGATGACCCGTCGGGCCTTGCTCAAGGCCACTACCGCCAATGGCGCGCCCCTGCCGCGCGGTGCCTCCGTGAACACCGCGGATGGCGAATTCGTGACCTTGGTGCAGGACGGCGGCCTGGTGTTTTTGCCCAACGCTCTCGACCGCCGTGCGCTGTGGATCAGCGCGCCGGGGCTGGAGCGCTGCGAACTGCGCTTCGAACTGCCCACCGACGCCGACGCCAACGCGTACTACGAAACCGCCCCTGCCAAGTGCCAAGCACTCTGAGGATGACTTCATGACCCTGTCTCGCTACCTGCTATTGACCCTCGCCCCCCTGGCACTGAGCGGATTCACGCCACTGGCCTCGGCGTCCACGGACGACTGCCAGTTCAACCTGAGCCAGCCGGAGCTCGATTACGGGCTGATGAACCGGTCGATACGGCCTGATGCGGCATCCGAACGCAACCTTGGTGAACGCCAGCTCAGCCTGACCTTGAGCTGTGCGCAGCCCATCGACATGAGCCTGTTCTACCGGGCGATGGCCGCGACCGCCGGACGCTTTCACTTTGCTGAACGCGGCAGCTATCAGATGCGTATTCACGATGCCGTGCTCGATGGCCAATCGGTCGATATCGGGTTGATTGCCGGGTGCGGACAGCCGCCGGCAGAAACGGCGTCGAGCCTGATCTGGCGACCGGAGCACGGGGTCGTTCCGGTGCAAGCCGGCGTGCCGGTGCAGGGGCGCAGTTTCTCGGCGCAGCTTGAGCTGACGGCCTGGGTTCAGGAGCAAGGCATGCAGGTGCGTGACGCGGTGACCTGGGAGGCCTTTGGGGTATTCGACGCCGCCGGACTCACCCGTGAGGCGACCTTGCGCGCCCGATTCGCTCCGGCGGCCTGCGAACCGGTGCTGTCCAACGGCGGTGTGGTCGACTTCGGCACCCTGTCGAAAAAAGACCTGCACGCCGACAAGGACATACACCTGTCGCCCAAGTCGTTGACGCTGAGGGTCGGCTGCGACGCGCCGACGACCTTCGCCTTGATCATGCATGACAACCGCTCAGGCTCGGCAACGCTCGACAGCGAGATCGACTACGGCCTGGGCAAAGACAGCCGCGGTAACAGGATTGGCCGTTTTTCACTGCGCGTAGACCCGGCCGACGCCCATGCCGACGGCTTCGCCCGCCTCTATCGAACCGACTCCAGCATCGCCGGTACGGCCTGGAGCACCGGCAGCGCCAACCCGATCGCCATCGGTAAAAGCCGTTACCTGGCGTTCACCGACAACACCGGCAGCGGCGCTGGCCCGGTGCTGATCCAGAACCTCAGCAGCACGGTGACTGTCGATGCCGTCATCGCCCCCACCAACAGCCTCGACCTGAGCAGCGCCATCGAGCTCGATGGCGCGGGGACGATCGAGATTATTTACCTGTAACACCCAACCCGATCCTGCTGGATTCGGGGCGCACTTGAGCGGCTCGGGGCAGTCAGGACACAACCCTAGAAGTGAGCAAATAATGATCAAAAAGTACTTGGCAGCACTCTCCGCCACCGCACTGATTGGCGTTGCGCCTTATGCAGTGGCGGCTTCGAGCATTGACCTGACTGTCACAGGTCTCATCACGCCGAGAGCGTGCACACCTTCGTTGTCCGATGGAGGAATGGTCGACGTCGGCCAAGTGCAGGCAAAAGACCTCAACCTGACAAGTGACACGAGAGTAGGCAGTCATCCGATGCAGCTGACGGTCGCGTGTGACGCATCAACTCCATTTGCACTTAACGGTATTGATAACAGAGCCGGAACATCATCGTCCAACCCGTATTTCGGATTGGGCCTGACCAGCAATAACGAAAAAATCGGTTATTTCACGCCAGCGATCCAAAGCGCGCTTGCGGACGGACAACCTGTGCACTCGATCCGATCAACTGATAACGGTGCGAGTTGGACGCGCATCTATCAGATCCTGAAGGATAACCTCACATCGATAAGCGCTGTCGGCACTCTCACTCCAATCTCCGCGAAAGAGCTCACTATGGAACTGACGATCTACACCTTCATTGCCCGCGCCGATAGCCTCACCTTAACCGACGATGTCACTATCGACGGTTCAGCAACATTTGAAATGAAATACCTGTAAGCCGTGCATCTTGCCCGAGGTCCTGCTTCGGGCAAGGACTGATTCCGCTCACCACACACAGCGAAACCTGTCCCATGAAAAAGACTCCACACGCGCTGACGATGGCGATCTTCGTCCTGATGTCGCCGCTCACCTTGGCCACCTCATCGACAGACCTGAGGGTCACAGGCCTCATCACCCCACTTGCCTGCACCCCGATGCTGTCCAACAGCGGCCTCGTCGATTACGGAAAAATCTCCCGGCAAGACCTGAACGTCGACAAGCGCACTCGACTGCGCGACCAGACACTCGACCTCAACATTCAGTGCAATGCGCTCACGCGTTTTGCTCTGCTGATGCGCGACAACCGCGACGGCTCGGCCATCGTCAACAGCGAGATTTACTACGGCCTGAACCACGACCACAGCCACAATAAAATCGGCTTGTATTCGCTGAACTTCGATCCTGCCAGCACGGTGGTGGACGACCTGACGCAGGTCTATCGAACCGACTCGACCACGGGGGGCAAAGCCTGGAGCCCGTCGAACAGCCAGCCCATCCCGATGGGTTCCCGAAGCTATCTCGGCTTTACCGACAGCGCAGGCAGCAGCGCCGGCCCGATAGCCATCCGCAACCTGACCAGCCGGGTGACGGTCGAAACGGTCATCGCGCCCACCTCCGAACTGGACCTGAGTGCCGAAGTGCAACTCGACGGCTCGGCGACCCTGGACATTGTTTACCTGTAGTTCAGACCTTTTCGCTGACGACCTGAACGTACAGCGAACGTCCGGCGCCGAGGCCGGCAACGATTGCACCGAGGCCAATGACACCGAAAATCCAGCCCAGCGCCGTCCAGCCGCCGGTCCAGTCATGCACGATGCCGACCGCGAACGGCCCCATCGAGGCCAGGGTGTAGCCGAACCCTTGGGCCATGCTCGACAGGTTGGCCGCGACATGCGAGTCCCGCGAGCGCAGTACGATCAGGGTTAACGCCAGGCTGAAGGTAGCGCCCTGCCCCAGACCGAGCAGAATCGCCCAGCCCCACAGACCTTCGATCGGTGCGTAGAGACAGCCGAACAGACCGCCGAGGGTCATCAGCATCACCACCACAATGGCCAGTCGCTGATCCTTGCCGCGTGTCGCCAGCCAAGGCGCCGCGAGAGAACTGGCCAACTGGACGATCACTGATCCTGACAGCACCAGACCGGCCTGGACCGGTGTCAGCCCGCGACCGATCAGGATCGACGGCAACCAGCCGAATACGATGTACGCCAGGGACGATTGCAGGCCCATGTACAACGTCACTTGCCAGGCCAGCGGATCGCGCAGCAGTCCGCGAACACGGTAGGCGACGTTGTGTGCGCCCTGTTTGTGCCCACCCACTTGCGGCAGCCAGAAAATCGCCGCGACCAGCGCCGGCAGCACCCAGAAGCCCAGGCCCATGGCCCAGCTCTGGTCGAAATGCTCACTCAACGGCACCGTGGCGCCGGCGGCCATTGCGGCGCCCAGGCACAACGCCATAGTGTAGACACCGGTCATGGTGCCGGCCTGTTTCGGGAAGTCGCGTTTGACGATGCCTGGCAACAACACACCGATCACACCGATGCTCGCACCGGCCAGCACGCTACCGGCAAACAAGCCAATCTCGCCAAATGAACTGCGCAAAATGATCCCGCCCGCCAGCGTCAGCAGAATCCCCAACACCACACGCTCGGCGCCAAAACGGCGCGCCAGCACCGGTGCCAGAGGGGCGAACAGGCCGAGGCAGAGCACCGGCAATGTCGTCAACAAACCGGCCTGGGCCGCCGACAATCCGAGGGTCTTCGAGACCTCGCCAAGCATCGGCGCCATGCTCGACAGCGCCGGACGCAGGTTCAACGCCACCAGGATCAAGCCCAGTAACAACAGCCATGGCCGGCGCAGGATCGGGTGACGTTGCTGGACTTGCTCATCATCCGCTTCAGCGTCGATCAGCAACTCTTCGAGCTCCGCCGTGCGCTTGGGTTGCGTGAAATTGCTATCGCTGCTGGACATGGATTTCTCGGTTTCAAGGTTCATTGATCAACTGCCTCGACAGGGCTTTGGCCCGTTCCGGGTCACGTTGCTCGACGGCATCCAGCAGTTCGATGTGCAGGTCGAACACTTCCTGGCGTCGCGGGGTGATGTTCAAGGTCTGGCGCAATTGCGCGCCGATGACGCTCGAGAAATAGCGATACAACTCACTCAGTGTCGGGTTGTGCGCGGCATCGACCAGACGGCGGTGGAACACCAGATCGCAGGCGATGTAGCTGTCGAGATCGCCGTGGTAGTGGCTGCCGCTGACGCCGAGCGCTTCGCGCAACGCCACCAGGTCTTCGTCTGTCCGGCGCAGTGCCGCGAGGCCGATGGCTTCGACTTCAAGGATGTGCCGCGTCTCACGGGCCTGCTCATGGGAGCAGCGGGACAAGGCTTTCATGGTGTCCAGCGGATCGATGACGGCCCGCAGGTAGCTGCCGTCGCCCTGACGGATTTCGATCAAGCCGGAAAACGCCAACACGCGCATGGCTTCACGCACGGTATTGCGGCTGATGCCCAGCTCGGTAGCCAGTTCCGGCTCGGTGGGGAGACGTTGGCCGACGACCCAGACACCTTGCGTGATACGAAGGCGCAGCTGGTCCAGCGCTTGGTCGACCAAAGATCGCTTGGTCAATGGAGAAATGTCTGACATGGAATTCGCCCTTTCATCCAATCATAGGATGAATTTTCTGACATGTTAGTCAGCTACCTGTAGGACGGCAACCGCCTACGGTCAGAGAGAAGGAAATGGAGCGGGATTATCGATTAGTCAAAATTACCCTTTAAGGGTAATTTCAGGGATAGAGTTCACAGCTTCTTATGGAAAAGAACACACCCCACTACAACCTCACGGTGCTCAAGGGCGATGTCAGGCGGCTTGGGAAAAATGCATTTACCGCAACCGCGCGGAAAAACGGCCGGGACCTGGGTTTAACCCTCGAGGAAATGCAGGAAGTCGTTTTCGAATTACACGGCAGGATGTTGTGCAAATCGATGACAACCTATAGCGATCATCGTATTTGGCAAGACGTGTACCCCATCACTTCGCACGATTTGGAGATTTACATCAAGGTCACTTATTGCTCAGGCGGTGAACCTCCGGTGATCTCCTTCAAGGAGAAAAACCCATGAACACCAAACAATGCTTCAGCTGCGGGGCAGCTGAAGGAATGCGCCACTTCGAAGGTCGCGGTGAAACCATGAGCGTGAAAGGAATGGAGCGCCGGATTGATGATTTGTCTGGATGGGAGTGCCAGGCATGCGGGGAAGTCATACTCGACCCCGGCTGCTCGGAGCGCTATTCGGATGCCGGCGACGAGTTAGTCCTCGCCGGCAGACAAATGATCGGCAGCGAGATGAAGCGCATCCGCCGCAAACTGCACCTGTCGCAAAAAGAAGCCGTTCTGCTTTTGTCCGGAGGCGGACATAACGCGTTTTCTCGTTACGAGCGCGGCGAACTGCTTCCACCTAAAGCATTGATGGTGCTGATGCGCTTGCTTGATCGCTATCCCCATTTGCTCACCGATGCGCGAAGTTTTGGCGAAGGCGCAGACTTGAGGGGATTCAAGGACATCGTTCACAAAGAACATGAAACGCTCACTGTGACCTGAACAGCACACACAAAAAACCCGGCACAGGGCCGGGTTTGTTTTACCTGTCAGCCGACATCAATGCAGAATCTGGCTCAGGAACATCTTGGTCCGATCATTCTGCGGGTTATCGAAGAAGTCGTTCGGCGCAGCCTGTTCGACGATTTCGCCCTTGTCCATGAAGATCACACGGTTGGCCACGGTGCGGGCGAAGCCCATTTCGTGGGTGACGCAAAGCATGGTCATGCCGTCTTCAGCCAAGCCGATCATGGTGTCCAGCACCTCTTTCACCATCTCGGGGTCGAGTGCCGAAGTCGGTTCGTCGAACAGCATGATTTTCGGTTTCATGCACAGCGCACGGGCAATCGCTACACGCTGTTGCTGGCCACCGGACAGTTGCCCCGGGAATTTATGCGCCTGCTCCGGAATGCGTACGCGTTCCAGGTAATGCATGGCGATTTCCTCGGCCTGACGCTTGGGCATTTTGCGCACCCACATTGGCGCCAGGGTGCAGTTCTGCAGGATGGTCAAGTGCGGAAACAGATTGAAGTGCTGGAACACCATGCCGACTTCACGGCGCACCGTTTCGATCTGCTTGAGGTCGTTGGTCAGCTCCACGCCATCGACGACGATGCGGCCCTGCTGATGTTCTTCCAGTCGGTTGAGGCAACGGATAGTGGTGGACTTGCCGGAACCCGACGGGCCGCACAACACGATACGCTCGCCCTGTTTCACGTTCAGGTTGATGTCTTTCAATACGTGAAACTGGCCGTACCACTTGTTCACGCCCTGCATCTGAATAATGCCTTCAGGGCTCACAGGCTTTTTGATTGCTTCGCTCATTACAAAACTCCTAACGCTTGTGGCCAGTGTCGAGCTTGCGTTCCAGATGCATGGAATAGCGCGACATACCAAAACAGAAAATCCAGAACACCAGGGCCGCGAACACATAACCTTCAGTGGCCATGCCCAGCCATTTCGGGTCGGCGGCGGCTTGTTTGACGCTGTTGAGCAGGTCGAACAGGCCGATGATGATCACCAGGCTGGTGTCCTTGAACAGCGCAATGAAGGTGTTGACGATGCCGGGGATGACCAGCTTCAGGGCTTGCGGCAGGATCACCAGGCCCATGCTGCGCCAGTAGCCGAGGCCCATCGCGGCAGCCGCTTCGTACTGACCTTTTGGAATCGCTTGCAGACCACCGCGCACCACTTCGGCGACGTAGGCCGACTGGAACAGGATCACGCCGATCAGTGCCCGCAGCAGCTTGTCGAAGCTCATGCCTTCGGGCAGGAACAACGGCAGCATCACCGACGACATGAACAGCACCGTAATCAACGGCACGCCGCGCCAGAACTCGATGAAGGTCACGCAGACCACACGAATCGCCGGCATGTTCGAACGACGCCCCAGCGCCAGGACGATACCCAGTGGCAACGCGCCGGCGATACCGACGGTGGCGATCACCAGGGTCAGCATCAAGCCGCCCCATTGACTGGTCGCCACCTGAGTCAGGCCAAAGATGCCGCCATGCAGCAGGAAGTAGGCAATGATCGGGTACAGCACCAGAAAGCTCAGGCCATACACCGCTTTGCGGTGAAAGCGCGACATGAACAACGGTGCGATACCGATGACCGCCAGCCACACGGTCAGGTCGACGCGCCAGCGCAGTTCAGGCGGGTAGTAGCCGTACATGAACTGGCCAAACCGCTGTTGGATGAACACCCAGCAGGCGCCCTCCTTCGTGCAGTCGGCGCGCGTGGTGCCGACCCAGTTGGCGTCCAGGATCGCCCAATGCAGGATCGGTGGCACCACCAGGTAAATCAGATAAAACGCGAACAGGGTCAGCAAGGTATTGAGCCAGCTGGAGAACATGTTCGCTCGCATCCATGCAATCACACCGATGCTGCTGCTCGGTGGAGGCATGTCTGGTTTGAAAGTATGAGTACTCATGCGCTATTCCTTACCGCTCGATCAGCGCAATGCGCTTGTTGTACCAGTTCATCAGCAGGGAAATGCTGATACTGATCGCCAGGTACACACTCATGGTGATCGCAATCACCTCGATCGCCTGCCCGGTCTGGTTCAGCACCGTACCGGCAAACAACGACACCATTTCCGGGTAACCAATACCGGCCGCCAGCGAGGAGTTCTTCGCCAGGTTCAGGTATTGGCTGGTGAGCGGTGGAATGATCACGCGCAGGGCTTGCGGGATGATCACCTTGCGCAGGGTCGGACCGTTACGCAGCCCGAGCGAGTGCGCCGCTTCGGTCTGGCCGTGGCTGACCGACTTGATGCCCGAACGCACGATCTCGGCGATGAACGCCGCGGTGTACACCGTCAGGGCCAGGGTCAATGCCAACAGTTCCGGGATCAGTACCCAGCCACCCACGAAGTTGAAGCCCTTGAGCTCCGGCATTTCCCAGTGCAGCGGCGCGCCGAAGATCAACGCGCACAGCGCCGGGATCACCAGGAACAGCGCCAGGCCAACCCAGAATTTGTGGAACGGAACGCCGGTCTCTTCGAAGCGTTTGGTGGCCCAGCGGCTCATCAGCACGATGGCGACAATGGCCACGACAATGCTCGCCACAAACGGCCAGAACCCGTCCGCCGCCAACGCGGCCGGCATGTTCAGGCCACGGCTGCTGACGAAGAAGGTGTCGCCGAAGTTATGGCTGTTGCGTGGCCCCGGCATGGTCAGGAAGACCGCGAAGTACCAGAACAGGATTTGCAGCAGCGGCGGAATGTTGCGGAAGACTTCCACATAAACAGTCGCCAGTTTGCTGATGATCCAGTTCTTCGACAGTCGTGACACGCCGACGATGAACCCGAGGATCGTCGCCAGGATCACGCCGATGAACGTCACCAGCAGCGTGTTGAGCAGGCCGATGACAAACACCCGGGCATAGCTGTCCGATTCGGTGTAGTCGATCAGGTGTTGAGCGATGCCGAAACCGGCACTGCGCTCCAGAAAACTGAAACCGGAAGTAATACCCCGGTGTTGAAGGTTGGTCTGCGTGTTATCGAACAGATACCAGCCCATCGAGACCACCGCCACAATGGTGATGATCTGAAACAGCCACGCACGCACTTTGGGATCGCTGAGGCTGAGCCTCTGCTTTGGTGCGCCGATTGAATTTTGCATGAAGTGCCCCGGATGTAATGGAACAGAACATCACCCGGTGGTTGGCCCACCGGGTGATAGAACCATCAGCGCACTGGTGGTGCGTATTGAATGCCGCCGTTGGTCCACAGGGCGTTCATGCCACGGTCGATTTCCAGCGGAGTGCTCTTGCCGAGGTTTTTCTCGAAGACTTCACCGTAGTTGCCGACCTGGCTGACGATCTTGACGACCCAGTCCTTCGGCAGTTTCAGGTCCTTGCCGTACTCGCCATCAGCGCCGAGCAGACGAGCAACGTCTGGGTTTTTAGTCGACTTGGCTTGTTCAACCACGTTTTTGGAAGTCACGCCTGCCTCTTCGGCGTTGAGCATGGCGTAGCCAACCCAACGAACGATGGCCAGCCACTCGTCGTCGCCGTTACGCACGACTGGACCCAGAGGTTCTTTGGAAATGGTTTCCGGCAGAACCACGTAGTCTTTCGGCGAAGCCAGCTTGCTGCGCTGTGCGTAGAGCTGGGATTTGTCGGAGGTCAACACGTCGCAACGACCGGATTCCAGCGACTTGGCGCTTTCATCGGAGGTGTCGAAAGTGATCGGGGTGTACTTCAGGTTGTTGGCACGGAAGTAGTCGGATACGTTCAGCTCGGTGGTGGTACCGGCTTGAATGCAGATGGTTGCACCGTCCAGTTCCTTGGCACTTTTCACGCCCAGCTTGCTGTTGGCCAGGAAGCCCACGCCGTCGTAGTAAGTGATGAAGCCAGGAAACTTCAGGCCCATGCCCGCGTCACGGGAACTGGTCATGGTGGAGTTGCGCGACAGCATGTCGATTTCGCCGGATTGCAGAGCGGTGAAACGCTCCTTGGCATTCAACTGGCTGAATTTGACTTTGTTTGCATCGCCGAACACTGCAGCCGCCACGGCGCGGCAGTAGTCAGCATCGATACCAACGATCTTGCCGGTGGAGTCTGGAACCGAGAAGCCCGGCAGACCATCACTGACACCGCACTGTACGAAACCTTTCTTCTGCACTGCATCCAGGGTTGCACCCGCCTGAGCGAACCCACTGATACCGAGTACTGCGGTTGCAGTCACGATAGCCAGGGTGGATTTCAACATCTTCATTCAAACCTCCAGTTTTGCTCTTGTTGTGTCGGAGCTTGAGTCCTGCCGCACCCTTTTGAGGCGTAATCGACCCGAGTTGGCTTTTTTTGGGGTCAACCGACGTAGGACCTGCGCTATGAGTCTAGTAGGAGAAAATCCACATCATGGATAACTCACTTCTCACCAATCGGCCGAACGGGCTGTAGCCCTTTCACGTTCGCGAAGCCCGTAACGGCCACTGGCGAACATCCATCACCGGATTCTTTGCTATCTCGCCGTCAGCAGTACACTGATAGTGTTACCGCAAGAGGCGAGATGGGTTGCACCGCTTTCCCATAGCAAAGCCCGTACCAGACCGCTGGCTGAACCGATTGCGCGACAGGTCAATAGCAAAACTTGTAGCCTTGCGACATCTTCTTAACTGATCAACCTGAGGCGCACTGGGATCTCGCACCCAATAAGAGCGCACGCACAACAATGGAGCAGCCATGACCGAGCCCCTTATTCTTGAACCCGTAAAGCCCGTAGACGCTTGCGTTATCTGGCTGCACGGCCTGGGCGCCGACCGCTACGACTTCCTGCCGGTGGCCGAAGCCCTGCAGGAAAGCCTGTTGACCACACGCTTCGTCCTGCCTCAGGCGCCGACCTGCGCCGTCACCATTAATGGTGGCTACGAGATGCCGAGCTGGTACGACATATTGGCCATGAGCCCGGCGCGCGCGATCAACCGCGAGCAACTGGAGGAGTCAGCGCAACGGGTCATTAAATTGATTGAAGTACAGCGAGCCGTTGGAATAGACGCCTCGCGGATTTTTCTCGCAGGCTTTTCGCAGGGCGGTGCCGTGGTATTACACACGGCCTTCCTGAAATGGCAGGGGGCGTTGGGTGGCGTACTTGCCCTCTCCACCTACGCGCCGACGTTCAGCGATGCACTCGAGCTTTCCGCCAGCCAACAGCGTATCCCGGTGCTGTGCTTGCACGGTCGGTACGATGACGTGGTGCAAAACGCCATGGGCCGTTCTGCGTATGAGCATTTAAAGCAGCGTGGTGTCACCGTGACATGGCAGGAATACCCAATGGGCCACGAAGTGTTACCCGAAGAAATTAGCGATATTGGCACCTGGCTCGCCGAGCGCTTGCGTTAAAAGCCTTCCTTTGATCATCCCGCTACGCCGCGCCCGTTTCTTGCATTACACTGGCCGGCGTACATTCCTTAACCAATTGATGAGATGACCGTGCTCAAAGCACTCAAAAAGATGTTCGGTAAAAGCGAGGTTGAGCAGCTCGCCCCAGTCGCCAGCGCTCCGTCTCACATCCCCAGCCACCGCACCGACGGTCATCAGCCTGGCCGGACCGCTGCCGTAGCGGCACCGAAACACGAGCCAGTGACCACACCGGCCGCCCCTCCTGTCGAGGTCATCGCAGCGGAACAACCGCTCAGCGAAGCCCCGAAACCTGCAAAACCACGTCGTGAACCGAAGCCAAAAGCGCCAGTTATCCCTTGAAACTCGAAGACTTCGTCGTCGAACCCCAGGAAGGCAAAACCCGCTTCCACGATTTCAAACTCGCCCCAGAACTGATGCACGCCATCCAGGACCTGGGCTTCCCGTACTGCACGCCGATCCAGGCGCAAGTGCTTGGCTTTACCCTGGCGGGCAAAGACGCCATCGGTCGCGCCCAGACCGGCACCGGCAAAACGGCCGCGTTCCTGATTTCGATCATCACCCAACTGCTGGAAACCCCGCCGCCGAAAGAGCGCTACATGGGTGAACCACGGGCGCTGATCATCGCGCCAACCCGCGAACTGGTGGTGCAGATCGCCAAAGACGCGGCCGACCTGACCAAGTACACCGGCCTCAACGTCATGACCTTTGTCGGCGGCATGGACTTCGACAAGCAGCTCAAGCACCTCGAAGCCCGTCACTGCGACATCCTCGTGGCCACCCCGGGCCGCCTGCTCGACTTCAACCAGCGCGGCGACGTGCACCTGGACATGGTCGAAGTGATGGTGCTGGACGAAGCCGACCGGATGCTCGACATGGGTTTCATCCCACAAGTGCGTCAGATCATTCGCCAGACACCGCCGAAGAACGAGCGTCAGACGCTACTGTTCTCCGCGACCTTCACCGAAGACGTGATGAACCTCGCCAAGCAATGGACCACCGACCCGTCGATCGTCGAGATCGAGTCGCAGAACGTGGCCAGCGAAAACGTCGAGCAGCACATCTACGCCGTTGCCGGTGCCGACAAATACAAACTGCTCTACAACCTGGTCAACGACAACGGTTGGGAACGGGTAATGGTGTTCGCCAACCGCAAGGATGAAGTGCGCCGCATCGAAGAACGCCTGGTGCGCGATGGCGTCAACGCCGCGCAACTGTCCGGCGATGTACCGCAACACAAGCGCATCAAGACGCTGGAAGGATTCCGCGAGGGCAAGATTCGCGTGCTGGTCGCCACCGATGTCGCCGGTCGCGGCATTCACATCGACGGCATCAGCCACGTGATCAACTTCACCCTGCCGGAAGTTCCGGACGACTACGTACACCGTATCGGTCGTACCGGTCGCGCCGGTGCCGATGGCGTATCCATCAGTTTTGCCGGTGAAGACGACTCCTACCAGCTACCGTCCATCGAGGCGCTGCTGGGCCGCAAGATCAGCTGTGAAACACCGCCGACGCATCTACTGCGGGCGGTTGAGCGCAAACGCCCGTAACCGGGAATTGTCAGAAAGAGGCGCAGCCGGAAACGGACTGCGCTTTTTTTTCGCCCCGCTTTTTTACAAGCGCTTGCCCAACGCAACTAAAAGTCCATAATAGACAAATTAGTTTACTTGCAGCTTCCGGAGCCGACCATGTCCAGTACGCCTTATGTGATCACCCAGCCTCAGGCCCGCGAACTGCTGGCGAAGGTCGACGTGCCGCAAATCCTGCGTAAGCTGTTTCGCGATCTGGCGGCCGGGCAAGCGGTGCAACCGGCGCAGCAACTGGTGGAATTCCCTCAGGGTGCGGGCGACTTCATCAACTACCTCGGCGTACTGGCGCAAGATGGCGTCTACGGGGTTAAAACCTCACCGTACATCGTGCGCGAACAAGGCCCGCTGGTGACTGCCTGGACGCTGCTGATGTCGATGCAGACCGGCCAGCCGCTGCTACTGTGCGATGCCGGTGAATTGACCACCGCACGCACGGCGGCAACCACCGCTGTCGCTGTTGATGCACTGGCGCCTTTGACGGCGCAGCGCCTGGCGATCATCGGCAGCGGCAAAGTCGCCCAGGCGCACTTGCACTACGTCAAAGGCCTGCGCGACTGGCAAAGCATCAGCCTCTACTCGCCGAGCCTGAGCGAGCAAAACCCCGAAGTATTGGCGCAGCTCCAGCGTCTCGATCCTCGTCTGACCATTGTCGACAGCCGCGAAGCGGCCATTCAGAACGCCGACGTGATCATGCTGTGCACCTCTTCCGCCGGCCCGGTGATCGACCCGGCTATCTTGAGCAAACCGGCGCTGATCACCTCCATCAGCACCAACGCCCCGCGCGCCCACGAAGTACCGCCGCAGAGTCTCAATGACATGCAGGTGTTCTGCGACTATCGTCTGACCACGCCGGGTTCGGCGGGCGAGATGCTGATTGCTGGCGAGCGGCATGGCTGGGACAAGCACTCGATAGTCGGCGACCTGCCCGACCTGCTGAGCGGCAAGGTACAACGCCCCGACTACCACCGGACGGTGTTCTTCCGCTCCATCGGCCTGGGACTGGAAGACATCGCACTGGCGAATGCCATCTATCACCTACAGCATTAACACCACGCCCCCTTGTGGGAGCCGGGTTTGCCCGCGATGCAGGCGCCACGCTCTGTCAGGCACACCGCGGCGATGCAATCGCGGGCAAGCCCGGCTCCCACAGGGTTCCTATCTATCAATGGCATTTGCGCCCCACAGGAGACGTTCATGAGCCAGGCAGACTTCATCATCATCGGCGGCGGGATTGCCGGGGCTTCCACCGGTTTTTGGCTGTCGCAGCAGGCCAGGGTGATTGTGCTAGAACGCGAATCCCATCCGGCCTATCACTCCACCGGACGCTCCGCCGCGCTCTACACCGCCGCCTACGGCACACCCCAGGTTCGCGCGCTGACCCAGGCCAGCCGCGACTTCTTCGACGCGCCGCCTGCCGGCTTCTGCGAACACCCACTGCTGACACCGCGCGGCGAGATGACCGTGGACTTCACCGGCGACCCGGCCGAGCTCAATAATCAATACCTCAGCGCCAAAGCCACCGTGCCCGAGATGCAACTGCTCAGCGCCGATGACGCTTGCGCGCGCCTGCCGATCCTGCGGCGGGAAAAAGTCCACGGCGCGATCTACGACCCGACCGCCAGCGACATCGACACCGATGCCCTGCACCAGGGTTACTTGCGCGGCATCCGACGCAACAAAGGCGAAGTCATTACCGACACCGAAGTGCTAAGCCTGACCCGCGATGCTGACGGTGTGTGGCAAGTCACCACCAATGGCCAGACCTTCAGCGCCCCCGTCATCATCAATGCCGCCGGTGCCTGGGCTGACAAAATCGGTCAGCTGGCGGGTGCCAAACCGCTGGGCCTGCAACCGAAACGGCGTGCCGCCTTCATCTTCGCCGGGCCCGAGGGCGTGGACATCCACCATTGGCCGATGCTGGTCAGCCTCGACGAGTCTTTCTACATGAAGCCCGACGCCGGTATGTTCCTCGGCTCGCCGGCCAACGCCGACCCGGTGGAACCGCATGACGTACAGCCGGAGGAACTGGACATCGCCATGGGCATTTACCAGATCGAAGAAGCCACCACCCTGACCATTCGCCGCCCGACCCGCACCTGGGCCGGGTTGCGCAGTTTTGTCAGCGACGGCGATTTACTGTCCGGCTTCGACCCGCAGGTCCCGGGCTTATTCTGGGTGGCGGCACAGGGCGGCTATGGCATCCAGACTTCGCCGGCCATGGGCCAGGCCAGCGCAGCGCTGGTACGCGGTGAACGCTTGCCCGAGCAGCTCACGCGTTTCGGTCTGGACGCCGACATGCTTTCCCTGGCTCGCCTCGGCTGATCGCCTGTTCAGGTGACGTGTCGCCACGATTACGGCAAACTTCCAGCGCCCGTTTTTACCGGGCGCTGACGCTGCCTGGAGCTCCACTGTATGAACGCACCTGAAAAAGACCCGGCGCTGGACAATTACCGAGCGATCGCCGATGCCATCGCCACGCTGTTCTTTCCTCATGCCGAGGTGGTGCTGCACGACCTGCGCACGCAGAAGATCGACTACATCGCCAACAACCTGTCGAAACGGGAAATCGGCGATGACGCGGCGCTGGAGGACATGCTCAGCGACGATGTCAGCGAAACCAACATTGGGCCGTACGAAAAGCTCAATTGGGACGGCCAGAAGATTCGCAGCTTGAGCACCGTATTGCGCGATAGCGAAGGTCATCCGCTGGCCGTGTTGTGCGTCAACCTGAACATCTCGCTGTTCGAGAATGCAAAGGCGGCGCTCGACCTGTTCCTGTCGCCGAGCAAGCTGATCCCGCAACCGGATTCACTGTTTCGTGATGACTGGCAGGAGCGCATCAATACTTTCCTGCATGCCTGGCTGCGTGAGCGCCAGCTGAGCCTGAACCTGCTGACACGCGACCATAAACGCGAACTGGTGCTGGCGCTGCACGCCGAAGGCGCTTTCAGGGGCAAGAGCGCGTCGAACTATGTGGCCAATGTACTGAACATGGGCCGGGCGACGGTTTACAAGCATTTGAAGGAACTGAAGGGCTGAGATTGTGTTGGCTGGTCGGGCCCTCGAATCGTCGCACCGCCGGCTCCCACAGAGGATTTGTGTTTGACACAGACCCCATGTGGGAGCCGGCGGTGCGACGATTCGACTTGCCCGCGATGACGGACTATCAGTCGCCGTAGATATCGGACTTGAAGTACTTGTCCGAAATCTTCTGATACTCGCCACTCGCCCGAATGCCATCAATCGCCGCGTTCAATTCACTGACCAATTCAGTGTTGCCCTTGCGCACCGCAATCCCCGCGCCCTCGCCCACGTATTTCGGGTCCTTCAACTCCGGCCCGACAAACGCGTAACCCTTGCCACGCGGCATCGACAGGAAGTCATTCAGCGGGATGGTGTCGGCAAAAATCGCATCGAGGCGACCGGCGGCCAGGTCCATGTAGATTTCTTCGTTGTTGCCGTAGCGCTTGACGTTGATGCCCTTCGGTTCGAACACCTCGGTGGCATAACGGTCGGTGGTGGTCGCGCGCTGCACGCCAACGGTTTTGCCTTTGAGGCTGGCGTATTGGTCATCGACCACCGCGCCGTCCTTCATCACCAGGCGCGACGAAGTGAAGTAATACTTGTGGGTGAAGTCCACCGACTTCTTGCGGTCTTCATTGATGGTCATGGACGACAGCGCCATGTCGATTTTCTTCACTTTCAGGGAAGGAATCAGACCGTCGAATTCGCCTTCGACCCACACACACTGGACCTTCATTTGTGCGCACAACGCGTTGCCGATGTCGTAGTCGAAACCGACAATTTTGCCCTCGTCGGTTTTCGAGGCGAACGGCGGGTAAGCGGCTTCGATACCGATGCGCAGGGCTTTCTCGGTGGCAAACACGCTGGTGCACGCCAACAGGCTCAGGGCCAGACCGGTGATGAGGGGGAATTTCTTCATGTTCGTTCTCTCGCGGGTTGTTGTTGGTTTGGCAAGACAGAAGAAAGAGCAGAAACAGGGGACGCCTTTTTTTGTACTTATAATTCCATACTGGACTTTAATGTACAAAGCGTCAATCGGGTGTGCGCAGTTCGCTGCGGCCGGTGGTCGGGCAGTGAATCAGGGCGTTTTGCGGTGGAGCTGATAGCCCCTTCGCGAGCAGGCTCACTCCTGCAGGGGATCTGGATCGTACACAAACAGTGTGTTCATGAAGATCAACTGTGGGAGCGAGCCTGCTCGCGAAGACGGGCTTGAGTACGCTGCAGGAACTACTTCTTCCAGCGATCCGCCGCCGCATGATCGCTGTCACGCCCCTCAACCCAACGCGGGCCATCGCGGGTATTTTCCTTCTTCCAGAACGGCGCACGGGTTTTCAGGTAGTCCATGACAAAGGCGCAGGCATCGAACGCGGCCTGGCGGTGGGCGCTGGCGGCGCCGACGAAGACGATCGGTTCGCCCGGTTCCAGGGCGCCGATGCGGTGCAGCACTTCCAGCTTCAACAGCGGCCAGCGCTGCTCGGCCTCGAGGGCAATCTTGCCGAGGGCTTTTTCGGTCATGCCCGGGTAGTGCTCAAGAAACATCCCGGCCACATCGAGTCCGTCATTGAAGTCGCGCACGTAGCCGACAAAACTCACCACCGCGCCCACGCCGACATTGGCAGCGTGCATGGCGTTGACTTCAGCGCCCGGATCGAACGCCGTGGACTGCACGCGAATCGCCATGGATCAGCCCCCGGTCACGGTTGGAAAGAAAGCCACTTCATCGCCATCGCTCACCGGCTCGTCGAGCTGGCAAAGGTCTTCATTGCGGGCGCACATCAGGTTCTGCTCGTTCAATACGTCGGCACCGTCGCGCTGGGCCAGCAGCGCACGCACGTCGTCGACCGTGGCGAAATCCCCCTCAACCTTGACCGAATCCACGCCGAGCGTTTCACGGTAGCGCGCGAAAAACTTCACGGTAACGTTCATGGCTGATCCGCCTGGAAATGACCGCTCTTGCCGCCGACCTTCTCCAGCAGGCGCACGCTTTCGATGGTCATTCCGCGATCCACGGCCTTGCACATGTCGTAGATGGTCAGTGCCGCCACGCTGGCAGCAGTCAGCGCTTCCATCTCGACGCCCGTCTGCCCGGACAACTTGCAACGCGCGACGATGCGCACGGTATCGTCACCTTCGGCACTGAGCTCGACTTTGACGCCGGTCAGCATCAGCGGATGGCACAGTGGAATCAGATCGCTGGTTTTCTTCGCCGCCTGAATGCCGGCGATACGCGCCACGGCGAACACATCACCCTTGGGGTGACCGCCGCTGACGATCATCTGCAACGTTTCGGGCAACATGCGCACCAGCGCTTGGGCCGTCGCTTCACGGAACGTCACGGCTTTTTCAGTGACGTCGACCATGTTGGCGCGCCCTTGGGAATCGAGATGAGTCAGCACAGGGTTACTCCTGATCAGGAGCGTCGATTGTAAACCTGTGGGTCAATTTTCCGCACGTTTGATTGCAAGATCACATTGAACCTTGTGGGAGCGCGGCTTGCCCGCGATGGGATCAACGCGTTATGTCTGATGCACCGCGGTGTCTGCATCGCGGGCAAGCCACGCGCCTACAGGCTTGCATTCATCCATAAAAAACCGGGCGACCTTTGGGGCCGCCCGGTTTGGGTGGAGCAGTTACAAATGCGATTCAGCGTACTCGGCCAGAATCGAACGAGGCACCCCTTGCAGGGTGATGTGCACACCGTTGGGGAAGTCTTTGAAGCGTTCGGTCAGGTACGTCAGCCCGGAGCTGGTCGCGGACAGGTAAGGGGTGTCGATCTGCGCCAGGTTGCCCAGGCACACCACTTTGGAACCGGCACCGGCACGGGTGATGATGGTTTTCATCTGGTGCGGTGTCAGGTTCTGGCATTCATCGATCAAAATCAGGCTCTGCTGGAAGCTGCGGCCTCGAATGTAGTTGAGGGATTTGAACTGCAACGGCACTTTGCTGAGGATGTAGTCGACGCTGCCATGGGTGTTTTCATCATCCATGTGCAAGGCTTCGAGGTTGTCGGTGATGGCGCCCAGCCACGGCTCCATTTTTTCTGCTTCGGTACCGGGCAGGAAGCCGATCTCCTGGTCCAGGCCCTGCACGCTACGGGTCGCGATGATCCGGCGATAGCGTTTGCTGACCATGGTCTGCTCGATCGCCGCAGCCAGGGCCAGGATGGTTTTACCCGAACCAGCAGCACCGGACAGGTTGACCAGGTGGATATCCGGGTCCAGCAAGGCGTACAGCGCCAGGCTCTGATAGATGTCACGCGGTTTCAGGCCCCAGGCCTCCTGATGCAGCAGCGGTTCCTGATGCAGGTCGAGAATCAGCAGCTTGTCTTCGTCAATTTCCTTGATCCAGCCGACAAAGCCCTGTTCGTCGATGATGAACTCGTTGATGTGCACAGCCGGCAGGTTGTCGATCATTCTCACCTGGTGCCAGGTGCGGCCGTGATCCTGGCGGGTTTCGACATTCTTGACGAGGTCCCAGAAGGAGCCGGTCATGTTGTGATAACCGTTGGGCAGCAGCGATACGTCATCAACCAGTTGGTCGGTGCTGTAGTCCTCGGCCGCAATCCCGCACGCCCGGGCCTTGAGGCGCATGTTGATGTCTTTGGTGACCAGTACGACGGGCAACGTGGGCGCGCGCGCGTGCAGGTCGATCAACTGGTTGATGATGATGTTGTCGTTCAGGTGTTCGGGAAGAATGATGTTCGGTTCGGCGCGTTTGCTCATCAGAATTGACAGCAAACCCTTGGGCCCACTTTTGCCACGCTGGATCGGTACACCCAGCTCGACGTCTTCAGGACTGGCATCGCCCAGCGTCTTGTCGATCAGGCGAATGGCCTGACGGCATTCCGCAGCCACGCTGTGATGCCCGCTCTTGAGCTTGTCGAGCTCTTCAAGGACGGTCATCGGGATGGCAACGTGGTGTTCTTCGAAGTTGAGCAGCGCGTTTGGATCGTGAATCAATACGTTGGTATCGAGTACATAAAGGATTGGCTGGTTGGAAGAAGAGCTACGTCCGTGATCATCCATACTCGGTCACCTTTGTGGGAGCCAGTAGACGCAATACCTTGGCGGTGCTGCGCCTCGAAGTGACTGCCGAATCTCACCTGCGGAGAGTCAAGTGACTGCAAACAAACGGGTCTTGGAAGACGCCACCTGTGTTGCAGGTTTCGGCGGTCTGTCTTCGTAATACTCCAAAACGTGTGACAGAAAAAAGTACTTTGACGCTTTTTTGAAGTTTATTTTTCAGAATGACCAATAGCACTTGGCGGACTGCCATCACCCCGTTAAAGTCGGAAGTCGGCCTGCATCGAAATCCCTCCCAAAAACGCCCCAAACCCAATGTTTACGGCGCTTGTGCCAATTCGCTGCTTTTCAGCGAAAACCGTCCTGACAGTCTTCCCAACCGATCCCGCTTTGCGCCGTTTGCGTGACGAGCCAGGGCATCGCCGTTTTCACCGCGTCCTGTTTCACATTGAAATTGATTACGCCGTGGCGCCACAGCAGCATCAGCGTCAACACCCGTTGCGCGCTCGGGTTGCCCTTGAGCTTGCCCGCCCCGTCCTGAGCATCGATATCCCACAACGCCACCTGCAAGCCCTGGGCATTGAAGAAGCCTTCGGCATCGGAGCGACGTTGGCCATCAGGTGGACGAAACAGTGGCACGTAGTTCTCCGGCAACTTGCTCTTGACCAGTTCGACGCTGCGTCGCACCGAGTCCTGCCAGTCCTGCCAATGGCTGTGAGAGCGGAACTCCCAGCCCTGCACGCCGATGCATTGCTGTGAATACATCGCTTGCAGGCTGGCCACCGAGTCGGCAGCCAGGCGCGCCTGAATGTCCTTGCCGAGAACGAAGAACGTGCCGCTCATGTTCATCTTGCGCAGGTACTCGGCAGCCCACCCGGTGTTGTCCGGCGCGATGTTGGCGGCGCTGTCGAAGGTCAACAAAAACAGCCGGTCATGCATGGCATCGCCATTGTGCTCATAGTCGCCAAAACGATCGACTTCGCTGCTGGTCTGCGGAAACAGGGCGGCCTTGCGCAGTTGCTCGTCCAGGTACTGCGCGTGGAACAACCGGCTCGGTTCGGCCCACTTGATGTAGTAGCTGTCGTCGCTGACCAGGAACTTGGCTGCTTGCCCGCGCAAGGTCTCCATGTCTTCGACCAGGAAACAGAAAGACGCATCCTGATCGCAGCTTTGCTGGGCGAAGTTGTAGTTGGTCAACAAGCGCTGCCACAGGCGCTGGCGCAGTTGGTTGACCGCTTCCAGATTGATTTTGCGCAACCCCAGGCGTTGGGCCAGTGCGGGTTCATCCAGCGATTCGCTGGCCAGCAATACTCGCGCAAACATGAGGATTTCGGCCCGCGATGCCACGTCGAACAGGGTCGGGCTGCTGAGTTTCTCAGGCCAGGTGCTGCGGTCCAGCGTCGCCAGATCACCGGGCGCCGCCAGGGCGCCAAAGCTCAATAGCCAGGCCGAGAAAAGAAAAACGATACGCAATGGGATGTCTCCATAACAAAACCCGCGGCGCACTATATATCGAGACGATCAAAAGAACGCAGCCTCGCGTTGCTCGACAGCTGCTACATTCCGATCCCAATCGGTCCCATAGCAGTTGTCGAGCAACGCGAGGCTGCGATCTGTCCCACTGACACCACCCATCACCTATGACACCCATAGCTGGAGTCATCCGCCTCTACCCCCTAGAATCGCGCCCACGATTAAAGGAGACGACTTCATGCTGATGGTGATTTCCCCCGCCAAGACCCTCGATTACGAAACACCGCCGGCGACCCAGCGCTTTACCCAGCCGCAGTACCTCGATCATTCCCAAGAGCTGATCATGCAGCTGCGCGACCTGACGCCGGCGCAAATCAGCGAATTGATGCACGTCTCGGACAAGATCGGCGGGCTCAACGCCGCGCGTTTCGGCAGCTGGACACCGGCGTTCACTCCGGAAAACGCCAAGCAGGCGCTGCTGGCCTTTAAAGGCGATGTGTACACCGGCCTCAACGCACAAACCTTCAGCGAAGCCGATTTCGATTACGCCCAGCAGCACCTGCGCATGCTGTCCGGCCTGTATGGCCTGCTGCGCCCGCTGGACCTGATGCAACCGTATCGACTGGAGATGGGCACCAAACTGGCGAATGCCCGTGGCAAGGACCTGTATGCCTTCTGGGGCACGCGCATCAGCGAATGGCTGAACGAGGCGCTGGCCGACCAAGGCGATGACGTGCTGCTGAACCTGGCGTCCAACGAATACTTCTCGGCGGTCAAACGCAACGCCTTGAACGCGCGCATCATCAATACCGACTTCAAGGACCTGAAGAACGGCCAGTACAAGATCATCAGTTTCTACGCGAAAAAAGCCCGCGGCATGATGAGCCGCTTCGTCATCGAAGAGCGCATCAACAACCCTGCCGACCTCAAGCAATTTGACGTTCAGGGTTACCGCTACAGCGCTGAACAGTCCAAACCGGACAACCTGGTTTTCCTGCGCGATCACGCCCCCGAATAAAAGCACCAACCCGGCGCACGACTCTCATAATCCTCGTCGTGCGCCGACGCCCGTTCGTCGAACAATCCCTCCTTCTTTCGTCGACTTATTGACGCCAATAAAACACCACATAATTTTCTAACTTTTGTTTCACTCGACTTCGGTGTTTTTTTTCAGTAGTGGCACTGAAAATTTTTATCGGTAGTGGCATAAAACTATCGAACTCGGTTAGCCCCCTATGTATCAAGGGTGAAACAGCAAGTGCCATCAATATGAAAGTAGTGCCATCTTTCTTAATATTTCAAGAAATTTCAGAATTCGCGATGAGCGGACTGGAACTATGTCCAAATGCGTAGCTCATACCACCGGTAACGATTATCAACGTGCTTGTACGAGATAACTTACGCAGACAAGCCATTCACATAGCGAAGTTGTCACATTAACTTCCGAACATGAGTCGCTTATTTGGGCAACACACGAAGGACAGGAGATACGCACCATTAATATCCCCTACAAGGCCAAGGCAGCGCCCCTATAAACGTGCTCTCCCGAGCACCCAACCGCTTGATTTACGGGCTTATTGCCTGGCATTGAGCGCGCAAAATCCTTGCACAAGCGTCCTCAGGCCAGAGGACCGGCTGCATAACAGGGCACGTCATAATAATAAGGCCTAGTTGCGCACATCTTGAGTGCACTTATTTAGACACTCGGAACTTAGTATGCCTGCACACGGCATTGTGGCGCCTGTAAGCCGCACTTTCGAGTGCACTATGACCGCTAAACACCTTTAACTCCGGCCATCTAATGGCTTGTGAATACAGTCTTGATAACAGTGAGGTAATTGCGATGCGCATCAGCATATTTGGTTTGGGTTATGTCGGCGCTGTCTGTGCCGGTTGCCTGTCTGCACGGGGCCATGACGTCGTTGGCGTCGATGTTGCCAAAGACAAAATCGATATGATCAATGCCGGCAAATCGCCGATCGTTGAACCGGGCCTGGGCGAACTTCTGCGCAAAGGTATCGATACCGGCAAACTGCGTGGCACGACTAACTTCGCCGAGGCGATTCGTGACACCGACCTGTCGATGATCTGCGTCGGTACGCCCAGCAAGAAAAACGGCGACCTGGAACTGAACTACATCGAAGCCGTGTGCCGCGAAATCGGTTTTGTCCTGCGTGACAAGACCACCCGCCACACCATCGTGGTTCGCAGCACCGTATTGCCAGGCACTGTGGCCAACGTTGTGATCCCGATCCTCGAAGATTGCTCCGGCAAGAAAGCCGGCATCGACTTCGGCGTTGCAGTGAACCCAGAGTTCCTGCGTGAAAGCACCGCGATCGCCGACTACGACCTGCCTCCGATGACCGTCATTGGCGAGTTCGACAAAGCATCGGGCGACGTTCTGCAGTCGCTGTACGAAGAACTCGACGCGCCGATCATCCGCAAGGACATCGCCGTTGCCGAGATGATCAAGTACACCTGCAACGTGTGGCACGCCACCAAGGTCACCTTCGCCAACGAAATCGGCAACATCGCCAAGGCAGTCGGCGTCGATGGTCGTGAAGTGATGGAAGTGGTCTGCCAGGATAAAACCCTGAACCTGTCCCAGTACTACATGCGCCCAGGCTTCGCGTTCGGCGGCTCTTGCCTGCCGAAAGACGTGCGTGCCCTGACCTACCGCGCCGGTTCCCTGGACGTGGAAGCACCGCTGCTGAACTCGCTGATGCGCAGCAACGAATCCCAGGTGCAGAACGCCTTCGACATCGTGTCCAGCCACGACAAACGCAAAGTCGCCCTGCTGGGCCTGAGCTTCAAGGCCGGCACCGACGACCTGCGCGAAAGCCCGCTGGTGGATCTGGCCGAAATGCTGATCGGCAAGGGTTACGACCTGAGCATCTACGACAGCAACGTCGAATACGCCCGTGTCCACGGCGCGAACAAGGATTACATCGAGTCGAAAATCCCTCACGTCTCGTCCTTGCTCAACTCCGACTTCGACGACGTGATCAACAACTCCGACGTGATCATCCTCGGCAACCGTGACGAGAAATTCCGCGCCCTGGCGCAGAACGCCCCGCACGGCAAGCAAGTGGTCGACCTGGTGGGCTTCATGACTAAAGCCACCAGCGTCAGCGGCCGCACCGAAGGCATCTGCTGGTAATACGGAATCCCGTCTCCGACACCGCGCTTATTGCGGATGAAACACCTGTAGGAGCCCGCCTTGCCGACGATGACGGACTTGAGATCGCCATCGCCGGCAAGCCGGGCTCCTACAGGGGCGCGGGGCTTGCAACTGACTTTAGGATTCCGATTATGCACAGGCTAAAGCACGGCCTACTTCAGGCCGCAGGTTGGCTGTTTTACCTAAGTTTATTGATGGGCATCGCCATGGCGTTGCCTGCGTCCACGTTCGACTCCGAGTCGAAGGACTTCATTTTCCTGATCGGCTTCATCGGGATCTGGCGTTACTCAATGGGTGCCACGCACTTTCTGCGCGGCATGCTGTTCCTGTACGTGGTCTACCCGCACCTGCGGCGCAAAGTGCGCAAACTGGGCAAAGCGGCGGACCCGTCCCATGTATTTTTGATGGTCACCAGTTTCCGTATCGACGCGCTGACCACCGCGCAGGTCTACGCCTCGGTGATTCGAGAAGCGATCGACTGCGGCCTGCCGACCACCATGGTCTGCTCCATCGTGGAAATGTCCGATGAGAAGCTGGTGAAGAGCCTCTGGTCGCGGATGAATCCGCCGGACCGGGTCAAGCTCGACTTCGTGCGCATTCCCGGCACCGGCAAGCGCGACGGCCTGGCCTACGGTTTCCGCGCCATCTCCCGCCACTTGCCGGACGACCGCGCCGTGGTCGCCGTGATCGATGGCGACACCGTGCTCGGCGAAGGCACCGTGCGCAAGACCGTGCCATGGTTCCAGCTGTTCGGCAACGTCGGCGGCCTGACCACCAACGAGTTCTGTGAAGTGCGCGGCGGCTACATCATGAGCGAATGGCACAAGCTGCGTTTCGCCCAGCGCCACATCAACATGTGCTCGATGGCCTTGTCCAAGCGCGTACTGACCATGACCGGCCGGATGTCGGTGTTCCGTGCCACGGTGGTCACCAACCCGGAATTCATCGCCGACGTGGAAAGCGACTCGCTGCAACATTGGCGCCTGGGTCGTTTCAAGTTCCTTACCGGTGATGACAAGTCGAGCTGGTTCAGCCTGATGCGCCTGGGTTACGACACCTTCTACGTGCCGGACGCCGCGATCAACACCGTCGAGCATCCGCCGGAAAAGAGCTTCATCAAGGCCAGCCGCAAGCTGATGTTCCGCTGGTACGGCAACAACCTGCGCCAGAACTCCCGCGCCCTGGGCCTGGGGATGAAACGCCTCGGCCTGTTCACCTCGGTGGTGCTGTTCGATCAGCGCGTGTCGATGTGGACGTCGTTGCTGGGCCTGACAGTCGCGCTGATTGCCAGCTTCAAATATGGCACCGCGTTCATCCTGGTGTACCTGCTGTGGATCGGCATTACCCGCCTGATCCTGACCGTGCTGCTGTCCCTTTCCGGTCACCGGATCGGCCCGGCCTACCCGGCGATTCTCTATTACAACCAGATCGTCGGCGCGCTGGTGAAGATCTACGTGTTCTTCCGCCTCGATCAACAGTCCTGGACTCGCCAGCCCACTTCTCTGACCCGTGATCTCGCCAGCTTTCAACGTTGGTTCAACACCTGGTCGTCTCGGACCATGACCTTCTCCGCCGGCAGCATTTTTGTCGCCGTGCTGCTGATGATGGTCTGACCCGCCCCTATTGAATTAACAAGGAAATCGCCCCTATGAATACCGCCGTCAACGCCAACGTAGTGCATGAATCTGAAGCCCAGCGCCAACACGCCCGAGTGAAAATCCCGGCCAAGCTGCGCTTCTTCGGTCCGGACCGGACGCCGGTTGAAGCCCGTGTGATCGACCTTTCCGCTGGCGGCCTGGCGTTCAACGCCGGTCAACTGCCGCTGAAGATCGGTGACGTGTACAAGGCTCGCCTGCAATTCGTCATCGACAACCTCGGCCTGGCCATGGACGTGGAATTGCAGGTTCGCTCCTTTGACCGCCAGACCGGCCGTGCCGGTTGCCAATTCCAGAACCTCGAACCGCAAGACATTTCGACCCTGCGTCACCTGATCACCTCTCACCTGGCCGGCGACATCGTCAGCATGGGTGAAGTGCTGGCGACCCTGCAGCGCGACAACTTCACCAAGGCGCGCAAGGTCAAGGACGGCGGCCACGGCATGACCGCGTTCGGTCGTCTGCGTGCAGTGACCTTCAGCCTGGGGATTTTCATCGTCGGCGTCGCGGCATTCGGTTTCATTTTCAAATCGGTGTACGGCATGTACTTCGTCAGCCACGCACAGGCCGGTCTGGTCAGCGTGCCGGGCATGAACATCACCATGCCGCGCGACGGCACCGTGCAGAGCCTGATCAAGGCTGACGGCGTGGCCGCCAAAGGCGCCCCGCTCGCCACGTTCAGCACCAGCATGCTCGACGTGCTCAAAGGGCATCTGGACGAAGACCAACTGCAACCGGCCAAGGTTGAAGAACTGTTCGGCAAGCAAATGACCGGCACCCTGACCTCGCCGTGCGATTGCACCGTGGCCCAACAAATGGTTGCCAACGGTCAATACGCCAGCAAGGGCGATGTGATCTTCCAACTGGTGCCGCGCAACACCGAAGCCAACATCGAAGCGCGCTTCTCTTATCGCCAGTTCCGTGACGTGCGTCCGGGTACTCCGGTCAGCTTCCAGATCGCCGGCGAAGACAAAACCCGCACCGGCAAGATCGTCAGCAGCACCAGCCTGAAAAGCGCCGACCTGTCGTCCGACATCCGTGTGCTGATCCAGCCTGACGAAGCCCTGGACAGCAGCCTCGCCGGTCGCCCGGTGGAAGTGAACAGCGATCGTGGCCCGAACCTGAACTGGCTGATCGACAAAGCCATGGCCGCCGGTCTTTAAGTCGAGGACATGCCCGTGACGATTATCAGTTTCCTGAAAACACCACAAACCCTGTGGGAGCGGGCTTGCCCGCGATGGGATCAACTCGGTTTATCTGATGCACCGCAGCGCCTGCATCGCGGGCAAGCCCGCTCCCATACTGGATATGCGGTGTGTGCAATCGCGTTGGCAGTGAGCCTGGCCGGTTGCGCCGGCCTGCCCGACCAGCGTCTGGCCAACGAAGCCCTCAAGCGTGGTGACACTGCGCTCGCGCAGCAGAATTACAAGCAACTGGCCGACCTCGGCTACAGCGAGGCTCAAGTGGGCCTGGCCGATATTCAGGTCGACAGCCGCGACCCGGCGCAGATCAAACAGGCCGAGGCGACTTACCGCGCGGCGGCCGATGTCTCGCCAAGGGCGCAGGCTCGCCTCGGTCGCCTGTTGGTGGCCAAGCCGGGATCTACTGAAGCCGAACAGCACGAAGCCGAAGGCCTGTTGAAAAAGGCCTCGGCCAATGGCGAAGGCAACACCCTGATTCCACTGGCGATGCTGTACCTGCAATACCCGCACAGTTTTCCCAACATCGATGCGCAGAAGCAGATCAGCCAATGGCGCGCCGAAGGCAAACCGGAAGCGGGTCTGGCGCAAGTGCTGCTCTATCGCACCCAAGGTACTTACGACCAGCACCTGGACGAAATCGCCAGCATCTGCAAAGCCGCACTGAACACCACCGACATCTGCTACGTCGAACTGGCCACGGTTTATCAGAAACAGGCCAAGCCCGAGCAACAAGCCGAGCTGATCAAGCAGATGCAAGCCGCACACGCTCGCGGCACCGTGTCTGCGCAACGAGTCGACAGCGTCGCCCGTGTACTCGCGGACCCGACCCTGGGCAAGACCGACGAGAAAACCGCGCAGTCGCTGCTCGAACCTATCGCTCCAGGCTACCCGGCGTCGTGGGTCACCCTCGCGCAATTGATCTACGACTTCCCTGAACTGGGTGACGTCGACCAGATGATGAAGTACCTGGACAACGGTCGCGCCGCCGACCAGCCGCGCGCCGAACTGTTGCTGGGCAAGCTCTATTACGAAGGCAAAATGGTCCCGGCCGACGCCAAGGTCGCCGAAGAACATTTCCAGAAAGCCGTCGGCCGCGAAGTCGCCGCCGATTACTACCTCGGCCAGATCTACCGCCGCGGTTACCTGGGCAAAGTCTATTCGCAGAAGGCCCTGGATCACTTGCTGACCGCCGCGCGCAACGGCCAGAACAGCGCCGACTTCGCCATCGCCCAGCTGTTTTCCCAAGGCAAGGGCACCAAGCCCAACCCGCTTAACGCTTACGTCTTCAGTCAGTTGGCCAAGGCTCAAGACACCCCGCAAGCCACCGAGCTTGCGCAAACACTCGAAGCACAGCTGCCGCCTGCCCAGCTCGCCGAGGCCCAACGCCTGTTGAAACAAGAACAGGCCATTCGTGGGTCCTTGAGCCAGAACACGCTGGAACTGCATGCCCTGCAAGAAGAAGACGGCGAGGAATCCCTATGAAGTTGAATCCATTCATGAAGGCCGGCATCGGCCTCACGTTCGCGCTGATCTGGTCTTGCCCGACACTGGCCGCGATCACTGAAACCAAAAACTTCGGCCTCGAAGTGAAAGTCACCGGCCAGTCCGAGGACGACAGCGACCTCGGCACCCAGAGCGGCGGCGACGTCAATGGCGTCGGTCTCGACCTGCGTCCATGGATCTATGGCGAGAGCGGCGCGTGGAGCGCCTATGCCATGGGCCAGGCCGTGACCGCCACTGACATCATCGAGACGGACACCTTGCAAGGGACCGCCAGCGATGGCACCACGCCGACCACCAACGATGATCGCAAGACCAAGAAAAACTACTTGGCAATGCGCGAATTCTGGGTCGGCTACAGCGGCCTCACGCCGTATCCCGGCGAACAGTTGAAGCTCGGTCGCCAACGCCTGCACAACGCCGACGGCCAATGGCGCGACACCAACATCGAAGCCCTGAACTGGACCTTCGACACCACCCTGTTGCGCGCCAACATGGGCGTCGCCGAACGCTTCAGCGAGTACCGCACCGACCTCACGGAGCTGGCTCCAAAAGACAAGGATCGCCTGCACGTCTACGCCGATGCGGAGTATCAGTGGACGCCGGGGCAGTGGGCGGGCATTCGCGCTCATCACACCCACGATGACGGCAAGCTCGACTACCCGCAGCCGGGCGTACCCACCGATTCGCTGGACAAGAAACAGAACGGTGACCTCACCTGGCTGGGCCTGACCGCCGACAGCGACGCTTATAACTGGCGCAACACCAACACCGTCAATTACTGGGGCAGCATCACCGGCATGAGCGGCGACACCGACACGGTCAACCCGCTGAACGCCAATGGCACGCCTCCGACCGAAGCCAAACGCGGCCAAGACCTCAATGGCTGGGCCACGGATGTCGGCGTGCGTCTGCGCCTCGATCCGCAATGGCAAGTTGGTGCCGCCTATGCCCGCGCCAGTGCCGAGTACGAACAGAACGGCCTGGAAAGCAACCGCTCGAACTACACCGGTACCCGCTCGCGGGTTCACCGTTTCGGCGAAGCCTTCCGTGGCGAAATGCAGAACATGCAGACCGCTACCCTGTTCGGTTCGTGGATGCTCAACGACGAATACGACGCCAGCGTGATCTACCACAAGTTCTGGCGCGTCGACGGCAACAAGCCGATCGGCAGCAACGGCATCAACGCGGTCGAGAACAACACCGACGACCCGACCGGCGCGATTCTCTCCACCACGTCCCTGCCGCTGAACGATGGCGAAAAAGACCTCGGTCAGGAAATGGACCTGGTCGTCACCAAGTACTTCAAGCAGGGCCTGTTGCCGGCGGCGTTGAGCCAGTCGATCGACGAGCCTTCGGCCCTCGTGCGTTTCCGTGGTGGTGTGTTCAAGCCGGGTGATGCGTACGGCAAGGAAGTCGATTCGTACATGCACCGCGCATTCATCGACGTGATCTGGCGCTTCTGATGCGAACCGCGAAGGGAGTGCCCGACATGAACAATTCGAAGCGAGGTTCGATCTCCTTGCTGGCCGGCGCGATGCTGCTGGCCAGCGCGGCTGCCTTCGCCAATGTGGAACCGGTCGTGCCCGTGCAGAAAGGGCAACCGGAGACCATTGCCAAAGGTTTGCAACAGGCCAAGACCTACACCGTCAGCAGCGCACCGACCGCACCGCTGGAGCTGGCCAAGCCAACGCTACCGGACCTGTCCGGCTATACCGCCGAAGCCATCGCCGCAAAAATCGTGCGCACCAAGGCCGGCAAGATCAGCGTGCGCCGGATGATGCAGGAAGACGCCCTGAAGGACTTCATCGGTGGCGACAACAAGATGGCCGAGTGGGTGGTGCGTCAGCACGGTATCCCGCAGGCAATCTTTGTCGACGACGGCTACATGAACCTCAAGGACCTGGCGAAGAAGCTGCCCAAGCAGTACTTCAGCGAAACCTCGCCGGGGGTGTTCCTGGCGAAGTTGCCGATTGTGGTTGGCCGTCACGGCATCCTCGAAATCGACAAGCAGACCCAGGAACTGCGTCTGTCCCAAGAGGCCGGTTCGTTCCTGGTCAACGACGGCCAGCTGTTTGTGCGTGACACCAAGATCACCGGCTGGCGCGAGAAGGACAACGGCCCGGCGACGTTCACCTCGCCCAAGGAATTCCGTCCGTTCCTGCTGTCCTGGGGGGGCACCGAGACCTACATTGCCAACAGCAAAATCGCCAGTTTCGGCTACGCCAACAGTAAGTCCTACGGCGTGAGTATTTCCCAGTACACGCCGAACATGGCCAAGGTCTTGAAGCGACCTGAGCCGACCGGCTGGATCGTCGGTTCCGAGTTCTCGGACATGTGGTACGGCTTCTACTGCTACGAAACCCGCGACTTCGTGGTCAAGGGCAACACCTACAAAGACAACATCGTCTACGGCATCGACCCGCATGACCGTTCGCACCGTTTGATCATTGCCGACAACACCGTCTACGGGACCAAGAAGAAGCACGGGATCATTATTTCCCGTGAGGTCAACGACAGCTTCATCTTCAACAACCGCAGCTACGACAACAAGTTGTCGGGCCTGGTGATCGACCGTAACAGCGTGAACAACCTGATCGCCTACAACGAGATCTACAAGAACCACACCGACGGCATCACCCTCTACGAGAGTGCCGACAACCTGATCTACGGCAACAAGGTGATCAGCAACAAACGCCACGGCATCCGTATTCGTAACAGCGTGAACATCCGCCTCTATGAAAACCTGTCCCTGGCCAACGGCCTGACCGGCGTCTACGGCCACATCAAGGACCTGAGCGACACCGACCGCGACATCAAGCTCGACCCGTTCGACGCCGAAGTCTCGCTGATCGTGGTCGGCGGTGAACTGGCCGGCAACGGCAGTGGCCCGCTGTCCATCGACTCGCCGCTGAGCGTCGAGTTGTATCGCGTGTCCATGCTCGCCCCGACCAAATCCAGCGGCATCAGCTTCAGCGGGATTCTGGGCGAGCGTCAGGATGAAATTCTCGACTTGCTGGTGCGCCAGCAGAAAGCCGTGCTGATCGACCCTGTCGAACGCCAGACCGAAATGCGGGACTGAGGATAATTTTATGCACCCACACTTGATCAAATTACTCAGCCTGTCGGCCCTGACCGCCGGCATTCTCGCGGCCAGCGCTGGTGTTCGTGCGGACGACGCTCAAGCGCCGAAGTTTGCTGCCGAACCGTGCTGCAACCTGTGCCCCGAAGCCCATGACGCGAAGAATTACACCACGCGTTATCAACAGAACTTCACCACGTTGGTGCAGGCTCAGGGCGACTGGCTGTTCCGTACGCAAGAAGACTTGCGCACCGAATTCGACACCTCCCCCGCCGGCTACAAACGCATGAAAGAACTGCACGATGCGTTCAAGAGCAAAGGCGTGGAGCTCGTTGTTGTTTATCAACCCACTCGTGGCCTGGTGAACCGCAACAAGCTCAACCCGGAAGAAAAAGCCAAGTACGATTTCGACAAAGCATTGAAGAACTACAAGACCATGCTCGGGCGTTTCGCCGCCATGGGTTACGTCGTGCCGGACCTGTCGCCACTGACCAACGAATCGCTGCCCGACACCCTGCCCGCCCACGACTTCTACTTCCGCGGCGACCAACACTGGACGCCGTATGGCGCCCAGCGCACCGCGAAAATCGTCGCGGAAAAGGTCAAGCAGATTCCAGCGTTTGCCGGCATTCCGAAACGCGAATTCGAGACCCACAGGTCGGGTCGCATGGGCAAGACCGGAACATTGCACAACATGGCCGGTCAACTCTGTGGCACCAGCTACGCGATCCAGTACATGGATCAATTCACCACCGAGCCCAAAGGCGAAGCCGCCGACGGCGATCTGTTCAGCGACGCCGGCAATCCGGAGATCACCCTGGTAGGCACGAGCCACAGCGGCAAGAACTACAACTTCGCCGGTTTCCTCGAAGAGGCCATCGGCGCCGACATCCTCAACGTGGCGTTCCCCGGCGGTGGCCTGGAAGGTTCGATGCTGCAGTACCTGGGCAGCGAAGAATTCCAGACCAAGCCGCCAAAGATTTTGATCTGGGAGTTCTCGCCGCTCTATCGCCTCGACCAGGAAACCATCTACCGCCAGATGATGGCGCTGCTGGACAACGGTTGCGAAGGCAAGGATGCACAACTGTCCGGCAGCACCACGCTGAAGCCGGGCAAGAACGAATTGATGGTCAACAGCAAAAACCTGAACCTGCAAAACAGCAGCCACCAGGTCGACATCCGCTTCGCCGATCCGTCGGTGAAAACCCTGCAAGCCACCCTCTGGTACATGAACGGTCGCCACGAGGACATCAAAATCGAAAAACCGGAAACCTCCGACACCGACGGGCGTTTCGCCTTTGAGTTGCGCACAGACGAAGACTGGGCCTCGCAGAATCTGCTGGCCGTCGAAGTCCAGGGCCCTGAAGCCGGTGCCGCGCCGCAAAAAGTCGAAGCGAAAATCTGCAAACGCAACGTATTCCCGAGTGCTGAGCAGCGAACTGCTCAGGCCGGGCAATGAGGTCTGCCATGCGAAACCGAACGTTGAAAAATCTGCTCGCGCCATCGTTACTGACCCTGGCGATGTTCGCCGGCGCCACCCAGGCTGCCGCGCCCCTGCGCCCGCCACAGGGTTACTTCGCGCCGATTGAAAAAGTCAAAACCGGCGACAGCAGTGAAGGCTGTGATGCGATGCCGACGCCGTACACCGGCTCGCTGCAATTTCGCAGCAAATACGAAGGCTCCGACAAGGCCCGTTCGACCCTGAACGTGCAATCGGAAAAAGCCTTCCGCGACAGCACCGCCGACATCACCAAGATCGAACGCGGCACCAGCAAGCGCGTGATGCAATTCATGCGTGACGGTCGCCCGGAACAACTCGAATGCACCTTGACCTGGCTGACCGCCTGGGCCAAGGCCGATGCGTTGATGTCCAAGGACTTCAACCACACCGGCAAGTCCATGCGCAAATGGGCACTGGGCAGCATGGCGTCGTCGTACATCCGCCTGAAGTTCTCCGACTCGCATCCGCTGGCCAACCATCAGCAAGAGTCGCAGATGATCGAAGCCTGGTTCAGCAAAATGGCCGATCAGGTGGTCAGCGACTGGGACAACCTGCCGCTTGAGAAAACCAACAATCACTCGTACTGGGCGGCCTGGTCGGTGATGGCCACGTCGGTCGCAACCAACCGCCGCGACCTGTTTGACTGGGCCGTGAAGGAATACAAGGTCGGCGCCAATCAGGTCGACGCGCAGGGTTTCCTGCCGAACGAACTCAAGCGCCAGCAACGCGCCCTCGCCTACCACAACTACGCGTTGCCGCCTCTGGCGATGATCGCCAGTTTCGCTCAGGTCAACGGTGTGGACTTGCGCCAGGAAAACAACGGCGCGCTGAAACGCCTGGGTGATCAGGTACTGGCCGGGATTAAAGACCCGGACATCTTCGAGAAGAAGAACGGCAAGGAACAGGACATGACCGATCTCAAGATCGACTCGAAATTCGCCTGGCTCGAACCGTTCTGCACGCTCTACACCTGCGCGCCGGATGTGCTGCAACAGAAACACAAGATGCAGCCGTTCAAGACCTTCCGCCTCGGTGGGGATCTGACCAAGGTCTACGACCCGGCCAATGAAAAAGGCAACAAGGGTTCCTAGGAAAAATACAAAACCTGTGGGAGCGGGCTTGCCCGCGATGGCGGTCTGACATTCAACATTGATGTCGACTGACCCACCGCTATCGCGGGCAAGCCCGCTCCCACAGGTTTAGCGTCAAGTTTGAGTTTTGTGTGTTACGCCCTCCGGATTTCGGTGGGGGGTTTGGGGGGGCTGCGGCCCTTGACTGTTGGTTAAACATGGAGAGATCGGGATGGTATTTTCATCCAATGTGTTCCTGTTTCTGTTCTTGCCGATCTTTCTCGGCTTGTACTACTTGAGCGGAATACGCTATCGCAACCTGCTGCTGCTGATCGCCAGCTACGTGTTCTATGCCTGGTGGCGCGTGGACTTTCTCGCGCTGTTCGCCGCCGTCACGCTGTGGAACTACTGGATCGGCCTCAAAGTCGGTGCCGCGGGCGTGCGGACCAAACCGGCGCAGCGCTGGCTGCTGCTCGGCGTCGCCGTCGACCTGTGCATCCTGGGCTACTTCAAGTACGCCAATTTCGGTGTCGACAGCATCAACGCGATGATGACCTCAGTCGGTCTGTCGCCGTTCATCCTGACCCACGTGCTGTTGCCGATCGGGATCTCGTTCTACATCTTCGAGTCCATCAGCTACATCATCGACGTCTACCGTGGTGACACCCCAGCGACCCGCAACCTGATCGACTTTGCAGCGTTCGTGGCGATCTTCCCGCACTTGATTGCCGGCCCGGTCCTGCGTTTCCGCGACCTTGCCGACCAGTTCAACAACCGCACCCACACCCTCGACAAGTTCTCCGAGGGCTGCACGCGGTTCATGCAGGGTTTCATCAAAAAGGTCTTCATCGCCGACACCCTCGCCGTCGTCGCCGACCACTGCTTCGCCTTGCAAAACCCGACCACGGGCGATGCCTGGCTCGGCGCACTGGCCTACACCGCGCAACTGTATTTCGACTTCTCCGGCTACAGCGACATGGCCATCGGCCTGGGCTTGATGATGGGTTTCCGCTTCATGGAAAACTTCAAGCAGCCGTACATCAGCCAGTCGATCACCGAGTTCTGGCGTCGCTGGCACATCAGCCTCTCCACCTGGCTGCGTGACTACCTGTACATCACGCTGGGCGGTAACCGCAAAGGCACACTGATGACCTATCGCAACCTGTTCCTGACCATGCTGCTCGGTGGTCTGTGGCACGGCGCGAACATCACCTACATCGTCTGGGGTGCGTGGCACGGCATGTGGCTGGCGATTGAAAAAGCGCTGGGCCTGAACACCTCGCCGCGCAGCATCAACCCGATCCGCTGGGCGCTGACGTTCCTGCTGGTGGTGATGGGCTGGGTGATCTTCCGCTCGGAAAACCTGCACGTTGCCGGCCGTATGTACGGCGCGATGTTCAGCTTCGGCGAATGGTCGCTGTCGGAACTCAACCAGGCCAGCCTCACCGGCCTGCAAGTGGCAACCCTGGTGGTGGCTTACGTGACCCTGGCGTTCTTCGGCATCCGTGATTTCTACACTAACCGTCCGCCAGAGAAGACCAAGCCTGCCGTCAACGTCGAGACCGATGGTCCTGCCGCTGCGACCCCTGGAACGATCAAAGCCGTACCGGGCGACAACCCGGCCAGCATCCACCAACCGGGTTACACCGTTGGCGTCGAAGCCACCGTGCAACCGGCCTACTGGACCGCTGACTGGTCGCGTTACGTGATGCGCGCCCTGGTGCTGCTGCTGTTCATCGCTTCGATTTTCAAACTCTCGGCGCAAAGCTTCTCGCCGTTCCTTTACTTCCAGTTCTGAGGGATCTGACCATGACCCGCTCATTACGCATCTTCTACATCGCCCTGTTCCTGTTGACCCTGTTGGTCTTGGGCCTGTGGTCCACGCGCAGCTTCTTTGGTTTCAGCACCAGTGCCGACACCACGGTGCTCAACGGCCGCTGGACCAAAGCCGTGGAGACGCACTACGACGACGAGTTTCCGATCAAGCGCCTGGGCACCAACCTCTGGGCCGCGCTGGATTTCAAACTGTTCAACGAAGGTCGTCCGGGCGTCGTGCTCGGCCGCGATCAGTGGCTCTATAGCGATGAAGAGTTCAACCCGATCGTCAACGAAGAGCTGAACCTGCAAGGCAACTACGCGCTGGTCGAAGGCGTGCGCCAGACCCTGAAAGAGCAAGGCGTGCAACTGGTGATGGCGATCGTGCCGGCCAAGACCCGCCTGTACCCGGAACACCTGGGGGAGGTGAAGCCTTCGAGCATTCACGCCAACCTCTACAAGGACTTCCACGACCGTGTCGCGGCCGACAAGATCCTCGCCCCCGACCTGCTCGGCCCGCTGCAAAAGGCCAAGCAGAATGGTCAGCAAGTGTTCCTGCGCACCGACACTCACTGGACGCCGGAAGGCGCACAAGTCGCCGCCGAGACCCTGGCCAAAACCATCGCCGACAAACTCCCGCTGAGCGGCGAACCGCAAAACTTCGTCACTACACCTGCAGAGAAAGTCACGCACAAAGGCGACCTGCGCTTGTTCCTGCCGCTGGACCCGCTGTTCGAAAACCTGATGCCGGCGCAAGAACCGCTGCAGAAGCGCAACACCGTGGCGGCTGGCGATCAGCCGGCCGGTGACGACGCCCTGTTCGCCAACACTGAAGTGCCGGTGGCCCTGATCGGCACCAGCTACAGCGCCAACCCGAACTGGAACTTCGTCGGCGCACTGAAACAAGCGCTGCGCAGCGATGTGGTCAATTACGCCGAAGACGGCCACGGCCCGATCCTGCCGATGCTCAGTTACCTGAAAAGCGATGCTTTCAAGAACAGCCCGCCACAGGTGCTGATCTGGGAGTTTCCTGAACGCTATCTGCCTGTGAACAACGAAATCGGCGACGCCGACCCGCAGTGGGTCGCAGAGCTCAAAGAAGCCGGCGCCCGCCAACAAAACGTAGCCGCAAACACTAAATCCGAGACGCCCGACCGGGCGCAAAACTGAAAGAGAGGTACACCATGACTTTCACTACTACTCCTCGCCGTCTCGCTAAGACTTTCGCTCTTGTCGCTGGCATGAGCGTTCTGTCGATGCACGCCTTCGCCGGTGGCGACGCCGCACTCTACGGCCCGACCGCACCCAAAGGCTCGAGCTTCGTACGGGTCTACAACGCCGGTAATGCTGAAGTCAGCGCCACCGTCGGCACCACTAACCTGAGCGACGTCGCACCGCTGTCCAGCACCGACTTCAGCTTCATGCCGGGCGGCGACTACAGCGCCAAGGTCGGCAGCCAGACCCTGCCGGTGAAACTCGCCGGTGACCACTATTACACCCTGGTCAACAACGCTTCCGGCGCGCCGCAACTGATTGAAGAACCGCCGTTCAAGAACAAGCAGAAGTCCCTGGTGCGTCTGCAGAACCTGAGCGACAAGCCGCTGACCCTGAAAACCGCTGACGGCAAGACCGACGTGGTGCCAAGCGTGGCCGCCAAGGGCCGTGGCGAGCGTGAGATCAACCCGGTGAAAGTCAGCCTGGCGCTGTTTGAAGGCGACAAAAAAGT
Source organism: Pseudomonas sp. S2_B07 (assembly GCF_054668435.1). NCBI lineage: Bacteria > Pseudomonadati > Pseudomonadota > Gammaproteobacteria > Pseudomonadales > Pseudomonadaceae > Pseudomonas > Pseudomonas sp. S2_B07. Next base: position 2,562,499 of record NZ_CP162769.1, read on the forward strand.
CGGCGATGTAAAACCGGTTGCCCTGGAACGCGGTGAAGCGGCCGTGCTGTACGTCACCGGCAACGGCAGCAGCCTGTCGCCAGTCTGGGTAAAACGCCCGGTGTCGACGCGCTAATCAATTCTCTGAACTGACCCGGCTCTCTGTGGGCGCTGGCTTGCCAGCGATGGCATCACCTCGGTGAATCTGAAAAACCGAGTCGTCTGCATCGCTGGCAAGCCAGGCTCCCACAGGGGCCGAGGTGAGCGTTCAGAACGAGACAACAACAAGAGTGAAACGACAGAACGTTCGTAGCTCTAACCAATCGATTTTAAAGGAGTAACAACATGATTCCGGTGATCTTGTCAGGTGGTAGCGGCTCACGTCTTTGGCCGCTTTCGCGTAAACAGTTTCCCAAGCAATTCCTTGCCCTGACCGGCGAACACACACTGTTCCAGCAAACCCTGGAACGCCTGGTGTTCGAAGGCATGGACACCCCTATCGTGGTGTGCAACAAGGACCACCGCTTCATCGTCAACGAGCAGTTGAGTAACCGCAAACTCGAAGCCCAGCGCATTCTGATGGAACCGTTCGGTCGCAACACCGCGCCGGCCGTGGCCCTGACCGCGATGATGCTGGTCAATGAAGGTCGTGACGAGCTGATGCTGGTGCTGCCGGCCGACCACGTGCTGGAAGACCAGAAAGCCCTGCAACGCGCCCTGGCCCTGGCCACCGTCGCGGCGGAAAACGGCGAAATGGTGCTGTTCGGCGTGCCGGCCACCAAACCGGAAACCGGTTATGGCTACATCAAGTCGACCAATGATTCGCTGCTGCCGGAAGGCGTCAGCCGCGTTTCGCACTTCGTCGAAAAACCTGACGTCAAACGCGCCACCGAATATGTCGAATCCGGTGGTTATTTCTGGAACAGCGGCATGTTCCTGTTCCGCGCCAGCCGCTTCCTCGAAGAACTGAAAAAGCACGACCCGGACATCTACGACACCTGCCTGCTGACCCTCGAACGCAGCGAGCAAGATGCCGACACCATCACCTTCGACGAAGCCACCTTCGCCTGCTGCCCAGACAACTCCATCGACTACGCGGTGATGGAAAAAACCCAGCGTGCCTGCGTCGTGCCGCTGACCGCTGGCTGGAGCGATGTCGGTTGCTGGGCGTCGCTGTGGGAAGTCAATGAAAAAGACGCCAACGGCAACGTCACCAAAGGCGACGTGGTCATCCAGGACAGCAAAAACTGCATGATCCACGGCAACGGCAAACTGGTGTCGGTGATCGGCCTGGAAAACATCGTGGTGGTCGAAACCAAGGACGCCATGATGATTGCGCACAAGGACTCGGTCCAAGGCGTGAAACAGATGGTCAACACCCTCAACGAACAGGGTCGCAGCGAAACCCAGAACCACTGCGAAGTCTATCGTCCGTGGGGTTCCTACGACTCGGTGGACATGGGCGGCCGCTTCCAGGTCAAGCACATCTCGGTCAAACCGGGTGCGTGCCTGTCGCTGCAAATGCACCACCACCGCGCCGAACACTGGATCGTGGTCAGCGGCACCGCTGAAGTGACCTGCGACGACAACGTGTTCCTGCTCTGCGAAAACCAGTCGACCTACATTCCGATCGCGTCGGTCCACCGTTTGCGTAACCCGGGCAAGATTCCACTCGAGATCATCGAAGTGCAGTCGGGCAGCTACCTGGGTGAAGACGATATCGAGCGGTTCGAAGATATCTACGGTCGCTCCACCCCGATCGAGCGCGGCGTGTCGGTGAAAACCATCGCGCAGTAAGCGTTCAGCAAAATAAAAGCCCCCGTCCAGCCCGCTGCGTCTCCTATCCGCAGCGGGTTGGGCGGGGGCTTTTTTCTGCCGATGTCATGCCAAATCACATTTTCAATGGATTTCTATTTTGCTTTGCAAAGGTTTTCCATTTGTCTAACAACTGGCTAGGTAACGGATTCAATCTGCCTGTCTGAAAATAGCCGCTTTGTAATTCGCTCCTTGTCACATGGCCGGAATCGATCATGAATTTAGCCATGTTCCCGCCCCAATGTTGAGCCTCGCCACCTACGCTCGTTGTGAAATAACCCGTTTTGTACAACGCTCCGGGGTACATATCATTGAAGACCTGATGGGCAAAGTAGTCGGTAATGTGTTCGTCATAATTACTGTTACTGACAGACGTATCCGTCTCTTGCTGAAAACCTATATGTCCGTGCGAAGAAGCATGCAAGGCTTCGTGAACAATCGTCGAGCGAATTTTATCTCTATCAAGCTGACCATTTTCAGAATAATCCGGTGCGGTTACTCCCATATAAATTATTCCGTCTGGCGACGTCCAGGCGGCAGGATTGGCACGCAGTTCTTCCTGGTTGAACTGCATCGTTTCATTGCCAGGAACAGGACCTGATTTTTTCAAAAAGTTCTTCGTGTGTTACATCCACTACTTTTATAGGGCGAACCGATACACCAAATAGTTGACTGATCGTGTTGGCCAGCTGGGCCGTGTCGACATAGTCACCTGTTTTCCATGTCGTTGAGGCCTGATTCGCTGGCATTTGCGGACGCGCCAATACAATTGGCTCAAAAAGCCTATGAGCCTGCGCGGCTTGCCCAGACCCTGATGGCCCTGGCGGCACTGGGCCGAAACCAGGCGGTGGTGGAGGTGGCAGGGCTAGTGAAGGTGGCCTTGGAGGTGCGGGGGGGTATTCGGTTTATCAGGCTTCCGTCCATCGATATCGATCAACGTGACAGGGTTATTTCTAACCATTCGATACAGGTTCAAACCATCCACCGCACCTGCCGGATCGGGATTTAGCCAACGCTGTAGCCACGGTATGTAGTACCGAAACCCATAATAATAAAGCCTCGTCGCATCCCGCTCCTTGCCTGAATACCGAATGGTTTTGTAGTCGACTGCAACGGCATCTGTGTCGGCACACCACGCGGTCTCGCCGAAGGGATAAAAAACTTCCCGGCTGATGACTTGTGCATCGTCAGCCAGTTCCACCGTGCAGGAATTCAGGTGATCGACCAGGGTGTACCGATACTGATCGTTGATGCCGGGCGGTGGATCGCTTTCCCAGTGCAACACCCGAACGGAATTAAGGCCAGCCTGTGCGGTGATGACTTCCAGCCTCTCACCGGTGCCACTGTCGGTACGCAGTTCCAGCCCTGGCAAGTAACGCACTTCGGCTATCACGGTTCTGGCATGGGTCTGCAACGAGCGAATTTTTCGTACCCGTTGGCCACCGCCATCGTAGAGGTAGGACTCAACGTCATTGCGTCCGGAATCGCGCTCCACCGGGCTGACCGACTGCAACTGATTGCGCAGGTCCCACGTCAAAAAACGCCCCTGATCCAGCTCCAGCAAATTGCCCTTGGCGTCGAATGCCGTCGTGATTTGTTCTTCCGTGGGGGGCACGCCGTTACGCCAGGGCAAACAGCGATTGCTGTACTGCGCAGCTTTCAGATCACGTCCCGGACTTTGCGAGCCGACATGTGCCAGCTTCAGCAAATTCCCGCTTTCGTCATAACGGTAGGTTTGCTCGTAGTTGCTGAGCGCCGCGGGATCGTTGCGCCCAACGGATGCCGGCCCTTGGCTGGGGGCGCGCGCCTCCCAACCCGTCGCCTTGATCAATTGATAAAGGCTGTTGTAGAAAAAACGACTGATCGGCTCAATACGCTGATTAGCGAAGTAGCGCGTCGACAAGGCCTTGTCCTCGATACTCAGCACATTGCCCATTCGGTCGTAGGTATAGAACAGGTGTTGCAGCAAGCCGCGATGCTCGCTGTGCGCCCGGCGCTCGATCAGGAGTCCGTCTTGCGGAGAATATTTGAGGGTCGTCTGTACGTTGTTACCCGCCACTTCGCGAGTGATCTGTCCTTGGGCGTTGTACTCAATCTCGCTGACCAGTGTTTGCCCAGAGGGCTTGCCTGCCAGTTTCAAGACACTGTGGCGCAGTCGGCCATCAAGGGTGAAAACAAACGTCTGACAGTTCTGCCTGGCATCAACCGACTCCAGCACGTTCCCGAGAGGACCGAATCGCCAGGTCGAAACAGCTCCATCGCCGGGCTCCAACAAATCATTGCGATCAGCAATCGACGCTGGCCAATCAGGGGCGACGGGGTCCAGAGCGAAGTGTTGAACGTGTCTAGAGCATTGACCGGTGATCGTAAACGCCTTAAACAACACGGTCCCGCCGGGGCCATCCTGTCGAATCAATTGCCCCAATAGGTTGTGGTCCTGGGTACCCTGACCGGGACGACCATACTCCATGCGTTCGGCACAACGTCGTGGGGCTGTGGCGACGTGTTCAAATACCGTCACCGGACGCAGCCGTTCGTCGTATTCAACCTCGCGTCGTGTGCCGCGACTGTCCCAGCCTTGCAGCACTTCATTGGCCAGGCCGAAGAAATTGATCTGCGAGCCGGCATCCACGCTCAGCGTCGATACGGCAACATCGGACAGCGAATACACCGTGACGAGATTGGCGGGTGCCAGCGGATCTTGTTCCCGTAACCCCCAAAGCCGGGGGTCCCACTGCATGATTGGGAGCCCGGCGGCATTGTGGAGCGTGCGGTTGATGCGTGCCTGAGTCGGCTCGCCTTCAACCTCGCGCCAATAATCAATGGAACGGATCGTCAGCGCTCGCGAGTCGACGACCGAAACGGTGGAGGTTTTAGAGTGCATGCCGGCGCGTCCCTGTAAGCCAGTGGTCAGCTAATCGCTTGTGACGTGGGCTGGCTACTGTCAAAAATTACAGTTGCGACCAACGGCAACAGTGACAGATCCACGAATGTCCATTCGCGCAGCCCTTCGGTAGGATGGAGGTCATGAGTTCAAGGAGCGTACATACATGTTCATCGGCGTCCTGCTGGTCATCACCTGGCTGATCCTGTTGCTGCGCTACCCGTCCAAGGCGTTTCCCGTGTCGGTGGCGGCCGCCGTCGGTTTGGGTCTGGTGGCCACATGGGTGATCTGGCTCGACAACCGCGAGGTCAAGCAACTCGCGCGGCTGGAGCTGCGCATCACCTACGCGCCCGAGCAGTGCCCGGCGGATCGTCCGTTACAGCTGAAAATGAACAATGGCAACGACGTGCCGCTGACCGAATTGCGCTGGCGTATCGCGGCGTATGCACCGGGTGACACGGTCAATCTGGCCGACAACCAATACGAAGCCCCGCGATATCGTGGCCCCGGCGAGCTCCAGGCCGGCGCCAACTGGGAAGACTGTTTGCCCTTGCCACCCTTGCGTCCCGGCTATCGCCCGCAAACCCTGGAGTTTCGCGCCGAGCGTTTGCAGGGTAGTTTCTCCGATTAATCCCACTTCTTATTTGCACAAGGACCGCGCCATGCCCGTTGCGTTGATTACCGGTTGCTCCAGCGGCATTGGCCGTGCCCTTGCCGACGTGTTCAAAAATGCCGGCTACGAAGTCTGGGCCAGTGCCCGCAAGGCTGAAGACGTGGCCGCGCTAACCGCCGCCGGTTTCACCGCCGTGCAACTGGACGTCAATGATGGCGCCGCGCTCGAACAGCTGAGCGAGCAGATCAATCAGCAACATGGCGGCCTCGACATCCTGATCAACAACGCCGGTTATGGCGCGATGGGGCCGCTGCTCGATGGCGGTGTACCGGCGATGCAGCGGCAGTTCGAGACCAATGTATTTGCCATCGTCGGGGTCACACGCGCGCTGTTCCCGGTGCTGCGTCGCGCCAAGGGATTGGTGGTGAACATCGGCAGTGTTTCAGGGATTCTGGTCACGCCGTTTGCTGGCGCCTATTGCGCCTCGAAAGCAGCCGTTCATGCGTTGAGCGATGCGCTGCGCATGGAACTGGCGCCGTTCGGTATTCGCGTGATGGAAGTCCAGCCGGGCGCCATCGAATCCAGCTTCGCTAAAAATGCCGGGCATGAAGCGGAACAATTGATCACCGAGCAATCGCCATGGTTTCCCCTGCGCGAAGGCATTCGTGCGCGGGCCAAGGCATCTCAGGACAAACCGACGCCGGCCCGGGAGTTTGCGCAGGGGTTGCTCAAGGCGGTGCAGCAGGGCAAGCCACCGCGTTTGATTCGATTGGGCAATGGCAGCCGAGCGTTGCCGTTGTTAGCGGGTTTGCTGCCAAAAGGGTTGCTGGAATCGGGGTTGATGAAGCGGTTCGGGTTGCGCGGGCAGCTCTGAGACCGGGCCGACCTGCTCGCGATGGCGTCCGAACAAACACAGAACATTTCAGGAACACACTTCAATGACCGACTACACCCACTACTTCGACGAAGTCATCCAGGCCCACGTCGCCATCGAGCAATGGTTGGCCGAAGAACAAGACGACTCGGAACTTGAACAACTGCTGAGCCGGTTTTCACCGCAGTTTTCCATGATCTCGCCATTGGGCCGGGTGCTGGATTTCGAGGCATTGAGCGAACTGTTTCAACTGGCGGGCGGCAAGAAGCTCGGGTTCAGGATCGAACTCAGTGAATTGCGCGGTGTGGCGCTGTATGACGGCGGCGCGGTGGTGAGTTATCGCGAGCAACAGACCGATGCCACCGGGCTGCATTCGGATCGGCGTTCGACCGTGGTGTTTGAGAAAGACGCCGACGGCACGCTGATCTGGCGGCACTTGCATGAGACGTTTTGCAAAGGCTGACTCGGTCGCTTTTTGTGGCGAAGGGGCTTGCCCCCTCGCCACAGGGTTACTCGCCAACTGCTGGGTTAACCACCACCGTACACGTAATCCCCGCCGCCAACAGCACCCCCTCTGGCACTTCATCAATGTGAATCCGCACCGGCACTCGCTGCGCCAATCGCACCCAGTTGAACGTCGGGTTCACATCGGCAATCAGTTCGCGGCTCTCAGGGTTATCCCGGTCGTAGATGCCGCGAGAAATACTCTCCACATGCCCTTTCAGCACCTCGCCACTCATCAACTGCATGTCGGCCTTATCGCCCACGCGCACGTGCGGCAATTTGGTTTCTTCGAAGAAGCCATACACCCAGAACGAGTTCATATCGACCACGGCCATTTTCGCTTCGCCAATGCGCGCATAGTCGCCGCGATGCACGTTGAGGTTGGTCACGTACCCGTCCACCGCCGCCCGCACTTCGGTGCGTTTGAGGTTCAGCTCGGCGGCTTCGAGTTGCGCCTGCGCGTGTTGATAATCGGCCAGTGCCGAGTCGGCGATGTTGCTGGCGTCGTCACGGTTTTCCCGGGAGATCACCAGGTTGTCCATGTCCGCACGGCGGCGGGCGTTGACCTTGCGCATCTCCCACGTTGCCTTGCGTGATGCGACCAGCGACTGCGCCTGCTTGACCGCGATGCGATAGTGCTCGGGGTCGATCTGCATCAGCAGATCGCCCTTCTTCACTTGTTGGTTGTCACGCACCGGTACGTCCACCACTTCCCCGGTGACGTCGGCGGCGACGTTGATGATGTCGGCGCGCACCCGGCCATCGCGGGTCCACGGGGTGTCCATGTAATGCACCCACAAGGTCCGGCCGATCCATAGCGCGAGGGCCAGCACCAACAGGGTGGCGAGCAGGCTGAAAAGCTTTTTCATCAGGGCGTTCTCAGTGAAAGAGAGTCAACGGTAAACGGTCAGCGCCAGGGCGCCGAACAGGCAGGTAAACAGGCTCAGGCGCAGCAGCGCCGGGTGCCAGAAGAAGCGGTACAGGTCGAACCCGGACAAGAACCGGTCCAGCGCCCAGGCCAGTGCGGCGGCGATGAAAAACATCAGCGTCATGGTGGGCATGTACACGCCGTGGAAGGCGATTTCACGAGGCATGTTCAAGTCCTTGCGGCGCGGTTTTCGTGTAGGCCGAGAGCGGTGATTGCGGGTCCAGCAACGAGGTGCGAATGAAGTGCAGGTAGCTCTTCACCCGACGCAAGGCGGAGGTGTCGAAGTGCGGTGCGAAAGGTTCGTCAGTGGCTTGCACACGGCTGATCGCATGGTCGACCGCGACCAGACTGCGCTCCAGATTGTTCTGGCTCGGTTGCAGAAACAGTCGCACCAGCGAACGCCCCATCACCCGGATTGCCTGGCGCCACGGCTGCGATTCGGCGTAGGCCGGATGCACCGGCAGAACCGCCTGCTCCTTGCGCAACTCGATGATCGCGTGGCCGACTTCCAGCACCACGAACATCCAGCGCAGCAAGTTGCTTTGTACCTGCGGTTGCCCCGCTGCGAGGCCATACGCCTGATGCAGCAAGTCCCGCGTGCGGCTCTCAAAACTCGACGCCAATCCCTTGAGCTTGCCGCTGATCGCGTACACCACTTGCCCTCGCAAATCCTGCTCCAACCGCCGCCACAACCAGCGACTGTTCGGTGGCAAAATAATCGCCCCGGCCGCCGCGCACACCAGCATGCCGAGCACCATGGCGATGTAGTCGTTGATGAAGGCGTAAGGGTTGTAGACCGTCAGGTTGTCCGGCACCGAACCGGTGCTGAAGAAGATCAGCAAGCCGAGACCGACACCGGCGTATTGCGGTCGCGACGTGAGGAACGAACCGAGCACGATCACCGGCGCGAGCATCACGCACAGCAACGGGAATCCGTCGATCCACGGGAAGATGAAAAACATCTCGACGAAACCGATCAGTGCGCCAAGGAACGTCCCGCAGGCCATCTGAAACGCCATGCGTTTCGGGTTCGGCGTGGCGGCTGAAAGGCCGACAGTTGCTGCCGCAATCAAGGTCATCGTCGCGCCGCTGGGCCATGCGGTCGCCACCCAATAGCTGCCGAGCACCACCAGAATGAACGCTGCCCGAATCCCCGACGCCGCCGAGGCCATCCAGTTGGTTTGCGGGGTGAACGGCTCGTCCCATTGCTCGCGCGCGTGGCTGTGATCGGCGAGTGAGGCGTGGGTCTGTGCATAACTGTGCAGGTCGTCGACGAAGCGATAGAGCAACTCGTACGCGGTGTGGAAATCCAGCAGCTCGGCGTCGCTCGGGTTGCTCTCCTGGAAAGTCGCCCGCAAGCGGCGAACCCGCGCCGGCAAACCTTCTTTATAAGCGCTCAACTCGACAACCAGGCGTGCCGCGTCCGCATCGGTCAGGGCACGACCGCTGAAACCGTCGAGCACTTCCGCGAGGTCCTGCAGACCCGGTTTGATTGCCGCAACCGCAGGCTCGGCACCGCTGCTACGCAAGCGTTCGAGCAACTGATGCAAGGCGTTGAAGCGGGTGGTGATGCCCATGAACTCGCTGTTCAAACGATTGAGCCGACCGTTGCGCCGACGCATGTGCGGGTCTTCAAACACGGTCACGCTGCGCAAGCCTTCCAGCCCAACCGCTTCAGCGATGAAACGCACGTTGCTGGCTTCGAAAGCCTCCCGTTTGCTGCGACCGCGCAAGCCATCGGTGGCGAACCGGGCAAACACGCCGAAACGCTGGTACAAGGCGTTGCGCATCGCCGCGCTGGCGGTTTGCGGCAGGATCGCGGCGCTGACCAGCGTCGAGCAGAGAATGCCGAGGGAGATTTCCAGCACCCGCCAAACGGCGGCCATGAACGCGCCGTCCGGGTGCGCCAACGCGGGTAAACCGACCATCGCGGCGGTGTAGCCGGCCAACACAAAACCGTAGGCGCGAAAGTTACGATACCGCGCCGCACCGGCCGAACAGATGCCGACCCAGATCGCCAGCGAGCCGAGGAACAGTTCGGTGTTTTGCGCGAACAAGGCAATCAGCGCCACCATCACCGCCGAGCCGGTCAAGGTGCCCAGAAAGCGGTAAAAACTCTTGGCGAACACCTGACCGCTTTGCGGCTGCATGACGATAAACACGGTGATCATCGCCGTGCGCGGTTGCGGCAATTCCAGGCGCATGGCCAGCCACAAGGTCAGGAAGGCGGCGAACAACACCTTGAAGATGTAGACCCAGGTCACGCCATCGCTGCGTGCCCAGTCGAAAAAGCCCCGGCGCCATTCAAGGGAATACAGCCAGCGCAAGGGTGCGGGCAAGGGAGTCATGAAATCCTGCTCATTGAGATTCGATTAAGTCGCAGAACCTGTGTGAGCGAGCTTGCTCGCGATGGCGCAGTGTCAGGCGACACATGCATTGACTGACACGGCCTCATCGCGAGCAAGCTCGCTCCCACAGGGTTCGTGTTCAATTCGAGAGGCTCTTAAGCAGGGCTGGGGTTTTCGGCGCTGCGGTCTGGCTATCTTTCGGCACATCATTACCCGCACCCAGCCCGCCACCCAACGCCGTCACCAGTTCCGCATGAGCACTCAACCGCGCCGCCTGCACCTGCTGCTGAACTTGCTGCTGCTTGAACAACAACGTCTGCGCGTTAAGCACATTGAGGTAGTCGGTCAACCCGCGTTGATAGGCGATCATCGCGATGTCATAGGTCTTCTGCGCGGTGGCCACGGACTCGGCGGCGAAAGTCTGTTGCTTGTCCATCGACTCGCGGCGGATCAACTGATCGGAGATGCTTTTCAGCGCGTTGACCAGCGTCTGGTTGTACTTGGCCACCGCGATGTCATACCCCGCCGACGCTTCGCCCAACTCGGAGCGCAAACGCCCGCCGTCGAAAATCGGCAACGAGATCGCCGGGCCGACGCTGTAGTTGAGTTTCTTGCCGGTCAAAAACTCCAGCGCCCCACCGCCCGTGGCCATGTAGCCGAGGCTGCCAACCAGATCGACGTTGGGGTAAAAACCGGCGTGGGCGACATCGATACCGCGAGCCTGCGCCGCCACTTGCCAGCGACTGGCAACCACGTCCGGGCGTTGGCCGAGCAATTGCGCGGGCAACGACGACGGCAATTTCAGCGCGGCGCCCAACGACAGCGTTGGCCGCTGCAATTGCGCGCCTTCGCCCGGCCCCTTGCCTGCCAGGGCCGCAAGCTGGTTGCGGCTGAGGGCGATTTCTTCGTCCAGCGCATCAATCTGGCGATGGGTTTCCGGCAACGGCGTTTGTGCCTGACTGACTTCAAAGTGCGTGCCGATGCCTCCGTTCAGACGCTTCTGTGCGAGGTCGAGAATCTGCTGTTGCTGCTGCAGCGTCGCCTCGATGATGTCGCGCTGGGCGTAATGCAACGACAGCTCGATGTAGGCGCGCACGATGTTGTTCTGCAATTCGAGCTGCGCCAGACGCGCTTCGGCGGCGCTCATGTGCGCCATGTCCACGGCGCGCTCGGTGGCATTGCTTTCGCGGCCCCAGAGGTCGAGCGCATAGCTGAAGCCCAGCGCGGCGTTGTTGTCCCAGGTGGTCGTGTTGGCCAGCTCGCCCGGCCCGTAAAACTGATCGGTGGGCCAGTTGTGGCGCTTGAGGGTGGATTCGCCGTTGATCTGCAACGACTCGGCTGACTCGGCGATGCCGGCCATGGATTTGGCCTGGCGCACCCGCGCCGCCGCCATGGCCATGCTCGGGCTGCCTTGCACGGCGAGGTCGATCCAGCGGTTCAGTTGTGGGTCACCATAGGCCCGCCACCACTGAGCGGTGGGCCAGTGCGCGTCCTGCGCAGCGTGTTGAATAGCTTCGTCGGTGGCCAGTGAATCAGCCTCCAGTGCCTTGCCCTGCGGGGCAATACCTCCGGTACCGATGCAGCCGCTGATTGCCAGGGTTAAAGCCAAAACACTGAGCGTCTGAAGCGCTCTGCTGATGCGACGCGGCACTGCTGCGATTTCCTGAAATAGGGGAGGTACGAAATCCTGTGGGAGCCGGGCTTGCCCGCGATGGCAGCACCGCGGTGGGTCTGGATGACCGCGGTGCTGCCATCGCGGGCAAGCCCGGCTCCTGCAGTGGCGCAATTCTAGGGGTGGGTCTGGTTGGCGATAAGCTGGGATTCTTGTGAATCTTTGTTACCGTTCACGCGATAATCCCTTGGTCGGGGTCTCAGACCTTGAAACCTTGTGTCACAATTTGCCATCTCCCTTGAGAGCACCCCATGGACACTTTGCAAAACATGCGCGCCTTCAGTTACGTGGCCGAGGCCGGCAGCTTCACCGCTGCCGCCGTGCAACTGGACACCACCACCGCCAACGTCTCGCGCGCGGTCTCCAACCTGGAAGCCCACCTGCAAACCCGCCTGCTCAACCGCACCACCCGCCGCATCGCGTTGACCGAGGCCGGCAAGCGCTACCTGTTGCGCTGCGAGCAGATCCTCGCCTACGTAGAAGAAGCCGAAGCCGAGGCCAGCGACGCCCATGCGCGGCCGGCCGGGCAACTCAAGGTGCACACCATGACCGGCATCGGTCAGCACTTCGTGATCGACGCCATCGCCCGTTATCGCAAGACGCACCCGGACGTGACCTTCGACCTGACCATGGCCAACCGCGTGCCGGACTTGCTCGACGAGGGCTACGACGTGTCCATCGTCCTCGCCAGCGAACTGCCGGATTCCGGCTTCGTGTCCCAGCGGCTGGGTATCACCTACAGCATCGTCTGCGCCTCGCCGGCGTACGTGAAAGCCAACGGTTGCGCGCAAAAGCCCAGCGATCTGCTGAACCACATGTGCCTGCGCCTGGTGAGCCCGGTGATCCCGCTGGAGAAATGGGCCTTCGACGGCCCCGATGGCCAGGAGACCGTGACCATCAACAGCTCACCGTTCCTGGTCAACTCGGCGGACGCCATGAAAACCGCGATCACCAGCGGCATGGGCGTTGGCGTGCTGCCGGTGTATGCGGCGATTGAAGGGCTGCGCAACGGCACGTTGGTGCGGGTGATGCCGAACTACCGCTCGCAGGAACTGAACCTGTATGCGATCTACCCTTCACGGCAATATCTCGACGCGAAGATCAAGACCTGGGTCGAGTACTTGCGCGGCTCGTTGCCGGAGATTCTGGCGGCGCATCAGGCGGAGCTGGCGGCGTATGAATTGAGCGGGAGTCTGGGCGGGGCTCGGTTGGCGAACTGATTCCACGGTCCTACAGACGCACTGATTTTGAGGAAGGATTCCGACGGGTTCTGTCGGTTGTTGGGTCAGACGGGAAATGGGTAGGCTTTGTGGGTCGCTGCTAAATCAGCGATCAGGTCTGGAAAACCTGACAACCCTCCATCACACCTCATGGCATACTGCGGCGCTTTTTTTGCACGCAGTTCTTTGTTATGGCGGCTGTGCGCGGGAGACCTTCAGGTCTGCCGGGTGTGATGGTGGTCCGGTTTTTCCAGTCCGCGCACAGTTGCCACCCTTTCGCCTGGAAATCGAAAGATGGCAGCTCCATTTCATCGCCATTGAGTAACTTCCATATGATTAAAGAAACTCCGAATCCCCCGGAAACCGACGACGTTTCCCCCTACGAATCCGTCGATTCCAAAAAATTCCACGACGCCGCCGAACGCGCGTTGAATCACTACCTCAACCCCGCAGCCCTGAAATCACCGCCCACCCGCAAACCCAGCACCATGTTCCTACTCGCACCGGACCTCAAAGACGAAGATCTGCTGGCCCACACCTGTGAAACCCTGGCCCAGGCCAGCGTCATGGCCGGCGATTTTGCCACCTACCTGGAAGGCCCGCACCGCAACACCGCCATGGCGATCCAGCAAATCGTCATGCTCGCCGAACTGGCCGCGAACCGGATGATGGACAACCTCGAACTGCCCAAGCCCGCGCCACATCGCTAATCCCCCAGTAAACGCCAATCCCTGTGGGAGCGAGCCTGCTCGCGAATGCGATTTAACATTCAACATCAATGTTGTCTGGCATACCGCTTTCGCGAGCAGGCTCGCTCCCACAGTTGGGTTGTGTACACCTGATGGAGATTGGTCGGCTGTCAGGCCGCCATCGCTGGCAAGCCAGGCTCCTACAATAGATCGGTGTACACCCGCCGCTTCTCACCACTCATCAGGCCGAGCGTTAGCTCGCCTGAAAGCTTTTGATCTGGCTTTTGATTCACCCGCCCCCTCGGGAGGCTGAGTGGAGGTGTGCATCCGGGGAATGGCGCGCAGCGCCGTTCGACGCAGTCGAACACGCTGCATGTAGGTCGTCGCGCAGCAGACCTGCGGGCAGTGTCCCCGGATGGATACCGGAACGAAGGAACGCCGAGCCTTAGCGAGGGGCCGGACGCTCGGGGCGAGACTTTTTGGTTCCTTTTGTGGCGTTCGGTACGTGTCAAGGTACCTGTCGCCTTGGTACTTCCGCTGCTAACCCATTGCGCCGTTAACTTCAGGGCGTTCTGGGTTCAAATACACCGCATCTGCCAGCTTCCAGTTGCGTGTCCTGGTACTCCAGCGGCTCGGATTCGCTTCCCTGGCCTCTTCATAAAGCGCTGCTCTAGCTTGTAATAAAGCCGTCGCTTTGCCTTCGTGTCGCTCGTTTGGTGTCACGTATTTCAAGGCACTGTGGCGGTGATCTTCGTTGTACCACTCGATGAATTTCTGCACCCAAAGCCTTGCATCAGTCACCGTTTCAAAAGGTTGATCCGGCCAGAGTGGGCAGTACTTAGCGGTGCGGAACAGTGCCTCGGCATAAGCGTTATCGTTGCTCACCCTAGGCCGGCTAAAGGATGGCTCGACGCCCAGCGCAACCATACTTTCACGCAACAAAGAACCTCTCATCACGTGCCCGTTATCCGAGTGCAGCACCAGCGGGCGACCCGCTGTGTGTTCACGTAAGCACCCCTTTCTGAGCAGTTCGCACGCGTGTTCGGCGCACTCCACCTCATGTACTTCATTGGCGACCAGCTTGCGGCTGTAGACATCCTTGACCATGTCCCAGTAGAAAAACCGGCCTCTGACGGTACTTGGCAACCAGGTGATATCCCAGCACCACACCTGATTGGGGCTGTCAGCGCGATGAGTCGTCAGCACCCTGCGTTTCGGGGCTTTGGTTCTGCCACGACGCACGTTTTGGTTGGCGGCTTTTAACACACGATAAAACGTCGACTCCGAAGCCAGGTAGATGCCTTCATCGGCCAGCTTAGGAACGATTTGGTGCGGGGTGAGGCTGGCGTAGCCAGCCTGATTGGCGGTATCAAGCACTGCTTGGCGTTCCGTCTCACTGAGCTTATTAGCCGGAGCTGCCCGTTGAGCCAGTCGTCGTCGATCACAACCAGTGTGTCGCCAGCGTTGGACTGTGCGCAGGCTCAACCCCAACTCATTGCACGCTCGATATCGACGAGCGCCATTCAGTACCGCGTCTGCAATCAACTTCATGGCTTGCGTGCGATCAAAGGCGTCGATCAGTCTTCCTTGTCCTTGCCCCAGATCGCATTGGCTTTTTTTCTGAGTGCCAGCAAAGCCTCCGCCTCAGCACGCCCAGCATCTGACCGGATCAACTGACGCTCCAATTCTTTAATCCGCCGTTGTTCGGCAGTTTTCTCTACATTGGGTTTCAGATCAGCAAGAATATTGGCGTTTTGGCAGATCTCGCGCCATTGACGGATTTGCTCCGGGTAGATGCCCTTGAGCCGGCAGTATTGAGAAATTTCCACCTCACTCAACGGTGCTGTTTCCATCACAGCGTTGAATTTATCGGCGCTGGACCATTGATCACTGGTCTTGCCATTTCCCGGCACGATCAAACCTTTATCTCTAGCCATTTGTCTCCAGTTTCGCAGTGACTGAGGCGTGAGATTAAGTGCAACGGCGAGTTCCGCCACTGAGCGATTGAGGGGCGGCATCATTTGCAGGACGACCCAATCTTTGAAGTCTTCGTTATAGCGCTTGGACATTGCTAAACACCTTCGCCCTCTTGCATGAGTGAGTCAATCAACAAGGGCGACAGGTAGCCTGACACGGAGGGCGTTTGAAAAAAGTGCCTCGCCGTAAGGGCGAAACCGCCAGCGGCCGTTACCGCAGGAATGGATATGTACACCAAGAAAGAGAATGGTCGTCTGTCAGGACGCCTTCGCGAGCAGGCTCACTCCCACAGTTTAAATAGGCGCATACCCGACGCCCGGGCACTCGCACAACAGCGGGGAAGAATGTTAGCGTGCTTGGCATTCTCCACGCCCGACGAGCCCTCCTCCCATGAAAAAGACTGTCCTCGCCTTCAGCCGCGTCACGCCGCAAATGGTTGAACGCCTGCAACAAGACTTCGACGTGATCGTGCCAAACCCGAAAAACGGCGACATCAATGCCCAATTCAACGAAGCCCTGCCCCACGCCCACGGCCTGATCGGTGTCGGTCGCAAACTCGGTCGCGCACAGCTGGAGAACGCCGCCAAGCTGGAAGTGGTGTCCAGCGTCTCGGTCGGCTACGACAACTACGACGTTGCCTACTTCAACGAACGCGGGATCATGCTCACCAACACCCCGGACGTGCTCACCGAAAGCACCGCCGACCTGGCGTTTTCCCTGCTGATGAGCAGCGCTCGTCGTGTTGCCGAACTGGACGCCTGGACCAAGGCCGGGCAATGGCAAGCCACCGTCGGCGCGCCGTTGTTCGGCACTGATGTACACGGCAAAACCCTGGGTATCGTCGGCATGGGCAACATCGGCGCGGCCATTGCCCGTCGCGGTCGCCTGGGCTTCAACATGCCGATCATCTACAGCGGCAACAGCCGCAAGACCGAGCTGGAACAAGAACTCGGCGCGCAGTTCCGCTCGCTGGATCAATTGTTGGCCGAAGCCGATTTCGTCTGCCTGGTGGTGCCGCTCAGCGAAAAAACCCGGCACCTGATCAGCCACCGTGAACTGGCGCTGATGAAGCCAAGCGCGATTCTGGTGAACATCTCGCGTGGCCCGGTCGTCGACGAGCCGGCCCTGATCGAAGCGCTGCAAAACAACCGCATTCGCGGCGCCGGTCTGGACGTCTACGAGAAAGAACCGCTGGCGGAGTCGCCGCTGTTCCAGCTGAAAAACGCAGTGACCTTGCCGCACATCGGTTCCGCCACCCACGAAACCCGTGAAGCCATGGCCAACCGTGCATTGGCCAACTTGCGTAGCGCCTTGCTGGGCGAGCGGCCGCAAGATCTGGTCAACCCGCAAGTCTGGAAAGGCTAATGACAACGGGCAGACGTTTTTAAGCGTCTGCCCGTTCGTTCAAGCCAATTTGCCATTCCCCTGCAACGCAGGTGGCTTGGGCTTACGGAATACCAACACGTTACCCAGCATCACCAGCACCAGGCCCACCAATGCCGGTGCAGTCCATTGGTAGCCTTCGGCAAATGCCGACACGTTCAACGCCACCACCGGGAACAACACGGTGCAATAGGCCGCGCGTTCTGGCCCCATGCGCCCAACCAAGGTCAGGTAAGCGGTAAAACCGATCACGGAACCGGGAATGACCAGGTACAACAACGAGCCGATGTAACGGGTGCTCCATTCGATGTCGAACGGAATGCCTTTGACCAGGCACCACACCGACAACATCGCCGCGCCATACGCCATGCCCCAGGCATTGGTGGTCAGCGGTTTCAGACCGGCCTTCTGCTGCAGGCTCGACAGCATGTTGCCGGCCGAGAAGCACAGGGTTCCGAGCAGCGCCAGGCCCAGGCCGAGCAAGGTTTCCGGGCTCGCGGTGTGGCCCGCCAGTTCAGGCCAGAACAGCAGGCCAAGTCCGAACAAACCCAACGCACCGCCCATCAGCACATTGCGGGCGATTTTCTGGCCGAAGAACACCCGCGCATTCAGGGCGTTCCACAACGTTGCGGTAGAAAACACCACGGCGACCAGGCCGCTGGGAATCCACTGGCTGGCTGTCAGGAAACACATGAAGTTGACGCAGAACAGGCACAGCCCCTGCGCCAGACAAATCAAGTGCCCGCGTCGGTTCATCACTTGCAGACGTCGACTCAGCAGCAACATCGCGAACAGCACCAGCGCCGCGAGGCCGAAGCGATAGACGATCGACACCGGAATCGCCACCACGCCCAATTGCCATTTCAAGGCAATCCAGGTGGTGCCCCAGATCAGCACGGTCAGCAAGTACAACGACAGGTTCATGGCAAACACTCCTCAGTAGAGGCTCAGTGTCCTGCGGGCGCTCGGATCGCACTTGCATAAACTTGCGCTTTTGTCAGCGCAGAGGCTGGCAGGCCAACGTCTACGGAGTAGGATGCTAGGCGTTGGAGAGAACCGATCATGCCCGCACTGGAAACGCTGCAAGTCTTTCAAGCCCTCAACCGCTCGCCCAATGCTCGCCTTGAGCACAGCGCCGAGCTCGGTGACGGCATGGCTGCAGCCTTGTGGAGCAACCATCACGACGCCCAGGACTACGAAGCGCCGAGCCATCACACGCTGTCGTGCTACATCGCCGGCGGCACCGGCACCTTCCGCCGCGACCAGCCCGGCACCAAGGGCGGCCCGGACAAGCTGTGCATCCTGCCGGCGGATCACCAGTCAGGCTGGGTGATCAATGGCGACATTCGCCTGGCCCACCTGTATTTCAGCCCCGAACAATTCGCCCTCGGCTGCGTCACGCTGCTGGACCGCGAACCGCGTGAACTGCAATTACGCGAAGGCACTTTCCTCGACGATCCAGCGCAAGCCCGGCGCTTTCGACAGATGCTGACCCTCAACTGGGACGAACCCGGCGAACGTTTGCTGACCAGCAGCCTGGCCCATGAAATGCTCAGCCACGTATTGCTTGGCCAGGTCGGCATGCGCGAGGGGTTGCGGCTCAAGGGTGGACTGGCGGCACATCAGCGGCGGCAGTTGGTTGAGTTCATCGATCATCAATTGGCCGAGGCCATCAGCCTTGGGCAGTTGGCTGCGCTGTGTGCGCTGTCGGAATATCACTTTGCGCGGATGTTTCGCGAGAGCTTTGGTTTGCCGCCGCATCAGTATGTGCTGGCTCGCCGATTGGGCCGGGCGCGGGAGTTGTTGCGCTCGACGTCGCAGCCGTTGGGGGAGATTGCGTTGGCGTGCGGGTTTGCCAGTGCGAGTCATTTCACCAATCGGTTTCGGCAGGCTTTGGGTGGGACGCCTGGGGAGTATCGGCAGGCGTTTTTGCGGTAGTACTTAAGATGATTGGCGCCGGTGAGGCCGCCATCGCGGGCAAGCCCGGCGCCCACATTTGACCGCATTCTCATGAAGGAACTCGATCCCTGTGGGAGCCGGCGGTGCGGCGATTCGACTTGCCCGCGATGAACGATGACGCAGTCTTCGATCAGAACTCCAACGTGCTCGACAACAACACCTGCCGCGAATCCCCCATCGACACAAAGAACCGGCTCGCCGCCGAGGTGTAGTACGTGCGGTCAAACAGGTTCTTCACGTTGAGCTGAAACTTGACCCGCTGCCCTTCAACCTTGGTGTCGTACGTGGCGAACGCATCCGCCACGGTGTAGCTCGGCAGGTCAAAATCGTTCACAGCGTTACCCGCTCGCTCACCGACATAACGCGCCCCGGCGCCGACCCGCAACTGATCGCCACCGACAATGGTGCCAAAGTCATAGACCGCCGACAGCGAACCGCTGTTCTTGGCGACGTTTTGCAGCTGCTTGCCTTTGTAGTCGGGGTCTTCGGTGACTTCGGCATCGGTGTAGGCGTAACTGCCGATCATGCTCCAGCGATCCGTCAGCTGTCCCGTCACGTCCACTTCCAGGCCACGGGAACGCACTTCGCCAGCAGCGCTGTAGATCGTCACCGGGCCTTCGGAGTTGGCCACCAGCACGTTGCGTTTCTTGATGTCGAACAGCGCGATGTCACCGGTGATGCGCCCCGGCAGGTCGAACTTGGCGCCGATTTCCCAGGCCTTGGCTTCTTCCGGCGCAATGCTGCCATCGAGCACGGTGCTGCTGCCGCTCAAAGGCGCGATGGTGGAGTTGGGTTTGAACGATTCGGTGTAGCTGCCGTAGAACGACAATTCATCGGTGTAGCGATAGACCAACCCCGCGCGCGGTACCCACTTCTGGCCGTTGCTGTCGGTGTTGGCCTTGAACGGCACGCCTTTGCCGGCGTATTGGTCGTATTCCTGGAAGCGCCCGCCCGCGACGAAAATCCATTGATCGGTGAGGTGAATCGAGTCCTGCAGGAAGATCGAGTCGCTGCGCAATTCATCGGTTTGCGCGCTGTCCGCCGGGCTGACGGTGGTGCCGGCGACTTCGCGACCGTAGACCGGATTGACGTAACTGAAGGTGCTCAGGCTTTTCTGGCGGATCAGGTCTTCGCGGTAGATCTTGCGGTACTCGTCATCGACGCCGAACACCAGGTCGTGTTTCATCCCGGCGAACTCGACATTGCCTTCGAGGCTGGCGGTGGTGAAGCGGTCGGTGCTGATCGCATTCTGCGTGCCGTCCATGCTGCGGGTCAGCGTGCCTTTTTTGGTGTCGATGGCGGTAACGCGCACCTGGCTGGCGTCGTAGGTTTCACGGTTCCAGCTGTAGCCGAAGTGGGCGGTCCAGTTGTCGTTGAGTTCGTGATCGGCCTCGAAGTGGTACAGGTCCGAACGGCCTTCCATGTTGTTGAACGGCTCGTCGAGGCGCTCGTTGCGCGAGATGTCCAGCGGGTGGTTGGTGCGCGGATCGATGATCGTGCCACGGTCAAACGGGGTCAGGAACTCGCGGTGTTCGTAGGAGAACAGCAGCTTGGTGCTTTCGCCAAACCAGGCCAGCGACGGCGCCACCAGCGACTCGCGGTGGGTGCCGAAATTGCGCCAGTAATCTTCATCTTCGTGGTCCAGCACCATGCGGTAGGCGAGGCCCGAGGTGCCGAGCGCGCCGGTGCTGTCGAGGCTGCCACCGCTGCCGTTTTTGCCATCGCCATAGGTCGAACCGCGCAGGGTCAGGGCGTTGTATTGCTCAAGTTCCGGCTTCTTGCTGACCAGGTTGACCACCCCGCCCGGGTCTTGAATGCCGTACAGCAGCGAGGCCGGCCCCTTGAGCACTTCGACGCGATCGACGCTTTCATTCATGCCGCGGCCCTGCACGATCGGCATGCCGTCGCGCATGATCGAACCGTTACGGTTGTCACCGAAACCGCGGGTCATCACTGAGTCCTGAGTGCTCGCCAGCGTGTTGCCCTGAGTGATGCCGCTGACGTTGGCCAGCGCGTCATCCAGATTGCGCGGCAGCTGATCGCGAATGACCTGGGCCGGGACGACGTTGACGGTCTGCGGAATTTCCTGGAGCAAGGCCGATGAGCGCATCACCGAACTGGTGGGCGGCGGTTGATAGCTCATGGATTGATCGGCGACCGAGGTGATGGTGGTCGCGCCAAGGTTCAAGGTGCCGGCCGTGGGTACGGGTTCCAGCATCAGGGTTTTGGCATCGGTGCGGCGGAAGGTGAAGCCCGAGCCGCTGAGCAAACGCTGCATCGCTTGCTCGGCACTCAACTGGCCATTGATCGCCGGGGCGGTGAGGCCATACGGCGCTTCATCGGTGTAGACCACGCTGATGCCGGTGACCCGGCTGAAGTCGCTCAGGGCCTGGGGCAGCGGTTTGGCGGCGATGGCGAAACTGAACTGGGCACGCTGTTGCGTGTTGTTGGCTTCAGCCGCCGAGGCAATGCTCGATGGCAGCAAGGCCAGCGCCAACATACTCAGTGCCGAAACACCCAACCACTGTTTGACCGAACCCGATTTTGCCCTGGACTTCATTGCTCATGACCTGTGTAGAACCGCTACGGATGCGAATGACTCGCAGTTTCAGTCACTACACGGATGGGGGTTGGGTTTACCTCATCAAAATGTTGAAAATATTTTTGTTTGAGGGATGTGGTGGTGAGTCTGCCCGCCATGGGGCCAGAGGCTTTAGCGCAAAATAATCAGATGCCCCAACACGTTGTGCTGCTCAAACCCCAACACCCCCTGCAACGAACTCAACACCGCTTGCGGATCCTTGCTCGGAAAGCTGCCACTGATTCGCCGTGCCGCCAGCTCATCGTTGAGCAATACAATCCTCCCCGGGTAATAGCGACCGAGGTCCTGCACCACCTCCGCCAACGTCGCCTTGTAATAATTGAGCCAGCCCTGACGCCAGGCCAACTGCGCCTCGCTGTCGACCGCATGCAGTTTTTCCGCCGCGCCCTCGCCATAGGCCACTTGCTGGCCGGCGGTCAGAATTTGCGGCTCGGCGTACTTCTTCGCTGTCACGCCGACCCGTCCTGACAACACCGTGACCTGAGCACCCTGCGGTTGCAGGCGCACTTCAAACTGCGTGCCCAGCACTTTCGCCTGGCCTTGTTCAGCGTCGACCACAAACGGATCACCCGTATGCGTCACGCTGAAAAACCCGGCGCCGCGTCGCAACTGGACGTGCCGCTCACCGCGACTGAAATCCACGGCAATGGCACTGTCGGCATCCAGCGTGACGCGCGATTGATCCGCCAGGGTCACGGTGCGAATTTCCCCCGGCGCCGAGACATAGTCCGCCCCCAGGTCGTCAATCCAACGCGCTGGCTGCCAACCCGCGCCGAGGCCCATCATCAACAACAGGCACGCCGCCATCGCCAACGCCCCCGACCAACGCCGAATGCTGTGGCGGCGCGATTGATTCATGGCATTGAGATAACCCTGCAAGGCGAAAGCGTCTTCATCGGCCAGGGTTCGCGCCGGCGATTCGCTCAATTCCCACAGCACTTGAGCCTGTGCATAAGCCTCGGCGTGGGCGGGATCAGCCTTCAGCCAGTGACTGAACGTGAGTTGATCGCCACTGCTGGGCTGGTCATGCAGCAAGCACAGCCACGCGAAGGCGGCCTGTTCCTGAGCGGGCGTCGGGATGACGCGTTCAAGCTGATTCACGGTGCTTTCCCTGGCGTGCGCGTGGGCGGTTCCCGCAGGCTGGCCTTGCAGGCATCGAGGGCGCGCATCATATGTTTTTCCACGGCACTTTGGGACAAGCCCATGGCTTTGGCGATTTCGGCGTACTTGCGACCGTGGATGCGGTTGAGCAGGAAGATTTGCCGCGTGCGTTCCGGCAAGGCGCGCAGCGCCGCTTCGACGTGACGCAAATCGTTGCCGGCTTCCAGGGCGGCTTGCGGCTCACTGCCATGGCTGTCTGGCGCGTCCGGCATCCAGCCTTCATTGACCCGCACTCGCGTGCCTTCGCTGCGTAAATGGTCGATGGCGATGTTGCCGGCGCAACGTAGCAGGTAGGTGCTGAGTTCCTCGACCTGCACCAGCGGCCGACGCCAGAAACGCAGGAACAAGTCCTGCACCAGGTCCGCCGCCGTCGCCCGACACCCCACGCGCCGGTTCACCAAAGCTTCCATCTGCGAACGCTGGGAAAGAAACACGTGCAGGAAATGCGCGCGTGCCCCGCGGTGTTCATCGTCGTGAGATTCAGGTGGGAGGGTGATCATCGGGTCAGCCTTGCGCACATTCGGCGACGGCCAATCGAGAGCGAACCGGGAGCGTGGTGGTGTCTGTCATGGTGCGACCTTGAAACCGGTAAGGCCGCGTGAAAGTCATCGGGCCAGCGAGGGCGCAATATTAATGATAAATATTCTCATACGCAAAGAGATCTGATTGCCGGATACGGATCGCGCACATCCTGTAGCAGCCTTCGGCAGCTGCTACACAAAACGTGTACCGCCGGAAGCCCGCGAAACCCAGAAACAAGAACGGGCCTGCGTCAGCAGGCCCGTTTTCAGGGGTGGAAAGATAAAAAGCGAATCAGCTGTCAGCCGTTTTGTGCGGCTTGCTCGTTCTCGAGAAATTCTTCCTCAAGCAGCTCATCGGCTGCTGCTCGTTCGAACGGCACCACAGCGGCACGTGGTTTGCCTCGCAGTTTGCCGAACAGGTGTTCCAGCGCATGTTCGAGTTTTTCGGCCGCGCCGTCGATCGCCAGTTCCAGGTTATCGGCTTTATGAGTGACAGAAATCGGTTGGTGGCCTTTTGGCCGCGCTTCCAGCTGGCAGCGCATGTCGTGCGGTCCGGGCTTGTCGCCGTTTTCGTCTGACAGGTGGACCTCGACGCGGGTCAGGTCCTCTGCATAACGTTCGAGCGTGCTCTCAATGGTAGTACGTACCCACTCCTCCAGTCGGATGCTGCTTTGAATATGGTTATCGCTGTTGACTTGGATTTGCATAGTTCATCCCTTATTTCAGCTAGCTCGCGAGAGGCCCTTCGGCTAGCCCTTGGGCGTCATCACCGTGACCTCTTACTTACACAATCGGTCTGCGCGCAGAACAATTCAACCCCTAAAAAAAGATAAATATGGATTCGCAAAAAAACCCGGACAACGAGCAAAAGCGCTGTTAAGGTCGGGAGTTGGGTCGACACGCTTCTTTGTCATAATTGCTCACATCTGCTGCTCTGCCAGCGGGTGCAAACTTCGAAAGATCCCCGCCTCCTCCACCAGCCAGTCATGCACCGCGCGCACGCCTGGATGGCTCAAGGCCCCCGGCGCATACAGCAGCATGTAGCGCTTGTGATTGGGCACCGCCAGCCCGAACGGCACGATCAATGTCCCCCGCTCCAGCTCATCGTTGAGCAATGTGCGTCGCGCAATCGCCACGCCCATCCCGGCAATGGCCGCTTCGATGGTCAGGTGATTGCGATTGAAGGTGTGCCCGCGCCGCACGTCGGCGCCCTCGATACCAATGGCATTCAAGTAGAACTCCCACTCCGCGTATTCATAGCTGCCACGCCAGGCGGTGATGTCGTGCAACAACGGGAAATGCATCAGGTCCGCCGGGCCATGCAGCGGCGGTCGGCCGCGCAGCAGGCTTGGGGCACAGACCGGGAAAATCTGCTCGTCGAGCAAGGCTGTGGATAACAGGCCAGGGTAGCTGCCATCGTTCAGGTCAATGGCCAGATCGAAATCACCTTCGTGCAGCGGCACGCTGCTGTCCTCGGCCACCAGACGCAACTGGATGTCCGGAAAGCGCTGTTGCAGACGTGGCAGACGGGGCGTCAGCCATTTGCTCAGGAACGACGGAATCGAGCGTAGCCGTAGCGTTCCGCTGATCATTCCGGCGTCCAGTCGGCGCAATTCCGCATCAATGCTGCCATACGCCTCGTTGACGGTAATGGCCAGGCGCTGGCCTTCAGCGCTCAGTTCCACCCCTCGCGCACGACGGTGAAACAGGCGGAACCCTAAACGTTCTTCCAGTTGGCGGATTTGCTGACTGACCGCACCCGGCGTGATGTGCAGTTCTTCGGCGCAACGGGTGAACGACAAGTGCCGCGCGGCACAGGAAAACACGTGCAGCCAGACGTAGGTCTGGGCATGCAATTGACGGCTCATCGTTTAGCCCCACTAAAGGCTGTCTTAGGAAGTTTCGTTGGTCACGGCGGACCGAGGTTGGCAGTATCGCCTAGATTGCGCTCGTCCTACAAAAATGGCAGCGATTTCTCTTCCATTGCTTGTATAGGGTTTAGCATGGCTATCAGTGTTTTCGATCTCTTCAAAGTCGGCATCGGTCCGTCCAGCTCCCACACCGTCGGCCCGATGCGCGCCGCCGCAACCTTCGCCCAGGCGCTGGTTGACCAGCATGTGCTGGACGCCGTACGTCGGGTAGAAATCCGCCTTTACGGCTCCCTGTCAGCCACCGGCGTCGGCCACGCGACCGACCGCGCCTGCGTCATGGGCCTGATGGGCGAATGGCCGGACAGCATCGATCCCACGTCCATCGACAGCCGTATCCAGACCTTGCGCGAAACCGGTGAATTGCCCCTCGCTGGCACATCCACAATTGCCTTCAACTGGCAGCACGATCTCCTGCTGCTGGACGAGAGCCTGCCCTACCACCCCAACGCGATGTCGCTAACAGCGTTCGGCGAATCCGGCGAACTCTACGAACAAACGTACTACTCGGTGGGTGGCGGTTTCATCATCGAAGCGGCCCAAGCCGAGTCGGGCATCGCGCCTGCCAGCGATGTAGTGCTGCCGTACGATTTCTCCAGCGCCGCCGAATTGCTCCGGCTCTGCAACCAGCACGGTTTGCGCGTTTGCGAATTGATGATGGCCAACGAATTGGCGTGGCGCAGCGAATCCGAGATCCGCCAGGGTTTGCTGCACATCTGGTCGGTGATGCGCGAGTGCGTTGAGCAGGGTTTGCGTCACGAAGGCCTCCTGCCGGGTGGCCTGAACGTGCCCCGTCGTGCGGCGAAACTGCACCGCAGCCTGCTGGAAATCGGCAAGCCGAATGTCATCACCTCCACCCTGTCGGCCATGGAGTGGGTCAACCTGTTTGCCCTCGCCGTGAACGAAGAAAACGCCGCGGGCGGGCGCATGGTCACGGCACCGACCAACGGTGCGGCGGGGATCATTCCGGCGGTGCTGCATTACTACATGAAGTTCAACCCGGACGCGTCGGACGACGACGTGGTTGCGTTCTTTCTGGGCGCGGCGGCAGTCGGCATTCTGTGCAAGAAAAACGCCTCGATCTCCGGCGCGGAAGCCGGCTGTCAGGGCGAAGTCGGTTCGGCCTGCGCGATGGCGGCCGCCGGTCTGGCCGACGTGCTCGGTGCCACCCCGGAGCAACTGGAAAACGCCGCCGAAATCGGCCTGGAACACAACCTCGGCCTGACCTGCGACCCGGTCGGCGGCCTGGTACAAGTGCCGTGCATCGAGCGCAACGCGATTGCCGCGGTGAAAGCGATCAACGCCACGCAAATGGCCCTGCGCGGCGACGGCAAGCACTTCATTTCCCTGGACCGGGTCATCCGCACCATGCGCGATACCGGCGCGGACATGCATGACAAATACAAAGAGACGTCACGCGGCGGTTTGGCGGTGAGCTGGGTGGAGTGCTGATTGCACTGTCTGCGGTCATCTGCGCATTCATGCCCCGAAACGGGCAGGCAAAAAGAAGGCGGGCCGCTTGATTGTCAGGGCACCCGCCTGTTTTCTGCCGTGATCATTGTCCGACAATTTTTCCGGCATGCCCCTTGCTAAGTCACCTCTGAGGCAAAAGGACTTTTGAAACCTCAGCGAGCGATCGGCCGATGGTCTGGTGGTGCGAACCAACCTGGATATGACCGGTCAACAACTGCACGTTCAATCAGGCGGTGACGCATCATGGACAACCCCTTTCAGGTCATTACCGATGCCTTTGCACCGGATTACCAGATCAACCTGAGCATTCAGGGTCTGGACGGCAGCATCATGCTGACCCTCTCCAACAGCGGCCGCGTGGTGGCCAAACGGATGATCAGTGCCGAACAACGCAATGACCCCAAGCGCCTGAAGCGCCTGGTGCAAAGCATTCAGTTCGGCATCGCCATCGAGCAGGGCCACAGTGCCATGACCATCCTCGAAGCCATGACCGACGGCGACAGCCGCTCCCTGCCACCACCGCCAGTCGAAGGCCGGCCGCGACCTTCGATCCGGCTTTAAAGCTCGCCCTTCTCCACTTCGGGATGTTCACTGGAACCCGCACCGACCTTGCGTTGCGGGTGTTCAATCTTCACCGAAGGGAATTGCGACGAGGCGTAGCGCACCACCAGAATCGAAAACGCCAGCAGCAGAATCCCGCCGCACAGGTAGATGATCCCCACGTCCGGCGGATTGTGGTGCGAGACGTTGGAGATCAGCAGTCGCGTCAGTGCGGTGATCGCCACGTAGATCAGGAATCGTACTGGCATGTGGTTGGTCTTGAAGTAAATCCCGACCATCGCCCCCAGCTCGAGGTAGATGAACAGCAGCAAGATGTCGTCGATCTTGATGTGCCCAGCTTCGATCATCTGCAAGAATTCCATCACCGCTGCGTAAGCGGTCACAGCACCGATGGCGAACAGCGCCAGGTAGTGGAACGTCTCGACGAACAGATTGCCCAGGGACTCGGCCAGTTGGTGCACGTTCTGCCGCAGGTTCTCGGCCCAGTTTATTTTCACGATGATGCTTCCTTAGCTCGATTCGAGCGGATGATGCTGGATTGACGTGACGGTTGTTCTGCATGCAGAAAAAAGGCCAGTCACTCTCGGTGAGATGGTGATGAGTTGTTGCTGGACACTTTTGTGGTGTATCCACTGACGCCATCGCGAGCAAGCTCGGCTCCCACAGGGGATCTGTGACGTTCACAAAACCACTGTGGGGGCGACATAGTTCACCTGACAAACGCCAATTTCGGTCTACATTAAAAAGCCACTACCCAAAGCGCAGGGATTCGCTTATCCTTTTCGCTGTATATAAATACAGTGGTCGAAACAGACAACTAATGTGAAGGCATGTGAGGTGGTGAATGGCCGTCGAAGTGGTATACCGCAGCAGCCGAGATCTGGAGCGCTTGTTCATGGATAAAGCCGAAGCTGACCGTCATGACAAAATGCTCGAACTGGCTGAATTGCTGGCTGAAGTGTTGCAAAAAGCCGTTCCGTCCCTGACTGAGCAGCAAGTGGAAGAAGCCGGGATCTACATGGCGAAGAATCGCGATGTGTTCGCCAAGGCATTCAAGAGCCAGCCGGATGCGTTGTCCGAACTGCTGAATGCGCCGGTTGAAGTGGTGGCACAGGCTGAACCTGCCGAGTCGGTTGAAGCCGCTGAGCCGACACCGGCCAAGCCCGCCAAAGCGACCAAGACGCCGAAATAAGCAGCGCCCGAATTGAATAGGCCCTGAGTCGAAGGACTCAGGGCCTTTTTCATGTCCCGGACAAAAGAGTCGCTCAGCGGTACAACACTTTCTCTGCCAATTCGTCCGCCACCCGCGCCGGCGAACGTTTTTCCGCTTGGGCATGGGCGAAGACTTCGGTCAGCCGTGAGGCGATTTTTGACAGGTGTGCAGTGATGGTTGTCAGCTCTTCGCCGCGGTGTTTGAGCGAAACGTAGATCAGCCCACCGGAATTGATCACGTAGTCCGGTGCATACAGGATGCCCCGCCGCTCCAGTTGATCGGCGACTTCCAGGTGCGTCAGTTGATTGTTCGCGGAGCCGGCCACCGCCGAGCAGCGCAGTTGTGTCACGGTGTGGCTGTTGAGCACGCCGCCCAGGCCGCACGGCGCAAGGATGTCGCACGGTGTGCTGAGCAGTGCGTCGTTGGCAATCGGGTGAGCGCCCAACTGCTCCATCGCCAATTGCACCTTGCCGTGATCGATATCGCTGACCAGCAGTTCCGCGCCAGCCGCGTGCAGTTGTTCGGCGAGCGCATAACCGACGTTGCCCAAACCCTGGATCGCCACCCGCAGGCCTTCCAGGTTATCGCTGCCCAGACGGGCCATCGCGGTCGCTCGAATACCGGTGAACACGCCCATGGCCGCATGCGGCGCAGGATCGCCGGCCGACGTCGTGCTGGTGACGTGTTGGGTCTGTTGGGCGATGCAATCCATGTCCGCCACCGAGGTGCCGCTGTCGATGGCGGTGATGTAGCGACCGTCGAGCTGATCGATACAGCGTCCGAACGCCTCGAACAGCGCGGCGCGATTTTCCACATGGATCGGGCGAACAATCACCGCCACGCCGCCGCCCTGTGCGAGCCCGGCCAGTGCCGCCTTGTAACTCATGCCTTGCGCCAGGCGTATGGCATCCTCGACCGCGGATTCGTCGCTGGGATAGGCAAGGTAACGACAACCGCCCAGGGCAGGCCCGAGCCGGCTGTTATGAATGGCAATGACCGCCTTCAACCCGGTGACCGGGTCGACGCTCAGATGCAGCGATTCAAGGCGAGTGCTTTGCATGAGAGCGAACATCGCGGGGCTCCCGAATCACTTCTTGTAGTCGCCAGTATAGGCTTGCGCCCAAAAATTGCAGAAGCGCGCCGGAATAAGCGGAGCCACATTGCAGGCTTTCGGACATAACCTGAAACCGGATGTGTGCAGCACTGGACGAATGCCGGAGACGGGGCTAAAACGAGGCATCTGCCGGAGATTTTGATGACGCCCCGCCAACGCTTCTTCGATTGCCTGCAACGTTCACCGCCCGCGCTGTTCGAAGCGGCGCTGTGGATGGCGGTCGAGCACGACTCAAGGCTGAATCCCGAGGCCGTGCTGGCCGACTTCAGCGACCTGACACAGCAAGTCAGCCATGGCTTGCCGATGTTACCGGTCAGCGAGCTGGCCCAGCCGTTGTTGCGGCGGATGAATGACCTGGGGTTCGCGCAGGACGACTTCACGCCGCTGCGCCCGCAAGTGGCCCTGCTCAATAAAGTGCTGGAACTGCGGCGCGGCCAGCCGCTGTCCCTGGGGCTGATTGCGCTGGAATTGGCCAAACGCCTGGAGATCCCACTGGTGGGGGTCAACTTCCCCGGGCACTTCCTGCTGCGGGTGCCGGGAGCCGACCACCTGCTGGACCCTTGTGGCGGACGTCGTTTGTACCCCAACGACTGCCGGGAGCTGCTGCAACGTCAGTACGGTCCGAACATGAAACTCGGCGCCGACCATTTACTGACGGCAGACCCGGTGCAGATGCTGCAACGCCTGTCGCGAAACCTGCGTCAACTGCACCTCTCCCACGATGACTACATAGGCGCCTTGGTCGACGCCGAACGAGTGCTGGAACTGGGCGATGCCAGCGCCGCCGATTACCTGGCCCGGGCCAGCCTCTATCAGCGCCTGGACTGCCCGAATGCCGAGCGTTTCGATCTGGAGCGTGCGCTGTTGCTCAGCGACGACCCGATCCAGCGGATTCGCCTGACCGAACGCCTGGGGCACCTGCCGCCCAACTCAATCGTCCACTGAGAACCCCTGCAGGCTCATTCCTACAGTTTGATTTCGGTATAGCCTGCATTTATGCCTGCCACAAGCCCGCTCCCACATATTGATCGAGTGAGGCTTTATGGGGTGTCCGGCTGGTTGGCCGGGTGGGCCTTGATGAACGCTGGATGCGTGGCTGCCAACGCCGCGACCCGGCGAATCCGTGGATACGCTTCGAGGGCGATGTTGAATCGCTCGGCCGCGTACAGCTGAGGGATCAGATAGACATCCGCCAATCCCGGCTCATCGCCAAAGCAATACCCTTGATCCCCGATCAACTGCTCCACCGTCGCCAGCCCCTGGCTGATCCAGTGTCCGATCCACTCCACCACGTGCGGTTCGTCATGACCTAACTGGCGCAGCTTGTTGAGCACGCTGACGTTGTGCAACGGATGCACATCGCAACCGATCACCGCCGCCACACCGCGCTCGTGTGCACGGGCGGCAAGGTCCTTGGACAGCAGCGGCACCTGTGGATAACGTTCTTCGAGGTACTCGATGATCGCCGGTGACTGAATCAACAGGTCGCCTTCATCCGTGCGCAAGGCCGGCACCCGGCCTTGCGGGTTGATGCTCAGGTAGGCCGGCTGACGATGTTCTCCACCTGGCGATGCAATCAGGTTGATCGGCAGGGCCTGGTAATCCAGGCCCTTGAGCGCCAGCGCAATACGCACCCGATAGGACGAAGTCGAACGGTAGTAGGTATAGAGTTCCATCACCCGATCCTCTTAACGCGCCGGCAGTACTTTGCCGCGGCATTCGCCGAAACCGATGGACGCGAAACCCTCACGGCGGCAACGGCCACGCAGGATGATCTCGTCGCCGTCTTCAAGGAATTTACGCACTTCGCCCGATGCCAGCTCGATCGGCTTTTTACCGCCCTCGGTGATTTCCAGCAGGCTGCCGAACTGACCGTTTTCCGGACCGGACAAGGTGCCCGAACCGAACAGGTCGCCGGCCTGCAACTGGCAGCCGTTGACGCTGTGGTGTGCAACCATTTGCGCCACAGTCCAGTACATGTGTTGGGTGTTGCTGAGCGTCAGGCGATGGGCCGGCAGGTTTTGCTCGCGCAGGCCTT
Source organism: Pseudomonas sp. S2_B07 (assembly GCF_054668435.1). Classification (NCBI taxonomy): domain Bacteria; kingdom Pseudomonadati; phylum Pseudomonadota; class Gammaproteobacteria; order Pseudomonadales; family Pseudomonadaceae; genus Pseudomonas; species Pseudomonas sp. S2_B07. Next base: position 2,593,955 of record NZ_CP162769.1, read on the forward strand.
CGGTGAGCAGCAGCACTTCCAGCTCGATGTCGAACCCGCCAGCGGCCTGGTCGCGCTTGTCGAACAGGTACGGCAGCGGCTGCGGATCGCCTTCAGGGCGCGCAGGCTGGGCGCGACGGAACGGCTCCAGCGCTTCGGCAGTGACGACCCATGGCGAGATGCTGGTGATGAAGCTTTTTGACAGGAACGGGCCAAGTGGCTGATATTCCCAGGCTTGAATGTCACGCGCCGACCAGTCATTGAGCAGGCAAAAACCAGCGATGTGATCGGCAGCGTCACCGATGGCAATCGAGTCACCCATCTCATTGCCCTGACCGATCCAGATACCCAGTTCCAGTTCATAATCCAGACGTGCGCACGGGCCAAACGTTGGTTCGGTCTGACCGGCCGGCAGGGTCTGCCCTTTCGGACGACGAACGTCAGTGCCCGACGGGCGAATGGTCGAGGCGCGACCGTGGTAGCCGATCGGCACGTACTTGTAGTTCGGCAGCAGCGGGTTGTCAGGGCGGAACAGTTTGCCGACGTTTTGCGCGTGCTCGATGCCTACATAAAAGTCGGTGTAATCGTTGATTTTCGCCGGCAGGTGCATCGTGCAATCAGCCGCCAATGGCAGCAGTTTTGCGCCTTGGGCTTCGATCTTGCCGTGCAGCGTGCTGCCGTCCCTGAACAGTTCGATCAAGCGTTCACGCAGGGCAACACGTGCTTCGCGACCGAGTTCGAAAAAAGCATTCAACTGACCGCCACGGGTCGCTTCGACCGCGGCTTTGGCTGCGCCGTCGAACAGGCCGGCATCCAGTGCCGCCTCCAGATCAAAGATATGGTCGCCAATCGCCACGCCGCTACGCGGGGCCGAACCGTTCACGCTGAACACGCCCAATGGCAGGTTTTGCAGCGGAAAATCGGTATGGCCGTTGGCAGAGGCAACCCAGCTACGAGTGATGGAAGTCTGAGTCATGGGTTATCTCCGGGTCGGGTCGAAAGTGGCGGGCAGCGTGGCCCAGCAGGCATCGTAATTAGTTTGCAGTTGCGGACAGTCGAGGGCAAAACGGCTCGGGCGCAGGACCTGGCTGGTCTCGAACATGAACGCCATGGTGTTGTCGATTTTCGCTGGCGCCAGCTCCGCGTTGATGGCCTTGGTGCAGGTTTCGCCGTCCGGGCCGTGAGCGCTCATGCAACTGTGCAAGGACGCGCCACCGGGCACGAAGCCTTCGGCCTTGGCATCGTAAGCGCCCTGGATCAGGCCCATGAATTCGTTCATCAGGTTGCGGTGGAACCACGGTGGACGGAAGGTTTTCTCGGCGACCATCCAGCGCGGCGGGAAGATCACGAAGTCGAGGTTGGCCAGACCATGCACGCTGGTTGGCGAAGTCAGGACCGTGAAAATCGACGGGTCCGGGTGATCAAAACTAACCGTGCCGATGGTATTGAAACGGCGCAGGTCATATTTGTACGGCACGTTATTGCCATGCCAGGCGACCACATTCAGCGGTGAATGATCAAGCTCACACCCCCACAACTGACCGAGGAATTTCTGCACCAGGGTGGTCGGTTGCTTGAGGTGTTCGTAGTGCGCAACCGGCGTCAGGAAGTCCCGCGGGTTAGCCAGGCCATTGCTACCGATCGGCCCCAGGTCCGGCAGACGCAATGGCGCGCCATGGTTCTCGGCGATGTAACCGCGCGCTTGTGGGTCGAGCAGTTCGACGCGGAATTTCAGCCCGCGCGGCAGCACGGCGATCTCCAGCGGCTCCAGCTCCAGCACGCCAAGTTCAGTGGCAATGCGCAAACGGCCAAGCTCAGGCACCAACAGCATTTCACCGTCGGCGTTGAAGAACACGCGCTCCATGGAGCGGTTGGCGCGATAGCTATGGATGCTGATTCCGGCCGGTTTTTCCGCGCCCGAGTTGGCCGCCATGCTCACCAGCCCATCGATGAAATCGGTCGGCTCGGTCGGGATGTCCAGCGGGTTCCAGCGCAGGCGGTTGGGGGTCACTTCACCCAATGGGCCGCCGGCCAGTTGCCGCTCCAGTTTGACGAACGCCGGATGATTGGCCGATGGCTGTATGCGGTACATCCAGGTCCGCCGCGCTTCGCTGCGAGCCATGGTAAACGCAGTGCCGGAGAACAATTCGGTGTAGAGGCCATACGGGGCTTTTTGCGGGGAATTCTGGCCGACGGGCAGTGCGCCGGGCAACGCTTCACTGCTGAATTCATTGCCGAAGCCGGACTGATAAGCCAGCGCTGGCGCGGTTGAATCAGGGTTCATGGAGCCTCCTGAACGGGGACTAGGCGATGGCCTGTCACTCTGTTGCAGAGGTTCGGCACGCCAGGGTTATTTTTATCGTAATCTGATTACGCATAACGTAATTTGATTGGTATTGACCGTCAAGCTATAAAGACGCCCATTCGTCCCGGGATCAGACCGCCTCCATGGAAACGCCGCGCAACAACGACAAACAGAAAGTCCGCTCGGCCGAGGTCGGCACTGACATCCTCAAGGCCTTGGCCGAGCTGTCGCCCTCGACCTCCCTGTCGCGCCTGGCCGAACACGTGCAGATGCCGGCCAGCAAGGTTCATCGTTATTTACAGGCGCTGATCGCCAGCGGCTTTGCCGAGCAGAACCCGGCCACCAACCATTACGGTCTCGGCCGTGAAGCCTTGCGTGTCGGGCTCGCTGCACTCAACAGTATGGACGTGCTGAAAGTCGGCGCCCTGCCCCTGGCCGAGCTGCGCGATGAGCTGAATGAAACCTGTTTTCTGGCGGTGTGGGGCAATCAGGGCGCGACCGTGGTCCACATCGAACCGGCGGTGCGTGCGGTAACCGTGGTGACGCAATTGGGTTCGGTGCTGCCATTACTCAGTTCGTCCACTGGCCTGGTGTTTGGCGCTTATCTACCGAAACGGGAAACCGTGGACTTGCGCAATCAGGAACTGCACAACGCCACGGACCATATCTTGGCGGACGATCAAACCTATACGGCCTTGTGCGAACAGATCCGCGAGCGCGGCCTGCATCATGTGCATGGGTTGTTGATGCCAGGGGTGGATGCCTTGTCGGCACCGATATTCAACGCCGTGGGGAATGTCGCGGCGGTCTTGACCATTGTCGGCCCGACCTCGTTGTTTCACGCCGACGAAAACGGCCCGGCGGCGCAGCGATTGCTGGCGGCGACGCGGGCCGTGAGCTGGCGGATGGGGTATGAGGCATCACCGATGTCTCAAGACCGGAGCTGATCAGCTCCGATCAATCATCCTCGGGATAACGCCTGGATGTGGGTCCGACCGTCAACCGATCACGTGGGTCGTACTCTCGGGGGTCCAGTGCGGCACAGCCACCGCCGTGACATAACTGATTCCAACCGGCACGCCCGTGACGGCGGAGAGCACGTCGCTCAGATCCCTGATTGTGGACAGCAGGCCAAATGCTGAGGCCGCCGATCCTACCGAGGCGACTTTACCCAGGTACATGACGATTGCCCCACGCCACGCGGTAGCAAAATGCGCATTGGCGCCTGCAGAGTCGCCATGGCTGGATGCAATGATGCCTTGCACGATCGAATGACTGATCTTCAACACGCTGACAACGAAACCCACTGGCGGGACAAAGATTGAAATCACATCCAATGCCACTTCGAGAAGAATCTTTGTCTCCTGCCAGAACGCTTCGGCTGGCGAAGTGGTCAGCACATCCAGATCATCAAGCGAGCGATCAATCAGGCTTTCGTATTCGGCCTTGAAGTTGTAGACCGGATAAGTACCGCCTAACCCGGGCACTGGCTGCGAACCTCGCGGATCACCGGACTTGCTGATGTAAGCGCCGACCCTGTCCCTCCCACGCAAACCGGCCAGACTCAGAAGATGCTCACCCAAAATGCGATCGTTCTCGATAGCCTTGGATAAATCACCGACCCAGATAAAGGCTTTGCCGGGCGAATTCGGGACATAGGCGAACTTCACATGCCCCTCACCAAAAACATACCCTCCCGTGATGCGCGCACCTTCAAGCCAGAATTCGTAAACCCCTTCGCCAGAAGATAGTTTTATAGCAGAACCGGCTCTTTGCACGCCGTGAGCTTCGTGCCCAATAGCAAACAGTCTTTCGCTCAATCCAACAGACCGACACTCTTGGCTTTCGCAACCGCTTGCGTCCGGCGCTCCACACCCAACTTCCCGTGAATTCTCCGTGCATGTGTTTTCACCGTGTGCAAGGAGATAAACAACTGCTCGGCTATTTGTTGATTTGAATTGCCCAGCGCAATCAGCTTGAGCACTTCCACTTCACGCAGACTGAGTGGATTGATTTCACTCACCGGCAGATTTTTTTCCGAACGGTCCCAAGCCTCCTCCAGTACCGGCAAAAGATCAGGCTGACGCAATTGCAACTCACTGAGCGCCTGGTGAAGGCTATGGTGCCTGGAGAGATTCAATCCTTTGCGCAACCCATCCCGGGCGCCGACCATGTCACCGTTCTGCCACGCGACTTCAGCCGCGGCGAACAGCAATTCAACCTCCAGCGCCCGCATCCCTGCGCGTTGCGACTGCTCAAGTGCCTGGGCGAAATGGTTCAGCGGGTCTTTGGCCTGATGCAGAGCGACCTTTGCCAACACCAACAGATAATCGATACGCGCAATCAACATCAGGGTCGCGGGAGGCGCCTGCCTCGCATGCGGACCACGATAGTGGCGCAGTACACGACTGAGCGCCTCATGAGCCAGTTCCGGGCGCCCCTGCTGAAGCCAGAATTGACTGCTGATCTGCAACAGCACACCGCGGTAAACGGTGTCAGGAATCTGCCGTTGCTGCATCAAGCGCTCGGCATCGCGCAGCTGGACAAAGGCTTGGGCGTAGTCGCGCTGATTGGCCGCCACCTGCGCCAAACCGAGGAAACCGTAAAGCACCCGTTTGTCGTGGTTGCGCAAACAGATGAGCAGCCCCGCTTCGAAATACGCGGCAGCCTGCGCATCCAGGCCCTGGCACAAACTCAAGCGCCCACGGTGCAAGGCAATTCGCCCGAGCAGGGGCTCGGCGATCCGCGGCTGTTGAGTGAGCAAGCCCTGAACGTTGGCGAGCAACTGGTCGGCTCGTTGAGGGGCTCCACGTTGCTCCAGCAATTGCGCATGATCGAGCTCCAGCAGCCCTTCGAAAACCAGCGAGCCTTGCGCCCGCGCCAGGCACAACGCATCGCGGTTTATCGCCTGCGCCACTTCGAGCTCCCCCCTGAGCAGGGCCTGTTGCGTCAGACCCGAAAGGCACATCAAGCGCACGGTCCACAGGTCAGGACAGAGCTCGCTCAGCGCCTCAAGAAAATGCGCGCGCGAGCCCTCCATACGCCCTTGCAAATGCAGCAACCAGCCCTGCTGCGCCTGCCACCGTGCGATCAGTTGTCGCTGCTGGACCGCCGAGGGTTGTGGGGTAAAGCGCGACAACTGTTCGATGCAATCGGCGGCTTGCTCGAATCGTCCGGCAAACAACAATGCCGCAGTGATCAAACCGACCAATTGCGCTGAGCCGAACATAAGCTCTGCGCCTTGATGCTCATACAAACGCAACAACAGCACGACCGTCTGCTCCTCGAACAAATGCTCGAAACTGAAGTGCTGCAACAGACTCACCGCTACCTCAAACTCTTCAGCCAGCAGGGCCTGCTCGAACGCCGCTTTCCAATCCAGTTCAGCGGCGAACCACTGACAGGCGCGGCGATGCCAGGAACGTCCGGCCGGCCATTGTTCATCTCGCATCAATTGCATGAGTGGAGGGAAGATCTGCAGCCAGTCGGCCGAGTCCTGCCAGGGCTCGATAAAGCCCCCCAGATCCTGCAACGTCTTCAGGCATTGCGCGCCCTCCCCTGCGCCAAACAGGTGATCGCACAAACGTGCATTGAAGCGAGGCAAATGCGCGAGCACCCGCCAGGCCTCTGTCAACTCAGGGGTCAGGCTGGTAAACAGTTCGTGTTCGAGGTAATCGAGCAACGTGTCAGGTCGGCTGTGATGCGGGTCGTTACGCGACCAGTCGCATTTTTGCAGCAGCGCAACGCGTACTCCAGCACACCAACCTCCGCTGAGCTGGATAATCTTGCTGGCGGCGGTGCTTGCATCGGCCGGTGTCAGGTGGCGCAACAGCGAGGCAACCTCGGTTTGGTTGAAGGCCAGCGTGGCGCGCTCGCATTCGTACAATTCGTCATCGAGCAGCAACCGCGGCCAGTTGCATTGCGGGCGACGGCGGGCGCCCAGCCACCAGGTCAGCGCCGGGCTGCTGACGGCCAGCATGCGATCCAGCAGCTGATCGAGTTCCGGGTTCGGAACGCGGCAATAGTCATCCAGAAACAGCCAGGTCGGCACTTGCAATCGAGCCATCGCGCCAAGCATCGCCGGCTCTTCTGACGAAGCCAGCCCCAGCGCTTCTGCCACGCTCTGACGAAAATCCGCCGCGCTCATCACCCTGCCCGACAACGGCAACCAGCACACCCGGCACTGCGGCGGCGCCTGCAACAGGCAGTCGGCAAGCAGCGCCGACTTGCCACTGCCAGCGGGTGCGCAGATCAATTTCACCCGCGCGGTAGACGCCAGCAACGGCTCGCTCAAGCGCTCACGCGACAGGTGATGAGAAGACAGACGGGGCAGGAATCCGGAACGGTCCAGACACGGAGTCATGGCGGTCATTGCAGCGTGCCTTTTTATAATTGTGAGGCCACCCTAGACCTGTCTAACCCGCTTGTTGAGAAGTATTCAGGGCGTTGATCGACAGCCATAAAAAAGGCGACCCATCGGTCGCCTTTTGCACGGTGAATGGATAAAGCCCTTACCGAACCCCCTCCGCACGCAGCGCCGATGGCGTGTAATCGGCGATCTTGGCTTCGAAGCCAAACTCGAAACTGTGCTTCTCTTCGTTCTTCATCCCCAGCGCGATGTATCGGCCGGCGATGATGTCGTAGAGCGCTTCCAGCGTGTACGCCTGAGTCTGGTGATCGTAGTAATACTGAGCATGCCCTTCAGCCACTCGCCACAGTTGCCCGCGACCGTCGTAGTGATCCGCCAGCGCCACTTGCCAACTGTCTTCATCGATGTACATGTGGCGCTTGGCGTAAATGTGGCGCTCACTCGGCTTGACCGTGCCGACCACTTCCCAGACACGGTGCAGTTCATAGCGGGTCAGGTCCTGATTGATGTGCCCGGCCTTGACGATGTCGTCGTATTTGAGGTTTGGCGAGTCGAGTTTGTAGCTGTTGTACGGAATGTACATTTCCTTCTTGCCGATCAGTTTCCAGTCGTAGCGATCCGGCGCACCGGAGAACATGTCGAAGTTGTCGGAGGTGCGCAGACCGTCAGCGGCGGTGCCCGGGCCGTCATAGGCCACTTGCGGGGCGCGACGTACACGACGCTGGCCGGCGTTGTAGATCCACGCCAGACGCGGTTCCTTCACCTGATCGAGGGTTTCGTGCACCAGCAGCACGTTACCCGCCAGACGCGCTGGCGCGGTGACCGACTGTTTGAAGAAGGTCAGCACGTTGGCGGACTTGTCCGCATCCAGGTCCTTCATCAGTTGCGGGACGGCGATTTCTTCCTCGAAGCGGATCGGCGTGTAGCTGCCGTTCGTTTGCGGGGTCACCTGGGTGATGATGCGTTTGAGGTTACCGCCGTGGTATCGGGTGATGTGGTTCCACATCACTTCGACGCCGTTCTTGGGAATCGGGAACGCGTAGTAGCGGTTGCCGGTGAAACCGGCCAGGCCGTTACCATCGTTGATGGTGGTCACGTTCAGCGCACTGCGCTTGGCCGACTCGTAGATTTCCGGCGGCACGGCCACGGTGCGATGGGTCGGGTAGACCGGGATCTTGTAGGTTTCCGGGTAGCGCTTGAACATCGCCACCTGGCCTTCCGACAGTTTGTCCTTGTACTTGTCGACGGTCGCCGGGGTGATCACGAACAGCGGTTTTTCGCTGGCGAACGGGTCAGCGAGAAAGCCTTTGCTGTCCACCGCGCCAGCGTTTTTTGGAAGGCCACCGGTCCAGGCCGGGATCGAGCCGTCGGCGTTACCGGCCTTCTCGGCCCCCAGCGGCGTGAGGCTGGTGCCGAGTTTGTTGGCTTCTTCCGGCGACACTGCCGCCATCACGTTGGCGGCCAGCAAACTCAGGGCCAGGGCGCTGCATTGCAGAATCATCTTGCGCATTGAAATCATCCTTCTCAGCCAGATCAGAAGTTCACGCCGAAGCTCAGCGCCACGAAGTCGCGGTCTTCGAGGACGTTGTAGTCACCGCCGAAGAAGTCGGTGTAACTGAGGCTCGCGGTATAGGTGTTGCGATAGTCGGCATCGACACCGACACTGACCGCCTTGACGCCTTCGTTGAACAGCCCGTTGGGGCCGTAACCGGCAACGTCATGGGACCAGGACAGGTTGGGCTTGAGGTTGACCCCGGCGAACACGTCGGCGTAATCGAGGATTGCCCGGGCGCGGTAGCCCCACGAGGTCGAGGTGACAAAGCCTTCGGTGTCGCCACCGAAACCGTACTGGCCGTACACCGAGTCGCGGCCGTAACGCAGCTGACTGCGCCCCTCCAGACCACCGACGTGAACCACGGCCGCTTCGCCCACCACGGTCAGTCGTTGCGCACCCAGTACCTGATCGAAGAACTGCGTCAGGGTGCTCTGGATTTGCGTGACTTCCTTGCGGCGGTAGCCTTTGTTGTCAGCGCCAGGCGTGGTGGCAATCGGTGATGCAGCACCACCGGCAATCGGGTTGAGCAAGGCCAGGGTCAGGTCGTTGGTGTTGACCTGTACCGGGGCGTTCGGGCGATAGCTGATCTCACCGCTCCACGCCGTGCCGGTCGGCAAGGTGGTGGAGAAGCTCGCGCCATACAGACGAATGTCTTCCGGGTAATCGAGGTAGTACTGGCCGCGACCGAGCATCACGCTCTGCGCCAGCCCCGAACCGCTACCGGGTGCCAGACGGTTGGCGATACCGACCATGCCCGGCAAGCTGGCCAGTGTCGACGCGCCGGCCGTGACGGTGCCCACCGTCGGTGTGCGGCTGTGGTAGTTCATGAAGTACAGGCCGTACTCGGTGTCATCACCGAGCCAGCGCAATGCGGTGCCCCACTGCCCGGAGTCCCGCGCATCGCGGTCGCCACCACGGGGAACGACCACGCCTTCGCGGGTCACTTGAATCGGTTGGCCAAACGCGGCTGCCAGCGGCGCCAAAGGAGCAATCGCCGGGCTGCCGACGGTGTAGTTGTTGTTGCAACCGTCCGCCGCCACGTCGACAGCGAAGAACGTGCCGCAGTTGTCGAGAACGGTCTGGTCCCACTCCAGTTGGTAGAACCCGTCGACCGAGAGCTGATCCGTCAGGCCTTGGGAAACGTACAGCATGTTCACGGGGATCAGGCCTTCCTTGATCTCGGCACCGGGGCGACGGAACGCAGAAACGTCGATCGGGTTGATGCTGTTGATCGAGTTGCCGATGAAGGTACTTTCACCCCAGCTCACTACTTGCTTGCCGGCGCGCACGCTGCCCGGAAGCTCAGCGATGGAGTAGTTGTGATAAACGAAGGCGTCGAGGATTTGCGCGCCGGAAGACTTGGCGCCTTCCTTGCGGCCGTGGTCGCTGATTTGTTTGAACGGACGATCTTCATCCTGCAATTCGAAGTCGTACCAATACTTGCCCCGCACGAACACACCGGTGTCGCCGTACTTCAGTTCGAGGTCGTGGATGCCCTTGACGATTTTGGAAAAGGTTTCGCCCTTCCCGAAGTTCTGCCGTCCGTCATCCCCGGTCGACGACTGCCCGGTCCCGCCGTTGACGGTGCCCACCAACGATTTCTCGGCATCGCGCATGCCCCAACTCGCGCCGACGGACAGTGAGGAGTCAAACGTGCCCTCGATCTCGCCGATATTGAATGAAACAGCCTGCGCCTGGGCACAGCAACCCAAGGCCACCGCAGCGGCCAGCGCTTGCGGTTTGAAGATGGCGCGCATTGTTGTTTTTGTCATGCGTCTTCCCCGGTGAGTGACAGAAGGCCACACCCTACTGCCGCAACCGGGGAGCGATAAGCGCACCAAGGAGGTATTCGCGGTATACCTCTAAAGGATGAATGGCCAGACGGGCCGCGGCTTTGCGCCGGGCATCGATGGGCTGGATGGAGGGTTATCAGTCAGACGCATGGGCCTGGCGACCACCGACCTGTAGCAGCTGCGGAGCAACGCGAGGCAGCTGCTACCTGGGTGTGGCCAGCCGGGACTGTTACTCAGGCTGCAACACTGCATGTCGCGAATCGCTATTTTTCCTTTGGGCTCAACGGCTTATTCTTGCCGGGCTTTCACGGTGAACCGCCGGACAGCACGAAGCCATGGCGTGTGATCAACCCACGCCATCGGCGACAGAATCCAGATGAATCGACGCTTTTTCGATTGATCGCCCCGTGTACACAGACGTTGATTTGTAGCTCCTGATCCAACGTCTTACTTGGCCGCTGCGTTTGCAGCGGCCTTTTTTATGGGCGACATTCCAAGATTAGTAGACTGACAAACGAGCAGAGTTGCAGACAGTTCTCTATATACCTTTTCGCTAATCGAGTGCGCGGCTATCGGTGGCAGTTCAACTCTATTTATCGACCCCCTACACAGACTTCGGAAAGCGACTACAGGACTCAGTAAACACGCGAAGCGCAACAGCTATTAAGGTTAATTACAGCTCAGCCATCAATACTAACTACGGCTGACTTCAATTTAACCAAGAGCCGTTTTTTCATGAAACCCGTCATCTACAACAAACACCACGCCACCCAGAGTTCCAACAGCCGCGTACGTTTTCTGATTTTTCACTACACGGCCGGCAACTTCTCCAGTTCGGTCAATGCATTGACCGGCCCGAATGTCAGCGCACATTATCTGGTTCCGGACATCACCGATCCGAGTTACTTGAACGCCGGCTACACCGGGCAGGAAGTCTTCAGCCTCGTCGACGAAACCAAACGTGCCTGGCATGCGGGTGTCAGTCAGTGGGGTAACCGCAGCAACCTGAACGACACGTCTATCGGTGTCGAAATCGTTAACCTGGCGACATTCAGCCAAGGGGTGTTCAATTTCCCGCCGTATCAGCCAGAACAAATTGCTGCGATTGAAGATCTGGCGCTGAACATTCTTGAGCGCTATCCGGATATCCGCCCGACCCACGTCTTGGGCCACTCTGACGTTGCGGTCGGCCGCAAGAGTGACCCAGGGCCGAAGTTTCCCTGGCAGGCCCTGTACTTGAAAGGCATTGGTGCCTGGTTCGACGATACCACCCGCGACGCCTATCTTCAGCAATACAACGAAACCGGCATTCCAGCCCGAACCGAATTGCTCAAGCAGTTCAAAACCTATGGCTATGACGTTTCAAATGCGTCTACCGATCAAGGCTTCATGCAACTGGTTCGAGCCTTTCAGTTGCACTTTCGCCCTCAAACATACGACGGAATCATGGACGTGCAAACGGCGGCGAATCTGGCCGCATTGGTTCGCAAGTACTTTCCTTGATTATCGCTGCAGCCCCGAACACTAAGCACCAGCAAGGTCATCAACAGTGACCTTGCTGGCCTCCATCAAAGCGAATACTTCTGCAAATTCCCCATCATTTCCTTCAGCGCTTCAATATTGTCCTTAGGATGCGCCGCGCCCTCGAAATCACAAATCTGCTCCCACTGCGCCGCTACATCCTCCGGCGAGAACCCCACCCGCGGATCGAACCCGGCACCGAGGCTGCGTTCCCAGCGCACCTTGCCCATCCAGCCGCCACCGACTTCAAACAAACCGGAAGTCTCCTTGCAGTTTTCACTGGCCAGGTACACCACCAGCGGGCTGACCAGTTCCGGTTTGAGTTGTTCGAACACTTGCGGCGGGATGAGGCCTTCGGTCATGCGCGTGCCGCCAGTCGGAGCGATGGCGTTGACCAAAATGTTGTTCTTGCGCCCTTCAATAGCGAGGGTGCGAGTCAGGCCGTAGAGGCCGAGTTTGGCCATGCCGTAGTTGGACTGGCCGAAATTGCCATAGATGCCCGAGGTCGACGCGGTGAAGATCACGCGGCCATAGTTTTGCTCGCGCATGTGCGGCCAGGCGGCGCGGGTGACTTTGTAGGCGCCTTCGACGTGGACGCGGTAAACCAGGTCCCAGTCGGCGTCATCCATCTTGTGGAAAGTTTTGTCGCGCAGGATCCCGGCGTTGTTGACCACCACATCGACACGGCCGAAAACATCGAGCGCGTGCTGGACGATTTTGTCGCCGTCGGTAACCGAATCATGGTTGGCTTCGGCGATACCGCCAGCCTCACGAATCTCGGCGACCACGCGATCTGCTGCGGACGCGTTGGCACCCTCACCTTGCGCCGAGCCGCCGAGATCGTTGACCAGCACTTTGGCGCCCTGTTTGGCGAACAGCAGCGCGTGTGCCCGGCCCAGGCCGCCGCCTGCACCGGTGACGATCACGACTTTATCTTCGAAGCGCACAGACTCATTCATGGGGAGAACTCCAGCAGGCCAGGGACAATAAGCCCGAGTGTCAGGCACGGCGCTGCGGGTCACAATGAATAGGGGTGAGGCTGAATGGTGCCCGATAAGGCAGGGGGATAATCAGGAGTACGCGAACCTGCGCGGCGGCAAAATCAGCCGATCACGAAACTCCAGATAGTGCTTGAGCACCTGCACCGGCGCTTCAGTCTGTGGGTAATGGCCAATCTCGGCCAGCAGAACCGTGTCCGGATTGGGGATCAGCTCCCGATAGCGCGCGACCATGTGTGCACCGGAAATGGGGTCGACCTCGCCATCAATGACACGCAACGGCACTTCACCGCGCTGCATGGCGTCGACCCAACGATCGCGATGGACTCGCCGCTCCGGGATATAGGTAATGAGCTTGTGCATGATTCGTGGGCCGTGATTGCTCTCGACCAGCCCCCAGAAATCATCCATCTCACTTTCAGTCGGCCGGGTCATCCGCCCGAAAATCTGCCGAAAACTCTTCACCAGCGCGTCACGCGTGAAGGCGCGGCCAATCATCCAGCCCAAGGGGCTGAGCAGCAGCTTTTGCGCCAGCAGCGGACGATGGGTTTCGGGAAACAGGCCACCGTTGAGGAACACACAACTGGCGAGGTGAATGCGGGTTTCGTAATGCCGGGCCAACAGTTCCTGCGCCACGCTGTCGCCATAGTCGTGAGCCAGCACGTGCACCGGTTGGGTGACACTCAAATGCGCCAGCAACGCCTGTTGCAAGTCCGCCTGTTCGAGCAGGCTGTATTCGTGGTCCACCGGTTTGGCAGAGTCGCCGAAACCGAGCATGTCGCAGGCAATCACTCGATAGCGTTGCGCCAGTGGCTGCCACAAGTAATGCCAATCCCAACTGGCAGTCGGAAAGCCATGAATGAGCAACAGCGGCTCACCCTGCCCGGCCGTCCAATAGCGAATGGTCTGGCCACGGAATACGAACGTCTGGCCGCGTTTGCGCCAGACACACAGGGGGATCTCGGCGAGTGGCATTAGAGTTTATAACCCGGGTCTTGTTGATCGAGTTTACGTAGCAGCGCCGGCCAGGCCAGCGCGCCACCCATCCCTTGAGCACTTTTGGTCACGCCGGCGATCATCGCCTTGGCGCCCGCCAGAATCTGCGGTTGGATGGCGATCAATTCGGCGCCGCCATTCTGCGCCAGCACCTGAATATCGCAGGCGCGCTGGAAGGTAAACATCATCAGAAACGTATCGGCGATGGTGCCACCACAGGTCAGCAGACCGTGGTTGTGCAGCATCAGGAAATTGTTTTCACCGAGGTCGGCTTGCAGGCGTGCCTTCTCTTCATGGTTCAGCGCCACGCCTTCATACGCGTGGTAAGCCAGGCTGGACAGGACAAACAAGGATTGCTGACTGATCGGCAGAATGCCCTGTTTTTGCGCCGAGACTGCAACACCCGCCGCGGTGTGGGTGTGCAGTACGCACACCACATCGTGGCGAACTTCATGCACGGCGCTGTGAATGGTGTAACCCGCCGGGTTGATCTCGTAAGGACTGTCCATCAACTTGTTGCCGGCCTGATCGACCTTGACCAGGCTTGACGCGGTGATTTCGTGAAACATCAGCCCGAACGGGTTGATCAGAAAATCTTCGGTGCCCGGCACCTTGGCCGAGATGTGCGTAAAGATCAGATCGTCCCAGCCATGCGCGGCGACCAAACGATAACAGGCCGCCAGATCGACGCGAGTTTGCCACTCGGCGGCACTGACCTGACCTTTGACACTGTGGGGTGACTGGACGGGAGCAACATTCACGGCAAGACCTCCTGTTCTTATTGTTCTGCTGTCGTCACAGCAGTCTAGTCAGCCCCCGATCTTCGTGTAGTTGCATTGGCAGCCAGCTTGATGGCCTAGCGAGTCAGCGGCGCAATGAGTCTGGATCCATGTCAAAGGACCGACGCCAGTAACCCTGTAGCGAACAGACTCAGTTGCCTCGTCAGAAGTATGACGAGCCTCATCTTCAGCGCAAAGCGCTGACCAATTCTTTGAGCCAGGGCTCGGCATCGGTTTCCGGGGTCACTGTTTCGCTGGCGTCCAGACGCAGCATCGGCAGTACGACACGCAGCCCCAGCTCACCGAACAATTCGTGCATTTGTTCGCCGCCGCCACAGAACGTATCGCCATAGCTCGCATCGCCCAAGGCGATGACCGCTCCCGGCAGGCCGCGCCAGGCGTCGGGCAGTTGATCGCGAATCATCGAATACAACGGTTGCAGGTTGTCCGGCAATTCACCCATGCCGGTGGTCGACGTCACCGCCAGAAACGCTTGCGGTTCGAAAGCCAGGACATCGGCCAGTGACGCGCGCGGGTTGTGCAGGGTTTCGTGACCGGCAGCGTTCAAAATTTTTGCGGCGTGACGGGCGACTTCTTCAGCCGTGCCGTACACCGAGCCGGAAATAATGGCGACTTTCATCAATCTGATCCTGAAACTGAGTGAAAGACCGGATATTAACAGCAGGACCTGCATTGTTCTTTTAGAATGCAACACACCCTCAAACCGGAAAGGACTCTCCGATGATCAATGCTCAACTGCTGCAAATGGTGATCAACGCTTCCAACGACGGCATCGTGATCGCCGAAAAGGAAGGCGAGCAGGACAAGATCCTGATTTACGTCAACCCGGCGTTCGAACGACTGACGGGTTACACCAGCGAAGAAATCCTCTATCAGGATTGTCGTTTCTTGCAGTCGGGCGACCGGGATCAGGAAGCGCTTCCAACCATACGCGACGCATTGAACAAGGAAGGATCCTGCCGGGAAATCCTCAGGAACTACCGCAAGGACGGCACGCCTTTCTGGAATGAACTCTCGCTATCGACAGTGAAAGACCCGAACGACGGGCAGACTTATTTCGTCGGTGTGCAGAAGGACGTCACGACGCAAGTCAAAGCACAGCAGCGCGTGGCGCAACTGGAATCACAGTTGGCCGAGGCGCTCGCCGAACTATCTGCGCTGAAAGCGACGAACGGCGCAAACAAAACTGCGAATTAAGTGTCATTAACTACAATCACCAATGACTTTGTAACTATACCTTTCGAGCAAGCCATGCAGCGCGACGCACTCCTCACTCAGGATGAGCTGGATTTCATCCAGACCATGCAACACAACCCGCAGCTCAATGTGCGGGATGCGACGTCGAGCCTGCTCGTCAACGGTGGTTCGCAGATACGTGATTTGCTCACGCGCCTCGCCGCTCATGAGCAAGTCACCATCCAGGCCAATTTCGAAAACCAGCAAATGACCTTCCCCCTCCACCTGGTGGAAGACGAGTTTCATGCGCTGCATTTGCGTCTGGGTGTGCCAAGCATTTACGAAGACGGGCCAATGGTCCGTCCTTGGCGCTTGGTCCTGGAAGAACCGGTGGCGCTGGAAAACGCCAAAGGCCAGCCAGGCACGATGTATGTGCATGAAGTATCGTGCAAAGGGGTTTTGCTGGAAGTCCGCAACAAGACCAAGCCACCCAAGCATTTTGCCTTGTGGTTCAGCCCGTCCGGCTATGAACGGATTGCATTGCGCGGCAGCTTTGAGCGTGAAACCGAACAGGGCTTTTACGCCTACGAGTTGAGCCAGTCTGACAAGGACGAAACCGAACGTCTGCGCCAGTACATCCTTCAGCAACATCGCCTGACACACCCTGCCCTACATATCTGAATCTCAGGTATCCAGATTTCCCGCCAGGAACTGTTTCAGACGCTGGCGCATCACCGTCCCCTCATTCCCCAGACAACCGATCGATGACCCGGCCAGGCTTTCCTGAGCCAGTTCCGACGTGTCGCCGGCGAGCAACAATCGACAATCCAGGCTCATGGCCAGGCGATTTAGCCGCCGGGGCAATTCTGCGGTCGGCGCGTGATTGGACACCAACACCAACGCCTGGGGTTTGACCCGCTCACAGATCAGGGTCAACTCGTCGAAGGGCTGACCAATCGCCAGCACCTGAATTGCCGAATCGACACTGCTCAAGTACAGCGCGGTGATCAGGACTTCCAGCTCACGGGCCTGGTCGGCCAATGCACAGACGATGATTCGACGTGGCTGCATGACACGCACCAGCAGCAGCCTTTGCAACACGCGAGAACGTAGAAAGCCGTCCAGAAAAAGCCACTTGCTGGTCAGGCCGAAGGCTTCATGGTGGTGCAGCAATTGCTTCCAGAGCGGCAGCAAAATGTCCTCGAACACCACTGAGAGCGGGTAGCTGGAGAAGATCTGCCCATAAACCTGCTCCAACTGCAACTCGTCAAAGGCCTTCACCGCGGCCAGGACTTGTTCCTGCCATTGGGTGTAGTCAGCCTGAACGAGTTCGTTCGGAATGATCTGCGCCAGCGCCTTGAGCGGTTCGATCTTGGCGAGGATCTTGCCAACCTAGCTGACTGCGACGCCGCGCTCGACCCAGTCGAGAATGCTACGAACGCGCTCGATATCGGCCATCGAGTACAAGCGATGCCCACTTTCGGTGCGCAAAGGCTGGATCAGACCATAACGCCGCTCCCAGGCACGCAGCGTAACCGGGTTGATCCCCGTCAGACGCGCTACCTCTCGAATTGGAAATAGCTCTTCCTGCTCAATGGAAAGCTTCACCTGCGCGGTAGTAGATGTATCGTCAGTCAGTACCGGCATCAGAAAATCGACATCCCTGGTCAAATTGGATCCCATTTAACCCTCCCCCTCCCGGACTTTTCAAGGCATTTATTAACGACAAACAATGTTGGGGGCTTGGCCATAATCAGGAATAATCCTTGCTTGTCTCAAGTCGCAGCCCACCACCCCGGTGCTGTGCCTGGCGAAACGCCTACCCGGTGTACCGCAAACGTTCACGGAGATACATGATGTCTACCTCACCCGTCACCCTGATGGTTGCGCGCCGCGTGGCCGAAGGGCGCTATCAAGACCTGATGGCCTGGTTGCGCGAAGGCGAGCAACTGGCTACCGATTTTCCCGGTTATCTGGGCTCTGGCGTGCTCGCTCCGCCGCCCGACGATGACGAATTCCAGATTATTTTCCGCTTTGCCGATGAGCAGACCATGCACGCCTGGGAACACTCTGCGTCGCGCACAGCCTGGCTGGCACGCGGCAGTGACCTGTTTGCCCACAAGACGGAACATCGCGTCAGCGGGATCGAGGGCTGGTTTGGCGCGGTCGGTCAGCGCCCGCCCCGCTGGAAACAGGCGGTAGCGATCTGGCTGGCGTTCTTTCCAGTGTCCCTGTTGTTCAACTTTATCCTGGGGCCTTTGCTGAACGAAGTGAGCCTGCTGCCACGGGTGCTTGTCAGCACGCTGTGCCTGACGCCGTTGATGGTCTACTTCTTCATTCCGTTGTCGACCCGCCTGCTGGCCAACTGGCTGAATAGCACACCGGCACGGCCATTGACTGTCCAGCCTTCCACACAGAACCGCTAAGCCGTCACCAACATAGGTACACGCCTCCCGTCGCTGGTATAGTTTTGCTCTTACCGCGACGCGAGCCGTTCATGACCTCTTCCGCAGCCCCAATCCTCATCACCGGTGCCGGCCAGCGTGTCGGCCTGCACTGTGCGCAGCGTTTGATCAAAGACGGCCAACGGGTGATCTTCAGCTACCGCAGCGAACGCCCGGGCGTCCAGGCATTGCGCGATCTGGGCGCTCTCGCTGTGTTTGCCGACTTTTCCACTGAAGCAGGGATCCTGGCGTTCATCAGCGAGCTGAAAACCCACACTGACAGCCTGCGGGCGATTGTCCATAACGCCTCCGAATGGCTGAGCGAAACACCGGACAACGACGCCGCTGCCTTCACCCGCATGTTCAGCGTGCACATGCTTGCGCCTTACCTGATCAACCTGCACTGTGCCGACTTGCTGCAACGCTCGCACCCGGCGGACATTGTGCACATCAGCGATGACGTGACCCGCAAGGGCAGCAGCCGGCACATCGGCTACTGCGCCAGCAAAGCCGGGCTCGACAGCCTGACCCTGTCCTTCGCCGCGAAATATGCGCCGACAATCAAGGTCAACGGTATCGCGCCCGCCCTGCTAATGTTCAACCCCGAGGACGACGCGGCTTACCGCGCCAAGGCACTGGCCAAGTCCGCGCTGGGCATCGAACCTGGCAGCGAAGTGATCTACCAGAGCCTGCGCTACTTGCTCGACAACCCTTATGTCACCGGCACCACCCTGACCGTCAATGGCGGAAGGCACCTCAAATAAGATGCCCCGCGAGGATGTTCCATGACGCTGATCCTGCCCCAGAACGCACTGTCCCAAAGCTACCGCGAGATCCTCATCGGTCTTGGTGAAAACCCGGATCGCGAAGGCCTGATCGACACCCCGGTGCGCGCAGCCAAAGCCATGCAGTACCTCTGCCATGGTTACGAACAAAGTGTTGAAGAGATCGTCAATGGTGCGCTGTTCGCCTCTGACAACGATGAAATGGTCATCGTCGACAACATCGAGCTGTACTCGCTCTGCGAACATCACCTGCTGCCCTTCATCGGCAAGGCCCATGTGGCTTATATTCCAACGGGCAAGGTGCTGGGCCTGTCGAAAATTGCGCGACTGGTGGACATGTTCGCCCGGCGCCTGCAAATCCAGGAAAACCTCACCCGGCAAATTGCCGATGCGGTGCAACAGGTGACCGGCGCGGCAGGCGTCGCGGTGGTCATCGAAGCCAAACACATGTGCATGATGATGCGCGGTGTCGAGAAACAGAATTCAACCATGAACACCTCGGTGATGCTCGGCGCCTTTCGCGAGTCGAGCAACACCCGCCAGGAGTTCCTGCAATTGATTGGACGGAGCACGTCGTAATGCCACAACTTCAACCAGGCATGGCACGCATCCGGGTCAAGGACCTGTGCCTGCGGACTTACATCGGAATCAACGAGGATGAAATCCTCAACAAGCAGGATGTGCTGATCAACCTGACCATCCTGTATGCGGCCCAGGAAGCAGTGCGCGACAACGACATCGATCACGCGCTGAACTACCGCACCATCACCAAGGCAATCATCGCCCACGTTGAAGGCAATCGCTTTGCCCTGCTGGAACGCCTGACCCAGGAAATCCTCGATCTGGTCATGGCCAACACGTCGGTGCTGTACGCCGAGGTTGAAGTCGATAAACCTCACGCCCTGCGATTCGCCGAATCGGTGTCGATTACGCTCGCGGCAAGCCGCTAAGCTTCAAGCTTCAAGCTTCAGGCGTTAAGCTACAAGCCACCGCAATCCATCTTGCAGCTTGAAGCTTGCCGCTTGAAGCTGCCTCGCAGAGGCCCCCATGACCGATCAACAACGCCTGGAACTTGAAGCCGCCGCCTTTCGCCGACTGGTAGCGCATCTGGACAGCCGCAAGGATGTGCAGAACATTGACCTGATGAACCTCTCCGGTTTCTGCCGCAACTGCCTGTCCAAGTGGTACAAGGCCGCCGCCGACGAACGCCAGATCGACGTCAGCCTCGATGACGCCCGCGAAGTGGTGTACGGCATGCCGTACGCCGAATGGAAAGCCCAATACCAGCAAGAAGCCAGCGCCGAACAACAAGCGGCGTTCGCCAAAGGAAAACCCAATGAGTGATTTGAACACCCTGCGCGCCAGCCTCAAGAGTGGCGAACACGCCTTTGCCGACACCCTGGCCTTCATCGCCGCCGGTTACGACTATCAGCCACAGGCCTTCAACAACGGTGGTGTGGAAAACGCAGCCGGTCAGAACGAAGGTTCGTGCAAGACCCTGGGTCTGGCGCTGCTGGAGGGCTTGAGCGATGAAGAAGCGCTGCTGGCGTTTGGCGAGCATTACCGCTCGGTGGTGGCAACGCCTGAAGGCAGCGACCACGGCAATATCCGCGCGCTGATTGCTCATGGGCTGGCTGGTGTGAAGTTCACTCAGCAACCGCTCACTCGCCGCTGATTCACGCCTGACTGCACATCCCGACTTTTAAGATTGACCCGGCCACTTTATTTCGTTTGCCCCAAACCGCTGCTCACGGCTTAGATAAAAAGAAGCATCCCTTCTTCAGAGTCGGTCATCCATGAGCAGCGAATCCATCAGCCGGTCGATCAACATCGTTCATCCTGTCACGCTCAGCCACGGCAAAAATGCCGAGGTCTGGGACACCGATGGCAAACGCTACATCGACTTCGTCGGTGGCATCGGCGTACTGAATCTCGGCCATTGCCACCCGCGCATCGTCGAGGCCATTCGCGAACAAGCCACCCGCCTGACCCACTACGCGTTCAACGCCGCCCCGCATGTGCCCTACCTCGAACTGATGGAGCGCCTGAGCGCGTTCATTCCGGTGGATTACCCGGTCAGCGGCATGCTCACCAACAGCGGCGCGGAAGCAGCGGAAAACGCCCTGAAGATCGTCCGTGGCGCCACCGGGCGCACCGCCGTGATCGCCTTCGACGGCGCCTTCCACGGCCGCACCCTCGCCACCCTCAACCTCAATGGCAAGGTCGCCCCCTACAAACAGAAAGTCGGCGTGCTGCCCGGTCCGGTGTTTCACTTGCCCTACCCGAGCAAGGACAACGGCGTGACCTGCGCCGAAGCGCTGAAGGCCATGGACCGACTGTTCAGCGTCGAAATCGATGTTGAAGACGTGGCCTGCTTCATCGTTGAACCGGTGCAGGGTGAAGCAGGCTTCCTCGCGATGGACGTGGAGTTCGCCCAAGCGCTGCGCACGTTCTGCGATGAAAAGAACATCCTGCTGATCGCCGATGAAATCCAGTCCGGCTTCGGCCGCACCGGCGAGCGTTTTGCGTTTTCGCGGCTGGGCATTGAGCCAGACCTGATCCTGCTGGGCAAAAGCATTGCCGGCGGCGTGCCGCTGGGCGCGGTGGTCGGGCGCAAGACATTGCTCGACACGTTGCCCAAGGGCGGTCTGGGCGGCACTTACTCGGGCAATCCCATCGCCTGCGCTGCCGGGTTGGCGACGCTGGATGAAATGACGGATACCAACCTGCAAGCCTGGGGCGCGCAGCAGGAAGAAGCGATCGTCAGCCGATATCAAGCCTGGCGCGCCAGCAAACTTTCACCGTATCTGGGGCGCTTGACCGGTATTGGCGCGATGCGCGGCATCGAGTTGGCCCATGCCGACGGCACACCGGCGCCGGCCCAGTTGACGCAATTGCTGGCGTTGGCACGAGAGGCAGGCTTGCTGCTGATGCCCAGCGGCAAGTCGCGCCACATCATCCGCCTGCTGGCACCGCTGACCACCGAAGCCTCCGTGCTCGAGGAAGGGCTGGACATCCTTGAGGCCTGCCTCGCGAAACTGTCCTGACAGCAAAATGAGCTCAGGGACTGACATAGCGAATTATGGTCGCTTGTTGTCCCTGAATTCGCGTCGCAATACTGACCAAAACCCCCTTTACCTAGCGAGATCGTCACCACCTACAAACCGAGGCAGTCATGTATCACGACAATATAATTTATAAGAAAAAGTCTAACGATCCTCAATTCCTGCTCGGCGTAGCCGTGGTGCTGTTTCTTGGCTCCTACCTGATGAACCTGGGTAACAGCGCCCTCAGTCATTTTCTGCAACCGCTGCTGGGCAATGCCCCGGACAGCCTGACCGCTCGCAACATTGCCATTGGCCTGGGCATCGCTGCACTGGGCACGCTGAACTTCCATGTGCTCGGGCGGTTGAAGTTCAAGGTACAAACCACGGTGGTGTGGGTCGAGTTGCTGATTCTGTTTCTGGCATTCTTCGACACCTTCGATCTCTCCTACAGTTTCATTCTCGACAAGGTCGGTTTCCTCATCATCCAGGGCGCCGCCACCACCTTGTACATCTCTGCCGTGGCCATTGTGATCGCGTTTGTACTGGCGTTGATCGGCGCGGTGGCGAAGCTGTCGAACAACGGCCTGGCCAATGCGCTCGCGTCGTTCTACACCTCGTTCTTTCGTGGCGTACCGCTGCTGATTCAGATCTACCTGATTTACCTGGGTCTGCCGCAACTCGGCTATGTGGTTGACGCCGTGCCGGCCGGCATTCTGGCGCTGTCGCTGTGCTACGGCGCCTACATGACCGAAATTTTCCGTGCCGGTATCCAGAGCATTCCGGTCGGTCAGTGGGAAGCGTCACGAGCGCTGAACATCAGCCCGTTCAAAACCCTCAGCCGCGTGATCATGCCCCAGGCCTTGCGGGTGATCATTCCACCGACCGGCAATCAATTCATCGCCATGCTCAAGGACAGTTCGCTGGTGTCGGTGATCGGTGTCTGGGAACTGATGTACCTGGCCAAGACCCAGGGCCGTGCAGACTTCCGCCACCTGGAGATGCTGATTACTGCGGCAATGATTTACTGGGCGCTGTCGTTCATTCTCGAACGGGTGCAGGCGCGGATCGAAAAACGGGTCAACCGTTCCACGGCAAGGGGCTGATACGTGATGACTCGAACCAATACCGCTGAACAGCTTCACCTGGCTGCGACTGTAAATCCCGGTCCTTCAATGATTTCGATCACCGGCCTGAACAAGTGGTACGGCAATTTTCACGCCTTGCGCGATGTTGACCTGACAGTCGCCACTGGCGAAATCCTGGTGGTGTGCGGACCGTCGGGTTCGGGCAAGTCGACAATGATCCGCTGCATCAACCACCTGGAAAATTTCCAGAAAGGCCACATCCAGGTCAATGGCATCACCCTCACCAGCGAAGCGGAAAGTGTCAGCGCCGTGCGCAGCGAAATCGGCATGGTGTTTCAGAGCTTCAACCTGTTCCCGCACTTGAGTGTGATGGACAACCTGACCCTGGCCCCGCAACTGGTGCAAGGCGTGTCGTCTGCCGAGGCGAAAAAACGCGCACAGCTTTACCTCGAACGCGTGCGCATTGCCGAACACGCGCACAAATATCCGTCGCAACTGTCCGGCGGTCAGCAGCAACGCGTGGCCATTGCGCGGGCGCTGTGCATGAATCCCAAAGTGATGCTGTTTGACGAACCGACCTCCGCACTGGACCCGGAAATGGTCCATGAAGTGCTGGACGTCATGAGCGAACTGGCCACCGACGGCATGACCATGATCTGTGTGACCCACGAGATGGGCTTCGCCAGCAAAGTCGCGGACCGTGTGTTGTTCATGGACCAGGGCCAGGTCATCGAACAAGCCACCCCGGCCGAGTTTTTCAACAACCCGCAGACCGAACGCGCGCAGAAATTCCTGTCGCAAATCATCGGTCACTGAGAAGCGCTTTACCCCCCGCATAACAATAACGAAAAGTGGAGATGGACATGCTCAGTAGAAAACGCGCAATCACCCTCGCAGCCTCCCTGTCACTGTTGTTTGTCGGCGTCGCCAATGCCGGCGCCGTGCTGGACAAGATCCAGAGCAGCAAGACGATGACCGTCGCCACCTCGGCGACCTGGCCACCGCAGGGGTTTATCAATGACAAAAACGAAATCGACGGTTTTGACATTGATGTTTCCAAAGAGATCGCCAAGCGTCTCGGCGTCGAGGCCAAATTCATCACACCCGACTGGGACGTGATTACCGCAGGCAAGTGGAATGGCCGCTGGGACGTGTCTGTGGGCTCGATGACGGCGACCAAAAGTCGTGCGCGGATTCTCGATTTCCCGGGCACCTATTACTACGTTCCCTATGTGTTTGCAGTGCACAACAAATCCACGGTCACCGACCACAAAGCCCTCAATGGCAAAACCATCGGCGTCGAAGGCGGCACCACGTCCGAGGATTATTTCAGCCAGGCGCTGGCCATCGAAACCACCGACGTGCCGCCCGTTGTCTACGACGTCAAAACCGAGAAAATGAAGACTTACTCCGGCTCCGTCGGCCCACTCGACGACCTGCGCCTGGGCGACGGTACCCGACTGGATGCGATCCTCACGCAACGCAGCACGCTGGATGCCGCCGTCAAGAAGGGTTATCCGTTGCGCGCCGTCGACAACGGTGTGGTGTTTTACGAACCGTTGGCCGTTGCCACCGACAAGGGTGACCCGGAGTTGAAGGCCAAGCTGGGTGAAATCATCGGCGAAATGCACAAGGACGGCACGCTGACCAAGCTGTCGGACAAGTGGTACGGCGTCGACTACTCGACCATCAAGTAAACGCCCCCCTTTCTGTGGGAGCAAGCAGGCTCACTCCCACAGAGAACCGACTCTTCAAGGATTGACCATGTCCTTCCCCAACACCTGGTATTCCCGGACCTCGCTGCCCCGCCCAGCCAGGTCTGAATTGAACACGGACGAAACCTGCGACGTGTGCATCATCGGTGCCGGCATCGCCGGCCTCACGGCGGCCCTTGAGCTGACCCGCCGCGGCAAGCGCGTGATCATCCTCGAAGCCCATCAGGTCGCTTGGGGCGCGTCTGGACGCAATGGCGGCGTGGTCTCGCCGGGCTGGGCGGAAGGGTCTGGCGCGATTCGCAAGAAACTTGGGCTGGAACACGCCAGGGCGCTGTTCCAGATGTCGGTCGAAGGCGTGGAGATTGTCCGCCGCAACATCGCTGAATTGGCCCTGAGCGGTTGCACGCCGTCCGCCGGCACGATTCGGGTCAAGCGCTACGACGACGGTGCCGGCGTGAAAAGCCACATTGACGCCATGCGCCGCGATTTCGGGTATGAACTCAACTTTCTCGACACCGCGCAAATCCGCGAACGGGCACACACGTTGCGCTATTTCCAGGGTGTCGAAGACCCGAACGCCATGCATTTCCACCCGCTCAATTATTGCCTGGGCCTGGCCCTGGCCATCGAAACGGCTGGAAGCAGGATTTTCGAGCAATCGAAGATGCTCGCCTGGCACCGTGAAGGCAGCGACAACATCATCAAGACCGGGCATGGCACCGTGTGCTGCAAGGACCTGGTGTTCTGCGCCGGCGGTTATGGCGGCGCCGAGTTGCAAAAGCTCAGCCGCGCGTACCTGCCCATCGCCACCTATGTGGTGTTAACCGAACACCTGGGCGACTCGATCAAAAACGTCCTCGATTCCGGCGCGGCTTTTTCCGATGACCGCCGCGCGTCTGACTACTACCGCATCGTCGAAGGCGATCGCCTCCTCTGGGGTGGACGGATCACGACCCGCAACGAACAGAACGAGCAAGCCCTGGCGGCGATGCTCAAGGCCGACATGGTGTCGGTCTACCCGCAACTGGCACCGGTAAAGATCGAATTGGCCTGGTCCGGTCTGATGGGTTACTCCACCAATAAAATGCCCAACCTGGGATTATTGGAACCGGGTGTTTGGGCCTGTACTTCATTTGGCGGTCACGGTCTGAATACCGGCTCGATTGGTGGGCGGGTGATTGCCGAGGCGGTGTGCGGGGAAACGAAGCGGTATGAGTTGTTCAAGCCTTACCTGCTGGACTGGAATGGCGGGCCGTTCGGGCGCGTGGCCGCCAATGCGATCTATCAATCGCTGAAAGTGATGGATTTCGTTCAGGAGCGGCTCAAAGGCTGAAGGTCTGACGCCCCGCCTGTGGGAGCGAACTTGCTTGCGATGACATCGATCATTCAACATTGATGTCGACTGAAACACCGCTATCGCGAGCAGGCTCACTCCTACAGTTTTTTCAGCGCGCCTGGCCCTGCTTCATACTGCGTAGGGTGAGCGGCTATCGCCCAGGCGATAAGCGCTAGTTTATTGGATCCCCAGCAGGTTGGCCTTGCCACCCGTGCTGTACTGCCTGGGCACCAAGCCAACGGACGCAGCAAAATCGCGACTGCATCGGTACTGCTGACCATCGCCCATCTCCACAGCCAATAGGCTGGCGGTGATCGGCCCGACACACGGCAAGCTCAGCAAACGACTACCCAGCTCGGCAGGTTGCCGAAAAAATGCATCACCTGCGGTCGTGAGAACTTTTTGCGAAACACCTCACGACCCGACTTATCCTGGCCGTGAAGGTGGAAACTGTGTTTACCGAGATCGATACCGATCAGCGCTGACTCGCTCATGATGATGGCCTGCGAAAACAAAACACCCTGCGAAAGCGTAGCCCTCGCAGGGTGTGGGGTGACCATCTCATTAAACCGGCCGAGGCCGGTTTTTTCATTTCAACGATCTCAGAACATGGCGTTCTGCAGGTCGTCCAGGTAACGCTCGGTGTCCAGTGCCGCCATGCAGCCGGCGCCGGCCGAGGTGATGGCCTGACGGTAAACGTGGTCAGCCACGTCACCGGCGGCAAAGATACCTTCAACGCTGGTCGCTGTGGCGTTGCCTTCACGGCCGCCCTGCACCACCAGGTAGCCGTCTTTCAACGTCAGCTGACCTTCGAACAACGAGGTGTTCGGGGTGTGGCCGATGGCGATGAACACGCCGTCGACTTTCAGCTCGTCGAAGCTGCCGTCGTTGTTCTTCAGGCGAGCACCGGTCACGCCCATGTTGTCGCCCAGGACTTCGTCCAGGTTCGAGTTCAGTTTCAGCTCGATTTTGCCTTCGGCAACCCGGGCATTGAGCTTGTCGATCAGGATCTTCTCGGCGCGGAAGGTTTCGCGACGGTGGATCAGGGTCACCTTGCTGGCGATGTTGGCCAGGTACAGCGCCTCTTCAACCGCGGTGTTGCCGCCGCCGACCACAGCCACTGGCTTGTTGCGGTAGAAGAAACCGTCGCAGGTCGCGCAGGCCGACACGCCTTTGCCCATGAATGCTTCTTCCGACGGCAGGCCCAGGTAACGAGCGCTGGCGCCGGTCGCGATGATCAGTGCGTCGCAGGTGTACTTCGCGCTGTCGCCGATCAGGGTGTACGGCTTGGAAGCAAAGTCCACGGCATTGATGTGATCGAAAACAATCTCGGTCTCAAAACGCTCGGCGTGCTCTTTCATGCGCTCCATCAACGCCGGGCCGGTCAGGCCGTGGACGTCGCCCGGCCAGTTGTCGACTTCGGTGGTGGTGGTCAGCTGACCGCCGGCTTGCATGCCGGTGATCAGCAGCGGCTTGAGGTTGGCACGGGCGGCATAGACCGCAGCGCTGTAACCGGCAGGGCCGGAACCGAGAATAATCACTCGCGAATGACGGACTTCAGACATGACCTGCTCCTGTTGACCGGCCCTGAACAACGGGCGCGGAACGCCGGGTTGCCGGCGGGAATAAAAAAGGACCGTGGTTGACCTTGGGGAAGGCTTGAGTACGACAGTCCTGCAAAAAGATTGGGTGCAGCGTATCGAGGGGGCGAAGATTAAGGAAATACGGTTTAACAATCCAGCTCATAGGCGGTCTCTATCCCACTGCGGCGACTATATAGGCGTCTTTGTTACAGTGAATGTCGATACCGCCGCCGCGCTTTCCCCCTTTCGGCAAAGCCGGTAAGGTCGGCGCGTTTCCCTCTGCCCGGAGCACGTTATGCCCGCACCCGTCCTGTCCGGACCGCAATACCTGCGTGAAGGCCTCAAGTTGGTCCTCAGCCCCAGCCTGCGTTTATTCGTGTTGTTGCCACTGGCCATCAACCTGGTGCTGTTCGTCGGATTGATTTATCTGGCTGGCCATCAATTCAGTGTGTGGGTCGATACGCTGATGCCGACCCTGCCCGACTGGCTGAGTTTTCTCAGCTACATCCTCTGGCCAATTTTTGTGGTGCTGGTGGTGTTGATGGTGTTTTTCACCTTCACCATGCTCGCCAACGTCATCGCCGCGCCCTTCAACGGCTTCCTCGCGGAGAAAGTCGAAGTGGTGGTGCGCGGCACCGACGACTTCCCGTCCTTCAGCTGGGGCGAACTGATCGCCATGATTCCGCGCACCCTGTCCCGGGAGATGCGCAAACTCGGCTACTTCCTGCCCCGGGCGATCGGGCTGTTCATCCTGTCCTTCATCCCGGTGGTCAACATCATTGCTGCGCCGCTGTGGCTGTTGTTCGGGGTGTGGATGATGGCGATCCAGTACATCGACTACCCGGCAGACAACCACAAGCTGGGCTGGAACGAGATGCTCGCCTGGCTTCGGCAGAAGCGCTGGCAGAGCATGAGCTTCGGCGGCAGCGTGTATCTGGTGCTGTTGATCCCGGTGGTCAACATTCTGATGATGCCGGCCGCCGTGGCGGGCGCGACGTTGTTCTGGGTGCGTGAGCGCGGCGCGGAGAATCTGGTGGCCCAGCGCTGATCAGGTCATAAATCCATCATCAAAGCGCCACAATGACGACATGGCCTCAGCCCACACTGAGGTCATGACGACAGCTCTGCATATCACCCTGATCACTGAAACATTCCCTCCGGAAATCAACGGCGTGGCCAATACCCTTGGCCGTTTGTGCGACGGTTTGCGCGCGCGCGGGCATCAGGTGGAATTGGTCCGGCCACGCCAACTGTGTGATCTGCAGATGAGCAGTGACGATGATTTGCTGTTGTGCCGCGGCTGGCCGCTACCGGGCTATCCCGGCCTGCAATGGGGCCAGTCGTCGATGCACAAGTTGCTCAGGCGCTGGACCCGGCATCGCCCGGACGTGCTCTACATCGCCACTGAAGGGCCGCTGGGCTTGTCTGCATTGCGTGCGGCACGGCGGCTGGGGATTTCGGTGGTCAGCGGCTTTCACACCAACTTTCAGCAGTACTCCAACCAATACGGACTGGGGTTGCTGACGCGATTGCTGACTCACTACCTGCGCTGGTTCCACAACCGTTCGACCCTGACCCTGGTGCCGAGCCCCAGTCAGCGCATGGAGCTTGAGCGTCGCAGCTTCGAACGCCTGGCATTGCTCTCCCGGGGGGTCGACAGCCAATTGTTTCATCCGAGCAAAAGGCTGGCATCGCTGCGGGAACAATGGGGATTGGCCGAGAACGACATCGCGATCATTCATGTCGGGCGCTTGGCCCCGGAGAAAAACCTCGGCTTGCTCAAGCGCAGTTTCGACGCACTGAAGGCCACTTATCCCCAGCGCAACCTGCGTTTGATCGTGATCGGCGACGGCCCCCAACGAGCGACGCTGGAGCAGGAACTGCCCGAGGCGGTTTTCTGCGGTTCGAAACGCGGCGAAGCGTTGGCCAGTCACTACGCATCCGGTGACGTATTTCTGTTCCCGAGCATGACCGAAACGTTCGGCAATGTGGTGCTTGAGGCATTAGCGTCGGGATTGGGGGTGGTCGCTTACGATCAGGCGGCCGCCGCTCAACATATCCGTCATGGCTATAACGGCGTGCTGGCGATGCCGGGGGATGAAGAGGCGTTCTGTGATGCGGCAGTGTGGCTGCTGGAAGAGCGCGAGACCTTGCGCTGCGTGCGCCTGAATGCGCGACAGCATGCGAGCCGGCAGGGTTGGGCGGCGATTATCGAGCAGTTCGAGGGGCAGTTGCGGGGGGCTTGTGTGGGGGAGTTGGTGGTGCCGACTGCATCGACTGTCCCTTGATGGTTGGTGACATTGGGTCAGTCATCGCGAGCAGGCTCACTCCTACAGGGGTTCTGTGTCGTACTCAAAACCTGCGGGAGCGAGCCTGCTCGCGAAGAGGCCCTTCCAGACGCGACTTAAACCAACGTCATCAACGCCTCTCGGCTGAACGGCAGGATGTCTTCCTCTCGACCGTCTCGTACTTTTTGCGCCCAATCCGGATCAACCAGCAACGCACGCCCCACCGCCACCAGATCGAATTCGTCGTTGTTCAGACGCTCCAGCAGTTTCTCCAGGCTCGCCGGCTGGGCAATCTTGTCGGTGTTGACCATGAACTGCAGGAACTCGCCATCCAGGCCCACGCTGCCCACGGTGATAGTCGGTTTGCCCGTCAGTTTGCGGGTCCAGCCGGCCAGGTTCAGCTCGGAACCGTCGAATTCCGGCTCCCAGAAACGGCGCGTCGAGCAGTGAAAAATATCCACGCCAGCGTCGGACAACGGCTTGAGAAACTCGCCCAGCGCTTCCGGGGTTTGCACCAGACGCGCGGTGTAATCCTGCTGCTTCCATTGCGAGAAACGGAAGATGATCGGGAAACCTTCACCGACCGCGGCGCGCACCGCTTGAATCAGTTCGATAGCAAAACGTGAACGGTTGGCCAGATCGCCACCGTATTCGTCGGTGCGCTGGTTGCTGCCTTCCCAGAAGAACTGGTCGACCAGATAGCCGTGGGCACCGTGGATTTCCACGCCGTCCATGCCGATGCTCTGGGCATCCTTGGCGGCTTGGGCGAACGCGGCGATCACGTCCTGAATATCCTGTTTGGTCATGCCATGAACCACGACCTGACCGTCTTTCAGTTTTTCTGACGGGCCGTAACCCGGCACGTTCGCATCCGGTTCGGTGCCGATACGGCGCACGCTGCCGACATGCCACAGCTGTGGAACGATCTTGCCGCCTTCGGCATGCACCGCATCGACAACTTTCTTCCAGCCGGCCAGCGCGGCTTCACCGTAGAAATGCGGCACGTTCGGGTAGCCGTTCGACGCCTTGTGACCGACGGTGGTGCCTTCGGTGATGATCAAGCCGACGCCTGCGGCGGCGCGACGACGGTAGTACTCGATCACTTTGGAATTAGGCACGCCACCCGGTGAAAACGAACGGGTCATCGGCGCCATGACGACGCGGGTCGGCAGTTCGAGGGTGCCGAGGTGGAACGGTTTGAACAGGGCTTTAACGGGCATGGGGCACTCCACGAAAACGATATCGACGGGATGGAATTTTATGACGGCGATAATATGTGCAGTTCAAAGCCAAGCCCAGCACTATTGATCTGAGTGATTAAGGGACAAAAGGCAGGCATAAAAAATCGCAGCCCGAGGGCTGCGATTTTTGGGGGTGTCAGCTCAGCGCTTTTTCAATCGCATGCACGATCGTCGGATCATCCGGCGCCGTACGCGGGGAAAACCGCGCCAGCACACGACCGTCCTTGCCCAGCAGGAATTTTTCGAAGTTCCAGGTAATGTCACCCGGGAATTCCGCGCCCTCGCCCGCCAGCAGGCGGTACAGCTGATGACGCTCATGACCGTTGACTTCCAGTTTGCTGGACAACGGAAAGGTCACGCCATAGTTGAGGCTGCAAAACTCCTGGATTTCCTGTTCGGAACCCGGCTCCTGCCCGGCAAACTGGTTGCAAGGCAAGCCGAGTACGCTGAAACCCTTACCTTTGTATTGCTGGTAGAGGTTTTCCAGCGCCGCGTACTGTGGGGTCAAGCCACATTTGGAGGCGACGTTGACCACCAGCACGACTTGCCCTTTGAAAGGCGCCAGCGGTAGCTCCTGTCCATCCAGGGCTGTCAACTTAAGGTCGTGAAAAGCACTCATGACGAACTCCAAATTCCCGTGTTCTTCTCGAAACAGCCACTTGGCAATGCCGCCAGGGACAGCCGCCGACTAAAAAGGCGCCCTCGGGCGCCTCTCCAGTTCTCTGAGCTTAGCGCAGAAAATCAGTGGTGATGGCCACCTTCGC
Source organism: Pseudomonas sp. S2_B07 (assembly GCF_054668435.1). Taxonomy (NCBI): domain Bacteria; kingdom Pseudomonadati; phylum Pseudomonadota; class Gammaproteobacteria; order Pseudomonadales; family Pseudomonadaceae; genus Pseudomonas; species Pseudomonas sp. S2_B07. The sequence goes on from NZ_CP162769.1 coordinate 2,625,735, forward strand.
CATGGACGTGACCATGAGCGACTTCTTCCTGGCTGGCGTCACGGATGTCGATGATCTTGACCTGGAAATTCAGGCGCTGACCGGCCAACGGGTGGTTGCCGTCGACGGTGACATCGTCGCCGTCCAGATCGCGAATGGTGACGATCTGCATCTGGCCGTCCGGAGCGGAAGCGTGGAACTGCATGCCCACTTCCAGTTCGTCGACGCCTTCGAACATGCTGCGGCTCAGGGTGCTGACCAGTTCGGCAGCGTACTCGCCATAGGCATCTTCAGGTTCAACGGCTACGGTCAGCTCGTCGCCGACAGCTTTGCCTTCCAGAGCCTTTTCCAGGCCCGGGATGATGTTACCTGCGCCTTGCAGGTAGACCAGCGGCGCGCCACCGGCGGAGCTGTCGATGACCTCACCAGCGTCGTTGGTCAGGGTATAGTCGATGGAGACAGCCTTATTGGCGGCGATCAGCATGGGGCGAGACCTTTTGCATAAGAATGAAGAAAGGCCAAGTTTAGCGAAGCCATCGCCCGAAAGCGAACACAACCCGGACGGAAGGTTGGCGACGCCAAGCGCAACGGTCACCGGTTTCCATCAGGATGAGGACGGGCATTGGGTGGCCGAGCTTTCCTGCGGCCATACTCAGCACCTGCGCCACCAGCCACCGTGGCAATCGCGTGCCTGGGTCCTGGATCCCGCGCAACGTATTGAAAAAATAGGCCAGCCCTTTGATTGCGGTTGGTGCGCACAAGGCCCGGTTAGCGATAACCTTGGCGACTGAATTTCGGTAGATCGTCAGGTATAAACGATCGCCTTTGCCATGCTCCCTTAGAGAATCCGCATGCAAACTTTTTTTATCGCACCCACCGATTTTGGTGTGGGTCTGACCTCCATCAGCCTCGGGCTGGTGCGCACCCTTGAGCGTGCCGGCCTCAAGGTCGGTTTTTTCAAACCGATTGCCCAGCCACACCCGGGCGACACCGGCCCGGAGCGGTCCACCGAACTGGTGGCGCGCACCCACGGTTTACGGCCACCGCAGCCGCTCGGCCTGGCGCACGTCGAGCGCATGCTCGGTGATGGCCAGCTGGATGAGCTGCTCGAAGAAATCATCACCCTGTATCAGCAAGCCGCCGTCGGCAAGGACGTGCTGGTCGTGGAAGGCATGGTCCCGACCCGCAGCGCCAGTTACGCCGCGCGGGTCAATCTGCATTTGGCCAAGAGCCTGGATGCCGACGTGATTCTGGTCTCCGCGCCAGAAAGCGAAGCCCTGACCGAGCTCTCCGGCCGCGTGGAATTGCAGGCCCAATTGTTCGGCGGGCCGAAGGACCCGAAAGTACTCGGCGTGATCCTCAACAAGGTCAAGACCGACGAAAGCATGGACGTCTTCGCCACGCGCTTGAAGGAACACTCGCCGTTGCTGCGCAGCGGTGATTTCCGTTTGCTGGGCTGCATCCCGTTCCAGCCGGAATTGAATGCGCCGCGCACCCGCGACGTCGCCGACCTGATGGGCGCACAAATCCTCAATGCCGGCGATTATGAAACCCGGCGCATGACCAACATCATCATCTGCGCCCGCACCATGCGCAACACCGTGGAGCTGCTCAAGCCCGGCGTGCTGGTGGTGACGCCGGGTGATCGCGACGACATCATCCTCGCCGTCAGCCTCGCGGCCATGAACGGCGTGCCGCTGGCCGGCCTGCTGCTGACCAGCGACACCCTGCCCGACCCGCGCATCATGGACCTTTGCCGTGGCGCCTTGCAGGCCGGTTTGCCGGTGCTGTCGGTGAGCACTGGCTCCTACGACACCGCGAACCAGTTGAACGGTTTGAACAAGGAAATCCCGATCGACGACCGCGAGCGTGCGGAGATCATCACCGACTTCGTCGCCAGCCATCTCGATGCCAACTGGCTGCACCAGCGCTGCGGTACCCCGCGTGAGATGCGCCTGTCGCCCGCCGTGTTCCGTTATCAATTGATCCAGCGTGCCCAGGCGGCGAACAAACGCATCGTGTTGCCAGAAGGCAGCGAGCCGTTGACCGTACAAGCCGCGGCGATCTGTCAGGCCCGTGGCATTGCCCGTTGCGTGTTGCTGGCGAAACCGGCGGACGTCGAAGCCGTCGCCCGCGCCCAAGGCATCGAGCTGCCGCCGGGGCTGGAAATTCTCGACCCGGACCTGATCCGCGAACGCTATGTCGAGCCGATGGTTGCCCTGCGCAAAAGCAAAAGCCTCAACGCGCCGATGGCCGAGCAGCAACTGGAAGACACTGTGGTGATCGGCACCATGATGCTGGCGCTGGATGAAGTCGATGGCCTCGTCTCCGGGGTCATTCACTCCACCGCCAACACCATCCGCCCGGCCCTGCAGCTGATTAAAACCGCGCCGGGCTGCACCTTGGTGTCGTCAGTGTTCTTCATGCTGTTCCCCGAAGAAGTGCTGGTCTACGGCGACTGCGTGATGAACCCGCACCCGAGCGCCAGCGAACTGGCCGAGATCGCCCTGCAAAGCGCCGACTCGGCGGCCGCGTTTGGCATCACTCCGCGCGTGGCGATGATCAGCTATTCCAGCGGAGAGTCCGCCAGTGGCGAAGAAGTCGAGAAGGTCCGCGAGGCGACGCTGCTCGCCCACGAACAGCAAAACTCGCTGCTGATCGACGGCCCGTTGCAGTACGACGCCGCCGCCAACGAAACCGTCGCCCGGCAACTGGCCCCCAACAGCCAGGTCGCCGGTCGCGCGACGGTGTTCGTGTTCCCCGACCTGAACACCGGCAACACCACCCACAAAGCCGTGCAGCGCAGCGCCGACTGCGTGAGTCTCGGGCCGATGCTGCAAGGCCTGCGCAAACCGGTGAACGACCTGCCGCGCGGTGCGCAAGTCGATGACATCGTCTACACCATCGCGTTGACCGCGATCCAGGCTGCCAACCGACCTATGGATGTTTAAATGCTGGATTCCCTGCCTGCCGCCATGCGCGGCGTGATTGCCTCGTTGTTGTTGGCCCTCAATACCATTCTGCTGTGCTCGTTTCTGTTCTGCGTGGCGATTTTCAAGGTGCTGCCGTTCGCCATCACCCAGCGTTTCACGCGCTGGCTGATGAGCCACACCCATGAAGCGTGGATCAGCAACAACAAGGCCTGGATGAACCTGGTCTGCCGCACCCGCTGGCACCTCAGTGGCCTGGAAAGCCTGGACTATCGGCACTCGTACCTGATCACCAGCAACCACCAGAGCTGGGTCGACATCATGGTGCTGCAATACGTGCTCAACCGTCGCATCCAGCCGCTGAAGTTTTTTCTCAAGCAGGAGCTGATCTGGGTGCCGGTGATTGGTCTGGCGTGGTGGACGCTGGGCTTTCCGTTCATGAAGCGCTATTCCAAGGCGTACCTGGAAAAGCACCCGGAGAAGAAAGGCAAAGACCTGGAAACCACCCGCAAGACCTGCGCGAAGTTTCGCAACAGCCCGGTGGGGATTTTCAACTTCGTCGAGGGCACGCGCTTCACCGAAGGCAAGCATGCCCAGCAGAAATCACCGTTCAAGTATTTGCTCAAACCCAAGGCCGGTGGCATTGCGTTTGTGCTGGATGCGATGGGCGAGCAGCTGGAGTCCATCGTCAACGTGACGATTCACTATCCGGGCGGCCGTCCGGGCTATTGGGATTTGCTCTGCGGGAATGTGAAGGACGTGGTCGTGCATTTTCAGGAGCTGAAGATACCGCCGCAGTTTATTGGCAAGAACTACGACCAGGATGGCGAGTATCGATTGCAGTTTCAGGGGTGGATCAACCAGCTGTGGCTGGATAAGGATGCGTTGCTGGGGCAGATGCACCGGGAGTATCCAGCCAAGTCTTGAGGCGCGCGTTCCGGCCTCATCGCGAGCTTGCTCGCGATGGCGATCTTAAGGACACAAAAAAACCCGCCGATGATCACTCATCGGCGGGTTTTTTATGGCCGGCTTAGCGCTTAGATCGCGCCGCGGCCACGCAGCAGATCCAGCACCTGCTTGACGCTCTCTTCCAGCGACAGCGACTGGGTATCGACCACAAGGTCAGCATCCAGCGGCACATCGAATGGGAAGGAATCGCCCGGGATGTTATCCCCGGCCGCCGCGTACAGACCCTGCGGGTCACGTTCGGCGCAAACAGTCGGCGAGGCCTGGACGTAAACGGTCAGCAAACGCTCCTTGCCGATCAGTTCCCTGGCCTGCTCACGACCTTCAGCACTCGGTGCAACGAAGGCTGCGAGGGTCAGCAAACCGGCTTCGTTGAACTGACGCGCTACGTGTGCCGCACGACGCCAGTTCTCGGTACGCCCGGCGCGATCCTGTGGCAGACCTTTGTTCAGGTCATGGCGCAGGTTCTGACCATCGAGCACAAACACCGCACGGCCCATGTCGAACAGCTTGCGTTCAACCGCGTAGGCCAGGGTGCTTTTGCCAGCGCCCGACAGGCCGCTGAACAACACGGTGGCCGGTTGCTGGCCGAAGCGCTGGGCGCGTTCTTCAGTGGCGACGTGAGCGAGCTTGCCATGGTGCGTAGCGCTGCCATGGGCCACCGGCTGAGCGATGATCATGCCAGCGGCGACGGTGCCATTGGTCAAACGATCAATGACGATGAACGAACCGGTGGTGCGGTTACTTGCGTAACCGTCCAGCGCGATGGCCGCGTCGAGGCTGATCTTGACCCGACCGATTTCGTTCAGTTGCAAAGCGCTGGCCGGACCTTCTTCCAGGGTGTTCACGTCAACGCGGTTGACGATGCTGGTGATCGAACCCGGCACATAAGTTGTGGCACGCTTGATGTCGTATTTCTTGCCCGGCAGCATCGGTTCTTCGGCCATCCACACCAGCATGGCGTCGAAGGCGTCGGTCACTTGCGGCAGGTTGTCGGCGTGTACCAGCAAGTCGCCACGAGAGATGTCGATTTCGTCTTCCATGGTCAGCGTCACTGCCTGGCCTGGACCGGCATGCTCCAGCTCACCTTCGAAGGTGACGATGGATTTCACTCGGCTGCTCTTGCCTGACGGTAGCACAACGACTTCGTCGCCCTTGTGCACGACGCCGCTGGCCAAGGTGCCGGCGAAACCACGGAAGTTCAGGTTTGGACGGTTGACGTACTGCACCGGGAAACGCAGGTCGGTGTAGTTGCGGTCGCTGGCGATTTCGACGGTTTCCAGAATTTCCATCAGCGACTGGCCGGTGTACCACGGCGAGCGCTCGGACTTGTTCACCACGTTGTCGCCCTTGAGCGCCGACATCGGCACGAAGGCCATGGTGGTCGGCTTGAAGGCGATGCCTTCGGCGAACTTCAGGTAATCGGCCTTGATCGACTCAAAGACATTTTCGTCGAAGCCGTTGAGGTCCATCTTGTTGATGGCCACAACGATGTGTTTGATGCCCAGCAACGAAGCGATAAAGCTGTGGCGACGGGTCTGGGTCTGCACGCCATAACGGGCGTCGACCAGGATGATCGCCAGGTCACAGGTGGATGCACCGGTGGCCATGTTGCGGGTGTACTGCTCATGGCCGGGGGTGTCGGCGATGATGAATTTGCGCTTGGCGGTGGAGAAATAGCGGTAAGCGACATCGATGGTGATGCCCTGCTCACGCTCGGCCTGCAGGCCGTCGACCAGCAACGCCAGGTCGATGTCATCACCGGTGGTGCCGACTTTCTTCGAGTCGCGGGTAATGGCTTCCAGGTGATCTTCGTAGATCATCTTGGAGTCGTGCAGCAGGCGCCCGATCAGGGTGCTCTTGCCGTCATCGACGTTGCCACAGGTCAGAAAGCGCAGCATTTCCTTGCGTTCGTGCTGGCCCAGGTAGGCGAGGATGTCCTCGCTGATCAAATCAGATACGTGCGACATGACAACCCCTTAGAAATAACCCTGACGTTTCTTTTCTTCCATCGAGCCTGCGCCATCGTGGTCGATGACCCGGCCCTGGCGTTCGGAAGTTCGCGTCAGGAGCATTTCCTGAATGATGTCGGTCAGCGTGACAGCCTCGGACTCGACCGCACCGGTCAGCGGGTAGTCGCCGAGCGTACGGAAACGGACCTTCTTCTTGACGATGCGCGCCTTGTCTTCATCGCTCAGGTGATTGAGCAGACGTTCGTCGTCAATCATGATCCAGGTGCCATTCATTTCGATGACGTCGCGTTCGGCGGCGAAATACAGCGGCACAATCGGGATGCCTTCGAGGTAGATGTACTGCCAGATGTCCAGTTCGGTCCAGTTCGACAACGGGAACACACGAATGGATTCGCCCTTGTTGACGTTGCCGTTGTAGACGTTCCACAGCTCTGGACGCTGGTTTTTCGGGTCCCAGCGATGCTTGGTGTCGCGGAAGGAATACACGCGTTCTTTGGCGCGGGATTTCTCTTCGTCACGACGGGCACCACCGAAAGCGGCATCGAAATCATACTTGTCGAGGGCCTGCTTGAGGCCTTCGGTTTTCATGATATCGGTGTGCTTGGCACTGCCGTGGGTCAGCGGGTTGATGCCCTGTGCAACGCCATCGGGGTTCACGTGTACCAGCAGGTCAAGGCCGAGCTCTTCGACCATGCGGTCGCGGAACGCGTACATTTCCTTGAACTTCCACCGGGTGTCGACGTGCATCACCGGGAACGGCAGCTTGCCCGGGAAGAACGCCTTGCGCGCAAGGTGCAGCATCACGGCGGAATCTTTACCGACGGAGTACAGCATCACCGGGTTATCGAACTCGGCGGCGACCTCGCGGATGATGTGGATGCTTTCGGCCTCCAGCTGTTTCAGATGCGTCAGTTTGTCGACCATGGCTACTCACGAAAACGATCTTATGGACGGCCAGCGGGCCGTGTTCGAGCGAAGAATCCTAGCACAGCGACCTCTTCTAATCAGGACGCCAACTAGATCGAAAGGGTATATGAATATACCCCCTCGTTTGGGCGCCACAGCCCCATGCGGAAGCAAACGCCCTCCCACATTCTTGAAGGGTGCTGTTCACAGAATTTGCACAAACCCTCAAATAGGATTGGGGCAATCAATGAAGATATGTTCGAGGGCAAACCGGCGCGCCAGATAATCACCCAGTGCCTGGACACCATAACGCTCGGTGGCGTGATGGCCGGCGGCGATGAAGCTGATGTCGTTTTCCCGCGCGCTGTGAAAGGTCTGCTCGGAGGCTTCGCCACTGAGGTAAAGATCGACACCGGCCAACACTGCCTGATCGATGTAGCCCTGACCGCCGCCCGTGCACCAACCGACCCGGCGGATCATCTCGCTGCCTTCGATCAGCAGCGGCTCGCGGCCCATGACTTCCTGCACGCGACGGGCGAAATCACGCGGCGTCATCGGTTCGCTCAACGAACCGACCAGGCCAACAACTTTAAGATTGTCCGGATCCAGCGGACCTTCGACGGTGATGTCGAGCTGACGTGCCAGTTGCACGTTGTTGCCGACTTCCGGGTGCAGATCCAGCGGCAAGTGATAAGAAAGCAGGCTGATGTCGTGCTTGAGCAAGGTCTTCAATCGACGCTGTTTCATGCCGGTGATGCACGGGTTCTCGCCTTTCCAGAAATAACCGTGATGCACCAGCACCAGATCGGCCTCGGCTTCGACCGCCGCGTCCAGCAGTGCCTGGCTGGCTGTGACGCCACTGACAATGCGCATCACTTGCGGCCGGCCCTCGACCTGCAAGCCGTTGGGGCAATAATCGGCAATTTTGGCGCTGGAGAGGTAACGGTCGGCTTCTTCGACCAGGGTGCTCAGGGCGACGGCCATAAAAGACTCCTAAATATCCCGTTCAGAGGCGCGCTTGGCCTCGTATAATGCGCGACATTATGGGCGGTCTCATACCGCCTGCAACCTTTCAGGAAGTGCTTAATGCTCAAGGCGCTGCGTTTTTCCGGCTGGCCGCTGTTGGCCGGCGTGCTTATCGCTCTTTTGATAATTCAGCGTTACCCGCAGTGGGTCGGGCTTCCGAGCCTCGACGTGAACTTGCAGCAAGCACCGCAAACCACCAGTGTGCAACAGGGGCCGGTGTCCTATGCCGACGCCGTGGTCATTGCCGCACCTGCGGTGGTCAACCTGTACACCACCAAGGTCATCAACAAACCGAATCACCCACTGTTCGAAGACCCGCAGTTTCGCCGCTTCTTCGGGGACAATTCGCCCAAACAGAAGCGTATGGAGTCGAGCCTGGGTTCTGGCGTGATCATGAGCCCGGAAGGTTACATCCTGACCAACAACCACGTAACCACCGGGGCCGACCAGATTGTCGTGGCGCTCAAGGATGGCCGTGAGACCCTGGCTCGCGTGATCGGCAGCGACCCGGAAACCGATCTCGCGGTATTGAAGATCGACCTGAAGACCCTGCCGGCAATCACCATCGGCCGTTCCGACAACATCCGCATCGGCGACGTGGCGCTGGCCATCGGCAACCCGTTCGGTGTCGGCCAGACCGTGACCATGGGCATCATCAGCGCCACCGGGCGCAATCAGCTGGGCCTGAACAACTACGAAGATTTCATCCAGACCGACGCTGCGATCAATCCCGGCAACTCCGGCGGTGCGTTGGTGGACGCCAATGGCAACCTGACCGGCATCAACACGGCGATTTTCTCCAAATCTGGCGGCTCGCAAGGCATCGGGTTTGCGATCCCGGTCAAACTGGCGATGGAAGTGATGAAGTCGATCATCGAACACGGCCAGGTGATTCGCGGCTGGCTGGGCATTGAAGTGCAGCCGTTGAGCCAGGAACTGGCGGAGTCGTTCGGTCTGTCGGGACGTCCGGGGATTGTAGTCGCGGGGATCTTCCGTGACGGTCCGGCGCAGAAAGCCGGCCTGCAATTGGGTGATGTGATTCTCAGCATCGACGGCGAACCGGCCGGCGATGGTCGCCGTTCGATGAACCAGGTCGCGCGGATCAAGCCGACGGACAAGGTGACGGTTCAAGTAATGCGCAATGGCAAGGAGCTGAAGCTCACTGCCGAGATCGGCCTGCGCCCACCACCGGCACCGGTCAAAGAGAAAGAAGAAGAGTAACAGCCCTCCAGATCCCTTGTGGGAGCGTGGCTTGCCCGCGATGGCAACACCGCGGTGTATCAGGTACACCGCGTTATCGTTCATCGCGGGCAAGCCACGCTCCAACAGGGGTGGTGGTGGTTTAGAGGTCGCCGAGGCCGTCGATCAGCGCCTGGTTCTGCTCCGGTGTGCCGATGGAGATCCGCAGGAACTGGGCAATCCGCTCCTGCTTGAAGTGCCGAACGATCACGCCCTGCTCTCGCAACTTCGCCGCCAGCCCTGCCGCATCGTGCTTCGGATGACGGGCAAAAATGAAGTTGGCTGCCGACGGCAACACCTCAAAACCCTTCGCCTCAAGTTGCCCGACGACCTTGTCGCGACTCTCGATCACCAGCTGACAGGTCTTGTCGAAGTACTCACGATCCTCAAACGCCGCCGCAGCCCCGACAATCGCCAGGCGATCCAGCGGATAAGAGTTGAAGCTGTTCTTGATCCGCTCCAGCGCCTCGATCAAGTCCGGATGCCCCACCGCCAGGCCAACCCGCAGGCCGGCCAGTGAACGGGATTTGGACAGGGTCTGAGTCACCAGCAGGTTCGGATAACGGTCCACCAACGTGATCGCCGTCTCTCCGCCAAAGTCGATGTAGGCCTCATCTACCACGACCACTGAATCCGGGCTGGCCTTGAGGATCTGCTCAACGGCGTCCAGCGCCAGCAGGCAACCGGTCGGTGCATTCGGGTTCGGGAAGATGATCCCGCCGTTTGGCTTGGCGTAGTCGGCCGGGTTGATCTGGAACTGCTCGTCCAGCGGCACCGCGTCGAACCTGATGCCATACAACCCGCAGTAAACCGGATAGAAGCTGTAGCTGATGTCCGGGAACAGCAGCGGCTGATCGTGTTGCAGCAGACCGTGGAAGATGTGCGCCAGGACTTCATCGGAACCGTTGCCGAGGAACACCTGATTGCCTTGCACGCCGTAGTACCTGGCAACAGCCTGCTTGAGCAGGTCGCTGTTCGGGTCCGGGTACAAACGCAGATTGTCGTTCAGTTCGGTCTGCATCGCCGCCAGGGCTTTGGGCGATGGACCGTACGGGTTTTCGTTGGTGTTGAGCTTCACCAGTTTCGTCAATTTTGGCTGCTCGCCCGGCACGTAAGGCACCAGGCTCTTGACGAAGGGGCTCCAGAATTTACTCATCTTCAGTTCCCCTGCTTGTCGTCAATGATGCGGTATTCGGCACTGCGGGCGTGGGCGGTCAGCGACTCGCCACGGGCCAGTACCGAAGCGGTCTTGCCCAACTCGGACGCACCCTGCTCGGAACAGAAGATGATCGAGGAGCGTTTCTGGAAGTCGTACACACCCAGCGGCGAAGAAAAACGCGCGGTGCCAGACGTCGGCAACACGTGGTTCGGACCGGCGCAGTAGTCGCCCAAGGCTTCGGAGGTGTGACGGCCCATGAAAATCGCGCCCGCGTGACGGATCTGCGGCAACCACGCCTGCGGATCAGCGACCGACAACTCAAGGTGTTCCGGTGCGATGCGGTTGGCCACTTCGATGGCTTGTTCCATGTCGCGGACCTTGATCAACGCGCCCCGGCCATTGATCGAGGTTTCGATGATCTCGGCGCGTTCCATGGTTGGCAGCAGCTTGGCGATGCTCGCGGCGACCTTGTCGAGGAATTCGGCGTCCGGGCTGACCAGAATCGCCTGGGCGTCTTCATCGTGCTCGGCCTGGGAGAACAGGTCCATGGCGATCCAGTCCGGATCGGTCTGGCCGTCGCACACCACGAGAATCTCGGACGGACCGGCGATCATGTCGATACCGACCTGACCAAACACATGACGCTTGGCGGTGGCGACATAGATGTTGCCCGGGCCCACCACTTTATCGACCTTCGGCACGCTTTCGGTGCCGTAAGCCAGCGCGGCAACCGCTTGGGCGCCGCCGATGGTGAACACGCGGTCGACGCCGGCAATGCAGGCCGCAGCCAGTACCAGCTCGTTGATTTCACCGCGCGGGGTCGGCACCACCATGACCACTTCGGTCACGCCCGCCACTTTGGCCGGGATCGCGTTCATCAGCACCGAAGACGGATACGACGCTTTGCCGCCCGGCACATACAGACCGGCGCGATCCAGCGGCGTGACCTTCTGGCCCAACACCGTGCCGTCGGCTTCGGTGTAGCTCCAGGAATCCTGTTTCTGTTTTTCGTGGTAGCTGCGCACGCGGGCCGCGGCTTTTTCCAGTGCTTCACGCTGCGGCACGGTGATCCGGGTCAGGGCCAGTTCCAGGCGCTCACGCGGCAGGATCAGGTCGGCCATCGAGGCGACTTCGAGGCCATCGAACTTCTGGGTGAATTCCACCAGCGCCGCATCGCCACGCTCGCGCACGGCTTTGATGATGTCCAGCACCCGCTGATTGACCGAGTCGTCAGACACACTTTCCCAGCTCAGCAGATGATCCAGATGATGTGCGAAATCCGGGTCAGCAGCGTTGAGTCGGCGAATTGCAGTCGGTGCGGTCATAGCGAGAGCCTCATAGGAATGGCAAAAACTCAGGTGCCCGAAGCTACCATCGATCCGCTTGGGCACCTGAGAATTCTGGCTATGAGGCGGATAGACGGGCGCGACTTAACGTCGCGCAGGTGAATCAGCCGCGGTGTCGAGACTCCACTGCCTTGCGCAGGGTGTCGATCAACGCCTGGATACGGGCGTGCTGCATTTTCATCGAAGCTTTGTTGACGATCAGCCGGGAGCTGATGTCGGCAATGAAATCCTGAGGCTCCAGGCCATTGGCCCGCAGGGTGTTGCCGGTGTCGACCACGTCGATGATCTTGTCGGCCAGACCAATCAGCGGCGCCAGTTCCATCGAGCCGTACAGCTTGATGATGTCAACCTGACGACCCTGCTCGGCGTAGTAGCGCTTGGCAACGTTGACGAACTTGGTGGCAACCCGCAGACGGCCTTTGGGCTCGACATCGCCGACACGGCCGGCGGTCATCAGCTTGCACAGGGCAATGCGCAGGTCCAGAGGCTCGTACAGGCCCTGGCCGCCATATTCCATCAGCACATCTTTACCGGCGACGCCGAGGTCCGCGGCACCATGCTCGACATAGGTCGGCACGTCGGTGGCGCGCACGATCAGCAGACGTACGTCAGGCTGGGTCGTGGGAATGATCAGCTTGCGGCTCTTGTCCGGATTCTCGGTCGGCACGATGCCCGCTTCAGCCAGAAGCGGCAGGGTGTCGTCAAGGATGCGGCCCTTGGACAGTGCGATGGTCAACATGGGAAACGTCAGTCCTTATCAAGGTACTCATGCCCGGTCGCAAATGGCGCCGGACACACATCGAGCCGGAAACCGGCTCGACTTCAACAATTCAACGGGCATGTCCTTATGCCCATGCAGCAACTACTAGCCCGGTACGCGGCGGATCTTGGCGCCGAGCATCTGCAGTTTCTCTTCGATGCACTCGTAACCACGGTCGATGTGGTAGATGCGGTCGATCAGCGTGTCGCCTTCGGCGATCAACGCCGAGATCACCAGGCTGGCCGAAGCACGCAGGTCGGTGGCCATGACAGGCGCGCCTTTGAGCGTCTCGGTGCCGGTAACGATGGCAGTGTTGCCTTCGACCTGGATCTTGGCGCCCATGCGGTGCAGTTCGTAAACGTGCATGAAGCGGTTTTCGAAGATCGTCTCGATCACAGCGCCCGTGCCTTCGGCAATGGCGTTGAGGGAGATGAACTGCGCTTGCATGTCGGTAGGGAACGCCGGGTAAGGAGCGGTCCGCACGTTGACGGCTTTTGGCCGCTTGCCGTGCATGTTCAGCTCAATCCAGTCTTCGCCGCAGGTGATTTCGGCACCCGACTCGCGGAGTTTTTCCAGAACGGCTTCGAGGATAGTCGGATCAGTGTCCTTGACCTTCACACGACCGCCGGTCACGGCAGCCGCCACCAGGTAGGTGCCGGTTTCGATGCGGTCAGGCATCACTTTGTACGTGGTCGGGTGCAGACGCTCAACGCCATCAATGGTGATGGTGTCGGTGCCGGCGCCAGTGATCTTGGCACCCATGGCGATCAGGAAGTTCGCCAGGTCGATGACTTCAGGCTCACGAGCGGCGTTCTGCAACACGCTGCGGCCCTTGGCCAGAGCGGCCGCCATCATGATGTTTTCGGTGCCGGTCACGCTGACGGTGTCGAAGAAGAAGTGCGCGCCACGCAGGCCACCTTCAGGCGCCTTGGCCTTGATGTAGCCGCCTTCGACGTCGATGACCGCACCCATGGCTTCAAGGCCACGGATGTGCAGGTCAACCGGACGCGAACCGATGGCGCAACCGCCAGGCAGTGCGACTTCGGCTTCACCGAAACGGGCAACCATCGGGCCCAGCACCAGGATCGACGCACGCATGGTTTTAACCAGTTCGTACGGTGCGATCAGGGTCTTGATGGTGCGCGGGTCGATTTCGACGCTGAGCTTCTCGTCGATCACCGGCTCGATGCCCATGCGACCGAACAGCTCGATCATCGTGGTGATGTCGTGCAGGTGCGGCAGGTTGGCCACGGTTACCGGGCCATCACACAGCAGGGTGGCAGCCAGGATCGGCAGGGCAGAGTTCTTTGCCCCGGAGATGCGGATTTCGCCATCAAGACGAACGCCACCGGTAATAATCAATTTATCCATAAGAATCTCGACGCCCTTGGGCTCAGGTGCGCTCGGCCCAGGCCGCGCTGCTGAAAAATTTCATAGTGACCGCATGGATGCTGCCATCGGTGATCCATGGGTTCAAATGGGCATAGATCTGCTGCTGACGCTTCACCGGGCTCAACGCCGCCAGTTCATCGCTAATCACGTTCAGCTGGAAATTGCAGCCTTCGCCCTCAACTTCTACCAACGTTCCGGGCAGCTTTCCTTCAAGGAAGCTCTTCACTTCTACGGCCTGCATGCTCAACCTCAATCGGCGCCCTGTGCGCACGGGTCGGACATCATACAAAAAAGCCCCGCGCCTGCGAACCCCGCTAAGCAGGACTCTGACGGGGGGCTTCCTTATAGATGCGGTCAGGGGTGCGCCAACAGCTCGGTCAATTCGCTGACCTGAGCGATTTCACGCATGTCTTCGGGCATCCCACGGATGCTCAGCGCCTTGCCGGCCGCCTCTGCATCACGCATGAAGCACAGCAGCAGCGACAATCCGACGCTGCTGGACTTCAACACTGCCGAGCAGTCGACCACCAGTTCGGTAGCCGCGCTCGATTTAATCAACGCCTGCCCCTGCTTGCGCAAGCCAGGGGCCGTGAGGTAGTCCAGCATGCCGCTAAGCCGAAGTTCGCCGGACTCGCTCATGCGAATGGCCGACACACTCATTGGGCTGGCTTCTCAGTCGATGCCTTGGCTTTGGCGACTTCCCCGGCCCAACCGTTAATGGTCTTGTCCAGGTCGTTGCCATTGCGCTGCATCGCATCCGCGAACTGGTCACGGAACAGCTTGCCGATGTTGATACCGTTGATGATGACGTTGCGCAGTTTCCACTCGCCATTGATCTTTTCCAGTGTGTAAGACACCGGATAGATCGCGCCGTTACTGCCTTTGACGGTCATGCCGACGCTGGTGCGATCGCCCGATTCATCTTTGGCCGGGTCAACGGTGATGCCCTGATTGTTGTACTCGAGCAGCGCATTGCCATAAAACTGGAACAGACCCTTCTTGAAGTTTTCTTCGAAGGTTTTCATCTGTGCCGGCGTGGCTTTGCGTGAGTACTTGACCGTCATGATGCTCTTGGAGATGCCTTCGGCATCCACCACAGGTCCGACGATGGTGTTCAGCGCCGTATAGAAGTCCTGTGGATCCTGCTTGTACTTCTCTTTGTTGGCCGACAGATCGGCCAGCATCCGGTTGGTGGTGTCCTGTACCAGATCGTGCGCGGTAGGCGCCGCCACGGCGTTAGCCATCAACGGCAGCGCCGTGAGTACTACCAACAGGCCACGTCGCAAGGTAGAGATCATTCAAAAGCTCCTCATTTGGCGTCTTTGCTAACGGTATTGAGCAGGAATTTACCGATCAGGTCCTCAAGCACCAGCGACGACTGGGTGTCGTGGATGGTCCCACCATCCTTGAGCAAGGCTTCTTCGCCGCCCACGCTGATACCGATGTATTTCTCGCCCAACAGGCCAGCGGTCAGGATAGATGCAGTGGAGTCGGTCGGCAGGTTATCTACGCGCTTTTCCAGTTGCATGGTCACCCGACCGGTGAAGCTGTCGCGGTCCAGATCGATTGCGGTGACCTTGCCGATGGTGACACCGGCCATGGTCACTTTAGCTCTGACCGTCAAACCGGCGATATTGTCGAAGTACGCATAAAGTTTATACGTGTCGGTGCTCGGGCTCGGGGACAGACCACTCACCCGCAACGCCAGCAGCAATAAAGCCAGGATGCCAGCCAGCAAGAAAAGGCCGACACCGATTTCCAGGGTGCGGTTTTGCATCAGAAATCTCCAAACATCAAGGCGGTCAAAATAAAGTCCAGGCCGAGTACAGCCAAAGAGGCATACACCACGGTCTTGGTAGTGGCACGACTGATCCCCTCGGAAGTGGGCTCACAGTCATAGCCTTGGAATACGGCGATCCAGGTCACGACGAACGCGAAGACGATGCTTTTGATGATGCCATTGAGCACGTCATCAGTGAACGTCACGCTGTTTTGCATGTTCGACCAGTACGAACCTTCATACACACCGAGCCAGTCGACGGCCACCCACGAACCGCCCCAGATACCCACCACGCTGAAAATCATTGCCAGCACCGGCAGGGAAATGAAGCCGGCCCACAAGCGCGGGGCGACGATGTATTTGAGCGGGTCGACACCAATCATTTCCAGACTGGAGAGCTGTTCGGTGGACTTCATGTTGCCGATTTCCGCCGTCAGCGCCGAACCGGCACGCCCGGCAAACAGCAACGCCGTCACCACAGGTCCCAATTCACGCAATAGCGTCAGCGCAACCATCTGCCCGACCGCCTGCTCCGAGCCGTAGCTGGACAGGATGTTGAAGCCTTGCAGCGCCAGCACCATCCCGATGAACACGCCGGAGACGACAATGATCACCAGGGACATCACGCCGACAGAATGGAGCTGCTTGATCAGCAGGCCAAAGCCGCCGCCGATGCCACCGCGACCGAGCAAGGCATGGAACAGGAAAATCGTCGAGCGGCCGAACACCGCCAGCGCGTCGATGGCGGCATGGCCAAACCGGCGCACGCGCTCTATTAATGAAATCTTGCGCATCAACGCTTCCCCAGAAGATCTGCGCGGTAATCCGTCGCTGGAAAGTGGTATGCGACCGGACCGTCGGGTTCGCCGGTCATGAATTGACGGATCCGTGGCTCCTGCGAGTTCATCAGTTCCGCGGGAGTCCCCTGCCCCAACACCTGGCCTTCGCCGACGACATAGATGTAGTCGGCGATGCTCGCGGTTTCGGCCAGATCGTGGGACACCACGATACTGGTGATACCGAGCGCGTCGTTGAGCAGGCGGATCAGGCGCACCAGTACGCCCATGGCAATGGGGTCCTGGCCGACAAAGGGCTCGTCGTACATGAGGATCTGCGGATCGAGGGCAATCGCCCGGGCCAGCGCAACACGACGCTTCATGCCACCGGACAACTCGTCAGGCATCAGGTCGATGGCGCCACGCAAGCCCACGGCCTGCAATTTAAGCAGGACGATGTCGCGGATCATTTCTTCCGGCAGCTCGGTATGAACGCGCAGCGGAAACGCGACGTTCTCGAACACATCGAGGTCGGTAAACAGGGCGCCGCTCTGAAACAGCACCCCCATGTGTTTGCGCGCATCGAACAGATCACTGCGCGACAACTTGGGCAGGTTCTGGCCGTTGACCCACACTTCGCCCTTGGTGGGACGCAATTGTGCGCCCATCAATCGCAACAGCGTGGTTTTGCCACACCCGGAAGGCCCCATGATGCCGGTGACCTTGCCGCGCGGGATACGGATATCGACGTTATTGAAAATGCTGCGCGTACCGCGCTTGAAGGTCAGTCCCTTCAGCTCGACCGCGTAGGCGTTATCGGCACTCATCTAAACTCCTTGCGATGCAGCCTCTCACTCGGACGCCTGGCTCTCTGACGAAAGCACATACCTCCCCGGGCAGGCCGAACTGGCGGCGAACTATATCACTGCAAAGGCCTGCCCCCCAAGGCCCAAGCCCGACCATGTTCAGTAACATGACAGGCAAAAAGCCTTGTTTAGAGGGGATTCGGTTACAGGGAATGACAAAGCGTGACGAACTAGCGTGAGGGTTTTGATCATTACCGCTATAATCGCCGCCTTTTCATCAGGCTATACGATTTCTGACATGAGCCAATCCAGCGACCTGATTCAATCAGCACAACGCACCATCCGCCTCGAACTGGAAGCCGTAGAAGGCTTGCTGCCCCACATCGACGCTGATTTCGTACGCGCTTGCGAGATGATTCTGGCCAGCAAAGGCCGCGTGGTGGTGGTCGGCATGGGTAAGTCCGGGCACATCGGCAACAAGATCGCCGCCACCCTGGCCAGCACCGGCACCACGGCTTTTTTCGTGCACCCGGCCGAAGCCAGCCACGGCGACATGGGCATGATCACGCGAGACGACATCATCCTGGCCCTGTCGAACTCCGGTTCCACCAACGAAATCGTCACCCTGTTGCCCCTGATCAAGCGTCTGGGCATACAGTTGATCAGCGTGACCGGCAACCCGGAATCACCGCTGGCCAAGGCTGCCGAGGTCAATCTCAACGTTCACGTCGAACACGAGGCCTGCCCGCTGAACCTGGCACCCACCTCCTCTACCACTGCCGCGTTGGTCATGGGCGACGCCCTGGCCGTTGCGTTGCTGGAAGCGCGCGGCTTTACCGCTGAAGACTTCGCCTTTTCCCACCCCGGTGGTGCGCTGGGCCGGCGTCTGCTGCTGAAAGTGGAAAACGTCATGCACGCCGGGCAAGAGCTGCCACAGGTTCAACGCGGCACCTTGCTCAAGGACGCGTTGATGGAAATGACCCGCAAGGGTCTGGGCATGACCGTCATTCTGGAAGCCGACGGCAAGCTGGCAGGGATCTTCACTGACGGTGATCTGCGCCGCACACTGGATCGCAGCATCGACATCCACAGCGCCACCATTGACCAGGTCATGACCGCACACGGCAAGACCGCCCGCGCCGAAATGCTCGCCGCCGAGGCCCTGAAAATCATGGAAGACCACAAAATCAACGCGCTGGTCGTGGTCGACAGCGAAGACCGTCCGGTCGGCGCCTTGAACATGCACGACTTGCTGCGCGCAGGAGTAATGTAATGAGTTCGGACCTGCTGCAACGCGGCAAACAGATCAAACTTGCCGTGTTCGACGTCGACGGCGTGCTGACTGACGGACGCCTGTACTTCCTCGAAGACGGCAGTGAGTTCAAGACGTTCAACACCCTCGACGGTCAAGGCATCAAGATGTTGATGGCGGCGGGCGTACAGACGGCTATCATCAGCGGCCGCAAGACCCCGGTGGTCGAACGACGAGCAAAAAACCTCGGCATCCCGCACCTTTATCAAGGTCGCGAGGACAAACTGGTGGTACTGGACGAACTTCTGGCCCAACTCAACCTAAGCTATGAACAAGTGGCCTATCTCGGTGACGACCTGCCGGACCTGCCGGTGATTCGCCGCGTCGGCCTGGGCATGGCGGTAGCCAACGCTGCCAGCTTCGTGCGTGAAAACGCCCATGGCATTACCGTCGCCCGTGGTGGCGAGGGTGCCGCTCGCGAATTCTGCGAATTGATCCTGCGCGCCCAGGGCCGCCTCGATGCGGCCAACGCCGCGTACCTGTGAGCCCATTATGCTGAGCAAAAAGTTTCGTAACATCCTGTTGTTCAGTTGCATCGCGGCGCTGTTCGCTGCGGTCGGCTACTGGAACATCAGCCCGGAACGCTTTCTCGACAAGACAGTTGCCCCTGTCGACGAAAGCGCGATCGACTATTACGCACTCAACGCCCACAGCGTGCAGTACCTGCCGGACGGCAAATTGCAGTACGAAATGACGTCCGACAAGGTCGAACACCTGAAAGTGTCCGAGGTCACGCTGCTGACCAACCCCGACCTGAACATGTTCCGCGGCACCCAGTTTCCCTGGCACGTCCAGAGCGAACATGGGGAAGTCAATCCAGACGGCACCCAGGTCGAGCTGATCGACTCGGTACGCATTACCCGTTTCGACGAAAAGAACCGCAGGACCCTGATTACCACCACCCGTATGACTGTGTTCCCGCAGCAGCAATATGCGCAGACCGACCAACCCGTTAGAATCGACGGCGCTGGCGGTGTATCGACAGGCAACGGAATGAAAGCGTACTTGAAAGAAAGCAGGATACACCTGCTATCTAACGTAAGAGGACAGTATGAGGCTCGTTAAAACCCTCCCTATTTTGCTCAGTCTGGGCGCAGCACTGGGAAGCGTGAGCGCCTGGGCTCTGCCGAACGATCAAGAGCAGCCAATCCGCATTCAGGCCGACGATGCCCAACTGGACGACAAGAATGGCGTGGCCACCTATAAAGGTGACGTGATCATCACCCAGGGCTCGATGATCGTTAAGGGCAACACCGTAACCATCACTCGTACGCCGGCTGGCGACATCGACGTGGTGACTTCGGTGGGCAACCTCGCCTACTTCGAGCAACTGCAGACCGCTGGCGACACCAAGCCTGTCCAGGGTTGGGGTGTGACTATCCAGTACCACGCCGCGCAAAACCGCGTCGTGCTGATCGACAAGGCAAAAGTTGTCGACAAGGACAACAACACCACCCAGGGCGAGAAAATCGTCTACGACACAGTCAAGAAGCTTGCGAGCGCTGGCCGTGCGACAGGCAACAAGGTCACCGAGGCGCGTCCACGCATCGACATGGTGATCCAGCCGAAGAAGAAAACCGACGAGCAGAAGGCCCAGTAATGGCAACTCTGAAAGCTCAGCATCTGGCCAAGAGCTACAAGAGCCGCCAGGTCGTGCGCGACGTCAGCCTGTCGATCGACAGCGGTCAAATCGTCGGCCTGCTGGGTCCCAACGGCGCCGGCAAGACCACCTGCTTCTACATGATTGTCGGCCTGGTGCAGGCCGATCAGGGCCGTGTGCTGATCGATGATCTGGACGTCAGCCACCAGCCGATGCACGGTCGTGCAAAGGCCGGTATCGGCTATCTGCCGCAAGAAGCGTCGATCTTCCGCAAACTCTCGGTGGCCGACAACATCATGGCGATCCTCGAGACCCGCAAGGAACTCGACAAGGCCGGGCGTCGCAAAGAGCTGGAAAGCCTGCTGCAGGAATTCCACATCAGCCACATCCGCGACAACCTCGGCATGAGCCTGTCGGGTGGTGAACGCCGCCGCGTGGAAATCGCTCGCGCACTGGCCACCAATCCGAAATTCATCCTGCTCGACGAACCTTTCGCCGGCGTGGACCCGATTTCGGTCGGCGACATCAAGCAGATCATCTACCACCTCAAGGCCAAAGGCATTGGCGTGCTGATCACTGACCACAACGTCCGTGAAACCCTGGATATCTGCGAAACGGCCTACATCGTCAACGATGGCCAGCTGATTGCCGAAGGCGACTCCGCCACTATCCTGGCCAACGACCTGGTTAAAGAAGTTTATCTGGGCCATGAGTTCCGCCTGTAAGCGTTGAGGTGTCTGGCTAGTCGACTGAGCGCTTACGACGATAAAAATCAACAGGTTTTTATTGTTACAGCGCTCTAGGCAAACACTTCAGTTTCAGGCATATAATTTGCTTATGTTTGGCGCTCCGGCGCCCTGTAGTGGATGGCGCATGTGCGCCGGCGAATAAGGTGTTAAGCCCCTGCCATGAAACCATCGCTAGTCTTGAGAATGGGCCAGCAGCTGACGATGACACCGCAGCTGCAACAGGCCATCCGCCTGCTCCAATTGTCGACCCTGGACCTGCAACAGGAAATCCAGGAGGCCCTGGAGTCCAATCCGATGCTCGAACGCCAGGAAGAAGGCGACGACTTCGACAACGCCGACCCCTTGGCCGACAAAGCCGAACAGCAACCCAATGCCGATGTTTCGGAACCCTCCTACCAGGAAACCGCCCCGACGGTGGACAACCTCGAGGAAGGTGACTGGAACGAGCGCATTCCCAACGAACTGCCCGTCGACACGGCCTGGGAAGACGTCTACCAGACCAGCGCCAGCAGCCTGCCGAGCAACGATGACGACGAATGGGACTTCACCACTCGCACTTCGGCTGGCGAGAGCCTGCAAAGCCACCTGCTCTGGCAACTGAACCTGGCACCGATGTCCGACACCGATCGCCTGATCGCCGTGACCCTGATCGACTGCATCAACAATCAGGGCTACCTGGATGAAACCCTGGAGGAGATCCTCGAAGCCTTCGATCCGGAACTGGACATCGAACTGGACGAAATCGAAGCCGTCCTGCACCGCATCCAGCAATTCGAACCGGCCGGCATCGGCGCTCGCAACCTGGGCGAATGCCTGCTGCTGCAATTGCGCCAATTGCCCGCCAAGACGCCTTGGCTGGCCGAAGCCAAGCGCCTGGTCTGCGACTACATCGATTTGCTCGGCAGTCGCGACTACAGCCAGCTGATGCGCCGCATGAAGCTCAAGGAAGATGAACTGCGCCAGGTCATCGAACTGGTCCAGAGTCTCAACCCGCGCCCCGGCTCGCAGATCGAATCCAGCGAAGCCGAGTACGTCGTTCCAGACGTGATCGTGCGCAAGGACAACGAACGCTGGCTGGTGGAACTGAACCAGGAGTCGGTTCCAAGGCTGCGGGTCAACGCCCAGTACGCCGGGTTTGTCCGTCGCGCCGACACCAGCGCCGACAACACCTTCATGCGCAATCAGCTGCAAGAGGCCCGCTGGTTCATCAAGAGCCTGCAAAGCCGCAACGAAACCCTGATGAAAGTTGCCACCCAGATCGTCGAGCATCAGCGCGGCTTCCTCGAATACGGCGACGAAGCCATGAAGCCGCTGGTCCTGCATGACATCGCCGAAGCGGTAGGCATGCACGAATCGACGATTTCACGGGTGACCACGCAAAAATTCATGCATACCCCTCGGGGTATTTATGAGTTGAAATATTTTTTCTCCAGTCACGTCAGCACCTCCGAAGGCGGCGAATGCTCGTCCACGGCGATCCGCGCGATCATCAAAAAACTGGTTGCCGCGGAAAATCAGAAAAAGCCGTTGAGTGACAGCAAGATCGCTGGTTTACTGGAGGCACAAGGCATTCAGGTGGCTCGCCGCACCGTCGCCAAGTACCGCGAATCCTTAGGGATCGCGCCTTCGAGCGAACGCAAGCGGTTGATGTAGAGCCACGCCACAGCGTTCCAGTGGTAGATCATCTGATCTACCGCTTTATGCACTGGCAACGAAGGAGAAGCTGTATGCAAGTCAACATCAGTGGACACCAACTGGAAGTGACCGAACCCCTGCGCACCTACATCGGCGAAAAACTCGAACGATTAGAGCGGCATTTCGACAAGATCACCAACGTGCAGGTCACGATGACGGTCGAGAAGCTGAAGCAGAAAATCGAAGCCACCCTGCATATTCCCGGCAGTGAAGTGGTCGCCAACGCGGAGCATACCGATATGTACGCGGCGATCGACTCACTGACCGACAAGCTGGATAAACAACTCAAAAAGCATAAGGAAAAGACCCAGAGCCTCCTCCAGGGTGCAACCGGTCGTTAACACTCCCAACCCATGATCCGACTTGAAAACATCCTGACCCCCGGCCGTTCCCTCGTGAACGTGCCGGGCGGCAGTAAAAAGAAAGCCCTCGAACAAATTGCCAACCTGATCGCCCGGGAAGTGCCGGATCTGGAGATGCAAGATGTCTTCGAGGCTTTGATTGCCCGTGAAAAACTCGGCTCGACCGGTTTTGGCAACGGCATCGCCATCCCCCACTGCCGCCTGAAGGATTGCAAGTCGCCCATCAGCGCCTTGATGCACCTCGACGCCCCTATCGATTTCGACGCCATCGACGGCGCTCCGGTTGACCTGTTGTTCGTACTGCTGGTCCCGCAAGCGGCTACCGATGCGCACCTTGAACTGCTCCGCCAGATCGCCAGCATGCTCGATCGCAAGGAGGTGCGGGAAAAACTGCGTAGTGCTCAGAGTAACGAAGCCTTGTATAAGGTTGTTCTGGAAGAGCAAAACGGTCACTAATCATGCGCTTGATCATCGTCAGTGGCCGTTCCGGCTCAGGTAAAAGTACCGTACTCGATGTTCTCGAGGACAACGGCTACTACTGCATCGACAACCTGCCCGCCGGCTTGCTGCCGGAACTGGCCGAACGCGCACTGATTCATACCGAATTGGCACAGCCGTTGGTCGCCGTGTCCATCGATGCGCGTAACCTGCCGAGCCACCTGTCACGCTTTCCCGAACTGCTCGAAGAAGTCCGTAGCCGGCACATCAAGTGCGATGTGCTGTACCTGGACGCCGACGAAGAAACCTTGCTCAAGCGCTTTTCCGAAACCCGTCGGCGTCACCCGCTGAGCACCCCCAACCGTTCGTTGGCCGAGGCGATCGAGGACGAAAGCAATCTGCTGGGTCCGATCGTCGATCTGGCCGACCTCAAGATCAACACCACGAATCTGAACCTGTACCAGCTGCGCGACACCATCAAGCTGCGCCTGCTGAACCAGCCGGAAGCCGGTACTGCCTTTCTGGTCGAGTCGTTCGGATTCAAGCGTGGCATGCCGGTGGACGCGGACCTGGTGTTCGACGTGCGTTGCCTGCCCAACCCTTACTGGAAGCCGGAGCTGCGTGCGCAGTCGGGGCTCGATCAACCGGTGGCCGAGTACCTCGCCGCTCAACCGGACGTCGAAGAAATGTTCCAGGACATATCGTCGTATCTGCTCAAGTGGCTGCCGCGCTTTGCCGCCAGCAACCGTGCTTATGTCACCATTGCCATTGGCTGCACCGGCGGGCATCACCGCTCCGTCTACCTGACCGAACGTCTGGGCCAGGTTCTGCAACAATCCCTGAAGAACGTCCAGGTCCGCCACCGCGACCTCAGCTAAAGGATTCACACCGCGATGCCTGCTCTGGAAATCGAAATCATCAACAAGCTGGGCCTGCATGCCCGTGCTTCTGCAAAATTCGTCGGGGTCGCCGGCGAGTTCAAGGATTGCACGATCAGAGTAGGACGCACTCCGGAATCCACGGTCGACGGCAAAAGCATCATGGCAATGATGATGCTCGCTGCGGGCAAGGGCACCAAAATCTATATCAGCACCGAAGGCGAAGACGCGCAAAGGGCACTGGATGCGTTGAAGGACTTGATCGACCGTTATTTCGACGAAGGCGAGTAAACGCCAGTCCAGACCAAAGCCGCTCAGTAACCCGATAAAAAAGGCGCACCACCCAATCAGGTGGCGCGCCTTTTTTGTGACAAGCGAGTTTAGCTGCCCGCCACCGTCATGCGCTCGATCAAAACAGAACCCGTACGAATGTTGCTGCGCAGCTCCAGGTCATTACCCACCGCCACGATCTGCTTGAACATGTCGCGCATATTGCCGGCAATGGTCACTTCCTGGACCGCGAACTGGATTTCGCCGTTCTCGACCCAGAAACCCGCCGCACCACGGGAGTAATCCCCGGTGACCATGTTCAGGCCCTGCCCCATCAGTTCGGTGACCAGCAGGCCACGGCCCATGCGGCGCAGCAAAGCGGCCTGATCTTCATCGCCGTGGGTGACGAACAGGTTGTGCACGCCGCCAGCGTTGGCGGTACTCGGCATCCCGAGTTTGCGCCCGGAATAGGTGCCAAGGATGTACGACACCAGCTCACCCTTTTCGACGAACGGTTTGGCGTAGGTCGCCAGACCATCGCCATCAAACGCGGAACTGCCCAGGGCGCGCATCAAGTGCGGACGTTCGTCGATGGTCAACCATTCCGGGAACAGCTTCTGACCCAGCGTACCTTCGAGGAACGACGATTTGCGGTACAGGCTGCCGCCGGAAATCGCCGACAGGAAGCTGCCGAACAAACCACCCGCCAGCTCGGCGGAAAACAGCACCGGCACCTCGCAAGTCGGTACCGGACGCGCGCCCAGACGGCTCGCCGCCCGTTGCGCGGCACGTTGGCCAATGCTCACCGGGTCGGCCAGCAAATTGCCCTGACGGTTCACGTCGTACCAGTAATCACGCTGCATCTGGCCATCAGCCTCGGCGATCATCACGCAGCTCAGGCTGTGGCGGGTCGACGCGTAGCCACCGATAAACCCATGGCTGTTGCCGTACACGCGGCAACCCTGATGAGTGCTGAGGGTGGTGCCGTCGGCATTTTTGATCCGGCTGTCGGTGGCAAACGCAGCGGCTTCGCAGGCCAGCGCTTGTTCGATGGCTTGTTCCGGGGTGATGTCCCATTGGTGGAACAGGTCGAAATCCTGCAGGTCGCGAGCCATCAGCGCGGCATCAGCCAGGCCCGAGGCTTCGTCTTCGGAGGTGTGCTTGGCGATGGCGAGCGCCGCCGCGACGGTTTCGCGAATGGCCTCAGGACCACTGGCCGAGGTACTGGCCGAGCCTTTGCGCTGACCGACGTACAAGGTGATGCCAAAGCCCTGATCGCGGTTGAATTCGACGGTTTCGACCTCACGCTGACGCACCGAGGTGGACAGGCCCTGCTCCAGGGACACGGCAACTTCGCAGGCGCTGGCGCCCTGACGCTTGGCTTCAGCGATGATCTGCTCGACTTGTTCTTGCAGTGCCGGCAACGCTTGTGGGCCGACGCTTTCAACTGCACTCATGCTGTTCTCCACTCAAATTCTGCTTTCGGTAAGGCCTTCGAGCGACCGGGCCGGACAAGTGGCCCCCGACTGGTTATCATGGCGGCGTTTCTTTGCGGACGGCCACCATGGTTGATTCTTACGACGACTCCCTCGATACGGGAGAAAAAAGCAAATCCCAGGTTAAACGCGAGCTTCATGCTCTGGTTGACCTTGGCGAGCGCCTTACAACACTCAAGCCTGACTTGCTGGCAAAACTGCCGTTGACCGACGCTATGCGTCGGGCCCTGGCCGATGCGCCCAAGCACACCGCGAATATCGCGCGTAAACGGCACCTTATGTTCATCGGCAAACTGATGCGCGATCAGGACACTGCCGCCATTCTGACCTTGCTCGATCAACTCGATGCCTCCACCCGGCAGTACAACGAACGTTTCCATGGCCTGGAACGCTGGCGCGATCGCTTGATCGCGGGCGACGATGCAGTCCTGGAGAAGTTCGTGCTCGACTACCCGGAGGCTGATCGTCAGCAATTGCGCTCCCTGATCCGTCAGGCCCAGCACGAACTGGCGACCAACAAGCCACCGGCATCGAGCCGTAAAATCTTCAAGTACATCCGAGAGCTGGACGAGACTCAACGCGGTCTGCGCTAAGTCCCGAATCGGGTGAACCGCATGCGGTTCACCCGAAGCTCCATCCCTGCTTACGATCCTGTGCCACCCACAGTGATCGCATCGATTTTCAGCGTTGGCTGGCCGACACCCACCGGCACCGACTGCCCATCCTTGCCACACGTCCCCACGCCGCTGTCCAGCGCCAGATCGTTACCGACCATCGACACCTTGCTCATGGCTTCCGGACCGTTGCCGATCAACGTCGCGCCTTTGACCGGGGCGGTAATCTTGCCGTCTTCGATCAGGTACGCCTCGCTGGTGGAGAACACGAACTTGCCGCTGGTAATGTCCACCTGGCCACCGCCGAGGTTGGCGCAGTAGATGCCGCGTTTGACCGAAGCGATGATTTCCGCCGGATCGCTTTCGCCCGCCAGCATGTAGGTGTTGGTCATGCGCGGCATCGGCAGGTGCGCGTAGGATTCGCGACGACCGTTACCGGTACGGGCCACGCCCATCAGACGCGCATTGAGCTTGTCCTGCATATAGCCTTTGAGTACGCCGTTTTCGATCAACGTGGTGCACTGGGTCGGGGTACCTTCGTCGTCGACGCTCAGAGAGCCACGACGGCCTGCCAGCGTGCCGTCATCGACGATGGTGCACAGCTTGGAGGCAACCATCTCGCCCATGCGCCCGCTGTAGGCCGAACTGCCCTTGCGGTTGAAGTCGCCTTCCAGACCGTGGCCGACCGCTTCGTGCAGCAGCACGCCGGACCAGCCGGAACCCAATACCACCGGCAACGTACCGGCCGGCGCCGGAATGGCTTCCAGGTTGACCAGTGCCTGACGCAACGCTTCACGGGCGTAGCCCATGGCGCGGTCGTCACTGAGGAAATAACGGTAATCGGTACGTCCGCCACCGCCATGCCCACCGCGCTCGCGGCGACCGTTTTGTTCAACGATCACGCTCACGTTGAAACGCACCAGCGGCCGTACATCGGCGGCCAGGCTGCCATCGGTGGAGGCCACGAGGATGCGCTCCCAGACGCCGGCCATGCTCACGGTCACTTGCTGGATGCGTGGATCGAGGGCGCGTGTGGCTGCATCGATGCGCTTGAGCAGTTCGACTTTCTCGGCGCGGGAGATCACTTCCAGCGGGTTGTCCGGTCCGTATAACTGGGCAACGTCCTGGGTGGTGAACGCCTGCACCGTGCCATTTTGCCCGGCGCGGGAGATCGAACGCGCGGCACGGGCCGCGGCACCGAGGGCTTCCAGGGTGATGGCATTGCTGTACGCAAAACCGGTTTTTTCACCCGATTGCGCACGCACGCCGACGCCTTGGTCGAGGTTGAAGCTGCCTTCCTTGACGATCCCGTCTTCCAGCGCCCAGGACTCGGAAATCTGCCCCTGGAAATACAGGTCGGCGGCATCGATGCCCGGGCCGGCCAGATCACCGAGTACACCTTGCAGGCTCTCGATCGTTACGCCACCGGGCGCCAAGAGGTGTTCACTGACTGAGGACAACAACTCGCTCATATGCTTTACGCCTTAAATTCATCGTTCTGAGGCAGGTCGCTGGGCGCCCTGCGAGAAAAAACGCCGGTGACTGGACACCGGCATCCGCGCCCTGATGGACGCCTGTTCGCTGCTATCGCGTTCGGCCAGCAGCACGGCCTCGCCTTGATCCTGTTGTGCCAGCACCCGGCCCCAGGGGTCGACGATTGCGGCATGTCCCCAGGTTTCTCGCGGCCCCGGATGCGTTCCACCCTGAGCGGCCGCCAGCACATAACATTGAGTCTCGATGGCCCGGGCACGAATCAGCACATCCCAATGCGCCGCGCCGGTCACCGCCGTAAACGCCGACGGCGCGGTAATCAACTCCGCCCCGGCAGCCCGTAATTCGCTGTACAGCTCCGGGAAGCGCAGGTCGTAACACACCGTCAGGCCGACTCGCCCGACCGGCGTATCCGCAACCACCACGCCACCGCCATAAGCATAGTCATCGGACTCACGATAACGCCCGCGATTGTCCGCCACGTCCACGTCAAACAAGTGCAGCTTGTCGTAGCGCGCTACTGTTTCGCCATGATCGTTCACCAACAACGAGCAGGCATGCACCTTCGCCGTCGGTTGATCCACCGGCGGCAACGGCAATGTGCCTGCCACTATCCATAACTTGAGGTCGAGGGCGGTCTGTTTCAACCATGGCAGGATAGGGCCTTCACCCAATGCCTCGGCGCGGCCGATGTCGGCAATGTCGCGCCGGCCCATGGCGGCGAAGTTTTCCGGCAGCACGGCGAGTTGCGCACCACCGGCCGCTGCCTGTTCAAGCAGCCGGCGAGCCTGAGCCAGATTGGCCAGCACATCGCTTTGGCTGACCATTTGAATCACCGCTACCGACATGGCCTTTCCTTACTCGAGAAGTGTCCGCCAACCTGTAGCAGCTGGCGAAGCCTGCGTCCGGCTGCTACAGGATCGGCGTCGCTAATTGGAATATGTTCGGCCATGCTACTCCATCAGGCTGGGACATGGCTTTTGAAAAAGAGCGTCAAAAAGGTTTGTCGTAGGTAATCTGCGGCTCTTTCCACGGGCCCTTGACGGTGTATTTCACGCTGGCAAATCGGGAGACGCGGTCACCGATCAGTTTGTCGATCAGGAACAGCGCACCGCCAACAGCCGGCGCGCCGACAATCAGCGCCGCAATCGGCAAGTTGTTGGTCACCGGCAAGGACACCAGCAACTTGGCGTCGATCTGATCACCCACCAGGTTCAAGGTGCCATCAAGTTCTACGTTGCTGGACGGACCGGTCATCCGGATCGGCTCGCGGGTGACGTAGACGCCATTGGTCCCGACCAGCAATCCCTTGACCCGGTCATAGCTCAGGCCTTTGCCGAACAGGTCGGAAAAGTCCAGGCGCAGCCGGCGGCCGATGGAGTTGAAGTTCAGCAGGCCGAAGACTTTCAGGGCCTGGGCACTGCCCTCGACCTCAACAAACTGGCCTTTGGTCAGCGATGCATCCAGGGTGCCGGAGAAACGCTTGCTGGCCAGCCAGGCCGGTGAACCCGGCCAGCGACCGTCAACATCCATATGAAACTCTTCGCTGGTGACACTCGGCGCAAACCCCCAGCCCTTGAGGACATCGGCGAGATTTTTGCCGCTGATCCGCCCCTTGTACCAACTGCTGGAGCTACCGGGCACACCTTCCCAGCCGCCACTGCCTTGCAACAGAATCCCTTTGAGGCCCATGTCGAGGTTGTTGAGTGCAATACCTTTGGCAGTCGGACGGATTTTCAGCGACCAGCCACCCACCAGATCCTGCCCTAGGAAAAGCTGGTTGATGGTGATGTCCAGTGCCGGAATCTTTGTCGGGTCGACCGTAGCCAGTGGATCGGGCGAGTTTTCGTCGGCCACCACCTTCGGATCCGGCGCGGGCAGCCGCACGTATTGCAGATTGACCGCGATCGGTGCGCCTTTCGCATCGGGAACACCGACGGTGCCCTTGACCTGCTGGCTGTCGAGTTGCAACGCCCAACTGGCAGGCTTTCGGTTCACTTGCACGGACGCCTGATCGAGGGTCGTGCCCAGAGCGCTGAGCTTGCCAATCTTTAAGTCTGCACTGCTGAAGAACTGCTTGGCACTGCCCCCCGGATCCTGACCGGCGTACTTGCCCACCAGATCCTGCCAGGGACCGACATCCAGCTCCGACAGCACACCGCGCACCCGCAGGCCTTTGGCGCCGGGTAATACGGCATCGCCACCACCGAGGAACAGCTCACCACGACCGTCGGCAAAACTGCCGCTAGGGGCTGCAAACGTGAAGTTTGCCAGCTGACCATAGTTGACCCAGTAGCGCCGCTCCGGCCCTAGCAGGGTCATGCGGAACGTCGTGTCACGGCTGTCATCGGCCGTCATGCCGAACGGGGCCGGCAGATCGACCTTCACGCCTTTCAGGCTGGAATTGACCATCAACTGACTGTCAGCACCGTCCAGGTTCAGCTGCAACTGATACGGGATGACCCCGGAAACCGGCAACGGCTGAGTCACGCTCAACCAGTCCGTGAGTTTCTTGACCTCGACCTGACCGGAAGCCGTGACGCGTGTCTTGATGTTGCCCGCGCTGCCATCGGCGAAAATCCGTGCGGTGACAGGCCTGTCAAAAGCCCGCGCGCTAATGTTCTGTCCGCTCAAACCCTTGGTGCTGTCAAAGCGGAAATCACCCTTGAGTTGGGTCAATTCCAGCGCGGGCTCGGCCAGCTTCAGGCGCGCCTTGGCGGTCTTGAAATCGACGAGAATCTTCGGTTGCTCGTCTTTGGCCAGCGGGATATCCAGGTTCAACGTGCCTTGCAGATCGCCCTCACCCTCCCACTTGGCGAATGTGTCTGCGGTGCCGATCGGCGCTTCCTGGAGAATTTTCAGGCCATCGCCCAAGCCGCCGGCGAATCCGCCGTCGAGGTACAGATGGACGTTTTTGCCATCGGGGACATGGGGGATATTGACGTAGATATCGCGCACCTGAGTGTCGAGCAACTGGCCCTTGCTGGCCAGAACCCGCACACCACTGTCTTCCACAAACACATCACCGGTGACCTTGCTCACATGCGGCCAGCCCGGCTGGAACGCCAGTTCGGCATCGTGCACCTTGAAGAACAGGCTGATGCTGCGGGCAGTGTCGGCCGCACCATGGTTCAGCGAGCCCTGATACTGGAAGAAACCTTCGTCTACCGCGCCCTTTAGAATGGCCGTACGCAACCATTCGTCAAGCGCAGGGCTGAGCATGGTCGGCAGGTATTTGGCGGTGTAGCGACCGTCCCCCTCGACCATGCCGACCCGCAGGTCCATGTAGTCTTCCTGGGTGTGATCAAAATGCAGGCGGATCAGGAAGTCACCGGCAATCTTGCCCTCTTCGCCAAGTACCTTGAGGTACGGCGCGATCAGGGTGAAGCCTTCTTTGTCGAGCTTCCAGGTCAGCGTCGCGTTGGCCTGAAGGTATTGCCATGGCTTGGCGAAAATCGGGTCCAGGTGCAGGACAAAGTCCTTGCTGTCCATGCGCAACTCACCCTTGCCGAGGTCACCGCTGATGCTGCCGCTGACATTCCGCGCGGCCGGTGCGCCGTGATAGGCATCAAAACCGACCCGGTCGAGGTTCGCGGCGAAGCTGAACTTGCTGTCGTCGGTGGCATTGGGGCGCACGTCGATCAGCACATTGCGCAGCCCACCGGTCACTTTGAGCTTTTCCACCGCCGTGGCGACACCTTCGGGCAGTGGCCCCAGGGCGTTCAGCAATGGCGTGAGCGGGGTGAGGTCGACGCGGTCGGCTTGCAGGTGCCAGAGCTCCTGGACCTTGTCGGTGGCGGAGGTTTGTGTGAGTTGCAGATGGGATTCCCAGCGCGTCTCGCCAAAATTCATGGCCAGGGAATCCAGCGTCACCACCACGCCTTCAGTGCTGCGTTGGAAATAGCCATTGAGCGCCAGATTGTTGATCTGGATGGGCTTGCGTTCGGCGTAGGCACCTTTGACTTGCGGTGCGTTCAAGCGAATGGCCGCGGATTGCAGTTCGCCCTTGCCCCAATTGATCCAGAGCTCGCCGCCGGCCTTGATCTCGGAAAAATTCCATTGCTGGGTGAGGCGTTCGGGCAGCCATTTCGACCAGTCGCTTTGCGGCAGGCTCACGTAAGCCTCGGCTTCACCGTCCTTCCACTGACTGGCCTGAATGCGGGTGCGCAGGCTCATGGCAACTGGCTGGCCATCGGGCAAGGTCATTCGCGCATCGAGGCGTTGGCGAGAAGCACCGGTTTTCAGATTGAAACCGACGTAGGTCAGGGTCAGTGGCGGCTGGTCCAGGGGCTGCAAGGTCACCTGACTGTCGATCACCGACAACTGCTGGACCATTTGCATGCGATTGAGCAACTGCTCTGGATCGAGAGGCTGATCTTTCTGCACCGGCAAACCTTCCAGCGCCCACTGACCGTCGTCGCCTTCCTTGAGGCTGATCTTCAAACCATTGAGTTCAAGGTGAGCGATGCGCACCTGGCGCGCCAACAGGCTTTCCCAAATGTCTGGCACTGCACGCACCTGATCCAGATGAAGGGCATTGGCGCCTTCGCCGACGGTCACGTCATGGGCCAGCAGAATCGGCGCAAAACCACTCCAGTTACCTTCCAGCTTGCCGATTTGCAGCGGCATGCCCAAGGCTTCGGTGGCTTTGGTTTCGACGTCGGCACGGTATTCGGCCACCAGAGGCGTCAGCTCTCGGCCGAGGCTGACGTAAAACGCCATCAACACGAGTACCAACGCGCACAGGCCCAGACCCCAACGGGTCAATGCAACCAAAATGCGTGTCAGACGTTCCATGTCAGGTGGCTCCCATGGCAAAAATGCTGCAAAAAGCTGAGGCCAGCCGTTCTATTAAGGTTGAAACACCGCGATTCAGAGCAGCACCACGTCGTATTGTTCCTGGGAATACATGGTTTCCACCTGGAATCGGATCGTGCGTCCGATAAACCCTTCCAGCTCGGCAACGTTACCTGACTCTTCGTCGAGCAAACGGTCGACGACTTTCTGGTTCGCCAATACACGATAGCCTTCCGCTTGATAGGCGCGCGCCTCGCGGAGGATTTCGCGGAAAATTTCATAGCAGACCGTTTCCGGCGTCTTCAACTTGCCGCGGCCCTGGCAGCTGCTGCACGGTTCGCACAGCACTTGCTCAAGACTTTCGCGGGTGCGCTTGCGGGTCATCTGCACCAGGCCCAACTCGGTGATGCCGATGATGTTGGTCTTGGCGTGGTCGCGTTCCAGTTGCTTCTCGAGCGTGCGCAACACCTGGCGCTGGTGTTCTTCGTCTTCCATGTCGATGAAGTCGATGATGATGATCCCGCCCAGATTGCGCAGGCGCAGCTGACGGGCAATGGCGGTGGCGGCTTCGAGGTTGGTCTTGAAAATGGTTTCTTCAAGGTTGCGATGGCCGACGAACGCCCCGGTGTTGACGTCGATGGTGCTCATGGCTTCCGCCGGATCGACCACCAGGTAACCGCCGGACTTGAGCGGGACTTTGCGCTCCAGGGCTTTCTGGATTTCGTCTTCGACGCCATACAAATCGAAAATAGGCCGCTCACCCGGGTAATGCTCCAGGCGATCGGCGATTTCCGGCATCAGTTCGGCGACGAACTGTGTGGTTTTCTGGAAGGTTTCCCGGGAATCGATGCGGATCTTCTCGATCTTCGGGCTCACCAGGTCACGCAGGGTGCGCAACGCGAGACCGAGGTCTTCATAGATCACACTCGGCGCGGCAATGGTTTTGATTTGTTCGTTGATCTGATCCCAGAGACGGCGCAGGTAGCGGATGTCCATGAGGATCTCATCGGCGCCCGCCCCTTCGGCAGCAGTGCGCAATATAAAACCGCCGGCTTCCTTGATGCCTTCTTTGGCCACGCAATCGGTGACCACTTGCTTGAGGCGCTCGCGTTCGGCCTCGTCTTCGATCTTCAGCGAGATGCCGACGTGAGCGGTACGCGGCATGTACACCAGATAGCGCGACGGAATCGACAGCTGCGTCGTCAGGCGTGCGCCTTTGGAACCGATCGGGTCCTTGGTGACCTGGACCACCAGGCTCTGGCCTTCATGGACCAGGGCGCTGATGCTCTCGACCGCAGGGCCTTCACGCAGGGAGATTTCCGAGGCGTGAATGAATGCTGCGCGGTCCAGGCCGATGTCGACGAACGCCGCCTGCATGCCTGGTAAAACCCGTACGACCTTGCCTTTATAGATGTTGCCGACGATCCCGCGCTTTTGCGTACGCTCGACGTGGACCTCTTGCAGAACACCGTTTTCGACCACCGCCACGCGTGATTCCATCGGCGTGATGTTGATCAGAATCTCTTCACTCATGGCAGGGTCTCGTTCAGGCATGTTCACGATAATGGCTACATCTTGTCAGTACGACGCTCAGCGCGCGTTAAGTGTTTGCCAACAGGGTATGCCGAAATGGCCGAGCAGTTCTGCGGTTTCGCACAGCGGCAACCCGACGACCGCCGAATAACTGCCATTGAGCCCGGCAACAAATACCGCACCCAGGCCCTGAATGCCGTAACCACCCGCCTTGTCGCGTGGCTCGCAGCTGGCCCAATAGGCTGCCGCTTCGTCGCCACTGATGTTGCGAAACCGCACCAGGCTGCGCACCACCCGAGACTCACAGCGTTCGGCATCGAGTACGGCAATGGCCGTCAGCACTTCATGTTCACGACCGGCCAACAGCATAAGCATGGCGCACGCATCGGCTTCGTCCACCGGTTTGCCAAGAATTTTGCCTTCCAGCACCACGGCGGTGTCGGCGCCCAACACGCAAAAATCAGCGTCGGACACGACGGTCCCGCGCCCGGCCTCGGCTTTGCCGCGCGCGAGGCGCTCGACATAGGCCGACGGGGATTCTTGAGGAAAAGGGGTTTCATCGATGTCCGCGCTGATGGCGGAGAACGGCACGCCGATCTGCGTGAGCAGTTCACGCCGACGCGGCGAGCCTGAGGCGAGGTATAGCTGTTTCATCAAGACATCTCCCTGTCGAGGTGCGGGCCAATGCCTGACCGAATTAATTGATTTTGTAGCGCCGACGCAGACCACGCAAACCGTAGCTGACCCAGGGCCACAACAACGCGCTGACCAGTGCCGGCAGCACCAGCGCCAGGGTGGGTTGACGGTTACCGGTCAAGGCACTCAGCCACAACTGAACAAGCTGCGCCAGGCCGAAGATCACCAGGATCACCAGGCTCTGTTGCCACATCGGGAACATGCGCAAGCGCTGTTGCAGCGACAACACCAGGAAGGTAATCAACGTCAGGATCAATGCGTTCTGGCCAAGCAACGTGCCGTACAGCACGTCTTCAGCCAAGCCCAGGCACCACGCGGTGACCATGCCGACTTTTTGCGGCAGGGTCAGCGCCCAGAACGCGAGCAGCAACGCCAGCCACAACGGGCGGAGGATTTCCATGAACTGCGGCAGCGGTGAAACGCTGAGCAACAGGCCGATCGCGAACGTCAACCAGACAATCCAGCTGTTTCGGGAGGCTTTGACGCCGACCATTATTCTTGTCTCCCAGTGGCAGCCGGTTCGGAGACAGGCGGTTTGACAGCAGGCTTCACGGCCGGCGGTTTACTGGCGGCAGGCGGCTTGGAAGCGGCGGGTTTGGCCGGTTTGGCGGGGGTTGCAGGAGCAGGCGTTGCTGGAGCCGGCGCAGCGGCCGCCGGCGTGACGGCAGGTGCAGCAGGCGCCACGGTTGCCGCCGGAACCGGTTTAGGAACGGTGGCCGGAATGATCGGACCGCCGCCGTGCTGATCCAGCGCCTCTTGTGCCTGGGCCGCTTCGTTGGCGCGCTCTTCGGCCGTGCGGCCATCGCTGAACACCAGCAGCAAATAACGGCTGCGGTTCAGCGCGGCGGTTGGCACGGCACGCACGATGGCAAATGGCTGGCCGGAATCGTGAATCACTTCTTTGAC
This sequence comes from Pseudomonas sp. S2_B07, assembly GCF_054668435.1. Classification (NCBI taxonomy): domain Bacteria; kingdom Pseudomonadati; phylum Pseudomonadota; class Gammaproteobacteria; order Pseudomonadales; family Pseudomonadaceae; genus Pseudomonas; species Pseudomonas sp. S2_B07. Next base: position 2,661,610 of record NZ_CP162769.1, read on the forward strand.
CGTCGCCACGGGGTAACCCGCCGGGAACCGCTGACCCAGGCCGGAGCTGACCAGCAGATCACCTTCCTTGATGTCGGCGGTATCCGCTACGTGACGCAACTCCAGGCGCTCCGGGTTGCCGGTGCCGCTGGCAATCGCCCGCAGACCGTTGCGGTTCACCTGCACCGGAATGCTGTGAGTCGTATCGGTCAGCAGCAAGACACGGGAGGTGTAGGGCATCAACTCGACCACCTGCCCCATCAGGCCGCGGGCATCGAGCACCGGCTGGCCAAGGATCACACCGTCGCGCTCACCCTTGTTGATGATGATGCGATGGGTGAACGGGTTCGGGTCCATGCCGATCAACTCGGCCACTTCGACCTTCTCGTTGACCAGCGCGGAAGAGTTGAGCAACTCGCGCAGCCGAACGTTCTGCTCGGTGAGGGCGGCAAGCTTCTGCATGCGCCCCTGCAACAGCAGGTTTTCGGTCTTGAGTTTTTCGTTTTCGGCGACGAGCTCGGTACGGCTGCCAAATTGGCTGGCCACACCCTGCCATAGCCGCTGCGGCAGGTCGGTGATCCAGTAAGACTGCATCAGCACCAGCGACATTTGGCTACGCACTGGCTTGAGCAGTGTGAAGCGGGCATCGACCACCATCAGCGCGATCGAAAGCACGACCAGCACCAATAAGCGCACGCCCAGTGAGGGACCTTTGGAAAAAAGCGGTTTAATAAGCCGCTCCTCCCAGGCAAATGTTCTCTTTACTCATACGGCATCAAACCGGCCTGGATGCAGACTGACAGAAGATAAGCGCCAACAGGCAGCACTGCAAAGTGCCGCCTGCGCGCTCAACAGCATAGAGGCAATCCGGCGACTTATTCGCTGGAAAGCAGGTCCATGGTGTGTTTATCCATCATTTCCAATGCACGGCCACCGCCGCGAGCAACGCAGGTCAGCGGGTCTTCGGCAACGATCACCGGCAGACCTGTTTCCTGGGCCAGCAACTTGTCGAGGTCGCGCAGCAAGGCGCCACCACCGGTCAGTACCAGACCGCGCTCGGCGATATCGGACGCCAGCTCCGGAGGCGATTGCTCCAGTGCACTTTTCACAGCCTGAACGATGGTGGCCAGGGACTCTTGCAGAGCTTCCAGCACTTCATTGGAGTTCAGGGTGAAAGCACGTGGAACGCCTTCGGCCAGGTTACGGCCACGAACGTCAACTTCACGCACTTCGCCGCCCGGGTAAGCCGTACCGATTTCCTGCTTGATGCGCTCGGCAGTGGATTCGCCGATCAGGCTGCCGTAGTTGCGACGCACGTAGGTGATGATCGCTTCGTCGAAGCGGTCGCCGCCAACCCGTACGGATTCAGCGTAAACCACACCGTTCAGGGAGATCAGGGCGATTTCAGTAGTACCACCACCAATATCGACCACCATCGAACCGCGTGCTTCTTCAACCGGCAGGCCGGCACCGATCGCAGCAGCCATCGGCTCTTCGATCAGGAACACTTCACGAGCACCGGCACCAAGGGCCGATTCACGGATGGCACGACGCTCAACCTGGGTGGATTTGCACGGAACGCAGATCAGCACACGCGGGCTAGGCTGCAGGAAGCTGTTTTCGTGAACCTTGTTGATAAAGTATTGCAGCATCTTTTCGCAGACGCTGAAGTCGGCAATCACGCCGTCCTTCATCGGACGAATGGCAGCAATGTTGCCCGGCGTACGGCCGAGCATACGCTTCGCCTCGGTGCCGACAGCAACGACACTTTTCTGGTTACCGTGTGTCCGAATAGCCACAACCGATGGCTCATTCAGGACGATACCGCGCTCGCGCACGTAAATAAGGGTGTTGGCAGTGCCCAGGTCAATGGAAAGATCGCTGGAAAACATGCCACGCAGTTTCTTGAACATGGGAAAGGGACCCTAGGCAACGCGTGGGTAAAAAAGTGCGGCAAACTCTAACAACGACAGGGATTTTGGGCAAGGCGCCAATATGTTAAATTGGCCGCTTTTCTGTGCACCAACCCCCACAATCGCGGCCTTATGACCGTAGAAATGCGGTAGTGTTCCGACAATCTAACACACGGACGCCGTCCGTTCTGTATTCCACTGGAGAATCGCAATGGCGCTTGAACGCTCCGACGTGGAAAAAATCGCTCATTTGGCCTGCCTTGGCCTTAATGATGCCGATCTTCCACACATCACTTCGGCCCTGAACAGCATTCTGGGCCTGGTCGACGAAATGCAGGCGGTCAATACCGACGGTATCGAGCCGCTGGCCCACCCATTGGAAGCCAGCCAGCGCCTGCGTGCAGACGTCGTGACCGAGACCAATCATCGCGAGGCTTATCAGTCCATCGCACCAGCGGTCGAAAACGGCCTGTACCTGGTTCCGAAAGTCATCGACTAAAGGGAAAGAGCCTGCAATGCATCACATGACTCTGGCCGAGATCGCCCGCGGACTCGCCGAAAAAAAGTTTTCTTCCGAAGAGCTGACCAAGACCCTGCTGGCGCGTATCGCCCTGCTTGATCCTCAGCTCAACAGTTTCATCAGCCTCACCGAGGACCTGGCGCTCCAGCAGGCGAAAGCCGCTGACGCACGCCGGGCCAATGGTGAGAGCGGCGCCCTGCTCGGCGCGCCGATTGCCCACAAAGACCTGTTCTGCACCCAGGGCATCCGTACCAGCTGCGGCTCGAAGATGCTCGACAACTTCAAAGCCCCGTACGACGCCACCGTCGTCGCCAAGCTGGCGGCTGCCGGGACCGTGACCCTGGGCAAGACCAACATGGACGAATTCGCCATGGGGTCGGCCAACGAGTCGAGCTACTACGGCCCGGTGAAAAACCCATGGAACCTGGAATACGTGCCTGGCGGTTCGTCCGGCGGTTCGGCCGCCGCGGTTGCCGCGCGCCTGCTGCCTGCAGCCACCGGCACCGACACCGGCGGCTCGATCCGTCAGCCAGCGGCCCTGACCAACCTCACCGGCCTGAAACCGACGTACGGTCGTGTTTCGCGCTGGGGCATGATTGCCTACGCCTCCAGCCTCGATCAGGGCGGCCCGATGGCACGCACTGCCGAAGACTGCGCGATTTTGTTGCAAGGCATGGCCGGCTTCGATCCAAAGGACTCCACCAGCATCGACGAGCCTGTGCCGGATTACCGCGCCAGCCTCAACGATTCGCTGCAAGGCCTGCGCATCGGTGTGCCGAAGGAATACTTCAGCGCCGGTCTCGACCCGCGCATTGCCGAGCTGATCCACACCAGCGTCAAGGAGCTGGAAAAGCTCGGCGCCGTGATCAAGGAAATCAGCCTGCCGAACATGCAGCACGCGATTCCTGCGTACTACGTGATCGCGCCGGCAGAAGCCTCGTCCAACCTGTCGCGTTTCGATGGCGTGCGCTTTGGCCATCGTTGCGAGAACCCGAAAGACCTGATCGATCTGTACAAGCGTTCCCGTGGCGAAGGTTTCGGCCCGGAAGTGCAGCGCCGGATCATGGTCGGTGCCTACGCGCTGTCGGCCGGTTACTACGACGCCTACTACCTGAAGGCCCAGAAGATTCGTCGCTTGATCAAGAACGACTTCATGGCTGCCTTCAATGAGGTCGACATCATCCTCGGCCCAACCACGCCGAACCCGGCCTGGAAGCTCGGCGCCAAGAACAGCGACCCGGTCGCTGCCTACCTGGAAGACGTCTACACCATCACCGCCAACCTCGCTGGCCTGCCGGGCTTGTCCATGCCGGCCGGTTTCGTCGATGGCCTGCCGGTGGGCGTGCAACTGCTCGCGCCGTATTTCCAGGAAGGTCGCCTGTTGAACGTTGCCCACCAGTATCAGTTGAACACTGACTGGCACACCCGCACCCCAACCGGCTTCTGAGGAGACACACATGCAATGGGAAGTCGTGATCGGGCTGGAGATTCATACCCAGCTCACCACCCGGTCGAAAATCTTTTCCGGTAGTTCCACCACCTTCGGTTCCGAGCCGAATACCCAGGCCAGCCTGATCGACCTGGGCATGCCCGGCGTATTGCCGGTGCTGAACCAGGAAGCGGTGCGCATGGCGGTGATGTTCGGTCTGGCGATTGACGCCGAGATCGGCCAGCACAACGTGTTCGCCCGTAAAAACTATTTCTACCCGGATTTGCCGAAGGGCTATCAGATCAGCCAGATGGAATTGCCGATCGTCGGCAAGGGCCACCTGGACATCGCCTTGGAAGACGGCACGATCAAACGTGTTGGCGTGACCCGTGCGCACCTGGAAGAAGACGCCGGTAAAAGCCTGCACGAAGAGTTCAACGGTGCCACCGGCATCGACCTGAACCGTGCCGGCACGCCGCTGCTGGAAATCGTCTCCGAGCCGGACATGCGCAGCGCCAAGGAAGCCGTGGCTTACGTCAAGACGATCCACGCGCTGGTGCGTTACCTGGGCATCTGCGACGGCAACATGGCCGAAGGCTCGCTGCGTTGCGACTGCAACGTGTCGATCCGTCCGAAAGGTCAGGTTGAGTTCGGCACTCGCTGCGAGATCAAGAACGTCAACTCGTTCCGCTTCATCGAAAAAGCGATCAACAGCGAAGTACAGCGTCAGATCGAGCTGATCGAAGACGGCGGCAAAGTGATCCAGCAGACCCGTCTGTACGATCCGAACAAGGACGAAACCCGTCCGATGCGCAGCAAAGAGGAAGCCAACGACTACCGTTACTTTCCCGATCCGGACCTGCTGCCCGTGGTCATCGAAGATTCGTTCCTCGACGACGTGCGCGCGACCCTGCCAGAACTGCCACCGCAAAAACGCGAGCGTTTCCAGGAGCAATTCGGTCTGTCGGTCTATGACGCCAGCGTGTTGGCGACCAGCCGCGAGCAAGCCGATTACTTCGAGAAAGTCGCGAGCATCGGCGGCGACGCCAAACTGGCGGCGAACTGGGTAATGGTCGAGTTGGGCAGCCTGCTCAACAAGCAAGGCCTGGACATCGAAGACTCACCGGTTTCGGCCGAGCAACTGGGCGGCATGCTGCTGCGCATCAAGGACAACACCATCTCTGGCAAGATCGCCAAGGTCGTGTTTGAAGCGATGGCCAACGGCGAAGGCAGCGCGGACGAAATCATCGACAAGCGCGGCCTCAAACAAGTGACCGACACCGGTGCGATTTCGGCGGTGCTGGACGAAATGCTTGCGGCCAATGCCGAACAGGTTGAACAGTACCGCGCGGCAGACGAAGCCAAACGCGGCAAGATGTTCGGCTTCTTCGTCGGCCAGGCCATGAAAGCCTCCAAAGGCAAGGCCAACCCGCAACAGGTCAACGAACTGCTGAAAAGCAAGCTCGAAGGCTGATGAGCATGGAGCCAGTTTCAAAGCCTGGCTCCACCCCCTGTGGGAGCGAGCTTGCTCGCGATTGCGGTTTTGCATTCAACAATGAGTTGGCTGTCAGGACGCAATCGCGAGCAAGCCCGCTCCCACATTTGTTTGTGGAAACCTTTAAATGAAGCGTCTACTCGGTGCCTGCGCCCTGCTCGCTCTGCTGGCCGGTTGCGCCAGTAACGATGTCATCGATCCACACGGCTACGACAAGACCGGTACGGCGTCCTATTACGGCGCCAAACACCAAGGTAAACGCACCGCCAGTGGCGAGCGTTTCGACAAGAATTCCATGACCGCCGCCCACCGCCAGTTGCCCTTCGGCACGCGGGTGAAGGTCACCAACCTGAACAACGACAAGTCCTGCGTGGTCCGCATCAACGACCGTGGGCCGCATACCCGCGGGCGCCTGATCGATCTGTCCCATGCAGCCGCCGAACGCCTGGGCATGATCAGCAGCGGTACCGCCAAGGTTCGCGTGCAAGCCCTCGACGACTGACAGACGGAGTACCGACCATTTTCGGACTTGCCGATGTACCCCTGATCAGCCTGATTGAACTGCTCAGCGGCCTGGTTCTACTGATTATCGGCGCGGAGCTGATGGTGCGCGCGGCCGTGCGCCTGGCAGCGCGACTGCATGTGCGCCCACTGATCATCGGCCTGACCATCGTCGCCCTCGGCAGCAGTGCGCCGCAGATGGCCGTCAGCCTGCAAGCCACCCTGGCGGACAATGCCGACATTGCCGTCGGCAGCGTGATCGGCAGCAGCATTTTCAACATTCTCGTCACCCTCGGGCTCTCGGCGCTGATCATTCCGCTGCGGGTTTCGCGCCAACTGGTGCGCCTGGATATTCCGCTGATGATCGGCGCCAGCCTGCTGGTGTTCGTGCTGGCCTGGAATGAACAACTGACCCGCACCGATGGCATGATCCTGCTGGCGGCACTGGCGCTGTACCTGGGCTTGCTGTTGCGCCAGTCGCGGCACTCGGCCCGCCCGCCATCGAGCGATCCCCTCAGTCAGGCCGCGCCCTGGTTCAGCAGCCTGCTGATGATCGTGGCGGGGCTGGCGATGCTGGTCTACGCCGGGCATCTGCTGCTGGGCGCCGCCGTGGTGGTGGCAACCGACCTTGGATTGTCGGAACGGATCATCGGCCTGACCATCGTCGCCATCAGCACCTCCCTGCCGGAACTCGCCACCTCCCTGATCGCCGCCCTGCGCGGTCAGCGCGACATTGCCGTGGGTAACGTGATCGGCAGCAACCTGTTCAACCTGTTGGGCGTGCTCGGCGTGACAGCGTTGATCGCGCCGTCACCGCTGTCGGTATCACCCAACGCCCTGGATTTCGACTTGCCGGTGATGCTCGGCGTCGCGGTGTTGTGCCTGCCGTTGTTCTACACCGGCTACCGGGTGACCCGGGCCGAAGGTTTGCTGTGCCTGGGTTTGTACCTGGCTTACGGGCTGCACGTGGTGTCGTTCACCACCGGCATGCCGCTGGCCGGCAAGCTCGAACACCTGATGCTGTTTTTCGTTCTGCCGGCGCTGGTGGCGTTTTTGCTGTTCACGTCGCTGCTCGCCTGGCGTCGCCAACACCACAAGAGGGATGTGCCATGACCGACAATAAAAAACCTGGCGTTGAAGTCCGCCGCCAAGTGATGGGCGACGCTTTCGTCGACCGCGCACTGGGCAATGCCACCGAATTCACCCAGCCGTTGCAGGATTTCGTCAATGAACACGCGTGGGGCGCTGTGTGGAACCGCGAAGGCCTGGAACTGAAAACCCGCAGCCTGATCACCCTCGCCGCGCTGACCGCGCTGAAGTGCCCGCAGGAATTGAAAGGCCATGTGCGCGGTGCATTGAACAACGGCTGCACCGTGGAAGAGATTCGTGAAACGCTGCTGCATTGCGCGGTGTATGCCGGTGCGCCGGCGGCGATAGATGCATTTCGGGCGGCGCAGGAAGTGATTGAGAGTTATCAGAAGCCGGAATAAAAATCCGGCATTTGTGGTGATTGTTCAGCCGTCATCGCGAGCAGGCCCGGAAAAACAACCCAAAATCCCAGGGCTAGATCCACCCACCCCACTGCAACAAAAAGATCCCGACGTTGGTGGTCACCGCCGCCATCAACGTGGTGATGACGATGATCGCCGCCGCCAGTTCATGATTCCCCTCAGCCTGACGGGCCATCACAAAACTGGCCGCCGCCGTCGGGCTGCCAAAATACAAAAACAGAATCCCCAACTCCGCCCCACGAAAGCCCCACAGCCACGCCCCAAGGGTCGTCAGCACCGGCAGGCCGATCATCTTCACCAGGCTGGAACTGAGCGCCATATCGCCGCTCTTGCGCAGCGCCGCCAGCGACAGCGTGCCGCCAATGCAAATCAACGCCAGCGGCAATGTGGTCTGCGCCAGGTACTGCCCGGACGTCTCCAGCCACCCCGGCAAACCGATCTTGAAATAGGCAAACGGCGCCGCCGCGAATACGCTGATGATCAGCGGATTGCCCATCACGCTTTTGCAGATGCTCCACGGATCGGACTTGATCACCGGGCTGTACACCGCCAGCACAATGGTCGACAGCGTGTTGTAGAACAGGATCACCAGCGCCGCGAGAATCGCCCCGAGGGAAATCCCGTAGGCGCCGTACATGCTCGCCGCCAGCGCCAGGCCGATGACCCCGTTGTTGCCGCGAAACGCGCCTTGGGTATAAATCCCCCGGTCTTCGCGCGGGCACTTCCAGATCGCCCAGACCCAGGCAATGGCGAAACTCACCAGCGTGGCCATCGAGAAGTAGATCAGCAGCGCCGGTTGCAGCGCCGCGTGCAGGTCCGCATGCAGAATGCCCAGAAACAGCAACGCCGGCATGGTGACGTTGAACACCAGGGCCGACGCGGTGTGGATGAAATTGTCGTTGATCCAGCCAATGCGCTTGAGCAGCACACCCAGAAACAGCATGGCAAACACCGGCGCGGTGATGTTCAGTGTTTCGAGGAAGATTGCCAGCATGCCGAGGGGAACCTTGGGTGAGCGTCGTTAGGGGGCTAATAATAAGCCACTCAGCCCTTCGGCGTCTGTTAGACCGCAATCGCGAGCAAGCTCGCTCCCACATTTGTCCTGCGAAAAACACGCAATCTGCGCACGACGAAAATCCCGGAGGGAGCGAGCTTGCTCGCGATGAACGATAACGCGGTCTCAGGTGATCGGCGCAGGGTTGAACAGGGTGATGTCGTTATGCAGCTTGTGCTGCTCGGCCCACGTCTGCTTCTTGCCACTGGCCACGTCCAGGTAGTAGTGGAACAACTCCCAGCCGAGGTCTTCGATCGACGCCCGCCCGGTGGCAATCCGCCCCGCATCGATGTCGATCAAATCCGGCCAGCGCTGCGCCAGTTCCGTACGGGTTGACACCTTCACCACCGGCGCCATCGCCAAGCCATACGGCGTACCACGGCCGGTGGTGAACACGTGCAGGTTCATCCCCGCCGCCAACTGCAACGTCCCGCAGACAAAGTCACTGGCCGGGGTTGCGCAGAAGATCAGGCCCTTGCGCTTGAAACGCTCGCCAGGGCCAAGCACCCCATTGATCGCGCTGCTGCCGGACTTGACGATCGAGCCCAGGGATTTCTCGACGATGTTCGACAACCCGCCCTTCTTGTTGCCCGGCGTGGTGTTGGCGCTACGGTCCGCTTCGCCCTTGGCCAGATACCGGTCGTACCAGTCCATTTCCCGCACCAGTTCCTGAGCGACTTCTTGAGTTTCCGCTCGCGAGGTCAGCAAGTAGATCGCGTCGCGCACTTCAGTCACTTCGGAAAACATCACCGTCGCACCGGCACGCAGCAACAAGTCCGAGGCATAACCCAGCGCCGGGTTAGCGGTGATGCCGGAGAACGCATCACTGCCGCCGCACTGCATGCCCAGAATCAGCTCGGACGCCGGCACGGTTTCCCGGCGGCGCTGATCGAGCTTCTTCAAACGGGTTTCGGCCAGCGCCATGATCTGCTCGATCATCTCGGTGAAACCGTGACTCGAATCCTGCAGGCGGTACAACCACGGCTCGCTCAGATTCACCGAGCTGTCGTTCTCGTGCATCACCTGCCCGGCCTGCAATTTCTCGCAACCCAGGCTGATCACCAACGCTTCGCCACCCAGGTTCGGGTTACGCGCCAGGTTGCGCACAGTACGAATCGGGATGTACGCATCGGCCGCCGTAATCGCCACACCACAGCCGTAGCTGTGGGTCAGCGCGACCACGTCGTCGACGTTCGGGTACTTGGGCAGCAACTCGTCCTTGATGCGCTTGACCGCATGATCCAGCACACCGGTGACGCACTGAACGGTCGTGGTAATCCCCAGGATATTGCGTGTGCCGACAGTGCCGTCGGCGTTGCGATAACCCTCGAACGTATAGCCGTCGAGCGGGGCTTGCGCCGCCGGCACTTCGGTGGACAGCGGCAAGCTGTCCAGCGGCGGCGCGGTGGGCATGCGCAGTTGATCTTCCTTGACCCAGCTGCCGCGCGGAATCGGCTGCAACGCGTAGCCAATAGTCTGGCCGTAACGAATCACCTGCCCGCCTTCGGGAATGTCTTCCAGCGTGACTTTGTGGCTTTGTGGCACGAAGTCCACGGTCACCAGGCCATCGGGAAACTCGGTGCCGGCCGGCACGCCCTGGTCATTGACCACGATCACTACGTTGTCCCGCTCGTGCAGACGGATGTAGCGCGGCGAGTCGGAATGTTCAATCAACTGCATGACGCCGCTCCTCAGGAATGCGCTTGTGACAATTTGTTGTTTTTTTCAGGACCGCTGACTGGCGGCTCCTTGAGTACCACGCGTTTGATCGGACCAACGATCACCAGGTAGCTGAACACCGCCACCAGTGCGTTGCAACCGACAAACACCAGCGCCCATTTGAACGAGCCGGTGGAGCTGATGATGTAGCCGATCACGATTGGCGTGGTGATCGACGCGATGTTGCCGAACATGTTGAACAGGCCGCCACTCAAACCGGCGATCTGCTTTGGCGAGGTATCGGACACCACGGCCCAGCCCAACGCGCCCACTCCTTTGCCGAAGAAGGCCAGGGCCATGAAGCCCACGACCATCCATTCGATGTCGACGTAGTTGCAAGCCACGATGCTGCTGGACACCAGCAGGCCCGCGATGATCGGCGCCTTGCGGGCGAAGGTCAGGGAGTGGCCCTTGCGCAGCAGGTAGTCGGAAATCACACCGCCCAACACACCACCGATAAAACCGCAGATCGCCGGCAACGAGGCAATGAAACCGGCCTTGAGGATGGTCATGCCGCGTTCTTGCACCAGATACACCGGGAACCAGGTCAGGAAGAAGTAGGTGATGGCGTTGATGCAATACTGGCTCAGGTAGACGCCGAGCATCATGCGATTGGTCAGCAGCTGACGCACGTAGTCCCATTTCGGGCCTTCAGCCGGTTTGCCGGCGGCTTGCCCTTTGCCTTTGTCCTGGTCCATGTCGACCATGCCGCCGTTCTCGGCGATGTGCTTGAACTCGGCCTCGTTGATCATCGGGTGCTGACGCGGACTGTGGATAACTTTCAGCCAGATCAGCGAGAACACGATGCCGATGCTGCCCATCACCACAAACACATGCTGCCAGCCGAACGTGTAGACGATCCAGCCCATCAGCGGTGCAAACAGAACGGTGGCGAAGTATTGCGCCGAGTTGAAGATCGCAGACGCAGTACCGCGTTCAGCGGTCGGGAACCAGGCCGCAACGATGCGTGCGTTACCAGGGAAGGATGGCGCTTCGGCCAGGCCGACGAGGAAGCGCAGCATGAACAGCGCAACGATCGCCGTGGACATGCCGAACTCACCGACGTAGCCCTGGAGCACGGTGAACAGCGACCAGGTGAAGATGCTCAGTGCGTAGACTTTTTTCGAGCCGAAACGGTCCAGCAGCCAGCCACCGGGAATTTGCCCGGCCACGTAGGCCCAACCGAATGCAGAGAAGATATAACCGAGAGTGACCGCGTCGATGCCGAGGTCTTTTTGCAGGCTCGAGCCCGCAATGGCGATGGTAGCCCGGTCGGCGTAGTTGATCGTGGTCACCAGGAAAAGCATGAGCAGGATCAAATAGCGGACATGGGTCGGCTTGGTCGCTTGCATGTAGATGTACTCCCACTGATTATTTTTATGCGCGGGTGGAACTATTTACAGGGGTTGCGGCATCGATGCCGATACCGCGGCGTTTCCTGTCAGGAGCCGATGTAAGAGGTCTTCACCACGGTGTAGAACTCTTGCGCATAGCGACCTTGCTCGCGGGATCCATAGGATGAACCTTTACGCCCGCCGAATGGAACGTGGTAATCCACGCCTGCGGTCGGCAGGTTGACCATCACCATCCCGGCCTGGGAATGGCGCTTGAAGTGGTTGGCGTACTTCAACGAGGTGGTCGCGATACCCGCCGACAGACCGAACTCGGTGTCGTTGGCCATGGCCAGTGCCGCTTCGTAATCCGCGACGCGAACCACGTTGGCCACCGGACCGAAGATCTCTTCGCGGCTGATGCGCATCGCGGCTTCGCTGTCGGCAAACAGCGTTGGCGCGAGGTAGTAGCCTTCGGTGTCGCAGGTCACCAGACCACCGCCACTGACCAGACGCGCACCTTCGGACTGGCCGATGTCGATGTACTTCATGTCTTGCTCAAGCTGAGCCTGGGAAACCACGGGACCAATGTCAGTACCGGTTTTCAGCGCATGGCCGACCTTGATCGACTTCATGCGTTCGGCCACGGCTTCGACGAATTTGTCGTGGATGCCGGCCGTCACGATGAAACGGCTGGAAGCAGTGCAACGCTGACCGGTGGAGTAGAACGCGCTCTGCACCGACAGCTCGACCGCTTGCTTGAGGTCAGCGTCGTCGAGAATGATCTGCGGGTTCTTGCCGCCCATTTCCAGCTGAACCTTGGCTTGACGCGATACACAGCTGACCGCGATCTGACGACCGACACCGACGGAACCGGTGAAGCTGATGCCGTCGACTTTCGGGCTCTGCACCAGCGCATCGCCGACCACCCGACCGCTGCCCATCACCAGGTTGAACACGCCAGCCGGGAAGCCTGCGCGGGAGATGATTTCGGCCAGGGCCCAGGCGCAACCGGGTACCAGATCCGCTGGTTTCAGCACGACGCAGTTACCGTACGCCAGGGCCGGGGCGATTTTCCACGCGGGGATGGCGATCGGGAAGTTCCACGGGGTGATCAGGCCAACCACGCCCAATGCTTCGCGAGTCACTTCAACGTTCACACCCGGGCGTACCGACGGCAAATAGTCGCCGGACAGACGCAGGGTTTCACCAGCGAAGAACTTGAAGATGTTACCGGCGCGAGCCACTTCGCCGATGGCTTCAGGCAGGGTCTTGCCTTCTTCACGGGCCAGCAAGGTACCGAGTTCTTCGCGACGGGCGAGGATTTCAGTACCGACTTTATCCAGCGAGTCGTGACGTGCCTGAATACCCGACGTCGACCAGGCCGGGAACGCGGCGCGAGCGGCGTCGATGGCGGCGTGGACTTGAGCCAGATCGGCTTTGGCGTAGTGACCGATGGTGTCGGTCAGTTCGGACGGGTTGATGTTGGCGCAGTAATCACTGCCCGCCACCCATGCACCGTTGATGTAGTTATCAAAACGCTTTGCATCTGCCACAACAATTCTCCTCACGCAAAAGGCCGCTGATCACTCAGCGGCCCTGTTAAATCGGATGTGTTACTGCGCACCTTGCTTGTCGATCAGCGCGGCGAGCATTTCGTACTCTTCGGCCGTCAGATCGGTCAGCGGTGCACGCACAGGACCTGCGTCGTAACCGGCAATTTTTGCCCCGGCCTTGACGATGCTCACCGCGTAGCCGGCTTTGCGGTTACGGATGTCCAGGTAGGGCAGGAAGAAGTCGTCGATGATCTTGCCAACGGTGGCGTGATCTTCGCGAGCGATGGCGTGGTAAAAATCCATCGCGGTTTTCGGGATGAAGTTGAACACCGCCGAGGAGTAAACCGGCACGCCCAGGGCTTTGTAAGCAGCGGCGTAGACTTCAGCGGTCGGCAAACCGCCCAGGTAGCTGAAGCGATCGCCGAGGCGACGACGGATCGACACCATCAGTTCGATATCGCCCAGGCCATCTTTGTAGCCGATCAGGTTCGGGCAGCGCTCGGCCAGACGCTCCAGCAAAGGAGCGGTCAGGCGGCAGACGTTACGGTTGTAAACCACCACGCCGATTTTCACCGATTTGCACACGGCTTCAACGTGGGCGGCAACGCCGTCCTGGCTGGCTTCGGTCAGGTAGTGCGGCAGCAGCAACAGGCCTTTGGCGCCCAGGCGCTCGGCTTCCTGTGCGTACTCGATGGCTTGACGGGTCGAACCGCCCACGCCGGCCAGGATCGGCACGCTGGTTTCGCAGGTGTCGACGGCAGTCTTGATGATTTCCGAATATTCGCTGGCCGCCAGAGAGAAGAACTCACCGGTGCCGCCCGCGGCGAACAACGCCGTGGCGCCGTATGGGGCCAGCCATTCGAGACGCTTGATGTAGCCCGCGCGATGGAAATCGCCCTGAGCATTGAAATCGGTGACCGGGAAAGACAACAGGCCGGAAGAGAGGATGGACTTCAGTTCTTGTGGATTCATTATTCGAACACCCTGAGTAGCAACGTATGTGTGTGAGGAAACCGTTCAGCTTTCGCCGAGTTGTAGGTCATCGTACAACTTAAATAATAACCGTCAACTGCATTTCATCGCCGTCTGCATTTTTATGTAGGAGAGGTTCTGTCCTTGACGTAGGAAATTTCTGGGCTAAGATCGAATTAACTGTATATACATACAGTTAATTTGAAATCTGCCTACGACATATCAAGGAGCTAGAAATGTCAGGTCTACACACTCAATCCCAGGAAAAACCCAAGCAGGTCATTACCGTTCTGGATGATCTTTTCAATGAGCACGGCATTGCCATCAGTGGCCATGAATTGCTGGTGCTGCACTTGGGCATACCTCACAACCACGCGCCTCAACCGTCCGCCTCCCCTTCCGGCAAAGCCTTGAATGGCAAGCCGCCACTGAGGTTCGAGGGGGGTGAACACACGGCTATCGGGGATGGCACCCTGCTGCGTTTCATCAAGGATGCCCCCGCGATCCCGGCCTCACAGGTCGAACTGCATTTGCCCAACGGGCTGGCGCTGACCTATGGCCAGGTTGTTGCGCTGGGCGGTGATTTCTACGGAATTCCCGAGCAACCGATCAGCGAAGGCGCCACCGCTCCGGACCGAGTCCAGCGCTTCTCCAACGCATTCAACTCGCTGGCGGTGCTGCCGGCCGCGAATGCCGAGGCCAAGCTGATCCTCGGGGTCATGCAAAAGGAAATCGCCGCCGTGAAGCAGGCGATCCAGGACGGCAAACAGCCTCACGAGGTCTATGACGCCCTCGGAGATACGTTGTCGGAGGAGTGGAACAAGATCACCGGCGGCGGCAGTTTCGTCTCGGCGCTATTCCCGTTGGGGCGTTATCTGAAACTCGCCGCCAACAATACTGACCACTTTGCCGAAGGGGCACTGGCAGCCTATATCGCCGGCCACACTGCGGCCGTGCAGCAAGCCGTGCTGGCGAAAAACAGTGGTGATGAAAAACAGCTCGAAATCGCCTACGCGATGAATGCGTTTGCCGATCATTACCTGACTGACCTGTTTTCCGCGGGCCACCTGCGTGTACCGCGCAAGCAACTGGCGGCGGTGGTCACACCCAGCGACCTGGGCTCGTTGATCACCCGTTTCATGCACGACGAAGACAGCAAGTTCGGCCTCAATGTGCGTAATGGCAACGCCGATCAATGGCGCGCGTATGGCGACAAACGCTATTTCGACGCGATCGATAGCGCCAATCGCGTGCAGGTCAATCAAGCGGTTCAGCTGTCTGCGGATGAGATCTTCACGGCGTACCTCAGCGGTGTCGCTCCATCGCCCAGCAACTTCAGCGCCTTGAAAAAGCTGCCGGACTTGCAAGCCGCGCTGAACCCGGCCGGCAATTTCTCGCCGCTGTTCAGGGTCGAGGGCAGCAAGGTGCTGCGGCGCAAGGACGTCAACAACCTGAACGACACCGCCACCATCGACGACTGGTGGGGCTGGAGCACTTATTTGCTGCTCAAGGACTACACACCCACCGGCAACGTTGCCTGATAAGGAGATCCATGATGACGATCAAAGTGAAACTGGAACTGGCTTCGGGCCAATCTATGAACGGGGCGCCGTTGGAGTTGTTGTCCAAGGGCGTGGTGATTGCGCGGGCGGTGGTGAATGAACGGGGGGATGTGGTGTTTGATGCCAAGCCTGGGGTGGCTGGATTGGCGGTGAGGGTGGATCGTTCGATCCTGCGTATCAGCTAACTTTTTCATCAGGGCTGAAGGCCCTATCGCGAGCAAGCTCGGCTCCCACAGGTTTTCACAAGACACTGTGGGAGCCGGGCTTGCTCGCGATGGCATTCCAGCAGACAACAGAAAATTGCGACCGGAAAATTAACCCCGCTGCGCCTCAGCCTCTTCATGCGCATGACGCAACCGCTCGCGGCTATTCGTCAGGTGCAAACGCATTGCGGCCCGCGCCGCATCGGAATCCTGACGGGCGATGGCGTCGTAAATCTCTTCGTGTTCACGGCTCAGGCGATTCATGTAGTGCTGCTGGTCGTCATGGGCCAGGCGCGCGGAGTTCAGGCGGGTGCGCGGAATGATGCTGGTGCCGAGGTGGGTCATGATGTCGGTGAAGTAGCGGTTACCGGTCGCCAGCGCGATTTGCAGGTGGAACTGGAAGTCCGAGGCGACCGCATCGCTGGCATGCGAAGCGCTTTCGTTGAGGGCGTCCAGCGCAGCTCTCATCAAACCTAGTTGCTCGTCGCTGCGGCGTTGCGCGGCGAGGCCGGCGGACTCCACTTCGAGGCTGATGCGCAACTCCAGAATCGCCAACACGTCACGCAGAGTGACCACCGTTGCCGGATCGATGCGAAAGCCGCTCGGGCTCGGGGTATCGAGCACGAAGGTGCCGATGCCATGGCGGGTTTCAACCTGCCCGGCCGCCTGCAAACGGGAAATCGCCTCGCGCACCACCGTGCGGCTGACGCCATGAGCATCCATGATCGCCGACTCGGTGGGCAATTTGTCGCCGCGCTTGAGGTGACCGTCGCGGATCTGCTCGGACAGCACCGTCACCAATTCCTGTGCGAGGCTGCGGCGCTTGCGAGGGAGGCGTGGTGCGTCGATCGGGTTTTCCATGGTGAACATCTGTCTCGAAAATTCGGCTGAAACCGCATCATAGCTCAACGCGGTTGTACGATCACCGTCAGCATCCACTATCCCTGTGGGAGCGAGCAAGCTCGCTCCCACAGGGATAGTGGTGTTTATGCGGTCACGGTCTGGTCCACCAAATGGCCGTTCTCGATTCGAACATGCCGTGGGTGGAAACGCTTCAGGCTGCTGCGGTGCCCGACGCTGATGATGCTCAACCCCGGCAACTCGTCGATCAACGCTTGATACAGCGACCCTTCATCCTCTTCATCCATCGCCGAAGTGGCTTCGTCCATGTACAGCCATTGCGGTGCATACAGCAGCGCTCGGGCAAACGCCAAACGTTGCTGTTCACCCGGCGAGAGCATGCGCTGCCAGTGGTTCGCCTCATCCAGACGTGCAACAAGATGCGGCAAACGGCAGGTTTCCAGCACATGGACGTAGCGTTCCTGCGGATAGATATCACCCGCCTGTGGATAACTCAGCGCCTCACGCAAGGTGCCAATCGGCAAGTACGGCTTTTGCGGCAGGAACAGGTAGCGCGCCGACGGCAGACGGATACTGCCGTGGCCGGCTGGCCACAGATGCCCCATCGCGCGCAACAAGGTCGACTTGCCGCTGCCGGAACGGCCGCTGAGCATCACGCGATCGCCCTCTTCCACCGTCAGGTCGGCGTTGGTCAGCAGGTGACGACCGTCCGCCAGATCGAGGCCGAGGTTGTGGATCTTCAGTTCATCGCCCTGATTCTGTACGTCGATGGCCGGTTGGCGCTCTTCGTTGTCGGTCATGGCCTGACGGAAACTCAGCAGACGATCACAGGTGGCACGCCATGAGGCGAGGTCCTGATACGCGCTGATAAACCAGCTGAAACTCTCTTGCACGTTGCCGAACGCCGAGCTGATTTGCATCAGTTCACCGAGTTCGATCTTGCCGGCGAAGTAACGCGGCGCAGCGACCATGAACGGGAAAATGATCGCGGCCTGACTGTAACCGGCGGTGAAGAATGTCAGGCGCTTGGACACTTTCATGATGTCCCAGAAGTTGTGCCAGACCATTCCGAAACGGCTGCTCAAGCGACGATTTTCATTCGGCTCGCCGTTGTACAACGCGATACTTTCGGCATTCTCACGAACCCGGACCATGGAGAAACGCAGGTCGGCTTCGAAGCGTTGTTGTTGGTTGTTCAGGCCGATCAAGCGACGACCGATCAAATGCGTCAGCCAGCTACCGACCACGGCGTAGACCAGTACACACCAGAACATGTAGCCGGGAATGGTAAAACCGAACACTTCAATGCTGCCCGAAACGCCCCACAAAATGATCGAGAACGACACCAGGCTGACGACGTTGCGGATCAGCCCGATGCCCAGGCTCAGGGTGTTGGCCGTAAAGTTGTTGAGGTCTTCGGAAATCCGCTGGTCCGGGTTATCGGTGTAACCGCCCTGCTCCAGCTGGTAGTAGTTTTTGTTGCCGAGCCAGCGGGCAAAGTGTTTCTCCGTCAGCCAGGCTCGCCACCGGATCGTCAGCATCTGCGTCAGGTAGAGCCGGTACACCGCCCCGACAATCGCCACGGCGGCAATCGCGCAGAAATACAGAATCAGCTGCCAGAACGCCGCTTCATCCTTCTTCTGCAAGGCGTTGTAAAAATCCTTGTACCAGGTGTTGAACCACACCGAGATCCCCACGCTGATCAACGACAGGGCAATCACCGCGATCAGCAGCGTCCAGGCCTTGCCCTTCTCTTCACTTTGCCAATAGGGCGTGATGATCGCCCAGACCTTGCGGAAAAACTGCCCGCGCACGGCATCGTTGACCGCGGAATATTCAGCGTTCTGATTCATGGATAAGGCTCGATAAAGAAAAGTACACACACGAACCGATCATAGTTGATCGGCTCGAGTTATCGCGAGGGGTGGCGATGATCGTTCAGCGCCCGTTCAGCGGCGCACCGGACGTTTCTGCAGTTTGCGCTGCAGGGTACGGCGGTGCATGCCCAGGGCGCGGGCCGTGGCCGAGATGTTGCCTTCGTGCTCGGTCAGCACGCGCTGGATGTGCTCCCACTGCAAACGGTCCACCGACATCGGGTTTTCCGGCACCAGGGTGTCGAGGTCGGCGTGCTCGGACAGCAAGGCTGCCAGCACGTCGTCGGCGTCGGCCGGTTTGCACAGGTAATTGCAGGCACCGCGCTTGATCGCCTCGACGGCGGTGGCGATGCTCGAATAACCGGTGAGGATCACCACGCGCATTTCCGGGTCCAGTTCCAGCAGCTTGGGCAGCAAGACCAGGCCCGAGTCGCCGTCCATTTTCAGGTCCAGCGCGGCGTAATCCGGCAGGTCGGCCTGGGCGATGGTCAGGCCTTCTTCGGCAGAGCCGGCGGTGCTGACGCGAAAACCACGGCGGGCCATGGCGCGGGCCATCACGCGGGTAAAGGTTGCATCGTCGTCGACCAACAGCAAATGCGGCAGTTCTTCGCCTTCAACCTGGATATCGTCACTCATGTTCGTCTCCTCGGGCGACACGGGGCAGGCGCAGCTCGGTGAGCGTGCCGCCTTCCTCATGACTGTAGAGTTTCACTGAGCCGCCGGCGCGTGTCACGCTGGCCTTGCTCAAAAACAGGCCCAGGCCGAAACCTTTGCCCTTGGTGGTAAAAAACGGTTTGCCGATCTGTTCGGCGATGGCCAACGGCACACCGGCACCGTGATCGCGGATGCTGATGGTCAGGTCTTCGGCGTTCCAGTCCAGCGTCACCTGCAGCCCTTCAGGGCACGCATCAGCAGCGTTGTTCAGCAAATTCAGCAGCGCCTGGGTCAGGTCCGGTGGCGGTGCCATGCGCGGCACAGTGCCTTGGCCCAGGCGCTGGAAGCGGTAACTGGCTTCCGGGCGCATCAGGTGCCAGCGGTTCAGCGCTTCGTCGAGCCAGTCGGTGACGTCCTGCATTTCCACCGCCAAACGGCGATTGGCCTCGGCGGCGCGCACCAGTTGCTGCAAGGTCTCTTTGCACAGCTTGACCTGATCCTGCAGCACACTCAAATCGTCCTGCAACAACGGGTCGTGGTGGTCCTGGCGCATTTCCTTGAGCAACACGCTCATGGTCGCCAGCGGCGTGCCCAATTCATGCGCCGCGCCGGCGGCTTGCGTCGCTACCGCCAGCAATTGCTGGTCACGCAGACCTTCTTCACGCCGAATCGCCCGCAGCTCTTCCTGACGGCGCAGCTCTTCGGCCATGCGCGCGGCGAAAAACGTAATGACCGCCGCCGCCAGTGCGAAACTCAGCCACATCCCATAGACCTGCAGGTTCTCCCGGGCAATCGGGAAGGTTTGCAGCGGATAGAACCGCGCGAGCAGCAAGGTGTACATCGTCAACGCGATACCCGACAGAATCACCGAATAGCGCCATGGCAACGTCACCGCGGCGATGGTCAGCGGCACCAGGTAATACGAGACGAACGGGTTGGTCGAGCCACCGGAGAAATACAGCAGGGCACTGTGGATAAACAGGTCGCAGGCCAGTTGCAGCGCATATTCCAGCTCGGTGACCGGCCACGTCGTGCGCAGCCGAACCGCGGTAAATGCGCACAACAGCGTCGAGCAACCGAGGGTCATGGCCAGTTGCACCCACGGCAGCGGCAGCAGGTCGAGCCAATAGGCCAACCCGACGGAACCGGCCTGAGCGGCGAGCACTAACGTGCGGATGAACGTCAACCGCCAGAGGTTCTGGCGAGTGGCAGAAGTGATTTGAACGGGGGCGAGCATGAGCTCTCCTGATGAGCGCTCCAGGCGGATCGCACGGAGTATAACCAAGCACGGGGGCTGACAGGCAAAAGTGCGGCAAACGGCCACATGGCAGAAAGTTCTGCGGCGGCTATAAGGCCGCTATCGCGAGCAAGCTCGCTCCCACCTTGAAATGCATTCCCCTGTGGGAGCGTGGCTTGCCCGCGATTGACCGCGAAGCGGTCACCTGTCGCTATCTGTATAGAAGTTGTAACTGTGCGAACCGGATCAATAAAGCTAGAGTCTGATGGTTTCACGCAGGCTCGGACCTGACACCTGCGCATCGCCCAAGGAGCTTTCATGCACACATTGCGCCGCTGCACCGCCCTCCTCGCCCTGAGTGCCGGCACCCTCGCCAGCCTCCCGGCCCTCGCCGCCGACGAGCTGCATTACAACCAGATTTCCCTGCGCGCCGAAGTCAGCCAGGAAGTGGCCCGCGACCTGATGATCGTGACCCTTTATACCGAAGACCAAAACACCGACCCGGCCAAACTCGCCGCCGACGTCAGCACCACCATGAACAAAGCACTGGCCCAGGCCAAACAGGTCAAAGACATCACCCTGCGCCAGGGCAGCCGCAACAGCTACCCGATCTACGACACCAAGGGCCAGAAAATCACCGGCTGGCGTGAACGCGCCGAACTGCGCCTGGAAAGCTCGGACTTCGCCGCCCTGTCGAAACTGACCGGCGAACTGCTCACCGACCTGAAAATGGGCGGCATGGACTTCGCCATCGCCACACCAACACGCAAGGCCAGCGAAGACGCACTGCTTAAAGAAGCCGTGACCGCCTTCAAGGCTCGCGCACAACTGGCGACCGATGCACTGGGTGGCAAGAGCTACAAGATCGTTAACCTGAACCTGAACAGCAACGGTTATCCACAACCGTACATGCGCGCCCCAATGATGATGAAAGCCGCCTCGATGGACGCCGCACCGGTGACACCGGATGTTGAGGCGGGCACCAGTCAGGTCAGCATGACGGCGGATGGCGCGATTGAAGTGTTGATGCCTTGATTTGATAAGACGTACATAAAAACGGCGATCACTGGAGTGAACGCCGTTTTTTTTGCCTGCCAGAAGTTGGGGTAAACCCTTCAATTCTTTGGCGAATGATAGGCCGCCATCGCGAGCAAGCTCGCTCCCACAGTGGATCTACGGTGAGCACAGTATTTGTGTACGACATAAATCCTGTGGGAGCGAGCTTGCTCGCGATGAACGATAACGTGGTCTCTGAACTACTATGCTGGATCGACGTTATCCAGTGCCGGATTCACCGCCAGCTCTGCCAGCATGATGATCTGCTGAATCGCCAACACCGTATTACGCTGCGGGCCGATCAGGTTCGCGGCGAAATCACTGGTCATGACACTGGCGGAGGCCAGTGATTCGCAGGCTTGGGCCAGCAGGCTTTCGGTGTCCATGTTCGGGGCGATCATGTACATCGTGCTGGGACGGCGGGGTTTTTCGGTGTATTGGGATGGGGAATCGAGGTAGTAGTCGAGGGCGCGTTTTATGGCTTCGTGGTCTTTGAGTAGCGTTTCGGCGCGTATGTCTTCGGCTTCGGTTTCGGGGGTGATGGGTGGATCGGGGATTAACTTATCCATGGAAACTCCTACTGGTAACGGGAGCCTTCCCTTCGCCGGATCTCAAGCGGCAAAGAGGTGGCAGCTATGTGCAGAGTGAGATCACCGGTAGTAGGCACCCGGCCAGACCGAAGTCTGCCCGCACACAGCCGCCATAACGCATTTACAGGCAGCAGATAAGCTGGCGCCAATTATGGTGGCATTGGCGCTAGATGAATACTAATAGCCGGGGATCTCACACCCGGTCGCTGATTTTGCAGCGACAGCCAGAGGTTAGAGACAAGGCTTCCTACCCGACAACCTGAAAAATGCGTGGGAAAGCGCTGTGTTTTTTACACATCTTTCAACACGCAAAAATGGAACGCAGAGCGTCCCTGGCGGCATTCCCACGCGGGAGCGTGGGAACGATCAGTCGGCGTACACCCGCCGCTTCTCACCACTCAACAGGCCGAGCGTTAGCTCGCCTACAGCTTTTGATCTTGACGCGCCGCCCCCTCGAGAGGCCGAGTGGAGGTTCTGCGCAGTGGGCAACCCGGCATGGATGCCGGGTTAGCCGCCCCCGGCCATGGATGGCCGATGGCGGCGGGCCCACGGAGCAGGACCGGAGCGAGGGCATGCCGAGCCTGGGCGAGGCACCGAACGAAAGGGGCAAATGCGCTTTGGTTACTTTGGCGCACTTCCAAAGTGACTCGCTGTAAGAGCGAAACCATTAGCGGCCGTTACCGCAGGAATGGATATGTACCCCGCCATCGAAAAAAGGCGCCACCAATAAAAAGCCAAGGTTGCACCCAGTACCACCCATAAACACTCAGCCCATGACCGTGCGCCAACTGTCGCCAATAATGTACTGATTAGACCAACAACCAAGATGTCCACTGACAAACACCTGCCAGTCAAACTGCACCCACCCCCACAACAAACCCGTTAAACAACAAATACCTACCACACGGTCCCAAACTCAACAGCCCCCACGCCCGGCGCAAAATATTCTCAATCCCAAAAAACCACCCACCCAACCCATTCAACCCCCAAAACGTGGGTATAAATAAGTAACACCACGCTCCAACCGGGTGCGCAAGCCCCGCCAATCGCCCCGCCGCGGTGCGCCGGTTGCACCGAAAAAAACCTGCGCAAACGGTCAAATGCGCCTGAATTTATACAAATGCGACATTAAGGTACGTACGTGCCACTGTTTAACGCCTGTGGTCGCTCTGGATCTTGCATTGGGTACGGCCCCTGCATAAGTATCCGCAGGTCGACTCACGAGGTCGTCCTCTAATTCCAAAAATGACAACAATCATGAGGCCACCATGCTTAAACACGCGGTCATTCCGTTTTTAGTCGGCGCCAGCTTGCTAGCTAGCGCACCCTTCGCCCAAGCCGCGACTAACCTGGTGTTCTGCTCCGAAGGGAGCCCGGCCGGTTTCGATCCAGGTCAATACACCACCGGAACCGACTTCGACGCCTCTGCAGAAACCATGTTCAACCGCCTGACCCAGTTCGAGCGCGGCGGCACCGCCGTGATTCCTGGCCTGGCGACCAGCTGGGACATTTCCCCGGACGGCCTGACGTACACCTTCCACCTGCGTGACGGCGTCAAGTTCCACACCACCCCGTACTTCAAGCCGACTCGTGAGTTCAACGCCGACGACGTGCTGTTCACCTTTAATCGCATGATTAACAAGGATGACCCGTTCCGTAAGGCGTACCCGACTGAATTCCCGTACTTCACCGACATGGGGATGGACACCAACATCACCAAGATCGATAAAGTCGACGACAAAACCGTCAAGTTCACGTTGAAAGAAGTGGATGCCGCGTTCATCCAGAACATGGCCATGAGCTTCGCCTCGGTGCAGTCCGCCGAGTACGCAGCCCAGCTGCTGAAAGAAGGCAAAGCGGCAGACATCAACCAGAAGCCGGTCGGCACGGGGCCGTTCGTATTCAAGAGCTACCAGAAAGACTCCAACATCCGCTACACCGGGAACAAGGACTACTGGAAGCCTGACGACGTCAAGATCGACAACCTGATCTTCGCCATCACCACCGACCCGTCGGTGCGTATCCAGAAGCTGAAGAAGGGCGAGTGCCAGATCACTCTGTTCCCACGTCCAGCCGACTTGAAGGCGCTCAAAGAAGACAAGACCCTGAAAGTGCCTGATCAGGCCGGTTTCAACCTGGGTTACATCGCCTACAACGTGATGGACAAGATCAAGGGCAGCGACGAGCCGAACCCGATGGCCCAACTGAAAGTGCGTCAGGCACTGGACATGGCCGTCAACAAGCAGCAGATCATCGACTCGGTTTACCAGGGCGCAGGCCAACTGGCCGTCAACGCCATGCCGCCAACCCAGTGGTCTTACGACACCACCATCAAAGATGCTCCGTACAACCCTGAGAAAGCCAAAGAGCTGCTCAAGGAAGCCGGCATCAAGGAAGGTACCGAGATCAACCTGTGGGCGATGCCGGTACAGCGTCCTTACAACCCGAACGCCAAACTGATGGCTGAAATGCTGCAGTCCGACTGGGCCAAGATCGGCATCAAAGCCAAGATCGTGACCTACGAGTGGGGCGAGTACATCAAGCGCTCCAAAGGCGGCGAAAACGGCGCGATGCTGATTGGCTGGAGCGGCGACAACGGTGACCCGGACAACTGGCTGAACGTGTTGTTCGGCTGCGACTCGCTGCAAGGCAACAACTTCTCCAAGTGGTGCGACAAGAAGTTCGACGGCATCGTTAAAGAAGCCAAGCGCACAACCGACCAGGCCAAGCGCACCGAACTGTACAAACAGGCGCAACACGTCCTCAAAGATGCAGTTCCAATGACACCTATCGCTCACTCGACGGTGTTCCAACCAATGCGCAACGAAGTGCGGGATTTCAAGATCAGTCCGTTTGGCTTGAACTCCTTCTACGGCGTCAGCGTCAGCAAATAAGGTTTTGCAACGGCGACGTTTTTGACGTCGCCGTTGCTTTATCTGCCGAGAAAGCAGGAAAACTCTTACATCCGTTTCCTCCGCGTACTACGGCGGTGGAGTCGGACGCGTTGCCATTTCCTACGAGTCTTTAGGACTCTACGCATTTACTGCCAGATCCACGGCTCATACCGTCGGGTTCTGACCAGCTCATGCGTGGGCTCTCGGTTATTGCTGAAAGGCATGGTTTGAAGTCAGTGATCCTCCACGTCCCAGGACGGGACGGCGGCTCATTGTCAAAACACTCGTGATTACAAGAGGGAGCGTCATGCGCCATTCCTTGGTTTTATCCGCATTACTGGGCACCGGCCTGTTGGCCGCCACATCCATCCAGGCCGCCAATAACAGCCTGGTGTTCTGCTCTGAAGGCAGCCCCGCCGGTTTCGACACGGCGCAGTACACCACTGCGACCGATAACGACGCCGCCGAGCCGCTGTACAACCGTTTGGCAGAGTTTGAAAAAGGCGCGACCAATGTCGTACCGGGCCTGGCCACTCATTGGGATATTTCCGAAGACGGCCTCAAGTACACCTTTCACCTGCGCGAAGGGGTGAAGTTTCATACCACGCCCTACTTCACGCCGACCCGCGACTTCAATGCCGATGACGTGCTGTTCACGTTTAATCGCATGCTCGACCCGCAACACCCTTTCCGTAAGGCTTATCCGACCGAGTTCCCGTATTTCAACGGGATGAGCCTGAACAAGAACATCGCCAAGGTCGAAAAGACCGGGCCGCTGACCGTGGTCATGACGCTCAACAGCGTCGACGCCGCGTTCATCCAGAACATCGCCATGAGCTTCGCCGCCATCCTGTCCGCCGAATACGCCGACAAGTTGCTGGCCGTTGGCAAACCGAGCGACATCAACCAGAAGCCGATCGGCACTGGCCCGTTTGTGTTCAAGAGTTACCAGAAAGACTCCAACATCCGTTACACCGGCAACAAGCAGTACTGGGACCCGAGCCGGGTCAAGCTCGACAACCTGATTTTCGCCATCAACACCGACGCCTCGGTGCGGGTGCAGAAACTCAAGGCCAACGAGTGCCAGATCACCCTGCACCCTCGCCCTGCCGACGTGTCCGCGCTGAAGCACGACGAAAAACTCAAGCTCATCGAGAAGCCAGGTTTCAACCTCGGTTACATCGCCTACAACGTTCGGCACAAGCCTTTCGACCAGCTCGAAGTGCGACAGGCGCTGGACATGGCGGTGAACAAGCAAAGCATTCTCAACGCCGTCTACCAGGGTGCCGGGCAGTTGGCCGTCAATGCCATGCCGCCGACCCAATGGTCGTACGACGAAACGATCAAAGACGCCGCCTACAACCCGGAAAAAGCCAGGGAATTGCTCAAGGCTGCCGGCGTGAAGGAAGGCACTGAAATCACCCTGTGGGCGATGCCCGTTCAACGCCCTTACAACCCGAACGCCAAGTTGATGGCCGAAATGCTCCAGGCTGACTGGGCAAAAATCGGCCTCAAAGTGAAGATCGTCAGCTATGAATGGGGCGAGTACATCAAGCGCACCAAGAATGGCGAGCACGACATCAGCCTGATCGGCTGGACCGGGGACAATGGGGACCCGGACAACTGGCTCGGCACGCTTTACAGCTGCGACGCCATTGGCGGCAACAACTACTCCATGTGGTGTGATCCGGCTTACGACAAGCTGGTCAAGCAGGCCAAGGTCGTCACCGACCGCGACCAACGCACCATCCTGTACAAACAGGCGCAGCAGTACCTCAAACAGCAGGTGCCGATCACGCCAGTCGCCCACTCGACGGTTAACCAGCCGTTAAGCGCCAAAGTCGAAGGGTTCAAAGTCAGCCCCTTCGGCCGCAACGTGTTCTCGGGCGTCAGTATCGACCAATAACCGATTAGCCAGAACGCTGGGGGCGTATTACGCCCTCACGCAAGCGTATTGCCGTAATTCGTCAATCCGGCCTGCAGCAAACGTTTGCGATGCCTTGAATGTGTTCTAAACCAATAGCCGGATCACCAATAAGACCGGCATTAAAAAAAGAAAGTAAGGAGCTTCACCCATGAAACTGAGCAGCACCGCGTTATTGGCCTTGGCCATCAGCAGCGTAACCGCCTCGGCGTACGCAGAAACCCAGAGCCAGGCATTCACCCCGGTGACGGTTAACACCAAAAGTGCACAAGCTGATGCAACTGGCTTCGTCGAAGGTCAATCCATCTCCGGCACCACGCGTAACTGGTACGCCAACGAACAACTGAAACGTGGCGGCAAGTTCACTTACCGCAAAGACGGTGTCGCCACCCCGACTGATCGTCGTATCAACTGGGTTCAAGGCACCATCGTCAAGTACAACTCCGGTTTCAC
The DNA here is from genome assembly GCF_054668435.1 of Pseudomonas sp. S2_B07. Classification (NCBI taxonomy): domain Bacteria; kingdom Pseudomonadati; phylum Pseudomonadota; class Gammaproteobacteria; order Pseudomonadales; family Pseudomonadaceae; genus Pseudomonas; species Pseudomonas sp. S2_B07. The sequence continues at coordinate 2,688,898 of NZ_CP162769.1, forward strand.
CGAAGGCACTGTAGGTTTCAGCACCGAAGTGGCCGCCTACAACGCTGTTGCTCTGGAGCGCGATCGCGAGAACCTGGCCTCCAACAACGGTGGCGCACCGGGCTCCCGCCCAGGCGCGGGCAACAACCGTACCCTGACCAAAGAAGGCGGCGACGCTCAAGGTCAGTGGAGCAAGCTGGGCCTGGCCAACGTCAAGGCTCGCATCTCCAACACCACCCTGACCGCCGGCCGCATGAACTTCAGCAGCCCGCAGGTCGATGTGATCGGCAACCGTGCCCTGCCTTCGAGCTTCCAGGGCGTCGCGGTCCACAGCGAAGAGCTGAACAACCTGGCTTTCGACCTGGGGACCTTTGACCGCGTTTCGCCCCGTACCGAAGAAAGCCTGAGCAAGTTCCGCTCCGAATACCAAAACATTACTGCTGAGACCGATCACGTTAATACGGCAGGCCTCACCTATACCCCTTTCGCCAGCCTGACCACCAGCCTGTGGGCGACCCAGGCCGAAGACTTCTGGAACCAGTACTACTTCGGCGCCAGCCACGTGTTGGGTGACAGTTCGGTACTGAGCCTGACCACCGGCCTGAACTACTACAAGACCGTCGATGAAGGTAAGAGACTGCTGGGCGAAATCGACAACCAGGCCGGCTCCCTGTCGTTTGGCCTGACTCACCAGGCTCACACCCTGACCTTCTCGTACCAGGAAATTAACGGTAACGAGTACTTCGACTACCTGCACGAAACCAACGGCATCTACCTGGCCAACTCCCTGCTGTCGGACTTCAACGGCCCGAACGAGAAATCCTTCCAGATCGCCTACGGCCTGAACATGGCTGAATACGGCGTGCCAGGCCTGAAGTTCAACATCTACCAGGCGCGTGGCTGGGGCATCGACGGTACTCACTACACCGGTACCGCCTATGACGTGAAAAACATGGACGGCGAAACCCACTACGAATACGGCATCGGTTCGACGTACGCCATTCAGAGCGGCCCACTCAAGGCCACCACTGTTCGCGCGACCTACACCGCTCACCGCGCCAGTGAAAACCAGGGCGATGGCAGCATCAACGAGTTCCGTCTCGTGACCACCATTCCGTTCAACATCCTGTAATGCACCTGCCTAACAGCTGATTCAGTGACGAATCAGCTGTTAGGCATTAGTCCTTTAACTGATTGCAGAGGGTTCTTGATGAAAATGCTTCCCCTACGTGCGGCCATCGCTGCCGCGTTGCTGAGTGTCGCTGTTGGCGTCGCTGCCAAACCCCTGGTGGTCTGCACCGAAGCCAGTCCGGAAGGCTTCGATATGGTCCAGTACACGACTGCAGTCACAGCCGACGCCGTGGCTGAAACCATCTTCAACCGTCTGGCGGACTTCAAGCCGGGCACCACTGAAGTGATTCCGGCACTGGCCGATTCCTGGGACATCAGCGAAGACGGTCTGAGCTACACGTTCCACCTGCGCAAAGGCGTCAAGTTTCACACCACCGATTACTTCAAGCCGACGCGCGACATGAACGCCGACGACGTGGTCTGGAGCTTCCAGCGTCAGCTGGACCCGAACCACCCATGGCACAAACTGTCGAGCGTGGGCTTCCCGTACTTTGAAAGCATGGGCTTCAAGGAACTGCTCAAAAGCGTCGAGAAAGTCGACGACAACACGGTCAAGTTCACCCTGACCCGTCGTGAAGCGCCGTTCCTGGCCGACATCGCCATGGCCTTCTCCTCGATCTACTCCGCCGAATACGCCGACCAGTTGCTCAAGGCGAACAAGGCCGGCGACTTGAACAACAAGCCAATTGGCACCGGTCCATTCGTGTTCCAGCGCTACAACAAGGACGCTCAGGTTCGCTTCAAGGCCAACCCGGAGTACTTCCGTGGCAAGCCACCGGCTGACGCGTTGATTCTGGCAATTGCCACCGACAACAACGTGCGCCTGCAAAAGCTCAAGGCCAACGAGTGCCAGATCGCGCTGTATCCGAAACCGGATGACATCCCGAGCATCAAGAAAGACACCAACCTCAAGGTTGATGAGATGAACGCGATGACCGTTTCGTACATCGCCATGAACACCTCGCACAAATACATGAGCGATGTGCGCGTGCGCAAAGCCATCGACATCGCGTTCGACAAGGCGGCCTATGTCAACGCGCTGTTCGGCAAAGGCAATGCGACTGTCGCGGTCAACCCGTACCCGGACACTCTGCTGGGCTACAACCACAAGCTGACCAACCCGCCGCGAGACCTGGACAAGGCCCGCGCCTTGCTCAAGGAAGCAGGCGTACCGGAAGGCACAACGTTTACACTGTTCACCCGTAACGGCGGCGGGCCGACCAACCCGAACCCGATGCTGGGCGCGCAGATGATGCAGGCTGACCTGGCCAAGGTCGGCATCAAGATCGACATTCGCGTCATGGAATGGGGCGAAATGCTCAAACGTGCGAAAAACGGCGAGCACGACATGGTTTCCGCCGGATGGGCGGGTGATAACGGCGATCCGGATAACTTCCTGACGCCTATGCTGAGTTGCGAAGCAGCCAAGAACGGCGAAAACTACGCGCGCTGGTGCAACGAGAAATTCCAGACGCTGATCGATGAAGCCCGAGCTAAAGTGAACCCGACGGAACGTGCGGCGCTCTACGAGCAAGCCCAGGAGGTTTTCAATCAGGACCAGCCATGGATCAGCATGGCGCACACCCGTATGTTTACTGCAATGCGCAACAACGTAGAGGGCTATCACATTAGCCCGCTTACCACGAATAACTTCGCCACCACCCAGGTGAAGTAAATAAGAAAACTCCCGGTGTCCCTGACTCCAGGGACACCAGGCACGCCTAACCGGCTGATGAGGTACACCACAAGATGTTTAGTTTTATTGCCCGCCGATTGGGGTTATTGATCCCCACGTTCTTCGGCATCACCTTGCTGACTTTCGCGTTGATTCGCATGATTCCAGGCGACCCCGTGGAAGTAATGATGGGCGAACGCCGAGTCGACCCCGAAATGCATGCTCAGGCAATGGAACGCCTTGGTCTGAACAAACCGCTGTATGCCCAATACCTGGACTACGTCGGCAAACTGGCTCACGGCGACCTCGGCGAATCGCTGCGTACCCGTGAAAGCGTGTGGAGCGAGTTCACCTCTCTATTCCCAGCGACCCTGGAACTGTCCATGGCCGCCCTGCTGTTCGCCGGCATCCTGGGCCTCCTGGCCGGGGTGATCGCGGCACTCAAGCGAGGATCCCTGTTCGACCATGGGGTGATGGGCATCTCCCTGGCGGGATATTCGATGCCGATCTTCTGGTGGGGCCTGATCCTGATCATGTTCTTCTCGGTGAGCCTGGGCTGGACCCCGGTGTCCGGGCGGATCGACTTGCTCTATGACATCGAGCCGCGCACCGGCTTCATGCTCATCGACACGCTGCTGGCCGATGACGTCGGTGCGTTCTTCGATGCCCTGCATCACCTGATCCTGCCGGCCATCGTGCTGGGTACCATCCCGCTGGCCGTTATTGCGCGGATGACCCGTTCTTCGATGCTCGAAGTACTGCGTGAAGACTACATCCGTACCGCCCGCGCCAAAGGCCTGTCGCCTTCTCGCGTGGTGTTCGTGCACGGCCTGCGCAACGCGCTGATTCCGGTCCTGACCGTGGTCGGCCTGCAAGTCGGCACGTTGCTGGCCGGTGCGGTCCTGACCGAAACCATCTTCTCGTGGCCCGGCATCGGTAAATGGCTGATCGAAGCCATTGGCGCCCGAGACTATCCAGTCGTGCAAAACGGCATCCTGTTAATCGCCTGCCTGGTGATTCTGGTCAACTTCGTGGTGGACATCCTCTACGGCTTTGCCAACCCACGCATCCGTCACCAGCGCTGAGATCATGACCATGACCACTCCAGCTACAACGCCAAATCAAGCGGTAACAGTCGATCAAAGCCTGTTGTATCCGTCCCCGTACAAAGAATTCTGGCACGCGTTTTCCCGCAACAAGGGCGCCGTCGCCGGCCTGATGTTCATGATCCTGGTGATTTTCTGCGCGATCTTCGCGCCGTGGGTTGCCCCGCATAACCCGAGCGAGCAATACCGTGACTTCCTGCTGACCCCGCCAGCCTGGCTGGAAGGTGGGCAGATCCAGTTCCTGCTCGGCACCGATGAACTGGGTCGCGACCTGCTGTCGCGCCTGATCACCGGTTCGCGTCTGTCGTTGATGATCGGTTTGTCGTCGGTGGTGATGTCGCTGATTCCGGGGATCCTGCTGGGTCTGTTCGCCGGTTTCTTCCCGCGCTTGCTCGGCCCGACCATCATGCGTCTGATGGACATCATGCTGGCCCTGCCGTCCCTGCTGCTGGCCGTGGCGATTGTCGCCATCCTCGGCCCTGGCCTGATCAACACCGTGATCGCCATCGCCGTGGTGTCCCTGCCGTCCTATGTCCGTCTGACCCGCGCTGCGGTGATGGGCGAACTGAACCGCGACTACGTGACCGCTGCGCGCCTGGCCGGTGCCACGCTGCCCCGCCTGATGTTCATCACCGTGCTGCCTAACTGCATGGCGCCGCTGATCGTTCAGGCGACCTTGAGCTTCTCCTCGGCGATTCTCGATGCCGCCGCACTGGGCTTCCTCGGCCTTGGCGTACAACCGCCAACCCCTGAGTGGGGCACCATGCTGGCTTCGGCTCGCGACTACATCGAACGCGCCTGGTGGGTAGTCAGCCTGCCTGGCTTGACCATTTTGCTCAGCGTGCTGGCAATCAACTTGATGGGTGACGGCCTGCGCGATGCGCTGGACCCGAAACTCAAGAACGCCGCCTGAGGAGATTCAAATGTCACTGTTAGAAATCAAGAATCTCAACGTTCGCTTCGGCGACAAGAACGCCGTTCCGGTGGTCGACGGGCTCGACATCACCGTGGAAAAAGGCGAAGTCCTGGCCATCGTTGGCGAGTCGGGTTCGGGTAAATCCGTGACCATGATGGCGCTGATGGGCCTGATCGAGCATCCAGGGATCGTCACTGCCGACGCCCTGAATTTCGACGGCAAGAACATGCTCAAGCTCAGCAACCGTCAGCGTCGACAAATCGTCGGCAAAGACCTGGCCATGGTCTTCCAGGACCCGATGACCGCGCTGAACCCGAGCTACACCGTCGGTTTCCAGATCGAGGAAGTGCTGCGCCTGCACCTGAAAATGTCCGGCAAGCAAGCGCGCAAGCGTGCCATCGAACTATTGGAAAAAGTGGAAATCCCGGGCGCTGCCAGTCGTATGGACGCCTACCCGCACCAACTGTCCGGCGGTATGAGCCAGCGTGTTGCGATCGCCATGGCGATTGCCGGCGAACCGAAACTGCTGATCGCTGACGAACCGACCACGGCACTCGACGTCACGATTCAGGCGCAGATCATGGACCTGCTGCTGGCGTTGCAGAAAGAGCAGAACATGGGCCTGGTGCTGATCACTCACGACCTCGCGGTCGTGGCTGAAACCGCCCAGCGTGTGTGCGTGATGTACGCCGGCCAGGCGGTTGAGGTCGGTCAGGTGCCGCAGCTGTTCGACATTCCGGCGCACCCGTACAGCGAAGCGTTGCTCAAGGCGATTCCGGAACACAGCCTCGGCGCTACACGCCTGTCGACCCTGCCGGGCATCGTTCCCGGGCGCTACGACCGTCCGCAGGGTTGCCTGCTGTCGCCGCGTTGCCCGTATGTGCAAGACAGCTGCCGCGCCACGCGCCCGGCCCTGGACCCGAAAAGCCACAGCCTCGCCCGCTGCTTCTACCCGCTTAATCAGGAGGTGGCGTAATGGCCGTCGTACTTACCGCCCGCGACCTGACCCGTCACTACGAAGTGTCCCGCGGCCTGTTCAAGGGCCATGCGACCGTGCGCGCCCTCAACGGCGTGTCGTTTGAACTGCACGCCGGCAAGACCCTCGCCGTGGTTGGTGAATCGGGCTGCGGCAAATCCACCCTGGCCCGTGCGTTAACCCTGATCGAAGAGCCGTCCTCCGGCTCCTTGAAAATCGCCGGCCAGGAAGTCGCCGGTGCCGACAAGGCCCAGCGCAAGCAACTGCGCAAAGACGTGCAGATGGTGTTCCAGAGCCCGTACGCCTCGCTCAACCCACGGCAGAAAGTCGGTGACCAGCTCGGCGAACCGCTGCTGATCAACACCAACCTGTCGGCGGCCGAACGTCGCGAAAAAGTCCAGGCCATGATGAAGCAGGTGGGCTTGCGTCCCGAGCACTACCAGCGTTATCCGCACATGTTCTCCGGCGGTCAGCGCCAGCGGATCGCCTTGGCCCGCGCGATGATGCTGCAGCCGAAAGTGCTGGTAGCGGACGAACCGACCTCGGCGCTGGACGTGTCGATTCAGGCGCAGGTGCTGAACCTGTTCATGGATTTGCAGCAAGAGTTCAACACCGCCTACGTGTTCATCTCCCACAACCTGGCCGTGGTGCAACACGTTGCCGATGACGTGATGGTGATGTACCTCGGTCGCCCGGTGGAAATGGGTCCGAAGAACGACATCTACGAGCGTCCGCTGCACCCTTACACCCAGGCGCTGTTGTCGGCCACACCGACCATTCACCCGGACCCGAACAAGCCGAAAATCAAGATCGTCGGCGAGTTGCCTAACCCGTTGAACCCGCCATCGGGTTGCGCTTTCCACAAGCGCTGCCCATACGCCACCGAGCGCTGCAGCACCGAAGAGCCAGCCCTGCGCCCTCTCGATAACCGCCAGGTGGCTTGCCACTACGCCGAGCAATTCCTCGACGGCGCGGCATAAAAATGTGGGAGCAGTTTTGCTCCCACAGCAATACCGGACCTCTTCTACAACGACTGCGCATCAGTTGGAGTAGAAGGGGTTTTCTTTTGCCTGCCGTTTAAGACTGGCTGTCGCCTTCATCCTCGTCGGTGTCGGGCTCTTCAGTGGTCGAGTCGTCATCGCCCTCACTACCGCCCTGATCTTTGTCCCCAGCCTCGGAGTCAGATTTGGCAATCATCATCCCGGCATGTATCACCTGCCCGCTCGACACCTGTTCGCCATGCTCCGGGCACTCCGCCCACGCCGCCGACATGCCCACGGACAACATCACTAAAACCTTAAGCAACAGCACAATACGTTGAACAATGCTCATAGCCGAATCCATCCTTTTTGGGGTGAAGCTTGGGTGCCTGACTGGCGCTGAATGAAATCTAGTTCCGATCAGTGTGGTTCACCAGACAGGACGCTAACGACGGGCTGGAAATGCCCGTGATCGGCAGATTGGTTTTGAATAACAGTTATCTCGAATCGTTATTGCTCGCCCCCACAAGGGGATTCGCGTCAGGCAATAAAAAACCCCGCAGCTTTCGCAACGGGGTTCTGTGTGTTTCGACTCAGCGCTTAGTGATGCTCGCGCGTCGCACGGAATTTCACGTCCGGCCAGCGCTCTTCCATCAGTGCCAGGTTGACCCGGGTCGGGGCCAGGTAGGTCAGGTGACCACCGCCGTCGATCGCGAGGTTTTCCACCGCCTTGTTGGAGAATTCCTCAAGCTTCTTCTTGTCGCTGCAATCGATCCAGCGCGCGGAATAAACGGTGATCGGCTCGTAAGAGCACTCAACCTTGTATTCCTCTTTCAAGCGGCTGGCGACCACATCGAACTGCAGCACACCGACGGCGCCGAGGATGATGTCGTTGCTGCGCTCGGGGAAGAACACCTGGGTCGCGCCCTCTTCCGCCAACTGCTGCAAGCCTTGACGCAGCTGCTTGGATTTCAACGGATCACGCAGGCGTACGCGACGGAACAGTTCCGGGGCGAAGTGCGGGATACCGGTGAAGCCCAGGGTTTCGCCTTCGGTGAAGGTGTCGCCGATCTGGATGGTGCCGTGGTTGTGCAAACCGATGATGTCGCCGGCAAACGCTTCTTCCAGCTGCTCACGCTCGGAGGAGAAGAAGGTCAGCGCGTCACCGATCCGCACATCCTTGCCGGTGCGCACGTGGCGCATCTTCATGCCTTTTTCGTACTTGCCGGAGCAAATGCGCATGAAGGCGATACGGTCGCGGTGTTTCGGGTCCATGTTCGCCTGGATCTTGAACACGAAACCGGTGAACTTCTCTTCAACCGGCTCGACGGTGCGCTCGTTGGCGACACGGGCCAATGGCTTCGGCGCCCAGTTGACCACGGCGTCGAGCACGTGATCGACACCGAAGTTGCCCAGTGCAGTACCGAAGAACACCGGCGTCAGTTGGCCGTCGAGGAATTCCTGCTGGTTGAACTCGTGGCAGGCGCCCTGCACCAGCTCCAGCTGATCGACGAAGCGATCGTACTCGTCGCCCAAATGCGCGCGCGCTTCATCGGAATCGAGCTTCTCGATGATTTTCACATCGGTACGCTCGTGGCCGTGACCGGCGGTGTACACGATGATGTAGTCGTCGGCGAGGTGATACACGCCCTTGAAATCGCGGTAGCAACCGATCGGCCAGGTGATCGGCGCGGCCTTGATCTTCAGGACCGCTTCGATCTCATCGAGCAGTTCAATCGGGTCGCGGATGTCACGGTCGAGTTTGTTGATGAAGCTGACGATCGGCGTGTCACGCAGACGGCACACGTCCATCAGCGCGATGGTCCGTGGCTCTACACCCTTACCGCCGTCGAGAACCATCAAGGCCGAGTCCACCGCCGTCAGGGTGCGGTAGGTGTCTTCGGAGAAGTCTTCGTGGCCCGGGGTGTCGAGCAGGTTGATCATGTGGTCGCGATACGGGAACTGCATGACCGACGTGGTAATGGAAATACCCCGTTGTTTTTCCATTTCCATCCAGTCGGAGGTGGCATGGCGGTCGGACTTGCGAGACTTCACCGTGCCCGCAATCGCAATCGCCTTGCCCATCAGCAAGAGCTTCTCGGTAATGGTGGTTTTACCGGCATCGGGGTGGGAAATAATGGCGAAAGTGCGGCGTTTCGCGACTTCGGCGGCCTGTTTGGTCATGGGAAATCGCCTGGCAGGTGATTCAAAAAAGGGCGGCGAGTATAGCTTAAAAAGTAACCTATGGACCACCGTTCACCTGTAGCCGCTGCCGAGCCCGCGAGGCTGCGTCCGGCGGCGCAGCCGTCGTAAAACCGGACGCTGCGGTGTATCAGACACACCGCGACAGGTGAATCGACGACGACTTCGTCGCCGGACGCAGCCTCGCGGGCTCGGCAGCGGCTACAGGGGTAATACAAGATGCGGGGTGGCTAATTGCTGCTAAATATGGAACCTTTTAAAAGGTGGAGGCGTCCACTCCCCTGTTACAGCTCTCGTAGCAGGGTTCGAAAAACCTGCAAGTTAGCCTGACGAGGCTGCGCTTATGGCTCGATCTCATGCGGTTCCATCAGCATGAAGAGCTGCTTCTCGCGAACGTTGATGACCCGGCAGCCAGCAATGGCATTGCCACTCGGGACTGCGTTCGCCGACAAAAGAAAAAAGGAGTCCGCCTGTGGCTATTCGCTATGGCAAAGGGCTGATAGGAGGTGCGGTTGTCGTCGCCCTTCTGGCCCTGCTGGTCCATTGGATTGGCATCAACACGATCGAACATTACCGCGACGATTTGTTGTTTTACCTGCAAGCTCATCTGATTCTCGTCCTTGTTTCCATGCTGGCCGCCCTCGTTGTGGGCATTCCCGCCGGTATCTTCCTCAGCCGTCCGTCCATGGTGGACCGAGCTGAGCGCTTCATGCAGCTCTTCAACATCGGCAACACCGTGCCGCCGCTCGCCGTACTGGCCATCGCCCTGGGGATTCTGGGCATCGGCAGCGGCCCCGCGATCTTCGCCCTGTTCCTCGCCTCGCTGTTGCCGATTGTGCGCAACACCTATGAAGGCCTGAAAAACGTTCAGGGTTCACTGAAAGAAGCCGCTGTCGGCATCGGCATGACCCCGACCCAAGTGCTGTGGCGGGTCGAACTGCCAAACGCCGTGCCGATCATCGTTGGTGGCGTTCGCGTGGCCCTGGCGATCAACGTCGGGACGGCTCCGCTGGCGTTCCTGATCGGCGCCAACAGCCTGGGCAGCCTGATTTTCCCCGGCATCGCCCTGAACAATCAGCCGCAACTGCTGCTCGGCGCGGCCTGCACCGCCCTGCTGGCCTTGCTGCTCGACGGTCTGGTGACACTCGCCAGCCGCCTCTGGCTCGAACGCGGCCTACGCCCGTCTTAAGCCTCGGCAAAGGAATCAATATGAAAAAAGTATGCTTATTTCTAGGCTGCGCCCTGCTGTTCGCAGGATTTGCCCAAGCCGCTGAAAAACCGGTCATCCGCATCGGCGCCCGGGTGTTCACCGAACAAACCCTGCTCGCGGAAATCACCTCCCAATACCTGCGCACCAAGGGTTACGACACCCAGGTGACCGGCGGCCTGGGCAGCAACCTCGCTCGCAGCGCCCACGAAAGTGGCCAGCTGGATTTGATGTGGGAATACACCGGCGTGTCGCTGGTGGCTTACAACCACATCACGGAAAAACTCGACAGCGCCCAGTCCTACGCCAAGGTGAAAGAACTCGACGCGAAAAAAGGCCTCGTCTGGCTGACCCCGTCGAAATTCAGCAACACCTATGCCCTGGCCCTGCCGGAAACCACCGCGAAGGCTTACCCGCAGATCAACACCATCAGCGAGCTGAACACGGTGCTGCAAGCTGAGCAAAAGGACAATCATCTGGTCGCGCTGGACACCGAGTTCGCCAACCGTTCCGACGGGCTGAATGGCATGGTCGACCTCTACGGCATGAACCTGACGCGCAAAAACATCCGGCAGATGGATGCTGGTTTGGTCTACACCGCCCTGCGCAATGGCCAGGTATTTGCCGGTCTGGTCTACACCACCGACGGTCGTCTTAACGCCTTCAAGCTGAAACTGCTCGAAGACGACAAGCACTACTTCCCGGACTACACCGCCGCGCCGGTGGTACGTCAGGTGTACCTCGACGCCCATCCGAAACTCGCCGAAGAACTCAAGCCGCTGGCTGAACTGTTCGACGACGAAACCATGCGCCAGCTCAACGCGCGGGTCGATGTCGATCACGAAAGCCCGTCATCCGTTGCCGCCGATTTCCTGCGCCAACATCCCATCAAATAAGGAGGAAAAGACATGGAATTTCTGAACGCCTTTTCCCATCTCGACTGGCCATTGGTGCTGCACCTGACCTGGCAGCACATCACCCTGGTCGGCATCGCCGTGACCTTGGCGATTCTGGTCGGCGTGCCGCTGGGCATTCTGATGACGCGCTTTCCGACGCTCGCCGGCCCGCTGCAAGCCAGTGCCACGGTGCTGCTGACCGTGCCGTCGATTGCGCTGTTCGGCCTGCTGCTGCCGTTTTACTCCAAATTCGGCCAGGGCCTCGGTCCGATGCCGGCGATCACGGCCGTGTTTCTGTACTCGCTGCTGCCGATCATGCGTAACACCTACTTGGCGCTGACCGGCGTCGAACCGGGCATTCGCGAAGCCGCCCGCGGCATCGGCATGACCTTCGGCCAGCGCCTGCGCATGGTCGAACTGCCCATCGCAGTGCCGGTGATCCTCGCCGGCGTACGCACTGCCGTGGTCATGAACATCGGTGTCATGACCATCGCCGCGACCATCGGCGCCGGTGGCCTCGGTGTACTCATTCTCGCTTCCATCAGCCGCAGCGACATGTCGATGCTGATCGTCGGCGCCGTGCTGGTCAGTCTCCTGGCCATCTTCGCCGACCTGCTTCTGCAATGGCTGCAACGCACGCTGACTCCAAAAGGACTGCTCAAATGATCGAACTTCAAAACCTCAGCAAGACCTTCCAAAGCAACGGCAAAGATGTGAAAGCCGTGGACTCGGTAAGCCTGACCGTCAATGAAGGCGAGATCTGTGTGTTCCTCGGACCATCGGGCTGCGGCAAAAGCACCACGCTGAAGATGATCAACCGCTTGATCAAGCCGACCTCGGGCAAGATCCTGATCAACGGCGAAGACACCACCGACCTCGACGCAGTGACCCTGCGCCGCAACATCGGTTATGTGATCCAGCAGATTGGTTTGTTCCCGAACATGACCATCGAGGAAAACATCACCATCGTTCCGCGCCTGCTGGGCTGGGACAAACAGAAATGCCACGACCGTGCCCGCGAGTTGATGAGCATGATCAAGCTGGAACCCAAGCAATACCTGAATCGCTATCCGCGCGAGTTGTCCGGCGGTCAGCAGCAGCGGATCGGTGTGATTCGGGCACTGGCGGCGGATGCGCCATTGTTGCTGATGGACGAACCCTTCGGCGCGGTCGACCCGATCAACCGCGAGATGATCCAGAACGAGTTCTTCGAGATGCAGCGCGCGCTGAACAAGACCGTGATCATGGTCAGCCACGACATCGACGAAGCCATCAAGCTGGGCGACAAGATTGCAATTTTCCGCGCCGGCAAACTCCTGCAGATCGATCACCCGGACACGCTGCTGGCGCACCCGGCGGATGATTTCGTCAGCAACTTCGTCGGCCAGGACAGCACGCTCAAGCGTCTGTTGCTGGTGAAAGCCGAGGACGCGGCGGACAACGCGCCGTCGGTGAGCCCGGAAACACCGGTGGCTGAAGCGCTGGAGTTGATGGATGAACTCGACCGTCGCTATGTCGTGGTCACCTGCGCCGATAACAAGGCTCTGGGCTACGTGCGTCGTCGCGATCTGCACCGTCAAACCGGGACTTGCGCGCAGTACTTGCGTGAGTTCAACGCCACGGCGGCGTTTGACGAGCATTTGCGCATCCTGCTGTCGCGCATGTACGAGTTCAACCGCTCGTGGTTGCCAGTGATGGATGCGGAGCGGGTGTTCCTGGGTGAAGTGACTCAGGAATCGATTGCCGAGTACTTGAGCTCAGGCAAGTCCCGTGGGGGCAAGACCAGCATTGTTTCGCCGGCCGAGACTGCTGTCGCCTGATCTGACGCCTCGCGGGCAAGCCCGCTCCCACGGGGTTCTTGGCGTACACAAGATTTGTGTACGACAGAAATCACTGTGGGAGCGGGCTTGTCCGCGATTGGGGGCACCACAAATCCCGCCTGAAGCACCTCAAATCTCCCTCCAGCGGGAACATCACACTGTCATGCAGGTCGGTTACATCAGTAGCTATCCAGGACCGCACGACGGATGTGTGCAAAAACGCGACATTTTTTGTTGATCTCAAGCCCCTCACGCCCTAAAGTTCGCGCCGAACGTCCATGCTGGAAACGATCCATCCGGCTCAAGTACTGACGACGAGACAGCAAGGCCAAGGGAAAGCAGCGCTTCCCATGGCCTTTTTGCTTTCGGCGACATGCCTTGGGAAGTAGGCGAACCAAAGTGGGGATACGGAGGACGTTCAGGAGGGTGTGTCATCAATGAGTTCACGAGTGCGCCGGAGTCTGCTTTTGCGCAGGGCAAGGCGCGAGGACCGAAGTTTGGTTGTTCCAAATAAGGGACGAGTAACGCAGCCCTGCGCAAAAGCAGGCCCGGCCCTTCGGGTTGTGCCTGAGCGCGCGCCATGCTGCGTTGCAGGCCTTGCGAAGGGAATGACCATTAGCGGCGGCCTGCGCCTTGCCTGGCACGCGCTCAGGCGACAACGCACTCGCGAACTCATTGATGACACACCCTCGCACCCATTGATTAATCTAGTTTGCCAGTAGGAGTTCCCAGCATGTCGATCAACGTCGAAGACTATTTCGCGCGCGATACCTTCAACAAAATGAAGGCCTTCGCCGACAAACAAGAAACCCCGTTCGTGGTGATCGACACCGCGATGATCAGCCAGGCCTATGACGACCTGCGCGCCGGTTTCGAATTCGCCAAGGTCTACTACGCCGTCAAGGCCAACCCGGCCGTCGAAATCATCGACCTGCTCAAAGAAAAAGGTTCGAACTTCGACATCGCGTCGATCTACGAGCTCGACAAAGTGATGAACCAGGGCGTTGGCCCGGATCGCATCAGCTACGGCAACACCATCAAGAAATCCAAGGACATTCGCTACTTCTACGAGAAGGGCGTGCGTCTGTATGCCACCGACTCCGAAGCCGACCTGCGCAACATCGCCAAGGCTGCACCGGGTTCGAAAGTCTACGTGCGCATCCTCACCGAGGGCTCGACCACGGCTGACTGGCCTTTGTCGCGCAAATTCGGCTGCCAGACCGACATGGCCATGGACCTGCTGATCCTCGCCCGTGACCTGGGCCTGGTGCCGTACGGCATCTCGTTCCACGTCGGCTCGCAACAGCGCGACATCAGCGTCTGGGACGCGGCGATCGCCAAGGTCAAAGTGATCTTCGAACGCCTGAAGGAAGAAGACGGCATTCACCTCAAGCTGATCAACATGGGCGGTGGCTTCCCGGCCAACTACATCACCCGCACCAACAGCCTGGAAACCTACGCTGAAGAAATCATCCGTTTCCTCAAGGAAGACTTCGGAGATGACCTGCCGGAAATTATCCTCGAGCCGGGCCGTTCGCTGATCGCCAACGCCGGCATCCTGGTCAGCGAAGTGGTACTGGTCGCGCGTAAATCCCGCACGGCGGTAGAACGCTGGGTGTACACGGATGTGGGCAAGTTCTCCGGCCTGATCGAAACCATGGACGAAGCCATCAAGTTCCCGATCTGGACCGAGAAGAAAGGCGAGATGGAAGAAGTGGTCATCGCCGGCCCGACCTGCGACAGCGCCGACATCATGTACGAAAACTACAAGTACGGTTTGCCGCTGAACCTGGCCATCGGTGATCGTTTGTACTGGTTGTCGACCGGTGCGTACACCACCAGTTACAGCGCCGTTGAATTCAATGGCTTTCCGCCGCTGAAGTCGTTTTACGTCTAATTAGTAAAGACCCACAAAAAAACCCGTGACTCTTCACGGGTTTTTTTATTTCTGCGCAAACTAAAACATACCATTTCCAACACCATAAATAGTTACAGACCAAATAATCACAGACCATTTAATTGAAGTTATGCTGCACGCTCACCCATTTGAAAAGGATTTCAAACATGCAGCTTAATCAACCAATACTATTCGATACCGCACCCAACAACAAAAGTGACGCCTTTAATGCATCTCCGCCGATTGTGACCAAAGGGGATATCACACGAATTAAAAAATACATTTCCGAAGCGAAGAAACTTCCGGTCAACATCGACGATATTAAAAAGCTGTTGAAAAGCGAAAACACCGGCATCGCAGGACTGGAGCCTTATGATATTGCAAATACCTATGCAAAAATCGTCACCAATGCCAATCGCTGGAACGACATCGAACTGTCGATGAAACGAGTCGGCGGGAGCCTCCAGGCATTCTCCGAAGACCTGCGGCATTTCGGAGAGGACATTATCACGACCATTAAAACAATGCCCGGCTACATAAATTACATTGGCACAATCGAAAGTATGACCGATGAGGAAATTGCCAAACTTCCCGAGCTTAAAATTGGACGAGATGAGACAAACAGATTTCCGTCCATCAAAGAATCTCTCCATTTCATTGCCAGTTCCATCGAACAAAAAAAAACCAGTAGCACTGACATCCAGCTCCGCCTGAAACATTTCAAAACCGAGCTGACGGATGTGGTTGCGGTGTTGATTGGAGAAAAGCTGAAGCAGGCCGGCAACCACGAATTGAATGCCGAGATCACTCGACTCAATGCTGAGATTGATGAGGCTCAGCGTCTGGTCGATGAAAAAACCAGGGAAAATGAGCCCAACTTCTTCGAGTACTTTATGGCTTTTACCGATCCGCTTGGCTCCCAGTATCTAAAAGTCAAAGCAATGATGCGGGACGCCCGTGTAGCGCCATTGATCCGACGTCGGGATGAACTCACCGAGCAAGTCCGCAAGAAAAACGTTCTGACGGGCACCTTATTGATCCTTCACAACCGTTTGCAAAGCGTCGACTCTTACATCATCGGAGCTACGGAGAGTACCGCCCTACTGGAAACCCTGTGGATCACAATTTCGGAATTCATCGACTCTTCAAAAAACAAAATTGATGGCATTCATGAATTCCTCACGCTCAGAACTTTTGTTTCGAGCCTGGACACCGTACTCAACAACTGGAAAAAAATCGAATCCAACGCCAAAACACTCACCCAAGCATTCGACTGACACTAAAGCCGACCTAAACCATTATAAATAAGGATATTTATGACAACGCCATCGTATATCGCGCCAGCTATGTCGCTTATTCGCGACAGCCGAGAAACCATTCGTTACCAAGCCATTATCGGCTCTGCTGACTTGTATATTGAATCACTGCGAAATGAACTGATACAGCTGAATGCCGAAATCACTGCTACAGACCTGGCCGCTTCCAAAACATTAACTTCTGCGATTATCAGCCTTGAAACCACGGCACTCAATGAGACGCTGGAAGCGCTGGACATACTGTCAGCAGGCGAAAAAAACCCGCCCACCAGAATCGCCATTGAGTCCTATACCGAAATAGCCAGGAAGTTAATCTCCCTGTGCACTGACAAGCTGGATGAGGTTCAAGCAGAACTTAGCCACGCCATCTACAGTGTCAGGTACTCCTCCATCAGTAATAACCGGTTCAGGATTGCCGAACTGGTGGAAGCTCGCGAAGTGCTGGCTGCAGAACTGGAAAAAGAAACCCCCCCTGTGGATTCGCTTCTCGAAGATGAAAGGGTCTTGAATGAAGCAATCCGCCTGTTTGAAAGCCTCAGCTTCATTGACCGCCTGAAACCTCTTTTTGAGCAATTGACCGGGATGATCGGTAATCGACCTGAAACACCTCAAGCCGCTGCATTGAAGGCCGGTCTGGTGGTGGCGAACAAGTTTCTTGATGAGGCAAACGAACTGATCAAATACCAGGGTTTGATTAAAGCTCGAACCACGCTTCGTGTTCGTCTAAAAGATCGGCAAGGTCGCCTGGACTCGCTAGTCACCCAAATGAGCGACAACGACAAGAAAGTCAAACAGCTGACCGATACGACAAAGGTGATCGAACCCCGCAATACATATGCGGATGAAACGAGCAATATTGTCGAAGCGTTGAGGCTGTTTCTTGAGGCTATCACCGAGGATGCCCAGAGCGATGTCGTCAAAAAGGGCCGGAAGCTGATAGCGCAAGCCAAGCCTTTCAAGCGCTACCTGGAAAACCTTAAAGGCCAGTGGCTGCGCGGTTAACCCATTGGCTGAGCGAGTTGGGACGCTCGTTGGTGATATTCCTGAGCCATCGCTCGAATCCTGGGGTGTAGGGCGTTGCTCAGCGCCTCCCCACTCACCCGCAAAAAGTTCTGGTTACCGGCGGCCAATGCCCGACGTAGCCAGGACAACGATTCGTCAACATGCCCGTCATCGGCCAGCAGGGCCGCATAACTGAACTGCCCCCGAAAATCTCCGCCTTCGGCAGATCGTCGATACCAGATTCGCGCCGCGAGTGTATCGGCGATGCATGCCTCGCCGTCTTCCAGATAGCGCCCCAACAGGTTCATGGATTTGGCGTGGCCCAACTCGGCGGCTCGGCGATACAACGCCAATGCTTGCGCCTGATCTTCGGCGACGCCGCGCCCAGTCGCCAGCAGATTGGCGTAGTTGTACATCGCCCAATCCAGCCCGGCTTCGGCAGCGATTCGGTAATGCCGCGCGGCAACCGAGGCATCCGCCGCGCGCCCCCAGCCGTGTTCGTGACAACGGCCAAGCATGTTGCGCGCCATCAGGTGCCCGCCACGGGCGGCGATCTCGAACCAGCGCAATGCCAACGGCTGATCCTGCGCGATGCCGTTGCCGTCCAGCAGGATTTGCCCGAGCAGCGCCTGAGCATCGAGTACGCCTTCGCGAGCCGCGATCAAAATTGCCTGGGCCGCGCGCGCCGGACTTTGCGCCAGCATGGCCTTGAGCGAATCACCGTTGAGAACTTCCTCCCTGCGCAGTTGATAAGTCATACCTCGACCCAACGACGCAACAGGTTGTGATACGTGCCGGTGAGGCGGATAAGCGAGGGGTGATCGGGCATGTCCTGGGTCAGCTGCTGGATCGCGCCGTCCATCTCGAACAGCAAGGCGCGCTGACTGTCTTCGCGCACCAGGCTTTGCGTCCAGAAAAAAGAGGCGTAACGCGTGCCACGGGTGACCGCGTTGACCTTGTGCAGACTGGTACCAGGATACAAAACCATATCGCCGGCGGGCAGCTTCACCCGTTGTGTGCCGAAGGTGTCCTGGATTTCCAGCTCACCGCCGTCGTAGTCCTCAGGCTCGCTGAAAAACAGCGTTGCCGACAGATCAGTGCGCACGCGCTCGATGCTGTTTTTGGGCTGGCGCACCGCGTTATCGATATGGAAATCGAAACTGCCGCCGGCCGTGTAACAGTTCAGTAACGGAGGAAAAACCTTGTGCGGTAACGCCGCTGACATAAACAGCGGATTTTTCCACAGCCGTTCCAACATCGCCGCGCCGACTTCCATGGCCAGCGGATGGCCTTCAGGCAGCTGCAAATTGTGCTTGGCCTTGGCCGACTGATAGCCGGCGGTGATCTTGCCGTCCGCCCAATCGGCCTGGGCCAGAGCCTCGCGGATGCGCTGCACTTCTTCTTTCGCGAACAAGCCGGGAATGTGCAGCAGCATGGCAAAGGCACCTGGGACCAAAGGGGCGCTAATGGTATTGATTCTTATTGCTAATGTAAAACCTTAACGACGGACGAAACAGCAAAAACCGTAAGGTTAAATTGTAAAGAATGTAAATTCTTCGCGAATAATAACATTTCGCAATTGATACAAATACGCGTCTACCCTATATTCCGCGTCCTCAAATTCTTGGGGAGGGGAATTCAAATGTCACGTCAACAACCACACGTACCGGTCAGTTCACCACGTTTGCTCGCATCGGCCATTGGCATGGCGATTACTGCCGGCTCCGCGGGCCATATGGTTTTCGCGGCGGAAAAAGCCGACGAAAAAGCACCGGGTAATGTGATTTCGCTGGGCGCGACCGCCATCACTGGCGAGGCCCAGGACGAGACTTCCTACAACGTCGAAAAAGCCTCCTCGCCCAAGTACACCGCGCCGCTGGTAGACACCCCGCGCTCGATCACTGTCATTCCGCAACAAGTCCTCAAGGACACCGGCGCCCTCAACATGCAGGACGCGCTGCGCACCGTGCCGGGCATCACCTTCGGTGCCGGTGAAGGCGGCAACCCGCAGGGCGACCGTCCGTTCATTCGTGGCTTCGACGCCCAGGGCGACACTTACCTGGACGGCGTGCGTGACACCGGTTCGCAGAGCCGCGAGATCTTCGCCGTCGAATCGATTGAAGTCAGCAAAGGCCCGAACTCGGCCATTGGCGGCCGTGGCGCTGCCGGCGGCAGCATCAACCTGGTGAGCAAAAAAGCCCACTTGGGCGACTCGAATGACGCGGGTTTTACCTGGGGTTCGGACCAGACCCAGCGTTTCACCCTGGACAGCAACTACCAGTTCACCGACACCGCCGCCGGCCGTCTGAACCTGATGAGCCACGAGAGCAACGTCGCTGGCCGTGACAGCGTCGACTACGACCGCTGGGGCATCGCGCCGTCGCTGGCCTTCGGCCTGGGCACCGACACCCGCGTGAACCTCGACTATTACCATCTGGAAAGTAACGACACCCCGGACTCGGGCATTCCGTACACCATCCCGGTGGCCGGTTCGGCTGCGCGCACCAAGTCCAATCCGGACAAACCGAACGATGGCGGCGACAGCTCAAACTTCTACGGCCTGAACGACCGTGACTTCCGCAAGGGCCGCACCGACACCGCGACCTTCGCCATCGAACACGACCTGAACGACGCGCTGACCGTCAAGAACACCCTGCGTCACGGCACCAGCATGCAGGATTACATCCTCACCCAGCCGGACGACAGCAAGGGCAACGTCAACAATGGCAGCGTCTGGCGTCGGGCCAACACCCGTGTCAGCAACACCGAGACCACGACCAACCAGACCGATCTGTTTGGTGACCTGTACATCGCCGGGTTCAAGAACAGCTTCGCCACCGGTATCGAGTTCACCCACGAGGAAAACCAGAAGTCCTCGTACAACGTCAACACCGACACCACCCCGCGAACAGCCGCAGCCACCACCAACTGCTCCCCGGCATTGATCGGCGCGCCAAGTGGTTACAACTGCACCTCGTTGTCCAACCCGAACCCGAAAGATCCTTGGAACGGTGCGATCTCGCGTAACTACGCCGGCACCGACACCAAGGCCAACACCTATGCGCTGTATGTGTTCGACACCCTGGAATTGTCCCAGCAGTGGCTGGTGAACATGGGGCTGCGCTACGACCATTTCGACACCGATTACAAAACCTTCAACAGTTCCAGCGTGACCACGTCCAAGGGCGATGACACCAGCGAGTTCGTCACCGGTCAGTTCGGTGTGGTGTACAAACCGGCGGAAAATGGCAGCATCTATGCGTCCTTCGCGACGTCGGCCACGCCACCGGGCAACACCCTGGGCGAAGGTTCGGAAGGCAACCCGCTGGGCGGCACGCCGGATCGCAACGGCAACCTGCTGAAAAGCGACCTGGAACCGGAAACCACCAAGAACTACGAAATCGGTACCAAGTGGGACTTGATGAATGATCGCCTGTCCCTGACCGCCGACATCTTCCGCACCGAGAAAGACAACGCCCGCGTTCAGGTCGACACCACAAGCTATGAAAACGCCGGCAAAACCCGCGTGCAAGGTGTCGAACTGTCGGCCACCGGCAAGCTCACCGACAAATGGCAAGTGTTCGCCGGTTACGCCTACATGGACAGCGAGCAAGTCGACGGCGGCCCGCTGGGCGCCGCCAACGATGGCAACGAACTGCCTAACACACCGAAAAACAGCGCCAGCCTGTGGACGACCTATCAGGTCACACCGAAGCTGACCATCGGTGGCGGTGCGTTCTATGTCGACGATGTCTTCGGCAGCGTGGCCAACACCACCATGGTTGATTCCTACGTTCGTTACGACGCGATGGCGGCCTACAAGCTGAGCAAAAACGTCGATCTGCAACTGAACGTACAGAACCTGACCGACGAAACGTACTACGACAAGGCCTTCTCGACCCACTTCGCCAACCAGGCGGCGGGCCGTACGGCATTGCTGAGCACCAACTTCCACTTCTGATTGCAGTCACTACAACACCTGTAGGAGTGAGCCTGCTCGCGCCTACAGGAATGGGGGTGAAGACTGAAATCAGGGTGAGGCCCCGTTCATCTCCATGAACGGGGCTTTTGTGCGTAAAAAAGAATGTTTCTCGACAACCCACGGCATAATGCGCGCCGTGATGATAATTTTTTGAACGAACAAGGCGAGTGACGTGTTGAAGAAAACCCTGTTCCAGTTGCACTGGTTTTTCGGCATCAGCGCCGGGCTGGTCCTGGCCCTGATGGGCATCACCGGGGCGACGGTGTCGTTTCAGGATGAAATCCTGAACGTGCTCAACCCCTCCGTGTTGCAGGTCGAGAAGCAGGTCGCCGGCGTCCTGCCGCCCGTCGAACTGGTCGAGCGCATCGAAGCCGCGTCCGGCAAAAAAGTCTCGATGCTTTCCGTCGAGACCGACAGCGGCCATGCGGCCAAGGTGTTTTTCACCCCGCCACCGGGCCAGCGCCGCGGCGAAATGCGCTACGTCGACCCGTATACCGCCGAGCTCATGGGCGATGCCACCGGCCAGGACTTCTTCGGCTTCGTGCTGCAATTGCACCGCTTCCTGGCCATCGGCGACACCGGTCGCAACATCACTGGCGCGTGCACGCTGATCCTGGTGTTCTTCTGCCTGTCCGGCCTGTACCTGCGCTGGCCGCGCCAGTGGAACAAATGGCGGGCCTGGCTGACCCTGGACTGGAAGAAAAAAGGCCGCAGCTTCAACTGGGATTTGCACTCGGTAGCCGGCACCTGGTGCCTGGTGTTTTACCTCTTGGCGGCGCTGACCGGGTTGTCCTGGTCGTATGAGTGGTACAACAAAGGCCTGACCCGATTGCTCTCCGACGCCCCGCAAAACGAGCGCGTGCGCGGTGGTCGTGGCCCGGTGCCAAGCGGTCCGGCGCCCACCGCCGACTACGCGGCCATCTGGAGCAGCATCTACAGCGCCGCGGGCCCGGCACTCAGCGCCTACAACATCCGTATGCCGCCCGTGGCCGGCCAGCCGGCGACGGTGTTCTACCTGCTGAAAACCTCGCCCCACGACCGCGCCCTGAACCAGATCACCCTCGATCCGGCGACCGGCATCGTCAAGCAGCATGATCGCTACAGCGACAAGAGCCTCAAGGCGCAATTGCTGACCAGCATTTATGCACTGCATGTCGGCAGCTACTTCGGCATTGTCGGGCGCATCATCCTGACGATTACCGCACTGACCATGCCGTTGTTTTTCGTCACCGGCTGGATGCTGTACCTCGATCGTCGCCGCAAGAAAAAGCAGATCAAGGACGCGCGCAAAGGTCTCGAACAACCGGGTAGCGATGCACCGGCATGGCTGATCGGGTTCGCCAGCCAGAGTGGATTTGCAGAGCAATTGGCGTGGCAGACCGCCGGCCAATTGCAGGCCGCCGGCGTGCCGGTAAACGTGCAGCCGCTGGCGAGTGTCAGTGAACAGGATCTGTTGAATGCCACTAACGCGCTGTTCGTGGTCAGTACCTTCGGCGACGGTGAAGCACCGGACAGTGCGCGCGGGTTCGAACGCAAGGTGCTGGGGCGGGCATCAAACCTTGAGCGTTTGAACTACGCGGTGCTCGGCCTGGGTGATCGCCAGTATCAACACTTCTGCGGTTTCGCCCGACGCTTGCACACCTGGCTGGGCGAGCACGGCGGAAAAACCTTGTTCTCCCCGGTGGAAGTCGACAGCGGCGATCCGTACGCCTTGCGCCACTGGCAACAACAACTGGGCCTGTTGACCGGGCAAGCACCGGTCGACACCTGGCAGGCACTGAGCTACGACAATTGGACGCTGACCCGCCGCGAATTGATGAACCCCGACAGCATTGGCTCGCCGGTGTACTTGCTGGGCCTCGCCGCCCCATCCACCAGCAGTTGGCTGGCGGGTGATCTGGTGGAAGTGTTGCCTCGTAACTGCCCGTGGGCCATTGAGCACTTCCTTGATGGCCTGGGCATCGACGGGCGCGCTGCGGTTGCATTGGATGGCTTGTCACAACCGCTGGAGCAAGCCCTCGCCACGCGTCAGCTGCCGGAGAACCGAGCCCATCTGGTCGGCCTGCACGCTCAGGCACTGGTCGATGCGCTGGTGCCGTTGGCCATGCGCGAATACTCCATTGCTTCGATTGCGGCTGACGGCCTTCTGGAACTGATCGTGCGCCAGGAAATGCACGCCGATGGCAGCCTGGGCATCGGCTCCGGCTGGCTGACCGAACACGCTCCCGTGGGGGGCACCCTCAGCCTGCGAGTGCGGCGCAACAGCGGGTTCCATCTGCCGGCCGAGCCGGTGCCGATGATCCTGCTGGGCAACGGCACCGGTCTGGCCGGGCTGCGAAGTTTGCTCAAGGCGCGCATTGCCGACGGGCAACAACGGCACTGGCTGCTGTTTGGCGAGCGCAATCGGGAACACGATTACCTGTGCCGCGATGAGTTGGAGGAGTGGTTGACTTCAGGCGACCTGGAGCGACTGGACCTGGCGTTCTCGCGAGATCAGGCCGAGAAGATTTATGTTCAGGATCGCCTGCGCGAGTCGGCGGATGAGTTGAAGCAATGGTTGGCTGATGGTGCCGTCATCTACATCTGCGGCAGCTTGCAAGGGATGGCGTCGGGTGTGGATCACGTGCTCAATGAAGTGCTCGGGATTGCTGAAGTCGATCGCCTGATCGAACAAGGCCGCTACCGTCGCGACGTCTACTGACACCACTAATCTCCTGTAAGAGTGAGCCTGCCGGCGATGACGGTTTAACATTCAACATATCTGTTGGCTGTTGTACCGCAATCGCGAGCAGGCTCACTCCTACAGGGGGGCAGGCGTGCAACCATTAGACCGGTTGCACCTTCTGTTCAAACACACTGACCCCATCCAGATCCCGCAACACCACGCTCATCTCCCCCGTCTGCCCGTCAATATTCACCTCGCCAAAAAACTGAAACCCGGCAAACGGTGAAGTGTTCTGCGCCGGCGGCGCCTTCTCGAATACCACCTCCGGGCCGAACGTCTTATCCAGCGGATTCGGCCCAAAACTCCCGGCGTTCAGCGGCCCGGCGACAAACTCCCAGAACGGTTCAAAGTCCTGAAACGCGGCACGATCCGGGTGGTAGTGATGCGCTGCGCAGTAATGCACGTCCGCCGTCAAAAACACGAAGTTACGTACCTGCTGCGCCCGCAGGAAACCCAGCAACTCAGCGATTTCCAGTTCACGCCCCTGGGCCGGTCCCGGGTCGCCATTGGCGACCGCTTCCCAGCGCGCCACACCCGGGCTGACTTCACCGTCGGGCACGCCCAAACCAATCGGCATGTCGGCAGCGATGACTTTCCATTGGGCTTGCGAGCCTTTCAATGCCTGCTTGAGCCAGTCCAGTTGCTCGCGCCCGAGAAAGGGTTTTGCCGCGCCGAGGTTGTCGTCGTTGGCGCCGCGGTAACTGCGCATGTCGAGCACAAACACATCGAGCAGGGGCCCATAGCTGAGCTTGCGATAAATCCGCCCGCCGTTATCGGCGCTCTGTAAACGCATCGGAGCGTATTCGAGCCAGGCCTGTCGTGCGCGGCCGACCAGGTTGTGGATATCTTTCTCCTGATAGCGCGCGTCGAGTTGCTTGCCCGGCGACCAGTTGTTCACCACCTCATGGTCGTCCCATTGCCAGATCTGCGGAACCTCGGCGTTGAAGCGACGGATATTTTCGTCCATCAGGTTGTAGCGGTAGTTACCACGAAAATCGTCGAGGTTTTGCGCGACCTTGCTCTTGGCTTCGGTAGTGATGTTGCGCCACACCCGACCACTTTCAGTGGGCAGTTGCGCGGGCACCGGGCCGTCGGCGTAGATGGTGTCGCCGCTGTGGATAAAGAAGTCCGGCAGGCGCAATCGCATGGCTTCGTAGATGCGCATGCCGCCGATGTCCGGGTTGATGCCGAAGCCCTGGCCGA
Organism: Pseudomonas sp. S2_B07; assembly: GCF_054668435.1. Classification (NCBI taxonomy): domain Bacteria; kingdom Pseudomonadati; phylum Pseudomonadota; class Gammaproteobacteria; order Pseudomonadales; family Pseudomonadaceae; genus Pseudomonas; species Pseudomonas sp. S2_B07. The sequence continues at coordinate 2,713,911 of NZ_CP162769.1, forward strand.
CGGTGTCGCCACTCCAGACAAAACGAATGTCGCGGCGGGTTTGCGGCACGCTGCGCAAATGGCCAAACCAGGGTTCGCTGGCGACACCGCTTTGGGCATCTTCGAAGGTCACGCGATAGAAAATCGCCTGATCGGCAGGCAGGCCGGTGAGTTCGACCCGCGCAGTGAAATCGCTGCGCCCATCCGCCAGTGGTGAGACAAACCGGCGCGGGTTGCTGAACAGGCTGCGGGTGTCCCATTCCACGACCATTCGCGCGGGGCGGTCGCTGCGGCTCCAGACCATCGCCCGGTCGCCCAGCAGGTCGCCGGACTGCACGCCGTCAGTGAGTTGTGGACGATCCTTGACCGAAGCGATCACAGCCGGCGCCAGCCCTGGCAACAACAGCCCGGCGCCCACCGCTTGCATGACCCGACGGCGACCGAGGTCGAATTCGCTCATGGTGTTCTCCCTGAAAAGGAAAACTAAAGCACATACCCATGACGCTGGTGTGAAAGGCAATCCCTGTGGGAGCGGGCTTGCCCGCTCCCACAGGGATTGGTATCAGGCGTTGGCGGGTTCCAGTGCCTGCTCCACCGTTTCAGGCCGTTTGAGCAGCGCATACGCCACCGCCGTCAGCAGGCTCCCGGCGACAATCGCCAGCAGGTACAACAGCGCATGATTGATCGCATTGGGGATCGCCAGCACAAACAAACCACCGTGCGGCGCCATCAGCTTGCAGCCGAAATACATCGACAACGCCCCGGTCAGTGCACCACCGGCAATGCTCGCCGGGATGACCCGCAGCGGGTCTTTCGCCGCAAACGGAATCGCGCCTTCAGAGATGAAGCACAACCCCAGCACCAACGCCGCTTTACCGGCTTCGCGCTCGGTCTGGGCAAACTTGCGCCGTGCGATGAACGTGGCGATGCCCAGGCCAATCGGCGGCACCATGCCGGCGGCCATGGTCGCGGCCATCGGTGCATAGCTCTGTGACGCCAACAGGCCCACCGAGAACGCGTAAGCCGCCTTGTTGATCGGTCCGCCAAGGTCCACGCACATCATGCCGCCCAGCAACACACCGAGCAGAATCGCGTTGGTGGTGCCCATGCTATCGAGGAAGTGGGTCAGCCCTTCGAGCATCCCGGCCACCGGTTTGCCGACCACGTAAATCATCACCAGGCCGGTGAACAGACTCGCCAGTAACGGGATGATCAGGATCGGTTTCAGCGCCTCGAGACTCTGCGGCAAACGCGCGTAGCGGTTGATCGCCTGCGCCGCATAACCGGCGATGAAACCGGCAATGATCCCGCCAATAAAACCGGCTCCGAGGGTACTCGCCAGTAGACCGCCAATCATCCCGGGCGCCAGGCCCGGCCGGTCGGCAATCGAGTAGGCGATGTAACCCGCCAGCAGCGGCACCATCAACTTGAACGCGGTCTCGCCGCCGATCTGCATCAGCGCCGCCGCCAACGTGCCCTGCTCCTTGAAGGCGGTGATGCCGAACACAAAGGACAACGCGATCATCAAGCCGCCCGCCACCACCATCGGCAGCATGAACGACACACCGGTCAACAGGTGTTTATAGACGCCGGTTTTCTCTTGCTTGACCGGGCCGTTGGCGCCGCTGGCAGCGCTTTCCTGCCGACCTTCGGCCAGCGCTTTATTCAGCGTCGCCTCGGCCTGTTTCAGCGCAATGCCGGTGCCGCAGCGGTAAATTTTCTTGCCAGCGAAACGCTCGGTGGCGACTTCGATATCACAGGCCAGCAGCACCACGTCGGCATCGGCAATCGCCGCCGCGCTCAACGGATTGCGCGCACCGACCGAGCCCTGGGTTTCCACTTGCAGGTCGTAACCCAGACGCTTGGCGGCTTGTTGCAGGGCTTCGGCGGCCATGAACGTGTGCGCGACGCCGGTCGGGCACGCGGTGATCGCGACCAGTCGAGGCGCGTTCTTAGTGAGGACGGCGGACTCGGCGACCGCGTCAGGGGCAACGTACACCTGAGCTTCTTGAGCACCGCGCCGCAGCACCGCTTCAACATCTTGCAGGGCTTGCGCCGGAGTGCACTGGAACACGCGTTTGCCGACGAATCGCGTCATGTCAACCGGCACGCTGGTCACCAGCAACACCCACTCCGCACCCTCGATCGTGGCCGCCGACAGCTGACGCTCCGGATGCGTCGCATCCACCACTTCAACGCACGTCATCCAGCCCTGACGCTGAGCCGCCGCATCGAGCAAACGGGCGCACAGCACACTGGTGACCATGCCGTTCGGACAGGCCGTAACAATGGCTAACTTCATCACAATCCCTCTTATTGTTCTGTCAGGGGGCGCACGCGCACGCCCTGTTCGAGCTGCGCCAATTGCGCGGCATCGCCGATGCCGAAACCGATCTGGGTGACCGCCATCGCGGCAATCGCCGTGGCGGTGCGCAGGGTCTGTTCAGGTGTGTCGGCGCTGAGCAAACCATGGAGCATGCCGGCCAGTAACGAATCGCCCGCGCCCACCGTGCTGGCGACGCTGACCTTGGGCGGCGTGGCATGCAGCGCCGAACCGACGCTGAACCAGTTCACGCCATCGGCACCGTGGGATATCACCACATGCTCAATGCCTTGAGCGTGCAAGCGACTCGCGGCTTCGGCTTGTGCCGCGACCGAAACAACCTCACAGCCGAGCGCATCGGCCAGCTCTTCAGTGTTCGGTTTGATCAGCCATGGGCCGGCCTTGAGTGCAGAACGCAACGCTTCACCGCTGGTGTCGAGGGCGACGTTCAACCCGAGTTTTTTCAAGCGCACGATCAACGCCTGCAACCAATGCGCACTGACGCCCAGCGGCAAGCTTCCGGCGACGACCACAGCATCATGGCCCGGTGCGATCTGCTCAAGACGATCGAGCAACGCCTGCTGCGCCGCTTCACTCACTCGCGGCCCCGGACCGTTGACGTCGGTGATGCGCCCGTCGCTTTCCGCCAGTTTGATGTTGCTGCGAATCTCGCCGGGAACGCGGATGAACGCGTCGACAAAACCACGTTTGGCAAACAGGGTTTCGAACGCCTGTAGATTGTCTTCCCCAAGGAAACCGCTGACGGTGAGCTGATGACCCAGGTCCGCCAACACTTGCGCCACGTTTATGCCTTTGCCGGCGGCGTGGGTGTGCATGGCGTCGCTGCGGTTGACCTGACCGGGTTCAAGGCGCGGCAACTGAACGGTCAAGTCCAGCGCCGGGTTGAGGGTCAGGGTTAAAATCCGGGCCATTACAGAGCCTCCACTAATGCGCGCACTTCATTGGCGCTGCCCACGGCCAGGGCCTGTCGGGCGAGAATGTGCGTCTGGGCGAGGCTGAGTTCGCGAATGCGCGCCTTGACCTCGGCAATGCTGCGCCCCGACACGCTGAGTTCGTCCACCCCCAGACCGACCAGCACCGGCACCGCCAGCGGATCGGCCGCCAACTCGCCGCAGACGCCGACCCATTTGCCATGGGCATGCGCCGCACGCACGGTGATGTCGATCAGTTGCAGCACCGCCGGGTGCAAGCCGTCGGCCTGTGCGGACAAGGTCGGATGGCCACGGTCGATGGCCAGGGTGTATTGGGTCAGGTCGTTGGTGCCGACGCTGAAGAAGTCGACCTCTTTGGCCAGCACCGGTGCCAGCAATGCCGCCGACGGCACTTCGATCATGATCCCCAGTTGCAGGTCGGCGACCGGGATTTCCAGGCGCAAGCGCTCGGTCATGTCCCGCGCCTGACGCCATTCATCAACGCTGCCGACCATTGGAAACATGATCCGCAGCGGGCGGTTGTCGGCGGCCCGCAGCAGGGCGCGCAATTGCGCTTCCATGATTTTCGGGCGCTGCAGGGTCAGGCGAATACCGCGTACGCCGAGGAACGGGTTTTCTTCTTTGGCGATCGGCCAATACGGCAGCGGTTTGTCGCCACCGACGTCGAGGGTGCGCACCACCAGCGGCCGACCGGCCAGACCGTCGAGGACGCGACGGTATTCGACTTCCTGAGTGGCCTCGTCGGGCGCTTGCGGGTGAGCCATGAAAATCAGTTCGGTGCGCAACAGGCCAATACCTTCGGCGCCCTGCTCTACCGCACTGACTACACCGGCGCTCTCGCCAATGTTGGCGAACACTTCGACCGCGTGGCCATCGGTGGTCAGCGCCGGTTGATGACGTTGTTCAGCGGCCACTTTCAGGCGCTGTTCACGGGTGTCGCGTTCCTCGATGGCGCGTTGCAAGGTCAGTGCATCGGCGTCCACATGCAGGCGCCCGCGCTGGCCGTCAATCAGCAACGGCGTGCCCGGCGCCAACAGCAACACCGCCGCGCCAGCACCGACCAGCGCCGGAATACCCAGCGCCCGGGCGACAATGGCGCTGTGCGCCGTGGCGCCGCCGCGAGCCGTGAGAATGCCGGCGACACGGGCCGGATCGAGACGCGCGACGTCGGACGGACCGACTTCGTCCATCACCAGAATGTAAGGCTGGTCCGGCTCGCTTGGCGTTTCGACGCCGCTCAGTTGCGCCAGCACGCGCCGGCCGATGTCGCGCAAGTCCGCCGCACGTTCGGCGAGCAACGCATCCTGCAACGATTCCTGCTGTCTTGCCGCCGCTTCGATCACCGCCATCCACGCCGCTTCGGCGCTTTCGCCTTGCTTGAGGCGGGTGTCGACTTCATCGGTCAGTTCCGGGTCGTCGAGCATTTCCTGATGAGTGATGAAAATCTCGCGGATCGCCTTGGAGGTGCTGCGCTCGATCAGGCCTTCGATGTCGCGACGCACCTGCGCCAGCGCCTGTTTGAGACGCTCGCGCTCGACGGCGGCCGACTCACCGCGCAGCGGGTATTCGATGGTTTGCAACACTTGAACATGCGCCGGGCCGATGGCAATGCCCGGCGCTGCGGCGATGGCTTGAATCAGGCTGCCGGACGCCGGGGCGAGCAGCACTTCGGCTATCTCGGCGATTTCTTCGCGTTGTTGACTCACGGCTGGCAACGGCTCGATTTCTTCGCCGAGGCCTTCTTCGATGGCGCCCAACAAGGCCGGCAAGGCATCGGCGGCGATGCTCGGCTCGGCAATGAATTCCAGCACCTGACCCCGACGGGCGCCGAGGCTGAGCAGTTTGCTCAAGCTCTTCACTGACACCGCGCTGTCCTGGCCGTCGACGATGCGCACGCGAATTTCGCCTTCAAAACTTTTCGCTAGCTGGGCGAGGATCTTCGCCGGGCGCGCGTGCAAGCCGTGGGCGTTGGCCAGTGCGATGCGCGCGCTCGGCCAGTCCGCCGGCAATTCACCGCCAAGGACTTCGAGCACTTTGCGGCTGCTGGTGGCGCGGCCCAGTTCGTGGCCACGGCCTTCAATCAGCAACGCACACAGACGTTCGAGCAAGGCCTGATGGGCTTCACCGAGGCTGGCCAGGCAGAACAGACCGCTGAGCGGCTGGCCAAGGTAGCGAATCGGTTTGTCCGGGGTGACGAAGGCCAGACCCGGGCGCTTGACCGTTTGTTCGCTGTGTAACCACCACAAGCCATCGCCCAGGGGCAACGCTTCGACCTGTTGCAACACGGCGGAGAAACCGTTGCTCACACAATCAGCCTGACGCAGCAACCGCGCGCCACGCCAGACCAGTTCTTCGAAGTCATCGGCCGACACACCCAAGCCGATCATCTGCGCATCCAGCGCCAATTCCTGCGGCGCGCCTTGCAGCAGTTTCAACAAGGCCTCGGCGGAGCTTGCGCGACGCAAGGCCTGGCCCAGGTCGGTTTCGCCGAGGGCGCGGGTCAACAGTTGCAGCAAGCGTAAATGTTCGTCGGACTTGGCCGCGATGCCGATCGCCAGGTACACGATCTGGCCGTCGCCCCAATCCACGCCTTCGGGAAACTGCATCAGCCGCACGCCAGTGGAAAACACCAGGTCGCGGGTTTGCGGTGTACCGTGAGGGATGGCAATACCTTGACCGAGAAAAGTCGAGCCCTGAGCCTCACGCGCCTGCAACCCGGCCAGGTACCCGTCGGCGACCAGGCCATCGGCAACCAGATGCTCGGCCAGTAGCTGCAACGCAGCGGATTTATCCACAGCCGACTGGTCCATGGATATCTGCTCTAGAGTGAGCTCGAGCATGCTTTCTCCTTTTTGGCGTCTGAGGGCGCCAGGTATTGTTTTGAATGAATCAGCTTAAGCGCTTAACCGTCACTTTTGGCGGTTTCACGGCAGAACCGGCCAAGGGTGCTTACAACCCTGAAAATACGCTTGCTGAAACGTTTAATCTAGAACACTTGGCACGTTACTCGATAATGCCTCATCCTTGAAGCCCAACTTGTCGGATGTGCGTGGACACGAGTCGCCTGCCGGATTCGGGTAGGATTGGCGGAAATGTCGGCCGAAAAACAAGGAAACCCGCGTTGAAACTCAGTGATATCGCACAGTTGGCCGGTGTGTCCGTAACCACCGCCAGTTATGTCATTAATGGCAAAGCCGAACAGCAACGCATCAGCAGTGCCACCGTCGAGCGCGTGCGCGCGGTCGTCGAACAGCATGGTTTTACACCCAATCCTCAAGCGGCCGGGTTGCGCAGCCGGCACACGCGCACCTTGGGTTTTATTCTGCCGGACCTGGAAAACCCCAGTTACGCACGAATCGCCAAACTGCTGGAACAAGGCGCCCGGGCGCGCGGCTATCAATTGCTGATCGCCAGCTCCGACGATGCGCCCGACAGCGAGCGGCAATTGCTCAAACTGTTCCGCGCCCGGCGCTGCGATGCGCTGATCGTCGCCAGTTGCCTGCCGACTGATGACGACAGCTATCGCCAGTTGCAGGCCAAAGGCATGCCGATCATCGCCATCGACCGGGTCATGGAGCCCGAGCACTTTTGCTCGGTCATCAGTGACGACCGCGAGGCCAGCCTGCAATTGACCCGCAGTCTACTGGACCCGCTGCCCAAGCAGATCGCCTTGATCGGCGCGCGCCCCGAGTTGAGCATCAGCCAGGAACGCGCTGCCGGCTTCAAAGAAGCGCTGCACGGGTTCGAAGGCCAGGTGCTGATCGAGCACGGCGAATCGTTCAGCCGCGAGTGCGGCAAGCAATTGATGGAAGAAATGCTCCAGCGTCTGGGGCATTTGCCAGACGCCCTGGTGACCACCTCCTACGTGTTGCTTCAGGGGGTGTTCGATGCCTTGCATGACTTCCCGCTGAAAACCCGTCCGTTGCGCCTGGGGACATTCGGTGACACCCAGCTGCTGGACTTCCTGCCGCTGCCGGTCAACGCCATGGCCCAGCAGCATCAGTTGATCGCCGATAAAGCCCTGGCGCTGGCACTGGCCGCCATCGAGCAGTCCGATTACCAACCCGGCGTGCAGGCCATCGCGCGGACCTTCAAGCAGCGTATTCACCGGGACTGAACCGTGGAGCTGATCGACACCCACACTCATCTGGATTTTCCGGATTTCGACGCGGATCGTCAGGCGTTGCTGGCCGAAAGCCGCGCCTTGGGCGTGCGTAGAATGGTGGTGTTGGGGGTGTATCAGGCGAATTGGCAGCGAGTCTGGGACCTGGTGCAAAGCGATCCCGACTTGCATGCTGCATTCGGTTTGCACCCGGTGTATCTGGAGGACCATCGACCTGAAGATCTACAGGCACTCGGTGACTGGCTGTCGCGCCTGGCCGGTCATCGGCAGTTGTGCGCCGTGGGCGAGATCGGTCTGGATTACTTCATCGAAACCCTGGACCGCGAGCGCCAGCAGGCGCTGTTCGCGGCGCAACTGCAACTGGCGGCGGACTTCAATCTGCCGGCGCTGATCCACGTGCGGCGCAGCCATGCGGCGGTGATTGCCACGCTGAAACGCTTTCGATTGAAACGCGCCGGAATCATCCACGCCTTCGCGGGCAGCAAAGAAGAGGCGCGGGAATACATCAAGCTCGGTTTCAAACTGGGTCTGGGCGGCGCGGCGACCTGGCCGCAGGCGCTGCGCATGCACCGTGTGCTTGCCGAATTGCCACTGGAATCCGTGGTACTGGAAACCGACTCACCGGACATGGCCCCGGCCATGTTTCCCGGTCAACGCAACAGCCCGGCGCACCTGCCGGCGATCTGCTCGGCGCTGGCGCAAATCATGGCGATCAGCCCTGAGCAATTGGCCAGCGCCAGCACGGCCAATGCCTGCGAGCTGTTCAACTGGTAATCAGTCGGCGTGTGCCTTGGCGGCTTCCAGAATCAGCGTGATGTGTTGCCGGTGATGGGCGAACTGTATGACGACGAAGTAGAACAAAATGGCGGCCAGCGAAAAATTCAGCTGCTCGACGACACTGAGCATGCCAATCCATTCCATGACCAACGCCACCAGGATCGCGGTGCACACCATCACCAGCGTGCTCGCCCGCAGCAAGCCCAGTGAATCGAGCGATTTGAAGCGTTTGATCTGTTTCGGGTCGCTCAATTGCAAGGCTTTGTGGCAGTGCGTACAGGCGAATGATTCGTTGATCGCAATCGCGTTGAGTTGCCAGGCTTCCAGCCGCAGGGTGCTCCCGCAGTGAGCGCAGTGCCCCTGAATTCCCAGTGTTGCAACAGACATTACCGCGCCTCCTCAGGGCTGGCCAGAGTGAATGATCTTCCTTCATTGAAGACGAAAAATCAGAGCACGGAGGAAAAGAGGACAAATCTCATCCGCAATGGAAACAAATATTACAGATTGTTCGCAGAACCTGTAGGAGTGAGCCTGCTTGCGATAGCGGTGTGACAGTCAACTAATTTGCTGAATGTTTGACCGTTATCGCGAGCAGGCTCACTCCTACAAGGGGCTTTACACCCGGAAGGCGCTGATCAGGTGCTTGAGTTCCACCACCTGGGCCGACAACGCGCGGCTGGCATCCTCGGTCTGGTGCGCCCCTTCGGCGGTACGCTCGCCTGCGCGATTGATCTCGACGATGTTCTGATCGATGTCGTGGGCGACGGCGGTCTGCTGCTCGACCGCTGCAGCAATCTGCTGGTTCTGGTCCACGATCATGCCGACGGCGCCGAGGATGTTTTCCAGTGCCTGCTGGACCTTTTCCGACTGACCGACCGTGCCATCGGCTACCTGATGGCTGATGCCCATGGCCTTCACCGCCGCGCCGACGCCGCTGTGAAGTTTGCTGATCATCTGCTCGATTTCTTCGGTCGATTGCTGAGTGCGCTTGGCCAGCGTGCGGACCTCATCGGCCACCACCGCAAACCCGCGCCCCTGCTCACCGGCCCGAGCGGCTTCAATGGCCGCATTGAGGGCCAGCAGATTGGTCTGTTCGGCGATGCTCTTGATCACTTCCAGCACGCGGCTGATGGACTGGCTGTCGCTGGCCAGTTGATTGATCACGATCACTGACTGATCGATCTCACTGGCCAATTGCGCGATGCTGCCTTGTTGGGACGCCACCAGACCGCGACCGCTGATGGTCTCGTCGTTGACGCTGTGGGCGCTGCTGACTGCGGCAGCGGCACTGCGCGCCACCTCAAGGGATGTGGCCGACATCTGGTTCATGGCCGTGGCGACCTGCTCGATCTGCGAACGTTGCCCGGCCACCGCCTGGTTGCTCTGGGTAGAAACGCTTTGCACCTGCCCGGCCTGGCGCTCGACCTCATTGACGGTCTTGCCGACGCGTTCGATCAGGTCATGAATTTTCTTCACCGTGCCGTTGAACACCTCGCCCAACTCGCCGAGCTCATCGCGACTTTCCGCGCGGAAGGTCACCGTCATGTCGCCCGCAGCAACCGTGTCCATCATGGCGCCAAGACGCTTGAGGGTGGTGCGGGTCGACGCATAAAAGCCGCCGTAAAGGTAGAAAATCAACACAAACACCACCGACAACGCCACAGCCTGCAAGACCATATGGGTGCGGTTCTGCTCCAGTCGCTGCTGCAACTGAGTACCGAGGAACTTCAGGGTGGCTTCGTTGAGTTGGTAAGTCTGGTCCATCAGGCCGGTGACCTGATCGTAAAAGCCCTGCCAGGGTGCATCGAGGGTGTCGGCCATCACCACTTGTTCTTCGAACAGCTCACTGGCTTTTTTCAGCGAGGCCTTGCTGCTGTCAGCTTGAGCGGCCAGGGTTTCACGCGCCGCTTTGCTGGAACCCAGTGCGTCCTGCAACTTCAGGCCGTACTCGCCCTGGAGCTTTTCGATCTGCGCCAACAGCTCATCGAATCGAGTGCTCGACGCCGAGTTGAGAAAGCCTTGGCCGAGGGAAAAGGAACCCATCGCCCGGCCTTCGCCCAGCAGTTGGGTCACCGGTGGGGTGACGTTGGTAATCAGTTCGCTCAGTTGGCGCATGTCGCTTTGGCTGTCGCGACTGAGGCCGGCCTGGGTGGCGATGATCTGGCTGAAAATCTGCGCGTTGCCCAGCAGTTTGCCGATCATTCCGCTTTTACTTTGCAGGGAGGTTTCCGTTTGCTGGGCCTTGAACGCGGCGATCATTTCATCGCGTTTACCGTCGAAAATGGTGATCTGCTCAGGATCAGTGGTCATCGCGGTCAGCCCTTGCAGGCGCGCCAGAATGCTCTGCTCCAAGGTGCCGATCTTCGACTCGACGTTGCCGGCTTTGCCGGACTGGCCGAGCGTGACGTTGATCTGTACCAGATTGTTCAGGGTCTCCAGGTCACGCCGCAACGTCATGCCGCTGCCCAGCAGGTCGAGGCTTTGCAGCTCGACTTGCGTGCCCTGAAATTCGCGATAGGAGTCGCGCACCAGATAAAAGTTGGTGACCAGCATGGGCACAAGGAACAGCACGCTGATCAAGCTGAACTTCATGCCGAAGCTCAGGCGGTTCATCAGTGCGACGGCGGGATAGAGCAAGCTCTTCACTGGAAGTCTCCCATTGCATTCTTATTTTTATTTGGCAGGCGCGGCTCAGCGGCACATAGCCACTATTCAGCGCTATCCCTGTATATCTTAAATCGGCAGGGGGTTTTGTAACTTAAGGTTAACGAGGGGAAGCGCGGACCCGTAGCCGCTGGCGCAGCCTGCGTCCGGCTGCGAAACAGTCGTCATGAAGACACTGAGGCGTGACAGGTGTCATTGCGCCATTGGGATTGGCGACTGCTGCGCAGCCGGACGCAGGCTGCGCCAGCTGCTACAGGGATCGGTGGGTTAAGGGAGGACAGTCCACAGCGCAAAACCGGCGTACCAAAGCACTGCCGCGCGCAACAGTAGCTCCCAGATCCGGTCCAGGCTGTTGATGCCATCCGGTCCGACGACCGGTGCCGGGATTTCACCGGCCACCATGCCGACCTTCTCGATCAGTTGAGCGGCACTGATGTTCCAGTTCAGCAACTCATGCAACATCACCCGACCGACCGCCACAAAGTTGCCGACCAGTGCAAAACTTGCCGCCAGCAACCGCACGGGCACCCAATCAAAGGCGTGACGCAATTGTGCCGCGCGCTCGACCACGGCCGGGTTCTGTCCATGCTCTTCGGCCAGCGCCAGCAAGCGATAGCTCAGGGCGGCCACCGGACCCAGCAGGAAGTACCAGAAAATGACCGCAAAGAAACTCTGGTAAGCCTCCCAGAGGAGGTGCGCTTCGACCCGCTCCAGCAATTGTTCGCCGCTTTCGGCGCAAATATCCAGGTCTCGCTTGGCCACATGCGCGGCGGCTTGCAGGTCTTCCCGGCGCCAGGCATCGCGAAACGGCCCCAGCCCGGCCAGCAGATCGCCGCGTCCGAGGCTGTAAATCACCACCAGCAAATGCACCGGCAATGCCAGCAGACCGTAGGCCACCGGCTCCAGCACCACCAGCAGCAACCCCAGCAGCGCGACCGGCAACAACACCATAATGACCAAAATCAACCATGGCCGGTCGATCAGGCGTGGCATGACCTCAAGCTTGTTCAGCTCGCGCACCCAACCGCCATCACGCTGTACCCGATGGCGCAATGCCGAGAACTTCTCGATCCATACCGCCAACAGCAACACCAGAAAACTCATTGTCCTTCCTCTTTTGCCAGGGCCGCGCGATAGCGTGCCCAGTCGAACGCCGGTCCTGGATCGGTCTTGCGCCCCGGGGCAATGTCGCTGTGCCCGCAAATGCGCTGTGCAGTGATGTCGGTGTAGGCGTTTTGCAGCTGTCGGGTCAAGGCCGTCAGCGCGTGATACTGAGCATCGGTGAACGGCAGATCATCCGTGCCTTCAAGCTCGATGCCCACGGAAAAATCGTTACAGGTTTCCCGGCCCTCGAAATTCGAGATGCCGGCGTGCCAGGCGCGCTCAAGACAAGAGACAAACTGAGTGACAGTGCCGTCACGCTCAATCAGAAAGTGCGCTGACACCCGCAAGTCAGCAATACCTTCAAAATAAGGATGCTCCGTGACATCCAGACGATTCTGGAAGAATTCCTGCACTTTGCCGGTCGCGAACTGCGCTGGCGGCAAGCTGATGTTGTGGATCACCAGCAGGGAAATTTCGCCCGAGGGGCGCGCATTGAAGTTGGGTGAGGGGCATAAACGCACGTCCTGGCACCAACCGCTCGCGGGGTCCAACTGCATACAGGTTCCTTCAGCGACGACTGTGTTGGCCCCCAGTATGCCGCGATAGCCCACCGGGACGCGATCACTTGCCGCGATTGAGGCGGCGCAGGTTACCCAGCACCGAGGCCAGCGCCCGGTCAAACAGCAACGTATTGTCCAACGCCCGCACCGCGCCGCGACAAAATTCCAGAGCCAGGCCCGCACGGCTGCGCTCCAACACTTTCAGGCCGGTGCGATTGACGAAGATGTAGTTGCCGGTGGCTTCAATGATCGCGGCCAGTTTGCAGCGCAGGGTGTTTTCGTCGTCCTCCTGAAACTCCACCCAGCAGCCGGGATGCAGTTGATCCACTTGCAGCAGGCTGGCGTCATCCGCCGGCAAACGGGCGAATGACGTCTCGACCGGTCCTTCGTCTGCGGTTTTCAGGACGATTTCCTGCGTCATCCGGACCATCACCGGCGCCTCGAAAGACACGTCGTTTGCCTGCCCCGGATACGTGAACAGTTGAACGTGCAAGGTTTCCAGTTCGCTGAAAAACTCGCTGGTGGCGAAAGGATCGAATGCCGAACTGCTCAGCCCGTCACGCAATGACTTCAGTAGCCCAGGCACCAGCGCCAGCAGACGCTGGCTCGCTTCGGGCTCGTCGTGACGCTGCACACTCCAGATCAGTTGCTCCATGGTGTGGACGTCCGCACGCCATTCAGCCGACTGATCACTGTGTTTGAGGCAAGTCAGCAGCAGCACTTGGCTCCAGGCCTCCTGGACAAACACCACCACCGCTTGCGGCAGCACTTTGCCCAACAACGCCTGATTCAGCGCCTGCTCGACACGCTGGCGAGCCAGTTCGGTCCTGGCACGGCCCTCCTCGGCGTCACGGGTGCGCTGCTCCAGTAATTCACTGCGACGGCGCTCATCACTGGTGAAGGCGAGAAAATCCGCCAGCAGCTCGGAAAAAATCGCCGGGTCGTCAGCAAAGTCGTTCAACAGATGCTGCACCACCTGTTCGATGCGCAGGTACAGGCTGTCGCGCTCATGGTCATCGCACTCACCCCAGCCCATGGCCGCGGCGGCGATTTCGTTGAGCAAGCGTCGGGCCGGATGGCTGCTTCGGCTGAAGAAACTCTTGTCGAGCACCGCCACTTTCAGCATCGGGATCTGCAGGCGACCGATCAGCGCCTTGAGTGAATCCGGCAGGTTGCGGTCATCGAGCATGCATTCAAACAGCATGGCGATCAGGTTGATCACGTCCTCATCAGAGACCCCGACCACGCGCGACGTGCCGCTTTTGACGCTGCCCCGTGTCAGCAGTTGTTCGAGCTGGTTACGCAGATCGAAATCGTCCTGAGCCGTCAGGGCCGGCACGTGTTGCTGCAGGTGCGAGAGCATGCGCAACAAGTCCTGCGTGGAAATGGGTCGTGTCTCGGCGCTGGCCTCAAGGGTCGGCGCGACACTGCCGCGCACAGGCAGCAACAGTTCCTGCAAGGCAGCAAAAACCTCGTCGATCTGTGCCGTGTCCGAGTGGCTGTTCGCCTGAGAAGGCTGGTCATCCGCCCGGGACATCGTGCGATCTGCCGCACGCCGCGTGGGAGCTGGCTTGAGCTCGGGCAATACGCCGGTGGCGGCCAGTAATTGATTGGATTGAGCGTAGAGCTGATCGGCGCTACTGAGCACATAGCGCTCGAACAACTTGAGGATGATCAGCTTGACCTTGATTTCCACCCCCAGGTTGCGCCCGGCCTGCAAGAAATACTCGCACAACATCGCCGGCCCCATGGGATTGCGCTGACCGTCCAGCGGTTTACCGAGCAACACACCGAGCCGCGCGCTGAGCTGACCAAGGGCAACACCTTCACGGTTCAGCACTTTATTGACCATCGCCTCCACCGCGACGCTGCGCTCCATGTCGTCGGGGCGTTGTGTCGAGGTGCCAAGGGGCAAGGCAGCCTGAGTGGTGTTGTATTGAGTGAGGCTGACAAACGCCTCGAAGAAGTGCTCGAGGAACCCACGCTCGATGCTTTTACGCTTGAGGCGCAAATCGCGCATGGCTTCAAAATAGAGGTTCTGCTCGACGTCATTGCGAGCCCGATCGGCCATTTCGAACAAGGTGTCGTCGGCATTATCGAACAGATCCTGCAACCCCTGCCGAAGCTGCAGTGCAGCCTTGTCGCGAACCTGAAGCAGAATCACAGGCAGGCGGGCGAGCGGCGAGTGAGTCGCCTGATCAGTAGCGCCTTTGTGCAAAGGCACTACGTTCCCGTCGTTGTGCATCCAAGCCTCCTGAAAGGGTGATGTTTCGGATGTAAAACAATCCGAAAACACGTCAAAGCCATGACGTCAAAAGCAAGGCGGATTATCTTGCAAAAAGCACCTGCTGTGCCAGCAGACTCTTCATCCCCTTCAAATAGACGCAGCGGTCGGGCGCCGACTCAGGCGATAAATCGACCAAATGCAGGCTTCAGCACAAACGGAAAGCCTCTGACTCCTTGGGTTGGCTCATGCCATACCCCTATAATCGGACCACTTTGTTTGTGGAGTCCGTTATGCCGAACCTACGTCTCGCCGACTTGAACGCCGAAATCGAAGCCAACGTACGCCGTGCGTTGCTCGAAGACATCGGCAGCGGCGATATCACCGCACAGTTGATCCCGGCTGAACGCCTGGCAAAAGCCACCATCATCACGCGTGATGCCGCCGTCATTGCCGGCACGGCGTGGGTCGATGCAGTGTTCCGGCAACTGGACCCACGGGTCGCGGTGCATTGGCAGGTGCGTGATGGCGAACGGGTTCAACCCAATCAGGCGCTGTTTCACCTCGAAGGTCCGGCGCGCTCGCTGCTCACGGGCGAACGCAGTGCGCTGAACTTCCTGCAATTGCTGTCGGGCGTGGCCACGCGTGCGCAGCATCTGGCGGACTTCGTCGCCAGCACCCAGGTCAAGTTACTCGACACCCGAAAAACCCTGCCGGGGCTGCGTCTGGCGCAAAAATACGCTGTGACGTGCGGCGGCTGCCACAACCACCGCATCGGCCTCTACGACGCCTTCCTGATCAAGGAAAACCACATCGCCGCCAGTGGTGGCATCCCTGAAGCCATTAATGCCGCGCACAAGATTGCCCCGGGCAAACCGGTGGAGATCGAAGTGGAAAGTCTCAAGGAACTCAAGGAAGCACTGGCGGCGGGTGCCGACATCATCATGCTCGATGAGTTGAGCCTGGATGACATGCGTGAAGCGGTGCGCCTGAACGCGGGCAAGGCAAAACTGGAGGCCAGCGGCGGGATCAACGAAAGTACGCTGCTGCCGATCGCGGAAACCGGGGTGGATTACATTTCGATTGGCGCGATGACCAAAGACGTGAGGGCTGTGGACCTGTCGATGCGCCTCAGCCTCTAAAAAGCAGCTACGAGCGGCAAGCTCCAAGTTTCAAGCGGTTTTGCTTTTACTTGCAGCTTACCGCTTGAAACCTGAAGCTGCTCTCAGACCACCAGATTATTCATCTCGCAGTACTCTTCCCACTCAACGCCCAGCACCTCGGCTGCCTCCTTGTGCAGCGCCAGGCGCGCAGCCTCGAACTCTTCCGGGGTCGAGGTGTACTTGAGCGTCAATTCCCACGGCTGCAAGCCCTGTGACTCTGCCTCATCCTCGAACGCCCATTGAATCTGGTCTTTCTGATCGTCGGCCGGCAGGTCCTTGATCTCTTCGGCGAGCTGGGCCGAATCCAGTAAGTACTTTTTGAGCGCTTCTTCGTGTCTGGCTTCTTGGGTCAATTCTTTAACGGTCATGTCGTTCTCGCTGATCGGAGGAATGGAAGATGGATCTGGATCATCAAGGATCTCTCTGACGCAAAAAACCGTGTGAAGCCCGGTTTGTCTGGCCTTCAGAACCATTCGGGGATCATCTGAAAACTGCAAGGTGATGCGTGTGCAGGCTCCGAATATAGGACGTTTGGTTGGCGATTTATATGGACTTTTACATCAAATCTACAAAAAAACGCGGAAGGGGCCTTTTTGAAAATATTGTCTCGCGTCGCCGGAACAACGCTATAACGGCAAAGTCATAGCGATGTGCCATATAGGCACTTCACAAGGAAGCCTAGTGATGTCCAGTCTTGCAAAGCGTTCATCTGCCCTTCTCGCAACCAGCACGGCGGCCCTTCTTCTCGGCAGCCTGGCACTGTCCAGTACCGCTCACGCCGGTTTGGAGTTCAGCACCAACAGTTCCAGCTCCAGCGACAAATTCCTCACCTTTCACAATTTGTACGGCAAAGATGTGATGACGAGGAGCGATATCAGTATCGACATGGTGACGCAATTACAGAGCACCGCTAAAACCAACACGACTGACATCGAAAACCTTGAGAAAACCGTCAAGGAGCAAACCAGACTCATCGAAGAACTCAAAAAGAACGCCGGGTCCAGTTCAAGCTCGAGTGCCAGCGAAACGGCTAACCTCAAGCGCACCGTCAGCGAACAGGACAACGCCCTGAAAAAGCTCGCCAGTCAAATGGACGAACTCAAACGCAGTAGCAGTTCGAATTCAGGCTCAAGTTCCAGCTCCAGCGAAGTGAGCGACCTCAAGCGTACGGTCAGTGCACAAGACAGCGAGCTGAAAAGGCTCGCCAGCCAGGTGGAAGACCTCAAGCGCAGTGCCGGATCGAGTTCCAGTTCAAGCTCCAGTGATCTGTCCAGCCTGAAGCGCGAAGTCAGCGATCAGGACAATCAGCTGGATCAGCTCAAACGTACCGTGGATGACCTGAGTAGAAAGGTGAAATAACAGCGGGGATGGTGCCCGAGACAGGAGTCGAACCTGCGACCTTCGCGTTACGAGTGCGCTGCTCTACCAACTGAGCTACACGGGCAGTGGGCTAAACCTAGCACCGGGTTCGAGGGCCAGCAACTTCACACCCTGTTTCGCAGACAAAAAAATGCCCCGCAGTGTTCACTGCGGGGCATTTTTTATAACGTTGAAGCGGTCAGGCGTGGGGAGTGATTAAACGCCCGAAGCCTTGGCGGCTGCTACGTCTTTGATGGACAGCTTGATACGGCCGCGGTTGTCCACGTCCAGTACCAGTACTTCCACTTCCTGGCCTTCTTTCAGGATGTCGGTCACTTTCTCAACGCGAGCGTCGCTCAACATGGAGATGTGAACCAGACCGTCCTTGCCAGGCAGGATGTTGACGAATGCGCCGAAGTCGACGATGCGCTCAACCTTACCCACGTAGATCTTGCCGATTTCAGCTTCTGCGGTGATGCCCAGAACGCGCTGACGTGCTGCTTCAGCCGCTTCTTTGGTTTCGCCGAAGATCTTGATCGAACCGTCGTCTTCGATGTCGATCGAAGCCTTGGTCTCTTCACAGATCGCACGGATGGTCGCGCCACCTTTACCGATGACATCACGGATTTTGTCGGTGTCGATTTTCATCGCGATCATGGTCGGAGCGTTTTCCGACAGTTCGGTACGCGACTGGCCAATGATCTGGTTCATCTGACCGAGGATGTTCAGGCGCGCTTCCAGGGCTTGGCCCAGAGCGATCTCCATGATTTCTTCGGTGATGCCTTTGATCTTGATGTCCATCTGCAGCGCGGTAACACCTTTGGCGGTACCCGCTACTTTGAAGTCCATGTCGCCGAGGTGGTCTTCGTCACCCAGGATGTCGGTCAGGACGGCGAACTTCTCGCCTTCTTTAACCAGACCCATGGCGATACCGGCAACCGGTGCCTTCATTGGAACGCCAGCGTCCATCAAGGCCAGGGAAGCGCCGCAGACCGAAGCCATGGAGCTCGAACCGTTGGACTCGGTGATTTCCGACACAACACGGATGGTGTACGGGAACACGTCGGCAGCAGGCAGCATGGCTGCAATCGAACGACGGGCCAGACGGCCGTGACCGATTTCGCGACGACCAGCGCCACCCATGCGACCACACTCACCTACCGAGAACGGAGGGAAGTTGTAGTGCAGCATGAACGGGTCTTTTTTCTCGCCTTCCAGGGTATCCAGCAGTTGTGCGTCACGGGCGGTGCCCAGTGTTGCAACGACCAGAGCCTGGGTCTCGCCACGGGTGAACAGAGCCGAACCGTGGGTCTTAGGCAGAACACCGACTTCGATGTTCAACGGACGTACGGTCTTGGTGTCGCGACCGTCGATACGTGGCTTGCCGTTTACGATGTTCTCGCGAACGGTGCGGTATTCGATTTCGCCGAATGCTGCTTTGACTTCGCTGGAAGAAGGCTGGCCTTCTTCACCGGACAGCTTGGCAACCACCTGGTCTTTCAGTTCGCCCAGGCGAGCGTAACGGTCGGCCTTGATAGTGATGGTGTAAGCCTGGGAGATCGCGTCGCCGAACTCGGCACGGATAGCGCCCAGCAGAGCGGTGGCTTCTGGCTGCGGAGCCCAGGTCCAGGTCGGCTTGGCAGCTTCAGCGGCCAGTTCTTTAACGGCTTGGATCACAACCTGGAACTCGTCGTGAGCAAACAGTACCGCGCCCAACATCTGGTCTTCGGTCAGCTCTTTGGCTTCCGATTCAACCATCAACACGGCTTCCGAAGTACCGGCAACGACCATGTCCAGGCTCGAAGCTTTCTGTTGTTCGTAAGTCGGGTTCAGCAGGTAACCGGTGCTTTCGTGGAACGCAACGCGGGCAGCGCCGATCGGGCCATCGAAAGGAATGCCGGAGATGGCCAGCGCAGCCGAGGTACCGATCATCGCTGCGATGTCCGGATCGGTCTTCTTGCTGGTGGAAACGACGGTGCAGACAACCTGCACTTCGTTCATGAAGCCTTCTGGGAACAGCGGACGGATCGGACGGTCGATCAGTCGGGAAGTCAGGGTTTCTTTCTCGGAAGGACGGCCTTCGCGCTTGAAGAAACCGCCAGGGATCTTACCGGCAGCGTAAGTCTTTTCCTGGTAGTGAACGGACAGAGGGAAGAAGCCCTTGCCTGGATCGGCTTGCTTGGCACCGACTACGGTCACCAATACGCTGACGTCGTCGTCAACGGTGACCAATACTGCGCCGGAGGCCTGACGGGCGATACGGCCAGTCTCGAGGGTAACGGTCGACTGACCGAACTGGAATTTTTTGATTACCGGGTTCACGGTGTCCTACCTTCTTTTGTGGCTCTTGGGGAACTTGTCTTCTTGCGAAATTCTTGGGCAATGTCGGGAATCGGCCCAACGCCTGTCCAGGGTAAAACGTGTGTCCAGATAAAACTTGAGGCTGGGAGCCTGCCATGCGCCAGCGGGAAACCCGCTGACGTACGACAGACAACCAACCTCTAGCGCAATCGCTTATTAGCGACGCAGACCCAGGCGACCGATCAGAGCCTGATAACGACCCAGATCCTTGCCTTTCAGGTAGTCCAGCAGCTTACGACGCTGGTTTACCATGCGGATCAGACCACGACGGGAGTGGTGATCTTTACCGTTGGCCTTGAAGTGACCTTGCAGCTTGTTGATGTTGTGGGTCAGCAGTGCAACTTGCACTTCTGGCGAACCAGTGTCACCAACAGCTTGCTGGTAGTCAGCTACGATTTGAGCTTTTTCTTGAACGTCGAGAGCCATGAGGCAATCCTTTTATCAGGAAACTGTTTCAAAGAAACAGCTTCAACAGGCCAGGGACAAATCCCTGTATCTAAAAATGAGTAGTGACCGTGCCTGTTGACAGCCACCCTCGTCCGGTCATTCTGACCGAATCAGTCGACGTGGCGCGATGCGCCCGTCTTCGCTCACTTCACCGATACCGATGAAGCGACCATTGTGATCCTGTACCCGTACCATGCCGAACTTCGGTGCATCCGGGGCTCGTACCGGCTGGCCGTTAAGCCAGTAGAACGAGCTGTGCTCCGAGAACTGCAACAGCGGCCAATCCAGCAGACCGCTGTCCGATGGCATCAGGAAGCGATCAACCGCTTCATTGCCGCCTTCGGCATGTACCGCTTCCAACTCTTCCAGCGTGACCGTCTGCGCCAGCGTGAAAGGCCCGGCCTGGGTACGTCGCAATTCAGCAACGTAAGCGCCACAACCGAGTTTCTCACCGATATCCTCCACCAGGGTGCGGATATAGGTGCCTTTGCTGCAATCCACTGCAAGCCGCGCAGTATCACCTTCGAAGGCCAGCAATTCCAAGCGCGCAATAGTAACAGAACGCGGTTCGCGCTCCACTACTTCGCCAGCACGGGCCAGCTTGTACAGCGGCTGCCCGTCACGCTTGAGCGCCGAGTACATCGGCGGTATCTGACTGATTTGTCCGCGAAAACCGGGCAAAACAGCTTCGACATCGGCGCGACCAACGGTCACCGGGCGCTCCTGCAAAACTTCCCCCTCGGCATCGGCCGTGGTGGTGGTTTTGCCCAATTGCGCCAGGGTTTCGTAACCCTTGTCGGAGTCGAGCAGGTACTGCGAGAACTTGGTCGCCTCACCGAAGCACAACGGCAACACGCCGGTGGCCAGCGGATCAAGACTGCCGGTGTGCCCGGCCTTCTCGGCGTTCAGCAACCAGCGAACCTTCTGCAACGCGGCGTTGGAGGTGAACCCCAGCGGCTTGTCGAGCAGGATAATGCCGCTGACGTTACGACGGATACGTTTGACCTGAGCCACCGATTACTCCTTGGCGTCTTCGGGTTCAGCCGCTACAGGGTGCTGATTGTCTTCAGCCACCGCACGCTCGATCAGGGCCGACAGGTGCGCGCCACGCACGACGCTTTCGTCGTAGTGGAAGTGCAACTGAGGAACGCTGCGCAACTTCATTTCGCGAGCCAACTGCATACGCAGGAAACCGGCGGCGGAGTTGAGCACCTTGATGCTTTGTGCGATGTCTTCGGCATTGTCCTGCCCCATCACGGTGATGAAGATCTTGGCGTGACCGACGTCACGGCTGACTTCAACAGCAGTAATGGTGACCAGGCCGACGCGCGGGTCTTTGACTTCACGACGGATCAGCTGTGCCAGCTCACGCTGCATCTGATCGCCGATACGTTGGGTACGGCTGTATTCTTTTGCCATGTCTTGTTACCTGTTACTGCCCCTCGGTGAAACCCGAGGGGTCTGAAAGCGGCAAACGCCCGGCCTGACAAAAGCCAGACCGGGCGTTGCGTTTAGAGTCCTGACGCGGTGCCGCGCATTTGCATGCGGCGGCTTGGCGTGGCCCTTGAAGTGCGCGAGTTAGAGGCTGCGAGCAACCTGAACCTTCTCGAAGACTTCGATCTTGTCACCGACTTTAACGTCGTTGTAGCTCTTCACGCCGATACCGCATTCCATGCCGGCACGTACTTCGGAAGCGTCATCCTTGAAGCGGCGCAGAGATTCCAGCTCGCCTTCGAAGATAACGATGTCTTCACGCAGTACACGGATTGGACGGTTACGGTGAACAACACCTTCGATAACCATGCAACCGGCGATCGCGCCAAACTTCGGCGAACGGAACACGTCACGCACTTCAGCGGTACCCAGGATGTTCTCGCGAACATCGCTGCCCAGCATACCGGTCAGGGCTTTCTTGACGTCTTCGATGATGTCGTAGATCACGTTGTAGTAACGCATATCCAGACCTTCCTGCTCGACGATCTTGCGAGCGCCGGCATCGGCACGCACGTTGAAGCCGAACAGTACAGCGTTGGAAGCCAGTGCCAGGTTGGCGTCGGACTCGGTGATACCACCCACGCCGCCGCCCACAACACGCACTTGCACTTCGTCGTTACCCAGGCCGTTCAAGGCACCGTTCAACGCTTCCAGCGAACCACGGACGTCGGATTTGAGGACGATGTTGAGCGTCTTCTTCTCTTCCTGACCCATGTTCTCGAAGATGTTTTCAAGCTTGCCGGCGTGAGCACGGGCCAGTTTGACTTCGCGGAACTTGCCTTGACGGAACAGAGCCACTTCACGGGCTTTCTTCTCGTCGGCAACCACGCTCATCTCGTCGCCAGCGTCCGGGGTACCGTCCAGGCCGAGGATCTCGACAGGGATGGAAGGACCGGCTTCCTTGATCGGCTTGCCGTTCTCGTCGAGCATGGCACGTACACGGCCATAGTTCGAACCGACCAGCACCATGTCGCCTTGACGCAGGGTACCGTCTTGAACCAGAACGGTTGCAACCGGGCCACGACCTTTGTCGAGACGCGATTCAACCACAACGCCACGGCCAGGAGCCGACGGAGTTGCTTTCAATTCCAGCACTTCGGCTTGCAGCAGAACAGCTTCGAGCAACTCGTCCACGCCAGTACCGACTTTCGCCGAAACCGACACGAACGGGGTGTCGCCGCCCCACTCTTCCGAGGTCACGCCGTGAACCGACAGTTCGCTACGGATGCGATCGAGATCGGCGCCCGGCTTGTCGATTTTGTTCACTGCAACAACCAGCGGAACACCGGCAGCCTTGGCGTGCTGAACGGCTTCAACGGTCTGCGGCATAACGCCGTCGTCCGCTGCAACCACCAGGATCACGATGTCGGTCGCCTTGGCACCACGAGCACGCATTGCGGTAAACGCGGCGTGACCCGGGGTGTCGAGGAAGGTGACCATGCCGCGTTCGGTTTCAACGTGGTATGCACCGATGTGCTGGGTGATACCGCCGGCTTCGCCTGCAGCTACCTTGGCACGACGGATGTAGTCGAGCAGCGAGGTCTTGCCGTGGTCAACGTGGCCCATGACAGTCACGACTGGTGCACGGGAGAACGCTTCACCTTCAAACTTCAGGGACTCGGCCAGGGAATCTTCCAGGGCTGTGTCGCTGACCAGGGTCACTTTGTGGCCCAGCTCTTCAGCAACCAGTTGGGCAGTTTCCTGATCCAGTACCTGGTTGATGGTCGCTGGAGTACCCAGTTTGAACATGAACTTGATGATTTCAGCAGCCTTGACCGACATCTGCTGGGCGAGATCGCCAACAGTGATGGTCTCGCCGATCTTCACTTCGCGCACAACAGGGCCGGTTGGGCTCTGGAAACCGTGGGCGTTGCGTTTCTTCAGCTTGGCCTTGCCGCGACCACCACGACGGAAGCCATCGCTTTCTTCGTCGGTAGTACGTGGCGCAACACGTGGAGCAGGCGCTTTCTCTTTGACCGAAGCACGATGCGGAGCGTTTTTGCGCTCGCCATCGCCACTGCCACGACGATTGTTATCGTCGGCACGTGGTTTGTCCGGACGGCGCTGTTCGTTCTGCTTATTGCGAACGTCAGCAGACGGTGCTGGTGCAGCCGCCACAACCGGCGCGCTTTCACGCACGGGTTCGGCAACTGCAGCAGGCGCTGCAACAGCGTCGGTCGTAGCGTTTTGCGCAGCAGCAGGCTGGCGACGCGCTTCTTCTTCGGCGCGACGCTTGGCTTCTTCTTCAGCCTTCTGACGGGCAGCGTTTTCTACTGCGCGACGTTCTTCCAGTTCGCGTTTGCGCTCGGCTTCGATTTCTTCCGGGCTGCGCTGTACGAAAACTTTCTTTTTGCGGACTTCAACGCTGATGCTTTTGCTGCCAGCAACACGCAGGGTGCTGGTGGTTTTACGCTGCAGCGTGATCTTGCGTGGTTCTTCCACTTTCGCCTTGTGACTGCTTTTCAAGTGAGTCAGCAACGATTGCTTCTCACTGTCAGTCACACTTTCTTCGGCGGCGGTGTGCGGCAGACCTGCCTCACGCATCTGCTGCAACAGGCGCTCTACCGGTGTTTTGACCTCATCGGCCAGTTGTTTCACCGTGACTTGCGTCATGCACTTCTCTCCTCAGGCCGCGCCTAATTACTCGAACCAGTGGGCTCGGGCGGCCATGATCAACTTGCCGGCACGATCATCGTCAATGCCGTCGATGTCGAGCAGGTCGTCAATAGACTGCTCGGCCAGGTCTTCGCGGGTAATTACGCCGCGCACCGCCAGTTCCATCGCCAAATCCTTGTCCATACCCTCAAGCGAGAGCAGGTCTTCGGCCGGATGGGCGTCTGCCAGCTTTTCCTCAGTAGCGATGGCTTTGGTCAACAAACGATCCTTGGCACGAGCGCGAAGCTCGTTGACGGTTTCTTCGTCAAAGCCGTCGATGTTGAGCATTTCTTCCAACGGTACGTAGGCAATCTCTTCCAGGCTGGTGAAGCCTTCATCTACCAGCACCTGTGCCAGGTCTTCGTCGACTTCCAGCTCGTCGATGAAGTTGCGCAGGATGTCGCCGGTTTCTGCTTGCTGCTTAGCCTGGATGTCCGATTCGGTCATCACGTTCAGGGTCCAGCCAGTCAATTGGCTAGCCAGACGCACGTTCTGACCACCACGACCGATGGCCTGAGCCAGATTGTCTGCGCCAACGGCGATGTCCATTGCATGGGCATCTTCGTCAACGATAATTGCTGCAACCTCTGCCGGGGACATGGCATTGATCACGAACTGAGCCGGGTTGTCGTCCCACAGGACGATGTCCACACGCTCACCGCCCAACTCACCCGACACTGCCTGGACGCGCGAACCGCGCATACCGATGCAAGCGCCCTGCGGGTCGATGCGTTTGTCCTTGGAGCGGACCGCGATCTTGGCGCGCGAACCCGGATCACGGGACGCAGCCATTACTTCGATCAGGCCTTCAGCGATTTCCGGCACTTCGATGCGGAACAACTCGATCAGCATTTCCGGCGCGGTACGCGACAGGATCAGCTGCGGGCCGCGGTTCTCGGTGCGGATTTCCTTGAGCAGCGCACGCAGACGCACGCCGACACGGAAGGTTTCGCGAGAGATGATGTCTTCACGAGCCAGCAACGCTTCAGCGTTGTTGCCCAGGTCGACGATCACGTTGTCGCGGGTCACTTTCTTCACGGTGCCGGAGATGATTTCCCCCAGGCGCTCGCGATAGGCGTCAACGACTTGAGCGCGCTCGGCTTCACGAACTTTCTGCACGATGACTTGCTTGGCAGTCTGTGCAGCGATACGGCCGAACTCGATGGATTCGATTTTTTCTTCGACTACATCGCCAACCTTGGCACCAGGATGCGTTTCGGCAACCTTGCTCGGCCAGGTTTCAATGGCCGGATCGTCCAGGTCTGCTTCTTCGACGACCGTCCAGCGACGGAATGTCTCGTAAGCACCGGTGTGGCGATTGATTTCCACACGCAGATCGACTTCGTCCTCAAAACGCTTTTTGGTAGCAGTGGCCAGGGCCAGCTCCAGCGCTTCAAAAATTACGTTTGCCGGTACGCCCTTTTCATTGGATACCGACTCAACAACCAGCAGTACTTCTTTGCTCATCGTACGCCTCGCCTTTCGCAAGCCATTGGATCCGCGGGATCCGCGTCTCAGTCAAAACTGGGAATAATGTTGGCCTTGTCGATCATATCGATCGGCAACAGGAACTCATGGTCTTCTACCTGCACCACGACGTCCTGCTCTTCTACACCGCGCAGAAGGCCCTGAAAGTTGCGTCGTCCTTCAAAAGGCGAGCGCAGCTTGATCTTCACTTGTTCACCGGCAAATTTTGCAAACTGCTCAATAGTGAACAGCGGGCGTTCCATGCCAGGCGAGGAAACTTCAAGGGTGTATTCAACGGCGATCGGATCTTCAACATCCAGGACACCGCTGATCTGACGGCTGACAATGGCGCAATCGTCCACCAGCACACCGCCCTCTTTATCGATATAAACGCGCAACATCGAGTGACGACCTTGAGCCGAAAACTCAATACCCCAGCATTCATAGCCCAGGGCCACGACCACCGGGGCCAACAAGGCCTGCAACTCTTCTAGCTTGCTCGACACCTGAACCCCCTCGTGCATGTATGTGCATGCTATGCAAAATAAAAAAATGGGCGAAACGCCCATCCTTGAAACGCCGTCGAACAGCGGCGTAGAAAGTGTCCAGCTAACAAAAAGCCCCTTAAAAGGGGCTCCTTAAACTGGTTGCGGGGGCCGGATTTGAACCGACGACCTTCGGGTTATGAGCCCGACGAGCTACCAGACTGCTCCACCCCGCGACAAAGCTGGGGCGGAAGTATACGACCGATCCCGAACAGGGTCAATGTAACCTTCCACCTACAAGAAAGCCCGCAACAGCGGGCTCTCCTGATAATTGGTACCGAGAAGGGGACTCGAACCCCTACACCCTATGGGCACAACCACCTCAAGGTTGCGTGTCTACCAATTCCACCACCTCGGCAATACTACGTTTGAAACCCTTCTTACTTTTGCTCTTGAGCTGGAGGTACGTCAGTCGCTGGAGTAGCCGACTTTTGCTCTTGAAGCACCGGTACATCATCAGAAGCCGGCTGTTGCTTTGGAACTTCCAACACCGCCGGGTTTGGCAAACCTACTTGAGTCAGCTGGTGAGCTTTCTCTTTAGCAAAGTAACCTAACCCTAAGCTGGTTATGAAGAAACCTGCGGCAAGTATAGCAGTAAACTTACTAAGAAAGGTAGAGGAACCTTGGCTTCCGAACACAGTATTTGAAGCACCTGCTCCGAAAGACGCGCCAGCATCCGCACCTTTACCCTGCTGCAGCAATACGAGAGCAACTACGCCCAATGCACCCAGCAGATGAAAAACGACTACGACTGTTTCCAGCATTTTTTCAGTTTCCCGCGGCGCGACAGATCGCACCGAACTCATCTGCATTCAGGGAAGCCCCACCAATCAGGCCCCCATCGATATCCGGCATGCCGAACAGTTCGACCGCATTGGCCGCCTTCACGCTGCCGCCGTATAGAAGCCGCACACCTTGTGCGACTTCAGAATTCTTTGCCGCCAACTGCGCGCGAATGGCTGCATGCACATCCTGCGCCTGTTGCGGCGAAGCAGTCAGCCCGGTGCCAATGGCCCAAACCGGCTCGTAAGCGATCACTGCTTTTGCAAATACACCGACACCCAGCTCATCGATGATGCTGTCCAGCTGAGCCGAGACAACTTCAATCGTTTTCCCGGCTTCGCGCTGCTCAAGGGTCTCCCCTATGCACAACACCGGGATCAAGCCAGATGCCTGTGCCGCTGCGAACTTGCGGATCAGCACTGCGTCCTGCTCACCCAATATCTGGCGGCGTTCGGAGTGCCCGACAAGTACCAGGGTACAACCTGCATCCACCAACTGACTCGGCGCAATTTCACCGGTCAATGCGCCTTGCATGGCTTCCACCGCAGAATTCTGCGCGCCGACCGAAATCGACTTGCCCTTCACGCCATCAATCACTTGATTGATGAACAAGCTAGGCGGGAATACCGCTACATCAACACCGCTCGGCAAGGCCAGATGACTAAGGCCGTTAATCAGCTCAGCGACGCTGGCGCGGGTACCGTGCATCTTCCAGTTACCAGCTACCATAGGGCGACGCATGCTGTACCTCGTCGGTCAAAGTGGGCGCAGATGTTACCCAACACAATCAAGGCTGGCAAGCCGAATTCAGGCAGAAACTTCAGTAACGAGTTTTGCCAGCTCTTCGGCGTAACCGCGAACCTGTGTTTCGTCCTCGCCTTCGACCATGACACGCACCAACGGCTCTGTCCCGGACTTGCGCAACAGCACCCGACCACGACCCGCCATCGCTGTGGTAACACGGTCACTGGCTTCCTTGACCGCAGGATGATCGAGCGGACTCGCACCACCGCCAAAACGGACATTGATCAGCACTTGAGGGCACTTTCGCAGCGCTTGACGGGCCTGAGCCAGCCCTTCGGAGCGAGTCTTCAACGCCATCAGCACCTGCAGTGCAGCAATGATCGCATCGCCGGTCGTGGTGTGATTGAAGCAAACGATATGCCCCGAGTTCTCACCGCCCACCAGCCAGTTACGCTCA
Organism: Pseudomonas sp. S2_B07; assembly: GCF_054668435.1. Classification (NCBI taxonomy): domain Bacteria; kingdom Pseudomonadati; phylum Pseudomonadota; class Gammaproteobacteria; order Pseudomonadales; family Pseudomonadaceae; genus Pseudomonas; species Pseudomonas sp. S2_B07. The sequence goes on from NZ_CP162769.1 coordinate 2,742,093, forward strand.
AGCAAGTCAGCGATGACATAGCGATCGCCAACGTTGGCACGCACAAATGGAATAGACAGGTCCGCCAGGGCCAATTCCAGCCCCAGGTTACTCATCAACGTGCCGACCACACCGCCTTGCAGCTTGTCGCGCTCATGCAGATCGCGGGCGATGATGTAAAGCAGCTCGTCGCCATCAACAATGGCGCCGGTGTGATCGACCATCAGGACACGATCACCGTCACCATCGAACGCGATACCCAGGTCGGCATGTTCGGCCAATACGGCAGCCTGCAATTGACCCATATGGGTAGAACCACAATTGTCGTTGATGTTCAGACCGTTCGGCTGCGCGGACAGCACCACAACGTCAGCACCCAACTCACGGAATACGCTTGGGGCAACCTTGTAGGTCGCACCGTGAGCGCAGTCGATCACGATCTTCAGGCCCGCGAAACTGGTGCCGGTCGGGACGCTGCTTTTGCAAAATTCGATGTAACGACCAGAAGCGTCATTGATGCGCGAGACTTTGCCGATCTTGCTCGACTCAACCACGGTCATCGGGGTGTCGAGCAACTCTTCAATCATCAGCTCGACTTCATCCGGCAGCTTGGTACCCTTTCCGGAGAAGAACTTGATGCCGTTGTCATCGTGAGGATTGTGCGAGGCACTGATCACGATACCGGCTTCAGCGTGAAAGGTACGCGTCAGGTAGGCGATCGCCGGGGTTGGCATCGGCCCCAGAAGCATGACATCAGCACCTGCCGACGTCAGCCCGGCCTCGAGTGCAGATTCAAACATGTAGCCCGAGATCCGGGTGTCCTTGCCGACCAATACCTTGCAAGCGCCCATTTTGCGGAACGCCATACCCGCTGCCCAGCCGAGCTTGAGCATGAAGTCAGGAGTAATCGGGTATTCACCGACACGACCACGAATACCGTCGGTACCAAAGTATTTTTTGCTCATAAGTGCTCCATCATTCTTATTCGGCTGATTCCACCGCGGCGATCATCCGCACTACGTCCACTGTTTCAGCTACATCATGGACGCGCAATATACGCGCCCCGTTGGCTGAAGCCAGCGCTGCGAGTGCAAGACCACCATAAAGTCGCTCACCAACCGGCCGATTCAAGGCCTGACCAATCATGCTCTTTCGCGAAACCCCGACCAACAGGGGCCGCCCCAAGGCATGCAAGGCTTCCATATGCTTAAACAAGCTTAGATTGTGCTGCAAGGTTTTCGCGAAGCCAAAACCCGGATCAAGAATAATCCGCTCCGGCGGAATGCCCGCCAACGCGCATTGAGCCATTCGCTCGGCGAGAAAATCGCCGACTTCCCTGGTGACGTCCTCGTAGTGCGGATTGTCCTGCATGTCGCCCGGCTCACCGAGCATATGCATCAGACACACGGGCAATCCGGTGGCTGCGGCCGCATCCAGGGCACCGTCTCGACGCAGCGAGCGAACATCGTTGATCAACCCCGCCCCCAACCGCGCAGTCTCGCGCATCACCGCTGGAGTGGAGGTATCGACGGAAATGATCACATCCAGTTCGCGATGAATGCGCTCAACGATAGGCGCTACTCGCTCCAACTCCTCAAGCGGCGAAACCGCCCGGGCGCCTGGGCGGGTTGATTCGCCACCAACATCAATCAGTGTCGCACCCGCCAATACCATCGACTCGGCGTGGCGCAGGGCCGCATCGAGCTGGCTGTATCGGCCGCCGTCGGAAAAGGAATCAGGAGTGACATTGAGAATGCCCATGACATGCGTCTGGGCCAAATCAAGAACCCGGTTGCCGCAAGGCAACCGGGTCGAGGACTGAACAGAAGTCATTTCAAACCTTATACGTCAGCAGCCGGACCGCCGATCGGTGTTTCCGGACGCTCGTCCTGCACCACCGGAGGTGTCCCGGAAGTACCGGTACCACCTGACCAGTCACGAGGCTCGCGAGGTGCACGACCGGCCATGATGTCATCGATCTGATCAGCATCGATCGTCTCGTACTTCATCAGGGCATCCGCCATGGCATCAAGCTTGTCGCGGTTGTCCGTGAGGATCTGCTTGGCCGTGCCGTAGCACTGATCAATGATGCTGCGCACTTCAGAGTCGATCAGCTTGGCTGTCTCACCAGAGAAGCTCGCACTCTGACCACCGCCGCCGCGACCGAGGAACACTTCGCCCTCTTCTTCGGCATACATCAACGGACCGAGTTTTTCCGACAGGCCCCACTTGGTCACCATGTTCCGCGCAATCTGACTGGCACGCATGATGTCGTTGGACGCACCGGTGGTGACGCCATCGAAGCCCAAGGTCATTTCTTCAGCGATACGGCCACCATAGAGCGAGCAGATCTGGCTGATCAGTGCACGCTTGGACAGGCTGTAACGATCTTCTTCCGGCAGGAACATGGTCACACCCAGCGCACGACCACGCGGAATGATCGAGACCTTGTAGACCGGATCATGCTCTGGCACGACGCGCCCCACGATAGCGTGGCCGGCTTCGTGATAAGCAGTGTTCTGCTTTTCCTTCTCGGACATGACCATCGATTTGCGCTCGGCGCCCATCATGATCTTGTCTTTCGCCAGTTCGAACTCTTTCATTTCGACGATGCGCTTGCCAGCACGTGCGGCGAACAAGGAAGCTTCGTTCACCAGGTTGGCCAGGTCAGCACCGGAGAAACCAGGCGTGCCGCGAGCGATCACCGCTGGAGCAACATCGTCGCCCATTGGCACTTTGCGCATGTGAACTTTAAGAATCTGTTCGCGACCACGAATGTCTGGCAGACCGACCACAACCTGACGGTCAAAACGGCCTGGTCGCAGCAACGCAGGGTCCAAGACGTCCGGACGGTTGGTTGCAGCGATAACGATGATGCCGTCGTTCATTTCGAAGCCGTCCATCTCTACCAGCAACTGGTTGAGAGTCTGCTCGCGTTCATCGTGACCACCGCCCATGCCAGCGCCACGGTGGCGACCAACGGCGTCGATTTCATCGATGAAGATGATGCACGGCGCGTGCTTCTTGGCCTGTTCGAACATATCGCGAACACGGCTGGCACCGACACCGACGAACATCTCAACGAAATCGGAACCGGAGATAGTGAAGAACGGCACTTTCGCTTCGCCGGCAATCGCCTTGGCCAGCAAGGTTTTACCGGTACCCGGAGGACCGACCATCAGCACGCCGCGAGGAATACGACCCCCCAGGCGCTGGAACTTGCCCGGATCACGGAGGAACTCGACCAGTTCGCCGACTTCTTCCTTGGCTTCGTCGCAACCGGCAACGTCAGCCAATGTGGTTTTCACCTGGTCTTCGGAGAGCAGGCGCGCCTTGCTCTTGCCGAAGCTCATCGGCCCGCCCTTGCCGCCTGCACCGCCCTGCATCTGCCGCATGAAGAACATGAACACGGCGATGATCACGAGGATCGGGAAGCTTGCGACCAGGAGTTGAGTCCAGATGCTTTGCTGCTCAGGCTGCTTGCCTTCGACCACGACGTGGTTGTCCACGAGGTCGCCGATCAGACCGTTGTCCTGGATAGCCGGACGAATGGTCTTGAAGCTGTCGCCATCGTTGCGCTTACCGGTAATCACGTAGCCGTCAACCGCTACGCGCTCGACCTTGCCATCCTTGACCTGCTGGATGAAGTCGGAATAGTTGAGGGTCTGCGGCTCGTTAGGGCTGGAGAAGTTGTTCATCACCGTCACCAGGACAGCCGCGATGATCAACCACAGGATCAGATTCTTTGCCATATCGTTCAATTAACTACCCTCTGAAGCAAGCTCCGCTAATGGCGCGCGCTTCGCATGATATTCACCGGCCTAACTTACTACATTACCTACGGCTCTGGCAGGCGCCGTCTGTAACCCTTTGTGAAACACTTTCTACACAATATTCGCTAATGCTCACGGGGCGAAATACGAAAAACCTATCGCCCCGCCAAAAAACCTCGTTTTACTCACTCCGCCCGCGGTAACCCCAAGCCAGCATGTATTGCTCGCGGGAACTGCCTCGAGACGAGTCTGGCTTGATCATCTGGATCTTGTCGAATTTCCGACGAGTATCCTTCAGGTAAACATCAAACCCTTCGCCTTGAAAAATCTTGATCACGAAATTACCACCCGGCTTGAGTATCCGTTCCGCCAAATCAAGCGCCAGCTCGCAAAGGAACATGGCTTTTGGCATGTCCACTTCAGGCGTACCACTCATATTGGGGGCCATATCGGAAATCACAAGGTCCACCTGCGAATTACCCACGGCTTCAAGGATCCGCGCGAGCACTTCGTCCTCGGTGAAGTCACCCTGGATGAAAGTCACGTCCGGAATGCTGTCCATCTCCAGAATGTCCGAGGCGATCAGACGCCCCTCACCACCGATCAGACGGCTAGCCACCTGCGACCACCCCCCGGGCGCTGCACCCAGGTCGACCACGCTCATGCCGGGACGGATCAGCTTGTATTTCTCCTGGACCTCCAGAAGTTTGTAACTCGCACGCGAGCGGTAGCCATCCTTCTGCGCCTGCTTCACATAGGGATCGTTGACATGTCTTTTCAGCCAACCAAGGCTTGTCTTGGAACGCGCCATTGGGCACCTCGATGATAAGGGTCGTGATTAGTTGGGCGGATCCACGAGCCCTCGGGTAAAATGGCCGCCATTTTACAGAATCCAGACGAAAGGGTCAGATTATGCCGCTCACTCAAGAGCAGAAGAAACAGTACAAATCCATTGGCCACCATCTGAAACCAGTTTTGATTGTGGCTGACAACGGTTTGACTGAAGGTGTGTTAGCCGAACTTGAACGCGCTTTGGCGGATCACGAGCTGATTAAAATCAAGCTCAACATCCTCGATCGCGAATCGCGCCTGGCGTCCATTGCAGAACTCTGCAAGGTCGGCAAAGCGGATCTGGTTCAGGTCATCGGCAAGATGGCACTGATTTACCGCAAGAACTTCAGCGTCAACAAGCAGCTGTCGAACGTCCATCGCTTCAAGTGATGACAAGGGTCAAGGGTGTGCTTCGCGCACCCTGCCACTCCATCCCGGCACCGGCTGCAACACCAGCACCAGCCCTGAAAACCCCAGAACCAGATAGCTGAACACCTGCCAACGCACCGCCTCCGGCCAACCAAAGCGCACCACGAAAAACATCGCGCACGCATACAGCGCCATCAGCAGCAGTTGCCCACGAATATCGCGCCACAGACTGGCAAGGCCATCGGCCTGTACCAGCACCAAAGCCTGAAAAATCACACACGCTGCGGCAAATCCCACCACCAGCGCATTCAGCATGCCTGCAATTTCGTCGATCAGCAGCGGCGCCAGACCTATTTGGCCCAGCGCCGGCACCAGACCGATGTGTAACAGCCACAAGCCGCCAACCCACAACATCTGAGTCAGCTGCCAAACCATGGCGCCCGCACGCAGCGGACGCAGGCTTTTAGATGTGGCGGACTTCGACAATCTCGTACTCGATCACGCCACTCGGCGTTTTCACGGCAACCACATCACCCTCTTCCTTGGCAATCAAGGCGCGGGCCAGCGGTGAACCGACGGAAATCTTGCCGAGTTTGAAATCAGCCTCGTCCTCACCCACGATGTGGTAGGTGACGCTTTCATCAGTCTCGACGTTGGCGATTTCAACGGTCGTGCCGAAAATCACTTTGCCAGTGTGAGGAATGGTCGTGACGTCAATGATGACCTGATTCTGAATCCGGCCTTCGATGTCACGAATCCGCGCCTCAACCATCCCTTGCTGCTCACGAGCAGCGTGGTATTCGGCGTTTTCCTTCAAGTCACCCAACTCGCGGGCCGTGCCGATGTCCTGGCTGAGCTTCGGACGAACGACCTTGGTCAGGTGAGCGTGTTCTTCTTCCAGGGCTTTCGCGCCCTGGACGGTCATTGGGTATTTGATCATGCCTTCAATCCTGCGTGTAGATCCTGCAAGCGGCGCACGGTCTTCTCGGGACCGAACTTCAGCGCTTCGCAAATGGCTTCGCCAGCAGCAATAGTCGTGGTGCAGTAGATCTTGTGCTGCAGGGCATTACGACGAATGGAGTACGAGTCGGCAATCGACTGGCGACCCTCGGTGGTGTTGATGATCAGGGTGACTTCGTCATTCTTGATCATGTCGACCACGTGCGGACGACCTTCGGTCACCTTGTTCACACGGCGCACTTTCAGGCCTGCGGCTTCGATCAGCTTGGCAGTACCGGCAGTGGCGACCACTTCGAAACCCAAGTTGATCAGATCACGAGCGACGCCTGCAACCAGTGGCTTGTCGTCGTCGCGAACGCTGATGAACGCGGTACCGCCAGTCGGCAGCACTTCGCTGGCGCCCATCTGGGCCTTGGCGAATGCTTCACCAAAGGTGTCGCCCACGCCCATCACTTCACCGGTGGACTTCATCTCTGGGCCCAGGATCGGGTCCACACCAGGGAATTTGGCGAATGGGAATACCGCCTCTTTCACGCTGTAGAAGTTCGGGATGATTTCTTTGGTGAAACCGATTTCCTTCAGGGTTTTACCGGCCATGACGCGAGCCGCGATCATTGCCAGGGAAACACCAATGCACTTCGATACGAACGGTACGGTACGGGAAGCACGCGGGTTGACTTCGATGACGTAGATGTCTTCGCCTTGCAGCGCCAACTGAACGTTCATCAGGCCGACCACGCCCAGCTCCAGGGCCATTTTCTTGACCTGTTCGCGCATCTCGTCCTGGATGTGGCCAGGCAGCGAGTACGGCGGCAGGGAGCACGCGGAGTCACCGGAGTGAACGCCTGCCTGCTCGATGTGTTGCATGATCGCGCCGATCACCACGTCAGTGCCGTCGCAGACCGCATCCACGTCCATTTCGATGGCGCAGTTGAGGAAGTGGTCGAGCAGCACAGGGCTGTCGTTCGACACTTTCACCGCGTCACGCAGGTAACGCTTCAGCTCTTCTTCTTCGTAAACGATTTCCATCGCACGACCGCCCAGTACATAGGACGGACGAACCACCAGCGGGTAGCCGATCTTGGCAGCAGCACGAATCGCTTCGTCTTCGCTGCGCACGGTGGCGTTTGGCGGCTGACGCAGGTTCAGGCGCTCGACCATTTGCTGGAAACGCTCACGATCTTCGGCGCGGTCGATGGCGTCAGGGCTGGTGCCGATGATTGGCACGCCGGCTTCTTCCAGAGCGCGAGCCAGTTTCAACGGAGTCTGGCCGCCGTATTGGACGATCACGCCTTTGGGCTTCTCGACTCGGCAGATTTCCAGCACGTCTTCCAGGGTCACTGGCTCGAAGTACAGGCGATCGGAGGTGTCGTAATCAGTGGATACGGTTTCCGGGTTGCAGTTGACCATGATGGTCTCGTAACCGTCTTCGCGCAGAGCCAATGCCGCGTGTACGCAGCAGTAGTCGAACTCGATACCCTGGCCGATACGGTTTGGACCGCCGCCGAGGATCATGATCTTGTCGCGGCCCGATGGCGCGGCTTCGCACTCTTCCTCGTAAGTCGAGTACATGTAGGCGGTGTCGGTGGCGAACTCGGCCGCGCAGGTGTCAACGCGCTTGTAGACCGGGTAAACCTCGAGCTTGTGACGGTGGCGACGCAACGCCTTCTCGGTCACGCCCAGCAGCTTGGCCAGACGCATGTCGGAGAAGCCTTTGCGCTTGAGGCGGAACATCACGTCGCGGTCGATGCTGGCCAGACCCAGGGTCTTGACCTTCTCTTCTTCCTTGATCAGATCTTCGATCTGCACCAGGAACCACGGGTCGATCATGTTCATGCCGAAGATGTCTTCGACCGACAGACCGGCGCGGAAGGCATCAGCCACGTACCAGATACGCTCGGCGCCCGGCACGGTCAGTTCGCGCTTGAGCACGCTCATGCTTTCCGGGTTGCTCAGGTCGAGCTTCTCGTCCAGGCCGCAAACGCCCACTTCCAGACCGCGAAGGGCTTTCTGCAGGGATTCCTGGAAGGTCCGGCCGATGGCCATGACTTCACCGACCGACTTCATTTGAGTGGTCAGGCGTGCGTCGGCTTTCGGGAATTTCTCGAAGGCGAAACGTGGCAGCTTGGTCACAACGTAGTCGATGGACGGCTCGAAGGACGCAGGCGTAGCGCCGCCGGTGATTTCGTTCGACAGTTCGTCGAGGGTGTAGCCGATCGCCAGCTTGGCAGCGATACGCGCAATCGGGAAACCAGTGGCTTTCGAGGCCAGCGCTGAAGAGCGGGAAACACGCGGGTTCATCTCGATCACGACCATACGGCCAGTGTCCGGGCAGATGCCGAACTGAACGTTAGAGCCGCCGGTTTCCACGCCGATCTCACGCAGTACCGCCAACGAGGCGTTACGCATGATCTGGTATTCCTTGTCCGTCAAGGTCTGTGCTGGCGCAACAGTGATCGAGTCACCAGTGTGCACGCCCATCGGGTCAAAGTTTTCGATGGAGCAGACGATGATGCAGTTGTCCTTCTTATCGCGGACAACCTCCATCTCGTACTCTTTCCAGCCGATCAGGGATTCGTCGATCAGCAGCTCTTTGGTTGGCGACAGGTCCAGACCACGGGCGCAGATTTCTTCGAATTCTTCACGGTTGTAAGCAATACCGCCACCGGTGCCACCCATGGTGAAGGACGGACGGATGATGCACGGGAAGCCCAGGCGTTCGAGAACGGCGTTGGCTTCTTCCATGCTGTGGGCGATACCCGAACGCGGGCAGTCCAGGCCGATGGATTTCATCGCCTTATCGAAGCGCGAACGGTCTTCAGCCTTGTCGATGGTGTCCGCGTTGGCGCCGATCATCTCTACGCCGAACTTCTCCAGAACGCCTTCGCGCTCCAGGTCCAGTGCACAGTTCAGAGCGGTCTGGCCACCCATGGTTGGCAGCAGCGCGTCCGGACGCTCTTTCTCGATGATCTTGGCAACGGTCTGCCATTTGATCGGCTCGATGTAGGTGGCGTCGGCCATGTCCGGGTCGGTCATGATGGTCGCCGGGTTGGAGTTCACCAGGATGACGCGGTAACCCTCTTCGCGCAGGGCTTTACAGGCCTGGGCGCCGGAGTAGTCGAATTCGCAGGCCTGGCCGATAACGATCGGGCCAGCGCCGAGAATCAGGATGCTTTTAATGTCTGTACGTTTTGGCATGGGTTTGTCACTCAAATCCGCAGGTCAGTCGGCAAGCCGTCTTGTTCAATCTTTGAAGCCTTGAGGGGGCCGCCGGTGTCGGGACCGCCCTCAAACCTTGCACCATCAAGGCGAGCGATCAGCGTCGCTTGGCCATCTCGTTGATGAAGCGATCGAACAATGGCGCTACGTCGTTCGGGCCAGGGCTGGCTTCCGGGTGACCCTGGAAGCTGAAGGCGCTCTTGTCAGTACGCTCGATGCCTTGCAGGGTGCCGTCGAACAGCGATTTGTGGGTCGCGCGAACGTTGGCCGGCAGGGTCGCTTCGTCTACGGCAAAACCGTGGTTCTGGCTGGTGATCATCACCACACCGCTGTCCAGATCCTGGACCGGGTGGTTGGCACCGTGGTGGCCATGGCCCATTTTCAGGGTTTTGGCGCCGGAGGCCAGAGCCAGCAGTTGGTGACCGAGGCAGATGCCGAACACCGGGATCTCGGTTTCGAGCACGTCCTTGATCGCCTGGATCGCGTAGTCGCATGGCTCCGGATCACCAGGGCCGTTGGACAGGAACACGCCGTCCGGCTTCATTGCCAGCACATCGGCAGCAGGCGTTTGTGCAGGTACCACGGTCACGCGGCAACCGCGCGCGACCAGCATGCGCAGGATGTTCAGCTTGACGCCGTAGTCGTAGGCGACCACGTGGTACGGCAGCTCGGCAGCGTCGATGGTTGCGTGGCTGTCGGTTTTCAGATCCCAGACAGTCGAGCGCCATTCGTACTGTTCTTTAGTGCTGACGACTTTTGCCAGGTCCATGCCTTTCAGGCCAGGGAAACCCTGTGCGGCGGCGATGGCGGCGGCTTCAGAAATGTTGTCACCGGCCATGATGCAGCCGTTCTGTGCGCCTTTCTCACGCAGAATGCGCGTCAGGCGGCGGGTGTCGATACCGGCGATAGCCACAACGTTGTTGGCTTTCAGGTAGTCAGACAGGGACATCGTGTTACGCCAGTTGCTCGCAACCAGTGGCAGGTCACGAATGACCAGGCCAGCAGACCAGACGCGGTCAGACTCGGCATCTTCCGGCGTGGTGCCGGTGTTGCCGATGTGCGGGTAGGTCAGGGTAACGATCTGTTGGGCGTAGGAAGGATCGGTAAGGATTTCCTGATAGCCGGTCATTGCGGTGTTAAACACCACCTCACCAACGGTTTGACCGTCGGCTCCAATGGCTTCGCCGCGAAAAATGCTGCCATCAGCAAGGGCGAGTATGGCTGGCTTAGTCAAGAAGACCTCCCGTAAATAAAGCCTGAAAGGGCGATCGCAGGTTGTAAAAAAGCGGAGTGACGTATGGACACGTCACCCCGCTTCTTCACCGAATAATTCTGCGCGCTTTTAGTGGACACACTAAAGCTGTAGCTTACAGAAAAAGGCCTTTTTGGTCTACCGCCAATGAGCCCGAAAGGCTGGAGAATGCGACAGGACGTCGCTTGGCAGTGTAAAACCGGGCTCAAACGCTGGGTCTGAGCCCGATTTCGGGTGCATCTTAACGCAAATCAAGCACGTCTTGCATGTCGTAAAGACCCGGCTCACGACCATCGAGCCACAACGCAGCCCGCACCGCCCCCTTGGCGAAGGTCATGCGGCTGGACGCTTTATGGGTGATTTCCAGACGCTCACCTTCGCAGGCGAACAGCACCGTGTGATCACCGACCACATCACCGCCACGAACCGTGGCAAAGCCGATCGTTTCACGCTCACGCGCGCCGGTATGCCCTTCGCGACCATAGACCGCAACCTTCTGCAGATCACGATCCAGGGCACTGGCAATCACTTCACCCATGCGCAACGCGGTGCCTGAAGGCGCATCAATCTTGTGCCGGTGATGCGCTTCGATGATTTCGATGTCCGCGTCATCACCCAGCACGCGCGCCGCCATGTCGAGCAACTTCAGCGACAGGTTGACACCGACACTGAAATTGGCCGCGAACACGATAGGAATGTCTTTGCCCGCTTCGGTCAGCAACTGCTTCTGCGCAGCCTCCAGCCCCGTCGTGCCGATGACCATGGCTTTGCCGGCCTTGCGACAGAACGCGAGGTTTTTCAGCATGACTTCCGGCAGCGTAAAGTCGATCAACACATCGAACTCATCAGCGACCGACTCCAAATTGCCGGACAACGGCACGCCGATGCGGCCCAGCGAGGCCAGCTCGCCAGCATCCACACCAATCAGTGTGCTGCCGGGGCGCACGATGGCCGCCGTCAGACCGGTCAGCGGCGCACGCTGTTGCACGGCCTCGACCAGAATCTTGCCCATGCGCCCGGCAGCGCCCATCACAGCTATACGTCGCATGCCGACTCCTTACAAATCGCCGAAGAAGCGCTTCACGCCTTCAAACCAACCGGTGGTTTTCGGCGAATGGCTGTTGTCGTCCGCCAAAGAGCTGCGGAATTCTTCCAGCAGTTCACGCTGACGACGACCCAGGTTGACCGGGGTTTCAACCGCCACGCGGCACATCAGGTCACCGGCACCGCCGCCACGCACTGGCGCAACGCCTTTGCCGCGAACGCGGAACTGCTTGCCGGTCTGGGTCCCCTCAGGGATTTTCAGTTTGACTCGACCATCAAGGGTCGGAATCTCCAGCTCTCCGCCCAACGCCGCATCGACAAAACTGATCGGCACTTCGCAGAACAGGTGCTTGCCGTCACGCTGGAAGATCGCGTGCTCGCGCACATTGATCACCACGTACAGGTCGCCCGTCGGGCCACCCTGAGCGCCCGCCTCGCCTTCGCCAGACAGGCGAATGCGGTCACCGGTATCGACACCGGCCGGCACTTTGACGGAAAGGGTTTTGTACTCTTCGACGCGGCCTTCGCCGTTGCAGGAGTTGCACGGGTCGGAAATGATCTTGCCTTGGCCATGGCAACGCGGGCAGGTTTGCTGCACCGAGAAGAAGCCTTGCTGCATACGGACCTGGCCGATACCGCCGCACGTCGGGCAAGTGACTGGCGAGGAGCCTTTCTTGGCACCCGAACCCTCGCACGGCTTGCAGTTAACCAGCGTCGGAACACGGATATTCACGGTGGTACCGCGCACCGCTTCTTCCAGGTTCAGTTCCAGGGTGTAACGCAGGTCGCTGCCGCGCTGGGCGCCGCCACGGGAACCGCCGCGACCACCACCGAAGAAGTCACTGAAGACATCGCCAAAGATGTCGGAGAAGTTCTGACCGCCAAAACCGGCACCGCCGCCGCCCATGCTTGGGTCGACACCGGCATGACCATATTGGTCGTAGGCCGCGCGCTTGCTGGAGTCGGACAGTACTTCGTAGGCCTCGTTGGCCTCCTTGAACATCTCTTCCGACGTTTTGTCATCGGGATTACGGTCCGGGTGATGCTTCATCGCCAGGCGGCGGTAGGCCTTCTTCAGGTCTGCTTCGCTTGAGCCACGCTCAACACCCAATACTTCGTAATAGTCACGCTTTGCCATATGTCTTTGCACTCTTGAGGACGTTCGGCAAACCTCTCCTGAGCCTTGCCAAACTCGTTGAGCCCCAATACAGGCCCGGACCCAACTCACGTCAATTCAACGATCCTGGTCTTTGATTCATTGCGGTACTTTCGGCTCGAAAAGCAGGAGCATTCCCGGCCATACCAACAACACACGAGCGTTGTCGCATGCTGTAAAAATTCGCGTATTCCAGACACGCCAACGCGGGAGCAAGCTCCCGCGCGGCGACATCCTACCAGTCACCGCCTAAAGGCAGTCAACCGGGCGACCAACAACTTACTTGTGGTCTTTGACTTCTTCGAACTCGGCATCGACAACGTCGTCAGCCTTTTCAGCTTTTTCGTCTTGCGGTGCCGCGCCTTCAGCAGGCTGGGCCTGTTCGGCGTACATCTTCTGCGCCACTGGAGCAGAGACTTTCGACAGCTCTTCAACTTTGGCTTCGATTGCAGCTTTGTCGTCGCCTTTGACGGCGGCTTCCAGAGCAACAACAGCGGCTTCGATTGCAGTCTTCTCTTCGGCAGTCACTTTATCGCCAGCGTCAGCGACCATTTTGCGCGTCGAGTGAACCAGTGCATCGCCCTGGTTGCGAGCGGTCGCCAGCTCTTCGAACTGACGGTCTGCGTCGGCGTTGGTTTCAGCATCGCGAATCATCTGCTGAATTTCTTCCTCGGACAGACCGGAGTTGGCCTTGATCACGATCGACTGAGTCTTGCCGGTGGCCTTGTCTTTGGCGCCTACGTGCAGAATGCCGTTGGCGTCGATGTCGAAGGTCACTTCAATTTGTGGCACGCCACGTGGTGCTGGCGGAATCTCGGCCAGGTCGAACTTGCCCAAGGACTTGTTCTGGGCCGCTTGCTTACGCTCACCTTGCAGCACGTGAATGGTCACAGCGCCCTGGTTGTCATCGGCAGTCGAGAATACTTGCGATTTCTTGGTAGGAATCGTGGTGTTTTTCTCGATCAGCGCGGTCATCACGCCACCCATGGTTTCGATACCCAGGGTCAGCGGGCTAACGTCCAGCAGCAGAACGTCTTTAACGTCGCCAGCCAATACCGCGCCCTGGATAGCAGCACCCATGGCCACCGCTTCGTCCGGGTTCACGTCTTTACGAGCTTCTTTACCGAAGAACTCGGTTACCAGCTTCTGAACCAGTGGCATACGGGTCTGACCGCCGACCAGGATCACGTCGTTGATCGCGCCAACGTCAATACCGGAGTCTTTCAGCGCGATGCGGCAAGGTTCGATGGTGCGCTGAACCAGGTCTTCAACCAGTGCTTCCAACTTGGCGCGAGAAATCTTCACGTTCAAGTGCTTCGGACCGGTGGCGTCTGCAGTGATGTACGGCAGGTTCACGTCGGTCGACAGCGCGGAGGACAGCTCGATCTTGGCTTTTTCAGCGGCTTCTTTCAGGCGCTGCATCGCCAGCGGGTCACCTTTGAGGTTCATGCCGCTTTCTTTCTTGAATTCGTCGACGAGGTAGTCGATCAGACGAATGTCAAAGTCTTCACCACCCAGGAACGTGTCGCCGTTGGTGGCCAATACTTCGAACTGGTGCTCGCCATCAACTTCAGCGATCTCGATCACGGAAACGTCGAAAGTACCGCCGCCCAAGTCGTAAACGATCACGGTGTGATCGCCTTTCGCCTTGTCCATACCGTAAGCCAGAGCGGCTGCGGTGGGTTCGTTGATGATACGTTTTACGTCCAGGCCCGCGATGCGGCCGGCGTCTTTGGTGGCTTGACGCTGGCTGTCGTTGAAGTAGGCCGGAACGGTGATCACCGCTTCAGTCACTGGCTCGCCGAGGTAGTCTTCGGCGGTCTTCTTCATTTTCTTCAGAATTTCAGCCGAGATTTGTGGCGGCGACATTTTCTGGCCGTTCACTTCTACCCACGCGTCGCCGTTGTCGGCCTTGGCGATTTTGTACGGGACCATCTTGATGTCTTTCTGTACGACTTCTTCGTCGAACTTACGACCGATCAGACGCTTCACCGCATACAGGGTGTTATGCGGATTGGTCACAGCCTGACGCTTGGCCGATTGGCCAACCAGAATTTCGCCATCGTTGGCGTAAGCGATGATCGACGGCGTAGTACGCGCGCCTTCAGCGTTTTCAATAACTTTGGCTACGCCGTTTTCCAGCACGGAGACGCAGGAGTTGGTAGTCCCCAGGTCGATACCGATAATTTTGCCCATGTTCACTCTCCCGAAACTTTGGATTTGGATGCCGCAGCAGTGGTGGCTAACTGCGGTAGCACTTAAACGCTTGACTTATAAATGGGGGCCTTGCGGCCAATTTCAAGCCTGCTCGTCAATCGAAGGCGAAACTGGTGCCGGGGCTTTGCTGACCACGACCATGGCCGGGCGCAGCAGGCGACCATTGAGCTGATAGCCCTTCTGGAACACCTTGAGCACGCTATTTGGCTCGACATCAGCGCTTTCCTGCATGGCCATGGCCTGATGCTGAACAGCGTTGAACGGTTCGCCATGCGGATCGATCGCTTCCAGCTGATAGCGTTTCAGGGTGTCCTGGAACATTTTCAGGGTCAGCTCGATGCCTTCGCGCATTGGGCGGATGCTTTCGTCGTCCGGGTTGGACAACTCCAGACCACGCTCCAGGCTGTCGATGATCGGCAGCAAATCGCCTGCAAACTTTTCGAGGGCGAATTTGTGCGCTTTTTCTACATCCTGCTCAGCGCGACGGCGGACGTTCTGCAGATCGGCGGCAACACGCAAAGCCTGATCCTGCGCGCCTGCCAGTTGCTCTTCGAGCACTTGTACACGAGCCGCCAGGTCATCACCCGAAGCCGTGGAGCCCTGGTTGGCGTCTTGATTTTGCGTATCCACTGTCTGTTCGTCAGCCATAGATTTCTCCTTTCAATATCGTCCGTGAGCTCAACTCACGCTTCTGTCCCGGTATATGGGGCCGCAAAAATCAGCTTCAAGGGGCTCGTTGCGATTAACCCTACAAAAAGCGCTGCATTGCAATTACCCGACGCACCACGCATTTCGTCAGACCGAGCAAATCGAGCTAAGCGAGGGCATTGTCAGGCGCAAATAAAACACTGTATAAATAACCAGACCTAAAGCCTGGGAGCGGCCTTTATGCTGGTGCACCTGTCCGTACATAACTACGCCATCGTTGAACACCTCGATCTCGAACTCGATCGCGGGATGAGCGTGATCACCGGGGAAACCGGTGCCGGCAAGTCGATCATGCTCGACGCCCTGGGCCTGACCCTGGGTGATCGCGCCGACAGTGGAGTAGTCCGCCCCGGCGCAGACAAGGCCGACATCCTGGCGACCTTCGACCTGGTCGATATCCCGGAAGCCAGCGCCTGGCTCGCCGAGCGCGACCTTGAAAGCGATGGCCCGTGCATCCTGCGCCGGGTGATCACCGCCGAAGGCCGCTCCCGTGGCTATATCAACGGCACGCCCTGCCCGCTCGGCGACCTCAAGGCCCTGGGCGAGCTGCTGATCGATATCCACAGCCAGCATGAGCACCAATCGCTGCTCAAGACCGACACCCATCGCCGACTGCTCGATGAATACGCCGGGGCCACGGACCTTGCACGCCAAGTGCAGTTGGCCGCTCAACGGTGGCGCCAGACCCGCCAGGAACTGGAGCGCCTTTCCAACTCCGGCGACGAGCAACGCGGCCGCCATCAATTGCTCAGCTATCAGCTTGAAGAGCTGGAGAACCTTGGGCTCGGCGAAAACGAGCTGGAACAACTTGAGCAGGAACACAAGAACCTGACCAACGCCGAAACCCTGCTGGGCATCTGCCGGCAAGTGGTCGAGCAGTGCAGCGAAAGTGATTCTGGCAATGTCCTCAATGCCCTCACCGCAAGCCTCAATCGCCTCTCAAGCGTCAACAACTCGATCGGCGCCTTGGGCGAGGCCAGCAGCCTGCTGACCAGCGCACAGATTCAGGTAGAAGAAGCGGTAGGCGAACTGAACCGCTTCCTCGACAACTTCGACGCCGACCCGGCGCGCCTGCAATACCTGGAAGAACGCCTCGATGCGATCTACACCATGGCGCGCAAACACCGCATCCAGCCGACCGAGGTCGCGGAGATGCAGCAGCGACTGCTGGATGAAATCGAAACCCTGAATGCCAACGATGAATCCATCGAACGGCTGAGCGATGAACTGGCCTCTTATGCCCGTCATTATCAGGAGAAGGCGCGCGAGCTGAGTGACTTGCGCCATCAAGCGTCGAGCAGCCTGGCCAGCGCCGTTGAGCAGGAGATCCAGCGACTGGGCATGCCCGGCGGTCGTTTCACCATCGAGTTGCGCCCCAACAGCAGTGATGAGCTGCTGCCCAATGGCCTCGAACAGGTCGAACTGCTGGTGAGCGCCAACCCCGGCCAACCATTAAAAGCCTTGGCCAAAGTGGCTTCGGGCGGTGAGCTGTCGCGGATCAGCCTGGCGATTCAGGTGATCACCGCACAGACCTCTCGTGTCCCGACACTGGTATTCGACGAAGTAGACGTGGGCATTGGCGGCCCGACCGCCGAGATCGTAGGTCAGTTGTTACGGCGCCTCGGAGAGCGTGGGCAAGTGCTGACCGTCACTCACTTGCCGCAAGTAGCCGCTCAGGGTCACCAACATTTATTCGTGCACAAGGTACGGGGCGAAGAGGCGACCCACACCGCCGTCTCCAAGCTGAGCAAAAATGATCGCGTCGAAGAAGTGGCGCGGATGCTGGGCGGCATCGACCTGACCAAGGAATCCCTGGCCCACGCGAAAAAGATGGTCGTCACCGCAAAGATTTAAGATCGGCAGACAGCACGAAGGCGACCCTGGGGTCGCCTTCGTTCGTTTCGCGAATGTGAAATTCGCGCGACATGCTTACTTTTTCTTGCGTACGTACAGCACCAGATTGTGATCAACCATCTCGAAACCATACTTGTCGACGATGGCTTTCTGAAGGCGCTCGATTTCTTCGTCGAAGAATTCGATCACTTCGCTGGTCTCGACGTTGACCATATGGTCGTGATGCTTGCCGTCATCCAGTTCGAAGACCGCATGGCCTCCGTCGAAGTTGTGCCGCACCACAAGGCCAGCCGCCTCGAACTGAGTCAGTACACGGTAAACCGTGGCCAGACCGACGTCCTCACCAGCCTCCATCAGTGCCTTGTAAACATCTTCGGCACTCATGTGGCGCTGCTCGGCGGAATCGAGCATTTGCAGAATTTTGACCCGTGGAAGGGTCACTTTGAGGCCGGCTTTGCGTAGTTCGCTATTTTCAACCATGGTCAGCTTTCTCGCGATGCTGCTTCGCAGCTTCTCTTAATGCGGGTATGATCGGCGTTTACGTTGTCCCAGCCAAGATAGTGGAAGTCGCCCACCGATGCAAAACACCAAGCTCTTGCTAACCAGTTTCACCTTTGTGGGACTGCTCGCACTCGCCGGTTGTTCATTCCCCGGGGTTTACAAAATCGACATCCAGCAGGGCAATGTCGTCACGCAGGACATGATAGACCAGTTACGCCCGGGAATGACCCGCAAGCAAGTACGGTTTATCATGGGTAACCCTCTGCTGACCGACACGTTCCATGCCGATCGCTGGGATTATCTGTACAGCCTGCAACCGGGTGGCGGTGAACGCCAACAGGAACGCATCAGCGTTATCTTCAACCCAAATGACCAGCTTGTCAGCCTCTCTGGTGATTTCATGCCAGGCGTGAGCCGCGACGAAGCCATTCTCGGCAAGGACAGCGGCACGCAAGTCGCTGCACCAGCAGAAAACGCCGAGAAGCCAAAACCGGAAAAACCGGTCAAGCCAGGTTCGTTGCTGGACCAGATCCAGAAGGACGTCGACGGTGTAGAAACCGTTCCAGTCCCGACGCCAACACCGCTGGACACTTCGCCGCAATAATTTGCGACGCAATAAAAAACCCGGAATCTCCGGGTTTTTTATTGCCTGGCGTTTAGTGAATCACTGATTCCGCGCTTTGGCCTCGGCTGCCTTGGCGGCACGCAAGCGACGAACCTCCTTGGGATCCACCAGCAATGGCCGGTAAATCTCGATCCGATCACCCGCATGAACCGGATGCACATCGGGGTCGACAATGACCTTGCCGAATATACCCACCGGGCAAGTGCCCAGATCCAGCTCCGGAAACTGCGCACCTACCGCTGATTTGCGCAACGCCTCGCGCACCGACGCGCCGTCAGGCACAGCGACCGTCAGCAATACCTGACGATCAGCCGCGGCATACACCACTTCGACCTCAATCACCGACTCAACCATGAATCTGCTTGGCGCGCTGACAGAACGCGTCCACCAGCGTGTTGGCCGCCTGATTGAACAACGGCCCCAACGTCGCGCGAACAATCGGTCCGGCATAGTCGAACGACAGATCCAGACTGATTTTGCAGGCCTTATCCGTCAGCGGCTTGAACACCCAGATACCGTGCAACTGAGTGAAAGGCCCCTCTTCAAGGTTCATCTCGATCGACTGCCCGGGCACCAACGTGTTCCGAGTAACGAAATGCTGGCTCAAACCGCCTTTGGCCACCCCGACGCTGGCGCGCATGTGCTCCGGCGAGCTTTCCAGGACCTCGGCTGCCGAACACCACGGCAAAAACTCGGGATAACGCGCTACGTCGTTGACCAGGTCATACAGCGCCTGCGCCGGGTACGGCAGCAGGGCCGAGCGTTGAATATGCGTCGTCATGTCAGCGTCACTTCCACAGCTGGGCGGCAAACACTACAAGAATGCCGATGGGCGCCACATAGCGCATCAAGAACAGGGACAGGCCAAACAGTATCGGGCTGCGGATCGACAACTCGTCGCGCACCGCTTCACGCCCCATGATCCAGCCTGCAAACACCACGAAACACAAACCGCCGAGTGGCAACATGATCCGCGAGGTGAAAAAGTCGATCACACCAAAGAAGTCCAGGCCGCCGGCCGCGCCCCATTGGTAGAGGTGGAACATCCCGCCTTCGTTCACGAAAAACTTGGCTTGCTTCCAGATATTGAAGGAAAACACGGTGCCCAGACCAACGAACCAGCAGGTAAACGCCAGCCAGAACGTGACCCAGGCGCGGCTGACCTTGGTGCGTTCAACCAGATACGCGACCATCGGCTCGAGCAGCGAAATCGCCGAACTCCAGGCTGCAACCGCGACCAGCACGAAGAACACTACGCCCATCAACTGGCCAAACACTACGTTACCAAAGGCAAAAGGCAGGCTGACGAACATCAGACCAGGGCCTTCGCTCGGGTTCAGGCCCGCAGCGAACACAATCGGAAACAATGCCAGACCGGCCACCAGCGAAACGAACGTATCGAGCAGTGCCACGCCAACCACGGTGCCGGAAATCGACGAGTTCTTCGGCATATAAGCGCCGTAGATCATGATCGAACCAACGCCCACGCTCAGCGAGAAGAACGCATGGCCCATGGCGGGCAGCAAGCCGTCGAGGACTTTTTCCGGGTGGAAGTCGAACATGAAATGCACGCCCTCCATGAAATGCCCGGTGGTCATGCTGTAACCCAGCAGCACGATGATCATCACAAACAGCAGCGGCATCATGATCCGCAAGCTGCGCTCAAGCCCGGCGACCACGCCTTTGGCGATCACCACGGCAGACAGCAGCATGAAAATCGTGTGCCAAAGTGTCAGGCGCCACGGGTCGGCGATCACATTGCCGAAGTACGCGCCGACTTGGTCAGGCGTCACACCCTGGAAGTCACCACGGCCCATGTCGATGATGTAATCCAGCGACCAGCCGCCGACCACACTATAGAAAGACAGGATCAGCAACGCCGTGATCATCCCGGCGAAGGCGCCCCAGGACCACTTGCCCGAATGCCCCGCCTCCAGCGCCAGCACCTTCAAGGCATTGGCCGGACTTTGCCGGGCACGACGGCCGATCAGGGTTTCGGCCAGCATGACCGGTACGCCGATCAGCGCGATACAGGCCAGGAACATCAGCACGAAAGCGCCGCCGCCGTAGACGCCAACCATGTACGGGAATTTCCAGATACTACCCAGGCCCACGGCCGAACCGGTCGCGGCGAGTATGAAGACCCAGCGGCTAGCCCAACTGCCGTGGACAGAAACCTTGTCTGTCGACATCGTTATCACGCCCAAGCGTTCAAAAAAGAGGCCGCATTGTCCGGGATTCAATCAACCTGCTCAAGCACGTAGCGATACCGTAGCCGACTTGCTTGCAACTCCCTATAATGCCGCCCCTATGGCTAAACAGAAGAAACACCCAACAGGGACCATCGCGCAAAACAAAAAGGCGCGACACGATTACTTCATCGAGCATAAGTTCGAGGCTGGTCTGGTCCTGGCCGGCTGGGAAGTAAAAAGTCTGCGGGCAAGCAAGCTGCAACTGGTCGACAGTTACGTGCTGCTCAAGGATGGCGAAGCCTGGCTGCTTGGCAGCCACATCACGCCGCTGATGACGGCCAGCACGCACGTCATCGCTGATCCGACCCGTACCCGCAAATTGCTGCTCAACCGCCGCGAGCTGGAAAAGCTGGCGGCCGCGGTGCAGCAAAAAGGCTATGCCTGCGTGTGCCTGTCCTGGTACTGGAGCAAGCACATGGTCAAGTGCGAGATCGCACTGGGCAAGGGCAAGAAGGAATACGACAAGCGTGATACCGAACGCGAACGCGACGCCGGTCGTGAACTGGCCCGTGCGGTGCGCAACAAGGGCAAGGAAGATTAACTTCCTACCCTGATCATTCCCACGCTCTGCGTGGGAATGATCGTTTGCTGACTACATCCCCTTGCGCCGCTCCGCCCGAGCCATGCGCTGCACTTCCTGACGCACCTCTTCCAGCACTTCCTGCACATACAAAATATGGCGACTGGAAACTTCCCGCGCCTGCTCCGCCCGCCCTTCGATAATCGCCATGTACAACTCCCGATGCTGCGTGATCAGCATGTCGCGGGTTTCCGTGCGCTGCTTGTACATGCCGCCAATGTTGGTCACCACGTTGCGCTTGAGCAGGTCGAACAACCCGCGAATCGTGTGCAGCAGCACCGCGTTATGACTGGCTTCCGCAATGGCCAGGTGGAAACTGGCGTCCGCCGCGCCCTCTTCGGCCCGACTCACGTCGTCATGACGCGAATAACAGTCCTGGAGCACCTCAAACGCTGCCGTCAGCCGCTCGCGATCGACATCGGTGGCGCGCAAAGCCGCGTAATAAGCGCATGACGCTTCCAGGGTATGACGAAATTCCAGCAGATCGCGCTGCGCCTCGGGGTTGTTTTCCAGCAGATGCAGCAATGGATCGCTGAAGGTCGACCCCAGCGAATCGACGACATAATTGCCACCGCCCTGACGACTGACCAGCAAGCCCTTGGCTGCCAGTTTCTGAATCGCCTCGCGCAACGAAGGGCGTGACACGCCGAACTGCTCGGCCAGTGCACGTTCGGCCGGCAAGCGCTCACCGGACTTCAGCGTGCCTTCAAGGATCATCCCCTCGAGCCGCTCGACAATATCGTCAGACAAACGGCGCTGACGTATCTGATCAAACCCCATAACTCACTTCTCCACGATCCCGACCGCTCGCCGGGCTCTCTATTCTGGCCTATTGGCGCGGCGTCAGCACCTGCCAGGAAGACGCTCGATCAAGCCGGTCAGCGGCATTACACACGGCGTATTCGACAAAAGTTTTAGGGCGGCAAATTGACACACCGCACAGAAGGCTTTTACCCTAGCCAACAGCGATTGTAAATTGGTATTACCAATTAACCAAGAACGCTGCCCAGTGCCTGACCAACAACAATTAGGGGCCACCCCATATGCAAACCTGGCAACAGCTCTACACCCCGCTCGGCAGTCTCGGCATCTCAGCCCTCGCGGCCGTCATCCCTATCGTATTTTTCTTCCTGGCGTTGGCGGTGTTCCGCCTCAAAGGCCATGTGGCCGGCAGCATCACCTTGGCGTTGTCGATTGCCGTGGCGATCTTTGCCTTCCAGATGCCGGTCGACATGGCGTTCGCCGCCGCCGGTTATGGCTTCGCCTATGGTCTGTGGCCCATTGCCTGGATCATCGTGGCGGCTGTGTTCCTGTACAAACTGACGGTCAAGAGCGGTCAGTTCGAAGTGATCCGCAGCTCGGTACTGTCGATCACCGACGACCAGCGCTTGCAGGTGTTGCTGATCGGGTTCTGCTTCGGTGCATTCCTCGAAGGCGCTGCCGGTTTCGGTGCGCCGGTGGCGATTACCGCTGCCCTGCTCGTCGGCCTGGGCTTCAATCCGCTGTACGCGGCCGGCCTGTGCCTGATCGCCAACACCGCGCCCGTCGCATTCGGCGCCTTGGGGATCCCGATCATCGTGGCCGGGCAAGTGACCGGTATCGACGCGTTCAAGATCGGCGCCATGACCGGTCGCCAGCTGCCGCTGCTGTCGCTGTTCGTGCCGTTCTGGCTGGTGTTCATGATGGACGGCATGCGCGGCGTGAAGGAAACCTGGCCTGCCGCGCTGGTGGCCGGCTTGAGCTTCGCCATCACCCAATACTTCACATCCAACTTCATTGGCCCGGAACTGCCGGACATCACCTCGGCCCTGGTCAGCCTGATTTCCCTGACCCTGTTCCTGAAAGTCTGGCAGCCGAAACGCGCCGCCGGCCAACATATTGCCGGTGCCGTCTCGGCGTCCGTGGTGACCGCCAGCGTCGGTGGTTTCGGTCAACCGCGCACCACCGTGGCCTCGCCGTATAGCCTCGGTGAAATCTTCAAAGCCTGGTCGCCATTCCTGATCCTCACCGTACTCGTCACCATCTGGACCCTGAAGCCGTTCAAGGCGATGTTCGCGGCCGGCGGTTCGATGTACAGCTGGGTGTTCAACTTCGCCATCCCGCACCTGGATCAAATGGTGATCAAGGTGGCACCGATCGTGGCGGCCCCGACGGCCATCCCGGCAGTGTTCAAGCTCGACCCGATTTCCGCGACCGGCACGGCGATTTTCTTCTCTGCGCTGATCTCGATGCTGGTGCTGAAGATCAATTTCAAAACTGGTCTGACCACTTTTAAAGAGACCTTCTACGAACTGCGCTGGCCGATCCTGTCCATCGGCATGGTGCTGGCGTTCGCCTTCGTCACCAACTACTCCGGCATGTCGTCGACCATGGCGCTGGTGTTGGCAGCGACGGGCGCAGCGTTCCCGTTCTTCTCGCCGTTCCTCGGCTGGCTGGGCGTGTTCCTGACCGGTTCCGACACCTCGTCCAACGCCCTGTTCAGTTCGTTGCAAGCGACCACCGCACACCAGATCGGTGTCAGCGATGTGTTGCTGGTGGCGGCAAACACCAGCGGCGGCGTGACCGGCAAGATGATCTCGCCACAATCGATCGCCGTGGCCTGCGCCGCAACCGGCTTGGTGGGCAAGGAATCGGATCTGTTCCGCTTCACCCTCAAGCACAGCCTATTCTTTGCAACGATAGTCGGCTTGATCACCCTGGCTCAGGCCTATTGGTTCACCGGCATGCTGGTGCACTAAGTACTACAGGTTAAAACGCAAAAACCGACGCCGGACCACGATTCCGGCGTCAGCAATTCACAACCCGGTCTGCAAGGCTGCTGAAAGCTTCCCGCTCTATATTCAGCAGCCTCAGCGGACGGATAACCGGGACTCACCCGGAGACACGCCTGATGAGCGAGCTTTTTTACAACGCTGTGCCGAACGCGACCCGCGTCGCCCCGCCACTGCCCGAGCCTCGGCAATACCCCAGCGAGAAACCGTCACGGGTGTACCTGTTCGGGACTTGCGTAGTGGACTTGTTCTACCCGGAAGCCGGGATGGACGCGATCCACTTGCTGGAACGCGAAGGCATTCGTGTCGAGTACCCACAAGGGCAAAGCTGCTGCGGACAACCCGCCTACACCTCGGGTTACACCGAGCAGGCAAGGACCGTGGCGCGTTCGCAACTGGCGCTGTTCGCCGGAGATTTTCCGGTGGTGGTGCCGTCGGGATCGTGTGCCGGGATGTTGCGCGAACACTATGCCGACTTGTTCAAGGACGAGCCGGACACGTTGAAGCAAGTCCAGGCGCTCGCCGCCCGGACGTACGAACTGGCCGAGTTCCTGCTGTTTGTCTGCAAGGTGCAGCTCAAGGACAGCGGTGAGCCGGTCAAAGTGGCGTTGCACACGTCGTGCTCGGCACGCCGGGAAATGAACACACACCTGCACGGTCGCGAGTTATTGGCGCAACTGAGCAACGTGGAGCGGGTCAATCACGACCACGAAAGCGAATGTTGTGGCTTCGGAGGGACGTTCAGCGTCCGTATGCCAGACATTTCCGGCGCGATGGTGGCGGACAAGACCCGGTCGTTGAAGGAATCTGGCGCGCACACGGTACTCAGTGCCGACTGCGGTTGCCTGATGAACATCAACGGCTCACTGGAGAAACAGCAGGAAGCATTGCGCGGCCAGCACCTGGCCAGTTTCCTCTGGCAGCGAACCGGAGGTGCCCGATGAGCACTTCCACGATTATTCCGACGGTCAGCGTCGACGAAGATTTTCGTGCCCGGGCTCACAAGGCGTTGGACGACAAGCAACTGCGAAACAACTTTCGCACTGCGATGGATTCACTGATGACAAAACGGGCAGCGTCCTTCAGCGATGCCCACGAAAGAGAACATTTGCGATCGCTGGGCAATGCTGTCCGCGCCCGTGCGTTATCCAAGTTGCCCGACTTGCTCGAGCAGCTTGAACAGAACCTGACCCGCAACGGTGTGACAGTGCACTGGGCGGAAACGGTGGACGAAGCCAATGGCATCGTCCTCTCGATCATCCGCGCTCACGAGGGGCGGCAAGTGATCAAGGGCAAATCGATGGTCAGCGAAGAGATGGAGATGAATCATTTCCTCGCTGATCAGGGCATTGAATGCCTGGAATCGGACATGGGCGAGTACATCGTCCAGCTCGACCACGAGAAGCCTTCACACATTATTATGCCGGCGATCCACAAGAATGCCGGTCAGGTCGCGTCCTTGTTCCACGACAAACTTGGCGTGGAATACACAAAGGACGTTGACCAACTCATTCAGATCGGTCGCAGAGTCTTGCGGCAGAAATTCTTCGAAGCGGACATCGGCGTCTCCGGTGTCAACTTCGCCGTGGCCGAAACCGGCACCCTGTTGCTGGTGGAAAACGAAGGCAACGGGCGCATGACCACGTCGGTGCCACCGGTGCACATCGCCGTCACCGGTATCGAAAAAGTCGTGGAAAACCTGCGCGACGTGGTGCCGCTGCTGTCACTGCTGACCCGTTCGGCGCTGGGCATTCCGATCACCACCTACGTCAACATGATCTCCGGGCCGCGCAAGGCGCATGAACTCGACGGTCCTCAGGAAGTGCACCTGGTCTTGCTCGACAACGGTCGCAGCCAGGCATTTGCCGACAGCGAACTGCGCCAGACCCTGAACTGCATCCGCTGCGGCGCCTGTATGAATCATTGCCCGGTCTACACCCGAATCGGCGGCCACGCCTATGGGGAGGTTTACCCTGGGCCTATCGGAAAAATCATCACGCCGCACATGGTCGGCCTGGCGAAAGTCCCGGACCACCCCAGCGCCTCATCGCTTTGTGGTGCGTGTGGCGAGGTCTGCCCGGTAAAAATCCCGATCCCTGCATTGCTGCGTCGCCTGCGGGAAGAGAACGTCAAAGCCCCGGACAGCCCGCATCAAGTCATGCGCGGCCAAGGCAGCAAGTATTCGCGCAAAGAACGGTTCATCTGGAATGCCTGGGCGAAGCTCAACAGTTCGCCGACGTTGTATCGGCTGTTCGGTTTCTTCGCCACACGGCTGCGCGCGCTCACGCCGAACAATATCGGCCCGTGGACGCAGAACCACAGCGCCCCCAAACCCGCCGCCCGCTCACTGCACGACATGGCCCGCGAGCATTTGGCCAAACAGGGAGACCGTTGATGAGCGCCAGACAAAACATCCTCGCCAAGTTACGGAAAAGTCTGACCGGCACTACGCCGGTGCCTGACGAGTTCGACGTCGAACTGGTGACAGCGCCCTACACCTACACCGCTGAACAACGCATTCCGCAGCTGCGCAAATTGATGGAAGCGGTGCACACCGAAATCCACCTGACATCGGGCGAAGGCTGGCCTTCGCTGCTGGCCCGGTTGTTACAGGATCGTCAGTTGCCCAGCCTGTTGATCGCGCCGACTACACCTCACGGGGAACACATCACTCAGCATTGGGCGAAAAATCCGGGGCTGCCGGCGCTCAAAGCCTACGACCGCCCGATTGAAGAATGGAAAGCCGAGTTGTTCAACGAGACTCCGGCCAGCCTCACCGGCACCCTTGGCGCAATCGCGGCCACCGGTAGCCTGATCCTGTGGCCGACGCGGGAAGAGCCGCGCCTGATGAGCCTGGTGCCACCGGTGCATTTCGCCCTGCTCAAGGCCAGTGAAATTCGCGACAACTTCTATCAGGTGCAGCAGGAATTCAACTGGGCCCACGGCATGCCGACCAACGCCTTGCTGGTGTCCGGCCCGTCGAAAACCGCCGACATTGAACAGATCCTCGCCTACGGCGCGCACGGTCCGAAAGACCTTGTCGTGTTGATCCTGGAGGACCAATGAGTCTACCGGCGGCTTTCCTTAGAGATGCACAGCAACTGATCCCCCAAGCGCGACGTTTCGACGACCCGCTGTCGACATTGGCCTTCGGCACTGATGCCAGTTTCTATCGGCTGATTCCGCAACTGGTAATTCGCGTCGAGTCCGAAGACGAAGTGGTGGCGCTGCTCAAACTGGCGCAACGGGATCAGGTCCCGGTGACCTTCCGCGCCGCCGGCACCAGCCTGTCTGGCCAGGCTATCAGCGATTCGGTGCTGATCGTGTTGGGGGATAACTGGAACGGTCGCGAGATTCGTGGCCAAGGTACGCAAATCCGCCTGCAACCGGGCGTGATCGGCGCACAAGCCAACGCCTGGCTGGCCCCGTTCGGACGCAAGATCGGCCCGGACCCGGCCTCGATCAACGCCTGTAAAATTGGCGGCATCGTCGCCAACAACGCCAGCGGCATGTGTTGCGGCACGGCGCAGAATACTTATCACACGCTGGCCGGCATTCGGCTGGTGCTGGCCGATGGCAGCCGCCTCGATACCGAAGACGCGGCCAGTGTGGCGGCGTTTCGACAAAGCCACGCCCCGTTGCTTGAACGTCTGGCCACGTTGGGCCGCGAGACGCGCGCCAACGCCGAACTGGCGGCAAGAATTCGCCACAAATACCGTCTGAAAAATACCACCGGCCTGTCACTCAATGCCTTGGTGGATTTCGACGAGCCTGTGGATATCTTGAGCCACTTGCTGGTGGGCTCCGAAGGCACCCTCGGCTTTATCAGCGCGGTGACTTACGACACGGTGATCGATCACCCGAACAAAGCCTCGGCGCTGATCGTGTTCCCGGACGTGGAAACCTGCTGCAACGCCGTGACCGTACTGAAAAGCCAACCGGTGTCGGCCGTGGAACTGCTGGACCGTCGCAGCCTGCGCTCGGTACAGGACAAACCCGGCATGCCCGCTTTCGTACAACAGCTGTCGAACAATGCTTGCGCGCTGCTGATCGAATCCCGCGCCGCATCGTCCACTTTGCTTCAGGAACAACTGGCGCAGATCATGGCGTCGCTGACCTCGTTCCCGGTGGAAAAACAGGTCGACTTCACCGAAGACCCGGTGGAAAACGCCCGCCTCTGGGCGATCCGCAAAGACACCTTCCCCGCCGTCGGCGCCGTGCGCAAAACCGGCACCACGGTGATCATCGAAGACGTGACCTTCCCGGTGGAACAACTGGCCATCGGCGTCAATCGCCTGATTGAGCTGTTCGACAAACATCACTACGACGAAGCGATCCTTTTCGGACACGCACTGGAAGGCAATCTGCACTTCGTCTTCACCCAAGGCTTCAACAACCCGGAAGAAGTCGCACGCTATCAGGCGTTCATGGACGACGTGGCGCAGTTGGTGGCGGTGGAATTCGGTGGCTCGCTGAAGGCCGAACACGGCACCGGGCGCAACATGGCGCCCTTCGTCGAACTGGAATGGGGCAGCGATGCCTACCAGTTGATGTGGCAGCTCAAACGCCTGCTCGACCCCAATGGCATTCTCAATCCGGACGTGGTGCTCAGCGAAGATCCACAGATCCACCTCAAGCACCTGAAACCGTTGCCGGCCGCCGATGAGATTGTGGATAAGTGCATCGAGTGCGGTTTCTGCGAACCGGTGTGCCCGTCGAAAGGCCTGACCCTGAGCCCGCGTCAGCGCATCGTGATCTGGCGGGATATTCAGGCGAAAAAACGCGCAGGCGTTGATACCACCGAACTCGAAGCCGCTTACGAATATCAAGGCATCGACACCTGCGCGGCCACCGGTCTCTGCGCGCAACGCTGCCCTGTCGGCATCAATACCGGCGAGCTGGTGAAAAAACTCCGCAGCCGCAACGCAACGCGTACGAAAACCGCCAACTGGCTGGAAGGTAATTTCGCCACGGCACTGCAAGGTGCGCGTTTCACCCTGCACGTTGCCAATGGCGCACGGATGCTGCTGGGAGCGCCACGCCTGGCGAAGCTGTCGGCGACGCTGACGAAGCTGTCCAAAGGGCAGGTCCCGCAGTGGACCAACGCCATGCCGCAGCCGGAAAAAGCCATTCGCTTCAGCCCGACTGTGTCGGACGAACGCCCCCGGGTGGTGTACCTGGCGGCGTGTGTGTCGCGAGTCATGGGCCCGGCGGCGGGTGATAAAGAGCAGATGTCGCTGTACGACAAAACCCGTGGACTGCTGGAAAAAGCCGGTTACCAAGTGGTCTTCCCGGACAATCAGGACAACCTCTGCTGTGGCCAGCCATTCGCCTCAAAAGGTTACGCCGAACAGGCCGAACACAAACGCCAGGAACTGATCGGCGCCTTGCTGCACGCCAGTCGCGGCGGGCTCGACCCGATTTACTGCGACACCAGCCCCTGCACGCTGCGGCTGGTTCAGGACCTGGGCGACGTTCGACTGGACCTGTACGACCCGGTGCGATTCATCCGTACGCATTTGATGGATCGCCTGGATTTCACACCGCAGGAAGCGCCGATTGCCGTACACGTCACGTGCAGTACCCAGCACCTTGGCGAGAGCCAGGCGTTGATTGATCTGGCGCGCAAGTGCAGCAAAACCGTGGTCATTCCTGAAGGGATTCACTGCTGCGGGTTTGCCGGTGACAAGGGTTTCACCACGCCGGAACTGAACGCTCATTCGCTAAGAACGCTCAAGGACGCGGTGCAGCAGTGCAGCGAGGGGATTTCCACCAGCCGCACCTGTGAGATCGGGCTGTCGCAACATGGCGGCATTGATTACCACGGGCTAGTCTATCTGGTGGACCGCGTTACCCAGGCTAGGGCGACCTGAGCAAGACCTCAAGGAAGGCGCATTCAAGCGCTTTTTTTAGTGTTTCTTGCCAGAACCGACAGCAGTACAGCAAAAATTTAGAACCCTGACGTGCCGCCGCAGTCCACTGATCAAGTCCCGCAAAAGTGGGACCTTCCCAACACTCGGCAGCCCGTCCTGATGGTCAGAATGACTGGCCTCAGTTCAAGGAGATACACATGAAACGTTCTGTACTGTTTGGTCTGTTCGTTACTGCCTCACTGCTGGCTTCCCCCTCGTTTGCCGCCGAAAAAGATCTATGCGCGGTCAATCTGCAAACCATCGAAAACGCACAGGCACAGATTCCTGCGGAGATGGCTGACCAGGTAGCGGACTCCGTCAAGCAAGCCAAAGCGGACCATGCAAAAGGCACCAAGGAAGGTACTGACGCTTGCATCGCCGAGACCAATGACACCATCAAGATGATCAAGGACGCGAACAAAGGCGGGAAGTAACCCGGCTCTGGGCCGACCTTCGGGTTGGCACGCTGGCTCTAACCGATACACATCCAAAACCCGCCAATTGCGGGTTTTGGTGCATTTGGGGTTTGATAATCCCTTTTAGTGCCATTGCTTCCATCAGTCAGTTTTTCCATAGCTTTTTTTGCACAAACCGAATTACTGTGCCGCGCCGTAGTCTTTTAGATAAGCCCCGCAATCGTGGCTGACTATCCGCTCGAGGAGATACCCATGAAACGTACCGCACTCGCTGGTCTGTTCATTTGCGCTGCAATGTTGGCCTCTCCGGTATTTGCTGCGGACAACAACCTGTGTACGAGCAAGCTGCAAGAGCTCGAAGCCAAAGTGAATTCGCTGCCAGCGACCGCCACCAATGCGCCGGAGATCAAAAGACTGTTGGCCAGCGCCAAAGCGTCACAAGCCGCCAAAGATGACAAAAAATGCGCCACCGAGGCCAGTCAGGCATTGGCGATGGCCAATTGAACAACGAACCAACCCATGATCAATCGAAGCCCACCTTGCGGGTGGCCTTCTGAAGCGTGTTGGCGTACACTGCACAGGCCTGTTGCTCACTTTGATTCACCGAGTAGCAGGCTCGGGGCCGTTTAGGATTCGACGCCGGTTGCGAAACTTTAGGTGCATGCCGAGTTGGTAACAGAACTCGTAAATCCACTGTTGCAACTACTTATAGTTGCCAATGACGAAACCTACGGCCAGGAATTCTCTCTCGCTGCGTAAGCAGCTTTAGATCCTGAGCTTCTGGTACCTTCGGGTCCAGCAATCACCAGGGGATGTCTGTAAACCCAAAGTGATTGTCATATAGAACAGAATCGCCGTGCAGTACGTTGTGGACGAAGCGGCTAAAACTTACACAACTCGCCCAAAGCACCCTGCCCTTCGGGTCGCTGAGGGTTAACTTAATAGAAACGGCTACGCATGTAGTACCGACAGCGGAGTACTGGCGGACGGGGGTTCAAATCCCCCCGGCTCCACCAAATCCGAAGCAAAACAAAACCCGCCAAGTGCGGGTTTTGTTGCATCTGGGGGTTGGTGATTTTTTGATCTGCCCTGCGGCTGCACTCTGGCGTCCGCAAAGTCGATGGGTTCGGCCCTCGTCGTTTTGCCTCCACTGCACGCGCAGAGCAATACCGGTTACCTTTCCCGGCAAAGCATTTCGCCCACCAGCTATGGAAGCGCTACGTGTCCAGCTATACACATGAAGACCTGAAACGACGCGCATTCGAGCGAGCAGCTTGGGTGTTGCAACATCACTGGGAAGAGCAAAAGGATTTGTTGCCTCGCGCGGCCCGTGTGCACTCCAGGATATTCGATACCCTTATCCACTCAAGGCACCTCATCTATGGGACCTCTGTAAAAGGGACTGGGCACACAGAGCACCTTGTCCCTTGCGCACTGATCCGTGACCAGGCTTTCAATATGTTCTGGGAGGGCAAGGATGTCGGAGCAGTTGCTCTGATGCTTCAGCGAACACTAAAAATCGCCCATATCACCAAAGAAGAAGCAAGGTTGCTCGACGTCGACCTTGGCTTAAAAACGACTATGCCCGGTGAATGGTGCTTTGAAACAGGCGAGGTGACCGCGCGACTTGATAAAGCGATGATTAAACTGACATTGGTTGATCCGGGTTAATAGCTAGCGCCCCCCCGAGGTTAGCAAAGTTCGGGACGCACCCTCTTGCGTGTCGCTGGCGCGAACTTGACTGACAATCGCCAAAACGGATGCTAGAGATGGTCGAAAAATGGGGACAGATTTATTCCTTCAAAATAAATCTGTCCCCTTTTCCAGGCCGCCTCGTATCGCTGAGATCTTAAACCTCAGTTACGGCAACTGTATCGCTGGCTGCATTTAACACTAACACCCCACCCCAAGGCTCAATGTCTAACGTACCGCCAGCCCCAACCCTCCGCATCTGAGGGTAGCGACGGGTAGAAATTTGCCATAAGAAGATTTTCAGTCGAAGCTGTGCCTACAAAATCCGGGCGACTCAGATGCGAAAAATGCGGATACACCGTTTTAGCGGCGCGTGGCGCGTGAACGTTAAGAATTTTGAGCATCTATTGCCAAGGTCTGATTGACATGGTATCGAGGTGCCATCATATTGCTGCTTTTGAATTAACGGCAAAGGAAAGCAAATGGATATTTTATCCAGCATTCTTCACAAAATTCACAAAGATTCCAAGCAAACGAAAGTCGTCACAATCACACCACGAAAAACTTTGTTTGACACCAAAGATCAAGCTGTCATTGATCTGCTTGGCGGCGCAGTTAGTGCATTTCGGAAAACAAGTTCGAAAGGTTATGCAGTTTTTCAGAAGAGTGTAATTGCGTACCCCTTTTCTGATCAACTTGATAAATATCTAACCAACTCATGCGACTTCATGACTTTCTCTATATCTGCGATGGATATCTTGAAAGCGCAGATGACCAAGGAAGCTCTTGCCACTGGCGGATACATTCTATTTTGCCATTACAAGCTCAACCAGTCAGATTTTCTGCTTATAATGCAACTTAAGATAAAGCCCGGAACAGGCATTGACGAGATAACTTTAGATGTAATGGAAAATATAAACTTAGACATCGACCACCTGCATGAGGCGGCTAGAATCAACGTCGCTAATTGGCGAGCGGCGGATGGAAAGTATATATCCTTTGTAAAAAAAGCAAGCAACTCGCAACCAACTAAATACTTTAGAGATTTTATAGGCTGCGATGAATTCGAAGATGCAAAAGCACAGACTAACGAATTAGTCCTGGCTGTTGAAGGTTATTGCGACAGCCTAAAACTAACCCTTGAACAAGCAAATGAAATAAAAGAAAAAGTATTTTTCTACTGTGAAGAGAAGAAAAAAGAAGGGCAACCTATTTCTTTGGCCGCACTCGCAACTAGAATAAATGAAAAAGACCCAACAGCATTTATCAAGTATATAGACGACAACCTACTGGCTGTGCCCGATTCTTTTGATCCAATTAAGGATGCATATAAACATCTGAAGCGTGTTGGAGGCAAAGATAAAGATCTGACGATTAACTTCAATAGATCTTTGTTGGGAAAGCGCGTAGTCTATGATAAAGTCAAGGGTGAGCTATTAATTAAACAGCTACCTCAAGAGCTTAAAGACGAACTCGATAGTAACTGACAATGACTCAAGATGAATGGCTTGCCGCATGCGTCAGACTTACTGAGGTAATGGGAACTCCCTCCCTTACCGACGGGAGCCTTGACGGCGATTTTCAGCTGACAGCTGAATTACGTGCAATCCTTAAAAATCTGGAATCCTCGAATCACTTTCTTGATCGTACAAAAGTGTTTGGGCGGTCTGACGGTGACAGGGTTAATATTTCTGTAGATGTGCCTAGAACTTCTAATGCATTTTATGCTGAAGACTGGACGGATTTACTAACGACTGGAAGCTTTTCCTGGGATCCACCTACTGAGTATTTCATACTAAAAGGTAGCTCTCAGGCTCACCGGGAAAATTACGCAAATATCGTTAGAGTTGCGCGCGCTCTTGAATTGGCGGCTGATTACGTTGATCCTGATGCCTCTAGCCGCAAGTTAATATACTTGGGCAAGAAAAAATTAGAAATGTTTATCATTTATTCCGACTTAAACGTTACGCTGATAGAGGAGGACATCAAAGGGGTTGAGCTATTCCTCCAAGATGCTGATAAGCATAAGAATCAACGTCACTCAATTATAAAAGCCAGCCTTCAGGAGGCTGTCGGAGGAGGTGCAGCCGATGAAATTTTTGCCTTGCTGCTCAAGAAATTTACAGCATTTTCGCGCTCAGTGGAACATGGCTATGCGCTATATGTAAGCGAGTTTTCTTATGAGAAAATTCTCGAGGATGCAACTAAGGCAAAGTTAGACTTTCATATAAGAATCAATAAACTTATTTCTGAAATGCAGAATCAATTGCTAGCAATTCCTGCGGCATTTATTTTTGTTGGCACTCAGTTTAAGAGCGGCGCCGGGTTTGACATCTCAAAGATAAGCTTGATATTTGGGGTTCTAATATTCGGGGTATTAATGGATATTTTGGTGCGAAACCAAAAAGATTCTATGAGCGCGATTCAGCACGAGATTGATGCGGAGATACTAAAACACATAAAAATTAGCGCAAAAATCAAACCGCAAATTGAAGAAATTTTCCTCCCGCTAGTTGATCGAAGTAAAAAATTTAATCTAAAAATGTTTATCATTGAGTTTTCAGTGTCAACAATTATTGCTTTTACAATGATTTTGACGCTTGGGGGATTTTGATAAGGCCCGTATTCGAATGGAAGAGCACTTCTGCTTCTCCGGGAAAACTCGACACCTCGCGAAACATCAGGAGTGCTTGATTTACAATATCTCCAATTGCTTCGAGGCATATACATAAACCGATTGTTTCTCTTTCCGCGCTGCTATATATCACAATGATACCAAACTATAAGCTGACGGAAAAAATTTCTGAACATTAACCGCCGCTTGTGTCGGGTGCCATTGTAAATTACGAAGTTGTTAGGCCCTGTCCAGAGTCTGTTTTTGTGTGAGAGCCGTCCAGTGGCGACTGACGTAACTAGCCAACTCCCGCCTGTAGTGACCGGCAGAGAGCGGCCAGAAGCTGCTATTCGGATGCATCTAGGAAATCCGGGACAATTCAAGTAGTCACATTGCGAGGACCACACTACAGCGCTGAAAACATATCATCCATCGGCTCACGTAATTGCTCTAACTGCCGCTTTAACTCCGCAATGGTTTTTTCATGACTAACGATTTCAGCCTGGTGACTAGCGATCAATCGTTGCAAGCCTTCAGCCTTATCAAATAGCTCGTCTGTCAGACCGTTTACTGGTTGAAAATTTAATATTGAGCTAAAGGATATTTTTTTGTCTACAGAAATATAATCTTCAAGCTCCATCTGATCGACTAATGTCTTGAAATCCGTTTCTGATGTTACTGTCAAGAATGTTTTCTTTGAAGAAACATAGACCACAGATTTCTTTTTCTGTCTTAGTAACTGCATGACATTACTAAGTGTACCTGGACTTTTGCAATCCCAAAT
Source organism: Pseudomonas sp. S2_B07 (assembly GCF_054668435.1). Classification (NCBI taxonomy): domain Bacteria; kingdom Pseudomonadati; phylum Pseudomonadota; class Gammaproteobacteria; order Pseudomonadales; family Pseudomonadaceae; genus Pseudomonas; species Pseudomonas sp. S2_B07. The sequence goes on from NZ_CP162769.1 coordinate 2,777,602, forward strand.
CATAAGCCCTATATCAGAATCATCAGCCATCTTCAAATCTTTCGCTACATAGTAGTCCCTTCCTTTTGATTCAATAGGAGGGTCTACACATACGACAGGCCACCCTCCTTCATTATTTCTAGGTGTTTTTCCTGTGCAATAAACTTTCACCGAAGAAAAACCATTCATTAAAAGGTACTGCTGAACAGACTTATCAACCCCTCCAGCATCACCAATCAAAACGGTCATTCCCGAAGAAATAACATTATCCAGCCTAGATCTAACTACCTCATCTAGCCTTTTAATTTTAATTGATCCGGATATAAACAAATTCTTCATTCAGCCCGTCCGCGTCAAAACAATAACCGATATACTGAATATTTTAGCGTATTTCTTTAATGCCGTACAAGCTGCTTCTATAGAAGCACCTGAGTCATAAAGATCATCAATTATCAGCGCATTCCAATTTGAATCATTAAGATTCTCTTTAACTTCAAAGCACCCTTCCAGTGCAGCCACTTTATCATCATACGATTTCAAATCTTTCATAGCACCAGTGGACTTAACCTTAACTAGCGTACTGTCGCTATAAACAACGCCCAACATGTCAGCCACTTTGCTAGCAACAGCATATACAGGCTGGTTAGCGCGTATTTTGCTTGCGGGCATAGGGATTACTATATGTATCTTCGGGAATCTGTTGTCTTGCAACGCTTCAATTATTGACTCGGCTAAGAAATCGACTTGGGCAAAGTCACCTTTATATTTAAGCTGATAAACAGCTTCTCCTATATCCGTTCTCAGGGTATCGAATTGCATATGCCCATATTCATTCTCGCCGATAGGGACACTCCGTATTTTATGCTTATCAAGACTTACCGCGTAACCCCATACGCCTGTGCTGGGTATTTGTATGATTACCATTTTTCGTCCTTGTATTAATGGAGTTTTCGATGTCTCGATCATCGAAAGCCTACGCAAGCATTGGTAGGCTGTTTCATCATATCCTCCAGTTGAGCTGCCGACCAGAGCCTACCTTTACGCTTCGAGTTTTTTATAATTGCTACTCATCAGCACTTCAGGTAACGCCAATATTTGATAGGCAAAGGGCCCCTGACTTCCTGCATGTTTTCGACAGGCCGCTTTGGGTTCTGGATTGCTACCTGCTGTCCCGAAAGCTAGAACAAGTTCACCGCTCATCATCGATACGAAGCACGCTAGGCAGCGCAGATGTGCACGGCTGCCAGATCGAATACAAGCGGGCGATCAAATGGAGTTCTGTTTCGCGCGGTATTCCAGTTGGTATTCCAAACCAAACACAAAACTAATATTTATTATAAAATTCAATAATATAGGAGACCAAACCAGATTACCCCGGCCCACCAAATCCGAAGCAAAACAAAACCCGCCAAGTGCGGGTTTTGTTGCATCTGGGGGTTGGTATGTTGCAGCTCCCATTCCTCGGGTTGCGCGGTTCAACACAATCAGGCCTATGCTGTCGTCCTACTCCCAAGGATGGCGCCATGAAATTCAAAACACTGATTGTCGTGTTAACCCTCTCCCTGACGTCCGGCTGTGCGTACTACAACGACCGCACCACCGACACCAGCAAGAACGGGCGGATTGCCTGTGATGCCGAGCCAGCCAATCAGCCGGGGTGTTACACGAAGCAGTCGAAGGACTGGAATTGGGGTGGGTTGAAGTTTGGGGTTGGGGCTTCGAACTAGGCTCTGAACCCCGAGGTGTTCGCCAGACCGCTGACCCCTTGTAGGCGTGAGCCTGCTCGCGACGGCCGTGTGTCAGTCACCCTCCTTTTTGAATGTACGATGGCTATCGCGAGCAGGCTCACTCCTACAAAAAGCAAATCCGGTGTGAGGCCAGGATCTACACCACTTTCAGCTCAACCGAAACATGCCCCCGCGTCATCCGTGAATACGGGCACATCTGATGCGCAGCGTCGGCCAGCTCACGCTTCACCCCATCTTCCAGCCCGGGAATGTTGACGTTCAACCTGACCGCCAACTGAAAATCCCCACCACTGGTTTTACCCAGATCCACCTCGGCATCCACCGACGTGTCTTCCGGCAATTTGATTTTCATCTTGCCCGCCGCCACCTGGATCGCGCCGATAAAACACGCCGAATAGCCCAGCGCAAACAGTTGCTCCGGGTTGGTGCCGGGCTTGCCCGAGCCGGGGGAGCTGAAGGTGACGTCGAGTTCGCCATCGCTGGACTTGCCGGTGCCGGTGCGACCGCCGACGGTGTGGGTTTTTGCGGTGTACAGAACGGTTTCCAGTGCAGTACTCATGGCCGTGACTCCTGAAGGGAAGCGACAGAGTAGGCAAGCCTAGCAGCGCAGCGTCCGCGCATCGGTGACGTTGGTCGGATGAAAAAAAGGCACTGAGCGATGATCGCCAGTGCCTTTTTTGTGCCTGAAAAACTGTTAGCGCGACAGCATGAACGTGTCGTACTCCAGATCTTCCAGCGCCGTGGTCAGCCGGTGTAAGCCCAGCAATACACAGATCAGCAGCGACAGCGTAAACCCGTATCCGAAGAAGCTCGGGCCGAGGTACATGCTGAACAGCGTCAGCATCGCGTTCAACACCGCGAACAGCACGCACAATTCCAGCACCACGGTGCGTTTGTCCAGATAGAAGAACACGTTGAGCAACGCCATGAACACCACCTGAATGCTCACGCCGATCAGGTCGATGTAGAACAGCGGCAGGTAGTAACTGGAGATGCCCAGCCAATCGAGCAAGCGCGGCGCGAACAGGAACAACAGCACCGCCGTCAGGCCCTGGACCTTGCAGATTTCCAGCAAGCCCTGGCGGATCGACAAGGTCATTTCGGTTTTCAGCTGACCGATGTGCTGCAAGGTTTCGCCTTCGCGGATTGCCCGGAACAGACGGTCGTACCACTCGGCAAAATCGGTTTCGATGCGCACCAGAAACACCGCCATGCCAGGGATGATCGCCAGGTACGCGAGGAAAATCGGCAAGTCGTACAGGATCGACGCGCGCAGCGGGCCAACGATTGCGTTGGAGGTGCCGGGGTTGAACCAGAACATGAATTTATCGATCCAGATGCCCAGGTTGTAGAAGAAACCGGTGGCCAGCAGGCTGAGGAAAACGTTGCGCCGTGCGAGGAAATCGAAGGCGATGAGTTTCTCGGCCCGGTACTCGCGCAGGATGTCGTAGAGGAACAGGAACAGCAGCGTGCTGTGCCCGATCAACAGCGCCAGCAGCAAGCCCGGCATCTGCAGAAAGCTCAGCAGGTAAGCACTCGCGACCATCAGCGTGTAACCCACCAACATCACCAGCAAGATGCGGTTATAGGCCTTCATCCCCGAGAGGAAGATGATCACCAGCCACAAGTTGCACAGCACCACAAAGTTGGCCAACACCAACACGCGGTAGATCAGCGGCTGGTCGAACAACAGACCCAGTACGATGATGCCCAGCAGCCCCGCGCCCAAGGTGACCAGCAACAACACGCCCAACAGGTTGGGCAGGATCTGATCGTACTTGTGCTCGAACAACCGGTCGGACACGAAGCGGGTGAAGAACAACTGCAGGCCGCCCGTGAGGATCAGCGAGGTGGCCATCAGGTACGTCACCGTCACCAGAAACTGCCCGACCAAGGCGTTCGGCAGCAGCAAACCGATACTGATGATCCCCACCAGCATCACGCTGATGATCGACAACACCCACGGCCCGGAGCTGATCAGCCCCGCGTAGACGTAGGCGTGCAACGTCGCGGTGTAGGAATCACGCGAAAGGATTTTTCGCAGTTCGAAGCCAATCCCGGCCATTTAACTGTTCTCCATGGCAGCTTGATACAAGTCGCGATAACGCTGCAGCATCAAGGCTTCGGTGTAGTAACGAGTGACCCGCAACAAGCCGCTGGCCTGAGCGGCCTGCCAGCGTTGCGGGCTGCGCAGCAGTTCGAGGATCGCCGCGCTGGTGGCTTGCGGGTCGGCAATCGCCACCACTTTGCCGGCGTGCCCAAGGTCACGGTCTTCGGCGCTGCCGCCTTCGATCAACTCACGGCACGAGCCGACGTCACTGCTGACCACCGGCGTACCGGCGGCCCAGGCTTCAAGGATCACCAGCGGTTGCGCCTCGCTGATCGAGGTCAGCACCATCAGGCCGAGTTTCGGCAAGATCTCCTGAATGCGCTGGAAGCCGAGGAAATGCACCTTGCCCTCCAGGCCCAGGCTGGCCATCAGGCTGCGGCATTCGCTGACGTATTCCGGGTCTTCCTCTTCCGGGCCGACGATCCAGCCCTCGGCGTGCGGCATGGCGCTGATCACGCCGCGCATGGCCCGCAGAAAGGTTTTGACGTCCTTGATCGGCACCACACGGCCGATCAGGCCGACGACCGGCGCAATGCCGTGGGCGCGGGATTCCAGCGCGGCGGTCCACACCGGCAGGTCGATACCGTTCGGAATCACCTGGGTGCGGGACGCCATGGCGCCGTCCTTGATCTGCCGCTGACGGTTGCCGTCGTACAGCGCGATGATGTTGTCGGCGCTGTTGTACGTCAGCTGGCCGATGCGCTCGAAGAAGCGTACCCACAAGGTGCGGATATAACCCGAACCGGCATCAAGGCTGCGGTTCAGCGCCTGGCCGGAACTCTCGGCGATCCAGCTGGCCTGGGCCAGGTCGATCTTGCGTTCCTTGGTGTAGATGCCGTGCTCGCTGAGCAAATAGGTGCAGTTCCAGCGTTGCTTGAGGATGCACCCGAGAAAACCCGCGTAGCCGGTGGAAATCGAATGCAGCACCCGCGCTTTCGGCATCCGTCGTGCGGCTTCGGCGAGCATCAGCAACGGCGACTGCATCGAGCGCAGGGTCCAGAAATAATTGACGAAGGACGGGTCGGCGCAATGCTGGCGGTAGCCTTCGCTCAGGGTTTCCCAACTGGCGCGGCTGCGCAGCACATCGTCGAGGGTCATGTGGCCCTGGGCGATGCAGTCGAGCAAGCGTTCGCCCATGTCGAGGTCAGGCGCGTCCGGGTGATGCAGGAAGCGATACAAGTCCTGAAGTTGCTGTTGGTCAGCCTCGCGCGGATCGCCCAGCGTCTTGGTCGGATGCGTGGCATCTTCGAGGAACACTTCTTCGATGTGCAGCACGTTGGCCGGCACGTCATAGCGGCGCGCCGAATACGCCTGACGCTGCCCGCCGATGAACATCACCGAGAAGGTCAATTCCGGCAGGCCGAGGATCATCTGGTGAATCCAGCTGGAAACTCCGCCACGCACGTAAGGCCAGGTGCCTTCGAGCAGCAGGCAGATGTCGGCAACAGGTGCCTGTTCCTTGTGACTCATGTCCAGCTCCTGACCAATGCAGCGAACGGTGGCCGCTGACGGGTTTCCTCGGGAAGCCGCGCGAGCAGTCCGGGAATTTCGTGATAACGACCGGCCTCGAAGGCCAGTTCTGCATGGAACGGCAGCACCTGCGCTGCGCCCATGCCATTCTCCTGGGCCTGACGGAGCAGCACTTCAGCGCGCTCGATGTCGCCACGCTCCAGCGCGATGCGCCCGGCCAGCAGAAACAACTCACCGCCCTCGCCTGCTTCCAGGCCCAGTTCGGCATGTTCGCTGGCTTGATTGAGTACGTGATCCAGCACACTGCCTTGCGCCAGCCCCAGATACGCCAGCTCCCAATACCAGCGCGCCAACCGGCCATGCAGCGCACCCGCCGCTTTGGCGTTGGCGTCGGGCAGTTCGCCGAGGGCGATCTGGATGTGCAGGTTGATGTCGCTTTCCTGCTTGTCGAGCATCGAGTACGCCAGCAAGCGCACGTCGTCGCTCGGGTCGGCCAGCGCCAGTTTGAGGATCGGCACGGCTTCTTTGCCGGGCATGCGTCGGGTGGCCAGCAACGCGGCCAGACGCTGGTCCGGATCGGGCGCATGACGCAACACGTCCTGCAAACCGCCATCGGCAAATACCGGTTTGTGCAATTGCAGTTGCGCCCGATACGGCAGCTTCGGAATGCCTACCGCTTGCCATGCCTGCTTGTCGCGTTTGCGCGGCAGGTACAGCGCCGGGAAAATCGCCGCGACCACACCGACCGCCCCGAGTACCGGCACAAAGAACGCCAGGCTGAAGATGAACAGTGGGCTCCACGGCAGCGGCGAGCGGTAACGCGCCGGCAACAGCAACCACACCGCCGCGCACAACATCACGCAGGCCAGGCCATGGCTCAAGGTGAACACCAGCAATTGTCGTAACTCGGGCGCCGGGAGCCACAAGCTGGCCCAACTGCCCGCCTCTAACAACAAGGCTCCGCTAAACAGCCACTTGCTGATCATTCAGGCCACACTCGTTGAACAGGAAATTACGCAGCCCGTTGCGTTCACAGCCAGGCTCCAGGTTGAACGGCAACACACGCACGCCAAGGCTTTCCAGGCTGCTTTCGATACCAAAGTGCTCGTGCAGCAACAGGTTGATTCGGGCCAGATACCCTTCGCTGCCTTGCGGACTGGTCAATGGCAGCAGCACCAGCAACAACGAATGATCGCGGTCGTTACGCAGCGACAATTGCAGATCGAGACCGCGCTGGCTGCGCTCAAACAAACGCGCCAGCTCATCGTTGGGACGGGTCATTTCAAAGGCAAACAGGCCGGCCGCCAGCTTGTGCTGCTCAACATCCACCAGCGAGCGCTTGAGTTGCAGCGTGAAGTGCTGCGCATCGGCGTCGGCCAGTTGCAGCACTTGCGGGTCGCGGCGCAGCAGGTCGGCGATGTGTCCGGCGAGCAAGGCCAACAGGCTCAACGTACGATCCTGGAAGGCGAAGAACGGCATCTGCCGCACCGCCAGAATCGCCAGCAAGCGACCTTCGGCATCGATCAGCGGAATGCACGCCTGCAACGACGAGAACTGCGCCGAGCTGCCGGCATCGATCAATTCCTGACGCACGCTGACCAGCTCGCCACGCTCAAGGCACAGCTTGACCAGACCGTCTTCGGTGCCCAACGGCCCCATGATGCCGATGGTCGCCAAGGCTTCGGGCAAGACGTTTTCTTCACGCTCGTCGACGCGGTACAAACCGGCCACGCGCAACGCGCCGTACTGACCGAGCATGGTCACGATCGGGTCGGCCAGCGCGGCCAGTGCATCACCTTCTTCCGGCATTACTCGCAGCTTGTCGCGCAAGCCCAGCAAGGAGCTGCGCAAACTCTGATCGCTGCCCGCCACGCGCTGCTCCAGCAGGTCGTGGGAGACCCGCAGAATCTGGTGCGCGCGGGTGAATTCGTCGAGACGGTACTGGCGGTAATCGTTGGCCATCTGCAGACGCTGCAAGCGCCGTTCCCACAGATCGCGAACCTCGCCCACCAGCATGCCGCTGACCAGCACGCCGACGATGAACGACGGATCGAGCTGCTCGTAGCCTTCATGCCCGACATAGCGCAGGGCGAACATCGCCATCACCAGCAGACTGGCGCTGACCAGGCCGCGTACAAAACCGTAGCGCACACCGAGCAGCAATGGCGCCAACACCGGCCAGGGGAAACCGGCGTGCATTTGCAGCGGGTCCTGCGGGGTCAGCCACAAGCCGAGGCCGACGGCCCCGCCGGTCACCAACAGCGTTTCCAGCCAGGACACCGGGCCGCTGGCACGCGGCGCGAGGCTGTAATCCATGTGAGGAGAATTCATTGCATTCACTCGAACCGAAGGGCGCCAACAAGTGTGTCGAGCACCGTTTGCGCGGTGCCGGCGAGGCTTTCACGGGACCAACCGGCGCGCGCACCGCTTTTGCTCCAGAGCACACGACCGCTGCTGGCTTCGAGCACGCGCAGGCTGATGCCCACCGCCGGTTCGCCGTCCAGACCGTTCTTGTACTGCCACTCTTCAACGCTGCCGGAGACCACGTAATCGAGCTTCTGATCACGGGCCCAATCGAGGGCGCCGGCCAGGCGTTCGTTGTCGTCCATCAGCGCTTGTTCGCCCTGGGTGCTGGCCGGGTAGACCCGTGGTTGCAGACCGTGGCTGCTGAGCACGCTGAGCAGAATTTGCTCACTGCGCTCGCCGGCCTGCGGGGTCTGCGAATAGTTGACCATCGGCACCACGCCCCACTTCGCAGTACGCGGCAGATTGGGGCTGGTGTCGCCGGTGAAGCTGGCGCAACCGGCGACGAACAGGACTGCCAGAGCCAGGCTCAGATTACGAATTGCTTGCATCAGTTTTTCTCCCGTAAACATTTCATGATCAGCGTCCGAATCGCACGCCGTAGCTCACACCCAGTGTTCCGCCCGCCTGACCATCCCCGCCTTGTGGCGCGGATTGGTAGCCGAAGGTCAGGGCCAATTCGTCATCGCCCAGCACTTCGACGCCGATCCCGGTGTTGATGCCGTAGTTGAAGGTTTGATCCAGCCATTGCCAGCCCGCCGTGACGTCCACCAGCCAGGTGTATTGCGGACGAGTGCGCACCAGCGCGCCCGGCAAACCGCGACGCCAGGAGCTGCCGACATAGAGTTGGCCGTAACGGCTTTGCAGCAGATCTTCGGCCGTGACGACCGCTGGATCATCCGAGTTATCAACGCTTTTCACCGGGCCGCCGTTGGCGCTGGACAGGTAATCCAGGGTGCGGTCCTTGACGTTGTTGTGCTGATAATCGACACCGCTGCGCACGGTCCAGTTAGGCCCGGCGAACTCCAGCGTGTGGTTGTATTCCATCTTCAGCGCCTGGCCGTTACCCAGGGAATCGCCCGCGCGGGTGGAGAAGGATTTCTGCGCCACTTCCCAACTGATCTGATCCCGCGCCGACAAGCCGTGACGACCGCCGAGCCACAGGCTGTCGTGTTGGCCGAAAGCGCGCATCAAGCCGCTGTCTTCGCTCTTGCGATTCCAGTCCAGGCCCGCTTCGATCTGGTCACTGACGTCCAGCTGCCAGATCCGCGACAGGCCCAGGCCATTGCGGTCATCGTCCTTGCGCTGACTGGTGTCGGCGAACAACTTGTAACTGCCGTCCTCGACGAAACGCTGCAAGGTCAGGCCGGCGTTATTCTCGTCGCCCATGCGCGATTCAATCAGTTGATCGCTGTTGTACGTGCCCTGTTCCAGCTCAAGGTTGGCGTACCACTGATCGCCCAGGTTGTGCGCCACTTGCAGGCGCGGGCCGTTGAATTCCAGGCCGCCGAAATCCTGTTGATGCCAGGACAACTGCGCGCCTTGCGGCGTCAATTCCTGAAGTTCCACGGCTTGGCGACGCAGTTGCTCACGCACCGCGGCCGGTTGATCGTCACCCAATGCGGATTCGTTAAGGTCGAGGGCTTCGGCGTATCGGCCAAGACGACTGAGGGCCTGCGCACGTTGCGCCGGGTTCAAGTCGTTGCTGGCCAACAGGGTTTCGACCTGCTGCTTGTTGCGGCTGCGCAAGGCTTGCTGAATCTCTTCATAGCGCTCGACCTTCAAGCCCTGGCTGCGTGCCCAATCCAGCCACTGGTCTTTCTGCGATTCCTGGTTCGTCGCGTCGAGACGCGCCAGCAACCGTTCAAACCACAATTGCAGCATCGCCGGCGAACCGTCCTTCCACTGCGCGACTTCATTCGCTGCTTTGCCCGGCGAATAGCTGCTGGCCATGAGACGCAACCAGATCGCATAACGCTGGGAAGACGGTTTGATCTCTTCACCCTCAGGGCTGCGCAGCAACTTCAGGCGCAGGCGTTGGGCCGCATCGCGATAACCGGCGCTTTCGAGGGCATCGGCATACGCCGCACGCACCAGCCAATCCTGCGGACTGGTCTTGAGGTACAGGCGATACCAGGCCAACGCTTCGCTTTCACGACCGAGCAACTGGCTGGCACTGGCGAACGGCAGCCACAGAATCCGGTCTTGCCGCGCTTGCGGGCGCCATTCAGTCAGCAACGGTTTCAGCGCGGTGGTATTGCCCTGATCGATGTAGAGCCACATCAGGCGTTCGCGGAACAGGTTGTCATCCGGGAAACGCGACAGTCCCAACTGATACAAGCGCTGTGCTTCCTCGGTTTGTCCCTGCTGCACCGCCAAAGCACCGCGAATCGCCAATACCTGCGCCTGCTCGTTGGCGTCCGGGTATTGCTCGGCACTCTTGAGCAGGGCGGCGACTTGCGGCCAGTCCTGCAAGTCCTGAGCTTGCTGCAAGGCCTCGACCAGACGCAGCGGATCATGCACGCGCTGCCAACTGCCGACCATCATGGTCAGGGCGCGTTTCGGATCGCTGGTGCGGTACATCGTGATCAGCTGACTTTCGTCGCCACTGTTGAGCGAACCGCGCAGGGCGAGGAGTTTTTCCAGAGACGCTTGCAGCTCGTCGTCGAGTTCCAGAGCCCAGGCCAGCGAGGCTCGCAGACTCCAATATTCCTCGTCGGTGATCTTGCGGTTATCGATCTGCACCACGCCCCACGCCGACTGATTATCAAACAGCTTCAAGTAGGTGTTGGCCCAATCGATGCGTTCGGAGGTGGTCAGTGCAAAACGTTTCGAGTAGCTCTTGTAAGTCTCGGCCTTGTGCGCGTACTGCCCGGTGTTTTCCAGGTTCTGCACCAGACGCGTCCACGCCAGGCGATGGGTCGGGTACTTGTTCAGGTAAGCGCGCAACCAGGCTTCGGCTTCGGTCGGCGTGCCGCGTGATTCGTGGCCGTAGATCAGCGCATCAAGTTCGACGTCAGTCAGCGCACGCTGCTGCATGATGTCGGCGAGCAAAGGAATCGCCTGATCGAAGTCGTACTGCTGGCTCGCCAGACGCCACGCGTGTTCGCGGGTTTGCGGGTCTTCGTGCAGTTTCAGCAAGCGAATCCAATAGGCCAGGGCCGCCTGACCGTCGCCACGCCATTCGCCCAGATGGGCCATTTGCTCGAGCAAGGCCAAGTCATCCGGGTGTTCGGCCACGAGCTGCTCACCGCTTTCCCAGGCACCGGCCAGATCGCCAAGCGCCAGGCGCATGCCGAATTCCTTCCTGAGGATTTGCGCGTTGTCGGGTTGCAAGACTCGCCACTGATCAACGAATCGCTGCGCCAGATCGAAGCGCTGGCTGCCGACGGCGACATCGACGCCCTGCTCCAGCCACGCCGCATCATTTTGCGGATCCTTGAGCTGATCCAATTCATCCGCGAGCACCTGCACGGCCTGGTCCCCGTGACCGGCGGCCAACAGGCTGTTGAAGGCCAGTTGTGCGTATTCACGACGCTCGGAGCCTTTACTGTCCTTTTTCAGTTGCAGATAAATCTCGGCAGCGCGATCCGGTTTCTCACCGGCCAGATACCACTGCGCGGCGGACTTGAGCGACTCGATGCGCTGCGCCGGATCGCGCCCGGCAATTTCTTCGTAGACGCTGGCGGCGAACGCCGGTGCCTGAAGGGTCAGCGCCAGCTTGGCCAGGTTCTGCAATTGCGGTAGCGGCAGCATGCTGTGATCGAAGCCTTGCAGGCGTTCGATCAAGGCTTTTTGAGCGACCGGATCGTCAGCCTTCGCCGCTTCCAGCGCATCCAGTTCCAGCCGGTAATACGCCTGCAACCCAAGCTCCGGCTTCGGCCAACTCTCAAGGTGTTGACGCGCCTTGGTGTAGTCGCCGAGACGAATCAACAGGTCGACCAATTGCAGTCGCAAGTGATCGTCGTCCGGGTGCGCCGACAACAGCAGTTCGGCGTAATTGGCCGACACCGCATCCGGTTCACGACCATCGGGCTGGAACACTTCTTCGCGCTGGAACGTCAGCCAAAGGATGCCGCCGACCGCCACGGCCACCACCGCCAATGTCCACGGATTGAGCAGGCGGCTGCTTTTAGTGGCTGAAGACTTAGTTGCAGAAGAGCTGACCATGACTCACCTGCTTCATTGGTAATTGAAAAGTCCACAGGCCGGCGGATGCCTTGCCTGCAAAACGTTGTCCGTCCACTTCAACCCGGCATGTGCCCGAGGCGCGCACGGAGAAGGTCAGGTCGACCTGCCCGGCAAACGAAAAGTCCACCTGGCGCTCATCCACGTAGCGCCAGTCCACCAGCGGCAGATTGGCGTCCTCCAGTGCCGGTCTTTCATCCCGATCGGGACGCAATACGAGCAATGCATGGTCGCGGCTCAAGGCCACGTAACGGCCTTGCGGCAAGTCGCGAACACCGGCAACGCCTTGCGAGCGCATCAGGTCCGGCCAGCCCATTTGCGGGTCGAGCCGCACGGTACGCAGTGCGTCGAGCCCACGAATTTGCCAGGCGCCGTCAGCGGTGCGCGCCATGCTCACTTGATACAAACCGTGCAAACGATCGAGGTAATCGCTCATCCACAGCGACATCGGCTGCTGCGTTTTCATGTAGCCGTAGATCTCGCCCATGGCCTTGATCGAGGCCTGCTTGGTGCTCGAGTAGAAGTGGTAATACAGGTGCAAGCCGCGCATACGTCGCGGGCTGTCGGTGAGTTCGAAGGTGTCGATCACATCGCGGAAGCCGTAGTACGGGCCTTTCCACAGGTTGGTGTAGAGGTTCTCGTTGATGATCGGCGCGTAGTACTGCAAACCGCCTTCGGTGGGACGCAGCAACGGGTTCAAACCGGTCAGCGACGGGTTGGCCTTGGTCATCATGGTCTCGGCGCCATTGACGTTTTTCAGGCCGGCGTCGTAAGCCAGTTTGATCGTGGCGGCCGACGGCAACGCATCGCCCGGCCAGAACACCATCTTCACCGGTTTTTCCGGGGTGGTGAGGTGCTGGTTGATGTAGTCGCGCGAGCCAAAAATTTCGCGACGGAAATCAATTTTGTCGTAGCCCGGAATGGCCATTTTCAAGCCGTATTCCGGATGGAAATTTTCACGCTGCTTGGCCAGTTCAGGCTGCAGGAAAAACGGATGGCTGAAGGTGTGCGTGGCGACTTCGACTTTCGGGTCGGCGAACAACTCACGGGCAATCGGCTCCAGCTCGCGGGCGAGAAACGGGAACATCCCGCGTGGCGAAATTTCACCTTCGATCACCGACACCGAGGTCAGAAACGGATTGGGACGAATGAAATCGTCGAGCACCTGCTTGCCGGCGTACGGCGTGCCACGTACTTCGGCGCGCGACGGGAAACCATCGCCGTCGATATGCACGGTGGCGATACGTCGACCGTTTTCAGTGGTGGTGTCCGGGCGCGGTTGCACCGGCAGGCGCAGGCTGGCTTGAAGGAACGCGAACGGGTCGAGAATCCAGCGGCTGCGCTCGTTGTTCGCTTCGAGAATGTACGGCGCAAGCGCCAGTCCGCCCCAGTCGGCGACGGCGACCGGCGCAAAGGTCTGGCCGTCGGCGGCGGTCAGCAGCAACGCGGCTTTCGGGCCTTTGGGCAGCAGGGAAATCGCGGTCAGGTCACGGGATCGGGGCTGCACCGGTGCTTCGAACGCTCCGATCAGCGCCTTGTCCTGATAGGTGATGCTCAACGCTTGGGTGGCGATGGGCGCTTCGCGTGTCAGGCCCAGACGCTTGAGCAGCAACGGTTCCAGAATCGGCAGCCCGGAAAAGAACACCACCGGGACTTGCTCGTCCAGGCGCTTGCCGATCCAGGTGTTGAACGCCGGGGCATCCTGCGGCGGGCCGCTGGTCATCCAGGTGATGACGCCGGCGTACAAACCGCTGAAGCGGTACTGCGGCAGGGTGTTGTCCACCGGCAGGTAATCCACCCGGTAGCCGAGGTATTCGAGCAAGCCGCCGAGCAGGGTGTGGCCGGCGTTGCGGATCAGGTCGCCTTCGCGCGGATCGAACAGCAGCGCGACCCGGCGCGGCTGGACTTCGATGTTGCTGATGCCCATCGAGTCCAGTTCAGGTGTACCAATGTACGGAATGAACCCTTCTTCGCGCAGACGTTTGGCCAGCTTGCGCGCTTCATCGCGACGTTCCGGCGGCAAATAGTCGATGGCCACCAGCGGGATGCCTTTGGCGCGCAACGGCTGGATCTGGGTTTCCAGCCACGCACGGTCGGCCTCAGGCACCGGGCGATAGCGCTTGGCGGTCGCATCCCAACCGGCATGGATCGACTCGACCGCCACCGCGGCGGCCACACCGTCAAGCTCGGGCAGGACTTCAAAGCCACGGTTGAAAAACAGCTTCAGCGTCGGCTGACGCTGGTGCAATTCGCGCAGAAAACTGGCGAGTGCAAGGCGCTGTGTTTCTCGGTCCGCTTCGGGCTGCAACTGGAAACTGTCGAGGGTGTCGAGGAACAACCCGGCATAGCCTTCGGCCTGCAACGTCTTGGCGCGGCCGAACAAATGTTCACGCCACGCCGGCGCTGCCAGGTTCATCACCTGACTGTCCCAGGCGCCGTTGCGCACCGGGCTGACTGCGCCGCCAAGGTGGGCTTTGTCGATGTCAGCCTTGTTGCCGGCGAACTCGCCAATCGACAGGTAAGCGAATGGTTGGCTGCCCAAATCACGCAGGGTTTTCACGTCGCCCTGCCTCATGTGCCCGGGCTCGACCACCGACCAGTCGAACTGTGCGAGCTCCGGGATCGGCGGCTGATCGGCGTACCAGAACGTCACACTAGAGGGCTGTGGCAACGCGGCGGCCTGGGCAGCCGGGCCACTCACGATAAGCGCGATGGCAGCCAACAGCCGTTTGGCGGCCGAGCGGACACGCGTCCTGCGAAAAACGATTTCCATAACGCACTCTTGAGTGTGACTGAGTCGATGCTGATTGAACGTCGTGCCGGGGGACCGGCCGCGTTACAGACTGCGGATTAGCTGCGCCAAACCCTTGCCGATGGTGGTCGGCTCAGGGAGTTTGAAACGCTCGAGCAGGCGAGCGTTGTTGGCACGCGAGTGGCGAATGTCGCCTTGTCGTGGTGCGTGATGAATCACCTTCAACGGGGTGCCGACGACAGTCCCCAATTCGGCGATCAGGTCGTTGAGGCTGGTGGAACGGCTGAGCCCAACGTTGACCGCACCGGGGCTCGGTTCGTTCACTTCCAGGGCCTGGACGAGAATGCTCACCAGGTCTTGGACGTAAACGAAATCGCGGGTCTGCCCACCGTCGCCAAAGATCGCCACCGACTGCTCGGCCATGGCCAGCTTGGTGAAAATGCTGATCACGCCGGAGTACGGCGAAGACGGATCCTGGCGCGGCCCGAAGATGTTGAAGAAGCGGAAGATCATCGGTTCCAGGCCGTGTTCGCGGCGATAGAAATCCAGGTAGTACTCACCGGCCAGTTTGTCGGCGGCGTACGGCGTGAGCGGGGATTTCGGCGTGTCTTCGTGAATCGCCGTGCCTTCACCGTTGTTGCCGTAAATGGCCGCGCTGGACGCATACACCACGCGCTTGATCCCGGCCTTCGACATGCTCTCGCAGACGTTCAGGGTGCTGACAAAGTTGCTTTGATGAGTGCTGACCGGATCATCCACCGAGGCTTGCACCGAGGCGACCGCCGCCAGGTGAACGACAGCGCTGCAATCGCGCATGGCCTGCTCAACGACAACACCATCCGCCGCATCACCGATGACCAGGTTCAGATTGGCATTGTCCATCGGCAGATTAGCCACTTTGCCGGTCGACAAATTATCCAGCACGCGAACCTTGTAGCCCTTGCCAAGCAACGCTTCAACAAGGTGCGACCCAATAAAACCCGCCCCGCCGGTAACCAGTATTCGCTCGACAAACATGACTTTCTCCCTGAACAGTTGAGCGGATACGAGTGGTTGAATTCCGCCGCTTTTATGGCGCAAGGCCACCAAAACGCGGCCGATAATGGGAGTTCAGAGGGGGACTGTCAATAGTTTGTCTAAACTAACGCCGAACTGGAAAACAGTCATTTATTTGACGGCATTTATTAGATTCAAAGTGTCATGTTATTGCCACGCTTGCCCGACAGACTCGTCTAAACCGGGCTTCTACGTCCGGTTACAAACCCTTCTCCCGTCGACGCTGAACTTGCGTCAGTACTTCAATACTTATCGACACAAGCCACTGGACGATGACCGCAGAATCGAGGCGGATCGCGGCGATATCCAGACCGGGCTTTCTGGGCAGATCCAATCGGTTTTCGGCCGAATTGATTCACTGATCTATCCTTTCGTTTCAGCACTTCGCGGAAACTAATCATGAATCGCTGGATTACCGTCGGTCTGTTTTCAATCATCGCTACTTTTGCGCAGGCTGCCTCCGAGGTCGAACCACGTGTCGAGCAGGTTCCTTTTGATAAAGGCAGCGACAGCGCCAGGTTCGACCAATCCATCAAAGGCCCACTCACCGCGCAATACCGCGTCAGCGCAAAAGCAGGCCAGATACTGACCGTCGACCTCAAACCCTCCAACGCATCGGCGTACTTCAACATCGCCACCAAAGGCCAGGACACCGCGCTGTTCAACGGTTCGATCATGGGTAACCACTTCATGGGCCCGTTGCCTGTTGATGGGGTGTACACGGTCCAGGTGTACCTGATGCGCAATGCGGCGCGGCGCAACGAAGTGGCTAATTACAACCTCTCATTGAACCTCAGCCCGGTGACGGACAGCGCCCAGCCGTTTGATCAGACACTCGAGCTGCAAGGCATACGCTTTCAGGTGAAGGGCGAATGGGTCGACGGGAATCCTGTGGTACGCATCTCGCCGCAAGGGCTGGAAATCGACAACTCGGCGATCACTCGACCACTGACAGGCAACATTGCCCGCGCAGAAGTCGCCGACCTGGATCGCGATGGTTCGCCGGAGATTTACGTGTTCGCCAGAGCACCGGGGCGCGGGATGCCGGGGGAGTTGGTGGCGTATGCGGCTAACCATAAGAAGTCGCTGAGCGAGATTTACCTTCCGCCGGTTAGTGAGAACGCAAAAGTGGCCGAGGGGTATCAGGGGGAAGATGAGTTTGCAGTGGTGGAGAATGCGCTGGTGCGGCGGTTTCCGGTTTATGACAGTGCGGAGGCTGGGGCGGGGAGGACGGGGAAGATGCGGCAGGTTGAGTATCGGTTGGTGGCTGGGGAGGCTGGGTGGGTTTTGAAGGGGGGTGAGGGGACTGAGTTTTGAGAATCCACGCACGCATAGCATTCAAAATGTTTGCACGCATCTTTTCACATGGATAGTTGAGTAATCCCCTCAGTCCGGTTGAAGCTCTATTTCCGAAGCCCGAGTGCCTAGCCAGAGGGTTATGTAATCAATCACTTGTTGGGCACCCTCTTCCGTTTCAACAAGGTCAATTGGACACCTGTTATCAAGATAAGGATTAGGTTGTCCCATCCACTTGAACGCTCGCCCCTTATCTCCTTTTACTGGAATCGCCAACGCCAGGATTTTGTGCAGCAAATCTGGTCGGGCATACCAGGACTCTGGCTTTACCGTCGGTTTTCGCCCAAGGATCACGCGGGGTAATTGGCTAGATGCAAGCTCGTCCTTGGTGATGTGTGTCCGGACCCAGTGAGCCAAATTGGCAAGCTCGGTGTTCGGTACACGCTCATGATCCGTTGTTGGAATAACCAGTCCAACTTTCACACGAGAATGTTCGCGAATCATTTTTAAAGCTGGAGCTATGTCCGTGTCATTAGTCACGAAAACCACTTGATCGATAGAGCCTGAAAGGGAGTCGTGATAGGCCTCCAGCGAAATATTTACGTCGCTTTGCTTCTCCTCTATTTTCCAGACAAGCATTTCATGACATTCGCGCGGAGCTCGATTCGGATAATTATCGTCCACCGTTTTTACGATGGTTTTACTCACAGAAAAGTAGCCCTCGATAATTTGAACATCATCGGTATACAGCTTCCTTAATGCAGTGTGATAGCGCGCCTGAGATGAAACAGAGTCGCTACCACGTGCCACGCGCTCCACGATTTTTGCTGTGAAATATTTTATTGATGGAGCAGATGAAAGACTCGATATAAGTGTATCCCCCAGTTCGCACCTCAAAAGAATCGATGGAAGTATGCAGCGTTCAAAAAGAGCCACAATGTCGAGCCACTTATAAGGAGTGTTTCGCAGACAACCGTAATACAAGTTATAGCCGTCAATATAGATACGCGTTCGCAGAGGTCCGATCTGCAGATTTTGTTGCATTTCCATGCTCCAGATACGAAAAAACCGACTTTCGTCGGCTTTTTCCCCATTCTCCAGATGGTCACGCCACGCCGGAGATATGGGTTAGTTGTTGACGCAGACTTTAAGCAGTTAAACCGCAATCGTCAATGCCCATTTGATGATCATTGAGAGTTGTCGACCTGCCGAGGCAATGAACAAACATTGAGGTATCCGCTTCCTAGCAGTCAACCGACACACCCTGTAGGAATATAGGTTGGTGAATGTAGTTTGATTCCTCTGACACTTCCAAACCGTATTCCAAGAAACATTCGCTCCCCTGAAAAAATATGTAGTCCAAGTCCTAGGAAACTTCCCGCAACTCGTATCGACTTCCATGAACTGGCGGAAGCGGTTCTGCGTCGATAGCCTTCAGATGTCGCTACAAAACAGCGATCGGCTTTGACAGGCTGAAAACCAGTAACTTTCACTCTTCCTGATAAAACGGCATGCTTACGCGTGTGCATTTTTTTCATGGCGGTTGTGCGTGGGGCATCTTCGGATGCACCGGTTTCTGGTTTGCCGGTCTGTCAACCCGCGTACGGCTGCCACCCATCCCTGTTTGACAGCAGGGGCGTGGCGAGACCAAACAACAGCCCGCCGCCTACCAGTGACAGATAGCCGACTTCAGGAATGAATAGCGGCTGACTGACACCAAACACTGCATAGAGCGGCGCCAGTAACAGACCGAACAAACCGCATGTGATCAAAGACACAAACAACGTCGGTCGACGCCTGAGCAACAACCCCGTGGCATTGACCAGGCACATGCCTATGCGCTGGGACACCCAGCCGATCAGGAAGGCCAGCAGCAGCGATATAAGCAGTGAGAGCACAAGCCTCCTTGTTGCCGGGTTGCGAGTGGGAACAAAGGCATGAAGGACAGATTAGTCGCTGCTCAATCACTTTGGATGAGCCTGCGAACCCCTTCTACACTCAGCTCGATCCCACCTCATGACACCGACCCAAAAAGAGCCCCCATGACCACCCTCGAAAACCGTTTGAAGCAAGGCAAGGATGCTCGCAAAAACTGCTCGCGCAGTGCTCAAGCGTCCATGGGAAAAGTGACCCGTGACCCCATCCCGCTGATCAAGCGGTCCAGCGAAGGCCGGGTGAAGTCGCTGGTCGAGTTGCGGTATGGGCGCATGCTCGTGTCGCCGTTCACCTTCTATCGTGGCAACGCTTTGCTGCAAGCTCACGACCTGGCGACCACGTCCAACATGGGGCTGGTGTCGACGATCTGCGGCGATTGCCACCTGATGAACTTCGGCGGTTTCGCCACACCTGAGCGCAATTTGTTGTTCAGCGTCAATGATTTCGACGAGGTCCACCCCGGCCCTTGGGAGTGGGACGTGAAGCGCCTGGTGGCGAGTTTCATGGTGGCGGCCCGTGATTTGCGCCATGGTGAGACGGTGGAAGAAAACGTCTGTCTCCAGGTTGTGCGCGCCTATCAGGACACCATGCTCGAGTGTGCCCAACAAAGCTCTCTGGAAAACTGGTACGAGTCCATCAATTACGATGATTTGCTCAAGCAGGCGAGCAAAAGCACGCTGGAGCATGTGGAGCGCGCCATCGCAAAAGCCGAGCGGCGGACGCATGCCGAGCTGCTGCCAAAGATCAGCGAGCGTGACGCGAAAGGTCATTTGGTGATTCGCGATGACCTGCCGGAAATTTTCCACCTGCATAAAGACACCACGCTGCTGGATGCCGACGATGACTGGCTGCGCCTCTCGGACTGGCGCCCGTTGTACAAAACGTTCATGAGCGATTACCGAGCCACACTTCAAGCTGACCGGCGTGAGTTGCTGTCACGGTTTCACGTTCACGACATGGCCTTCAAAGTGGTGGGCGTGGGCAGTGTCGGCACCCGTTGCCTGGTGGCGTTGCTGACGGATGAACAGGAGTTCCCGTTGTTCCTTCAATTCAAGGAAGCGCGGCGTTCGGTGCTCGCTGATTACGTGAAGGTCAAATCACGTGTCCGCCATGAGGGGCAGCGCGTGGTCAATGGTCAGCGCTTGATGCAGTCGGCCAGTGACCTGTTCCTCGGCTGGGCCACCGGCCCCAGCGGTCGACACTTTTATGTGCGCCAGTTGCGCGACATGAAGATTTCAGCCGAACTGGAAAACTTCGATGCCGAAGCCTTTGCGGCCTACGGACGTTTGTGTGGTCGCGCCCTCGCCCGCGCGCATGCCAAATCATCCGGGCACGCCTCGCAGATCAGCGGCTACATCGGCAAGAGCGATGCGCTGGCGGAAGCCCTGGTCAAGTATGCAAAAAAGTACACCGACCAGAATGACCGCGACTATGAACGATTCCAGCAAGCCTGCCGCAAAGGCCAGTTGCGCGCGCGTTCAGAGGCGGACTTTGCGGCGGATCACTTGCCGTAGACACACTGGCGCGCGGGCGTTCATCTACATGAACTTTTCTTCACCCCATCGCGCCTCAACAATCGGTACATTGCCCTCGCTCATTCAAGAAACTACGGTTTGCCCGCCCTCCCGCGGGCTTTTTTTTGCCTGAAAGAAAGGGTCGCCATTAGGCTAATGCCGATCAGTAAAGCAATTTCTGCCGCAACGTCATTTTTGTAGGATTGCGATCAGGCTTAACTGATCGGCACTGCCAATGGGTTGGGTTTTCTATTACTCGATTACTACGCGCCGTTCACATTTCGTTCAGCTCTCATTTCCTATGATCGGCCTCTCAGCTCTCTGTCCGGTCATCGACGTCCATGTCCCGCCCCGCCGCTTCACTGTTTCTGCTTGCCGCTTTGTTGTTCTTCTTCGCGCTGGGCAATTACCAACTGCAAGGTTCCACCGAGGCTCGGGTCGCCGGGATCGCGATGGAAATGCACCTGGATAACGACTGGGTGACACCCCGCTTGTTTGGCGAGCCGTTTCTTGAAAAACCGCCATTAAGTTTGTGGCTCGATGCCGCAGCAATTCGCGTGTTCGGCGGCACACCGTGGGCCGTACGACTGGCGTCGGCTTTTGCCGGGTTGTTCTGCGTGATGATGCTTTACGCGATGCTGCGCCGGTTTGGCCGCCCGAAAGAAATCGCGTGGACGGCGGGTATCCTGCTCGCCACCATGGCCAGTTACTGGAGCAACGTGCGTGGCGTCGGCGAAGACGCCTTGCTGGCATTGGGTGTGACCATGGCATTGCTCGCGTTCTTTCAAGGGCATCGACAGTCGACGCTCGGCAACGCGATGCTGTTTTGCGCAGGGATTGCCATCGCGACCTTGAGCAAAGGCGTGTTGGGCCTGGCGATGCCGGGTGTGGTGATCTTCGCGTACCTGTTGGCCGACACGTTGATCGACAAGCGCCTGAACCTGTCGGCTTGGCTGCGCCCCGCACTGTTGACGCTGTTGGGACTGGCGCCGTTGCTGATCTGGCTCGCCCTGCTTTACCGGCAAAGTGGTGCGCAGGCCGTGACGGATGTGCTGTTGACCAACAGTGTCGGACGCTTCAGCGGCTCGTTCGTCGAGGCCGGCCATTACGAACCGTTCTACTACTACCTGGCCAAGCTGCCGCAAGCGTTTTTGCCATGGAACATTCTGGTGTACCTGGGGCTGTGGCATTTCCGTAAAAGCCTGATGGCCAATCGTTACTTGTTGTTTTTCACGCTGTGGCTGCTGGCACAGTTCGCCATGCTGACGCTGGCCTCAAGCAAACGCACCGTGTACCTGATGTCGATGACACCGGCGGCAGCGGTGATTGCGGCGGAATACGCGAGCGTGCTCTACGCAAAACTGAAGACGCGTGAAACCGCCGCCTCCCTGTTGGGCTGCATCGCACGGTATCGACGGGGCGGGGTGATCGGCGTGTTCGCCGTGGTGATTGGCGGCTACCTTGGCGCCGCACAATGGGCGATGCCGCTGGCGGATCGCACGTTGTCCTTTGTGCCGCTGATCGCACAGATTCAGACGATGCAGGCCAATGGACAACTCGTCGCCTTGTTCCAGGCCAATGAGCGGGTGGGTGGCGCCAGTGTGTTCTACAGCCAGCGCCTGCTCAAAGGCCTGGACACTGACGCGCAACTGCATGAGTTTCTGGCGGCATCAGCGTCCAACGTCGCGGTCATGTCCGGTGATACCGAACCGGCCGCGCCGTTGAAAGTGCTCAAGACAATGACGGTGGGGCGACAGGCTTACTACTTTGTGAGCCTTTAGCCACATAAACATTGGAGCGCTCGGCCTTTTGCAGCACCGGCACATCCAGCCTGGCCCGACCGTAAAACGCCAGGGCTGTCAGCAAGCACGCCAGCCAGACAAAGATCCCGGCCCAGAAGGTGTGGGACATGTAGTGCCAGCCTTGCAGAACCCGCGTAGTGCCGTAAACGAAACCCAGCACCAACGAAAACCACAACACCGCTTTGGAAAAACGCCATTGGTAGCGGCGCGCAACGAAATACAGCGCAAGCATGGTGAAACCGCCCGACGCATGCCCACCCGGCCAGCAGCGACCGTCACCGGCTTCCCGGAACAGCTGGAAGTTGTTGTACCACTCCATGTGGGCAATCTTGCCGCCGTAGAGGGTCGTTTCAATCGGGCAGTACACGCTGGTGTGTGCCTTGAGGAAATGGATCACGCCGGTGCACACGGCAAATGCCACCACCACAAAGATAAAGTCACGGCGATGGTCGGCGGTAAACCGCAGCACCGGGGCGGCTTTGATCCGCTCCAGGAATTGACCGATACGCGGACGTTTTTGCGGGTTGACCAGTGGCCAGACAAACGAAAGCAACATGCCGATCAAGGCGATTTCACCGGTCCAGTTCGGAATGATCCGCGCCCACTTGTGCGTGAGCTTCTCGAAGAAGTGAACCTTGTCGAGCGGGAAGGTCTGGGTGGCCGGGTCAAAAAGAAGGTTGCTGAACCAGATGTCGATTTTTGTCATGTCGAACATCAGGAAAACCACGGCCGCGCAGGCGAGCGCAATACCAAAGTTCACCCAGTAAAAGCGGTGGCGGGAAAAATTCAGCATTGTGTGTCCTGATCCAGAGAAAAAGTCATTCGGTGGTTACCGTGTGCCAATCGGAGGCTTCAATGAAACCCAACATGTGTGTCGTTTGCGGTGTTGAAGCGGAGATAAACAATGAGGCGCCGTAACCCAGGGTCGACGTCGGCAACTTGAGGTCTTTTTCAAGTTGCGCCATGCATTCACTGTGGGTCACCAGCACCAAATTGCGGCCCGCCACTTTGTGCGCCAGGGCATCACGCAACATAGTGCCCTTGCAACTGATTAGCCAGTCTTCACCGACGCCTGCCTTGCTGAACATGAAATTGGCGGTCTGCGCAGTGCGCAGGATCGGACTGTTGTAAACGTCCGCCTTGCTCATTCCGAGGCGCTGGAACTGCTCGCCGACACTGACCGCAACGCTACGGGAACGCTCGGTGATGCCATCATCGCCTGCCAGGCAAGGGGCCGGGGAGTGATCACAGCGTTCGACATGGCGCACCAGCACGATCATGTCACCCTTGGCCCAACCGTCCATCAGTGCCTTGGCACCCGCAACATTGTCATGGGCCAGGTCCGGCACGGCGGCAGGCTGCAACAGCCAGATCGTCAACGGAATCACCAACAGCGCCGACGCCAGCACCACCGCCGCATTGCGATAGCGGGCATAGCGGCTCAAATCGATCGAGCGTTTTATCCCGAGTAGATTCAGTCTCAATTCCACACCAAGCCGCCTCGCCGGCACGTACCGCGCTCATTAAATCCGCTGAGACTAGAGAGGCAAGCGTCGGCAGCGGGTGAAACGTATGTGAAAAAAAGCTTAAAAGCTGCGCAAAGTCTTGTTACAGGTTGCGCCCTGAAAAATCCTTTCAGCTCTCGTGGATGCGGCCGATACAGACCTGCTACCTACCTTGCTGGCTCCCAAAAACAACAATCTTCCAGCCAACCGACGATCAAGAAGCACAACGTTCCTGGAGGAATTGATGAATAGCTGGTTCGGCAATATCAGCGTGAACATGAAACTGGGCCTGGGATTCGGCCTGGTCCTGGCATTGACCTGCGTCCTGGCCCTGACCGGCTGGACAAGCCTGGGCAGCCTGATTGACCGCAGCAACTGGATGAGCGACATCACCCAGCTCAATGCCGGCCTGACCAAGCTGCGCGTCGTTCGCCTGCAATACATGCTGACCAACGGCGACGAAACCGCCGCGCAGAACGTCCAGACCACCCTCGACGCCTTCTCGGCTCAGCAACAAGCGTTGCTGTCGAAATTCAAGAGCCCGGAAAACCTCAAGTTGCTCAAAGAGCAAGGCACCGTCATTGCGGCGTACCAGACCTCGCTGAACAAAATGCGCAGCGCCTACCGCACTGGCAACAGTGCCCGCGACACCATGGGCGCCAATGCTGAAACCGCCAGCACACTGATCGAAGCCATCAGCAGTCGCGTGCAGCAAATGCCGCTGAGCGATCAACGCTTCGAGCAATTCCAGGCCATCACCGCCGCCAAGGAAGCGTTCATCCTGGCCCGCTACGAAGTGCGCGGTTACACCGCCACCACCAATGCCGAGACCGAGCAAAAAGCCGTCGGCCAACTGGACGCCGCGATCGCCAGCCTCAAACCACTGAATGCGCAGTTTGCCGAGACTCAGCAAGACGCCTTGCGTCAGCTGGAAACCGCGCTGGTTGCCTACCGCAGCGCCTTGCAGTCGTATAAAGCGGCCAACGCCGATGCGGTGCAGGCGCGCAAGGAAATGACCGATCAGGGGGCCGCCATCCTGACCCTGAGCGATCAGCTGTATCAGATCCAGCTCGACCGCCGCGACGCCGAAAGCACCCAGGCACGTACCCTGCAATTGATCAGCACCTTGCTCGCGTTGCTGGTCGGCGTGATTGCCGCCGTGATCATCACCCGTCAAATCACCGGCCCGATCCGCGACACCCTGGCCGTGGTTGAACGCATCGCCAGCGGCGACCTGTCTCAGGACGTCAAAGTCACGCGCCGTGATGAACTTGGCGTGTTGCAGCAAGGCATCGCGCGCATGGGCGTGACCCTGCGCGACCTGATCAGCGGCATCCGCGACGGCGTCACGCAAATTGCCAGCGCCGCCGAAGAACTGTCGGCCGTGACCGAACAAACCAGCGCCGGGGTGAACAGCCAGAAAATCGAGACCGATCAGGTCGCCACCGCCATGCACGAGATGACCGCCACGGTGCAGGAAGTCGCGCGCAATGCCGAAGAAGCGTCGCAAGCCGCCGCCGCGGCAGACGGTGAAGCCCGCGAAGGCGACAAAGTGGTCAACGAAGCCATCGCCCAGATCGAGCGTCTGGCCAGCGAAGTGGTGCGTTCCACCGAAGCCATGAGTGTGTTGCAACAGGAAAGCGACAAGATTGGCAGCGTGATGGACGTGATCAAGGCCGTCGCCGAACAGACCAACCTGCTGGCGCTCAACGCCGCGATTGAAGCCGCGCGCGCCGGTGAAGCCGGTCGTGGTTTTGCGGTAGTGGCCGATGAAGTGCGGGGCCTGGCCCAGCGCACGCAGAAGTCCACCGAAGAAATCGAAGGCCTGGTGGCCGCCCTGCAAAATGGCACGCAACAAGTGTCGGCGGTCATGAACAACAGCCGCGCCCTCACCGACAGCAGCGTCGCGCTGACCCGCAAGGCCGGTGTGTCGCTGGAAAACATCACCCGCACGGTGTCCAACATCCAGTCGATGAACCAACAAATCGCCGCCGCTGCCGAACAGCAAAGCGCCGTGGCCGAAGAGATCAGCCGCAGCATCATCAACGTGCGCGACGTGTCCGAACAGACCGCCGCCGCCAGCGATGAAACCGCTGCGTCGAGCGTTGAACTGGCGCGGTTGGGTGGTCAATTGCAGCAGATGGTCAGCCACTTCCGCGTTTAAGTCGCCGTCTTGATCATTCCCACGCTCCGCGTGGGAATGCCGCAACGGACGCTCCGCGTCTGCTTCTAAATGTGACGCAGAGCGTCACGGGCTGCATGCCCACGCAGAGCGTGGGCATGATCAAATGTCGCCACTCACCGAGTCCCGCGCTGACGCAATGCCGATGGCATGAAATACGCGTCTTCCGGCACTGGTTGGGCGAAGTCCACGGTGGCCGGTTCTTCGTTGTCCAGGTTCTGCACGTAGTAACGGCGCGCCTGCAAGTCATGGAAAACGTCCAGCGCACTCCAGGTGGTGGGCAGGTCGTAGAAATTTTTCAGGTAGGCCATCGACACCCGCCACAACTCCCCTCGCCCGTCATATTGATCCACCAGTGCGGCGCCCCAACTGTCCTCGTCGAGAAACAGCACACGTTTGGAATAGATATGCCGCGAGCCCGGCTTGAGCGTGCCTTCGACCACCCAGACCCGATGCAGCTCATAACGGGTGAATTGCGGGTTGAGGTGGCCCGGTGTGAGCAACTGCGCGTACTTCACATCAGGGCTGCCGACTTTGTAGTTGTTGTACGGAATGTAGACCTCTTGCTTGCCCTTGAGCTTCCAGTCGTAGCGGTCCGGCGAGCCGTTGAACAGGTCAGTATCGTCCGCCGTGCGCAGGCCGTCGGATGAGGCGATCGGCGTGTCATACGCCAGGTTAGGCGCACGGCGCACACGACGTTGGCCGGCGTCGTAGACCCAGGCCTGACGCGGGTCCTTGAGTTGGTCCAGGGTCTCGTGGATCAACGCCGCACCACCGGCCAGCCGGGCCGGGCTCTTCACGAACGCCAGGTAGTAAAACAGGATGTTTTTCAGGTCGGCAAACTGTCCGCCCGGGCGGTAATAGTTGAAGAGCCCTTCCTGCTGCGAGGTCACCAGCGCGAAGCTGCCGTTGCGCTGCACCGGCGCTTCGGAAGCACGCCGCACCACATAGATACCGCGATAACGGGTGATGTGGTTCCACAGCACTTCGATCCCGTCCTTGGGCACCGGGAACGGCACACCGCCATAGGCATCGGCAAACCCGCTGCCGCCTTCGAGCAGCTTGGCCGAGGTCGCATTCTTGAAGGTGTTGTCATACAGCCATTGTGGCGCCGAGCCCGACCGGCGCGAGGGATAAACCGGCATCTGGAAGGTGTCGGGGTAGCTGTTGAACAGGGCGACCTGACCCGGGCTGAGGTGGGTCTTGTACTGATCAAGGTTGGCTTTGGTGATGGTGAACAGCGGCTTGTCCGCCGCGTACGGGTCCGGGTGGTGTTGACCGGGTTTGTAGCCGGCCGGCGCCTGAGTGATACCGCCGGCCCACGCCGGAATGGTCCCGGCGGCGTTGCCGGCACGCTCGGCGCCCAGCGGGGTCAGGGTGGTTTTCAGTTGTTCGGCTTGCTGGGGCGAGATGGCGGCCAGCGTGCTGCCGGCGGCCAGGCTCAGGATTAGCGCCAGTGTGGTTTGGGTCAGTCGTGAAGTGTGAAACATCATCGTTCTCCGAAAAATCCAGCAGGTCTGCAAAACACAGCAGATCCCTGTGGAGCGAGCTTGCTCGCAATAGCGGCCTGCCAGACGACATCTGTATTGGCTGTGACGCACTCATCGCGAGCTAGCTCGCTCCCACAGGGGTTTTGTGTATGGCGCTTACAAGAAGTACTTGAGGTTGAAGCCGACGTTGTCGCGGTCACGCAGGCCGTTGTCCTGCCCGCCGCCGTAGAACTCGGTGTATTGCAGCTCGGCCTCCAGCTTGTTCTGGTAGTTGGCCTTGATCCCCAGGGTGTAGGCCTTGCGGCCCTCGATGGTGTTGCCCGCCTGATAACTGTTGCCCTGGAAGTCGTCCTTGTAGACGACGTAAGGCGAGACGTTGACCCCGACATACACGTCGTTCCAGGTGCCGTTGATCATCGCGGTGTAGCTGTAGGAGTCGCGGTTGACCTGGTCGGCACGATCACCGCCGGACACATAGGAAAAGTTGCCGGTGCCCGCGTAGTAACGCGTGCTGCCGTCATAAGCGGTGTAATGCAGGCTGCTGCCGCGCAGGTG
Organism: Pseudomonas sp. S2_B07; assembly: GCF_054668435.1. Classification (NCBI taxonomy): domain Bacteria; kingdom Pseudomonadati; phylum Pseudomonadota; class Gammaproteobacteria; order Pseudomonadales; family Pseudomonadaceae; genus Pseudomonas; species Pseudomonas sp. S2_B07. The sequence continues at coordinate 2,805,488 of NZ_CP162769.1, forward strand.
CTCGGACGCCAGTTCGAACACCCCGAACATCGAGTCGAACGACAAGCTCGGGCCAAAGTTGTAAATGGTGCCCAGGGAGGTGTTGAACGCTTCCACTCGCTCGGCGTTATTGATCTGGCTGGCGAGCGTGACCTGCTGACCGCCAATGTTGATGGTCTGACCGGCTGCTGCGGCGGCAGCGCCGTTGGCCAGGTCGCCGATCAGGTCGTTGGTGGCCGCAACGCCGATGGGCAGGTTCGGCCGATAGGCCACTTCACCGAACACCGATGCCTGGCCCAGGGTGGTGTTGAAACTGAAGCCGTACATGCGGATGTCTTCGGCGTAACGGCGATGCGCCTGGATATTGCCCAGCACATCCACGGTCGCCAGGCCGTTGGCCAGTTGCCCCGCCTGACTGCCGGCGACACCGGTCAACAGGTTGGTCAGGGCATTCATGTCGATGCCTTTGTACCCACCCAGATCGGCGGAAATGGTCGGTTCCTTGGCGTGGTAATTGACCATGTACACGCCGAACTCGGTGCTGTTGAGTTGTTCGGCGATGTAGCGAAACGCGAACCCGAACTGGCCGTCATTGCGCGCGTTGTAATCCTTGCCGACCGAGGCCACTTTGACGGTATTGCCGAAGGTCGGCGTGACCCCGTTGGCGTAGAGGCCGGTGGTGCTCAGGGTCTGATTGAGCAACGGGTTGTTGCCCAGCGCGCTGTACAAACCGATCACGTTGCCGAAACCGGGCACCGGAGTGTCCAGCGCGGTATCGGTAAAGTTGTTGTAGCCGGTGTTGCCGCCATCGGCGAACAGGTCCGTCTGCGAGTAGAACGTACCGACCGGGTCGATGCGGGTTTCCTTCCAGTTGGTCTGGTAAAAACTTTCCATGGTCAGGGTGTCGGTCAGGCCGATGTTGAAGCTCAGCGCTTCCACCGGCACCAGCACTTCCTTGACTTCAGCGCCGGGCAAACGGTACTTGGCGGCGTCCACCGGATTGGTGGTGTTAATCCCGCCACGGTAGAAAATCCCCTCGCCCCAGTTGAACACCTGACGGCCGATACGGGCCGTGACCGGCATCTGCGCGACGTCCCAGTTTCCATAGAGGTAAGCGTCGAGCATCTCCACCCGGCTGCCGGCGATATCGCGGGTCTGGCCAGTGAAGTGGTCGTCCTGCGGGTAACTCTGACTCGGTTGTGAGGGGTTGTTGTTGCGGTAGTAATCGTTGCGCTTGTCCATCAGTTGGGTGTCATAGAACGCGGTGCCGCGCATGAACATCCCGTAGTTCTGATAGTTGGCCTCAAGCTCCGAGGTGATCTTGTACACCTCGGAAACCAGCCCGGTGTCGAAGTTGCGATTGCCGTCGTTGGTGTTGACGTCGTCGTTGTTCTTGTCCCGGCCCTGGACCCGCCACAAGCGGCCATAGGACAACGTGCTGTCGAACGAGCCGGTGACCTGATTGTCCAGCACACTGAATTCCTCGGCCTGCACGCCGTCGACTGCGCACAGTTGCAGCAGCCCTGCCAGGCCGACGCCGGGGAGCGCCGCGCCAGACAGGCGAAATCGGGTTCTCATGATCTGTTCCTCTTCCCTGGTTTTATTGTTTTTATGCTGCCTGTGTGAGTAGGCGACGTTGCCGCGATGGCTATGGCGCCAATCCCGCATCGACATATATCCGGCTGTGCGCACCGAAATGCCCCAGCAGTTTGAACAGCTGTTGGTTCAGAGCCGGATGGTCGAAGTCTTCGCGCTGCACCTGGTTACCGGCGCTGAAATCGCGGGTGATCGGGGCGGTCTCCAGCCACTGCCCGATGGCTTCATCAAACGCTGCGGATTCGTCGGCGGACTCGGCGCTCACCACTTCGCGCAGGTAGTCGACCGAGTACGGTGGGTAACCGGCGTCCTGTGCAGAGTCCGTGTAAGCGTCGAGCATCGGATGTGCCTGGCCGGCGCGCAGCAGGCGCCGAAGCCAGGTCGACTGATACTTTTCCACTTCCGTGTGCCGGGTGGCGACCCGTTCAATGGCGGCATGCTTGTCGGCATCGAAGCCGGCCAGCGCCTTGCTTTCCAGCAACAGCAGACTCGCGAGCTCGACGCCGGGCAGTGCTTTGGCGTGATAAGGCTGGGTCAGGTCCTGAACGTGGTGCAGGCCCCAGCCGAGAAAACGATAACCCCAGTAAGGATGGCCGCTGGCAAACGCCAGTCGCGCCAACCCCATGTATTGGTAGGCGCGCCAGTCCGGCCAGCTGCGCTGAAGAAATCCGGCCGCGGCATACACCACCGCACTTTCATGGAAGAACCCCATATGAAACGGCGCCTGGGAACTGTACGGAAACCGCGCATCGCCGAAAGGCTGCGGGCCGAAGCCGTACAAGGCGCCCACCTCGCCTGGGTTGTCGTTGAACAGGTTGATGTCGTGGCCGTAATCAGGCTCCTCGGCGGCGCTGGCCAACACGGCCAGGGGCGCAACTTTTTCTCCGTCCGCCACGCGGATGAAACGCTGGCGATTCCACGGCGACAGGGTCTGTTCAACCATGACCTGCTCGGCCTTCAGGTGTTCTCGCTCGGGCAGGTCCTTGCCGGGCATCGGCTGGATAACCATCGCCAGATGAATCCGCGGATTGATCCGCAGCGCGGTGAGGAAGTCATGGCGCAGATTGTCCCCAGGCATGGCGGGTAATTTCAGGTTGTCGGGGCGCGGCGGGTAGTGGGCGAAGTGCTCACGGGCGAAGCGTTCCTGTTCGTCCAGCAGCGCAGAAACGGCCGGGTATTGATGCGCGAGAAACTGCTCCAACGGCTCAACCTCGACCTGCGGGGCATCGCGCAAGGCCGGCAGATCCTGCAACGCCAGGTAGCTGCCGACCGTATGGTTGGACCAGCCCCACGCCATCGGTGCCGTTCCACAAAGCAGCAACAGGAGGAATGTCAGCTTCATTGCTTTTGGTTCTTATTGGATGAGCAGTGGGGTTGAGCCTAACAACCGACCCTGCCCCTGACACTGTCCAATCTCACCAGAAAAGTTCTCCGATAGCGCCACGCCCCGGTGCAGAAAACACCGAAGATCATTGTGGGAGCGAGCTTGCTCGCGATGCGGGTGTGACAGTCAACATCGATGGTGACTGACGCGCCGCTATCGCGAGCAAACTCGCTCCCACAGGGATTTGAGGTGGTCGGCTAAGCGGGGTAACCCGTGATTTTGCGGATGCTCTGGTACAACGGCTTGAGCTGGCGGTACATGCGCAGGTAAACCTCTTTGTACAGTCGCTCATAAATCTGCTGCGCCTCGGGTTGCGGCATGAACACTGCCCCCACCCGAGTCATGGCCGCGATCGCCGTGGGAAAATCCGCGTGCAGACCCAACCCCACCGCGCAGCAAATTGCCGCGCCCAGACCGGACGCCTCATAGACATGCGGACGCTCGGCCGGCAGGCCAAAAATGTTCGCCGTGAGCTGCATCGCCGCATCACTCTGGGAACCACCACCGGCAACGCGCAAACGCTTGACCGAGATGTTCGAACGTTTCTCGATCTTCTCCATGCCCTGGCGCAAGGCATACGCCAGCCCCTCGAGGATCGCCCGGTAAATGTGCGCGCGGGTATGCACGTCGCCGAAGCCGATCATCGCGCCCTTGGCCTCCACTCCCGGCTCACGGATACCCGGCGACCAGTAGGGCTGCAGCATCAACCCCATCGACCCCGGCGGCACAGCGTCGACCAGCGCATCGAAGAGTTGCTCGGGTTCGATGCCCTGCGCTTTGGCCTGCTGCATTTCCCGCAGGCCGAACTCGTTCTTGAACCAGCTGACCATCCAGTAGCCGCGATAAATCATCACCTCGCAGTTGTATTGATCCGGCAATGCGGACGGGTAAGGCGGAATCAACGGGACGATTTCCAGGTAGCGCGACCGGGTGCTGGTGATCGTCGCCGTGGTGCCATAGGACAGGCACACCGTGTCTGCATCAACGACGCCAGAACCGACGACTTCGCAGGCCTTGTCGGCACCCGCCGCGATCAGCGCAATCCCCTCGGGAATGCCCGTGTGACGGCTGGCTTCAGCGGTGATGAAACCCAGGGTTTCACCGGGTTTGTGCAGGCTCGGCAACTGCTCGGGCCGCACCACCAGCGCCTGCCATTTCCAGTCGCTGGGCGCGGCCCATTTCAGACGTTTGAAATCGAACGGCAAGTAGCCAACGCAACAGCCCACGGAATCGACAAAACGCCCGCACAGGCGATGAGTCAGAAACCCCGAGAGCAGCAAAAACTTGTCGGTCGCCGCCCAGACTTCAGGCTGGTGGCGGGCGATCCAGTTGGCCTCGGCCTGGGCGCGAAAATAATCCACGGTGGCTTGCGCGCCGACCAGTTTGAACAGCCAGCCCCACGGCCCCTTGATCCCGCCTTCGACTTCGCTCTGGCGTTGATCGAGCCACAGAATCGCCGGGCGCAGCGGCTTGCCTTGGGCATCGACGTTGATCACCGTGCCGCGCTGGGTGGTCAGCGAGACGCCGGCAATCTGTGAGCGATCGATACCGGTTTGCTGCCACACCTGCTGACAGGCCTCGCCCAGTTTCGCCCAGTAATACTCCGGGTCCTGCTCGGCCCAACCGGGTTGAGACGAATAATAGGCCTGCAACTCGACCTTGCCTTTGCCCAGCAAATTACCCTGCAGGTCGAAGAGCAACGCGCGCACGCTCTGGGTGCCATTGTCGATGGCCAACAGGTAACGCTTGTTCGGGTGGTTATCCATGGAGCTCTCTTCAATGGGCATGGGTCGCGCACATTCCTGAATTCTTATTTTCCGTAGCCCGTAGCCCTGTAGCAGCTGTCGAGCGCAGCGAGGCTGCGTTCGAGAACAACGTTCTCGCAATCCCTGCCCCCCGAAGTTTTTCTGAAACACCAGGGTGGTGGTTTTGCGACGGCTTTGCCGCCGAACGCAGCCTCGTTGCGCTCGCCAGCTGCTACAGGGTTACGGGTGCTCAACGCGACTGCCGGGTAAACCGTGGTGGCGTTGCCATAACGCCTGATAGCGCTGCAACTCCTGCTGCCAACGCTCATCATCCCAACCGAGTCGTGGCTGGCAGAGTTGGCGGATGGCCGCAAAGTATTCCTCGCCACCGCGCGGCAGCAACAGGCCCAGACGGGTTCGACGCAGCAGTAAGTCATCCAGGTGCAGCACCATTTCCGTCTCACAGGCAAACGCCAGTTCCGCCCACAAGGTGTCCGTGGCGCCCACGCTGTCATGACCCAATTCCGCGATCAGTGTCGCCAGCCTCGGCAGGTCACGGCCATGTCGCCCGGCCAGGCGCCGCCACTGGTTGCCACAGAGCCCTGGAATCGCCAGCGGCGGCACCACGGCAAACACCGGCGCGGCGTCATCATTGAAGGGACGGTCGAGCATGCTCGCGCAGGCCTTGAGCACTTCGATGGCCTGCGGACGAAAAGTGGTCAGCTTGCCGCCGGCCAGGGTCACGCAACCCGGCTCCTGCCACAGTACATGCTCGCGGGTTTCATTCGAGGGTTTGCCTTGAGGTTCACCTGCAGGGCTGCCCACCACCGGGCGCACCCCGGACCAGGTCGACAGCACATCCGCGGCGACTACTTCGGCTTGGGGAAATTGTTGAGTGCAGGCCGCCAGCAGATAGTCGAGTTCTTCGGCACTGATACTCGCACTCTGGTCCAGATCGCCCTGATGATCGAGGTCCGTGGTGCCGACGACCGTCGCGCCCTCCCACGGGAAAACGAACACCGGGCGACGGTCGCGCTCGTGCAGAAAAGTGAAGGCTTGCGCCACCGGCAGGCGCCAGCCCGGCAGCAATAAATGGCTGCCACGCAACGGGCGCAACTGACGCGGGGCATCAGGCAGGCGCAAGCGTTCAGCCCAGGCACCGGTGGCCACGGCCAGCACACCACAACGCAATTGCAGTGACGCGCCACCTTCGCAGTCTTCCACCTGGACCCCGCAAACGCGTCCTTCCTTACGCAGCAATTGCTGCACGCGCACGCCGTTAAGCACCACGGCGCCATCGGCCCGGGCCTCCCCCAATACGCGCATCACCAAACGGGCGTCATCGGTCAGCGCATCGACAAAACAGGTGCCGCCCAGCAGGTCATGTTCCTTTACCCCCGGCGCCAGATAACGCAGTTGTTGCGCGTCATGGAAGCGATGGCTACGCCGTCCCGCCAGCGCGTCATAGATCGACAACAACCCTCCCAGCACTCGCGGTCCGGGAAAGCCGCCACGGTAATGCGGCATCATGAAACTCATCGGCTCCACCAGCCCCGGCGCTTCGTCGAGCAGGCGCTGGCGCTCGCGGACCGAATCGCGGGTCAGGCGCCACTGACCCTTGGCGATGTACCGCAAACCGCCATGGACCATTTTCGAGGATCGGCTGGAGGTGCCCCAGGCAAAATCGCGTTGCTCCAGCAGCAGGCACCGCCAGCCACGACGCGCGGCTTCGCGCAGGATACCGGCGCCGCTGATGCCGCCGCCGATGACGATCAGGTCCCAGGTTTCCTCCGCCAGCGTCGGCAGCATTTGCTGGCGCCACGCGGCGTTCCAGTTCGGGCTCATGGCCGTCACTCCGGCAACAACGTGCCGGGGTTCAGGCGCCCGGCCGGATCAAAATGCCGGCTCAGCGCCTGCAGGGTGTCCATCGCCAGCACGCCCTTCTCGCGCAGCAGGTACGGCGCGTGGTCCTTGCCCACGCCGTGCTGATGACTGATGGTGCCATGGTTGTCGACGATGGTCTGACTGGCCGCGTGCTTGAGCGCCTGCCAGCGGGCCAGGGTCGCGGGATAGTCCGCCGCCGGGCGAAACACATAGGTGGTGTAGATGCTCGAGCCTTCACCGTAGACGTGGGACAGGTGAGTGAACACGTGCACCCGTTCACCTTCAGCCGCCAAGGCGTCGCGCAGGCTGGCTTCAATCAGGGTCAGGAGGTTGTCGACGTTGCTCCAGTCGGTGGCCGTTTCGAGTGTGTCGACCACATAACCGGCGTTCCACAAGTTCTCGCGCAGGTAGGGAAAACGAAAACGGTTCTGCGCCCACTTCTTGCCGAGCAAGGTGCCGGTAAACACCCCGCCGAATGCCTTGAGGTGCTGGCGGGCCTGGCTCAGGGACAGCGCATTTTGCCGGCGATTACCGGTCACGCCGAACGTCAGCAGGCATTTGCCTTCACCGGCACCGCGCAGCGACAGGTATTTTTCCAGCCAGGCGATCTGCTGCGGATGACCGGCCAACGCCAGTTGGGTTTCGGTTTCCACCGCGTTGGACAAGCGCAGCATCGACAGCGGAACCCGCGCCTGGGCCAACTGGCGGATGGCTTGCAGCGCCTTGGTCCAGCTGGGCAGAAACACACCGTAGAAACGTTCATCGGCGGGCAATGCGCTGACCCGAACCTTGACCTCGGAAATAATCCCGAATCGGCCCTCGCAACCCAACACCACTTCGCGCAGATCGGGCCCGGCGGCCGAGGCCGGGAACGTGGGGATTTCCAACGGCCCGGCAAAGGTTTCCAGAGTCCCCCCGGCGAACAGTTGCTCGATACGCCCGTAGCGCAACGATTGTTGGCCACTGGAGCGACTGGCGACCCAACCACCCAGGGTCGACAGCTCCCACGACTGCGGAAAATGCCCCAGCGTATACCCCCGGGCGCGCAACTGACTTTCCACCTGCGGCCCACTGGCGCCAGGGCCGAAGGTGGCCAGCAAGCTCTGTTCGTCGAGGTCCAGCAGGCGATTCATCCGGGCCAGGGACACCGTGACCACGGGCCGTGCGGAATCCGGTGGATTGATATGCCCGGCCACCGAAGTGCCGCCGCCATAAGGAATCAGGCACACGTCCTGTTCATGAGCGAGCGCGAGCAATTGGCGGATCTGTTCGGCCGTCTCGGGAAAGGCCACGGCGTCGGGATAATTCCCCAGCGCGCCTTCACGCAACGCCAGCCAGTCCGGCAGGCTCTGCCCCCGGGCATGCAGCAAACGATCGTGCGATTGCACGCTGTATAAGGCGTGTTCCTGCAACCGCGAGGCGGGCACACGGGCCAATGCCGCCTCCAGCGTGGCATCGGGCAGCGCTCGACCGTCTCCCAGCCGCTCGGCGAGAAAACTCGCGCCTTGTGCCGGCAGTTCGACCACCGTGGTTGCATCTCCCCAGCCGTTCCAGCGTCGCATGCGTGTGTCCTTTTGCGGTTCTTATTGGTGATATTTCAGGCCCCCATACTAGTCAGCTGCCCGAAAGTGTCACGGTCGCATCCGGCCAGTTCGAGTAGCCAATTGAGTCAAACGTCGCGCAAGTGTCAGCCATTTACTTTAGCCGTGGTTTCAAATTACCTTTCAGCGCATTCATCCGCGCACGCGGGCCTTGATCAAAGGAATACGATCATGCAATCCCTGGGCTTCACTTCCGTTCCGCCGCTGCTCAAATACCTGCGTCATGCCGAACAGCTGGGCATGGCCATCGAGCCTGCGTTGGCGGCGGCCGGGTTGCAGGCGCAGCAGTTGAGTGACAACAGCCTGCGGTTGCCGGGTGAGGCCCATGAACGCTTGCTCGATTATTTCTGCGAACACTCGGGCGATCCGCTGTTCGGTCTCAACGCCGCGCATTTTGTGTTGCCCAACTCCTGGAGCGTGCTGGGTTACATCACCATGAACTGCGCGACCCTGGGTGATGCCATGAGCCGCATCATGCCGTTCGAGAAACTGGTGGGCGACATGGGCGTCAGCCGCGCCGAAGTGCAGGACAGCAACGTGCACCTGATCTGGACCTGCCGCTATCAACGCCCGCGCATTCGCCGGCACCTGGTCGAAAACGTGCTCGGTTCCTGGTTGCAATACGCGCGCTGGATCGCGGATACACAGATGTCACCGGCCGCCGTCTGGCTGGAACATGCACTCCCGGCCGAGGCGACGCTGGCGCAATACGAGCAGTTCTTCGATTGCCCGGTGCTGTTCGACCAACCTTATTCGGCGCTGATAGTGCCGTTGCCGTATTTGCAGTTGCCGTTGCGCCAGGCCGATGCGCAATTGCTGCGCACCCTGGAAGAACATGCGCAGGGGTTGATGGCCACACTGGAGGACGCGTCGCTGGAGCAGCGGGTCAAAAGCATCCTGCGTCAGTTGCTCAAGGAAGGCCTGCCACGCAAGGAGCAAGTGGCCGAGCATCTCGCCGTGTCGGTGCGCACGCTACAACGCCAGTTGCATCAGGCCGGCACCTCGTACCAGCAAATCCTCGATGACCTGCGCCAGGAACTGGCCGAGCATTACCTGCTCAACAGCACGCTGCCGATTCAGGACATCGCTCAGTACCTGGGTTTCACCGAACCGCGCTCGTTTCACCGTACGTTCAAGAGCCGGCGCGGGATGCCGCCCGGCGAGTTTCGCCAGACTTACCGGGTGTGACTGCTCGCGAAAGCGTCAGTCGCAACAGCGCAGTAAACGTCTTTCATTGCACCTGTTTAAAGACACTCGGCGTTACGCGACAACACCCACAGATCCTTGCGCCGCTGCCTACGACTGCGCCAGAATCCGCCGGCTTGTGCGCTTGGGGGCTGCTCGGTAACGTGGATCGCGTCACTGATTCCCAGTGATCGAGCTTAGCGGCTCGGCTACATTCGCTCCTGGTTGCACAAGTATCATCCAGTCAGGCATTGGCCTGAGCTTGATGGTGGCTGTGCGCATGGCACCTTCGGGTGCGCCGGGATGGGATGCGACCGGTCCGCTAACTTGCGCACAGCTGCCTCCCTTTCGCTTAGCGGCGAAATGGATGCGGCCTTACAAGGTACGCGCCCATGTTCAAAGTTACGCCAAACCCACCGGACACCGATCCGGCATCCCCCTACGAAACACCGGAATCAAAGAAACTCCACGAAGCCGCCGAGCGCGCACTCAATCACTATTTGGGCCCTCCGGCCTCCCACGTCATGACAAAGCCCTACCAACCCAATCGCCTCTACATGGCCAACCCGGCGTCCGGCACCGAACCCTTGCTGACCGATGCCTGTGAAACCCTGGGCTCAGCCACCGTCATGCTCAACGACTTCGCCGCGTTGCTCGAAGGCTCGCACCGCAAAACCGCGCAAGGTATCGCCCAAGTGGTGATGGTGGCGGAAATGGCGGTCAATCAAGTGCTGGATAAATTAGTGCCCACTGACTGATCACTGCTTCCACGAACGAAAAAAGCCCGCTGCCAAACCAAAAGGGTTCGGCAGCGGGCTTCTTTGTTCCGCTTACAACGTTTGCGCTCAGAGGCTGATCGCGTTGGTGAACACCAACCGGTTACCGAACGGGTCGGCAATGGTCATGTCCTGGCTGCCCCACGGCATGGCCTGAATCTGCGGGTGCGAAAACGTGTATTCCTTGGCAATCAACTGCTGCTGGAACACCTCAAGCTCATCCGTCTCGATCCGCAAGGCCGAACCCGGCGTCGCATCGCCGTGGTGTTCGGACAGGTGCAACACGCATTCGCCGCGAGACACCTGCAAGTACAACGGGAAGTTCGCTTCGAAACGGTGCTGCCAGTCGATCTTGAAGCCGAGGAAGTCGACGTAGAACTCTATCGCTTTGCGTTCATCGAAAATCCGCAGGATCGGGGTGGTTTTGCCGAAGCTCATAGGAGTGTTCTCGCCAGTGGGAAGGGCCCGTGTTCAGCAGGCCATGTGTCTGGTTCAAATGATCGGATCAACGCAGCGTCTTGAGCGCGAGATCACTGTAGTAGAAGCTGTTCTTGCCAGTGCGCGCAAAGAAGAAGTAACCATAATCCGACAAGTAATAGTAGGTATTGAGCCGTTTGTACTCATCGTCTTTTTTACTGCAGGTCAACTCTTTGGCTGAACCGCTTAATGTGACATTGAGTTCGCTGGCCGGCAGCTCGCGAATGACGGTGCAATCGTTACTGTCTTGACGCTCCTCGACTTTGCCGAACAGTGTGTTGGTGCTGCGGACCGTCGCGTTGTAGTTCAACCGCTCGTTGATCGGCATATGCTGCCAGTCGCCGGTGAAACTCAAGTTGATGACACTGGAACTGTCTTTCATCGAAGGGCCCTTCGAGACGCCGAATCGACTCAATTTCGCCAGATCGAACAGTCCGTGAAAGGACACTGCATCGCTCTCGTAATGGGTCCCTGACAAACGCAGGGTCATCTGCTGCGAAGCGCTATCGATACCGATAAAACGCTCTTCACGCATGTCCGTGGTCTTGGCCTTGTAAGTCGACTGCCCTGCCACTTCCACATAGCTGAGCGGTTTAACGGCAACCGGCATGTTCAGGTTTTTGATGGCCGATGCGACAGCAGGGGAAAGCGGCGCCAGGGTCACTGGCGCGGTTTTCTTCGCACGGGCAACGAACTTCGGAAGTTGCGCTGCCGACTCCGGTTTATCGCAGGCCAATTTGAACAGCTGGTTATAGTCGTCGTTGCTGCCGCTAATCGCCGTGGCCGTCAGTGCAACGGCATCCTGGCCATCTGTAACGGTGTTGTTGGCGTCCAGATCGTATCCCGCCACCACGCGATACGTCTGCTTGCCACAATCGACCGCATACCGCTCGCGTTTCTGGGCATAGGGCGCGTCGTAGGGCGCATCAAAACCAATCAAAGGATTATCGTAGGCCGCCCAGAATCTCAGTTCGGCACCGTCCTTCTTGAGGCTGTTGCGATCAATCAATACCCATTGATCCTCGCCGCTGCCTTTGACGACACGCCAATCCGAGGCTGGAGTACTGGCACACGCCTTGATGAAATCCGGGTTGCTTTTCAGCACCCCGAGCACGTTGGCCGGAACCGCTCTGCCCGTCGAATACTGGTGAGCATTTAGACCTGGATACATCCGGCCGCCACCGCCCAGATAGAGCAAGGTGGCCCGATCAGATGTACAGGAAGCTTCCATTTGAAATACCAGCCCTGCCGCCGCCTGGGCATTGCCGGAATGGCTGATCTGGAAACTCAGGACATCGCCTTCACGCATGATCGAATCACTGACCAGAGGCTTCGACAGAACGCCGTTGAACAACGTCTCGGCTTCCGCCGCCCGGCGTGCCTGTGGGCTGACACAACCCGCCAATAACGTAACGGCAACGAACAAACAAATGCGGTACATGAAACTCCCTGGGCGACGCACGCCAAAATCCACTGAATGTCAGCGCTTCGGCTTGGGAGTGGCTTTCTTTAATCGCAATGTGCCATCAGTACGACGGACCGCAAAAAATGCTTACTGAAACCCGCCTCGCAAATCCCCTTCCCGCGCCAGAAACCGCCCTTCCCTTTTACCGTTCGCCTGCCCGTCGCTGTAACTCAACACGCCGTTGACCCACACGCCGTCAATCCCTTCTGCCGCTCGTTGCGGATCGTTGAAGTCCGCCACGTCGCGAATGGTCAGCGGATTGAACAACACCAGATCCGCCCAATGCCCCTCACGGATTTCTCCGCGCGCCTTCAAGCCAAACCGCGCCGCCGACAGCCCGGTCATTTTGTGTACCGCGGTGTGCAGCGGAAACAACCCGACATCGCGACTGAAATGTCCCAGAACCCGTGGGAATGCGCCCCACAAGCGTGGATGCGGGAACGGGTCTTCCGGCAATCCGTCAGAGCCGACCATCGATAGCGGATGCGCGAGGATTCTTCGTACGTCTGATTCATCCATTCCGTAGTACACCGCGCCCGCCGGTTGCAATTGGCGGGCGGCGTCGAGCAATGACAAGTTCCACTCGGCGGCGATGTCCATCAGGTCGCGACCGCCCATTTCAGGGTGCGGGGTGGACCAGGTGATGGTGATGCGATGGGCATCGGTGACTTGTTTGAGGTCCAGCGTCGAAGAACTCGCCGCATAGGGGTAACAGTCGCAGCCCACCGGATGGGTTTTCGCCGCGTGTTCGAGGGAGGCCAGCAATTGCGGACTGCGCCCCCAGTTTCCGGCGCCCGCGCATTTGAGGTGGGAAATGATCACCGGGGATTTCGCATGTCGGCCGATCTGGAACGCCTCGTCCATGGCCTCTAGCACCGGTTCGAACTCACTGCGCAAATGGGTGGTGTACACCGCACCGAATGCCGTCAGCTCTTCGGTCAGTTGCATCACTTCTTCGGTGGAGGCCGAAAAGGCGCTGGCGTACGCCAGGCCTGTGGATAAGCCCAATGCTCCGGCCTCCAGGCTTTCGCGCAGTTGCTCGCGCATCGCACTGATTTCGTCTGGCGTGGCGGTACGAAACAGGTCGTCGAGGTGATTGCTGCGCAGCGCCGTGTGACCGACCAGTGCGGCGACGTTCAGCGTGGTGTTCGCCGCTTCGACCGCCGCGCGGTAGTCGCTGAAGGTCGGATAAACAAATGCTGCGGCCGTGCCGAGCAGGTTCATCGGGTCCGGCGGATTGCCCTTCAAACTCACCGGCGAAGCGCTGATTCCGCAGTTGCCGACGATCACCGTGGTCACGCCCTGGCTGAGTTTGGGCAGCATCTCTGGCTGGCGGATCACCACCGTGTCGTCATGGGTGTGGACGTCGATGAAACCCGGCGCCAGCACGCGACCGGCAGCGTCGATTTCTTCGCTGGCAGTGGCGTCGTGCAAGTCGCCGATGCGCTCGATGCGGCCGTTCAGGATTGCCACGTCGGCGGGATAACCGGGGGCATTGCTGCCGTCGATGATCAGGGCGTTGCGAATCAGCGTGTCGTACTGCATGTCAGTCTCCCAGCGGCAAGTGATCGTCGCCGCCGCGGTAATCGTCGAGGGCGAGTTTGATCCGCCGCAGACGTTCTTGATTGTCTTCAGGATTGGCCAGCGCCAGCTCGGTGGCAAGCACGTCGATGGCCAGCAGCATGCCGTAGCGCGCCGCCGTGGGTTTGTAAATAAACGAGGTTTCGACGCCTTGCAGCGGCAACAGCACGTCGGCCAATTGCGCCAGCGGCGAGTCGGCCCGGGTGATGGCGACAATGCGGGCGCCGTAACTGCGGGCCAGTTCGACGGCTTCAATGAGTTCGGGCGTAATGCCGGTCAACGAACAGGCAATCACGGCCCGGCCGGCATCGAGGCTGGCGGCGGTGACGCGCATCATCACCGGGTCGTGGCACACCGCAATCGGGTAGCCGAATCGCACCAGCCGCACCTGCAGTTCATCGCTGCACAAAGTGGAGCAGCCGCCCATGCCGAACGCGTGAATCATTCGCGCCTTGCCCAGCAGCTTCACCGCATCGGCGAAGCGCGACTCGTCGAACGCCGACAGATGCTGGCGCAAGGTCGACTCGATATCACCGACGATCTGCCCGTAAAACGCCGACTGATCGGGGGTGCCCGCCGGGTCGAGAAAGCGGCTGCCGACACCGCTGGCCTGGGCCAGTTGCAGGCGCAAGTCACGCAAGTCGCGGCAGCCCACCGTGCGGGCGAACCGCGACAGCGTGGCGGTACTGACTTCCGCCCTCAGCGCCAGCTCATCGAGGCTGGCAGCGGAGGCAAACCCTACGTCGTCGAGCATCAGGCGAGCGATGCGCCCTTCACCGGCGCTGAAGGAATCCTGGCGGGCGCGGATCTGATAAAGGATGTCCATGGCAGGCGACTCCGGTTAAATCAGGTAGGAAAGGCCCACGGTCAGGCCGAAAGCGACCACGGAAATAATGGTCTCCAGCACCGTCCAGGTCTTGAAGGTCTGGGCCACGGTCATGTTGAAGTATTCCTTGATCAACCAGAAGCCGCCGTCGTTGACGTGGGAAAAAATCACCGAGCCGGCACCGGTCGCCAGCACCAGCAATTCCGGGTGCGGATAACCCAGCCCAATCGCCACCGGCGCAACAATCCCCGAAGCCGTGGTCATCGCCACCGTCGCGGAACCGGTGGCAATGCGCATCAACGCGGCGAACAGCCAGCCCATGATCAGCGGCGACAAGTGAAACTCGTGGGCCAGGCTGACGATCTGGTCGGTGACGCCGGCGTCCACCAGAATCCGGTTCAGGCCGCCGCCGGCGCCGACCAGCAAGGTGATGCTCGCCGTGGGTGCCAGGCATTCATTGGTGAATTTTAGAATCGATTCACGGCTGAAGCCTTGGGCAATACCCAGGGTCCAGAAGCTCAGCAAGGTCGCCAGCAACAGGGCGATCACCGAGTTGCCGATGAACAGCAAGAACTGGTTGAAGCCGCTGCCCGGCGTGGAAATCAGGTTGGCCCAGCCACCGATCAGCATCAACACCACCGGCAGCAAAATAGTCGCCATGGTGATGCCGAAGCCCGGCAGGCTGTCGCGCGGTTCGCGGTCGAGGAACTGGCGCTCCAGCGGGTTTTCCGCCGGCAATTGAATGCGTGGCACGATGAACTTGGCGTACAGCGGCCCAGCAATGATCGCCGTCGGAATGCCGATCAAAATCGCGTACATCAAGGTCTGCCCGACCGACGCCCCATACACCTGCACCGCCAGCATCGCTGCGGGGTGCGGTGGCACCAAGGCGTGAACCACGGAGAGACCGGCGACCATCGGCAAACCGACCATCAGGATCGACACCCCGACACGCCGCGCCACGGTAAAGGCAATCGGCACCAGCAACACAAAACCGACTTCGAAAAACAGCGGCAACCCGACCAGGAACGCGATGCAGACCATCGCCCAATGCGCGTTCTTTTCGCCGAATCGGTCGATCAGCGTCCGCGCCACCTGCTCGGCACCGCCGGACTCGGCCATCATCTTGCCGAGCATGGTGCCCAGCGCCACCACCAGCGCGATATGCCCCAGGGTTTTGCCGACGCCCGCCTCGTAAGCGCCGACCACGCCGGACGCCGGCATCCCGGCCAGCAAGGCCAGGCCGATGGACACCAGGGTGATGACGATGAAGGGATTGAGTCGGTAACGGGCGATCAGCACGATCAGCGCAATGATGGCGATGGCGGCATACACCAGCAGCCAATAGCCGAAGGACAGGGTCATGCGGTACTCCTCGAAAGGGTCACGTCGAATGGATTGTGAAACTCTTAAAACATTTCGAGAGGTGATTTTCAAACGAGGTGAAAGTTATTTTCGTACAGGGGTAAGGGTTGTCGCTGAGAGATATGCGAGGTCGGTGAATATGAAAATCCGACAGGCGAATTTTCATGCTGATCGTTCCCACGCGCCGCGTGGGAATGATCTCGAGGAAGTCTCAGTCGTGATTCACCCGGGCGCGTTTCAGCAGTTTCTTGCAACGCTCCGACAGGTGCAGCACGCGCAGGTGCTTGCCGGCCTTGGTGTAGCGTTCGCGCAACGTATCCAGCGCAGAGATGGCCGAGTAATCGACGAAGCTCAAATGCCGGCAATCCAGCGTGACGTGGGCAGGATCATTGGCCGGGTCGAATTGATTGAGGAAGGGGGTGGTCGAGGCAAAGAACAGCGTGCCATGCACCCGGTAGAGTTTGCTGCCGTCGTTTTCCAGATGACTGTCGGCGTACAGCTGCCGGGCCTGCTGCCAGGCAAAGTTGAGCGCGGCGATGATGATCCCGCACAACACGGCGGTGGCCAGATCGGTGAACACCGTAATCACCGTCACCGCGATGATCACCAGGACGTCGTTCAACGGCACTTTGTTCACCACCCGCAACGAGGCCCAGGCGAACGTTTGCTGTGACACCACAAACATCACCCCGACCAGCGCCGCCAGCGGAATGCGCTCGATCAGCGGCGACAGAAACAGAATGAACAGCAGGATCAGCACCCCGGCAACCACCCCGGACAGTCGACCGCGACCGCCGGAACTGAGGTTGATCACGGTCTGGCCGATCATCGCGCAACCGCCCATGCCACCGAACACGCCAGAGACCATGTTGGCCGCGCCCAGCGCCACGCACTCACGATCCGGGAAGCCGCGGCTCTCGGTAATTTCGTCGGTCAGGTTCAAGGTCAGCAGGGTTTCCAGCAGGCCGACCAGCGCCATCAAAATCGCGTAGGGCGCGATGATGCGCAGGGTGTCCAGACTCCAGGGAATGTCTGGCAACGCAAAGGTCGGCAAGCCCCCGGCAATGTGCGCCATGTCACCCAGCGTACGGGTCGGCAAGCCCAGCAGATACACCGCCAGCCCCACACCGAGAATCGCCACCAGTGCCGGCGGCACCGCACGCGTGAGGCGCGGCAGCAGGTAAACGATGGCCATGGTCACGGCCACCAGCCCCGTCATCATGTACAGCGGCGTACCACTGAGCCAGGTGTCACCGTTTTTGAAATGCTCCAACTGCGCCAGGGCGATGATGATCGCCAGGCCGTTGACGAAACCGAGCATCACCGGGTGCGGGACCATGCGCACCAGTTTGCCCAGTTTCAGCAACCCGAACGCCAGCATGATCAACCCGCCGAGCAACACGGTGGCCAGCAAATACTGCACACCGTGCTGCACCACCAGCGCGACGATCACTACCGCCATCGAACCTGCAGCCCCGGACACCATGCCCGGCCGACCGCCGAACAGCGCGGTCAGGGTGCAAATGATGAACGCCCCGTAAAGACCCATCAGCGGATTGAGGTGAGCCACCAGCGCGAAGGCGATGCATTCGGGCAGCAGGGCGAAAGAGGTCGTGAGCCCGGCCAGGACATCGGCGCGTAGACGTTTTGGTTTCATGAGGGAATCGCACGCAGGGAGTGACGAGAAGAAAGTGCGCGGATGGTACGGAATTGCGGGCAGCCCGGCCAGTTGTTGGGCCTTCGCAAATGCCATCGCGGGCAAGCCATGCTCCTACAGGGGATTTGCGTCGTTCACAAATCCCCTGTGGGAGCATGGCTTGCCCGCGATGGCCGCGACACGATTTAGAGCGAACTCAAACCATCTCGTCCCGAATCCACTCGATCACCGACACCCGCTTCGGCGCCCAGCCCAGCAACTCACGCGCCTTTTTCCCGCGCACCCGGCTGTTGGAACCCAAGCCATAGTTGGCCATTTCATACCCCCACTCGGCCTCGGCGTCTTTCAGCGGCCAGTCTTGCGGCGCGCCCAGCTCCAGCGCGTGGGCAATCGCGGTGGTCATGTCGAAGAACGACGCTTCACCGCTTTCAACGAAGTAGAACGTGCCCGGCACATTTTTGGTCAGTGCCAGCAGGTACAGGGACACCACGTCTTCGATGTGCACGTTGGACCAGATGTTCTGACCCGGGCCGACATGCCGGACCACGCCACTTTTACGCGCCTGCTTGAGCAAGCGCGGCAATTGCACGCTGTCACGATTGACGCCCAGGCTATGGCCATAAATCAGCGTGTTGCAGATCACCGCCGAGTTCACGCCATCGTTCGCGGCGGCGAGGATCAGGTTGTCGATGGCCACGCGGGCGGCCTTGTCGACGGTCGGTTCCGGCAGTTTGTCTTCGACGTAGATGACGTCGCTGGCGTGACCGCCCGAGGCATCGCCGACGATGCTCGAACCGCTGGTGTGCAGGAATACTTTGTTGGAGCCGCGCAAGGCGTCGAGCAACGCTTGCACCGCGCCGCGATGGTCGCTGCTGGCGGCGTTGATCACGGCGTCGGCCGCACGGGCCTGTTCGGCGAGCAGTGCGCTGTCGTCCAGCGTGCCGATCACCGGGGTGATGCCCAGCGCGCTCAACTCATTGGCTTGGGCTTCGCTACGCACCAGGCCGGTGACCTTGTGGCCCGCGCGGATCAGACCGGTGGCGATGGAGCCGCCGATGAAACCTGCAGCGCCGGTGACGAATACGTTCATGGAGAAACTCCCTGCGTGAATAAGTGATGCGACGAGTATCGAGGAGTGATCTCTGATGAAAAATCCCCTCTGACCCAATTCACTCTTGCGCAGGAATCACGAATCAGCCTTTGAAATCCGAGTTCGCATACAACGCCAACTTGCCCTGAATAAAGTCGAGGAAGCACTGAATGCGCAGGGCCAGTTGCGAGTTGCGGTAGTACACCGCGTTGATTGGCTGGCGATAGCCGCTGTTGAAGTCCGCCAGCAGTACCTGCAAACGGCCGGCGCGAATATCTTCGATGGTCATGTAGTGCGACAGGCAGGCAATGCCCTGGCCTTCCAGCGCCAGGTGGCGGATCGTCTCGCCGCTGGAGGCACTGATCGACGCCTCAATTGGCCAGCGATCTCCATGCACGTAACGCAACGGCCATTGGTTGAGACCTTCGTTCTGGGTAAACCCCAACAACGCATGCTTACTCAAGTCCGCCACTGCCTGCGGCGCGCCGTGTTGCTCGAGGTAGGCCGGGCTGGCGACGATGTGCAGTGGACTGCACCCCAGCGAGCGAGCGTGCAAGGTCGAGTCGGCCAACGTGCCGATGCGGATCGCGATGTCGGTGCTTTGCTCGAGCAGGTCGATGATCAGATCGTTGCTGTTGAGTTCGAGCTGGATGTCCGGGTAGAGACGGCGGAATTCGTCGATGTACGGCACGATGGCGTGCAGCATGAACGGTGACGCCGCGTTAATCCTCAGCCGCCCGGACGGGGTTTGCTGGCGTGAGTTGAGGCGTTCTTCGAGCTCGTCCATCTGATCGAGAATCCGCTTGGCGTGCTCGAAGAAGTACTTGCCCTCTTCGGTCAGGTCCATGCGTCGTGTGGTGCGGTTGATCAGCGTGGTATCGAGTTTGGCCTCCAGCCGCGACAGCGTGCGACTGACCGCCGAAGGCGTTTGCCCGACCTGTTCGGCGGCAGCGGAAATCGACCCGCATTCAATCACGCAGACGAAAATCTGCAATTCATCGGATCTGGCTTTCACAAAGGCCCCTCATTCAAAACTGGCTTGATAGTAGCTGGATGCGGGGCAAAAGGAACCTCAAGCCTTGAGGCCAAACACCTCGGTCAAATGCTGTTCATAGCGTGCGACATCAGCTTCGATGTTCGGGCGTTTCATCACGTCGACGCACAGGAAGGTCGGCAGGCCGGTCATGCCGAGGAACTCGTTGGCCTTGTGAAACGGGAAGTACACCGCGTCCACGCCCTTGGCTTCAAAGAAGTCGGTCGGGTCGTCAAAGGCTTGCTGCGGTGCATTCCAGGTCAACGACAGCATGTATTGCTTGCCCTGCACCAAACCGCCGCTTCCGTACTTCTGCGACGCATCGGAACGGGTGCGGCCATCACTGGCGTAGAGACTGCCATGGCCTTCGGTGAAGACTTCATCGATGTACTTTTTCACGGTCCACGGCGCGCCCATCCACCAGCCTGGCATTTGATAAATGATCACGTCGGCCCAGAGAAATTTGGCGACTTCTTCGGCGACGTCGTAGCCCTCGTCGATGAAGGTGGCTTTCACGTCCACGCCGCCACGATCCAGCACGCTCAGCGCCGTTTCATGCAGGGTGGTGTTGTAGCGGCCATCAGAGTGGGCGAATTTTTTTCCGCCATTGAGCAACAGGACTTTTTTCATGAGAAATCTCGGAAGGTCAGAAATTGGATGGCGGCAGGTTAGCGGCGAGAGGCTCGCGCGGAATAAGCCCCGAATGCACAAAACCCTTTTGACCAATACGCACGAATCAGTAGGCGATTGTTGCCATAGACTTGCGCCGATTCTTAACTTGAGGGAATTTCTGATGAGTGAAATGCAAGGCTTCATCCTGCACGCCAAGACCCGCCCGGAAAAATCCGATGCCTTTGAAGCGTTTTTCCGCGGCTATGTGGAAGCCAGTCGCGCCGAGCCCGGCTGCATCGAATATCACATGCTGCGCGACAAACAGGACCCGACGCTGTTTATCTTCTACGAGATCTGGCAATCCCAGGCTCACCTGGACGTGCACTCGAACCTGCCGCACATGAAGCAGTTCCTTGAGCACCGCGATGAATTCCTGGAACGGGATTTCGAGATCCGTGACATCGACATGCTCAGCCCGTCGTCCGCTACCCGCTGATCAGCAAATGGCCGCCTAGCACGCCGAGGCCGATGAAGAACACTCGCTTGAACAGCACCGCGCTGATCCGCTGACGCAACCATTGGCCGAGTAACAAGCCGAGCACCGCGGGGATCAGCGCCAGCAATGACGCGCTCAATTCGCCACCGCCCAGCGCGTCGCGCCACCACAAGCCAGCCGCCAGCGCCAAGGTCGACACGGTGAACGACAAGCCCAGCGCCTGCACGAGTTCGTCCTTGCTCAAACCGAGCGCTTGCAGATAAGGCACCGCCGGAATCACGAAGACGCCGGTGGCCGAGGTGATGATGCCCGTCAGCACGCCGCACAGCGGACCGACCCAACGCTCAGCGTGACCGCCGACACGCAAGGCCGGCAGGAACAACCCGCTCAATGCGTAGAACAACAACGCCGCACCCAACGCCCGCACGACCCAATGCCCTCCCGCCATGCCAATCCACAATGTGCCGGCGCCCGTGCCAAGGAAGATCGCCAGCAGCATCGGCCATAACCGCTTGATCAAGCCGCGCAGGTGCCCACCGAATGCCAGTTGCCAGACATTGGTGAGCGTTGCGGGGATGATCAATAGCGCGGCTGCCTGCGACGGGGCCATAGCCAGACCGAGCAGGCCCATGGCGATGGTTGGCAAGCCCAGACCGATGATGCCTTTGATCATGCCGGCCAGGAGGAAGGTGGCGATGAGCAGTAAGGACAAGGCCAATCCGAGGTTTTGATAGAACGCGGCGAGTGTATTCATGGGGTTATCCTGAGCCTGGATTTGCCGCGTGAAAATCTGCCATATACTGAGGATGCCTCTTGTTTAGCAAAAGGCTGAAAGTTTCGTCGTGTTGCAAAGCGCTATCGCGAGCAGGCTCACTCCAGGTGACCGCGTTGTTCGCACCGACGCGGTCCACTGTGGGAGCGAGTTTGCTCGCGATGGCGGCTTTCCAGACAACACACATCCAGAGATTGCCAATGCACTACGACCTGACCGACCTGCGCCTCTACCTGAACATCCTCGACAGCGGCAACATCACCGCCGGCGCCGCGCGCAGTCATTTGTCCCTGGCGGCGGCGAGCGCGAGAATCCGCGCCATGGAGGCTTCGCTCGGCATCGAATTTCTGGAACGCGGGCGTCGCGGCGTCACGCCGACTCCGGCCGGCAAAGCCTTGGCAAAACACGCCCGATCCCTGCTGCAACAAGCCGAGCGCATGCAACAGGACCTGGCCGAATACGCAAAAGGCGTCAAAGGTCAGGTGCGCCTACTGTGCAACACCACGGCAATCACCGAGTACCTGCCGGAGTTGCTCGCCGACTTCCTGCGTGAGCATCCGAATCTCGACATCGACCTTCAGGAATTGCCCAGCGCACGCATCACCCACGCCTTGCGCCAAGGTGCGGCAGACCTGGGCATCGTGTCTGACGCTGTAGACACCGATGACCTGCAGACCCGCGCCTTTCGTGACGATCCCCTGGTGTTGATCCTGCCCCGCGATCATCCGCTGGCCGACACCGAATCCCTGAGTTTCAGCGACACCTTGCACCACGATTATGTCGGCCTGAACGCCAGCAGCGCCCTGGCCGTGTACCTCGAAGAACAGGCGCTGCACATCGGTTCACGCCTGAAAATCCGCATCCGCGCCGACGGTTTTGATGGCGTCATGCGCATGGTCGCCCGGGGCGCGGGGTTGGCGATCGTGCCGCAGGCGGCTGTCCAGCGCTGGACCGGCGAACCATCGTTCCAGAGCATCGCGCTGCAAGAACCCTGGGCCCAACGCAAACTCCTGCTCTGTGCCCGGGACTTTGCCGCGCTGCCCGGTTATGCCAGAGCCCTGCTGCAAGCCTTGACTCTCCCCTGAGGGGCAGACTTTACCCTTGAGGTTTGATCTTCAAGGACAGAGTCGATGGGCAAGCGAATTCTGGTGATTCTCGGTCATCCTTCCAGCAACAGCTTCTGCGCAGCACTCGCCGAGCGCTATGCACAGTCGGCGTTGCGCGCCGGGCATCAAGTCCGCCAATTGTTTCTCGGCAGGATGGACTTCGATCCGGTGCTGCGTGAAGGCTATCAACAGGTTCAACCTCTGGAAGCCGACTTGCGTCAGGCACAGGCCGACATCCTGTGGGCCGAGCATCTGACGCTGGTGTATCCGATCTGGTGGGGCGGGATTCCAGCCTTGCTCAAGGGCTTTTTTGATCGCGTGTTCTTGCCCGATTTCGCTTTTAAATACCGTGAGGGCAAAGCCTTTCCCGATAAATTGTTGCGCGGTCGCAGCGCGCATTTATTGGTGACCATGGACACGCCACCCTGGTATTACCGCTGGGTGTATCACATGCCCGGACTGCATCAGGTCCGCGAAACCACTCTCGCCTTCTGCGGCATCAAACCCAGGCGCACACTCACGTTCGGCCCGATTCTCGGCGCCAGCGATGATCAGCGTGAAGCCTGGTTGCTGCAAGCCCAGGCTATCGCCAGCCGCTGAGTCTGCCGATAATGCGCGGGGCTGTACCACGGTAAAAAGGACTTTTCATGTACATCGGCCAAGCCGCGCAACGCTCCGGCACCACGATCAAAAGCATCCGTCATTACGAGTCGATCGGCCTGCTGCCTGCGGCCCAGCGCTTGGGGAAATACCGCGTCTATGACCAGCAAAGTGTCGACCTGCTGATTTTCATCAAGTGCGCCCAGCAACTGGGTTTCAGGCTCAAGGAGTTGCAGGCGATCTTCGCCGGCCATCAGGGTCAGGCAATGCCGTGGGCACTGGCGCATCAGGCCATCGATGCCAAGAAGCGCGAGATCAGCGAGCGAATGACCGTACTGTCGCGCCAGCACGCCCAATTGATTGAGTTCGAAGCCAGCCTGGAACAATCCCGGGCCGATTGCCCTTTGGAAAGTCTTTGAGGCGTTGCGCGTTTCTGGACACCTGGATGTCGAGTTCAGACAACTGACCGGTACATCGGGGCTATAGGGTGCCACTTCAGTTCTTGAAGCCACTGCCCGGAGTCATCATGACCGCACCGATTACCGTCCTTCGCGATACTCATCCACTGCCGGTGCTTGACGCCTGCAAATGGGAAAAACTCGAAGGTGACCCGCACACCGTCAACCTCAACGCCTACACCAGCGAAGACGGCAGCAAGATCATGGGCACCTGGATCTGCACGCCGGGCAAGTGGTACGTCGAATACGTGAAGTGGGAATACTGCGATTTCCGTGAGGGGTATTGCATCATCACCCCGGAAGGCAAAGAGCCAATCCATCTGCGCGCCGGTGATATTTTCGTCATTGAGCCAGGAATGAAAGGCACGTGGGAAGTGGTTGAAACCGTGCGCAAGTATTTCGTGTTTGCCTGATGCAAAAAAACCGGGGGATCACCCGACGTGATCTCCCGGTAAATATCTTTATGTAAATGCAATCACTGTGGGAGCGAGCTTGCTCGCTCCCACAGGTTTTCGACTTCAAGCCCCTCTGATCGCAGCCGCTCTTTTACTGCGGTTTGCGATAGCTGTTGATGATCGCCGAGAAGTCTTTCCCACCTTCCCCGCGCTGGCTCATCGCCTGATACAACTGCTGGGCCACTGCGCCGAGCACCACCGGTTGATGCGCCTGACGGGCCGCTTCCGTGGCCAGCCCCAAATCCTTGAGCATCAGTTCTGCACCAAAGCCGCCGGTGTAACCGCGCGAGGCCGGCGCTGTTTCGACGATGCCTGGCCACGGGTTGTACATCTCCGAACTCCAGCAACGTCCGGTGGAACTGTTGATGATCCCGGCGAGCACGGTCGTGTCGATCCCCAGGGCATCGCCCAGCGCCATGGCTTCGCTGACGCCGACCATGGAGATCGCCAGCAGCAGGTTGTTGCAGATCTTGGCGATTTGCCCAGTGCCGACTTCGCCGCAATGGACGATGTTGCGGCCCATCTGCGCCAGTACCGGTTGCAGGGTAGCGAACAGTTCCGGAGTGGCGCCGACCATGAAGGTCAGCGTCCCGGCCGCGGCGCCACCGGTGCCGCCGGACACCGGTGCATCGGCCATGGCCACGCCTTGCTTGGCAGCGGCGGCGGCCACATCGCGTGCGGTCTGTGGATCAATGGTGCTGCAATCCACGGCCGGTACACCTTGGCCGATCCCGGCGAGAACGCCGTCCTCGCCCAGCCAGACGCTGCGCACATGCACAGCGGCCGGGAGCATGGTGATCACCAGTTCTGCACCTTGCGCCGCCTCACGGGCGGAAGGGCTGATGCTGCCGCCCAGTTGCTCCAGCTCCGCCAGCACGGTTTTGTTCAGGTCGACCAGGCGCAGCGCGTGGCCGGCCTTGATCAGGTTGCGCGCCATCGGGGCGCCCATGTTGCCGAGACCGATAAAAGCGATTTTCATGTCCGGCTCCTTAACGCAAGTTGATGGTGGTGTTCACACCGTCGTTGACGCTGTCGTCATCGAACCAGCGACTGGTGACGGTCTTGGTCTGAGTGTAGAACTGCACCACTTGCTTGCCATACGGGCCGAGGTCGCCCAGCTTGGAACCGCGCGAACCGGTGAAG
The DNA here is from genome assembly GCF_054668435.1 of Pseudomonas sp. S2_B07. Classification (NCBI taxonomy): domain Bacteria; kingdom Pseudomonadati; phylum Pseudomonadota; class Gammaproteobacteria; order Pseudomonadales; family Pseudomonadaceae; genus Pseudomonas; species Pseudomonas sp. S2_B07. The sequence goes on from NZ_CP162769.1 coordinate 2,830,774, forward strand.
CTGAAGAACGGCACCGGTACCGGAATCGGGATGTTGATACCGACCTGGCCGACGTCGATTTCGTTCTGGAATTTACGTGCTGCCGCACCGCTCTGAGTGAACAGGCCTGTGCCGTTACCGAACGGGTTGGCATTGACCAAGGCAATGGCCTCGTCGAGCGTATTCACTTCCAGTACCACCAGCACCGGGCCGAAGATTTCCTGGGTGTAGATCTGCATGTCGGTGGTCACGCCGGAGAACAGGGTCGGGCCGACAAAGTTGCCCTTCTCGTAACCTGGAACCGTGATCTCGCGGCCGTCCAGTTCCAGTTTGGCGCCTTCCTTGATGCCGCTTTCGATCAGATCGAGAATGCGCTGTTTGGCTTTTTTCGAGATCACCGGGCCGACGTCAGTGCCTGGCTCGCTGCCGGCATTCACCGTCAGTTTCTGCGCCAGCGCTTTCAGGTCCGGCAACCACTGTTTGGCCGCGCCCACCAACACCACCACGGAGGTGGCCATGCAGCGTTGACCCGCCGCACCAAAACCGGCGCCGACCAGGGCATTCAGCGCTTGCTCGCGATTGGCATCCGGCAGCACCACGGCGTGGTTCTTCGCGCCCATCATCGATTGCACGCGCTTGCCGTGCTTGCCAGCCAGGTCGTAGACGTGCGTACCGACGGCGGTCGAACCGACGAAGGAAACCGCCTTGATGTCTTTGTGCGTACACAGCGCATCCACCACATCCTTGCCGCCATGCACGACGTTAAGCACGCCCGCCGGAACGCCAGCTTCGATGGCCAGTTCCACCAGGAGCATGGTCGACATCGGGTCCTGTTCGGACGGTTTGAGCACGAAGGTGTTCCCGCAGGCGATGGCCATCGGGAACATCCACAGTGGAATCATCGCCGGGAAGTTGAACGGGGTGATGCCGGCGCACACGCCGATTGGCTGACGCAGGGTGTAGGTGTCGACACCGCTCGCGACGTTCTCGGCGAACTCACCCATTTGCAGGCTGCCAATGGAGCACGCGTGCTCGACCACTTCCAGTCCACGGAAAATGTCGCCTTCAGCGTCGGCGATGGTTTTACCTTGCTCCGCGCTGAGGACCACGGCGATGCGTTTGGAGTGTTCACGAATCAGCGCCTGGAGCTTGAGCATGATGCGCATCCGCGCGCCGATCGGCGTCAGCTTCCAGGTCTGGAAGGCGCGATGGGCAGCACTGATCGCGGCGTCGACTTCTTCGGAGGTCGCAAACGGCACCTTGGCCAGCACTTGCTGGGTCGCCGGGTTGACGATGTCGTGCCATTCGGTGGACTTGGACTCGACCCATTGGCCGTCGATCAACAGCTTTACCGTTTGGACAGTGGTTTGGTCGGGCGTGAGCGATGCGTTCATGTGGGTCTCCGGATGTTTGCTTTTTATAGTTAGAGCTATCTTGGGAGCCAAGGCGAGACAGTCGCCTTGCGATGAGGCGTGTGCCGCGAATTGGTTGTGACGCTGTTTTTGGAGTATAGATGTGCAAACTTCTAATAAGAACGCACATAAAAGCCGGTCCATCATGCAAAAAAACATCACGTCGTTAGGCTCGCTGAACTGGGATGACCTCAAGTTTTTCCTCGAAGTCGCCCGCACCCGCAAGGCCAGCACCGCGGCCAAGCGCCTGGCGGTGGACTACACCACCGTGTCGCGGCGCATCAGTTCGCTGGAAGCGGCATTGGGGACTTTGTTGTTCGAGAAATCCCGGACCAGCGGCTTTGTCCTGACCGCTGAGGGTCAGCGATTGCTCGGTTATGCCGAGTCGATTGAAAGCACATTGCACATGGCCTGCGAGCAGGTGTCGGGGTCCGGGGTGGCATTGTCCGGCCACGTGCGCATGGGCTGCACCGAAGGCTTCGGCAGCTTTTTCATCACACCGCAACTGAGCCACTTCGTCGACGCCTACCCGGCCATCTCCGTCGACATCCTGCCGCTGCCGCACTTCATCAGCCTGTCCAAGCGCGAAGCCGACATCGTCATCGCCCTTGAGCGCCCGGAACACGGGCCGTACGTGTGCTGCAAACTCTGCGACTACCGCTTGCAGCTGTACGCGACCCAGGACTATCTGGACAAACACCCACCGATCCGCCGCCCGGCTGACCTGAGCAAGCATTCATTCATCAGTTATGTCGACGATTTGGCGTTCAGCTCAGAGCTGTTGTACCTGGCGAACGTATTGCCCGGCGCCAGTGCCAATTTGCGCAGCACCAGCGTGATCGCCCAGTTCGTGGCGGCGCAGCAAGGGCGGTCGCTGGCGATTCTGCCGTGCTTCCTGGCGGCTCAGGATCCACGGTTGCTGCCGGTGTTGCCGCAAGAGATCAACATTACGCGGCAGTTCTGGATGTACTGCCGCGAGGACTTGAGGAAGCTCAAGCGGATTACCCTGTTGTGGGATTACATCCGCTCGGTCACAGAGCAGAATCAGGCTCTGTTAATGGGTGAAACGCGCGAGATGCTGTTCGCCGATTAATCGGCGCTCACGACGATCGACACCCGGCGGTTCTCGGTACGACCCGTTGCCGTGGTGTTGGACGCCACCGGCTCGCTGCTGCCTAAACCGCGCAACTGGATGTTCTGTTCTTGCATGCCGACGGTGGTCAGCACTTTGCTGACACTTTTCGCACGACGCAGGGACAGTTGTTGGTTGTAAGCCTCTTTGCCGGAGGCATCGGTGTGGCCATCGACCCGCACACGCTCGATGCCTACACCGAGCAATGATTGGCCGATGCGTTCGACGATTTCGGTACTGGCCGGATTCAGGCTGTCGTCGTCACTGCCAAACAGGACTTTGCCGGACAGGCCAAAGGCCCAGCCTTCATCGGTCAGTTCGAAACCTTGCTGTTTAAGCACGGTTATCTGCGCCGGGGTCAGGCCCTTTTGCGGTGCTGTCTGGCACCCGGTCAATGCCAGCAAGGCCATGAACAGGGTGATCGCGAAAAATCGCAGGGAACGCGGGGTCATAGAAAACAAAACAATCAGCTCCTGGTTTGAGCATGGGTGACAGGATGTTCCGATCCTGCCGTGCGCTGCGCGCCACGAGAGACGCGCTTGGCTTGGTACATGGCAGCGTCGGCGGCGTGGAGCAAAGTGCCTGGTGTGACGCCATGATCGGGGTACACCGCGATGCCGATACTGAGAGAGGTCAACACAGGGTTACCGCCCGGCAACGGGATCGGCGCTTCCATGCTGGCGAGGATCTTGTCGGCAATCCGCTCGGCGTCTTCGGTTTTGTGCAGCGGTGACAGCAGCACGGCAAACTCGTCACCGCCCAGACGCGCCACCAGGTCCTCTTCGCGAAGTTGTGCCCGAACGCGGGTCGCGACCGCCACGAGCACCGCATCACCGGCCGCGTGACCGAAGTTGTCGTTGATTTCCTTGAAGCGGTCGCTGTCGAGAAACAGCACAGCCACGCGTTCGTTGAGCTTGTTGGCGTTGCGCAATGCGCGAATCAACCGGCCTTCGAAAAAGGCCCGGTTCGGCAAACCGGTGAGGCTGTCATGGCTGGCCTGGTGCGCCAGGGTTTCGTTCTCGCTTTGCAGGTGGGTCTGCCAGGATTCGAGTTCATCGAGCAAGGCATTGAAGTCGTTGCCCAGATTGTCCAGTTCAGCGATGTCGGCGGGCGGCACGCGACGGTCGAATGCACGCTCGCTGCGAGCGGCGTGAGCCACAGCGGCGAGGCTTCGCAGCGGGCCGGTGATCCCGCGAAGTTGGCGCCGCGCCAGATACAGTGCGACCCAGGCACTGATTGCCGTACACAGGATAATGCCGACCAGACCACTGAGCAGAAAGCGCATCAGACTGCCGCCGTGTCCGGTGAGGTGGATGCTGCCGATCTCCCGGCCCTGATGAACTATCGGCAGGTCGATGGGTTTTTCCAGAAAGGTCTTGGCGATCTGCAATTCGAGATCGGAGAACAATCCGCTTTCCGAACGCTGCCAGCGCGCCAGTAACTGCCCTTTGGCGTCCAGCACCTGAGCGTCGGCGACTTCCTCGGTGGACGCGATCATCGCCAGCGCTTCGGTGGCGGCGGCTTTGTCGTTGAACACCACCGCTGCTTCAACGGTGTAATTGATCGAGCGAGCAATCAGGTGCAGGTTGTGGTCGGCGTAGACCCGCAACGCGAGAACGCCCAGCAGGGTCAGCGACACACTGGCCATGGCCACGGCAACCAGCGCGACGATCAGATGCCCACGACCGATGACTGAGCGCAAGGTCGGGCGAGTACCGGGCTTGAACAGGCTCATGTGGCCGCCGGCTTGCGGCGGGACAACTGCAACACACTGGGGTGAATGCGCACGCCACTGCGGGCGACGGAATCGAGGTTGACCTCGAAGGACACCTGCTCATCGCCGACCCGCAGGCAGAACAGGCTGCCGACGGTGCATTGATCGTCGCTTTCACTGATGCTCAGCACCGGGCGTCCCGTCAACGAGGCGAACAGCCGACTGCGTTCATCACCGGTCAGTTTGCCGATGTACACCGCATCGCACTCACCGACAATCGACGGGTTGTCGGCCAGCAGGCGCCGCACGGTGACAGGCCGGCCAGTGGCCTGAGTGCTGCCTTTGAGCAGATCGTCGGTGTATTCAGTGGGGCCGACCACGCACAAACGCAGTTGCGCAGGCTCAACGGGCCAGCGGGCATAACTGAGAATGCCGAGCACCACTTGAGTGACCGATTGGGCACGCTGGTCAGCCATGCTCGACGGCGTTTGCGACTGCGCAAAAACGCTGCCGGACAGCCAGCAGAGCAGGCCAGCGAGCAACACTTGCTTGCCGCCAATGACGCGTCCTGTCGTCCAGGCAGCCACCTTCATGCAGTGATTCTCTTCGATCGTAGCGAAATAATATCGCACGATAGCATAGCGATGAAACACCCGCGAGGCCGCGTACTGCGGCGCTTTGAACGGTTTTTTGGCGCCGGAAACTCGCGCCTCAATCGCTCGGTGTAACCCCTTCTTCCAGCTCCAACATCAACCCGCTCAAGCGCTTGACCTTGCGCCGAACAGCCTCTTCAAATACACCGGTGCGAGGTTCGATCAAGGTGAACCAATGCTTGGCCCGGGTGATCCCGGTGTAGATCAGTTCCTTGGTGAGCACAGGGTTCAGGGCGTCCGGCAGAATCAGGGCCGTATGGGCAAATTCCGAGCCTTGGGATTTGTGCACGGTCATGGCGTAGACAGTTTCGACATCATTGAGCCGGCTCGGCAGCACAAACCGCACGCCGCCCTGACCATCATTACGCGGAAACGCCACGCGCAGCACCTGCTTGCCTGCTTCGGGCCCATCACGCTCCGGCAGCTTGAGCGCAATGCCGATGTCACCGTTCATCAACCCCAGGCCATAGTCGTTGCGGGTCATCAACACCGGCCGCCCTTCGTACCACTGCTGATCGCTGTCGATCAATCGGGCCTTGAGCAACGCGGCGCTCACTCGCTGGTTCAACCCTTCCACGCCCCAGGGGCCCTTGCGCACGGCGCACAACAACTGGAAAGCGTCGAAGGCTTGCAACACCTGACGCGCCCATTCGGTCCAGCGAGGATCGTCGAGCGGGCTGTCGAGCGCTGGCCGCTGATTGCGCAGAAGACTTAAATAGTGACGATAACCTTGCGGTCCTTCGCCATGGCCTTCAAGCAACAGACGCTCCAAAGCCCGGTCCTGTTCCCCCTTGAGCGGCAGGGAAAACACGTCGTCATGACTTCGTGCGGCCAACAGTTGGCGGGCGTGTTCGGGTTGTTGCTGATTGACCCAACGCGCCAGTTGACCAATGCCGCTGCCCTCGCCGAACCGCCGCGAGTGGCGCAGCATCACCACTTGTTGGGCCAGCGGACGAGTGCCTTGGGTGTCGGCCTGCAAACCACTGTTCTCCAGGTTTTCACCACTGACCGCTTCCAGCCACTGGCGAGTCTGCGGGTTGTACCAACCCGCCTCGGCATCCCGGCACAGGTCGCCCAATACAGCGCCGGCCTCTACCGAGGCCAGTTGATCCTTGTCCCCCAACAACACCAATCGAGCGTGAGCCGGCATTGCATCCAGCAGATTGGCCATCATTTCCAGGTCGATCATCGACGCTTCGTCGACCACCAACACATCCAGCGGCAAGCGGTTACCAGCGTGATGACGGAAATGTCGCGTACCGGGTCGACTGCCCAGCAAGCGGTGAACGGTGGTGACGTCCGACGGGATCTGGCCGCGAACTGATTCGGCGACTTGCAGGGTCCGGACTTGTTGGCTGATCGACTCCGTGAGCCGGGCCGCCGCTTTGCCGGTGGGTGCGGCCAGTCGGATACGCAGCGGTTTGCCAGCTTCCACCGCGGGCGCCTGGAGCAATGCCAGCAAGCGCACGACGGTGGTGGTTTTGCCGGTGCCCGGGCCGCCGGTGACGATGCTGAAGGCACTGCGGGTCGCCAAGGCACAGGCGAGTTTTTGCCAGTCGATCACCTCACCGGTTTTGGCGGAACCGAACAAACCGGTCAGGCGTTGGGATAAATCATCCGGCGTCGATTCGTGTTCTGCCAAGCGCAGGCGCAGGGCATCGTCGATGCGTCGCTCGTACGCCCAGTAGCGGCGCAGGTACAGGCGCTTTCCGGATAAAACCAAGGGCCGCGATTGCGACGCTTCACGCCCGTCTGCGGCCAGCGCCACCAGACTGCTCGAGGCCAGCACCTTGCACCAATGGGCACCGTCCAGTGCTTCAAGCAATTGCGACGGCAATAACATCGCGCCGCTGTGCACATCACCTTCAGGGGGCAGCGACAGGGCGAAATCCGGTTCTTTCAGGGTCTCGAACAGGTCCAGACACACATGGCCGTGGCCCAGCTGGTGACTGGTCAACGCGGCCGCGAGCAGCACCAACGGATCATCACCGGGCGCGAGTTCGTGGAGGAAGGCGACGAAGGCCTTGTCCAGCGCACGCAACCAGCCCCGTTCAACCCAGCGCGTCAGTAACAGCAGCAGGTCATCGGCACGGCTCAATGGCTCGAGATCCGCCAGGCTTTCCGCTGCCAAAGGTGTGGGCAACAAATCGGCGAAGGTGCGGCTCATAGCAGTACTCCTTGTTCCCATGCGGGTTCGGCCTTGGGTTCTGGCTTGCCCTGGAACATTCGGTCCAGTCGCTCGATGAGTGCTTTGGGTGGACGAGCGAAATACACACCTTGGGAGGCGGCACGCGTACCCCGCAAGAACAGGTACAGCGCCCCACCGACATGCCGGTCGTAATCGTAGTCGACCAGCCGCGCCTTGAGCTGTCGGTGCAAGGCCAACAGGTACAGCACGTATTGCAGGTCGTAGCGGTTATCGAGAATCGACTGTTCCATGGCCTGTTCGGTGTAAGCCGCGTCGTCAACGCCTAGCCAGTTGGATTTGTAATCGGCGACGTAATAACGCCCCTCATGCTCGAAGGTGAGGTCGATAAAACCCTTAAACATGCCATTGAGCAAGACCGGTTCGGCCGCCACTCGGGCAACGCCGTTGTGGGTGTGCTGACGCACCAGCTCATCCAGTTTCAGCACGTCGACTTTATGGCTGGCGAACCAGAACTCCATCTCGACCCGGTACTGAGTCAGTTGCTCGAAAATCACTGGGGCCTGCCCACCGCCAATGTGCAGCGGGGATTTGAGCAAATGTTGCAGCCAATCGCTCAGCGTGGTGATCCAGCCTTCCCAACCACGGCGGTTGCAGCGCCGGGCGATCGCGTCTTCGATCGCTTGTGGAGTGGCGGCAAAACCTTCGTCGCCGGCCCACTCCAGCAAACCATGAAGAAAGGTGCCGGGATTGGGGCCTCGGGGGAATCGATGGATATCACCGCCACCGGCCGCCACTTCTCGTGGTGCTTGCGGGTCGAGGCGTTCGTCGTCGAAGAGCTTTTGCGCTTGCGGGCTCTCCGGGGCTTCGTCACTGCCCACGCTCATACTGTCGCCAATGCGCAAGGCGCTGTACGAAGCGATCCACCAGTTTTCACTGGCCTTGCGTTTCGGGATGCGCAGCGCAAGCAAACTCGCCTGGTTTTGCGGCGGATGGTAAAGCTCGGCGGTGGCTGGCGGCATTTCAGCGTAAGTCAGCGCCGGGCAGTCCTGCTGCAAGTCCTCCAGCCAGCGCTTCAGGCCTGCCGACTCGGCCAATGGCAAACCACCGCCCAACAAGTAACCCAACGCCGACAAGTGCAGCACCGAACTGTTGTTATTGCCGCGCTTGAGATCCGTCACGCCGAGCCAGCACGCATGTTGCGCACGAGTCAGGGCGACATACAGCAAGCGCAGATCCTCGGCCAGACGCTCATCGTCGGCCAGGGCAATCAACTCGGCAGTCGGCTTCAAACTCACCTGAGCCTTACCGTTTTCGTCGTGGTAATGCAGCGGCAAACGACTGCCATCCACTGGTTTCGCCGAACAGATGAAGGGCAGGAACACCAGGGGATATTCAAGGCCCTTGGACTTGTGAATGGTCACGACTTTGACCAGTTGTTCATCGCTTTCCAGGCGCAGAATCTGTTCTTCGCCCGCCTGGCCTGACAACGCCAGATGCTCGGACAAGTGACGGATCAGTGCCTGCTCGCCATCGAGTTCGGCCGCTGCCTGCTGCAGCAATTCGGACAGGTGCAGCAGGTTAGTCAGAACTCGCTCGCCGTCGCTGCGTGCGATTAATGCCTGCGGGAGCTGGAAGTCATGCAGCAAACGTCGCAGCATCGGCAGCACGCCCTGCTTGCGCCAGAGCTCGCGATACCCACGGAATTGCATGACCCGTGCTTCCCAGGCAAGTTCGTCCTGATTAAATCGCTCCAGTTCACCCAGCGACAGATTAAGCGTGATGCAGGCCAACGCCGCCCGCAGTGGACGCTCGACATCGGGCTCGGCACAGGCTTTGAGCCAGGTCAGCACGTCGTGAGCTTCTTGTGCGGCGAACACCGAATCCTTGTCCGACAGATAGACGCTGCGCACACCTCGGGCCGAGAGTTCGCCGCGCACTGCTTGAGCTTCTTTACCATCGCGGACAAGGATCGCGATATCGGCTGGCAGCAGGCCTCTGAAAGCCTTTCCGTCCTCGACGAAACCCGCCTGACGTTGTTGCCCTCCATTAAGCAATGCAGTGATTTCACTGGCGCAGGCGGCGGCCAATTGTTGCCGGTACACCGCCCCGGACAGGGGTTGTTCTGCGGACAAATGCCAGATGTTCAGGGACGGAACCACTTGGCCCGCTACGCGCAGAACCTCTTTACGTCCTTGGGACTCCACGGGCAGAAACGGCACCGGGTTGTCGCCATTTTTTTCCCGAAACAGAAACGCGCCGCGCCCCGACTCACGAGACTCGGCGCGTTCGAACACATGGTTAACCGCATTGACCATGCCGTGGCTGGAGCGGAAGTTGGTGCCCAGCGTATGCAGTCGGCCGGTCGTGGCCTGACGGGCACGCAGGTAGGTGTATATGTCGGCACCTCGGAACGCGTAGATCGCCTGCTTCGGGTCGCCGATCAGGAACAGGCCGCACTCGGGATTGTTGTCTTCGATGCGATAGATGCTTTCGAAGATCCGGTATTGCACCGGGTCGGTGTCCTGGAATTCGTCGATCAACGCGACCGGGAACTGCTCTCGAATCAGGGTCGCCAGACGCTCGCCGCCTTCGGACTGCAAAGCGGCATCCAGGCGCAGCAGCATGTCGTCGAAGCCCATCTCCGCGCGGCGACGCTTTTCTTCTTCGAACCGCGCGCCCACCCAGTGGGCTGCGTGTCGCAGAACGGCCGCGTCTGGGGTTGGCAGACCGTCGAGGCTGGCCTTGAGGCCGGGCATTGCGTCCAATCCGGGATGACGGGGTACTTCGCCTTTCCAGGCTTCGGCCATGCCGTCCGGCGTCAGACGAGTAAAACCGGTGCCGATGTCCAGTTGTTCAAGCGCTTCATCTTCGGCCCAGGCTTTGATTTTTTCGAACCAGGGCTCGAAGTAGCGTGCCTGCATTTTTCGACCGTCGACGCTCTTGCTCGCAACCCCCTGGTGACAAATCACCAGCAGCTCGTCCGCCCATTGGCGCCAAGGCATCTTGAGTTCGAGCAACGCGCTTCGTCGTTCCTGCAAACATTCGCTGATCAGTTCGGCCGGCTCTTTTCCTTCGACACTGTCGCGTTCACTGGCAAACAAACCGCGCACGCGCGGCAACAACGCCGCCGGACCGCCCCAATTGCTGCGGACCCAATTGAGTGCATCGCCTTGCATCGGGTAACAAAACAGCCGCCAGTAATCGCGCAGGACTTCGCCCAGCAAATCGCTGTGATCGGTTTCCAGGGTCTGGGTAAACAGGCTGCCGCTGTCGAAGGCGTGCTCGCGCAGCATGCGCTGACACCAACTGTGGATGGTCGAGACAGCCGCCTCATCCATCCATTGCGCGGCGATGTCCAGGCGGTTAGCGCAGCCCGACCATTGTTCGGGCAGGTACTGATCACGCAGTTCGGCAATGAGGCCATCCGGTGCCGGGGTCTCATCACGGAAGAATCGCGCGGCCTCCGCCAAGCGTGTACGGATACGTTCACGCAGCTCTTTGGTGGCGGCATCGGTGAAGGTCACAACGAGGATTTGCGGCGGCAACAGTTCACGCCCGAAACCACTCGCGTCACTGCCGTGCCCCAGGACAAGGCGCAGATAAAGTGCGGAAATAGTGAAGGTCTTGCCGGTCCCGGCGCTGGCTTCGATCAGTTGGCTGCCGCGCAGGGGGAAGGCCAGCGCCAGTGGTATTTTTGTGGTCATGAACGAGCCCCCTCGCTGGTCAGTGATCGCCACAGGGCTTCAAGCATCGGTTTGTACAAGGCGTTGCACCAGTCGGGGAACGTTTCGTCGGCGAGCAGCGCGTCGTAGTCAGCAAATTGTCGGGTGAGTGCGGGGCTTTCGCGGCGCTCTCCGTCAGTGGTCTGGCCATCGCCTTCATAGGCTTTGCGGGCAGCGGCTTCGGCCTTCAGCGGATCGGTCTGACCAAGCCAGGCGAAGGCCGTTTTTACTGCAACCGGCATGGGTTGACGCATGCCCGCCTGCCAGGCCTCCAGAAGGTGTCCGAGCGTTTTCAGTGCGACACCCTTCTCCAGCGGCTCCAGCAGCAGGCTATCGTCGCTGGCCACCAGTGCGGTGGTCATCGGTATGCCGCTGGCGCAGGCCACCAGATGATTGACCCAGGGCCGCGTCAATCGGTGCCATTTGCGGTTTTTGATTGAGCCAATGCTGTTGGGGATGGTGGTGACCGACAGCAAGCCACCGTCTGCACACTGGTGCAAACCACTGAGCCAACCTTCGAGGCGCAGGCCTTCCAACTCGAGGTTCACAGGCAAAGCGCTGGTCAGCGGAGTCGGCCATAGCGCCAGGAGCTGTTGATAACGCTGCAGCAGATCCGGAAGCGGTTCGATCAATTCACGCTGGAGGCATTCGCCGAATCCGGCCATGGGCAGCAGCCCACTGTTTTGCAGGCGTTTGGCCTGGTCATCCAGTGCCTGATCGGCGTGATCAATGCGTCCCATAGCCGCGGCAAGCAAACTGTCACTGAGGTTGTAGCGTTGCAGCGCATCGAGGACAAAGGGTTCTTCATCGGCCAAGGGTACTTCAGCCGCTTCGAAGAACACCTTGAGCCGCTGGCTGAAAAAATGTCGCACGGGATTGCGCAGGAAGTCCTGCAGTTGACCGAGACTTAGTGGCTCCTCTTGTACGTAAGCTTCAAGTACTTCGCCTTCTGCCACCTGATGGGTGATTTGATGAAGTACCTGCCACTCATTGGCGTAGCTGAACAGTGCGTCACCCTCATGGAAGTAACGTGCGCTGAAGGGCTGTAATGGGTGCTCTTGAGTCATGGCCTCCAGCAGGTCCTTGTCCTCATCCTGCAATCGCCAGCCACTGGCGAGATGGTCTCGCAGTTGGCCAATCAGCACGGAGGCCGGACGTTCGCTGTTATCCCGGATGCTTCGGCCCACCCAGCTGATGTAGAGCTGATCTCGTGCCGACAACAGCGCTTCCAACAGAAGATAACGGTCATCTTCACGACGGGAGCGATCGCCTGGGCGGTAGTCACTGCCCATGAGATCGAAATCCAGTGGCGGTTGCGCACGAGGGTAGTCGCCATCGTTCATGCCCAGCAGACAGACGCGTTTAAACGGGATCGCCCGCATCGGCATCAAGGTGCAGAAATTGACGGCACCGGCCAGAAAGCGCTGGGACAGGCGCCCCTGATCCAGTCCGGCCAGCCATGCTTCCCGAACCACGGTCAGCGGCAAATCGTCCTGTAAACCTACGGACTCACAGGTGTCGAGCCAGGTTTCGCGCAACTCTTCGAGCTGGGCGAGCAAGTAGTCATCGTGCTCATTGCTGGCCAGGAAGAACAGCTGCACCAATGCTTGCAAGCGCACGCCCCACTCTTTGGGCGGTGCCGGTTGAGTCAATTCCTGGTGGGCGATTTCCAACGCATCCAGCAGGGCCACCAAAGGCCCGATCAGCGCGGCCTCCAGACCACCAATTTCGTCGTAAGGCTCGATGCCTTCGCACGCAAGGGCACTGCCCACGGCATAACCCAGCAGCATCCGGCGCAGGCCGAATCGCCAACTGTTTTGCTCCAGTGCTTCAGGCAACCCCAGACCTGCACGCTGCTCGGCATTCATGCCCCAGCGGATGCCCGCACCTTCGATCCACCGGTGCAGCGTTGGCAGGTCACGCTCCTCGACGCCGAAGCGGGCTCGTAATGCTGGAACGTCCAGCAGGTCGAGGATCTCGCTGACGGGGAAGCGGCTGTCGGGAAGTTTGAGCAGGTGTTCGACCGCGATCAGCAGGGGATCGCGACCACGCTGGCCCTGATCCGCGAGCGTGAAAGGAATGAAACGAGGGTCCTGACGTTCAAGCTGACCGAATACGGCGCGAATATGCGGTGCGTAACTGTCGATGTCCGGGACCATCACAATGATGTCGCGAGGCCTTAGATCGGGATCAGCGCTGAAGCGTGCCAGGAGCTGATCATGAAGGATCTCTACTTCACGCTGGGCACTGTGAGCGATGTGAAAACGGATCGACTCGTCCTGCTCAAGATCGACGGCGGGCCAGCACTCCCGTGTTTCGCTCAGTGGGCGTAATTCGAGAATGTCGTCCTGCAATTGATTGAGCATGTTCTTTGGCTGATTATCGCTGAACAGGTCGATGCGACCGTCACGAAATGCAGCGCTATAGCTGTTGGGATCGTCATAGCTGTCGAGAAGATTGATGTAGTCCCGACCCTGCTTTCCCCAGGCAGCCAGCAGCGGATGAGCATGCTGGTGGAGGGTTTGCGGGTCGAGCACAACGGGCATGCCACTCTTGCGAGACTGACGCTTGTATTGATGCCGGAGCAGGTCTTTATCGGCGACGATGTCGGCCCAATGGTAACGACACGGGTTATGCACACACAGCAAAACCTGACTGAAACGAGCCAGTCCGGCGAGTGCTTCGAGTGCTTGAGCAGGCAGCGAAGAAATCCCGAAAACGATCACCCGTGCAGGCAATCCGCTGGGGGCGACGTCGAGGCTGTTGATGCGTTCGATAAACCGCTGATGAACGCCGGCACGGCTTTGCGCCATGCCTTCCTCACCCACATCCAGCAACAGCGCTCGCCATAATTCGGCCTGCCAGCAGTTGGCCGGGGCCAGTGGCTTGGCTTCGCCTCTGCCGTTGCGCAATTGGTGACGACCTTCTGCCCAGTCTTCGAGCCAGTCGGCGCGGTAGACCTGGTATTGGTCGAACAAGTCGGCGAGTCGCTCAGCTAACTGGTAGCGCTTACGCAAATCGGTGTCATGGGTCAGGAAGCGCTGCAGTGGCTCAAAGTGCGGCTGGTTGATCAGTTGCGGGAGCAGACGCATCAAACGCCAGGTCAGGGGCGCTTTATCGAGCAACGATTTGACCGGGATTTCATCCCGTCCAAGGACCATGCGATAAAGCTGCCACATGAAGCTACCGGGTAACTGCACGTCGATGGCGGCGGCAATACCGCAGCCGCCCATGTCATCCTCTTCCGGATCTTCGGCAAGGGCCAGCTTGAGCCACTGCGCGATGCCATTGCTCTGTACCAAGGCGATTTCATTTTCCAGGGGAGCCAGCGGATAACGCCGCATTACGCTGATCACCAGGCTGCGCAGTTCATTCAGACTGTTGCTTTGAACCACCATAAAAGCAGCATTGAGGGACGTGGCGTCCGGCATAAAGGCTTCCTTGGGAAAATACAAACGCTAGGGCCGAACCTTAGCATTGTCGGGAGACTGTGACAGCCGGGAGCTGTCCGGTAATGCTGTACGAACTTTCCAGCGGGCAAAACAAAACCCCTACCTGCATACGCAGATAGGGGTTTCGGAATTTAATCTTGACGATGACCTACTCTCACATGGGGAAACCCCACACTACCATCGGCGATGCATCGTTTCACTGCTGAGTTCGGGATGGGATCAGGTGGTTCCAATGCTCTATGGTCGTCAAGAAATTCGGTAGCCAGGTCGTTTACCTTTCGGTTCACGCTCCAGCGAATGGGTATGTAATAGATTTGTGTGTTTCGTTTCGAATTTTCGACTTTGTATCGTCTTCACACACCGCAATCTGGCCTTTCGACGCAAATTGCTTGGGTGTTATATGGTCAAGCCTCACGGGCAATTAGTATTGGTTAGCTCAACGCCTCACAGCGCTTACACACCCAACCTATCAACGTCGTAGTCTTCGACGGCCCTTCAGGGGACTCAAGGTCCCAGTGAGATCTCATCTTGAGGCTAGTTTCCCGCTTAGATGCTTTCAGCGGTTATCTATTCCGAACATAGCTACCCGGCAATGCCACTGGCGTGACAACCGGAACACCAGAGGTTCGTCCACTCCGGTCCTCTCGTACTAGGAGCAGCCCCTCTCAAATCTCAAACGTCCACGGCAGATAGGGACCGAACTGTCTCACGACGTTCTAAACCCAGCTCGCGTACCACTTTAAATGGCGAACAGCCATACCCTTGGGACCGGCTTCAGCCCCAGGATGTGATGAGCCGACATCGAGGTGCCAAACACCGCCGTCGATATGAACTCTTGGGCGGTATCAGCCTGTTATCCCCGGAGTACCTTTTATCCGTTGAGCGATGGCCCTTCCATACAGAACCACCGGATCACTAAGACCTACTTTCGTACCTGCTCGACGTGTCTGTCTCGCAGTCAAGCGCGCTTTTGCCTTTATACTCTACGACCGATTTCCGACCGGTCTGAGCGCACCTTCGTACTCCTCCGTTACTCTTTAGGAGGAGACCGCCCCAGTCAAACTACCCACCATACACTGTCCTCGATCCGGATAACGGACCTGAGTTAGAACCTCAAAGTTGCCAGGGTGGTATTTCAAGGTTGGCTCCACGCGAACTGGCGTCCACGCTTCAAAGCCTCCCACCTATCCTACACAAGCAAATTCAAAGTCCAGTGCAAAGCTATAGTAAAGGTTCACGGGGTCTTTCCGTCTAGCCGCGGATACACTGCATCTTCACAGCGATTTCAATTTCACTGAGTCTCGGGTGGAGACAGCGCCGCCATCGTTACGCCATTCGTGCAGGTCGGAACTTACCCGACAAGGAATTTCGCTACCTTAGGACCGTTATAGTTACGGCCGCCGTTTACCGGGGCTTCGATCAAGAGCTTCGCGTTAGCTAACCCCATCAATTAACCTTCCGGCACCGGGCAGGCGTCACACCCTATACGTCCACTTTCGTGTTTGCAGAGTGCTGTGTTTTTAATAAACAGTCGCAGCGGCCTGGTATCTTCGACCGGCATGGGCTTACGCAGTAAATGCTTCACCCTCACCGGCGCACCTTCTCCCGAAGTTACGGTGCCATTTTGCCTAGTTCCTTCACCCGAGTTCTCTCAAGCGCCTTGGTATTCTCTACCCAACCACCTGTGTCGGTTTGGGGTACGGTTCCTGGTTACCTGAAGCTTAGAAGCTTTTCTTGGAAGCATGGCATCAACCACTTCGTGTTCTAAAAGAACACTCGTCATCAGCTCTCGGCCTTAGAATCCCGGATTTACCTAAGATTCCAGCCTACCACCTTAAACTTGGACAACCAACGCCAAGCTGGCCTAGCCTTCTCCGTCCCTCCATCGCAATAACCAGAAGTACAGGAATATTAACCTGTTTTCCATCGACTACGCTTTTCAGCCTCGCCTTAGGGACCGACTAACCCTGCGTCGATTAACGTTGCGCAGGAAACCTTGGTCTTTCGGCGTGGGTGTTTTTCACACCCATTGTCGTTACTCATGTCAGCATTCGCACTTCTGATACCTCCAGCAAGCTTCTCAACTCACCTTCACAGGCTTACAGAACGCTCCTCTACCGCATCACCTAAGTGATACCCGTAGCTTCGGTGTATGGTTTGAGCCCCGTTACATCTTCCGCGCAGGCCGACTCGACTAGTGAGCTATTACGCTTTCTTTAAAGGGTGGCTGCTTCTAAGCCAACCTCCTAGCTGTCTAAGCCTTCCCACATCGTTTCCCACTTAACCATAACTTTGGGACCTTAGCTGACGGTCTGGGTTGTTTCCCTTTTCACGACGGACGTTAGCACCCGCCGTGTGTCTCCCATGCTCGGCACTTGTAGGTATTCGGAGTTTGCATCGGTTTGGTAAGTCGGGATGACCCCCTAGCCGAAACAGTGCTCTACCCCCTACAGTGATACATGAGGCGCTACCTAAATAGCTTTCGAGGAGAACCAGCTATCTCCGAGCTTGATTAGCCTTTCACTCCGATCCACAGGTCATCCGCTAACTTTTCAACGGTAGTCGGTTCGGTCCTCCAGTTAGTGTTACCCAACCTTCAACCTGCCCATGGATAGATCGCCCGGTTTCGGGTCTATTCCCAGCGACTAGACGCCCTATTAAGACTCGCTTTCGCTACGCCTCCCCTATTCGGTTAAGCTCGCCACTGAAAATAAGTCGCTGACCCATTATACAAAAGGTACGCAGTCACCCAACAAGTGGGCTCCCACTGCTTGTACGCATACGGTTTCAGGATCTATTTCACTCCCCTCTCCGGGGTTCTTTTCGCCTTTCCCTCACGGTACTAGTTCACTATCGGTCAGTCAGTAGTATTTAGCCTTGGAGGATGGTCCCCCCATATTCAGACAAAGTTTCTCGTGCTCCGTCCTACTCGATTTCATGACTAAGAGATTTTCGCGTACAGGGCTATCACCCACTATGGCCGCACTTTCCAGAGCGTTCCGCTAATCTCAAAGCCACTTAAGGGCTAGTCCCCGTTCGCTCGCCACTACTAAGGGAATCTCGGTTGATTTCTTTTCCTCAGGGTACTTAGATGTTTCAGTTCCCCTGGTTCGCCTCTTAAGCCTATGTATTCAGCTTAAGATAACCATCTTATGATGGCTGGGTTCCCCCATTCAGACATCTCCGGATCAAAGTCTGTTTGCCGACTCCCCGAAGCTTTTCGCAGGCTACCACGTCTTTCATCGCCTCTGACTGCCAAGGCATCCACCGTATGCGCTTCTTCACTTGACCATATAACCCCAAGCAATCTGGTTATACTGTGAAGACGACATTCGCCGAAAATTCGATAATACTCAATTAAGAGCAACTCACAAATTTTACCTTAGCCTGATCCGTTACCAGTGAAAGTAACGTTCAGTCTATCTTTCTATCACATACCCAAATTTTTAAAGAACGAACTAGTCAAAGACTAGAAATCAACATTCACCATCTCAACGATGGAATGCTCATTTCTAAGCTTTCTTACTAACAGAAGCAGTAGTGGTGGAGCCAAACGGGATCGAACCGTTGACCTCCTGCGTGCAAGGCAGGCGCTCTCCCAGCTGAGCTATGGCCCCGTATTTCTACAGGCGTTTCCCACACAAAATTGGTGGGTCTGGGCAGATTCGAACTGCCGACCTCACCCTTATCAGGGGTGCGCTCTAACCAACTGAGCTACAGACCCAATTTCGGGCTGCTTCTTTCGTCTTCTTCAATGAATCAAGCAATTCGTGTGGGAACTTATGGAGCAGCTGATGTCGTCGATTAAGGAGGTGATCCAGCCGCAGGTTCCCCTACGGCTACCTTGTTACGACTTCACCCCAGTCATGAATCACACCGTGGTAACCGTCCTCCCGAGGGTTAGACTAGCTACTTCTGGTGCAACCCACTCCCATGGTGTGACGGGCGGTGTGTACAAGGCCCGGGAACGTATTCACCGCGACATTCTGATTCGCGATTACTAGCGATTCCGACTTCACGCAGTCGAGTTGCAGACTGCGATCCGGACTACGATCGGTTTTCTGGGATTAGCTCCACCTCGCGGCTTGGCAACCCTCTGTACCGACCATTGTAGCACGTGTGTAGCCCAGGCCGTAAGGGCCATGATGACTTGACGTCATCCCCACCTTCCTCCGGTTTGTCACCGGCAGTCTCCTTAGAGTGCCCACCATAACGTGCTGGTAACTAAGGACAAGGGTTGCGCTCGTTACGGGACTTAACCCAACATCTCACGACACGAGCTGACGACAGCCATGCAGCACCTGTCTCAATGTTCCCGAAGGCACCAATCCATCTCTGGAAAGTTCATTGGATGTCAAGGCCTGGTAAGGTTCTTCGCGTTGCTTCGAATTAAACCACATGCTCCACCGCTTGTGCGGGCCCCCGTCAATTCATTTGAGTTTTAACCTTGCGGCCGTACTCCCCAGGCGGTCAACTTAATGCGTTAGCTGCGCCACTAAGAGCTCAAGGCTCCCAACGGCTAGTTGACATCGTTTACGGCGTGGACTACCAGGGTATCTAATCCTGTTTGCTCCCCACGCTTTCGCACCTCAGTGTCAGTATCAGTCCAGGTGGTCGCCTTCGCCACTGGTGTTCCTTCCTATATCTACGCATTTCACCGCTACACAGGAAATTCCACCACCCTCTACCATACTCTAGCTCGTCAGTTTTGAATGCAGTTCCCAGGTTGAGCCCGGGGATTTCACATCCAACTTAACGAACCACCTACGCGCGCTTTACGCCCAGTAATTCCGATTAACGCTTGCACCCTCTGTATTACCGCGGCTGCTGGCACAGAGTTAGCCGGTGCTTATTCTGTCGGTAACGTCAAGATTGCAACGTATTAGGTTACAACCCTTCCTCCCAACTTAAAGTGCTTTACAATCCGAAGACCTTCTTCACACACGCGGCATGGCTGGATCAGGCTTTCGCCCATTGTCCAATATTCCCCACTGCTGCCTCCCGTAGGAGTCTGGACCGTGTCTCAGTTCCAGTGTGACTGATCATCCTCTCAGACCAGTTACGGATCGTCGCCTTGGTGAGCCATTACCTCACCAACTAGCTAATCCGACCTAGGCTCATCTGATAGCGCAAGGCCCGAAGGTCCCCTGCTTTCTCCCGTAGGACGTATGCGGTATTAGCGTCCGTTTCCGAGCGTTATCCCCCACTACCAGGCAGATTCCTAGGCATTACTCACCCGTCCGCCGCTCTCAAGAGAAGCAAGCTTCTCTCTACCGCTCGACTTGCATGTGTTAGGCCTGCCGCCAGCGTTCAATCTGAGCCATGATCAAACTCTTCAGTTCAAACATCTTTGGGTTTTTAAGAAACCCTAAACTTGGCTCAGCAATCGTTGGTTACATCTTTGATTTCTCGCGGAGTAACTTGTGATGCTGATAATCTTGTTGACTATCAGTCTGACTCCACAAGCACCCACACGAATTGCTTGATTCAGTTGTTAAAGAGCGGTTGGTTAAGATCTTTCGTCTCAACCGAGGCGCGCATTCTACAGCAGCCTCTGTTGCTGTCAAGCGGTTATTTTCAGAAGTTTTCAAAGTTTCGTTTGGAAATCTCTAACAACTTCAACCACTTGCGCTTCCGATCACTCGGTAGCGGGAGGCGAATTCTACAGCGTTACACGCTGCTGTCAACACCTCTTTTTCAACTCCTTTCGCGCTTCGATGACCTGAAGCCGCTTGCTGCCGAAAACTGCGTAACTCTTTGTTTACCAAGGAGTTTTCCGTTTCGACTGCGCCGGAAGTGGGGCGAATTATAGACATCCAGAATCTGCCGTCAACCTTTAATTTCACAATTCTGTCATATAAGGCAAAAAGGCCCGGAAACACAAAGGCCGGCCCCAAGGGGCCGGCCTTCTTCCCTTCTACTTACAAGCTAGGGAACGCAAATTGCGACGCCTCATGGCTCGCACGTTGCGGCCAGCGCTGGGTGATGGCTTTGCGACGAGTGTAGAAACGCACACCGTCCGGACCATAAGCATGCAGGTCGCCAAACAGCGAACGCTTCCAGCCACCGAAGCTGTGGTAAGCCACCGGCACCGGCAACGGTACGTTAACGCCGACCATGCCCACTTCGATCTCATCGCAGAACAACCGCGCCGCTTCACCATCACGGGTAAAGATGCAGGTGCCGTTGCCATACTCGTGATCGTTGATCAGCTGCATCGCCTCTTCCAGGCTGTTGACCCGAACGACGCACAGCACTGGCCCGAAGATTTCTTCTTTATAGATGCGCATCTCTGGCGTGACGTTATCGAACAGGCAGCCACCCAGGAAGAAACCTTCCTCATGACCGGCCACGCTCAAGCCACGACCGTCGACCACCAGGGTCGCGCCGGAAGAAACGCCGTCTTCGACATAACCGCTGACCTTGTCGCGTGCCTGACCGGTGACCAGTGGCCCCATGTCCAGACCACACGTAGTCCCCGCGCCGATTTTCAGCGCCTTGATCTGCGGCACCAGTTTTTCCACCAGCGCATCCGCCACCTGGTCACCGACGCACACTGCCACCGAGATCGCCATGCAACGCTCGCCGCAAGAACCGTAGGCAGCGCCCATCAACGCGCTGACCGCGTTATCCAGGTCCGCATCCGGCATCAGCACCGCATGGTTCTTCGCGCCGCCCAGTGCCTGAACGCGTTTGCCGCGCTTGGTGCCTTCGGCGTAGATGTATTCGGCAATCGGCGTCGAACCGACAAAACTCAGCGCTTTGACTTCCGGCGCTTCGATCAGCGCGTCCACCGCCGCCTTGTCACCGTGCACGACGTTCAGCACGCCTTTAGGCAGACCGGCTTCCAGCAACAGTTGAGCGATCAACAGCGTGGAGCTCGGATCGCGCTCGGACGGCTTGAGGATAAAGCAGTTGCCGCAGACGATGGCCAGCGGATACATCCACAGCGGCACCATCGCCGGGAAGTTGAACGGGGTAATACCAGCCACCACGCCCAACGGCTGGAAGTCCGACCAGGCATCAATGTTCGGGCCGACGTTACGACTGTATTCACCCTTGAGGATTTCCGGCGCAGCGCACGCGAACTCGACGTTCTCGATACCGCGCTTCAATTCGCCGGCCGCATCTTCCAGGGTCTTGCCGTGCTCTTCGCTGATCAGCTGAGCAATGCGTGCTTCGTTCTGTTCCAGCAGTTGCTTGAAGCGAAACATCACCTGGGCACGTTTGGCTGCCGGCGTGTTGCGCCAGGCCGGGAATGCAGCCTTGGCCGAGTCGATGGCTTTTTGAATGGTTTCACGGCTGGCCAATGGCAGCTTGTGGATCGCCTGGCCGGTAGACGGGTTGAACACGTCGGCCGTGCGACCGTCTTCGGTCACCAGTTCGCCATTGATCAAATGCGGGATAAGGCTCATGTAACGCTCCTGAAAAGTTGTCCACAGGCGCCCCGTATAAGGACGCCTCTATATAGAAGAGAAAATCAGTCGATCTTGTTCAGCACTTCGCCGACCGCGTCGAACAGACGATCAAGGTCTTGCGGCTTGCTGTTGAAGGTTGGGCCGAACTGCAGGGTGTCGCCGCCGAAGCGCACATAGAATCCGGCTTTCCACAGCGCCATACCCGCTTCGAATGGACGCACGATCGCGTCGCCATCACGCGGCGCGATCTGAATCGCACCGGCCAGGCCGAAGTTACGAATGTCGATGATGTTCTTCGAACCTTTCAAACCGTGCAGCGCATTTTCGAAATGCGGTGCCACCTCGGCCACGCTCTGCACCAGGTTTTCCTTTTGCAGCAGATCGAGTGCTGCCAGGCCAGCAGCGCAAGCCACCGGGTGCGCGGAGTAGGTGTAGCCGTGCGGGAATTCAACCGCGTACTCAGGCGTCGCCTGGTTCATGAAGGTCTGGTAGATCTCGGAGCTGGCAATCACCGCGCCCATCGGGATTGCGCCGTTTGTGACTTGCTTGGCGATGCACATCAGGTCCGGGGTCACGCCAAAGGTATCGGCACCGAACATTTTGCCGGTACGGCCGAAACCGGTGATCACTTCGTCGAACACCAGCAGGATGTTGTGCTGATCGCAGATCTCGCGCAGACGCTTGAGGTAACCCTGTGGCGGAACCAGTACGCCAGCAGAACCGGCCATCGGCTCAACGAATACCGCGGCGATGTTTGACGCGTCGTGCAGCTCGATCAACTTCAGCAGCTCATCGGCCAAAGCAATACCACCCAGCTCCGGCATGCCACGGGAGTAGGCATTGCTCGCCAGCAGCGTGTGCGGCAGGTGATCGACGTCCATCATCGCCTGACCGAACATTTTGCGGTTGCCGTTCACACCGCCGAGGCTGGTGCCGGCGATGTTCACGCCGTGGTAACCGCGAGCACGGCCGATCATTTTGGTTTTGGTCGCCTGACCTTTCAGACGCCAGTAAGCGCGGACCATTTTCACTGCGGTATCCGCACACTCGGAACCCGAGTCGGTGAAAAACACGTGATTCAGGTTGCCCGGGGTCAGGTCGGTGATTTTCTCGGCCAGTTGGAACGATAGCGGATGGCCATACTGGAAGCCTGGCGAGTAGTCGAGCGTGCCCAATTGCTTGGCGACCGCTTCCTGGATTTCCTTGCGGGTGTGCCCGGCGCCGCAGGTCCACAGACCGGACAGCGAGTCATAGACTTTGCGGCCCTTGTCGTCGGTCAGCCAGCTGCCTTGCGCCGCCACGATCAGACGCGGGTCGCGCTGGAAGTTACGGTTGGCGGTATAGGGCATCCAGTGAGCATCAAGCTTGAGCTGGCTGGCCAGGGAAGACGGGGCGTTTTCAGGCAAGTTCATGGGCAAAACCTCGCAGGCAATAAGCGGCATAGAGATCAAAAGCGTTCTTGCAGCTAAATTGCCACGGGGATAAAGTCTGTGAAATCCAACTCTTCTAACGTTCAGTCAGGCCACTACTAAACTATGAGCACGCGTCGTCCCGATCCACTGGCGCAAGTCAGCGACTTTGATATCCGCTTGTTGCGGATCTTTCGCAGCGTGGTCGAGTGCGGCGGCTTCTCGGCGGCGGAAAGCGTGCTGGGGATCGGTCGCTCGGCCATCAGCCAGCAAATGAGCGATCTGGAACAACGCCTGGGCTTGCGGTTATGCCAACGCGGTCGCGCCGGATTTTCCCTGACCGAAGAAGGTCGCGAGGTGTACCAATCGGCCTTGCAGCTATTAAGTGCGCTGGAAAGTTTCCGCACCGAGGTCAATGGCCTGCACCAGCACTTGCGTGGCGAATTGACCATTGGCCTGACCGACAACCTGGTCACCCTCCCCCACATGCGCATCACCCACGCGTTGGCACAATTGAAGGAACGCGGCCCGGACGTGCAGATTCAGATCCGCATGATCGCGCCCAATGAAGTGGAGCAAGGTGTGCTCGATGGCCGCTTGCACGTCGGCGTCGTGCCGCAGGCCAGTGCGTTGTCGGGGCTGGAATATCAGCCGCTCTATAGCGAGCGCTCGCTGCTGTATTGCGCAGTCGGCCATCCGCTTTTTTACGTCGACGACAAACAACTCGACGATGACCGTCTCAACAGCCAGGACGCGATCGCGCCGACCTTCCGACTGCCAGCGGAGATCCAGGCCCATTACCAGGCACTCAACTGCACCGCCAGTGCTTCGGACCGTGAGGGCATGGCGTTCCTGATCCTCACTGGGCGCTACATCGGCTACCTGCCGGATCATTACGCCAGCCTCTGGGTGCAACAAGGTCGCTTGCGTGCGCTGAAACCGAAGGCGCGTTTCTATGACCTGAGCCTTGCATCGGTCACGCGCAAGGGCCGTCGCCCGCATCTGGTACTGGAGAGTTTCCTGGAAAGCCTCGCTGCGACGCGCTGAACAACCGAAGAATCCTGTGAACCGGGACTTGTCTGAAGCCCGTGGGTGCGCTATCAACGCACTGGTTGCACCCACCTACCTGTCTGTCTGGAAGTGCCTATGACCTTTGAAGTCCCAGCTCACGGCGGTAAACCTGCCAGCCGCATTCGTCAGAAGAACGAAGAGACCATCATCAAAGCCGCCGAAGACGAGTTCGCCCGTCACGGGTTCAAAGGCACCAGCATGAACACCATTGCCCAGAATGCCGGGTTGCCCAAGGCGAACCTGCATTACTACTTCACCAACAAACTCGGTTTGTACGTGGCGGTGCTGAGCAACATCATCGAGTTGTGGGACAGCACCTTCAACACATTGACTGCGGAGGATGATCCGGCCGAGGCATTAACCCGCTACATCCGCGCCAAGATGGAATTTTCCCGGCGCCAGCCACAAGCGTCACGAGTCTTCGCCATGGAAGTGATCAGCGGCGGCGAATGCCTGACCGAGTATTTCAACCAGGACTACCGCGCCTGGTTCCAGGGCCGGGCCGCGGTGTTCCAGGCGTGGATCGACGCCGGCAAAATGGACCCGGTCGATCCGGTCAACCTGATCTTCCTGTTGTGGGGCAGCACTCAGCATTACGCCGACTTCGCGACCCAGATCTGCCGAGTCACTGGGCGTACCAAGCTGACCAAGCAAGACATGGAAGAAGCCGGCAATAACCTGATCCGCATCATTCTCAAAGGCTGCGGCCTGACCCCGTCTAATTAAGATACCTATGCCTTTTACCCTCAGCGGTTTTTGCGAATACCGCGAAGAGATTCGCAAAAGCCGCTTCATCACCTTCGCTGCGCCGATCTCAAGCCCGGCTGACGCCCAGGCGTTCCTCGAACAGCACAGCGACCTTAATGCTTCGCACAATTGCTGGGCATGGAAACTCGGCGACCAGTACCGCAGCAACGACGATGGCGAGCCCGGCGGCACCGCAGGCCGACCGATTCTGGCGGCGATCGAAGCACAGGACTGCGACCAGGTCGCGGTGTTGGTGATTCGTTGGTACGGCGGCATTCAATTGGGCACCGGCGGCCTCGCCCGGGCGTATGGCGGCGGTGCTAACAAATGCCTGCAAGCGGCGCCCAAGGTTGAGCTGATCAGCCGAGTGCCCGTCAGTTGCGCCTGTGCCTTCAGTGAATTGGCGCTGGTGAAACTTCGCGTGACGGAACTGGGCGGGCTGATCGTGGAAGAAACGTTCACCGCTAACGGCGTCGAACTGCAATTGGCGATGGGAAAAGCACAGATCCCTGCCCTGCAAACACAACTGGCGGACTTGAGTCGCGGACGCATTGTGTTGCAGCACTGAACGCACCAACAACGTTCACCCTTATTCCGCCGACGTCGGGATTTTGCCCACATCTACTGTGCACCCGGCTGTGGATAACCTGAGCACATGTGCCTGTAACCCTTCTGTCATGCGGGTTTGCGGGCTTTGTTCATTTTTCGTCCAATTTCCCACCACCAACGTTAAATTCACGTAAAAACAAACAGTTAGCGCGGGTTATCACCTTTAGAAGATAGCCGCACGGTACTTATGCCCGACGTTTGAGCTTGCGCACAAATACTGTGGAGCAATCTGTGGATAACCCGTTCATGGTCGTCGCGGCCCCATGTCCGGCATGGCTTGCGGGCTACTGTTCATTTTTTAACCAATCCCCTGCGAGCAAAACTGGAGCCTGATCAACAGCTTCGCCCTCAAGTGGTGCCTGGCCCGGCGCCGATGGATCGCAATGCACTGACCCTGAGGCCTGTGCTTGCGCGGATTTTCAGCTTTCCTGACCCAATGGCCAGGAAATTGCTTTATCCACAAGCATCACGCCCATCGACCCGAGTCAGTCATGCCCAACCCCGTGCCGATCCCCGATCAAACACCCCGCCTGCAATTGCGCCACATCAGCAAACGCTACCCCGGATGCCTGGCCAACGACGCCATCGACCTGACCATTGCGCCTGGCGAAATCCATGCCTTGCTTGGGGAAAACGGTGCTGGCAAAAGCACGTTAATGAAGATCATCTACGGCGTCACCCAGGCCGATTCCGGGGAAATGATCTGGCAAGGACAACGCGTGAACATACGCAATCCTTCCCAGGCCCGTGGTCTTGGGATCGGCATGGTGTTCCAGCATTTCTCGCTGTTTGAGACATTGAGCGTGGCGCAGAACATTGCCCTGGCGATGGGCGCAGCGGCCGGCACACCAAAACAGTTGGAACCGAAGATTCGTGAAGTGTCCCGCCGTTATGGCATGGCGCTGGAGCCCGAGCGACTTGTCCACAGCCTGTCGATTGGCGAGCGGCAACGGGTGGAAATCATTCGGTGCCTGATGCAAGACATCCGCCTGTTGATCCTCGATGAACCGACCTCGGTCCTGACCCCGCAAGAAGCCGAAGAACTGTTCATCACCTTGCGCCGACTCGCGGCCGAGGGCTGCAGCATTCTGTTTATCAGCCACAAGCTCGGTGAAGTCCGGGCGCTGTGCCACAGCGCCACCGTGTTGCGCGGCGGTCGAGTGGCCGGGCATTGCGTACCCGCCGAGTGCTCGGACCGGCAACTGGCGCGGCTGATGGTCGGCGAAGTCGCCGAGACAATTACGGACTATCCGAAGGTGGTAGGCGGCGGGGTGTTTCTCAGCGTCACTCAGTTGTCCTGGCTCAATCCCGATCCGTTCGGCTGCTCGCTGAAGGATGTAGATCTTGAAGTGCAAAGGGGTGAAATCGTCGGCATCGCCGGTGTTGCGGGTAATGGTCAGGATGAATTGCTGGCGCTACTCAGCGGCGAAGAACGGCTGACCCGAAACAACGGCGCAACGATCCGTTTCGCCGGGCAAGCGGTCGCCCACCTGCGACCCGATGCACGACGCGAACTCGGCCAGGCCTTCGTCCCCGCGGAACGACTGGGTCACGGCGCCGTGCCGGAATTGAGCCTCGCCGACAACGCGTTGCTCACGGCGTTTCAACAAGGACTGGTCAGCAACGGCTTGATCCAGCGTCGCAAGGTCGACGCGTTGGCCGAAGAGATCATCCGTCGCTTCGGGGTCAAGACACCCGATGCCCAGACACCGGCCCGCAGCCTGTCCGGCGGCAACTTGCAGAAATTCATCCTCGGCCGGGAAATCCTCCAGCAACCCAGACTGCTGATCGCCGCACACCCGACCTGGGGCGTGGACGTCGGGGCCGCCGCGACCATTCACCGTGCGCTGATTGCCTTGCGCGATGCCGGCGCGGCGATCCTGGTGATCTCCGAAGACCTCGACGAATTGTTCCAGATCAGCGACCGCCTCGGCGCGTTGTGCGGCGGTCGCCTGTCGCCACTGAAAGCGACCGTCGACACACGCTTGATTGACGTCGGCGGCTGGATGGCCGGCCAGTTCGACGCCCCTCACTCACCTGCACCCGCATCGGCTTAACGGAGTTTTCCATGCTGCTTTCTCTCGAACCCCGTGGCCAGCAATCACGCCTGATGCTCTGGTGCTCGCCGTTGCTCGCGGCGGCCCTGACGCTGGGCTGTGGCTCATTACTGTTTATCGCGCTAGGCCACGATCCGTTGCTGACCTTGCACACCTTGTTGATCGCACCGATCAGCGACGGGTATGGCGTCTCGGAACTGTTGGTCAAAGCGTTGCCGATTTTGCTCTGTGCATTGGGGCTGGCCGTGGCCTATCAGGCGCGCATCTGGAACATCGGCGCGGAAGGTCAATTGCTGCTCGGCGCGTTGGCCGGCAGTGCCTTGGCGGTGAACATCATCGACCTGCAAAGTCGCTGGGCACTGGTGTTGATTCTGCTGGTCGGCACCCTGGCCGGCGCGGCGTGGGCCGGACTGACCGCGTGGTTGCGCACGCGCTTCAACGCCAACGAAATCCTCACCAGCATCATGCTCAATTACATCGCCCTGAACCTGCTGCTGTTTTGTGTGCATGGGCCGTTGAAGGACCCGGCCGGGTTCAATTTTCCGGAGTCGGCGATGTTCAGTGACTTCAGCCGATTGCCATTGCTGATGGAGGATGGCCGGGTTCACGCCGGGGTGTATTTCGCCTTGCTGGCGTTGGTTGCGGTGTGGGTGTTGTTGCAGAAAAGCTTTATCGGTTTCCAGATCAAAGTGCTCGGGCTGGACAAGCGCGCGGCGGGTTTCGTCGGGTTTCGCGAGAAGCGTCTGATCTGGCTGGCGCTGTTGATCAGCGGTGGTTTGGCGGGGCTGGCCGGCGTGTGTGAGGTGACCGGGCCGATCGGCCAATTGGTGCCGCAGGTCTCGCCGGGCTATGGCTACGCGGCGATCACGGTGGCGTTTCTCGGGCGACTCAATCCCGTCGGCATTCTGTTTTCCAGCCTGCTGATGGCGCTGCTGTACATCGGCGGCGAGAGCGCGCAGATGAGCATGAACCTGCCGCAAGCCATCACCCAATTGTTCCAGGGGATGATGCTGTTTTTCCTGCTGGCCAGCGACGTGCTGATTCTCTACCGACCACGCTTGAACGTGCGCTGGGCCCGTCGCGCACCAGCCACCGTACCTGCAGGAGCGCTGTGATGGATATCGATCTGCTGAGCAATCTTTTCTACGCGATGGTCCGTTGCGGCACGCCGTTGCTGTTGGTGGCGTTGGGTGAATTGATCTGCGAGAAGAGCGGCGTGCTCAACCTCGGTCAGGAAGGGATGATGCTGTTTGGTGCAGTAATCGGTTTTATCGTCGCGCTGAGCAGCGGCAACCTGTGGCTCGGTGTGCTGTTGGCGATGCTCGCCGGGATGCTGTTGTCGTCGCTGTTTGCCTTGGTGGCGCTGGTGTTCAACGCCAATCAAGTGGCCACCGGGTTGGCGCTGACGATTTTCGGCGTGGGCCTGTCGACGTTTGTCGGGGCGGCGTGGGTCGGTAAACCGCTGGCCGGTTTTGAGCCGGTGGCGATTCCGTACTTGAGCGAGATTCCACTGATCGGGCGGATGCTGTTTGCGCAGGATCTGTTGGTGTACCTGTCATTCGCGCTGTTTGCAGTGGTGGCGTGGGTGATTTTGAAAAGCCGCGTCGGGTTGATCATTCAAGCGGTTGGGGAAAACCCGGACGCCGCCAGTGCGATGGGCTTGCCGGTGTTGGGTGTGCGCACGCTGGCGGTGTTGTTTGGCGGTGCGATGGCCGGGTTGGCCGGGGCGTATCTGTCCCTGGCGTACACGCCGATGTGGGCGGAGAACATGAGCGCCGGGCGCGGCTGGATTGCGCTGGCGCTGGTGGTGTTTGCCAGTTGGCGAGTGTGGCGCTTGCTGCTGGGCGCGTACCTGTTCGGGCTCGCCAGCATCCTGCATTTGGTGGCGCAGGGGCTGGGGCTGGCGATTCCGTCGAGCCTGCTGGCGATGCTGCCGTATGTCGCGACGATTGTGGTGTTGGTGTTGTTGTCGCGGGATGCCGTGCGGACAAGGTTGTACGCGCCGGTGTCGTTGGGGCAGCCGTGGCAGGGTGGGCATTAGGATTGAATCGGCCGGCCCCTTCGCGAGCAAGCTCGGCGCCTACAGGTTTGGCGCTGCGCCCGTAGGAGCATGGCTTGCCAGCGATGGCTGCCGAACTGGCAACACCTGAACCACGCCCCAAGCCAATTCAAAGACCAGGAAAACCACTAACAGCGAACTGGCCCCATGCAGCAAGGCATACAGCTGCCAAGCCGAAAACAGGAATCTTCCAACCGCGTCATACCGCCCAAACACCTGCTGCGGATCCCGAATCCGCAGCACCGCCCAAACGCACACAATCGACCCCAACAGATTTGCCATCAGCATGTGCATCGGCTCAAACGCCGGTAGTGCTCCAGGCAAATCCAACGCCTGACTCAACCCCGTCAGTGCCCCATGCAAACCCGCAAAACTCCACGGCGTGACAAACGCCGCTGTCACGATCAAGTCATACCAGGCACTGCCCCGCACCACCCGGCGATATTGCGCTGAAGTCCACATCGGCCCTGCTCCATATATATTCGAGGAGCAACAAGGCTAAAGCCTGGAGTATGCTCCAAGGTCAAGCCCTCTCGAGACGTCAACATGCGCATCGGTGAATTAGCCCAGGCCAGCGCCGTCAGCCGTGACACGCTACGGTTTTACGAGCAACGCGGATTGATCGCGGCGCAACGCAGCGCCAATGGTTATCGCGACTACCCGGCAGACATGGTGCAACTGGTGCAGTACATCAAGACCGCTCAAAGACTGGGTTTTACCCTCGGCGAAATCGGCAACAGCGTCGCGGCAATCCGGCAGTCGCCTGATCCAGACAGCGCCGTCACGCAATTGCTGCGAGACAAACTCAAACTGATCGAAACCCGGATGGATGAACTCGGCGCTTTGCGTCACGAGTTGCAACAACGGCTCGGGCAACGCTGTCCACTGAATCCGTGAACCTCTTTTTTCAAGGAAGCCACTCATGTCCAAGGCAAAAACCGCGCTCATCATCGGAGCCTCACGAGGCTTGGGCCTCGGCCTGGTGAAAACCCTGCTGGCCGACGGCTGGCAAGTCACCGCCACCGTGCGTAACCCGCAAAACGCCGACGCCCTGCGGGCCGTGGGCAACGTGCGGATCGAGAGACTCGACATGGACGATCAGTCGGCGGTGATCGCCCTCAGCCAACAGCTCAAGGGCGACGTGTTTGACCTGCTGTTCGTGAATGCCGGGGTCAAGGGCCCGGACGTTCAAACACCGGGCGGCGCGACGCTGGCCGAGGTTGGCCAGCTGTTTTTCACCAACGCCGTGGCCCCGATCAACCTGGCCCAACAATTCGTCGGGCAGATTCGCCCGGACAGCGGCGTGCTGGCGTTCATGAGTTCGGTGCTCGGCAGCGTGACCATGCCGGACGCACCGGAACTGGCGCTGTACAAGGCGAGCAAGGCTGCACTGAACTCGATGACCAACAGCTTTGTGACGCAACTGGGTGAGCACAAACTTACGGTGCTGTCGCTGCATCCGGGCTGGGTGAAAACCGACATGGGCGGTGAAGGTGCGGACATTGATGTGGAGACCAGCACCCGTGGGCTGGTTGATCAGGTAAATGCCTACACCGGCAAGGGCGGGCATCACTTCGTGAATTACCGAGGTGAAACCATTCCCTGGTAATCACCACACAATCCCCTGTGGGAGTGAGCTCGCTCCCACAGGGGATCATTCCAGACAAGGGATTTTTGTTGTCTGGTCGGGTCGGGCTTGCCCGGCGCTGCGTTTTGTCCGAAACTCCGCACCTCGCCCCCGCGGCGATCCTGGATCAGCAGACAGGGTAATCACTGAGCTGGCAACCCTGAACCCCACTTTCAGAGGAGCCGGCCAACATGCCCGCATCCCGTACCTGGTTAAAAAATCCCCTCGCTATCTTCACTGCCAATGGCCTCGATGCCCGTGGCGGTCTGGTTGTGCAAGACGGTGTGATCGTTGAAGTGCTCGCCGTCGGCCAGCAACCGTCCGCGCCCTGTGGACACGTTTTCGACGCCCGCGAGCATGTGATCCTGCCGGGGCTGATCAACACCCATCACCATTTCTATCAAACCCTGACCCGCGCCTGGGCGCCGGTGGTCAATCAGCCGTTGTTCCCGTGGCTGAAAACCCTGTACCCGGTCTGGGCTCGCCTCACCCCGGAAAAACTGGCCCTCGCCACTAAAGTCGCGCTGGCCGAGTTGCTGCTGTCTGGCTGCACCACTGCGGCCGATCACCATTACCTGTTTCCCGAAGGCCTGGAAAACGCGATCGACGTGCAAGTCGAAAGCGTCCGCGAACTGGGCATGCGCGCCATGCTCACCCGCGGTTCCATGAGCCTCGGCGAGAAGGACGGCGGCCTTCCACCGCAGCAGACCGTGCAGGAAGGCCAAGTGATCCTCGACGACAGTCAACGCTTGATCGCCGAGTACCACGAACGCGGCGACGGCGCGCAAATCCAGATCGCCCTGGCGCCATGTTCGCCGTTCTCGGTGACTCCGGAAATCATGTCCGCCAGTGCTGAACTGGCAAACAAACTCGACGTGCGCCTGCACACGCACCTGGCCGAAACCCTCGACGAAGAAGATTTCTGCCTGCAACGTTTCGGCCTGCGCACCGTGGATTATCTGGACAGTGTCGGCTGGCTCGGCCCGCGTACCTGGCTGGCCCACGGCATCCACTTCAACCCGGACGAAATCGCCCGCCTCGGCGCTGCCGGCACCGGTATCTGCCATTGCCCAAGCTCGAACATGCGCCTCGCTTCCGGCATCTGCCCGACGCTGGACCTGACAGCGGCGGGCGCGTTGCTCGGGCTGGGCGTGGACGGTTCGGCGTCCAACGATGCGTCGAACATGATGCTCGAAACCCGCCAGGCGCTGTACATCCAGCGCCTGCGTTATGGTGCGGAGAAGATCACGCCGGAACTGGTATTGGGCTGGGCGACCAAGGGTTCGGCGAGTCTGCTGGGGCGTACCGATATCGGTGAGCTGGCGGTTGGCAAGCAGGCGGATCTGGCGTTGTTCAAACTGGATGAACTGCGTTTCTCCGGCAGCCATGATCCGGTGTCGGCGTTACTGCTGTGCGGCGCAGATCGGGCGGATCGGGTGATGGTCGGTGGCAAGTGGCGAGTGATTGATGGGCAGGTTGAGGGGTTGGACCTCAAAGGATTGATTGCCGACCACAGCCAGGCCGCTCGCCAACTGATCGCCGGAACCTGATACAACACAAATCTAAAACTGTGGGAGTGAGCCTGCTCGCGATGACGGTGTGTCAGACGCTATCAGTGTCGACTGATACGCCGCTATCACGAGCAGGCTCACTCCTAAAGGAGATTTGTGGTGGTTTCAGAGACCGAGCAGCGACAACATGATGAATGTCGCGAACAGCACAAAGTGGGTCATCCCTTCGATGGCGTTGGTTTCGCCATCGTTGAGGTTGATCGCACTGACGATCAACGTCAGGAAGATCATCACCGTCTGCACCGGCGTCATCGCCATCTGAAATGGCTGGCCGGTATACAGCGCCATCGCTTCCATCACCGGCACGGTCAGGATCACCGTCGATAGCGACGCCCCCATCGCGATGTTGACCACCGACTGCATCCGATTGGCCAACGCCGCGCGCAACGCCGTCAGAATCTCCGGTGCCGCCGAAATGGCCGCGACCAGAATCGCCGTAATCACCGGCGGAGCGCCCGTCCCTTCCAGCCCCAGATCGAGGGTCTTGGACATCACCTCGGCCAGTGCGCCGATCACCACCACACCAAACACCAACGTGCCGATACTCAGCGCCACATTGACCGGTTCGGCTTCTTCTTCCGGGACTTTGCGCCGGCGTTTTTCAGGGTAGCTGTAGCTGAAAAAGTAACTGTGCGGCCCGACCTGCATCCGCAGGAACAACGCATACAGCACGACCATGGCACCGATGGTGAAGCCCGAATAAATCTTCCAGTTGGCCGCGGGAATAAACTCCGGCACCACCATCGACACGCCCATGGCCGTGAGGATCATCACGCTGTAGCTGCGCGCCGAATCATCGTTGTAGGACTGCTCGCCGTGCTTGAGCCCGCCCATTAATGCGGCGAGGCCGAGGATGCCGTTAATGTCGAGCATGACGGCCGAGTAAATCGTGTCGCGCACCAGAGTGGACGAGGCTTCGTTGCTCATCATGATCGCCAGGATCACCACTTCCACCAGCACCGCCGCCAGCGTCAGGATCATCGTGCCGTAGGGGTCGCCAACTTTTTCCGCCAACAGCTCGGCGTGATGGGCGACGCGCATGGAGGCGGCGACGATGAACGCAATCAACACCAGCCCGGCGGCCAGCGCAACCGGTTGGCCGCTGTGGAGCATCCAGTGCTCCAGCGGGTACGCGACGACGGCGGCGAACATGGCCAGCAGCAGAAATGCTTCTTGCTTGAGGTGTGTGAACATTGCGGGCCTTTTTGCGCAGTGAAGCGAAAGCAGAGTGATGAGCTACTGACTGCGGTGAAGCGCTAACGTTTCGTTACACCTTAGCGCACCAGTGGATGGCAGCAGGTTCAGGGCGTGCACTTTTATCGGCCTCAAGGGCCGCATTGCGAGCAGGCTCACTCCTACATTGGAATGCGTTCCCCTGTAGGAGTGAGCCTGCTCGTGATGGCCTCGACACGGTCTCACGTCGTTTGTTGTCCTGTTGGTCAGCAATTTGCATTACCCCTTCCAACCACAAAACAAAATGGAGTTGGAATTCATGCATAAACGTCCGCTGAAGAAGCTGCTTTGCGCCGTCGCCGCCGCCATCGGTCTGAGCGCCAGCCTGACCGCCAGTGCCGCCGACCCGCTGAAAGTCGGCTTCGTCTATATCGGTCCGATCGGTGACCACGGCTGGACGTATCAGCATGAACAGGGGCGCAAGGTGCTGGCTGAAAAATTCGGCTCGCAGATCACCACCAATTACGTGGAGAACGTCGCGGAAGGCGCCGACGCCGAGCGGGTAATCCGCAACATGGCCAAGGACAACTACGACCTGATCTTCACCACCTCCTTCGGCTACATGAACCCGACGCTCAAAGTCGCCAAACAATTTCCCAAGGTCACCTTCGAGCACGCCACCGGCTACAAGCAGGACAAGAACCTCGGCACCTACCTCGCGCGCACCTATGAAGGGCGCTACGTCGGCGGGTTCCTCGCGGCGAAGATGACCAAGACCAAGAAGATCGGCTATGTCGCCTCCTTCCCGATCCCGGAAGTGATCCGCGACATCAACGCCATTCAACTGGCCCTGAACAAGTACAACCCCGGCACCGAGATCAAAGTGGTGTGGGTCAACTCGTGGTTCGACCCAGGCAAGGAAGCCGACGCCGCCAACGCGCTGATCGACCAGGGCGTGGACGTGGTGTTCCAGCACACCGACAGCCCGGCGCCGATCCAGGCGGCTGAACGTCGCGGTGTGTATGCCGTCGGCTACGCTTCGGACATGGCGCACTTCGGGCCGAAAGCGGTGCTGACATCCATCGTCAACGACTGGGGTCCGCACTACATTCAGGCGACCCAAAGCGTGCTCGACCACGACTGGAAATCCCAGGATTACTGGGGTGGATTGAAGGAAGGCACCGTTGAACTGCCGATCAGTGACCTGGTGCCGGCACCGGTGAAAGCCGAAGCCGAGCAGATCATTGCCAACATCAAGAGCGGTGCGCTGCACCCGTTCACCGGGCCGATCAAGGATCAGGCCGGCGTAGAGAAAATTGCAGCGGGGGCGACGGCGAGCAATGCCCAGCTGGCGTCGATGAACTACTACGTTGAAGGCATGAAGGCCGAGATTCCGAAGTAATCCATTTCAGCCACACCACCGTACCTGTGGGAGCGAGCTTGCTCGCGATAGCGGACTATCAGTCAGCCTCATCGCGAGCAAGCTCGCTCCCACAGGGGTACTCCGGTGTTTTTCAGACTGCGTATTCCTCAGGACAATTGCATGAACCGTCTTCCTATCATCGACATCGCCCCGCTCTACAGCGATGACCAAAATGCGTGGACAGCCGTCGCTACCGAGATCGACCACGCCTGCCGCGAATGGGGTTTCTTCTACATCAAGGGCCACCCGATTTCCGCGCAACGCATCGCCGCCGTACTCGACCACGCCCAACACTTTTTCGCCCAACCCACTGCCGAAAAGCTGAAAATCGACATCACCCAAACCCGCCATCACCGCGGCTACGGCGCCATCGCCACCGAACAACTCGACCCGAGCAAGCCCAGCGACCTCAAGGAAACCTTCGACATGGGCCTGCACCTGCCGGCCGATCACCCCGAAGTCCTGGCGGAAAAACCTTTGCGCGGGCCTAACCGTCATCCGTTGCTGCCTGGGTGGGAAGCGCTGATGGAGCAACACTACGTCGACATGCAGGCCCTCGCCCAAACCCTGTTGCGTGCGATGACGCTGGCCCTGGGCATCGAGCGGGATTTTTTCGACAGCCGTTTCAACGAGCCGGTCAGCGTGTTGCGAATGATCCATTACCCGCCCCGCCACACCGCCAGTTCCGCCGAACAACAAGGCGCCGGCGCTCACACCGATTACGGTTGCATCACCCTGCTCTATCAGGACGCCGCCGGTGGCTTGCAAGTGCGCAACGTGAAAGGCGAATGGATCGACGCGCCACCGATTGAGGGTACGTTCGTGGTCAACCTCGGCGACATGATGGCGCGCTGGAGCAACGACCGTTACCTGTCGACGCCGCATCGGGTGCTCAGCCCGTTGGGCGTGGACCGTTATTCGATGCCATTCTTCGCCGAGCCGCACCCCGACACGCGCATCCAATGCCTGCCCGGTTGTCAGGATGACATGCACCCGGCGAAATACCCGGCCACCACCTGCGCCGAATTCCTGCTCTCGCGTTTCGCCGATACCTACGCCTATCGACGGGAACCGGAAGCGGTGTGATCAACCGGCTGGTCAGGTTTTGCTAAATGTTTCTACGAGCATCTGTAGAATGCTCGCCATCTGCACCTGATGAGAAAAGACCATGTACGACTGGCTGAACGCCCTGCCCAAGGCAGAACTGCATTTGCACCTCGAAGGCTCGCTGGAGCCTGAGCTGCTGTTCGCCCTGGCCGAACGCAACAAGATCGCCCTGCCGTGGAGCGACGTCGACACCCTGCGCAAAGCGTACGCCTTCAACAACCTGCAAGAGTTTCTCGACCTGTATTACCAGGGCGCCGACGTGTTGCGCACCTCGCAGGATTTCTACGACCTGACCTGGGCGTACCTGTTGCGTTGCAAGGCGCAGAACGTGATTCACACCGAACCGTTCTTCGACCCGCAAACCCACACCGACCGGGGCGTACCGTTCGAAGTGGTGCTCAACGGCATCGCCGCTGCGCTCAAGGATGGCGAGCAGCAACTGGGCATCACCAGCGGTCTGATCCTGAGCTTCCTGCGCCACTTGAGCGAAGACGAGGCGCAGAAAACCCTCGACCAGGCGCTACCGTTCCGCGATGCGTTTATCGCCGTGGGCCTGGACAGTTCCGAGAGGGGACACCCGCCGAGCAAGTTCCAGCGCGTGTTCGACCGTGCCCGTCACGAAGGCTTCCTGACCGTGGCCCACGCCGGTGAAGAAGGCCCGCCCGAGTACATCTGGGAAGCCCTCGACCTGCTGAAAATCCAGCGCATCGACCATGGCGTGCGCGCCATCGAAGACGAGCGCTTGATGCAGCGGATCATCGACGAGCAGATCCCGCTGACCGTGTGCCCGTTGTCCAACACCAAGCTCAAGGTGTTCGATCACATGTCCCAGCACAACATTCTCGACATGCTCGAGCGTGGCGTGAAAGTGACGGTGAACTCCGATGACCCGGCGTACTTCGGCGGCTACGTGACCGAGAACTTCCACGCGCTGTACACCGACCTGGGCATGACCCAGGATCAGGCCAAGCGCCTGGCGCAGAACAGCCTGGATGCCCGGTTGGTAAAACCGTAAGGCTGCTGAAGATCACATGTGGGAGCGAGCTTGCTCGCGATGACGCCATCACACCCAACATCATTGTTGAATGTAAGGCCGCCATCGCGAGCAAGCTCACTCCCACAGGGATTGTGATTAATTGACGACCACTGCTTCCGTCAACTCCTCCAGCGTCTTCCCTCGCGTCTCCATCCCGAACACCCACACCACCCCCGCCGCAATCGCAAAACACATCGCCCCCAACGCGAAGACCCCGCCCTGCCCGGTCACCGGAAACACCAACCCCGTCACCAATGGACCGAGCAACGAGCCCACCCGACCAATCGCCGAGGCAAACCCCGAGCCCGTAGCGCGTGCCGACGTGGGGTACAACTCCGGCGTGTAGGTGTAGAGCACCGCCCACATGCCGAACAGGAAGAACTGCATCAACAGCCCCGACGCGATCAACAGGCTGACATTGCCGCCAAACACTGCGCTTTGCCCGTAGAGAAACGCCATCACCCCGCCGCCGAGCAAGGTCACCACGCACACCGGCTTACGCCCCCAACGCTCCACCAGCCAGGCGGCCATGAGGAAGCCGGGAATCCCGCCGAGGGAAATCAGCACCGTGTAATACACCGACTGGGTCACGGCAAAACCCGACTGCTGCAGCAAGGCACTGAGCCAGGACGTGAGGCCGTAGAAACCCAGCAAGGCAAAGAACCAGACGCTCCAGATCATCATCGTGCGCTGGCGATACTGCGGCGACCAGATCTGTTGCAACGCGGAAAAGAAGTTGCCTGGCGTAGTCGCCACGTGCGGCAGCCGAACCGGCTCAGGTAAGTCCCCACGTCCCAGCGACACACGCACACGCTCTTCGATGCGTCGCAGCACCGTGTCGGCCGCCGCATGATGCCCGGCCTGTTCCAGCCAGCGTGGCGACTCGGGAATGAAAAAGCGGATCGCCAGCACAAACACCGCCGGCACCGCCAGAACCAGGAAGATGTCCCGCCAGCCAATCACCGGCAACAGAAAATAGGACAGCACCCCGGCCGCGACAAAACCCAGTGGCCAGAAACCGTCCATCAACGCGATGTAGCGCCCACGCCGTTTGGCCGGGATCAGCTCGGACAACATCGACTGGGCAATCGGAAACTCCATGCCCATGCCGATGCCCAGGAGGATTCTGAACAAGGTCAGCGCTTCAACGCTCTGCGCCGTAGAACACAGGTAACTGGCGATGCCCCACAGCACGATGCTCCACTGGAACACCGGCTTGCGACCAAAGCGATCGGCCAGCATGCCCGACAGTGAGGCGCCCAGCACCATGCCGAAGAAACTCGAACTGGCCAGCAGCCCGGCCTGCGCCGAACTCAGGCCGAACTCGGTTTTGATCGAGCCGAGCAGAAAGGTCATCATTGCCAGGTCCATGGAGTCGAAGAAAAACGCCAGGGCAATGATGATGAAAATGATCCGGTGATAACCGCTGATGGGCAGACGTTCCAATCGTTCTGCCGCGCTGAAGCCACGTGTTTCCATGCCACATCCCCCCTCATCCGAAAGTCCCTGGATCGAGTGTGCGCGATAGTGTCTGGCGGCTATTGCTGGATGCGACCTGTCCACAGCTCTGAACGACGCCTGAACACGATGCCGGCAGACGTCGACATCAGGACGCTCTAAAGCGCCATTTCCAGTTCGGTTTCCTTGGCGAAACGATGGATTTCACGCTGCCCCGCAGCGGTGATCTGCAAGGCGCGGGACTCGTTGGGCAGGCTCAACCAGCCCGATTGCATGAACAGCTGCAACAACGCCGCCCCCAGTGAACCGCCCATGTGCGGGCGTCTTTCGCTCCAGTCCGGGCAGGCGCAGGCCACTCGACTGTTGCGATGGGCCAGTGCCTGGATGAACACGCCGCGTGTCGCCAGTTGCGTCGAGCCTTTATGGGTAATCATGACCCGCTGATCGATCTGTTCGATCCAGCCTGCATCCAGCAATCGCTGGTAAAGGTCGGCGGCCAGGGTGCCGCCCAAATGGTCGTCGCACAGTCTCGCCCGCAGCAGTGAAGATGGCGCCGCCTGAGGTTTGGCGACGGGATTGGGACGCTTGAAAACATCCGGGACTTCCCGTGGCGTACTGGCCAGCGTGGCGCTGGCCAATGCCTCGATGGCCGCGCCGACTTCGGGGGCAGCCAGGCGGAAAAAACGCTTTCGCCCGCGAACGTCAACTTTCAACAGACCGCCTGCGGACAATCGCCCCAAGTGCGCGCTGGCCGAAGAGGGTGACAGGCCGGCCAACAACGCCAGCTCTTCGGTATGCCGCGCCGCGCCGTCCATCAAGGCCCACATCATTGCGCTGCGCTTTGGGTCAGCCAGTAACGTGGCGATCTGGCTGATGCAAGGTGCATGTTCCATGTATTCACTCCCTGTTGAATCGTTTCGTCTGCTGCTCAGAGACATCTTGACCAGTAATGTGTCGTCGGCCAAGACGCGGAAACCGCCATTAGCCGGGCAAAGTCCCCCGCTCACCCGAGCCATTTCTTCGCAGCCAGGGCAAAGGTCGGGTACTTGAACGGAGTGCCAGCCGACTGTAACGCGGACTCGCCATCGCGAGAACGACGGTGCGTACATGAGGCGGGCGCTAGTATAAGCGGGTTAACCGCCGGTTCCTGCCCTTGGGAAACCGTGGGTGCTGATAGTTGCTGACAGAAATTTCTCTATTTGCCTGCGACTATTGATCGTTGCCCGATATCGTCGGGAATTGTCTGCCCAAATCAGCACATCGGCTGGCAAGCATTTCCCGCAACAGGTTCACAGGCTTACTCAATTGTGCGCGATGGGCGCACAGCAAATTCAGCGGTGCGCGCTCACAGAGCAGTTCCGGCATCAACACTTTCAACCGCCCGGCGAGCACATCGGCGGCGACATCGAGCCAGGACTTGTAAGCGATCCCGGCGCCGGCCACCGCCCACAGACGCACCACATCAGCATCGTCACTGAAACGATCACCGCTGACCGTCAGGCCGACCTCGCGTTTGCCGTCATGGAAACTCCAGTGATCGTGGACCCGACTGCCGAGCATGAACAATAAACAATTGTGCTGGGCCAATTGCTCCAGCTGCCGGGGTTCGCCATGTCTGGCCAGGTAATCCGGCGCGGCACACAGGACGCGGCGGTTCTGCGGGGCGATGGGCAGCGCCACCAGGCTCGAGTCTTCCGGCTCGCCATAACGCAGGGCGATGTCGACCGGTTGCCGGAACAAGTCGGCAATGCGATCACCCAGCAACAACCGCACGGTCAGTTTCGGATGCTCGCGCTGAAACTCGTCCAGCCACGGCAATAACAGGTTGCGGCCAAAGTCCGACGGGGCGGACAGTTGCAGAATCCCGCTGACCTGGTCCTGACCACTGGCCAGCAAACGGCGCCCTTCATCCAGGTTGCTCAGGGCCGCCCGGGCATATTCCAGAAAGCCCTCGCCTTCGGCCGTCAGGCGCAGGCTGCGGGTGGAACGTGCGAGCAAGCGGGCACCGAGTTGTTGCTCGATGCGCTTCAACGCCGCGCTGGCCACCGCCGCGGACATGTCCATCACCCGCGCCGCCGCCGACAGGCTTCCCAGATCGGCAGCGCGAACGAACAGCTGCAAGTCATCGAAACGCAGCATTTTCAGCCTCGATTATCAAAAAAATATTGAAAGAGACTGCTCTTTTAGCGGGTTTTATCTTGCGGCGAAATAGCCAATCATCTGTGCAATCGAATTCATCACGCTCCCGGAGTCGTTCATGTCCCAGCCATTTACCGCCATTGCCACCCTCATCGCCAAAGCCGGCCAGCAAGACGCTCTCGAACAGCACCTGCGCGCCCTGCTGGAACCGACCCGCGCCGAGGCCGGTTGCGGCCAATACGATCTGCACCAGGACCTCGCCAATCCCTTGGCCTTTTACATGATCGAACAGTGGAGCAGCGACGAAGCCCTGCAAGCGCATGACGCCAGCGCCCATATCCAGAATTTCCGGGCCAAGGCCGGCGACTTCCTCGAACACTTCGACCTCAAGCGCCTGCGTACCGTGGCCTGACCCCTCCCGCCGACGCGCACTTTGTAGCAGCTGGCATCAGGCCTACCCCTTCTTTTATTACCTTTCGGAGCTCCTTAGATGAAAGCCATTGCCTACTACAATTCGCTGCCGATCAGCGACGAGCACTCCCTGCAAGACATCGAGCTGCCAGAACCGGTTGCCGGTCCGCGCGATCTGTTGGTGGAGGTCAAAGCCATCTCGGTCAACCCGGTGGACACCAAGGTCCGCCAGAACGTCCAGCCTGAAGAAGGCGCAGCCAAGGTGCTCGGTTGGGACGTGGCCGGTGTGGTCACGGCCGTCGGCAGCGACGTGACCTTGTTCAAGGTCGGCGACAAGGTTTTTTACGCGGGCTCCATTGCGCGTGCCGGTGGCAACAGCGAACGCCATGTGGTGGATGAGCGGATCGTCGGCCACATGCCGAAAACCCTCGGTTTCGCCGAAGCCGCCGCACTGCCGCTGACCGCCATCACCGCCTGGGAATTGCTCTTTGAGCGCCTGCAAGTTCGCGAAGGCAACACCGATGAAGGCCAGAGTCTGCTGATCGTTGGCGCGGCCGGTGGCGTGGGTTCGATCCTCACGCAATTGGCCAACCAGCTCACCGGGCTTAAGGTCATTGGCACCGCCTCTCGTCCGGACACCCAAGACTGGGTTCGTGAATTGGGGGCAGACCTGGTAATCGATCACAGCCAACCGCTG
Source organism: Pseudomonas sp. S2_B07 (assembly GCF_054668435.1). Taxonomy (NCBI): domain Bacteria; kingdom Pseudomonadati; phylum Pseudomonadota; class Gammaproteobacteria; order Pseudomonadales; family Pseudomonadaceae; genus Pseudomonas; species Pseudomonas sp. S2_B07. Next base: position 2,872,999 of record NZ_CP162769.1, read on the forward strand.
AGCGACGAACTCAAGCGTGCCGGCGTGGACGCCGTGACCCATGTCGCCAGCCTGACCCAGACCGATCAGCATCTGGACCAACTGGTCGAGGCGCTGGCGCCGCAAGGCAAACTGGCGCTGATCGATGACCCCAAGTCACTGGACGTGACCAAGCTCAAACGCAAGAGCCTGTCGCTGCACTGGGAGTTCATGTACACGCGCTCGCTGTTCGAAACCGCGGACATGATCGAGCAGCACAAACTGCTCAACCGCGTTGCCGGGCTGATCGACGCTGGCACGTTGAAAACCACGGTCGGCGAGCACTTCGGCACCATCAATGCGGCCAACCTGCGCCGGGCACATGCGCTTCTGGAGAGCGGCAAAGCCAAGGGCAAGATTGTGCTGGAAGGCTTCTGAAACATGATGAAACAGTGTCGCTCAGCAATGAGCGACACCGTCAGTCCGAAGGTTGACGTCTGTCACAATAGCGATCGTATTCGGGTCTACAATCGAAATCTCTGCGGCACAATCTTTACGTAGCAACTTTTACGAGAGGAGAGATCAGCAATGAAGATCCTGATAAAAGAAGTGGCTAAATCTCAGTGGCAAGTCCGTCTGGACCAGCATGCCGTGACCTTTCGCAGTGAAGCCGAAGCACTGGCCTTTACCCGAACCCTCGAAGCCCGCCTGTACGCCCCCCACCAGATTCCCGGTCGCCAACAGCAGCGCGCTGCTGGCTGAGCCCTGCCTCAGACCTGGGCTTGCGCCAGCGCCCGGGCATTTTGCAAACGACGGGTGAGCATTGCAGCGCTCACCACCAACAGTCCGCACAGGCTGATGACCATCGCCATCGGCACGGCGCTGCCATCGTGTAAAACACCCACAAGCGCAGCCGCACCGGCCGCGACGGTGAACTGCAGGCACCCAAGCAATGCCGACGCACTGCCAGCACGGGCGCCCTGCCCGTTCATGGCGCACGCCGACGCATTGGGCAGGATGCAACCGAGGCTGGAGATGCAAATAAACAGCGGGATCAGCAACGGCCACAGGTGCTCAGGGTGCAGCGCACTGACGGCGAGCAGCGCCAGGCCGGCGATCAGGTAAACCCACACGGCACGCGCCAGCAGGAACGCCGGCCCCCGCTTGGCCAGCAATCGCGCATTGACTTGCGCCACCAGAATAAACCCCGCCGCGTTCGTGCCGAACAGCCAGCCGAAATGCTCGGCCGGTATGCCATAGAGTTTGATGAACACGAACGGTGATCCGGCGATGTAGGAAAACATCCCGGCAATGGCGATGCCACCCGTCAGGGCGTGACCGAGATAGACCCGGTCGGACAACAGGCGACCGTACTGCCGCAAAGCCCCCGTCAGCGGCTGGCGCGGCATATGCGCGGGCAAACTTTCCGGCAACCCGAGTGCCACGGCCAAGGCAGCCAGGGCACTGAAACCGGACAATACCAGGAAGATCGACTGCCAACCCGTGGTGTTGACCAGCAAGCCGCCGAGCATCGGCGCGAGAATCGGTGCCAGCCCCATGACCAGCATCAGTTGCGAATAAACTTTCGCCGACCCCACGGCGTCGCATTTATCGCTGACCACCGCACGGGAAATCACCATCCCCGCACAACCGCCCAACGCCTGGACAAAACGCGCGCCGATCAGCCATTCGAGGTTCGGCGCATAAGCGCAGGCCAGCGAAGCGAGGGTGAACAGACCGACCCCGGCCAGCAACGGGATACGCCGTCCAAAACGATCGGCCACCGGGCCGTAGGCCAGTTGACCAATCGACAAACCGAGGAAGTACGCCGCCAAGGTCAGTTGAACGTGTTTTTCATCGGTGCCGAAGGCCAGGGCCATTGCCGGGAAGGCGGGCAGATAGAAGTCGATCGCCAGCGGACCGAAAGCGGTCAGGGCGCCAAGAATCAAAATGGTACGGAAATTCATCAGGCATCCAGTTGAGCATGGGTCGGCAGGCCCCACAGTCTAGCCGCGCATGAACGCCTTGAACATTCCGATAGCTCGCTAACTATTAAAAACCCGCTGAATGAATGTAGATTCCCTGTAGGAGTGCGTTGGGTCAGGCGACTTTGGCGTCGTAGCCTTCTTCGGTGATCGCGGCGATTACCTGCTCAACCGTCAGCGCGCTCTCAACCCCGACTTCCTTGGCCGCCAGATCGACCCGCACGCTGGCCGCCGGATCCTTGGCTTGCAAGGCCTGGGTAATGGCTTTGACACAGTGACCGCAAGACATGCCCTGAACGTTGAACACTTGCATGGTGTGGCTCCTTTATTGAGGTTGCGAACAGTCTCGAGCTTGCCACCATGGCAAGGTCAAGTTCTTCAACAATCTGCCGGGCTGGCATTCGGCGTCGTGCTCGGCCAAGCTGCGTGCATCAATGACTCGATTTCAGGAGATTCAGCCATGCGCTGGTCAGCTCTCAGCCTGTTTGGCTTGCTCAGCCTCTTTGCCGCGACACCTTCGGTTCAAGCCGCCGGGGAGGACTATGGCGTACTGATCATTTCCCGCGAGCGCCTGGAAGTCGCGACCTCCTGCGAAATCGGTGTGTACATCCAGGACCAACTGTCCGCACGACTGTTCCAGGAACAAAGCACCTCGTTCAACCTGCCACCGGGCCCCGTGTCCCTGCGCCTTAAACTGCTGCCGGGCCAGGTGCCGGGTTGCAACCCGGGCATGCTCGCGCCGGGTTCGCAGATCATCTCGCTCAAGGCGGGGGATGTGTTGAAGTACCGGATCGCGATGACGCAGGAAGGGATGTACCTCAAGCCTGCTTCTCTCGAATACTGAGCAAATCCAATGTGAAGCCCCTGTGGGAGCGAGCTTGCTCGCTCCCACAGGGTTCGGCGCAGGCATAAATATTGGTGCTTGACCTTGCCCGCATGGCAAGGTTGATCCTGTGGGTATCTACTACAGGGAGTTCGACCGATGTCCGAATCCACCACATTCGATCTGCCGATTGCCGGCATGACCTGCGCCAGTTGCGCCGGGCGTGTCGAACGCGCCTTGAGCAAAGTCATCGGCGCCACCGCCGTCAGTGTCAACCTGGCCACCGAACAGGCCCGCGTCCAGGCGCCCAGCGACAGCTTGCCCGCGTTGATGGCCGCTGTTGAACAGGCCGGTTACAGCGTGCCCCGCCACAGCCTGGAACTGAGCATCGACGGCATGACCTGCGCCTCGTGCGTCGGCCGGGTCGAACGTGCGCTGGCGAAGGTGCCGGGGGTCCAGAGCGTCAGCGTCAACCTGGCCAACGAACGCGCCCACCTCGAACTGCTCGGCCAGATCGATCCACAGACCTTGATCGCGGCAGTAACCAAAGCCGGTTACGCCGCCAGTGTCTGGGAAGTCGAACACCCGCCCACCGACACTCAACAACAGCGCCTGCACCGTGAACGCTGGGCGTTGATCATGGCTCTCGTCCTCGCCTTGCCGCTGGTGCTGCCCATGTTGCTGCAACCGTTCGGCGTGCACTGGATGCTTCCCGCGTGGGCGCAATTCGCCCTGGCAACGCCAGTGCAATTCATCTTCGGTGCACGTTTTTATGTCGCGGCCTGGAAAGCCGTGCGCGCCGGGGCCGGGAACATGGATTTGCTGGTCGCCCTCGGCACCAGCGCGGGTTACGGCCTGAGTCTTTACGAATGGGCCACCGCCGCCGGGCGCATGCCGCACCTGTATTTCGAAGCCTCGGCCGTGGTGATTGCCTTGGTCCTGCTCGGCAAATACCTGGAAAGCCGCGCCAAGCGCCAGACCGCCAGCGCCATTCGCGCCCTCGAAGCCTTGCGTCCGGAGCGGGCGATTCAAGTGATCGAGGGACGCGAACAAGACGTCGCCATCAGTGCCCTGCGCCTAAATGACCTAGTCATGGTCAAACCCGGTGAACGCTTCCCGGTGGACGGCGAAGTGGTCGAAGGCCAGAGCCACGCCGACGAAGCGCTGATCAGCGGCGAAAGCCTGCCGGTACCCAAGCAACCGGGGGACAAGGTCACCGGCGGCGCGATCAATGGTGAAGGGCGATTGTTGGTGCGCACCCAGGCCTTGGGCGCGGAAACCGTGTTGGCGCGCATCATTCGTCTGGTCGAAGACGCCCAGGCCGCCAAGGCACCCATCCAGAAACTGGTGGATAAAGTCAGCCAGGTGTTCGTGCCTACTGTTCTGTTGATCGCGCTGGCGACCTTCATCGGCTGGTGGCTGTACGGCGCGCCGATTGAAACCGCCCTGATCAATGCCGTCGCGGTGTTGGTGATTGCCTGCCCCTGTGCCCTCGGACTGGCCACGCCAACAGCGATCATGGCCGGGACTGGCGTGGCGGCACGTCACGGGATTCTGATCAAAGACGCCGAAGCACTGGAACGCGCCCATGAAGTCAGCGCGGTGGTATTCGACAAGACCGGCACGCTGACCTCGGGCGCACCGCGTATTGCCCATCTGACGGCTATCGACGGCAATGAAGCGGCCCTGCTGCAAATGGCCGGTGCGTTGCAACGAGGTAGCGAACACCCGCTGGCCAAGGCCGTGCTGGACGCTTGCACCGAACGCGGCTTGACCGTGGCGGATGTCGGCGACAGTCAATCGCTGACAGGGCGAGGCATCGCCGGCACGCTTGAGGGGCGTCGACTGGCACTGGGCAATCGTCGTCTATTGGAAGAAAGTGCTTTAAACGCGGGTTCATTGGCGGACTCGGCAACCGCCTGGGAAACCGAAGGCCGAACCCTGTCCTGGCTGATCGAACAAAGCCCTGAATCGAAAGTGCTCGGCCTCTTTGCTTTTGGCGACACTCTCAAACCCGGTGCCCTGCAAGCCGTGCAACAACTCAGCGCGCGGCACATCAGCAGTCACCTGCTGACCGGCGACAACCGTGGCAGTGCCAAAGTCGTCGCCGAGGCACTGGGCATCACCGATGTCCACGCCGAAGTGCTGCCCGCCGACAAAGCCGCCACCGTCGCCACACTTAAAAAAACCGGTGTGGTGGCGATGGTCGGCGATGGCATCAACGACGCCCCGGCGCTGGCTGCGGCGGACATCGGCATCGCCATGGGTGGCGGCACCGACGTGGCCATGCACGCGGCCGGGATCACGCTGATGCGTGGCGATCCACGGCTGGTGCCGGCGGCGCTGGAGATCAGCCGCAAGACCTACGCGAAGATCCGGCAGAACCTGTTCTGGGCGTTCGTCTATAACCTGATCGGCATTCCGCTGGCGGCGTTCGGTTTCCTCAACCCGGTGCTGGCCGGGGCGGCCATGGCGTTGTCGAGCGTCAGCGTGGTGAGCAATGCGTTACTGTTGAAAACCTGGAAGCCCAAGGACCTGGAGGACAATTGATGAACATCGGTCAAGCAGCCCGTCAAAGCGGCCTGAGCGCAAAGATGATCCGTTACTACGAGTCCATCGGACTGCTCAAGGCTGCCCATCGCACCGACAGCGGCTACCGGGTTTATGGCGACGACGACCTGCACACGCTGGCGTTCATCAAGCGCTCCCGGGACCTGGGGTTTTCACTGGAAGAGGTCGGCAAGCTGCTGACCCTCTGGCAGGACCGCCAACGCGCCAGCGCCGACGTGAAGGCCTTGGCCCGTCAGCACATCGACGAGCTGAACCAGAAGATCCGCGAACTCGGCCAGTTGCGCGACACCTTGCAAGACTTGGTCGAGCATTGCCAGGGCGACCATCGCCCCGACTGCCCGATCCTCAAGAACCTGGCGTCGGGCTGCTGCGCCGAACCTGTGCGCCCCTGATCGCCAGGCCCTTCACCACCAGCAACGTGGTGAGGGGAATGCCGTGGAACAGCAACACCACCGCACCCGGCGTCCACCATGAATAGAACGGTGCGGCGATCAACATGCCGACGCCGAACCCGGTCATTTGCAGCAGGGTTAACAAACTGAAAATCGGCAAACGCAGAGCGTCCGGTTCGCGTTGCAAACGGGACATCAAGCCGACTTCCGAGAAGCCGTCACCCAATCCCGCCGGCAACGAGAACAACAGCAAACCGAACAGGGTCTGCTGCTGAAACATCAGGATGAAGCCGCAGGACATCAGCAACACCCCGAAGAAAAATCGCCGCTCCAGATTGATGTTGTCCGAGCCTTTCAGGCGACTGGCGATTCGAGCGCCGATCAACTTTCCGCACGCCCAGACCGCCAGCGCCAAGCCCAGCGTGGTGCTGGCTGATTCGGGGGTCAGCAGTTTGGAAACTATTGGCAAACCCACGTTGTGCGCGGCACTGCCAAGGGTGTCGGCCATGGTGACCGCGAGCATCGCGGCCACGACCGGTGCGCTGTGCAACCCTTGGCGCAGGGCCGCCCATTCACCGCCCTTGCGGGACGACTCATCACTGGCTGCCGGGATGGAAAATCGCAGCGGCAATATGAACAACGCGGCCAACAGGTACGTCACCACGTTCAGCGCAAACACCGTTTCAAACCCAAACGTCGCCACCAAAAGCCCCGCCACCAGACTGCCGCCGACCATCGCGGCCGACGATGCGGAGGTGATCCAGGCATTGGTCTTGAGCAGGTGTACGCCATCGATCAAATGCGGCAGCTGACTGTTCAGGCCGATGGCAAACATCGAGTTGCCCAAACCCAGGCCGAACGCGATAACGGGGAGCAGCAGCGCCTGTTGACTCACCGGCAGCACCAGCAACAACCCGAGCAATCCTGCACGCAACAGGTCGAAGGCGATCAACGGCATGCGCCCGCCCCAGCGGCGATAGAACGGGGTGCCGATCAGACTGGCGAAAATCCCTCCGCCGACACGGCTGGCGAGGAAAATGCCGACACTTATGGCGCTGTTGCTGAGCAGGTAAACGTAAGTGGCCAGGGCGACCATGTTGAGGAAAGCGCCAAAGTCCGAAACCAGACGGGCGGCGATGATCAGTCGGGCGTTGCGGGTGGAGGTGTTCACATTCAATCCTTGAGTGTGGAGGGTCTGGCTGTTGTGGATTGTCTGGTCTGACGCCATCGCGGGCAAGCCACGCTCCCACAGGTTATGTGCAGACCACGGATCTGTGATCGACATCTAACCTGTGGGAGCGTGGCTTGCCCGCGATGCAGACGCCGCGGTTCCACAAATAAAGCCTCTACAAAAAACCCGGCCGAAGCCGGGTTTTTGTTTAGCCCATCACTGCATCCAGGGCGGAGGCGGTTCTTCGGCTTTGCTCGGGGGCGCGTCGTCAGCAGCGCGGATCGCTTGCTTACGCTCTTCGTCCAGCCGCGCAGCCTCGATTTCACGCATGATCCCGCCAACGTCGGCCAACTCTTCCGGCTCGTCGAACTCGCCGGTCAAGATACTGGCCGGGTGCAAGGTGCCGGCTTCGTACAACGCCCACATTTCCTTGGCGTACTTGGTCTTTTTCAACTCCGGTGCAAACCGCCCGAAGTAGGACGCCATGTTGCCCACGTCCCGTTCCAGCATGTTGAACGCGTGGTTGTTGCCCGCCGCATCCACCGCCTGAGGCAAGTCGATGATCACCGGGCCGTCCGGGGTCAACAGCACATTGAACTCGGACAGGTCACCGTGCACCAGACCGGTACACAGCATCAGCACGATCTGTGAAATCAGGAACGCGTGATATTCACGGGCCTGGTCCGGTTCCAGCACCACGTCGTTCAGACGCGGCGCGGCATCGCCGTATTCATCGGCCACCAGTTCCATGAGCAGTACGCCTTCGAGGAAGTCATACGGCTTGGGCACCCGCACACCGGCACCGGCCAGACGGAACAGGGCCGCCACTTCGGCGTTTTGCCAGGCGTCTTCGGTTTCTTTCTTGCCGAACTTGGAGCCCTTGGCCATGGCACGAGCCTGACGGCTGTTGCGTACCTTGCGGCCTTCCTGGTACTCGGCCGCCTGACGGAAACTGCGTTTATTCGCCTCCTTGTAGACCTTCGCGCAACGTAACTCGTTGCCGCAGCGCACCACATAAACAGCTGCTTCTTTACCACTCATGAGTGGGCGCAGCACCTCGTCGACCAGACCGTCCTCGATCAGGGGTTCAATGCGTTTTGGAGTCTTCATCAGCTTTTATTGTGGGTCCTTTATTACCAAACACGCGAAAGTCATTCGTTATACGGCAATCCACTCGTTCGGGGGAGGGGTTGCCGACCTATGAACGTCGTGATGCACACAATGTGCCGGATTAATTGCTCATTCGCCGCCGGTCGTCAATGACCGCCGTAGATCATAGCTGAGCCGATGACACACGTAAGCGAATGGTTTTTAGGGCATTTACGACAGAAGCTGACATCCAGATTCGTACCCTTCGTAGGATTTTTCCAAACAGGCCTCAATTTCCCCCGCCAGCAGCCGAAGTCCTCAGTGACAAAGGTATTTGTCCGACAATCTTTCCTACAGAAAACGACGGCGCACTCACGGACCCGAGATGAACAACAACGTTTTCGGCTGCCAATATTCCGCGAGTCATCTGCACTGCGTGGGCCTACAAGAAAATCTGGAGCGCGGATGAACATCAAACAGAAGTTGACCTGGGCGTTTGCAATCATCGCCTGCTTGCCCGTGGTGCTGGTCGCCACCCTCGTTGTGATGAACCTGCGCAGCGATGCCAAAGAGAGTTTCGTCGATGGCAGCGGCCGCGAAATTCGTCAGGTCAGCAACGCCATGCAACTGTTTTTCGACGGCATCAGCCAGAACGTCGATTACCTGGCCAAACAACCGCTGATCAAGAACTCCGACGACAGCCTCAAGACCTACATGAGCGCCAACGCCGAGAGCATTCCGCAAGGCGAGATGGACAAAAAAGTCTTCGGCCTCCTGCAGGACCTGGGCAACAGTCACCCGTCCTACGCCTACGCCATTCTCGGCACCGCGGCCGGTGGTTATGTGTCGTGGCCGGACGATGCGAAGCTGAACAACTACGACCCGCGCCAGCGCCCCTGGTACAAAGCAGCCCAGGCCAAACCGGGCAAGCCGTTTCGCACCGAGGCCTACTATTGGGCACAGGACGACGCGACTTACGTCAGCACCGTGCGCACCATCGACAACAAGTTGGGCAGCAACGGCGGCGTGGTCAGCATCGACGTGACGCTCAAGCAGCTCACCGAAATCGTCAAACAGATCAAGCTCGGTGAAACCGGCTACCTGATGTTGCTGGAAAACACCGGCATGGTCCTGGTGGACCCGAAACAACCGGAGCACAACTTCAAGCCACTGAGCAGCCTCGGCGAGGGTTACGCACAACTGGCCAAGGCCGGCAAAGGTCTGGTGGAAGTCGAGCTCAATGGCGAACGCTACATGGCCAACGTCTGGCCGTCGGAGCAACTGGGCTGGACCTTCATCGGCCTGATCAAACAAAACGACGTGATGAGCTCGGCCACCCAACTGACCTGGCTGATCGCAATCATCGCCGCCGTGCTGGCCGTGTTCTTCGCCATCCTCGGCGCCAGTTTTGCCAGTGTCATCGTGCGGCCGATCCGCAGCGTGGCAAGCGGCCTGGAAGGCATCGCGCAAGGCGAAGGCGACCTGACCAAGAACCTGGAAATCCGTGGCAGCGACGAAACCGCGCAACTGGCCAATTGGTTCAACCAGTTCCTGACCGCGATTCGTAACCTGATCCAAAGCATCGGCGGCGCCGCGACCAAGATTCTCGCGACCTCGAAAAGCTCGACCCAGGTCTCCAACGACATGGCCGAAGCCGCCGGGCGTCAGCGTGAAGCGGTGGACATGGTGTCCACGGCGTTCCACGAAATGGTCGCCACCGCCAACGAAGTCGCGCGCTCTTGCAGTCAGGCGGCGGACTCTGCCGACAGTGGCCAGCGCCAGGCGCGCGAAGGCCAGCAGCAAATTGATGCGGCAGTAAGCAGCGTTGATCGCTTGAGCCAGGAAATCGAACAGTCGGCACAGTCGATGCAGCAACTCGAGCGCGACAGCAACGATATCCAGTCGATCCTGGGGACCATTCGCTCGATCGCCGAGCAGACCAACCTGCTCGCGCTGAACGCGGCCATTGAAGCGGCCCGTGCCGGCGAGCAAGGTCGCGGGTTTGCGGTGGTGGCTGACGAAGTGCGGGCGCTGGCCAAGCGCACGGCGGATTCCACGGCAGAGATCGACGGTCTGCTCGGCAACCTCGCCAAGCGCACCAGCCAGGTGACTCAACAGATGCATGCGAGCCTGGAAGTGTCGCAGCAGTCGGTGAGCCGCATCGGCGAAGCGCGCAACAGCTTCGGGTTGATTCGCGAGTCGGTGGACGTAATCCGCGACATGAACACGCAGATCGCCACCGCGGCCGAAGAGCAGCATCACGTGGCCGAAGACATCAACCGGCACATCAGCCAGATCCATGGCGACGCGCAATTGGTCGCGGAACTGGCGAACTCGGCGCGTCTGGATTCCCAGAGCCTGGCCGGGCTTTCGAATGAACTGGACGGGTTGGTTCGACGCTTCAAAACCTGATCTCAAGAACACCACACATCCACTGTAGGAGTGAGCCTGCTCGCGATGAGGCCATGTCAGTCAACATCAATGTTGAAGGTCAGTCAGCTATCGCGAGCAGGCTCACTCCTACAAGGATCAGGTGGTGTTATTGCTTGAAGAGCTCGCCAGGGGTAAACCCGAACAGCCCTTTGAACGCCGCAATAAACGCCGACGTCGAGTCATACCCACACGCCAGCGCTGCATTGGTCACGCTGTCGCCCTCCTCCAGCAAACTCAACGAAGACAACAGCCGCATCCGTTGTCGCCAGCCGCGAAAGCTCAAACCCGTCTCGCGCTGAAACAGGCGCATCAGGGTCTTTTCCGACGTGCCCAAGCGCTCCGCCCACGCCTGCAATGTCACGTTCTGCTCAGGGCTTTCAATCAACTCGTTGCACAACCCCAGCAGCCGCTCATGCCGTGGCAGCGGCAGGGAAAACCCCACCTCCGGCAAGTTCGCCAACTGATCCAGCAACACACCCACCAACCGCGCTTCCTGGCTGTCGCCTTGTGGATATTCCACGGGCAACATGCAAAAACTCTTGATCAGCTCCCGCGCCAACGGCGTGACCTCCAGCACCCGGCAGCGCCCGTCCGCCCACTCACAATCTTCGCGACGCACGTACAGGCTGCGCATTTCGGCGCGCATCGAGGTCACGACTTGATGTTCAAGGTCCGCCGGAATCCAGATACCCCACTGCGGCGGCGCATAGAAACTGCCTTCGGCGGTGTGCACGCCGAGAACACCACTGATGGCGTAGGAAAACTGCACCCAGTCGTGGCGATGCGGGGGTGTCCAGGACCCGGCGTTGAGACTTTCTACCCGGGCGAATAACGGTCGGGGCAGTAACGACAGGGTTGGGATTGTTCGTTCGAGGGAGATCTGTCCGTTAGTCGGCATCAACGAGCCTTATATCGCACGAGGGCTGATGGGGCCGACGTTAGGCCAAGTAGCAGATTCATACAAATCTATTTGATGCCGAGAATCCTTGTAGGCGTGAACCTGTTCGCGATAGCGGTGTGTCAGCCAACATTCATGTGTCTGACACACCGCTATCGCGAACAGGCTCACGCCTACAGGTTACGGTGTTTCTTCAGCGTTCGATGATGGCGGTGACGCCTTGGCCACCCGCCGCGCAGATCGAAATCAATCCCCGCCCCTTGCCCGCCGCGTCCAGCAACTTCGCCAGGTTGGCGACAATGCGCCCGCCGGTCGCCGCAAACGGATGCCCGGCCGCCAGCGAACTGCCTTTGACGTTGAGGCGGCTGCGGTCAATGGAGCCCAGCGGCGCATCAAGGCCGAGCCGGGTTCTGCAATAGTCAGGATCTTCCCAGGCCTTCAACGTGCAGAGCACTTGCGCGGCGAAGGCTTCGTGGATTTCGTAGTAATCGAAGTCCTGCAAGGTCAGGCCATTGCGGGCCAGCAAGCGCGGCACCGCGTAGACCGGCGCCATCAACAGGCCTTCGGCACCGTTGACGAAATCCACCGCCGCCGCTTCGCCATCGCGCAGGTACGCGAGGATCGGCAGCCCCCGTTCCTTCGCCCATTCTTCACTGCCCAGCAGCACCAGCGACGCACCGTCGGTGAGTGGCGTCGAGTTGCCCGCCGTCATCGTGCCCTTGGCGCTTTTCTCGAAGGCTGGTTTCAGCTTGGCCAGTTGTTCCAGGGTCAGGTCCGGGCGCAGGTTGTTGTCGCGGGTCAGGCCGAGGAACGGTGTCATCAAGTCGTTGTGCCAGCCTTCGGCGTAGGACGCGGCCAGATGCTGATGGCTTTCCAGCGCCAGTTGATCCTGTTCTTCGCGGGGGATGTTCCAGGTCTGCGCCATCAGCTCGCAATGTTCGCCCATGGACAACCCGGTGCGCGGCTCGCCGTTGCGCGGAAATTCCGGAATCAGATGCCCGGGGCGCAATTGCAGGAATGTTTTCAGCTTGTCGCCGGTGGTCTTGGCGCGGTTGGCTTGCAGCAAAATCCTGCGCAGGCCTTCACTGACGCTGATCGGCGCATCCGAGGTGGTATCGACGCCACCGGCAATGCCGCAATCGATCTGCCCCAGGGCAATCTTGTTCGCCACCAGCAACGCCGCTTCCAGCCCGGTGCCGCACGCTTGCTGGATGTCATAGGCCGGCGTTTCCGGCGACAGCCGCGACCCGAGCACGCATTCGCGGGTCAGGTTCATGTCCCGCGACAGCTTGAGCACCGCCCCCGCGACCACTTCCCCCAGGCGCAGGCCGTGCAGGTTGTAGCGTTCGATCAAGCCTTCGAGCGCTGCGGTGAGCATCGCCTGGTTACTGGCGGTGGCATACGCCCCGTTGGAGCGGGCGAAAGGAATACGGTTACCGCCGATAATCGCGACGCGGCGCAGCTGAGTCATGAAAAGCTCCTTAAAAAAATGAAATGTGAATGCACATCCCTGTGGGAGCGGGCTTGTCCGCGATAGCGGTGGATCAGCCAACAACAATGTCGGATTGGCTGGCCCCTTCGCGGGCGGGCCCGCTCTCACAGGTTCTGCATGACCCCGCAAGTTCTGCTAAACCCAAGCTCCAACTACTCTGCAATGTTCAAGCGTAGGCCTTATCTCGTGGATCGAACGACTGATTGCCATTCGTGGTCCACACTTTGAACCTCAGCCGCCGGAGCACGTTCCATGTCAGACCGTTATATCGACTTCGCCAATTCGTCCATCGGCCATCGCCTGGTCGGGGCCCTGGGTTTGCCGTCGCCGGTTCGCCTGGAGCGCTGGCAGGCAGGCCGGCTGCGGCCTGTCGAAGGGGCGCTGTTGATCGGTGGAGGCCCGCTGGCGGACAAGGTCAGCGCTTTAGCCAATCGCCTGACCGACGCGATTTACAGCTACGGCACCGAGCCGTCCCTGGCCACCGCGTGGATTCCCGGCCACGGTCCGAAACTCAAAGCCGTGGTGTTCGACGCCAGTCATTTGCTGCAGACCGATCAGCTCAAACAGCTGCGCGAATTCTTCCAGCCGCTGATGAAAAACCTCGATCACAGCGCACACCTGGTAATTCTCGGTCGTGCACCGGAGACCTTGAGCGACCCGTTCGCCGCCAGTGCCCAGCGCGCGCTGGAAGGCTTCAGCCGTTCGCTGGCCAAGGAACTGCGCAGCGGTGGCACCTTGCAGTTGATCTATGTCGGCGACGGTGCGGACGATCAGCTGGAAGGACCGCTGAGGTTTTTCCTCTCGCCGAAAAGTGCGTTTGTGTCCGGACAAGTGATTCGTTTGAAGGCGTGCGCTACGCCCGTTGAGGACTGGACTCGACCGCTGGCCGGACGCAAGGCGTTGGTAACCGGTGCAGCGCGTGGCATCGGCGCTTCAATCGCCGAGACGCTGGCCCGTGACGGCGCCGAGGTGATTCTGCTCGATGTGCCACCGGCCAAAGCCGATCTCGACGCTCTCGCCGCACGCCTTGGCGGACGCAGCATCACCCTCGACATTTGCGCCGAAGACGCCGCTGCACAGTTGATCGAACACCTGCCCGACGGCGTCGACATCGTGGTGCACAACGCGGGGATCACTCGCGATAAAACCCTGGCCAACATGACCCCGGAATTTTGGGATGCGGTACTCGCGGTCAACCTCAACGCGCCACACGTGCTGACCAAGGCCTTGCTCGATAGCGGCACCCTGCGCGACAACGGCCGGGTGATTTTGCTGGCCTCCATCAGCGGTATCGCCGGCAATCGCGGGCAAACCAATTATGCGGCGAGCAAGGCCGGGCTGATTGGCCTCGCGCAAGCCTGGGCGCCGTTGCTGGATCAACGCGGTATCAGCATCAATGCAGTGGCGCCTGGGTTTATTGAAACGCAGATGACCGCGCACATTCCGTTCGGCTTGCGTGAAGCGGGCCGGCGCATGAGCTCGCTCGGCCAGGGCGGCTTGCCGCAGGACGTCGCAGAGGCCGTGGCGTGGCTGGCGCAACCGGGCACCGGCGCGTTTACCGGCCAGGCGTTGCGGGTCTGTGGACAAAGCGTTCTGGGGGCCTAAGTGATGATCACCGACTGGCACACACTCAACCGCGAACCGAGCTTGCCGGCGTTGTACATGCGAGCGGCGACGCGACGCAAAATCACCGGCACCACCCTGCCCGACACCGGGTTGCACTGCTGGGTCAATGTCGATCCCAAACGCCTGGCGGCGTATCGCAACGTCTGCGGATTTGCCGACAACGGCTTGCTGCCGCCGACCTATCCGCACATCCTCGCGTTTGCCTTGCAGATGCAATTGCTCACGGCCAAGGAGTTTCCGTTTCCCCTGTTGGGGCTGATTCACCTGAGCAACCGCATTCGCGTGTTGCGCCCCATGGGCGGCGTGAATCGGGTGCGCGTGAGCGTGCAGGTGCAGAATCTGCAACCCCATGCCAAGGGTGCGACGTTCGATCTGGTGACCACGTTGGACGATCAATTGGGAACGCTCTGGGAGGCGCAAAGCCAGATGCTGTGCCGGGGCGTCAAACTGGACGGCGAACCGCTCGAGGACGTGTTGGCCCCGACGCTGGAGATGATCGAAGTGACCCGCTGGAAAGCGCCGGCCGACATTGGTCGGCAATACGCCAAGGTGTCCGGCGACTACAACCCGATTCACTTGAGTGCCGTCAGCGCGAAACTGTTTGGTTTCCCGACCGCCATTGCCCACGGGTTATGGAACAAGGCACGCACATTGGCGGCTCTGGCCGATCACTTGCCGACGGCGAACATCGAGATTGCCGTGCAATTTCGCAAACCGGTGCGGTTGCCCAGTGAAGTGACATTACTGGCGAGCGCGGCGGGATCCAGTGGGGATTTTCGGTTGGTAGGTGTTGGAAATCTTGAGCACATGGTCGGGCATTGGCGGCCGGTGGCTTGATGCCAGGCAACAAAATATCTTGCGAGTTTGAAATGGCTTTCGCGAGCAGGCTCGCTCCCACACTGGATTTGCGCAACAACACAAATCCCTGTGGGAGAGAGCCTGCTCGCGATAGCGGTCGTCCAGACTAAGACGGAGCCACAGGCTGCGGAAACAAATTACCCAGCGTCTCCAGCAACCGCACGTGAAAAATCGGCTTGCGAAACAGTTCGAGCACCTGCAAGCGCAACATGTCGCTGACATCCTCCATGTCCGCGTGCCCGGACGTGACGATTACCGGCAAATGCTGACGCGACGTGTGCTCGCGCAAGCGCTTGATCAGTGACATGCCGCTTTCCTCTGGCATACGCAGATCCGTGATCACCAGCGCAATGTCCGGATGGCGGGTCAAGTGCTGCAAGGCGAGCTTGACCGAGGTTGCGGTAAAACAGCAAAAACCCTCCCCTTCCAGCAACTCCGCCAGTTCCATCAACGCGTCCTCCTCGTCATCGACCAGGAGCAGCTGTTGGCGTTGCGGCGAGGGAGCGGTCATGGGGGATTCCTGCAATGGACTTAGTGCTGAAGTTAGTTGTGCCATGACAGGTTAGCAAACGGTAATGGTCAACTAGCGGGAAACAACGCGGTGATAGAGGTAAAGACTTTAGTGATGGCTTTCGAAATCGGGTCCATGAACGCGGCCAGTGCAACCGCCGCCATCCCCGCGATGATGGCGTACTCGATGCCCGAAGCGCCTTCGGTGTCTTTGGCCAGGTTGTAGTAGAAAACGATCTCGCTCTTGATGTGCTGAAAAGCGCTTTTAAAGGACATGACGACTTCTCCTAAGGACTGCGGGTGTTGCACGGTCGCAACATGATTCCCCTTTGCCAGCATCAGCATTGTCGGCATTCCCCAACCCAACAACTGTAAGAACGTATTAATACTTAAGTAGTACCCCACCCGTTTTCGGCAAAAAACGGGGCCTGGCATTTCAAACACCCCCATTTCCTCGTTTTTTTGCCACCCAGTAATGGCGTTTTGCTCTAGCTGCGCTACCTTCAAATAGCGAAATAGTTCCATGTATTTAAATGCTTTTTTGCGAATCTATCTCGTTCGAGACGGTACGGATCATCGGCAGCTGGAAAGGGAGAGCCCTCATGAACAGCCGCGTCACCCTGGGATTGGCCGGATTGTTTCTGGTGGGTGCCATCATTGCCGGTTACTGGGGACTTGCGCTGAGCCGTCAACCCGCTCCCGAGCCTGCCGCGCAACCTGTCGCTAACACAGCGCCAACCGCTCCAGCCCCTGTGCCAATGGACGATCCCACGCGCCAACCGGTGGTGGTCCTGCTGCACGACGTAGCCCCCTTCGTTCAAATCACCGCAGCCGACGTCACCCTCGAAAAACTGCGTACCGCCCCGGCCGGCAGTTTGACCACGCTTGAGCAAGCGATTGGCCGTACGCCTTGGCACGCCCTCACCGCCGGCACCTGGCTCAACGATCAAAGCTTCGAGGCCGGCAGCTCGCTGGCACGGATGATCCGCCCCAATGAACGAGCACTCGCGGTCGCAGTGGACGAAGTGACCAATGCCGGCGGACAACTGAGCCCTGGAGATTATGTCGACGTGATGCTGTTTCTGCGCGCCGACGCCAACAACACTCAGCAATCAGCCCAGGTGGTAGTCCCGGCGTTGCGCGTACTCGGGGTCGGCGAACAATTGGGGCTGACTAACGACGGGCGTCCCGCCAACCCGGCGCGCAGCAGTGAAGAACAACTCAAGCAGGACCAACTGCGGGCCAACGCACGCTCGGTGTTGCTCGCCGTCCCCGAACCCTTGCTGAGTCGCCTGACGCTCGCGGCCCAGGCCGGCACGTTGCGCCTGGCCGTGCGCAGCGCCGAAGAAAAACGCCTGGCGCATTACTGGGCCGGCGAAAGCGCTTCGCCGGCCAATCTCGCCAGCGCCAATCGCGACCTCGTGCAATTCAGTCAACTGGCCCTCGTCGGCACCCCCAAACCCCTCACCGTCGGTGCCAGTTCGGCACCGCAGAAAAAAGGCGTGGAAGTCATTCGCGGCAATCAACTCACTCAACAAACTCCCTGAATTGAGCAAGGACGCATCTACATGCGCAGAAGTACCATGTTCATGTTTCAAGGCCTGCTCTGGGGCACGCTGCTGAGCAGCGTGCCACTCACGGCAACCTTTGCGGCTAGCGGTAACTGTGCCGCACTCGGCCAATTGCCGGCGACACTGCAAGTCGGCGAAGGCTTGCAGCAGGAAGTGCAATCCCCGGTGGCGATTACGCGGCTGGCCGTGGGAGATCCGAAAATCGCCGACGTGCGGGTCAACGGTAACCAGGCCTTTTTGCTCACCGGCATGGCGCCCGGCGCTACCAGCCTGATGGTCTGGACGGCGTGCGCCAGCGCCCCGCGTCAAAGCATGGTGTTTGTGCAGGGTCGCGCCACGGCGGCCATGACCGGCAAGTCAACCCTGGCCTCTCAGGACCCGTTGCTACCGTCGCAAGTGCAGACCGACATTCGCTTCGTCGAGGTCAGCCGGACCAAACTCAAAGAGGCCAGCACCTCGATCTACGGTAAAAACTCGAACTTCCTCTTTGGCTCCCCCGGCACCGTGCCGAACACCGCCGTGACCCCGCGAGTGCTGCCATTGCGCAACCTTGATCCACGCATCGCCGTGCCGAGCATTCCGCTGGCCAATGACATGTTCAACATCGTCGCCGGCGGCGGCAACTTCCTGGCGATCATCAACGCCCTGGAAGGCAGCGGCTTCGCTTACACCCTGGCGCGGCCGAGCCTGGTGGCGATCAGCGGGCAGAGCGCGAGTTTTCTCGCGGGC
Organism: Pseudomonas sp. S2_B07; assembly: GCF_054668435.1. NCBI lineage: Bacteria > Pseudomonadati > Pseudomonadota > Gammaproteobacteria > Pseudomonadales > Pseudomonadaceae > Pseudomonas > Pseudomonas sp. S2_B07. The sequence continues at coordinate 2,891,105 of NZ_CP162769.1, forward strand.
GGCGAGATCCCGATCCCGGTGCCGAGTGCCAACAGCAACAGCTACTCCATCGAGTACAAGGAATTCGGAGTCCGCCTGACGCTCACGCCGACCGTGGTCAGCACCGATCGCATCGCCCTGAAAGTCGCGCCGGAGGTCAGCGAGCTTGATTTCGCCAACGCTGTCACCATCGGGGGCACCACGGTTCCGGCGTTCACCATTCGCCGCACCGACACCAGCATCTCCTTGGCCGATGGCGAGAGTTTTGTCATCAGCGGTTTGATCAGCACGCAAAACACGTCACAGGTCGACAAGTTTCCGGGACTGGGGGATATCCCGGTCCTCGGCGCCTTTTTCCGTAGTTCATCGATCAGGCGCGAAGAGCGTGAACTGCTGATGATCGTCACGCCGCACCTGGTTCAACCGCTGGCCGTCAATGCACCACTGCCGTCGCTGCCCGGTGAACAACTGCGCAACTACGACCCCGGTTTCTATCGCATGTTCTTCCTCGAAGACGGCAACTTCGATAAACGCAGCGGGTTATCGCAATGAGCCAGAACCTGAGCCAGACCTTCCTCGCGATCACGCGCAACGACACTGACCTTGAGTGGCTGCAAGGCGCCCTCGCCCCGTTGGGCCAGGTGGTCAGCGCCGGCGGCGGCAGCCTCGACGAACTGTTGGCGCTGGTCGACGTCACCTTCGCCAGCCTGGTGTTCGTCGGGCTGGACCGCGAACACGTGGTGGCGCAAAGCGCGCTGATCGAAGGCGCATTGGAAGCCAAGCCGATGCTGGCGATCGTGGCGCTGGGCGATGGCATGGACAATCAGCTTGTGCTGAATGCGATGCGTGCCGGTGCGCGGGATTTTGTCGCCTATGGCTCGCGCTCCAGTGAAGTCTCGGGGCTGGTGCGCCGGCTCGGCAAACGCCTGCCAACGGTGGCGCCGAGCACCCAGCTCGGTGGCCTGACCGTGCTCTACGGTGCGCAAACCAACGCCGACGGAGCGCTGATCGCCAACCACATGGCGCAAGTGGTGCAGAAAAGCGGCCAGCAAACCTTGTTGCTGGACCTGGGTTTGCCGCGCGGCGACAGCCTGGCGTTGCTCGGGTTGGAGAGCTCGTTTCATTTCGGTGACGCCGTGCGGCACTTGCGGCGCCTCGACGCCACGCTGATCGACAGTGCGTTTACCAGCAATGAGGCGGGACTGCGAATCCTCGCCTACGCCAGCCACGATGAACCACTGGAGCGCACCAGCGCCGCCGAGTTGTACATGCTGCTCAGCGCCCTGCGCCAACACTTCCAGCACATCGTGGTGAACCTCACCGGCCAGCCGGACAGCGAAGCGCTGCGCACCTTTGTCAGTCATTGCGACAAGCTGCTGTGGTACACCGATCAGAACGTGCTCGACTGCCGGCGCAACCTCGCGGTGCTCAACCTGTGGCGCGAAAAAGGCATGAAGCTCGATCACGCCCGGTTACTGATTGACCGCTACCTGCGCAATGTCGCACCCGACGCCGACACCCTGGGCAAAAGCTTCGGCATGGAAGTCTTCGCGATTCTGGCCTTCAGCCCGGAAGTGCGCCTGAACGCCAAAAACCAGGGTGTGAGCCTGTTCGAACTGGCCCCGCGTGAAGGCCTGACCCAAAGCCTGCGCACCCTCGGCGAAGGCCTGGCCAAACGCTCCGAAGGCCTGGCCAAACCCAGGATCGGCTGGTTCAACCGGCTGAGGGGTGCGCAATGAGTACGGAAAAACTCTTCGGCGCCCCGGCGCGCACGCCGTCCGGCAACACCGACAACGAAGGCCTGAAACTGGTGTTGCACCGCTACATCATCGATGCCATCGAAGAGTCCGGAAAAAACTTGCTGGAAGGGTCGCGGCCGGCGCTGTCGCAATTCGTCATCGACAAAGTGGCCGAATACATTGCCCGGCTGCACCTGGCGATTTCCCGTTATGAGATGGAGCGCTTGGCCGAAGAACTGGTCGACGAACTCACCGGTTTCGGCCCGCTGGAAGTGCTGCTGCGCGACCCGTCCGTGACCGAGATTCTGGTCAACGGTCCGCACCGGGTGTTCATCGAACGCGACGGCGTGCTGCATCAAAGTGACTTGCGTTTCATTGACTCGCACCACGTCGAACGCGTCATGCAACGTATTCTCGCGCCCTTGGGCCGACGGCTCGATGAGTCCTCGCCAATGGTCGATGCACGCCTGCCCGATGGCAGCCGGGTCAACGCGATCATTCCGCCGATTGCCCTCGACGGGCCGTGTCTGTCGATTCGCAAATTTCGCAAGGACATGCTCAAAAGCAGCGACCTGATGGCAATGCAAACCATCGATCAGGCGATCTACGACTTCATTCAGGAAGCCGTGGGCAAGCGCTGCAACATCCTGATCAGCGGCGGCACCGGCACCGGCAAAACCACGTTGCTGAACATCCTCAGCCAGTTGATCAATCCGCACGAACGCCTCGTCACCATCGAAGACGTCGCCGAACTGCAACTGGGCCACCCGCACGTCGTGCGCCTCGAAACCCGGCCGCCGAATGCCGAAGGTCACGGCGAAGTGAAGTCCAGCGACCTGATCCGCAACGCCCTGCGGATGCGTCCGGACCGGATCATCCTCGGCGAAATTCGCGGCGTCGAAGTGCTCGACGTCCTCACGGCCATGAACACCGGTCACGACGGTTCGATGAGCACCGTGCACGCCAACAATGCCCAGGACGCGCTGCTGCGCCTGGAGACATTGGTCGGCCTGACCGGCCGCACCATCGCCGAAAAAACCTTGCGCCAGATGATTTGCGCCGCGCTGGACGTGGTGATCCAGCTCACCCGCATGCCCGACGGTCGCCGCTGCGTCAGCGAGGTGGTGGAAGTGGTCGGCGTGCGCGAAGACGTGTACGTCACCAACACCTTGTTCCGGCTCGACCGTCGCACCGGTTTCGGTTTTATGCGCGAGGCGGTCAACCCCGCCGGCGACAAACTGCGCCGCGAAACGGCACTTGTTTCCTCACCGCACTGAGGCCACGGCATGCTCAAACCGGCGCTGCTGATTCTCGTTTGCCTGATCCTGTTCGGGCTATCGATCCGCTTGTTGCTCCGCGGGCTGCGCCAGACCGGGACCGAACGCGTGTTGGGTCGCCTGAGCCAAGGGCAGCCGCAAATCGTCGTTGAAAAAACCTCCTGGGCCGGGCCGGAACGGGCGTTCTTGCGCGCCGGTCTCGGGCGTCCGACTGAACGGTTGGGACGCTGGGTGCTGCTGTGGGCCCTCGGTATTTTGCTGGGCGTTGTCGTCGGTGGCTGGATCGGTGCGCTGCTGTTTGTACTGGTGCCGCCGTTGCTCCTGCGGCTGTATGTCGGCTGGCGTTATCAGCGCCGGCTCAAGCGCATGATCGAACAACTTCCGCCGTTGCTTGATCACACCGTGCGCAGCCTGAAATCCGGTCGAACCCTGGCCGATGCCCTGCTCGGCGCTATCGAAGCCGCCGATGACCCATTGAAAAATGCCATGGGCCGGGTCCAGCGCAACGTGCAGTTGGGCGTCAGCCTGCCCGACGCCGCGTCGGACTTCGCCGAGTTGTATGAGAGAGATGAACTGCGCCTGCTGGCCCTGGGTTTGAAGGTCAATCATCGCTACGGCGGCAATGCCAGTGAACTGCTGGAGAACCTGATCAAAATGATCCGTGAGCGCGAGCAGGCCGCCCGCCAGCTCAGCGCCATGACCGGTGAAACCCGGGTAACCGCGTGGGTGCTGGGGTGTTTACCGCTGGGCCTGGCCGGTTATTTTCTGATCGCTAACCCGGCCTATTTACTCGCCATGTGGAATGACCACTCGGGGCAAATCATGCTCGCGACGGCGTTTGGTTTGCAGGCGGTGGGCAGCCTCGCGCTCTGGCGCATGTTGCGCAGCGTATGAAAATGCCTCTACTGATCAGTGCACTGCTGTTTTTCGGGGCCACGCTGTTGCTGCTCAGCAGCCTGCTGGACCAGCGTCGACGGGCGCGTCAGGTGGCCCAGCGGCTGGACGGCAAGCCGCTCGGTCACAGCCAGTTGGGTCTCTGGTTGCAGGCGTTGGGTAATAGTCGGATCGGTCAGCGCTCGGTCAATCTGGACAACGAAACCCAGGCACTGCTCAACCGCCTCGGCTGGCGCAGCACCCGTCGTCGCTCACTGTTCGCCGCGTGCCAGGTCGGCGTGCCGGTGCTGGCACTGGCCATGAGTTTGCTGATTCAGGGGGTGTTCTATCCCGATGCGCAGAACCACTGGATCGCCCCGCTGTTCGCCACGGCCATCGGCTATTTGCTGCCTAAGCGCTTACTCGCCGCTGCCTCGTTGCGTCGACAAAAACAACTGGCGTCCGAGATTTCCACCTTCATCCCGCTGCTGCGCATCCTGTTCGAATCGGGCATGGCGGTGGAGCAGTCGTTGCGCGTCCTGAGCACCGAAGGCAAACAACTCATGCCCGCGCTGACCCATGAACTGCGTCTGGTGCTGGCCCGTGTCGATTCCGGCCTGGAACTGGGTGAAGAACTGCACAAGGTCAGCCGTTTGCTGGCGGTCGATGAATTCACCGACACCTGCGTGATCCTTGAACAGTTGATCCACCAGGGCGGCGGTGCGATGAAATCCCTGCTGACGCTCAAGCAATTATTCGATGACCGGCGCCTGACGCGCCTGCAGGAATACATCTCCAAGATGTCCGCCAAAATGTCCGTCGTGATGATGCTGTTTCTCTTCCCGGCGTTATTGATCGTGCTGGCCGGCCCGGGCTTCACCGCCCTGGCCCGGGCCATTGGTTCATAGAGGGGTCCTGATGAAAGCGATGATTGCCGGTTTGAGTTTGCTGTTATTGGGCGGTTGCGCCACCGACGGCCAGACACCATGGAGCGCCCTGACCAGCAGCGCCAGTTGCAGCAAATTGAGTGCCGATGAACAACTGAAATTAAACCTGGCCGACGACATGGCCAACGACGGCAAACTGCACGCCAGCCTGGCCAACCTGCAAAGCCTGCCGGACAACGTGGCCGACGTACGCCTGCGCCGGGCCAAGGTCTACCGCCTGCTGGGGCGCAGCGAAGCCGAGCCGTTATACCGCAGCCTGCTCGGCACCTGCATGGCCGCCGAAGCCGAACACGGCCTGGGCCAACTCGCTGCAGCCAAGGGCGACAACGGCCTGGCCCAGGCTCACTTGCTGCGCGCCGCGCGGCTGGCGCCCACCGACGACAAAATCCGCAACGACCTCGGCGTGGTGTACCTCAATCAACTGCGCGTCGACGATGCACGCTTTGAATTCCTCACCGCCATGGAACTCAAGCAAGGCGATCAACTGGCCGCATTGAACATGGTGACGCTACTGATCTACCAGGACGACTGGAGCCGCGCCGCCGAACTCGTCAGCCGCCTCGGCCTCAGCCCCGCCCAAGTCACCGAAGCCCAGGAACGCGCACAAAAACTCAAGACCCCGGGCAAGACAGGCCCGATTCCTGTTAACCAGGTCGCCGTCGTCACGACGCCGAGCCTCCAATAGGGAGTCCTTTGCGATGAAACCAATCGTCCTCAGCTGCCTCGGCCTGCTGGCCCTGCCCCTCGCCGCCCTTGCGCTCGACGGCCCATCCTCGCCACAACAAGCGGAAACCGAAGGCTGGCTGCAACTGCAAAGCAGCAACAAGGCTGCTTCGCAGAAACCACAGACCTCGACAGCGACTGAACGCGAGCTGAGCATGCAGCGCTGGTTGAAGAGTTATGAGCATGAGATCCCGCAGTTTTTTGATCAGGATCAGGGGGGGACGGTGAGCAGTGGGTCGGGGGGGTAGGTTTTGGTTTTTTGTGTGTGGTTTGCCGCCTTCGCGAGCAGGCTCGCTCCCACAGGTCAAACAGTGTGCAGCGGAGGAAAATCAGTGAGCCGTAACCCGCTGGCGCATCCCGGAACTGCTGGGCGACAACGCCAACGCCAACTGGGTGCGGTTATGCATATGCGTCAAACGCAACACCTGCGACACATACAGTTTCACCGTGTTCTCGGTAATCCCAAGCTCACAGGCAATCTGATAATTGGTCTGCCCCTTGCCCACCAACCGCGCCACATCCAGCTGTCGTGGCGACAACTGATTGAAAATCGCCGGCATCTCCACCCGATCCACATCACTGACCTCAGCGTCGCCGACATCCGCCTGAGGCCCACGTCGAACCTTATCCAGATCCTGATACAAATCATCGATCGACTCGGACAGATACTGCAGCTTCTGATTCAAATGCCCCAGCTGCAGATTTTTCTGCCGCTCCTGCAACGCCACTTCCTGACGCTGAACCCCTTCCAGCAACTCACCCAGATCAACCGGCTTCTGATAGTAATCAGCAAACCCGGCCCGCAGCGCCTTGATCACATCCTGCTTGTCCGCACGTCCTGTCAGCATGATGGCTTCAAACGCCCGGTGCTTGCCAGACAACCGCTGCAACACCTGAACCAACTCAATCCCGTTCAGCCCAGGCATCTGCAAGTCGCACAGCACCAGGCCGACATCCAGATCCTCCTCAAAGCGCTCGATCGCCTGCTGGCCAGACTCACACGGAATACAGCCATAGCCCTTGCTCTCGAGGAATTCGCACAGCTCCTCCACGATCAAAGGCTGATCATCGACCACCAGGATTTTTACCGCAGACGTAAACTTATTCACGCGCCACTCCATGCTCAGGCCAACGCTGACCGCTCCTGTACTGACAGCCCCAGGCTGCACAACCAGTGATTTGAAAGTAGACGCACTTTCTGACTCTGTACATAGAACGGGCGACTAGTGAATCCAGGCGAACGTGAACAACAACCCCACCAACACAAAGGGCGCAAATGGCTGCTTCCTTGACACTCCCGGCTCCAGGTAGCGAAGACGAGCCCTAAGCCCTTGACCCAAATGAAGCCAGACTCTTGGCGCCACCAGCAGCCATAAAACACTGGCCAGTGCGGCACCGATAAAGCTGCCCAGCAGGTGTATACCGTCCGTCGCGAGACCCAGGGCGCCCATCAGTTTCACATCGCCCGCGCCCATGCGGCGCAGCGCATAACCGGGCAAGGTGAAGGCCAGCGCCAGCAACAACGCCCAACCGCCCTGCGCGGCCTCAGCGCCCAGCCAGGTGGTGTCGGTCCACAACAACCAGGTCAGCGCCAACGCGCCTGCACCGAGGGTCAGGCCATTGGCGATGTGCTTTTCCCGGGCATCCTGTGCCGCGCAGAGCGTCAGCCAGATCAATAATACAAAGCTTTGCATTCGGTAAAAAACATCCGTTATGGCTGAATGATTCTATGCTGATATCACGCTGTGACAGTCAGGGTAGACGCACTCATGAAATCAAGCCTCCCCCGCAAACAAAAAGGCGCCGTTGCGATTGAGTTCGCCTTGGTGTTCGTGCTTTTTTTCGCCGTGTTCTATGCAATTGTCAGTTACAGCTTGCCGCTGTTGCTGATGCAATCGTTCAACCAGTCGACCGCTGAAGCGGTTCGCCGCAGCGTGGCGGTGGACCCGAGCGCGCCCGGTTACGCGGCCACCGTGCAAGCCACCGCAGCAGCAGAATTGAACCGGCAGTTGGCCTGGATTCCTGCCGCACTGAACTTCAATGCCGCCACCGATTCCACCATCACCTTTGTCGCCGGAGTGCTTAAGGTCAAAGTCGATTACCCCACCAGCAAGCTCAACCGTGTGGTGCCGTTTCTGGTGCTGCCGGGGATCGGTTCGGTGCCCAATTTGCCGGCGACACTCAGCGCCAGTTCGAGTCTGCAATTTTGAGTTCCGGCGACAAACTGTTCGGCCGTCTGCTGAACCGCCATCCGCCACAGCCTGTGACCATGCCCGACACCCTGTGCGTGCAGAGTGTGGGCTTGCAACTGTACCTGGATGCCGAAGGCCGGGTGATTCATCAGACGGGACCGCTGCGGCATATGCTGGCCCAGCAGATTCCAGCCGCGCAGTCCCCGCTGCTGGTGGATTACCTCATGCCCCACAGCAGCCTCGCGGTCGAAGGTGTGCCCGCCGACTGGCAGGGACAGACCCTGGACCTGGACTTCTACACCGTCAGCGGACAGCCCCTGCACCTGCGCGGCTGGGTCCAGCCCGCGGACAAAAACTGGTTGTTGCAGTTACTCGACATCGGCGACGTCTTGCTCGAGCGCCGGCAATCGCGCAGCCGCGAACAGAACCAGTTACTCACGGCGAAGATCAGCGAACAGCTGCGCCTGTGCAGCCTGGTGCGTCTGCCCGATGTTTTGCTCGATCAGCTTCAGGTGCTGGCGCAACGTTTTCACATTCCCTGCGTTGCGGTGGCGTTGCTCGATGAGCAGGCTCAGGGCTGGCAAATTCATCAGCAATACGCCGCCCTCGATGCGCCGAAGCTGTGGCAAAACGCTCAGCGCCTGGGCACCGGGCTCGACAGTTTGAACGGCTCGGTCGCCCAACACCTGACGCCCGCCGCGCACCCGCGCCTGCAAGACATCTTCGGGCATGCCGACGGCTTGGCGGTGCCCTATTACGACGCTCACGGTGTGGTCGCGTGGTTACTCTGCGGTGTGTATACGGCGCAGCAACGTGCTCCGGATCTCAACGACAGTGACTGGTTGCAGCTCTGCGCTGCACTGGCCAGCCCGCTGCTGGAACGCCTGCGCGAGCATCGTCATCAACTGCAACTGGAACGGCTGGAATCACTGCAAGGATTGCTCGGCACCGGTTGGTGGGAAATGTTCAGCGACAGCGCCCAGGTGCAGTTGGCGCCGTCGCTCGCCAACGTGCTGAGCCTGACGAGCACGCAATTACCGTTGAACGAATGGCTCGACCACATTCACCCCGCTGACCGCGAAGAACTGCGCAGTCGCCTGCTGGACTTGCAGGACGCCGGCACGCCGTTGTTGCTGTGTGTGCGTCTGCACCGCCCCGAAGCCACACAAACGCCGATCTGGTATCGCCTGCAAGGCCAGGCCCTGGGCGCCGGTAAACAGCGCCGTTTGGTTGGCTTCATGCTCGACATCAGCGATATCAAAAATCAGCAACAGAACGCCGCCACCGCCCATGCGCGACTGGACAACCTGATCGCCAGCTCACCCGCGGTGATTTACGTGCAGCGCTACGTCGAAGGCGCATTGCAACCGACGTTTTTCAGCGACAGCCTGCTGCCGCTACTAGGGCTGACCCTCGCCGATTGCAGCGCCGGGGCCTTGATCGAACGCATTCACCCGCAGGACCGCGATCAGTATTTCGAGCGTACCCGGCAGTTGCTGCGCGAAGGCTCGGTGCGTGCCCGTTACCGACTGCGCGACCATCGCGGCGATTACCACTGGCTGCTCGATGAGGCCAAGCTGCTGCGCGATGACCTCGGCCTGCCGGTGGAAGCCGTCGGCTTGTGGCTGGACGTCACCGAAGCGACCCTGGCCGCCGAACAGGTGAAACAGAGTGAAGAGCGCTACCGGATTCTGGTGGAGGACTCGCCCGCGATGATTTGCCGGTATCGCCCGGACCTGACGCTGACCTTCGGCAATCGGCCGTTGGCGACCTATCTGGAATGCCAGCCCGAACAATTGCCCGGGGTGAATCTAGGCCAATGGATGTCGGACGAACAACGTGAAGCGTTCGTGCAGCGGCTCAGTCAACTGAGCCCTGAGTTCCCGGTGAGCACCGCGGAAATCAACCTGCAACTGCCCGGCCGGGAGCACGCGTGGTGGGTCTGGTCTGATCGCGGGGTGTTCGATGAGCAAGGGCTCCTGCTGGAGATTCAGGCCGTCGGGCGCGATAACACCGAAGTCCGGCGCTCGCAGCAGCAACTCACGCAGAGCGCAAAAATGGCCACCCTCGGCGAAATGGCCACCGGCCTGGCCCACGAAATCAATCAGCCGCTGAACGTGATGCGCATGGCCATCGTCAATGTGCTCAAGCGCCTGAGCACGGGCGAGGTGCAGATCGACTACCTCACCGACAAGCTCAACCGTATCGATTCCCAGGTCCAGCGCGCCGCGCGAGTGGTGGATCACATGCGCGTGTTTGGCCGTCGTTCGGAGATCGAACAGCATCCGTTCAACCCGGCGCAGGCTATCGAGGGCACGCTGGCGCTGTTGGCCGAAGGCATGCGTGGCAAAGGCGTTGAACTACGGGTCAGCGAGACCGGTTTTGACGTGCAAGTGCGCGGCTACGTCGATCAGCTGGAGCAGGTGTTGATCAACCTGATGGTCAACGCCCGGGACGCGCTGCTGAGCAAACGCGAGGCCGACCGCGAGTTCAAGCCGTGGATTTCGGTGTACGCCGAACGGGACAAGCAGTCGGTGCGGCTGTGGGTCGAGGACAATGGCGGCGGCATTGACCCGCGGTTGATGGAGAAGATTTTCGAACCGTTTTTCACCACCAAACCGGTCGGCATCGGCACGGGGTTGGGGTTGTCGGTGAGCTACGGCATCGTCGAGAACATGGGCGGACGCCTGAGCGTTCGCAACTCAGTGGAGGGCGCACGGTTTTGCATCGAGCTGCCGGTTGCGTTGGATGATCAGAGCAGCAGTGATGCTCGACCGGAGTGACAGCTGAGGTTGGCGCCGACCTGAATTTTCCCGACTTCGATGCCAAGGGTTTTCAGGACGGTGTTGAGCAGGTTGTCGAGCAGCGGGCTGAGGATCGAGTTCAGCGTTGTCGTCAACAGCGACAGCACGCTGGTCAACAGCGAGTTCAGCAAATCGAAAACCGCCTGCAGCAGGAAGCCGGGACTGAATGACGGGGTGTGAACAATCAATGGCAAGGGATTGATCGCCTGCGACAAGCCGGAGATCGCATTGGTGGCGGTCAAGGTATAAGGCGGACTGGAGGGGGCCAACCCGACTTTCGGCGGGTTGATGAACGTGGTTGATGCGCTGGTCGGCACGACGGGGCTGTCGATCCTGAGTTCAGCGCCACCACCGGAAAAGGGCACGCCGGCATGCCGGATATCGAGCAAGGTGAAGGGCGTGACGCTCAGAGGCGCAATCGAGGAGGCCCAATTGGAGTTGACCCGCCCGACCCGCAATTCAGCCACGGTGGTGGTGGTGAAAGCGGTCAGGCTTTTATTGGATTCGCTGGCGCAGGTGTAGTCGGTGACGTAACTGCTGCCCCCGCCCGCCTCAAGACTCACGTCCAGATTGGGATTGGGCAATACATACAAATCGAGTCCCAGTAACCCGGTGACCACAGACAAAGTGCTCGTCACCAAACCGGTCAGGTTAGTGACCAGCGACAAATCCAGGCTCACCAACACCCGGACCTGCGCGGTGCGCACATAGATTCGATTGGCGCCCAACGGCGCCAGTTTTGCCAAGGCCGGGTTACCCACTACCGACAACTGTGGCGGCTCGATCACCTTGATGTTTGCCGTGGCCCCGATGCCCAACCCCAACAGATTCACCGGAAGCGTGCCCGTCAGCGCACTCTTGCTGTTGCCCAGTTCGATAAACGCCTGGACCAGTTGAAAGGCATTCACGTTAGCGTTCAGGCCGGACGCGGTGCTGCCCGTCTGCAACTGCAAGATGTCACCCAAATGCACTTTGAGCGGATTGACGACGGTGTTGGCCAGCGCATTCAAACCGGTCTGAACGTCCGCCGTCGCGCCATTGGCCTGGGCCACGGTCGCGGCAGCTCGCAGCAGCTGGCCCACCGTGGCGTCTGCGCCGAGCAATTGGGTGTAGTCGCCGGCGGTGACCTGCAGGTCAACGGCAAGCTGATCCATGTATTTGAGCAGGTTGATATTGGCAGCCACCAAACCGTTCCAGCTGGCGACGGTCAAGTTGATCGGCGCACCGCTCAAGCCAGACAACATACCGTTCAACAAATTAACGTCTGCCAGCGTGCTTTGAATACTCAGTTGGGCCACCGGCGGCCCCGCGACACCCGCAACGGCCGTGGCGCTCAGGTTAATGGTCGAGTTGGCAGGGGAGCCGCCGAACATCGCTCCGAGACCGCCGACCAGACTCTGCGGCACCACATGGCTGGCGATGACCCGGATCGCTTCGCTTTTGCTCGGGTCCGCCGCGAATACCCGAAGGTTGCCGGCGTTCACGGTCACCGCGCCGCAGGCAACGGCCAAGGCGCGGCCAGCGCTGGGGAGGGCGAAACCATTGCGTTGGGCGCTGGCGGTGGCGTAGGTGACGGCGGAGGCGCCGACCAGGCAGTCACCGCCCCGTGTGGCGGCTTCCAGCGCAGCCATGTCGGCGACCCGTTGCAGGTTGCGTTTTTCCAGGTAGAGCCGGCCGGTGTCGACCACAACCACCAGGCACAATAGCGCCGCCGCCATGGTCAGCGCCGCCATCAAGCCAATCGCCCCCCGTTGCCGGGCCGGTCCACGAAACTGCAAGCGGGGAGACATCGCGCACTCCTTTGCCGGTGCACTGCCGGGGCTTTCTGCGATCGTGAAGAGCAGTGTAGACAAGGGTTGGCCAGAATGCTGGCAACTCGCCAGCCCAGACAACAAAAACCCCTGTAGGAGTGAGCCTGCTCGCGATAGCAGAGTGTCAGTCGACATCAATTTTGACTGTTACACCGCTATCGCGAGCAGGCTCACTCCTACAAGGGGATTAGTGGGCTAATTTGGGTGGATAGTTGGCCAGGATGCGCGCCACGGTTTCGTGGATCGCAGTGCTGCGATCCGACGGGTTCGGTGAGCCGCTGAGCAGTTGCTCGTCGCTGCCGCGCCACACCAGTTTGCCGTCCTTGCCGTCGAGCAGGTCGATCTGGATGGTCGCCACTTTGTAGCTGACGTTGCGGGTTTCGTTGTACATCGGCGCACCCCAGTAACCGTTCCAGGGGTTGCCATAACCGCCGCCATAGCTGGTGGTGACTTGTTGCTGGCGCTCTTCGACGATCAGATAGGTTTGTACGTTCAAATCGCCCCGGGTGCCGGTGGCGGCCGGGCGCAAGCCGCGCTGATCAAGCTGATCGGTCACCGATTCACGGATGCGTTGTTCGGTCAGGTCACTCTTGATCCGCGGATCATCCGGGCGGTATTGCAGGGCCGGTTCTTTCCAGCTCCAGCTGCGGTAGGCGGCAAAATCGCGGCTGGCGTCAAAGTCATGATTGACCTGGTTGGCGGCGCAGGCACTGAGCAGCGCGGCCACAACCAGTACAGCGAGACGTCGGAACATGATCTTTCTCCGGTTGAGGCGTCACCTGCGCAATGCTTCTTATCGACAGAAGCTAACTCGGAGGATACGCCGACATTGCCTTTTCTACAGCCTTTCGCAGGGCATCGGCTTGTTCGCTCTGGCTGCCGCTTTGGCCGGTTTCGGCGCTGCCGCTCCACACCGGCTGACCGGTGCCGGCGTCGTACAGATCCACCTGCACCACCAGGACTTGCTCCTGATACGTGCGCACGATCGGCACGCTGCCGTACATGCCGTAACCGTTGCCATAGTGGTTGTAACCGCCATAACCAGCGCCGTAGTAACCGTAGTCGTCGCGCTCCTGACGCAAGCGGGTTTCGATGTGCAGGTTGGCGCTGACAAACAGGTCGGCCGGACGGTTATCGTGCAGCGGACGCAAGCCGCGCTGATCGAGGGCGTTGCTGACCACTTCGGCCACCTGCGCCGGGTCGGCCCAGGTGGTGCCCGGCGGCAGATGGCCGTCGAGCCACGCCCAGCTGCGATAACGCCCATAGTCATGAGGCGGCGCCGGGTAGGCGCTGCGATCGAACACCTTGGCAGCGCCCGGCGGCGCTGGCGGGATCGGGTTCGACGACGCCACATACGGGTTGCCGCCCTGACAGGCCGCCAGCCCGAGACAGATCACCAGTAACCCTGAACGACTTTTCATTTCGAGCTCCGATCAGACCGGCCGACAGATCCAGTGCAAGTAGCGCCCGAGCCCGGCAAAGCTCGGGTGACGACGGTGGGCCAGTTCCATTTCGAGCAGGTCCACCAGCTCGGCACGGGCCTGGAATTCCACGGGCATATAGTCGTGAAAAACCCGCACGCCACTCTGGGTTTCGACCTGCCACAAGCCCTCAAGTTGCGCCGCCAATTCCCGCGGGTCGAGCGGTTGTTGCGGGGTCAGGCTCTGCTTTTCGCCCGCCATGTCGTTCTTGCGCATCTTGCGAAAGTGGCCCTTGAGCAGGTTGCGGTAAATCAACGCATCGCGGTTGTAGAAGGCCAGGGACAACCAGCCGTCTTTTTTCGTCAATTGATGCAATACCGGCAAAATCGCGTGAGGTTCGGCCAGCCATTCCAGCACGGCATGGCACAGGACCAGGTCGTAGGGTTCGGTGAGCTGACCGAGCAGTTCCTGCCACGGTGCCTGGATGAAAGTCGCGCTCTGCCCCGCCTCGGCGAAACGTTGGCGGGCGCCTTCGAGCATCGGTTCGGCGGGCTCGGCCAGCGTGACGTCGTGACCACGCTGGGCCAGCCACAACGACATGTGGCCCAGGCCGGCGCCGATGTCGAGCACACGCAGCGGCCGGTCCGGCAGGGTTTCGGCCAGGTCGGCCTGAAGCACCGCCAGGCGGATTGCGCCTTTGGCCCCGCCGTAGATTTTTTCGGCGAAGCGTGTCGCCAGTTGATCGAAATGACGATCACTCATCAGCTGAACCTCTTTTCGCTGTCCGCGAGTTTGCTGAGCACGACTTCATTCATGTCCAGCCCCAACTCGCTGCACAGCAGCAATAAATAGAGCACGATGTCGCCGACTTCCTGCCCGGCATGGGCGAGCTTGTCGGCCGGCAATTGACGCGACTGGTCTTCGGTCAGCCACTGGAAAATCTCCACCAGCTCGGACATTTCCACGCTGGCGGCCATGGCCAGGTTTTTCGGGCTGTGGAATTGCCGCCAGTCGTTGCGGTCACGGATGGCATGCAGGCGTTCGGTCAGTTCAACAAGGTTCATCGGGCTCTCCTGAAGGCGTATAGCTTCGGGGGGATGGCCGGGGATGGCAAGGGCGCTTTTCCCACAGGTGCAGTGCAACCCTCTATGCTTGTGGGGAACTCGCCACTGCGATCAATGGCCCAAGGCTCAACCACTTACATCAGGACGTTAACGACATGCAGGTAGAAGGTTTTTTCGAATGGCTCGGCCAGGCGCTCGGTTCGGTCATCCGCTTTATCGTTGACGCCCTCAGTGGCTTGTTCAACCTGTTGAGCCACGCCGGCAGCAACTTTGTCGATGGGTTGTCCCGGACACTGGGGATGGACACTTCGATCATCAACATCATTGCGCTGATCCTGGGGTTGATGCTGTTGTGGTCGGCGATTCGGGCGTTCATGAATGCGTCGGTCATCATGGGGATTATCTGGTTGCTGTTGGGGCTGTGGCTGCTGAGCTGGATCATCCACTGACACCCAAAAATCTCTGTAGGAGCGAGCCTGCTCGCGATTGATCATTCCCACGCAGAGCGTGGGAACGATCACTTCCAACTATCGCTACAATGCCGGCTTCGCCAAGGAGCCTGCATGTCCAACCTGATTGCCGACTGGCGTGACCGCCCGACCCATCGCCGGGTCTGGGCGCTGGCTGCGCCGATGATTCTGTCGAACATTTCCGTACCGCTGGTGGCGCTGGTCGACAGTACGGTCATCGGCCACCTGCCCCACGCCCATCAGTTGGGGGCCGTCGCCGTCGGGGCCAGTTTGTATACCTTCCTGGCCTGGGCCATGGGTTTTCTGCGCATGGGCTCCACCGGTTTCGCGGCGCAGGCTGCCGGCCGCGGGGATGGCGCAGCGTTGCGGCAGATTTTGCTGCAAGGCTTGTTATTGGCGATGGGGCTGGCGATTGTCCTGGGGGCCGCGGGTGTTCCCTTGAGCGGCGTCGCGCTGCACTTCATGCAACCCTCGGCAGAGCTGGATCAACTGACCCGCGAGTTTTTCCACACGCGGCTGTTCGGACTGCCGGCAGCGCTGGCCAGTTATGCATTGGTCGGCTGGTTCCTCGGCACCCAGAACGCCCGGGCGCCGCTGGCGATTCTGCTGAGCACCAACCTGGTGAACATCGCGCTGAACCTGTGGTTCGTCCTTGGGCTGGAATGGGGCGTGGTCGGTGCCGCCCGCGCCTCGGTGATTGCCGAATGGACCGGCGCACTGATCGGTTTGCTGATGACGCGCAAAGCCTTGCGCGCCTACCCCGGTCATATCGTCTGGGCCGCGTTGGCCCTGTGGCAGAGTTGGCGGCCATTGCTGGCGGTCAATCGCGACATCTTCATCCGCAGCCTGGCGCTGCAATCGGTGTTTTTCCTGATCACCGTGCAAGGCGCGCGACTTGGCGATGCCACCGTTGCCGCCAACGCACTGCTGCTGAACGGCTTACTGCTGACGGCCCACGCACTGGACGGTTTGGCGCATGCCGTGGAAGCCCTGTGCGGGCACGCCATCGGCGCCCGTGATCGAGGGGCGCTGCGGCGTTCTCTGGTGGTCGCCTGCGGCTGGTCATTGCTGGCGAGCCTGGGCTTTGCCGTGCTGTTTGCGTTCGCCGGGCATGTGTTTATCGAGATGCAGACGAACATCCAGAGCGTGCGCGACACCGCCTTCATCTACCTGCCCTACCTCGCCGCGCTGCCGCTGATTGCGGTATGGAGTTACCTGCTCGACGGGCTGTTCATCGGTGCCACTCGCGCCCGGGAAATGCGCAACGGCATGCTGTTGACCGTGGTTCTGCTGCTGCCTTTCGCCTGGGCGCTGCAAGGCTTGGGCAACCATGGACTGTGGATCACCTTTCTGCTGTTCATGGTGTTGCGCAGCCTGACCCTCGGTGCGTTTGCCTGGTACTTGCGCAAGAACGACGGCTGGTTCACTGGATGATGGGGTCAGGGCCCTCTCTGGGTTGAGCGTTCTGCCACAGGGTGCGCAGGCTATCGAGACGCGCCTGCTGGGTGGCGCCCGACAAAGGCAGTTCAGGCTTTGCGCCGGGGTGCTGCAAACGTAGCCACAACCAGCCGTCGAGCACCGGTCGCTCGCTGAAGCCCAGCGCCAGCCCTTCCCTCAGATGGGACCATAGACGGGTGTAATCGCGACCGGTGGATTGGCTCCAGCGCCAGGCATGCTGCTCCAGCAGGCAGGTTTGCAAAGCGTCGCGCTGACGCGCACTGAGATCTTCCTCAATCCCTAGCGGTTTGACGACAAGCCCTGGATTGAACAACTGCTGCCAGCCCTGACAACCGATGGCCCGATCAGCCCAGGTTCCACCGAACCAGCGTATCTGCCGGATCGGACCGAGCCAGCGACTCAGTTCCGGGGCATCGCAGGCATCGAAAAAGTAACTGGCCGTGTGGGAGTTGTAGAAACTCAGCAAGGCGCGGTGGTGCAGGCCAACAGTGACGGTGAGCATGCGGCGTAAATGCTCGAGCAACTGTGACGCAGGCGCCTGACTGACCAGCCACAACCCGCTCCAGAGGTGGGGTTCGCGCAGACAACGCTCGGCCAGCGCCGGGCATCCCTTGAGGTCGACCAGCACGGGCCCGTGATCCCGTAACGACTGCCATTCGGTGTCGTCAAACAGCCCGTACTGGCGGACGTGGGCAAAGGGTTGCCGCAGCGTTGCTCCGGCCCCGGGTACGCCCGGCACATCGAGCAAGAGCCATTGTGAAGTTGGATCGGGAGCCTGGGCGGCAATCATGGTGCACCGCTCTGGCCAAGCTGTGTCGCTGCCCGGCACGCGCAAAGGACTTGTGTGCAATGTACGAAACTGCCCCCGCCGGGTAGCAGACACAGCAACACCAACGGTTCGCTGGACTGTAACAGGCGCAACAATCCATCAACCGACACATTGTTATCCGCCACCACAGCGGGCTGCGCATCGGCCAAGCCTGGCGCCTGGGCGACTGGGGGGCCGCAAAGAAATCCGGTGATGAGCGGTTGATCGGGATCGCCTTCGATAAAGCTCACCAGCACCTCAAGACCTTCTCTCATTGGCAGGGTGTGGGCGCCGCTCAATTCAGGCGCTATCGACAACCAACAGTGGCTGGGGGCCGCGCCTTCGCCCTGATAGAGCCAGTCAAATTGCACCGCGACAGGTCTGGCTACATCGGGTTGAGGCTCATCGACTTCGACCACCCAAGCCCGTTGCAGGCTGTGCATTCGGGGGCCAGTGGACAAATTCATCGGAGGCAACTCTGTGCCGTCCTGAACATGCCCGTCACCCAAGACCAGACAATGACCACGCCTGCGGTGCTCGAAGTGGTAATGCAGGCGTTCCTGCGCGCATAGCCGCTGGAAAAACTGCAGGTCCGATTCCTGATACTGCGTGCAGAAATCCCGAGGCGGGTAATCGCCGGTCAACTCGAAACGCCGATCCTTGCCGGCAATGCCATGTTCCTTGAGTACCTGGGCGAGGATCTCCGGGACCGAACGGTTGCTGAAAATACGCTGGCTGAATCGCTGGGCCAGGCAGGCCAGTTTCGGCTTCAGGCGTACACGACAGCGCCTGGGTGTGGCGCTCTGTCCGGCCTGGACCAGTTCATGCAACTGTCCGTGAAAACCGTTTCCCGGTGGACCGACATGCAAAAAGGCCGGCCGGTACAACAGGCTTGCCAGGTCCAGTGCCGGATCGTCAATCAGCAGCTCCATGTTGAACTCAAAAGGTTCGCTGATCGCGTCACTGCCGCTAAAGGCCAAGACCGCAAAGGGATCAGGCAGACCCTCTACATCCAGACGAAATGACGGCTCGTTGGCTGGATCGAACATCGGCGATTCTCTACAGGAGGGGCGGCTGGGGATTCTCTCTGAGAGAGTTGGCCGAGTAGAGAGCTGAACTACAACTTAGGAAATGACCTACGCGAAAAGAAGACCACATCGCAGGGATAGACGAGGATGTGAGTCATTTCGCGGGAAATCAAAGACGCGTCGCACCAGGTCATCTGAAATTTCCGCAGCGTGCGGAACATTTTCAGACAACCTGATGGGAGCGGTGCCCTACCTTACGAAGACAGGTAAGACGAACGGGTCAGGCCCAGGCGCAGAGCGTCGAGGAACTGGGTGCGCTCGGCCGCGGTGATGCGTGCACTGGCGCACTTGTCGCGGTAGTGGGTCATCAACTCTTCCGGCGACAAGTGCACGTAACGCAGCATGTCTTCGATGGTGTCGTGGGTTTCGATACCGGCGTGGTACACGCTGCCGTCGGCGTTCTGGTAGATGTTCACCGAGTCGGTGTCACCGAACAGGTTGTGCATGTCGCCGAGGATTTCCTGGTAAGCGCCGACCAGGAAGATCCCCAGCAGGTAGTCTTCACCTTCGTTCAGTGCGTGTACCGGCAGGCTGGTTTCGATGCTCTGCTCGTCGACGTACTGCTTGATCTTGCCGTCGGAGTCGCAGGTCAGGTCTTGCAGCACGGCGCGGCGCAGCGGCTCCTCGTCGAGACGGTGCAGAGGCAGGATCGGCAGGACCTGGCCGATGGCCCAGGTGTCCGGCAGGCTCTGGAACACCGAGAAGTTGCAGATGTACTTGTCGGCCAGCTTGTCGTTGAGTTCGTCGAGCACCTGGCGGTGCGAACGCTGACGGGCTTTCAACGAGTTGTGCAGGCGACGGCACACGGCAAAGTAGCATTGCTCGGCCAGGGCTTTTTGCGCCAGGGTCAGCTTGCCGTCGGCGTACTGGGTGGCCACGTCGCTCATGTAGTGCGTCGCGCGCCAGTAGGTTTCGGTGACCATCTCGATGTCGGTCGGGCCCAGCAGGTCAACCAGCCATTGCACGGTTTCCGGCAGTTCTTCCTTGTTGTCGATCTGCGGCACGTCGTCGTTGTGTTTCTCGACGTCGGTGACCTGCACCACCAGCATGGCGTGGTGAGCGGTCAGGGAGCGCCCGCTTTCAGAGAAGATGTTCGGGTGCGGCAGGTTCTGCGCGTCGCAGAATTCCTTGAGCATCCCGACCACGACACCGGCGTAATCGTCCATGTCGTAGTTGATCGAACTGGCGTTACGCGAATGCGTACCGTCGTAATCAACGCCCAGACCGCCGCCCACGTCGATGTGATCCACTGGCAGGCCGAGGTTGCGCAGTTCGCCGTAGTAACGAATCGCTTCCTTGAAACCGTGCTGGTAGTCCGCCAGGTTGGCGATCTGCGAGCCCATGTGGAAGTGCAGCAGGCGAATGCCCTGATCCAGGCCCGCGGCGCGGAAACGCTCAACCACCGACAGCAATTGTGCCGCCGACAGACCGAATTTGGATTTCTCGCCGCCGGTGTCCGCCCATTTGGACGAGGCCAGGGACGACAGACGTACGCGCAGGCCGACCTGAGGCTTGACCTTCAGCGAGGCCGCTTCTTCGATCACCAGGCCGACTTCGGATTCTTTCTCGATCACGATAAAGACGTTGTGACCCAGCTTCTGGCCCATCAGCGCCAGACGAATGAACTCGCGGTCCTTGTAACCGTTGCAAACGATGGTGCCGCCCTTCGGCGCCAGCGCCAATACCGCTAGCAACTCTGGCTTGGAGCCGGCTTCCAGACCAATGGAGACGTCCTGGGTCGCAATGATGTTTTCAATCACCGCTTCTTGCTGGTTCACCTTGATCGGGTACAGCGCGGTGTACTTGCTCTGGTATTCCAGACGCTCGATGTTCGCATCGAAGGCGCCGGTCAGCTGACGCACGCGGTCTTGCAGGATATCCGGGAAACGCACCAGCAATGGCAAGGACAAACCGCTTTTGCGCAGTTGGTCGACTTGCTCGAACAGATCAATAGGCGAACTGGTCGGACCGTTCGGACGAACTTCGACGCGACCGGCGTCATTGATCGCGAAATACCCGGCCCCCCAATGGCGAATCCCGTAAACACTGCGGCTGTCCGCAACTGTCCATTGGCTGCCATCGTCTTTGCGTGTGCGTCGTACGGACATTGAAGTCCCCTATAAAGAAGTCATAGAGCGTCGCCTGGGTTCAGGCCGGCGCAGTCTAAAGAATGAAAATGACGATTAGCCTGCATGCAAGGGCGATAGACCTCACATTCAGGTTTGAGTTTAGAAACCAGTCAGAACAGGCTCTGTGAAAACCATGTAGACGACGCCAGACCCGTTTTCAGGACTGGATCAAGCCGAGGGTGGTTTTCACAGAGGCTGCTAGCCGCCGGACTTCTTCGCTTTGAAACCGAGTTTGATCAGCTCGCCCAAGAGTAGCTCGACATGATCGCCCTGGATTTCAATGATCCCGTCTTTCAACGCTCCGCCTGTGCCACAACGTTTTTTCAACGTGGTGGCCAGTTCCTTGAGCGCGTCTTCGGCCAACGGCACGCCGGTGATGGTGGTCACCGTCTTGCCGCCACGGCCCTTGCTTTCGCGACGCACGCGAGCGATGCCGTCGCCGGCCGGGATAACGGTCTGTTTGCAGATACAGGCGTCCACCGGTTTACTGCAATCCGGGCAATGACGACCTGCGTCGGTGGAAAATACCAGGCCACCAAGGGCGGCGAAGGATGCGGCTTTTTTGGCCACCGGCAATCCTCTTGGGAGGACAAAGACTGGTCGCGGCAACCTGGGCAGGAGCCATCGACCGCGAAGCCCCACTCAGGCAGGGGCAGCGCTACTGAACCAGACGTGCGGGTTCAGCTTGAAAAGGTCGCGCAGTGTAACGGCAAAAAGCCGACTTGCTAAGAGCCAATCGGCGCCAATTTACAGCTCTTTTGCGACGCCATCCCGTTGCGCGCGCAGATAGCGCTTCAACGCCGCCAGAGAGTCCGGGCAATAAGGCTTTTGCTGGATTTCCACCATGACCTGATCGATGGGCATAAAGCACGCTTCAAGCACCTCTTCGGGCTGCAGAATCAACGGCCCGTCCCAGACCGCCGAAAACGCCGAACACCAGAGCCGGTTGCCGGTGTCTTCAAAGAAGAAGTGATCGTGGGCGGTCAGTTCCACACCGCTCACGCCCAGCTCTTCTTCCAGCTCGCGGGCAGCTGACTCGGCGTAGGTTTCGCTGGCGAGCACCATGCCCCCTGCCGCCACATCCCAGTACCCCGGATAAATGGCTTTGCTCAAGGTTCGACGGTGCACACAGAGATCACCGGCCGAATTGAACAGCATGATGTAGGTGCCGCGCCCGATCAGCCCACGCTCGCGCAAATCGGAACGGACCAGGGCACCAAGCAGGTTGTCCTGCTCGTCGACCCAGGCGATCTGTTCGGCATCCGAGGCCGCGCGATGGGCGGCCTCTTTGGCGTTATCAACCATGACTCAGCCTTGATTGAGCAATTGACGCAGATCGATCACTGCAGCGTTGGCCCGGGAAATGTAGTTGGCCATAACCAGCGAGTGGTTAGCCAGTACACCGAAGCCGCTGCCGTTGAGGATCATCGGGCTCCAGACCGGCTCCTGCGATGCTTCCAGCTCACGGATGATCTGGCGCACGCTGACCGTGGCGTTTTTCTTGGCCAATACGTCGGCGAAGTCGACTTCGATGGCGCGCAGCAGGTGAGACAGTGCCCAGGCCTGACCGCGAGCCTCGTAGAACACATTGTCGATCTGCATCCACGGCGTCTCGACGATTTCTTCGTCCACCTGTGGCACTTGCCCTGGCGTCAGGACTTCGGTTTTCAGCGAAGTGTTGAGTTTGACCCGACCGACGCTGGCCGACAGGCGTTGCGACAGCGAACCCAGGCGGGTGCCGACGTCACCGAGCCAGTTGTTCAGGTTGTCGGCGCGGGCATAGAACAGGGCGCTTTTCTGGTTAGGATCGGACAACCGCGCCTGATAGCGGCTCAGGGAATTGATGCCTTCCTGATACTCGGACTCACTGGAAGGCAGCACCCAGCTCTTGTTGTCGAAGTTGAAACGCGGTTCGGCCTTGGCCAGGTCGGCGTCTTCGGCCGATTGCGACTGGGAGCGGGCGAAGTCTTTACGCAGTGCACGGCTCAGGTCGCGAACCTGGACCAGCACGCCATATTCCCAGCTTGGCATGTTGTCCATCCACAGGCCCGGCGGGAAACGGTCGTTGGAAATGTAGCCACCCGGTTTGGTCAGCAACGTACCGGCGACGGTCTTGAGGGTTTCCACGGTGGTGTAGCCGACGACCATCTGCTTGCCTTCTTTCTCGGCAGCGATCTGGGCATTTTGCTGGACCGGGAACAGCGCGGGCTCCTCGCTCCAATACCAACCCAGGGCAATCGCCACCAGCAGGTAAAGGCCGATCAAGGTGGCCAGCGCCCGGCTGAACAGCAGGCCGCCGATATAACTGCGGGTGGCCGACTTCGGTTCAGCGGCACGTTCAGGGGCACTGCCCGCGCGGTTCTTCCAGTCCAGCATGGCGATATCCTTTCAATCACTTGAGTTCATCGGTTCGACCACAACCCTACGCCATCGTGCCTCGTTTTGCCGCGTATTAATCGGCGCGCTGCTGTGAGCCAGGATTGCATCGTCGAGGCGCCACTATAAAGGAAGCACACGCCTTGAGCCTATCCGACCAGCCGGTCACAAACTGAATGACGCCGCATTACAGATTATTGACGTACGACACTCGTGCAATTGCAAAGAGGTGCTAGCATAGAGCCACCAGTCGATCTCAGCTTTTACCCTAACTAGTAGTCAGGATATGACCGAGCCAGAAGACCCCAGCCGTGAGCGCCTCAAGCACCACTTTGCCCAGCGGGTAATTCATCAGGCACGTCAAATTCTTGAGATCTGGCAGCGCCTGCAACGCAGTGAGTGGTCCATCACCGACTTATCGGAACTGAGCGAGGCGAACCTGCGCCTGTTGCGGTTTGCCGAGCGCTTCGAACAACCGGAACACACTCAACTGGCGCGCCACATCGGCCAGTCGCTGGAGGCTGTCGACGCCAATCGCGGACGCCTGAGCAGCGGGCTGATCACCGACCTCAATCGCTTGATGCAGCGCCTGTCGCGTACCGGCCTGCGGCATGGCGATCAGTACGAACAAACCTTCCTGCCGCCGTTGCGCAAGCCGATCTACGTGATGCTGCAGGATCACGACCGCGCTGAGCGCCTGGCCAAGCAACTGGAATTTTTCGGGCTCAGCGCCCAATCCCTCGACAGCGTTGCCGCGTTCCGCGCCTCGATGGTCGAGCGTTTGCCCGCTGCAATCGTCATGGACGTGGACTTCAGTGGCCCCGGTATCGGCCTGAAACTGGCCGCCGAAGCCCAGGAAGGTCTCGATCATCGCCTGCCGCTGTTGTTCTTCAGCCTGCACGAAACCGACACCCCAACCCGCCTGGCCGCCGTGCGCGCCGGCGGCCAGGAGTTTCTCACCGGCACCCTGGAGGCTTCGAGCCTGCTGGAGAAAATCGAAGTCCTGACCTGCGTCGCCCAGTACGAACCTTATAAAGTGCTGATCATTGACGACTCCCGCGCCCAGGCCCTGCACACCGAGCGCCTGCTCAATAGTGCCGGGATCGTCACGCGCACGTTGATCGATCCGATTCAGGCCATGGCCGAACTCTCGGACTTTCAGCCTGACCTGATCATCCTCGACATGTACATGCCGACCTGCACCGGTACGGAACTGGCCAAGGTGATCCGTCACAACGACCGTTACGTCAGCGTCCCGATCATTTACCTGTCGGCCGAAGACGATCTGGACAAGCAGCTCGACGCGATGAGCGAAGGCGGCGACGACTTCCTGACCAAACCGATCAAGCCGCGCCACCTGATCACCACCGTGCGCAACCGCGCGGCGCGGGCACGCAATCTGAAAGCCCGGATGGTCCGCGACAGCCTGACCGGCTTGTACAACCACACGCACATTTTGCAATTGCTTGAAGACTGCAGCTTCCGCTCCCGCCGTGAGAACAAGCCGCTGAGCTTTGCGATGCTCGACATCGACCACTTCAAACGGGTCAACGATAGCCACGGGCATCCTATGGGCGACCGGGTGATCAAGAGCCTGGCGCTGTTCCTGAAGCAACGCCTGCGCAAGACCGACTTCATCGGCCGCTATGGCGGTGAAGAATTCGCAATCGTCATGCCTGACACCGACCTCGCATCGGCTTATGCCGTGCTGGATGAAATTCGTCAGCGCTTTGCCGAAATCCACTATCCGGCGCAGCCTCAAGACCTGTGGTGCACGTTCAGTGCCGGCGTGGTGGAGTTGTGCGAGCACTCCGACAGCCTGATGATGGCCAGCCAGGCAGACGAGGCGCTGTACAGCGCCAAGGACGCCGGACGAAATCGTGTTCAGGCGGCGCGAACGTCACAGCAAAGTGCCACTTTTTCATCAGAATCCACCGATTCGGTCATAACCCTGTAACACAAACGCAATAAATTCAGGCGCTTACCATTCTGCCGTTGGTAGATCCGCTATGCGCCTGAAGCTGCTGACCAATCTCAACACCCTCCTTTTAGTCGCCGTGTGCGTGGCCCTTGGCGCCACGCTGTGGTGGTCGCAAAAGGCCTTGGAGCGCCCCTATCTGTTGATGGAGCGTTACCTGGGCCTGTCCCAGCAATTTCAGAATGAAGTCGCGCGCAATATCGAGGACTACCTCGCCAGTGGCGATGCCCTGCGCCTGAGCAGCGCCAGCCAGGCGATTGATGTCTTGCAAAAAGATCTGGCCGAGCTGCCACCGGCACTGGCCGAGACCTTGCGCCCGAGCCTGTCGACGCTGGATGAGTTCAGCAAAACCGACCTGTTGGCCGCCGGCAAACTCGCGGGCGACCCGCAGGCATTGCTGCTGCAAGCCGAGCGCGAACTCGGCGCCAGTCTTGACCAGCTCAACCAGTACGCCAGCGCAAACGCGGCTTACCTGACGCCGCTGCTCGCCGCTTCTCAACATCTGGGCAAACTCTCTCTGGCCCGGGACAAACTGGTCAGCAGCGGCCGCAGCGAACTGGCCGCCGACGTCGAGCGTGAAGTGGCCAGCATCCGTGCTCAGGCGGAACTGCTGGCCAGCTTGCCGTTGCTCGGCGTAGCCGCCAAGACAGAGTCCAGCACCGATGATTTCGCCTCGATGATGGGGTTGGAGAACAACGAGAAAGCCGCCGCGGAAGACGCTGGTGTCGGCCTCAAGCGTGAACTCAACAGCCTGCTCACACGCTACCCGGCCGAGCTGTCGCGCACCCGTGATCAGATCCAGAAACGCACCGACCTCAGTGCCGCCACACACCTGAAAATCGCCGCCGTGCAGCAAGCGATTGCCGGACTCGAACCGGTGGTCCGCGCGCAGCACGGGCAGATTCAGGGCGAAGTGCGCTTGATGCAGGGTGTGATGATCGGGCTGATCCTGCTGATCGCACTGCTCATCGATACCCTGCAACGACGCCTGGCCCGAACCCTGACCAACCTGGCGCCAGCCCTGTCCATCTGGGCCGAAGGCGACTTCAGCCGCGACATCGAGCTGGGCAATACCAATCGCGAATTGCATGACATACAGGCGTCGCTCAATCGCTTGCGCGCCTACCTGGTGGATCTGGTCGGGACCATTCGTCTCAACGCCGAGCAGGTCGCCGGCAGCAGCCGAACCCTGGCCGACCTGAGTAACGACCTGCACAGCGGCGCCGAACATCAAGCCGGCGACACCGCCCTGATCCGCGATTCCCTTGGTGAACTGGAGGCGACCATTCAACAAGTCGCCGGCGATGCCAGCCAGGCCGCGGATGCCAGTCGCCATGCCGGCCTGGCGGTCGAACACGGTCAGAAAGTCATTGGCCTGAGCCTGACCGGCCTGCATGCGCTGGTGGGTGAAGTGCAGGGCAACGCGCAGATGATCGAGCACCTGGCGGAAGAGTCGGCGACCATCGGCGGCGTGCTGACAGTAATCCGCTCGATTGCCGACCAGACCAACCTGCTGGCCCTGAACGCCGCCATCGAAGCGGCCCGCGCTGGCGAGATGGGGCGCGGGTTTGCGGTGGTGGCGGAAGAGGTTCGCTCACTGGCGCAACGCACCGCAGGCGCGACAGCAGAGATCCAGACACTGATTGCCGGCCTGCAAACCGCCGCGCGTCAGTCGGTAGAGGGCATGCGCGCGCAGGTCGAACACGCCGAAGCCACGGCCAGTCAGGCGCAGGCGGCAGATGGTGCGCTGGATAAAATCGTCGGCGCGATCCAGACCATTGCCGACACGGCTGTGCGCATCGCCGATGTCACCGCCCAGCAGAGTGGCGCGGTCAGCGAGATTCGCGATCACAGTGAGCGCATCCATCAATTGGGTGGGGATAACTTGCTGCGCATTGGTGAAGGGCGTGAGCAAGGGGAGAATCTGTTGGTGCTGGGCGGGCGGCTGCGTACCGCCGTTCAGGCTTTCCGCGTCTGATAGACCCCTTTCGCGAGCAAGTTCGCTCCCTCAGGGATATGCGTTCCCCCTGTGGGAGCGAGCTTGCTCGCGATGGCGTCGGTACAACCACCACCGAACGCCCCGCCCTGCACACCCGCGCGCCGTCCGCTATCATGCCCCCAATTCCGATACGCGAGATTGTCATGCGCCGTTTGCTCTGCCTGCTGCTTTTAGTGCTCGCCCTGCCGGCCACCGCCGCCGGGTTGCTGGACACCCGACCCAGCTCCACCCTGGGCTCGATCAACAACAGCGCCGACTTCCTGCCGGTGCGCGAAGCCTTTCAACTGAGCCTGGTAGACAGCACGCCGCAATCGATCAAGCTGCGTTTCGTCGCCACCGAAGGCTATTACCTCTATCGCCATCGTTTCCAGTTTCGGGCTGACCCGGCCGAGGTAACGCTGGGCGTCGCCCAACTGCCCAAGGGCGAACAGAAGCACGACGAGTACTTCGGCGATGTCGAGGTGTATCACGGGATCATCGAGGTGGAACTGCCGCGCACCGATCAGCGCGCCTTCACGCTGGCCGTAACCTATCAGGGTTGCGCCGACAAAGGCCTGTGCTATCCGCCGGAAACCGAACGCCTGAGCATTAATGGCATCGGTGCTCCTGATCAGGCCCCGACGCAAAACTGGGGATGGCGTGAACTCGCGCTGTTTTTCCTCGCCGGCCTGGGTCTGACGTTCACGCCTTGCGTATTGCCGATGCTGCCCATTCTTTCCGGTGTGGTGTTGCGCGGTCAGGTCGGTGGTTTGCGCGGTTTCAATCTGTCTTTGGCCTACGTGCTGCCGATGGCCGCCTGCTTTGCCCTGCTGGGTGCACTGATGGGCCTGTTCGGCGCACAACTCAATCTTCAGGCGCGCCTGCAATCGGCCTGGGTGCTGGTGCCGTTCGCGACGTTTTTTGCGGTATTTGCCCTGGCCATGTTCGGCGTATTCGAACTCAAGCTGCCGCACGCCATCAGCAGTCGCCTGGATCGCATTGCCGGGCGCACGGAAGGCGGTTCGCTGTGGGGCGCCGCGGTGCTGGGCGTGGTGTCGAGCCTGCTGGTTTCGCCCTGCGTTTCGGCGCCGCTGGCCGGTGCGCTGCTGTACATCAGCGCCAGTGGCGATGCATTGGGCGGCGGTTTGAAGCTGTTCATGCTTGGCCTCGGCATGGGCGCGCCGCTGTTGCTGGTGGCTACCGGTGGCGCGGCCTGGCTGCCGAAAAGCGGGCCATGGCTGGTCTATGTGAAAAACGCGATTGGCGTGTTGTTACTGGGATTGGCGATCGGCCTGCTCAGCCGCGTACTGCCGGGCCAGATCACCTTGCTGCTGATCGGTTTGCTGGCCGGTGGTGTCGGCTTGTTCATGGGCGCGCTGGAGTTCGTCTACAAACCCCCTCGAAAACGCCTTGGCCAGTTGCTCGGGATGTTCCTGCTGTTTTACGCATTGGCCTGCTGGTTCGGGGCGTTCAGCGGACAGACCGATCCATTCAACCCCATCGGCCAATCGCGTGCGATTGCAGGTAACGCGCCTGCGCAAAACGCCGGTACCTGGCAAACCATCAACACGCCCTCAGAACTGGATCGCGTGCTCGCCGATGCTCAATCCTCCGGCACCCCGCTGTTGCTCGACTGGTACGCCGACTGGTGCATCAGTTGCAAAGTCATCGAACACGAAGTGCTCAACGACGCCAACGTCATCGAACGCCTGCAAGGCTATCGACTGGTTCGTTTCGATATCACCGCCAGCAATGCCGAACAACGCGCCCTGCTCGACCGTTACAAACTGTTCGGTCCTCCGGCCCTGATGTTTTTCGGCAAGGACGGTGTTGAGCGTGCCGATGTGCGAGTGATCGGCGAGATCAACGCCAAGGACTTCGCCGAACGTGTTGCGAAGGCAAATGACCGGATTTAATCAGCCGGTCACATATTTCGCGCAAACATCGGCTATCGTGCTGGCTATTGCATAGAACTGGACAGTCACAAAGGCTTTGCGGCATAGTCGCCGGGTTCTGACACTTGCACACAGATAACAAGGAACAGCAGATGGCGACCCTATTGGTGCTGCACGGCCCCAACCTGAACTTGCTCGGCACCCGTGAACCGGGCACCTATGGCGCTACGACACTGGCGCAGATCAACCAGGACCTGGAACGCCGCGCCCGTGAAGCCGGCCATCATCTGCTGCACCTGCAAAGCAACGCCGAGTACGAATTGATCGACCGCATTCACGCCGCTCGTGGCGAGGGTGTGGACTTCATTCTGATCAATCCAGCAGCTTTTACACACACAAGTGTCGCATTACGTGACGCGCTGCTGGCGGTGAGCATCCCATTCATCGAAGTGCATTTGTCTAACGTGCACAAACGCGAACCTTTCCGCCATCACTCTTACTTCTCCGACGTAGCGGTGGGAGTGATCTGCGGCCTTGGCGCCAGCGGTTATCGACTGGCCCTGGAGGCCGCCCTGGAACAGCTTGAACCACAAGCTATACGCCCCTGACCGACCCTTGGGAGTTGATGATTCATGGATATCCGTAAAGTTAAGAAACTGATCGAACTGCTGGAAGAGTCCGGCATCGACGAGCTCGAGATCAAGGAAGGCGAAGAGTCCGTACGTATCAGCCGTCATAGCAAGACGCCGGCTCAGCAATACTACGCACCTGCTCCAATGCAGCACGCTCCGGCACCTGCGCCTGTTGCTGCTGCTCCGGCTGCCGCCGCTGCACCTGCTGCACCGTCCGCACCTGTCCTGAACGGCACCGTAGCCCGTTCGCCGATGGTCGGCACTTTCTATCGCAAATCTTCGCCATCCTCGCCTTCGTTCGTTGAAGTTGGCCAGACCGTGAAGAAAGGCGACACCCTGTGCATCGTCGAAGCCATGAAGATGATGAACCACATCGAAGCTGAAACCAGCGGTGTGATCGAATCCATCCTCGTCGAAGACGGCCAGCCGGTTGAGTACGACCAACCGCTGTTCACCATCGTTTGAACCGCGGAGAAACTTTGATGACTGCGAAGTTGGAAAAAGTTCTGATCGCCAACCGCGGTGAGATTGCCCTGCGGATCCTGCGTGCCTGCAAAGAGATGGGCATCAAGACTGTCGCCGTTTACTCCAAGGCTGACAAAGAGCTGATGCACCTGGGCCTGGCAGACGAATCCGTCTGCATCGGTCCGGCCTCGGCCGCGCACTCTTACCTGCACATCCCGGCAATCATCGCCGCAGCTGAAGTGACCGGCGCTACCGCCATTCACCCAGGCTACGGTTTCCTTGCGGAAAACGCTGATTTCGCTGAACAGGTCGAGAACTCCGGCTTCGCCTTCATTGGCCCGAAAGCCGACACCATTCGCCTGATGGGCGACAAGGTATCGGCCAAGCACGCCATGATCGCTGCGGGCGTTCCAACCGTTCCGGGTTCCGACGGCCCGCTGCCTGAAGACGAAGAAACCGCTCTGCGCATCGGTCGCGAAGTCGGTTATCCGGTGATCATCAAGGCCGCTGGCGGCGGCGGTGGTCGCGGCATGCGCGTTGTGCATAAAGAAGAAGACCTGATCTCCTTTGCAAAACTGACCCGCACCGAAGCTGGCGCGGCGTTCGGCAACCCGATGGTCTATCTGGAAAAATTCCTGACCAACCCACGCCACGTGGAAGTCCAGGTACTTTCCGACGGCCAGGGTCACGCCATCCATCTGGGCGACCGCGACTGCTCGCTGCAACGTCGTCACCAGAAGGTTCTCGAAGAAGCGCCGGCACCGGGCATCGACGAGAAAGCACGCCAGGAAGTCCTCGCTCGCTGCGTCAAGGCGTGCATCGACATCGGCTACCGCGGCGCCGGTACCTTCGAGTTCCTTTACGAGAACGGCCACTTCTACTTCATCGAGATGAACACTCGTGTCCAGGTAGAGCACCCGGTTTCGGAAATGGTCACCGGCATCGACATCGTCAAGGAGATGCTCAGCATCGCCGCTGGCAACAAGCTGTCGTACACCCAGGACGACGTGGTGATCCGCGGTCACGCCCTGGAATGCCGTATCAACGCCGAAGACCCGAAAACCTTCATGCCGAGCCCAGGCACGGTCAAGCATTTCCACGCACCAGGCGGCAACGGCGTTCGCGTCGATTCGCACCTGTACAGTGGTTATGCCGTTCCGCCGAACTACGATTCGTTGATCGGCAAGCTGATCACCTACGGCGCAACCCGTGACGAAGCCATGGCGCGCATGCGCAATGCGCTGGACGAAATCGTTGTCGACGGGATCAAGACCAACATCCCGCTGCACCGCGACCTGGTCCGTGATGAAGGCTTCTGCAAAGGGGGCGTGAACATTCACTACCTCGAGCACAAGCTGGCAGGCGAGAAGCACTAAGCTTCGACCCGATCAACAAAGCCGCCTTCGGGCGGCTTTGTTGTTTCTGGGTATTTCTTATGAGCTGCTACAGGGGCGCGCTGCACATGGCTTCTGCGTTTGGAGCCACCCCACTCCCACAAAACCTCCGCGCTCGCGTAAACTTGCGCGCTTCTCGCAGCCCGCTAGGCTGCAATCAATATTTTTCAAAGGTGCCCGCCATGCCTTGGCTGCAAGTCCGTCTCGCCATCAGCCCAGAACAAGCCGAAACCTACGAAGACGCTTTCCTTGAAGTGGGCGCCGTGTCGGTGACCTTCATGGACGCCGAAGATCAGCCGATCTTCGAGCCAGAACTCAACACCACGCCGCTGTGGTCGCACACGCACCTGCTGGCCCTGTTCGAGGGCGGCACCGAAGCCGCCAGCGTATTGGCCCACCTTGAGCTGCTGACCGGCAGCCCGCTGCCCGAGCATCACAGCGAAGTGATCGAAGACCAGGATTGGGAACGCAGCTGGATGGACGGCTTCCAGCCGATGCGTTTCGGTCAGCGCCTGTGGATCGTCCCGAGCTGGCACGCCGCACCCGAGCCTGACGCCGTGAATCTGCTGCTGGACCCGGGCCTGGCGTTCGGCACCGGCACCCACCCCACCACCGCGCTGTGTCTGGAATGGCTCGACGGTCAGGACCTGAAAGACTGCAACGTGCTCGACTTTGGCTGCGGTTCGGGGATTCTGGCGATTGCCGCCTTGCTGCTAGGCGCCAAGGAAGCCGTCGGCACCGACATCGACGTGCAGGCCCTGGAAGCCTCTCGCGACAATGCCGGGCGCAACAACATCGACGAAGCGCTGTTCCCGCTGTACCTGCCTGAAGACCTGCCACAGGTGAAGGCCGACGTACTGGTCGCCAACATCCTCGCCGGCCCGCTGGTTTCTCTGGCACCGCAACTGTCCAGCCTGGTCAAGCCGGGTGGTCGCCTGGCGCTGTCCGGGATCCTTGCAGAACAAGGCGAAGACGTTGCCGCCGCCTACGCTCAAGACTTCGATCTGGACCCGATTGCCAATCGCGATGGCTGGGTGCGCATCACCGGCCGTCGGCGCTAGAATGAACGCCTGCATAAACCGGATCGCCGCATGACCGACAGCTTCGTCACCCAGTGCCCGCATTGCCAAACCAGCTTCCGCGTCAGCCATGCTCAGTTGAGCGTGGCACGCGGAGTGGTTCGTTGCGGCTCGTGCTTGCAAGTGTTCAACGCGGCCAAGCAGCTGCTTGAGCAACGGGCCGACAAGGAAGCCGTCAAACCGGTAACCCCGGCCATTGTTGAGCCACCAGCGCCACGCGCGATCAGCCAAAAGCAGTGGACGGCCTCCGAACTGGATCTGGACAGCCTGGACCTGGACGAAGAACTCGCCCGGCTCGAACAGCGGGAGATCCAGCCGACCAAGGAGTTTGGCCGGCACCGCGAAGACGGCCTCAGCGCCCGGCGCGACTCTAGCGAGCACGACGAAGAACAGTGGTCCGACAGCCTCTTCAGCGAATCGGCCGCCGACCGCGCCCAACCGGTAGAGACCGAACACCCGGAAACAGCCCCCGAACCGGACAACCACGAACGCACCGAGCCTTCGTTTTCGCTGGAACCGGTTGATCTCGATGATGAACCCCAGGTGCCTCATCTGCGCCTGCACGACCCTCTCGACGCCCCGCTCAACCATGAACGCCTGTCGGCAACCGAGGCGCTCGACGACGACCTGCCGTCGATCGAACCGCTGCGCAAACGTCGCGAGCGCAGCGAGCCGGGCGTGCGCGCCGAGGTATTGCAGGACCTGACCGATGACCCACTGCAACTGGACTGGCAAAAACGTCGCTCCCCCTGGGGCCGACGCTTGTTCTGGATGCTGCTGGTCTTGCTCGGCGCTGCGGCGCTGGCCGGCCAATACATTGCATACCATTTCGACGAATTGGCCCGCCAGGACCAGTACCGCCCCTGGTTCCAGCAACTGTGCCCGCAACTCGGCTGCACGGTGCCATCCAAAGTCGACATTGCAAAAATCAAAAGCAGCAACCTGGTGGTCCGCAGCCATCCGGAGTTCAGTGGCGCGCTGGTGGTCGATGCGATTATCTACAACCGCGCGCCGTTCTCGCAGCCCTTCCCGCTGCTGGAGCTGCGCTTTGCCGACCTCAATGGCCACTTGATCGCCAGCCGTCGCTTCAAACCCGGCGAGTACCTCAACGGCGACCTCGAAGGCATGGCGGAAATGCCACCGCAAACGCCGATCCACATCGCGCTGGATATTCTCGACCCGGGCGCCAAAGCGGTGAACTACAGCCTGAGCTTCCACTCCCCCGAGTGAAACGCTTCACCGCTACAAGCCTGGCGGCAGATTTCTGACTGGGACCGTCCGTACCAAACTGCTGGCAATAACAGAATAACTGTTCAGATTTTGTTCAATTCAGCCTTTATCCAGTCATCGAGAGCGGGTATCATGCCAACCCTTTTTCGAACTCTAATGATCCGGCCCCACAACAGGGAAGTCCTATGTCGGCGGTACGCATCGGTCCATACACATTGCAAAACGGCTTGATTCTCGCCCCGATGGCGGGAGTCACCGACCAACCCTTTCGTCAGCTGTGCAAGCGATTGGGTGCGGGGCTGGTTGTCTCGGAAATGGTCACCAGCGACATGAGTTTATGGAACACCCGCAAGTCGCGGATGCGCATGATCCACGAAGGTGATCCCGAGCCACGCTCGGTCCAGATCGCCGGTGGTGATGCACAGATGCTGGCGGACGCGGCCCGGGCCAACGTCGAGCTGGGTGCGCAGATTATTGAAATCAACATGGGCTGCCCGGCGAAGAAGGTCTGCAACAAGGCTGCCGGTTCTGCGTTGTTGAAGGATGAAGCATTGGTCACCGAGATCCTGCAGGCCGTCGTGGCTGCGGTTGATGTGCCGGTGACCCTGAAGATCCGTACCGGCTGGGACCGGGACAACAAGAATGGTTTGACGGTGGCGAAGATCGCCGAGCAGGCAGGCATTACGGCGTTGGCGGTCCATGGCCGCACCCGTGCCGACCTCTACACCGGTGAAGCCGAGTACGACACCATTGCCGCGATCAAGCAGGCGGTGTCGATGCCGGTCTTTGCCAACGGCGATATCGATTCACCAGAGAAAGCCCGGTACGTGTTGGACGCGACCGGTGCCGATGGCTTGTTGGTAGGCCGGGCAGCCCAAGGGCGGCCATGGATTTTTCGCGAGATCGACCATTTCCTGCGTACCGGCGAGAAACTCCCGGCGCTGGAATTGATCGAGGTGGAACGCATTCTGCTAGAGCATCTGGCTGCCCTGCACGTCTTCTATGGCGATGTCATGGGTGTCCGGATCGCTCGAAAGCATGTGGGCTGGTATCTCGCAACCTTGCCGGGCGCCAGGGAGTTTCGCGCCCACTTCAATCGTTTGGAAGATACGGAAGCACAATGCGCCAACGTTCAGGGCTTCTTCGCCGAACGTTACAAGAGCCTGACAGGGGACGGAGAAGGGGTGGCCGCATGACGATGATGACCGAGACTTTAGTGAGTGGAACAACACCCGTGAGCGACAACGTGAATTTGAAACAGCACCTCAATACGCCCAGCGAAGAAGGTCAGACCCTTCGCGGGAGTGTCGAGAAGGCGCTGCACAATTATTTCGCCCACCTTGAGGGCGCTGCCGTCACGGATGTGTACAACCTGGTGCTCTCCGAAGTCGAGGCTCCCCTGCTCGAGTGCGTGATGAACTACGTCAAGGGCAACCAGACGAAGGCCAGCGAGCTGCTCGGACTCAACCGGGGCACGCTGCGCAAGAAACTCAAGCAGTACGATTTGCTGTAAGCATTCAATCAAACCAGAAAGGCGCCCGCGTAAAAACGGTCGCCTTTTTTGCTGACTCCTTTGCTTTTGATGGAAATTGAAATGACCGACCAGACTACCCGCCTGCCGATCCGCCGCGCCTTGATCAGCGTTTCCGACAAGACCGGGATCCTCGAATTCGCCAAAGAGCTTGAAGCCCTGGGCGTCGAGATCCTCTCTACCGGCGGGACGTTCAAGCTGCTGCGTGACAACGGTGTTGCCGCAGTGGAAGTCGCGGATTACACCGGTTTCGCAGAAATGATGGACGGTCGGGTGAAAACCCTGCACCCGAAAATCCACGGCGGAATCCTCGGTCGTCGCGGTATCGACGACGCGATCATGAACGAGCACGGCATCAAGCCGATCGATCTGGTCGCGGTCAACCTGTACCCGTTCGAAGCCACCATTAACAAGCCAGGCTGCGACCTGCCGACCGCCATCGAGAACATCGACATTGGCGGCCCGACCATGGTCCGTTCCGCGGCCAAGAACCACAAAGACGTGGCCATCGTGGTCAATGCCAGCGATTACGCCAGCGTCCTCGAAGGCCTCAAGGCCGGCGGCCTGACCTACGCTCAGCGTTTCGACCTGATGCTCAAGGCGTTCGAACACACCGCCGCCTACGACGGCATGATCGCCAACTACATGGGCACCGTGAACCAGGCCGCTGACACCCTCAGCACCGAAGGTCGCAGCGAATTCCCGCGCACCTTCAACAGCCAGTTCGTCAAGGCTCAGGAAATGCGCTACGGCGAAAACCCGCACCAGAGCGCGGCGTTCTACGTGGAAGCCAAGCCTGCCGAAGTCGGCATCGCCACCGCGACCCAGCTGCAAGGCAAAGAACTGTCGTACAACAACGTGGCCGACACCGACGCCGCGCTGGAATGCGTGAAGAGCTTCGTCAAGCCGGCCTGCGTGATCGTCAAGCACGCCAACCCGTGCGGCGTGGCCGTGAGCCCGGACGCCGAAGGCGGCATCCGCCAGGCCTACGAACTGGCTTACGCCACCGACACCGAATCGGCGTTCGGCGGCATTATCGCCTTCAACCGCGAACTGGATGCCGAAACGGCCAAAGCCATCGTCGAGCGTCAGTTCGTCGAGGTGATCATTGCCCCGTCCGTCAGCGAAGAAGCCCGCGCCATCGTTGCAGCCAAAGCCAACGTGCGCCTGCTGGCCTGCGGCGAATGGTCGGCTGATCGCGCCGCTGCCTGGGATTACAAACGCGTCAACGGTGGCCTGCTGGTGCAGAGCCGCGACATCGGCATGATCAGTGCCGACGACCTGAAAGTCGTGACCAAACGCGCCCCGACCGAACAGGAAATCAATGACCTGATCTTCGCCTGGAAAGTCGCCAAGTACGTGAAGTCCAACGCCATCGTCTACGCCAAGAACCGTCAGACCATCGGTGTCGGCGCGGGTCAGATGAGCCGTGTGAACTCGGCGCGTATCGCTGCGATCAAGGCGGAACATGCTGGCCTGCAGGTAGCCGGTTCGGTAATGGCTTCCGACGCATTCTTCCCGTTCCGCGACGGTCTGGACAACGCCGCCAAGGCGGGCGTGACTGCCGTGATTCAACCGGGCGGTTCGATGCGTGATGCTGAAGTGATTGCTGCGGCCGACGAAGCCGGCATTGCCATGGTCTTCACCGGCATGCGCCACTTCCGTCACTGATTCAACTCGATCCAAATGTGGGAGCTGGCTTGCCAGCGATAGCATCCCCTCGGTCTAACTGATGAACCGAGTCGCCTGCATCGCTGGCAAGCCAGCTCCCACAGAAAAGCAGCTCCAACGCTGCCCACAGAATTTGCGTCATCCGAGGTTTTTTGAAATGAATGTTTTGATCATTGGCAGCGGTGGCCGTGAACACGCACTGGCCTGGAAAGTGGCTCAGGATCCGCGTGTGCAGAAAGTGTTCGTGGCCCCTGGCAACGCCGGTACCGCCATCGAAGCCAAATGCGAAAACGTCGCCATCGACGTGCTGGCTCTCGAACAGCTGGCAGACTTTGCCGAGAAAAACGTTTCCCTGACCATCGTCGGCCCGGAAGTGCCCCTGGTGGCTGGCGTCGTCGATCTGTTCCGCTCCCGCGGCCTGGATTGCTTCGGTCCGACCGCTGGCGCGGCCCAGCTGGAAGGTTCGAAAGCCTTCACCAAGGACTTCCTCGCTCGCCACAAAATCCCGACTGCCGATTACCAGAACTTCACCGAGATCGAGCCAGCCCTGGCTTATCTGCGTGAAAAAGGCGCGCCGATCGTGATCAAGGCCGATGGCCTGGCCGCCGGTAAAGGTGTGATCGTTGCCATGACCCTGGCCGAAGCCGAAGACGCCGTGCGCGACATGCTCGCGGGCAACGCGTTTGGCGATGCGGGTTCGCGCGTAGTGATCGAAGAATTCCTGGACGGCGAAGAAGCCAGCTTCATCGTCATGGTCGACGGCAAGAATGTGCTGCCAATGGCCACCAGCCAGGACCACAAGCGTGTCGGCGACGGCGACACCGGCCCGAACACCGGTGGCATGGGCGCTTACTCCCCTGCCCCGGTCGTGACTGCCCAAGTGCACCAGCGGGTCATGGACCTGGTGATCTGGCCGACCGTTCGCGGCATGGCCGAGGAAGGCAACGTCTACACTGGCTTCCTGTACGCCGGCCTGATGATCGACAAGGCTGGTAACCCAAAAGTCATCGAATTCAACTGCCGTTTCGGCGATCCTGAGACCCAACCGGTGATGCTGCGTCTGCAGTCGAGCCTGGTGTTGCTGGTCGAAGCGGCTCTGGCGCAAGCGCTGGACAAGGTCGAAGCGCAATGGGATCCACGTCCGAGCGTCGGCATCGTGTTGGCCGCTGGCGGTTATCCGGGTGACTACGCCAAAGGCGTGGCCATCAACGGTCTGGATGCAGCCGCCGCACTGGAAGGCAAAGTCTTCCACGCCGGTACTGCACTCAAGGACGGTCAAGTGGTCACGGCCGGTGGTCGGGTGCTCTGCGCCACGGCCATGGGCGCCAGCGTCGATGAGGCTCAGCAGCAAGCTTACAAACTGGCGGCAAAAATTGACTGGGAAGGCTGTTTCTATCGCAAGGACATTGGCTACCGTGCCATTGCCCGTGAACGTGGCGAAAGCCAGGAGTAAGGCCATTCATTCGGCCGGGCAAGGGCCGCTGGTCCTTGCCCCACTATTCCGGCACCGCGCATAGTTATAATCTGGCATCAACCTACGAAGGGATTTCGCCGTGCGCAGGCTCAGGATTGCCATCAGTCTCACCGTCACTCTGCTGACCTTGCTCTGCATGCTCCCGGCCCAGGCCGGTCAAGGCAGTGGCTGGGCAGTATTGCTCGACGAACAGGGCGACCTGCAGCTAAGCGACATTCGTTCTGCTCGCTACACCAATCAATTCAGCCCCATCGAACTCGATCGCCTCACGGCGGCCGAGCCCGATGGCGCGTTATGGCTGCGTTTCAGGCTGGCCCCCGGCAAGCATGAACAATTACTGCGGGTGTTCGCTCCCGACCTGTCGTCGCTCAAACTGTATGTACTCGATGGCGACAAACTGATCGATCAAGTGCAAACAGGAACCGTGCAACGCCAGGCTGACCGCCCCCTGCCCAGCAGCGATTTCATGTTGCCGCTGCCGCAAAGTGACACCCCCCTCGACGTCTACTTGCGACTGGTCTCCGACCATCAGCTACGGCCCTACATCACCCTGCAATCGGCGGTCATGACCGCGGCCGATCAGAATCAGACATTGCTCTATGGTCTGCTGTTCGGTTGCCTCGGCATGCTGATCCTGCACAACTTTGTCCGTTATGCCTACACACGCTCGCGCAGCAGCCTCTGGCTGGCCTGGTGTGAAGGGTTGTTGATGCTCAGCTTGCTAATGCTGCTGAACCTGGCCGGGCCATGGTTGCCGAACTGGCACGCCATCCAGACGCCTGGTGCCTACCTCGCGTTACTGATGACTGCGCCGAGCGGCCTGATGCTCGCCTGTCGCTTCTTCGCCCCGCTTGGCCCGCACCCGCTGAACAAACTGCTGCTGGCGGACATTCTGTTCATCATCGTCTGCGGCCTGCTGTTATTGTTCGTCAACACACTGCCGCTGAATATCATCACCTATGCCCTGGTTGCTCTGGCAGGCCTGAGCATGTTGTTCGTCAGCGCCTATCACTGGCAAAAAGGTTATCGTCCGGCGCGGTTTTTCGTTGCGGCGATGGTGGTGTTCAACATTGGCACCCTGATCATCCTGCCCGCCCTGTTGGGACTGACTCAGGTCGCGCCGCAAGGCCTGATCACTACGCTTCTGGTGTTCGTTTGCATCAGCGGCCTGCTGATGAGCATTGCCCTGAGCGAACGTCAGCGCAGCATCACTGAAGATCGCTTCAGCGTCAGTCGCGACCTGGCGGCCAGCAACGCGGAGATCAACGCCAAGGCCGAATTCCTGGCGAAAATCAGCCACGAAATCCGAACCCCCATGAACGGCGTGCTCGGCATGACCGAGCTGCTGTTGGGCACACCACTGTCGGTCAAGCAACGCGACTATGTGCAAACCATCCATAGCGCCGGCAACGAACTGCTGACGCTGATCAACGAGATCCTCGACATCTCCAAGCTCGAGTCAGGGCAGATCGAACTGGACGATGTGCAATTCGACCTCAACGCCTTGATCGAAGACTGCCTCAGCATCTTCCGCGCCAAGGCCGAGCAGCAAAATGTCGAACTGATCAGCTTTATTCAGCCGCAAGTGCCACGCGTCATCAGCGGTGACCCGACACGCCTGCGCCAGACTCTGCTGAGCCTGCTGGAAAACGCGCTGAAGAAAACTGAAGAAGGCGAGATCCTGATCGTTGTCGCCCTTGACGAACGCAGTGCCAAACCACGGCTGCGCATCGCCGTGCAGGACAGCGGTGTGCCGATGGAAGCCGAAGAACGCGATGCCCTGATGCACGCCGAACTGCACAGCAAGCACTTCCTCTCGGCGACGAGTCTGGGCGGCAATCTGGGGCTGGTGATCGCGCGCCAGCTGATCCGCCTGATGCAGGGCGAGTTCGGCATCAAGACCGGCGCCAACCAGGGCAGTACCTTGTGGCTGACGCTCCCCCTGGACCCGGACCGGCTTGAACACCCGACCTCCGACCTCGATGGTCCGCTGCAAGGGGCGCGCGTGCTGGTGGTGGACGATAACGACACCTGCCGCAAAGTACTGGTGCAACAATGCAGCGCCTGGGGCCTGAATGTCAGTGCCGTACCGTCCGGCAAGGAAGCCTTGGCATTGCTGCGTACCAAGGCTCATTTGCGCGACTACTTCGACGTGGTCTTGCTGGACCAGAACATGCCCGGCATGACCGGTATGCAACTGGCCGCCAAGATCAAGGAAGACCCGAGCCTCAATCACGACATTCTGCTGATCATGCTGACGGGCATCAGCAATGCACCGAGCAAGATCATTGCACGCAACTCCGGGATCAAACGCATTCTCGCCAAACCCGTGGCTGGCTACACCCTCAAGACCACCCTCGCGGACGAGCTGAATCAGCGCAACAAAGGCCTGGCGGTTTCACATCACCTACCTGCCGGCCCTGCACTTCCGGTCAAGGTCCCGAGCGACTTCCGCATCCTGGTGGCGGAGGACAACACGATCTCGACCAAGGTGATTCGCGGCATGCTCGGCAAGCTCAACCTGCAACCGGACACCGCCAGCAATGGCGAAGAAGCCTTGCAGGCGATGAAAGCCCAACGCTACGACCTGGTGCTGATGGATTGCGAAATGCCGATCCTCGATGGCTTCTCTGCCACCCAGCAACTACG
Source organism: Pseudomonas sp. S2_B07 (assembly GCF_054668435.1). Classification (NCBI taxonomy): domain Bacteria; kingdom Pseudomonadati; phylum Pseudomonadota; class Gammaproteobacteria; order Pseudomonadales; family Pseudomonadaceae; genus Pseudomonas; species Pseudomonas sp. S2_B07. Next base: position 2,932,240 of record NZ_CP162769.1, read on the forward strand.
CGCCTGGGAAGTCAGCAATCAACGCACCCGCACACCGGTGGTGGCATTGACGGCCCACATTCTCGCGGAGCACAAAGAGCGTGCGCGCCAGGCCGGCATGGACGGGCACATGGCAAAACCGGTGGAGTTATCGCAGTTGCGCGATTTGATCGAGCATTGGGTGGCGCAGCGGGATGAGCAAAACCGGGTAGCCGTTAATACGCCCTGAGCGGACAGTGCAGTAGTGCCAAAGCGACGAAACCTCGTCGGTAAGCGTGCCTTACCACTCGGTGTTTGGCGAGGACACCGCCCGTATCTGCTCTTCACGAAAAGGAGCCACAGCCATCGCAATCCGTCCACGCCACGAGTCATAAGCAGCTGAATCCAGCACAGCGACACACCCTTTAAACTCGATTTCCCCGACGATGTCATCGGTTAGAAAGTTTTGCTCGATGATCGAACTCGAAAACGCTTCACGGGTAATGAAACTTACCGTCAGATAGATTAGCCGAGCACCCGCCACGACAATTCCAAACTGCAACCGGACCGTGGTCAGTTTCGAGACCGGATCTTCGGCTATCGAATAATATCGCAGTAACGTACGGGCCAAATGGTGCGGTGAAAGTCTGGACACTTCGATAAACGCGCGACCCACAGCATCGACATATTCAGCGGAAAGAAAACGACGGACTTTGGACGCCACTGCCTGGCTGACCGTCTGGGGCAATAGATCTGGATCAGACCTGAACGAGCCTTCGAAATCCTGAATACGCGACCAACCAAATTTATTAAGCTGCGAGCGATAACCCCCCCACCACTGCTCATACCCGTCCAATCCTGGCTGCTCTGCCGCCGCCGCAAGCTGCATGAATAACGTTGAATCCAGTACATCAGTACACTCACGCGCACTGAGCTCATGCGACAGGAGTAAAACGCTCCCACCATCAATATAAACGGCGTAATTAAAATCCAGCATAAGATTCACTTCCGGACTAAAAAAAACCGGAGACAAATGCCTCCGGCCTTTTTGTTACTTACTGGCTAAAATGGCTTGAAACGCACGCTCATCAAGCTCGTCCAGATAGGCATTCACCGTCGTCTCCCTTGTACCAGGGTAGTCTTCCTCATGAATGACCAAATACGCCGTGTCCTGGTAAACGTCCACCTCGGAACTTTTCCATTCAACGAACAGCACACCGCCATCTTTACCAGGTTCTTTGGAATAGTTGACTGCTGCGACAGCCATGTTGACGGAACCCTCCTTGTCCTGTGCACAGGAGGCCACACCAAAGCGGCGACCCTGATCTTTCTCTACAGAGCGATTGAAAAGGTTGAGCGCCTTTTCATCCTGTTTGAGGGATCCCAGTGTGTCAGCGACAAGCGAGGGGATACCAATACCTCCAGCGACGCCCTTCACTACGCCGCTAATAATATCGACCGCTACATTGGCCATGGTCAGACTTTGTGTCTTCTTTTCATACGCCTTGGACACCTGAACGACTTTGGTCCACTTCAACGCTGTCAGTACACTGATCAGAAACTGAAAGCGTTGTTCGATCTGATGCTTGGCCGGGTACTTGTTAGTGGCCATGATTTCGGCAAACCGATAAGTATTTAGCGCGATTCGTTTGTTGCGCCGACTCATCCCGTCAAACATACCGATGACGTTAGGGCCGTCGACAACTGCTTGAATATCGTCGAGATTGATAATGCTCGACCCCGAACGTGCGGAAAAACCTGCAACCCGCGGTTTAGCCATTGAAGCAGGGTAACTTTTAACCAAGTCAGAAATAAACGCTGCTTGTTCCGACTCAGCCAACACTTGTACTTCATTCACAATTTAACTTCCTGTTAATTAATATGAGCAAATCCAGCTCGAAGACAACACTACCTAACCCCAGCCTATAACTCAACTCAGAACACATACAAATAATTACCGCCCCAGAAAACAGCACATGAACAACCAAACTAATATTCAACTAACTTGTTTGACCATGCGTTAGCCGCGAGACAGCAAATCCATAAACTCCTTACCCTCCAACTCCGTTAACGCGTCCTGCAACTCCTTGCGGTTTTGCTCAATGACCCGCTGCCGAATGGTAAATTGTCGAACACGGATATCCAGTTGCGCCATCGAATGCCCCACGCTCCAAAAGCCCGTGGACCAATCCAGTTTCAGTAGACGAACATGGCTCAAAAATATCCCCAGGGAGCCGTCCGGCTCACGGTCGGTGGGCAATACTTCAAACGCACCGAAGGCTCTCACTCTGGCGGCGAACGTTCCTTGCAACACTTCATCGCTCTGCAGCATGTTTAAGGCATTTTCAAGCGTTGCAAGCTTGCTGCGTGCAACCCTGCTGGACATGACGTCCAGATACGCTCGCGTCACACTTCCGGAGAACTTCCTGTCAATCACCTCCACCAGGGGTTGATCAAGCCCCCAGCCGATAGACCACATTACCCCGGAGTAGTATTCGAACCACTCAGCCGCCTGTTTGACACTGTTGTATTTTTGGTCCGCCCGGGCTTTGGCATATCGAACGCTGTTTTTGACGAACTGCCTGTCCTGACTCGACAGCTGAGCGCTTAAACCCAGCAAACTATTGTGCAAAACCGCGGCGCCATTTTGCGGCGTAATACCCCGAGTAATGTCTTGTGATGCAAATTCCATTTTGATGCTCCTTTTTTCATTCCATTGATTGATTTAACGCTGCGCAGAATCTTCTCCTGCGATTGAAAAAACGCGGCACAACTCCCCGTCTGTTAGCCGACAGCCCCCGTACCGCCTGATAGACTCCCCTCGACTTCCCTGACCTGAGAGCGACCACCATGCTCCACGTGTTATTCAGCGTTTACCTGAAGATGCTGGTGCTCTACAGCCCGTTCTTCGTGTTGTCCTGCTTCATCAGCCTGACCCGCGGTTATTCACGCAAGGAACAGCGTCGGCTGGCCTGGAAAGTGGCCACCGCGACGCTGGTGTCCAGCGTCTTGCTGTACTTGTTCGGACGGGTGATTTTCAGTGTCTTCGGCATTACCGTGGATGCGTTCCGCATCGGTGCCGGCAGCGTGCTGTTTATCTCGGCACTGGGCATGGCCCAGGGCAAGTCGGCGGTGCAGACCGACAATGTGCAGCAGGACGTGACGATCGTCCCGCTGACGATTCCATTGACGGTCGGCCCCGGCACCATCGGTGCCTTGCTGGTGATGGGCGTGAGCCAGCCACACTGGGACGACAAACTCACGGCCATTCTCAGCATTGCCCTGGCCAGCTTCACGGTCGGTGTGGTCCTTTATTTGTCCAACCGCATCGAACGGATTCTTGGAGACCAGGGCTTGCAGATTGTCAGCCGATTGATGGGATTGTTTGTGTGTGCGCTGGCGGCACAGATTATCTTCACGGGTGTGAAAGGTTATCTGGTGCCGTAATCAGTGCGGGAACGCTACGCCCTGGATTTTGCCGGTTCTGCGACCACCTCGACCTGAGAACTCGACATCAGCTCCGTTAACGTGGCGCTGCCGGCAACGCCTTTTAGCCTCAGTAACTCGGTCACTATTTCCGAAACCGCCCGTGACCGATAGCCATTGAGCGAAAGGAACACGTCACCCCGCAACGCCACATCCGCAGAGTAAACACCGCGAAAAATCAGGCTGTGCCCGCTGTCCAGGCCGTTCATCACCAGGTGTTCATCGACCAGGCTGACCCATAACTGATCCATGATCGAAGGGTCCAGAATCAGTTTCCCGGGAATCGAGGGTGGCCGCTCAAGCGAATAACGACAATCGACGATGACCGATTCAAGCTTCAACCAGGCCGCTCGGGTCAGTCGGCTTGTCGTGGTCCCCTGACCCATTTTGAGCACCAGGATGCTGACATCATCAGCAATCAACGGCAGAAGGTCATGGGCCTTCTTCGGCCCCTCGACCACCAGCACTTGGGCGTTACGCTGGATATAGTCGAGCGGTCCGACCGTGCTTTTTTGCGGATAGGTGTACAATAAACCATCTTCGCGTTCGTGCAGCATCGCACTGGTTTGATCCCGGGTGCCCACCAGCGTGTAGTGCGCAGTAACGGCGGCCTTCGGAATCCGGATCAATCGTCCGCTGCGGACCACATACCATTGAAGGCTGTCGGGGTCTTTGACGGACAGGAAATCGGCGCAGCGATATTCGTTCGCCAGCGCCGCCAGCCCCTCACTCAATGGCCCTTCCAGTGCCGCAACCCAGCGGCTGCCCACCCCCGTAATCCGGACCGGTTCGTTGTGCTGTAAATCCATCTCCAGGCCATCAAGCGTTGTTGCCTTCAGGCCGGCACCCTCCACTTTCACGTCGGTAAAGACCCAGGGCGCCCATTCCTGCATCGGAGCAGGCAATGCCTCAGCCTGCAAAAGCCGGGTTCCCGGGCCAAATGCAGCGTTCAAGTGTGTCGTTTCGATAAAGCGCTGGCTGAAAATCCTGCCCGTTGAAAGATCGAATAACCAGGCAGCCTGATTGTCCGGAACACTACTCAGCAACCGCACTTCTTTGCCATGGCCCAGGTCCGCGAGCAACAGCCGATCCTCCACATACCAGGCGCATAAATCGCCGCTACCCGTAAAGTTGCTCAACCCAAGAAGGGCGAGACTCGACACCGGATACTGCGTCGACACCGCAGGCAGTTCGGACCACCACCGGGCCCGATCCTTGAACCAGGTGCCCGTCAATCCGCCCAAGCGCAGATAGCCTTCCGACGTCATCGTGAAGAACAGGCCCGAGTCGGTCAGGGCAAGATGCCCCTGCTCGACCGCGACAACATTTTTCAGCCCTGTGGGGGCAATTTCTCTGGAAGACCATTGCACGCGCCCCTCGACCATCGACCTTTGCTGGCGCACGAGGCTTTGAATGTCCTTGTCGTAGGTCACGAACACCTCGCCCTTAGCACCGTCGGGCGCAATGAGTAAAAGGGTATCCAAGGCCTTGATCGAATCCTTCCAGCCTCGCACATGGTGACGCCGGGCGGGTGCACGGATGATCAACCCGTCAAGATCGCGGACCCAGACCAGATCACGGGAGTTGTCTTCGCGCTGCCAACAGATCGAAACCAGCGCACCGGGGCGCCAGTCCACGGTATCAACGAACGCTCCCGGCAACACATAATTGCCCAGTATCCGCTTCCAGTCCGTCAGCGTGTCAGCCTCTAAAACCGCCTGCAGTGCTGGATCCTGACCCAGGGTGATCGAGGCGAGCAACACCGTTTGCTGATGGATCAGGAAGGTCAGTTCATCGCGCTGGCCATCCTTGCGAACGTACTGCTGCACGATCTGAATGCCGCCGTTGGCCACGGCCTCACAGCGGTCAATGGTCAAGCCATCCCTGAACAGCAAACGGTAGCGCTGAACCAGCGTGCCGGTGATCGCGTCGACCTGCCAGACATCAAAACTCGCGGGGTGATAGAAATAGGCTGAGCCCTCGACCACGGCGCCCAGCACGGCTTCATCGGCCAGCAGGACATTCGGGTCGCGGATATACAGAAAACGATCCTGCGCCGAGTCGTAATACGCAGCCACCGTTCTCGGTTCGTCCGGTTTTTCAAACGGCACCACGAAGTTGTGAACGGGGGTGTAAGGCATGGCCAGTCGATGTTCGCGGGCCAATGACTTGAAGTGATCCAGCAGCGCTTGTTCCCCGAGCGCCGGATCGGCGTCTTCCTCGACCACCTCCAACTTCAGGGCAACAAGATCAACGCGCACGATTGTGTTCCCCGCCAGCTTGAGCAACACATCGTGAACGCCGCTGCCACTGAACTTCACACCCAGCGTGTCCGAAACGAGCCTGCCCGCAGTGGCTATCCGGATGTCTGCCTCCGTCAACCAGGGCGCCTGCAACACCCAGCGCATGGCCGTGTGACCGGGTGCGTCGAGTACAAGGCTCACCCCGGGATTGAGCAGTACGGAACATTGGGCGCCGGCGCCTTCGATCCGGTAGGAAACCAGTCCGTGCCACGCTTTTGGCAGGGCTGGCACCACCAGCGAACGTTCGATGTTGTCGAGACGCACGTTGAACACCGTGGGCTTGTAGACCGGGTTCAGCCGGCTGACCACGTACTCGCCGGGAAACGAGTAGAACGAAAACAGAAACTGCCATTGTCCCTGTTCATTCTTTTTCTCCAGCCGACGGGCCGTATCGAAGCCGCCGGCATGACGAAACGTGACAAACGGCAGCAATGTGTACTCATAGCCGTACCAGGTTTTGGGTGTGCCGGGCAAAACGATCGCCTGCCCGGGCGGCGGCGCGAAAGGCGCCGAGTCGGGCAACCCGAGGCCCACGCGGATGTCGGTGGCGCGGTCGTAATCCACATCGAAATCGGGAACCCCGAAATGGTCCCGTAGCGGGAACAGCCTGGGGCTGTCGAAACGGACGCAGGATGCGTGCAAATCGAGCTCGGCAAATACCGGCAAGGGGTGCGCAAGCCAGGCGTTCGAGGCCTTGTCCAGATGATAGCCGCCCTCTCGATAAGCCTTCTCCACCCCCTCAAAAAACCGGGCGACCTCCTTGGCTTCTTCGGCAATGGTGGCAAACCCTTCGGCCAGCGCAGCGACGCCCACCGCCAGCCCACCCAGAATCACCCCGGCACCGCCCAGCACCGCCGCCACCGTTCCCGCCCCGGCCAATGCCGCACCCAGTCCGGCGGCGCCCAACATGGCGCTCGCGGAGTCGAACGCCAGCTGCGTGCCGAATTGCGCCTTCTCAATGTCATTGGTGGCACGGCTTAACTGGTAAATATCAAACCCGACATTCACCATCCCCAACACCGTGCCGACGCCTTCATTGGCCACATGCCCCAACGCCTTTTGCACCAACGGTGCGCTGGTGCGGGCGATCAGTTTTTCATCGTCCAGTGCCTGACGCACCAGCGTCACGACGCCAACCACATCCACCACGTTGCCGTGGACCAGTTGGGCGTAATTGACATAGGCATGCAAGCGAATGGCCGTGGTCAGCGCCTTGTCACCCCCGCTGGCCGCGCCCTCGTGATGACGCAGCGCATTCATCAAGGCTTGCACAGTGAAACCGGCATTGAGCGTATGGACGCTGCCCGCCTCCGTAGGGTCAGGCAAGCTGGCCGACTCATGCGGTTGCGCGGCCAGCGTACGGAAGGTTTCCGAGAGGTAATTCTTGATTCTCAGGAATCGCGGATCATCGGTGGTGACGCGCACAATGGTCTGCGCTGGATCGGTATCGACCAGACTGATTTTGTACTCGCCTGCGGGGGTGATCTCCAGCGTTTCGAACAACGCAACTGCGCTCGACGACAGCCCGTGCTGCGCCTGCAACTGCCGGGTCGCCTGGGCGATCTGATCACCCCACCAATGGGCGTCCAGTTCCAGCAACGAACTGCCCAGCACCCCATTGCTGACCAACGACTGCCCTCGCGCGCTGGCCAGCCGCTGTCTTACCCGCGGCGCCTGGTCTGGCAGGCTGCCCGAATCGGAAAGACTCGACACCGGGACACCCGACGACAACACCTTTGCATTAAGACGGCCTGCGTCCAGCTCAATCAAATCAAAGGCTGGACGACCGGGCTCCCCATAAGCGGCGTAAGGCCCTGCCATCTCTTGGCTAATGAAAAAATGGGTCAATGCTGCACTGAGCGCTTGCGCGGTATTGAACTCGAAAACACCAAAGTTCGGATCGTAGAAATGATAAGTACTGCGCTCGTCCACCCTACTCTTGGCCAGCAGCATCGAGTGGTTATCCGAATTGAGCATCAACGTGCTGCTGCCGGTTTTCGCTTCAAGCGTCGCGATCACCTGTGCCAGATCGGAGCGCACGACCAGCCCGCCGAGGTCACGGATGTCGACGTCACGAAGTTCTTCGATAACGCTCACGAATGCATTCGAATCTCGGGTACCGGGTTCAATGACCGCCAGGTAAAACCGCTCGCGAAGCATGTTGGCCGCTTCGCTCCCCTTGCTGATCGCCGCCGCCATGGCCAATGCCAACGGATAGCAACGCCCGGCGATCCGGTCACCGGCGCCCTGGAGCAACAAATCCTGTGGCACCAGTTTGAAGGTGCCTTGATCGAAGCTTTCCAGTACATCGGTCATGCGCTCGCTGATGCGATCACGGAATTCGAGTTTGGCGACCTGCTGAATCCGGGCAACCTGGCGTCCCCATTGCAGCAAGGTCAGCGATTGCTCCAACGCCTGCTTCTTCAGTTCAATGCTGGTCTCGGACAATGTCACGGACGGTGTCGAGGCGCGGGCCAAACCGTCAACGAACGCCGGATGACTTTCTTTGAACAGCTCCCGTTCAATCGCCCCGTACCGGTGTGACACGCCCAATTCAGACACGTTGTTAGCGAGGTTTTCCAGCCGCGCGCGGACGTGATCAAAGTTGCGTTGATCCATCGCCCGCGCGCCCAGCAACGAACCGATCAGTAGCCGCTGTCGCGGATCAAGTTGCTCTACCTGCAACATCCCTCGGCCAATTCGGTGAAGCAATTCATCCAGAGCCAACTCCGCGGAGGCCGGCTCACCGACCAGCACCGGCGGTGGCGCGATCTCCTGCGCAAGGATGGATTGACGCTCGTCAAAACCCAGCTGCAATGGTTTGTCGAAAGCCACCTCACCGCTGGTCTGCTCACTCATTGCACGAAAGAAAGGTTCGCCAAGCTGTTCCGCCAGGGATTGCAGCAGTTCAGTCGACAACACGTGTCGACCTTCGATGACGGGCCAGCCATGGTCGAAAGAGAGCGTCTGGCTCTTCAGCAACTGATCCACTTTGCCCAGGTAACGCGCCTTGAACTGCCCGGCTTCCCACCGTTGTTTTTCGTTCTTGAACCACTCCTCGGTGTCGCTTTCGTTTTCTTTCCAGGAGTGGTCCAACTCCTCCTCGGTGGCCCGGTTCACCGTTGCGGCGGGGTCAATTGCCACATCCGTTCGCCAGGCGCCCGCTGCTCGTGGGGTGAAATGCCTGCTTGCGTAATCCGCGAGCGCATCGCGCATCGCAGCGGGCCCGGTCAGATAGATGGTCACTTCGCTTTGGGGGCGAATACCGTCGCTGTAGTAGGAAGCTGCAGCCAGAGCCAGAAGATACTGCGCAGGTTCTACATCCCCCGGCGAAGCACCTAAGAGGGCGAATTTTTCTTCGACGACATCCAACGCAATTTGACTGATGGCCTCAACATCGATAGCGGCGACTTGACGCTCCATGGCCAAACGGGCCGTGGCATCAACGATCTCATAATTGAGTTTGAAGCGATCAATCACGGCGCTGACCATCGCCGATCCTGGATGCGCCATGAGAAACGCATTACTCAGGCTGCCCCCTTCGGCAACCGCTCGCAGTCCGTCCGGTCGTACAAGGCGCTCTGCGGGCTCGCGAAAAACGCTATTCAACGGCGGATGACTGTTGGCGAACTGCTCCAGCGCCGGGCGATGTTCTTCAGGTATGCGCTCGAAGTAGCTTGTGTACATGCTTCTTGATGCCTCACGACCCGGCATCCACTCCGGGTTCTGATCCAGCAACAACTGCAAGACGCCCAGGCGCGCATCGCTGCTGAATTGACTGATGTCCACCCCGCCCAGCGTCTTCAGAAGAGGCGGCAGGTTATCGACATCCGCATAACTTCCGCCTTCAGCCATCAAGGCCTCAATGCGCACCACATCGGAAGCCGCGGCAAAGTTGCCTCGCAGACTGATTTCCCGTTGGTAAATATCCTGCAAGTGCAACGGTGTTCCATTCGCTGCAATATTACGAAGCTCCACACCGCCCTCGCCCATTGCCGAAATACTTTGATTATTCTTGTCCCGCAAGGCTTTCAAGCTGGCTTCATTCTGACCATATCCACGGACCAGATAATCAATTCGTGCATCATCCGCATTAACACCACGCGCTACCGCTTTGTTGATATGCGCGAACATTTGTTGTTTGAGAACAATGGCCCGCTCCTCATATTTATCACTCAGATCAAGAAACGATTCGCTGCCATGACCGCCATTGACCATTGCATCGGCCTTCGCGGCCTCGACAATGATCCGGTTGGTTTCATAGGCCAGTAATGCATCGCTGTCGTACCAGAGCTTCACGGTATAGCCCTGCCCGGCCAACACCTTTTGCCAGACATTAATATAGTCGCGCTGAATGTTTCCCAAGCCGCCCCCCAGCCAGACGAAGTGGAGATTTTTCGGCACTTCGGTGGCGGCGGTACTCAGCTGTTCAATGCTATTGGACAAGCGCGAGTGGAAGCCTTCGACCCTGTCGCGGATCTCCGTCAGCCCCGGCGCTGCGTCGCCCGGCTGTGCCGTGGGCCGCTCCACACCGGCTGCGCGCCGACGCCGGCGCTTGGGCTCGACAAAAGACCCGAGGGCCTCGCGCAGCAAACCCAGCGGCGCAAGCATTCTTGGAAAATCGAGCACTGAGATACAAGCAAAGTAATATCGAAATACTGCGTCATATTCCTCTGCACCTTTATGCTCTTGTAACGCCTGCTCAAGATCAGACAGTTTGAATAGATCGATAAAATCGACGTAGCCGTTTACATGACCAGTTGTTTGTTCACTCATAAAGATACTTCCCTGTAAAAATAAAAGCGGGCCTCCACCCGAACGGAGAACCCATCCGGTTATAAAACAACACTAACCGAACGATTTATCCGCTTCAAAGAAGAAAACAAACAATTAATGACCCGCCAAACATCCAGAAACTTTAGATATTCAAAAACAACAGAAAAAAGACCAGATAAAGGACAACCATCAACAAACTCGACAGTTTCCTTACACGTGAACAAAACATCGGCTTACATCAACACATCGAACGACCTGCCGCAATGACATCCTGTTCATTAACGGCAGATCGTTATAAAAGCGGCTTCAGAACGAGGCCGCCGACTTTCACGAAGAGGGCTTGTCACCGTACCAGCGTGGCGTATACACCCACTGGCCACCCTCGGCACGCGGGAACACGCAGGTGGTGGAAGAACCGACCAGCACCATGGTGCGCATGTCGACCTGATCGGGGGTCAGATCACCCAGCGTGGTGACACGCAACGTCTGGCCCGGACGACCAATGTCCCGCCCCAACACCACCGGCGTTTCAGCGGAGCGGTGCTGCGCGACAATCTCCAGTGCCCGCCCCAGTTGCCACGGGCGCGACCGCGAAATCGGATTGTAGAATGCCAGCGCCAGGTCGGCCTGAGACGCCAGGTCCAGCCGCTTCTCGATCATTGCCCAAGGCTTGAGGTTGTCTGACAGGGACATCACGCAGAAGTCGTGCCCCAATGGCGCGCCGGCCTGAGCCGCGGTTGCCAGGGACGCGGAGACGCCGGGAAGAATCTCCAGATCGACGCTGTGCCAGCCCGGCTCACTCGACTCATGCAGCGCTTCGAGTACGGCGGCTGCCATGGCGAATACGCCCGGATCCCCCGACGAAACCACCACCACCGACCGCCCTTGGGCCGCCAGCTCAAAGGCGTGGCGAGCGCGCTGCATTTCCTCGCGGTTGTCGGTGCAATGCAGCACTTGATCCTCGCGAAATGGCCCGGCCATGCGCACGTAGGTTTCATAACCCAGCACGTCATTGGCGCGCGCCAGTTCGGCCTTGACCGCCGGCACCATCAGTTCGGCAGCGCCTGGGCCCAGGCCGATCACGGCCAGACGACCGCGTGCACGCCCGATCTGTGCAAGCTCCAGTGGCTCGTTGGCCACCGCGATGGCGATGCCGGTCTCCGCCGACACAATGGTAGCGTTCGGCACGGTGTGGCGGGCCAGCTCGCTGACGCCGCCGTTGACCGACGCAAACCGCAGCGGCACGCCCAGTTCAAGCGCCGCTTCGCGCAACGCAGGATTGGCCATGTGCCGATCGCTGGCCAGCAAGCACGCCAGCGATTGCACGGCGATGTTTGCCTGATGCAACGCCCCGCGAATCGCGTTCGGCAGATCCGCCACCTCGGCGCTCACCGCCACCAGCACGCTGCGCGGGTAGATCAGCAATTCATTGGCCACCGGCGTGCGCTCGGCACTGCCAACATGAATCGACAACGGCGCCTCCGGGTCTTCCGGCAACTGCGCTTGTGCCAGCCAAGGGGCCGCCCCTTCGATGCGCACGCTGTGGCCCGCGAGCAGATCCGAAACAAAACGTTTGCCCAGTTCCAGATCGCCGAGGGCGTAGCCGTTGGGTGGATTGAGCAGGCAGGTGCCGAAGCGCAATTCACCGCTGGTGGTGATCGCCGCCGCCACGTCGAGACCGGCAGCAATCTGCCGCGCCATGACGTTCACGCCACCGAGACCGCCCAGCAGCGGCACCACGGCGCTGCCGTCTTCGGCCACCGCGAGCACTGGCGGTTCGGCGCCCTTCTCAAGCAGCAACGGCGCCAGGGTGCGGATCACGATCCCGGCCGCGCACAAGGCAATGATCGGTGTGTCCTGCTGATAGAACTCGCGCACGGTGGCGCCAAACTCGTGATAAACACGGTCCGCGCCTTCAACCCGTCCGGCCAGGCCATGAATCAGAGCGCCGGGGTAGACCTGCTGGATTTTGCGTGCGGTCGCGAGGCTGCCGTTGCCCAGAATGACAATCGCCGGAGCTGGACGGGCCATCAGCCTTGCCACCTTTCGCCGGGAACGATGATCAGCGAGAAGTATGGCGACGACATCGGCTCGACCTGGTCCAGTGGGACGATTTTCTGATTGGCCATGGTCGCGCGTTCGACGTAGAGCGCACGTTCCGCTAGACCGAGTTCTTCAAGCACTTGGCGGACCTTGGGGAAATTGCGCCCCAGCTTCATGATCACCGCCGCATCGGCATCGGCCAGCCGACGCTTGAGATCGTCGTGAGGCAGCACGCCGGACAGCACCGACAGACTCTGATTGCGGTACACCAACGGCGCACCCAGCACCGAAGCGCCGCCAAGCATCGAGCACACGCCCGGCACCACTTCGGCTTCATAGCGTTCGGCCAGCCGATCGTGCAGGTACATGTAGGAACCGTAGAAGAACGGATCACCCTCGCAAATCACTGCCACGTCACGGCCCGCGTCCAGATGCGCCGCGAGCTCTTCGCCGGCCGCATCGTAGAAATCGCTGATCACTTGCTCGTACGACAGCGGTGCCGGCAGTGCTTCGGTGGTCACCGGGTACACCAGCGGCAGCAGGGTTTGCGCGTCCTGCAAATGCGCCTCGATGATGCCGAAGGCGTTGCCCTTTTTGCCCTTGGCGACGAAGTACGCCACCACTGGCGATTCGCGCAACAGGCGCAGGGCTTTGACGGTAATCAGTTCCGGATCACCGGGGCCGACGCCCAGGCCGATCAAGCGTCCAGGTTGCTGCATCATTCGATCTCCGTGGCGAGGGCGTTGACGGCGGCGGCGGCCATGGCGCTACCGCCCAGCCGGCCTTGCATGATCACAAACGGTACACCGCGACTGTCGGCGGCGAGCGCAGCCTTGGATTCAGCGGCACCGACGAAACCCACCGGGAAGCCGAGGATCAGGGCCGGTTTCGGCGCACCGGCATCGAGCATTTCCAGCAGGTAAAACAGCGCGGTCGGCGCATTGCCGATCACCACCACGCTGCCTTCCAGGTGCGGACGCCACAGCTCCAGCGCAGCGGCGGAGCGGGTGTTGCCCAATTCGCGAGCCAGCTCCGGAACGCTGTCATCGCGCAGGGTGCAGATGACCTGGTTGTTCGCCGGCAACCGCGTGCGGGTGACACCTTCGCTGACCATCCGCGCGTCGCACAGGATCGGCGCACCGGCGGCCAGCGCCTCGCGCCCGGCCTTGCCCGCGCCTTCGGAAAACTGCAAGCCGTCGATCGCATCGACCATGCCGCAGGCGTGGATCACGCGTACCGCGAGTTTCTCCAGATCGGCGGGGATGCGTGCGAGGTTGGCCTCGGCGCGAATGATCGCGAAGGAGTTGCGATAGATCTCCTGACCGTCGCGGATGTAATCAAGCATCTAGGGGGCTCCGTGAGCGGTCGTCGAGTAAGGCTGCGACCGCTTCAATAGTAAGATTGCGTGCGTGCAGCGCGCCGAAACCGGGCTGTGCTGCGTCGCGAAAATAGAGGTCGTAATGACCGGCGGAAACCGCCAGCAAGGTCATCGGCGCGATGTGCGCAGCCGCGCAGGAGCGCGAGCAACCCGACAGGTGAACGTTCAGCGCCAGCCCTTGGCGTTGCAGCAGCGCGGCCAGTTGCCGGGCATCGCCCTTGGTGTCGGCCAGGCCTTTGCCGCAACCGATCGAGCCGGTGCAGGCGATCAGGTGGGCCAAGGCGTCATCGGCCGAGCAGCGCAGGCCGAGTTGTTCGAGGCTGTGGATAACTTGCGCTGCCTTGTCGAGCGGCACGCCGGGCAGCAACAGGCTTTGCCACGGCGTGAATCGCAGGCTGGTGTCACCGTGTTCCCGTGCCAGTTGTGCGACACCGCGCAGCATCGCGGGGTCGAGACGTCCCAACGGCGGTACTGCGCCGATGTACACGCGCTCGGCGTCACGCTGCGCATGAGCGCCGATGTGCAAGGCATTCGGACCTGCGATGCGCTGCCAACCCTCGATGGCTTTCAGCGGCACTCGCTCGGCCAGTCGAGCAAGAAACGCGTCGAGTGAACATTCAGCGAGCAAATGGCGCATGCGTGTCTGCTCGGGACGAGCCCTTTCAAGAAACAACTCCAGCACCGCAACGACCAGCGCATGGCCCTGATCCAGCGCCACCGAACCGGCAGGCACGTCTGTCGGGCACCCGGCCAGACCGAAAGCCCAGCGTTGTTCGCCGTCACGCTCAATCGCTGCCAGCCACAGGTCATGGGGATGTTCGAGCATCGCCAAGGCTTCGCCGCCATCCAGTTGCACGGCAAATTTGGCGCTGAGGTCATGCAAGCGTGCATCGCTTTGCAGCGTGGCGAGAACCTGCCCGGCCAACGGGCGCGTGTCGATCAACCGGTGCCGATCGATCCCGGCGCTCGGGCTGAGCATCAGGTTGCGCACATCATCGCCAGCGGCGCTGCTCGGGCCGAGTCCGGCCGCCATCAGGCTGTCGATCAAGGCTGCGTGTTCACCGCCAATCCCGCGAATTTGCAGGTTGGCGCGGTTGGTCGCCTCGATCACGCGCCCGGCATAGCGTTCGGCAGCACTCGCCACCGCGTCGGCCTGATCGGCGCTGATCGAACCACCATTCAACTTGATCCGGCAGATGCCGCCGTCCAGTGCCTGGACAATACGCAGCAACCCCGGGCAAGCCGAGGGGCGTAAGGCAGTGGACATCGGACGTTCGTTCAAGGGGGCGACCGGCTGTGTGGGAAAGGCGCTTCGCGGGCGAAGGCGCGGTATTATGCCTGCTTTGTCAGGCGGCATGAAAAGCCTGCCCGTCGGAACCGTCCGATTGAGGACTATTTTTAAGGACTGCAGATGTCACCCTGGCTGACAGTAGTGGGAATCGGTGAAGACGGCTTCAAGGGCCTGGGCAGAAACGCCCGGCATGCCCTGCTGCGCGCTTCGCGGATTATGGGCAGCCAGCGGCAACTGGATCTGCTGCCAGTGTGCATCCGTGGCGAGCGCCAGGTGTGGCCGAGCCCTTTTTCCCTTGAGCCGCTGTTGGCCCGTCGCGGTGAGGCGGTGTGTGTGCTGGCCAGCGGCGATCCGATGTTCTTCGGCGTGGGCGCCAGCCTTGCGCGCCAGGTGTCGGCTGAAGACATGCAGATCCTGCCGGCGCCTTCCTCCTGTTCGCTGGCAGCCGCGCGAATGGGCTGGCCGTTGCAGGAGGTGGTGACGCTTTCAGTCGTTGCCCGGCCGCTCGCCGCCCTCAATGCGCAGGTGTTCAGTGGCGTGCGTTTGCTGGTGCTGAGCAACGACGGTCAAAGCCCGGCGGCGATTGCCGCTCTGCTGCGCGAACGCGGTTTCGGTCCGAGCCGCCTCACCGTGCTGGAACATCTGGGCGGTGCAGCCGAACGGCGCATCGATGGCGTTGCCAATGACTGGAATGATCCGCTGATCGCCGACCTGAACCTGGTTGCCATCGAGTGCATCGCCGAGCCGAGCACAGCGAACCTTTCGCGATTGGCCGGGTTGCCGGACTCCGCGTTCAAACACGACGGCCAACTGACCAAGCGCGACGTGCGCGCCATCACCCTCGCGCGCCTCGCGCCGGTGCCGGGTGAGCTGCTGTGGGACGTCGGCGCTGGCAGCGGCTCGATTGGCATCGAATGGATGCGCGCCCACCCGACATGTCGCGCACTGGCCATTGAAGCCGATGAAGGTCGACAGTCGCTGATCGAACACAACCGCGACGCCCTCGGCGTGCCCGGACTGCAACTGATTCGCGGCAACGCACCCCAGGCCCTGGCCGGGCTCGAACGCCCGGACGCGATTTTCATCGGGGGCGGCGTCACCCGTGAAGGCGTGCTCGATACCTGTTGGGCGCAACTCAAACCCGGCGGTCGATTGATCGCCAACGCGGTCACGCTGCAAAGTGAAATGACCCTGATGGCCTGGCGCGAACAGCATGGCGGCGAGCTGACCCGCATCCACATTGCCCAGGCGCAGCCGCTGGGTGAATTCGACACCTGGCGCCAGGCGCTGCCGATTACCCTGCTGGACGTGACGAAGCCCTGCGATGCGTGACGAAACCGCCGAACAACCCGCCCCTTTGCGCAGCGGCCTGACCACCGGCAGCTGCGCCACCGCCACCAGTCTGGCCGCAGCGCGTCTGTTGTTGGGGGGCATGGGTGCTGACGCGGTCGAGATCGTATTGCCCAAGGGCAAACACGTGCAGATGCGCCTGGAATTTTGTCGCCTGACCGACGACGGCGCCGAAGCCGGAACAATCAAAGACGCGGGCGACGACCCTGACGTAACGCACGGCGCCCTGCTGTACACACACGTGCGCCTGAGCGTCGAGCCGGGCATTCATTTCAAGGCGGGGCGTGGTGTCGGCACGGTGACGCGCCCCGGCTTGGTACTGGCCGTCGGCGAACCGGCGATCAATCCGGTGCCGCGCAAAATGATCACCGATCACCTGACCTTGCTGGCCGAAGAACTCGGCTACCGCGGCGGCTTCGAGGTCACCGTCAACGTCGAGGACGGCGAAGCCCTGGCGCTGAAAACCATGAACCCGCGCCTGGGGATACTGGGCGGGCTGTCGATTCTCGGCACCAGCGGCATCGTCCGGCCATTTTCGTGTGCGGCGTACATCGCCTCGATCCACCAAGGCATCGACGTCGCCAAAACCAACGGTTACCTGCACATTGCCGCCTGTACCGGCAACGCCAGCGAAGACACCATGCGCCGGGTCTACGACTTGCCGGAAATCGCCCTGATCGAAATGGGCGACTTCGTCGGCGCCGTACTCAAGCATCTGCGCAAAGTGCCTGTGGATAAACTCAGCCTGTGCGGCGGCTTCGGCAAGATCAGCAAACTGGCGGCCGGGCACATGGATTTGCACAGTCGGCATTCGAGCATCGACCTGCCGCAACTGGCGGAATGGGCAGCAGCGGTCGGCGCGGATGAAGCACTGCAACAGGCCATTCGCGAGGCCAATACCAGCCAGCAAGCCTTGGCGATGGCTGCCGCTGCGGGCATCGCCCTCGGTGATGCGGTGTGTCAGCACGCCCTGGAATTTGCCCGTAGCGTGGTGCCGGCGCAGGTTCAGGTCGAAGTGTTTGCCATCGATCGTCAGGGCGGCATTGTCGGCCATGCGGGGGCTTTTCAATGAAGCGCATCTTGCTGCTCGGCGGCGTGACGGAAGCGCTGGCCATCGCTCGCACCCTTGGCCCTGAACACATTTACAGCCTGGCCGGTGTGGGTCGGGTGCCAACGGATCTGACCTGTCAGGTGCGCGTCGGCGGCTACGGCGGCGCGGAAGGTCTGGCGCAGTTCATTCGCGAAGAAGGCATCGACCTGCTGCTGGACGCGACCCATCCCTACGCCGCCCAAATCAGCCACAACGCCGCGACGGCCGCACAGCTGACCGGCATCACCTGCTGGGCGCTGCGCCGTCCGGCCTGGCGACCCCTGGCCGGGGATGACTGGCGCGAAGTCGCCGACTGGTCCGAACTGATCGAAGCCCTGCAACCCTTCCACCGCCCCTTATTCACCCTCGGTCGCGAACCCTTGCAGCACCTGCACGAAATCCCGCCGGAGCAATTCTGGACGTTACGTGCGCTGGACGTTTACCCCGGCAACGACCGCTGCGAAGTCATCGGCGCACGCGGCCCGTTTGTGATCGAGGAAGAACGCGAGCTGTTTGAGCGCCGACAGATCGATGTGCTGATCAGCAAGAACAGCGGCAGCACCGCGACCGAGCCGAAGCTGGAAGTGGCGCGGGAGCGGGGGGTGCCGGTGATTGTTTTGAAACGGCCGGCGTTGCCACAAGTTGATCGAGAGTTCAGTACGCTGGCGGACGTGCTGGCAGCCTTGCGCAAGAGTTCGACACAAAACCTGTAGCAGCCGGACGCAACCTTCGGCAGCGGCTACAAAAAATGCGCGCCCCTCGCTGGTCGGCACTGGCAATCTGAAATTCGCGACTATCATGAAGTTTATGAAAGCGTGGCACTGCGACACCACACCGCACGCCGCTTTTTTACTTATCGGCCCTGATCAGGCTAAATAGCTGCGCTTGATCGCCCACCCAAACGGATTTCCCCATGTCCCGACATCGGCTTGCAATTGCCTGGATCGCCTGCTTCGCAGTGCTGTTCAACATGCTCGCCATGCCGATGAGCAATGCGATGGCGCAGTCTGCCAAATCGCCTGCCGAGCAATTGTTGTGGGGCAGTTTCTGCACGTCCAGCGGCACCAAGATGGTAGCGATTTCCCTGGGCGATCTCGGGCAGAAAGCGCCGCAAGGCGACGATCACTCCAACATGCAGCATTGCTGGTGTTGCTCGGGCGCAGCGCCTGTCGTGGCGCTGCCAGGGCATGAGCCGCAGCTGTACTTCGCGCAGTTCGAGGCCAATCGAAGCCTGCCTGCCGTCACACTCGATATCCCCACACCGCGCCAGCAATGGCCCAACCTCAACCCCCGCGCTTCCCCTCTGGTGTGATTCCTTCTCGCAATTGATCTGCGTTTTGAATCGCTCTGGAGAACTGCCATGTTGAACAAACTCATCGTTCTGGCCGCGTTGCTGCTGCCTGCCTGCTTTGCCAATGCCCACGAATACAAAGTCGGCGAGCTGGAAATCGCTCACCCGTGGTCGCAGGAGTTGCCGCCGAACGCGCCAACCGTTGCCGCCTATTTCGTGATTCACAACAGCGGCAAAACCGCTGATCGCCTGCTGAGTGTCGACTCGCCGATTTCGGCCGTAGCCGAGCTGCACGAACACGTGATGCAAGGCGATCTGATGAAGATGCAACAGGTGCCGAGCGTTGATATTCCGGCGGGCGGCAACGTCATGTTTGCGCCGATGGCCTATCACGTGATGCTGGTCAACCTGAAAGACCGTAGCCTGTTGAGCGACGGCAAACGCTTCCCGCTGACGATGCATTTCGAGAAGGCCGGTGACGTGACGGTCGAAGTCTCGGTGCAGAAGAAGCCGCCCGAAGACATGCAGATGCACGCTCACGCCCAGTAACCGGCTGAGCAAATGCGCCCGCCTAGCGCCAGGTCATCCGCGACACGCCGTCAGTCATTGAGCCTGACGCGCGGCAGCTGGATCAGCCTGTTCGCCATGCTGATGATCTTTATCGGTCCGCTGATTTCTCAGTCGATGCCGATGGATCAACGCGCCTCGGCAATGGCCATGAACATGTCGATGGACATGAGCATGGACATGTCAGCGATGGAGCACGCCGACCACGGCGCGCAACCCGCTGCCGAGCACTGCCCGCCCACCCCGTCGCACCACGCGATCTGGGAAAAATGCGGCTATTGCAGCCTGCTGTTCAACTGCCCGGCGCTGACCGGCGGTGTTTCATTCACAACTTTCAACACCCCGCTCCCCCACACCTTCACTACTCCGTCCCCCCGCCTGGGCCACGCCCGGCAAACCGTCTTCCCCGGCGCCCGAACCCGCGCCCCGCCCATCGTCGCGTAAACACCCACCTCTGATCTCACACGGATTCGAAGACAGCTTCAGGCTGTCGGCCGTGTCGTTTATGCCGCTCGATGGAAATTGTCATGTCCAGGTTTTCTGCTGACTCACGCTTGAGCACTGCCCAAGCTTCTTTTGCCCTGAACGACGCCAGTGTTCGTTTCAGGCACGCCACCGCCTTCCTTTGTGGCGCTCTATTAACACCCATGGCGCTGGCCGATGAACACGCGGGCCATATCGAAGAACTGAGCCCGACGGTGATCACCGCGATCGCTCCCAGCTCGCCGCTGACCATCGTCACCCACCCCAAGGACCCGCGCCAGCCGGTGCCGGCCAGCGACGGTGCCGACTATCTGAAAACCATCCCCGGCTTCGCCCTCGTGCGCAACGGCGGCACCAACGGCGACCCGGTGCTGCGCGGCATGTTCGGCTCGCGGATGAACATCCTCACCAACGGTGGCCAATTGCTGGGCGCCTGCCCCGGCCGGATGGACGCGCCGACTTCGTACCTCTCGCCGGAAACCTACGACACACTCACCGTGATCAAAGGTCCGCAAACCCTGCTTTGGGGACCGGGTGCATCCGCCGGGACCATCCTCTTCGACCGTGAACCGGAAAGCTTCGGCGAACTCGGTACGCGGGTGAACGCCAGCGTCTTGGGTGGCTCCAACGGCCGTTTCGACAAAGTGGTGGACGCCGCTGCCGGCGGGCCACTGGGCTATGTGCGAGTGATCGGCAACACCGCGCACGCCGACGATTATCGCGATGGCAACAACGACACCGTGCCCTCGCGCTACGACAAGTGGAACGGCGACGTCATGCTCGGCTGGACCCCGGACGCCGACACCCTGCTGGAACTGACTGCCGGCAAGGGCGATGGTGAAGCGCGTTACGCCGGGCGCGGCATGGACGGTTCGCAGTTCAAGCGTGAAAGCCTGGGCCTGCGTTTCGAAAAGTCGAACATCGGCGACGTGCTGGACAAGGTCGAAGCGCAGATCTACTACAACTACGCCGACCACGTGATGGACAACTACACCCTGCGCACGCCCTCCGGCACCGGGATGATGTCCGGCCCGATGGCCTCGAACGTCGACCGCCGCACCCTCGGCGCAAGGATCAAAGGCACCTGGCGCTGGGCCGATGTGCAGTTGATCAGCGGCCTCGATGCGCAAACCAGCGAACACCGCCAGCGCGGCAGCATGGGCGTCGACACTTACAAAAACCTGCCGTACACCGAGGACGCCGACTTCCACAATTACGGTGTTTTCAGTGAACTGACCTGGTACGCCGCCGACCGCGACCGGCTGATTACCGGCGCGCGCCTGGACCGCGCCTCGGCCAAGGATTACCGGCAAACCACCGGCTCAGGGATGACGACCCGCCCCAACCCGACCGCCGACGACACCCGCGCCGACACCCTGCCAAGTGGCTTCGTCCGCTATGAGCATGACCTGGCCGACAGCCCGACCACCCTCTACGCCGGCATCGGCCACACCGAGCGTTTCCCGGATTACTGGGAGCTGTTTTCACCCAAGCTCGGCCCCGCCGGTTCGGTGAATGCCTTCGATTCGATCAAGCCCGAGAAAACCACCCAGCTCGACTTCGGTCTGCAATACAAAACCGAAAACCTCGACGCCTGGGCCTCGGGTTACGTCGGCAAAGTCCACGACTACATCCTGTTCAACTACCTCCCGACCCCGATGGGCACCACCTCCCAGGCGCAAAACATCGACGCGCGAATCATGGGTGGCGAGCTCGGTGCGGCCTACAAGCTGACCTCCAACTGGAAGGCCGACGCGACCCTGGCCTACGCCTGGGGCAAGAACAGCAGCGACGGCAACGCACTGCCGCAAATGCCGCCACTGGATGCGCGTTTCGGCCTGACTTACAGCGAAGACAACTGGAGCGCCGGCGTTTTGTGGCGGGTGGTCGCGGCGCAAAACCGCATCGATCAGAACAAGGGCAACGTCGTCGGCAAAGACTTCGACAAGACCCCGGGCTTCGGCGTGTTCTCGCTCAACGGTGCCTACCGAATCGACAAGCACTGGAGGGTCAGCACCGGCGTCGACAACCTGTTCGGCAAGGCCTACGCCGAGCACTTGAACCTGGCCGGCAACGCCGGTTTCGGCTACCCGGCCAATGACCCGCAGGCCATTAAAGAACCGGGACGAACGCTCTGGACCAAGGTGGACATGAGTTTCTAAAGGCATCGCGGGCAAGCCCGCTCCCACATGGACAGTGTGAAACCTGTGGGAGCGAGCTTGCTCGCGATCGGTTGCGCAGCAACCGCCAACAAACAACTAAAAGATCCATGCCAAAGCGGAGCACACGTGATGAAACAGCCCAAAGTGAATTTCTACAACCTGGCCTGGCGCTGGCATTTCTATGCCGGTCTGTTCGTGGCCCCCTTCATGGTGATGCTGGCCCTGACCGGCACCCTTTACCTGTTCAAACCGCAACTCGATCCGTTGATGTACGGCAGCCTGATGACCGTCCCGGCCGACCACCACACGGTGTCCGCCGACGACCTGCTCAAACGCGTGAAAGAGGCATATCCACAAGCCACGATCAAACAGTACCTGCCGCCGGTCAACGCCGAGCGCAGCGCGCAATTCGTCGTGATCAACGGCGGCACCGAACTCAACGTGTTCATTGATCCGTACCACGGCGACATCCTCGGCGAGCAAGACGCCAAGAACAACCTGCAAGCCATTGCACGGGCGATTCACGGCGAGCTGATGATCGGCACCGTCGGTGATCGACTGATCGAAATGGCCGCCGGTTGGGGCATCGTGCTCGTGGTGTCCGGGGTGTTCCTGTGGTGGCCCCGAGGTCAGGCGGCCGGCATTTTGTGGCCACGCCTGAGCAGTCGCGGTCGCGTGTTGTGGCGTGATCTGCACGCGGTGACCGGGTTCTGGGGCGCCTCGTTGCTGCTGGTGATGCTGCTCAGCGGCATGACCTGGACCGGGTTCTGGGGCCAGCAATACGCTGGCGTGTGGAACGTGTTCCCGGCCGCCATGTGGGACAACGTGCCCACGTCCGATGTCGAAGCGCGCAGCCTCAACACCGCCACCCGACAGACCGTGCCTTGGGCAATGGAAAACACGCCGATGCCAATGTCTGGCGGCGACCACGCCGAACACATGGCCCACGGCGGCGCGCAAGCCGGCCCCGCCGCCCCGACCATCAGCCTGCAAGACGTGCAAAACATCGCCGTGCAACGCAAGGTCGAGCCGGGTTACAGCATCACTTTCCCGAAAACCGCCACCGGCGTGTTCACCATTGCCGTGTTCGCCGACGACCCGCGCAACGACGCCACCCTGCACGTCGATCAATACACCGGCGACGTCCTCGCCGACGTGCGTTATGAACAATACGGCCCCGTCGCCCGCGCCACCGAAATCGGCGTGATGCTGCACGAAGGCAAGATGTTCGGTGTGGTCAACCAGATCATCGTGCTGCTGATTTGCCTGATGATCCTGCTCAGCGCCGTCAGCGGCGTGGTGATCTGGTGGAAGCGTCGGCCACAGGGCAAATTCGGTGTTCCACCGCTGCGCCATGACCTGCCTAAATGGAAAACAGCGATGGTCATCATGTTCGCCCTGGCGGTGATGTTTCCGCTGGTGGGGGCTTCACTGGTGGTGGTCTGGGTGCTGGATCGCGTGCTGTTGTCGCGCCTCACCCGACAAACTGAATCGGCCTCATCTTCATCATGAAACAGGCGAGATGCGCGGGTTAGACAGGCCTGTAGACTTCCCGCGCTTATCTCGCGCTTATCTTTAGTGTTACTGTATAACTATAAATTCATCGTTTGTTTCAAAACCGCCATCGCGGGCAAGCCCGCGATGACGTCATCCGCATCACCAAAATCTCCGAGCAAACGCATGACCTCGCTGACCCTCAAAAACCTCGCCTGGACACCCCTGGGCCACGGCAATTGTCATCACCAGTTCCAACTGCGTGATGCCTCCTTGCACGTGGCCGCCAGCGAGTTCGTCGGGTTGATCGGCCCCAACGGCAGCGGCAAGACCAGCCTGTTGCGCTGCGCCTGGCGCTTCAGCAAACCCGAGAGTGGCGAGGTCCAGTTCAATCACCACAACGTCTGGAAGCAATCCTCCCGTTGGTGCGCGCAACGCATCGCCGTGGTCT
This sequence comes from Pseudomonas sp. S2_B07, assembly GCF_054668435.1. Lineage (NCBI taxonomy): Bacteria > Pseudomonadati > Pseudomonadota > Gammaproteobacteria > Pseudomonadales > Pseudomonadaceae > Pseudomonas > Pseudomonas sp. S2_B07. The sequence continues at coordinate 2,956,363 of NZ_CP162769.1, forward strand.
TGCAAGAATTCCCCGACGCCTTCGGCCTGACCGTTGAAGCAGTGGTCGCCATGGGCCGCACGCCGCACAAAGGCCTGTTCGATGGCGACACCCTCGAAGACCGGAACCTCGCGACCCAGGCGCTGGAATCGGTCGGCCTCAACGGCTTTGAAGACCACGCTTTCGCCACCCTCTCGGGCGGTGAAAAGCAGCGGGTGATCCTCGCCCGCGCCCTGGCGCAACAGCCGCAATTGCTGATCCTCGACGAGCCGACCAATCACCTCGACCCGCGCTATCAACTGGAACTGCTGCAACTGGTCAAACGCCTGAAGATCGGCACCCTCGCCAGCATCCACGACCTCAACCTCGCCGCGGCTTTCTGTGATCGGCTGTACGTGATCAACCACGGCCGCATCGTCGCCAGCGGCACCCCCAAAGAAGTCCTGACCGCCCCGCTGCTGCGCAACGTTTTCGGCGTCGACGCCTTGATCGACGACCATCCCCTGCACGGCTACCCACGAATCACCTGGATAACCCAACCATGACGTTGCGTCCCCTGCTGTGTGCCGCCCTTCTGCTGGGCAGTGCCCAGGCCTTGGCCGAGGCCACTCATTACCCGCTGACCGTGCACAGCTGCAACCGCGAAGTGACCTTCAAGCACGCGCCAAAACACGCGGTCAGTCACGACATCAACATGACCCAGATGATGCTCGCCCTCGGCCTAAAACCGAGCATGGCCGGCTACAGCGGCGTGAGCGGCTGGAAGTCGGTGACGCCCGAGATGCAGAGCATCCTCGACGGCTTGCCGGAGCTCGCCGCCAAGTACCCGTCGGTGGAAACCCTGCTCAACGCCAACGTCGATTTCTTCTTCGCCGGGTGGGATTACGGCATGCGCGTGGGCGGCGACCTGACGCCGCAAACCCTGCAACCGTTGGGCATCAACGTCTATGAGCTGACCGAGTCCTGCGCCTTCGTGATGAAGCGCCCGGCCGCCAGCTTGGAAGACACCTACAACGACCTGCGTAACCTCGGCAAAATCTTCGACGTGCAAGGCCGCGCCGACGCCTTGATCGCGCAGATGCAGGCGCAAGTCGACGAGGTGCGCCAGGACCTGCCGGCGGACAAGCCGCGGGTGTTCCTGTACGACAGCGGTGAAGGCCGCGCCATGACCTCCGGGCGCCTGGGCATGCCGCAAGCGCTGATCGATGCGGCGGGCGGGCGCAACATTCTCGATGACGTCGACGCGAGCTGGACGCGGGTCAACTGGGAGAGCGTGGTCGAGCGCAATCCGCAGGTGATCGTGATCGTCGACTACGGCGAAGTCACTGCCGAACAAAAGGAGCAATTCCTGCTCGACAACAAGGCGCTGCAATCGGTGGACGCGATCAAGAACCAGCGCTTTATCGTCATTCCCTACGTGCAGGCCACGCCCGGCATCGACAACGTGTTGGCGGTAGAAACCCTGGCCAAAGGGTTCCACGGCGAATGATCAATCGTCGCTACGGTTTGTTGCTGCTGGCCCTCGGCGCGTTGCTGCTGGTGTCGTGCGTGGTGTCGCTGGGCTTCGGCCCGGCGCGAGTGCCGGTGGACGTGGTGTGGCAGATTTTGCTGCACAAGGTCTTTGGGCTTGGTGAGGTGAGCTGGAGCGCCGGGCAGGAACATATCGTGTGGCTGATCCGTGTACCGCGCATGTTGCTCGGCGCGCTGGTGGGCGCCGGGCTGGCGTTGATCGGCGCGGTGCTGCAAGCGGTAACGCGTAATCCGTTGGCCGATCCTCACCTGCTTGGGGTCACGTCCGGCGCGACCCTCGGCGCGGTGATTGTGGTGCTGCATGTGGGTGAGATTGTCGGGCTGCTGACCTTGCCGATGGCGGCGTTTATCGGTGCGTTGGTCAGCATGCTGATCGTGCTGGTGATCGCCCATCGGCACGGGCGGCTGGACAGTGATCGGCTGCTGTTGTGCGGTGTGGCGGTGTCGTTTGTGATGATGGCGATGGCCAATCTGCTGCTGTTTCTTGGCGATCACCGCGCCAGTTCGGCGGTGATGTTCTGGATGCTCGGCGGGCTCGGGCTGGCGCGCTGGGAATTGCTCGCGGTGCCAGCGGTTAGCGTACTGCTGGGGTTGGTGTTGCTGCTGGGCATGGCCCGGCCGTTGAATGCGTTGATGGCCGGCGAGCAGACGGCGGTGACCCTCGGGCTGAATGCGCGCAGTGTGCGGTTGCGGGTGTTTTTGATTGCGTCGCTGATGACCGGGGTGCTGGTCTCGATCAGCGGGTCCATCGGTTTTGTCGGGCTGATGGTGCCGCACATTGCGCGGCGGCTGGTCGGGGCGGAACATCGGCGATTGCTGCCGGCGTGCGTGTTGCTCGGCAGCCTGTTCCTCGTCTGGGTCGACGTCGCCGCCCGCACCCTGATCGCCCCGGAAGACCTGCCCATTGGCGTCGCCACGGCGGCCATCGGCGGGCTGTTCTTCATCGGCCTCATGCGCCGCCGCTGAGCCGTGCCAGCGCGGAAGGCACGGTTCATCCGGCACTCAGATCAATAAGTGCTGCACTTCACAGTTCGTCACGATCCGGCTTCGCCGCCGACTGCACAGGTGGCTGCCAGGTCGACTTCAATCGCCCGCGAAATTGCCAGTAGCCGTCGGTGTCCACGACCTCAAGCCGACCAACACCGGCGAGCGCGGCGAGGTAAGCCGCCACCCCGTCCTTTGCCTCCTCGTTGAACAAGGCCGTTTCCTGCGGCGAGAAGCTGGGGGTGAATTTGAACAGGGCTCCGCCACGACCGGTGAAATAACAACTGCCCCCGGAGACGCCGCTCTTTTTCACGACGTCTCTGCAAAACCACAGATCGGCCAGCGCCAGGTTGTCCATCAGTAGACGATCAGACGCAGTGGGGTCCCACACGAACAGGTTGAAGCGTTTGTAGAACTGATGAACAGCCACCCATTTGTAGTCCTGCGGAAAAACCGGCAACAGCAAGGGCTGCGCGCCCGGCACGGTGACCGGTGCAATGGGCCCGCCCGGTCCTGAGTAAAACAGCGCACTGACAGCCCCACTCTCGACGCCGTCCTCAAGCGGCTCGACAGCCACGAACGACGATGACGCCGGGTGTATCAGCACGCCACCCAGATACTGCTGGCCGATGTATTCGCCAATCTGACTTTGGGCCGAGCGAGCCGCATCATCGGCATGTGCGAATACAGGCCCGAGAGCAAAGCGGTTATCCGACGCCCACCTCACCAACCCGATGCCGGTTTTGACACCCCGGGCATCAACCCTGAACGGCGACCAGAAAGCACTGCGCACCACGACCTGCAATTCACCGTTGGCGATCACTTTGCGCAGATACTCGAACAGCGACTCCTGCCCTGATTGCACAATTCTCTCGTAGGCCTGCGTGGTATGAAACAAGGTCCATTCCGGGGCCTTGCTCCTAGGGGCGTAACGCAACAAGGCGCCATCGGAGCAGGACAAGTAGACGTTGAGGTACGTGGATCCTTCAGCCGTGCGCACACCGACAGCATCCAGCCCGTAGGACAGATCCCGAGGCGATATGAAGCTGTGCGTCACGTCATGGGGCAATCGTCCCGGACGGGTCGACGGACACAAATAGAGGCCCTCGACTCGATACCCCAACGGTAATAAACCTTCGGGAAACACCCGCTCGACCGTGAGATGCCCTTGTCCCCCGTCGATCGGCAACGTCGTCACGTACCGTTCACCGTTCAGCGCCTTGAGCACAAAGCCGAACATCAGGCTGGCACGGGCGCCCACCGTGCGATGGACATGCCGCACGGCGTCGTCCATCTGTGTGAAGACCGGGCTGAGCGCCGGCTCGGCAATGGCAAATCGCTTCACTTGCGACGAAACAATGCCGGGATAAGCACTCCAGTGCGACAGTGGCCTGGCCTCTCCCCACAGTCGGCTCCCCTGAACCACTTGCAACCGCCCGGCGCTTGCAACCTGATTGACGTATTCACTCGGGGTTCGCGTACCGTTGCGCATGTACAGTTCAATCGGTGTGTGCTGGCGCTGCAACGGGCTGGGTGGCGCCAATGCCCGGGCGAGCTGCTTTTCGCTGGCACTTGCACTGAGGGTGTAGCTGATCAGGCTGCCGTCGAGCCCCAGCAGGTATTCCTTGCCGGGCGACAGAGACGGGGAGCGCCCGGAGCCGGTCAGGATGTCCGCCAGAAAGTCGGTAGAAAACATGTTCAGATACACGTCCCGTTCGCGGTTCGACAGGGCGAAAATCGGTTCGATCTGAATTCGGGAATGGTAGCGGGCGACGACCGTACTCCCTGCCAAAAACAACCCCTGTTCAGCCAACTCGTCCAGACGAATCCAGCTGGCAGGGAAGTTCTCGACTTCGACGGCCACCGGCAACGTTGCGACAAACAAACCGTCGGCGCGACGCAGCACCAGGCCACCGTAGACCCGCTCACGCCGCGCGCCCAACTTCGCCAGCGCAAAGCGCGCGGCATCGTCCTGCGACAGAAAGACCGGGCTGAGCGCTCGCCGCTGGATCTGCGCGAAAGGTTTCCAGTCAGGACCGACACTGCCCGGCTCGTCCCACAGTTCACTGGTGCGTAGCACCTTCAGTTCGCCGGCCTTGGCGACCATTTGAATGACGCTGGCATAGGGTGGTGTTTCCTTGCCCAATGCTGACGTCAGTTGCTGCACCCCCTTATTGTCGAATTGTGTTGAAGAGGCCGAGTATTGGTACTGCAACAATGCCCCATCCAGTGTCGCGATAAAAATCTTCAGGTCCTGAAAATGCGTCAGACGTTGCGTGCCCTTGTCGTCGTATATCGCTGCTGCCAGATCGCTGACGGGCGCTAAATGCCGGGCTAACCAGGCGTCCGTTGTTGATGACCCTTTAGGCATCCAGCTTGCCGCGTAGTAAAGCCCGAGGGTCCTAAACTCGTCGATCAACACGGGAGCGCCGAAGTCGCTCGCCTGGTTGAGCGTCCCCAGGCGCCCGGTCGTAACCGTTTCGGTCGCCACGTACTCCTCGCGCTCTTTGTGCTTGAGGATAAACCCCCAACCCGCCGCGGCTGCGCGGTAGTCGAGCCGGGCTCGATGACGGGCGTTCAGCACCGCGTCTTCGGCGCTGGTAAAAATTGCCCCCAGCGCCGGAGCGGAGATGTCTGTGCGGGTGGCCTCGTTATCTGGTTCATCACCCAGCAGCGCTCCCCGCGGCCCCCACACGTCGCTGCCGACCACCACACGCAATCTGCCCGTGCCGGCCAGTTCATCGACCACTGCACCGGGCTCCAGAGTGCCGGCCGTCAGCTCCCGATCTATTAGCGTGTTGCCATCAGCGAGTACGGCCACCCGCTGCTGCAGGCGGTTGCGAGCCGCCACTTTCGATACGTCGGGGCTATAAACCAATAGAGAGTCGGCCGAGCCAGACAGGTAAAAATCGACAACATGCGCGTGGCTGTCGAACATCGAGCGAATGTCTTCGGCGGTAAACATTTGCACGTGCGTCAGTTGCCCGTGCAAGTCTGTACGTGTGATGCCCACGGCATCGGCTTGCCAGCGCGAAGCGTAAAGCCCATGAAACGAGTGCCCCTGGACCAGCACAATCGGTGCGCCGTTAGCGTCGAGGGGGCAAAGCATGTCCAGTGCGAACCGTTTTGCGGCAAACACCGGCTCGGTGGCGACGAAGCGTTTGTTTCGATCCTGCAAAATCATCCCGACAAAGCCCTGTTCACGCCGGCTGCCGATGTACTCATGGGCAAAACGTGCGGCATCGTCCGCCATGAGGAACGCAGGACTCAAACGCCGCGACCTGGCATAGGCTTGCCAGTCAGGGCCAACGATCCCGACCACATCCCACAACGCGCTGTCCTTCAGCACCGTCAGCTCGCCGGCTGCGACCACCAGCCTGATGTAGTCCGCAGGCTTGAGCGTGCCAGCCTGCAGTCGGACATGGAAATCCGCGCTGTCCTTCAGCGGAGCTTCACGCTGGTGCGCCGAGGGGCGGTACTGCAACACGGCACCGTCGCGGGTCCGGGCGTACACTTTCAGGTAGTCCGGGTATTCCTGCCGGTGAACATCCCACAGCGAAAATTTGATGCCCGCCGCCAATTCGTCCGGTGAAAAAAACCGCTCATAAAGCCAGGGCTCACTGGCACTCTGAGCCGCATCGCCCTGCGGCACGAAGTAAACGCCGTTCAAGTCGAAATCGAGCAGGCGCTCCAGCGTGCGATCAGCTTTCATCGGAAAAGTCTTGAACAATTCGGCTGCCGGCTCGCTGGAAAGTACCGGATAGGTCGCCATGCACTCCGAGCTGTCGGCAGAGGTCACAACAAACCCAAGATAAACGCTGCCGGTGGACAGGGTTACTGTCGCGGCGGCGGCTTCGATGGCCTTGTCCACTTGGTTGAACACCGCACAAAAAAACGGTTGTACCGGGGTCGGACTTCGCACCGCTGCGGTACCGAGCGTCCAGTTCGCCGGCACGTTTCCTCTTACGCCGCCCCACGGCGCATTGGCGACCAGTACGCTCAGCGTGCCGGTCTGGGCAATTTTTTGAATCAGGTGTTCAACGTCGGAGAACGGACCGAAAGCCTTGAACCCTTGCTCAAAGAGTTTTTTCTCTTCTGCCGGCTGAGTGGACTCGTACTTGATCAGTGAACCATCCGGACCCGACAGATAATGACGCTGGCCATAGGCACCCGGGTCCTGCATATGACTCAGAATATGTCCTCTGGAAAAAAATCCGAGGCTCAACGTGATCTGCTCGCTCGTCCAGCCTGGGTGAACACGCAGGACTTCAGCGTGATTGGCCGAATGGGACAGGTAATACGCCGCGCCACTGTAGCCCGGTGGAGCAAACAGCTCTCGGGGGGCTTCAGTAGACAGCAGGAAGTCGAATTCGAAATGCCCCATCCTCCCCGCCACTGGCAACGTGGGCTGAAATTTTCCGTCGCCACGCTGCACGATTACACCGCCGTAAGCCTTGTCGCGGCGCGCGCCGATCTGCCGGTGAGCCCAGTAGGCCGCGTCGTCCGCGCTGGTGAATGTCGGCCCCAGGGCAGGAAAGGTTGCCGCCCTTCGGGGTGTTGAAGGTGTGCTGATTGAGGTGCCGTTCATGTGCTGCTCACTCGATTGAGAAGCCACGATGATCAGGATCCCGGAGCGCAGCAGGTGGTACATATGTATCGCCCTCCGGTGTTGCGCTTTTTACGCAGCCAGCACCAATGCTGCGCACGCCGGCGCACCGAAAATAAATCTGTCCCCTTTCTGACGAGTTTATTTTTTGTTTAATTGATGTGTCGAAATCTGGAAGTTTCCCACGGCTTTTTCAGGTTGTTCGTCGGACGTGGGCTGTCTAGTCTGGGGCTGTCACTGAAGACTCAGTGATCGGGTGTGAGAACCCGGACAGGTTTCAATCCAACGCTAGCTCCACCATAATTGCCGCCAGCTTATTCGCTGCCGGCAATGACTATGGCGGCTGTGTGCGGGCGGACTTCGGTTCGGCCGGGTTGATTCCTACCGGTTTCTCACTCCGCACATAGCTGCCACCCCTTCGTCGCGTGAGAAACGACAAGTGATGGCTCCAATTGCTTCAAGGGAATCATTACCATGACTAAGAAAATCGTACCCGATCCACCCATCGACACCACCACGCCCGAACCCGAAACATCTCGCGACGAAGACCTGCTCCGAGACCGCGAAGCCATCAAACGCGCCCTCGACTACTACCTGGATCCGCCTGCGCTCTACACCGAAAAACCCCGCCGCCCCAGCACGATGTACATGATCGCCCCGGACAACGACAGCGAAAGCCTGTTGGTCCATGCTTGTGAATCCCTGGCGTCCGCCAGTGTCCTGGCCAGCGACTTCGCCGCCGACCTGATCGGCCCGCAGCGCCACAAGGCGATGGCCATCCAGCAGATCATCATGCTCGCCGAACTGGCGGTGAACCGCGCGGTGGATAAGGTCGTTCCCACTTGAATACACCGCAAGAAAAAATGTGGGAGTGAGGCTGCTCGCTCCCACCGGGGCTCAACATTCCTTACACTGCGCATCTCACGACCCTCAGGATGAGCCTCATGCTGAAATCTGTTTTCCTGTCGTTGCTGGTATTCGGCTCCAGCGCCGCAATGGCCGATACCACCGTCGATGTCTCGAAGATTTACGGCAAGATCCAATTCGTCGACAGCTTTCCGGACTACAAGGTGCAGGTGGTGAACTCCTTTCCCGATCTGAAGGTGCAGCAGGTCGACTCTTTTGCGGACTCGCCGGGCAAGTGGAAAACCGTCGACAGCTTCCCTGATTACAAAATCCAGATCGTCGATTCCTTCCCCGATTTCAAGATCCAATACGTCGACTCATTTCCCGGCCCCAACTGAACCCTTCTGCATCACCGCTGCCGCCACGCGGCAGCACCACAATGACGCACACCCTCGCACCACCGCCCCGCCCTCGTCCCTTCATGGTGCGCCGCCACCGCGCGCGAGCGCTCTAAAACGACATTTCCCTGCCTTTTGCCGACCGGGCACAGCCTTTGCAAAACACCCTTCAGTAGTCCGCATCTGCCAACCAAAAAAATTCATAAGTTCATGGAGATCGCACAATGAAGCGTCGTAGCTTGATCAAGGCTTTCACACTCTCGGCAAGCATTGCCGCGATGGGCATGACCTGGACTGTCCAGGCCGCCGAGACCATCAAGGTCGGGATTCTGCATTCGTTGTCCGGCACCATGGCGATCTCCGAAACGTCGCTCAAAGACATGGCGTTGATGACCATCGACGAGATCAACGCCAAGGGCGGCGTGAACGGCAAGATGCTGGAACCGGTGGTGGTGGACCCGGCCTCGAATTGGCCGCTGTTCGCTGAAAAGGGCCGGCAGTTGCTGACTCAAGACAAGGTTGCGGTGGTGTTCGGCTGCTGGACGTCGGTGTCGCGTAAATCGGTGTTGCCGGTGTTCGAAGAGCTCAACGGCTTGCTGTTCTACCCGGTGCAGTACGAAGGCGAAGAGATGTCGCCGAACGTGTTCTACACCGGCGCCGCGCCAAACCAGCAGGCGATTCCCGCCGTTGAATACCTGATGAGCGAAGAAGGTGGCAGCGCCAAGCGTTACTTCCTGCTCGGCACCGACTACGTCTACCCGCGCACCACCAACAAAATCCTGCGCTCGTTCCTGCATTCGAAAGGCGTGGCGGACAAGGACATCGAAGAGGTCTACACCCCGTTCGGCCACGCCGATTACCAGACCATCGTCGCCAACATCAAAAAATTCTCCGCCGGCGGCAAGACAGCCGTCATCTCGACCGTCAACGGCGACTCCAACGTGCCGTTCTATAAAGAGCTGGCCAACCAGGGTTTGAAAGCCACCGACGTTCCGGTCGTGGCGTTCTCCGTCGGCGAAGAAGAACTGCGCGGCATCGACACCAAACCGCTGGTGGGCAACCTTGCGGCGTGGAACTACTTCGAATCGGTCGAGAACCCGCAGAACGCGAAATTCGTCGCCGACTGGAAAGCCTACGCCAAGAAACACAACCTGCCGGGCGCCGACAAAGCGGTGACCAACGACCCGATGGAAGCCACCTATGTCGGCATTCACATGTGGGCGCAAGCGGCGGAAAAAGCCAAGTCCACCGACGTCGACAAAGTCCGCGAAGCCCTCGCCGGCCAGACCTTTGCCGCGCCGTCCGGCTACACCCTGACCATGGACAAGACCAATCACCACCTGCACAAACCGGTGATGATCGGCGAGATCCAGGCCGATGGTCAGTTCAACGTGGTGTGGCAGACCGAAGGCCCGATCCGCGCCCAGCCGTGGAGCCCGTTTATCGATGGCAACGACAAGAAGCCGGATTATGCGATGAAGAGCAACTAAGCCACTGGATGTCGGGCCTGGGCATGGAGCCCAGGCCCGACATAAATCCCTGTGGGAGCTGGCTTGCCTGCGATGGCATCACCTCGGAGCATCAGACACACCGAGTCGTCTGCATCGCAGGCACGCCAGCTCCCACAATGTCCGTGTCAAGGCGACTACCTATGCCCTCCGCCCTTTATCGTCTGATTCTCGCCATTGCGCTTTTGCTGCCGGCAACCTCCTTTGCCAGCGACACCGAAGACTTCGTCGCCGCCCCCCCCGTGCAGCAAGCCAAACTGCTGGAAGCCTGGGCCGCGCAGCCCGACCCGGCCCGTATCGAACTGATCAACGCCCTGCAACAAGGCGAACTGACTGTCGACGGCCAAACCAAAACCCTGCGCCTGAACAATCGCCTGCGGGGTCTGATCGACACCGCACTGGCCAGCCATCAACTGCTCGCCGCCGACCCGAAAACCCGTCTGGCCGCCGCGCAGCAGCTGCAGAAAAGCGCCAAACCCGCGCAGCTGACATTCCTCGACCAGCAACTGGCCGGCGAAAAAGACGAAAGCGTCCACGCCGCCCTCAGCCTCGCCCTGGCCAATCTGCAACTGGTCGACACCGACCCCGCTGTGCGCCTCGCTGCGGTGCGTTTGCTCGGTGAAACCGGCGACCCGCTCGCCCGTACCCGCCTCGAAACCTTGCTCGAACCGGGCGTCGAAGCCGACGTCGCCGTGCGCACCGCCGCCGAAACCAGCCTCGCCCAAGTCAAACGCAAACTGCTGATCGGCGAGTTGCTCGGCCAAGCCTTCAGCGGCATGTCGCTCGGTTCGATCCTGCTGCTCGCCGCCCTCGGTCTGGCGATCACGTTCGGCCTGCTCGGCGTGATCAACATGGCCCACGGCGAGATGCTGATGCTCGGCGCGTACTCGACGTATGTGGTGCAGATGATGTTCCAGCGCTACGCCCCGCAAGCCATCGAGTTCTACCCGCTGATCGCGTTGCCGGTCGCATTCTTCGTCACCGCCGCCATCGGCATGGCGCTGGAGCGCACGGTGATTCGTCACCTCTATGGCCGCCCATTGGAAACCTTGCTCGCCACCTGGGGCATCAGCCTGATGCTGATTCAGCTGGTGCGCCTGGTGTTCGGCGCGCAGAACGTTGAAGTGGCCAACCCGGCGTGGTTGTCGGGCGGGATTCAAGTGCTGCCCAACCTCGTGCTGCCGTACAACCGCATCGTGATCATCGCGTTTGCGCTGTTTGTGGTGGTGCTGACCTGGCTGCTGCTGAACAAGACGCGCCTGGGTTTGAATGTGCGCGCCGTCACCCAGAATCGCAACATGGCCGCCTGCTGTGGCGTGCCGACCGGGCGCGTGGACATGCTCGCCTTCGGTCTCGGCTCGGGCATCGCCGGCCTCGGTGGCGTAGCGCTGAGCCAGATCGGCAACGTCGGTCCGGACCTCGGCCAAAGCTACATCATCGACTCGTTCCTGGTGGTGGTGCTCGGCGGTGTCGGCCAATTGGCCGGTAGCGTGCTCGCCGCGTTCGGCCTCGGCATCGCCAACAAAATTCTCGAACCGCAGATCGGCGCCGTGCTCGGCAAGATCCTGATCCTCGCGCTGATCATTCTGTTCATCCAGAAGCGTCCGCAAGGCCTCTTCGCACTGAAAGGACGGGTGATCGACTGATGAACCAGCCCCTGCTCGTTACCGCTACACAAAAAGCCGGCCCCACAGTCACGATCGCGGTCGGCGCGGTGATTCTCGCGCTGCTGCTGGCGTTGCCGCTGCTGTCGCTGTTGTCGCCGATCAGTGTGTTTCACGTCTCGGCCTACACCCTGACGCTGGTGGGCAAGATTCTTTGCTACGCCATCGTCGCGCTGGCGCTGGACCTGGTCTGGGGATACGCCGGCCTGCTGTCCCTCGGCCACGGCCTGTTCTTCGCCCTCGGCGGTTACGCGATGGGCATGTACTTGATGCGCCAGGCCTCGGGCGATGGCTTGCCGGCGTTCATGACCTTCCTGTCGTGGACCGAATTGCCGTGGTACTGGACCGGCACCAGCAGCTTCCTCTGGGCCATGTGCCTGGTGGTATTGGCGCCGGGATTGCTGGCGCTGGTGTTCGGCTTCTTCGCCTTCCGCTCGCGGATCAAGGGCGTGTATTTCTCGATCATGACCCAGGCCCTGACCTTCGCTGGAATGCTGCTGTTCTTCCGCAACGAGACCGGGTTTGGCGGCAACAACGGCTTCACTAATTTCCGCACCATTCTCGGTTTCGGCATCACCGAACCCGGCACTCGCGCCGTGCTGTTTTTCGCCACGGTGGTGTTGCTGGTGGCAAGCCTGTTCATCGGCTGGCGCCTGGCGCAGAGCAAGTTCGGCCGGGTGCTGACCGCACTGCGCGATGCGGAAAACCGCCTGATGTTCTGCGGCTACGACCCGCGCGGTTTCAAGCTGTTTGTCTGGGTGTTGAGTGCGGTGTTGTGCGGTCTGGCCGGGGCGTTGTACGTGCCGCAGGTCGGGATCATCAACCCGAGTGAAATGTCGCCGACCAACTCGATTGAAGCGGCGGTCTGGGTGGCCCTTGGTGGTCGCGGCACGCTGATCGGTCCACTGCTGGGCGCCGGCGTGGTCAACGGCATGAAGAGCTGGTTCACCGTGGCGTTTCCGGAGTACTGGCTGTTTTTCCTCGGTGCCCTGTTCATCGTCGTGACCTTGTACCTGCCGAAGGGCGTGATCGGTCTGCTGAAGAAAAGGGGCGAACAATGAGAATCACACCCACGGCGGAATTCATGCTCGAACCAGCCTTTTTTCCCGTAGAGCCAAACAAGGACGCCGGCACCAGCCGCGACGCCATCAGTCACGGCCAACGCGTCGGCCCCGGCCTCGACACCCGCCACGGCACGATCCTGACCCTGGAAGACATCAGCGTCAGCTTCGACGGCTTCAAGGCGCTGAACAACCTGAACCTGTACATCGGCGTCGGCGAGTTGCGCTGCATCATCGGCCCCAATGGCGCCGGCAAGACCACGCTGATGGACGTGATCACCGGCAAGACCCGGCCAAGCCACGGCAAGGCCTGGTTCGGTGAAACCCTGGACCTGACGCAGATGAGCGAAGTGCAGATCGCCCAGGCCGGTATCGGTCGCAAGTTTCAGAAGCCGACGGTGTTCGAAGCGTTGAGCGTGTTCGAGAACCTGGAGCTGGCGCAGAAAACCGACAAATCAGTGTGGGCCAGCCTGCGTGCGCGCCTTACTGGTGAGCAGAAAGATCGCATCACTGACGTGCTGGAAACCATTCGCCTGACCACGTCGGTCAATCGGCCGGCGGGGTTGTTGTCCCACGGTCAGAAGCAGTTTCTGGAGATCGGCATGCTGCTGATGCAAGACCCGCAACTGCTGCTGCTCGACGAGCCGGTGGCGGGCATGACTGACGCTGAAACCGAATTTACCGCAGAACTGTTCAAGACCCTGGCGGGCAAGCATTCGTTGATGGTGGTGGAACACGACATGGGGTTTGTGGGTTCGATTGCCGACCACGTCACCGTGTTGCACCAGGGCAGCGTGCTGGCGGAAGGGTCGCTGGAGCAGGTGCAGGCCGATGAGCGAGTGATCGAGGTGTATCTCGGTCGCTGAACCTGCACACGCAAAACCTGTGGGAGCTGGCTTGCCTGCGATGAGGCCAGCATATCCAACAATGACGTTAACTGTCCCACCCCCATCGCAGGCAAGCCAGCTCCCACAGGGTTCTGTGTGAAACAGAAGGAATTCAGCAATGCTGCAAGTCGACAAGCTGCACCAGTATTACGGCGGTAGCCACATCCTGCGCGGCCTGACGTTTGACGTGAAAGTCGGCGAAGTCACCTGCCTGCTCGGACGCAACGGCGTCGGCAAAACCACCCTGCTCAAATGCCTGATGGGGTTGCTCCCGGCCAAGGAAGGTGCGGTGAACTGGGAAGGCAACCCGATCACAACCTTCAAGCCACATCAACGCGTGCATGCCGGGATCGCCTACGTGCCGCAGGGCCGCGAGATTTTCGGTCGGCTGACCGTCGAAGAAAACCTGCTGATGGGCCTGTCACGCTTCCCTGGCAGCGAAGCCAAGGAAGTCCCGGCGTTCATCTACGAGCTGTTCCCGGTGCTGCTGCAAATGAAGCAACGGCGCGGCGGTGACTTGTCCGGCGGTCAACAACAGCAATTGGCGATCGGCCGGGCGCTGGCCAGCCGTCCTCGCCTGTTGATCCTCGATGAGCCCACCGAAGGCATCCAGCCATCGGTGATCAAGGAAATCGGTGCGGTGATCAAGAAGCTCGCGGCTCGGGGCGACATGGCGATTTTGCTGGTGGAACAGTTCTACGATTTCGCCGCCGAACTGGCCGATCAATACCTGGTGATGTCCCGGGGTGAGATCGTGCAACAGGGTCGCGGTGAACATATGGAAGCCGAAGGTGTGCGCGGTCTAGTCACGATTTAAGGCTACGATCTAATCTGTAGCGTCCTAACGATAATTAGAAACTATGAATGTACCTCTTCCTGCTGTCCTGTTTACCCCGAGCTGGCACGCCGAGCTGGAGCTGGGCTATGCCCGTTTCGGCGACAGCACGCGTCCGGTCCAGCGCCGCCACAAAGGCCCGCTGCGGGTGCAAAAGCACTTGTATGCCGAAGGCCCCGAGGTCTGTCAGCACATCATCGTGCACCCGCCGGGCGGGATTGCAGGCGGTGATCGGCTGGACATCTCGGCCAGTGTCGGCGCGAAGGCCTGGGCGCAAATCACCAGCCCCGGCGCGGCCAAGTGGTACCGCGCGGCAGGCCCGGCCTATCAGCAACTGGATCTGAAAGTCGCGGCTGGCGGAACGCTGGAGTGGTTGCCGCAGGAGACGATTATCTTCAGCGATGCCCAAGCCGAATTGAGCACCTCGATTGAGCTGGAAGGTGACGCGCGGCTGTTCTACTGGGACGTTGTGGCGCTGGGTCGCCCGGCCAGTGGCGAGCGTTTTGACCTCGGGCATTTCCAGGCGCGGCTGGACATTCGCCGCGACGGCCAGTTGCTCTGGCACGAACGCCAGCGCATTGTCGGGAATGACGGGTTGCTGGATTCGCCGATTGGTCTTGATGGTCAACCGGTGTTTGCGACGTTGCTGGTCACCGGGGAGATCGACAGTGAACAGCTGGAAACCTGTCGATCGCTGCCCAATGACGTACGCGGGGATTTGACCCAGTTGCCGGGGCTGTTGGTGGCCCGGTGCCTGGCCAGTGAAGCGCTGTTGGCGCGCGGCTGGTTGATTGAATTGTGGCGATTGCTCAGGCCTGCGCTGCTTGGCCGGGAAGCGGTCCCACCGAGAATATGGAGCACCTGAAACACGATCCCACAGGGGATTGGTGTTTACAGATCTGAAATTTTTTATCTGCCCAGATGGATTCCAACGATGGACCTGACACCACGCGAAAAAGACAAGCTGCTGATCTTCACCGCCGGCCTCGTGGCCGAGCGGCGTTTGGCGCGCGGCGTGAAACTCAATTACCCGGAAGCCATGGCCTACATCTCCGCCGCCCTGCTCGAAGGTGCGCGTGACGGCCAGACCGTGGCCGACTTGATGCACTTCGGCACCACGCTGCTGACCCGCGAACAAGTCATGGAAGGGATTCCAGAAATGATCCCGGAGATCCAGGTTGAAGCGACGTTCCCCGACGGCACCAAGCTGGTCACCGTCCACCAACCCATCGCCTGAGGAGCCGCCATGACTTACCACATCCGTGACGCGGTGCATGCCGACTTGCCGGCGATCCGCGACATCTACAACGACGCGGTGCTCAACACCACGGCGATCTGGAATGAACAGGCCGTTGATCTCGGCAATCGCCAGGCCTGGTTCAGCGCCCGGCAAGCCCAGGGTTATCCGATTCTGGTGATTGTCGACGGTGACAACAGCGTGCTGGGCTACGCTTCATTTGGTGACTGGCGGCCTTTCGATGGTTTCCGCCACACCGTCGAGCACTCGGTGTACGTGCGCAGCGATCAGCGCGGTAACGGCCTCGGCCCGAAACTGATGACGGTGCTGATCGAACGCGCCAAAGGTTGCGACAAGCATGTGATGGTCGCTGCCATCGAAAGCGGCAACGCCGCTTCCATTCGTCTGCATGACCGCGTCGGGTTCATCACCACCGGGCAAATGCCCCAAGTGGGCACCAAGTTCGGCCGCTGGCTGGACCTGACCTTCATGCAACTGACCCTCAATCCCGGCGCGCAGCCGCCTGTCGCCAGCAAGGAGTAACGCCCGATGAACGCCGCCCAACTGCGACGCGTCAATGTTGAAAGCTTTGCGCACTACCGCCAGGGTTTGATTGATCTGCTGCTCGACGCCGTGGGTTATGGCGCCAGCGTCGGGTTCATGGCCAATCTGGACGCGACTCAGGCCCGCGCCTATTTCGATGAAGTCCAGGAGAACCTGAACAAGGGCAGCGTGCTGCTGTGGGTGGTGGTTCGCGACGAACAAGTGGAAGCCAGTGTGCAACTGACCCTGTGCCAGAAAGCCAATGGCCTGAACCGCGCCGAAGTGCAAAAACTGCTGGTGCGTGAACACGCGCGTCGTCGTGGTCTGGGCCAACAGTTGATGAGCGCGCTGGAACAGGCCGCGCTCCAGCACAAGCGCGGCATGCTCTACCTCGACACCGAAGCCGGCTCCCCCGCCGAAGATTTCTATAAGGCATTGGGTTATACCCGGGCGGGCGAGATCCCCGACTACGCGTGCGACCCGAGCGGGCGCTACAAACCGACCGCGCTCTACTACAAGATTCTGCAAGGAGCCCATTGATGATTCCCGGTGAATACCAGATCCAGCCCGGCGACATCGAACTCAACGTTGGCCGCCGCACCGTCAGTCTGAAGGTAGCCAACAGCGGCGACCGGCCGATCCAGGTCGGCTCGCATTACCACTTTTTCGAAACCAACGACGCCTTGACCTTCGACCGCGCCGCCAGCCGCGGCATGCGCCTGAACATCCCGGCGGGCACCGCGGTGCGTTTTGAGCCGGGACAAAGTCGCGAGGTCGAGCTGGTCGATCTGGCCGGGCATCGCCGGGTGTTCGGGTTTGCCGGCAGGATCATGGGTGACCTCGACTGATTACTGCAGTGCGTCCAAAAAGATCGCAGCCTCGTTTCACTCGACAGCGGCTACAAGACCGCGTGCAACCACAAACGTGTGTGAGCACCTGTAGGAGCTGTCGAGCGCAGCGAGGCTGCGATAGCGAGCTATGCGAGCGGTCTCAAAAACAATCGAATCCCAAGGCAAGCCCATGAAAATTTCTAAACAGGCCTACGCCGACATGTTCGGCCCCACCGTCGGCGACAAGGTTCGCCTCGCCGACACCGAACTGTGGATTGAAGTCGAAAAAGACTTCACCACCTACGGCGAAGAAGTGAAATTCGGCGGCGGCAAAGTCATCCGCGACGGCCAGGGCCAGAGCCAACTGTTGGCCGCAGACGTCGTCGACACGGTGATCACCAACGCGCTGATTATCGACCACTGGGGCATTGTCAAAGCCGACGTCGGCCTCAAGAATGGCCGCGTGGCGGGCATCGGCAAGGCCGGCAACCCGGACGTGCAGCCGAACGTGACCATCGCCATCGGCGCCGGTACCGAAGTCATCGCCGGTGAAGGGATGATTCTCACCGCTGGCGGCATCGACACCCACATCCACTTCATTTGCCCACAGCAAATCGAAGAGGCGCTGATGAGCGGCGTCACCACCATGATCGGCGGCGGCACCGGCCCGGCGACGGGCACCAACGCGACGACCTGCACCTCCGGGCCGTGGCACCTGGCGCGCATGCTTCAGGCCGCCGACGCGTTCCCGATGAACATCGGCCTCACCGGCAAGGGCAACGCCAGCCTGCCGGAGCCCTTGATCGAACAGGTCAAGGCCGGCGCCATCGGCCTCAAACTGCATGAAGACTGGGGCACCACGCCGGCGAGCATCGACAACTGCCTGAGCGTCGCCGACCAGTACGACGTGCAGGTGGCGATCCACACCGACACCCTCAACGAATCCGGCTTCGTCGAAACCACCCTCGCCGCGTTCAAAGGCCGCACCATCCACACCTACCACACCGAAGGTGCGGGCGGCGGTCATGCCCCGGACATCATCAAGGCCTGCGGCTTTGCCAATGTGCTGCCGAGCTCGACCAACCCGACACGGCCGTTCACCCGCAACACCATCGACGAGCACCTCGACATGTTGATGGTCTGCCATCACCTGGACCCGAGCATTGCCGAAGACGTGGCCTTCGCCGAAAGCCGTATCCGCCGCGAGACGATTGCCGCCGAAGACATCCTCCACGACCTTGGCGCGTTCTCGATGATCAGCTCCGACAGCCAGGCCATGGGCCGCGTTGGCGAGGTCATCACGCGCACCTGGCAAACCGCCGACAAGATGAAAAAGCAACGCGGCCCACTACCCGGTGATGGCGAAGGCAACGACAACTTCCGCGCCAAGCGCTACATCGCCAAGTACACCATCAACCCGGCGATCACCCATGGCATCAGCCATGAAGTGGGCTCGGTCGAAGTGGGTAAATGGGCGGATCTGGTGCTGTGGCGGCCGGCGTTTTTTGGCGTCAAGCCGACCTTGATCCTCAAGGGCGGAGCTATTGCGGCCAGCCTGATGGGCGACGCCAATGCGTCAATTCCGACGCCGCAACCGGTGCATTACCGCCCGATGTTTGCCAGCTACGGCGGTTCGTTGCACGCCACCAGCCTGACCTTTATCAGCCAGGCCGCGCAGGAGGCGGGCCTGCCTGAGGCGTTGGGTTTGAAGAAAAAAATCGCAGTGGTCAAAGGGTGCCGCGAGGTGCAGAAAACCGACTTGATTCACAACGATTACCTGCCGACGATCGATGTCGACCCACAGACCTATCAAGTCAAAGCCGACGGCGTGCTGCTCTGGTGTGAGCCCGCGGATGTGCTGCCGATGGCCCAGCGATATTTCCTGTTTTGATCGTTCGATCGGTCTGATCATTCCCGGGGACCTGGCGTACCCGTTCCCCGGGAAAGCAGCAATCAAACGTCCGGCTGTACGACAAACGGGACCTCTACCCTTTGCAGTTTTGCGCGGTCGATCGCCTGTTGGGTGAAGGTTTTGAGCAACTCCTTTTTGTCTTCATCGATTGAATTCAGCTCAGCAGCATAGTCTGCGTCGGTCATGACACGGCCCGGCGCAAAATCGCTTTCCGGTTTGCCCAGTTCAGCGCCAAGCACCCTGAGCTCTTCCTTCAACCGAGCCTTTTGCTCAAGGGAAAGCGTTGTGTCATTCGCACGCTGGTCCAATGCCATATAGAAGTCTGTCGTGGCATCGATCCGGCGCCTGAACCCTTTGAAAGCCCGTCGGTTGACCCCTTCGACGTAGGCTGCCCAGAACGGCTGATCGACAAGCAAATCACCGAGCAGCTCACCTTCCTCAAGGTCGAGCACACGCAGGTAAGCATTGTCGATCATCGCCGAGGTGACACCCGCGATCCCTCTGAATTGCATGTTTCGAGACTGCCAGGGCAAGTCCAGCCGTTCGGCAAGATCGGTCATGAACGCCAGGTGAACTTCCACCTCATCGATCGTGCCCATCACCTCCCCCATGGCATTGACACGCCTGAACGCCTCGCCCATCGCCTCGCGTTCGGAAATGGTTTTGCGGGCAATCCTGCTCAGTTCATCCAGACGTGACTTGCCTCGCGCCAGCGTAACCAGCTCACCTTCCACCAGCGAGGGATTGGCCAGTTCATACGCCTCATGAATCAGCACCTCCAGGCCCATGGCATTGAACAGCTGCGCGCCAGCATCGACGCACGCCGTGGGCACGGTGGTCATGGTGAAAAGTTTTTGCCGAAGCTCGGTGTTTTTCGACATCGCTTCAAGCATGCGCCAAACCTTGGCGGTCATATCGACCCGAAATCCGGTGTCGTGCTTGAAATGCCCCGACTCGGTGAGTTTGCGGATCTCGTTGAAAAAACCGACCGATCCGTGCTCATCTTCGACGCTGTTCCAGACCTCCTGTTTCGCCACCCATTCCGACCGTGTCATGCCCGCCTCCCAGTCGAGACTGTCACGCACACCGCGGGGTGGATATGGACGATCCGGGTCCATGCCGACGGATTCAATGGAGTCCCTGAGCGTCTGCAGATTGGCCTCGGCCAACCACTGCGGCTCCCGGCTCAGCAAGGTGCGCGCCAGCAATTCCGCCTGAGCAGAGCCAGGGGGCACTGCCGGAATGTGGGTGATTTCGTTGCGCTGCAAATCCAGGAAAAAATGCCGGAACCGCGGTTGTGCGAACAGCCCCTGCGGCCAGCCATGAATCCCGGTGTCCGCCAGGATCAGCGTGTGCAACCTTCTCATGCTGCCAATGTCCGGGGCTTGCCCCAACGGATTGCCAAACAGGTCCAAAACCTCCAGTCGTGTCAGGTTGCGCAGGTCCGCGACACCTTGTGCGTCCAGGACAATACGGTTACCTCGCATGTTGAGTTCCGTCAGCGCGCGCATGCGGCGGATGGCACCGGGAACAGCGGAGAGCGCATTGCCGTTGACGTTGAGCGAACGCAGGCGGGGAAAATGATCGAGGAAGGAACTGTGTGCGTCGGTCAATTCGGTCAGGGTCAAATTGAGGCGCGTGACGTGATCGAAATTGCCTTCCAGGGCAGGCAGGGTGCGCAGATGACGCCCAAGCGGCATGTTTTCCAGGTCGAGCACCATGCCCTGCAAATGACCGAATGAATCCACATGGCGCAACCCGGTGTGCTGCCAACATTCCCTGACCGCTTTGTACAAGGCGTTTCTGGATTGCCATTCGGCGACGCCGGCAGGGGTGAAGCTGTACGCGTGGGTCGGCGACTTCAACCAGCGTTGAAAGCTGGCATTGAGCCGATCGAATTCCGCTTCGAGTGCGCTGGCCCTCTGCTCCAGACTGAGTTCGCTGCCACTCACCTGCAGATAGGACAAGGCTTCGACCTCCGTCCATCCGGGGCGGACAACACGCACCCGCTCTTGCGGCGTCATGGGCTCGTTGACTCGGCTTAGCCCATGAGCCACCCCGCGCATGCCGCCACGCAGGCGCATCGTGACGGGGTCATACGTCGGTTTGCGTACAGGGTTATCGCCAAGTAGCGCGCTGAACGTGTCCCGTGGCAATGGCGTTTTTTGAATGGCGATCTTGAGCGTGGCGCCTTGATTGACGTGATACCCCAGTGTGTTTCGTTCGGCATCCGGCAAAGCATGCAACACCGACGTGTATAGATCATCGGCCCCGTGCAAATGCAGATCATCGGGATCGCGTGCCTGGTATTGGCCGTCCTCGCTGACCAGGATTCTGCGGTGGGTGGCGTCCGTCGAGCCGATGCTGTCGCGCAACCGCCCGTCGAATGAAAGCTCACGGATTTCGATCCGAACGTTTTCGGGCCACTCCGGTAGCGCTTGAATCGAGTGCAATGCCAGCCGTTCGGTGTCCACACCGAACGGCACGTCGAGAAAGAGCCCTTCATAAGCGCGCGCGGTTCGTATGGCCCGCAAGGCCACTCTCACCCGCTCCCTGAGTTGCAAGGGGATGCGCGACGGCTCGGTGAGGTTGAGCCGGTCTTGCGGCTCGATGTCGGCGAGCAATTCCCGGGCTACGGCCGTGGGGAGCCCATTGAACGCATCCTGAAGCACCTGCACCTGCGGGTTGTCGGTTTGCTGCAAACGGCGACTCAGCGCGTCAAACAGAGCTGCGCGGCGCTGGCTTGCTCGCCCGGCCAACAGGTTTTTCAAGGCTTCGATGCGGATTTGCTCGTCAGACGCAATGCCCTGTCCGAGCATCGCGTGAATGTCCGTCTCGTTCGCAAACTTCACCGCACGCTCCGGCAGTTTCCCTGATCGGACCTCGGCATGGCTGATCTGCAGCGTGTCGGCGGGCAGCGCATCGACGTTGCCCAATTTGATCGAGCGCCCGCTATGCCCGGGGCCGTCAAACAGCTCGATGCTTTTTTGCTCGGGCCATCTGGGCAATTCAACCAGCAACCGGGGCACCTGCTCGACGAACGCCTCCGGAACCTCATCGAGCCTTATCTGCCCGGGCAGTTTTTGCACCTCGGCCCAGGCCTGGAAACGTTCGATCGTGTCGGTCAGCAACGCAGGCGGCGGATCGCCGACGACATGCAACCGACGCAATTGATCCTCTTCCAGCCCACTGACGAGACGAATCTGCTCCAGGGTGTTATCAGAAAAGCCCTCGACCTTCGGTCCCAAGCGCCGCATGAGGGTGGTGGTGTCCCACTCGATGGGGCGGTCGAGTTCGGTCTTCCATGCGCCGGCACCGTTGTGCTCCAGTGTCGGCTGATAAGCCTTTGGCCGGGTCGGATGTTGCAGGCGTGGCTGACCGGTGCGTGGATCGTTGATGACGTCGAAATGTTTGTTGTCATGCTTCAGGATGTCTTTTTCCCTGTGCCGGTACAGGCCCTGCTCGTTTGGCTTCGCCTCGGTGGGCAACACCCTGTCTTGGGCGTAGGGCGAAAGGTCCGGGTTCCATAGGCGCGTCTGACCATCCGCCACTTCAACCTTTTTCAACCGGTCGATAAACGCCGACGGTTTGACAGACGGCGCCGCACCAGACGGCAAGACATGCCCGGCCGCCATAATGGCCAACTGCGCGAAATTGATCATGACACCGGTGAGATGGGCCGCCGCTTCCTCCTTGTCCCCTTTGCTCCAGTCTTCAATGCCTTCCAGGGTTTCGAAAGCCATTTGCCCGGCCATGATGGCCAGCATCGCTTCGCCCAGGCCGGGAACCAGCATGGCGCCAAAGTTGAACACGTTCCAGCCGATGTTCAGATAACTGGTCAGGCGATTCCAGCGGTTGGTGGCGTCTTCATCGCCGGTCGGCACAGCGATTTGCCGCGCGTCCGCAATCGCTTTCTCCCTGCGCCACAGACGGGTCTGCGCCCAGAGATCGCCTGAAAGGGTATGGGTGACAGGTTCTGCGTCGGCATTTTCAACGGCGGTCTCGCGCCACCATGGCCCCATGTCCAGCGGCTCGCGCTGTTTCCAGGTGAATGTCGAGAGGCGCTCGCGAACCCGGGCAAAGAACTTGCCCTGGTCTTTTTGCGCGACGAAACGACTGAAAAACTGTTGATAACCCGGCGAGCGCAATTGGCTCGTCAGTTCCTTCATGAAATCAGTGAAGGACTCGTATTCCTTGAAGGGGTGGTCGGGATCATCGGGGACATACGCAATCAGTGTTCCCTCCAGACGGCTTTGTTGATAAGCATCGTGGCGCTGCAACATGGCCTCGACAAGACCACTGGGGCCATTGGCGAAGAACGCCTGGAGCTGCTTGAACTGTTCAAACTCCTGCCCCGGGAGCAGTGCCAGACTTCGCGACCATTCGAGCATCGTTCGTTGATGCTCTGGAATCAGGGCGTCGTAGACTCTTTTGATTTTAGCGGGATCCGCCACGGCACTGAACAACACAATACCGGACAGCCTGAACCCCATGATCGAGAGCCGATGGCAATGCAGGGGACGACGCCCCATCAAAATGCCTGGTCCGTTGTCACGTATCTGCCGAAGTTTCCCGTAGCCATAGGACGTGACGTCCTTTTTCAGGTACGCGATCAGCGCCGACTCGTGGAACGCGGCTTTTTCACTGGCCGTGCATTGCCCCACGACGTTGGCTCTGGCCGTGACGTCCTCGGGCATCAGTAATGCCGTGAGGTGGCGCTGATATTGCGCACCGATATCGAGCGTCCGGCACAGGGACGCAAATCTTTCGACCGTCAGCGTATGCCGGTGAAGCTCGTTTTCGTCGTCCCTGGTGAAAATGCCCGAGCCACCGCGAAACGCGCCCACCTGCGTTTCGGGGGCCTCGAAATTGTGCAGGGCAGCTTCCAGCAACGACGATTGCCTGAGCCGACTGGCGTTGGTATCGATGCCAATAGCCAGATTGGCGGGGATGTACAGCCGGATCAGCGTCGCGTTGACGTCCAGTTCCAGATTCAACTGCTCTTTCAATGCCTGGACCAGCAAAGGCTCGGCAAAGGCAAGAATGTCCTGCTGCACGTTCTTCAGCGTATTGTCCAATGGCCCCTGAAGGCGCCAGTGCTCGTCGATCAACTCCTTGAGGTACTGGCGATCAATGGCCGTTGAATTGAAATACCACTCAGGAAACTCCGGTTTCGAATGGGCAAAGGCAACAAGGCGCGAGGCGGGTGCGTCTTTGACCAGCGGGGGCAGTTTACCCAGCAGATAATCACGATAAACAGTGCGCTCTGCGTCTCTTGCATGCAGGGCAATGACGGATCGATCCGCAGTGTCTGAACGTTCGTTCATTTCGCAAATCCTTATGCGATGAATTGAACCAACAGATTATTGGCTGGCGACGAAAACAAAAGATCAAAAAACAGCGCTGAAATCAGGCATACCTCAAAGTCGTATTCGATTTAAGAATTAAAAAAACAGGTAATTACCGCCCGGGCGCCAGACGAAAGTGCGCTACCGCGTAATGGTAGTTTTTAGCGGGCAGCAAAGGAGCTAAGATGCGCCAGACTTCCCATCAGGAAACCGGACATGCGCCTACCCGAATTCATCAGGCAACACGTAGACCGTATCGTCGATGAATGGGAGCAGTTCGCCAGTACCATTACCCCGGCGGCCGAGCACATGGACAAGGTCGCCTTGCGCGATCATGCCAAGGCCATTTTGCTGGCCGCGGCGCGGGACATGACCACCGCGCAAACCACCTGCGAACAGATGGCCAAGGCCAAGGGCGAAGGCCCGGAAAAAACCCCGAGCCTGGATGAAGCCGGCGCCAGCCATGGCGAACTGCGCCATACCGTGGGATTTGACTTGGTGCAGATGACCTCGGAATTCCGGCATCTGCGCGCCTGCGTGATCCGTTTGTGGGTCGATACCCTGGAATCACCGGACCTGACCTACTTCCAGGACATGATCCGTTTCAACGAAGCCGTCGACGAAGCCCTCGCCGAGTCCACTGCGGCCTATGCCGATCAGGTCAATCACTCACGGGACATCTTCCTGGCGATTCTCGGGCATGACCTGCGCGCACCGTTGCAAGCGGTGAGCATGTCCACTGAAATGCTGATGCGAAAAGTGGCGCTGGAAGGCGATGCACTCGCCTGCGCGAACAACATAAAGCGTGGCGCACGGCACATGGCGGTGATGGTCAGCGATTTGCTGGAGCTGGTGCGCAGCCGTTTGGGCAAAAGCCTGCCCATCGAGCCGGCGCCCATGGACCTGGCCGATGCCGCGGACGCGGCGATTGCCCAAGCCTGCGCCGGTAACCCGGAGTGCGATCCAACGCTAAAAGTCGTGGGGGACACCCAAGGTGTCTGGGATGCCGGGCGGATCGCTCAACTGTTGCAGAACCTGATCGGCAATGCCTTGCAGCACGGTTTGAACAAACGCGATGTGACCGTCACCGTGAGCGGGGAGCCTCAGGCGGTTCGCCTGACGGTGCACAACTTTGGCGTGCCGATTCCCGAGGAGGCCATTGGCACCGTCTTCGACCCACTGGTGCGCAGTGCCGACGAAGGACTGGGTCAGCCAACGACCAGCCTTGGCCTGGGGTTGTTTATCGTCAAGGAAGTGGTGAATGCCCATGGCGGGACGATAGAGGTCAGTTCGAACAAGACTGACGGGACACTGTTTACGGTGGTGTTGCCCCGGAACGGATAGGCAGGAATACCGCGTTATCGTTCTTCGCGAGCAGGCTCGCTCCCACAATAAACCGAGTTCATCCAGAAGGATGACCGCCCCTGCTCGCGAAAGCGGATTGACAGGCAATCGAGACCTACTCGACCACCAACCGCCCCAACCGTTGCTTCAACATCCGGTTCTCGGCCCGCAACTGCTGAACCTCTTCCAGCAGGTCCAGCGCCAAGGCAACGCCTTCCCACTCCAGCTCCAGGTCGCGCCGCAACTTCGCGGCGCGCTTGGCCAGTGACAGCTCGTAATCGTTGAAACGCCAATCCTTGGGCTGCTTGCCCTGAGGTTCGAGGATGCCGTGTTCGACGATTTCGATCACGTAGACGTCCGACAGGTCGGTCGCCTCACAGAATTCTGCCAGGTCCAGGTGAACGGTCAGGGGGGTGCTCATGATGGGCTACTCCGTCTCTTGGATCAGAAGTTTTCTCTTGGGTTGAACTCGGCTTTTTTCGCCAGTTCCTGCCACAACGCCTTGACCTCATCGTTCGAGGTTTTTGGCATGACCGCCTTCAATTGCACGAACAGGAAGCCACGCTCGCCCGCCTTGTTCAGCAGGCCGTGGCCCTTGGCACGCATGCGCTGGCCGTTCTGGCTGCCGGCCGGGACCTTGAGGTTGATCTTGCCGGTCAGGGTCGGCACCGCCACTTCAGTACCCAGCGCCAGTTCCCACGGTGCCAGCGGCAACGTGATGATCAGGTTCTCGCCTTCAACGTCGAATTTAGGGTGCGGCGCAAAGCGGATGATCAGGAACAGGTCGCCATTGGCGCCGCCACCGATCCCCGGGGCCCCTTGGCCCTTGAGGCGAATGCGCTCGCCGTCGGTCACACCGGCCGGGATCTTTACGTTCAGGCTCTTGGTGGTGTTGCTGACATGCTGGCCGGCCGCGTTGTACTGCGGCACCTGGAAGGTGACCTTCTTCGATTCGTTCGAGAGGCTTTCTTCCAGAAAAATTGCGAGTTCCATTTCCACGTCTTGCCCTCGACGTCCCGCACTGCGACGCGACTCTCCACCGCCAAAACCAGGCCCACGGTTACCGAAGATCGAACTGAAGAAGTCCGAAAAATCGCCCGTGTCCTGACCACCACCGAAACCACCGGCACCACGCCCCTGCCAACCTGGCGGGCCCTGGAACGGCTGGCCGTGCTGGCCGTATTTGCGCAAGTCGTCGTATTCGGCGCGTTTGTCGGCGCTTTTCAGCGCTTCATAGGCTTCCGAGGCGTCCTTGAATTTCGCCTCGGCGTCCTTTTCCTTGCTGACATCAGGGTGATATTTGCGCGCCAGCTTGCGATAGGCAGCCTTGATTGCCTTGTCGTCAGCGGTCGGTTCCACACCGAGAATCTTGTAATAGTCTTTGAAGTCCATCTAAGGATCACCATCCGTTATCAATTCGCGCAGCCACGCACAGCATGCTCCTGTTTGCAGCATTTGGATTGACCGATCTCAACTTTGTGACCGGGCGGCGCGTCAGAAGTTTATCGGCAGCGGGCGGCGGTTCTTGCGACCGCCGGTTGGCTACCAGGCCCATGCCAGCAAGTTTGGGGCAAAGCTGAGTGTTTCAAGCGCTAATGCCTGCGAAATAGCGGATAGTCGGCCTTCGAATATTCGTCGCACTGACATACACTGCGCGGCCGTTTTTTAACCGGAACCTGAAAGTCATGAAAAACGCATCTCCAGCCCGTGCCTGTGGTATCGACTTCGGCACGTCCAACTCCACCGTCGGCTGGCTGCGCCCCGGCATGGAAACGCTGATCGCGCTGGAGGACGACAAGATCACCCTGCCCTCGGTGGTCTTCTTCAACATGGAAGAACGCCGCCCGGTATACGGCCGTCTGGCGCTGCACGAGTACCTGGAAGGCTATGAAGGCCGACTGATGCGCTCGCTCAAGAGCCTGCTGGGCTCCAAGCTGATCAAGCACGACACCAGCGTTCTCGGCACGGCGATGCCGTTCAAGGACCTGCTAGGGCTGTTTATCGGCCAGTTGAAGAAGCGCGCCGAAACCGCCGCTGGTCGGGAGTTCGAGGAAGTGGTGCTGGGTCGCCCGGTGTTTTTCGTCGATGACGATGAAATGGCCGACCAGGAAGCCGAAAACACCTTGGTCGACGTGGCCCGCGCCATTGGCTTCAAGGATGTCTCGTTCCAGTACGAACCGATTGCCGCGGCGTTCGACTATGAGTCGACCATCGAAAAAGAAGAGCTGGTGCTGATCGTCGACATCGGCGGTGGTACCTCCGACTTCTCGCTGGTGCGCCTGTCGCCTGAGCGCCGCAACCACGACAACCGTCACGATGACATCCTCGCCACCGGCGGCGTGCACATCGGCGGGACCGATTTCGACAAGCAGCTGAGCCTGCAGGGCCTGATGCCGCTGTTCGGCTACGGCAGCCGCATGAAGAGCGGCGCCTACATGCCGACCAGCCACCACATGAACCTGGCGACCTGGCACACCATCAACTCGGTGTACTCGCAAAAGTCGACCCTGGCCCTGGGCAGCATGCGCTACGACATCGAAGACACCGGCGGCATCGATCGCCTGTTCAAGCTGATCGACCAGCGCGCCGGGCACTGGCTGGCCATGGAAGTGGAAGAAACCAAGATCCAGCTGACCCATGCCGACAGTCGCCATGTGCCGCTGGACCGGATCGAGCCGGGGCTGAGTGTGGAACTGAGCCGCGCATTGTTCGAATCCGCCATCGAAGCGTTGCTGGAGCGCGTGCGCAACAGCGTGACGCAAATGCTCAACGACGCGAATGTGCGGGTTGATCAGGTGGATACGGTGTTCTTCACCGGCGGTTCGAGCGGGATTCCGGCACTGCGCAACAGCGTTTCGGCGATGTTGCCAAAGGCGCGGCATGTGGAAGGGAACATCTTCGGCAGCATTGGTAGCGGGTTGGCGATTGAAGCGTCGAAGCGTTACGGCACGATGGACTGATCCGAAACCCTGTGGCGAGGGGGCAAGCCCCCTCGCCACAGTAGATCAACAGTCGCTTAGACCATCCCCACCTGCCGCAACTCGCTCTTCAGATACGCGTAATAAATCGGCCCCGCCACTACCCCCGGCAGGCCGAACGCGGCTTCGAACACCAGCATCGCCAGCAGCAACTCCCACGACTTGGCACTGATCTGCCCGCCGACAATCCGCGCGTTGAGGAAGTACTCGAGCTTGTGGATAAAAATCAGGTAACCCAACGCCGCCACTGCGACCCAGATCGACAGTGACAAACCGACAATGGTGATCAGCGTATTCGACATCAGGTTGCCGATCACCGGCAGCAAGCCGAGCAGGAAGGTCAGCACGATCAGGGTTTTGGTCAACGGCAGCTTGATGCCGAACATCGGCAGGATCACCGCCAGGAAGATCCCGGTGAAGAAGGTGTTGAGCAGGGAAATCTTGATCTGCGCAAACACGATGTTACGAAACGCCTGGACCAGCAAATGCAAACGATCAAACAACGCAGCGGCCAGCGGCTTGCGTTTGGTCAGGTCCGGCACGCGCTGCAAGGCAATGATCGCTCCCAGCACCATACCGATCAGCAGCGTCACGAACATGTGCGCCGCATCCTTGCCGACCAGTTGCAAATCGCTCAAGTGCTTGCTGATCCACTCGCCGATGGCCACGCGAAATTCACCGGCGCTGGCGGGCAGATAGGCGTCGATGAACGGCGGCAATTGTCCGCGCGCGCGTTCAACCACGTGCATGAATTTATCGAGGGACGCGCCGGGGTTTTCCGCCTCGTGCAGCAGGAAACTGAAGGCGCCGGCAAAGATCAGCGCCAGCACACTCACCACCAGAGTCCCGAGCAGCGCCACCGCCAGCCAGCGCGCACGCCGCCCTTCGATCAGCCGCTGCAATTGCGGCGTGAGCATATTGACCAGTTCGAACACCAGCAGGCCGGCCAACAGGCTAGGCAGCAAGCGCAGCGGGATCACCAGCAGCAAACCACCAAAAATGATGACCCAACTGATCAGCAGCAAAACGTGGCGTTGAGAAAACGTTGGCATACAGCCTCAAAACGAACGGCGTAAAAAGGATTGGCAGTCTGCCAGCGTTCCGGTGGCAGCACTAGGGATTGTGTCGATCGACTTTGGTCGGGGCTCTGGTGATTTTTTTGCAGCGCGCCGACGGGCCGCTTCGTGAACTGGCTCGCTCCCACATGGGTTCTGCGAACATAGATCTATTGTGGGAGCGAGCCTGCTCGCGAAGAAGCCCTCTCAGCCCCCACCCCCTTCTGGACCAGAACTTATTTTTTCTTCAGGCAATCACTCATGAACGCCTTGCGCTCATCGCCCTTCAGCGCCTTGGTCGTAGCATCGGCGTTGCAGGCTTTCATCTTCTCTTGCTGAGGGGTCATGGCTTTCACGTCAGTGGCCGCCGGCTCGGCTTTCAGGCAGTTACTCATGAACGCCTTGCGCTCATCACCTTTCAACGCCTTGGTGGTGGCGTCGGCGTTGCAGTTTTTCATCTTCTCCTGCTGCGGGGTCATGGCCTTGACTTCAGCGGCGGCCGGAGCGGCCGGCGCTGCTTTGAGGCAGTTGCTCATGAACGTATTGCGCTCATCGCCCTTGAGGCTTTTGGCCGTCGCATCGGCATTGCAGGTCGTCATCTTGTCCTGCTGGGCAGTGGCCGCAAAGCCTTGGGAGCAGAGCAGCAAACCGATCATCAACAAAGGGGCACGCAACATCTTCATGGAGTTTTCTCCTTGTTGCCGCACCGATGGGCACGGCCTCATGCTGGAGTGTAGACAACCCCTGTTACACCTTCCTGTTCTCCAGGTGACTGCGTCGATACTGCTCCGGCGTACACCCGGCCTGACGCTGAAACATTGCGATAAAAGCCGAGCCGGTGCTGTAACCCATGTCGAAGGCGATGTCTTGAACACTGCGCTGGCTGTCCAGCGCCTCGATCGCCGCGAGGAAGCGCAAGCGCTGGCGCCATTCACCGAAGCTCATGCCCAGTTCGCGAACGAACTGCCGTGCCAGGGTGCGTTCGCTGACATGGATCTGCGCAGCCCAGTCGGCCAAGGGCCGGTTATCGCCCGGTTCGGCTTGCAAGGTTTCCAGTATCCCGAGCAACCCCGGACTGCTGGCGTAAGGCAGGTAGCATTCATGCACCGGCGCCAGTTGCAGTTGATCCACCAGCACCTGGCCTAGACGAACGTCCGCCTCGTACTCGGGAATTTTCACATCCCGCGCCGCGAAGTCCTTGAGGATCGCCTTGAGAATGTCGCTGATTGCCAGCGTACAGGCCTGTTGCGGCAACTCGCGGCACAGCGACGGCGCCAGGCACACCGCACGATAGTTGATCGGCTGGTTGCTATAGAAGCTGTGCTCGGTCTCGGGCGGCACCCATACCGCGTATTGCGGCGGCGACATAAAGCGACTGTTGCCGATTTCCATGTGCAACACGCCATTGGCCGAATATTCGAGCGTGCCCCAAGGGTGGCGGTGAGCCGAGGCGTATTCGTGGGTGTTGAAGTCGGCGTAGCGGAAATAAATCGGAGCCGGCAGTTCGCTGAACTCCAGCAGGTCGATGTGTTTACTGGTCATGCTGTCCGTCATCAAGGGCCGATTGTCTGGATCGAAGTATAGGCTTGTATCCAGACAAGGGGATAATTGCCCCTCATTAACGTTCTGGTTTTTTTCCGATGCAATACGCTTATCCCCTGCTGGCCATTTTCATTTGGGCTGGCAACACCGTGATCACCAAAATGTCGGCCGGGGCCATATTCCCCGCCGAGATCGGTTTCTACCGCTGGCTGCTGGCCGGAATGCTGTTCACGCCGTTCATGCTCAAACCGGTGATCGCGCATTGGCCGCAGATTCGTCCGAACCTGGGCAAGATTTTCGTTCTCGGTGTGCTGGGCATGGCGGTCTATCAGAGCCTGGCCTACTTCGCCGCCGCCCTGACCTCGGCCACCAACATGGGGATCATCCTGTCGCTGATGCCGCTGATGTCGCTGGCCATGGCGATTATCAGCCTCGGGCAGCGCCTGACCATCGGCGCATTGGCCGGTGCAGTGCTGTCGTTTGCCGGTGTGTTGGTGGTGGTGTCGTCCGGCAGCCTCGGCGCACTGTTGGAACATGGCGTGAACCTGGGCGACGCGATGATGTTGATCGCCACGCTGGCCTATGCGATTTACAGCACCCTGCTGAAAAAATGGCAGCTGCGTTTGCCGCCGCTGGTGTTGTTGTATTTGCAGGTATGGGTGGCGGTGGTGGTGCTGTTTCCGCTGTTTGCGGCTTCACCGAAGGTCGGGCCGACGCTGCAGAATATTCCGCTGGTGCTTTATGCCTGCCTGCTGGCTTCAATGTTGGCACCGCTGGCGTGGATGCAGGCGGTGGTGCGGTTGGGACCGAGCCGGACCACACTGTTTTTCAACTTGCTGCCGGTGATGACCGCGCTGATTGCGGCGGTGGTGCTGCATGAGCAGTTGGCGATGTACCACCTGGTGGGCGGGCTGTTGACGCTGGGCGGGGTGGTGCTTTCTGAGCGCTGGACCACGGTGATCGGCCGTAAGGTTCGGGTTGCCTGAACTGAAGCCTGCTCGCGAAAAAGGCGACTCGGTCTAGACGCCTGCCTCTTTCAACCGCGCGGCATGCTCGACGAACAACCGAATCGGCTCGGCCCCCTTTCCCACCCACCCCAGCGACTGATTGACGATGTCGAAGTGATCCAGCGGATATTCATCGCCAATCACCGTCCCCAGGTGCGAGCTGTAACGCCCGACCATCCCGTCGCAATGCCCGGCCTCGTTCACAAAGGTTTTGGCAAACAACCGGCAACTGCGATGGGTCCCGTCCAACAGGTTGCGCCCGCGATCCGTAACGCCAGGCTGCAACTTCCCGGACCACGAGTAATAACGCACGCCATTGACCTCCTCCGGCCCGTGCCCGCCCCAGGTTTCAGGCAAGCCCTGTGGATAACGCTGATTGAACAGCGCCACACCTTCGGTGGTGAGTGAATGATGGGAGGCATGGATATCCACCGGCAGCTTCGGCCCGCGATAACCGGTTTCGAGCAGGCTCATCAACGCGGCAATCATCCGCAATAGAAAGGTCAGCAACCGGCCCTTGGCGCTGTCATGCGGGTAGTGTCTGTGCAGGTAATCGGCCAGTTCCGAACCGTGATTCGGCCCGGCCACCGAGGTCACCGACGCCACAAGGTCCGGGCGTTTGGCGGCAGCGTATCGGGCCGTCAGCGAGCCCTGGCTGTGACCGAACAGGTTGACTTTCTCGGCCCCGGTCTCGCGCAGGATTTCCTCGATCCGCGCCAGCAGCTGTTCGCCGCGCACTTCACTGGAGTTGAGCGGTGAAACCTGTACCGCGAACACCGTCGCCCCACCCTGGCGCAACGCCGCGACGATGCCGTACCAGTAGGGGTAGAGCACCAGCCGGATAAACCCGAGCATTCCCGGGACCAGCACCAACGGGAAGCGCGTGGCGGAACCTTGTGACATGGGCGAACGTCCGTGTGGTCGATGAGATGAAGCAAGGCGCGATGCAAGACGTCAGCCAAGCATCGTCACCGAATATGACAACTCGACGACCAGTCTATGACAACCGCCGCACTTGAGCGCTACTTCAACCCGACCACACCCGCCACGATGAGCCCGACCGACACCAGTTTGATCGCCGTCAGGCTTTCACCCAGCAACGCAACCCCCAGGAATACCGTGCCCAGTGAACCGATGGCGGTCCAGATCGGATACGCGATGCTCACCGGCAACTCGCGCATGGCCAGGGTCAGGAAGTAAATCCCGCCCACGGCGGCCACGACCGTGATCAGCGACGGCCAGAGCCGGGTGAAGCCTTCGGCGTACTTCATGCCCATGGCGAAGGTGACTTCGAACCCGGCGGCGATCAGCAGAAACAACCAGGCCATCTAAAACTCCCGGGCCAGCGCCAACAGGCGCTGCTCGGCCTCGGCGGCGGAGATCCGGAAGGTGCGCTCTTCGGACTCTTCGCCCTCGGCGGCGACCACGGTGATGTCGGTGATGCCGATGAATCCCAGTGCCGTGCGCAGCAACGGATCAGCGTGGTTCATGGCTTCCAGCTCACCGCCCGGGCCGAAGCCGAAGCCGCCACGACTGGTGACGATCAAGGCTTTTTTGCCCCGTACCAACGGCTCGTATTGGGCCACGCCGTTGTCCAGGCTGTGGTTGAACGTCAGGCCGAGCCGCACAACCTGATCGATCCAGGCCTTGAGGCCGCTGGGCACGCTGAAGTTGTGCATCGGCGTGGAAATCACCAGCAGATCGTGGCCGAGCAACTCGCCCACCAATTCGTCGCTGAACGCCAGATCAGCTTGCATCGACAGCGGTCGGGCATCCGGTTCCGGGTAAAACGCAGCGGCTATAAAGGCTTCGTTGACCGGTGGAATCAGCGCCCGGCCAACTTCGCGGCGGGTCAACTGAGTGTGTGGATGGCGCGCCTGCCAGGCCGAAAGAAACACTTCAGCCAAACGGCGGGAGTGAGAGCGGTCGCCACGGGGGCTGGCGTGAATGGCAAGAATTTTACTCATCTGAATCTCCTTGGGATTACACTCGAACGGCGTGTGGATTGCAGCTTGAAGCTCACCGCCAACCACTTCAAATGAGCAGAAATCAGTCAGGATGAATTCATTTCATCCATGGAGCCTTGAATGTTCGCCTCGTTGCCACTGACCGCCCTGCGCGCCTTTGAATCCGCTTCCCGCTTGCTGAGTTTCAAGGCGGCGGCCGAAGAACTCTCGGTAACGCCGACCGCGGTGTCTCATCAGATTCGCTCTTTGGAAACCTGGCTCGGCGTGCCACTGTTCGAGCGACTGCCACGGCAAGTGCGCTTGACCGACGGCGGTGAACGGCTGTTCCGCAGCCTGCACGGTGCCTTTCTGGACGTGGCGCAAAGCGTCGATACCTTGCGCCCGCAACGCAACGGCACCAGCCTGACGGTTTCCACCACGGCAGCCTTCGCGGCGTTGTGGCTGGTGCCGCGCCTCGGGCGCTTTTATGCGCGCCATCCCGGCATCAGTCTGCGCCTGGACACCCACTGCGAAGTCATCGATCTGCATCAGGACGCCAGCGTCGATCTGGTGCTGCGCTACAGCCTCGACACCTACCCCAACCTCTATGGGTTGTGTTTGTTCGATGAGTCCTTCGGTGTCTACGGCTCGCCCGAGCAGGTCGCGTTGGCCGCCACTCGCACGCCGACGCTGATCAGCGTGCACTGGCACAACTCCAAGCTGTACGCCCATGGCTGGGAGGCGTGGTGCGCGCGGTCGGGCGAGTCATGGTGGGCCGGCAAACCGGCGATCCGTGAATACGACGAAGAGCATTACGCCCTGCAAGCAGCGATTGCCGGGCAAGGCCTGGTGCTGGCGAGCAATATTCTGGTGTCGGAAAGCGTGGCCAGCGGGTTGCTGGTGGCGTATCGCGGCGAGATTCAGGTCGATGGCGCCGGCTATAGCGCGCTGTGTGTGCCGGGGCGCGAGCGGCATCCGCCGGTCCGGGCATTTTTTGCGTGGTTGCGCGAGGAGGCGTTGCTGTCCGGGCA
Organism: Pseudomonas sp. S2_B07; assembly: GCF_054668435.1. NCBI lineage: Bacteria > Pseudomonadati > Pseudomonadota > Gammaproteobacteria > Pseudomonadales > Pseudomonadaceae > Pseudomonas > Pseudomonas sp. S2_B07. The sequence goes on from NZ_CP162769.1 coordinate 2,991,434, forward strand.
TGCATTGGCGTGAGGCCGCCGATTACAAATCACATCAAACTTTTCGGCACGCGCATGACTCACAACTTTCGTAGCGATCACTTCTCTAGACGGTGACGCAAACCGGATTAGCCTCCAGGAGAACGAGATGAGTGACATGCATTTGTCTGATGTAACCACCCTTCGTGAACGGGCTCGCCAGAATGTCGAGAATGGCGCGGTCACTGAAAGCTACAGCGCTGACCGCGATGAAGTCTTGCGCCTGCTCAACGCCTCGCTGGCCACTGAACTGGTCTGCGTGTTGCGCTACAAGCGTCACTACTTCATGGCCAACGGCTTGAAAGCCCATGTGGCGGCCGATGAGTTTCTCGAACACGCGACCCAGGAAGCCGAACACGCCGACCGCCTGGCCGAGCGCATCGTGCAGCTGGGCGGTGAACCAGAGTTCAACCCGGATCTGTTGTCGAAGAATTCCCATGCCCAGTATGTGGCGGGGAACAACCTCAAGGAGATGGTCTACGAGGACCTAGTTGCCGAGCGTATTGCCATCGACAGCTATCGCGAGATCATTCAGTACATTGGCGAGAAAGACCCGACTACGCGGCGGATCTTTGAGGACATCCTGGCTCAGGAAGAAGAGCATGCGGATGACATGGCTGACATTCTGAAAGACCTGTAGCGCTGACAGACCGCCTTCGCGAGCAGGCTCGCGAAGGCGTCTTCATTGACGTCGCATTTACCGGGTAGGTTTGACGGTCACCGGCGCCTTGCCCGCCTTCATCTGCTCCAGCAACGGCGCACACTGGTTCGGCTCGCCACCACTGGGCGCCACCAGCGCCAGCAACCCGGCCGCCGGCGCTGCAATCACGCCCAACGCCACCATCCCCGCCCCGCGCAGCATCAGCGGCACCGCTTTCACCCCGGCATCCGGCTTGATGAACTTGCCCCGTACGTACAGCGGCGAGCGTAGAGAGATCAAGCGCCAGCCCTTCGACTCCGGCGTAATGGTGAGGTCCAGTTGTTCGGTCGCCATGTTCGCGGTGCCATCGATGTAGATGATCGCGTTCTCGGTATCGAAGACGAACAGGCGCGTGGTCGCCAGCCCGGTCTTGATGTCGAAGTCGGCCGCCGCGCAATTGATCTTCACTTCCTTGTCGCCGAAGATTTTGCCGACCACGTAGTTACCGACGTTGAGCCCGGCCAGCTCCATCAGCTCGCGGCTGATCGCGCCGTCATTGATCAGCAATTTCAGATTGCCGTTGGCGCTGCCCAGCAGCTTGGCCACCGAGTTGCCGCGCCCCGAGAGGTCGGCATCGCCATTAAGTTCGCCGAAACTGGTTTTCATTGGTTCGAAGGTCGGGAACAGTTGCTTGAGCTTGAACTTGCGCGCAGTGAGTTTGGCCTGCCCTTCCAGCGGTTCAGTCCGGCCATTCAAGCGAATCTGCGCTTCCAGATTGCCGCCCGCCACACCAAAGCGCAGGGGTTCGAGGCTGAGTTGGCCGTCGGTCAACACCAAATGCGTATAGAGGTCGGTGAACGGCAGTTTTTCGCTGTGGACGATGCGCTTGCCGGTGAATTCGACGTCGGCGTCCATGTCGCGCCAGCGCTCGGTCTTGAACGCTTCGACCGGCAAAATTTTGTCCGTCGGCTGCTGGCTGTCGGCGCCACGGGCCTTTTGCTTGGCATTGGAGTCGGCGCCGATCAGCGGTGCGAGGTCGACAAACAGCAGTTGGTTGGAAAGCAGCGAACCACTGAGCTTCGGCCTTGGCTGACTGGCGACATACGCCAGGCTGCCATGAATGTCACTTTCGCCGATCTTGCCGTTGAAGTCTTCATAGCGGAATACCGCGCCACCCGGCTCATGCAGCTTGGCAATCAAGTGCCCGTCGGTGGCGTACGGTGGCGTATCCGGCAGTGTCACACCGGTCAACGGATACAGATTGCCGAGGCTGGTGCCGGCCAGTTTCAGCCGCAGATCCAGCGCGCCGAGGTTCAGGGGATCGGTCAGGGTGCCGGCCAGTTCGACGCCGGTATCGGCAATCTTCACCTGCGCCTGGAGCGGGAACGGCTTGGCCGCGTCCTGCAACGCCAACAAGCCGCCGATCTTGCCGGAGCCCTCGAGTTTCTGCGCGTGGTATTGGCCTTTGACCTTGAGGGCGAAGGCGTAGTCCTGGGGCGCAGCACCCTTCTCAAGCGCGGCTTTCGCGGCCTTGTCACCGACGATGTCGCTGAACGGAATTGGCTTGCCCAGCGGATCGATCAGCACATCGAGCTGCGTCTTCAGGTTCTGGTCGTCAAGGGTAACGTGGCTCTTGTCGAAGCCGATGGCGCCGATATCGACCACCCAGTTCGACGGTTCGGCGTTGGGGTCTTTCGGGTCGAATTTGAAGGTCCAGTTCGCGCGGCCATCAGCCAGGCGTTGGAGCTGGGCGTTCGGTTCGGTCAGGTCGATACGCGGGATGACCACTCGCTGCGCCAGCAGGGCCAGCGGCGAAATACGCAATTCAACGCGCTTGAGGGTGACCATCTGCGGTTGTTTCGACCAGTCCGGGTTGCCGAGACTCAAGTCTTCGGCCACCACATGCGGCCACGGCACCCAGGCCCGCCAGCCACCCTCGTCAGGCTCGCGCTGCCAGACCACCGCGAGGTTGCCATTAATAGCAAACGCTCGGTGCAGCTCTTCGGAGACTTTGGTGTTGATCGTGGGTTTGATCCGGTTCCAATCGAAGAACACGATGATCAGCACGAGTATCGCCAGTAGAACAACCAGGCTGGCAAAGACCCAGGCGAAAATTTTGGGGGTGCGCGTCATTGCACAGGACTCCTGAATACGACTGAGCGCCCTGACTGCGACGCACGTATGAAACGTTAGGCCAGAACCGGCCTGCCATGACAGCTAGGACTGGGAAAAGCCGCGCAGGTTTAACCGAAAAGCCTATTAACGTTCAAATAATCCCCCACGATCACTCTGCGCACTCCAAACGGTGTTACCGCCACCCGCACTGCTGTGCGGCATGAGTGAGTCGAAACTACCCACTCCAGTGCAAAAACACCCGACGGAAAGGCCCGGTTTAGAGCCCTCCAGCAGAACAATCAATTCTGTTGATTATTACCATTGCGTTTATGAACTTTCATATCGACTTATCGAGAGTAGCATTGCCCTCGTACCCACTTTATCGCCCTCCCAAGGAGCACCCCATCATGAAACGCCAATTACTGCTTAGCCTGACCCTCTCGATGCTAGCCAGCACCGCTTTCGCTCTGCCAGCCGCTGATCAGGCCACTCCGCAAGTCAAAGACAGCCACTCGGTGTTCAGCCAAACCGTCGCCGCTGATGGTTCCGACCGCACTCCACAAGGCCAGACCCTTGCCGAAGGCGGTAACGATCGCCTGAAAGAAAAAGGCTTGATCACTCAAGATGGCTCGGATCGCACCCCACAAGGCCAGGCCCTGGCTGCTGACGGTTCCGATCGCACTCCACAAGGTCAAACCCTGGCTGCTGACGGTTCCGACCGTACTCCACAAGGCCAAACCCTGGCTGCTGACGGTTCCGACCGTACCCCACAAGGCCAAACCCTGGCTGCTGACGGTTCCGACCGTACCCCACAAGGCCAAACCCTGGCTGAAGGTGGTGGTGACCGTGTGATCGAACGCAACAGCGCTCTGAGCTAAGCCTCATGGCCGCCCTGAAAAAAAGCCCAATCCCCGGATTGGGCTTTTGACTTATAGAGAAGCCGCGTTTTCCCCCGCCTGCCCCCGATAGTCGTTCGACGCCAGCGAAGCCGATTTGCTAGAGTGCGCCGCTGTCCTGTCCAGAAAACACCCTTGCGATGCTGCCCCGCGCCGAACAGAAACAACAAACCCGCAACGCCCTGATGGACGCTGCCCGTCACCTGATGGAATGCGGCCGAGGATTCGGCAGTCTCAGCCTGCGCGAAGTGGCGAAAACCGCTGGCATCGTGCCCACCGGTTTCTACCGGCATTTCGCCGATATGGATGAACTGGGCCTGGTGCTGGTCAGCGAAGTCGGTCAGACCTTTCGCGAAACCATTCGCCTGGTGCGCCATAACGAATTCGTCATGGGCGGCATTATCGATGCGTCGGTGCGGATCTTTCTCGACGTGGTCAGTGCCAATCGTTCGCAATTTCTGTTTCTTGCCCGTGAGCAATACGGCGGATCGCTGCCCGTGCGGTTGGCGATCGGGCGGTTGCGCGAAGACATCAGCTCGGATCTGGCGGCCGACTTGTCGTTGATGCCAAAGCTGCAGCATCTGGACATTGCCGGGTTGAGCGTGATGGCGGACCTGATTGTAAAAAGCGTGTTCGCGACACTGCCGGACATCATTGACCCGCCCGCCGAAGCGCTACCGGAGCATCTGACGCCGCAAGCGAAAATCACGCAGCAACTGCGCTTCATCTTCATCGGCCTGAAACACTGGCAAGGCCTCGGTAGCACAGAATAATCCCCTACCCCCCGCTCCCATAAGGAGTTGCATCGCTGCAAATTGGTGCGCCACACCCTATCCCCGCACCAATTTCAGCCAAAACCCTGCAACATCCAGAAACACCCACTGCGCTCCGACAGGTATTTCCTACGTATCCCCCGATTGGCAAGCCCCTTGCTCTAGCCTGAGCATTGCCCATTGCTGGAAGCCTACCGATGCTGGTGATTCATCGCAGAATCGACCCTCGACCCGTCTGGGCCGCTGAATTGCACCTGACCTTCGAAGCCCGGAGTAAAAGCCGTTTGCGCTGTTTCAGTGCCGAAGGTGAAGACGTCGGGTTATTTTTGGAGCGCGGTCAGCCGCCCCTGTATGACGGCGAGTGCCTGCAAGCGGAAGACGGGCGCATCGTGCGTGTTTGCGCCCGCCCCGAACAATTGCTGCACGTTACCTGCGCCAACGCCTTCGAATTGACTCGCGCCGCCTATCACCTCGGCAACCGCCATGTCGCCCTGCAGATCGGTGATGGCTGGCTGCGCCTGCTTGACGATTACGTGCTCAAAGCCATGCTCGAACAGCTGGAGGCCAAGGTCGAAAACATCGAAGCGCCGTTCCAGCCGGAACACGGCGCCTATGGTGGCGGCCATCACCATTCGCGGCATGGCGACGAAGACTTCAACTACCCACCGAAACTGCACCAGTTCGGCGTCCGTTTATGAACCCGGCCTGGGCGCTGCTGCGCCTGGCCAGTCCGCAGTTGCCGATTGGCGGCTACAGCTATTCCCAAGGTCTGGAAATGGCGGTGGATAACGGCCGCGTGAGCGATGCAGACGGCGCGCGACGCTGGATCAGCGATCAATTGTTGCTGAACCTGGCGCGGTTCGAAGCGCCGCTGTTACTCGCCCATTGCGTGGCCGCCGCGGAGGAAAACTGGGCCGAATTGCAGCAACGCTGCGAAGAACACCGGGCCAGTCGGGAAACCCGCGAATTGCATCAAGAGAGCCGGCAGATGGGCTACTCCTTGCAACAACTGCTCAGCGGTTTGCCGGAACTCGACGCACCCGCCCGCGCCTTCCTCGAACAACGCCCCGAACCGCATCTGGCCCTCGGCTGGGCGCTGGCCGCCCGGGCCTGGGGGATCAGTCCGCAGGATGCGCTGGCCGCGTGGCTCTGGAGCTGGCTGGAAAACCAGTTGGCGGTGCTGATGAAAACCCTGCCGCTGGGCCAGCAAGCCGCGCAACGCCTGACCAGCGAACTGCTGCCGCTGCTGCAACAAGCCCAGCAGGACGCCACCCGAATCAACCCCGAACACTATGGCAGCGCCGCGTTTGGCCTGTCCCTGGCGTGCATGGCCCATGAGCGCCAGTACAGCCGTCTGTTCCGTTCCTAGGGCCTTTTAAGTTGGAGAACCACATGAACACACAACCCCTGCGCGTCGGCATCGGCGGCCCGGTCGGTTCCGGTAAAACCGCGTTGACCCTGGCCCTGTGCCTGGCCCTGCGCGAGCGCTACAACCTGGCCGTCGTCACCAATGACATCTACACCCGCGAAGACGCCGACTTTCTGGTGCGCAACGAAGCCTTGGCGCCGGAGCGGATCATCGGTGTGGAAACCGGCGGCTGCCCGCACACGGCGATCCGCGAAGACGCCTCGATCAACCTCGAAGCCGTGGATCAACTGAACCGCCGCTTCCCGGGGCTGGACCTGATTCTGGTGGAGTCCGGTGGCGACAATCTGTCTGCGACGTTCAGCCCCGAACTGTCCGACCTGACCATCTATGTGATCGACGTTTCGGCCGGCGACAAGTTGCCGCGCAAGGGCGGTCCGGGGATCTGCAAATCCGATCTGCTGGTGATCAACAAAGTCGACCTCGCGCCATTGGTAGGTGCGTCGCTGGAGATGATGGACAGCGACACCAAACGCATGCGCAACGGCAAGCCGTTTGTCTTCAGCAACCAGAAAACCGGTCTGGGCCTTGAAGAAATCATCGCCTTCATCGAACGCCAAGGCCTGCTGACAGCCGCCTGACCACCACTTATCAACAAGGAAGCTTATCCATGACACTGAAACGTATTCTGGGCGCCATGGCCCTGCTGCTGACCCCGGCCATCGCCTTCGCCCATCCGGGACATGGCGACAACGGCCTGATCGCCGGTATCAGCCACCCGATTGGCGGCCTCGATCACTTGCTGGCGATGGTGGCTGTCGGCTTGTGGGCGGCGCAGCAAAAAGGCGCGGCGCGCTGGGCACTGCCGTGTATGTTTGTCGGCACGATGTTGATTGGCGGGTTGCTGGGGTTTGAAGGGCTGAACCTGCCGGCGCTGGAAGGCGCGATTGCCGCGTCGGTGCTGGCGCTGGGTCTGGCGGTGGCGTTGGCGGTGCGTCCGCCATTGAGCCTCGCGGTGGCGGCGACGGCGTTGTTTGCGCTGTTCCATGGTGTGGCGCATGGGCTGGAATTGCCGGACATGTCGAGCCCTTGGGCGTATGCGGCCGGGTTCGTGGCAGCGACGGCGGCGTTGCATGGGTTGGGTTATGCGGTCGTTCGGGTGTTGCCGCACGCGGCGGCTCCGCTGGTTCGATTGGCGGGCGCGGCGTCCGCAGCGACTGGCGTGTGGTTGTTGGCGGGCTGATTTCTTTATCGCCGGTAATGGCCTCATCGCGAGCAAGCTCGGCTCCCACAGTGGAATGCGTACTCCTGTGGGAGCCGAGCTTGCTCGCGATGGCGGCCTGACAGACACCGCATCTCTCAGGCCTGCTAACATGTCGCGCAATCAACCCTGCCGTGACGACGCCAGCCAATGCCGCCTGTTTCCCGCTCCGCCTCCCAGCCTGAATTGACCGCCCTGTTCGCCTCGGTGCAACAGCACTTCCAGGACGTGATCGTGCCGCTCTGGCAAGGCCCCGGCTGGAATGCCGACATGGCGCTGCCGTATGAGGCGCTGGACGCGGAGCATCAGCCGCTGCCGCCTCAACGCTATCGGGCCATGGCCTGCGCACGGCAGCTGTATCTTTTCTCAAGCCTGATCGGCCAGGTGCCGGGCGCCGAAGCGCGTGCCGCCGCGCTGTTCCGATCCCTTCAGCAGCACTTCCACGATGCCGAGCACGGCGGCTGGTTCTACAGCATCGACCCGCAAGGCGCGCCACTCGACCCGCGCAAAGACCTCTACACCCACGCATTCATTCTGTTCGCCTGCGCCCATTACTGGGACAAGGTTCGCGAGCCGCTGGTGGAATCGGTACTCAATGCAGCGCTGGAAGTGATCGCTCAGCGTTTCGCGACGGGCGACGGCCTGTACGAAGCCAGCCTCGACCGTGGCTGGTCCTCGCTTGATTCCGGGCCGCTGCAAAATCCCCTGATGCACTTGGCCGAAGCCTTCCTTGCCACCCTGTCGGTGCGTGAAGACGCCGCCGTGCAGCGAGCGCTCGTCGACTTATGCACAGCCATGCAGAAGCGCTTCATCGACCCGCAACAGTGCGTGTTGATGGAGAAGCCGTTGGGTGCTGTGGATAACTGGTTTGAGCCGGGGCATCAGTTCGAATGGTATTTCCTGCTGGAATCTTCGCCGTTACTGCGCGGCTCGGCATTACATGTGTCGCTTGATCATGCATTTACGCTGACCGAGCAGCGGGGTGTTGATCCACAGACGGGTGCCGTTGTCGCGATGCTCGATCTGGAGGGTTCTGCAAAGGATGCCACCCAGCGCATCTGGGCCCAGGCTGAATACCTGCGCGCCCTGACCTTGCGGCCCGACAGCGAGGCCTCTGTGCAGCGTCAATTGCAGGCGCTGCAACAGCATTTCCTGCATGCGGGCGGTTGGTATGAGTGTCGTGATGAGAAAGGCGACGTGAGCCGCAAGGACATGCCGTCGACGACGCCTTATCACTTGGCGACCTGCTATCGCGGGCTGGTCGAGTTTCTCGGCTAACTGACAGATCGCTATCGCGGGCAAGCCGCGCTCCCACAGGGATCACACTGTACCTGTGTGAGCGTGGCTTGCCCGCGATGGCCGTTACGCGGTCTTACGCCTTGGCATTACGTTCAATCGAGAAACCAGCCCAGGTCTGGCTCACCGGCATCAACTCCAGGCTGTTGATGTTGATGTGCGCCGGCGCATTCATCACCCAGAAAATAGTCTCGGCGATATCCTGCGGCTGGATCGGCTCGGCACCCGCATACGTCGCGTTGTACCGCTCCTGGTCACCGGCGAAACGCACCAGCGAGAACTCGCTCTCACACAGACCCGGCTCAATGTTGCTGACGCGCACGCCAGTGCCTTGCAGGTCGCAACGCAGGTTCAACGAGAACTGCTTAACGAACGCCTTGCTCGCGCCATACACATGGCTGCCCGGATACGGATAGTTGCCAGCGATGGAGCCAAGGTTAACGATGCCGGCGCCACGGCCATGGGCAATCAGGCGCGGTAGCAGCAGACGGGTGCTGTACATCAGGCCTTTGATGTTGGTGTCGACCATGGTGTCCCAATCGTCGAGATCGCACTTGGGTGCCGGGTCCACACCGAGCGCCAGGCCGGCGTTGTTGATCAGCCCGCGCAGCTTGGCGAAGGATGGCGGCAGGTTGGCAATCGCTTCCTCCATGGCTTTGCGATCACGCACGTCGAGCACCAGGCCATGCACCTCGGTCTGCTTCGACAATTCGGCGCACAGGGCATTCAGGCGCTCTTCACGACGGCCTGTCAGCACCAGTTTCCAGCCAGCCTCGGCAAAACGGCGGGCACAGGCTTCACCAAAACCGGAGGTCGCGCCGGTAATAAACAGGGTGTTGGACATCGTGTTCTCCTTGCTTCGGCTGATGGACAGCCCTTGGAATAGAAAATCAGCTGGCAGCATGCCCGGCCTTGCTCACAGCGGCAACCACCGCAAAAGCTGTACGAAAAACAACCAACCCAGCGAACGCCTTACGCCCCGCGGCTTGCAGCCATGTACGCGCACGTTATCCACAGGCCGGTCCACAGTTTCCGGGGGCAAGTGGAAAAGCTGGAAGCCGCTGTGCACAAGGCTTTGCGGGGAGTTTTGAAAGTTTTTTGCTTGACCCTCGAATGCTCGCGGTGTAGCGCAGGGCATTTTGCACGATGGGCCCTACAGAGCAGCGATGGCGCCAAGCCAGTAACTACGGCCCTCAGCCGAGTCTTTCCAGAGTTTAATCACAGACTTATCCACAGGCTTGCCCTACCTGTTTCGCCTCTCTTTTGTCTCCAATAAAAAGGTTGACAACGACGGTTCTCCCCCACGCAAAAACGCCTGATCAAAAAACAACCACAGCGCTGCAAGCCACGGATTTAAAGGCGCCCAGCCAGCTACTCCCACGTTATTCACAGCCAGCTCCACAGCAAACGGGGACAAGTCAAAACCGTGACAAAACAACTATTTGCAGCGGCTTTATGTCGCGCTTTCAGAGCTTGTGAATATTGTTTTCCACAATTTCCAGAAAGCACTGTTTTGTGACCTGTGAGGGGAAATGCGGTGAATTGGGGACGTAAAAAAGCCCCGGCGATTGCTCGTCGGGGCTGTGGGTATTTCAGCGAAGAATCAATGACCGCCGAGATACGCGTTACGCACTTCCTCGTTCACCAGCAGCTCCTTGCCGGTGCCCGTGAGGCGGATCTCGCCGTTGACCATCACATACGCCCGGTCCGACAACTTGAGCGCGTGGTTAGCGTTCTGCTCGACCAGGAAGATGGTCATGCCGGTTTTGGCCAGCTCGCGCAAGGTCGCGAAGATCTGTTTCACCACAATCGGCGCCAACCCCAGGCTTGGCTCGTCGAGCAACAGCAGTTTTGGCCGGCTCATCAACGCACGAGCGATGGCGAGCATTTGCTGTTCGCCGCCGGACATGGTCATTGCCCGCTGGTTGCGCCGCTCTTCAAGCCTTGGGAACAACTCGAACATGCGTTGCATGTCTTCCTTGGCGTACTTGTCACCGATAGGGATGGTGCCCATCAGCAGGTTTTCCTCGACAGTCATGTCGGGGAACACCCGCCGCCCTTCCGGCGATTGCGCGATGCCATTGGACGCGATGTAGTGGGACGACTTGTGGGTGATGTCCACACCCTGATAGATGATCTGCCCGTCTGCCGCGCGCGGCTGGCCGAAAATCGACATCAGCAGGGTCGACTTGCCGGCACCATTGGAGCCGATCAGGCTGACTGTTTCACCTTCATTGATGTGCAACGAGACTTTCTTCAAGGCCTGGATCGGCCCGTAAAACACGTCCAGTTCCTTGAGTTCGAGGATCGGTTGACTCATAACACCACTTCCTCTTCATCGGCGCCCAGGTAGGCCGCAATCACTTTCGGGTCGTTGCGGATCGCGTCGGGGCCGCCCTCGGCGATGACGATGCCGTGGTCCAGCACCACGATGTGGTCGGAAATACTCATCACCATGCCCATGTCGTGTTCGATCAGCACCACGGTCAGATCGTGCTCGTCACGCAGCAGCCGGATCATCGCGCTCAATGCTTCGGTTTCCTGAGGGTTGAGGCCGGCGGCCGGTTCGTCGAGGCAGATGATCTGCGGACGGGTGCACATGGCCCGGGCGATTTCCAGGCGGCGTTGTTGGCCGTAGGACAATTCGCCGGCGAGGCGGTTGGCGCAATCCACCAGGTCCACCACTTCCAGCCAGTAGAAAGCATGGTCCAGCGCATCACTTTCAGCCTTGCGGTAGCCCTTGGTGTTGAGGATGCCGGCCAGCATGCTGCGGTTGACCCACATGTGTTGGGCCACCAGCAGGTTTTCCAGCACCGACATTTCCTTGAACAGGCGAATGTTCTGGAAGGTCCGCGCCAGCCCGGCCCGGTTCACCAGGTGGGTGCCGCCAAACATCTTGTAGTACAGACGACTGGCGAAGGATTTAGGCGAGACGAAATCGGTCGGTTTGAACGCTTCGCCCAGCAATTGGATGACATTGGTCTGCTCGCCGCGCACGTTCAGTTCGATCTTGCCGCCGGAGGCCTTGTAGAACCCGGTCAGGCAGTTGAACACCGTGGTCTTGCCGGCGCCGTTGGGGCCGATCAGGGCGAAGATCGAGTTGCGTTTGACCTGCAGGCTGACATCATTCAACGCCTTGATGCCGCCAAAGTGCATCATCAGCTTCTCGACCGAGAGTACGACTTCGCTCATGGCGCTACTCCTTTACGCGGGGTCACACCGGTACGGCTGATCCGAATCAGGCCGCGCGGTCGCCAGATCATCATCAACACCATCAGGATGCCGAACAGCAGCACGCGGTATTCCGCGAAGCCACGCAACAGCTCCGGGGCGACGGTCAGCACGAAGGCTGCAATCACCACGCCGATGGTCGAGCCCATGCCGCCAAGTACCACGATGGCGAGGATCAAGGCCGATTCAAAGAAGGTAAACGAGGTCGGGTTGACGAAGCCTTGATAGGTGGCGAAGAACACGCCAGCCAGACCGGCCGTCGACGCACCGATGGTGAACGCCGAGAGCTTCACCAACACATGGTTCAGGCCCATGGAGCGGCAGGCGATCTCGTCTTCACGCAAGGCTTCCCAGGCGCGGCCAACCGGCATACGGGTCAAGCGATGCTTGATGTACAACACCGCCAGCACAACCATGAACAACACCGCGTAGATGAAGTAGTACTTCACGTCGGGGTTGTAGGCGATGCCGAAGAACTCGTGGAACGGTATGCCGCCGTCTTTCGCCCGTTTGCCGAACTCCAGGCCGAAGAACGTCGGCAGCGGTGCCGGCATGCCGTTCGGGCCGCCGGTCAGCGACAGCCAGTTGTTGAGGATCAAGCGGATGATTTCACCGAAACCCAGGGTCACGATGGCCAGGTAGTCACCGTGCAGACGCAACACCGGGAAGCCGAGGATGCACCCGGCAAGCCCGGCAGTGATTGCCGCCAGCGGCAGCACCGTCCAGAAGCCCAGGCCGAGGTACTGGTAACCGAGCGCCAGGCCATAGGCGCCGATGGCATAGAACGCCACGTAACCCAGGTCGAGCAGGCCGGCCAGGCCGACCACGATGTTCAGCCCCAGACCGAGTAGCACGTAGATCAATCCAAGGATGACCACGCCCAGCAGGTAGGAGTTGGAGAAAAACGGAAACACCACGGCAATGACGATCATCAGCGGGATGATCCAGCGCAACCGGGATTTGTAATCGGGCGGCAGTACATGAACCCCGGAGCCGGTGGTTTCAAACCCTTCGAGAATTTTCAGACCCTTGGGTGTTTGCAGGAACAGGCTCAGGGCAAAACGGCCCGCCATGACGATGGCGACAATCCACGCCACGCGTGTTGGTTGCAGGTTGAAGCCATAGCCGTCGAGGACAATGCCGACAATCGGACCAAACACGATGAGCGCTACAAGGCCGGCAAGAATCGCGTCAACCAGGCTTCTTTTGAGATCAATGGTTTTTTTAGTGGTTGAAGACATCGCTTACACCTTCGACACAAGAGGACGGCCGAGCAGGCCTTGAGGCCGAAAGACCAGAACGAGAACGAGCAGCGAGAAGCTGAAAACGTCTTTGTAGTCCGAGTTGACCAGACCAGAGAACAGCGACTCGGAGATCCCGAGAATGATCCCGCCGAGCATCGCACCCGGCAACGAGCCGATCCCGCCGAGTACCGCTGCGGTGAACGCTTTGATACCGATGACGAAACCTGCGTAGAAGTCGAACGTGCCGTAGTTCATGGTGATCAGTACGCCGGCCAGGGCCGCCATCGCTGCACCGATGATGAACACGTAGGAAATCACGCGGTCGGTGTTGATCCCCAGGATCGAGGCCATCTTGCGGTCTTGCTGGGTCGCGCGGCACATGCGGCCGAGCTTGGTGTACTTGATGACGTAGGTCAGCAGGCCCATCCCGACAAACGCGGCGACCAGAATGAAGATCTTGGTGTAGGTCAACTGGACGAAGCCAGTGCCGACTTCAACGCGCCATGCACCGGTCAGCAGTGTCGGAACACCTTGCTGGCGTGCACCTTGGGCGATCTGTGCATAGTTTTGCAGGATCAGGGAAATACCGATGGCGCTGATCAGCGGTGCCAGTCGGGTTGAGTTTCGCAGCGGTTTGTAGGCGACGCGCTCGATGACCCAGCCATACACCGCCGTAACGACGATGGTGAAGACCAGTGTGCCGAGCATCAGCAGCGGGAAGGATTCAATACCGAAGTAAGCCAGCAGAGCCAGACTGATTGCCGCCAGGTAAGCAGAAATCATGTAAACCTCGCCGTGGGCGAAGTTGATCATGCCAATGATGCCATAGACCATTGTGTAGCCGATGGCGATCAGGCCATAGACCGACCCGAGGGTCAGGCCGTTGACCAGTTGCTGCAGGAAAATACCATCCATAACGCAATCTCACGCATTTGAGAGACTGCACAGAAGCCGGGTGCGACGGACCGGGGTTCAGCCGCCGACGCTAACCGGTTGTGTGCAGCTCTACGAGAAAAGACAGGTACTGCACGGACATGTTCTTTGAATGCCCGACGCACAAGGCGCCGGACAATCAGCAGGTCATATCACTTCTGTTTTTCCAGCTGGTGGTATTTGCCGTCCTTATCCCACTGGTAAACCACGTAGTCGGAGACTTTCAGGTCGCCCTTGGCGTCCCAGGTCTTCTCGCCCATCACGGTTTTGACCGGGTTGGCTTTCAGCCATTTGGCAGCGTCTTCGCCCTTGTTGGACTTGGCGCCATTGAAAGCAGCGGCCAGGGTCTGGACCGAAGCGTAAGCGTAGAGGGTGTAGCCTTCAGGCTCGGTACCGGCCTTGCGGAAAGCGTCTACCACGGTCTTGCTGTCTGGCAGCAGGCGTGGGTCGGCGCCGAAGGTCATCAGCACGCCGTCGACGTATTGCGGGCCGCCAGCGGTGGTCACCAGTTCGTCGGTCACGATGCCGTCATCGGACATGAATTTCACGTCTTTCAGGCCTTCGGTACGCAGCTGTTTAACCAGTGGACCCGCCTCTGGGTGCAGGCCGCCGAAGTAGACCACGTCGGCACCGGCCGCACGGATCTTGGTCACCACGGCGCTGAAGTCTTTCTCACCGCGAGTCAGGCCTTCATACAGAACCGGTTTCACACCGCGTTTTTCCAGCTGAGCCTTGGTGGCATCAGCCAGGCCCTGACCGTAGGTGTCCTTGTCGTGCAGCACGGCAACTTTTTTGCCCTTGAGCACGTCGACGATGTAGTCGCCGGCCACGATGCCTTGCTGGTCGTCACGCCCGCACATACGGAACATGGCACTCAGGCCGCGTTCGGTAACAGCCGGGTTGGTGGAACCTGGGGTGATTGCAATGATGCCCGCTTCGTCGTAGATCTCGGAGGCCGGGATGGTCGACGAGGAGCAGAAGTGACCGACCACGCCAGCCACTTTCTGGTTGGTCAGGTCCTTGGCGACCGTCACAGCCTGTTTCGGTTCGCAGGCGTCATCGCCCTTCACCAGTACGATTTTTTCCCCGTTAACGCCGCCCGCCGCGTTGACCGCGTCGGCTGCAGCCTGTGCACCCTTCATGTACTGCTCGCCAAATGCCGCGTTGGCGCCTGTCATCGGGCCCGCCACACCGATTTTCACATCAGCCTGTGCAAACGCAGAAACACCCAGCGCAGCTGCCACTGCGAGGGCCAGAAAGCCTTTCTTGTAAAACGTCTGGGACATGAGGTGGTGCTCCAAGGTTTTTTTTTAGTTGGCACTGCGATTTCACTGATTGCTCAGAGCAAGGGCCGTGCCATCGGTTTTTTATTCTGAAAAAAGTCGCTGCTTTATTGTTTTTTCGACTGTTTCGATCCCATTTTCATTGGGCGTGCAACCGTCTAAACCGCGGAAGGTGAAACCATTTATTTTTAAAGGCGCAACCCGCATGCGCCATCATTGCAACCGCGGCGTTAAACGACGTGCAACCAGCCTGTAACAACGTGCGTCACCGAAGTGCACACTGCTGGTGCGGGACTGCTACAACCCGCACCATTACAGGCTAGTCGCTGCGCCGAAAAGCGCCGCTTCCAGCAACAAATTTCAACAATCAGATGACGATCCGCAAGCACTGGCCTGCGTGATACAGCGAGAATCCAGCCTCGTATAGACAACTGCGCAACCCTACTCCCGCCAGGGGCTGCATCGGTGCGAACGGAATCGGTAGCGCTTGAGGATTTCCGTTACACAAATAATCGGCAAAGGCTTTGCCGACGACTGTCCCCGTGGTCACGCCCCGGCCGTTGTAACCGGTGACTGCCACTAAACCGGGCGCCGGTTCGAACAGACGCATCAAATGATCGGGGGTGAACGCAATGCAGCCGGTCCACGTGCATTCCCACTCCACCGGTTTGAGGTAGGGGAAATAGTGTTGCTGAACGCGGTCAGCCCAGGCTTTGAGGAACCAGGCCGGTTTCTGATTGCCATTACCGAGACTTCCGAGCAACAGACGCCCGTCCTTGTCGCGACGAATGCTGCTGAGCACCTGACGGGTGTCCCAGGAACCCTGGCCGCCAGGCAGAATCTGTTGCGCGGCGTCTTCGGTCAGCGGGACCGAAGCCACTTGGTAGTAATAACCGGGGAAGAAATTGCGCCGCAACTCTGTCCAGTCACCTTCGGTGTAAGCGTTGGAAGCGATCACGACTTTCTCGGCCATGACCGAACCCTGAGCGGTTTGCACCGACCAGCGCTGGCCCTGGCGTTCGAGTCGGGTCACCGGGGAATGATCGAACAGGTGACCGCCGAGGCTGATGGTCGCTTTGGCCAGCCCGGTGGTGTAAGCCATCGGATTGAGGGTGCCCGCACGTCGATCAAGCAAGGCAGCGGCGATTTTCTTGGTACCCGTCGCCTGCTCGCAGGCCTGGCCGGTCAACAGTTCAACCGGCGCTCCGCGACGTTTCCATTGTTCTTCACGACTGCGCAAGTCCGCCTCGCCACGGGCGTTGTGCGCCATGTGCAGCGTGCCTTCGCGGCGTAACTGGCAATCGATGTTGTATTTGTCCACAAGGCTGAACACCAGGGACGGTGCCGCGCCGAGCATGCGGTTGAGCTGGCTGCCCACCGCTTCGCCGAAGCCGGCTTCGATGTCGTCCGGCGGAATCCACATGCCGGCGTTGACCAGGCCGACATTGCGCCCCGAACCGCCATGGCCGGCGCGATGAGCTTCCAGCACACACACCGATTTACCTTGTTCCAGTAGATGCACCGCCGCCGACAGACCGGTGAACCCGGCGCCGATGACGCAGACATCGACTGTCACTTCACCCTTGAGCGCCGCGTTGTCAGGCCTTTGCGGCGTCAGTTTTTCCCACAGACACTCTTCGCGTAACGGCATTGCAAGCTCCTGTCGGAGCAGCTACAAGTCGCAAGCTACAAGCCGCAAGCCAGTTTGCTTGCAGCTGGTAGCTTGTAGCTTGCCGCTGCTTAATCGAATGTAATGCCCTGAGCCAACGGCAATTCCAGCGAGTAGTTCACGGTGTTGGTCTGGCGACGCATGTAGCCGCGCCATGCATCGGAGCCCGATTCACGGCCACCGCCGGTTTCTTTTTCGCCACCAAACGCGCCACCGATTTCTGCGCCGCTCGGGCCGATGTTGACGTTGGCGATGCCGCAGTCGCTGCCGACCGCCGACATGAACTGCTCGGCTTCACGCACGTCGGTGGTGAAGATGCACGAAGACAGGCCTTGTGGCACGGCGTTGTTCAGGCGCAGGGCTTCGTCGAAATCCTTGTAGCCGATCACGTACAGAATCGGTGCGAAGGTTTCGTGGCAGACCACAGGGCTCTGCTCCGGCATTTCAACAATGGCCGGCGCGACGTAGTAGGCGTCAGGGAATTTGTCTTCCAGTTGACGCTTACCGCCGAATACCCGGCCGCCTTCGCTCAACGCCTGCTCCAGCGCGTCCTGCATGTTTTCAAAACTTTGTTTGTCGATCAGCGGACCGATCAGGTTGCCTTCCAGCGGATGGCCGATGCGCACTTTGGAATACGCGGCTTTCAAGCGGGTGACGATTTCTTCCTTCACCGATTCGTGCGCTATCAGGCGACGCAGGGTGGTGCAGCGCTGGCCGGCAGTGCCGACGGCGCTGAACAGGATGGCGCGAACGGCCATGTCCAGGTCGGCGCTAGGGCCGAGGATCATCGCGTTGTTGCCGCCCAGTTCGAGAATGCTGCGAGCGAAACGTGCGGCAATTTTCGGTGCCACTTCGCGGCCCATGCGGGTGCTGCCGGTGGCGCTGATCAGTGCGACACGCGGGTCATCGACCAGCGCTTCGCCAGCGTCGCGGCCGCCGATGATCACTTGGCTCAGGTGCGGTGGTGCGTCGCTGAAGTTTTTCAGTACGCGATCGAACAGCGCCTGGCAGGCCAGCGCGGTCAGCGGGGTTTTCTCGGACGGTTTCCAGATCACCGGGTTGCCGCAGACCAGCGCCAGCGTGGTGTTCCAGGCCCAGACCGCAACCGGGAAGTTGAACGCACTGATGACGCCGACAACGCCCAGCGGGTGCCAGGTTTCACGCATGTGGTGGCCAGGACGCTCGGACGCAATGGTCAGACCGTACAGCTGACGGGACAGACCGACGGCGAAATCGCAGATGTCGATCATTTCCTGAACTTCGCCCAGGCCTTCCTGAGTGATCTTGCCAGCTTCCCAGGAGACCAGTTCGCCAAGATCAGCCTTGTATTCGCGCAGGATGTCGCCCAATTGGCGCACCAGTTCGCCACGGCGCGGTGCCGGGACCTTGCGCCACAATTCGAACGCATGATCGGCACGACTGATGTGCTGCTCGACTTCAGCCGCGCCTTCCCAGTTCACGGCAGCAATCCGGCTGCCATCGATCGGCGAATGCACCGGCACTTTGCCGTTCTGGTACAGGGCCGGGTTTACACCAAGACGATCAAGCAATGCGGCAACCATGGGTCACTCCTCAAGCGAAAAACACAAAGGGTGCAGCCGGAATAATCACGGCTGATCAGACCTGTAGTTTTAGCGCCCCGGAGGTTACCCAACAAACGACCTTTAAGAGAGATATCATTCCGTTTATTCATGCTGCGAATTGCTGGTAAGAAAGAAACAAGAAAAAGGACTACCCATGCTGAATAAACGTTACCTGCCGTCGATCACCGCGCTGCAGTGTTTCGAGGCCGTGACCCGGCATTTGAGCTTCACCCGGGCCGCCGAAGAGCTGAACCTGACCCAGAGCGCGGTCAGTAAACAGGTCGCGCAACTTGAAGAATTGTTGCAGCACTTGTTGTTCCGCCGCGTGCGCCGACGCCTGCAAATGACTCCGGCCGGTGATTTGTACCTGGTGGAAGTCAGAAAAATCCTCACCCAGGTCGAGATGTCGACCCATTACCTGCGCTCCTACGGCGGGGAAACCGAAGTCTTGCGCGTCTCGACTCCGCCAACGTTCGGTGCGCGCTGGTTGGTGCCGCGCCTGAAAGGTTGGCGCCTGCGCCATCCCTCGATCCATCTGGACCTGTGCAGCGAGCAGGAAGCCGACGATTTATTGCAAGGTCGCAGCGATCTGGCGTTCTACTTCGGCCAGGGTTCAAGGCCCGGGACCGAATGCCTGAAGCTGTTCGGCGAAGAACTGGTGCCGGTTTGCGCACCGGGCAGCCTCCCCGACAAGCCGTTCACCGACCCGACACAGCTCACCGACCTGGTCCTGCTGCAAAACGCTTCTCGCCCGCAGGCCTGGCACGACTGGTTCGACAGTCAGGGCTACCACACCGAACACAGCTACCATGGCCCGCGGTTTGAAACCTTCTACATGTGCATTCGCGCCGCCCAGGTCGGCTGCGGCGTGGCGCTGTTGCCAAGGTTTTTGGTGGAAGAGGAATTGGCCGACGGCAAACTGGTCATCCCCTGGAAACACGCGATGCCGAGCACGGACGCCTATTACCTGGCGTATCCCGAGCATTCGGCGGAAGTGCCCAAGGTGCGGGATTTTGTGAAATGGATGCTGGAGCAGATAGATAGCCCGGATGGAGCACAAATCTAAAGTTTCACTCAATCCCTGTGGGAACGAGCTTGCTCGGTCCCACAGGGGTCTGCTGTTGTCCAAAAAATCGCTGGCAATTTTTACCCGTGATATGCGCCACTACCCCCATTCAATGCGGAGAACCCCGTTATGAGCGAGAGCGTGTTTGGCGATCGCATCGTGCAGAACCTGCTCGACACCGACTTCTACAAACTGACGATGATGCAGGCGGTGCTGCACAACTACCCGAACGTCGAAGTCGAATGGGAGTTTCGTTGCCGCAACAGTGAAGATTTGCGCCCGTACCTGGCGGAGATCCGTTTCCAGATCGAGCGTCTGGCAGAGTTGAGCCTGAGCCCTGATCAATTGGGTTTTCTGGAGCGCATCAGTTTTCTGAAGCCGGATTTCCTGCGGTTTCTCGGCTTGTTCCGCTTCAACCTGCGTTACATCCACACCGGCATCGAAAACGGCGAGTTGTTCATCCGCCTGCGCGGGCCGTGGCTGCATGTGATTCTGTTCGAAGTGCCGCTGCTGGCGATTGTCAGTGAAGTGCGCAACCGCTATCGCTACCGGGAGATCGTCCTGGAACAGGCGCGCGAACAGCTGTACCGCAAGTTCGACTGGCTGACCGCCAACGCCAGCAGCGACGAATTGTCCGAGTTGCAGGTCGCCGATTTCGGCACGCGCCGGCGCTTTTCGTACCGCGTGCAAGAAGAAGTGGTCAACGTGCTCAAGCACGACTTCCCCGGGCGTTTCGTCGGCACCAGCAACGTGCACCTGTCCCGGGAACTGGACATGAAACCGTTGGGCACCATGGCCCACGAATGGATCATGGCCCATCAACAGCTCGGTCCACGGCTGATCGACAGTCAAATTGCCGCGCTCGACTGCTGGGTGCGCGAGTACCGTGGCCTGCTGGGGATTGCCCTGACTGACTGCATCACCATGGATGCGTTCCTCGGTGATTTCGATCTGTTCTTCGCCAAGCTTTTCGACGGCCTGCGCCACGACTCGGGTGATCCGGTGGCATGGGCGGAAAAAGCCATCGCTCATTATCACAAGCTCGGCATCGACCCGATGAGCAAGACGCTGACATTCTCCGACAGCCTGACGCTGCCCAAGTCGCTGGAAATATTCCGCGCGCTGCGGGGTCGAATCAATGTCAGCTTTGGCATCGGTACCCACCTGACCTGCGATATTCCAGGTGTCGAACCGATGAGCATCGTGCTTAAAATGACGGCCTGCAACGGCCAGCCCGTGGCGAAGATTTCTGATGAGCCTGGCAAGACTCACTGCAAAGACCCGAATTTCGTCGCCTATTTGCGACACGTTTTCAAAGTACCTGCCGCCCTTTCAAGCACATCTAGCAAGGAGTGAATTCATGCAAGCCGTACAGCGTGAGATTGCTGAGCAGCTCAAGGTTCAACCACCGTTCGCCGACGAGGCCGCCCTTGAGGCAGAAGTCGCCCGGCGGGTGAGTTTCATTCAGGATTGCCTGGTCAATTCCGGGCTCAAGACCCTGGTGCTGGGCATCAGCGGTGGCGTCGACTCCCTGACCGCCGGCCTGCTGGCCCAACGCGCGATGCGTGAACTGCGTCAGCGCACCGGCGACAAGAGTTACAAGTTCATCGCGGTGCGTTTGCCGTACGAGACTCAGTTCGATGAACACGACGCCCAGGCTTCGGTGGACTTCATCGCCCCGGACGAACGCCACACCGTGAACATCGGCCCGGCGGTCAAATCCCTGGCCAATGAAGTCGCGGCCTTCGAAGGCAAGCACGCGGTGTCGGTGGATTTCGTGCTCGGCAACACCAAGGCGCGCATGCGCATGGTTGCTCAGTACACCATCGCCGGCGCGGCCCATGGCCTGGTGATCGGCACCGACCATGCGGCGGAAGCAGTGATGGGTTTCTTCACCAAGTTCGGTGACGGCGCCTGCGACCTCGCCCCGTTGAGTGGGCTGGTGAAGAATCAGGTTCGCGATATTGCTCGCAGCTTTGGTGCACCGGAATCGTTGGTAGAGAAAATCCCTACGGCGGATCTGGAAGACCTGTCGCCGGGTAAGCCGGATGAAGCGTCCCATGGCGTGACCTATGCCGAGATTGATGCGTTCCTGCACGGTGAGCCGGTGCGTGAGGAAGCGTTCAAGATCATTTGTGAGACTTACAAGAAAACTCATCACAAGCGGGTGATGCCGTTTGCGCCATAAGGACGTCGGCGTCTGTATGACGCCTTCGCGGGCAAGCCACGCTCCCACAGATTTTGTGTCGGACGCCGGTAATGGGCACGACGCAAATCCTGTGGGAGCGTGGCTTGCCCGCGATGAACGATGACTCGGTCAAACGTCAGGCACAAAAAAAGCGTCCCAAGCGGACGCTTTTTTTATGAGCTCGATTCGATTACTTCAGGGTAACCGTGCCTTTCATCATCGAGATGTGGCCCGGGAACGAGCAGAAGAAACCGTAATCGGTGCCCGCTGTCAGCTTCGATACATCGATGGTCAGCGTATCCTTCTCTCCGGCTCCGATGATTTTGGTATGAGCAATAACGCGATCATCACCGTCTTTCAGATAGTTTTTGTCGATACCGGCTGCCAGGCCATCGGTAGCGATCGGCTGCATATCTGCCGCTTTACTGATCACCAGGTTATGGCCCATGACATTTTTCGGCAGGCTGCCGGAGTGGGTCAGCTCTACGGTAAACGTCTTACAGCTTTTGTCGATTTCGATGGCCTTGGTGTTGAAGGTCATTTGATCGGTGGAGTCGACAGTGGCCTTGCATTCAGCAGCCATCAGTTGGCTGCTAGCCAGTGTCAGCAGGGATACCGCAACAAGTTTGGCAAACATGGTGAATCTCCAAGGCAGGGTTAACAAGAGTGCGAATGGACAGAAGACTGCCTGAAAACTGCGCAAGTTCCTATGACCTGAATCAAAAATTGTATACAACTTTCGGGCTATGACACCTATCGAAACAATCTACCAGCCAGACGTCTGGCCCGGCCCTATCATCAGGCCGTCATCCCTGATCTGGAGCGCCTGTCATGTCCTTTAACAGCCTGTTGCGCAGTTTGCTTGCCGCCTACGCCTGTGGTGCCAGCGGCACCTATGAAACACCCCAGCGCGAGGTTTAACCCTTGGAGCGTAGCTGACCTGCCTTTATTCTGTGGGCCATCCTGACCCTGGAGTAAGGCATGTCTTTAACGTCTGTTTGTGTATTTTGCGGCGCCAGCACCGGCACCCACCCAGCCTATCGTGAAGCGGCAGTTGCCTTGGGGCGAGCCTTGGCCGAGCGCAAGTTGACCCTGGTCTATGGCGGCGGCGCCGTCGGGCTGATGGGGATTGTGGCCGACGCGGCACTGGCGGCCGGCGGTGAAGTGATCGGGATCATCCCGCAAAGCCTCAAGGACAAGGAAATCGGCCACAGCGGCCTGACGCGCCTGGAAGTGGTCGACGGCATGCATGCGCGCAAGGCGCGGATGGCCGAACTCAGCGACGCGTTTATCGCGCTGCCCGGTGGCCTCGGCACCCTGGAAGAACTGTTCGAAGTCTGGACCTGGGGCCAGCTCGGCTATCACGGCAAGCCGCTCGGCCTGCTGGAAGTGAACGGTTTCTACAGCAAATTGACCGGTTTTCTTGATCATATCGTCGGCGAAGGCTTCGTTCGCGCACCGCACCGTGACATGCTGCAAGTGAGCGAATCACCGCAAACCCTGCTCGATGCCCTGGACGCCTGGCAACCGTCGGTCCTGCCAAAATGGACCGATCAAAAACCCAGCTAACGGCTCGGCACCGATACAGGGCAGAATATGCGCCGCTCAACCTCACCTTCGACCCCAGAGGATCGCCCATGGCTAAACCTAATTATTCCTTCGCCAAACGTCAGAGAGACTTGGCCAAGGAGCAGAAGAAAGAGGAAAAGCTTCAGCGCAAGAAAGCTACAGCTGAAGAAGAAGCAGCAGCACTGAACCCGGATGCCGAAGGCGAAGTGGCTACAGACGAAACTGAAGCACCGAAAGATCAGGCGCCCGACGCCTGAGACCCTCAGGGCCGGATGATCTGATCAGGCCCACCGGATCTGTGTCCAGGGTCAGCAGTTGTTTTTGCTGACCCTCACAGTCCCCCTCTGAAGTACCCCAATCCATAGAACGCACACACTCCTACAGGGGATCTGTGTTAATCCATTGGCATTACGGTGACGCGGACTTCCGGGTCGTGATTGCCGCCCCCCAGAATCACCCCACGCAATGGCGAAACATCGGAGAAATCCCGGCCCCAGGCCAGGGTGATGTGCTCAAGTGCCGGCTGAACGTTGTTGGTCGGGTCGAAATCGACCCAGCCCAGCACCGGGCAAAACACCGAGACCCAGGCGTGGGACGCGTCCGCCCCGATCAATCGCGGCTGCCCCGGCGGTGGCTGAGTCAGCAGGTAACCGCTGATATAGCGCGCCGCCAGACCACGAGAACGCACGCACGCGAGCATCAGGTGGGCGAAATCCTGGCAGACCCCGCGTCGGCGCTCCAGCACTTCCACCAACGGCGTCGCCACTTGGGTCGCTTCGGCGTCGAAGGTGAACTCGCTGAAGATTTTCTCCATCAGGGCCTGAACGCCCCACAGCAACGGTCGCCCCGCGGGAAAACAGCTCTCGGAGAACTCGACGAAATTGCGCTTCAAATGCACGTAAGGCGATTCGAACCGATACCGGCAGGCTTCGAGTATGTCGGGGGACAGCGGCTGGCTGCTGTAGGTCAACGCATTGCGGGTGTCCTCCCAGGGCGGCGACTGTTTGAAGTCCAGCACGGGCCGGGGCAGGACCTCGACGGTCAGGCTGGCATTGACCAGCAATTCATCGTGCGGGCGCTCGAAGGCCAGGCGCGTGAGCGGATTGCCAAACACATCCAGCTCATCCCGGCGCGTGGTCGGGTCGGGACTGATCTGCAATTGTCGAGCGGTGCAGCGTTGCCAGGCGCAGGGCCGCGGCCAGAGATGAGCGAGCTGCTGAGCCAAAGAAACCGGGCTGTCATAGTGATAATGGGTGTCGTGGAAAATCTGGTAGTGAGCACTCATCAGACAGACACCGTACGTTGGCTGACGTCATCGACATGAGCAAAATGGCGCAGGGCCAGGCGATCCGAGACCTGGCCACTGGCGTCGGCAATCTCTTGCAGCAAATCGGCCAGCCCATCGAGCGCGGCGCGAACGCTGGCT
The DNA here is from genome assembly GCF_054668435.1 of Pseudomonas sp. S2_B07. Classification (NCBI taxonomy): domain Bacteria; kingdom Pseudomonadati; phylum Pseudomonadota; class Gammaproteobacteria; order Pseudomonadales; family Pseudomonadaceae; genus Pseudomonas; species Pseudomonas sp. S2_B07. The sequence goes on from NZ_CP162769.1 coordinate 3,015,991, forward strand.
TCGCCGAACAAGGCGTTTTCCAGGCAGCCCAGATCGAACTGCGCCAGCCGCTCCACCAACAGCGGCAAACCGGCTTCGCGTGGCGCGCCAAAGTCGTCATTCAAGCGTTTCAGGGTTCGCGTCACCAACTTCAACTGGAACAGTACGGCGTGAGGGTTCTGCTCATCGAGCAGCAACAGGTCGAGCACCGGCAGCAATTGCGCCACCGCCAGATACCGCGAGCGGTAGGTGATGCTGCTGTTGCCCAACTCCAGCAGCCATTCCAGCCCGGCCTGATCAAAAGCCCCGGCACCGCGCAGAAACGCTGAAAGGCTGGCGCTGAGAAATTGCAGACGCTCGATCCGTCGGCCGATCATCAGGAAGCGCCAGCCTTCGTCGCGGGTCATGTCGTCCAGGGCGAAACCTGACAGCGCCGCCAGCGACATCACCAGACGGTTGAGGAAATCCAGCAGCTCACCAAAGTCCGGCTCTCCGGTTTCCAGTTCCATGGCTTCGCGCTGCAATTCCACCAGCGCCTGCCAGTTTTCCCGCGAGAGTTTGCCGCGCACTTGCGAGGCCGCCCACTGCAGGCGTTGCAGATTGGAACGCAGGCTGAATGGCCAATCGTCACCGAGCAAGGCGGCCAACAAACGCTCCGGCAACTCGCCTTCATCGGGCAAAAGATTCAGCCGTTCACCGAGGTCGACGGCCGCCTGCAAGGCTTGCGGATCATCGCCGTCGACGTAGCGCGCCAGCACGATCCGCAGCAGTCGCGCGCTGTCATCACAACGTTCGCAATAGCGGCCGAACCAAAACAGGTTTTCCACCACCCGCGAGGGCAGATAAGGGTCTCGCCGAACCAGGTCATGCACACCGATCGTGCGCTGGGTTTTCCATTGCTCGCCGCTGGGCGGACGATCCCCTAGTACCCACGTGTCCTTGCTCGCACCGCCGCGCTGCATCGACACCACTTCGGCGTCCGCCTCGGCCGCCACGCGGGTAAGACCGCCGGGTAAAACCCGGTAGCCGTCATGGCTGGCCACGGCGTAGACGCGCATGCCGATGGCACGCGGTTGCAATTGACCGTCTTCGGCCTGCCAGATCGGCGCCTGGGACAACTGGGCCATTTCTTGCGCCACATAGGCATAAGGCCGCGCCTGCATGCGCTCAGCCAGGGCCTGACGCTGTTTTTCACTCAGATCACGGCCAAACACAGGCGCGAAGCTTTGAGACGGGAACGCTGGTTTGATCAGCAACTCTGGCAGTTTTTCCAGCGCTTGAGCCAGCACGGGCGCCTCGCCGCACCACCAGGTTGCGATGGACGGCAGGATCAGTTCTTCGCCGAACAGGAACTGATTGATCTTCGGCAGAAAGCCCAATAACCCCGGCGACTCCAGCACGCCGCTGCCGAGGGCATTCGCCACCAACACCCGCCCTCGCCGCACGGCTTCGAGCAGCCCCGGCACGCCCAGTGCAGAATCGGTGCGCAGCTCCAGCGGGTCGCAGAAATCATCGTCGAGCCGGCGCATGATTGCGTGAACCCGACGCAGGCCGCTCAGGGTTTTCAGGTAGACCGTGGCATCGCGCACCGTGAGGTCGCCGCCCTCCACCAATGGGTAACCGAGCTGACGCGCCAGATACAGGTGTTCGAAATAGCTTTCATTGAAGCGCCCCGGGGTCAGCAACACGATCAGCGGAGCTTCATCATCGCGCGGGGCCTGACGAGCCAGGGTTTCCTGAAGCGTGCGGAAGAACCCGGCCAGATGCTGCACTTTCAAATCGCGATACAGCTCGGGAAAGGCCCGGGACACGATGGTGCGGTTTTCCAGGGCGTAACCGGCGCCGGACGGCGCTTGCGTCCGGTCCGCGGTGACCCACCAGCGGCCATCAGGCGTGCGTGCCAGATCGACGGCATACAGATGCAGAAAAACCCCGTCGGGCGGCGCAATGCCCTGACAGGGCCAGAGGAAGTTGTTATGACCGAACACCAGTTCTGCCGGCAACAGACCTTCGGCGATCAAGCGTTGCGGGCCGTACAGATCCGCCAGCACCGCATTCAACAGACGCGCCCGCTGTGCGATCCCAGCTGACAGCTGCGCCCACTCATCCGCGGCAATCACATGGGGCAACAGATCCAGTTCCCACGGCCGATCCGCGCCTTTTGGATCGGCGTAAACGTTGTAGGTCACGCCGTTTTCCTGGATCTGCCGGGTCAACAAGGCCTGACGCAGCACCAATTGTGCAGGCGTGCTGCGTTGCAATTGGTCGATCAGCCGACGCCAGTGCGGGCGTACGGTGCCGCTGTCGTCGAGCAGTTCGTGATAAGTGCCCGCCGTCAGCGGGTAGCGGTCAAGCAGGTCAGGCATGGAAAGCTCGGCAGACAGCAAAGAACAGTCAGACTAACGCACGCTCATGACGCCCGGATAGACGAAAAATCCGAGCGTCGCGTACGACTTAGAAACGTCGTAAATCGAGCGTCATCGGCAGCTCGTCGTTGATTTCCACAGTCGGTACGGGCAGTTTTCCCGGCGTGTGCCCTATACGGAAAAATCGCGCCATTCGCCGGCTCTCGGCCTCATTGGCGTTCACCGGCAGGCTGTCGTAGTTGCGCCCACCCGGATGGGCCACGTGGTATTGGCAGCCGCCTAGCGAACGCTGCATCCAGGTGTCGAGCAAGTCGAACACCAATGGCGCGTGGACCGGGATGGTCGGTTGCAAACAGTTGGCCGGTTGCCAGGCGCGAAAACGCACGCCGGCAACAAACTCCCCAACCCGTCCGGTGGGTTGCAACGGCACCGGAATACCATTGCAGGTCAGCAGATAACGTTGCGGTGGCAGGCCGGTGAGCTTGACCTGCAAACGCTCCAGCGATGAATCCACATACCGCACCGTGCCGCCGACCGCGCCCTCCTCACCCAACACATGCCACGGTTCCAGTGCCTGACGCAATTGCAGTTCAATGCCGCTGACCGCGTAATCACCGACCTTGGGAAAACGGAACTCCAGATGCGCGGCGAACCACTCGGCCCGCACCGGATACCCGGCCGCATTGAGATCGACAATGACGTCAGCGAAATCCTGTTCGATAAAGTGCGGCAACAAGAACCGGTCGTGCAGCTCCGTGCCCCAGCGCGCGAGCTTCGGCGGCGCATAAGGCTCACGCCAGAACCGCGCGACCAGCGCTCGCAGCAACAATTGCTGAGCCAGGCTCATGCGCGCGTGTGGAGGCATTTCAAAAGCACGCAACTCCAGCAAGCCAAGACGTCCGGTGGCACCGTCCGGCGAATAGAGTTTGTCGATGCAGAATTCGGCACGGTGGGTGTTGCCGGTCACGTCGATCAGCAGGTTACGCAGCAACCGATCCACCCGCCATGGCGCGCATTCCTCACCCGGTGCAGGCATTTGGGCGAAGGCGATTTCCAGTTCATACAGCGCATCGTTGCGCGCTTCATCGACGCGCGGTGCCTGGGACGTCGGGCCGATGAACAGCCCGGAAAACAGGTAGGACAGCGACGGATGGTTATGCCAGTAGCTGATCAAGCTGCGCAGCAAGTCGGGACGACGCAGAAACGGCGAGTCGGCCGGGGTCGCGCCGCCGAGCACAAAATGGTTACCGCCCCCCGTGCCTGTGTGCCGCCCGTCAATCATGAATTTTTCGGTGGTCAGTCGGGTCTGGCGCGCTTCTTCGTACAGAAACTCGGTGCGCTCAACCAACTCGTCCCATGTCGCGGATGGCTGCACGTTGACTTCGATCACGCCCGGATCCGGGGTGATACGAAAGTTGCTCAGACGCGGATCGCTTGGCGGTTCATAGCCTTCCAGCAACACCGGGCAATGCAGCTCTTCGGCAGTGGCCTCGATGGCGGTGACCAGTTCCAGATAATCCTCGACCCGCTCCAGCGGCGGCATGAACAGGTACAACCGCCCTTCCCGGGCTTCAGCGCAGAACGCCGTGCGTGTCAGCCAGTCGGCAGACTCGTCGATTTTCGGCTCGCGCTCAACCGCTTCGGCCGGCGCGCCTGGACTGTTCAACGCCATGGTGTCGGGAAGCGCCGGGAATTCCTGATTCGGGTCGTTGGGATGAATGAACGGATACTCGGCCGCTTTCACCCAAGGCTGCGAGCCGAGCGGCAAGCGATAACCCAGCGGAGAATCCCCCGGCACCAGCCGGCAATGCTCGTCACGCAGATACCAGCGACCGCTTTGCCATTGATCACCCTTGGCGGTGCGCGCCAGCGGCAGGACCTGGCCAATGACTTTATCCAGCCCCTGGCTGAAGACTTTACGCAGACGTGCACGCTCCAGCGGCTCTTCCAGACGTGAGTCTTCGGCGCTGACGTTCTCCGGCAATGTGCCTTCGCGCCATAGGTAATAGAAATTGTCTTCGTAGGCCGGGAACACGAAGCGTGTCGGAAGCTTCAACCGTTCGGCGACGCTCGCCAGAAACCGACCGGCCAGTGCGCCATCAGCGCCGTAGTCTTCCTGCTCATCGGCGATCAGCCCGCTGTTGTGCCAGATCGGCACGCCATCGCGGCGCCAATAGCAATTCAACGACCAACGTGGCAACTGCTCACCGGGGTACCACTTGCCCTGGCCGAAATGTACGAGGCCTTTGGGCGCGTAGTGTTTGCGCATGCGCTGGAACAGTTCGGCGGACAGTCGACGCTTGTCCGGCCCGAGCGCGGCGGTGTTCCACTCGGCGCCATCCGGGTCATCGATGGAAACGAAGGTCGGCTCGCCGCCCATGGTCAGGCGCACATCGTCTTCCAGCAGGTCGGCATCGATCTGCCGGCCCAGCGCCTGGATCGCCAACCATTGATCGTCGGTATAGGGCCTGGTGACGCGAGGGGCCTCCCAAATCCGTTCCACGGACATTTCGTGGGTGAACTCGCACTCGCACGGCTCCACCAGGCCACTGATCGGCGCCGCAGAGCCCGGATCGGGGCTGCACGCCAACGGAATGTGGCCTTCGCCGGCAAACAGCCCTGAGGTCGCGTCCAGGCCGATCCAGCCGGCACCGGGCAAATAGACTTCGCACCAGGCATGCAGGTCGGTGAAGTCCACGTCAGTGCCGGATGGACCGTCGAGGCTTTTGACGTCGGCGGTCAATTGAATCAGGTAACCGGAAACAAAGCGCGCGGCCAGCCCGAGGTTACGCAGCAGTTGCACCAGCAACCAGGCCGAGTCGCGGCAGGAACCGGAGGCGTGTTCGAGGGTGTGCTCGGGTGTCTGTACGCCCGGTTCCATGCGGATCAGGTAACCGATGTCTTCGCTCAAGCGCTGGTTGAGCGCGACGAGGAAATCCACGCTGGGCAGCGGCGTGCGGTCGATGCCGTCCAGATAGGCCTTGAACTTCGGCGTCAGGGGCAGGGTTTCCAGGTACGGCGCCAGTTCCTTGCGCTCGTCGGCGGCGTAGGTAAACGGGATTTTTTCCGCGTAGGGCTCGAGGAAAAAGTCGAAGGGATTGAAGACCGCCATTTCTGCGAGCAGATCGACTTCGATCCGCAGCTCATCGGTTTTCTCCGGAAACACCAACCGCGCCAGGTAATTGCCCTGCGGGTCTTGTTGCCAGTTGATGAAGTGCTGCTCGGGCGAGACTTTCAGCGCATAGGACAGGATCCGCGTGCGACTGTGGGCGGCCGGGCGCAGGCGAACGATCTGCGGACCGAGTTCGACAGCGCGGTCGTAGCGGTAATGCGTGACGTGGTGCAATGCGACATGAATCGACACGGCGTGCCTCCTGCGAGCCCTAAGCGTTATCGAAAGCGCGCAAGACTTATGCCATCGCAGCACCGCTGGCGCTTTCTCCATTTGCTTGAGGCAGTACAGCACCAAAATCGGGCGATGCGGGAAATTGGTTGGGGGCAGTTGCACGCAAATGTTGCGGTCGGGGCGCCGTCGGCCGGGTTTTCAGTGGCGCACAACGCAAAACGCCAACCCGAAGGTTGGCGTTCTGTTCAGCTCAAGCAAGGCTTAGCGCGGTACAACCGGCTTGCGGGCAGGCTTAGGACCCTTGCCTTTCGCCGCGTCCTTGCGCTCCTTGGCCGCCTGCTGGTTGCGGGCGAACGCCGCCGCCTTGGCCTGTTCACGCTTGTCCCACGGGTTACCGCCATCGCTGGCACGCGGTGGCAGGCCGGTGTGCTGGGTCAGGATCTTGGTGGTCTTTTCCCCTGCAACCTTGTGACTACCAGCCGGTGTCGAGTTCTTGCGACGGGCGCTCTGGTAGCTGTCGGTCGCCGGTTGATGCAGCGGGATCAACTGGTTCTTGCCCGGCCCGATCAGGTCGGCGCGGCCCATGCGGGTCAGCGCTTCACGCAGCATCGGCCAGCCTTTCGGGTCGTGATAACGCAAGAACGCTTTATGCAGGCGACGCTGCTCTTCGCTCTTGACGATGGTCACGGCGTCGCTCTTGTAAGTAACCTTGCGCAGCGGGTTCTTGCCCGAATGGTACATCGCGGTGGCGGTAGCCATCGGCGACGGGTAGAACGCCTGCACCTGGTCGGCGCGGAAGCCGTTGCCCTTGAGCCACAGGGCCAGGTTCATCATGTCTTCGTCGGTGGTGCCCGGGTGGGCGGCGATGAAGTACGGAATCAGGTACTGCTCTTTCCCGGCTTCCTTGGAGTACTTCTCGAACATGCGCTTGAACTTGTCATAGCTGCCAATGCCGGGCTTCATCATCTGGTTGAGCGGACCTTCCTCGGTGTGTTCCGGGGCGATCTTGAGGTAACCACCGACGTGGTGGGTCACCAGCTCCTTGACGTATTCCGGCGACTCGACCGCGAGGTCGTAGCGCAGGCCGGAAGCGATCAAAATTTTCTTCACGCCCGGCAAGGCACGGGCGCTGCGGTAGAGCTGAATCAACGACGAGTGATCGGTGTTCAGGTTCGGGCAGATGCCAGGGAACACGCACGAAGGCTTGCGGCACGCGGATTCGATTTCCGGGCTCTTGCAGGCGATGCGGTACATGTTCGCGGTCGGGCCGCCGAGGTCGGAAATGACGCCGGTGAAACCCGGCACCTTGTCGCGGATCTCTTCGATTTCGCGAATGATCGACTCTTCGGAGCGGTTCTGAATGATCCGGCCTTCGTGCTCGGTGATCGAGCAGAAGGTGCAGCCGCCGAAGCAGCCACGCATGATGTTCACCGAGAAGCGGATCATGTCGTAGGCCGGAATCTTTTCTTTGCCGTACGCCGGGTGCGGGATGCGCGCATAGGGCATGCCGAACACGTAGTCCATTTCTTCAGTGGTCATCGGAATCGGCGGCGGGTTGAACCAGACATCGACGTCGCCATGCTTCTGCACCAGCGCGCGGGCGTTGCCCGGGTTGGTTTCAAGGTGAAGCACGCGGTTGGCGTGAGCGTACAGAACGGCGTCGCCACGGACTTTTTCTACCGACGGCAGACGAATCACGGTCTTGTCGCGGGTCATCTTCGGGCTGGCCAGGATCTGTACGACCTTGGCTTCAGTCGGATCTTCAACCGGCCCTTTTTCCTGCTCGATGGCGCAGGCCTGGGTGTCCTGGGTGTTCACGTACGGGTTGATGATCTTGTCGACCTTGCCCGGACGGTCGATGCGCGTGGAATCGACTTCGTACCAGTCTTTCGGCGTATCACGACGGATGAACGCGGTGCCGCGCACGTCGGTGATGTCTTCGATCTTGTGACCGTAGGACAGACGCTGGGCGACTTCGACGATCGCACGCTCGGCGTTGCCGTAGAGCAGGATGTCGGCACAGGCGTCGATCAGGATCGAGTTGCGCACCCGGTCCTGCCAGTAATCGTAGTGGGCGATGCGGCGCAGGGACGCTTCGATGCCACCGAGCACGATCGGCACGTGGTTGTAGGCTTCCTTGCAGCGCTGGCTGTAAACCAGGCTCGCACGGTCCGGCCGCTTGCCCGCCAGGCCACCGGGGGTGTAGGCGTCGTCAGAGCGGATTTTCTTGTCGGCGGTGTAGCGGTTGATCATCGAGTCCATGTTGCCGGCCGCGACACCGAAGAACAGGTTCGGCTCGCCGAGCTTCATGAAGTCGTCTTTGGACTGCCAGTTCGGCTGGGCAATGATCCCGACGCGGAAGCCTTGCGACTCCAGCAGCCGGCCGATGATCGCCATGCCGAACGACGGATGGTCAACGTACGCATCACCGGTGACGATGATGATGTCGCAGGAATCCCAGCCAAGCTGATCCATCTCCTCCCTGCTCATCGGCAGGAATGGCGCTGGACCGAAACATTCGGCCCAGTACTTGGGATAGTCAAATAACGGCTTGGCTGTTTGCATGACGATGACCGGTGTTGAGATGAAAAATCGCGGGCGCGGAATATAGCACAAAAAATAACCAATTCCGACGGCTATGGTCGGAAATTAGTGTCGACCCAATCGCGGGCAAACCCGCTCCCACAAGAACGTTGAGATCCCTGTGGGAGCGGGCTTGCCCGCGAAGAGGCCCTCTCAGGCACAACACAACTTACTCGTCGTCGAAGTTATAGCTGCCCGGCGCCAGGTTTTCGAAGCGGGTGTACTTGCCGATGAACGCCAGTCGCGACGTGCCAATCGGGCCGTTCCGCTGTTTACCGATAATGATTTCGGCGATGCCTTTGTGCTCGGTTTCCGGGTGATATACCTCATCCCGGTACACGAACATGATGACGTCAGCATCCTGCTCGATCGCTCCGGATTCCCGGAGGTCGGAGTTGATCGGACGTTTGTTTGGTCGTTGCTCCAGGGAGCGGTTGAGCTGGGACAACGCCACCACCGGGCAGTTGAATTCCTTGGCCAGGGCTTTCAAGGAACGGGAGATCTCGGAAATCTCGTTGGTCCGGTTGTCACCGCCGGAACCTGGAATCTGCATCAATTGCAGGTAGTCGATCATGATCAGGGCAACATCGCCGTGCTCACGCACCAATCGACGGGTTCGTGCACGCATCTCCGACGGGCTGATACCGGCCGTATCGTCGATGAACAGTTTGCGGTCGTTGAGCAGGTTGACCGCCGAGGTCAGGCGCGGCCAATCGTCGTCGTCGAGGCGACCGGCCCGGACCTTGGTCTGGTCAATACGGCCCAGGGACGACAACATACGCATGATCAGCGATTCACCCGGCATCTCGAGCGAGTAAACCAGGACGCACTTGTCGCTGCGCAACACGGCGTTTTCCACCAGGTTCATCGCAAAGGTGGTTTTACCCATGGACGGACGGCCGGCGACGATGATCAGGTCGGACGGCTGCAGGCCGCTGGTCTTCTCGTCGAGGTCGGTGTAGCCGGTGGACAGGCCGGTGATGGCGTTGTCGGTGTTGAACAGGGTGTCGATGCGGTCGATGGCCTTGGTCAGCAGGTCATTCACGCTCACCGGGCCGCCGGTTTTGGGCCGGGCCTCGGCGATCTGGAAGATCTGCCGTTCAGCTTCGTCGAGAATCTCTTCAGCCGTGCGGCCTTCCGGATTGAAGGCACTGTCGGCAATCTCGGTAGCGATGCCGATCAGTTGGCGCAATGTCGCCCGCGCACGAACGATCTGTGCGTAAGCCTTGATGTTGGCGACGGACGGCGTGTTTTTCGCCAGTTCGCCAAGGTAACCGAGGCCACCGACCTGCGAGGTCTGACCTTCCTTGTCCAATTGCTCGGCAAGGGTCACGACGTCGATCGGGGAGTTCTGGTCGGCGAGCTTGGCGATCGCGCGGAAGATCAGGCGGTGGTCATGTCGATAGAAATCGCCATCCGACACTTGATCGAGCACGCGTTCCCAGGCGTTGTTGTCCAGCATCAAACCACCGAGCACGGCCTGTTCGGCCTCGATGGAGTGCGGCGGCACCTTCAGGGAAGCGGTTTGCAGATCGTATTGCTCAGGTGCGGAGATATCGTTCATGGCCACTTGAATTGAGTGTGTGAAAATCAGGAACTGCAGAAAGACAAAGGGCACGACCTGTAAACAGGATCGTGCCCGATGTTACCGGCAAGCACCCGAGGGTGCCAGCCGACAAGTACTACTTAAGCTGCTACCACGACAACGCGTACGGTGGCTTCAACTTCAGCGTGCAGGTGCACGGCTACGTCGAATTCGCCTACGTTGCGGATGGTGCCGTTCGGCAGACGAACTTCGCTTTTTGCAACTTCAACGCCAGAGGCGGTCAGTGCATCAGCGATGTCGTGGGTGCCGATCGAACCGAACAGCTTGCCTTCGTCACCAGCGGTGGCAGTGATAGTCACTTCCAGCTCAGCCAGTTGGGCGGCACGGCTTTCAGCCGAAGTTTTACGGTCTGCTGCGGCTTTTTCCAGCTCAGCGCGACGCTCTTCGAACGCGGCCAGGTTGGCAGCGGTCGCAGCGGTCGCTTTGCCGTAAGGCAGCAGGTAGTTACGACCGTAACCAGCCTTAACGTTCACTTTGTCACCCAGGTTGCCCAGGTTGGTGACTTTTTCCAGAAGGATCAGTTGCATGTGAAAATCCTCTTAACTTTTAACCTTCACCGTTCGCGTTATCGGCATCTTTCGGTGCCGAACGACCGCGAAAATCAATCAGGCTGTCGACGATGGCCAAGACCACCAGCAACGGATAGATCAGCTGCATGAACAGCAACAGCGTGACGTACAACCCCACCAGCCAGAACCTGGCCAGTCGCTTTTGCGCCACCAGCCCGTGAATCAGGGCCAGCCCGGCGAACACCAGCGGTACGCTGCACAACGGCGTTAACATGGCCATCTGCGGACCAATGTTCGGCCCCAGAAGCATGCACGCCAGCAGCAACATCGCCGGCAAAAACGGGAATCGGATGGCGCGAAACTCGCGACCAAAACCACCCGGGTTGTACAACAACGCCTGCCAGTAGCGCCCGACAAGCAGGCTCAGCACACTGACGATTTGCAACAAGGCCGCAATCAGGCCGGTCAGGACCGGTGCAATCAGGGACGCAAAATGCGCTTGCTCGTCTACCGACAACTTCTCGTAGACATCACCGAGTAGCGACGGCATGACTTTTATCAAAGCCTGCGCCAGCATCTCGATTTGGGGACCAAACGTCGCCCCCAGCACCACCGAAAACACCACTCCCATCGCTATGCTGACCAGCAGCACGCGGTCCCAGGATTCGCTTGCGCGCAAAACCAACGCAAGGCTCGAAGAACCCAGCAGCACCAGAAGTGCCCGAGGGTCATCCGAGTAAAGCCACCAGATCAACGCCGGCAGCATTCCCAGGGCAAGAACGCCAAGGGCGTCCTTCAATCCGCGCCGCAGAAGCACAAGGCATCCCGCGGCAGCACCCAACCAATACAACAACGGCAATGTTACGCATCCAGCCACTACGAGAGTGGCCTGCATGCGGCCGCGCATGATGAACTCAGCTATGGCGCGCATGCATTCAATCCTTTGCTACGTGTCGACTGCCCGGTCTCAGCGGCCGTGGCTGTCGGTGTAGGCCAGCAGGGCCAGGAAGCGGGCGCGCTTGATAGCGGTGGCCAGCTGACGCTGATAACGTGCTTTGGTACCGGTGATGCGGCTTGGAACGATTTTGCCGGTCTCGGATACATAAGCTTTCAGAGTGTTGAGATCTTTGTAATCGATCTCTTTCACGTCTTCAGCGGTGAAGCGGCAGAATTTACGACGACGGAAGAAACGTGCCATGTAATAGGCTCCTCAAAAGGTCCGTGGATTACTCGTCAGCGTTATCGCTGTTGTCGCTGTCATCACTATCAGCGCTTTCAGCGCCTTCGTGCTCAGGACGGTCGCGACGCTCACGGCGCTCACTGCGGTTTTCTTCAGCCTTGAGCATCTCGGATTGGCCGGTAACGGCTTCTTCGCGACGGATGACCAGGTTACGGATCACTGCATCGTTGTAGCGGAAGTTGTCTTCCAGCTCGGCCAGGGCCTTGCCAGTGCACTCAACGTTCAGCATCACGTAGTGAGCCTTGTGAACATTGTTGATTGCGTAGGCCAGTTGACGACGGCCCCAATCTTCCAGACGGTGGATTTTGCCGCCGTCTTCTTCGATCAGCTTGGTGTAACGCTCTACCATGCCGCCGACTTGCTCGCTTTGATCCGGGTGGACCAAAAAGATGATTTCGTAATGACGCATGAATGCTCCTTACGGGTTGTAGCCTGCCGCTCAAAAGCGGTCAGACAAGGAGTGAATGACACTTATGGACTTGCTTGCGATAGACACATGCGTGCCTGCCGTCACAGCAAGGGGCGCAATTGTAGAGAAGGGACAGGAGAGGCGCAAGGCAATTGGTGATTATTTGAACAGTTCGTTCATACCACCAATCTTCGCCCCACCACAAACCACTGTGGGAGCGAGCTTGCTCGCGATGAGGGCTCAACATTCAATATTTATGCTGAATGTTACTCCGTCATCGCGAGCAAGCTCGCTCCCACAGGGGATTTGCAGCAGATCAGGACTTTTTGGCGGTCCCGGCAGCCTTGACGCTGCGCTGACGCTGGGCTTCGAACAGGCAGACGCCCGTCGCCACGGAGACGTTGAGACTGCTGACGCTGCCCGTCATCGGCAAGTGCACCAGGTAGTCACAAAGATCGCGGGTCAGGCGACGCATGCCGCTGCCTTCTGCGCCCATGATCAAGATGGTCGGGCCAGTCATGTCTTGCTGATACAGGCTCTGCTCAGCTTCACCCGCCGTTCCGACAACCCACAAACCACGCTGTTTGAGCTTTTCCAGGGTGCGCGCCAGGTTGGTCACGGCGACCAACGGAATCACTTCCGCCGCACCACAAGCCACTTTACGCACCGTTGGGGTCAGCGTCGCTGATTTGTCCTTGGGTACGATCACTGCCAGCGCACCGGCCGCATCAGCCGAACGCAGGCAGGCGCCGAGGTTGTGCGGATCGGTCACGCCGTCGAGCACCAGCAACAGCGGTGCGCCTTCGGTACGATCCAGCAGCTCGTCGAGCATTGCCTCACCCCAGACTTGGCTCGGACTCACGTCCGCCACCACGCCTTGGTGCACGCCCTCAACCCACGCATCCAGCTCGCGACGCTCGGCATTGCCGACCGCAACGCGGTTTTCGGCGGCGAGCTGGATCAGCGTTTGCACGCGCGGATCACTGCGGCCTTCGGCCAACCAGATTTGCTTGACGCGTTTCGGGTGGTGGCGCAGCAATGCTTCTACCGCATGCACGCCGTAGATCTTTTCCAACTGACTCATGGTTTAGCCTTAGGTTTACGCGCCCCGCCGCTTCTTCCGGCTGGAGCAGCACCCGCTTTTGGCGGGCCTTTACGATGTTTGCTCGGTTTTGCTGGCTTGCCGCCGGGGGCCTTGTCAGGCGCCGACCGTCCGGTCTTTCCCCCAGACGCCGCTTTACCGCCGCTTTTCGCTTCAGACAGCAACGCCTGTTTCATTTCACGGCTTTTACGCAGCTCGGCGTTTTTCGCCGCAGCATCGCTTGGACGATAGGCTTCGACAGCCTTTTCCTTGGCAGGACGACGACCGGTTTTTGCCGGTGCCGGTTCTGCGGCGGTTTTAGCCGCTGGAGCGGTTGTTTCGGTTCCGCGCTTCTTGCGGCCAATCGGCGCGCTGATGGTTTTTTCAGCCATCTCGAAGTCGATCTTGCGCTCGTCGAGGTCAACACGCATGACGCGCACTTCAACGGTGTCGCCCAGGCGGAAGCTGCGACCGGTACGTTCACCCGCCAAACGGTGGTGAACCGGATCGAAGTGGTAGTAATCGCCCGGCAGCGCGGTGACGTGCACCAGGCCTTCGACGTAGATATCGGTCAGTTCGACGAACAGGCCAAAACCGGTCACGGCGGTGATCACACCCGGGAACGATTCGCCCACGCGGTCTTTCATGAACTCGCACTTGAGCCAGTTCACCACATCGCGGGTCGCTTCGTCGGCGCGGCGTTCGCTCATCGAGCACTGCTCGCCGAGCTGCTCCAGCGCCGCTTCGTCGTACGGATAAATCCGTGCTTTCGGAATGGTCATCGCGCCAGCACGGCGAACGTGCGGGGTGTCCTGCTTGGAATGGATCACACTGCGGATCGCCCGGTGCGTGAGCAAGTCCGGGTAGCGGCGGATCGGCGAGGTAAAGTGGGTATAGGCTTCATAATTCAGGCCAAAGTGGCCCTGGTTATCAGCGCTGTACACCGCCTGGCTCAACGAACGCAGCATAACGGTCTGGATCAGATGGAAATCCGGACGGTCCTTGATGCTTGCCAGCAAGGCCTGGTAGTCCTTCGGCGAGGGGCCGTCCTTGCCTTTGTGCAGGGACAGGCCGAGCTCGCCGAGGAAGGCGCGCAGTTTTTCCAGACGCTCCGGTGGCGGACCATCGTGGACACGGTACAGCGCCGGGATTTCGTGCTTTTTCAGGAATTCAGCGGTGGCCACGTTGGCCGCCAGCATACATTCCTCGATCAGCTTGTGAGCATCGTTACGAACGGTCGGACGGATCTCGGCAATTTTGCGCTCGGTCCCGAAGATGATCCGGGTTTCCTGCGTTTCGAAATCGATCGCGCCACGCACGTGACGAGCGGCCAGCAGCACTTTGTACAGCGCATAAAGCTGTTTGAGGTGCGGCAGAACGTCGTTGTACTCGCCGCGAAGCTGACGCGCCTCGGTGAGTTTCGGCGTTTCCAGCATCGCACTGACCTTGTTGTAGGTCAGGCGGGCGTGGGAGTGAATCACTGCTTCATAGAAGCAATAGTCGGTCATTTCGCCGGACTTGGAGATGGTCATCTCGCAAACCATGGCCAGACGGTCGACGTGCGGGTTCAGCGAGCACAGGCCGTTGGACAGCTGCTCAGGCAGCATCGGCACGACGCGCTCGGGGAAGTACACCGAGTTGCCGCGAACCTGGGATTCGTTGTCCAGGGCCGAACCGATCTTCACGTAGCTGGAAACGTCGGCGATCGCCACGTACAACTTCCAGCCACCGGAGAACAGGCGCAGCTTGCCCGGTTTGGATTCGCAGTAAACCGCGTCATCGAAGTCGCGTGCATCTTCACCGTCGATAGTTACGAACGGCAGATGGCGCAGGTCGATGCGCTTCTCTTTGTCTTTTTCTTCGACTTCCGGCTTGAGCTTGGCGGCTTCTTTCAAGACCGCTTCAGGCCAGACGTGAGGAATGTCGTAGGTGCGCAGGGCGACATCGATTTCCATGCCCGGCGCCATGTAGTTGCCCACGACTTCGACCACGTCGCCTTGCGGCTGGAAGCGTGGTGTCGGCCAGTGAGTGATCTTCACTTCGACGAACTGACCGATCTGGGCGTTGGCGTTGCGGCCCGGCGTGACCAGCACTTCTTGCTGGATCTTCGGATTATCCGCAACGACGAAACCAATGCCGCCTTCTTCGAAGTAACGACCGACGATGGTTTCGTGAGCACGGGAAACCACTTCGACGATCATGCCTTCACGGCGACCGCGACGGTCGAGGCCGGAAACGCGGGCCAGGGCACGGTCGCCGTCAAAGACCAGGCGCATTTGCGCCGGGCTCATGAACAGGTCGTCACTGCCGTCGTCCGGGACCAGGAAGCCGAAACCGTCACGGTGACCGCTGATGCGGCCCAGGATCAGGTCGAGCTTGTCCACCGGCGCATAAGTGCCGCGACGGGTATAGATGAGTTGAGCGTCGCGCTCCATGGCGCGCAGACGGCGACGCAGGGCTTCGATCTGGTCTTCCGTGGTCAGACCAAACTCTTCGACCAGCTGCTCGCGGTTAGCAGGCGAACCTCGATCAGCAAGGTGCTGAAGGATCAGTTCGCGGCTAGGAATAGGGTTTTCGTATTTTTCCGCTTCACGAGCGGCCTCGGGATCGAGGGACTGCCAATCGGCCATTAGAGAGTTTTCACCTTGTCTATATGCGGGTTAGTTTGGCATAGGCGTAATGAAACGGGAAATTTCAAGCTATGACAGCCCTTCTAAAGCCCTTTATCGACATCGCAACGCTGATTTAAAGACCACTGGCGAAATTTTCCAGGTTTTTTTGATGTCGGGGGTTTACAGTTAAAAAGACGCTCCGTATAGTGCGCGCCATCGACGACGCAGACGCGCTGCCGATACTGCCCAGATGGTGAAATTGGTAGACACGCCAGCTTCAGGTGCTGGTGACCGCAAGGTCGTGGAAGTTCGAGTCTTCTTCTGGGCACCAATTTCGAGCTTGAGATTAGATCAATTTCAAGGCTCACACAAAAACCCGCGAAAGCGGGTTTTTTGCATTCCAAGCTTCTGATTTATTAAATCTAAATCAGGGGTTTACAGATCAAAACGCTCTCCGTATAGTGCGCCACATCAACAGCGGCAACGCTGAAGATAAATGCCCAGATGGTGAAATTGGTAGACACGCCAGCTTCAGGTGCTGGTGACCGCAAGGTCGTGGAAGTTCGAGTCTTCTTCTGGGCACCAATTCAAATTCAAGGTTACGACCTTGAATTTCACAAAAACCCGCGAAAGCGGGTTTTTGCGTTTCTGGCATCCGAAAACCTGCCCCCCCTCAAGAAACACATGACCTTGTAGCAGCTGGCGAAGCCTGCGTTCGGCTGCTGCTGGTGTTGGGTCCGCCGCTCTAGCTGGCACTTCCCGACCTAGCAAGGCGCACTTGAGAAACAATATCGTTTATCATTGTTGCAAGTTTTTGCAATGCGACAGTGAGGAACCCTGCGAATGATGTTTCGAAATACCCTACGCCGCGGCCTGACCTTCACCCTGCTCGGCCTGGTACTCGCCACCCCCCTCACCCAGGCGGCCGATCCGGTTTCCCTGACGCTCTATAATGGTCAACACAAGGAAGTCGGCGACGCCATCGCCAAGGCTTTCGAAGCCAAGACCGGCATTCATGTGAATGTGCGCAAAGGCAGCAGTAACCAGCTCGCCAGCCAGATCATGGAAGAAGGTGACCGCTCCCCTGCCGACGTAATCTACACCGAAGAATCACCGCCACTGAACAAACTCGGCGAGCAAGGTTTCCTGGCCAAGACCGACGACGCCACGCTGGCGGTTTTGTCAAAGGATTATGTTGCAGGCAACGGCACCTGGATCGGCATTACCGCTCGGGTCCGGGTGGTGGCATTCAATCCCAAGCTGATCGAGGAGAAGGACCTGCCGAAATCGGTGATGGAGTTCTCCAATCCAAAATGGCAAGGCAAGGTCGGCTTCGTGCCCACCAGTGGCGCTTTCCAGGAACAAGCGGTCGCGATCATCAAAGTGCACGGCATGGACGCAGCCGAAGAGTGGCTGACCGGCCTGCGCGCGTTCGGCAAGACTTACAGCAACAACATGGTCGCCCTGAAGGCTGTGGAAAATGGTGAAGTCGCCACGGTTCTGGTTAACAACTATTACTGGTTCGCCCTGCAACGCGAGAAAGGCCAACTGGACTCGAAACTGCATTACTTCACCGGCGGCGACGTCGGCGGGCTGATCACCGTTTCCAGCGCAGCCGTGCTCAAATCCAGCAAACACGCAAAAGAAGCCCAGGCGTTTCTGGCCTACATGGCGAGCGAAGAAGGCCAGCGCGTGATCACTCAAACCACCGCCGAATACCCGCTGCACAAAGGTATGGAATCGGATCGTGGCCTCAAGCCGTTCAGCGAACTGCAAGCACCCAATGTCACACCGGCCGATCTGGGTAACGCCGAACAAGCCCTGGACCTGGAACGCGACGTTGGCTTGAACTGATGAGCGCTTCGCCAGCCTCCCCCGCCTCACGCGGGGTGTACGTGCCTCGGCGCCAACGGCCGTCGATCTGGCTATTACTGCCAGTCCTGCTGCTGGTTGTGCTCAGTCTGTTGCCGCTGATGTATGTCGGCCTAAAAGCCTGGCAAGCCGGCTGGGCCGAAGCATTGCACCTGCTGTGGCGACCTTATGTGTTTGGGTTGCTGCGCAATACGCTGGCGCTGATGGCCGGGGTAACGCTAGCCTGCGCCTTAATCGGCCTGTCACTGGCCTGGCTGCTGGAACGCAGCAATCTGCCGGGGCGGCGATTGTGGGGCGTCATCCTCTGTTTGCCGTTCGCCGTTCCGGCGTTTGTCAGCAGTTTTACCTGGGTTTCGCTGAGCGCTCACTTTGAAGGTTTGGGCGGGGCGATTTTGGTGATGACGCTGTCCAAGTACCCGCTGATCTTTCTGCCGGTCGCGGCGACCTTGCGCAATCTTGACCCCTCTCTTGAAGAATCTGCCCGGACACTCGGACAGAATCGCTGGGGCGTGTTTTTCAGAATCACGTTGCCGCTGCTCTGGCCATCGTTGCTGGCGGGCTCACTGCTGATCGCACTGCACATGCTGGTGGAGTTCGGCGCGCTGTCGATCATCGGCTTGCAAACCTTTACCACGGCGATTTATCAGCAGTTCGAACTGGAATTCAGCAATGCCAATGCAGCGATGCTGTCAGCGGTGTTGCTGGTGCTGTGTCTGGCGTTGTTATGGCTGGAGCTGCGGGTTCGCGGCAAGGGCCGACATGTTCGTACCGGCCAGGGTGCGGCGCGGCATGCGGAACAGGTTCGATTGGGGCCCTGGGCGGGCATCGGACAGCTTTACTGCCTGGCGCTGGCGATCATCGGCAGTGGCATTCCACTGGGAATGCTGGGGTATTGGCTGGCGGTCGGCTCCTCAGCCGCATTTCCGGTCGCCGCCATCGGCGAAGCGCTGCTCTCATCGCTGGCACTCTCCCTCGGTGGCGCAGCGCTTTGCCTGGTGCTGGCCGTGCCAGTGGGCTTGCTGGTGGTGCGTTACAAAGGCCCACTGGCGATCTGGGCCGAGCGACTGCCGTATCTGCTGCATGCGTTGCCCGGCCTGGTGATTGCGCTGACACTAGTGTATTTCGCCCTGCACTATGTGCCGGTGCTGTACCAGACGTCCGCCTTGCTGCTGATCGCTTATGCGTTGTTGTTTCTGCCGTTGGCTCAGGCGCCGATTCGAACGGCTCTGAACAAGGCTGCACCGCAACTGGAAGAGGCTGCACGCACACTCGGGGCTACGTCGTTCAGTGCGTTTTGCCGGATCACGCTGCCGATAATTTTCCCGGCGCTGGGGGCGGCGTTTGCGCTGGTGTTTCTGGATGCGATGAAGGAGCTGACGGCGACATTGCTATTGAGTCCCACCGGGCTCAACACACTGGCAACAGAGGTGTGGGCGCATACCGCGAATGTGGAGTTTGCGGCGGCGGCGCCTTATGCGGCGTTGTTGATAGTGGTGTCGGGGGTGCCGGTTTATCTACTCACGACTCGGATGTATCTGAGCCGTTGAGAGCGCCTTCGCAAGCAGGCTCACTCCCACACTGGATCTACTGTGAACTCACACTACGTGAACACCAGAGATCAAATGAGGGAGCGAGCCTGCTCGCGAAGGGGCCAGTCCGGACAACCGATTACGCCCTGAACTGCCCCAGACTCGCCTTCAACTGCGCCGCCAACCCATCCAGCACCTTGCCGCTGGCCGTGGTCTCCACCACTGCCTGAGCCGCTTTTTCGGCCTGCGCATGAATGGTTTCAACCCGCCCCCGCACCGCCTGCGCACCTTGCGCCTGATGCGCCGCTGCCTGAGTCGCCAGGCCAATCGCCGCATGCACCTGCTCGACCGATTCCTGCACCGACTGCTGCAACCGCGCACTGTCGCGCAGCACCAGCAAACCTTCACTGGCCTGACGCCCGGCTTGACCAATTGCCGCCACCGCTTCGCGCGCACCTTGCTGCAAGGCAACGATGTGCGCCTGAATGTCGCCGGTCGAACTCTGAGTCTTGCTCGCCAGTGCCCGCACTTCGTCAGCGACCACGGCAAATCCGCGACCGGTCTCGCCCGCACGCGCCGCTTCGATGGCCGCGTTCAGTGCCAACAAATTGGTTTGCTCCGCGATCCCGTGAATCACCGTCAGTACCACTTCGATCTGTTCACTCTGTTGCGCCAGTCGTTCGATGACTTTCGCCCCGGTGTCGACCTGCCCGGCCAGCGCCTCGATCAAGCTGCCGACTTTCGCCGAGGTCCGGGTGTTTTCATCCGTGGCCGAACGAATGTCCACCACCTGCTGCAAAGCTGCCTGCATGGCATGACTTTCAGATTGGGCTTCATCGGCCATTTGCGACAACGCTCGCAGGCTCTCAGCCACTTCATCGCGCTGCATTCCGGCGGCCTTGTCAGCTCCGGCATTACGCAGGGTCATGGCACCGATTTCCACGCCGGTACGCTGGGCCACATCGCCGGCTTCACGCACGATCGGCTGCAACTTATCCACAAAGCGATTGACCGCCGACGCCATGTCGCCGATTTCGTCCTTGCTGTTGATCTGCACACGCTTGGTCAGGTCACCCTCGCCAGCCGCCAGATCATCCATGGCGCTGATCAGCATCTTCAAGCGATTGACCACGCGCCGCCCCAGCACCACGGCCAGCAACAACAGCACGCCGCAACCGACCAGCGCCAGACCCAGACCAATGCGCCAGCGCAAGGTCGCGGCCGCTTCCTGTACGGTACCGGTGGTGTTGGCTTTCATTTCAGACGCCGTGGACTGCGCCGACTGCAAACGTGCACCCATCGCCGCGGCACTGTCGGCGGCCGCGCCTTTGAGGCTGTCGCCCACCAGTTGATCGCTGCTGGCAATCAGCGCCGAGAAACGCTTATCCAGGGCCGCGAGGTCGGTTTCCACTGACGCGGTGGAGACCCCCATTATTACCTTGCCGATTTCCACACCATTGGGATTGATCGAGGCTTCGAGGTAATAAACCGAAGGATCGTTCTTCGCCGCATCCAGCACTTTGTCGAGCGCTCGCTCGCCCTGGCCTTTTTCAAGGAGGGCCTTGTTGATCGGGTTTTCACGATTGAGGTAGCGCGTCAGATGCTGCCCGGTCGCATCGTCATACACCACGAACAACACATTGGGATTGCGCTGGGCCCGGCGGGCGAATTCGGACAAGGTTGGAACGTCACTGTCCCACATCGCGCGGGGGGCGACCGAGGCCAAGAGCTGCGCCATATCATTGGCGGAGTCCTTCAGGTCTTTTTCCAGCGTCGCACGCAACTGAGCCTGCTCATCCTTCAAACGCGAGGACAAACCGGCCGTAAGGCGCTGACGCGTGCTGGTCGATAGGTTGTCGAGGCTCGACGTGACTTCACGCCCTGCCTGCTCAAGTTCGCCAGAGAGCTTTTGACTGTCGACCCCCAGGCGCACACCCAGATCGGCTTCCAATGCAGTCACTGTGCTCCGGGTCAGAGCAACAGCCACCAGCACTTGCACCAAAAGGGCGATACCGAGGGTAACGAACACGGGCCGCAACAAACGGCTTTGTAACAATGAGAGAACTGCCGACACTTAAAATCCCTCTGCTTTGGCGCCATTAAATTGATGGCGCGCTGGAAGCGATGCTTTTATTCAACATCACAGCAAAGGTCATGCCGTCCAAGAGGCATAAACGACAAAGGGCCCTATTAAGGACCCTTTGTGTTTCACTTCAATGACTTATCAAGCAAACGGATGACGCAGAACGATGGTTTCGTTGCGGTCCGGGCCCGTCGAAATAATGTCGATCGGCGCGCCGATCAACTCTTCAACGCGTTTGATGTAGGCACGAGCGTTAGCTGGCAGCTCTTCCAGGGTTTTGGCACCCACGGTCGATTCGGTCCAGCCCGGCACTTCTTCGTACACAGGCTGAAGGCCTACGTAGCTGTCTGCGTCAGTCGGAGCAACGGCGTTGCCCTGCGCATCTTTGTAACCGACGCAGATGTTGATGGTTTCCAGGCCGTCGAGTACGTCCAGCTTGGTCAGGCAGATGCCCGAGATGCTGTTCACATCGATTGCGCGACGCAGGATAACGGCGTCGAACCAGCCGCAACGACGGGCACGGCCGGTGGTAGCACCGAACTCGTGACCTTGTTTGGCCAGGTGCGCACCCACTTCATCAAACAGCTCAGTCGGGAATGGGCCCGAACCTACGCGAGTGGTGTAAGCCTTGGTGATGCCCAGGATGTAATCCAGGAACATCGGACCTACGCCCGAACCGGTCGCCACGCCACCGGCGGTGGTGTTGGAGCTGGTCACGTACGGATAGGTGCCGTGGTCGATGTCCAGCAACGAACCCTGGGCGCCTTCGAACATGATGTCTTTGCCGGCGCGGCGCAGGTCGTGCAGCTCGGCCGTCACGTCCAGCATCAACGGCTTGAGCAGCTCTGCATATTCCTTGCACTCGGCCAGCGTCTTTTCGAACTCGATGGCAGGCTCTTTGTAGTAACCCACCAGCATGAAGTTGTGGTAATCCACCAGTTCACGCAGCTTGTCTTCGAAGCGCGGCATGTTGAGCAGGTCGCCAACGCGCAGGCCACGACGTGCAACCTTGTCTTCGTACGCCGGGCCGATGCCGCGACCAGTGGTACCGATCTTCAGCTCGCCACGGGCCTTTTCACGGGCCTGGTCCAGCGCCACGTGGAAGGACAGGATCAGCGGGCAGGACGGGCTGATACGCAGGCGCTCGCGCACCGGTACGCCTTTCTCTTCCAGCTTGGTGATCTCGCGCAGCAGGGCGTCAGGTGCAACCACCACGCCGTTACCGATCAGGCACTGCACGCCTTCGCGCAACACGCCCGACGGGATCAGGTGCAAGACGGTTTTCTCGCCGTCGATCACCAGCGTGTGACCCGCGTTGTGGCCACCCTGGTAGCGCACTACGGCGGCAGCATGTTCGGTCAGCAGATCAACGATCTTGCCTTTGCCCTCATCACCCCATTGGGTGCCCAGGACTACGACATTCTTACCCATAACACTTGTCCTCATTCGCGCAAACTTGGTGCCGGCAGCCGCCGGCGGGAAAACTCAAGAAGCCAGCGGCAATACTTGCCAAAGCCCGTTCTGCTGAATCAATTGCCGGTCGCAGTCCGCTTCACGGGCGGCGGCCAAAGGTTGCCCAGGCAATGCCTGAACGACACGCTGACCCTCACTGCGCAACTGGCAAACCTGCTGCCAGAGTGCCGCATCCGTACTGTCAGGCATCCAGATACCGCCAGACGGTAGCTCGATCTCAGCACGCCCCAGGGTCACCAGGGTTTTCAAGTCGGTAGAGAAGCCGGTGGCCGGACGTGCGCGACCGAAGTCGGCGCCGATGTCGTCGTAACGACCGCCTTGGGCAATGGACTGGCCAACACCCGGCACGAACACCGCGAACACCACACCGGTGTGGTAGTGGTAACCGCGCAACTCGCCAAGGTCGAAGTACAGCGGCAGATCCGGGAAACGCACGGACAGACGCTCGGCAATTGCCAGCAAGTCGTCCAGAGCCGCCAGAACAGGCGCCGGCGCACTCGCCAGACGCTCGCGGGCAGCGCTCAACACTTCACGGCCGCCACACAAATCAACCAACGCGCGCAGCATGCCGGACAAATCGGCAGGCAGGCCTTCGGTCAAGGTAATGACCTCGTCGATGGCCTTGCGTTGCAACGCGTCGAACAATTGTTGCTCGACTTCACCGGACAAACCGGCGGCGCGGGCCAGGCCACGGTAGATGCCTACATGACCGAGGTCCATGTGTACATCCGGCACATCGGCCAGTTGCAGCATAGCCAACATCAGGCTGATGACTTCCACGTCGCTGCTCGGGCTGGCATCGCCGTACAACTCGGCACCCAACTGGATCGGGCTGCGCGAGGACGACAAGGCGCGAGGCTGAGCGTGCAGCACGCTACCGGCATAGCACAGACGGCTAGGCCCTTCACGACGCAGGGTGTGCGCATCAATGCGCGCCACTTGCGGCGTGATGTCGGCGCGGAAACCCATCTGCCGGCCCGATTGCGGGTCGATGACCTTGAAGGTACGCAGGTCGAGGTCAGAGCCCGCGCCGGTCAGCAGGGATTCCAGGTACTCGATGTGGGGAGTCACGACAAACTCGTAACCCCAGCTCTGGAACAGATCCAACACCTGACGACGCGCAACTTCAATGCGCGCCGCTTCTGGTGGCAGTACTTCTTCGATGCCATCTGGCAGCAGCCAGCGGTCTACCGTTGCCATTACGCCATTCCCCTATGATCCGGGCGGCAAGCCCTCGGGCGAGCCTTGAGTGAAGCAGAAAATGGTCGGCTCGTACGCAAACCACGCGCATGAACGACATGGCGAAAAGCCTTAAACCGGCTTCGCCAACCACTTTCCTCGAAAAACCTGTTGAGCCTGCATAAAAACAGCAATCAAACGTGCAGACGCAAAAAAGCCGGGAATTTCCCGGCTGCCGCATCATACACACGTTTTCCCAAAGGATCACCCCGCCCGAGGCTTTAGCCGCCAGGCGGGGGATGATTCAGGTCAACGCAGTATCAAGGCTTGGCTTTTTCCAGGTAACGGAAGAAGTCGCTGCTTGGGTCCAGGACCATGACGTCGGATTTGTTCGCGAAGCTTTCACGGTAGGCACGCAGGCTACGGTAGAAACCATAGAACTCCTGATCCTGGCCGTAGGCCTTGGAGTAGATCGCAGAGGCCTGGGCATCACCGTCACCACGAACCTCTTCAGATTCACGATAGGCTTCAGCCAGCAACACGCGGCGCTGACGATCGGCGTCGGCACGAATACCTTCGGCCAGTTCGTTACCCTTGGCGCGGTGCTCGCGAGCTTCACGCTCACGCTCGGAGCTCATGCGCTCGAACACACTGCGGTTCACTTCTTTCGGCAGATCGATAGCCTTGACCCGAACATCGACCACTTCGATACCCAGCTCTTTTTCGGCCATCTTGTTCAGCGAAGCCGTGATGTCGGTCATCAGCGCATCGCGCTCACCGGACACCACTTCGTGCAGCGTGCGCTTACCAAACTGGTCACGCAGGCCCGACTCCAGACGACGGGAAAGACGCTCGTCGGCAATTTGCTTGAGGCCAGACGTTGCGGTGTAGAAGCGCTCGGCATCTTTCACCCGCCACTTGGCGTAGGCATCCACCATGACGGCTTTCTTTTCCAGCGTCAGGAAGCGTTGCGTCGGTGCATCCAGCGTCATCAGGCGTGCGTCGAATTTACGCACCTGGTTAACGTAAGGCACTTTCACATGCAGGCCCGGCTGAACATCGGCCTGGACCACACGACCGAACTGCAGCAACACCGCACGCTCGGTCTGAGCCACGATGTAGAAGCAGTTCCAGGCAGCGATCGCCACGACGACGCCGACAATAAGGGCGATCAGCGATTTATTGCTCATCAGCGACTCTCCCTGGTACGTGCTTGCTGTTGCTGCAGATCAGCTGCTGCACGCGCATTCGCTTCATTGCTGGTGGTTGCTGCACTGGTCACCGGAGCGCTGGTGTTGCGACCACTTTCGACCATCTTGTCCAGCGGCAAGTACAGCAGATTGCTCTGGCCATTCTTGTTGCCGGTCACGAGAACCTTGCTGGTGTTGCTGAAGACTTCCTGCATGGTGTCCAGGTACAGACGCTCGCGGGTGACTTCAGGGGCCTTGCGATACTCGGCAACCAGTTTGGTGAAGCGATCGGCCTCACCCTTGGCGCGCGAGACCGTTTCGTCACGGTAGCCGTTGGCATCTTCGATGATGCGCTGGGCCTGACCACGGGCTTCCGGCACGACGCCGTTGGCATAGGTTTCAGCCTGGTTACGCGAACGCTGCTCGTCTTCACGGGCGCGGATCACGTCATCGAAAGCTTCCTGTACTTCACGCGGTGCGGCTGCGCTCTGTACGTTGACCTGTGTAATGGTGATGCCGGTGCGATAGGTATCCATGAAGCGTTGCAGACGCTCCTTGATTTCGCTGGCCATCAACTCACGACCTTCGGTCAGCACCTGGTCCATCGCAGTGGAACCCACCACATGGCGCAAGGCACTTTCGGTCGCGTGCTGCAGGCTGATTTCCGGCTGATCAACGTTCAGCACGAAGTCCTGCAGGTTGCTGATCTTGTACTGCACGGTCAGTGGCACTTCGACGATGTTTTCGTCTTCAGTCAGCATTTGACCCTGCTTGGTGTAGGCACGCTCACGCGTGACGTTTTCCAGGTACTTGCGATCGATCGGCGGGAAATAGATGTTCAGGCCCGGGCCGACGGTTTCGTAGTACTTGCCGAAGCGCAGCACCACGGCTTGCTCCTGCTCGTCGACAACGTAGACCGCGCTGTACAGCCAAACGGCCGCCAGCACGACAAGGCCGATGCCAAGAATGCCACCGAAGCCGCCGCTCTTGCCCGAACCACCGCCGTCATCACCACGTTTCTTACCACCACCGAACAACCCGTTCAGGCTTTCCTGCAGCTTTCGGAAGGCCTCGTCGAGATCCGGTGGTCCCTTGCGGTCGCCGTTATTGCGGCGCTTGCCACCCCAAGGATCCTGATTATTCGAGTTGCCACCCGGCTCATTCCAAGCCATAGCGCTCTCCATCTGATAAAGCAAAGACGCACCCACGGCGCGCCGACCAATGCTACAGAATGCCTGTCACCACGACACAACCGCTTTCTCAGGCTTTTATTGCAAAGTGTGTTGCTCGATGAAGTCATTCGGCTGCAAACCTTCGCGACTCACCAATCGATTCAACTCGATCCGTGGCAAGCGAACGGCCAGCAAGCTGGTGCCTTCTTCGTCGTGTTCTTCTTTCTGCACCGCGCCAAGTTCGAAAAACTGCGCACGCAGTCGAGCGAAGCGTTGCGGCAAGCGCAAGGTACCGATAAACAAATCACTGCCAAGCAACTCGGCAATGGCTTGCTCAAGCAATTCCAGACCCGTGCCATCACGCGCCGACAGCCAGACCCGCAGGGGTTTACCGCTTTCGTCGCGCTGGATTTGTGGCTCAACGCCTTCAAGCAAATCGAGTTTGTTATACACCTCGAGTATCGGCAAGTCCTGGGCACCAATCTCGCCCAGCACCACCATCACCTGCTCGATCTGCAACATGCGATCCGGTTCGGCCGCATCGATCACGTGCAACAACAGGTCGGAATTGCTCGACTCTTCGAGAGTAGACCGAAATGCCTCGACCAGCTTGTGGGGCAAGTGGCGAATGAAACCTACAGTGTCCGCCAGGACAATCGGCCCCAGGTCGTCCAGATCGAGACGGCGCAGGGTCGGGTCCAGCGTGGCAAACAATTGGTCAGCCGCGTAAACGTCGGATTTCGTCACGTTATTGAAGAGCGTGGATTTACCGGCGTTGGTATACCCCACCAGCGAAACGGTAGGGATATCCGCACGCATACGACCACGTCGCGACTGTTCGCGCTGGCTGCGCACTTTCTCCAGCCGGCCCTTGATCTGTCGCAGGCGAACCCGCAGCAAACGGCGGTCGGTTTCGAGTTGGGTTTCACCCGGGCCACGCATGCCGATACCGCCACCTTGGCGCTCAAGGTGAGTCCAGCCACGAACCAGGCGGGTGCTCATGTGGTCAAGCTGAGCCAGTTCTACCTGGAGCTTGCCTTCATGGGTACGGGCGCGTTGGGCGAAAATATCAAGAATCAGACCGGTGCGGTCGATCACGCGACACTCGAAAACACGTTCGAGGTTACGTTCCTGACTGGGCGTGAGGATGTGATTGAAGATCACCAGATCAGCCTCTTCGGCCTTGACCAGGTCGCGCAGTTCCTCGACCTTGCCACTGCCAATGAGGAATTTGGCGGTTGGCCGATGACGCGGCACGTTAAAAAACGCAACGGTCTCGGCGCCCGCCGAATTAGCCAGTTCCTGAAACTCCTGCGGATCTTCGCGCGCCTCAGGGTCCTGTCCATCCAAGTGAACGAGGATGACTCGCTCACCACCACCGTGGCGCTCAAAGAACAAAGGAGACTCCTATCAGGCGTTACCTGGCTCAGCGTCACCTGCTTCGGATTCGGTTGCGCTTGGCAGACGAATTGGACGAACCGGCACCACTGTCGAGATAGCGTGTTTGTAAACCATTTGGCTAACGGTGTTTTTCAGCAGGATAACGAACTGGTCGAAAGACTCGATCGTGCCTTGCAGTTTGATCCCGTTGACCAGGTAGATAGACACCCCAACTTTCTCTTTACGTAAAGTATTCAAGTAAGGGTCTTGTAGCGAATGCCCTTTTGACATGTGCCGCACTCCTTTAAGGATTCAATATAAAAAATAGGTAAACAGATGGCTTTAGCCGCCACACCCCCAAGGATAGACGGCAATTGCAAGGACTCAGCTCAATATGGAGATGGTCCCCAAGTATTTCAAGGCGCGCGGCAGATTGTCGCAATCGAGACTGTCCAGCCAGTGTAAATCAGCCCAACTGCGCAGCCAGGTGAACTGACGCTTTGCCAATTGGCGCGTGGCAATGATTCCACGCTCCTGCATCTCGGCTTGCGTCAGCTTGCCATCCAGGTAATCCCAAACTTGTCGGTAGCCTACCGCACGTATAGACGGCAACCCGGAATGCAGGTCACTTCTCTTACGCAGGGCTACGACCTCGTCAATGAATCCCTGTTCCAACATATTCGTGAATCTTTGTTTAATTCGCTCGTGCAGTACCTGGCGATTTGCAGGAGCAATGGCCAAGTTCGCGACAGTATAGGGCAATTGTTGCAGTCCCGAAGCGGCTGCTTCGGTACTTTGCACAGATTGTTTCAGCCGCAGCTCGGTCATGCTCTGACCGCTGACGCGATAAACTTCCAGCGCCCGACTGAGTCGCTGCGGATCGTTTGGATGAATACGCGCGGCAGACTCAGGGTCAATTAACGCCAATTGTTCGTGCAGCGCTTGCCAGCCAAGGCGTGCAGCCTCTTCCTCGATCTGCGCCCGAACATCGGGATCGGCCGCTGGCATGTCCGCCAGACCTTCGACCAAAGCCTTGTAATAGAGCATTGTGCCGCCCACCAGCAGCGGGATTTTTCCCCGCGCGGTGATCTCGGCCATCGCCTCCAGGGCATCACGACGAAAATCGGCGGCCGAATAGCTCTCGGCCGGGTCGAGAATGTCGATCAAACGGTGCGGGAATTCGGCCAGGATTTCTTTCGAAGGCTTGGCGGTGCCGATGTCCATGCCCCGATAGACCAGCGCCGAATCGACACTGATCAGCTCGCAGGGCAGAACCTTGGTCAGCTCGATGGCCAGGTCGGTCTTGCCCGCAGCAGTCGGGCCCATCAGGAAAATCGCTGGAGGAAGCTGGCTCATCAACGACCGCGCAAGAACAGTTTGTCCAGATCGTCCAGGCCCAATTGGGTCCAGGTCGGTCGGCCATGGTTGCATTGACCGCTGCGCTCGGTGTTTTCCATGTCGCGCAGCAGACCGTTCATTTCCGGGATCGCCAGGCGCCGATTCGCACGAACCGCGCCGTGGCAAGCCATCGTCCCGAGCAACTCATTCAGATGTGCCTGAATCCGGTCGCTGGTGCCGTATTCCATCAGGTCCGCCAAGACATCACTGACCAGTCGATTGGCTTCCGCCTGCTTGAGCAAGGCCGGGATTTGCCGAATGGCCAGGGATTCAGGTCCCAGACGCTGCAATTCAAAACCCAGACGCTGGAACAACGCCGCGTGCTCTTCGGCGCAATCGGCTTCACGCTGACTGACAGCCAGGGATTCCGGTACCAGCAGCGGCTGGCCGCTCAGGCCTTCGCTGGCCATGGCGATTTTCAGGCGCTCGTACATGATCCGCTCGTGAGCCGCGTGCATGTCCACCAGCACCAGCCCTTGGGCATTTTCCGCCAGGATGTAGATGCCTTTGAGCTGCGCCAGGGCGTAACCCAGCGGCGGAATATCGTCCTGCCCGGCTGGCAGCGCGACCGCGTTGGCCTCGGGCAATGGCGCAAAGAATTCACGGTACGCCGCCTGGGCTTCAGCAACCGGTACACCGGATTGGGGCCGTGGCGTGTATTGATACTGATAACCGGCGCCAGCGCCCGACCCGGCCGGGGTATTGAACGACGGTTGCGCCTGAGGTTGCTCCAGCAGCGCATTGGCCGCCAGACGCATTTCGCCCTGCGGGCCGAATTCGCCGGCATCGAGCCCGGTTGGACGCACGACGGCCGTCACCACCGGTGCGGCCAGATGATCCTCGGGACGCACATCGCCCAAGGCGCGGTGCAAGGTGCCGTAAAGGAAATCGTGAACCATGCGCCCGTCACGGAAGCGAACTTCGTGCTTGGTCGGGTGCACGTTGACGTCGACACCCGCCGGATCCACTTCGAAAAACAGCACGAACGTCGGATGCCGGCCATTGAACAGCACATCGCGATAGGCCTGGCGCACCGCGTGGGCCACCAGTTTGTCGCGAACTGCGCGGCCATTCACGAAGAAATACTGCAAGTCTGCCTGGCTGCGGTTGAACGTCGGCAAGCCGACCCAGCCCCATAAATGCAGGCCATTGCGCTCGATTTCGATCGGCAGCGCCTGCTCGAGGAACCCCGAACCGCAAATCGCCGCCACACGCCGGGCGCGGGCCGCGTCGTCATGGGCTTCGTGCAGGCTGAGGATGGTCTTGCCGTTATGGCGCAGGTGGAACGCGACATCGAAGCGTGCCAGCGCCAGGCGCTTGATCACTTCTTGCAGGTGATCGAATTCGGTTTTTTCAGTCTTGAGAAACTTGCGACGCGCCGGGGTGTTGAAGAACAAGTCCCGCACTTCCACCGAGGTGCCCACCGGATGGGCGGCCGGCTGCACGCGCGGCGCCATGTCCCGGCCTTCGGTTTCGACCTGCCAGGCCTGATCGGCATCGCGAGTGCGGGACGTCAGCGTCAGGCGCGCCACGGAGCTGATCGATGCCAGTGCTTCACCGCGAAACCCGAGGCTCATGACCTGTTCGAGGTCTTCCAGATTGCGGATCTTGCTGGTGGCGTGTCGCGCCAGCGCCAACGGCAGGTCATCGGCAGAAATGCCGCTGCCATCGTCGCGCACGCGCAATAGCTTGACGCCGCCCTGCTCGACATCGACATCGATGCGCTTGGCGCCGGAGTCGAGGCTGTTTTCCAGCAGCTCCTTGATCACCGAAGCCGGGCGCTCGACCACCTCGCCGGCGGCAATCTGGTTCGCCAGTCGCGGGCTGAGCAGCTCGATGCGAGCGCTGTTGATCACGACCTGATTCATTCTTTGGCCGCCAACTCGGTGCCTGGAATGGTCAGGTGCTGACCGACCTTCAGCTCATCACTGGGCAGCTTGTTGACGCTGCGCAGCGTGGCAGGCGACACCTGATAGCGCACGGCAATCATCGCCAGGGTCTCACCCGGGCTGACCCGGTGATCACGCGGGCCTTGAACGATTTTTCCGGAGTCACGCAGCCAGGCAATGTAAGTGCCCGGTGGCGGGTTTTGCTGGAAGAACTGCCGCACGCCGCTGCTGATCGAACGCGCCAGCGCCTGCTGGTGATTCGAGGAGGCCAGTT
The DNA here is from genome assembly GCF_054668435.1 of Pseudomonas sp. S2_B07. Lineage (NCBI taxonomy): Bacteria > Pseudomonadati > Pseudomonadota > Gammaproteobacteria > Pseudomonadales > Pseudomonadaceae > Pseudomonas > Pseudomonas sp. S2_B07. The sequence continues at coordinate 3,047,161 of NZ_CP162769.1, forward strand.
TGGACGCTTCGTTAGAGTTGGAGATGAACCCGGTTTCCACCAGGATCGACGGGATATCTGGCGACTTCAGCACCATGAACCCGGCTTGTTCCACACGCTGCTTGTGCAGTGGCGTAACCCGTCCGATGTTGCTCAGGACTTTCTGGCCAACGTTCAGGCTGGACGTCAGCGACGCGGTCATCGACAGGTCAAGCAGCACGCCCGCGAGCATGCGGTCCTTGTCATCAAGGCTGACGTTGCCAGCACCACCGATCAGGTCAGAGCGGTTTTCACTGTCCGCCAGCCAGCGGGCCGTTTCCGAAGTCGCGCCGCGATCAGACAGGGCGAACACCGACGCACCGAAGGCAGCGGCCGACGGCGCGGCGTCGGCGTGGATCGAAACGAACAGGTCGGCGCCTTTCTTACGGGCGATTTCGGTTCGGCCGCGCAGCGGAATGAAGTAGTCGCCCGTACGGGTCAGTTCGGCGCGGAAGCCTTTCATGCCATTGACCTGACGCTGCAGTTCACGGGCGATGGCCAATACCACGTCTTTTTCCTTCTGACCGCGGGAGCCTGAAGCACCCGGGTCTTCACCGCCGTGGCCGGCGTCGATCACCACGAGGATGTCGCGTTTGCCGGAGGTGCAGGAGGAAGTTTGATCGCAGGCTCAACCGGCGTGACGGGCACTGCCGGCATCGTGGCGACCGAAGGGGTCGGTGTCGGAGTCGGGGCTGGCGACGGCGCGGCATCGGCAGCGTTATCAAACAGGTCGACCACCAACCGGTTGCCGTACTGGGCGTTTGGCGCCAGGGAGAAACTTTTCGGGGTCACGGCCTTTTTCAGGTCGATCACCACCCGCAGGTCAGTCGGCGTGCGTTGAGCCGAGCGCATGGCGGTGATAGGGGTATTGGAAGTGTTGACGTTCAACGGCGCGCCGAGCGTTGCACCATTGATGTCGATCACCAGCCGATCCGGAGCGGTAAGGGTGAACACGCTGTGTTGCACCGGCCCGGTCAGGTCGAACACCAGCCGTGTGTTGTCCGGCGCCCGCCACAGGCGAACACTGTTGACCTTTGCGTCGGCCACAGCGTCGACGGTCACCGCCAAAAACAACAACCCTACGGCAGCTACCATCGCGCGAAAGCGCATACCTGACCCCATCATTTAATTGGATTCCAATGCCAAAGCGGCACACCAGGTCTCGCCACGCGAGCCCCGGGATAAAATTTTCAGCGAACGCCCGCTGTCTTGCGGGCTAATGGTAATGGTCAGGTCAGGCTTTGGCAAAAAGCCTGCACCTTTATCGGGCCATTCGATCAGGCACAGCGCGTCGTCGTCGAAATAGTCGCGAATGCCGAGGTACTCCAGCTCTTCCGGATCGACCAAACGGTACAAGTCGAAATGGAAAGCGCGGATGTCGCCGATCTCATAGGGCTCGACCAGGGTGAAGGTCGGACTTTTCACGGCGCCTTCATGCCCCAGGCCGCGGATGATACCCCGCGACAACGTGGTTTTACCTGCCCCCAGGTCCCCTTCCAAAAAAATCAGACCGTGCCCTTCGGTGATTTTTGCGATGCGTGTGCCAAAGGCCGTCATCGCCTCTTCATCAGCCAGGTACAGGGTTACTTCAGACACGGTGCTTGCTCCTCCAACAACTGACGAATGGCCGGAATCAGATCACTGGCCGCCAGCCCGCGGCCATTTTTACCTTGTTGCTCACCCGCATTGGCGTGCAGCCAGACCGCCAGGCACGCGGCGTCGAACGCCTGCATGCCTTGAGCCAGCAGCGCGCCGACCAGACCGGCCAATACATCGCCCAAACCCGCCGTGGCCATGGCCGGATGACCTTGATGACACACGGTGAGACGCCCATCGGGACTGGCGATCAGGCTGCCAGCGCCTTTCAATACCACGACTGCTGTATATTTTTTGCTCAACGCATGCGCCGCCGCCGGGCGATCAGCTTGCACTTGGGCGGTGCTGATCCCGAGCAACCGCGCCGCTTCGCCCGGATGCGGCGTGATCACGCAATCCTTGGGCAAATTCACACATTCTTCGGCCAGCAGGTTCAACGCATCGGCATCCCAGACTTGCGGCAACGGTGCATTGGCGGCCGCTGACAGCAAACTGCGCCCCCAGGACGCCTGCCCCAAGCCAGGGCCGACCACCAATACGGAAACCTTTTGCAGCAAATCCATCAACTGGTTGGCCGACGAAGTGCCCAGCACCATGGCTTCGGGAATTCTCGCCAGCGCGGCCGGTACATGCTCACTGCGGGTTGCCACGGAGACCATGCCGGCACCGCCGCGCAGGGCGCTTTGTGCGCTCAGCAGGATCGCGCCACCCAAGCCGAGATCGCCGCCGATCAACAGCACATGGCCGAATTTGCCTTTGTGCGACGTCGGCGCTCGCGGTGCAGGACGCGGCAAGTTGCCGGGCGTCAGGCGCCGAGCGCTGATCGCCGCGGCCTCGACGAGCTGCGGGTCGGCGTGTAAATCATTGAAAACCAGTTCCCCAACCACATCTGCTGCATCCCCGGTGAACAGCCCCAGTTTCAAACCGATGAAGGTCACTGTCAGGTCGGCATGCACCGCCAGACCGAGGATCCGACCGGTATTGGCGCACAGCCCTGAAGGGATATCCACAGCCACGACCGGCAGCCCGCTGGCATTGATCGTCGCGATAGCGTCAGCGTAAGGCGCACGCACTTCCCCCGTCAGACCGGTGCCGAGCAAAGCATCGAGCACGACGCCGCGCAATCCGGATTGTGCAGACCAGGGTTCGATCAGTACTTTTTCCGACACCGCCTCGGCATACGCCAACGCCGCATCCCCCTGCAAACGTTGGGGATCGCCCACCGCCAACACGCGAACCGACCAACCCGCACGGCTGGCCAGCACTGCCACCAGATAACCGTCGCCCGCGTTATTGCCGTGGCCGGCCAGCACCGTTAATTCATTCGCCGACGGCCATTGCCGGACCAGCGCCCGCCAGGTCGCCCGCGCCGCGCGCTGCATCAACTCGAAGCCCGGCGTGCCGGCCGCGATCAGGCTCGCATCGAGCCCACGGACCTGCGCGGCGCTATACAGCGCGTCGGGTAAATCATCTTTAGTGTGCGGCATGCGTCTTCGGGCTCCGATGTCTGGCAGAATTATACGCACCTCAGCTCCGGTTTCTCTCGCCTCATGCCCGCAATTACCACAGACCTGCCCGCCCTCGCCCAATCCATCAAGGACTGGGGCCGCGAGCTGGGCTTTCAGCAAGTCGGCATCAGCGGCCTGGACCTGGCCGAGCATGAGCAGCACCTGGAGCGCTGGCTCGCCGCCGGCTACCACGGCGAAATGGACTACATGGGCGCCCACGGCAGCAAACGCTCACATCCGGAAGAGCTGGTGCCCGGCACCTTGCGCGTGGTTTCCCTGCGCATGGACTACCTGCCCGGCGACACCCAAATGGCGCAAATGCTGGCCCAGCCGGAAAAAGCCTACGTCTCGCGTTATGCCTTGGGCCGCGATTACCACAAACTAATTCGTAAACGCGTGCAACAACTGGCCGACAAAATTCAGGCACAGATCGGCCCGTTTGGTTTCCGCGCCTTCGTCGACAGCGCCCCGGTGCTGGAAAAAGCCATCGCCGAACAGGCCGGTCTTGGCTGGATCGGCAAAAACACCCTGGTCCTGAATCGCAAGGCCGGCAGCTACTTCTTTCTCAGCGAGTTGTTTGTCGATCTGCCATTGCCGGTCGACCCGCCCCACACCACCGAACATTGCGGCCGCTGCACCGCGTGCCTCGACATCTGCCCGACCAACGCCTTCGTCGGCCCTTACGTTCTGGATGCCAGGCGCTGCATTTCGTACCTGACCATCGAACTGAAAAGCGCAATCCCGGAAGATCTGCGGCCACTGATCGGCAACCGGGTGTTTGGGTGCGATGATTGCCAGATCGTCTGCCCCTGGAACCGCTTTGCCCGTCCGTCCGGCGAAAGCGACTTCAAGCCAAGGCACAACCTGGACAATGCGGAATTGGCTGAGTTGTTCATGTGGGACGAGGATAAATTCCTCAGCAGCACTGAAGGCTCGCCATTACGCCGGGCGGGTTATGAGCGTTGGTTGCGTAACCTGGCGGTGGGGCTGGGCAATGCGCCGTCGAGCATCCCGGTGCTGGAAGCGTTGAAGGCTCGCAGGGATTACCCGTCGGAGTTAGTGCGTGAACATGTCGAATGGGCCCTGAAACAACACGGTCTCCTGTAGCCGCTGCCGAAGGCTCGGGCCGCGTTCGGAGGTTCGAGGCCGCAGAACTCGCTTTCCGGATAGACGACTGCTACGCAGCCGGACGCAGCCTTCGGCAGCGGCCACAGGAACCGTGCCAGTCTTAAGCCTCGTCGTTGTAAACGAACTTCGGCATTTCCCAGTGGAAACGAATCGCCAGCAGTCGCAGGAGGAAGCCACCAAACAGCGTGATCAGAATCGCTTGTTCACCGGGTAATTGCAGGTAGATGCAGAGCATGTAGCACCACGCCGCCGCGAACGAGACGCTGGCGTAGAGCTCTCGGCGGAAGATCAGCGGGATGTCGTTGCAGAAGATGTCGCGCAGGATGCCGCCAAATACGCCGGTGATCACGCCGCTGACCGACGCCACCAGCATGCCGTGACCCATTTCCAAAGCGGTCATGCAGCCGATCAGGGTGAACGCCACCAGGCCCACGGCGTCGAGGACCAGGAACAATGAGCGCAGGTGGCGCATCCAGCGCGCAGTGAAGACGGTCACCATGGCGGCGACCGAGGTCAGCACCAGGTATTCCGGGTGTTTGACCCAGGTCAGCGGGTAGTGGCCGAGCAGGACGTCACGCACCGAGCCGCCCCCCAACGCAGTGATGCACGCGATCAGCACCACGCCAAACCAGTCCATGCCGCGACGGCCGGCAGACAGCGCGCCGGTCATGGCTTCGGCGGTGATGGCGATCAGGTAGAGCATCAGCAACATGGCGGCGGTCCTTGCAGAAAGGCGCGCAGTCTACTCACTTCACCGAAGCCCCAAAAGAGGGCATCAGAGAATCTAGCCAATCATCAATGGTGACTGTAAGGACGCCATCGCGAGCAAGCTCGCTCCCACAGGGACGGCGCTGTACCTGTGGGAGCGAGCTTGCTCGCGATGGGGCCAGCACAGAGGCCGCCGAATCAGAACTTGATGAAATGCTTGCGGTAGTGCTGCAGCTCGGCAATCGATTCGCGGATGTCGTCCAGCGCCAAATGAGTGCTACCTTTTTTGAAGCTGTCGCGTACGTCCGGCGCCCAGCGTGCGGCCAACTCTTTGAGAGTCGATACGTCGAGGTTGCGGTAGTGGAAGTAGCTTTCCAGGGACTTCATGTGCGTATAAAGGAAGCGACGGTCCTGGCAGATGCTGTTGCCACAGATCGGCGACTTGCCCTTGGGCACCCATTTCTCCAGGAAGGCGATAGTCTCGGCTTCGGCTTCGGCCATGCTGATGCGGCTGTCGCGAACGCGCTGGGTCAGGCCCGAGCCGCCGTGTTGACGGGTGTTCCACTCGTCCATGCCGGCGAGGATCTCGTCGCTGTGGTGGATGGCGATCACCGGGCCTTCGGCCAAGGTGTTCAAGTCACTGTCGGTGACGATGGTGGCCATTTCGATGATGACGTCGGTATCAGGGTTCAGACCAGTCATTTCCAGGTCGATCCAGATCAGATTCTGCGGGTTTTGCATGTGTCGGCTCCTAGGCAATGCTGCGCAGTTTAGCCTAGGCAACCGGCGGGGCGTGCTAAACTCGCGGCCGTTTTACCTAATCGCTGCATTCTTGATACGGAACACCCATGGCCAAACGCCAACTCAATCGTCGTCAAAACTGGCGCATCGAAAAGATTCAGGGCGAACGCGCTGCCCGCGCCGCCAAACGCGAGTCCTCGGCTGTCGAGGCACTTGAGGGTGGCGACCTGGGCCCGGAACAGACCGGGCTGGTGATCGCGCACTTCGGCGTACAGGTCGAAGTCGAAGCCCTCGAGGGCGAATTGGCTGGTGAAGTGTTCCGTTGTCACTTGCGCGCCAACCTCCCGGCACTGGTGACCGGCGATCAGGTGGTCTGGCGTGCCGGCAACCAGGGCATCGGTGTGATCGTGGCGCAACTGCCACGCAAAACCGAACTCTGCCGTCCGGACAGCCGTGGCCAGCTCAAGCCTGTGGCCGCCAACGTCGACATGATCGTCATCGTCTTTGCCCCGCTGCCCGAGCCTCACGCGAACCTGATCGACCGTTATCTGGTAGCTGCCGAGCACGCCGGTATCCGGCCACTGCTGTTGCTCAACAAATTCGACCTGATCGACGAGCAGAACGCCCCGGCTCTGAATGCCTTGCTGGCGGTCTACCGCACGCTCGGTTACCCGGTGCTGGAAGTCTCGGCGCATCACGGCAATGGCATGGAGCAACTGCAGGAACAGCTGGACGGGCGCATCAGCGTGTTCGTCGGCCAGTCAGGCGTCGGCAAGTCGTCGCTGGTCAACAGCCTGCTGCCGGAAGTCGAAGCCCGCGTCGGCCCGTTGTCCGAGCTGTCCGGCCAGGGCACTCACACCACGACCACCGCGCGGTTGTTCCACTTCCCCGGTGGCGGTGAGTTGATCGACTCCCCGGGCATTCGTGAATTCGGCCTCGGCCACGTCAGCCGCGCCGACGTCGAAGCCGGTTTCATCGAGTTCAACGACCTGATCGGCACCTGCCGTTTCCGCGACTGCAAGCACGACCGCGAACCGGGTTGCGCCCTGCTCAAGGCCCTCGAAGAAGGCCGCGTGCAGCAGCAACGGATGAACAGCTACCGCTCGATCATCGCCAGCCTGCCTGAAACCAGCTACTAAACAGACGCGCCCATCGCCCCGTCACTGACGGGACGGTGGGCCGCTTGTTGCGACCTACACATTTCCCCGCTGATTAAACGTCAGACACCTCTGTAGGACTTCCGCGCGCCCGCTGGAAGGATCCGTCTCTTTAACCGCGCAGGCCTTGTTGCGGCCAATCAAGTGCATACATTCAAGCCCTCTTCGCATTCCGGCGATACCGAGGGACGACCATGCAAACCTATCATTTGTTCATCAGCCATTCGTGGAGCTACCCCCACGCCCACGACAATCTCGTGCGCCTGCTCAACGCCAAACCCGGCTTCACCTTCAAAAATTTTTCAGTGCCGACGGACAACCCGATCGTCGACGCGCAGACCGACAAGCAACTGGAAACCGCCATCGAAAACAAAATCCGCCCCTGCTCGGCGGTGCTGATCATGGCGGGGATGTATTCGACCTACAGCAAGTGGATCAACAAGGAAATCGAGATCGCCAAGCGGATGGGCAAGGTGATCATTGCGGTCAAGCCGTTTGGGGCAGAGCGGATTTCCACGGTGGTGCGTGATGCCGCGCACGCCGAATGTGCGTGGAACACCAACAGCATCGTCAACGCCATTCGCCTGCACACGGCGGTGTAAGCATGCGCAAGGGACTGTTCATAGGCATCAACCACTACACCCATGTGTCGCCATTGAGTGGCTGCAACAACGACGCGATGGCCATGGCCTCGGTGCTGGAGCGCCACGCCAACGGGCGTCCGAACTTCAGCAGCAAGGTCCTGACTTCGGCGGAGGAAAACCTCACTCATACGAACCTGAAGCAGCAGATCCAGAGTCTGTTTTCCGGCGATTGCGATGTGGCGCTGCTGTACTTCGCCGGTCACGGCCAATTTGATACCAGCATCGATGAAGGCCTGCTGATCCCTCAGGATTTCGGCCAAGGCGTCGAAGGCATCCGCATCAGCGACATCCTCAACTGGGCGGAAAACGCCCCCCACATCAAGAACAAAATCATCATCCTCGACTGCTGCCAGGCCGGCGCGGCGGCAGCCATGCGCGGGTTGCGCGGTGGTAGCAGCGTGATCAGCGAAGGCCTGACCATTCTCACTGCCTGCAAGAAAGACCAGGTGGCGCTCGAAGGTCGCGGCCACGGCGTGTTTACCGACCTCCTGCTGCAAGCACTGCACGGTGGAGCTGCCAATGTGCTGGGCAAGGTCACGCCGGGTAGCGTGTATTCGTTCGTCGACAACGCGTTAGGGGCATGGGAGCAACGGCCGGTGTTCAAGACCAACGTTTCGCAATTTGTGCCGCTGCGGGAAGTGACGCCGCTGATTGCCGAAGAAACCCTGCGCAAGCTCAAGGACTGGTTCCCCGAACCTAGCTACGTATTCCCGCTGGACCCCAGTTATGAACCGACCGAGGCCGCGTTCGATTCCGACAACGGCGACATCTTCAAGCAACTGCAAAAGTGCAACCGCCACAGCCTGATCGAACCGGTAGACGCCGAGCACATGTACTACGCCGCCCTGCATTCCACCGGCTGCCGCCTGACCGCCCTCGGCGCCTACTACCGCGAACTCGCGATCAAAGGACATTTCTGATGCCTGTGTTTATCAGCTACCGCCATAGCGACCGCCCCCACGCCATCGCCATCAACTCCCGCCTGATTCAGGCCAACATCAAGACCTACTTCGACGTGCTGGATCCGGAATCACAGACCACTGACGACATCACCGGGGTCATCACCCGCAACATCACCGCGTGCACGCATCTGATTGCGGTGGTCTCGGGCAAGACCGCGTTGTCGTGGTGGGTGCCGTTTGAAATCGGTGAAGCGACCATCAGTAATCGACGGATCTGCTCATTCAAGACAGAACCGGCGGAACTGCCGCTGTATCTCGATAAATGGCCCAAGATCAGCACCGACAGGGATCTGGAGTTTTTCATCGATGCCTATCGAGAGGAAGTGGCGACCAAGCGCTCAATGACACTGGATTCAATCAGCGAATCCCTTTATGGCACCTACAAACGCAATGCCGAGCTGTTCCACGACCAGCTCAAGAACCGTATTCAACGGGGTTTCTGACAGGCACAAAAATTAAGCCGACATCGCTGTCGGCTTTTTTGTCGGTCACTGCTTCGGCGGTTCAGCCGGTTTCGGTGCCGGGTTTTCGAAGATATTCAGACGCTCACGAAGCTCATGGGCCGGCAGCGGCTCTTTGTCCGCCGGCAAGGCGTTCGGGTCAACTGGTTTGGCCGGCACTTCGCCCGGACCGCCCTGCCCTTGTGCTGCCGGGGCTGGTGCCGGCTCTGGCGCAGGTTCTGCACCTTGCGAGCCTTCAATGGCCTTTTGGGCTTTCTTGGTCAGTACCACGATGTCGATGCGGCGGTTGACCGGATTGAACGGGTTCTCGCGGTCAAACAGTGCCGACGAGGCATAACCGACCACCCGCGCCACCTGTTGATCCGGATAGCTGCCGGCGACCAGCGCACGGCGAGCGGCGTTGGCACGGTTGGCCGAGAGTTCCCAGTTGCCGAAATCGCCGGTACCCGAGTACGGCTTGGCATCGGTGTGACCGCTGATGCTGATCTTGTTCGGCACCGCTTTGATGGTGTCGGCCATGGCCAGCAGGATGTCTTCGAAGTACGGTTTCAAACGCGCACTGCCGGAGTCGAACATCGGGCGGTTTTCGGCGTCCATGATCTGGATACGCAAACCGTCCTGCGTGATCTCGAACAGGATCTGGTCCTTGAATTTCTGCAGCTGCGGATTTTCATCGACCTTGTTCTGCAATTCTTGCAGCAACAGTTCCAGGCGTTCCTTCTCGACCTGCTCGGCCATGCCTTCGACCTGTTCGGTGTCGACAGTGACGCGGTCTGGCTGCGGCTGGGATTTCACCTCGGGGTTGAGGGTTTTCTCCGGCGCCAGGGTCGGGGAGCCACCCAGATCGATGATGTACGGCGTGCCACTTTCGGTAAAGCCGACCGGGTCTTTGAAGTAACCGGCGATGGCGATCTTCTGTTCCGGGGTGGCGGTGGACAGCAGCCACAGCACCAGGAAGAACGCCATCATCGCCGTCGCGAAGTCCGCGAAAGCGATTTTCCAGGAACCACCGTGATGCCCGCTCGCGTATTTCTTGACGCGCTTGATGATGATCGGCTGGTTATTTTCCATACAGAGTGCTCTGTCTCACAAATACTGTTCCTTTTTGACGGTGCCTGTTGTCGCCATACGGCGTTGCCGCTCCTCGCCATAGCGGGCTATGACTCGTCTCGGCGCCTTGTCTGGCAACAACAGTCACTCGCCAAAAAAGGAACGTATTTGCAAAACAGAGCACTATCGACCGCGAACCGCTTGTTCCAGCTCAGCGAAGCTAGGACGGTGCGCCGGGTACAGAACCTTGCGACCGAATTCCACGGCCAGCGATGGCGGCATGCCGGACGCCGAGGCCACCAGCGAAGCCTTGATGGCCTCGTAGACGTTCAGTTCTTCCTTGGCATCGTGGGCCAGGGCATGAGCCAGCGGGCCAAAGAAACCGTACGCCGCGAGAATACCGAAGAAGGTACCGACCAATGCCGCACCCACGTGTACACCGATCATTTTCTGATCGCTTTCACCCAGGGAGGCCATGGTCACCACGATACCCAGTACCGCCGCGACGATACCGAAACCCGGCATGGCGTCAGCGATGCCATTCACCGCGTGGGACGGGTGATCGAGGTCTTCCTTGAGGCTGGTCAGTTCCATGTCGAACAGGCCTTCCAGCTCATGGGGAGCCATGTTGCCGGAGGACATGATGCGCAGGTAATCGCAGATGTACGCGGTCATGCGGTCATCTTTGAGCACCGCCGGGTACTTGGCGAAAATCGGGCTCGCGGCAGCATCTTCGATGTCGCCTTCGATGGCCATCATGCCTTCGCGGCGGCTCTTGTTGAGGATCTCGTAAATCAGCCCCAGCACTTCAAGGTAAAAGGTGTGGTTGAAGCGCGAGCTGAACATCCCGAAGGCTTTCTTCAGAACGTTTTTGACCATGTGGCCAGGGTTGGCTTGCAGGAATGCGCCAAAGGCTGCACCACCGATAATCATCACCTCGAAAGGCTGGATAAGGGCAGCAATCTTGCCGTGGGAGAGCACGTACCCGCCGAGCACGCTCGCGAATACGACAATGATGCCGAGAATTTTAGCCATAGGTAGGAGAGCACTTACTGAGTCGGGTTCAAGGTCATATTCGGAGGTCGAAAAATCTCTTCTTCTCCTTATCGGCAAAACTGCGCCAGACTATAGGCCGTTCAAGCGAAAAGCTAATTTAGCCTACTCCGGGCATAGGTAATGCAGACGAAGATTGCGTCCAACCATGGCTAACCAGACGAACACTCCCACTCAAAAACCGACCACTCTAGAAGGCTGGGTCAAGCTTCTCGATGGCGTGCGCCTGCCGGTTCCGCAAGACAGCCATGACCGTGTCTGCAGAGCTATCGCCGATAACCGCAGCTCACTGCGTGATATCGCCGAATTGATGCAAGACAGCCCGGCCCTGGCCTTGAGCATCATTCGTGAAGCCAATCGCCATACCCACGGCAGCATGACCGAGCCTGCGGAAAACCTGGAAGTGGCGATCAATCGCCTCGGCTTGAAACGCACCGAAGAACTGCTCGCCCGCCTCCCCGCCGAACCCCAAATGCAGATCCCGCTTGCCTTGCGCCAGTTGCAATTGATCAGCCAGCACGCGACGCAACAGGCCAATGGTTTTTTTGCCAGTCGCCTGGCTCGGCTGTGGCAGGACATTCATTGGGGCAGTCTGCTGTTCCTCTCGCCGCTGTGGCCGATGGCGTTGACCTATCCGCAATTGCTCGAAGAATGGGAACTGCGGGTCATCCATAAAGGTGAGTCGGCGCGCAAGGTCGAAAAGCAGTTGTTCGGGGTGCGCCTGCTGGATATTTGCCAGGCTCTGGTGACCATCTGGCGCCTGCCGATCTGGGTAGAACAGGGGTATCGCCTGCTGCTGACCGAGCAGCGCGAACTGGTCAAAGTGCTGCGCATTGCCCGCGATAGTGATCATCCGTTGCGCCAGCAAAACCGCCTCGATGACGATCCGACCCTGCGGCGCTGGCTCAATCAGCCGGCCAATACCGTGCTGCTGGCCAACGGTCTGGCACTGTCGGCGCAACAGGCGTGGGACAGCCCGCACAGCGAGCGCTGGCAATACCTGACCAGCCTTTACCTGCAAATGCCCATGGCCGACGTGCAGCAACAATTGCACCAACAGGCCGCCAACAGCGCCCGACTGCATGCCATGCCGGACCTCTGGCACCCCGCTGTTTCGCTGCTTTGGCCGTGGGGCATGAACCGGGTCCACGCCGCCTTGCTGCCGGCCCCGGCGCCGACCACCGAAGACCTGGCGAAGTGGCGCAGCCAATGCGCCGAGTTGCTGGTGGAGCCAAGCCCCTTCACCAACGCGATGCACTTGACCACCTCCGCCCGGGACGCTCTGGTCGCGTGCGGCATGCGTCGCGTCATGATCTTGATGGCTGATCGCACGCACGCCAATCTGCGGGTGCATCAGGTTGCCGGTTTGCCAGCAGAAGCGGCCGGGCTGAATTTCGCGGTGAGCCAAAGCTCTGTGCTACAACGTTTGCTCTCGCAACAGGCCCAAGTGCGCCTGACACCGGCCAACACCGCGCAGTTCTCGGCGTTGTTGCCTGGCAACCTGCGCGCGCAGTTCCGTGGCGAACACTTGATCCTGCGCTCACTGGTCAATAATGGTCGGGTGATCATGGTGGTGGTGGCGGATCAGGGCGGCGGGCCGTTCTCGGAAATCACCGTGCAAGCCTTCGGCAAAACCGCGCAGTGCATTGAGAAAGCCTTGAACACCTTTAGCCACCGCGGCCAATGACGCTGCGCTACAATCCACCCTTTTGTGCCCTGGAGACCTCACATGTCTGACTTCTCTGGCTTGCCGCTGGTGATCGAGCCGAGCGACTTGCTCCCTCGCCTCGAGGCCCGCGATCTGATTCTGGTGGACCTGACCAGCAGTGCCCGCTATGCCGAAGGGCATATTCCCGGCGCGCGTTTTGTTGATCCGAAACGCACGCAACTCGGTCAGGCGCCGGCACCGGGGTTGATGCCGCCGCAAGCGGCACTTGAAGCGCTGTTTGGCGAGTTGGGCCACAACCCCGATGCGGTGTACGTGGTGTATGACGACGAAGGTGGTGGCTGGGCCGGGCGTTTTATCTGGCTGCTGGACGTCATCGGCCACCGTAAATATCACTACGTCGACGGCGGTCTGACGGCCTGGCTGGCAGAAGGCATGCCGATGTCGATCCAGATCCCGGCCCCCGTTGGCGGCCCGGTGAAATTGACCCTGCACGACGAACCCACCGCGACCCGCGAGTACCTGCAAAGCCGACTCGGCGCCGCCGACCTGGCGATCTGGGACGCGCGCGGGCCGCTGGAGTACTCCGGCGAGAAAGTGCTGGCGGCCAAGGCCGGGCACATTCCGGGCGCCGTCAATTTCGAGTGGACTGCCGGCATGGACAAGGCGCGTAACCTGCGCATCCGCACGGACATGCCGCAGATCCTCGAACAGCTAGGGATCAGCAAAGACAAAGAAGTCATTACTCACTGCCAGACTCACCACCGTTCTGGCTTCACTTATCTGGTGGCCAAATCCCTCGGTTATCCGCGGGTCAAAGGCTACGCCGGTTCCTGGGGCGAATGGGGCAACCACCCCGACACCCCCGTAGAGATTTAAGGTTTAAGGACAGTTAATGAACAAGCGTCTGTTTATCCTCAGCCAATACCTGCTGCCCCATCACTTGCTCTCGCGACTGGCCGGCTGCATTGCCGAATGCCGCGTGCGCTGGTTCAAGAACGCCTTTACCGCCTGGTTCGCCAAGCGTTATCAGGTGGACATGTCCCAGGCGCTGGTCGAAGACCTGACTGCCTACGAACACTTCAACGCGTTCTTCACCCGCGCCTTGAAGGACGGCGCTCGTCCGCTCGACGAAACCCCGGGGGCGATCCTCAGCCCGGCCGATGGCGCAGTCAGCCAGCTCGGTCCGATCGAACACGGTCGGGTGTTCCAGGCCAAGGGCCACAGCTTCAGCGTGCTGGAGTTGCTGGGCGGTGACGCGGCCAACGCCGCGCCGTTCATGGGCGGTGATTTCGCGACTATCTACCTGTCGCCGAAGGACTACCACCGCGTGCACATGCCGCTGGCCGGCACCCTGCGCGAGATGGTCTACATCCCGGGCCGGATTTTCTCGGTCAACCAGACCACCGCCGAAAACGTGCCGGAGCTGTTTGCCCGCAACGAACGTGTGGCGTGCATTTTCGACACTGAGCGCGGGCCGATGGCCGTGGTGCTGGTGGGCGCGATGATCGTTGCGTCGATCGAAACCGTCTGGGCCGGGCTGGTCACGCCGCCGAAACGCGAATTGAAAACCTTCCGCTACGACGAAGCCGCGCGCGCGCCCATTCATCTGGAGAAAGGTGCGGAACTGGGTCGCTTCAAACTGGGTTCGACCGCTGTCGTGCTGTTCGGGCCAGACCAGGTCAAATGGGCCGAAGAACTGGCGGCCGGTTCGCCGGTACAGATGGGCCAGGGCATGGGTCTGCCTAAGGCCTGATCCGCTGATCCGCTCTTGCGAACATCTTCGGAGGAGCGGATACCACTCGGTGGCGACCGCTCTGGTTGTCCCGCGCTGATGGACATAGCTGCTACAGTCAGGTCATTCACTGCCCATTGACCGGCTGGAGTTTTTCCACGGCATGAATGAAACCAGTCCCCACCTGCTGCTAAGCGCCCCGCTCCCCGCGCAATTGCGCCTGACTTTCTGCGAAGCCACCCCACGCGACCTCAAGCGCTGGATCGCCGCCCTGCCCAAAGCCAACATCGGCGAAACCGCGCGCCAGCTCTATCAAGCCTTGGGTGAACTCAACCAACTGCTGACACCGAGTGCCAATCGCCTGCCCATGCTCGAGCTGCTCAGGCCCGAGGTGTATTACGTCTGCAGACACCTGGAGCGGCATTTCCTGCACCAGGCGATTGTTCTCGACGAGCGTTCGCGCAAGATCGCCAACCTTTGCCAGGCCCTGCAAAGTCATTTGGCGATCGGCTACAAACAGATCGTCATCCGAATCACGCCTCGTTTCAGCAAAGACCGTGCGCCACTGCTGGCGCAAGCGTTGCAACGGGCACTCCATTGCCTGAACGGTCAGTTGATCCGCGCCACTCAGCTCTACTGCCCAGTGCCGGACGGTGTGTGGCTGGAATTGCATCAGTTGTACCGGATCGGCTGCGAACACCGGTTGCAACACCTGAGCCTGCGCGATGAACTGGCCAGCCAGACGCACTCCCTGAGCATCGAACAGACTTACGCCGTCGCCCTGCTGCTGGGTGCGTCACGCTGCAATCAATTGCGCCAGAACCAGATCGCCCGCCTCGCCGAAGCGCTGGAAGCCTGGAGTCATCGGGTCAAACTACCAGCCGATGGATTGTTCGCCGTCGCGCCGGACCTCGACACTGGCCCGCGTTACCGCAACAAGTTCCGGGCCGGGCAGCAAGCCGGTTTGCTGGGGTTTGATCCGCAGCCACTGGTCGACACCATCGAAACACACTTGCAAGGCAATAAAGACGCCTTGCCCGTACCCACAGGTCTTAGCGTGGACACGCTGCAGCACCTGCACGCCGCCTGGGGTCAAGCGGCCGAGCGCAGTTTTCAGCGAACGGCCGGTCAAGGTACGTTGACGCTGTGCGTGGGGATGAGCGCACTGCACTTTTATCTGGGCGGGCAGCGCTCATTCAGCGACCTGTTGAAAAACCCTGGCCACCGGCCCGCGCAGTTTTCGGCAATGCCTGCGGCCAGTCGGGGCAGCGACCCCTGGCATCAGGCGTTCGATGCCGCGTCACAGGGCACTGCCGATGCCTTGCTGCCCTACGAAGAAATTGAATACCCGCAACTGCAAAATGACGACAGCAAAGAGGCCGACAGCAACCGGCATTTTCCGACCTATGCCCTGCCCGTCATCAATCACAGCCCCGGCGGTTATTGCCTGGCCTGGCCCAACGCGGTGCCCGCCGAGTTACAGGCCGGTGAAATGGTCGGGATTGAGGATTCAGTCAATAAAGGCTGGAGCATTGCGGTCGTGCGCTGGATTCGTCAGGTGCGCGGTGGCGGTACGCAAATGGGCATTGAGCAGGTTGCGCCCTTCGCCGAGCCTTGCGGGCTGCAATTGGTGCGCAACCGGGATGACCACAGCCAGTACTTGCGCGGGTTGTTGCTACCGCAGATCAGTGCCATCGACCTGCCCGCCACCGTGCTCGCCCCGCGTTTGCCGTTTCAGGAAGGCAGCAAGGTGCTGATCAACACCAACGGCCAGGAACGCCGGGCCGGGCTGGATCGGCGGGTGGCGAGTACCCACAGTTTTAATCAGTTTGCGTATCGGTCGCTGGAGACAAGTAGAAACGACAACGCCGCGGGGAGCGGCGTTGGGGAGGTGTTTGATTCGTTGTGGCCTTCGCTGTGAGTGTGGCCTGAAAGACCGCGATGAGGCCAGTTCAGACCGTGACGACCTCAGAGCTGCCCGTCACGGTCCCGAAAACCCAACAGGTACAGCACGCCATCCAGCCCAAGCGTAGAAATCGCCTGTTTCGCCGACTGTTTCACCAACGGCTTGGCCCGGAACGCCACGCCCAATCCGGCAATCGCCAGCATCGGCAGATCGTTGGCGCCGTCGCCGACCGCGATGGTCTGCTCCAGACGCAAACCTTCCTTATGCGCCAGCTCACGCAGCAGATCCGCCTTGCGCTGCGCATCGACAATCGGCTCGACCGCCACACCGGTCACCTTGCCGTCGACCACTTCCAGTTCGTTGGCAAACACGTAGTCGATACCCAGCTTGGCCTGCAACTGCTTGGCAAAGTAGGTAAAGCCACCCGACAGAATGGCGGTCTTGTAGCCCAGGCGCTTGAGTTCGGCGAACAGGGTTTCGGCACCTTCGGTCAGGCGCAGGGACGCGCCAATCGAGTCCAGCACGCTGACGTCCAGGCCTTTGAGCAGCGCCAGGCGCTCTTTGAAGCTTGCGCGGAAATCCAGTTCGCCGGCCATCGCCCGCTCGGTGATTTCAGACACCTGATCGCCGACGCCGGCTGCCTTGGCCAGTTCGTCGATGACTTCGGCTTCGATCAGGGTCGAATCCATGTCGAACACCGCCAGCCGACGGTTACGACGGAACAGCGAATCTTCCTGGAAGGCGATGTCGACGTTCAATTCCTGCGCAACGCTGAGGAACTCGGCCCGCAGCGCCTGCGGATCGGCCGCTTCGCCCCGCACGGAAAACTCGATGCAGCCCTTGCCCTTGTCGGCCGGGGTGTCCAGCGGCATGCGCCCGGACAAGCGATCGATGTGATCGATGTTCAGGCCATATTTCGCGGTGATCGAACTCACGGCCTGCAATTGCCCGGCGGTCACTTTGCGGGTCAATAGCGTCACGATGTGGCGCTTTTTGCCCTGGTTGCCGACCCACTGCTGGTAATCCTCTTCGGACACCGGCGTGAAACGCACCTGCTGGTCGAGCTCGTAGCCCTTGAACAGGATGTCCTTGAGCACCGACTTGCCTTGCTCGGTATCCGGAATTTCAACCAGGATGCCGAACGACAGGGTGTCGTGGATCACCGCCTGACCGATGTCGAGAATGTTCACACCACCCTGGGCCAGAACGCCGGTAATGGCCGCAGTCAGACCCGGACGGTCGACTCCCGTGATGTTTATCAGGACGATTTCGCGCAAGGCGCACCCCCGCAAGTGGAAAAAAACCGCATTCTACCCACTTTCAGTGACCATCGGGCACCGTGAGCGCTTTGCCGGTCTAGGGCCTGTCGCTATACTGCGCGTCAACTTCACGGACAAAAGAGCCGAGCTCAAGTGAACCGGCCCACGCCAGTAAAAACCGATAACTTCTTTCTGCTGATCTTCCGGGCACTGCGCCATCGCCGTGTACCGATTGCATTGCGCATCGCCAGCCATAACGTGATCCTGGTCGCTCTGGCCCTGGTGATCTACGCCTGCGTGATGGGTTTGCAGTTCAAGCAGGCCATGCACGAGCAGGCCGATGCGCTGGGCGAAAGCCTGACCACGCAGACCGCCACGTCCGCCACGGAGCTGTTGGTGTCCAACGACATCCTCAGCCTCAACGTGCTGCTCAACAACCTGACCAAGAATAAACTGGTGGCCCACGCCGCCATTTATAGCGTGGATAACCGCATCCTCGCCGAAGCCGGTCAGCGCCCCAAGCACAGCCTGTTGGGCGAAGCCGAGGGCATGTACCAGAGCAAGATCACGTTCCAGGACGTGACCGCCGGGCAACTGCGCATCAGCCTGGACATGGATCAGTTCCAGCAGCCGATGACCATCAGCCTGCAAAGCATGGGCATTTTGAGTGCGATACTGCTGGCCCTGTCCCTGGCCTTGAGCCTGCGCCTGGGTCGGCACATCTCCACGCCGCTGCTGCAATTGCGCGTGTGGCTGCGCAATATCGACGAATACACCCCGGCCACCGAGCGCCAGGATGAAATCGGCGACCTTGCCCGTCAGCTGCACGCCAATTTCGCACCAGAGCCGGCCGAACCCGAGCCAGCGCCAGAACCCGAGTACGACGAGAGCGACTACGAAGACGCGGACGACAACGAACCGACCTTCGAAGTGCGCAACTTGCGTGACCCGAGTTTTGACGAAACCAAGCCTGTGGCAGCCCTCAAACCGGCGCCACGGCACATTGTCAGCACCGCTGAAGACGATGACGACGATGATGCGTTTGCCGATCTGCGTGACGAGTCGGTCGCCAGCGCGCCGAAACCGGCGGCAAAACCGGTGATCTCGAACGTGCCGCAACACAGTGCGGTCCTGGCCGTGCAACTGGGCGCCCAGGATCAACTGCGTCGCCTGCCTCGCACACGCCTGGAAGAATTGCTGAAACGCTATCGCGACTGCCTCGATCAGGCCGCTTCGCTCTACCAGAGCGAACTGCATACCCTGAACGATGGCAGCACGCTGATGCTGTTCCACACCGAAGACAGCGGCGACGACTACCTGACCAACGCCATCTGCTGCGGTGAGCTGCTGCGAGCGCTGGGCCATCAGTTGCAGATCGAAGTCGCGGACAGCGGCATCACCCTGCAATTGCAGCTGGGTCTGACGCTGGGTGAAGAGTTGTTCGGTATGAGTCAGATCGACTTGCTGCTGACCGAGTCCGCCCAGGACGCCCTGGCCCTGTCGCAACACAGCCGCAACCTGCTGCTGGTGGAACGCAAGATCAGTGACGATGCACTGATCCGTCAGCGCGCACGGATTCGTCCGATTGCCAGCCCTGAGGGGGCTTGCTGTGTGGAGCGGCTGATGGAGCCTTATCCGTCGATGCTGGAGCGGCAGTTGGCGCGGATGCATGAGCGTCGGGCGTAAGCACTAGCCCCCGCTGTAAAAAAGCCCGCAGATGAGTGATTGTCTGCGGGTTTTTTGTTGTCTGTTCTGGCCTCATCGCGAGCAAGCTCGCTCCCACAGGGATCTGTTGTGGACGCCGCCTCTGTGAACGCCAGAGATCCCCTGTGGGAGTGAGCTTGCTCGCGATGAGGCCGTCAGCAGCGCCGTAGACCTCCAACCTGCAGAAACAACAAAGCCCGCACAAGGCGGGCTTTGCTTTGGATCAGTCCAGGCTTAGAACCTGAACACTTCCATATCGGTCCGGATCGGTGACGCCATCGGGATCTTCGGTTGTTTCTCTTGCTCTGTCGCCGGTGCTACAGGCTTGGCAGCTGATTTCTTTGGCGCCTCAGCAATCGGTGGCTGGTTGGCCAATGGTTTCAACGCCACCGACAATTGCTCCGCCAGACGCTGCAACAACACCCCCTGAGCCTGAACCTGCGCCGCTGTGCCGCCCGCGTGCTGTTCCTGCAAATGAATGATGCGGTTGTCGCGAACCTGGCCACGACGATCAATCAAACGCCATTGCGCATCGAGGATGGCCGGTTGCGACTCACCGGAGTCCAGGCGAGTAATCGTCAGCAGCACCTGAACATCCGGCGTGAAACCGAGGGTCGCGGGCGCCAGCACAACACGCTGACTGTCCAGACGACCGGCTACCTGACGCAGCAACAACTGATCGATGTCCGAAGACAGGCTCCCGGCCCATCGACCGTCGGTCGACGCCTGAAGGCTGCCATCGGGCTGACGCTGCAACAGGGTTTCACGTTGCAGGTAATCAGCGACGGTTACCGGGCCCAACAATACGGCCATGCCCGCGCTTTGCGCAGGCGCAACCGGACTTCCACTGTCCAGTTGATACAGCGACACCGGCTGGTGAACGCTGCAACCCGCCAGGCCTAAAACGCCAGCGAGCATCAAAATAAAAGGAAGGCGCAGAGCAGTCATCGTCCCATCCAGGTGGCCGCCACAAGGCTGACCACAGTGAAAATACTCAATAAATGTGAAGAACGCTCGGCCACGCCGGCGCTTGAAAGGCCATATCATCCGTGAATATGCGTTCCGACTCCAGCGCCAATGCGTCGATCTACGCGTTAAATCGTAGATCGAGCGGTCTAGGACGCCTAATTGAGGTTTTCGACGAGCAGCGCATCGACCCGCTGGAAGCCACGTGGCAATTTGTTACCACGACGTCCACGCTCACCTTTGTAGTGTTCGAGGTCGTCTGCTTTCAGCGACAAGGTACGTTTCCCGGCCTGCAACACCAAAGTGGCACCCTCCGGCAGCACGGCGATGTCCGTGACATATTCTTCGCGATTGGCCACGCGCTCACCGGTGATGCCGATGATCTTGTTGCCTTTGCCCTTACCTAATTGTGGCAGGTCGCTGATCTTGAAGATCAGCAGGCGACCTTCGGTCGTGACCGAGGCCAGCCAGTTGCTCTCGCGATCGGCGACCGGGCGCGGAAGAATGACTTTCGAGTTGCTCGGCAGGCTCAGCAACGCCTTGCCGGCCTTGTTCTTGGCCTGGAAATCTTCACCTTTGACCACAAAGCCATACCCGGCGTCGGAGGCGATCACGTACAGCGAATCGTCTTCCGGCATCAACACGCATTCGAAGCTCGCGCCTGGCGGTGGCGTCAGACGACCGGTCAACGGCTCGCCCTGGCCACGGGCCGATGGCAACGTGTGCGCCGCCACCGAATAACTGCGACCGGTGGAGTCGATAAACACCGCAAACTGGTTGGAGCGCCCGGCTGCGAGGGCCTTGAAGCCGTCACCGGCCTTGTAGGAAAGCCCGGTGGCGTCGATTTCGTGACCTTTGGCTGAACGGACCCAGCCTTTTTCCGACAGCACGACCGTCACTTTCTCGTTCGGCAGCAGGTCGTGCTCGGTCAGGGCCTTGGCCTCGGCGCGCTCGACAATCGGCGAACGACGGTCGTCGCCATAAGTTTCGGCGTCCTTGATCAGCTCGGTGCGCACCAGTTTTTTCAGCTTGGCTTCGCTGCTCAGCAGCGCTTGCAGCTTGGCTTGTTCCTTGAGCAGTTCATCCTGCTCGGCACGCAGTTTCATTTCTTCCAGTCGCGCCAACTGACGCAAACGGGTGTCGAGGATGTAGTCGGCCTGGATTTCGCTCAGGGCGAAACGCGCGATCAGGGCGGCTTTTGGGTGCTCCTCGGTACGGATGATGTGAATCACTTCATCCAGGTTGAGGTAGGCAATCAACAAACCGTCCAACAGGTGCAGGCGACGCTCGACCTTATCGAGGCGGAATTGCAGGCGGCGACGCACGGTCTGCACCCGGAATTCCAGCCATTCGACCAGCAGCGCCCGCAGGTTTTTCAGCTGCGGCTTGCCGTCCAGGCCGATGATGTTGATGTTGACCCGGTAGCTCGACTCCAGCTCGGTGCTGGCGAACAGGTGCGTCATCAGTGCATCGTGGTCAAAGTTTTTGCGCGCCCCCGGGATGATCACGATGCGGCACGGGTTTTCGTGGTCGGATTCGTCGCGCAAGTCAGCAATTTGCGGCGCCTTGGACGGCTTGGCCTGCATCATCGCGGCGATCTGTTCCAGCACCTTGGCACCGGACACCTGGTGCGGCAGCGCGGTGACAATAATGTCGCCGTCTTCGATGTGGTACACGGCGCGCATACGCACCGAGCCCTTGCCGGTCTCGTACATTTTCAGCAGGTCGGCGCGCGGGGTGATGATTTCCGCTTCGGTCGGGTAATCCGGGCCCTGGATGTGTTCACAGAGCTGTTCGACCGTGGCTTTGGGCTCATCAAGCAAACGCACGCACGCCGTCGCGACTTCGCGCAGGTTGTGCGGCGGCACGTCGGTGGCCATGCCCACGGCGATGCCGGTGGTGCCGTTGAGCAGGATGTTCGGCAAACGTGCCGGCAACACCAATGGCTCGTCGAGGGTGCCGTCAAAGTTCGGGCCCCAGTCCGCCGTGCCCTGGCCCAGTTCGCTGAGCAGCACTTCGGAATAACGCGACAGCCGCGCTTCGGTGTAACGCATGGCGGCGAAGGACTTGGGATCATCCGGCGCACCCCAGTTACCCTGACCGTCGACCAGCGTGTAGCGGTAGCTGAACGGCTGGGCCATCAGGACCATGGCTTCGTAGCAGGCCGAGTCGCCGTGCGGGTGGAACTTGCCGAGCACGTCACCGACGGTACGCGCCGATTTCTTGTGCTTGGAATCGGCGTCCAGCCCCAACTCGCTCATCGCGTAGATGATGCGTCGCTGTACCGGTTTCAGGCCGTCGCCGATATGCGGCAAGGCACGGTCCATGATCACGTACATGGAGTAGTTGAGGTAGGCATTTTCGGTGAAGTCAGCCAGTGACCGGCGTTCTACACCGTCCAGGCTGAGATCAAGGGAGTCGCTCATGCGGGCCTCATCGGTTCGTTGTCTGGCGCAGCAGCATGGTGCCACCGCGCTGGGTAAATTCAAGTTTGTTCAGTGCGCTCATGCCGAGCAGCACCTGCTTACCTTCCAGGCCAGGGGCGACCAGCGCGCGAACATCACGCAACACAATGTCGCCCAGTTGCAGCCGGTCGATGCGGGTTCGATAGCCCTCGCTCAGACCGTTGGCCGTGCTCAGGGTCACCCCGAAGCCTTGTTCCAGTTTCAATCCCTCGGCCACACTGGCCGGAATTGACACATCCGTCGCCCCGGTATCGAGCATGAAATCCACCGGGTGGCCGTTGATCGCGCCGCTGGCGACAAAATGCCCCTGGCCGTTGCTGACCAGCTTCACTTCGATAAACCCATCGCCCTGCTCGGAACTGACCACCCCATTCGGGTTTTGCTGCCGCTCTTCCCACTGCCCGAAAAACCGCGTGGCCAGAAACAGCGCCGCGCACCAGGCCAGCACCATCAACACACGACCGGCGCGCTTGCCCGGCGGTTGTTGACTCACGGCTTGGCGCTCCAGCCACCTTCAGGCGCGGCGAAGCGCCAGACAACCGGGCGAACTTCACCATCGGTACGGGGCCCGAAATTGTTGTCGACGCCAATCCAGGCACCGTCAGCGTCAATGATCAACGCCTCTTCCAGACCGTAGTTCTGCGAATAACGGCGGTTTTCCTGCAACAACTCGGCCGCATACGACCAGCAGCGTTCGACCTTGGCCGTCTGCGGGTCTCGGCGACAGATCTGATAGGCGTTGCGCTCAAGGGTAAACAACTTGCCCTCGAACAATGACAGGTCGGAGAAATCCCGGTTAACCGGTTTGGCATGAGGGAACTGCGGCGGCTGCATTTCCATGCCCGCTTCGCTCAGCAGCACACAGCCACCGTCGCAATCCCATACGGTCTGTTTGCGCTTGATCGTCAACAAGCCGCGGCTTTGACGTTCGGCAGCGAACCATATTTGATCGCCCGCCGGATTGATCGCCAGCCCCTCGAACAGCGCATTGAACTGCAACAGCATGCCGCTGGCACGCGCTTCGCGAACCAGCATTGGCGAGATTTTCAACCAGCTCGCCGGCCCTGTAGGGGGTACCAGGAGGACGGCCGCATGGCCTTCGCTGACAATGTAGCGATTGCCGGCGCTGTCACAGGTAATACCTTCGAAATCCAGATCGCCGCCACGCACGAACGACGCCGCCCAGGTTCGCGCACGCAACCCCCAGGGCAATCCGTTGTCCGGCACCGGAGGTACGCCGAGGCCCACGCTTTCGGCCTGCCAGGTCGCGTTGCTGGTATCAAGGCGGTAAATCTGATCGTCGTCGCGATCCGAGACCGTCCACAGGTCCTTGCCGCACTGGGCCAGTCCCGACAGGTTGCCGCCGCGCATGCCGTCAACGGGATGCTCGGAGACCACGCGCAATTCTGGTGCCGGTTCAGCAAAGGCCAGAACCGGGGTCAGAAGCAACGCACACGCCAGGGCAAAGCCGAGCCGCATCAACCAAGAACCTCGGCCAGGTTGCCCTTGGATTCCAGCCAGGACTTGCGGTCACCGGCACGTTTCTTCGCCAGCAGCATGTCCATCATTTCCGAGGTCGCAGCGAAATCGTCCAGGGTCAACTGCACCAGACGCCGGGTGTTCGGGTCCATGGTGGTTTCGCGCAGTTGCGGCGGGTTCATTTCACCCAGGCCTTTAAATCGGGTGACCTGCGGCTTGCCGCGTTTCTTCTCGGCGACCAGACGATCGAGAATGCCATCGCGCTCGGCTTCGTCCAGGGCGTAGTAAATCTCCTTGCCCAAGTCGATGCGGTACAGCGGCGGCATCGCGACGTAGACGTGACCGGCATCCACCAACGGGCGGAAGTGCTGGACGAACAACGCGCACAGCAGCGTGGCAATGTGCAGACCGTCGGAGTCGGCGTCGGCGAGGATGCAGATCTTGCCGTAACGCAGCTGGCTCATGTCCGCCGCACCCGGATCGACACCGATGGCCACGGCGATGTTGTGCACTTCCTGGCTGGCCAGCACTTCGCTGCCATCGACTTCCCAGGTGTTCAGAATCTTGCCGCGCAACGGCAGGATCGCTTGAAACTCTTTGTCTCGTGCTTGCTTGGCGGAACCGCCGGCGGAATCACCTTCCACGAGGAACAGCTCGGAACGCATCGGGTCCTGCCCGGCGCAATCGGCGAGTTTGCCCGGCAGCGCCGGCCCTGCAGTGACGCGCTTGCGCTCGACCTTCTTGCTCGCCTTGAGGCGGCGGCCGGCGTTGTTGATCGCCAATTCCGCCAGGAGCATGCCGGTTTCCGGGTTGGCGTTGAGCCACAGGCTGAACGCGTCCTTGACCACACCGGAAACAAACGCCGCCGCTTCACGGGACGACAAACGCTCTTTGGTCTGGCCGGAGAATTGCGGCTCCTGCATTTTCATCGACAGGACGAAGGCGATGCGTTCCCAGACGTCTTCCGGCGCCAGCTTCACGCCGCGTGGCAGCAGGCTGCGGAATTCACAGAATTCGCGCATCGCATCGAGCAAACCCTGACGCAAACCGTTGACGTGTGTACCACCCTGGGCCGTCGGGATCAGGTTGACGTAGCTTTCCTGAACCGCGTCGCCCCCTTCCGGCAGCCACAACAGCGCCCAGTCGACCGCTTCTTTATTACCGGCCAGGCTGCCGCAGAACGGCTCGTCCGGCAGGCGTTCGAATTCGCTGACGGCGTCGACCAGATAGGAACGCAGGCCGTCTTCGTAATGCCACTCGACTTTCTCGCCGGTGGCTTTGTCTTCAAAACTGACCAGCAGCCCCGGGCAGAGAACGGCCTTGGCCTTGAGCACGTGCTTGAGGCGGCTGATGGAGAATTTTGGCGAATCGAAGTACTTCGGGTCCGGCGCAAAGAACACGCTGGTGCCGGTGTTGCGCTTGCCGACGGTGCCGACCACTTCCAGTTCGGTTTTCTTGTAACCGTCGGCGAACGTCATCTGGTATTCGTTGCCGTCACGCTTGACGCGCACCCGGACTTCGGTCGACAAGGCGTTGACCACGGAAATACCCACCCCGTGCAGACCGCCGGAGAACTGGTAGTTCTTGTTGGAAAACTTGCCGCCCGCATGGAGCTTGGTGAGGATCAGTTCGACCCCGGACACGCCCTCTTCCGGGTGAATGTCCACCGGCATGCCACGGCCGTCATCGCTGACTTCCAGGGAGTGATCGGCGTGCAGGATGACCTGCACCGAAGTCGCATGCCCGGCCAAGGCTTCGTCGACGCTGTTGTCGATGACTTCCTGGGCAAGGTGGTTCGGCCGACTGGTGTCGGTGTACATACCGGGGCGTTTACGCACCGGGTCGAGGCCCGAGAGGACTTCGATGGCGTCTGCGTTATAAGAGCTAGCGCTGGGAGTGGCCATGGGGTCTCGTCGTCCGCCTGTAAAAAGAGTGTTCGTTTAATAAGGGGCGAGGGTTCACAGTGCAGTGAAATCGATCGCCTGATACAAATCTGCGCCGATGCCGGCAAAACTCAGCATCGCCGGCAATTGCGCGGCGAAGCCCTGGAAACCATGGTCGCCACCGGCCTGGATGCGCAAGGCGCAGGCCCGGTAATACTGCTGGGCGAGGCGATAGTCCAGCGTTTCGTCACCGGTCTGCAACCACACCTGATACCGCTGCGGGTCCCGGGGCGCCGGCACTTCCAGTTCGGCCAAAGCTGTCACGTGGTCGTGGGTCAATTCCCAGGCTTCATCGGTATACAGGTTTTTCTGCGTTCCCAGGTACCCGTCGAACATCCGGTGCGGACTGACGGCCGGGTTGATCAGCAAAGCCTTGAGGCCATGACGCTCGGCCAAGTGAGTCGCATAGTAGCCGCCGAGTGAGCTGCCGACCAGCAGTGGCCGCCCCAGCGCTTCAATCGCCTGCTCCAGCTGACCGATGGCCTCGCGCGGGTGGTGATGCAAGGCCGGAACGCGCAGTTGATCGCTCAGGCCGAGTCGGTCCATCACCTGCATCAACTGCGTAGCCTTTTTCGACGAAGGCGCGCTGTTGAAACCGTGGATATAAAGGATCGAACCTGACATTTGAGCTCCCTGTGCGTCGGGTAAAGAGGCGCAGTTTACAGGGAGTCGGGGGGATCGGGGATATCCTTGAAATTCGTGGTGCCTTTGAGGGCGCCATCGCGAGCAGGCTCACGCCTACAGGGGTATGCATTCCAATGCAGGAGTGAGCCTGCTCACGATGGCCGCCCCCGGTCTTACTGAATACTCAATAGCCGTTAGAGCCGTAATCAACCTCAAAATCAAACCCGGTGACTCGTTCCACCCCGGTTTCAATCTGCCCATCCGGCAACAACCGCAACCAGCGATACCCCGGCGCCTGCTCCCCGACCTTGAAATCATCGCTGCCCGGCTCGAACTGAATGCAGGTCGACGGCGAGGCGATCAAACGAACGCCATTACGCAGCTGATCAATCTCCTGATGCACATGCCCCCACAAAACCGCCCGCACCTGCGGAAAACGATCCAGCACTGCAAACAGCGCCTCAGGATTGCGCAAGCCGATCGGCTCCATCCAGGCACAGCCAATCGACACCGGGTGATGGTGAAAACATACCAGATGATGCCGCTCCGGCGCCTCGCTCAGCGATCGAACCAACAGCTGCAACTGCTCATCCTGCAAGTACCCCGGCACCGAACCCGGCACGGCGGAATCAAGCAAGGTGACTCGCCAGTTGCCGACATCCACCACCGGCTCCAGCAATGCGCTTTTCACCGCGGCCTCGGCCATGATCTGTGGCTCATCGTGATTGCCGGGAATCCAGCGCGCCGGCGTATCGAGTTGCCCGGTCAGGTCGCGAAACTGTTGGTAGGACTCCAGCGTCCCGTCCTGAGACAGGTCGCCGCTGGCAATGATCAGATCGATATTCGGCTGCTGAAGCTGCACCAGTTCGATGACTTTTTGCAGGCTGTCCCGCGTGTTCATACCCAGCAACGTCCCGTCCGCTTCGGCGAACAGATGGCTGTCGGAGAGTTGCACCAGCAACGCCGGATCGGCGGTGGTCAATGTGGATACGCTCGGCAAGGCGTTCTCCCAAGGCAGAATCACGGGGGTGGATAGGTGCCGCAATTATGCTGGGGGACGCTCAAAAGGGGAAACCTGTGAACCTGACGCAGTTCACAACTACCGCACAACGGCGTACTCGTGGCCGCACGCCAGGCAATGGCTCAGCCACTCACCCAGAAACATATTCAGCTGGGCCTTTTCGTCCGGCTGGTGCATCGAGGCGTTCGGGTAAGGATAGATGCCGCGAAAACGCCGCGCATGTTCGGCGCTGACCACTTCGGCCATGCAGGCGTCGTGGTAGACCTGCACTTCCAGCTGCGGAATCGGCAGCCACGGCAGGCTGTGCTCCTGACGCACTTGCAGGGTCGTGGTGTACGGACAGACCTGCAACACTTCCAGCGCCAGCACGCCGAGCATCTGTTCGCCATGCGTTACGGCAATGCGCCGCGCCGCCGGCTCGTCGCGCATGTCCGGCAACAGTCGCATCAAGCGCGCGTAGTTCGCCTCACAGGAAGCTTGCAGCCCCGCAAGGTCCACCCGATAGCGATCGCGCAGCTTGTTTACGACCATAACCCCCTCACTTCAGCGCGGTTTAAAGCTAACCATTGCAAGGCAATGATGCTGGCCGCGTTGGCAATTCGTCCGTCGCGCACGGCCTGCAAGGCATCTTCTAACGCCCAGACCGTGACGCGGATATCTTCAGCTTCTTCCTCCAGCCCATGCAGGCCGCCAACCCCGGTAGAGTCGCAACGCCCCAGGAACAGGTGCACGAACTCATTGCTGCCGCCCGGCGACGGGAAATATTTGATCATCGGCCAGAGCGCCCCGAACACAAGCCCAGCTTCCTCCTGCCCTTCGCGGTGAGCAACTTCTTCCGGCACTTCTTCCTTGTCGATCAGACCAGCGACCAGCTCGATCAGCCAGGGGTTGTCGGTCTTGCCCATGGCGCCGACGCGAAACTGTTCGATCAGCACCACTTCGTCACGCTGCGGATCGTAAGGCAACACACACACGGCGTCGTGGCGCACGAACACTTCACGATTGATTTCACGACTCATGCCGCCGGCGAACAACTCGTGGCGCAAGTGCACACGGTGGAGCTTGTAAAAGCCCTCGTAACACATTTCGCGCCGAACGATATCAACGGTGGTCGGAATGGCGTTGGCAAAATCAGTCATGACAATCCTCTTTACTGCAAATCCGTTACGAGGCTCCTTTTTGTTACCTGCAACCTCGACTTCGCGCCATCCTAACGCGCCTGCGACATTTGATGCAGCCCCTTTCCCGTCAGCGGGATAGACGGTGAGGGCGAAACCAACTCTAATTAGCTTAGTGGCGAACTGACTGCTTCGTTGAGAGTCGAAGCGGATAACTTTTTGCCTTTCCCTGTTTTACAAAGGACGCCCATGTCGCTTTTTAAAATCGCCTCCGTGGCCGCAATCGCCCTGACGCTGGGCGCCTGCCAGAGTCTGTTTCAGCCCAACTACCGGGCGCCGCTGGAAACTACCCGCGACGCTACCGAAACCCTGAAACCGGGTTGCACCACACCCGATTGTCCGCTGGTGAACATCGATACATTGCGCTTCCCCGCCGAACCGCAGCTGGACGGCATCGTCGAAAAACGCCTGCTGCAAATGACCCGCACCACACCGGACGCCCCGGTGGCGCCGACGCTGACGGCCTATCGCGATGAGTTTTTGCGCACCGCCGGGCCGCGCTACAGCAGTTACCTGCAAGCCAAGGTACGTGAGCAGCATGACGGCTTGGTGATCGTCGAATTTTCCAGCTACCTGGACACCGGCGGCGCTCATGGCACACCGGGCCGCAGCTTTATCAACTATTCACGCCAGCAGCACAAAGTGCTGACGCTGTCGGACATGTTGGTGCCGGGTCAGGAAGAGGCGTTCTGGAAGGCGGCGCAAGTGGCGCACAACAGCTGGCTGATCAGCACCAAGCTCGATCAGGAACCGGAGTTCGTGAAGAGCTGGCCGTTCCAGAAAACCCAGAACGTGGCGCTGACCTACGGTGGGGTGATCCTCAAGTACGAAACCAGCACCATCGCGCCATACGCGCTGGGCCATGTCGAACTGAAGATCCCCTACCCTCGCCTGAATGGCATCATCAAGCCCGAGCTGTTTCCCGGCCGTAACTGAAAGCCCGGCCCAGCACCAGCTGCAGCAGCCCTGCCAGAATCAACGACGGCAGGGTTGCGCCGATGTCCGGATACAGATTGGCCAGCAAGTGATAGGTGCTCACCCCGCCCAACCAGGCGAGCAACGCCGGCCAGCGCAATGCGGCTGACGCCACCTGAGCCGAACGCTTGCGCAGAATGAAGTGATCCACCAGCACCACGCCGAACAGCGGCGCAAACACCGAACCGATCAACAGCAGGAAGTTTTGGTACTGGGCCAATGGCGCCAGGCACGCGATCAGTGTGCAAATCACGCCAATGGCCAACGCCAGATGCTCGACTTTCAAGCGCAACAGAATCCCGCTGGAAACGGCCGCCGAGTGAATGTCGGCGAAGGCGTTTTCCGACTCGTCCAACAGGATCAGCAACAGCGGAATGCCCAGGCCTGCACCCGCCAGCGCCAGCAACAAGGCATTCACTTCACCGCTCGGCACGAACGCCAGGGTGTAGGCCACGCCCAGGCTCATCAGCCAGAAATTACCGATAAAGAAGCCCAGCGCGGTGCCGCCGAAGACGTTTTTCGCACGCTTGCCGAAACGCGAGTAGTCGGCAATCAGCGGCAGCCACGACAGCGGCATCGCGATAGCAATGTCGAAGCCGACGGCGAACGGCATCGAACCATCACCGGCCTGCGCCCACAAGGCAGCCAGATCGGCTTTGGCGAACAGGTTCCAGGTCAGCCAGATGCACGCGGCCAGCAACAGCCAGATGCCCCACTTGCGCAGGATCTGCCGCACGAATGTCAGAGGCCCGCTGACGGCCAGCAACGTCGCCAGACCACCGAAGACAATGGTCCAGAGCAGCGGATTCGACAGCAGGCTGCCTTCGCTGAACGCCCGCGCGCCGAGCAGGCTGGCGGCATCACGCATGACGATGATTTCGAACGAGCCCCAACCGATCAGTTGCAGCAGGTTCAACACGGCCGGCAGGCTCGCGCCACGTTTGCCGAGGCTGAGTTTGAGCGCGGCCATCGACGACAGGCCGGTATCACTGCCGATCACGCCGACGGCGGCCAGCAGCAGAACGCCGACCAGGGTGCCGAGGAAGATCGCCAGCAGTGAGCCGGACAGGCCCAGGCCTGGCGCGAGCAAGGCGCCGGTCTGCAGCACCATCAAGCCGATGCCGAGGGAGAACCACAGGGAAAACAGATCACGACCGCCGAAAACGCGTTTGTCGGTTGGCACGGCGATGCCAGGGGAATAAGTACTCGGTTGAATGCTCAAGGGGGTTATCTCAAATAAGAGCAGAGGCAAGTTCAAGCGGCAAGCTACAAGTTAGAAGCAATCCGCAATCCGCTTCTTCTTGCAGCTTGTCGCTTGTCGCTCGTGGCTAGATTTTCTTGTACAGCTGACTGCCTTCCTGCTTGAACCGTTCAGCCTGATCCGCCAATCCCTGGGCGACCTCGGCATCCACGGTTTCGATCCGCTGGTTGGCCGCGTACTCACGGACTTCCTGAGTGATCTTCATCGAGCAGAATTTCGGCCCGCACATGGAGCAGAAGTGCGCGACCTTGGCCGAATCCTTCGGCAAGGTTTCATCGTGATACGAACGGGCGGTGTCTGGATCCAGGCCAAGGTTGAACTGGTCTTCCCAACGGAATTCGAACCGTGCCTTGCTCAAGGCATTGTCGCGAATCTGCGCGCCCGGATGTCCCTTCGCCAGATCGGCGGCATGCGCGGCGATCTTGTAGGTGATGATCCCGGTCTTCACATCATCCTTGTTCGGCAGGCCCAAGTGTTCCTTCGGCGTCACGTAGCAGAGCATCGCGCAACCGAACCAGCCGATCATCGCTGCACCGATCCCGGAGGTGATGTGGTCGTAACCCGGCGCGATGTCGGTGGTCAGCGGGCCGAGGGTGTAGAACGGCGCCTCGTCACAGCACTCGAGCTGCTTGTCCATGTTCTCTTTGATCAACTGCATCGGCACATGGCCCGGGCCTTCGATCATGCACTGCACGTCGTGCTTCCAGGCGATCTTGGTCAGCTCGCCGAGGGTTTCCAGCTCACCGAATTGTGCGGCGTCATTGGCGTCGGCAATCGAGCCCGGACGCAGGCCATCGCCCAGCGAGAAGCTGACGTCGTAGGCCTTCATGATTTCGCAGATGTCTTCGAAATGGGTGTAGAGGAAGTTTTCCTTGTGGTGCGCCAGGCACCACTTGGCCATGATCGAACCGCCACGGGAAACGATACCGGTCACGCGCTTGGCGGTCAGCGGCACGTAGCGCAGCAACACGCCGGCGTGGATGGTGAAGTAGTCGACGCCCTGCTCGGCCTGTTCGATCAGCGTGTCGCGGAACAGCTCCCAGGTCAGGTCTTCAGCGGCGCCGCCGACTTTTTCCAGGGCCTGATAAATCGGCACCGTACCGATCGGCACCGGCGAGTTGCGGATGATCCACTCACGGGTTTCGTGAATGTGTTTGCCGGTGGACAAATCCATGACCGTGTCCGAACCCCAGCGAATACCCCAGGTCAGTTTCGCCACTTCTTCTTCGATGGACGAACCCAGGGCGCTGTTGCCGATGTTGCCGTTGATCTTCACCAGGAAGTTACGGCCGATGATCATCGGTTCCAGTTCGGTGTGGTTGATGTTGGCCGGGATGATCGCGCGGCCACGGGCGATTTCGTCACGGACGAATTCGGGGGTGATGATCTTCGGCACGCTGGCGCCGAAGCTGTGGCCGGCGTGTTGCTGGTCCAGCAGGCCAGCGGCGCGAGCCACTTCCAGCTTCATGTTTTCGCGGATGGCGACGTATTCCATCTCGGCGGTGATGATGCCTTGGCGGGCATAGTGCATCTGGCTGACGTTGGCCCCGGCCTTGGCGCGGCGCGGGTTGTTGACGTGGGCGAAGCGCAGTTTGGTCAGTTCGGCATCGGCGAGGCGTTCCTGGCCGAAATTGGAGCTCAGGCCCGGCAGGCGTTCAGTGTCGCCACGGGACTCGATCCACGCAGAACGCACATCGGCGAGGCCTTTGCGCACGTCGATGATGACATTGGGGTCGGTGTACGGGCCCGAGGTGTCGTACACCACCACCGGTGCATTGATCTCGCCGCCAAAGTCGGTCGGCGTTACATCCAGGCTGATTTCGCGCATGGGCACGAGGATGTCGGGGCGCGAGCCCTGGACATAGATTTTTTGCGAGCGGGTAAACGGTTGAACCGACTGTTGATCGACTTGGGCCGAATCACTCAGGTTCATCGTATTTTTTGGTTTTATCGTCATCACGGGCTCTCCAGACAGCATCCAGGCAGTGGAATTTTGTCGGAGCGAACCTGTAACGAATGGACGCGACCAATCAGCAATAACAAAGCTGTTGGTGCTGTGCTCAGTGCTCGAGGGGTGTTCGATTGTCGAACAACATCCCGGACGAAGCACAAGAGGACTCGCCGGGTGACGAGAAATCTTGTTCCCTACGCAGGCGCTAACCTGATCAGGTTCAACGGGATCCGAAATTATTCGATCTCAGCCTCATAGCAAGGCACCCCGACAAGAACCCGGCCAGTCTAGACACAACTGACAAAGAACGCCAACACCGCGCAAACACCTCGATGAATGGCAGAATCAGGATTGTTGCCGCCCCATTGCACAACTACACTCGCTACGCCAAGCCATGCATTGACGTGGTACGTGCCGCGCCTTAGCCTTGGCGCTCAAATTACTTGTGTAATATTAATTCTAGGGAACGCCTATGCTGCGCAAACTTTCACTGGCCCTTGCCGTGTCTTGTGCGTCTTATGGAACGGGCTGGGCAGCAGAAGCGCCCTTATCGACCAAGAACGACCTGGTCAGCGTTTACCAGGAAGCAAAGGCCAACAACGCCGACCTCGCGGCGGCCATCGCGCAATATGGCGCGCAGAAAGAAGTCGTGCCTCAGGCTCGCGCCGGCCTGCTGCCCAATCTGTCAGGGGGGGCCGAAGTCGCCAGCGTGCGCACCGCGATCGACCAGCCTTCATCGACGGCCAATCGCAGCGCAAATTCGTATCAGGCTACCCTGGCGCAGCCGCTGTTCCGTGCTGATCGCTGGTTCCAGTTCCAGGCCGCCAAGGACGTCAACGAACAGGCGGCCCTGCAACTCTCGGCCACCGAGCAAAACCTGATCCTGCAATCGGCTGAAAGCTACTTCAACGTGCTGCGCACCCAGGACAACCTGGCGTCGACCAAGGCTGAAGAAGCCGCATTCAAACGCCAGCTCGACCAGTCCAACGAGCGTTTCGACGTCGGCCTGTCGGACAAGACCGACGTGCTCAACTCACAAGCCAGTTACGACACCGCACGCGCCAACCGGATCGTTGCGCAACGCCAGGTCGATGACGCGTTTGAAGCGCTGATCACCCTGACCAACCGTCAGTACAACTCGATCTGGGGCGTCGTCCATAGCCTGCCGATCCTGCCGCCGGCGCCGAACGACGCTAAAGCCTGGGTCGATACGGCCGCCCGCCAGAACCTGAATCTGCTGGCCAGCAACTACGCGGTCAGTGCCGCCGAAGAAACCCTCAAGCAGCGTAAGTCCGGTCACTTGCCGACGGTCGACGCGGTGGCGAAATACGAAAAAGGTGATAACGACGCACTGGGCTTCAGCAACCCGAACGCCTTTGGCCAACCGTACAGTGGCAACGTCGAGCAAACGACAGTGGGCCTGCAACTGAATATCCCGATCTACAGCGGCGGCCTGACCACCTCCCAGGTGCGTCAATCGTATGCGCAACTGGATCAGACCGAGCAGCAACGCGAAGCGCTGCGTCGGCAGATCGTCGAAAGCACCCGCAACCTGCACCGCGCGGTCAACACCGATGTGGATCAGGTACAGGCGCGCAAGCAGTCGATCATCTCCAACCAGAGTGCGGTGGAAGCGACTGAAATCGGCTATCAGGTAGGGACACGCAACATCGTCGACGTACTGGATGCGCAGCGCTCGCTGTACAACTCGGTACGCGACTACAACAACACCCGCTACGACTACATCCTCGACAACCTGCGCCTGAAGCAGCAGGCCGGCACGTTGAGCCCGGGGGATCTGGAAGACCTGAAGCGCTACCTCAAGGCCGACTACAACCCGGACAAGGACTTCCTGCCGCCGGATCTGGCGAAGGCTGCGGCTGCCCAGCTCAAGGCAAGACCCGGCGAGTAATACGTCATTATTCTGATGAGGGGGCTTGCCCCCTCTTCAGAAATGTCAGGCTCAGATCGGTCGGTTGATCAACCGCCCCAGCCCATCCAGCAATCGCTGCAACGCCCCCTGATTGCTGCGCATCACCTTCAGCCCCGCCTCAGCCATCCGCTGTGCATCGCGCGGCAATTCGAACAGCCGCTGCACCGCCAGCGCCAGACCTTCGGCATCCTCCACTTCCTGCAACGCCCCGGCACTGCGCAGCTGCGCGGCGATTTCGAGGAAGTTGAACAGGTGCGGGCCACTCAGTACCGGCTTGGCCAACGCGGCCGGTTCCAGCAGGTTATGCCCACCGTTCGGCACCAGGCTGCCCCCCACGAAAGCGGTATCTGCCAAGGCGTAGAGAAACAGCAACTCGCCCATGGTGTCGCCCACCAGCACCGACGTGGCCGAGGTCACCGGCTCGCTTGTGGAACGACGCAGCGTGGCGAAACCCTGCTGCTGACACAGCTCGAACACCGTGTTGAAACGCTCCGGATGGCGCGGCACCAGGATCAGCAACGCATCGGGATGATTGGCCAGTAACTGACGATGGGCCGCGAGGACCACTTCGTCTTCACCTTCATGGGTACTGGCGGCGATCCACACCGGCCGCTCAAGCGTCTGCCATTGCGTGCGCAGCTCGACGGCGCGTTGCAGCAATTGCGGGTCGATGGTCAGGTCGAACTTGATTGAGCCGGTGACTTCCACGGTTTCCGGACGCGCTCCCAAGTCACGAAAGCGCTGGGCCTCAGCCTCGGTCTGCACCGCGAACAGGCTCATCTCGGCGAGCATCGGCTGCGTCAGTTTGCGGAAGCGGCCATAACCCTTGGCCGAGCGCTCGGACAGTCGCGCATTGGCCAGCGCCACGGGAATCCCGCGCCTGGCGCATTGGTGAATATGGTTAGGCCAGAGTTCGGTTTCCATGATCACCGCCAGCGTTGGCCGGACGCGGTCGAGAAAACGCGCAGCGGCGCAGGGCAAATCGTAAGGCAGATAGCAGTGCTGAATGCGCGGTTCATTGGCGAACAACGCCTGGATGCGCTCGGACCCGGTCGGGGTCATGCAGGTCACGGTAATCGGCAGCTGTGGATAACGTTGCAGCAAGGCGCGGATCATCGGCGCCGCCGCGATGCTTTCGCCCACCGACACCGCGTGCACCCAGATACCGCCCGGCTTCATTACCGGCAGTGCGAGGGAGAACCGCTCGCCAATGCGTTTGGCATACGCCGGCGCCTTACGCGCCCGCAGCCACAGACGAATCGCTACCAGTGGCAGCCCCAGATAAAACAGCGCGGTATAGAGAGTTCTATTCATGGCGGCGGAGTTTATCGGCTTTTCTCGCCGATCGCCTGCAAGTGCACGGCAAAACGTTCCGCCAGCCAACGAGCCGCCGGGCCCGGCGGTTCATCGCGACGCCACACCAACTCCACCACCAGCGCCGGCGGGGTCCATTCGCTGTCCAGTTCGACCATCAGGCCCTGGTACGCCGGGTATTGCACCACGTGCCGGGGCAACCAGGCCCAACCGAGGCCGCGCACCAGCCATTCGGCCATCACGTAGAAACTGTCGGCCCGCCAGACTTGCGGGCTGGCGGGCTCGCTGCCGGGGTAAACGCTGGACTGGGTCGACATCAGCAACTGCCGATGCTGCGCCAGCGCCTGACAATCAACGTGAGCCTGCTTCGCCAGTGGATGCCCGACGCCGCACACCGTGAGCATCTCGACGCTGCCCACCACTCGCCGCTCAAGGGCCTCGGGAATCTGGTCGTGATAAAACAGCAGCCCCAGATCAGCCCGGCGCTCCACCAGTTTGCGCGCGACATCGCCCTGGGCGGCGCTGGTCAGCTGCACTTCGAGGCTGGGAAATTTTTCCGCCAGGGCTTCGAAGCTTTCGATGATCGGCTGATAGGGCATGGCTTCATCCTGAGCCACACGCAATCGAGCTTCCTGGCCGCGCATCATGGCCAGCGCGCGGCCGTTGAGGCGCTCGCACTGGCGCAGCACTTCTCGCGCCTCTTCCAGCAAGGCATTACCGGCCTCGGTGAGTTTCGGCTGACGGCCGCTACTGCGATCGAACAGACTCACGCCCAGATCTTCTTCGAGCAGCGCAATCGAACTGCTGACCGCTGACTGCGCCTTGCGCTGATCACGTGCCACCGCAGAAAACGAACGATGCTCCGCTACGCTGACAAACAACCGCAGTTGCTCAAGATTCCATTGCATAGGCCAACCCATCTTTTTGGCAGATAGGTAATGACTTTACCGCATCTGAAGAGTCTCTAAAATGCCGACCTCAGAAAGCAACACTTCACACGAGGATGCACCCATGACCGCTTACTACTATCTGGCCATCGCCATCTGCGCCGAAGTGATCGCAACTGTTTCGATGAAAGCCGTCAAAGGTTTCAGCACGCCGCTGCCGCTGGTTCTGGTGATCGTCGGTTACGGCATTGCCTTCTGGATGCTGACCCTGGTAGTGCGCAGCGTTCCGGTGGGAGTTGCCTACGCAGTGTGGGCCGGCATGGGAATCGTGATGGTCAGCGTCGCGGCGCTGTTTATCTACGGGCAGAAGCTGGATGTGCCGGCGATGCTGGGGATGGCGTTGATCGTACTGGGTGTCGTGGTCATCCAACTGTTCTCAAAAACTGCCGGGCACTGATGCACCGCTTTTTGTAGCAGCTGCCGAAGGCTGCGTCCGACTGCGAAGCAGTTGTAAAAACTGACAATAGACATCTCAGACAGATCGAAGGCGAGGACTTCGGTCGAGCGCGACCCCGGCTCGAACGCAGCCTTCGGCAGCTGCTACATAGCGCTTGGCATGAATCTGTATACTGCGCCCTCGTCTTGAACACTGAGGTCGCCGCATGCCATCCGTTATTTCCACCGACGTTCTAATTGTCGGCGCTGGTGTCGCCGGCCTCTGGCTGAATGCGCGCCTGCGCCGCCAGGGTTTTTCGACCGTGCTGGTGGAAAGCGCCAGCCTCGGCGGCGGGCAGAGTGTGAAATCCCAGGGCATCATCCACGGCGGCGCCAAGTACGCGTTGCACGGCGCCCTGACCGGGGCATCGGAAGCGATTGCCGACATGCCGCGCCGCTGGCGTGAAGCGCTGGCGGGCGATGGCGAACTGGACCTGTCCGGCGTACGCCTGTTGTCCGAAGCGCACTATCTCTGGTCCCCCGGCACGCTCGCCGGCAACCTCACCAGTTTCTTCGCGAGCAAGGCCGTGCGCGGCCGTGTCGATCAGGTCAAGGGCGAGCAACTGCCGCCGGCCCTGCAAGACAAACGCTTCAAGGGCAAGGTTTATCGCCTGGCGGAATTGGTGGTCGACGTGCCAAGCCTGATCCAGCGCCTGGCCGTTCTGGCCGGTGATGGCCTGCTCGCCGCGCAGAAGATCGAGCCGCTGCTGGAAGGCAACGTGCTGGTCGGCCTGAAGGTCGATGAGCGCGAGATTCGTGCCCAGCGCATCGTCCTCAGCGCCGGTGCTGGCACCGCGGCATTGCTCGAAGCGCTGGGGTTGAGCCAGCCCGCCATGCAGCGTCGGCCGTTGCATATGATCATCGCCAAAGGCCCGGGCCTCAAACCGCTTTACGCCCATTGCCTGGGCGGCGGCACCAAACCGCGCCTGACCGTGACCACTCACCCGGCCGCCGACGGTCAGTGGGTCTGGTACATGGGGGGCGACATTGCCGAGGCTGAAGGCGTTGCCCGCGAACCTGCCGAGCAAATCGCCACGGCCCAGCAAGAGCTCGGGCAGTTGCTGCCATGGATCGACCTGAGCACCGCGCAATGGGCCACCTTGCGCGTGGACCGCGCCGAGCCGTTGCAATCGGGGCTCACCCGTCCCGACAACGCCTTCCTCGCCGAACAAGGTCGCCTGCTGGTGGGCTGGCCGACCAAACTGGCGCTGGCACCGGACTTCGCCGACCGGGTCATCGCCAGCCTGACGCGTGACGGCATCCAGCCGAGCCATCCAGAGCCTCTGCCGGAACTACCGAAACCGCCAATGGGCGTGCCGGCCTGGGAGCAACTGCTGCCATGAGCCAACCAACCCTGCACGATCTGCACCGCCCATTGGGCAGCACCGGCCTGCTGGTGTCGCCGCTGGGCCTGGGCACGGTCAAACTCGGCCGTGACCAGGGCGTGAAATATCCCAATGGTTTTCAGATTCCCGACGACGATGATGCACGCCGGTTGCTCAAACTCGCCCGCGACATGGGCATCAACCTGATCGACACCGCCCCGGCCTATGGCCGCAGCGAAGAACGCCTCGGCCCGCTATTGCGCGGCCAGCGTCAGGACTGGGTGATTGTCAGCAAGGTCGGCGAAGAGTTTTCCAATGGCCAGTCGAGCCACGATTTCAGTGCCGCCCACACCCGTCTTTCAGTGGAGCGCAGCCTGCAACGTCTGGAAACGGATTTTATCGACCTGGTGCTGGTGCACTCCGACGGCAACGATATGGCGATCCTCAATGACAGCGAGGTCTACGCGACCCTCGCCACGCTCAAGGCCGAAGGCAAGATTCGCGGTTTCGGTTTTTCCGGCAAAACCGTCGAAGGTGGTTTGAAGGCTCTGGAGCAAGGTGATTGCGCCATGGTCACCTACAATCTGAACGATCAGAACGAGAAGCCTGTCATTGACTATGCTGCTGCTCACGGCAAAGCCATTCTGGTCAAAAAAGCCCTCGCCAGCGGTCATGTGTGCCTGAGTCCAGGCGTGGACCCGGTGCGCGCCAGCTTCGAGTTGTTGTTTGAACATCCGGGTGTGGCCAGTGCTATTGTCGGGACCATTAATCCGCTGCACCTCGCCCACAACGTTGCGACCGTTGCCCAGGTCCTCCGTAGAAACTGATGCCGCCCACGCGGCCTTAAGCAGGAGCCGACATGCCGCGTACGCTCATTAGAAAGAACCCGAGCAACTTCAAGACCCTGCCGTTGTACGTCGAAGCGACTCCCGAAGGCTTGAGCTACCAGAGCGTCGGGATGCCGCTCAACTTTTCCCAGACCCTGCAACGTCGCCGTCCTGTGACGGTAGCCAGCACCGAGCGGTTTGCGCTGGAACTGGCCAACCTCGGGGTCTCGGTGCGCCTGACCCTGCATTGGCAGAATCGCGATTACTGGGTGTTGGTGCGCCAGCGTCGGCAAGACCGTGGCGACGTGGTGCTCAAGCTGATCTCCGGGTACGTACCGGCCCATGAACTGAACCTGCCGCTGCACACGGCGATTCAGGAAATTGCCGAAGAGTGCCTGCTGGAAACCCCGGAAGGCTGGCTCGGCGGGCGTTTTAATGACACGTGGTTGCCTGCGCCCTATGCCAGTGCCCTGCACTACCGCGAGGCGCTACCGTTTCGCCTGACGCCGTTGTCCGGTTCGGCG
Source organism: Pseudomonas sp. S2_B07 (assembly GCF_054668435.1). Lineage (NCBI taxonomy): Bacteria > Pseudomonadati > Pseudomonadota > Gammaproteobacteria > Pseudomonadales > Pseudomonadaceae > Pseudomonas > Pseudomonas sp. S2_B07. The sequence continues at coordinate 3,087,625 of NZ_CP162769.1, forward strand.
CGGCCGGTGCGGTGCGCCAACTTGCAACTGATCGAACGGCCACGGGCTTACGTGCATTTGCCCACCGCGTCGTTGCAACTGATCTATGACCTGCGCCTGGACGTGCCCAAGGAAGCCAAATCCCTGAGCCTGTTTCATGTCGATGAGCGCCTGGAAGGCGATCAACTGGTGGCCCGCCTCGACCGCAAGCGCCCGGATTTGTACCTGATGCCCTTGCAGGACGGCCAGCCGATGGCCGAGCTGTATACCTTGAAGAAGGATCAGCTCTACCCCGCGAGCACGCGCGGCTTGTTCCTGGCAGAGAGTTTTGCCCAACAGGAAGGCTGGGTGGTGCGTGATGAGCGGATTCGCTGGAAAGATTGGGTGCGCCAGCAGGGGCTGAGCCCGCCGGGGAAGGTTTCGGGTCTGGCGCGATTACGCGGGAAGGCAAAGCAATTGCTGAAGAAAATCGTGCCGCATAAAAAAGTCAGCTCTTGATCGTTCCCACATTCTGCGTCCGTTGATCATTCCCACGCAGAGCGTGGGAATGATCAACGTCTCACTCGGATTGACGGATCTTATCGACAATCGCCGTTGTAGAGCTGTTCGCTACCAGCCCCAGCACTTTCACCGTCCCGCCATAAGCCGTCACGATGTCTGCGCCGACCACTTGGTCGATCCCGTAATCACCCCCCTTCACCAACACGTCCGGCTTGACCTCGCGCAACAGATTTTCCGGGGTGCCTTCAGGGAAGCTGATCACCCAATCCACTGCGCCCAAACCGGCCAGTACGGCCATGCGACGGTCGACGCTGTTGATCGGACGACCCGGCCCTTTCAGGCGGCTGACCGAAGCATCGTCATTGACCGCAACGATCAATCGATCGCCCTGGGCCCGTGCCTGCTCGAGGTAGGTCACGTGGCCGGCATGCAGAATGTCGAAGCAGCCATTGGTGAAGACAATCTTCTCTTTGTGCGCACGCGCATCGGCGACGGCCAGCAAGAGTTGCTCAAGGCCCAACACACCGCGCTCGGAACCCTCTTCGCGCTGGATGGCGCGGCGCAGTTCCGGGGCGCTGATGGCTGCGGTACCGAGTTTGCCGACCACAATGCCCGCTGCCAGGTTGGCCAGGGCCACCGCATGGGGCAATTCTTCACCCGCGGCAATCGCCGCTGCCAGGGTAGAAATCACGGTATCGCCGGCACCGGTCACGTCGAACACTTCACGGGCACGGGCCGGCAGGTGCAGCGCCGGATGATCCGGACGCAGCAAGGTCATGCCGTGTTCGCCACGGGTCACCAGCAAGGCGCCGAGGTCGAGGTCGTGCATCAGCTGCGCGCCTTTGCTCACCAGTTCGTGCTCATCGGCGCAGCCACCGACGATGGTTTCGAACTCGCTGAGGTTCGGGGTGATCAGGCTCGCGCCACGGTAGATCGAGAAATCCTTGCCCTTGGGATCCGCCAGCACTGGAATGCCACGGGCACGGGCGGCCTGGATCAGCACCTGATGGTTTTTCAGGGCGCCTTTGCCGTAGTCGGACAGCACCAGCACCTTGATGCCTTCGAGCAGTTCATCGACTTGCTCGCCAAGCGCCAACGCGTCGGTGGCGAAGGGTTCTTCGAAGTCGATACGCAGCAATTGCTGGTGACGACTCATGACCCGCAGCTTGACGATGGTCGGCTGGTGCGCAATGCGCTGGAAAATAGCCCGGACGCCTGCGCCCTGGAGGCTATTGGCCAGGCTGTCGGCCGCTTCGTCGTCGCCGGTCACACCGACCAGCGAGGCAGGAGCACCGAGCGCGGCAATGTTCAACGCAACGTTGGCGGCACCGCCCGGGCGGTCCTCGATTTGCTCGACCTTGACCACCGGCACCGGCGCCTCAGGGGAAATCCGTGAGGTACCACCATGCCAGTAACGGTCGAGCATGACATCGCCGACCACCAAGACAGGGGCTTGATCGAATCGCGGCATGGACAACTTCATGGAGCAACCCACATACAAAATGAACAGGGGCGCGATATTACCACAGGGTTGGCGCTGGCTTGCGTGACGGCTGCAACGGGATGATTTGCCGGGTAAAACTGTTCATTTATTGAGCAGAAATGCCGCTAACTGCCAGCAGGCGTCGGCCAGCCCCGTTTCGTCGGTGTCGATCTCACATTCGGCAGACAGCGGCGCCTCGTACGGGCTGTCGATGCCGGTGAAGTCCTTGACCCGCCCCTGCCGGGCCGCTTGATACAAGCCTTTGGGGTCGCGCTGCGCACACACTGCGAACGGCGTGCTCACATACACCTCAATGAAATCGCCTTCGGCGAACAAACGCCGGGCGGTTTCGCGCTCGGTACGAAAAGGCGAGATCGCCGCAACGATCACTATCAGCCCCGCATCCACCATCAATCGCGCCACCTCGGCCATGCGTCGGATATTTTCCCGGCGACAGTCAGCCCCCATCCCCAGATCACGGCACAAGCCGCCACGCAGGTTGTCACCATCCAGCAGAAAGGTGTGCAGCCCACGCTGATTGAGCTGAAGTTCAAGGGCATTGGCCAGCGTCGACTTGCCCGCCCCGGACAACCCGGTCAACCACAAGCAACGCGGCCGCTGGCATTTGATTGAGGCACGCGCCTCGTTCGACAGCGCCAGCGAGTAAGGCCTGACATCGGCAACTGACATCAACTGCGCTTTATTCATAGCCGAGCATCTCGTAGTCGCGCTGGTACGCCCGGCGTACCAACCGACGGGTACGCGCCGAGCAGAAATCACGGGCGCGCATCGGCTGTCGTTGCCGGGAGCTGTTGACGTGAGGCAGCACCAGCGAACACCCCAACTGCTCGCAGACCAGTTGAAAGTCCCGTTCCAGATGCTCCTGATACCCAATGAAGTCCAACGCCAGATGCCCCAGGGAGTCGGTGAGAAAATCCGTTTGCGCGGCGAAATGCAATTGCCGCTGGATCGTTTCCGGGTGCAGCCAGCGACCGACGAAATCGTCGAAGTCGCGGTAGTGGCTGACCAGTTTTTGCGCCGCATGATCGCGCCGGCCCAACTCGTTGCCCCGCAGAAATGCGTAGGCCGAATAAGCCCTTTCCAGAGGATCACGCACAAAGGCGAATTTGAAACTGGCCGCAAACTGCTCGGAAAACTGCTGCTCGTACCAGTACAACGGCAAGTGACCGGGGCTCCAATTGTCGAACATCGCTGCGCAGATGCTGCTCCCGGCACATTTGGGGACATGAATGTACAGACAGGAAAGCTGCTCGAAGGCTTGGGGAAAACGCACATTGGCCGACATCGATTTGTTCACCACCTGGCGGTCTACCACCGACAGGCGTCCCAGCAAAAATGCCCGCTGCGACTTGGGTAACAGCTTCCAGAGATAACGTTGCAGCATGGCAGTACCCGCGCGATGGGGATGGCCCCATCGATTGAAGTCAAAGGTCGTTCAGGAACCTTAACAAGCGAGTCGCACAGATTTATGCAGGTTTGGTCAAGAAGGGTAAAGGTCTGGATACAAATCGCCGGGCGCATTGCGCGCCCGGCGAGCGAAGATCAGGCGATGTCTTCAGCCGGGGCATCGAGGCCCATGGCGTTCAGGCGGGCGTAGTATCCGTTGTGCGCCAGCAGCTCGGCATGGGTACCGCGCTCGACGATCCGGCCCTGATCCATAACCAGAATCAGGTCAGCCTTTTCGATGGTCGACAGTCGGTGAGCGATCACCAGCGTGGTCCGGCCTTTCATCACTTGATCGAGTGCCGCCTGAATGTGGCGCTCGGATTCAGTGTCGAGCGCCGAGGTGGCCTCGTCGAGAATCAGCAACGGCGCGTTCTTCAACAGGGCTCGCGCAATCGCCAGACGCTGACGCTGACCGCCGGACAGCAGCACGCCGTTCTCGCCGACCTGGGTGTCCAGGCCTTCGGGTAATTGCGCGATGAAATCCATGGCGTAAGCGTCTCGCGCCGCTTTCTCGATGTCTTCACGCGGCGCGCCGGCGAGATCGCCATAGGCAATGTTGTTGGCCACGGTGTCGCTGAACAACGTCACATGCTGGGTCACCTGGGCGATGTGCTTGCGCAGGTTCAGCAGCTTGTACTGCTCCACTTCAACACCGTCGATCAGGATCTCGCCCTTGTCGTGGTGATAGAAGCGCGGAATCAGGTTGGCCAGGGTCGACTTGCCACTGCCTGAGCGTCCGACCAGTGCCACCATTTGCCCCGGTTCGACCGAGAACGTGATGTCATTGAGCACCTGGCGATCGGTGTCCGGGTAGGTGAAGCTCAGGTTACGTACGTCCAGACGACCGGTGACAGCATCGCGTTCGACGGTGCCGGTATCGACTTCAGGCGCAACGTCCAGTTGTTCGAAAATGCTCTCGGCACCGGCCACGCCTTTCTGGATGGTCGAGCTGACTTCGGACAGCTGGCGGATCGGCTTGGGCAACAGGCCGGCCAGGGTGATGTAGGCAACCATGTCACCAGCCGAAGCATCGCCACGCAGGTACAGCACCAGGAACATCAGCACCGCCATGGCGGTGTAAATCACCAATTGCAGCAGCGGCGTGTAGATGGCACCGGTGCGGGTCATGCGCAGTTGCTTGTCGGTATTGCCCTGGCTGGCGTCGAAAAAGCGTTTTTCTTCGTAGACTTCGCCACCGAAGCTGCGCACCACGCGATAGCCCTGAATGGTTTCCGACGCCACGTGCGTCACGTCACCCATGGCCAACTGGATTTTCTTGCTTTGCTTGCGGAATTTCTTGCTCGCGGTGCGCACCATGACGGCGATCAACGGCAGGATGGCGACCATGACCAGCGTCAGGCGCCAGTTCATGAACAGCAGCGAGGCAAACAGGAAGATCACCGTCATGCCCTCACGGATTACGACCTTGATCGCATCTGTGGCCGCCCCGGTGACCATCGTCACGTTGAAGGTAATACGCGAAATCAGATGACCCGAGTTATGCTTGTCGAAATACCGGTTGGGCAGAACCAACAGGTTATTGAACAGCTGTACTCGCAGATCATGGACTAGACCCAGAGAAACTTTGGCTAGAAAGTAGTTGCCCAGATAAGATCCCAGCCCTTGCCACGCGGCGATCAGGATGATCAGCAGCGGCACCGCCTGCAGCAGTTGCAGGTCGCGCAGGTAAGGCACCGTCGGGAAGAGCGCGGCCTCAGGATTGGACAGGCCATCGACAAAGTACTTGAGGATATAGCCGAGCATTGGCTGGGTCGAAGCGAAAATCAGAAAGCCGACGATGCTGATCAGAAACAGACTGATGTACGGCCGGACATAGCCAAGCAGGCGGAAGTAGATTTTCAAGCTCGATGGGCTTGCGGAGAGACTGGAGTCGGTCATATCACGCGTTTGTCGATAAAAAGGACGCTGACTTTAGCACAGCTTCTTCAGGGTTCTGGCAATCGCATAAAGGCTGTTATTGTTAGACGTCGAATCAAGCATCAAATAGCCATCACCCCGAAATGGCCGATCAACTTCAGGATTGAATCTCTCAGCATGCAACTCAGCGGTTTCAATAGTGCGTCAAATCGAGTTTTCGATTTCATTTGCCTCTGGATTCTTCCACTCGGCTATCTCTTGCTCCTGTGTGCCCTGTTCTTCCTGCCGGGCCGAAGTTTGCACCACAAGCTTTTTTATGGCTTGTTCAGCATTCCAGCGCTGATCGCCCTGTGCCTGCGTCCCCGGGAACTCAAGGAAATGATTCGTGAACCGGTGTTCGTCGCCGTGTTGGTGTTCGCGGCCTGGGCGCTATTGAGTTTGTGCTGGGGACCGGACAAGGGGGGCTTCGTCGGCCAGTTCAAACCACCGCTGCATACCTTGTTGTTGTTTGTCGGTTGCTATTTTCTGGTGCGCTATCGCAGCGAAATCATCCAGCCTTTGCTATTCACCGCGGCAATAGTCGGACTGATCGGTACCACCCACGATCTGTTCCTGTTCGCCCGCGTGTACCAGCCCGGCCTGCGATTGATCGGTGGTGGCGCGTTCGACAATCCGCTGCTGAGCTCTCACATGTACGGTTTTTACGCAGCCTACTGGATGAGCATGAGCATGATCTGCAAGCGCCGCCGGATGCTCTGGCTGAGCTTCCCGGCGCTGGCAATCATGTTCGCCGCCGTGATCGCCACGGGCTCCAGGACACCGCTGGTTGCACTGACGATGGCAGCACTCTGGCTGGGCTTCATTTGCTGGAACCGTCGCTCCGTCGTATTGCTAGGTGCGTTGGTTGCCGGCGGCGCTACGGTTTATGGGCTGTTTGCGCGAATGATCATTCTACGAGGCGACTCTTACCGCCTCGAAATCTGGCAACTGGCCTTGCAGAAAATTGCCGACCACCCCTGGATCGGTCATGGTTATAACGCCAATCTGGCCATCGACCCTGGCATTGGCGTCAACTATCAGGAGCCCCACAGTTTTGTCCTCGGCGTGCTCTATTACGTCGGCATTCTGGGTTTGCTGCCTTGGTTGTTTGCCCAGCTATGGGGACTGTTCAGCAGTTGGCGCAATCGTCTGCAACCGCTGTTTATCATGGCCTCGACCTGGCTGATATTCGGTATCGGCGCAGGCCTGACCGAGGGCGGCGGCATCATCTCCCGGCCCAAGGAGCATTGGTTCCTGCTGTGGATCCCGCTGGCTTTGATCGTCGCGCTCAGCATCAACCAGCGCGCCAGACGCTTGCTGACGATGCCCGTCAAGACACTGACGCCGATCGCCCAGCAACAACTGACTGCCAATGCGCAGGTGATCGAAGAAGATGGCCTGGGCCCTAAAGTCCTGCGCCTGCTCGATGGCAGCTTCCTCAAGCTGTTTCGTGGCCGCCGCTGGTACACCTCGGGCAGTTTCAACCCCTACTCCGAACGCTTTGCCGTCAACAGCGAGCAATTGCGCAACCTGGGGATCCCTACCCCGCCTATTCTTGCCCTTTATCGCCTCGCGGACGGCAGCAGTGCCGTGCACTATTCGCCGCTGCCCGGCAATACGCTGCGCCAGGTCCTGCAAGGCATTACCGCGCCGGCGGTGCGTCAAGCGCTGGTGGAGCGTTTCGGCAAGTTCATGGCCCAACTGCATGAACAAGGCGTTTATTTCCGCTCACTGCACTTGGGCAATGTGCTGGTGCTCGAGGATGGAGAGTTTGGTTTGATCGATGTGGCCGACCTGCGCATTTACCCTTCTTCCTTGAGCCTGGCGCTGCGTCAGCGCAATCTGCGCCATATGCAGCGCTACACGGTGGACCGGCGCTGGTTGTTCGAAGAACACTTCGAGGCGCTGCTTCAGGGCTACGCCATGACGGCACCCAAGTCCGCTGTCGAGAATCTGCACCGGCAAGTGCTGGCCGGGAGCACCCCGGCCCGGGCTCATTGATGACTGAAACCAACCCACTCATTGCGCTGGCAGCTTATCTGCTCGCCATTGCGACTTCGGCCCTGTTGTTGCGCGCAGTGCCGAAAATCGCCCGACACATCGAACATTCCGGTGAAAGCCGCTATGCCAGCATTGATGGGCTGCGCGGTTATCTGGCGTTCGGCGTGTTCGTGCACCACTCGATCATTACCTTGATCTTCCTGCGCACGGGCGTGATTGATTTTCCGCCCAGCAATCTCTACTCACAGCTCGGACAGGGCAGTGTCGCGCTGTTTTTCATGATCACCGGCTTCCTGTTCTGGAACCGATTGCTCACCCAGGGACGCCAGCACGACTGGCTGGCCTTCGCCATATCGCGGTTTTTTCGCCTCTACCCGCTGTACTTGCCGCTGATGCTGATCGTGTTTATCACGGTGTTCTACCTGCAGAACTGGGAGCTCAAGGACTCCGGCATGCGCTTTTTCGGCCAGATCCTGGCCTGGCTGACCTTCGACCGCCCGGACGTCAACCAATACCACCAAACCGGCATGCTGATCTCCAATGTCACCTGGACCCTGGGCTACGAGGTGTTTTTCTATATGGCACTGCCCCTTGCCGGCATGGTGTTTATCTACCGGGGCAGTTGGTTGCAAGTGGTGTTGTGCCTGATCGGCATTGTCGCCCTGTACAAAGTGATTGGCCTGGAGCACTCGCTGAAGAAACACTTTATGGCGAGTTTTCTCGGCGGTATCGGCGCTGCGTACTGGATTCGCAGGCCGCAACTGGTGGCCTGGAGTCAGACGCGAATGGCGGGGATTATCGCGCTGCTGGCATTGGCGATTGCCTTCACGGCATTCAACCGTGCCTTCAGCGTGAGGCCAATACTGCTCATGTCATTGTTTTTCGTGATTGTGGCGTCCGGCAACACCCTGTTCGGCGCGCTGAAACCACGCAGCATTCGCTGGCTCGGTGAAATCAGCTACAGCACCTATTTGCTGCACGGCTTCGTACTGTGGGTGTTGATCCAGCGCCTGCCGATGGCGCTTGATCTGGACGCTCGCGATATCTGGACCTTCCTGCCGCTGCTGGCTGTCTGCAGCTGCCTGTTGATCATCATCAGCAGCCTGACGTTCCTGTACATCGAGAAGCCGGGCATCATGGCCGGCAGGAAAGTGTTGCAGTGGCTGCGTCAACGCAAAAAAGCCGACAAGGCTCTGGCAGAGAAAGTCGCTCGCTGAAGCAACGCACATTCTTGTTGCAGCTGGCGAAGCCAGCTGCAACGTGTGCATCAATGCGGGGTCAGTCTTTTTCCAGCGGTGAAAAGTACAGCCGCCCCAGACCACGCCAGGTTTTCTTGTTCCAGGCCTTCAACGGGATCTGCGCCAGCAGTTCGCGGGCCAGCTTGCGATCGCGGTTGGCGGTCTTGAGAAACATCGAGCTGAGAAACTTGTAGCGAACCTCGTCGTACAGCGGATGATCGCTGAACAGCGCATAGGAACGCAGGATGTTATCGATCATGAAGCGGTGATTTTTATAGGAGTTGGTGGGGTGCTTGCGATAGCGCGCCATCAACACATTCAGGCCGTCGATAAAGTACCCGGCGTGGGTCACCTTCAGTTCGATCAGCAGGTCTTCCAGGCGAATGTTCGGATCGAACCCGCCGACCTTGTCCAGCGCTTCCCGACGGATCATCAGGGTCGGGGCCGGTGGATAAGGTTTACGTTCCAGGAACATGTCATCGAAGTCCAGACGGCGAAACGGCACATCACGTCGCTGACGCTTCTCCGGGTACAGATTGCCGTCGGCGTCGATCAGCTCGATGTTGCCGGCGCAGATACCCACCTCGGGCTTGCCATCCATGTACTCAACCTGAATAGCGATGCGTTCCGGCAGCATGATGTCGTCGGAGCCGAATGGCGCGATCAAACTGCCGTTTGAGCGCGCGATGGCAGCGTTGAGCGTGTTCGTCAGGCCCTGATTCTGTTGAACCCGAAAATCGAATCCATATTGCGCCTGCAGCGCACTGATGCGTTCGACGCTGTCGTCTTTGGAGCCGTCGTCAACCACCAGCAGTTCGATGTTTTTGTAGGTCTGATTGAGGACGCTGAGAATGCTTTGCTCAATATAGGGACCGTGGTTGTACGACGCGATGATGACCGTGACGAGAGGTTGCGTGGTACTCATGGCTGCTCCTTGCGGGCTTGATCCAAACCGGAGTCGATCAGGTTCAGGTACTCCTGGCGGAACACCTCGATGTCATGTTGTTCCTGCAGATAACGGTAGGCCTGCTCGCCCTTGGCCTTGAGCTCGTCATCCGACAACCCGAGGTAGGTATCCAGCGCCGCGACCAGGCTCGGCACATCCTTGGGCGTAATCGCCAGCCCGCCTGCCCCTTCAATCAGCGGCAGCATGGCCGGCACGTTGGAGGCGATCACCGGCAGATGCCCGCTCATGCCTTCGAGCAGCGCCAACCCAAGGCCTTCCGCCAGGGATGGCATGGTCCAGATGTCGAAAGCGCGGATGTACTGCAAGGCGATTTCCTTGAAACCCAGCAGGTGCGCGCGCCCGGACAGGCCCAGGCGTTCGATCTCGGCCTTCAGGCGCGACTCTTCACGACCGGCACCGATGATCGCCAATTGAGTGTTCGGGTATTTGTCCTTGAGCGCGGCAAACGCCTGCAACAGATAGGTGTGGCCCTTTACCGGCACCAGACGCCCCAATGCGCCAATCAGGCGCACCGACGGATCGATGCCCAGCATTTCGCGGGCGCGCTCGCGGCTGTGCTGCAAACCTTCGGCCTGCTCGATGTCGATGGCATTGGTGATCGCGTAGGTGTTCTGGTCGGTGAAACCGCAATCGCAGTCCAGCAGGTACTGCTTGACCGCTGGGGACACACCGACAAAACGCCAGTGACGATCGATCAGGCGCTGGGTCTGGCGGCGCCGGTAAAACCGGTCGTACTCGCCGAAACCGTGGGAAATGCCGATGCACAGCGGTACTTTCAACCAGCGGTTAAGCGTCAGCATCATGTTCACGGGCTTGAAGCGGTTACAGATCACCACGTCGAACTTTTCCGCACGGCAAAACTTGTACAGCGTCCACATCGCCCGCAGGCGCATGCCCTTGAGGGATTTGTCGGAAAACTCGAAATACACCGAACGGTCGGCCCGGCTTATCGCCTCACCCGGCCCGGGTTTGCCGCGCAGGAACGCCGCCGTTACTTCGTAGCGCTCGTTCGGCAAGGCCTTGACGATCTGCTCCGCGAGGTCGGCAAAATCATGGGCTTTGACGTTGTAGTCAGGCTGCAATTGCAGAACCTTTAGCCGCTGGCTCATAACTCTCCCCGCTGCGAAGCGTTTATTGGTGTGTGCTTGAGTATCCACAAGAGCTCGTGACGTCGAACCGCCTTGCGAAAGAATTCGTTCTCGCCGTAGGCCGGCGGTTTGCGCCTGGCCAACAGCCGCTGGATCAATCGGCGCAGACGACGCTTGAACGGCATCGGCGGTTGCAGGTCATGCATCATGCCCAACGCCATGGCTTTATCGCGCTGAAGCTCCAACGACAATGGCAGGCAGCAAGGCTGCATCGGCATGGCCGGGTCAAAGGCTGGCGGCAACGCGACACCATGACCGGCGTCGCCCATTGGCCAGCGGTCGTTGTCGTGCAGATGGTTGGCATAACCAAGCAGTGTGGTCGGCTGCCATTCCAGGCCTTTCAAGGCTTCGAGGACCGCTTGTTGCGCACAGATATGATCGGGGTGCGGATCGAGGGTCGGGTGCGGTAGCACGATCACTTCGGGACGTGCTCGCAGTAATAATTCACGCAGGTCGGCCAGCAAGTTATTCCAGGTCGGCGCTCCGTCGGTATCGCCCGGCAGGGCAAACGGGTTCAACTGGCGAAACAGCCGCGTGTCGCTCAGGTCCGCTTCCCGCGACGCGATCGGTTGCGTCGGCGTGGCCTGCATCGCCGCCAGTTGCAGACAGAAATAACCCAGCTGCACGCAATGCGCTTGCGGCACGCCAGCCCAGCGCGGCACCGCGATGCTGTCCCAAGCCCGCAAACGTCCCTTGAGGCGCGCGGCCTCGACCTTGTTCAGACCGATCTGTTGATAATGCTCGGCTTCGATTTCACCGGCGGTCAGGGTGACGATCCAGGCTTCATCGGCCTGGCTGTACAAACCGTAGGCGGCCAGTTCGGCATCGTCGGCGTGTGGCGCAATCACCATCACCCGTTGACGACGGAAGTCGGGTTGCTCCAACGCCCACAGCACCGGCTCGCCGAGCAGGCGGCAGAAGCGCCCACGCAGACGCAACTCGCCGCGCGACAGTACTTGCGCCTGACCACTGAGGTTCAGGTAGCGCAGGCCGTTAACGCCACGCTCGAAGGTTTGGCAGTCCGGGTTATCGCCACCCGACAACGCCACCACTGGATCGAAAAAGCGTCCCAGCCAGCTGCTTTTTACTCGCAGCGCCAACACCAGTGTGGCGTCGTCGACGAGCATTACGCCGTCATCCAGCCGCAAACGCTCACCGTCCAGGTGCACCTTGGGTTGCGGGGTGTAGGCCGGGAAGCTGTAGTGGTAATCGTCTTGGGGGGAATAAAACAGGTGGTCGGCGAACCAGGCCTCATGGGCAATCCAGCCCAGCACGGCAAGCACCAACGGCAGCCACCAGGCCACCAGCACGCCAAGGGCAATCAACAGCACCAGCGCAATCAACAGGCTGATGCGTTTGTTGCGCCGATGGCGCTTGAGCAGTTGCTGTTTGCGGCTCATGGGTTCACTCACACGGTAAAAACCGGCACAGGATTGCACCAGCGGTCCTTGTATTCCCGGTCGGCGCGGCCGAAGGAAAACCGCAAAGGCTTGTCGAGGGCGCGAGCGTGTTCCCAGGCACTTTGCGTGTTGAGGAAACTCAGTACACTGCCAGGGCTGAACTCGCGGGTTTCGGGATCGACGCCACCGTTGATGTACTCGACGCTGATCCATTCCGGCGCTTCGACGCGGTACACCAGTTGAATCGCTATCGGTGCATCGTTGAGGAAAATCACCGAGCCGATCAGCAAGTCGCGCAGCAGCTCGACCACCTCGCCCATGCGCTCTGCACCCGTGGCCGGGAAGCCCCAGCGGCGCTGGAAAAGGTCGCAATAAATCGCGGCCAGCTCGGCACTGGAAAATTCGGAGACAGGACGCACAACGCCACCGGCTTCTTCCAGCAGGCGCAATTCACGGCGCTGGTTGTAGCGGAATTTTTTCGACAGTTCTTCGGGCGTGCGCGCCATGGCCAGTTGTTCGGCCTGTAGCTTGATATCGCTGAAACGGCCTTCGTTGAGGGCCGACAGATAACGCCCGCGATGGCGCAGCGGTGCGTGTGCATCGGCGGCCGCCGGCAGGATCACCTCGGCATTGCCGAGGTCGAACAAGCCTTTTTTGCCACAGCGCTTGAGCACGTCTTTGGACAGCGCCAGGTCGCGCCCCCAGGTCGGGATGGCGGCTTTCACTTCACCGTTTTGCTCCCAGGCCAGGTAGCGCACAGGGATCTCGGCCAACTGCGCCAGGCGCTCAACCACCATGGGATGCGTCGCGACGCTACCGCCAAAACGCTGCCACGCCTGTGCATAAGTCGGGGCGTCGATCACCGTCCAGCCACGTTCGCGCCAGCCTTGAAATCGGTTGAGCATCAGCCCCTCGGTGCCAGTTCTGTGACGTGTGGCATATGCCAGAAAGCCTCGCGCACGGCGCGGTCGGAGAATCGCTCACGCAAGCGGTCGAGCATCAACTCGGCACACTGGTGACGCTGCTGCTCGTCCATCGCGGCCAGATGGTGCAGCCCTTGAGCCAGGCGCTCGGCATCGCCCAACGGGAACAGGATGCCGACCCCTTCAACGACTTCCTCGCGCCACCGCACGCGGTCGCGATCAACGGCACGCCCGCGGCCATGGCTTCGAGCAGCACCATGCCGAACGGTTCGTGATCGGAGCTCAGGGCGAACACATCGAAGGCACGGAAGTAGCGACGAGCATCCGGTACTTGACCGAGAAACAGCACCCGATCGCCTATACCCAGTTCCCGGGCCAGTTCCTTGAGGTCCTGTTCCAGTCGACCTTTACCGAGAATCACCAGTTGGCTGTTGGCCGGCAACTGCGGTAATGCCAAGGCAAAACCATGCAGCAGCGTGTTCTGGTCCTTGTCCGGATGCAGTCGTCCGACGTTACCGACAATCCAGGCATCCGCCGCCAGGCCCAGGGTTTCCCGAGCCTCGCGAACCGACACCTGGCTGGTCTGTAACGCCGGGACATCGATCCGGTTATAGAGCGTCTGAATTCGCCCGGCCGGCCATTTCGGCAGGCAGCTGCGCATGTCGTCACGCACCGAGTCGGAGATTCCGAGCAGGCTGAGGCGCTTGCGGAAGATATGAGCGAACAGCTTGCGAGTGCCGCGCTTGTAATCGCCATACCCGTGATGCACACCGATGACCGGCAGCGAAGTCCCAAGCAGCGCGATGTAGATCGGCTTGAAGCGGTGGGCAATGCAGAAACTGAAATTGCGCGAAGCGGCGATCTTGCGCAGATCGCCGATGGCGCCCAGCTTCAGGCCACGAATGGCCTTGGAGCTGTATTCCATGAACAGCACTTCATCGGAAGCGCAGCCCGCAGCGACTTCACTGTCGGCGGCCCCGGTCAGAAAGACCGTGGTCACTCGATAGCCGGTCCCCGCGAACAGGCTGGCGTACTGCCGAGCGCAGTCCAGAAACGGGCCGTCATAGCCGTGACAGAACTGCAACACATGGCGTTCAGCCGAGCGAGTCATATGCGTCAGCGCCCTCTTTAACCACCAGGATGTCTTCCATGATCAGATACTGTAGGTCAGAGCCGAAGAACATGTTCAGGGCATCGGTCGGCGAGCAGATCATCGGCTCGCCACGACGGTTGAGCGAGGTGTTCAGCGACACGCCGTTGCCGGTCAGCACTTCCAGCGCTTTCATCATGTCGTAGTAGCGCGGGTTGTACTCGCGCTTGAGCACCTGGGCCCGGGACGTACCGTCTTCGTGGACGACTTCCGGCACGCGGGTCTTCCACTCTTCAGCCACTTCAAAGGTGAAGGTCATGAACGGCGCCGGGTGATCGATCTTGATCATCTGCGGGGCCACGGTGTCGAGCATCGACGGGCAGAAAGGCCTCCAGCGCTCGCGGAACTTGATCTGGTGGTTGATACGGTCAGCCACGCCAACGGCGCTCGGGCAACCGATGATCGAACGACCGCCCAAGGCACGCGGACCGAACTCCATGCGCCCCTGGAACCAGGCCACCGGGTTGCCGTCGACCATGATTTTGGCGATGTTTTCCGGCATGTTGGCGAGCTTGCGCCAGACCGGTTTGCTCGGGTGACGGGCACAGGCAGCGAGCACGTCTTCGTTGGTGTACGACGGGCCGAGGTAGACGTGTTCCATCTTCTCGACCGGCACGCCACGGGCGTTAGACACATAAGCCGCCGCACCGACCGCCGTACCGGCATCACCGGATGCAGGCTGTACGAACAGCTCTTTGACGTCATCGCGAGCGATGATTTTCTGGTTGAGCTTGACGTTCAACGCACAGCCACCGGCGTAGGCCAGCTTGCCGGTTTCCTTGAGCACGTCGCCCAGGTAGTAGTCGATCATCTGCAGCGCGATTTTTTCGAACAGCGCTTGAATGCTCGCGGCATAGTGGATGTACGGCTCGTCGGCGATGTCGCCTTCGCGCTTCGGTCCCAGCCACTCGATCAGCTTCGGCGAGAAGTAGTAGCCTTTGCCCTTCTCTTTGTAGCGACGCAGGCCGATGACGTTGGCGTAGTCGGTGTTGATCACCAGCTCGCCGTTTTCGAACGAAGCCAGGCGCGAGAAATCGTATTTGCTGGCGTCGCCGTACGGCGCCATGCCCATGACCTTGAACTCGCCGTCGAGCATATCGAAACCGAGGAACTCGGTGATCGCGCCATACAGGCCACCGAGGGAGTCCGGATCGAAGAATTCCTTGATCTTGTGGATCTTGCCGTTCTCGCCGTAACCGAAGAAGGTCGTGGCGTACTCACCCTTGCCGTCGATCCCCAGGATCGCGGTTTTCTCCTTGAAACCGGAGCAGTGGTAAGCACTGGAGGCGTGGGCCAGATGGTGCTCGACCGGCTCGATCTTGATTTTCTTCGGATCGAAGCCCAGTTGCTCGAGGCACCAGACAATCTTGTTGCGATAACGCTTGTAGCGACGGTTGCCCATCAGGATCGCGTCAAGCGCGCGGTCCGGGGCGTACCAGTAACGCTTGGCGTACTGCCAGCGAGCCTTGCCGAAAATACTGATCGGTGCGAATGGAATCGCCACCACATCTACGTCGGATGGCTTGATGCCCGCCTGTTCCAGGCAGAACTTCGCCGACTCGTAGGGCATGCGGTTCTTTGCATGTTTATCGCGCACAAAGCGCTCTTCTTCAGCCGCCGCGACCAGCTTGCCGTCGATGTACAAGGCTGCGGAAGGATCATGGCTAAGGGCGCCGGACAGGCCAAGAATCGTCAATGCCACAGGGGTCTAGCCTCTTTAGTCTGCATGCAGGCGACAAGCGCCTCAAAAATTAATGTGCCCTCGCAAGCGGCGAGAGACAGCTAAAGGGCGGGATTATAGCGTAAACATGGCGGGAATGACCCAGCGCTTATTGTCCTACAAGGGAGGAAAGCATGACGCCCCGCTTATCCTCGGCCCGGGCGCCAGTAAATGCTGAGATTGCCATCTGTAGCCTGGCGGTAGATCGTATACGGCAAGGACACGGTATCGAAGACACCCGACAGGCCCAGGTCCAGCAGCACGAACGGCACGAGGAAGCCGGTGGGATCCGGCGGGGCATTCAACACACAAAAGTCATAGGCCAGGCCGCTATAAATGCGGGGAATGGATTGACAGTAGGTTTTTTGTTTCCTGAGACTGCGGGCTGCGTCCTCATCAGCTTGCAACACCGTCATCGTGGTCCCGCAGCCGGTCAGTGCGAGCGAGAAAGCAGCCAACATAACAGCCATTTTTATGGTCAAGATTTGCCCTCCGTGAACGTCAGGCAAATTAGCATCGCGGCTATTCAGGGCACAGTTCATGGGGTCTGTAGATCACGTAGGACAATTCATCAGAACTCGTCCTCTAGATCTCAGGCGGCGGGTCTAGCCATCGTCGGAACGCCGCCCGGAGCAGGCTCACTCCTACACTGAATCTGCGTCGTGCACGAAACCACTGTGGGAGCGAGCCTGCTCCCGATAGGACCGAAGGTCCGATTCAGGCGGCGCCGGAGATATCCTTGGGAAGACGCTGATCAATGACCTGATACAGCGCGCTGCTCTCAGGCCAATTGCGCATGAACCGTGCCCGATCCCGCGCATAGGCCGGGGCAAAGCTGCCCACCGAGCCATGCTGACACATCGAATCCAGGTCAATCAGCGCCCAGCGATCTTCCTGCCAGAACAGGTTGTGGCCCTTGAAGTCACCATGGCTGATGCGCGCGCCGATCAGTTCGGCGAACAAATGATCCAGCGCCAGCAACTCCGCCTCCGGCGCATGGCCGTTTTCAACGTAGGGCGCAAAACGCTCGATGATGTCCGGACCCGGCAAATACTCAGTCACCAGATAGGCCCGACTGCGCAACCAGAGAAACCGCGTCTCCAGCAGCGCCAACGGCTTGGGCGTGGCAATGCCGAGGAATGCCAGGCGATTGCCTTCACGCCACGAATGCCACGCACGGCTCGGACGCCAGAAGCGTTTGAGCCAATGGGCAAAGCCTTTGATGTTGTAGCGCTTGATCACCAGCGTCCGACCATCAATATCGACTTTTCCTACACTCGCCGCGCCGCCGGTCTTGTACAAATGGCCTTGATCGAGCAGGGCATCGGCCTGCCCCAGCACCGGCAGCATCGCGGCCTCTTCCTCGCGACGAATCGCCCGCAGCCCGAACGCCCCGCGCTGGACGCTGAACAGCGTGCAATCGCGGCCGACCTTGATCAGAAAGTCTTTCAAACGCCAGGCGCGAACCTTATCGATCTGCTTCTGCAAGGCTTCCATCGGCAAGGCGTGCTCGCCGTTGCTCAACAGGTAATACACCAGCAGTTCTTCGATGAACGGCTCCAGCGTCTTGGGCAACTGCGCAAAAAATACGCCGAGGTTTTCCAGGACTTTGTTGCGCGACAGCGGTTGGCCCGGCGTTTCAGCACAGACACCGCCGCCATCGATCAAATACAAGCGGCCGCGCTGACGCAGCAGGTTGTCCAAGTGCAGGTCTTCTTGCCAGAGTCCCTTGCGATGCATTTGGCCGATTGCGCCCAATGCCTCGGCAATCACGGCCCCTTGCATGTCCGCCAACACGGGCAAGTGTTCGACTTTTTCCAGGTCTCCCCCAGGCTCTCGGCGCCTTCGAGGAAATCGAACAGCAGCCAGCCACCCTCGCCTTCCTTTAGCCCATCCGCCAGCAGTTGCGGTGTGGTCAGGCCTTGATCGGCCAGCAAACGCACGCCGGCCAGTTCACGCTGAAAATGCCGCGCCGCTTTGCTGCCGACCAATAATTTGGCCAGCACCGGACGGCCACGCCAGACACCGGCACCCACATAACGCTGCCCCGGCAAGACCCGCAGCAAGCTCAACAATTGCAAATCGGCGGGGCCTGCGGCGTCGGCCAGAGGAATGCTCATGGGCAGGCTCGGGGTGCGGCCGGCGTTCTTCAGTTCGGACAAGCGCATCAGCGGGTCTCCTTACGACTGCGCCGCGCAGTCAGACGTGACACCCAACTGTCCACCAACGCGCTGTCCCGAGGCTGATCGACATAGACCGCCAGCAATTCGCGCAACTGCGCGTCGGTCCACTCCGGCGCGCGACGCAGCAACGGTTCCAGATCCTTGACCCGGTCACGTTGACCGAACAACAGCGGCCGGGTCTTTTCCAGGTCGATCAACTGAGCCAGATAGCCGTCGCCGCTCGCCTGAAGAAAAATATGTTTGGGGTAGAAACAACCATGAACCTGACGCACGCCGTGCAGGCGCCGCGCCAGTTCGCCACAGGCTTTGAGGATGGCCGAATGTTGCGCCTCGCTCAGGTCCGACCAACGCTGCAACAGCGAATCCAGGTCATCCCAGCCGTCCAGCGCGCGAGTCAGCAGCACCGCGCGGACTTCACCGTTGATTTTACGCTCACCAAAAAACACCGCCTTCAGCGCCGGAATACCGAGTTTTTCATAGCGGCTGATGTTGCGAAATTCGCGGGCGAAGCTCGGCTCGCCGAAAGGCGCGTGGAAGGTACGCGTCAGGTAGTTGCTCTGGCGCTTGAGGTAAAAACCACGCCCCTCCAGATCCAGCCGAAACACACTGCTCCAGCCACCACCCGCGGTATTGGGCTCGTCCACGGCCTCGAGCTGTTTGGCCCAAAGCGCATCGAACGTGCCGAGGCCATGGCGCTCAAGCAGCGCACGGTCTTCAGCGGCCAGGAAATCAGTCATTCGCGTCCCTCGAAAAATCTCACCACGTGCCGGATGCGTTTCTTGTCGGCGGCATTCAGCCGGTCACGCTGGCGGTACTGCAGATAAAAGCGCAGGCGCTGGGTCGCCGACAGGTGGTATTTGGCCACCTTGTCGAGGCAGGCCAGGTCTTTGGTAATGCGGTACTTAAGCCAGAAGCCGTGCCAGAAATCGCCATTGGGGCAATCGATCAGGAACAGGCGGGCCTGATCATCGACCAGCAGGTTGCGCCACTTCAAATCGTTATGGGTAAAGCGATTGTCGTGCATGGTCCGGGTGTAACCGGCCAGCTGCCGACTGATCGCATCGACCCAGGCGCGGTCCGCCAACTTGGGATCACGCCGATCAGCGAGGGCCGACAAGTCTTCGGTGTTGGGCAACTCGCGGGTGATCATCGCCCCGCGGTCGTATGCCGCGCCGCGTCGCTCCAGGCCCCAGGCCACCACTTCGGCGGTAGGAATGCCCCACTTGGCGAAGCGCTTGAGGTTCTGCCATTCGGCTTTCACCCGGGGTTTGCCCAGGTAACGGCGCAGGCCTTTGCCGGCGCCGACGTAGCGTTTGACGTAGTAATTAATACCGTTGCGATTGACGCGAATGACCTCGGACAACAGGTCGCGAGTCAGCCGCTCACCTTGCAGCGCGAACACCGCTTCAAGGCTGCCAAAATCTTCTGCCAGATCGCTGTAAGCGGGCTCCAGTTTCCAACCCGCCATCAGAGCGCATCCCCATATCGCTGTTTACGGTCATAGAGTTTATTGGCCTTGCCCTCAAGCCAGGCGAGCAATGACGCTTCCTCGGCCAGAATCTGGCGCAGCGGCTGTTGGAAGTAGCCCTTGAGGAAACGCAATTTGTCACGCCGGGTCAGGCCAATGTCCAGGGCCGAAAAGTACAGTGCCGCCAGATCCTTGTTGCGCCAGCGCTGGGTGATCGCCGGGCGGGTCTGGGCACGGTGCAGGTCGATCACCGAGAGTTTGAAATCGTCAGCCGTCACCGGTTTATCGGTGTGCAGCAGGAAGTGGCAGATGTAGCAGTCGCGATGGTTGACCCCGGCGCGGTGCATCATGCCGGTCATGCGCGCGACTTCGGCGATCAGCGCACGCTTGAGCGCAGGCGCAGGCGGATGCTTGATCCAGTCGATGCTGAAGTCTTCGAGGCTGACGGTCGGCGCCAGTTCTTCGGTAACGATGAACGAGTGTTGATCTGCCGGGTTGCTGCCCTTCTCGCCGTAAGCCACGGCGGTCATGGTCGGCACGCCGACTTCTTGCAGGCGCTGAATGGCTTTCCATTCCTGACCCGCGCCGAGGACCGGCAGCTTGGCCGTCAGCAGGTTCTTGAAGATCTCGCCCCAGCCAATACCACGGTGGATCTTCACGAAAAAACCGTTGCCGTTCACTTCAGTGCGCAACGTCCGGCGCGCTTCCAGCTCACGGTAAACCTCGCCCTCGAGGCCTTCGACTTCGGTGAACGCATCGCGTCCGGCCCAAAGGCTCTTGAACGGTTCAGCCAGCATCAACTTCATTAAGCGTGCTCCGCCAGAATCACATCGGCCGCGTGTTGCGGCATGCTGTAGAGGTCGGCCGTCTCGGCAAAGGCCAGACCGTTGCGGCTCCAGGCCGCCCGTGCTTGAGCGTCGTTCAACATGCCCCTCAGGTACTGCGTCAGTTGGGCCTGCTCGAAGGGTTCGTCCAGCACCAGCCCGGCGTCGGCCTCGGCGATGTAATGGGCGTAACCACACACTGCGCTCACCAATACCGGCAACCCGGCCACCAGGGCTTCGAGCAACACGGTCCCGGTGTTTTCGTTGTACGCCGGGTGGATCAACAGGTCGGCACCGAGCAGGAAACGCGGGATATCGCTGCGCCCCTTGAGGAACGTCACGTTGTCGCCCAGCCCCAAAGCAGCGCTCTGCATCTGGAATAATTTGGGGTCATCCTGGCCAATTACAAACAGCCGGGTGCGCTTCTTCAGATCGGCGGGCAATGCGGCCAGCGCCTTGAGGCTACGATCCACGCCCTTGGTCTTGAACCCCGAGCCGATTTGCACCAGCAGCAGTTCATCGTCTTTCAGGTTGAACTCGGCACGGAAACCGGCACGAATTTCGGCCGCATTGGGCGGCGCGCGACGGTCCTGGGAAATTCCCGGTGGCAGCAGGTGAAAACGCTCCAGCGGCGTGTCGTAATGCTTGATGAACAGCGGCTGCTGCACTTCGGAAATCATGAGCACTTCGGTCTTGGCGTCCTTGGCGAACACCGCGCGCTCATACTCGGCAAAGTGTCGGTAACGGCCCCAACGCCGGTACAACGAGTGCCGCAGGTTCTGCGCCTTGTCTTCGAAGCAGCCGTCGGCGGCGTAGTAAACGTCCAGGCCCGGCATCTTGTTGAAACCGATCAAGCGGTCCACGGGGCGTTTGGCCAGGTCCGCTTCCATCCACTCACTGAGTTTTTCGTTACGGCGATGATTGAACAGCGCCTTGACCGGTGCCACCAGCACTTCGAAACCCGGCGGAACGTCGCCTTCCCAGATCAGCGTGTAGACACGGATCTGATGGCCACGCTGCTGACATTCAAGGGCGATGCGCATGAAGTCACGCTGCAGCCCTCCGAACGGAAAATACTTGTACAAGACGAATGCCAATTGCATCAGCGCAGCTCCTCAGCCAGTAACAACGTGCTCAGTCGGGTCGCGACACGCTCGGGATTCAGACGCGTGAAGCACAGCGGCCACTCGCGTTTCAAGTTGAACTGACGGGCATCCTGTTCCGTCGGTTGATACGTGCATTTCTTTTGCAGGCACGGTGCGCAGGGGAAGTCGCTGGCGATGTGAATCTGCGCTTTACCGTAGGCGCCGGTCAGGCCCGGGTTGGTCGGGCCGAACAGCGACAGGGTCGGGACGTCGAGCGCGGCGGCCAGATGACCAAGGCCGGTGTCCACGGCGACACAGGCCTGCGCGCTGGCCAGCACTTTGCCGACACCGGCCAGGTTCAGTTTGGGCAGCACTTCGACATGGCGGAACCCGGCGGCGATGCGCTCGGCCCGGGCTTTCTCGATCGGGTTGCCCCACGGTAGTTTCACGCCGACGCCCAGATAACCAACGCGTTCGGCCAGCTCACGCCAGTAGGCTTCCGGCCAGTGTTTGGTGTCCCACGTGGTGCCATGCAGGAACAGCACATACGGATTCTTGCGTGGCAGTTCGACCAAGCGTTCGACGTTCAGGCCGTAATCGCCCAGGCCTTTGGGCAAGTCGTAGCCCAACGCCAGGGCGAACAATTGACGCACCCGCTCCACCGCGTGCTGTCCACGGCCCACCGCCAGGCGGCGGGAGTAGAAGCGTGCAGCCACCGGCTCGCGCGCCGAATCCTTGTCCAGCCCGGCGACCGGCGCCTTGACGTAGCGTGTCAGCCAGGCGCTCTTCAGCAGGCCTTGGGCGTCGATCACCAGATCATATTTTTCGGCACGAATGCTTTGTTTGAAGCGCTTCCACTCGCCACTCTTGATGGTTTGCCAGAGGTTCTTGCGCCAGCGACGGATCGCCACCGGGATCACCTTGCCCACGGCCGGGTGCCAGGTCGGAATCTCGGCGAAGCCTTCTTCCACCACCCAGTCGAACGTGATGCCGGGGATCGCCCGCGCCGCATCGGTCAGCGCCGGCAACGCGTGAATCACGTCGCCCAGCGAAGAAGTCTTGATCAGCAGAACCCGCAAACTATTTGACCTCGACCACAGTGCCCTGCAACCGCTGCAAGGCTTCGTTCACGGCTTGCGGCATCAGCTGGCGCAAGCAGTTGTAATGACCGAAACGGCACGTGCGATCGAAGCACGGACTGCATTCGATGCCCAGGCGTACCACTTCGACATGCTCGGCCAGAGGCGGGGTAAAGCCCGGCGATGTCGAGCCATAGACGGCCACCAGCGGGCGGTTCAACGCGGCGGCGACGTGCATCAGGCCGGAGTCGTTGGACACCACCGCGTCAGCGCAGGACATCAGGTCGATGGCTTCCGCCAGCGAGGTGCCACCGCTGAGGTTGACCGACTCTTCACGCAGGCCGGGAATCAGCCGCGCACGGATGTCTTCGCCCACCGCGTGATCGTTTTTCGAACCGAACAGCCAGACTTGCCAGCCTTCGCGAATCTTCGCTTCGGCGACCTTGGCGTAATGCTCGGATGGCCAGCGCTTGGCCTCGCCGAACTCGGCGCCGGGGCACAGGACCAGCACCGGACGGTCGAGGGTCAGGTCGAATTTGGCCAGCGTCGCATCGCGGGTGACCGGGTCGATCTGCAAGCTCGGACGAGGATAAGGGGTCGGCAGTTCGGCGCCGGGCTCAAACGCCAGGGCCATGAAGCGCTCGATCATCAACGGATAACGTTCTTTATCCAGCGTGCGCACGTCATTGAGCAGGCCGTAGCGGAACTCGCCACGCCAGCCAGTGCGTTTGGGGATGCCGGCGAAGAACGGCACCAGCGCCGACTTCAGCGAATTGGGCAGCAAAATCGCCTGGTCGTACTGGCCGGCCAGGGATTTGCCGATGCGCCGACGGGTCGCCAGCTCCAAGGCACCGTGGCCGAGCGGAAAGCTCAAGGCCTGCCGGACTTCGGGCATGCGCTCCAGGATCGGCCGGCTCCACTCGGGGGCCAGGACGTCGATTTCGCATTGCGGGTGGCGTTGCTTGAGGCACTGAAACAGTGTCTGCGCCATCACCATGTCACCGACCCAACTGGGCCCAACGATCAGAATTTTCATGTGGCTTCCAAAAACGAACCGGGGAGGCCTACGCCTCCCCGCCTCGAGAATTCTACAAAACACTGCAGATCTACTGTGGGAGCAAGCCTGCACACGAGAGGGGCGTTACATCCAACATCAACGTCGCCTGAGACTCCGCAATCGCGGGCAAGCCCACTCCCACAGGGTTTTGCGCTCTGTCCTGCTTCTGCAATTCACCGCAGATCACTGTGGGAGCGGGCTTGCCCGCGATTGCGCAGTGACAGTCAGCATAAATGTTGTATGTGACGGCCCTCTCGCGAGCAAGCCCGCTCCCACATGGGGTATCCAGCGTTACAACTATCCTGTTTCAGCTTAACCCCAGCTCGCGCCAGATCCGCACTACCTGCCGGCGTTCATCGACAAACTGATCGCCTGGTATCACCCCGGCGTCCTTCTGCAAGGCCTGCCGGTGAGCGGCGGAGCGGTAGGCTTTATAGGCCTCGCGCAACAAGTTGGCGTCTTCGACGGGCATCAGCCCTTCGTGCTCCAGCTCTTCCAGAATGCGGATGTTGTCGGTCCAGCGCAGCAATGGCGGGTGTGTTTCGGACCACGCCAGGGCCGCGTATTGCACCATAAATTCAATATCGACGATACCTCCGGCGTCCTGCTTGAGATCGAACGGCGCCGTGGCCTCGAAGGCATTTGCCCCGGTGCCGGCCGCGGTGCTCTTGCTGCCAAGGTTGTCGCGCATCTTGGCGCGCATCTCGCTGACCTCCTGACGCAAGGTCGACAGGTCCCGCGCCTTGCCCAATATCGCCGCGCGCACTTTCTCGAACGCCTGGCCGACATCCTGACTGCCCACTAGTACCCGCGCTCGCACCAACGCCTGATGCTCCCAGGTCCAGGCTTCATTTTCCTGATAGCGGGCAAACGCCCCCAGCGAACTGACCAACAACCCCGATGCACCGGACGGTCGCAGGCGCATGTCCACTTCATACAGCTGGCCGGAGTTGGTCTGCGCCGTCAGCAAGTGAATGATCCGCTGCCCCAACCGAGTAAAAAATTGCGCGCCATCAATCGGTTTAGGCCCGTCGGTTTCTGCTTGCGGATCGCCGTCGTGGATAAACACCAGGTCAAGGTCCGAACCATGCCCCAATTCCAGTCCGCCGACTTTCCCATAACCGACAATGATGAAGCCGGGATCGCACAACGTGCCGTCGGTGCGCAGCGGCGTGCCGTACTTGGCCACAGTCTGGCGCCAGGCCAGGGCCAGCACTTGTTCCAGGATCGCCTCAGCGAGCCAGGTCAGGTAATCGCTGACTTTCATCAACGGCAGGCTGCCGGCAATTTCCGAGGCGGCGACGCGCAAGCGATGCGCCAGTTTGAAATGGCGCAGGGCTTCCATTTGCTGTTCGAGGTCGTCCTCGGGAATCCGCGTCAGGCGCTCGCGCAACTCGGCGGCCAGTTCCGGCGCCAGCGGCGGCTTGAATAGCCGGCCCTCGTTGAGCAATTCGTCGAGCAGCAGCGGGAAACGGGTGATCTGTTCAGCGATCCACGGGCTCGCAGCGCACAAGGTCAGCAAGCGGCGCAGCGCACCGGGGTTTTCGGTCAGCAACACCAGATACGCGGAGCGACGAGCCACGGCTTCCACCAGCGGCAGCACGCGCTCCAGCACCAGATCCGGATTGGCATGTTCAACGGCCTGAGCCAGCAAACGGGGAATAAAGGCATCAAGGCGTTCTCGGCCCAAGCGCTGCATCGCTCGCAATTGCGGGCTGCTGCGCAAACCGGCCAAGGCTTTCAGGGCTTTGGTGGCGTCCTTGAAACCGCCCTCCTCCAACTGACGGCAGGCGGCCTCTTCGTCCTGAGCCTCTTCCCACAGCGGCAGCCATTCGCCGCCGACCACCACTTCGCTTTCAGTGCCCTCCTCTTCATCGGGATCGGCAATCACCTGAGCGAAGTGCCAGGCCACACGACCACGCCAATACATCAGCTGCTCGTGGAAAGCGTCCCAGTCGGCGAAGCCCAACATAAAGGCAATACGCGCCTGATCCTGCGCGCCGTCCGGCAGCATCTGGGTCTGGCGGTCGGCAATCGCCTGGATCGCGTGCTCGGTGTAACGCAGGAATTCGTAGCCTTCGCGCAACTCGCTGATCACCGCCGGTGGCAGATAACCCTGACCTTCCAGCGTGCTCAGTACTTTTAATAGAGGGCGTTGTTGCAGGCTCAGGTCGCGGCCGCCGTGGATCAGCTGAAACGCCTGGGCAATAAATTCGACTTCACGGATGCCGCCGGAACCGAGCTTGATGTTGTCGGCCATGCCCTTGCGCCGCACTTCCTGCTGGATCAGCTGCTTCATGGTGCGCAGCGCTTCGATGGCCGAGAAATCCAGGTAACGCCGGTAAACGAACGGGCGCAGCATCTCCTGCAATTGCGCGCCGGCCACTTGATCGCCGGCCACCACCCGCGATTTGATCATCGCGTAGCGTTCCCAGTCGCGGCCCTGATCCTGGTAATACTGCTCCAGCGCATTGAAGCTCAAGACCAATGCACCGGCCGAACCGTATGGCCGCAAGCGCATGTCGACGCGGAACACGAAGCCGTCGACGGTCATCGGGTCCAGCGCCTTGATCAGGCGCTGGCCAAGACGGATGAAGAATTCCTGGTTATCCAGCGAGCGTTTCACCCCGACGGTTTCGCCGCCCTCGGGGTAGGCGAAGATCAGGTCGATGTCCGACGACAGATTGAGCTCCACGGCGCCGAGCTTGCCCATGCCGAGGATGACCATCTGCTGCGGCTCGCCACTGCGGCGGCCAGTCGGCACGCCGAATTGCTGGCAATGACGCGAATATAACCACTGATAGGCTTGATCGATGCTCGCATCGGCCATGTCCGAGAGGTCGCGGCAGGTCTGGACCAGATCGGCCTGACGGGTCAGGTCGCGCCAGATGATTCGCACTTGATGACGGGTGCGCTGGCGACGCAGGACGCGGCCGAGTTCGTCTTCGGTTTGCGCTGCATTCACCGCCGCCGCAATCTGCGCGCACAGCTCGCCGGGCGCGAAGCTGCGGTCCAGTTCGCCGGACTGCACCAGAGCCAGCAACATCAAAGGGTCACGCACACTCTGTTCAATCACAAAGTCGCTGGCCGCCGCGACACGGGCGAATTGCGCCCAGCGTTCAGGTGTCCAGGTCGACAGGCCATGGTCATCTTCAAGTGCCGCAACGGCGGCACGGAACGACTGCTCGGCACGGGTGACAAACGGCTGGAGAATGGCGGGCAGTTCGGCAAGCGCGGGAAGGCTCATGGTCTATCCTTGATCGGCGTAGAACGGGTTGCATGTAGTGAATTTTCATATTGCACTACGTGGAGGACTGTCGAACAAAAGTTAGAAATAGCTGAAAATTCTTTATTTTTGGCAGTGAACATCAAGCTTTCACCTTTTGTGGTTGGTAAAAGACCAACCTTAACGATTATTCTCACAACGCAGCCGGAGGCCACAAGCCATTCATCTGTAGTTTTACTACTCGTATATACATTCGAAAGGCTGAAATGCCCGAAGATTTGTAGTAAAACTACACGCCGCCGGAACAACCTCTCGGCAATCCAAGAATTTATATCGTCTGCCCACAAGGCCAGTCGCAAACTCAGGCAACCGATTCTGGAAGCCTTTCCGCCCTGGAGCAAGCCATGCAAGACCTCGATCCCGTCGAAACCCAGGAATGGCTGGACGCCCTGGAATCGGTTCTCGACAAAGAAGGCGAAGACCGCGCTCACTATCTGATGACCCGTATGGGCGAATTGGCGACCCGCAGCGGTTCGCAACTGCCTTACGCCATCACCACGCCATACCGCAACACCATTCCCGTTACCCACGAAGCACGCATGCCTGGCGACCTGTTCATGGAACGCCGCATTCGCTCGTTGGTACGCTGGAACGCGATGGCCATGGTGATGCGTACGAACCTGAAAGATTCTGACCTGGGCGGTCACATCTCCAGCTTCGCCTCCAGCGCCACCCTGTATGACATCGGCTTCAACTATTTCTTCCAGGCCCCGACCGACGAACACGGCGGCGACCTGATCTACTTCCAGGGCCACACCTCGCCAGGCGTTTACGCCCGTGCATTCATGGAAGGCCGCATCACCGAAGACCAGATGAACAACTTCCGCCAGGAAGTCGACGGTCACGGCTTGTCGTCCTACCCGCACCCTTGGCTGATGCCTGACTTCTGGCAGTTCCCGACCGTATCCATGGGTCTGGGCCCGATCCAGGCGATCTACCAGGCACGTTTCATGAAGTACCTGGAAGCCCGTGGCTTCATCCCGGAAGGCAAGCAGAAGGTCTGGTGCTTCCTGGGCGACGGCGAGTGTGACGAGCCGGAATCCCTGGGCGCGATCTCGCTGGCTGGCCGCGAGAAGCTCGACAACCTGATCTTCGTCATTAACTGCAACCTGCAGCGCCTCGACGGCCCGGTTCGCGGCAACGGCAAGATCATCCAGGAACTCGAAGGCGTTTTCCGCGGTGCTCAGTGGAACGTGACCAAAGTCATCTGGGGCCGTTTCTGGGACCCACTGCTGGCCAAGGACGTCGACGGTATCCTGCAACGTCGCATGGACGAAGTCATCGACGGCGAGTACCAGAACTACAAAGCCAAAGACGGCGCGTTCGTGCGTGAACACTTCTTCAACTCGCCAGAACTCAAGGCGATGGTTGCTGATCTGTCCGACGACGAGATCTGGAAACTCAACCGTGGCGGCCACGACCCGTACAAGGTCTATGCGGCGTACCACGAAGCGGTCAACCACAAAGAACAACCGACTGTCATCCTGGCCAAGACCATCAAGGGTTATGGCACCGGTGCCGGCGAAGCGAAGAACACCGCGCACAACACCAAGAAGGTTGATGTTGAAAGCCTGAAGCTGTTCCGCGATCGTTTCGACATCCCGGTCAAGGACGAAGAGCTGGAAAACCTGCCGTTCTTCAAGCCAGAGCCAAACAGCGCCGAAGCCCGCTACCTGAGCGAGCGCCGCACTGCACTGGGCGGTTTCGTACCACAGCGCCGCGCGCAGAGCTTCAGCGTGCCAACGCCGCCACTCGATACCCTCAAGGCAATCCTTGATGGCTCGGGCGACCGTGAGATTTCCACCACCATGGCGTTCGTGCGGATCCTCGCGCAACTGGTCAAGGACAAGGAAATCGGCTCGCGCATCGTTCCGATCATCCCGGACGAAGCCCGTACCTTCGGTATGGAAGGCATGTTCCGTCAGTTGGGCATCTACTCCTCCGTCGGCCAGCTCTACGAGCCAGTCGATAAAGACCAGGTGATGTTCTACAAGGAAGACAAGAAGGGCCAGATCCTCGAAGAAGGCATCAACGAAGCAGGCGCCATGAGCTCCTTCATCGCTGCCGGTACTTCGTACTCCAGCCACAACCAGCCAATGCTGCCGTTCTACATCTTCTACTCGATGTTCGGCTTCCAGCGTATCGGCGACCTCGCCTGGGCCGCTGGCGACAGCCGTACCCGTGGCTTCCTGATCGGCGGCACCGCCGGCCGGACCACACTGAACGGCGAAGGCCTGCAACACGAAGATGGTCACAGCCACATCCTGGCCGGCACCATCCCGAACTGCCGCACCTTTGATCCAACCTACGGCTATGAGCTGGCGGTGATCATCCAGGACGGCATGAAGAAGATGACCGAAGAGCAGCAGGACGTTTTCTACTACATCACCGTGATGAACGAGTCCTACCAGCAGCCAGCCATGCCGGCCGGTGTCGAGGAAGGCATCATCAAGGGCATGTACCTGCTCGAAGAAGACACCCGCGAAGCGGCACACCACGTTCAGCTGATGGGCTCCGGCACCATCCTGCGTGAAGTCCGTGAAGCGGCGAAGATTCTGCGTGAAGAGTTCAACGTCGGCGCTGACGTATGGAGCGTTACCAGCTTCAACGAACTGCGTCGCGATGGCCTGGCCGTCGAGCGCAGCAACCGCCTGCACCCGGGCCAGAAGCCTAAGCTGAGCTACGTCGAAGAGTGCCTGAACGGCCGTAAAGGTCCGGTCATCGCCTCTACCGACTACATGAAGTTGTTCGCTGAGCAAATTCGTCAGTGGGTCCCGTCCAAGGAATTCAAAGTCCTGGGCACCGACGGCTTCGGCCGCAGCGACAGCCGCAAGAAACTGCGTCATTTCTTCGAAGTCGACCGTCATTTCGTGGTGTTGGCAGCCCTGGAAGCATTGGCTGACCGTGGTGACATCGAACCTAAGGTTGTGGCTGAAGCCATCACCAAGTTCGGTATCAACCCGGAAAAACTCAACCCACTGGACTGCTGAGGAGAGATTCTGTGAGCGAACTCATTCGCGTACCTGACATCGGCAGCGGTGAAGGTGAAGTAATTGAACTGTTTGTGAAGGTCGGCGACCGTGTCGAAGCCGACCAGAGCATCCTGACGCTGGAATCGGACAAGGCGAGCATGGAAATTCCTGCGCCTAAAGCCGGCATCGTCAAAAGCATTAAAGTGAAGCTGGGCGATCGCCTGAAAGAAGGCGACGAACTGCTCGAGCTGGAAGTCGAAGGTGCCGCTGCTGCGGCCCCTGCGGCTGCCGCTGCGCCGGCTGCAAAAGCTGAAGCGAAACCGGCTGCGGCTCCTGCTGCCGCCGCCGCGCCAGCTGCTGCGCCGGCTGCCGCTTCGATTCAGAAAGTGCACGTGCCGGACATCGGTTCGGCGGGCAAGGCCCAGATCATCGAGATCCAGGTCAAGGTCGGCGACACCGTCGAGGCTGATCAATCCTTGATCACCCTGGAATCCGACAAGGCGAGCATGGAAATCCCATCGCCCGCCGCTGGCGTGATCAAGGCCATCAGCGTCAAGCTCAACGACGAAGTCGGCACCGGCGACCTGATTCTGGATCTGGAAGTGGCAGGTGCTGCGGCCCCTGCTGCTGCTCCAGCTCCAGCTCCAGCTCCAGCTCCAGCTCAGGCTGCTGCACCTGCCGCCGCGGCTCCAGCGCCAGCCGCTGCAGCTCCGGCTGCTCCAGTGGCCGACAGCGTTCAGGACATCCACGTTCCGGACATCGGTTCGGCGGGCAAGGCCAAGATCATCGAAGTCCTGGTCAAGGCCGGCGACACCGTTGAAGCCGACCAGTCGCTGATCACCCTGGAATCCGACAAGGCGAGTATGGAAATCCCATCGCCTGCCGCTGGCGTGGTGGAAAGCGTTTCCATCAAGCTGGATGACGAAGTCGGTACCGGCGACCTGATCCTCAAGCTGAAAGTCAAAGGCGCTGCGCCTGCTGCCGCCCCGGCTCCGGCCGCCGCTGCTGCACCGAGTGCTCCGGCGCCAGCCGCTGCTGCACCTGCCGCCGCCGCACCGGCTGCCGCCCCGGTTGCTGCTCCAGCCAAGCCTGGCGCCAAAGTTCACGCCGGCCCGGCCGTGCGTCAACTGGCTCGCGAGTTCGGCGTCGAGCTGAACGCCGTCGGCGCCAGTGGCCCGCACGGTCGCATCCTCAAAGAAGACGTGC
This sequence comes from Pseudomonas sp. S2_B07, assembly GCF_054668435.1. Classification (NCBI taxonomy): domain Bacteria; kingdom Pseudomonadati; phylum Pseudomonadota; class Gammaproteobacteria; order Pseudomonadales; family Pseudomonadaceae; genus Pseudomonas; species Pseudomonas sp. S2_B07. Next base: position 3,118,679 of record NZ_CP162769.1, read on the forward strand.
AGGTTTACGTCAAAGCGATGATGCAGAAGGCCAAGGAAGCACCGGCCGCTGCTGCCGGCGCAACCGGCGGCGCAGGCATCCCGCCAATTCCGGTCGTGGACTTCAGCCGCTTCGGTGAAACCGAAGAAGTGCCGATGACTCGCCTGATGCAAATCGGCGCGTCGAGCCTGCATCGCAGCTGGCTGAACATTCCGCACGTGACTCAGTTCGATTCGGCTGATATCACCGAACTGGAAGCGTTCCGTATCGCTCAGAAAGCCGTTGCAGAGAAGGCCGGTGTCAAGCTGACCATCCTGCCGCTGCTGCTCAAGTCCTGCGCGCATTTGCTCAAGGAACTGCCGGACTTCAACAGTTCGCTGGCACCCAGCGGCAAAGCGATCATCCGCAAGAAGTACGTGAACATCGGCTTCGCCGTCGACACCCCTGAAGGCCTGCTGGTACCGGTCATCAAGAACGTCGACCAGAAGAGCCTGTTGCAACTGGCAGCCGAAGCCGCTGCGCTGGCCGCCAAAGCCCGCGACAAAAAGCTCACCGCTGACGACATGCAAGGCGCCTGCTTCACCATTTCCAGCCTCGGCCACATTGGCGGCACCGGCTTCACGCCGATCGTCAACGCGCCGGAAGTGGCGATCCTCGGTGTTTCCAAGGCAACCATCCAGCCAGTCTGGGACGGCAAAGCCTTCCAGCCGAAACTGATGCTGCCACTGTCGCTGTCCTACGATCACCGCGTGATCAACGGCGCCGCTGCTGCACGCTTCACCCAGCGTCTGAGCAGCCTGCTGGCGGACATCCGCACCATCCTGCTGTAACACCGAGCGGCCCTCCCTCACCGGAGGGCCGCTCGCGTTCCACGTTTTCCGAGCGCCACGCTCGTACCTCAACCCCGCCAATTTGGCGGGGCTTTTTTTTGCCCTGAATAAAGCTTCTTCCTACAGCAGCGGCTTACATTGCCCACAACTCAAGTCCACTTCCTCCCGATATTTTCTTCGAAGCAGCAACTAGTCTTAGTTGCACTGAAACTTAATAAAACCACATCAGCTACTTCCTGCTTCGCTAGCAATTACTTCGAATGGAATCGAACATGTTAAAACCGACTGTCGGCCCGATTATGGGCCACACTACAACTAATCACGCGCGCATTTTTCTGCGTGGAGAACTTCAAGATAATGCATTGGCATTTGCAGGGGTTCGTTATCGGCGCCAAGGCGAAGCCCATTGGTCCCGAGGCGAATTTGTTAAGTTGACGCGCTTGCGCGACATGGCCGATGTGATTGCGCTCAATGAGCTGGCCAGCGACACCGAGTACGAATATCAGGCCGGCTGGTTCAGCCCGATGAGCCCGGTGCATACCGTGGAAACGGTCCAGGAACTGCCACTGCAATGGCCACGGGAGATTTACCGGTTCCGCACTCGCTCCAGCAAGACCACCACGCCACGAGCTTACGTGGTCGGCTCTTGCCGCTATCTACGCATGACGGCAGGCATTGCGTCGGCGCCGAAACGGGGTGACCGGATTTTTGCCTCGATTGCCGATTTGACGCAGCAGGTTGACCCGCCTGTCAGCGCGATGCTGATGACCGGCGACCAAATCTATGTCGATGACTTGAACCTCGTTGCTCCCGACCGGGAATACAAGGAAATACTCAATAAGTATCGTGCAGCTTTTTCCCAACCGAACATATCCAGATTAATGTCTAATTTGCCGACCTACATGATCCTCGACGACCATGAAATAGAAGACAACTGGCCTGCCAACAAAAGCAAGGGCGACGCTTACTTATATAAAAACGCCATCGCGGCTTATGAGCTCTATCAAGCCAGCCACAGTCCGGCACATGAACTTCTGACCAACGGACAGATAAACAGAAAACTAGAACGTTATTGGTATCAGTTCACCGACGGTGATATTGAATGGTTTGTCACCGACAGCCGTACTCGCCGCAACCTGTCCGCCGATGATCGCCGTATCCTTGATGAAGAACAGGAACAAACACTGCTCAAATGGCTGATCCACAGCCCGGCCCGGGTCAAATTCGTGGTCACTAGCGTGATGTTCTACCCCGACCGCAAACGCCATGGCGATGACGCCTGGAAGGCCTTTCCAGAACAACGCCTGCGGTTGCTGGAGACGATTCGCACGCACCGCATCAAGAACGTCATATTCGTGTCGGGCGATGTCCACGGCTCCTTGACCAGTCGCCTGACCCACAGCGCAAACCCGGACTTCGAGGTGCACACCGTTGTCTCTTCGCCGCTGTGCAACAGCAAACTGCTGCCATACGCCAAGGCCTCCACCTTCATTCTGGATCAGCCGCTGGCGCAAACGGCGGCGGGGGACTATCGGCATGAACTGACCAGCCAAGTCGTCAGCGAGGACAACTTCGCCCATCTGATCGTTGATGGCGAGCAGGTTCAGGTCAATTACCACGACCGGGACGGCAAACGATTACAAACGGTAAACATCCCGCTGCACTAAGGTCATGAAGGCCAAATGCATTAGTTTTGAGCCCGGGCTGAAGAAAACTTCGCGCCGGCCGACATATTCTTATAGCACTTGGCCTTCATGTCTCTTGTCAGTCGGGGCCGCAATGATGCAACCTTGCCGCAGACAACAGTTAAGAGGGCGAGAGCCCGGCGCGATCAGCACATTCGAAGCGAGTTTCCCTCAATGAAAAGCCAACCCGATGCCGCCAGCCGTATGGTGGCCGAGGTAGTGACGCAGTTGCCTGTGCCCTCGCGGCTCGGCATGCTGCGTTTCGAACGGCTGAATGAGCCTAGCTGGGCGCTGCTGTTTCTCGATCCTAATTGCGAACGCCATTTCGGCCTGCCGGCCGTCGACCTGTGTGCGCTGGTCGACTCCCCCTACGCCAGCCTGATGGAGCCCGAAGCGCGCTATCAGCTGCATGACGCGGTCCAGCAGCAACTCACCGACAGTCCGAACTACCAGATCCGCTACACCTTGCACACCGCCTCAGGCGCCTTGAACCTGCTGGAACTGGGCGAAGCCTATAAACAGCACAATCGGCACCTGTTGCGCGGCTATCTGCTGGTGGTCGATGACCTGTTCGAGGGCTTTCAGCTTCAGCCCGCGCAGGATCTGGAAACCCAGAACTCGCGGCTGCAAATTGCCTTGGAGCTCAACCAGCGCGCCCAGCAGGAACAATTGCAGCATCTGGACCGGGTGCGCGCCCAGCAGGACCTGATCCTGTTACTGACCCGCCAGCGCTACAGCACCAACAATTCCCTGCAAGAAGCCGCCGAACTGATCACCCGCAGCGCGTGCGACATCTACGAAATCGACTGTGCCAGCCTGTGGAACCTCGAAGGCTCGATGTTGGTACCGATATCGGCCTATCACCGCGCCAGCAGTGAATACCAACTGCCGGAACCGATCGACGTCAGCGGCTTCCCCGATTACCTCGAAGCCTTGCACAGCAGCCGCGCCATCGATGCCCACAACGCCATGCGTGATCCGCGCACCCGGGACATGGCCGAGAGCCTGCGCCCGCGCGATGTGAACGCGATGCTCGACGCCAGTATCCGCGTCGACGGCCAGGTGGTCGGCGTGCTGTGCCTGGAACAGACGGGGGCGACCCGCGCCTGGCAGTCGGACGAAATAGCTTTCGCTGGCGAGCTGGCCGATCAGTTCGCCCAGGTCATCAACAACCACAACCGCCGCACCGCCACCAGCGCCCTGCACCTGTTCCAGCGTGCGGTCGAGCAAAGCGCCAACGCCTTTTTGCTGGTCAATTGCGACGGCGTGGTGGAATACGTCAACCCGAGCTTCACCGCGATCACCCAGTACAGCACCGAAGAAGTCCACGGCCAGCGGCTGTCGGAACTGCCGGCGCTGGAGAACCTCAGCGAACTGCTGTTCGACGCGCCCTCGGCGCTGGCCAAGAGCAACAGTTGGCAGGGTGAATTCAAGAGCCGACGTAAAAACCTCGAACCGTACTGGGGCCAGCTGTCGATCTCCAAGGTCTATGGCGACAACCGCGAGCTGACGCATTACATCGGCATTTACGAAGACATCACCCAAACCAAACTCGCCCAGCAGCGCATCGAGCGCCTGGCCTACACCGACAATCTGACCAACCTCGGCAACCGCCCGGCATTCATCCGCAACCTCGATGAACGCTTCGCCCGCGACACCGACACACCGATCAGCCTGTTGCTGGTGGACATCGACAACTTCAAGCGGATCAACGACAGCCTCGGTCACCAGACCGGCGACAAACTGCTGATCAGCCTGGCCCGACGCCTGCGCAACAGCCTGAGCCCGAGCGGCAGCCTGGCGCGTTTCGCCAGTAACGAATTCGCCGTGTTGCTGGACAACACCGACCTGCGCACCGGCCAGCAGGTCGCCCATCAGTTGTTGATGACCCTCGACAAGCCGATGTTCGTCGACAACCAATTGATCAGCGTCACCGGCTCCGTGGGCCTGGCCTGTGCGCCGCTGCACGGTCGCGACCCGCAAACCCTGATGCGCAACGCCGGCCTGGCGCTGCACAAGGCCAAGGCCAACGGCAAGCATCAGGTCCAGGTGTTCACTGAAGCACTGAATGCCGAGGCCAGTTACAAGCTGTTCGTCGAGAACAACCTGCGCCGCGCCCTGACTCAGAACGAACTGGACGTGTTCTACCAGCCCAAGCTCTGCCTGCGCAGCGGCCGCCTGCTGGGCATGGAAGCGCTGCTGCGCTGGAACCACCCGGACAAAGGCATGATCCGCCCGGATCAGTTCATCAGCGTCGCTGAAGAAACCGGCCTGATCATCCCGATCGGCAAATGGATCGCGCGCCAGGCCTGTCGCATGAGCAAGGAACTGAGCGCCGCTGGCCTGGGCAATCTTCAAGTGGCGATCAACCTGTCGCCCAAGCAGTTCTCCGACCCGGACCTGGTCTCGTCCATCGCCAACATCCTTAAGGAAGAAGCGCTGCCGGCGAACCTGCTGGAGCTGGAACTGACCGAAGGCCTGCTGCTGGAAGCCACCGAAGACACCCACTTGCAGCTCGACCAGCTCAAGCGCCTGGGCCTGACCCTGGCCATGGACGATTTCGGCACCGGTTACTCGTCGCTCAGCTACCTGAAAAAATTCCCGATCGACATCATCAAGATCGATCGCAGCTTCATCCACGAAATCCCGGACAACCAGGACGACATGGAAATCACCTCCGCTGTGATCGCCATGGCCCACAACCTGAAACTCAAGGTCGTGGCGGAAGGCATCGAGACCGCCGAGCAACTGGCGTTCTTGCGCCGCCACCGTTGCGACGTCGGCCAGGGCTACCTGTTCGACCGCCCTATCCCGGGTTCCGAGCTGATCGAAAAGCTCAAGCGCTACCCGCGCGGCCCTCTCGTCTGACCCCACTCCTACAGGGGTAGTGCGTAACGGGAAGGGTTTGGGCACACTGGCGGTCTGATTCCTACATCCCAACCTGACTGAGAGGACTGATCATGGTCTTGCGCTCGGAAATCCTGGTGAACAAAAACGTGCTTCCAACCAAAGAACAAGCTCTACCCGGCCGTGAAACCCCGATGAACCTGCCGGAAAAACATTTCGTCCACGACTCCCCGCTGCTGGGCCCGTTCGTCACCAACGTCGACTTTGCCATCTTCGGCCTGGGTTGCTTCTGGGGCGCGGAACGTCGTTTCTGGCAGCGTGAAGGCGTGGTCAGCACAGTCGTGGGTTACGCCGGCGGCTTCACGCCGAACCCGACCTATGAAGAAGTCTGCTCAGGCCTGACCGGCCACAGCGAAGTGGTGCTGGTGGTCTACGAGCCGGAAAAAGTCAGCTACGACGAGCTGCTGAAGATGTTCTGGGAACTGCATAACCCGACTCAGGGCATGCGTCAGGGCAACGACATCGGCACCCAGTACCGCTCGGTGATCTATGCGACCAACCCGGAGCAACTAGCAGCCGCCAAACACAGCAGGAACGTGTTCCAGGCTGAATTGACCAAGGCCGGGAAAGGCGAAATCACTACCGAAATCGCCGAAGCGCCGACGGTCTACTTCGCCGAGGCGTATCACCAGCAGTACCTGGCGAAAAACCCTGAAGGCTATTGCGGGATTGGCGGCACAGGCGTGACCTGCCCGATCTAAAGATAGCTGCAAGCGGCAAGTTTCAAGCTTCAAGCGAAAGCCCCGCGCGCACCGCTTTTACTTGCAGCTTGCCGCTTGAAACCTGTCGCTGCTATTCAGCAATCAACCAATCCATCTGCCATCCACCCTGGGTCTGCCCCAATTTCTTGGACAGCCACGGCAGCAACTCACGCAATTCCTCTTCCAGCCCCCACGGCGGATTCGCAATCGCCAACCCGGACCCGTTCAGACTGTTCGGCGTATCCAGCGGATGCACCAGCAACTCCACGCGCAACAACTTCGGCGCGCCCGAGCCTGCCAGATCCTGATAGAAACGACGCAACAGGCGCTGGTCCTTCACCGGGTACCAGATCGCCGCCACGGTCTGACGCATCCGGCCAACCGCTTCTTTCAGCGACGCCGCACAGCGCTGCATCTCATCGAGCTGTTCAAACGGCGGATCAATCAACATCACCGCCCGCTTTTCCTGCACCGGCAACATCGCGCGCGGCACATGCCAACCTTCGCCCAGATGCACCTTCACCCGACGATCACCGGCCATGTTGTCCTTGAGCAGCAAACCGTCTTCGGGGTGCTTCTCGTTGAGCATCACCCGATCCTGCGGCCGCGTCAGACGCCGCGCCAGCTCCGGCGACCCCGGGTAATAGCGCAACTGGCCATCCGGGTTCATGTCGTGCAGCACGTTCATGTAATCGGCGGTCAGCGCCGGCAGGTCCGGCTGATCCCACAGACGCGCAATACCTTCCAGGTACTCACCGGTACGGCTCGCCTGATCACCCTGCAGGTCATACAGACCAATGCCGGCGTGAGTGTCGAGATAGGCAAACGGCTGCTCCTTGCGCGACATCAGGGCGATGAGGCGGGTCAAAGTCAGGTGTTTGAACACATCGGCGTGATTGCCGGCATGGAAGGCGTGACGATAATTCATGATTGCTCCTGCGAAGGCCGGGAAGTTTACCTTGTACCGAGGCGAACGTCAGGACCTCGCAGCCGAGCGGGCACTTGCAGGCCCACAAACCTGCGGTGAGGGGGCTTGCCCCGTCGGGCTGCACAACAGCCCCAAAATATCCCAGTACCCACAAGACCCTGTGGCGAGGGGGCTTGCTCCCGCTCGACTGCGTAGCAGTCGCCAAACCAAACCCCTCGGAACAACTGACATAACCGAGTTGCAGGTTTTGGGGCCGCTACGCAGCCCAGCGGGAGCAAGCTCCCTCGCCACAAAAGCAGCCAGTCGCTATTGCGAAGGCATCGCCCGCAATCGCCGTCCAATCACATCCAGCACATCACACCCATCCCGCAACGGAATGGCGCACAGCAACGCAAAATCACTAAGAATGAACGACTCACACTCAACCGAACCGCGCATCGAAATGTTCTCCAACACCTGCGTGACGGCGCGAATTCGATAGTTGGCAGCCTCGTATAAAACATCGAGCGGCGCGTGGGTATCGACGAACAGCGTGGGCATGTCGGTGCAGTTGCTGGTGAGGGCCATGAAGCGGTTTTTGGGGTGGGGGATTGGTTTTTCGTAGGGTGGATCTGGCGTTAGCGTTGTCATTTGTAAATTCCATGAGTATGAAAATGAGCTGCCAAACGCACCCTCCTACAGGTTTGGGTGGCAGCCATGCGCAGGAGTAGGAGTACCGAGCACTCATGAACCTCGGTCACGCCGAAGCGTGTCCCGCGCACAGCCGCCGCGAACGATCATATGGACACGAGTTAAGTGCCGCAATCAAACGACAGAGCTGTTGCATCATGAGTGAGGGCTCCTACACCCTGCCACCACTTGCGCGGTGACAGCCAAAGACTATCCCTGCAACCCATAGCCCACCAGTTCATGGAAGCCGTCACAACTTGAAGGAAACTTCCGATGAGCTTGCCCGGAAAATTCGTTACCACCACGAAAATATTAAACAGATTTTAATTAGTCTGTTGTGCTGGCAATCAGTGCGCTGAGAGTTCGACGTTTGGGATTCCAGATCGTCAAACACCACACCCCCCACCACTCCAAACCTTCGTTGAAGTAATCACTCCACGATTCGCGCCCTGGAATTGCATCAGAGTTATTGACCCATTCTCGCTTAAATCCCTTAACCCAATTTATTACTACAACATCATCTTGCTCTTCGAGGCCTAGAGCCTGACACCACTCACGGAATAGTGCCTGAGCCTCAAGTTCTCCTCCTTTGAATTCAGTTCTATAAGGTGGCTCACGAAAAGAACCGTAAAACGCCAACGGTCCTCGCTCATAATCTTCGACCAAAATGAGATTATGTATTTCTTTCCGACTCAAAACAGTAGCCACAGCCTTCTCTAGGTCCCAACTGATAGCAGGATCTACTGGATTTATATACTCGGGATTTTTTATCAAATCGTTATGCCAATCCCACAAATCTTTCATGAGCTTTTCGTGAAGCCTGATCAAAGCTTGCCGATGAATTGATTCGTCGACTGTCACATTTATCTCAGGGCGGAGCACGACAAAATTGAAAACGCAGCCAGCGTCATCCATCCGATCAACAAGCGATTTATTTTTTTCTTCATCAATTACTTTCAACACTAAAAATATACCCTTCAGAAACAGATAAAATTCTTCTTCGCTATCAATACTCGAAAACAAAATTCACAAGAAAGGAGAAATAAGTAAAAGAGGACAGATTTAGATATCCTATGCCCGCAATTCTCGCAACTCCTGTCAGAAAGACACGTCTATTCGATCTACCTGAATTTTTGCCAATCGCCAGATTAGGATGGTCGTTGTGAATTTGCTGATCCGAGAAATCAACAAAAATAGAAACACGCCCCTGCAAAACGGGATAGATTTATTTACTCTCCTCACGCTGATAGCGCATTAAGCACAGATACAAAATCCGCATAAATTCACGACCATCGACAACCTCATCAGAAAATAAAAAACTACGCTTCTCAAGTACAGACTTAAAACTCTCACCTTTATCAAGAAAATGCCGAAGTGTATTCACATGCCATTGTTGCTCATCCTCCAAAAACCTTTGATATGTAGGCTTTAGAACTAGATCCATAATCCTCGACAGCGCTATGGGATCATTGACATCCGTAGAGCAAATCTCATCCAGCACGGACTCTTCGTGAGGGTAGTCAATATCAAAAACGAAGAGCAACCCAGGTAAAATCGACACATCAGGCTCAAACTTCATAACTAATACTCCGCATACGCAGTTATAAGCTTCCCGAACTCATTCATAATTACCACCGTCTTGGTAGGCTCGATATACACAAGCCCATCACTTTTATAACCTTCACCAACCTTCCGGTGCATCTCCACAGGTCGACTAGACAATGTTAAGTTTCCAGTTCTTTTGAAAATCAATTGCGCGCGATTTATCGCATTCAATTGGTCTTTATGACTAATGAAACGTGTTGCGGCCCTAGGAATGCTCGGTTCGTCTAATTTTGTTTTCCTATTCTTCCGCATTTCTATTTTCCCAGTGGTCGGATTTCGGGCCGTGTCAGCACGTTCAAATTGAGACGCTAAAGTAGTCTGAGCACCATGCTTATCCAAAAAGTGAGCCTTAGGTTGATGGGCTTTTTGAATTTTCTTCAGTTCCTTGAAAGCAATATTCTCAGTGAGTTCATCAATCCGCGCCCTCCGCTGATCACCCGTCAGCTTCGGCAGCGCCGGCTCACCTTCATCTACCCTAGCGCCAGTCGTATCATCCGGCGCCCCACACCCAGGCTTATTCGGTGGCGGACAATTCCCGCTCAACCCCAACGGATCAACCCACCCCGTCGGATTCAGCGTGTATTGATACTGGTTCAGCCCACCCGCCAACTTGATCGGGTCCGGCGTCAGGTATCGGCCAATCTTCGGATCATAGTACCGATGCCGGTTGTAGTGCAGACCGCTCTCGGCATCAAAGTACTGCCCCTGAAAGCGCAGCGGCTGCTCAAGCTGCTCGCCCCCGCCGAACGCCTGCTGCGTAACCTTGCCGTAGGCGTTGTACTTCGCCGACCAGACGATCTCGCCACCAAAATCGGTCAGTTCTTGCGGTGTGCCGAGGTGGTCGAGTTGGTAGTAGAACGGGCAGGCTTTGCGCAGGCCTTTGCCGTCGAGCATGGCTAGCGGGCGGAAGCTGCCGGGTTCGTAGAGGTAGCTGCGGTAGTGTTCGCGACTGCTTTCGGCGACGAGGTTGTCGCCTTGCCAGAAGAATTCGGTGGTGTGGCCGTCGACGGTTTTGGCGATGCGGCGGCCGAAGGCGTCATAGCGGTAAGTGGCGGTGCGACCGTCCGGGGTGGTGACGCCGATCAAGCGGTGTTGGCAGTCGTAGCGGTAGTCGGTGACGAGCTTTTGCCCGGTGCCGCGGCGTTCGCGGATGAGGTTGCCGAAGGCGTCGTAGTCGTAGTGGCGGTCGCCTTGCATCAGCAGGCGATTGCCCAGCACTTTCGCGGCGCCGGGGCGGTCCTGCATCAGCAGGTTGCCGGCCGGGTCGTGGGCGAAGCTTTCCGCTGAGGTGTCGCGGGTGTGGCGCACGCGGGTCAGGCGGTTGAGCGGGTCGTAGGTGTAGTTGCGTTGGCCGTGGCGGGTGTCGGCGATATGGTCGAGATTGCCGTTGGCGCTGTAGGCATAGTCGCGGCGATACAGCGGTTGTTGCTGTTGGCTGACAGCATGGGCTTTCAGACGCCCCTGATCGTCGTAGGCAAAGTCGCTGAGCAACTGGCCTTGCTGTCGTTGTTGTTCGCGACCGAAGGTAAATTGGTGGCTAGTGAGCTGCGCACCATTGAGGTCGATGGCGGTGAGCGCGCCGCCCTTGGCATGGTGGTAGTCGAGTTTGCTGCCGTCCGGCAGGCGCAGGCGATTAAGTTGGCCGCAGGCGTCGTAGCCATAACGCAGCGTGCCCCAGCCCTGATGCTCGGTGATCAGTCGGTCCTGTTGGTCGTATTCGAATTCCAGCGGATGGTCGTGGCCGTCGTCGACGCCGATCAGCCGGCCGAAGCTGTCGTAGCGGTATTCGACCTTGAGCCCGTCGGGCAGGGTTTTGACCAGCAGTCGCCCGGCTGAATCCCGCTCGTAAGCGGTGATCAGCTGCGAACCGTCAGCGCCAAACTCAGTTTTCGCCAGTAACTGGCCATTGAGGTCGTAGGCATACGCCGTGCGTTGGCCGTCGAAGCCGGTTTCCTGTCGGATCAGTCCGCCGGCGGTGTAGTCCAGCTGATATTTTTCGCCGGATTCGTTTTCGATTTCCGTGAGCAACAGCTGCGCGTTGTCGTAGCGATACTTCAGCTGGGAGCCGTCGGCATTGAGCCGACGGCTGACCAGGTGCAGGTCGTCGAGGTATTCGTAGCGCGTGATGCGACCGAGTTCGTCGCGTTCGGCGGTGATTTTTCCGTAGGCGTTGTAGCTGTAGGCGCGACTGGCACCGGTAGGAAGAATCGTCTGGATCAGTCGGCCAACGGCGTCCCATTGCGACTGAGTGACTGCACCCTGCTCGTCCTGACGGGTAATCTGTCTGCCGAGCGAGTCGTAGGAAAACCGCCGTACACCACCGTCCGGTAGCGTTTCCTCGACCAGTTGCCCCAAACCGTTCCAGACGAACACATGCCGACTGGTGTCCGGATAGCGAATCGACAGCAACTGACCTTTTTCGTCGTAGTGGTAATGGGTGATCTGGCCGTCGGGATCGGTCGCTTCGGTAACGTCACCCTGGGCATTGCGCCGATACTTCCACACGGCTTTACCGCGATAGCGGGCGTGCAGGAAACCGTTGCGGTATTCGTAGGCCGTTGGCTCGTCTTCCGGTGGAATCAGCGCCACCAGGCGTCCGACTTCGTCGTATCGGTATTCGGTGACGGCGCCGAGCGGGTCCTGCTCGGCAATCAGCCGGCCTTCTTCGTCATAGGCCTTGAGCTGTTCACCGCCATCCAGTTCGACCTTGCGCACCAGCCGCGCCCGCTCGTCGTGGACGTAAACCTCTTCGCTGCCGTCGACGTTGTGCACGGTGACGCTGCCGGCGTCATCCCACACGTAGCGCGCATCCATCTGTGCGAATGAGGCCCAGTGGCGGACACAGCGTGCCGCTTTTCCGGACCTTTCCCACGCCCAGAAGAAACTCGCCCCACCGGCCAGTTGCCGCTGGAGGATGACGTGCTGGTCGTCGTAGTCGTAGCGTTCGCTTTCACCGGCGGCGTTGCTGGCTTCGATCAGGTGTGCGCGTTCGTCGTAGGTGTAACTGACCAGGGTTTGCTCGGTCTTCCAGGACTCATCGAGGGTCTCGGCCGGGACAAATACCTGGTAGTCGACGGCGACCAAATGGCTGCGCTCATAACGCAAGCGCAAGGCGCGGCCGGCGCCGTTGTCGAGACGCTGGATGCGGTCCTGACGGTCGCGGGTGATGCGCAGGCGGTTGTCGTATCCGTCGCTGATCGCGGTCAAAAAACCATTTTGAAAGTGGTAAAAGCGCGTTTCGTCACCGGCCTGGGCGAGGATCAGTTCTTCGGGTTCAGCCCCGAGATAAATCGCCGCGCGCGACAGGCTGTTGTGAATCGCCGGGCGTTCAGCGGTCGGCAGCGGGAATGGGGTGCGACGGTTTTCGTGGTCGATCCAGATGACGCTGTCGCCGTCGATCTCCAGTCGATGGGAGAGCGAATGACTCCAGCCGAAGCCGAGGCCGCAATCGATTTCGGCAGCACTGGTGCGATAGAGCCGGGTGAAGTCAAACGGCAGAATGCCGTCCAGCGCACCGTCGGTGAGGGTCAGCAGTTCTTCGCCGGTGACCATCGACACCGGGCACTTGTTGGTGGCGGTTTTGTTGGCGGAATCGGCAGCGTCGCCGTTGGGGTTTTTCGCCTGATCCGGGGCGTTGTCGTGGTGTTCGTTTTGCTTGAGGGTGGTGTTGCGTTTGGCATCCCAGCGCAGTTGCATGCGCCCCTTGTTTAGTCCCGCTGCAACGCCGCGCGCGGCGACTGTTTTGTAGCGGTCTACGTACTCCATAAAGTTGTCGATGATCGTGACCATCGACTTCACGAAGCCCATCACGGCCTGAAAAATCTGCGCGCTGTACTTGGCCAGTCGCACTGTCAGCCAGGCAATACCGACGCCGACCACGCTCAACACCAAGCCAATCAATACGTCGATGACCAGGCCAACCACACCTTTGGAAATGGCCTCAGCCGACGTCCCGGCCAATTGCGATGGCGGCAATGCTTCGAGCCATAACATTGCGGTGCGCATCAGCAAACACAACGCCGCCTCGTCGCTGGCCAGCAACAGGGCTTTTTCCATTTTGTCTGGGGCGCTTACAGCGAGACTTGCCAGTTCCCCTGCGCTTTCACCCAGTTTCTCGGCAAAGGCGTCAGGGTCTTTCAGAATGTCGGTTAGTTCACCGATACCATCCCAAACAGCCTGAACGGCCGCCCAACCTCCTGCGAGCATTCCATTGCCCACGGCGGCCAACGAGGCCGACATCGTTTGCTGCGACCACTGCGGTTTAAACCCCTGCCACTCGTTGCGCAGCCAGCCTTCCAGCTCCGTGGTCAGGCCTTTGTAAGAATCAAAAAGCTTGTCGATCTGCTTCGGTGTAACTTCACTCTGAACATGAACACGGTAGAACTTGCCAGGTATCCCTTCGAACTGCCCCTTACCGTTTTCATCGAGCTTGACCGATTTGATCTCGCCGCCATCCCGGGCAATCACATCAACTGAAATATTCCCCAACGGAATGTCATAAACCGATTCAAACTTGCTCTCGATTTCCAGAATCCCACTTGCCGGACACTGAGCAACACCCGAGAAAAAATCATCATCGCCACCGCTCACCGCTGTCGTGGTGCTCCCAAGTTTTACCAGTCGCTCCATGTCCATCAGCGAAGGCAAATCCATCGCCCGGCTGACCCTGTCCGTATTCCGCCCCAAGAAGCTGCCAAGTTGCTGGCGATACACAACCAGCGTGTCTTTAAACCCGTCGAGCTCCTGCTCGATCCGCACGATCTGATCCATCAGTCCAGCTCCGTCATCAGGTAATCCACCAAGGCTGATTTCGGTGCTTGAGGCAGGTCCGGCGTCTGCAAGAAGAGCGCGACTTTGTGCCGCAATACGCTCGGCGAAAACGCTTCATAAAGATCAGGTCGGTCCTCGCTCAACCACATCAGCAAGTTGTTGATGCGAGTCGTCGCGGACTCGCCAGCGAGGTACTTGAGTAGCGACTCGGAAACTTCCCACCACGGAAAAACCCTGGTGGTTTTCAGCGCACTGCCGCCGATATCCAGCGGCTGACCATTGATCAAACAACGGTCGATCACCGGCATTAACTGCGTGGCATTCACTTCGCCGGACTGAAGAATCGGCAGCACATAACGCCCGTCCCAGAAGCGGAAAAACACCGCATGTCCGTTGGGCAAAAGTACCTGGGTAAGGCTGCGCAGATGCTCGACCAGCCCCTCTTGAGACGCAGAAGAAACCGCTAACCAACCCCAATCGCGAGACTCGGTGGCAGCGACCCACTCGAGAAACTCACTGCCTGCCTCAATGATTCCCACAAAAGGCATCACCGGTTCCCACTCGGCGTAGGCGGTATCGGCCCAGATCGGGTGCGGCGCGTGAACGGTGGTCGATTGCTGCCAGACTTTAAACGGCTCAGCCGTGCTGGCATTACTGAAAACCGCAAAAAGCTGTTCCGATGATTTCAGCGGCTGCCGGGCTAGCCAGTCGCGAGGCGTTAAATGATCAGGCCGCACAGACACCGTCCTTGCAGCGCTCACACTCCTCACAAAACGGCGCGTCGCTTTTCAGGCTCATGATTTGTGCAGCACTCAACAACGCTGCCGGCGCAGCGGCGAGTTTCAACGGCGTATTCGGCGCCGTCGGCGCAGCCGCCATCGGCGGCATCAACGCCCCGCCCACCTGAATCGGCACGCTGCTGAAAATCCCCCCAGGACCGATATTGATCCACTGCCCGCCCGCCTGAATCGTCGCGCTGGCGCCACCGTCGATCACCACTTGCTGGCCGGCGCTGACGTGGAATTGCTGACTGGCGTTGAGCGCCTGGCTGGTCACGCGAATGTGCCGATCACCCATCACCACCAAGTGATCGTCGAGCTTCACTTCGGCCTGGCGCTGGCCATGGGTGATGCGCTGCTCGTCGGCCTTCAACTCGTGGCGAGCGGTGCCGGTGACGACGATGCTGCGCTGGTTATCGACCTGCACGTGCTGATCGTTCAACACATGCTGGGTCCAGTTTCGCTGGGCGCGCAGGTAGATTTCCTCGGCGCCTTTGCGATCCTCGATGCGCAGTTCGTTGTACCCCCCGCCTCCCGGACTGCTCTGGCTGCGGAAAATGCTGCGGGTCTTGTCGGCGGGCAGGTCCAGCGGAACGGGCGTCGCCGCATTCGGCAGGCAACCCATCACCAGCGGCTTGTCGGCATCAGCGTCGATGAAGCCGACCAGCACTTCCATGCCGACGCGCGGGATCAGCACGCTGCCATAACGGTCATGCGCCCAACCCGTGGCCACGCGCAGCCAGCAACTGGAGTGTTCGTTGAGTTGTCCATCGCGGTCCCAGGCGAGCTGAATCTTGACCCGACCGAACTCGTCGCAATGGATTTCGCTGTCAGTCGGCCCAGTGACCACGGCCGGTTGATAGCCGAGCATGCGGGGCTTTTGCGGCCCCAGTGGCGGACGAAACGAAACGTCCCATGGCGTCGCCAGAAACGTATTGCGATACCCCTGAAAGTCGTCCGGGTCGTCACTGGTGGCCGATTCCTCCAGCACTTGTGGCTGGCGGCCGCGATGTTCGATTTGAGTGATCAGCCACAGGTCGTTCCATGCCTGACGCGGATGCTCGGCGAGGTGCAGGAAATGCCCGCAAACCAGCGACGAATCGTCGCCTTTACCTTCAGCCAGACGAAAGTCGGCATTGTGGCGTTCGAGTGCACGGTGGGTCAGTTGCTTGCCATGTTCGCGATCAATGAACTGGCCGGGGAAGTGGTAATCCTCCAGCACCGGGCGCTGTTCGCTGTCGAGACGGGTTTCGAGTTGCAGGCGAGGTTTTTGAAAGTCGTAGTCGCGACGCGCGACCGCGGTCGTGCGGGTTTCCAGACGCACGTTGAAGCGTTTGATGGCCGGCGCAACCGCCGCCATTCCGCTGCCCGGCAAATACAGCGTCGACTCGGGCAGACGAGGAAAAACCGTCTGGTCATCACCGAACACCAGCAGATGCCCGTCGGGGCTGTGTTGGAAGTGGTAGTGAATGCCGATCTCGGCACACAACCGCTGGATGAACGCCAGATCGCTTTCGGCGTACTGCACGCAGTACTCGCGAGGTGCGTAGTCGCTGCCGAGCTGAAACTCGAACGCATCGCGCTGGATGCCATGGTCCTTGAGGACTTGGGCGATGATCGTTGGCACACTTTTGTGCTGGAAGATGCGCTGGTTGATGCGCTGACCGAGGTAAGCCAGGCGCGGCACGAGGCTGATCTGATAACCCGTCAGACGTTTGCCGGAGTCGCTTTGGCCGACGAGAAAAATCTGACCGTGGATACCGGAACCTTGTGCATCGAAACTCAGAAACGCCTGACGGTGCAGCAGGCTTTCCAGTTCTATGTCTGGCCGTTCACTGACCAGTTCCAGGTCAAAACGGTAGGGTTGGCTGATGGCTTCCGTGCCCGTGAACTCAAGGACTTTGAGCTCATTCTGGACGCCGTCGAGGGTCAACGTGAAACGCGGTTGATTGGCAGGCGCGAACATCCGATGTGTCTCTGCAGAATGAAGGCGGGCGATTCTGCATGAGCGACAAGGGGGGTTGAGGGAGGGACAAGGAAATCAGATTCCCCCTACTTTTAAAGAGATTTGTCCTTCACGAATCAGTGCGTTTGGCTACAGACATCTCCCTCAAAACCACCACCAATCCCCTGTAGGAGTGAGCCTGCTCGCGATAACGGTTAATCATTCAACTTGATGTCGACTGACCCGGCTATCGCGAGCAGGCTCACTCCTACAGGAATATGTACAGGGATTCGAGATTTATACAGGCCAAAAAAAACGGCCCGTCTCCATCAGGAAGCGGGCCGTTTTCATGTTCGGCGAGAGATCAGCGCCTCAGCTCATCCCCATCACTTGTTCAGACGGAAATCTGCCTCGGCCGCAGCAAAACGCTGGAGCATGCCGTGAGTCGGCGAACCCAGCTTGCTGACGATGTAGATCGCCAGGCTGGCGAAGATGAAACCAGGGATGATTTCGTACAGGCCCAGCAGTTCGAAGTGTTTCCACACGATCACGGTGATCGCGCCGACCAGGATGCCGGCCAGTGCGCCGTTGCGGGTCATGTCTTTCCAGATCACGGAGATCAGCACAACCGGACCGAACGCAGCACCGAAACCGGCCCAGGCGTAGCTGACCAGACCCAGTACGCGGTTTTCCGGGTTGGCGGCCAACGCGATGGCGATCAGGGCAACCAGCAGCACCATGGCGCGACCGACCCAGACCAGTTCCACCTGGGAAGCGGATTTACGCAGGAAGGTTTTGTAGAAGTCTTCGGTCAGGGCGCTGGAGCACACCAGCAACTGGCAGCTCAGGGTGCTCATCACGGCAGCCAGGATGGCCGACAGCAATACACCGGCAACCCATGGGTTGAAGAGGATTTTCGCCAGTTCGATGAACACACGTTCGTGGTTTTCAGTGACCGGACCGGCCAAATCAGGGTTCGCCGAGAAGTAAGCGATACCAAAGAAACCTACCGCAACGGTGCCGCCCAGGCACAGGATCATCCAGGTCATGGAGATGCGACGGGCGTTGGCAATCGACTTGACCGAATCCGCCGCCATGAAACGCGCGAGGATGTGCGGCTGGCCGAAGTAGCCCAGACCCCAGCCCATCAGCGAAATGATGCCGATGAAGGTGGTGTTTTTCAGCATGTCGAAGTTGCTGGCGTCTTGCGCTTCGATGGCCAGAAACGTGGTGTCGACGCCACCGGTGGCGAGCAGCACGATGATTGGCGTCAGCAACAGCGCGAAGATCATCAGTGTGGCTTGTACGGTATCGGTCCAGCTTACGGCGAGGAAACCGCCGACGAAGGTGTAGGCAATCGTCGCCGCAGCACCGGCCCACAGCGCGGTCTCGTAGGACATGCCGAAGGTGCTTTCAAACAGACGGGCGCCAGCGACGATGCCGGAAGCGCAGTAAATGGTGAAGAACACCAGGATTACCACCGCAGAAATGATCCGCAGCAAGCCGCTTTTGTCTTCGAAACGGCTGGCGAAGTAATCCGGCAGGGTCAGGGCATCGCCGTTGTGCTCGGTCTGCACGCGCAGACGGCCAGCGACGAACAGCCAGTTCAGGTAAGCACCGATGATCAGACCAATGGCGATCCAGCTTTCGGACAGGCCAGACATGTAGATGGCGCCCGGTAGGCCCATCAACAACCAGCCACTCATGTCGGATGCGCCGGCGGACAAGGCCGTGACGACGCTGCCCAGGCTGCGACCGCCCAAAATGTAGTCAGAAAGGTTGTTGGTGGAGCGATAGGCCATCAAGCCGATCAGCACCATTGCTGCGATGTAGATCACGAACGTGATCAGGGTTGGATTGCTTACGCTCATTCTGTGATGCCCTGGCTTTGTTTTTATGTGGCGCCAGCGTGTGAACCCGCCGACAAACGACAACGTTTGTTCAGACGATTTCAAAGCCCGCGCATTTAAGACTGATGTTTCCCCAGGAAAGCCATCAGCCGGCGCACCGATTTTTCATCCGGTTGCACCTTGGGGCGCGAATCCTATTCAACAATCCAAATAAGGTGCAACCCATTTCGTGAGAATTAGTTGCACCCAAACTGTTTTCCGTGAAACCGAGCGGTTTTTGCTCCCTTTTAGCGCAGTCATGCGATGTTTCTAGAAGTAAAAGCACCAAGCAGAAGCGGTACGTTCGTACCGGAATTTATTTCCTGACGAGCTGCTTATTATTCCGACAAAAAAAGGGTTGCACCCGGTTGCACCTCGACGGTTGCACGGCTAATCTTGCCGCCAGCTGATGCCACGCGGTCGTGGCAAACATGAGGATAAAAAAATGGCTACCACCACCCTTGGGGTCAAACTTGACGACCCGACCCGCGAGCGCCTCAAGGCTGCCGCGACCTCGATTGATCGCACGCCGCACTGGCTGATCAAGCAGGCAATTTTCAATTACCTGGAAAAACTCGAGGGTGGTGCAACCCTGACCGAGCTGAGCGGTTTGACCAAGGATTCCGACGACGCCGTCGATGCGCCTCTGGATCACGCTCACCAGTGCTTCCTCGAATTCGCCGAAAGCATCCTGCCGCAATCGGTGCTGCGCGCTTCGATCACCGCCGCTTACCGTCGCCCTGAGCCGGAAGTGGTGCCGATGCTGATCGAGCAGGCGCGTCTGCCGGCAGCGATGGCTGAAGCCACCAACAAACTGGCCTCCTCGATTGCCGAGAAGCTGCGCAATCAGAAAAGTGCCGGTGGCCGTGCCGGGATTGTTCAGGGCCTGTTGCAGGAATTTTCCCTGTCATCCCAGGAAGGCGTAGCGCTGATGTGCCTGGCCGAAGCGCTGCTGCGCATCCCGGACAAAGGCACCCGCGACGCACTGATTCGCGACAAGATCAGCACCGGTAACTGGCACCCGCACTTGGGCAACAGCCCGTCGCTGTTCGTCAACGCGGCCACTTGGGGCCTGCTGCTGACCGGCAAACTGGTCGCCACGCATAACGAAGCAGGTTTGACTTCGTCCCTGAGCCGCATCATCGGCAAGAGCGGCGAGCCGATGATCCGCAAGGGCGTCGACATGGCCATGCGCCTGATGGGCGAGCAGTTCGTCACCGGCGAAACCATCGCCGAAGCCTTGGCCAATGCGAGCAAGTTCGAAGCCAAGGGTTTCCGTTATTCCTACGACATGCTGGGTGAAGCGGCACTCACCGAGCACGATGCGCAGAAGTACCTGGCCTCGTACGAACAAGCCATTCACTCGATCGGCAAAGCGTCCCACGGTCGTGGGATTTATGAAGGCCCGGGCATTTCGATCAAGCTGTCGGCACTGCACCCGCGTTACAGCCGCGCGCAGTACGAGCGTGTGATGGACGAGTTGTACCCGCGCCTGTTGTCGCTGACCTTGCTGGCCAAGCAGTACGACATCGGTTTGAACATCGACGCCGAAGAAGCCGACCGCCTCGAGCTGTCGCTGGATCTGCTCGAACGCCTGTGCTTCGAGCCGCAACTGACCGGCTGGAACGGCATCGGTTTCGTGATCCAGGCGTATCAGAAGCGTTGCCCGTACGTGATCGACTACGTAATTGACCTGGCTCGCCGCAGCCGTCATCGCCTGATGATCCGTCTGGTGAAAGGCGCGTACTGGGACAGCGAAATCAAGCGCGCCCAAGTCGAAGGCCTGGAAGGCTATCCGGTCTACACCCGCAAGGTGTACACCGACGTTTCCTACATCGCCTGCGCCCGCAAGTTGCTGTCGGTGCCGGAAGTGATCTATCCGCAATTCGCCACGCACAACGCCCACACCCTGTCGGCCATTTATCACATCGCCGGTCAGAACTATTACCCGGGTCAGTACGAGTTCCAGTGCCTGCACGGCATGGGTGAACCGCTGTACGAACAAGTTGTAGGCAAAGTTTCCGAAGGCAAGCTGAACCGTCCGTGCCGCGTGTACGCTCCGGTTGGTACGCACGAAACGCTGTTGGCTTACTTGGTACGGCGCCTGCTGGAAAACGGCGCGAACACTTCGTTCGTCAACCGCATCGCCGACCAATCGATTTCGATCCAGGAGCTGGTAGCCGATCCAGTGGCCAGCATCGAGCAGATGGCGACGCTGGAAGGCGGCTTCGGCCTGCCGCACCCGCGTATCCCGCTGCCGCGTGATCTTTATGGTGCCGAGCGCGCCAACTCCAGCGGCATCGACATGGCCAACGAACATCGTTTGGCTTCGCTGTCCTGCGCCCTGCTGGCCACGGCTCACAACCACTGGAAAGCCGCGCCGATGCTCGGTTGCGCCTCCAGCACTGAACCCCCTGCGCCTGTGCTGAACCCGTCCGATTTGCGTGACGTGGTTGGCCATGTGCAGGAAGCCACCGTCGAAGACGTCGACAACGCGATCCAGTGCGCCCTGAACGCCGCACCGATCTGGCAGGCCACCCCGCCCGCCGAACGCGCCGCGATTCTGGAACGTGCCGCCGATTTGATGGAAGGCGAGATCCAGCCGCTGATGGGCCTGTTGGCTCGTGAAGCCGGCAAGACTTTCGCCAACGCCATCGCAGAAGTGCGTGAAGCCGTGGACTTCCTGCGTTATTACGCAGTGCAGGCGCGCAACGATTTCACCAACGACGCCCACCGCCCACTGGGTCCGGTGGTGTGCATCAGCCCGTGGAACTTCCCGCTGGCGATCTTCAGTGGCCAAGTCGCGGCAGCACTGGCGGCCGGTAACCCGGTTTTGGCCAAGCCTGCGGAACAAACCCCGCTGGTCGCCGCTCAAGCCGTGCGTCTGCTGCTCGAAGCCGGGATTCCGGAAGGCGTTCTGCAACTGCTGCCGGGCCGTGGCGAAACCGTGGGTGCCGGGCTGGTCGGTGACGAGCGCGTTAAAGGCGTGATGTTCACCGGCTCCACCGAAGTCGCTCGTTTGCTGCAACGTAACATCGCCGGTCGCCTGGATGCCCAGGGCCGTCCGATCCCGCTGATCGCCGAAACCGGTGGTCAGAACGCGATGATCGTCGACTCTTCGGCACTGACCGAACAGGTCGTGATCGACGTCGTGTCGTCGGCCTTCGACAGCGCCGGCCAACGTTGCTCGGCACTGCGCGTCCTGTGCTTGCAGGAAGATTCCGCTGACCGTGTCATCGAAATGCTCAAGGGCGCCATGGCTGAATGCCGTCTCGGCAATCCTGAGCGCCTGTCCGTGGACATCGGCCCGGTGATCGACGCCGAAGCCAAGGCGGGCATCGAGAAGCACATCCAGGCCATGCGCGACAAAGGTCGCAACGTGTACCAGGTGGCTATCGCCAACAGCGAAGAAGTCAAACGCGGCACCTTCGTGATGCCGACCCTGATCGAACTGGAAAGCTTCGACGAACTGCAACGGGAGATCTTCGGCCCGGTGCTGCACGTGGTTCGCTACAAGCGCAAAGACATCGATCAACTGATCGGTCAGATCAATGCTTCCGGTTATGGCCTGACCCTGGGCGTGCATACCCGTATCGACGAGACCATCGCCAAGGTGATTGACAACGTCAACGCCGGCAACGTCTACGTGAACCGCAACATTGTTGGCGCTGTAGTTGGCGTGCAGCCGTTCGGTGGCGAAGGCTTGTCGGGTACGGGTCCGAAGGCGGGTGGTCCGCTGTACCTGTACCGCCTGCTGTCGACACGTCCTACCGATGCGATCGAACAATCCTTCGCTCGCGGTGACGCTATCGCCGCGCCGGACGTTCGTCTGCGTGACGCCATGAGCAAGCCGCTGACGGCCCTGAAAGCCTGGGCCGACAGCAACAAGTTTGCCGACCTGAGCACCCTGTGCGTGCAGTTCTCGGCGCAATCGCAAAGCGGGATCACCCGTGTTCTGGCGGGCCCGACCGGCGAGCGCAACAGCTACGCCATCCTGCCGCGTGAGCACGTGCTGTGTCTGGCCGAGGTTGAAGGCGATCTGTTGACCCAACTGGCAGCGGTGTTGGCTGTCGGTGGTTCGGCGGTGTGGCCGGAATCTGACGTGAGCAAGGCGTTGTTCGCACGCCTGCCGAAGGAAGTTCAGGCACGCATCAAGCTGGTGTCCGACTGGAACAAAGACGAAGTGGTGTTTGATGCGGTTCTGCATCATGGCCATTCGGACCAATTGCGTGCGGTGTGCCAGCAAGTGGCCAAGCGTGCGGGCGCCATTGTCGGTGTTCATGGTTTGTCGCAAGGCGAGACCAACATTGCGTTGGAGCGTCTGGTGATTGAGCGGGCGTTGAGCGTGAACACCGCTGCGGCGGGTGGTAATGCGAGCTTGATGACCATCGGCTAAACCCGAACCGGGCACCTGCAACGGGGCCTGGCTTGGCAATAATCACTGTGGGAGCGGGCTTGCCCGCGACAGCGATGTGTCAGTCACTATTAATGTTGACTGATCTGCCGCTATCGCGGGCAAGCCTGCTCCCACAGGGGTTTGTGGTGTTTGCTAAGTTTCTGCGCGGCTCTACCATCACGCTCATCAATCATCCTGTTCAGCCTTTATTCCCACGCCTAGACTCGGTCCATTCCAAAAAAAGGTAGGCCGCCATGTCCGAGACGTTGCTCAGTTCCCGCAATCTGGCTTTCGAGCTGTATGAAGTCCTCGATGCCGAGGGCCTGACCCAGCGTGAGCGTTTCGCCGAGCACAATCGCGAGACCTTCGATGCCGCCATCGGTACCGCCCGCAACATCGCCGAAAAGTTCTTCGCCCCGCACAACCGCAAGGGCGACGAGAACGAGCCGCGCTATGAGGATGGTCAGGCGATTCTGATTCCGGAAGTGAAGCCGGCAGTGGATGCGTTCCTCGAAGCCGGTTTCCTCAACGCCGCGCGCAGTTTCGACGCGGGCGGCATGCAACTGCCGACGCTGTTGTCCCAGGCGTGCTTCGCGCATTTTCAATCGGCCAACGCGGCCTCCACTTCATACCCGTTCTTGACCATGGGCGCAGCGAACCTGATTGAAAGCTTCGGCACCGAGGAGCAGAAACAGCGCTTCCTGCAACCGATGATCGACGGGCGTTTCTTCGGCACCATGGCCCTGACCGAACCGCATGCCGGCTCGTCGCTGTCGGATATTCGTACGCGCGCCGAACCTGCGTCTGACGGCACTTATCGCCTCAAGGGCAACAAGATTTTCATCTCCGGCGGCGATCACCCGCTGTCGGAAAATATCGTGCACATGGTGTTGGCCAAGCTGCCGGACGCACCGGCCGGGGTGAAGGGTATTTCGCTGTTCATCGTGCCCAAATTCCTGGTCAACGAGGACGGCAGCCTCGGCAAGCGCAACGATGTGTTGCTGGCCGGGTTGTTCCACAAGATGGGCTGGCGCGGCACCACGTCAACCGCGCTGAATTTCGGCGATAACGGCGAGTGTGTCGGCTACCTGGTGGGCAAGCCGCATCACGGTTTGAGCTACATGTTCCAGATGATGAACGAAGCGCGGATCGGCGTCGGCATGGGCGCGGTGATGCTCGGTTATGCCGGGTATTTGTACTCGCTGGAATACGCCCGGGAACGTCCACAAGGTCGCGTGCCGGACAGCAAGGACCCGAACACCGCGCCGGTGGCGATCATCCAACACGCCGACGTCAAGCGCATGTTGCTGACGCAGAAAGCCTATGTCGAAGGTTCGTTCGACCTCGGGTTGTACGCGGCGCGATTGTTCGATGACACCACCACGCTTGAAACCGAAGCCGAGCGCAAACAAGCCCATGAGTTGCTGGATTTGCTGACGCCCATCGTCAAATCCTGGCCGTCGGAGTTTTGCCTCAAGGCCAACGAACTGGCGATCCAGATTCTCGGCGGCCACGGCTACACCCGCGAATACCCGGTGGAGCAGTACTACCGCGACAACCGTCTGAACCCGATTCATGAAGGGACACACGGCATTCAGTCGCTGGACTTGCTCGGGCGCAAACTGGCGCAGAACGGTGGTGCGGGGCTCAAGCAATTGATCCGGCTGATCGCCGACACAGGCGCGCGGGCGCAGGCGTATGAATCCTTGACCGCATTGCGTGAACCGCTGGAGAAACTGGTGGCGCGCCTGCAAACGGTGACCATCGGCCTGCTGACTGATCTGGCGCAGGGCAAGGTCAACAGCAGCCTGGCGAACTCGGCGTTGTACCTGAAAGTGTTCGGGCACACGGTGATTGGCTGGCGCTGGCTGGAACAGGCGATTCGGGCCGAGGAAGGGTTGGCCAAGGGTCATGCGGCGGATGTGAGCTTTTATAAGGGCAAGCTGCAGGCGGCACGGTATTTCCTGACGTGGGAAGTGCCGGGTTGCCACCATGAACTGACGATTCTTGAGGCGCGGGATGATGTGTGTCTGAACATGCAGGATGAGTGGTTCTGATTCTTTGGTGTTGCTGAAGGCCAATCGCGAGCAGGCTCACTCCTACAGTTGAAATGCGATCAACTGTAGGAGTGAGCCTGCTCGCGATAGCGTCAGCGCAGACAACTCATCAGCTCAGTTTGAAGCTGCTCATCTGCCGCGCCAAATCATCCGCCAACCGCTGCAACGTCTGACAGTCCTCACGGCATGCTCTCACTTCTCCAGCCGTAGCCCGCGCCAAATCCGAAATCCCCTGCACGTTGCGGTTGATCTCCTCGGTCACCGCCGACTGCTCTTCCGTCGCCGTCGCCACCTGATGATTCATGTCGCTGATCCGTTCCACCTGCCCGGTAATCGCCGTCAACGACGCGCCAGTGCGCTGGCTCGATTCAACACCGGTGCCCGTCGCCGCTTGTCCGCTGTGCATCGACGACACCGCATTCTCCGCACCCTGCTTGAGGCTGCCGATCATCTGCTGAATCTCATCGGTCGACGACTGCGTGCGGCGCGCCAAGGTGCGCACTTCATCCGCGACTACCGCAAATCCACGGCCCATGTCTCCGGCTCGCGCCGCTTCGATGGCGGCGTTGAGCGCCAGCAAGTTGGTCTGCTCGGAAATCCCGCGAATCACCGCCAACACCTGATCGATAGAGGCGACCTGATGAGCCAACTCGCCCACCGCCGTCGCCGCAAGGCCGATTTCATCCGACATGCTTTCTATATGTCGAATCGATCCGCCGACCACTTCCCGCGCCTGCATCGCCTCATCGCGAGCATTTTGCGAAGCAACCGCTGCGTTGCCGGCGTTCTGGGCGATTTCCTGCACGGTCAACCCCATCTCATGAACGGCCGTGGCGACCATGTCAGTCATTTCCTGCTGCCGACCAGAACGCTGGGCCGTGTTGTCCACCACCTTCGCCACCTGGCCGACGGCGGTGCGCAAGCGCTCGCTGGTGGTCAGCACTTCGCCGATCATTTCACGCTGGCTATCGAGGAACCGATTGAAGCCGCGCGCCAGGTCACCCAGTTCATCGGCGCGACTGGAATCTAACCGGTGGGTCAAATCTCCACCGCCGCTACCGATGGCTACCAATGCCGCTGTTACCTGACGGATCGGGCGCACCAAACCACGGGCCAGCAACACCACCAGCATCAGGCAAACCAGCGCCACGGCCAGGCCGATGCCGCTGCTCATCCACATGGCGCGGCGGGCTTCGGCGTAGATCTGCGATTGTGGCACTTCGGCCACCAGCGTCCAGCCCAGGTCTCGCAGCGGCAGGCTCAAGGCGAGGAAGTCTTCACCGTCTCTTACGAAGCTGCTGTTTGTGGCGGTTTTTTGACCCATGACGGCTTGCGCCGCCGGAGCACCGATTTGCTCGGCCAAGGTGCGTTTTCCGCTGAATTCCGCTTCGGGATGCACCTGGATCAAACCGTCAGAACGCACGAGATAGACCTTGCCGCGCGCCCCGAAGGCGAAGTTGTGGATCAGCTCCGACAGCTCTTTCATGCTCAGCCCCAGGCCGGCAACGCCCACGACTTTACCGGCAGCCTGGACCTTAAGGTCGATGAACAGCGCCAATTCTCCGGTCGCGGTGTCATTGTCGATATTAAGGGTGCGCGGCTGATTGCTGTCGAGGAAGGAGTAGAACCAGGCGTCTTTGGGATTGGAACGGCTGAGGGTCCGGTCCAGACCTTTTTCGGTCAAATAGTGATTTGAAGCGGTGCCGATAATCAGCGCGGTGAAGGCTTTGTGTTCAGCACGGATGCCTTCCAGGTATTGCGCAAATTCAGCCGTCCGGCCGCTGTCTTCACCCGCGGCCAACCAGTCTCGCACCATGCTATTGCTGGCGATGTCCTTGGCGGCTGTGAGGGGTTGAACGAGGATTCGCTCGATGTCGTTGCGCATCGCTTCGATGCTCGACGGCAGGGCCTGTTCGACCAGATAGCTCTGGGCGAGACGGTTAACCACGAGGGTATAAATGCCCACTACGATCAGGATACTGACCAACAGGGCGGTGCCCATGCTCAAGATCAACTGCCATTGAATACTGCGTCGCCAGAACTGCATGGTGCACCCCCAAAGAATAAGAGGCTGAAACACTGCAACAGCCGTGCCGATTGTATACAACACTTATCGACAATTTATTCTTTGGTTGTGCGCAAAGCCGATCAGGCCTGATTGATCGTCTTGGAGATCACTTCAACCGTGGCGCTGACTTGCTCTTGGTAACGGTCGAGTTCCTGCTTGTGCTGCTTTTTCATTTCGATTTGCTGCGAGCACAGATTCATCGCGGCCAGCACCAGCAGGCGGTCACCGATCAGGGTCGGGTACTTCCGTTTGGTGTCGGCCAAAGCAGCTTTCAACATCATCGCGGCGTCCAGCAGGGTTTGCTCTTCCCCGGCCGGCGCCTTGATCGAATAGTCCTCCCCCAGGATCGAGACGACTTTTACCCCTGCGGCGCCGTGATTCATGCGCTGACCGGACCGGCGCTGACGCGCTCAACCAAGGCTTGAATGCGTGCGGCGGTGGCGCCTTGTTTCTCTTCCTGCTCCATCAGGCTCAGTTGCAGGCTTTCGTTTTCATCCTTGGCCTGAGCCAGTTCTGCGCTCAGGGTCTGGTTAGTGCCCAGCAGTGCCTGGTTCTGTTGCACCAGATCATTTACCAGCTGTTCCAATTGGCTTAGGGATGCTTCCAACATTTTGATTTTCCGAGCATTTTCAAAGGGCGCGTACGATAAAGAAAAGTCACCACGGATGCCAGGGTTATTGGGGCCTAAAGCCTTGATTTTCCTGGCGGGCGACCTTTCTCGCGAGCAGTAGAGACTGTGATTGGCGGATCCGGTTCCTGCACTTCGTCGCCAGGGGGGCTTGTGCGACAAAAACGCGCAGGGACTCAAGACTTTAGTCGTATGACCGATAAGTCACTCATACGTCAGCTTCAGCGCCGCACGGGTGCGCTCACTTCGGTAAACACAATGTCCCTTCGTAATATGAATATCGCTCCACGGGCGTTCCTCGGTTTTGCCCTGATTGGCAGCTTGATGCTGATCCTGGGCGTGTTCGCCTTGAACCAGATGAGCAAGATTCGCGGTGCCGCCGAGGAGATCACCCTGAGCAGCGTGCCGAGCATTAAAAGCCTCGACGAATTCACTCAGCTGACCCTGCGTCTGCGCGTTCTGTCTTATCGCTTGCTGGTCAACCGCGAGCCGGACGTGCAGCAGAAAACCATGGACCTGCTGGAAACCCGTAATCAGCAGATCCGTACCGCCCAGACGACCTACGAAAAACTGATCAGCAGCCCGCAGGAACGTGCGGCTTATGATCAATACGTGCAGTTACTGGGTCAGTACCGCCAGATCGAAGACCGCATGAAGAGCCTGTCACGCAACAATCAGGTCGATGAACTGCGCACGTTGCTCAACACCGACTTGCTGACCAACTCCGAAGCGGTCAACACCGTGCTCAACCGTTTGCTGGAGATCAACACACAGCAGACCCTCGACACCAACCAGCAGGCAGCCGACCAGTATTCCTCGGCATTCAACCTGGTGATCACCCTGCTGGTCGTCGCCACCGGCCTGACTTTGCTGTTCGCCTGGTTACTGACCAACAGCATCACCAAGCCGATCGCCAACGCACTGAGCGCTGCCGAGGAAATTGCCGAAGGCAACCTGACGCGCCCGATCACCGTCGATGGTGAAGACGAAGCCGGTCGCTTGCTGCTGGCGATGTCGAAGATGCAGGACAAGTTGCGCGACACCCTGCAACGGATTTCCGGCTCGGCCACGCAACTGGCATCCGCCGCTGAAGAGCTCAACAGCGTCACCGACGAAAGCGCTCGTGGCCTGACTCAGCAGAACAACGAAATCGAACAGGCGGCCACTGCGGTCAACGAAATGACCAGCGCCGTGGAAGAAGTCGCACGTAACGCCGTGAGCACCTCCGAAGCCTCGAAAAATGCCACGACGTCGGCCGGTGATGGCCGTGATCTGGTGCAGGAAACCGTCAGCGCCATCGAACGCATGAGCGCCGATGTGCAGAGCACCGCGACGCTGATCGGCGACCTGGCCAACGAATCCCGCGATATCGGCAAAGTGTTGGACGTGATTCGCGGTCTGGCCGACCAGACCAACCTGCTGGCCCTGAACGCGGCCATCGAAGCGGCTCGCGCCGGTGAGGCCGGTCGCGGTTTTGCGGTGGTGGCGGATGAGGTTCGTGCCCTGGCGCATCGCACTCAGCAGTCGACCAGCGAGATCGAACGCATGATCGGCAGCATCCAGAGCGGCACCGAGCACGCCGTGGATTCGATGCGCAACAGCACCGAGCGCGCCGAGTCGACGCTGAACATTGCTCGTGGCGCCGGCCTGTCGCTGGACACTATCAACAGCGCCATCGTCGAAATCAACGAACGCAACCTGGTCATCGCCAGCGCCGCCGAAGAGCAGGCGCAAGTGGCCCGCGAAGTGGATCGCAACCTGGTGAACATTCGTGATTTGTCGGTGCAATCGGCGACCGGGGCGAATCAGACCAGTGCGGCGAGCAATGAGCTGTCGCGATTGGCGCTGGACCTGAACAACATGGTTGGGCGGTTCAGCCTCTGACACCCATCACACCGCCCCTGTAGCAGCTGGCGCAGCCTGCGTTCGGCTGCGCAGCAGTCGTCAAATAGTCATTCGCTGTATGTCAGACAAATCCGGTACATAGGAATCGCGACTGCTGCGCAGCCGAACGCAGGCTGCTACAGGGCGGGTATTGCCATCGCGGTGTATCAATGCAAAAACCTTTTTGACAGCATCACATTTCAACAGGTTAGAATCGCTGGCACGCAGACTGCATGGTCAGTTTGTGCCCGCCTTTCGTTTTCTGGAGTACTGCCTTTGAATGCAATCACCATCAACAGCCTGTTTCTGATCGGCGCGTTGCTGGTAGGTGCGAGCATTCTGGTGAGCTCACTTTCGTCCCGCCTCGGTATCCCGATCCTGGTGATTATCCTGGCCGTGGGCATGGCTGCCGGCGTCGACGGTGGCGGCATTATTTTCGATAACTACCCCACGGCTTATCTGGTCGGCAACCTCGCATTGGCGGTAATCCTGCTCGACGGTGGCTTGCGCACCCGGGTCGCGAGTTTCCGCGTTGCACTGTGGCCGGCGCTGTCGCTGGCCACGGTCGGGGTGTTAATTACCACGGCGTTGACCGGCATGGTCGCCGCTTGGCTGTTCAACCTGAGCATTATTCAGGGCCTGCTGATCGGCGCGATTGTCGGCTCGACCGACGCCGCAGCGGTGTTCTCGCTGCTGGGTGGCAAAGGCCTGAACGAACGGGTCACCGCCAGCCTCGAAATCGAATCCGGCAGCAACGACCCGATGGCGGTGTTCCTCACCGTCACCTTGATCGACATGCTCGCCAGCGGCGAGACCGGCCTTCACTGGAGCTTGCTCGGGCACTTCGTGCGTGAGTTTGGTATCGGCGCCGTCGTCGGCCTCAGCGGCGGCTGGCTGATGCTGCAACTGGTCAACCGGATCAACCTGGCCAACGGCCTCTACCCGATTCTGGTGATTGCCGGCGGTCTGGTGGTGTTTGCCCTGACCAACGCCCTGCACGGCAGCGGCTTCCTCGCGGTGTACCTGTGCGGTCTGGTCATCGGCAACCGGCCGGTGCGTAGCCGTCACGGCATTCTGCACATGCTCGACGGCATGGCCTGGCTGGCGCAGATCGGGATGTTCCTGGTGCTGGGTCTGCTGGTTACCCCGCATGACTTGCTGCCGATCGCCCTGCCCGCGCTGGGCTTGGCGCTGTGGATGATTCTGGTCGCGCGGCCGCTGTCGGTGGTGGCCGGACTGCTGCCGTTCAAGGCATTCCATGGCCGCGAAAAAGCGTTCATTTCCTGGGTCGGCCTGCGCGGCGCGGTCCCGATCATTTTGGCGGTGTTCCCGCTCATGGCCGGTTTGCCCCACGCCCAGCTCTATTTCAATCTCGCCTTCTTTATTGTGCTGGTGTCGCTGCTGGTGCAGGGCACAAGCCTGCCTTGGGTGGCCAAACTGCTGAAAGTGACGGTGCCGCCGGAGCCCGCGCCGATCTCGCGGTCTGCACTGGAAGTGCATGTCACCAGTGAGTGGGAACTGTTCATTTATCGCCTCGGTGCCGAGAAATGGTGCATCGGCTCGCCCCTCCGCGAGCTGAAAATGCCCGAAGGTACGCGCATCGCAGCCCTGTTTCGTGGCCAGCAATTGCTCCATCCGTCGGGTAGTACGGTGCTGGAAGTCGATGATTTGCTGTGTGTTATCGGCCATGAACACAACCTGCCGGCCCTCGGAAAACTCTTCAGCCAGGCACCGCAGCGGGGTCTGGATTTGCGCTTCTTCGGCGACTTCGTACTCGAAGGAGACGCCCAGCTGGGCGCGGTTGCTTCGCTGTACGGGTTGAAAGTCGAAGGCATCGATCCGGACATGACGCTCGGCCACTTCATCGCCCAGAAAGTCGGGGGTGCACCCGTGGTCGGCGACCAAGTGGAGTGGAACAACACCATTTGGACCGTGGCGGTCATGGAAGGGAACAAGATCGGCAAAGTGGGCGTCAGATTCCCCGAAGGAAGTCGCCCGGGTCCGGGCTTGTTCCTCTAAACTCCACTCTTCGTCTCGTTTTCGATCGGTCTCTATGTCAACCCTGCGCACCTTTTTCGTCATGGCCCTGCTGGGCTTGAGCCTCTCCATCGGCACGCTGCAAGCGGCCGAACCGCCGTCCAGCGAAGCCGTGCAGGCAAGCCTGGACAAGATCGCCGACCGCAAGCTGCCGGAAGCCGACCAGAAAGCGCTGCAAGCCATCCTGCAGAACACGCTGACCCAGCTCAACAACGCGCGTGACTACGAGCAGAAACTCGCCGACCTCAAACAGCAACTGGCCACCGCGCCCAAGCAGAACATCGAGAACCAGCGTGAACTGGCGCGCCTCAAGGCGACCAAGGCGCAGCCGGTGGGGCAGCGCTACGCCAACCTGTCGATCCCGCAGCTCGAGCAAATGCTCACCGAGCGTTCGACTCAGCAAAGCGATCTGCAAAAAGCCCTGGCCGATGCCAACAGTCTGGTGATTACCGCCCAGACCCGACCAGAGCGCGCCCAAGCGGAAATTTCGACCAGCCAGACGCGCATTCAACAAATCAACAACACCCTCAAGACGGGCAAAGATGCCGGCAAAACCTTGAGTGGTGAACAGCGCGACTTGCTCAATGCTGAACTCGCCGCCCTGAATGCACTGATCCCGTTGCGCCGTCAGGAACTGGCCGGCAACAGTCAGTTGCAGGACCTGGGCAGCGGCCAGCACGATTTGCTCTCGGAAAAATCCGATCGCCTGGATCAGGAGATCCAGGAGCTGCAAACCCTGATCAACCAGAAACGCCTGGCCCAGTCCCAGGAAACGGTGACCCAGCAGTCCATCGAGGCGCAGAAGTCCGGTGGCAGCGCCCTGTTGGCCACCGAAAGCGCGGCCAACCTGAAGCTGTCCGACTACCTGCTCAAAAGCACCGACCGCCTCAACGAAGTCACCCAGCAAAACCTGCAAACCAAGCAGCAACTGGACAACGTCACCCAGAGCGATTCAGCGCTGGACGAGCAAATCAACGTGCTCAAGGGCAGCCTGCTGCTGTCCAAGATTCTCTACAAACAGAAGCAGTCTCTGCCGCGCTTGAGGCTCGACCGCGACCTGGCCGACCAGATCGCCGACATTCGCCTCTATCAGTTTGAAGTCAGCCAGCAACGCGAACTGCTGAGTAATCCGGCCACTTACGTCGACAATCTGCTGTCGACCCAGCCGCCGGATCAAGTCACCCCGCAACTGCGCAAGAGCCTGCTGGAACTGGCCACGACCCGCGCCGACCTGCTGGAGCGACTGAACCGCGAATTGAGCGCCGTGCTCAACGAATCCATCACCCTGCAACTCAATCAGAAGCAACTGCTGAGCACCGCGCAAAGCCTGCGCGCGACCCTCGACGAGCAAATGTTCTGGATCCCCAGCAATAAGCCGCTGGACCTGGAATGGATTCACGCCGTGCCGGAACGCTTGCAGCGCCAGGTCACCACCTTGCCGTGGTTTTCCAGCCTGAGTGAGTTGAGCGATGGCCTGATTCAACGTCCGCTGCTGTTTCTGCCGCTGGTGCTGCTGATCGGCGCCCTGCTGTGGCGACGCAAAAGCCTGTATGCCCGACTGAACAAGGTTCACAAGGACATCGGCCACTTCAAGCGCGACAGCCAGTGGCACACGCCTCAGGCCATTCTGATCAATATTTTGCTGGCGATGCCGGTCGCGCTCGGCCTGGCCTTGTGCGGCCTCGCCTTGCAGATCGACGCCCGCGGGCAAAACGCCAACATGGGTGCCGCGCTGCTGCAAATGGCCCAGGCGTGGCTGGTGTTCTACACCGCCTATCGGATCCTCGCGCCGGGTGGCGTGGCGGAACTGCATTTCCGTTGGGAAAAGCCTCAGGTCGAATTCCTTCAAGGCTGGGTCCGTCGACTCGGTCTGGTGGTCATGGCGCTGGTGGCGGTAGTGGCGGTCGCCGAACTGCAACCGGCAACGCTCGCCGATGACGTGCTGGGCATGCCGGTGGTGTTGACCTGCTATGCCTTGATGGCCTGGCTGCTCAGCCGCTTACTGATGCGAAGCCCGACGCACGAGAACACTTCGCTGTTCCGCAAAATTGTAGGGATCCTGTTTACCGCCCTGCCAATCGCGCTGTTCGTGGCCGTGTGCTTCGGCTACTACTACACGGCGCTCAAGCTCAGTGATCGACTGATCAACACCCTTTACCTGCTGATGTTCTGGCTGGTGATCGAAGCCACCTTTGTCCGCGGCCTCAGCGTGGCGGCGCGCCGCCTGGCGTACCAGCGAGCCCTGGCCAAACGTCAGGCTGCGAAGGAGGCCGGTGATGGCGAAGCAGTCATCGAGGAACCGACGCTGGACATCGAGAAGGTCAACGAACAGTCCTTGCGCCTGATTCGCCTGGCGCTGCTCGGCGGCTTCATGGCCGCGCTGTACTGGGCCTGGTCCGACCTGATTTCGGTGTTCTCGTACCTGGACAACATCACCCTCTACGAATACACCAGCGGCACGGGCGCCACCATGAGCATGGTGCCGATCAGCATCGGCGACATGCTCGGCGCGCTGATCATCATCGGCATCACTTTCGCCCTCGCCCGCAACTTGCCGGGTCTGCTGGAAGTCTTGGTGCTGTCCAAGCTCAACCTGGCGCAGGGCAGCGCCTACGCCACGACCACGCTGCTGTCCTACGTGATCGCCGGCGTCGGTTTTGTCTCGACCCTGTCGACCCTCGGCGTGAGCTGGGACAAGTTGCAATGGCTGGTAGCGGCGCTGTCGGTCGGTCTCGGTTTCGGGATGCAGGAAATCTTTGCGAACTTCATCTCCGGCATCATGATTCTGTTCGAGCGCCCGGTACGAATCGGCGACACCATCACCATCGGCAACCTGTCGGGTACGGTGAGCAAGATCCGCATCCGCGCCACGACCATCACCGACTTTGACCGCAAGGACATCATTGTCCCGAACAAGACGTTCATCACCGGGCAACTGATCAACTGGTCCCTCACCGACACCATCACCCGGGTGACCCTCAAGCTCGGCGTCGATTACGGCTCGGACCTGGACCTGGTGAAAGAGCTGCTGCTCAAGGCGGCCCGCGATAACCCGCGCGTGCTCAAGGACCCGGAACCGCACGTGTACTTCCTGAACTTCGGCGAAAGCACCCTCGACCACGAGTTGCGCATGCATGTGCGCGACCTCGGTGACCGCAACCCGGTGCTCGATGAGGTCAACCGCTTCATCAACCGCGAATTCAAGAAGCAGCACATCAACATCTCGTTCCGGCAGATGGAGGTCTACCTCAAGAACCTTCAGGGTCAGGAATACAAAATGGTGCCGATCGAGCCGGAAAGTAAAACCATCGTGCCGATGGCCGATGGCAAACCCGTGCAAGAGCCGCCATCCG
Source organism: Pseudomonas sp. S2_B07 (assembly GCF_054668435.1). NCBI lineage: Bacteria > Pseudomonadati > Pseudomonadota > Gammaproteobacteria > Pseudomonadales > Pseudomonadaceae > Pseudomonas > Pseudomonas sp. S2_B07. The sequence continues at coordinate 3,153,789 of NZ_CP162769.1, forward strand.
CCAAGCTCGACTAACCGCCCTATCCCCAGCAGAATGCTTGGACATTCTGCTGGAGATGGCCGGTGAAAGCCCTCGACGAACTGACCTTCGATAATCGTTTTGCCCGTCTGGGCGATACGTTTTCCGCCCATGTGCTGCCCGAGCCCATCGATAACCCGCGCCTGGTGGTGGCCAGCCCTGCGGCCATGGCATTGCTGGACCTGGACCCGACCGTTGCTGAAACCCCGGAGTTCGCCGAGCTGTTCAGCGGCCACAAGCTCTGGGCCGACGCGGTACCGAGGGCGATGGTCTATTCCGGGCACCAGTTCGGTTCCTACAACCCGCAGCTGGGTGATGGACGCGGCTTGTTGCTGGGCGAGGTCTACAACGAGGCCGGTGAACACTGGGACTTGCACCTCAAGGGCGCCGGCCAGACGCCTTTTTCACGCATGGGCGATGGCCGCGCGGTGTTGCGCTCCTCAATCCGCGAGTTTCTCGCCTCTGAGGCGCTGCATGCCCTGAACATTCCGACCACCCGAGCGCTGTGCGTGATTGGCTCCGATACGCCGGTCTGGCGCGAGAAGCAGGAACGCGCGGCGATGGTCCTGCGTATGGCGCCGAGTCACGTGCGCTTCGGGCATTTCGAGTATTTCTACTACACCAAACGCCCCGAGAAGCAGAAAGAACTCGGCGAGCACGTGCTGGCCATGCATTTCCCCGAATGCCTGGAACAACCGGAACCGTATCTGGCGATGTTCCGCGAAATCGTCGAGCGTAACGCCGAGCTGATTGCCAAGTGGCAGGCCTATGGCTTCTGCCACGGAGTGATGAACACCGACAACATGTCGATCCTCGGCATCACCTTCGACTACGGCCCATTTGCCTTCCTCGACGACTTCGACGCCCACTTCATCTGCAACCACTCCGACGATCAGGGCCGGTACTCCTTCAGCAACCAGGTGCCGATCGGCCAATGGAACCTTAGCGCCCTCGCCCAGGCTTTGACGCCGTTCATCAGCGTCGAAGCCCTGCGCGAAGCCCTCGGGCTTTACCTGCCGCTGTACCAGGCCCACTACCTGGACCTGATGCGCCGTCGCCTCGGCCTCACCACCGCTGAAGACGATGACCAGAAACTGCTGGAACAGCTGCTGCAGCTGATGCAGAACAGTGGCGTCGATTACAGCCTGTTCTTCCGTCGTCTCGGAGATAAGTCACCGGAAATGGCTGTCGCCCGCTTGCGTGATGACTTTGTCGACATCAAGGGCTTCGACGCCTGGGGCGAGCTCTACGTTGCCCGGGTGGCTCGCGAAGGCGCGGTTGACCAAGCACAGCGCCAGCAACGGATGCACGCGGTCAATCCGCTGTACATCCTGCGTAACTACTTGGCGCAGAAGGCTATCGATGCGGCGGAGAGCGGGGATTATTCAGAGGTTCGGCGGCTGCACGCGGTGCTGAGCAATCCGTTCGAGGAACAGCCGGGAATGGAGAGTTACGCCGAGCGGCCGCCGGAGTGGGGCAAGCATTTGGAGATTAGTTGTTCGTCGTGATGCTGGCTAATCCAGTGGATCGATGGAACTGACGACTCGAGCAACGATGTCGGCCATTGTCACGTCATCAAGACGCTCGATAAATTTGGCAGAGCCATCACGGACGCGCTGTTCAATATCAAAACTGCGCACCTGATTACACACCGCGACCCCAGTCGTGTCATGTCCTGATACGACAACCGCAAGGCCCGAGTTTCGACTGAAGCTGCCGCCGCTGGTGATAGGGACCGTCATGCTGACACCCAGAGCATTGATTTCCCTTGGCGTTATCACCACGAAGCGATGCCGATTCATCATCTCTCGTCCAGCAACCGGATTGGGGTCAACCCAATAGACGTCGCCCCGCTGCGGGGCCTGCCCACGCACCATCAACCCAACTCCCGGCCAACTGGATCACCTTCGCGGGCAGACGATGTCAGCGCATTCAATTCAGCTATTTCTTCAGCGCCTTCAAGCAACTCAGTCAAGCTGTAGCGTTTACGAGAAGACGGCACAACGGGGCGAGCAATCAACTCACCATTAACCACGTTGAGCTCCAACTGTGCCCCTACCTCCAGATGCAGGAGTTTCAGTAAGGTAGGTGGGAGAGTTATCACGGCGGCTCCACCTTGACGGCGGATTTTGGAAGTCACGGACATGGGAGTACTCCTATCCGGAAAGTGAAAAACATCGAGAAGTCGATAAGTGCAACAAAAGTAGCACGCAGTTGAAAGCAAAGCGATCTCCTTGACTGAAGATAAGTCGTGTTGAGTTGCCCGCAGCGTAGCTACCGTTTCAGCACTGCCCCTCCGGAAACTGTGTGCAATTGCGACGGCTGTGAATTCGATTCAGTCGTTTTATCAACTTGATAAATCCAGCCTTCGACTCCAAATCAGCGAGTCTGATTGCTCAATTTTTTGGAGCCCAAAATGACCGACCCACTCCTCATCCCCTGCCCGCACTGCAACGGCCTCAACCGCATCCCCGCCGAGCGCCTCAACGACCATCCAAAATGCGGGCGCTGCAAGGCCGAGGTCTTGCTGAGCAAGCCGTTCGAATTGAAGCAAGGCGATTACGCCAGCCAGATCAAAGGCGATCTGCCGTTGCTGGTGGACGTGTGGGCGGACTGGTGCGGGCCGTGCAAGTCTTTTGCGCCGGTGTTCGAGCAGGCGGCCATTCAGTTGGCGGGCAAGTGCCGGTTGGCGAAACTGGACAGCGAGGCGAACCAGCAGTTGTCGGCGCAGTTGGGGATTCGCTCGATCCCGAGTCTGATTCTGTTCAAGAACGGCCGGGAAGTGGCGCGCCAGAGCGGGGCGTTTCCGTTACCGCAGTTGATGAGTTGGCTGCGTAGCCAAGGTATTTAAGACCACCGCCAATCAAATGTAGGAGTGAGCCTGCTCGCGATAGCGGTATATAACAGTCAAATTGATGTCGACTGACACTCCGCTCTCGCGAGCAGGCTCACGCCTACAGGGGGTCGGTGGTTACGCAGGATCAGGCATTTTCCAGCAGATTGTGCAGTTCGACGAATTGCTGGGTCAGCTTGTGCCGTGGGTCGAGGTGGATCAGCGGCGTGTTCGCCTGGTGAGATTCGCGCATACGCACAGAACTGGCCAGGTACACCGGCAACACCGGCAACCCTTCTGCGATCAACTCGTCGAGGATCTGTTGGGGCAGGCTGGCGCGAGCCTGGAACTGGTTGACCACAATGCCTTCGACTTCCAGGCCTTCGTTGTGGTCTTCCTTCAATTCCTCGATTTCAGCCAGCAGGCCGTACAACGCCTGACGCGAGAAGCTGTCGCAGTCGAAGGGGATCAGCACACGATCCGCAGCAATCAACGCCGATACCGCGTAGAAGTTCAGCGCGGGCGGTGTATCCAGGTAAATCCGGTCGTAATCTTCCCCCAACTCGTCAAGCAGCTTACGCAGCTTGTTGATCTTGTGTTTGGCTTCAAGTTTGGGCTGCAAATCCGCCAGTTCAGCCGTGGCAGTGATCACATGCAGGTTGTCGAAGGGCGTTTCGTAGATGTCGACCTGGTTCTTCTTCGAGAACGGGCCGGAGGAAAGGGTTTGTTTGAAGAAATCGGCGATGCCCATCGGGATGTCATTGCCGGTGAGGCCCGTCAGGTATTGAGTGGAGTTGGCCTGGGCATCGAGATCCACCAATAGGGTGCGATAGCCCTCGCTGGCGCTGACCGCCGCCAGATTGCAGGCAATACTGGATTTGCCCACGCCACCTTTTTGATTAAATACCACGCGCCGCATGTCAGACCTCCGTGTATCAAAGAATGACCGAGTGTAGTAGTCCACGGCATCGCTTAGCTACCTCCTTGGGACAGGGACTACACGGTCATGTCCTGTTTCCCCATTGATAGGAGGCAATCTCATTCACTGATTCGGGTAACGGGCCGACAGACGCGCACATGCTGATGTGGATAATGGCCAACCGACAGCTTTTTGCGAACCGGACGGTACATTTCCTTGCGCAAAATGTAACCAGCATTTGCTACGCACCCGTAGCACCCGGATAATGCGCGCCACTCGGCGTTACGCGCCACGTAAGGTCTGTCGCTGTTTTTGCGACTCACCGCGTCACGTTAGCCCTGCAGGGGCGGGATGTATGTCTGTGATCAACTTCAACATCGCCCAATGGCGCGCGTGGGCTCCCGGGCTCGAAAGCGTGGACGACTGGCAGGCATGGAGCCGACAACCGGTCGTGCTTGCGAGCAGCGATGCCGCTCCCGACGTGTCGTTTCTGCCCGCCATGCAGCGCCGGCGACTCAGCCGTTTGGCGCGAATGGCCTTCAGTGTCGGCTGGCCCTTGGCCGATGGTCGCACTGACCTACCGTTGGTCTTTATATCCCGCCACGGCGAAACGCCGCGCACGTTCGAAATCCTCAGGGATCTGGCGGCCGACCAACCGTTGTCACCCACTCAATTCAGCTTGTCCGTCCACAACGCCGTTATTGGTCTATGGTCGATCATGCGTGGCGAAACCAGCGAAATGACGGCGCTCGCCGCCGCCGGTGACGGGCTTGAACACGGCATGCTAGAGGCTGCGGCGATGCTGGACGAAGGCGCGCCTGCCGTCCTGCTGATTGTCGCCGAAGAACAACCGCCCGACGCCTACGAGACCTGGATCGACGATGTGCCGTTTCCCTATGCCGTGGCTTTGTTGCTGACCCCCGGTACCGACTGGCAGTTGTCCTTGAACAGCTCGACGCAAAGCTTGTCCAAAGCCCACTGGCCCCATGCCCTGAATCTGTTGCGTACCCTGCTCGGCCAGCAAACCACTTGCCAACATGCCTGGAAGAATCGTGTATGGACCTGGCATCGCACCCCGTAACCGGAAAAAACCGCGACGCCTATTACTGGCGCCTGCTGGCCACTGCCGCAAGCTTCACCCTGTTCGGGTTAGGCGGCCTGTGCCTGCGGCTGGTGGTTTTCCCGCTGCTGGGTTGCCTGCCCGGTGATGCCAGAACCCACCGCCTGCGCGCACGAAAAACCGTCAGTCGTTGCTTCTGGTTTTTTGTCCGGTTCATGGCCCGTACCGGTGTCCTGACCTACGACATCCAGGGCGCGGAAAAACTCGGTCGCCCCGGGCAAATGATCCTGGCCAATCACCCCTCGCTGATTGATGTCGTGTTTCTGATTGGCCTGGTGCCTCATGCCAATTGCGTGGTGAAACAAAGCCTCTGGGACAACCCCTTTACCCGCGCCCCGCTACGCCGTACCGAATACATCAGCAACGACGGCAGCATGGACATGCTGGACGCGGCTGCCGATGCGCTGAAAGACGGTCAGACCTTGATCATTTTTCCCGAAGGCACGCGCACTCAGCCTGGCGAGGCGCCAGCCTTTCATCGGGGGGGCGCGGCGATCGCCCTGCGCGGTGCGAAAATCCTCACCCCGGTGATTATCAAGGTCAGCCCGACGACATTGACCAAGGCCGAGCCCTGGTATCGGATCCCGAAACGCCGCGTGCACTTCAGTTTTCGCGTTGGGGCCGATATAGACCCACAGTCTTTCGCAACGCTAGGCCCGCCCCCGCAGGCTTCGCGCAAGCTCAACGAATATTTGCATACTTACTTTATTAAGGAGCTCGCCGAAGATGAGCGATCTACACCGTGAAATCAAAGATCTGATCATCGACGCCCTCGGCCTCGAAGACATCAGCGCCGACGACATTGACAACGAACAGACATTGTTTGGCGAAGGCCTGGGCCTGGATTCGGTGGACGCTCTGGAGCTCGGCCTGGCGATTCAGAAAAAATATGGCATCAAAATCGACGCCGACGCCAAGGACACCCGTAATCACTTCACCAACGTGGCGAGCCTTGCGGCGTTCGTCACTGCAAAACAGGCAGCTTGAGACCGGACCATGCAAACTCGTGACGACATTTTCAACACCCTGCGCGATGCCTTGGTCGAACTCTTCGAGCTGGACCCGGCGCGCGTGAGCCTCGAATCAAACCTGTATCAGGATCTGGAAATCGACAGCATCGACGCCGTCGACCTGATCGATCACATCAAGCGTCAGACCGGCAAGAAAATCGCCGCCGAAGAATTCAAATCGGTGCGGACTGTCAGCGACGTGGTCGAGGCGGTGTATCGCCTGGTTCAACCGGCAGCATGAGCCGACTGATCGGCCTTGGCCTGCTGCTCGCGGGCCTGTTGTACCCCTTTGCGGTGTATTTCGGCATGGAACATTTTGCTCCGTGGCAGTTCGGCCTGCTCTTGGGCAGCCTGTGGCTGGCTCGGGCGCTGCTCGGTGCGCGGCGTCCCGGCAGCCTGTGGAAGGCGACCATCGCCATCGCTTTTTGCCTGTTGCTGGCACTGTTCGACAGCCCGCAGTTGCTGCGCTGGTACCCGGTACTGATCAGCGCGTTCATGCTCGGGCTGTTTGGACTGAGCCTCAAAGTCGGCCCGCCGATGGTCGAACGCCTGGCGCGCCTGCGTGAACCGCACCTGCCGCCCAGGGCCATTATTTATACGCGCCAGGTGACAATTGCCTGGTGTGTGTTTTTCATCTTTAACGGCGTGCTCGCCGCCGCCCTGACCCTTTGGGCGCCGCTGAGCTGGTGGATGTTGTACACCGGCCTGATTTCCTACGGATTGATGGGCCTGCTGTTTGCCATTGAATGGCTGATACGACAACGGGTACGAGGCCACTCATGAATTGGATAACACTTGAGCAGCTGTTGCTCAAGGCTCAGCCGGAGCGTGCCGTCACGGCCGAACCGGCGTTGAATCATGCACAACTGTGCGAACAGGCCCTGCGTTTGGCAGCCGGCCTGCAAGCCCAAGGTGTGCAGCGCATTGCCGTCCACCTGGAAGACGCCGCCGACCTGGCCATTGCCCTGCTCGGTGCCTGGCGTGCCGGCGTCAGCGTGCTGCTGCCCGCCGATTTGCAACAGCAGACTCACCAGCGCTGGTCCGCCGATGTCGACCTGTGGCTGACCAATCTGGCCGATGACGCACACCTGGGCGATTACCGTCACCCGCCTCTCCCCGGTGCCGTGCTGGATTTAGACGCCTGCCAGTTGAGCCTCTGCACTTCCGGCTCCAGCGGCGAGCCCAAGCGCATCGACAAAACCCTGCGCCAACTGGCCAATGAAGTTCAGGCGCTGGAACAGCTCTGGGGCGCAGACCTGGGCGAGGCATGCATCATCGGCAGCGTCGCCACTCAACATATCTATGGCTTGCTGTTTCGGGTGCTGTGGCCGTTGTGCGCCGGGCGGACATTTGTACGCAAGCAACTGGCGTTTCCCGAAGACTTGCAGCGCGCCAGCCGTGAACACCCGTCCTTCGCCTGGGTCGCCAGCCCGGCGCTGCTCAAACGCATGGGAGACAACCTCGACTGGCCTGCCTTGAGCGCCGTGCGACGAGTGTTTTCCTCAGGTGGTGCGTTGCCCGCCGAGGCCGCGCAGCGCCTGCACCAGTGTCTGGAACAATGGCCGACAGAAATCCTCGGCAGCTCGGAAACCGGTGGAATCGCCTGGCGACAAGGGGACGATCTCTGGCAGCCGTTTGCGGAGGTCGAACTGAGCCAGGACAGTGACGGCGCGCTGCTGATCCAATCGCCCTATTTGCCGGCCGGCCACACCGAACACACTGCTGACGCCGCACGCATTACGGCCAACGGCCGTTTCGAATTGCTCGGCCGGCTGGACCGGATCGTCAAACTGGAAGAAAAACGTATCTCGCTGCCCATGCTGGAAAAGGCTCTGATGGACCACCACTGGGTCGCGGAAGCGCGCCTCGGTGTGGTCCAGGAAAACCGCGCCTCGCTGGGTGCGCTATTGGTGTTGAGCGAATCGGGCCTGCACGCCTTGCGCAATCAGGGGCGACGCACCCTCACGCAGGAATTGCGTCAGCACCTGACTCAGCACTGCGAAACCCTCGCCCTGCCCCGACGCTGGCGATTGCTGCGGCAAATGCCACTGAACGCTCAGGGCAAGTTGCCTCAGGCCGATGTCGAAGCCTTGCTGCTGGCGCCCCGCGTCAAGGCGCCGGAAGTGCTCGAACAGGTCGAAGTCGACGGCGAGTGGAGCCTGCAACTGGCAGTCCCGCCGGACCTCGCTTACTTCAGCGGCCACTTCCCGCAAACGCCGGTACTGCCCGGCGTGGTGCAGGTGGAATGGGCGCTGAACCTAGGCCAGCAATTGATGGACCTGCCGGCGAAATTCGCGGGCATGGAAGTGCTGAAATTCCAGCAACTGGTGCGCCCCGGTGACGAAATCCAGCTGCACCTGCGCTTTGACCCGGAACGCAGCAAATTGTATTTCGCCTATCGCAATGAAACTGCCACCTGCTCCAGTGGGCGGATTTTGCTGGAGGCCGCTTGTGGATAAGTTGAAGCCCCCTGTAGCAGCTGCCGAAGGCTGCGTCCGAGTGCGAAGCGCTCGCATCGACACCACCCCCTATATCCCGGAAAACCGCACATACCGGTTTACGACCGCTTCGCGGCCGGACGCAGGCTTAGCCAGCAGCTACAAGGTTGAGGTGTGATTGGTATGCATAGCCCCTGCGCCGTAATTCCGGTCTACAACCACGAAACCGCCATCACCACGGTGGTTGACGCGGTGATTGCCAGTGGCCTGCCGTGCATTCTGGTGGACGATGCCAGCGATCAAGCCTGCGCCAGAGTGCTCGACCGATTGGCGCAGCGCGAGATGGTCAACCTGATCCGCCTTACTGCCAACCAAGGCAAGGGCGGCGCCGTCATGACCGGCCTGCGCGAAGCCTCACGCCTGGGTTTCAGCCACGCGCTGCAAGTCGATGCCGACGGACAGCACGACCTGCAGGACGTGCCGCTCTTCATCGAGCAGTCACGCGCCCACCCGGATGCGGTGATCTGCGGTTACCCGCAATACGACGCCAGCGTGCCTAAAGGTCGTTTGTATGCCCGCTACCTGACGCACGTCATGGTGTGGATCAATACGCTGTCCTTGCAGATTCGCGATTCCATGTGCGGCTTTCGCGTCTATCCATTGCCGCCGACTCTGGAGCTGATCGACTCGGCGAAGATCGGCAAACGGATGGACTTTGATTCCGACATTCTGGTGCGCCTGGCCTGGCGCAACCTGCCGATGCAATGGTTGCCGACCCGGGTTCATTACCCGCTCGACGGCGTCTCGCATTTCCGCCTGTTCCACGACAATGTGCTGATCTCCAGCATGCACACACGGCTGTTTTTCGGCATGTTGCTGCGGGCACCGGTGATCCTCTGGCGACGGTGGCGGGCATGAGCAGTGACGTAGATAAAAAGCACTGGGCCGATCGCCAGGAGCGAGGCAGCTTCTGGCTGATGAAGCTCACTGCGTTCGGCGCCAAAGTGCTGGGCCGGCGGCTGTTGAGCCCGATTTTGTACGGCATCGTCCTGTACTTTTTCCTGTTCGGACGCAGCGCGCGCCACAGCGCCTGGCAGTACCAGCAACGTCTCGTCGACTGGAGCGGTCGCGCGGAACTGCGCCCCACCCATTGGCGCGTGTTCGGCCAGTTCATGGCGTTCGCCGACTCCATGCTCGACAAGCTCGACGTGTGGAACGGCAAGCTGAGCATCGACCAGATCGAAATCATCGACTCGGCGCTGCTGCGCAATCAACTGCGCGGCACTCGTGGGCAAATGCTGGTGGGCGCGCATCTGGGCAATCTCGAAGTCTGCCGCGCACTCGCGGAAATCGGCGAAAAAGTCACGATGAACGTGCTGGTCCACACCAAGCACGCCGAGCAGTTCAACCGCTTGCTCGGCGAGGCCGGTGCAACCAATTTGCGACTGATACAGGTCAGCGAGCTGGACCCGGTGATCATGCTGCAATTGCATGAGCGGCTCGAGCGTGGCGAATGGCTGGCGATTGCCGGCGACCGCGTGCCGCTGCACGGCGGACGCAGTGTGACCGTGGATTTTCTCGGCCACCCGGCGGCGTTCCCTCAGGGGCCGTGGCTGCTCGCCGGTTTGCTGAAATGCCCGATCAATCTGCTGATGTGCCTGAAAAAACCATCGGGCCAATATCGCGTGACCCTCGAACCGTTTGCCGAGGCCGTGGTGTGGAAACGCAGCGATCGCGAACAGGTCATTCATCAGTGGGCGTCCCGCTACGCCGAGCGCCTGGGTCACTATTGCCTCGAAGCGCCCCAACAATGGTTCAACTTTTACCCTTTCTGGAAGACCGATGACGACGCCAACGCATGAGCCGGTAACCTTCGGCGAACTCCCTTTGCGCATCGAAGACGTGCTGGCCCTGGCCAACCGTCAGGTGCCGACGCAGTTGCAGGGCGATCCCGCGTACCGCGAGCGTATCGCCAAGGGCGCGCGATTCCTCGATTCCCTGCTGGACAAGGAAGGCGTGATCTATGGCGTGACCACTGGTTATGGGGACTCCTGCGTGGTCGCGGTGCCGCTGCATCACGTCGAGGCGCTGCCCCGTCATCTGTATACCTTTCACGGCTGTGGCCTGGGCAAACTGCTCGACGAACAAGCCACCCGAGCGGTGCTCGCCGCGCGTTTGCAGTCGCTGTGCCATGGCGTGTCCGGGGTGCGCGTGGAACTGCTGGAACGCCTGCAAGCGTTCCTCGAACACGACATCCTGCCACTGATCCCGGAAGAAGGTTCGGTCGGTGCCAGCGGTGATCTGACGCCGTTGTCCTACGTTGCCGCAACGCTGTCCGGTGAACGCGAAGTGATGTTCCGAGGTGAACGCCGACAAGCCGCCGACGTGCATCGTGAACTGGGCTGGCAGCCGTTGGTACTGCGACCGAAAGAGGCACTGGCGTTGATGAACGGCACCGCCGTGATGACCGGCCTCGCCTGCCTGGCCTTCGCCCGCGCCGATTACCTGCTGCAACTGGCTACCCGCATCACCGCACTGAACGTGGTGGCGTTGCAGGGCAACCCGGAACACTTCGACGAGCGCCTGTTCGCCGCCAAACCGCACCCGGGGCAGATGCAAGTTGCCGCGTGGCTGCGCAAGGATCTGGCGATCGACGCGCCGACCGCGCCACTGCACCGCCTGCAAGACCGTTATTCCCTGCGTTGCGCGCCCCACGTCCTCGGCGTGTTGGCGGACAGCCTGAACTGGCTGCGCTCGTTCATCGAAATTGAACTCAACAGCGCCAACGACAATCCGATCATCGACGCTGAAGCCGAGCGCGTTTTGCACGGCGGGCATTTCTACGGCGGCCACATCGCGTTCGCCATGGACAGCCTGAAAAACCTGGTGGCCAACGTGGCCGACTTGCTGGATCGGCAACTCGCGTTGCTGGTGGACGAGCGTTACAACCATGGCTTGCCGAGCAATCTGTCCGGCGCCAGCGCTGACCGGGCGATGCTCAACCACGGCTTCAAGGCCGTGCAGATCGGCACCAGCGCCTGGACCGCCGAAGCACTGAAAAACACCATGCCGGCCAGCGTTTTCTCGCGCTCTACCGAGTGCCACAACCAGGACAAAGTGAGCATGGGCACCATTGCCGCCCGCGATGCGATTCGTGTGCTGGAGCTGACCGAACAGGTCGCCGCCGCGACTTTGCTCGCAGCCAATCAGGGCGTGTGGCTGCGCAGCAAGGCCGAGGATGCTCGCCCATTGCCGCCAGCCCTGGCCGCCATGCACGAGGAACTGGCCAAGGACTTCCCGCCGGTCATCGAAGATCGCGCACTGGAAGGCGAATTGCGCCTGTGCCTGAAACGAATTGCCGAGCAACACTGGAGGCTGCATGCGTAGCAAGGGAGTGCTTCACACCGATACGGAAATCCAGGTGCCGTTCTTTGACGTCGACACCATGCACGTGGTCTGGCATGGCCATTACGTCAAATATCTGGAAGTCGCCCGTTGTGCGTTGCTGGACAAGATCGGCCATAACTACACGGCGATGTCCGAGTCGGGTTACGCCTGGCCGGTGATCGACCTGCAACTGCGCTACGTGCGTGGCGCAGTGTTCGGCCAGAAACTGAACGTGCGGGCAAATCTGGTGGAGTGGGAGAACCGGTTGAAGATCAATTACCTGATCAGTGACCTGGAAACCGGCGAACGCCTGACCCGCGCCAGCTCCGTGCAAGTCGCCGTCGACATGGCCAGCCGCGAAATGCAGCTGGCCTCACCGAAGGTCTTTACCGACGCTGTCGAAAGGACGCTGGCATGAATCTGCTTACGACTCTCTATAGCAGCCTGCGTTCGATCTGTAGCAGCTGGCGAAGCCTGCGTTCGGCTGCGCAGCAGTCGCCCTGCGTTTTTGCTGAAGCACCGCATGTGAAGGTTTTACGACGGCTTCGCCGCCGGACGCAGCCTCGCGGGCTCAGCAGCTGCTACATGTTTGTGGTGATGCTCGGTTTCTCTTCACTTGCGCAGGCATTTGATTCGCAGCAGTTGAGCGATCAACTGGCCAAACCCGATGTCATCCACGGTAACTTCATCCAGGAAAAACACCTGCGCGCCCTGCCCCAACCGCTGACCAGCAAGGGCACGTTCGTTCTCGCAAAAAATCATGGCCTGCTGTGGCTGCTGAAAACCCCGCTGCAACAGGATTACCGCATCACCGCCAACGGCATCGCCCGACGCGACGCCAGCGGTTGGCAAATGCTGCCGGACAAGAGCGCCGGCGCCGAGCAGAACCGCTTGTTCCTCGCCGTGCTGCAAGGCGACAGCAGCGGTTTGCAGCGTGACTTCGAGCTGTCATTGAGCGGCGACGCGCAGAACTGGAAGCTGACGTTGATCCCGCGCTCGCTGCTGCTCAAGCAAGTGTTCAAGCAGATCAACATCACCGGCAGTGAATTGGTGAGCACCATCGAACTGCTGGAAACCCAAGGCGACAGCACCCTGTTACGCATGCAGGACAGCACCAGCGCCCAACCCTTGAGCACTGCGGAGCAACATGACTTTGCCGAGTGAACGCAGGCTGCCATGGCTATTCCTGATCCTGCTGCTGGCAGTGCTCGCGCTCGCCGGTTGGCAATGGCGTGATGGCGCGCCGCTGTCGGCCAACCTGATGGAACTGGTGCCGGGCACGGCGCCGGATGCGCTGGAACTGCGCGCCGAACAACGCATGCAAGAACCGCTGAACCGCGAAATGCTGGTGTTGGTCGGCCATAAGGATCGCGAGCAAGCCATCGCCATGGCGCAGAAACTCGGCGAGCAATGGCAGGCCAGCGGTCTGTTCGAGAAGGTGCAGTGGACGTTACAAGCCGACTTGCCCGCACTGCGCACGCAACTGCTGCAAGGCCGATTGGCAATGCTGTCCGAGGCGGATCGACAGCAACTGATCGAGCACCCAGACGTCTTCATCCAGCAACGGGTTCAGGCGCTGTTCGACCCGTTTACCGGCTTCAGTCTGGTGCCGAGCCAGGATGACTGGTTGGGCCTGACCGGACGCATTCAGAACAGCCAACCGCAACACGGCGCCGTGCAACTGGACATTGGCAGCGGCGCGTTGATCGCCGATGCCGACGGCAAGAGCTGGGTGATGCTGCGGGCAAAAACCACCGGCAATGCGTTCGACATGAGCCTGCCGCTGCAAGTGGCCGACCTGCTGAAACATAGCCGCGAACAAGCGGCGCAGTCTGACGTGCAATTGCTGGCAGCCAGCGGATTGCTCTACGCCGCGAGCGGTCAGCAACAAGCCACCCGCGAGATGACATGGGTCGGCGGCGGCGCCACGCTGGGGATATTGGCGTTGCTGTTGCTGGCCTTCCGGCGATGGCGGGTATTGCTCGCGTTCGTTCCGGTGCTGGTGGGCATGCTGTTTGGCGCGGTGGCCTGCGTGGCGTTGTTCGGCCATATGCATGTGATGACGCTGGTGCTCGGCTCCAGCCTGATCGGTGTGGCCGTCGACTATCCGCTGCATTACCTGTCGAAAAGCTGGAGCCTGAAACCCTGGCACAGCTGGCCCGCGTTGCGCCTGACGCTGCCGGGCCTGACGCTGAGCCTGATCACCAGTTGCATCGGTTACCTGGCGCTGGCGTGGACACCGTTCCCGGCCCTGACCCAGATCGCCGTGTTCTCCGCCGCCGGTTTGCTGGGTGCCTATCTGTCCGCCGTTTGTCTGTTGCCGGCACTGCTCAAGGGCGCCGATATCCGTCCAGCACAATGGCCACTGCGTCTCTGCGAATGTTTGCTGAGCCTGCGTGACGCGCTGCTCAAACAGGCCAGCACGCCGGTGCTGCTGGCCCTGCTGATTGCCTTCTGCGTGGGCGGTCTGCTGAAACTCGACAGCAAAAACGACATCCGCCAATGGATCGGCGCACCGCAGCAATTGACTGACGAAGCCAAGACCATTGCGCGCATCACGGGTTTTCAACCGACCAGCCAGTTCTTCCTGGTGCGCGGCGCCAATCAGCAAGAACTGCTGGAGCGTCAGACCGCGTTGAGCGAACGGCTGAATCAGTTGGTGAACCTGGAAAAACTTCAGGGTTACCTGTCGCTGAATCAGCTCGTGAGCCAGCCAAGTGAACAGCAGCAAGTGCGTAATGCACTGAGTAAACTGCCGCAGTTCTGGCAACCGCTGCTCGCCGTCGGCGTACCGGCCGAAGCGCTGCATGCCGAGCTGACGAAATTGCAGGCGTTGCCCACCGAAGACATCGATGCCGCACTGCTCGGGCCGCTGGCTGAACCTTATCGTCCACTGTGGCTGGGGCCGACCGATGACGGTGGCGTGGCAGCGATGGTCAGCCTGCAAGGGCTCAACGACCCGACCCTGTTACGCGTTCAGGCGTTGGACTTGCCCGGCGTCAAACTGGTCGACCGCCTCGGTGAATTGAACAGCGTTTTCGCCGCGACACAGATCAGCGCAGCAGAGCTCAAACTCGCCTCCTGCGCACTGATCGTGCTGGTGTTGATGCTGCCATTCGGTTTCGGCGGTGCCCTGCGCATCGTCGCCCTGCCACTGCTCGCCGCGCTGTGCAGCCTGGCCAGTCTCGGCTGGCTGGGGCAACCGTTGACGCTGTTCAGCCTGTTCGGCCTGCTGCTGGTGACGGCGATCAGCGTCGATTACGCAATCCTCATGCGCGAACAGGTCGGCGGCGCCGCTGTGAGCCTGCTCGGCACCTTGCTGGCAGCGCTGACCACTTGGCTGTCGTTCGGTCTGCTCGCCGTATCAAGTACCCCGGCCGTAAGCAATTTTGGATTGTCAGTGAGCCTGGGGCTGGCTTTCAGTTTCATCCTGGCGCCATGGGCGGGCCGACATCTGCACACGGCTCCGGTTGCGGAGTCAGCCGCATGATGATCGCCCTGTTCTGGCTGATGGCCCTCGCGCTGTTCGCCGTGGCCACCCGTGTCGGTCGTCATTTTGGCCTGATCCCGATCGTCAGCCAGTTGCTGCTGGCGACCTTCGGCCTGCCGCTGCTGATGTACCTCTGGATCGAGCCCGGCTGGCAGCTCAGCGGCGCTGAACTGATCTCGCCGACATGGCTGAAAAACCTCTACAGCCTGAGCTTTGCCTTGCTGCTGGGGCACATTCTCAGCGACGTGATCGACCTGCGGCTGGACCGCCAGAGCCTGAAAATCGCCCTGCCGAGTTTTTGCGTTCCGTTCGCGGGCGGGTTGGCGACGGCGGTGTGGTTGCTGCCTGCGCAATCGTGGATCAGTTCATTGGCGGTGGGCCTGGTGTTCGCCATCACCGCGATTCCGGTGCTGTATTTGTACCTGCGCCACATCAACTACCCGCCCGACGCCACCCGGCGCCTGGTGCAGACCGCGATCCTCATCGACCTGGCGTGCTGGACGCTGTTCGGCTTCGCCCAAGGCAGCCTGCACCTGAGCAGTTTGCTCCTGCCGCTGGCTGGCGCCTGCCTGCCGGTGCTGTTGCGTGTGCTCGGTCTGCGTCAGCCGTTGCTGCACAGCGGCTGTTTTTTCGCGCTGCTGGTGGTCGCCGAGCACTTCAAGCTCAATGCGCTGATTTTCGGCATCGGTTATCTGCTGTGCATGGCCGCGCTGAAAGTACCGCTGGTGTGGCCAATGTCCGCAGTGTGGATGACCCGTCTGCAAACCTGGATCGCCATTCCGCTGATCCTCACGTTCGGCATTGTGCAGATCAACGTTCACGCCGCCATGACCAGCCTGAGCTGGCTACAACTGGCCGCATTGCTGCTGTTGCCGATTGCCAGCAAACTGCTGGGCAACTGGCTGGGTCTCGGCTGGGCCGGCGCCTCCTTTGAAGGCGCCAGTCGCTGGCGGGAAAGCTTGCTGCTGAACATTCGTGGCTTGAGCGAGATCGTTTTTCTCAACCTGCTGCTGCAACAACAGCTCATCAGCCCGGCGCTGTACTTTGCGCTGATGGTGATGGGCCTGATCGCGACGCTGCTGCCGGCACTGGCCGGCATGCGCAGCCCCCTTTGAACATCGCCGCCCCGGCAAGGAGCCCCCGTGCCAACAGTTGAAATGCAATGTCGCCAGGTCGTCGTCATCGGCGCGGGGCCCTCGGGCGCCATCGCTGCCGCGCTGCTCAAGCGTAACGGTCATGATGTGCTGATGATCGAGCGCCAGCACTTCCCACGGTTCTCCATCGGCGAGAGCCTGTTATCGCATTGCCTGGATTTCGTTGAAGAAGCCGGCATGCTCGAGGCCGTGAACGCTGCAGGTTTCCAGCTTAAAAACGGCGCCGCCTTCGCCTGGGGCGAGCAGTACAGCGCCTTCGATTTTGGCGACACGTTCAGCCATGGCAAGCCGACCACGTTCCAGGTGCAACGGGCCGATTTCGACAAGCTGCTGGCCGATCAGGCTGCGCTGCAAGGCGTAGAAGTGCGTTATGGCGAAGCCATCGTCAGCGTCGATTTCGACTTGCCCAAGCCGCAGCTCGAGGTGCTGCGCGAAGACGGCAGCCAGTACCGCGTCGAAGCGGATTTCGTGCTCGACGCCAGCGGCTACGGTCGTGTGCTGCCGCGCCTGCTGGACCTTGAAGCGCCGTCGAATTTTCCGGTGCGCCAGGCCGTGTTTACCCATATCGAAGACCACATCGACAGCCCGTCTTTCGAGCGGGAAAAGATCCTGATTACGACCCACCCCATCCATCGCGACATCTGGTTCTGGACCATCCCGTTCAGCAACGGTCGATGTTCGGTGGGCGTGGTCGCGGCCGCTGAACATTTCGAAGGCCGCATGGAGAATCTGGACGAGTGCCTGCGCGGGTTCATCGCTGAAACCCCAAGCCTGGCTGGCGTACTGAAAAATGCCGTGTGGGACACGCCCGCACGCACCATCGGCGGCTACTCGGCCAACGTCAAAACCTTGCACGGCCCGGGCTTTGCGCTGCTCGGCAACGCCGCGGAATTCCTCGACCCGGTGTTCTCCTCCGGCGTGACCATCGCCATGCGCTCGGCGAGCATGGCCGCGGGCGTGTTGCATCGCCAACTGCAAGGGCAAAGCGTGGACTGGCAGAGCGAGTTCGCCGAACCGCTCAAGCGTGGCGTCGACACCTTCCGTTGCTACGTCGAGGGCTGGTACGCCGGGACCTTCCAGGATGTGATCTTCCACACAGGCGGCTCACCGGATATCCGCCGCATGATCAGCGCCATTCTCGCCGGTTATGCCTGGGACGAACGCAACCCGTTCGTCAGTGAACCCAAGCGTCGGCTGCGCATGTTGTCAGAACTCTGCGCCAGAGATGTCACATGAATGACAGGACCGCCTGTTTGCGGTGCAACTCCCTTGAAGGTAATGCCTGATGATCCGTTTTCTGCTCCTGGGCTGCCTGCTGTTGCTGAGCGCTTGCGCCAGCCAGGCACCGCTGCCCGAGCACATCCCGAAGCTGTCGTTGCCGCTGCAACTGCACATCCAGCGCCTGGAAGCCGCGCAACGTCAGGACTGGGTATTGGTGATCCAGCAGGAAGAGGTGGGGCTTCGCTGGTCGATGATGGATCTGCTGGGCATTCCACAAGCGCGGCAGAAACTGATCGATGGCAAATGGCACGCCGATGGTCTGTTGCCGCCCAACCCGGAAGCCCGGGAGCTGTTCGCCGCGTTGCTGTTTGCCCTGACCCCCAAGGACGAACTGTCGGGTAATTACCCCACTGCCTGGCAGCACGGCAGGCAACGCTCGCTGCCAACACACTGGGACGTCTTATATTCACAGCCCATGACCTTTGAATTGAACCTGCCCAAGGGGCCCCGGTATGAAGTCACGCCGCTGAGCGGGGAAGCACCATGACAGCCTACTTGAATGCCCTCGGGGTGATCTGCGCATTGGGTCGTGGCAAACACGAGGTTGCCGCCAATCTGTTTGCCGGCGATTGCTCGGGCCTGCGCGTCGAAACCGGCTGGGTGCCAGAGCGCGCCTTGCCGGTAGCGGCAGTGAGCGGCGAACTGCCGTCGATTCCGCTTGAGTTGAAAGTGCAAGACACTCGCAACAACCAATTGCTGATGGACGCCGCACTGCAAATTCGCGACGAGATTGATCAGGCGATCCAGACCTACGGCCGTGATCGGATCGGCGTGATTCTGGGCACCAGCACCTCGGGTATCGATGAGGCCAGCCGTGGGTTGGCCCATTACATCCGTGAACATCAATTCCCTGCCGAGTACGACTATCAGCAACAGGAACTCGGCGCGCCGGCCAGCTTCCTCGCCGACTGGCTGCAATTGAGCGGTCCGGCCTATGTGATTTCCACCGCCTGCACCTCCAGCGCCCGGGCGCTGATGAGTGCCCAGCGCCTGCTGGACCTGGGCCTGTGCGACGCGGTGTTGTGCGGCGGCGTCGACAGCTTGTGCAAACTGACCCTCAACGGCTTCTCGGCCCTGGAAGCGGTGTCCGGACAACGCTGCAATCCGTTTTCAGTCAACCGCAACGGCATCAACATCGGCGAAGCCGCCGTGTTGTTTCTGATGAGCAAAAACGCAGGAGATGGCCAGGCCATTGCCTTGCTCGGCAGCGGCGCCAGCTCCGATGCGCACCATATCTCCGCGCCGGAACCGACCGGTCGTGGTGCACTGCAAGCCATGAGCAAAGCCCTGAACCGGGCAAACCTGCAACCGCAGCAGATCCATTACCTGAACCTGCACGGCACCGCGACCCAGCATAACGACGCCATGGAAAGCCTCGCCGTGGCGACGCTGTTCCCGCAAGGCGTACCCTGCTCATCGACCAAGCCGATGACCGGTCACACCCTCGGCGCTGCCGGCGCTCTGGAAGCCGCGTTCTGTTGGCTGAGCCTGAGCCCGGACAATCGCGACCACGCCCTCGCGCCTCATCTCTGGGACGGCCAGCCCGACCCGCTCCTGCCCGCGCTGCATTGGGTGACCCCGGCCGATCGCCTGACGTCCATTGCACCTCGCTATTTGATGAGCAATTCCTTTGCCTTCGGTGGCAACAACGTCAGCCTGATTATCGGAGATGCACCATGATTGACTGGCCGCTCGCCGAGTTGCTGCCCCACGCTGGCGACATGATCCTCATCGAGCAGATCCTGGCGTTCGATGACGAGCAGATTCACACCCGCCTCACCGTCAGACCCGGCGGCCTGTTCAACCGTCCCGACGGCAGCCTGCCGGCCTGGGTCGGCATCGAGATAATGGCCCAGAGTGTTGCCGCCTACGCCGGTTGCCATGCGCGCCAGCGCGGTGATGCGGTGGCGCTGGGCTTTCTGCTGGGCAGCCGTAAATTCGAGTGCAACGTCGAGCACTTTCCGGCGGGTACGGAACTGACCATCCACGGCCTGCGCTCGCTGGAAGACGACAATGGCATGGGCGTGTTCGAATGCCATATCAACGCCCCGGGCATCCACGCCAGCGCGCGCCTGAACGTGTTTCGTCCGCCTCAGGCCGCTCAATATCTACATGAACCCGAAGGAGTCCAGTCATGACTGAACCTGTACTGGTCACCGGTTCCAGCCGTGGCATCGGCCGCGCCATCGCCTTGCGCCTGGCTCAGGCCGGGCACGACATCGTGCTGCATTGCCGCAGCGGCCTCGCGGACGCCATCGCGGTAAAAGGCGAAATCGAAGCCTTGGGCCGCCATGCACGCGTCCTGCAGTTCGACGTTTCCGACCGTGCCAGCTGCAAAGCCATTCTCGAAGCCGACGTCGAAGCCCACGGCGCCTATTACGGCGTGGTGCTCAACGCCGGCCTGACCCGCGACGGTGCTTTTCCGGCGCTGAGCGAGGATGATTGGGATGTGGTGATGCGCACCAACCTCGACGGTTTCTACAACGTGCTGCACCCGGTGATGATGCCGATGATCCGTCGTCGCGCCGCCGGGCGAATTGTCTGTATCACTTCGGTGTCGGGGTTGATCGGCAACCGTGGCCAGGTCAACTACAGCGCCTCCAAGGCCGGCCTCATCGGCGCAGCCAAGGCGCTGGCGATTGAATTGGGCAAGCGTAAAATCACCGTCAACTGTGTCGCGCCCGGCCTGATCGACACCGCCATGCTCGACGAAAACGTGCCCGTGGAAGAACTGATGAAAATGATCCCCGCACAACGCATGGGCACCCCGGAAGAGGTGGCTGGCGCGGTGAATTTCCTGATTTCGGCGGAAGCCTCGTACATCACCCGGCAGGTTCTGGCCGTCAATGGAGGCCTGTGCTGATGAAGCGCGTTGTCGTCACCGGCATGGCCGGCATCACTTCACTGGGCAGCGACTGGGACACCATCGCAGGGCACTTTGCGGCCAATCGCAGCGGCATTCGGCGCATGGACGAGTGGGATCGCTTTACCGAACTCAACACGCGCCTGGCCGGCCCGATCGATGACTTCAAGATCCCGAGCCACTGGACCCGCAAGCAATTGCGCAGCATGGGCCGGGTGTCGCGGCTTGCGGTGGGCGCGGCCGAGCAAGCGCTGGCCGATGCCGGATTGCTGGGCGACGAGTCGATCAAGGACGGGCGCATGGGCGTCGCGTGCGGCTCGTCCACCGGCAGCACCGACGAGATCAAGGCATTCGGCAACATGCTGCTCAACTCGGTGGCCGAAGGCCTGAACGCCAACTCCTACGTGCGGATGATGCCGCACACCACAGCTGCGAATATCAGCATTTTCTTCGGCCTCACCGGCCGTTTGATCCCGACGTCGAGTGCCTGTACCAGCGGTAGCCAGGGCATCGGTTACGCCTATGAGTCGATCAAATTCGGCCGCCTGCCGCTGATGCTGGCGGGCGGCGCCGAAGAGCTGTGCCCGACCGAAGCCATGGTCTTCGATGCGCTGTACGCCACCAGCCTGAAAAACGACGCCCCGCAATCCACCCCTCGTCCTTATGACAAGGGTCGCGACGGTCTGGTGATCGGTGAAGGCGGCGGCATGCTGGTGCTTGAAGAGCTGGAACACGCACTGGCTCGCGGCGCGCGCATCCACGCCGAACTCGTCGGCTTCGGCAGCAACGCCGACGGTCAGCACACCACCCGTCCCGAGCAACTGACCATGCGCCGGGCCATGGAGCTCGCGCTGGAAGACGCCGGACTGCAACCGTCGGACATCGGCTACGTGAACGGCCACGGCACTGCCACAGAACAGGGCGACATTGCTGAAACACTGGCCACCAGCGCGTTGTTTGGCGAACACATGCCGATCAGTTCGCAGAAAAGCTTCCTCGGTCATACGCTAGGCGCCTGCGGTGCACTGGAGTCCTGGTTCAGCATCGAAATGATGAACCGCGATTTGTATGCCCACACGTTGAACCTCGACGAGGTCGATCCGCATTGCGGCAAGCTCGACTACTTGCGCGGGGAGTTTCGGCAGATGAGTAATGAATACGTGATGAACAACAACTTCGCGTTTGGTGGCGTCAACACCTCATTGATCTTCCGTCGTTGGCGCTGACCTGAACTACGTTTGGAGTAAAAGGAATGACGCTTTTGCGTTGTTTGTCATGGCCGGTGCTGGACTGCCACATAAGCGAAAGCGAGCGCTATCAGGATCTACTCAAGAAGGGAGTGTGGCGTGGCGATGGGGGATGAGTTAGCGCGACGGGTGTGATGTTGCTTGGTACGGCCCCTGCACTGGATGCAGGGACCGTCCCGATACTTACTGAGCTTGAATCAACTTGCTTTCAGCAACGCCAGCACGACCGGTCTGGTCATCAACCACTTGCAGGTTGTTGCGTGCCTTGATGAAGCCCACTTTCACTTCCTGCCAGACAAAGTAGTTCTTGCCGGCTTCTGCGGTGAGTTTCAGTTCGGAATCGTTTTCCGCCGAGGACACCAGGGTCTGCTGACCAGCCGGGACGGCCAACATCAGGTACGACTTGGCGACGGTCTGGCCGACCGGTTTACCGTTCAGCGTCACCGGCATTTTCACCCCAGCGCCCATGCTCTCGTTGCGATAAACGTAGATGTTGGCTTTGTCCGGGGCGACCTGGAAGGTCTTCGCCTGAGCGTCCTGAGTGTCATCCGCCATTTTTACCGAAGCACAACCACCGGTCAGCGCCATCATGGCCAGCAACGCGGTAAAAGTTAATTGCTTGAACATCCTGTATCTCCATTGTTTGTGATGAGTCCGAAACCGTTATCGGCTGATCAGAAAAAAGGCGAAGGGATGTATCAAAAAAACATGGCAAGCACCAAGGCGTGAATTTTCGCGGCATCAGAAGTGCTGAAGGCGATAGCGTCCGAGGTGGTGTTGCGTGGGGATCGGGTACAAATAGACTGAAGTGGGTCATGCTAAAACGACAAAGGGCGCCTTTCGGCGCCCCTTCACAAACAGGCCGGCTTGTCATCGCCCTGTACCTGTCTGGCTCTGCGATGGCTGGGTGCCCAGGATCCTCAGAGTCTCACAAGCCCCTTTCGGGAACGGCGCGAGTATTGCGCGAAACAGAACTCAGGGCAACGACTGGCCATTCGCCTCGCTAGGCCTGAAGTGTCCCCACGCTTAAGTCCCTTCAACCTTACGCGTCAACAACTCGACAAACGCCTTGGCCATCGGCGATTTCTGATCCTTGCGCTGCACCAGCCACACCGCCGACACCGCCGCGGGGTCCAGCAACGGTCGATACACCACGCCATCGATGCGCATCCGCTGATACGACGCCGGCAGCACCGACACCCCAAGCCCCGCTGCTACCAGGCCGATAATGGTCATCGCCTCGCCCGCCTCTTGCGCAAAGTGCGGACTGAAACCCGCATCGCGGGCCAGGCTGAGCAATTGTGCGTAGAGACCGCTGCCATAGCTGCGTGGGAAAAAGACGAAAGGCTCGAGGGCCAGTGCTGACAGAAACAGTCCATCTTCGCTGCCATTGACCAAGGGGTGCTTGGAGCTGAGCACCGCCACCAGTGGCTCGCGCATCAGCTCCACGACGCTGAGGGAATCCGGCAACCCCAACGGTCGCATGATGCCGACCTCGATCGACTCGTCGACCAGCGCATCGGCGACCTGGGTGCTGCTCAGCTCCCGCAAATTAAGGTGCACCGCCGGGAAGCGCTGGCGGAACGAAAAAATCGCCTGAGGAATGGTCGAGTTGAACGGTGCAGAGGACGTGAAACCGATCTTCAGTTCACCGAGTTCACCCAGTTGCGCACGCCGCGCCACGTCGGCGGCTTTGTCGACTTGCGCCAGCGCCAATCGCGCCTCTTGCAGAAACAACCGACCGGCTTCGCTGAGCTCGACCCGACGATTGGTTCGCTCGAACAAGCGTGCGCCAACCTCGGCCTCAAGTGCCTGAATCTGTTGGCTCAGCGGCGGCTGAGAGATGCCCAGCACCTGAGCGGCGCGGCCAAAGTGCAGTTCTTCGGCGACGGCGATGAAGTAGCGCAGGTGACGCAATTCCATGAAAACCCCATTAGGTCGTAAAAGCTCTCAAACAGGTCGAACAATATATTGGATTGAATCATTAGGCAGCTATATGATTTTTTCATTGCCTGCCCGGCTGCGTCCCTCCGAGGTTCAACGTGAAAACTGCTGTCGCTCCACTCGCCCATGAAGTTCCGCCCGCCGCGGCGGACGATGTCGTCGCCGAGCTGAAGGAGATTTACATCGAAAAAGGCACGCCGATGTTCATGCGCACCGTGCTGGCGCTGTTCTCCGGCGGCTTCGCGACCTTCGCGTTGCTCTATTGCGTGCAACCGATGATGCCGCTGCTGTCCCACGAGTACTCGATCAACGCGGCGCAGAGCAGCCTGATCCTGTCGGTCGCGACCGGCATGCTCGCCATCGGCCTGCTGATCACCGGCCCGATCTCCGACCGTGTTGGCCGCAAACCGGTGATGGTTGCCGCATTGTTCGCCGCCGCGCTGTGCACCATGGCCAGCGCGATGATGCCGAGCTGGCACGGCGTGCTGGTGATGCGCGCACTAATCGGTTTGTCATTGAGCGGCCTGGCAGCGGTCGCCATGACGTACCTGAGCGAAGAGATTCACCCACAGCACATCGGCCTGGCCATGGGTTTGTACATCGGCGGCAACGCGATTGGCGGGATGAGCGGGCGCTTGATCACCGGCGTGTTGATCGACTTCGTCAGCTGGCACACGGCGATGCTGGTGATCGGCGGCCTGGCGCTGATCGCCGCAGCGGTGTTCTGGAAAATCCTTCCCGAATCCCGTAACTTTCGCGCCCGCTCGCTGCACCCGCGCAGCTTGCTCGACGGCTTCACCATGCACTTTCGCGATGCCGGTTTACCGTTGTTGTTCCTCGAAGCCTTTGTGTTGATGGGCGCGTTCGTCACGCTGTTCAACTACATCGGCTACCGCTTGCTGGCCGAGCCGTATCACATGGAGCAAACCTTCGTCGGACTGCTCTCGGTGGTGTACCTCTCGGGGATCTACAGCTCGGCGAAGATCGGTTCGCTGGCTGACAAGCTGGGTCGCCGCAAAGTGCTCTGGGCGACGATTGTGCTGATGCTCGCCGGCCTGGCGCTGACCCTGTTCACACCGCTGCCGGTAGTGATCATTGGCATGCTGATCTTTACCTTCGGCTTCTTTGCCGCGCACTCCGTGGCGAGCAGCTGGATCGGCCGTCGGGCGATCAAGGCCAAGGGGCAGGCGTCTTCACTGTATCTGTTCAGCTATTACGCCGGGTCGAGCATTGCGGGTACTGCCGGGGGCGTGTTCTGGCATTTGGGTGGCTGGAACGGAATCGGGTTGTTCATTGGCGGGTTGCTGGTGATTGCGCTGCTAGTGGCGTTGAAACTGGCGAAGTTGCCGCCCCTGAGCGGAGTGAAAGCCTGACGCATAACCCATGCAGGAGTGAACCTGCTCGCGATAGCGGAGTGTCAGCCAATACATTCAGCGACTGATTTACCGCTATCGCGAGCAGGCTCACTCCTACATTTGATCTGCGCCCGACATTGGATCGTGCAAACAAAAACGCCCGGCATTAGCCGGGCGTTTTTTATTGGACGACGATCACTCGTGATACTGCGCCGACAACTCATGCACCGCGCGCAAGAACGCACCCGCGTGTTCCGGATCAACTTCCGGGGTGATGCCATGACCCAGGTTGAACACGTGGCCGCTGCCTTTGCCGTAGCTGGCGAGGATGCGCCCGACTTCGGTGCGAATGGCTTCCGGTTTGGCGTACAGCACGGTCGGGTCCATGTTGCCTTGCAGCGCGACTTTGTTGCCGACGCGATCACGGGCGCTGCCGATGTCGCAGGTCCAGTCCAGACCCAAGGCATCAGCGCCAGCGTCGGCGATGCTTTCCAGCCACAAACCGCCGCCCTTGGTGAACAGGATCACCGGAACCTTGCGGCCTTCGTGTTCGCGGATCAGGCCGCTGACGATCTTTTTCATGTAGGCCAGGGAGAATTCCTGGTACGCCGCCGCCGAGAGGCTGCCGCCCCAGCTATCGAAAATCTGCACGGCTTGCGCACCGGCCATGATCTGGCCGTTGAGGTAGCTGGTGACCGTCTGCGCGAGTTTGTCTAGCAGCAGGTGCAAGGCTTGCGGGTTGTCGTACAGCATGGTTTTGGTCTTGCGGTAGTCTTTCGACGAGCCGCCTTCAACCATGTAGGTGGCCAGGGTCCATGGGCTACCGGAGAAGCCGATCAACGGCACACGACCGTTCAGTTCGCGGCGGATGGTGCTGACCGCGTCCATGACGTAGCCGAGGTCTTTGTGCGGATCAGGAATCGGCAGGGCTTCGATGTCGGCCAGGGTGCTGACGACTTTCTTGAAGCGCGGGCCTTCACCGGTTTCGAAGTACAGGCCCTGGCCCATGGCATCGGGGATGGTCAGGATGTCGGAGAACAGGATCGCCGCGTCCAGTTGCGGATAGCGGTCGAGCGGTTGCATCGTGACTTCGCAAGCGAACTCCGGGTTCATGCACAGGCTCATGAAGTCACCGGCCTTGGCACGGCTGGCGCGGTATTCAGGCAGGTAGCGACCGGCCTGACGCATCATCCACACAGGGGTGACGTCTACGGGTTGCTTGAGCAGGGCGCGAAGGAAACGGTCGTTCTTCAGGGCAGTCATGTCGGCATCCGGAAAAAAAGTGCGGGCATTTTCTCAGAGCGCGACGCAAAAGGCACGGTTGCAGGTCAGCCTTTTGTCTATCGGGTCAATTTGTCGCGGTGAAACCCGGTTTTCGCAACACCACAAACCATTGTGGGAGCTGGCTTGCCTGCGATGCAGACACCTCGGTTTGTCAGTTAGACCGAGGTGATGCTATCGCTGGCAAGCCAACTCCCACAGGTATTGCATTTCAATCAGGTGGAACGGGTTTAGACGCCCAGGTAATCCAGGATCCCTTCAGCCGCATTGCGGCCTTCGAAGATCGCGGTCACCACCAGGTCAGAACCGCGAACCATGTCGCCACCGGCGAAGATTTTCGGGTTGCTGGTCTGGTGCTTGAACTTGCCTTGTTCCGGGGCCACTACGCGGCCCTGGCTGTCGGTCTGGATGTCGAACTGTTCGAACCACGGCGCCGGGCTTGGGCGGAAACCGAAGGCGATGACCACGGCGTCGGCCGGGATGATCTCTTCGGAGCCCGGGATCGGCTCAGGGCTGCGACGGCCACGGGCGTCCGGTGCGCCGAGACGGGTCTCGACCACTTTCACGCCTTCGACGCGGTCTTCACCGACGATCGCAATTGGCTGGCGGTTGTAGAGGAATTTCACCCCTTCTTCCTTGGCGTTCTTCACTTCTTTGCGCGAGCCCGGCATGTTCGCTTCGTCACGACGGTACGCACAGGTCACCGACTTGGCGCCCTGACGGATCGACGTACGGTTGCAGTCCATCGCCGTGTCGCCACCGCCGAGTACCACGACCTTCTTGCCTTTCATGTCGACGAAATCTTCCGGCGACTTTTCAAAGCCCAGGTTGCGGTTGACGTTGGCGATCAGGTAGTCGAGCGCATCGTGCACGCCCGGCAGGTCCTCACCGGCAAAGCCGCCCTTCATGTAGGTGTAGGTGCCCATGCCCATGAACACGGCATCGTATTCTTCGAGCAGTTGCTCGACGGTCACGTCCTTGCCCACTTCGGTGTTCAGGCGGAACTCGATGCCCATGCCGGTGAAGACTTCGCGACGATTGCTCAGCACGGTCTTTTCCAGCTTGAACTCGGGGATGCCGAAGGTCAGCAGGCCACCGATTTCCGGGTTCTTGTCGAACACCACCGGGGTCACGCCGCCACGTACCAGCACGTCGGCACAGCCCAGGCCTGCAGGACCGGCCCCGATGATCGCGACACGCTTGCCGGTCGGCTTGACCTTGGACATGTCCGGGCGCCAGCCCATGGCGAACGCGGTGTCAGTGATGTACTTCTCGACCGAACCGATGGTTACCGCGCCGAAGCCGTCGTTGAGGGTGCAGGCACCCTCGCACAGACGATCCTGCGGGCACACCCGGCCGCACACTTCCGGCAGGGTGTTGGTCTGGTGCGACAGCTCGGCGGCCTGGAGGATGTTGCCCTCGGCCACCAGCTTCAGCCAGTTCGGAATGAAGTTGTGCACCGGGCACTTCCATTCGCAATACGGGTTACCGCAACCCAGGCAGCGGTGGGCCTGATCAGCCGAATGCTGGGGTTTGAAGGGTTCGTAGATCTCCACGAACTCTTTCTTGCGTTGACGCAACAGTTTCTTCTTCGGATCTTTGCGCCCGACATCGATGAACTGGAAGTCGTTATTCAGACGTTCAGCCATTGTTAAAACCTCATCAAACTCTTCAGGCGCATTTCACTGCGGGTTGGCACGGGTGCTGGAAAGCAACGATTTCAGGTTGGCAGCCTTGGGCTTGACCAGCCAGAAACGACGCAGGTAGTCGTCGAGGTTTTCAGCGAGGTTACGACCCCATTCGCTGTCGGTTTCCTCGACGTATTCGTTCAGCACGCGTTGCAAGTGGCTGCGATAGGCTTCCATCGCCTCACCGCTGATCCGCTGGATTTCCACCAGTTCGTGGTTGACCCGGTCAACAAAGGTGTTGTCCTGGTCGAGCACGTAGGCGAAACCGCCGGTCATGCCTGAGCCGAAGTTGTAACCGGTCTTGCCCAAGACGCAGACGAAACCACCGGTCATGTACTCGCAGCAGTGATCGCCAGTGCCTTCCACAACCGTGTGGGCGCCGGAGTTACGCACGGCAAAACGCTCGCCTGCGGTGCCGGCGGCGAACAACTTGCCCCCAGTGGCGCCGTACAGGCAGGTGTTGCCGATGATGGCACTGTCCTGAGTCTTGTAGACGCTGCCCTTCGGCGGAACGATGACCAGTTTGCCGCCGGTCATGCCTTTGCCGACGTAGTCGTTGGCGTCGCCTTCCAGGTACATGTTCAGGCCGCCGGCGTTCCACACACCGAAGCTCTGACCGGCCGTCCCTTTGAAACGGAAGGTGATCGGCGCGTTCGCCATGCCTTGGTTGCCGTGCTTGCGCGCGATTTCACCGGAGATCCGTGCGCCGATCGAACGGTCGCAGTTGCAGATATCCAGGGCGAAATCGGCGCCGCTCATGTCGTTGATGGCCGAGGTGGCCATGTCGACCATTTTCTCGGCCAGCAGGCCTTTGTCGAACGGCGGGTTGCGGTCCACCTGGCAGAATTGAGGCTTGTCTGCCGGGATGTGATCGCTGCCCAGCAACGGCGTCAGATCCAGGTGTTGCTGCTTGGCGGTCTGGCCTTCGAGGACTTCCAGCAGATCGGTACGACCGATCAGCTCTTCGAGGGAGCGCACGCCCAGCTTGGCCAGCCACTCACGGGTTTCTTCGGCGACGTAGGTGAAGAAATTCACCACCATGTCGACGGTGCCGATGTAGTGATCCTTGCGCAGCTTCTCGTTCTGAGTCGCGACGCCGGTGGCGCAGTTGTTCAGGTGGCAGATGCGCAGGTATTTGCAGCCCAGTGCGATCATTGGCGCGGTGCCGAAGCCAAAGCTTTCAGCGCCGAGGATCGCAGCCTTGATCACGTCGAGGCCGGTTTTCAGGCCGCCGTCGGTTTGTACCCGCACTTTGCCGCGCAAGTCGTTGCCGCGCAGGGTCTGGTGGGTTTCAGCCAGGCCGAGTTCCCACGGAGCACCCGCGTATTTGATCGAAGTCAGCGGCGATGCGCCGGTGCCGCCGTCGTAGCCGGAGATGGTGATCAAGTCCGCGTAGGCCTTGGCCACACCGGCCGCGATGGTGCCGACGCCCGCTTCTGCTACCAGCTTCACCGAGACCAGCGCCTTCGGGTTGACTTGTTTCAGGTCGAAAATCAGCTGCGACAAGTCTTCGATCGAATAGATGTCGTGGTGCGGCGGCGGCGAAATCAGGGTCACGCCCGGCACTGCGTAACGCAGCTTGGCGATCAGACCGTTGACCTTGCCACCCGGCAACTGACCACCTTCGCCGGGCTTGGCGCCCTGAGCGACTTTGATCTGCAGTACTTCAGCGTTGACCAGGTATTCCGGGGTCACACCAAAGCGGCCAGTCGCAACCTGCTTGATTTTCGAGCTCTTGATGGTGCCGTAACGCGCCGGGTCTTCGCCGCCTTCGCCGGAGTTGGAACGCGCACCGAGACGGTTCATGGCTTCGGCCAGGGCTTCATGGGCTTCCGGCGACAGGGCGCCCAACGAGATACCGGCGGAGTCGAAGCGCTTGAGCACCGATTCCAGCGGTTCGATTTCGCTGATGTCCAGCGGCGTGTCGAGGGTTTTGACCTTGAACATGTCGCGGATCATCGACACCGGACGGTTGTCCACCAGCGCCGTGTATTCCTTGAACTTGCTGTAGTCGCCCTGCTGCACAGCCGCTTGCAGGGTGTTGACCACGTCCGGGTTGTAGGCGTGATATTCGCCACCGTGGACGAACTTCAGCAGGCCGCCTTGCTGGATCGGCTTGCGCGGGCTCCAGGCTTCGGCGGCGAGTGCTTTCTGCTCGGCTTCGATGTCGACGAAACGCGCACCCTTGATGCGGCTCGGCACACCACGGAAGCTCAGCTCGCAAACTTCTTCGGACAGACCGATGGCTTCGAACAACTGCGCGCCGCGATACGACGTGATGGTCGAAATACCCATCTTCGACAGGATCTTCAGCAGGCCTTTGGTGATGCCTTTGCGGTAGTTCTTGAACACCTCATAGAGGTCGCCCAGCACTTCACCGGTACGGATCAGGTCGCCCAGCACTTCGTACGCCAGGAACGGATAAACGGCGGAGGCGCCGAAACCGATCAGCACGGCGAAGTGATGCGGGTCGCGAGCGGTCGCGGTTTCCACGAGGATGTTGGAGTCGCAACGCAGGCCTTTTTCGGTCAGGCGATGGTGCACCGCGCCAGTGGCGAGCGAAGCATGGATCGGCAACTTGCCCGGGGCAATGTGCCGGTCACTCAACACCACCTGGGTACGACCGGCGCGCACGGCTTCTTCAGCCTGATCGGCAACGTTGCGGATCGCCGCTTCGAGGCCGACGCTTTCGTCGTAGTTGAGGTCGATGATCGCGCGCTCGAAGCCCGGACGATCGAGGTTCATCAGCGAACGCCACTTGGCCGGGGAAATGACCGGCGAGCTGAGGATCACGCGCGAGGCGTGCTCCGGCGATTCCTGGAAAATGTTGCGCTCGGCACCGAGGCAGATCTCCAGCGACATGACGATGGCTTCACGCAGCGGGTCGATCGGCGGGTTGGTGACCTGCGCGAACTGCTGGCGGAAATAGTCGTACGGCGTGCGCACGCGCTGGGACAGCACGGCCATCGGCGTATCGTCGCCCATCGAGCCCACGGCTTCGTAGCCTTGCTCGCCGAGCGGACGCAGCACCTGATCACGCTCTTCGAAAGTGACCTGGTACATCTTCATGTATTGCTTGAGCTGATCGACGTCGTAGAACGCCGAACCGTGGTCGTTGTCTTCCATGGTCGCCTGAATGCGCAGGGCATTCTTGCGCAGCCATTGCTTGTACGGGTGACGGGACTTCAGGCGGTTGTCGATTGCATCGGTGTCGAGGATCTGACCGGTTTCGGTGTCCACGGCAAAGATCTGGCCCGGACCCACGCGGCCCTTGGCGATCACGTCTTCAGGCTGGTAGTTCCAGACACCGATTTCCGAAGCCAGGGTGATGAAACCGTTCTTGGTGGTGACCCAACGCGCCGGACGCAGACCGTTACGGTCGAGCAGGCACACCGCGTAGCGACCGTCGGTCATGACCACGCCGGCCGGGCCGTCCCACGGTTCCATGTGCATCGAGTTGTATTCGTAGAACGCACGCAGATCCGGGTCCATGGTTTCGACGTTCTGCCACGCAGGCGGAATGATCATCCGCACGCCACGGAACAGGTCGATGCCACCGGTGACCATAAGCTCCAGCATGTTGTCCATGCTGGAGGAGTCGGAACCGACGCGGTTGACCAGCGGGCCGAGCTCTTCCAGGTCCATCAGATCGTTGGTGAACTTGGTGCGACGGGCCACGGCCCAGTTGCGGTTGCCGGTGATGGTGTTGATCTCGCCGTTGTGCGCCAGGAAGCGGAACGGTTGAGCCAGCGGCCATTTCGGCAGGGTGTTGGTGGAGAAGCGCTGGTGGAACACGCAAATCGACGTTTGCAGGCGCTCATCGCTCAGGTCTGGATAGAAGGCGGTCAAGTCCGCCGGCATCATCAGGCCTTTATAAATGATGGTCTTGTGCGAAAAGCTGCAGACGTAGTGGTCGGTATCGGCGGCATTGGACACGGACGAGCGACGACGGGACGTGAACAGCTTGACGGCCATGTCCTGATCGCTCAGGCCTTCACCGCCGATGAACACTTGTTCGATCTGTGGCAAGCGCTCAAGGGCCAGGCGGCCGAGGACGCTGGTGTCGATCGGCACTTTGCGCCAGCCGACGAGGGTCAGGCCGGCCGCCAGGATCTCGCGGTTCATGTTCTCGCGAGCGGCTTCGGCTTTTACCGGGTCCTGGTTGAAGAAGACCATGCCCACAGCATATTGCTTGGGCAGTGTGACGCCGAAGGTTTCCTGGGCGATGGCACGCAGGAACACGTCCGGCTTTTGAATCAGCAGACCGCAACCGTCACCGGTCTTGCCGTCGGCATTAATCCCACCGCGGTGGGTCATGCAGGTCAGGGCCTCAATGGCCGTTTGCAAAAGGGTATGACTGGGCTCGCCCTGCATATGGGCTATCAGGCCGAAACCGCAGTTATCCTTGAATTCATCTGGTTGGTACAGACCTGCTTTCATAGACACTTTCTCACCAGGCTGCCTCTTGTCGAGGCAAATTTCTTTTCAATTCAACCACTTGCCATCCACGCCGAACGTTCGTCAGCTTTGCGGGAGCAAAAGGGAGGTCATTGTACACACCGACACTTACGCTCACAAATTTGACGACGAACTGTCGCAAATCTATGTCGCATTTGTGAAAGGTTTAAAGCGATCTGCTGTGCTAGTCAAAACTTTTTTAATTTTGACCGCACGACTCAAAGACTACTGTGACGCAGACACCACAAGGCACGCGGCCTGTAGAGGCGGCATGCACTTGTAGAAATTTTGAGGTGCCGGGAGAGGCGGCCTGGGTAAGGCCGCCGAATCTTCAGCGAGTTGTAGCCAGTTCCTGTTGGACGCTGGCGACAGTGCGAGGCCAAGGTTTACCAGCCTGAACCTTCGCTGGCAAGGCCTTGATGGCGGTAACGGCTGCATCGCGGCTGGCGAAGTTACCGTAGGTGATGACGTAAAGCGGCTTGCCGTTGAGGACTTTCTTGAAATAACGGTACTCGCCGCCCTGCTCTTTCACGAAGTTTTGTGCAGTCGTTTCGGAGCTGGTGCCGAGAATCTGCACCACGTAGTTGCTGGTCGGCTGACCGGCGTACCAGGTGCCACCCGCGGCCTTGGCGGCAGGGGCTGGCTTCTCGGCAGGCTTGGCGGCAGCCACAGCGGCTGGCTTGGCTGGCGCGGGAGCCGGCTTCACGGCCGGCGCAGTCGGGGCTGGCTTGGCGGTGGCGACCTGAGTCGGTGCTGGAACCGGTTTAGCGGCTGGCGTCGGCGCAGGACCCGGCTGAATGCCCGCTGGCGGCGCGACAGTGGTCACGGTTGGCGGTGTCGCGCTGGAACCCTCGACCGGCACGCCATCGTCGCCCTCGGTGATGCCACCGGCCGCTTCAGCCAACGGACCGCGCATGACCGGTTGCGAGTTGCCGACCAGCGGCAATGGCATCGGCTGCGAGTTACCGGCGAATTCGACGGAAGGTGCACCGCCGTTAGGCTGTGGCGAACCCTGTCCGAGCGGCAGTTGTGCCTGTTCGTTGGCAGGTGCGCCGGTGGTCGGTGCTTTGCTGCGACCCGGCATCAACCAGGCGGCGGCTACCGCGACCACGACTACGGCGGAAATCGCCAATACGTGTTTCTTCGGCATGTTAAACCCCATACTTGGACGCTTCACCGCTGAGCGGCTGGCAATCATGGCTTCGATCATTGCATCGCGGGCGACCTGGTTGATGTTGCCAGGCCAACCGTCGGAGCTTTCGTGAATATCAGAGATCTGATCCGCGGTGAAAAGTTCGATACCCCGACCGGCACCTTCGAGGCGCTGATCCAGATATTCGCGGGTTTCTTCTTCGGTGTAAGGCTGCAGCTCGATCACGTGGAAGCGCTCTTCCTCAAGGCTCAGCGCCTCAAGCTGAGCGATCAGCGACGACTCGCCAAACAGGAACACGTGCGGGCGACCTTCCGGTGCGCCGGCCGCCAGAGCCATGAGGGCTTCCAGCGCGGACTCGTCGAGCTGCTCGGCGTCATCCACCAGCAAATAGACTTCCTGACCGGTCAACGCCAGTTGCACCACTTGCGCCAGAATCGCGCCGATCTCGGCCTGTTCGACGTTCAGCGATTGAGCGACCTGGCGCAAGATGCCGGCCGAATCGCCCGCCCCGCGAGCGGAAACCACCACGCTCTGCACCGACTGCTTGTTGGTGCTGGCTACCAGAGCCTGGCGCAACAGGGTCTTGCCACTGCCTTGCGGGCCCGTGACCACCAGCAGCAGCTGGCTATAACGCGCCAGGTGATGCAGTTGCCCCAGCACCGGTTTGCGCTGGGCCGGGAAAAATTTGAAGCCAGGTACCCGTGGAGCAAAAGGGTCATGACTTAACTGGTAATGGCCGAGGAAAGCCTCGTCGGCATGCAAACTAGTCATCGGGATCTTATTAACCTTTCAGCTGAGCCAGGGCGCGGTAATCCGCTCCCAGCGTGGCCTGTAAAATCTCTTTCGGATAATCGTCGGTCACCACCGCTTCGCCCATGTGGCGCAGCAGCACCAGGCGCAAACGACCGTCGATCACTTTCTTGTCAATTGCCATGTGTTCAAGGAAATCGGCTTCGGTCATCTCTTCTGGCGGGATGACCGGCAGGCCGGCACGCTGGAACAGGCGAATACCGCGATCACGTTCTTGCTCACTGATCCAACCCAGTCGCGCCGACATCTCCAAAGCCATCACGGTGCCAGCAGCGACGGCTTCACCGTGAAGCCAGACACCATAGCCCATGTGGGTTTCGATGGCGTGGCCAAACGTATGACCGAGGTTCAATGTGGCGCGAACACCGGTCTCTTTTTCGTCGGCGCCGACCACTGCAGCCTTGGCGGCGCAGGAGCGTTCGATGGCATAGGTCAGGGCGACCTGATCCAGGGCACGCAGGCGATCAACGTTTTCTTCGAGCCAGGTCAGGAACGGCTCATCGCAGATCAGTCCGTACTTGATGACTTCAGCCAGGCCAGCGGACAGTTCGCGGGCCGGCAGGGTATTGAGGGTCGCGGTATCGATCAGCACCACGTTGGGCTGATAGAACGCGCCGACCATGTTCTTGCCCAGCGGATGGTTGATACCGGTCTTGCCGCCCACCGAAGAGTCGACTTGCGACAGCAACGTGGTCGGCACTTGAATGAAATCAACGCCACGCTGGTAACAGGCGGCAGCAAACCCGGCCATGTCACCCATCACGCCGCCACCGAGGGCGATCACGGTGGTGCGGCGGTCGTGCCGTGCGGTCAGCAGGCCGTCGAAAATCAGTTGCAGGGTTTCCCAGGTCTTGAAGGCTTCGCCGTCAGGCAGGACAACGGAAATCACCGAGAACTGCGCCAGGCTGCGGGTCAGACGTTCGAGGTAGAGCGGTGCAACGGTCTCGTTGGAGATGATCGCTACTTGCCGTCCGCGAATATGCGGGGCCAGCAGCTCAGGCTGATCCAACAAACCTTCGCCAATGTGAATCGGGTAGCTGCGCTCGCCTAGATCGACCTTGAGTGTCTGCATGTGTCCCCACAGTGAAGATGAATCAGGCGTCCTGCCTTGAGTTATCGAATGTCCACGGCACCCGTTGGTGTGACGCCGTTCGGTAGCCATCTGCCATAACCTGGAGCGATCATGGCAGGACGCCGAGGATAGCGCATTTCGCGCTGCGCATTAACGGGGCGGTAGCTGCTGCAAGCGTTCGAGGATGTCGAGCACCACCATTCGCGGCGGCCGCTCATCGGTTTCAACCACCAGGTCGGCGATTTCCCGATACAGCGGATCGCGGATTGCCAGCAGATCCCGCAGAGTCTTGGCCGGATCAGCGGTACGCAACAGGGGGCGATTGCGGTCACGGGCAGTTCGGCCGACTTGCTGTTCGACAGAAGCATGCAAGTAGACCACCCGACCACCGGCATGCAGCGCCCGACGATTGGCTTCGCGCATGACTGCGCCCCCACCGGTTGCCAATACCACGCCATCGCAGCCGCACAGCTCGGCAATCATCGCCTGCTCGCGGTCACGAAAGCCCGGTTCGCCTTCTTTATCGAAAATCCACGGGATATTGGCGCCCGTGCGCAATTCAATTTCCTTATCGGAATCTTTGAACGGCAGGCGCAGCTCTTTGGCCAGCAACCGGCCGATGGTGCTTTTACCAGCGCCCATCGGTCCAACAAGAATCAAATTTCGCACAGAATCAATGACTCACAGCAATCGCCTGGTTGTTCATGATACGCGGAGTGAGAAATACCAGCAGCTCGGATTTTTTCTCCGAAACCACGTCACGCCGGAAAAGGCGGCCAAGATACGGCACATCGCCGAGAAATGGCACCTTATCTACAACCTTGCTTTGAGTATTTGAGAAAACCCCGCCAATCACGATGGTCTCGCCATCGTTGACCAGGACCTTGGCGTTGACCTCGTTTTTCTTGATCGGCGGTACATCCTGCACCTTGTTCAGGTAGTCCGGCTCATCCTTGGTGACCTTGACCTCCATGATAATCCGGTTGTCCGGGGTGATCTGTGGTGTCACTTCCAGCGACAGCGAGGCTTCCTTGAAAGACACCGAAGTCGCGCCACTGGAGCTGGCTTCCTGGTAGGGAATCTCCGTGCCCTTGAGGATTTTTGCGGTTTCCTTGTCGGACGTGACCACCTTGGGCTGCGAGACGATTTCGCCGTTGCCGGTTTTCTCCATCGCCGTCAGTTCCAGGTCCAGCAACACGTTGTCGGTGATGAAGGCGATGCCGATGCCCGAGGTGCTGCCTGCTGCGCCCATGTCGACAAACGACGAGTTGGTACTGGTACTTTCCGGTGTGCCGATGGTCCTCCCATCGCTGGCCCCGGACGTATTCCAGTTGCCCTTGTTCCGCACCGAACCACCCCAGCGCACGCCGAGGCTTTTGTCGTAATCGACGTTGGCTTCGACGATTCGCGCTTCGATCATCACCTGGCGAACCGGGATGTCCAGTTGCGTGACGATGCGGCGAAGCTCATCGAGACGGTCCTGGGGCTGGTAAGCAATGATGTTGTTGGTGCGCTCATCAACGGTGATCGACCCCCGCTCGTCGGCTTTCGCCTCGGCACTGGTCACTGAAGTGAACAACTTGGCAATGTCCGCCGCCTTGGCGTAGTTGACCTGCAACAGCTCGCGACGCAGCGGCGCCAGTTCGGAGATCTGCTTCTGCGATTCCAGTTCCTGGCGTTCCCGGGCGGCGATTTCATCGGCCGGCGCCACTAACAGCACGTTACCGATCTTGCGCTTGTCCAGGCCCTTGGTTTTCAGCACCAGGTCCAGTGCCTGATCCCATGGTACGTTTTGCAACCGCAACGTGATGCCGCCCTGCACGGTGTCGCTGGCCACCAGATTGAGGTTGGTGAAATCGGCGATCAGTTGCAGCACCGAGCGCACGTCGATGTCCTGGAAATTCAGCGAGAGTTTTTCGCCGGTGTAGGCGAAGCGCTCTGCGTTGCGCTTTTGCAGATCGTCGACCGTCATCGGCCGGATGCTGACGGTCAGCTTGTTGTCGGTCTGATAGGTCGAATAGTCGAACGCGCCGCCAGGCTCGATGGTGATCGTGGCACGGTCGCCAGTGGCGACGGCGTTGACGAATTGCACCGGAGTGGCGAAATCCTTGACGTCGAGGCGCACACGCAACTTTTCGGGCAATTGGGTCCTGGCAAAACCGAGGATGATCTTGCCTTCGTGTTCCTGGATGTCTGGTGCGATGGACGGATCCGACAGGTCGATGACCACATTGCCTTCACCCTGGGTACCCCGCTGGAAGTCGACGCCGCGAATGGCCTTGCTCGAAGGGGCGTAGGTTTTAGCCGGCGCCGGTGTTGCTACCGCGGCGCGAGCCGCCGGTTTCGACGCCTTGCTGTTGGCCCCCTGCCCGACCACCACCAACAGGTTGTTGCCTTCGACCCTCGCGTTATACGGCGTCAACTGCGTCAGGTTAATGATCAATCGCGTGCGGTCGTTGGCCTCGACCACCGTGGCACTGCGGGCATTGCCGCCACCGAGGTCGCGCGTCTTGTTCTTCAGCTGACTGACCACGCCGGGCAGGTCCAGTGCAATCCGCGCCGGCTGTTCGGTCGTGTAACCGTCGGGCACCGGTGGCGGCCCATCGAAAGACAACTTCAACTCGACGCGATCACCCGGCAGCGCGGCAACATCCAGCGCTTTGAGGTTGCTCGCCAGCACCATCGGAGACACCAACGCTATCCATAGCGAAATGCCGAGGGTTGAGAAAGTCCTGTTCATTATTCGAGTTCCACTATGAGTGCTCTTTCAAAGGAAGGGTCCGTGGTCGCTCCAGCCAGGCACCCTCGCCATCGGGAACGATTTCGACCACATCAACTTGTGAGCCGCTGATGGCGACGATCCGCCCATCGTTACGCCCCAGGTAATCACCGACTTTCAGCCGATGCACCCCGCCCGCCCCGCGCAACAGTGCAAAGGAGCCAGAGGCATTGGAGATCGTGCCGACCATTTCAAACTGCTCGATGTTGAATCCTTCGAGGTACTGCTTGATCCGATTGGGGTCGGGCTTGACGTTGCGCGAGC
Organism: Pseudomonas sp. S2_B07; assembly: GCF_054668435.1. Lineage (NCBI taxonomy): Bacteria > Pseudomonadati > Pseudomonadota > Gammaproteobacteria > Pseudomonadales > Pseudomonadaceae > Pseudomonas > Pseudomonas sp. S2_B07. Next base: position 3,192,353 of record NZ_CP162769.1, read on the forward strand.
CGCGTTTCTGGCCTGCCAGGTCCACTCTGACCTGCCGGGAAAACGGGCTGCGCAGGTTGGCGGCGTTGTAGGTGAACGTTGGGTAAGACCGAAACGTCGGCGTTGGTTCAATTTTGCCCGGAGCCCGCAGGCGCACTTCGTTCATGTAGGCATCCAGGTCGCCGAGGTCGTTATCGCTGCCACACGCGGCCAGGCTGGCGAACAACACCACCATCGATACACAACGAAGCGGACTCATTTCTGCGCCCCGTTGTAGCGATAGGTCTTGGCAAGGATGCTCATGCGCAACTTCGGACCACCTTCAGGGCTGGCCGGCGCGATGTCGAAATCATGCAGCGTCACGATCCGGGGCAGCCCGGCCACGCCACTGACGAAGGTCGCCAGGTCGTGATAGGCACCAGTCACCGTGATCTGGATCGGCAGTTCGATGTAGAACGGCTGGGTGACTTCCGGCAGCAGTTTGATCTCTTCAAACTCCAGTCCGCTGCCCAGCCCCGTGCGGGTGATGTCCTCCAGCAGGCCGGGAACCTCGGTGTCGCTGGGCAATTGCCGCAGCAGCATGCCAAAGGACGTTTCCATCTCCTTCATTTGCTGGGTGTACAGCTCCAGATTTGCCGCCATGTGGGCCTTGGTCGCGAACTGTTCCTTGAGGGTCGACTCTTCCTCGCGCTTCAGGTTGAGCTGGTCTTCGAGATCACTGAGGTAAAAGGTGTACCCCAGCGCCAACACCAACAGCATGAGCAAAACAGCCACCACGGCCTTGATCGCTGGCGGCCAGGAACCCATGTTGCTGGTGTCCAGATCGTTGAGATCAACATTGCGCAACCCTTCCAGCCATTGAGACGGACTCATTTATCCTCCTCCACGACAGCGGGCTGGGTCTGACGAACGGTCAGCTGAAAGACATTGGCCTGATCCAGCTGACCGGCGGTCGTCGCCTTGACCTCGGTAAGACTGGGGGCATCGAACCAGTCGGACGCATCCAGGTTGCGCATCAGGTCCGACACGCGATTGTTCGACTCCGCCGCGCCGGTGATGGACAGGGTTTTGCCGATCATTTTCACTTCAGTGAAATACACACCGTCCGGCAGCGTGCGCGCCAATTGATCGAAGATCCGGCCGCTGATCGGCCGGTTGCCTTGCAGGTCCTGGATAATGCGCATGCGCTCGACCAGTTGCTGGCGTCGGGCTTTCAGATCACTGATCTGTGCGATCCGCTCGTCGACCACTGCGATCTGCTTGCCGATGTAGGCGTTACGGGCAGCCTGCCGATCAATGGCTCCACTGATGAACTGGTCCGCGACCAGTACGCCCCCCACGGAACACAGCAGCACGCCGACCAACGTCAGCAAAAAGCGTTTGCGGCGTTCTTCCCGCAGCTCTTCGCGCCAAGGTAAAAGATTGATCCGCGCCATCAGTCGAAACTCCTGAGGGCGAGCCCGCACGCGATCATCAAGGCTGGCGCATCGCTAGCCAGCGCGCCGGCGTTGACCTTGCTGCTCAAGGCCATGTTGGCGAACGGGTTGGCCACCTGAGTCGGCGTATCCAGGCGCTGTTCGATCAACCGGTCCAGCCCCGACACCGACGCCGTGCCACCGGCCAGCAGAATGTGATCGACCGCGTTGTACTGGCCAGAGGCAAAGAAGAACTGCAACGAGCGCGAAACCTGCTGTACCAGCGCCTCGCGAAACGGTTGCAAGACTTCGTTGACGTAGTCGTCTGGCAATCCGCCCTGCTTCTTCGCCAGCCCGGCCTGCTCGACCGTCAGGCCATACCGGCGCTGAATTTCCTCGGTCAGCTGCCGCCCCCCGAACAATTGCTCGCGGGTATAAATGATCTTGCCGTTGTGCAGCACGCTGAGGGTGGTCATGGTCGCGCCAATGTCCACCACCGCAACCGTCAGGCGCTCCTGGGTGGCGGCCAGTTGTGTCGAGAGCAAGCCGAAGGAACGCTCCAGCGCGTAAGCCTCGACATCGACCACGCGCGCAGTCAGGCCGGCCAAGGCCAGAGCCGCCTCTCGGACTTCGACATTTTCCTTGCGACAGGCGGCCAGCAACACATTGACCCGCTCCGGGTTACGCGCGGACACGCCCTGGACTTCGAAGTCGATGGCGACTTCATCCAAAGGGTAGGGAATGTACTGATCGGCCTCGATCTTGAGCTGGTTTTCCATCTCGTCGTCGGAAAGACCACCGTCCATCTCGATGGTCTTGGTGATCACCGCCGAACCGGCCACTGCCACCGCCACGCTCTTGAGGCTGGTTCTGGCCTTGAGCAACACACGAGAGAGCGCCTGCCCGACACCCTCGAGCTCAGCGATGTTTTTTTCGACTACCGCATTGGCCGGCAACGGCTCTACCGCGTACGCCTCGACCCGATAACGGTCACCCTGACGACTCAGTTCCAGAAGCTTTACCGACGTGGAACTGATGTCGATCCCCAACAGCGAGTTGGCTTTTTTATTGAAGAGTCCTAGCACTACCCATTCCCTATGACTATCCGTGTCTTACGGACTCTGTAATATCCGTTGCGTTCATTACCTCCCGTCTTGACAGAAGCGCCCATGACGCTCCCTGCGGAAAAATGCTTATAATGCCCAGCGTTTTTTTTCCGGTTTTTACTTCAAGCGCGGGTCGTTCCCTGTTTATCCGAACCCTGATGCCTCATTCATTCTTTGCCCTGGATGTCCAAAAGCCTTGATTCGTCTGCTGAAATTTTTCGGTTGGTCCATCGTCGCCGTTTTCTGCGGACTGCTTCTGGGTCTGAGTGGCGCCTTTCTTTACCTTAGTCCCGGATTACCGTCCGTGGAGGCGCTGAGAAGCATCCAGTTGCAGATTCCTTTGCGGGTCTACAGCAGCGATAACAAGTTGATCGCAGAGTTTGGCGAAATGCGCCGTACTCCGATCCGTTTCGCCGACATTCCCCCCAATTTCATTAATGCGTTACTAAGTGCTGAAGACGACAATTTCGCCAACCACTACGGCGTCGACCCCAGCAGCCTGATGCGTGCGGCGACCCAATTGGTCAAGAGCGGGCACATTCAGTCCGGCGGCAGCACCATCACCATGCAGGTCGCGAAAAACTTCTTCCTGACCAGCGAACGCAGCTTCTCGCGCAAAACCACCGAAATTCTCCTGGCCCTGCAGATCGAACGACAGCTGACCAAGGACGAGATCCTTGAGCTGTACGTCAACAAGATCTACCTGGGCAACCGCGCCTACGGCATCGAAGCCGCCGCGCAGGTTTACTACGGCAAATCGATTCGTGACGTCAGCCTCGCCCAGATGGCGATGATCGCCGGCCTGCCAAAAGCCCCGTCGCGCTTCAACCCGCTGGCCAACCCGGCCCGCAGCAAAGAGCGCCGCGACTGGATTCTGGGGCGCATGTACAAGCTCGGGAAAATCACCGAAGCCGACTACACCACGGCGATCAACGAACCCCTGAACGCCAGCTATCACGTGCCGACGCCGGAAGTGAATGCACCTTACATCGCCGAAATGGCCCGGGCCGAGATGGTCGGGCGTTATGGCAGCGACGCCTATACCGAAGGGTTCCGCGTGACCACGACTGTGCCGAGCAATCTGCAGGAAATGGCCAACACCGCGGTTCACGAAGGCTTGATGACATATGACCAGCGCCATGGTTATCGCGGCCCCGAGTCGCGCCTGCCGGGCAAGACGCGCGAGGCCTGGGCTACCGAGCTGACCAAGCAACGCACCATCAGCAGCCTTGAACCCGCCATCGTGACTCAGGTCGACAAAAACGGCCTGCAAGTGATGACCCGCACCGGTGACGAACACGTCGGCTGGGATAGCATGAAGTGGGCGCGTCCGTTCCTGAACACCAACAGCATGGGCGCCAATCCGAAGCAGCCTTCGGATGTGGCTCAAGTCGGCGATCTGATTCGCGTGCAGCGTCAGCCGGACAACTCGCTGAAATTCAGCCAGATTCCGCAGGCGCAGGGCGCACTGGTATCCCTTGATCCGCAGAACGGCGCCATTCGTTCGCTGGTCGGCGGTTTTGCGTTCGAGCAGAGCAACTACAACCGCGCCTTGCAGGCCAAGCGCCAGCCAGGCTCGAGCTTCAAACCGTTCGTCTACAGTGCGGCGCTGGACAACGGCTACACCGCCTCCAGCCTGGTGAACGACGCGCCGATCGTGTTTGTCGACGAATACCTGGACAAGGTCTGGCGCCCGAAGAACGACACCAACACCTTCCTCGGTCCGATCCGTCTGCGCGAGGCGCTGTACAAGTCGCGTAACCTGGTGTCGATCCGCTTGCTGCAAGCGATGGGCGTCGGCAGGACAATCGACTACATCACCCGCTTCGGTTTCAACAAGCAGGACCTGCCGCCCAACCTGTCCCTGGCACTGGGCACCGCGACCCTGACCCCGATGGAGATCGCCACGGGCTGGAGCACCTTCGCCAACGGCGGCTTCAAGATCACCCCGTACATCATCGACAAGATCGAAAGTCGCAACGGCGACACGCTGTTCGTCGCCAACCCGCCGAGCGTTCCTCAGGGCGACGCAGCGTCCAGCGGCATTGCTGCCCCGGCCGCGCAGACCTTTACAGTCAACGCGACACCGGGTGAGGCGCCAGCCGCTCCGGGCACCGCGCCGCAAACGCCGGCCGTTGCCGAACGCATCGTCGATGGCCGCACGACCTACATCCTCAACAGCATGCTGGAGGACGTGATCAAGCTCGGCACCGGCCGTCGCGCACTGGCCTTGGGACGTGGCGACATTGCGGGCAAGACCGGTACGACCAACGAATCCAAGGACGCGTGGTTCTCCGGCTATAACGCCGACTACGTGACGACGGTCTGGACCGGTTTCGACCAGCCTGAAAGCCTCGGCCGCAAGGAGTTCGGCGGCACCGTCGCGCTGCCGATCTGGATGAGCTACATGGGCGCCGCCCTCAAAGACAAGCCGCCGCATACGCAGCCAGAGCCGGAAGGCATCCTGAGCCTGCGGGTCGACCCGGTCAGCGGTCGTGCCGCCAGCCCGGGCACGCCAGGCGCGTACTTTGAACTGTTCAAGGCCGAAGACACGCCACCGTCGGTGAATGAGCTGGGCAACGGCACAGCGCCGGGCAGCCCGCTGCCAGCGGATGAAGCGGCACCGATCGATTTGTTCTAGAGAGGCAGCTACAGGTTTCAAGCTGCAAGCCACACGCTGAAGCAAGAGCCGCATCGCTTTTAACTTGCAGCTTGTAGCTTGTCGCTTCAAGCCCATAAAAAAACCCAGCACTTGGCTGGGTTTTTTATGGGCGGCTGCTTTTATCCGTTGAACACGTCATCCACGCTTTTCAGCGGGTAGTTCTTCGGATACGGCAGGGTCGCTACGCCGGTCTCGATGGCAGCCTTGGCCACCGCATCGGAGATCAGGGTGATCAGGCGGGCATCCATTGGTTTCGGAATGATGTACTCACGGCCGAATTCCAGTTTGATACCGCCGTAGGCGTCGCACACTTCCTGAGGAACCGGCAGCTTGGCCAGTTCACGCAGGGCGTTGGCCGCAGCCACTTTCATTTCTTCGTTGATGCGCTTGGCGCGAACGTCCAGGGCACCACGGAAGATGAACGGGAAGCCCAGCACGTTGTTGACCTGGTTCGGGTAGTCCGAACGGCCGGTGGCCATGATCACGTCGTCACGGGTGGCGTGAGCCAGTTCCGGGGAGATTTCCGGGTCCGGGTTGGAGCACGCGAACACGATCGGGTTGGCCGCCATGGATTTCAGGCCTTCAGCGCTCAGCAAGTTCGGACCGGACAGGCCAACGAACACGTCTGCGCCTTGCAGGGCGTCTGCCAGGGTGCGCTTGTCGGTCGCGTGAGCGAAGACAGCCTTGTACTGGTTCAGGTCGTCACGGCCGGAGTGGATCACGCCGGTACGGTCAACCATGAAGATGTTTTCGATGTTGGCGCCCATGCTCACCAGCAATTTCATGCAGGAGATGGCCGCCGCACCGGCGCCCAGGCAGACGATCTTGGCGTCAGCGAGGGTTTTGCCGGCGATTTCCAGGGCGTTGATCATGCCGGCCGCGGTAACGATCGCGGTGCCGTGCTGGTCATCATGGAACACTGGAATGTCACACTGCTCGATCAGAGCGCGTTCGATTTCAAAACACTCCGGTGCCTTGATGTCTTCCAGGTTGATGCCACCGAAGGTGATGGAGATGCGCTTGACGGTGTCGATGAAGGCTTGCGGGCTTTCGGAGTCGACTTCGATGTCGAAAACGTCGATGCCGGCGAAGCGCTTGAACAGCACGCCTTTACCTTCCATCACAGGCTTGGAAGCCAATGGGCCGAGGTTACCCAGGCCGAGAATCGCGGTGCCATCGGAAATGACTGCAACCAGGTTGCCTTTGCCGGTGTATTTGTAGGCCAGCTCAGGATCGCGGGCGATTTCGCGTACTGGTTCGGCTACGCCGGGGCTGTAGGCCAGCGACAGGTCGCGGGCAGTAGCGGTGGCCTTGGTGAGCTCGACGCTCAGCTTACCTGGACGAGGATGGGCATGATATTCGAGAGCGGCAGTTTTCAAATCAGACATGGGGGCATTCCGCTTTTACTGTTGGACAGACTGGTCAGCGAGGATACGCGCCTCGCAAAATCCCCACAAGACTGACCGGTCACCCCTGTCAAGCGCCCTGCCCTACGACTTTGGGCCAAGAGCCGCGGAACACAAGGGATGGACTGTTCACAATCGACAGCAAAAATGTCTACAATTTTTTCTTAGCGCGCGATTTGCAGCATCGACGGATCGGTGAGCGGCAGAAGCCAGCGCGCCTGTCCGGATTTCAACCCACCGCGACGGGAACGATCCACTACCCAGCCACGCGCCTCGATCTGCTTGCCTTCCAGGTTTTCCAGCGCCGGGACATCGAACTGCCCGAGTAAATTGGGTGCAACACGCAATACAACTGAATCCTGCAACTCGATCCAAATCCCACCGCGATTGCGCTGAACCTTGCTCACACGTCCACTGAGCACGGCGAAACCGGAAGCGTTGATCTGCTCTGCTTTCAGTACAGGTGATTGCCGCCACAGGCCAAGGCCGGCCTGACGGGCACTGCGTTCGGCGGATTGCTGGCAGCCGACCAAATCGACATTCGGCGCGACTGCCACTTGGAAACCGAGCCCTTCTGCGAGCATCTGCGCTTCGAGATTGGCGCCATCGGCGCTATAGACATGAGCCAGAGTGCGACCGTAATGGTCCTTGCTCTCCTTGCCGGGCAACAAGCCGACCCGTCCATCGCTGGCGGCCACCAACGCTTCCAGGCGTTTGCGCGCGGCCACGGCGAACGGCTCGTCGGAACGCCCCTTTTTGCCCAGCTCCGGGGTGTTCAGACCGATCATGCGCACACTGCGGCCATCGTCGAGGCGCAAGGTGTCGCCATCCACCACTCGCTGCACCATGACCGACTCCAGTGCGCTCGGCGTCGGACAAAAGGCGTGGGCGCCGGACAGCCAAATCGCGGACACAAAAAAGGCGCCCGCGAGGGACGCCTTTTTCAACAGCAAGGAAAAGCCCATCGGGCCGTTCAACCTTACTCTGCAGCAGCTGGTGCTTTGGTTTTGCCAAAAGCGCCAAAACGGTCTGCGAAGCGCTGTACACGACCGCCAGTATCCAGAGTCTTCTGCTTACCGGTGTAGAACGGGTGGCACTCGTTGCATACGTCGATCGCCAGAGGCTTGGCCAGGTTCGAACGGGTTTCGAACTTGTTGCCACAGCTGCAGGTAACTGCGGTGACTTCGTATGTTGGATGGATATCGGCTTTCATGGTGTCTTCCTCGGGCTAGCGTGCCGCCACTCAACACTATTGTTGAATACCGCACGTAATTAGGCCGCGGATTCTACCAGACATTGCCAATCGCGCAAGCTGTCGCTGAGACCGACCGTCTGCTAGGCTCCCGACCCAAAGCGCCGTCCCGTGCAGGAGTGAACCTGCTCGCGAAGAGGGTGTGTCAGCCCAGCATTTGTAGTGCCTGACACACCGCCATCGCGAGCAAGCTCGCTCCCACAGGGTATGCGCCCGGTTTTTCATTTATTGCCCGTCCAAAGAGAATCCCCCGCGTGCCCGACGCCATTTTGCGCCTCGCCCTGCCTTCGCCGCTGCGCCGCCTGTTCGATTACCGTGCCCCGGCCGGAGTCCTGCGTGCCCAGCTGCAACCGGGCATGCGCCTGCGGGTGCCGTTCGGTCGACGGGAAATGATCGGAATTCTGGTGGAGGTCACCGACACCAGCGAAGTCCCGGTAGAAAAGCTCAAACCGGCGATCGCCCTGCTCGACGCCACGCCACCACTGCCGCCCGCACTATTCAAGCTGTGCCTGTGGACGTCCCAGTATTATCAGCACAGCCTCGGCGACACCTTGAGCTGGGCGCTGCCGGTGTTGCTGCGTCAGGGCGAACTGGCCGAAGCGCGCCAGGAACGCTTCTGGTCCGCCGCACCGGGCGCCAGCCTGGATGACCCGCGCATTGCCCGCGCGCCCCGCCAGCGCGAAGCCCTGGCGACACTGGCCCAGCATCCCCACGGCGTGGCGCATCAGTTGCTGAGCAAACTGATGCTGAGCAAGGACAGCCTGGATTTGTTGCTGGCCAAAGACCTGGTCCAGGTCGAAATCCGCAAACACGCCCCCGGCGCACGCCACGAGCACTGGCTGGCGCAACCGGAATTGCCACTCAACCCGGAACAACGCGCCGCGTATGAAGCGATTCGCGCCGGGTTCGACAGCTATCATGCGTTTCTGCTGGCCGGCGTCACCGGCAGCGGCAAGACGGAAGTCTATTTACAGCTGATCCGCGAAACCCTCGAGGCCGGCAAGCAGGCGCTGGTGCTGATCCCGGAGATCAACCTCGGCCCGCAGACCCTGGCGCGTTTCGAGCAGCGCTTCAATGCGCGCATCGCGCTGATTCACTCGGCGGTTAACGACCGAGAACGCCTCGAAGCCTGGCTTGCCGCGCGGGACGGTGACGCAGACATCATTATCGGCACCCGCTCGGCGCTGTTCACGCCGATGAAAAACCCCGGCCTGATCATCATCGATGAAGAGCATGACGGTTCCTATAAACAGCAGGAAGGCTTGCGTTACCACGCCCGCGATCTGGCACTGGTCCGCGCCCGCCAGGAAAACATCCCGATTGTCCTCGGCTCCGCCACACCCTCACTGGAAAGTCTGCACAACGCCTACACCGGCCGTTACGGCCTCCTGCGGCTGAACGAGCGAGCCGGCGGCGCCAAGCAGCCACGCTTCCTGCGCCTGGATGTCAAAAGCCGCCCGCTGGACAGCGGCATTTCCGGGCCGATGCAGCAAGCGATCGGCCAGACTTTGGCCGCTGGCCAGCAAGTATTGGTGTTCCTCAACCGTCGCGGTTTTGCGCCGACGCTGTTGTGTCACGACTGCGGCTGGATGTCCGAATGCCAGCGCTGTGATGCGCGGATGACCGTGCACCAACGCTCCGGCGAACTGCGCTGCCATCATTGCGGCTACGTCGAGCGCGTGCCTCGGCGTTGCCCGAAATGCAGCAAAGTCGATTTGCGCCCTGTGGGTGCTGGCACCGAGCGCGCCGAGGAACGGCTGGCGATTCTGTTCCCGGACGTCCCGGTGTTGCGGGTCGACCGTGACAGCACATCGCGCAAGGACGCGATGAATCAGCTGTTCGCCACCATTCAGAAAGGCCAGCCGTGCATATTGGTCGGCACGCAAATGCTTGCCAAAGGGCATCACTTTCCGCGGGTGACGCTGGTGTCGATTCTCGACGCCGACGGCGGCCTGTTCTCCGGCGACTTCCGCGCCAGCGAGCGCATGGCGCAGTTGATCGTTCAAGTGGCCGGCCGCGCCGGACGGGCGGAAGAGCCGGGCAGAGTGATTATCCAGACGCACCTGGCAGACCATCCGCTGCTGGTGCAACTGACCGAGCAAGGATATTTCGCCTTTGCCGAGCAGGCGTTGAGCGAACGTCGCTCCGCTGGACTGCCACCGTTTGCGCATTTGGCGCTGCTGCGGGCTGAAGCGCATAAACCGGGGCAGGCTGAAGGCTTCCTGGATGAAGCATGCAGCGAGGCCGAACGCTTGCTGGCCGAGCAGAATCTGGGTGGGATCGAGTTGCTGGGGCCAGTGCCCGCGCCGATGGAGCGTCGCGCCGGGCGCTATCGCGCACAGCTGTTGTTGCAGGCCACGGCCCGGGCGCCGCTGCATCGGTTGTTGAGCAGCTGGTTGCTGGTGCTGGAGCAGATGCCGAGCGGGCGGGCGGTGCGCTGGTCCCTTGATGTCGATCCCGTGGATTTGTATTGAATTAGAGAGCGCCTTCGCGAGCAGGCTCCGGGCGGCGTTCCGAAGAAGGCTGACTATTTGTCACCACATATCCATAACCTGCCCGCTATAGTTGGCAAGCCCGTCTTCGCAACGGATAATGCCCAGTTTTTCCACCAGCGCATCGAAGCGCGCACCGCGCTTGCGGTCGAAAGAGACCACCATGAAAGACACCATTCGCCAGCTGATCCAACAAGCCATCACCCAACTCGTCAACGAAGGTGTGTTGCCTGAAGGCCTGTCGCCGGCGATCCAGGTGGAAAACTCCCGCGACAAAAAGAACGGCGACTTCGCCAGCAACATCGCGATGATGCTGGCCAAACCGGCTGGCATGAAGCCGCGTGACCTGGCTGAGAAAATCATCGCTGCGCTGCCGGCTGATGAAAACGTCAGCAAAACCGAAATCGCCGGCCCGGGCTTCCTGAATTTCTTCCAGAACACTGATGCCCTGGCCACTCGCCTGGATGCCGCCCTCGCCGACGACCACATCGGCGTGCGCAAAGCTGGCCCGGTGCAGCGCACTGTGGTCGACCTGTCGGCACCGAACCTCGCCAAAGAAATGCACGTCGGCCATTTGCGCTCGACCATCATCGGTGACGGCGTGGCGCGCGTTCTGGAGTTCCTCGGCGACGACGTGATCCGTCAGAACCACGTCGGCGACTGGGGCACCCAGTTCGGCATGCTGATGGCGTACCTGCAAGAAAACCCGATCACCAGCGACGAGCTGTCGGACCTGGAAAATTTCTACCGTGCGGCCAAGCAGCGCTTTGACGAATCCGAAGAGTTTGCCGATCGCGCCCGTGGCCTGGTGGTCAAGCTGCAAGCCGGCGACCCGGACTGCCTGGCCCTGTGGACCAAGTTCAAGGACATCTCGCTGTCGCACTGCCAGAAAATCTACGAACTGCTGAACGTCAAACTGACCATGGCCGACGTGATGGGCGAAAGTGCCTACAACGACGACCTGATCAACGTGGTCAACGACCTCAAGGCCGCCGGCATGCTGGTCGAGAGCAATGGCGCCCAGTGCGTGTTCCTCGACGAGTTCAAAAACGCCGACGGCGACCCGTTGCCGGTGATCATCGTCAAGGCAGATGGCGGCTACCTCTACGCCACCACCGACCTGGCGGCCGTGCGTTACCGCAGCGGCAAGCTCAAGGCTGATCGCGCGCTGTACTTCGTCGACCAGCGTCAGGCCCTGCACTTCCAGCAAGTGTTCGCCGTGGCGCGCAAGGCCGGCTTCGTGACGCACCCGATGGAAATGGAACACATGGGCTTCGGCACCATGAACGGCGCCGATGGCCGTCCGTTCAAGACCCGTGACGGCGGCACCGTGAAGTTGATCGACTTGCTGACCGAAGCTCAGGAACGTGCCTACACCCTGGTGAAGGACAAGAATCCGGAACTGGCCGAAGCCGAGTTGCGCAATATCGCCAAGGTGGTGGGCATTGGCGCGGTGAAATACGCCGACCTGTCCAAGCACCGCACCAGCGACTACAGCTTCAACTTCGACCTGATGCTCAACTTCGAAGGCAACACCGCGCCGTACTTGCTGTACGCCTACACCCGCGTCGCTGGCGTGTTCCGCAAACTGGGCAAGGACTTCACCGAAGTCGAAGGCCAGATCGTGCTGGAAGCGGCACACGAACACGAACTGGCGGCGAAACTGGCGCAGTTCGGTGAAATCCTCAACAACGTGTCCGATAAAGGCACGCCGCACATCCTCTGCACCTACCTGTACGATGTGGCTGGACTGTTCTCCAGTTTCTACGAGAACTGCCCGATCCTCGGCGCCGACACCCCGGCGCAAATGCAAAGCCGTCTGCGCCTCGCCGCGCTGACCGGCCGCACTCTCAAGCAAGGCCTGGAACTCTTGGGTCTGGAAACTCTGGAGCGTATGTAAGTTGGCTGCCAAGAAAAACCTGCACCCAAGCGTGGCGCCAGCCGTTACCAAGCTCCTGCAAAACAGCCGATCCCGGGCTGGCTGTGGATGGCCATCGGCCTGACGGTTGGCGCGTTCATCGTCTTCCTGATGAAACTGGAGCCCGGCAAGGGCAGCGACACGGTCAAGCGCGAGAAGGTGGAACAGCAACAGAAAGCCAAGATCGCCGAGGCCAACAAGACCCCGCCGAGCCCGACGCAACCGGTGAAGCCGAAGTACGACTTCTACACCTTGCTGCCGGAATCGGAAGTGATCGTGCCGCCGGATGCCGTGCCGGAGAAGACGCTGCCAACGCCACAAGTGCCAGCCATTCCGACCACGCCGGTGACACCAGCCGAAGCGGCGAAGATCGACACGGCGCGGGCTCAGGCCGCTCTGGCCGGGATTACGCCACCACCGGCGCCACCCGTTTCCAAAGCGGCGCCGGTGACCAAGTTCTTCCTGCAGGCCGGTTCGTTCCGCAAGGAAACTGACGCGGACAAGGTTCGCGCGCAGATCATTCTGCTGGGGCAGGCCGTGGCAGTTGAGTCAGGCACGGTGAAGGATGAAACCTGGTATCGCGTGCTGGTCGGGCCGTTCAGCAATCGCGAACAACTGACCACGGCGCAGAAACAATTGGCCGGCGCAGGGTTTAGCAACCTGTTGTTACAACAACGCCAAAGCCGCTGACTTCACGGCAGGACCGCCGCGTCATCGTTCATCGCGAGCAAGCTCGTTCCCACAGGATATGCGCCAACCCTGTGGGAACGAGCTTGCTCGCGATGGCGTCGTGATAGACACCCAATTCCCTCACAGACTCACACCGCTCGTCTCCCGCCCCATCCCGCAGTTGAAAAACGCTCCACCACCCCCATATGAGTTGGCATAAGGCATTTTCGCCCCGCTGCGTGGAGACTCTCCCTTGACCACCATCGTTTCAGTTCGCCGCCACGGCAAAGTCGTCATGGGCGGCGACGGCCAGGTTTCTCTCGGTAATACCGTGATGAAAGGCAACGCGAAGAAAGTTCGCCGCCTGTACCACGGCCAGGTTATCGCCGGTTTTGCCGGGGCCACCGCTGACGCCTTCACCCTCTTCGAACGTTTCGAAGGCCAGCTTGAGAAACACCAAGGTCACCTGGTTCGCGCTGCTGTCGAACTCGCCAAAGAATGGCGCACCGACCGCTCCCTCAGCCGCCTCGAAGCCATGCTCGCAGTCGCCAACAAAGACGCCTCCCTGATCATCACCGGCAATGGCGATGTGGTTGAGCCTGAAGAAGGCCTGATCGCCATGGGTTCCGGCGGCGGCTACGCCCAGGCCGCTGCCAGCGCACTGCTGAAGAAGACCGATCTGTCGGCCCGGGAAATCGTCGAAACCGCCCTCGGCATCGCCGGCGACATCTGTGTATTCACCAACCACACCTTCACCATTGAGGAGCAGGACCTCGCTGAGTAAGCCTGTTTTGGCCACCACGCCACGGCTCACTTTTACCTGAGGACCGCCAATTACTATGTCCATGACTCCCCGTGAAATCGTCCACGAACTCAATCGCCATATCATCGGCCAGGACGATGCCAAGCGCGCCGTCGCCATCGCGCTGCGTAACCGCTGGCGCCGGATGCAGCTGCCTGAAGAGCTGCGCGTTGAAGTAACCCCCAAGAACATCCTGATGATCGGCCCGACCGGTGTCGGTAAAACCGAGATCGCTCGCCGCCTGGCCAAGCTCGCCAACGCGCCGTTCATCAAAGTCGAAGCGACCAAGTTCACCGAAGTCGGCTACGTAGGCCGCGACGTTGAATCGATCATTCGGGACCTGGCGGATGCGGCGATCAAGCTGCTGCGCGAACAGGAAATGACCAAGGTTCGCCATCGCGCCGAAGACGCCGCCGAAGACCGTATCCTCGACGCCCTGCTGCCACCGGCTCGCATGGGTTTCAGTAACGAAGACGCCGGATCGGCCACCGATTCCAACACCCGCCAACTGTTCCGCAAGCGCCTGCGCGAAGGTCAGCTGGATGACAAGGAGATCGAAATCGAAGTCGCCGATGTAGCCGGCGTCGACATCTCCGCGCCACCGGGCATGGAAGAAATGACCAACCAGTTGCAGAGCCTGTTTGCCAACATGGGCAAGGGCAAAAAGAAAAGCCGCAAGCTCAAGGTCAAGGAAGCACTGAAACTGGTGCGTGATGAAGAAGCCGGCCGCCTGGTCAATGAAGAAGAGTTGAAGGCCAAGGCGCTGGAAGCGGTCGAACAGCACGGCATCGTGTTCATCGACGAAATCGACAAGGTCGCCAAGCGCGGCAACTCCGGCGGCGTCGACGTATCCCGTGAAGGCGTACAGCGCGACTTGCTGCCGCTGATCGAAGGCTGCACCGTCAACACCAAGCTGGGTATGGTCAAGACCGACCACATCCTGTTCATCGCCTCCGGTGCATTCCACCTGAGCAAGCCGAGCGACCTGGTGCCGGAACTGCAAGGCCGCCTGCCGATTCGTGTCGAGCTCAAGGCGCTGACGCCGGAAGACTTCGAGCGCATTCTCAGCGAGCCACATGCCTCGCTCACCGAGCAATATTGCGCACTGCTGAAAACCGAAGGCCTGGGCATCGAGTTCCAGCCGGACGGTATCAAGCGCATTGCCGAGATTGCCTGGCAGGTCAACGAGAAGACCGAGAACATCGGTGCCCGTCGCCTGCACACCTTGCTCGAGCGCCTGCTTGAAGAGGTGTCGTTCAGCGCCGGTGACCTGGCCAGCGTCCATGACGGCAAGGTGATCATGATCGACGCTGACTACGTCAACAGCCACTTGGGCGAATTGGCGCAGAACGAAGACCTGTCCCGCTACATTCTGTAAGCCTCAAGTTGCAAGCTACAAGCGTCAAGCTTATCGAGTTAAGCTTGCAGCTTGTAGCTTTCCTCCCGAGGCTCTTCCTATGCTTCCCACCGACATCAAACTGCACAAAGCCTCGAAAACCCTGTCGCTGAAATACGCGTCCGGCGAGGAATATCACCTGCCCGCCGAGTTCCTGCGCGTGCACTCTCCCTCCGCCGAGGTCCAGGGCCACGGCAAACCCATTCTGCAATTTGGCAAGAAGAATGTCGGCCTGACCAAGGTAGAACCGGCCGGTCAGTACGCACTGAAGTTGACCTTTGACGACGGCCACGACAGCGGCCTGTTCACCTGGGAATACCTCTATGAGCTGGCGCGACGCTATGACGCACTTTGGGATGACTATCTTGCCGAGCTCAAAGCCGCTGGAAAAACCCGCGACCCAAACGAATCCGTCGTCAAGCTGATGCTCTAAGTCAGGCCTCTTGCTCTTTAGAGGGCATTTTCTAATTTCATCTGTTTGAATGCTCCGCCTCAGGGCCAATGATTGGCCCGCTTGCGAAAAAAATTAAACTCGGGTAACCAATGGATCTGGCAAGTTCCCTGCAGGCTCTCTGAACTAAAAAGCAGCGATGCAGTATTAACGGTCACCCGAGCAGTAGTACCTGGCATTGGCTGTGTGACTACCCAGTCAGGCTCAGGTACTCGTCTCAGGACAATGGAGCGTCGTAGATGAGTAACAAGAATAACGATGACTTGAAATATCAAGCCTCGGAAAACACTTTAGGGCTGAATCCTGTCGTTGGGCTGCGTGGTAAAGATCTACTGGCTTCTGCTCGCATGGTGCTCAGGCAGGCCATCAAACAACCGGTCCACAGTGCCAAGCATGTTGCCCATTTCGGCCTTGAACTGAAGAACGTGTTGTTCGGTAAATCCGAACTGCTTCCGACCCCCGAAGACCGTCGCTTCGCCGATCCGGCGTGGAGTCAGAACCCGCTCTATAAACGTTATCTGCAAACTTACCTGGCGTGGCGCAAGGAGCTCCACGACTGGATCGACGAGAGTAACCTGGCGCCCAAGGATGTCGCGCGCGGGCATTTCGTGATCAACCTCATGACCGAAGCCATGGCCCCGACCAACACGGCGGCCAACCCGGCGGCAGTCAAGCGCTTCTTCGAAACCGGCGGCAAAAGCCTGCTCGATGGCCTTTCGCATCTGGCCAAGGACATGGTGCACAACGGCGGCATGCCGAGCCAGGTCAACATGGGCGCATTCGAAGTCGGCAAGAGCCTGGGTGTGACCGAAGGCGCTGTCGTGTTCCGCAACGACGTGCTGGAACTGATTCAGTACAAGCCGACCACCGAACAAGTCTTGGAGCGCCCTCTGCTGGTGGTGCCGCCACAGATCAACAAATTTTACGTATTCGACTTGAGCCCGGAAAAGAGCCTGGCGCGCTACTGCCTGCGCAGCAATGTGCAGACCTTTATCGTCAGCTGGCGCAACCCGACCAAGGAACAGCGCGAGTGGGGCCTGTCGACCTACATTGAAGCGCTCAAGGAAGCGGTCGATGTGGTTAGCGCCATCACTGGCAGCAAAGACATCAACATGCTCGGCGCCTGCTCCGGCGGTATCACCTGCACCGCGCTGCTGGGCCATTACGCGGCACTCGGCGAGAAAAAGGTCAACGCCCTGACACTGCTGGTCAGCGTGCTGGACACCACTCTGGACAGTGACGTCGCCCTGTTCGTCGACGAGCAAACCCTGGAATCCGCCAAGCGCCAGTCCTATCAGGCCGGTGTGCTGGAAGGCCGCGACATGGCGAAAGTCTTCGCCTGGATGCGCCCCAACGATTTGATCTGGAACTACTGGGTCAACAACTACCTGCTGGGTAACGAACCGCCGGTGTTCGACATCCTGTTCTGGAACAATGACACCACCCGATTGCCTGCCGCGTTCCACGGCGACCTGATCGAGATGTTCAAAAGTAATCCACTGATCCGTCCCGATGCACTGGAAGTGTGCGGCACGCCAATCGACCTGAAACAAGTCACCGCAGACATTTATAGCCTGGCTGGCACCACCGACCACATCACCCCGTGGAAGTCCTGCTACAAGTCGGCGCAACTGTTT
This sequence comes from Pseudomonas sp. S2_B07, assembly GCF_054668435.1. Classification (NCBI taxonomy): domain Bacteria; kingdom Pseudomonadati; phylum Pseudomonadota; class Gammaproteobacteria; order Pseudomonadales; family Pseudomonadaceae; genus Pseudomonas; species Pseudomonas sp. S2_B07. Next base: position 3,209,538 of record NZ_CP162769.1, read on the forward strand.
GGCGGCAAGGTCGAATTCGTGCTGTCGAGCAGCGGACATATCCAGAGCATTCTGAACCCGCCGGGCAACCCGAAATCGCGCTACATGACCAGCAGTGAAATGCCGGCCAAGGCCGAAGACTGGCAAGAAAACTCCACCAAGCACACCGATTCCTGGTGGCTGCACTGGCAGACATGGCTGGCCGAACGTTCGGGCAAACTGAAGAAGGCCCCAACGGTTTATGGCAACAAAACCTTCACCGCCGGCGAAGCAGCACCGGGTACTTATGTGCATGAGCGGTAACTGACACACCCCACCCTCCTGCAGGAGTCGAGCTTGCTCGCGAAGGCGGCGGCACAGTCAATGTAACTGCGTCTGCCTCACCGCTATCGCGAGCAAGCTCGCCACCTACAGGGGATCGGGGATGAATTAACCCACAGGGCCTGAAGCATGCCGCAACCGTTTATATTCCGTACCGTCGACCTGGATGGCCAGACCCTCCGCACGGCAGTACGCCCCGGCAAGCCTCACTTGACGCCCTTGCTCATTTTCAACGGCATCGGCGCCAACCTGGAGCTGGTGTTTCCGTTCGTCGCGGCATTGGACCCGGACCTGGAAGTCATTGCGTTCGACGTACCCGGTGTCGGCGGCTCGTCGACGCCGAATCGGCCGTACCGCTTTCCGGGCCTGGCGAAACTCACAGCACGGATGCTCGATTATCTCGACTACGGACAAGTCAACGTGATCGGCGTGTCCTGGGGCGGCGCCCTCGCCCAGCAATTTGCGTATGACTACCCCGAGCGCTGCAAAAAACTTGTGTTGGCGGCCACGGCGGCTGGAGCCGTCATGGTGCCGGGCAAACCGAAAGTGCTGTGGATGATGGCCAGCCCACGACGCTACATCCAGCCGTCGCACGTGATCCGCATTGCACCGATGATCTATGGCGGCGCCTTCCGTCGCGACCCCACCCTGGCGGCCAGCCACGCAGCGAAAGTCCGTTCGGCGGGCAAGCTCGGTTATTACTGGCAGTTGTTTGCCGGCCTGGGCTGGACCAGCATTCACTGGTTGCACAAGATCAACCAGCCGACGCTGGTACTGGCCGGTGACGACGACCCGTTGATCCCGTTGGTCAACATGCGCCTGCTGGCCTGGCGAATTCCCAATGCCCAGCTGCACATCATCGATGATGGGCATCTGTTCCTGATCACCCGTGCCGAAGCCGTGGCACCGATCATCATGAAATTCCTCGAGGAAGAACGCCAGCGCGCCGTGATGCATCCGCACCCGACGCCGTTGGGCAGTTAGTCGCTTCATCGGCCGGCAGGACGCCGCGCCGCGCAACAACCCACAACAGCGTCTATGGTGATCTGGTTCAGTGAGTTTGTTTTTGGCTTGAAACGAAGGAGTGTTGAGACATGCGCGACAAACCAGCGAGAGACGCTTTACCCACTCCCGCCGCGTTCATCAACGCACAGAGTGCAATTACCGGCCTGCGCGGCCGGGACCTGATTTCGACCCTGCGCAACGTGGCGGCCCACGGCTTGCGCAACCCGGTGCACAGCGCCCGACACGCCTTGAAACTGGGCGGTCAGTTGGGCCGTGTCTTATTGGGTGAAACCTTGCACGCGACCAACCCGCAGGACAGTCGTTTCACCGATCCGGCGTGGAGTCTCAACCCGTTTTATCGTCGCAGCCTGCAGGCCTATCTGAGCTGGCAGAAACAGGTTAAAAGCTGGATCGACGACAGCGCCATGTCCCCCGACGATCGCGCCCGCGCGCACTTTGCGTTTGCCTTGCTCAATGACGCCGTGTCGCCGTCCAATACCCTGCTCAATCCGCTGGCGATCAAGGAAATCTTCAATTCCGGCGGCAACAGTCTGGTGCGCGGTATCAGCCATCTGGTCGACGACTTCCTGCACAACGACGGCCTGCCCCGGCAAGTCACCAAGCAAGCATTCGAAGTGGGTAAAACCGTCGCCACCACGACCGGCTCGGTGGTGTTTCGCAACGAGCTGCTGGAGCTGATCCAGTACAAGCCAATGAGCGAAAAACAGTATTCAAAACCGCTGCTGGTGGTACCGCCGCAGATCAACAAGTACTACATTTTCGACCTGAGCCCGCATAACAGCTTCGTCCAGTTCGCCCTCAAGAACGGCCTGCAGACGTTCATGATCAGTTGGCGCAATCCCGATGTGCGCCATCGCGAATGGGGGCTGTCGACCTACGTCGAAGCCGTGGAAGAAGCGATGAATGTCTGCCGGGCGATCACCGGCGCGCGCGAAGTGAACCTGATGGGCGCCTGCGCTGGCGGGCTGACCATCGCCGCGCTGCAAGGTCACTTGCAGGCCAAGCGACAGCTGCGGCGGGTGTCGAGCGCGACCTACCTGGTGAGCCTGCTCGACAGTCAGATGGACTCCCCGGCAACGCTGTTCGCAGACGAACAGACCCTTGAAGCGGCCAAGCGCAAGTCCTATCAGAAAGGTGTGCTGGATGGTCGTGACATGGCCAAGGTGTTCGCCTGGATGCGCCCCAACGACTTGATCTGGAGTTATTTCGTCAATAACTACCTGCTCGGCAAAGAACCGCCCGCGTTCGACATCCTCTACTGGAACAACGACAACACGCGGCTGCCGGCGGCCTTTCACGGCGATCTGCTGGACTTCTTCAAACACAACCCGCTGAGCCACCCGGGCGGCCTTGAAGTGTGCGGCACGCCCATCGACTTGCAGAAAGTCACCGTCGACAGCTTCAGCGTCGCAGGCATCAATGACCACATCACGCCGTGGGACGCGGTGTACCGCTCGACTCTGTTGCTGGGTGGTGAACGACGCTTCGTGCTGTCCAACAGCGGCCACGTGCAGAGCATCCTCAACCCGCCGAGCAACCCGAAAGCCAACTACGTCGAAGGCGCAAAATTGAGCAGCGACCCACGCGCCTGGTATTACGACGCCAAGCAAGTCGACGGCAGCTGGTGGACGCAATGGCTGGAGTGGATTCAGCAACGTTCCGGCGCGCTGAAAGAAACCCACATGGCCCTCGGCAATCAGAACTATCCACCGCAAGAGGCAGCACCCGGTACTTACGTGCGTGTGCGCTGACGTTCAACCCTCCACGGCCGGCGTTGGCCGTGGCACTGACTCGATCATTAAGAAGACTGGATGAAAACCCGCGACCGGATTCTCGAATGTGCTTTGCAGTTGTTCAATCAGAAAGGCGAACCGAACGTCTCCACCATGGAAGTTGCCAACGAGATGGGCATCAGCCCTGGCAACCTCTACTACCACTTTCACGGCAAGGAGCCGCTGATTCTCGGGCTGTTCGAGCGCTTCCAGTCTGAACTGGCGCCGCTGCTCGACCCTCCTGCCGATGTGGAACTGGCACCGGACGATTACTGGCTGTTCCTGCACTTGATCGTCGAACGGCTGTCGCATTACCGGTTTCTGTTCCAGGACCTGTCGAACCTCGCCGGACGCCTACCAAAGCTGGCCAAGGGCATACGCAACCTGCTCAATGCGCTGAAGCGCACACTGGCGTCATTGCTCGCGCAGTTGAAGGCTCAGGGGCAATTGGTCAGTGATACGCAGGCGTTGGGGCAGTTGGTGGAGCAGATCACAATGACGCTGCTGTTCTCGCTGGACTACCAACGGATTCTTGATCGTGAGGGTGAGGTGAGGCTGGTGGTGTACCAGATCATGATGCTGGTGGCGCCGCACTTGCTGCCGCCGATCAAGGTGGCGACGGAGCAGATGGCGCTCCAATATCTGGAAGAACACGAGTAAACCTGAGACCGCCGCTCCCACATTGGATTGGCGGTGTTCTGGAGAATGGGTTCACCAACAAAAACGCCCGACCTTGGCAGGCCGGGCGTTTTTTTGAGCCCTGAAAATCAGGACTGACTGGTTGGCGTCGTTGCTGGCGCTACAGTCGGGGTTACAGCAGGGGTCGGCGCGGTTGCAGAGTTCGATGCGCTGACCGGGGCGGCCGGGGTTGCCGGTTTGGCAACAGCAGCCACTGCTGGTTTTGGTGCGGCGGCTTTCGGCGCTGCCGGTTTTTTCACCGCTGGCTTCTTCGCTGCAGCAGGTTTTGCTGCTGGCTTGGCGGCCGGTTTGGCAGCTGCGGTTTTGGCAGCTGGTTTAGCCGCTGGCTTGGCGGCTGCTTTAGCGGCAACCGGTTTAGCCGCTGGCTTGGCAGCAGCAGGTTTTGCTGCGGCAGTTTTGGCAGCAGGCTTGGCCGCTGCTTTCGCAGCAGGTTTGGCAGCCGGTTTAGCGGCGGCTTTGGCCAGTGGCTTGGCAGCGGTTTTAGCCGCTGGCTTGGCCGCTGCGGTTTTCGCCGCAACAGGCGCAACCTTGGCACCGGTGAGTTTTTCGATTTGCTTGGTCAGGGTATCGACCTTGCTGTGCAGTGCTTTCACTTCGTTGCGGCTCGGGACACCGAGGCGCGAAATGGCACTGTTCAGGCGCTTGTCGAAAGCCCCTTCCAGCTCATCCCATTTGCCCAGCGCGCGATCTTTAACGCCAGTGATGCGCGACTTGGCCGACGAAGCAGAATCCTTGGCGGCGTCGACTTTCTTGCCAACAGCGTTCTTGGTGAGCTTCTCGGCTTTCTCGCCGTCTTTGACCAATGTATCGAAGAGCTTGCTGCCGTCAGTGTCGATCTTCGAGTACACGCCTAAACCAGCCAGCCAGATTTTGCGGGAGTAGTCTTCGACTTTCCCGATCCACGAGCTGCCTTCTTTTTCGGTGTTCTTTTTAACAGCCATCCCGTTCTCCTTAAGATTTACGCGCGACGCGTTCGAGCAATGCCGTCAGCTCATCGAGCTTAGCAGAGAGTGTCTCAACGTCATGTTTAGACGGAATGCCGATACGATTCAAGGCACTTGCGACACGCGAGTCAAAAGCCTTCTCGACCTTGTCGAGTTGAACTTCGACCTTGCCTTTGAAAGTACTCACTTCACTCTTGGCTTCAACGATCTCGGCGTTAGCGGCTTCAAGCTTTTCAGCCACTACTTTTTTGCCTTTCTTTTCAACAGTTTGACCCGCCTTGATCAACTCTTGAAAGTACTCGCTACCCTCTTGCCCGACCTTGGCGTAGGCACCCAGGCCAGCCAGCCAGATCTTGCGGGCATAGGATTTGACGTCGCCCAGAGCGGTGGTCGATGCGTCGATTTTTTTCTTCAAAATAACTTTGGCCATGGTGCACCTCACGCGCAGAAGGTTTGAGGAACTGCCCGGACAAGTGTCGGGCTCAGGCACAAAGTAGGGAGAAAAATTAGAAACGGCACCCTAACAACTGACATAAACAAGTAGTCGGAACGCCAACCAACCTGTGGGAGCGGGCTTGCCCGCGAAGACGATGGATCAACCACAAAATGTATTGCGGATGTTCCGGCCTCTTCGCGGGCAAGCCCGCTCCCACAGGGATCGTGTTTCACAGAAAGAACCGGATCAGACCAACGCTTTATCGAGGGCCTTTTCGATTTCAGATTTGATCATGCCGCTCATGGCCGACATCATCAGGCCCAACTCCACATCGACGCGGATCGAATCTTCGCTGACATGCACCGCGCCTTTCACTCCGGAGCGCTTGAGGTTCAGCGTGTCACCGGACCACTGCGGCTCCAGGCCGTATTGATCGGACAGTTTCTGCGCCAGCTTGTCGGCCTTCTCGCGGGCCGCTTCCTTGCCCAGGCCGTGGGCACGTTCAACACTAATACGGGCCATCGAATGACTCCTGCTTTATGGATACTTTCCTGAAGCATCTTGACCATGACTGCGTCAAAACGTCCCGGTGGTTGCCCATCTTACCTTCAGCCTTGCCAAGACAAAGCATGCCTTGGGGATTAGAATGTCCCGCATTCTCTTCTGGTGACAGCGATATGACTGATCAGCGCAAAGGCAGCGATGCCGAACCCACCACTCACTTTGGTTTCAAAAACGTTCCGGAAAGCCAAAAAGCGGAAAAAGTCGCTGAGGTTTTCCATTCGGTAGCCGCCAAGTACGACTTGATGAATGACCTCCTGTCGGGCGGCATGCACCGTTTGTGGAAGCGTTTCGCAATCGAGCTTTCGGGCGTGCGCACCGGCAATCGCGTGCTGGACATCGCCGGCGGCACGGGCGACCTGACCAAGAAATTCTCACACCTCGTCGGCCCGACCGGCCAGGTGGTGTTGGCCGACATCAACGAATCCATGCTCAAGGTCGGTCGTGACCGCCTGCTGGACCTCGGTGTGGCCGGCAACGTCGAATTCGTTCAGGCCGACGCTGAAAAGCTGCCGTTCCCGGACAACCATTTCGACTGCGTGACCATCGCCTTCGGCCTGCGCAACGTGACGCACAAGGAAGACGCCCTGCGTTCGATGCTGCGCGTGCTCAAGCCTGGCGGTCGCCTGTTGGTGCTGGAGTTTTCCAAGCCAACCAACGCGCTGATGTCCAAGGCCTACGACGCCTACTCGTTCGCCTTCATGCCACTGATGGGCAAGCTGATCACCAACGACTCGGAAAGCTATCGCTACCTGGCCGAGTCGATCCGCATGCACCCGAATCAGGAAACCCTGAAGTCGATGATGGTCGAGGCCGGTTTCGACCGCGTGACCTACCACAACATGACCGCAGGCATCGTCGCCCTGCACCGCGGCATCAAACCCTGATGTTGCTGGCCGGCCTGCTCGCCAGCGTTGAACTCGGCCTGAACCGGGTGCTGAGTCTCGACAGCACCGCGCTGCCGCGGCTGGCGCATTTGAGCGGCCGGGTGATTGCCGTCGACTGCCGCAGCCCGGCATTGCAGCTGTTCATCCTGCCCAGCGATGAAGGCCTGATGCTCGCTTCCCACTGGGAAACCGGCGCCGACTGCACCCTGCGAGCACCGGCTTCGAGCCTGTTGAAACTGGCGATGAGCAAGGACAAGACTTCGGTCCTGCATGGCCCTGAAGTCGAACTCGACGGTGACAGCGGCGTGCTGCTGGAACTGGCGGCGATCCTTCAGGACCTCGAACTGGACTGGGAGTACGAACTCTCGCGCTGGCTGGGGCCGGTGGCCACGCAACTGGTTGGCGGTCACCTGCGCAGTCGCGCCCGCTGGTATCAGCAAGGGTTCGCCAGCCTGGGGCAGAACCTCGGCGAATACCTGGCTGAAGAGTCGCGCACCCTTGTCGGTCAGCGCGAAGCCGAAGCCCGATTCAGTGAACTGGACCAGATCAAACTCGATCTGGAACGACTCGAGGCGCGCTTCGAGCGCCTTTCCCGATCCCTCGACCCAAGCGATAACGCATGAAGCTGCTTGCCGTCCGCCGTTTGTTGCGCATCCAGCGCGTTGTGATTCGTTACCGCCTCGATGACCTGCTGTTTGCCCTGCCGCTGCCGTGGTTTCTGCTGGCACTGCGTTACGCGCTGCCGTGGCGCTGGTTCCCGCGCAAGACGCTGGACCTGAGCCGTGGCGCGCGATTGCGCCTGGCGTTGCAGGACCTGGGGCCTATCTTCATCAAGTTCGGGCAGATCCTGTCCACCCGCCGCGACCTGTTGCCGGAAGACATCGCCGACGAGCTGATGAAACTGCAGGACCGTGTGCCGCCGTTCGACTCGCAAGTGTCGGTCAAGCTGATCGAAGAGCAGCTCGGCAAGAAGATCAGTGAAGTGTTCAGCCGTTTCGACGTCGAGCCGCTGGCGTCCGCTTCGGTGGCGCAGGTGCATGCCGCGCAGTTGAAAACCGGCGAAGAAGTGGTGGTCAAGGTGATCCGCCCGGGCCTCAAACCGATCATCGCCCAGGATCTGGCGTGGCTGTTCATTCTGGCCCGCGCTGCTGAAAAGCTCTCGGCCGACGCGCGCCTGCTGCACCCGGTGGACGTGGTCAGCGACTACGAAAAAACCATCTACGACGAACTCGACCTGCTGCGCGAAGCGGCCAACGCCAGCCAGCTGAAGCGCAACTTCGAAGGCTCGCCGCTGCTCTACGTGCCACAAGTCTATTGGGACTGGTGCCGCCCGAAAGTGTTGGTGATGGAGCGCATCTACGGCATCCAGGTCACCGACCTGACCACCCTGGCCGACCAGCGCACCGACATGAAAATGCTCGCCGAACGCGGCGTGGAGATCTTCTTCACCCAGGTGTTCCGCGACAGTTTTTTCCACGCCGACATGCACCCCGGCAATATCTTCGTCAGCACCGTCAACCCGTGGAGCCCGCAGTACATTGCGATCGACTGCGGTATCGTCGGCAGCCTGACCCCGGAAGACCAGGACTACCTGGCCCGCAACCTGTTCGCCTTCTTCAAGCGTGATTACCGGCGTGTGGCGCAATTGCACATCGATTCGGGCTGGGTGCCGGCGGAAACCAAACTCAACGAATTCGAAGCAGCGATCCGCACCGTGTGCGAGCCGATCTTTGAAAAACCGTTAAAAGATATTTCTTTCGGCCAAGTTCTGATGCGCCTGTTCCAGACCGCTCGACGCTTCAACATGGAAGTTCAGCCGCAGCTCGTGCTGTTGCAAAAAACCCTGTTGAACATCGAAGGCCTGGGCCGTCAGCTGTACCCGGACCTGGACTTGTGGAACACCGCGCAGCCGTTCCTTGAACGCTGGATGCGCGAGCGCGTCAGCCCCAAAGCCTTGCTCGGCAACGTGCAGAGCCAGTTCGAACAGCTGCCGCACCTGGCCAACATGGCCCGCGACCTGCTCGAACGCATGTCCCAACCCCACGCCTACGACCCGCCACCACCGTGGCATAAACGCAAGGATGACTGGTTCTTGCGCCTGCTCGGCTGCGCCCACCTGGCGGGCGGCGTTATTCTGCTGGCCGGTGGACCACTGAACGAACTGGGTCATTGGCCCGGGGGAATCATGGTGGCCGTTGGTTTGTATCTGGTCGTTCGCCGATAGCCAGTTGTGTGATCCACTGGCACACTGTTTGAACGTTGGGCCAGGCTAATGAAGTGCGAAGCCCGCTGTCGGAGTCGAAGATGAAAAACTGGCTGGACGAGATCAAGTGGGACGCTGATGGCCTGGTGCCGGCGATTGCCCAGGATCACAAGACCGGGCGCGTCCTGATGATGGCCTGGATGAACCGTGAAGCGCTGGAACTGACTGCTGCCGAGAACCGTGCCATTTACTGGTCGCGTTCGCGTGGCAAGCTGTGGCGCAAGGGCGAAGAGTCCGGCCACGTGCAAACCCTGCATGAGATGCGCCTGGACTGCGACGCCGACGTGATCATCCTGATGGTCGAGCAGATCGGCGACATCGCCTGTCATACCGGCCGCCAAAGCTGCTTCTACCGCGTCTATGAGAACGGCGACTGGACAACGGTCGACCCGGTCCTGAAAGATCCGCACGCCATCTATTCCGCAGGACACAAACATGAGTGACACTCTGACCCGCCTGGCCGCAGTGCTGGAAGAGCGCAAAGGCGCCGCTGCCGACAGCTCGTATGTCGCCAGCCTGTACCACAAGGGCTTGAACAAGATTCTGGAAAAAGTCGGCGAAGAGTCGGTCGAAACCATCATTGCCGCCAAGGACGCCGCCATCAGCGGCGACTGCAGCGATGTGATCTACGAGACCGCCGATTTGTGGTTCCACAGCATGGTCATGCTCGCCCAACTGGGGCAGCATCCGCAGGCTGTACTTGATGAACTGGACCGTCGCTTCGGTCTGTCCGGACACGCCGAGAAAGCCTCGCGCCCGTCCGCCTGAACAATTATTAGAGAGGAGCAGCAACATGGGCATTTTTGACTGGAAACACTGGATCGTCATCCTGGTTGTTGTCGTATTGGTATTCGGCACCAAGAAACTGAAAAACCTCGGCACGGACGTGGGCGAGTCGATCAAGGGCTTCAAGAAAGCCATGAACGACGACGAAAAACCGGCCGATCCGACCGTGACACCGGCGCAACCGGTTCCACCTGTTCAGCCACAGACTACGCAGTCCGTGAACCAGCCGCACACCATCGACGTGCAGGCACAAAAAGTCGAAGAGCCGATCCGCAAAGACGTGTGAGCACTGACTAATGTTTGGTATCAGCTTCTCTGAACTGTTGCTCGTCGGCCTAGTGGCCCTGCTGGTGCTGGGGCCCGAGCGCTTGCCGGGTGCTGCGCGCACCGCCGGCCTGTGGGTCGGGCGCTTGAAGCGCAGCTTCAACGCGATCAAACAGGAAGTTGAACGTGAAATCGGTGCCGACGAGATTCGTCGGCAGCTGCACAACGAGCACATTCTGTCGCTGGAGCAGGAGGCGCGGAAGATTTTCTCGCCGACCCAGCAGGAGCCGACGCCGGTGGAGCATGTGGGGGAACAGACGATTCACGCGCCTGTCGCCGCCACTGAACCAACGCCTGCGCCAGCACCTGTTGTAGCGACTGCGCAACCTGAGTCCGTTGTATCAGCACCACCGGTTGCTCCTGCCGCCGCGCCGACAGCGCCGGCCCCTCATGACCCAACACTGCCGCCGCGAGCCCCATGAGCGATCTCCCCGAAAACGACCAGCACATGCCGCTGGTTTCGCACCTCACCGAGTTGCGTACCCGTCTGCTGCGCTGCGTAGCGGCGATTTTCATCATCTTCGCCGGGTTGTTTGCCTTTACCCAGCAGATCTACACCTTCGTCTCCACGCCGCTGCGCGCGTACCTGCCCGCCGGCGCGACGATGATCGCCACCGACGTGTCGTCGCCCTTCCTGACGCCGCTGAAGCTGACCATGATGGTCTCGCTGTTCCTGGCGATCCCGGTGATCCTGCACCAGATCTGGGGCTTCATCGCACCGGGCCTGTACAAGCATGAAAAGCGCATCGCGGTGCCGCTGCTGATGTCCAGCATCGTGCTGTTCTACACCGGCATGGCGTTCGCCTATTACCTGGTGTTCCCGTTGATCTTCAAGTTCTTCGCCGCCGCCACCCCGGCCGGCGTGGAAATGATGACCGACATCACCAGCTACCTCGATTTCGTCATGACGCTGTTCTTCGCCTTTGGCGTGGCGTTCGAAATTCCGGTGGCCGTGGTGCTGCTGGTGTGGATCGGCGTGGTCGACGTCAAATACCTGAAGAAAATCCGCCCGTACGTGGTCATCGGCTGCTTCGTGGTCGGCATGATCCTGACGCCGCCGGACATCTTCTCGCAGACGCTGTTGGCGGTACCGATGTGGCTGCTGTTCGAGATCGGCATCCTGTTTGGCAGCCTGATCAGCAAACGTGGCGAGCATCCGGACGACCAACCGGTTGACGATCACAACGACCAGCCGCCAGCGACCCAACCGTGAACCTGCTGCTGCTCGAAGAAGCCGATTTCATTGCGGCCGACCGGGTGATCCTGCGTGATCGCCGGTTGACGCACATGCAGGAAGTTCACCGCTGCGAAGTCGGTGACAGCATGCGTGTCGGTCGGATCGGTGGGTTGATGGGCACGGCCGAGGTGTTGCGCCTGGACGCCGCTGAAGCCGAATTGCGCGTCACCCTCGACCAACCGCCCCCGAACAAGCTGCCGTTGACCCTGGTGTTGGCCCTGCCGCGCCCGAAAATGCTGCGCAGGGTGTTTCAGACCGTGGCCGCCATGGGTGTGCCGCGCGTCGTGCTGGTGAACAGCTATCGCGTCGAGAAGAGCTTCTGGCAAACCCCGTTCCTGGAACCCGAGGCGATTCGCGAACAATTGATCCTCGGCCTCGAACAGGCCCGGGACAGTGTGCTGCCCGAGATCGTTATCGAGAAGCGCTTCAAGCCCTTCGTTGAGGACCGTCTGCCGGCGATCACCGAGGGCACCCTCGGCCTGGTCGGACATCCCGGAAACTACCCGCCTTGCCCCCGCGGCCTCGACGAACCGGTGACCCTGGCCATCGGCCCCGAAGGTGGCTGGATCCCTTACGAGATCGACCTGCTGGGCAAGTCCGGCCTGCAACCGGTGCAGCTCGGCGAGCGCATCCTGCGCGTCGAGACCGCCGTCACCGCCCTGCTCGCCCGCCTGTTCTAACACGGCCCCTTGTAGCAGCTGGCGAAGCCTGCTGCTACAAGGGATGTGATCGTCGCCAGTCTTTTTCGCCCTACAGAACCGGCTTTGCCTGCCGATACAGTTCCCACAAAACCAATCAGTGGTCCAGGGAGTTGTAGCATGTACCAATGGCTAGCCGAGAATCTGGGGAACATCAGCGTCAATCGCAAACTGGGAATCGGTTTCGGTCTGGTGCTGTTGCTTACCCTGTTGATCACCTTCACCGGCTGGACTGGCCTGAGCGACGTGACGAGCCGTGGCGACAAGCTCGGGTTCATCGCCAGCCTCAATGACCTGACCAAAGACCTGCGCCTGGCCCGTCTGGATTATGAAATGCGCCGGGGCGAACAAGGCCCGGGGGCGGTCAACGACAAGCTGGCGCAACTCGATGCGGGCCTGCAAACCGCTCGCAAACTGATTGAGCAACCGGCCGACGCGGCAATGGTTGACCAGCAATTGGCCGCCGTCAGCCAGTACAAACAAGCGTTCAGCGCGATGATCCAGGCCGGTGCCAACCGCGAAGACGCGCGCAGCAAACTCGGGGCCACGGCCGACAACGCCGTCGCCCGCGTCGCCGAAGTCGAGAAATCCCTGCTGCAAGGCGACAACGTCGCCCAGTTCAATAGCGTGATCGATTTGAGCAAATTGATTCAGCAAGCGCGCTTCCAGGTTCGCGGCTACACCTACAGCGCCAAGCCCGAAGCCGAACAACCGGCGCTGGACGCCATCGACAACGCCCTGAAAAACCTCGAAAGCCTGCCGTCCAAACTGCCGGAAGAACACACCGCCAACCTGCAACAGGCGACCGATTCGCTCAAGGCCTACCGTGCCGCCGTCAGCCAGTACCGTGACTCCCAGGTCGCCAGTGCTGCCGCACTCGTGCGCATGGCCGAGCAAGGCGATATCCTGCTCGACGTCAGCAAAAAACTCACCGTGTCGCAAACCATCGTCCGCGACACCGATGCGGCTCACGCCAAGAACATGCTGCTGATGGCCACCGCCCTGGCCCTGGCCTTCGGCATAGTCGCAGCCTGGGCGATCACTCGCCAGATCGTCATCCCGCTGAACCAGACCCTGAAAGTGGCTGAACGTGTGGCCGCCGGCGACCTGACTCACAACCTGACCTCCAAGCGTCGCGACGAACTCGGCCAGCTTCAGCGTGCCATGCAGAGCATGACCCTGGGCCTGCGGGAACTGATCGGCGGCATCAGCGACGGCGTTACACAAATCGCCAGCGCCGCCGAAGAGTTGTCGGCGGTCACCGAGCAGACCAGTGCCGGGGTCAACAGCCAGAAAGTCGAGACCGATCAGGTAGCGACCGCAATGAACGAAATGACCGCGACCGTGCAAGAAGTCGCACGCAATGCCGAAGAAGCCTCCGAAGCCGCCGTCGCCGCCGATCAGCAAGCCCGCGAAGGTGACAAAGTGGTCGGCGAAGCCATCGCCCAGATCGAACGCCTGGCCCTCGAAGTTGGCAATTCCACCGCCGCAATGGGCGATCTCAAACGCGAAAGCGACAAGATCGGCAGCGTGCTCGATGTCATCAAATCCGTGGCCCAGCAAACCAATCTGCTGGCCCTCAACGCCGCCATCGAAGCCGCCCGTGCCGGTGAAGCCGGACGCGGTTTTGCGGTGGTGGCCGATGAAGTTCGCAGCCTGGCGCAACGCACCCAGAAGTCCACCGAAGAAATCGAAGAGCTGATCGTCGGCTTGCAAAACGGCACCCAGCAAGTCGCCACGATCATGGACAACAGCCGCGTCCTGACCGACAGCAGCGTCGAACTGACCCGCCGCGCCGGGGGCTCACTGGAAAGCATCACCCGCACCGTGTCGGCGATTCAGTCGATGAACCAGCAGATCGCCGCCGCTGCCGAGCAGCAAACGGCAGTGGCCGAGGAGATCAACCGTAGCGTGCTGAACGTGCGTGACGTGTCCGAGCAGACCTCGGCAGCCAGTGAAGAGACGGCGGCATCCAGTATTGAGCTGGCGCGGCTGGGAACGCATCTGCAGATGCTGGTGGGCAGGTTCAAGGTTTGAGGTGATGCGGACTGATCGTTCCCACGCAGAGCGTGGGAGCGGTCGACTAGAGAACCTGACGCAAAAACGCCTGCGCCCGCGCATCCTTCGGCGCATCAAAGAACTCCGCCGGTGACGCATCTTCCAGCAATTTGCCGTGATCGAAGAACAACACCCGATCCGCCACTTCCCGCGCAAAGCCCATTTCATGGGTGACGCAAACCATGGTCATGCCTTCCACGGCCAGGGTTTTCATCACGTCCAGCACTTCGCCGACCATTTCCGGGTCCAGCGCCGAGGTCGGCTCATCGAACAACATGACCTTCGGCTCCATGGCCAACGCCCGGGCAATCGCCACGCGCTGTTGCTGGCCGCCGGACAGACGCGACGGAAACTCGTGGGCTTTCTGTGCAATGCCGACCTTTTCCAGCAACGCCATGGCCTTGGCCTCGCGCTCTTTCTTGCCGCGTTTGCGCACGACTTTCTGCGCCAGGCAGAGGTTTTCCAGCACGGTCATATGCGGGAACAGGTTGAAGTGCTGAAACACCATGCCGACCTCGCGCCGGTAGGCGTTGACGTCGGTTTTCGGGTCGGCCAGTTGCAGACCATCAATGCTCACCGAACCCGAGTCGAATGCTTCCAGGCCATTAAGGCAGCGCAGGAAGGTCGATTTGCCGGAGCCGGACGGGCCGATCACCACCAGCACTTCACCCTTGGCCACGTGCGTGGTGACGTTATCCACCGCGCGAACCACCTGGCCGCGGGTATCGAAGACTTTTACCAGATCGCGAACTTCAATCACTTTGCGCGAGCCTCCGCTCAAGCCGGCTGGCGATTTTCGACAGCGGCAGGTTGATCAACAGGTACAACCCGGCCACGCAGAACAGGATTTCGAATGGCGAGAACGAGGTGGTGATGACTTCACGACCGCTTTTCAACAGTTCGGTAATTGCGATGACCGAAACCAGCGACGTGTCCTTGACTAGGCTGATGAATTGCCCGGCCAGGGGCGGCAATACCCGCTTCAAGGCTTGAGGCATCACCACGTGGCGCATCGACTGGCCAGCGCTCAGCCCCAACGAACGCGCGGCTTCGTTCTGGCCGCGGGCGATGGACTGCACGCCGGAACGGATGATTTCCGCGACGTAGGCGCCCGTGAACAGCGACAACGCCGCGATCCCGGCGAATTCCCGGGACAGGTTCATCACGGTGCCGATGAAGAAATAGAAAATGAAGATCTGTACCAGCAGCGGTGTGCCACGGACCAGTTCGACGTAAATGGTCGAGAGGTCGCGCAGGGTCGGGTTGCTCGACAGCCGGCACAAACCGGTGACGAGACCGATCAACAGACCGAGTACGCCAGACACCACGGACAACCACAACGTGGTCCACAGCCCCCAAAGCAGTGGACCGGCGGCCCAATGGCGTGTCACGCCGATCACATCGCCTTCGGCCACATCATCGCCTTGGGCGACTTGCAGGCTGTTGTCGTCGACGGTCACGCGCTGCTCATCACCCGCGTCGTTGCGCAGGGTGACTTCGGCTTTATCGCCCGTGCGCACCAGTTCGCTGACGGTGGAGATGTCGGCGGCGCGCCGGGATTCTTCGGCGTGGTAGGCGAAGTATTGCGGCACTCGGTTCCAGCGCCATTCGTAGGACATCAGCGAGGTGGCGTAATACAACGCGCCGGCCAGGCCGATCAGCACCAGCACGGTTAAAACGTGCCAGGGCCATTGGGATTTTTTTTGTTTCATTTGCTTTGAAGCTTCCGAATTTTGTGTCGCCGGGAAGGCCGTCATCGCGGGCAAGCCTGCTCCCACAAGGTTCTGCGCCGGACACAAAATTTGTGTTCACCCAGATCACTGTGGGAGCGGGCTTGCCCGCGATTGGGGCGGCGCGGTCTAACTGACCGAACGCCGCTTGTCAGCGTTACTCCATGTCCTTGAGCCAAGCGGTGTCTTTGAACCACTTGTCATGGATGCGATCGTAGGTGCCGTCTTCGTGGATCTGGTGCAGGAAGTTGTTGATGAAGTTGATGCTGTCGTAGTCACCCTTCTTCAGGCCGAAGGCCAGCGGCTCGTACGTGAACGGCTTGTCGAGGAACACCAGTTTGCCGGCACCAACCTTGTTCACCGCCACCACGTTGTACGGCGCGTCGTAGATGAAGGCATCAGCCTTGCCATTGACCACGTCCAGCACCGCTTCCTGTTCATTGTCATAGCCGTGGTACTCGGCTTTGGAGATCAGCTTCTTGGCGACCATCTCGCCGGTGGTGCCGAGCTTGGAGGTGATGCGGTAGTCGGCGGTGTTCAAGTCCTTATAGGACTTGATGGTGCCTTCCAGCTCTTTGCGGATCAGCAGGGTCTGACCGACGACGATAAACGGTTCGCTGAAGTTCAGGCGCAGGTTGCGTTCCTGGGTCAGGGTCATCCCGCTGCCGATCATGTCGAACTTGTCGGTCATCAGGGCCGGGATGATGCCGTCGTAGCCGGTGGACACCAGCTCCAGCTTGACGCCCATGGCTTTGGACATGGCTTTGAGGATGTCGACTTCGAAACCGATGATCTCGCCGCGCTTGTTGGTCATCTCGAACGGCATGTAGGTCGGGTCCATGCCGACTTTCAGCGTGCCGCGCTTGACCGCGTCATCGATGGCACCGGCCTGCGCCGCGCTGACTGCAACCAATGCCGTGACGCCGACCAGCAGCATCGAGAGATACTTCTTCATCATCATGTCCCCAAAACCATTGCGGTGTGAGGCGCGCAAAAACGGCGGCTTCCCTCAGGAAACGCCCCCATACGGACAAAAATTATCCGGGCGCACCAATTCGGGGACGGATCCTAAACTACTCGCCCGTTTGCACAAGGGCTGAAACAGGATTTGTTGGCTGACGCCGATCAGGCAAAAAAAAACCCCGCTGGATGAGCGGGGTTTTCTATTACGCCAACTGAGGCTGTGCGCTCAGCGGTTTGAGCGGCAGCAACGGCGCGTGGGGATCGGCTTTCACCGATTGACGCCAGGCTTGCAGCCATTCGGGGTGACCTTCACTCCAGACCTGCTCATGCAGACGACCCAATGCCACCGGGTCACTCAGCAATTGCACACGCTCATTGTTGTTCAGGCCATCAGGCCCGACCTTCAAGGCGTGACGAACCCGTTCGACACGCAGCCACTCGATTGGCTCGGCCTGACCGTGACGAGAAGTCGCCAGCGAGCACGCCAGGGCGTTCTGCTGCGGATCGACCACCGCCCGGATGAAGCCGTCGTTCAGTGCGTGATAACGGTTTTCGTGGGTGTACTGGTCGGTGGCCAGCAGCGCCTGCGGCGGATTGTATTCCTCAGGGATCAGGAACAGGCTTTCGTCACGGGACTTCAAGCCCAGACCGACACGGCTGGAAATCACCGACACCGGAATCGACAGCATCAACGAACCGACAATCGGCACCAGCCACCACAGGAAGCTCGGGTTCAGCCAGATCACCAGCAAGGCCCAGAAGAAGCCCAGCAAGGTCTGCGGACCGTGGCGCTTGACCGCTTCGCTCCATGGCGTGGAATCGTCGTCACGTTGTGGCGAGTTCCAGGTCGCGGCCCAGCCGAGGAACGCGGCCAGTACGAAACGGGTGTGGAAAATCATCCGCACCGGCGCCAGCAGCATGGAGAACAATACCTCCAGCAGCATCGACATCGTCACCTTGAACTTGCCACCGAACTCTTTCGCACCTTTGGCCCAGATCAGGAGGATGCTCAACAGCTTCGGCAGGAACAGCAGCACGATGGTCGTGGAGAACAGCGCCACAGCCTTGTCCGGGTGCCATTGCGGCCACAGCGGATACAGCTGTCGCGGCTCCATGAAGTATTGCGGTTCCATCAGCGTGTTGACCGCCAGCAGCGCCGTCGACAACACGAGGAAGAAGAACCACAACGGCGCCGACAGGTAAGACATCACGCCGGTCAGGAACACCGCCCGGTGAACCGGGTGCATGCCCTTGACCAGGAACAGGCGGAAGTTCATCAGGTTACCGTGGCACCAGCGACGGTCACGCTTGAGTTCGTCCAGCAGGTTCGGCGGCAGTTCTTCGTAGCTGCCCGGCAAATCGTAGGCAATCCACACGCCCCAGCCGGCACGGCGCATCAGCGCGGCTTCAACGAAGTCGTGGGACAGTATCGCACCGGCGAATGCGCCTTTACCCGGCAATGGCGCCAGGGCGCAGTGCTCGATGAACGGCTTCATGCGGATAATCGCGTTGTGGCCCCAGTAGTGGGATTCACCCAACTGCCAGAAGTGCAGACCGGCGGTAAACAACGGACCGTACACGCGAGTCGCAAACTGCTGCATCCGTGCATACAGGGTGTCCATGCCCGACGCACGCGGCGCGGTCTGGATGATCCCGGCGTCCGGTGTGGCTTCCATCAAGCGCACCAGGCTGGTCAGGCATTCACCGCTCATCACGGAGTCCGCGTCGAGCACGACCATGTACTTGTAGTCACCGCCCCAACGACGGCAGAAGTCGTCGAGGTTGCCGCTTTTACGTTTCACGCGACGGCGACGGCGGCGATAGAAGATCTTGCCGAAGCCACCGGCTTCGCGGCAGACGTCCAGCCAGGCTTGCTGCTCGGCAACGCAGATGTCGGCGTCGTTACTGTCGCTGAGGACGAAGAAGTCGAAGCGATCCAGGTCACCCGTGGCCGCTACCGATTCAAACGTCGCCCGCAGACCGGCAAATACACGCGGCACGTCTTCGTTGCAGATCGGCATCACCAATGCGGTGCGCGCGTCCTTTGGAATCGGCTCATTACCGGCACTTTTACCGGAGATGCGGTATTTATCGTGCCCGGTGAGCAACTCGAGGAAGCCCATCAGCGCGGTCCAGAAACCGGCCGACACCCAGCAGAACAGAATCCCGAACAGGATCAGGATGCTGGTTTGTAATGCGTATGGCAGCACTTGTGTGGCGGTTTGCAGCAGCGGTTGATGCAGCACTTCGTTGAGGTCGACGAACGACCAGCCCTGGTACGGCATGATGCCTTTCATGTACCAGCCGGCGACGATGGTCTGGCCGAGCATCAATACCAGCAGAATGTAGCGACGGATCGAACCCACAGTGCGCCAGCGAGCGGCCGGCAGCACACGTTCATCTTTCGGCGGAGCCGGCGGATTGGTGCGACCGGTCAGGCGGCGCCAGCCACGTACCAGAATGTTGGTGCGCCACGGCTCCGGCACGACTTTGGTCCGACGGATCGGCGGGGTCGCTTTGAGGCAAACCCGACCGCTGGCGTCGACCACCAGCATTTCCGCTTCTTCCAGTTCTTCAGCCGTGTTCAAGGTCAAACGACGGCCCACCGAGGCTTGGGCAGCCTCGGTCGGAGCGTCGAACGTCTGCGACGACAGACGCTGGTGCAATTCGCTGAAGGACTGGCAGCCCGCGAGTTCCGCGCGCTGCTCGTCGGTCATCGGTAGATGCGCCAGATACTCGGCAAGCGTCTCTGGCTGTATTTGAGAATTACTCATCGGCAGACAACTGATAGCTCCAGGTCTCGGTCAGGACTTCTTCAGTCGATGCCGATTCCGGTGTGGCTGGGGCCGCGTCGGCAGCGACTGGCTGCTTGGCGTCTTTATTAGCCTTGTCCTTGGCATCTGCAACCGGCTTGGCATCGGCCTGCTTGGCCTCTGCTTGCTTGGCTTCCTTGTCGGCTTTTTCCTGTTGCTTGGCGGCAACCTTGTCGGCTTTGGCGACAGACGAATTCGAGGCTGGAACCGACGTCTTGGCCAGGTCTGCCGGCACGATGTTCTGAACCAAGGCCGCGCGCATTTCGGTGGCTTTGCTCGCATCCTTGATCTTCATGCGCAGCGTCAGGCGCCAGCCCTTGGTTTCAGGGTTGTAACGCACGCTGTTCTCGACCAGTTCAGCGTTGTCGCCCACGCTGACCTGGCTGCGAACGTCCGCATCCGGTGGCAATGCCGCCAGGGACGGGCCTTCGAAGTCCACCAGATAAGCAACGCTACCGTCCGGCTGACGGATCAGGTTGGACTGTTTAACGTCACCGGTGGAGCGCAGGGTCTGTTTGACCCAGGCACTGTCAGGCGCGTGGATGGAAGCTTCGTCCATGGTCCAGTGCATGCGATAGGCAACATCGAGCGGCTGGCCAGGCTCTGGCAGTTTTTCCGGGTTCCAGAAAGCCACGATATTATCGTTGGTTTCATCGGCGGTCGGAATCTCGACCAGATCCACGGTACCCTTGCCCCAGTCACCCTTCGGCTCGATCCAGGCGCTTGGGCGCTTGTCGTAGCGATCGTCGAGGTCTTCATAGTGGCTGAAATCGCGGCCACGTTGCAGCAGACCGAAACCACGCGGGTTCTCGACCGAGAAGTTGCTCACCGACAGGTGTTTCGGGTTGTTCAACGGACGCCAGATCCATTCGCCGTTGCCGGCATGGATCGCCAGGCCGCTGGAATCGTGCAGCTCACGACGGTAGTTCAGCACTTTCGAAGGCTGGTTGGCGCCGAACAGGTACATGCTGGTCAATGGAGCAATACCCAGCTTGCCGACCTTGTCGCGCAGGAACATCTGCGCCTTGACGTCGACAATGGTGTCGCTGCCCGGACGCAGGGTCAGGCGATAGGCACCTGTCGCACGCGGCGAATCCAGCAACGCGAAAATCACCAGGTGCTTGTCACCCGGCTTCGGCTGTTGAATCCAGAACTCGGTGAAACGCGGGAATTCTTCGCCGGATGGCAATGCGGTATCAATCGCCATACCCCGGGCAGACAAACCATAAACGTGGCCCTTGCCGACGACGCGGAAGTAGCTGGCGCCGAGCATGGTCATGATTTCGTCTTGCTTGTCAGCCTTGTTGATCGGGTACAGCACCCGGAAACCGGCATAACCCAGTTGTTCGGTGGCCTTAGGATCGAACTTCACGTCGCCGAAATCGAAACGACTCGGGTCATATTTGATTTCTTCGACGGAATTAGCCGTGATTTCGTTGATTTTCACCGGTGTATCGAAATGCATACCCTGGTGATAGAACGACAGCTTGAACGGGGTTTTCTGATCCGCCCACTCGGCCTTCTCGGTCAGGAAACGAATTTTCTGATAGTCCGCGAATTTCATCTCGCGGAACTCGGTTGGCAGGTTACTGCGCGGAGCTTCGTATTTTTGCGCGGCCAGCTCTTTTGCCTTGACCGACACATCCTCCAGACTGAATGCCCAAAGCTGGCCGGCGCTGAATAGGCAGAGCAGTGCAGAGCCCGCTACCAGAGCGCTTCGGAACCGTTTGGCAGTCAATTTTGGTGCATTACAGGGACTAACAATCACGAGCAACCCTCGCCGAAAACAGATCAAAAAACCAACGGCCAGTTGAAGGGTTCGCACGGTCAACGGCATGAAAAAACCGACCTTGCAAACCACTCTTGCCAAGTTGGCGAGCATTGTTCCGACTCCGATGGGGCTAAATGATTCCCCAAACGGTTCAGGACAAGTCTCTACCTAAGTCAAAATGGACCAACGAACGCCGATCCCCGTAGCGCGCGATTATCTAGTAGGCCGCGTTACAACGCATCAGGCGCAACAAAGTATTTCTCGCGAAAAACGCCTGTTTACAGTCGAAAAGCTCTTAAAAAGTTGTTTCAAGCGCTTTCAGGTCTGTAACAGGAAGGTTACCGGGCCATCGTTGACCAGGTGCACCTGCATATCCGCGCCGAATCTACCTGATGCCACAGTGCCATGCACCTGTTTCGCTTTGCCTAATAGATAGTCGAAAAGCTCCTCACCCAACGCAGGAGGGGCCGCGGTCGAAAAACTCGGACGCAGCCCGCTTTTAGTGTCAGCAGCCAGGGTGAACTGTGAGACCAGCAGCAACCCGCCACCGACATCCGCCAGGGACAGATTCATCTTGCCCTCAGCGTCGCTGAATACCCGATAGTTAAGCAGCTTATTGAGAAGTTTGTCGGCGCTGGCCCGAGTATCCTCGGGCTCGACGGCGACCAGTACCAGCAACCCTTGGTCGATCGCCCCCACCACTTCCCCCGCGACCTCGACTCGCGCACCCCGTACGCGTTGCAACAACCCCTTCATGCTTCTTCGGGCGGCAGATCGAGCAAGCGGCGCGCCATCTGGCCGGCGGCCCGTACCAACGCATCGGTGATGCCCGGTTCGGCCGCTGCATGGCCGGCGTCACGGATGATCTGCAGCTCACTGTTCGGCCAGTTCTGGTGCAATTCCCAGGCGTTATCCAGCGGGCAAATCACATCGTAGCGACCGTGGATAATTACACCGGGCAAATGGGCAATCTTGCCCATGTCACGGATGAGCTGGTTGGGCTCAAGGAAGGCGTTGTTGGTGAAGTAGTGACATTCGATGCGTGCAATCGACAACGCGCGCTGAGGTTCCGAGAAGCGATCGACCACCAGCGGATTCGGACGCAACGTTGCGGTCCGGCCTTCCCACGTGGACCAGGCCTTGGCCGCATGCATCTGGGCAATCTGGTCGTTGCCGATCAGGCGCTTGTGGAAAGCGCTGAGCAAGTCGTCGCGCTCGTCCAGCGGGATCGGCGCAATGTAATCCTGCCAGTAATCGGGGAACAGACGGCTGGCGCCTGCCTGGTAGAACCACTCGATTTCCTGCGGACGGCAGAGAAAGATCCCGCGCAGGATCAGGCCGTGGACACGCTCCGGGTGGGTTTGCGCGTAGGCCAGCGCCAGGGTTGAACCCCAGGAGCCGCCAAACAGCACCCATTTGTCGATGCCCAGATGCTTGCGAATTCGCTCAAGGTCGGCGACCAGATCCCAGGTGGTGTTGTTTTCGAGGCTGGCGTGGGGGGTGGAGCGACCGCAACCACGCTGGTCAAAGGTGACAATGCGATACAGGTTTGGATCGAAATACCGACGGCTCTGGGCATCACACCCGGCGCCGGGGCCGCCGTGGATGAACACCACCGGCAAACCTTCCGGTGAACCGCTTTCGTCGACGTAGAGCGTATGGGTGTCATCGACGGCCAGATCGTGCCGGGCGTGGGGTTTGATCTGTGGGTACAAAGTCTGCATTGCGCGCTCCGTAAGGGGTCGAGGTCATCCCTGGGGGGACTTCTATTATTCTGCCGTCCGGCATCATAAACCCGAATTACGTCAATGAGCATGCCCCTTGCTGCGTCAGAGTCTGTCAGCCAAAAACCCGAGCAGCGTTTCATAGAGTTCGTCCACCTCGGCGACCTGACCGCGCGCGCGCAAACAGCCGTGAACCAGCCCTTCGCCATAGTACAACGTAGTGTCCACGCCAGCGGCTTCCAGTTGTTCGGCGTAGACCACACCGTCATCGCGCAGAGGATCGAATTGCGCGACGGCAATCAAGGCCGGCGGCAGTCCACCGAAATGCCCGGCGAGCAATGGCATGGCATAAGCGCCCGGCTGTCGGCTGCCGCGCAAGTACAAGGCGTGATAGCAATCGACATCGCTGCTGCTGAGTAACGGCGCGTCGATGCATTCGCTGCGCGATGGCGACTGCTGATCGCCGCCCAGGCCCGGATAGATCAGGACCTGCGCAGCGGGCAGTGGTTCGTGGGCATCGCGTAACGCCAGGCACAACGCCGCGGCCAGATTGCCGCCAGCACTGTCCCCCATCACCAGCGTCCGCGCTGGATCCAGTCGGAACGGCCCGGCACGCAACGCGCGCCAGACCTTGAGACAGTCATCGAATCCCGCCGGATATGGATGTTCGGGCGCCAGACGGTAATCAACGGCAATCACCAACACGCCGAGTGTCGAGGCGAGCTCGGCGCAGATGAAGTCGTGGGAATCCAGATCGCCGACCACCCATCCGCCACCGTGCAGATACACGATGCACGGGCACGTATCGGACGATGGCGAGGCGTGTGGCTGATACGACCTGACGGCCACACCGGCCAAATCGAAATCGACGACATAGAGCCCTTCAGGACGCGGCGGGGTAAACGCCTGGCACATCTCGCTGTAGGCCAGGCGCAAACCGGCGAGGCTGGTGTCGGTGCTGTTGAAGCTGACGGTTTTCTCGACGAAGGCCGTCATCTGTTCGGAAAGCAGGTAGGGAGTCATGAGCCAGTGTCAGTCCGTCAGAATTTCGTGAACAGGGCCTTTGTGGCGAGGGGGCACTCGTCATTACCGATGGGTCAGTTTTTCAAACTGGCCTGTACGGTTGCGAGGCCGTCCTTGCCATCAAAACTGGACACGCCCGCCAGCCAGCGCTGCAAATCTTCCGGGTGATCGCGCAACCATTGCCTGGCCACGTCCTGCGGCGTCTTGCGTTCCATGATCGGCACCATCAACTGGCTTTCCTGGGACGCGGTAAACGTCAGGTTTTCCAGCAGACGATTGACGTTCGGGCAACGCTGGGCGTAATCCGGCGCGGTGACGGTGGAAACGGTGGCCGCGCCTTCGTTCGGCCCATACACGTCTTCACTGCCCGTCAGGTAGGCGATCTTCATGTTGATGTTCATCGGGTGCGGCGTCCAGCCGACGAACACCACGAATTCCTTGCGATTCACCGCGCGTTGCACGGCGGCAAGCATGCCGGCCTCACCGGACTCGATCAGTTTGAAATCCTTCAAGCCAAAGTGATTGGTCTCGATCATGGTTTTGATTGTGGTGTTGGCGCCGCTACCCGGCTCGATGCCATAAATCTTGCCACCGAGCTGGTCCTTGAATTTTGCGATATCGGCGAAGGTTTTCAGTCCGGCGGCGGCCACGTAATCCGGCACCGCGAGCGTCGCCTGGGCATCGGCCAGGCTCGGTTTGTCCATGACCTTCACTTGATTGGCGGCCACGAACGGCGCGATGTTTTTGTCCATCGCCGGTTTCCAGTAACCAAGGAAGATGTCGAGCCGCTTGTCGCGGATGCCGGCGAAGATGATTTGCTGCACGGCGCTGGTTTGCTTGCTTTCGTAGCCCAGGCCATTGAGCAGCACATCGGCCATGCCGCTGGTGGCGATGACGTCGGTCCAGTTGACCACGCCCATGCGCACGGCTTTGCAGGAAGCATCGTCACTGGCCAGGACGCTGGTGCTCAAAAGAGCCGTGCCGCAGAGGATTGAGAGACAGCGGGTGAACAGTCTTTTCATCGTGAGAGTCTCGTGCGGCAGATTATTGTGAGGGCCGGTGTCTTCGTGCACCGTGCTCAGCACATTACGCAGCAGCGAGAGGGTAAAAGCGAACTGTGGCGACCGAGATTTGCACGGTGGCGACGGTACTGCCCAGTTCTGCCCCAACTCCCGTTGCACCGCATGGATGTTTTCGGCCGGGTTGCCGTAATGCCGGGTGATGTGGCCGCCCTTGAAACGACCGTTCAGCACATGGCTGTAGTCGCCGTGAGGCGCGCAGATGGCTTCCAGCTGAGTGGCCAAGCGTTGATATTCATTCAGCGAGAGGGTGCAAAAAAAACAAAACAATATAACCAAACAATATAAAAAACTGTCAGAAGTACCAGCAGACAAAAAACCTGAAGAAATATTAAATCGACAAGGTAGCCGTAATTTCACCCTCCTCGAATATAATATTTCAATCCAGGAAATGTATTATGAGCACACCCTCAACCTCACAAATACTTAATGAAGAATTCACTGCCACCATAAAATTCCCAGCTGGAAACTTCGCATTCAAAGCAAACAAGATAAACATAAAAGAGAGCATTGATTCTTCAGGGAGTAAATGCTGGGAGCTACAGGCCTTCCACGATATTTTTAAAGACTTCCCCCCCAAAGCTGGCTTAGCAGGCATCAAAGAGGTTATCGCAATTCACTTATATATCGGAGCAGAGCTCAAGGGAACAAACGAAGCGCTGGTCTCCGCACGCCTCCCGCCCAACGTGATCAAACACAGTGGAAACCTATTCAAGATAGTCGACAGAAACCCTGACAAAGACAATCTGATAGATACGACCGATAACTACCGGGGCATCGAAGGTTCGACAAGTTACGAGTGGGATCAACAGCGAACACGGATCAACGGCACTTTCAATCTTCTGGTAATGGACCACGACAATCCAGGCCCCACTACAGATATCCGAATAATGAATGGAAACTTCAATTTATTAAACAGAGGCCAACATTCTATTTAATTCCAGCTCAATACAGAGGGCGATTTTCCACCATCAAAAATCGCCCCCATCCTTAATCATCCCCTCACTCTGCGCGGGAATGATCGATCAGTCAGCCGTAGTGGTTTTCGCCCCAGGCCAGCAGGCCTTGCAGCAATTCCTTGAGCACCACTTGCGTCGGCTCGGCCAGATCCGGGCGATAGCGGAACGGCTCGAACTCTTCCATGTAGGTGCACTGCCCCAACTCCAGTTGCACCGCATGGATGTTTTCGGCCGGGTTGCCGTAATGCCGGGTGATGTGGCCGCCCTTGAAACGACCGTTCAGCACATGGCTGTAGTCGCCGTGACGCGCGCAGATGGCTTCCAGCTGAGTGGCCAACTGCGGATCGCAACTGGCGCCATTGAAGGTGCCAAGATTGAAGTCCGGTAGTTTGCCGTCGAACAGGTGCGGGATGATCGAGCGGATCGAGTGCGCGTCGAACAGCAACGCATAGCCGAACTCGGCTTTCAGTCGCGCCAGCTCGTTTTGCAAGGTCGTGTGATACGGCGTCCAGATCTGCTCCAGATAGGTCGCGCGCTCCTCTTTCGACGGCTCCAGCCCTTCACGGAACAATGGAATGCCGTCGAACAGCGTCGCCGGGTACAGACCGGTGGTCGCGCCGACATACAAAGGCTTGTCGTCGGATGGCCGGTTCAGGTCGATCACGAATCGCGAATACTCGGCTGCCAACGTACTCGCGCCCAACTCTGCAGCAAACGCGTAAAGCTGCGGAATGTGCCAGTCGGTGTCCGGCAGGCTGCGGGCGTCGGGGATCAACCCGGCTTCGACCGCCGGGGTCAGGCGCAGGCCGGCGTGGGGCATGCTGATCAGCAGCGGCACGCGGCCTTGTTTGAAGTTCAGAACCTTATCCACAATTGCTCTCCTAAACGCTTGTCTCGACGCCGTGACGCACGACGCGTTTTTCCAGGTCACCGCCCAGCCAGTACGACAGGTCGGCCGGACGATCGATTTGCCAGGCGACAAAATCCGCGACCTTGCCAGCTTCCAGCGAACCGTGGGTGTCGGCCATGCCCAGCGCGGTGGCGGCATGAATCGTTGCACCGGCCAGTGCTTCTTCCGGGGTCATGCGGAAACAGGTGCAGGCCATGTTCAGCATCAAGCGCAACGACAGCGCCGGCGAGGTGCCGGGGTTGAGGTCGCTGGCGATGGCGATTTTCACCCCGTGCTTGCGCAGGGCTTCCATGGGCGGCAACTGGGTTTCCCGCAGGAAGTAGAACGCGCCCGGCAGCAGCACGGCGACGGTGCCGGACTTGGCCATGGCGATGGCGTCGTCCTCGGTCATGAACTCCAGGTGATCCGCCGACAGTGCGTGATAACGCGCCGCCAGACTCGAACCGTGCAGCGACGACAGTTGTTCGGCGTGCAGCTTCACCGGCAAACCGAGCTCCTGTGCGGTGACGAACACGCGCTCGACCTGCGCCGGCGAGAACGCCAGGTATTCGCAGAAGGCATCCACGGCATCCACCAGCCCTTCGGCGGCCAGGGCCGGGAGCATGTCGGCGCAGATGTGATCGATGTAGTCGTCGGCGCGATCGGCGTATTCCGGCGGCAAGGCGTGAGCGGCCAGGCAGGTGCTGCGCACGCTCACCGGCAGTTCGGCGCCGAGACGGCGGATCACGCGAAGGATTTTGCGTTCGCTGGCCAGGTCGAGGCCGTAGCCGGATTTCATCTCGACGGTGGTCACGCCGTCGCGCATCAAGCTCTTCAGACGCTTGGCGGCACTGGCGAACAGTTCGTCTTCGGTCGCCGCACGAGTAGCGCGCACGGTGCTGGCGATGCCACCACCGGCCGCGGCGATTTCCGCGTAGCTGACGCCTTGCAGACGCTGTTCGAATTCACCGCTGCGGTTACCGCCAAACACCGTGTGGGTATGGCAGTCGATCAGGCCCGGAGTCACCCAGGCCCCTTTAAGATCATTGACTGCCGGGTACTCGCCCGACGGCAGTTCAGCGCGTGGGCCGATCCACTCAATGTGCGCACCTGACGTCACGATGGCCGCATCCTCGATGATCGAGTAGACGCCTTGCGCCATGGTTGCGACGTGGCAGTGTTGCCAGAGAGTTTTCATCCGTGGCCTCCGTTAGGTTATCGATGAGAAAAAGAAGGTTCCCGCTCTACCGGTACTGCCTTCCCTGCCGCCGGTTTTACCCACGTCAGGTAGGCCAGCACCAGCAATACAATCCAGACCACGCCGACGATCAGAGCCGCCTGGGTGTCCGGGAAATAGCCCAGCACGCCGAAAATGAACAGCATGAAGGCAATCGCTGCCATCGGCGCATAGGGCCAGAACGGCACCGGGAATTTCAGTTCGGCGACCTGTTCGCGGCTCATGGAACGACGCATGGCCACCTGGGTGAACAGAATCATCAACCAGACCCAGACCGTTGCGAAGGTGGCAATGGAGGCGATCAACAGAAACACGTTTTCCGGAATCAGGTAGTTGAGCAGCACGCCCAGCAGCAGCGCGGCACTCATGACCACCACGGTCATCCATGGCACACCGTTGCGCGACAAGCGGGCAAAGCCTTTGGGTGCGTGCCCTTGCTGGGCCAGACCGTACATCATGCGGCCCGCCCCGAAGATGTCACTGTTGATCGCCGACACCGCCGCCGAGATCACCACGATATTGAGAATGGTTGCCGCCGAGCTGATCCCCAGATTGTCGAAAATCTGCACGAACGGGCTGCCCTGGCTGCCGATCTGCTGCCATGGAAAAATCGACATCAGTACGAACATCGTCAGCACGTAAAACAGCAGGATACGCAACGGTACGGCATTGATCGCCCGGGGCAGCACGTGCTGCGGGTCTTTGGCTTCGCCGGCCGTCACACCGATGATTTCGATGCCGCCAAACGCAAACATCACCACCGCAAACGAAGCGATCAGGCCGCCCACGCCATTGGGCATGAATCCGCCATGGCTCCAGAGATTGCTGATGTCGGTCGCCTGAGCACCGGGTGCCGTGCTGATGCCGAACAGCATGATGCCAAAGCCGCCAAGGATCATCGCAACGATAGCTGCCACTTTGAGCAGCGACAGCCAGAACTCCATTTCACCGAAGACTTTGACGTTGCACAGGTTCAAGCCGCCGACCACCGAAACGATGCCCAGCACCCAGATCCAGCGGGCGACTTCCGGAAACCAGAAGCCCATGTAAATACCGAACGCGGTGACGTCGGCCATGCCGACGATGACCATTTCAAACGCGTAGGTCCAACCGAGGATGAAGCCCGCCATCGGCCCCAGATAGGTGCTGGCGTAGTGGCCAAAAGAGCCGGCCACCGGATTGTGCACCGCCATCTCGCCGAGGGCGCGCATGACCATGAACACCGCCGCGCCACCAATCAGGTATGCGAGCAGTACCGCAGGCCCGGCCATTTGAATGGCCGAGGCAGAACCGTAAAACAGCCCGGTGCCGATCGCCGATCCCAGTGCCATGAAGCGAATATGTCGGGCAGAGAGCCCGCGTTTCAAACCTTTTGCTGGCTGTTGCATTTCTCGTCCTTAATTATTCTTATTCGACTCAAAATCGTATCGCGAGCAGGCTCGCTCCCACAGGGGTTGTGTGAACACTGGAGATCCACTGTGGGAGCGGGCTTGCTCGCGAAGAGGCCATTACAGGCTAGGCAGCAACTTCACCGACAACAGCTCGTTCAGGCAACGCGTTGCCAACAACTCGGTCGCGGCATTGATGTCCGGTGCAAAGAAGCGATCCTTCTCATAGAACGGCACTTCTTTACGCAAGATGGCACGCGCCTTTTCCAGTTTCGCCGAAGTCTTCAAACCATTGCGCAAGTCCAGGCCCTGAGCCGCCGCCAGCCATTCCACCGCCAGCACGCCACGGGTGTTTTCAGCCATTTCCCACAGACGCTTGCCTGCCGCCGGAGCCATGGACACGTGGTCTTCCTGGTTCGCCGAAGTCGGCAGGCTGTCCACCGAATGCGGATGCGCCAAGGCCTTGTTCTCACTGGCCAGTGCCGCCGCCGTCACCTGAGCGATCATGAACCCGGAGTTCACGCCACCGTTAGCCACCAGGAACGGGGGCAGTTGCGACATGTGTTTGTCCATCATCAGCGAGATACGACGTTCGCTCAGGGAACCGATTTCAGCGATGGCCAACGCCATGTTGTCGGCGGCCATGGCCACCGGTTCGGCGTGGAAGTTACCGCCGGAAATCACATCACCTTCAGCAGCGAATACCAGCGGGTTATCCGACACGGCGTTGGCTTCGATCGCCAACACTTCGGCAGCCTGACGGAACTGGGTCAGGCAGGCGCCCATGACTTGTGGCTGGCAGCGCAGGGAGTACGGGTCCTGGACCTTTTCGCAGTTTTCATGCGAGTCGGACACTTCGCTGCGCTCGCCCAGCAGATCACGGTAAGCGGCAGCGGCGTCGATCTGGCCTTTCTGGCCACGGGCAGCGTGGATGCGTGCGTCGAACGGCGAGCGCGAGCCCAATACCGCTTCAACGGTCAGCGCGCCCAGCGCGACAGCGCCAGCGAACAGGTCTTCACCCTCGAACAGACCGCGCAAGGCGTAAGCAGTCGATACCTGAGTGCCGTTCAGCAGCGCCAGGCCTTCTTTTGCGGCCAGGGTCAGCGGGGTCAGGCCAGCGATTTTCAGCGCTTCGGTGGCTTCCATCCATTCGCCCTTGTAGCGCGCCTTGCCTTCGCCCAGCAGCACCAGCGACATGTGCGCCAGAGGCGCCAAATCGCCGGAAGCACCGACCGAACCTTTCAATGGAATGTGCGGGTAAACCTCGGCGTTGATCAGGGCGATCAGCGCGTCGATGACCACGCGACGAATCCCGGAAAAACCACGGCTCAGGCTGTTGACCTTGAGCACCATGACCAGGCGTACCAGCGCGTCGCTGATCGGCTCGCCGACACCGGCGGCGTGGGACAAAACGAGCGAGCGCTGGAGGTTTTCCAGGTCTTCGCTGGCGATACGGGTCGAGGCCAGCAGGCCGAAACCGGTGTTGATGCCATAAGCGGTGCGGTTCTCGGCGAGGATCTGTTCCACGCAGGCCACGCTGGCTTCGATCTGGGCCGAGGCGCTGTTGTCGAGGGTGATTTTGACCGGTTGCTGATAAACATCACGCAGTTGGGCAAGGCTCAGTTGGCCGGGAATCAAATTAAGCGCAGTCACATCATTCTCCTTTTGAGAGTTTTTATTAACTCACCAGACGCTCCGGAGATTTCCGTTGTCCGTCGCGTCTCGCTTTTGGGGAGACGCGCCTTGGCACGCTGGTGTTATGGAAATCAGTTCAGGTTCGGCAACGCGTTGTGCAGCAAAATCGGGTCTTTCAACACACCGGCAGCGGCGGCGATGTCCGGTGCAAGCCAGCGGTCCTGGTCGTAGGCCGGAACCCGCTCGCGCAGCAGACGCCACGCGACATCGGTGCCAGCGCCAAAGCGTTGCTCTTTCAAGAATTCAAACGCCTGAGCCGCCAGCAAGTACTCGATGGCAAGGATCTGCGTGCAGTTTTCCAGCGCACGATGCAGCTTCAGCGCGGCGTTGGTGCCCAGGCTCAAGTGGTCTTCCTGCAGGCCCGACGTAACGTAGTTGTCGAGCACGGCGGGTTGCGCCAATTGCCGGTTTTCCGCGCACAGGGACGCGGCGACGTACTGAACGATCATCATCCCGGAGTTAACACCCGGATTGGCCACCAGAAACGCCGGCAGACCGCTGACGTGCGGGTTGATCAGGCGATCGAGGCGACGTTCGGCGATGGAGCCGATTTCAGCCATGGCGATGGCCAGCAGGTCCGCTGCCATCGCTACGGACTGGCCGTGCGGGTTGGCTTGGGAAACGACGCGGTAGTTGTCCGGCGTGCCCAGCACCAACGGGTTATCGGTGGCGCCGTTGAGTTCGTTTTCGATTTGTTGAGTCGCGTGAACCAGCTGGTCACGGGCAGCGCCGTGGACCTGCGGGATCGAGCGAATGCTCAGGGCGTCCTGGGTACGAATACCTTTGCTGCTGGCGATCACTTCACTGCCATCGAGCACCGCGCGCAGGTTGACGCCGACTTGCTGCATGCCCGGGTGCGGCTTGAGCGCAATGATCTCGGCGTCGAACGCATCGATCTGACCGCGCTGGGCTTCAAAACTCATGGCGCCGATCACATCGGCCCATTGCAGCAAATGCGCGGCGTCGGCAATCGCCAGGCAGCTGAGGCCGGTCATGCACGGCGTACCGTTGACCAGGCACAAACCGTCCTTGGCGCCGAGCTTGACCGGTTGCAGGCCTTCTTCGGCCAGGGCTTGCTGAGCGGAAACGATTTGCCCGCGATAGCTGACATTGCCAACACCCAGCAGCGCGATGCCGATGTGAGCCATGTGCGTCAGGTAGCCCACAGAACCCTGGGACGGCACTTGCGGGGTGATGCCACGGTTGAGCAGCGCCAGCAGGGCTTCGACCACTTGGCGGTGCAGGCCGGATTTGCCGTGACTGTAGTTGACGACGGCGGCGCACATGATGGCGCGCGTCTGCTCGTTGGTCAGCGGCGCGCCCACGCCACAGGCGTGGCTGAGCAGGGTGTTGCGCGACAACTGGCTGAGTTGTTCATCTTGCAGGGAGACGTTGCACAACGCGCCCAGCCCGGTGTTGATGCCATAGGCACGCTCGCCGCTGGTGACGATGCGCTGGACGATGCCCTGGGCGTTTTCAATGCGTGCCCAGACCGGCGCCGACAGCTCAAGCTGCGCGCCATGACGGGCAACGGCGACCACATCCTGCCAGCGGACCTGCGCTTCGGTGATAACGATTTTTTCAGCCTGGGACATCTTTGACCTCGTGCGTAAAACCTGAATATTGATGCAGCTTTACCGGCCCCATCGCGGGCAAGCCCGCTCCCACAGTGTTCTGTCGTGTGAAGAAAATTTATGCAACACAACCAATCCCTGTGGGAGCGGGCTTGCCCGCGATGAGGCCGGCAAAAGTCACCGCAAATCTTTTAAACCACTGCAGCCCGACGCTGAACAAACCGGTCGACATATTCATCCGCCGGCGAATGCAGGATCTCGCGCGGGGTGCCGACCTGAATCAGGCGGCCGTCCTTGAGGATCGCGATACGGTTGCCGATGCGCACGGCCTCGTCGAGGTCGTGGGTGATGAAGACGATGGTCTTGTGCAGGGTCTTTTGCAGTTCCAGCAACTGGTCCTGCATCTCGGCGCGAATCAACGGGTCAAGGGCACTGAACGCTTCGTCCATCAGGATGATGTCGGTGTCGGCGGCCAAGGCGCGGGCCAGGCCCACACGCTGACGCATGCCGCCCGAGAGCTGATGCGGGTATTTGTTTTCGTAGCCCTTGAGGCCCACGGTGTTGATCCAGTGCAGCGCGCGCTCGGAGCACATTTGCTTGCTCTCGCCGCGCACTTTCAGGCCGTAGGCGACGTTGTCCACCACAGTCTTGTGCGGCAGCAGGCCGAAGCTCTGGAACACCATGCTGATCTTGTGCCGGCGAAATTCGCGCAGGGCTTCCATGTCGTATTGCAGGATGTCCACGCCGTC
Organism: Pseudomonas sp. S2_B07; assembly: GCF_054668435.1. NCBI lineage: Bacteria > Pseudomonadati > Pseudomonadota > Gammaproteobacteria > Pseudomonadales > Pseudomonadaceae > Pseudomonas > Pseudomonas sp. S2_B07. Next base: position 3,243,123 of record NZ_CP162769.1, read on the forward strand.
CACCAGGATCGCGCCGCTGGTCGGGTCGATCAGGCGGTTGAAGTGACGCACCAGGGTCGATTTGCCGGAACCCGACAGGCCCATGATCACGAAGATCTCGCCCGTGCCGATGCTCAGGGACAGATCGTTCACGCCGACTACGCAGCCGGTTTCGGACAGCACCTGGTCTTTGGTCTTGCCCTGGCCAATCATCGCCAGCGCATCCTTGGAGCGGTTGCCGAAAATCTTGAAGACGTTTTTGACTTCAATCTTGCTTACGGTCGCGTTGTTCATTTGCTCACCTCATGCCGTGCCCGACCGTACGCCTGAGTAATGCGGTCGATCACCACAGCCAGAATCACGATCGCCAGACCGGCTTCCAGGCCACGTCCGACGTTGAGGGTCTGAATCCCCACCAGTACGTCTTCGCCCAAGCCACGGGCACCAATCATCGAGGCAATCACGACCATCGACAGCGCCATCATGGTGGTCTGGTTGATCCCGGCCATGATGCTCGGCAGGGCCAGGGGCAGTTGCACGCCAAACAGTTGCTGCCAGCGGTTCGCACCGAAAGCGTTGATCGCCTCCATCACTTCACCATCAACCTGGCGAATGCCCAGGTCGGTCAAGCGAATCAGCGGGGGGGCGGCGTAGATCACGGTGGCGAAAATCGCCGGGACCTTGCCCAGACCGAACAGCATCAGCACCGGGATCAGGTACACGAAGCTCGGCATGGTTTGCATGATGTCGAGCAACGGCATCAGCACCGAACGCAGGCGATTGCTACGTGCCGAGAGAATGCCCAGCGGAATGCCGATCAGCACCGAAATGATCGTCGCGACCATCATCAGCGCCAGGGTTTGCATCAGCTTGTCCCAGAGGCCGACCGCACCCACCAGGAACAACAACCCGACAATCACGGCCGTGGTCACGACTTTGCGCGTGGCGTGCCAGGCAATGCCCGCGACGATGGCGAGCATCAACCACCAAGGCGCCGCACGCAGCAGGCCTTCAAGGTTGACGATGGCCCACAGCAGCGTGTCAGAGATCTGCCGGAACACGTCGCCGTAGTTGGTGACCAGCGAATCGACCCAACCGTTGACCCAGTCGGCGATGGAAAAGGTAAAGCTTTCGGGAAACATAGGAGACTCTCAATCAAGGGGTTGCGATCAAGCGTCCGACTGCCGCTACCGGCAGTCGGAGAGGCTCAACCTACAAGGCCGCGTCGATTTTCTTGGCTGCGTCTTCGCTCACCCACGCGTGCCAGACTTCAGGATGTTCCTTCAAGAAGATCTTCGCCAGTTTTGGCGACTCGATCCGCTCTTTGGTCATGCGCCCAAGGTTCTGGTTGAGGATGTCGATTGGCACGTTGACCTTTTCCAGCACGGCCACCAGTTCCGGGGCCTGTTCGTGGAAAGTCTTGGACAGGCCGACCTTGATATCCACGGTCTTGTTCACGCCTGGTTTCTCTTCGAGTTTCACCGCGTCGATCTGGCCCATCAGTGGGGTTGGCGACCAGTAGTAGAACAGGATCGGCTCGCCACGCTTGTAGCTCGACAGCACGGCCGCATCCAGCGCCGGGCCGGTGCCTGGGCGGAAGTTGGTGTAGGTGCTTTCCAGGCCGTAGCTCTTCAGCATTTCGCTGTTGTCCAGCTCGCAGGTCCAGCCGGCCGGGCAGTTGTAGAAACGGCCCTTGGAGGGCTCTTCAGCGTCCTTGAAAATCGCCGAGTATTTGCCCAGGTCGGCAATGTTTTTCAGGTCGGGAGCTTTGGCTTCCAGCTTGCGCTTGGCATCGCCTTCGATGACGTAACGCGGCACGTACCAGCCTTCGATTGCGCCCACCACAGGTGCGCCGACACCGACGACCTTGCCGGCCTTCTCGGCCTTGTTCCAGACTTCGCTGCGACCGACCCACTCTTCGGCAAACACCTGAATGTCGTTGCTGCTCAGGGCGTTTTCCATGGTGATGGAGTTGCCCGGCAGGCTGTCGGTCTTGCAGTCGTAGCCCTTCTCCAACACGACTTGCATCACGTCGGTCAGCAGCATCGCGCTTTCCCAGTTCAGGCCGGCAAATTTCACCGGTTTGCCCGACTCGCACCAACCAGCCGCCTGAGTGGCGCCAGCACTGGCCAGCAGGCCCATGGAAAGCAATGTGGTCAGCAGGGTCTTGTTCGATTTCATTATTGTGACGCTCCTAATCATGAATTGGCTTACGGCAGTCAAGAGGCATCCAGCCCTGTCCACGTCCAATCAGGCCTGCGTCGCAACGCGACCGGTCCCGTTTGTTTTAGGTTGTACAACACTGTCCTGCTCGATCGGCAGAATCAGTTGATCGGGCACGGTGCCGTGCCATTTTTTCGCACACACGTAATACAGGGCCGCGGGAATCACCAGACCGATGATCCAGGAGATATCCACATCACCGAGGGCCGCCACCAGCGGACCGGTATAGAACTTGGTGGAGATGAACGGCAGCTGCACCAGCACACCGAAGACATAGACGCTGATACCGAGGGCGTTCCAACGGCCGTAGCGACCGTTAGGATCGGCCAGTGCCGGCACGTCATAGCGCTCGCGGGTGATGCAGTAGTAATCCACCAGGTTGATCGCGCTCCATGGCGTGAAGAACGCCAGCAGGAACAGGATGAAGGACTTGAACGCACCGAGGAACGAGTGCTGGCCGAGCAACGCCATCAGGGTCGCAGCACCAACGATCACCAGCACGAAGACCAGACGCTGCAGGCGCGATACTTTCAGGTCACCACGGAAACCGCTGATGATGGTCGCAATGCACATGAAGCTGCCGTAGGAGTTCAGCGTGGAGATGGTGACCTTGCCGAACGCGATGCTGAAATACAGCAGCGCAGCGGTGGCACCGGTACCGCCCAGACCAACGATGTAGGCGACTTCATGCCCAGCGAATTGGCCGTTGGCCGATGCAGCAGCGAACACGCCGAGGACCATCGCGACCTGCGCACCAATGACCGAACCTGCGCCTGCGGCAAAAAAGTTTTCACCGAAGAAATCTTGCTCGGCAGGTAGCGCGAGTAGTCAGCCACATAAGGGCCGAAAGCGATCTGCCAGGAGGCCGCGAGCGATACCGCAAGCAAGAAACTGCTCCAGCTGAAGTGACGGATTTGCAACAGTGCGCCCACATCAACCTGGCTCATCAGACGGCTGAACAGATAAACAAAGGCAATCACGCCAATGACACTGGCCACACGGCCGATCCAATGGATCACCCGATAACCGAGCACCGTGACCAGCACGATGACACTGGCGAAAATAAGGATGCCGACGCTGTCGCTGACGCCAAACAACTGGCCCAGCGCCTGACCGGAAAGCACGGTACCTGTTGCGGTGAAGCCCAGGTACATCAAGCAGACCAGCACGATCGGGATGGCCGCGCCATACACGCCGAACTGGACCCGACTGGAAATCATCTGCGGCAGGCCCAGCTTGGGACCTTGCGCCGCATGCAACGCCATGACCCCGCCGCCGAGCAGTTGACCAATCAACAGACCGATCAACGACCAGAACACATCACCGCCCAACACCACGGCCAGGGCCCCGGTGACAATCGCGGTGATTTGCAGGTTGGCACCCATCCACAGGGTGAACTGGCTAAATAGACGACCGTGTCTTTCCGCTTCCGGGATGTAGTCGATCGAGCGCTTCTCGATCAACGGTTTGTTGCCTGCACGTTCGCTGACAGCCATGGTTCAACCTCTGTGGATTGTTTTGTAGGTTTACGCAATCCCTGTAGCAGCTGCCGCAGGCTGCGTTGGGTTGCGAAGCGACCCCGGCATTCCAATGTGGAACGAAGGTCCTTCGGCCCTTAACGCAGCCTTCGGCAGCTGCTACTCGGGTTGTTTATTTGCCGGTAATCATCGGCAGGTTCAGCCCTTGTTCCTTGGCGCAGTCGATCGCGATCTGGTAACCCGCATCGGCGTGACGCATAACGCCGGTCGCCGGGTCGTTATGCAGCACGCGAGCAATACGCTCGGCTGCTTCGTCCGTACCGTCGCAGACAATCACCATGCCCGAGTGCTGGGAGAAGCCCATGCCGACACCGCCGCCGTGGTGCAGGGACACCCAGGTCGCGCCGCTCGCCGTGTTCAGCAGAGCGTTGAGCAGTGGCCAGTCGGACACGGCATCGGAACCGTCTTGCATGGATTCGGTTTCGCGGTTCGGGCTGGCGACCGAACCGGAGTCCAGGTGGTCGCGACCGATCACGATCGGCGCGGACAATTCACCGCTGCGCACCATTTCGTTGAAGGCCAGGCCGAGCTTGGCGCGCAGACCCAGGCCAACCCAGCAGATACGCGCCGGCAGACCCTGGAAGCTGATGCGCTCGCGGGCCATGTCCAGCCAGTTGTGCAGGTGGGCGTCGTCCGGGATCAGCTCTTTTACCTTGGCGTCGGTCTTGTAGATGTCTTCGGCGTTGCCCGACAGTGCAGCCCAACGGAATGGGCCGATGCCGCGGCAGAACAGTGGACGGATGTAAGCCGGTACGAAGCCTGGGAAGTCGAATGCGTTTTCCACGCCTTCTTCCTGGGCCATCTGACGGATGTTGTTGCCGTAGTCGAAGGTCGGGATGCCCATTTTCTGGAAATCCAGCATCGCTTTAACGTGCACGGCCATCGACTGCTTGGCGGCTTTGACCACAGCAGCAGGCTCGGTCTTGGCGCGAGCGCGGTACTCTTCCCAGGTCCAGCCGGCCGGCAGGTAACCGTTGAGCGGGTCGTGGGCGCTGGTCTGGTCAGTGACCATGTCCGGGCGTACGCCACGACGAACCAGTTCCGGCAGGATTTCAGCGGCGTTCCCCAGCAGTGCGATGGAAATCGCTTTGCCTTCTTTGGTGTATTTTTCGATGCGCGCCAGTGCGTCGTCGAGGTCCTTGGCCTGCTCGTCGACGTAGCGGCTGTTCAAACGGAAATCGATGCTGACCTGTTGGCATTCGATGTTCAGCGAGCAAGCGCCAGCCAGAGTGGCGGCCAGAGGCTGGGCGCCGCCCATGCCGCCCAGACCGGCGGTCAGGACCCAACGACCTTTCAGGTCATCGTTGTAGTGTTGGCGACCGGCTTCGACGAAGGTTTCGTAGGTGCCCTGGACGATGCCCTGGCTGCCGATATAGATCCAGCTGCCGGCGGTCATCTGGCCGTACATGGCCAGGCCTTTGGCGTCCAGTTCGTTGAAGTGTTCCCAGCTCGCCCAGTGTGGCACCAGGTTGGAGTTGGCGATCAGCACGCGCGGTGCATTGGTGTGGGTCTTGAACACGCCGACCGGTTTGCCGGATTGCACCAACAGCGTCTCGTCGTCGTTCAGGTTGGTCAGGCTTTCGACGATCTTGTCGTAGCACTCCCAGTTACGTGCCGCACGTCCGATACCACCGTAAACCACCAGTTCTTTAGGGTTCTCGGCGACTTCCGGGTCGAGGTTGTTCATCAGCATCCGCAGCGGCGCTTCGGTCAGCCAGCTCTTGGCGGTCAGCTTGTTACCGCGTGCGGCACGGATTTCAACGTTACGAAACTTGGTAGGTTTCTGGGTATTGTCAGTCACGAAAAAGACTCCTCAGCGATCAATTCAAACCAACCCTGGCAGTGGGCAAGCCAGCCTGTGCGCATCGTTGCGCCACAAGCGAATCAGTGGACGCTGCGGAGAGTCTCGGTCGACTCATACGCATACGTCTTTACTTGTACATACAAGCATATGCAATCAAGCGGCCAACTTGTTTGATGGGTGTTCAAGAAAGTTTTTGGATGGGCTGGAACGCTTGTAGATCAAGGGTTCTGGTAGAGATGAAATTTTTCGGGGGGATTGTTGCAGAAGGGTGACGGCTGTTACTTGAGCGAGGTTTTGCGCCACGCTGGGGCGTTCGGTAACAAGATGGTGCGCGCAGGGGAACAGTTTTTGCGAGGCAAAAAGCATCGCGGGCAAGCCCGCTCCCACAGGGAAATCATCGTACCTGTGGGAGCGGGCTTGCCCGCGATAGAGGCGACTTGATATTGAATCAGTGCGCAGTCAGTTCGATCACACAGCATGGGCCATTGCTGGAGACTTCCAACAACCCAGTGTTACCGTCCAGTTGCAGGCAATCATGGCGACCCAGTTGCGAAACGCTGTTACCGGCTTTCACCTCCAATGCGTCGGCGATGCTGAACACCAACACGGTCCCCGCCGAACTGAAAAACCGCTGCTCACCCGCCAGCCACTGCAACCGCGCGCTGTAACGTTGCGGCGCATAAATCAGGTTGAAATCGCGGATCGGCCCGCCGAGCAGTGTGCAGGACACTTCGCTCTCACCACTGAAGGCAAACGGGTGCAGCGGTAACAACGGATGCGTGTCCTGGCCATCCACCCGCAAGGTCATGCCGTCACCTTGCAGCACAGTGATGACCCGCTCGTAACCGGTGAATGTCGAGAAACCACCCGACTCGCCGATGTCGGCAATCGACAGGCGCCAGCCGAAACCCTCAAGGCCAACGCCCGCATCGCGGGTGATTTCTTCAGTGCTGCCGCCGCCGTTTTTCCACGGCATGCGCGGGTAATCTTTGGCGCGTAAAACCATTGTTCTCATTTATGAAACCGACCTTCCAGACGATGACGGGAACCGGGGTGGATCAAACGGGCGGCGGTCACGGGCTGACGGCCGGACCAGGTGCGGCGACGAATCAGCAGGCACGGCTCGCCCTTTTCAATCTGCAGCAATTTGCACTCCGACGCCTCGGCCAGAATCGCCTCGACCACGTGCTCACCTTCGGTCAGCGGCGCGACCTGGTTCAAGTAGGCATAAGGCGTTTGGAGGGTGAAATCCTGCTTGAGGTACTCCGGGGCGACCAGCGCGTTGACGAAACGGTCTTCGATTTGCACCGGGATATCGTTTTCGAAATGCACGATCAGCGAATGGAAAACCTTCTGCCCTTCGCGCATATCCAGCGCCAAAGCGCGCTCGGAGCCGGCGGCCTCTTCTTCAAGGGTGATCACCTTGCAGGTATGGCGATGGCCACGGGAGGCGATCTCGTCGGCGATGTTGTGCACTTCAAACAGCGCGGACTGGCTTTTCGGCTCGGCGACGAACGTACCCACGCCTTGCATGCGCACCAACAGACCGTCGGCGGTCATCTCGCGCAGGGCACGGTTGATGGTCATGCGGCTGAAGCCGAGCTGGCTGACCAGCTCGCTTTCCGACGGAACGCGGTAGTGCGGCGGCCAGTTTCCACTGTCGATTTGCTGGGTAATCATCTGTTTGACGCGGGCGTACAAGGGCGCCGGACTGTCGCCCATGTTCGCGGCCAACGGTGACACTGGGGGCGGAGTCGGCACGGTTAATCCTTGTTCGTTTGAGAAGAGTTGCTAGCTTGCCGGAGTTTACCGAGCAGGCAAACGTCTGTATATGTATATACAAATAACACACGATGGGGTGCTGAACCATGTCCGCCTTCTTTGCCGAACGCGCGCTGCTGCCTAGTGGATGGGCCAACAATGTACGTTTTGAGGTCAACGCCGCGGGCGTATTGACCCATATCCAGGCCGATTCCCATGCAGATGGCGCCGAACGGCTAAGCGGTCCGCTGCTGCCGGGGATGCCGAATCTGCACTCCCATGCCTTCCAGCGAGCGATGGCCGGTTTGGCGGAAGTGGCGGGTAATCCGAACGACAGTTTCTGGACCTGGCGCGATTTGATGTATCGCCTCGTCGGAAAAATCAGCCCGGATCAACTCGGCGTCATCGCCCGTCAGCTCTACATCGAAATGCTCAAGGCTGGTTACACCTCGGTCGCGGAATTTCATTACGTGCACCACGACACCAATGGCCAGCCTTACGCCGACCCGGCCGAACTGGCGCTGCGTATCAGCCAGGCGGCGAGTTCCGCCGGTATCGGCCTGACCCTGCTGCCGGTGCTCTACAGCCATTCCGGTTTCGGTGGCCAGACGCCCAACGAAGGCCAGCGCCGCTTTATCAACAGCACCGAGAACTACCTGAAACTTCAGTCGCGTTTGCAGCCGATCCTGGCGCAGCAACCGGCGCAGTCGCTGGGCTTGTGCTTCCATTCGCTACGCGCAGTAACCCCGCAGCAGATCAGCGAAGTGCTGGCCGCCAGCGACAAACAATGCCCGGTGCACATTCACATTGCCGAACAACAGAAGGAAGTCGACGACTGTTTGACCTGGAGCGGTCGTCGTCCGCTGCAATGGCTGTACGAAAACAATGAGGTCGATCAGCGCTGGTGCCTGGTTCACGCCACCCACGCCAACGCGGAAGAAGTCACGCTGATGGCCAAGAGTCGCGCCATTGCCGGTTTGTGCCTGACCACCGAAGCCAACCTTGGCGACGGAATTTTCCCGGCGGTGGATTTCCTCGCTCAGGGCGGACGCATGGGTATTGGTTCCGACAGTCATGTGTCGTTGAGCGTGGTGGAAGAATTGCGCTGGCTGGAATACGGCCAGCGTCTGCGCGATCAGCGGCGTAATCGTTTGTATGGCGCGGAGCAGCCGATGGTGGGTCGCACACTGTACGACGCGGCATTGGATGGCGGCGCTCAGGCGTTGGGTCAGCCGATTGGCGCATTGGAAGTCGGTAAGCGTGCGGATTGGCTGGTACTGGACGGCAACGATCCGTACCTGGCGACGGCCAGTGGCGACGGGATTTTGAATCGCTGGTTGTTTGCCGGTGGTGATCGTCAGGTGCGTGATGTGCTGGTCAATGGCCAGTGGGTCGTGCGTGACGGGCGTCATGCGGGAGAAGAAGAAAGCAATCGCGCCTTCACCCAGGTCCTGCGCGATCTTCTGGGCTAACCCCAAACAAAATGTGGGAGCGAGCCTGCTCGCGAAGGGGCCATCAGATTCAACAGAGATGTTGACTGACAGTCCGCCTTCGCGAGCAGGCTCGCTCCCACATTGGGTTTCTGCAAACAGTTAGTTCGAGGTCTTGGCCATCTGCGTATCCGTCGCACGCCAGATCAGCCGCGTGGTGTCGTAACCTTGCTGACGCGCCTTGCTCAGCAATTCCTCTCGAACCACGCCATTGACCGTCGGGGTCCGCGACAGCAGCCACAGGTACTTGCGACTCGGGTCGCCCACAATGGCTGTCTTGTAGTCATCGCTGACGTACAACACCCAGTATTCGCCCTTCGCCGTACCGGGCAGCAGACGAGAAAACCAGGTATCGAACTCGACCCACAGTTTGTCGAATTTACCCGACACCTGTGGATAAGCCGTGCCCTTGACCTCTTCCCACTGCCACTGCGGTGTCAGGCAGCGGTTCAACACCGCCATGTTGCCGTCAGGCTTGAGGCTGTAATGGGCTTCGGACTGCGCGCAGTCGCGCTGGAAATACATCGGCAGGCGAGCCAACTCGTACCAGGTTCCCTGGTAACGCTTGAGGTTGACGCTGTTGACCGTTTTTGGCGCCAACGAATCATGGCCAGAAGTGGCGCAGCCAGCCAATACCAGGCCGGCAAAAAGTACGAACAGGAACCGCTTCATTGTTTTTCTCCCGTGGGCGCAACGCCCCGGTTTACTTCAGGCCTTGGCCGGAAAACATCAATACTTTGTCACCGGCGTACTGCACGCTGATAAAGCTGTTTTTGTCGCCCCAGGTGCAACTGGACATACCGAGCGCGCCCGAGCAATCAGCAGGTTGACCCAACAACGTTTCGACCTCGGCCTTAGGCATGCCGGTCGACAGTTTCGAGTAGTTTTCCTGATTGACCTTGCTGCATGCGGCCAACAACACGCAGAACGAGAGCAAGGCGATAGATCGCAGCGACATGGTGAAACTCCTGGAGCGAAGGGGAATGGCATGGCTGCCAAGCAGAAGCTTAGAAGAGAAAACCCTCTTCTGGTTCCCCGACCGTCACGCTATTTATCAGGCCACTCGTCTGCCTTTTTTCGAAAAATCAGCCACTTTCTTACGCAAATGGGTATTTCGTCAGTTTTTGCAAAAAGACGCCTAATCTTTGGCGCTGGCCAGTCGACACAGAGGGATCCCACAGCCCTGACTGTGGCAAATTGACGCCCCCAGTTGATCAGCCCCTCCGCGGTAGCTCATTTAATGACCAGAAACATGAAGTTCAGCCACAAGATCTTGTTGGCTGCCGCCCTCGTGGTGGCCGTTGCATTCGCTTGTTTCATCCTGTTCAACGACTACCGCCAGCGCCAGACCCTGCGCAGCAGTACCGAATCCTCGATGCAGGAACTCGGCAGCCTGACCACCAGCAACATCCAGACCTGGCTGGAAAGCCGCATTCAGTTGCTGCAATCGTTGTCCCAGCAGATCGCCATGGATGGCAGCGCACCCGCCAGCCTGAAACGCGCCATCGACCTGCCGGCTTACACCAGCAACTTCCAGCTGAGCTATTTCGGCGGCACTGACGGGGTGATGTTCTCGGTCCCGGCCGGCAATCGCGCCGCCGACTACGACCCTCGCGCTCGCGGCTGGTACAAGGCGGCCAACAGCGCGCAACAGACCATCGTCACCGAACCGTACATCGCTGCGTCCTCGGGCAAATTGGTAATCACCGTCGCCACGCCCGTGAAGAATCAGGGCCAGATGATCGGTGTCGCCGGTGCGGACATCGACCTGTCCAGCGTCAGCGCAATCATCAACTCGCTGAATTTCGGCGGCCACGGCCATGCATTCATCGTCAGCGCCGACGGCAAGATCCTGATCCACCCGGACAGCAAACTGGTGCTCAAAGGACTGGCCGATGCCTACCCGAACGGCGCGCCGAAAGTCAGCCCGGGCATGAAAGAAGTCGAGTTCGACGGCAAGACCCAGTTCATCTCCTTCACCCACGTCAACGGCGTGCCGTCGGCGGACTGGTATGTGGCGCTGGTGCTGGATCAGGACACCGCGTTCTCGATGCTCAGCGAATTCCGCACCTCGGCGATCATCGCCATGGTCATCGCCGTGGTGATCATCATCGCGTTGCTGGGCATGTTGATCAGCTTCCTGATGCAGCCGCTGCTGACCATGGGCCGCGCGATGCATGACATCGCCGAAGGCGAAGGTGACCTGACCAAACGCCTGACCATCCACGGCCAGGACGAATTCGGCGCACTGGGCACCTCGTTCAACCGTTTTGTAGAACGTATTCACACCTCGATTCGCGAAGTGTCCTCGGCCACCGGCCAGGTCAACGAAGTCGCCCTGCGTGTGGTGGCCGCGTCCAACTCGTCGATGTTCAACTCCGACCAGCAAGCCTCGCGCACCAGCAGCGTGGCCGCCGCGATCAACGAACTGGGGGCCGCCGCCCAGGAAATCGCCCAGAACGCCGCCCTCGCCTCGCAGCATTCGAGCGACGCCCGCGCCCTCGCCGAAGACGGTCAGCAAGTGGTGGATAAAACCATCGCTGCGATGCAGCAGCTGTCGGCGAAGATCAGCGATTCGTGCGGCAACATCGAAACACTCAACAGCAACACCGTGAACATCGGGCAGATTCTGGAAGTGATCACCAGCATCTCCCAGCAGACCAACTTGCTGGCCCTGAACGCGGCCATCGAAGCAGCCCGTGCCGGTGAAGCCGGTCGTGGCTTTGCCGTGGTGGCGGACGAGGTGCGCAACCTTGCCCACCGCACTCAGGATTCGGCGCAGCAAGTGCAGAAGATGATCGAGGAGCTGCAAGTCGGCGCCCGTGAAGCGGTCAGCACCATGACCGACAGCCAGCGCCAGAGCGAAAGCAGCGTCGGCATCGCCAACCAGGCCGGTGAACGCCTGGGCAGCGTGACGCAGCGCATTGGTGAAATCGACGGGATGAACCAGTCAGTGGCGACAGCGACGGAAGAACAGACCGCGGTGGTGGAGTCGATCAACGTCGACATTACCGAGATCAACACCTTGAACCAGGAAGGGGTGGAGAACTTGCAGTCGACCTTGCGTGCGTGTGCGGATCTTGAGCAGCAGGCGGCGCGATTGAAGCAGTTGGTGGGTAGCTTCAGAATCTAAGGCGCTCTTACTGGCCTCTTCGCGGGCAAGCCCGCTCCCACAGGGATCTTCGGTGGACAGAGATCATTGTGGGAGCGGGCTTGCCCGCGATGGCGGCATTAGCAAAAAAGAAGCATCAGAACCGAGATCCAGGCCCCGAAAGAAACTCTATTTCCTCAGCCGTAGACGCCCGCCCCAACACCGCATTGCGATGCGGAAACCGTCCAAACCGCGCAATCACGTCCCGATGCCGCTCGGCATAATCCAGGTTATCGGCAAACACCGCCCGATCAGCCTCCGGCTGCTGCGCCACCAATTCGATGAACCGCGAAACAGCTTCGTTCTGCACCGCCAGATGCTCGCAATGCTCCAGCACCAGGTAAATAAACACCCGCTGAATCGGCTGCAGCTGCCGATCAAAATCCGCAGCAATGCCTTGCGCCACCAGAGCCTGAGCCCTGAGATCGCCGGAAAAGGATTTGGGAGTGTCGCGGTAGATCATTCGCGGGAGTTGATCGAGCAGCAGCACCAGAGCCAGCCAACCTTCGGGGCGTTGCGCCCAGTCAGTCAATCCGCCGACCAGTGCCTGCTCGACCCAGTCCCCGAAACGCGTTTGCGCTTCGAGGTCCTGGCTGTTGCGCTTGCCGAACCATAACTTGCCCTTGGCGGCCGCTGTTTCGTTCGCTGATCCGGAAGAACCGAACCACCAATCGAGCAACGGCTGCCAGGGCGCGGTCATGGTTTAGGCCTTGTGGTAAGCCGTGACGCGTTCGACTTCTTCTTTCGAACCGAGGAACACCGCGACACGCTGGTGCAGGCCGTCCGGCTTGATGTCGAGAATGCGCTGATGGCCATCGGTGGAAGCGCCGCCGGCCTGTTCAACCAGGAACGACATCGGGTTGGCTTCGTACATCAGACGCAGCTTGCCCGGCTTGGACGGCTCGCGGCTGTCGCGCGGGTACATGAACAGACCGCCACGGGTCAGGATGCGGTGCACGTCCGCGACCATCGCGGCGACCCAACGCATGTTGTAGTTCTTTTTCAGCGGGCCTTCTTCGCCAGCCAGCAATTCGCCGACGTAACGTTGTACCGGGGCTTCCCAGTGACGCTGGTTGGAGGCGTTGATCGCGAATTCCTGAGTGGAAGTCGGGATCTTGATGTCTTCGTGGGTCAGCACGAAGCTGCCCATTTCACGGTCCAGGGTGAAGCCTTTAACGCCATCACCCAGGGTCAGGATCAACATGGTCTGTGGACCGTAGATCGCGTAACCGGCAGCCACTTGCTCGGTGCCTGGCTGCAGGAAGGCCTTCTCGTTCAAAGGCTCGTTCTGGCTCAGGTATTCGTTCGGGCAACGCAGCACCGAGAAGATCGTACCGACCGGTGCGTTAATGTCGATGTTCGACGAACCGTCCAGCGGGTCGAATACCAGCAGGTACGCGCCTTTCGGGTATTTGCCCGGGATCTGGTAGGCATTGTCCATTTCTTCGGACGCCATGCCGGCCAGGTGACCGCCCCATTCGTTGGCTTCGAGCAGGATCTCGTTGGAGATCACGTCGAGTTTTTTCTGCACTTCACCTTGGACGTTTTCAGTGCCCATGCTGCCCAGAACACCACCCAATGCGCCTTTGGACACGGCGTGGTTGATCTCTTTGCAAGCACGCGCCACCACTTCGATCAGGAAACGCAGATCGGCAGGGGTGTTGTTGCTACGGGTCTGCTCAATCAAATAGCGACTCAGGGTAACGCGGGACATGGAAGGCTCCGGTGGAATGGGGGGCTAAAAACCCGCGCAGTTTAACGCGAGTCGAGGCGCATTTCCTCCTATCAGACGTGATACGCCCAAGAGAGTTCATGCACCGGGATGAGCGTAGTTCGAAACGGGCATTTTTACCGGCCGATAAACCGCTATCGCGAGCAGGCTCACGCCCACTTGGATCCCATGAACACGGGAGATCCACTGCGGGAGCGCGCCTGCTCGCGATGGGGGCGCAACACCCACTTTCAGGGTTTGACAGGGGGCTTGCGCAGCAAGCTGAACGCCATCGCTGCCAGGAACAGCACACTCAGCAACAACACCGCCCACAACCCGATTTTTTTCCAGCTCGTGCCCGCCGTTGCCGTCGTGATCACCGTCGATGTCGGCGTCACCACCGCCCCGCCGTCCACCGTTGCCTTGCCCAATGTCGCCAGTTTCTGCGCGCTGTAATCCGGAATCAGCGTCGACAACGGCAAGCTCGCCGCTTTCACCGTCGCACTCCCCAGCGCCAGCATGTAAGGCCCGGGGCCGCGTGCCAGGAACACCAGTTGCGTCGAGCGCACAGCGAACTTCAGCGTCGGCGCTTCGGCACCCAGGCCGCCGCCACGCTCGTCCACCACCAGTTTCAACTGCTGCACGGTTTGCCCCGACAACTGCAATTCGTTTTGCACCACGTCCTGGCCACTCTGGGTCAGGCGATACAGCAAACCGCTGCCCAGCGGCTGCCACGGCAAACTGCTCTCGCGGCGACCCGACAACGTCACCGGCGCCAGACTGTTGGGCTGACTCAGATCGACCTGCACCCGTTCGACATTCAGCCCCATCGGCAACTGCCAAGTGTATTCACCGACCTTCGCGCTGCTGCCGGCCAACGCTTGAGACCAGACCAACGGCAGCGGCAGGCTGCGGGTGCTGGCGCTTTCCAGCTGCGCCGAGGTCAGCGCTGGCGCCGATTGCGGCGAATTCCACAGCAAGCGCAGATAGCGCGCCGATTGCCCCGGCAACCCGACTTCATGCTGCTCGACCTGTTCGTCGGCAAACGTCAGCCGTGCGACCTGCCCTTCGCCCCACGATTGCCAATGCTGCAAGTCGTCGCTGGCTTCTATGCTGAATCGCTGGAAGCCGTCACGCTCGCTGGTCCAGTCGAGGACCAATTGCTGCAACGGCGCCTTGATGCCACTGGCATCGAGCAACCAGCCGCGCAGGACTTCTTCGCCCGCCTCCAACTGACTGGACGGCTGCACTTCGACCAGGGTGCCGTTGGCACTCGATTGCACCCGCACGCTGGGCGCGCGCTCGGTGGAATCCGCCGAGTTGTACAGCGGGAACCACTTCACGTCGGTCAGCGTGCGATCTTTGCGGGTCTGGGCCGATTCCCGCGCCAGGGCATACGCCTGAACCTGACCGGCGGCGTTGAACACACGCACATCACTCAGGTCGGTTTGCCGCGCATTCAACTGCACGCTCAACGGCAATTCGAGGCGATACCACGGGCCTTCGCCGCTCACGGACAACGGCACTTGAGTGGTGAAATCCGCCGGTTGCTCCTGGGCGCTGACTGACAACGTCACACCCAGCGCAACGGCACCCAACCATCCCAGGTTCAGCTTCTGACTCAAGACGACACTCCTTCGGTTTCCGGGGCCGGTTTTTCAGATTCCGGCACAGCCTCGGCACGCTTGGGCGGCAGCGGCGCGAAATAGCCCACCACCAGTAGCAGCACACCCACGCCGATAAACGACACGATCCGCGCGAGCCCGCCGCGGTTACTCAATTCCACAAAGAACAGCTTGGCCACCACCACGCCAATCAACGCCGCACCGATCAGCCAGACCTCGCGACGATGGCGTAAATGGCCACCGATCATCAGGCTCAGCGCCATCAGGGTCCAGACGATGGACAGGCCGGCCTGCACCAGCATCGATTCCAGCAAGACATCGAATTCGAACGGCACACCGCCCCATTGGTGCGCGGTGCGCATCACCAAGGCAGTGAAGAACACGAACAGCGAAACCCCGGCGATCAATTGCGTGGCGTGTTCGGCGTAATCCTTGCGGATCGCCAGCTGCGTCACCGCGCTGCGCGACCAGACGTAGACGCCGAACAGCGCACATAGCAGGCCCAATTCCAGCGGGTTGATCAGCGGCACATAAGGCAGCGGTTCGGCGGTGCCGTCGCTGACCACGTTCGCCAGCCAGAACCAGCCGAGCATCAGCAGCGCCAACGGTGCCGCCGCATACAGTCGGTACTCGCGGGGATACGCCGACACCGGCCACGGCCAAGTGCGCGGCGCCGCCATCAGCACCAGGTACAGACTCGGCAGAATCGCCCAGCCCAACCAGCGCCAGGCGTTGTACTGCTCGGACAACAACAGCAAGCCGTAACGCAGTTCCAGCGCCAGCACACCGATCAACAACCAGCAGCCAAGCACATGCGCGGTGCTGAGCGCGCGCACCCGCAACATCGGCGCCAGTCGTTTCAGCGAAACGAAATGCACGACAAACACCGCCGCCCAGGCCAACCAGCCAAAACTCGCCGCCGGGTGATAACGCGAATGCCACGCCGCGAGCAACACCACGCCGGCCGCGGGTATCAGCAAGGTGCAGAGCAAACCCAGCGAAGACCATTTCAAGCGCAGTGCCAACAGTGTCCACAGCGCCACACTAATGGCCGCCACCGCCAGCAGCAGCGGCGCTTGCAGATTCACCGGCGCAAAGCGCAGCACTTCACTGACCCACGCCAGCGCCCACCAACCTGCACCCCACACCAGCAGCACTTCGGACAAACGCTGCAAGCTCAACACATCGAACGCCGAAGCATGGTTGCCCAGCTGCAATCGCCAGGCCCCGACCAGCGCCGCCAAGCCCAGTACCAACGGCGTCCAGAAACCGCTGTGCGCCAGTGGCTTCAGTCCTTCGCTGGCCAACGGTCCGAGCAGGTCCGGCCCGGCAAACAGGAACGCCGCGCCGCCAATCACCTGCAACAGCAAACCGAAGACAAAACTCACGCGCTGCTTGAGATACAGGCTCAACCAGATGATGAACAAACCACTGGCCGCCCACACCGCACTCGCGGTCTGCCATGGCAGCACGAACAGCACCGCCAGATTGATCAGCACCAGGCCGGCCAGCAACACCACCGACAAACCGCGCAGCAGTCGCACGTCGCTGCGCACCATGTCATCACGGGCCGCCAGCAGCATGCCGGCGATCAACGCCAGGCCGAT
Source organism: Pseudomonas sp. S2_B07 (assembly GCF_054668435.1). Classification (NCBI taxonomy): domain Bacteria; kingdom Pseudomonadati; phylum Pseudomonadota; class Gammaproteobacteria; order Pseudomonadales; family Pseudomonadaceae; genus Pseudomonas; species Pseudomonas sp. S2_B07. The sequence continues at coordinate 3,260,012 of NZ_CP162769.1, forward strand.
CAGCGAGGCACTGAGCAAACCGCTCCAGCCGGCACTGAACACCGCCGCCGATTCACCGCCAGCCCCTTGCAGACGCAGCAGGAACAACGCGCCACCGAGCAATTGCACAGCAAACGCGGTGAACAGGAACGTGCGCGATTGCAGGCGCAGACCGACAAACAACGTCGCCAGCCCGGCCAGCGCCCAACTGATCGCCGTACCGTGGGTGAAGAAAAACAACGGCGCCAATAGGTAAAGGAACATCAGGCCGAGGCAAGCCAGTACCGGCAGCCCTTTGCGTTCCCATTGCGCCGTGTGCTCCGGCGAGGCTTGGCGCAATTGGTAGAAGCTGAACAACAACGCCACGCCGAGCATCAACGCACCCAACGGTGCGCCGTCGAGCAGGCTGCTTTCGCCGATCCGCAGCTCGCTGAGAAACGCCAGCGCCGAACCCAGTTGCAGCAACAAGGCAAAGGCCCTGGCCAACGGGCGTTGCTGACGCAAGCCGAGCCAGAAAATCCCGGCACCTTCGACGGCCCAGGCCGCCGACGTCCAGCGCGCATCCAGCCCCAATGGAATCGCCAGACTGGCGAAAATCACACCCAGTGCCAGACAGGTTTCTGCCACCAACAACGCGCGGCCGCCCATCAGCAATCGGGCCAGCCCCATGTAAATCATGCCCAGCGCCAATGCGCTGAACGCGGCGGCAAACTCAAGGTGCTGGACCAGCGCGAACTGCAAGCCGAAGCCCACCAACGGCGGGCCAAACAGCATCGTGCCGTCGACGTAATCACCTTTACGCGCCGACCAGCGCAGCAACGCCTCGCGACTGTCGTCCTCGGGCGCATCGCTCATTTCCAGTAACTTGCGCCGGGCGAACAGCAGGCCGATGGCCAGGTACATCAGGAAAAACAGGATCAGGAACGGCTCGGTGCTCCACAGCAACTCTGGCGTGTAGGAACGCAGGCCCCAGGCGAAACCGATACCGAAGGTGCCGACGAAGCCAATCAAGTTGAGCAATCGCCAGGCCTTGAACCAGGCGATGGCGAGGATGCCGGCGTTGAGCAACGCAAAGTAGCTGAACAGCGCGACGTGATTGCCGGCGCCAGTGGACGTGAGAATCGGCGCGGCAAAACCGCCCAGCGCGGCGACGCAGGCCAACGCCAGGGAGTCCTGGGTGATCGCCAGAATGGCCGAGAACACCGTCACCGCTACCAGCAAGCCAAGCGCTGCGGTGGGATCAAGCAACGGATGCAAACGCATGGCGGCGAACACCGTCAGGTACAGCACGGCAATGCCGGTGCCTTGCAGCATCAATGCGTAATGGGTGTTGCGATGACGCAGCCACCAGCCCAGACCGAGCAGGCCCAATGCTGCCGCCGCAACCCCGGCGTAACGCAGTTCAATCGGCACCACCATGCCTTCGGTTGCGTAGCGCAGCAGAAAGGCCAGACCGAGGAACAACAGCACCACACCGACCCGCAGCACAGTGTTGCCACCGAACAGCCAGGCGCGGGCGCCACTGATGGCGCGATCGATAAAGTTAGGGCCGCGCGGGATGGCAGGTTCGCGGGCAACCGGCTCGGGTTTCCAGACATCGGCCGGCAGTGGCTGACTGGACTCAGTCGCCGCAGTGGTGATCGGTTCGAGTTCGGCAGGGAGATCCCAGATCAGTTCCGGGGTGTCGGCAGGGATTTCGTCGAGCGTAAATTCAGGAGGCGCAACAGACTCGCTGGCGATCGGTTCGCCGGTTTCAGACGCCTTGACGCCGGACACTTCGAGCAACGTCAGTCGTTGCTGCACGGCATTCAGCGCAACTTGCGTCTGCTCCAGCAAAAGGTGCTGCTTGGCCGCTTTTGAACCTAAACGGGCGATGTGAATGGCTTGGCCAATACCCAAGCCGAGCAACGCGCCCAACAGCGCATCACTGAACGACTCATCGAGTATCCAGCCGAGCACCAGCCCAATCAGCATGAAAATCCATTGCATGGTCGATATCCCTAAGCGGCTCATTGCCTTGTGGCGTCTGCACTGACGTCATCGCGGGCAAGTCACGCTCCCACAGGATTTTCATGAGCCGCAAGAACGACGATGACCTGTGGGAGCGTGACTTGCCCGCGATTGAGCGCGCAGCGCTCACTGAAACTGGTGCTTAGTATATCGGCCAGGCCCAACAACCGTCGGGCCTTGCACGCAATTATTGCGAAAAGTTACTCCAGTGCCTTCCAGATGTCCGTCGCGTACTCACGAATAGTCCGGTCCGAGGAGAACCAGCCCATCCGCGAGGTGTTCAACACCGCCGAACGCCACCATTCCTTGGAGTCGTGCCAATGGGCTTCAACGCGCATCTGCGCGTCCCAATAAGAGTCGAAGTCGGCACAGACCAGGAAGCGGTCGTAGTCCACCAGCGAATCGATCAACCCGGTATAACGGGACGGATCATCCGGCGAGAACACCCCGCCACGAATCGCTTGCAGCACGTCGCTCAGCCGATGGGACGCTGCGATATCCGGCGTCGCGTTGAACTCATGATTCTGTTTGCGTGCTTCAACCTGCTGCGCACTGAGGCCGAAGATGAACATGTGCTCGGCGCCGATGCGCTCGCACATTTCGACGTTGGCCCCGTCCAGGGTGCCAATAGTCAATGCACCGTTGAGGCCGAACTTCATGTTGCTGGTGCCGGAGGCTTCGAAGCCTGCGGTGGAAATCTGCTCCGACAAATCCGCCGCCGGAATAATGCTCTCCGCCAGGCTGACGTTGTAGTTGGGCAGGAACACCACTTTGAGCAGACCGCGCACGGTCGGGTCGTTATTCACCACCCGGGCAATGTCGTTGGTCAATTTGATGATCAGCTTGGCCTGGTGATAACTGGCGGCGGCCTTGCCGGCGAAGATCTTCACGCGCGGCACCCAGTCGACTTCCGGTTCGGCCCGAATCGCCTGATACAACGCTACGGTGTGCATCAGGTTGAGCAACTGGCGTTTGTACTCGTGGATCCGTTTGACCTGCACGTCGAACATCGCCGCCGGGTTGACCGCCACGCCCAGCCGCTCGTGAATCAGGTACGCCAGGGCTTTTTTACTGTGCAGACGCTGATCGGCGAAGGCTTTTCGGAACGCGGATTTCTCGGCGAACGGTTCCAGATCGAGCAAGCGCTCTTCGGGGTTATCGAGCAAATCAGGCCCGAGGGCATCGACCATCATCGACGTCAGTTCAGGGTTGGCCTGGTACAGCCAGCGGCGGAAGGTGATGCCGTTGGTCTTGTTGTTGATCCGGTCGGGGTAGAGTTTGTGCAGTTCGGAGAATACGGTTTTACGCATTAACTGCGTGTGCAGCCCGGAGACACCGTTGACGCTGTGCGAACCAAGGAACGCGAGGTTGCCCATGCGCACACGGCGGCCATTGTCTTCTTCGATCAGCGACACCGCGCGCAACACGTCGAAGTCGTGAATCCCTTTGGCCCGCAGCGAATCGATGTGTTGGGCGTTGATCAGGTAAATGATCTGCATGTGCCGCGGCAACATCCGCTCCATCAAGCCGACCGGCCAGGTTTCCAGCGCTTCCGGCAGCAGCGTGTGGTTGGTGTACGACAGCGTGTCCACGGTGACTTGCCATGCTGCATCCCAGGCGACGTCGTAGACATCGACCAGTTGGCGCATCAATTCGGCCACGGCAATCGAGGGGTGCGTGTCGTTGAGCTGGATCGCCGCGTGGTCGCCCAGGGTCAGGACCGAGGTGTGCATGTTGCGGTGACGGCGCAGCAAATCCTGCAATGAGGCAGCGACGAAGAAATATTCCTGGCGCAGGCGCAGTTCCTGCCCGGCTTCGGTGCTGTCCGCGGGATAAAGCACGCGGGAAATACTTTCGGCCCGGGCGACTTCGGCCACGGCACCCAAGTGGTCACCGGCGTTGAAGCGTTCCAGGTGCAAATCTTCCATCGCGCGCGCGCGCCACAGACGCAAGGTATTGACGCTCGCCCCGCGCCAGCCGACCACCGGCGTGTCGTAAGCAATCGCGCGGACGGTTTCCACCGGGGTCCAGACTTGCTTGGTCTTGCCGTTTTCATCGGTGACGGTTTCGACGCCGCCGCCGAAGCCGATCGGGTAAACGACTTCTGGGCGCTCGAATTCCCACGGGTTGCCGAAGTCCAGCCAGTGTTCGGTCTGTTCCTGCTGCCAGCCGTCGACGATGGCCTGGCGGAACAAACCGTGTTCATAACGAATGCCGTAGCCGTGGCCGGCGATGCCCAGGGTCGACATGCTTTCCATGAAGCAGGCGGCCAGACGACCGAGGCCACCGTTGCCCAGCGCCGCGTCGGGCTCCAGCAGGCGAATGCGTTCGAGGTCGACACCGAGTTCGGTCAGCGCTTCGCGGGCGACGTCGAGCAAGCCCAGGTTGCTCAGGCTGTCGTAGAGCAGCCGGCCGATAAGAAATTCGAGGGAGAGGTAATAAACCCGTTTCTGTCCTTTGCGGTAGATCTGCCGGGTGTGGTCCATCCAGTGCTCGACCATGTGATCCCGCGCCGCCAGGGCGATGGCTTCGAACCAGTCGTGGTCGAAGGCGTGATCCGGGTCTTTACCCACCGCATAGGTGAGTTTGGTCAAGACGGCGTCGCGGAATGCGGCCACCTCTGCTTCGCGAACAAGTGGTTCTTGAGTCATCGATAGGACCTCGAGCGAGCGTGGAGTTGTTGAGCCTAGACGGTCTGACAGACGGTGAGGGCTCTGGTTCGGCAGTTTTTCCTGATAGTGCGAGATAGGTCGGCATTACCTTGTCGTGTGCCTGAATCAATGCAGGGGCCGTGCCGGATTAACGGTGCTTTTTGGGTGATACAGAAAAAATCTGGCGAAAGGTTGTTCAAAAATCCACCAGTCCCGGTATGATCGCGCGCCCTGATGCACGTAGCTGGTAACAACCGATGATGAAGCCCAACCTGATCGCCGCCGCTGAGATCGATCGCCTCGATACCTGGGCCAAGTACTCTGCGCCGATGTGCGGTTCCTGCGTGTCCAGCTGCTGCACGCTGCCGGTCGAGGTCAAGATCAAGGATCTGATCCGTATCGGCATCGTCGACGAGTTCGAACGCGGCGAGCCGGCGAAGAACATCGCCAAGCGCCTGCAGAAGGAAGGAATCGTCGAACGCTACAGCCAGAAGACCGAGATCTTCACCCTCCAGCGCATGAGCAACAACGATTGCCTGTACCTGGATCGTAAGAGCCGTCTGTGCACTATTTATGAAAAGCGCCCGGATACCTGCCGCAATCACCCGAAAATCGGGCCACGGCCGGGGTATTGCGCTTACAAGCCAAAGGAAGTGGCGCGCGAGACCAGCAGTAGCCGTCGTACCCTCGAAAAATTCTGATCCTCAGCCTGTGAACTGTGGCGAGGGAGCTTGCTCCCGCCTGAGTGCATAGCACTCAGAAAATCAGCTAGCTGCAAAAATCTGGGGCCGCTACGCAGCCCAGCGCGAGCAAGCTCGCTCGCCACAGTTACCGCACAAACCCCAGACAAACAAAAACGCCCCCGACCTTGCGGTCGGGGGCGTTTTTTTAAGCGTTAACTAAGTCGAAACTCAGTTGCCGCTTTTCTTGGCAGCGCGGGTACGCTCGCTTTCGCCCAGGATCTTCTTACGAAGACGGATGGACTTAGGAGTGACTTCGCACAATTCGTCTTCTTGAACGAATTCCAGAGCCTGCTCCAGAGTGAAGCGGATAGGCGGAACCAGAGCGATGGTTTCGTCTTTACCCGAAGCACGCATGTTGTCGAGCTTCTTGCCTTTGGTTGGGTTGACGCCCAGGTCGTTGTCGCGGCTGTTGATGCCGACGATTTGACCTTCGTACACGTCTTCACCGTGACCCAGGAACAGTTTGCCGCGAGCTTGCAGGGTTTCCAGCGAGTAAGTCAGTGCCTTACCGGTAGCAACCGACACCAGCACGCCGTTCTGACGGCCGGACATGTCGCCGGACTTCATCACGTCGTAACGGTCGAAGATCGAGGTCAGGATGCCTGCACCGGAGGTCAGGGTCAGGAACTCGTTACGGAAACCGATCAGGCCACGGGCCGGGATGTTGTACTCAAGGCGCACACGGCCCTTGCCATCCGGAACCATGTTGGTCAGGTCGCCCTTACGGATACCGATCTGTTCCATGATCGAACCTTGCGATTCTTCCGGCAGGTCGATGGTCACGTTTTCGTACGGTTCGTGCTTGACGCCATCAACCATGCGGATGATCACTTCCGGACGACCAACACCCATTTCGAAGCCTTCGCGACGCATGGTTTCGATCAGTACCGAGAGGTGCAGCTCACCACGGCCGGAGACTTTGAACTTGTCGGCGGTGTCGCCTTCTTCAACGCGCAGGGCAACGTTGTAGAGCAGTTCTTTGTCCAGACGTTCCTTGATGTTACGGGAAGTCACGAACTTGCCTTCTTTACCGCAGAAAGGCGAGTCGTTTACCTGGAAGGTCATGGAAACGGTTGGTTCGTCAACGGTCAGCGGCTTCATCGCTTCGACGTTCAGTGGGTCGCACAGAGTGTCGGAGATGAACAGCTGGTCGAAGCCGCTGATGCAGACGATGTCGCCGGCAGCTGCTTCGTCAACGTCGATACGGTGCAGACCGTGGTGACCCATCAGCTTCAGGATACGACCGTTACGCTTCTTGCCGTCGGCGTCGATAGCGACAACCGGAGTGTTCGGCTTGATGCGGCCACGAGCGATACGGCCAACGCCGATAACACCCAGGAAGCTGTTGTAGTCCAGAGCGGAGATTTGCATCTGGAATGGACCATCGCGGTCGACTTTCGGCGCAGGTACGTTGTCGACGATCGACTGGTACAGCGGGGTCATGTCTTCAGCCATGTCGGTGTGTTCCAGACCGGCAATGCCGTTCAGGGCCGAGGCGTAGACGACTTTGAAGTCCAGCTGTTCTTCGGTAGCACCGAGGTTGTCGAACAGGTCGAAGATCTGGTCCAGAACCCAGTCCGGACGCGCGCCTGGACGGTCAACCTTGTTGATGACCACGATTGGACGCAGGCCGGCTTCGAAAGCCTTCTTGGTCACGAAACGGGTTTGCGGCATAGGGCCGTCTTGAGCGTCAACCAGCAGCAGAACGGAGTCAACCATCGACATTACGCGTTCAACTTCGCCGCCGAAGTCGGCGTGGCCCGGGGTGTCCACGATGTTGATGTGGTAGCCGTTCCAGTTGATGGCGGTGTTTTTCGCCAGAATGGTAATACCGCGCTCTTTCTCCTGGTCGTTGGAGTCCATCACGCGCTCGTCGTTGAGCTCGTTGCGCTCCAGGGTGCCGGATTGACGCAAGAGTTTGTCTACCAGGGTGGTTTTACCATGGTCAACGTGAGCAATGATGGCGATGTTGCGTAGATTTTCGATCACTTGTGTATCTCGATCAGAGGATTCGGTGTGCTGACAAGTCTTGGCAGCGATTAACAGTAGAGTCAGGCCTTGCCGTTACAGCTTGACGGCAGAGTCGGGGGGCCGGTGACGCAGGCCACAGGCATACAGCCCCGGGCTCTTAGCTCGGTCGATAAACGCGCACATTGGCATGCCCCTCACTGAGCAAATGGTGGGCATGCAGGCGACTCATCACGCCTTTGTCGCAATACAGCAGGTACTGGCGAGTAGGGTCCAGTTCCTTGAAACGAGCGTTCAATGCATAGAAAGGCATCGCTTGTACCTCGATACCAGCCAGGGCCAGCGGATCATCTTCAGCGGCATCCGGGTGACGGATGTCGATGATGATTTGCCCCGCCAGCGCTTCGCTGACTTCTTCAATCTGCAAGTCCTGGCCCAATTCGTCGATTACGCGATCGATCGGGACCAGTTTGGCGTTCTCGAGCGCACGCTCAAGGACCGCCATGTCGAATTCTTTCTCTTCATGCTCCACGCGCGGACGCTTGGCGTGGGTCTTTGGGTTCACCGAGATGACCCCGCAGTATTCCGGCATGTGCTTGGCGAAGTCGGCAGTCCCGATTTCGTTGGCCAGGTCGATGATGTCCTGCTTGTGACTGGCGATCAGCGGACGCAAGACCAGCTTGTCGGTCACGCAGTCGATCACGGAAAGGTTCGGCAACGTCTGGCTCGACACCTGGGAAATCGCTTCACCGGTGACCAGCGCTTCAATGTCCAGCCGATCAGCAATACGGGAAGCAGCGCGCAACATCATACGCTTCAAAACTACACCCATATGACTGTTATCGACTTTCCCGAGAATTTCTCCCAGAACTTCCTCGAACGGCACACTGACAAATAACACGCGTTGGGAGCTTCCGTACTTCTTCCAGATGAAGTGCGCGACTTCCATGACGCCCAGTTCATGGGCCCTTCCGCCCAGATTGAAGAAGCAGAAATGGCTCATCAGGCCACGACGCATGATCTGGTACGCCGCCACGGTGGAGTCGAAGCCACCGGACATCAGCACAAGCGTCTGCTCCAGTGCACCCAGCGGATAACCGCCGATGCTGTTGTGCTGGCTGTGGATCACAAACAACCGTTTGTCGCGAATTTCGATGCGAACTTCGATTTCCGGCTCTTTCAGCGAGATTCCGGCGGCGCCGCACTGACGACGCAGTTGGCTGCCGACGTATTTTTCGACGTCCATCGAGCTGAATTCGTGCTTGCCGGCACGCTTGCAGCGCACCGAGAAGATCTTGCCGGCCAGGGACTCACCGAAGTGCTGCTTGCACTTGGCGACGATGTCGTCGAAATCGCCCAACGGGTATTCATCGACCTGCAGGAAATGCGCGATGCCCGGCATGCAGCTCAGGCGCTCGGTCATCTCCTTCAGGGCTTTGGGCTCGCTGACGCGGGTTTCCAGCTCGAGATTGTCCCACACACCGTTCACCACCACGGCCGGGTCCAGGTCGCGGAGCACGGTGCGGATGTTTTTAGCCAATTGGCGGATGAAACGCATCCGTACCGGGCGGCTCTTGATGGTGATCTCGGGGAAGACTTTTACGATTAGTTTCATGAAAACAGCGCGCGCTGGGCCAGCCGAAAAAGGGGGGCGCGGATTATAGCGGAAATTGCTCAAGGTTTAACCAGTTAATGTGCAGAAGGTTTTGCGCGCACCAAAACAGGTCATTTATGGATTTTAACGCTACATTGTAGGGCGAGATTTTTCACCTGAAGACGCTTTGTGCCTTTATAAGCGTGAAATTGGGGCAAAAAACCCATGGTGGGGCACTGGCATGCAATTTGCTCCCTTGTGAGGCAGGTTGCCTTGGCAGAGTATTCGCGCCGGCATCACCCACATTCCAAGGGCATCCACTACTAAGCCCGAAGCCACCCGGAGGACACTATGTCGAAGTCGGTTCAACTCATCAAAGATCATGACGTCAAGTGGATTGATCTGCGCTTCACGGACACCAAAGGCACTCAGCACCACGTGACCATGCCGGCTCGCGACGCGCTGGATGACGCTTTCTTCGAAGAAGGCAAAATGTTCGACGGCTCCTCCATTGCTGGCTGGAAAGGCATCGAAGCCTCCGACATGATCCTGATGCCGGACGACAGCACTGCCGTACTTGACCCGTTCACCGAAGAGCCGACCCTGATCCTGGTTTGCGACGTGATCGAGCCTTCGACCATGCAAGGCTACGACCGCGACCCACGTGCGATCGCCAAGCGTGCCGAGGAATACCTGAAGTCGACCGGTATCGGTGACACCGTATTTGTGGGTCCGGAGCCTGAGTTCTTCATCTTCGACGAAGTGAAGTTCAAGTCCGACATCTCTGGCTCGATGTTCAAAATCTTCTCCGAACAAGGTTCGTGGATGTCCGACCAGGACGTGGAAGGCGGCAACCGTGGCCACCGTCCAGGCGTCAAAGGCGGCTACTTCCCTGTTCCGCCATTCGACCACGACCACGAAATCCGTACCTCCATGTGCAACGCCATGGAAGAAATGGGCCTGGTCATCGAAGTTCACCACCACGAAGTGGCGACTGCTGGCCAGAACGAAATCGGCGTGAAGTTCAACACCCTGGTTGCCAAGGCTGACGAAGTTCAAACCCTGAAGTACTGCGTACACAACGTTGCTGATGCATACGGCCGCACCGCGACCTTCATGCCTAAGCCTCTGTACGGCGACAACGGTTCGGGTATGCACGTCCACCTGTCCATCGCCAAAGATGGCAAGAACACCTTCGCTGGCGAAGGCTATGCCGGCCTGTCCGACACCGCCCTGTACTTCATCGGCGGTATCATCAAGCACGGTAAGGCACTGAACGGCTTTACCAACCCGTCGACCAACTCCTACAAGCGTCTGGTCCCAGGTTTCGAAGCACCGGTAATGCTGGCCTACTCGGCTCGCAACCGTTCCGCTTCGATCCGTATTCCTTACGTGTCCAGCCCTCGCGCTCGCCGTATCGAAGCCCGCTTCCCGGATCCAGCAGCCAACCCGTACCTGGGCTTCGCTGCACTGTTGATGGCTGGCCTGGACGGCATCCAGAACAAGATCCACCCTGGCGATGCTGCTGACAAAAACCTGTACGACCTGCCGCCTGAAGAGGCGAAAGAGATCCCACAAGTTTGCGGCAGCCTGAAAGAAGCCCTGGAAGAGCTGGACAAAGGTCGTGCGTTCCTGACCAAAGGCGGCGTGTTCTCCGATGACTTCATCGACGCTTACATCGCTCTGAAAAGCGAAGAAGAAATCAAGGTCCGCACCTTCGTACACCCACTGGAATATGAGCTGTACTACAGCTGCTGATCCGGTAGCGCTGCGACACGCAGCGTGACAAAAAAGAGGCCTCCTTCGGGAGGCCTTTTTTGTTGGGGCAATTTCCCACAATGAAATTCGCCATCTCCTCGGGCGCACGCAGCATCGTCCGGCATCAACCACTTTTAATGACTCGTAGCCTGTCCTCTGCCCGAACTCAAAGGATGGATCGATGAAAACCCTTACGCTAAAGACATCACTGGTCGCTCTCTGCGCCCTCGCCCTTCAAAGCTGCACCACAACCACCATGGAAATCGAACGAGAAGTCCTGCTCAAAAGCAGCCGATCGTGGGATGACACACCTTACGTTCGCTACCCGGATGCGACACCCGAGCTGACAGTGCTCAGACTCAAGATACCCGCCAACACCCAACTGCCTTGGCACACCCACGCCATGCCCAATACGGGCTATGTCCTCTCCGGCGAGCTGATGATCGAGAACAAGGACAACGGCCAGACCAGACGCGTCAAACAAGGTGAAGCCGTGGCGGAAATGGTCGATATCGCCCATCGCGGGGTCACCGGTGATGAACCGGTAGAGCTGATTGTGTTCTATGCTGGCAGCGAAGGTATTCCACTGTCGGAGTAAATCCTTGCTGCTCACAGGGAGTCTGAATGCAGCCACTTTTAATGCTTTTGCTGCTGTCCTTCGTTTTTCCCGTGATGGCCCAAATCTACAAATACACCGACGCCGACGGCAACACTGCCTACAGCAATCAACCGCCCGATGGCGTCACGGCCCAACCGGTAGAACTGCCGCCGCTCAATAATATTGAGCACCCGCCGCTTCCCGCACCGCCTACCGATACCGTTAACCATCAGCAGCCACGCAGCACCTATGAGGTACTGCAACTGACCGGACTGCCCACCGAAGAGGCCCTGCGTGCCAACAATGGCACTTTCACCGTCAGCGTCCTGATCAAACCGCGCCTGAAAGCGCCGCACCTGCTGAGATTGCTGCTGGATGGACAACCGTATGGACAATCAAGCAATGTGCCGATCCTGCAACTGGTGAACATCGCCCGCGGCGAGCACAGCCTGGCGGTACAAGTGGTTGATGGCGAGGATGCCCTTCAGCAAAGTCCGACCGTGACATTCACCGTGCAACGGGTGCACAAGCCGTGAGGCTGTGGCTGCTGATCGCCAGCTTGATCGCCTTCCCTGCGACAGCAGAGGTATTCACTTATCTCGACGCACAAGGCAATCGCGCATTCACCGACCAGCCGCAGCACGGCAACGCCAAACGCATACCGCTGCCGACCAGCAATCGCATGGCTGCCCAGCCCACGACTGCGAAGCCGCTGATTGCCGCGAATCCGCCCGAAGAGCAACCGCTGTTTCACTACGACTTGTTGCGCATACTGGTGCCAGAACCTGACGCGACAATCCGCAGCAATGCCGGCGAAATTATCGTCAGCGTCACCAACGAACCCCGCCTGCAACCGGGTCATCGCTACCGCCTGCTACTCGACGGCCAACCCACCGCCGAACCTGGCCTGAGTCCTGTATTTCCCCCTGACCAATATCGATCGCGGCAGCCACAACCTGTCAGTGGAAATCCTCGACGAACAAGGCCGCACCGTCGAACGCACCGCCAATCAGCCCTTCCACATGCTGAGCACCTCACTCGCGCAACAACGCCGGGTCAAACCCTGCACCCTCGCCGACTACGGCCACCGGCCGGAATGCCCCCTCGAAGACAAACCGGAAGAAGAAAAAAATCCGTTCCTGCGTTTGTTCTAACGCCGTTCAGGTTTGCGCACTATATTGGTGCAATAGGGTGCACCGTACCCACATCGCAACCCATTTTGGTTCGAAAGTACCCGGGAAAGCTGGCAGAACGCCACGCAAACGAGCGTCAAACGCCCGTTTCAGGCCTTAATTGCTTCTTTTCGGAGCCTTGGTTTGGTTTTTGCATTTTCCCCGCATCAGCGCTTGTTTCTCGCGCATGCTCCGCTCCAAAAGAGGTCCTGATGACCATTAGCGACGCACTACACCGCTTGCTACTCGACAACCTGACCACCGCCACCATCCTGCTCGACGCCGAATTGCGCCTCGAGTACATGAACCCGGCGGCGGAAATGCTGCTGGCCATCAGCGGCCAGCGCAGCCATGGGCAGTTCATCAGTGAGTTGTTCACCGAATCCACCGAGGCGCTGAATTCCCTGCGCCAGGCGGTCGAGCAGGCGCACCCGTTCACCAAACGCGAAGCGATGCTCACGGCCCTCACCGGCCAGACCCTGACTGTCGATTACGCGGTCACGCCGATCCTGGCCAACGGCGCCACCATGCTGTTGCTGGAAGTCCATCCCCGTGACCGCCTGCTGCGGATCACCAAGGAAGAGGCGCAGTTGTCGAAGCAGGAAACCAGCAAGATGCTGGTCCGCGGGCTCGCCCACGAGATCAAGAATCCGCTGGGCGGGATTCGCGGCGCGGCGCAACTGCTCGCCCGCGAACTGCCAGAAGAAAGCCTGCGCGATTACACCAACGTCATCATTGAAGAAGCCGATCGCCTGCGAAACCTCGTCGACCGCATGCTCGGCTCCAACAAATTGCCGTCGCTGGCCATGTGCAACGTCCACGAAGTGCTGGAGCGCGTCTGCCATCTGGTGGAAGCGGAAAGCCAGGGCTGCATCACCTTGGTGCGCGATTACGACCCGAGCATTCCAGACGTGCTGATCGACCGCGAACAAATGATTCAGGCGGTGCTGAACATCGTGCGCAACGCGATGCAGGCCATCAGCAGCCAGAACGAATTGCGCCTGGGCCGCATCAGCCTGCGCACCCGCGCCATGCGCCAGTTCACCATCGGCCACGTGCGCCATCGCCTGGTGACCAAGATCGAAATCATCGACAACGGTCCGGGCATTCCTGCGGAACTTCAGGAAACCATCTTCTTTCCCATGGTCAGCGGTCGCCCGGACGGTACCGGGCTGGGCCTGGCCATTACCCAGAACATCATCAGCCAGCACCAGGGCTTGATCGAATGTGACAGCCACCCAGGCCACACCACTTTCTCGATCTTTCTGCCACTGGAACAAGGAGCCACATCGACATGAGCCGTAGTGAAACCGTGTGGATCGTCGATGACGACCGTTCTATCCGTTGGGTCCTGGAAAAAGCCTTGCAGCAGGAAGGCATGACCACGCAAAGCTTCGACAGCGCCGATGGCGTGATGAGCCGCCTGGCGCGCCAGCAACCGGACGTGATCATCTCCGACATCCGCATGCCGGGCGCCAGCGGCCTGGACCTCCTGGCACGGATTCGCGAACAGCACCCACGGTTGCCGGTCATCATCATGACCGCTCACTCCGATCTGGACAGCGCTGTCGCGTCCTATCAGGGCGGCGCGTTTGAGTACCTTCCCAAGCCGTTCGATGTCGATGAAGCCGTCTCCCTGGTCAAGCGCGCCAATCAGCACGCTCAGGAACAGCAAGGCCTGGAAGTCCCGGTCGCCCTGACCCGTACTCCGGAAATCATCGGCGAAGCACCGGCGATGCAGGAAGTGTTTCGCGCCATCGGGCGCTTGAGCCACTCCAACATCACGGTGCTGATCAACGGCGAATCCGGGACCGGTAAAGAACTGGTGGCTCACGCCCTGCACCGCCACAGCCCACGGGCGGCCTCGCCGTTCATCGCGCTGAACATGGCGGCAATTCCGAAAGATTTGATGGAATCCGAGCTGTTCGGCCACGAAAAAGGCGCGTTCACCGGCGCGGCCAACCTGCGTCGCGGTCGCTTTGAGCAAGCGGATGGCGGCACGCTGTTCCTTGATGAAATCGGCGACATGCCGGCCGACACCCAGACCCGTTTGCTGCGGGTACTGGCCGACGGCGAGTTCTACCGCGTTGGCGGTCATGTGCCGGTGAAGGTCGATGTGCGAATCATCGCCGCCACTCACCAGAACCTGGAAACCCTGGTGCACGCCGGGAAGTTCCGTGAGGACTTGTTCCACCGCCTCAATGTGATCCGCATCCACATTCCGCGCCTGTCGGACCGTCGCGAAGACATCCCGACACTCGCCAAGCACTTCCTCAGCCGCGCCGCGCAAGAACTGGCGGTCGAGCCGAAGCTGCTGAAAAGCGAAACCGAGGAATACCTGAAGAACTTGCCGTGGGGCGGCAACGTCCGTCAGCTGGAGAACACGTGCCGCTGGATCACGGTGATGGCATCGGGTCGCGAAGTACACATCAGCGACCTGCCGCCTGAACTGCTGAGCCTGCCACAGGATTCGGCGCCGGTGACCAACTGGGAACAAGCACTGCGCCAGTGGGCCGATCAGGCGTTGGCGCGTGGTCAGTCGAGCCTGCTGGACACCGCCGTGCCGGCTTTCGAACGGATCATGATCGAGACCGCCCTCAAACACACCGCCGGCCGCCGCCGCGATGCTGCGGTCTTGTTGGGTTGGGGGCGTAATACCCTGACGCGCAAGATCAAGGAACTGGGGATGAAGGTGGATGGTGGGGATGATGATGAGGGGGATGAGGGCTAAACCCTTCACCTGATCGTTCCCACGCTCCCGCGTGGGAACGCCTCAATGGACGCTCTGCGTCCACTTCAACTGGGGACGCGGAGCATCCCCGGGCTGCATTCCCACGCAGAGCGTGGGAACGATCAACAGCCAAATCCAATCGCGAGCAGGCTGACTCCTACATTTAGAGCTCTGTGCACCGACTGAATGCACCGTGAACCGCAATCGCGCACAAACGCTGATCCATCACCCCATCGCTTTTCGCAATCGAACCCCTGTCGAAAAAACACGAAAGCCCCTGAATACGGGGCTTTCGACGTTTCAGCACGGCTTTCTGTTTCAACTTGTTAAAAACTGGCACGCCCCCTGCAATAGTCCATTCAGTGATTCAGTTCACTACCCGGTTTCGGGGACCTTGGTACAGGCAGGCCGGGGATTCCCCTCTTTACATCGGGCTCACACCGCACAAGCGACGAGCCCACCCGTTTTGGGGCCCTTGATACAGGCAGGTCAGGGGTTCCTTCTTTACACCGGGCTCACGACGCAATGCGTGAGCCCCTCCGTTTTGGGAACCTTGGTACAGGCAGGCCGGGGATTCCCTCTTTTATTGCTCCCGGAGATGGATCTCCAGTCGCCAGCGGTCATTGACCTCGCTTCCGGCCCACTCGCCTTGCAGTGGCCGGGCCGCCACCACCGACAGCAACAACCCCCCATCACTCAAACGAACTCGCCAGTTGACGTTTTTATCGTCGAGTCTGAGCTGACCTTTCTGCGCCTTGCCTTCAGCCTCGAACAGCAGCGCGAGGCTACCGTCGACAAACTCGCCGTGGCTTTTGGGTTCGTTGTTGAACCACACAACCAGGCCGTCGCTGGTGACCTCCACTTGCTGCAAGACCGTCGGGTCTGGCGCGGTCAGGCGACCAATCATCAGCCCCACCATCATCCCGACAATCGCCAACGAACCGAGCACACGCGGGAATAGTTTCGAACGGGGGTCCTTTGGCGGCGTAGAATGCCCGTCATCTTTATCTTCGGAGCCGTGCATGTTTCACGTCATCCTTTTTCAACCAGAAATTCCGCCGAATACCGGCAACGTTATCAGGCTGTGCGCCAACAGTGGCTGCCACCTGCATTTGATCGAGCCGCTGGGCTTCGAGATGGATGACAAGCGCCTGCGCCGGGCCGGCCTCGACTACCACGAATACGCCACCCTGCAGCGCCACGCCGACCTCGCCAGCTGCCTGGAAAGCCTTGGCCATCCCCGGTTGTTCGCCTTCACCACCAAGGGTTCGCGACCGTTCCACGATGCCAGCTTCGCCGAGGGCGATGCCTTCCTGTTCGGTCCGGAAAGCCGAGGCCTGCCGGCTGACGTGCTCGACGCCCTGCCCGGCGACCAGCGCCTGCGTTTGCCGATGCGTGAAGGCTGTCGCAGCCTGAACCTGTCGAACACCGTGGCCGTCGCCGTTTATGAAGGCTGGCGTCAACTCGGGTTCAAGTAATAATCCGACCATCATTTTTGCCTGACAGAAACAATCGCGGGCAAGCCCGCTCCCACAGGTTTTGCACAATCCTGTGGGAGCGGGCTCGCCCGCAATTTTCAGCAGCGCAGCTTATTGAACGGTCGGAGTCTCGCCGGCCGCCTGCATGCGTTGCAGTTCTTGTGCGTACAGCGCGTCGAAGTTCACCGGTGCCAGCATCAGGGCCGGGAACGAACCACGGGTGACCAGGCTGTCCAGGGTTTCGCGAGCGTACGGGAACAGGATGTTCGGGCAGAACGCGCCAAGGGTGTGGCTCATCGAAGCGTCATCCAGGTTCTTGATCAGGAAGATCCCGGCCTGTTGCACTTCAGCGATGAACGCCACTTCGCCGTTTTCACCGTTTTTCACGGTCACGGACAAGGTCAGCACGACTTCGTGGAAATCGCCTTCCAGAGCCTTTTGACGGGTGTTCAGATCCAGACCGACGCTCGGCTCCCACTGCTGGCGGAAAATCGCCGGGCTTTTCGGGGCTTCAAAGGACAAGTCACGTACGTAGATGCGCTGCAAGGAGAATTGCGGTGCGGTTTCTTCTTCGCTAGCTGCAGTGTTCTGTTGGTCAGTCATCTCAGATCCTTTCTGATCTTGGGGTCTTATAGGGAAGGTATTCAGGCCTTGAGCATGGCGTCGAGCTTACCGGCGCGCTCAAGGGCAAACAAATCATCACAACCACCCACGTGGGTGCTGCCGATCCAGATCTGCGGCACGGACGTACGTCCGGCTTTCTGAGCCATGGCGGCGCGCACCTGCGGCTTGCCATCGACCTTGATCTCTTCGAAGGCCACGCCTTTGTTCTCGAGCAGGTACTTGGCTCGCGAGCAGTAGGGGCAGTAATCGCTGGAATAGACGACGACGTTGCTCATATCACTTCACCAACGGCAGGTTGTCGCCCTTCCAGCTGGAAATACCACCGGAGAGCTTGGCGGCGGTGAAGCCGGATTTCATCAGTTCGCGGGCATGGGTACCGGCGGTCTGGCCCAGGGCGTCGACCAGAATGATGGTCTTGGCCTTGTGCTTTTCCAGTTCGCCGATGCGCGCGGTCAGTTTGTCGTGAGGAATGTTCAACGCGCCAACGATGTGACCGGCGGCGAAGTCCTTGTTCGAACGGATGTCGATCACGACGCCTGCGTCCTTGTTGACCAGCCCGGTCAATTCACCGGTACTCAGGCTACGGCCGCCGCCTTGCATTTGATAGGCAATCAGCGCCGCCAGCAGTACGACGAAGATACCGACAAGAATGTAGTGGTTAGTGGCAAATTCAATCAGGTGAGCAACCATCGAAGGAGGTTCCAGGGCGTTAAAATGTCGGCCAGTATACACAGCCACTATGGTGGGCCAAACCCCGTCCGGCGGTGACGTGGCCGGAACTTGGCTGTAGGGCGTGTTGACCCTCAATTGCGAGTCGCGCCGCGCCCCGTAAATCGCAAGACTAGGCATGAGGAGTGAGGTTTGGCGTTTCAAATGAACGACGAATAACGACGGATTGCGCTTTACGGGGCGTGACCCTCCGGGTTTGCCCTGTGAGCGCGCCATGCTGCGTTGCGGGACTCGGCCAGGAAACAACCCTTACCCACGTCCCGCGCCTTGCCTGGCACGCTCACAGGGCAAACGCGACTCGCAATTGAGGGTCAACACGTCCTAAACTTGCCACTCCCTTTTTAATCGCCCTCTTTTAACCTCAGCCACGAGTGGAATCCATGACTACCACGCCTAAACCTTTGGTCCTGATTATTCTCGATGGCTTCGGTCACAGTGAGAGCCCTGAATCCAACGCCATCTTTGCCGCGAAGAAGCCCGTACTGGACCGTTTGTGGGCCACCGTACCGAATGGCCTGATCTCCGGCAGCGGCATGGATGTCGGCCTGCCGGACGGCCAGATGGGCAACTCTGAAGTCGGCCACATGAACCTCGGCGCCGGCCGTGTGGTGTATCAGGACTTCACCCGCGTGACCAAATCGATCCGCGATGGCGAGTTTTTCGAGAACCCGACCATTTGCGCCGCCGTGGATAAAGCCGTTGCCGCCGGCAAAGCCGTGCATTTCATGGGCCTGCTGTCCGATGGCGGCGTTCACAGCCACCAGGACCACCTGATCGCCATGGCGGAACTGGCGTTCAAGCGCGGCGCTGAAAAAATCTACCTGCACGCCTTCCTTGATGGCCGCGACACGCCGCCAAAAAGCGCTCAGTCGTCCATCGAACTGCTCGACGCGACCTTCCAGGCGCTGGGCAAAGGCCGGATCGCCAGCATCATCGGCCGTTACTTCGCCATGGACCGCGACAACCGTTGGGACCGCGTGTCCCAGGCCTATAACCTGATTGTCGACGGCAAAGGCGAGTTCAACGCCGCCACCGCCCAGGAAGGTCTGGAAGCCGCCTACGCCCGTGGCGAGAGCGACGAGTTTGTCAAAGCCACCTCCATCGGCGAGCCGGTCAAGGTCGAAGACGGCGATGCCGTGGTGTTCATGAACTTCCGCGCCGACCGCGCCCGAGAGCTGACTCGCGTGTTCGTCGAAGACGATTTCAAGGAATTCGAACGCAGCCGTCAGCCGAAACTGGCCGGTTTCGTCATGCTGACCCAATACGCCGCGAGCATTCCCGCGCCATCGGCCTTCGCCGCCGGCAGCCTGGAAAACGTGCTCGGCGATTACCTGGCGAAAAACGGCAAGACGCAACTGCGCATCGCCGAAACCGAAAAATACGCCCACGTGACCTTCTTCTTCTCCGGCGGTCGTGAAGAACCGTTCCCGGGCGAAGAACGCATCCTGATCCCGTCGCCGAAAGTCGCTACCTATGATTTGCAGCCCGAGATGAGCGCGCCGGAAGTGACCGATCGCATCGTTGATGCCATTGAACACCAGCGTTACGACGTGATCGTGGTCAACTACGCCAACGGCGACATGGTCGGCCACAGCGGCGTGTTTGATGCCGCGGTGAAAGCGGTTGAATGCCTGGACCGGTGCGTCGGGCGTATCGTCGAAGCCCTGGAAAAGGTCGGTGGCGAAGCGCTGATCACTGCCGACCATGGCAACGTCGAGCAGATGGCTGATGAAGCCACCGGTCAGGCGCACACCGCGCACACTACCGAGCCGGTGCCGTTCATCTATGTCGGCAAGCGTGACCTCAAGGTCCGTGCAGGCGGCGTACTGGCGGATGTGGCACCGACCATGCTGATGCTGATGGGCCTGGAAAAACCGGCGGAAATGACCGGGACATCGATTCTGGTGTAACCCGCTCGCTCGAACACAACCGAAACCCTGTGGGAGCGAGCAAGTCGAATCGTCGCATCGCCGCTCCCACATTGGTTTTGGGGTGTTTTTTTGTCCAGTTATCACACAGTCCCAATTGGGCATTTTTTTTGCCACGCTTGGCGGGCATACTAGGCCGTCCCTTTCCCTGGTGTCGCCCGCCTCTATGCTCCGCGTCCTGATAGCCCTTGCACTGACTTGCCTGCTCCAACCGGCTTTTGCTGACGAGCGCGAGCAAACCCAACAACAGTTGGACGCCACGCGTCAGGACATTGCCGAGCTGAAAAAACTGCTGGGCAAGCTCCAGGAAGAAAAATCCGGTGTGCAGAAAGAACTCAAAGGCACCGAGACCGAAATGGGCAAGCTCGAGAAGCAGGTCGATGCCCTGCAAAAAGAACTGAAGAAAAGCGAATCCGAGCTGCAGCGACTCGATGCAGAGAAAAAAACTCCAGAGCGCGCGCACTGAACAGCAACGACTGATCGCCATTCAGGCCCGGGCGGCCTATCAGAACGGCCGTGAGGAATACCTGAAGCTGCTGCTCAATCAGCAGAACCCGGAAAAATTCGCCCGCACCCTCACCTATTACGACTACCTGAGCCAGGCCCGCCTGGAGCAGCTAAAGAATTTCAACGAAACCCTGCGCCAACTGACCAATGTCGAAAAAGACATCGACGCCCAACAGGCGCAGTTGCTGGTGCAGAAGAGCAGCCTCGACACCCAGCGCGATGAGCTCGATAAAGTCCGCAAGGAACGCCAGCAAGTCCTGGCCAAGCTCAACGACGACGTAAAGGCGCGCGACCAGAAACTGGCATCCCGCGAGCAGGATCAGGCAGACCTGTCTAAAGTCCTTAAAACCATTGAAGAAACCTTGGCTCGCCAGGCCCGTGAGGCAGAAGAAGCGCGGAAAAAAGCGCTGATCGCCCAGCAGGAAGCCGAAAAAAAGCGTTTACGTGAGGCCCAGGCGGCTGCAGACGCAGAGAACACCGACGCCCCACGCAAACCGGTTAAATCGACACCTGGCGCCCTGGTTTCAAGTTCCGGCGAGACCTTTGGCGGCCCTTTCGCGTCAACCCGGGGAAAACTTCCCTGGCCGGTTGATGGTCGACTGTTGGCACGCTTCGGCGAATCCCGTGGCGACGATGCCCGCACCAAGTGGGACGGCGTGATGATCAGCGCCTCCGCCGGCAGCCAGGTGCATGCCGTGCATGGTGGTCGCGTGGTGTTTGCAGACTGGTTGCGTGGCGCCGGGCTGCTGGTGATTCTCGACCACGGCAACGGTTTTTTGAGTCTTTATGGTCACAACCAGACGCTGCTCAAGTCTGCGGGTGACGTGGTAAAAGCCGGTGAGTCCATCTCCACTGTCGGTAACAGCGGCGGGCAGGACACACCAGCGCTGTATTTCGCAATTCGTCAGCAGGGTCACCCGAGTGATCCGGCGCAATGGTGTCGCGCGCAAGGATAAGCACGCTACCTAATTTCAGGAGTTCGTTAGACATGCTGCATTTGTCCCGCCTTACCTCGCTGGCCCTGACGATCGCCCTGGTGATCGGCGCGCCTCTGGCGTTCGCCGCTCAACCGGCCCCGGCAGTCGCGCCTGCGGGCACTGCCGCGACGACCAAGGCGCCGTTGCCGCTGGAAGAATTGCGCACCTTTGCCGAGGTCATGGACCGGATCAAAGCCGCTTATGTCGAGCCGGTGGACGACAAGACCCTGCTGGAAAACGCCATCAAAGGCATGCTCAGCAACCTCGATCCGCACTCCGCCTACCTGGGCCCGGAAGATTTCGCCGAACTGCAGGAAAGCACCAGCGGTGAATTCGGCGGCCTGGGCATCGAAGTCGGCGCCGAAGACGGTTTCATCAAGGTGGTTTCGCCGATCGATGACACCCCCGCCTCCAAGGCAGGTATTCAAGCCGGCGACTTCATCGTCAAGATCAACGGCCAGCCGACTCGCGGCCAGAGCATGACCGAAGCCGTGGACAAGATGCGCGGCAAGATCGGCCAGAAAATCACCCTGACCCTGGTGCGCGATGGCGGCACGCCGTTCGACGTCACCCTGGCCCGCGCCATCATTCAAGTGAAGAGCGTGAAGTCGCAATTGCTGGAATCCGGGTACGGCTACATCCGCATCACGCAATTCCAGGTCAAGACCGGCGAAGAGGTCTCCCAGGCCCTCGCCAAGCTGCGCAAGGAAAATGGCAAGAAGCTCAACGGCATCATCCTCGACCTGCGTAACAACCCTGGCGGCGTGCTGCAGGCCGCGGTGGAAGTGGTCGACCACTTCATCAAGAAGGGCCTGATCGTCTACACCAAGGGCCGTATCGCCAACTCCGAGCTGCGCTTCTCCGCGACCGGCAAGGACGAAAGCGAAGCCGTGCCAATGGTCGTGCTGATCAACGGCGGCAGTGCCTCGGCGTCCGAGATTGTCGCCGGTGCCTTGCAGGATCAGAAACGCGCTGTGCTGATGGGCACCACCAGTTTCGGCAAGGGCTCGGTGCAAACCGTACTGCCACTGAACAACGATCGCGCGCTGAAGATCACGACGGCGTTGTATTTCACGCCGAACGGCCGCTCGATTCAGGCCCAGGGCATTGTTCCGGACATCGAAGTGCGCAAGGCAAAGATCACCAACGAGCAGGACGGCGAGTACTTCAAGGAAGCCGACCTGCAAGGCCACTTGGGCAATGGCAACGGCGGCGCCGACAAGCCGACCAGTTCCAGCAAAGCCAAGGCCATGCCACAGGATGATGATTACCAGTTGGCCCAGGCCTTGAGCCTGCTCAAAGGGTTGAGCATCACGTCCGGCCGCTGAGATGTTCCAGCGGTTTATCCTGGGTTTATTGCTCTGCCTGACGGGTGTTGCTCACGCAGCCCCCGTCGAGACGGCCCCTCAAAAAGCGTATCTCAGCCTGATCATCGATGACCTGGGGCAGAACCTGCCCCGGGATCGCCGCGTGCTGGCCCTGCCCGGCCCGGTGACCACGGCGATCATGCCCGACACGCCCCACGCCACCGAGTTCGCCCGCGAAGCCCATCGCGCCGGCAAGATCGTCATCCTGCACATGCCGATGGACCCGGCCACGGGGCCGTTCGCCTGGCATCCCGATCTGCCCATCGAAGAACTTGAGAGGCGCCTCGACGCGGCATTCAAGGTCGTGCCCTACACCGCGGGCATCAACAATCACATGGGCAGCCGCATGACCGCACAGCAACCGGCCATGGTCTGGTTGATGGCGGACTTGCAGCAACGGCACAAGTTCTTCGTCGACAGCCGTACCAGCGCGCAAACCGTTGCTGCCGCCGAGGCGCAGAAGATCGGGTTGGCGAGTGTTTCGCGGGATGTGTTTCTGGATGATGAGCGCACCGAGGCGGCAATCTTCACGCAGCTACAGACAGCGATCAGCCTGGCGCGCAAGCAGGGTTCGGCGGTGATGATCGGGCATCCGTATCCGCAGACACTGGCGGTACTGGAACGCGAGCTGCCGAAGCTGAAGGCGCAGGGGATTGAGTGGATTGATATCAAGCAGATGATCAGCGTGCGGGGTAACCGCGCGACGGCCGCCCATGGCAAGGATGGCGTTTACCGGTAATCCGTCACACCGCCGCTCCCCCATTTTGATCACTGGGTCTTAGAGATACCGCGCCATGATCTCGTCCACCTTGCCTTCCTTGCGCAGCTGATCCAGCGCGGCCTGAAGCTTGGCGACCATTTCGTCCGGCACGTCTTTGTTCAATGCCAGATACAGTTCGGCGCTGTTGAAACGCAGTATCGTTTTCAGACCATTCACGCCTTCCTGCCGCGCCAGATAACGCCCGGCCGGGTCGCCCGTGGCCCACAGATCAATCTGGCCATTGACCAGCTTCTTCGCGTTGTCCTGGTCGCGCAGCACAACGATCGGATTCAACCCCTGCTTGCCCAGCGTCTCGGCAATCGCATCACCCTTATACGCGCCAATCTTGTATTTGCGCGCGTCATCCAGCGTTTCAAGGCTGATCTTGCTGTCAGCCTTGGCCAGCATGATCCAGTCATCCGGACCAATCGGGCCAACCCATTTGAAGAGCTTCTCGCGGTCGGGCAAACGCGCCATCACGAACACGCCATAACCGGGTTTTTCCAGCGCGAGTTTGTAGATGCGCTCCCAGGGGAAACGCAGGGTCAGGCTGTAGGTGATGTCGGCACGTTTGAACATCTCGCGGACGATGTCCACGGCGATGCCATTAATGTTCTCGTCCTGAGCGAAGTTTTTGCCGTTCTTCGCCATGTTGTACGGCGGGAAGTTTTCCGTCAGCAACACCAGGTCGGTGTCGGGACTTTCTTCGGCGCGCACCCCATTGATGAGCAATAGAGAAGCGCTGGCGAGGATAAGAAGAAGGCGTTTAAGCATGTCTGGCTACCGAAATCCATGGCGTACCCAAGAGTGCCTTGAGCTCGCCACACTGTCTACTGGCCTTTTAATAACAGCCTTATCGACATCGCAAACAAAATGAGTGTCACAGTCACTGTGGTAGATAGTTACCGCCCTTCACCCAGCCTCACCTGATTAATTGCTAATACCCGGCGACAGGCCGGTTTTACATAATTAATCAGAGGCACCATTCAATGAATTCGATCCCCGTACTTTTTATCAGCGCATTGTGTTCGCTATGTCTACCGTGCTTCGCTGATACCAGAGATTATGGAGAAAACCTGCAAAATCTCGCTGCTTCCAGGGTTCTTAAAAACATCGATGGTTCGCAGGACCACTGGCAAGGTATCGGACGCCTGGAAATCAATGGTGCCAGATGCACCGCAACGCTTCTGGACACGCGCGATGAACTGGCATCCCCACCGACTCCCGCTTACGTGCTCACCGCTGGACACTGCATCGAATTGACCAACGGAAACATCGTAACGGACAAGCCGGTAAGCGGAACCATGCAGTTCAATTTCTTCGCCGACATTCCCGGATTCAAATCTTATCCGTTGAAAGCGGTGGTATGGCGGAGCATGCAAGGCGTTGATCTGGCTATCGTTGAACTGGAAGTCAGCCTTCAAAAGCTCATCGATGAGGGCATACAACCGTTGAAACTGGCCCGGGATACACCGGCGAACGACACCGATGTGTTGATCGTGGGCGCCCCTACAGGCTTTGAGGACGTCACATTGCGCATGGCCGCCTGCACCTTACAACCCGCTCTGGAGATTGTTGAAGGTGCATGGGTATGGCGAAACACGTTTATGACTCGCTGTCAGGATATCCGGGGAGGCAGCTCTGGAAGCCCCTTACTGGATCGATACTCCAATGAGATCGTAGGCGTCATAGGAACGGGGAACTTTGATGACAGCATCATTCCATGCCGCGATCATGCCCCCTGCACACCTGTTGGAAATGTCTATCTGGCTGTGCCGGGGAATGTGTACGGCAACCCGACGGCATTTCTCAACGGGTGCTTCTTGCAGGGCCGCATTGCTAAAAACCCACCGTCGTCTTGCCAGCTCTACCCGGCGTTCACCGTCGACACGGACGCGAATAAGCTGGAAAGATACAAAAGGGTCAAACAGCAGGATAACGGTTCGATTGCCATCCCTACGTGGAACTATCGATTTTCAATAAGTACTGCTTTTTACCGTCATAAAAGCGTCCGCACGGCAATGGACTGTGAGAGCCCCCATCACTACAGCGATGCCGTAAGCTCAATTGATACCTTCATCAATTCCGAGATAGGCACGGAGCCCGGATTCTATTTTCTTTGCATTCTCGGTGTTGATTCCTTGGCGCAAGAACCTGAATCAGGGCTTCTGAAAAATGCGCTGTCCCTGCCGGTCGAGGTTCTGGAGAACAAGCCAACCTCGCCACCCGATTTATCGATCAAGGGCGACGTCAATGTGACACTGGCGAAAACAGCAGAGCCCTATAGGACCTATTCCATCAAATTTGGTCCAGCAGCAACAACAGACTGTCATCAACCTGAGAAATACGTCGACGACATGGACATGGACTTCTGGATTGATAGCGAGGAGCTTCCAGGGAAGCTCTGCTCCATTGCTTATGACAAATCGGGACAGGCTTCCGAACCGAGGACCGACTTACTGAGCCCCGTGACAGGGATTCATAAGGCTGCGTCATCCAACGCCCAGATTAATCCATAACATAGGCCCGGAACATCTTCTCCGGGCCACGGGCCTTCACCGCATCACGATGCCGCGATGGGCCATGTAGGCCTTGGCTTCCTGCACGGTGTATTCGCCGAAGTGGAAAATACTCGCGGCCAGAACTGCACTGGCGTGACCTTCGATAATGCCGTCGGCCAAATGCTGCAGGTTGCCGACGCCGCCGGAGGCGATCACCGGAATACCCAACGCATCGCTGATAGCGCGAGTCACGCCAAGGTCGAAGCCGTTTTTCATGCCGTCCTGATCCATGCTGGTCAGCAGGATTTCACCGGCACCCAGGCCTTCCATCTTCTTCGCCCACTCGACGGCATCGAGGCCGGTAGGCTTGCGGCCACCGTGGGTGAAGATTTCCCAGCGCGGGGTTTCGCCCGGGCCGGAGACCTTCTTCGCATCGATGGCAACCACGATGCACTGCGAACCGAAATGTTGCGCCGCCTCGCCCACAAATTCCGGATTGAACACTGCAGCGGTGTTGATCGAGACCTTGTCCGCACCGGCATTCAGCAGGTTGCGGATGTCTTGCACGGTACGCACGCCACCGCCCACGGTCAGCGGGATGAACACCTGGCTGGCCATGCGCTCCACGGTATGCAGCGTGGTATCGCGACCGTCGACGCTGGCGGTGATGTCGAGGAAGGTAATCTCGTCAGCACCCTGCTCGTCATAGCGACGAGCGATTTCCACCGGGTCACCGGCGTCGCGAATATTCTCGAACTTCACACCTTTGACGACCCGGCCGTTGTCCACGTCCAGGCAAGGGATGATGCGTTTGGCCAGCGCCATGGTCAGTCCTCAGCCTTTGTACGAATCGCAGAAAGCTTGCGCTTCAGCGACGTCGAGGGTGCCTTCGTAGATCGCCCGGCCGGTGATCGCGCCGATGATGCCGGGCGCCTTGGCGTCGAGCAGCGACTTGATATCGCCGAGGTTGTGAATACCACCGGACGCGATCACCGGAATGCGCGTGGCAGCGGCCAGCGCGGCGGTGAACGGTACGTTGCAGCCCTGCATCATGCCGTCTTTGGCGATGTCGGTATAAACGATCGCGGACACGCCATCGGCTTCGAATTGCTTGGCCAGGTCGATCACTTGAATGGTGCTGATTTCCGCCCAACCGTCAGTGGCGACGAAACCGTCTTTGGCGTCCAGACCGACGATCACTTTGCCCGGGAACGCACGGCAGGCTTCAGCCACGAAAGCCGGATCTTTCACAGCTTTGGTGCCGATGATCACGTAGCTCACGCCCGCTTTCACGTAGTGCTCGATGGTTTCCAGGGAACGGATACCGCCACCGATCTGGATCGGCAGGTTCGGGTAGCGCTTGGCAATCGCGGTGACCACTTCGCCGTTGACCGGCTGGCCTTCGAAGGCGCCGTTCAGGTCGACCAGATGCAGACGACGGCAACCGCCCTCCACCCACTTGGCAGCCATGCTCACCGGGTCATCGGAGAACACCGTGGAATCTTCCATGCGGCCCTGGCGCAGACGAACACAGGCACCGTCTTTGAGATCGATAGCGGGAATAATCAGCATCTGGCAAACCTTCAAATTCGAGTGTTCAGCTTCGCTCGGAAATCAGTTTTTCTCGAGCGCCCACAAGTCGCTTTCGATGCTTTCGAACCTCTCTTTGAGGTGCGTCTGCACATCGAAAATCGCCCTGTTGTAATAATGCGGAGCAATTTCACGGGTAAACAGTTCAAGGATTTCGGCCGCTTCGAACGAACCCAGGTCCAGTTCGAAGCGATCCTCCATGAAGCGTTTGATCTTCTGGTTGGCCTCGTTCTCCTGTTCAGGAGTGAGGGTCAGGATCGGTGGCTTCGTTTTCTTGACGGCCATTTACCAGCGACCATCCCACGCGGCGAAGTTCTGCAGCAATTGCAGGCCATGGGTATGGCTCTTCTCCGGGTGGAACTGCACGGCGAAACGCGAACCATCGGCCAGCGCCGCGGCGAAATCGACACCGTAGTGACCGCCACCGACCACCTGCCGTGCATTGCCGGCGGCGATGTAGTAGCTGTGCACGAAGTAGAAACGCGCCAGGTCCGGAATGTCGTGCCACAGCGGGTGACTCACCTTCTGTTTCACTTCGTTCCAGCCCATGTGCGGGACTTTCAGGTGTTCGCCGTCTTCATGCAGGTCCTTGCCGAAGAACTTCACCGCGCCCGGGAACAGGCCGATGCAGTCGACGCCGTCGTTCTCTTCACTGCTGTCGAGCAAGGCTTGCATGCCCACGCAGATGCCGAGGAACGGGCGGTCCTGGCTGACTTCACGCACCAGCGAATCGAAGCCCAAGCGACGAATTTCCGCCATGCAATCGCGAATCGCGCCGACGCCGGGAAACACCACCCGGTCAGCTTCGCGAATCACGTCGGCATCGCTGGTGATCAAGACCTTGCCGGCACCGACGTGCTCGAGGGCCTTGGCCACCGAGTGCAGGTTGCCCATGCCGTAATCGATAACCGCGACCGTCTGCATTACAGAACGCCTTTGGTCGATGGCATCTGACCGGCCATGCGGTCATCGAGCTCGACGGCCATGCGCAGGGCGCGGCCGAAAGCCTTGAACACGGTTTCGATCTGGTGGTGGGTGTTGGTGCCACGCAGGTTGTCGATGTGCAGGCTGACGAGGGCGTGGTTGACGAAGCCCTGGAAGAATTCCTGGAACAGGTCAACGTCGAAACCACCGACGGTAGCGCGGGTATACGGCACGTGCATCTGCAGGCCGGGGCGGCCGGAGAAGTCGATCACCACGCGCGACAGCGCTTCATCCAGCGGCACATAGGCGTGGCCGTAGCGACGGATGCCTTTCTTGTCGCCGATGGCTTTGGCGAAGGCCTGACCCAGGGTGATACCGACGTCTTCCACCGTGTGGTGGTCGTCGATATGCAGGTCGCCCTTGCTGACAATATCCAGGTCGATCAGCCCGTGACGGGCGATCTGGTCCAGCATGTGCTCAAGAAAAGGAACACCGATATCAAATCGGGCCTTTCCGGTGCCATCCAGGTTGATCGAGGCTTTGATCTGGGTTTCCAGAGTGTCGCGCTCGACTGACGCCTTACGTTCGGCCATCACCAGCTCCGCAAAATCATTGGGCGAAAAAGGCAGCCATTATAGGGGCGCGGGGCCGAAACAGAAACACGAGACGTGATATGGCTGACGGATAGAATCCCGTGCTGTCGGGGATAGACATGTCCATACAAGCCATTTTGGACACCCCAAAACAACTGTAGGAGTGAGACCGGCTTGCCGGCGATAGGGCCCTCACATTCAACATTTCTGTCGACTGTCAGACCGCTATCGCCGGCAAGCCGGCCTCACTCCTACAGGGGGACTGCGTTTACTTAGTGGAAGAGGACTGCAGTTTTCTGCAAGGTCACCCAAACACCCCACGCCAACGGAATACCCACCACCAGCCATGCAGCAATCGCCAAAGGCTTGGAGCCCGGCGCAGCTTTCCACTCCAGCACGGTGCTGCTGTCAGCGCCCTTGTCGTGGCCCAGCGCCTGTTCGGCAGCCAGTTCAGCGTCGGTCATGAAGTACTTGTCGGCCACTGGACGCACCAGCAGGTTGCACAGGAAACCCAGCACCAGCAGGCCCGCGAGGATGTACAAGGTGATGTCGTAAGCGGCGGCACGTTCAACGCCGATGCTCAGCTGATACTCACGCAGGTAGTTCACCAACACCGGACCCAACACGCCCGCCGCGGCCCATGCCGTCAGCAGACGACCGTGGATTGCACCGACCATTTGCGTACCGAACAGATCCGCCAGATACGCCGGGACCGTCGCAAAACCACCGCCGTACATCGACAGGATGATGCAGAACGCGGCCACGAACAGTGCAACATTGCCCAGATGACCGAGGTTCGGGATCAACGCGTACAGCGCGAAACCGAGGGCGAAGAACACGAAATAGGTGTTTTTGCGACCCAGGTAGTCCGAGAACGAGGCCCAGAAGAACCGGCCACCGATATTGAACAGGCTCAGCAAACCGGTGAAACCGGCAGCAATCGCCGCAATCGAAGCCAATTGCCCGGCGTCCAGTTGACCGAATGGCAGGTCCACACCGATCAATTTACCGCCGAACACTTCCTGCAACAGCGGCGACGCCATGCCAAGAATGCCGATGCCGGCGGATACGTTCAGGCACAGCACCAGCCACACCAGACGGAACTGCGGAGTTTTCCACGCCACATTCACGTGAACGTGACGGTGAGTGATCATCGCATTCGAGGCTTTTTTCGCCGGAGCGGTCCAGCCCTCAGGCTTCCAGCCGGTTGGCGGAACGCGGTAGGACAGTGCGCCACCGATCATGAACACGAAGTAGATCGCGGCCATCACCAGGAAGCTTTGCCACACGCCCACGCTTTCTGCCGAAGCGAAATGGCCCATCAGGGCTGCGGCCAGCGGAGCACCGACCATCGCGCCACCACCGAACCCCATGATCGCCATGCCGGTCGCCATGCCACGCTTGTCCGGGAACCACTTGATCAACGTCGACACTGGTGAGATATAGCCCAACCCCAGGCCGATACCGCCAATGACCCCGGAGCCGACCCACATCAGCCAGATCTGGTGGGTATAGATCCCCAGCGCAGAAATCAGCAGACCACCGCACCAGCACAGCGCCGATACAACGCCCGCCTTGCGCGGCCCGGCGTGTTCCAGCCAGCCGCCCCAGATCGCTGCCGAGCAGCCGAGGAAGATGAAGAACAGGGTGTAGATCCAGCCGAGCATCGAGATCGGCCAGTCGCATTGCGACGAGAATACTTGCGAGATAAAGCTCATGTCCGGCGCACAAGCCACCGGTTTGGTCACACCCAAGGCTTTGGACAGTGGCAACCAGAACACCGAAAAGCCGTAGGCCATGCCGATGCAAAGGTGGATGGCCAACGCGGCCGGTGGTACCAGCCAGCGGTTGAAACCGGGCTTGGCGATGATGCGTTCCTTGGACAGGAACGCAGGCTGGCCGGCGTAGAGGCCGTCCGCCGCGAGGCTTGTAGTCATTGTGTATCCCCCAATTATTAGTAGGGTTCGCCAGCCACTCCTCACCCCCGGCCTTTATGCGCACGCATGACCGTTTTGTTGAGTGAAGTGCCTTTTTGTGCGACATCGGGTCGCAGCGGGACGGACGAACGGGCAAAGGTTACCATTTGCACGTGACAGAAAAACCAAACTGATATCACCTTTTGTAAGTCATCTGTTCTCGTACCTCTTTAAGGAGACGCCATGCCGATCATTGTCGAACCGCTGAACGAGGTCACTTATCAGGATCAGCAAGATCTGCAGAAGATTTACCGCGACGCTCCGGACTGGCTGTACGCCCCGTTTTCCGGGGATGTACAGCTGATCGAAAGCTGTTTGCGGGACGGTTCGCTGATCGCCGGACGCTTCAATGATCGACTGCTGGGCGCAGCGCGTTTGCAACGGCACCAGGACGTTTGGCACTTGTCCCAACTTTGCGTACGAAAAATTACCCGACGCCGTGGTGTCGCCGAGCGGCTGGTGAGCGAAGCGCAGAAATTGGCCTCTGATTCGGGCGCCACCCTGCGCCTGCTGGCTCCCGCCGGGCATCTCGAAGCCCAGGCGCTGGCGGCCAAGCTGAAACTGCCGCTGGATGTGTTACCAGCGTGATCGCCTGACCGGTCGTCCGCATTGGAGCGCTATACTCCCCGGCTAAATTTCGAATTTGACTAACTACAAGGACTCGCCCATGAAAGCGTTCGGCAAAATCCTGGGTCTGGTACTTCTCGGGCTGTTGCTGATCATTGTGGCGCTGGGCTTTGCCCTGACCCACCTCTTCGATCCCAACGACTATAAAGACGAGATTCGCCAGATTGCCCGCGACAAGGCCCACATCGAGCTGACGCTCAATGGCGACATCGGCTGGAGCCTGTTCCCGTGGCTGGGCCTGGAGTTGCACGACGCCAGTGTTGCGACCCTGGTCAAACCGACAGAGCCGTTTGCCGACTTGCAGATGCTCGGCCTGTCGGTGCGCGTGTTGCCGCTGCTGCGCCGCGAAGTGCAAATGAGCGATGTCCGCGTCGAAGGCCTGAACCTGCGCCTGACCCGCGACAAGGACGGCCATGGCAACTGGCAGGACGTCGGCAAGGTTCCGGCGCCAGCCACTGCGGCCACGACACCGGCCACTCCTGGCGAACCGGCACCGGAAACCACCGTTCAAGTGGAAAAACCGGCCCAGCCCGTTCGTCTGGACATCGACAGCCTGACCGTCAACAACGCCCGCGTTGAGTACAACGACGAGCAGACGGGCAAGCAGTTCAGCGCCGAGAGCATTCAGCTCAGCACCGGTCCGGTCCACGACTCGACCAATATTCCCGTCAAACTCACCGCGTTCCTGGGCACCAACCAACCGGTTCTGCGAGTGCGCACCGAGCTCAATGGCGAGCTGCGTTTCGAACGCGCCTTGCAGCGCTACAAGTTTGAAGACATGAAACTGTCCGGCGAAGTCGCAGGGGATCCGCTGCAGGGCAAGACCATGACCTTCGCGGCGCAAGGGCAATTGCTGCTGGATAAGGCGGCGAACGTCGCCGAATGGACCGGCATCAAGATTTCCGCCAACCAACTGCGCGCACTGGGTGAGCTCAAGGTCAACGACCTCGACAAGACCCCACAGATCAGTGGCGGCATTTCGATTGCCCAGTTCGACCTGGCGAAATTTGTCGACAGCATCGGCCAGAAACTGCCAGCGATGGCCGAAGGCAGCCTGAGCAAAGTCGAACTGGTCAGCCGTGTGGCCGGCACGCCGACCAGCGTGTCGTTCGACAACATCAACCTGAAAATCGATGACAGCACCTTCAGCGGCCGAATCGCTGTCGAAGACTTCGCCAAGCAATCGCTGCGCGCGGCCCTCAAGGCGGACACGTTCAACGTCGACCGCTATCTGCCACCCAAATCCGCCGAAGCCAACAGCGCGACACAAGTGCGTCAGGCCGAAGTCGCCAGCACCGAGGCCGACGCCATGGCCGGCGCGGGCAGCACACCGCTGCCGGAGTCGCCGACCAAGACAGCCTGGAGCACCGAACGCCTGCTGCCGGTCGAGCGCTTGAGCAAGCTCGACGTGGACGCCGACCTGACCTTTGGCCAGTTGACCCTCGACAAGCTGCCGATCAACAACGCGGCGCTCAAGGCCACCGGCCAGGGAGGCCTGCTGACCCTGGAGAACCTGCGCGGCGATCTGTACGAGGGCAACTTCGAAGCCAAGGGCACCCTCGATGTGCGCCAGCAGGTTCCTGCGCTGAACATGCAGACGCGCATCAGCAAAGTACCAGTGGAAAAAATCCTCGAAAGCCAGGGCAAGAATCCACCGGTCAAAGGCCTGGTGACGCTCAACAGTGCGCTGACCGGCAGCGGTAACAGCCAGAAAGCGCTGATCGACAGCCTCAACGGCACCGCCAGTTTCGTCATCAACAACGGCGTGCTGCTCAATGCCAACCTTGAGCAACAGCTGTGCAAAGGCATCGCCACCCTGAATCGCAAAACCCTCAGCGGCGAGCCTCGGGGCAAGGACACGCCGTTCCAGGAACTCAAGGGCAACCTGACCTTCCGTAACGGCGTGGCCAGCAACCCGGACCTGAAAGTACGCATCCCGGGCATGACCGTGAATGGCGACGGTGACGTCGACCTGCGCGTGCTGGGCATGGATTACCGCGTGGGCATCATCGTCGAAGGCGACACCAGCGCCATGCCGGACCCGGCTTGCCAGGTCGGCGACAAGTTTGTCGGTGTCGAGTGGCCACTGCGTTGCCGGGGTCCGCTGGAACTTGGTGCCAAGGCCTGCCGTCTGGATAACGAACGCATGGGTCAGGTCGCGAGCAAAATGGCGGGCGACAAGATCAGCGAAAAAATCGACGAGAAGCTGGGCGACAAGGTCAGTCCCGAACTGAAAAACGCATTGAAGGGGCTGTTCAAGCGATGAAAGCCGAGCAGTTTTCAACGGCGGTGCTGGATTGGTACGACCGCCACGGCCGCCACGATTTGCCCTGGCAACAAGGCATCACCCCGTATCGGGTGTGGGTCTCGGAAATCATGTTGCAGCAAACCCAGGTCAGCACCGTGTTGAATTACTTCGACCGCTTCATGGCTTCGTTGCCGACGGTCGAAGCCCTGGCCGCAGCGCCGGAAGACGAAGTGCTGCACCTGTGGACCGGCCTGGGTTACTACACTCGCGCACGCAATCTGCAGAAGACCGCGAAGATTGTTGTCGCTGACTACGCTGGCGAGTTTCCCCGCGACGTTGAAAAACTGGTTGAATTGCCCGGCATCGGCCTGTCGACGGCGGGCGCCATCGCCAGCCTGAGCATGGGCCTGCGGGCGCCGATCCTCGATGGCAACGTCAAACGCGTCCTGGCGCGCTTTACTGCGCAAGAGGGTTACCCGGGGGAGCCGAAGGTCGCCAAACAGCTATGGGCGAACGCTGAGCGCTTTACGCCGCATGATCGGGTCAACGCCTACACCCAGGCGATGATGGACCTGGGCGCCACGCTGTGTACGCGCAGCAAACCGAGTTGCCTGCTCTGCCCGCTGGAAAAGGGCTGCGAAGCGCACATGCTCGGCCTGGAAACCCGCTACCCCATCCCCAAACCGCGTAAAACCGTGCCACAGAAGCGCACGCTGATGCCGATGCTCGCCAACGGCGAAGGCGCGGTTCTGCTTTACCGGCGGCCTTCCACGGGCCTGTGGGGCGGTCTCTGGAGTTTGCCGGAGCTCGATGACCTCGACGACCTGCACCATCTGGCCGCGCAACACTCGCTGGAACTGGGCAGCCAACAGGCGCTACCGAGCCTGGTGCACACGTTCAGCCATTTTCAATTGTCCATCGAACCCTGGCTGGTCCATGTCCAGGAGGCCGGCCATCACGTGGCCGAGGCCGACTGGCTCTGGTATAACCTCGCCACCCCGCCGCGCCTGGGCCTTGCCGCCCCGGTCAAAACCTTGCTCGAACGCGCGGCCGCCGTATTGAACGCAGGAGAATTGTCATGACCCGCACCATCATGTGCCGCAAGTACAAAGAAGAATTGCCCGCCCTGGAACGCGCTCCCTTCCCGGGCGCAAAAGGCCAAGACATTTTTGACCATGTCTCGGCCAAGGCCTGGGCCGACTGGCAAAAGCACCAGACCCTGCTGATCAACGAAAAACGCCTGAACATGATGAACGCCGAAGACCGCAAATATCTTCAGGGCGAGATGGACAAGTACTTCTCCGGCGAGGAATACGCCAAGGCTGACGGCTACGTGCCGCCGGCTGAATAATCCCGATTTCTCGGGGGGCGGATCGTAAGCGACGGTAATAATTAAATTTTTTTTGAAAAGTTTGTTGACGACCCCCTGAAAAACCAGTTTAATGCGCCCCGTTGCCCAGATAGCTCAGTCGGTAGAGCAGGGGATTGAAAATCCCCGTGTCGGCGGTTCGATTCCGTCTCTGGGCACCAAATACCGAAAACCCTGAATCGCAAGATTCAGGGTTTTTTTATGCCTGCGATTTGATAACCGCCTGAAACCTGCAGCGCTCCCCTCTGAAAAACAAATCCCTCCTTATTGCTCTAGCCCAATGATGGCTCCGTGCTATTATTTTTCCGTTACATGGAAGACGACCTACATTGGTGCCGATGCCCCCGCATCCGAATCAGTCGATACAGGATCGAGACAGCGCATGGAGTGCGTGCTTTTTACCCCCTCCCCGCAAAACACTGACCTCCCCTGTTGGACCTGTGTAGCCAGTCTTGCAAGCACGCTCTCCTCTCGAAATCCTGAACATGGAACAGTTATGTCTGACATCAATGAACTCAAAGACAAGATCAACACTAAAACCTTGAATATGGTTTTGCTGTCGGCCGCAACCGTTGGGCTGTACCTGTTGCTGTGGCTGGTCAGAACCAATCAGAAAATCAGCGAAACCACCAAAATCAAACTGGTCGATAACACCTACATCATCTGGCTGGCCGTCTGCCTTGGCTGGAGCGGTGCTTTGTCCAATTCGGGTGAAGTACTGTTCGATGCACTGTCTGGCATTCTGATCATTGCAACCAACGCGCTGTACATCGTCTGGGCGTTCAAAGCCAAGAATGCACTGTCGGAATACGCCCTCAGCGAACACAAAATCGATCTGCGGATGAACGCGTTCTACACGTTCTTCCTGAATGTTTTCTACATCAACTACTGCATCAACGACCTGCCTGAAGAGCAACGCAAGCAACTGATCCTGCGTGGCTCGACAACACAAGCCTGATTCAGGGTAATGGGCGGGCAGCCCCTAGTGGCTGCCCGTCTAATCTGCAGCCTCCCTCATTCGCTACTGTTCCAGTGGAACACCAGATTCCTCGCGCCAGCACTGCCGATATCCGTCGTGTCACGTTTCGCTTCACCGTTGCGCGTTGCCACGACCGTGTACTTGCCGGCAGGTAATTGGACATAAACCAGAGGACCCGCCTGACTCAGCGTCAGCACCGGCCCTTTAGCGTTCTGAACCAGCAACTGCACGTCCGGAATGTATTCGTCTTGCGGACCGACCGAGAAGGTCATGTGCAGGTTGTAGCCAGTCGTTTGCTGGATGGCTTTTGCCTCATCCTCGCCGATACCGCCGGAGAGGTAAGAAATCCCGTTTTGTTCCTGCCGTTGAACTTGCACGCCAGTAGCATCAACAGGGTCAAGGCTGGCGGCATTCAACATCGCCGGAAACGCCAGGACACCGACAGCAACAAAGGACAACATGAAGGCATGGACGTATTTCATGATGACGACTCCCGGGCTCCTCAGAACCCTCTCATTCCCTTGAGTTTTGATTTCCTGGACGCGGTTCCGGTTTTAGATTGATTCGATCTTGGGTTCACTGCGAAACGGACTACACCCTGTATTCCACAAACACGTCCCGTCATCGGCTTGGTCCTGCAAAACGTATCCGGTATTTCCTTCCGGATTGGCAGCGGCGTACTGCATCGCTACCCCATGCACGCTTGGCATCCTCTTTCGCCTGCTTCTCCAGCCGCGGAAGACTTCATGACCCTCGTCAAACCCGATAACACTCAAGATTCGCCACTCACCTCATTGGTGGACAACCTTGGCGAACTGATCCGCCAGGCACGCCTGAAAGCGTTGCGAGCGGTCGATACGGCGCAAGTGCAAACCTGTTGGCAGATCGGGCGGCATATCGTTGAGTTCGAGCAGGAGGGGGCTCGTAGGGCGGGTATGGGAAGCAGTTGTTGGCGTCGTTGGCCAAAGCCCTAACCGCCAAGTTTGGGAAAGGTTTTGACGCATCCAACCTCCGCTACATGCGCCAGTTCTATCAAGCCTTCCCGATTTGTGACGCACTGCGTCACGAATTGAGCTGGACCCATTACCGAAGGCTTCTGCGCGTCGACAACGACCATGCCCGTCAGTGGTACATGAACGAATCAGCCCACCAGAACTGGTCAAGCCGCGCCCTTGAGCGTCAGATCAACACGCTGTATTACGAACGTCTGCTGGCGAGTCGTGATCGGTCCACTGTCAGGGAGCGCTTTTCGGTACTGGAGGGCCATGAGCAACTGTTCGCCAGCAAGTACAAACGGGTGCTGCCGAGTGAAGAGGAACTTCGAGTGGAGCTGGATCGGGAACGGGTCCTGCTTGAGGATCGGCTGGTCAAGAAACGCCGATAAAAATGGGTGGATTGTCCGAAACCGTCATGAAGTCTATCGTTGGCAGCTACGCGCAAAGGTACGTCATCGATGAATTTCAAGGACACGCCTGCACTGGCGCCTGCTCAGATCGAGCGGCCATTGCCTGCCACCCCACCCGGCGCCCCCTTCAAGGAGACCGCCGCAGACGGCTTCATCCTCGGTGGCTTCACCTGGCGGCACACCGCGCAAGACCCGGCCCGACCCGTCGTGATCATCAACGCCGCCACCTCGGTGCGCTGCCGCCATTACTCGCGTTTTGCCGATTACCTGTTCGCCAACGGGTTCGATGTCATTACCTACGATTACCGGGGCATCGGCGAATCTCGTCCCGCCTCGCTGAAAAACCTCGACGCCTCATGGACCGACTGGGGTGCGCTGGACTTTGAGGCGATGCTCAAGCGCGCTGAGCGTGAATTCCCCGGCCAGCCCATCGATGTCATCGGCCACAGCTTTGGCGGCTGTGCAGCGGGCCTGGGAGCGTCCGGGCATGTCATTCGACGGATGGTGACGGTCGGCGCGCAATTCGCTTACTGGCGCGACTATGCGCCCGCCCATCGCTGGCGGATGTTCGGCAAATGGCACGTGGTGATGCCGTTGATGACGATGTTTCACGGCTACTTCCCCGGCAAACGCCTCGGCTGGCTGGAAGACACGCCCGCCGGCGTGGTTCGTGACTGGAGCACACCGACCGACCGCTTTGAAACACGCCCCAGCGGTCGGCGCCTGCATCTCGGAAGCGGTCGATTACCCTTCGAACGCGTCGGCGCAAATATCCTCGCGATCAGCGTCAGCGACGATCCTTACGGTACGATTTCGGCCATCGAACGCCTACTCGGCTACTTCACTCAAAGCACCCGCACCCATCTGCGAATCACCCCGCAAGACATCGGCGAAGAAGAAGTCGGACATTTCGCCTTTTTTCGCAGCGCATACCAAGCCACACTATGGCCCATTGCATTGTACTGGCTGCAAAACGCCGAACTGGCCCCCGACACACCCGGGCGGCGAGTCCCGCGCAGCTGAGCCCTCTCAAAAAATTACGGAACGACGTCCATGGCCTCCGCCAACAAGCAAAACAAACGCGCCTCCCGCGCCAAAGCCAAGGCCAAGCAGAACCGCACCCAGCGTGCCGCCGCGCCGGTCGAGCTGGACCCGAACGACGATCGCATCGACTTCGAATCGGTGGACCTGACCGAGCTGTTCAAGAAAATGATCGACGCCGAAAAGACCAGCCAGCAAGCAATGTGCCTGGCGTTCCTGGAAGACCCGCTGCTGGAATTGGTCTATGAACAGGAAGGCGAAGAAGGTGCGATGGACTTCATTCTCGCCGCGCTGATCGAGTACCGCCAATGGTCGACCGAAGTCGACGAGGCCGGTGCCCTGGCGTGGATCGAATCACCAGCCTTCCAGGCTGACTATGTCGCGGCGTCCGATAGCATCGCCGCGCAAACCCAACAGAAAGCAAACTGAGCTCCCATGGCATCCCTGAACAAGCAACAAAAACGCGCCAAGCGCGCAAAGGCCAAAGCCAAGCAAATCAACATCCACGGCCGCAAACCTGCCGCGCTGGACGATGACCTGGACGAAATCGGCGAGCCGATCCCGGAATACACCCTGGCGATGTTCAGCAAGATGCACGACGCCGAAGCCACCAGCCGCAGCGACATGCTTCAGGTCCTGCTGTCGGACCTCGCCGGCATCATCAGCGACCATCCAGACTTGCTGGACATGGAAAACGCTGACAACGAAGCCATGGCCGCCACCCACCTGGCCGCCGACATGCTGCTCGACTACCGCATGTGGGCTGATGGCATGGACCGGGAAACCGCTCAGGCCTGGCTGACCGAGCCGCAGTTCATCACCGACTTCGGTCATGCGCTGGACAGCTATCGTCAGGCGCTGGATGCGCAGGAAGAAAAGAGCGAATAAACGCTTGGCAGAAACAAAAAACGGCCGCTCGTCATCACTGACAGCGGCCGTTTTTTATGGAAACCATTCCAAAAGGACCCGCCCGCTACCTCTCATCAGCGGATCGGTATATCCCATTGACATATCCCTTTTTAAATCTATTCTTTGGACTCACAACACACCCAAAAAAGCCGGAGGCCAAAAATGGAACAGACCACCCTTTTCATGAGTAATCGAAGCCAGGCTGTCCGTCTTCCGAAAGCTGTAGCCATGCCAAGCGATGTAAAACGAGTCAACGTAGTTGCCATCGGCAGGGCCCGCATCATCACCCCAGCGGACGAAACTTGGGATAGCTGGTTCGATGGAGATAGCGTAAGCGCAGACTTTATGACTGACCGCGACCAACCCTTCGAACAGGAGCGTGAGTCGTTCTGATGATCAAGTTCATGCTCGATACCAACATCTGCATCTTCACCATCAAAAACAAACCGCAAATCGTAAGAGAAGCTTTCAACCTTCACGACGGGCAGTTGTGCATCAGTGCAGTCACGTTGATGGAGTTGATCTACGGTGCCGAAAAATCTGCGGCTCCCGAAAAGAATCTGGCGGTGGTCGAGAGCTTCGCTGCACGCCTTGAGGTCTTGCCTTTCGACAATGACGCGGCCGCGCACACAGGAATGATTCGGTCAGAGCTGGCAAGGGCGGGCACACCCATTGGCCCGTACGACTCTATGATTTCGGGACATGCCCGTTCACGCGGGCTCATTGTTGTAACAAACAACCTGCGCGAGTTCGAACGGGTCCCAGGACTGCGTGTAGAAGACTGGGTTCACCCCGCTTGAGCCGGACACAGCCACTCAAACAAAAAACGGCCGCTCGTCATCACTGACAGCGGCCGTTTTTTTTCACGCCTTCAAATCAACAATCAGGCAGCAACACCTTCCAGACGCGGGATATCAAAGCCAAGCTTGGCACTGGCATAGCCCAGTTCGCCTTTGGCGATGGACTGAGCCTTGTAACCGTCATTGATCAGGTCCTTCACGTACAGCTTGTTGTAGATGAACATGAACACGAGGTTGCTGAGGCTGAAGGTGAAGCAGGCCACGACGAACATGATCGCTGCCCACTTGAAGTCACCACGGAACAAGGCCGGGAAAAAGCCAAAGAAAAATACGGTCCACGAGAAGCCGATTGGCGCTTCTTTCATGGCACCGGTATTCGGGTTTTTAAACACAACCGATGTAAACGCCATGCCTGTCTCCTTGATGCCCCAATGGGTTGGCTGAATGGCCGGGCTAGCTCCATGCAGCGCTGATTCCGATCTACCGCTTGAACGGCAGGCACACGCAAATGCATCTGTGAACACACCGCAGATGAAGGAGCAGGCAAGAAAAGGTCGGGAGGCTTTTAGCCGGGAAGGCTGAGGGCGTCGAACAATCCGTGTCCTGAAACTCCATCGCATCCCGTAACAGCGGGATACACATTCGGTGCAAAGGCTACTATCTAGCCATCATCGTGTCTATCCGCTTGCTACCCAATAAAGCATCTGAATGAAAGGCAAAAAAAACGACCGCGATCATCTCTGATGGCGGTCGTTTCGGTGCTTCAACAACAATTGGCGTGAGTCAGATCTCAGCGCGCCAAGGCTGCGCTCAGCTTCTCATTGTGACGACGGCGTGCAACCAGCACGCCTGCCGCGACGACCAATAGCGCCAACAGGCCGGTCGCGAGAATCTCCACGCGATGCGCTTCCTGGAACAACATGATGGTCAGGGCCGCCACGATGAAAATGATCACCGCGTAGGTCAGGCCCGGGAACAGCCACATGCTGAAGGCGATTTTTTCACCGCGAGCCATGCGCTGTTTGCGCATGCGCAGTTGCGAAATGGCGATCACCAGGTACACCAGCAACGCGATGGCGCCGGAGCTGGCCAGCAGGAATTCGAACACCGCGGCCGGGGCCACGTAGTTGGCGAATACCGCAAGGAACGCAGCGCCGGTGGACAGCATGACGGCCCAGTACGGGGTGCCGCTCTTGTTGGTGCGCTGGGAAACGGCCGGTGCATCACCGCGCTTGCCCAGGGAAAACATCATGCGCGAAGCGGTGTACAGCGCCGAGTTAAGGCAGCTGGTCACAGCAACCAGCACCACGATGTCGACGATCAGCTTGGCATTCGGGATGCCCATGCGCTCCAGCACAGTCTGGTACGAACCAACGCTGGCCAGGATCGGGTCGTTCCATGGCACCAGGGCTACCACGATGAAAATCGATACGAGGTAGAACAAGCCGATCCGCCAGATCACCGAATTGGTGGCCTTGGAGATTTGCTGGCCCGGGTTCTTCGATTCCGCGGCCGCGATGGTCACGATCTCGGTGCCCATGAAGGAGAACATGGTGGTCAGGATCGCGCCCAGTACCGCGCCCATGCCGTTTGGCAGGAAGCCCTGGGTGTCGAACAGGTGCGAAACGCCGCTGACCTGGCTGCTCGGCAAGAAGCCGAAGATCGCCATTACGCCGAGGGCGATGAAACCGATGATCGCCACGACCTTGATCAGGGCGAACCAGAATTCGAACTCACCGTAGTTTTTTACGCTGAACAGGTTAGTCACCGTCAGCAGCAAGGTGATGATCAGCGTGAACGCCCAGATCGCCACGTTCGGGAACCAGGCGTGCAGGATGGTCGCGGCGGCGTTGGCTTCCAACGGGATTACCAATACCCAGAACCACCAGTACAACCAGCCGATGGTGAAACCGGCCCAGTGACCGATCGCGCGATCGGCATATGTCGAGAAGGAACCGGTGTCCGGCGAGGCAACAGCCATTTCGCCGAGCATGCGCATCACCAGCACGACCAGCATACCGGCGGCGGCGTAAGCCAACAGCACGGCCGGGCCTGCGGCGGCGATGGCGTGACCCGAGCCTACGAACAAGCCGGCGCCGATTACCCCGGCAATCGACAGCATGGTCACATGACGCGGTTTGAGCCCCTGTTCGAGGCCATTGGAGCTTGGGGTACTGCTCATTGAAACTACCTTTGTAAGGAAAAGCGAATGCGTGCATCCCGCCTCGATTTCTCTCTCGTAAAAAGAAACCAACGGGGCGTTCTGGATTCTGTACGCAATAATTGCGCCAAAATGTTTCAACACCGTCTATCACGGTGATCTCGTCCAGACCGGACAGTCATCGCAACCCATTGAAAATAATGGCACTTTGCCAAGGCGTTACCCTGCGACTCACTTTCAAGGACGAATCCGCGCACCGGAAACACCCCAGGAAAATGCTCGACGCACAATAAAAGTGCAGATCAGGAACGTTTGGCCGGTTAGCGCTTCCAACCCCCCGCCAAAGCTGGCAACATCGCGCCCTTTTTTACGCGACACCCGCCGGGTATCTGGTTCAAACGGCTGTTCGGTTGATAGCAGCGCGACAGTCTGCTGTAGCGATGCGACAACCTGCCACGTCACGTCCGTTTACCGCCCGTAGCGCTGTTGGCTGCCATTCGAACGCTATGCTAGCTTGGCCGCCTCGCCAGGAAGGCCGCCAACAGCAGGAGCGAAACACTATGAGGAACGCACATGGCTGAGGCCACGCCCGCGCTTGAAATCCGCAACTTGCACAAACGCTACGGACAGCTTGAGGTGCTCAAAGGCATCTCGCTGACCGCCCGCGACGGCGACGTGATCTCGATCCTGGGTTCTTCCGGTTCCGGCAAGTCCACGTTCCTGCGTTGCATCAACCTGCTGGAAAACCCGCACCAGGGCCAGATCCTGGTGGCCGGCGAAGAACTCAAACTCAAAGCCGCGAAGAATGGCGAACTGGTCGCTGCCGATGGCAAGCAGATCAACCGCCTGCGCAGCGAGATTGGTTTTGTGTTTCAAAACTTTAATCTCTGGCCGCACATGAGCGTGCTCGACAACATCATCGAAGCGCCGCGTCGCGTCCTCGGTCAAAGCAAAGCCGAAGCCATCGAAGTCGCCGAAGCCCTGCTGGCCAAGGTCGGTATCGCCGACAAGCGCCATGCCTACCCGGCGCAATTGTCCGGCGGCCAGCAACAACGCGCGGCCATCGCCCGCACGTTGGCGATGCAACCCAAGGTGATCCTGTTTGACGAGCCGACTTCCGCCCTTGACCCGGAAATGGTCCAGGAAGTACTTAATGTCATCCGCGCCCTGGCCGAAGAAGGCCGTACCATGCTGCTCGTGACCCATGAAATGGGCTTTGCCCGTCAGGTCTCCAGCGAAGTGGTGTTCCTCCACCAGGGCCTGGTAGAAGAACAAGGATCGCCACAGCAGGTGTTCGACAACCCGCTTTCGGCACGCTGCAAACAATTCATGTCCAGCAACCGCTAACGGAGCTACCCGCATGCAGAACTTCAAAAAAGTCTTCCTGGCGGCCGCCGTCACCCTGGCGTTCAGCGCCGGTGCCATGGCCGAAACCCTGAAGATGGGCATCGAAGC
The DNA here is from genome assembly GCF_054668435.1 of Pseudomonas sp. S2_B07. Taxonomy (NCBI): domain Bacteria; kingdom Pseudomonadati; phylum Pseudomonadota; class Gammaproteobacteria; order Pseudomonadales; family Pseudomonadaceae; genus Pseudomonas; species Pseudomonas sp. S2_B07. The sequence continues at coordinate 3,304,164 of NZ_CP162769.1, forward strand.
GGCCTACCCGCCGTTCAACAATAAAGATGCCAGTGGCAATGTCGTCGGCTTCGACAAGGAAATCGGCGACGCTCTGTGCGCCAAGATGAAAGTCGAGTGCACCGTGGTGACCTCCGACTGGGACGGCATCATCCCGGCCCTGAACGCCAAGAAGTTCGACTTCCTGATCTCCTCGATGTCGATCACCGACGAGCGCAAGCAAGCGGTCGACTTCACCGCCCCGTACTACTCGAACAAGCTGCAGTTCATCGCACCTAAAGACAAAGAGTTCAAAACCGACAAGGCTTCCCTGCAAGGCAAAGTGATCGGCGCACAACGTGCGACCCTCGCCGGCACCTGGATGGAAGACAACATGGACGGCGTCCAAGTCAAACTCTACGACACCCAGGAAAACGCTTACCTGGACCTGACCTCCGGTCGTCTGGACGGCATCCTGGCGGACAAGTACGTCAACTACGAATGGCTGAAAAGCGACGCCGGCCGGTCCTACGAATTCAAGGGTGATCCGGTAGAAGAAAGCGACAAGATCGGTATCGCGGTACGTAAAGGCGACCCGATCCTCGCGAAGCTGAACCTCGCCCTGAAGGAAATCGTCGAAGACGGCACCTACAAGAAAATCAACGACAAGTACTTCCCGTTCAGCATCTATTGATTCTGACCTGCCGGACCGGCGCCGTTCGCTAACGGCGCCAGTCCATGGCATTGCCTGCCGCGATTTGAAAAGAAACCCATGACTATCGATCTCTACGGATTCGGCCCGGCGCTCGCCGCTGGCGCGCTGATGACTGTGAAACTGGCACTCTCGGCCTTGTGTCTGGGGCTGGTGCTCGGTTTGCTCGGCGCCTTGGCCAAGACATCCCCGTACAAGCCGTTGCAATGGCTTGGCGGCACTTATTCGACACTGGTTCGCGGCATCCCGGAATTGCTCTGGGTGCTGTTGATCTACTTCGGCACGGTCAACCTGATGCGTGCCCTGGGCGAGTTTTTCGGGAATCCCGATCTCGAACTCAATGCCTTCGCCGCCGGCGTGATCGCGCTGGGCCTGTGCTTTGGCGCCTACGCCACCGAAGTGTTTCGCGGCGCGATCCTGGCGATTCCCAAAGGTCACCGTGAAGCCGGCGTGGCGTTGGGCCTGTCGAAATTCCGCATCTTTACCAAATTGATCATGCCGCAGATGTGGCGCATCGCCCTGCCGGGCCTTGGCAACCTGTTCATGATTCTGATGAAAGACACCGCGCTGGTATCGGTCATCGGCCTGGAAGAAATCATGCGCCACGCGCAAATTGGCGTGACCGTGTCCAAGCAACCGTTCACCTTCTATATGGTGGCCGCGTTCATGTACCTGGGCCTGACCGTGCTCGCCATGAGCGGCATGCACTTGATGGAACGACGTGCCGCGCGCGGCTTCGCGAGGAGCACCCAATGAACTGGGAAGTCATCATCAAGTGGCTGCCGAAACTGGCCCAAGGCGCAACGCTGACTCTGGAACTGGTGGCCATCGCCGTGATCGCCGGTTTGCTGCTGGCGATTCCGTTGGGCATCGCGCGTTCGTCGCGGCTTTGGTACGTGCGGGCATTTCCCTACGGCTACATCTTCTTTTTCCGTGGCACGCCGTTGCTGGTCCAGTTGTTCCTTGTCTATTACGGCCTGGCTCAGTTCGATGCAATTCGTAACAGCCCGATGTGGCCGTACCTGCGCGATCCGTTCTGGTGCGCCACCGCGACCATGACCCTGCACACGGCGGCCTACATCGCCGAGATCCTGCGCGGCGCGATCCAGGCGATTCCGCCGGGTGAAATCGAAGCGGCGCGCGCGTTGGGCATGTCCCGCGCCAAAGCGCTGTTCTACATCATCCTGCCGCGAGCCGCGCGCATCGGCCTGCCGGCCTACAGCAACGAAGTGATCCTGATGCTCAAGGCCAGCGCCCTGGCCAGTACCGTGACCCTGCTGGAGTTGACCGGCATGGCCCGCACCATCATTGCCCGGACCTACCTGCCGGTGGAGATCTTCTTCGCCGCGGGCATGTTCTATCTGTTGATGGCTTACGTACTGGTTCGTGGCTTCAAGCTGCTGGAGCGCTGGTTGCGCGTCGATGCCTGCCAAGGGCGTTGATTCCTCCCGCGTGCTGACGGGCGAGGCCCTGCTCGCCCGCTTCACCGCGCTGGATGCTTTCCTGATCGAGCATCAAGCGCTGTGGAAACCGCGTCCGTTTACTCATCTGCATCTGCCTTGGGAAACGTCCTACCCGGAATTGGCACTTTGGCTACGGGAACGGTCACTGGACGACGCAGAATTCGCTCATAACCAACCTTGTTTGCTGCATGCGCCGGAGCCGTTTGCTTCATTGGCGGCGTTGTCCCTTGAATTGAGTTCTGTGGGTGAATTACCGGCGCATTCGCTGCAAGCGGCCGGGCATCGGCTGAACGTCGATGTACCGGGACGCAAGTGGCAACAAATCGAGGCGTTCGCCAGTCGCCTGTCCTTTGCAGCAGCGCCGAAGCATTGGCTGGATTGGTGTTCGGGCAAGGGCCACTTGGGTCGGCGTTTACTGCAAACCGGGCAACAATTGACCTGCCTGGAATACGACCCGGCCCTGGTGGCCAGCGGACAGGCACTCAGCCAGCGTCATCAATTGCGGGCGCGGCACGTCGAACAGGATGTGCTCGCGCCTGACACCGCGAATTTATTGACTGTTGATCACACACCGGTGGCGCTGCACGCCTGCGGTGATTTGCATGTGCGGTTGATCCAGCTCGCCAGCGCGGCGGGGTGCAAACAATTGGCCATCGCGCCGTGCTGTTATAACCGGATCAATCTTCCGGCCTATCAGCCGCTTTCCTCGGTCGGTTTGCGATCTGACCTACAGCTGTCCCTCGACGATCTCGCCCTGCCCATGAGCGAAACCGTCACCGCTGGCGCTCGCGTACGACGTCAACGCGACACCTCCATGGCCCGGCGCCTGGGTTTCGACGTGCTGCAACGGCAATTGCGCGGCGTCGATGAATACCTGCCCACCCCTTCCCTGCCGAGTGCCTGGCTGGACAAGTCCTTCGCCGAGTACTGCCATCATCTGGCCGCACTGAAAGACTTATCCACAGTCGGTTCGCAAGATTGGTCCGCTGTCGAAGCTGCTGGATGGCAACGCTTGGCGCACGTGCGCAATCTGGAGCTGCTGCGCGGACTTTTCCGACGTCCGTTGGAGCTTTGGCTGGTCCTCGATCGCGCCCTTTTCCTTGCCGATCAGGGTTATACCGTTCGCCTCGGGACCTTCTGCGAAACCCCGCTGACGCCGCGTAATGTCCTGCTCTTGGCGGAACGCCCATAAAAGCCACAGCCTGTGGATAACTCTGTTGATGAAATTATCGTGGATCCAATATCTACGGCTGTTTCAGAGGTGAAACGCAACTGTTCATTTTTCGTACACTCACGAAAAAATCACGAAAAACAGGGATTTGCGCACCAATGAGAACAGGTCCACAAAATCACCGGTGAGCGCAGAATGCCACCGCCGCCGTTGTGCATAAGCATTCAATGCAAAGGACATAAGCGCCTAAACCCGGACCTCACGCGGGGAAAATTGCACCGCCTCCCGACTCTTGTTATACAAACACGCAAGGACGCCGTCAGCGCGACCACGAACAAGAAAATTCGACCGACAGGATGCGACCGTGACGTTCATTTCCTACGCACAGAACTTCGAAGACATACGCCTGTGGCGCGCCCTCAAAACCGTCGAGAACGGCTTCTATATCGACGTCGGCGCCAACGATCCGACCCATGACTCGGTCACCAAAGCGTTCTACGACCACGGCTGGAGCGGCATCAACGTCGAACCGATGCCCAACTACTACGAAGCCCTGTGCCAGCAACGTCCCAAAGACACCAACCTGCAATGCGTGGCCGGCGAAAGCGCCGACAGCCTGACCTTCTATGGCATCGCCGGCACCGGCCTCTCGACCGTCGACCCGGCCATGGCGCAAATGCACAAAGACGCCGGCATGGACGTGCGCAGCCAAACCGTCCAGTCCCGCACCCTGACGTCCATCTGCGAAGAACACGCCCAGGGCCGCCCGATCCACTTCCTGAAAATCGACGTCGAAGGCCACGAAGAAACCGTCCTGCGCGGCATGGACTTCACCCGGTGGCGGCCATGGGTCATCCTCATCGAAACCCCGTGGGACCGCGACCAGACCTGGGAAACCCTCGTCACCGGCGCCGGCTACCACTCCATCCTGTTCGACGGCATCAACACCTACTACCTCGCCGAAGAACACCTGAACCTCAAACCCGCCTTCGACATCCCGCCGTGCAACCTGGATGAATTCCAGTTCTGCAAAGGCCACAACTTCAGCCACCCCATCGGCGATGCCGAACAGCAACTCGCCACCGCCCTGCAACGCGCCGAACAGGCCGAAGCACAGCTGCGCGCAATGCAAAACAGCCGCACCTGGCAAGCCATCCAGAAACTCAAGAAAACCCTGCTACGCGCCTGACCTGACGCCTGCGCAAAAATAGTCTGAATTCAGGGGTTTACAGAACCAACCCAATCGCTATAATCGTCGCCCAACACGCCGGTATAGCTCAGTTGGTAGAGCAACTGACTTGTAATCAGTAGGTCCCGGGTTCGACTCCTGGTGCCGGCACCATACGCAATATCGAAAAAGGCTCACCGAAAGGTGGGCCTTTTTCGTTTGTGGGTCTTACGCTCGCCCCTTTCGCTGAAGGATGGCGAACCGACGCATCCAATTCTGGTACCGCGCATCTACATCCCTCCCCGAAACGATGAGCGGTTACGGTCGAAAAGCTGTGAGACGGCATAATGACAGCAGTGCTTATGCACAACCCTCTCCGCCGTTGCGAGCCGCTTTGTAATGAACACCGAACGACGTTACTCGATCATCTTGGAGCGCAGCGCCGAGGTGCTGCTTGAACATGCACCCATGTCACAGATAGAGGCATTTTGGGACGCCAACGATACCCGCTACTTCGGGTTGCGCATGGAGGACGAGCACAGCGCACACGCACGAGTGATTGTTACGGACGAAGTCCCCGACGACGAAGATGTGGCGCTTTTCTGACTGTAGCGAATGGAATCACTCGCCTCCTACGAGAGGAGGGGGGCGCCCAAATGATTTTCAGATCTATTGCCGACACCACAAAACAAAGCCCTCGTAGAAATACGGGGGCTTTGTTGTTTCTGGATTCTGGGTTCTGGGTTTTTATACACCGGCCATCAATCAAACTCCGTAGAAACCGAAAGATGCTCCCAAGCATCAATCTCCCCCTGCAACCGCGTAATCTTTTCACGCACCAACCTCACCGCATCCTTACCCAGCAACAGATGAACCGGCGGCTTTTCAGCAGCGACCAAGGTCAGCAACGCCTGCGCAGCCTTTTGCGGATCGCCAGCCTGCTTGCCACTCTTCTCTTCCCGCGCCTTGCGCACTGGATCAAACACCGCGTCGTAGTCACTCACGGTGCGACTGGATCGGATCATCGAGCGCCCCGCCCATTCGGTCCGAAATGAGCCAGGTGCCACGGCGGTCACGTGGATGCCGAGGCTTTCGACTTCTTTGGCCAGCGCTTCGCTGATGCCTTCAAGGGCGAATTTGCTGCCGCTGTAGTAAGCGATGCCCGGCAAGGTGATGAAGCCGGCCATGGAGGTGATGTTGACGATATGCCCGCTGCGCCGTTCACGCATGCCGGGCAGGACTGCTTTGATCATTGCCACCGCGCCAAACACGTTGACGTCGAACTGGCGCTGCATTTCAGTCAGTGGCGATTCCTCGAGAATGCCTTCGTGCCCATAGCCGGCGTTGTTCACCAGCACGTCGATCTGCCCCACTTCACGCAGGATGTCAGCCACCAGCGGTTCGACGGCTGGGAAATCGGTGACGTCGAGCACGAACGCTTTAGCGCGATAGGCGTCCAGCGCTTCGAACGCGACGCGCTCGGATTCGCGCCGCACCGTGCCAACCACCGTGTGCCCCGCCGCCAGCGCTGCTTGGGAAAAGGCCAGGCCGAAACCTGAACTGACGCCGGTGATCAGGAAAACCTTGTGAGCGTGGGTGTTCATGCTGCGTTCTCCAATAAAAACGCCGTCGATAGTGATCGACGGCGCTGTGGACAAGTCAACGAGGTCTTAGTGACCGGCGCTCTGACCGCCATCGACGTGCAGGATTTCGCCAGTGACGAAGTTGGCGCTATCCAGATAAACAACCGCCTGAGCAATGTCACCGATCTCACCCATATGCCCAACCGGGTGCAGATTCCCCAGCGCTTCATGCGTTTCCTCACCATGCATCGGCGTCTTGATGATGCCTGGCGAAACCGCATTCACCCGAATCCCGCGCTTGGCGTACTCAATCGCCAGGGACTTGGTCGCCGCGTTCAAGCCACCTTTAGTCAGCGAAGCCAACACCGATGGCACACCATCAACCGCGTGGTCCGTCAGACTGGTGGTGATGTTGACCACATGGCCTTTGCCTTGTTTTTCCATCTCGTTGATCGCGAGTTGGGTGATGTAGAAGAAGCCGTTCAGGTTCACCGACAACACATTGGCGTAGTCTTCAGCGGTGTATGCGGTGAACGGTTTGGCGATAAAGATCCCGGCGTTGTTGACCAACGTATCGATGCGGCCAAAACGTGCGATCGCTTCACGGATCACTTGCTGCGCAACCGCCGGGTCGCCGATGTCGCCCGCCACGGTGAGGATGTCCGGATCGCTGGACGGTTTGATCGAACGCGAAGTGGCGACAACTTTGTAATCCAGATCGCGGAAGGCTTTGACCATGCCGGCGCCGAGGCCTTGGGATGCGCCAGTGATAACGATGACTTTTTTCGAATTGCTCATGATGAACCTCTACTAATAAATGATGGTTTGAATAAGTAAGTAAGTAATCAGGCTTCGGCGGGGGCCTTGGCCATTTGTCTCAACATTTGTTCGTAGTACTCGACCGACTGCGAACCGGACACCAGGTGGCGACCGTTCAGCACCATGGCCGGGACCGAGTTGATGCCGTGCTGGCGGTAAAACGCTTCAAGCTCACGCACTTCTTTTGCGAACGCTCCGGAGGCCAACACTTCTTGCGCAGCGGCCACATCCAGTCCCGCTTCCCCGGCCAGACGAGCGAGGGTTTCGCGGTTGCTAGGGTTCTGGCCGTCAGTGAAGTAAGCGCGCAACAGGATCTTCTTCAGCTCGATCTGCCGCCCTTCCTGCAACGCCCACAACAGCAATCGGTGCGCATCAAACGTGTTGTAGAAGTGCGTGCGCTTCTCCAGATCGAAGGTGAAACCGATGGCCTCGCCACGAGCGATTTGCATGGCTTTGCCGGCGGCGACGTCTTCGGCGGTGCGTCCATATTTGCGCATCAAATGCTCGACCGCTTTTTCGCCGACTGCCGGCATGTCCGGGTTCAGTTCGAAAGGCTTGTAGGTCAGCTCCACCGAAATCTCACCGGCCACGTTCTCGATCGCTTGCTCCAGCGCCGTCGCACCCAATGCACACCACGGGCACACCACGTCGGAGATGAAGTCGATGGAGACGGACGCGGTCATGACTTGCCCTCCGCCTCAGCCAGTTGCTTTCGATACTTTGTGGTGGTGATGCCGGCGTAGCCCCAGTTATCGGTGTCGACTTCTTCGATCACGATGTGGGTCAGGTGCGGATCCTTCTTCAGGACGCGCTCCAGGGTTTCTGTGATTTCGGCGATCACCTGAGCTTTCTGCTCTGAGGTAACGCCATCGCGGGTAATGCGAACGCTGACAAAAGGCATGAGGGAATCTCCAAGTGACCTGCCCTTCGGAATGAATGGGTAGGCGTTGGAGCTCAATGTAGGGCGTTAGCTGGAGGGGAAAAAGGTGGGGGCGGGAACATCATTAGTTACTTGGTGTAATTAGTAAGATATCGCAGGTGTCCGATTTTGCAGTAGGACTCAGCCGCTTCTGATGTAGTCCGCCTTTTGACGTGTCGCTTTTTTTCACTTTCTGCGACACGTTATTAGAACGTGTCGCTGGTGACGACATGTGCGCGTCGATGTGTTCCTTCGTTTAACTGTTGCTCAGCCATAAAAATCACTAAACCGCCCTCCACGCCACCACCTAGCCACGATTGCGCAGTCGTCCCTCTCAAGCTACCTTCAGGTCGTCGCTGCCAATTCAGCGACCGGGCCTGAGAACCCGAGTAAGATACAGGCGCACAAGCGCCCATAATCACGATTGTTGGCGTTTTTTTGTGCCTGCATTTCCGTGTAATGGCGGCTGTGCGTGGGAGACCTTCGGGTCTGCCGGGTTCCTGTATCTCCGGTTTCTCAGCCCGCGCACAGCTGCCACCCATTCGCCTGAGAACGAACGTGGTAGCTCAAACTTTGATTCAGGAGTTTTTGCTAATGCCCGCTACCGGTCCGTCCAAAATTTGCGCTACCGCTCCACCGGTCATCCTCCACCACCGCCCAAACACCGGAGGTGCCCAATGACCAACCCTCAAGACCTCAAAACCATCGGCCTCACCCCTTTCTCCTACCACGCCAACGATGCACTGTTCCGCATCAACGCCGGCGTCCCGGTGATCCAGGCCCTCTCCCACGCTTCCGATCTGCTCCACATCGCCAAGCTTCTCGCATCCGATGCCGCGATGGTTCGCGATACCGACCGGCATGCCTGGGCGTCTCATTATTTGCAGGATATGAGTAAGGCGATCATCGATGACGTAGTGAAGGTGCTAGCCGCGCCGTGTAACAACCGAGCCAGTAACGTCGCGCCATAAACAAATCGCACGCATGAAAAAGCCCCGAATCAATCGGGGCTTTTGCGTAAGTTGGTCATCTACCCACTGGCTGATTCGGGTGATATCGATCACTCACGCCACTGTCTATCGGTTCTTCCCCCCGCATCGACTGAGCCACCGCTTCGGTAATGGCGTCCCAAATGTCCGGCCTTGTCAGCACCGGCATTTCCTTTGCCAGTACGTTGCTCAGCTTCCCTTCGTTCTGCTCAATGGATCGCAGGAGTCGGTCAGCCTGTTGATCCGGCATTTCAACGATTTCCTTGATCGCCTGCCTGGCCCTTATGTGGCTGCGTAAATACCGCGACTCTTCACGCATCTGTTCGGTGATCGTGCGGCGGATGACGTTCGAGATGAACACGACGTGTGGCCCCAGGTTTGGATATCGCCACACCGGGCGTGCCTGTTCCTGCCCCGTGAATTCAATGTTCGAGACCACGCCGTCAGGGTATTGCGTGCGAGTACTGGCGAACGTTACCTGGTCTCGTATGCCCTGCATGAGCGGTTTTGAAACCTGATCCAGCACGCTGTCATACAGGCGCCGCTCGGCCGAGTCGTCGGTGATAACCGCTGAAATCGGAAGAATCACCGGATCTGGAATGGCTCCATCACGACGCAAAATGTCGTTGATCAGGAAGCGATGGACCCGGCCGTTGCCATCAGCCAGCGGATGGATATAGACGAAAGCAAACGCCGCCACAGCGCTGCGCATGACCGGGGATTGCCCTTGAGTGCGATTCAGAAAGACGCGAATCCCTTCTAACATCCGCTCCAGATCACTTTCCGGTGGCGCGACATAATGGACGATCTCCTGATAGCGAACCGTCTCTCCAACAAACACCGGCGATTGCCGAATTCCCAGGCGGGTCAGGGTGGTCACTGCGCCAAGGATCTCTTCCTGCATCTCAGCCAGTGCCGCATCGGTGAGCGGCAATTCGCCCTGACCGGTTCGTCGCGCCAACACATCTGCAAATCGCTGGATACGCGTAGAGCGATCCGCCTCCCCTTCAATGGCGAAACTGGCTTTGCTTTCCCGCAGCGTCATCCATGCCGCGGCGCGCAGCAGAAGCGCCTCGCCAAATTCTGCGGTCAGTTGACCAAAGAGGTGAGGCACATCGAGGTCCGCTGCTGACTGGACTGCTGCTGTCTTGACGACGACTGGGCAGAAGTAGCGCGTGCCTGGCAGGTTGTCAGTCACGCGCCAACGCGGCACTTTCACCGCCTCTTCGGGTGACGCCGCCACCATCAGATCGGCGTTGATGGCGTCGACATACTTACCGCCTATGGGCTCGGGCGCTTGCAATTGCTCGCCGGTGAGCCACTCAAACAGGAACGCTGCCCGGCGTGCATATTGGCCAGTGGGCTCAACATTTAACCAGTCTTGCACCGGTGCCGGACCCACCTTGGTAAACAGCCGACTCAAGAATTCAAGGTTCGGGACTTCATGCCGCAGATGAAATTGCAGATGGGATGAGAGGTCCGGATCGGGGCGCATATTCTCCGTATACGTCTCAAGACGAAACCCGTCTTCGACTTGAGTTAACCGCCGGCTACCCACCTGACTCAACACGGGTAGCCGCGCCATCGGCAGCACGCCGAATGTCGTCGCTAGCCAGGCAGCACCGATGGGATCTACGGGAAACTCGCTCACGGTCACACTCCTTTGAACAGCTCGGCTGAAATCAAAAATGCCTATAAATGGAGAGTAACGATCAAAATCAGGTTTTGCTGCATAAAAACGATTATTTTTTGATGGGTTTGCATAAAAATGAACATTTCAGACGCGTCAGATTGATCCGGCCCTGACCCTAAACGCATAAAAACGAGTTTCGGTGCTCAAAAACGATCATAAATCCGTACTTTTGCATAAAAACGTTTCGAGACCGGCCGCCTTTCGAAGTCCCAGCGGCACGAAACCCGCACTGACAACCCCGTTCCCACCCAAAAAAAATGCCCAAACCTCCCGGTCCGAGCATTCTTTGACCCCGATCACCCACCCTCCCCCAGAAACCCGCGATCCTGCGCAACCCTCCAACCATCGGACGCCAGCATCAATTCGCTACTAAACTCGGGACAAGCGGGTTCAGGTGCAGGATTATAGCCAGCACGTATCGCCCAACCGACGGCCAGGTACTCAACAATAGCCAGCCCACTTTAGAGGGCATTACCCAATGGATAGCAGAACCCTACGCAACTTGATGCGCATTGTGCAGACCGGCTCATTGTCGGCGGCGGCAGAGCATTCCTGTTTAACGGTGCAGGCATTGGCTGCGCAGTTGAACAAGGTCGAAGAGCAGTTTGGTTTTCGGTTGTTTCGTCGCTCCAACAAGGGGTTGACCCTGACCACGCAGGGCACGGAACTCACGCCTTTCATGGACAAGGTGTTAGTGGCCACGCGACAACTCGAAGAAAAAGTCGCGGCGTTGAAAGAGCCTGGGCAGCGCACGCTCAGGGTGGCGCTGAACACGACGCTTTCGTCTGACTTCAATCGCCGAATGATCGGACGCCTGATTGAGGTGTTTCCCGACTATCAGCTGGAATTCAGCTACGCCGAGTCGATGGAAAATCTCAGCAAGCTGAAGAACGAAGACTTCGACCTGGCGGTGTTGATCGGCCCGCAGCAGCCGGGATTACCGAGCATTATCCTGCCCGAGGTTCAGGTGCAGGTGGTCGGTGCCCATTGCGGCCAGGAACATGATCCGCTGGTCATGCTCGGCAACAAGTTTCAGGTGCGTCCGGCTGACGATTGTCCGTATTCCCACAGCTTCCTGCGCTTTCTCGACGCCGGTCTTGGCAATTACGAGTCGAACAAGCGGATGGTCTACTCCTGCAGTGAAACGCTGACGCTGTCGCTGATCACGCAAATGGATGGCCTCGGCATGGTGTCCCGCGATGCGGCCCAACGTAACGGCTTGACCATTTTCCCTGGCTTCGAGGATGCCCTCGAAGTGCGGTTGGCGGTCAATAACCCTGAGTTGTCGGGCCAGGCATTGCACGATGTGGTCGACCTGCCGCTACATGAACGAACCGAGCGCAATGTACGCAGCCGTTCCCACCGCAACGGAGAGAAAGAGGTTTTTGCTGAAGTACGCACATAACAACGTCGGAATCGCGGCATAAAATTCCGGGCGATCGAGCTGCACGTGCTGATCCTTGATCAACAACGGCGTGACGCTGATGGCAGCGACGATCGCCACCGGCAAGTATTCCAGCGCACGGGCGACGAAGGGCGGCCAATGGTCGGTGTTCACTTGTAGCGGCAACGCACGCGGCAGGAAGGTCACGGCCATCATCAGGACGACGACCAGAATCAGGAACGTTTGGTCAGGCATACACCCACCCCGCAGCCCACAAAGGTGGCGATGAATACGTTGAACGGAGAACTGCCGGCCAGGCTCAATGCGCCCATGCAGGCGACAGCGGCCAGTGCGGCGATGAGTTTGTTACGCGTATTGCACAGCGACACCAGCACGTAGAGCATCATCGCCGTCAGTGCGTAGTCGAGCTGGTACTTGATCAAGTGCGCCGCGTACTGCGCGCAAATCGCCCCGAGTAAACCGCCGAGCACCCACGACGTGTGGCAATACAGATTGAAGCCGATCAGGTAACGCACATTGACTGGCGCGCCCTTGCCCAGTTTGACGCTGTGGAAGGCGAACGACTCATCGGTCAAACCACCCGCATAACACCAACGCTCAAGACGACTGAGCCCCATGGCCTGCAACGCCTTGGCCATGTAGACCGACATCAGCATGTGCCGCGCGTTGATCAAAAATGTGGTGAGGACAATGGTGGTCAGCGACGCGCCACTGGTAATCAGTGCCAGCGCGGCGAACTGCGAAGCACCGGCGTAGACAAACAGGCACATCGCGACTGGCAACCACACGGGCATCCCGGCATTGACCGCCATCAGGCCGAACACGAACGACACCGTGAAATAACCGGCCACCACCGGGCTGGCTTCTGCAAAGGTGCGCGAACGTTGTTGTGGCCCGACCATCAGCGGCCGGCTGCTGGACGTCTCATTCATAGATCCCTCTCAAATGTTCTTTCGCCACGCGGTTCGCAAAAACCCTGGGCACTCCAAAAACGTTTCCCGGCGAGGTTGGCATCGTCGACAAACAGGAACATGCGCAGCACGCCCACGCGTTTCATGTCCGCCGAAGCCGCTTCAACCAGCCGTTGACCCACGCCTTGGCTGCGATACAACGGGCTCACCGCCAAATGGTTGATCGTGCCACGACTGCCCAGCATGCCGCCGAGCACCGCGCCGACGATTTCGCCGCGGGTGTCCAGCGCGATGAACGCGGTGGTGGTCTTCTGCACCAATACACCACGCAGGCACTTGGCGTCCTGCCATTCGCAGAAAGACACCTCTTCGAATTGCCGGAAGAAGCGCTCCAGGCGCTGGGCATCCTTGGCTGTCGTACGCCTCAACATCACCGGTGCAGGGCACTCGGCGAGGCTGATCGCGGCGTTGTACTGTTCAGCGAACAATGTCGAAAGCGGTCCCGGGCCGCGAGAAGGAAATCGCCAGAATTTGCCGGTAGGCCATGGCATGGGAATGGGTGTTGCGCGCCGGCGTGACGTAGTGGCGCATGTCCCGATCCAGGAAGTAAGTGGTGTCGAGAATGTCCGTGTAAGTCGTCGACGCCAGATGCTCTTGTTCATGGGCACTGTACAAGCGGCTTTCCGCGCCCTCCACGTTATTGCGTCCCCAGAAATGCACGCCGCTGAACGGGTAACCGTCGCAGTGAATACCTTCCGGGGTGATCTCCAGTTGCTTGCCTGGTTTGATCTCGATCCGGATCTGGTGAATCTGGCATTGCCAGATTTCGTCGTGCAGTTCCGGCGGCAGAACGTTTTTGTACACTTCGAAATCCGTGTCGATCAGGCTGCGCATCACCGGCGAATGAATGATTTCATCGGAGAAATCCTGGAAGTGCCGGACCATTCCGCCCACGTAGGCGTTGTTGGCCTTGGACTGGACGTAGGCGCGGTGCTCCAGCTGCGTCAGTTCGCGCGTCACCGGGTTGTATTCGAAATCGCTGTAGCGTCGGTACCGATTGCCCGCCTCGGCCTGACCGTAGTAACTGTCGGGCTCCATGTGTTCCCAACTTCTGGTCAATCTGATGAAGTCGGAGAAGTGACCGAACAGATTGAAGTCACTACTTTTGACGTTGACGTATTTGTCGCGCCGTAGCGATTCGCCCACTTCTTTGTTCAAAACGAGCATTTTCAAAATCTCCGTGCATTTAGCAACCTAATCTAGAGAGCACAGGATTTGCGTCCATGAGAAAGAATTTCAGGCATATCAAGCGTTGCTTGAAACGGAGTTTGAAGTTGCTTCAATTTGACGTTTTGCGACTGAAAACAGCGGTTTTTAGCGCTTTTTAACCGTCACCAGGCAAAAAAATCCCCCGAGCCAGTCGAGGGATTTACGATTTTTTTACGCTTAATCGATCATCAGAAGACGTTGATCGGGTAATCCACGAACACACGCAGTTCGTTACCGCTGACGTTGTACTCGCTGGACTTCTGCGACACACGCAGCACCGAACTGCGCAGCTTCACGCTCAGGTCTTTGGCCGGGCCGCTTTGCACGACGTATTTGAACTGGTTGAAGATTTCGCGCTCGGTGCCGCCTTCGCTGGTGGACGTGGTGATGTTGTCACCGCGCACATACGCAACGTTGTACGTCAGACCCGGAACGCCGAACGCGCTGAAGTCCAGGCCGTAGCCCAACTGCCAGCTGCGTTCGTCTTCGGCGTTGAAGTCGGACCAGTAGGAGTTCGCCAGGTAGATGGTGTTGCCACCGTCGCCCACACGCCCTTGGTCTTTCTGGTAGCCGCCGTAGGCGTAGCCGAGGTTGCTGTCGCCCGTGCTGCGCTGGTGCGCGAGGGTGAACGAGTGCGGGCCGGTGACGAAGGTCGCGGCCAGGCTCCAGATCTTGTTGTCGTCGCCGGTGATACCGTTTTCGCGGACGTAGGCATCGTCCAGCTTGGTGCGGTAGCCGTTGAAGTCCAGGGTCAGGGACTGATCCTTGTCGATCGGGAAAATGTAGTTGGCATTCACGTATTGCTTCTTCAACACGTCTTCGACGTCGGAAGCGTACAGCGCGCCTTTGAATTGTTCGGTGAACTGGTAGCTACCGCCCAAGACGTTGATCGACTTCAGGCCACCGCTATCACGACCTTCAGCGCTTTTACGCGATTCGGCGGTGAAACGACCGGCGTCCAGCTGCAGGCCTTTGATCTCTTTGGACGTGATCAAGGTGCCAGTGTAGCTTTCTGGCAGCAGGCGCGAGTTGTCGTAATTCAACACCGGCAGGGCCGGCATCTGGTCGCCGTAGGTCAGCGTGGTGCTGGACAGGCGGAACTTGATCGCGGCGCCACCCTTGGACAGGTCGTCAGCCGGCTGGCCACTGTCGCCCTTTTTGAAGAAATCGATGCCTTGCGCGCCGCTACGGTCTTCGCTGCGCTCCAGATTGAGGGCGTACAGACCGAAAGCGTCGACTCCGACACCCACGGTGCCTTGGGTGAAGCCGGACGAGAACGTGCCGATGGCCGCTTGGCCCCACTCGGATTTATCCGGGTTGCCGTCTTTGTAATCACGATTGATGTAGGCGTTGCGCAACAGCACTTTGAGGCTGCTGTCTTCAACAAAACCCTTGGACTCGGCCTGGTCGTTAGCCATGGCCTGTGTAGCACTCAACATCCCCAGAGCGATCAGGCTGATTCGCTTGTTCAACATTTTGTTTTCCTTATTTCGGGTTGAAACGCGCTGTGTCGAACGGCTGAAACGGCGCTATCGCACTCTTTTTTCACCCCAAAACAAAAAGGTCCGCGCACGAAAAAATCGTGGCGGACCTTTTATTATTTTGTGAGTCGTGGCGGTTAGCCACAGGCGTTGGGCGGGATCCTAGTCGCGCCCACAATGCTGTGTCAATTTGATGAATTGACTATAGATAGACGAAAAACGTCTAAGCGAGCTGAGCCAGCGAGGCCGCAAACGCCTCGGGCTTGCCGAGCCAAGGGCTGACATCGACCAGCGTGAACTGGCCATTTCGCTCAAGCGCCAGTGTCGGAAAACCTTGTCCGCCGACCTTGGCCAACAGGGCGCGACTGTCTTTGATGTGCTGTTCGGTATTGGCACTGTGAAAGGCCGTTTCGAAGGCCAGGGGTTCCAGGCCGATCTCTGCTGCCAATTCAAGCAGCACCGATTGATCGGCGATGCGCCGACCTTCAACGTAATGCGCGGTCTGCAAACGCCCCAACAACTCAATCCCACGCCCGGCAATTTGCTCGGCTGCCAGCACGGCCGCAATTGGCGGAGCGGAATCGAACACCGCCGTTTCATCGCGCAGCAGACCTTCAAAATATGCTTCGCCAAAAGGCTGCCCGCTGTATTCGGCAATGCGTCGATCGTGAGGCATCACGTAATTGCGCAGTTGTGGTGAAACGGCTTTGCGGTTGGCGCCCGTCATCATGCCGCCACCGTGGGCGATTACCGGCAACACGCCTTGGGCTGCTTGCACCAATGGTTTGGCGCCATAGCACCAGCCGCACAACGGGTCATAAATGTAATGAAGGATCATCGAAAGGCTCAGGCAATAAAGTAGGAAAATTCACTGCCGGCAGACTAATCCTCAGGTGGTTGCGGAAAAACGCTGGAATGGCTTTCAGTCTGTTTCGTGGATCGGTCGAATAATGCCGGCCGACCTCTGACCTGGAGTAAGCCTGAAAAAACCATCGCCCATAAAAAAGCGCCGCCATCCCGGCAGCGCTTTATCAATCCTTTGTTTATTCTTCTTATCCTTCCATCACATCCCACAACGCTTCCAGTTCCGCTTCGCTGAACAAGCCAGCGGGGTAGCGCTCGATCATCATCCGGCGCGGATCAGGTTCACTGATCTGACGCGTTCCATTGGACTTGAACCACTGCGCAAGGACCTGGAGCGATTCGCTATTAATTGCCAGGGGATGCAACGCCCGCTCGCTCACTACGTTCATTTCGGCGTTCATTTCAGCGCTCTCTCCTGGTTCGTGAGCGGCTAACTTATCCAAGGTTTATGACAGAACATCGCAGTTCTCCCCCTCCCTGTTTCACGCGGTGACAGATACAAGAGCTGTGCCAATGTGTCTGTGCTGTCGACAAGCGGATACAAAAAAGCCCGCAGTCCATAAGGGCTGCGGGCTTTTCAGGGTGTGGGGAGGGTTAACCGTAGCTCAGCTGATTGTGCAATCGACTCAGGCTGTTACAACCCCACTCACTCCTTGTGCGGCGCGGGTTGCTGTTGAGTAAGGCAGTGAATGTTACCGCCTCCCAGTAACAGTTCCCGGCCTGGCACCATCACCACTTCGTGTTGCGGGAACAGGGTCTGCAAAATTTCCTTTGCCGGCTCGTCCAGCGGGTCATCGAAGCTTGGCGCGATGATGCCGCCGTTGACGATCAGGAAGTTCACGTAGGAACCCGCCAGACGAACGGTCGGATTTCGTTCCTGAGTGCCGTCCACCGGGTCGACGCCCGCGCACTCTTCTTCGGTCGCATACAGCGGACCCGGAATCGGCATCTTGTGCACCGTGAAAGGGCGACCTTTCGCGTCGGTGCTACTTTGCAGGACCTTCATGGCCGCCTGGCAGCGCGGGTAGTTCGGGTCTTGCGGGTCATCGGTCCAGGCCAGCAATACTTCACCCGGGCGCACGTAGCAGCAGAAGTTATCCACATGGCCGTCGGTTTCGTCGTTGAACAAACCGTCCGGCAACCAGATGATTTTATCCACAGCCAGATTCGCGCTGAGCACCGCTTCGATCTCTGCACGATCAAGGTGCGGATTGCGATTGCGGTTGAGCAGGCATTCTTCGGTGGTGATCAGGGTGCCTTCGCCATCGACGTGAATCGAACCGCCTTCGAGCACAAAGCCCTCGGTGCGGTAACGCTGGTTGCGCTCGATCTCGAGGATCTTGCCGCCGACCTGCGAGTCACGGTTCCATGGCGAATACAGGCCACCGTCGAAACCGCCCCACGAGTTGAAGTCCCAGTTCACGCCACGGACTTCGCCACGGTTGTTGATGACGAATGTCGGACCGGTGTCGCGCACCCACGCGTCATCGCTGGACATTTCCACCACACGAATATTCGGCACATCGAGGCGGGCGCGGGCGTTTTCGTACTGGCCTGCGGAAACCGCGACGGTCACCGGTTCGAAACGTGCGATGGCTTTGGCCACCGCCACGTGTGCGGCTTGCGCCGGTTTGCCACCCAGGCGCCAGTTGTCCGGGCGCTCGGGCCAAATCATCCAGGTCTGGGTTTGTGGCGCCCATTCGGCCGGCATGTAAAAGCCGTCGGCGCGAGGCGTGGTGTGCAAAGTGGTCATGAGAATCAGGACTCCAGGGAACCGTCGAGAGTTTTCAGTGCGCCGTACAGGTTCGGGCGACGATCACGGAACGAACCCCACGCGCTGCGAATGTGCTCCAGCTCGTCGAGGTCGAAAGTGTGCACAAGAATACCTTCTTCGGTTTTGTTGAGCTCCTGAACTTTTTCGCCGAACTGGTTGGCGATGAAGGAAGAGCCGTAGAAGGTAATGTCGTAGCCGTCCTGCTCTTCGTTGCCGATGCGGTTGCTGGCGATCAGCGGCATCAGGTTGGCGCCGGCATGGCCCTGTTGCACGCGCTGCC
The DNA here is from genome assembly GCF_054668435.1 of Pseudomonas sp. S2_B07. Classification (NCBI taxonomy): domain Bacteria; kingdom Pseudomonadati; phylum Pseudomonadota; class Gammaproteobacteria; order Pseudomonadales; family Pseudomonadaceae; genus Pseudomonas; species Pseudomonas sp. S2_B07. The sequence goes on from NZ_CP162769.1 coordinate 3,322,623, forward strand.
AGTGATCACGGGACGAGATGGTCTTGTCGTGCGGTTCGCTGCCGATGGCGGTCGGGTAGAACAGTATTTCCGCGCCTTGCAACGCCATGCTGCGGGCGCACTCCGGGAACCACTGGTCCCAGCAGATGCCCACGCCGATTTTCGCGTAACGGGTGTTCCACACTTTGAAACCGGTATCGCCCGGGTTGAAGTAGTACTTCTCATGGTAACCGGGGCCGTCCGGGATGTGGCTTTTACGATAAATCCCGAGGTTGGAGCCGTCGGCATCGATGATCGCGATGCTGTTGAAGCGCGCACGACCGGCCAATTCGTAGAAGCTGATCGGCAGCACCACTTGCAGCTCTTTGGCGACTTTCTGGAAGTGCTTGATCGCGACGTTGTCTTCAACGGCTGTGGCCAGTTGCAGGTAATCCGCGTTTGGCTTCTGGCAGAAGTAGGGGGCTTCGAACAGTTCCTGGATCAGGATGATCTGCGCGCCTTTGGCTGCCGCCTCACGAACCAGCTTCTCGGCGGTTTCGATATTGGCTTCAAGGTCCCAGGAACAGGCCATCTGGGTAGCGGCGACGGTAACGATACGGCTCATGAATCGGCTCCTGAGCAAAGGCTTGGGGTCGACTGTGGCATCGACCCGTGACAGAAATGGGAAGCGCTGGGCATGGATCGTCCACAGCGAGGCAGCGGTGACTTTATAGCCGATAAATATCGGCTTTAGAAGCCACCCACAAACCTTCTGTCATATTTTTTTGCTAAAAAGCCGATATCTATCGAATTAACACGCCTACAGGGTTATGGGTTTACAGGCCTTCCGCGAGCACCTTCGAGAGCATGTCGACGAAGAAATCCACGCTCTGGCGCGACGTCACCATCGGCGGTTTGATCTTCAGGACGTTAAGGAAATCACCGGTCGGCTGCATGAAAATCCCCAGCTCGCGCAGGCGATCACACAGCGCCGTGGTTTCTTCGGTTGCCGGTTCCAGCGTGTCGCGATTGCGGATCAGCTCGACGCCCAGATAAAACCCGGAACCGTGTACCGCGCCTACCAGCGGATGAATATCGATCAGCGCTTCCAGGCGCTCCTTGAAGTACCCGCCCACCACCTGAGCGTTGTCCCAGAGCTTTTCTTCTTCCATCACATCCAGCACCGCCATGCCGATCTGGCAACTGACCGGACTGCCGCCCGCCGACGAGAAGAAATAACCTTCGGCCTCCAGCGCTTCGGCAATTTCCCGACGGGTGATCACCGCGCCCAACGGCTGACCGTTACCCATGCCTTTGGCCATGGTGATGATGTCCGGGACCACACCCTGCTCTTCAAAACCCCAGAAGAAATGGCCCATGCGCCCGTAACCGACCTGCACTTCATCGGCGATGCATACACCGCCCTGGGCGCGGACCCTGGCGTAGACCTGCTGCAAATAGCCCGGTGGCAACGAGATTCCGCCGGCATTGCCGTACACCGGTTCACAAATGAAACCGGCCAGTTTGCGTCCTTGTGCAGCGACTTTTGCCAGGTTGTGTTCGACGCTGCGCACGTAGTCCGGCGCGCTGTCCGGGCCACGAAATTCCCCGCGATACGTGTTCGGCGCAACGACGGGATGCACCCAGTCCGGGCGGCTGCTCAAGGCCTTGGGGTTGTCGGCAATCGACGTCGACACCGCATCGGCGCCTACCGTCCAGCCGTGATAGGCCTCCAGCACGCTGAGCATGTCGCGCCCGCCGCTGTAGGCCCACGCCAGGCGAATGGCCAGGTCGTTGGCCTCGCTGCCGCTGTTGACCAGGAATACCCGGTCCATGGAGTCCGGCGCCAACTTCAGCAAACGCTCGGAAAACTCGGCGACCGCCGCATAATTGAAACGCGAGTTGGTGTTGAGCAGCGACCACTGACGACCGGCGACCGCCGCCATGCGCGGATGACCATGGCCGAGCACCGCGACGTTGTTGAGCATGTCGAGGTAGGAGCGGCCCTGCATGTCGATGAGGTGGTTGCGCCAGCCGCGCTCAATGCGCGGCGGATCGACGTAATAGTGCTTTTGGGTCCGGGCGAAACTGGCGCTGCGGCGTGCCAGCAGTGTCTGCGAATCCAGTTCTTCTTCAGCGTCACAGGCCAGCCCCAGCAATGCCGCTGGCGACGGGCACAAGGCTTGCCAGGCCAGGGCACGCGATGGCGTGCAAAACAGCGGCGCGTTGAACGCCGTGCCTCGGCACAACTGCACGATCAACGGCCCGCTGACCGAGCCCAGCACCTGGCCTTTGACCAGCGCCGCGCCGACGTGCAGCGACGGGGTCACGCCCCACAGTCGTACGCTCAGTTGCGGACCGTCGAGTTGCAGTACACCCGCCGAGGGCTGATGAACCACACCGGCAAACGGCGATTCGACTGCCGTGCCGTGGGGCACTCGCAATTCGACGTGCAACGGGCAGGTGTCCGGCTCGTCCGCCGTGTCTGGCCGGGTTCGCGACAACCGGTATTGTCCATAGCGACTGGCCGCCAGGCCGTGGGTCGCAGCAGCTTCCGTCAGGAGTCGCTGATCGATGCCTTCTTGCTCCCAGTTGCCCGCCTCGAAATGCGGGCTGAGGACGCCCAGATCGATCAGCGCAAACTCGCGCCCCACCAGGCTTGGCAACAACGGTGCAAACCCTTCGCTGCCGATGCTCGGCAGACTCTGGCCAACACACGCCAGGATCGCCGCTTCCATCAGGTCCAGCGGCACCGAGGTGGCCACGCGGAAAATTTCCCACTCATGGGTCAGGTTGTCACGGCTGTATTGGTTGCCCGGATCAATGCTCACTTGCTGCTCGCCACTGAGCACCAGCACCGCCGCACGCGCGACGATCAGTGGCCAGAGCGCCAGCAGCTCTTCACGCTGCAAAGGATTGACCGCGTGATAGGCCTCGATGGCCGGCAAAATGTAGAACGGGTCGCCGTTGGCGTGGTGCAGCAGCGCGGCGCACGTCACCGAAAGATCGGTGATGCGCCAGGTGCGGACCAGGTCGCCGAAATCGATCACGCCCTGCAATTGCCACTGGCGTTGCGCATCGCGCTGCCAGACCACGTTGTCGTCCGTGATGTCCATGTGAATGGCCTGCACCGGCAACTTGTCCACCAGCGGTTGCAGATGACGCTCGGCGCGTTCGGCGGCCTCGGCGATCAACCGGCGTTGCGCGTCATCCTTGATCACCGGCAGCAGATGACCAATCAATGCGTTGGCGTGACGGGCGTCCCACTGCAACGTGCGCTCAAGGCCCGGATGGTCGAACGCCGCCAAGGCCAGGTCCATTTCGCCGCACAGTTGACCGAAACCCGCCACCACGGCACCCGGCAGGTGATCCAGATGGGTGAGCGACTGACCTTCGATGTAGTCGAGCAGGCGCACGTGCACCGATTGACCCGCGACATCCAGCGTGAGCAGATCAGCACCATTTTTGGCCGGGATCACTCGCGGCACCTTCACGCCGGACTGCTCCCGTAAATGCTTGAGCCCCGCGTGCTGGGCTTGCAGTTCCAGCGCCGAATACTCACCACGGCAGATTTTCAGGACGAAACGCCCCCGGTCGCTGTCGACGCGAAAGTTGAGATCCTGCTGGCTGCCCAGGGTCTGCAACGTTCCGCTCAGTCCGTAATGCCCTTCCAGCAGCTCTAACGCTTGCTGCGCAGACACTTGCGGGCTGGGCAAACTGGCGCGGTGAATCAACGTGGCGAGCGGCATACAACGACCCCTGAAATTTTATTAGGCGCTTATATCGCCACTGCCAGACGCGATACGCAACCCCCTTTTGATCGCCTGACCGGCCCTGACACTCGACATGACCAGTGAACGGGTCAGGAAAAATCAAGTCGTACTCGCCTCACTCGGCACTTTGCGCAAGAATGTCCCCCATCAACGCCCATTACTGGAGAAGCACCATGAATGTAGTCACCACCGACCTGCCCGGTGTTCTGATCATCGAACCCAAGGTTTTTGGTGACGAACGCGGCTTCTTCTATGAGAGCTTCAATGCCAAGGCCTTCGAAGAAGCGACGGGGCTGGACACACAGTTTGTCCAGGACAACCATTCCCGTTCGCAAAAAGGTGTACTGCGCGGCCTGCATTACCAACTGCAAAATACCCAGGGCAAACTGGTCCGCGTGACGGCCGGTGAAGTGCTGGATGTGGCGGTGGATATTCGTCGTAGCTCACCCCATTTCGGCAAATGGGTAGCGGTGCGTCTGTCCGCCGACAACCATCGCCAACTTTGGGTCCCGGAAGGTTTCGCCCACGGATTCGTGGTGCTGAGCGAGTTCGCCGAATTCCTCTACAAAACCACTGACTACTACACCCCCTCCGCCGAGCGCAGCATTCGCTGGGACGACCCGGACCTGGCGATCGATTGGCAACTGGAGGCAGCACCACAACTGTCCGGCAAAGACCAGGCAGCCGCGTTCTTCAAGGACGCTGAAGTCTTTTCCTGAAACCTGTCTGCATCTTCGTTGCAACCACGACTTGACCAAGGCGCGCAGACTGCGCCATCAAGCCTAGGCATAATGCGCCTGTACCCACAGGCGCCCGATGCTCATGACTCCGACCCTACCTCGCAGACCCCGCTGGCGCAGCCTCGCCCTGCTGGCGCTGTGCCTGGCGCCGCTGCTGTGGCCGCTGGAGCATTTGGCCGAGCGCTATTACCGCAGCGAATTGGCCGGGCAGAACCGTCAGACTCTCGACTTGTACGTCGCCAACCTGCTGGGCACGTTGCACCGTTATGAAGTCTTGCCGCAGATCCTCGGCGACCTGCCGGCGCTGCGCGCCGTACTTGGTGCGCCAGACGATAGCGTCACCCAGGGCAACGCCAACCGCTTGTTGAAAAACATCAGCACCCAAACGGGTGCCGAAGTCATGTACCTGATGGACACCCGTGGCAAGACACTGGCGGCGTCCAATTGGGACAAACACGACAGCTTCGTCGGGCGTAATTTTTCCTTCCGGCCTTATTTCAGCGAAGCCATGGCCGGGCGGCTGGGACGGTTTTTCGGCCTGGGCACGACCTCGGCCAAACGCGGCTACTTCTTCGCCGCGGCGGTACGCGAGGGCGAAAAAGTCATCGGCGTGCTGGTGGTCAAAGTCGACCTGGACCACACCGAAAGCCTCTGGGGCAAAACCCCGGAACAACTGCTGCTGACCGACCACAACGGCGTGGTCATTCTCACGTCGCGGCCGGAGTGGCGCTTTCGCTCGACTCGCCCGTTGAGCGATGAAGAAAACCAGGCCATTACCGCGATCCAACCGTATCCGACCCGCGATCCGAAGCCGCTGAATCTCAATCCCAATGCCTGGGTGACGCAGACCCAGCAGATCGCAGAAACCGGCTGGAACGTCAGCATCCTTGCCCCGCGCACCCTCATCGATCGCCCCGTGCGCACGGTGGTCGCCGTCGGCGGCGCAACATTGTTGGTGGTGATGCTGCTGCTCGGGCTGATGATGCAGCGCCGGCGCCATTACCTTGAAAGGATCGCCTTCGAAGCCAAGGCCCGGCGCGAACTCGAAGGCCGGGTCGCCGAGCGCACCAGCGATCTCGAAGGCCTCAACCGCCGATTGAAACAGGAAGTACTGGAGCGCGAGCATGCCCAGCAGGAACTGGTTCGCGCCCAGGATGATCTGGTCCAGGCCGGCAAATTGTCGGCACTCGGCACGATGTCGGCGAGCATCAGCCACGAACTCAATCAACCGCTGGCGGCGATTCGCAGCTATGCGGAAAACGCCGAAGTGCTGCTCGATCATCAACGCACTGACGATGCGCGTGGCAACCTCAAATTGATCAGCGAATTGACCGGGCGCATGGCCTCGATCATCGCTCACCTGCGCGCCTTCGCCCGCCGTGATCGGCACGCGCCGGAAAGCGTGGCCCTGCAACCGGCGCTGGATGACGCGCTGGCGTTGCTGGCCAAGCGCCGCCGCAGCATGGAAGTCGAATTGATCCGCGACTTGCCTGCCGCCACGCTGTGGGTCGAGGCCGGGGAAACCCGTCTGCGTCAGGTGCTCGGCAACCTGTTGGCCAACGCCCTCGATGCGCTGACCGAAAAAGGGCCGCCGCGTAAACTCTGGTTGAGTGCCCAATCCACCGCGGACGGCGTCACTTTGTACATTCGCGATAACGGTCCCGGCTTTTGCATGGAAGCCCTGGGACGTGCGAGCGAGCCCTTCTACACCACCAAGACCCGCACACAAGGGCTTGGGCTGGGGCTGGCGATTTGCGAAACCCTGATGCGTGCCTTCGGTGGTGAACTGTCGTTCGCCAACCACAAGGAAGGTGGCGCCCTGATTACCCTGAAACTGCGCGCTGGCGCACCGGGCGTGAGCCTGCAACCGTCCGAGGACCGAAGTGCATGACCATCGAGAATCGCATTCAGGTCGTGTTGATCGACGACGATCCCCACCTGCGTCAGGCCTTGAGTCAGACGCTGGACCTGGCCGGCCTGAAAATCCTGCCGCTGGCCGAAGCCAAAGGCCTGGCCGCACAACTGGAGCGCGACTGGCCGGGCGTGGTAGTCAGCGACATTCGCATGCCGGGCATGGACGGTCTCGAATTGCTGACCGAACTGCATGCCCAGGACCCGGAGCTGCCGGTGCTGCTGATCACCGGCCACGGCGATGTGCCGCTGGCGGTGCAAGCCATGCGCGCCGGGGCTTATGACTTCCTCGAAAAACCGTTCGCCAGCGACGCCCTGCTCGACAGCGTGCGCCGCGCCCTGGCCTTGCGCCGGTTGGTGCTGGATAACCGCAGCCTGCGTCTGGCCCTGAGTGATCGCAATGAACTGAGCACTCGACTGGTCGGGCAATCGGCGCCGATGCTGCGCCTGCGTGAGCAGATTGGCGCACTGGCCGCGACCAAGGCTGACGTGTTGATCCTCGGTGAAACCGGCGCGGGTAAAGAAGTCGTGGCCCGTGCGCTGCACGATTTGTCGAACCGTCGTAACGGTCCGTTCGTGGCGATCAACGCTGGCGCACTGGCCGAGTCGGTGGTGGAAAGCGAGTTGTTCGGCCATGAGCCGGGGGCGTTCACCGGCGCGCAAAAACGTCGCATCGGCAAGTTCGAATTCGCCAACGGCGGCACGCTGTTTCTCGATGAAATCGAAAGCATGAGCCTGGACGTGCAGGTGAAATTGCTGCGCTTGCTGCAAGAGCGCGTCGTCGAGCGTTTGGGCGGCAATCAGTTGATCCCGCTGGACATCCGCATCATCGCCGCGACCAAGGAAGACCTGCGCCAGTCCGCCGATCAAGGACGTTTCCGCGCTGACTTGTATTACCGCCTGAACGTCGCACCGCTACGCATTCCCCCCTGCGCGAGCGTGGCGAGGATGCGTTGATGTTGTTCCAGCATTTCGCCGACGAAGCCAGCGCCCGCCACGGTTTACCGCCCCATGAATTGCAACCGGGGCAACGCGCCCTGTTGCTGCGCCACACCTGGCCCGGCAATGTACGGGAGCTGCAAAACGCCGCCGAACGCTTTGCACTGGGCCTGGAACTGGCGCTGGACAACAACACGCCGGATGGCGCAAGCAGTACACCGGTCGAAGGGGTCAGCGGCGGTTTGAGCGAGCAAGTGGAAAATTTCGAAAAGAGCCTGATCGCCGCCGAACTGGCGCGCTCTCACAGCTCCGTGCGCAGCCTCGCCGAAGCGCTAGGCATCCCGCGCAAAACCTTGCACGACAAGCTGCGCAAACACGGGCTGAACTTCGCGGGTGGCGCCAGCGGTACCAGCGACGATCTCGATTGAGCGACCGTTAAATCATCACTTTCAAACAAGAGGCCTGTGCATGAACCGCGACAGTCGTCACCTGGAATCGATTCTCCATCACGACATCCCCCTGACGCAGGCGATGGGCGTCAAAGTGCTCGACTGGCACGACCAGCAACTGCGCCTGTACTTGCCGCTGGAAGCCAACGTCAACCACAAAAGCACCATGTTCGGCGGCAGCCTGTATTGCGGCGCGGTGTTGGCGGGTTGGGGCTGGCTGCATTTGCGCTTGCGCGAGGAAGGGATTGAAGACGGGCACATCGTGATTCAGGAAGGGCAGATCAACTATCCACTGCCGGTGACCATGGACGCGACGGCAATTTGCCAGGCGCCGAGTGCGGCGGTGTGGAAGAAGTTTCTGGCGATGTATCAGCGCTATGGGCGGGCGCGGTTGACGCTTCATTCAAGGATCGTGAATGTCGACAGCGATGAGGATGCGGTGAGGTTTACCGGGCAGTACGTCCTCCACCGCTGAGTAGAGGCCAGCACAAAACCCTGTAGGAACGAGCCCTTACCCGCGGTCAGGAACGGGCGAGCTCCAGCAGCTTTTCGCGCCACGCAGCCTTCGCCGGCAGCGCCAAAAAGAATGCATTCAACAACGATTCCCGCGCCGGATAGCAAAACGGCGCACCGCTCAAATCCAGCACCTCACCGCCGGCGCCTTCCAGCACGCCTTGCGCCGCGGCCGTGTCCCACTGCGACGTCGGTGCCAGGCGCGGATAACAATCCGCCGCCCCTTCCGCCAACAGGCAAAACTTCAGCGAACTGCCAATGTTGGCCAATTGCAATTCACCCAGGCTATCGCTCAACCCGGCCAGCAAGCGCTCCTGCTCCGGGCTCGAATGCCGGCGGCTGGCGACCACGGTAAACGCTTCCCCCGCCGCAGGCACTTCGCGAACCTGGATCGGCAATGGCGAGCTGCCCTTGTCGCCACGCCAGGCGCCCAAACCGGCACCACCGACGTAAAAGCGGCCGTTGGTCGGCATCGACACCACGCCAAACACCACCTGTCCCCGCTCGATCAACGCAATGTTGACGGTGAACTCCTCACTGCCGGAAATGAATTCCTTGGTGCCGTCCAACGGGTCGACCAGCCACCAGCGATGCCAACTAGCGCGCACGCTTTGCGGGATGTTGGCGTCCTCTTCGGACAGCACCGGAATGCTGGGGTCCAACGCGGTCAACCCGGCCAGAATCAAGTGGTGAGCTGCCAGATCGGCAGCGGTCACCGGAGAATCGTCAGCCTTGGCCGTCACGGCGGTACCGGTGCGCCAGAACGGCAAAATCGCGTCGCCCGCCTTCAACGCCAGCTCAACCACAGGCGCCATCAACGGATGGGGGAAACTCAAATTCATGGCAAAAACACCCCACGCTGGGTCAGTAAGTCACGGGCCAGATACAGCGCCGCCAAGGCACGACCCTCAGTGAAACGCGGGTTCTGAGCCAGCGCGGACAACTCGCGCAAGTTGATCCTTTCCACGCCCATTGGCTCGGGCTCGTCACCCTCAAGGCTTTCTTCATACAGATCGGTGGCCAGCACCACCTGGATCTTCTGGCTCATGTAACCGGGCGACAGCGACAACTCGGTCAGATGCTCCAGCTGCCGCGCGCCATACCCGGCTTCTTCCTTGAGCTCTCGCTCGGCCGCCGCCAGCACGTCTTCACCCGGCTCGACCAAGCCTTTGGGCAATGACAGCTCGTATTCATCGGTGCCGCCGCAATATTCCTCGACCAATACCGCGTGATCGGCATCGAGCATCGCCACGATCATCACCGCGCCATAACCCGCGCCCTTGCCGACCAAACGCTCGTAGGTGCGCTCCACGCCATTGGAAAAGCGCAGTTTGAGCTCTTCGACACAAAACAAACGGCTGGTGGCGACTATCTCGCGGGCGAGTACGGTGGGTTTCTGGCGCATGAAAAGCTCCTGGGCGTGAACGCGTTACTATACCCGGCCTATCCTGATTGTTGACTTCGGATATCTCTTTTAACGCTGGAGAAGTTTTTTATGTCCCTGCTGCCCTGGCGCGACATCGACACCGTTCTGCTGGACATGGACGGCACGCTGCTGGACCTGCATTACGACAACCATTTCTGGATGGAGCACTTGCCACAGCGTTACGCCGAGTTGCACGGGGTGAGCCGGGCCATGGCCGAGATGGAATTGCAGCCGCTGTTCGAACGCAATGCCGGCCAGTTGCAGTGGTACTGCCTGGATTTCTGGAGCGCCGAATTGAAACTGCCGGTGCGCGAACTGAAACTGGAAACCGCGCACCTGATCGCCTTGCGCCCGGATGCGGATACGTTTCTGGCGGCGATCAAACAAGCAGGCAAGCGGGTGGTGATGATCACCAATGCGCACCGCGATTCGCTGTCATTGAAGCTGGAAAGGATTGAACTGGCGCCGTATTTCGAGCGATTGATCAGCTCGCATGATTACGGGTTTCCCAAGGAGAATCCGCAGTTCTGGGAGGCGTTGCAGGCCGACATCGGCTTCGACCCCACGCGCAGTCTGTTTATCGACGATACGCTGCCGATCCTGCGCAGTGCCCGCCGTTTTGGCGTAGCGCACCTGTTGGCGGTGAGTGAGCCGGACAGTCGAAAAGGGGCCAAGGACACGGCGGAGTTTGCGGCGGTGGGGGATTATCGAGAGCTTATTGCAGGGCTTTAGACCTTATCGACTGCATCGCGGGCAAGCCACGCGCCCACAGAAGATACAAAACCTGTGGGAGCGTGACTTGCCCGCAATGGCCATCACACGGTCTTGAGGATTACTCAGGAATCCGCAATGTTTGCCCCGGATAGATCTTGTTCACATCCTTGAGCATCGGCTTGTTGGCCTCAAAGATTTTCTGATACTTGTTGGCGTCATGGTAAACGCGTAACGAAATCGCACTTAAGGTATCGCCCTTCTCAACCACGACGAATCGCGCGGCCACAGCCACCGGGCCGGTCACTGTGATCTGGTCATCCACGCTGCCCACGCCGGCAATATTGCCCACCGCCAGCAGAATTTTTTCCTTCTCTTCCTGACTGCCGACTTCCCCGGTCACGGTCACTTTGTCGCCATCCACCGTGGCCTGCACATTCGGGTTACCCAAGCCGACCTTGCTGATGTGCTCCTTCAACTGTTCGCTGGCATTGGCGTTGCCGGGGGTCAGCAAATCGAGCAGTTTTTCGCCTGCTTCTTTCACAAAGCTCAATAGACTCATGGTGCACTCTCCTTAGGTTTCAGGTTCCAGACGCAAAAGACTAGACCAAGCTTGTCATCCCCGGTTCCAACCCGACCAATGACGTTGATCCGGCGCAAGCGCTAGAATCCCCCTCCTTCACCGCGCCCTGGAGCGAAGATGGACATCAAGCAGCTCAAATTCCTCATCGCCCTCGACGAAACCCGGCACTTCGGCCAGGCCGCTGCGCGCTGCCACATCACCCAGCCGACCCTGTCCATGCGCTTGCGCAGTCTCGAAGAAGAACTTGATTTGCCGCTGGTCAATCGCGGTCAGCGCTTTGAAGGTTTCACGGCACCAGGTGAACGGGTGCTGGCGTGGGCGCGCACGGTTTTGGCCGCTTACGACGGTTTGCAGGCCGAAGCCGCGGCGTGTCGCGGCAATCTGGTCGGTACGTTGCGGTTGGGTGTGGTGCCGTTGTCGAGTTTCGATCCGCTGCCCTTGATGCAACGCCTGCATGCCGAACACCCGAACCTGCGTTTCGAACTCTCGGCGCTCAGCTCCGAGCAAATCCTCGAACAACTGGCGAACAACCGTCTCGACCTTGGCGTGTCCTATCTGGAACGCCTGGACGGCGAGCGTTTCGATTCGCTGGCCTTCAGCGAAACCCGCATGGGCCTGCTCTACGATCGTCGTTTCTTCAGTTTCGGCGAAGCGCCGCTCACATGGGAATCGCTGATCGAGTTGCCCCTGGGCATGCTCACCAGCGGCATGCACTTTCGTCAGTCCATCGACCACAACTTCCACAGCCGCGGCCTCACACCCCAACCCCTGCTGCAAACCGATGCCGTCCACCAATTGTTACAAGCGGTGCACGGTGGCCTTTGCTGCGCGGTGATGCCGTTGGACGGTGGCCTGGAAAACCTCACCGATCACTTGCGCCTGCAACCCATCGAAAAAGCGCAAACCCTCGCCCGGCTGGGGCTGATCATGCGTCGAAGCGCGCCGCGTTCGGCCTTGGCGGAAGCCTGTTTCGCGATCTATCAGAAATCACCGACCGACTCTTGATCGACGTCATCTATCGGTAGATCAGTAATAGCGATTAGACGCAACCTATTGACGCGCCTAGGCTTAAGCCTGACCCAACCGTCGGTGATGCCATGAACGCCAAGCGCCCTTCCTGCGCGGCGCCAGCCCTAGAAACGCCCGCGCCAGACGCAAGCCAGACCTACAGCTATAGCGACCTCCAATACACCGAATCAGCCAGCACCGCGCTCGCTGAGGAAGTGGCGTTGGCGATCGCCTACAACGGCATCAGTCAGGCGGTGATGCTGGTCACGCCGACTGACCTTGAAGACTTCATCGTCGGATTCAGCCTGGGCAGCGGCATCATCGAAGACGCCACCGACATCTATGACCTGCAACTCAGCGGCTCGGGGTCGGCGCAGTACGCGCAAGTGACCATCGCCAATCGCGCCTTCTGGAACCTCAAGCAGCAGCGTCGACAACTGGCCGGCACCAGCGGTTGCGGGCTGTGTGGTGTGGAAGCGGTCGAACAGGCATTGCCCGACCTCAAGGTATTGCCGGGCGCGCCACTGCCGCCCGCCGAATGGCTCGACGGCCTGCGCCAGCGCATCGGCGCCTTCCAGCCGCTCGGTCAGCACTGCGGTGCGGTGCACGCGGCGGTGTTCATGAACGGTCAAGGCGAATTGCTACTGGGCCGTGAAGACATCGGCCGCCATAACGCCCTCGACAAGCTGATTGGCGGACTGATCCGCCAGAAAATCCCGACCACTGGCGGCCTGGCGATTGTCACCAGCCGCTGCAGCCTCGAATTGATCCAGAAAGTATTACGCGCCGGCATCCAGACCCTGGTCAGCCTGTCGTCGCCCACGGGCCTTGCCGTGCAATGGGCCCGTCGTCACAACCTCAACCTCATCCATCTGCCCCAGAAGAATGCGCCACGGGTCTACAGCCCGGCTTTGGAGAATCAAGCGTGAGTCAACACCGTCAAGCCGACCAGACACCTGTTCCTCGTTACAAGCCTTACAAAGGTCCGGCCGGTGGTTGGGGCGCGCTGGCCAGCGTTGCCCGGGCCTGGTTAACCAGCGACAACGCGCTGAAAAACCTGCGCATGATGCTCAAGACCAACAAGAACGGTGGGTTCGACTGCCCGGGTTGCGCCTGGGGCGATTCCAAGGAAGCCGGCATGGTGGCGTTCTGCGAGAACGGCGCCAAAGCGGTGAACTGGGAAGCGACCAAACGCCGTGTCGATGGTGCGTTTTTCGCCAAGCACAGCGTCAGTTCGTTGCTGGAACAAAGTGATTACTGGCTCGAGTACCAGGGCCGTTTGACCGAGCCGATGTGCTACGACGCCGACACCGATCGCTACAAGCCGATCAGTTGGGAAGCCGCGTTCGCCTTGATCGCCAAGCATTTGCAGGGCCTGTCGAGCCCGAACCAGGCCGAGTTCTACACCTCGGGCCGCGCCAGCAACGAAGCGGCGTACCTCTATCAATTGTTCGTGCGCACTTACGGCACCAACAACTTCCCCGACTGCTCGAACATGTGCCACGAGGCCAGCGGTGTGGCATTGGCGCAGAGCGTTGGCGTCGGCAAAGGCACCGTGACCTTCGACGACTTCGAACATGCCGATGCAATTTTCGTCTGGGGCCAGAACCCCGGCACCAACCACCCGCGTATGCTCGAACCACTGCGCGAAGCGGTGAAACGCGGTGCGCAGGTGGTGTGTATCAACCCGCTCAAAGAGCGCGGCCTGGAGCGCTTCCAGCATCCGCAACACCCGATCGAAATGCTCACCAACGGCGACAAACCAACCAATACCGCGTACTTCCGTCCGGCATTGGGCGGCGATATGGCAATCATGCGCGGCATGGCGAAGTTTCTGCTGCAGTGGGAACGCGATGCGCAGAAGGCCGGTGAGCCTGCAGTGTTCGACCACGACTTCCTCAACGAACACAGCGCCAATGTCCTGGAATACCTGGCCGCCGTCGACGATACGCCGTGGGAGCAGATCGTCGAACAGTCCGGCCTGCCCCTGGTGGAGATCGAGCAAGCGGCGCGTATGTACGTCAAGGCCAAGAACGTGATCATGTGCTGGGCGATGGGCATCACCCAGCACCGCCATTCGGTGGCGACCATCCAGGAAATCGCCAACCTGATGCTGCTGCGCGGCAACATCGGCCGACCGGGCGCCGGTCTGTGCCCGGTGCGTGGCCACAGTAACGTGCAGGGCGACCGGACCATGGGCATCAACGAGCGTCCGCCGGTGGCGTTCCTCGATTCGCTGGAGCGTCGCTTCCGATTCAAGGTGCCGCGTGACAATGGCCACAACGTCGTCGAAGCGATTCACGCCATGGCCGACGGTCGCTCCAAAGTGTTCATCGGCCTGGGTGGCAACTTCGCCCAGGCCACGCCGGACAGCTCGCGCACTTTCCAGGCATTGAGCAATTGCGACCTGACCGTGCAAATCAGCACCAAGCTTAACCGCAGCCATTTGGCCCACGGCAAAGAGGCGCTGATCCTGCCGTGCCTGGGCCGTACCGACATCGACATCCAGACCGAAGGCCCGCAAGCGGTGACCGTGGAAGACTCGTTCAGCATGGTCCACGCCTCCAACGGCCAGTTGCAGGCGCTGTCGAACCAGATGCGCTCGGAGCCGTCGATCATTGCCGGCATCGCCGCCGCCACGCTGGGCAGCAAACCGGTGGACTGGAACTGGCTGGTGGCCGATTACGACCGTATCCGCGACCTGATCGCCGACACGATCCCGGGCTTCCGGGACTTCAACGAGAAGATCAAGAATCCGGGCGGTTTCTACCTCGGCAACAGTGCCGGTGCACGCAAGTGGAATACCCCGTCGGGGCGCGCGAATTTCCGTCCAAACGTCTTGCCCAAAGACCTGGTGCACGAACGCACCCGCGCGACGGGCGTGTTGCCGGATCTGATCATGCAGTCGATGCGTTCCCACGATCAGTACAACACCACGATTTATGGTCTTGATGACCGTTACCGTGGCGTAAAGGGTCAGCGCGATGTGTTGTTTGTGAACGAAGCCGACATCATTCGCCTGGGTTTCAAGCCGGGGCAGAAGGCTGACATCGTTTCGATCTGGGATGACGGGCGTGAGCGGCGCGTGAAGGGTTTCACGTTGTTGGCGTTTGATATTCCGGCGGGGCAAGCGGCCGCTTACTACCCGGAAGTGAACCCGCTAGTGCCGCTGGAAAGCATCGGGGATGGCAGCCATACGCCAACGTCGAAGTTTGTGGCGATCCGGTTGGAAATGGCGAGTGAGACTGGATTGATCTTGGCCAAGTCGGCTTAACGTTTCGTCTGTTCTACCGCTATCGCGAGCAGGCTCACTTCTACAGGGGAATTTGTGTTCAACACAGATCCATCGCAGGATGTGAGCCTGCTCGCGGTGGCGATCTCAAACTAAATACATATTCCGGACCAACCACTTTCCAATCGCCCACAAAAAAGGCCGTTTCTATAAAGAAACGGCCTGCCCGAAGTAACTAAAGACCGGCGAAAAACAGTTAAGTTCCGTCTAAAAAACAGTAACTTATAGAAATGTGCTGAAGTCGTGTTACTCGTCGGATTTCGATTGTCACCGCCCCGACACAGCCTCAGGATCGCGCCGTCATCCCCTTGAGGTTCCTCCATGAAGTTCTCCTCGATTCTCTTGTTGTCCCTTGGCTTGTTCAGTGGCCTTGCTTCTGCTGGCGGCACCACCGAAGCAGGTGTGGGCGGCGCATTGGGCGGGGTTCTTGGCTCGGTCGTCGGTCAATCGCTGGGCGGTAATACTGGTTCCACCATCGGCGCGGCGCTGGGCGGCGCGGGTGGTAGCGCCGTCGGCGCAAACAAACACAGCCGTGGCGAAGCCGCCATCGGTGGTGCGCTGGGCGCAGCAGGCGGTAACGTGGTCGGCCGCAGCATGGGCGGCACCACCGGCAGCCTGATCGGCTCCGCAGCAGGTGGCGGCGCCGGTGGCGCGCTGGGTAACTACATGGGCAACAAATACGATGATGAGGGCGACAACGATAGTCGCTCCTATCGTGGTCATGGTGATCGTGGCTACTACCGTGACGGCCACCCAGGCCGCGGTCATGCCTATGGCCACCGTAAGCATCACCATCGCTATCGCGACTGAGGCTTCCATCGCCTCGTTGGCCGGTACATAAAAATCGCAGCCATAGGGCTGCGATTTTTTTTGCCTGGTTTACACCACCAGGCGCTCCAGCGCCTCACGCAATCCTGACGGAATCGATACAGGCTGAGTCGAAGCACGATCGACAAACACGTGCACGAAGCGCCCGGCCGCGCAGGCTTCGTCTTCCCCTTGCTTGAACACCGCCAATTCGTATTGCACTGAACTGTTGCCGAGCTTGCCGACCCGCAGGCCGATCTCGATCCGGTCCGGAAAGGCGATGGATGCAAAGTAATCGCACGCTGAACTCACGACAAAACCCACCACCTCGCCGTCATGGATATCCAGACCACCGACGTCGATCAGGTAGGTGTTCACCGCCGTGTCGAAGAAGCTGTAGTAGGTGACGTTGTTGACGTGACCGTAAGCGTCGTTGTCGTGCCAGCGCGTGGTGATCGGCTGGAAGTGCGGATAGTCGGTGCGTTGGTTCATGCGCAGCTCTCGTCTGGAAGTGGCTGAAGTCTACCGATCCGCAAAGCCTTTACCCACCGCTGCCAGCTCACCGATCAAGCGTGCCGGCTTCCAGTGGTCGCCCTGCCGGGTTTCCAGGGCCATCAAGCGCTGGTGGATGTCTGCCAGGCCTTGCTGATCCGCCCAGGCCATTGGCCCGCCCTTCGCCGCCGGGAAGCCGTAGCCGTTGAGGTACACCAGATCGATATCGTGCGCTGACTGCGCAATGCCTTCCTGAAGGATCTTCGCCCCTTCGTTGACCAGTGCCAGCAAGCAACGCTCCAAAATCTCCTCAGCACTGATCTCACGACGCTGGAAGCCCAATCCTTCGCTGACCTGCAGCACCAGCGCATCGACTTCCACATCGTGCTCGGCCTGACGGCTGCCGGGCTCGTAGTGGTAATAACCGTTGCCACTCTTCTGACCGAAACGCCCGAGTTCGCACAGCCGGTTGTCCACTTGAACCTCCGGTGCATCCTGGCCTGTACCCGCCAGTTCCCGAGCGCGCCACCCGAGGTCGACGCCCACCACGTCGTACATGCGAAACGGCCCCATGGCGAAACCGAACCCTTGCAGCGCCGCATCCACTTGATACGGATAAGCGCCCTCCAGCAGCATTTTGCGTGCTTCGAGCACATAGGTATTGAGCATGCGGTTGCCGATGAAACCGTCGCAGTTGCCCGCCACCACGCTGACCTTGCCCATGCGCTTGCCTAGCGCCAATGCCGCATCAAGCACCGCCGGTGCAGTCTGGGCGCCACGGACGACTTCCAGCAGCTTCATGATGTGGGCCGGGCTGAAGAAGTGCAGGCCCAGCACTTGCTGCGGACGGCGAGTGGCGGCGGCAATGGCGTCGATATCCAGCGCCGATGTATTACTCGCCAGAATCGCTTCGGGTTTGAGCAGACCGTCCAGCTCGCGGAAAATTTTCTGTTTCAGCTCTAGGTTTTCGTACACCGCCTCGATCACCAGATCGACTCCGCGGATCGCTGCGTAATCCGCCGCTGCGGTCACACGCGCAGTGCGAGCATCGGCCTCGGCCTGATCGATACGCCCTTGTCGCACATTGTGAGCGTTGGTTTCGGCCACGGTGGCCAGCGCCTGTTCAAGCATCTGCGGATTGTTATCCACCCACTGCACCGGCACCCCGGCGTTGGCCAGGCACATGGCAATGCCACGGCCCATGGTGCCCGCTCCGATGACGGCGGCGCGCTGAATATTGAATGGCGTCTGGCTCATGATGTGCTCTCTTGTTGGCGACCCAAAGACAGCCCCCACCATAGTCAGCCATCGCGGTTTTTTGAAATTTATTCCTGTGATGAGCAACATTCAGCGGATGGATCTACGCCGGCAAATGCACCTCGACCCAACTGCGCACCTCGGCATACGGATAATCTTCCAGCGCCGCAAACCCGGAAATCGCCCGAGCCTTCATCTTGGTAAACAGCGGCACGCTGATCCCGCACAGGAAACGCGTCACCCGTTCCGCCGAAGGAACGTTGCCGGTGTGTTGTTCGTGCCTGTGGATAAAATCACCGCACAGCACTTCGAAATTTTTATCCACAAGCGCCGGCAATTCCGGCGGCGCAGGCAACCGCGCCACATCACCGTGACACACCGAGCAATGCCCGCATTGCCGAGGCGCGTTTTCGTCGCCGAAATACTCGGCCAGGCGATAACCCAGGCAGTGATCTGTGGCGAACAGATTCAGCATGGCGTGAATCCGGGCGATCTCGGTACGTTCATGTTGGGTGAAATAAGCATGCAGTTCGGCACTGAGGGCCTGACTGTCGAAGCTCGTTTGCAGCAGGCTGTAGACCTCGGTCATCTGCTTGCTTTCAAGCTCGACCCAACCCTTCTCCTGGAAATAATCCAGTGCCTTGACCACCCGATCGCGCTCCGCCTGATGCTGCTCGTACAGCGCATCGAAGTTCACCGTGGCCCAGGTTCGCGCGCGATTGGAGGTCTGGATAATCGCGGCGACGAAGTCCTTGCGCTCACCTTCGAAGCGCGCGAGCAAGGCTTCCGGTTCTTGCAAATACTTGAACCGATATTCGGCGTAGTAGGCGTAGCGCGGGGCAATCAAACCGCGCAGTTCCAGTTGGACCAGCAAGGTCTTGAGCGGCAATTGGCGAATGTTGCTTTGATCGGCTAACGGCCCCAATAAAAACTCCCACTGCCCCTCAGGCGCGGCGGCGAGCATTTCATCGAGCACACAGTGGATCCCGTCCAGCTCGGGCGTGTCACCGTAGACGAAGTTTTCCAGCACGTTGAGGCTGTCGCGGTTAGCCAGCACCAGGCAATCGGAGGGCTGCCCGTCGCGCCCGGCGCGGCCGATCTCCTGACTGTAGTTTTCGATGGATTTGGGCAGGTCGAAATGCACCACGTTGCGGATGTCGCTTTTATCGATCCCCATGCCAAACGCAATGGTGGCAACGATGCAATTGGACTGCCCGGCCATGAAGCGCTTTTGTATGCCTTCCCGCTGATCGTGAGGCAAACCGGCGTGATAGGCCTCAGCCTGAATGCCGTTGCGCCCCAAGTGTTCGGCGATATGCTCAGCGGTTTTTTGCAAGGTGACATAGACGATGCTCGGCTGATGGGGGCGTTCGCTCATCCATTCAACCAGGCGTCGGCGTTTGTCCTGACCGCGTACGGGCTCGACTAACAAATTGAGGTTTGGCCGGTAGAAACCCGTGGTCACGACATCGTCCGGGGCAATGGCGAATTTGGCCTGCATGTCGGCGATTACCTTGGGCGTCGCAGTCGCGGTCAGCAGCAGTGCCTGCGGGATATTGAACTGACGCTGGTAGTCGGGCAGCTTGAGGTAGTCGGGGCGGAAGTTGTGGCCCCACTCCGAAATGCAGTGCGCCTCGTCCACCACCAGCAGCGAGATGGGGACTTGCTGCAGGAAGTTGCGGAAGCGCTCGTTCTTCAGGCGCTCCACGGAAATCATCAAGATCTTCAACTCGCCGGACTTGGCCCGAGCCATCACATCGCTGGCGTCATCGCGACTCTGCGCCGAATCGATACTGCCCGCCGCAATACCGTGGCGTTGCAGGAACGCCAGTTGATCCTGCATCAACGCCAGCAACGGAGACACCACCAGCGTGAGGTGCGGCAGCAACAAGGCTGGCAGCTGATAGCAAAGAGATTTGCCCGAGCCGGTGGGAAAAATCGCCGCCGCCGAGCGCCCGGCCAACACCGCGCTGACTGCCGCCTCCTGACCGGGACGAAACTGTGGATAACCGAAAACCTGTTCCAGGGTGTTGTGCATAAGCTGTCACTCCGTTGACCGCTGCGAAGCCCAAAGCCTAGCCGGCAAACGCAGCGAGTCGAGAAAAGGTCGGGACCAAAACGATACGGGATGATACAGCGTCACCCTATGGGGCTTGGCCACAGAATGAAACAAACGAAACACTTTGCTCCTCGCCGTGCCGTTCACTCTGACGGTAAGGTCTTTCTCGCAAAACAACTGTCCGCGCACTTCACATCACGGCAGGACGCCTGATGGGCGCGGCACTTGAACAAGGAATGACCATGCTCCAAAAATCGATTTTTGCCGTTGCACTGATCCTGACTTCCCTGCTGCTGAGTGCCTGCGATGGACCACCTGTGGAGCCACCGTTGCTCGCTACGTGCGACACCCTGGAATGTTCGGCCCAACAGGCCTGGCGAACTTCCTGACCACTGCCGGTCAAGTGCCCCGGCTTTTGCTCGCCCACGCAGCATGAGCCGGGCTGATTCCCCTTAAGCGTTGCACAGTCGTTTTCGAAACGTCCTACAGATTCTGACGAAGTCCCTACCGAGGCTCGAAGCGCTTCGCCTGACAAACCCGTAGGAAATTCGCGTCCAAGGGTATTGCTGAAAAAAACCTCGGCCCGCACGTAGGCAAAAGGCGACACCCACAGTAAATCCCCTACAAACCCTGTCCATTTGCGCGGTATTGCGAGGCCTGGATGCACGCCCCTATAGTTTGCCGCGCCGCTGAATACAAGGACGGACCTCATGCAAGACCGCTATCGCCCACTCAAAACCAGTTACAGCGAAACGCCCGTGTTGGTCATCGACACCGACGCAGATCCCCACGAAATACTCGACGCTGCCCGCCAACGCATCCGCGCCGCCAGCGGCCTGCTCGAAACCCTTTATTGCCTGTGCTTTAAACAGGCTGATACAGGCGACATTCCCAACATCGTCAATGCGTTGTACCTGCTGACCCAAGACGGCAACGAACTGCTGGAAATTGCCCGGCAACGCCTGCCGAAAATTACCGCGGGTTAATGCCCGGATAAAAATCCCTGTGGGAGCCGGCTTGCCCGCGAGGAACGATAACGCGGTGCACCTGAATGCCACCAGACGATAGATATTTCGGCTGGGGATAAGTCCGTAGGCAATGCCCTATCAAAGCTTCATCCCGGTCCTACAGCTTCAGATCCCTTGTCGTCTATCGCTGCCCGGTGGCTCACATCTATAGTCTGACCGTCGCTGGCAAATCAGCGGCTCGGGCTTGGTCACCCGACAAAGAGAGCTCACATTACCCATTACATATAGGTGTTCTTCAGTGACAACGTTAAATCCTCTTTTTGATCGCTACCGCCCGCTGCAATCCAACCTCACCGATTCCCCGGCCCTTATCATCGGCACAGAGGCCAACCCCCAGGACATCTTCGAAGCTGCCATGCAGCGCATCCGAGCCTCCAGCGACCTCCTGAAAACCCTGCACTGCATCTGCTTCAAACACGGCGACGTCGAAGACATCCCCCACATTACCCACGCGCTTTACCTGCTGACGCAGGACGGCCTCGACCTGATGCAAGTTGCCCAACAACGCATGATGGGCTGGAAAGCGCCTGCCTGACGCTGTGTAAATAGATCGTTCTCACGCTCGATGTGGGAACGATCATTGAAAACTGGAAATAACCTTGAGCCAATTTTTTGATGAACTGATAGAAAGCGTGCAACAGATGAACAAAATCATGCGAGCGGAGCGCCAGCCTTCCCGCGAATTTCATGTCGATGCGTTCCACGTTAAAGAGATCCCCAATCGATCCGCCCTCTGCGACAGAACAACAGATCCATGCTTCCCCCAAAACCAGACGCCCAATAAGACCCGCGCAAGCCCGACCGGACACCCTCACCATGAACCTCGCCCCTAACTTCCCTGATGACCACACCATGCACCTGCTCATGCAGCTGCTGCACGAAGAGCTCGGTCTGCCCGAACGCAAATCTATCAGCCTCACCACCTCGATCAATTTCGACCTAGGCTGTGACGGTGCCGATGCGCAGCATTTGATGGAAACGCTTGAAGAACAGTTCGCCATCGATTTCATCGACTACGACGCCTATCGCTACTTTCAACCCGAAGGGTTTGACGTATTCCTCAAGCGCCGCGCAAAGGGTCGCGGCGATAAAGTCCCCCTGACCATCGACATGCTTTACCAAGCAATCAAATCGCAACGATGGGAGACAAAAGAAATAGAAGGCATTCAACCGAACTCATAAGTGCCATTATTCTGCCTGTTTATGGCATTTATAGATGGAATAATCGCAGTG
This sequence comes from Pseudomonas sp. S2_B07, assembly GCF_054668435.1. Classification (NCBI taxonomy): domain Bacteria; kingdom Pseudomonadati; phylum Pseudomonadota; class Gammaproteobacteria; order Pseudomonadales; family Pseudomonadaceae; genus Pseudomonas; species Pseudomonas sp. S2_B07. Next base: position 3,344,802 of record NZ_CP162769.1, read on the forward strand.
TTAATAATTACTCTCCCGTTCATACCTCGTCCAAGTAAGCCGCTGAATAGGACAAAACTGGATCTTGCGCCTCATCCTCCAGCCCAGCAAAGAATTGAATAAGTGCTATTATTCTGGCAGTTAAGGCCAAATAATGTAGGAATAATGGTACATGGCAAAGAAGACAGCGCCCCTATTGCCGGCTGCGTCCAAGCTGCTTGCCGAGTTTGGCGAACGACTGAAACTCGCTCGGCTGCGTCGCAGGCTGACAGCCAAGCAAGTCGCCGAGAGAGCAGGCATGTCGCTAACGACGTTGCGCTCTCTTGAGTCCGGCGGATCAGGCGTGACGATGGGCGCTTATTTGTCAGTGATGCAGGTGCTGGGGCTGGAAAAAGACTTGAGCAAGGTCGCCGCAGCGGATGAGTTGGGGCGCCAACTGCAAGACGCGCAATTAGGCCCCGTAAAACGCCAACGAGCACGCAGCTTGCCCCTCGCGAAGGCGTCGCCGCCTATTCGTGAAACAGAGACGGAAGCCTTGGAAACACCGATATCCAAATCAGATCTTGCCGTTGACTTCCCTTTGAACACCCACTCTTTATCCAGATTGCTGACGAAGAAAAAACCTAAACCTACGACGGATTAAAAATGACACTGATCGCGGTGTATGCCGACTGGGAATCCTTGAACGGACCCCGACGCCTGGGATTTCTACATGCCAGAAAGGCTCGCACCAGCAATGTGTTCGAGTTTGAGTACGATGCCGCCGCCTTAGCCGATCCCGAGTTGAACTTCACGTCGCTGGATCCCCGCATCGGCCTCTTTCAAGGGCGACAGTTTCCGGGTCAACATCAGTCACGGTTCGGCGTTTTTGCCGACTCAAGCCCGGATCGATGGGGTCAATTGTTGATGAAGCGGCGACTGGAGCGAGATATCCGTGACGGGGCGGCTCCGGTAGGCACCAAGCTATACGAATCGGATTTCCTCCTGGGCGTTCATGACCTCTATCGAGTCGGGGCAATTCGATACAAGCTCAACGACGAAGGCAATTTTCTGGATGATTCTGATGGCTTGGCGGCCCCACCTTTTGTGGAATTGCGCGCATTGGAGGAGGCAAGTCGTGCGTTGGAGAACGATCCAGATAACACCTCTCCCGATGGGCGCGAGTGGTTAAGGATGCTGATAGCACCCGGTGGTTCACTGGGGGGCGCCAGACCCAAGGCCAGCGTTGCCGACGAGCATGGTCATTTATGGATTGCGAAGTTCCCCAGCACTCGTGATGACTACGATGTCGGAGGCTGGGAAATGGTGGTGAATGCCTTGGCGAATCATTGCGGGTTGCGTGTCGCAACCGGCAGAGCTCGTCGCTTCGCAAGCGATCATCACTGTTTCATGGTCAAGCGCTTCGACCGTACCGAAACGGGTGGCCGACTACATTTCGCCTCAGCCATGACCATGACAGACCGTGTGGACGGTGACGATGCATCGGTAGGCGCCAGCTACCTTGAGTTGGCAGAAGTGCTCATGGAACACGGTTCAGAACCCAACACAGATTTGCGCGAGCTGTGGTCACGTATCGTGTTCAACATCCTGGTCTCCAATACGGACGACCACATGCGCAACCATGGCTTTCTCCTTGACCCCGGGCGGGGCTGGCGTTTGTCTGATGCCTATGACATGAACCCTGTCGCACACTCCGATGGATTGAAGCTCAACATCACAGACGCCGACAACGCACTGGACCTTGAACTCGCTCGAGAAGTGGCCGAATACTTTCGAGTCAACCGTGCGGATGCGGAAGAAATCATTGAGAGTTTCCAAGAGGCCGTCAGCCAATGGCCAACACTGGCCAGCGCATTGGGACTGTCGAGGCGCGAACAAGACAACATGGCGCCAGCGTTTCGCCTCTCAGGCAATCGCTGAGGAGAGGCGTGCACATCCAGTCGCCCTGGTCTTCGAGCAATTCGGCTATCGCTACTTCCAGCCCGAAGGCTACGATGTGTCCCTCAAACGCAAAGCCAGGGGACGTGGCGTCAAACTGCCGCTGACCATCGCAATGCTCTATCAGGCCATCAAGGCCCAACGCTGGGACACTCAGACGCTAGAAGACCTCTAACGTCCGCAGCGCACACCTATAAGGACATAGCGTGGACGTATTGATGGGTTTACTGGCTGCCTTGCTGTGGGGCGGTACGGATTTTCTGGTGGGTTTGAACGCCCGTGCGGTCGGCGTTAAACGCGCGGTGTACTTCGGTCAGGCGTTGGGTTTCAGCATCATGAGCGTGCTGTTGATTGCCTTTCCTGCCTTTATTCTCAAATCGTTGTCGGCATCGCTCGACGTCTGGTTGTTCGGCATTGTCGCCGCTGTGCTCACCGTGTCCGGCGCCTTGGCGTTGTCCAAGGCATTCGCCCTCGGCAAAGCATCTATCGTCGCGCCGCTGGTGACCTCCTACGGCGTAGTCACTACGCTGCTGTCCTGGGCCGCGGGTGAACAGATCAATCTGATCCAGTCATTGTGCATCGCGCTCTGCGTGATCGGGGTCATCCTTTCCAGCATCCACGCCGATTCAAAGCTTCCACACAACCCTCCGGCCAGCAGCTCGATTGCCTATGCACTTCTGGCGGCGGTTTTTTATGGCACCAGTTTTTGGCTGCAAGGCCACTTCGTTCTTCCGGTGCTTGGACCGGTGACGATGCTTTGGCTTGCCTATCTGGTGGGGCTGGTCGTGCTGGTATTGATGGTGTTGAAGATCAAGGACGGCTTGAAAATTCCGCCGTTGAAAAACTGCATGACCTTGACCGGTGCCAGCCTGATAAACCTCGGCGGATTCTTCTCTTTCGCCTGGGGCGCAGTGGCGGGGTCGGTTTCGGTGGTGACGGTGATCAGCACACTGTCCGGTGGAATTGCCGCCATTCTGGGCTATGTGTTCTTCAAGGAAAGACTGGCGAAGGTGCAGGTGCTGGGTGTCGTGTTGGTCCTGGTTGGCGCGTTCGTGCTGCATCTGAAAACCTGAAACAGCGCCCACAAAAAAGCCGCCCCAGAGGGTGGCTTTCTTATTATCAAACCAACACTTACAACTTAGGCCCGGCAGCCTTGATCGCGTCGCTCACTTCAAACTTCTTGAAGTTCTCGACAAACAATCCAGCCAGTGCTTTAGCGGCTTCATCGTAAGCAGCCTTGTCAGCCCAGGTATTACGTGGGTTCAACAGGCCAGTCTCAACGCCCGGTACAACCAACGGCACGTCGAGGTTGATGGTGTCGAGGTGTTCGGTTTCAGCACCGATCAACGCGCCGCTCTGGATCGCTGCAATCACGCCACGGGTGGTCGGGATGTTGAAACGCTTGCCAACGCCGTAGCCGCCACCGGTCCAGCCAGTGTTGACCAGGTAAACCTTGGAGCCGAAGCCGCGGATGCGCTTGATCAGCAGTTCTGCGTATTCGCCAGCCGGACGCGGGAAGAACGGTGCGCCGAAGCAGGTGGAGAAGGTCGACTTGATGCCGCTGCCGGAACCCATTTCGGTCGAGCCCACCAGTGCGGTGTAGCCGGACAGGAAGTGGTAGGCCGCTTGTTCTTCGCTGAGGATCGACACTGGCGGCAGCACGCCGGTCAGGTCGCAGGTCAGGAAGATCACAGCGTTTGGCTCGCCACCGAGGTTCTTCTCGGAACGCTTGGCAACGTGCTCCAGCGGATAGGCTGCGCGGCTGTTCTGGGTCAGGCTGACGTCAGCGTAGTCGGCGTGCTTGGCGTCATCGATAACGACGTTTTCCAGGACTGCGCCGTGCTTGATGGCTTTCCAGATGACCGGCTCGTTCTTCTCGGACAAGTCGATGCACTTGGCATAGCAACCGCCTTCGATGTTGAACACCACGCCCTCGCCCCAGCCGTGCTCGTCGTCACCGATCAGGTAACGGCTTTCGTCGGCCGACAGGGTGGTTTTACCGGTCCCGGACAGACCGAAGAACAGGGTCACGTCGCCTGCTTCGCCGATGTTGGCAGCGCAGTGCATTGGCAGCACGTCGGAAGCCGGCAGCAGGAAGTTCTGCACGGAGAACATGGCTTTCTTCATTTCACCGGCGTAACGCATGCCGGCGATCAGCACTTTCTTCTGTGCGAAGTTGATGATCACGCAACCATCGGAGTTGGTGCCGTCACGCTCAGGCACGCATTCGAAGTTGGCGACGTTGAGCACCTGCCACTCATCACGGCCAGCCGGGTTGTACTGGGCCGGGTTGATGAACAGGCAACGACCGAACAGGTTCTGCCAGGCAGTCTGGGTGGTCATTTTCACGGCCAGGTAGTGATCGGCCGATGCGCCTACATGCACGTGGGAAACGAAATGCTCTTGCGCGTTGTTGAACGCCTCGACGCGGTCCCACAGGGCATCGAACTTGTCGGCCGGGAACTTGCGGTTGATCGGGCCCCAGGCGATAGCGGCCTGAGTGGTCGGCTCGTCAACGATGAAACGGTCGACTGGCGAACGGCCGGTACGGTGACCGGTGCGAACAACCAGCGCGCCGGTATCGGCAAGCTCGCCTTCACCGCGATTCAGGGCTTCTTTAACCAGATCATCAACACTCAGATCGGTGTACACGGCGTTATTGGCTTGCGTCATGAGGTTCCCCATCGGCCAGTGGCCGAGTGCTCCAAACGTTTTGTAGTAGAAAGTCGTGCACTACTACCGCGAGAAAAAGTGGGCCGGATTATGCCAGAAAAGCCCAAAAAGAGTAGGGCCCTCCCGTCGTAACGGCGTAATACCGGCGCTAACCAGTGAATTTACCTGCGCTGAACCGTTTTAGTGACGGGTATCTGACGGCGTGTCGACGCCCGCTCCGGCGAATAATTGAGCGATATCGGCGGCATCGAACAGGTAGCGCTGATTGCAAAACTGACAATCGATCTCGATGTTGCCACCGTGTTCGACGACCAGGTTTTGCGCATCCTCCACCCCCAGACTGACCAGGGCATTGGCGGAACGTTCGCGGGAGCAGCTGCAACGGAAGCGCAGTTTCTGCACGTCGAACAGGCGCACCTGCTCTTCGTGGTAGAGGCGATGGAGCACGGTTTCGTTGTCCAGACTCAGCAGCTCATCCGCGGTCAGGGTGCTACCCAGCGCGGTGATGTGCTGCCAGCTGGCGGCGCGTTCTTCTTCATCTTTCAAACGGTCTGCGGGCAATTGCTGCAACAGCAGGCCACGGGCACGGCGGCCATCGGCGTACAGCCAGAAGCGCGTACCGACCTGTTGGGACATGACGAAATAATTGGTGAAGCACTCGGACAGGGTTTCGCCGTCGAGGTCGACGATGCCTTGGTAGCGCTGACCGTGGGTCGGGTCGACCGTCAGCGCCAGGACGCCGTTCGGCATCAGGTCGGCGAGCGTCGCGTCAGGGGCGATCTGGTCAGCTTCGTAACGGGCCAGGCCGCGAATATCGCGCTCACTGGAGCACTCGATCATCAGCAGCGGGATCGGGCCGTCGGAACGGGCCTGAAGGATCAGCAAGCCATCGAACTTCAGCGCGCCGACCAGCAGCGAGGCGGCCGCCATCAGTTCGCCGAGCAGTTGCTGGACCGGTTCCGGATAGGCGTGCTTGGCCAGGACTTCGGCGTAGCTGAGCTCCAACGAGACCAGCTCGCCACGGGTGTCGCTGTCATCGAAGATGAAGCGTTGGGTGAAGTCGTTATCCGGTAGGTCGGTCATAGGTCTGGGTATCTGAATGGGTGAAGATGGGGTTCAACGGTCAAAAATCGCGTGTGCTCGGCATGGCCGGTATTTTATGAACAATCCGGGGGTAGTTCCAAGCAAGGTGGAACGTCCGCCGGTATGGGCTCTCGCGATTTTGCGTCTCTGGCACTGCTGACCTTCTGGTTATGGCCTACAGGTCAGAGGCTGTGTGTGATTTTCGACGAGCGGCTGTTTGTCCGCTCGATGCGCCGCTGGCGAGTCACCCGATATGGTTACTCGATCAGGTAATTGCAAGTCTTGCCTGTGGATAAGCTGGCCTCAGGCGAGTGCTGCGCACTCGATCGCGGGCAAGTCGAATCGTCGCACCGCACGCTCCCACAGTAGACCGCATATCCCTGTGGGAGCGGGTTTGCCCGCGATGGCTGTATAACTCACTCGTCGTTGCTGCTGCCCCGAAACTTGAACAGATCCCGGCGCTGTTTCTTGCTCGGCTTGCCATCGGTGGTCATCCCCAACGCACCCGCCTTGCGCTGGGCCGCGGCGTTTTCGCGCTTGGCGATGCTGGCCTCGGTTTCGGCATACAGTGTCTGGGCCTCCGGCGCGCCACGGCGAACGATCGACAAGGCCTGAACCACTACCGTGCGCTCTTCGAAACCTGCGCGAATCACAAATTCGTCGCCTACTCTTGGCTCCTTGCCCGGCTTGCAGCGCTCGCCGCGGCAATGCACCTTGCCGCTTTCAATCGCAGCCTTGGCCAAGGCTCGGGTTTTGTAAAAACGCGCGGCCCACAACCATTTATCGAGACGGACTTTGTCGTCCTCTTCGTTTTTTTGTGCCATGGGATTTCCTCATTCTGAAATATTGGTGAACTGTACTACTGTTTCAGTCGCACCAAGAATTGCACCGGCGCGGATTACAATGCATGCATTCCAGAACCTCCTCGGAGGGCTGGAAATCCGGGCCGTAGATATCTGTCGCCTTTTAACCATTATTCTGCGTGAATACCGCGAATTCGGCCGCTTGCGGGCCGTGCGGTTTCTACCGGTTGAGCAACTTTGAAGACATTTGATCATTTGACCGTTGTCGGTCTGCGCGAGTGGGTGGCGCTCCCTGATTTGGGAGTCGCGGGCCTGCGGGCAAAAATCGACACCGGTGCCAGTACCTCCAGCCTGCATGCCACCGACATCGAGCCGTTCGAGCGCGATGGCGAGCAGTGGGTTCGCTTCACCGCGCACTTGGGCACGGTGGTGCAATTGCGTCATCGACGCTGTGAAGCACCGCTGGTGACGATGAAAACCATTAAAAGCTCCAACGGCCACGCGCAGAAGCGCTACGTGGTCAGTACCACCCTGGCCCTCGGTGATCGGGTCTGGAAGGTTGAGTTCACGCTCGCCTGCCGCAAATCCATGCGTTATCGCCTGTTACTCGGTTCCAAAGCCCTGATTCACGGCCAACTGGTGGTCAATCCGGGCATCAAGTACGTACAAGACAAGCCGGTGTTCCCGGTATCTACCTCTTCCACAGGTGTTGCATGAAGATCGCTGTGCTGTCGCGGAATCCGCGTCTGTATTCCACTCGTCGTCTGGTTGAAGCCGGTACCGAGCGTGGCCACGAAATGGTGGTGATCGACACCCTGCGCGCCTACATGAACATTGCCAGCCACAAGCCGCAGATCCACTACCGCGGCAAGCCGCTGGAAGGGTTCGATGCGGTGATCCCCCGGATCGGTGCGTCGGTAACGTTCTATGGCTGCGCGGTGTTGCGTCAGTTTGAAATGATGGGCGTGTTTCCGCTCAATGAATCGGTGGCCATTGCCCGCTCGCGGGACAAACTGCGCTCGCTGCAATTGCTGTCACGTCGCGGGATCGGTTTGCCGGTAACCGGGTTCGCGCACTCCCCGGATGACATTCCCGACCTGATCGACATGGTCAACGGCGCTCCGCTGGTGATCAAGGTGCTGGAAGGCACCCAAGGCATCGGCGTGGTGTTGTGTGAAACCGCGACGGCGGCGGAGTCGGTGATCGAAGCGTTCATGGGCCTGAAGCAGAACATCATGGTCCAGGAATACATCAAGGAAGCCGGCGGCGCGGACATCCGTTGTTTCGTGGTCGGTGACAAGGTGATTGCGGCGATGAAGCGCCAGGCCAAGCCTGGGGAGTTTCGCTCCAACCTGCATCGGGGTGGCAGCGCCAGCCTGATCAAGATCACCCCGGAAGAACGTATGACTGCATTGCGTGCGGCGAAGGTGATGGGCCTGGCGGTGGCGGGTGTGGATATCTTGCGTTCGAATCACGGGCCGCTGGTGATGGAAGTGAATTCGTCACCGGGTCTGGAAGGGATCGAGACCACCACCGGGAAGAATGTGGCGGGGATCATCATTGAGCATCTGGAGAAGAATGGTGGGCCGAATATGACGCGCACCAAAGGCAAGGGATAAAAAAGCAGCTTTAAGCGGCAAGTTTCAAGCTGCAAGTAAAAAGCGGATTTGCTTTTCGCTTGAAGCTTGAAGCTTGAAGCTTGAAGCTTGAAGCTTGAAGCTTGAAGCTTGAAGCTGCTGCTATACCGCATCTCGAGGCAACATCAACCCCAGCGGCAACCGCACCCGCGCTTCCAGCCCGCCACCGGAACGGTTGCGCAGCTCTACATTCCCGCCATGCATCGAAGCGATCCGCTTCACGATCGCCAAACCCAATCCAGTCCCCTTGCCACCCCGGGCACGATCCCCCCGGGTGAACGGATTGAAGATCGCTTCCAGCTCGGAAGGATCAATCCCCGCCCCACGGTCCATGACACTCAGTACCACATACGGTGCGCTGGTATCGCCGGAGACATAGGCTGCCACCTCAACGCCACTGCCCGCGTGATGCAAGGCATTGCCGATCAGGTTGTTCAACAGGCGTTTCATCGACACCCGACGCAATGGAAACGGCTGAATCGGCTCCAGGCGCAGACGGACCTTTTCTTCACTCTGGTTGTACGGCGCAGCGACTTCACGAACCAGGTCGCTGAGGTCCACCTCTTCCACCGACTCGTCACGGCCATCGCGAATAAACGCCAGAAACTGGTCGAGAATCGCGTCCATGTCCTCAATGTCGCGCACCATGTCGTCGGTGAGGTCGGTGCGATCCCCCATCAGCTCCAGAGACAGCCGCAAGCGGGTCAAGGGCGTACGCAGGTCGTGGGACACTCCCGCCAGCATCAATTCGCGCTCACGCCCGGCCTGCTCGACGTCTTCGGCCATCTGGTTGAAGGCGCGGTAAACCTCAGTCATTTCGCTGGGCGTATCACTGATCGGCAGTCGCACGCTGCGTCCCTGGCCAAGTTGCCTGGCGGCATACACCAGACGTTGCAACGGTTGATTGAGCTGACTGACGAAAATCCACGCCGACGCAGTCGACAGCAAGCCAATGGCGAGGAACCAGCCGAGCACGTTCCAGATTTTCTGGCCACGCAACGGATGGGGATACAGCGGCACTTTCAGCCAGCCATCGCCCAGGCTCGGCGCCCGGACCCACAGCGCCGGTGGTGAGTGCATGCGCAATCGAACTTCAGTGTCGGCGCCCAGTTCGGCCTGCATCTGCCGCTGGTAAATCTCGCTGTACGGCCAATGCTGTTCACCCTCCGGTACACCCGCACCCACGACCCGGATCAGGGTGGCGGCATCGGCAATTTTCGCGCGGTTTTCTTCATCAGCAGCCCAATAGGCGCGCAGCGTCAGGGCGACGCCGTGGCTGTATTGGCGGTCCACCAGCACGTCTTCGTTCATCAACAGATAAACCAGGGTCAGCGCCTTGGAAAACAGGACGACGATCAGCACCAGCCAAAGGGTGCGGGAGAAGAAACTCTGGGGGAACCAAACGGGGGTTTTCATGGATAACCGCTACACACTTGCAGGAGCGAGCGATGCTCGCATATTGCGGATCGCGAGTCTGCGGACAAAGTCGTCTGACCGTTGCCCGCAAGACCCGCTCCTACAAATCGCCGATCACTTGGTGGCGGCGCCATCCGGAACGAACACGTAGCCCACGCCCCAGACAGTCTGGATGTAACGCGGCTTGGACGGATCGGGTTCGATCATCCGGCGCAGACGGGAAATCTGCACGTCGATGGAACGCTCCAGGGCATCCCACTCGCGGCCACGGGCCAGGTTCATCAGTTTGTCGCGGGTCAATGGCTGACGCGCGTTCATGACCAATGCCTTGAGGACCGCAAACTCACCGGTGGTGAGCATGTGCACTTCGTCACCGCGCTTGAGCTCGCGGGTCGCCAGCGACAGTTCGTAATCACCGAACGTCACGCTTTCGTCTTCGCTGCCCGGTGCACCTGGCACAGGCGTCGACTGACGACGCAGGACCGCTTTGACGCGGGCCATCAACTCGTCCGGGTTGAACGGCTTGGCCAGGTAATCGTCGGCGCCCAGTTCAAGGCCCTTGATACGGCTCAGCTCGTCGCCCTTGGCGGTCAGCATGATGATCGGAATCTGATTGTTCGCCGTGCGCAGGCGGCGGCACGCGGTCAGGCCGTCTTCGCCAGGCAGCATCAGGTCGAGGACGACCAGGTTGAACACTTCACGCGCCAGCAGGCGGTCCATTTGCTCGGTGTTCGGTACGGCGCGGGCGCGGTAGCCCTTGCTGACGAAAAAGCGTTCCAGCAGGCTGCTCAGCCCTGGATCGTCGTCAACAATAAGAATTTTTTCGCCTTCAGCAATGTTTGCAGTGCTGCTCATTAGATGCTCCTTTTAGCTCGGCGCGCATTATGGCGTAGCTGCCGTTATACGCACCGTGTGCATTGTTAGCAGATTTTTCCTCCACCGCCAGCAAACCGGCCATTGCCCCTCCAGTCTGCGATGCCCCCGAACGGCCGAACGCTGGTTATAATGCGCGGCCTTTTGTGTCAGGCAACATCAGACAGGTACGACAGAGCGGCGCCATTTATTTCCCGGGCGTGCGCAGTAATTGTTCGATTTCACGGGTCAATGGGGTGCCCTTTGATCCAGGCAGCGGCGCAGGCCAGGCCGCTCAACCAGACTCGCAGAGCCTTTAATTCTGCGCCTGCGAGCCTGCTTTCACAATTTGTCAGGTGGTTTTATGGACAGCATCAACAGCCGCATCGCCGAGGAACTCGGTGTACGCCCACAACAGGTCGAAGCGGCCGTCGCGCTACTCGATGAAGGCTCTACCGTTCCCTTCATCGCCCGTTACCGGAAAGAAGTGACCGGCAGCCTCGATGACATCCAGTTGCGGCATCTGGAAGAGCGTCTGCGCTACCTGCGAGAACTCGACGAACGGCGCATCAGCATCCTCGCCAGCATCGAAGAGCAAGGCAAGCTGACCCCGCAACTTGAGCGCGACATCAAACTCGCCGACACCAAGACCCGCCTCGAAGACTTGTACCTGCCGTACAAGCAGAAGCGCCGCACCAAGGGCCAGATCGCCCTGGAAGCCGGCCTCGGCGAACTGGCCGACGGCCTGTTCAACGACCCGACCCTGACCCCGGACACCGAAGCCGCACGCTTCATCAACGCCGAAAAAGGCGTGGCCGATGTCAAGGCAGCCCTCGAAGGCGCCAAGTACATCCTCATGGAACGCTTCGCCGAAGATGCCGGTTTGCTGGACAAACTGCGCAGCTACCTGAAGCAGGAAGCCACCCTCAGTGCCCGCGTCATTGCCGGCAAGGAAGAGGAAGGCGCCAAGTTCCGCGACTATTTCGAACACGACGAACCGCTGAAAAGCATGCCATCGCACCGCGCGCTCGCCATTTTCCGTGGCCGTAACGAAGGCATTCTGAGTTCGGCGCTGAAAGTCGGCGACGAGCTGCCGGGCACCATGCACCCGTGCGAAGGCATGATCGGCCAGCAATTCGGCATCCAGAACCAGAATCGCGCCGCCGACAAATGGTTGGGCGAAGTGGTGCGCTGGACCTGGAAGGTCAAGCTTTACACCCACCTCGAAACCGATTTGCTGGGTGAACTGCGCGATGGCGCGGAAACCGAAGCGATCAACGTGTTCGCGCACAACCTGCACGATTTGCTGCTGTCGGCACCGGCCGGCCCACGCGCCACCCTGGGTCTCGACCCGGGCCTGCGCACCGGTTGCAAGGTCGCCGTGGTCGACGCCACCGGCAAGCTGCTGGATCACGCCACGGTTTACCCGCACGTGCCGCACAACAAGTGGGACCAGACCCTCGCCGTTCTGGCCGCCCTGTGCGCCAAGCACTCGGTCGACCTGATCGCCATCGGCAACGGCACCGCCAGCCGCGAAACCGACAAGCTGGCCGCTGAGCTGATCAAAAAATACCCGGCGATGAAAATGACCAAGGTCATGGTCTCCGAGGCCGGCGCATCGGTTTACTCGGCGTCGGAACTGGCGTCGAAAGAATTCCCGGATCTGGACGTGTCGATCCGTGGCGCGGTGTCGATTGCCCGTCGCTTGCAGGATCCACTGGCCGAGCTGGTGAAGATTGATCCGAAATCCATCGGCGTCGGCCAGTACCAGCACGACGTGTCGCAGCTGAAACTGGCCCGCGGCCTGGACGCGGTAGTCGAGGACTGCGTGAACGCCGTGGGCGTCGACGTCAACACCGCCTCCGTGGCGCTGCTGGCCCGCATTTCCGGCCTCAACGCGACCCTGGCGCAGAACATCGTCAGCCACCGTGACGAGCACGGCGCGTTCAAAACCCGCGCCGCGTTGAAGAAAGTCGCGCGTCTGGGCGAAAAAACCTTCGAACAAGCCGCAGGCTTCCTGCGGGTGATGAACGGCGATAACCCGCTGGATTCGTCGGCCGTTCACCCGGAAGCCTATCCGCTTGTACAGCGCATTGCCGCTGAAACCGACCGCGACATCCGCTCGCTGATCGGCGACGCCAGCTTCCTCAAGCGTCTTGATCCGAAGAAGTACACCGACGAAACCTTCGGTCTGCCAACGGTCACCGACATCCTGCAAGAGCTGGAAAAACCGGGGCGTGACCCGCGTCCAGAGTTCAAGACCGCCGAGTTCCAGGAAGGCGTCGAAGACCTCAAGGACCTCGAACTGGGCATGATCCTCGAAGGCGTGGTGACCAACGTGACCAACTTTGGCGCGTTCGTCGACATCGGCGTGCATCAGGACGGTTTGGTGCACATCTCTGCGCTTTCTGAGAAGTTCATCAAGGATCCACGTGAAGCGGTGAAGGCCGGTGATGTGGTGAAGGTGAAGGTCATGGAAGTCGACATCCCGCGCAAACGCGTGGGTCTGTCGATGCGCATGAGCGACACCCCGGGCGAGAAGATCGACGGTGCGCGCGGCGCACGTCCGGGGTCGGCACCACGCCAGTCCCAGAACACCGCACCGCGCAAGGAAACCACTGCGCCAGCCCCGAGCAACAACGCGATGGCGTCGCTGTTCGCCAACGCCAAGCAGTTGAAGAAACGCTGATGGACATCCCTGCCGGGTACACCGAAAGCGCCTTTTTCAAGCTGCTGGGGTGTCGCTTGCACAGCCTGGAAACCGGGGTGGCGCACGTCGCCCTGGCACTGGAGCCAGAGCTGCGCAATCGCGGCGGAAAGCTGCACGGCGGGGCTTTGTTCAGTCTGGTGGACATTGCCATGGGGCTGGCCTGCTCCAGCACCCACGGCTTTGACCAGCAGAGCGCGACCATCGAATGCAAGATCAACTACATCCGTGCTGTTTCAGACGGTGAAGTGATGTGCACGGCGCGGGTGATCCACCCGGGCCGCCGCACGCTGGTGGTCGAGGCCGATGTGATGCAAGGCGACAAACTGGTCGCAAAAGCACAAGGCACGTTCGCTGTCCTGTAGCTAGATGTCATCGATTTGAGTTAATTTCGGCGCAATGCAACCTGTGGGCGCGAGCTTGCTCGCGATGGCGGTGTGTCAGACGACATCAATGTTGACTGACAATCCCTCATCGCGAGCAAGCTCGTTCCCACGGGGTTTGTGCAATTCCTGACTGACCGGCATTAGGCCTGTGCGGCTCGAAAAAACCAGGCGAAAACGCCAGTTTTAACTTCACCCTTGTAGACCGTCTTGCCCACCCCCATATTGGGGCGACTGACGCGTGAAGGAATCCAACTTGAGCGAACTTCTCAACCGCCGCCTGGCCCTGCTCGGCGAGCGCGCTAACCTCTCTCTGCTCGAACAGTGCCTTCACGGCATCGAACGTGAATGCCTGCGCGTGACTGGCGAAGGTCGCCTGGCGCAAACGCCGCACCCGGAAGAATTGGGTTCCGCGCTGACCAACGAACAAATCACCACCGACTATTCCGAGTCGCTGCTGGAGTTCATCACGCCCGCCCTGCCCGATCCGGCGGATACGCTGGCGAGCCTGGACAAGATCCATCGCTTTGCCTACAGCAAGCTCGGCAACGAGTTTCTGTGGAGCCCCTCGATGCCGTGCCCGTTGCCGGCCGAGGAAGACATCCCGATTGCCTACTACGGCACGTCCAACATCGGTCAGCTCAAGTATGTGTATCGCAAGGGCCTGGCCCTGCGCTACGGCAAGACCATGCAGTGCATCGCCGGGATTCACTACAACTTTTCCCTGCCGGAAAAGCTCTGGCCGTTACTCAAGGAGTCGGAAGGCTTTGTCGGCACCGACCGCGACTATCAGTCCTCGGCCTACATCGCACTGATCCGAAACTTCCGCCGCTATAGCTGGCTGCTGATGTACCTGTTTGGCGCCTCGCCTGCGCTGGACGCCGGCTTCCTGCGGGGGCGTTCGCACCAGTTGGAACAACTGGACCCGGACACCTTGTACTTGCCGTACGCCACCAGCCTGCGCATGAGCGACCTGGGTTACCAGAGCAATGCCCAGGCCGGTCTGACGCCGTGCTACAACGACCTGTCGAGCTACACCGATAGCCTGCGCAAAGCGGTCGCCACGCCGTATGCGCCGTATGTCGAAATCGGCACGCATCAGGACGGTGAGTGGGTTCAGCTCAACACCAATATTTTGCAGATCGAAAACGAGTACTACTCCAACATCCGTCCGAAACGTGTGACCTATACCGGTGAACGGCCGATTCAGGCGCTGGTGGCCCGTGGCATTCAGTACGTTGAAGTGCGTTGCCTGGACATCAACCCGTTCCTGCCGATGGGCATCGACCTCACCGAGTCGCGCTTCCTCGACGCGTTCCTGCTGTATTGCGCCCTGAACGACAGTCCGCTGTTGACCAATACGTCCTGCAGCAACGCCACCTCGAACTTCCTCAGCGTGGTCAAGGAAGGTCGCCGCCCGGGCCTGCAATTGCACCGCGACGGGCAGCCGGTGGACCTCAAGGAGTGGGCCAGCGAGTTGCTGGAGCAGATTGCTCCGTTGGCCGCGATGCTCGATCAAAGCCATGGTGGCGATGCTCATAGCAAGGCGCTGGATACGCAGTTGGCCAAGGTCAAGGATCCGTCGTTGACGCCTTCTGCCCAAGTGCTGGCGGCGATGGCGGAACACGAGGAAAGTTTTGCTCAGTTCTCTTTGCGTCAGAGCCGGACACATGCGGAGTTTTTCCGCAGCGAGCCTTTGAGTGAGGAAGACCAGGCGAAATTTGAATCGCTGGCGCGTTCGTCGCTGGCGGCTCAGGTTGAGCTGGAGCAGAACGAAGTCGGCGATTTCGATGTGTTTGTCGGGTCGTATCAGGCGAGTATTCTGGCGATCAGTAACTGACCAGCCAAGGCAGATCCCTTGTTCATTGATCGCTCCCACGCTCTGCGTGGGAACGATCAGGGGGAGGCATAGCGTTTTCCACACATAACCGCGTGACCCAGCACTACGCGGTGGATGACTACCGGCCGGCGCGGCGGGTGATGCAACGGGCGACGGTGTTGGGGGATGTGCCGTTTTTCCGGTAACCCCGGACTCTTCAGCGTCTGGTCTGGCCCCATCGCGAGCAAGCTCGCTCCCACAGGGTTAATGCTTGGCCACAAAAATTGGCCACCACCCATCCACTGTGGCAGCGAGCTTGCTCGCGATGGCGGTGTAACAGACGCCGGAAAAATCCGGCGCCAAACGGTTACTCAGCCGTCGAAGGTTTCTCCCAAAGATTAATTCCGCCTTCCTGGGCAAACCGGTCAATCTCCGCCAATTCTTCAGCACTGAAGCTCAAATTCTTCAACGCCCCGACGTTCTCGATAATCTGCTCCGGCCGACTCGCACCGATCAGCGCTGAGGTCACTCGCGGATCGCGCAGCGTCCAGGCCAGCGCCAGTTGCGCCAGACTCTGCCCACGGCGCTTGGCAATCTCATTGAGCCCACGCACATGCGCAATGTTGGCCTCGGACAGGTGCGAGGACTGCAACGAACCACCGCCCGGACGATTGACCCGCGCATCCTTCGGAATACCGTTGAGGTACTTATCGGTCAGCAACCCCTGCGCCAACGGCGTGAAAGCAATCACGCCAGTGCCGAGTTCGTCGGTGACGTCCAGCAGGTCTTTTTCCACCCAACGATTGAGCAGGTTGTAGGCCGGCTGATGAATCAGCAGTGGCACTTTCCACTCTTTCAACAGCGCCGCCATCTCACGGGTTTTCACCCCGGAATACGACGAGATCCCGATGTACAAGGCCTTGCCTTGCTGTACGGCGGTGGCCAGCGCGCTGGCAGTTTCTTCCAGTGGGGTGTCCGGGTCGAAGCGGTGCGAATAGAAAATATCCACATAATCCAGGCCCAGACGCTGCAGGCTCTGATCCAGGCTGGCCAGCACGTATTTGCGCGAACCACCGCCCTGCCCGTAAGGACCGGGCCACATGTCCCAGCCAGCCTTGCTGGAGATGATCAGCTCATCGCGGTACTGCTTGAAATCTTCGCGCAGCAGACGGCCAAAGTTGATCTCGGCACTGCCATACGGCGGGCCATAGTTGTTGGCCAGGTCAAAGTGGTTGATGCCCAGGTCGAACGCCGTGCGCAACAACGCGCGCTGGGTATCGATCGGCGTGCTGTCACCGAAGTTGTGCCACAGGCCCAGGGACAGTGCCGGCAGCACCAGACCGCTGCGACCCACGCGGCGGTAAGGAATGGAATCGTAGCGGTTTTCGGCAGCGGTGTAGGTCATCGAATCCTCTCTTGTCGGTCTTGAATGTGGTATCGACTGCTTCGCAAGTTGCCCAGCATACGCCCAGACAAACGCCGATAAACCTCGGACTCGAGAAAATGCTGAAACGTTTCACAAATGATCGTTCCTACGCTCTGCGTGGGGATGCTGCCGGGAACGCTCTGCGTTCCGTTTTTTGAAGTGACGCAGAGCGTCACGGGATGCATTCCCACATGGAGCATGGGAAAGATCTGCTCTCAAATGGCCCCCGCAAACACCTCCTCCAACCAATCCACAAACACTCGAACCCGTGGCGACATGTGGCGGTTATGCGGATACAGCACCGATACCGGCATCGGCGGTGGTGGCGTGTCGGTGAGAACTTCCTGCACCAGCCCTTGGGCAATCAGGGTCTCCATCCGGTAATGCGGGCACTGGATCAGCCCGAGTCCGGCAATCGCCGAGGCGGCGTAGATTTGCGCGCCGAACACTGAAAGCGCGCCGTCGATGGCGACTTCCTTCAGTTCACCATTCACCATGAATTCGAACGGAAACAACTTGGCGGTGGTGCGCGAGACGTAGTTCACCGCGCGGTGATGCTTGAGGTCGTCGAGGGTTTTCGGTTCGCCGTATTTGCGCAAGTACGCGGGGCTGGCGCAGGTGATCTGGCGCAGGTGGGCGATGCGTTTTCCGATCAGGACCGAATCACTCAACGTGCCCGCGCGCAGTACGCAGTCGACGCCTTCGGCGATCAAGTCGACAAAGCGGTCGGACTCGCTGATGGACAGTTCGATCTGCGGGTAGCGTTCCATGAACTGCGGCAAGGCGGGGATCACAAAGCTTTTCGCCAACGTGCCGTGCAGGTCGACGCGCAGCCGGCCTTTCGGTGCGCAGCCGCGAAACGCCAGTTCGGCCTCTTCCAGTTCCGCCAGCAGTTGCACGCAGCGCAGGTAATACGCCTCGCCATCCAGCGTCGGGCGCACCTTGCGCGTACTACGCTCCAGCAATCGCGTGCCGAGCCAGGCTTCGAACTGGTTCAGGGTGTGCGTCAACGTGGCGCGCGGCAGGTTCAGGTCGTCGGCCGCCAGGGTGAAGCTGCTGCGCTCGTAAATCCGCACGAACACCTTCATCGCTTTGACTTGATCCATGCCGACCTCCGATTGTTGGCGATTCTTGAACAGTCAAGGCAACTCTCGTGCATTTATCGACCTGAGTAAACATGTGAGTCTGGCTTCACACCGAGCCCACCCCTGATCAGGAATCAACACCATGAGTATTCAGAAAGTTGCCATCGTCACCGGTGCCTCGCGCGGCATCGGCGCGGTGATCGCCAGACAATTGGCCCGCGACGGTTTCGCCGTCGCCATCAATTACGCCAGCAGCGCCACTGAAGCGTCGGCCCTGGTGGTGGAGTTGCGTCAGGCCGGCCATCAAGCCATAGCGATCAAGGCTGACGTGGCCAACGCCGACGACGTGCGTCGGATGTTCGACGAGACCGAAACGCAACTGGGGAAAGTCGATGTACTGATCAATAACGCCGGCATCCTCAAAGTGCTGCCGCTGGCGCAACACACCGATGAATTGTTCGAGCAGACGTTCAACATTCACGCACGCGGCACGTTCAACACCTTGCGTGAAGCGGCGACGCGCTTGAACAGCGGCGGGCGGATCGTCAACTTTTCCAGCAGCACCGTCGGCCTTAACCTGCCAGGTTACGCGGTGTACATTGCCAGCAAAGCGGCGGTGGAATCGCTGACCCAGGTGTTTGCCAAGGAAATGCGCGGGCGCAATATCACCGTGAATGCCGTGGCGCCGGGGCCGGTGGCCACTGAGTTGTTTTTGCACGGCAAGAGTGAAGAGCAGATTCAGAATTTCGCGAAGATGCCTCCGCTGGAACGGCTGGGTCAGCCGGAGGATATTGCTCGGGTGGTGTCGTTTCTGGTGGGGCCGGACTCGGCCTGGGTCAACGGGCAGATTTTGCGCGCTAATGGTGGGTTGGTTTAACTATGCTCAATCCAAGACCCTAGTGACCCTTTCGCGAGCAGGCTTACCAGGAAACAAATCTCTAAAGGGCAAAACCCACCATGCACACCGCCATCATCATCACCTTCGGCCTGGCCCTCCTCGCCCTGATGCTGTTCATCGGCGAGAAAATCGGCTTCAGCCGCCAGACACTGACCTACAGCTTTGTAGTCCTGTGGCTGGCGCTGACAGTGATCAACGGCGCCATCGGCGTGGTCACTGCCGGCCAGTCCTTGAGCTCGGAGCTGGGGATCGGCACGGTGGTGTTCAGTGTGCCAGTGGCGGCGCTGGTGTTGTTCATGGTGTTGAGCGCAGAGGCCTGAAACAGGCCCCGCGTTACTAACGCACCAAATGCAAAAACTGCAGATGCCGTTCGTACTGGTCAAGGATGTCGTTGATGATCTGGTCCTTGGTGTAACCCACCAGATCGTAGTCCTGACTGCCCTCGCTCAAATGCACTTCGGCCCGGTAATAACGACGGTTATTGAGCTGCTTGGAGCCCATGCCGCCACGGGCAAAGGATGGCGTGAAGTAACCGCGCATCTGCACCTGATAAATAAACGGATGCTCTTCACCGTGACCGATTTCCAGGCTGACACTGTCGTTGACCGGGTCCGGTTGCGTGATCACATTCAAACCCTTCTCGACGAACACCGCCGACACTTCCTCGATCGCCGGGCGCACCGTGGTATCGAGAAAACGATACACCTCATCCCGGGACGGGAAGTGCACCGCCTGACTCAAGCGCTGACGCCAGCCACCGCGCCGTGAGCCGGCCACCGGTGCCAGGGAATGCAGTTGCGCAATCTGCTTCTGGGACTCCAGGTAGAACGCCTTGTGCAGCCCCCACATCATCAACAGCAGGATCAGCGAGAACGGCAGCGACGTCAGCACCACCGCCGACTTCAACGCATCGATGCTGCCGGAGAACAGCAGCGCACTGGTCACCAGTGCGGTCATCGCGCCCCAGAACACCCGCAGCCATTTCGGCCCGTCTTCATCCGGGTTGCCGCCCTTGGCGGACAACGTCGACAACACCACCGTGCCGGAGTCAGCCGAGGTGACGAAGAACACGAAGCTGATGAACACCGTCACGGCGATCACCGTTTTGCTCCACGGGTAGGTTTCCAGCAGCAAGTAGAGGGTCATCGACGGGTTGTCGATGGCCGACATGCCGAGCGCACTCATTCCATGGTTGAGCACTTGATCGATGGCGCTGTTGCCGAAGATCGACATCCACGCCAGGGTGAAACCGAGCGGGATCAGCAGCACGCCGAAGACGAATTCGCGGATGGTGCGGCCACGGGAAATCCGCGCGATAAACAGGCCCACGAACGGCGACCATGCGATCCACCAGGCCCAATAAAACACCGTCCAGCCGCCCAGCCAGTCGCTGGGTTTGTCATAGGCGTACAGGTCGAAACTCTTCATCGGCAAGGCGCCGAGGTAGTCGCCGATGTTTTGGATCAGGGTGTTCAACAGGTGCTGCGTGGGGCCGGCGAACAGCACGAACAGCAGCAGTGCGCAGGCCAGCAGCATGTTGATGTCGGACATCACCCGCACGCCTTTATCGACGCCAGACACTGCGACGATGATCGCCGCGCCCATCATCAGCGTAATCAGGCCGACCTGAATCCACTGGGTGTGGGCGATGCCGAACAAGTAATCCAGACCGGAGTTAAGGTGCAGCACACCAAAACCCATGTCGGCACCGAGGCCGAACACCGTGGCGATGATGCCGAAGCCGTCCACCGCGTAACCGATGGGGCCGTTGATACGCTTGCCGATCAGCGGGTACAGCGCCGAGCGCAGGGCCAGCGGCAGGTTGTGACGGTAGGCGAAGTAGGCCAGCGCCATGCCGACAAAAGCGAACACGCCCCAGCCGTGCAGGCCCCAGTGCAGAAACAGAATCTGCATCGCCTGACGCGCAGCCTCCGGTGTACCGGCCGTGCCTTGGGGCGGTTGCGCCAAGTGGGTCAGCGGTTCGGACACACAAAAGAAAAACAGCGTGATGCTGATCCCGGCGGCGAACAGCATGCCGGCCCAGGACAGGTAACTGAACTCGGGTTCGTCGTGGTCGGCACCGAGCTTGATCTTGCCGTAGCCGGACAAGGCGGTGACAACCACGAAGACCAGATACAGGGTCATCGCGAGCATGTAGTACCAGCCGACCGTATTGGCCGCCCAGTTTTGCGCCGCCAGCAACCAGGCACCGGCTTGCTCGGGCATGGCGATGACGACAATGCCGAAGAGCAGAATGAAGCTCGCCGAGAAGTAGAACACCGGCGGGTTCATGCGGACCAGGCCGCTGGGTGGGATAGACGATGCACTCATGAAACGTGCACCTCTAAGGGGTAAAACGTGGCTGTAGAAATCAGACTCAGCAAAGGCAAGCCTCCTGTTGTGAGCGGGCAGCAAACTGCCGGTTTAACTTGAATGAGCGTTCAAGTTAAACATGGATAGGGGGCTAAGGACTAATCCCTGGGCTCGGCGGTACTGTTCGTACGCTAGCTCAAGGATGGGTAAGAGGAGGGATTTTGAGGATTCGTTCAGTTGAGATTTAGCTGAATGCCGTTGTCTCGGCACGGCTTGAAATCCAATCGCGAGCAAGCTCGCTCCCACAGTGGATTTGGGTCAGTCCACGCTATTGTGAACACCACAAAACCCTGTGGGAGCGAGCTTGCTCGCGATGAGGCCGGATCAGTCAATCGAGATTCCGGACCTACTTCTGCGTCCCATCATCATGCTGCAAATTCGCCTGCGTCAGGTTGCACCCCGCCGGCACGCTGCGGGTCAGCCACACATTGCCGCCAATGGTCGAGCCCTTGCCAATCGTGATCCGCCCCAAAATCGTCGCCCCGGCATAAATCACCACGTCGTCTTCAACAATCGGATGCCGCGGATGGCCCTTCTGCAACTGACCGTCTTCATCGGACGGGAAGCGCTTGGCGCCCAGCGTGACCGCCTGATAAATCCGCACGCGCTCACCGATAATCGCGGTCTCGCCGATCACCACGCCCGTCCCGTGATCAATGAAAAAGCTGCGGCCGATCTGCGCGCCAGGGTGAATGTCGATTCCGGTGGCCGAGTGGGCGATCTCCGAACTGATCCGCGCCAGCAATGGCAACCCGGCGCGGTACAAATGGTGCGCCAGGCGATGGTGAATCACCGCCAGAATGCCCGGATAGCAAAGCAACACTTCGTCGACGCTGCGCGCCGCCGGGTCGCCGTGGTAGGCAGCCAGCACATCGCTGTCCAGCAAACTGCGCAGTCCCGGCAAGGCGAGCGCGAAGTCCTGAATGATCTGAATGGTTTTCGCCTCGATGTCGGCCTCCGCCTGCTGGCTGTGGCGAGCGGCATAGTGCAATTCGAGTCGTGCCTGGGCCAGCAACGCATTGAGCGCCACATCGAGGGTATGGCCGACGTAGAAGTCTTCACTCTCCTCTCGCAAATCCACCGGCCCCAGGCGCATCGGGAACAACGCCCCGCAGAGTGCTTCAAGGATCTCCGCCATGGCCGCTCGCGACGGCAATTCGCGCCCACCCTGCTCGGTGCTGGCACGCCCATTTTGTGCACGCCACTGCGAACGCGCCGTGCGCAGTTGGCTGACGATGGTCTGCAGTTGCCAATGACTGGAACGCTCGCTCACGGTAAAAACTCCTCACGGGCGGCCGGACTGTCTGGCCGCGCTGACGGCGTTTACTTTACGGCATGGTCTTGAGGCCGAATTAAGAACCAATTGTGCAGAGCTCAGAATCTTTGGCTATAAGCGATTGGCGGTTGCCCAGGCAAATGGGCGTGCCTATAGTCCTGTCATCTTTCTCCGCCAGTACGGACCCATGATCAAACAACAGCTCGCTCGTTTTAACCGTCTCGATTTACTCGGCCACCCCACTGCCCTGGAAAAACTTGAACGCTTGTCGACCTGGCTGGGCCGCGATGTGTACGTCAAACGCGATGACCTGACGCCACTGGCCATGGGCGGCAACAAACTGCGCAAGCTCGAATACCTCGCCGCCGATGCTCTGGCACAAGGCGCCGACACGCTCATCACCGCCGGTGCGCTGCAGTCCAACCACGTGCGCCAGACCGCAGCCATTGCCGCCAAACTGGGCCTGAGTTGCGTCGCGCTGCTGGAAAACCCTTTGGGCACTGACGACGCCAACTATCTCGGCAACGGCAATCGCCTGTTGCTGGACCTGTTCGATACCAAGGTCGAGCGGGTGGAAAACCTCGACAACGCCGACGAGCAATTGCAGGCCCTGGCCGATCGCCTGCGCAATAACGGCAAGAAGCCGTACCTGGTGCCGATTGGGGGTTCGAATGCGCTGGGCGCGTTGGGTTATGTGCGCGCCGGGTTGGAGTTGGCCGAGCAAATCAAGGACACCGGTTTGAATTTCGCCGCCGTGGTCCTGGCCTCGGGCAGTGCCGGCACCCACAGCGGGCTGGCGTTGGCGCTGAGTGAAGCGCTGCCGGATTTGCCAGTTATTGGCGTCACGGTTTCCCGTAGTGATGAAGACCAGCGACCGAAAGTCCAGGGCCTCGCCGAACGTACGGCCGAACTGCTCGGCGTGCAGTTGCCAGCGAGTTTCAAAATTGAACTGTGGGACGAATATTTCGGGCCGCGCTATGGCGAGCCGAACGCCGGAACACTGTCAGCAGTGAAGCTGCTGGCGAGTCAGGAAGGCTTGCTGCTGGACCCGGTGTATACGGGCAAGGCCATGGCCGGGTTGCTGGACGGGATCGGACGCGGACGCTTCGATGAGGGGCCGATTATCTTCCTGCACACCGGGGGGGCACCGGCGTTGTTCGCCTACAAAGACTTTTTGTGATCGATGGTTCCCATGCTCTGCATGGGAACCCTCTTCATATGCAATTATTGAATAACCAGATCAATATTTAATATTTTCCAATCTATAGGCGTCATCATATAGTCGCGCCGCAGGCGAATTTGCAGCGAGACGCATATGCTGCTTTAGGGCAGGATATCGCAGTCGTCCAAATCCCGGATTTGCCAACATTCCTAAAGCGTCTTCCATAAGAAAACACAGGGGCTTGTCATGAATTTTTCCGCACTACGTCGAAACCTGCTGGTTGGTTCGCTGGGCCTGGCGCTGAGCGCCGGTTTGCTCGGCCAGGCCGTTGCCGGTGAGCAACTGCAAAAAATCAAGGACGCGGGCGTGATCAACGTCGGTCTGGAAGGCACTTATCCTCCGTTCAGTTTCGTTGACGCCGACGGCAAACTGGCCGGCTTCGAAGTCGAGCTTTCCGAAGCACTGGCTAAAAAGCTGGGCGTCAAAGCCAAGATTCAGCCAACCAAGTGGGACGGTATTCTTGCTGCTCTGGAATCCAAGCGCCTGGACGTAGTGGTCAATCAGGTCACCATCTCCGACGAGCGCAAGAAGAAGTATGACTTCTCCGAACCGTACACCATCTCCGGTATTCAGGCGCTGGTACTGAAGGACAAGGAAGCCGCGCTGAACATCAAGACCGCCGCTGACCTGTCCGGCAAGAAAGTCGGTGTAGGCCTGGGCACCAACTACGAACAATGGGTCCGCGCCAACGTGCCGGGCGCTGACGTGCGCACCTACGACGATGATCCGACCAAGTTTGCCGACCTGAACAATGGCCGGACCGATGCCATCCTGATCGACCGCCTGGCCGCACTTGAATACGCCAAGAAAGCACCGAAAACAGTCGCTGCCGGTCAAGCGTTCTCCCGTCAGGAGTCCGGTATTGCCCTGCGCAAAGGCGAGCCAGAACTGCTGGCAGCCGTGAACAAGGCCCTCGACGAGCTGCGTGCCGATGGCACCCTGGCCAAGATCTCGGAAAAATACTTCCAAGCTGACGTCACCAAATAATGGAAGAAGCTTTCCAACTCGCACTGGACTCCGCGCCCTTTCTGCTCAAGGGCGCGTACTTCACAGTAATCCTCAGCCTCGGCGGGATGTTCTTCGGCCTGGTGATGGGGTTCGGCCTGGCACTCATGCGCCTGTCGCGTTTCAAACTGGTGAGCTGGATCGCCCGCATCTACGTGTCGTTCTTTCGCGGCACGCCGTTGCTGGTGCAACTGTTCGTGATCTATTACGGCTTGCCGCAACTGGGTATCGAACTTGATCCGCTGCCGGCGGCCCTGATCGGCTTCTCGCTGAACATGGCGGCCTACGCCTGCGAAATCCTCCGTGCCGCGATCAGCTCCATCGAGCGCGGCCAGTGGGAAGCTGCCGCAAGTATCGGCATGACCCGCGCGCAAACCCTGCGCCGGGCCATCCTGCCACAAGCGATGCGCACGGCCTTGCCGCCGCTGGGCAACAGCTTCATTTCGCTGGTCAAGGACACGGCACTGGCCGCCACCATTCAGGTGCCGGAGCTGTTCCGTCAGGCACAACTGATTACCGCCCGGACTTTCGAAGTCTT
Organism: Pseudomonas sp. S2_B07; assembly: GCF_054668435.1. Classification (NCBI taxonomy): domain Bacteria; kingdom Pseudomonadati; phylum Pseudomonadota; class Gammaproteobacteria; order Pseudomonadales; family Pseudomonadaceae; genus Pseudomonas; species Pseudomonas sp. S2_B07. The sequence goes on from NZ_CP162769.1 coordinate 3,369,915, forward strand.
CACCATGTATCTTGCCGCCGCGCTGATCTACTGGATTCTGGCCACGGTGCTGTCGCACCTGCAGAACACGTTGGAAGCGCGGGTCAATCGGCACGACCAGGAGTCCTGACCCATGATTGTCGTGGAAAAACTGACAAAGCAGTTCAAGGGTCAAGTCGTGCTCAACGGCATCGATCTTGAAGTGAAGGAAGGCGAGGTCGTGGCGATCATCGGGCCTAGCGGCTCTGGCAAGACCACGTTCCTGCGGTGCCTGAATTTTCTGGAAGAACCCACCAGCGGCCGGATCAAGGTCGGTGACATCGAGATCGATGGCAGCCGCCCGCTGAACCAGCAGCAAGGTCTGGTACGACGCCTGCGCCAACACGTCGGCTTCGTGTTTCAGAACTTCAACCTGTTCCCGCACCGTACTGCTCTGGAAAACGTCATCGAAGGCCCGATCATCGTGAAGAAGATCCCGCACGCCGAAGCCGTTGCCCTGGGCAAAAAGCTCTTGGCCAGGGTTGGCCTGGCGGGCAAGGAAGATGCTTACCCGCGGCGCCTTTCCGGTGGTCAGCAACAGCGCGTGGCGATTGCCCGGGCGCTGGCGATGGAGCCGGAAGTGATCCTGTTCGATGAGCCGACCTCGGCGCTCGATCCGGAACTGGTCGGTGAGGTGCTGGCGGCCATCCGCAGCCTCGCCGAGGAGAAGCGCACCATGGTCATCGTTACTCATGAAATGGGTTTTGCCCGGGACGTGGCCAATCGCGTGGTGTTTTTCGACAAGGGCGTGATCGTTGAACAAGGCGAAGCAAAAGCGTTGTTTGCCAACCCGAAAGAAGAACGGACAAAACAGTTTCTCAGTAAGTTCTTGAACAACACCCACTGAAGTATCGCCTCGCCACTTGTTAACTTCCATGGATGGAAGTGACAACTAATTCCTCAACAAAACTCCTTCCCGCCTACTTCCCCCCTACTTTAAATAATTCAGCCCCCTCCTGGTGCGGTACATATATATGTCCTGCAACAGATCTTTCTCGCCTAAAGTTTGCCTAACCCAGCGTTCGACAACATGCGACCCTTGGCCACCGCCGGCGTGATGTCACGCCTAAAAACGTAGCCATGTTCGACAGCTCGCCGCAGCTTATTAACTTCAGCACGTAGGATTATTCTGAATAACAGGTGATCCAGCACTTAACTAGCCAACTCTATTGACACCTATTCAAGCGCACTCTTATCTAGTCGCCAACAGGCGCCAACCTTTGCACTTCAGCCTTATTCAACTTCCAAGTAATAAGCCGATTTGTTGCCGGGTAATGCACGCCTTTGAACTTTCAGAAACGGAACTTCGCTGCAAGGTTTCAAGGAGAAAAACCATGACAAGCACTTTGAACACACCCGAACTTGCGGCCCCGACCCTGGCGCAATCGCACAAGGCCGGGGTCAACATGATCTCGGCGGCTCATCTCATGATCGACGTGGCGCCCTACCCCGGCATGGACGCAGGCGACCTGATCGAACTGTTCTGGGACGACTGCTACGTCGCATCACGCGTGCTGGGCGCCGACGACGTCGGTGCAGTCGTTGGCCTGCGGGTGCCGGAAAGCTTCATTGCCAACGGCTGCGCACGCATTCATTACAAGGTCATGCAGGTTGGGCAAGGGCCGGCGTTATCACCGGCGACACGGGTCCAGATCAAGCTGGACTGCCCTGGTGGCTCGTTATCGGCCCAGTGCGGCGACGAAAACCAAAGCCTGGCACCCGTGGGCCTGCCCGAGACCATTCGCCGCCAAGGGGTCAATCCGAACCAGATCAAGCGTGGCGTACCACTGACCATCGAGCCCTACCTGAACATGGCCGCCGACGACGAAATAACAGTGCGCTGGGGCGATGTGCGCATGGACCTGCCCAAGCTCAAGGCCGACGAGGTGGGCCAGCCGATTCAGGTCTGGGTGCCGCCAACAATCATTCTCGAAGCCGGCGAAGACCTGCGGCTGGAAGTGACCTATTGCATCCTCGACCGCGTGGGTAACAACTCGCGTTGGGCGCCACCGCGCTGGCTGAACATCGGTTGCGCCAATCCCTATCTGAAGGTACGGCAGAAGGAGATGTTGATGGCGGCCGAACCGCGTAAACGCTGAGCCCCCTTTGACACTGGGCGAACTCAATCCTGTAGCAGCTGGCGAAGCCTGCTGCTACAGGGGTATGCGCACACTCATCAAATGGGTGTAGGCCACCCCTTCTATGTATATTCCTAAAAGTTAGTTTATTAATTTTTTATACACGCTTAGGGTATATGCACCGGACCACCGGACATTCTTGATTTTATTCGTCGCCACTACGCGACGATCCCATGAGATGTGAGGTAGGTATGGTCCGGAACACAATCACCCCAGTGCAGATCGCCAGGGCATTGCGTGCAGCCAAGGAGCGGCACTGATGTCCAGTCTGGCAGATGCAATCGTTCAGAGTGATCTGGACATCGCCCCCCTGTTGTTGCCCGCGCAAGTCTTGCGCAACGACGCACAAGCCATCAAAGCCGCCCATGAGCTGGCGCAAGTCGCTCGTCTGCACGCGGCCAAACGCGACCGCCAGCGCAAGTTGCCCTGGTCGGAAATCGAACAGTTCACCCGCAGCGGTTTAGGCAGCATTGCCATCCCCCGCGAGTACGGTGGTCCACAGGTTTCTTTCGTCACCGTCGCCGAGGTATTCGCGATCATTTCCGCGGCAGACCCGGCATTGGGACAGATCCCGCAGAACCAGTTTGGCATTCTCAACCTGGTACTCGGCAGCGCCACTGAAGCGCAGAAAAAACAGCTGTTCAAAAGCGTGCTCGACGGTTGGCGCATCGGCAATGCCGGGCCTGAACGCGGTACAAAAAACACCTTGGAACTCAAGGCGCGCATCACCGCCGACGGCGACGGTTTTGTCCTCAATGGGCAGAAGTTTTACTCCACCGGCGCACTGTTCGCCCACTGGGTTGCGGTCAAAGCGTTGAACGACAATGGCAAACAAGTGCTGGCCTTCGTCCGTCGCGGCACGCAGGGGCTGCGCATCGTGGATGACTGGTCAGGCTTCGGTCAGCGCACCACCGCCAGCGGCACCCTCTTGCTCAACAACGTGCGTGTCGACGCCGAGCTGGTGGTGGACAACTGGAAGATAAACGAGCAGCCGAACCTCCAGGGCGCCGTGTCGCAACTGATTCAAGCCGCCATCGACGCGGGGATTGCCCGAGGTGCCATCGACGACGCCATCGAGTTCGTGAAAACCCGCGCGCGTCCATGGATCGACGCCAAGGTCGAACGGGCCAGCGATGACCTGTACGTGATTGCGGATATCGGCAAGTTGAAAATCGAATTGCACGCCGCCGAAGCGCTGCTGCGCAAGGCCGGGCAAGTGCTCGATCAGGTCAACGCCGCCCCCGTCACAGCCGAGTCGGCCGCCCGCGCCTCGATTGCCGTGGCCGAAGCCAAAGTGCTGACCACCGAGATCTCGCTGCAGGCCAGCGAGAAGCTTTTCGAACTGGCCGGCAGCCGCGCCACCCTCGCCGAATTCAACCTCGACCGCCATTGGCGCAACGCCCGCGTGCACACGCTGCACGACCCGGTGCGCTGGAAGTATTACGCCGTCGGCACTTATCACCTCAACGGCACGCTGCCGGCGCGGCATTCCTGGATCTGACGACCCGTACCCTTTTTGACCAGATCTCCGGAGAAACACATGACTTATTCCCACCACGTCGCGGTCATAACCAGCGACGAGCAAGCCCTGGTCGTCGCCAGTGATCTGGCCGACGACTTCAAACGCGACAGCGCACTGCGTGACCGCGAACGTCGTTTGCCGACCCCGGAACTCGAAGTGTTTTCCCGCTCGGGCCTGTGGGGCATCAGTGTACCCAAGGAGTACGGCGGCGCCGGGGTGTCCAACGTGACGCTGGCCAAAGTGATCGCCTTGATTGCCCAGGCTGACGGCTCGCTCGGGCAAATCCCGCAGAACCATTTTTACGCCCTCGAAGTGCTGCGTGTGAATGGCAGCGAAGCGCAGAAACAACGCCTGTACGCCGAAGTCCTGGCCGGCCAGCGCTTCGGTAATGCGCTCGCCGAACTTGGCACCAAAACCGCTCACGACCGCGTCACCAGCCTTAAGCGCGACGGTAACGGCTATCGCATCAACGGTCGCAAGTTCTACGCAACCGGCGCGATTTACGCGCAACGCATCCCGACCTCGGTGGTCGATGAACACGGCGTACAGCAACTGGCGTTCGTCCCTCGCGACAGCCAAGGCCTGACCGTCATCGACGACTGGAGCGGCTTTGGCCAGCGCACCACCGGCAGCGGTTCGGTAGTGTTCGAAGACGTGTACGTGGCGGCCGAGGACGTGGTCCCGTTTCAAAGCGCGTTCGAACGCCCGACCACCGTCGGCCCGCTCGCGCAAATCCTTCACGCCGCCATCGACACCGGCATCGCTCGCGCCGCCTATGAAGATGCGCTGCATTTTGTGCGCACCAAAACCCGGCCATGGATCGACGCCACCCATGAAAAAGCCACCGATGATCCGCTGACGATCAAGAGTTTCGGGCACTTGAGCATTCGCCTGCACGCCACCGAAGCCCTGCTGGAACGCTCCGGCGAATTCCTCGACAAGGCTCAAGCCGACACCAACGCCGAGACCGTCGCCGCCGCCTCGATTGCCGTCGCCGAAGCCCGGGCCATCAGCACTGAAATTTCCCTCGCCGCCGGCAGCACGCTGTTCGAACTGGCTGGCAGCCAGGCGACCCTGATCGAACATGGCCTGGACCGGCACTGGCGCAACGCCCGCGTGCACACGTTGCACGACCCGGTGCGCTGGAAGTATCACGCAGTGGGCAACTACTACCTCAACGATGAAAACCCTCCGCTACGAGGGACCATCTGATGGCCGACGCCAAAAAGAAGATCCTGCTCAATGCGTTCAACATGAACTGCATCGGGCACATTAACCACGGCTTGTGGACCCATCCACGGGACAACTCCACGCAGTACAAGACCCTCGAATACTGGACCGAACTGGCGCAACTGCTGGAGCGCGGGCTGTTCGACGGACTGTTCATCGCCGACATCGTCGGCGTGTACGACGTCTACCAGAACTCGGTGGACGTGCCGCTGAAAGAGTCGATCCAGCTGCCGGTCAACGACCCGCTGCTGCTGGTGTCGGCCATGGCCGCCGTGACCAAAAATCTCGGCTTCGGCCTGACCGCCAACCTCACTTACGAACCGCCATACCTGTTCGCCCGGCGCATGTCGACGCTCGATCACCTGAGCCGTGGCCGGGTCGGCTGGAACATCGTCACCGGCTACCTCGACAGCGCCGCCAAGGCCATGGGCCTGAGCGAGCAGGTCGAGCACGACCGTCGTTACGACCAGGCCGATGAGTACCTGGAAGTGCTCTACAAACTCTGGGAAGGCAGCTGGGAAAACGGCGCGGTGCTCAACGACCGCGAGCAACGGATCTACGCGCAGCCGGAGAAAGTGCACAAGGTCGAGCACAACGGCGAGTTCTATCAGGTCGAGGGTTATCACCTGTGTGAGCCGTCACCGCAACGCACGCCGGTGCTGTTCCAGGCCGGCAGTTCGGATCGCGGCTTGCTGTTCGCCGGGCGCCATGCCGAGTGTGTGTTCATCAGCGGCCAGAACAAACCGTCGACCAAAATCCAGGTGGACAAGGTTCGCGCCAGCGCCGTCGAGGCCGGACGTAACCCCGAGGACATCAAGGTGTTCATGGGGCTGAACGTGATTGTCGGCGCCACTGAAGAGCTGGCCTGGGCCAAGCACGCTGAGTACCTGAGCTATGCCAGTGCCGAGGCCGGCGTCGCGCATTTTTCGGCGTCGACCGGGATCGATTTTTCCGAATACGCCATCGACGAACCGATCCAGTACGTGAAGAGCAACGCGATCCAGTCGGCGACCAAAAACCTGCAAAACAACGACTGGACCCGGCGCAAATTGCTCGAGCAACACGCCCTCGGCGGCCGCTATATCACGGTGGTCGGTTCACCGGAACACGTGGCGGATGAACTGGAATCGTGGATCGCCGAAACCGGCCTGGACGGCTTCAACCTGACACGGATTGTCACCCCGGAAAGCTATGTGGATTTCATTGAACTGGTGATTCCGGAGTTGCAGCGTCGAGGGTCGTACAAGACGGCTTATGACCAGGGCAGCTTGCGGGAGAAGCTGTTTCAGGGTGAGGCGCATTTGCCTGAGCAACACACCGGCTCTACCTACCGCCATTGAATTCTGTGGGAGCGGGCTTGCCTGCGATAGCGGAGTGTCAGCAGCCACTACTTCAACTGACCCACCGCTATCGCAGGCAAGCCAGCTCCCACAGTTGATCTGTGCTGGTCCCAAAATAACTTATGACTGGAAATTCCACATGAAAAAAACATTTCTGATCCGCCCAGTCAAAGCACTGGCCCTGGCCCTCGGCCTGTTCAGCTCGGCGGTGTTCGCCGCCGACGCACCGTTGAAAATCGGCACCACCGCCGCCTTCGCCATCCCCCTCGAAGCCGCCGTCGAAGAGGCCTCCAAACAAGGCCTGAAAGTCGAACTGGTGGAGTTCAGCGACTGGATCGCCCCGAACGTCAGCCTCGCCGCCGGCGACATCGACGTGAACTATTTCCAGCACATCCCGTTCCTGGAAAACGCCAAGGCCGCTTCCGGTTTTGACCTGGTGCCGTTCGCGCCGGGGATCATCAACAACGTCGGTCTCTACTCGAAGAAATACAAAAGCTTCGACGAACTCCCGCAAGGCGCCAGCGTGGCCATCGCCAACGACCCGATCAACAGCGGACGCGGCCTGCAATTGCTGGCCAAGGCTGGCCTGATCACGCTCAAACCCGGCGTCGGCTACAAAGCCACCGAAGACGACATCATCGCCAACCCGAAGCAGATCAAAATCCTCCAGGTCGAAGCCGTGCAACTGGTGCGCGCCTACGACGATGCTGATCTGGTCCAGGGCTACCCGGCCTACATCCGTCTTTCGAAGACCTTTGATGCAGGTTCCGCGCTGCTGTTCGACGGCCTCGACCACAAGGAATACGTGATCCAGTTCGTGATCCAGCCGAAGAGCAAAACCGACCCGCGCCTGATCAAATTCGTCGACATCTACCAGCATTCGCCGGCCGTTCGTGCAGCCCTGGACAAGGCCCACGGCAAGCTCTACCAAGCCGGTTGGGAAAGCTGAGAATGACGGCCGCCACCCCACTGCGACTGGAGAGTCCAGCGCTCAAAAACGCTCAACGCACCGAACTGCACCCGGAGCTCAATCGGGTTCATGTGCGCTTCGTCGGCCTGGGCAAAACCTACAACGGCCAGCAGGGTCCGGTGGCGGCGTTGCAGGGCATCGACCTGGCGATCCAGCACGGCGAAGTGTTCGGCATCATCGGCCGCAGCGGTGCCGGCAAATCATCGCTGATCCGCACCATCAACCGGCTGGAGCAACCGAGCACCGGCCGCGTGCTGATCGATCAGGTGGACATCGGCGAGTTCGATGAAGACCGCCTGGTGGCGCTGCGTCGACGGATCGGCATGATCTTCCAGCACTTCAACCTGATGTCGGCCAAAACGGTGTGGCAGAACGTCGAGCTGCCGCTGAAAGTCGCCGGGGTGTCCAAGGACAAACGCGAGCGAAAGGTTCGCGAACTGCTTGAACTGGTGGGCCTGCAAGGCAAGCACAACGCGTATCCGGCGCAGCTGTCTGGCGGGCAGAAACAGCGCGTCGGCATCGCCCGCGCGTTGGTGCATGACCCGGCAATTCTGCTGTGTGACGAAGCCACTTCAGCGCTGGACCCGGAGACCACCCAATCGATCCTCGGCCTGCTACGCGAGATCAACCAGCGCCTGGGTTTGACCATCGTCCTGATCACCCACGAGATGGCGGTGATCCGCGATATTTGCGACCGCGTCGTGGTGCTCGAACACGGCAAAATCGTCGAGCAAGGACCGGTCTGGGAAGTTTTCGGCAACCCGCAGCATGAGGTCAGCAAGACCTTGCTCGCCCCATTGCAACACGCCCTGCCGGAAGAACTGCAAAGCCGTTTGCGCCCACTGCCGCTTTCTTCGGAAACGGCGGTGGTGCTGCGCTTGCAGTTCACCGGCAGTGCCACCGACGAGCCGGACCTGGCCGCCTTGTTCAGCGCCCTCGGGGGGCGCGTGCGCTTGCTGCAGGGTGGCGTGGAACGGATTCAGGGCCATGCGCTGGGGCAGTTGTTATTGGCGGTCACCGGCTCGCCGTTTGATGCCGAAGACGTGTGCCAACGCGCCAGCCAATGGGCGCAACAGGTGGAGGTGCTGGGTTATGTGGTTTGATCGCTTGCTGCAAGGCTTTATCGACACCTTCCTGATGGTCGGCGTGTCGTCATTGATCGCGCTGTTGGTGGGTGTTCCGCTGGCGGTGTTTCTGGTCACCAGTTCCAAGGGCGGCATCTACGAAGCACCGACACTGAACCGCGCCTTGGGGGCGTTCGTGAACCTGTTCCGCTCGATTCCATTCTTGATTTTGATGGTGGCGCTGATTCCGTTTACCCGGCTGATTGTCGGCACCACGTATGGCGTCTGGGCGGCCGTGGTGCCGCTGACCATCGCTGCAACGCCGTTCTTTGCACGGATTGCCGAGGTCAGCTTGCGCGAGGTCGATTTCGGCTTGATCGAAGCCGCGCAAGCGATGGGCTGCCGGCGTTGGCACATTGTCTGGCATGTGCTGCTGCCGGAAGCGCTGCCGGGGATCGTCGGGGGGTTCACAATTACGCTGGTGACGATGATCAACTCGTCGGCCATGGCCGGGGCGATTGGCGCCGGCGGGTTGGGCGACATTGCGTACCGGTATGGGTATCAGCGTTTTGACAGCCAGATCATGTTGACGGTGATTGTGTTGCTGGTGGTGTTGGTGGCAATCATTCAGCTCGGTGGGGATCGGTTGGCTCGGGGGCTCAACAAGCGCTAATCGAGAGGGGCATACACCTTGTAGCATGGCGTATATTCGGCAAACCCCAATTGCCTGCGCAGCCTCCTCATGAAACAGACTCCCGACGACCTCCAGCAGATCACAGCTACCACCCTGGGCCATTACAACTCGGTGGCCGAAGGTTTCCGTGAAGGCACGCGTGATCACGACGTCAGCCAGAACATCGATGCCCTGTTGCGGCACATTCAGGGCGAGGCGCCGTTCGACATTCTCGATTTCGGCTGCGGTCCTGGCCGCGATCTGCAAACGTTCACGCGCATGGGGCATACCGCCGTCGGCCTCGACGGGTCGGAAAAGTTTGCGCAGATGGCGCGTGAGGACAGCGGTTGTGAAGTCTGGCAGCAGGATTTTTTGAAGCTGGATTTACCAGCCGAGCGCTTCGACGGGATTTTTGCCAATGCGGTGCTGTTTCACATCCCGCGACAGGAACTGCCTCGAGTGTTGAAGGAATTGCGGGGGGCGTTGAAACCGGGTGGGGTGTTGTTCAGCTCCAATCCACGTGGGGAGAATCAGGAAGGCTGGAACGGTCCGCGTTATGGGGCTTATCACGATCTTGCGGCATGGCAGCAACTGCTGACCGAGGCGGGGTTTGTGGAGCTGGAGCATTACTACCGGCCAGCGGGGCTGCCGCGGGAGCAGCAGCCTTGGTTGGCGAGTGTTTGGCTTAAGGCTATTTAGGCTGGTCGGTCGCCATCGCGAGCAAGCTCGCTCCCACAGGGAGTTTGTGAACGCCACAGATCCAATGTGGGAGCGGAGCGCGAAGCGCTCGATTTTTTAAGTCGCCTCTTTCTTCGGTTCGCGAATCTTGTACCAGGCCACATAAAGCGCCGGCAAAAACAGCAGCGTCAGCAACGTCGCGATGATGATCCCGCCAATCATCGCGTACGCCATCGGCCCCCAGAACACTTCCCGGGCAATCGGGATCATCCCCAGGCTCGCCGCCGCAGCCGTCAGCAAGATCGGCCGGCGTCGATGCTCGGTGGCCTGGACCACCGCGTCCCACGGCGCAAAGCCTTTCTTCTCGTATTCATCGATCTGGGTCACCAGAATCACCGAGTTACGAATGATGATGCCGATCAGCGCCAGAATCCCGAGGATAGCGACGAAGCCCATCGGCGTGCCCGTCGGCACCAGCGCGATCACCACGCCGATCAGGCCCAACGGTGCGACGCTGGCCACGAGGAACAGCTTCTGCACGCTGTGCAACTGGATCATCAGGAAGGTCGCCATCAAGAACAGCATCAACGGCACGACCTTGGCAATCGGCCCCTGGGCCTTGCCGCTCTCTTCCACCGTACCGCCGGTGGCGACCTTGTAACCTGCCGGCAACGTGGCGGCGAAGGCGTCGATGGACGGTTTCAGCAGCCGCACCAGGTCCGTCGGCTGAATCTCGTCACGCACCGCAGCCTTGATGGTGATCGTCGGTAGACGGTCGCGACGCCACACCAGCGGCTGCTCCAGTTCGTAACGCACGGTCGCAAATGCCAGCAACGGAATCGACGTGCCATTGGGCGAAACGATCTGCAGGTTCTGCAGCGTTTCCGGCGTGCCCCGTTCGGAATCCACCGCACGGCCAACCACGTTGATCAGGTAAATATCGTCATCGACCTGAGTCACGGGCGCGCCACTGACGATGCCGTTCATCAACTCCGCCACGTCTTCGGAAGACAGCCCCAGTTGCCGCGCCTTGTCCTGGGCGATGTCGATGCGCAGCACTTTGCCCGGCTCGTTCCAGTCGTAAATGATCTCGCCGATGTGCGGGTTTTTATCCAGCTCGGTGGCCAGGTCGATGGCATGACGACGAACCTGGTCGATGTCTTTGCCGCTGACCCGGTACTGGATCGGACGGCCTACCGGCGGGCCCATTTCCAGGGCCTGGACGTAACCGCCAATGCCGACGAAGTCCTTGCGCAAGATGTCGCGAATCCGCTGGCTCAAGGCTTCACGGGTTTTGCCCTTGCTGACGATCACCAGCTGCGCGTAGTAGGGGTTTTGCAGTTGTTGATCGAGTGGCAGGTAGAAACGGATCGCACCCTGACCGATGTAGGTGCTCCAGCGCACGATGTCCGGGTCGTCCTTGAGCTCGGCCTCAAGGCGATCGACCGCTTTGCGGGTTTCGTCGATCGAGGCGTTTTGCGGCAGGTTCAGGTCCACCAGGATTTCCGGTCGATCCGAAGACGGAAAGAACTGGTTCTGCACGAAACGCATGCTGAACACCGCCAACGCAAAGCACAGCACGGTGATGCCAATGGCCCACCAGCGATTGCGCAGGCACCACAGCAAGCCGCCATTAAAGGCTTTGCCGACGCGACCGGGTTCGCCTTCGTGCGGTTTCACGTTGGTGCTGAGGATGTGCACGCCGATCACCGGCGCAAACAGCACCGCCACCACCCACGACACCAACATGGCGCAGGCAATCACCGCAAACAGCGTGTAGGTGTATTCGCCGGCAGAACTGGCGTTCAGGCCGATAGGCACAAAACCCGCCACTGTCACCAGCGTACCGGTGAGCATCGGGAACGCGGTGGAGGTGTAGGCGAACGTGGCCGCCTGCTCCTTGGTCTCGCCCATTTCCAGGCGCGTGACCATCATCTCCACGGTGATCATCGCGTCGTCCACCAACAGGCCGAGGGCAATGATCAGCGCACCCAGGGAGATCCGCTGCATGGTGATGCCGCTGTACTCCATGTACACAAACACCATCGCCAGCACCAGCGGGATCGAGCACGCCACCACCAGCCCGGCACGCACGCCAAGACTGATGAAGCTGACCACCAGCACGATGATCACCGCCTCGAACAGCGCACTGGTGAAACCGCCTACGGCTTCTTCCACCACCACCGCCTGATCGGACACGTTGTGCACACCGACACCCACCGGCAAGTCGGCAGTCAGTTGGTTGATCCGTTCATGCAAAGCCTTACCGAATGCCTGGACGTTGCCGCCCTTCTGCATGGCAATCGCCAGGCCGATGGCCGGTTGGCCGTTGAAGCGGAATTCCGGGGACGCCGGATCGACGTAGCCGCGACTGATTTCGGCAATGTCGGCCAACCGATAGAAACGGTCGTTGAGCTTGAGGTTGACCTCGGCGAGGTCTTTCTCCGAGGCAAACTGCCCCGAGGTCCGTACCGAAATCCGCTCCGGCCCGGCCTCGATCACCCCCGCCGGGGTCACGGCGTTCTGCGATTGCAGGCTCTGCACCACCTGACGCTGATCGATGCCCAGCGCCGCGAGTTTGCGCGTGGAAAAGTTCAGGTACAGCACTTCGTCCTGCTGGCCGACCATCTCGATCTTGCCCAGCCCCGGCACGTCGCGAATCTCGGCGCGGGCCTGCTCCACGTAGTCACGCAACTGGCGCATGGTCAGGCCATCGGCGGTGAAGGCGTAGATCGAACCGAACACATCACCAAATTCGTCGTTGAACCCGGGGCCCTGCATGCCTTTGGGGAACTGGCCGCGAATATCGTTGATCTTCTTGCGCACCTGGTACCAGATTTCCGGAATGTCCTTGGCACTGGTGGTGTCGCGCAGGTACACGTAGACCGTGGATTCGCCGGGCCGCGTGTAGCTTTTTACGTAGTCGAGAGAATCAAGTTCTTCGAGTTTTTTCTCGATGCGGTCGGTGATTTGCTTGAGGGTTTCCTCCTGGGTCGCGCCCGGCCATTTGCTCTGGATCACCATGGTCTTGATGGTGAACGAAGGGTCTTCTTCGCGCCCCAGGTTGAAGTACGAGAACACCCCCATCAGCAACGCGACGAACATCAGGTACCAGACGAACGACTGGTGCTTGAGGGCCCATTCGGAGAGGTTGAAAGGCCCTTTCATTGACTGTCCTCGTCAAATTTCACTGGTTGCCCCGGTTTGAGGCTGTTTACGCCGGCCGTGATGACGCGCTCACCGTTTTTGACGCCACCGGCCAGCACCACGGTGCTGTCGGTGCGGCTGATGACCTTGACGTCCCTGGGTGCCACGGTCTTGTTCTGTGTATCAAGGACCCAGATACGGGGTTTGCCGTCGACCTCCTGCAACGCGGTGAGAGGCAGTTCGATGCGCGGCTTGATCGCCGAACTCAGAGTGACGCTGATCGCAGTCCCCAAACGAAAGCCCGGCGGCGTTTCAGCCAGAGTGAGGCGCGCACGACGGGTACGGGTGGCACTCTGCGCCTGGGGCTCGATTTCACGGATGGTGGCGGTGGTGTTGGTGTTCGGGTCGAGTTGAGCAGCGACCTGGAACACCACGTCATCAGGCAGTTGATCGACCAGGGTATCGGGCAGGTCGATCACCGCTTCCTTGATGTCCGGTTGCGCCAGGGTCACCACTTGCTGGCCGGCGGTCACCACTTGGCCGGCCTCGGCATTCCACGCGGTAACCACGGCTTTATGGTCGGAGCGCAATTCGGTGTAGCCGAGTTGATCCTTGCTCTGGCTGACCGCCGCCTGGGCCTGATCGAGGGACGCCTGGGTGGTTTTCAACTGAGTCAGGGCATCGTCCAGTTGCGCCTGCGCGCCAACCCCGCGATCAAACAACGACTGCTGACGCTGCGCGTTGGCTTGCGCGTTGATCAGTTGCGCCTGGACTTTCGCCAGATCGCCCTGGGCTGAGCGCAACTGGTTTTGCTGGTCGGAAGGATCAAGGGTGGCCAGCAGCGTATCCTTGGTCACCTCAGCCCCGACATTGACGTTACGACTGGCGATGCGCCCGGCCACGCGAAAGCCGGTATTGCTTTCATAGCGCGCCTGAATGCTGCCGGCAAACCGGCCCAGATCCTCTTCTTTCAAGGCCTGGACCTTGATCGACAACACCGGACGTATCGGCTCCGGCGGTGGCTCGTTTTTGGAGCAGGCGCTCAGCACCAGCCCGATGGACAACGCCCATAAAGGCTTCATGGCTTGGCTCCCCCACCCAGATCCTTGTAAGTATTTTCGGCAATCTCGACTTCCATGCCCGGGTGCAGCAATTGCCCACCGGCGATCACGACTTTCTCCCCACCGGTGAGCCCTTTGCTGATGATGACTTTGCCCGTCAGGTAGCGGCCTACCGTGACCGAATGCAACTGGGCCTGGCCCTTTTCGTCGATCAACCAGACGGCGGGTTGACTGATGTTCTTGGTCAGGGCAGACCACGGCAACTCCACCGAGGATTTGCCCGCGCCCTTGGCCGTGGCGCTCACCACCGACCCGAGCTGCATGCCCGGCGGCAGACTGTCCAGGCCCACCTTGACCTGTATTGTGCCGGACTGGGCGGACACCGCCGGGGTCACTTCGCGTACCTTGCCGGTGGTTTTGATCTCGGGGTTGTCGAGCAGGCTGAGGACAATGGCGTCATCCGTTGGCTTCTCGGCCAGCAGCGCTTCATAGACGTTGAATACCGCATCCCGATCGCCATCGCGGGCCAGGCTGAACACCGGCATCGTCGCCTGCACCACCTGGCCGACTTCGGCCTGACGCGCGGTAATGATGCCCGGCGCATCGGCAATCAGTGCGGTGTAGCTCAGTTGATCGCGGGCATTGGCCAACTGCGCCTGGGCCGCGCTCAGGGCGCTCTGACTGCTGCGCAACGCCGCCTGCGCCGAGTCGTACTCGCTCTGGCTGGTATAGCCCTTGGGCAGGAGTTTTTCCTGGCGCACGAACGCCGCGGCATTCTGTTTGACCAGCGCCTGTTGGGCGACCACTTGGGCCTGCGCCGAATCGACACTGGTCTGCAAATCCTTGGGATCGAGGCGGGCCAGCACTTGTTTGGCCGTCACCCGGTCACCGACGTCTACCGATCGCTGGATGATCTTGCCGCCCACGCGAAACGACAGCTCGGTCTGGACCCGGGCCTGGATATCGCCGGTGAGGGTGACCGCGGCGGCGTAATCCGCCGGTTTGACGACTTGTATGAACACCCTCGGCAGGTATTCCTTGATGGGTTCTTTTTTATCGCACGCCGTCAGCAGAGTGACGACGCTCAAGGCCATGATGACTTTCAATCCGGTGACCGCCATGCAAACTCCTAGGCCTTTTTTATGGGCAATACGACAGAGAGCTTAGAACAGCGTTCAAAGCTTGCACACCCGGCTTATGAAGAAAAAAACTGTGATGGATGGCGCTGAAAACGCCTGTCGTAGAGGCTGCGAGTGCCTGATGAGGGCATTGGCCGAACTTATCGGAGACTTCTAAACCGCCTCGACAATCACGCTCTCAGGCTTGGTGTCATCGCTCGGTTCCTTGCGAACATATTAGTCGTACAGCTTGAGTAGGTCCTTCTTCGCCGCTGGCGAAATCGGTGCTTCGGCACCCAGAGTCAACACGCGGTAGCCCGGGTTTTATTTGGCCCAACTGAACAGCACCCACCGACTTTAAACGCAAGAATCTAAATACCGTTAAAGCATATAGATATCACGCAAAAAACCAGTCGCAGATTTGCTGTCGCAATGGATGACGACTACTTTCCTTTGCGCTGTAGGAGGGATCTTTTTTTCGAAATGCCCCTCCAAGGACGGACAGTTTTTGGCCAGACTCCCTCGGCCGAACCCTCACAAGGAAGAGAAAATGGCAGACGTAAAAGTGCCAGAGCGACTGGATCCGCAAGACTTCGTGAAGTTATTGGTGGCATTGCGCAGGGCGTTGAAGGCCGGGGTGGCCTGAGAGGGTTGATCGTTCCCACGCGGAGCGTGGGAATGACCACGCCGACGCTTTATCAGCCGTCGGCGTTTGAAACCTTGAAGAGTTTTGTTGCTGCGTCGAATCAGAACGCCGGCAGAACCGCGCCGCTGTACTTCTTCTCGATGAAGGCTTTCACTTCAGGACTGGTCAAAGCCTTGGCCAGTTTCTGAATGGCAACGCTGTCCTTGTTGTCCGGACGAGCCACCAGGAAGTTCACATAAGGCGAATCTGCACCTTCGATCACCAGCGCATCTTTAGCCGGGTTCAGGCCTGCTTCCAGCGCGTAGTTGGTGTTGATCATGTCCAGGTCAACCTGATCCAGCACACGCGGCAGCATGGCCGATTCCAGTTCCTTGAACTTGAAGTTGTGCGGGTTCTTGGCGATGTCTTTCGGCGTAGCCAGCGCGTTTTTCGGGTCTTTCAGTTCGATCAGGCCAGCCTTCTGCAGCAGGATCAGGGCACGGCCGCTGTTGCTGCCTTCGTTAGGGATGGCAATGGTCGCGCCATCTTTGAGCTCAGCCAGGGTTTTGACTTTCTTCGAGTAGCCGCCGAACGGTTCGACGTGTACGCCGATCACAGTCACCAGGTTGGTGCCTTTGCCTTCGTTGAAGCTTTTCAGGTACGGCAGGGTCTGGAAGTAGTTGGCGTCCAGACGCTTCTGGTCAACCTGTACGTTTGGCTGAACGTAGTCGGTGAAGACTTTGATTTCCAGGTCCACGCCTTCTTTGGCGAGGGTTGGCTTGATCAGCTCAAGAATCTCGGCGTGTGGAACCGGGGTGGCCGCAACCACAAGTTTCTCGCCAGCCTGGGCCAGGCCAGCAGTCAGGGCAGCCGCCAGTGCGGTGAACAACAGAACCTTTTTCATGCAGTGTCCTTATCGAAAATCTCGGTCGTCGTCGACGACGGCTAAATACAAGTGCCATTGAAGTGCTATCGCTGGCGTGAAGCGGACAATACCCGGATTTTTTATTCCCGAATAATATCTTTTATTCACTTTCATATTCCATTTTGTTCATAAAGATCATTGTAGCGTCTGCGTCAGGCTTTCCAGTAAACGCTTGAGCGCGGAACGCTCCGTGGCGGTGCCGTTTTTGATCAGATGAATCGCCTGCTGCTCGATCTGCGCCAGCGATACGGGCGTCTCCAGCAAATTCAGATGCTCGGGCAAAATCTCGTCGCCGGTGCTCACCAGCAATGCGAAATGAATGACGTTTTCCAGCTCTCGGGTATTGCCCGGCCAACCGTGCCGCTCCAGCACCAGCTGCGCGGTCTCACTGATCAGCGGGACGGGCAGGTCGAGACGCTGGCTGTAGATGCCAAGAAAGTACTCCGCCAGTGAGAGGATATCGCCCACACGGTCACGCAATGCCGGCAGCTCAAGGTGTCCTTCGCTGAGGTAGTGATAAAGCCGCTCATGAAATTTCCCGGCGGCCACTGCCTGGGCCAGATCAATGCTGGTGGCCGCCACCAGACGCACGTCCACCGGGCTCGGTTGATGTGCACCCACCCGGGTGACTTCGTGATTCTCAAGTGCGGACAGCAATTTGATCTGGATTGGCAGCGGCAAATCACCGATCTCATCCAGATAGAGCGTGCCGCCGTTGGCCGAACCAAACCACCCGGCACGACTGCTCGCCGAGCCGCTGAAGCTGCCCGCCGCATAACCGAACAATTCAGCATCGGCGTAGGTTGGGCTGATCGCGCCGCAATTGACCGAAACGAACAACCCGCCGCGATCACTGGCGCGGTGGATATGTCGCGCGAGCAATTCCTTGCCGCTGCCGGTTTCACCGCGAATCAACACCGAGATTGAACGCGGGGCCAGTTGTTCCAGTTCCTGGCGCAATTGCCGCGAACGTGGATCGACAAACACCAGCGCTTTGGCGCGGATGCTCAGGGGACTTTTTTCTGCATCGGGAAAGGTCAGCAGCGGCTGACCGAAGTGTTCAAGACTCATGGCTGACTCCCGCCCAAAACCGCCGGGAGACGGGGGCGATTCTAAAAGGAAAAAAGGTTCAAGCGCGGCGCAGGGCGTGAAGTTCCATGCGGTTCTGCAGGCGATAGAGGTAGGCAAAACCCTGCTCCCAGCGCTGGTGACCGGACTTCACATTGATGTGCCCGGCCCCCGATAAAATCCCCGCCTCGGCACCCCAGTTGCGCGCCAGTTCAAGGGCTCGCGGCGCACTCACGGCGCTGTCGTTATCGGAACTGACGACCTGGCATGGGAACGGCAACAAGTCGGTGGGAATCGGCGCAAAGTTGCGCAACGCCGGCGCGCATGCCGGGCGCTCGACATCCGCAGGCGCGACCAGCAAGGCACCGCGCACCTGACGCAGAAACTGTACGGGCGCAGCGGCGGCCCAATGGGCGACGGTGATGCAACCCAGGCTGTGAGCGATCAGGATCACCGGCGTGCTGTCGGCGGCAATCGCCTCGGCCAGCGCCGCAACCCAGTCTTCACGACGCGGCGTCAGCCAATCTGCCTGCTCCACCCGCGCGCTGTTCGGCAGACTGTTCTGCCAGTGGCTTTGCCAATGATCTTCCGACGACCCTTGCCAGCCCGGCACAATCAGGTAGCGAATTGATTCGTTGCGCATGGGGGGAGCTCTCCTGCTGCGTGTCTGTTCCTGATCGAGTATAGGGAGGGGATTTATATTCGTTAAGGAATAAGAAGCTATGTATTAAGATCCGCATAGAATAAGCAAATCCCACTGTTTCATCGCCAAGGCATTTTTCAGAGCAAAAAAAAGGACCGCACCCTGCCAAGGAGACGGCCCCGGAAACTCAAAATCTCTGAAGCGATGATTGGTTAAAACGATTATCTTATAAAGGAATATTTAATTGCTTTATAAGATCTAAAACGCATATAGCCATCAGCGAAACGTTGACGGCCCCACCTCCTGCTTGTGCCTTAACGTATCGCCTCTTTGGGTCAAATTGATGACGGGCGCCTTTGCCATCGCTTACATCGTGTTTGAGTTTTCGATTTCATCCTTCATACCTGAGCAGCACGAACCTCCCGAGGTTGTGCAGCGTCTTTACGTTCAAACCGGTTCGCCCGTCCAAACGTCCCGAAATCATTGAACCGCACGCCCATCTCACGCATCACTTTATGCGCCACCGGCACGGTCATCTGGCGGATGTAAAACGGTTCCTTCACCACAAAGTGATGGATGCCATGGCTGCTGCCGAAGTTGAAGCAGAACGCCTGCAACGGCCACAGCCACCCGGCGTTCAGCACCTGACATTGCTGCATCACATTGCCCGGCTCGATGTCACCGTAGTAGTGCATGTTCGAGCTGATGAAGTGCAGGCAGAACGTACGCAACACGTTCGGGCCGATGATCACCACCGCCGCGATATCAATCACCTGCATCACCGACAACGTCGTCGCCGACCACTCGATTGGCGCGCCCATCAAGAACGCGATGCCGTTGATCGCATGGAAGCCGAGGAACACGTACCACGCGCCCCAATGCACCAACGCCAGCGGTGCGTAGACCTTGAGCGTGCGCTGGACGATGCTGAATTTATGCGCCCAGGTCTTGGCTCGCAGCATGCGGATGAAGGACGACATCATGTTGTCACCAACCATCAGCAACCGCGCAAATCCCCAGGGTTCGCCGTTGGTGATGGCGCGTTCTTCCATATCGGTTTCAGTGCCCGATACCTTGTGGTGATTGAGGTGCAGATGCCGACGGATCCACGGATTGATCGTGCTCGGCCGCGCCAGCCACACCAACCCCATCATCAGGTTGTGCGGCACGCGCTGTTTGCGAAAGTACATGCTGTGAATCAGGTCGTGTTCCAGTTCGTGGGTCAACGAGGCGAAAAACGCGTTGAGCAACAAGCACGCCCACCAGGCCATGTGGCCAGTCATGTACAGCGCCGCCGAACCGATCATCCCGGCCAGGGCAAAGGCCAGAATGCCGGCGCCGAGGGCGTCCTGATGATTGAGAATCGGGTAGCGCTGACGCAGCTCGACGCCCTTGGCCAGCACCACTTCACGAATATGTGCTGATCGCTGCGCTGCATTCAATCGCTGGGGACTTGCAGAAGTACCGTGCATGCTTCCATCCTCTGGTTATTGATGTTCGCATCCTGCCTTGCGAATGTTTACAAGGTGGTAGCCATGAACGCCAACCTGTTGACCGGAAGCGCCAATCAGCATGACTGAACCGACCTCCCTCGCCAGCTGGACCCGCGCCCTGCGCAAGCAGCTCGATGCGCTGGGCCTCGACAGCACCGCCCTGTGCCAGCAGGCGGGGCTCGACCCGCGATTGATGGACGACCCGAACGCCCGTTACCCGTTGTCCGGCACCACGCGCCTGTGGGAAATCGCCGTGCAGGTCAGTGGCGATCCGGCAATCGGCCTGCGCGTATCGCGTTTCGTCAGCCCCACCACGTTTCATGCGCTCGGTTATGCGCTGGTGGCCAGCGGCAGTTTGCGCGAGGTGTTCGAACGCATCGTGCGTTATCACCAGGTGGTCAGCGATGCCCTGGAACTGGAGCTGACCCGCACCGAGGACCGCTACCGCTTTCGCCTGAAAATTCCTGTGGGCAACCCGGCACCTGCGTTCGAAGCCATCGACGCCTTCACGGCGATTTACGTACGCACCTGCCGCAATCGCCTCGGTCGGGACTATGCACCGCTGGCGGTGTACCTGCGCCGCCCGGAACCCGCCGATGCCCACCAATGGCACAAAGTCTTCCGTTCACCGGTGTATTTTTCGGCAGAAGAAGACCGCGTGGAGTTTTCCCTGGTGGATTTCGACAGCCACCTCGATGACGCCAACCCGGAACTGGCTGAACACAACGAAACCGTGCTCAACCGCGCCTTGGCACAGCTCAAACCGCTGACCTGGGAGCGCAAGGTCCGTGACGCCATCGAAGAGCAATTGCCCGAAGGCGAACCCAGCGCCGAACACATCGCCAAGGCCCTGCACCTGAGCTTGCGCAGCCTGCAACGGCATTTGGCGGATGAGGGGTGTCGGTTCGATACGCTGCTCAATGAAAGTCGCGAAAACCTGGCGCTGCTGCACCTGCGCGACCCGCAATGCTCGTTGAGTGAGGTCAGTTACTTGCTGGGGTTTGCCGATACCAGCAGCTTCAGCCGCGCGTTCAAGCGCTGGACGGGGATGACGCCGGGGCAGTTTCGGGATGGGTTGCGCTGACCGGCCCAGACATTGGGTCGCCTCGCCCGGCCTCATCGCGAGCAGGCTCGCTCCCACAGTGGTTCTGCGTTTTTATGGGATTTTGAGTTCTCTGAAGATCAATTGTGGGAACGAGCCTGCTCGCGATGAGTCCGGATCAGACACCACAAAAAAGCTTCAGCGCCCGCGATCCCGCCGCAACAACTTGCGCACCCGCGCCACCAACTCGCTCACCGCAAACGGCTTGAGCAAATAATCGTCCTCATGCAACTCCAATCCGCGCAGGCGATCCTCGATGCCGTCCTTGGTGGTCAGGAACAGCACCGGCGTCTCTCCGAGCTTGCGGATCTGTTGCTGCAACTGCCAGCCGTTGAGCCCCGGCAGCATTACGTCGAGGATGATCAGCGAGTATTCGCCGGTCTCGATGAAACGCCGGCCGTCCATGCCGTTGAGCGCGACATCCACCGAATAGCTCGCCTCGTTCAGGCCGTTGGCCAGGAGTTTGGCGGTCTCCGGTTCGTCTTCTACTAGCAGTACACGCATGGCACACCTCGATTATCGTCGTCACAGGCTAGGCGCCTTCGCGGGCAAAGCCCACCAATAACGTCGCGCGTTAAAAAATCGCCAGTGCCCGCAACCGCTCGGCATCGACAATTTCGATCTCGCCGTACTTGAGATTCAGGATTCCCTGGCCCTGCAAATCCTTGAGCAACTGATTGGTGGTCTGGCGCGACAACGACAGCAGCGACGCCAACTGCTCCTGTGGCAATTGCAGCACCCGGCGGGGTGGATCGATTTCGCCGTAGCCTGCAGCGATCATCAGCAAGCGATGGGCGAGACGCGCCGGGGCGGGCATCAGGCTCAGTTGTTCGAGGTTGATGAAGGTCAGGCGCAACTTGTGGCTCATCAGCAACGCCAGTTGCCGCCAGTACACCGGTTGTTCGTCGAGCAACTTAAGCAGTGCCGCTTGCGGGATGTGCAACAGGGTACACGTCCCCACAGCGAAGGCGTCGTGGGTCCGCGCCTGACCGTCGAACAGGCAGATTTCACCAAACCAGTGCGGCGGTTCCACCAGGCTCAGCAGCGCTTCCTTGCCTTGCTCACTGACCGCGCCGATGCGCACCGAGCCTTCAAGCACCGCATACAACCCGCACGGCGGATCGCCGCGTTTGAACAGCAATTGCCCGGACGACAGGCGCCGCAGCCGGGCCGCGGCCAGCAGACTATCCTGAAAGGGAACAGGTAGATGACTGAACCACTGGCCGCTCATCAAGCGCGAGCGCCAAACCTGCATGTCCATGGAAACTCCTGGAGATTGTCGCCTGCCTGACAGAGCGGAAAATGAACCCGGGGCATGATCAATCACCCTACAGGAGGAATAACAATGAAAAGCCTCGTTGACCATCTCAGTCAATACGCCGCCTACCACCGTGATCCGCGCAACATCGCCAGCCACTTTATCGGTATTCCGTTGATTGTGGTGGCCGTTGCGGTTCTGCTGTCGCGGCCGCAATGGGCCGGAGGCTGGCTTTCGCCGGCGGTGCTGGTGTCGTTGGCGTCGGCGTGGTTTTACCTGCGCCTGGAGTTGCGCCTTGGGGTGCTGATGACCGTGTTGCTGGGGCTGTCGGTTTGGGCGGGCCAGGTGTTGGCGCAGCAAAGCATGCTGGTCTGGCTATCGAGCGGAATCGGGATGTTTGTGGTGGGCTGGGCGATTCAGTTTGTCGGGCATCACTATGAAGGGCGTAAGCCGGCCTTTGTCGATGACGTGACCGGGTTGATTGTCGGGCCGTTGTTTGTGGTGGCGGAGTTGGCGTTTTTGTTGGGGTTGCGGCATGACCTGAAAGAGCAGATCGAGGCGCGGGCCGGGGGTGTAAGAATCAATCCGAATCGCGCTGCGGCATAAGACGCCTTCGCGAGCAGGCTCCCACAGAGTTTCTATGTACACCATAGATCCAATGTGGGAGCGGGCTTGCTCCGGGCGGCGTTCCGACGATGCTTTTGCTTTAGAGGTTGGCGAGTTTCTGCCAGACCTTGGGCTTGAAGAACAGCGTTTCGCCCTTCGTCAGCCCGATCAGGCTGTCATGGTCCTTCACCACTTCCGCCTCTATCAATTCGCTCTGACCTTCAACTTTCAGCGTCACCCGGGTCGTCGCGCCCAACGGACGGATATCGCGCACTTCAGCCGCATGGTGATCTTCCAGTTCATGCCGTGACAGCGACACTTCATGCGGACGGAACAGCACGTGATTGTCTTCGCCCAGATGCAGACGGTTCGAATCGCCGAGGAAGTGATAAACGAAATCGCTGGCCGGGTTTTCGTAGACATCGCCCGGTGAGCCGATCTGCTCGATCACGCCTTTGTTCATCACCACGATACGGTCGGCGACTTCCATGGCTTCTTCCTGGTCGTGGGTCACGAATACCGAGGTCAGGTTGATGTCTTCATGCAGCCGCGCCAACCAGCGGCGCAGTTCTTTGCGGACCTTGGCGTCGAGGGCGCCGAAGGGTTCATCGAGCAGCAGCACTTTCGGCTCGACCGCCAAGGCGCGAGCCAGGGCGATACGCTGACGCTGACCACCGGAGAGTTGCTCCGGGTAGCGATCCGCCAGCCAGTCCAGTTGCACCATGTTCAGCAGTTCGTGGACTTTTACCGCGATCTGGCTTTCGCTCGGGCGCTGTTTTTTCGGCTTCATGCGCAGGCCGAACGCGACGTTGTCGAACACGGTCATGTGGCGGAACAAGGCGTAGTGCTGGAACACGAAGCCAACGTTGCGATCACGCACGTCGTGGCCGGAGACGTCTTCACCGTGGAACACGATGTTGCCCTGATCCGGGGTTTCCAGGCCGGCGATGATTCGCAGCAGCGTGGTTTTACCGCACCCCGACGGGCCGAGCAGCGCCACGAGTTCACCGCTCTGGATGTCCAGGCTAATGTTGTCCAGCGCCTTGAACGCATTGAAATTCTTGCTGACGTTACGCACTTCGATCGACATGAATTATTCCTCCGCGGCGCTGGCGCGCAGGCGGTTAATACGGTTTTCGCTCCACTGCTTCAGCAGCAGGATGAAGAGCGCCATGATCAGCAACAGGCTCGCTACCGCGAACGCGGCCACGTGGTTGTATTCGTTGTAGAGGATCTCGACGTGCAGCGGCAGGGTGTTGGTTACCCCGCGAATGTGCCCGGAAACCACCGACACCGCACCGAACTCACCCATCGCCCGCGCGGTACACAGCACCACACCGTAGATCAGGCCCCATTTGATATTGGGAACGGTGACGTGCCAGAACATCTGCCAGCCATTGGCGCCCAACAGGCGCGCGGCCTCTTCCTCTTGCGTGCCCTGTTCCTGCATCAGCGGGATCAGCTCACGCGCCACGAACGGCACGGTGACGAAAATCGTCGCCAGCACGATACCCGGCAAGGCGAAGACGATCTGGATGTCGTGATCCTGCAGCCACGGCCCGAACAGGCCCTGGGCGCCGAACATCAGCACGTAGACCAGGCCGGCAATCACCGGCGATACCGAGAACGGCAAGTCGATCAACGTGACCAGCATGCTCTTGCCGCGGAACGAGTACTTGCTCACGCACCACGCGGCGCTGACGCCGAACACCAGGTTCAACGGCACCGAAATCAGCACGGCGATCACCGTGAGTTTCAGCGCCGACAACGCATCCGGTTCGAAGATCGCGGTGAAGAACGCACCCAGGCCAAGCTTCAGGCCCTGGGACACCACGATGAACAGCGGCAACAGCAGAAACAGCGCAAAAATCAGCCAGCCAAGGCCGATCAGGATTCTTCGCGAGGTGGCACTGCCACGGCGCGCAGCGTTGGCCGAAGAGGCGGCCGCAATAGACGATTGGGACATGGTTCGCGCCTCCTTATGGGGTTTCGATGCGACGTTGCAGCAAGTTGATCAGCAGCAACAGGACGAAGGAAACCACCAGCATCAGTACACCAATGGACGTGGCGCCGGTGTAATCGTACTGGTCGAGCTTGACCATGATCAGCAGCGGCAGGATCTCGGTTTTCATTGGCATATTGCCGGCGATGAAAATCACCGACCCGTACTCGCCGACCCCGCGGGCAAAGGCCAACGCGAACCCCGTCAGCCATGCCGGGAGCAATGCGGGCACCAGAATGTAACGGAACACCTGTAACGGTTTTGCCCCGAGACACGCCGCCGCTTCTTCCACTTCACGCGGGATATCAGCCAATACTGGCTGTACGGTACGTACTACGAATGGAAGTGTCACAAAAGTGAGGGCAAGGGTGATGCCGAGGGGGGTATACGCAATCTTGAAACCCAGGTCCGCTGCAAACTGACCGACCAAACCGGTGGGGGTGTACAACGCCGTCAGCGCGATACCGGCCACCGCCGTCGGCAACGCGAAGGGCAAGTCGATCATTGCGTCGATGACTTTGCGACCGGGGAAGGTATAGCGCACCAGCACCCAGGCGAGCAGCGTGCCGATCACGCCGTTGATGATCGCGGCATAGAGCGCGGTGCCGAAGCTCAGCTTCAACGCTGCCAGCACCCGTGGCGCCGAGATAATTGCCCAGAACTGATCCCAGGTAAGTTGGGCGGCATGCACGAACATCGCCGCCAGTGGAATGAGCACAATCAGGCTGAGGTACACCAAGGTGTAGCCCAGCGTCAGCCCGAAGCCGGGTATGACGGGGGAGATACGACGCGACATAAAAGTCCTTGGTTGAGAACGCGCAAAGCCCCGACGGCTAAATCGGGGCTCGTTGATGGCTATTTAAGACTACTGCGCCTGATAAATCTGGTCGAACACGCCACCGTCATTGAAGAACTTCGGTTGCGCGGTTTTCCAGCCGCCGAAGTCTTTGTCGATGGTCACCAGGTCCAGGGTCGGGAACTGCTTGGCGTACTTGGCAGCCACGTCCTTGTCACGTGGACGATAGAAGTTTTTCGCGGCAATTTCCTGACCGGCCGGGCTGTACAGGTGCTTGAGGTACGCTTCGGCGATCTGCTCGTTGCCCTTTTTCTCGGCGTTCTTGTCGACCACGGCCACTGGCGGCTCGGCAAGAATCGACAGCGAAGGCACGACGATTTCAAACTTGTCGGCGCCGCCGTCTTCTTTCAGCGCCAGAAACGCTTCGTTTTCCCAGGCCAGCAACACGTCGCCCTGACCGTTGTTGACGAAGGTGATGGTCGAACCGCGAGCGCCGGTGTCCAGCACAGGCACGTGTTTGAACAGGGTCTGGATGTAGTCCTTGGCCTTGGCTTCGTCACCGCCGTTGGCTTTCAGGCCATAGGCCCAGGCCGCGAGGAAGTTCCAGCGGGCGCCGCCGGAGGTTTTCGGGTTCGGGGTGATGACCGAGACATCGTTCTTGACCAGGTCGCCCCAGTCCTTGATGCCTTTCGGGTTGCCTTTGCGCACCAGGAACACGATGGTCGAGGTGTACGGCGTGCTCGCTTCTGGCAGACGCTTCTGCCAGTCAGCCGGAAGGGTCTTGCCGAGTTTGGCGATTTCGTCGATGTCACCCGCCAGGGCCAGGGTCACGACGTCGGCACGCAGACCGTCGATCACCGCGCGGCCCTGCTTGCCCGAACCACCATGGGATTGCTGGATTTTTACAGTGTCGCCGGCGTGATCCGCCTGCCAGTACTTGATGAACTCGGCGTTGTAGTCCTGGTACAGCTCACGCGTCGGGTCGTACGACACATTGAGCAGCTCGTAATCCTTGGCAACCGCGGATCCCGCAAAAAGGGCGCTGGCCAGGGCGGCCAAAGCGAAATGACGAATCGACGACATGGTGAAAGCTCCTGGAATTCTGTTTGTGTTGGCTTTTTTTTATGGAGGCGGGAAGCGGATTGCCGGTTGCTTAGCTCGGCTTGTTGCTCGGGTTCTGCAGACGGAATTTCTCTTTGCGTTCGATCTGGACGACCTGGGCGTTATGCACAGTGATCTCCACAGCCCCAAAGCGCAGATCGCGCAATGCGCTCTGGATCTCACGCAAAATGGCTGCTTCGTCTTGGCCATCAACACTACGTAGGGATGCGCTCATGGTGCTGCTCCTTCAACTGAGAGGTTGCCTGGCAGTGGCGGCACTGCTTGCGGCGTGAGACCAATAGTAGTGAGGAGTAGATATTCTTAAAAAGACTATTTAAGAATGTTTATATAACTTAAAGACTGATCGTTCCCACACAGCACGTGGGAATGATCGAACACGGGCTTAGCGAATAATGGGCGCGCACATCCAATCCAGCTGCTCTGCCGGCACCGGTCGCCCAAACCAGTAGCCTTGCCCCAGATCGCATTCATGCTCGAGCAGGAATCCGGCCTGCTCGACCTGCTCGATCCCCTCGGCATGCACTTGCATCCCCATGCTCTGCGCCAGGGCAATGATCACTCGCACAATCGCCGCGTCATCTTCATCACACGGCAACCCGGCGACGAAGCCTTGGTCGATCTTGAGTTTCTGCACCGGCAATCGCTTGAGCCGCAGCAGGGACGAATATCCCGTGCCGAAATCGTCGATGGCCAGCCGCACACCCAGCTCGCGCAGGCGATGCATCTGCTCCAGCGCCACCTCCGGATCCTCCATCACTGCACTTTCGGTCACTTCCAGCTCCAGATACGCCGGATCAAGCCCCGTCGAATCAAGCACCTGAGCCACCTGCTGATACAGCTCGCGTCGGGCAAACAGTCGCGATGAGACATTTACCGCCACAAACGCCAACCCCACACCCGCCGCTCGCCACTGACACATTTGCTGACAGGCCTGCTGCATAACCCAGGCATCAATCTCGGCAATCAGCCCGGTACGCTCGGCGATGGGGATGAACTCTGCCGGCGACACCAGCCCGCGCTGCGGATGCGCACAACGCACCAGTGCTTCGACGCCGATCAGGCGACTGGTTTTGAGGTCATGCACGGGTTGGTAATAGACGCGCAGCTCTTGCTGCTGGAGCGCGCGGCGCAGCTCAAAGGCCATTTCGACCCGCTGCTGGGCATGGGCGGTCAATTCTTCGGTATAGAGCGCGTAGCCATCCCGGCCCGCACTCTTGGCCTTGAACAAGGCCGAATCGGCGTTGCGCAACATTTGCTCGGCACTCAAGGCATCACTCGGAAACTGACTGATGCCGACACTGGCGTTGATAAACAGTCGATGCCCATCAATGTGGAACGGCTCCCGCAGGCCATCGATGATTCGCTGAGCCAGCGCCGCGGCTTGTGCCACTTGCGGACAGCTTTCGGCGAGCACCGCAAATTCGTCACCGCCCAGACGCGCCAGGGTCATGCCTGGGCCGAACATGGCATTCAAATGCTCGGCCACCGCCTTCAGCAGTTGATCACCGACGGTATGCCCGAGGCTGTCGTTAATCATCTTGAAGTGATCCAGGTCGATCATCAGCAACGCGCAGCCCCGTTTATGGATTTGCGCCGATGCCAGTGCCTGTTCGACACGGTCGGTGAACAGCAGTCGATTGGGCAGATCGGTCAGCGGATCGTGGTGAGCCAGATGCTTGAGTTCGTGCTCGGAATTTTTGATCGCACTGATATCGGAAAACACCGCCACGTAGTGGCTACGCAGGCCCTGATCGTCATGGATGATGCGGATGGTTTGCCATTGTGGGTAGATTTCACCGCTTTTACGGCGATTCCAGATCTCCCCGCTCCACTCACCGGTGCTGTTGAGTGTCGCGAACATCGACTGGTAAAACGCTGGCGGATGATGGCCGGATTTGAACAGGCTGGGTTGCCGGCCCAGCACCTCATCACACTGATAACCGGTGATCGCCATGAAGGCCCGGTTTACATGGACAATCAGCCCATTGCTATCGGTGACCAACACGCCCTCACGGGTGCAATCGAACACGGCGGCGGCCTGGCGCAAACGCTCACGGTCGGCATGGCGCTCGCGCAGCCTGGCGCCGATCCCCAGGCATTTGAACAGTCGGGCCCGGGCAAGGAAGATCAAACCGGCACTGAGCACCACCCAGAAATAACCGTTGATCAGTTGCCATCGCAATAGCTCGGCAGAGCTATCGAAGAAACTGTTCAATACATAGCCGCTGACGGCCATCCAGGCGACTGAAAGCAACAGGTAAAGCAGCGCTGCACGCAAGGCGTCGCGATAGGTGGCAGACATTAGAACGTCCATGTCCCTACAGAAAGGTTGGAATTATAGGCCAAGGACACATCCAGCCACTCTTATCTGAAAGGGCGACTGGTTTTATCCGTAGGCTTAGTGATAATGCAACGGCTGTTTTTTTCTTTATCGAGGGCCCTACAGCCTATGTGGTACGAAGGTTTACTCGGCTTGTCGCCCTGGTCACTGGTGGCAGTCACCCTGCTGATGACCCACGTCACGATCGTTGGCGTCACGGTCTATCTCCATCGTTATTCAGCCCATCGCTCGCTTGAGCTCAATGCCGGCCTGAAACATTTCTTCCGCTTCTGGCTGTGGTTGACCACGGCGCAGAACACCCGCGAGTGGACCGCTATCCACCGCAAGCATCACGCCAAATGCGAAACCGTCGATGATCCGCACAGCCCGGTCGTCAAAGGTCTTTCCACCGTTTTGCGCAAAGGTGCCGAGTTGTACCGCGCCGAAGCGGAAAACCCGGAGACCCTGCGCATCTACGGCAAGAACTGCCCCGAAGACTGGATCGAACGTAATCTCTACAGCCGATTCCCGCTGTTGGGTGTGGCGATCATGGGTGTCATCGACCTGCTGCTGTTCGGCACCATCGGCATCACCATCTGGGCCATCCAGATGATGTGGATCCCTGTGTGGGCCGCCGGCGTGGTCAATGGCCTTGGCCATGCCATCGGCTACCGCAACTTCGAATGCCGCGATGCCGCCACCAATCTGGTGCCTTGGGGCATCCTGATCGGCGGTGAAGAGCTGCATAACAACCATCACACCTACCCTAACTCGGCAAAATTGTCGGTGAAGAAGTGGGAGTTCGACCTCGGTTGGGCCTGGATCCAGGTCTTCAGTTTCTTCCGTCTGGCCAAGGTCCAGCGGGTCGCCCCGATCGCGCACCGGGTTGAAGGCAAAGGCAGCCTGGACATGGACACTGCCATGGCCATCCTCAACAACCGCTTCCAGATCATGGCCCAGTACCGCAAATTGGTGATCGCGCCTCTGGTCAAGCAAGAACTGGAAAAGGTCGATCACTCGGTCCGCCATCAATTCCATCGCGCCAAGCGCCTGCTTTCGCGGGAAACCAGCCTGCTGGACGAAAAACACCACGTTCGCATCCAGACCATGCTCGAACACAGCCAGGCGCTGAAGGTAATTTACGAAAAACGCCTGGCCTTGCAGCAGATCTGGGTCAAGACCAGCTCAAATGGTCACGACATGCTCGCCGCCATCAAGGATTGGGTGCATGAAGCTGAGGCCAGCGGGATTCAATCCCTGCGTGACTTCGCCGACCAGTTGAAGACCTACTCCCTGCGCCCTGCCGCTGTCTGATGCCGTTGATCGGTGCGCCCCGCCAGCGGGCGCACCCTTCGGAACTAAGCTCCAAATCCCCTATCTCAAAGACACTTCGCCACCCCTGGCGGGTTTCGTTGTCGCCGCTTTCGAGTCCAGAACAGCGCACGCCCTTTGAGATTTGTCCCTATGGTCCCAAAAAACCTGCACGACTCATCCTTTGCGCAATCGCCCGACACAGCTCAAACCCTGATGGCGCTGATGCATGCCCAAAGTGAAGTGGCGCGCCTGAGCGAACGCGAACAGCTGTTCAGTTCGCTGCTGGTGAGTGTCAACGCGGTGTTGTGGGCATTCAACTGGGAAACCCGGCAGGTGCTTTACGTCAGCCCGGCTTATGAGCGAATTTTCGGCCGCTCCGCCGGCAGTTTGCTGTCCGACTACAACGAATGGCGCGACAGCATTTACCCCGACGACCTGGACTATGCCGAGCGCAGCCTGGCCGACGTGCTGGTCAAAGGTGCGGTTGAAGACCGCGAATACCGCATCATCGATGCCGATGGGCAGGTGCGTTGGCTCAGCGACAAATGCTTCATCAATCGTCAGGCGGAACCCGGCCAACCCGTGATCATTGTCGGCATTGCCGAAGACATCACCGAAAAGAAGCGGATGGAAGCCGAACTGCAACGCCTGGCCACCACTGACGTGCTGACTCAAAGCAGCAATCGCCGGCACTTCTTCGAATGCGCGCAAAAGGAGTTTGCACAGGCACGCAAGCAAGGCACACCGCTGGCGTTTCTGCTGCTGGACATCGATGATTTCAAAGGGGTCAACGACACGTACGGTCATCCACAAGGTGACGTAGTGCTGCAACAGATCGCAGAGAGCGGTCGCGCGGCGCTTCGCCGAGGCGATGTGTTCGGACGGATCGGTGGTGAAGAGTTTGCGGCGGTGTTTCCTGGCTGTGCGCCGGACATGGCCCTGCAAGTGGCGGAAAGATTGCAACGGCAGATTCAGCAATTGAGCTTTAGCCATGACGACCAGACGTTTGGCATTACTGTCAGCCAGGGGCTGACCAGTCTCACCAACGAGGACGAAAGCCTCGACAGCCTGTTTGCCAGGGCAGATGCGGCGATGTATGAAGCCAAGCGGCAGGGCAAGAACCGGATCATTTCCGGTTAATCCGCCGAACTCCTCCAGGGATTGTGTATGGATTACTTTTTGCGTAATCGCATCAGTTCCGGCAAACCGATCTTGAGCAACCGCGCTGTTCGGCTTTTCGCCAATGCTTCCACGCCCTCATGCTCGGTCAGGCGCGCCAATTGCGCCGCCATGTTCATCACCAGCGCCTCGCGTGAGTAAACCCCGCCACCGAGCTGATAGACCGACGCGATCAACTCTCTCAGCTCCAGCGGCAGACGCCAGCGGGTGCGCAGTGCCGAACCGTAGGCCGCGCCGAACTTGGCCAGCGCATCGCCGACTTCCTCCCACTCGTCCAGATCACCTCCGCCCTGCTTCCACTCTTGTAAACATCGCAGCAGAGCCAGGTCACCAAGACGATGCAGCATGCCTGCGCAGTAACAGCGCTCTTGTTCCAGATCCAGCAAGCGTGCCAGCGTGCGGGCGTACTCGGCGGTGTGCAGGGACAACTCCCAGTTACGTTCGGCATAGTCCGCCAGTAGCGGATCGTCGAGCCGCGCACTGCGCTTAAGGGCCAACCCCAGAATGAGATTCATGCTTTGTCCGGAGCCTAAACGGTGCAAGGCCTGGGACAGGGTTTGCACGGGATCGCCAAGGTGATGCGCCGCGCTGTTCGCGGCGGCAATCAGCACAGCGGTAATCTGCGGATCGGTGCGAATCTCGTCCTCCAGTCGTTTCAGATCGAGACCGCTCGGATTGAGGCTGCGCTGGACTGCTATCTGTACATCAGTCATCAACGGCGCACCGTCCGTCAGGTCTCGCCGTCGCTCCAGGTACACCGATAACGTCATGCCCGGCGCCAACCTTGGCACCTCGCAGGAAACCTCTTCACCGGCGTTCAGCAGCAACTCCTGCAGACGCTGGGTCAGGTTTTCCATGTTCAGGGGTTTGGTCAGGTACGCCGTGGGCGCCAAAGGCAAAGCCTCGTGCACGCTGCCACTGTCGTTGCGGCTGCTCATCAGAATGAACGGCAGCGGTGGATTGCGTCGGCGCTGACGCACGTTACGCAAGACATTCAAGCCATCGACACCGGGCAACTCCCAGTCAACGATCGCCAGGTCGTAGGGAATTTCCGCCAGCCGGTCGATTGCCTGTTGGCCATCGGCGCACAGGTCTACTCGCGCATCGCAGCGCACTTTCAATAACACCTGCTTGAGCAAGTCTCGAGACCACGGGTCGGCCTCGACAATCAACACCCTCGGTGCAGCGGGTAAATCAACGACAGTCATGCAGCACGCTCCCTCGCAATGCTATGAACCATAGTCAACACTGGCGATTCGAGACAAATCAAATGACCTGAATGTGTTTCAAGAGGCGTAAAAAAACCCGCCGAAGCGGGTTTTTTGTCGATCAGGTCACACACTAGGTGATCACAGCTCGGAGAAGCACTCTTCGATGATCGCCAGACCTTTGTCCAGTTGCTCGTCCGGCGCAGTCAGCGGTACCAGGACGCGCAGAACGTTGCCGTAGGTGCCGCAGGACAGCAGGATCAGGCCTTTGTCGCGAGCCTTGGCCACAACCGAGGCTACCGCAGCAGCGTTTGGCTTGTGGCTGTCGCCGTTTTCGAACAGCTCGACAGCGATCATCGCGCCCAGGGCACGGACTTCGCCGATCACCGGGTACTTGGCCTGGATAGCCTTGAGGCCAGTCACCAGACGCTCGCCAACAGCTTTACAACGGTCCAGCAGGTGTTCTTCTTCGAACACTTCCATCACGGCCAGGGCCGCAGCGCAAGCGATCGGGCTACCGGCGTAGGTGCCGCCCAGGCCGCCTGGAGCGATGGCGTCCATGTATTCGGCCTTGCCGCACACACCGGCCAACGGGAAGCCGCCAGCGATGGATTTGGCGAAGGTGGTCAGGTCGGCGGACACGCCCATCTGTTCCATGGCGAAGAAGGTGCCGGTACGGCCAGCGCCGGTTTGCACTTCGTCAGCGATCAACAGGATGCCGTGCTGGTCGCACAGGGCGCGCAGACGCTTCATGAACTCTTTAGGCGCGACGTAGAAACCGCCTTCGCCCTGAACTGGTTCGATGATGATGGCAGCGATGTCACGCGGCTCAGCGTCGTTCTTGAAGATGCGTTCGATGCTGGCGATCGAGTCGTCGACGCTCACACCGTGCAGTTCATTCGGGTACAGCGCGCGGAAGATGCCGCCTGGCATCAAGCCCATGCCGGCCGAGTAAGGCACGACTTTACCGGTCAGGCCCAGGGTCATCATGGTGCGACCGTGGTAAGCGCCAGTGAAGGCGATCACGCCAGCGCGGCCAGTGGCGGCACGAGCGATTTTCACGGCGTTTTCCACCGCTTCGGAACCGGTAGTGACCAGCAAGGTTTTCTTGGCGAAATCACCAGGTACCTTGGCGTTGATTTTTTCGCACAGCTCTACGTACGGTTCGTAGGCCAGTACCTGGAAGCACGTGTGGGTCAG
Organism: Pseudomonas sp. S2_B07; assembly: GCF_054668435.1. Classification (NCBI taxonomy): domain Bacteria; kingdom Pseudomonadati; phylum Pseudomonadota; class Gammaproteobacteria; order Pseudomonadales; family Pseudomonadaceae; genus Pseudomonas; species Pseudomonas sp. S2_B07. Next base: position 3,403,735 of record NZ_CP162769.1, read on the forward strand.
CTTGTTCAACTGCTCGGTGACGGCGGCGATGATTTTCGGGTGTACGTGACCGGTGTTCAGCACGGCGATACCGCCGGCGAAGTCGATGAACTCGCGACCTTCAACGTCAGTCACGGTGGCGTTCTTCGCGTGGTCGGCGAAGATCGGGTGAATCTGGCCAACACCGCGCGGTACAGCGGCTTCGCGGCGTTTCATCAGGGATGCGTTTGTCTTGCTCATAAAGTCCTCATTCACCGCTCATCGGGCGGCGTGGTTCAAGGAAAATGCGGCGGGGAGGCAACTACGGCAGCATGCGATGATCGACTGCCACAGCTTTCCCGGCCACAGAGAAAATTCCGTGTGAAGCGCAGAAAGGGACAGCGCTCTCGTGCCCTTTCCGCTTGAAGCAATGCCTTGCCGGGCTTAGATGCCCAGGCAGAGGTATTTGATTTCCAGGTAATCTTCGATGCCGTACTTGGAGCCTTCACGGCCCAGGCCCGACGCCTTGATGCCGCCGAACGGCGCGACTTCGTTGGAGATCAACCCGGTGTTGACGCCGACCATGCCGTATTCCAGGGCTTCAGCCACACGGAACACACGACCCAGGTCGCGCGCATAGAAGTAGGAAGCCAGACCGAACTCGGTGTCGTTGGACATCGCGATCACTTCGGCTTCGTCTTTGAAACGGAACAGCGGCGCCAATGGACCGAAGGTTTCTTCCTTGGCCACAGCAGCGTTTTTCGGCACGTTGGTCAGGATGGTCGGCTCGAAGAAGTTGCCTTCCATGACCTTGCCACCGGCCAGAACGGTTGCGCCTTTGCTGATCGCGTCAGCAATGTGCTCTTGAACCTTGGCCACGGCTTTTTCGTCGATCAGCGGGCCAGTGGTGGTGCCTTCTTCCAGACCGTTGCCGATCTTGAGTTTGGCCACGGCCACTTTCAGCTTCTCGGCGAACGCGTCGTAGACCGAATCCTGAATGTACAGGCGGTTGGCACAGACGCAGGTCTGGCCGTTGTTGCGGTACTTGGAAATGATCGCGCCTTCGACGGCCTTATCCAGGTCCGCGTCGTCGAACACGATGAACGGTGCGTTGCCGCCCAGTTCCAGGGACACTTTCTTGATGTCCTTGGCGCATTCAGCCATGAGCTGGCGACCGATTTCGGTCGAGCCGGTGAAGGACAGTTTGCGAACGATCGGGTTGCTGGTCAGCTCGCTACCGATGTCGCCGGCGCTGCCGGAAACAACGCTGAACACACCAGCTGGAATGCCAGCGCGCTGAGCCAGTTCAGCCAGGGCGAACGCGGAGAACGGAGTTTGCGAAGCAGGCTTGAGCACCATGGTGCAACCGGCAGCCAGGGCTGGGCCGGCTTTACGGGTGATCATTGCGGCCGGGAAGTTCCACGGGGTGATTGCAGCGGTCACGCCGATTGGTTGCTTGATCACGATCAGACGCTTGTCTGGCTGGTGACCCGGTATCACGTCACCGTAGACGCGCTTGGCTTCTTCGGCGAACCATTCAATGAAGGAAGCGGCGTAAACGATTTCGCCCTTGGCTTCGGCCAATGGCTTGCCCTGCTCGAGGGTCATCAGGCGAGCCAGGTCATCCTGGTTCTCGATAATCAGTTCGAACCAACGACGCAGCTTGTTCGCGCGGTCCTTGGCGGTCAGTGCACGCCAGGCCGGCAGCGCTTTGTCAGCGGCTTCGATCGCACGGCGGGTTTCGGCAGCGCCCATTTTCGGCACGGTGCCCAGAATTTCGCCGGTGGCCGGGTTGTTCACTTTGATCGTCTGACCATTGTCCGCGTCGACCCAAGCGCCATCGATAAAGGCTTGCTGGCGGAACAACTGGGTGTCTTTAAGCTGCATGTCGGCTTTCCTTAACAGCACCGCGGCAGGCGCGGAGCAAATTATGATTGTAGAAAGGCGCCCTATAGGCTGCCGTCAGGGAAATCATTCACTGGGCTGAAGCACATAAATAGCGCACTGATTGATACCGTGCGGTTCAGCACCCAGACAAGAGCGTTTGAAATCTCAAACGAATCCTAGGATCAAAGGGGGTAAAGGACAATAGCCTGTTCGAAAAAAAGAACGAAAACGCCGCATTTGCCTAATTTTTCTGATCAACGTAGCAAACGCAGGTTACGCTTTCAAAAAACACAGGCGATTCAGCAGCATGGACGCACGCAGCACATATGAGTATCATGGCGCCCGCTTGCACCAGTAGCTCAGCTGGATAGAGTACTGCCCTCCGAAGGCAGGGGTCGTGGGTTCGAATCCCGCCTGGTGCACCATACGCTGCAAATGAAAAAGCCTCAGACCTTAGGGTCTGGGGCTTTTTTGTGGGTGACGATTTTTCAACTTCGGACAATGACGTTGTTTTTGGCGTGAACTGAGGGGCTGTGCATCCGCTCGCTATCTGAGGCTTGCGAGAGCGTCAGGGGCAGTGTGTCGCCACGCAAGCCCTGAATCGAGTCTCAGGGGCTGCCACGCGGCTTGGAAGCCATGGTCAGAGCCTTGAACAGGCGGCTCGCCATCAGAACCTCCCTTTAAAGTATGAGGCTCACACCCCAATTGAAATAAAGCACTACGGTATGAACTTTCCAGCGGGCAAAACAAAACCCCTACCTGCATACGCAGATAGGGGTTTCGGAATTTAATCTTGACGATGACCTACTCTCACATGGGGAAACCCCACACTACCATCGGCGATGCATCGTTTCACTGCTGAGTTCGGGATGGGATCAGGTGGTTCCAATGCTCTATGGTCGTCAAGAAATTCGGTAGCCAGGTCGTTTTCTCTTGCGAGATCACGCTCCAGCGAATGGGTATGCAATAGATTTGTGTGTTTCGTTTCGAATTTTCGACTTTGTATCGTCTTCACACACCGCAATCTGGCCTTTCGACGCAAATTGCTTGGGTGTTATATGGTCAAGCCTCACGGGCAATTAGTATTGGTTAGCTCAACGCCTCACAGCGCTTACACACCCAACCTATCAACGTCGTAGTCTTCGACGGCCCTTCAGGGGACTCAAGGTCCCAGTGAGATCTCATCTTGAGGCTAGTTTCCCGCTTAGATGCTTTCAGCGGTTATCTATTCCGAACATAGCTACCCGGCAATGCCACTGGCGTGACAACCGGAACACCAGAGGTTCGTCCACTCCGGTCCTCTCGTACTAGGAGCAGCCCCTCTCAAATCTCAAACGTCCACGGCAGATAGGGACCGAACTGTCTCACGACGTTCTAAACCCAGCTCGCGTACCACTTTAAATGGCGAACAGCCATACCCTTGGGACCGGCTTCAGCCCCAGGATGTGATGAGCCGACATCGAGGTGCCAAACACCGCCGTCGATATGAACTCTTGGGCGGTATCAGCCTGTTATCCCCGGAGTACCTTTTATCCGTTGAGCGATGGCCCTTCCATACAGAACCACCGGATCACTAAGACCTACTTTCGTACCTGCTCGACGTGTCTGTCTCGCAGTCAAGCGCGCTTTTGCCTTTATACTCTACGACCGATTTCCGACCGGTCTGAGCGCACCTTCGTACTCCTCCGTTACTCTTTAGGAGGAGACCGCCCCAGTCAAACTACCCACCATACACTGTCCTCGATCCGGATAACGGACCTGAGTTAGAACCTCAAAGTTGCCAGGGTGGTATTTCAAGGTTGGCTCCACGCGAACTGGCGTCCACGCTTCAAAGCCTCCCACCTATCCTACACAAGCAAATTCAAAGTCCAGTGCAAAGCTATAGTAAAGGTTCACGGGGTCTTTCCGTCTAGCCGCGGATACACTGCATCTTCACAGCGATTTCAATTTCACTGAGTCTCGGGTGGAGACAGCGCCGCCATCGTTACGCCATTCGTGCAGGTCGGAACTTACCCGACAAGGAATTTCGCTACCTTAGGACCGTTATAGTTACGGCCGCCGTTTACCGGGGCTTCGATCAAGAGCTTCGCGTTAGCTAACCCCATCAATTAACCTTCCGGCACCGGGCAGGCGTCACACCCTATACGTCCACTTTCGTGTTTGCAGAGTGCTGTGTTTTTAATAAACAGTCGCAGCGGCCTGGTATCTTCGACCGGCATGGGCTTACGCAGTAAATGCTTCACCCTCACCGGCGCACCTTCTCCCGAAGTTACGGTGCCATTTTGCCTAGTTCCTTCACCCGAGTTCTCTCAAGCGCCTTGGTATTCTCTACCCAACCACCTGTGTCGGTTTGGGGTACGGTTCCTGGTTACCTGAAGCTTAGAAGCTTTTCTTGGAAGCATGGCATCAACCACTTCGTGTTCTAAAAGAACACTCGTCATCAGCTCTCGGCCTTAGAATCCCGGATTTACCTAAGATTCCAGCCTACCACCTTAAACTTGGACAACCAACGCCAAGCTGGCCTAGCCTTCTCCGTCCCTCCATCGCAATAACCAGAAGTACAGGAATATTAACCTGTTTTCCATCGACTACGCTTTTCAGCCTCGCCTTAGGGACCGACTAACCCTGCGTCGATTAACGTTGCGCAGGAAACCTTGGTCTTTCGGCGTGGGTGTTTTTCACACCCATTGTCGTTACTCATGTCAGCATTCGCACTTCTGATACCTCCAGCAAGCTTCTCAACTCACCTTCACAGGCTTACAGAACGCTCCTCTACCGCATCACCTAAGTGATACCCGTAGCTTCGGTGTATGGTTTGAGCCCCGTTACATCTTCCGCGCAGGCCGACTCGACTAGTGAGCTATTACGCTTTCTTTAAAGGGTGGCTGCTTCTAAGCCAACCTCCTAGCTGTCTAAGCCTTCCCACATCGTTTCCCACTTAACCATAACTTTGGGACCTTAGCTGACGGTCTGGGTTGTTTCCCTTTTCACGACGGACGTTAGCACCCGCCGTGTGTCTCCCATGCTCGGCACTTGTAGGTATTCGGAGTTTGCATCGGTTTGGTAAGTCGGGATGACCCCCTAGCCGAAACAGTGCTCTACCCCCTACAGTGATACATGAGGCGCTACCTAAATAGCTTTCGAGGAGAACCAGCTATCTCCGAGCTTGATTAGCCTTTCACTCCGATCCACAGGTCATCCGCTAACTTTTCAACGGTAGTCGGTTCGGTCCTCCAGTTAGTGTTACCCAACCTTCAACCTGCCCATGGATAGATCGCCCGGTTTCGGGTCTATTCCCAGCGACTAGACGCCCTATTAAGACTCGCTTTCGCTACGCCTCCCCTATTCGGTTAAGCTCGCCACTGAAAATAAGTCGCTGACCCATTATACAAAAGGTACGCAGTCACCCAACAAGTGGGCTCCCACTGCTTGTACGCATACGGTTTCAGGATCTATTTCACTCCCCTCTCCGGGGTTCTTTTCGCCTTTCCCTCACGGTACTAGTTCACTATCGGTCAGTCAGTAGTATTTAGCCTTGGAGGATGGTCCCCCCATATTCAGACAAAGTTTCTCGTGCTCCGTCCTACTCGATTTCATGACTAAGAGATTTTCGCGTACAGGGCTATCACCCACTATGGCCGCACTTTCCAGAGCGTTCCGCTAATCTCAAAGCCACTTAAGGGCTAGTCCCCGTTCGCTCGCCACTACTAAGGGAATCTCGGTTGATTTCTTTTCCTCAGGGTACTTAGATGTTTCAGTTCCCCTGGTTCGCCTCTTAAGCCTATGTATTCAGCTTAAGATAACCATCTTATGATGGCTGGGTTCCCCCATTCAGACATCTCCGGATCAAAGTCTGTTTGCCGACTCCCCGAAGCTTTTCGCAGGCTACCACGTCTTTCATCGCCTCTGACTGCCAAGGCATCCACCGTATGCGCTTCTTCACTTGACCATATAACCCCAAGCAATCTGGTTATACTGTGAAGACGACATTCGCCGAAAATTCGATAATACTCAATTAAGAGCAACTCACAAATTTTACCTTAGCCTGATCCGTTACCAGTGAAAGTAACGTTCAGTCTATCTTTCTATCACATACCCAAATTTTTAAAGAACGAACTAGTCAAAGACTAGAAATCAACATTCACCATCTCAACGATGGAATGCTCATTTCTAAGCTTTCTTACTAACAGAAGCAGTAGTGGTGGAGCCAAACGGGATCGAACCGTTGACCTCCTGCGTGCAAGGCAGGCGCTCTCCCAGCTGAGCTATGGCCCCGTATTTCTACAGGCGTTTCCCACACAAAATTGGTGGGTCTGGGCAGATTCGAACTGCCGACCTCACCCTTATCAGGGGTGCGCTCTAACCAACTGAGCTACAGACCCAATTTCGGGCTGCTTCTTTCGTCTTCTTCAATGAATCAAGCAATTCGTGTGGGAACTTATGGAGCAGCTGATGTCGTCGATTAAGGAGGTGATCCAGCCGCAGGTTCCCCTACGGCTACCTTGTTACGACTTCACCCCAGTCATGAATCACACCGTGGTAACCGTCCTCCCGAGGGTTAGACTAGCTACTTCTGGTGCAACCCACTCCCATGGTGTGACGGGCGGTGTGTACAAGGCCCGGGAACGTATTCACCGCGACATTCTGATTCGCGATTACTAGCGATTCCGACTTCACGCAGTCGAGTTGCAGACTGCGATCCGGACTACGATCGGTTTTCTGGGATTAGCTCCACCTCGCGGCTTGGCAACCCTCTGTACCGACCATTGTAGCACGTGTGTAGCCCAGGCCGTAAGGGCCATGATGACTTGACGTCATCCCCACCTTCCTCCGGTTTGTCACCGGCAGTCTCCTTAGAGTGCCCACCATAACGTGCTGGTAACTAAGGACAAGGGTTGCGCTCGTTACGGGACTTAACCCAACATCTCACGACACGAGCTGACGACAGCCATGCAGCACCTGTCTCAATGTTCCCGAAGGCACCAATCCATCTCTGGAAAGTTCATTGGATGTCAAGGCCTGGTAAGGTTCTTCGCGTTGCTTCGAATTAAACCACATGCTCCACCGCTTGTGCGGGCCCCCGTCAATTCATTTGAGTTTTAACCTTGCGGCCGTACTCCCCAGGCGGTCAACTTAATGCGTTAGCTGCGCCACTAAGAGCTCAAGGCTCCCAACGGCTAGTTGACATCGTTTACGGCGTGGACTACCAGGGTATCTAATCCTGTTTGCTCCCCACGCTTTCGCACCTCAGTGTCAGTATCAGTCCAGGTGGTCGCCTTCGCCACTGGTGTTCCTTCCTATATCTACGCATTTCACCGCTACACAGGAAATTCCACCACCCTCTACCATACTCTAGCTCGTCAGTTTTGAATGCAGTTCCCAGGTTGAGCCCGGGGATTTCACATCCAACTTAACGAACCACCTACGCGCGCTTTACGCCCAGTAATTCCGATTAACGCTTGCACCCTCTGTATTACCGCGGCTGCTGGCACAGAGTTAGCCGGTGCTTATTCTGTCGGTAACGTCAAGATTGCAACGTATTAGGTTACAACCCTTCCTCCCAACTTAAAGTGCTTTACAATCCGAAGACCTTCTTCACACACGCGGCATGGCTGGATCAGGCTTTCGCCCATTGTCCAATATTCCCCACTGCTGCCTCCCGTAGGAGTCTGGACCGTGTCTCAGTTCCAGTGTGACTGATCATCCTCTCAGACCAGTTACGGATCGTCGCCTTGGTGAGCCATTACCTCACCAACTAGCTAATCCGACCTAGGCTCATCTGATAGCGCAAGGCCCGAAGGTCCCCTGCTTTCTCCCGTAGGACGTATGCGGTATTAGCGTCCGTTTCCGAGCGTTATCCCCCACTACCAGGCAGATTCCTAGGCATTACTCACCCGTCCGCCGCTCTCAAGAGAAGCAAGCTTCTCTCTACCGCTCGACTTGCATGTGTTAGGCCTGCCGCCAGCGTTCAATCTGAGCCATGATCAAACTCTTCAGTTCAAACATCTTTGGGTTTTTAAGAAACCCTAAACTTGGCTCAGCAATCGTTGGTTACATCTTTGATTTCTCGCGGAGTAACTTGTGATGCTGATAATCTTGTTGACTATCAGTCTGACTCCACAAGCACCCACACGAATTGCTTGATTCAGTTGTTAAAGAGCGGCTGGTTAAGATCTTTCGTCTCAACCGAGGCGCGCATTCTACAGCAGCCTCTGTTGCTGTCAAGCGGTTATTTTCAGAAGTTTTCAAAGTTTCGCTTGGAAATCTTTAACAACTTCAACCACTTGCGCTTCCGATCACTCGGTAGCGGGAGGCGAATTCTACAGCGTTCCAATACTACGTCAAGTCTCTTTTTGAACTTTCTTTCCCCGTCCGAACGCCTGTACTACAGAGGCCTTTTCAGCCCCCTCCCAAGCCGCATTGGCTGGGTAAACCAGCGACGCGACTACTCGGTCGTCCAGTCGAGATCGTCGTCCCACTCCTCATCGTCCTCAAAGTCCTCCTCATCAACCTCCTCCGCTTCCGGTTGGTTAAGGAGGAAATCCTTACGACTCTCAGTAATTGCCCGTCTTAGTTCCTCCCCCTTCACGGGGCAGTTGAGCATTTGGGCGATGCGATCGATTTTTTTCGCCACGGCTTCCTCCAACGCATCGGCTACGACCCGATAGTGCGCGCTTTCGGGCACGGATGCCAAATGGCTGACCGTCTTGCAACTCAGTTTCTGGGCATTTCCTTGAGTCGGGCCTCGACGTTTTCGTCAGGAAAGCGTTTGTGCAATGCCTTCATTAATGTATCTGCCGCCTGTACCTGACCGGCATTCTGCAGGCGCACCACCTCACGCAGTTGCTCATCCAGCGCTATTGCCGGCGCCGCTGCACGTTTAGCAATTTTCGCCTCTTCGGCCCTCTCGGCATTAATCGGCTCGCTCTGCGCGGGCGCAGCAACATCGGCCATCGGCGCCGCCGGGGCAGCCAGAGAGCGCGCAGCTTCTTTTTTGACGACCGGGGCGGATGCCTTGGGCGCCGTGACGAAGTCATAGCCCGGCGATTGCTCCGGCGTACGCTGCGCCAACGCCAGCATCAACGCGACACCCACAAGGCTGGCAAACGCAACCTGCCAGCGAGGCTTCTGGCACGCCTGAATCCAGCGCTGCCACAGGTTTGGCTTCGGCACCGGAGCTTCCTTATGGGCCACGGCAAGGATCAATGAATCCAGATGAGCCGGCGGTTCACCCGTCGCGTGCTCACGAAAGTGCTTCACCACATCATCTTCAGGTGCAGGACGGGCGTCAGTCATATCAGTACCTCCTCGGCCAGCAGCCGACGCAGTTTTTGCTGGGCGTAACGCAAACGGCTTTTGACGGTTTCCAGCGGTGCTCCAATGAGCATGGCGATCTGCGCCAGATCGAGATTGCCATGGGCACGCAGGAGGAAGACCTCACGCTGGTCAGCAGGCAGATTTTGCAGCGCCGTTTCCAAGCGCTGACTGTCGCGACTCAGGCTTAGCAGTTGCTCCGGATCGGTCGCCTCATCAATGACTGCATGAGCCTGTTCGTCATAGCTGTCGTGCAAGGGGTTGTGGACTCCGTGCTTACGCCAGTGATCGATCAGTCGATTACGGGCGATCTGGTAAAGCCACGTACGAAAGTTCGCCCGACCTTGTGGCTGACTGGTACTGCGAATCAGGCTCAGCCAAGTGTCCTGGTAAACCTCTTCGGCCAGCTCGGGTTTACCGCTGAGGCCGAGCAGGAATCGATAGAGGCCCAAACGATGGCGAGCGTACAAGATCTCGAACGCTGGCCCGTCACCTGCTCGATAACGGGCCAGCAGCGCTTCGTCGCCCGGCTCAAGAGCTGACATGTCAGTTGTAGCCTCCTTTAATAAGCGGCTCACTGTTCGATGCCGTCGTGGTGCGCAGGCTTTGTGCTAACGCTACCAACTGCACGAACTCGGCACGCAGCCCGAATCGATCCTCTCCCCGCGCACCGCGAGCCAGTGCTTGCGTGTCCCTCAAACTGAAATCACCGGTATACCGCCCATCTTTAAGCTGCTGGGAAAACGCGGCGACGGCCGCCGCAAACCTCAGGTCATCGCTGGCTTTGCCGGATTGACTGTCAGTGATGGGTCGCTCGATCAAGCGACTATTCCCACCTTCGGGCAGCTGATACCTCACTCGCAGCATCGCCAGTTCTCCGGAACTCCCGGAAACGGACGACTCAGGTTTGCCATAGCGCAAAGGCTCCAGCCATCCCTTCTCACCCTTGGGCACAATTTCATACAGCGCCGTCACCGTGTGCCCTGCACCGATCTCGCCCGCATCGACTTTGTCGTTGCTGAAATCCTCGCGCTTCAACGTCCGATTTTCATACCCCAACAGTCGATACTCGCTGACCTGAGCCGGATTGAACTCCACTTGCAGCTTGACGTTCTTCGCCACGACCGCGAGCGTTGAGCCGAGCTGATCCACCAGCACCTTGCGCGCTTCACGCAGGTTGTCGATGTAGGCGTAGTTACCGTCCCCGGCGTCGGCCAGTTGCTCCATCAGGTGTTCATTGTAGTTATCCACCCCAAAACCCAGGGTCGTCAGGGAAACGCCAGTCTTGCGTTTATCCACAGCCAGTTGCTTGAGGCTATCGAAATCGCTGATGCCGACATTGAAGTCACCGTCGGTGGCCAGCAGGATGCGGTTGATTCCCTTGGGGATAAACGCCTGCTGCGCCATTTGATAGGCCAGTTCGATGCCCGACGCGCCAGCGGTCGAACCGCCGGCGGTCAATTGATCGATTGCTGTACGAATTTTCGCCTTTTCGCGTCCGGAAGTTGGCTCGAGCACCACACGCGAATCGCCAGCGTAGACCACCAACGAAACACGATCCTGTTCGCGCAATTGATCAACCAGCAATTTCAGGGTGCTTTTGACCAGCGGCAGACCTTCGCGGCGGTCCATTGAACCAGACACGTCCACCAGAAACACCAGGTTCGCCGGGGCCAGTTCCGCTACCGCGCGGTCAGACGCCTTGATGCCGATGCGCAGCAGGCGCGTATGCGGGTTCCAGGGTGACGATGCCACTTCAGTGGTCACGCCGAATGGCGAGCCGTCGGTGGGTAACGCATAGTCGTAGGGGAAGTAATTGACCATTTCCTCCAGGCGCACAGCGCCGTCGGGAGGCAAGCGCCCCTGATTCAGTAACCGTCGGACGTTGGCGTAAGCGCCAGTATCCACATCGGCACTGAAGGTCGAGACCGGCGCCTCGGCCACGCTGTGGATGGGGTTGTCCGCCAGCGCCTGGTATTGCTCTCGCTGTTCATCCCGATACCCCGGTGGGAATGACTCAGGTGCAACACTTGCGACCGGTGCCGGACGTGCGCTGCGCCTGGCCATCGACCTATCCGCCAGCGGCGCTTCACTGCGCACCACCCCAGCCGCCTTCATCTCGCTTTGAGCCGGTGGCGACACTTGCGCGGAATCGGGTGCGGAGGAAACGCCGCAACCGGCGATGGCCAGCAGCAACCCGGTGGTGAATCCCTGGGCGGCCGGGCGGAGGAAATGCAGAGGGAGGGACATGGGGGCTGACCTCAGGAGGAAATTGATCCATTCATCCTCTGAGACGAGCTCCCGTTCAGGTTCGGGTTAAACCGGCTGAAAATTAAACTCAGCGGTGGTAACGGCGCACCACGCTGCTGTTCCTCAGCACATGACCTTTGATTTTTTCCAGCAGTTGCGCACGCGTCAGGCCGGCAGGCAAGGCGTCTGGAGCGAGGTCCAGCGCATACAACTGAATAATGTAGTGATGGGCGCTGTCGCCAGTCGGTGGGCAGGGCCCCATGTAACCGGGGGTGCCTTTGCTGTTGGTGCCGCTGACACCTTCAAGGGCTGATTTTGCCCCGACGCCGGCAGGAATCTGGTGCGTGGTGGCCTTGATGCCGTAATGCACCCAATGATCAACACCTTGGCCCTTTTGGCCGTCCGGGTCGTGCATGACGATGGCATAACTCAGTGTTCCCGCCGGACCGGTGTTCCAGTTCAGCGCCGGTGACGCATTGTGTCCGCCACAACCCGGAGCATCGCTGGCAGCCGCCGAGGTAAACAGCCGGTCATCCGTTACACCTGGAATGTTCAGGGTGAAACGCTCCTGGGCCTGCGCCGGAAATTGCACGCAAAGGGCGACTGCAACGGCCGCCAGCCAAGGGTTCAGAGAGGTCAATCGGGTCATTCCGGAGCACCTTGTGCGGATAGGGCCGTCGTCGGCTTGCGAACTATAGCTGTACCGTTCGTGCGGTGGCAGTGGGAATTGGCTGAACCTCGCGTAAAGCGCCAAACTCTTAAGTGAAAGTCTGTCTGGAGAGCCATCATGGCACTGCACCGCGTTGCGCATTTCGCCGATGTGTCCGAGAGCCGGGGCCTTGAAGTCCGGGTTGCAGACACCAAAATCGTTTTGTTGCGAGTGGGCGATCAGTTACGCGCCTATCAGGGCGAATGCCCGCATGCCGGGGCACCGTTGGCGGAAGGCGCGCTGTGCCACGGACGCTTGATCTGCCCGTGGCACAAAGCGGCGTATCGGATTGAGGACGGGGCATTGTGCGAACCGCCGGCCCTGGACAGTCTCAAGCGCTATCCGCTGGAAGTACGCGAGGGCGAGATCTGGGTCGACGACCAGCCATTAGCCGATGCGCATACACCGCCGGCAGACGACGAACGGACATTTGTCATCGTCGGGGCCGGGGCGGCCGGTACGGCGTGTGCGGCGGCGCTGCGCGAAAAGGGCTTCGGCGGCCAAGTGCTGCTGATCGACCGCGAAGTCGATGCCGGCTACGACCGCACCGTCCTGAGCAAATTTGTTATCGCCGGGGAGATGCCGCCGGAAGAAATCCCGCCGCTGAGGGACGAGGCGTTTTATCGCGAACAGCGTATCGAGCGCATCAGCGGTGAAGTCGCCAGCCTGGACTCGTCGAGCAAAACCCTGCGGCTGACTGAGGGTCGATCGTTGAGGTATGACGCCGCGTTGCTTGCCACCGGCGGCAAGCCCAATCCTCTCACGCTGCCTGGCGCGGATTTGCCGCAAGTGTTCGTGTTGCGCTCAAAAGATCAGGCACGGGAGATTCTGCAGGCGGCAAAACCCGGCCAGCGCGCAGTAATCATCGGCGACAGCTTTATAGCACTGGAATCCGCGTCAGCCCTGCGTGAATACGGCTTGGAAGTGACTGTTCTGGCCCGGCATGCCATCCCCTTCGTCGCGCAATTTGGCGAAACCGTCGGCAAAGCGATTCGCGCCCTTCATGAGGCCAATGGCGTGGTGTTTCATACCGAAGGCGAAGCCTCTTATATAGAAGGCACGGAAAACGTCGAAGCGGTGTGCCTGGACAATGGTCAACGTTTGCCGGCGGACCTGGTGCTGGCCGGCATCGGCGTCACCCCCGCAACCGATCCGTTTACCGATCTGCCCAAGGAAAAAGACCGCTCGCTGAAGGTCGATGGCGCCATGCGCGTTACCGACGGGGTGTGGGCAGTCGGCGATATCGCGACCTTCCCGCTCAACGGCCAGCCTCAGCGCATCGAGCATTGGCGCCTGGCTCAACAACAGGCGCGGATCGCCGCCGCGAATATGCTGGGCGCTGACGAGCATTACCTCGACGTACCGTATTTCTGGACCTGGCACTTCGGCAAAAACTACGACTATCTCGGCCATGCCGAAGCCTGGGACGAAGTGGAGTTCAAGGGTGATCCCTACCGCCCGCCCTTTATAGGCCTGTTCGGCAAGAACGGCGTAGTGGCGGCTGCGGTTGCCTGCGATGAAGAACGGGCCATGGCGCTGCTCGCCGAACGCATGAAGCAGCCGCTCTCAATGGATGAAGCGTGGCAACTGATTCGGGACATGAGTTAGCAGGCAAACACCCGACAGCAAAACGCCCGGCCTCTGCGTGCAGCAGAAGTCGGGCGTTGTTTTGAACGACTGGTTTTATTCCTGGATTTCAGCACCACCACCGATTTTGCTCATCACGAAGCCCACAAACTCTTCTACGGTCATTTTCTGGCCGTTGAATTCCACCTGATTGTTGGCGTAGTGAAATTTGCTGACGATGTTGTTGCCGTCCAGTTTGGCGAATTGCGTACCGACCGCCATGCTGCCGAACATGTCGGCCGTGGCGGTCGCCTGGTCGGCGATGAGCTTGGCGTCGGTCTGACCATCAAGCTGGCTTTGCACGGTGAACACGTCGACGAGCATTGGCTTGGACACTTTTACATTGATATCCAGCAGTGCAATCAACTGTTGAGTCAGTTGATCGGGCGGCAGGTCCATGGTCGGTGGTTTGGTCAGGTCGAGCACCAGATTGGCGCGGCTTTCGCCATTGGTGGTGTTGAACGACAGGTTTTCCAACGCCACCTGCGGGCCGGCAGCCAGCAGTTTTTCAAGGCCTGTTTTGACCTGCGCCTCTTCGGCCGGGGTCAGGACCAGTTCTGGAGACGGCTGACCGGCCGCAGCGGCCTCGGCGGCGGCTTTCTCGTAAGGCTGCAGTTTGGTCTGGTAGACCTGCATCAGCGACATGGTCGCCGGGATATCGAGGTTCTTCAGGCTCATGGCCATTTGCGCGGAACCGACCGCCTTGCCGTTCACCGACACTTCACCCACTTTGTAATCGGCACGCCCCGAAGCGCTGGTGCCCGATTCCTCGGTCAGGTTTTTCATTTCAAATTTCTTCAGGCCCAGCACCGATTGCTTGGGACCGAAGGTGGATTTGCTGTCGCTCAGCTCGAGGGTGTTCTCGCCGGTGTAAAAACCGTAAGTGCTTTTTACCAGGTTACTGGCCATGGTCAGGCCATTGAGCTCGACCTTCACCGGGGTCTGATCTTCAGCCACGGTGGTCAGCGTCAGGCTGTCCATGTAGCCGTTGGCCTTGATCTTCTGGGCCTGGGCGCTGGCGGCGACTTCGAGGTTCAAACCGGAGAATTTCAGGTTGGACTTGTCATCCAGCGCGACATCCAGTGGCAGGAATTCGAGGGTGCCATTGGTGGCGTTGTCGTAACCGATGTTGACCACGCCGGTGAGCGGGGATTTGTCTTTGGCGGCAGCAAACCATTTCTCGGTGAGCGGGGTGCGTTCCAGTTCGTAGTGACTGGTGGCCATGACCGGCAACCACTTCAACGAGACCAGACGCGAGAACGGCAGCGGGCCATGTTCGATGTGGTCGACAAAGAGCAACTCAATCGGGGCTTCACCAAACATCTCGCCTTCGCCCTTGAGGCGGTAGTGCGCGGTGCTGCTGAACACATGACGCTCAAGCGACACCAGCTCCAGCGAGGCCGTGCCATTGGAACCGACCAGCGCAGCCTTCAGCTCTTTGTTGGCGTCGGCGATCGAGGTGTTCAACACGCCTTCGATTTTGGTCCCGGTGTACCAGGCTCCACCCGCGCTGATTGCACCGATGGCTACGACGATTCCAAGAAGCACGCCTGCTGATTTATTCATGAATGACCCAGTCAATGTCCGTTGTTTGAAGGTGTCGTCGTCTTCCCTGAACCCTTGAGGGGGTTGCGGCTCGACTCCGCTAAAAGTGGGGTGGAGATTAGCACTAGGCGCATCGGGCGGCCCAATGTTTAAAGGTTAAAGAGTGTCTATGGACTACTCGGGACGGTTGAGAGTTTCGGCGGATATGAAATCGCCATCGCGAGCAGGCTCACTCCTACAAAGGTTATGTGTCGTTCACAGAACCCTTGTAGGAGTGAGCATGCTCGCGATGGCGTCATCCCAGCCAACACACATCAGGAATACTGCACTTCCATCTCATCCAGCTGATGATCAAAGCTCTTGAGCCGCGCCGTCCACGTATACACCAGCACCTCAAAGTCGCGGTTGATCACCGCCCCGCCGGTCACCTCCGAGCGCGGATCACAGACGTCGAGTTGATAGCGTTCCCGCGCCATCTTGGTGGCGACATCCGACAGCTCGCGGGCATTGTTGAGCCAGTGCCAGCCGTCCTCGGACACCTGTTTATCCAACGCCAGGCATTGCTTCTTCAAGGTTTCGAGGCTTTTTTCCAGCGGTGTGCCAGTGAGTTCGCCCATGACTTCCTGGAACGTGCGCCCCGGTTGCCAGTAGCTGCCCCAGAAATATTGGTCAAACACCGTTTCGACACGACGCAGCGCCACCTTGGTATCCCAGATCAGCACCAGGGTCTTGCCTTGTTCGAATTGTCTTTTTTTGATGCGCTGACCCTGGACGGAAGCCCAGGCCACCACCACGATCGCCATCACGGCGATGAGCGCGGTTGCGCTGTCGAGAAACACCAGCGCCTTGTCGATCTGGTGGGCCAGCATGATGCCGTAGAAATAGGTGGCCGACAGCAAAACCAATGCTGCAATAGCGCACCAAAAGCCAGGAGCATAAGGGTTTTTCATTATTTTTAATCCCCATGACCAACGCGAGCTTGATCGATGAAGTCGACTCGCGACTCCATCAAATCAAAGCATAGCAACGGCCTCAGGGTTTGCTGGCGTTCGTGCCTTGCGTTCGTCCGCTTTCCCAGCCGCCGCCCAAGGCGAGGAACAAATCGATCTGGCTGGCGGCCACCTGGGTGTTGGCAGCGGCGAGTTGCGCAGTGACGTCCGTGTAGGTGCGGGTCGCTTGCAGGTCCGCCAGGAATGATTCGCGCCCGGCCTGGAAGAAACGATGCGTCTGGTCCGCTGCCAGTCTTGCCGATTGCTCGGCGTCTGCCAGGGCGTCACGACGTTGCAACAACGCAGCGTACTGGGCCAGGCTGGTCTGGGTTTCGCGAATGGCGTTGAGCACCACCCCATCGAAATGCGCCAGCGTCGCCTGAGTCACCGCTTCGGCTTCGCGGATGCGTGCCCGGGCGCCGTTGGTCGGCACGTTCCAGGTCAGCGACGGACCGAAGCCCCAACGGTTGGTGGACGGGTCGCCGAGATCGTCGAGGATACCGACGGTGCCGATGGTCGCGCCGATGCTGATGTTTGGGTAAAGCTCACCCGTGGCGACGCCAATCCCGGCCGTCGCCGTCGCCAGCCGGCGCTCGGCCTGCCGCACATCGGGACGACGCTTGAGCAATGCGGCGCCATCGCCCACCGGAATCAATTGCGCGATTTTCGGCAGCTCGTCGCAGGTGGCGGTGCCGGCCGGCAGTTGATCCACTGGCTTGGCCAGCAACATCGACAGGCGATACAGCCCGGCCTGACGCGAGGCCTCATAGCGCGGCATGTCGGCGCGCAGGGATTTGAACTGGGTTTGCGAACGGGTGACCTGGGTTTCGTCGCCACGGCCGGCATCGCGCAGGCGCTGGATCAGCGTGGTGCTCTGGGCCTGCAGGTCGAGGGAGTGCTGGGCAATCTCCCGTTCCTCATTGGCCGCGCACACCTGGGTGTAGGCTCGGACCACGTCGGCCACCACGGTGATGCGAGCCGTATCGGCAGCTGCCTGCGTCGCATCGGCGTTGGCCTTGGCCGCTTCGATGCCGCGCTGCAACGTGCCGAACAGATCGAACTGGTACGACGCGCTGATGCCGATATCACCGACGTTGGCCACCGGCACTTTTTCCGGAAGCAGGAACGCTTGGCCAGACTCCTGCAATCGCTGGGCGCCCATCTTCACACCGCCGCTCCAGCCACCCGCCGCTTCTGCCTCATCGACCTGAGCACGGGAGCGCGACAAACTGGCCGCCGCAACGCGCAAATCGGTATTGGACGCCATGGCCTGTTGTACCAACTGGTCGAGTCGCGGGTCCTTGTACAGGCGCCACCAATCGGCCGGCACCGGGGCGGACACCACCGTTTTGCCGTCGACCGCCAGATCGCCCTGCAAATCGGGTCGATGGACAGCCGCTTCGTCGGGCAAATGGTAATCCGGGCCAACGACCTGACACGCCGATAGCAGCAAACCTAATCCGGCAACCGCCAAACCCGACGCCTTGCTCATTTCGCCGGCTCCTGCGGTTGATCGTCGATGATCGACACGGTCGCAGTCCGCCCGGCGATCATGCGGAAGTCCGCCGGCACATCGTCAAAGACAATCCGCACCGGAATCCGCTGTGCCAGGCGCACCCAGCTGAATGCCGGGTTGACGTTGGGCAGCAGGTTGTTGCCGATGGTGCGGTCGCGGTCTTCGATGCCGGCGACGATGCTTTCCACATGACCACGCAGCCGCGCGCGGTCGCCGATCACGCGGATGTCGACGCTTTGGCCGACATGAATGCCGTTCAGTTTGGTTTCTTCGAAATAGCCGTCGATGTGGAATGAATTGCTGTCGACCACCGACAACACAGGTCGCCCGGCGGTGACGAATTCCTGGGCCCGCGGTGCACGGTCGTTGACATAGCCATCGACCGGGCTGCGGATGGTCGAGCGGTCGAGGTTCAGTTGAGCGCTGTCCACCGCCACTTGGGCTTCCATCAACGCCACTTCGGCGCGAGCCACCCGGGACTGACTTTCTTCCAGTTGCTCGCCCGGCACCAGATTGCCCAGGCCACGGTTACGCTTGGCTTCGCGTTGCGCCTGAGCCAGGGTTTCCTGACGGTCGGCGACTGTCGCTTTAGCTTGGCGCAGGGCCAGTTTGAAACGGTCCTGATCGATGCTGAACAACACCTGCCCGCGTTTCACCAACTGGTTGTCGCGCACGTCCACTTGCTGAATCAGCCCGGACACGTCCGGGGCGATTTGCACGATGTCGGCACGGATATGCCCGTCGCGGGTCCACGGCGCAAACATGTAGTACATCACCATGCGCCAGACCACGACGACGGCGAAGGTCACGATCAACAGGGTCAGCACCACGCGCCCCAGGGTCAAAAAAGGTTTTTTCATGTCATCAGGTATCGACTGAGTGAGTCCACGGCGCCGAGCAGCAAAGCGTAGAGAGCCACGTTGAACAATGCCCGGTGCCAGACCAGACGGTAAAAGTGCAGGCTCATCAGCAACCCGTGCACCAGCAGGTACAACACATACGTAATGCCCATCAGTACCAGCAGCGTGGGCAGAAACACCCCGCTGATGTCCACATCACCGATCATAAAGGCGCTCCATCGATGCCATGGGGCAGCGGTTCTTCGAGTTCGCCCACGCTTACGAATTCCACGCCCGGCAACAACGCCAGGCGCAGGCCGCTCAGGGCATGCAACAAATTCAGACGGGCATCCTCATCACAATTCGTGTCCAGTGCCCGGCGGGCGCGGTCGAGGGTCATCAGCAACGGGCCGGGGGCCGGCAGACGCTCATCCGCCTTCAGGCAGGCCTTGAAATACTCACCGACTTCCGCCACCACCTGATGCAGCAGCGCTCGCGGTACACCGTCCACTCGCGGCGTGTAAGCCAGCAGATCGAGCACGTTCAGCGCCACACGCACCTCACGCAACGCAATGCCGGTGTCCTGGCCAGTCATGGCCAGACGCGGCAAGTGCTGCATCAGACGATCGAGCACGTGTACGCCCAATTGCCGGTGTTCGGCCAGGTTCGCCGGTTTGCTGAGATTGACGATGTCGCGCCAACTGAAGCGGGTTAACCGCTTGGCCGCCAGCTCCGCACCGAACGGCCGGGCGATCAGGGTCCAGATGAAGGCAAACAATAGCCCGATGGGGCCGGCCAGGTTGGAGTTGGCGAAACTGAGGAAGTCCGCATCGTAGGCGCCCTGAATGCTGATAAACGACGAGGTGTTGACGAGGGTCAGGAGCATGCCCAGGTAAAATTGCGGCTTGACCGTCAGGGTGCCGATGCAGATAAACGGCACGGCAAACGCCAACACCAGCATCGGGAAATCGTGCAGGTTGGGCAGCACCAGAAACAGGTAAAGGCTGGCCAGCACCACCGACATCGCGGTCCAGAAGAAGAATCGGTAAATCTGCGGTGCCGGGTCATCCATCGAGGCGAAAAAGCTGCACGACACGGCGGCCAGAATCACTGCCGAGCCGCCATCGGTCCAGCCAAGCAGAATCCACAGCACCGAGGCAACGATGATCGCGGTGACCGTCGAGGCCGCCGAGTAGAGCATCAACCCACGGTCGAGAAACGGTGACAGGCGACCGAGGCGCCAGTGGCGATACACGGCGCGCCAGCTGTCCGGGCTTTCGCACTGGATGGCGTATTGCAGGCTGCGGCAGTCTTGCCACACATCAATCCACTCGCCGAGGCGATACAACGCATTGGAGAACAGCAGCTGTTTGCGATCGTTAAGCGCTTCGGCGGACGGTTGCAGGGCCTCAAGCTGTTCTTTCAGCGCCTGCCAGCGCGCGAGGTCGGCGTCTTTGTGATTGAGCCATTCGGTCGCAGCGGCCAGCAACGGTGCGAACTTCTCCACCAGCTCGGGCGTACGCCGCTCAAGGGCATACAGCGCGTCGTCGAGGGCGTCGATCACCGGCAACAGGTGAATCATGCGCCCACGCAATTCCTTGGTGTTGCGCACGGTTTGCCGGTGCGCGCCCTCGTGCGGCAACTGGCCGATCATTAATTCCAGGGTATTGAAGGTCGTGACCATGGCGGAGCGCAGCGCACTGACTTCGTCCGGCTGCACCTGGCGGCTGAGGAAACGCAGGCTGTACGTCGAGGCATCGGCAAACCATTTGCTCACCGAGTCGTTGAACACCGGCGCCAGCCGCCGCGGCCAGAACATGGCGCCGACCACCGCTGCCACGGCGATGCCGAGGAAGATTTCTTCCGTCCGCGCTTCTGCCACATCCCAGACGCCTAACGGGTTGTTCACCACTGGCAAGGCGATCAGCGGCAAGGTGTAACCGGCGAGCATCAAGGCGTAGTTGTTGGCGGTGCGCAGGTGCAAGGACAGGAACAACAGCGTCCCGGTCCACAGCGCAATAACCACCACCAAAACGTAGGGACTCTGGACAAACATCGGCACAAAAAGCACCGCGGCCGCCGCGCCGAAAAAGGTACCGATGGCACGGTACAGCGCCTTCGAACTGGTAGGACCGACAAAGGGGCTGGACACGATGTAGACCGTGGCCATCGCCCAATACGGACGCGGCATTTGCATGAGCAGGGCGATGTACAACGCGATCATCGAGGCGGCAAAAGTACGCACACCGTAGAACCAGTCTCGCGCCGCGGGCATACCGCTGAAAAATCCGCTCAAGGGTTGACCACCGACGGCGAATTCGCCGCTTCAAAGGCTTTCAGTACCCGAAGCGTAGCTTCCAGATCGCTTTGGTCGATGCCTTCAAGCACTTCATGGCGCAATCGCACCAGCTCGATTTCGACGGCCTGCACCAATTCGCGACCGGTGGCGGTCAGGCTCAGGCACTTGGCGCGCCGGTCATGGGCATCTTCGGTGCGGCAGACGTAGCCCGAATGACACAACTGATCGAGCAAACGCACCAGGGACGGACTCTCCATCCCCGCCGCCTGCGCCACCGTCACCTGCCGCACGCCCTCGCCCAAGCGCCCGATCATCAACAACGGGACGGCGCAGGCTTCGGAGATTCCATAGTTGACCAGCGTGGTCTGGCAGATCTTCCGCCAATGCCTGGCGGCCACCACCATGGAGCTGCTGATGTTCATCTGGAGAGCGTCGAGGTTCTTCGGCACGAGGGGAAATACACACTGTTAGTTTGCTAACTATCAATATCGCATTTGGGGGGAAAGGTGGTCAAGTTTTGAAACAATTCACCTGCGGATTGAACACTTCTACAGAGCATCAAGGCTCACAGGCACGGAGTCTTCACCACTGCGGGCAAGAGCAAGCGCCGCCAAATCGAAATCATCCAGACGCTCCAGCATCGCGCCATACAAATCTGCCGAAATCGGATACGCCTGGATTCTGTTGTTCTCTAGAACTGCGATTGGCTCCTGTTGCGCCTCCCGTACCCCATCACCTGCGTTCTGAGCAAACTCGGAGATGCCGATGACCTTTTCTGCCAACAACCGCTGCATGAGCTGATCTCTTCATAGAATCTGTTTTCATGAAATTACTTCAGCCAGGCCCATAACCTTCAAAAAACCTGTGACGAGTTTTTTCAATTGCTTCTACAGCCCCCGCCCCTTCCTCAACAACACATCCAACTGATCCACCACCTCCGCCCAATCCGCATCCTCCAAAATATCGTTACGCAAAAAATCCGCCTGGCTCTCGCTCCAGAAAAACGCATCGGCAAGGTGCAGTTCGGGCTTGAGCGGTGAGTGGGTGGCGATGAATTTATCGATGCTCTCGGCGTCATCCTCCAGGCCGAGTTGCTTGAACAGGTTGGGCAGGGTGTGGGTTGGGGATTCCATGTCGGGCTCCTTGAGAAATGAAAAATCAATCGCGAGCAGGCTCGCTCCCACCTAAAAACCCGGTCAAAGGTGGGAGCTAGCTTGCTCGCGATGGCGGTGGTACTGACAACACAACACTCACTGACTCAATTCCCGCACCTCGGCATGCGGCACCATTTTCAAGAATTGCGGCATGTCCATGTGCAGCAAATTGATGTGATTGCCAGCTTCCAGATAGATGTCTTTCTGCCGGGTTACCAACGGGTCAATGACCACATCCAGCCCATAGGCCTCACCCAGCGCCGGCACGGCACCGCGTTCGCAATCATCGAACAGGTGCGGCAGATTGCTTTCCCGCGAGACCTGCCATTCACCGCTGCTGCGGACTTTGCTCAGGTCCAGGTGACGGCTGGCAGGCAACACGGCCATCAGGTAGTGGCCGTGGTGATCGTCGAGGATGACCGACTTGGCCACCCGCTCGGCAGGAACACCCGCGAGCCGCGCCGTTTCCAGGCTACTGGCCGAATGGGGATGGGTGACGATGTCATATTCGCAGTGTGCCGTTTCCAGGCTTCGCTGCACGGTTCTTGCCATACGCATGATGCACCTCGGTGTCCGCAACAGTGACGAGCGGACGATGGTTGACGCGTTTCTTCGTACTGAAAGTCTAGGCCTGATGATGCATTTCGGCGGGAAATCCGCCCATCGGACGCCACCGTAAAGTGAGCAGAATTCAGAGATGCCAAGGCTCAACTAAACTGTATACAGAGCCACCTGATGACTCTCGCGGAGGGTCACGTGAAGATTCGTTGCTGTGCCGTTGCACTGCTGTTGGCGATGAGCGGATCGGTGTTCGCCGCCGATACCGTTGTGCTGCTGATGCCAAATCCCATCGGGATCTGGTTGATCACCTTCGGCATCGCCTTTCTGATCGCCGAGGCCGCGTTGCCCAACTATGGCGTGATCGGTTTGGGCGGCATTGTGATGTTCGTGATCGGTGCAGTGATTCTGACCAACACCGAAATACCTGTTCCCTTGATCATCGGCCTGGGGCTGGTGAGTGCCCTGCTCCTGATTTTCCTGCTGATCCGCGCCCTGAAAACCCGACCGCGGCGTAACGTCACTGGCGATGCAGAGCTGCTGGGCAGCGTGACGCCGGTCCTGTCGTTGCTGCCCGACAACGCCTGCAACGGCTGGGTGCATCTGCAAGGGGAGCGCTGGCAGGTTTCAAGCCCGACACCGCTGCAGCCGGGGCAACACGTCCTGGTGGTGGCGCGAAAAGGATTACTGTTGCAAGTGGCCGCGGCTGACGCGGTGCCGGTGGGAGAATAAACATGGGCCTGCAAGTAGGTTTCGCCGCGCTGCTGCTACTGCTGATTGCACTGGCGGGGTCGACCTTCCGCATCCTGCGCGAATACGAGCGCGGCGTGGTGTTCCAACTCGGACGCTTCTGGCAGGTCAAGGGTCCCGGCTTGATCCTGCTGATCCCGGTGGTCCAGCAAATGGTCCGTGTCGACCTGCGAACCATCGTCCTCGACGTTCCCCCACAAGACGTCATTACCCGCGACAACGTCTCGGTCAAGGTCAACGCGGTGCTGTATTTCCGTGTGCTCGATCCACAGAAAGCGATTATCCAGGTCGAAGACTTTCTGGCGGCCACCAGCCAATTGGCCCAGACCACTCTGCGAGCGGTGCTGGGTAAACATGAGCTCGATGAACTGCTGGCCGAGCGCGAACGGCTGAACATCGACATCCAGCAAGTGCTCGACGCCCAGACCGACGCCTGGGGCATCAAGGTTGCCAACGTCGAGATCAAACATGTGGACCTCAATGAATCGATGGTCCGTGCCATCGCCAAACAGGCCGAAGCCGAACGGGAGCGCCGGGCCAAGGTGATCCACGCCGAGGGTGAATTGCAGGCCTCGGAAAAACTCATGCAGGCCGCTGAAATGCTCGGCCGTCAGCCTGGGGCCATGCAGTTGCGTTACATGCAGACGCTGAGTTCGATTGCCGGGGACAAGAGCTCGACCATTGTCTTCCCGCTGCCGATTGAACTGCTCAAGGGGATGGCGGATTTGTCGTCAAAACCTTAATACCAAGACTTTCAATGCAGCACAAACAAGCGCGCATTAGCCCCGCCCGCCTGCGTAATACCGGCGTTCTTCCAGCCCACGGGCAGCGGTGCGAACTCGTCCGGCACACCGACGGTGCCGATCAGCCACACCCGACCGGTGCCCTTGGGCAAGTTGTCGAGGCGGTCCAGATAAATGTCCTGGGTGACCAGCGTGCCAAATCCATAGCCATTGGGTCGGCCCGACCCGCCATTGGCCAACGGCGGGGTGTACAGCAACGGTTTAGCGTCGGTGCGATTGTAATAAACATAGGCGAGGTACCAGAGCATATCGCTGGTGACGATCTGGTCGCCCGCAACGAAGTGCTGGTTAACGTAGTCGACCATCACATTGATTTGATCGTGGGTATCGACCGTAGCGTTGTTTTTCAAGCCGACCAGTTCGACGCCGACAAACAACACCAGCACTGCCAGCGCCAGCATTCGAAAGCCTGAATACAGGCGATCAACAGCCAGCGCGACAATCATCGGCAACCCCAGTGCATAGGCCGTCAGGTAACGCTCAATGAACACCGGCGAGATAAACGACACGGCGAACACCAACAGCATTGGCAACGCCGTGTAGATCACCAGCAGGATACTGCCGCGAATGACGCTACGATCCCGCGCCAATGCCACGCCGGCAATGGCCAGCAACGCCAGCGGCAGCGCGATAAAAATCAGCGTCGGCAAGTTTTCGCCATCGTCCTGGGTCAGCAACGACCAGATCATCGACGGCAACGAGCCGAACGTGACCGGCAACTCCCACCCCACATCACCATTGGCTTTGAGCAGGTCCATGTGCTGGATCAGATCAATCAGGTTGGGTACCCATGGCAGGTAGATCAGCACGATTGCCACGTTCGCCAACCACCAGCCGGGGCGTTGAATAGTGCGCACGCGATACGCTGGCAGTACACGAATCAGCCCCAGGTACAGCCAGTGGCACACCACGCACAGGGCGGTGAAATAATGGGTGTAGAACGCCGCACTCATCAGCAGCACATACGCCACCAGATAGCGTGTACGCCGGGGATGCCTGATCCAGTAGACCAGCGCAATCGTCGCGCCGATCAGCCACAGGCCCAGCAGCGAGTACATCCGCACTTCCTGGCTATAACGCACCGCCGTCGGCAGCAGCGCCAGGAGAAAACCGGCCAATAACGCAGCGCGCCGGGTGGCGATCAAGTCCATCAACCAGACGCCGAGCCACACCGTAATGATCCCGGGCAGAGCGCTGAGACAGCGAATCGAAAAAATGCCGTCGCCGAACACTTCGATCCAGCCATGCAGCAGCATGAAATACAGCGGCGGGTGCACGTCATGGGCAGCGTGCACCCATATTTCGGCCAATGAGTAGTGGCTCATCAGCAGGCTCGACCCTTCGTCGCCCCAAATGGCCGCCGCCGTCAGGTCGTAGAAACGTACCAAGGCTGCCAACGCCAGAATCGGCAACAGCCGGTGCTCCTGCGCCCACCGCAACCAACGCTGTACCACCGCCCAGCCGCCAGGCACCGCGTGCGGATCCTGGGTACCGCCAAGCGAAGTTTCTCTGCGCGCTTCCATTGCCTCCCCCTGCAACCGGCCCGACATCACGAAGCCTATGGATCACTTTAAGGCGGCGCAGGTTCTTCGTCGATGCTGGCTTTGCGACCAGTGACGTTGCCGACCTTATCTCCCAGATGGATGAGTAGAGGCTAAAACACGCGGCGGAGCATCAAGCGGAGAATGGTTACTCGATAGAAATGTGCTGTTTCAAAAAACCAGATACTTCTCAGCAGGCACCATGTTCCCTCTCCATTGCCTCTCGGTATCAAATCCCACAGGATTCTGGGAATCTACATGCGGTCGTTACTGAGAAGACCTGTAGACAACTTTCACTTTTGCAAAGATGCAGCACTTTGAACTTCATCTCGTAGCAAACGCTCATAGATTTAGTCGATAAGACCTTGACCAACGACCAACCGACTGCTCAAAACTGGCTCGCCGCTGCAAGTCGAGTAGAGCGATGGATCAATCAACGGGTTGACGTCCGTGCCCCACCCGACTTACGATCCCCCCACTGAACCCCGTACGCAGAGATTAAATTCTCTGGCAGTTGGAGGTGAGAAAACCGGCTTAGGCCGGTTTTTTCGTTTCTGAGGTATGAGCTTTTGCGAACTGCTTTCTTTGTTGATGGCTACAACGTGTTCTATGGGTTACTCGCTGGCACGCCCTACAAATGGCTTAATCTCAAAGGCTTGCTAGCCCATGTCGCGCACATCGAGAATCCGCAGAGCTCAATTATCTCTGTTGATTACTTCACTTCATCCGTCAAACCAGAACTTGCTACTCGCGGCCGAACCTCTAAAGAAGCTCAAGACACTTACGTACGAGCGTTAAAAACGACCAACGTTGCCGTTCACTATGGTCGCCATAAGCTTGAGCCTGCTAAAGCCCCACGTTTCATTGACAGAAAAACCGGGGCATCGCGCCAAGACAAAGTCGACATCTGGAAACTTGAAGAGAAAGAAACAGATGTTCACATCGGAATCAGCATGTATCGCACGGCAGCAAGACAGTCCAAACTTCATTTCAATGAGCCTATCGAACAACTTGTATTAGTATCCAGCGACACAGACATGACTCCAGCTCTCAGAGCAATTCGAGAAGATTTCCCTGACATGAAAGTCGGTGTCATTCTTCCCCACCGGGCTGAGTTAAACCGTCCTTCTCCAGGTTCTTTGAAAGAACACTCCCACTGGATGCGACGAGTCGTCACCGCAGAAGAGCTGCGGACACATCAATTTCCAAACAGGGTACCAACGCACAAGGCGCCCGCCATCAAACCGGATTATTGGTAACGACATTTACCAGCGGATACACCGACTCCCATCCCCCACCCAACGCCTTGTACAACCCGACCATCGCCAGCGAAACCCCGGTCGAACTCTCCACAAACTGCTCCTGCGTCGCCAGCAATGCGCTTTGCACCGTCAGCACATTAACGAAGTCCACCACGCCTTCCGTGTATTGCTGCTGCGCAGTGCGCAGGGCGATCTGGTTTTGGCGGACGGCTTCGGCGAGGCTGTCGCGGCGCAGTTGGCTGGCGTTGTAGGCGGCCAGTTGATCGTCGATTTCATGCCAGGCGCGCAGCACGGTTTGCTGATAGGCGATGGCCGCTTCCTGTTGCTGGGCTTCGCGCAGGTTCAGCACACCGCGCAGGCGACCGCCGTCAAACAGCGGCAGGCTGAATTGCGGGCCGATGCCGAATGAACGCGAGCCCCACGAACCAAAATCGCTGAGCTGCATGGCTTGCGAACCCAGGTTGCCCGACAAGGTGATCCGCGGGTAGAAGTCACCCTTGGCCACGCCGATGTTCGCGGTGGCAGCGTGCAGTTGCGCCTCAGCCTGGCGAATATCCGGACGGCGTTCAGCCAGCTGCGACGGCAAGCCGATCGCGACCTGGCGCGGGGTTTGCGGCACCGGCCCATCTGTGGATAACTCGGCGTGCAGCGCTTGCGGCGGTTCGCCCATCAACAGGCTCAACGCGTTGATCAGTTGCGACTGCCGCTGCTCCAGCGCGGGCAGGCGCGATTCGATGGCGGCAACTTGGGCGGCAGCCTCGGCGACATCCAGGTCAGTGGCAACGCCGTCGGCCAGACGCAGTTGCGAAAGTTTCAAACTGTGGCGGGCGACATCGAGGTTTTGCTCGGTAACAGCCCGAGTGCTTTGCACGCCGCGCAGCTGAATGTAGTCCTGAGCGGTTTCCGCGAGCACCGACAGCAGCACGCCGCGACGATCGTTTTCCGCGACTTCCAGCGTGGCGTCGGCGGCTTCGGTTTCGCGGCGTACACGTCCCCAGAAATCCAGTTCCCAGGAGGCGGAGAAGCCGGTGTCCCACAGGTTGAATGCCGAATCACCGTTGTGCCCCGAGGGATCGTTCAAGCCTTCGCCGCTGTTGCGTTTGCGCCCATAGCTGCCCGTCGCGGCCGTGTTGGGGTAACGGTTGGCGGTGATCACCTGGCGCGCGGCACGGCTTTGCTGCAAGCGGCTGCTGGCGAGTTTCAGGTCGAGGTTGTCGGTCTGGGCGCGCTGGGTCAGGGCGGAGAGTTTTGGGTCGTTGAAGACTTCCCACCAGCGTTCGTTCATGTCGGCGGTGACCGCTTCACCGGCGGCGGGTTTGGCCGGTTTTGACCATTCGGTGATTTGTCGGGCTTGAGGTTTGTGGAAGTCGGGGCCGACGGTGCAGGCTGACAGGCTCATGATCAGCAAGGCGCAAAAGGTCAGTTGAGGCCACCGCTCAACAAAAATCTTCATCGCTGAGCCACCTCATGCGACACGGCACTCGCCGTATCAATACTCGCCTCCACCGACATCCCCACGCGCAGCCGCGAGGCCAATGCCTGCCCAGGTTCGAGGACGATTTTCACCGGGATCCGCTGCACAACCTTGGTGAAGTTACCCGTGGCGTTGTCCGGCTTGATCGAAGCAAACGTCACGCCCGTCGCCGGGGCGATGCTCTCGACGCGACCGTTCAGCGCCTCCCCGCCGAGGCTATCAACCCGCACCTGCACACCCTGCCCTGGCTGAACGTTAGTCAGTTGAGTCTCTTGAAAATTGGCCACCACGTAAGCCTGCGCCAGCGGCACTACCGCCAGAATCTTGCTACCCGGTGTCACATAAGCGCCGACTCGCACGGCGCGCTCGCCGACCATGCCGTCCTGCGGCGCGACAATGCGCGTGTAAGACAACTCATAGCTGGCGATTTCCAGCGCGGCTTGCGCCCGTTTCAGTCCGCCTTCCGCCGCATCGCGCTGGGCCGTCAGGATGTCCACTTGCTTGCGCTCCGCCGCCAGCACCGCCATCGCGTTGGCCAACCGCGCATTGGCCTGATCGATGCGCGTGCGCGCTTGCTGAGCATTCTGCACCGTGCCGGCCCCAACACCGGCCAAGTGGTCGTAGCGGTTCAACTCATGCTCGGCGAACGCCATTTCAGCCTTGGCCGAGACTACCGAGGCTTGAGCCTGAGCGATCACTGAGGCCTGGCGCTCAAGGGTTGCGCGGGCATTTTGCAGTTGCGCCCTGGCCACCAGGGTTTCGGCGTCCGCCGCCTGAGCCGCAGCGCGCAGATCACGATCATCGATCAGTGCCAGCAACTGCCCGGTCTTGACCTGCTGGTTGTCTTCCACCAGCACCTCCTTGATAAACCCGGCCACGCGCGAGACCACCAGCGTGAAGTCCGCCGAGACAAACGCGTCATTGGTTTTTTGCTGCGTACGCGGACCGAAAAGGCCGGGCGTCAGCAGGCAAATCAGCACACTGACCGCCACTACTACGGCGACACCGACAGCTATCTTTTGCTTGGTTTGAGTCGTCATAAAAACCTTCTGTTTCAGTAAAGCGTTCAAGTCGGCGCGCGCGGTGGATACATCCGCGTCGGCAGCCAGAAAATCAGCAGGATCAACGCCAACGCGACGCCCGCCATGCACAGGTAAAGATCGGAAGAAGTCAGCACCACGGCTTGCTCGTGCAGGCGATGGGCGAGGCCCGCGCTGTCGCGTTCGGCCAGGGGCGAGTTGCCGAGGTTGTCCACCAGCATCGTCGAGTGAAAATGCAGCCTGGTGGTGGTCAATGCCTCGATGACGCCGGTCGCAATTACCGCTGACAGACCTTTCACCGTGTTGAACCAGGCCGAGGCGAACGGCCCTTCCATCGGCAAGATGCTGCCGGTCGACAGCATCAACAGCGGCAGGACGGCCATGGGCTGACCGAATATTTGCAGCAGTTGCAGCGCGTAGAAATCGTCGCGAATCCATGCTGACGTCAGCTGCGAACCACCGACGCACGACAGCGCCAACAGGCTCAAACCCGCGCCCAACACCCAGCGACAATCGACCCATCGCAGGTTGCACAACGCCGCCACCAACGGCAGCGCAATCAACTGCGGCAACGCCGCCAACAGCGTGATCGGCGCCGTCTGCACGGGCCGGTAACCCTGCACCTGAGCGAGGTAAGAGGACGGAATGATGATCACCGCCAGCAGTATCACCAGCACCCCGGCCAAGGTGAGCAAAGCAAACGAGAGGTTGCGGATGCCAAGCATCTGCATCTTGAAAAACGGTATCGGCTGCGACCATTCATTGATCAAAAACAGCACCAGCAACAGCAGCCCACCACCGAGCAATCCACAGATCAGGCTCGACTCGAACCAGTCCAGCCGATTGCCCTGCAAGATGCCGATCACCAGCATGCAGATCGCCGGAAAACCCAGCAGCAGTCCGCGCCAGTTGAAGTGCTTGAAGCGCTCCAGACGTAGCGGGTCCTGGGGCAAACCATAGGCCACCGCGCCCAGCGCCAGCAGACACGGCACGATGATCTGCCAAAACGTCCACTGCCAACCGACATACTCGGTCCACAACCCGGCCAGTGGTGTACCGAGACCGGGGCCGAACGTGGCGGTCAGCGCATAACCGGCCAGGCCATAGAGCTTCACATTGGCCGGCAGGAACCGCAGTGCGACGGTCATCAGCATCGGTGGCAATGCACCGCCGGCCAGGCCCTGCAACGTGCGCATGACCAGCAGGCTTTCGTAGTTCGGGGCGAACGGACACAACAGGCCCAACACCGTGAAGACGCTGATGGCGCACAGGGTGAATCGCCGCAGGGAGAACGTCACCGCACACCACGGCGCAAACGCCATGGCCGCCACCGAGGTCGCGGTGTAACTGGCGACCAGCCAGGTGCCTTCGTCGTAACCGATGGCCAATGCACCGCGAATATCCGCCAACGCTACTTTGGTCACCATCTCGTTCAAGCCCGACACCAGCACTGCCAGCAACACCCCCACCAGACCGATGATGATCCGCGGGCCGAAGACCGGTGGCACGACGGCGGCGGGCGGGGTCACGGCGAGGGGTGCCGTGACGGTGAGGGAAGTCATTACGGCTTGCTCCGGGGGTTGAATACCGGGGCATTTTAAAAAGCGTGGGGCCTGACGAAAACTGACTTATCGACAGGTTATAAGTGCGCTAGGCGCAACAATACAAAACCCCCTGTAGGAGTGGGGGTTGCTTCAGATGGGTTGTGCGGCCTGCCATGTTTCGTCGCAGCAGGTTTTGAGGGTTTCACGCAGCCAACGGTGAGCTGGATCATTGTCAAACCGTGGGTGCCAGGCCTGGGTCAGCATCAGGGTGGGCAGCGGAATCGGCAGGGTGAACGAGCGCAGTTTCAAACCCAGGCGTCGCACGCTCAGCAACGCCTCTTGGGGCACCGGCAGAATCAGATTGGAATCCGGCAACGCGAACATTGCCGCATGAAAGCTCGGCGCGATCACCGCCACCCGCCGCTCCAGCCCCAATGCGTTGAGAGCCGTGTCGATCGGCCCGCGGGCAATGCCACGGCGCGACATGCTGATATGCGAAAAACCGGCATAGCGCTCGGCGGTAATCTCTTCGTCGAACAGGGGATGGTCCTCGCGCACCAGACCGACGAAGTGTGTCGAGAACAGGTTCTGCACTTTCACTTCCGGCATGACCGGACGATTGTTGCTGACACTCAAATCGATCCGCCCTTCACGCAGCGCTTCATCATCGCCATCGCCTTCCGGCACAAAGCGCAACTCACAGTGCGGCGCCTGGCGCTCCAGGGTGTCGAACAGTTTGCCGCCATAGACACCGACGAAAAAATCATTGGCGCGGATACTGAACCGGCGGCGCAACGAACCGAGGTCCACCTCATCGGCGGAACGAAACAGCAAGGCGGCCTGCTCGACCACGTCACGCACCTGCTCGCGCAGTTCCAGCGCCTTGGGCGTTGGCACCAGACCGCGCCCGGCGCGCACCAGGATCGGGTCGCCGATGGCTTCGCGTATGCGCGTCAGCGTTCGGCTCATCGCCGCCGGGCTGAGGTTCATCCGCCGCGCAGCGCCAACCACGCTGCCCTCATTGAGCAAGGCGTCGAGGGCGACCAACAGGTTCATGTCCGGGAGTTGCATGCTGAGCACTCGTGGCTGATCTGGATTGATTCAGACGCAATGCTAGCAAACATCTCTCAAATGATGTGTTGGCTGGATTGGCCCCATCGCGAGCAAGCTCGCACGATGGATTACATTGACCGACCATTTTGCGAACCATACAAAACCCTGTGGGAGCGAGCTTGCTCGCGATGGCTCAGACCAAACACCACAACTCTTACCGCTGCATCCCCCAGCGCTTAACGGTCACCCGCTCCAACGAATCAAACACCAGGTTCTCCACCAGCAACCCAATCAAAATCACCACCGCCAACCCGGCAAACACCTTGTCGGTGTACAGCTCATTACGGTTCTGAAAAATGTACCAGCCCAACCCACCCTTGCCGCTGGTCGCGCCAAACACCAACTCCGCCGCAATCAACGTACGCCAGGCAAAGGCCCAGCCAATCTTCAACCCGGCAAGTATCGACGGCAGTGCTGCCGGGATCAGGATAAACAGCACAAACCGCATACCCTTTAACCCGTAATTACGACCCGCCATACGCAACGTTTCCGAGACCCCGAGAAAACCGGCATAGGTGTTCAAGGCCAACGCCCACAGCACCGAATGCACCAGCACAAAAATCAAACTGTTCTGCCCCAGGCCGAACCACAGCAGCGCCAACGGCAACAAGGCAATCGCCGGCAACGGGTTGAACATCGAGGTCAATGTGCTCAGCAGGTCCCGACCGAACTGGGTCGACACCGCCAACGTGGTCAAGGCAAACGCCAGGACGATGCCGATCAGGTAGCCCTTGAGCAACACCACCAGCGAAATCCAGACCTTGCCCAGCAACTCACCACTGAGCAAACCGTCATACAGCGCGCTGGCGGTTTGCAGAAAACTCGGCAGCAGCAGGTCATTGTTCTGAACGCGGGCGACCACTTCCCACAGTACCGCCAGCAATATCAGGATCAGGCTTTTACGAATCCAGCCCTGTTGCCAGAGGCGCTGACCGAGGGGTAATTCACGCTCCAGCGGTACGCTGGTCAGCGGCTGCAAAACCGTTTCGAACGCTTCACGCGCAGATGATAAATGGCTCATCGGGCACTCCTCTCAATGGCTCAATAAGCGATGCGAATGTCGGAGAAATCCAGCTCACGCTCGGTTTCCGGCGACTGACCTTCATCGAACAACAATCGGTGAATCCGTCGCGCCGACTCCTGAAACGCCACGCCGCCAAGGCTGTGCAGATCGTATTGGTGGCTGTGGACTTCCGCCCGCACCCGACCCGGATGCGGCGACAGCAACAGAATGCGATTGCCCACCACCAACGCCTCTTCGATGGAGTGGGTGACGAACAGCAGCGTGAAACGCACCTCTTCCCACAGCAGCAGCAATTCTTCCTGCATCTTGCGGCGGGTCAGCGCATCGAGCGCGGCGAAGGGTTCGTCCATCAGGAGGATTTTCGGTTGCATCGCCAAGGCGCGAGCGATGGCGACTCGCGCTTTCATGCCACCGGACAAGGTATGCGGATAAGCATCGGCAAACGCCGCCAGCCCGACTTTTTCGAGGTAGTGCAGCGCCCGCTCTTCAGCTGCTTTACGCTTCAGGGTTTTCGATGCCAGCAGCGGAAACATGACGTTCTGTTTCACGGTTTTCCACGGCGGCAGTTGATCGAACTCCTGGAACACCACGATGCGGTCCGGCCCCGGCGCATGTACGGTTTGCCCTTGAAGACGGATCTCGCCCTCACACGGCTGAATGAACCCGGCTACTGCCTTGAGTAAAGTTGATTTGCCGCAACCGGACGGGCCGAGCAGCACAAAGCGGTCCGCCGGATCAATTTCAAAACTGACTTGATGGGTCGCTCGAACCACACGCTGCGGCGTGCGGTATTCGAGGCTGACGTTGTCGACCGACAGCAGCGCCTGGGCTGCAACGTTCGGTTTGCTGACCGTGTGGCCTTGCAAAGGGGCGTTCATTTCGATCAGCTCCCTTGCAGTGGCTTGGCGTCCTGGAAGAAATAGTCCTTCCACGAATCCGGTTTGTTTTTGATCGCACCCACGCGGTAGAGGAACTCGGCCAGTGGATACGTATTCTTCGGCGTGACGCTGAATTCGAACTGCGGGTTGTCGATGATTTTCAGCAACGCGGCGCGGTCGATTTTCGCCTTGGTGACGCGGATGTAAGTGTCGGCGGCAGCGCCTTTGTCGTTCTGCGCGAATTCGGCCGCTTCGGTCAGCGCCGCGATGAAGGCCTTATAGGTTTTCGGGTTCTCGTCTCGGAATTTCTCGGTGGCGAACAGCACCGTCGGCGAGTTCGGGCCGAGCACGTCATAGGAGTTCAACACCACGTGGACGTTGGGGTTGGCCAGCTCCTGATCCTGGAATGGCGGGTTGGAGAAGTGCCCGGACAACTCGGTGCCCCCGGCCACCAACGCAGCCGTAGCGTCCGGGTGCGGCACTGCAATGGTGTACTTGTCGAGGCGATTGAATTCCTTGTCCCCCCACTGCTTGGCGGCCGCGTATTGCAAGAAACGTGACTGCACCGACACGCCCACCGCCGGCACCGCAATCCGGTCCTTTTCGGTGAAATCGGCGATGGTCTTGACCTTGGGATTGTTGCTCACCAGGTAGTAAGGGAAGTTGCCAAGCGAGGCCACGGCTTTGACGTTCTGCTTGCCGTGGGTGCGATCCCAAATGGTCAGCAACGGACCGACGCCCGCGCCTGCAATATCAATCGAGCCCGAGAGCAGCGCATCGTTGACCGCCGCGCCTCCCGACAGCTGAGTCCAGTCGACCTTGATGTCGATGCCTTCCTGCTTGCCGTACTTCTCGATCAGGTTCTGATCGCGCACCACATTGAGCAACAGGTAAACAATGCCGAACTGCTCGGCGATGCGGATTTCACCTTCGGCGTGGGCCGCGGTCGGCGCCACCAGGCTGCCGGCGATCAGGCTGAAACCCAGGCCGATAGCGGCCGCCAGCGGTGCAAAGGGAAAACGTTTGGACATGTGAGTTCTCCGATAAATCAGAAAGGCGCGTCGCCCTGAATGGTGGTGCGGTACAGCTTGCGGCGCAGATGGCTGGGGCATCCGGCGGCGAGGTGGATCAACGAACGGTTGTCCCAGAACACCAGGTCATGCGGTTGCCACTGATGGCGGTAGATGTTTTGCGGCAGCACGCTGTGGGCGTAGAGCTCGGCGAGCAGTTGCTGGCTCTCGTCATCCGGCAACCCAACGATGCGGGTGGTAAAGCCTTCGCTGACGAACAGCGCCTTGCGCCCGTTTTCCGGGTGCGTGCGCACGATCGGGTGGACCACTTCGGCAACTTGAGCGAGCTGTTCCGGCGTCAGGGTCGGGCGCCAGTTGCCTTCGAATTTGGTTTCGCTGTAGCGCGCCGTGTAAGAGTGCGCCGCGGATCGGCCTTCAACCGCTTTGCGCAACGCATCGGGCAGGTTGTCCCAGGCTTTGTGCATGTCAGCGAACAAGGTGTCGCCGCCCTCGGATGGCAGCTCTTGGGCGTGCAACATCGAGCCCAGGCTGGGCAGTTCTTTATAGGAAAGGTCCGAATGCCAGAACTTGCCAGCGTCACCGAGGCCAATGGATTGGCCCTTTTCGATGATGTTGGAAACGATGAGGATTTCCGGGTGGCCGGCCAGCAGGAATTGCTTGAGCACGTGGATCTGCAACACGCCGAATCGACGGCTGAAGGCAATCTGCTGCTCGGGGGTGATGCGCTGGTCGCGGAACACCACGACGTGATGATTCAGGTGCGCGCGATGGAGGCGGGCGAAGTCCTGATCATTGATCGGGTGGGACAGGTCGAGGCCGATGATTTCGGCACCGACAGCGCCGCTGAACGGGCGGATGTCGAAGGTTTGTGGCGCGATGCGGTTGGTAGCAGAGACAGCTGACATAAAAATCACTCCCACGCACGGCACGCTCAAGGGCGCGCGCGTCGATCAAGAAACTCACGGAGGTCCCGTGTTGGTTCGTGTCGTGCGGCGCGCCGATTGGTCGGCAGGTACGCAGGAGAGTGACTTTATAGGTATAAGAATTGAAATTTAAATACCGTTAGTGAATAACGATATGGCTTTTAGGGATGTGCTGTTTTTCAGGCCGCCATCGCGAATTATCGCTCGTGCAACGCCTCAGCCCGCGCCCGAATAATCGGCTTGAGCAAATAGCTGAGCACTGACTTCTTGCCGGTGATGATATCCACCGACGCCACCATCCCCGGAATGATCAGCAACGGCTTTTCATCCGTGCCCAGGTGGCTGCGATCGGTGCGCAGCTTGATGATGTAGTACGTGGTCTTCTTGTCTTCATCGGTGATGGTGTCTGCACCGATCTGCTCAAGCTTGGCCTTCAACCCACCGTAGATGGTGTAGTCGTACGCCGTGAACTTCACCGTCGCCTCTTGCCCCGGGTGCAGGAAGGCGATGTCTTGCGGGCGAATTTTCGCCTCGACCAGCAAGGTGTCGTCCAGCGGCACGATTTCCACCAGGTCGCTGCCCGGCTGGATCACGCCGCCAATGGTGTTCACCAGCAGCTTGTTGACGATGCCGCGAACCGGAGATGCCACCAGCGTTCGGCTGACCCGGTCTTCCAGCGCTTTGCCCGTGGCCTGGGCCTTGTTCAGGTCGGTGCGTGCTTCGTTCAGTTGAGTCAGGGCTTCGCTGCGGAATTTACCGCGTGTCTCGTCAATCTTGCGCTGCACTTCCTTGATCGCCGATTCGGCGCGAGGGATCGCCAGTGTCGTGGCATCCAGTTGTCCGCGCGTTTCGACTTCGGCACGCCGCAGGCGCAGCACTTCAACCGGCGACACCGCGCCCTGGGCCACTAACGGCTCGGACATGTTGATTTCCTGGCGTTGCATACTCAGTTGCTGGCGATACTGCGACTGTTTGGAGGTGAACTCACGCAGCTCTTGCTGACGCTGGATCAACTGCTCCTGCAAACCACCGATTTCATCGTGCAGTTGCTGACGACGGCTCGTGTACAGCGACTCTTCGCTGGCCGCCT
Source organism: Pseudomonas sp. S2_B07 (assembly GCF_054668435.1). NCBI lineage: Bacteria > Pseudomonadati > Pseudomonadota > Gammaproteobacteria > Pseudomonadales > Pseudomonadaceae > Pseudomonas > Pseudomonas sp. S2_B07. The sequence goes on from NZ_CP162769.1 coordinate 3,440,852, forward strand.
GAACGGGCACGGCTTTGAGCACGTCCGCCGCGAAATTCAGCGGACGGTCGTCGACTTCCGCGCTCAAGCGTTCAACCCGCAGTAGCATCGACAAGCGATCCGCTTCGGTCTCGCCGACATTGGAAGCGAAGCGCGTATCGTCGAGGCGAATCAGCGGCGCACCGGCCTCAACGATCTGCCCTTCTTTGACGAACAGCTCGGAGACGATACCGCCCTCAAGGTTCTGGATTTTCTGGATCTTGGACGATGGAATCGCCTTGCCGTCGCCCTTGGTGACCTCGTCGATCACCGCGTAATGGGCCCAGAGCATCAGGAACACGAAGAAAGCGATGATCGCCCAGATCGTCAACCGCACCACGCGTGGGGCGTCTTCGATGAGGGCTTTGTTGACCTCGGGCAGTGGCTGGCCATGCAACGAATCGGAGCCTTTGAAGTAACGACCGATCGAATTTTTGAACCCCGACTTAAGCAACACTGATCTGCCCCTTCTTCAACGCTTCCATCACGGCGGCTTTCGGGCCATCGGCAAGAATTTGTCCACGGTCGATGACGATCAAGCGATCCACCAGCGACAACAGCGAAGCCCGGTGCGTGACCAGCACCACGGTTTTACTTTCCACCACGGCCGCGAGGCGTTGTTTGAGGCGTTCTTCGCCGGTGTTGTCCATGGCACTGGTCGGCTCGTCGAGCAGCAGGATTGGCGGATCAAGCAACAGCGCCCGGGCCAGCGCGACATTCTGGCGCTGACCGCCGGACAGGTTCTGCCCGCGCTCACCGACTTGCAGTTCGTAACCTTGCGGGTGCAGACGGGCAAACTCGTGCACGCCGGCCAGTTCGGCGGCCTGCAGGACCAATTCGTCTTCTACATAACGCGCGCCCGACACCAGGTTATCGCGCAAGGTACCCGCCAGCAGCTGGATGTCCTGAGCCACGTAGCCGATGTTGTGGCGCAACTCACTGACGTCGATCTGACGGATGTCGACGCCATCCACCAACAGCGCGCCGTCATCCGGTTGGTACAGGCCCACCAGCAGTTTGGCCAGGGAGCTTTTGCCCGAGCCGCTGCGACCGATGATGCCGATTTTCTCGCCCGGCTTGATGATCAGGTTGATGTTCTTCAGCGCCGGATTCTGCTGTTGCGGATAGGTGAAACTCATCTGCCGGCATTCGATGGCACCTTGCAGCACCTTGCGGCTCAGCGGGCGCTCTTCGAAATTGCGCTCTTGCGGCAACTCCATCATTTGATCGACCGAGGTCATGGTCACCCGTGCTTGCTGATAACGGGTCAGCAGGCCGGACAGCGAAGCCAGCGGGCTCAGCGCACGACCGCTGAGCATGTAGCAGGCAATCAGGCCGCCCATGCTCAGGTTACCGGCGATGATCTGGTACACACCGAAGACAATCATGATCACCCCGGCCAGTTGCTGGATCAGCAAGGTGATGTTCATCGCCAGGCCAGAGAGCATTTTCACCCGCAGTTCGAGGCGGCTGAGGGTGCCGATGGTTTGTTCCCACTGATACTGGCGTTCGCTTTCGGCGTTGTTGACCTTCACCGCGTCGAGGCCGGCGAGGGTTTCGATCAGGCTCGACTGACGCTCTGCGCCGAGGGCCATGGTTCGTTCCATGGTCGCCACCAGCGGTTTCTGCAGCGCGTAGCCGATCAGCAAGGCAATCGGGAACGCCAGCACCGGAATCCATACCAGGTGCCCGCCGAGGATCGCGATGACCATGAAGATCAGTAGCGTAAACGGCAGGTCGATCAGGCTGGTCAGGGTCAGCGAGGCGAGGAAGTCGCGCAGGCTCTGAAACTCATGGATGTTCTGGGCGAAGCTGCCGACCCGCGCCGGGCGGTATTTCATCGCCATGCCGACAATGCGCTCGAACAGAGTGGCGGAGATGATCAGGTCGGTTTTCTTGCCGGCCAGGTCCAGACACAGACTGCGCAGGCTCTTCAGAATCAGGTCGAACAGGTAGGCACCGGAAATGCCGATGGCCAAGACCCACAGGGTCGATTCCGCCTGGTTCGGCACCACGCGGTCGTACACATTCATCACAAACAGCGGCGCGGCCATGGCGATGATGTTGATCAGGAAACTGGCGGCGATGGCGTCGGCGTACAGCCAGCGCGAACGCTTGAGGGTGTCGCGGAACCACGAACGCGCACGCGGAATCAGCGTGCCGTGATTGACGTCGAATTTGTGCTGGGGTTGAGCGAAAAACACTTTGCCGGTGTAGTCGTCGGCGAGCAATTCACGACTGACGAGACTTTCGCCGCCATCGCATTCACTCAGCAGTACGCGCGCCTGGTCGTCACCGTGCCAGCCGAGCAGGACCGCACTGCGGCCATCCTTGAGCAACAGCAATGCAGGCATCGCAATCGCCGGGATCTGCTCAAGCTTGCGTTGCAGCACCCGACCTTGCAGGCCGGCGCGAGCGGCGGCGCGAGGCAGCAACTCAACGCTCAGGCGTTGCTTGGGCAATGGCAGGCCGGTGGTCAACATCGCGGCGCTGGCCGGTTTCTGGTGCAGCGTGCACAGGGCGAGCAGGCCATCCAGTAACGGATCGTCATGCAACGCGCGTGGATCATGGATGAGTTGAACTCGACTGACTTCTGATTCCACGCTCGACACTCTTGGCTAACGGTAAAAAGGGAGGACTCAATTCATCCCGGAAAGCGGAACCTGGCTTCACGTCGTTCTGCACAACGGATGCCAACGGTGCAACCACTCCCTGGCGCTTGAGCAACCGGCTCATGGTCGCCTTGAATCGGTGATGAGTAAATAACTGAATGTTTTTGAGCTCGGCGGCTTGTTGACGCACCACTTCACTGGACGTCGAGAAACCGTCAAACGCCATTGGCGAGAGGCGCTGGCGCGACGCCTGCGGAGCAAAATTCCCCCGGTGATTATGGGTCGATGCTGTTCGCGTGGTGACGCTATTCAGTGTCTTCATGACAATTACCGCCCAGCAGATCGCCCCTTGGAAGTATCCCCCTTTGGCCGTCTTTAACTGATAATCCGCGCCCAATCGATTATTAACACCTGCCTGGACTTCCGGATGGACTTCCAGTGCCTATCGCATGGCCTGCGCAAAGCTCTGTACCCGAACAAAACCGGTGCCTGGAGCGATGGGGCGAAGCCTTGAATCAGTGCAGACGAACGGTTTCTATTTCCCTGAATTACTTGTCGTAAATCACTGTGAAACATACGAACGCATCGGAAAATGACCACCCGAATGACCGTATGTCGGAAAGTTTAAAATTGGACCCGGATCACACTCGACGGGACCGCTCGTTACTCAAATATCAATGTGACATTACTGAGACGAGTGTTTAGGATGGCACCCGCAAGGTCAATAGTTTGGCATATAGTCAATAGCTAAAAAATATAGACAATTTATTGACGAATATCCGCGTCAAACTTGCGTCTACTCTTGCTTTAAAAGTTTGCCCGGACAGGTCCGGCCGAGTGCCGTCATGTCCCTGTAAGTCACGTGTGCAAGTCAACTGAATGTTCCACCCGGAGAGTCTTCAATGAGCAGTGTTGTTGCCATCGTCAAAAGCATTGTCGGTCAAGTTTTCGCGGTGTCCCCAGAGGGCGTCCGTCGTGTACTCGTTGAAGGCGATCGGTTGCTGACAGGGGATCAGGTAGACACGGGGGCAGCGGGTGCCGTGACGCTCGAACTGGCTGACGGCCGGACCCTGGACCTGGGTCGCGACACTCAGTGGAGCGCCAGCGCTCCGGACTCCAGCACCGACCTGGCAGAAGCCACCGCACAGGCCGCGCCATCGGTTGAAGAATTGCAGCAAGCCATCGTCGCCGGCGCCGACCCGACCAAAGACCTTGAAGCCACCGCGGCCGGCCCCACGGCTGCCGGCACGGGCGGCGCGGCAGGTGGCGGTCACAGCTTCGTGATGCTGGATGCCACCGCTGGCCGGGTGGACCCGACCGTGGGTTTCCCGACGGCGGGTTTTGGCACCAGCGCATTGGCGGCACAGAACCCCCTCGACGGACAAACGGCCGACACCAATCCGAACCTGCAACGTGAATCGACCCTGAGCCTCAGCGCCACGCCGACCATCACCGAAGCCGGCGGCGTACTGGTTTACACCGCGACCCTGACACAGGCGCCGCTGACCGACCTGAGCATCACCTTGTCCAACGGCTCGGTGATCGTGATCCAGGCCGGCCAACTGACCGGCACCGTCAGTGTGCCGTTGGCGCCGAACGACACTGTTTATAACGACCCGACCCAAATCGATGTGACCGTCACCGGCACCACGGGCGGCAACGGCATCATCGTCACGCCGCCGACGACCCCGGCCGTGACTCAGGTCACCGACACCGTCGACACCACCACGGTTAGTTTGACCGCAGGCGCCAGCGTTACCGAAGGCGGCGTGATCACCTACACCGCGACGCTGACCAACCCGGCTCAAACCCCGGTGACCATCACGCTGTCCAACGGTTCGACCATCACCATCGACGCCGGCAACACCACGGGCACCGTTAACGTGCCGACCGCTGCCAACGATGTCTATAACAATGGCAGCACCGTCACCACCACGATTACCGGTGCAACCGGTGGCAACTTCGAAAACCTGGTCCCGAGCACCACGCCGGCGGTCACCACCATCACCGACTCCCGCGACGACACCGGCCTGAGCCTGTCGGCATCGACCGAAGTGGCCGAGGGCGGTCAGATTCTGTACACCGCAACCCTGACCAATCCGGCCGGTACGCCAGTCACCGTGACCTTGAGCAACGGCGCGGTCATTACCATCGCGGCGGGCGCGACCACCGGCAGCGTGAGCGTCCCGGCGCCGGCTGATGATGTCTACAAAGACGCCGGCAAAGTCGAAGCGACCATCAAGGACGCCACCGGCGGCAACTTCGAAAACCTGGTGACCAGCCCGGCAGCGGCGGTGACTGAAGTCACTGACACCATCAACACGTCGACAGTCAGCCTGACCGCCAACGGTACTGTGGCCGAAGGCGGCACCGTGGTTTACACCGCGTCCGTTACCGCACCCGTCACCGGTTCGCCAGTGGTTGTGACCTTGTCCAACGGCCAGACCATTACCATCCCGGTCGGATCGAGCAGCGGCAGTGTGAATTTCACCGCGCCGAACGATGCCCTCGCCGGTGGCGGTTCCTTGAGCGTCAAGATTGATGACGCCAAGGGCGGCAACTACGAGAAGCTGGACGTTGACGGCAAGTCGGCGGACACCTCGATCACCGATACCCAGGACACCACCACCGTTAGCCTGACCGCGACCGATTCCGTCGCTGAAGGCGGCTCGATCGTTTACACCGCGACCCTGACCAACGCCGCCGGCACGCCGGTGACCGTCACCCTGAGCAATGGCGCGGTCATCACCATCGCGGCCAACGCAACCAGCGGTTCCGTGACCGTTAAAGCACCGGCCGATGACGTCTACAAAGACGCCGGCAAAGTCGAAGTCACCATCAAGGACGCCACTGGCGGCAATTTCGAAAATCTGGTCAAAGACTCGGCTGCCGCCGTGACCAGCGTCACCGACACCCTCGACACCTCGACCGTCACCCTGACCGCCACCGGCAGCGTGGCCGAGGGCGGCACCGTGGTTTACACCGCATCGGTCGGTGCTCCGGTTACCGGTTCGCCCGTCATCGTGACCCTGGCCAACGGTCAGACCATCACCATCGACGTTGGCAAAAGCAGCGGCACCGTCAATGCCGTGGTCTCGAACGATGTGCTAAATGGCCACGCGCCGGTCACCAACTCGATCACCAACATCAGCGGCGGCAACTACGAAAACCTGGTCGCCGACAAGACACCGGTCAGCACCCGCGTGACCGACACCGTCGACACCACCACCCTGTCGCTGACGGCCACCGGCAACGTCAACGAGGGTGGCTCGATTGTTTACACCGCGACCCTGACCAACCCGGCCGGCACGCCAGTGACCGTGACCCTGAGCAACGGCGCGACCATCACCATCGACGCCGGTAAAACCACCGGCACCGTCAAAGTCGATGCGCCGAAGGACGACGTCTACAAAGACGCCGGCAAAGTTGAAGTCACCATCAAAGACGCGGCCGGCGGCAACTTTGAAAGCCTGGTCACCAACCCGGCGCCAGCCGTGACCAACGTGGCGGATACCACCAACACCACACGCCTGACCCTCAGCGCGGACACGGCGGTACTTGAAGGTTCGCACATTACTTACACCGCGACCCTGACCCACGCCGCGCAAACCCCGGTAACCGTCACGCTGAGCAACGGTGAGACCATCACCATTGCCGCGGGCAAAACCAGTGGTTCGGTGACCATCGCGGCGCCAAGCGACGACGTCTACAGGGACACCGGTTTGCTCACCGTGAAGGTGACCGACGCCACCGGCGGCAACTTCGAGAACCTCGTCGTCAGCCAGGCACCCGCAATCACCATCGTCTTTGACACCATCAACACCACATTGCTGTCTCTGTCGGCCAGCCACACCGTCAGTGAGGGTGGCCAGATCACCTATACCGCCACCCTGAGCAACCCGACAGACACGGCCATGACCGTGAAGTTGAGCAACGGCGCGGTCATCCAGATCGCCGCTGGCGCTTCCAGCGGTTCGGTCGAGTTTGCTGCACCGGCTGACACACCGTACGTCGATGGCGGCAAAGTCGCGGCGATCATCGTCAGCCAAAGCGGTGGCAACTTCGAAAACGTCGCGGTCAATTACGCGCCTGCGGTCACCACCGTTGCTGATACGAAAGACACCACCGGCCTGTCACTGAGCGCCACCGGCACGGTCGCCGAGGGCGGCTCGATTGTCTATACCGCGACGCTGACCAATGCCGCTGGCTCTGCCATGAGTGTGACGCTGAGCAACGGCGCCGTGATCAACATTGCCAAGGGCGCCACCACCGGCTCAGTGAGTTTCGCCGCGCCCAAGGATGATGTGTACAAGGACGCCGGCAAAGTCGACGCCAGCATCACCAAAACCACCGGTGGCAACTTCGAAAACCTGGTGGCCGACAAGACGCCAGCTGTCACTAACGTGACCGACACCATCAACAACAGCACCGTATCCCTGACCGCCACGGCCCACACGGTCGAAGGCGGCACCGTGGTCTACACCGCGTCCGTCACCGCGCCCGTCACCGGTTCACCGGTGGTTGTGACCTTGTCCAACGGCCAGACCATCACCATTCCGGTCGGCGCCAGCAGTGCCAGCGTGCATTTCAAAGCACCTAACGATGCCTTGGCTGGCGGCGGATCGCTGAGCGTAAAAATCGACGGCACCACCGGTGGCAACTACGAAAATCTGGTGGCGAACAAAACGCCGGCGGTCACCTCAGTGACCGATGTAAAAGACACCACCACGGTTAGCCTGACCGCGACCGATTCCGTCGCTGAAGGCGGCTCGATCGTTTACACCGCCAAACTGACCAACGCCGCCGGCACGCCAGTCACCGTCACCTTGAGCAATGGCGCGGTGATCAGCATCGCTGCGGGTGCGACCACTGGCTCGGTGACCGTCAAGGCACCGGCCGATGACGTCTACAAAGACGCCGGCAAAGTCGAAGCGACCATCAAAGACGCCACTGGCGGCAACTTCGAACACCTGGTGAGCAGCCCGGTAGCAGCGGTGACTGACGTCACTGACACGATCAACACCTCGACGGTCAGCCTGACGGCAACGCCTGCCACGAACGAAGGCGGCAACGTGGTGTACACCGCGTCCGTCACTGCACCCGTCACTGGCCAGGCCGTGGTCGTCACCTTGGCCAACGGTGAAAAAATCACCATCGCCGTCGGTGAAAGCAATGCCTCGATCACCGTCAAGGCGCCGAACGATGCGCTGGTCGGCCACGAGCCGCTGATCAACTCCATCAAGGAGGTGACCGGTGGCAACTTCGAGAATCTGGTCGCCGACAAAACCCCGACCTCGACCGCCATCAGCGATACCGTGGACACCACCAAGGTGACCATGACCGCCAGCGACTACGTGGTCGAAGGCGGCAACATCACTTACACCGTCAACCTCAGCAATGCCGCTGGCACTGACATGACGGTCAAGTTGAGCAACGGCGAGAGCGTCCTGATCAAGGCCGGCGACAAGTCGGGCTCCATCACCGTTCCGGCGCCGGGCGATGACGTCTACAAGGACGGCAGCAAGATCACCGTCGGCATCGCCAGCACCAGCGGCGGCGATTTCGAGAAGCTCGACGTCAGCCAGACCACGCACACCACCACCGTCAATGACACCATCGACACCACGACGCTGAAGCTCAGCGCAGACGTGAGCACCGTCGGCGAAGGTGGCCAGATCATCTACACCGCCACCCTGAACCACCCGGCTGACACCGCGATGACCGTGACGCTGAACAATGGCCTGGTGATCAATATCAAGGCCGGCGAATCCAGTGGTTCGGTGCCGTACACCGTGCCGAATGACATTTACACCGGCGCACCGGACGTCCGCGCAGCAATCGCCGACAGCACCGGCGGCAACTTCGAAAAACTCGACACCGACCGCTCCGCCGTCGTCACCAAAGTAACCGACACCGCCGACACCACCAGCCTGACCCTCAGCGCCAGCAGTTCGGTGCAGGAAGGTGGGCAGATCGTCTACACCGCGACCTTGTCCCATGCCGCCGGCAGCGACATGACCGTGAAACTGAGCAACGGCGCGATCATCACCATCCTCAAGGATGCGGTGTCCGGCCAGGTCAGCGTGGACGCACCGAAAGACGACGTGTACCTGGACGCCGGCAAAGTCACCGCCAGCATCGATCAGGTCAGCGGCGGCAAGTTTGAAAGCCTGGTGCCGGACAAGTCGCTGGTGTCCACGGACATCACGGACACCCTCAACGACGTGGTCGCCAAACTGACGGTGGATAACTCCAGCATCACCGAAGGCGGCAAAGTCACCTACACCGTGACCCTGACCAACGCCGATGGTTTGCCGGTCAACAATCACGGTGACCTGACCTTTACATTGACTGACGGCACCGTGGTCAAAGTTGCGGCCAACCAAACCAGCGGCAACACCGTGGTGACCACCCAGGACAACCACTACGTCAACCAGCCGGTGACTGTGGTTAATCAACTGACTGGCGTCTCGGGCACCAACAACTTCGAAAACCTGGTACTGAGCACCGACAAGACCACCGTCACCGTCATCGACAACGACCACGCGCCAGTGTCCGCCGGCGGTGCTGTCACCGGCCTCGAAGATTCGACCATCACCCTGAGCTGGAACGACTTCAAGGTCACCGACGTCGATAATGACAGTCCACTCGGCATCACCATCACCCAGGTATCGGGCGGTGGCACGCTGCTGTTCAACGGCGTGCAGGTCACCTTGGGCCAGACCATCAGCCAGGCGGATATCGCGCTGGGCAAACTGACCTTTGTACCCGCCGCCAATGAATCGGGCGCCGATGGTTACGGCGGTACCGGCGTTGGTAACAAGGCGTCGGATTACGCGCAGATCCAGTTCAAACCTACCGACGGCTTCAACCAGGGCGCGGAATCGACCTTGAAAGTCGACATCACCCCGGTAGCTGACGCGCCAACGCTGAACGTCGCGGGCAACAACGTAACCTCGACGGGCTTGATCAAAGAGGTCTGGACCGGCCTGTCAGGCCTCGGCACCGATGGCAGCGGCGCGGCAACGGGCACACTGAAAAGTGTCATCGATGGCGCCGGCACACCGAATTCCAGCAGCACCGTGAGCAACGTGCAATCCGGTGGCGATGTGGCCCAAGGCACGGCGTCGAAAACCTCCGGCCTGATTTACCTCGAAGCCGGCAAGACTTACACCTTCAGCGGCACCGGCGATGACAGCTTGCTGGTGACCATTGGTGGCAAGAACATCGCGGCCACTACGTGGGGCGCGGGTGCCAACCTGAACGGTTCATTCACCCCGTCCACCAGCGGTTACTACACGCTGGACATCTACCACCACAATCAGAACGGTCCGGGCAACTATGACGTCAACCTGTCGGTCAACGGCAGCCCGGCCATCGACCTGAGCAGCGCTGGCGTTCCGCTGTATACCGGCGTCGCGGATCTGGCCGCTTCCGGCGTGACGGTGTCCGATTTGCACGGCACCAACGGCGAAGGCTACTACGACGGCTACGCACTCAACACCGGCGTAGAAGGCACCAGCATTCACCTGTCCGCCATCAGCACGGCGCTGACCGATACCGACGGCTCTGAAAGCCTGAGCGTGAAGATCAGCGGCATCCCGGCGGGCTCGGTACTTACTGACGGCGCGGGCCATACCTTCACCGCGACTGCGACCTCAGGCGAAGCCAATGTCACCGGCTGGAACCTCGGCTCCCTGACCGTGACCCCGCCGGCGAACTACAACGGCCAGTTCAACCTGACCGTGACCTCGACGTCCACCGAGACCCTCGGCGGTTCCGCGCCAAGTACCGCGACGATCCCGGTCACGGTTTATCCGACGGCCTACGTCAGCGAAGTGGTTGCGACCCTCACCGTGGATAAAACCACCGTGGCCGAAGGTGGCCAGATCACTTACACCGTGACCCTGTCCAACAAAGACGGCATTGCAATCAGCAGCCACGACGAGCTGACCTTCAAGCTGTCCGACGGCACACTCATCAAAGTGCCCGCCAACGCGGCGTCGGGCTCGTTCACCATTACCGCCCCTGACGACATCCTGATGGGCGGTCAGCCGACCATCGTCAACAAGCTCGAAAGCGTTAGCGGTGCTGACAACTTCCAACAACTGACCCTGGCGCAGAATTCGTCGCAAACCACCGTGACCGACGAGTCAGGTTCGGGTACCTCAATCGACAACCATGGCGACAAAGTCGGCATCACCATCGTCGGCAACGGCGCGGTCCTGGAAAACCAGGCGCCGAGCTTCACCATCAAGCTCGACAAGGCCCAGGATGTTGCCCTGACCGTGAAACTGAGCGACGGCCAGACAGTGACCTTCGCCGCAGGCGAAACGGAAAAAGTCCACACCCTGGCGCCGCAAGGCGAAGACGTCTACAAAGACGGCGGCACCGCGACGCTGGGCATCAGCGGCGCAACTTCCGGTGGCACTGCGCTGGAAAATCTGGTGGTGGGTAACCCGGCATCGGTGGTCATCACCGACACCATTAGCGAAGTCATCGCCAAGCTGACCGCGACCCCGAGCGTGAATGAAAACGGCACTATCACCTACACCGCGACCCTGACCGATGCCAAAGGCGCCTTGGTCACCGCTCACGATGCACCGGTCACCGTCACCCTCGACAGCGGCAAGACCATCACCATCGCCGTCGGCCAGAGCTCCGGCACCTTGCTGGTGACGGCGGATAACGATGTCTACAAAGGCCAGACCACCGTTACCGAGGGCATCAAATCGGCGGCCGGTGGCAACCTGGAACTGATTTCGCCCAACACAGACAAAGTCACCACCACGGTCAATGACGTCAACGACGCCACCACCGTGAAGCTGACCGCCACGCCGAGCGTCGATGAAAACGGCACCATCACTTACACCGCGACGCTGACCGACGCCAAAGGCGCCTTGGTCACCGCGCACGATGCGCCGGTCACCGTCACGCTCGACAGCGGCAAGACCATCACCATCGCCGTCGGCCAGAGCTCGGGCACCTTGTCGGTAACCGCGGGCAACGACGTTTACAACGGCGCGCCAAGCGTCACTGAATCCATCAAGAGCGCCAGCGGCGGCAACCTTGAAGCCCTCGGCGCAGACAAGACCAGCGTCTCGACCACGGTCGGCGACTTCAAGGACACCACCACGGTCAGCATCACCGGCAGCGCCTCGGTGACCGAAGGCCAGACGGCCAATTACACGGTCAGCCTGACCAACCCGGCGCAGACCGAAGTGACGCTGAAAATCGTCTACAGCGGCACCGCGGCCGACGGTTCGGACTTCACCGGGGTGTACACCGTGAAGATTCCGGCCGGCGCCAGCAGCGCCAATTTCAATGTCGCAACGCTGGACGACCGGATCACCGAAGGCACTGAAAACTTCGTGGTCAAGATCGACTCGGCCACCGGCGGCAACTTCGAGACGCTGGCGGTCAGTGCGACCAATGGCAGCGTCAGCACCTCGATCATCGACAACGATGCGCCGCCGGTGCTCGACCTCGACGCCAATAACTCCAGCGGCGCCACCGGTGCCAACTACAACGTGACGTTCACCGAAGGCACCACCGGCCAGGGTGTATCGATCGGCGACACTGATCTGAAAATCACCGACCCGGACAGCACAATGCTGACCGGCGCAACCATCGTGCTGACCAACCGTCAGCCGGGCGATGCGCTGAACCTGGGCAACAGCGTCAATGGCATCACCATCAATGCCAACAGCACGAATGGCACGGTCACGCTGACGTTGTCCGGCAACGCGACACTCGCCGACTACATGCAGCAGATCAAGAACATCAGCTTCACCAACAGCAGTGAAGACCCGAGCACCGTGCCGCGGATCATCACCGTGACCGTGACCGATGGCAGCAACTACTCCAACACCGCGACCACCACGGTGACCGTCGTCGGGGTGAATGACGCACCGACCGCCGCACCGGTCAACGTCACCGGCACCGAAGACACCCCGCTGATCCTGAACTGGTCGACCTTCGGCGTCAGCGATGTCGACACCCCCGCCGCCAGCCTCGGTGTGAAAATCACCGGCCTGCCGGGCGAAGGTAAATTGCAGTACCTGAACGGCTCGACCTGGACCGACGTAACGGCCAACCAGACCCTCAGCAAGACTGATATCGACGCCGGTAAAGTGCGTTTCATGCCGGATGCCAACGAGTCTGGCGCCAATGGCAACAGCGCCGGCATGGGCAACAACAAGGCGGACTACGCGCAGATCCAGTTCCAGCCAACCGATGGCTCGCTGCAGGGCAACACCGGCACGATCAAAATCGACATCACCCCGGTTGCTGACGCGCCAACGCTGAACGTCGCGAGCAACAACGTAACCTCGACAGGCTTGATCAAGGAAGTCTGGACCGGCCTGTCGGGCCTCGGCACCGATGGCAACGGCGCGGCTACGGGCACGCTGAAAAGCGTCATCGATGGCGCGGGCACACCGAACACCAGTGGCACAGTGACCAACGTGCAGTCCGACGGCAGCGTCGCGGCAGGCACGGCGTCGAAAACCTCCGGTCTGATCTACCTCGAAGCGGGCAAGACTTACACCTTCAGCGGGACTGGCGATGACAGCCTGCTGGTGACCATCGGCGGCAAGAACGTTGCGTCGATCACCTGGGGTGCGGGGGGTAATTTGAACGGTTCGTTCATCCCGACCACCAGCGGTTATTACACCCTGGACATCTACCACCACAACCAGAGCGGCCCGGGCAGCTATGACGTCAACCTGTCGGTCAACGGCGGTGCGGCAGTCGACCTGAGCAGCGCTGGCGTGCCGCTGTACACCGGTGTGGCGGACCTGGTCGCGGCCGGCGTGACGGTGTCCGATTTGCACGGCACCAACGGCGAAGGCTACTACGACGGTTACAAACTCAACACAGGCGCCGAAGGCACCAGCGTTCACCTGACCGCGATCAACACAGCGCTGACCGACACCGACGGCTCCGAAAGCCTGAGCGTGAAGATCAGCGGCATCCCGGCGGGCTCGGTGCTCACCGATGGCGCCGGCCACACCTTCATCGCCACCGCGACCTCAGGCGAAGCCAACGTCACCGGCTGGAACCTCGGCACCCTGACCGTGACCCCGCCGCCGTACTACAACGGCCAGTTCAACCTGACCGTGACCTCGACCTCCACCGAGGCGTTGGGCGGATCGGCACTCAGCACCGCGACGATTCCAGTCACGGTTTACCCGGCGGCTTACAACGCCGTTACCGCAACGTCCGGTAGTGACAACATCACCGGCACCGACGGCAACGACATCATGGTCGCCGACATCGGCGGGCTGACCGTGGTGCCGGGCACCAACTACAACATCGCGTTCATGGTCGACAGTTCGGGCAGCATGAGCTCGTCGTCGATCAACGCCGCCAAGGACTCGCTGACGTCGGTGTTCAACACCCTCAAGCAGAGCATGGGCGGCAACTCGGGCACCGTGAACATCTTCCTGGTGGACTTCGATACCCAGGTCAACAAATCGGTATCGGTCAACCTGAACGATCCGAACGCCCTGACCTTGCTCAAATCGGTACTGGACTCGATGTCGTCCGGCGGTGTGACCAACTACGAAGATGTGTTCAAAACCACGGCCAACTGGTTCCAGAGCGCTGACGCCGTGGCCAACACCGGGGCGAAGAACCTCACCTACTTCATCACCGACGGCCAACCGAACTACTACCAGAGTGGCGAACAGACCAACCCGACGCTGTACGGCAGCGTGAAGCTCGATGACGTGGTGAACACCCGCAATTACAAGCCGGGAGATACCTTCTCCACGACCATCGACAGTACTCACAAACTGACCATCGACAGTGACGGGAATGCGACGCTGTACACCTTGAACGGCTCCAAGAACTGGAAAGCCAGCGACGTGGGAACCATACACGCTCAGGGCGACGGTACTTACGAGGTGTCCTACACGACGGGCAGCGGCAGTGATCAGACGATTGTCGATAACTCCTCTTCCAGTTTTGCGCTGCTGAGCAATGTGTCCAACGTTGAAGCCATTGGCCTGAACAAGGGCGTTACCCTCGTCGACTTGAGCCCGTACGACTCGAACCATACACCGCAAACCAACATCGATCCGAAAGACCTGGCCAACTCGATCGTCGGTCATACCGAAGCGACACAACCAGGTTCCGACACGGTCAATGGCGGCGACGGCAACGACATTCTGTTCGGCGACCTGGTGAGCTTCAACGGTGTTGCCGGTGAGGGTTATCAGGCGATGCAGGCGTTCGTCGCCCAGCAGACCGGCGTGGACGTCAGCAAGGTCACCACCAGCAACGTGCACCAGTTCATCACCGAGCACTACACCGTGTTTGATGTGTCCGGCGCCCACGACGGCAACGACACGCTGTTGGGTGGTGCGGGCAATGACATTCTCTTCGGCTCGGGTGGCAACGACAGCCTCGACGGCGGCAAGGGCAATGACATTCTGCTCGGCGGCACCGGTAACGACACGCTGATGGGTGGTTCGGGCAACGACATCCTCATTGGCGGTTCGGGCGCCGATACCTTTGTGTGGAAGTCGGGCGACACCGGCAACGACGTGATCAAGGACTTCAAGGCCAGCGAAGGCGACCGTATCGACCTGCGTGATCTGTTGCAGGGCGAGACCGGCAGCACCATCGACAACTTCCTGAAGATCAGCACGGTGGATGGCGTGTCGTCGCTGCAAGTCAGCTCCGGCGGCAAGTTCAACTCTGGCGACGCGGCAGCCGCGACACCGGACGTGACGATCAAACTGGAAGGCAACAATTGGTCCAGCGCCAACATCCACACGCTGATTGCCGGCAGCGATCCAACCATCAAAGTCGACCACAACAACAGCTGATCCCAAGAAAAACGGCCGCCCTTATGGGGCGGCCGTCACGTTTGTGCCTTTCTCCACGGTGACGATTTCGTCGCCGCACCGCATACTCGCGTCCAGTTGGCCTATGCTGCTGACAGCATGAGGCTGGTTCATTTCTGAGGGATGCTCACATGTTCTACGTGCAACGCGATGCGCAAGGCCAGTTAGTGCGCGTGGAAGCCGCGGCCTACGCCGAGGCCACGGAAACACTGCCGGCCGACCACCATGAGATCCAGGCCTGGTATGCCAACGAAGTGGTGGAAACCAACCTCAAACAACTCAAGCAGAGCGACCAGGAAATGATCCGGGTACTCGACGACTTGATCCAGGTGCTGACCAGCAAAGGCGTGATCCGCGTCACCGATCTGCCGCCGGCGGCACAAGCCAAATTGATGGACCGGACCCAGGCCCGTGAGGCGTTGGGCGGGTTGAGTCATTTGATTGATGATGAAGAGACGGGGTTGATTTAACCCCGCACACTGATCGATCCCACGCGGAGCGTGGGATCGATCATCCGCGCTAAGCCTTGACCGAACCCGGCGCCAACTCTGGCGATTCAAGGTGGTCCAGCGCTCGCTCCACCAATGATGAACCCCATCTGCCATTCGGCCAAGCGCCAGCGCGACGCAGCGGCGTGAGCCTTCGACATCGTCTGCCAGATCGGCAGCGATGGCGCTGATGGAGCGCAGGTCTTCAGAGGCGTTGGCCAGGAGGGCTTCGGTGGGGATGTCGGGGGAGACGGTGAAGAGGTGGCCTCTGCGGGGAGAAGGCCAGTTGGGGGTTACTTTGAACATGGCGTAGTCTCAATGATTACAAAGAGGCTGACCCGGTTCGCTTGCACGCGAATAAGGTGGCCGCTATGTGCGGGGTGCAAGACCGAGTAAACCACGCCCTAAACCTCGGCAGACCCGAAGGTCTCCCGCACACAGCCGCCATAAAGCAATCGCAACAAGCATGAAAAATGCCTGATGAACGGCCAGAGGCAGTGTTTGGATGTGGTTTTTACCCGGACTTGCACGTCCGTGTCACCGATTATTCAGTGACAAGGCCAGACTAGACCTGCGCATTACCCGGAATAAGTTCACCAAAACCGACGCAACTCGAAGGAAATCTCCTAGGAGTTTTCCTTCAGATTTCCCGGTGACTGCGATAAGGGCATCAGCCTCACCGCCAAGGCTTGGGCTCACCGAACAACTGCCCCTGAACCCCATAGATCCCCATTTCCCGAATCACCGACAACTCCCCTTCGGTCTCGACCCGCTCGGCAATCAGCGGCAAATCGATGCTGTGCGCCGCGCGCTGGATTGCCTCGATGAACAGGCGCTTGTCGCTCTCCTGATCAATCGCCCGAATGTAGCCGCCATCGATCTTCAAGTACGCCAACCCCAGCCGCGCCAGGTTGCCGATCATGCTGAAACGCCCGCCAAAGCGCTGCAGGCTCAGGGAGAAACCGAGCTCTCGCAGGCGCCGCGTCAGCTCTTCCAGCTTCGCCTGCTCTGGCAATTGTTCCTCGCCAATTTCCAGGGTCAGGCGCGGCCCCAGATTGGAATTCGCGCGCAGAATCTCGAAGATTTTATTCAGCGTTTGCGGATCGCCCAACGTCGCCGACGACAGGTTCAACGCCAGCGACTCTTCGTGGTCCGCCATCTGTTCCAGCACCAACTCCAACATCAGCCGATCCAGCCGCGCAGTCCAGCCAAAACGCTCCAGCCATGGCAGGAAGCGCCCGGCGGGAATGGTCTGGCCCTGCTCGTCGACCAAGCGCGAGAGCACTTTGTAATGCAGCACCAGTTGCGTGTCCTGACTGGCCACAACCGGTTGGAAATACAGCTGGAAGCGCCGCTGATTCAACGCCTGATCCAGCAAGTTGTTCCAGGCATGATGGTCATCGCCGACACTGGCCGACGCGCTGTGATCCAGGCACGCCCAGCTCGGCTCGCCCTGACTTTCGGCCTGCGCCAGCGCCTGGTCACCCAGCCCCAGCACCGCTTGTGGTGAGTCGCCATGAACAAACGGCGCCAGCCCGATCGAAGCCACCGTGGCCACGTCGGTGGCGCCCGTCGCATGCAGGCTGGCCAAGGCACTGTCGAGGCTCTGCGCCAGCTGCAACGCTTCTTCGCGCACCAACCCCGGGGCCAGCACAGCGAATTCGCCGCCGCGAATCCGCGTGACGAGGTTCTGGGTTTCCGGGTACTTGGCACACTCGCGGGACAACTGCTCGCCTACCGCTTTCAACAACTGGTCGGTGCGCTGGCCGCCTAACCGCTGGTTCAAACCGGCCAGGTCCTTGACCCGCAACAACAGCAGATAACCGGAACTGGCCTGCTCCGGATTGCTCACCCGAGCGTTTAATTGCATCTCGAAATAACGACGGTTGGCGAGTCCCGTCAGGTTGTCCTGATAGGACTCGACCCGCAGTTTTTCACTGCGTTCGGCTTGCTCCTGGAACAGTGCCTTGAGCTTCTCGACCATCTGGTTCATCGCCTGCACCACGCGGCGCAGCTCCGGGGTGCGTGGCAGCTCCGGCAGGCTGAGAAATTCACGACGCGCGATGGCGTGGGATTGCTGGACCATGTAGTCCAGCGGTTTCAATTGCCGACGCAACAGCAGCGCGCCCAGTACCGCACTCACGGCGCCGCAGACCAGCAACCAGCCAAGACTGCCCAGCGCGCTCTGCCACAGCTTGGCCAACGCGAACATCGGGTGGCTGACCACCTCGACCCGCGCCGCCTGCTCCCAGCCACGGCTGACAATCGCATCGCCGCCAGCGGCTTCGAGGCCAATCATTTTGACGAACCAGTCCGGCACGTTGTTCACCGCCGGAATCCCGCTGCGCTCGACGATGGTTTTGTCATTGCTCAGATCAACGACGCGGATACTGGCGTAGTAGCCGCTGTCGAAAATCGAACTGACCAGCAACTCGACCATCGCCGGGTCGTCGATGTTCGGCGTCAGGGACAGCGCCAGCGCCGTCGCGGCGTCCTGAGCGTGGGAACGCAACTGGTTGACGTACTGGGTGCGCGAGCTTTCCAGGCTGACCATGAAGCTGCCGGTGAAGGCGACCACCAGGAACAGACAGATAGCGATCAACAGCTGTTTGAACAAAGACATCTGAGCGCGTGCTCCTAGTTTGTCGTTTCGACCGGGAAACCTTCGGCCTGCATTTTCTTCAACACGTCCTGCCAGCGGGACAGGCGTTTGGTGTCACCGACCTTTTTGTTGCCCTTGGCGCCCGGCAAATACAAACCTTCTGCATTGAAAGAGTAGACCGGTAACAGATCGGTTCGTTGACTGGCCGGTTTTATCTCGTTGATCAGACTGTCGAGCACCAGCGGCATGGCCTCGGGGCTGGAATAGTAGGTCAACACCATGTGCGCCCGGTTCTGACGCAACGCCTTGACGTAGGTGATGCGCAGCTTGTCACTGGACACGCCGAGGTGGCGCAGGCTGAAATACTTGGCAATCGCATAGTCTTCGCAATCGCCGGCGCCCTTCCACAACGCTTCGATGGGCGTTTCCCAATAATCGACGTCGTGCCACAGGTCGATGTCCTCGACGTAGCGCACCTGATTGTTGAAGAACAGGTTGACCACTTTGAGCTGTTCCAGCTCGCTGACCTGCTTCTGCGTGGCCAGTAAATGCTGCCAGGCGTCTATCCGTTGCTGCCCTTCACCCAACGGCCCGTACAGGGCCTGGGCGCGACGGCTGATCAGCGAAAAGTCCCAATCGGCCTGCAAGCCGCCCAGCATGACGCCGGTCAGCAGCAGCGCGCAGCACAGCCAGCGCAAGATCCGTGGGATTGCGAAACGTACCGCCAATGCGAGGCATCCAGAGCAGGCAAATGGAATTCGCCCGATGGTGCAGGTTAGCCCGACAAAAGACAATGGCACGGTGCAATCACGGGCGACGCGCTAGACTTTGTATTGTGAATGTCATTAAAAGGTTGCGATTGAAAACCTGACTTGTTTGACAAGCCTCATCGCAGTCACTAGTGTCCAGTTGGATCCAAATATTTCAGTCGAATAGGGTGCGAGTAGTGTCACACAAGACCAACCCTCTCAGCAGTATCAAGGTCAGCGGGTCGATACCCGCTCACCTCGCACGTTCGGTGATCGAAGAAACGCTGCGTTCGGCGATTCTCGATGGGCGCATCCCTTGCGGCACCGCGTTGCGCCAGCAAGACCTGGCTGACCTGTTCGGCGTCAGCCGTATGCCCGTGCGCGAAGCCTTGCGCCAGCTCGAAGCCCAGGCGCTGCTCAACGTTGTCGCCCATAAAGGTGCCGTCGTCGCACCGCTGGTCCAGGGCGACGCCGTGGAAACCTATGCGCTGCGGATTCTCCTGGAATCGGAAGCCCTGCGATTGTCGATTCCATTGCTCGAAAAAGAAGACCTGGAAGCCGCTGCCCGTCATATCGATGATATGGAGACCGAGCAGAACTACAGCGAGATTGGCCGTCTCAATCGCTTGTTCCACATGTCGTTGTACTGCAAGGCGCCTAACCGCCGCCTGTTGGGCCTGATCGAAGAAGGGTTGAACGAAGAAGAACGCTTCCTGCGTTTCAACCTCGAAGCGATGGGACTGGGCAAACTGTCCCAGGACGATCACCGGGAGCTGTTGCTGGCCGTGGAAGATCGCGACATCGAGCGCGCAGTCAAGCTGCTAGAAAATCACCTCAACCGCGGTGTAGAGGTCATTACGCGCTATCTCGCCAGCCCTGAAGCACTGAACAAGAAAACCACCCGGTAAATCGTGCCATCAAGCCTGAACGAGCAGATCGGACTGCTCGTTTCGCTGACCACGTCGGCGCTCAGCCCCTCGCTAAAGCCTTGCCCTCGATTTTTCCCTTCCCAAGCCCAATAACTGTACCGAGAGGATGACGCCTCGGTGATAGCGGCTGCCGTGATTTACGCTCACTCTTGGACGGCCAACAACCAATGAACGGGCGACGCTGCGCACCTGCGCAACAGTCCCCGCCACAAGAACCTACGGAAGGAGTCTTGTCACGGGAAAGGAAGCATCGGCGTTGATCCCAGCCAACTTCCACCCTCTAAAGTCACGTCATTGATTCAACCAAGAAAGTTGCTTCGAGTGAGGCATTCACTCTTTATTTCAATTCTGACTTTAATTAGTTGGAAGGAGCAACTACGCCTGAATAAAACTTCAAACCGCAGTTTTATTGGAGCTTGTCGCGCCGAACAAACTTGAACTTTCATTTAATTAAAAAATGACTTGCCGGAAACTTTATTCGTGTATTAGTTTTTGCTCGCCGCACTGAGCAAAGTCCTACAAGGCTTGCCCTGTGGACTCATAGCCATTCAAACCGACTAATCAGTTCGAGGCACTTGCTCGCCCACTGAAAACTTTAAACGCCAGGCACTGATTGATCGCAACTTCCTTAACGCCATCTCAGATCACTTATAGGCATACTCATGAAAGCGAATAAAGACCGTCTCATCCAGAAGAAAGCAGAACTTAGTGCACACCCGATCTTTTCTGAAATACATTCGCTGGCGGTACTTCAGCGCTTCATGGAAACCCATGTATTTGCAGTCTGGGATTTCATGTCGCTGACCAAACGTCTGCAACAGGAACTGACCTGTGTTCAATTACCTTGGCTGCCGCCTCGAGACTCGCAGGCCGCACGCCTGATCAACGAGATCGTGCTGGGTGAGGAGTCCGATGACCGTCCGGCCCAGGGTCATTACAGCCACTTTGAATTGTATCTGGATGCGATGCGCGAAGTCGGCGCCAGCACCGTCGCCGTGGAGCGCTTTGTTGCGTTGCAACAAGAAGGCGTGAGCTACGACGTCGCGTTGCAAAGCGTGGACGTCGACCCGGCCGCCGCGCAGTTCGTGCGGCACACCTTGCACACGGCATTGCATGCACCGGGACACAGCGTTGCAGCGGCGTTTTTACATGGTCGTGAGAGTGTGATTCCGCAGATGTTCCAGCGAATTCTCGACGATTGGGGCATCGGCATCGAGCAAGCGCCGACCTTCCGTTATTACCTGGAACGGCACATCGAAGTCGATTCCGAAGACCACGGCCCGGCGGCGGAAAAGCTTCTCGCCCGGTTGGTTGATGGCAATCCGCAACGGGAAGAAGACGTCTACGCCAGCGCGATTGCTGCCGTAGAAAGCCGCATTGCCCTGTGGGACGGTCTGCGCCTGAGCATGGGCGAGCCTTTGCGTGAGGTGACTGTATGAACGCTGCCGATTACCAATCCTTCGCCGACGCCTGGGAGAGCCGCGCGACCATCCGCACTCGCCCACGGCGAGTGCTGGAAAACGATGACAAGCTGATCTATCCCTTGAGCCGTCAGCCGCTGGTGCTGAGCGAAACCTTCCTGCGCGAATGCCCGGAACAGCGGGACTTCGCCTTGGTGCAGACGCTCTACAAATTCATCAACGACGTGGTGATTTTCGAAACCGAGATCGTCGACAAGACTGCGCGCAGCATCGCCAAGAATCGCTTCGCCGTGGCGTTCCCGTTCGCTTGCCGATACGACGCCATGACCGTGGTGGTGGACGAGGATTACCACGCCTTGGTGGCCATGGATTTCATGCAGCAGACCATCGCCATGACCGGCATCACACCGGTCGTGTTGCCAGACGAAATCGAGCTCAGTCGCGCTATCCCGGCGGCGGTGGCGCTCGCGCCGGAACACTTGCGCAGTGCCGTCGAATTGATCTGCGTGGCCATTGCCGAGAACACCGTGACCGGCGATGTCGCGGCGTTCGCCAAAGACGACACGGTCAAGCAATCGATCAAAGGCCTGATGGCCGATCACTTGCTGGACGAAGGTCGCCACTCCGGCTTCTGGGCGCGGCTCGTGCGTATCTACTGGCACACCGCGAGCGAAGACGATCGCCATTGCATCGCGCAGATCCTGCCGGTGTTCATCGGCCATTACCTGACCAACGATATCCAGAAGTCTTTCGACTTCCGGCTGATCGAGTCTTTGCAGATCAGCGACGCGGCGCGTCAGGCCCTCAAGGGCGAAGTCTCGGGGCTGGCCTTCCCGATCAATCGCCATCACCCGCTGGTCGCCAACATCGTGCGGTTTTTCCGCAGCAGTTCGCTGCTCGATTCGCCGTGCGTGCAAGACGCCCTCAGCGACTACCTGGTTTAACGAGGAGAACCTCCATGAGACGTCTCGACATTTTGCTCATTGGGCAAAGCCAGGCCTTGACCGCCCTGGCGCTGGAGCTTGAACAACACGGTCATTCGCTGGTGCGGTTTTTCGACACACTTGATAAGCAACCGTCGTTTGATTTGCTGATAGACGACGCGTCGATGCCTTTCGGTCATTCTGGTGAGACACCGCGATTGACGCTTCAACTGGGTATCGGCGGGTCGGAGGCTGGTAGCTTGCCGTCGCTGGACCTGTTGTGCTCGTACAACGAGGCATTGTTCACGCGTGTGCCGATCGCCGACGAGCCTTACGGCAACGGCCAGGCATTGCGCCTGCGAGCGGTAGCGGAGCTGGTGGATCACGTCGCGCTGCTGGTCAGCCGCTTCTCCCGGGATGCCGAGTATTTTCTGCACGCACAACCGGCCGCGCCGGCTCACTTTGAGCGTGTGGACACGTTGGTGTGGCTTGAACACCTGGCATTCGTCCATCAACTCAACGTCACCACTCAACCCTGGCTGCTGGAACTGGGGCAGATCCCGATGATCGAGCGCCTTGAACAGCGCCTCCTTCAATCCGCCGAACGACCCGCGCTGAGCATCGACGGTACGACGCTGAGCTATCGGCAACTGCATGCCCATAGCCGTGCTATCCAACAGCAGTTACAGCCGCTGCTCGATAAGCATCAGGGGCCGTTGGTGGTCGGGATCTGCCTGCCGAAATGCAGTGCGCTGTATGCAGGGATTCTGGCGATTCTCGGCAGCGGCGCGGTGTATTTGCCGTTGGAGCCGAGCCATCCGCTGCAACGTCAGCAGTACATACTTTCAAACGCCGGGGCCGTGTTGTTGCTGCATGACGGCCAGCATCCGCTCGCCGAGGACATGCCGGGGCTGGACATCAGCCGCATCGACCTCGACGACGTGGACCTCGAACAACCCTTGATGCGTCAGCGACCTGACAGGGATGCGCCGTGCATGGCGCTCTATACCTCGGGCACCACCGGGCATCCCAAAGGCGTGTTGCTCAGTCAGGCCAACCTTGCACACTTCACTACGTGGTACGCCGACTACGTACAACTCACCGAACAGAGTCGGGTACTGCAGTTTTCATCGCTGAGTTTTGACTCGTCGCTGATCGATATTTTCCCGACGCTGTTGCAGGGCGCCGAGCTGATCGTGCCCAGTGACGATCAACGCCGTGATCCCTTGCAACTGGTCGAGCTGATCCGCCACCAGCAACTCAGCCACGGTTTTTTGCCGCCGGCACTG
Source organism: Pseudomonas sp. S2_B07 (assembly GCF_054668435.1). NCBI lineage: Bacteria > Pseudomonadati > Pseudomonadota > Gammaproteobacteria > Pseudomonadales > Pseudomonadaceae > Pseudomonas > Pseudomonas sp. S2_B07. Next base: position 3,464,737 of record NZ_CP162769.1, read on the forward strand.
CTGAGCATTCTGCCGCTGGATCAGTTACAGGGGCTGGATCATGTGATGACCGGCGGCGACGTTTGTGAACCGTACGTGATCGAACAACTGTCGCGCCAGGGCAAGCTCTACAACTTGTATGGCCCGACCGAAGCCACGGTGCTGATCACCGCGCGACAATTGCGTCCCGGCGACAGTAACCGGACCCTCGGCGCACCGATTGCCAACAGTCAGGTGCTGATTCTCGATGAAGAGTTTCAACCCGTTACCGACCACACCGTCGGTGAGTTGTACATCGTCGGGCCGGGGGTGTGCCTGGGGTATCTGAACAACCCGCAGCAGACCGCCGAACGCTATCTGAACCTGAGTTTGCCAAGCGACCAAAGCCTGCGCGCCTATCGGACTGGCGATATGGCGAAGTGGACGAGCGACGGCATCGAGCTGTGTGGGCGGCGAGATAACCAGGTGAAGATTCGCGGCTTTCGGGTTGAACCGGAAGAGATCGAACGCTGCCTGCGCGACAGCCTGTTGTACCGCCAGGTGGCGGTGGTCATCGACAGTCAGCGGCGCATTCTGGCCTTCCTCGCACAGCCTCAGGAAGACTGGCCCGGTGCCGCTCGCGAAGCCTTGAAGGCTCACGCGTTGCAGTTCTTGCCGGACTACATGCAGCCCGGTGCCTGGACCGAACTGCACAGCATGCCCTTCGCCAGTAATGGCAAAGTCGATCGCAAAGCGTTGCTTGCCATGCCGGTCAACGTCCTGGAAAACACCGCTCGACGCTTGCCAGTCAGTGCCGATGAGGCTTTGCTGCTGGAGATCTGGGCCGAGTTGCTGGAGCTGCCGGCCAGCGATATTTCTACCGACGAAAGCTTCTTCAATCTGGGCGGTCACTCGATCCTGTTGTCGCGCATGTTGCTGCGATTGCGCGAGGAGTTCGGGCGCAGTATTTCGATCAACCGCTTCATTGAACTGCCGACCATTACGAAGTTGGCGACCTTGGTGCGCGGCTCCGGCACTGAAGAAGTGCTCAGCGAAAAGGCCCTGGCGGATGCCTTCCGTGAGTTGGATATTCAGCCGCTGCCTGTCAGCCGAATGGGCGACGTGCATAAGGTGATTGTCACCGGCGCAAACAGTTTTGTCGGTGTGCATATCGTCGAGGCACTGCTGGGTTGGGGCGCCACTGAAGTCGCGTGCCTGGTGCGCGATGGCGGTGGGCAATCAGCGGCCGAGCGCTTCGCTCATGCGCTGCGCGAGAACCGTCTGGAGCATCTGGATCTGAGCCGTGTACGGGTTTATGCGTCGGACATGACTCATCCGTTTCTGGGGCTATCCGATGAGGTTTACGCGCGCCTCGATCGAGAGTTCGGCGCGCTGGTGCACAACGCTGCCAACGTCAATCACGTACTCGATTACGAATCACTGGCGCGAGACAACGTCGAACCGATTTTCGAGTGCCTGAAGTTGTGTGAAGGGCGCAGCAAGAAAGTCTTCAACTTCGTCTCGACGCTCTCGGCGTCCAGCACGATTGCCGCCGACGGCCGAGTGCTGGAATTGCCAGCGGCGCAGACCCCGCCAATCTATATCAAGAATGGCTACAACCTCTCCAAGTGGGTCGGCGAACGGATTCTTGAACGGGCTCGCGAGCGTGGGGTGCGGGTCAATCTCTATCGCCCCGGCAACATCAGTTTCAACAGCCTCACGGGTGTCTGCCAGCCGCACAAAAACCGTTTGATGTTGATGCTCAAAGGCTCGATCCAGCTCGGCCAGGTGCCGGAGTTCGCGCTGAATTTCGACCTGATGCCGGTGGACTTTCTCGCCCGATTCATCGCCTTCCATGCCAGCCGCTATCAGCCGGAAAAGGCGGTGTTCAACCTGCACAACCCCGAGCCGTTGAGCTGGGACGACTACGTGGCGTCCTTTCGCGAGGCCGGGCGGGAATTCTCTATGGTCAGCGTCGCGCACTGGCAGCAGCAACTGGGCCGGGTCGACAGCGACAACGCGCTGTTCGGTGTGCTCGGTTTTTACCTCAACGGCTTCGAGGAAGACATCGGCGACATCTCGATGATCGGCCACGCCAACGCCCAGGCAGGCGTGCGACAGATGGGCGCGCACTACCCGGAAAAGACCCCGGCGCTACTGCGGCGTGGTTGCGACTACCTGAAAGAAATCAACTTCATCTGAATCAACCAAACGGAGCAAAACCATGAGCACTCTGCAACCCGATACCCTGATCAAAAATCCTGAAGGCTGCCACGTGGTGTCCTCGGTGGAAGTGCCGGTGGAAGCCACGAAAGTCTGGGCAATCGTCGGCAACTTTGCCGGCTTTGATCAGTTCATTCCGGCACTGTCGCACATCGAAATGACGGGCGAAGGCGTATCGTCCTTACGCAAAAAATTCTTCAAGGACGGTAACCTGGTGGTCGAGCAACTCAACTCGCGGGATGACCACGCGTTGAACATGACCTGGACCACGATCTACAACACCTTGGGCGTGGCCAATTTGTGGGCGGCGATGAGTGTTGAGCCGCTGGGCGTGGGCAAGTCCCGTGCGACCTGGACCATCATCGCCGAACCGGTGCAGAGGGGTGCTGAGGCTCTGCCGGGGTTCAAGGCGTTTGTGCAGGGGTTTGCTGATGATGCGATGAATAATGTGTTGAAGCTGTTTGTATAAGTCTGAGCTTGATCGATAACTTAGCCTGAAACGACAAAACCCCTGTCTGCGTTAGCAGACAGGGGTTTCGGAATTCAATCTTGACGATGACCTACTCTCACATGGGGAAACCCCACACTACCATCGGCGATGCATCGTTTCACTGCTGAGTTCGGGATGGGATCAGGTGGTTCCAATGCTCTATGGTCGTCAAGAAATTCTGTGACCAGCCCGTTACCGCAGCAACGTGCCAGCAAAAAATGGTGACTTCTACTAAAACAAAACCCCTACCTGCATACGCAGATAGGGGTTTCGGAATTTAATCTTGACGATGACCTACTCTCACATGGGGAAACCCCACACTACCATCGGCGATGCATCGTTTCACTGCTGAGTTCGGGATGGGATCAGGTGGTTCCAATGCTCTATGGTCGTCAAGAAATTCGGTAGCCAGGTCGTTTACCTTTCGGTTCACGCTCCAGCGAATGGGTATGTAATAGATTTGTGTGTTTCGTTTCGAATTTTCGACTTTGTATCGTCTTCACACACCGCAATCTGGCCTTTCGACGCAAATTGCTTGGGTGTTATATGGTCAAGCCTCACGGGCAATTAGTATTGGTTAGCTCAACGCCTCACAGCGCTTACACACCCAACCTATCAACGTCGTAGTCTTCGACGGCCCTTCAGGGGACTCAAGGTCCCAGTGAGATCTCATCTTGAGGCTAGTTTCCCGCTTAGATGCTTTCAGCGGTTATCTATTCCGAACATAGCTACCCGGCAATGCCACTGGCGTGACAACCGGAACACCAGAGGTTCGTCCACTCCGGTCCTCTCGTACTAGGAGCAGCCCCTCTCAAATCTCAAACGTCCACGGCAGATAGGGACCGAACTGTCTCACGACGTTCTAAACCCAGCTCGCGTACCACTTTAAATGGCGAACAGCCATACCCTTGGGACCGGCTTCAGCCCCAGGATGTGATGAGCCGACATCGAGGTGCCAAACACCGCCGTCGATATGAACTCTTGGGCGGTATCAGCCTGTTATCCCCGGAGTACCTTTTATCCGTTGAGCGATGGCCCTTCCATACAGAACCACCGGATCACTAAGACCTACTTTCGTACCTGCTCGACGTGTCTGTCTCGCAGTCAAGCGCGCTTTTGCCTTTATACTCTACGACCGATTTCCGACCGGTCTGAGCGCACCTTCGTACTCCTCCGTTACTCTTTAGGAGGAGACCGCCCCAGTCAAACTACCCACCATACACTGTCCTCGATCCGGATAACGGACCTGAGTTAGAACCTCAAAGTTGCCAGGGTGGTATTTCAAGGTTGGCTCCACGCGAACTGGCGTCCACGCTTCAAAGCCTCCCACCTATCCTACACAAGCAAATTCAAAGTCCAGTGCAAAGCTATAGTAAAGGTTCACGGGGTCTTTCCGTCTAGCCGCGGATACACTGCATCTTCACAGCGATTTCAATTTCACTGAGTCTCGGGTGGAGACAGCGCCGCCATCGTTACGCCATTCGTGCAGGTCGGAACTTACCCGACAAGGAATTTCGCTACCTTAGGACCGTTATAGTTACGGCCGCCGTTTACCGGGGCTTCGATCAAGAGCTTCGCGTTAGCTAACCCCATCAATTAACCTTCCGGCACCGGGCAGGCGTCACACCCTATACGTCCACTTTCGTGTTTGCAGAGTGCTGTGTTTTTAATAAACAGTCGCAGCGGCCTGGTATCTTCGACCGGCATGGGCTTACGCAGTAAATGCTTCACCCTCACCGGCGCACCTTCTCCCGAAGTTACGGTGCCATTTTGCCTAGTTCCTTCACCCGAGTTCTCTCAAGCGCCTTGGTATTCTCTACCCAACCACCTGTGTCGGTTTGGGGTACGGTTCCTGGTTACCTGAAGCTTAGAAGCTTTTCTTGGAAGCATGGCATCAACCACTTCGTGTTCTAAAAGAACACTCGTCATCAGCTCTCGGCCTTAGAATCCCGGATTTACCTAAGATTCCAGCCTACCACCTTAAACTTGGACAACCAACGCCAAGCTGGCCTAGCCTTCTCCGTCCCTCCATCGCAATAACCAGAAGTACAGGAATATTAACCTGTTTTCCATCGACTACGCTTTTCAGCCTCGCCTTAGGGACCGACTAACCCTGCGTCGATTAACGTTGCGCAGGAAACCTTGGTCTTTCGGCGTGGGTGTTTTTCACACCCATTGTCGTTACTCATGTCAGCATTCGCACTTCTGATACCTCCAGCAAGCTTCTCAACTCACCTTCACAGGCTTACAGAACGCTCCTCTACCGCATCACCTAAGTGATACCCGTAGCTTCGGTGTATGGTTTGAGCCCCGTTACATCTTCCGCGCAGGCCGACTCGACTAGTGAGCTATTACGCTTTCTTTAAAGGGTGGCTGCTTCTAAGCCAACCTCCTAGCTGTCTAAGCCTTCCCACATCGTTTCCCACTTAACCATAACTTTGGGACCTTAGCTGACGGTCTGGGTTGTTTCCCTTTTCACGACGGACGTTAGCACCCGCCGTGTGTCTCCCATGCTCGGCACTTGTAGGTATTCGGAGTTTGCATCGGTTTGGTAAGTCGGGATGACCCCCTAGCCGAAACAGTGCTCTACCCC
>NZ_CP162769.1:3472500-6512163 GCF_054668435.1 Pseudomonas sp. S2_B07
CAAGATTGCAACGTATTAGGTTACAACCCTTCCTCCCAACTTAAAGTGCTTTACAATCCGAAGACCTTCTTCACACACGCGGCATGGCTGGATCAGGCTTTCGCCCATTGTCCAATATTCCCCACTGCTGCCTCCCGTAGGAGTCTGGACCGTGTCTCAGTTCCAGTGTGACTGATCATCCTCTCAGACCAGTTACGGATCGTCGCCTTGGTGAGCCATTACCTCACCAACTAGCTAATCCGACCTAGGCTCATCTGATAGCGCAAGGCCCGAAGGTCCCCTGCTTTCTCCCGTAGGACGTATGCGGTATTAGCGTCCGTTTCCGAGCGTTATCCCCCACTACCAGGCAGATTCCTAGGCATTACTCACCCGTCCGCCGCTCTCAAGAGAAGCAAGCTTCTCTCTACCGCTCGACTTGCATGTGTTAGGCCTGCCGCCAGCGTTCAATCTGAGCCATGATCAAACTCTTCAGTTCAAACATCTTTGGGTTTTTAAGAAACCCTAAACTTGGCTCAGCAATCGTTGGTTACATCTTTGATTTCTCGCGGAGTAACTTGTGATGCTGATAATCTTGTTGACTATCAGTCTGACTCCACAAGCACCCACACGAATTGCTTGATTCAGTTGTTAAAGAGCGGTTGGTTAAGATCTTTCGTCTCAACCGAGGCGCGCATTCTACAGCAGCCTCTGTTGCTGTCAAGCGGTTATTTTCAGAAGTTTTCAAAGTTTCGCTTGGAAATCTCTAACAACTTCAACCACTTGCGCTTCCGATCACTCGGTAGCGGGAGGCGAATTCTACAGCGTTACACGCTGCTGTCAACACCTCTTTTTCAACTCCTTTCGCGCTTCGATGACCTGAAGCCGCTTGCTGCCGAAAACTGCGTAACTCTTTGTTTACCAAGGAGTTTTCCGTTTCGACTGCGCCGGAAGTGGGGCGAATTATAGACATCCAGAATCTGCCGTCAAGCAATGATTTGGCTTATCCATCAATAACTTGCCGAACGGTGCAAAACCACCCGATTCCTCTCTATATAGAAGGGGAAACTGCTCCCTTCTATATAGAGGAAGCCCTCAGAGCACCCCAACCTCTTTGAAAGCAGCCACGGCATCAGCCCCGAGACCCAACACTCGCTGCAGAACCTCCTCCGTATGCTCCCCCAGCAATGGAGGAGCATTGCGGTATTCCACCGGGGTCTCGGACAGACGAATAGGGCTCGCCACCTGCGGCACCATCCCTGCCAACGCATGGGGCATTTCAATCGCCAACCCACGCGCCTTGACCTGAGGATCCGCAAACATCTGCGCCAGGTCATTGATCGGGCCGCAGGGCACCCCAGCCTGCTCGAGCTGTAAGACCCATTCAGCAGTGGTCTTAAAGACTGTCGCTTGGCGGATCAGCGGAATCAACACAGCCCTGTTCGCCACTCGCAGCTTATTAGTCGCAAAGCGTGGGTCATCCGCCCACTGCGGTTGCCCGGCCACTTCAGCAAACTTGCGGAACTGACCATCGTTCCCAACGGTAAGGATGAAGTCGCCGTCCGCCGTAGGAAAATCCTGATAAGGCACGATGTTCGGGTGCGCGTTACCCAAGCGCTTGGGCGCATTGCCCGTCGTCAGGTAGTTCATCGCCTGGTTAGCCAGACAGGCGACCTGAACATCCAGCAACGCCATGTCGATGTGCTGACCGCCGCCGTCGTGATCCCGATGCGCAAGTGCTGCCAGAATCGCCACCGTCGAATAGAGCCCGGTCAAAATGTCTGTCAGCGCCACACCGACCTTCACCGGGCCGGCGCCCTCATCCCCTTCCGGCCGCCCCGTGAGGCTCATCAGGCCGCCAAGCCCCTGGATCATGAAGTCATAACCGGCACGCTTGGCGTAAGGACCGGTCTGACCAAACCCGGTAATCGAGCAATAGATCAGATTCGGATTGATGGCTTTAAGCGACGCATAGTCCAGCCCATAAGCCGCCAACCCACCGACCTTGAAGTTCTCGATCAGGATGTCCGATTTGGCGGCCAAATCACGCACCAACTTCTGACCTTCCGGACGCGTGAAGTCGATGGTGACCGATTGCTTGTTACGATTGGCCGACAAGTAATAGGCGGCCTCGCTGGTGTTCTCGCCATAGGCGTCTTTTAGAAAAGGAGGCCCCCAAGCGCGCGTGTCATCGCCATTGCCCGGGCGCTCGACCTTGATCACCTCAGCGCCAAGGTCAGCCAGGATCTGCCCGGACCAAGGCCCAGCCAGTACCCGCGATAAATCCAGTACCCGCAGATGCGAAAGCGCGCCCATGGACGTTCTCCTATTAATAGAACGCCTGGATGCCGGTTTGCGCGCGACCGAGAATCAGTGCGTGGACGTCATGCGTACCTTCATAGGTATTCACCACTTCCAGGTTGACCAGATGGCGCGCGACACCGAACTCATCGGAGATGCCGTTGCCGCCCAGCATGTCGCGCGCCATACGAGCGATGTCCAGGGACTTGCCGCAGGAGTTGCGCTTCATCATCGAAGTGATCTCGACCGCCGCAGTGCCTTCGTCCTTCATACGCCCCAGACGCAGGCAGCCTTGCAGCGCCATGGTGATTTCGGTCTGCATGTCAGCGAGTTTCTTCTGGATCAACTGAGTGGCAGCCAATGGACGACCGAATTGCTGACGATCCAGGGTGTATTGGCGAGCGGTGTGCCAGCAGAACTCGGCAGCCCCCAGCGCGCCCCAGGAAATGCCATAGCGTGCGGAGTTGAGGCAGGTAAACGGCCCCTTCAAACCGCGGACGTCCGGGAAGATGTTCTCTTCAGGAACAAACACGTTGTCCATGACGATTTCGCCAGTGATGGACGCGCGCAAGCCAACCTTGCCGTGAATCGCCGGAGTGCTCAGGCCTTTCCAGCCCTTCTCCAGAACGAAACCACGGATGTCGCCGGCGTCATCCTTGGCCCAGACCACGAACACATCAGCGATCGGGCTGTTGGTGATCCACATCTTGCTGCCGGTCAGGCTGTATCCGCCTTCCACTTTGCGTGCACGAGTAATCATCGCGCCCGGGTCGGAGCCGTGGTTAGGCTCGGTCAGACCAAAGCAGCCAATCCATTCACCGGTAGCCAGTTTCGGCAGGTACTTCTGCTTCTGGGCTTCAGTGCCGAATTCATTGATCGGCACCATCACCAGCGAGGACTGCACGCTCATCATCGAGCGATAGCCGGAATCGACTCGCTCGACTTCACGAGCGATCAGACCGTAGCTGACATAATTGAGGCCGCTGCCGCCGTACTGCTCAGGGATGGTCGCGCCCAACAGGCCGACTTCGCCCATTTCACGGAAGATCGCCGGATCAGTCTTCTCATGACGGAAAGCTTCGAGAACGCGCGGTGCGAGCTTCTGCTGAGCGAATTGCTCGGCAGTGTCGCGAATCATGCGTTCTTCTTCAGTGAGCTGTTGATCCAGCAGCAGAGGATCGATCCAGTTGAAGCTAGCTTTACCGCCCATGAGTGTGTCCTCTCGAATCGGGTCAAATTGCGTGGACTGATCCTAGGCCGGGTTCGGCGTTACGGCAAACGAGGATTTTGCATACTGTTGTGCTAATTTCTCACTCCGTAACATCGCAAAATAGCCTTTATGCGATGGATTAGTGAGGTTGACGTACATGCGCAGGAAAATCCCCAGCACAACGGCCCTGATCAGTTTTGAAGCGGCTGCACGCCACGAAAGCTTCACCAAGGCTGCCCAGGAGCTTTCGCTGACCCAGGGTGCCATTTGCCGACAGATTGCCAGCCTGGAGGAATTCCTTGGCGTCGAACTGTTCCGACGCTCGCGGCGTGGTGTGAAGCTGACAGAAGCCGGACTTTCCTACAGCCGTCGCGTCGCCACGCAACTCGATGCGGTGGAGCGGGACACGTTGTCGGTGATGGGGCAACAGGGCGCCAACGTGATCGAACTGGCAGTGGTTCCGACCTTTGGCACCCAGTGGCTGCTGCCACGACTCAAGGACTTCCAGCAGAAGCATCCAGAAGTGACGGTTAACCTTACAAACCGTACCCGGCCCTTTCTGTTTGCCGACACTGACTTCGACGCAGCGATCTACTTCGGTGACGCCGACTGGTCCGGTACCGAATCCCACAGGTTGATGGGCGAAAATCCGATGCCAGTGTGCAGCCCTGCCCTATTGGGCAAGAAGACAAATCTGACATCCGCTGAGATCGCCGAACTCCCCCTTCTGCAGCAGACCACCCGCCCTTATGCATGGCGTCAGTGGTTCAACTCGCAGCACCTCAATATCCCACGGGACATGACAGGACCGCGCTACGAGCTATTCTCCATGCTTGCCCAAGCGGCCATGCATGACATGGGCATCGCGCTGATTCCACCGTTCCTGATTCAGCGTGAATTGGCCGAGAAGCGCCTGGTGATTGCCAACCCGCAGGCACTGTCGAGCATCAAGGCTTATTACCTGATGATTCCCGAGCGAAAGGTGGAATCGGCGTCCTTAAAGGCATTTCGCGACTGGCTGCTCAATCAGGCGCACAGCTACAACCTAGAGGGTTAAAGGGTTCAGCCAATTAGCTGACCCCGTAGTCAGCATAATAAAAGCCCTACAGATATAACTATATGTCGCATATACACAGACTGTGTGGACAAGCAGCACAAACGTCCCACAAGCGCCTGATGACGTGGCTTTGCGCCGCTATCGGCGGGCAATGACGCCTTATTCACAGTAAAGATATGTAATTTGTCAATTTTCAACAAAGTCCCTTACAAGTCACGGCCTGCAAGGGCTTGAGCCAGTTAGTTGCGACATTCGGTCACGGGGTGACTTGTAGTTAATTTTCCGTCACCCGTCATAATCCCTTGAAGGGCACAAAGTTCGCCTGCAAAATGCCGCGCCCCGCCCTGATTCGGCGGGATCGTGCTGATCGGCCGCCCCAGCCGCACCATCCGAAGTGCCTGGGTTTACTCAATAAGATCACGCAGGAGATTTGACGTGCACATTGGTGTTCCTCTCGAAACCCAGACGGGTGAAACACGGGTTGCTGCAACCCCGGAAACCATCAAGAAGCTGATCGGCCAGGGTCATAAAGTCACTGTGCAAAGCAGCGCCGGCATTAATGCCAGCGTTGTCGACAGTGCTTATGAAGCGGCAGGCGCAACGATTGGCAGCGCCAACGATGCGTTTGGTGCCGAGCTGATTCTCAAGGTGGTCGCTCCCAGCGACAGCGAACTGGCGCAGATTAAAAGCGGCACCGTTGTCGTGGGCATGCTCAATCCGTTCAGCAATGAAACCATCGCCAAGCTGGCCGACCGCGGCATCACCGCCTTCGCCCTGGAGGCCGCGCCACGCACCTCCCGTGCGCAGAGCCTGGATGTGCTGTCCTCGCAAGCGAACATCGCCGGCTATAAAGCCGTGTTGTTGGCCGCTCATCACTATCCGCGCTTCATGCCGATGCTGATGACCGCTGCGGGCACCGTGAAAGCGGCGCGCGTGCTGATTCTCGGCGCGGGCGTGGCCGGCTTGCAGGCGATTGCGACTGCCAAGCGTCTGGGCGCGGTGATCGAGGCCTCGGACGTACGTCCGGCGGTGAAGGAACAAATCGAATCCCTGGGTGCGAAGTTCGTCGACGTGCCGTACGAAACCGATGAAGAGCGCGAATGCGCCGTCGGTGTCGGCGGTTACGCGCGGCCAATGCCCGCCAGTTGGATGCAACGTCAGGCCCTGGCCGTGCATGAACGCGCCAAGCAGGCTGACATCGTCATCACCACCGCACTGATTCCCGGCCGCAAGGCCCCGACGCTGTTGAGCGCGGAAACCGTGGCGCAGATGAAGCCGGGCTCAGTGGTCATCGACCTCGCGGCGGCTCAGGGCGGCAACTGCCCACTGACCGTGGCGGATCAGGTCGTAGTCGAGAATGGCGTGACCATTTGCGGCCCGACCAATCTGGCCGGTGCAGTGGCGGCAGACGCTTCGGCGCTGTATGCACGCAACCTGCTGGACTTCCTGAAGCTGGTCTTCAACAAAGACGGCCAGTTCGAAGTGAACCTCGAAGACGATATCGTCGCCGCGTGCCTGATGTGCCGCGACGGCCAAGTCATCCGCAAAAACGCCTAAGCAGGGATTCAGACGATGGAAGAGCTTATCTCCCCCGGTATCTACAACCTGATCATCTTCGTGCTGGCGATTTATGTCGGTTATCACGTGGTCTGGAACGTTACACCTGCACTGCACACGCCATTGATGGCCGTGACCAACGCCATCTCGGCCATCGTTATCGTCGGCGCCATGCTGGCGGCGGCGCTGACCGTCACGCCCCTGGGCAAAACCATGGGGACCCTCGCGGTGGCCCTGGCGGCGGTGAACGTGTTTGGTGGCTTCCTGGTAACCCGCAGGATGCTTGAGATGTTCAAGAAAAAAGCCCCGAAAGTCGTAAAAGAAGAGGCGCCCAAGTAATGAGCATGAACCTTGTCACGACGCTCTACTTGATCGCGTCGATCTGCTTCATCCAGGCCCTTAAAGGCCTGTCGCACCCAACCACGTCCCGGCGCGGCAATGTGTACGGCATGCTCGGCATGGCGTTGGCGATCCTCACCACCGTTGGCCTCATCTACAAGCTGGGCGCCGAGCTGGCCACTGCCGGTATCGGTTACGTCATCGTCGGCCTGCTGGTCGGCGGCACCGCCGGCTCGATCATGGCCAAGCGCGTCGAGATGACCAAGATGCCGGAACTGGTCGCCTTCATGCATAGCATGATTGGTATGGCCGCCGTGTTCATCGCCATTGCTGCGGTTGTTGAGCCGCAGTCCCTGGGCATCGTCAAGCAACTGGGCGACGCCATTCCGGCGGGTAACCGTCTGGAGCTGTTCCTCGGCGCAGCCATCGGTGCAATCACCTTCTCCGGTTCGGTGATCGCTTTCGGCAAGCTGTCGGGCAAGTACAAGTTCCGCCTGTTCCAGGGCGCACCGGTACAGTTCGGCGGCCAGCACAAGCTGAACCTGCTGTTGGGCCTGGCAACGCTGGGCCTCGGCGTGACCTTCATGCTGACGGGCAATCTGAGTGCCTTCGCCTTGATGCTGGCCCTGGCCTTCGTGCTTGGCGTGCTGATCATCATCCCGATTGGCGGCGCGGACATGCCGGTCGTCGTGTCGATGCTCAACAGCTACTCCGGCTGGGCGGCGGCGGGTATCGGCTTCTCGCTGAACAACTCGATGCTGATCATCGCCGGTTCGCTGGTGGGCTCCAGCGGTGCGATCCTCTCGTACATCATGTGCAAGGCGATGAACCGTTCGTTCTTTAATGTGCTGCTTGGCGGCTTCGGCAACACAGCCGATGCGGGTCCGGCCGGCGCCAAGGAAGCCCGCCCGGTGAAATCCGGCTCGGCTGACGACGCGACGTTCCTGCTGACCAACGCCGACACCGTGATCATCGTTCCCGGCTACGGCCTGGCGGTGGCACGGGCGCAACACGCGCTGAAAGAACTGACCGAGAAGCTGACCCATCGTGGCGTGACCGTGAAGTACGCGATCCACCCGGTTGCCGGTCGGATGCCTGGCCACATGAACGTATTGCTGGCCGAGGCCGAAGTGCCTTACGACCAGGTGTTCGAGATGGAAGACATCAACTCCGAGTTCGGTCAGGCCGACGTGGTGCTGGTGCTGGGCGCCAACGACGTGGTCAACCCGGCCGCGAAGAACGATCCGAAATCGCCGATTGCCGGCATGCCGATCCTGGAAGCGTTCAAGGCCAAGACCATCATCGTCAACAAGCGCTCGATGGCCAGCGGCTATGCCGGTCTGGACAACGAACTGTTTTACCTGGACAAGACCATGATGGTTTTTGGCGACGCCAAGAAAGTCATCGAAGACATGGTCAAAGCCGTCGAGTAACCCTCATCGGCACACAGAACGCCCCGACTCGTCGGGGCGTTTTTGTTTGCGCAAATCGTCCAACAAAACTACGCTTTTGTTACCGATCCGGTAATGGTGTTTTGCTCAAAAGGCCCGAAATAGACGCCTCGTTTGCGACCTTGGTAGCGGGACAGGAGCCGGTGTAATTCACTAGACTGCGCATCCTGCTTCCCGTTGCCCGAGATAACAATCCATGTACCGTGACCGTATTCGCCTGCCTTCCTTGTTGGATAAAGTGATGAGCGCCGCCGACGCCGCTGCTCTGATTGAAGACGGCATGACCGTCGGCATGAGTGGCTTCACCCGCGCCGGCGAAGCCAAAGCCGTCCCCCAGGCATTGGCCGAGCGCGCCAAGGTCTCGCCGCTGAAAATCACCCTGATGACCGGCGCCAGCCTGGGCAACGACCTCGATAAACAGCTCACCGAAGCCGGCGTACTGTCGCGACGCATGCCGTTCCAGGTCGACAGCACCCTGCGCAAGGCTATTAATGCGGGCGAGGTGATGTTCATCGACCAGCACCTCTCGGAAACCGTGGAGCAACTGCGCAACCAGCAACTCAAGCTGCCGGACATCGCGGTGATTGAAGCGGTGGCAATCACCGAGCACGGCCATATCGTGCCGACCACGTCGGTTGGCAACTCAGCCAGCTTCGCGATTTTCGCCAAACACGTGATCGTCGAGATCAACATGGCGCACAACCCGAATCTCGAAGGCCTGCACGACATCTATATCCCGACTTATCGCCCGACCCGCACGCCGATTCCGCTGGTGAAAGTTGATGACCGTATTGGCAGCACCGCCATCCCGATCCCGCCGGAGAAAATCGTCGCGATCGTGATCACCAATCAGCCGGACTCGCCGTCCACCGTATTGCCACCCGACGCCGATACCCAAGCCATCGCGGACCACCTGATCAACTTCTTCAAGCAAGAGGTGGCCGCCGGGCGCATGACCACCAAGCTCGGCCCGCTGCAGGCCGGCATCGGCACCATTGCCAACTCGGTGATGTGCGGCCTGATTGATTCGCCGTTCGAAGACCTGACCATGTACTCCGAGGTGCTGCAGGATTCGACCTTCGACCTGATCGACGCCGGCAAACTGAGCTTCGCATCCGGCAGCTCGATTACCTTGTCGAGTCGTCGCAACGCTGACGTGTTTGGCAACCTCGAGCGCTACAAGGACAAACTGGTCCTGCGCCCACAGGAAATCTCCAACCACCCTGAAGTCGTGCGCCGACTGGGTATCATCGGCGTCAACACGGCGCTGGAGTTCGACCTGTACGGCAACGTCAACTCCACCCACGTCTGCGGCACACGGATGATGAACGGCATTGGCGGCTCGGGCGACTTCGCGCGCAATGCGCATTTGTCCGTCTTCGTCACCAAATCGATCGCCAAGGGCGGCGCGATCTCCAGTGTCGTGCCGATGGTCAGCCACGTTGACCACACGGAACATGACGTCGACATCCTCGTTACCGAGATCGGCCTCGCCGACTTGCGTGGACTGGCACCCCGGGAACGGGCGCGAGTCATCATCGACAACTGCGTGCACCCGGACTATCGCCAGGCCCTGGACGACTACTTCACCGCCGCTTGCGCGATTGGCGGGCATACGCCACATATCCTGCGTGACGCACTGAGCTGGCACATCAACCTGGAAGAAACCGGGCGCATGCTCAGGGCGTAATTGGTACAGATGGAGGCTGACGCAAACACAATTTCGTCAGCCTGCCGTTGCCAACGAAAAATCTGTTTAAAACTGTACTGCTGTACTGGTCATTTCCTACCGTAAATACCTACCTTTTCAGACCAAACGAGCAAAAATGCACGATATCGGTGCGGACAGGTACAGTTGCCTCAATTTCGACCAGTACACCCACTATTAACAGTTAACTGGTCCCTCACAATACAGGTGAACTGTATCTACAGAGACTAGGCAAACGAGAGGATCATGGGCACCAGTTAAACCACTACCTAATCCCGCCACAAGCGGAAGGATGTCAATCATGGAACGTACACTCAGTTCCGACCTGTTCTTCGAAGACACTGCTGCAAAAACCCAGGCTTCCATGCCTCTGCGCGTTATCGCCAACCTGATGCTGTGGCAGCGCCGCATCTCCAGCCGCCACCAACTGGCTCGCCTGGATTCGCGTCTGCTGGCTGACGCCGGGATTAGCGAAGCACAACGCTACGAAGAGCTGAGCAAGCCGTTCTGGCGCTAACTTAGCGTCGCTGGCCCTGACCCATCGGGTCCACTGCCAGCATCCCAGATTGAAAAAACAAAGCCCGTCGTGGGAAACCACGACGGGCTTTGTCGTTTTGGGTCCGTGAAATCCGAAAAACAAAGAGAGCTCTATAAAACCAGTACAGTTAGTTAATAACTGACATTGTACAAGTACAATTTCAGCGCGGTGTGCCTGTTTCGCAAGAACAGAGGGGATCACCATGGAATCTCATTCCAAGCACAAGGATCGCGCCATGAATAACTTACAAGATGTTTCCGCTCTTGCGCCGCAATCGAAACCTCGTTTCACCACACTTCAACATGCGTGGACAGCGCTCTCCCGTTGCCTGGAACGGGCCAGAACCCGGCGCTTGTTGGGGCGACTCGACGCGCAGCAATTGTCTGACCTGGGCATCAGCCACGCCGACCGCCTCAACGAACTGGATAAACCGTTCTGGCGCTAATGTTCTGCCAGTACAGACGGGGCTGTTTGAATGGATAAAAGCGCCTAATATTCGATCAGAACGTGGCGAGCGCTGTAGGACAGACGTCTGATCCCGCAGATACCTCGCCACCTCTCAATCGGTTTTACAAAGGAGTTACACCATGTCCCGTCTTCGCTTTCTCAGTGTCGCAGCCCTGCTTGCCGTGGCTGCCAATGCTCACGCCTCCAGCTTTATCGTGACCACTGACTCTGTCGTCAGAGCGTTAAAGGCCACATCCGATGCAACCACCGACGTCGTTTCATCTTCGTTCAAGGACAACAAGATTGTGCGTGAAGCTCGCGATGATGCCGCCAGCTTCGTCGCCAGCGAAGGCGCCATCCGTGGCGTAAAACTGGAAAGTGCACTCGATTACATTCGCCACCAGTCGCCACAGCTGAACGCATCCGATGCACAACTGGCACAAGCCATCCTGACCATCTAAGCGACACTCCTGACGCGGGACACGCCCAACGTGTCCCTATGTTTCGGCGCTGGCTCTAGCCCGGGTGTTGCGCTAGCCTTGGGACTCGCTTTCAGCTAACGAGTCTCATGCATTTTCATTCAAGGTTGCTGTTCACACCCCTATTGCTTGTGGCCTGCTGGTCGGGCTTGGCACACGCTTTCGATGCCTTCAATCTTTCTACACAAGGCACTGTCGCCAGTGGTTATGGCTCCAGTCTGGTGACCTCCGCGCCCTTCGACCGTAAACTGCTGCTCGCCGCGCACGATGATGCCGCGGCCTTCATCGCCAGTGACGGCCAATTGCGCGGAGCACAGCTGGAATCGGCCCTGATTTACCTGCGCCATTCCCGGCCAAAACTTCATGCAAGCGACCTTGAACTGGCACAAGCAATTCTCGTCCAATAGTTATCCTTGTTTCTCCGGAGTTGTTCCATGCGTAACCCGCTGATTGCCGCCACCCTTGGCCTGCTGTTGTTGGCTGACGTGGCCCAGGCCCATACCCTGGTTGCCACCAGTAACATGCTCATTCGTGCCACTCAGCGCACGCTTGATTTCACCTCGGACACCACCACCTCCATCCGTGACTCGAAGATCATTCGCGAAGCCCACGATGACGCCGCCAGTTTCGTCGCCAGCGATGGCGATATCCGCGGCGCGCACCTCGAAGCGGCCTTCAATACCCTACGCATTCGCGTGCCGGAAGCCCGGGATGCCAGTGACCAGGTACTCGCCGAAGCCATCCTCGCACTGTGAGGCCGTCAGCCGCCTGGCTGCTGGCCGGGGTCATGATGCTAATCGGCAGCACGGCCCACGCCAGCCTGCAATTACAGCTCAAGACTGAAGGCCTCAGCCCCGCACAACAGCAAGCCAGCCAGGCATTGCTCGATGAAGCCATGCAGGCGCTGCCGCCACGGTTCATCGAGCAACTGGACCGGCGTATCGATGTCGGCTGGACCGACGACATGCCGAGCAACGCCTACGGCCAGGCGACGCTGGTGTCCGAACTCGACTTGAATCGCAACCTGCTCGCCAGCCTCACCGACGGCAGCGCCGCGACCCGCAAAACCAATCGCCCCCACGGCACCGTCCGCCGCGAAATGCTCGCCACGGTGCTGCACGAACTGACTCACATCTATGACCGTTCGCGCCTTTGGCCAGATGCCGAGCGCAAACTGATTCAACACTGCACCCGACGTAGCAACAGCGCCGGACTGGTGGGAATTCCCGATCAGTGCCGTGGCCAGAATGATCGGCGCTTCACCCTCAGCGACGATCCGCGCCTGCTCGACCTCGCTGGCTGGCAACAATACGTCGGCCGTCGCGGTGAACGTGAACAGCACAACCGGCAGATAGCGCGCAGCCCGGACATTTACGAAACGGACAGCCCCAAAGAGTTCGTTGCGGTCAACATGGAGTATTTCCTCCTCGACCCGAGCTACGCCTGCCGTCGTCCGGCGCTGTACCGCTACTACCAGGAACACTTCGGCTGGGCGCCGGCGGCGAAAGACACCTGCGCCAAAACCTTCGCCTTCCTCAACGCCGGCAATGACTTTGCCAAAACACCCCTCGGGCAGGTTGATCCGGAACGGGTCTATGCCGTCGACTACTTGCTGGCCGAAGCCAATCAGAACTGGGTCAGTCGCTGGGGTCACAGCATGTTGCGGCTGGTGATCTGTGCGCCGGGACGACCACGAGGCCCCGACTGCCGTCTCGATCTGGACCAGCATCTGGTCTTGTCCTACCGCGCCTTCGTTGGTGATGTGCAGCTCTCGAGTTGGGACGGACTGGTCGGCAAATACCCGTCGCGCCTGTTTGTCCTGCCGCTCGCCCAGGTTATCGACGAGTACACCAAGACCGAACTGCGCAGCCTGGCTTCGGTGCCGCTGAACCTGTCGCGCAACGAGATCGAAGATGTGGTGGAACGTGCCGCCGAGATGCACTGGAGTTACGACGGCAACTACTTCTTCCTCTCCAACAATTGCGCGGTGGAAGAGCTGAAACTGCTGCGAGGCGGCACCAACAACCCAAAACTGGTCGGGCTCGATAACATCATGCCCAACGGCTTGCTGGCGGTGCTGAAAGGCCGAGGGCTGGCCGACACCAGCGTGCTGGACGATCCACGCGAAGCGCTACGACTGGGCTATCGCTTCGACTCCTTCCGTGACCGCTATCAAGCCATGTTTGACGTCCTGAAAAAGCGCTTGCCGATCAAGCAGGACAAAGTCGAGGACTGGCTGGCATTGAAAGCGGTCGAGCGCCGGCAATGGTTCGAGCAGGCGGACCTGCGCACCAGCGCGGCATTGCTGTTGCTGGAACAAGCTGCCTTCCGCCAACAATTGCTGCTGGCCCAGGACGAAGTGAAGCAACGCTACCTCGGCGCGCGAAATCTGGAAAACGGCGGCATGGACAAGGCCAATGCGACCTTGCAACAGCTCCTCGCCAATAGCGGCTACCTCAGTCGCCCGGCTGAACTGCTTGGCAGCGGCGGTTACGGGTTGCCCCAACCGAGTGAATGGCAACGCCTGGAATCGGAAAGCAGCCTGCGCCAAAAGCAATTACTGACGCTGACGGGCGATCTGGACAAGGAAGTGCGCGCACTGCTCGAACCGGATCGTGCAGCGGAAATGGCCGCCAATGAAGCCAACCTGAAGCAGGTTGGCGAACATCTACGCAAGCTGCACAAAGCAGCCGGCGGGTTGGAACTGCCATAAGAAAAAGGGCTTCGTGGAAAATCCGCGAAGCCCTTTTTTTGCACGTTAGATCAAAGCACCCCTTCCAGAACTTCGTACACAATCCCGGTGCCAACGGCGATCAGCACAATGTCGCCCCCTGCCCGGCGCCATTCGTACCCCGGGTAATACGGCAGGCGACCCAGCGCTCGATTGTCCAGACGCTCACCGTAATAGCCGTGAGGCAATGGCCGGCCGCGCTCCAGATGAATGCCTGGAGGTGGCGGCGCACCGCGCACGAAATACTCGTGGTGTTCGTGGATCGTCTGACGCACCGGACCGAAGTCGCGCGGCGGAGGGCCACCGCGATGGTTGTCCTGATGATCGCGGTGATCATCACCATGATTGTCGCCATGGTTATCGTACTGACCCTGTTGCGGGCCGCCGTGGTCGTGATTGTCGCGCTGATCGGCGTTCGCGTGCAGCAACGGGGTCGCGCTCAGCATCAGCACGCCCAGGCTGGCAATCAGACGTTTCGGCATTTTCATCGGGTCTTTCCTCACGGCACCTACAGCAAAAAGGGCTTCAGAACGTAGTCCTGAAGCCCTCGGTCTTGCTGTTTAGTCTGTGCCGCGTGGCGCTAATTCCTCTGTATCAGGAACTTTACCTTCAGCTGACGCGAGCCTTACGCACGCCTTCTGCCAGCGCCGCGCAAAGGCTCAACACGCCATCAATCGCCTGATCAGGCGTTGAAGCATTGGCGATGTGATCGATTAATGCCGAGCCCACCACAACACCGTCCGCCAGACGCGCAATGGACGCGGCTTGCTCTGGAGTCCGAATGCCGAAACCGATGCTGATCGGCAAATCAGTGTGGCGACGCAGACGGGCAACCGCCTCTTCAACGTGTTCCAGCGTCGCCGCGCCCGCGCCGGTCACACCCGCCACCGACACGTAGTAAACAAAGCCGGAGCTGCCGTTCAGAACGGTCGGCAGGCGCACGTCATCGGTGGTCGGCGTGGTCAGACGAATGAAGTCCAGGCCCGCAGCCTGAGCCGGGTCGCACAACTCGCCGTTATGTTCCGGCGGCAAGTCGACCACGATCAGACCATCAACGCCGGCCTCTTTGGCGTCGGCAATGAAACGCGGCACGCCATACATGTGGATCGGGTTGAAGTAACCCATCAACACCAGCGGCGTCTCGGTATTGCCTTCACGGAACTCGCGAACCATTTGCAGGGTTTTCGCCAGGTTCTGCTTGGCGCCCAAGGCGCGGATGTTGGCCAGCTGAATCGCCGGGCCATCGGCCATCGGATCGGTGAAGGGCATGCCCAACTCGATCACATCAGCGCCCGCCGCGGGTAAGCCTTTAAGGATCGCCAGGGAAGTGTCATAGCTCGGGTCGCCGGCGGTGACGAAGGTCACGAGGGCGGCGCGGTTCTGTTCCTTGAGTTCGGCAAAGCGCGTTTGCAGGCGGCTCATCAGTGTTTCTCCTGCGTCGATTGTTCCATATGGTGCATCACGGTTTGCATGTCTTTGTCGCCACGGCCGGACAGGTTGACCACCATCAGGTGATCTTTCGGCAGGGTCGGTGCGCGTTTGAACACTTCGGCCAAGGCGTGGGCGCTTTCCAGTGCAGGAATGATCCCTTCCAGGCGGCAGCATTTGTGGAACGCATCGAGGGCTTCGTCGTCGGTCACCGAGGTGTACTGAACGCGGCCGATGTCATGCAACCACGCATGTTCCGGGCCGATACCCGGGTAGTCGAGGCCGGCGGAAATCGAGTGGGCGTCGATGATCTGACCATCGTCGTCCTGCAACAGGAAAGTACGGTTGCCGTGCAGCACGCCCGGTACGCCGCCATTCAGGCTGGCCGCGTGCTTGCCGGTTTCGATGCCGTAACCGGCGGCTTCAACACCAATGATCTCGACGCTCTTGTCGTCAAGGAACGGGTGAAACAGGCCCATGGCGTTGGAACCGCCGCCGATGCACGCCACCAGGCTGTCCGGCAGACGGCCTTCCTGGGCTTGCAGCTGTTCACGGGTTTCCTTGCCGATCACGGCCTGGAAGTCGCGAACCATCGCCGGATAAGGGTGCGGACCGGCCACGGTGCCGATCAGGTAGAAGGTGTTGTCGACGTTGGTCACCCAGTCACGCAGGGCTTCGTTCATCGCGTCTTTCAACGTACCGGTGCCGGATACTACCGGGATCACTTCGGCGCCCAACAGCTTCATGCGGAACACGTTGGCTTGCTGACGTTCGATGTCGGTGGTGCCCATGTAGATCACGCAATCCAGGCCAAAACGCGCGGCCACGGTGGCAGTGGCCACGCCGTGCATGCCTGCACCAGTTTCAGCGATGATGCGTTTCTTGCCCATGCGCCGCGCCAGCAGGATCTGGCCGATGCAGTTGTTGATCTTGTGCGCGCCAGTGTGGTTCAGCTCTTCGCGCTTGAGGTAAATCTTCGCGCCGCCGCAGAACTCGGTCAGGCGTTCGGCATAGTAAAGAGGGCTTGGACGTCCGACATAATCACGCTGGAAGTAGGCCAATTCTTCTTTGAATGCCGGATCTTCCTTGGCCGCTTCGTATTCGCGGGCCAGGTCAAGGACCAACGGCATCAGGGTTTCGGCGACGTAGCGGCCACCGAACGCGCCAAACAGGCCGTTGGCGTCGGGGCCGGTGCGCAGATTAGTCTGGGTCATGGGTCGCTCCAGTGAATGCGTGAGATGACAATGGACTTAACTCTACCCCTGACGCCCCGACCTGAAAACCGATAAGATCGCCGCAACCTGTCAGGAAAACTCACAGATCACATGAGCCACGACCTTCCCCCGCTGAACGCCCTTCGCGCCTTTGAAGCCACTGCTCGTCTGAACAGCGTCAGTCAGGCCGCCGAACAGCTGCACGTCACCCATGGCGCGGTCAGCCGCCAGCTCAAGGTGCTCGAAGAACACCTCGGGGTCAGCCTGTTCGTCAAGGACGGTCGCGGCCTTAAACTCACAGATGCCGGCATTCGATTGCGCGACGCCAGCGGCGAAGCGTTCGAGCGGTTACGCACGGTGTGTGCGGAGCTGACGCGAAGCACCGCCGATGCGCCCTTCGTGCTCGGCTGCTCGGGAAGTTTGCTCGCACGCTGGTTTATTCCACGCCTGGGACGGCTGAATGCAGACCTGCCAGATCTGCGCCTGCACCTGTCCGCCGGCGAAGGCGATCTCGATCCACGTCGGCCGGGGCTTGATGCATTGCTGGTGTTTGCGGAGCCGCCATGGCCCGCGGACATGCAGGTCTATGAATTGACCAGTGAGCGGATCGGCCCGGTCATGAGCCCGCGATTCGCCGGCTACGAAAGGTTGCAAGGCGCGCCGGCCACAGCGCTGCTGAACGAACCGTTGCTTCACACCACCTCACGACCCCAAGCGTGGCCGAGTTGGGCGCAGCAAAGCGGCCTCGACGCCAAGGCGTTGAAGTACGGTCAGGGATTTGAGCATTTGTATTACTTGCTGGAAGCCGCTGTGGCCGGACTTGGAGTGGCGATTGCGCCGGAGCCACTGGTGGCCGAGGACGTGAAGGCCGGTCGCCTGGTTGCGCCATGGGGCTTCAGTGAAACCCCGGCGCAACTGGCATTGTGGCTACCCAAGCGCGCCGCGGACGGGCGGGCTCGGCAACTGGCGCAGTGGCTCAAGAACGAACTGCACCGAGCGGATTAATTCCCGCGTTTGCACAGCAGGTAGGCCGCTAGAAGACCCAACGCACCCACGGCAACACCGGCCGTCGTCCAAGGGTGTTCCTGGGCGTAGTCCCGAGTGGCGATCCCGGTTTCACGGGTTTTGACTTTGACGTCTTCGTACGCATCGCTGAGCAGATGACGGGAATGTTTCAGCGCGCTTTCGGCGTTGGCTTTCAGGGTTTTGAGGGTTCTACGCGACTCGTCCGACGCATCGTCCTTCAGGCTTTCCAACGATTTCAGCAGACTCTCGATTTCGGCTTCCATGCTTTGCAATGAGGCTTTACGTAATGAAGTGTTGGCCATGGTGGCTCTCCTGCATTGATTGAGTGGCGTGTGTTGGTTGGGACTTCAGGGGTTGGAGAAAGTGCAGTAAATCTGCACGTCCCTTTCAGATTGGCCGACGCCAGTAAGACGAAAAATCACTGCTAGGCTGTAATTCACACCCTGAGGAGAACGCCATGACTGACCATCACACCTACAAAAAAGTCGAACTGGTCGGCTCGTCCACCAGCAGCATTGAAGACGCCATCAATAACGCACTGGCCGAAGCCAGCAAAAGCCTCAAGTACATGGAATGGTTTGAAGTGACCGAAACCCGCGGGCACATCAAAGACGGCAAGGCGGCGCACTTTCAGGTGACGCTCAAAGTCGGGTTCCGGATTGCCAGCAGCTGAGTTTGAGCTAGTCTTCTGAACTTGCGCGCTGGCCGAGTGCCATAGGGAATGGCAAAGCGCTACATGTGTGTATCCGGCGAATCGCTGGATGCCCCTATTGATCCGACCAGGGAATGCGACCGATGAAGAAATTTATGTTGGCAGTTGGTTTGTTGAGCCTTGCGGGTACTGCGTTTGCGGGCGGCAAATCGTGCGAAGAGCTGAAAGCCGAAATCGCTGCGAAGCTGGATGCCAAGGGCGTTGCCGGTTACTCGCTGGAAATCGTCGATAAAGGTGCCGCTGCCGGCGGGAAAATTGTCGGCAAATGCGAAGCGGGCACCAAGGTCATCGTCTACAAGAAGTAACCTGATTGCGCTTTAAATGAAAAAGCCGACGCACTGCGTCGGCTTTTTTATGGGCGCTTTAATCTCAGCCCTTCATGACCTGTGCCAGCAGTTCATAGGAGTGGACACGGTCGGCGTGCTCATACAGATCGCAGGTAAAAATCAGCTCGTCGGCTTGGGTCTGCTCAACCAGCACATCCAGCTTGGCGCGGATTTTCTGCGGGCTGCCCACCATGGCCAATCCGAGGAAATCACTGACCGCTTCGCGCTCATGCGGCAACCACAACCCGTCCATGGTTTTCACCGGCGGACGTTGCACCAGACTCTGTCCACGCATCAACGCGAGAATCCGCTGATAAACCGACGTCGCCAGGTAATCGGCCTGCTCATCGGTATCCGCCGCCACCAGTGGCACGCCGAGCATCACGTAGGGTTTATCCAATACCGCTGAAGGCTTGAAGTGATTGCGGTAGACGCGAATCGCCTCATGCATGAAACGCGGTGCGAAATGGGAGGCGAAGGCGTAGGGCAACCCGCGCTCGCCGGCCAGTTGTGCACTGAACAGACTGGAGCCCAGCAGCCAGACCGGGACATTGGTGCCGGTGCCGGGCATGGCGATGATCCGCTGGTCCGGGGTGCGCGGGCCGAGGTAACGCATCAGTTCGGCCACGTCTTCCGGGAAATCGTCGGCGCTGCCGGAACGTTCGCGGCGCAGCGCGCGGGCAGTCATTTGATCGGAACCGGGCGCGCGGCCCAGGCCCAGGTCAATACGCCCCGGATACAGACTTTCCAGAGTGCCGAACTGCTCGGCGATCACCAACGGCGCGTGGTTAGGCAGCATTACGCCACCCGAACCGACCCGAATGGTCGACGTGCCACCCGCCAGATAACCCAGCAACACCGACGTCGCCGAGCTGGCGATGCCGTCCATGTTGTGGTGTTCGGCGACCCAGAAGCGGTTGTAGCCGAATTTTTCGACGTGTTGCGCCAGGTCCAGGGAGTTGCGCAGCGACTGGGCCGCGCTGCCGTTTTCACGCACGGGCACCAGATCAAGGGTCGAGAACTTGATGTCGGACAGTCGTTTCATAAACCTGCTACTCCAATTGAGGTCGCAGGTTTTTTCTCGTAAACGAAAACCTGCCGAATCCATAAGCGTGTTTCATCAATAAGGGCATATACCCGAGTTTCAATAGCCAAGGCAAAAAAACCTACGTAAACGGTAGGAATTAACCCGATCGGGTGAACTTTGCACCGCCGACTATCCTCAGAACCCTTAGCAACCGAAAACCACGAAGGCGCGACGCTCGTGCCGGGAACTTGAGGAGGCAGATATGGCTATTACGAAGAAAGCATCGGCTCATTGGGAAGGTGACCTGAAAACCGGCATCGGCTCGATCTCCACTGAAACCGGCGTGCTCAGAGAAGCGCCTTACGGCTTCAAGGCGCGCTTCGAAGGCGGCAAGGGCACCAATCCGGAAGAGTTGATCGGTGCCGCACACGCGGGCTGTTTCTCGATGGCGTTTTCAATGATTCTGGGCGATGCCGGTCTCAAGGCTGACAGCATCGACACCAACGCCGAAGTCACCCTGGATCAGGTGGACGGCGGTTTTGCGATCACCGCCGTGAAGTTGATCCTAAAGGCGAAAATCCCTGGGGCGACTCAGGCGCAATTTGAGGAACTGAGCAATAAAGCCAAAGAAGGCTGCCCGGTTTCCAAAGTGTTGAATGCGAAAATCAGTCTGGATGCGACGCTGCTCAGCTGAGCCGCAGTCTCGGATAAAAGATCGCAGCCTCAAGCAGGTTGCGGTCTTTTTTTGCGCTCGGACAAAACCTGACCCGCGAAAATGTGGTCGAATAAATGACAGCAGTGAAAGCGCATTACCCTGCGCACTGCTTCAAAGGAGCTTCAACCATGAAACGTTTTGCCTTGACGGTTATCTGTTGCGCACTGGCTACATCGGCCTTTGCAGCGCCGAAATCGTGTGAAGAACTCAAGAACGAGATCGAAATCAAGATTCAGGCAAACGCCGTGCCCTCCTACACGCTGGAAATTGTCTCGAAGGAAGAAGCCGAGAAGCACGACATTGCGATGATTGTCGGCACGTGTGACAACGGTACCAAAGCCATCATCTATCAAAAAAATGACCGCTGATTCGCCTCACATCAGGCAATAGGACTCACTGTCTTCAGCGACGATCTCGCGCTTGGCGTTGTACAACCGGGCACCAGGCGTAAACACGATCGACTGGCCGACCAGCACATAACGCTGACCGGCTTCGAAATGATCGTACTTGATGGTCAGGTAGCACAGCCGTTCCGTTGGACCGTCCATGACCCCCAACCCGCCACCACCGGGGATTTCAAAGTCGAATCGAACGAGCAAGACGTGGCTGCCGGGCGTAACCTGGAAAAAACGCCCGTCGTTCAACCGCTGTTTATCCAGTCGCTCGGCCATCAACAACTTGTCGTTCGGGAATGGCGTAGAAAAGTCGACCCAGGCCATCTGCGGATTAACCGCCGGCAATGGGCTCTGACAGCCAGCAATCACACTGGCGGCGAGCAACAGCATCAACCTGCGCATGATGAATGTCCCACTGATTCGGACATTCAGCATAACGCTGATCAGGTGTGTTGGCAGCCTGCCGGTGTGCCTTGGCCAATCACTTTTCGCTGTTGGTTATAGAGTTTTGCCCACGGCCGAAAACCGATGTTCCCCGCTTGCAGCTGATAGCGTTCACCAGCGTTGAAGTCGCTGAATTTCACATTCAGCTGGCAGTCACGCCACAACGGCTCGGCGTCAGGACCGATGTTGGTCGGCTGAACCGCGAACTGGTAGCGCACCGTCAGCTCATGACTACCGGGCTGCACCTGGAAATAGCGCTTGTCGTCGGAGGCTTTGTCATCGACTTCCACTGCTTGCAGTGCCGTGTCTTGCTGTTTTGATTCCAGGTCAATCCACGCTTGCGCCGGATCGTGGTGAGGGAATCCGAATCCAGCACAGCCCGTCAGCAACAACAGGCCCCCCGTCAGCATCAACTTGTGCATAGCGCAGCTCCAGTCAGGCGGGATAGTCTTGCGGGCAGACTTTCCAGGGATGATTTTATTTTGATCAGGCCGTTTCCAAGCCTTGGGTTACTTGATCGCGTTTTGCGCGTTTTGTTTCCGGGTGTGTTGCTTTTGTTGCTCAACGGTTGTGCCAGCGTCAGCTATTACGGCCAATTGGCCAGTGGCCAGCTGCAATTGCTGCGGGCCCGTGAGCCGGTTGCCGAGGTGATTGCCGATCCATCCCGCGATCAGAAACTTCGTGCGCACCTGGCCCAATCGCAAAAAGCCCGGACATTCGCCAGTGAGCATCTGCACCTGCCGGACAATCAAAGCTATCGCCTGTACGCCGATATAGGCCGTCCGTTCGTGGTCTGGAATGTCTTCGTCACCCCGGAATTTTCCCTGAAGCCGCAAAACCATTGCTTCCCGATCGCCGGCTGCGTCGCCTATCGCGGCTACTACAGCCAGAGCGCCGCCCGAGGCGAGGCCGCCGTGCAGCGCCTGCAAGGTATGGACGTTTCGATTGGGGGTGTCGAGGCGTACTCGACGCTTGGCTGGTTCAACGATCCGATCATCAGCTCAATGATGGGCTGGGGCGACGAGCGGCTGGCGACCCTGATTTTCCATGAGCTGGCGCATCAACGTGTTTATGTGAAGGATGACACCGAGTTCAACGAGTCTTTCGCCAGCTTTGTCGAGCAGGAAGGCACGCGCCAATGGCGCGCATCCCGAGGCCTGCCACCGGACAACGGCGCCCAGGTGCGGCGCCGGGATCAATTCACCCGATTGGTGCTGGAGACTCGCACGCGCCTTGAAACGCTTTACGCCCTGCCCTTGCCTGTGGATCAGATGCGCCAACGCAAGGCCGCTGAGTTCGAGCGACTGCGCAGCGAATACCGGCAGTTACGTGACAGCCAATGGGCGGGGGACAGACGCTATGACGCCTGGGTTAATGCGCCGATGAACAATGCCCGGCTGGTGCCGTTTGGGTTGTATGACCAATGGGTGCCGGGGTTTGCGGCGTTGTTTCGGCACGAGGGTGGAGATTGGGTGAGGTTCTATGCGGCGGTCGAGAAGCTAGGGGTGTTGCCGGTTGGGGAGCGGAAGGCGGCGTTGAAGGCGTTGGCAGAATCTGGAGCTTTTGCTGGCTGAGCGGCCTCATCGCGAGCTTGCTCGCGATGGCGATCCAACTAGCGCTGCAAAAACGCCCGATGCATCTCATCCAGCGTTTCAAAGTGATAAGTCGGTGCTTCTGCACTCAACTCTTCGTGGCTACCAAACCCATACCCCACAGCCGCCGAGTCCAGCCCATTACTGCGCGCACCGATCAGGTCATGCTTACGATCGCCAATCATCAGGGTATTGGCAGGATCCAGCCCCTCTTCAGCCATCAAATGCGCAATTAACTCGACCTTATTCGTCCGCGTGCCATCCAGCTCACTGCCGTAGATCACCTTGAAGTGCTTCGCGAAATCAAAGTGCCGGGCGATTTCCCGGGCAAAGACCCATGGCTTGGACGTCGCGATGTATAACTGACGCCCTTGCCCACCCAAGGTTTCCAGCAGCGGGGTGACGCCGTCGAACACGCGGTTCTCGTAGAGGCCGGTGACCTTGAAACGTTCGCGATAAAAACTCACCGCCTCCCAGGCCTTGGGCTCATCGAAGTCGTAAAACTGCATGAACGCCTGCAACAACGGCGGGCCGATGAAGTGTTCCAGCTTGGTCAGGTCAGGCTCATCGATGCCCAGTTTGCTCAGGGCAAACTGGATCGAACGTGTGATGCCCTCGCGCGGGTCGGTCAGGGTGCCATCGAGGTCGAATAAAACGGTTGGGTAATGCATGAATAATCCTGGGCAATAGCGGGGCGGAGTCAGAGCTGGTCGTAACCTTCAGCCAGATGCAAATCCTTGAGCTTCGCGTAATTCGCCGCGCTGTAGGTAAAAAAGGCTTTTTCCTTGTCGGTCAGCGGGCGGATCTGTTTCACCGGGCTGCCCACATACAGGAAGCCGCTATCCAGACGTTTGCCCGGTGGCACCAGGCTGCCAGCGCCGATGATCACGTCATCCTCGACCACTGCACCGTCCATGACGATGCTGCCCATGCCGATCAGCACCCGGCTGCCCACGCTGCACCCGTGCAGCATGACTTTATGCGCGATGGTCACATCGTCGCCGATCAGCAACGGAAAACCATCGGGATTGAACGGGCCGGCATGGGTGATGTGCAGCACGCAGCCGTCCTGAACACTGGTACGCGCGCCGATGCGGATGCGGTGCATGTCGCCGCGGATCACTGTCAGCGGCCAGACAGAGCTGTCTTCGCCGATTTCAACGTCGCCGATTACCACCGCCGATCCGTCGACAAAAGCGCCTTTGCCCAGCAGCGGCGTGTGGTTCTGGTACTTGCGAAGGTTCACGATAGGGTTTCTCTCTGTTGCTGATAGCTGCGGTGAGCGTCGATTGTAATTAAGATGGCCGCATGTTTCTTCCAGCCAAGGTGCCAACCGTGAGCGTGAACAACCCTCTTTTGCAGTCCTACGACCTGCCGCCGTTCTCGGCGATCCGTGCCGAACACGTGCAACCGGCCATTGAACAGATCCTGGCTGACAACCGCGCCGCCATTATCGAGATCCTCAAGACCCAGGGCAAACAACCGACCTGGGCCGGCCTGGTGCTGGCGATGGACGAGCTCAATGATCGCCTGGGCGCCGCCTGGAGCCCGGTCAGCCATTTGAATGCCGTGTGCAACAGCGCCGAATTGCGTGAAGCCTACGAATCCTGCCTCCCGGCCTTGAGCGCCTACTCCACCGAGCTGGGCCAGAACCGCGAACTGTTCGAAGCCTTTGAAGCCCTGGCCAACAGCCCGGAAGCCGCCGGTTTCGATGTGGCGCAGAAAACTATCCTGGAACACTCCCTGCGCGACTTCCGTCTGTCGGGTATAGATCTGCCGGAAGCCGAGCAGAAACGCTACGCCGAAGTGCAGAGCAAGCTCTCGGAACTGGGCAGCCGTTTCTCCAACCAACTGCTCGACGCCACTCAGGCATGGACCAAACACGTCACCGATGAAGCCACCCTCGCCGGCCTGACCGATTCGTCCAAGGCGCAAATGGCCGCCGCCGCACAGGCCAAGGGCCTGGAAGGCTTTCTGATCACCCTGGAATTCCCGAGCTACTACGCGGTGATGACCTACGCCCAAGACCGTGCCCTGCGCGAAGAAGTCTACGCCGCCTACTGCACCCGTGCGTCGGACCAGGGCCCGAATGCCGGTCAGAACGACAACGGCCCGGTCATGGAAGAAATCCTCGACCTGCGTCAGGAACTGGCCAGACTGCTCGGCTTCGCCAGCTTCTCCGAACTGAGCCTGGCCACCAAAATGGCTGAGTCCAGCGATCAGGTGCTCAGCTTCCTGCGCGACCTGGCCAAGCGCAGCAAGCCATTCGCCGCGCAGGACCTGGAACAACTCAAAGCCTACGCCGCCGAACAAGGCTGCCCGGACCTGCAAAGCTGGGACAGCGGTTTCTACGGTGAAAAACTGCGCGAGCAGCGTTACAGCGTTGCCCAGGAAGCGCTTCGCGCCTACTTCCCGATCGACAAAGTGTTGGGCGGCCTGTTTGCCATCGTGCAGCGTCTGTACGGCATCGAGATTGCCGAACAGAAAGGCTTCGACACCTGGCACCCGGACGTTCGCCTGTTCGAAATCAAGGAAAACGGCCAGCACGTCGGCCGCTTCTTCTTCGACCTCTATGCCCGCGCCAACAAGCGCGGCGGTGCATGGATGGACGGCGCCCGTGACCGTCGCCGCACCGCTGAAGGCGTGTTGCAAAACCCGGTGGCCAACCTGGTGTGCAACTTCACCCCGGCCGACAGCGGCAAGCCTGCGCTGCTGACCCACGATGAAGTCACCACCTTGTTCCACGAATTCGGTCACGGCCTGCATCACCTGCTGACCCGCGTCGAACACGCCGGCGTTTCCGGCATCAACGGCGTGGCCTGGGATGCGGTCGAGCTGCCGAGCCAGTTCATGGAAAACTGGTGCTGGGAGCCGGAAGGCCTGGCGCTGATCTCCGGTCACTACGAAACCGGCGAGCCCCTGCCTCAAGACCTGCTGCAGAAAATGCTCGCGGCGAAAAACTTCCAGTCCGGCCTGATGATGGTGCGTCAGCTGGAGTTCTCGCTGTTCGACTTCGAACTGCACGCCACCCATGGCGATGGTCGCAGCGTGGCTCAGGTGCTCGAAGGGGTGCGTGACGAAGTGTCGGTCATGCGTCCACCGGCCTACAACCGTTTCCCGAATAGCTTTGCGCACATCTTCGCTGGTGGTTACGCGGCGGGTTACTACAGTTACAAATGGGCGGAAGTACTGTCGGCGGATGCGTTCTCAAAGTTCGAAGAAGAAGGCGTACTCAATGCCGAGACCGGTCGAGCGTTCCGCGAAGCCATCCTGGCCCGCGGTGGTTCCCAGGAGCCGATGGTGCTGTTCGTCGACTTCCGTGGCCGTGCGCCTTCGATTGACGCACTCTTGCGCCACAGCGGCCTGAGTGAGGACGCGGCAGCATGAGTGAGGGACCTGTGATTACCAAAAAACGCTTTATCGCCGGGGCGGTCTGCCCGGCATGCAGCGAGCCGGACAAACTGATGATGTGGAACGAAGACGAGGTCCCGCACCGCGAGTGCGTGGCCTGCGGTTATTCCGACACGTTGAATGAACAAGGTCTGTCCGTACCCAAGGAATTGGGCACGCGGGTCAATACGTCGGCGCTGAAAGTGCCGGACGCCAAGGTTCAGGCCGTGCAGTTTTTCCCGAACCCCAAGCTAAAGAAAAAGCCGGACGAGCAACACTGAGTCAGCACCACCTTCCCCTCGTTCAAGGGCGGAAGGTGGTATTTATCTACCGCACCTGCACCGCGCTTCCTGCTTAGGCTGAATCCTTCAGTCGCCATTCAAGTAGGACGCCATGCCTGATACCAACCCCTTTTTGCAATACTGGGACCTCCCGCCGTGGTCAGCCATCCGAGCTGAACATCTGGTGCCGGCCATCGAAACAATCATTGCTGACAACCGCCGGATCATTGCTGAAATAACGGCCAGCCAATCCGCTCTCCCGACTTGGGATGATCTGGTGCTGGCCATTGATGACCTCGATGCGCGCCTGGATGAAGCCATGGGTATCATCGAAACGCTCATGTCGGTCAAACACGACGACAACACATGGGGCGCTGCGAGTCTGCGGTGTGGCGAAGCCCTGGCGCATTACAAAACAGAGAAGATGGGTCATCGCGCGCTTTGGCGAGCCTACCGGGATCTCGCGCAAAGTCCTGCCGCCCAGAATTACGATGACGCGCGCAAAGCGGTCCTGAGCAAAATTCTGCGCGAGTTTCACTTGTCAGGGATCGAGTTGTCCGTCGAACAACACCAGAAGCTGAAGCAACTGAACGTCGAAATCGGCCTGCTCGAACGTTTGTTCTTGAGCAATTTGCAAAGCGCCAGTGCGGCCTGGTGCAAGCAGATCGACGACGTCACGCAGCTCAAAGGCTTAACCCAGGCCACTCAGGATCGCCTTGCGCTCAATGCCCGGCATGCAGGGCAGTCCGGCTGGCTGATCCACCTGGACCAGGACACCTATCATCGAATCATGACGTATGCCGAAAATCGTGCACTTCGCGAAGAGTATTTTGTCGCCTACTCCACTCGAGCTTCCGATCAAGGTCCTGACGCCGGGCAATTCGATAATGAACCAGTGCTTGAGCGCCTATTGTCCCTTCGTCACCAGAAAGCCCGGTTGCTCGGGTATGAAAACTTTGCGCATCTGAACCTCGCAACAGAGATGGCGGAGTCCACGACGCAAGTCAGCGCGTTCCTGCGTCGACAGGTGACACAGGTGATACCTGCGCTTGCGCAGGACACACAGGCGCTCAAAGCATTTGCGCTGGAGCGCGGCATCAGTGAAGTCCGCGCCTGGGACCACGAATTTCTGGCCGAACAGTTCCGCCAGCAAAATATCGGTGGTGACTTGAAAAACCTGCGTGCTTATTTTCCGCTGGACGGCACATTGCGGCGGCTCTGCCTGTTCTGTGAACGCATATTTGCCATCCAGATCGTCGAGCAGACAACGTTCAGTCATTGGCATAACAGCGTGCGCCTCTTCGAAGTCAGCGAGCATGGGCAGGTGATCGGGTACATCTACCTTGATCCTTTCCACCGAGAGGAGGCTGCGGACTATCCCTGGACCGCCACCCGCCGCAATCGACGGATAAACGCCGAGGGTCGACTGACGCGGCCAATCGCTGTGCTCCATGGAAACTTCACACCTGGCGTCAACAAGCAGCCCTGCCTGCTCGCGCACCAGGATCTGAGGGTACTTTTCCATGAGTTCGGTCATTGCTTGCAACACGTTCTGACCCGTTCGCCTCACCACAGCCTTTCCGGCATTTCCCAACTGGGGCGTGATAGCGCGGAGTTTACCGGTCAATTGTTCGAGCTTTGGTGCCTGTCAGGCGAATTTCTGCTGTGGCTGGCGGCTCATTATCAAACCGGTGAGCGCTTGAGCGAGGAGCGAATCAACAAAGCGCTGGCCGCTGTTCAAACACAGACCAGCCGGCAAACAGCCAGCCTGTTGATGGGCGCCTTGCTCGACTTCGAATTGCACCACTGCCGGGGTGATGGCCGTAGCATTCAGCAAGTGTTCGAGGATGTTCAACGCGAGATTACCGACCTGCAACTGCCGTCGTACAGCCGGTTCGCCAATGGGTTCGATTACATGGTGACCGGTTACGCAGCCTCGGTTTACGCCTACCAGTGGTCGGGCGTCCTGGCGACCGAGGCGTTCAAACGGTTTCAACTGGATTGGGTCTTTAACCCGCAAACAGGCAAGGCTTTTCGTGAAGTATTTTTTTCACCGGGCGACTCACGCTCGCTGCTGACCGCCCTGAAAGAGTTCCTTGGAGGGTCAGTCACCGACGACGTTTTTGCGGTGTTGCCAGAGGCCATTGCCCGCTAAACACACGGTTACTCAATATGGGCCGACTTGAACCAACTCTTCATCGAACACATGGCGAACGGGCTGGTGCTGCAATCGCCATTGGCCAACGCGGTGCGAAGCTTGTCGACATCGGCCTGCATCATGTAACGCACGCCATCCTTGAAATGAGTACTGTCGCCAAAGCCGCCCTCAGTCATCTCGTTCAGGGCGTCTTCCTTGCTCCAGCCCTGGATCACGACCCGGTACATGGCCGCCATCAACCCCGTACGATCGGAACCGTGCTTGCAATGCATCAACACAGGACCGTGGGACTCGGCCGCCTGAATGGCACGAAGGGCCTTGAGTACATCTGCGTCATCCACGTGATTGGTGCGGTAGGGCAACTGGACCTGGGTGATCCCTGGTGTCGACAGCCAGCTTTTATCCGACTCGGGCAGGAAATTGATGACGGTTCCTACCTTCAGCTTTTCCAGCAAAGGAACGGCTCCACGGTCAGGCAATGCGCTGCGATAGAGCGTCGGGGACATTCGAAAGAGGTTGTATCGCACCTCGACCGATTGAGCCCACTCAGCCGGGCGGGGTGAAGCGCTGTCATCCGCATGGGCCAGGGTCAGGTTGAAAAGTGCAGCCATTGAAAGCAAAAACGTCGCAGGCAAGAGGCGCAGTCGGGACATGCTCGGACAACCCTGTTGAATAAGTACTGCATAGCTTCTGCTGTGAGCAGTCAAAGGCCTGTGAGCCATCCGTCAAAGAATCGTGAATTGAACAGCGGCCCCCGTTTCTTCTTGTTGCCTATAAATTCCACTCATAAAAAAACGACACGGATAAGTTCCGTGTCGTTTTAGAAGTCATCCCTGGACCCGTGGCTTTTCAATAGTTATTGATTGCACTGGTCAAACTGCAATCAAGGATTAATAATCTTTGCATACGCCTTCGCCAACGCAATCAAAACAACTTTGTCTTGCGCGTCGATTGCACCATCCCCGTTGACATCAGCTGTGTTGGTCATGGTGAAGGTGACGCCTCCATCATTCGACACGGCCTCGCGGGTGCTGGAGTCCAACAGAGAATAGGTGAGCGCCTGGTTTTCAGGGTCATAACCTTCTTCCTTTAACGAAAACTGCATGGAAACCCTAACTTCTTTTTGACTAACGATAGAAGGCGCCTGTAGTTGTAAAAACACACCGCGCTGATTGTAGCCAGACATTTATTAAATCCTTTTAATAGTGAGCACACGACAACTTCGTGTGAAACGAAGAATACTGACAACAGAGAATAAAGTGCCACGCACTTT
Organism: Pseudomonas sp. S2_B07; assembly: GCF_054668435.1. Lineage (NCBI taxonomy): Bacteria > Pseudomonadati > Pseudomonadota > Gammaproteobacteria > Pseudomonadales > Pseudomonadaceae > Pseudomonas > Pseudomonas sp. S2_B07. The sequence goes on from NZ_CP162769.1 coordinate 3,502,276, forward strand.
ATGTTTCTCATAATGACGAGGCGCGAAAGTTGTCAGGTGCCGAACGGCACTGGTCGATGGCGCCAAGGCCGTATACTGTATGCACATACAGCTAAAGGATCTTGTCGATGGCTACCCCTTTGCCACCTCGCGGTCGCGGCACCGCCACCAACCCGCACAACCGCTTCGCGCCGAATCGTTCGGTGGTCGAGGATGACGGCTGGTATCAGGAAGCGCCGGTCACCCAAGGCACCGAGGTGCGCATCGAAACGGCGAAAACCATCATTACCCGCAATAACTCGCCGGACTTGCCCTTCGATCGCTCGATCAATCCCTATCGCGGTTGCGAACATGGCTGCATCTATTGCTATGCGCGTCCAAGTCACGCCTATTGGGACATGTCGCCGGGGCTGGATTTCGAAACCAAACTGATCGCCAAGACCAACGCCGCAGAGGTGCTGGAAGAACAGCTGAGCAAACGCGGCTATCAATGTGCGCCGATCAACCTGGGTTCCAACACCGATCCATATCAGCCCATCGAGCGCGAGCACAAAATCACCCGTAATACCCTCGAAGTGCTGCTGCGTTACCGTCATCCGGTGACGATCATCACCAAAGGCTCGCTGATTCTTCGTGACCTGGACCTGCTGGCCGAACTCGCCAGCCAGCGACTGGTCGCGGTGATGATCAGCCTCACCACGCTGGACGATGAACTCAAACGCATCCTCGAACCGCGCGCCGCCGCACCCAAGGCCCGGTTACGGGCGATCCGCGTGATGCGTGAAGCGGGTATTCCGGTTGGTGTGTTGTGCTCGCCGATGATTCCGATGATCAACGACAGCGAACTCGAGAGCCTGCTGACCGAGGCCCATGCTGCCGGTGCGCAGAGTGCGGCCTATATGATGTTGCGCCTGCCACTGGAAGTTGCGCCGCTGTTTGAAGAATGGCTGGCGGCCCACTATCCGCAGCGTGCCGCCCATGTGTTGAGCCTGATCCGCCAGAGCCGTGGCGGGGAACTCTATGACAGCCGATTTGGCTCCCGGATGCGCGGTGAAGGACCATTCGCCGACCTGCTCGCGCAACGGTTTGCCAAAACCGTCAAACGCCTGGGGCTCAATCGCCGGGAAGGTTTCGATCTGGATTGTGAAGCCTTCTGTCCGCCGGGTCGCCAGATGTCATTGATTTGAGGACAATTGACCTATGGTTGAGTAGTGGGAAACGAACAGCCCACTCAGGCCGGTCACATTTTTTGTGACCTGGAACACACGTTCTAGAGCGCTTGATTCAGTTTGAGTTAAGTTTCGACCGCTACCTTGTTCATCGAGTGACTGACGGGTCGGATTTTGCGACCTGAATGTTTTTTAAACAGCCACTGGCTTCACACCGGACAAATCGGGACACTTCCCTGGCTCCGCCTATGAGGATGAATTCATGAGTGACAAGGATAAACAGCCGTTGGCTGCGTCGGCTTCAGCCCAACCCGAGGCGGAAACCGCCGATGCAGCGCTGCAGCACATCGTTGACGGCTTTTTGCATTTCCATCACGAGGTCTTTCCACAGCAGGAAGAGCTCTTCAAAAAACTCGCCACGGCCCAAAGCCCCCGGGCGATGTTCATCGCCTGCGCCGACTCGCGCATCGTTCCTGAACTGATCACACAAAGCGCCCCCGGCGATCTGTTCGTGACCCGTAACGTCGGCAACGTTGTGCCACCTTACGGGCAAATGAACGGCGGTGTTTCCACCGCCATCGAGTACGCGGTTCTCGCCCTCGGTGTGCAACACATCATCATTTGCGGGCACTCCGACTGCGGCGCGATGCGCGCGGTACTCAATCCGCAGAGCCTGGAAAAGATGCCGACGGTCAAAGCCTGGTTGCGTCATGCCGAAGTGGCAAAAACCATGGTCCAGGAAAATTGTCATTGCGCTGATGAAAACGAAAGCATGCACATCCTCACCGAAGAGAATGTGATCGCTCAGCTACAGCATTTACGCACGCATCCATCGGTGGCCTCGCGCATGGCCAACGGTCAGCTGTTTATCCATGGTTGGGTCTACAGCATCGAAACCAGCGAAATCAAAGCTTACGACGCGGACCAGGGGTGTTTCCTGCCGCTCGATGGCAGCCATCCGATTCCGGTGGCAACGCCCAAAGCGCGTTTCTAACACCTCCTAAATCCCCGTGTGGTTGAGTCGAGGCTGCTGATTTAGCAGCCCGGCTTCGCCATGCCTGAAAAATGTCGGGAGCTTCACTATGCGTGCTGCGCAACTGAAAGCTGTTTTGCCTCGGGAGCTGCTGGCCTCGGTGGTTGTGTTTCTGGTCGCCCTGCCCCTATGCATGGGCATCGCCATCGCTTCAGGATTACCGCCCGCCAAGGGCTTGATCACCGGGATCATCGGCGGCCTGGTCGTGGGCTGGCTGGCCGGCTCTCCGCTGCAAGTCAGCGGCCCGGCGGCGGGCTTGGCGGTTCTGGTGTTTGAACTGGTTCGCCAGCACGGCGTCGCCATGCTCGGCCCCATTCTGCTTTTGGCGGGGTTCCTGCAATTGGTGGCCGGGCGCCTGAGGCTCGGCTGCTGGTTTCGGGTCACGGCGCCAGCGGTGGTATACGGCATGCTCGCCGGGATTGGCGTGCTGATTGTGCTGTCGCAGGTGCACGTCATGCTCGACGGGGTGCCCAAGCCTTCCGGGCTGGATAACCTGGCGGCCTTTCCAGCCGCGGTGATGCAAGCCCTGCCGTCGCTCGGCTGGCAAGCCGGGTTGCTCGGGCTGTCGACGATGGCGGTGATGTGGTTGTGGGAAAAATTCCGGCCTCATTCGTTGCGCTTCGTTCCGGGTGCGCTGCTGGGCGTAGGGATGGCGACGGTCGCCAGCCTGATGCTCGCGCTGCAGGTCAAACGCGTGGAAGTCCCCGCCAACCTGGCCGAGGCCATCGATTGGCTGAAACCCGCCGACTTGCTCAATCTGGCGGACCCGACGTTGTTGGTCGCCGCGTTCGCCGTGGCGTTTATCGCCAGCGCCGAAACCCTGCTGTCGGCCGCTGCGGTAGACCGCATGCACAGCGGTCAACGATCCGATTTCGACCGGGAATTGTCGGCGCAAGGCGTGGGTAACATGCTCTGCGGTTTATTGGGTGCATTGCCGATGACGGGCGTGATCGTGCGCAGTTCGGCCAACGTGCAGGCCGGTGCTACCACGCGACTGTCGGCGATCTTCCACGGTTTGTGGCTGCTGGCGTTCGTGTTGTTGCTGTCGAGCGTGCTGCAGAGCATTCCGGTAGCGAGCCTGGCGGGTGTGCTGGTTTACACCGGCTTCAAACTGGTCGATCTCAAGGCCTTTCGAGGCTTGGGCCGTTATGGTCGGATGCCGATGTTCACCTACGCGGCGACTGCGCTGGCAATCATCTTTACTGACTTGCTCACGGGTGTGTTGATTGGCTTCGGCCTGACGCTGGCGAAACTGGCGTGGAAGGCTTCACGGTTGAAAATCAGCCTGATCGACCTGCCGGCGGATGGAGAAATGGAGTTGCGGCTGACTGGCGCCGCGACCTTTCTCAAGGTGCCAGCCTTGACCCAGGTGCTGGGCACCATTCCCGCCGGTGCGACGGTGCATGTGCCGCTCAATAACCTGAGCTACATCGATCACTCGTGCCTGGAGTTGCTGGAGGAATGGGGGCGGGCGAATGCAGCCAAGGGTTCGACGCTGCTGATTGAAGCGCGAGGGTTGAAGCGCAGGTTGGAGGGGCGGTTGCGCACTACATCCGGCGTAGGTGCTGCCGGATAAATAACCCTGTGGGAGCAAGCTTGCTCGCGATGGGGCCAGATCATCCAACATGAATGTTGGCTGACCCAACGCAATCGCGAGCAAGCTCTCTCCCACAGGTTTTGTGTTGAATCAAACCGCCGGCTGATCCAGCTCCAGGCCTACGCCCAAGCGGCGCGACATGCACGGCCAGCGTTTCCACGCGGCACCGGTATCCGGGCTGCTGAGTTTCTCGCGGTACGCTTCCACCGATTCCAAGGCAAAGCTCTGGTCGTCGAGCATCTCGTCCAGGGCGTGATGCACCACTTCGTCCAGTTGGTTGGCAAACGCCTCACCGATCAATTGGTGGGCAATCAGGTTGGCGACAGTCATGTCCAAGGGGATCAATGGCTGGCCCAGATACTTGATGTACAGGTCGTTGACCTCTTCGACAAAACGGTGTGCCAGATAGGCTTCATCCAGCAGGCTGTCGAGCCCGACGTGACCGTTCATGATGTCCGGCGGCTGAAGGAAGTACTGTTCGGCAATGTTCAGCACCGGCTTGATCTGTGACTCGATACCGGCTTCCCTGGCCACTTCATTGGCTGCTTCCAGCAGATCAGGTACTTCGTCGATGTAAGCGGCGACAAAACGTGTCAGTACGCCATTGGCGTCCGCCTCAGGCAATTGGATGGCAGGATGCAGATGAGGCAGTATGCTTCCCAGCTGACGCGTCAGCAGGCCGGTCTCGGCTTCATGTGTTTGGGCTTTTTGGATCTGCTCGCGCAATGCGGCGGTGTTCATGAAAACTCCAGGAAACAAAGGCAATGAAATAGGGAAGACATAACTTAGCTGCCTTATGAAAAATGCTAAGACGCATTTGTCATAATTGTTTCATCCTTGAGACGCCTCCGTTATATCGATTTGCCACCACTCGTCTGCATCCTTCTCCATTCGTGACCTTGAACGCAAGTCCCAGCTGTTTCAGATCATTTACGCCATCACATTGCGAGGTCGCAGTCGCTGTCTATACTCGGGTTGGAAATGGAGTTAGCTGATGACGCCCGACTGCACACGCAGCAAGGCCCGGCGATTCAAGTTCGTAGTCTGAAAAAGCCGCTCCCTTGCCGCAGGTGAAAGCCGGCGGGATAACAAGAACGATAAGGGGAACCCGCAATGATGCGACATCCACACGTCTGGATGGGCCTCCTGTTGTGGTCGATTTTCAGTCAGGCGCAAGCCGCCTGGACTGTGAATATGGCGCCGGGAGCGACTGAAATCAGTCACGCAGTATTTGACCTGCACATGACCATTTTCTGGATCTGTGTAGTAATCGGCATCATCGTCTTCGGCGCCATGTTCTGGTCGATGATGGTCCACCGCCGCTCGACCGGGCAGGTGGCCGCAAAATTTCATGAAAGCACCACCGTCGAAATTCTATGGACCATCGTGCCCTTCCTGATCCTGGTGGCCATGGCGGTTCCTGCGACGGCCACCCTGATCAAGATGTATGACGCCAGTGAGCCGGATATCGACATCCAGATCACCGGCTATCAGTGGAAGTGGCATTACAAGTACCTGGGCCAGGACGTTGAGTTTTTCAGCAACCTGACCACCCCCGCCGACCAGATCCACAACAAGGAAACCAAGGGCGAGCACTACTTGCTCGAGGTCGACAAGCCGCTGGTGTTGCCGATCGGCGCGAAGGTGCGCTTCCTGGTGACCTCCGCCGACGTCATCCACTCCTGGTGGGTCCCGGCCTTCGCGGTCAAGCGCGATGCGATCCCGGGGTTCGTCAACGAAGCCTGGACCCGTATCGACAAGCCCGGCATCTACCGCGGCCAATGCGCCGAGTTGTGCGGCAAGGACCACGGCTTCATGCCGATTGTGGTCGAGGTCAAGGAAAAGGCCGATTACGAAAAATGGCTCGCTGACCGCAAGGCTGAAGCCCTGCAACTCAAAGAGCTGACCAGCAAGGAATGGACCCTCGACGAGCTCAAGGAGCGCGGCGACAAGATCTATCACACCACCTGCGTCGCCTGTCACCAGGCCGAAGGTCAGGGCCTGCCGCCGATGTTCCCGGCGCTCAAGGGCTCGAAAATCGCCACCGGACCGAAAGAGGGCCACCTGAGCCTGGTGTTCCACGGTAAACCCGGCACCGCCATGGCGGCGTTCGGCAAGCAGCTCTCGGAAGTCGATATCGCGGCGGTCGTGACCTACGAACGTAACGCCTGGGGCAACAACAAAGGCGACATGGTCACTCCTAAAGAAGTGTTGGAGCTGAAACAGGCGGAAAGCAAATGACCCGGTCTATTGCGCGTGTAAGGAACTGGTCGGGGCAGCGCGCCCCGGCCTGCCCAGCCCATCTGTTTGCAGGAGACAGGCCATGAGCGCTGTTATCGATGACCACGGTCACGCCGACCACGCCCACGGCCCCGCCAAAGGTCTGATGCGTTGGGTGCTGACCACCAATCACAAAGACATTGGCACGTTGTACCTGTGGTTTGCGTTCACCATGTTCCTGCTGGGCGGCTCGTTCGCGATGGTGATTCGCGCCGAACTGTTCCAGCCGGGACTGCAAATCGTCGAGCCGGCGTTCTTCAACCAGATGACCACCATGCACGGCCTGGTGATGGTCTTCGGTGCGGTGATGCCGGCCTTCGTCGGCCTCGCCAACTGGATGATCCCGTTGATGATCGGCGCGCCGGACATGGCCCTGCCACGGATGAACAACTTCAGCTTCTGGCTGCTGCCCGCGGCGTTCATCCTGTTGGTGTCGACCCTGTTTACCCCCGGTGGCGGTCCGAACTTCGGCTGGACGTTCTACGCCCCGCTGTCCACGACCTACGCACCGGAAAGCGTGACGTTCTTCATCTTCGCCATCCACTTGATGGGGATCAGTTCGATCATGGGCGCGATCAACGTGATCGCGACCATCCTCAACCTGCGCGCCCCCGGCATGACGCTGATGAAAATGCCGCTGTTCGTCTGGACCTGGCTGATCACCGCGTTCCTGCTGATTGCGGTGATGCCGGTACTGGCCGGGTGCGTGACGATGATGCTGATGGACATCCACTTCGGCACCAGTTTCTTCAGTGCCGCCGGTGGCGGTGATCCGGTGTTGTTCCAGCACGTGTTCTGGTTCTTCGGTCACCCCGAGGTGTACATCATGATCCTGCCGGCCTTCGGTGCCGTCAGTTCGATCATCCCGACCTTCTCGCGCAAACCGCTGTTCGGCTACACCTCGATGGTCTATGCGACGGCGAGCATCGCGTTCCTGTCGTTCATCGTCTGGGCGCACCACATGTTTGTGGTCGGCATTCCGCTGGTGGGCGAGTTGTTCTTCATGTACGCCACGCTGCTGATCGCGGTGCCGACCGGGGTGAAGGTGTTCAACTGGGCCAGCACCATGTGGCAAGGCTCGCTGACCTTCGAGACGCCGATGCTGTTTGCGGTGGCGTTCGTGATCCTGTTCTCCATTGGTGGATTCTCCGGGTTGATGCTGGCCATCGCCCCGGCGGACTTCCAGTACCAGGACACCTACTTCGTGGTCGCGCATTTCCACTACGTACTGGTGCCCGGGGCGATCTTCGGGATTTTCGCCTCGGCCTATTACTGGATGCCGAAGTGGACCGGCCACATGTACGACGAAACCCTCGGCAAGCTGCATTTCTGGCTCTCGTTCATCGGCATGAACATGGCGTTCTTCCCGATGCACTTCGTGGGGCTGGCGGGCATGCCGCGACGGATTCCTGATTACAACCTGCAATTTGCCGACTTCAACATGGTCTCCTCGATTGGCGCGTTCATGTTCGGTGCGACGCAGATCTTCTTCCTGTTCATCGTGATCAAGACCATTCGCGGCGGCCCGCCAGCACCGGCCAAACCGTGGGATGGCGCGGAAGGCCTGGAGTGGAGTATTCCGTCACCGGCGCCGTATCACACCTTCACCACGCCGCCGGAAGTCAAATGAATACCCTGCCCCTTGTAGGCGTGAGCCTGCTCGCGATTCAGGCGACGCGGTGTGCCAGATACGCCGCTATCGCGAGCCAGCTCGCTCCCACAGGGTTCGGTGTTGAGGGCTTACACCATGGCTGACTCGATTTCGATGAAAAAGCTGGTCACCCGCCTGTTGCTGGTGGTGGTGGCGATGTTTGTCTTCGGGTTTGCCCTGGTGCCGATCTACGACGTGATGTGCAAGGCGTTCGGCATTAACGGCAAGACGGCCGGGCAGTACGAGGGCGAGCAAACGGTCGACACTTCGCGCCAAGTGCGCGTGCAGTTCCTGTCGACCAACACCGCTGACATGCCCTGGGATTTCTATCCAAAGAGTGAAGAGCTGACGGCCCATCCGGGGGCGGTGAACGAGATGATTTTCATCGCGCACAACCCGACCGACAAGCCGATGAGCGCCCAGGCCGTGCCGAGCATCGCGCCCAGCACCGCGGCGGCGTACTTCCACAAGACCGAATGTTTTTGTTTTACCCAGCAAGTGCTGCAGCCCGGTCAACGGATCGAGATGCCGGTACGTTTCATCGTTGACCGTGACATGCCCAAGGATGTGAAGCACCTGACGCTGTCTTACACGCTGTTCGATATCACCGCACGCCATCCACCCGTGGCGGTTGCCGCCAGTACCGGTGGCTAGGCGCTAATGCGTGCCCGATAAGGAGAACAATAAATGGCAACTCATGAACACTATTACGTACCGGCCCAGAGCAAATGGCCGATCATCGCCACGCTCGGCATGCTCACCACCGTGTTCGGCCTGGCCACCTGGTTCAACGATCTGAAAGCCGCACGCCCGGAATCCCACGGCCCGCTGATCTTTTTCGTCGGCGGCCTGTTGCTGGCGTACATGCTGTTCGGCTGGTTCGGCACGGTGATCAAGGAGAGTCGCGGCGGCTTGTACAGCGCGCAGATGGACCGTTCCTTCCGCTGGGGCATGAGCTGGTTCATCTTCTCGGAAGTGATGTTCTTCATCGCTTTCTTCGGTGCGCTGTTCTATGTACGGCACATCTCAGGCCCCGCACTCGGGGGCGAAGGCCCGAAAGGCATCGCCCACATGCTCTGGCCGAACTTCCAGTTCACCTGGCCGCTGCTGCACACCCCGGACCCGAAACTCTTTCCTCCGCCCAAGGAAGTCATCAGCCCGTGGGGCCTGCCGCTGCTCAATACTATCTTGCTGGTGAGCTCCAGCGTGACCGTGACCATCGCCCACCACGCCTTGAAAAAGGGTCATCGGGGCGCACTGAAAATCTGGCTGGCGATCACCGTGTTGCTGGGCTGTGGTTTCCTCGGGTTCCAGGCTGAAGAGTACATGCATGCCTACCACGAACTGGGCCTGACCCTGGGTTCGGGCATCTACGGTGCGACGTTCTTCATGCTCACCGGTTTCCACGGCGCCCACGTGACCATCGGCACCATCATCCTGTTCGTGATGCTGATGCGGATCATGCGCGGACACTTCGATAACGAGCACCAGTTCGGTTTCGAGGCGGCGAGCTGGTATTGGCACTTCGTGGACGTGGTGTGGATCGGGTTGTTCGTTTTCGTCTACGTGCTCTGAGCCATTACCAAGGCGCCGTAGAGACCAACTGGCCGCTATAGAAACCCCAGGCGATCAAGCCGACGGTGGTGGCTGCCAGCGCAACACGGACACTCAAGGCAATGACGAGGCGGTTTGAGCTGCTGTCGTCCTTGACCAGAAAAAACAGGCCGCTGAACAGGCTGACAACCGTGGCAATCAGCATCAGGACGATGGCTGCTTTGAGCATGGTGAGACTCCGGGGGAAAGGCGATGCACTTGAGTATAGCTATCGCGACTCACGACTTTTTGGCCACGCCATGAAGCGCTTCCGGCCGGGCATCGTACCGACACTGGTGGTCGCCCTGTTGCTGCCGCTGCTGGTGTCGCTCGGGTTCTGGCAACTGAGCCGGGGCGCGGAGAAAAGCGCGCTGCTGCAAAGCTATGCCGAGCGCCGTGCCGCCGAACCGATGGCCAGCACCGAACTGCAACTCACCGAAGACCTGGCCTTCCGCCGCGTTCATCTGCATGGCCAGTTCGACGCCGCGCACAGCCTGTTGCTGGACAACCGCCAGCGCGACGGCAAGGTCGGCGTGGAGCTGCTGCAACCGTTTCAGGACCAGGCGACCGGGCTCTGGTTGCTGGTCAATCGCGGCTGGTTGCCTTGGCCGGACCGGCGCACACCGCCGCAGTTCACCACGCCCAAACAGGCCTTGAGTCTCGATGCCTGGGTCTACGTTTCCCCCGGCGCGACCTTTCAGCTGCACGCCGATCCGAGCGCCACCACCTGGCCTGAATTAGTCACCGCCGTCGAGCCGCCGAAGCTCTGGACGGCGCTGGGCCGTGAAGGGTTTGCCTACGAATTACGCGCAGAAACGGGTCCCGCGACGTACCAGGCCGATTGGCCAGTCGTCGCCATGGGCCCGGAAAAACACATCGCTTATGCCGTGCAGTGGTTCGCCATGTCGCTTGCCCTGTTCGGCCTCTATCTCTACCTCGGTTGGCACAACGCAAAGGAGAAACACCATGGGAGCGGCCATGAATCCACCCAGCATGTCTGAAGCGAAAACGCCGGCGAGTCGACGCAAGGGTCGCTTGCAGTTGCTGTTGATTCTGCTCGGGGTCATCGGTCCGATGATCCTTGCCACCGGCATGTACAAACTGCAGTTCTGGGTGCCAGACGGGCGCAGCTATCACGGCGAATTGATCGGCAACGGTCAGACCCGCGCCGACCTCGGTGTGCAGGCCCAGGAGGATCGCTGGCAAATGCTGGTGACTGCGCCGAAGGATTGCTCGGTGGATTGCCAGCAACTGGTGTACCTGGCGCGGCAGATTCAGATCGGCCTTGGCCGCGATGCGTCCCGCGCCAGCCATGCACTGGCCGCCGCACAGCCGCTGACGGCGGATTACGACGCCAAGCTGACCCGCGAATACCCGCAATTGCAACGCTACCCCATGGACCTCACCACCTTCAGCAAGGCGACCGGAGACAAAACCGCACCGCAGCTGTGGATCATCGACCCCCACGGCAACCTGGTGCTGCGCTATGACCCGACGGTGAAGGGTAAGGACCTGCTCAACGACCTGCGTCATCTGCTGAAACTGTCGAACATCGGATAAGGGCATCGTCATGGCCAAACCTGGATTTCGCCTCGCGCTGTTTGCCTCCTTGCTGGCACTGATTGTGGTGTTGCTCGGCGCCTACACCCGCCTGACCCACGCGGGCCTCGGCTGCCCGGATTGGCCGGGTTGCTACGGCTTTATCAGCGTGCCGAAAAGCGAAGCCCAACTGGCCCATGCCGAACTGCATTTTCCCGATACACCGGTGGTGGCCCACAAGGGCTGGAACGAGATGATCCACCGTTACTTTGCCGGCACGCTGGGGATGCTGATCGCGGTGTTGGCCGGTCGCGCCTGGGTGCATCGTCGTCATCCGGGGCAACCGGTGAAGTTGCCGCTGTTTCTGCTGGCCGTGGTGTTCGCCCAAGCCGCGTTCGGCATGTGGACGGTGACGCTCAAGCTCTGGCCGCAGGTGGTGACCGGGCATTTGCTCGGCGGCTTTGCCACGCTGAGTCTGCTGTTTCTACTGACGTTGAGGTTGTCCGGCGTACTGCCGGCGCTGACCGTGCCACGACGTTTGCAGTACTGGGCAACGGCCGGGTTACTGCTGGTGATCCTGCAAATCGCCCTCGGTGGCTGGGTCAGTTCCAACTATGCCGCCGTGGCCTGCATCGATTTCCCGACCTGCCATGGGCAGTGGATTCCACCGGCCGATTTCGCCAATGGCTTCCATCTGACTCAGCACATCGGCCCGAATTATCTCGGCGGGCAACTGGACAGCGACGCGCGCACGGCGATTCATCTGACGCACCGCATCGGCGCGCTTTTGGTCACACTCGTGCTGCTCGGGCTCGCCTGGCAGCTGAAAGTCGTCGGCATGACACGCCTCGCGGGGCTGGTGCTGGTCGCCCTCGCCACACAAATCACCCTCGGTATCAGCAACGTGCTGTTCCATCTGCCGCTGCCCGTGGCCGTCGCCCACAACGCCGGCGGCGCGGCCCTGTTGCTGACGATGGTGCTGGTCAATTATCACGCGCGAACCCGTCTGGTTCGGGTCAAGCAGCAATCCCCCGCGCGCTGGCGGTTCAGCCCGCGTAAACACTCGGCCGGGCCCATAACAATAAAAGGAGAGATGCCATGGCGACTCTGATCGGCGAACGTCACAGTCAGGCAATCTGGCGCGACTATCTGGAGCTGACCAAGCCAAAAGTGGTGGTGCTGATGCTCATCACCTCGCTGGTCGGCATGTTCCTCGCGACCCGCGCCGGGGTGCCGTGGACGGTGCTGGTGTTCGGCAACCTGGGGATCGCCCTGTGTGCCGGCGGTGCGGCGGCGGTCAACCATGTGGTGGACCGGCGCATCGACGCGGTGATGGCCCGCACGCACAAACGTCCGTTGGCCGAAGGCCGGGTGTCTCCGGCGGCGGCGCTGACGTTTGCCTTGGTATTGGCCGTGCTGGGCCAAGCCGTGCTGCTCGCGTTCACCAATGCGCTGACGGCGTGGCTGACCCTGGCTTCGCTGTTGGGCTATGCGGTGGTCTACACCGGTTTCCTGAAACGCGCGACACCGCAGAACATCGTCATCGGCGGCCTGGCAGGGGCGGCCCCGCCACTGCTGGGCTGGACCGCTGCGACCGGCCACGTCAGCGCCGAACCCCTGCTGCTGGTGCTGATCATCTTCGCCTGGACCCCGCCACACTTCTGGGCCCTGGCGATCCATCGCAAAGAGGAATACGCCAAGGCCGACATTCCGATGCTGCCGGTGACCCACGGTGAGCACTACACCAAGGTTCACATCCTGCTTTACACCTTCGCGTTGCTGGCCGTCAGCCTGATGCCCTACGTGATCCACATGAGCGGCATGCTCTACCTGATTTGCGCGCTGGGGCTGGGCGCAAGGTTTCTGCAATGGGCCGTGGTGCTGTACCGTGGCACTCGGCCGCACGCGGCGATCAACACGTTCAAGTACTCTATTTATTACTTGTTCCTGCTGTTTATCGCGCTGCTCGTAGACCACTACTTACTGTTGAACCTATGACTCGAACCCAGAAAACCGTCTTCATTCTCGTCGCCCTGATCGCACTGGTCCTGGGCCTGACCATCAACAAAGTGCTGTCCGGCAAAGGCCAGGGCGACCCGACGGCGCTGATCGATGCCGGCATTATCTTGCTGCCGCAAAGCCGCAACCTGCCGGACGTGAAGATGACCGATCAGGACGGTAACCCGGTGACGGTCAATCAGCTGAAAGACAAGTGGAGCCTGCTGTTCTTCGGCTACACCTTCTGTCCGGACATCTGCCCGACCACCCTCGCCCAGCTGCGTCAGATCAAGAGCGAGCTGCCACCGGAAGCAGCGGCCAAGCTGCAGGTCATTCTGGTCAGCGTCGACCCGAACCGTGATACCCCGGCTCAGCTCAAGCAGTACCTGGGCTACTTCGACCCGCAGTTCAAAGGCCTGACCGCCTCGTCGGTGGATGACATTCAGAAGCTGGCCAATGCGGTGAGCATTCCGTTTATTCCGGCCGACACCAGCAAGCCCAATTACACGGTGGATCACAGCGGCAATCTGGCGGTGATCGGGCCGGACGGCACGCAGCGCGGGTTTATTCGGGCACCGTTGAACAACGTGAAATTGGTGGCGCAGTTACCGGTAATGCTAAACCGTAAGTGACACTGAAAAACCTGTGGGAGCGGGCTTGCCCGCGATGGCGGTGCATCAGCCAACCTTGATGTTGAATGACAAGGACTCATCGCGGGCAAGCCCGCTCCCACAGGGGACGGTGTTTCGGACATAAAAAATGGGGCGCATTCAATGCGCCCCATTTTTGTTAAAGCTTCAGATCAGAACGCTGGCAATACCGCGCCTTTGTACTTCTCAAGAATGAAGGCTTTGACTTCCGGGCTGTGCAGCGCAGCAACCAGTTTCTTCATTGCCTCGCTGTCCTTGTCGTCCGGACGAGCCACCAGGATGTTCACGTACGGCGAGTCGCTGCCTTCGATGACCAGCGCGTCCTTGGACGGATCGAGCTTGGCTTCCAGCGCGTAGTTGGTGTTGATCAGCGCCAGGTCGACCTGGGTCAGCACGCGCGGGATGGTCGCGGCTTCCAGTTCACGGAATTTCAAGTCCTTGGAGTTCTCGGTGATGTCCTTCACGGTCGACAGGATGTTGTTCGAATCCTTCAACTTGATCAGGCCAGCCTTCGCCAGCAGCAACAGCGCACGGCCGCCGTTGGTGGCGTCGTTCGGGATCACCACGTTGGCGCCGCCCGGCAATTCGGTCAGTGCCTTGTACTTGCTGGAGTAAGCGCCCAGCGGTTCCAGGTGCACACCGGCAACGGCGACCAGGTTGGTGCCCTTGGCCTTGTTGAACTCATCGAGGTATGGCTGGTGCTGGAAGAAGTTGGCGTCCAGACGTTTTTCCGCCACCTGCACGTTCGGCTGAATGTAGTCGGTGAAGACTTTGACCTTCAGGTCCACGCCTTCTTTGGCCAGGGCCGGTTTCACGAACTCAAGGATTTCTGCGTGCGGAACCGGGGTCGCCGCGACCGTCAGGGTGTCGGCGTGGGCGGAAAAGGCTGCAACGGCAGCGAACGCGACGAGTAGTTTCTTCATTCAGCTAACTCCATATGAGGCACCCGTTTGGCGCCTGCCAGCGAATGGCCGGCTCATGACTTATTTACGAGAACTGTTTATTTTCTGGAAAAATGCACAACCAATTTGTCGCCAACGGTTTGCAGCACCTGGACCAGCACTAGCAGCAACACCACCGTCACCACCATGACGTCGGTCTGGAAACGCTGGTAGCCGAAGCGGATCGCCAGGTCACCCAGACCACCTGCGCCGACCACACCGGCCATGGCCGTGTAGGACACCAGTGTAATCGCCGTCACCGTAATCGCTGCGAAGATGCCCGGACGGGCTTCTGGCAGCAAGGCATTGGTGATGATCTGACGCGTCGTCGCACCCATCGCCTGAGTCGCTTCGATGATGCCGCGATCCACTTCACGCAACGCGGTTTCCACCAGGCGGGCGAAGAACGGCGTAGCGCCTACCACCAACGGCGGAATCGCACCAGCGACACCCAGCGACGTACCGGTGATCAGCACGGTGAACGGAATCATCACGATCAACAGAATGATGAAGGGCAGCGAACGCAGAATGTTCACCACCAGCGACAGCATCGCGTAGACGCCTTTGGCTTCCAGCAACTGACGCGGGCTGCACAGGAACAGCAGCACGCCCAGCGGCAAGCCGAGCAACACGGTGAACAACAACGAACCACCGAGCATCAGCAAGGTATCGCCGGTGGCCAGCCAGATTTCGAACCAGTCGATATTGGCAAAGAAAGCAGTCAGGGCTTCCATTAGCGCAGCACCTCCATGTGGACGTCAGCCGCGGTGAAACGGGCAAATGCCGCGTCCATGTCGCCACCGGTGACGGCCAGGGTGAGTTGCCCGTAAGGGACGTCTTTGATGCGGTCGATACGACCGGCCAGGATGCTGTAGTCCACACCGGTTTCCCGGGCGACGGTACCCAGCAACGGCGCGTAGGTCGCTTCGCCCTGGAAGGTCAGACGCACGATGCGGCCCGGCACGTGAGCAAAGTCATCGCGCTGTTCGCTTTCGTCGATCTGCTCGTCTTCCTGCACGAAGCGCTTGGTGGTTGGGTGCTTGGGATGCAGGAACACCTCGGCCACCGAACCTTGCTCGACGATTACACCGGCGTCCATGACTGCGACCTGGTCGCAAACGCGGCGGATCACGTCCATCTCGTGGGTGATCAGGACGATGGTCAGCTTCAGCTCGCGGTTGATCTCGGCCAGCAATTGCAGGACCGACGCCGTGGTCTGCGGGTCGAGGGCGCTGGTGGCTTCGTCGCACAACAGGATTTTCGGCTTGGTCGCCAGGGCGCGGGCAATGCCGACGCGCTGCTTCTGGCCACCGGACAACTGCGCCGGGTACTTTTTGGCGTGCTCGGACAACCCGACCCGCGCCAGCAACTCGGCCACGCGCAGATCGATCTCGCTGCGCGACAGCTCGCCGGCCAGGGTCAGCGGCAACGCGACGTTGTCAGCCACAGTCTTGGACGCCAGCAGGTTGAAGTGCTGGAAGATCATCCCGACTTGCTGACGGAAGCGCCGCAGGCTATTGGCGTCCAGCGCGGTGACTTCTTCGCCGTCGACGAAGATCTTGCCGCCACTGGAATTCTCCAGGCGATTGATCAGACGCAGCAGGGTACTTTTTCCCGCGCCGGAATGGCCGATCAGGCCGAAGACCTGACCGTTCTCAATCGTCAGACTGGTCGGATGCAGGGCGGGAATATCCTTACCGGCGACGCGGTAGGTTTTATGGACGTTTTGAAACTCGATCACGTAGCGAACCTTGTGGGGCGCGTTAGAAAAGGATCAGCGGTTAGCCGGGCGCGCATTTTAGCCTGTCCGTATAGAGGTTATTAGCATTTATTCCGCATTCAACCTTCGATTTGGCAATAACGCGATCAAAGGTCATAAAAAAGGAACGGCTAAAAACCGCATCAGTCACTAATAAGGCAACTCGAAAACGCCCCCGGTGCCGTGCCTGGGGAATGCACAAGAATCCTGGCTACGGCGGGAATCGCAACGAGGAGTTTAGCCTGATGAGTAACAAGAAGCCTGCCCCCGGCAAAAGCGCTCTGGCCGGTACCGATACCCTGGACCGCGGCAACACCAATACCAAGCTCGACAGCCTGGAGAAATTTCGCTCCGACGCCACCGAACAGGCCCTGCGCACCAATCAGGGCGTAAAGGTTTCGGACAATCAGAACACCCTGAAAGTCGGCGCCCGCGGGCCTTCGCTGCTGGAAGACTTCATCATGCGTGAGAAAATCACGCACTTTGACCATGAGCGCATCCCGGAACGCATCGTCCATGCCCGCGGCACCGGCGCGCACGGCTACTTCCAGACGTACGAAAACCACTCCGTGCTGACCAAGGCCGGTTTCCTGCAGGATCCGGGCAAGAAGACGCCCGTGTTCACGCGCTTTTCCACGGTACAAGGCCCACGCGGGTCAGGCGATACCGTGCGGGACGTACGAGGTTTCGCCGTGAAGTTCTTCACCGACGAAGGCAACTTCGATCTGGTGGGCAACAACATGCCGGTGTTCTTCATTCAAGACGCCATCAAATTTCCGGACTTCGTGCATGCGGTCAAACCGGAGCCACATAACGAGATTCCTACCGGCGGCTCGGCTCACGACACCTTCTGGGACTTCGTCTCTTTGGTACCGGAATCGGCGCACATGGTGATCTGGGCCATGTCCGACCGGGCCATCCCGAAAAGCTTGCGCAGCATGCAAGGCTTCGGTGTGCATACGTTTCGGCTGATCAACGCCGAAGGCAAATCGCGCTTCGTCAAATTCCACTGGCGCCCTACTGCCGGCACGTGTTCGCTGGTGTGGGATGAGGCGCAAAAGCTGGCCGGCAAAGACACCGACTTTCACCGTCGCGATCTCTGGGAAGCCATCGAGATGGGCGACTACCCGGAGTGGGAACTGGGCGTGCAGGTCATCGAAGAGGAAAACGAACACAGTTTCGACTTCGACATCCTCGACCCTACCAAGCTGATTCCCGAGGAAACCGTCCCCATCACCCCGCTGGGCAAAATGGTGCTTAACCGTAACCCGGACAACTTCTTCGCCGAAACCGAGCAGGTTGCGTTCTGCCCGGGCCATATCGTGCCGGGGATCGACTTCTCCAACGATCCGTTGCTGCAAGGTCGGCTGTTTTCCTATACCGATACGCAGATCAGCCGACTCGGCGGGCCGAACTTTCATGAAATTCCGATCAACCGGCCGGTAGCACCGTTCCATAACGGTCAGCGCGATGCGATGCACCGCACCACCATCGACAAGGGGCGGGCATCCTACGAGCCGAATTCCATTGACGGCGGCTGGCCGAAAGAAACACCGCCCGCCGCGCAGGACGGCGGTTTCGAGAGTTATCCGGAGCGCATTGATGCCAACAAGATCCGGCAGCGCAGCGAATCGTTCAGCGACCACTTCTCCCAGGCACGACTGTTCTTCCACAGCATGAGCAAGCACGAGCAGGAACACATCATCTCGGCGTACAGCTTCGAACTCGGCAAAGTTGAGCGTGAGGCCATTCGCGCGCGTGAGGTGAACGAGATCCTGGCCAATATCGATCTGGAACTGGCCAAACGCGTGGCCGCCAACCTGGGCTTGCCAGCGCCGAAAGCCGGGACGGTAGAGGTGCCAAAAATATCCCTGGAGCGCTCACCAGCCCTGAGTCAGGCGAATTTGCTGCCGGGCAATATAAAAACCCGCAAAGTGGCGATTCTTGCGGCCAACGGTGTCGATGGTGCAGCGATTGATGTGATGAAGAAGGCGCTGCAGGCCGAAGGTGCGCACGCCAAATTGCTGGGGCCTACCTCCGCACCGGTAAAAACCGCCGATGGCAAAATGTTGCCGGTGGATGCGTCGATGGAAGGTTTGCCTTCGGTGGCGTTTGATGCGGTGTTTGTGCCCGGTGGTGCGGCGTCGATCAAGGCGTTGAGCGGTGATGGTGTGGCGTTGCATTACCTGCTGGAGGCGTACAAGCACTTGAAGGCGATTGCGCTGCATGGCGAAGCGAAGCAATTGCTGGATGTATTGAAACTGCAGGTTGATGCGGGGTTGATCGTTGGGGCGGATGCGAAGTTGATCAAGCCGTTTTTTGCAGCGATCGGGCAGCATCGGGTTTGGGATCGGGAACCTAAGGCCAAGGCGATTCCGGCTTGAGGATTTGTATCAGTAGTTAGGACGCTATCGCGAGCAGGCTCACTCCTACAGGGTTTTGTGACCCATGTAGGAGTGAGCCTGCTCACGATGTTTTTAGGGTTTACGCGGACTCAGGACCATCTGCGCCGGAATGTTGCGCAGGATCTGCTTTTCCAGCTTCAGATCGAAATCCGGATCGAGCTTCTTCACCCGCTTGGTCAGCAACGTGGCCAGCCAAGGGTAATCGTCGGTGCGTGGCGCCTGAATGCTCACGTCGCACTGATAATTCACTACATCAGCGGCGATGGCATCCAGTTGACGGCGAAGTTTCGCCACATCGTTGAGATTCAACGCGACCGTGGTGCTTTCAGCGGTGGGATCAATCACCTTCGCCTGGGGTTTGGCTTCGGCGGCTTTCAGATCGGCTTCCGCTTTATCCAGCTCGGCTTTGCGGGCCGTGACGATGGCGTTATTGACCCCACCGGTCAGCGCCGGCGCTTTGGGCATCAGGACCCGGGCACGGCTCAGCGCGGTGGCGGCGGCGTTCACATCACCTTTCTGCAGCACGATCTGGCTACGGCGCAGGTAGGCCTCGGCCAGTTGCCGTTGGTACTGCTCAAGGGATTGATCGTTAGGGGACTGGGCCTGCAAGGCAGCCAGTTGATCCTCGGCAGTGGCCAGCTCATTGCTGGCGAGGCTTTGTTCCAGCTGTGCGATGGCCGTAGCTCGAGCGTCCGTGGCCTCGGTGGCCGCCGGCGGCGTGCTTTGGCAGGCGCCCAGCAGCAAGGAAAATGCGACAAGGAGCAGATAACGTGAGGCGAACGGCTTCATTCCTGCGACTCTCTATTTGCGCAAAAAACGAGCAAGTCTACACCCCTCGACGGGGCAGGACAAAACTCAGCAGAAACAGTGCGGCCGCCGTCACAACAATCGAGGGGCCCGCCGGTGTGTCCTTGAACCACGACAGTGCCAGCCCGCCACAGACCGCGAGCATGCCCAGCAGGCTCGCGCCCAGTGCCATCTGCTCCGGTGACCGGGCGTGACGTTGTGCCGCAGCCGCAGGGATGATCAACAGCGAGGTAATCAGCAAAACGCCGACGATTTTCATCGCCACCGCGATCACCACGGCGATCAGCAGCATCAGCGCCAGGCGCAACGACGCCACCGGCAACCCTTCGACCTTGGCCAACTCTTCATGGACGGTGATGGCCAGCAACGGCCGCCACAACGTCACTAACAGCGCCAGTACCGCCGCGCTGCCGCCGAGGATCCAGGCCAGATCGGTCGGACTGATCGCCAGCAAGTCGCCGAACAGATACGCCATCAGGTCGATCCGCACTTCGTGCATGAAGCTTAGTACCACCAGGCCCAGAGAGAGCGTGCTCGGTGCGAGAATTCCCAAAAGGGTGTCAGACGCCAGCGGCTGGCGTTGTTGCAAGGTCACCAGCAGCACCGCCAACAGCAAGCAGCCCACGGTCACCGCCACGGTCGGGCTAACGTCCAGCAAGAACCCCAGCGCTACGCCGAGCAACGCCGCGTGAGACAAGGTGTCGCCGAAATAAGCCATGCGTCGCCAGACCACGAACGATCCCAGCGGGCCCGCCACCAGCGCCAAAGCCAAACCTGCAAGCAGGGCGTAGAGCAGAAAATCAGCCATGCTTGCAGCTATCTCCGTGAACGTGGGGTTGAGCCGCCGTGACGACCGAGCCATGCAAGTCATGGGCGTGATCGTGGTGGTGGTGATAAATCGCCAGGCTTTGGGCGTTCTTGCCGAACAGCTCGACGAAGGCCGGATCGCCGCTGACTTGCTCAGGATGGCCGGAGCAGCAAACGTGGCGATTGAGACAAACCACCTGGTCGGTGGTGCTCATCACCAGGTGCAGATCGTGGGAAACCATCAGCACGCCGCAGCCGTGACGGTCGCGCAGTCGTGTAATCAGGCTATAGAGCTCGGCCTGGCCGGCGACGTCGACGCCTTGCACCGGCTCGTCGAGCACCAACAGTTCCGGCTCGCGCAGCAGTGCCCGTGCCAGCAGCACCCGCTGCATTTCACCACCGGAAACGCTTTGCACCGGGCTGTCGATCACCTGCTCGGCACCGACTTCCTTGAGCGCAGACAACGCCATGGCACGGTCCACGCCCGGCACCAGCCGCAAGAAGCGCAGCACCGAGAGCGGCAGCGTCGGGTCGACGTGAAGTTTTTGCGGCATGTAACCCACACGCAGCTTCGGCTTGCGCCAAACCGTGCCGCTGTCCGGTTTCAACAGGCCGAGCACCGCGCGCACCAGTGTGGTCTTGCCGGCGCCATTCGGGCCGATCAGGGTGACGATCTGCCCCGGCTCGACGCTCAATTCGATGTTATCCAGCACGGATTGCCCGGCAAACGTGACGGCAACCTGCTCGAGGCGGATCAGCGCGTTGCTCATCAAGCCCCCTGGCAGCCCGAGCAGAGACCGACCACTTCAACGGTCTGGCCTTCGACGATAAATCCAACCTCCTTGGCGCTGCCAACGATGGCGTCGCTGATGGATTTCTGTTCGAGCTCAATGGCGGCGTGGCATTCGCGGCAAATCAGGAACTGCCCTTGATGGGCATGGCCTGGATGATTGCAGCCGACGAAGGCGTTCAGGGAGGAGATGCGGTGCACGAGGCCGTTTTCCAGGAGAAAATCCAGCGCGCGGTACACGGTGGGCGGCGCGGCACGACGGCCATCCTGCTCACTGAGCACCGCGAGAATGTCGTAGGCACCCAGCGGTTTGTGGCTTTGCCACACCAGTTCCAGCACCCGCCGGCGCAACGCAGTCAGGCGCAGACCCTGACGTGCGCACAGGACATCGGCCTCAGACAGAGCGCTATGCACGCAATGAGAGTGGTCGTGGGGACGGCTGGCAATCGGTGTTTTAGGCATGAGCGGCGACGAGTTTTGTGAGAGACGTTATTATGTTACCCGTTCTCGCCTCTTCGAGTGGTCATCGTGTCCCGACTTTTTTCTATCTTTGTCGCATTTGTCGCCAGTTTTCTGCTGATCGGTTCGGCACACGCCGAGGTCAAAGTCCTCACCAGCATCAAGCCCCTGCAGTTGATTGCCGCTGCGGTGCAGGACGGCGTGGCGATTCCGGAAGTGTTGCTGCCGCCGGGCGCTTCGCCCCATAACTATGCCTTGCGCCCTTCCGACGTACGGAAGGTGCAATCGGTCGATCTGTTGTACTGGATCGGGCCGGACATGGAAGGTTTCCTGCCGCGCGTGCTGAATGGTCGGACGCTGCCGAGCGTTGCGGTGCAGGATTTGCCGGGGCTGACATTGCGTCGCTTCGCCGAAGACAGTCACTCCCACGCGGAAGAAGCCGATGAGCATGACCACGATCACCGTCCTGGCAGCCTGGACGCGCATTTGTGGTTGTCACCGGTCAATGCCCGGGTGATCGCCGCCAAGATGGCCGCCGACCTGAGTGCGGCGGATCCAGCCAACGCGGCGCGTTATCAGAGCAACCTCAAGGCGTTCGACGAGCGGTTGGATGCCTTGGACCTGCGCCTGAAGGCACGGCTCGCCGGGATCGCGGGCAAGCCGTATTTCGTGTTCCATGAAGCGTTCGACTATTTTGAAGACGCTTATGGCTTGAAGCACACAGGCGTATTCAGCGTTGCGGCCGAAGTCCAGCCGGGTGCCCAACACGTCGCAACGATGCGCACGCGGTTGCAGGAAGTTGGCAAGACCTGCGTATTCAGCGAACCGCCGTTGCGTCCGCGCCTGGCAGAGACGCTGGTCGCGGGTTTGCCGGTGAAACTGGCGGAACTGGATGCGTTGGGTGGGTACACGCCAGCGACTGCTCAGGGGTATGAGCAGGTGCTGGAGAAGCTGGGGAATGATTTGGCGGGGTGTCTGGAGTCGTTGTAACCAACACAGAACCTCTGTGGCGAGGGGGCTTGCCCCCTGGTCACAATTTAAAGGGCAAACGGCAGCGGTGTGCTGACCTTCTGCCGCTGTGCCAACCGCAGCTGAAATTCCATCGGGTCGTGAATTAACACGTCCTGCCCGGCGAACGATTCCGCCGCGATCAACCGCGATAACCAGAACCGCACGCACGCCACGCGCAGCATCGTCGGCCACAGCTCGGCTTCAGCCGCCGTGAACGGACGCAACGCCGCATAAGCCCCCAGCAATGCCCGCGCCCGCGGCCCATCGATCAAACCGTCATCGTCCGAACACCAGTCGTTCAAGGCAATCGCCACGTCGTAGAGCATCGGCCCCGAGCAGGCGTTGTAGAAGTCGATCAACCCGGTCAGGTGGGTGCCTTCGAACATCGCGTTATCGCGGAACAGGTCGGCGTGGATATTGGCCCGCGGCAGCGCCAGGATTTTTGCCTTCTGCTCGGCGATTTCATCCAGCGCCCGTTTCAGCAGATCGCTTTGTTCGGCGTTCAGGTGCGAAAGAAACTGCGTGCCCTCCTCCAGCATCCAGTCCAGACCACGATCGGTTTTGCGCTTGATCATGTTGGCCTGGGTCGCCAGATGCAGGTGCGCAAGCAACTCGCCGACCTGCGCGCAGTGCTGCGCATTGGCCTGCTTGATGTGCTTGCCGGCCAATCGCGGTTGCAACAGGGCAGGCTTGCCGGCCAGTTCGCGCAGGGCCACGCCGTCGGTGGTGCGCAGCGCGTAAGGCACCGGCAAATCGGCCTCGTGCAGAACGTCGAGCAGTTCAATGAAGAACGGCATTTCACCGACCGGACCGCGCTCGACCAAGGTCAGGACGAATTCGCCCTGCTCCAGGCTGATGAAAAAATTGGTGTTTTCGCTACCGGCAGCAATCCCCTGGAAATCGAGCAGGCGGCCGAGGCCATAAGGGGCGAGAAAAGCTTCCAGCTCGGGCCGAGCCAGGGGGGTGAACACAGACATGTTTAAACTGCCAGTACGGGCGCCGCTTGTGAGCCGACGCCGATTGAAATTAAGAAACTACTTCCAGGTGAAAATTTCCCACGCCGGAATCAGCATATCCGGCTGATCCGAGCGGATGTAGTTTGCCTCTGTACCATCGGCGCGTACGAGGAAATACGGCTTGCCGCCTTTGGGCGTGACTTTGATGGCATACAGAAAACCATTTTGACGGTACTCCTGAATGACCTTGTCCCCTTCCGTGCGGATCGTCACTTGCGGTTCCTGTTTCGAAACATCGTCCGCCGCCATGGCGGCCAATGGAACAGTTGCAAACAAGCCAGCCAGCAACAGGCGATTTAGTGTGCGCATGATAACCTTGTCCCTTTGTCGTCAACGGTCCCGCTATTCTAGCGCCGGACCCGCCGAAAAGGTTGATCCTGCTCATGAGCCAAGCCCCCCTCGTCCTGGTGGACGGTTCTTCTTACCTGTACCGCGCCTTTCACGCCCTGCCGCCGCTGACCACTTCCAAAGGTTTGCCGACCGGTGCGGTCAAAGGTGTGCTGAATATGCTCAAGAGTCTGCGCAAGCAGTACCCGGACAGTCCGTTTGCCGTGGTGTTCGACGCCAAAGGCGGGACGTTCCGCGACGAGATGTTCGCCGAGTACAAGGCCAACCGCCCAAGCATGCCCGACGACATGCGCGTGCAAATCGAGCCGCTGCACCAGAGCGTGATCGCTTTGGGCTTCCCGCTGCTGTGCGTCGAAGGCGTCGAGGCCGATGACGTGATCGGCACCCTGGCCCGCAGCAGCGCGGCGGCGGATCGCCCGGTAATCATCTCCACCGGCGACAAGGACATGGCGCAACTGGTCGACGGCCACATTACCTTGGTCAATACCATGACCGGTAGCAGCATGGACGTGGAGGGCGTGAAGGAGAAATTCGGGGTCGCTCCCGAGCAGATCATCGATTATCTGGCCCTCATGGGCGACTCTTCCGACAACATCCCGGGCGTTCCGGGTATTGGCCCGAAGACCGCTTCGGGCCTGCTGGTGGGCGTGAATGGCGGCCTGACCGAGTTGTATGCACAGCTCGACATCGTCCCGACCCTGCCGATTCGCGGCGCGAAAACCTTGCCGGCCAAGCTTGAAGAGCACAGGGAGATGGCTTTCCTCTCCTATCAACTGGCGACCATCAAGATCGACGTGCCGCTGGACATCGGTCTCGATGACCTGCAAATGGGCAAACCGGACCACGACAAGCTCGCCGAGTTGTACACCCTGCTGGAGTTCAAGAGCTGGTTCGAAGACAACCAGCGCGACGCCAAGCGTTCCGGGCAGGAAGTCACCGCGCCGGTAGCTGAAGAAGTCGCCACCGAGACTGAACTCAACTACACAACCATCCTCACCCAAGCTGAATTCGACCTGTGGCTGAAGAAACTCAACGACGCCAAGCTGATCGCCTTCGACACCGAAACCACCGGCATTGATGCGCAGCAGGCGCAATTGGTCGGCCTGTCTTTCGCTGTACAAGCCAACGAAGCGGCCTACATCCCGCTGACCCATTCCTACATGGGCGTGCCGGATCAGCTGGACCGTGACACCGTCCTTCGTGCGCTGAAGCCGATTCTGGAAGACCCGAACAAGCTCAAGGTTGGCCAGCACGCCAAGTTCGACATGAATATCCTGGCCAACTGCGCCATCGGCGGTGACCAGAGCTGCGGCATCACCGTGCAGGGCATCGCTTTCGACACCATGCTCGAATCCTACGTGCTGGATTCCACGGCAACCCGTCACGACATGGACAGCCTGGCGCTCAAGTACCTGAATCACACCACCACCAGCTTCCAGGACATCGCCGGCAAGGGCGCCAAGCAGCTGACTTTTGACCAGATCTCTCTGGAACTGGCCGGGCCTTACGCCGCCGAAGACGCCGACGTGACCCTGCGCCTGCACCAAACCCTGCAGGAAAAACTCAATGCCATCCCGAGCCTGAGCAAAGTCCTGAGCGAAATCGAAATGCCGCTGGTACCGGTCCTGGCGCGGATCGAGCGCCAGGGTGCGCTGGTCGACGCCAATCTGCTGGGCATTCAGAGCGTGGAACTGGGCGAGAAGATGGTCGCGCTCGAGCGTGAGGCGTTCGCCATCGCTGGCGAAGAATTCAACCTCGGCTCACCCAAGCAATTGGGCGTGATCCTGTACGAAAAACTCGGACTGCCGGTGCTCAGCAAAACGGCCAAGGGCCAGGCCTCCACCGCCGAAGCCGTGCTGGCGGAATTGGCCGAACAGGATTTCCCGCTGCCTAAAGTGCTGATGCAGTACCGCTCGATGAGCAAGCTGAAAAGCACCTACACCGATCGGCTGCCGGAACAGATCAATCCGCGCACAGGGCGGATTCACACCTCCTACCATCAGGCTGTCGCGGCGACCGGGCGTTTGTCGTCCAGTGATCCGAACCTGCAGAACATTCCGATCCGCACCGCCGAAGGCCGGCGCATTCGTCAGGCGTTTGTTGCCCCCACAGGCTACAAATTGCTGGCGGCGGACTACTCGCAGATCGAACTGCGGATCATGGCCCACCTGGCCAAGGACGAAGGTTTGTTGCATGCGTTCCGCAATGATCTGGACGTGCACAAGGCCACCGCCGCTGAAGTTTTCGGCGTGGAACTGGCGGACGTCACCACCGATCAGCGCCGCAGCGCCAAGGCGATCAACTTCGGCTTGATCTACGGCATGAGCGCGTTTGGCCTGGCCAAGCAGATCGGCGTGGATCGCAAACAGTCTCAGGCCTACATCGACCGTTATTTCGCCCGCTATCCGGGCGTGCTGCAATACATGGAGCGCACGCGCGCCCAGGCGGCCGAGCAAGGTTTCGTTGAAACGATCTTCGGTCGTCGCTTGTACCTGCCGGAAATCAACGCGAAAAACCCGGCCCTGCGCAAAGGTGCCGAGCGCACGGCGATCAACGCCCCGATGCAAGGCACGGCGGCGGACATCATCAAGAAAGCCATGGTGGCGGTGGATAACTGGCTGACCTCGTCAGGTCTCGACGCCAAAGTCATCCTGCAGGTGCACGATGAATTGGTGCTTGAGGTGCGTGAGGATCTGGTCGATCAGGTTCGCGAAGAAATTCGTATCCACATGAGTGATGCGGCGAAGCTGGACGTACCGCTTCTGGTGGAGGTTGGGGTCGGGAATAACTGGGATGAGGCTCACTGAGCCGTCTGAACAGTCGTTTTCTGCTGCGGCATAGTGCCGCGGCAGAAAATCAGGGAGCAGCATTATGTCGAAAAATGCTTGGGCTTATTTCCAATGGATTTGGAACTTCCTCGGAACTAATCCCGTCAACCGCCACTCAGAGTTACTGAATGGCTGGTGAAGCCCTTCGATGCTCCTATGTTGTGTTAAGTGTTGGCAGATATCTGGACCCCGCCCTAGCGGTCCGGAACTTGGACCCCGGAACTTCCCCCTCCCCATAGAAGTCCGGGGTTTTTTTTGCCCGCGATTTGCCTCAACGCCTTACTCGGCGGCCTCGGAACCCTTGTCCGCCAGCTCCATCCAGCCCGCCAGTACAGTGTAGGCGTCTTCCAGACCCAGGCGTTTTGGCGCCGAGAACAACTGGATACTGACCGCATCCCCCCAGCCCTTGCGGATATCGGCCTGAACCTTCAGCAGGACGTTTTTCGCTGCGCCGTACGTCAGCTTGTCGGCTTTGGTCAGCAAAATATGCATCGGCATACCGGCGGCGACGGCCCAATCGAGCATCAGCAGGTCGAAGTCGGTCATTGGATGACGGATGTCCATCATCAAGATCAGACCTTTCAAACTCTCGCGACCGCCCAGGTACGCTTCCAGGTGACGCTGCCAGTGCAGCTTCAACGGAATGGGTACTTTTGCGTAACCGTACCCCGGAAGGTCGACCAGACGACGATCATCGTCTAGCTTGAAGAAGTTCAAGAGCTGCGTGCGCCCCGGAGTTTTCGAGGTTCGCGCAAGACTGGCGTGCGTCAGGGTGTTCAGCGCACTGGACTTGCCGGCGTTGGAACGGCCCGCGAAGGCCACTTCAAAGCCTTCATCGTCCGGGCATTGGTCGACTTTGGCAGCGCTGAGCATGAAGGTGGACTGTTGGCACAGGCCGAGGATGGGATTCTTGAGTTGCATGGGATTTCCGATGTGGGCGGCGCCGGGAATGGACGCGGCAAGCGGTGTCGTTTCCGTTTCAGTGACGCCAGTATATAATGCCGCAGATTTTGTGTGCGCTTTGTCCCAGCGTAGGATGAAGTTCACGAGAGCGATTGACCTTGATTGCGCATTAGAACGCAGAACGCTCTCAACCCTGAAAAGGTCGTTTTATGACGAAATGGCTGCTAGCTGCCGGTGTCTTGATACCGCTTTACAGCGCTCAGGCTACACAGGATCCGGAAGCTGTGTACAACCGTGTTTGTGGTGCCTGTCATTCCGGCCAACTACCCATGGCGCCTCAAAAGGGCGATCAGGAAGCTTGGACGCCGAGGTTGGCGAAAGGTATGGAGACGCTGGTGCAACACGTGACCCAGGGTTTCAAGGCGATGCCGCCGCGTGGTTTGTGCATGGACTGCAGTGCCGAGGATTACCAGGCCATCATCCACTGGATGAGCGAGTGATCCCGGTCCATAACTCTTTAACCCTTAGCCGTAGTTGGATTAGCTGATGAACAAATTGATCGTGAGTCTGCTGTTGACCGTGGGGATCTCCGGCATTGCCCATGCTGCAGGTGATGCGACTGCTGGTCAGGCGAAAGCCGCAGTATGTGGCGCCTGTCATGGCCCGGATGGCAACAGCATGGCGCCTAACTTTCCGAAGCTGGCGGGTCAGGGTGAACGCTACCTGACCAAGCAATTGCACGACATCAAGTCGGGCAAGCGCACCGTTCTGGAAATGACCGGCCTGCTGACCAACCTGAGTGACCAGGACCTGGCTGATATCGCAGCCTACTTCGCCAAGCAGAACGGCAGTGTGGGCGCCGCCGACCCTAAAATCGTGGCTCGCGGTGAGGCACTGTTCCGTGGCGGTGATCTGACCAAAGGCTTGCCAGCCTGCACCGGTTGCCACTCGCCAAATGGCGCAGGCAACGTTGCTGCCGGCTTCCCTCACCTGGGCGGCCAGCACGCTCAATATGTCGCCAAGCAGCTGACCGATTTCCGCAAGGAAGAAGGCGGACGCACCAACGATGGCGATGCCAAAACCATGCAAACCATCGCCAAACGACTGAGCGACGAAGATATCGCCGCCGTGTCCAGCTACATTCAAGGCCTGCACTAAGTCCGGTTGATCGAGCGTTGCGAGCGATGAACATCTCCTGCAACGTTAACGCTCGATTAATCCGTCGCAGCAAGTATAAAAAGGGTGGCTTTGGCCGCCCTTTTTTGTGGCCGCTGCCGTTACACTACAGAACTCAAGCCCGCCAGGACCTGTCTGAAAACAGGTCGCGCGAGGCGACCCAAATTGTCCAGGAGTAAAGCATGCGTAATCTGATCATCAGCGCCGCACTCGTCGCTGCCAGCCTGTTCGGCATGACTGCCCAAGCCGCCGAAGCACCCGCCGCCCCTTATGTCGAACTGACCAATCCGGTTCCGGTTGCCGTGCCTGGCAAGATCGAAGTCGTGGAGCTGTTCTGGTATGGCTGCCCGCATTGCTACGCTTTTGAGCCCGTGATCAATCCTTGGGTCGAGAAGCTGCCTTCCGACGTCAACTTCGTGCGCATTCCGGCCATGTTCGGCGGCCCTTGGGACGCACACGGCCAGATGTTCCTGACCCTGGAAGCCATGGGCGTCGAGCACAAGGTTCACGCCGCCGTTTTCGAAGCGATCCAGAAAGAACACAAGAAACTGGTCACTCCAGAAGAAATGGCCGAGTTCCTGGCCACTAAGGGCGTCGATAAAGACAAGTTCCTGGCCACCTTCAACTCCTTCGCCATCAAGGGCAAAATCGTCCAGGCCAAAGAGCTGGCCAAGAAGTATGAAATTTCTGGCGTACCAACCATGATCGTCAACGGTAAATACCGTTTTGACGTGGGTTCTGCCGGCGGTGCCGATAAAGCGCTGGAATTGGCCGACAAACTCGTCAACAAAGAGCGAGCGGCTAACAAGGCTGCCGCCAACTAAGCGAAGCACTGCCATGCGCCGCTGGGGAACTGAACGCGTTGTTGGCCTGCATGATCCACGGGTCAACGAACATCACCTGGAGTCCACGGGCCTGCCCGCAGACAGTCGTCTGCGCTTGCTCAGTTTTAATATTCAGGTCGGCATCAGTACCGAGCGGTATCGGCACTACCTGACCCGGGGCTGGCAACATTTGTTGCCGCACACCGGGCGTGCCGACAATCTGCAAAAAATCGGCAACCTGCTGGGCGACTTCGACCTGGTCGCCCTGCAAGAAGCCGATGGCGGCAGCCTGCGCTCAGGCTACGTCAATCAAGTCGAGCACCTGGCGCAGCTCGGTGCCTTCCCCTACTGGTATCAACAACTCAACCGCAACCTCGGACGACTCGGCCAGCACAGCAATGGTGTGCTCAGCCGCTTGCGCCCGTGGGCGATTGAAGACCACCCGCTGCCGGGGCCCAAGGGTCGCGGGGCCATTCTGGTGCGCTTTGGCGAAGGTCCGGAGGCGCTGGTGGTGGTCATGATGCATCTGGCGCTCGGCGCTCGCGTGCGCAGCCTGCAACTGGCCTACATCCGCGAATTGATCGGCGGCTATAAACACCAGGTGCTGATGGGCGACATGAACACCCATGCCAGTGACCTGCTGCAAAACTCCCCGTTGCGTGACCTCGGCCTGCTCGCGCCGCAACTGGAAGCGACCTTTCCCAGCTGGCGCCCGCAACGCTGCCTTGACCACATTCTGCTAAGCCCGACACTGACCCTCGAAAAGGTCGAAGTGCTGGCACAGCCCATTTCCGATCACCTGCCGGTCGCGGTAGAGATTCGTCTGCCGGGTTCGCTCACGGCTGATGCATTGCCCGCGTTGAGTCCTGCCCTTCGCGGATCCCATGAATGAGCGACGAAACACAGCGCTGGAAAGAGAAATACCTCAAAAGCATCGAACAACAGGAAAAGCTTGAGCGTCGCTGGGATGCTCGGCTCGACCTGCTGCGCCGTGGGCTGGTGCGCAGCACGCTGGCGGCGGAGGGCACTGACCGCGCTGTCGACCAATGCATGAAAGAGATGCGCGAAGTCGTGCGCACCGATGACATGGACGCCGGCTTGGCCGCCCTGCTGCCGCGACTCGAAAAAGCCGTGCTCGATTCCGAGCAGCGCCGGGAAACCCGAGTCAACCAGACCAGCGCCGCACTGACCGCGCTGGTCGCGCAACTGCAATCGCTGCCGCTGCCCCGGGAAGTCAGCCGACCGCTCAAGAGCTTCGCCAAAAAGCTCGATGGACGAGTCAGTCAGGCCCGCGAGATGCCACTTCTGCTCAGCGAACTGAGTGGCCTGCAAGGCAAAGCCTTGAGGCAATTGGAGAACCCCGCCGAACCTGACCGGCCCGGTTTTCTGCAGAGATTGTTCGGTAGCCACGAAGCGGATGAAGAAGTGCCGCAAGTCGTCGCACCTGCCGTTCACGCACCGGCTGTGCAGGCTGAAGAGCGGGTTGTCGAGATGGCGCACGCCGGTGACGCCGATGATGCAGATGAGGAGGACCTGCCGCCAGTCGCACCGCCAGCGGTGCACAGCGTCCACCCCACGGTGACTACCCCGGAGCCTCAAGAGACTCCCGCACCGGAGCCCGCTGCGGAGGTGGTCGCGTTTGTCCCGCCTGTTCTTCAGCCCGACATCGCGCCCGCGCCTGAATCGCCAACACCCTCGAACAGTGAACGACTGGAAGAGCCCGCCCTTCCCCTTCCAGCGCCAGCCATTCAGGTTCAACCAGCCATCAATCCCGATGAACTGACCCGGGCATTGACGACTGACGATCCGGAACAAACCGAACACGAGGACATCTTCTACGCCTTGCCCGATTCACCGGAGCCGTCCTATAGCTCCGTCGCCAGGCACATCGAAGACACCCTGCTGGGACTGCTCGACGACCTGACGCTGCCGGAACGCTACCGTCCGCAAGCCGAAGCGATGCGCGACCGCCTTCAACATGGCCTGAATTGGTACGAACTGATCCCGATCCTCGACGATCTGGCAACGTTGATGCTGGCGATCAACGACAGCGGCCAGCACGAATTCGAAGTCTATTTACAACAACTCAACGAACGCCTGGAGTCTTTCCAGAGTAATTTGCAGGCGGCCAGCGAAGGGCACGCCGACAACCGTTCTGCGGCGCGCCAGATGGACACGCAGATCCGCGAACAAGTCGACGGCTTGCACAGCAGCATGCAGGAAGCGGCAGACCTGGACGACCTGAAGCGGGTCCTGGAAAACCATCTTGAAGGCCTGCTCGGCACCATGGATCGCCACCAGAAGCAGCGCGACGAGCGCGAACAGGAAGTGGCGACGCGGCTGCACAGCCTGGCTGAACGGGTGGCGCACATGGAGCAAGAAGCGCAAGGCTATCGTGAGCACCTAGAAGAGCAACGCCAAAAAGCCCTGATTGATCCGCTCACCGGCCTGCCCAATCGCGCCGCCTGGAGCGAACGCCTGGATCACGAAATCGGTCAGTGGCAACAGCACGGCAATACCCTGTTGCTGGCCATGCTGGATCTCGATCACTTCAAAAGCATCAACGACAACTACGGCCACCTGGCAGGCGACAAGGTGCTGAAGATCATCGCCAACGTGTTGCGCAAGCGCCTGCGCGGGACGGATTTCATCGCACGATTTGGCGGTGAGGAATTTGTACTCCTGATGCCCGGTACAGCGCCGGCAGTCGGTGCAAAGCTGCTGGAAACTTTGCGCGCCGCGATCGAAGCCTGCCCTTTCCACTTCAAAGGTGAGCGGGTCACCATCACTATTTCCATGGGCCTGACGACGCTCAAGCCTGGCGAACATAGCGATGTGGCGCTGAAAAGAGCTGATCAAGCACTGTATCGCGCCAAAAACGCCGGACGTAATCGGGTGGAGACTGGCTGACGTCCAATTGTTCCATTTTGTTTAAAACCGTGCTTTTGCCGTCGGCACGCAAGGCAGTACGTTACACTGTTGCATTACTGTCTTGTGTGTACGTCTACTGCCATGAAATATCTCGCTCTCATTGTGTTGCTGTTGCTGTTGGCCGCTTGTTCCAGCGGCCCGCGTATCGACACCAGCCACCCTTCGGCCAACTACGACAGCCGCATCCAGTTCGTGGTGGTGCATTACACCAATGCCTCGCTGGAGCGCTCGCTTCAACTGCTGACCCACGGCGAAGTCAGCAGTCACTACCTGATCGGCGACGACAAGGGCGCCACTATCTATAAGCTGATGGACGAGAATTTTCGCGCCTGGCACGCGGGCGAAAGCGAATGGCAAGGCCGGACCTGGCTAAACTCCAGCTCCATCGGTATCGAGATCGTCAACCCGGGCTTCAAAGACACCCCCACCGGGCGCCTCTGGTATCCCTACAGCGAAGACCAGATCAACTCGTTGATCGTCCTGCTCAAGGACATCAGCAAGCGTTACAACATCAATCCCCACGCCATCATCGGCCATAGCGATATCGCGCCGCTGCGCAAACTCGATCCCGGTCCGCTGTTCCCCTGGAAACGCCTGGCTGCCGAAGGCCTGGGTGTCTGGCCCAACGAGCAGGCCGTGGCGCGCCAGCAAGCCCAGTTCGCGATACAACTGCCAAGCATCAGCTGGTTCCAGGGGCAACTGGCCAGGCTGGGTTATGCCACACCACAAACCGGTGAACTGGACGTAGCGACGCGTCATGTGTTGGCGGCTTTTCAGATGCATTTCCGCCCTTCCCGCTTCGACGGCACGCCTGACGCCGAATCCGCTGCGATCCTGCAGGTCCTGAATCAGACAAAATAATGGCGCCCGTCCGAAGGTAAGAGCTTTTTCCCAATCAGCAGCTATAACTCATTGGTAATTCTTCGGATATCAATAATGGCTGCCGCACGAGAGACACTCCGTAGCTGGTTTTATCGCCCATGGTTTCTGGCGATACTGGCTGCTGCCCTCAGCGCAACTATCTTGATGGCCGGCAGCCTGTTTGTGGCGATGCATCAGGTTGAACAGAATGAAAGCGAAGAAATGAATGCTCAGGGTGAGCGCTTCCTTGCCCGCCTGGAGCAATTGTTCGGGCAACTGCGCGAAAGCCTCGATGACCTGGAAGCCCAGCCGCTTCGAGGCTGCGATGCAGAGATGATCGCCACTTTGCAACAGGTCAGCTTCAACTACCGCTTCGTCTACGAAGCGGCCTACATTGATTCATCCCGCCTGTGCTCCAACCGTCCTCGCCAGGAAGGGCTTTCGCTGCTGCGCCCTCCCGACATCCGGGGCCCCACCTACAGCTACTGGCTGAACACCACCACCGAACCCGATGAAAACCGTGCCGCGCTGATGCTCGGCAGAGGCAACTTTCGGGTGGCGACGTCTCGCGGGCATTTGACGGACATGGTCGACCTGACGCCCGGAAGCAGCCTGCTGGTGGTGCTGGACCACGGCACTCGCGCCATTCCCGTATTGGGTGCTGCCCAAGTCTGGCCACCGACGGAATCCTGGGCTCCCAAAAGCCGCGACGCATTGCAAGTCACGCAAACCCGCCTGATTTACCGCATGCCGACCAACAACCCTGAATACCAATTGGTATTGATCACACCACGCACAGGCATCCACGTGCCGGCGGTGTGGTGGTGGCTCCTTCCCGCCAGCCTGGTACTCGGGATCATTGTCGGCTTCCTGGTGTTTCTGCTGGTGCGCCAGCGTCAGTCGCTGGATGCCGAATTGCATGGCGCCATACGCCGGGGTGAGCTGCAGGTGTTGTATCAACCGATCTTCGATCTCGACAGCCGCAACTGCGTCGGTGCCGAGGCGTTGCTGCGCTGGCGAAGGCCTGATGGCACGCTGACCAGCCCGGACCTGTTTATTCCAATGGCGGAAAATACCGGCCAGATCCGCCAGATGACCGATTTCGTCCTGCAGCGCCTGCTCGAACAATTGGGACAACTGCTGCGCGCCAACCCGCAACTGTACATCTCGGTCAACCTGGCAGCGTGTGATGTGATGGTGCCCCGAATCGGCCAGGTGATGGCCCGCCTGCTGACGTTGCACCGTGTCGCGGCCAAGCAGATCGCCTTCGAGGTGACCGAACGGGGATTGATCGATGTGGTGGTGGCCAGGGAAAACCTGCAAGCGTTGCGCGATGTCGGGCATCAAGTGCTGATCGATGACTTTGGCACCGGCTATTGCAGCCTCGCCTACCTGCAAACCCTGCCCGTGGACTGCCTGAAGATCGACAAGGCATTCATCGACGCACTGGGTCATGACGCCGCCAGCAGTGGCGTGGCACCGCACATCATCCACATGGCGCAAGCGCTGCAACTCAAAGTGATTGCCGAGGGCATCGAGCATGAAGCGCAGGCGGCGTTTCTAAGCAGCGAAGGCGTGAAATTCGGTCAAGGCTGGTTGTTCGCTCATGCCTTGAGCTCCGTGCAGTTCATCGAACTGATTACCCGCGGCCGGCGAATGAAAGGCCGGCGCCTGGATGACGAGGCGTGAAAGCGCCTTACACCGCCAGCGCCATGTAGAACTGCGTACCCTGCCCCGGCCGCGAATAGACGCCCATGCGCCCACCATGCAGTTGCACGATTTCCTTGCACAGCGCCAGGCCAAGCCCGGCGCCGCCCTTCTTGCGGCCGACCTGGACAAAAGGCTCGAAAATTCGCCCTTGCTGGCCATAGGCAATGCCTTCGCCGTTATCCTCGACACTGATAATCACCCGCTCGCCATGGCGCCGGGCCTGCAATCGGATCAGGCCTTCCCGTGCGGTATGGCGCAAAGCGTTGTCGATCAGGTTGTCGAGCACCCGGTCCAGCTGCGGTTGGTCGGCCTGCAATCGGGGCAACGGCCCTTGCACCTCTATGCGCAATTCGATGCCCTGCTCAGTCGCCGCCTCGGCAAAGCGGGCATGGGCCTGCGCCAACAGTTCCTCGATGGAGCATGGGGCCAGGGTCAGTTTCTGCAAGCCGTTCTGGTAGCGAGAGAAGTTCAGCAGGTCGTTGATCAACTGCATCAGGCGCTGCATTTCTTCATTGACCGTATCCAGCAGGTCGGCTTCGCGAGAGTCCTGTGGAAATTTCGCCCGCTCACGGAACAGACCGAACGCCATGTGCATGCCGGTCACCGGCGTTCGCAATTCATGGGACGCGCGCAGGACAAACTCGCTGCGCACCCGTTCGAACGCCCGCTGTTCGGTCACGTCATGCAACACCATGACCGCGCCGAGAATGTGCCCTTGGGTATGGCTGACCGGCGTCAGGCTGTAAGTCAGCAACCTCGATTCACCATCGACCTCGATACTCAGGTCTTCCGGCGCACGCTCCAGCGTGCCGCCGCGCAGCACCAGTTGCAGCTGTTCATCCAGCTCGGGACGTTCAAGGGCCGCGCCCAGCCCTTGGCCAAGGCGATCGGTGTCCCAACCCAACTGGCGCTGAGCCACCGGATTGAGGTGCTCGAGATGACCGTCGCGATCGATCATCAACAAGCCGTCATCGATGCTGTCGAGCACGGCTTGCAGACGTTGCTGACCGGCGAGCAGTTCATCGATGTTGGTGGCCTGATGCTCACGCAATGCCTCAGCCATGATCCCGAAGCGCTTGGTCAGCAGGTTCAATTCCACAGCAGACGACACCGGCAGGGTCACCTCGAAATTGCCCTGGCCAATATGATCGGCGGCCTGCGCCAAGGCTTCGATCGGTTCGCCAAAGCGCCGGGCAATCGCGTGTGCCGTCACGAACCCGATGATCAACACCGCCAATCCCACCAGACCCAGCAAGCCCGCCACCAGTAACGCGCGCTCCCGGGACTGGCGTTCGGTGCTGTTGATGTCATCCAGCGCCCGCTTGTGCTCTGCGAGAAGACCGTTGCGCAAGGTGTTGAATTTTTCCGTGAGGGCTTCGCTGCCACTCAGAACCTTGGTGGGCTCAGTGGCCTGGCCGTAGGCCTGAACAAACTCCAGATAATCAACCTTGGCCTGTTTGAACCCGTATTGACCGCCATTGCCGTTTTGCTCAAGGGCAATGCCCTCATCGAGCAACTGCAAGTAGTGTTGCCTGGACGCCTCGAACCCGGCTGGATCCGGTTTTTCGTTGACCATGATCATCAGTTGATCGCCCAGGGTCTGGCGTAGTTTCAATCCCAGATCGAGCGTGACGAAGTTGTTGCGAACGAGCGCTTCCTGGGACCCGGCCATCTGCATCACGCTGACCAGTCCGAGCAAGAGCCCGAGCAGTGCCACAGTGATCAGTGCAGAAATACTCAGAAACAGCCGAGTACGCAGCTTCATCGCCAATTTCATCGGTGGCAGCTCACAAGTTGTATTGCTTGCGTTTGCGGTACAGGGTCGAGGCATCAATGCCCAGGGTCTTGGCCGCTTGATCCAGTGTATCCGCCGTGGCGAGGACTGCACCGATGTGAGCTTTCTCAAGTTCGTCCAGACTCAACGCCGCGCCAATGCGCGGCGCATTATTGACCGGGGTTTCGGCCATGCCCAAATGGCTGATTTCGACCCGTTCTTGTGGACAAATAATGCTCGCCCGCTCCACCACGTTACGCAGTTCGCGAATATTGCCGGGCCAGCGATAACCTAGCAGTGCCTCGCGGGCCTCATCGCTGAAGGCTCGGGCCGGGCGCGCATACTCCTTGACGAAGCGAGCGAGGAAACGGTCGGCCAGGTTCAGGATGTCTTCACGGCGCTCGCGCAGCGGCGGCAGGTGCAACGTGATGACGTTCAGGCGATAGAGCAAGTCTTCGCGGAAGCGGCCGTCGCGCACCATGTCTTCAAGGTTCAGGTTAGTCGCCGCCAGAATGCGCACATCGGCGCGGCGGGTCACCGGGTCCCCTACCCGCTCGTATTCCTTGTCTTGAATGAATCGCAGCAACTTGGGTTGCAAAGTCAGCGGAAAATCGCCGATCTCGTCGAGAAACAGCGTGCCGCCGTCGGCCTGGTTGACCCGCCCCAATGTACTTTCGCTGGCACCGGTAAAGGCCCCACGGCTGTGACCGAACAGTTCGCTTTCCATGAGTTCGGCGGTCAGGGACGGGCAGTTGATCGTGACACAGGACTTCTTCTGACGCTTGCTCCAGCCGTGAATCGCCTGGGACAGTTCACCTTTACCGGTGCCGGACTCACCCAGGATAAGGATGTTGGCATCGGTCCCGGCCACCTGGCGGGCGGTTTCGAGCACGACTTTCATCGCCGGGCTGTGGGAGTCCAGGCCATCCTTGGGTTTACGCACTTCACCTTCAAGGGCTTCCAGGCGGGCGGACAGTTGCCGCACTTCCAGTTGCTTGGCGGTGGCCAGACGCAATTGATCAGGGCTGCAGGGTTTGACCAGGTAATCGGCGGCGCCCGCCTGAATCGCATCGACCGCCGTGTCCACGGCCGAGTGCGCGGTGACGATCACCACACGCATCCACGGCGCCTGAATACGCATCTGAGCCAGCACATCCAGGCCATTGTCCTCACCCAGGCGCAGATCCAGAAAGCACAGGTCGAACACCTGACGCTGCAACAAGGCATCAGCCTGAGCGGCGCTGTTCGCGGTTGAGACGCTATAGCCCTCGTCTTCGAGGCAATAGCGGAAGGTTCGCAGGATAGCGGACTCATCGTCTACCAACAGAATGCGGCCTTGATGCACCGTGGCTGATTCCATGTTCCTGCGCTCCTTTAATGATTGATCTTGGTTAGTCCCGGATAAATCGGGCAAGTTGCATGGTCGATTCTGATCCATTCCAGCACCGGCAGGGTAGCTATCTAAGGCCTGTCTGACTAATTCGCTGATTTTCATGGCTTTTTATCAAAACACCGCATTTTTGGCGGTTACCCGCTTCCCTTTCTGACATCTGCGCCCGTCGCGCAATTCAAAAATATTCAAAGTGCCTGCGAATCTATCGTGCATTTCGCACGACCCTGGAGGGGTCATCGTGCAGGATGCGTCGCAAACGATTTTCATAAACTTGTTAACTTGTTGATTTTATTCAGTTTTATTCGCGCAAAAAAGCTGGCATGCAGGCTGCAATGGTCTGAGTAATCAGGGCATTTATCTCTATGCCCACCAACAAGATCACCACCAAAGTGGGAGGAGCTTCAGGATGAATCGCTACCGTGCCGCCCAACTGCGAATCTCGCCACTGCATATCCAGCAAGGCTTATTTGCTGTTCTGGCCTTGCTGATCACGCTGATCGCCGGCCAACAGTTCATGCGTTGGGAGCAGAGCCAGCAGCCAGAGGCACCGCACGTTTCGATTCAACCTGCAGCCCAAACCCACTTCAGCGCCGCCAGCAGCAGTCAGGCCGACCTCACCCCCATGCGGATGATGGACGTCGACCAGGCGCAGCCACTGGACGAGATGCCTCGTCAGGAGCGCTGGGTGTTTTAGGTAATCGAACTTGGCGTGCGGTCTGCGCCGGGACAAGCACCAAAAGCGACACCTCTAAATAATGAAGCGTAAGGAGAATCACCATGTTGAGCTGGGCAATCACCTTCTTGATCATTGCCATCATCGCTGCAGTACTGGGCTTCGGTGGTATCGCGGGCACCGCCACGGGTATCGCCAAGATTCTCTTTGTCGTGTTCCTGGTGATGTTTATTGCTTCCTTCTTCTTTGGCCGTCGCGGTCGAGGCTGAACATGAGCGTTTTGTACAAGACACTGGCAGCCGCCCTGCTTTTGGGCGGTAGTGCCATGGCAATGGCGGCCAATGACGGCCAAATGCGGGCCAACGGGTTACTCACCACCGACCCGCAGTACCGTGAAACATGGCAAGGCGTGGTGAAGAAGGAAGAACGCCTGCCGGAATGGGTGATGAACCTGTCTGGCGATGCCGAACAAATGAATGCTGTTGAGGAAGATGGCCACAAGTATCTGGTTGGGCCGCTGTGTGAATCACAGCCCACCTGCCTGAAGGAACGCTTGATCGTGGCTTTCAGTTTCGACAAGGAAGATGCCTACGCCATGCTGGTCGAAGTGCCCGCAGGACTGCCGGCCGACAAGTCGCCCACGCGACATGCCAGTTACCGCTTCCTCGGCAAACCGGACCAGGGCATGCAGGACCTGTTGATGGAACAGCTGAAAAAAGATCCGAACTGGTACTGAATTTGTCATATGAAAGAAGCACCCTGCTTCTCTCTACTGCGCTACCCGAGGAAGGTAGACGCATGACCATGGGGCCGGGACGTTCTGACTGTTGCAGGGGCGGAGTGACCTACGGGTACAGGGAGTACCTGCGCAAGGGCCGGGTCAGGCAAAAGCTGCGACGCAAATTCGCCGGGTCATCGGGACTCGACGAATTTGCGGAGAGCTTCATTCGCAAAAAAGCAGCGATCCAGAGCGCATCGCTCATTTATCTTTATGCCATTTCCGCTACAAACCCCGCAAAAACATTTCGCGGTATTTCTTCGCGACCGTATATCGAGAAATCTGTCTGCAAATGACTGCGATTTTTTACAGCTAAACGTAAGTTTTTCCTGAAGTTTTAACCCTGAATCCCCCGCTCAAAAAACAACCAACCTCCTCTGAGATGGCCGGTTCACGGCACTTATGGCTGCCGAAATGGCGTATTCGAACCGGTTGGGACGCCAGTTTCATTTGAAAAAGCTCATGCCGATTCGGCATAGGGTAGGCGTTTACGGCATTAGACGTCGCTTCCTTGCATCGGAATAGTTGCGCCTTTTTTCGCCTGCCAGAGAGCCACTAACAAGCGCTCCGGGGCTCCTTATACGGGGGCAGATGCACGCACTTTTCGCCACAAGCGAACCAGTGACTGCGTCTGCCTGAGTCAAACGCAAGTAAGGGTAATGATATGAAGAAGGCAAAGCTTAGCCTCGCCTGGCAGATCCTCATCGGTCTGGTATTGGGGATTGCAATCGGTGCGCTGCTCAACCATTTCAGTGCCGAAAAAGCCTGGTGGATCAGCAACGTCCTGCAACCAGCAGGCGATATCTTTATCCGTCTGATCAAGATGATCGTGATCCCGATCGTGATCTCTTCGCTGGTCGTCGGCATCGCTGGCGTCGGTGACGCCAAGAAACTCGGGCGCATCGGCCTGAAGACCATCATCTACTTCGAGATCGTCACCACCATCGCCATTCTGGTCGGTCTGGTGTTGGCCAACGTGGTCCATCCAGGCACCGGCATCGACATGAGCACCCTGGGTACCGTGGATATTTCCAAGTACCAGGCCACTGCCGCCGAGGTTCAGCATGAACACGCGTTCATCGAAACCATCCTCAACCTGATCCCGTCGAACATCTTCGCGGCCATGGCCCGCGGCGAGATGCTGCCGATCATCTTCTTCTCCGTGTTGTTCGGCCTCGGTTTGTCGAGCCTGCAATCGGACCTGCGCGAGCCGCTGGTGAAGATGTTCCAGGGCGTCTCGGAAAGCATGTTCAAAGTCACCCACATGATCATGAACTACGCCCCGATCGGCGTATTCGCACTGATCGCGGTGACCGTGGCCAACTTCGGCTTCGCTTCCCTGCTGCCGCTGGCCAAACTGGTCGTGCTGGTGTACTTCGCCATCGCGTTCTTCGCCTTCGTGGTGCTGGGCCTGATCGCCCGCCTGTTCGGCTTCTCGGTGATCAAGCTGAT
This sequence comes from Pseudomonas sp. S2_B07, assembly GCF_054668435.1. NCBI lineage: Bacteria > Pseudomonadati > Pseudomonadota > Gammaproteobacteria > Pseudomonadales > Pseudomonadaceae > Pseudomonas > Pseudomonas sp. S2_B07. Next base: position 3,543,411 of record NZ_CP162769.1, read on the forward strand.
GCGCATCTTCAAGGATGAGCTGGTACTGGCCTACTCCACTGCCAGCTCCGAAACCGTGCTGCCGCGCGTGATCGAGAAGATGGAAGCCTACGGCGCGCCGAAAGCCATTTGCAGCTTCGTGGTGCCGACCGGGTACTCGTTCAACCTCGACGGTTCGACCCTGTACCAGAGCATCGCGGCAATCTTCATTGCCCAGCTGTACGGCATCGACCTGTCGATCAGCCAGCAATTGCTGCTGGTGCTGACCCTGATGGTCACCTCCAAAGGCATCGCCGGCGTACCGGGCGTGTCCTTCGTGGTGCTGCTGGCCACGTTGGGCAGCGTCGGTATTCCGTTGGAAGGCCTGGCATTCATCGCCGGTGTCGACCGCATCATGGACATGGCCCGTACCGCATTGAACGTGATCGGTAACGCGCTGGCCGTGCTGGTCATCTCGCGCTGGGAAGGCATGTACGACGACGCCAAGGGTCAGCGCTACTGGAACTCCCTGCCGCACTGGCGCAGCAAGGAAAAACTCCCGGCTGGCGAGGTTTCCAAGAACTGACGCAAAACCTTGCAGGAGTGAGCCTGCTCGCGATAGCGGTGTATCAAACAACAGAGATGTTGGATGTGCCGCCCCATCGCGAGCAGGCTCACTTCTACAAAGGTCCGGTGTAAGCCGAACAAACAAACCCCGGAGAAATCCGGGGTTTGTCGTTTCTGGCTACCCCGCTATCATTCGCCGCATATTCCGGGGGGATTTGACTGATGCTTAATGGCCTGTGGCTTGGCTTCTTCATCGTGGCGGCCGTTTCGGCGCTGGCGCAATGGCTGATCGGTGGCAACGCCGGGATCTTCGCGGCGATGGTGGAGAGTATTTTCGCCATGGCCAAACTGTCGGTCGAAGTCATGGTCCTGCTGTTCGGCACCCTGACCTTGTGGCTGGGCTTTCTGCGCATCGCCGAGAAAGCCGGAATCGTCGAATGGCTGGCCAAAGCCCTGGGCCCACTGTTCCTGCGCCTGATGCCGGAAGTGCCGCCTGGTCACCCGGCCCTCGGCCTGATCACCCTGAACTTCGCCGCCAACGGCCTGGGCCTGGACAACGCCGCCACACCGATCGGCCTCAAGGCGATGAAAGCCCTGCAGGAGCTCAACCCCAGCGCCACCGTGGCCAGCAACGCGCAGATCCTGTTCCTGGTGCTCAACGCCTCCTCCCTGACCCTGCTGCCGGTGACGATTTTCATGTACCGCGCCCAGCAAGGCGCGCCGGACCCGACGCTGGTGTTCCTGCCAATTCTGCTCGCCACCAGTTGCTCGACTGTCGTCGGCTTCCTGTCGGTCGCATTCATGCAGCGCCTGCGCATCTGGGACCCGGTGGTGCTGGCGTACCTGATTCCCGGTGCCCTCGCCCTCGGTGGCTTCATGGCGCTGCTGGCGACGCTCTCAGCCACCGCGCTGGCCGGCCTGTCATCGATCCTCGGCAACCTGACGCTGTTCGGGCTGATCATGCTGTTTCTGATCATCGGCGCACTGCGCAAAGTAAAGGTCTACGAAGCGTTCGTCGAAGGCGCCAAAGAAGGCTTCGACGTGGCCAAGAACCTGCTGCCGTACCTGGTGGCGATGCTCTGTGCGGTGGGTGTGCTGCGGGCGTCCGGCGCGCTGGACTTTGGTCTGGACGGAATTCGGCACCTGGTGGAGTGGGCCGGTTGGGACACGCGCTTCGTCGACGCATTGCCGACGGCGATGGTCAAACCGTTCTCCGGCAGCGCCGCGCGGGCGATGCTGATCGAAACCATGAAAACCTCCGGGGTAGACAGCTTCCCGGCGCTGGTGGCGGCCACGGTTCAGGGCAGCACCGAGACCACGTTCTATGTGTTGGCGGTGTACTTTGGTGCGGTGGGCATCCAGCGCGCGCGGCATGCGGTGGGGTGTGCGTTGCTGGCAGAACTGGCCGGCGTACTGGGCGCCATCGGGGTGTGCTACTGGTTCTTCGGCTGACCGATATCCCCCTGTAGAAGTGAGCCTGCTCGCGATAGTGATGTAACAGTCGGTATTTATTGCGACTGATACACCGCTATCGCGAGCAGGCTCACTCCTACATTGGGTTTGTATTGGCCTTAAGGTCTCGCGGGCAGCTCGACCTTCTGCCCTTGCTCAACCGCCCAGTTCACCACCTGCACCGTCAATTGGTCGCTCGCCTGGCCAAACCCCGCAACCACTGCGGGCACGTTCACATCGCTCAGTGGCTGGCGCACTTCGAAGCGGCGGCTGGCGAGGATGCGCTGGTCATAACCGCGCACCAGCAAGGCATCCAGGCTTACGACAACAGTGGCGGTCGTGCCCTGATACTCAGTCTGAAACGCCTGCAAATGCCCGCCCAGCTCAAGGTCCGCCTGGAAAATGCTGTCGTCGGTGCTCAACAGCGGCACCCGGCCGTCACGCTGAAAGCCATCCAGCAGACGATTGCGCAGCAGTACCGGCGCCGGATCGCTCCAACGTGAGCCCTTGTAGCTGCTGATCACATCGCCTTGGGGGATTACCGCGATGTTCGGGCCGTCCAGTGCGTTGCTGGCCTGGAGTTTGGTCAGGCGCAGCGACCAGCGTTGCGGCGTGCCATGACCGGCCGACGCGGAGCTCTGGGCCGACGGCAATCGATAAACATCGAACGGCTCGGGCTTGGGCAGGATCGAGCACGAACTGATCAGCGTGAAGCCGGCGAGGAGGGCGATACGAGTCAGCTTCATGGCGTGAATTCCTTGCTCTTGTCACTGCCCAGCAGGTAACCGCTGGGGTTTTCCTCGAGGCGTTGAGAGATGGCGCGCAACGAGGTCAGGGTTTCACGCAGCTCGCGCACCGCCGGGGCCAGGCCATTGAGGCCCTGCATGCCGCTGTTGAGCGAATCCTGATTGGTGGCGAGCAACTTGTTGATCGTCGCGGTGCTCTGCTGCAGCGATTTCATTGCCTGCTCGGCGCTGCCCAACGCGTCCTTGCCATGGTCATTGAGCAGGCCGTTGGCATTGCGCATCAACGCCGTGGTCTGTTCCAGCATGTTGTTGGCCTGCTTGCCCACCGACGCCAGTTGCTGCATCGCCTGACGGATATCGCCGCGCTGATCGGCAATCGCCCCGGTGGTTTGCTCCAGGTGCTCCAACGTGTTGCTGATGCGCTCGACGTTTTCCGTGGAGAACAACAGGTTGGCATTCTGCATCAGCGTGTTCACCCCGGACATCAGGTCGTTGCTGTCATTGAGCAGGCGCGCGATGGGCGAGGGCGAGGCGACGATGGTCGGCAGGTTGCCGTCCTTGCCCTTGAGCGCCGGGCTCTGCGGAGTGCCGCCGCTGAGCTGGATGATCGAAGTCCCGGTGACGCCGGTCAGTGCCAGTTTGGCCTGGGTGTCTTCCTTGACCGGAGTGTCACCACCCAGACGAATCCGCGCCAACACCCGGCGCGGGTCTTTAGGGTCCAGGCGCAATGTCACCACGTCGCCGACCTTGATCCCGCTGTACTGCACCGAACTGCCTTTGGACAGGCCGCTGACCGCCTCATTGAAGACCACTTCGTAATCCTTGAACTCGGTGTCGACGCTGGACTTGGCCAGCCACAAGCCGAAGAGCAGGGCGCCTGCCACCACAATCACGGTGAACAGGCCGATCAATACATGATGGGCTCGGGTTTCCATGTCAGACCTCGTTCAACTGTTGAGCGGCCGTCAACGCCGCGCGGCCGCGAGGGCCATGGAAGTATTCGTGAATCCACGCGTCATCGGTTTCCGAGACCTTGTCGATGGCGTCCGCCACCAGCACTTTCTTCTGCGCCAGCACCGCCACCCGGTCGGTGATGGTGTAGAGCGTGTCGAGGTCGTGGGTTACCAGAAACACACTCAGGCCCAGCGCATCGCGCAGGGTCAGGATCAATTGATCGAATGCCGCCGCGCCAATCGGGTCGAGGCCGGCCGTGGGTTCGTCGAGAAACAGGATGTCCGGGTCCAGCGCCAGCGCGCGGGCCAGCGCCGCCCGCTTGATCATGCCGCCGGACAGCGAAGCGGGGTACTTGTCGGCAGCCGACAGCGGCAGCCCGGCCAGCGCCAGTTTGACCGCCGCCAGGTGCTCGGCGTCTTCACGGCTCAGGCCGGCGTGTTCGATCAAGGGCAGGGCAACGTTTTCGGTCACGGTCAGCGAAGAGAACAGGGCACCTTGCTGGAACAGCACACCAAAACGCCGTTCAACCTTCGAGCGCTCCAGCTCGGACAAGGTCGCCAGGTTTTTACCGAACACCTTCACGTCCCCATCGTTAGGCCGACGCAGGCCGACAATGCTGCGAAGGAGCACCGATTTGCCGCTGCCGGAACCGCCGACCACGGCGAGAATTTCACCTTTGTACAAATCGAGGTCGAGGTTTTCGTGCACGCTTTGACTGCCAAAGCGATTGCATAGCCCGCGGACTTCGATCACCGCCTCGGAAGGCGCTCGGGGTAAACGACTCACCAGCCCATCTCCATGAAAAACAGAGCGGCCACCGCGTCGAGCACGATCACCACAAAAATCGACTGGACCACGCTGGACGTAGTGTGCGCTCCGACCGACTCGGCGCTGCCGCTGACTTTGAACCCTTCAAGACAGCCAATCGAGGCGATCAAAAACGCGAAAATAGGTGCTTTGACGATCCCCACCAGAAAATGCTGAACACCGATGTCCGATTGCAGCAGCGAGAGGAACATCGCTGGCGAAATATCCAGCGACACCGCACAGACCACGCCGCCGCCAATGATCCCCGAGAGCATCGCCAGAAAGGTCAGCATCGGTAAGGCGACCAGCAATGCCAAAACACGCGGCACCACCAGCAACTCCATCGGGTCGAGGCCCAGGGTGCGGATGGCGTCGATTTCTTCGTTGGCCTTCATCGAGCCGATCTGCGCGGTGAACGCACTGGCGGTGCGCCCGGCCATCAGAATCGCCGTCAACAGCACCGCGAATTCGCGCAGGAAGGAAAAGGCCACCAGGTCCACGGTGAACACCGTGGCGCCGAAACGGGCTAACACCGTCGCCCCGAGAAACGCCACCACTGCGCCCACCAAAAAGGTCAGCAGGGCGACGATGGGCGCGGCGTCGAGACCGGTTTGTTCGATGTGCGCGACCATGGGCGTGATGCGCCAACGCTTGGGCTGAAACAGGCTGCGGGCGATGGTTTCGATAATCAGTCCGACGAAACCCAACAGTTGCAGGGTGTCCTGCCAGACCGCGTCCACGGCACGGCCAATGCGGGTCAGCAATTGAATACTGACGCTGATTTCCGGTTCCTTGATGGGCACACAGAAATCGGTCATTGAGCGGTAGATGGTCTGCAGCAGGGCGCGATCGGCGGTGGACAGGGTGCAATCGGGGTGTTCGGCGGACCGGCCGAGGCGCTCGGTCCCCAGCAGCTCGACCAGAAGCGAGGCACCGGCGGTGTCGAGGGCACCGAGACTGTTGAGATCGATGTGGGTGTTGTCGTCGTACTGGCCGCGAAGCTTTTCGCACAAGGTCTTGAGATCGGCGTAATGGGCAAGCGTCCAGTCACCCGTAACCCGCAGTTGAGCAGGGGAGTGAGAGTCGTCCAATTGGGCATTACCGGCCATTGTGCTGCTGGTCATAAGCTCCGTGCTTGTTCGGTTAATTACACAGAGCTACGTAATAGCATGAACCGAGCTACTTTTCTTTGGTCGGTGTGCTGTCCGTGACGATGAAGCGCAGCACGCCGATAACCTGGCCATCTTCGGTCAACACCCGGACCTGCCATTTGCCCGCCGGGTTACCCGGGAAGTTCTGTTTGTGGGTCCAGGCGCGGTAGCCTTCCTTGCGTCCACCATGGATATCCAGCGGGATGCGGTCGACCTCTTTACCGTTGAACTGCCACACGTGATAGATGCGCTCATCCAGACCGCGCGGGGCGTTGATCGCGGTGTAGGCATACAGCCCGCCACCACGAATCTGCTCGGCAGTCACTTCATCCAGGCTTTCGCCGGGGGTGCGGTCCTGCATTTGCGTGCTGATTGCCACGTCGGTCATCCACAGGGTCGCCGGCGGCACCCACGAACGCAGCACCCAACCGAGGGCGCCGATGCCCAGGGTGATACTGAGGATCGCCAAAGCGTTGCGCACGGTGCGGATCGGGAAGATCGACGCCAGGCTCGGGAACGACAGCAGCACGGCGATCCCCAGCGCCAGTTTGAAACTCTGGGACGTGGTGAGGTGCATGATGACGGGCAGGGCGGTCAGCAACGCCGCGAACAGCGTCAGGGTATGCAGCGCCAGGAACGCCCAGCGCCGGGGCGCCAGCCATTTGTAGTAGAGCGGGTCGATGATGGAAATCAGCGCGGCGATGCTCAACAGCCCGGTGAAGAATAATTGGCCGCTGTTCCAGGTGGTGGTGATGAAAAAGAACGGCAGGACGAAGAACAGGCTTTCCTGGTGGATCATCTGCGTGGCGTAACGCAGCAGCGGCTGGGGAATCTCGCGTTTGAAGATTTTGGTGAACAGCTGGGTGAGGCTGTTTTCCAGCATCAGCCAGACCCAACTGAGCACCATGATGATGGTGATCCAGGTCGCCAGGCCTTGTTGGCGATCCACCAGGATGAAGCTGCCGACACCGGAGATGAAACCACCGAGCGCGATGACCCCAGGATAGCGCTTCATCAATTCCAGGATGCGCTGGACGTATTGGGTCAGGATCGGCATTCGGCGGTTCACATTCGTCGTAGGAAATATCCTCGACAGGTTACCCGCCGGCGGGCGACGTGGCGAGGCCCGCGGTCGACCCGGAGCCCTTGTAGCAGCTGCCGAACGCAGCCTTCGGCAGCGGCTACACGGTGGGCGGTGTCCTTCTGTACAAGCGCCAGCCCAATAAGCCGAACACCAGCAGCCCCAACACCCCGGCAATTACCCACATCAACTGGTCATCACCCATCAGCGGCTTCTCGATCCGCAAATACCCGGGCTGCAGCAGCAACTCACGCAACGCCTTGTTCGCTTCCTCCAGCGTCACCCCTTGCAGTTCCCTCGCCGGATCAGCGAAGCGCCCGTCCTCATAGTCGCCAAGGGCACTCCAGTAATAATCCGCCAGCGCGCTATTGCCTTGCACGGCCCAGGCCTGACGGGCGATGGCCGCCTGCTTGAGACGGTTGAAGGTGTCGGCGTCGAGACCGTCCTTGAGCAACTGCGCCTTCAACGCCTCAAGGACCCGTTCAGCCTGAGGCACATCATCGCGCTCAAGGTCGGCGTTCAGGCTCATAAAGCCCACACCGCCGAACAACTCGCGTTCCGCCGAAGGCCCATAGGACAAGCTATGGACCAGACGCATCTGGCGATACAGCGCCCAGTCCAGATAGTCCTTGAGCAGGTCGAACGTCTCGTCGTGCTCATCCTCAAGCACCGGCTCCGGCACCAGCCAGTGCAACTTGGCACCATCGCCGACGAAACCACTGCTCAGCGTGCGTTCATGGGCGGCACTGGAACGAATTTCCGGCAGGGGCAAGTGCTCGCTCGGGTCGACTGCCACCAGCTCCCCCCAGGCCCGTTCCAGATAGGCCGGCAGCAACCGGTCGAGGTCGCCGACCATGATCAGCGTCATGTTGTTAGGCGCGTACCAGAGCTTGCGCACCTTCTCCAGTTGTTCACGGGTCAGGTGATCGACTTCAGCGCGCTGTGGGCATTTGAGGCCCAGTTCCACCGCCAATTGATTACTGGCTGTATGGCCAAGGTCCTGGCGATCCAGCCAACGTTGCAGGTGAGTGTAATGACCGCCGTCTTCGCGCTCGACCACTTGCTTGGCGGCGTTGATGGCGTTGTCGTCGATGCGGGTCTGGGTCAGCAGCGCCAGCAACAGGTCGAGGACCTTGCGCTGGTTTTTCGCCGGGGCTTCGATGACGAACGTGGTGTCGGCGTTGCTGGTGTAAGCGTTCCACTCACCCCCCAGCGCCTGCATGCGCTCCTCCAGCCCCCCTTCGCCGGTGGCGTCGATACCGCTGAACAACAAGTGTTCGAGCAGATGGGGCAGTTCTTTGTCGGCGCAATTGAAATCATCCAGGCCTACGCCGACCACCAGGCGAATCGCCACATGCCCGCGGTCAGCGCCCGGTTTGAGCAGCAATTGCAGGCCATTGGGCAGCGTATAGCCCTCGACCTGAAAACGATCCAGGGCAAACGAAGGAAGTGAACCCAGCAACAAACAGGCGAACAACAGACAACGCATAACAGGTTTCCATACGGCTGATTGGAGATCCGTGTCGCTTTCCGGCAGCCATCGCGAGCAGGCTCGCTCCCACAGTTTCACCGAAGCTCCAGTGTGGGAGCGAGCCTGCTCGCGATGCTTTTAAGCCGGAACCCATGTAACTGACTGATCACACTGCCAGACGTTCAAGGCGAATGCGTGATGTCCGCGAAATCGTCGACCGACAATGCCCCCGTGTCGGACGTTTCCAGCACCACATACGCGCTGCTGCAAAACAGCGAATTCAAACGTTTCATGTCGGCAATCAGCTCCAGGTGCAGCGAACTGGTCTCGATACTTTGCACAATCTTACGTTGCAAGCGGCTGACATGGGCATGGGCCAGACGCCTTTCCTGTGCGCGAAAACGACGTTTTTCGCGCAACAACTGACGGGCACTTTCCTTATCGGAGCTCAGGAATACGGACAACCCCAGTCGCAGATTGGAGATTAGCTGGCTGTGCAGCCCGGCCAATTCCTCCAGCCCCACCTCGGAAAAAGACCGGCGCTGCGAGGTTTTCTGCTGCTGAACCTTGCGCAACATACGTTCGATCAGGTCGCTGGCGAGTTTCAGGTTGATCGCCAATTCAATGATTTCAGCCCAGCGCCGGCTGTCCTGGTCGCTGAGGTCTTCACGGGGCATTTGCGCCAGGTAGAGTTTGATTGCGCTGTAGAGCGCTTCGACATCATCGGTCAGGCGGCGCATTTCCTGGGTCACGGCGGTTTGCTTGCCGCGCAGCACATCGAGCATCGCTTCGAGCATGTTGTCGATCAGATCGCCCATGCGCAGGGTTTCCCGCGCCGCATTGGCCAGCGCCAGGCTCGGCGTGTCCAGCGCGGTCGGGTCGAGGTGCCGGGGTTTGGCCATTCCGTTGACGACCGGCCGCTCTGGCAACAGCCAGGTGCATAGCCTGGCCATCCCTGCGACAGTCGGCGTCAGAATCAAGCAGCGGACGGTGTTGTAGAGCAGGTGGAAGCCGATGACCGTTTCCTGAGGACTGAAGTCCAGGCCATCGAGCCAGTGCACCAATGGGTTAAGCACCGGAATGATCAACACCAGGCCAATCAGTTTGTACAACAAGCTGCCCAAGGCCACTTGGCGCCCGGCGGAGTTCTGCATGCTGGTGCTGAGAAACGCGAGAACACCGCTGCCGATATTGGCGCCGATCACCAGACCGATGGCCACCGGCAAACTGATGACCTTGGCCCCGGCCAGCGTCGCCGTCAGCAGCACCGCGGCCAGGCTCGAGTAGGAGATCATCGCGAACAATGCGCCGACGAGGGCGTCGACCAGAATGTCGCCGGTCAACGAGGCAAAGATCACCTTCACCCCTTTGGCGTGGGTGATCGGCGCAGCCGCTTCGACGATCAATTGCAGCGCCAGAATGATCAATCCAAGGCCTATGGCCACGCGGCCCATCTGCCCGAGCCGGGTCTGTTTGCGCGACAGGAAGAAAATCACCCCGACAAAAATCAGCAGCGGCGACAGCCAGGAAAGGTCCAGGGTCAGCACCCGCGCCATCAGTGCTGTACCGACGTCGGCCCCCAGCATGGTCACCAGCGCAGGGGTCAACGCCATCAGGCCTTGCCCGACAAACGAAGTGACAAGCATGGCGGTGGCGTTACTGCTCTGCACCATCGCCGTCACCACGATCCCGGCGATAAACGCCAGCCAGCGCTTGGACATGTTCTGGCCGATCACATGGCGCAGGTTGGTGCCGTAAACCCGCAGGATGCCGGTTCGGACGATGTGCGTGCCCCAGATCAACAAGGCCACAGCCGATAACAAATTGAGCAGGGTGAGCATAAAGGCCCCCTGTGATGGTCGCGCCCCAGAGGGGCAAATTGACGGTACCGCGCGTTCTTCTACGTTCTGTACTTAAGCTGTAGTTGGCTAACGGTCTGGGCGCCAGCATTGCACAGCTAAAGACGTGAATGAAACAAAACTGTCATGAAAATAGTGTCACCCTTGTGGGGGCGAGCCTGCTCGCGATGGCGGTATTGCATTCATCCCAATGTGGGCTGACCTCCGCTCAGGGGGCTCAGTCACTGAAATGATCCTCACCCAGTCCTACGTCGATCAGATACTTGGCTGTTTCGGTGTTTCGCTTATCGCAGCGGGCATAGCATTTGATATGAAGGATCAAGCTGTACTTGTGCGGGATCAACAGGATTACACCGTCCAGTTGATCGAAGAGTTTGGCCTGAAGTCGATTTTTTCCTCTTTTGTTTCTATTTTTAGCCAATCGTTAACTTCAACAGGTTCTGGAGTCCATCCGACTTGCTTGAACTTTTGTTGTAATTCATCAAGGAGTAATACCGCTTGCTCAAATGGCAAGGTTTCAAGCATCGGCGACGTAGTCAGGGTAATCGCTTTGAAATCGGACCACCCAATCGCGCCAAACCTGGTAGCTGGCAACGTGAATCCATGCTGCTTGTCATCAAAGGTGATAATGACTGGGGTGCTAATCCAGGTTGAGCTCGGGTGAGGTGGCTCACTGGGATAAATGGCAGTTTTACGCAATACAGGAAACGTCGAACCCCTCACGACGCTTTCGTATAGCTTACCGATGTGAATAACCAAAAATCCATTGGGTAGTGAAAAGACGTCAGGCAAAAAAAACAACATGAAAAAACGCTACACCCTCCAGCATGTAACGCGCCTCTTACAGCGATTGCTCATGTCCCGCTTCGATCCCGGCCCACACTAATATCGATCAGATATTTAGCCGCCACCGAATCACGCGTACCACAGCTTCCATAACACTTGATCAATAGCAGCAGACTGTATTTTCCCGGTACATACAAATCGATGCCCACTGGCTGATCGAAGAGCTTCACCTGCAATCGCTCACGCTCTGCAGCAGAGTCGACACTGAACCAGTCGTTATTTTCCAAAGGCTCAAGCATCCACCCTCCGGACTTGAGGGTGTTTTGTACATCCACCAATCGATCCACAGCGGCCGTGAATGGCATCGTTTCCAACATGGGTGATGTGGTTACAGTCGATACTTTCTGCCCTCCATAAGTAACGGCACCAAACACCGTCGGAGGAAGTTTGAATCCATAAGCTGGATCATCAAACTCAATGACAGTCGGGCTGCTGATCCACGTGGAACCAGGTCTACGAGGATCTTTCGCGTTATTAGGGTCACCTGGATAGATAGCCGTTTTTTCTTCGACAGGGAAAGTTGAGTCTTTAATGACCTGTTCGTAGGGCTTTCCGATATGGACGGATAAGGTTTTGGTGCTCAAACGGGCATACACCAGGCTTCCCGACACCAGAAGAATGAAAACAATAAAAATCAACCAGCGCTGCTTTGATTCAGTCACTGGTGCACTCCATTTCCACTTGCGATGTCGGTTATAGAGCGTTGCAGCTGTCTTTTAGTCGCGGGATTATTTAGCAAGGCATTGAACTGTGCTGCGGCCCGAAGCACGAATGTCATCCTTTGATCCTTGTCCGCCAGATTTGCCAACGGGTTGCTGCTGAAAGTGACGCTTCGACTGTCGGGAGCTTTGCACTGACTGGCCAAGGTGAGCTGTATCCCCTCTGGAACGCCGGAAAGCAGACCAGTAACGACGGAAACGATGTCAGAGGCATGCGTACCACGGATGAGCGAGGCGAAGTGCACATCGTCATACATCGCCGGTTGCAGAATATTGATCTGCTCGTGCGCAGCCATGTAGTTAACGCTGTCGGCGATGTTTCCCGCTTCGATTGCTTCAAAGGTATCAAAAATTTCTTTATGGGCAACGCCGAAACGGACGCTATCACCGATGGACCACATCACGTCTTTTGCGATTTCTATCCGACTTCTCAGGCATTTCTCCATTTCCTTATACCCCCGAACCATGAAAAACCGATGGAGAGGATAAACATCCAGAAATAGCGCAGTGTTTCCCAACGCCAACATTTCGTACACATAGTCGAGTTGTTGTTGAACCAACGACCGAGAATTGTCGCCGAGCGTGATGTCCGTCGTGGGTACCGGATTCTCTGACCTAGCTTTGTCTACTTCAGACTGAATATCAGGATCAGTTCGGCTTAGCTTGAACCCAAGCCCTTCAAATAAGGTTTCTGATGGGGCCTGACGCAATCTTTGGTGGGCTTTCTTTTCTGCGGCAATACCTTTTTGCAACTTGGCCGCGTGCAACAACCCACACCCCACCTGCTTCGACGCAAACGCCGCCAACCCCGCCCATTGAAACCGGTTATCCGCCAGCCACAACTGCGCATATGCGGCGTTGATCTTGCGGTTACGTGATTGTGGGTCGGCGATCAGTACGCCACCCGGAGCGACCCATTCTTCGGCTTCTTTCTGAAACCGGCGCCACAGGCAGTTGCAGGTCAGCAACGGCACTTCGACGCGGGTCTTGGGGTTGGGACCGCCTGTGGTGGTTTCGCGCTTGCAGGCAGGCAGTTCGCAGGTGCTGTTCCAGAGTTTTTTCATGTCCAGGTCGTCTGGGGCGATGCATTGTCCGGTCAATTGATTCTTCCTTGAGGCTTAGACGGTCCAGCGGACGACGGCGAGATCGGGTTTTAGCGTGGCGACACTTTGGGTCATGCCCAAGGCGTTGGTCTGGCCTTTGACGATGCGGCCTTCGGCGGTTTCGATTTCGTAGCCTCGTTCGGCTATCGGTTCGCCATTGCCAGCGCTGACGGCTTTGAATTCCACGACGGGCTGGCCAATGATCGGGAGGGGCGGAATGAACGGCGCCGGGGTATGGGTGCTGCCGATGATTACGTTGCCGGAGCCGCCGACTATTACGCCGCCGTGCTCGTGGTGCCATCGAGGGTCATGGCGTTCAGGCCGTTGATGAACACCGTGGAGGAGAAGCCGCCGCTGAGTGCCTGGCCGCAGGTGCAGGTGTCGCTGACTCTCGCAGCGGCGAGGCCATTAAAAAACACATCGGGGGAGCCGCTGGCGATGGGGTTGGTGCCATGGCCCGGAATCGGGCAAGTGGTCGGGTCCGTGACGCGTGCAGCCGGTTTTCCAGACATATGCACTCCTTGTCATTGTCGTTTGAGGCGAGTGCGGGACGCTAACCACCAAGGGGCTGTGCGTCAACCTTGGAGTGCGACCGTATCAAGCACCACGCGCGATGGCTGTAGGAAAATGCTTAAATGTTCGAGCGCGGGGAGCCCTGTTTAAAAATACTCCGAGTTACTTCTCAGAGGCTACAACGCCTTGCGTCGTTGCCTACGGTTACTACAGAATCCGCCGGCTTGTGCGCCTTGAACCAGGCCTCTATCGTTTCCCGGTCGCTGAAAACAGTGATCGGGTTTGGTAGCCCGGAGTTCTGGCGCATAGCCACTTTCTGCGGACGCTTTCTCAGTTCGCAGCTTTATGGTGGCCATGCGCAGGGTCCCTTCGGGGGCGCCGGTTCCAGTACTCCGGTCTACCAACCTGTGTATGGCCACCACCTTCGTTTGGTAGCGAGTGTGAGGGCTCCACGTAACCAGTACTGGAGTTCTATTTATGTTCAAGGTAACGCCCAACCCACCGGACAGCGATCCGGTCCCCCACGACTTCCCGCCGCGCAAACCCAGCACCATCTTCCTTATAGACCCCAAGATTGATAACGAAACCCTGCTAGCGCATGCCTGCGAATCGTTGGCGTCAGCCAGCGTCATGGCGAGTGATCTCGCCGGGTTTCTGGGGGGCCCGCAACGCCATACGTTGCTGGGGATTCAGCAGGTCATCATGCTAGGAGAATTGGCGGTGAATCGAGTGCTGGATAACCTCGATCCGCCCGCTACCCACTAGTCCCTGAACCCTGCACAAAAAAAATGTGGGAGCGAGCTTGCTCGCGATGGGGCCTTCACATTCAACAGTGCTGTTGACTGAAAGACCGCTATCGCGAGCAAGCTCGCTCCCACAGGGTATTGCGCTGACGTTTGGGTTATTGGCCCGGAATGTCCTTGCGCAGTTTCACCGGATCTTGCTGTTTCTTCTTTTTCGCGATGGCAGTGCGCATCTTGATGTTGATCGCTTCAACCGCCAGCGAGAACGCCATGGCGAAGTAGACGTAGCCTTTTGGCACGTGTACGTCCAGGGATTCGGCAATCAGCACGGTACCGACGATCAGCAGGAACGACAGCGCCAGCATCTTCAGCGACGGGTGCTTGTCGATGAACTCGCTGATGGTGCCGGACGCCCACATCATCACCAGCACAGCCACGACGATCGCGGCGACCATGACCGGAACATGGGAGACCATGCCGACGGCGGTGATCACCGAATCCAGCGAGAACACGATGTCAATGATCGCGATCTGGATGATGGTGTAGAGGAAGTTGCCGCCCTTGCCGCTCGGCTCTTCGTTGGTTTCGTCTTCACCTTCCAGCGCGTGGTACATCTCTTGCGAGCTCTTCCACAGCAGGAACAGACCACCGAAGAACAGGATCAGGTCTCGCCCGGAAATACCCTGGCCGAACACCTCGAACAGGTCGGCCGTGAGGCGCATGACCCAGGTGATCGACAGCAGCAACAGGATCCGCGTGATCATGGCCAGGGCCAGACCGAAAATCCGGGTGCGCGCCTGCATGTGCTTGGGCATGCGGCTGACCAGGATCGAAATCATGATGATGTTATCGATACCCAGGACGATTTCCAGGGCGGTCAGTGTAAAGAAGGCAACCCAGATTTCAGGGTTGGTCAGCCATTCCATGTGTATTCCTTTGAGCGAGTGTTAAACCACGAAAGGCCCGGGCTTCAAACCGCGAAGACCGGACCCGTCGTGATGAGTCTTTGGTTATAGAGTGCTGAACAGCGGAAAAATCCCCATCAGCAACGCTGCAACCAGTATGCACATGCACACCAGCACGGCCCATTTCAGGGTAAAGCGCTGATGGTCACCGAATTCGATACCGGCCAGGGCCACCAACAAATAGGTCGATGGTACCAGCGGGCTCAGCAAGTGGACGGGCTGACCGACGATCGAG
This sequence comes from Pseudomonas sp. S2_B07, assembly GCF_054668435.1. Classification (NCBI taxonomy): domain Bacteria; kingdom Pseudomonadati; phylum Pseudomonadota; class Gammaproteobacteria; order Pseudomonadales; family Pseudomonadaceae; genus Pseudomonas; species Pseudomonas sp. S2_B07. The sequence goes on from NZ_CP162769.1 coordinate 3,558,581, forward strand.
GCACGTGCCATTTCCACTGCGGTTATACCGTAATGACTGGCGGCTTCGGCAAGCACTGGTAACACGCCGTAATAAAATGCGTCGTTCGACATGAAAAACGTAAACGGCATGCTCACCAGCGCAGTGATCACGGCCAGGTACGGCCCGAGGAAATCCGGGATGACCCCCAGCAGGCTTTTGGACATCGCGTCGACCATGCCGGTACCGGACAGGATACCGGTGAAGATACCCGCCGCGAAGATCAGACCGACCACCGACAACACGCTACCGGCGTGAGCCGCAACGCGGTCCTTCTGCATTTGCAGGCAAGGATAGTTGACGATCATCGCGATACTGAACGCCACCATGAACAGCACCGGCAGCGGCAACAGGCCGGCGATCAGGGTGCACATCAGCGCGAGGGTCAGCAAACCGTTGAACCAGATCAGTTTCGGACGACGGGCGTCCGGGAACTGCGAAACGCTGATTTCACTGTGGTCGATTTCATCGCCGGCCAGGTGCAATTCACCCAGGCGCGCACGCTCGCGCTTACCGTAGAAGTAGGCAATCGCCAGGATCGCCACCACGCCCGCCAGCATTGCCGGAATCATCGGCACGAAAATGTCCGACGGGTCGACATGCAGGGCGCTGGCCGCACGAGCGGTCGGGCCACCCCATGGGGTCATGTTCATCACGCCACCGGCGAGGATGATCAGGCCGGCCATGATCCGCGGGCTCATGCCGATGCGGCTGTAGAGCGGCAGCATGGCGGCCACGCAGATCATATAAGTGGTCGCGCCGTCCCCATCGAGGGAAACGACGAGCGCCAGTACGGCGGTGCCGACCGAAACTTTCAGCGGGTCGCCCTTGACCAGTTTGAGGATCTTGCGCACGGCCGGGTCAAACAGGCCGGAGTCGATCATCAGGGCGAAATACAGAATGGCGAACATCAGCATCACGCCGGTCGGCGCAAGCTTGGTGATGCCTTCGAGCATCATCGGACCGATCTTCGGCGCAAAACCGCCGAACAGGGCAAAGACGATCGGGATGATGATCAAGGCGATCAGCGCGGACAGGCGCTTGGTCATGATCAGGAACATGAACGTGATGACCATGGCAAAGCCAAGGAAAGTCAGCATGGGAATACTCCAGGCGTAGCGCGGCTAGGGGAAATGGGCGAACCGGTTGGGTCAGCGCAGAACGGGAAGCACGAGGCGTACGGGCGGAGTGACAGCGAAGCGGCGGGTAGCAAAGGACATCAGGATCACCATTGTTGTTGTTAAATGGGCCGTGCGAGCGATAAAACACTCATTGGCCAACCGGTCTGTTGCCGGCAGTGGGGGCGATCCTAATCGGGGAAGCTTTCAGCCAGCTTTCGCCGGTAAAAGCATTGCGCGGATGGGCGACCGGTCGTCGGACCGGTTTATCCAGATGGACCGAGTTGCGGCCTTCGCGAGCAGGCTCGCTCCCACCATAGATCTGTGGCCACTGAGACCCCACTGTGGGAGCGAGTCTGCTCGCGAAGGGGTCAGCACATAGGCAACAGGAGCAAACAGGATGACCAACATTCACACCGGCGGCTGCCACTGCGGACATCTGCGCTATCAATTCAACGGGCCGTTGCACGACATCGCCCACTGTCATTGTTCGATTTGCCGACGGGTCAGCGGCGGGATCGTCACCACCTGGATCACCGTGCCCGCGTCAGCCTTTCAATGGCTGAAAGGAACACCCGCGCAGTACCTGTCTTCTTCAACCGGCGTGCGCAATTTCTGCCCGAACTGTGGGGCGCAACTGACGTTCATGAACCCTCTCAGCCCCGAGAGCATCGACGTCACCGTCGCCACCTTCGACCATCCAGAGCTGGCACCGGCCGAGCGGCATATATGGACCGACAGCCGCTTGCCCTGGCTGCACCTGGACGAACACTTGCCCGGCGAAGCAGAAGAAACGATCTGATCAAAAAATAGACAGATCCAGGGCCCGGATCGCGCCCATCCAGATCGCGTGCTCGGTGTGATCGAGCAAGTCATTACCGGTGTCCGGGTGCAGGAACACCACCAACCCGTTGCGGTTGAGCGCCAGCCACGGCAGCACGTCACCAATGAGTTCGGGCCCGAACGCCAGTTGGCAGCTCCAGTCCGGGTGCGGGCCGACCGGGCGTTCGTGTACGCGGCCCATTTTTAGCGAGAACAACTGCGCCGCCTGTTCGCACAGTGTCCGAGCCTGATCGATGGTGCTGGCGTCGAAATACACATGGGCGTGATAACCCTTGATCTGCTGCATCTGAATCCCCCTGAAACCCGGTCGAACCCTCACCGTTTCCTACAGGTCACACGCCATATACGCAGGAAACAAGGAACTTCAGCAATGAAAAATGCCGAAACCCCGGTGGTAAAAGTGGTGCTTTATGGTGCCATGAGTAGCCTGGGCAGTGCGCTGATGGCTGAAATGCTGCGGCGCCAACATGAAGTGATCGCCATTCTGGACGACCTGACGGCGTTGGCGCCACGCCCGGGCCTGCGCACAAAAACCGGCGACCTGTTTGAAGCCGAGCGCGTTAAACAAAGCGTGGCGGGGTGCTCAGCCGTGATCTGTTTACTGGATGCGCCAGGATTGCCGTTCAACAGCGAATACGTCGAAAAAACCATCGTGCCGGGTCCGGTCGAGCAAGTGCTTGCCGTGGATGCGTTGATCGATGGCATGCAGGCAGCAGGCATTACGCGGCTGTTTCTGGTAGGTGATTTTGAATTGCTGGACGATCCGGAAATAGAAGATCGATTGCAACGCCACGCCGCCGAAGAAATCCGCGAAGCGCTGCAAAACAGTGCTTTGCGCTGGACGCTGGTCAATGCGCCGCGCGGTGTGCCCGGTCTGACGATCGAGCACTTCAGCCATGTCAGCGACAGCCTCGAACCGGGCTTGGCAGAACCCCTTCAACGGTTGAACCGCGTGGCCGTAGGGATTGCCGATGAACTGCATCTGAACCTGCATGTTAGCGAGCACGTGAACTTCATCGCGGCTGACACTAAACAGCAATAGAGGGCAATGGCAGGCCATTAAGCGATTGCGCGCTACTGGCCTGTTCCTCCATCAACCAGTCCACAAACTGTTGAATCAACGCTCCACGCCGTTTTCGCTGGGGCAGGACCACGTAATAGCCCAGCCTGGAAATTACCGTCTCGGCAATCGGCCGACACAACAAATCCTGCGCCAGCAAGTTATCCACAAGGTGCCGCCAGCCAATCGCTACGCCTTGTCCGCCAATCGCCGCTTGAATCAATAGCGTGTAATTGTCGAAGCGTAACTGCCCCGGTGCGGGTGCCGACGTTATCCCCAACTCGCGAAACACACCGCTCCAGTCGAACCAGTTACTGCTGTTTTCACCCCTTAAATGAAGCAGCGGAAACTCCAGCAACGACTGTGCAGACAAGGGCAGGGAACGATCCTTGAGCAACAGCGGGCTGCACACTGGAAACACTTCTTCGCTGAACAGCCAATGGCTTTCACCCTGCTTGAAGCGTCCGTCGCCAAACAACACCGCCACATCAATATCGGTGCGCAGCATGTTGTGGCTGCGTTCACTGGTGACCAGGCTGACGTCCACCTGTGGATTGGCTTTGTGAAAACGGTGCAGACGCGGCATCAGCCAGTAAGCGGCGAATGCGAAATCGGTCGCGACTTGCAGCACCTCATGTTGCTGCTGTGCGCTGATCGCGCTCAATCCCGCGTCGATATTCTGCAAACCGAGCTGAACTTGCTCAAAAAGAATAGTCCCGGCTTCTGTCAATTCAATACCGCGATAAATGCGGTCAAACAACCGCGTCGCGAGTTGCTCCTCCAATCGCTTGATCTGCTGACTGACCGCCGGCTGCGTAGTGCCAAGCTCAACCGCCGCCGCGGTAAAGCTGCGATGACGGGCGGCTGCTTCAAAGGCACGAAGCAAGTCGAGCGACAAATCACCAAGGGCGTCATACATAAGCTGGGCTAATCCTAGTCATTGCCTGGCATGGGCTTTACCGCAAAGTGCATGGGTAACATGCTCGGTCGCAGCACTCTCGCATAAATATTCACTATGGAATGCCGCGATCACATGAAGCGCAAGAACATTCTTTTCATCATGGCCGATCAAATGGCCGCGCCAATGTTGCCGTTCTACGGTCCTTCGCCGATCAAACTGCCGAATCTGAGCCGCCTCGCCGCCGAAGGTGTGGTGTTCGACGCTGCTTATTGCAACAGCCCCCTATGCGCGCCGTCGCGCTTTACCCTGGTCAGCGGTCAATTGCCGAGCAAGATCGGCGCTTACGATAACGCGGCCGATTTCCCCGCTGACGTACCGACCTACGCCCACTACCTGCGTCGCCTCGGCTACCGCACTGCGCTGTCCGGCAAGATGCACTTTTGCGGCCCGGACCAACTCCATGGCTACGAAGAACGCCTGACCAGCGACATCTACCCGGCCGACTACGGCTGGGCCGTGAATTGGGATGAGCCGGATGTGCGTCCGACCTGGTATCACAACATGTCGTCGGTGCTGCAAGCCGGGCCGTGCGTGCGCACCAATCAGCTGGATTTCGACGAGGAGGTGGTGTTCAAGGCCCAGCAATACTTGTTCGATCACATCCGCGAGGACGGCGACCAGCCGTTTTGCCTGACCGTTTCGATGACTCACCCGCACGATCCGTACACGATCCCCAAGGCTTTCTGGGACATGTACGACGATGCCGACATTCCGTTGCCTGAAACCCCGGCGCAGACCGCACTCGATCCGCACTCCCAGCGCTTATTGAAGGTCTATGACCTGTGGGATAAACCGCTGCCTGTGGATAAGATTCGCGATGCCCGCCGTGCCTACTTCGGTGCATGCAGCTATATCGACAGCAACGTCGGCAAACTCCTGCAAACACTTGAGGAAACCGGTCTGATTGACGACACCATCATCGTATTTTCCGGCGACCATGGCGACATGCTCGGCGAGCGCGGACTCTGGTACAAAATGCACTGGTACGAAATGGCCGCCCGTGTGCCCCTGTTGATAAGTGCGCCGGGGCAGTTCGGGGCTGGGCGGGTCAGCGCCGCCGTGTCCACCGCCGACCTTTTGCCGACCTTCGTGGAACTGGCCGGTGGCTCGCTGGAGCCAGGTTTGCCACTGGACGGTCGCTCGCTCGTTTCGCACCTGCAAGGGCAGGGCGGTCATGACGAAGTGTTCGGCGAATACATGGCCGAAGGCACTATCAGCCCGTTGATGATGATCCGTCGCGGCGCTTACAAATTCATCTACAGCGAAGATGATCCCTGCCTACTCTTCGACGTACACAACGACCCGCGAGAACTGGAAGAACTCAGTCAATCGCCGCAACATCTGCAGCTTTTCGAAGAATTTCTAGCCGAAGCACGCGCCAAATGGAACATTCCGGAGATTCACCAACAAGTGCTCGCCAGCCAGCGGCGCCGTCGTTTCGTTGCCGAGGCGTTGACCATCGGCAAGCTGAAGAGCTGGGATCACCAGCCGCTGGTGGACGCCAGTCAGCAGTACATGCGCAACCATATCGACCTCGATGATCTGGAGCGCAAAGCACGTTATCCACAACCCTGCCAAAACCAATAATGTTAAGGGGAAGTCCATGCAAAAGTTATCCACAGTACTGACGGTCGGGCTTTTGGCTCTGGGCAGCGCATCGGCCTTTGCCGATCAAAGCTGCGAGACGGTGAAAATGGCCGACCCTGGCTGGAGCGACATCGCCGCGACCAACGCCATCACCGGGTTTCTGCTGGACGGCATGGGCTACAAGGCCAAGGTCGACACCCTCGCGGTGCCGATTACCTTCGGCGGGTTGAAGGATGGCCAGGTCGACGTGTTCCTGGGTAACTGGATGCCGGCGCAGCAGGGCTTCTACGACAAGTTCGTGGCCACCGGCGATGTCACACAGTTGGCGAAGAACCTCGATGGCACCGAGTTCACCCTCGCCGTTCCCGATTATGTTTGGGACGCGGGTGTGCATAACTTTGCCGACCTGAACAAATTTGCCGACAAGTTCGACAAGAAGATCTACGGCATTGGCTCGGGCGCACCAGCGAACATCTCGTTGCAGGAAATCATCAAGAAAAACGATTTCGACATGGGCCAATGGAAACTGATCGAGTCCAGCGAGCAGGCGATGTTGGCCGAAGTGTCTCGCGCGGTGAAGAAACAGAAATTCGTGACCTTCCTCGGCTGGACCCCGCACCCGATGAATGTGCAACTCAAAATGCATTACCTGAAGGGTGGTGAGAAGTACTTCGGTGACACCGGCAGCGTGCACACCCTGACCCGCAAGGGCTACGCCGAAGCCTGCCCGAACGTGGGCAAACTGCTGACCAACCTGAGCTTCACCCAGGACATGGAGAACAGCATCATGGCCGAGGTGGTGAACAAGAAAGTCAGCAATGCGGACGCGGCCAAGGCGTGGATCAAGGCCAATCCGGCGGTGCTGGACAAGTGGCTGGAGGGCGTGAAGACAGCGGATGGCAAGGACGCGTTGCCGGCAGTGAAAGCCAAACTCTAAACCCATGTGGGAGCGAGCCTGCTCGCGAAGCGCCCGTCAGATCCGACAATTATGTCGACTGACACTCCGCATTCGCGAGCAGGCTCGCTCCCACAAAGGGAACATTAGGCTTGCGTCCTGCTACCCTTGCGCCAAAACCCCACCCGAGAGGACCCATGGCCTTCCCCAGCCGTCACTCACTCTTTCCCTTCCTCAGTTGGTTGCCCCGGCAAACCCGCGCCAGCGTCGGGCGCGACCTGATCGTCGGCCTCAGCGGGGCGATTCTCGCGTTGCCGCAGTCCATTGCCTACGCACTGATCGCCGGTCTCCCACCGGAATACGGTTTGTACGCCGCGATCATCCCGGTGTTGATCGCGTGCCTGTGGGGTTCGTCGTGGCATTTGATCTGCGGTCCTACAGCGGCGATCTCCATTGTCCTGTTCGCCAGCGTCAGTCCGCTGGCCGTCCCCGCGTCACAGGACTACATCACGCTGATCCTGCTGCTGACACTCCTGGCCGGTATTTTCCAATGGCTGCTCGGCATGCTGCGGTTCGGTGCCCTGGTGAATTTTGTCTCGCATTCGGTGGTGCTGGGTTTCACCCTCGGTGCGGCGGTGGTGATTGCCATCGGGCAGTTGCCGAACTTGCTGGGGCTGGATTTGCCCAGCCAGGCCACGGCGCTGGACAGCTTCCTGACGCTGTTCAAACACCTCGGTGCTTTGGATAAACCGTCGTTGGTACTGGGACTGGCGACGGTCGTCGTCGGCGTAGTGTTGAAGATGATGCTGCCTCGCTGGCCGACCTTGTTGATCACGCTGGTCCTCGGCGGGCTGCTGGTGTGGCTGTGGCCATCGATGTTCGGCCATGTGAAGTTGGTCAGCGCCTTTGTCGGGCGCTTGCCGCCGTTCAGCCCGGTGCCGCTGGATCTGGACTTGATCCTGCGCCTGCTGCCAAGCGCGGTGGCGGTGGGCATGCTGGGATTGGTGACCAGCCTGTCGATTGCCCGCTCGTTGTCGGCCCGCTCGCAGCAATTGCTCGACGCCAATCAGGAAGTCCGCGCCCAAGGCCTGTCGAACATCGTCGGCGCGCTTTTTTCCGGCTCGCTGTCAGCCGGATCCTTCACACGTTCGGGTTTGAGTTATGAAGCCGGTGCCTGCTCACCAATGGCCGGGGTGTTCTCGGCCGTGTGGGTCGCACTGTTCGCGATCTTCGGTGCAGGCTTAATCGCTCACATCCCGATCCCGGCCATGGCCGGCAGCATTCTGCTGATCGCCTGGGGGCTGGTCGACCATCGCGGCATACGGGCGCTGTTGCGCGTCAGCCACGCGGAATTCGTGGTGATGGCGCTGACCTGTGTCGCCACGTTGCTGCTGGAGTTGCAGACGGCGATTTATGCCGGGGTGCTCGCTTCATTGTTCTTCTACCTCAAGCGCACCTCGCAACCGCGGGTGCAGCATTCATACGAAGGGGATGAAGACATTCTGAGGGTGGGCGGTTCGATCTTCTTCGGCGCCAGCCATTACCTGCAAGTGCGCCTGCAACGCCTGCACGGTGCGCGCGTGGTGATCGAGGCGCAGCAGATCAACTTCATCGATTATTCAGGGGTAGAGATGTTGCATCAGGAAGCGCGGCGACTGCTGAAGCAGGATCGCAGCCTGACGCTGCGCAGCGCGCGGCCGCAGGTGGTGGAGGAGTTGAGGAAGCTGGAAGGGGCGGAGAAGTGCCCGATCCGGTTTGAGGATTGATCCGACTTCGCGGCGATCCCTTGTAGGAGAGCCTGCTCGCGATGTGGCCGGTACATTCAAACATTGATGGCGCCTGACACTCCACCATCGCGAGCAGGCTCACTCCTACACTGATTACAGTGTCAGCTGACGGCGCAGTTCGGCCAGTACCGGCGCTGTGTCCGGGCGCACGCCGCGCCACAGGAAGAAGGCTTCTGCCGCTTGCTCCACGAGCATGCCCAAACCATCCATCGACACCGCCGCGCCCTGTTCCGTGGCCCAACGGCAGAACGAAGTCGGCTCCTTGCCATACATCATGTCGTAGCAAACGGTCTTGCCCGGCTCGATCAAGCTGCCGGCAATCGGCGGCACATCACCGGACAGGCTCGCCGACGTCGCGTTGATGATCAGGTCCACCGATTCCTTCAACCAATCGAAACCGCTGGCCGACACCGGCCCCAGGTCCGCGAACAATTCCGCCAGCAACTCGGCTTTTTCCACCGTGCGGTTGGCGATGATCACCGACGCCGGCTGCTCGGCCAGCAAAGGTTCCAGTGCACCACGCACCGCGCCGCCCGCGCCGAGCAGCAGAATGCGTTTGCCCTTGAGGCTGAAACCGGCGTTGACCGTCAAATCGCGCACCAGCCCGGCGCCGTCGGTGTTATCCCCCAGCAGGCTGCCGTCGGCGAGTTTGCTCAAGGTGTTCACCGCGCCAGCTCGTTGCGCACGTTCCGTCAGGCTGTCGGCCAGGCGAAAGGCGTCTTCCTTGAACGGCACCGTCACATTGGCACCACGACCTTCGCGGAAAAACGCCCGGGCGAAGTCAGAAAAGTCGTCGAGCGGCGCCAGCGAGGTGCTGTAGTCCAGTTGCTGCGCGGTTTGCTCGGCGAACAAACGGTGGATCAGCGGTGACTTGCTGTGGCCAATCGGGTTACCGAATACGACGTAACGGTCCATCAGAACTCCTCGTTCAGGCCTCGGCCAACCAATCGCGGTCTTGCAGGAAATACTCGGTCAAGCGCGCTTCTTCGCTGCCCGGTTCGGCTTTCCAGTCGTAGCTCCAGCGCACTTGCGGCGGCAGCGACATCAGAATCGACTCGGTACGCCCGCCCGATTGCAGGCCGAACAAGGTGCCACGGTCGTAGACCAGGTTGAATTCGACGTAACGGCCACGACGGAATTCCTGGAATTCACGCTGCTTGGCGGTGAACGCATCGTGCTTGCGGCGCTGCACGATTGGCAGGTACGCGTCGATGTACGCGTCGCCGATGGCGCGCATGAACGCGAAGCTGGTGTCAAAGTCCCACTCGTTCAAATCATCAAAGAACAGGCCACCGATGCCGCGCGGCTCGTGGCGATGCTTGATGTGGAAATAGCTGTCGCACCAGGCTTTGTAGCGCGAATAGACGTCCGGCCCGAACGGCGCACACGCCTGCTCGGCAACGCGGTGCCAGTGCACGCAGTCTGCTTCGTTGCCGTAATAAGGGGTCAGGTCGAAACCGCCGCCGAACCACCAGACCGGATCTTCACCTTCTTTTTCAGCGATGAAAAAGCGCACATTGGCGTGGGACGTCGGCACATGCGGGTTGTGCGGGTGAATCACCAGCGACACGCCGAGGGCTTCGAAGCCCCGGCCGGCCAATTCTGGCCGATGGGCGCTGGCGGACGGTGGGAGACCGCTGCCAAAGACGTGGGAAAAGTTGACGCCGCCCTTTTCGATCACCGCGCCATTTTCGATCACTCGCGTGCGACCGCCACCACCGGCAGGCCGGATCCAGGCGTCTTCGACGAAGCGTGTGCCGCCGTCCTCAGCTTCGAGGGCCGAGCAAATACGGTCTTGCAGGTCGAGCAGGTAGGCTTTTACGGCCTCGGTGCGGGTTGTCATGTCATCACCTTGAATCGGGCAAAGCGGCGCGGCGCATCAATGGCCGGCGGCAAATTGCTGCGTAGGATAACACTGCACCTTGCTCCACCGCAGTTGACGAAGATCAGGGTTAGGAGTCCGATAGGGCGCTTGGCAAATGACCTAAGGAGAGTTCTGATGGCAAAGCGAATCCAGTTCCGCGCCCATGGCGGCCCCGAAGTGCTCGAGTACGTCGAATTCCAACCCGCCGAGCCCGGTCCGCAGCAGGTCCGCGTCGCCAACAAGGCCATCGGCCTGAACTTCATCGACACCTATTACCGCAGCGGCCTCTATCCACCCCCTGCCCTGCCATCGGGTCTGGGATCGGAAGGCGCGGGCATCGTCGAAGCGGTGGGCAGCGAAGTGACCCGCTTCAAGGTCGGTGACCGCGTGGCTTACGGCAGCGGCCCGTTGGGCGCTTACAGCGACGTTCACGTCTTGCCCGAGGCCAATCTGGTGCTGCTGCCGGAGGCGATCAGCTTCGAAACGGCGGCTGGGGTGATGCTCAAGGGCCTGACCGTGCAGTACCTGTTGCGTCAGACCTATGAACTCAAGGGTGGCGAAACCGTGCTGTTCCACGCCGCCGCCGGGGGGGTCGGTTCGCTGGCCTGCCAATGGGCGAGGGCGCTGGGCGTGAAGTTGATCGGCACGGTCAGCTCGCCGGAGAAAGCCGCACTGGCCAAGGCCAACGGTGCCTGGGCGACCATCGACTACAGCCATGAAAACGTCGCACAACGTGTACTGGAATTGACCGACGGGAAGAAGGTGCCGGTGGTGTACGACGGCGTGGGCAAAGACACGTGGCTGACGTCGCTCGATAGCGCAGCGTCTCGCGGGTTGGTGGTGAGCTTTGGCAATGCGTCAGGTGCGGTGGACGGGGTGAACCTGGGGATACTGGCGGCGAAGGGTTCGCTGTACGTAACCCGGCCGACGCTCGGGACTTACGCCAACAATGCCGAGAACCTGCAGCGGATGGCGGATGAGTTGTTTGAGATGATCATCAGCGGAAAGCTGCACGTGGACATCAGTCACACGTATCCGCTGGCGGATGCGGCGAAGGCGCAGACCGAGTTGTCGGCACGACGGACTACCGGCTCGACTGTTCTGTTGCCTTGAGGGCCTCATCGCGGGCAAGCCCGGCTCCCACAGGGATAACCGAAATCTGTGGGAGCCGGGTTTACCCGCGATGAACGATAACGCGGTATCAGCCCTGACGCACAACGTGGCCGGTCGCCAGATCCCGAATGACGCTCGGATTCTTGCGCCCCCCCAGGTTCCCGCCCAACACCAAATCCAGCTGTCCACGGAAATACTGCTCCACGCGAATCCGCGTGCGCGCCGCCGGCCGTCCCTGCGGATTGGCCGAGGTCGACACCAGCGGCCCGACAATTGCGCACAAATCCCGCACCAGCGGATGATCGCTGACCCGCAATGCCACGGTTTCATGCACCCCGGTGATCCACTGCGGCAACAGGTTCTGATGCGGCACCAGCCAGGTGTTCGGTCCCGGCCACGTGCTGGCCATGCGGTCCATCCACAGTTCCGGGAAGTCTTCGAAGAGAAAGTCGAACTGCCGGATATTGTCGGCAACCAGAATCAACCCCTTGCCCACAGACCGACCCTTGAGCATCAACAGACGCTCAACCGCTTCTTCGTCCCATGGGTCGCAACCCAGCCCCCAGACCGCTTCGGTTGGATAGGCAATCACCGCCCCTGCGCGAACGGCTTGCGCGGCTTGTTGCACACGCCAACTGTTGACCATGAAAAACTCTCCGGAATAAGGCTCTGCGCAGTTTACCGATCTTCCTTATAAAACCTAGCTCACCCGCGCAAACCAGCGACCACTTTCGCAAACGGCGCGGCCCTCCATTTCCAGCTCGGTCAGCGCCGCCAGCACTTTGGGCAAGGCCCAGCCGCTGGTGACGGACAACGCTTCGCTGGTGTGCGGGGCCGCGTGCAACAGCATGAGCAACGGATGGGTCACCGAAGGAGCCTCGCCGTACAACGGCAACTGTTGCCAGCCGCGCAAGGCTTCGAGGATATGTTCGATGGTTTCCACCAGCATCGCGCCGTCCCGGATCAACTGATGACAGCCTTTGGCGCCGGGATGATGGATCGATCCAGGAATCGCATACACCTCCCGACCTTGCTCCGCCGCCAGCCTCGCGGTGATCAGCGAACCACTCGCCACGCTGGCTTCAACCACCAGCACACCAAGCGACAAACCGCTGATGATTCGATTGCGCCGGGGGAAGTTGCTGGCGGTGGGGCCGGCGTCCAGCGGGAACTCCGAAAGCACCGCACTGCCCGATGCAATCATGGCGTCGGCCAGTCGTCGATTGCGCTGTGGATAAAACTTTTCAAGTCCCGTGCCAAGTACACCGACCGTTCGCCCGCCCACGTCCAGTGCGGCTTGATGCGCGGCCGCATCAATGCCCAGCGCCAGACCGCTGGTGATGACGAAACCGGCGCCCGCCAGGCTGCGGGAAAATGCGGCAGCGGTGTCCATGCCCGGCCGTGAAGCGCGGCGACTGCCAACCATCGCCAGTTGCGGTTTTTCCAGAATTCCCGGATTACCCGCCACGAACAACAGCGGCGGCGCGTCGCTGATTTGCGCCAGCAACGCCGGGTAGTCAGGCTGGTCCCACATCAGTAAATGCTGGCCCGGACGCTCTAGCCAGGCCAATGCGTGGCTGGCGCCATCGCGCACATCATTGGCCCGGCGAGCCTCGGCGCACGCCAACGGCAAGCCCAGCGAACGCCAGGCACTGGCCGGCGCGCTGATGGCCTTGGAGGCCGAACCGAACGCTTCAAGCAGCTTCTTGAAACGCGCCGGGCCGAGTTCCGGTAAACGGTGCAAACGTAAACGAGCTTCCAGTTCCGCGGGGGAAACCGGTGTAACGGCAGGCAGCGACATGGATCATCCTTGATCGTTATGGGCCCCGTTCAAACGGGAATAAGCTGTGGATAACTCTGTTGGTAACTTGTGGAGCCTGCTTACGGATTTCGCACCTTGTCCATCACGGCCAACGAGCGCGAAGCGTTGAGCACCAGCCCGTAGCTGAGCTTGTCGTAGGTGCGGAAAACCATCAGCAATCCGGCCCGCTCATCGGGGATCTTCAGCGGCTGGCCAGTGATCCGGTCGCGCACGGTTTCACCGGTTTTCATCACCACGAGCACGTTGCCTTCGACGAGGCCATCACGCTGCCCCTTGTTCAGCGTGACCACATCCAGCGCGCCAATCTGTGTCACGCCGCGCGGCACATCGATGATCAGCCCGTTGACCGGGGTTCTCGGCGCGCTGGGCATGAAGGTCGAGTTGATCGAGCGTTCTTCGCCGCTGAACAAGCGGTCGCCGAGGCGCACTTCCTGGGTCGTGCGCTGTAAGGCGAGAGTGGCGACATCGCCTTCAGTGGCAACAATTTCGCCGCCACCGATGTCGTCGGCGTTGATCCCCAAAAACTCCTTGGTCTCGGGGTCGGTGTAAACCTTGCCCTGACGGAAGATCCCGTAAACCGGCTGATCCGGATCGAAATGACCGCGGGCGAAGATGCGGTCTCCGGTGCCGCTGAGCACGCGTTCGGCATCGCCGGCGACGATGTAAGGCGCCTCGTTGAAATCCTCGACCTTGTCGACGATGCGGTTACTCAGCAAAAAGCTATTGATCGAACGCAGCGGAATGCTCGGGATGGCTTCGGCCACCGGCGAACTGCGTACGCGAGGCGAAAGCTTGATTGTGCCGCGCGATGCACCGCGATTGAGGGTCAGGCGCGGCTGGCCGTTGACATAGACCAGCGCCAGCGAATCGCCGGGATAGATGAGATTGGGGTTTTCGATTTGCGGATTGGCCTGCCACAGCTCTGGCCATTGCCATGGCTGGCGCAGGTATTTACCGGAGATGTCCCAGAGTGTGTCCCCCGCAACCACGGTGTATTGCTGTGGAAAACCTTCCTTGAGTTGCACTTGCCCGTGCGCCACACCGGCCGAAGCCAGAAGGAGCAAGGCGAGTAGTGATTTCCTCATGCGGTGAATCCCTTTATTATGTGCGTTCGCGTAAAACGCCAGAGCCTTCGTGGCTCGCTCCCCGTGCTTTACTTAGAAAAGGGAGCTACGTTTTACAACGGTAGCCTGCATCTTCGGACCCGCCAGGCCATCGACCCGACTTTCCTCACATGTGCAGCAATCAAGCTTATGGCCATTTTAGACATCCTCGAATTCCCCGACTCGCGCCTGCGCACTATCGCCAAACCTGTGGCCGTAGTGGACGACGAAGTGCGTCAGTTGGTCGATGACATGTTTGAAACAATGTATGAAGCGCCAGGCATCGGCCTCGCCGCGACCCAGGTCAACGTGCACAAACGTATCGTGGTGATGGACCTCTCCGAAGACCGCAGCGAACCACGGGTGTTCATCAATCCCGAGTTCGAGACCCTGACCGACGAGATGGAGCAATACCAGGAAGGCTGCCTCTCGGTGCCGGGTTTCTACGAAAACGTCGATCGCCCGCAGAAGGTCAAGATCAAGGCCCTGGATCGCGACGGCCAGCCTTACGAACTGATCGCCGAAGGCCTGCTCGCCGTGTGCATTCAGCATGAATGCGACCACCTGAATGGCAAATTGTTCGTCGACTACCTGTCCAGTCTCAAACGCGACCGAATCAAGAAGAAACTGGAAAAGCTCCATCGCCAGAACGCTTGATGCCCTCCTTTCAAAGGCTTGCTGCGGCAAGCCTTTTTCTTTTGCGACTGCTTTGTAATTGAGAGTTTTACATGACTGAGCCACTGCGCATCGTTTTTGCCGGCACCCCGGAATTCGCCGCCGAACACCTCAAGGCCCTGCTCGACAGCCCTTACGAGATCGTCGCGGTCTACACCCAGCCGGACCGTCCGGCGGGCCGTGGGCAAAAGCTGATGCCGAGCCCGGTCAAGCAGTTGGCGTTGGAAAACAACATCCCGGTGTTGCAACCGCCGACCCTGCGCAACGAAGACGCTCAGGCCGAACTCGCCGCGCTCAAGCCAGACTTGCTGGTGGTAGTCGCCTACGGCCTGATCCTGCCGCAAGTGGTGCTGGATATTCCGCGCCTGGGCTGCATCAACAGCCACGCGTCCCTGCTGCCACGCTGGCGCGGGGCGGCGCCGATCCAGCGCGCCGTCGAAGCGGGCGACAGCGAAAGCGGCGTGACCGTGATGCGCATGGAACTGGGCCTGGACACCGGGCCGATGCTGCTCAAAGTCACCACGCCAATCAGCGCTGACGACACCGGCGGCAGCCTGCATGATCGTCTGGCCGAGATGGGCCCACCGGCGGTGATTCAGGCGATTGCCGGCCTTGCCGCGGGTACGCTCGACGGCGAAGTGCAGGACGACAGCCTCGCCACTTATGCTCACAAATTGAACAAGGACGAAGCGCGCATCGACTGGACTCGCCCGGCGGTTGAGCTGGAACGGCTGGTTCGCGCCTTCAATCCATGGCCGATTACCCACAGCACGTTGAACGGAGAAGCGCTGAAAGTGCTGGCCGCGAGCCTCGCTGAAGGGAAGGGCGCACCAGGCGAAATCCTCAGCGCCAGCAAGGACGGCTTGCTCGTCGCTTGCGGTGAGCAAGCGCTGTGCCTGACCCGCCTGCAATTGCCCGGCGGCAAGGCGCTGAACTTTAGCGATCTGTTCAACAGCCGCAAAGAGAAATTCGCCGTCGGCACTGTGCTAGGTCAAGCGGCGGACGCTCAATGAACCCGCGTCTGGCCGCCGCCAAGGCACTCGCCGCTGTTCTGAACGGAAAAGCCTCGCTCAACAGTTCTCTGCCGACACAAATGGACAAGGTTGAAGACCGCGATCGTGGCTTCACTCAGGACCTGGCGTTCGGCACCGCGCGCTGGCAGCCACGTTTGTCGGCGCTGGCGGCCAAACTGCTGCAAAAGCCCTTCAAGGCTGCCGATGCGGACGTCGAAGCGCTGTTGCTGGTCGGCCTTTATCAACTGCTCTACACCCGCGTTCCGGCCCACGCCGCCATCGGTGAAACGGTCGGTTGCGCGGACAAGCTAAAGAAGCCTTGGGCCAAAGCCTTGCTCAACGCCGTGTTGCGCCGTGCCCAACGGGAAAGCGAAGCACTGCTGGCCGAGCTGGAACACGACCCGGTGGTGCGTACCGCGCACCCGCGCTGGCTGCAAAAATCCCTGAAGGCATTCTGGCCTGAACAATGGGAAGCCATTTGCGCGGCGAACAACGCGCACCCGCCGATGATTCTGCGGGTCAACCGTCGCCATCACACTCGCGACGCCTACCTTGGTTTGCTGACCGAAGCCGGGATCGCCGCGACGCCGTGCGTCTACAGTCAGGACGGCATCATCCTCGAAGCCGCCGCCGACGTGCGCAGCCTGCCGGGCTTCGCCGACGGCTGGATCAGCGTGCAGGACGAGGCGGCGCAACTGGCCGCCGAACTCCTCGATCTGGCGCCAGGCCAACGGGTGCTGGACGCCTGCTGCGCACCGGGCGGCAAGACCTGCCACATCCTCGAAGCCGAGCCAAAACTGGCCGGCGTCGTCGCGGTGGACCTGGAAGCCAAACGTCTGGTGCGGGTGCGCGAAAACCTGGCGCGTCTGGGCCTCAGTGCCGAGCTGATCGCCGCCGATGGTCGCGACACCCAGGCCTGGTGGGACGGCAAACCGTTCCAGCGCATCCTGCTGGATGCGCCGTGCTCGGCGACTGGGGTCATCCGTCGTCACCCGGACATCAAGCTGACCCGCCAACCCGACGACATCGCCGCCCTCGCCGTGCTGCAAGGCGAATTGCTCGACGCCCTGTGGATAACCCTGGAAGTCGGCGGCATCCTGCTTTACGCCACCTGCTCGACGCTGCCGACCGAAAACACCGAAGTCATCGAAGCTTTCCTCGCCCGCACGCCGGGCGCCCGTGAGCTGGACCTCGCCACGGCGGCCGGCATCAAGCAACCTCACGGTCGCCAATTGCTGGCCCAGGAAGGCGGGCACGACGGGTTCTACTACGCCAAGCTGATCAAGATTGCCGCCGCGCGCGGTTAAACGGTTTTAATGGAGTGACTGGATGAAAATCATCATCCTCGGTGCAGGGCAGGTCGGCGGTTCGCTGGCGGAGCACTTGGCCAGCGAAGCCAACGACATCACCGTGGTCGACACCGACGGCGATCGCCTGCGCGACCTCGGTGATCGGCTGGACATCCGCACTGTGCATGGTCGCGGCTCACTGCCGACAGTGCTGCGCCAGGCCGGCGCGGACGACGCCGACATGCTGGTGGCGGTGACCAACAGCGACGAAACCAACATGGTGGCCTGTCAGGTCGCCCACACGCTGTTCCACACACCGACCAAAATCGCTCGCGTGCGCGAAGCGGCGTACCTCACGCGCTCCGAATTGTTCGATAACGACGCGATCCCGGTGGATGTGCTGATCAGCCCGGAACAAGTGGTGACCAACTACATCAAGCGCCTGATCCAGCATCCGGGCGCCTTGCAGGTGATCGACTTTGCCGAAGGCAAAGCGCAACTGGTCGCGGTGAAGGCGTATTACGGCGGACCGCTGGTGGGTCAGCAGCTGCGGCAATTGCGCGAACACATGCCGAATGTCGAAACCCGCGTTGCCGCGATCTTCCGCCGTGACCGGCCGATTTTGCCCCAGGGTGACACCGTCATCGAGGCCGACGACGAAGTGTTTTTCATCGCCGCCAAGGACAATATCCGCGCGGTAATGAGCGAAATGCGCCGGCTGGATGAAACCTACAAACGCATCGTCATTGCCGGTGGCGGGCAGATCGGTGAGCGTCTGGCCGAGGCCATCGAAAGCCGTTATCAGGTGAAGATCATCGAGATGAACCCGGCCCGCTGTCGTCATCTCTCGGACACCCTCGACAGTACCGTGGTGTTGCAGGGCAGTGCGTCCGACCGCGATTTGCTGATGGAAGAGAACATCGCCGACGCCGATATTTTCCTGGCCCTGACCAACGATGACGAAGCCAACATCATGTCCTCGCTGCTGGCCAAGCGCCTGGGCGCGAAGAAGGTGATGACGATCATCAACAACCCGGCGTACGTGGATCTGATTCAGGGCGGCGACATCGACATCGCCATCAGCCCGCAACTGGCGACCATCGGCACCTTGCTGGCCCACGTGCGCCGTGGCGATATCGTCAGCGTGCACTCATTGCGCCGGGGCGCGGCAGAAGCCATTGAGGCGATTGCCCATGGTGATGCGAAGTCGAGCAAGGTGATTGGCAAGGCGATCGAGAACATTGGTCTGCCACCGGGAACGACGATTGGCGCGATTATTCGTGACGAGGAAGTGATCATTGCGCATGACGACACGGTGATCGAAACGGGGGACCATGTGATTTTGTTCCTTGTGGATAAAAAGCATATTCGGGATGTGGAGAAGCTGTTTCATGTGGGATTGAGCTTTTTCTAACCGATCATTCCCACACTCTGCGTGGGAACAATCGCTGACTGAGGGAAAACACTGATGCTCGAATCCCTGGAAAAAATGCTCGCCAAGGGTGTGGATAACTCATTGCTGCGCTTCGGCCTGGGCAAGGGTTATCTGGACCTTGGGGAAAACGCCAAGGCGGCCGAGCATTTCCAGCGCTGTGTCGAATTCGATCCGAAGTATTCAGCGGCCTGGAAGCTGTTGGGCAAGGCCCATCTGGCGCAGGAAGATTTCGCGGCAGCCCGGCAGGCATGGGAACAAGGTCTGGAAGCCGCCCGCGCCCATGGCGACAAGCAGGCAGAGAAGGAAATGACGGTGTTTCTGAAGAAACTCGAGCGCAACGCTCACTGATCAGAGGTAGCGCAGGCCTATCCCGTCGGCATCGACCTGAATCACTTCCATGCGCACACGCGGCGCACCTGTGGGTAAGTCTTGCACCTGCCCATACACCACCGCGCCTTTGGGTAACGACGACAGGCGCGGATGCTTGACATAGACACCCGTGGTCGACAGGTGGCGGGTCTGGCCCAGGCATTCGCCGAAGCTTTCATGGCTGATCTTGATGCGAAACGATTTGCGGTGTTCGGACATCTGCTGCGCCCTTTAATGAACAGCTGTGGATAACCCTGGCCCCAGAATTATCCACAGATCATGCCAACGTACTCAATACCAGCGTTCTTCACCCGGTGGACGCTTCTTGAAGCGCTTCATGCTCCACATGTATTGGCTGGGGTACGCCCGCACATAACGCTCGACCACTTGGCTCATGGCCGCGCAGGACGTCTCGGTATCCGTGCTGTACATGGCCTCAGGCGCCGCTTCCAGGATCACTTTGTACCCCGAACCGTCCGGCAAGCGCAGGGCATGCAGGAACACGCCGACCGCTTTGCCGCCGGCGAGCATGTTCGGCACAAACTTACTGGTCAGGGCCTGGGTGGCGAAGAAGGGCACGAAGATTCCGGCGGATTCGGCCGGTTCCGGGTCAGCGGGAATGCCCACTGCACCACCTTTGCGCACTTCCTTGATGACGCTGAGGATGCCTTCCTTGGTGGAAGCGGCCACCCGGTTGCCCAATTGCACCCGCTGTTTGCGCAGCAAATCATCCACAGCCTTCAACTTCGGTGGCCGGTAGAAAATGATCGGTTTGCACTGGCTGCAATAGAAGTGGTTCAGCACTTCCCAATTGCCCAGGTGGCTGGTGATACCCACGACCCCTTTCCCAGAGGCGAGGGCGTCCTTCAAGACGTCGAGGCCTTCGACTTCGCGCACCAGGTCAATGGAACGCTGGGCCGGCCAGATCCACGCGCAGGCGCTTTCGGTCAGGGACTTGCCGATGTCTTTCAGGCTCTGGCCGACCAGACGCTCACGCTCGGCCGGGTCCATCTCGGGGAAACACTTGGCGAGGTTGATCCGCACCACGTCGCGGGAACGGTTCGGGGTTTTCCACATGACCCAGCCAATCGCCGAGCCCACGGCCTGCACGGCCCGCCACGGGAGCAGGGCAAACAGCCGCAGAGCGCCTACCAGCAAGGCGCCTTTAAACTTATCCACAGGTCACTCCTGATTATGTGCTGTGCGCGAGGCGGCTATTCTAACCGCCGTTCGCCAAGGTCGCGTAGCGATCGCAATCCTGGGTGTGGTCCATGACCATGCCCGAGGCCTGCATCAGCGCGTAGCAAATGGTCGGCCCGACGAACGTGAAACCGGCCTTTTTCAGGCCTTTGCTCATCTCTACCGCCACTGGCGTGACCGCCGGGACTTCGGTGCGATCCTTGAAATGATTGATCACCGGCATGCCGCCAACGAAGGACCAGAGAAACGCCACCGGGTCCTCCAGCGCCAGCCAGGCCTGGGCATTGCGCCGGGCGGCATTGAGTTTGAGGCGGTTGCGGATGATGCCAGGATCGAGCATCAATTCATCGATTTCCGCGTCGCTCATTTGCGCCACGCGCTGTACGTCGAAGCCGAACAGCACCTCGCGATAACGCTCACGTTTACGCAAGACCGTGATCCATGAGAGGCCGGCCTGGAACCCTTCGAGCAAAAGCAACTCGAACAATCCCTGCGCATCGCGTAGCGGCGTGCCCCACTCCTGGTCGTGATAAGCCATGTACAGCGGATCTTCGGAACACCAAAAGCAGCGTGGCATAAGGCTCCAGGGGGCGTGCGCAGCAATGAATCGGGTATACTCCCGCTCTTTAAATCGCAGCCCAAGAAACAGGTGAATTTCGTGAGCCAGCCTACGCCAGCCGTGCGTACCTTCCAAGACTTGATCCTCGCGCTCCAGCAATACTGGGCCGAGCAAGGTTGTGTGGTACTTCAGCCCTACGATATGGAAGTAGGCGCCGGCACTTTCCACACTGCCACATTCCTGCGGGCCATTGGCCCGGAAACCTGGAACGCCGCTTATGTGCAGCCCAGTCGTCGCCCGACTGACGGCCGCTACGGCGAAAACCCGAACCGTCTGCAGCACTACTACCAGTTCCAGGTGGTATTGAAGCCGAACCCGGACAACTTCCAGGAACTGTACCTGGGCTCCCTCAAGCACGTCGGCCTGGACCCGTTGGTCCACGACATTCGCTTCGTCGAAGACAACTGGGAATCGCCGACCCTGGGCGCCTGGGGTCTGGGTTGGGAAGTCTGGCTCAACGGCATGGAAGTGACGCAGTTCACTTACTTCCAGCAAGCGGGCGGCATCGAATGCTACCCGGTGACCGGCGAGATCACCTACGGTCTGGAGCGTCTGGCCATGTACCTGCAAGGCGTAGACTCGGTCTACGACCTGGTCTGGGCTGACGGTCCGTTCGGCAAAGTGACCTATGGCGACGTGTTCCACCAGAACGAAGTGGAGCAGTCGACCTACAACTTCGAACACGCCAACGTCGAGAAGCTGTTCGAACTGTTCGACTTCTATGAAAGCGAAGCCAAGCGCCTGATCGAACTCGACCAGCCGCTGCCGTTGCCGAGCTACGAAATGGTGTTGAAGGCTTCCCATACCTTCAACCTGCTGGATGCGCGCCGGGCAATTTCGGTGACTGCGCGTCAGCAATACATTCTGCGTGTACGCACCCTGGCGCGTTCCGTTGCGCAAGCCTACCTGCTGGCTCGCGCCAAGCTGGGCTTCCCGATGGCGACCCCGGACCTGCGTGATGAAGTACTGGCCAAGCTGGAGGCTGCACAATGAGTGCTCTGGATTTTCTGGTTGAACTGGGCACTGAAGAACTGCCACCCAAAGCCCTGAACACCCTGGCCGAGGCGTTCCTCGCCGGTATCGACAAGGGCCTGCAAGCTGCCGGCCTGAACTACGAGACCAAAACGGTCTATGCCGCGCCGCGTCGCCTGGCCGTGCTGATCACCTCGCTGGCCACCCAGCAACCGGATCGCAGCATCAACCTCGATGGCCCGCCACGTCAGGCGGCGTTCGATGCCGAAGGCAACCCGACCCAGGCAGCACTGGGTTTTGCCAAGAAGTGCGGTGTCGAGCTGAGCGAAATCGATCAGAGCGGTCCAAAACTGCGTTACAGCCAAAGCATCGCCGGCAAGCCGACTGCGAGCCTGCTGCCGACCATCGTCGAAGATTCGCTGAACGACCTGCCGATCCCGAAACGCATGCGTTGGGGCGCTCGCAAGGAAGAATTCGTTCGTCCGACCCAGTGGCTGGTGATGCTGCTCGGTGACGAAGTCATCGATTGCACCATCCTCGCCCAGAAGGCTGGCCGTGATTCCCGTGGTCACCGCTTCCATCACCCGCAAAACGTACGCATCACCTCGCCGGCCAATTACCTCGCCGACTTGCGTGCCGCGTACGTCCTGGCCGATGCCAACGAACGTCGCGACATCATCAGCAAGCGCACCGAAGAACTGGCTACCCGCCAGGAAGGCACGGCGATTGTTCCGCCGGCGCTGCTCGACGAAGTGACCGCGCTGGTCGAATGGCCAGTGCCGCTGGTGTGCTCGTTCGAAGAGCGTTTCCTCGATGTGCCGCAAGAAGCACTGATCACCACCATGCAGGACAACCAGAAGTATTTCTGCCTGCTGGATGCCGATGGCAAGTTGCTGCCCCGTTTCATTACCGTGGCCAACATCGAAAGCAAAGATCCGCAGCAGATCATCGCCGGTAACGAGAAAGTGGTTCGCCCACGCCTGACCGACGCCGAGTTCTTCTTCAAGCAAGACAAGAAGCAGAAACTCGAAGACTTCAACCTGCGCCTGCAAAACGTGGTGTTCCAGGAAAAACTCGGCAGCGTCTACGACAAGGCCGAGCGCGTTTCCAAACTCGCTGCGTTCATCGCGCAACGCATTGGCGGCAACGCTGCATGGGCTTCCCGTGCCGGCCTGTTGTCCAAGTGCGACCTGGCGACCGAGATGGTCGGTGAGTTCCCGGAGATGCAAGGTGTCGCCGGTTACTACTACGCCCTCAACGACGGCGAGCCGGAAGAAGTCGCCCTGGCGCTGAACGAGCAGTACATGCCGCGCGGTGCCGGTGCTGAACTGCCGACCACCCTGACCGGTGCGGCCGTGGCCATCGCCGACAAGCTCGACACGCTGGTGGGTATTTTCGGTATCGGCATGCTACCAACGGGTAGCAAAGACCCGTACGCCTTGCGCCGTGCTGCACTCGGCGTGCTGCGTATCCTGATCGACAAGAAACTCGATCTGGACCTGAACGACGCCGTGGCTTTCGCCGTGAATGCGTTCGGTGCCAAGATCAAGGCCGCCGGCCTCAACGACGCGGTGCTGGAGTTCGTCTTCGACCGTCTGCGTGCCCGTTACGAAGACGAGGGTGTAGACGTTGCGACTTACCTGTCGGTGCGTGCCCTGAAGCCGGGTTCGGCACTGGACTTCGACCAACGTGTACAAGCGGTAGAAGCTTTCCGCAAATTGCCGGAAGCCGCGGCCCTGGCTGCGGTGAACAAGCGCGTATCGAACTTGCTGAGCAAGGTCGAAGGCTCCGTTCCAACGGTGGTTGAAGCCAAGTACTTCGACAATGCCAACGAGTTTTCCCTGTATTCGGCGATCCAGCAGGCAGACCAGGCTGTCCAGCCGATGGCTGCTGCGCGTCAGTACAGCGAATCGCTGGCACGCCTGGCCGCCTTGCGCGAGCCGGTGGATGCGTTCTTCGAAGCGGTAATGGTCAACGCGGAAGATGCCAAGGTCCGCGCCAACCGTTATGCGTTGCTGGCGCGTCTGCGTGGGCTGTTCCTCGGCGTCGCTGATATTTCGCTGCTGAGCTAAGGGGTTGCTGTTGAAACTGCTGATTCTCGATCGCGACGGGGTGATCAATTACGACTCCGACGCTTACATCAAGTCGGTGGAGGAGTGGATTCCACTCCCCGGTTCGATCGAAGCCATCGCGCAGTTGAGCAAGGCCGGCTGGACGGTAGCGGTCGCTACCAACCAGTCGGGCATCGCTCGCGGCTATTACGACATCGCCACTCTGGACGCCATGCACGAGCGCTTGCGCGCGCTGGTGGCGGAGCAGGGCGGTGAAGTCGGCCTGATCGTCTATTGCCCGCACGGGCCGAACGACGGCTGCGATTGCCGCAAGCCGAAACCCGGGATGCTGAAAGCCATCGCCGAGCATTACAACGTGTCGCTGACCAATCTCTGGTTCGTCGGCGACAGCCTTGGTGACCTGGAAGCCGCCAAAGCCGTCGATTCTCAGCCAGTTTTGGTAAAGACCGGGAAAGGCGAAAAGACTTTCGGCAAGACCCTACCGGTAGGCACCTTGATTTTTGACGATCTGGCGGCGATTGCCGCAGAACTTATCCACAATTAAAGTGCTTCGATTGTTCCGATTAAGGACTGATCGGGAGTGCGCTTATAGACGGGCAGAGCCCGCACGGTAAACGTCACCATGTCGATACTGCAGGCCATCAGAACGTTCCTCTTTTATCTGTTGCTGGGCACCAGCTCTTTGCTTTGGTGCAGCCTGAGCTTTTTCATCGCGCCGTTTCTGCCGTTCAAGGCGCGATATCGCTTCATTAATGTGTACTGGTGCCGCTGCGCCTTGTGGCTGAGCAAAGTGTTCCTGGGCATCAGCTACGAAGTGAAGGGCGCCGAGAACGTGCCTGACCAGCCCTGCGTGATTCAATCGAACCACCAGAGCACCTGGGAGACGTTCTTTCTCTCTGCTTACTTCGAACCGTTGAGCCAGGTGCTCAAGCGTTCATTGCTTTACGTACCTTTCTTCGGCTGGGCTATGGCCATGCTGCGACCGATTGCCATCGACCGCGACAATCCGAAAGCCGCGCTCAAGCATGTGGCAAAGAAGGGCGATGAGCTGCTCAAGGATGGTGTCTGGGTGCTGATCTTCCCTGAGGGGACGCGCGTTCCTTTTGGCACCATCGGCAAGTTCTCACGCGGTGGCACCGCGTTGGCCGTCAACGCCGAGCTTCCTGTACTGCCGATTGCGCACAATGCGGGCAAGTTCTGGCCTAAAACTGGTTGGGCAAAGAAGCAGGGTGTCATCACCGTAATCATCGGCGAACCGATGTACGCCGTGGGCAGCGGGCCTCGCGCCATCGCCGATCTGAACGACCGGGTACAAGCCTGGAACGAGCAGATGCAACGGGAAATGGGGTCGCTGCCAGCAGCCCCGGCGGCACCGACTTCGACGGATCAAGTGGCTGTCTGAGATTCTGTGGATAACCTGTGTACCGTTTTATCGAAAAACAGCGATATCGTTTTATAAGTTAATGATTTATATACATATTTCTTAAACACATAAAACGCAGAAAATGGTGCATAAGTTTTTTCGGGCGCAAAAAAACCGGCGGATATAGCCGGTTTTTTTATGCCTGAAATTTGCAGTTTTCCACACTATGTACTAAGGGGAATGACGCTGGTAATTCGGCATGATTCCGTACGAATTGCAGATAATAAAAAAGGCCAACGCTGAGCGTTGGCCTTTTTTGGTTTGGCAGGTTCGCTGGATCAGAAATCCAGGTTGGAAACCGCCAGGGCGTTGCTTTCGATGAAGTCACGGCGAGGTTCGACCGCATCACCCATCAGGGTGTTGAAGATCTGGTCTGCGCCAATGGCGTCTTCGATAGTCACTTTGAGCATCCGGCGCTGTGCTGGGTCCATGGTGGTTTCCCACAGCTGATCCGGGTTCATCTCGCCCAGACCTTTGTATCGCTGGATGGTGTGACGCTTGGTGCTTTCAGCCATCAGCCATTCAAGGGCTTCCTTGAACTCGGTGACCGGCTTCTTGCGCTCGCCACGCTGGATGTACGCACCGTCGTCCAACAAGGTGCTCAGTTGAGCGCCCAGCGAAACAACCGTGCGGTAATCGTTGCTGCCGAAGAAGTCGCGGTTGAAGGTGACGTAGTTCGACAGGCCGTGGGAGATCAGTTCGACCTCTGGCAGCCAGACGTTACGTTCACGGTCTTCACGCAGGCTGGCTTTGTAGACCAGGCCAGACTTCTCGACGGTGCGCAGGCGAACTTCGTACTGAGCCAGCCAATCCTGCATCGCTGCATGATCGGACAGTTGATCCATGCTCACTGCTGGCAGGTAGATGAAGTGCTCGGTCAGCTCCTGTGGATACAGGCGCGACAGACGCTTGAGGGTCTTCATCACCAGACGGAAGTCATTCACCAGGCGCTCAAGCGCTTCACCGGAGATGCCCGGGGCTTCTTCGTTCAGGTGCAGGCTCGCGTCTTCCAGGGCCGACTGCGTCATGTACTCTTCCATGGCGTCGTCGTCTTTGATGTATTGCTCTTGCTTGCCTTTCTTGACCTTGTACAGCGGCGGCTGAGCGATGTAGATGTAGCCACGCTCGATCAGCTCCGGCAACTGACGGAAGAAGAAGGTCAGCAGCAGGGTACGGATGTGCGAACCGTCGACGTCAGCATCGGTCATGATGATGATGTTGTGATAACGCAGCTTGTCGATGTTGTACTCGTCGCGGCCGATGCCACAGCCCAGCGCGGTGATCAAGGTGCCTACTTCTTGCGAAGAGATCATCTTGTCGAAACGCGCCTTCTCGACGTTCAGGATCTTGCCCTTCAGCGGCAGGATAGCCTGGGTGCGGCGGTTACGTCCCTGCTTGGCGGAGCCGCCAGCAGAGTCACCTTCCACAAGGTACAGTTCGGACAGGGCAGGGTCTTTTTCCTGGCAGTCAGCCAGTTTGCCCGGCAGGCCGGCGATATCCAGCGCGCCTTTACGACGGGTCATTTCACGGGCTTTACGCGCCGCTTCACGCGCACGAGCCGCGTCGATCATCTTGCCGACGACCAGTTTGGCTTCGTTCGGGTTTTCCAGCAGGAAGTCGGAGAAGTACTTGCCCATTTCCTGTTCGACCGCGGTCTTCACTTCGGAAGAAACCAGCTTGTCTTTGGTCTGGGAGCTGAACTTCGGATCCGGTACTTTCACCGAAATAATCGCGGTCAGGCCTTCACGGGCATCGTCACCGGTGGTCGCGACTTTATGCTTCTTCGCCAGACCTTCAGCTTCGATGTAGGTGTTCAGGTTACGCGTCAGTGCGGAACGGAAACCCACCAGGTGAGTACCGCCATCGCGCTGTGGAATGTTGTTGGTGAAGCACAACAGGTTCTCGTTGAAGCTGTCGTTCCACTGCAGGGCGATTTCAACGCCGATGCCGTCTTCACGCTGGATGTTGAAGTGGAACACCTGGTTGACCGCAGTCTTGTTGGTGTTCAGGTATTCAACGAACGCACGCAGGCCGCCTTCGTACTTGAACAGCTCTTCCTTGCCGCTGCGCTCATCCTTGAGGACGATGCCGACACCGGAGTTGAGAAATGACAGTTCACGAATCCGCTTGGCCAGGATATCCCAGCTGAAGTGGATGTTCTTGAAGGTTTCAGCCGATGGCTTGAAGTGGATCTGGGTGCCCGTGGTTTCGCTCTCGCCAACGATTTTCATCGGCTCTTGCGGAACACCGTGGACGTAAGTCTGTTCCCAGATCTTGCCGCTGCGGCGAACGGTCAGGATCAGTTCTTTGGACAGTGCGTTCACTACCGACACACCTACACCGTGCAGACCGCCGGATACTTTGTAGGAGTTGTCGTCGAACTTACCGCCGGCGTGCAGCACGGTCATGATGACCTCGGCTGCCGAAACGCCTTCTTCTTTGTGCACGTCTACCGGGATGCCACGGCCGTTGTCGCGAACGGTGATGGACTCATCCGGGTGAATGATGATGCTGATGTCGTCGCAGTGGCCGGCGAGAGCTTCGTCGATCGAGTTATCGACCACTTCGAACACCATGTGGTGCAGACCGCTGCCATCGTCGGTGTCACCAATGTACATACCGGGACGTTTGCGTACGGCATCCAGGCCTTTCAGCACTTTAATGCTCGTTGAGTCGTACGTATTTTCTTCGCTCAATGCCTTCACTCCCGATGGTCGTGGGTCTGGGTGATACGGCCCTGTTCCACGTGGAACAAAGCGACTGGCGTTTCCGTCTGCCAGCCTTCCCTCAATAATTCGTGATCTACACAGGTGATAAAGACCTGGCAGCGTAAGTCTTCCAGCAAGCGGCAAAGCGCGCGTCGGTGGTGCTCGTCCAATTCGGACGGCAAGTCATCCACCAGATAAATACACTGTCCGCGTCGGGCCTGGCTCACCAAGTGCCCTTGGGCAATCCGCAATGCACAGACCACCAATTTCTGCTGACCCCGGGACAAGATGTCCGCGGCATTATGTGCGCCCAGTCTGAGACGCAAATCAGCGCGTTGTGGTCCGGCCTGGGTGTGACCCATTTGCTGGTCCCGTTGAAGGGACCCAGCGAGTACGGCACTCAGTTCGCGGTCTTTGTCCCAGCCTCGGTAATAGCTGAGGGTCAAGCCTTCAAGCTCGACCAGTTCGCTCAAGGTCTGTTCAAAGACTGGTTTCAAGGCTTTGATGTAAGCGCGGCGGTATTCATCGATTTCAGCGCTGGCCTGGCACAGTTCCCTGTCCCAAACCGCTTGCGAAACGGCGTCAAGTGTACCATGTCGCAGCCAAGAGTTTCTCTGGCGCAGCGCCTTCTGCAAGCGCTGCCAGGTGGACATGAATCGCGGTTCCACATGGAATACGCCCCAGTCGAGAAACTGTCGGCGAATCTTCGGCGCGCCTTCAAGCAAGCGGAAACTGTCAGGGTTGATCAGCTGGAGTGGCAGGATCTCCGCCAGTTGCGCCGCGCTTCGGGCGTTCTGGCCATCGATGCGGATCTGAAATTCGCCCTGACGGTCGCGTGAAATACCTAACGCGCTGTGTCCACCCTCAGCCAATTCAACCTGGCCAAACACCGTACACGCCAATTGCTCGTACTGGATGACCGGCAACAGACGGCTGCTACGAAACGAACGGGCAAGCCCCAGCAGATGAATGGCTTCCAGAACACTGGTTTTGCCGCTGCCGTTGGCGCCGTAAAGAATGTTGATTCGGGGGGAGGGGGAGAAGGTCACCGGGTGCAAATTGCGCACCGCGGTGACCGAGACGCGACTTAGCGACATCTAGCTTCTGCTGAACATGATTACAGGCGCATCGGCATGACAACGTAAGCCGAGTCGTCGTTGTCGGATTCCTGCACCAGCGCACTGCTGTTGGAATCGGACAGGATCAGGCGAACTTGCTCAGTGGTCATCACGCCCAGTACGTCGAGCAGATAGCTGACGTTGAAGCCGATTTCCAGATTGCCGCCGTTGTATTCAACGCCCACTTCTTCTTCCGCTTCTTCCTGCTCCGGGTTGTTCGCCTGGATTTTCAGCTGACCGTTAGCCAGTTGCAGACGGATGCCACGGTACTTCTCGTTGGACAGAATCGCAGTACGGCTGAAAGCTTCACGCAGCGCCTGACGGTCGCCGAGTACCAGCTTGTCTCCGCCTTTTGGCAGAACACGCTCGTAATCCGGGAATTTGCCGTCGACCAGTTTCGAGGTGAAGGTGAACTCGCCGGTGGTCGCGCGGATGTGGTGCTGACCCAGGACGATGCTGACGATGCCGTCCGGTTCGGTCAGCAGGCGTGCCAGCTCAAGGATACCCTTGCGCGGAACGATGACCTGATGGCGATCCGGCTGACCGATATCGGCCTGCATCGAACACATGGCCAGACGGTGACCGTCGGTGGCAACAGCACGGATGATCCCGGCCGAAACTTCAAGCAGCATACCGTTCAGGTAATAACGAACGTCCTGCTGGGCCATGGCGAAGCTGGTACGTTCGATCAGACGACGCAGTTTGCTTTGTTCCAGGCTGCAGGTCAGCGAGCCCGGGCCTTCTTCCACTGTCGGGAAATCATTGGCCGGCAGGGTCGACAGCGTGAAGCGGCTACGACCAGCCTTGACCACCAGCTTCTGCTCATCGACCTTGATGTCGATCAGCGCATCGTTCGGCAGGCTCTTGCAGATGTCCATCAGCTTGCGCGCAGGCACGGTGATGGAACCTGGGTCTGCCGGCTCTTCAAGTTGCACACGACCGACCAGCTCGACTTCCAGGTCAGTACCGGTCAGCGACAATTGCTGGCCTTCGACAACCAGCAGCACGTTGGAGAGCACCGGCAAGGTCTGTCGGCGCTCAACGACGCCTGCGACCAGTTGCAGGGGTTTCAACAGGGCTTCGCGTTGAATGGTGAAATGCATGGTCTAGTCCCTTGCCTTAATAAGCTGCGCTGGTGTTCATCAAGTGGTCAGTGTACGCAGCAGGTTCTTGTAGTCCTCGCGGATGTCCGCGTCGGATTCCTTAAGCTCGTTGATCTTGCGACAGGCGTGCAAAACAGTCGTGTGGTCGCGGCCGCCAAACACATCGCCGATTTCCGGCAGGCTGTGGTTAGTCAACTCTTTGGACAATGCCATTGCAACCTGACGCGGACGTGCGACCGAGCGTGAACGACGCTTGGACAGCAAGTCGGAGATCTTGATCTTGTAGTACTCGGCGACTGTGCGCTGAATGTTATCCACAGAGACCAGTTTGTCTTGCAGCGCCAACAAGTCTTTCAGGGATTCGCGAATCAGCTCGATGGTGATGTCGCGTCCCATGAAGTGCGAGTGGGCGATCACGCGTTTCAGCGCGCCTTCCAGCTCACGGACGTTGGAGCGAATACGCTGGGCAATGAAGAACGCCGCGTCATGTGGCAGATCGACTTTGGCCTGGTCGGCCTTTTTCATCAAGATCGCCACGCGGGTTTCCAGCTCCGGCGGCTCGACGGCAACCGTCAGACCCCAGCCAAAGCGGGATTTCAAACGCTCTTCAAGGCCTTCGATTTCTTTCGGGTAACGGTCACTGGTGAGAATGACCTGCTGGCCACCTTCAAGCAGGGCGTTGAAGGTGTGGAAAAACTCTTCCTGCGAACGTTCCTTGCGGGCGAAGAATTGAATGTCATCGATGAGCAACGCATCCACCGAACGGTAGAAACGCTTGAACTCGTTGATGGCATTCAGTTGCAGCGCCTTGACCATGTCGGCCACGAAACGCTCCGAATGCAGGTAAACGACCTTGGCATTCGGGTTCTTCTTTAATAGGTGATTACCCACAGCGTGCATCAAGTGGGTTTTACCCAAGCCGACGCCACCATAAAGGAAAAGCGGGTTGTAACCGTGCTTGGGATTGTCTGCCACCTGCCAGGCCGCGGCCCGGGCCAGTTGGTTCGACTTACCTTCGACGAAGTTTTCGAAGGTGAAGGTGCGGTTCAGGTAACTGGTGTGCTTGAGCGCGCCTTCGACCTGCACCGTGCGTTGCTCGGAGCGAACCGGAGCTTGCTGCGAACTGGCGCCGGCCATCGGGTCGAAGCTGTCACGAGACGGCTCTTCATTGATCTCGGCCACTTTTTGCGTCGCACGCTTGGTCGGTGCGTTGGCAATCGATGCTGGCGCCGGAGCGCTGACAGGTGCTTGAGCAGCTTGAGCCTGAGATGCAGCGGCAGCCAACGGCGCGTTAGGCGCAGCTCGCGGTGTCGAACTGCGTTTGCTGCCTATTAATAAGGACAGCACCGGCGCCATGCCGTTGCCATGCTCATCCAGCAGTTCAAGAACACGGCCCAGGTACTTTTCGTTGACCCAGTCGAGAACAAAGCGATTCGGTGCGTAGACACGCAACTCGTCGCCTTCGGCTTCGACCTGTAGTGGACGGATCCAAGTGTTGAATTGTTGGGCAGGCAGCTCTTCGCGCAAAAGCTCCACGCACTGCTGCCAAAGTTCCACTGACACGGATATCCCCTAAGTTGAAAGCCGGTGAGGCAAAAACAAGCGGCCATTGTAACGACCAGACGCCGACTTATCCACACGAGGTGGAGCACTGACCGAGAAGAATCAACGTTTTATACGCAAAAAAGACGACCAGCGGTCTGTGCATAAGCTCTGTGGATAACCGGGTCTAAGGTCGTTGCACAAGTGGGGGGAAACTCGGTGGATAACCAGCCTGTGGATAACAAGCTGTTTCACACACAGGTTATCCGACAGCGCAGCACAGGCTGCCCCCTGTTTCCCACGGTAGTTGTCATTCTCTGTACAGCCCGTAGTAGAAGGCCTGAAGGCACTTATCCACAGATGACCGCCTGCCTAGCTTTTATAAGCTTTACAGAAAAGCTTTAAATAATTCCTTTCTTATTTCTATTTCTAACGAGGGGTTAATCACGAACAAAACCTCTGGAGATCTATTTATAAGGAAACGCTGGTTGGAAATTGACCTAGAGGCTTGCTTTCTCTAGAATCCCCGGTCTCTTAAAACGGGGGCCATTCCGGCCCGTTGTGGACGAACCAGGTAACACGACAATGAAACGTACTTTCCAACCAAGCACTATCAAACGCGCTCGTACCCACGGTTTCCGTGCTCGCATGGCTACCAAGAACGGTCGTGCCGTCCTGTCGCGTCGTCGCGCCAAAGGTCGTGCGCGTCTGGCAGTTTGATAATCCGGCACTGGAGGTGAGTCAGGACTTCAGTCGGGAAAAGCGTCTGCTTACTCCCCGGCATTTCAAGGCAGTCTTTGACTCCCCTACCGGCAAGGTTCCGGGGAAAAATCTCCTGCTCCTTGCGCGCAACAACGATCTTGATCACCCCCGTCTCGGGTTGGTTATCGGGAAAAAGAGCGTAAAGCTCTCCGTCGAGCGCAATCGCCTCAAACGTCTGATGCGCGAATCGTTCCGTCTGCACCAGGATTCACTGGTCGGCTGGGACATCGTTATCGTCGCGCGCAAAGGTTTGGGTGACGTAGAAAACCCCGAATTGATTCAGCATTTCGGCAAACTCTGGAAGCGTCTGGCACGCAGCACGCCAGTACCAGCAGTCAAAACCGAAACTGTAGGGGTAGACAGTCCCGATGCGTAAACTGGCACTCGTTCCGATCCAGTTTTATCGCTATGCCATTAGTCCCCTGATGGCCAACCACTGTCGCTTCTACCCCAGTTGTTCCTGCTACGCGTTAGAGGCCATAGAAAATCATGGTCTTCTGCGCGGTGGCTGGCTGGCCTTTCGTCGTTTAGGTCGCTGTCATCCGTGGAATCCCGGTGGTTATGACCCGGTTCCACCTATCCCTACCTCCCGTTCTTCTTCGATGGCCGAGTAATCATGGATATCAAACGCACGATCCTGATCGTCGCCCTGGCAATCGTGTCCTACGTTATGGTTCTTAAATGGAACCAGGACTATGGTCAGGCTGCCCTGCCGACTCAGAATGTTGCTTCCAGTACTACCGCACCGGGCCTACCGGATTCGGCTACTGGCAATAATGCTTCTGTCAGTGACGACATTCCACGCGCCGCAAGCGATACCAGTGCTACAGCACCTGCTGAAACTCCAGTAGCTGCAAGCAAAGACCTCATCCAGATCAAAACGGATGTGCTCAACCTGGCCATCGATCCACAAGGTGGTGATGTTGCCCAGCTGACGCTGCCGCTGTATCCACGTCGCCAGGACCATCCGGAAATCCCGTTCCAGTTGTTCGATAACGGCAACGAGCGGACTTATCTGGCTCAAAGCGGTTTGATCGGCACCGACGGTCCGGACGCAAGTCCTGCCGGTCGTCCGGTTTACGCTTCGGAGAAGAAGGTTTATCAACTGGCTGACGGTCAGGACCAATTGGTCGTAGACCTGAAGTTCAGCAAGGACGGCGTCAACTACATCAAGCGTTTCACACTGAAACGCGGCCTGTATGACGTAACTGTTTCTTACCTGATCGACAACGAAAGTGCCAAGCCTTGGTCGGGTGCGATGTTCGCCCAGCTGAAGCGTGACGCCAGCTCCGATCCTTCTTCCAGCACTGCCACCGGCACCGCCACTTACCTGGGCGCCGCCCTGTGGACCAGTAACGAGCCGTACAAGAAAGTGTCGATGAAAGACATGGACAAGGCTCAGCTGAAAGAAACCGTCAATGGGGGTTGGGTTGCCTGGTTGCAACACTACTTCGTGACCGCTTGGATTCCGGCGAAGGGCGAAAACAATGTCGTCCAGACCCGTAAAGACAGCAAAGGCAACTACATCATCGGCTATACCGCCCCGGCATTGACGGTTGCGCCAGGTGCTAAAGCTGAAGTGAGCGCCGTTCTGTACGCCGGCCCGAAAAGCCAGGCTGTGCTGAAACAGTTGTCCCCAGGTCTGGAACTGACCGTCGACTACGGCATCCTGTGGTTCATTGCCCAGCCAATTTTCTGGTTGCTGCAACATATCCACGCCATCGTCGGCAACTGGGGCTGGTCGATCATTTTCCTGACCATGCTGATCAAGGGTTTGTTCTTCCCACTGTCGGCTGCCAGCTACAAATCCATGGCGCGCATGCGTGCAGTGGCCCCGAAACTGGCCGCGCTGAAAGAGCAACATGGCGATGACCGGCAGAAAATGTCGCAAGCCATGATGGAGCTGTACAAGAAAGAGAAGATCAATCCGCTGGGTGGTTGCTTGCCAATCCTCGTGCAGATGCCGGTTTTCCTTTCGCTGTACTGGGTTCTGCTGGAAAGCGTTGAAATGCGCCAAGCGCCGTTCATGCTGTGGATTACTGACCTGTCGATCAAGGATCCGTTCTTCATTCTGCCGATCATCATGGGCGCAACCATGTTCATCCAGCAGCAGTTGAACCCGACACCACCGGATCCGATGCAGGCCAAGGTGATGAAGCTGATGCCAATCATCTTCACCTTCTTCTTCCTGTGGTTCCCGGCTGGTCTGGTGCTGTACTGGGTAGTGAACAACTGCCTGTCCATCACTCAACAGTGGTACATCACTCG
The DNA here is from genome assembly GCF_054668435.1 of Pseudomonas sp. S2_B07. Classification (NCBI taxonomy): domain Bacteria; kingdom Pseudomonadati; phylum Pseudomonadota; class Gammaproteobacteria; order Pseudomonadales; family Pseudomonadaceae; genus Pseudomonas; species Pseudomonas sp. S2_B07. Next base: position 3,593,320 of record NZ_CP162769.1, read on the forward strand.
TAAAATCGAACGGGCTACCAAAGCAGCCGCTTGATTTACACTGTGGATAACCACTCAAAACGCCCCCTAGTGGGGCGTTTTGCTATCTGTCACTTTTGTCTGGATACCGGTTTATGAGCGTTCCTCGTGAAACCATCGCAGCCGTTGCTACCGCTCAAGGTCGCGGCGGTGTGGGCATCGTCCGTATTTCCGGGCCGTTGGCGAGCCTTGCGGCCAAGGCCATCAGCGGTCGGGAATTGAAACCCCGGTTTGCCCATTACGGCCCGTTCCTCAGTGAGAACGAAGAGGTGCTGGACGAAGGCATTGCGCTTTATTTCCCGGGGCCGAACTCCTTCACCGGCGAAGACGTGCTTGAACTGCAGGGCCATGGCGGGCCGATTGTTCTGGATATGTTGCTCAAGCGTTGTCTGGAACTGGGCTGTCGCCTCGCCCGTCCCGGTGAATTCAGCGAGCGCGCCTTCCTCAATGACAAACTCGACCTGGCTCAGGCTGAAGCCATTGCTGACTTGATCGAGGCGAGTTCTGCACAAGCGGCACGAAATGCGCTGCGTTCCTTGCAAGGCGCATTTTCCCAGCGTGTGCATAACCTGACCGAGCAGCTGATAGGCCTGCGTATCTATGTCGAAGCGGCCATCGACTTCCCTGAAGAAGAAATCGACTTCCTGGCTGATGGTCATGTCTTGGCCATGCTCGACAAAGTGCGCGATGAATTATCCACAGTACTTCGCGAAGCCGGGCAAGGCGCCTTGCTGCGTGACGGCATGACCGTGGTGATTGCCGGTCGGCCGAATGCCGGTAAATCCAGCCTGTTGAATGCTCTGGCGGGTCGGGAAGCAGCGATCGTGACCGAAATTGCCGGCACAACCCGGGACATCCTGCGCGAACATATCCACATTGATGGCATGCCGCTGCACGTGGTGGATACCGCGGGTCTGCGAGATACCGACGATCACGTGGAAAAAATTGGCGTAGAACGCGCACTGAAAGCCATCGGCGAAGCGGATCGCGTGTTATTGGTCGTCGATGCAACGGCGCCTGAAGCGTTGGACCCCTTCGCTTTGTGGCCGGAATTCCTCGAAATCCGCCCGGATCCAGCGAAAGTCACGCTGATTCGTAACAAGGCTGATCTGACGGGGGAAGCCATTGCCCTGGAAGTCAGTGAAGATGGCCACGTCACCATCAGCCTGAGTGCCAAGTCTGCTGGCGAAGGCCTGGAGTTACTGCGCGACCATCTGAAGGCCTGCATGGGTTACGAGCAGACGTCGGAAAGTAGCTTCAGCGCACGCAGGCGTCACCTTGAGGCCCTGCGTCATGCCAGTGCATCCCTTGAGCATGGCCGCTCGCAATTGACCCTGGCCGGTGCTGGCGAGCTGTTGGCCGAGGATTTGCGTCAGGCGCAGCACTCGCTGGGTGAAATCACCGGTGCATTCAGCTCCGATGACCTGTTGGGACGAATCTTTTCCAGCTTCTGCATCGGTAAATAACCCTTTCGCTGTTCACAGACAGGCCATTCGCGCCTGTCTGTCCTCTCTTTTTAAAAAATCGTCCCTCAGTGCCGAGCAGATAATGTCTGCTTGAGCGGTTTTCCTTCGCCCGGAATTAACCCGATACGCGCTTTTCTGTGGATTAAGCCCTGTGAATAACTGCCACTAAGGGCAGTTGATAACAGGGCCTGAAAACTGAAGATAACCACCTCTGTGGATAACCACCCCTTTCATCCACAGGCTTAAACCGGTTATCCAAGGGTCTCTTGGCCACATGACCACAGGGTTTTAAATCTCTGTACACATTGATAATAAAGGCCTGTAGCGATCTATCCACAGAAAGGTGGCTCAGTAGAAATAAACATAAAAACAAAGATTTAATAAATTTCTCTCTTTTTAATTTCTATAACCCCGACTTCTCCACAGCTGGTTAAATTTTGTGCAAAGGGTTCTTTAGGAAGGGCGAAGTCCCTATACTTGTCGACCAGGTCCAGAAACCTGAGCTCAAACTATTCCTGATTACCTAACTGAAGCAGGCACGAGGTGCGTGGTGGATTTCCCTTCCCGTTTTGAAGTGATCGTCATCGGCGGCGGTCATGCCGGTACCGAGGCAGCACTGGCCTCAGCACGTATGGGTGCGAAAACCCTGTTGCTGACGCATAACGTGGAAACCCTCGGAGCAATGAGTTGCAACCCCGCCATTGGCGGGATCGGTAAAAGCCACCTGGTTAAAGAAATTGACGCCCTTGGCGGCGCAATGGCCATGGCTACCGACAAAGGTGGTATTCAATTTCGCGTGTTGAACAGCCGCAAAGGTCCGGCCGTGCGTGCAACTCGCGCCCAGGCAGACCGGGTTCTGTACAAGGCCGCTGTCCGCGAAGCATTGGAAAACCAGCCGAACCTGTGGATATTTCAACAAGCCGCTGACGACCTGATCGTCGAACAGGAACAAGTGCGCGGTGTCGTCACCCAAATGGGCCTGCGTTTCCTCGCGGATTCCGTGGTGTTGACCACTGGCACCTTCCTCGGCGGACTTATCCACATCGGCATGCAGAATTACTCCGGCGGTCGTGCCGGTGATCCGCCATCGATCGCCCTGGCTCGCCGTCTGCGTGAATTGCCATTGCGTGTGGGTCGTTTGAAAACCGGTACGCCGCCGCGTATCGACGGTCGTTCTGTGGATTTCTCGGTAATGACCGAGCAAGCAGGCGATACGCCGATCCCGGTGATGTCGTTCATGGGTTCCAAAGAGCAGCACCCGAAACAGGTGAGCTGCTGGATTACCCACACCAACAGCCGGACCCACGAAATCATTGCCGCGAACCTCGATCGTTCGCCGATGTATTCCGATGCGGGATTGATCGAAGGTATCGGTCCGCGTTATTGCCCGTCGATCGAAGACAAGATCCACCGCTTTGCCGACAAGGAAAGCCATCAGGTCTTTATCGAGCCGGAAGGTTTGACCACCCACGAGCTGTACCCGAACGGGATATCCACATCCCTGCCGTTCGACGTGCAATTGCAGATCGTGCAATCGATCCGCGGCATGGAAAACGCACACATCGTGCGTCCGGGCTACGCCATCGAATACGACTATTTCGACCCGCGCGACCTGAAATACAGCCTGGAAACCAAAGTGATTGGCGGGCTGTTTTTTGCCGGTCAAATCAACGGCACCACCGGTTACGAAGAAGCCGGCGCCCAGGGTTTGCTGGCCGGCGCCAACGCAGCACTGCGTGCACAGGGCAAAGATGCCTGGTGCCCGCGTCGCGACGAGGCGTACATCGGCGTATTGGTCGACGACCTGATTACGCTCGGAACCCAAGAGCCGTACCGGATGTTCACGTCCCGTGCCGAATACCGCCTGATCCTGCGCGAAGACAACGCCGACCTGCGTCTGACCGAAAAAGGTCGCGAGCTGGGTCTGGTCGATGACGCGCGTTGGGCGGCGTTCTGCAAGAAGCGCGAAAGCATCGACCTGGAAGAGCAACGCCTGAAAAGTACCTGGGTTCGCCCGGGCACCGAGCAGGGCGATGCGATTTCCGAGAAGTTCGGTACGCCGCTGACCCACGAATACAATTTGCTCAACCTGCTGAGCCGTCCGGAAATCGACTACGCTGGTCTGATTGCCGTGACCGGTGGGGGCGCAGAAGATCCACAGGTCGCCGAACAGGTCGAAATCAAGACCAAGTACGCCGGTTACATCGACCGTCAGCAGGATGAAATCGCACGCCTGCGGGCCAGCGAAGACACCAAACTGCCTGTGGATATCGATTACACGAACATTTCCGGTCTTTCCAAAGAGATCCAGAGCAAGCTCGGCGCGACCCGTCCTGAAACCCTGGGCCAGGCGTCACGTATTCCGGGCGTCACCCCGGCAGCCATTTCGCTGTTGATGATTCATTTGAAAAAACGCGGCGCGGGCCGTCAGTTGGAGCAAAGCGCTTGAGTTCGTTGGTCACCTCGCAACACGCCGAAGAGTTATCCACAGGTGCTCGCCAGCTCGGTGTCACACTGACAGAAACCCAGCACGCGCAGCTGCTGGGTTATCTGGCCCTGTTGATCAAATGGAACAAGGCCTACAACCTGACCGCCGTGCGCGATCCGGACGAAATGGTCTCTCGCCATCTGCTCGATAGTTTGAGCGTCATGTCGTTCATCGAAAACGGTCGCTGGCTGGACGTTGGCAGCGGTGGTGGCATGCCGGGCATTCCGTTGGCCATCCTGTTTCCCGAGTCGCAAGTGACCTGCCTGGACAGCAACGGCAAGAAAACCCGCTTCCTGACCCAGGTCAAACTCGAACTCAAACTGGATAACCTGCAAGTTATCCACAGCCGCGTCGAAGCTTTCCAGCCTGCACAGCCATTCAACGGGATTGTTTCCCGGGCGTTCAGCAGCATGGAAAATTTCAGTAACTGGACTCGCCACCTCGGCGATGCCGATACGCGCTGGCTGGCAATGAAGGGCGTTCATCCGGCCGATGAGCTGGTAGCATTGCCAGCAGACTTCCACCTCGATAGCGAACACGCCCTGGCCGTCCCTGGTTGCCAAGGCCAACGCCATCTGCTGATACTGCGCCGCACGGCATGATTGGGAACACAAGCAAGAATGGCTAAGGTATTCGCGATTGCGAACCAAAAGGGTGGTGTGGGTAAAACCACCACCTGCATCAACCTCGCAGCTTCCCTGGTCGCTACCAAGCGTCGGGTGCTGCTGATCGATCTCGATCCACAGGGCAACGCCACCATGGGTAGCGGTGTGGATAAACATGGCCTGGAAAACTCGGTCTACGACCTGCTGATCGGCGAATGTGACCTGGCCCAGGCCATGCACTACTCCGAGCATGGTGGTTACCAGCTGTTGCCGGCCAACCGCGACCTGACGGCGGCCGAAGTGGTTCTGCTGGAAATGCAGATGAAGGAAAGTCGCCTGCGCAGTGCATTGGCGCCAATCCGTGAAAACTACGATTACATTTTGATCGACTGCCCACCGTCGTTGTCGATGCTCACGCTGAACGCACTGGTGGCCGCCGATGGGGTGATTATCCCCATGCAGTGCGAATACTTCGCGCTCGAAGGTTTGAGCGACCTTGTGGATAACATCAAGCGCATCGCTGAACTGCTGAACCCGAATCTGAAAGTCGAAGGCCTGTTGCGGACCATGTACGACCCGCGCCTGAGCCTGATGAACGATGTGTCCGCGCAGCTCAAGGAACACTTCGGCGAGCAGCTTTACGACACCGTGATTCCGCGCAACATTCGCTTGGCTGAAGCGCCAAGTTATGGGATGCCGGCGTTGGCGTACGACAAGACTTCACGGGGCGCCATTGCCTACCTGGCCTTGGCGGGCGAAATGGTTCGCCGCCAGCGCAAAAACTCACGCACCGCCGCCGCTCAGGCAACTTAAGGAATCCCCATGGCCGTCAAGAAACGAGGTCTCGGACGTGGACTGGATGCACTGCTGAGTGGTCCGACTGTCAGCTCGCTGGAAGAACAAGCGGTACAAGCTGACCAACGTGAGCTGCAGCACCTGCCCCTGGACCTGATCCAGCGCGGCAAGTACCAACCCCGCCGGGACATGGATCCTCAAGCGCTGGAAGAGTTGGCGCAGTCGATCAAGGCCCAGGGCGTGATGCAGCCGATCGTGGTTCGCCCGATCGGCAGCGGTCGCTTCGAAATCATTGCCGGTGAACGCCGCTGGCGCGCCAGCCAGCAGGCTGGCCAGGAAACCATCCCGGCGATGGTTCGTGATGTGCCGGATGAAACGGCCATTGCCATGGCGCTGATCGAGAACATTCAACGCGAAGACCTCAATCCGATCGAAGAAGCCGTCGCGTTGCAGCGTTTGCAGCAGGAATTTCAGCTGACTCAGCAACAGGTTGCGGAGGCGGTGGGCAAATCCCGCGTGACCGTGGCCAACCTGCTACGCTTGATCGCGTTGCCGGAAGTTATCAAAACCATGCTGTCGCACGGTGACCTGGAAATGGGTCATGCGCGTGCTTTGCTCGGTTTGCCGGAGAATCAACAGGTAGAAGGGGCGCGACATGTTGTCGCACGGGGGCTGACGGTGCGCCAAACTGAAGCACTGGTTCGCCAGTGGTTGAGTGGCAAACAGGAGCCTGCCGAACCGGTAAAACCGGACCCTGATATAGCCCGACTCGAACAGCGCCTGGCCGAACGCCTAGGCTCTGCGGTGCAGATTCGCCACGGTAAGAAGGGGAAAGGGCAGTTGGTCATTGGTTACAACTCCCTCGACGAACTGCAAGGTGTGCTTGCGCACATTCGTTGAAACATTTCCTCATGTAGCGTGCAGTCGGAAATCACTACCTGACAGTTGAATAGGGGCTGAACCGCCCCTATACTCTGCGCGCATTTTGTCGGCACAAATTATGCCAAGTTATTGATTTCTGGCAGCCGACCATTGGAGAGAAAACGTGATGGAAAGACGCACGCCAAACCGCTTGCCGTTCCATCGCCTGGCAGTTTTTCCGGTGTTAATGGCTCAATTTGTCGTTTTGCTGATTGCTGCTTTGGCGCTTTGGCAATGGCATGGAGTCGTTGCCGGGTACTCAGGACTTTGCGGAGGCCTGATAGCCTTGCTTCCCAATGTTTATTTCGCTCACAGGGCATTTCGGTTTTCCGGCGCCCGAGCAGCTCAAGCCATTGTCCGGTCATTTTATGCCGGCGAGGCGGGCAAACTGATTTTGACGGCAGTGCTCTTTGCATTGACGTTTGCAGGTGTGAAGCCATTGGCGCCGCTAGCTGTATTCGGCGTCTTCGTGTTGACCCAACTGGTCAGCTGGTTCGCGCCCCTGCTGATGAGAACAAGACTTTCGAGACCTTAGGGCGTTTGAGGCAACCATGGCAGAAACAACCGCTTCGGGCTATATCCAGCACCACTTGCAGAACCTGACTTTCGGTCAGCTCCCAACTGGCGGGTGGGGTTTTGCCCACACCGCAGCAGAAGCCAAGGAAATGGGCTTCTGGGCTTTCCACGTCGATACCCTCGGCTGGTCGGTCGCGTTGGGTCTGATCTTCGTTCTTCTTTTCCGCATGGCGGCAAAGAAAGCGACTTCCGGTCAGCCTGGTGCTTTGCAGAACTTCGTTGAAGTATTGGTCGAATTCGTCGATGGCAGCGTGAAAGACAGCTTCCATGGCCGTAGCCCGGTGATTGCACCGCTGGCACTGACCATCTTCGTCTGGGTGTTCCTGATGAACGCCGTCGACCTGATCCCGGTCGACTGGATTCCTCAGCTGGCCATCCTGATTACCGGCGACCACCACATTCCGTTCCGTGCAGTGTCGACCACTGACCCGAACGCGACCCTGGGTATGGCCCTGTCGGTGTTCGCGCTGATCATTTTCTACAGCATCAAGGTCAAGGGCATCGGCGGCTTCATCGGCGAACTGACCCTGCACCCGTTCGGCAGCAAGAACATCTTCGTTCAGGCCCTGCTGATTCCGGTGAACTTCCTGCTGGAGTTCGTGACGCTGGTTGCCAAGCCAATCTCGCTGGCACTGCGTTTGTTCGGCAACATGTACGCCGGCGAACTGGTCTTCATTCTGATTGCTGTGATGTTCGGCAGCGGTCTGCTCTGGCTTAGCGGCCTGGGCGTAGTTCTGCAGTGGGCGTGGGCTGTGTTCCACATCCTGATCATCACCCTGCAGGCGTTTATCTTCATGATGCTGACCATCGTTTACCTTTCGATGGCGCACGAAGAGAACCATTAAGACCAGTCTCGACTAGTCTGATGTCCCACTCGGTCAAACGAGTGGGTGCCCGAACAGGGCTATGAAACGATTTGTTTTACCGCTTTAAAATCTAAAAAACCTAAACCATACGACGTAAAAGTCGGGAGGAAAGATGGAAACTGTAGTTGGTCTAACCGCTATCGCTGTTGCACTGTTGATCGGCCTGGGCGCACTGGGTACCGCAATTGGTTTCGGCCTGTTGGGCGGCAAGTTCCTGGAAGGCGCAGCGCGTCAGCCAGAAATGGTTCCAATGCTGCAAGTTAAAATGTTCATCGTTGCCGGTCTGCTCGACGCCGTCACCATGATCGGTGTTGGTATCGCTCTGTTCTTCACCTTCGCGAACCCATTCGTTGGTCAACTCGCTGGCTAATTACTCGAACCTTCGAGTAGTTGGTGTGATGTGTAACGAACGAGCGAGGTGTTGGCGTGAACATTAATGCAACCCTGATTGGCCAGTCCGTTGCGTTCTTCATTTTTGTACTGTTTTGCATGAAGTTCGTGTGGCCTCCGGTCATCGCGGCTTTGCACGAACGTCAGAAGAAGATTGCGGATGGACTGGACGCTGCCGCCCGAGCAGCTCGCGACCTGGAATTGGCCCAAGATAAAGCGGGTCAACAACTGCGCGAAGCTAAAGCTCAGGCAGCCGAAATCATTGAGCAAGCCAAGAAACGCGGTAACCAGATCGTTGAAGAGGCTGTTGAAAAGGCCCGTATCGACGCTGACCGTGTGAAGGTTCAGGCTCAGGCCGAGATCGAACAGGAACTGAACAGTGTCAAAGACGCGCTGCGTGCCCAACTGGGTGCTCTGGCTGTCGGCGGCGCCGAGAAGATCCTGGGTGCCACAATCGATCAAAACGCGCACGCGGAGCTGGTAAACAAACTGGCTGCTGAAATTTAAGCGAGGGCGATCATGGCAGAATTGACCACGTTGGCCCGACCTTACGCTAAGGCAGCCTTCGAGCACGCCCAGGCCCACCAGCAACTGGCCTCTTGGTCAGCCATGCTCGGCCTGGCTGCAGCAGTGTCGCAAGACGACACCATGCAGCGCGTGCTCAAGGCCCCGCGACTGACGAGCGCAAACAAGGCCGCCACGTTTATTGACGTGTGCGGCGACAAGTTTGATGCCAAGGCACAGAACTTCATTAACGTCGTTGCCGAAAACGACCGTCTCCCGCTGTTGCCGGAGATCGCCGCTCTGTTTGACCTGTACAAGGCCGAACAAGAGAAGTCGGTAGACGTTGAAGTCACCAGTGCTTTTGCATTGAACCAAGAACAGCAAGACAAACTCGCCAAGGTTCTCAGTGCACGACTCAACCGGGAAGTGCGCCTGCAAGTTGCGGAGGATGCCGCCCTTATTGGTGGTGTCATCATTCGCGCCGGCGACCTGGTAATCGATGGTTCGATTCGCGGCAAACTCGCGAATCTTGCCGAAGCATTGAAATCTTGAGTTTGAAGGGGCAGCAGAGCAATGCAGCAACTCAATCCTTCCGAAATAAGTGAAATTATCAAGGGCCGCATCGACAAGCTCGATGTGACCTCCCAAGCCCGTAACGAAGGCACTGTCGTCAGCGTATCTGACGGTATCGTGCGGATTCACGGTCTGGCCGACGTAATGTACGGCGAGATGATCGAGTTTCCGGGCGGCGTCTTCGGTATGGCTCTCAACCTGGAGCAAGACTCTGTAGGTGCCGTTGTATTGGGCGCATACCAGACTCTGGCTGAAGGCATGAGCGCCAAGTGCACCGGCCGTATCCTCGAAGTTCCGGTTGGTAAGGAACTGCTGGGTCGCGTAGTCGACGCACTGGGTAACCCAGTTGATGGCAAAGGTCCGCTGAACAACACCTTGACCGACGCGGTCGAGAAAGTTGCTCCAGGCGTGATCTGGCGTAAGTCGGTAGACCAGCCTGTACAGACTGGCTACAAGGCTGTCGATGCCATGATCCCTGTCGGCCGTGGCCAGCGTGAGCTGATCATCGGTGACCGTCAGATCGGTAAAACCGCTCTGGCGATCGACGCGATCATCAACCAGAAAGACAGCGGCATTTTCTGCGTCTACGTAGCCATTGGTCAGAAACAATCGACCATCGCCAACGTGGTTCGCAAGCTGGAAGAAAACGGCGCACTGGCTAACACCATCGTCGTGGCAGCGAGCGCTTCGGAATCTGCAGCACTGCAATTCCTGGCACCGTACTCCGGTTGCACCATGGGTGAATTCTTCCGCGACCGCGGTGAAGACGCGCTGATCGTTTATGACGATCTGTCCAAGCAAGCAGTGGCTTACCGCCAGATTTCCCTGCTGCTGCGCCGTCCACCAGGCCGTGAAGCTTACCCAGGCGACGTGTTCTATCTCCACTCCCGTCTGCTGGAGCGCGCATCCCGCGTTTCGGAAGAATACGTAGAGAAGTTCACCAACGGCGCAGTGACCGGCAAAACCGGTTCCCTGACCGCACTGCCGATCATCGAAACCCAGGCTGGCGACGTTTCCGCGTTCGTTCCGACCAACGTGATTTCCATCACCGACGGTCAGATCTTCCTGGAATCGGCCATGTTCAACTCCGGGATCCGTCCTGCTGTGAACGCCGGTGTTTCGGTATCCCGTGTGGGTGGTGCCGCTCAGACCAAGATCATCAAGAAGCTCTCCGGTGGTATCCGTACCGCTCTGGCTCAGTACCGTGAACTGGCGGCATTCGCCCAGTTCGCTTCTGACCTGGACGAAGCGACCCGTAAGCAACTTGAGCATGGTCAGCGCGTTACCGAGCTGATGAAGCAGAAGCAATACGCACCTATGTCGATCGCTGACATGGCGCTGTCGCTGTATGCCGCTGAGCGTGGGTTCCTGACTGACGTCGAAATCGCCAAGATCGGCAGCTTTGAACAAGCGCTGATTGCTTTCTTCAACCGCGATCACGCCGAATTGATGGCGAAGATCAACGTGAAGGGTGACTTCAATGACGAAATCGATGCTGGCATGAAAGCCGGTATCGAGAAGTTCAAGGCCACCCAAACCTGGTAAGCCGCAGCGGGAGCCGCAAGGCTCCCGCTTGCTAACCTGATAGGTGTTACATGGCAGGCGCAAAAGAGATTCGCAGTAAGATTGCGAGCATCAAAAGCACGCAAAAGATTACCAGCGCCATGGAAAAAGTGGCGGTCAGTAAAATGCGCAAGGCACAAATGCGCATGGCTGCTAGCCGTCCTTACGCGGAGCGCATCCGCCAGGTTATTGGTCATTTGGCCAACGCCAACCCGGAATATCGCCACCCGTTCATGATCGACCGCGAAATCAAGCGCGTCGGTTACGTCGTGGTGAGCAGTGACCGTGGTTTGTGTGGTGGTTTGAACACCAACCTGTTCAAGGCCCTGGTCAAGGACATGGCGGTAAACCGCGAAAACGGCGTCGAGATCGATCTGTGTGTAGTGGGTAGCAAGGGTGCGGCTTTCTTCCGCAACTTCGGCGGCAACGTCGTAGCAGCTATCAGCCACCTGGGTGAAGAGCCGTCGATCAATGACTTGATCGGCAGCGTCAAGGTGATGCTGGATGCCTACCTGGACGGCCGTATTGATCGCCTGTCCGTGGTGTCCAACAAGTTCATCAACACCATGACGCAAACGCCTACCGTGGAGCAGTTGATTCCATTGGTGGCAACCCCGGATCAAGGCCTCAAGCACCACTGGGACTATCTCTACGAACCGGATGCCAAAGAGCTGCTTGACGGCTTGATGGTCCGTTACGTGGAGTCGCAGGTCTACCAGGCGGTGGTCGAGAACAACGCGGCTGAACAAGCTGCGCGGATGATCGCGATGAAGAACGCTACCGACAACGCCGGTGATTTGATCAGCGATTTGCAGCTGGTCTACAACAAGGCGCGTCAGGCTGCGATCACCCAAGAGATCTCGGAAATCGTCGGCGGCGCTGCCGCGGTTTAACGGTTCAAATATTCAGAGGATCCAGCTATGAGTAGCGGACGTATCGTTCAAATCATCGGCGCCGTTATCGACGTGGAATTCCCACGCGACAGCGTACCGAGCATCTACAACGCGCTGACTGTACAAAGCGCGGCCGCAACCACTCTGGAAGTTCAGCAACAGCTGGGCGACGGCGTGGTTCGTACCATTGCGATGGGCTCCACCGAGGGCTTGAAGCGTGGTCTGGACGTCATCGACTCCGGCGCAGCCATTTCCGTACCGGTCGGTAAAGCGACTCTGGGCCGGATCATGGACGTTCTGGGCAACCCGATCGACGAAGCTGGCCCGATCGACACCGACGAGCGCTGGGGCATTCACCGTCCTGCGCCAACCTTCGCAGAACAAGCGGGCGGCAACGACCTGCTGGAAACCGGCATCAAGGTTATCGACCTGGTTTGCCCGTTCGCCAAGGGTGGTAAAGTCGGTCTGTTCGGTGGTGCCGGTGTAGGCAAAACCGTAAACATGATGGAACTGATCCGTAACATCGCCATCGAGCACAGCGGTTATTCCGTGTTCGCCGGTGTGGGTGAGCGTACTCGTGAGGGTAACGACTTCTACCACGAGATGAAGGATTCCAACGTTCTGGACAAAGTGGCACTGGTTTACGGTCAGATGAACGAGCCGCCGGGTAACCGTCTGCGCGTAGCACTGACCGGCCTGACCATGGCCGAGAAGTTCCGTGACGAAGGTAACGACGTTCTGCTGTTCGTCGACAACATCTATCGTTACACCCTGGCCGGTACTGAAGTATCCGCACTGCTGGGCCGTATGCCTTCCGCAGTAGGTTACCAGCCGACCCTGGCCGAAGAGATGGGTACTCTGCAAGAGCGTATCACTTCGACCAAAAACGGTTCGATCACCTCGATCCAAGCGGTATACGTACCTGCGGATGACTTGACTGACCCGTCGCCAGCGACCACCTTCGCCCACTTGGACGCCACCGTCGTTCTGTCCCGTGACATCGCTTCCCTGGGTATCTACCCAGCGGTCGATCCACTCGACTCGACTTCGCGCCAGCTGGACCCGAACGTAATCGGCCAGGACCACTACGACACCGCTCGCGGTGTACAGTATGTTCTGCAGCGTTACAAAGAACTGAAGGACATCATTGCGATCCTGGGTATGGACGAGCTGTCGGAAGCCGACAAGCAGTTGGTAAACCGTGCTCGTAAGATCCAGCGTTTCTTGTCGCAGCCGTTCTTCGTGGCTGAAGTCTTCACCGGTGCTTCGGGTAAATACGTTTCCCTGAAAGACACCATTGCTGGCTTCAAAGGCATCCTCAACGGTGACTACGACCACCTGCCAGAACAAGCGTTCTACATGGTCGGCGGCATCGAAGAAGCGATCGAGAAAGCCAAGAAACTGTAATCCCGGCGCCCGGAAACGGGCGCTAATTTAGGTTGAGGCAATCAGATGGCTATGACAGTCCATTGCGATATCGTCAGCGCGGAAGGAGAAATCTTTTCCGGTCTGGTCGAGATGGTGATTGCGCACGGTGCACTGGGTGATCTTGGTATCGCCCTGGGTCACGCGCCGTTGATCACTAATCTCAAGCCGGGCCCGATCCGCCTGGTCAAGCAGGGCGGGGAAGAGGAGGTGTATTACATCTCTGGTGGTTTCCTCGAAGTTCAGCCGAACATGGTCAAGGTTCTTGCCGACACCGTGCAACGTGCTGGCGACCTGGATGAAGCCTCCGCTCAGGAAGCCGTCAAGGCTGCCGAGAAAGCCCTGCATGAGCGGGGCGCGGAATTCGACTACGGTTCTGCTTCCGCACGTCTGGCCGAGGCTGCAGCACAGCTGCGCACCGTCCAGCAGATCCGCAAGAAGTTTGGCCGCTAATAGGCCATCACTTGTTGCGCGATTGATTAAAAAGGGTAGCCTCGGCTACCCTTTTTCTTTTCCGACGTTCATAACCTGGTCGCAGCCGCTGACCACCCAGGATTGGTAGCCAGTCATGTCACTTGAAATCGTTATTCTCGCTGCCGGCCAAGGCACGCGCATGCGTTCGGCGTTGCCGAAAGTTCTGCACCCGATTGCCGGCAACTCGATGCTTGGCCATGTTATCCACAGCGCCCGCCAACTTGATCCACAGCGCATCCATGTGGTGATCGGCCATGGCGCTGAAGCCGTACGTGAGCGCCTGGCGGCGGATGACCTGAATTTCGTCCTTCAGGACAAACAATTGGGTACCGGTCATGCCGTGGCTCAGGCTGTGCCGTTCATTGAGTCCGATACCGTACTCATTCTCTACGGCGACGTGCCGCTGATTGAAGTCGACACCCTGCAACGCCTGCTCAAGAAAGTCGCGCCGCAACAACTGGGCCTGTTGACTGTCGAGCTGGACGACCCGACCGGCTATGGCCGCATCGTCCGCGATGACGCTGGCAAGGTCACGGCAATCGTTGAGCAAAAAGACGCCAACGAAGCCGAGCGTGCGATCACTGAAGGCAACACCGGGATTCTCGCCCTGCCTTTCGCCCAACTGGGTAGCTGGATGAGCCGTCTCTCCAACAACAATGCCCAGGGCGAGTATTACCTGACTGACGTGATCGCCATGGCGGTCAACGATGGTTTGGTGGTCGCCACCGAGCAGCCGCACGACGCCATGGAAGTGCAGGGCGCCAACGACCGCAAGCAACTTTCCGAACTCGAGCGTCACTATCAATTGCGCTCCGGCCGCCGTTTGATGGCCCAAGGCGTGACCCTGCGCGACCCGGCTCGTTTCGATGTGCGCGGCGAAGTCACCGTTGGCCGCGATGTGCTGATCGACATCAACGTGATCCTCGAAGGCAAAGTCGTCATTGAAGACGACGTGGTGATCGGCCCTAACTGTGTGATCAAGGACAGCACCCTGCGCAAAGGCGTGGTGATCAAGGCCAACAGCCATATCGAAGGTGCGATTCTGGGCGAAGGCAGCGATGCCGGCCCATTCGCACGCCTGCGTCCGGGCACTGTCCTTGACGCGCGCGCGCATGTGGGTAACTTTGTTGAACTGAAGAACGCTCACTTGGGCGAAGGCGCGAAGGCCGGTCACCTGACTTACCTGGGTGATGCCGAGGTCGGCGCGCGCACCAACATTGGCGCGGGCACCATCACGTGCAACTACGACGGCGCCAACAAGTGGAAAACCGTGCTGGGTGAAGACGTTTTCATCGGTTCCAACAATTCGTTGGTAGCGCCTGTGGATATCTCTTCCGGTGCGACCACGGCGGCCGGTTCAACCATTACGCAGAATGTGGATAACGCACAATTGGCGGTAGGTCGGGCACGGCAGAAGAATATCGACGGCTGGAAGCGGCCGGAGAAGGTCAAGAAGAGCTGAGTTATCCACAGCCCTTCTAAACAACAAAATCGCAGCCTGAGAACGGCCTTCAGAGCCCTCACCTCAAGCTGCGATTTTTTTTGGTTATACACAGGCCTTTTTATCCCAACACGCTTGACGAAGTTTCGCCGATAGGTTTTGATTGCTTCCGTTATCTTTCGAATCGAAACTTACTAAGCCATGTCGAAGCGCAATACACCCCAACGCCGCCACAATATCCTCACCTTGCTCAACGAGCAGGGCGAAGTCAGTGTGGACGAGCTGGCAAAACGCTTCGAAACGTCGGAAGTTACGATTCGCAAGGATCTGGCGGCGCTTGAGAGTAATGGCCTGCTGCTACGTCGTTACGGCGGAGCGATCACCATGCCTCAAGAATTGGTGGCTGACATCGGCCAACCTGTCTCCAAATACAAACAAGCCATTGCTCGCGCCGCGGTCACGCGGATTCGCGAGCATGCGCGGATCATCATCGACAGCGGCAGTACCACGGCGGCCATGATCCCGGAACTCGGTCAGCAACCGGGGCTGGTGGTGATGACCAACTCGTTGCACGTGGCCAATGCCTTGAGCGAGCTTGAGCACGAACCGGTGCTGTTGATGACCGGCGGCACCTGGGACCCGCATTCCGAGTCCTTTCAGGGGCAGGTCGCTGAGCAGGTACTACGCTCTTACGACTTTGATCAGTTGTTTATCGGTGCCGATGGTATCGACCTGGTCCGCGGTACGACCACCTTCAACGAATTGCTGGGGCTCAGCCGGGTCATGGCCGAAGTCGCCCGTGAAGTCGTCGTGATGGTGGAGGCCGATAAGATCGGCCGCAAAATCCCCAACCTGGAACTGCCATGGAGCAGCGTCCATACCCTTATTACCGATGATCGCTTGCCGCTGGAGGCACGCGATCAGATTCAGGCCCGCGGCATCAATTTGATTTGCGCGGCTGTCAGTCAGGAGAAATAGCATGTGTGGAATTGTCGGCGCAGTCGCAGAACGTAACATTACCGCCATCTTGCTCGAAGGCCTCAAGCGCCTGGAATACCGTGGCTACGACAGCGCCGGTGTGGCGGTCTTCACCAACGATGAGAAACTCGAGCGCATGCGTCGTCCGGGCAAGGTCAGCGAGCTGGAACTGGCACTCGAGGCCGAGCCTCTGGTCGGTCGCCTCGGCATCGCCCACACCCGCTGGGCCACCCACGGCGCGCCGTGCGAGCGCAACGCCCACCCGCATTTCTCCGGCGACCTGGCCGTGGTGCACAACGGCATCATCGAAAACCACGAAGCCCTGCGTGAACAGCTGAAAGCCTTGGGTTATGTGTTCACCTCGGACACCGACACCGAAGTCATCGCTCACCTGCTGAACCACAAACTCAAGGATTTGCCCGACCTGACCGCGGCCCTCAAAGCCACCGTCAAGGAGTTGCACGGTGCTTACGGCCTGGCGGTCATCAGCGCCAAGCAGCCGGATCGCCTGGTCGCCGCTCGCAGTGGTAGCCCGTTGGTGATTGGTCTGGGCCTGGGTGAAAACTTCCTAGCTTCCGACCAATTGGCCCTGCGTCAGGTCACTGACCGTTTCATGTACCTGGAAGAAGGCGATATCGCCGAGATTCGCCGCGACAGCGTGCATATCTGGGACGTTGACGGCAAAGCTGTCGAGCGCGAAACCGTGCAGTACCGCGACGGTGCCGAAGCCGCCGACAAGGGCGAGTTCCGCCACTTCATGCTCAAGGAAATCCACGAGCAACCGTCTGTTGTTCAGCGCACCCTCGAAGGCCGCCTGAGCCCGAACGGCGTGCTGGTACAGGCATTCGGTCCACAGGCTGCCGAGCTGTTCGCCAAAGTGCGCAACGTGCAGATCGTTGCCTGCGGCACCAGCTATCACGCCGGTATGGTTGCCCGTTACTGGCTCGAAGAGTTGGCCGGGATCCCGTGCCAGGTCGAAGTTGCCAGCGAATTCCGCTACCGCAAAGTCGTGGTGCAACCCGACACGCTGTTCGTGACCATTTCCCAGTCCGGCGAAACCGCCGACACCCTGGCTGCCCTGCGCAACGCCAAGGAACTGGGTTTCCTCGCGAGCCTGGCGATCTGCAACGTCGGCATCAGTTCGCTGGTGCGTGAATCCGACCTGACCTTGCTGACCCAGGCCGGTCGCGAAATCGGCGTGGCCTCGACCAAAGCCTTCACCACTCAATTGGTAGGCCTGCTGTTGCTGACCCTGTCCCTGGGGCAGGTTCGCGGCACTTTGGCCAAGGGCGTCGAAGCCACATTGGTCGAAGAACTGCGCCGTCTGCCAACCCGCTTGGGCGAAGCCTTGGCCAT
Organism: Pseudomonas sp. S2_B07; assembly: GCF_054668435.1. Lineage (NCBI taxonomy): Bacteria > Pseudomonadati > Pseudomonadota > Gammaproteobacteria > Pseudomonadales > Pseudomonadaceae > Pseudomonas > Pseudomonas sp. S2_B07. Next base: position 3,610,652 of record NZ_CP162769.1, read on the forward strand.
GGACAGCACCGTGGAGAAAATCGCCGAGCTGTTCGCCGAGAAAAACCACACGCTGTTCCTCGGCCGTGGCGCGCAATTCCCGGTAGCGATGGAAGGAGCCCTGAAACTCAAGGAAATCTCCTACATCCACGCTGAAGCCTACCCGGCTGGCGAACTGAAACACGGTCCGTTAGCGCTTGTGGATAACGACATGCCGGTGGTGACTGTGGCGCCGAACAACGAGCTGCTGGAGAAGTTGAAATCCAACCTCCAGGAAGTCCGCGCCCGTGGTGGCCAGTTGATCGTCTTCGCAGACGAGAAAGCCGGCATGACCAATGGCGAAGGCACGCACGTTGTGCACATGCCGCACATCCACGACATCCTGTCGCCGATCCTCTACACCATCCCGCTGCAGTTGCTGTCGTACTACGTTGCTGTGCTGAAAGGCACGGACGTTGACCAGCCGCGTAACCTGGCGAAGTCGGTGACAGTGGAATAAGTTATCCACAGGTGACCGAAACCCTTAAAAATCGCAGCCTACGGTTGCGATTTTTTTTATCTGAATAAAGGACATGCCCCGTGGACCGATTCCAGGAAATGCAGGTCTTCGCCGCCGTCGCCAAGGCGCAAGGTTTCTCGGCGGCGGCGCGAATTCTGGGGATGTCGGCGGCGAGCGTCACCCGGGCCGTCGCGGCACTGGAGCAGCGCATTGGCACGCAGTTGATCACCCGTACGACCCGCAGCGTGCATTTGAGCGAGGCGGGGCAGCGTTATCTGGACGACTGTCGCAGGATTCTCGCCGAGGTGCAGGAAGCGGAGGATTCGGCGGCGGGGAGTCATGCACAACCCCGTGGGCAATTGACGATCACCGCGCCGGTATTGTTTGGAGAGTTGTTTGTCACGCCAGTGATGGTTGATTACCTGGCGCAGTACCCAGAGGTCTGCATCAATGCGCTGTTGCTTGATCGCGTGGTGAGCATCACGGAAGAGGGCATCGATGTGGCGGTGCGCATCGGCGATTTGCCCGACAGTAATCAGCATGCGATCCGGGTCGGCGAGGTACGGCGGGTGATTTGTGGTTCGCCAGCGCTGATCGCGGCACATGGCCGGCCCTTGCATCCGCAGGAACTGGTACAGGCGCCGATTATTGCAACATCGGCCACGGGCCAATTACGTAACTGGCCCTTCCTTGAAAATGGCGAACCGCTGTCGGTGCGTACGGAGTCTCGGCTGGTGGTCACCGCCAATCAGGCTGCCATCACGGCCGCCTGCCTGGGGCTGGGGTTTACCCGCGTGTTGTCGTATCAGGTCGCGGGAAAGGTGGCGGCGGGTGAGTTGCAAATCATCCTGTCTGAATTCGAATTGGCGCCGTTGCCGATTCACGTGATTTATCAGGGCGGGCGCAAAGCGCCAGCGCGAGTGCGCAGTTTTGTCGACTTCACGGTGAAGGCCTTGCGCGAGCATCCAGCCTTGAAGAACGAGGCACTATTGCTCCAGCTGAAATAATGGATTGCATTTGCTGGTTATTCTATTGTTTCGGTAGCAGGCGGAAGATGGCAACCCATCGGCGCCGACTCTTTCCAAAGGGCGCCTCCACCCAGCGGAGTCGACCATGCAAGCCATCAAACTCTACAACTTCCCACGCTCTGGCCACGCTCACCGTGTGGAGCTGATGCTGTCCCTGCTGCAATTGCCGACAGAGCTAGTCTTTGTCGATCTGGCCAAGGGGGCGCACAAGCAGCCGGATTACCTGGCGATCAACCCGATGGGTCAGGTGCCTGCCATCGATGACCAAGGCGTCGTGTTGGCCGACTCCAATGCGATCCTGGTGTATCTGGCGCAGAAGTATGGCAACGGTCGCTGGCTACCGACTGATCCTGTCGGCGCTGCCAAGGTTCAGCGCTGGTTATCGATTGCTGCCGGGCCGATTGCCTTTGGTGTGGCCAGAGCCAGGTTGATCACCGTGTTCGGCGCGTCCTACAACGCTGAAGAAGTGATCGCCAATTCCCACGCTTTGCTGAAAATCATCGATCAGGAACTGTCTGCCACGCCATATCTGACGGGGAGCGAGCCGACCATCGCCGACGTCTCGGCCTACAGTTATATCGCCCATGCGCCGGAAGGCAATGTCTCGCTCGACGACTACCCCCACATCCGTGCCTGGCTGGCGCGCATTGAAGCCCTGCCAGGGTTTGTCGGCATGCCACGCACGGTGGCCGGCCTGCAAAAAACTGCCTGATGTTCACGGCCCGATCCGCTCGGGCCGTTCACGATGCGCCATGGGCGCAGGGGAGGAGCCGTTATGGAACATTCACCTTGGCACGCCGGCGAGAAACAGTTGCAGGCTCATGTGGGGGTTGCCGAGCGAATGGAGGCGTTCGGACGTAAGGTGATTCGCAGTCAGATGCCGGATCAGCACCGCACGTTCTATCAGCAACTGCCTTTCATGCTGTACGGCGCCGTTGATGTCGAAGGCAACCCCTGGGCCAGCATTCTTGAAGGGCAACCGGGTTTCGCTCATTCCCCCGATCCATCGCTGTTGCAGTTCGACCACCTGCCGGGCGCCGATGACCCTGCGCAGCTGCAAGACGGTGCTGCCATCGGTTTGCTCGGTATTGAGTTGCACACCCGGCGCCGCAATCGCCTCAATGGCCGAGTCAGCGCCGTTACGGCCAGCGGATTCGGCGTCACGGTGGAGCAATCGTTCGGCAACTGCCCGCAATACATCCAATTGCGCCAGTTTCGTTCGGTGCCCTTGGCGGACCCTTCGAGTCGCGTTGCGCAGCACCTGACTGAACTGGATGATGCGGCCAGGACCATGATCGTCGACGCCGACACATTCTTTGTCGCCAGCTACGTGGACGTCGATGGACAGCGTTCGGTGGATGTTTCTCACCGGGGCGGCCAGGCCGGTTTCGTACAGGTGGAAGGGAATCGCCTGACGATCCCTGACTTCGCCGGCAACCTGCATTTCAATACGCTGGGCAATCTGCTGGTCAATCCTCGCGCCGGTTTGTTGTTCATCGATTTCAATTCTGGTGACCTGCTGCACCTCAGCGGGCGTACCGAAATCATCCTCGACGGCCCGCTAATCGAAGCCTTTCAAGGTGCCGAGCGGCTGTGGACCTTCGAGGTCGAGCACGTGGTGCGCCGGCCTGCAGCGCTGGCTTTGCGCTGGCGCTTTGACGGCGTATCGCCCACCAGTCTGCTGACCGGCACCTGGGCGCAGGCCAATGCACGCCTGCAAGCCAAGGCTTTGGGCGATCATTGGCGGTCGCTGCGGGTGGCGCGAATCGAACAGGAAAGCCACCACATTCGTTCGATCTACCTGGAGCCTGCCGATGGCGCCGGATTGCCGGTGTTCCAGGCCGGGCAGCATTTACCTTTGCGGTTCAACATTGACGGTGACGTGCATATCCGCACGTACAGCCTGTCGAGTGCGCCGTCCGATGACTTTTTCCGTATCAGTGTGAAGCGTGACGGATTGGTGTCATCGCACCTGCATGAGCGGATTCGTGTCGGTGACGTGCTGGAAGCCCGTGCGCCTCAAGGGCATTTCACCGTGGCACCGCATGAGCGGCGCCCGCTGGTATTGCTGGCCGCTGGCGTGGGCATTACGCCGCTGCTGTCGATGGTGCGTGAGGTGGTTTATCAAGGCCTGCGCACGCGGAGCATCCGCCCGACCTGGTTCATCCAGAGCTCGCGAACCCTGGCCGATCAACCATTCCGCCCTGAACTGAACCGCTTGCTCGACGGGCTCGGCGACGCGGTGCGAGTCCTGCGTTTGCTCAGTCAGCCGGAGCCCGAGGCGCGCGAAGGGGAAGATTTCGACCTGACCGGGCGAATCGACGCCGACCTGCTCAAGAACGTGCTTGAGGTGGAAGACTACGATCAGCTGGATTTTGTCCTCTGCGGCCCAGGAGCGTTCACCCAGGCGATGTACGACAGCTTGCGTGACATGGACATCCGCGATTCAACGATTCACGCCGAGACCTTTGGGCCGTCGACGTTGCGCCGGGTAGCCGATCCGGATGCAGTGATCATCGAGCAACCACCGGCCGCCACGACGTCAGTACCGGTGGTGTTCGAGCGCTCGGCCAAAGAGGCGCGCTGGAAACCCGATAGCGGCAGTTTGCTGGAGTTGGCTGAAAGCCGTGGTTTGCGCCCGGAATTCAGCTGCCGTGGCGGTTCCTGCGGGACCTGCAAGACGCGCCTGATCAGCGGCGAAGTGACTTATCCACAAGTGCCGGCAGAAGTGCCCGGCGCTGGAGAGGTACTGATTTGCTGTGCGGTGCCGGCGCAGGGTTCGAAGCCGCTGGTGCTGGATCTGTAAACCCAGGTCCTGCGGCTCAACCCCTGTGGGCGCCGGGCTTGCCCGCGATGACGGTTTAACATTCAACATTCATGTTGACTGACACGCCGCCATCGCGGGCAAGCCCGGCTCCTGCAGGAAAGCAGTCAGGCGTAAGACAGGGATTTTTCCTCAAGCAGCTCTTCGTACAATTCGGTCCATTTGCGACCCATGTCGTCGGCTGTGAATAACTGCCGATACCGGGCCTCAGCCTTCACGCCCATTTCTGCCGCACGTGTCGGGTTTTCCCACAGCGTGCGCATCGCTTCACGGAAGGCTTGTGGATGACTTGGAGGCACCACCAGCCCGGTTTCATTGTGGATGTTGATGTAACTGGTGCCGGTGCCGATCTCGCTGGAAATCATCGGCTTGCCGTACATCGCACCTTCCAGCAGCGAAATGCCGAACGCTTCAGAGCGCAAATGCGACGGGAACACCACGGCATAGCTCAGCTGCAGCAAGGCCACTTTATCCTCATCACCCAAACGTCCCAAAAAGTGCAGGTTCTGCAAACCCAGTTTTTTGGCCTGAGCATGCAGTTCAGCTTCCAGGGGGCCGGCGCCGACGATCACCACCGGATAATTCAGCCCCTGCATCGCTTCGAGAAGAATGTGCAGTCCTTTGTAGTAACGCATAACGCCGACGAACAAGAAGAACTTGTCGCCCAACTGTCGACGCCAGCGGTCAGTGCGCTCCATTTCAGGCTGTGGATAACCTGCCTTGTCCAACCCATAGGTGATTACCCGGGTTTTTTCGCGGTAATCCTGAAGAATTTCACTGGTATGAAAGTAGTTGGGTGAAGCGGCGACGATTCGATCGGCGCTGTCCAGAAACCGGCGCATCAAGGGTCGATACAGTTTGAGTAAATGACGCTGGCGAATGATGTCCGAGTGGTAACTCACTACGCAGGGCTTTTTGGTTGCGCTACAAAAATGCACCAGATCCATGAATGGCCACGGGAAGTGGTAGTTGACCACGTCGGCCTCTGCCGCCAGCTCACGAAATTGCTTGAACACACTGTAGGAGAAGCCGGTGGACGCCAGTTGAAAGTCCATTCTGGCCTGATGGACCTGATGTTCACGGATCTGGATCACGCCAGGTGCCGGGTTGTTACTCAAGGTCAGGACAGTGCTGTCGACCCCATGTCGCGCGCCGCTTTCGCACAACTGAAAAATGACCTGTTCGATACCGCCCATGGAGTCGGGCAAGTAGGTTTTGTAAAAGTGCAATACACGCATATCAGTCTCCCATAACCTGACGGTAGGCTCGGGCCGTGACCTTCGCGCAACGCTTCCAGGAAAAAAGCTTCGCTTGTTGCAAACCGGCGTCGCGGCATGCCTGCCAGTGAATGGGGTCGTCGATCAACCGGTTCATGGCATCGCGTAAATGGTCTGGATTATCCGGCTCGATGTAGTTGCCAGCGGTTGCAGCGACCTCCGGCATGGCCGAATGGCGCGTCAGAATGACCGGCGTTGCGCTCGCCATGGCTTCAAGAACGGGCAGCCCGAACCCTTCGTACAGCGAAGGAAAGATCAATGCCCGGGCACCGGCCAGCAGTTGCGCCAGATCTTCATCCGGCAGATACCCGAGCAGGCATACGTCGCCTGTGGCCAGGGCTGTGCGCAATTCTTCACTGAACTGCTCGTGTTGCCAGCCGGCCATACCGACGATCAGCAGCGGAAAACGCTGACGCACCGCCTCCGGCAACAAAGCGTGGGCGCGCAGGGCGAGGGTCAGGTTCTTGCGCGGTTCCAAGGTGCCGACGCAGAGGAAATATTCCCGCGCGACGACGCCATGGGCCTTGAGAACGGCGTCGATGGCCTCGGGAGTCCGTGGGTGGAAACGCGCCGCTGCACCCAGTGGTGCGACGACAAACCGCTCGGCTGGAAGCCCGAAATGCGCCTGGGCTTCGTCGGCAATAAACTGCGAGTCGGTAAGAATCAGGCTCGCCTGGCGTACGCCGTCGGCCAGCCGCCGTTCGATTTCCCGCAAACGCGCGGGCGGCTGTGTGTCGGGGTAGTGCAGGTGAGTCAGGTCATGCAGAGTGATGATCGTCGGGCCGTCGAACGACAGCGGCCACAAACTTGGTTCGTGGTAGAGGTCGATGGATTGCGCGCGACCTTGATCGAAGCGTTTCTGCTCCAGCCAGCGCCGGGCCTGATAGGCCCCTGGAATCTGCCGCAGCAGCGGCGTCAGTCGCGAATAACCGGGCATGGCCGCTTCCGGCAGAGCCGAGCTCCAACCCCAGCCATGAAACAGCGCCAGTTCGATATCCGGCTCATCGGCTAACGCGTTCGCCAGTTCGGCGACGTAGTGGCCAATGCCGGTACGCGGAGCCTGGAGGATCCGGGCATTAAGGGCAATTCGCATGTTGCCTCTCTGTCATGACCGGCGCTTCTACAAGATTGTGCAGGGTTCGTTCGGCCAACTGGGCACTCGCTTCACGCCAGCCGATCCAGCGCCAGTGCGCGACGTCGCGGGTGGCCGGGAATTGACCGCTGCGCTCGAAATCCACGACCAGGTCGCACAGGCTGTGTGGCTCGGCCAGATCGAAGTACGCCATGAACTCGCCACCGATTTCGCGAAAGACCGGAATATCGCTGCCCATGGCCGGCAGTCCGCGCTGCATGGCTTCCACCAGTGGCAGGCCGAAGCCTTCGACATACGATGGAAACACCAGTGAGCTGGCGTGGCTGTAGGCGTGTTCGAGGCTGGTGTCACTCAGGTCGTTGAACATGAACAGACGCTGGTTCAGTTGCGGGTGATTGCGTACCCGCGCGAGCAGGGCGTCGCACTTCCAGCCGATTCGACCGGCAACGCACAACCGGGCCTTGGAGCCCGCCGCCCAAGCCAATTCGAAAGCGTCCAGCAGGTAATCATGGTTCTTGCGCGGCTCGATAGTACTGACCATCAAGAACACCGGTTCCGGTGTTTCAAATAGCCGGGCAAGGCGCGGTTCCACAGCCGCGGTTGCTTCGCTGAGGTCGAGTTCGGAACCAAGGTGGAAATAGTCGAACCACAGCTCATTGGCCTTGGCAGGACCGAGACGGCGCTGTAATTCCTCACGCACCTGGTCACGCACCGTGGCAGAAATTGCCATGTAGCCATCGGCCGTTCGGGTGATCCAATCGAACCATTCATTGAAAACCTGGACTAGCCGGGTGTCGTAGAACTGCGGGTGAGTCAGGGGGATGAGATCGTAGACCACCGAAATGATGCCCACGCCTTCACGTTTCAGCTGTTCGGCAAACGGGAAAAAGTCGGTATGCCAGGATGAGTCGAGCAACACCAGTTGATCCCCTGGCTGATGCAGCAACGGCGTGCAGCGTTTGGGCAGTTGATACTGGTTGATGCCTTCGATCACCCGCAGTGGAATGCTGAAGCAGGTGATCGCCGTCAAACGGTAGGCCACGTGCAGCAAGCGTTTGATCACTCGCGAGTGGCTGCGGTTATGCAGGCGTTGGTGCAGTTGCCAGAAACGGTGAGCCAGGCGTTCCAGGCGTCCACCGAAGGTCATCAAGTGATCGAAAAACGGGATGTTCAACGCGCCGAGCATCAGCACTCGATAGAGTTTGCCTTTAAGCATCACTACCGGGATGCAGTCGACACCATCCACCGATTCCGGCAATTGATTGACGACGTTGCGCACCACTCGCTGGATGCCCGAGTTGACCTTGGGGTGCTGGAAAACGTGGGTGCATTCCACCAGAAGGCGCGTCATGGTGTGTTTTCCGGCATCAGCGTTTCAACGGAGCGGGTGATGGTGGTTTTCGCCCCCAGCCACGAGCAGCCCACGAAGTCTTCGTGGCGGTTATTGATCACGTGGAACACCAGACCGTAGTCCCGCCATTCGAAATTGCGGTCCAGGTGCGAATCCAGACGGGACAGACTCAGGGCCACCGAATAGTTACCCTTGCCCAGTCCCATGATGAAAGCAAAGCGGTAGGTCACGCGCTCCCCGGCCTTCAGATCATTCAGCGCCTGGTCCTGGCGATGGGTGTTGATGCCGTACATAGCCTGGCCCAGGCGATCCTTGATCATAAAGCCCAGCACCAGCCGCTCGATGTCCTGGCGGATTTCGACGTCCACCTCCAGCACCACCGGCTGACCGACTTCCGCCGCATCGATGGACCGTTCGTGCTCGTCCAGCAAGCGCACCCGCAAAATCCCGGCTTCACCGGTGCCTGAAATAGTGCTGACCTGGCCGCCTGAGAGCATTTCCTGACGCACCGTCTGGCCTTCACGCTCGGCGAGTAGCGCGTTGTAGTAATCCATGACGGCTTCGGGTGTGCTGTGCATGGCCATCCGTCCCTTTTCCAGGAGGATCGCCGAGTCGCAGATCGACTGAATTGCCGAGCGGTCGTGGGACACGATCAACAGCGTGGTACCGGCTTTGCGGAAGCTGCGGATGCGGTCGAAACTTTTGTGCTGGAAGTAGGCGTCGCCCACTGACAGTGCTTCGTCGACGATCAAAATGTCCGGTCGCCGCGCGGTGGCCACGCTGAATGCCAGGCGCATCTGCATGCCGCTGGAATAGGTACGCACGGGATGATCGATGGCGTCGCCGATTTCCGCGAAGCGTTCGATCTCGGGCATCAATGCTTCGATTTCTTCGACTTGCATGCCCAGCAGTTGGCCGGCCATGACCGCGTTCTGCCGGCCGGTGAAGTCCGCATGAAAACCCATGCCCAGTTCCAGCAGGGCGGCAACGCGGCCTTCGAGCTGGATGCTGCCGCAGGTGGGTTGGGTGGTGCCGGTGATCATTTTCAGCAAGGTGCTTTTGCCCGCGCCGTTGACTCCGACGATGCCCACGGACTCGCCGGGCGCAATTTCGAAGGCCACGTCTTGCAGCACCCAGTGCTGGCGATGACGGATCGGCGAAAACGGGATCAGCCATTCAGCCAGTCGGCTCCAGCGATTGGGGTATTGCTTGTAGGCCTTGCCCAGGCCGGTGACGCGTATGTGCCCCATCAGAGTTCATCCACCATTTCACCGACCCGCTGACGGAACAACCGCAGCCCGATCACGCAGAACACCGTGCCGCTCACGAATATTGGCAGCAGAGAACTCCAGATCGGCCATTGGCCGTAAAGGAACACATTCTGATAGCTGGTAATCAGATTGGTCAGGGGATTGAGTTGCAGCAGGCGTTGTACCCATTCCGGCAGGATGCTCATCGGATACACGATCGGCGTCAGCCAGAACCAGAATTGCAGGCAGATGGCGAAAAATTGTCCGACATCGCGAAAGAACACATTCAATACACCCAGAATCATCCCCAACCCGGCACAAAACATAACCTGCAAGGCCAACAGCGGAATAAGCGCCAGCAGCGCCATGCCGGGCAGTCGCCCGCTAATCAGCAGAAAGCCGATGAACAAGCCGATGATGATCGCGAAGTTGATGCCGGCGTTGAACAACACGATCACTGGCAGGCAGATCCGCGGGAAGCTGATTTTCTTCAGCAGGTTGGCGTTGTCGAGAAACATGTTCTGACTGCGCACGGTGATTTCTGCGAACAACCCCCACGTCAGGAGGCCGGCGCAGAGGTAAATGCTGTAGGCCAAACCGTCATCCACCCCTGGCAAACGGGCGCGCATGATGTGGGAGAAGATCACTGTGTAGACGATGATCATCGACAGCGGGTTAAGCACGGTCCACAGGGCACCGAACAACGAATTTCGGTAACGCGCCTGGAATTCTCGCTTGACGCTACCGAGGATGAATCCCCGATAGCCCCACAGCGAGCGGTACAAAGAAAGCAGCATTCAAACCGTCCTGCCGTATTGGTCTTCGAAGCGGACGATATCGTCCTCTCCCAGGTATTCGCCGCTTTGCACTTCGATGATCACCAGGTCAATCACGCCGGGATTTTCCAGGCGATGCCTGTGGCCGGCGGCAATGAACGTTGATTCGTTCTTCGCGACCAGATGAGTACCGGTGCCGTTGTTGGTGACCTTGGCCATGCCTTCGACCACCACCCAATGTTCATTGCGATGGTGGTGCATCTGCAGCGACAACTTACCACCGGGCTTGACCACGATGCGTTTGATTTTGAAGCGAGGGCCTTCTTCGAGCACGGTGTAGGTGCCCCACGGCCGGCTGACCGTACGGTGCAGGCGATAGGCTTCGTGCTTCTTGTCCTTGAGCTGCTTGACCACCCGACGCACGTCCTGCGCGCGATCGGCGTGGGCGACCAACACGGCGTCGGCGGTGTCGATGATGATCAGGTTATCCACACCCACGGCCGCTACCAACCGTTCTTCGCTCTGGACAAAGTTGTTGTGGCTGTCGATGAACACGGCATCGCCGCTGGCACGGTTGTTTTGTGCATCGGCAGGCACGAGTGCGGCCACTGCGCCCCAGGAGCCGATATCACTCCAGTCGAATCGGGCGGGCACCACGACCACTTTGTCGGAGTGTTCCATCAGCGCGTAGTCGATGGAGATGTCGGTGATCTCGGCGAACAACGCCGGGGACAATTCCTGTTGCAGGCAACCGACGGTTTCCACCGGGCTACTGGCCGCCATGCAGGTTTTCGTCTGCTCGAGCAACTCGGGGGCGTGGATCTGCAATTCGGCCAGCACGGTGGCGATCGAGAAGCAGAACATCCCGGAGTTCCACAGGAAATGGCCGCTCTCCAGGTAATGTGTCGCGGTTTGCAAATCAGGTTTCTCGACGAAGCGCTGCACTTTGGCAGCGCCTTTTCCGTCCAGCGCAGCGCCGGTTTCGATGTAGCCGAAACCGGTATCCGGCGCGGTCGGCACCACGCCGAAGGTCACCAGGAAACCCTCCCTGGCCAGTGCCACGGCGTGTTCCACGGCGGTCTTCAAAGCATCTTCGTTGAGGATCAAATGGTCGGCGGGCATCACCACCATGATCGCTTCATCGCCGTGCAGGGCTTGCAGTGACAGGGCGGCGGCGGCGATGGCCGGGGCCGTGTTGCGGCCCGTCGGCTCCAGCATGAAGTGCCCGCGATGACGGCTGAGCTGCGCCTCCTGATAGTGATCCTTGCTCTGGAAGTAGTAGTCGCGGTTGGTCACCGTGACGATATCGCCCCAGCCATCGAGCAGGCCGGCGGCCCGCCGATAGGTTTTGCCCAGCAGCGACTGACCGTCGGGCAAGGTCATGAACGGCTTGGGATGGCCCTCGCGGGACACCGGCCACAAGCGCGTACCGGCACCGCCGGAGAGAATCACGGGAATCAGCATGGCCTACTCCTTGGCGACGCGTTTCATGTCCGCATCCATCATCATGCGGATCAAGGTATCCAGATCGGTCTTCGGCTTCCAGCCCAGTACGCGCTGGGCTTTGGCCGGGTTGCCCAGCAGCACTTCCACTTCGGCCGGGCGGAAAAACGCCGGGTCGATTTTCACGAAGTCGCGGTAGTTCAGGTCGACGTGTTCGAAGGCGATCCGGCACATTTCGCGCACGGTGGTGGTGATGCCGGTGGCGACCACAAAGTCATCAGGCTTGTCTTGTTGCAGCATCAGCCACATGGCTTCGACGTAGTCGCCGGCAAATCCCCAGTCGCGTTTGGCGTCGATGTTGCCCAGGCGCAGTTCCTGCTGTTTGCCCTGCTTGATGCGGGCAGCGGCGTCGGTCACTTTGCGGGTCACGAACTCGATGCCGCGCAGGGGCGATTCGTGGTTGAACAGGATCCCGCTGCTGGCGTGCAGATTGAAACTTTCGCGGTAGTTCACGGTGATCCAGTGGCCATACAGTTTGGCCACGCCGTACGGGCTACGCGGATAGAACGGAGTGTTTTCGTCTTGCTGCTCGGCCTGGATCAGGCCAAACATTTCGCTGGTGGACGCTTGATAAAAACGCGTGTGCGGACTGAATTGGCGAATGGCTTCGAGCAGGTGAGTCACGCCCAGGCCGTCGACGATACCGGTGGTGACGGGTTGGTCCCAGGAGGCGGCGACAAAGCTTTGCGCCGCCAGGTTATAGACCTCGTCCGGGGCTGACTTGATGACCGCGCGCTGCACCGAGCAGGCATCGGCCATGTCGCCGTCCAGGTAAACGATGTCGCCCTCGACGCCCATTTCACGCAAGCGCCAGCGTGAATCGCTGCTGCGCCGCGCCACCAGGCCGTGGACTTTATACCCCTTGTCGAGCAGCAGTTTGGCCAGATAAGCGCCGTCTTGGCCGGTGATCCCTGTGATCAGTGCACTTTTAGTCATTCTTGTCGTACTCGCTTCTCCCAGTCGGACAGGATCGCCCGCAGGGATTGTTGTGTTGTGATTTCAGGCGTCCATCCTGTGGTCTGGGCAAGCTTGGCATGGCTGCCACAAACGCGACGCTGATCTGCGCGACGAAGGCGCGCGGGGTCTTGAATCAATTGCATGTCGACCTGGGCGAGGTCCCCCAGTTGTTCGATCAAACTGCGAATGCTCTGCTCGTGTCCCGAGCAGATGTTGTAGACCTGTCCCGGCACGCCCTTTTCCAGCAGCGCCAGGTAGGCCGAAATCACGTCGTCAACGTCGAGAAAATCGCGCGTGACGTCGATGTCACCGACTTCCAGTTGCGGCGCTTGCAAGCCTTGTTTGATTCGGCTGATCTGCCGGGCTGCGCTGGCGATGGCGAAGCTTTCATTCTGGCCGGTGCCAATGTGGTTGAACGGACGGGCAACCATGACCGGCCAGCCTTCGCTCAGGCCCCATTGCAGGCTAAGGAATTCCGCCGACAGTTTGCTCACGGCATAGGGATTGCGCGGGCAGGGTGGCTGTTGTTCGGTAATGGGCAGGTCGGTTTCGATGACCTGGCCGTAGACGTCGCCAGAACTGATGTACAGAAACGTCCCGGTGAAACCGCGGGCCTTCAGGGCTTGCAGCAGGTTCAGGGTGCCGAGCAGGTTGATGTTGAGCGTGCGCGCCGGATCGCGGAAGGCTTCGGGGACGAAGGTCTGGCCGGCCAGGTGAATGACTGCATCGGGCATCTCGGGCCACAGGCCTTCGAGGCTGCCGGGCTCGGCGAGATCGTAACGGGAAGCGGCAGGCAGAAGTGTCCATGCCGAGGCATCAGCGTTCAGGCGAGATTGGATGTGTTGTCCGACGAATCCACTCAGACCCGTCACGAACAGACGCTTTTTCAAACAGCAGCCCCTTGGTCATTCATTTCGTCCGTTTCCCCACAGGCTTTATGGAGATGTCTGACAGACCGGGTGGATGGGTTGGTCGAAAGACAGGAGAAATGCATTGTTGTAGTTGTTTGGTATCCAATCTGTGCCAATTGCTCATCAATTTCAACAGGTCCAACCGTGACTGGTCAGTTCTCGTTAGCGTAGGCTGATTTATTCTCGCCGGGCGGTTCACGAATCCTCGACGGATGTGTTTAGAATGCCCCTCGTCACGATTATCCAGTGTTCGTGCGGGTTGCTCCCGGACCCCACGAGACTGACCATTAAAACAAGAACGTAGACGAGCAAAAAGACGATGGACGACGACCGGCAAACACCGGCGCTCTGTTGGCTTTGCCGTCATAGAGTGGGGCTGCCGGGATGGCGGTTTCATCGTGGGATGCCATGAATTTCATTCTTTACTCGGACGTCAACGACAGCTCGATCAGTCAGAGCCTCGGTCGTCCCGAATACAGCTACTACTTCGTGCTCAAGGCGTATCGCCCGGTGCTCGAAAGCCTTGGGCGCGTGCACGTGGTGTCCTCCACCGCCGAGGTCGATCCCCTCTACAAACAACTGCTGGCCGCTGGCGAGGACAGTCTGTTCCTGTCTTTTACGCCGCCACAGAAAACCCCGAACGACCTTGAGTGCCCGACGATTTGCGTGGTGGCCTGGGAGTTTGATTCGATTCCCGATGAGCAGTGGGACAACGACCCGCGTCAGGACTGGACGCAAATGCTCGCGCGTCAGGGCCGGGTGATCACGCTATCCACTCATACCGCCCGGGCGATTCGTCGGTCCATGGGTGAGGACTTCCCGGTGCTGGTGTTGCCGACGCCGTTGTGGGAAAACTTTGCGGCCATTCGCAGCCAGCACACCAGCGTCCCGGTGAACACCGGTTCGACGCTGGACATCAAGGGCTGCATTTTCGATTCGCGTACCCTCGGGCTCAGCGCCGATGCGCTGATTCCGTCGCCGCCCACGGCCGAGGAACTCGCGGCGCTGGAAGCGTTGAAGCCGCCGCCACTGACACTGAAACGCCGCTTGGTCATTGCCCGGCATTACGTGCACATGTGGCGCCGAGACATGGGCAAAACGCTGCCGGTTCCATTGCCTCGCACGCACTATCTCAGCCAGTGGTACTGGGAAGGCATCCGCGATTTGCTCTCCGATGCAGCGCATGCTCGAGTGGCCGAATACCTGCCAGCCATCGCCGGCCCGCTGACAATTGCTGTGCCAGAACCTGAACCGCGCAATTGGCCAGACACCACCTCTTTGGTAGAAACCCGGGTCGATGGCGTGATCTACGTCACCGTGTTCAACCCGCGTGACGGGCGCAAGAACTGGCATCACTTGATCACCGCATTCTGCTGGGCCTTTCGTGAAACGTCTGACGCCACGCTGGTGCTGAAGATTACCCAAAGCGACCTGTCGTCTTACTACGACGAGCTGATGACCTTGCTCGCGCAACTCTCGCCATTCGCCTGTCGGGTGGTGGTGATGCACGGTTACCTGGACGATCCGCAATACGCCCGGCTTTACGCAGCGGCCAGTTTCTACGTCAATGCCTCGCGCTGCGAAGGGCTGTGCCTGCCGCTGATGGAATTCATGGCCAGCGGCAAACCGGTGATCGCTCCGGATCACACGGCCATGGAAGATTACATCGATGAGCGCGTGGCCTTTGTGGTCAAGTCCAGCGAAGAACTGACCATCTGGCCGCAGGACACCCGGATCATCTACCGCACCCTGCGTTATCGACCGGACTGGGGTTCGCTTAAAACAGCCTACGAAAACAGCTACCGGATGGCCAAGGCGCAACCGCAGGACTATCAGCGCATGTCCCAAGCCGCCGTCGAGCGTATGCACGACTATTGCGCTTTCGCCCCGGTGCAAAAGCGCCTGGCGGACTTTTTCGGGCTTGCGCCACAGGGCTCGCCGGCAGCGACCGCAACGGATAACGCCGCATGCTGATCATCATTCATTCGGAAACCAACCAGCACACCATCGCCCAGAACCTGGGCCGTTCGGAATACAGCTACTACTTCGTGCTCAAGGAGTACCGGCCCGTGCTGGAAAGGCTGGGGCGCGTGGTGGAAGTCCGCGACCCGCAGACTGAAGTTGATGCCTTGTACCGGGAGTGTCTGTCCCGAGGCGAAGACTGTGTGTTTCTGTCGTTTTCGCCCCCTCATCGCACGCCGGTCAATCTTGCTTGCCCGACGCTGCCGGTGTTCGCGTGGGAGTTCAGCACCATCCCCAACGAGCCCTTTGCCGGTGACCCGCTCAATGACTGGCGCACGGTGCTGCGGGCAGCAGGTGCGGCGATTACGCATTCCAGCTACACCGTGACGGCAGTGCGCGAGGCGATGGGCGCCGACTATCCGATCGTCGCGGTGCCGGCTCCGGTGTGGGACCGGTTTGCCGAGCGCGGCGCGCAATTGCAGCGTCAGCCCTTGGCCAGCCAGGTGCGATTGAAGATCAAAGGGCTGCTGGCCGACAGCCGCGAACTCGACTTGCGAGCCTTCGGGCCTGCGTCATCGCGCGAAGGCGTAGGCATCGACTTCGAGGCCCCGCCACGTGAACACGAGTTGGTTCTGGACGGCGTGATCTACACCTCGGTGTTCAATCCCGGCGACGGGCGCAAGAACTGGGAAGACATGCTCAGTGCTTTTTGCGTGACGTTCCGCGAAGTGGATGACGCGACACTGGTGCTCAAACTGACCCACCACGATGCCGAAGCCGCGCTGACCGACATCCTTCACCACTTGTACAAAAACCAGTCCTATCGCTGCCGCATCGTGCTGATTTATGGCTACCTCGCGGATGCGGATTATGAGCGTCTGGTGCAGGCGACCAGTTACGCAGTCAACACGTCCTACGGCGAGGGCCAGTGCCTGCCGCTGATGGAGTTCATGTCCTGTGGAAAACCGGCGGTGGCGCCACGGACCACGGCGATGATCGATTACCTGGATGTCGACAATGCGTTCCTCATCGAGTCCACGGACGAACTGACCGCCTGGCCGCATGATCCGCGCCGGGCATTCCGGACATTGCGATACGTCACCAACTGGTCGTCGTTGTGCCGCGCATACCGGACAAGCTACGACGTCGCCAGGAACGACCCTGAACGTTATGCGCAGATGTCCGCGCACGCCGTGGCCAGCCTCAAGGCATTCTGCAGCCAGGCCACTGCCGAGCAGCGCCTGAAGGCCTTTTTTGCCCGGCTGTTCGAAACCCGCGCCGTGGAAACCCCCGAGGCATGATCCGCGCATTGGTCAGACGTTTCTTTCCTGAAGCGAAGCCAGAACCCGCGCCGTTGCCGGTTGAGCCCACCCGTGTGTCGCCAAGAGAAGTCGGTTTGCATGATGCGATGCATGACGGCTGGTTTTCAGGTGACAGTGGCGAACTGCTCAAGGGGTTTGCCATTACCGCCGACGACACCTTGCTGGACGTCGGCTGTGGCGAAGGGGTCGCCACCTTGTTTGCGGTGCGCCAAGGCGCGTCGGTGATCTTCACCGACAGCGAACATGACAAGGTCCGCGACCTGGCCCGGCAAGTGGAGACGCAATCGGATAAAGCCAATCTCGGTCTGGTCAGCAACAGCCTGCCATTGCCGCTGGCGGACGGTTGCGCGAGCAAAGTGGTGTGCATGGAAGTGCTGGAGCATATCGATCAACCGGAGCCGTTCATGGCCGAGTTGGTGCGCATGGGCCGACCTGGTGCGTTGTACCTGCTCAGCGTTCCGGCACCGGTGGGCGAACATTTGCAAAAGGGCATCGCCCCGGCGAATTACTTCCAATCGCCCAATCACGTACACATTTTTACCCCGGAACGCTTTGCCGCACTGGTGGAGGACGCGGGGCTGGTGATCGAGCATCGTCAGGCCACCGGGTTTTTCTGGGTGATGGGCATGATCTTCTTCTGGGCCAGCGAGCGGGCTGCCGGTCGGGATCTGGGCGGCGCGGTGCGTGACCGCATTCAGGCGCCGTACCCGCCGCTGATGGAAAGCTGGGCGAAAACCTGGCAAGACTTGCTGGCGCAACCCGACGGCTTGGCGATCAAGCAGATGCTCGATCAGTTCATGCCCAAGAGCCAGGTGATCATTGCGCGCAAACCGGTGAATGCCGATGCAGCGTCCAGGAGGACGGCATGAGTAATGACAAACGGATCATGGACATCGAGTTGTTGCGCGGTATCGCGGTACTTGGCGTGCTGTTTCATCACCTGCAAGACAGCCTTTTTGCAGCCTCGGTGCCGTTGCTGCAAACCATTACCGCGTTCGGTCAGCCGTGGTGGGGCGTCGATCTGTTTTTCGCGATCTCGGGATTTGTCATCGCGCGCAGTTTGATCCCGGCGTTGCAAGGGTGCAGCACCCGTCAGGAGTACTGGCAGCAGACGCGTAATTTCTGGCTGCGCCGAGCCTTTCGATTGTTGCCGTCGGCCTGGTTGTGGCTGGCGCTGATGTTGCTGGCGTGCCTCTTTCTCAACCGCTCCGGTGCGTTCGGTACGCTGCACGCCAACGTGCAGGCGACGCTGGCCGGTGTGGCGCAATACGCCAACTTCCGCTTCGCCGACAGCTTCTATCACTACGAATACGGCACCAGTTTTGTGTACTGGAGCCTGTCGCTGGAAGAGCAGTTCTACCTGCTGTTTCCGCTGCTGATCCTGGTCTGCCGCAAGCATCTGGTCTGGGCGTTGCTGGCGTTGGTCGCGGTGCAGATTTTCACGTTGCGCACACCGATCCTGATGGTGGTTCGCACCGATGCGCTGGCCCTCGGCGTGTTGTTGGCGATGTGGAGTGCGCAGCCTTCGTACCGGCGCTGGGAACCGACGTTTCTGCGTCGCCCCTGGGCTGGCGTATTGGCGTTGATCGTGCTGTCGCTGGCGCTCAGTTTCATGGCGACTGATCGCTTTACCTTTACCCAATACCGCATCGGCGTGATTGCCGTGTTGTGCGCGGTGCTGGTTTGGGTCGCGTCTTACAACCGTGATTATCTGCTGCCTCGAGGCCTGCTGAAAAATGTCATGACGTGGGTCGGCAGCCGGTCTTACGGGATTTACCTGATCCACATCCCGGCCTACTTGCTGGTGCGTGAATTCACGTTCCGCTTACAGGCTGCCGGGCTGCCCAGCCCGGCGGGCCATCCGGTCCTGACGTTGCTGATGGCGGGCGGCCTGATCGTGCTGCTGAGTGAACTCAACTACCGCTACATCGAAATGCCCATGCGCAACCGCGGCGCCTCGCTGGTCAAACGCCTGAGCACGTCCCGAACAGCCGTCCCATCCTCTGGAGCTACCTCATGCTGAGCCTTTTGAAGAAACTCACGGCGGGCACGCCCGCTCCCGCGACGCCTGCGGCAGACAAGGTCGAGAAAGTCGAGAAAGTCGACCCGTACATGCTCGGCCTGCACGATGCGATGCTCAGTGGCTGGTTCAATCAGCAAACCGGCGAGCTGTTCACCGGGTTCCCGGTGAGCGCCGAAGACACGCTGCTGGACGTGGGCTGTGGTGACGGCGGCAACGTGCATTTCTGCGGCATGCGCGGGGCGAAGATCATCATCGCCGACATCGACGCGGCCAAGGTCGAAGCCACCCGCCAGCGCCTCGGCGATACCCCGGCGCGCGATGTTGAATGTCATGTCACCGACTGCAATCCGCTGCCGATTGCCGACGCCACCGCTACCCGTGTGGTGTCCACCGAAGTCATCGAGCATGTGGACGATCCTGCGCAGTTCCTCGCCGAACTGGTGCGGGTCGGCAAGCCGGGGGCGCTGTATTTGCTCAGCGTTCCGCACCCGAGCTCCGAAGACCTGCAAAAGGACATCGCCGCGCCGGAGTATTTCCAGAAGCCCAACCACATTCGCATCATCAGCGAAGAGCAGTTCAAGGCGATGGTCAGCGATGCCGGCCTGGAAGTGCTCAGCCACAGCCAGTACGGGTTTTACTGGTCGATGTGGATGTTGCTGTTTTGGGAAGCCAAGGTCGACTTCAGCAATGCCGACCACCCGTTGCTCAACCACTGGGCCGACACTTGGCAAGCGGTGCTGGCGTCCCCTCGCGGCGCACAGATCAAACAGGCGCTGGACGCGGTCGTGGCGAAAAGTCAGGTGATCATCGCCCGCAAGCCGATGGTGTAGACACCCAGGTAGCCGCAGCCTACGGCAGCTGCTACAAAGGTCGGTTTTGGCTCAAGGGTTTCAATGGTGTTTTCCCCGCGTTTGATCGTCTGGCTGACGGTGCTGATGCTGCTCAACGGCTGCGAGCAACACGACGTGCCGCCGCTCGATCAACAACTCTACGTCTGGCAACGGCAATGGACGCCCGCCCATGACGCGGCCCTGCGCGACAGTCGGGGGGACTTTTCGACGTTACGGGTGTTGGCCTTACAGGCGTTTCCCAAGGACGGCTGGCGTCGTGCACGGGTCGATGCGGCGTTGCTTAAACGCGATGATCGGCCGCTGATCGCGGTGATTCGCCTGGATGGTCAGCTCCAGTCGTTGGACCAGGATGAGGTCACTGCGCAAATCCAACAGCTGCTCAGCGACTGGCAAGGCCAGGGGCTGACGCTGTCTGGTGTGGAAATTGACCATGATGCGGGGAATGCCCGGCTAGCGGCCTATCGAGCATTTCTGACGCACCTGCGTACGGTTTTGCCGACCACATTACCGCTGAGCATCACGGCGCTGCCGGCCTGGCTGGACAGCCCCGAACTGCCGGCGCTGTTATCGACCGTCGACAGCAGCGTGTTGCAGGTGCATGCGGTGAGCGATCCTCGGCGCGGGTTGTTCGACCCGGATCAGGCACGAAAGTGGGCCAAGGGCTGGGGGCGCGTCACGACGAAGCCTTTCTATCTGGCACTCCCGGCCTACGGCGTGGCCTTATTGTCCGGCGCCAGTGGTGCGCCGGTGGTGGAAAGCGAAGTGCCGGTGGGACGTGGCGGCGAGCGCCGTGAACTGCTGGCTGATCCATTGCAACTGCGCACACTCGCCATGGATTTACGCGCCGATCCGCCGGCTCATCTGGCCGGCCTGATCTGGTTTCGCCTGCCGCTGGCGGGCGACCGTCGGGCCTGGAGTTTGACAACCCTGGCTGCGGTGGCACGCGGTGACGCACTCGACAGCCGCTTGAGTGTGAAACTTAGTGCGCAAGACGGTCTCTATGACATCAGCGTCAGCAACCAGGGCAACCTCGACCGCCCGTGGCCCGAACGCGTGACCCTGGCCGTGCAGGACTGTGACGGCGCCGATGCGCTGGCCGGTTACGCGTTGCAACAAAGCCCCGATCTGCTTACCTTCACCCGCCTTAACGACGGCCGAATAGCCGCCGGTGGGCAGCGTGCAATCGGTTGGGCACGCTGCACAAAAATTGATCAAGGAGGTTCGAATGTTTCCCCGTAACTGGCCCCGCCATCTGCTCTGCCTGAGCCTTAGCCTGCCGCTGGGTTCGGCGCTGGCCTGCGGGCCGGACTTCCCGATGCGCCTGCTGGATAACCGCAGCCAGTCATTGGCGGAGCTGCCGGAAGGCAACTTCCAGTTTGAAGTCAATCGACTCGGGCATGCGATCGCGGGGCTCAAGAATGTCGCGCAGTCGCCCTACAGTATGGAGGCGACGGATTACGCAGCGCAGCGGGACACCGCTGAGCAGACCGGGCTGACGGCGGAACAGCAAGCGCTGGTGAAACAATTGCGCAGCCTGCCGCAGGCGCATCAGGTCGAAGAACAAGGTGCGAGCCTGCCGGCCGAGCTCAAGCTGTATCTGGCGGGCGCTGCGGCATTCAGTGCGGGCGATCATCGTTTGGCTGCCGAATACTTCGAAAAAGTGCTGGCGCTGCCGGCCGATCAACGCGCCTTGCGCAGCACCTGGGCCGCGTATTCGCTGGGCCGGACGCTGTTTGCCATGAGCGCCGAGGTGGACGCATCACCCGATCGGCTGGCGCAGTCGCGCAAGGCGTTCGAGCAAACCCGTCAGCTGAGTATCGATGGCTTCAGCGATCCGCTGGAACTGGGTGTCGCCAGCCTCGGCGAAGAAGCTCGGGTGGCCCGTACCGCTGGCGACTGGGACAGCGCCATCGAACTCTACGCCACGCAAAACCTGCACGGCTCGGCGGTGGGTTACACCTCATTGAAGCTGCTGATGGCCGATCTGCTGGCGATGCCTGACGATCAATTGACCGCGTTGCTCAAAGGTAAACCGGTACAACAACTGGTCACCGCGTCGTTGATCAGCCGCCTGGGCTGGTCATTTGGTGATCAACCACCCAACGAATTGAAACTGATCAAACTGCTGCAAAGCAGCACCCGCGGCAGCCTGGATAACGCGGATCGACTGGCCGCGATGAATTATCAACAAGGCGATTACGCGAGCGCCAAGGCCTTCCTGGAACACGCCGGTGACGGCGGCCTGGCGTGGTGGTTGCGGGCGAAACTGGCGTTGCGCGATGGCGATAGAACCGCGGCGGCTGCGGCGTATGCGAAGGCGGCTCAAGCGTTCCCGCAGAATGAATCGTGGGGTGAGCGTCGCACGCCGGACTACGATTACGAAACGCTTCAGCCCAAGTGTCGGGTCGAAGGCGAAAGCGCAATTCTGGCGCTGCAACGCGGGGATTATCTGCAAGCGTTCGATCAGTTGTATCGCAGCCAAAGCCTCTACTGGTTCGATGCCGCGACGGTGGCCGAACGGGTGCTGACCGTCGATGAACTCAAGCATTACGTCGACACTCAGGTGCCCAAGCCACCGCCGTTGACCCAGCAGGACCGTGACAACTACGTGCCACTGCCGGTGGCGGCGAAACTGCGAAATCTGCTCGGCCGTCGGTTGTTGCGCGAAGAGCGTTACGACGAAGCGCTGGTGTACTTCGACAATCCTGATCTGCAGAAGAAAGCCCGGTTGTATGCGCAACAGCGTCAATTGGCTGATGCAGCATGGTGGCCGACCAAACGCGCCGCCGCCCTGTTCAATGCCGCCTGGACGGCGCGCGAGTGGGGCATGGACATTCTCGGTTACGAGATGGCCCCGGACTACGCCACGTTTGGCGGCAATTACAGCCTCGAAAACACTGAGCTGAAGGTCGGACCGTTAGTGGCTGAAGGTGAAGTCCGGCGCCAGCAAGCCAGTGCCGCCAAACCTGACGAGCGCTATCACTATCGGTTCGTGGCCACGGCATTGGCCAGTCGCGCCGCTGATAACTTGCCGCACACCAGCCAGGCGTTTGCGGCGGTGCTGTGCGCGGCGGCGGGCTGGAACAGCAGCCTTGAAGAGCAAAGTGCGCTGTACCAGCGCTATGTAAAAGAAGGACCTTATGTGGATTGGGCGGTGGATTTTGGTCACCAGTGCCCTTATCCCGACTTCGAAAACGCCAGCAAGCGATATGTAACCCAGGCCACTGACGCAACGCGTTCCATACTGCGGCCCTACAAGTGGCCGCTGCAGATCGGCGGTGTCTTCGGCGTGACGGCGGTGGCATTGCTGTTGATCAACCGTCGCCGTCGTCGGACGCGGTAAGGCTTACGCTTGTTGCACAAAGGTCAGCCGCACTGCGAAACCGATCAACAGGCTGCCAAACAGCCATTGCTGGAGTCGCTGGGCCGAAGGACTGCGTTGCAGCCAACGGCCCAGTGCCGCGCCGACCAATGCGTAGGCGCTGTCGAAGAGGAAGCCGACACTGACCAGCACCATGCCCAGGATCGCGAATTGCCTGAGGACTGAACCGGTGTGTGGATCGATGAACTGTGGCAGCAGCACCGAACAGAACAGCAACGCCTTGGGGTTGAGCAAATTGGTGAGCAGGCCGCGCTGAATCGACGCCGACCAGCGCGGTTTTACTGCCGTCGTTTCGGTGCCGTTCAGGTTCGGCAGCATCGTCGTCCGCAGACATTGAATACCCATCCACAGCAGATACGCGGCCCCGGCCAGACGTACCACATCGAACGTCCAGGGCGCCGCTTTGAACAATGCCGCCAACCCCAACGCGGCCAACGCCACATGGCAGCCACGGGCAATCCCCAAGCCCACCGCCGTCGCCAATGCCGCTCCTTTTCCCTGACGGGCGCCGGTTTGCAACAGCAGGATCATGTCCGGCCCAGGCAACAAATACACCACCGCCAATGCCATGAAAAACAGCCAGAGTCCTGCCATGTTGCGCCCCTTTCGTTGTCGATTCGGTAGGGCCAGTCTAGGACGCAAGGACAGGGCAGGTGGTTGCGAAGTCAGCTTCTAAAGCATGGAAAATTGGCATAACCTGCTGCTTTAACATGATTGAACCATCAGGATCTGCCGAACCATGAAACTGGACGCCTACGACCGCAAGATCCTCGCGGCCCTGCAACGGGACGGTCGACTGAGCAATGTGCAGTTGGCTGACGAAATCGGTTTGTCTGCCTCGCCCTGTTTGCGTCGAGTGCGGATGCTGGAAGAGGCCGGGGTGATTCGCGGCTATCAGGCGAATCTGGATCGCGATGAAGTGGGGCTAGGGCTGACGGTGTTTGTCGGGGTCAAGGTCGAGCGTCACAACGACGAGCAAGCCGAAGCGTTCCGTGTGGCGGTAACGGCGTTGCCGGAAGTGATTTCGGCGTTTCTGGTGTCTGGCGAATCGGATTTTTTACTGCAGGTGGTGGTGCCGGATTTGCGTGGGTATGACCGCTTTCTCACCGAGAGGCTGCTGAAGTTGCCGGGTGTGAGCGATATCCGCAGTAACTTTGCGATTCACACGGTGAAGA
Source organism: Pseudomonas sp. S2_B07 (assembly GCF_054668435.1). NCBI lineage: Bacteria > Pseudomonadati > Pseudomonadota > Gammaproteobacteria > Pseudomonadales > Pseudomonadaceae > Pseudomonas > Pseudomonas sp. S2_B07. The sequence goes on from NZ_CP162769.1 coordinate 3,634,815, forward strand.
CGCCCGGGGCGTTGCCGTTGGGGCATCTTCCGCTTTAGACCGCATCGCCCCCATCGCGAGCAGGCTCACTTTTACACGGTTTTGTGAACGCCACAAATCAACTGTAGGAGTGAGCCTGCTCGCGACAGCGGTAGACCGGATAACGAAAACCTACAGCCTTACATCTGCGTCGCCATCCCCTCCACATTCATCGCCGCCTGACGCAACGCCTCCGACCGTGTCGGGTGTGGATGGCACGTCAGCGCAATGTCCTCGGCCGAGGCGCTGAATTCCATCGCCACGCAATACTCGCCAATCATTTCACTGACGCTCGGGCCTACGAGATGCACGCCGAGAATTTCGTCCGTGCGTTCATCGGCCAGCACTTTGGCGAAGCCTTCGGTTTCGTGGTTGATCTTGGCCCGGCTGTTGGCAGTGAACGGGAATTTACCGACCTTGTACGCGCGACCTTCGGCCTTGAGCTGCTCTTCGGTCTTGCCGACGCTGGCCAGCTCCGGTTTGGTGTAGACCACGCTGGGAATCAGGTTGTAATTCACTTCGCCGGCCTTGCCGACAATCTGTTCCACGCAGGCCATGGCTTCGTCTTCGGCCTTGTGGGCGAGCATCGGCCCGGACGTGACGTCACCGATTACCCACACGCCAGGCGCTTCGGTGCGGTGACCCTTGTTGGCGAGCATGCCGCGCTTGTCCGTGACGAGGCCGACGTTTTCCAGACCCAGGCCTTGGGTGTACGGCCGGCGCCCGATCGACACCAGCACGTAATCGGCCTCCAGCCACTCGGCGGTGCCGCCGGCCGCCGGTTCAATGCTGAGCTGAACACCGCTCGCCGTTGACGTGGCGCTGGTGACTTTCGAACTCAACTTGAAGGTGATGCCCTGTTTACTCAGCGAGCGCTGCAGGGTTTTGCCTGCCTCAATGTCCACCCCCGGGCAGATGCGATCGAGAAATTCGACTACCGTGACTTGAGCACCCAGGCGCCGCCACACGGAGCCCAGTTCCAGGCCAATGACGCCGGCACCGATCACCACCAGGTGTTTGGGCACCTCGGCGAGCGACAGCGCCCCGGTGGAATCGAGAATGCGTTGGTTATCGATGTCGACGCCCGGCAGGGGAGTGGGCTCGGAGCCGGTGGCGATGATGATGTCCTTGGCGCTCAGCTCGGTCTTGCCGCCGGCACTGTCGGTGACCGTGACTTTGCCCGGCCCGTCGATGTGGCCCCAGCCCTTGATCCAGTCGACTTTGTTTTTGCGAAACAGAAACTCGATGCCCTTGGTCAGCCCGGTAACGCTTTCATCCTTTTGTTTCATCATCTGGGCGAGGTTGAGGGTTGGTTTTACGTCGATGCCCAGGTTGGCGAATTCCGCGCCCATGGCTGCGTCGTAGAGTTCGGAAGCGTGCAACAGCGCCTTGGACGGCATGCAGCCGACGTTCAGGCAAGTGCCGCCCAGGGTCGCGCGACCTTCGACGCAGGCCGCTTTCAAGCCTAGCTGGCCGGCACGAATCGCGGCGTTATAACCACCGGGGCCACCGCCCAGAATCACGACGTCGTAGCTGCTCATGGATGTACTCCTGAAGTGAAGGGATCGGGCTGGTTAAAAATAGTAGTTGATAAAAATTACGAGCGTAATATGAGCGTTTGTCGCAGTTTCGGTCAAGGCTTCAGCCAAGAGACAGGTTCAGCGCCTTTAGATAGCAGGATTTAATACAAAAATTTCACCGTTTTCGTTATATCGTAACGAAACGCGATGTCCGCATTGAATAAGCACTGGGGTGGTATGCAAGTCGATCTCGAAGTCGATGGCGCGCAGGTAGCAGGGCTGCCGCGCTTTCAGCAGGCGCTCTTTCAGGGGCGGCGATTGCGCCAGTTCGCCATTGGCCTGAGTGCTTTGGCAGCGGCCGGGCTGGTGCTGGCGTTGTTTGTCGGGTTGTTTGCGCCGCAGTCATTGTGGGGCGCGTTGTTGGTGAGTCAGAGCGCCGCTTTACTGGTGCTGGTCGCCGGTCTGCAATCCGCCTGGTGGGTGACCCGGTGGCGAACGCAGGCGATGGACCCGCCGCTGTCCGTGGTCGTGGTCGAAGAAGCCGTTGCACCGCAAGGGTGGTATGAGCGGCTGCTGGAGCGACTCAGTCAGGGCTCGATGAGAATGCTTGGCCAGATCGGCGCGCCAACGCTCTGGCTCGGCGGTTGGGCGCTGTTGACGTTGTTCAGCATCAGTCAGTTCTGGAACCTCGCATTACCGCCCGCCGCGCTGGGGTTATCGGCCAGCGTCGGCGCGGCGCTGGCATTGCTGCTGGCGTTTGGTCTGCTGGTGGTCGAGCGGCAACTGGCCCAGGAAAACATCGCTCAATGGCCCGAAGCCGGGCCGTTGGCGCAATTGACGCGGGTGGCAATCATTTGCCTGGTGATCGGCGCGTTGTGTCTGTTGTTCGCCAGTGAAACCTCGGTATGGCCGGTGCGATTGGCGGTGCTGATCGGTTTGCTGCCGGGGCTGGTCGCGGTCGAGTTGCTACTGCGTGCGGTGTTGTCGCTGTTCAGCCCGAAGCGTGAACAACTGGAACCGACGTTGCTGGCGCGCAGTTTTGTCGCCGACATGCTGCGCTGGCCGCCGCAACCGCTGCTTGCGTTGCAACACGAACTGCACAACCGTTTTGGCATCGACTTGCGGCAGATCTGGGCCTTCACTTACATGCGCCGGGCGTTTTTGCCGGTGCTGGCGGTGATTGCCTTTGTCGGCTGGTCACTTACCGGTATTCACGAAATACCGTTGCAAGGGCGGGGCATCTACGAGCGTTTCGGCAAACCGGTGGAGGTGTTTGGACCTGGCTTGCACGCTGGTTTGCCGTGGCCGTTGGGGCGCGTGCTGAGTATTGAAAATGGCGTAGTTCACGAGTTGGCTACCAGTGTTGGCGAAGCGTCGACACCGGTCGTGCCCGAGCCTGCCGAAGGCCCGGCGCCGGCGATTGCCAATCGGCTATGGGACGCCAGCCACGTGAACGATAAATCCCAGGTCATCGCCAGCAGTCGCGCCGACAAACAGAGCTTCCAGATCGTCAACATGGACGTGCGTTTTGTCTATCGCATCGGCCTGACCGATCAAGCGGCGCTGGCGGCCACCTACAACAGCGCGGACGTGCCAACGCTGATTCGCAGTACCGCCAGCCGGATTCTGGTGCATGACTTCGCCTCGCGAACCCTCGACGGTTTGCTCGGCGAGGACAGGTTAGGGCTCGCTGAAGAGATCGGCCGGGCAGTGCAGGCTGACTTGCGGAAACTCAATAGCGGTGTGGAAATTCTCGCCACCGTGGTCGAGGCGATTCACCCACCGGCCGGCGCCGCCAATGCCTATCACGGTGTGCAGGCTGCGCAGATTGGCGCGCAAGCCTTGATCTCGCGGGAACGCGGTGCGGCTGCGGAGGCGTCCAACCAGGCGCAACTGCAGGCCAGCATTGCCCGCGACCAAGCGACCGCCAGCGCGCATGAAATCAACGCCACGGCCCAGGCGGCAGACCTGAAATTCAACGCCGAACGGAAAGCTTACGCCAGCGCCGGCCAAGCCTTTGTGCTCGAACAATACCTCAGCCAACTGAGCCAGGGCCTGGCCAACGCCAAGCTGCTGATTCTTGATCATCGTCTGGGTGGCAGCAGTAATGCGCCGACCATCGACCTCCGTACATTCACGCTGCCGGCTGATCCTGCGTCGCCGCGTACGAGCGCCCAGCCAGGAGCTACCCATTGAGCCAGTCGCACACACACGATCACGATGACCACGCCGGCCACGATCACGGCCATGGCGGACATGGGCATCACCACGGGCACCACCATCACCACCACGGCGATCCACAAGAAGCCGGCCCGTTCCCATGGCGGCGCATGGGCTGGGCGGCGTTGCTCGTGGCGTTTGCCATCGCTGCCGCCAGCCTGGTCCAGGTGCGCTCGGGGGAGGCCACCGTGATCACGCGCTTCGGCAATCCATCGCGAGTATTGCTGGAGCCGGGTCTTGGCTGGCGCTGGCCGGCACCGTTTGAAGCGGCCATTCCTGTCGACTTGCGGCTACGGACCACTTCCAGTGGTTTGCAGGATGTCGGCACCCGCGACGGTTTGCGCATCATCGTTCAGGCCTACGTGGCGTGGCAGGTGCAGGGCGATCCAGACAACGTGCAACGCTTCATGCGCGCCGTGCAAAACCAGCCGGATGAAGCGGCACGGCAGATCCGCACGTTTGTCGGCTCCGCGCTGGAAACCACGGCCAGCAGTTTTGACTTGGCAAACCTGGTTAATACCGATGCGAATCAAGTGCACATTGCCGACTTTGAGGCGCAACTGCGGCAGCAGATCGATCAGCAATTGCTCACCACTTATGGCGTGCGCGTGCTGCAAGTCGGCATCGAACGTTTGACCCTGCCGTCGGTAACGCTCACTGCCACGGTTGATCGCATGCGCGCCGAGCGTGAAACAATTGCGACCGAACGCACCGCAATCGGCAAGCGTGAAGCTGCGCAAATCCGGTCCGCTGCCGAGCGGGATGCGCGAATTGTGCAGGCCGATGCAACGGTAAAGGCGGCTGACATCGAAGCTCAATCGCGGGTCGAAGCAGCACAGATTTACGGCCGTGCGTACGCCGGATCTCCGCAGCTCTACAACTTGCTGCGCTCCCTCGACACCTTGGGCACCATTGTTTCGCCGGGCACCAAACTGATATTGCGCACCGATGCCGCGCCGTTCCGGGTGTTGGTTGACGGCCCGCAGACCCTCGAAAACAAGTCCGGGTCGCAGCCATGAGTTTAGTTCCACGTGGAACACATGAGTTAAGCAGTCCCTGGATTCAGGCCGGACGCCTGGCTTTTCTGGCGCTGTATGCCGTAACGGTTCTGGCTGCATTGGCTTGGGCGTTCTCCAATGTGCGGCAGATTGATCCACAGAATCGCGCAGTGGTTCTGCATTTCGGGGCGCTGGATCGCATTCAGAATGCCGGTTTATTACTGGCGTGGCCGCGACCGTTTGAGCAGGTGGTTTTACTGCCCGCCGCTGATCGGGTCATAGAACGCCGGGTGGAAAACCTGTTGCGCAGTGATGTCGCCTTGCAGGCTGATCGCGTGGCCACGTTCGCCACACCGCTCAGTGATGCACTCGCCGGGTCCGGCTATTTGCTGACGGGTGATGCCGGCGTGGTGCAACTCGATGTGCGGGTGTTCTACAAAGTCACCGAGCCCTATGCGTTCGTGCTGCAAGGTGAACATGTGCTGCCCGCGCTGGATCGGTTGGTCACCCGCAGTGCCGTGGCCCTGACCGCCGCGCGAGATCTGGACACCATTTTGGTGGCGCGTCCGGAGCTGATCGGCGCCGACAATCAGGCTGCCGAACGCCGTGAACGTCTGCGCGGTGATCTGGTGCAGGGCATCAATCAGCGGTTGGCCGAACTGAGGGCAACAGGGCAGGGCTTGGGCATCGAAGTCGCCCGAGTCGACGTGCAATCGAGTTTGCCCGGCCCTGCGGTTAACGCCTTCAACGCGGTACTGACCGCGAGTCAACAAGCCGACAAAGCCGTGGCGAACGCACGTACCGAAGCCGAGAAGGCAACCCAGGCCGCTAACGAACAAGCGGATCGAACGTTGCAAGTGGCCCATGCACAAGCCAGCGAACGACTGGCAAAAGCGTCTGCCGACACCGCCACCGTCCTGAGCCTGGCCACGGCTCAACAGCAGGGCACCGACCCGCAAATGCTGCTGCGTACTTACCGCGAACGGATGCCGAAAATTCTTGGTCAGGCCGGTTCCGTGACCACGGTTGATCCGAAAGACGATTCCCGCCTGATCATTCAGGGAGCTGCACAATGACCGCGCAATCCGCCGCTGCACCGAGCATGTTGTCCTCGGCCGAACAACGCAGCGCCGCTCGCCAACTGACGCTGGCCATGCTCGCACTGGGCTTGCTCGGGCTCGGTCTGATCTGGCGCTGGCTGTCACCGGAACAGACCGGCGTCAGTCAATTGCTGCTTGGCTTTGCTTCGCTGTTGGTGGCCGTGCCGGTCATGCGTTCGGCGTGGTACAGCCTGCGTTACCCAAGCTTGCACGGGATCACCGACCAGTTGATCGCACTCGCCATGCTGGGTGCCTGGGCCACGGGTGATCTACTGACCGCCGCGTTGTTGCCGATCATCATGATCTTCGGCCACGTGCTGGAAGAGCGTAGCGTGATCGGTTCTCAGGAGGCGATTCATGCGCTTGGCAAACTGACCCGCAGCCATGCGCGCAAGGTGCAGTTGGATGGTTCGATCCTCGAAGTCGACAACAGCACCCTCAAGGCCGGCGATCTGGTCGAGGTGCGGGCCGGTGATCGCGTACCGGCGGACGGTCGGGTGTTGTCCGGTCAGGCGAGCCTCGATACCGCTTCGATTACCGGGGAATCGGTGCCGATGGAAGCCGCCGTGGGCATGCCGGTGTTCGGCGGTGCGATCAACCTCGATGGGCTGCTGCGCATTGAAGTGACCCGCACCGGCAACGAGTCGACCCTGGGTAAAGTCATCGCGCTGATGCAAAGCGCCGAGCGTTCCAAGCCGCCGATTACTCGTTTGTTGGAGCGTTACGCTGGCAGCTACATGGTGTTGGTTCTACTGCTGGCGGCAGTGACGTGGTTTGTCACCAATGACGCTCAGGCAATGCTCGCGGTGCTGGTTGCGGCGTGTCCCTGTGCACTGGTGTTGTCGGCACCGGCAACGGCCATTGCCGGGGTGGCGGTGGCGGCGCGGCACGGCATTCTGATTCGCAGTTCGGCGTTCCTTGAAGAGCTGGCGGACCTCACTTCGCTTGTGGTCGATAAGACGGGTACGCTGACGTTCGGCACCCTGCGCCTGCAGTCGATCGACAGTCCGCTGGAAGACCGCAGTCATGTTCTGAAACTGGCCGCCAGCCTCGGATCCGCCAGCAGTCATCCGGTCAGTCGTGCGCTCGCCGGGCTGGTCACGCAGGAGCATTTCCTGTTGCTGTCGGACATCCATGAGCGCCAGGGATTGGGCGTGGTAGCGATGACTGAACAGGGTGAGGCCGCCCTCGGTCGTCCGGAGTTGTTCGCGCAATTGGGCATTGCCACGTCGGCGGTTCCTGAGCACGACGGTCCGATTGCCGGGCTGGCGCTTAAAGGTGAATTTCTCGCCTGGCTGTTACTGGCCGACAGTGTCAAACCCGAGGCGCGATTTGCCCTGAATGAGTTGCGAGAACTGGGCCTGGGTCGGCAGTTGCTGCTCACCGGGGATCGGCAGAGCGTCGCGCATACGCTGGCCCGCGATGTCGGCATCAGCGATGTCGAGGCGCAGGCGTTGCCGGAGGACAAGCTTAATCGCGTGCTCAAGGAAATCGGCAGCGGCTTTCGGCCGATGGTGGTCGGGGACGGGATCAACGACTCCCTGGCGCTCAAGGCCGGTGTCGTCGGTGTGGCCATGGGCGCGGGTGGGGCGGACATTGCGCTGGCCTCGGCTGACATTGTATTGATCGGCAGCGATCTGCGTCGGCTCGGCACCTGTGTGCGTCTGAGTCGCCAATGTCGCCAGACCTTACAGGTCAATGTGATCATCGGTTTGGGCTGGACCCTGGCGATTGTGGCCTTCGCTGCTTTTGGCTGGCTCGGTGCGGCGGGCGCGATGATTGCGGCGTTGCTGCATAACTTGAGCACGTTGCTGGTACTGGGCAACGCTGGGCGTTTGCTGCGCTTTCAGGAGCCTTTGCTCAAGCTCAAAGACGAGAGTTGAACGATCTGAATTTTTTTTGCATGCCTCTGTAACGCCGTTGGGGCCGCGCTCTCTAGTGCTGTGTCGGGACTGAACAACGTTCCAGCCGACAACCCTGACGATCACCGAGGATACAAAAATGAACTTCAAATCCGCTACCGCTGGTGCCGCTCTCGCCTTCGCCGCTGCAACCTTGTTTGCCGGTGTTGCCACGCAGGCCCAAGCCGCCGACGCGGCTCAGGTTCACTGCTACGGCGTGACTTCCTGCAAAGGCATGAACGATTGCAAAACCGCAGAAAACGCCTGCAAGGGTCAGGGCGTCTGCAAAGGGCACGGCTTCAAGGCGATGACTCAGGCCGAATGCATGAAAGCGGGCGGCAAGGTCGGCGAATAACCGACCGCCGCTTGGCGCCGCAGTGGCTACCCATGGCCACTGCGGCTTTTTTTGCGAGGAGTCCGCAAATGTCTGCATCCCTTCCTTGTCTGGGTTATGGCCTGGGTTTGCGCAGTGCCTACTACCAACAGATTCTTGATCAGTCGCCGGCCGTGGACTGGTTCGAAGTTGTCTCCGAAAACTTCATGGTGCAGGGCGGCAAAGCCCTCTACTACCTTGATGCCATCGCCGAGCGTTATCCGCTGGTGATGCATGGTGTGTCGCTGTCCATTGGCGGGCCGCATGCTCTCGATCCGGGCTATCTGCAACAGCTCAAACGGCTGGCTGATCGCGTCAAACCGGCGTGGATTTCCGATCACTTGTGCTGGAGCCGTGGCAACGCCCATCAGTTGCATGATTTGTTGCCATTACCGTACACCGAAGAAAGCCTGTATTACGTGGCAGGTCGAGTGCGCCAGGTGCAAAACGTTTTGCAGCGCCCCTTGGTATTGGAGAACGTCTCCAGCTATGTGCGCAGTGCCGGCGATGATTTCAGCGAGTGGGAATTTCTTCGCGCCTTGAGTCAGCTGAGCGATTGCGAGCTGTTGCTGGACGTCAACAATGTCTATGTCAGCTCACGCAATCATGGCTTCGATCCGTGGACCTTCATTCAAGGTTTGCCGGCGAACAGGATTCGCCAGCTCCACCTGGCCGGCCATAGCGATTACGGCGATTACGTCATCGACACCCATGACCATCCCGTCAGCGATCCGGTCTGGGCGCTTTACCAACGAACCCTCGATTACCTCGGTCCTGTTGCTACGCTGCTGGAGCGCGATGACCATTTTCCGCCGTTTGCAGAACTGCTCACTGAACTGCAAAAAGCCCGGGAGCTGGGCGAGAGCGTGCTGGCCCGGAGGCACAAATGCGCCTGAACGAATGGCAACAGTCCTTTGAGCGTTACCTGTCGGGAGAGTCTTCGGTAGCTGACTTGGCGCTGGGCTCAAGCCTGATGGGTGGCCCGACGCTGGATGTCTGCACGGGGCTGGCGATTTATCACAACGCTTACCAAGCCCGGCTGCAGGAAGTGCTGCGCGGCGACTATCCCGCAGTCCTTAACTGGCTAGGTGACGACGAGTTCGAACGGCTCGCCACCACGTACATCCGTCAAAATCCCTCGGCTCACTACAGCCTTCGCTGGTTCGGCGAAGGCTTCAAAGCGTTTATTCGCCAGCACTTGGTGCAAGAGCAAAGTGCACCACTGGCCGAACTCGCCGCTCTGGAGTGGGCTTTCACGCTGGCATTCGATGCGCCACCGGGAACGCCGTTGACGATGCAGGACATGGCGGAGCTGGCACCGCACGACTGGCCGACGCTGCGAGTCAGCCCAAGTCCTTCGCTGCAATGGCTTGAGTGTGCTTTCAACAGTGTGGCGCTTTGGCGATCAGCCAAGGATGAAACGCAGTTCCCTGGCAGTACGGGACTCGACGCTCCCAGCGTTGTGGTGATCTGTCGAAATGATCTGGTTTGCCACTATCGAAGCCTGGAACCTGAAGAGGCCAACGCTCTAAAAGGACTGTTTGAACAGGGATGGAATTTTGCTGAACTGTGCTCCGAATTGACAGTCATCTATGGAGAGGGCGCACCACTTCAAGCTGTGACATGGCTCAAGCAGTGGATTCACGACGGTTGGTTGCAGCGTGGCAAATCATAGAAGTCGGCTATTAATTCGATAGCCAGCTAATTTTCCAGGATGGTCTACCCTCACATCAGACGTCTGAAACCAGGGGAACACTCCATGCTCGCGCATCTTCCACCGGCCTTACAGAATCTGCAGCTACCGCTACGCCTGCGACTCTGGGACGGCCATGAATTCAATCTGGGGCCGACGCCCAGCGTCACGATTGTGGTCAAGGACCCACAAATGGTCACCCAGTTCACCCATCCAAGCCTGGACGCGCTCGGAGCGGCGTTTGTCGAGGGTAGACTTGAGCTGGAAGGCTCCATCAGCGACGTTATCCGCGTCTGCGATGAGTGGAGTCAGGCGATGCTGGACGAAAACGACGACAATCAGCCGGTTCGTACCGTCCACGACAAGGAAACCGACGCCAAAGCCATCTCCTATCACTACGACCTGTCCAATGCGTTTTACCAGCTGTGGCTCGACAGTGACATGGCGTATTCCTGTGCGTACTTCGAGACCGGTAGTGAAACCCTGGAGCAGGCGCAACAAGCCAAATTCCGTCATTTGTGCCGCAAGTTGCGGTTGCAGCCGGGTGAATATTTGCTGGACGTCGGTTGCGGTTGGGGCGGACTGGCGCGGTACGCGGCGCGGGAGTTCGGCGCCAGGGTATTCGGCATTACGCTCAGCAAAGAACAACTCGCCCTGGCCCGTGAACGCGTGAAAGAGGAAGGTCTGGAGGATCTGGTCGAGCTGCAACTGCTCGACTACCGCGACCTGCCTCAAGATGGGCGCTTCGACAAAGTGGTCAGTGTCGGCATGTTCGAACACGTCGGCCACGCGAATCTGGCTGAGTACTGCAAAACCTTGTTCGGCGCGGTGAAAGAAGGCGGCCTGGTGATGAACCACGGGATCACCGCCAAACACACCGACGGCCGTCCCGTGGGACGCGGTGCCGGCGACTTCATTGAGAAATACGTGTTCCCCAACGGCGAGCTGCCGCACCTGTCGATGATCTCGGCCGAAATCAGTGAAGCAGGTTTGGAGATCGTCGACGTCGAGAGCTTGCGCCTGCACTACGCGCGTACCCTGGACCACTGGAGTGAACGCCTGGAAGACAATCTGGAAGCGGCGTCCAGGCAAGTGCCGGAGCAGGCCCTACGGATCTGGCGGCTGTACCTGGCGGGATGCGCTTATGCGTTTGCCCGGGGCTGGATCAACCTGCACCAGATCCTCGCGGTCAAAGCCCACCCCGATGGCAGCCATGAATTGCCATGGACCCGCGACGACATCTACAACCCTTAGAGAATCGGTGAAATAAGCCGGGCGACCCGCATGCCGATCTGTTGCAGGCGGTGGGTCTCCCGGCTTTCTTCCTTGGCGATTTCATGGGCCTGATTGAAGTCTTCGTTGAGCATCTGCTCCACCTCGGCGGCAAACGCGCTGTCGACCGTCAACAACATCACTTCGAAGTTAAGCCGGAACGAGCGGTTGTCCAGGTTGGCACTGCCGATGGCGCTGATTTCATTGTCGATCAATACCACTTTCTGATGCAGGAAACCGGGCTCGTAGCGGAACACCCGCACCCCCGCGCGAACGGCCTCGAAGGCATAGAGGCTGGAGGCGGCATAGACGATGCGGTGGTCCGGACGCGAGGGCAGCAATAGACGCACATCGACACCGCGCAGCACTGCCAGCCTGAGTGCGGCAAACACCGCTTCGTCGGGGATGAAGTAGGGGCTGGTGATCCACACCCGCTCGGTCGCGGCATGGATGGCTTCGACGAAGAACAATGAACAGGTTTCGTAGGAATCCGCCGGGCCGCTCGCCAGCAATTGGCAAAGCACGCCGTCGTCCGGATACACATCCGGCAGGATCAGCGGCGGCAACGACCGTGCAGCCCAGAACCAGTCTTCGGCAAAAGACTCCTGCATGCAGGCCACCACCGGACCGCGGACTCGAACATGGGTATCTCGCCAAGGCGCGAGCGGTGGTTTCTCGCCCATGTATTCGTCGCCAACGTTATGTCCACCCACGAATCCCAGGACACCATCGACCACCACGATCTTGCGATGGTTGCGGAAATTCACCTGGAAGCGATTGAGCCAGCCACTGCGAGTGGCGAACGCTTTGACTTCGACGCCGGCATCGCGCAACGGTTGCACGTAGCTGTGGGGCAGGGAGTGGCTGCCAATGCGGTCGTACAGCAAGTAAATTGCGACGCCTTCGGCCGCTTTTTCCAGCAGCAGGGTTTGCAGGCGTTGGCCGAGACGATCATCGTGGATGATAAAAAACTGAATCAGCACGGCTTCTTTCGCCTGGCTGATAGCCTCGAAAATCGAATCAAAGGTGGCTTGGCCATTGATCAACAAATGCACTTCGTTGTTCGCCAGGCACGGCATGCGGCCCAGTTTCGGCATCGCCCGCAACGACGCGTAGGCGTTGGAAGCACGAGCGGTCAGCGCCTCCTCGACCCAGGGGCGCCAGTTGAGCTCGGAGATGGCTTTGCGCATCTCTTCGTTGGCCTGGCGCCGCGCCTTGATGTAGCCATCAAAGGTACTGCGGCCGAAGACCAGATAGGGGATGAGCGTGAGATAAGGAATAAACACCAACGAAAGCGCCCAGGCAATCGATCCCTGGGCGGTGCGGACGGTGAGCACGGCGTGAATGGCAGCAATCAGGCCCAGCGTGTGAAGCAGTGCAATGGTGTAGCCGAAAATGTGCGGTCCAAAGTAATCCATGGGGCAGCCTTGCTCCTGAAGATTCAGTGCTTAACAGACCATGTTCCGTGCAGAATGTCGCTATTTAATTGGCCCATGAACCGAAGCCGATGCCCGGCGTCTAACGGCCACAACTGATCAGGAGTTACTCGATGAACGTTCGTCTGCTGGGTTTGGCCATGGCTGTTGGTTTGTCACTTCCGGTGGCGGCTCAGGCACAGATGCTGCAACCGGGGTTATGGGAATTGACCACCAGCAACATGAAGGTCGATGACCAGAACCTGCCGGACTTGCAACTGATCCTCGGGCAGTTACAGAGCCAGATGACCCCGGAACAGCGCGCACAATTGGAGAAACAGGGCATCACCATGGGCGGCAAAGGGATTCGGGCGTGCCTGACACCGGAGCAGGTGAAGACCGACAATATTCCACTGACCGACCCGCAATCGGGCTGCAAGCAGGAAATCACTGATCGCTCTGGTAACCAGTGGAAATTCCGTTTCAGCTGTCCGAAAGCGCAAGGCGCCGGTGTGGCTACTTTCCTCAGCGACCGTGAGTTCACCACCAAGGTCAACGGCACTTTCAACGCTACCGGCATTAATCAAAAGGGCAGCCTGGAAAGTCGTGCCGTGTGGCTGGGACAGGATTGCGGAACGGTCAAGCCTCGCGCTTAAGACCTTCGTCGTTACGCCCGCTCCCTACACGCTTGTGCGGGAGCGGGCTTGATTCAGCCACTGACACGCTGCCTCAATACCCATCCTGCCGAAATCCTCGCCCGCACCGCTGCGCAAACTGACGAACTCTCCTTCCTGTTCCTTCTCGCCCACGACCATCAGGTACGGCACTTTTTGACCGTGCTCACGAATCTTGTGGCGGACCTTTTCATGGCGCAGATCCACATGGACGTGCACACCGCTTCGGCGCAATGCCTCGGTCACCGACTGGACATAACTCGCCTGGCGCTCCGCCATGCTGACAATCATGACCAGGGGCGGTGCTCGCCAGCTGTCCAGTTCCTGTTGGCAAGACCAACACGTGCCGTAGATCCGTTGTTCAGACGTACCGCTGATGTAGTCGAGGGAAAACGCCTGCAACACCTTCGTGGCTGGAACCTGTGGGCCTGCCGTTAAATGCTCGAAGTCTCCCAGGCGGTATAGCGACCGTCGATCTTCTGCCTTCGAGGCTCGGCGGCGGATTGAGTGGTTGGTCGCGGCCAGCAGCTGCATGCGGGCTTCGATCAGCGGCAGGTCGTCGCGGGTTAACGATTGATTGAGGGTAAACCCGCAGAAGAAACCATCCCCCAGCGCCGACCCGGCCTGCAGCTGAACATGGGGATGAAGTTGCTTGACCGCCATCGCCAGTATCAATGCACAAGAGCGTCGAAGAATCTCCAGGCCATCGGGTTCTTGAGGCGTGACGATGTTGACCCGAGCATCGCCTCTGATCACGTATTCGCAGTCCACCAACACGCCGTCCACCCGACCGGCCACCGCCGCTTTGGCCAGCGCGGGGCTGATGCTCGCGGCGAGTTCGTACACGGACAATGGCTGATCGTATTCACGCAATGAACCATCGGGCAGGCGGATCTGAATCATGGTGATGCTCTCGAGTGCTTCTGTATTACGCGCTAGCGCATAAACCGTAATGGTAATCCCTGACAGTTGTCATTAAGACGTTTGTCGTGCCAGGCAATTTGCCCGGACACCAGCGTGGTGCTGACACTGTGACGAAAACGCTGCCGGGCGAAAGGCGTCCAGCCGCATTGAGACAGGATGGGCTGCTGGGAAACGGCAACGCCATCGGGTTCGGATTTGATCAGAACGAGGTCGGCCCAATAGCCCTCGCGCAGATAACCGCGGTCGGGGATGGCGAACAAATCGGCTACGCGGTGACTGGTCTTGGCCACGAGGGTGGTTATCGGCAGGACTTTGTCAGCCATTAATTCCAGCAACGCGGGCAGGGCGTGTTGCACCAGCGGCAGGCCGGAAGGAGCCTGATGATAAGGCTGTTGTTTCTCCGCCCACGTGTGCGGCGCGTGGTCGCTGCCGATCACATCGAGTCGATGGCTGTGCAGTGCCTGGCGCAATGCATCGCGGTCGGCTTGAGACTTGATGGCCGGGTTGCACTTGATCAGATTACCGAGGCTGGAGTAGTCCCGATCATCGAACAGCAAGTGGTGCAGGCACACTTCGGCGGTAATGCGTTTGTGGGCCAGCGGCTTGTCTTCAAACAGCGCCAGTTCGCGGGCGGTGGTCAGGTGCAACACATGCAATCGCGTGCCATGCCGCTTGGCCAGGTCCACGGCCATCGAGGACGAACGAAAGCACGCCTCGGCGTTGCGGATCAATGGATGGGCGGCCGCAGGAATGTGTTCGCCGAACAGGTCTCGAAGGTTTGCGTCGTTGGCCTCGATGCTGGGCGTGTGCTCGCAATGGGCCAACAGAATCGTCGGCACTTGGGCGAATAACCGCTCCAGAATCCGAGGATCATCGACCAGCATGTTGCCCGTGGAGGCGCCCATGAACACTTTGACGCCGGCCACTTCGCAAGGGTTGAGCGCTGCGATGGTGTCGAGGTTGTCATTGCTGACGCCGAAATGGAAACCGTAATTGGCCACTGAACTGATCGCCGCGCGCCGCTGCTTGTCAGCCAGGTCTGCGAGGGTCAGGGTCGCCGGACG
Organism: Pseudomonas sp. S2_B07; assembly: GCF_054668435.1. Taxonomy (NCBI): domain Bacteria; kingdom Pseudomonadati; phylum Pseudomonadota; class Gammaproteobacteria; order Pseudomonadales; family Pseudomonadaceae; genus Pseudomonas; species Pseudomonas sp. S2_B07. The sequence continues at coordinate 3,649,987 of NZ_CP162769.1, forward strand.
GGTGTTGGGCATGTCCATGAAACTGGTGATTCCCCCAGCCACCGCGGCCCTCGATTCCGTGTAGAAACTGCCCTTGTGCGGTGCGCCGGGATCGCGAAAGTGCACTTGGTCGTCGATCATTCCGGGTAGCAGCCATTGACCGTCGGCATCGATTTCCACGTCGGCATCTTCACCCTGGATGCTGCTGGCGATCTTCACGATTCGACCATTGCTGACCAGCAGATCTCCCTCGAACTCACGGCCTTCGTTCACCAGCCGGGCATTGCGAATCAGCACACTGGTCATGGTCAGAACTCGTTTTGCAGCGCTTTGTAACCGCGCACCAGGTCGACGTTGGTGCGCGCCACGTCTTCGGAAAACTCCGAGGCGCTGACGCTGACAGGGGGGAACTGCGACAGGTCGGTGTTCGGTCCGATGCGGGTGGTGGAGGGGACGTAGAAGTCATCGGGCAAGTCGCGACCGTCGACCACCGAGTTATGCCGCACGACGCAACCATCACCGACCGCGCAATTGAACAGCACACTGTTGAAGCCGATGAACACCCGGTCACCCACGGTGCAGGGGCCATGCACAATGGAGCGATGGGCGATCGAACTGAACTCGCCGATGGTGACGGCGGCGCCGGACTTGGAATGAATGACCACACCGTCCTGGATGTTCGAGTTGGCGCCGATGGTGATCGGCTCCATCTCACCGCTGGCGTCTACTTCGTCGGCGCGAATCACCGCGTAAGGACCGACGAAGACGTTCTCTCCAATCAGCACTTTGCCGCAAATGATGGCGGTCTTATCTACGTAGGCGGACTCCGCAATTTGCGGCAAATCCCCTGAAGGGTTCTTGCGGATCATGGTTTGCTCAACGCTTGGTAGAGGGTGTTGAGGTTGTATTCGAACAGCCCGGCAAAGGTGCTGGCCGGCCCGGTGGCGGCGAGTGCATCGGAGTACAACGTGCCACCGATCTGCGCGCCGCTTTCATCGGCAATCTGTTTCAGCAGGCGGGCGTCCTTGATGTTTTCCATGAACACCGCTTTGACCTTGGCTTGGCGAATCTGGGTGATCAGTGCAGCGACTTCAGCGGCCGACGGTTCACGTTCGGTGGACAGTCCTTGCGGTGCCATGAAGTCGATCCCGTAGGCCTGACCCAGATAGCCGAAGGCGTCATGGGAGGTGACGATTTTTCGATTGCCCGGCGGCAGGGAGCCGAGCTTGGCCTTGGCTTCGGCAAGCAGGGCGTAGATCTGTTTCAGGTAGGCCTGACTGTTGCGTTGGTAGTCGGCGGTGTTCGCCGGGTCGGCGGCGATCAACGCTTTGGTGATGTTGGCGATGTACAGTTCGGTGTTCGCCAGGTTGTGCCAGGCATGAGGGTCAGGAATGGTCTCGCCGTCTTCATCCAGCGAGCGCGGAATGACACCGTGACTCGCACTGATTACCGGCGCCTTGGTTTCGGTGCTGGTCACCAGACGGTCCAGCCATGGCTCAAAACCCAATCCATTCTTGATGATCAGCTTGGCCCTGAGCAGTGCCTTGGCGTCATCCGGCGTCGGCTCGTAGGTGTGGGCGTCGGCGTCCGGACCGACCATATTGGTGATCTGGATATGCTCGCCGCCGACCTGATGGGTCATGTCGGCGAGGATGCTGAAGCTGGTGACCACCTGAAGTTTTTCCGCCGCAGACAGCGACATCGACAGCATCAAACTGAACAGTACGAGTAGAGCGCGCATCGGGCAACACCTCATTGGGATGTGAGCAAAGGCGGGCGGCGCAATAAACCGTGCACCGGCCCCAACACCACGGACAACAGATAAAAACCACCGGCCACCAGCACAATCGCCGGACCGCTGGGCAGCGAGTAGAAGAACGACAGCAGTAATCCGAGCCACACCGAGAGGCAGCCGAGCACGGCGGCGATGGCAATCAACACCGGCAAACGGCGGCTCCAGAAACGAGATGCGGCGGCGGGCAACATCATCAGACCGACCACCATCAGCGCGCCGATAGCCTGGAAACCGATCACCAGATTCAGCACCACGAGCGTCAGGAACACACCGTGGGCCAGCGGTCCGAGACGGCTGACGGTTTGCAGAAAGAGCGGGTCGAGGGTGTCCAGCAACAGCGGTTTGTAGATCAGGCCCATGGCGATCAGGCTGAAGCCCGAGACCCACAACATGCCGGTCAACGTCGGGCCATCGACCGCCAATGCGGAACCAAACAACAGGTGCAAAAGGTCCAGGCGCTTGCCGGCAATGCCCAGGATCAGCACTCCGCTGGCGAGGGAAATCGGGTAGATCGCTGCCAGACTGGCGTCTTCTCGCAAGCCGGTACGACGGGTGATCCATGCGGCCAGTCCGGCCATGCTCAGGCCTGCGCCCAAGCCACCAAACGTCAATGCCGGCAAACTCAATCCCGCGAACCAGAAGCCGAGCGCGGCGCCGGGCAAGATGCCGTGAGCGACGGCATCGCCGATCAGGCTCATGCGTCGCAAGATCAGAAATACCCCCAGCGGAGCCGTGCTGCAGGCCAGGACGAGTCCGCCGATAAGTGCCCGACGCATGAACACAAACTCGTGGAAGGGCTGCCAAAGCTGAGTGGCTGCGAGCATCAGGCCACCTGCGTTTGTGGTTGTTGGCGGATCAGTTCGGTACTAGGCCCGAGTAGGCAGCCGCTGCTGTTGATCAGCAGTGTGTGTGGAATGTGTTGGCGAACGGCGGCGAGGTCATGGCACACCACAACCAGGGTTCGACCCTCGGCATGCCATTGGTGGATATGTTTCCAGAGCAGCGATTGACCGAGTTCGTCGAGCGCCGCGTGCGGTTCATCGAGCAACAACAAGGGCGTTTGCGCAAGGCTCAATCGGGCGAGCAGGGCGCGTTGCAGTTCTCCTCCGGACAAGGCCATCAAAGGGCGTTGCTCCAGACCGCTGAGGCACCAATCTTCCAGCACTGTTTTCAGGCGTTGGCTGCGCAGTTCGGGCGATTGCTTGCTACCCCAAAAACCGGCGGCTACCAACTCTTGGAGACTGATAGGAAATTGCCGGTCCAGGTGTTGTTGCTGAGGGAGGAAGGACAGCGAGCCCTGGCGTGGAACATCGAGGAAGATTTTGCCTGTGAGTGGTTTTTGCAATCCTGCGATGACTTTCAGCAAGCTGCTTTTCCCCGACCCGTTGGCACCGATCACGGCGGTCAGGCTTCCCTTGGGCAATTCGAAATCCACGGGAGGTGTGAGTGGCTGGCCGGGGGCGCCCCAGCGCAATGCCTGGCAACGGATCATGCAGCCTCCCAATTCCAGCGGCTTTCGGAAACGGCATCATGGGCGTGCAGGCTTTCGGCGTGGACGACCCGGACGTGAAAGGCGTGGATGCCGGGTGCGCGTTTCAGGGCGAGGTTCAGGCGTCGCGCGGCGTCTTCGCAGAACATCAGGTTCTGACCATTGGCCAAGGCGAAGGCTTGTTCATCGGCGCGCTTGACCGCGGTTTGTACGGCAGTACCGAGAGCGGCTTCGGCGTCGTTGATGAGGGTGATCAGTGGCAGGTCATCCAGATAATCGTCCAGACGCACGCTCAAATGTGCGGTGCTGCGTTGGCTATGGGGCGTCGCAACGATGCCTTTTGTGGAGCCGAGCCATGCCAATACATCGGCGTGTTGCAGTGACTGGTTGGCAAAGTCATCGACGAATTGCTGCTGAATCAACTGCCGGGACAGTGCCGCTGAACACGGGCAAGTCGAGGAATAAGCAACGTCGATTTTTAGTTCCACGTGGAACATCGCGTTTTTCAATCGCGCTTCAATGCTCACCGGGTAGCTTTTCCAACCGGCTAACGGGCTGATTAACGCTGGCCGTTTGAGCAGCAAATCAGCGTGAATTTTTAAGTAAGCGTTGCGGGACAGTCCTTCATGGCTGTCGAGAAAACTTTGCAGGATTCGTCGCAACAAGGTCGGTGTCAGGTCTTCCTGCTCGAGCATTTCCAGCGCCAGATACAACCGCGACATATGAATACCGCGTGCCTCTCCGTCATCGAGGCTCACGCCCGCATCTGCTGTTGCGCTCAGGCGTTGGCCATCGAACAGAACAGGAAGAGCAATGCCGCACATGCCCACCCAGTCGAGTGGCAGAGCTTGGCGAGAGGCTTGCGCGGCGATATCCGGCAGAGTCAGCGCATTCATGAGCAGGTCCATCGTGGGAATCGATTGGGCATGTTATGTTATTACATTAAATTCGACTACGCCTTTTTCTCGAGCGGTCCTCTTCATGCACAGACGTCACTTGCTCAACCTGATTCTGGCCAGCGCAGCCTTCGCGTTGCCCTTTGGTGTCTCGGCCACGCAAATTCGCAACGCACGGTTGTGGCGGTCGGATGACAAGCTGCGATTGGTGTTTGATCTGAGCGGGCCGGTGCACTACAAAACCTTTTCACTCAGTTCGCCCGAGCGGCTGATCATTGATCTGAGTGGCGCCAACCTCAGTGGCGATTTCAGTCAGCTATCCCTCGCCAATACGGTGATCCACTCGATCCGCTCCGGGCATTTTGGTCTGGGGGATACGCGAATCGTCCTCGACCTCAGCGGCCCGGTGCAGCTCAACAGCTTTTTGCTCCCGCCGCAGGAGGGGCAAGGCCATAGGCTGGTGCTCGATCTGAAGTCCGCTGCGTCATTGCCCGTTGCTGTGCCCTCAGAGGTGATCCAGGACACGGCGCACGCCAAACGCGACATCATCGTGGTGGTCGACCCTGGTCATGGCGGGAAAGACCCTGGCGCGGTCGGCGCCAAGGGGGAGCGAGAGAAAGACGTGGTGTTGTCCATCGCTCAGCTGCTGGCCAAGCGTCTAAAACGCGAAAAGGGCTTTGACGTGAAGCTGGTGCGCAACGACGACTTTTTTGTTCCGCTGCGCAAACGGGTAGAGATAGCGCGCAAGCACAACGCCGACATGTTCATCTCGGTGCATGCGGACGCAGCCCCGCGTCTTACGGCTTCCGGTGCTTCGGTGTATTGCTTGTCTGAAGGCGGTGCGACCTCGGCCACGGCGCGCTTCATGGCACAACGTGAGAACGGCGCGGATTTGCTGGGCGCCACTCGTTTGCTCAATCTCAAGGACAAAGACCCGATGCTCGCCGGGGTCATTCTCGACATGTCGATGAACGCCACCCTGGCCGCCAGTTTGCAGTTGGGCAGTACGGTCCTGGGCAGCCTGGCGGGGATCACCACGCTGCATCAAAAGCGCGTGGAACAAGCAGGATTTGCGGTGTTGAAGTCGCCGGACGTGCCGTCGATCCTGGTGGAGACCGGCTTCATTTCCAACGCTCGCGACAGCCAGCGACTGGTCACCGCACGTCATCAACAGGCCGTGGCGGACGGTTTATTCGAAGGGTTGCAGCGCTATTTCCAGAAAAATCCGCCCGCCAACAGCTACATCGCCTGGCAACAAGCGCAGAAAAAAACGCAGGTCTAGCAGCCGGTAATCCGGCTGCAGGTGAACTTGGCGCTGCTGCCACCCGAACTGGAGAAGCGATTGATGGTGGTCCAGCCCACCCGACGGTTGTAGCCAACCCAGGCCTCGCCGTCGGAAGCGATGCCGGTGAAAAAGGTCAGTTGCCCGTAGCGGCTGTTGGTCTGTGCCCAGTAGCGCTTGCCCGCCATTTCGAAGCCGCGCAGATAGATCGTGCTGCCGACGGTGTTGACGCTGTAGGCGTTGCCGTCGACATCCACGCAGGCCAGCAGATTGGCGCTACGGGTGCATTGGGCCAGGCTCGGAATCTGCGCCCAGGCCTGTGTGGCCATCAGCAGCGAAACACTCATCAGCGCCAGTTTCAGGGCAATACGCATGGGATTTCTCGGGGACTGGACGGCCTTTAGCATCGGTCGCTTTGGTGTCATGGGCAAGAAGAGAGTGGCTTGATTGTGTTGTTATACTATAACATTTAAAAAAGCCCGACTCTGCGACCGGGCATCCTTGTGAGGAATATCTGATGCCCAATCGTCTACCCGTGACCGTCCTCTCGGGCTTTCTCGGTGCCGGAAAAAGTACGCTGCTCAACTACGTCCTGCGCAATCGCGACAACTTGCGGGTCGCGGTCATCGTCAACGATATGAGCGAGATCAACATCGATGGCAGCGAGGTCCAGCGTGATGTCAGCCTGAACCGCGCCGAAGAGAAACTCATCGAAATGAGCAACGGCTGCATTTGCTGCACCTTGCGCGAAGACCTGCTCGAAGAAGTCAGCAAACTCGCCAGGGACGGGCGTTTCGACTACCTGTTGATCGAATCCACCGGCATTTCCGAACCGCTGCCCGTGGCGGAAACCTTTACCTTCCGTGATGAAGAAGGGCAAAGCCTGGCCGACATCGCGCGGCTCGACACTATGGTCACCGTGGTGGATGGCATGAACTTCCTGCTCGACTATCAGGCCGCCGAAAGCCTTGCGTCCCGTGGCGAAACGTTGGGTGAGGAGGACGAGCGTTCGATCACTGATCTGTTGATCGAGCAGATCGAATTTGCCGATGTCATCCTGATCAGCAAGATCGACTTGATCAGCCGCCGCGAGCGCGAGGAGCTGATTGCGATTCTTCAACGCCTCAACGCGCAGGCAGACATCATTCCCATGTTCATGGGCGAAGTGCCCCTGGAAAAAATCCTCAATACCGGTCGCTTCGACTTTGAAAAAGCCGCTCAGGCGCCGGGCTGGTTGCAGGAATTGCGTGGCGAGCATGTGCCGGAAACCGAGGAATATGGCATCGCCTCGACTGCTTACCGGGCCCGCCGCCCCTTTCATCCGCAACGCTTTTTCAGCTTCATCGACCGCCCTTGGGTGAACGGAAAACTGCTGCGCTCCAAAGGGTTTTTCTGGTTGGCGAGTAAGCCCATGGACGCGGGCAGCTGGTCCCAGGCGGGGGGCTTGATGCGTCATGGTTTTGCGGGGCGCTGGTGGCGATTTGTGCCGAAAACCCAGTGGCCGCAGGATGAAGAAAGTACCGCCGGGATCATGGAGAACTGGACCGCCGCCACCGGCGATTGCCGCCAGGAATTGGTGTTCATCGGCCAGAACATCGACTTCGCACAACTCACCGCCGAACTCGATGATTGTCTGCTGACTGAGGCCGAAATGGCCTTGGGTGTCGACGGTTGGCGATTGCTGCCAGATCCGTTTGGCCCCTGGCACGAAGAGGTCGCCGCCTGATGTTGGCGCCGAGTCTGAAGCGGCGTTCGGTCGTTCATTCTGTCCAGGACGAAACGCCGCAAACGCTCGCGAGAATCCTCGATGACGAGGTAAACCTCGCCGTTTGGCAGCGCCAGCTTCCGGTGCATATCAACGATTTCGGCCAGTTGTTGCTGTCCCTCAACGTACCGTTAGCCGAGTCGCTGGTTGTGGAGCTGCCCAGCGATGACGCCGAACCCAATCTACACGGGTTGGCGGCTGGGTTCAGCGATCTGCACGGGTATGAGGGCTTCATTGCCGACGTGTCGTGGCTGGTCAGCGCGTTTGCCTGTTTGTTAGGCGTCCAGCGCATCGGCCTGCGTTTGCGGGCGCTGGACAAGGCCATGTGCCCGCGTTTCCACGTCGATCATGTGCCGGTGCGGTTGATCACTACGTACTCCGGTATCGGCAGTCAGTGGCTGCGAGAGGGCGTGATGGATCGTCGCCAATTGGGTAAGCCTGAGGCTGAGCCTGTAGAGGATTCGCTGATCGAGCAGGTCGCCTGCGGGGACGTGGCGCTGTTCAAGGGCGAGAAGTGGCACGGCAACGAGGGTTTCGGCCTGATTCACCGCTCGCCGCAACTCGCTTCGGGTGAGCGTCGATTGATCCTGACCCTAGATTGGCTCGGCTAACGCCTCAAGGCGTGAGCCAGCTGCCTTGGCTCTGCGCTTCGCAAAACGGCTTCAAATAGGCCGCATCGGTGGCTACGCCGTAATAGTGAATGTCCTGCCGGTAAGGCATATTGGCGACTTGAGCGTTGCTGCACACCCCGAAGGCGCCGGTTGGGCATTGCTCAACATACTGCACGTCGACGGTCTGCCCGGCCAGATTGGGCTGGCAGAAGCCGTCGGCGAAGAGCTTTTCCGGGATATTGCGGTTTTGCTGGCAGACTTTCACGTCCAATCTCGCGGATGTGGTATGTACCACGCAGGCTTGGGCGAACACCTCGCTGGAACATAGCGCCAGCAGTAACGACAATCCCATCAACCGCATCTTTTACCTCCTCAGAAAACACCGACCATGTTGCAGAACATTCCCACTCACGTCATTGCCGGTCCATTAGGTGCCGGCAAAACCAGCCTGATCAAGCACCTGTTAACGCAGCGGCCGGTCGGCGAGCGTTGGGCGGTGTTGATCAACGAATTCGGGCAGATCGGCCTCGACGCTGCGCTGCTGACCTCCGACGCCGATGGTATCGCACTGGGCGAAGTGGCCGGCGGCTGTTTGTGTTGCGTCAATGGTGCGCCGTTTCAGATCGGGCTTGGGCGCTTGCTGCGCAAGGCCAAGCCGGATCGGTTGTTCATCGAACCCTCTGGCCTCGGCCATCCGGCCCGGCTGCTTGAGCAGTTGAGTGAGGCACCGTGGGTCGGTGTACTGGCGGTACAACCCTGCGTACTGGTGCTGGATGCCCAAGCGCTCGCGGCTGGCAAACCGCTGCCTGCGGCGCAACAGGAGACATTGAACAGCGCCGGCTTGTTGGTGTTGAACAAGGCGGAAGATCTCGACGCCGATGATCGCCAGCGCATCGCCGCGCCGTTACTGCCGCGTCCTCTGTACTGGACGCAGCACGCTCAGTTGCCATTGAGCCACTTGCCGGGACTCCAGGCTCAGGCCTTAGCGGGTGTGGATAACTTCATCGTGCCCAAGGGGCTGGCGCAACTGCCGGCCATCTGGACGGATCCCGCGCTGCCTATTTGCTTGAGTCAGGAACAGGAGGGTGGCTGGAGTATCGGCTGGCGTTGGCACCCGAGCCAGAGGTTCGACGTGGCGCGCATCGGGCTGTGGCTTGAAAGCCTGTCCTGGCGGCGGGCGAAGCTGGTTATCCACAGCGTCGACGGTTGGGTGTCGGCCAATGCTTTGGATAATTCGGTACTGGAGTGGAAGCCCAGCGAATGGCGCCAGGATTCGCGGATAGAACTGATTTTCAACGAGCCGCAGGAAGTGGATTCACTGCAAAGCGCCCTGGCTGACTGTCGGTCGAGTTAAGGGCGCCACTTGGTGTGTTCTTGCCGCCACTGGCTCAACTCGATCACCTCGGCGCGAGGCTTCACCACATCGACGATCGCAGGCGTGTCGTCGAACGGCATCGGGTAGGGCGCCAGTTCGATCTGCGCGCTGTGGGCGCCGAATTGGGTGATGGTGCCGTTGTGGCGGGTTTCGCCGGTCACGGTGAACTCAAAGTTGTACACGCGAGCCAGGCGCCGCCGGCCGTTGGCATCTTTGATGAACGCGATCTTTTTCAAGGCCACGTTGCCGTCCAGCAACTCGATGCCGAGCTTGGCGCAATGCTGTTTTACCCGCTCCAGCGCACGCTCGCGCAAGCCGTGGTTGTGCCACAACCACGCGCCACCGGTGGCGAGCAACATCAGCACGAAGATATTTCCGAGGGTCAGCATCAACAGGTTGCTCCAACTAGATGGTGTCAGCTTAACTGCGTCTCTGGTCTGTCGTACAGGCTGCTTTTCGTCGCATACTGCGCGGCTTGAATTTCAATCGTTTTACGGAAAACTCACCGCATGAAACGTACGCCCCATCTGCTCGCCATTCAGTCCCACGTGGTGTTCGGCCACGCTGGCAACAGCGCCGCGGTTTTCCCGATGCAGCGGGTCGGGGTGAATGTCTGGCCGCTCAACACCGTGCAGTTTTCCAACCACACCCAATACGGCCAGTGGACGGGTGAAGTGCTGGCGCCGCACCAGATCCCTGAGTTGGTCGAAGGCATTGCCGCGATTGGCGAGCTGGGCAACTGCGATGCGGTGCTGTCCGGTTACCTGGGCAGTGCGGCTCAGGGCCGGGCGATCCTGACCGGGGTGGCGCGCATCAAGTCGATGAACCCCAAGGCGCTGTATTTGTGCGACCCGGTGATGGGCCATCCGGAGAAGGGCTGCAGCGTTCCGGCTGAAGTCAGCGATTTCCTGCTGGAAGAAGCGGCGTCGGTGGCTGACTTCATGTGCCCGAACCAGTTGGAACTGGACAGCTTCTCTGGACGCAAACCGCAGTCACTGTTCGACTGCCTGGCCATGGCGCGAGCGCTGTTGGCGCGTGGGCCTAAGGCGGTATTGGTCAAGCATCTGGATTACCCCGGCAAACCGGCGGATGGCTTCGAGATGTTGCTGGTGACTGCCGAGGGCAGCTGGCATCTGCGGCGTCCGCTGCTGGCGTTTCCGCGTCAGCCGGTGGGCGTGGGCGACCTGACGTCCGGGCTGTTCCTGGCGCGGGTGTTGTTGGGCGACAGTCTGGTCGCTGCATTCGAGTTTACGGCCGCAGCGGTGCATGAAGTGTTGCTGGAGACTCAGGCCTGTGCCAGCTATGAGCTGGAACTGGTGCGGGCGCAGGACCGGATTGCTCATCCGCGGGTGCGGTTTGAGGCGACGGCGATCAGTCTTTAATCCGCGTTGCTCGCCCCCACAGTGGATTTGTGAACGACACAGATCCAATGTGGGGGCGACGGTGCGACCTGCTCGCGATGGCTATCTAAAACAGGTCAAAGCCCTCAGGCATCACCCTTGATTTCCTGATAGCGCTTTTCCAGCTCCTGACGAATCTGCCGACGCTGCTGTGCCTGGATGAAGCGGCGCTTTTCTTCGCTGTTGTGCGGTTGCAAAGGCGGTACGACCGCGGGTTTGCGGTTGTCATCCACCGCGACCATGGTGAAAAAGCAGCTGTTGGTGTGGCGCACCGAGCGCTCGCGGATGTTCTCGGTCACCACCTTGATGCCCACCTCCATGGAGGTATTGCCGGTGTAGTTGACCGACGCCAGAAAGGTCACCAGTTCGCCGACATGAATCGGCTCGCGGAAGATCACCTGGTCCACCGACAGCGTCACCACGTAGCGACCGGCATAACGGCTGGCGCATGCATACGCGACTTCGTCGAGGTACTTGAGCAAGGTACCGCCGTGGACATTGCCAGAGAAGTTGGCCATGTCGGGGGTCATCAATACCGTCATCGACAGTTGTGCGTTTCCGGGTTCCATAGCGTTCTCACGGTTCAAGGCAGAATTTCAGGGGCGCACCTCTGCGGGTGCCTTGTCAGCTTTTCAAAACCAACAGTTATCGGGACGCCGGGCAGCTGGCTGCCGTCACGCCTGTTTCGATCTGTTTCCATATATTGCACCGCCTTTGCGGCACAAGTCCCGGTGTTAACCTCCAAAAGTCCCCGCTTAAGGAGCACACGCCATGCATGCCATCAGTTTCATTCAGGATTTGGCAGTGATCATGTTGATCGCCGGCGTGGTGACCGTGCTGTTCCATCGCTTCAAGCAGCCCGTGGTGCTGGGCTACATCGTCGCCGGTTTCATCATCGGCCCGCACACGCCGCCGTTCGGGCTGATCCACGACGAAGAAACCATCAAGACCCTCGCGGAGCTCGGGGTGATCTTCCTGATGTTCTGCCTCGGTCTGGAATTCAGCCTGCGCAAGTTGTTCAAGGTCGGCGCGACGGCGTTCATCGCGGCGTTCCTTGAAATCGTGTTGATGATCTGGATCGGCTACGAGATTGGTCGCTGGTTTGACTGGAACACCATGGATTCGCTGTTCCTCGGCGCGATCCTGGCGATTTCCTCGACCACCATCATCGTCAAGGCACTCAACGACCTGAAGATGAAGAACGAGCGTTTCGCGCAGTTGATCTTCGGTGTGCTGATCGTCGAAGACATCCTGGGCATTGGCATCATTGCGTTGCTGTCGAGCATCGCCGTCAGTGGCACGGTCAGCTCTGGCGAAGTGTTTTCCACAGTCGGCAAGCTTTCGCTGTTCATGATTGTTGCGCTGGTCATCGGGATATTGCTGGTGCCGCGGCTGTTGGCTTACGTGGCCAAATTCGACAGCAACGAGATGCTACTGATTACCGTTCTGGGACTATGTTTCGGTTTCTGCCTGCTGGTGGTGAAGCTGGAATACAGCATGGTGCTCGGTGCGTTCCTGATTGGCGCGATCATGGCCGAGTCTCGACAACTGTTGAAAATAGAGCGCCTGATCGAGCCGGTTCGCGACTTGTTCAGTGCGATTTTCTTCGTCGCCATCGGCCTGATGCTGGATCCGATGATCCTGCTGCAATACGCCTGGCCAATCGCCGTGATCACCGTGGCGGTGGTGCTTGGCAAGATGCTGTCCTGCGGACTCGGGGCATTTATCGCCGGCAATGACGGGCGCACCTCACTGCGCGTGGGGATGGGGCTTTCGCAGATCGGCGAATTTTCTTTCATCATTGCGGCGTTGGGCATGACGTTGCAGGTGACCAGCAACTTCCTCTACCCAGTCGCCGTGGCGGTTTCGGTGATCACTACGCTGCTGACTCCGTACCTGATCCGCGCGGCCGATCCGTTGTCGATCAAGCTCGCCGCCGTGATGCCGCAACGGCTGGGAAGGGTGTTCGGGATGTACGGCGAATGGCTGCGCAGCATTCAACCGCAGGGCGAGGGCGCGCTGCTGGTGTCGATGATTCGGCGGATTTTGTTGCAGGTGGGGGTTAATCTGGCGCTAGTGATTGCGATTTTCTTCTCGGGGGCGTTCTTCGCCGAGCCTGTGTCCGCGTATCTGCAAGACTGGATCAGCGACCCGAGTTGGCAGAAAGCATTGATCTGGGGGGGCGCGTTGCTGGTGTCGCTGCCGTTCCTGATCGCCGCCTATCGCAAGCTCAAGGCGCTGTCGTTGTTGTTGGCAGAGATGGGCGTGAAGCCGGAAATGGCCGGACGCCACACGCAGCGAGTGCGTCGGGTGATCGCCGAAGTGATCCCGATCCTCTCGCTGCTGGTGATTTTCCTGCTACTGGCAGCCTTGTCGGCCAGTATTCTGCCGACCAACAAGTTGCTGGTACTGATCATCGTGGTCGCTGCCGCCGTGGCAGCATTGCTCTGGCGCTGGTTCATCCGCGTGCATACGCGGATGCAGGTGGCCTTGCTCGAAACCCTGGACAACCACAATGATGCACCCGGTCACTGAGACCTGCGCCAGCTGCTACAAAGTCTGGATAGGCTAAATCAGCTTTCCAGCCAGACGTCCCGCGCCCAGTGCCACACCGATTCCCAGGTTTCTTCGGCGATCAGTTCTTCTTCGGCCTGCCACAGCACCACCGTGCCGTCTTCTTCAACGAGGTAATAGTCATCACCGTCCTGGCAGATCGGGATCATGCTGCGGTCAACGCCAGCGTCCCAGGCGTTGGCGGCAACGTCTGGCAGGTAGGTGTGGGATTGCGGGTCGGTGACAGTCACCGGTTCCAGGCTGCCGTAGACCACGTCGCTGACGGTCAGCAAAAATTCTCTGAAGACGAACGGAATGTCGATGAACAGTTGTTCTTCGATTTCCACGATTTGATCTTCGTCGGGCAGCTCCAAGGGGACTGGTACCGGTTCGTTGGCTTCACGCAGTTGTTCGATGATTTCTTCCACGTCCGGGATCCTCTTGCTTGATGGCGCGGTTTAGTTGGGGCGGTTTATACAGTAGCTCGCTATAGATGCAACCGCGAAATAGAAAACCCCAGCCGAGGCTGGGGTTTTTATTACAACACGCTTAACGCTGTGGGGGATCAGCCGTTCTGGCGGATACCGGCCACCAGCCAAGGCTGGTTTTCGCCTTGTGGACGTTCCATGTTCCAGCTTTCGCTGAACACTTCGCCCTGGTCGAAACGTGAAGTCTTCGACACGCCGCTGAAGGTCAGGGTGGCGATGGTCTTGTCGGCACGATCATCCACGCCGTCCAGTTGAACATTGAGGTTATCAATGTAGGTGGACTGGAAACCGTCGCCCAGGTCAGCACGTTCGCGCTTGAGGAACTCGAGCATTTGCGGGGTCACGAACTCGGCGATCTTGTCCATTTCGTTGGCGTCCCAATGCTGTTGCAGGGACTGGAAGTGGTTGCGAGCCGCTTCAATGAAGTTCTTTTCATTGAACCAGGCCGGAGCATTGATGACCGGACGAGCGGCAACCGGTGCAGCCGAGCCGCCGAAGATCGACCCCCCCGCAGGCTTCTGGTCGAACACTTCACGCTGCATTGGCGCGTGGCCAGCGGGAGCCATGTGCTCCTGCTGCTTGCGACGACGAGCGGCGATGAAGCGGAAGACCAGGAAGGCGATGACCGCCATGATCAGGATGTCGAAGATCTGCATGCCCTGGAAGCCGCCGCCCATGAACATGGAGGCCAGCAGGCCACCGGCAGCGATGCCGGCCAGAGGGCCGAGCCAGCGCGAAGCACCGCCAGCCTTGGCCGCAGTGCCCGCGGCACCGGCAGCACCAGCGGTCGCCGCAGCGCCGCCCATGCCTGGAGAAGAAGGCGCCATTTGGCTGGTCTGGTGGGTCGGCGCAGCGCCGACGCTTTTGCCGCCACCAAAGCGCTTGGCGTTGGCGTCGAGGCTCATCGTCAGGCCGATGCACAACGCCATGGCGATGCTAAGAAAACGTTTCATAAAGGGTAATCCCATTTGTGGATGGCACGCGCGCCATGTTGCACAGCTGAAGTGTTACTGGCTAGCGGCAGAGTGTTTCGGGCTTTTGCCTGACAGGTTGCGTTCAGCTTCAGTCAGCGCAATAAGGCCTTTTGAGTTCGGTCCGTAGGACGAGTGGATAGCTTCAGTAGGATGGATGCCTAGCGGCGCAGCGCCAGCATGATCACTCCGGCCGTGATCAGGCCGATTCCACCCCATTGGCGCAGGTCGAGTTTTTCGCCCAGCAGGATCACGCCGAGCACCGCCACCAGCACCACGCTGAGCTTGTCCACCGGAGCGACCAGCGAGGCCGGCCCCCGTTTCAGCGCGCGGAAGTAGCAGATCCACGAGGCGCCGGTGGCCAGTCCCGACAGCAGCAAGAACAGGTAGCTCTTCGCCGAGATCGATCCTAATGATTGATATTGGCCCGTGGCGTACAAAATCAAGGCCAGGCTGACCAATACCACTACGGTGCGCAGCAGGGTGGCAAAGTCGGAATTGACGTTTTCGATACCGATTTTGGCGAAGATCGCGGTCAGGGCGGCAAACACCGCCGACATCAGGGCCCAGAACGTCCAGGAAGAAAAGAAGCCTGAGCCCATTATTTCGCGCCTTACAAGATCAACCTGCTGGGGTGGGGGGGAGCACAAACCCTGTGGGAGCGAGCCTGCTCGCGAAGGACGCACCACGGTTTATCAGATACACCGCGGCGCTTTCATTCGCGAGCAGGCTCGCTCCCACAGAAAAGCTATTAAACAGCTTCCAGCTTCGCGTAACCCAGCATCAGCCACTTGCTGCCTTCGCTGAAATTCACCTGCACCCGCGCCTGCGCACCGGAACCCTCGAAGTTGAGGATCACGCCGTCGCCAAAGATCGAGTGCCGTACAGTCTGACCCAGGCTGAAGCCGGTATCCGGAATCTCGCTGCCGCTGAACAGGTTGCTGCCGCTCATCGATTGATTGCTACCGAACGGACGGCTGACACTGTTGGACAAACGCACTTCCTGGATCAGGCCTTTAGGCACTTCCCGTACGAATCGCGAGACCTTGTTGTAGGTTTCGCTGCCGTACAGGCGTCGGGTTTCAGCATAGGTCATCACCAGATTCTGCATGGCCCGGGTGATGCCGACGTAGGCCAGACGGCGTTCTTCCTCAAGACGGCCGGGTTCTTCCAGGCTCATCTTGTGCGGGAACAGGCCTTCTTCCATGCCTACCAGGAACACGTAAGGGAATTCCAGGCCCTTGGCGCTGTGCAAGGTCATCAACTGAATGCTGTCTTCGTGCTCTTCGGCCTGAGTATCACCGGCTTCCAGCGACGCATGGCCAAGGAATGCCGCCAGCGGCGTCAGGTCTTCGTCTTCTTCGGCGTTTTCGAAGTTGCGCGCGGCGCTGACCAGTTCCTCAAGGTTTTCTACCCGAGCCTGGCCTTTCTCGCCTTTTTCCGCCTGGTGATAGGCGATCAGCCCGGATTGCTCGATGACCGTTTGGGTCATCAGGTGCAGGGGCATTTCCATGCACTTGGCAGCAAGGTTCTCGATCAACTCGATAAAGGCACCGAGCGCGCCGGCAGCGCGACCGGTCAGGCCTTTATTGGCGACCAGCAGGCGCATGGCTTCCCACATCGACACATCGCTGTGACGGGCGTGGTCGCGGATGGCTTCGACGGTTTTCTCGCCGATGCCACGGGCCGGGACGTTGATCACCCGCTCCAGCGCCGCATCGTTGCCTCGGCCTTCCAGCAAACGCAGGTAAGCCATGGCGTTCTTGATTTCTGCCCGCTCGAAGAAGCGCTGACCGCCATAGATGCGGTACGGAATGCGCTCACGCAGCAGGGCTTCTTCCAAAACGCGCGATTGGGCGTTGGAGCGGTACAAAATCGCGATATCGCTGCGAGCCAAGCCGGTTTTCAGCGCGCTTTCAATGGTTTCCACCACGTAACGTGCTTCATCGTGTTCGTTGAACGCAGCGTATAGATTGATCGCTTCGCCTTCGCCGCCATCGGTCCACAGCTCTTTGCCCATGCGCCCGGTGTTATTGGCGATCAGGGCGTTGGCGGCCTTGAGAATACCGGCGGTGGAGCGGTAGTTCTGCTCCAGGCGAATGGTCTCGGCATCCGGAAAATCATCGGAATACTGATAGATGTTCTCGATTTTTGCGCCGCGCCAGCCGTAGATCGACTGATCGTCGTCGCCCACCACCATCAGGCTGTCGCCGCCCTTGGCCAGCAGACGCAACCAGGCGTACTGCACGGCGTTGGTGTCCTGGAACTCGTCCACCAGGATGTGGCGGAAGCGTTTCTGATAATGAGCCAGCAAACCCGGGTGGTCGCGCCACAGATCGAGGGCACGCAAGAGCAATTCGGAGAAATCGATCACACCCGCGCGCAGGCAGGCAGCCTCGTAGGCCTCATAAATGCTGCGCATGGTCGCCAGGAACATATCGCCGCTGGCTTGAATATGTTGCGGACGCAGACCTTCGTCTTTCTGCCCATTGATGAACCACTGGGCCTGGCGGGCGGGCCAGCGTTGTTCGTCCAGTCCTAGCTCGCGTATCACTCGCTTGACCAAGCGTTGCTGGTCATCGCTGTCGAGAATCTGGAATGTCTGGCTCAGCCCGGCCTCCTGCCAGTGCGCCCGCAGCAAGCGGTGCGCCAGGCCGTGGAAGGTGCCGACCCACATGCCGGCGGGGTTCAGCCCCATCAGCTGCTCGATGCGCTGACGCATCTCGGCCGCGGCCTTGTTGGTGAAGGTCACCGACAGGATTGAGTGCGGCGAGGCGTTTTCGACCTGGATCAACCAGGCGATACGGTGCACCAGCACTCGGGTTTTACCGGAACCAGCACCGGCCAGGACCAACTGACGACCCACGCGGGCAGCTACGGCCTGGCGTTGGGCGTCGTTGAGGGAGTTCAGCAGAAGGGAGAGATCATCGCGCATCGGGGCATTCTAGGGTGCGCCGCCACACCGGGCAAACCGAGCTTTGCATTAGCCGATGAAAGATGCACGGAGGACGACCGGTCAGTCACTGGCTGCAGGCGTTGGCGGGCCGCGCTCCAAGGGTTTTGGCGGGGCGTCGGAGGGCTGAAATATTGTCGAATTTATGATCCGGGGCAGTTTGGTAAGGGCATTGGCTTGTGTATGCTCCGTCGACGTTTCGGGCTCATGCTCATCATTATAAGAACAAGAACATTGCCTATGACCCTCAGCATCGACCTGTCGGGCCCCACGGTGGAGCCGCGGGTCATCCGCAAGCAGTACGCCATGGAAATGGCGGTCGAACGCACGCGCCTGCTTTATCAGGGGTCACTGCTGCCCACGTTATTCATGTTGATCAATGGTCTGGTCTGCGCCGGTTTGCTCTGGAGCCCGCAGCGCTATTTCCTGGTCAGCGTCTGGATGGTGTGGCTGCTGTCGCTGGTGGCGTTGCGGGTGATTCAAGTCGCGGCCTTCGATTCGGCGATTCCCAACCGCCAGGCACATCCGATCTGGCGCCGCATGTTTTTGCTCGGCTCTGGCCTTACCGGCCTGACCCTGGCCGGTGCCGGTATTGCGTTGGTGCCCGCCGACAATTTCATGCAGCAAGCGTGGGTGTTCGGCCTGATCGGCGCCGCCGCACTTTCCGCCAGTGTTGCCTACGCGGTCAGCCTGCCGGCATTCCTGTCCTTTACCTTGCCCTGCCTGTTACCGGCCATTGCCTATTTATTCTGGGGCGGCGACGCACAGGATCATGGCTGGGGCTGGTTCGGCCTGATTTTGTTGGGCGCGCTCAGCGTGATTGCCTGGCAGGTCAATCGGTTGATCGACAGCGGATTGCTGCGTCGTTTTCAGAATCAGGCGCTGATCGAGCATTTACAGCAAGCGCAAAGCTGTAGCGATCAGCTCAATCACGAGTTAGCCAAAGAGATCGATCACCGTCGATGCGCCGAAGAAAAACTGCGCGAAGCCCAGGTCGAGCTGGAAAACCGTGTTGCCCAACGCAGCCTGGAGCTCGACGTCGCCAACCAGGCCTTGAGCAAGAGTGAAGCGCGACTGGCGTTGGCGTTGAAGGCCAGCGAACTCGGGCTGTGGGACTGGAACCTGCAAACCGATGAAGTCCATCACACGCAGATCCAGGAATTGTTCGGCCTCGCGCCGGAATATGTGACAGCCATGCTTCGCCACCTTCGCCCGCGGTTGCACCCCGAAGACCTGCCGGCGCTGAAGCGCGCGTTGATCGAGCATTTGAAAGGCCGCAGTGAGGATTACCAGATCGAATACCGCGTGCGGCATGGCGACGGTCACTGGGTCTGGATCGAGGACCGTGGCCGGGCTGTCGAGCGAAGCAAAACGGGTCGGGTGATCCGCATGGTCGGCACCCGTCGCGACATCAGCGCGAGCAAAGTCCAGGAAGAACAACGCCAACTGGCGGCAACCGTGTTCGAAGCCGCCAGCGAAGGCATCGTGATTTTCGACCCCGATTACGCCTTGATCGCCGTCAATCAGGCCTTCAGTCGAGTCACCGGTTATGACATCGACGACATGCTGGGGCGCAACGTCGTCGAACTCCCCTGCAGTCGCGATGCTCGCCGCCACTACGGCGCTATCCATCAGGCGCTGGAGCAGCACGGGACATGGCAAGGCGAATTGGTCGAGACCCGTAAAAACGGCGAGCTCTATCCGCAATGGTTGCAACTGAACGCAGTTCGCGATTCCCGAGGAAATGTCAGCCATATTGTCGGCTTCTTCGCCGATCTATCGGCTCGCCGCGAATCCGAAGAACGCATGCGCTACTTGACCCACTATGACGAACTGACGGGCCTGGCTAATCGCTCGTTGTTCCGGGAACGGTTGCGCGAGGCCCATCAGCGGGTGCGCCAGGGCGGACGTAGCCTGGCGTTGCTGCACATCAACCTGGACCGTTTCAAACTGCTCAATGACAGCCTCGGGCATGACGTCGCCGACCAACTGCTGCAGAAAATGTCCCGGCGCCTGGTCAACGCACTGCCAGAGGCCGACACGATCGCCAGGCTTTCCGGCGACGAATTTGCGGTGCTGTTTGATACCTACGGCAACCTGTCGAGCCTGGCGCGGGTGGCGACGCGGTTGTCGACCAAGTTGCGTTTGCCGGTCTCCGTCGATGGCCATGAACTGGTGATCAGTGCGTCCATGGGCATCAGTATGTTGCCGGACAACGCGCGGGAAATTTCTGCGTTGGTCAGTCAGTCGAACATGGCCATGCAGCACGCTAAACACTTGGGCGGCGACAACTTCCAGTTTTATACCGAAAGCCTGCAAGCCAGCACCTTGGAGCGTTTGCAGCTGGAAAACCAGCTGCGCAAAGCCATCGAAGAAAAGCAGCTGAAAGTCTTTTACCAACCCAAACTCTGCCTCGCCACGGGCCACTTGAACGCCGCGGAAGCGCTGGTGCGCTGGGATCATCCGACCATGGGGCGGGTGCCGCCGGGGGACTTTATCGGTCTGGCCGAGGAAACCGGGCTGATCGGCCCAATCGGCGAGTTCGTGCTGCGCCAGGCTTGCTGGCAAGCCTGCGAGTGGCAGCGGCAGGGGCTGGAGCCGATCCGGGTGTCGGTCAACCTGTCGGTGCATCAATTGCGTCAGGGCAAACTGGTCAGCCTGGTGCGCCAAGTATTGGAAGAAACCGGCCTGGCGCCGCACTACCTGGAGCTGGAACTGACCGAAAGCCAGTTGCTGGACAGCGTCGAGCACATCATTGCGACCTTCCAGCAGCTGCGGGATCTGGGGGTGAAGTTGGCGATCGACGATTTTGGCACCGGGTATTCGTCCCTGAGCTACCTCAAACGAATTCCGGTGGACTACGTGAAGATCGATCAGGCGTTTATCCGTGGGTTGGGGGAGGGCACTGTGGATGCGGCCATTACCCGGGCGATCATTGCGATGGCGCATGGTTTGTCGCTGAAAGTGGTGGCCGAAGGCGTGGAGCGGCAAGAGCAGCTGGAGTTTTTGAAAGCCGAGTGCTGCGATGAAGTGCAAGGCTATTTGATCAGTCGGCCCGTTGAGGCTGATGAACTGGCCAAGCTGTTACAAAAGGACGCGAACCCCTCGTAGGGGCTACATGGAGCGTATGAGGCGTGGAATGGGGGCATCGAGTTACGCATTGAGCAGGCAAAAAGCGAATTCTTGTAGTATAACTACAAGCTTGCTACATCCCCGGCAACTGCCAATAACAAAGAGTCCAGCCCTTTGAATCTGCTGCAACACATCGCCCAGTCACGCCACCTCTTACGCAAGTCGGAGCTCAAGGTCGCCGACCACGTGCTGCTTGATCCTGCGGCGGTGATGCACAGCTCCATGGCCGACCTGGCCCACAGCGTCGGCATCAGCGAGCCGACCATCGTGCGCTTTTGTCGCGCCATCGGTTGTTCCGGTTTTCAGGATCTGAAACTCAAACTGGCGCAGAGCCTGGCCGCCGGTGCCAGCTTCGGTCAGTTTGCCATCCATGAAGACGATTCCGTTGCCGACTACAGCCTGAAAATCTTCGACACCACCCTGCACACCTTGATGGAGGTTCGCGAGAAACTCGATCCGGTGGAGTTGCAGCGGGCGGTCTCGCTCATGTCCCAGGCCCAGCGCGTCGAGTTCTATGGCTTTGGCGCATCGGGTGCAGTGGCGGCCGATGCCCAGCACAAATTCTTTCGTTTGCTGCTGACCGCGGCGGCGTACTCCGACCCGCACATGCAAGCGATGTCGGCCGTGACGTTGAAGCCGACTGATGTGGCGATCTGTATTTCCCAGTCCGGGCGCTCCAAGGATTTGCTGATCACGGCCAACCTGGTGCGTGAAAGTGGCGCCTCGCTGATCACCTTGTGCCCGAGCCAGACGCCGCTGGCCGAGCTCTCGACCGTCAACCTGGCGATCGATGTGCATGAAGACACCGAAATCTATACCCCGCTGACCTCGCGTATCGCTCACCTGGTGGTGATCGACGTGCTGGCGATGGGCGTGGCCATGGCGCGCGGCCCGAGCCTGGTCAATCACCTCAAGAGCGTCAAGCGCAGCCTTCGCAGCCTGCGGCTGTCGCCCAAGTCGGTGAAAGCGCTGGATGATTGATTCTGCTGGAATTGTGGCGAGGGGGCTTGCCCCGTTCGGCTGCACAGCAGCCGCAAAGATTTTGGGGCCGCTTCGCGACCCAACGGGGCGATGCGGCGTTCCGACAAGCCCCCTCACCACACAGTAACCTTCATCTCTCTGTAACCCACCCGCCGCCAAACCGTCATCCCCCGCGCCTATCTTGAAACTCCCGTAATCGCCTTGGGAGACTCGAAATGGCCCAGCCCTACGAAGAACGCAACAGCGCTGCCAAAACCCGTCGTCAGCAAGAAGATCAGCGTCGCATGGAATTCCGTCGCGCCATTGAAGATCGCTGCGAACGTCGCCAACTGCTGGCCGAGATCGGTGATTTTCCAGAGCTGGAACTCAATTACTGGCAGGCGGCACCGACAACTTCCCGTCGAAACGCTCAACCAGCGCGCTGATCTGCACCCGCTCACTGCGGATAAACGCAAGGAATGCGTGCGCCACGGGTGACAGCCTTTTTGCCTTGGCTTGCACCAGGCACCAGCTGCGGTAGAGCGGCAACTCTTCGACCGGCAATTCAATCAAGCCGCCGGTCGCCAACTCAAGGTTCAGGGCGTGACGCGTCAACAGCGCTACGCCCAGACCCGCCAGTACACATTCACGCTGGGCTTCGGCTGATGAGACCTCCTGGGTCTGGTTGAAGTGCACACGCGTCTCCTTGAAATACTCTTCGCACGCCAGTCGCGTCCCGGAACCGGATTCGCGCATCAGCAGGGTGTAGGGCTCAAGGTCTTGCAGGCGCAGTGGCCCCATGTGGCACAGCGGATGATCCGGTGGTGCAACCGCGACAATCGGGTTGTTGAGGAACGGCAGGAATTCCAGCCCCATGTCTTGCGGCACCATCGACATGATCACCAGGTCATCGCGGTTATCGGACAGACGACGAATCACTTGGCCCCGATTGACGACCGTCAGTTGCAGATTGACCTCGGGATGCTGGCGCTTGAACGCGGCAAACAGGTGCGGCACGAAATACTTGGCGCTGGACTCCACCGCCAGTTTCAGCTGTCCTTGCAGAGAGCCCTGCATGTCCGAAAGCTGCATGTCGAGGTTTTCCAGGCGCCCGAAAATATCCCGGCTGGCGCGCTGGAGTGCTTCGGCGGCCTCAGTCATGTAGAGTTTTTTGCCGACGTAATCGAACAAGGGCTGACCAATCAGCTCTTCAAGTTGCCTGATCTGTAGGCTGACGGCCGGTTGTGTGAGCGACATTTCGTCGGCTGCCCGACTGTAGGACCGCAAATCACAGACTTCATTGAAAATCTGCAATTGACGCAATGTCATACGCATCAATGACTTACGCATTATCTGGTCGCTCTCGGCACGGGCTGATGCCACGACTATAAGTCTTTACTTATGCCTAACCCAATAATTATTCATTTTTGTTAATCCCTTACGAGGGCTAGTGTGGGCCTGCGACTGAATTGAAACATTTGGTCACGCGTCGACCTGGTCTAGCAGGTCGTGGTTACCACCGGCTCAAGGGAACCTCCAAAAGTGATAAAAAAGATCCTGATCGCCAACCGTGGTGAGATTGCCGTACGAATCGTGCGTGCCTGCGCCGAGATGGGCATTCGCTCGGTCGCGATCTATTCCGACGCCGACCGTCATGCCTTGCATGTGAAGCGCGCGGACGAGGCCCACAGCATTGGTGCCGAGCCACTGGCCGGTTACCTGAATGCGCGAAAACTGGTGAACCTGGCCGTGGAAACCGGTTGTGATGCGTTGCATCCCGGCTACGGATTCCTCTCGGAAAACGCTGAACTGGCTGATATCTGCGCAGAGCGCGGCATCAAGTTCATTGGTCCATCGGCTGAAGTCATTCGCCGCATGGGCGACAAGACTGAAGCCCGCCGCAGCATGATCAAGGCCGGCGTGCCGGTCACGCCGGGCACCGAAGGCAACGTCGCGGACATCGCCGAAGCCTTGCTCGAAGGCGACCGCATTGGTTACCCGGTGATGCTCAAGGCAACCTCCGGTGGTGGTGGTCGTGGTATCCGTCGCTGCGACAGCCGCGCAGAACTCGAACAGGCTTTCCCTCGCGTGATCTCGGAAGCCACCAAGGCATTCGGTTCGGCGGAAGTGTTCCTGGAAAAGTGCATCGTCAATCCAAAGCACATCGAAGCGCAGATTCTCGGCGACAGCTTTGGCAACGTGGTGCACCTGTTCGAGCGTGATTGCTCGATCCAGCGCCGCAACCAGAAACTGATCGAGATCGCCCCGAGCCCGCAACTGACCCCTGAACAGCGCGCCTACATCGGCGACCTGTCGGTGCGTGCAGCCAAGGCCGTGGGTTACGAGAACGCCGGCACCGTGGAGTTCCTGCTCGCCGAGGGCGAGGTGTACTTCATGGAGATGAACACCCGGGTGCAGGTGGAACACACCATCACCGAAGAAATCACCGGCATCGACATCGTGCGTGAGCAGATCCGCATCGCGTCCGGCCTGCCGCTCTCGGTGAAACAGGAAGACATCCAGCACCGCGGTTTCGCGTTGCAGTTCCGGATCAACGCCGAAGACCCGAAAAACAACTTCCTGCCGAGCTTCGGCAAGATCACCCGTTACTACGCGCCCGGCGGTCCCGGCGTGCGGACCGACACGGCGATCTACACCGGTTACACCATTCCACCGTTCTACGATTCGATGTGCCTGAAACTGGTGGTGTGGGCGCTGACCTGGGAAGAGGCGATGGACCGTGGCTTGCGCGCCCTCGATGACATGCGTCTGCAAGGGGTCAAGACCACCGCCGCGTACTACCAGGAAATCCTGCGTAACCCGGAATTCCGTAGCGGCCAGTTCAACACCAGCTTCGTTGAAAGCCACCCTGAACTGACCAACTACTCGATCAAGCGCAAACCCGAAGAGCTGGCCCTGGCCATCGCTGCCGCCATCGCCGCCCACGCAGGCCTGTGAGGAATATAACAATGACCAAGAAGATTCACGTAACCGACACCATCCTGCGCGACGCCCATCAATCGCTGCTCGCTACCCGCATGCGCACCGAAGACATGCTGCCGATCTGCGACAAGCTCGACAAAGTCGGCTACTGGTCGCTGGAATGCTGGGGCGGCGCGACGTTCGACGCCTGTGTACGTTTCCTCAAGGAAGATCCGTGGGAGCGTCTGCGCCAACTGCGCGCGGCGCTGCCTAACACACGCCTGCAAATGCTCCTGCGCGGCCAGAACTTGCTGGGCTACCGCCATTACAGCGACGACGTGGTCAAAGCTTTCGTCGCCAAGGCCGCGGTCAACGGCATCGATGTGTTCCGCATCTTCGACGCCATGAACGACGTGCGTAACCTGCGCACGGCCATCGAGGCAGTAAAAGCAGCCGGCAAACACGCTCAAGGCACCATCGCTTACACCACCAGCCCGGTGCACACCATCGACGCTTTCGTGGCGCAAGCCCGACAAATGGAAGCCATGGGTTGCGACTCGGTGGCGATCAAGGACATGGCCGGCCTGCTGACGCCATACGCCACGGGCGAACTGGTCAAGGCGTTGAAATCCGAGCAGTCGCTGCCAGTGTTCATTCACTCGCACGATACCTCTGGCATGGCCACCATGTGCCAACTGAAGGCTATCGAAAACGGCGCCGATCACATCGACACCGCGATCTCCAGCTTCGCATCCGGCACTAGCCACCCAGGCACCGAATCGATGGTCGCCGCCCTTAAAGGCACCGAATTCGACACCGGCCTGAACCTGGAACTGCTGCAAGAGATCGGCCTGTACTTCTACGCCGTGCGCAAGAAGTACCACCAGTTCGAAAGCGAATTCACCGCCGTCGACACCCGTGTCCAAGTCAACCAGGTACCGGGCGGGATGATTTCCAACCTGGCCAACCAGTTGAAAGAGCAGGGCGCGCTGAATCGCATGAGCGAAGTGCTCGCTGAAATCCCGCGCGTTCGCGAAGACCTCGGCTTCCCGCCGCTGGTAACCCCGACCTCGCAAATCGTTGGCACCCAGGCGTTCTTCAACGTGTTGGCTGGCGAGCGCTACAAGACCATCACCAACGAAGTGAAACTTTACCTGCAGGGCGGCTACGGCAAGGCGCCGGGCACCGTGAACGAACAACTGCGTCGCCAGGCCATTGGCAGCGAAGAAGTGATCGACGTGCGTCCAGCCGATCTGCTCAAACCGGAAATGTCCAAACTGCGTGCTGAAATTGGCGCCGTGGCCAAGTCCGAAGAAGACGTGCTGACCTATGCGATGTTCCCGGATATCGGCCGCAAGTTCCTCGAAGAACGCGCTGCCGGCACCCTGACACCTGAAGTACTCCTGCCGATTCCCGAAGCCGGCGGCGTGGCCTCGGTCGGTGGCGAAGGCGTGCCGACCGAGTTCGTCATCGACGTCCACGGCGAAACCTACCGCGTCGACATCACCGGTGTCGGCGTCAAGGCCGAAGGCAAGCGTCACTTCTACCTGTCCATCGACGGCATGCCGGAAGAAGTGGTGTTCGAACCGCTCAACGAATTCGTCAGCGGCGGCAGCAGCAAGCGCAAGCAAGCCACCGCGCAAGGCCACGTCAGCACCACCATGCCGGGCAACATCGTCGATGTGCTGGTCAAGGAAGGCGACACTGTGAAAGCAGGGCAAGCCGTGCTGATCACCGAAGCGATGAAGATGGAAACCGAAGTCCAATCGGCCATCGCTGGCAAAGTCACCGCCATCCACGTGGCCAAGGGCGATCGGGTGAATCCGGGCGAAATCCTGATCGAGATCGAAGGCTGATTTAACAGCCTCGATACAACGCTTTAAACCTCGGGGGGGCATGTGCTCCCCTTTTTTTTGCCGCGTATTTGTGACGATTAGAAATTCATCCGCCATTGGCCGGTGACGCCATGACTCCGGCTTTCCGTGCCGACGTCCCCGTTAAGACTGACGCCCAAGGTATGTCTGGCTGACAATCCCAGGTCCAGCCCTGCATCGACGCTCAGGTTGTTACGGTCCAGCAGCGCACCGGAAACGGTGTAGTTTCGACCGCCCGTTGCCAGTTGTTGGCGAGTGTCGCTGGTGACATCACCGTAGGTGTGTTTCCAACTGGCACTGAATCGCGGCGTCAGTTGCATGCCGTTGTCCAGCGCATTGGTTTTCGCTGCGCGCAGACCGAACGTGCTGCTCAGGTTGTTCTGGGTCTGGCCGTGAACTTTCAACGCCGCTGCACCACCTTTTTCCGTGTAGGTGTCACGCTGATAGCGTTCGTAGCCAAGGCTGGCGAACGGTTCGATGCTGACATTGGCTCGCCCCAGGTTGTAACCCACTTCAGCGAAGGCTTGTTGGGTGTTGGCGTCGTAACGACCTTCAGGGCGATCGCTGAAACCATTGAAGGCCACCCGGCGCTTGGTGTTGCCGTCGTGATTGCCATAGGTCGCGCCCACTCGCAGCGACATGGGGCCGTTCTGGCGCAGGGCGTAGGCGCCCAGATACCAGCTGTCGAGACCGCCATCGAGGTCGCGACTGTCGAGGCGTGTTTCGGCTTTACCGCCCATCACACCGATACGCCATTCATCATCGATGCCCCAATCGGCGCCCAGGACCAAGCCTTGGGTGGAGTGTTTCAGTGGCTCAAAGTCACGGTCCAGTGTGCCGCCATGCCCTAACGCTTGAAGCCAGACCCGGCCATTGTCTTCGCTACCCGCTGCCAGGCTTGGTGCGTTCCTGCGGTTGCTGCCTTTGTTGTCGGTGCTGGTGCTGCCCGGTTGGCGCATGGCCGAGAGCACGGCAGTGCCCACCGGGCTGGCGCTGGCGAGCGTTGCCTTGGCGAGGTTGGCGGTACTGCCGCCGGCGAGTTGTTCAATGGCCTGAGCTGCGGTTGTTTTATCGCTACCCAGCAGCGCCACGACTGCGGCATTTGCAGTGTGCGATGGCGAAGGTGCTGCGGCGCCGGGAGTTGTCGCTTGTGAGGTTGAGGCGGTGACGGGGGTACCGATGTTCTCGGCGGGATTCAGGGGCGCAGCAATTGGGGCGGTATCGTCCGGTGAGGTCTGAGTTGGTTCAACGCCCCTTGGCTCCTCAAGACTTCCTCCAAATTGCCGTCCGTTTTCTGAGTCCGCGACGCTCTCGATAGGCACATCGTTTCGAATCAAGACCAGGTCGACTGTTCTCTCACTGTATTGGACATCGGGTTCCAAAAAGGCAAGGTTGTTGATCACGTTGCCAAATTTGCCTTCGACGTTATTGGCCACAAGAATGCTGTTTTCGCTGACTAACGGGTAGTTACCGGGCGCTGCAACAATGTTCAGTGTGGCGCCACCGAGAATGGCGGTGCCATCGACTAATATCGTTTCACTTTTGCGATCGGCGCTGACCTCGTAGAGCAGTTCGGCAGTATTGGAAAGCTTCAGGTCACCCTTAACTTTTGGCGCGCCGTGGGATTCGCCCACCGAAAATTTTCCGTTTACCTCCAGCGAACCCGTGCGACCTCTACCCGCAAAAGCCCCTTTCTCGTGAATAAACACGTCGCCTTCGATCGCCCCAGAGTTACTCAGGGTGCCACCTGATAGCACCGTCACCCCGCCGCCAATCCTGCCGTTATTGACGAGAGTACCCTGGGTCAACGCACCTCCCCGGATGTCACTCTCGTTTACCAGTGTTGCTTTGGGGCGTACCAAGGCACCTGCGGTGAAATCACCACTGGAACCGTTCAAGATCCAGGTGCTTCGTTTGAGCTCCAGGCCGTCGAAATTGCGGCTGTCGCCTAACGTGCCACCGCTCGCTGTATCGAGTTGTAGAAAATTGGTGCCACCACCACCGTCAACCCATCCGGTGATACTCCCGCGACGGGATAAAGTGACCAGATCATTGTCATCGCTGAACGTTCGATTGATACCGTCCTCTGCGTTACCGATAGTGGTCTTTTTGGTGTCAGGGTCTTTGATGAATGCATCGAGCGCTGCCAAGACCTGATCTGGCGTTTCAAGCGCAGGGAGAGTGCTTTCGGCAGGACTTTGTTGGGCAAAAATTTCAGTGCAACCCAACGCAAGCGCAATGGCTAGCGCCAGATGATGTGGTCGGTATTTGTGTTGAACAGACATTGAATTTGGCCTCAATTGAAAGGAGACCAAACTCTAAGGAGAGCGCTTCGATACCGATGTCAGCCCGTTCCGGAGGGTTTGCAGGTGGCGTCAGAAGCTCGATGCAGAAAATCCGCCGCTGGTGGGACGCAGCGGTTTTTAACGCTTGGGACCGATGACCTTTTCCTACGATAAATCGAGACGCTTCCCGCAACACCCTCTCAGAAACTCATCTGCCATTGTCCGATCAACCCGTGGTTACGGCTGTTGTTGCCGATCTCGCCGCTATAGCCGATGCCCACCGAGTGGCGAGCCGAAATGCCCAGATCCAAACCAGCCTCCAGCACCAGGCTGTCTCGATCCAGCGAGCTGCCATCCACACTGAACGCCGTGCCACCTACCACAAACG
The DNA here is from genome assembly GCF_054668435.1 of Pseudomonas sp. S2_B07. NCBI lineage: Bacteria > Pseudomonadati > Pseudomonadota > Gammaproteobacteria > Pseudomonadales > Pseudomonadaceae > Pseudomonas > Pseudomonas sp. S2_B07. Next base: position 3,679,105 of record NZ_CP162769.1, read on the forward strand.
CCTGACGTGTCGAACTGCTGACATCGCCATAGGTGTGCTTCCAGCCGGCGGTCATGCGTGGGGTCAGGCTCATGCCATTGTCCAGAGTATTCAGATGCGCCAGGCGCAGGCCAAAAGTGCTGTTGAAGTTGTCTTGGGTTTGTTCGTCGACTTGAAGCGCGGCAGAACCGCCTTTTTCCTGATAGCTGTCGCGGTGATAACGCTGGTAGCCAAGACTGGCGAAGGGTTCGGCGCTGAGACGGCCGCTGCCCATTGCATAGCCGAACTCGGCGAAGGCCTGTTGGCTATCGGCGTCGTAATCGCCTTTCGGTCGGTCGCTGAAGCCGTTGAAGGCAACGGTGCGTTTGCTTTCACCCTGGTGACCGCTGTACGCCGCACCGAGGCGCAAGGCGAACGGGCCGCTTTGACGTGATGCATAGACGCCGGCGTGCCAGCTTTCGACATTGCCATCGACACCCGTGGCGTCAAGATCTGTCTTCGAGTAACCGCCAAGCACCCCCAGGCGCCAGTGCGGATTGAGCGCCCAATCGACCCCGAGCACGCTGCCTTTGGTGCGTTGCTCCAAACCGCTGCTGCCATGCTCGCCATCGAGCTTGCCGTAACCGCCAATGGCTTGCAGCCACAGCCGACCCTGGGCGTTGGGATCATTGAGGTTGCGGGCTTCGAGCGGTACACCGTTGGCGGCCAGTACCGGGGTGTCACCTTGATCGAGGCCGACCAGCAATCCCGAACCGCCGCCCATTTGTTGCATCGCCGACAGCATGCTGCTGCCGATCTGGCTGCTGGCTCCGAGCGTCGCGCTGGTCAGGTTGGCGTTGCTGGCGCCGGACAGTTGCTCGATCGCGTTGCCAGCCGTGGCGTTGGTGGTGTTGAGCAAGGCGTTGTAGAGCGCGTTGTTGTTGCCCATCGACGCCAGGCTGTTGGCGGCGTTGCTGCTGTTGTTGGTCACCGCGAATTCGTTGAAGGCGACATCGTTGCGGGTGTAGGTCAGGTCGATCTGGGTCGGCGTGTAAGCGAGCGTTGGCGTGAGGAACGCGTAGTCGCTGGTGATCTTGCCGAAGCTGCCGCTGATGCTTGCGGCTTGCAGCACGGTGTATCGGCTTTGCCACGGATACGTGCCGCTGCCGGGATTCACTGCCAGGGTGGCGCCATTCAGAGTGGCCACGCCACCGACCTTGATCGGCGCGCTGCTACCCTCTGCGTTGACGCCATAAGCCAGGGTGGAGCCACTGCCCATGGTCAGGTCATGGGTGATGGTCGCAATGCCGAGTTGGGTATTGGTGCGCAAGGTCCCGTTGACCTGCAAATTACCCACCGAACCGCCGCCGGCATACACACCGCCTGCATCGACGGTCACGGTCCCGGCGATTACGCCCTGGTTGATCAGCGTGGCGCCGTTGCGTATAGCGCCGCCGTCGCTGAAATCACCGGTGCCGGTCAAGGTCCAGGCACCTTGCTTGACCTCCAGCCATTCGAAGTTGCGGCTCGAGCCGAAGCTGCCTCCCCGCGCATCGTCCATCAGCACGCGGTCGTAACCGCTGCCGCCGTCGACCCCACCGACAAAACGGCTGCCATTGCGCAAAGTCAGGCTGTCGTTGCCGCCGCCCAGGTCCAGCGCCAGGCCGTTGCTGCCGCTGATCGTGCCGCCGTTGATCACGCTGTCATTGAACTCGCCGACAAATTTCACGCCGAACCCATCGAGGCCTTGAATCGTGCCGAAGTTTTCCAGCGTGGTTGCCGCCACGCCCGAACCGCCGCTGCCATCGTCCACCAGAATCGCGCTGTTGGCGCCGCTGATCAGCGCGCCGTTGGCGTTCAATACATAACCGCCGCCCAAGGCGATGCCTTCACTGCCGTTGGCGAAACCACCCTTGTCCACACCGCCCGCGCCGACACCTTGAACGGTGCCGTAGTTTTCGATGTGCGCGAGTTTGTCGATGTCCACGCCATCGCCGTCACCGTTCGGTTGCAGGCCCGAGTAAGCGCCGGTGATGGTGCCGTGGTTGATCACTGTGCCGTCGCCATCGGAGCCATACCCCGAGCCGTTGCGACCGGTGACTGTCCCGTAGTTGAGGAGCGTGGCGCCGAGGTCGGTGGTGATGCCGTGACGGCCACCGGAAATGCTGCCGTAGTTGGTCACTGTCACGCCGGTTGCAGTGTCGATATCGATACCGTCGAATTTCTCGTCAGCAGTGTGCGAGTCGCCGGTGGAAATCTCGCCGTAGTTGGTAATCGTCGCGTTGGCGCCGGTCTTCATACCGTCGCTGGCATCCCCGCGAATCAACCCGCCCGCGCGGTTGATGATCGTCGTTTTGATGCCCGCGCTGCGCAACGCATCCAGATCCAGCCCTTGCCCGGTGGAGGAGCGGATGATGCCGCTGTTGTCGATCAACAGACTGCCGCTGGCGAAGTTGCTGTCGATGCGCAGCGCGTCGTTGAAGCCAAGGATTTGCCCGCCAGCGCGGTTGTAAATGCTGTAGTTGCGCGCTTGCGTCAGATCGCCGCTGCTGTCGATCGCCCGGCCGCCGGTGGAAATAATCTTGCCTGCGTTATCGATCACCACGCCGACGCCGCTGGTGCCGTCCTTCAGGCTCACCGTCTTGCCAGCGTTGGTGATGCTGCCCGGCGCCGAAATCTTCAACGTGTCGCTGCCGCCCAGCGTTTGCGCTGTCGTGGTGGGCGTGTCGATCTGCACGTTTTTGAAGGGGACGGCGAGGGTGTCGGTGCTGATCAGCAAAGCGATGCTGAACGCGAGGCGCTGGGGCGAGAAGGGCATGAGGGGACAGCCTTTTTGTTATAAGCGGGCTGTGTTGTATAGCGGATGGTTTTTACAGAATGATGTCTGGTGACAAATGCATTCTTTTGCGTTTTTTCGGGAGATGGAGACATCTGTAGGCAATTAAATGCAAATTTAGGGTTTTTGGTTCAGGCGTACACGCAATTTGTGGCAAGGCAGCAAGCTCCCTCGCCACAAATCGTCAGCGCTTACCCGCGGCACTCGGCAAGCGTTTTCACCTGCCCCGACCCCGTCTGATTCTCATCGCTCAACCAGCGCTCAAACCCCGCGCCAATCGCCGGCCATTCCGAGTCCAGAATCGAATACCACGCGGTATCGCGGTTCTGTCCCTTCACCACCATGTGCTGACGGAACACCCCCTCAAAACTGAAGCCCAGACGCTCGGCCGCGTATTTGGAGCGGGCGTTGCCGTTATTGCATTTCCACTCCAGGCGCCGGTAGCCCAGGGCAAAGGATTCCTTGGCCAGCAAGTAAACGGCCTCGGTGCTTTTCGGCGAACGCTGCATCGGTGCGCCGAAGGTGACGTGGCCGATTTCGATGCGACCTTGGGCCGGGACGATCGACATCAGACTCAGGAGGCCCTGTACATCACCGCTGGCACGGTCGATCACGCTGAAGAAATACGGATCGCTATTGGCCGCATGGTTGTTCAGCCAATCGTTGAACGCGCTACGTTCCGGGAAAGGCCCGTACGGCAAATAGTCCCAGAGTTTCGGGTCGGCGCCGGGGCCTTGCAAGGCCTTGAACAGACCCTCGGCATGACGGGCCGGGTCGAGTTTTTCCAGGCGAATGAAGCGTCCTTCGAGGGTTTGAACGGTGGGCGCCGGGACGCCTTTCCAGTCCGCGAGTGATGTCGACATGTTGTTCTCCTTGAACCTTAAAGGGCTTTGCGAAACTGGATGTAACCGGGGCGTTCGGCGATGCGCTCGTAGAGCTGGATCGCGGTGGCGTTGGTTTCGTGGGTCAGCCAGTGGACTTTGCAGCAACCGTCCGCTTTGGCGGTGGCGTAGACGAACTCGATCAGTTTGCGGCCAACGCCGGTGCCGCGGGTGTCTGGCGTTACCAGCAGGTCTTGAAGGTAGCAGGAATTTTCGATGCTCCAGTTCGAGCGATGGTAAATGAAGTTCACCATGCCGACCGCTTTGCCATCGCTCCACGCCAACGCCGAATGCGTCGTTTCAGTCGGGTCGAGCATGCGTTGCCAGGTGCTGTCAGTGACCGCCTCGGGCAATTCGGTGTTGTAGAAGCGCAGGTAGGCTTGCCACAGCGGCAGCCAGGCGGCGTGATCGTCGGCGCTGACCGGGCGGATTTCAATCTGACTCATGTTCATGTCCTTAACGCATCAAGTGGGCGAGGGCCTGATCGTGCACATCGGGGCTGGAGACAAGCCCCTCGCGCACACCGGCGATGTCTTCGGCGCTGCGGTTCTGGCTGAGTTTGCGTTTGCCTTCCAGGCGCTGGATCGGCAGGGCAAACCCGACGATCGCCTTGAGCATGCCGTCGATGTAATCAGCGGGAGCATCGGCGACCTTCCAAGGCAGGGCTCGGCCGGCTTCGTGACGATCAGTCAACGCGCTGACCAGGTTGAGCAAGCGCTCGGCATCGGTGAACACGTCGGCGGTGCCGTAAGCGTGTACCGCGACGTAGTTCCAGGTCGGCACGACTTTGCCGTGCTCGGCTTTGCTCGGATAAAACCCCGGGCTGACGTAAGCGTCGGCACCGGCAAAGATCACCAGCGCTTCAGCGCCGCTCTGCAATTCCTTCCACTGCGGATTGGCCCGGGCGAAGTGGCCGTAGAGGGTGCCATTCGGGCCTTCGTCAGGTTTGAACAGCAGCGGCAGATGGCTGGCTTGCAGGCCTTGATCGCCGTGGGTAACCACCATGGCGAGGCGGGTGACGAGGAGCTGCTGGCGCAGGTCATCCAAATCTTTGATGGCAAAGCTGCTGGGGTTGTACATGGAAATATCCCTTGGCGAATGCCTCCATCCTAGGCAGGCTATTGGTCTGTTGTAAGAGCCATTAATGACCAATTTCACAGGTCCATTGCCATGACCGATGCGCCGCTTTCCTTGTCGTTCAACCCTGCCGGTATCGAACTGGATCGCCGTCAGGGCCTGAGTCGTCAGCTCTACCAAGCCTTGCGCGTGCGCGTGCTGGACGGACGACTGGCCAGCGGCACGCGATTACCGGCCAGTCGCGATCTGGCAGCGGCACTGGCGATTTCTCGCAACAGCGTGGTGCGAGCCTACGATCAGCTCTATGCCGAAGGCTTTATCGAAGGGCGTGTGGGTGACGGGACTTACGTTGCTCAACTGCCCCAGGCCTCGATCCCTGCCAAAAAATTATCCACAAAAGTATCCACAGGGTTGTCAACAGGGTTACCCACAGCCTTATCCACAAACTGGCTGGATTTACCTGTGGTTTCATCCAGTAAAGTTATCCACAGCGGTGCGTTGGGGCGCGTTGAAAAGAACCATTTGGCCCTGCCGCCGAGTGGGCCGCCGCGTGCATTTCGGGTAGGTGTCCCGGCATTTGATCTGTTTCCTTTCGAGGTCTGGGCCAAGCTGAATGCGGCTTTCTGGCGTAAACCGGATTTACAGCAGCTGTGTTATGGCGATCCGGCGGGTGATGAGCGTCTACGTGGAATGATTGCCGCGTATTTGCGCAGTTCACGCGGCATGCAGTGTTCGGCTGAGCAAATAGTGATCACCAGTGGCGCGCAGCAGGGGATTAGCCTTTGTGCACAGCTGTTGGTAGAGCCCGGCGATGGGGTGGCGATCGAGAATCCGGGGTATCGGGCGGCGGGTCATGCGTTCGCCGTGGCGGGTGCGCGACTGCACGGGGTGGCGGTGGACAGCGAGGGGATTAATTGCCGCGAATTGGCAGCGATCGAGGCGTGTCGCCTGGCGTATGTCACGCCGTCGCATCAATACCCGACCGGGGTGGTGATGAGCCTGGCGCGACGTCTGGAATTGCTGGCCTGGGCCGAGCGCACTCAGGGCTGGATTGTCGAGGATGACTACGATGGCGAATACCGTTACAGCGGCGCGCCATTGGCGCCGTTGGCGGCACTCGACCGACAGGGGCGGGTTTTGTACGTCGGGACGTTTGGCAAAGTCGCCTTCCCGGCGCTGCGCCTGGGTTACCTGGTGTTGCCGCCAACGCTGGTTCAGGCGTTCTCGCAACGGCGGGCGGTGGACGTCCGGCATTCCGAGGTCAGTACCCAAGTGGTCATGGCCGAGTTCATGGCCTCCGGGCATTTCCAGCGGCATATTCGCCGCATGCGCCGGGCGGCCCTGAGTCGGCGTAATACCGTACTGGCCAGTTGGCCGCAGAACATTCCCGGCATCGGCAGTCTGCCGAGTGTCGCGGCAGGACTGCATCTGACGGTGGCGGTCGACTCACAGGCCCGCGAGCGCGAGCTGGTGGAACAGGCGGCGAGCGTCGACGTCGAGATCAATGCCCTGAGCGGCTATTGGCTGCCGGATTCGACAACACCTATGGACCAGCGCGCGGGTCTGGTCCTCGGTTTCGCGGCGGTGCCCGAGGCGGCCATCAGCGCCGCGCTCGGGCGGCTGGAACAGGTCTGGCGTCCTTAGCTGGCTGCTGCGGTGTTTGCCTGGGGTTCCAGGTCCAGGAACAGTTTTCGTAGCGCAGGATCCTCTAACTTTCTGAACACCCCATCGATGGGTTCGAAGGTGGTCAACGCTTGTTGCTGGTCCAGCGGCAGCGTTTTCAGGTAGTCATCTGAAACTTTCAAATGGGCCGCGGTGGGTGCATTCGCCGGACTCGACAGCGTCTCGTAATGGAAATGCGCTACCCACAACGGCTGATTGCGGGTCTTGTCGACAATCCGGTACTCCTGGAAATAGTCGCCGAGCCCTCGGGTCTGGATACGCCCTCGTCTGTCGCGACTGAGGTCGAGCTGGCCGTTTTCATGCATCCATTTGAAAGTGCTCTGGGTCGGTTTGCGCCGGGTGTAAAGATCGGCGCGAACGGTCACACCTTCTTTGCGCAGACGACTGGCCCCATCACGTAACTCGCGGCTCAGCGTGGCAACCGGAAAAGAGAATGCGTTGTCTTTCCTGCCGTTGATCACGGCTTGATCGACGCTGCTGGCCGCTTGCTCAAGTTTCAAGGCCTGCTGATCGAACACATCCTGAAGATCGGCCGGGATGCGCCTTGGGCGCAACGCGTCCTTACGGGTGCGTTCGATGAATGGGGCCGTGTCCAGGTTCAGCTCGATGCCGGCCTCGATCGTTCCGGCGTCATCCAGCACTGGAGCGGGTTGCTGATAAACGGCGGGGGTAAACGACCTGAGCGGATCTTCCGTGGTTTTTTCCGGTTCGTTTTTATCGGGATCGCGGGGCCGGGTCTTGCGTACTTTGATCAGTTGTCGTGACGAACTCGGTTGCATTCGTTGTACAACAGGTTGCGTGGGCAAGGATTCCGGCTCGGGCAGCAACGCCTGTAACCGGTTTTGTGCGAGCTGCGCGAATTCGTCGATGAGCGATTGCACATGATCGAGCCTGGTTTGTTTGACCAGTCCAGGGTACGTGCCAGGCAATTCCTGAATGCGCTGATCAGCGTCGGCAAATGTCTCCACGAGACTGTTCAATTCCTCGATTTGCGCCTGCACATCGGAATGTTCGCCTTCGCCTTTCATCAGATCCGCCATGTGAATCGCGGCCTTCGCGGCGCTCATTGCAATATGCCCCACCGCGGCTCGAGCCTGCTGCATCAGGGGGCTGGCCTGTTCATTGAGGCACAGCTCCTGCGACATGCCGATCTCGTTGGCCTTGATATCCAGCACGGTAAAGGCAGGCGCGAGTTTTCTGATTTGCATGGCGCGCTCAATGCCAGGGCGTCCCGCTACGTGCATGTCCTCGAGTGTCGACGAAAACAGGGTCAGCCTTTCAATCATCTCCTCACCGATGTCCGATGCTTTCTGCACATTGTCGACGAGCGATTGCCTGGCAACGGGTTCGTTTTCGTTGCCTTGGGTCAGGACACGGGTGGCCTGACTGTATTCGGATCGTTTCAGCACAAACCACAAGGACAGATTCTTCTCCAGCACCACGCTCATGCGAAGCAAGTCTTCCCGGTAGTTTTCCGTCCCCCCGAGGGTGCGCCATTCGCGTAGTTGTTCGAGTGCCTGGCGATACTCGTCGATCGTTTTATCCAGTTTTTCCATGTACATCGTCGTCCGCTGATCGTAGTTTCCGGCGTTGGCCTGCGTGATGCCGTCATGTAACGTTTTCAGCTCGGTTTCCTTGGTGTTTTCCTGGCTTTTGAAGGCGCTCAGGATCTCCCCCAACGTGTCTTTGCGCTGTTCGTCAGCTGCTTCCTGATGGCGGCTGACCGCATTTCCGGCCCCGCCTCGCAACCGCAGACGCAGGTCGAGCACCCATTGCCCGTGGCCGTTATCCCTCAGCATCGGACCGTTTCGTTCCGGCTGATCCGGGTAAACGATATGGATTTCATCGTCGCCTTTGACGTCGACGTAAAACCACCGATCACCCACCTGTGCGTAGTTGCGGAAGTTATGTTGGTAAAAATGCGGAGGGGCTTCTTTAACTTTCGTCACGTTGGCGCTGGCAATATCCGGAGCCGTGACTGTGAGCGTGTCCAGGTAAGCGCCCAGAGCGGTCGGTGTTCGGCGTGGAACCGAGCCGGCCAGCTCCAGGGAGGAAAGGTGACTGGGTGGAAGGTCCGGAGGCAGCGGGACGGGATTGAGCGTGACGGCGACGGCCTCATGGGGTTCTGGCGATTTTCGCTTCGGCACCTGTTCGATCCGGGGCTTGCTCGAAAGCCTCCTGCGTCGCATCACGGCGTGATGGCTGAGAATAATGCCGATCGCCAGCAGAATGTCCGACACCGACGTCCATTCGATGAAGCGGTCATCCTGGTCATGGGCGTCGAGTGCCTGTTGAATCTGGTTGATGGTTTGCCAGACCCAGACGGCTGTGCCGACCGCACCGCTAAGAACATTCGAAGCGACGTTGAAGAGCGCCCAGCCGCTGTCCTTCAACACACTCCAGCGTCGTTCGGCGTTGGATCGCGATTGTCGGTCGGCGAGGTTGACCAGCATCCGCGCATTGCTTTTGAACAGCGCAGACAGAATGTCGCCGGTGACCTCGACGCTTTCGAAAACCACACGCCCGAACTTGTCTGCGCGCTGCAATGGATTGACGATCTGTTCCGCGATCAGCCACGGCGAGGGCAGTCCGGTGGGAAATACAGACTGGGCATATTCAAAGCTCAGGTGTTTGTCGGGCAACCACGCCAGCACCGTATCCCTGAGGTCACCGGGTTGGTGCAGCGCATATAAAAGGTTTTGCCTTGAGGGGAATTGCAGCAGAGGTGCATCGAGCATTGGCCGATAGAGCAGGCAAGGCCCGCTGTGTGCATTTCGTGGGCTTATGATGAACATGTTGTCCACGGTGTCGCTGCTGCTGACCAAGCGATGTTGCGGCGTCATTGTGAGCGGGTAGAGGGCGACGGTACTGGTGGCGACCTCGGGATCGAGCAGCTCGCAGACGTAGCGGTATCCGCGTTCGTCCACACCGGTTTCAGGCTTGAATCTGGCTTCTAATGCCTGCAGTGGCAGCAAAATGCGTAATTGATCGCGATAGAAGTTTTCCTGGCGTCGGGAGGCGATCGGGTCCTCCAGCAACGTGGGTTTGATCAGTTCGGGGTAAGCCTTGCCGATGTCCACTCGCGCTGACACGGTGGTGAGAAATTCAACGGTCAGCCAATCCGGAACGGTCTCCCCGCCCTTGAAAAATACGGTCGCCATGTAGGGCGCCTGGTTCTCCAGCGCGAAGTCGGCCAGCGTTTCAATGCGTTGGTCGAAGGGGTTGGGGAGGGTGAAATTGTCGGCGGTAAAACTGTGGGTGATTTTGATCCGCAGATCATCCAGTGCAAGATTCGCGGCACCGACCGCCCGTGGATCCGCGATGATCGCTTCACGCATCAGCCGCTGGGCATAGTCGGTGACGGACGGGATCTCGGTGTTGGCCAATTGGCTGTCCGGTTGACGGTACAACTTGCCCAGTGCACTGATGTAACGGCCGTAATCTTGAATGTCCTGGGAGGCGGCGCTGCGCAACCAGTCGGGAATTGCGCTGTTCAATTGCAGGAATCGTGCTTTTTCGTTGGGGTCGAGTCCGGTTTCGGGTTCGGCTTCATCTGCCGGGGCCTCAATAAACCGCAAGGAGTCAATGGCATCCATTTGCGAGGAGACCAACGCCCACGCCATGTGGTCGAAGATGTTGCCTTCCGGCTCGTAAAACCGCCACGTCAGATCGCGTCCTGACCGTTGTTCTGCCAGGCGTGCGGGAAGCGAGTTACCCAATTCTTCCATTGAACTGAACGACTCATACGCGCGCTCGATGGTGTACATCACCAGCAAAGGGCGCTTGCGAAATGTGGCCTTGAGCACCAGCGCACCGCCGATCAACAGATGTTGGGTGATGTCATTCTCGACGGTATCGATATCGAGAAGGCACGCCTGAATGGCGGAAAATTCTCTGTTTACATTTTTACGGGTGGTTTTGTCCGGGGCGTTGAACACTTCCCGGGCCATCGCGCATTCATCGGTGTCCCAGCCTTTGACCTTCTGCACGTTCAACGCCTTGCGCAGCGTGTCGGACAGCTCCTGCCAGCGGGGGATTGCATGCCCCTTGGCATTCCAGAACTCGAGTTGCCGTACTTGAGACTCGATGAACAGGATCGACGCCAGGTCATTGAGCATCTTTGCAATGTCCTCGATGCAGACCGCGAGATGAACCGGGTTTTTGCTGTCCGGCTCAAGGGTGAGGAAATGCTCGCCTTCGAGGTAGTTGGCCGTCGTTCCATACAGGCCCTGGCGCATCAGTGCCAGGGTCAGTGATTCGAACCCGGTTGGGCCCGCCTCGACATGGTCGTCCACCATGAGCCATCGGGGGGTGCCGACGAAGGCGTTTTCAGGGTCGATCTGCAATTCTGGCCAGGCTGCTTCCATCGCTTGGCGCAGCAGGTGCGAAGCCACGTTGCTGAGCGTGGGGCCGTGGCTGGTCAGGCTCACCAGGTCACTGGTTTCCAGCAAAGGGGCCGAGTCATGTTGAGGCAGAGAAATGTTGTTGCTCATGGCGGATACCTCGGCGCAATGACGAGGCCGGGAAAGCCTCTGGATGCATCGACAGTAATCAGGCATCGCCTACAGGGGGTGGTAGATAGATATCGCGGGGGAAAAAGACCCGCGAATGCGGGTCTCGGGTTCAGCACAAGATCAGGCTTACGACCCAGATGCCGAGGTCGGCACTTTTGCGAAGAACAGGGTGGTCGCCAGTTGCGGGCTGATTTCGCTGCGGTAGATCGAGATCGCCAGGAGATCGTCGTTGGCGTTGCGGGCCTCGGTTGCGCCGCCCAGCAGCCGTTGTTGCACTGTTTTCAGGTGTGCCGCGGTGAAGGTGTGTGCAGGCGAAGCGGGCTCCGAGTAGTGGAAGTGGGCATACCACAGAACACTTTGGTTGCTGTGATCGCGGACCTCATATTCCTCGAGATAGTCTCTTTTACGGCTTTTGAGCAAGCGTCGGCCGGGGGTCTTGACGATATCGACCTGACCTTCGCTTTGCAGCCAGCGGACGCGCTCCGCCGTCGGCGGCTGTAGTTTGGTCATGCTGATTCGCGTCAAGCGTCCCTGACTATAGAGTCTGGTGGCCCCGTCGTTCAGTTGCTTGGCCAGCGTCACGGCGGACCCCGAACCACCTTCGGTGGAATTACTGGCGGTCAGCGCATCTTCGATTGCGCTGGCGGCGTCCTGCAGTCGGTGAGCCTGCTGATGAAACATTTCCTCTATTTCCACAGGTATTCGTCGCGTACCTTTGGAGTGGGCCTGCGTTCGACGAATAAACGCATCCAACCCCTCCAGCAATGCCTGGCCTTGAGCCGTGCTTGCACTCAAATCGGGTTGGCTAACGTCGAGGGGGGCCGGTCCAGGGGGCACTCTTTCAACCCAGACCCCCGGGGTCTTTTCGTGAAAGGTCGAGATGACTTTGCCGGTCAACGCCGAGGTCACGTCGATCAGTTCTGACCCTTGCGTCACGGAGTCGACACGTGGCTGGCCCACCACCGTACCTTTGTAGCGGGTCTTGATGATTCGCTTGGCGGGAGCGCTCGGCAGGCGGGAAGGGCCGGGTAGCGGCTCAAGTGCCTTGCGTTCGCGCAGCAAGCCGGCCAGTTGCTTCACGGTGCGCTGTTGAAAAACTTCGAGACGTTGGCGCATCACGTCGAGGGGGATTTGCAGGAACTGCCCGGGAAACTCCGTGGGCAGATCAACGATGCGCTGGTCAGTGATCGTGAGTTGCTCCACCAGGTCGCTGAGTCCATCGATGCGCTCCGGCAAGTGCAGCACCTCTTCGTCAGCGGCCAGGTCCAGTGAAGCCTGAATCGCGAGGCCTGCATTTTCGACAATGCTCTCCAGTGCCTGGCGCGCTTCAGGTGCGGGTTCAACGCTGTTGTCGAGGCACAACTCTTGACCGAGTGTGATCTGGAACAGTTTGAGGTCCAGCAAATCGAACGACGGCATGTTGGCTTTGACGTCGCGGATCACTTCGATGGCTTCTTTGCCGAGCAGGTTCAGTTGCTCGAAGCACGCATGCGCAGTCTCGATTTTGTTGATGTAGCTGGCGGTCAACTCGCCCGTGAGTTGATGGGTTTGCCGGCCGGTCTGTGTGTTTTCCGTTGGCGGGTGGTCGAGAAGATCGAGGGAAAGGCGCATTTGATTGCCGAAAACCGGCTGCTGGTGAACGAACCATTTTTGCAGCAGCGAAAGCTGGAAATCCAGGCGGCTGATCATTGCTTTTCGGTAATTGGGAATCGCCTCGCGAGCATTGAAGGCTTTCATCTGTTCCATGTTGGTGCTCAGGAATGACATCTGCGCATCGAGCGTTTCAAGGTACAAGCGACGATGGGTGTCGGTGGCGGTAATCGCCTGCGCGTTTTTTTCCGCTTCCTTGAGTGCTGTCTCGCGGCTTTTGGTCTGGCGCTCGAACGCTATCATTTGCTGCTTCAGTTCAGCCTGGCGTTGCCGGTTTTGTTGCTCCAGCCGTTGTTTTTCCTTGCCCCCGGCCTTGAGCCTCAGCCGCGTATCGATAAACCATTCGCCCCTGGCATTCTTGACCAGCAAGGGCCCCGTGCGTGCGGGTGACCGGCTAGAGTCAATGATCTGCACATCGTCATTGTCGTTGAAGGTGACCTCGAACCATCGCTGGTCAACCTTCGCATACCACTTTCCCTTGAGTGAACTGAGGTGTTGGTGAGGGCCGGGCTCGCTGGAGGCGGCCATTCCTTTGGGTTCGGCGATGGCCAGTCCATCAAGCAAGACACCCAGGGATGATGACGGCAGCGCAGCGATTGCGTGCAGAGACGTCTCATGGGTGGATGGCAGTTGATCGAGGTCGGGCAGACGGGTGACCGTGAGGGTGTGGTCAGGTTTGCTTTCGGGTGTTACGGGTGGCGGCTCGACCTTCTCGGGCAACCGCGAGACGGGCTTGTTGCGAGTGGCAGCCCGATGGGCCAATACCATGCCGAGCGTCAACAGCAGATCGGTCAGGGCGGACCAGGCGAGTAAGCTGTCGTCGTTTTCTTCGGCATCGGTAATGTTCTGCAAGTCATCCATGATCTGCCAGATCCACGCGGCCACCCCGGCGGTGCGACCGAGGAAGGGCAGCGCGACATTGAACAGCATCCATGTGCCTTGCTTGAGCGTTGCCCAGCGAGCTTGTGCATTGGACACCGATTGATGGTCCGCCAGGGTAATCATGGCGTTGGCGTTGGCTTTGAACAACGCCGCCAGCGGCGCGTCATCGAGGGCCGTTGCACTGAGTGTCACCGTGCCCATCTTGCCCAGGGCTGAGGTGGGATCGACCAGCAATTGGGTCAGCGTCCAGACCGAAGGCAACTCACCGGAAAACACGTACTGGGAATAGTTGAAGCGTACATCGTCGGAGAGCCAGGCCAGGATCGATTGGCGAAGCGGTTTTTCGTGCTTGATTGCATACAGCAGATTGGCCTCGCTCGGGTACTGCATCAGCGAGGGGGTGAGTAACGGTCGGTAGAGCAGGCACGGTCCTCTATCGGTGAGTCGCGGACCGATGACGAACATGTTGGCGACTTCATCGCCTTTGCTGCCAGCGTGATCACCGGTCATAAAGGCCAGTGGTCGAATGACAATCTCCTGCCCGTTCACCCTGCGGTCGGCCGCGTTTTCCTGCATGACGGCATTGACGTACTGATAACCACGTTCATCAATACCCGCCTCGCCGCGCATCTTGTGCTGCAGCGCCTGCAAGGGCAGCTGGGTACGCAGATGGCGGGTGTAGAGCACCTGTCTTCGCTGCGCTTCTTGCGGATCATCAAGCAATTTTTGCTTGATCAGCGTCGGGTAAACCCCACCGATATCGACCTGCGTGACGAGCTTTTCAAGATAGGCAGGAGTCATCCAGACGGGCACTGCGTCGCCACTTTTGCAGTTCACCGTCTTGTTTCCCAGCGGAACGGCAATCAGGTTTTGCAGCGCCAGTTCGATCAGCGACAGCGTGGTGGTTTGCGTCTTGCCGGGTATCACGACAGCGCCCAGCACAACGACGCTGGTGATGCTGATTTCAATGTCTTGCAGATCCAGGTCCGCTGCCGCGGGATGATCCTTGATCATCTGCTCTTGCAAGGTTTGCAGCGCAAACGCCGGCAGTGACGAGATGCCTTCGTCGAAGGTTTTTCCAGCGTCCTGTTCCCGCAGCTGCGCCAGGTCCATCAAGTGTCGGCTGTAGCGGGTGAGGTCCGCCGACAAGGCGTTTTTCAGCCAGCCTGTCAGTAACCCCTGAACCTTGCTGAAGCGTGACGACGGCAGGGCTTCAAATTCAGTGAAGCTTTTTGCCGCGGCACTGATTTGTGGTGAACGTTTCGTGACAGAAGCGTGCTGAACCGCACTGAGTGCACCGATGGCTTCGACCTCGAGCGCAATCAGCGCGCAGGCCTGGTGGTGAAAGAAGTTGCCCTCGGGTTCATACAGTCGCCATTGCAGGGTTTGCTCGATGCTTGACGTTCCAAGGGGGGCGAACACTGTTTCACCCAATGCCGCAACAGAGTCATAACGCTTGAACCCTTCGGCAATCGAGTGCGTCAGCACCAGGGTCCGCTCGCCCAATGTGCCCACGAACACGGCGATATCCAGAACGCGCAGGTGTTCGCTGACCCCGCTCTCAACCCAATCGGTGTCGATCAGGCAGGCCTTGGTCAGGTACTTGTCCTGTGGCCGTGTGGCGCGCTCCGGATGAGCGAACACGGCCTGGGCCATGGCTTTTTCATCGGCATCCCAGTTCGAGGCGGGATCGGGGCTCCAGATGTCCTGCAGCGATTGCGCGAGCGAATGCCAGCGCGGCGTCGAAGGGCTTGTCTCCTGATTCCAGTAATCAAGCTGCTGGTGCTGATAGGCGATGAACAGCTGGGGGGCGAGCGCGTTGAGCAGGCACCCGATGGCATCGATTTTCACCGGCAATTGAGCCAACGGTTCAGTGCCCGGTTGCAGGGTGAGGAAATGTTCTCCATCGAGGAGCGTCACCGTCGATCCCGACAAACCGAGTCGTACCAGCACATCGGTGAGCGATTCAAACAGGTCAGGGCCGGGCACGACGTTGTCGCCGGTATCGATCCAGGTCGGGGTGACGACCGTGGCAAGCGTCGGGTCAATCTTCAGCAGCGGATACAGCGCGTTGAGCGCAGGGCTCAGCGCGGTCGCTGCGACCTCTCTGATCGAAGGGCCGGTGACCAACTGGGTCAGTACCTCTTCTGCACTTGGGGCAACGGTTTCGGACATGCTCGTCTCCTGACTGAGAACGCGCCGCTGCTGATTGCGCCGCGCGGGATCAGTGGAAGGTATCGGGCGGCCCAAAGTGCCGGGTGGTACATAAATATCGCAGGCAAAAAAAAGACCCGCGTCGCCGCGGGTCTTCGTTTTTGAGTCGGGTATCAGGTCCCGGACTTGATCTTGGTCCAGGCTCGTGTGCGCGCACGTTCGGCATCGCGCGGCAATGGTTGCAGGGTGTACAGCGTACCCATCGCCGTTTCGGTCGGGTACAGGTTCGGGTTGTTGCGGATCGCCGGGTCGACCAGTTCCGTGGCGTCCTTGTTCGGGTTCGGATAACCGACAAAGTCGCTGACCGGCGCGATGACTTGAGGTTGCAGCAAGTAGTTGATGAAGGTGTAGGCGTCTTCCGGGTTCTTCGCGCCTTTGGGAATCGCGAGCATGTCGAACCAGATCGGTGCGCCTTCCTTAGGCAGGCGCATGTCGACGATCACGCCGTTCTTGGCTTCCTTGGCGCGGTTGGCTGCCTGGGAGAAGCTGCCGGAGTAACCGACCGCGACGCAGATGTCACCGTTGGCGATGTCGGCCATGTATTTCGAAGAATGGAAGTAGGTGATGTACGGACGGATTTTCATCAACAGGGCTTCAGCCTTGTCGTAGTCCGCAGGCTTTTTGCTGTTGGGGTCGAGGCCGAGGTGTTGCAGGGCCAGCGGCAGGATCTCCGACGGCGAGTCGAGCAGGGCGACGCCGCACTGCTTGAGCTTGCTGATGTTCTCTTCCTTGAAGATCAGGTCCCAGCTGTCCACCGGCGCGTTGTCGCCGAGAGCGGCTTTGACCTTGTCCGGGTTGAAGCCGATCAGGATGGTGCCGTACATGTAGGGCACGGCGAATTTGTTGCCCGGGTCGTTGGCTTCGATCAGCTTCATCAGCTTCGGATCGAGGTGATTCCAGTTCGGCAGCTTGCTACGGTCCAGCGGCTGGAACACACCGGCTTCGATCTGCTTGGCGAGGAACACATTGGACGGCACCACCACGTCGTAACCGGAGTTACCGGTCAGCAGCTTGGCTTCCAGCGCCTCGTTGGTGTCGAAAATGTCGTAGACCAGTTTGGTCTGGGTGTTCTGGGCCTTGAAGTCTTCCAGCGCCTTGGGGGTGATGTAGTCGAACCAGTTGTAGACGCGCAACGTTCGCTCTTCAGCGTGTGCAGCGCCACTGAGCACCAAGGCACCCAGGGCCGGAACGATAAAACGCTTGAGTCTGTTCATTGTTCTAATTCCTCATTGGGCGCTTTCAAAACCTTCGAGTACGTTCACGGCATTGATGCCGATTTCTTCTACCGCGTAACCGCCTTCCATCACGAACAGCGTCGGCTTGCCCAGACGCGCGATGCGCTCGCCCATGGCCAGGTAGTCGGGGCTGTCGAGTTTGAATTGAGAGATGGGATCGTCCTTGAACGTATCGACGCCCAGGGAGACGATCACAATGTCGGCGCCGTAGTTTTCGATTTCCTGGCAGGCCTGATCCAGCGCTGCACTCCAGGTGTCCCAACCAGAGCCGGCGGGCAGAGGATAGTTGAAATTGAAGCCTTCACCCGCGCCTTCGCCGAGCTCGTCTTCATAGCCGAGGAAGAACGGAAACTCGGCTTCCGGGTGGCCGTGGATCGAGGTGAACAGCACGTCGCTGCGTTCGTAGAAAATCGATTGGGTGCCATTGCCGTGGTGGTAGTCGACGTCGAGGATCGCGACTTTTTTATGGCCCTGATCGAGGAACGCCTGGGCGGCGATGGCGGCATTGTTGAGGTAGCAATAACCGCCCATCAAATCGCTGGCAGCGTGGTGTCCCGGTGGACGGCACAGGGCGAAGGCACTGCGCGCGCCACGCTGGATTTGCGCCTGGGCAGTCAGCGCGACTTGCGCCGCGCTGTACGCTGCTTGCCAGGTACCGGCGGTGATCGGTGCGCCGCCGTCGAAGCTGTAATAGCCGAGTTGGCCATGCAGGCTGGTGGGTTTGATGGCGCGCAGGGTTCGGGCCGGCCAGGTGTAGGGCAGCAAGTCGCCATCGGTGTTGAATTCGGTCCAGCGTGCCCAGGCACCCTTGAAGAAGTCGAGGTAGTCGCGGCTGTGGATTCGCGCGATCGGGTCGAGGCCGAAATCCTGCGGCGCTTCGACCGGGCCGAGGTTCTGATTTTTTACGCGTTGCAACACATGGTCGGCACGCGACGGCATTTCGAAGCAGGGCTTGAGTTGCCCGTCTATCAATTCGCAACGGCCGTGGTGCAGGTGGTGATCGTCCGAGTAGATCGTCAGCATTTTCTTGTTCTCCGCAGGCTGATTCGGTTGAACACAGTCTTGCGGCAGGCGGCGTTGGAGAGAACGGCAGGAAAGGCCAAAAGGGGATGGATATGGCCAAAAAGTCTGACCGAAATTCGCCCCTTGATGGTGCGCTGCTCTTGAAACCGCTATCGCGAGCAGGCACCAAATTCCTCAAGGCCTGAACTGACTTGGCGCCACCCCACTCCAGCGCACAAACGCATGCCGAAAACTCGCGGTCTCGCTGAAGCCCAGTGCCTCGGCGATTCGGTAGATCGGCATCTGGTCTTCACAGAGCATTTGCTTGGCCTGCTCGAAACGCAGCTCATCGAGCAATTCCTGATAGCTGCACCCCGAATCCTTGAGGTGACGACGCAATGTCCGCGCCGAACAATTCATCTGCTCGGCCAACCCCTCAAGCCCCGGCGCTGCATTTAACTGGGCGCTGAGCAACTGCCGAATCCGCCCCAGCCACGCCTGGCGACCGGTGAACTCAGTGTTCTGTTTGCGGCAGCGTTCGGCCATGGCCTGATGGGTGATGGCATCGGCGAGCGGCAAAGGTCGGTCGAGCCAGTTGCGATCGAACGCAAACGCGTTGTCCCGCGCCTCGAAGCTCAACCTGCAAGCGAAATGTTCGGCGTAGGTGGCCTGATAGTCCGGCGCGGGGTGTTCGAAACGCGCGGCCAGCAGCGGCAGCGGATGACCGAGCAGGTCGTCGCAGATCACTTTCAACGACACCAGGCAGAATTCAGCATTGAACACCGCCATCGCCGGGCTTTCCCGGTAGTCCGCCGCGACGAACCAGACACGCTCGCCGTCGTCTTCCAGGCTCAGCTCGAAAAGTGTTCCCAACAGCGCCGGATAGCGCATCGCCAAGCGTAAAGCGTCACCGAAGGTGGCACTGGTGAGCAACGCATAACCCAGCATTCCGTAGCACGAAACGTGCATTCGCCGGCCCAGTTCCAGGCCGATGTCACGCTTGAGCGCGACTGCGTTGGCGCAGACTTGCATCTCCTGATTGGTGGTGATGCGCGTGTCCGCCCGGTTCAGGTCCGCCGCGCTGATGCCGCTTCCGGCGAGCAAGTCTTCGCTGGACAGGCCTTGGTCCTTGAAGGTGTTGAGCACCAGGGAGACGGCGTTGAGGGTGGTGAGGTGGGAGTGGAGCATGGGTGGCTTCCAGCCTTGGGGTGACCGGAACGCAGCAAGTTATATGCCGAGCTAAGAACCTGTAGGCGTGAGCCAGCTCGCGATGGCGTCGGCACATCCAGCATCGATCTGTCAGACATACCGCTATCGCGAGCAGGCTCGCTCCCACTGGGTTTTGTGTGGTGTCAGATGAGCTCGCCGCAGAGGTCGAGTTCTACGAGGCGACGCACTTCTGCGTTATCCAGCCCTGAACCCAACAACGCATGCAACTTGCCGAACGCCGCCTCGCGGGTCATGCCGCCACCCGACAGCACGCCAACGCCACGCAAACGGCTGCCGGCCTCGTACACATCCAGCTCAACACCACCTTCATGGCATTGCGTCACCGCAACAACCACAACACCCTTGTCCCGCGCCCGCTCCAGGCTGGCGAGAAACTCGGGGTTATCACTCGGGCCGGTGCCACTGCCGTAGCACTCCAGTACCAGACCCTGAATGCCGCTGGCGAACAAACCGTCAAGAATCTCAGCGCCGATACCAGGGAACAACGGCAGTACGGCGACTTTCGCCAGTTGCTTGGGCTGGTTATAGGTCAGCGATGTCGGCAGGGAAGCAGCTTTCACACCGCCACCCTGACGCTCAAGCCGCTTGAACGGATGGCGACCGAAACTGCGTACTTTCGCGCAACGGGTCGGGTCCAGCAGTTCGCCGTGGAAGTACAGATGAACGCCCGGCGCCAGGCCATGGCCAAGGGCAACCAGCGCACCGCTGAGGTTTTCCCAGGCATCGCTGTCGGTTACGCCGGCCGGCAGCATCGAGCCGGTGAAACACACGCGGGCATGCAGGCCGAGCCATTGAAAACTCATGGCCGCCGCGCTGTAGGCGAGGGTGTCGGTGCCGTGCAGGATCAGCACGCTGTCGCAGCCCTGAACATCAACAGCGTCGACCACGGCTTCGCGCAGTTGCTGCCAGTACGTCGGGGTCATGTTGGCGCTGTCAATCAGCGGCGACATCTCGCGAAAGCGCCACTGCGGCACCACCAGTTCAGGCTGACTGTGCAGGTATTCACGCATCCGCGCTTCGAAACCGGACGCCGGGGCCAGGCCGTGGGCGCTGGCTTGCATACCGATGGTGCCACCGGTGTAGAGCACCATGACGTGCTGGGCGGCAGGGTAGGTCGAGGAATTCATGGTGGTTCTCCGAGAACAATGAGTTCCTGTGGGAGCGAGCAAGTCGAATCGTCGCACCGTCGCTCCCACATGGGATACCGCACTTTAACCGATCAGCGTTGCGCTGCGGGTACGCCTTGTGGCTCGGCTTCAGCCTTGGTGGCCGCCGCTGGCGGGTTGGCCGGCCAGGCTTTCAGGTCCAGGTCCAGATCCGGGAACTTGCTCGAATCGAACACCGGGGTCTTGATCCCGGCAGCACGCTGGTCATCGTAGTCACGCAGGATGCGCATGCCGACCTTGAACAGCAGGAACAGCGCGATCAGGTTCACGAACGCCAGCAGGGTCATGGTGATGTCGGCGAAGGCGAACACGGTGCTCAGGTTTTCGATGGCGCCCCAGAAGATCAACACCAACACCAATGCGCGGTAGCCGATCAGCGCCTTGCGGTTTTCACCGATCAGGAAACGCAGGTTGCTCTCGCCCAGGTAGTAGTTGTAGAGAATCGAGGTAAACACGAACAACGACAGGGCCACGGAAATGAACATCCGGCCCCAGTCACCAACGACCGCTGCCAGCGAGTTCTGGGTCAGGGCAATGCCGTCGCCTTCGAAGCCCGGGGTGTAGAAGCCCGAGAGCAGGATCAGCAGCGCGGTGCAGGTGCAGATCACGAAGGTGTCGAGGAACACGCTGAACGCTTGAACGACACCCTGAGCAACCGGGTGTTCGACCGACGCGACTGCCGCCACGTTAGGCGCACTGCCCAGGCCCGCTTCGTTGGCAAACACGCCACGCTTCACGCCCATGACAATCGCGCTGCCGATCAGGCCGCCAAACGCCTGGTCGAGACCAAATGCGCTTTTAACGATGGTCATCAACATCGCCGGCACGTGATCGAATTGCAGCACGATCACGTAAATAGTCACGCCGATGTAGACCAGGGTTTTCACCGGCACCAACAGGTCGGCGACCTTGGCGATGCGCTTGATCCCGCCGATGAACACCAGGCCCAGCAATACCGCCAGCGCGATGCCGGTGTAAGTGGTGTCGAGGCCGAAGGCGTTGTTCAGCGAGTGGGTCACGGCGTGGGATTGCAGGCCGTTGAAGGCGAAGCCGAAGGTGATCAGCAGCAGGAACGCCATGATCATGCCCAGCCAGCGTTTTTGCAGGCCGTGCTGGATGTAATAGGACGGGCCGCCACGGTAGGTGCCGTCGGAGTCGCAACGCTTGTAGAGCTGGCCGAGGGAACATTCGAAGAAGCTGCTGGACATGCCGACCAGCGCGGTCACCCACATCCAGAACACCGCACCGGGCCCGCCCAGAGTCACGGCAATCCCGACACCGGCGATGTTGCCCGCGCCGACGCGGCCGGCGAGGCTGAGCATCAAGGCCTGGAACGAACTGAGTTGCCCGGCGCTGCTTTTGAGGCTGTCGCCGAAGACCGCGAACATGTGGAAGAAGTGGCGCAATTGAACGAAACGCGAGCGGATCGTGAAGTAGCTACCGAGCCCGACAATGAGCACGATCAGTACTTTCCCTGAGAGGAAGTCGTTAATGACTTCGAGCATGGATTATTCCTCGCTGTTTTTTGTGTAGGCAAATGTTGGGCAGGCAGCAACATCGAGTTACACCGCTGTGCGCGTGGCACAACAGGTGAGGCGCGTGTTCGTCCCGGTCCCATTTCGCAGGTTTGTTATTAGTTCGGGTTTCGCATGGGTTTGGGCCTCGTTACCGACGACCGCTCATGCGAAGAGGGGCGGCACTATACCTAGGAGAGTGCCGTCCGTCTGCACAGTTGTGGTGCAAGCGATGACGAGAAGCCTTTGAAACACCTGACATTTTTGCGCCAGGCTTGTGTAGGCGTGAGCCAGCTCGCGATGCAGACACTGCGGTATTTCAGTGACACCGCGTTATCGTTCATCGCGAGCAGGCTCACTCCTACAGAAGACGGTTGTTCTTTCAAAAGTTAAAAAAAAGGGCCTGGGGAAATATCCCCAAGCCCTCAAAAGGTGAGAGGTGTCTAGTCCCTCGACCTGGTGAGCGGTGCTACAAGTAACGCGTCCGTTCAGGCTTTAAGCGGAACCAGACGCGGAGCAATCATGTTTTCCGGGCGCAGGATGTCGGCGAGCATGGCGTCGTCGAGCAAACCTTCTTCGCGCACCAGTTCCAGCACGCCGCGGCCGCTTTCGAGGGCGATACGGGCGATGCGGGTGGCGTTTTCATAGCCGATGTACGGGTTCAGTGCGGTGACCAGGCCGATCGAGTGCTCGACCAGTTCGCGGCAACGCTCTTCGTTCGCGGTGATGCCGGTGATGCAGTGCTCGCGCAGCATGTCCATGGCGCGTTGCAGCAGACGGATCGAGTCGAAGATCTTGAACGCGATCAGCGGCTCCATCACGTTCAGTTGCAACTGGCCGCCTTCGGCCGCGATGGTCAGCGCCAGGTCGTTACCGATGATCTGGAATGCCACCTGGTTAACGGCTTCCGGAATAACCGGGTTGACCTTGCCTGGCATGATCGAGCTGCCTGGCTGACGCGCTGGCAGGTTGATTTCGTTGATGCCGGTGCGTGGGCCGCTGGACAGCAGGCGCAGGTCGTTGCAGATCTTCGACAGTTTGACCGCGGTACGCTTGAGCATGCCGGAGAACAGTACGAAGGCGCCCATGTCGGACGTGGCTTCGATCAGGTCGGCGGCCGGAACCAGCGGTTGACCGCTGATCAGGGCCAGGCGCTGAACGGCCAGGTGCTGGTAACGCGGGTCGGCGTTGATGCCGGTACCGATCGCCGTACCACCCAGGTTCACTTCGGTCAGCAGCTCGGGTGCCAGTGTTTTCAGACGCGCCAGGTCTTCGCCCAGGGTCGTGGCGAAGGCACGGAATTCCTGGCCCAGGGTCATCGGCACGGCGTCTTGCAGCTGGGTACGACCCATCTTCAGGACGTGGCTGAATTCTTCACCTTTGGCGGCGAACGACTGGATCAGGCTGTCGAGGCTGGCCAGCAACGCGTCGTGACCCAGCAGCAGACCCAGGCGGATCGCCGTCGGGTAGGCGTCGTTGGTCGACTGCGCCATGTTCACGTCGTTGTTCGGGTGCAGGTATTGGTATTCGCCTTTCTGGTGACCCATGGCCTCCAGTGCGATGTTGGCGATGACTTCGTTGGCATTCATGTTGGTCGAAGTGCCAGCGCCGCCTTGAATCATGTCCACCACGAACTCTTCGTGGAAATCGCCGCGGATCAAACGTGCACAGGCTTCGCTGATGGCAGCGTGCTTGGCTTCGCTCAGGTGACCCAGTTCGCGGTTGGCGTCAGCGGCGGCCTGTTTGACCATCGCCAGACCGACAACCAGCTTCGGGTAATGCGAAATCGGAACGCCCGAGAGGCGGAAGTTATTCACCGCTCGCAGGGTCTGGATGCCGTAATACGCTTGCGCAGGTACTTCGAGTACGCCAAGCAGGTCTTTTTCTGTGCGGAAAGATGCAGCGGAGGACATGATAGAAATCATCTCGATATGGACCCGGTCTGTGCCGGAACACTGCAAATGCTAGGCTTGTGGAGAATTTTCGGCCAATGCTGTTAAACACTGGCCTATGCACATTCGGCATAATGCCCATGTGACGCCGCGTCTGTGGCGAGCGTGTGACCTAAATTGGTGCGTGTCCGGGAGGGCGTGATGAATCTGGAAAGTAAATGGCTTGAGGACTTCAGCGCCCTGGCCGCCACTCGCAGCTTCTCCCAGGCTGCCGAACGACGCTTCGTGACGCAACCGGCGTTCAGCCGGCGGATCCGCAGCCTTGAAGCCGCGCTGGGGTTGCAACTGGTCAATCGCTCGCGCACGCCTATCGAGCTGACGGCGGCGGGGCAATTGTTTCTGGTGACGGCGCGGACCGTGGTCGAACAGCTGGGCGAAGTACTGCGCCATCTTCATCACCTCGAAGGCGGGCAGGGCGAAGTCATGCAAGTCGCCGCCGCTCACTCATTGGCGCTGGGCTTCTTTCCGCGCTGGATCGCGCAGTTGCGTAACGAAGGTTTGAACATCGCGACGCGTCTGGTCGCGACCAACGTCGGCGACGCGGTGCATGCCCTGCGTGAAGGCGGTTGCGATTTGATGCTGGCGTTCTACGACCCGGATGCGGCGTTGCAGATGGACCCGGAAATCTTCCCTTCGCTGCACCTCGGCCATACCGAAATGCTCCCGGTGTGCGCGGCGGATGCGGACGGCAAGCCGTTGTTCGATCTGGAAGGCGAGGGCAGCGTGCCTTTGCTCGCCTACAGCGCTGGCGCGTTTCTCGGTCGTTCGGTGAACATGCTGTTGCGCCAGCGGGCGCTGCGCTTCACCACTATTTATGAAACCGCCATGGCCGACAGCCTGAAAAGCATGGCGCTGGAAGGCTTGGGGATTGCCTGGGTGCCACAACTCAGTGTGCGCGCCGAACTGGCTCGGGGTGAGCTGGTGGTGTGTGGTGGCCCGCAATGGCATGTGCCGCTGGAAATTCGCCTGTACCGCTGCGCACTGGTGCGCAAGGCCAACGTGCGATTGCTGTGGCGCAAGCTCGAAGGCGGCGCCGCGCAAGGCACTTGAACACACCGACGCTCCCACAAGGGATTTGTGGTGTAGTTGGCTGACTCGCAAGTCAATAAAACCGGCCCTTTGCGCCGTATGACAGATGGTCGTTTCGGGGGCTGTTTATCTGTGTCATTACGGTATACTGCGCGGCCTTCGGCCGGTTCGCCCGGCCATAATTCGTACAATCAAGCCACGCATCCTGCGTGGCTTGTTGTTTTTTGACGCGCCTGCGGGCGCCCAGAGAGAAGAGGCACGACGATGAGTGCACTGGTTGGCGTGATCATGGGCTCCAAGTCCGATTGGTCCACCCTTAGCCACACCGCCGATATGCTGGAAAAGCTCGGCATCCCTTACGAGGTGAAAGTGGTCTCTGCCCACCGCACCCCGGACCTGCTGTTCCAGTACGCCGAAGAGGCTGAGGCCCGTGGCATTGAGGTGATTATCGCCGGTGCCGGTGGCGCAGCCCATTTGCCAGGCATGTGTGCGGCCAAGACCCACCTGCCGGTGCTGGGCGTGCCGGTGCAGTCGGCGATGCTGTCCGGCGTCGATTCGCTGCTGTCCATCGTGCAGATGCCGGCCGGCATCCCGGTTGCGACCCTGGCCATCGGCAAGGCTGGCGCGATCAATGCCGCGCTGCTGTCGGCGAGCATCCTGGGCGCCAAGCACCCGCAGTTCCACGAAGTGCTGAAAACTTTCCGTGCTGAGCAGACAGACAGCGTCCTGGACAATCCAGACCCACGCATCGCCTGAGGTTGTTGACGATGAAGATCGGTGTAATCGGTGGCGGCCAGTTGGGTCGCATGTTGGCGCTGGCGGGCACCCCGCTGGGTATGAACTTCGCTTTCCTGGACCCCGCGCCGGATGCTTGCGCAGCCGCGTTGGGCGAACACCTGCGGGCCGATTACGGCGATCAGGATCACCTGCGTCAGCTCGCCGATGAAGTCGATCTGGTGACCTTCGAGTTCGAAAGCGTCCCGGCCGAAACCGTGGCGTTCCTCTCGCAATTCGTGCCGGTCTACCCGAGCGCCGAAGCCCTGCGCATTGCCCGTGATCGCTGGTTCGAGAAGAGCATGTTCAAGGACCTGGGGATTCCGACCCCGGCGTTCGCCGACATCCAGTCGCAAGCCGATCTGGACGCCGCCGTGGCTTCGATCGGTCTGCCGGCCGTGCTGAAAACCCGCACCCTGGGTTACGACGGCAAGGGCCAGAAAGTCCTGCGCAAACCGGAAGACGTGGTCGGCACCTTCGCCGAGCTGGGCAGCGTTGCTTGCCTGCTGGAAGGCTTCGTGCCGTTCACTGGCGAAGTGTCGCTGATCGCCGTGCGCGCTCGCGATGGCGAAACCCGCTTCTATCCACTGGTTCACAACACCCACGACAGCGGCATCCTCAAGCTGTCCGTGGCCAGCACCGATCACCCGCTGCAAGCCCTGGCGGAAGACTATTCCAGCCGCGTGCTCAAGCAGCTGGAGTATGTCGGCGTGATGGCGTTCGAATTCTTTGAAGTCGACGGGGGTCTCAAGGCCAACGAAATCGCCCCGCGCGTACACAACTCCGGGCACTGGACCACCGAAGGCGCCGAGTGCAGCCAATTCGAAAACCACCTGCGCGCCGTTGCCGGTCTGCCGCTGGGTTCGACGGCCAAAATCGGTGAGAGCGCGATGCTCAACTTCATCGGCGTTGTACCGCCGGTGGAGAAGGTGATCGCGATTGCCGATTGCCATCTGCACCACTACGGCAAGGCGTTCAAGGCCGGTCGCAAGGTTGGTCACGCCAACCTGCGCTGTGCAGACCGCGAGACACTGGCGGCACAGATCCTCAAGGTCGAAGCGCTCATCGCCGAATAAGATAGTTTCATGTGGCCGCGGCGGAACCATTCTGGGGCCGCCGTTCTCTCATGGCAGGATGCCAAAGTCTGACTAGGCTTTCGCATAACCAACCAATCAGAGGGAAATGCCATGGGAATTATCGGAACCATCTTTATCGGCTTGATCGTTGGCCTGCTGGCTCGGTTCCTGAAACCGGGCGATGACAGCATGGGCTGGATCATGACCATCCTGCTCGGTATCGGCGGTTCGCTGGCGGCCACTTACGGCGGCCAGGCTCTGGGCATCTACCACGCGGGCGAAGGCGCTGGTTTCATCGGTGCGCTGGTTGGCGCGGTGGTGTTGCTGGTGATCTACGGTTTGATCAAAAAGAACTGATCCAAAGCGACAAAGCCCCCTCTGCGCCGCACGCAGAGAGGGCTAGAATGCTCGGCGACTTATCGCCTCTCCCTTTACCGAGCACCTCAATGCGCCGTCTTCTGTTGACTCTCCTTTTTCTGGGCAGTGGTTTGGCCCATGCCGGCGAACTGCCGGAAACCGACTGGCTGGAACTGATGCCCAAGTCGGACCAGAAAGCCCTCGAAGCCATGCCAGAAATCGACCACAACTCCCCTGAAGGCGATGGCACCTTTACTGCGAAAGGTGGCATGAAGCAGAGCAAAGGCTTGCCGGCGGTGATGTATTCGACCAAGACCGTGCCGTCGATGAACGACAAGAACATCCGCATCGGGGGTTACCCGGTGCCGCTTGAGTCCGACGCCAAGGGCCGCAGCACGCTGTTCTTCCTCGTGCCTTACCCGGGCGCCTGCATCCACGTGCCGCCACCGCCGCCGAACCAGTTGGTGCTGGTGCGTTATCCGAAGGGGTTGAAGCTGGATGACATCTATACACCACTGTGGGTAACCGGCACGTTGAAGATCGAGAAGGTCAACAACGACCTGGCTGATGCGGCGTATGCGCTGGATGCGGCGAAGGTGCGGGTAGTAAAAGAATCGGATCTGTAGGTGATCAAAATGTAGGAGTGAGCCTGCTCGCGATGGCGGTGTAACAGTCAACATTGATGTTGGATGTTATGGCTTCCAAGCTCGCTCCCACATTGTTTTGCAGTGTTAGAGGGATTTGCTGGCGATGCTTACGCCCAAGGTATGGCTGGCACCCGGTGCCAGTGTCACCACATCACCCATCACATTCGCCGTCTCGATGCACAGCATCCGCTGCCAGCCATCGTCGGCCATGTCGCTGAACGCTGCCGCACGCTCGATCCACGGGTTCCAGATCACCGCTGCGCGCGACCCGCTGCTGGTCAGCTCAATGCGTCGCTCCCACGCCGGATCGACAATGCTCAGCGTCGTCGGGGGATCGAGGTAAATGCGATCAGTCTCGCCGGTAAACTGCAGGTCACCAGACTGAGTGACGGTTTTCCAGTCATCCAGCGTCTCGATGTAGCTCAAGCCATCCAGCCCTTCAACCTGCACGTTGCGTACATCGCTGACCGCGAAATAACTGTGCAGCGCCTGGCTGAGGGTGACGGTATCCGTGCCCTGGTTATGGCTGGTCAGGCTGATGTGTAGTTGCTCATCCAGACGAATGCTCAGCTTCAAATCCACCTGATGCGGCCACTGCGCAAAGCCACCTTCAGGGTAGGGCAGGACAAATTCCACCTTGAGGCTTTCGCCTTCGGCCTCAATGCCGCCCAACTCCCAATCCATTGCCCGGACAAAACCGTGGGCGCTCGGCGCTTCATGGCTGACGCGCATCGCCTGAACGCTCTGCGGGTTGCGTGCAAGGTTGCCGAACCACGGCCAGCACACCGGCACGCCGGCGCGGATGCTCTTGCCGGTCTTGAACACGGCCTCATCGTTGAGCCAGATCAGCGGCGGTTGGCCGGCCAGTTGATAACTGAGGATGTGCGCGCCTTGCTGGGCGACCAGCAATTCAGCCTGACCGTGGCGGATGCGCCAGCAGTTCAGTTCATCCAGTTTCACGGCTTCAACGTTGGGCGTGTTCATGGGACAACTCTCGATCGGGAACAATGACTGCAATGGACCGCAAAACCGCCTCAGCGTTTAACGCGCGCGGGGCGGAACCGAGCGAGTACGGCCGCTGCCGTCGATGGCGACGAACACAAACACCGCTTCAGTCACTTTACGCCACTCGCTGGACAGCGGATCGTCGCTCCAGACCTCGACCATCATCTTGATCGAGCTGCGGCCGATTTCCAGGGCCTGGGTATAAAAGGAGAGCTGGGCGCCCACCGCCACTGGAACCAGGAACGCCATGCGATCAATCGCAACGGTGGCAACACGCCCGCCAGCAACCTTGCTGGCCATGGCGGTGCCGGCCAAATCCATCTGCGCCACCAGCCAGCCGCCGAAAATATCGCCGAAGCCGTTGGTTTCGCGAGGAAGCGCGGTGATTTGCAGGGCCAGATCGCCTTGCGGGATTGGATCTTCTTGTTCGAGCTCTATCATGCCGGGGGTGCCTCTGACCCGTGACTCTTCGTTGGTACTTCAGGTGAATAGCCGCTTTCAAGAAAAACGATTCAGCCCCGAACATACTACGTTCGTCACGTTTTTCGTAAGGCGCCTAAAGGGAAACTCTGCGAAATCGACTGGTAGAGCCAGCAGCGTCTTCGCACAGCAACCCTTTCAAACTGTTGCAAGATCCCGAGTATATCGGTCGGTAGACTCCGAGACGACCGCCGGGTTCTCATTTTGACCGTCAAAAACGCACCTCTATGTGCTTTTTCGAACAATTTGTTATGGTGCCGGACCTGCCCAAGCCTCCGCCAGCGTTGTTGAGGTTGCAGATTCGACTATAAGAGAAGCCCTTGCCATGACCACAGCGCCCTCGAGCATCGCGCAGCCGACTCAACCCGCACGTCCCTTGACCCGCAACGACTACAAGACTCTATCGCTGTCTGCCCTGGGCGGTGCGTTGGAGTTCTACGACTTCATCATCTTCGTGTTCTTCGCCACGGTGGTGGGCAAACTGTTCTTCCCGGCGGACATGCCCGAGTGGCTGCGGCTGATGCAGACCTTCGGCATTTTCGCTGCCGGCTACCTGGCGCGCCCGTTGGGCGGCATCGTCATGGCGCACTTCGGCGACCTGCTGGGACGCAAGAAGATGTTCACCCTGAGCATCTTCATGATGGCGGTACCGACCCTGATCATGGGTTTGCTGCCGACTTATGCGCAGATTGGCATGTGGGCACCGATCCTCTTGCTGCTGATGCGGGTGATTCAAGGCGCAGCGATTGGCGGTGAAGTGCCCGGCGCGTGGGTCTTCGTTTCCGAACACGTGCCGCAACGGCATATCGGCTACGCCTGCGGCACCCTGACCAGCGGTCTGACGGCAGGCATTCTGCTGGGCTCGCTGGTCGCCACGGCGATCAACAGCATCTACACCCCCGTGGAAGTCTCGGATTACGCCTGGCGGATCCCGTTCCTGCTCGGTGGTGTGTTCGGCCTGTTCTCGGTGTACCTGCGCCGCTGGCTGCACGAAACCCCGGTGTTCGCCGAACTGCAACTGCGCAAGGCCCTGGCTGAAGAAGTGCCGCTACGCGCCGTACTGCGTGACCATCGCGGGGCGATCCTGATTTCCATGCTGCTGACCTGGCTGCTGTCCGCCGGCATCATCGTGGTCATCCTGATGACCCCGACCGTGTTGCAGACCGTTTACCACTTCTCGCCGACCACGGCGTTGCAGGCCAACAGCCTGGCGATTGTGTTCCTCAGCCTGGGCTGTGTGGCGTCCGGTGCGCTGGCCGATCGCTTTGGTGCCGGGCGGGTGTTCGTGTTTGGCAGCGCCGCGTTGCTGATCAGCTCGTGGACGTTCTATCACAGCCTGTTCAATCACCCGGACTGGCTGTTTCCGATGTATGCCTTGACCGGTTTGCTGGTGGGCACCATCGGCGCGGTGCCGTACGTGATGGTGAAGGCCTTCCCGGCGGTGGTGCGGTTCAGCGGGTTGTCGTTCTCGTACAACCTGGCCTACGCGATTTTCGGTGGTTTGACGCCGATGGTGGTGACGTTGCTGCTGAAGGAGAGCCCGATGGGGCCTGCCTATTATGTGGCGATCATTTGCGGGGTCGGGATTGTGGTGGGTGGGTATCTCTGGAAGAAGGGGCGCTAACCGTCGCCATCAAGGCTTTCGCCAGCGCGAAAGCCTTGCCTCACACTCGCCTGACGGTAAACGTGCTCCGCGCATAAGCATGTCCTCCAAAGCATCCGCAGCCTGCTGCAATCCAACAACCTGGCAGTCAACCATCAGGTCCAGCAGCCAAAGTGCACCGTGTACCTGTAGCCCATCCTTTTGTGCCTGCTTTCTAAGTTTGCCGTCCCCCGTCAATAACGGTCGACCTGTTTGCTGAGCCAGTAGATAGCAGGAAACGTCTGCCAGAGAACTGTTGTTATGTTCGATTTTCAGACTGAACAGCCGTGCCACTTCCGGACCCTCGAATGATTCGACAATTAACCCGTGGGCTAGCAATTCGTCGTGCGGAAAATCTTCGAGCTCGTGCAGTACGAAATCTGTGCAGCAAAGAGTGAAGGCAGTCTGAACATCTGTTCCAGCAGCCCTGCATTCCTGAAATCGATCCAGATATTCGTATCGCTGATGTAGATCGGAGTCATGCACTCTCCAGTGAGCCCAGGAAGTTGGGATCTAAAGCGCTCACTGGTTTGCGTAGAAGTTCAGCTGCACGGGATTTGGTGATCAATCCTTCGGCCAATCCCCAAAACACCAACGACTCAAAACGTTGTGGAGGTTTGCACGGCAATGGCTCTGGCTCGGCCTTGCGCCAGCCGTTCGAGCTGAATTGAATGGTGAGGGATTTGTAACCGCCGTCGCTGAGAAGATTTAAATCCTTGAGGCGCCGCAGTGCTGCGTGCATCGAAATTCCATATTGGCGCTTGGCGATGAGCAGTTCCCGGGGATGAACCCTGGAGCGAGGGTGGTTACCAAAGTCACTGGTGACACCTTTGGCCGGATAGAGGAAGGCCCCCGCGAAACGATGGCAGCAGTTTTCCTTTTCTCTTTCGGGCATTTCTTCGGGTAACTGCATGACCCAATGACCCAGCTCATGGGCAGCGGTGAAGCGTATGCGTTCGCCAGGACGCTCGGCGTTGAGCGCGATCAGGACATGACGACCGTCACCGGTAGCGGCGCAGGCCCCATCAAAGTCATCTGGCCCCATGAGCATGGCTACCTTGATGCTGTGCTCTTCCAATTGCTCGGTAAGGTTGGAGATGGGATCACTGCCGATCTTCCAGAACTCACGCAGTTGTTCGGCCGCGCGTTCAGCTTCCTCTATAGAGGAAACCGGTAGCATTTGCGCTGGGGTGGCCGGAGTATGGATGTCTGCCGGGTCGAAGCAATCCTCCAGAGCGATGTAGCGCTCGAGATGCTCACGAATCTGTTCTCGTGGTTGACAAGGCTGTCTTCTAGTTATGATTTGTCAACCTGCGCTGCAAGGCTGGATGTATCCGGCACTCGAATGCTGGCCTTTCATCCAATTGTCATATTTCAGCCATAGAGTGTTCACACGGCCTGCTGATACTTGGCCCCGACTTAACACACCCTATCTGCTAGGAGTAAGGCATGAAACTGAAGCGTTTGATGGCGGCAATGACTTTTGTCGCTGCTGGCGTTGCGACTGCCAACGCGGTTGCCGCTGTTGACCCTGCTATCCCGAGCTACACCAAGACCACTGGTGTGTCGGGCAACCTGTCCAGCGTCGGCTCCGATACCCTGGCCAACCTCATGACCCTCTGGGCTGAGAACTACAAAAAAGAATACCCGAACGTCAACATCCAGATTCAGGCCGCGGGCTCCGCCACCGCGCCACCTGCGCTGACTGAAGGTACCTCTAACCTGGGCCCGATGAGCCGCAAGATGAAGGACACCGAACTGGCTGCCTTCGAACAGAAGTACGGCTACAAGCCAACCGCTATCCCGGTTGCCGTGGACGCCCTGGCTGTCTTCGTTCACAAAGACAACCCGATCCAGCACCTGACCATGGAACAAGTCGACGCGATCTTCTCGTCCACTCGTCTGTGCGGCGCTAAAACCGACGTCAAAACCTGGGGCGACCTGGGCGTGACCGGCGACCTGGCCAACAAGCCGGTTCAACTGTTCGGTCGTAACTCGGTATCCGGCACCTACGGCTACTTCAAAGAAGAAGCCCTGTGCAAAGGCGACTACAAGCCAAACGTGAACGAACAACCTGGCTCGGCTTCGGTCGTGCAGTCGATCAGCTCCTCGCTGAACGGCATCGGTTACTCGGGCATCGGCTACAAAACGGCTTCCGTGAAGACAGTGGCTCTGGCCAAGAAGGGCAGCACTGAGTTCATCGAAGACAGCGAAGAAAACGCACTGAACGGCAAATACCCGCTGTCGCGTTTCCTCTACGTTTACGTCAACAAAGCCCCGAACAAGCCTCTGGCCCCGCTGGAAGCCGAGTTCGTGAAACTGGTTCTGTCCAAACAGGGCCAGGAAGTTGTAGTGAAAGACGGTTACATCCCACTGCCAGCCAAAGTCGCAGCCAAAGCACTGGCTGACCTGGGTCTGTCGGAAGGCGGCGCTGAAGTCGCAAAAAAGTAACAAATTGATTCGAGGTTAACCTCGGATCCTGTGGGAGCGTGGCTTGCCCGCGATGGCCGTAACCCGGTCTCCCGGCAAGCCAGGGCTCTTGCTCCCACACCCCCAAATTTCCGGTCCTCTGCCAGTTCCCGCTGGCGGCGGACTTGTTGCGTCACTGCATTGTCATCTTTCTGTCATACAGGATCGCTAGGGTGTGCGCATGAATGATCTGGCCAATTCCACCATGACTACGAATCCCCCCAAGCGAATTGATTTCAATACGCCTGAGCTGCAACGCAAGCGCCGCATTCGCGCGCTCAAAGATCGCCTGACCCGTTGGTACGTCCTTGTTGGCGGCCTCGCTGTCCTCGGCGCGATCACGCTGATTTTCTTCTTCCTTGCCTACGTCGTCGCGCCCCTGTTCCAGGGTGCCAACCTGACCGCCAAGGACGCCATCACGCCCGCCTGGATGCAAGACGCCGGCAAGCCGTTGATGATCTCCCTCGAAGAACAGAACCAGGTCGCCATGCGGGTTTCCGACAAGGGCCAGGCGCTGTTCTTTGATATCGACAGTGGCGCTGAACTCAAGCGATTCGATCTGCCGTTGCCCGCCGGTGTCAGCGTGACCTCCATCGGTGAAGACCAACCGGGCCATCCATTGGTGGCTGTGGGTCTGTCCAACGGTCAGGCACTGGTGTTCCGTCACACCTATAAAGTCAGCTACCCGGACGGCAAGAAAACCATCTCGCCGGCCATCGAATACCCGTATGGCCAGACGCCGATTGCCCTGAACGAAGCGGGCGGCGCGCTGGAGCACATCAGCCTCAACGCCAACGATTCGACGCTGATGCTGGTCGGCGCAACCGGTTCGCAACTCAATGTTTTGTCGCTGACCAGCGAAGAAAACATGATGACCGGTGAAGTCACCAACGAGCAGAAGCGTATCGACCTGCCGCAGATGACCGAGGCGGTGAAGAACATCTTCGTCGACCCGCGTCAGCAGTGGCTGTACGTGATCAACGGGCGTGCTCAGGCCGACGTGTTCAGTCTGCGCGACAAGAGCCTCAACGGTCGCTACAAACTGCTTGAAGACGGCGAAGCGCAAATCACTGCCAGTACCCAACTGGTGGGCGGTATCTCGCTGATCCTCGGCGACTCCAAAGGTGGTCTGGCCCAGTGGTTCATGGCGCGCGACCCCGACGGCGAGCTGCGCCTGAAGCAGATTCGTACGTTCCAGATGGGCACCACGCCAATTGTTGAAATCAGCGCTGAAGAACGTCGCAAAGGCTTCGTCGCCCTCGACGCCTCCGGCAAACTCGGCGTGTTCCACAGCACTGCTCACCGCACCTTGCTGGTGGATCAGGTCGTGGAAGGCCAGGGCCTGTTCGGTCTGTCGCCACGCGCCAACCGCATCATTGTCGAAGCGGGCGGCAAGATTCAGCCGCTGCTGCTGGACAACCCGCACCCGGAAGTGTCCTGGAGCGCGTTGTGGAGCAAGGTCTGGTACGAGAACTACGACGAGCCTAAATACGTCTGGCAATCGACCGCCGCCAACACTGACTTCGAACCGAAGATGAGCTTGTCTCCGCTGACCTTCGGTACCTTGAAGGCCGCCTTCTACGCCATGCTGCTGGCGGCACCGCTGGCCGTCGCTGCGGCGATCTACACCGCGTACTTCATGGCCCCGAGCCTGCGCCGCAAGGTCAAGCCGGTGATCGAACTGATGGAAGCGATGCCGACGGTGATCCTCGGTTTCTTCGCCGGCCTGTTCCTCGCTCCGTATGTAGAAGGGCATTTGCCGGGCATCTTCAGCCTGCTGATGCTCCTGCCGATCGGCATCCTGGTCGCCGGTTTCACCTTCAGTCGCCTGCCTGAGTCGATCCGCCTGAAAGTGCCGGACGGCTGGGAAAGCGCGATCCTGATCCCGGTGATCCTGTTTGTAGGCTGGCTCTCGCTGTACATGAGCCCGTACATGGAAACCTGGTTCTTCGGCGGCGACATGCGCATGTGGATCTCCCACGACCTGGGCATCACCTACGATCAGCGCAACGCACTGGTCGTCGGCCTGGCCATGGGCTTCGCGGTCATCCCGAACATCTACTCCATCGCCGAAGACGCCGTGTTCAGCGTACCTCGTGGCTTGACCCTCGGCTCCCTGGCCCTCGGCGCCACGCCGTGGCAGACCATGACCCGCGTGGTGATCCTCACCGCCAGCCCGGGCATCTTCTCGGCACTGATGATCGGCATGGGCCGTGCGGTCGGTGAAACCATGATCGTGTTGATGGCCACCGGTAACACCCCGGTCATGGAAATGAACCTGTTCGAAGGCCTGCGCACCCTGGCGGCCAACGTTGCGGTGGAAATGCCCGAATCGGAAGTCGGCGGCAGCCACTACCGCGTGCTGTTCCTCTCGGCGCTGGTGCTGCTGTTGTTCACCTTCATCATGAACACCCTCGCAGAACTGATTCGTCAGCGTCTGCGCAAGAAATACTCGTCGCTTTAAGAAAGGTAGAAGTCTGTGAAACAGAACTCCCTGAATGGATGGTTCAAGAGCGGCGCCCCGGGCGTCTGGATCAGCGGTGGCGCGGTGTCCATCGCGGTCATCATGACCATTGGCCTGCTGGCCGTGATTGCCGTGCGCGGCCTGGGTCACTTCTGGCCGGCGGATTTGATTCACGCCAGCTACGACGTGCCGGGCCAGGCCAATCACCTGGTCATCGGCGAAGTGGTACAGAAGGAAGAAGTGCCGCGTGAGCGCCTGAAAAGCGCTGGCCTGCCGGTACCCGATCAAGGCCCGGAGTTCATGACCCGCGAGCTGATCAAAGTCGGTAACCGTGACTTGAACGGCAACGACTTCACCTGGATCGTCGGCGAGTGGCTGACCAACCAGAAAAACCCGCCTGAGCTGATGACCATCGAGCGTCGCGAGTGGGGCAACTTCTACGGCTACCTGGTCAACCTCAAACAGGACGGCAAAGTCATCGCTGAAGGCGAAGCGGCCTGGCCGGAACTGCAGGCGCGTGTTGATCGCGTGAACAAGCTCGCGGCACAGCTCAAGACCCTGGAAAAGGTCGACATCGGCGCCATCAACTCGGGTCTGGAACGCATTCGTCTGCACGGTCGCAAACTGGAACTGGCCGGCAAACTCGACGCCGCCGCGCAAGCGGACATGGATGCCGAGCGCGCCGAGCTGAATGCACGTTATCAAGACATCGAAGCCCGTCTGAATGACCTGCACGCCCAGTTCAACCGCGACAGCCTCACGGCCCGCGATGCGAACGGCAAGGAAGTCGAAATCAGCATCGGCAAGGTGGTTCACGCTTACCAGCCGAACGCCATGGGCACGATGACCAAGGTCGGTTTCTACTTCAGCAAGGTCTGGGAATTCCTGTCCGACGACCCGCGTGAAGCGAATACCGAGGGCGGGATTTTCCCGGCGATTTTCGGCACCGTGATGATGACGTTGATCATGGCGATGATCGTGACGCCATTCGGCGTGCTGGCAGCGGTTTACCTGCGTGAATACGCCAAGCAGAACACGTTGACCCGGATTATCCGCATCGCGGTGAACAACCTGGCGGGCGTACCGGCCATTGTTTACGGCGTGTTCGGTCTGGGGTTCTTCGTTTATGTACTGGGCGGCTCGGTTGACCGGTTGTTCTTCCCTGAAGCCTTGCCGGCACCGACCTTCGGTACACCGGGTCTGCTCTGGGCCTCGCTGACCCTGGCACTGCTGGCCGTACCGGTGGTGATCGTGGCCACCGAAGAAGGCCTGGCGCGGATTCCTCGCACCGTGCGTGAAGGCTCGTTGGCCCTCGGCGCGACCAAGGCAGAAACCTTGTGGAAGATCGTGCTGCCGATGGCCAGCCCCGCGATGATGACCGGCATGATCCTCGCCGTGGCGCGTGCCGCCGGTGAAGTGGCGCCGCTGATGCTGGTGGGTGTGGTGAAACTGGCGCCGTCGCTGCCGCTGGATGGCAACTACCCGTACCTTCACCTTGACCAGAAGATCATGCACCTGGGCTTCCATATTTATGACGTCGGCTTCCAGAGCCCGAACGTCGAAGCCGCGCGGCCGCTGGTATACGCCACGGCACTGCTGCTGGTACTGGTGATCGCCACGCTGAACCTGTCGGCCGTCTACATCCGGAACCACCTGCGCGAGAAATACAAAGCGCTGGATAGCTAAGTTAATTGGTCGCCGCTGTCCCTTGTGGGAGCTGGTGTCAGACAGAGATTTTGAGTAAGCCGCTGGCCCGAATACCAAGCCAGCGGTTCAACGAACCGAATTTGTTAGCACAGGGAGCCTCCCATGCAGCACGAAACACATACCCACGGCATCAACATGTCGGCGTTGGGTCGCGACAAACAGAGCCTGAGTCTCGAGCAGGAAACCGTGGCCATTGAAGTGCCGGGCCTGAGCCTGTTCTACGGCGAGAAACAAGCGCTGTACGACGTCAGCATGAACATCCCGAAACAGCGTGTGACCGCGTTCATCGGCCCGTCCGGCTGCGGTAAATCCACGCTGCTGCGGACCTTCAACCGCATGAACGACCTGGTGGATGGCTGCCGTGTCGAAGGCGCGATCAACCTCTACGGCAACAACATCTACCGCAAGGGCGAAGACGTGGCCGAACTGCGTCGTCGCGTGGGCATGGTGTTCCAGAAGCCGAACCCGTTCCCGAAAACCATCTACGAAAACGTTGTGTATGGCCTGCGCATCCAGGGCATCAACAAGAAGCGCATCCTCGACGAAGCCGTTGAATGGGCGTTGAAAGGCGCGGCGCTGTGGGACGAGGTCAAGGACCGTCTGCATGAATCGGCACTGGGTCTGTCCGGTGGCCAGCAACAACGTCTGGTCATCGCGCGCACCATCGCCGTGGAACCGGAAGTGCTGCTGCTCGACGAACCGTGCTCGGCACTCGACCCGATCTCCACGCTGAAAGTCGAAGAGCTGATCTACGAACTGAAATCGAAATTCACCATCGTCATCGTGACCCACAACATGCAACAGGCCGCGCGGGTTTCCGACTACACGGCGTTCATGTACATGGGCAAACTGGTGGAATTCGGCGACACCGACACCCTGTTCACCAATCCGGCGAAGAAACAGACCGAAGACTACATCACGGGGCGGTACGGCTAGCCGTACAGCTGCAAGCCGCAAGCTTCAAGCGGCAAGAAAGAAGCGGTGCGATATCAGGACTTATACATAACTGCTTGAAGCTTGCAGCTTGAAGCTTGCAACTTTCGCGGAGCGAAACAGATGATTAGTAAAGAAGGCCTTACCCACCACATTTCCGCGCAGTTCAACGCTGAACTGGAGGAAGTGCGCAGCCACCTCCTGGCCATGGGCGGGTTGGTGGAAAAGCAGGTCAACGACGCGGTGACCGCGCTGATCGAAGCCGACTCCGGTCTGGCCCAGCAGGTTCGCGAGATCGACGACCAGATCAACCAGATGGAACGCAACATCGACGAAGAATGCCTGCGCATTCTGGCCCGTCGTCAGCCGGCAGCGTCTGACTTGCGCCTGATCATCAGCATCTCCAAGTCGGTCATCGACCTGGAACGCATCGGTGACGAAGCGACCAAGATTGCCCGCCGCGCCATTCAGTTGTGCGAAGAAGGCGAAGCGCCGCGCGGTTACGTCGAGGTTCGCCACATTGGCGATCAGGTGCGCAACATGGTGCGCGATGCGCTGGACGCGTTTGCCCGTTTCGACGCCGACCTGGCGCTGTCGGTGGCGCAGTACGACAAGATCATCGACCGCGAATACAAGACCGCCCTGCGTGAGCTGGCGACCTACATGATGGAAGACCCACGCTCTATCTCGCGGGTCTTGAGCATTATCTGGGTGTTGCGTTCGCTGGAACGGATCGGCGACCACGCGCGCAATATCTCGGAACTGGTGATTTACCTGGTGCGCGGCACCGACGTGCGTCACCTGGGCCTCAAGCGCATGAAAGAAGAAGTTGAAGGAACAAGCGGTGAAACCGCTAATGTTCCGGGCAAAGCTGACGATAAGTAAGACTGCCCAAGAAAAACGCCCGGTCCTTTGGCCGGGCGTTTTTGTGTGTGGTTTTCGACGTTACTAGCAGCACCCGCGAACGAAAAGTCCCGGCGTGACTGAAGGTTTTTGGCAATGTGCCATCAGCAAAACGGTATGCTTGCCGGGATTTTTTCGAGGGGTGATGGATGAGCAAGATCAGCGTGTTGGTGGTGGACGATGCAGCGTTCATTCGTGACCTGGTAAAGAAAGCCCTGCGCAACTACTTCCCGGGCATTCGCACGGAAGACGCGATCAACGGCAGAAAGGCTCAGGCCATGCTGGCCAAGGAGACGTTCGACCTGGTCCTGTGCGATTGGGAAATGCCGGAAATGTCAGGCCTGGAACTGCTGACCTGGTGTCGCCAGCAGGACCACCTCAAGACCATGCCCTTCGTGATGGTCACCAGCCGTGGCGACAAGGAGAACGTGGTCCAGGCGATTCAGGCCGGCGTTTCCGGCTACGTCAGCAAGCCCTTCACCAACGAACAACTGCTGACCAAGGTCAAGCAGGCGTTGAACAAGGTCGGCAAACTGGACGCCCTGATGAGCGGCGCGCCGGCGAAAATGAACTCGGCCTTCGGCAACGATACCCTCAGCGCCTTGACCGGCGGCAAACCGGCCGTGATCGCACCGACGCCAGCTGCCGCCCCGTCTCGTGGTTTGCTCAACAGCCCACCGGTCAAGGCCCCGGCTGCCGTCGCGCCTGCCAGTGGTCGTGGTCAAGGCCAGCTGCGCTTGCCGAGCGGCATCCAGCAATGCGTGATCAAGGCCTTGAGCATCAAGGAAGCGCTGCTGGTGGTTAAGCGCACCGACACGCTGCCACAAATCCTCGACAGCGCGGTGCTCGACCTGGAGCAGGGCGAGAACGCTGAAATCGCGCGCCTGAACGGTTACCTGCACGCTGTCGTCGCCCATGAGCCGAAACCGGACAGCGACTGGTTGCAACTGACCTTCCGCTTCGTCGACCAGGACGCGCAAAAACTCGACTACATCTCCCGCCTGATTGCTCGTGGTACGGCACAGAAGCACTTCATTCCTGGCGCGTAATCTTCGTCGCCTGATAGTCCGCTTTCGCCAGCAGGCTCCCACACCGGAATGCATTCCCCTGTGGGAGCGAGCTTGCTCGCGATGGGGCCCTCAAAATCACCACATAGCTGGAGCGTGGGAACGATCATTTGAAACATCTGCCGACTCCTTGGGTCCATTGCAGCTGCTAGGCTCACCCCAAGGCCTTACTCGACAGAACCTTGCCCATGCTCGCGCGCCTGCTGTTTTTCTGTGGTCTGTTCATGGCCGCCACTTCGGCGATGGCCGTGACGGTCTACAAGTCCACCGACGCCAATGGCGTGGTCTCCTACAGTGACCGCCCCACGAAAGGCTCCGAGGTGTTCGTTTTTCGAGATCGCATGGATGAGCACCTTGAGCGTCAGGTGTACTTGGTTTTCCTGAAGAAGGACGGCGAGCACAGCGTGTACGTGCGCAATAACCTGTACGCGCCAGTGGAGATCGGCTTGAGTTTCGCCGGGTTGAAAAACGTCAGCGGCGCGCCGGGTAAACCGATTCGCAAGGTATTGCCGGCGCGCAGCAGCGTCCGTGTCGCAGTGCTCACCGCGACTCAGGCCGGAAGGCCGCTCGTGTACACCCCGAAGTTCAAATACGCCTTGGGCAACCCCTCAGGGTCTGCCATGGCCTATCGATACCCGTTCCCCTGGCGAGGCGGTCCGTTTCATGTGAGCCAGGGTGCCGAAGGCGCCTACAGCCACTTCGGGCCGAAGAGTCGCTACGCGATCGACATCGCCATGCCTGAAGGCACGCCGATCATCGCTGCGCGTGGCGGGGTGGTGGTGAAAACCGAGAGCGGGCAAACGGGGCGTGGCACCAATCCGTCGGGCAATTTCGTGCGGGTGCTGCACGATGACGGGACCATGGGCGTGTACCTGCACCTCAAGCAAGGTTCGGTCTGTGTTCGTGAGGGGCAGCGGGTGTCGGTGGGCAGTGCGTTGGCGCTGTCGGGCAACACCGGCAACAGCACCGGGCCGCACCTGCATTTTGTGGTGCAGCGCAATACGGGACTGGGGCTGGTGTCGATTCCGTACCAGTTCAAACAACCGATGGGGGTGTTGCCCAACTTTGTGTTGGGCAAGCAGTGATGTGTTGCCTGTACTGACGCCTTCGCGAGCAGGGTCGCTCCCACAGGTTTTGTGGTTTAGTCGAGCATTAACACCTTGGCCAGAATGATCTTCGGCCCTTTCATCTTCTTGATGATGATCCGCAAACCTTCGACTTCCAGCACTTCTTCCTCTTCCGGCACCCGCTTGAGGCTTTCGTAGACCAGCCCGGCGAGGGTTTCGGCTTCGACGTGATCCAGGTCGATGCCCAACAGGCGTTCGACCTTGAACAGCGGTGTATCACCGCGCACCAGCAGTTTTCCAGGCTGGTACGCGAGGATCCCGCGCTCGGCCTTGCGATGTTCGTCCTGAATGTCGCCAACCAGCACTTCCAGCACGTCCTCCATGGTCAGGTAGCCAATGACGTTGCCATCGGCCTCTTCCACCAGGGCGAAGTGCGAGCCGCCCTTGCGAAATTGCTCCAGCAGCTGCGACAACGGCATGTGCCGCGAGACGCGTTCCAGCGGCCGGGTCAGCTCAGCCAGGTTGAACGACTCGGGGATGTGATCCAGCGCCGCCAGCTCCAGCAGCAGGT
The DNA here is from genome assembly GCF_054668435.1 of Pseudomonas sp. S2_B07. Lineage (NCBI taxonomy): Bacteria > Pseudomonadati > Pseudomonadota > Gammaproteobacteria > Pseudomonadales > Pseudomonadaceae > Pseudomonas > Pseudomonas sp. S2_B07. Next base: position 3,721,090 of record NZ_CP162769.1, read on the forward strand.
CCTTGATGTGCAGCAGGCCGACGAACTCCTGTCGCTCGCTGTCGTACACCGGGTAACGGCTGAATTTGTGGCGACGGAACATCGCCAGGATCTCTTTCAGCGGTGCGTTGAACTCCAGCGTCACCAGGTCTTCCCGGGAATTGGCCCAGTCGACCACTTCCAGCTCGCCCATTTCCACAGCCGAGGCCAATACGCGCATGCCTTGGTCGCTCGGGTCCTGGCCACGGCTGGAGTGCAGGATCAGTTTCAGTTCTTCACGGCTGTAATGGTGCTCGTGATGCGGGCCGGGCTCACCCTGGCCGGCGATGCGCAGGATGGTGTTGGCGCTGGCGTTCAGCAGGTAGATCGCCGGGTACATGGCCCAGTAGAACAGGTACAGCGGCACGGCAGTCCACAGCGACAGCAGTTCCGGTTTGCGGATGGCCCAGGATTTCGGGGCCAGCTCGCCGACCACGATGTGCAGGTACGAAATGACGAAGAACGCGGCGAAGAACGAGACGCCTTTGATCACTTCGGCCGACTGCACGCCAACTGCTTCAAGCATCGGCTCGAGGATGTGCGCGAACGCCGGTTCACCGACCCAGCCAAGGCCGAGGGAGGCGAGGGTGATACCTAACTGGCACGCCGAGAGGTACGCATCGAGCTGACTGTGAACGGTGCGCAGGATATGTCCGCGCCAGCCGTTTTTATCGGCGATGGCCTCGACTCGCGTCGAGCGCAGTTTGACCATGGCAAATTCCGCCGCAACGAAAAATCCGTTGAGCAACACCAGGATCAGAGCAAAGAGAATCATGCCGAAGTCGGCGAATATTGTTGCGAGGGTCAAGCCAGGGGAAGGGTCCATGATGGGGTTTTGCGGGTTCCGTCTATTCAAAAAAAGGGGAGTAATGCGGTGCCTGAAGGGCAGGCACAAGTCAGCCAATGTAGCGGCTGACTCGGTGATTGCCTAGTGACGCGTGCTGGCCGGTATCAGTCAGCGGTTCTCAGGACTTGGGATTTGGCCACCTGAGCCGGGGCAAAGTGGCAGGTGAAGGTGCTGCCGTGGCCTGGCACGCTGCTGATTTCCATCCGCGCGCGGTGGCGCAACAACACGTGTTTGACGATAGCCAGGCCCAGGCCGGTGCCGCCGGTGTTGGAATTGCGGCTGGAGTCGACGCGGTAGAAGCGTTCGGTCAGGCGCGGCAGGTGTTTGCTGTCGATGCCGATCCCGGAATCCTGCACGCTCAGGTGCGCGCCTTGCTCATCGGCCCACCAGCGAATGCGGATATTGCCTTCGGCCGGGGTGTATTTCACTGCGTTGAACACCAGGTTGGAAAACGCACTGCGCAGTTCCGCTTCGCTGCCCTTGAGCATGATCGTCGGGTCGGCTTCCAGGGTGATGCGCTGGTTTTTCTGCCCGGACAGCTGCTGAGCGTCGCTCTTGATCGACTGCAACAGGCTGTCAACGACCACGGGCTGGTTGTCCGACGGGTAATCGGTGGCTTCCAGCTTGGCCAGCAACAGCAAGTCATTGAGCAACGTCTGCATGCGACCGCCCTGTTGCTGCATCTGCTGCAAGGCACGGGTCCAGCGTGGGTTCACTTCATCGACGTTGTCGAGCAGGGTTTCCAGATAGCCACAGATCACCGTCAGCGGCGTGCGCAGCTCATGGGAGACGTTGGCGATGAAGTCTTTGCGCATCTGTTCCAACTGATGGATACGCGTGACGTCGCGCACCAGCATCAAGTGTTCATTGTTGCCGTAGCGGGTGATGTACAGCTGAATGCGCACGCGATCATTGGTCGGCGACGGGATTTCCAGCGGTTCGGCGTAGCTGTCCTGCTCGAAATATTCCTTGAAGCGCGGGTGGCGCACCAGGTTGGTGACCGGCTGACCGCTGTCTTGCGGGGTCTTGAGGCCGAGCAGGGTTTCGGCGGCGAGGTTCCACCATTCCAGGTTGCCGTCGCTGTCGAGCATGACCACCGCGTCTTTCAGCGCGGCGGTTGATTCCTGGATCCGGTCGATCACCGCTTGCAGACGCCCGCGTACCCGTTGGTCGCGACGTTGCAGGTGATAGATGCTGTCGAACACCTCGCCCCACAGGCCATAGCCATCGGGTGGTGCTTCATCGGCTGAGTGCAGGCGTAGCCATTCGTGCAAACGCAGCAGTTGCTTGAGGGTCCAGGCCAGGTAAAGGCCCAGCCCCGCGGCCAGGCTCCAGCCGTAGTAGCCGGTAATCAGGCCGATCACCAGGCAACCGGTGACCAGTAACAGCATGTGGCGAATCAGGGTGCCATGCCAGTTTTGGTTCACGGAAACGTGCGTCCTTGTCAGCTTGTCGGGCGGGTAAGGGCAGGGTCAGGCTTTGGTGGAAAAGCGGTAACCCGTGCCACGCACGGTTTGTACCAGATTTTCGTAGGCATCGCCGAGGGCCTTGCGCAGACGACGGATGTGCACGTCGACGGTACGCTCCTCCACATACACGTTGCCGCCCCAGACCTGATCCAGCAACTGGCCACGGGTGTAGGCGCGTTCCTGATGAGTCATGAAAAATTGCAGCAGGCGGTATTCGGTCGGGCCCATTTCGGCCGGTTTACCGTCGATGGTCACGCGGTGACTGATCGGGTCCAGCAGCAGGCCGCCGACTTCAATCGGCGCTTCGCCATCGGTTGGGCCGGCACGGCGCAACACGGCTTTGAGGCGGGCGACCAGCTCTCGCGGGGAAAACGGTTTGGTGATGTAGTCGTCGGCGCCGACTTCCAGGCCCTGGATCTTGTTGTCCTCTTCGCCCTTGGCGGTGAGCATGATGATCGGGATGTCCCCGGTCAGCTCATCGCGCTTGAGGCGGCGGGCCAATTCGATACCGGAGGTGCCGGGCAGCATCCAGTCGAGCAGGATCAGGTCCGGCTTGCGGTCAACGATGATGGCATGGGCCTGCTGCGAGTTCTCGGCCTCCAGGCAGTCATAGCCGGCCATCTCCAACGCAACGGCGATCATTTCGCGAATGGGCGCTTCGTCGTCGACGATCAGAATGCTCCTGCCAACCATGCCTTAATCCTCTTGTCATTTAACTGTCTTGCGCCGCATTAGATAACGGAATTATTGCAGTCGTGTGACAGTATTTTAGCTGCCCGGCGATTGTCATGATCCTGAACTAAGCTCTAAGTCCGAATCCTGACAACCACAAAAGGAAGGTTTCCATGAAGCAAATCTCACATTCCTTTAAAGCCCTGCTGTTGGCGGCTGCGTTCTCCTTGCCGGGCATAGCCTTCGCGGCTGAGCCGGGCATGATGAAAGGCGACATGATGGTCGACCACAAGGGCATGACCTTGTACACGTTCGACAAGGACACGGGCGGCAAGTCGGTGTGCACCGGTGAATGTGCCAAAAACTGGCCGCCGCTGGAGGCAAAGGCAGGCGACAAGGCTGAAGGGAAATGGACCATTATCAAACGTGACGATGGCATGATGCAGTGGGCGTACAACGGCAAGCCGCTGTATTACTTCATGAAGGATAAGGCTCCCGGAGATATGACGGGCGACAAGATGAAAGACGTCTGGCACGTCGTTCGCGAGCATATGTAGAGATGGTGTAGCCCTGTAGCAGCTGGCGTAGCCTGCGTCCGGCTGCGCAGCAGTCGTAAATCCTGAGTGTGCGGTCCATCTGATACACCGCGTGAGCAGACTTTACGACGGCTGCGCAGCCGGACGCAGCCTTCGGCAGCTGCTACATAAAGCGTGTCCGTCAGCGCAGTGCGTAATCCAGCACGATCCCGACAAAAATCGCCAACCCGGCCCAGTGGTTGTGCAAAAACGCCTTGAAGCAACGCATCCGGTCCTTGTCACGGGTGTACCAGAATTCCCACGCGAAACAGCCTGCCGCCGCCAGCAAACCGAGGTGGAACCAGCCACCGAGCTCGAATGTCGACCCTGCCAGCAACAGGCAGCCCAGCGCCAACCCCTGCAACGTCAGGATGATCACCCGATCCGCATCGCCAAACAGAATCGCCGTGGATTTCACGCCGATCTTGAGGTCATCGTCACGGTCAGTCATCGCGTAATACGTGTCATAACCCACGGTCCAGAGCAGGTTGGCGATCCACAGCAACCACGCCGTCGCCGGCAGTTCACCGGTTTCGGCGGTGAACGCCATTGGCATCCCCCAGGAAAACGCCGCGCCCAGCACCACTTGCGGGTAATAGGTGTAGCGCTTCATGAACGGGTAACTGAACGCCAGCGCCAAACCGCCGAACGACAGCCAGACCGTCGCCGCATTGGTGCACAACACCAGCAGAAAACTCACGCCCATCAACAGCGCGAAGAACACCAGGGCTTCTTTGGAACTGATCCTGCCGCTGACCAAGGGGCGTTGTTCCGTGCGTTTCACGTGGCCATCGACCTTGCGATCCGCCCAGTCATTGATCACGCAACCCCCGGCGCGGGTCAGAATCACGCCCAAGACAAAAATCACCACGTTGGCCAGCGACGGCGAGCCTTTGCCGGCAATCCACAGCGCCCACAGCGTCGGCCACAGCAGCAGATAAATGCCGATCGGTTTGTCCATGCGCGTCAGTTGAATGAAATCCCAGGCCCTAGGGTTCAAACGGTTCAAGGACTTGAGCAGGCTCTGGTACATCAGCAGTTCTCCGGATGGGCGCGAGTGGCGCTCCACAACGTCGGCAGGAAGATTTCGGCCACCAGCACGCTCAGGGCGCCACGGTCGAAACGCGAGCGCCGGCCCCACAGTTCCGATGTCCGGCACTCCATTGGCAACCAGGCTTGAGGGTAGTGACACACCTCGATAGCGCGACGCTGGAACGCATGATCGCAAAACAACAATTCCCCCAGGGAACGGCTGCCCAGTTCGTCCATGTGCAACCCGTCACCCTGCAACGCGCTGCGAGCTGCAACGCTGCGGGCAAACACCCATGCCTCGCCGTGACCGCGCAAATACACCTCGCGCACCCAGCCCTCGCTGCCCTCGGCCAGGTCCAGTGCAGCACATTCGTCGGCGCGCAGTGGTTGCCAGCCTTCGAACAGTGGCGTGACGCTGAAGCGGTCATTCGACAAACGGATCAACCGTCGGGTCAGGGAGCCTTCGTCGAACAGCCAGTCGAGGGTAGACGCGTCGGGGAGGGGCGTGAGTTGGCTTTGGGGGAGCCACAGCGGGGCGTTTGAGTGCGGCACAGTGAGTCATTATTGGCAGCAAATGAGGCGGCGAGCTTACCATGTCAGCCGGCGATTTTGATTGACCGGCCTGCCGTTGCGCCGAACAGGCTTGCATCTGTCGGGCCCGATCAGTACAAAACGCCCTGAGCCGGACGGCAACGCTGCAACCATCGACCGTTCGTGCCGGCAATACGCCTGAATCCTGAGGAAGTAACTGAATGAAAAAGTGGCAATGTGTGGTCTGCGGCCTGATCTATAACGAAGCCGACGGCTGGCCGGACGACGGTATTGCGGCGGGCACGCCGTGGCAGGACGTGCCGGAAGATTGGCTGTGCCCGGACTGCGGCGTGGGCAAGATGGATTTCGAAATGATCGAAATCAACTAAGAATCCAAGGAGTAAGGAATGAACGCACCTGTCGTCATCGTCGGTACCGGGCTGGCTGGCTATAACCTGGCCCGGGAGTTTCGCAAACTCGATAGCGACACCCCGTTGCTGTTGATTACCGCCGATGACGGGCGTTCCTACTCCAAGCCGATGCTCTCCACCGGTTTCGGCAAAAACAAAGACGCCGACGGCCTGAGCATGGCCGAACCCGGCGCGATGGCCGAACAGTTGAAGGCTGAAGTGCGCACCCACACACGCATCAGCGGCATCGATCCGGGCCACAAACGCTTGTGGATCGGTGAAGAGTCGGTGATGTACCGCGACCTGATTCTGGCCTGGGGCGCGGAAACCGTGCGCGTGCCTATCGAAGGTGACGCGGCGGATTGCGTGTTCCCGATCAACGATCTGGAAGATTACGCGCGCTTTCGTGCAGCGGCGGCCGGCAAGCGTCGGGTGCTGTTGCTCGGCGCCGGGCTGATTGGCTGCGAGTTCGCCAATGACCTGAGTCTGGGCGGTTACGAGGTGCAACTGGTTGCACCGTGCGAGCAGGTGATGCCAACCCTGTTGCACCCGGCTGCGGCGGCTGCCGTCCAGGCCGGGCTGGAAAGCCTCGGTGCGCGATTCCATCTCGGGCCAGTGCTCAATCGCTTGCAACGCGTGGCGGATGGCCTGGAAGCGCATCTGTCCGATGGCCAGGTGATCCCTTGCGACGTTGTGGTGTCGGCCATTGGTCTGCGTCCGCGTATCGATCTGGCCGCGGCGGCCGGTGTGCAAGTCAACCGTGGCGTGGTGGTCGACCGTCATCTGAAAACGTCCCATGACAACATCTACGCGCTAGGCGATTGCGCCGAGGTCGATGGGCTGAATTTGCTGTACGTCATGCCCCTGATGAGCTGTGCGAGAGCGCTGGCCCAGACCCTGGCCGGAAACCCTACGCCCGTGAGCTACGGCCCGATGCCGATCACCGTGAAAACCCCGGTGTGTCCGTTGGTGGTCTCGCCGCCGCCACGGGGCAGCGAGGGCGTCTGGACGGTCGAAGGGCAGGGCGGCGACATCAAGGTGTTATGCCGCGATGCCAGCGGAAAACTGCTCGGTTATGCCCTGACAGGCACCGCCGTGATGGAAAAACTGGCCCTCAACAAAGAGCTTCCGGCACTGCTGGCGTAAATACCGGTCGTTCTGTCGGAATCACCCCTCTTTTGCCCCTACAAAGCACGCGCCGAGACTGGCGCGGCTCTTCCTTGCGTGCCATCCTCACTCCCGTCTGCCGCAGAGTAGAGCACCTGCGGCGCTTTGGGCGCTGCTCCACAGAGAGCAGCACGGACATAACAACAAAAAACCGTCAAAGGGGCTTCACTAATATGCGTAAACCAGAACTCGCCGCAGCAATTGCTGAAAAAGCAGACCTCACCAAAGAGCAGGCCAACCGCGTTCTTAACGCCGTTCTCGAAGAAATCACCGGCGCTCTGCATCGCAAGGACAGCGTCACGCTGGTGGGCTTTGGTACCTTCCTGCAACGCCACCGCGGTGCCCGCACCGGCAAAAACCCGCAAACCGGTGAGCCCGTCAAAATCAAGGCCAGCAACACTGTTGCGTTCAAGCCAGGCAAATCGTTGAAAGACAGCGTCAATCCGTAATACGCACCGACTGCCCGCGTCGCGGGAGAGCGGGATAAAAAAATGGGCACGCCAACGAGGTTGGGTGCCCATTTTTTTTATGTGGCGGATCAACTGGCCCGGCTGTGTTTCCTGGCGTGAATCGCCGCCATTTCTGGCTCTGAATACAAGGCGCTGATGGTTTCAGTGCCTTCGAAGGCCAGCACTTTGAAATCGTTGCGAACCGTCGGGATCACAAGGGTGAATTGAGGGGCGTTAGCGGGTGCGAACATGCGCTTATCCTTTTGCTTTTTTAGCTCATCCTTGAGCTGAGAACGGAGAATCTTGTGTTGTCAGAGACGTGTTTGGTCGGTGTAGGCACCTGCACGCTATCAGCGCATCAGAAGGGTGGATGTAGGGCGCAGCCGGAAGCATTGTCCGAAACTTCCTTATTTCAGAATATTGCGCTGCAGTTGCGAGCGAAGTTCATGCAATTGCCCGGTGTATTGCCGAACTTGAGTATCTGCTCCAATTGAAAGTGCTATCGGTTCGATGGCACTTTTTTGTGTATCCATTGTCTGATCGCGTTTTTTTTAAATTTCGGAAACATTTCAGAGCTTTCCTACATTCATCCTTGCTGATTGTTGGCATGCTGCACACCTTCTGCGGGGCGATGGCAGCCAATAATCTGCGTCAAGGTCAACGAGCCGCTCTACCTCAATGGTTTCATGGGTATCACATGAAGGCTTGAATATTAAAACGACATCAGGGGATCCCCCTACACATATAGGGATTTCTCCTACGGTCAATAAACAACACTTCGTCTTGTTGTTTAATCAGATGCTTGCTAGTGGCCATCATTGTGATTACGATGCGCGCACTTGAAAGAGCACGAACTCAATTGGATGAGACTCATCGCAGCTCTTTGATACTGTCCCGCGCTGCTGGAATACTCTTTTGGCGTATGACTGTAATCCTAAATAAAGGCCATGGATGTCCTACTCGAGCAAACTTTCCGCGCATTATCTCGAACTCGCAAAAGTCTCTGTTTCCAAAGAGAATTTCGCGGGCGAGGACGTTCGCTTTTCAAGCGAATATGAAGCCCTGGAAAGCGAGCTGGCGAAAGCCTCGTCCATGCACGAAAGCGGTCAAATCGACTGGCTGAAAATCCGCGAAAACAGCGAAAACCTGCTGCGTACCCAGTCCAAGGATTTGCGCGTTGGTGCCTGGCTGACCTGGGCGTTGTACCAGCGTGAATCGTTTCAAGGACTGCTGGCCGGCCTCGGTTTGCTGCACCATTTGTCAGAACATCACTGGGCCGAAGTCCACCCGAACAAGGCCAGAACCCGCTCCGCCGCGATCAGTTGGCTAGTGCCGCGTCTTGAGCAGGTGCTGACCGAAAACATCGCGATCAAAGAGCAGTTACCGATGTTCCGGCGGCTGGTCGAGCACCTTGAAGGCCTCGATGCCGCTTGCACCGAGCACTTGGGCGACGACGCGCCGTTGCTGCTGCCGATCTCCCGCCGCCTGAAAAACATGGTGCAACGCGCCGCCGACAACCAGCCGGAACCCGGTGTGGTCGGCGCCGCCGTCGCCCAGGTCAAACAAGCTGCTACGCAGTTGTTCACCCCCGGCGCACCGATCGATAACGAAAAAGAAGCCCACAAGGCCCTGCGCGCCCAGCAAGAGAGTGCGCGGCCGTTGTGTGCCTGGTGGTTGAAGCAGAAAGCCACCGACCTGCGCGCCTTGCGCCTCAATCGCACGTTGCTGTGGTTGCCCATCGACGCCGTCCCCGAGCGTAACGCCGAGCAAATCACCGTGCTGCGCGGCTTGCCGGCGGACAAGCTCAAGGCCTATCAGGACCGTTTCGACCAGGCGAAATACGCCGACCTGCTGGTGGAACTGGAGGCGAGCCTGGCGAAGGCGCCGTTCTGGTTCGATGGCCAGCGAATGGCCTGGGAATGCCTTCAGTCCTTGAACGCCGAAATGGCGATGCGCGAAGTGGAAATCCACTTCGCGCTTTTGATTCAGCGCCTGCCCGGCATTATCGAATTGCGTTACCACGATGGTGCGCCATTCGCCGATCCGGCCACCCGCGCCTGGATCAGCGCCCACGTCATGCCGCACCTGCAAACCGCCAGTGCGCCGCGCAAGGTCGAAGTGGCTGACACGCAGCCGGCTTGGGAACTGGCCCTCGAAGAAGTCCTGCCGATTTTGCGCAAGGACGGCCTCAAGGCTGCCGTGCAAATCCTCAAGCAGGGCCTGCAAAGCGCCCAGGGCGGACGCGTTCGATTCTTCTGGCAGTTCGCCCTCGCGCGGCTGTGCTTCATGGCCAAGAAATACGAACTGGCCAAGACCCAGTTAGAGACCCTCGACCAAACATTACAGGACTCAGGCCTGAACGCCTGGGAGCCCGATCTTGCGCTGGAAGTGCTGCATTTACTGCATAGCTGCTGCGAGTTGTTGCCGCAGAACCATGCCGTACGTGAACGCAAGGAAGAGATTTATCGCAGGCTGTGCCACCTCGATCTCGAAGTGGTACTCGAATAGGCCCCCGGGCCACAACCGCAAGGAGAAAAGCCATGGCCAAAGAAGGCTCGGTAGCCCCCAAGGAACGCATCAACGTCACTTTCAAACCTGCCACCGGTGGTGCCCAGGAAGAGATCGAACTGCCGTTGAAACTACTGGCAATCGGTGACTACACCCACCGCAAGGACGAACGCAAAGTCGAAGATCGCAAGCCGATCAGCATCGACAAGATGACCTTCGACGAAGTGCTGGCCAAGCAAGAGCTGAGCCTGACACTGAGCGTACCGAACCGTCTTCAGGAAGAAAGCGACACTGAAGAACTGGCCGTGAAACTGCGCGTCAACTCGATGAAGGACTTCAACCCGGCCAGCCTGGTCGAGCAAGTGCCTGAGCTGAAAAAACTGATGGAACTGCGCGACGCGCTGGTGGCCCTCAAAGGCCCGCTGGGTAACGCACCTGCGTTCCGCAAAGCCATCGAAGGCGTGCTCGCCGACGACGAATCCCGCGGTCGCGTATTGGGTGAGCTGGGCTTGAACGCCGCCGCCCAGGACGCCTGAGCCCCCATCAGCCAAGGAAGCCAAGACAATGAGCACTAGCGCAGCACAGCAAAAGAGTAACGAGAACGGCGAATACAGCATTCTCGACAGCATCATCGCCGAAACCCGCCTGACCCCGGACGACGAAGCCTACGACATCGCCAAGCGCGGTGTGTCGGCCTTCATCGAAGAGCTGCTCAAGCCGCAGAACAACGGCGAGCCGGTCAAGAAAGCCATGGTTGACCGCATGATCGCCGAGATCGATGCCAAGCTCAGCCGCCAGATGGACGAAATCCTGCACCACCCGGACTTCCAGTCGCTGGAATCGTCATGGCGTGGCCTGCAGTTGCTGGTCGACCGCACCAATTTCCGCGAAAACATCAAGATCGAAATCCTCAACGTCTCCAAGGACGACCTGCTGGACGACTTCGAAGATTCGCCGGAAGTGATGCAGTCGGGCCTGTACAAGCACATCTACACCGCTGAATACGGTCAGTTCGGTGGTCAGCCGGTGGGCGCGATCATCGCCAACTACTTCATGTCCCCGAGCTCGCCGGACGTGAAACTGATGCAGTACGTGTCCAGCGTTGCCTGCATGTCCCACGCGCCGTTCATTGCCGCGGCCGGCCCGAAATTCTTCGGCCTGGAAAGCTTCACCGGCCTGCCGGACCTGAAGGATCTGAAAGATCACTTCGAAGGCCCGCAATTCGCCAAATGGCAGAGCTTCCGCCAGTCGGAAGACTCCCGTTACGTTGGCCTGACCGTGCCGCGTTTCCTGCTGCGTAACCCGTACGACCCGGAAGACAACCCGGTCAAATCGTTCGTGTACAAGGAAACCGTCGCCAACAGCCACGAGCACTACCTGTGGGGCAACACCGCCTATGCGTTCGGCACCAAGCTGACCGACAGCTTCGCCAAGTTCCGCTGGTGCCCGAACATCATCGGCCCGCAGAGCGGTGGCGCGGTGGAAGACCTGCCGTTGCACCACTTCGAAAGCATGGGCGAAATCGAAACCAAGATTCCTACGGAAGTATTGGTTAGCGACCGTCGTGAATACGAACTGGCCGAGGAAGGCTTCATTTCCCTGACCATGCGCAAAGGCTCCGACAACGCGGCGTTCTTCTCCGCGAGCTCGGTGCAGAAGCCGAAGTTCTTCGGCATCAGTGCAGAAGGCAAGGCGGCAGAGCTGAACTACAAGCTCGGCACCCAACTGCCGTACATGATGATCGTCAACCGTCTGGCTCACTACTTGAAAGTGCTGCAGCGCGAGCAACTCGGTTCGTGGAAAGAACGTACCGACCTCGAGCTGGAACTCAACAAGTGGATCCGCCAGTACGTGGCCGACCAGGAAAACCCGAGCGCCGAAGTCCGTGGCCGTCGTCCGCTGCGTGCCGCCCAGATCATCGTCAGCGATGTCGAAGGCGAGCCTGGTTGGTACCGCGTCAGCCTGAACGTGCGCCCGCACTTCAAGTACATGGGTGCCGATTTCACCCTGTCGCTGGTTGGCAAGCTGGACAAAGAGTAAACGGAGCTAACTCATGACTGGATACGGCAGCCTTTTCGAACGCCTGGGCGGCGACGCGGACAAACGCGTCGGCTGGAGCCGCGAGGTTTCCGCCATGGCGTCCGTGGCTGCCCATCTGGCCAAGATGCTCAGCACCCGTGCGGGCAGCGTGCAAACGCTGTCCGATTACGGGCTACCCGATCTCAATGACATGCGTCTGAGCCTGCACGACTCCCTGAGTCAGGCCCGTCTGGCCATCGAAAATTTCATCGAAGCCTACGAGCCACGCCTGAGCAATGTGCATGTCATCTCCCTGCCGCGTGACCACGATCAGCTTCGCCTGTCCTTCAGCATCGAAGGCCTGCTGGAAGTTGATGGTTTCAAGCGTCAGGTCAGTTTCGCCGCGCGCCTGGATGGCAGCGGTCAAGTGAAGGTCAACTAAGGAGATTCGTATGTCCGGCAAACCCGCAGCCCGCGTATCCGACCCCACCGCTTGCCCGCTCCCCGGCCACGGCACCAACCCGATCGCCGCCGGTTCCGGCGACGTGTTCTTCGACGGCCTCGCGGCCGCCCGCCAAGGCGATGCCTCGGCGTGTGGTGGTGCGATGGTCGGCGACCTTGCAACGACTGTTTTGATCAACGGTAAACCGGCGGCCACTGTGGGCTCCGTTGGTACTCATGGCAACAAAGTTACGGCTGGGTCCGGGACGGTGATTATTGGGAATTCGCATTCGCCGGCGCCGTTTGTTCCGCCGTTGCCGGTGGAGATTCAGTGGCCGTTTAACGAGCACTTTGTGATCAATTGCCAAGAAAGCGGAAAGCCGCTCGCCGGAGTGGAATACACGCTTAAAACTGCCTCGGGGAAGATCATTAACGGTGTGACGGGGGCGGACGGAAAAACGCAAACAGTTTTCTCAGCTACTGCGGAGGCGGTTGAGTTGGTCATTGAACCCCAAGCCAGAGTTGTACTCGCTTAGTTATTTGCTTTTCGCCACCAGTGACAATCGGATCCTGGAGTAACTGTTAGAGGGATATGGAAATGGCAGCAACAACAGTGGCAACGACCATGACTCCGGCAAGTAATAAAGTCGGACAGTCTGCGACTGCGCGTCAGTTCAAGATCACTGATATTCCAGATACGATGAAAAAAATGAAATGGCCAGTTGCCGCAGACCTTATGAACCATTGGTTCAGTGGTAAGCCATGGCCAACTGGTGATGGTGGGATGGATGATAAAGTAAAGAAGCATGATGTTTTCGCGCCCAAGGAATACATAGAAGAATCCATCGTTAAAATGAGTTGGGTTTCCGGTTTTGAACGTGCAAATTCTGCGATAAAGCATTTGAGGGGGACCTGGAATAGTCCAGCTGGAGTCACTCTGATCAAAAGCAGGCTCCGTCGAGCGTTTTCCGGTAAAGCCTCTGGGTGTTATCCGGTTGCGTTTAATGGTGTTGCCAGTGCTGCTGAGAAATTTGGTTATTCAAATAACAAAGTAGTCGAGTTTGAGCAGGCAGGCTCTGATGAGGTGAATGAGCTTCGAGCGGCACTGGCTAATTTCAACATGCGAGCTATTGCTGAAGGTGTCGTCGTTGTAACGGATAAGAGTATCGTATTTACCCCGTCGAAATTGGGCTTTTATATCGAGGATTCCTACGATTTCAACGATGGCGTAGCTCTGTTCAGTCAGATTCTTGGCTACTGGAATTTTGATAAGTTAGTGACGGACCCCGTTGAGGGAGCAAAAGCTAACGCGAAACTGGCTGCCCAAATGAATGCCGTTATGGCGGAGTCGCAATATCAGGGTGTGAGAGGACAGCAAAGCACACAGCAAAAAGATGAGGCCGTACGTCGATATCGAGAGCTCGAAGGCAAACACTACATGCTCGTTCAAAACAGTGATTTTCGAGACTATCGTGATCTGAATGAGAAGGGCGGCGATTTTCGCGTGTATTCGGACATTATGTACGAGCCCGTAACGTCTGCACCTATTGAGATATCTGCTAAATGAAGATCGGACATAAGTACGCCATAAGCTTGGCTGTCTTGTTGTGTAGCTTGTTGATGGCTAGTGCAATCATTGTGGTTGAAGTTTTAGGTCGTGCGCCAGACTATTCGAAAAAAAGTCCGTCTGGGCAATACCTTATCGAGTCTGTTCCTGCAAGCTCGCTTTTGACCCCGCGAGACTTTGTTTATCTGCGATTCACCGAATTAAACAACCCCAGTCAGGTTTACCGTACACCTCTTTTTTCCGAGTTGGAGTTGGATATGCGCGCCGATGAAGATGAAAAAACAGTGGGTGTTGTATTTATAGAATTTGATAAGTCGAGCAAGGCTTTTACGTTGGGGCTTTCCAGCCCGAAAAAGCACTGGTTGAATTTTTTTATCAGCAATACGCCTTACAGGGTTCTGGAAAATTGATGCTGGGTTCAGTGACCGGGATGCTCTTTGCAAGACCACGAAAAAGCACTTGTGGCATCAGCACGGCGATTACGCCTGAAAAAATGAGAGAGCGGTAATCATGAGCGCAATGGATTTGCAGGGGTATCTGGCCCCTCGCGCTCTACAGGATTTTTTTGATGAGTTCCACTACCAGGCAGGTAACCCGTGTCCTTTAACCACTACTACCAAAGCGAACTCACCGCACTTCGCCAGTTAGGTCGTCGTTTCGCCGAGCGTAGCCCGGCGTTGGCGCCTTTCCTCGGCCAAGCCGGGCGGGATCCCGACGTGGAGCGGTTGCTGGAAGGTTTTGCGTTCCTGACCGGTCGCCTGCGTCAGAAGCTCGATGACGAATTGCCCGAACTCAGCCATTCGCTTATGCAACTGCTGTGGCCCAACTACATGCGGCCGCTGCCGGCGTTCAGCATTTTGCAGTTCGACCCGTTGAAACGTTCCGGCCCGGCGCTGAAGGTCGATCGCGATACACCGATTGAAAGCGTTCCGATTGAAGACGTGCGTTGCCGTTTCCGCACGTGCTACCCGACCGAAGTCCAGGCGCTGGATCTGGCCGCGCTGACGTACTCGGTGAAAGGCGACGGTTCGCTGTTGAGCCTGCGCCTGGAGATGAGCGCCGACGGTCACCTCGGTGAGCTGGAATTGAGTCGCTTGCGCCTGCACTTCGCCGGCGAGCGTTACATCAGCCAGATGCTGTACCTGAGCCTGTTGCGCAATCTGGAAGGCATCGAGTTGATCCCGCTGGATAACGCCGGCAAGCCGATCAATGGCGTCAACGGCACCCCGATGGCGTTCAAGATGCCCGGCGACCGGGTGCAGCCGGTGGGTTTTGCCGAAGAAGAAGCGTTGATTCCGTATCCGCTGAACACCTTCCGTGGCTACCGCTACCTGCAAGAGTATTTCGCCTTCCAGGACAAGTTCCTGTTCGTCGATGTCAACGGTCTGGACATTCTCAAGGCGCTGCCGGAAAACACCCTCAAGCAGATGCGTGGTCTGGAGTTGCGCTTCGATATTCGCAAGAGCGGCATCCTGCGCATGCGTCCGACCCTGGACAACGTGAAGCTGTATTGCACGCCCATCGTCAACCTGTTCAAGCACGACGCACTGCCGATTCGCCTCGACGGCAAGCAGGACGAATACCTGCTGTTGCCTGCCGAATACGACCTGGAAAACTGCGGCGTGTTTTCCGTGGAAAGCGTCACCGGCTGGAAGCCCGGCGGTCTCGGTTATCAGGAGTACGTGCCGTTCGAATCCTTCGAGCACGACCCGAGTTTCGACGTGCCCACCAGCCGTCCGCACTACAGCATTCGCCAGCGTTCATCGCTGCTGCACGACGGCCTCGACACTTACTTGAGCTTCGGCATCCGCCATACCGAAGCCCACGAAACCCTGTCGATCGAGCTGACGTGCACCAACCAGAACCTGCCAAAAAAACTCAAGCTCGGCGACATCTGCCAGGCCTGTGAAGAGACGCCGGAGTTTCTCAGTTTCCGCAACATCACCCCGGCTACCCCGAGTTATGCGCCGCCGCTGAATCGCGACTTCCTGTGGAAGCTGATCAGCAACATGTCGCTTAACTATCTGTCATTGGCCGACGTCAATGCGTTGAAGGTGATTCTCGAAACCTACGACCTGCCGCGCTACTACGACCAGCACGCGGAGAAGGTCAGCAAGCGCCTGCTCGGCGGGCTCAAATCGATCAAACACCAACACGTCGACCGCCTGCATCGCGGCTTGCCGGTGCGCGGGTTGCGCACCGAGCTGACCATCGACCCGGAAGGCTACATCGGCGAAGGCGACCTGTTCGTGTTCGCTTCGGTTCTTAACGAGTTTTTCGCGCTTTACGCCAGTCTCAATTCGTACCACGAGCTGCGGGTAAAAAGCACACAGGGAGAGGTGTACCAATGGACACCACGTATGGGCCTTCAGCCGCTGCTTTAAGCGGTCTGACCCGAGGAATACGCGAGTACTCGCTGTTTCAGGCCGTGCTGCTGGTGGTTGACCGGCTGCGCGAGGCCCACCCGCACCTGAGTCAGGACGATTTGTACGACCAGCTGGAATTCCAGGCCAACCCGAGCCTGGGTTTCCCTGGCAGCGATGTCGATCGCGTGGAGTTTTTCCACGAGCACGGGCAGATGCGCGCGCGCCTGCGTTTCAACCTGATCGGCCTGGTCGGTTCCGGTTCGCCGCTGCCGGCGTTCTACGGCGAACAGGCCTTGGGCGACAGCGAAGACGGCAACCCGACCCGCAACTTCCTCGACCTGTTCCACCATCGCCTGCAACGGCTGATGCTGCCGATCTGGCGCAAATACCGCTACCGCGCCAGCTTCGAGAGCGGTGCGCTCGACCCGTTCTCCTCGCAATTGTTTGCGTTGATTGGCCTGGGCGGCGAAGAGATCCGCAAGGCCGGCGAACTGAACTGGAAACGCCTGCTGCCATACCTCGGCTTGCTCAGCTTGCGCGCGCACTCGGCGGCGCTGATCGAAGCGGTGCTGCGTTACTACTTCAAGCACGCCGAGCTGACCATCGAGCAGTGCATCGAGCGCCGCGTGGAAATCCTCGACGAGCAGCGCAATCGTTTGGGTCGCGCCAACAGCCTGCTTGGCGAAGACCTGGTGCTGGGCGAACACGTGCGCGACCGCAGCGGCAAATTCCGCATTCACATCCGCGAACTCGACTGGCAACGCTTTCACGAATTCCTGCCCATCGGTTTCGGCTACCAGCCGTTGTGCGCGCTGGTGCGCTTTACCCTGCGTGACCCGCTCGATTACGACATTCGCCTGGTGTTGCGCCACGAAGAAATCCCGGAACTGCGCATCGGTGAGCAGAACGCCTGTCGCTTGGGTTGGACCAGTTGGCTGGGCCGCGAAAAAGCGGACGGCGTGGTGACCCTGGGCAGCAAAATTCATTAAGGACAGATGACCAATGATCAACGTAGACCTGCAACAACTTATCCAGGCGCTGGACGCCGAAACCCGTCGTGACCTGGAAAGTTCTGCCGAACGCTGCGTCGCCCGTGGCGGCAGCAAGATCCTCGTCGAAGACTTGTTGCTCGGCCTGCTGGAGCGCCCGCAAGGCTTGCTCGCGCGCGCGCTGCAAGATGCCGAAGTGGATGCCGGTGAACTGAGCGCGGCCCTGCAATCGCGGGTCGAACACAGCGCTTCGCGCAACCCGGTGTTTGCCCCGGAACTGGTGCAATGGCTGCAGGATGCCTTGCTGGTGGCGAACCTCGAACTGGGCCAGACCCAGGTCGAACAGGCCGCGCTGATCCTCGCCTTGCTGCGTAACCCGATGCGTTACGCCGGCAGCCGTTACCAGGCGTTGTTGGCCAAACTGAACATTGATCGCCTGAAAGAATTCGCCCTGTCGCAGAAAGAACAACCGGCCACCGGCAAACCCGCCGTGCCGGGCGAATCGCTGCTGCAACGCTTCACCCACAACCTGACCCAACAGGCCCGCGACGGCAAACTCGACCCGGTGCTGTGCCGCGATGGTGCGATCCGGCAGATGATCGACATCCTTGCCCGTCGCCGCAAGAACAACCCGATTGTGGTCGGTGAAGCCGGTGTGGGTAAAACCGCGATCGTCGAAGGCCTGGCCTCGCGCATCGCCGCCGGTGAAGTGCCTCAGGTGCTCAAAGGCGTCGAGCTGCTGTCGCTGGACATGGGCCTGCTGCAGGCCGGTGCCAGCGTCAAAGGTGAATTCGAACGTCGCCTCAAGGGCGTGATCGACGAAGTCAAAGCTTCGCCGAAACCGATCATCCTGTTCATCGACGAAGCCCACACGCTGATCGGCGCGGGCGGCAATGCCGGCGGTTCCGACGCGGCCAACCTGCTGAAACCGGCGCTGGCCCGTGGCGAACTGCGCACCATCGCCGCCACCACCTGGGCCGAGTACAAAAAATACTTCGAGAAAGACCCGGCGCTGGCCCGTCGTTTCCAGCCGGTGCAACTGCACGAACCGACCGTCAGCGAAGCGGTGACCATCCTTCGTGGTCTGGCTCAGGTGTACGAGAAGAGCCACGGCATCTACCTGCGCGATGACGCCGTCGTCTCCGCCGCCGAACTGTCCGCCCGTTACCTCGCCGGTCGCCAACTGCCGGACAAAGCCGTCGACGTGCTCGACACCGCGTGCGCCCGCGTTCGCATCAGCCTCGCCGCCGCTCCGGAAAGCCTTGAACGCCTGCGTGGCGAACTGGCTGAAGGCGGTCGTCAGCGTCAGGCCCTGCGCCGTGATGCGGAAGCCGGTTTGCTGATCGATCACGAAGCGCTGGAAGCACTGGAAGCGCGGCTGGAAGAAGCTGAAGACGAAAGGGCGGCGCTGGAAATCCTGTGGACCGAACAGAAGGCATTGGCCGAACGCCTGTTGGACCTGCGCCAACAACTGGCCAAGGCGCGTGAAGCCGCTGCCGTCGAACCCATCGTCACGGTTGAAGAAGACGCCGAAGGCACCGTGATCGAAACCCTGCCGGTGGACGAAGCGCACAGCGTCGAAACCCTGGAAGCGGCACTCAACGAAACGCACAAAGCGCTGACCGAGCTTCAGGTCAAAGAACGCCTGGTGAGCTTCGAAGTCTGCCCGCGTCTGGTCGCCGAAGTGATCAGCGCCTGGACCGGCGTGCCCTTGGCGCAACTGGCCCGCGAGCACAATGCCAAGGTCGCGAGCTTCGCCACCGACCTGCGCACGCGCATCCGAGGTCAGGAACAAGCCGTTCACGCCCTGGACCGCTCGATGCGCGCCACCGCAGCCGGCCTCAACAAACCTGATGCGCCGGTCGGCGTGTTCCTGCTGGTAGGCCCGAGCGGCGTCGGCAAGACCGAAACTGCGCTGGCCCTGGCGGATTTGCTGTACGGCGGTGATCGTTTCATCACCACCATCAACATGTCCGAGTTCCAGGAGAAACACACCGTCTCGCGTCTGATCGGTGCGCCACCAGGCTACGTCGGTTATGGCGAGGGCGGCATGCTCACCGAAGCCGTGCGCCAAAAACCGTATTCGGTGGTGCTGCTCGATGAAGTCGAGAAAGCCGACCCGGACGTGCTCAACCTGTTCTACCAAATCTTCGATAAAGGCGTGGCCAACGACGGCGAAGGGCGCGAGATCGACTTCCGCAACACGTTGATCCTGATGACCTCGAACCTGGGCAGCGACCGCATCAGCGAACTCTGCGAAAACGGCGCGCGGCCGTCGGCCGAAGTACTCGAAGAGACCATCCGCCCGGTGCTGAGCAAACACTTCAAACCGGCGCTGCTGGCGCGGATGCGCGTGGTGCCTTACTACCCGGTGGGCGGCCCGGTGCTGCGCGAGCTGATCGAAATCAAACTCGGCCGTTTGGGCGAGCGCCTGAACCGTCGTCAGCTGGACTTCACTTACTCCCAGGACCTCGTCGATCACTTGGCCGAACGCTGCACCCAAAGCGACAGCGGCGCACGCCTGATCGACCATTTGCTCGACCTGCACGTGCTGCCGCTGGTGGCCGACCGCTTGCTCGACGCGATGGCCACCGGTGAAAGCCTCAAGCGTGTGCATGCCACGCTCGACGGTGACGCCAGCGTGACCTGCGAGTTCGCCTGAGGTGGGTGTGATGTTCACTCAAGTGCCGCAACCGCTGGTCTATGCCGAAGCCTTGCTGGCGCAGTTCGCCAGCCTGTCGCGGGCGGCGGACGGGGCTGCGCTGCTGGGTGACTTCGTGCGCGGTCTGGCCGAGCTCAGCGGTTGCGAACTGACGCAGCTGTACTTGCTGGACGCGACCCACACCTGCCTGGGCATGAACGCCGAATGCCTGAACGGCATCCTGCAACCCCGGGAAGCGGCGAGCCTGCCGGCGGATTACAACGGTGAACAACTGCTGCAGTTCGCCCTGTGCCAGAACCGCGTGGTGAGCCTCAGCGAACTGAGCGGCAGCCTGCACGAAACCAGTTTCCTGCCGCCCCAGGCCACGCCTTGGCAGTCGCTGTTGTGCGTGCCTTTGGTCAATCAGCAGAAGTCGGTTGAAGGCTTGCTGCTGTGCGCCAGTCGCCGGCATATCGACCTGCAAGGCTTTGCCGACTCCCTCGGTCAGCTGGGTTCGTTCGTGCTCGGCCAGTTGCACCTGCTGCAACGGTTGCGTCAGCCGAGCGGTGTTTCGCGGCCAGCGCCGGTCAGTGTGCCGAGCGCCAGCGGTTACGGTTTGATCGGTAAAAGCTCGGCCATGCGCCAGACCTATTCGCTGATCAGCAAAGTCCTGCACAGCCCATACACCGTGCTGTTGCGCGGCGAAACCGGCACCGGCAAGGAAGTGGTCGCCCGGGCGATTCACGATTGCGGGCCGCGCCGCTCCCAGGCGTTCATCGTGCAGAACTGCGCGGCGTTCCCCGAGAACCTGCTGGAAAGTGAACTGTTCGGCTACCGCAAAGGCGCCTTCACCGGCGCTGATCGCGACCGCGCCGGGCTGTTCGACGCGGCCAATGGCGGCACCTTGCTGCTGGATGAAATCGGCGACATGCCGTTGTCGCTGCAAGCCAAGTTGCTGCGCGTGTTGCAGGAAGGCGAGATCCGTCCGCTGGGTTCCAACGATACCCACAAGATCGACGTGCGCATCATTGCCGCGACGCACCGGGATTTGTCGGTGCTGGTCAGCGAAGGCAAATTCCGCGAGGACTTGTACTACCGCCTCGCGCAATTCCCGATCGAGTTGCCGGCCCTGCGCCAACGTGAAGGCGACATCCTCGACCTGGCCCGGCACTTTGCGGAAAAGGCCTGCTCGTTCTTGCAACGCGATGCGGTGCGTTGGTCTGACGCGGCGCTGGATCACCTGTCCGGTTATGCCTTCCCCGGCAACGTGCGCGAACTCAAAGGCCTGGTCGAGCGCGCCGTTTTGCTGTGCGAGGGCGGCGAGTTACTGGCCGAGCATTTCTCCCTGCGCATGGAAGCCATGCCGGAAGACAACAGCCTGAACCTGCGCGAACGCCTGGAGCAGGTCGAACGCAGCCTGCTGCTCGATTGCCTGCGCAAAAACGACGGCAACCAGACCCTCGCCGCCCGCGAACTCGGCCTGCCACGACGCACGCTGCTGTACCGCCTCGGGCGCCTGAATATCAACCTGGGTGACTTCGATGGGTAGGTCAATGACCGTCGATTTCACCTCATTCGCTTCTGATAGCGCCGCCCAATCGGGCCGGCGCTTTGTGCTTTGTCTATCCCTGGAGACCCTCTGATGCCTGTTCGTCACTGGCAAGCCGTCCTGCTGACCCTCGTCGTTCTATGCGGCCTCGGCGGCTGTAGCGGCAATTACAAATACAACGACAACACCTATCGCCCATTGGGTGATCCGCAGGCGGTCAATCGCGGCAAGTGACCGCAAGGAGTATCACCATGGAACTGGTTTTCGAAATGCTCAACACCAAGCAATTCGTGCCCACGGACTTGTGCCAAAAGACCTTTAAACAGGCTGGGGGCGTGATTGGCCGGGGCGAGGATTGCGACTGGATCATTCCAGACCGCAAGCGCCACCTGTCCAACCACCACGCGTTGATCAGCTACCGCGAAGGCACGTTTTTCCTGACCGATACCAGCAGCAACGGTATCCAGAACAGCGAAAGCGGCGCACGCCTGCGCAAGGGCGAAGCCATGCGCATCGAACACGGCAGTGTCTATGTGCTGGGTGATTTCGAGATCCGCGCGCGGCTGGTGCGGGACCCCGCGACCTTCGACGTCGAAGTTGGCCGTCCGCAAGCGGCCGGCAGCATCATTCCGGATGACGCGTTCCTCGACCTCGACCCGCTCAATGCACTGGATCAGCAAGAACGTGTGTATT
Source organism: Pseudomonas sp. S2_B07 (assembly GCF_054668435.1). Taxonomy (NCBI): domain Bacteria; kingdom Pseudomonadati; phylum Pseudomonadota; class Gammaproteobacteria; order Pseudomonadales; family Pseudomonadaceae; genus Pseudomonas; species Pseudomonas sp. S2_B07. The sequence goes on from NZ_CP162769.1 coordinate 3,743,033, forward strand.
CGGAAATCGAGCAATTGATCTCCCCGAGCACCGCCATCGAAGACACCCGTCAGCGCGCCGACTACGCCCGTATCGACATGGAAAGCCTGATGGTCCCGGAGCTGATCAATGCCCCGGCCGAACCCGCTCCGGCCCCACCGCCGAAAGCGGTCGAACGTCAGAGCGAAGGCTTCTGGGAGCATTTCGGTGCCGCGCTGGGCGTGGACCTCAAAGGCCTCGACCACGACGCCCGCGAAGCGCTGGCGCTGAACGCGGCCCGCTTGCTCAAGCAAAGCGTCGGCGGTTTACAGCAGAGCCTGCGCACCCGCAGCGAACTGAAAAACGAACTGCGTCTGGCCCAGACCACCGTGCAAGGCTCGCAAAAGAACCCGCTGAAATTCGCCGTCGATGCCGGTGAAGCACTGGGCATTTTGTTGCAGCCGAACAAGCCGGGCCAGTTGCCGGCAGAACAAGCGATCTCCCGCGCGTTCCGCGATTTGCAGGCGCATCAGGTGGCTTTGCTGACCGCCAGCCGCGCCGCCGTTCGCGGCACGCTGGAGCACTTCTCGCCACAGCAATTGACCCTGCGTTTCGAGCGCGACAACAAGCCGTTGCTCGCCACCTCGGGCAGTCGCTGGAGAGCCTACGGTCGTTATCACCAGGCCCTGCGTCAGGACGATGACTGGAGCGAGCGCCTCTTGGCCCGTGACTTCGCTCAGGCCTACGAAGAGCAGATCCGCCTGATTTCCACCCTACACACCGACCACCAAGGATGATGCGCATGTCTCGCTGCTCGACCGCTTTTTCAAGACGCTGACGGCGCTCATGGCCCTGGTGCTGTTGGCCGGCTGCTCGTCGCTGTCGCCGTATTCGAAAGTCACCAAGCTCAACCTGAAACTGACCGCCAGCGATCAGCTGAACCCGGACCTCAACGGGCGTCCGTCGCCGATTGTCGTGCGCCTGTTCGAGCTCAAGCACCCGGTGACGTTCGAAAACGCCGACTTCTTCAGCCTGTATGAACGCGCCAAGGAATCCCTGGCCCCAGACCTGGTGGCCAGCGAAGAACTCGAGCTGCGCCCCGGCGAAACCGTTGAGCTGAAACTCAGCGTGGAGGAGGGCAGCCGCTACGTTGGCGTGCTCGCCGCTTACCGCGACCTGCCGGAAACCAAATGGCGCTACACCGTGCAAATCACCCCGGTGGAAGTCACCGACGCTGACCTGACGCTCGATCAGGCCGGTATCCGCAATAGCCTCGAAACGCTCGCCAAGGCGGATGACTGATCATGAATAACCATAAAGTCATTTGGCAGGAAGGCATGCTGCTGCGCCCGCAGCACTTCCAGCACAACGATCGCTACTACGATCACCAGATGAAGACCCGCACCCAGTTGCTGGGCAGTTACACCTGGGGTTTCCTGAACCTGGACATCGATTTGCAGTTCCTCAACATGGGCAAACTGGTGGTCAGCCAGGCCTCGGGGATTCTGCCGGACGGCAGCCTGTTCGAACTCGGTGGCAACACCGAACCGTTGGCGCTGGATGTGCCGCCGAACACCGGCAACACGCCGATCTACCTGGCGTTGCCGCTGGTCACCGGTAACCACATCGAGGCGCGCCGTCCGGAGCAATCCGACGTGCTGGCGCGCTACACCGCGTACGAAGCCGAAGTCGCCGACTCCAACGCCGGCGACGACTCTGCCAGCCAGGTGCGCTGCGGTCGCCCGGACTTCAAATTGTTGCTCGGTGAACAGCAGAGCGATCAGGCCTACGTGAAGCTGAAAATCTGCGACGTGCTCGACACCACGCCCGACGGCGTGATCAGCCTCGACCCGGATTTCGTGCCGACCTACATTCAGGCGCATGCCTCCAGCTACTTGCTGTCGTGCCTCAAAGAAGTGATCAGCATGCTCGGTCACCGTGGCGACACCATCGCCGAGCGCATCCGTTCCAACGGCAAGGTCGGTGGCGCGGAAGTCGGCGACTTCATGATGCTGCAACTGATCAACCGCACCGAACTGTTGCTGCGTCACTACCTCGGCCTGGAGCAGGTTCACCCGGAAGAGTTGTACCGCACGCTGCTGACCATGCTCGGTGACCTGGCGACCTTCTCCAGCGACAGCAAACGCCCGCGCCTGGACAGCCGTTACCAGCACAGCGATCAGGGTGCGAGCTTTCGCAAACTGATGGAAGCGATCCGCCAGGTGCTGTCGATGGTGCTGGAACAGCACGCCATCGAACTGATCCTGCAGGAACGTCAGTACGGGATCATCGTCTCGCCATTGCACGACCACAAACTGCTGGGCTCGGCGTCGTTCGTGCTCGCGGCCAGTGCCAACTGCGACTCCGAAGAACTGCGCCACCGCTTGCCGGCGCACCTCAAGGTCGGCCCGGTGGAGCGCATCCGCCAACTGGTCAACCTGCACCTGCCGGGCATCAAGGTCAAACCGTTGCCGGTGGCCCCGCGGCAGATCGCGTTCCACTCCAACAAAACCTATTTCATCCTCGAACTCAGTTCGGGAGACCTGGCAGACCTGGAGCGCTCCGGCGGCTTCGCGTTCCACGTTTCCGGTGAATTTGCCGAGCTCGAACTGAAATTCTGGGCCATCAGGAACTGACTGAAATGATTAAGGACATGGAACACCATCAGGACGATAAAACCGTCTTGCTCGACCGCCAGGGCCACGGCCCGGCGCAAAGTCCGCTGACCGATTTCGCTGCACCGCCGCGATTCGAGCAGCTCGAAGAACGCATGATCTACGCCGCGCGTTTGCGTCCGGCCGAAGCGTTCAACATCAGCCTCAATTCGCTGGTGGCCGCTGCGTCCGAGCTGCTCTCGGAAGTGGTGCGACTCAAGCACAGCGACACCCGCGAAGACATGTATGCGCTCAACGAGCGACTGACCGCCGGGCTCAAGCTGTTTGAAGTGCGCGCACTGCACAACGGCGCCGAAAGCAGCCAGGTGATGGCCGCGCGCTACGTGCTGTGCACCGTGGTCGACGAAGCCGTCGTGACCACGCCGTGGGGCAACGAAAGCGAGTGGTCGCAGATGAGCCTGCTCAGCAGCTTCCACAACGAAACCTTCGGTGGCGAGAAGTTCTTCCAGCTGCTGGATCGCCTGTCGAAAAACCCGGTCAAGCACCTGCCGATGCTGGAGTTGATGTACCTGTGCCTGTCCCTCGGTTTCGAAGGCAAGTACCGCGTACAAGCGCGCGGCATGCTCGAACTCGAAGGCATCCGCGATGCCTTGTACCGGCAGATCCGTCAACTGCGTGGCGACGTGCCGCGTGAGCTGTCGCCGCACTGGGAAGGCCTGAACGATCAGCGCCGCAGCCTGGTGCGCATCGTGCCGGCGTGGATGGTGGTGCTGTTCACCTTCGTCTGCCTGGTGGTGATGTATTCAGGTTTCGCCTGGGTGCTCGGCGAGCAGCGCGACACCGTTCTGCAACCTTTCCAGCCGCTAGATCCGGCCGCGGTCCAGCCGCAGTCACAGCCGTAAACAGGGACGTGTCATGAAAAAGTTTTTCAAGAAAGTCGGCGCATTCTTGCGCAAGACCTGGGTCTGGACCTTGCTGGTGGTGCTGTTTGTCGCGCTGCTGGTGTGGTTCGTCGGGCCGCTGCTGGCGGTGGATGACTACAAGTTCTGGGAAGGTTCGACCTCGCGCTTGCTGACCATCAGCGTGCTGTTCCTGATCTGGGGCCTGACCATGGTCTTCGTCAGCTGGCGCGCCGGTGTGCGTAAAAAAGCCATCGAAGACACCGAAGACGGCCAGGACCGTATCCGCCGCGAAGAGCTGATCGACGAAGAAGAGAAAGAGCTGAAGGTGCGTTTCAAGGACGCCCTGAAAACCCTCAAGACGTCGAGCCTGTATCGCGGTCGCAGCGAGCGCTGGCGCAGTGATTTGCCGTGGTACTTGCTGATTGGCCCACAGGGCAGCGGCAAGACCAGCCTGCTGGACTTCTCGGGCCTTGAGTTTCCGATCAACAAGATCGACCGCAAGCTCACCCGCGACACCCAAGGCACTCGTCATTGCGACTGGTATTTCGCCGACCACGGTGTGCTGATCGACACCGCCGGGCGCTACCTGACCCAGCCGGACGGCGAAGTCGACGGCAGCGCCTGGAGCACCTTGCTCGACCTGCTGCGCAAGCGTCGCCGCAACCGGCCATTGAACGGTGTGCTGGTGACCATTCCGGTGGAAACCCTGCTGTGCCCCGACGAGAAAGACCTCGACACCCTGGCCCGCCAGGTGCGTGCGCGCTTGCAGGACGTGCATCAAAAACTCCACGTCGACGTGCCGGTTTACCTGGTCCTGAGCAAGGCCGACAAGCTGCTCGGTTTCGACGAGTTCTTCGATCAACTGACCCGCGAAGAAAGCGATCAGGTGCTCGGCACCAGCTTCCGCAAAGAGCAGAGCGGCACCGACGTTGTAGTATTGCGCGCCGAGTTCGAAGAGCTGCTGCGTCGCCTGAACAGCCAGGTGATCATGCGCATGCATCAGGAGCGCGACACCCAGCGCCGTGGCCGCATCCTCGACTTCCCGCATCAGCTGGGGCAGATCGGCGAGCGCCTGTGCCTGTTCGTCGACATGGCGTTCACTGGCAACCGCTACCAGCGTGTCAGCCAGTTGCGCGGTTTCTACCTGACCAGCGCACCGCACCTGACCCAGGAAATGGACCAGACCACCGCCGGCATCGGCGCCAATCTGGGCATGAACGCGGGCGTGCTGCCGACCCTGCGCAGCGGCCGTTCCCGCTTCATCCATCATTTGCTTAGCCGGGTGATTTTCCCCGAGGCCGATCTGGCCGGTCTGGACAAGCGCGAACGCAGCCGCATCCATTGGGGCCAACGTGCGCTGTATGTGGGCGCGCTGGCGGCATTGGCGCTGTTCGGCATGCTCTGGGCGGGCGGTTTCTCCGCCAACTACGAGCGTCTGGAAAACCTGCGTAACTTGGCCACCAACTGGACGCAACAGCGCTCGGCGCTGACCGCGCGCGATGATTCCATGGCGGTGCTCAAGCCGCTCGACACGGCCTACGCGGCGACTCAGGTCTTCCCGAAAAAAGGCGACGTGAGTTACCACGAGCGTGGCGGTCTGTATCAAGGCGAAGACGTCAATCCAGTGGTCAAGAACGCCTACGAGCGCGAGCTCGAAGCGCAATTGCTGCCGAAGGTTGCGACGCTGCTGGAAGGGCAGATCCGCGCCAACATGCACGACCGCGAACGCCTGCTCAACAGCCTGCGCGCGTACCTGATGCTGAACATGAAAGACCGTCGCGACGGCCCGTGGCTCAAGGATTGGGTTGCCACCGAATGGTCCCAGCGTTATGCCGGCAACACCGCCGTGCAGAACGGCTTGAACACGCACTTCGAGCGTTTGCTGCAGCAGCCGTTTATCTACCCGCTCAACGATCAACTGGTGGCACAGGCCCGTCAGGTCCTGCGCAGCGAATCGCTGGCCAACGTGGTTTACCGGATGCTGCGCGAGCAGGCCCGCAACCTGCCGGAATACCGTCTCAGCCAACACCTCGGCCCACAAGGTTCGCTGTTTGTCGGCACCGATTACGTGATTCCCGGCTTCTACACCCAGCAGGGTTATCAGCAGTATTTCTCGGTCCAGGGCAGTGCGCTGGTCACCGACATCCTGCGTGACAACTGGGTACTGGGGGAAGGCTCGGGCATCAGCGGCATGGACTTGCGTCGCCTGATGGTCGAACTGGAGCAACTGTACTTCCGTGACTACGCCAACTTCTGGAGCGAAGCAGTCGGCCAGGTGGCCTTGCCACCGATCAATGACGCGGGTGAGGGCGCCGAGCAACTGGCGGGCCTGACTTCGGCCAACTCGCCAGTCCTGCAACTGCTGGTGGAAGTGCGCGAGAATACGCGCTTCCCGGTGGCCGCTGACAGCGCTGAAGACGCCGCCGATACAGCCGGGAAACTGGCAGAGAAGGGCGGCAAGCTCGGCAAACTCGCGGCAGCGGCGGCGGATAAAGCCGCTGACATGACCAAGAACCTGCCGGACACCGCGAAGAAATCACTGCAACGCCGCTTTGAACCGTTGCACCGTTTGCTGGACGACAACAACGGCCCGGCCGCTGATTTGACCCCGGCCCTGGCGGCGCTCAACGACCTGCAAATGCAGCTGGCGAGCCTGGCCCGTGCCAGTTCCCCGGAGCAGGCCGCGTTTGAAATGGCCAAGACCCGCATGAGCGGCCAGCGTGATGCGCTGAGCGCCCTGCGCAATGCTTCGAATCGTCTGCCGCGTCCGGTCAGTGTGTGGTTCAACGTGCTGGCCGAAGACACCTGGCGTCTGGTGCTCAACGATTCTTATCAGTACCTGAACCAGCGCTATCAGAGCGAGCTGTACAGCTTCTATGGCAAGGCGATCAACAAGCGTTATCCGTTCAGCGCCCACAGCACCAGCGACGTGGCGATCAGCGACTTCCGCGAGTTCTTCAAGGCCCAGGGCATCAACGATCGCTTCTTCGACACCTACATGCGTCCGTTCGTCAGTGGCGATCCGGGTAACTACCGCCTGCGTAGCATCGACGGTCACAGCCTGCCGATCTCCAAGGTCTACCTCGACCAGATGGCCGCGGCCCAAGTGATTCGCCAGAGCTTCTTCTCGATCAACCCGGCCGAGCCGCAAGTGCAGTTCAAACTGGAACCGTACACCCTCGACCCGGCCGTCAGCCGTTCCGAGTTCAAGTTTGGCGACAAGACCATCGAATACCGCCACGGTCCGATTGTGCCGGTGTCGTTCAAATGGCCGACCGACGCTGAAGACGGTCGCACCAGCCTGGTCCTCGACAAAATGGCCGGGCGCCCGATCGGCATCGAGAAGAACACCGGCCCATGGTCGCTGTTCCGTCTGTTCGATCTGATGCAGACCGAGTACCTGAGCGGTCGCGATGTGCTGGTATTGAAAGCTGACGTAGGCGGCCTGCGCGCCAACTACCTGCTCAGCAGCCAGCGCACACCGAACCCGTTCGACATGGGCGTGCTGCGCACCTTCCGTATGCCGGTGCAGCTCTGATGCTGGTTGCCAGCCCCTGGCGCAGCGCTGCGCGTACCGACGCCGGCAAGGTTCGGGCGCGCAACGAAGATGCTTTTCTCGACTGCCCGCAGCAGGGGCTGTGGGTGGTCGCGGACGGCATGGGCGGTCATCAGGGGGGCGACATTGCCAGCCAGTTGATCGTCGCCAGCCTGGCGGAATTGCCGGTGCAGGATGATTTCGACGAACGCCTCAAAGGCATTCGCCAGTGCCTGCACTGGTTGAACCGCCGCTTGGGGCAGGAGTTGACCGTCACCGCCGGGCGCCACGACAGCATCATGGGCAGCACCGTGGTGGCGCTGTTGGTGGACGGCAATCGCGCGGCCTGCATCTGGGCCGGTGACAGCCGTTGCTACCTGTGGCGCGGCCAGCGTTTGTATCAACTGTCCAAGGACCACTCGCTGCAACAGCAACTGATCGACGAGCAAAACATGAGCATCGAAGACGCCAAGGCTCACCCTGCCGCCCATGCCCTGACCCGAGCGGTCGGGGCGGCCGAGCAATTGACCCTGGACGTGCTCGAACTCGAGGTTTATCCCGGCGATGCGTTTCTGTTGTGCAGCGATGGTTTGTACAACGGGTTGAGCAGCGATGCCTTGGGCAACGCCCTGAGCCTGACCGCGCCGCACGTTGCGCTGGAGCGTCTGTTCGACGGCGCCTTGCGTGGCTCGGCCCGGGACAACCTGACTGCCGTGGTGATCCGACAATGACCCAACTCATGCCGCCGCTCGACGACCTGCTGGTGACCGACGAGGAAGCCAATAACCTGACTTACTTCGCGTTCGCCAAGTCGCATAAAGCTGAGCCCGCGCTGGCGCCAACCAAGGCCAGCATCGGCGAAATGCCCGACGTGCTCGCAGGCCGTTACCGCATCGAGCGTCTGCTCGGTGCCGGCGGCATGGGCGCGGTTTACCGCGCACGGGACTTGCTGAGCGAACAGTTCGGCGATCCCGACCCTTACATCGCGCTGAAAATCCTCAGCGAAGAATTTGCCGAATCGCCGGACGCCAGTGCCTTGCTCTACAGCGAGTTCGCCCTGATCCGGCGCCTGCGCCACGACAACGTGCTGCGCTTGCACAGCTTTGAAGTGGACACCGATTGCCAGCGCGCCTTCATCACCATGGAACTCATGCGTGGGCTGACCCTGGACAAACTGCTCTGCGAGCGCCCCTTGGGCCTGCCGTGGAAAGAACTGCGCGACATCGCGCTGCCGCTGCTCGACGCGCTGGCCTACGCCCACTCGCGCGGCGTGCTGCACGGCGACATGAAGCCGAGCAACGTGATGCTCAGCGAAGAAGGCGTGCGCCTGTTCGACTTCGGCCTCGGCCAGGCGGTGGAAGGCATTCTCCCCGGCCTGCCGCACCTGAGTCGCGACCGCTTCAACGCCTGGACCCCGGGCTACGCCGCCCCGGAACTGCTCGAAGGCCAACCGCTGACCGCCAGCGCCGATGTGTACGGCGTGGCCTGCGTGCTCTACGAACTGGCCGGCGGCAAACACCCGTTCCGCCGCTTGCCCTCGACCGAGGCCCGCGACGGCCAGCTCGAACGCGAGCTGCACCCGCCGCGCAATCTTCCGAAACACTGCTGGCCAGCCCTGCGAACGGCGCTGGCTTTCGATGCGGCCAAGCGCACCATCACCGCCGCCCAACTGCGTGACGCCCTGGGCGCCACATCGTCTTTGCTGCAACGCCTGCGATTGAAGGCGTAACGGATGACCACCGAACAGGGAGCAAGCAATGTTCAACCTCGCTAACGAAACACATTTCACTCTGACGGTTGAAGACTACGTCGGCGACCTGCAAGTGCTGTCGTTCACCGGCACCGAAGGCATCAGCCAGCCGTATCGCTTCGACCTCGAACTGGTCAGCGAAAACCCCGATCTGGACCTGGAAAAACTCCTGCACAAACAGGCGTTCCTGGCGTTCGATCCACAGGGTTCCGGCATCCACGGCCAGATCTACCGCGTCGCCCAAGGCGATGCCGGCAAGCGCCTGACCCGTTACAAAATCTCCCTGGTGCCGCACCTGCAATACCTGCATCACCGCACCAACCAGCGCATTTACCAGCAGTTGTCCGCGCCGAAAATCATCGCGCTGATCCTCGAAGAGCACGGCATCAAAGGCAACGCCTACCGCTTCCAGCTCAGCCAACCGTGCCCGGACCGCGACTACTGCGTGCAGTACGACGAAACCGACCTGCACTTCGTCCAGCGCCTGTGCGAAGAGGAAGGCATTCACTACCACTTCCAGCACAGCGACAAAGCCCATCTGCTGGTCTTCGGCGACGACCAGACCGTGTTCCCGAAACTCGGCCAGCCAACCGCGTATGTGCAAGGCAGCGGCATGGTCGCCGACGAGCCCGTCATCAAAGGCTTCAAACTGCGCCTCGAAACCCGCACCGGCCGCGTCACCCGCCGCGATTACGATTTCGAAAAACCACGCCTGCAACTCGAAGCCGCCTACAAACCTGATGGCGAAAGCACCGAGCCAGACCTCGAAGACTACGACTACCCCGGCCGCTTCCTCGACCGCGCGCGCGGCAAATTCCTCAGCCAACGCGCCCTCGAACGCCACCGCGCCGACTACCAGCAAGCCGAAGGCCACGGCGACCAGACAAGGCTGATCAGCGGCCACTTCCTGGAAATGTCCGACCACCCGCGCACCGAGTGGAACGACCTCTGGCTGCTCACCGAAATCGTCCACGAAGGCAAACAACCGCAAGTCCTCGAAGAATCGGTGACCAGCGACACCACCGACAACAAAGACGACTTCCACCAGGGCTACCGCAACCGCTTCCTCGCCACCCCGTGGAACGTCTTCTACCGCCCCGCGCTGGAACACCCCAAACCCCGCGTCCTCGGCAGCCAGACCGCCATGGTCACAGGGCCCAAGGGCGAAGAAATCCACTGCGATCAGTACGGCCGCATCAAAGTGCAATTCCACTGGGACCGCGAAGGCTTGGCCGACGACAAAACCAGCTGCTGGATGCGCGTGTCTTCGAGTTGGGCCGGGGATCGCTATGGCGCCATCGTCATTCCCCGCATCGGCATGGAAGTCCTCGTCACCTTCCTCGAAGGCGACCCCGATCAGCCGTTGGTGACCGGGTGCCTGTACCACAAGGAAAACCAGGTCCCCTACGAATTGCCGGCGAACAAAACCCGCACCGTGTTCAAAACCCTCAGCTCCCCCGGGGGCGGTGGGTTTAATGAACTGCGGATTGAAGACAAGAAAGGTGCCGAGCAGATCTTTATTCATGCCCAGCGGGATTGGGATGAAAACATTGAGCATGATCAGAAGATTCGCGTTGGCAATGAACGGCATGACACGGTGGTGAAGAACACCTACACCGAGCTGAAGGCGGAAGAGCATCGCACCACGATTGCGGATCGCAAGGTTGAAACGCGGCTGGATGATCACCTGACGATTGGGCAGAACCAGCATGTGAAGCTCGGGACTGCGCAGCTAACGAGTGTTGGAAAAGAGATTCATCTGAAGGCTGGGGCGAAGATTGTTATCGAGGCTGGCAGCGAACTCACCATTTTGGGGGGAGGGAGCTTTATCAAGCTGGATGCCGGCGGGGTGACGGTTGTTGGGCCGGTGGTGAAGATTAATGCGGGTGGTTCGGCAGGGAGCGGGACGGGGATTGGGATTAAGCCGCCGGTGTTGCCGGGGGCTGCGGATAAGGATAAGGCGGGGAGTTTGATGGATCAGGCGTTAATGAATGCGCCGCCATCGCCTCCGGTAGAAGTCGAGAAAAAGAGTTTCCGCATTCAGATGAAACGTCCATATGACAAAAAGGGGATCGCAGGACAACCCTATACGTTGGAGGTGGACGGCGTAACTTATAAAGGCACGACTTCGGGTGACGGTTTTGTAGATCAGCCAGTTCCACCTGATGCGAAGAAAGGCAAGCTTACTTTCTATCCGTTCGGCACAGAATCGCAGCCATGGGTATGGGAGCTCGATTTAAAAGCACAATCGGACGCTTCGGACGTTAAAGGGCTTCAGTCTCGCCTAAAAAACCTAGGCTTCTATGATGGAACAATCGACGGTGATAACGGCCCAAAAACAAAGTACGCCACCCGTTGTTTTCATCGCTCGTGTGAGTTGGCAGATAAAGATTATCTTTCTTTCAGCGATATTATGCGTCTTGAAGAACAGCATATTGCATAAGGGAGTAGGCAATGATTTACGGGAATTTTAACCTCTGTCGAGGGGATCATGATGGAAAGCCAGCGCAAAATAAGCCCCCACGCTGGGGAGGTAACGACAACCCAGTATTGGCTGTAGTTCCAGCTGAAACAGCGGCTGCATTTTTAGGTAGTAGTGCAGCCTTGGGTGTGCCGGAACATGTGCGGAAGCTCCAAGAAGATTTGACGACCTTAGGATTTTCCATTGTGGGTAAACCTGATGGCGGTTTCGGCGGCAGAACTGAATGGGCTGTGCGAGAGTTTCAAATATATGCGTCCATGGCACAGGTGGCTAAGGTCAGAGAAGAGAAAAAAGGCCAGCTATTATTGGATGCGGCGGGCGCGCCCGTAAAAATTAATAATATGGATATTTACTTTGACAGCGCTGCGTCTATAGTTGCAAAAGCGGGAAAGTCTGCGCTGGTAACTGGTGAAACAATAGGGCCTGTTAGTTATTACGTTGATAGCCTTAAGTCCGTATCGAATGCGTCTGTTTACGCTGGTCCTATTAGTGGCGTCGTCAACGAGCTTACGCGAGCCGCAATTGAATATTGGCTGGATAATGATTACAGATGCCCGGTAATAATCGAGGCATGGAATAACACATCCGCTGGGGTTCGGACCGAATTGGCTCAAAATGGGTGTAATTTATGGGCTCATGATAGTTTGACAAGTGGTGCGCCGCGGATATTCTTCAGGGATTTCACTAGCTATTATGATTACCCAGGTACACGTAATAAGCTAGAGTATCAGACGTTGGGCTATTATCAGTCAGGGACTTTTGGTGGACCCAATACAGGCCTTAAGCACAGTTGGTCGCCTGAAGCTGAGATGTCAGTTTTAAATGTTTCAGGTGCACCATACAACAGCGCTGAAGTGAACAGTGCAAAAGTCTCTACGTACCGGACGATGCGCGTAGTGGCTGAGGCAGAGTGCTATGGTCGATTTGATGTTTTGAACGCGTGGGATAACGCACTTATATCGGCTGGTCCTTGCCACTGGACGATGGGTGTGTTTGGTTCAGAATATGCTGATGGAGAATTGCCAGGTTTTATTGCTTATTTCAAAAGTATAAATCCGGAGGCTTTTGAAAAGGCCTTTGGGAAGTTTGGGTTAGACACCGTTCTTCAGTGGGGGGAGGCTGGAATGTATTCTACGGGTGTGCGTACATACAATTCATGGGTAAAGCTTAGCACCGAAACGGATTTTTCGGATTTACCAAAAACGAAGGAAGGTGCGCACTATATGAAGACCTGGCACTGGCACTATAGGTTCAGCATGGCCGGGCGAACAATAGATGCATACCGTAAGGCCATGTGGAAAATGACTAAGTTACGGCTTAGCAAAATCTTAGAAAAAGAAGTGAAATTTAGAGTTGCTGGGCAGGAGGTCGTCAGCACGCTAGGCGCTGTGTTCACTTCAGAAAAAGCAATCGCCATATTGCTTCGCTGGCACGTCTATCGCCCCGCTCACGTCGTTAGCGGATCATCACGTGTTGCTCCTGCAATTCAATCCGTGATTGACTCTACAAGTCAGGTCAACTGGGCCTTGCCAGTCGCCAGTTGGGGGGATGCACATGAAAGCGCGTTGACCGAGGAAATTCAAAGGAAGCTTGCAGCTCTAAATGATTCCATCACTAATGCGATTTTATATGGCGTTAACCTCCCTCAAGGTGCTGTAAGACCTGGTAGAAATTCCTTCATTATGGATGTGTGATCTATGAAATATTTTTTACTGTTGATTAGCTTGCTTCCAGCCGCTGCATGGTCATCTGTAGGTGATGTGTGCAATCTGGAACAAGATTCAAAAAGTTTTATTACTGATTGGAAATCTGGAAGCAGTAAGACGAAAGTGTTGTCAACGCAAGATGGTAAGGAGTTTTTGATCGACCACGGGCGCATCATATATGTCGGTGACCTGAATAATGATGGAAATGACGATTTTATTTTTGAAGCATCAACAGGTGTTGGTTCAAGTGGAGATCAAGTTTTTAGCTTTTTACTCCAGTGCCATGGTTACCTGAAATTGCTTGGTGCAGATTACTTTGCCAAGGTAGAGGTAGCGGAACCAGAGAACGAACAAAAGAACGTTTTTAAGGAAATAAAGATATATTCTTACAAACGGAACTCGGATGGCAGTATTCAACAGAAAGGTGGCAAGCCTTTAACCACTCCACACATTTGGAAGTTTAATGTCGAATCTCAGAAGTATGAAGGGGAGTCAGAGTAGAGAATAGGGTGTTTGTCATTGGCTGATCAGGAAGTGAAAAGGGGGCGGATTTATTTATGATGATGCGGTCGCCAATAAAGAAATTCGTCCCCTTTTCCATTTTCCTAATAAATCTGCCCCACGTTTTTACTTTTTCACCTGTGATCGGTCGTAGCGTCGAGGGTCAACCGTGACAACGAAGTTTAAAAGGTTTGCCGTAGCACTGGTGAGCGCCGCTTTCGCGGCATCGATGATTTCGGCTCATGCACAGGAAACCTGCAACCACAACAGCATTACCAATCCCGATTTGATCACTTGCGGCCAGCAAAGCTTCGAAAAAGTCGACGCTGTGTTGAATGAGCAATACAAGAAAACCCTGGCCAGCTTGTCTCCCGCCGACAAGAGGCAACTGACCGATGTACAAAGAAAGTGGGTGCGCTTCAAAGAAGCGTATTGCGAGGATCTGTATCAGGCCGTTTTGCCGGGAGCGGAGGCGCCCATCGATAAGCTTGCGTGCTTGGCGCAGACAACCACCGCCCGGTTGGGCGAGCTCATTTATCTACAGACAGGTATGCCGAATGATGGCTTTTACAAAGCTGCTTCGTTGATGGCAGGGCAGGATCGCGAAAGCGGTCTGAAGGCCTCGATCAATCTGCTCGGAGGGGGTGACTTCGACGATCCTGTTTGGAAGCAATATGCGGACGGACAGTGCGAGATGAGTTTCCGTTTGTTTCGTGAAGACCTCGCTTATTGCGCGGTGCGAATGCGCTTTCAGCTACCCATGAACCGCTAAAGGAATGATCGGTTTGAAATATTTGTCTTCGTTTTTTGTAGCTTTTCTACTCCTCTGTCCGATGGCGGCTCACAGCGAAGTCACAACTGAGGTCTATTGCTTCCGCTCGCAGGAAGGCAAAAGCATCAATTTTGAGTTCAGAAGCTATTTCGATTCGGTCGTTAAATGGAGCGGCGCGAACGTCAAATACAGCAAGTCAAAAACGGCAATTGGTCTTGTCTACAAAAATTCCGAGGAAGAAGTCATGGATCCGGATCGGCCGTCTCAATTTACGACGACCTGGGTTGAAGTCTCCGATGGCGTGGTATCTGGAAATTATGAAATGGTCAGCCAAGGTGCCCGCATTTACGGGATGACTTACACAAACTACAAAACCCAGAAGAAGTATTCATTCGATCAAGATATCGGTATGGATGCGTCGCCAGAAATGGGTTGCCAATGGTGATTTCATTTCGTTTTTTCGGGGGGCGTGCATGAAAGCTGTTGCCCTCTACAGTCTCATTTTTCCCCTATTTGTAATGTCGGCTCATGCGGCACCCACCCTGTTGAATGTGGAGCAATCGTTGCCGGTCGCTGTAACTGCTGCCATCGCTGCGGAGAATGAGATGCGTGCAGAGGACGTTCATCCAATCCCCTTCGGTGCTTTAAGTTGGAAGGGCGGTGTAATGGGTGCGGTGGTGTTTGAAGATTCAATACCGAACTGCGCCATCTACACTTATCAGAGTGGCTTGCTGGATTCCGCGTTTGCAGGAGCACCCTGCAAATTTACAGGGCCGCCAAAATTTATGGCTGACAGGAATGGTCCTTTGCCCGATGTCGTATTTGATTTGGAGGTTTTCCTACCGAATCGGGGCGCCATGGCGACCCATATGGTGGCATTTTATTACGATGTCCAGAAAGAAGCTTTCTGCGAGAGCCAATTGCTTGCCGACTGGTATCAGTCGGGAAACAGAAGTCTGATCCCTGATCTTCAGGATGGACGATGTACCGTTGGGTCTGTCGCAGCTGACGGAAAGTCATAAAAAAGCGAATTTCAAATTTTCAAAAAAGGGGACGCCAAGTCCCCTTTTTCTATTCGCGGCTCCCGCTACACCTTCGCCCGATGCTCCGCCGGATTCGGCGAATCAATGTGATCCAGCGCTCGCTCCACCAACAACCGAACCCCATCCGCCAATCTGCTTAGCGCCAAGGCTAAGGAGCGTCGTGCGCCGTCCACGTCGTCGGCCAGGTTGGTGGCGATGGCGCTGATGGACAGCAGGTCTTCCGAGGCGTTGGCCAGGAGGGCTTCGGTGTCTATGTTAGGGGAGACGGCGAAGAGGTTGCCTTTGCGAGGCTTGGGTTTTTCGCTGGATGGGGCGAAATGGTGGTCGAGGGCGCGTTCGGCGGCTTCGTGGAATTTCTTCGAATCGCTGGATTCGTAGGGGGATGTGTCTTCGTGTTCGGGTGAATTAGTTTTTGGATTGGTCACAGGTGTAAATCCTCGGAGTTAATAAAAATTCTCTCCCGGTTACGGACTTGCACATCCGTGTCACCGATTTTGCGGCGACGAACAAAGGTTATCGATGAAGCCTAGGGCTGCCTAGTTCACGAACAGCATCACGTGTTGAAGGAAATCTCCGATGGGGTCGAGTGAAAGATCAAAAGATCGCAGCCTCGTTTCACTCGACAGCTCCTACAGGAGCGGTTTTGTTTCACAGATTGCATTCCAACAGGAGCATCAGGATTGCGTGACTTGGCAGTCATTGGCGTCAAAAAGACGGGCATCTTCTTCTATCGCTGCACAACAGTGGCGTTCTCGCTTGAAGCCGCTACACTGCGCCGGCCGTTCACTTTTCTCTTGAGGCTGTGCGCATGAAATTTCGTTTTCTACTGTGGATGCTGGGTTTGTTGATGGGTAAGGCCAGTCGGACTAATCCTGCGTTTCAGCAGCAGTTGGGTGACAAGGAATTGGTGTTCCAGCTACAGACCCTGGACGGGAAGGTGGCGCGGCATTTCTTTGTGAAGGATCAGCGCATTACCAGCAAGTCGGGCGTGTATGCCGAGCCGGCGTTTGCGATTGCGTTCAAAGATGCGGCGTATGGCTTTGCCACGATGCAGGCGAAGAACAAGCAGTTGGCGTTTATGACGGGGATTCAGGACAAGTCGATTCAGATCAAGGGCAACCCGGCGTTGGTGATGTGGTTCCAGGGGTTGACCAAGTATTTGAAGCCTAGGAAGGCTAAGGCATAGGTCATTCAGCCATTCGACTCAGAAGGCTCGCCGCCGTCGAGTGGCTGGGCGGCCTCTAAGTCGCTGAGCGGATTAAGACTCATGAGCTACGTTTCTGCGCACGCCTCTCCTGAAGATAGCGCCCTTGCAGCGCCAGGATCTCAGACTTGCTGAGAACACCCTTTCTCTTGAGATTGACGAGCAGTTGCTCGATGCCATCCAACTCAACGACATCGCCAGTCATACGGGTAATGATCACGGCTATACGGCTCATGCCGTCAGGATCAGCAGTAACCTTGTGATCGTTAGCAAGTTTGCGGATTTGACTTGCAACACTGACAGCCGCTGTTTGGGTCATCGGAAGCGCTCAATTGGCAGTCGCATCATAGCGGGGCGCAGGTTTGAGGTGATCAGATAAACCGCGGGGTATTCTTCGCGAGCAGGCTCGCTCCCACAGGGGCTTGTGGTGATTCAGAGATACCGAGTTGGATTCATCGCGAGCAGGCTCACTCCTACAGGGTCTTGTGGTGAATCAGGTAGATCGGCGGGGGATTCTTCGCGAGCAAGCCCGCTCCCACATTAGACCGAGTGTGGGAGCGGTTTTTTTTAGGCCTGTGTGAATTGCGAAGCCAGTTCGCGCAGCAGCACTTCAGCCTCTAGAACTTTGCTGACCACGTCGTTGGCTTTGTCGCGGCTCAGGCCGACGCGTTCCAGCAGGGCGTCGGGGATGTCTTCATCCGGCCCGGAGCCAATCCCACGACTACGCAGCAAACGCACCGCCAAACACACGAGGTTCGGGTATTCGGCGTAGTCGCCGTCGTAGTGCGGGTCGTGCTGGAAGCGCAGGGCGGTGGCCAGTTCGTCGGGCATGTCCCAGTAGCGCATCAGCCATGAGCCGATCTGTTCGCGGCTGATGCCGAGCAGGTGTTGCTCGACGTAGCTGTGGCACAGGTGCTGGTTGACTTCCAGGTGGCGGCAGATCAGTGAGAAATGCGGCGGGAAGACGTGGGCCAGCAACAAGTAGCCGAAGTTGTGCAGCAGGCCGGCGAGGTAGGTCAGGCCGGCTTCCGGGCGCTGGGCGCGCGGCATGGCGCGGGTCAGGCCTTCGATGACGGCGGCGGTGTAGATCGATTGCTGCCAGTACGGCGTGGCGTGTTGCGGGTGGTCTTTGGGCAGGCTCAGGGTTTTGCCCAGAGCCAGGCCGAGCGCGAGGTTGATCACCAGGTCGAAACCCAGGACCCGCACAATCGCGTCTTCTACTGAGCGAATCTTGCCCGGCGAGGCGTAGTACGGCGACGCGGCCCAGCTGACGACTTGCGCGGCCAGCGCCGGGTCGGTTTCGACGACGCCGGTGATGTCGTCAATGGTGGCGTTGGGGTCGACGCGCAGCTTGATGATTTTCTGTGCGGTCTCGGCCAGCGGCGGAATCTCGATGGTCTCTTCCAGGCGTTGCTGGATGCGTCGCGCGGTGAACACTTGAACGGCCTGGGTGATTTCCTTGCGGTCATCGTCGGGACGGTCGAGGTTGGGACGGATGCTGGTCAGGTTCTCGCCGAAGTTGGCGGCGCTGGCCTTGGTCAGCATGGTCTTGAAATCTTCGCTGGTGATTTCCAGCAGCAGGCCCGGCTCGCCCGAGTTGATCAGCAACTTCGGTTGGCGCAGCAGGCTTTCTTCGTACAGGCACGGCGAACTGGTCAACGCCGGCAGGCCGGGTAACAGGCTCAAGCTGTGTTTGCCGAGCATCTTCACCAGGCGTTCGGTGGGCACGGCAGTGAGGCGGCGGCCGGTCAGTTCAGCGAGGCGATTGAGGTCGAGCAATTGGCTTTGCGCAAACAGCACCATCAGCGCGCCGACGGCATCGTCCAGCAACACGGCCTGTACTTTGCGCGAGGCGTTCAAGCCGTGGTGGTCCAGCACTTCTTCGTAGGCAATGCCCAGCTTGCCCAGCAGCAACCGAATAACAGACGGAGCGTGCAGGGGTTCCGGGGCGAGGGCAGCTTCAGTCATGGTCTGTATCCGTATTCAAACAATTGCAGGAGTATAACCAGCTTGTTTAAAAGCATCGTCCACAAACTGCGACGGTGCTCACACTTGGCCGTATTGCTGCCCATGGCGCAGCCAGCGGTCGAGCAGCGGGCTGACGTGGTCCGGCCAGCGCTCCAGCAATGCCTGGGCGGCGTCGCGCACGGCGGGCAATAAATCGGCATCACGCATCAGGTCGGCGACCTTGAATTGCAGTAGGCCGGTCTGGCGCGTGCCGAGCATTTCGCCGGGGCCGCGCAGTTCGAGGTCCTTTTCGGCGATGACAAAACCGTCGTTGGTTTCACGCATGATACCGAGGCGTTGACGACCGATTTGCGACAGCGGCGGATGGTAAAGCAGCACGCAATGGCTGGCCGCGCTGCCTCGACCGACACGGCCACGCAACTGGTGCAATTGCGCGAGGCCGAGGCGTTCAGGGTTTTCGATGATCATCAGGCTGGCGTTCGGGACGTCGACGCCGACTTCGATCACGGTGGTCGCAACCAGCAGTTGCAGGTTGCCGGCCTTGAATTCGGCCATCACGGCGGCTTTTTCTACCGGCTTCATGCGGCCGTGGATCAGCCCGACCTTCAACTCGCCGAGGGCGGCGGTGAGGTCTTCGTAAGTGGTTTCGGCGGCCTGGCAGGTCAGCTCTTCTGACTCTTCAATCAGCGTGCACACCCAATAGGCCTGACGCCCTTCGGCACAGGCGCCGCGCACCCGTTCGATGACTTCAACGCGCCGGGTATCGGTGACCAGCACGGTGTTGACCGGGGTTCGTCCGGGCGGCAGTTCGTCGAGGATCGAGGTGTCGAGGTCGGCGTAGGCGCTCATGGCCAGCGTTCGTGGAATCGGTGTGGCGGTCATGATCAGTTGATGCGGACACATGCGCCCGCCGACACCTTTCTGTCGTAACGCCAGACGCTGCTGCACGCCGAAGCGGTGCTGTTCGTCGATGATTGCCAGTGCGAGGTTCTTGAACTGCACTTCCTCCTGGAACAACGCGTGAGTGCCGACCACCATGGGTGCGCCATTGGCGATCTGCTCCAGCGCGGCCACGCGGTTTTTGCCCTTGAGCTTGCCGGCCAGCCACGCGACTTCAATGCCCAGCGGTTCGAGCCAGCGCTTGAAGGTGATGAAGTGCTGCTCGGCGAGGATCTCGGTGGGCGCCATCAGCGCGACCTGGTAACCGGCCTCCAGCGCTTGGAGCGCGGCGAGGGCGGCGACCACGGTTTTACCGGCGCCAACGTCGCCCTGAATCAGCCGCAGCATCGGTTCGTGCTGGCTCAGGTCGTAGGCGATTTCGTTGCCGACCCGTTGCTGTGCGCCGGTCGGTGCGAAGCCCAGATTGGCCAGGTACTTGGCCGGGAGTTGGGTGGCTTTTGGCATGGCCGGTGCGCGCAGGGAACGCATGCTTTCCCGCAGCCGTTGCTGGGACAGTTGATGGGTCAGCAACTCTTCAAAGGCCAGGCGGTGCTGCGCCCAGTGATGGCCGAGGGCGAGTTCATCGACGTCGGCATCGGCAGGCGGGTGATGCAGGTAGCGGATCGCATCGGCCAGCGGCGCGAGTTGATAGTCACGAGCGAGTTCGGTCGGGAGCCAGTCGGGCAGGCTGGTCGGGCCGAGCATGGTCAGGGTTTGCATGCACAGTTGGCGCAAGCGCTGCTGGGTCAGGCCTTCGGTGAGCGGGTAGACCGGGGTCAGGGTTTCGTCCACCGGCGGTGGCTCGTCGCCGGTAATGGCGCGGTATTCCGGGTGGTAGATTTCCAGACCTGACGCACCGGGCCGCGCTTCGCCGTAGCAGCGAATCCGCGTGCCGCGTTTGAGGCCTTCTTTCTGTGCATTGCTGAAATGGTAGAAGCGCAGGCTGAGCCCGCCGGTGCCGTCTTGCAGGCGCACGACGAGGCTGCGGCGACGGCCCATGACCACATCGGCGCCGCTGACGGTGCCTTCGATCACGGCGTCTTGCCCTGGTCGCAAATGGCCGATCGGGACCACGCGAGTGCGGTCCTGATAGCGCAGCGGCAGGTGAAACAGCACGTCCTGAAGATTCTCCAGGCCGACCTTGGCCAGCTTCTCGGCCATGGCCTCGCCGACACCCTTGAGTGCCGTCACCGACACTTGCGACAACTCGGTCATGACAGCAACTTACGCCGCCACCACCGGCACGGACGGCTTGGCCACCGAGCACAGGCGAATGGAGTCAGCGAGGATTTCAATCGCCTTCGGCCGCGGGAAGCTGGCGCGCCAGGCGATGGCCACGGTGCGGAACGGCACCGGCGGCGTCAGTGGGCGCACTTCGATCACGCCGGGGGCGTAGTGATGGCTGTCGACGGCCGACAGCGGCAGGATCGAGATGCCGAGGCCGGAAGCGACCATGTGGCGGATGGTTTCCGGGGAGCTGGATTCCACCGTGGTGTGTTTGGCGCCGTCGTTGCCTTTGGTCAGGGTCGGGCAGGCTTCCAGCACTTGATCGCGGAAGCAGTGGCCTTCGCCGAGCAGCAGCAGGCTCTTGTCGTTGAGCAGGCTGGCGTCAATGGATTCTTTTTGCGTCCACGGGTGCTGGGCCGGCATCAGGACGTAGAACGGCTCGTCGTAGAGCTGCAAGGTCAGGACGTCGGCTTCGTTGAATGGCAGGGCGATGATGATCGCGTCGAGCTCGCCGTTGCGCAGTTTGTCGCGCAGCACGTGGGTGAAGTTTTCTTCGATGTACAACGGCATCTGCGGGGCGACCCGGTGCAGTTGCGGAATCAGGTGCGGGAACAGGTACGGGCCGACGGTGTAGATGGCGCCGACTTTCAGCGGGGCAGTCAGCTGGTTTTTACCGGCCTGGGCCAGTTCGCGGATGCCTTGGGCTTGTTCCAGGACTTTTTGCGCCTGGGCCACGATGCCTTCGCCGACCGGAGTCAGGCGCACGGCGCTCTTGCTGCGCTCGAAAATCAGCACACCGAGTTCGTCTTCAAGCTTTTTCACGCCCACCGACAGGGTCGGTTGACTGACGTGGCAACGCTCGGCCGCATGGCCGAAATGCTGCTCTTGGGCGAGGGTAACGATGTAGCGTAATTCTGTGAGAGTCATAGCAAGCGTCCATGAAGTTGCGCGCCAAGCATAACGGCTGCAATCGATAGACGCACGTTATCAGAGTGAGTGTGTTGAGTGACACTGGGTAATGCGTGTTTGCCGCTGGCAGATACGCGAAAGGCACCTTTCGGTGCCTTATCGCGGACATTCCTGCTGGGGGAGAACCCTGTGGGAGCGAGCTTGGCTCGGTATTGCTTCTAGCGGCGGCGTTTGTCTATGGAATACAGGAACGGGGCCGTGATTTCGATAGTGCCGTTGGTGAGCATGTCAGCCGGTGGCTTGGGCAGCGGCTGGGCGTCACGGATCATTTGCAAGGTGGCGCGGTCCAGATCGGAATTGCCGGAAGGGCTCTCCAGTTGGAATGACAACACATTCCCTTGCGCATCCACGACAAAGCGCAAACGGTTCACGCCTTCCTTGTTCCGCAGCCGTGCAGCGTCCGGGTATTTCTTGTGTTTGGCGAGGTGAGCGAGCAATTCGCTTTGCCAGCTGGCCTTGGCAGCCTGCTGCGCCGGCGATGGACCCGGTGCCGGTTGTGCGGATTGTTCGGTAGGCGCCTGAGTCGGTTGTGCGTCGCTCGGTTTAGCCTCGGACGGCTTTTCCTTCGGCGGCTCCGGCTTCTTTTCCACGGGCTTGGGCGGTTGCGGCTTGGGCTTGGGTTTGACCGGCTTGGGCACGGCAATCTCGGCTTTCGGCGCCTCAGCCAGTTTCGGGATCGGCAGTTCTTCCACCGGGGCCGGTGGCTGCGGCGGCGTGATGACCTTCGGCGGCGCGGGCGGTGGCGGCGCCGGGACCGGTGCCAGCTCAACCATCATGGCCTGCGGCGGCAGCTCAATCGGCGGGCGCGACGTCCAGTTCAGCGCCAGCGCGATGGCCAGTGCATGAACGCCCAGCACCACGGCCAGGCTCGCGCTGTAACGCGTCAGCTTATGGCGCGTCGTGATCATTTCTTGACTGCCGACTCGAGCCCGACCAGACCCACCTTCAGGTAACCGGCGGAGCGCAGGTTGTCCATCACGCTCATCAGGTCGCCGTAATCCACGCCTTTGTCAGCCTGGAAGAAGATCGTTGTGTCTTTCTTGCCCTTTGTCTTGGCGTCCAGTGTGGCGCCGAGGGCTTCGGCCTTCACTTCTTCTTCACCGAGGAACAGGCGCTGGTCAGCCTTGACGCTGAGGAACACTGGTTTTTCCGGACGTGGTGCCGGTTTGGCGGTGGAGGTGGGCAGGTCGACCTTGATGTCCACGGTGGCCAGCGGGGCGGCCACCATGAAGATAATCAACAGCACCAGCATCACGTCGATGAACGGCGTGACGTTGATTTCGTGGTTCTCGGCCAGATCGTCGTCTGCGCCTTCTCTCAAATGCAAGCCCATGGCTGATTACCCTACTTTGACCATGTGCGGTTGCGTGGAGCGCTCGGTGGTCGGCAGGTGATCGAGGTCACGGCTGACCAGCAGCAGGACTTCAGCCGAAGCGTCGGACACTTGAGCCTTGTAACCGGCAATGGAGCGGGCGAAGACGTTATAGATCACCACGGCCGGGATCGCTGCCACCAGACCCAGCGCGGTCGCCAGCAGGGCTTCGGCGATACCGGGCGCCACGACAGCGAGGTTGGTGGTCTGGGTTTTGGCGATGCCGATGAAGCTGTTCATGATGCCCCACACGGTGCCGAACAGACCCACGAACGGCGCGGTGGAACCGATGGTGGCGAGGACGCCGGTGCCGCTGCTCATGTTGCGACCGCACGCCGCTACCAGGCGCTCGAGACGGAAGGCAACACGTTCCTTGATGCCTTCTTTTTCGCGGCTGTTGACCGACAGGCGCATCTCTTCCAGGGCGTCATGCACCAACAGGTTGGCGAGGGTGCCTGCCTTGGTAGCGGTCGCGCTGGCTTCTTTAAGGGTGGTGGCTTTTTTCAGGTGGACGATTTCGCTGCGCAGACGACGCTTGGCGCCCATCAGTTCAAGGCCCTTGGCGATCCAGATGGTCCAGGTGATGATCGAAGCAATGGCCAGACCGATCATCACGATTTTCACGATAATATCGGCGTTCTGGTACATGCCCCACGGCGACAGGTCGTGGGCCATGCCCAGGGAGTTGTCGGCTTCGAGCACTTCAGGAACGTCCGCAGCGTCAACCGCCTGAGCCGGATCGGTCGCGGCTGGCGCGGCGACAGGGGGGGCGTGATCGGCGGGTGCAGGAGTCGCGGCGGCAGCCGGCGCGGCAGGTGCTTGTGCGTCAGCGAATGCGGCGGTCGGCGCGAGCATCAGGCTCAGCAGCAGAGCGGCCACTGCGCTCCAGGCGCGAGGTCGTTTGGTTGGCGAAGCGGAGAATTGATTGCGTGTCATGCTGGCCGGACCTGAGAGAAAAAGACGGTTAATGTTCTTCCAGGCCTCGCGAGGCCGAGAACAAAAGTGGCGTGCATTATTGCAATTAATTCTTGTTAACAAAAGTAATAGAGTCTCTTTTTTTCCTGCATTACTAGCCGCTCGTCTTGTGTCGGCGCTAGTCTGCGGCTTTCCGATAGGAGTTTTTCGATGTCCACACCCTCAGTTTTGATCGCCGGTTGCGGTGATGTCGGCAGTCGCCTGGCCACGCAATTGGTGGCTGGCGGGTGGGAGGTCCATGGCCTGAGACGTGACGTTTCACGCCTGCCCGAGGGCGTCATTGGCGTTGCCGGCGACTTGTTCAAAGAGGACTGTCCCGAGACCTGGCCCATCGGTGCGGTGGATTACCTGGTGTATTGCGCGGCGGCTACCGATCACGATGAAGCCGGTTATCGCGCTGCGTATGTGCAGGGCTTGGAGCATGTGCTGGAGTGGCTGAGCGACTACGGCCAAGTGCCAGAGCGACTGCTGTTTGTGTCCAGCAGCAGTGTGTATGGCCAGCAGGAGGGTGAATGGGTCGATGAGACTTCGCCGACCATTGCCACCGGCTATTCAGGTCGTTTGATGCTGGAGGCTGAGCGGGTGGCACTGCAAAGCGGCATCCCGGCGAGCATTCTGCGCTTGACCGGCATCTACGGGCCGGGCCGCGAATGGCTGCTGACACAGGTTCGTCGCGGTTATCGCGTGGCAGTCGATCCGCCGTTGTACGCCAACCGTATTCACGCCGACGATGCGGCGGGGTTGATGGCGTATTTGCTGGAAGCGGATCGTCGTGGTGTGGCGCTGGATGACATTTATATCGGCGTCGACGATGCGCCTGCACCGTTGGCCGAAGTGGTGGGCTGGTTGCGCGAGTATCTGGGCGTGACGGAGTGGGATGAAGACTCGAGCGTGCGGCGAACGGGCAGCAAGCGTTGCAGTAATGCGCGGGCCAAAGCCTTGGGTTGGACACCGAAGTACCCAAGCTATCGCGAAGGTTATGCCGCCATTCTCGAAGGCCGCAGCTGACTCCCAGTGGCCACAAAACTGTGGGAGCGACGGTGCGACCTGTTCGCGAAGGGGCCATAACATTCAACATTTCTGTTGGCTGTTAAACCGCTATCGCGAGCAGGTCGCACCGTCGCTCCCACATTTGACTTCGTTGTAGCTGAGATCGGGTTACTGCTTTTCCAGCAACCATTTGCGGTCGCCCGGGGTGAACTGCGGCATTTCGTCAGCCTGTGCGGTGTTCACCGCCTGGAAGATTTCCAGCTCCTTGCCCTTGCGCGCAAAGATCCAGGTGTTGCCTTGGCCGTTCAGCTGCAGCCACATGTTGTCGTTGCCGCCGCTCATCGACGCGCAATCGCCCGCCAGGCACAAGGCATAGCGGTCTGCGCCGGGCAGGCCGGCCACCTGGCCATCAGCCTGGAATTGCACGGTATTGCCTTCGCCCTGACCGCTGACAATATTCCAGTTGCCACCCATGTACGCCGTATACAGCGCACGTTCGAAGGTCGCACCCACCGGCGCACCTTCCGGTACCTGGATCTGCGCGCGGTCGAAAACCTGGGCAGGTTCGTTATCGAGTGCCGCCTGGCGCAGTTGCTTGCCGTCGCGTTTCAGCTCACTGCCGGAACTGCCGTAAAACTCGATCTTCCAGGCGCCGGACTCTTCGCCCAGCAGCTTGCCGTCGACATTTTCAAAACCGTTGGTATAGCGGGCCTGACCGGCCTTGGTGTTGACGTCCCATTCCAGATTCGGGCCATAGGCCTGGAGCGCTTCGCGCAGGGGAGCGCCTTTGGCTGCAGTGTCAATCGCCACCTGATTGATCCAGGTGCCGCTGATGTCACGATCGGCAGGGTTGCTGGCACAACCGCCCAAGAGTAGGGCGACCAGCGAGAGGGCTAGCGCATGGCGCATGGTGGAATCCTTTCAAGACAAGATCGGCGCAGCCTTTAAGAGGGCTGCGCCGGACGCATTACTCGATGACCAGAATGGCATCCATCTCAACCTGCGAACCCTTTGGCAGGGCAGCCACGCCGATGGCGGCGCGGGCAGGGTAAGGCTGGTCAAAGTACTTGCCCATGATCTCGTTGACCTTGGCGAAGTGGCTCAGGTCGGTGAGGAAGATGTTCAGTTTGACGATGTCTTTGAACGAGCCACCGGCCGCTTCGGCCACGGCTTTGAGGTTCTCGAACACCTGGACAGTCTGGGCTTCGAAGCCTTCAACCAGTTCCATGGTTTTTGGGTCCAGAGGAATCTGACCCGACATGTAAACAGTGTTGCCAGCCTTGATCGCCTGGGAGTAAGTACCGATGGCAGCCGGGGCCTTGTCGCTGGTGATAACAGTCTTGGTCATGAATGACTCCTTGTAAGAGTGGGCTTTACGCACGCATGCGGGTGATGCGAATCACCCCGGTCAAGGCACGCAGTTTCTTGATCACGCGAGCCAGGTGCACGCGGTCGTGCACGCTGACCACCAGTTGGACCACGCTGATGCGACCATCGCGTTCGTCCATGCTGATTTTTTCGATATTGCCGTCGGCCGCGTTGACGCTGCTGGCCAGCAGGGCGATCAGGCCGCGCTGATGTTCCAGCTCGACGCGCAGCTCGACGTTGAATTCGCCGGTGACATCCTTGGCCCACGAGAGCTGGATGCATTTTTCCGGGTTGTGGCGGATTTCGCTGATATTGCGGCAGTTGTCCAGGTGCACCACCATGCCTTTGCCTGCGGACAGGTGGCCGACAATCGGGTCGCCCGGGATCGGCGTGCAGCACTTGGCGTAACTGAGGACCAGACCTTCGGTGCCGCGAATCGCCAGCGGGCCTTCCGGGCTTGGCAACTGTTCGCCTTCGCCAAGCAGGCGGCGGGCGACCACGTACGCCATGCGATTGCCCAGGCCGATGTCTTCCAGCAGGTCTTCGATCAGTTCGAGGCGGTACTCGGCAAGCATCGCCGTAACACGCTCTGGCTGGATTTTTTCCAGCGAACTGTCGAAGCCGTTCAGCACCTTGTTCAGCAGGCGTTCGCCGAGGCTGATGGATTCGGAGCGGCGTTGCAGTTTCAGTGCATGGCGGATGTGTGTCCGCGCCTTGCCAGTGACCACGAAGTTGAGCCACGCCGGGTTCGGCCGCGCACCGGGAGCGCTGACGATCTCGACCGTGGAGCCGCTTTGCAGCGGCTCGGACAGCGGTGCGAGACGACGATTGATCCGGCAGGCGATGCAGCTGTTGCCCACGTCGGTGTGCACCGCGTAAGCGAAGTCGACCGCCGTGGAGCCTTTGGGCAGCTCCATGATCCGGCCTTTGGGCGTGAACACGTAGACCTCGTCCGGGAACAGGTCGATCTTCACGCTTTCGATGAATTCCAGCGAGTTGCCGGCGCGTTGCTGCATTTCCAGCACGCCTTTGACCCACTGGCGGGCGCGGGCATGCGTGCCTTTTGGCTGCTCGTCGCCGCTGGATTTGTACAGCCAGTGGGCGGCGATGCCGTTGTTGGCCATCTCTTCCATTTCACGGGTGCGGATCTGGATCTCGATCGGAACGCCGTGCATGCCGAACAACGTGGTGTGCAACGACTGATAGCCGTTGGCCTTGGGGATCGCGATGTAGTCCTTGAAGCGACCCGGCAACGGCTTGTACAAATTATGCACAGCACCCAGCACGCGGTAGCAGGTGTCGACCTTGTCGACGATGATCCGGAACGCGTAGACGTCCATGATCTCGTTGAAGGCCCGACGCTTGCCGCGCATTTTCTTGTAGATGCCGTAGAGGTGTTTCTGGCGACCGCTGACCTCGCCCTGAATGCCGTCGACGGCCAGGCAGTGGCTGAGGGACTCTTCGATCTTGTTGACGATTTCCTTGCGGTTGCCCCGGGCGCGCTTGACGGCCTGGTTGATCCGCGCGGAACGCATCGGGTGCATGGCCTTGAAGCCGAGGTCTTCGAATTCTATGCGGATGGCGTGCATGCCCAGCCGGTTGGCAATGGGCGCATAGATTTCCAGGGTTTCCTTGGCGATCCGCCGGCGCTTTTCACCG
Organism: Pseudomonas sp. S2_B07; assembly: GCF_054668435.1. NCBI lineage: Bacteria > Pseudomonadati > Pseudomonadota > Gammaproteobacteria > Pseudomonadales > Pseudomonadaceae > Pseudomonas > Pseudomonas sp. S2_B07. The sequence goes on from NZ_CP162769.1 coordinate 3,770,968, forward strand.
GACAGGACTTCCAGCGTGCGCATGTTGTGCAGGCGGTCGGCGAGCTTGACCAGGATCACGCGAATGTCGCGCGCCATGGCCATGGCCATTTTCTGGAAGTTTTCGGCCTGGGCTTCGGCTTTGGTCTCGAAGTTCATCTGGGTCAGTTTGCTGACCCCGTCGACCAGTTCGGCCACGGTTTCACCGAACTGCGCTTGCAGCGCTTCTTTGGCAATACCGGTGTCTTCGATCACGTCATGCAGCATCGCAGCCATCAGGCTCTGATGGTCCATGTGCATGTCGGCAAGAATATTCGCCACTGCAAGAGGGTGCGTGACGTACGCCTCACCGCTACGGCGGCGTTGACCGTCGTGAGCTTGTTCGGCGTAGAAGTACGCTCGGCGAACCAGGTTGACCTGGTCCTTGCCGAGGTAGGTCGATAAGCGATCGGCGAGGGCGTCTATGCTCGGCATGATAACTCCTGCCGTTCGCTGTGACCCCGCGCCGTGCTACGTCGACCAGGCATAGGCTTAGACGGCCTCGTTGGACTCGTCCTCGAACGCTGCGAACAGCGGTTCGTCTTCGACGATTTCAGCGTTGGCGATGAACTCGTAGCTCATCAGGCCTTCAGCGATTTCACGCAGCGCTACAACGGTAGGCTTGTCGTTTTCCCACTGTACCAGTGGCTCTTTGCCGCCGGTGGCCAGTTGACGGGCACGCTTGGTGGACAGCATGACCAGTTCAAAACGGTTTTCCACGTGGTTCAGGCAGTCTTCAACGGTTACGCGGGCCATGGTATTCCTCGGAGCGAATGCAATATGCGCGCTGCCCGGGTGGGCGAGCGGACTGAACAGTTTAAAAAATCACCAGCGATTAGGGAAGCGCTGATTTTTTGACCAAGCCCTTCAACGCGCTGCAAGTACCAATGTAAAGCCCTTGCAGCGGTTTTGGGAAGTGCTGTTTAGCCGAGCAATTCAGCCAGCAGCATGCCGAAACGCACCTGTTGGCGCTTCTGTTGCAATTGATTGGCACGGAAAATCGCCTTCAGGTCATCCAGCGCGTGGGAGAAATCGTCATTGATGATCAGGTAGTCGTACTCGACATAGTGGCTCATTTCGTTGACGGCTTCGCGCATCCGGCCGGCAATGATCTCGTCGCTGTCTTGGCCACGGTTGGTCAGGCGCTGGTGCAAGGCTTGCAGCGATGGCGGCAGAATGAAGATCGAGCGCGCCTGGGGCATCAGCTTGCGCACTTGTTCTGCGCCTTGCCAGTCGATTTCCAGAATCAGGTCATGGCCTTCGTCCAGCGTCTGCTGCAGATGGCTTTGCGAGGTGCCGTAGAAGTTGCCGAATACTTCGGCGCGCTCCAGGAAATCACCGTGCTCGCCCATTTTCACAAAGGCTTCGCGGGTCACGAAGTGATAGTTCACGCCGTCCACTTCACCCGGACGCATGGCGCGGGTGGTGTGGGAAATCGATACGCGAATCTCCGGGTTGGTGTCGGTCAGAGCCTTGACCAGGCTGCTCTTGCCCGCGCCCGAAGGGGCGGAAATGATGTACAGGGTGCCGGTGCTGTGGGTCATGTCGGGTTTGCCTTACTCAATATTCTGCACTTGTTCGCGCATCTGCTCGATCAACACTTTGAGGTTGACCGCCGCTTGGGTGCTGCGCGGGTCGAAGGCTTTGGAGCCCAGTGTGTTGGCTTCGCGGTTGAGCTCCTGCATCAGGAAGTCCAGGCGCCGACCAGCAGCGCCGCCGGATTTGAGCACCCGGCGAACTTCGATGATGTGAGTGCTCAGGCGATCCAGTTCTTCGGCGACGTCGCTCTTTTGCGCGAGCATGACCATTTCCTGCTCCAGACGCTGCGGGTCGAGGTCGGCCTTCATGTCGGCGAAGCGGTCGAGGACTTTCTGGCGCTGGGTGGCGAGCATCTGCGGGACCAGTTCGCGCAGGGTGACGACGTCTTCCTCAATGGAGGTCAGGCGATCGTTGATCAACCGCGCCAACTCCGCGCCTTCGCGCTCGCGACCGGCCTTGAGTTCTTTCAGGCCTTCGTTGAACAGCGCCAATGCTTCGGCATTCAAGGCTTGCGGGTCGGTGGCGTCGCCTACCAGCACGCCAGGCCACGCCAGCACTTCCAACGGGTTGAGCGCCGCAGGGTTCTTGATCAGGCTGGCAATCGTCTCGGCAGCGGCGACCAATTGCGCGGCGCGCTCGCGGTCCACTTGCAGTGGTTTGTCGGTGTTTTCTTCGGTGAAGCGCAGGGTGCATTCAAGCTTGCCCCGGGAGATGCCTTGACGCAGGGCCTCGCGGACCGCGCCTTCGAGATCCCGAAAGGATTCCGGCAGGCGCAAGTGCGGCTCCAGGTAGCGGCTGTTGACCGAGCGCAGTTCCCAGCTCAGGGTGCCTTGGGTGCCGGCTTTTTCTACGCGGGCGAAGGCGGTCATGCTGTGCACCATGGAGGTACCTCGCAAGTCGGGTTTGCGTTACCAAAGGTTTCGCGGACCCGATATCTGTGAATTAAAGCCGACAGGCAGCAAAGGCGCAGGATTGTAGCGCAGTGGGGCAGATGCGCCCAAACACACGGTGTGACAAAGGGCTGCAGGCCGTCGGTAAAGCGCTGTTCAGGGCCTTCGGTCGTCGGGCGGATTTTTTAGAAGTGCCCACTCGTGGCCTGCCGCTCTATAATGCTCCGCAGTTTTCCGTCCCCCGTACAGGTATTCCCTATGAAACGTCCAAGTGGTCGCGCTGCCGATCAGCTCCGCTCGATCCGCATTACCCGCAACTACACCAAACACGCCGAGGGTTCTGTGCTGGTCGAGTTCGGTGATACCAAAGTCATCTGCACCGTCAGCGTCGAAAACGGCGTGCCGCGTTTCCTCAAAGGCCAGGGCCAGGGCTGGTTGACCGCCGAATACGGCATGCTGCCGCGCGCCACTGGCGAGCGTAACCAGCGTGAAGCGAGCCGTGGCAAGCAAGGCGGCCGTACCCTGGAAATCCAGCGTCTGATCGGTCGTTCCCTGCGCGCTTCGCTGGACATGTCCAAGCTGGGCGATGTGACCCTGTACGTCGACTGCGACGTGATCCAGGCTGACGGTGGCACTCGCACCGCGTCCATCACCGGCGCCATGGTTGCACTGGTCGATGCCTTGAAAGTGATCAAGAAACGCGGCGGCCTGAAAGGCGGCGACCCGTTGAAGCAAATGATCGCGGCCGTTTCCGTGGGCATGTACCAGGGCGAACCTGTGCTCGACCTCGACTATCTGGAAGACTCGGCTGCCGAGACCGACCTGAACGTGGTGATGACCAGCACTGGCGGTTTCATTGAAGTTCAGGGCACTGCCGAAGGCGCACCGTTCCAGCCTGAAGAGCTGAACGCTATGCTGGAACTGGCGAAGAAAGGCATGACTGAAATCTTCGAGCTGCAAAAAGCTGCACTGGCCGACTGATCGGACCCGCTTCAACCAAGGAGGACGTTATGAGTGATGAGCAAGAGCTGCTTCCCATCCCGAGCAAAGAGGCTCGACAGTGGGCGATGTTTTGTCACTTGTCCGCCTTGCTGGGGATCTGGATTCCGTTTGGCACGTTGATCGGCCCGCTGATTCTCTGGCAGATGAAGCGTGAGATGGACCCGTTTGTCGATGCACAGGGCAAGGAGGCGCTGAACTTTCAGATCACCGTCGCCATTGCCTCGGCCATCTGCTTTTTGCTGATGGTGGTGATTATCGGGTTCTTCATGTTCGGTCTGGTGGCGATTGGCGCGTTGGTGCTGACGATCATTGCGGGCGTGAAGGCTAACGAAGGGTTCCCTTACCGTTACCCATTCACCTGGCGGTTGATCAAATAACGACCGGCGCTGATTTCCCCTGTGGGAGTGAGCCTGCTCGCGATTGCGGTCTGACATCAGAGTTCATGTCGCCTGACACGCCGCTATCGCGAGCAGGCTCACTCCTACAGAAAAAGCCAAAAATCAGCGCGCACAAAAAAGCCGACAGTGATGTCGGCTTTTTTGCATCTGCGAATTGACGCTTAGATGGTCAGCGTCCAGTCGTAGTCCACGATCAGCGGTGCATGCTGCGAGAACCGTGGCTGACGTGGCAGGCGCGCGCTACGAACAAAGCGGCGCAGGCCCGGGGTCAGCAACTGGTAGTCGAAACGCCAGCCCAGGTTGAGCATCTCCGCCTGTTCGTTGTCCGGCCACCAGCTGTACTGGTCGCCTTCACGGCTGACTTCACGCAGGGCATCAACATACCCCATGTTGCCGACAATCTCGTCCATCCAGGCACGTTCAGGTGCCAGGAAGCCCGGGGATTGCTGGCTGTCGCGCCAGTTCTTGATATCCAGCTTCTGTTGCGCCACGTACAGCGAGCCACAGTAAATGTACTCGCGACGTTTGCGTCGCTGTTTATCCAGATAACGGGCGAAGTCGTCCATTAGCTTGAACTTCTGGTTCAAGTCTTCATCGCCATTCTGCCCCGAAGGGAGCAGCAAGGTCGCGATGCTGACCTTGTCGAAATCGGCTTGCAGGTAACGCCCGTAGCGGTCGGCCGTCTCGAAGCCGAGACCGCTGATGACTGCCTTCGGTTGCAACCGCGAATACAAAGCCACGCCACCCTGGGCAGGAACTTCGGCTTCGCAGGCATAAAGGAAGTAGCCATCCAGTTGGAAGGCTGGATCGTCCAGTTCAAAGGCGGAGGCGCGGGTGTCCTGCAGGCAGATGACGTCGGCATTCTGTGCTTGCAGCCAACTGAGCAAACCACGCTCGACTGCAGCCTGAATACCATTGACGTTCACACTGATGATCCGCATAAATGGCCCCAAAAATCGCGTGCGTGTATGATACACGGCGTCAACCTAATTAGCTAAATCCGTGGTATTTGGGGTTTTTTTCATGCAAGCGTATCAGCGCGATTTCATTCGTTTTGCCATCGATCGCGGCGTTTTGCGCTTCGGTGAGTTCACCCTGAAGTCCGGGCGCACCAGTCCTTACTTCTTCAACGCTGGCCTGTTCAACACGGGTTCGGCCCTTGCGCAGCTGGGTCGTTTCTACGCGGCAGCCATCGTCGAGAGCGGTATTTCGTTCGACGTACTGTTTGGCCCGGCCTACAAAGGCATCCCGTTGGCGGCAACCACGGCAGTGGCCCTGGCTGAACACCATGACCGTGACCTTCCATGGTGCTTCAACCGCAAAGAGGCCAAGGCCCACGGCGAAGGCGGCAGCCTGGTCGGCGCACCGCTGACCGGCGACGTGCTGATCATCGACGACGTGATCACCGCCGGCACCGCGATTCGTGAAGTGATGCAGATCATCGCTTCCCAGGATGGCGCCAAGGCCAAGGGCGTGCTGATCGCCCTGAACCGTCAGGAGCGTGGCAACGGTGAGTTGTCGGCGATTCAGGAAGTGGAGCGTGATTTCGGGATTCCGGTGATCAGCATCGTTTCGCTGAACCAGGTGCTGGAGTTCCTGGCTGACGATCCGCAGCTCAAGCAGCATTTGCCTGCCGTAGAAGCCTACCGCGCCCAATTCGGCGTGTAACCCCGTCCCTTTGTGGGGGCGAGCCTTTGTGGCGAGGGAGCTTGCTCCCGCCGGGCTGCGTAGCAGACCCAAGAATTTTGTGAGTGCTGCGCACTCAAGCGGGAGCAAGCTCCCTCGCCACAAAAGATGATATGCCGCAGGGATCGCAGGCAAAAAAAGACCCCGCTCAGCCTGGCTGAGCGGGGTCTTTTTGTGTGTACCGCTTAAGGACGCTTGCGATTACTGATCAGCGTACCCACACCGGTATCGGTGAAGATTTCCAGCAGAATCGCATTCGGCACCCGGCCATCAATGATCAACGAGCTGCCGACGCCGCCCTGAACCGCTTCCAGCGCGCAACGGATCTTCGGCAGCATGCCGCCGTAGATCGTGCCGTCAGCGATCAGCTCGTCGACCTGCTGGGTGGTCAGGCCGGTCAGCACGGTGCCCGACTTGTCCATCAGGCCAGCGATGTTGGTCAGCAGCATCAGCTTCTCGGCTTTCAGCGCCTCGGCGACTTTACCGGCCACCAGGTCGGCGTTGATGTTGTACGACTCGCCGTTCTCGCCAACGCCGATTGGCGCGATCACCGGAATGAAGTTGCCTTTCACCAACAGGTTCAGCAGTTCGGTGTTGATCCCGACCACTTCGCCCACCTGACCGATGTCGATGATTTCCGGTTGGGTCATCTCCGGGGTCTGGCGGGTGACGGTCAGTTTCTTCGCGCGAATCAGCCCGGCGTCTTTACCGGTCAGGCCGATGGCGCTGCCGCCGTGACGGTTGATCAGGTTAACGATGCTTTTGTTGACCTGACCGCCGAGAACCATTTCCACCACGTCCATGGTCGCGGCGTCAGTGACGCGCATGCCGTCGACAAAATGGCTCTCGATCGACAAGCGCTTGAGCAGGTCGCCGATTTGCGGGCCGCCGCCGTGAACCACGACCGGGTTGATGCCCACGGCCTTCATCAAGACGATGTCGCGGGCGAAGCCGGTTTTCAGCTCCTCGCTTTCCATCGCGTTGCCGCCGTATTTGATCACCAGCGTCTTGCCGACATAGCGGCGAATGTAAGGCAGCGCTTCGGACAGGACCTTGGCGGTGTTGGCGGCGGCTTCGCGTTCGAGGGTCATTCAGGGCTCCGGGTGCTTCGTTAAATCAAAACGGTAATTGGAGATCAGGTGCAACACGTTTCAGCTGGGTGTGGAACACGTCCTTGATGCGCTGCAATTCAGCCTCATCATCGGCCTCGAAACGCAGCACCAGCACCGGTGTGGTGTTGGAGGCGCGCACCAGGCCCCAGCCTTTGGCGTAGTCGACTCGCACGCCGTCGATGGTGGTCAGGTCAGCGCCTTCGCCCCACTTCGCATCGTGCAGTGCATCAATGATGCTGAATTTGCTCTCTTCGGTCACATGGATATTGATTTCCGGCGTAGAAATATCGTTCGGGAAGGTCGCAAACAGCTCTTCCGCGGTGGATTTTTCTTTGCTGAGGATCTCCAGCAGACGCGCGGCGCTGTAAATGCCGTCGTCGAAGCCGAACCAGCGTTCCTTGAAGAAAATGTGCCCGCTCATTTCGCCGGCCAGCAACGCGCCGGATTGTTTCATTTTCTTTTTGATCAACGAGTGACCGGTCTTCCACATTAGCGGCCGACCGCCATATTCCTTGATCAGCGGAACCAGGCGGCGGGTGCATTTGACGTCGAAGATGATCTCCGCGTCCGGGTTGCGCGCCAACACGTCGCGGGCGAACAGCATCAGCAGGCGGTCCGGGTAGACGATGCTGCCGGTGTTGGTCACGACGCCAACGCGGTCGCCGTCGCCGTCGAAGGCCAGGCCGAGGTCGGCGTTGGTTTCCTTGACCTTGGCGATCAGGTCGACAAGGTTTTCAGGCTTGCCCGGGTCCGGGTGGTGGTTCGGGAAGTTGCCGTCGACGTCGCAGAACAGCGGAATGACTTCGCAGTTCAGCGCTTCGATCAACTGCGGGGCGATCACGCCGGCCGCACCGTTGCCGCAGTCGACCACGACTTTCAGGCGACGGGCCAGTTTGATGTCCTGGACGATTTCGGTGTTGTAGCGGTCGAGGATCTCGACCTTGGTCACGCTGCCCTTGCCGCTGCTCAGGTTGTGGGTCTTGAGGCGGTCGTGCAGGGCCTGGATCTGTTCGTTGGCCAAGGTGTCGCCGGCGATGACGATCTTGAAGCCGTTGTAATTCGACGGGTTGTGGCTGCCGGTGAGCATCACGCCCGATTTGCCGGCCAATACGTTGGCGGCGTAGTACAGCGCCGGCGTCGGCACCAGGCCGACGTCGCTGACGTGGCAACCGGCATCGGCCAGGCCTTTGATCAGTTGTTCGACCAGCTCCGGGCCGGACAGGCGGCCGTCGCGACCCACGGAAACGTTCGGTTCGTCCTGAGCCAGGCTTTGGGCGCCGATGGCGCGGCCGAGCCAGTAAGCGGTTTCAGCGTTCAAGAACTCCGGGACGGTGCCGCGAATGTCGTACGCACGGAAGATGCTGTCGGGAAACTTGGGGGCGACTTGGGCGGGGGTGTTCATCTGTAGGAATGCTCCATCTCGAAAGTGGCTGTACCTGCCTGCGACAAATGCATCGGCCGGCTCAAACTGAAGGGTATGACGGCGTTTTCCGCGGAGAGTTCGTGGTGCGAAAAGGCCATGCCACCGGGATTAGCGGAACCTGGGACGGCCAATGCCTTGATTTTCGGCGGTAAACCTTCCAGATGAACGTTGTAATTCAGTGCCAAACCAGTGGGAGCGAGCAAGCTCGCTCCCACTGGTTTTCTATCGGATCAATGGCTGCCGGAATGTCCGAAACCGCCCGTGCCGCGCTGGGTTTCGACGAACTCTTCAACCATCTCGAAATGCGCTTGAACCACGGGCACCAGCACCAATTGAGCGAGGCGCTCGCCAACGACCATGGTGAATTCGGTCTGGCCACGGTTCCAGCAGGACACCATCAACGGACCCTGGTAATCGGAGTCGATCAAGCCGACCAGGTTGCCCAGCACGATGCCGTGCTTATGGCCCAGGCCAGAACGCGGCAGAATCAGTGCCGCCAGGCCCGGATCGCCGATGTAGACCGACAGGCCGGTCGGAATCAGCACGGTTTCACCCGGCTTGATCACGATGTCTTTTTCCAGCATGGCGCGCAGGTCGAGGCCGGCGGAGCCTGGGGTGGCGTATTGCGGCAGCGGGAATTCGGTTCCGATGCGAGGGTCGAGGATCTTGGCTTGCAAAGCGTGCATGTAAATTAAACCTGGTTCAAACGTTCGGCGATAAAAGTGATCAGCTGGCGAGCAATCTTGCTCTTGCTGGTCTGGGCGAAAAGTGTGGCGTGTAGCTCGCGGTCGATCACGCTGCAGGCGTTTTCTTCGCTGTTGAAGCCAATGCTCGGGTTGGCGACATCGTTGGCAACGATCAAATCGAGGTTCTTGTCTTTCAACTTGCGCGCAGCGTAGTCGAGCAGGTGTTCGGTTTCAGCGGCGAAACCGACACTGAACGGACGGTCAGGGCGTGTGGCGATGGTGGCCAGGATGTCCGGGTTACGCACCATCTGTAGCAACAAGCCGTCGCCGTTCGTAGGGTCTTTCTTGAGTTTCTGTGGGGCGACAACTTCCGGGCGGTAGTCCGCGACCGCTGCCGAGGCGATGAACAGGTCGCAAGGGATCGCAGCTTCGCAGGCGGCGAGCATGTCGCGGGCACTGACCACGTCGATGCGCGTCACGCGATCCGGTGTTGGCAGGTGCACCGGACCGGTGATCAGGGTCACGCGGGCGCCGGCCTCTACCGCGGCTTCGGCCAGGGCAAAGCCCATTTTTCCGGAGCTGTGGTTGGTGATGTAGCGCACCGGATCGATGTTTTCCTGGGTCGGGCCGGCGGTGATCAGCACGTGTTTGCCGGTCAACGCTTTGCGCTGGAAGCAGTCCGCCGCGCATTGGGCGAGTTCGACGGCTTCGAGCATGCGCCCCAGGCCGACGTCGCCACAGGCCTGGCTGCCGGAGGCCGGGCCGAAGGCCTTGATGTCGCGGCTTTCGAGGGTTTGCAGGTTGGCCTGGGTTGCCGGGTCGCGCCACATGGCCTGGTTCATCGCCGGAGCAACGGCCACCACGGCGTCAGTGGCCAGCACCAACGTGGTCAGCAGATCGTCGGCAATGCCTTGGGCCAGGCGGGCGATCAGGTCCGCGGTGGCAGGGGCGATCAGCACCATGTCGGCCCATTTGGCCAGCTCGATGTGGCCCATGGCAGCTTCAGCCGCCGGGTCCAGCAGGTCGAGGTGGACGGGGTGGCCGGACAAGGCCTGCATGGTCAGCGGGGTGATGAACTCGCTGCCGCCACGGGTCATGACCACGCGCACTTCGGCGCCCTGGTCGATCAGGCGGCGAACCAGGTCAGCGCTCTTGTAGGCAGCAATGCCGCCGCCGACGCCCAGAACGATGCGTTTCCGATACAGCCGCTGCATAGGTCTGCCTTTCATTTCGTTGATGACAGCATGGCGAGACCCCCTCCCCAGGGATGAAATCGCCAGCAAAAAAGATGGGCTACGATATCACAGCGACCGCTATGGAACAGCGGCGCCCACATACAGGGAAGGTGCTATGAGTATTCGTGATTGGCCGGCGGCGGAGCGGCCGCGGGAGAAGCTGTTGGAGCATGGCTCGGCGAAACTGTCGGACGCCGAGTTGCTGGCGATTTTTCTACGAACCGGTGTATCCGGTAAAAGCGCAGTGGATCTGGCGCGACACCTGTTGAGTCAATTTGGCAGCCTGCGCAGACTGCTGGAAGCGGATTTGCGCACCTTCAGTGGGGAGCTCGGACTCGGCCCAGCAAAGTACGCGCAGTTGCAGGCCGTGCTGGAAATGGGGCGCAGGCATCTGGCCGAGCGGTTGCGTCACACCTCGGTACTTGAGAATCCGCTGGCCGTGCGTGAGTACCTCAAGTCGATGTTGCGTCATGAGCCACATGAGGTGTTTGGCTGTCTGTTTCTGGATTCCAAACACCGAGTACTGGCGTTCGAAGCGCTGTTTCGCGGCTCAATCGACAATACCAGCGTCTATCCACGGCAAGTGGTCAAACGGGCTCTGGCGCACAATGCCGCGGCTCTGATCCTGTGCCACAACCATCCGTCGGGCAATCCTGATCCGAGTCAGGCTGATCGGTTGCTGACCAAACGCCTGCAAGAGGCGCTGGAGCTGGTTGATGTGCGGGTGCTCGACCATTTCATCATCGGCGACGGCGATCCGCTGTCGATGGCTGAGTATGGGTGGATGTGAGCGAGGGATTCGACGCTAAGTGAGTCCCTGTGGGAGCAGGCTTGCCCGCGATGACGTCGGCACATTCAACATAGTTGTCGCCTGAAAGTCCGCTATCGCGGGCAAGCGCGCTCCCACAGGTTTTGTGTGGGTGCTTATGGCTTGAGGACTACCTTCGAATAGTCCTGACGACCGAACGGGCTGACCGAGTAACCCCCCACCTCTTTGCGCGTCAACGCGAAAGCCGTCGGGTGAGCCAGTGGCAGCCACAGCGCCTGCTGCTGAATCTGCGCCTGCGCCTGTTCATAGAGCTTGGTGCGCACACCTTGCTCGCCGGTGGTCTTGCCGGCGCTGATGAGCTTGTCCAGGTCCTGATTGCAATAACGGGCGAAGTTGGTGCCGGACTTGACCGCTGCGCAGGAAAACTGCGGCGTGAGGAAGTTGTCCGGATCACCGTTGTCGCCGGCCCAGCCCATAAACAGAAGGTCATGCTCGCCGGCCTTGGCGCGACGGATCAGTTCGCCCCATTCGATCACCCGGATTTCGGCTTGAATGCCGATTTCCGCGAGGTCGGATTGGAGCAACTGCGCGCCAAGGCTTGGGTTGGGGTTCAGCAAACTGCCGGAAGGACGGGTCCAGATGGTGGTCTGGAAACCGTCTTTCAGCCCGGCCTTGACCATCAAGGCCTTGGCTTTCGCTACGTCGTGCGGGTAGCCCGGCAGGCCTTTGGCGTAACTCCAGGTATTCGGTGGGTACGGGCCATTGGCTGGCTCGGCGGTGTCCTCGAACACCGCTTTGATGTAATTGGCCTTGTCGAACGCAAGGTTGATCGCCTGGCGCACTTCCGGTTTGTCCAGCGGTGGATGCTGGCTGTTGATGCCCACAAATGCGGTCATGAAGGCGTCAGTCTTTTCCACTTTCAATGTCGGCTCTTTCAGCGCGGCCTGTACGTCCAGTGGCTTGGGCGACAGGGCGATCTGGCATTCATTACGACGCAATTTCTGCAGTCGCACGTTGGCATCCGGTGTGATCGCTAAGATCAGCGGGTCCACCGAAGGCTTGCCGCCAAAGTAGTCCGGGTTGGCCTTGTAGCGAATCGAGGCGTCTTTCTGGAAGCGAGTGAACACGAACGGGCCGGTGCCGATGGGCTGGCTGTTGAGCTTCTCTGCAGCGCCGGCCTTCATCAGCTTGTCGGCGTACTCGGCGGAATAGATCGAGGCGAAGCCCATGCTCAGAGTGGCCAGGAACGTCGAGTCCGGGTGATCGAGGGTGAAACGCACGGTCAACGGGTCCAGCGCGTCGATCTTCTTGATCAGCGTGGGCAATTGCATCGATTGCGCGTGCGGGAAACCGCTCTGGGCGACCTTGTGCCACGGGTTGGCCGGATCGAGCATGCGCTCGAAGCTAAAAATCACGTCTTCGGCGGTCAGGTCGCGCGTCGGGCTGAAGTAGTCGGTGCGGTGGAATTTCACCTGCGGATGCAGTTTGAACACGTACGTCAGGCCGTCGGGCGTGACTTCCCAGCTGTCCGCCAGGCTGGCGACCACTTTGCCGCTGGCCGTGTCGAAGTCCACCAGGCGGTTCATCAGCACGTCGGCCGAGGCGTTGGTGGTGGTCAGCGAGTTGTATTGCACCACGTCGAACCCTTCGGGGCTGGCCTCGGTGCAGACGCTAAGCGCCGCGGCATGGGCCAGTGGGCTCAGCAGGAGAGGGGCGAGCAACAGGGGTAGGGCAGCGAGGCGCATGGTCGGATTCCTTTACAGATCGAAGGCCCATCTGCAAGTGCAGTCTGGAAAAGGCTTACCCTAGTGGGCTCTTTTGCAAATGACTATCCCCTTTTTCATTTTAAGGGGAGTATGTGCGATTGTTTTCAGTGCGCACCGGCTGAGAAGAACCCTGGGTTGGCCGGTTGGCCGATTCTCTGCGACGAGCGGTCTTTCGCGACGATAGCCTTTATCCAAGGCGCTTGTAGCCCGAAAAACCGGGTTTTTATTTAGTCTGTGCACACGGAATGTTGTTGCTCTTCAGTCTTTCTGGTATAAAGCAGCGCTCTTTTCTAGGGGCCCGGTTCCTTCACTGTAGGTGTAGCCGGTAAGACCTCTAAAGAAACGCGGCGCCTGGCGCCAAATGACTGAGAGATTAAGCGGCCAACCCATGCCGGGTTGGGCATGTGGTTTTAGAGGGCTGAGGCATGTCGAGAGTATGTCAAGTTACCGGTAAGGGTCCGGTGACTGGGAATAACATTTCCCACGCAAACAACAAAACCCGTCGTCGTTTCCTGCCGAACCTGCAGCATCACCGCTTCTGGGTTGAAGAAGAGAAACGTTTCGTGCGTCTGCGCGTATCTGCCAAAGGCATGCGTATTATCGACAAGCGTGGCATCACTGTCGTGCTGGCCGAAATCCGCAAAGCCGGCAAGATCTAAGGGAGCTAATCATGCGTGAATTGATTCGTTTGATTTCGAGCGCCGGTACTGGTCACTTCTACACTACCGACAAGAACAAGCGTACTACCCCGGACAAAATCGAGATCAAGAAATTTGATCCGGTTGTTCGCAAGCACGTGATCTACAAAGAAGGCAAAATCAAGTAATTGATTTTTCTCTCTTACGAAAAAGGCCCGTATCGCGAGATACGGGCCTTTTTTGTTGCCTCAGGAAAGCCTCAAGCCTTCTGCTCAAACGCCACATAAATCTTGCGGCACGGCTCCAGTACTTCCCAGGTGCCCCGGAAGCCGGCAGGAATCACGAAGCGGTCACCCGCGCGCAGGGTTTTGCTGTTGCCATCGTTGTCGCGCAGCACCGAAACCCCTTGAACGATTTCGCAGTACTCGTGTTCGGTGAAGTTCACCGTCCATTGCCCGACTTCGCCTTCCCAAACACCAGCATTCAACTGCCCGCACGGGCTGTTGTAATGGTTGTACACCGCTTGCTCGGGATCGCCCTTGAGGACTTTCGCCGGGTCCGGCCGATAGCGCTCGGGCGCGGTCGTGGCCTGGCAGAAGTCGACGACATCCTGGATATTCATTGTTGTAATTTCCCGTGATTGCCTGAAAAGTCCAAAGTCTATGTTTATTAAAATGAACATCGCAAGGCCGTTTGCCGGCCTTATGTCAAATATATTGAAACATGAGGGGTGGCTGGTTTAGGGTGGCAGTTGCCTTGGGCCGAAAAAGCAGGCTGGCCGGGCAGAATTCCTGACAGCGCCCGCGAAGACCGCGCAGCGTTCGTATTCAATAAGAGGAGGACACTCGAATGACCACCCTGACTCGTGCCGACTGGGAACAACGCGCTCGCGATCTGAAGATCGAAGGCCGCGCCTACATCAATGGCGAATACACCGACGCTGTCTCCGCCGAGACCTTCGAGTGCATCAGCCCGGTCGATGGCCGTCTGCTGGGCAAGATCGCCAGCTGTGACGCCGCCGACGCCCAGCGCGCTGTTGAAAACGCTCGCGCCACCTTCAATTCCGGCGTCTGGTCGCGCCTGGCGCCCGCCAAACGCAAAGCCACCATGATCCGTTTCGCCGGCCTGTTGAAGCAGAATGCTGAAGAGCTGGCGCTGCTTGAAACCCTGGACATGGGCAAGCCGATCAGCGATTCCCTATACATCGACGTTCCCGGCGCGGCGCAAGCCCTGAGCTGGAGCGGCGAAGCCATCGACAAGATCTACGACGAAGTCGCAGCCACCCCGCACGATCAGCTGGGTCTGGTGACGCGCGAGCCGGTCGGTGTCGTGGGGGCCATCGTGCCGTGGAACTTCCCGCTGATGATGGCCTGCTGGAAACTCGGCCCGGCACTGTCCACCGGTAACTCGGTGATCCTCAAGCCGTCGGAAAAATCGCCGCTGACCGCCATTCGCATCGCGGCACTGGCCGTTGAAGCCGGTATCCCTAAAGGCGTGTTGAACGTGCTGCCGGGTTACGGTCACACCGTCGGCAAGGCCCTGGCCCTGCACAACGATGTCGACACGCTGGTGTTCACCGGTTCGACCAAAATCGCCAAGCAACTGCTGATCTACTCGGGCGAGTCGAACATGAAACGCGTCTGGCTCGAAGCCGGCGGCAAGAGCCCGAACATCGTATTTGCCGATGCACCGAACCTGCAGGAAGCGGCCGAAGCCGCTGCCGGCGCCATCGCCTTCAACCAGGGCGAAGTCTGCACCGCCGGTTCGCGCCTGCTGGTGGAGCGTTCGATCAAGGATGCATTCCTGCCGCTGGTGATCGAGGCCCTGAAAACCTGGAAGCCAGGCAACCCGCTGGACCCGGCGACCAACGTCGGCGCGCTGGTCGATACCCAGCAGATGAACACCGTACTGTCCTACATTGAGTCCGGTCATGCCGACGGCGCCAAACTGGTGGCCGGGGGCAAGCGCACGCTTCAGGAGACGGGTGGCACTTACGTTGAGCCAACGATTTTCGACGGTGTGAGCAACGCGATGAAAATCGCTCAGGAAGAAATCTTTGGCCCCGTCTTGTCGGTCATCGCTTTCGACACCGCCGAAGAAGCCGTTGCGATTGCCAACGACACGCCATACGGCCTCGCCGCTGCGGTGTGGACCAAGGACATCTCCAAGGCTCACCTGACCGCCCGTGCGCTGCGTGCCGGTAGCGTCTGGGTCAACCAGTACGACGGTGGCGACATGACTGCACCGTTCGGTGGCTTCAAGCAGTCGGGTAATGGCCGCGACAAGTCGCTGCACGCGTTCGACAAGTACACCGAGCTGAAGGCGACCTGGATCAAGTTGTAATCAGTAACGGGCCCCGATACCGGGGCCCGGCACAACGAAGATCCCCTGTGGGAGCGAGCTTGCTCGCGATAGCGGTCTGACAGTCGACGTCATTGTTGAATGTGAAACCGCTATCGCGAGCAAGCTCGCTCCCACAGTGTTTTGTGTTGTACATAAAAATATCCACAGGAGCGTGGAACATGCGTTGGGCGACTTATTTCGCCGTGTTGGCGTCTGTCTTGAGTGTCGGCCTGGCCTTGGGCGTCAGCATGCCGCTGGTGTCGTTTCGCCTGGAAAGCTGGGGCTATGGCTCGTTCGCCATCGGTGTGATGGCGGCAATGCCGGCCATTGGCGTGTTGCTGGGGGCGAAGATCTCCAGCCACCTGGCCGCGCGTCTGGGCACGGCGAATCTGATGCGTCTGTGCCTGTGGGCCGGGGCGTTGTCCATCGGCTTGCTGGCCCTGATGCCGAGCTACCCGATCTGGCTGCTGTTGCGCCTGATGATCGGAGTGATCCTGACGCTGGTGTTTATCCTCGGTGAAAGCTGGATCAACCAGCTCGTGGTCGAACAGTGGCGCGGGCGGCTGGTGGCGCTGTATGGCTGCAGCTATGCCCTGAGCCAACTTGCTGGCCCGGTGCTATTAGGCGTTCTGGGCACCGAACATGATTACGGTTTTTGGGTCGGTGTCGGCTTGCTGACGACAGCACCGTTCCTGTTGTTGGGTCGCAGCGGCGCGCCCAGCAGTGAAGCGAGCAGCGTGACCTTCAGCGACTTGCTGGCTTTCTGCCGTGGCTTGCCGGCGATTGCCTGGGCGGTGTCGCTGTTCGCCGCCTTCGAAGCGATGATCCTGACCTTGTTGCCGGTGTATTGCCTGCGCCAGGGTTTCACCACGGAAATCGCCCTGGCGATGGTCAGTACCGTGGTGGTCGGTGATGCGTTGCTGCAATTGCCGATTGGTGCGCTGGCGGATCGTCTGTCGCGGCGCACGCTGTTTACGGGCTGCGCGGTGGTGTTGCTGCTGTCGAGCCTGGCGATTCCGCTGCTGATCGACACGCTGCTGATCTGGCCGTTGTGGGTGCTGTTTGGTGCCAGTGCAGGCGGTTTGTTTACCTTGTCACTGATCCTGATCGGCGAGCGTTATCGCGACGATGCGCTGGTGCGCGCCAATGCGCATATCGCGCAGCTGTGGGGGATTGGTTGCCTGGTCGGGCCGTTGGCCGCTGGGGCGGGTAGCCAGTGGATCAGCGGGCATGCGTTGCCGTTGCTGATGGCAGCCGGTGCGTTTGGGTTGGTGATTCTGCTGATGCGCCAGGGTGCGTTTGGCACGGTGGCCGAACCCGCCTGACACCGTCCCCTGTAGGAGTGAGCCCACTCGCGATAGCGGTGTGTCATTAGGCATCTGTGTTGGCTGGCGTGACGCCATCGCGAGCAGGCTCACTCCTACAGATTTTTATCGCTTGTCAGAGCATCCGTTCGAGGCCGACCGTGGTACTCATCCACGCATTGAACCGTCGCCACCAGCTCCCCGGTTCCTTGGTCAGGGTGTGCAGTTTGCCGTCGTCTTCAGTGACCCAAACCACCTTGCCATCCTGCAGTTTCGCCTCATAGCTCAATGGTGGCTCCATACCCTGCATTGCCAGGTCGCGCACATGCGCGGCCAGTTCGGGGCTGTCCACCAGCACCCCGACTTCGGTGTTCCACAGTACCGAGCGCGGATCGAAATTGAACGAGCCGACGAAGGATTTCTGCTGATCGAAGATCATCGCCTTGCTGTGCAGGCTGGAGTCGGAGCCTTGGTAAGCGGGGCGTCCAAAGAAGTGTGGTCCACTGCCGCCGCTTCCTCCTTCACCCGGTTGACGCCGTAGTTCGAATAACTTCACGCCGTGTTCCAGCAACGCCTTGCGATAGGGCGCATAGCCGCCATGCACGGCCGGCACGTCCGTGGCTTCCAGCGAATTGGTCAGCAAACTCACCGAGACCCCGGCATCGGCGCGACCGGTCAGGTACACCAGTCCAGGCTGGCCGGGCACGAAGTAAGCCGAGATCATGATCAGCTCTTTGCTGACGCCGTTCAGTTCGGGCGCCAATTGTGTCGTCAGCAACAAATGCGGATCCGGCTCTCCGTCGGCCAGCACCTTGCTCGGCGCATCCCACAGCGCCTGGTTCCAGGCCCAGATCAGCTCACGACGCCAGATGTCCAGGCGCGGATGCGTCTTGAACGTCATCAGTTGTTGGTACAGCGCATGGTTCTCTTTGCGCGTGTCATCCAGCGATTCCTCGAGGCGGGTCCGGGTGTTTTTCAGGTCCTTGGCCGTGGGTTTGCTGGACAGGAATTGTTCGATCGGCTTGCTCAGCGCGCTGTTCCAGTACTGATCAAAACTGTGCCCCAGTTGTTCGGCCACCGGGCCGACGCCGAGCATGTCGATGTCAGTGAAATTCAGGTTGGGCTCGGCATCGAAATACTCGTCGCCCAGATTGCGCCCACCCACGATGGCCATGCTGTTGTCCGCCAGCCACAACTTGTTGTGCATGCGCCGGTGTTGCTGCGACAGGTTGAACAAGCGGCCCATGGTTCGTGTCACGCCGGTGCTGCGACCCAGGTGCAACGGGTTGAAGACGCGGATCTGAATGTTCGGGTGCGCGGCGAGGGTGGCGATGATCTGGTCCAGGCCGTCGCTGGTGGTGTCGTCTAGCAGCACCCTGACGCGTACGCCGCGATCTGCCGCTTTGAGCAACTCCTCGACGAGCATCCGCGTGCTGATGCCGTCATGCACGATGTAGTACTGCAAATCGAGGCTGCTTTGCGCGTTGCGGATCAGCTCGGCGCGAGCGGTGAAGGCTTCGGTACTGTCGGACAGCAGGCGAAAGCCCGACTGGCCCTGATGCGGCGCAGCCTGCGCCTGGACCGAACGGCCGAACGCCGAGTCTCTGGCGGGCAGCGCCTGACTGGCCTGACGCTGAACGTCAACGCTGGCGCAGCCGCTGAGGAACGAGGCGAAGAGCAGAACAGCGAGCAGGTTTTGTCTGGCTCTCACGTAGGATCGTTCCGATTGGCGGCAGGTGTCGGCATATGGACGCTGGTTTCCCGAGAAAAGTCAGTCAGTGATGCTGTCAGTTTCGGCTAACAGTTTGATAGCCAGGGCACCGACCTTGCGCACCGCCTCTTCAATCTGCGGTGTTGGCTTGGCAGCGTAGTTCATGCGCAGGCAGTTGCGGTACTTGCCTGACGCAGAAAAGATGCTGCCCACGGCAATCTGTACGCCTTGATCGTGCAACGCACGATTCAGTTTCAGGGTGTCGAAGCTTTCCGGCAGCTCGACCCACAGCATGAAGCTGCCTTGCGGGCGACTGGCGCGGGTGCCGACCGGGAAGTAGCGCGTGACCCAATCGATCATCACGTCGCGATTGCGTTGATACTGCGTGCGCATCCGCCGCAAATGCGGCTCGAAGTGCCCGGCCTTGAGAAACTCGGCGATCGCAATCTGCGGTTGTGGCGCGGTGGAGCCGGTGCTGATGTATTTCATGTGCAGCACCCGCTCCAGATACCGGCCGGGCGCGACCCAGCCGATGCGTAATCCGGGTGCCAACGTCTTGGAAAACGAACTGCACAGCAGCACGCGACCGTCCTCGTCGAAGGATTTGATCGTGCGCGGTCGCGGGTAGGTGTAGGCCAGTTCGCCATACACATCGTCCTCGATAATCGCCACGTCAAAACGCTGTGCGAGCGTCAACAACGCGCGCTTTCGCGACTCGGGCATGATGTAGCCCAGCGGGTTGTTGCAGTTGGGGGTCAACTGTATGACTTTGATCGGCCACTGCTCCAAGGCCAGTTCCAGCGCGTCGAGGCTGATGCCGGTGATCGGGTCGGTGGGAATTTCCAGCGCTTTCATGCCCAGCCCCTTGAGGGTTTGCATGGCGCCGTGAAAGCTCGGCGAGTCGACGGCCACAATGTCCCCCGGCTCGCAGATCGCCCGGATGCTGGTGGACAGCGCTTCGTGGCACCCGGTCGTGACCACCAGATCGCTGGCGCTCAACTGGCACCCGGAGTCGAGCATCAGGCGTGCGATCTGTTCGCGCAGTTCGAGGGTGCCGTGGATGTTGTCGTAATACAGGCCGGGCATGTCCTGGCGACGGCTGATACGCGCGAGGTTGCGCAGCAGCGGTTTCATGGTCGGCGTGGTGATGTCCGGCATGCCCCGACCCAGTTGCACCACGTCCTTGCGCGGCACCGCGCGAATCAGCTCCAGCACCTGATCCCACTGCGAAATATCCACCGGCCGCTGGGCCGGACGCCCGATGGCCGGCAGCTCCGGCAGTTCGCGACCCACGGGTACGAAATAGCCCGACTTGGGTTTTGGCGTCGCCAGGCCACTGTCTTCCAACACGCGATAGGCCTGCTGCACCGTGCTCAGGCTGACCCCGTGTTCAACACTCAGCGCCCGCACCGAGGGCAGCCGGTCACCGGGGCGATAGAAGCCCTGTTCGATACGCGTGCCGAGCAACTCGGCGAGGTTGACGTAAAGGGTCATGGTGCAGTCTCGGTGTGGGTGATTCGGTAAACCAATACAGATCAGGCAAGAAATGAGGATTCAGACCCTAGGACGCCAAATCTGTATGGAATTAATACTTATCTGTTGAATCTGTAATGCTTTTCGTCGCCCACGCATCATGAAAGCTCTGGCTACCCAAGTAAACAGGAGCAATCAAAATGAACGGCTTGAGCGATGTGCGGCTGACGTTACACAGTCAGGAACTGGTGAGAGGGCAGGAACACGGTACACGTGAGGCGCTGATGCGCAACGCACCGTCCGGCCTGGGTCGCTGGGGTCTGTTCTGGCATCGTCTGCACACGCGCAAGGCGTTGCTGGCGCTGACGCCGGAGCAGCTCAGGGATGTGGGGCTGACGCGGGAACAGGCGCGGGAGGAGGGGCTCAAGCCTTTCTGGCGGATCTGATTTTTGTGGTTTTCTCCCGGCCCAATCGCGAGCAGGCTCACTCCTACAGTTGATCTGTGTTGTTCACAAATCCCCTGTAGGAGTGAGCCTGCTCGCGATGGCGCCGGAACAGACACCAAAAACCTGTCAGGCCAACTCTTTAAGCCGATGCCACAACATCCCCAACGCCAACAACGGCGAGCGCAAATGTTTCCCGCCCGGAAAGGTGATATGCGGCACCTTGGCAAACAGATCAAACCCACCACTGTGCTGCCCGCTGATCGCTTCAGCCAACAACTTGCCGGCCAAATGCGTGGCATTCACTCCATGACCGGAATAGGCCTGGGCGTAATACACATTCGGCTGGTCTTTAAGCCGGCCAATCTGCGGCAGGCGGTTGGCGCCGATGCCGATCATTCCGCCCCATTGATAGTCGATCTTCACCGTGCCCAGTTGCGGGAAGACTTCCAGCATCTTCGGTCGCATGTACGTGGCGATGTCTTTCGGATCGCGGCCTGAATAATGGCAGGCACCCCCAAACAGCAAGCGCCGGTCGGCAGAGAGCCGGTAGTAATCCAGTGCCACGCGCTGATCACAGACCGCCATGTTCTGCGGCAGCAGTGAATGGGCCAGTTCTTCGCTCAACGGCTCGGTGGCGATGATGTAGCTGCCGGCGGGCAGCACCTTGCCGCTGAGTTCGGGGTTGAGCTGATTGAGGTAGGCGTTGCAGCCCAGCACCAGCGTCTTGGCGCGGACCGAGCCGTGGGCTGTGTGGACCTTGATCTCGGGACCATAATCGATGCAAGTGACCGCCGATTGTTCAAACAGTACCGCCCCCATTTCCTCGGCCGCCGCCGCTTCGCCCAGTGCCAGGTTCAGCGGATGCAGGTGCCCCGAGCCCATGTCGATCAAACCGCCGACGTAACGATCGGAGCCCACCACCGAGTGCATTTCATTGGCCTGCAGCAGGCGGGTTTCGTAGCGATAACCGAGGCTGCGCAGCTCTTCGGCATCCTCGGCGAAGCCTTCGAGGTCGCGGGGTTTGTTGGCCAGGTCGCAGTAACCCCACGTCAGGTCGCAGGGGATCTGAAAACGCGCGACGCGCTGGCGGACGATTTCCACCGCCTCCAGGCCCATGAGCTTCATCTGGCGTACGCCGTCGGTGCCGATCACGTTGGCGAATTGATCAAGGCCATGACCGACGCCGCGAATCAATTGTCCGCCGTTGCGCCCGCTGGCGCCCCAGCCGATTTTGTGGGCCTCGAGCAGGATGACGCTCAAGCCTCGTTCCGCCAGTTCCAGAGCAGTGTTCAGCCCGGAAAACCCGCCACCGACCACGCACACATCCGCCACCAGATCCCCCCTGAGCGCCGGATAATCGGGTCGCGGCAGGCTGCTGGCGGCGTAATAAGAGGCAATGTGCTGGTGACCTGGAGCGGATGGCTGAGCACCGGCATTCATGGGCGTGTTCCCGATTCTGGCGTCTGGAAAAGTTGACGGAGCATAAGCCGGACCTTCTGGCACGGGCAACATTGGTCGGCTGCTGCTGTATGGATCGGCGCCTTTGCTGCAGAATCGCGCTCTATTCCGCTTTTGGTCACCGCTTCAATGAGCTGCAACAGTCAGAAAATCCGAACGCTTCGCCAACAGATTCCCTCGTTCGAGTGCGTGCCCGGCTGCCATGACTGCTGTGGGCCGGTGACCACCTCGCCGGAAGAAATGTCCCGCCTGCCGCGAAAGACCCGCGCCGAGCAGGACGCGGCGATGGATGAGCTCAATTGCGTGCACCTGGGGCCGAACGGTTGCACGGTGTATGACGAGCGTCCGCTGATTTGCCGGTTGTTTGGCACCACCAAGACCTTGCCATGCCCGAATGGGCGGGGGCCGGTGGAGCTGATTCATCCTCGGGTGGAGAAGCAGATTCATGAGTACATGGCGTCTACCCGGCAAGTGCTTGTTTGAATCCATTCAGGTAGACCGAGTTGCCTCAATCGCGGGTTGGCCACCGAATATCTCAATCCGGAATCGGCAAACTCAAGCTCTCCTTCACCTCTTCCATCACGATATAGCTCTTGGACTCGCGCACATGCGGCAGCTTGAGCAGGATGTCCCCCAGCAGCTTGCGGTACGAGGCCATCTCGGAGATCCGTGCCTTCACCAGGTAGTCGAAATCCCCTGACACCAAGTGGCATTCCAGCACATGGGGCAGTTTCAGCACCGCGCGTCGGAACTCTTCGAAGGTATCCCCGGATTTGTAGTCCAGGCTGATCTCGACGAACACCAGCAGACTACCCTTCAAATGCTGCGGATTGAGCCGGGCGTTGTAGCCCATGATGATCCCTTCGCGCTCCAGGCGCCGCACCCGCTCAGTGCACGGCGTGGTAGAGAGCCCGACCTTTTCCCCCAGCTCCGTGAACGAGATGCGTCCGTCCGCTTGCAGGATCCGCAGAATGTTGCGGTCGATCTTGTCCAGCTCTCGTTTGGTCTGAGTGTTGGTACGCATAGGGGATGCGCCTCCGTGAAAAGGGTTTTTGCCGAGAATTGTCGCCAAATATAGCTGCTTATATAGTGAAAAACACTGGCAAATCTTTTTTACACTGCGCACATCACTGCTTGAATACAACACACGTCAGCGGTCAGCCGCGATGAGGGATATGAAAATGCGCGTTATGGTCTTGGGTAGCGGCGTCATCGGTACCGCCAGTGCTTACTATCTGGCTCGTGCCGGGTTTGAAGTGGTGGTGGTGGACCGTCAGCCGGCCGCTGCCATGGAGACCAGTTTCGCCAACGCAGGTCAGGTCTCGCCGGGCTATGCCTCGCCGTGGGCCGCGCCGGGCGTGCCGCTCAAAGCCATCAAGTGGCTGTTGCAGCGCCACGCACCGCTGGCGATCAAGGCCACGGCCGATATCGACCAATACTTGTGGATGGCGCAGATGCTGCGCAACTGCACCGCCAGCCGTTACGCGGTGAACAAGGAGCGCATGGTCCGCCTGTCCGAGTACAGCCGTGACTGCCTCGACGAATTGCGCGCCGAAACCGGCATCGCGTACGAAGGCCGCAGCCTCGGTACGACCCAACTGTTCCGCACCCAGGCTCAACTCGACGGCGCCGCGAAAGACATCGCCGTGCTGAAAGAGTCCGGCGTTCCGTTCGAACTGCTCGACCGCGCCGGCATTGCCCGCGTCGAGCCAGCGCTGGCCAGCGTCACCAACATCCTCGCCGGTGCCCTGCGCCTGCCGAACGACCAGACGGGCGACTGCCAGATTTTCACCACCCGCCTGGCCGAAATGGCCGTGAAACTGGGGGTGGAATTCCGTTTCGGCCAGGACATTCAGAAACTCGACTACGCCGGTGATCGCATCAACGGCGTGTGGATCGACGGCAAGCTGGAAACCGCTGACCGCTACGTGCTGGCACTCGGCAGCTACTCGCCGCAATTGCTCAAGCCGCTGGGGATCAAGGCGCCGGTATACCCGCTCAAGGGTTACTCGCTGACCGTGCCGATCACCAACCCGGCAATGGCCCCGACCTCGACCATTCTCGACGAGACCTACAAGGTCGCGATCACCCGTTTCGACAACCGCATCCGCGTCGGCGGCATGGCGGAGATCGCCGGTTTTGACCTGTCGCTGAACCCGCGTCGGCGCGAAACCCTGGAGATGATCGTCAACGACCTTTATCCTCAGGGCGGCGATCTGGCCCAGGCGAGTTTCTGGACCGGTCTGCGTCCGACTACTCCGGACGGCACGCCGATCGTGGGCGCGACCCCATTCAAGAACCTGTTCCTGAACACCGGTCACGGCACACTCGGCTGGACCATGGCCTGTGGCTCCGGCCGCTTGCTGGCTGACCTGATGGCCAAGAAGACGCCGCAGATCAGCGCCGAAGGCCTCGATATTTCCCGTTATGGCAGCAAACCCCAGGAGTCCGCAAAGCATGGCAATCCAGCGCCAGCTCACCAATGAACGCATGAGTCAGATCGTCAGCCACAATGGCACCGTGTATCTGGCGGGGCAGGTCGGCGATGACTTCAACGCCGGGATTGAACAGCAGACCCGCGATGTCCTCGGCAATATCGAGCGTTTGCTGGATCTGGCCGGGACTGACAAGCAGCATCTGCTGTCGGCGACGATCTACCTGAACGACATCGAGGCGCACTTTGCCGGGATGAACTCGGTGTGGGACCAGTGGCTGCCCAAAGGCGCTGCACCGGCCCGTGCCACCGTCGAAGCGAAGATGGCCAAGCCGAGCATCCTGGTTGAGATCTCCATCGTCGCCGCGTTGCCCTAACCGTTTCAAAAATCCCTCTGCCGGTGCTGTTGGCGGTTTACGCCGCCAGCCAGCGCCGGTTTTTTTATTCCCATGACCGCCTAGAAGTCTGCCGCCATGCGTCCAGCCCGTGCCCTGATCGACCTTCAAGCCCTGCGTCACAACTTCCGAATCGCCCGCGAAATTACCGGGGCCAAAGCCCTCGCGGTGATCAAGGCCGATGCCTATGGCCATGGCGCGGTGCGTTGTGCCCAGGCGCTGGAAGCCGAGGCTGACGGTTTTGCCGTGGCCTGCATCGAAGAAGCGTTGGAGTTGCGCGCGGCGGGTATTCGGGCGCCGGTGTTGCTGCTGGAAGGGTTCTTCGAAGCCGATGAGTTGGCGCTGATCGTCGAGCATGATTTCTGGTGCGTGGTGCATTCGTTGTGGCAACTCGAAGCCATCGAGAAAGCCACGCTGAGCAAACCGATCACTGTCTGGCTCAAGCTCGATTCGGGCATGCACCGCGTGGGTCTGCATCCAAAGGATTATCAGGCGGCCTATCAACGGCTGCTGGCCAGCGGCAAGGTCGCGAAAGTGGTGCTGATGAGCCACTTCGCCCGGGCCGATGAGCTGCACGAACAGGCCAGCGCCGAGCAGGTCGCGGTATTTGAAGCCGCGCGCAAAGGTTTGTCGGCGGAAGTCAGCTTGCGCAACTCGCCGGCCGTGTTGGGCTGGCCGCAGATCCCAAGCGATTGGGTTCGCCCCGGTATCATGATGTACGGCGCGACGCCGTTCGAAGAAGCCAACACCGTGGCGGCCCGCCTGCAACCGGTGATGACCCTCGAATCCAAAGTGATTTGCGTGCGTGAACTGCCGGCTGGCGAGCCGATCGGTTACGGCGCCAAATTCATTACACCCAAGCCGATGCGTGTAGGCGTGGTCGCCATGGGCTATGCCGACGGTTACCCGCGTCATGCACCGACCGGCACGCCGGTCATGGTGGCCGGGCAACGCAGCCAGTTGATCGGCCGGGTGTCGATGGACATGCTCTGCATCGACCTGACCGATGTGCCGCAAGCCGGCCTCGGTTCGACCGTCGAGTTGTGGGGCAAAAACATCCTCGCCAGCGATGTGGCAGCGGCGGCGGACACGATTCCTTATCAGATCTTCTGCAACCTGCGTCGGGTGCCACTGCTCTATTCCGAGGGCTGACACCTCGCGGGCCGCACCGAAAATCGCCTCGCCCCACAGGATTCAGGTCCAAGTGTTGTAAATACTGAACGCTGTCGCCATGATAACGCTCAATATTCCAACAACCTGAATCCCTGGAGGCGCAAGCATTGGACGTCGGTGAACGACTGCAATCCATCCGTAAGCTCAAAGGCCTTTCGCAGCGTGAGCTCGCCAAGCGCGCGGGTGTCACCAACAGCACGATTTCGATGATCGAGAAGAACAGCGTCAGTCCCTCGATCAGTTCGCTGCGCAAAGTACTGGGCGGGATTCCCATGTCCATGGTCGAGTTCTTTTCTGAAGAAATCCTGCAGGAAAAACCGACGCAGATCGTCTACAAAGCCAACGAGCTGATCGATATTTCCGATGGCGCCGTGACCATGAAACTGGTCGGTCGGGCACACCCGAGCCGGGCTATCGCGTTTCTCAATGAAATCTACCCGCCAGGCGCCGACACCGGTGACGAGATGCTCACCCATGAGGGCGAGGAAACCGGCATTTTGGTGGAGGGTCGACTGGAACTGGTGGTCGGGCTGGAAACTTTTGTGCTCGAGGCCGGCGATAGCTACTACTTTGAAAGTACCAAGCCGCACCGTTTCCGAAATCCGTTCGATGCGCCGGCGCGACTAATCAGCGCAGCGACACCGGCGAATTTCTGAGTAAAGAAGGCGCCCTGCCAGTCAGGCCGAGGCACCCGGGCGGTTTTTCCGCTGCAGCATAAGACCCCTTCGACTTTGGGGTTGTTTCAGTGTGGCGGGCTTACCGCTATACTTGCGCCCGCCTGCGAACCGTGGCCGTAGGCGTGACTAGCCACCATTGAGGGTGAACGCGTGAACCTAATTATGAAAATGCTGGCTGCACCAGCAACCGTATTGGCCCTATGGGCTGTCAGCGCTCAAGCTGCGACGAACGACGATATTGCCAAACGCCTTGAACCGGTCGGTCAGGTCTGTGTACAGGGCAAAGAGTGCAAGGGGATGGAAGTTGCTGCCTCTGCGGGCGGTGGCGGCGGTGCCAAGACCCCGGACGAAGTGATTGCCAAACATTGCAACGCTTGCCACGGTACTGGCCTGTTGGGCGCACCGAAAATCGGTGACGCTGCTGCCTGGAAAGAACGTGCCGATCACCAGGGTGGCCTCGACGGTATCCTGGCCAAGGCCATTACCGGTATCAACTCGATGCCGCCTAAAGGCACCTGCGCCGACTGCTCGGATGCCGAGCTCAAAGGCGCGATCCAGAAGATGTCCGGCCTGAAATAAGCCCGGGTCTTCAGCGAAAAAACCGGCCTCGGCCGGTTTAATGAGATGGTCACCCCACACCCTGCGAGGGCTACGCTTTCGCAGGGTGTTTTGTTTTCGCAGGCCATCATCATGAGCGAGTCAGCGCTGATCGGTATCGATCTCGGTAAACACAGTTTCCACCTTCACGGCCAGGATAAGTCGGGTCGTGAGGTGTTTCGCAAAAAATGCTCACGACCGCAGGTGATGCATTTTTTCGGCAACCTGCCGAGCTGGGTAGTCGTTTGCTGAGCTTGCCGTGTGTCGGGCCGATCACCTGGAGATGGGCGATGGTCAGCAGTACCGATGCAGTCGCGATTTTGCTGCGTCCGTTGGCTTGGTGCCCAGGCAGTACAGCACGGGTGGCAAGGCCAACCTGCCGGGGATCAGCAAGCGCGGTGACAAGCACCTGCACTCAGTATGAAGCAGGGCCAGACGCGCTGAACGCCTGACCCTGCGGTTGTTGCAGTACCACGAATCACCCTTAAGGTTTTGCGATAGCTGAACAACGGATGACGTGAACGGCCTACCGGCCTGGCGAAGATCCTGACACAAAAATCGGCTCCAGAAGCCGACAGTTTTTTAAGGATCGTCAGGCGTGACTCTCATCGTGGCGCTGGGGCATGCCCCAAACAGACGCCGGATAGATTTAAGCAAGCCAACCACTTCAGCCACTAATCAGTATTGCAAAAATGGGGGTGACCATAGATTTTTGTGCCTGCGATTTGTGCGGGAGGCTATCCATTGCAGCAAAGACCCGGCAAGCTCGGTTCAACCCCGATTCACGGAATGTAAGGGAGGATCACATGGTGCAGCTGTGTTCTATCGAGCAAGCGGTCGATGACGTACTGGCGCGATTGCCGGCGCACATTCACATGGGCTTGCCCCTCGGCCTGGGCAAACCCAACCACTTCGTCAACGCGCTGTACCGGCGCATCGCGCAACTGCCGCAGCGGCAGCTGACGATCTACACCGCGCTGTGCCTGGGTCGTCCGTCACTGGGTGACGGTTTGCAGAAGCGCTTTCTCGAACCCTTTATCGAGCGCGTATTTGGCGACTACCCGGAACTGGATTTCCTCGCCGAACTGCGACGCGACAACCTGCCGCCGAACATCCATATCCAGCAGTTCTTCATGCAGCCGGGCAGCCTGCTGCATAGCGCATCGGCCCAGCAGGATTACGTCAGCAGTAACTACAGCCATGCCGCGCGGGACATTAACGCCGCCGGTTTGAACCTGATCGCGCAACTGGTGGCCAGCCATTCCGAGCACCCCGATCGCCTGAGCCTGAGTTGCAACCCGGACATTACCCTCGACCTGTTCCCGATGATCGCCAAACGGCGGGCGGCGGGGGAGACGATCCTGCTGGTGGGCCAGGTGCATAACGATTTGCCCTACATGCCTGGCGACGCGGAAATCGGCATCGACACCTTCGATCTGCTGGTCGACGAAAAGGACGACAGCACGTTGTTCTCGACGCCGAACATGCCCGTGGGTTTCCAGGATCACTTCATCGGCCTGCACGCCAGCACATTGGTACGCGACGGCGGCACGTTGCAGATCGGCATCGGTTCCATGGGTGATGCACTGACGGCGGCGTTGCTGGCACGGCAAGCCGACAATGGCGGTTACAAGGACTTGCTGGCGGACGTGAATCTGAGCCAGTGGGCGCAGTTGATCGACCGTGAAGGTGGTCTCGAACCGTTCGCCAAAGGCCTGTACGGTTGCAGCGAAATGTTCGTCAACGGCTTGCTGGTACTGGCCGATGCCGGGATCGTGCGGCGCAAGGTGTATCCCGATGTGCCGACTCAGCGACAGGCCAACGCCGGTACCCTCGATGAAGCCGCGCAAACCGACGGCATCTCGGTGCACGGCGGTTTCTTCCTCGGGCCGCGCAGTTTCTACGAGCGCCTGCGCGAGCTGCCGCAAAGCAAACGCCTTGAATTCAACATGACCCGCATCAGCTACATCAACGAACTGTACGGGCAAGAAGAGCTCAAGCGTTTGCAGCGCCTGGACGCGCGGTTCATCAACACCGTGTTCACCATGACTCTTCTGGGTGCTGGTGTGGCCGATCAGCTTGAAGACGGACGCGTGCTGAGCGGTGTGGGCGGGCAATACAACTTCGTTGCCCAAGGCCATGCGCTGGAGGGCGCGCGTTCAGTGTTGCTGCTGCGCAGCTGGCGCGAGGCGGGCGGGGACGTCAGCTCGAACATCGTCTGGCAGTACGGCCACTGCACGATCCCAAGGCACCTGCGCGACATCGTGGTCACCGAATACGGCATCGCTGACTTGCGCGGCAAGACCGATGCGGCGGTCATCGAGGCGTTGCTGAACATCAGCGATTCGCGGTTCCAGTCGGGGCTGATCCAGCAAGCCCAAAGCGTGGGCAAGCTGCCGAAAGACTTTCGCCTCGACCCACGCTTCGCCGACAACAGCCCGGAGCGTTTACAGGCGATTCAGGCACGGCATCCGAACCTGTTTCCGGAATATCCGCTGGGCTGCGATTTCACTGAGGTGGAGCGCGACGTGTTGCGGGCGCTGAACTGGCTGAAGAGCAAGTTCAAACTGACGGAGATTCTGGAGCTGGGCAAAGCGGCACTGGATGCGCCAGAGGCATCGATGTTTCCCGAGCATCTGGAGCGGATGCAACTGACCAACCCTGACGGGTTGAAAGAGGACTTGTTCCAGCGCCTGCTACTCACCGGCCTGAAAGCCACCCCACAATAACAACCATCCCCAAACAACTGTGGGAGCCGGGCTCGCCCGCGATGAGGCAATAACATTCAACATCGATGTTGTCTGTTCAGCCGCCATCGCGGGCAAGCCCGGCTCCCACAGGTTCGGTGCTGTACTGGTTTATTCGATGAAGGTCACGACACCGCCGGCCAGCGATTGCACGCGAGCCAGGGATTCCACGCGATAACCCTGAGCATCCAGTTCGGCACGACCGCCCTGGAACGACTTCTCGATCACGATACCCAGGCCCGCCACGGTCGCGCCGGCCTGTTTGATGATCGAGATCAGCGCTTGCGATGCCTTACCGTTGGCCAGGAAGTCATCGATGATCAGCACGCGGTCGCTGCTGGTCAGGTGGCGCGGGGAGATCGCCACGGTGCTTTCAGTCTTCTTGGTGAACGAGTAAACGGTCGCCGACAGCAGGTTTTCAGTCAGGGTCAGGGACTGTTGCTTGCGGGCGAAGATCACCGGCACGCCGAGGTTCAGGCCGGTCATGATCGCCGGAGCGATGCCCGAGGCTTCGATGGTGACAATCTTGGTGATGCCCGAGTCCTTGAACAGTGCGGCGAATTCGTCGCCGATCAGCTTCATCAGGGCCGGGTCGATCTGGTGGTTCAAAAAGGCGTCTACCTTCAGGACCTGATCGGAAAGCACGATGCCTTGTTCGCGGATTTTCTGGTGCAGTGCTTCCATGAAGCGTTCCTCTACTGGCGCCAAATGCGCCTAGTTTGTAAAAAGTGTTCGGTTAAAAATGCTTTGATTAAAAAGTGCTCAATTCTAGCGCTTTAACATCGCGCGTATATCCGCCAATGCGGTATTTCCGCGAACGGCTTTGACTTCAACCGGCGTGTCGTCGTTGCCTTCCCACGCCAGATCGTCCGGCGGCAGCTCATCGAGGAAGCGGCTCGGCGCGCAATCGATGATCTCGCCGTACTGCTTGCGCTTGGCGGCGAAAGTGAAGGCCAGGGTCTGACGCGCGCGGGTAATCCCGACGTAGGCCAGGCGGCGTTCTTCTTCGATGGTGTCGGCTTCGATGCTGGAACGGTGCGGGAGGATTTCCTCTTCCATGCCCATGATGAACACGTACGGGAATTCCAGGCCTTTGGAGGCGTGCAGCGTCATCATCTGCACACCTTCGGCGCCGTCTTCCTCTTCCTGCTGACGCTCCAGCATGTCGCGCAGCACGAGTTTGCCGATGGCATCCTCGACGGTCATCTCGCCTTCTTCGTCCTTCTCCAGGGTGTTTTTCAACGCCTCGATCAGGAACCAGACGTTGCCCATGCGGTAATCGGCGGCCTTGTCACTGGAGCTGTTGGTGCGCAGCCAGTTCTCGTAGTCGATGTCCATGACCATGCTGCGCAGCGCCGAGATCGGGTCTTCGCCAGAGCACTGCTCGCGCACCTTGTCCATGAAGCGCTTGAAACGCGACAGGCGATCGGTGAAGCGCGTGTCCAGATGCTCGCCCAGGCCGATTTCGTCGGTGGCGGCGTACATCGAGATTTTGCGTTCGGTGGCGTAGTTGCCGAGCTTTTCCAGGGTGGTCGAACCGATCTCCCGGCGTGGGACGTTGATCACCCGCAGGAAGGCGTTGTCGTCATCCGGGTTCACGATCAGGCGGAAGTAGGCCATCAGGTCCTTCACTTCCTGACGTCCGAAAAAGCTGTTACCGCCGGACAGGCGATACGGAATCTGGTGGTGTTGCAGCTTCAGCTCGATCAGCTTGGCCTGGTAGTTGCCGCGATACAGGATCGCAAAATCGCTGTAGGGCCGGTCCGTGCGCAAGTGCAGGGTCAGCAGTTCCACGGCCACGCGCTCGGCTTCGGCGTCTTCGTTGCGGCAGCGGATCACGCGGATCTCGTCGCCGTGGCCCATCTCGCTCCACAGCTGTTTTTCGAATTCGTGAGGGTTGTTCGAGATCAGTACGTTGGCGCAACGCAGGATGCGGCTGGTGGAGCGGTAGTTCTGCTCCAGCATCACCACTTTCAAGGACGGGTAGTCATCCTTGAGCAACATCAGGTTTTCCGGACGCGCGCCGCGCCAGGCGTAGATCGACTGGTCATCGTCGCCGACCACGGTGAACTGGTTGCGCGTGCCGATCAGCAGTTTCACCAGCAAATACTGGCTGGCGTTGGTGTCCTGGTATTCGTCCACCAGCAGGTAGCGGACTTTGTTCTGCCACTTTTCGAGGATGTCGGCGTGTTCCTGGAACAGCTTCACCGGCAGCAGGATCAGGTCGTCGAAGTCCACCGCGTTAAACGCCTTGAGCGTGCGCTGGTAGTGGGTGTAGACGATGGCGGCGGTCTGTTCCTTGGGGTTGCGCGCGTTTTCCAGGGCTTCGGCAGGCAGGATCAGGTCGTTTTTCCACGAGCCGATCATGTTCTTGATCTCGTCGACGCCGTCGTCGCCCGCGTATTCCTTCTGCATGATGTCGGTCATCAAGGCTTTGACGTCAGTCTCGTCAAAGATCGAGAAGCCCGGTTTGTAGCCCAGCCGCACGTGTTCCTTGCGGATGATGTTCAGCCCCAGGTTGTGGAAGGTGCACACCGTCAGGCCACGGCCTTCGCCGCCCTTGAGCAGGGTGCCGACCCGTTCCTTCATCTCGCGCGCGGCCTTGTTGGTAAAGGTCATGGCGACGATGTACTGGGCGCGGATGCCGCAATTCTGGATCAGGTGCGCGATCTTTCGCGTGATCACACTGGTCTTGCCGGAGCCTGCGCCGGCGAGCA
This sequence comes from Pseudomonas sp. S2_B07, assembly GCF_054668435.1. Taxonomy (NCBI): domain Bacteria; kingdom Pseudomonadati; phylum Pseudomonadota; class Gammaproteobacteria; order Pseudomonadales; family Pseudomonadaceae; genus Pseudomonas; species Pseudomonas sp. S2_B07. The sequence goes on from NZ_CP162769.1 coordinate 3,803,604, forward strand.
CCAAAAGAGGGCCGCCGACGTAGCTCACGGCTTCTTGCTGCCGGGGATTGAGTCGGGACATACGGAATTCAGGGGGTCATTTATGAAATGGGCCGGCATTTTAACAGGCTCAGCGAATTCTGCTGCTCTGTCCGACTTGTGACGCAACACGCTTTCTCTAATTGCCGGTTTTGTTACTTTCAAGCAGGATGCGCGGTGAATCTGCGGCTAATGTTCGTATTCCTGACACAAAGTCACGTTTGACAACTGATGTCATTTGGTCATTGGTTAGCGGCGCGGCATAATGCCTGCCGCCTACATCTTTGCAGAGTCTAGGGAGCTAGCTTGTCTACGCCTGTCGAACCCTTGCGTTTGCTGCTACTGGCCGAAGAGCCAGCGTGGGCAGCGTTGTTGCGCGAGTGTCTGGCTCCGATGGGGAGCTCGGCCGTGCTCATCAGCGCGCCGAGCTGGGAGTCGGTCAGCAGTCTGTTCGATGACAATCGCCATGCGGTGTTGTTGACTGTTCCTGCACTTCAGCCGCTACCAGGCCGTTGCAGCTTGCCGACGGTGTTGTTGCTCGAACACGAGCCACTGATGCCGCCCGATGGTGTGAGTGACTGGCTGGTGCGCGACCTGCTCGATGCCGGGATGCTGCGTCGTTGCCTGCGGCATGTGCGCGAGCGCGGCCTGCTGGAAAACACCCTGCAACGCCTGGCTGAGCAAGATCCGCTGACCGGCATCGCCAACCGCCAGGGCTTCCAGACCCTGCTGGCCGCACGCCTGGCGGAAAACGAAGGCCGTGGCCTGGCCCTCGGTCACCTAGACCTCGACAACTTCCGTCACGCCAACGATGCCCTTGGCCACCAGGCCGGCGACCGCTTGATCCTGCAAGTGGTCGCGCGGCTGAAAAGCCAGCTTGAGGCCGGCGATCAACTCGCGCGCCTGGGCAGCGATGAGTTCGCCTTGCTGATCGACACCCGCCGCGCACCTCAACGTGCCGAATGGATGGCCGAACGCATCACCGAAGCGCTGGCCGAACCCTACTGGGTCGACGGTGAAAGCCTGTTGATCGGTTCCAGCCTGGGCATCGCCCACGCCCGGGCCCAGGCCGGCGCCGACCCGCTGATGTGGCACGCGCACATCGCCATGCAGCAGGCCAAGAGCACGCAAGGCTGCACCTTTCACATTTTCAACGAACGCATCAACCGCAACGCCCGCAGCATGGCCGACCTTGAAAGCGAGCTGCGCCGGGCCTTGCGCCGTGACGAGCTGGAACTGCATTACCAGCCGCGCCTGAACATGGCTGACGGCCAGATCGTCGGCCTCGAAGCCTTGGTGCGCTGGCGGCATGCCGAGCGCGGCTTGCTGGCGCCCAGCGAATTCGTGCCGCTGGCCGAGCAAAGCGGTTTGATCGTGCCGCTCGGTTACTGGGTGATTTCCCGGGCGCTGCGGGACATGCAGGCCTTGCGCGAACAGGGCCTGCCGGCGCTGCACATGGCGATCAACCTGTCATTCCGGCAGTTCCAGGACAGCCAATTGCTCTCCACGCTGAGCCGGCTGATTGCCGAACGCGGCGTCGAAGCACAGTGGCTGGAGTTCGAACTGACCGAAACCGCCGTGATGCGCCGCAGCGATCTGGTCAAGCAAACCATGGACGCCCTCGGACGCCTGGGCGTGCGCTTCTCCCTGGATGACTTCGGCACCGGGTTCTCCTCCTTCGTGCACCTCAACAGCCTGCCGATCGCCTTGCTCAAGGTCGACAAGAGCTTTGTCGGCGGCATGGAAGAGCGTGAAGAGAACCGCAAACTGGTCCACGCGATGATCAACCTGGCGCACAACCTCAATCTTGAGGTCGTCGCAGAAGGGGTGGAAACAGTGGAGCAGCTCGATTTGTTGCGCGGGTTTGGTTGTGATCAGGTGCAGGGTTATCTGATCAGCAAGCCGCTGCCGTTGGCGGATCTGGTTGAGTACCTGACCTTCGGCAGCGATCAGTTGCCAGTGCTGGAAGTCGTGAGCTAACCCAAATCCCTTGTAGGAGTGAGCCTGCAGGGGGATTTCATTCGGCCTGAGCGATCTTGAATCCTTGAGATTGAGGCTCCTGCCGAATCATCCGTTTCATCTTCCATTCAAACGCCAGCGTCAAACTCACCGCCGCGCACGCCAGCCCCAGCGCCAACCCCCACCAGACACCCGTCGGCCCCCAGTGCAAATGGAAGGCCATCCACCACGCGGCCGGTGCGCCTATCAGCCAGTAACAGCCCAACCCGACCAGGAACGTGGTCTTGGCGTCCTTGAGCCCGCGTATGCAGCCCATGGCGATGGTTTGCGTACCGTCGAACAGCTCGAACCACGCTGCCACCGCCAGCAGGCTTACAGCCAGTTCAATCACGGGGCGGAACGCCGGGTCGTTGTGGTCCAGGAACAGGCCGATCAACTGATTCGGCAGGAACCAGAAGACCATCGCAAAGCCCAGCATCGCCGCCGCGCCGAAGGCAATGCCGACCCGTCCGGCCAACCGTGCATCCAGTAACTGCCCGGCGCCATAGTGCTGACCGATGCGCATGGTGATCGCGTAGGAAAGCCCCGCCGGAATCATGAACGCCACCGAAACAATCTGCAGGGCGATCTGGTGCGCCGCCAATTGCGTGCTGCCCATGGTGCCCATGCACAGCGCGGCGAACGCAAACAGTCCGACTTCCACTGCGTACGTGCCGCCAATCGGCAGGCCGAGGCGCCACAGTTCTTTCAGGTACTGACGGTTCGGCCGTGACAGGCCCTGGCGCAACGGATAGGCGTCATATGCCGGATGCCGGCGGATGTGCAGGGCCAGTGCCACCGCCATCAGGTTAGCGACAATCGCTGTCACCAGCCCAATGCCCATCAAACCCATTTTCGGCAGGCCGAACATGCCGGTGATCAACGCATAGTTGAGCAGGAAGTTGGCCACGGTACCGCCGAGGCTGATGACCATCACCGGCGTCGCCCGGCCGATGGCGCTGGTAAAACCGCGCAACGCCATGAAACTCAGGTAACCGGGCAGGGCGAACGGCAGGATCAGCAGAAACTGCCCGGCGGCGTGGACGTTGGTTTCGGTTTGGCCGAACAGCAGCAACACCGGTTTGAGGTTCCACAGCAGCAGTCCGGCCACCAGCGCCATCAACCACGCCAGCCACAATCCGGCCTGGGTCAGTCGTGCGGCGCCAACAATGTCACCCGCGCCCTGACGAATCGCCACCAAGGTGCCGACCGCCGCAATCACGCCGATGCAGAAAATCGACACGAACGAGTAGGTCGCCGCACCCAGACCGCCGCCGGCCAACGCTTCGGGGCTCAGGCGCGCCATCATCAAGGTGTCGGTGAGGACCATCAGCATGTGCGCCAACTGCGAGGCAATCAGCGGCCCCGCCAGCCGCAGGATGGCCCAGAGTTCAATACGCGCTGGATGCTTCATGGTCATCACGCTCGATTATCAAAGAGGTCTGGAAAGCGTCGATTCTCGGCGCTTCACGGGGTTAACACAAAGGGATAAAAAGGATGGGTAGCATGAGTCAGACTCATGCAGAACAGATTCTGCTACGGTAGCCGGATTGCGCTATAGGAGCTTTCCTCATGTCCCGTCGTCTTCCTCCCTTGTATGCCTTGCGCGCATTTGAAGCGGCGGCGCGGCACAGTTCATTCACCCGCGCGGCTGAAGAACTGTCGATCACCCAGAGTGCGGTGAGCCGGCATATCCGTACGCTCGAAGAGCATTTCGCCTGTCGGTTGTTTCACCGCAGTGGGCGCAATTTGCAACTGACCGAGTCGGCGCGGTTGATCCTGCCGGGCATTCGTGACGGTTTCACCGCCCTGGAGCGCGCCTGCAATACCTTGCGCGCCGAAGACGACATCCTGCGCATGAAAGCCCCCTCGACCCTGACCATGCGCTGGTTACTGGCGCGGCTCAGCCGTTTCCGGCACCTGCAACCGGGCAATGAAGTGCAACTGACCAGCGCCTGGATGGACATCGATTCGGTGGACTTCAATCAGGAGCCGTTCGATTGCGCCGTGATCCTCAGCAACGGGCATTTCCCGCCGGACTGGGAGGCCACGCTGCTGTTCCCCGAGGAGCTGATCCCCGTCGGCGCGCCGAATCTGCTGAACGACCAGCCGTGGGACGTCGCGCGTTTGGCCAGCACTGAGTTGCTGCACCCGACACCGGATCGGCGTGACTGGCGCAGTTGGCTCGACCGCATGGGCCTGACCGATGAGGTCTCGCTCAAGGGCGGCCAGGTGTTCGACACCCTGGAGCTGGGCATGATCGCCGCCGCGCGGGGCTATGGCGTGTCCATGGGGGATTTGCTGATGGTGGCGGAGGATGTCGCACAGGGGCGCTTGAGTCTGCCGTGGCCGACGGCGGTCGCCAGCGGTGAGAATTACTACCTGGTCTGGCCGAAAACCCGCCCCGGAGGTGAACGTTTGCGCAGGCTCAGCGATTTTCTGCTGGGAGAGGTCCGGGCCATGGATTTACCGGTTGTGCAGCGTTTGAGCTGAATCGATAGAGCCCACGCAGTAGAGGCCTTGAGCCATATCCGGGCTATTTACTCAAGTATTCGGTTTTGCCGCCGAAAATCTGCAAGTGGAACCTTCGTGCTGGTTCGACGCTTTTCCCCATTATCTGGAAAATTTTGCTGAGTGCTCAGCCCGATCAAGCAGGATCAGGTCGCTCGGCCAGGAGCTGTCATGTCTCAACCCCGTGCCCGGATCGCCTCACAGCTTGGTCTTGCGCTTGCCGTGATACTGGCGATTGTCATCACTGGCAGTACCGTGTTCGCCCTGCGTTCGCTGGACACTGCCAACCTCGCCACCCGCGAAGAGCACCTGGCCAGTGAGGCCCGGTTGCTGGCCGATCAGTTGAGCACCTTTCACGGCACCTTGCGTGAAAGCACCCAGCGTCTGGCCGGTCTGTTCGAGAAGCGCTTCAGCGTCGGTCTGAGCGTGCACCCGGAGGAGCCGGTGGCGGTGGCGGGCACGCAGACTCCGGGCTTGCACCTGGGTAGCGAAGTGTTGAACAACAATTTCAAGGAAGTCGACGAGTTCAAGCAAATGACCGCGGGCGTGGCGACGTTGTTCGTGCGCAGCGGCGAAGACTTTATCCGGGTCAGCACCTCCCTGACCAAACAGGACGGCAACCGCGCCATCGGCACGCTGCTCGATCACGCTCATCCGGCGTATGCACGCTTGATGGCGGGGCAGAGCTATGTCGGTCGCGCCTTGCTGTTTGATCGCTCCTACATGACGCAATACACCCCCGTGCGCGACAGCAGCGGCAAGGTGATTGCCGTGCTCTTCGTAGGGTTCGATTACACCGACGCGCAGAACGCGCAGTTCGAGAATCTTAAGCGTTTCCGCATCGGCCAGACCGGCTCCCTGGCGTTGCTCGATGAGCAAAGCAAATGGCTGGTGCCGATTTCGGGTGTGCAGGCACTGGATCAAGCTGTCCCGGCCATCGTCGGACTGGCGAAGACACCGGGAAAAGGCCAGTTCTGGAGTGATAAATCCGAAGATTTCTACAGCGTGTCCGTGCCGTTCGATGGTGGCCCATGGTCGGTCGTGGCGAGCATGCCAAAAGCTGAAATCAGTGCGGTGACCTGGAGTGTCGGCATTCAATTGGCCATTGGCAGTCTGCTGGCGATGTTGATCGCGGTCGGTTCGGCTGTCTGGTTGCTGCGCAGCAAACTCGCGCCGCTGGGTGATCTGGTGCGTCAGGCCGAAGCCTTGGGCGCCGGTGATTTGAGCGTGCGCCTGAACGTGGCGAGCAACGACGAGATCGGTCAACTGGCCCGCGCGTTCAACCAGATGAGTCAGGCCTTGTCGACCATGGTCGAGCACATTCGCAAGGCCTCGGCCGAGGTCAACAGCCGTGCGCAGGCATTGTCCGGTCTGTCCGGTGGCGCCTACGAAGGGATGGAGCAGCAGTCCGGCGAGATCACCAGCATGGCCGGCGCCGTGGAGGAATTCAGCGCCACGTCCCTGAACATTGCCGACAACATGGGCAACACTCAGCGGCTCGCCCAGGAAAACGCCCAGCAAACCCAGATCGGTCGTACCTCGATGGACGAAGCCTCAGCATCGCTGGAACAAATTGCCGGTGCGTTGAACAGCACCGCGACGGTGATCAACACTCTGGGCCAGCGTTCCCAGGAAATCGGCGGTATCGTCGGTGTGATTACTGCGATTGCCGAACAGACCAACCTGCTGGCGCTGAACGCCGCCATCGAAGCGGCTCGCGCCGGTGAGCAGGGCCGTGGCTTTGCGGTGGTGGCCGATGAGGTGCGTAACCTGGCATCGCGCACTCGTCAGGCCACTGACGAAATATCCGGGATGATCAACAGCATCCAGCAAGAAACCGGCAACGCCATCAGCACCATGGAACAGGGCAATGTGTTGATGCAGGAAGGTCTGTCGCGGAACGCCAATGTGGCTTCAGCCCTGGCGCGGATCGATGAGCAGAGCCGTTCGGCCGGTCAGCAGTTTGCGGCGATTACCACCGCGACTCAGGAGCAAAGCAGCACGGCGACGTTGCTGAGCAGCAACCTGCAGAGTATTGCGTTGGCGAACAGTGAACAGCGGGAAGTGGTGTCGAACCTGGCGGTGACGGCCAAGGAGCTGGAAAGCCTGGCGGCGGACTTGCGCCAAGAGGTTGACCGGTTTCGTTGAGGCGCCTTTGAAATCGCTTTCGCGAGCAGGCTCCGCTCCCACAGGGTTATAGGTTGTTCCGCTCTCTTGTGAGCGACACAAATCCTGTGGGAGCGTGGCTTGCCCGCGATGGGCCCACCTTAGTATTCAAGCCAAGTGACTAGTCGCACTTGGCATTGCTCGACACTTCCTTGGTCGCCTGTTTCAGCTGACTACCCAGCTCAGCCGCATTGGTGCTGCTGTAAACCCGGCCACCGGTGTTTTCAGCGATGCAGCGTGACGGGCCACCGGCGCCGATTTTCACCACGTTGACCCGCAAGCGCGGTTGTTCCCTGGCGATTCGGCGGGACACCGCGCAAGCGTCTTTCTGGCAACCGTCCTCACCGTCGACAAACATCACGATCACCGCATCGTTATTGCGCCCGTCGACCGTGCTCGCTGCGTAGGCCAGGCTGTCGGCCAGCGGCGTACCGTCGTTGGGCACCAGTCCGCGGATCCCGTTGATCAACCGCTGACGGTCGCCGAACCGGAACACGCCCTGGTCCGGTGTTCTTTCGCAACCGGCGAAGGTGATCAGGCGTGTGTCGATCTTTGGATCGAGCCCGTTGATCATGCCGGCCAGCGAGTCCTTGGCGACGTCCATGCGGCTGGGCTTGGCGAAAATTTGCCGGGTGCGGTTCACGTCCAGGTACTTGTTCATCTCATTGCCGAAGAACCAGTCCTCATCGGATTTCACCGACTTGATGTTCAAGTCCATCGAGCCCGAGGTGTCGAGTACCACCACAAATTGCGGAGGCACGGCATCCGGCGCTTTTTTACGGCACGCGTAGTTATCCAGCGTCGGGGCTGGAGGTGGCGGCGGTGGTGGCGGTGGCGGTGGCGGCGCGGCCGGTTTTGGTGGTGGGACCGGCTTGGGTGGCGGCACTGGTTTTGGTTCGGGCACCGGTTCTGGTTCCGGAACAGGTTCCGGTTCCACGACAGGCTCGGGAACTGGCTCTGGAACAGGCTCAACCGGTTTCTCGACGGGCGTCACCACGGGCGCGACCGGCGCAACCGGTGGCACCACGACAACGGGTTCACGGTGCAGGAACCACCAGAGCCACAGCGCCAGCAGCAGCAACAGCAATGCGAGCAAGGCCGCCGCGATCCACCAGCCACGACGCGACGGCGGTACGACTGGCACCACCGGGACCACCGGCGGCACGATGGGCTTGGGCGGACGCTGGTGCCAGCGCACCACCAACGGCTCACCGTTGAGGCTGTAGAGTTTGTCCAGCTCTGGCGTACCGAGCAGGCTGCGCAGGTCTTCCGCTTCCTTCGGTTGACCGCGTCGTTGCAGTTCGTCCGCCAGCTGTCCGAGGGACGTCTGACGCACTTCATAGGTTTGCAGCAAACGTCGTTGCGCGTCCTCGTTGAGGTCGGCGTAGGGCGTGGGTTGGCCACCCAGTTCGGTCCACCATTCCAGCACGTCGCCGCTGCCCATCCGCGGGATGGCAAACAGGCTGGCGACGGTCGGCGGAAAGTGTTTCTGGATGAGGGCGACTTTGGCTTGCAGCGCACTCATCCCCTCCGGTGTGGCTTGCGCATCCCTGATGACCCGCTGCATGACGACGATTCCTGAAAAAGTGCGGGCCTCCGTCGGGAGGCCTGCGGGGTGAAAAGTTACTCTTCGTAGCCGAGGCTGAATTGCAGTTGATTGACCTTCTTCTGCAACGCCTTCAGCTCTTCCTGCTTGGCCGCCAGGGTTGCGGGCGTTGATTTGGTCACGGGCGCCGCTTGCGAAGCCTTGAGCTGCTGCTCGAGGCCGGCAATCTGCTTCTGCACCGAGCTTTCATTGGCATGCCGGGCCTTGAGCGAGCTCAGCAGTTGCCCCAGCGACTGATTCAGCGTTGCCTGGGCTTTCTGCTGGCTGGCCAGGTCGGTCTTGGTGCTGAGCTGCTGGGCCTGGATGTTCTCGTACACCTGACGGAACATCGCGTTTTGTTGACGGGACTCGCTCAGGGCCAGTTCCTTCTGCTTGACCTGATCGCTGTAACCACCGGAGTAGTCGCAGTTCATCTTGGTCAGCATGCTGCTGTCGCGATTGGTCGCATCGCATTCGCCCGGCTTGGTCGCGCAACCGCTCAAGGCCAGGACGGCGGTGAGGACCGCCAGTTGTCGTAACGTCATGTGCTTAGCCCAGGGTGATCGCGGAGCGTTGGCTGTACAGACCGTCGACTTCCTTCTGCAGGGCGGCGACTTTCTGGTTCAGTTTCATGATGTTCATGTCCACCTGCTTGATCTCCGCACCGGTGGCGCCTTGTGCACGCTCGGCGTCTGCCACTTTGGTGTACTCGGTGACTTTGGTGCGCATGTTGCCGAGGTCTTTGCGCAGGCGCGCGATGTTCGAATCAATCTCGGCGATTTGCACCTGGGCCTTGGCCTTGTCGACTTTCTTGTTGGCGATGTCCTTTTTGATCTGGGCGATCTGCGCCTGATCGTCATTGATCACTTGCTGAGCGGTCGCGGTACGGGCGATCACGTTCTGCGTGTCTTGTTCGACGTCGCTGTTCATTTTAGCCAGGCGGGTGGTGGTGTCGGCGTATTCGCTGCGACGCTGATCCAGATAGTAGTTCGCGCCCATGGCCACACCACACGCGGTAATACCGGCGGCGACGGCACACACCGCTTTGTTGTTGCTGTTGGACAGTGCGCACGCGAGGATGCCGACACCGGCGCCCATGGCACAGGCCTGGTAGCCGGACTTGCTGAAGAACTCTGCGTCCTGGCCCTGGGTCAGGCGCGGGTCGGCCCCGCCGCTTTCGCCGAGCATGGAGCTACCGGTGTTGGCGCAACCGGTCAGCAGCAGGCTGCCGGCAACAACGAAAGCGATCTGTAGCTTGAAGCGAGTCCAAAGGCTGCGCGACATGGTGAAACTCCTAGGTGACGGTGTTGACGCGTTTTTATTGAGGTGAGTTATTGAGTGACGGCTTTGCAGCTGCTCAGCCAGGCTTCAGTGTCGATCTTCTGTTTTTGGAGGAACGCTTTCTGATTGGCCCAGTGGGTGCGCAAGTAAGGTTTCAGGTCTTGCAGCTGTTTGTTGCGGGTGATGATTTCTTCCATCACCGGCACCTGAGTTTCAAGCAGTGGCTGGCCGTACAAGGTCGCCGATTCCACCAGGCTGCTGGCGTAGTAACGGCTGAGTTTGTGCAGGCGATCCTTTTGCTCGTCGAGCTTGGTTTTACGCATGTCGCAGCTCGCGTCCTTGTCCGCGCTTTCGCAGTTGAGCTTGTAGTTCTTTTGCAGGAAGTCCACGTACTGGCCGTCGTCGAGCATCTTGGTGCACAAGAATGCGCCCAGATTGAGGCTGGCGCGAATCGCCTGGTCGCGGGTTTCTTCCTGCTGCTGGTTGCTGGCGCGCAACTGGTTCTCCAGGGCCTGGAGTTTTTCCTTGAGCGCTTTGTCTTCGACGCCCGAAGCGAGGCTGTTCAGGGATTGCACCGTGCCTTTGTCGGCGGATTCGGTTTCCTTGCTGCCGGTGCCGAGTTTCTTCCAGCTGGATTCGATGCTGGCGACCCGTTCGCGAGAGGTCAGGGTCGGTGAGACCATGACCAGGCGCAGGCCCGTGGTTTTGTTCTTCACCTGGCCGTCGGCGTTGTAATACGGCGCTTCCTTGCGCAATGCCGTGCGCAGGTCGGCCTGAGCGGTCAGGTAGTTGCCGCCGCGCACCACATAGCCGCCGGCCTGACCGTGCTGGCGGTCGAGCTTGTTCAGGCGAAACGGCTCGAACATCATTTCGTCGACGTTGCCGAGCATGTCATGCAGGCCCAGCGGATTGGGCTTTTGCAGACCGGACAACTGCACTTTGCCGTTGGAGGATTGCGCCCCGGCGAACCACTCGTAGGCATTGATGCCGTCCGGCATCGGGTAATGCGTATCGCGGAATTCAGCGGCGCTGACTTCCAGCCCTCCGCGTGCGGCGAACTCCCACTCGACTTCAGTCGGCAAGCGCAGGAAGCCCTGCGCGCCGTCTTCCTTGGGCAACTTGTCGGCCGCGTTTTTGCGCAGCCACAGGTTGTACTTGTCGGCGGCTTCGATGGCTTGCACCCAGCTCACGGCCGTTTGCGGCACGCGCAGTTTGGTGGCAGCGATGGGGCAGGTGGCTTCGGTCAGCGCGGCGTATTGCAGCTGACTCATCTCGTACTTGGCCATCAGGTAATAGCGGGATTTGTCGTTCTTGCCGCCCGTGAAGCTACCGGCGATGAACGTCGGCCGGGTCTGCTCGACATAGCCGTATTCCGCGCCGTCCTGACCGATGTTGATCGGGTAGTCGTCGAGCGGCCCGGCCACCGGGATGAACACCTTGCGAAACACCATCGAGCCTTCGCAGGGCATCGGCAGCACCACGTCGGCGGCGTCCGGCATCGGGTTGTAATACTTCTCTTCCCAGCCCGCCGCCGAGGCGTCGAGCAAATAGCCGAGGCTCAGGGGCAACAGCAAGCCAAAACGTTTATAGCTCACGCAGACTCTCCGCAGGTTGGATGTTGATGGCTCGCAGGGCGCCGACCACGGCCACCAATGCGGCGACCAGAAAGGTCAGGAGCAGGGCGGCAACGCCATGCCAGACGGTGATGTGGCAAACGAAGGTGCCGGTGGCCTGGCTGCTGCCCAGCAAGTAGTCGAACAAATGGCTGCCGACAGCATAAAACCCCAGCCCGCCGATGTAACCGGCCAGGCTCAGTATCAGCGCTTGCAAGACCACAAAACCACCGACGGCCCGACGCTTGAATCCCAGCAGGCGCAGGACCGCCAGGCTTTTACGCTTGCGGTCGATGTTGGCCAGGAACGCGCCGACCATCGACGCCACGCAACCGATCAGCGCCGCCACGGCAATCACGCCGAAGATCAGTCCCAGCACATGGTTGATGGCTTTGACGTTGTCGATGTCGGCCAGCCGGCTCGACGTTTCGATGTGTTGTTCGTTGAGCCAGTGCTCCAGCGGTGCGACCTGATCGATGTTGCGTGCATACACGCGGGCGCGGGCGTACAGCGGTTGCAGATTGCCCAGCGGCTTGCCGGTGGCGACGCCGAACGCACTGACCTGATAACCGTCGCGAAAGTGCTCCAGGTCCAGCAGCAGCGGCGGGGCGACAAACCCGGCCGCACGCCCGAACCGGGCGCCGTCGAGCACCGCCAGCACGGTCAGCGTCATCTCGCCGCGTTCATTGACCCCTTCCAGGCGCCGCAACGCCCGCAGTTGCACGCTGTCGCCAACCTTGGCCTGCAAACGTTGCGCGGCGCTGGCGCTGAGGATCACTTGATTGCCGACGGGGGTAAGCGACGGCAGGTTCAGCTGTGGATCGCCAGGTTCCGTGGCGATGATTTCCGCACCTTCGACAAACCGTTGCATGCCGATCAGCAGGTCTGCCTGGGTATTGAGCGAGCGGGTCTGGCCGAGGGCAAAACCGGTTTCGGGGCGCAGGCGCAAACGCTCGATCCAGGCCGTGTCGTAGTTGCCGTTGCTGAGCATCTTCACTTCAAGGTTGCGCGGGTCACGCAGCAGTTCGTCCTGCAACTGGCTGACCACCCCGTGCTTGAGCCCGAACAGCAGCAACAGCGGCGCTATCACCGCCACCAGGGACGCGGCGATGCACAGCGAGACCTTGCGGTCGTGCCAGAGGTCTTGCAGCGCCAGTGAGCCCAGCAGGCGCAAGCGATCAATCCATCGGTTCAAACAGTGTTTCTCCCTGATGGCTGATAGCGCCGAGTCGCGGCAAGCCGAAATCCTTCAGCAAGGCCCAGTCATGGGACACCACGAGCGCACTTAACCCCATGCTCGACACCAGGCTCAGCAGCAACTCGAACAAACGCCGGGCGCTGTGCGGATCGAGCGCGGCGGTCGGTTCGTCGGCCAACAGCAGCAGCGGTTGATGGGCAATCGCCCGAACGCAGGCCACGCGCTGGCGCTCGCCGATCGACAAGGCCTGCGGTTGTTTATCCAGCAACCCTTGCAGGCGCAACACGTCGACGGCGTGGTCGATGTGTTCGCTGTTCGCCGACATCCCGAGCAAACGGCGCGGCAGGCTGATGTTGTCGCGCACGCTCAGGAACGGCAGCAAACCGCCGCTCTGCAAAATGAAGCCCAAGTGCCGTGAACGCACCGCTGCGAGCGCCGGCTGGTCGTCGGTCGCCAGCAGGTGGGCGATATCCTGAGCGTGCGTCGGGCCCAACCGAAAGCGCTCGAGCTCCACCGGCGCGAGCAACAGGCCGATGGCTTCGAGCAAGGTGCTTTTGCCGCTACCGCTCTCGCCGGTGATGGCGAGGATTTCCCCGGCACCGATCTGCAAATGCGGCAGGCGTACATGATGAGCCAGCGCGCCCTCACCACGGCGCACCAGCAGGTTCTTGATATCGAGCATCAGCGTCTCGTTAAGGCATCATTTCCAGTGGCACGGGGTACACGTTGTCCCGCGCATCGCTGTCTTTGGCTAAAGCAACCCAGCGGTCGACGTCAGCGTTGTAACGCTGGTAATGCCGCAGTTTGGTGTTCAGCGTGCGGATGAATTTCTCTTGCGCCAGACCGTCCCAGCTCTTCCAGGTCTCTTCATCCAGGTTCAGCACTTCGCTCTGGTAGGGCAGGTCTTCGAGGTACTCGCCGAGCACGCCCATGTCCGCCAGTTTGGCGTTGCTGTTCTGCTTGAGCTGATTGGGATCGGCGCCCATGGTCGCCGCCACGGAACGCAGGCGATCGAACATTTCCGTTGGCGAAATCAAACCTTCGTTGGCGGCATCGAGGATCTGCTTCATCACGTCGCTCAAGTCGCTGAGCTGCGACTTCGTCAGCAGTACCCGCACATCGGTCGTCGGGATGTTCTGCTTGATCAGGTCGCGGTCGGTGATCCACGCCTTGAACACCGGCGGGGCCTTGCTGTTGGTCTTCTCGCCGAGATAGGCCAGTTGCATGGCGTGGCCGATCAGCGCCGCGTCCTCGAGCATTTTCTTCTCGGCCGGGTCCTGCTTGGCGTTCGCCGCACTGCCGATGGCGTCTTCACCCATGTAGGCGGCTTTCACCTGGGTGGTGATCGCGGCGGCCAGTGCGTCGACCTTGCGCCCGAACTCATGCACATCGCCCGCGTCCACCGGGTAGTACAGCGAGGTGTTGGTGCCCGGGTAAGTCGACAGGTTCTTGTATTGCGCCTCAGCCTTGGCGTGGTCCTTGGCCCCGGCCGGGGTTTTCAAGTGCAGGGTGTAAATCGCCACGCCGGGGTTGGCGGCCTCGATACGCACCTGCGCAGCGCTCAACCCGGTCTTCGATAGCTTGTCGTCGCCTTCGATGGCGCCGGCATCGGTGATCAGCACCACATAGCGCGCGCCGAACTGGCTCCAGTCGACCTTGTCGATACTCTCCATGACACCGGCAAACGAGTCTTCGTCGAAGCTACTGCTCGACACGGTGGCCTGTTTGAGGTCGGCGATCTTGGCAAAAAAGTCGGCGCTGTCTTTCACCTTGGTCGGGTCGGCGTACATCTTGGTGGTGTATTCCAGCCCCGGTACCGCCTGGGTGTTGGAGCGGAAAGCGACCATGCCGAACTTGACCTGCTTGCCGAGGTTCTGCGCTTCGATCTGCTGATAAACCTTGCGGATCGCCTCGCGGGTGCGGTCGATGTACGGGTCCATCGAAATCGTCGAGTCGATGACAAACACCACGGCCGCACTGAACTCCTTCAGTTGGTTGGTGTTTTTGTCCTCGGCTTCCTTGCCACCGGCAGCGCTGTTGGCAGCACCGGGCTTGGCGTTCTTGTCATCCGGTTTGCTGACCGACGCGACGTTCAGCAGGCGCGTGCGGAAACCGCTTTCGGTCATCACTTCTTCGCCGCTGAGCACCGGCAGCAGGTAGAACTGCTTTTGCAGGTCGACGAAGAATTCAGGCTCTTCCGCCAGCACGCCTGGCGCCTGCTGACCCTTTTTCAGCTTGGCCCGCAGCGGTGCAACTTTGCTTACCGGGTCCGGCGCATCGAGGATGGCTTCGACGGTGGCGCGGTCCTTGAAAAACAGCAGCCGGTCGCGATTGGCCGGGTTGGTGAAGGCCAGTGTCAGCTGCATCTTCCAGTCTGTGGTGCAGCCGGCCGGCAACCAGCCAATGGTTTTGCCATAACTGTCGGGGCCGACTTTCAGCCACTCGGCGTTGTTCGCTTGGGCGCGCTCGTACACGTAAAAGCGGCTGAACACCGGCTGTTCGTCACCGGCGGCACCGCCTGCCGTCGGGCTGATCTTGCAGCCGGGTGTGGTCAGCACGCGCTGGAACAGGGTCTTTTTACCGGCCTGGATCAGCGGTTTGTCATCGGCCTGGGACAACGGGCTGATGCACAGTGCCAACAGGGCGGCGCCGCTCAGCAGGAAACGACTCAGGGGAGAGCGCATCACTTCTGCAACTCCTCGAAACGCTGCTTGGCTTCGGCGTTGTTCGGGTCCTGGGTCAGGATCGTTTCATACCAGTAGGCGGCGGTGGCGTTGTCCGCGGTCGGGAAACACTCGCTGGCCTTCAGGTATTTAGGGTCGTATTCACGGGCATAAGCGTTGGCGATCAGCGCGTCACCGGCCTGGGCACGGTTGGCGTACAGCCGTTGGGCGACACCGCAGTGTTTGCCGGCCTTGGCCTGGTTGATGATCTCCAGCAACTTGGCACTGTCGGGCGCCGCCTTGATGCAGGTCTGGACGAAGGTTAATTCAGGCAGGCTGTTCATGCTCTCCACGGTACAGGCTTGAGCATCAGCGCCGGCCGGTGCGGCGGCAGGGTTGGCGGCCACCGGGGCAGGCGCCGGGGTGCGTTTGTAGAACCAGAATCCGCCACCCGCGGCCAGCAGCAACAGCACGACAACCAACAGGCCGATCAGGCCTTTGTTGCTTTTCTTCACCGGCGGGGGAGGTGGTGCGTAGTCGGGCTCGTGGGGCACTGACTCCAGCTCCACTTCGGGCTCGGCGGTGGACAGGACCAGTTCCGGCAGCTCCGGGATTTCCAGGATTTCCGGTGCTGGTGCCGGTGCACTCGGCGCCGTCAGTTCGGCGCCGCCATACGTCGAGCGCGTCTGGCCGCCGGCCGTGGACGGCAACACGCCAACGCCTGGACGAACCACGCCTTTGTCGGTGTGGCCGTGGCTCTGCTCGCGCAGTTCGATCTGGAATTGCGAGTTGGCGCCACCTTCCAGCAGTGGGTCGACCACGTCCGGGCCGACCTGCGCTTCCAGGCCATCGCCGCTGTCCGTGACGTTGAAGCGCGAGACCTTGAACCAGAATGGATTGTTGCTCCAGGCCTTGTGGTCCTGGAGGTAAAAACCGTCCTGGTTACGCTGAATGGAAAACTCCAGCTGTTCCTCGCCACCCTGCCATTTCTTCACAGTCAGGCGGGCCTTGCCAGGCACATTGGGCTCTAACGCGAGCAGGTCGACACGAATTGGCATTACTTATCTCGCTGCGAAGGCTGTGAGCACTTTGCCCAGCCGTTCGTTCTGTTCAGGGGTGATTTCACGTCCGGCACCATGGCCGGCATTGTCCTGCGTGATGTAGGCCAGGCCCGAGAGCCAGTCGCCGAGGTAGCGCTGCGCCTGGTTCGCCGGTTGTGCCGGCAGCACGGGCACTTGTCCCGGGCCAACGTCGGTGTAGAACGAGAACAGCGGCGCCTTGGCCCCGGCGCGGCTGTTCGGACGCTCGCTCACCGGCTTCTGCAGGTAGCCGAACCAGGACACGAAATCGCGCAGCACACGTTGCACTTCGAATACCTGGCGTTCGACCAGTTGATCGCGTCGCGCGCCACTTTGTGCACGCTTGAGGACGGCGCGACTCAGTTGCCCCGGCAAGTCCTGGCGATAGCCGGCGGTGATCAGTTCGTCGACCACCGCTTCGAGCAAGGCCTTTTCCAGGCCGAGCAGATTGAGCAGGCTTTGGCGGGTGGTCAGCTCGCGCAGGTGCGCGATCCAGGCCTTGAACGCCGCTTTGGCGAATCGGTGCTCGTTGCTTTGCAGCTCGGGCGCGGGGGTACCGTTTTTGCTGCTGACCGGTGCGTCAAGGCTCGTGTCGTCACCGAAATCGAAATCGAAACCGGCGTCGTTGCCGTACAGGCTCTGGCTCGGCGTCGGGGCGGCCGGCTCGTCGTTCGCGGCTGGCTCGTCATCGGTTTCATACACGCCGCTGAGGTACAGGTCGCGCACTTCTTCGCTCGGCATGTCGAGTTGATCGATCAGCTCGCCGAGCACGGCCGGGCGCCGACCCAGACCAGTCAGAATCATCTGCGCCTGGGCTTTCTTCGCGGCGGCGGCACCATCGCCATCGGCGTGGTACCAGGTGCTCAAGCCGTGAGTGGTCAGGCCTTCGAGGCATTCGCTCAATTGTTCGCGGATGCGCTGCAATTTGAATTCGATGTTGGCCACGCCGGTGAAGCTGCTGCTGAAGTGACTGATACCACCGTCATCGTTGCGCAGCATTTCCGCCCAGGCATTGACCGGATTTTTGATGTGTTTGCACACCAGGGCGTTGCTGGCGAAGCTGCTGCCCAGTGCGTCAACACGCTCCTGATAGATGGCATTGAGGCCGGTTTCCGCACCGCTCGCGTCTTGCTCGATGAACGCCGCGTCCATGCGCGGTTTGCGCACCAGGAAGGTGTTCTGGAACGGCGTGCCGGCCCAGTCGCTCATCCAGCTCAGGCTGCCGAAGCGCTCCAGCATGGTCAGCTTGACCATGCCGTTCCAGCTCTCGTCGTACTGATCCGGCGTCAGGCTCAGGGAGTTGGTGATGCGCAGGTCAAGCATGGTCAGCGCCCAGATCAGACCGGTGTCGCGTTTGCTGCGAGCGGCCGAGTCGGCGCCCTGGGTTTTTTCGATCCAGCGGGTCAGCACCGGGCCCACGTCGTTGACGTCGCTCTGCTTGGTCGAACCGGTGCAGACCACTAGCGCGTTCATTTCCTGGTTGTCGGTGTAGCGCTCGAACAGGTAGGCGACCTTGCCCCGCAGGATCAGCTGCGAAACGGAGTTGTCCTTGGTGGCGGATTGCGGATCGTTGGAGTCGGCGATCTCGTGCAGTTTCTTGCGCCCGCGATAACCGGGGAAATCCAGCAGGTCGACTTGATTGACGATGTCATCCAGCGGCGCTTCGATCAGGCGGAAGGTCATTTCGGCCGTCAGTGCCGCCAGTTGCGCGACCGGGATGCCCTGACTGTTTTGCAGGCGACCGCCAATCAGGGGGCGAACCTCGATCGGCAAGTCCCGTGGGCTCCCGAAGCGTTCGAGGATGTCGACGTTCATGATGCTGTCGCGCTGGCTGTAGGTGTCGTTTTCGAAACTCACCAACGCTTTCAGCGGTGCGAACACGGTTTCGGGCAGGCCCAGCGCGTGCAGCGCACCGGCCAGTTGCTGGTACACCCGCGTCAGCTCGCTTTGCTCACCCCACAGGATCGAAAACAGCTCGGCCCGTTCCTGGAAATTCAGGCGTGGCGCCAACTGCAACGCTTTGGGCCAGTACAGGTGCTCAAGTTTTTTCACCGAGTTGCGGAAGTTGTCGCGCAGGTAATCCCACAGCGACACTAGATCGTCGGCGTTGACGCCCGTTTGCAGCGGCCCGGTTTCGCGGCCTTCGAACGGTTTGAGCACGCGCTGGATGCGCTCTTCGTCGATCTCGTAGGAAATGCGCTCAAGGTCGAAATCCTTGAACCAGGAGTTGGCGAGAATCTTCGCCAGCTCGATTTCCTTGAACAGCGTGAGCTGTACCGGAAAGTCATTGTCCTGGCTTTCCGTCGCGCGACGGCTGAAGCGTGTCACCAGACCGGTGGCTTCCTTGCCGCCACCGACCGGGTTGATGTGCTTGATGAAGTCCAGGCGCTGGCCACCGAAATCGGTTTCCAGTTTGCCATTCTGACCTGCCGCGAGGGCCGAAATCAGGTAGGACTTGCCGGCCTGGGACAAGCCGAAAAAGCCAATGGTCATCGGCGTGCAGGCCACGCGGCCGAGGCTGTGAGCCAGGTTGCGGGCACGGTGCAGGCGGATGTTCAGGTTATCGGCTTCGCTGTCCAGGCGCGGCGCGTTGCCGCGCGTCTGGGCGATCCAGTCCAGCGCCTGACCGGCACCTTCATAAACAGCGGCCCAACTGGCAGAGAGCTGAGTTTGATCGGGGGTCAGGTCATTCATTTGCGTTTCACACTTCCACTGTCGAGCCAGTACTTGGTCTCGCGCAGGCCGGCGTCGAGCATGGTGTTGAGTTCCAGCTCGAGGTCGCTGCGCGGGTTGAAGTTGACGTTGTTACTGTTGGATTCGATGTCGCGAACCGAAAGGCGGTCGCTGACCAGATCCTGCTTGCGCGTGTACTTGTCGGCCGCCTTGACCTCGAAGCGCACCTTGAGCAGCGGCGCGCTGCCGTTTTCTCCAATCGCCCGGGAGAACTTTTCCCGGCCGGCCTTGGTGAACCGCAGGATGTACAGCGGCGAAGCCGCCCAGCGATCAGCGGCCAACTGGCGGAAACCGAGACGCAGGTCGCCGCGCATTTCCAGCTGCGGCGTGTCGGCGTCATCGCCCGTTCCGATTTCCGGCAACTTGATTTTGTAGTCTTCGGACTGGATGTCGCGGTACAGCACGTCGGCATCCTTGATCACGTTGTTCAGGTCGATGACGCCGATGTGCTTGACCGTCGAATACGGTTTGAGCGCCGAAGAGCGGAAGTAGAAGTTCGGCACGCTGTGGTTGGCGCACAACAGGCACAACATTGCGCCCACCGAAGCGGTGCTTTTCGGGTCGTCAATGCGGCCGTTCTTGTGGAACGGGTACCAGCCGCCGGTGCGATAGTTTTGCAGCGCCAGAATGCGCCCGGGTGGCAGCGGCAGCACCTTGCGAATGAACGCCTGGATGCCGGGCAGACGCGAAGGGCGGCCAGTCAGCAGCAGAACATCGCACGGATAGTGCGCGACCACTTCACAGAGTGCGCCGAGGATCTTGGTGATGTTGATCTGATCGTTGAGAAACGCGGCGTGGAGCTTTTGCAGGTCGAAGCCGATCAGCGATTCGTACAGGTCGAAACCGCTCTGGCCCCCGACATCGCGGCGCACGGCGGCGTTGACGTAGTCGAGCACGGTCTGGCTGATCGCGTTGTCACCGAGCAATTGGCGATAGCTTTGCGGGGTGACTTCTTGAGGGACCTGCGGATCGTAGTGCTCGTACGCCTTGAGCAGCGCCAGGCCCAGTGGGACGAACACCTGCAGGTTCAATTGCTGGCGCAGGATCATGTCCTGAGCGCTGACCGACTCGTCGCCACACAGACGCGACATCAGTGAATCCGGGGCTTTCACGCCCGCGTTCTGCAAGGCTTTTTCGAAGCTCGGCAGAATGAAGTCTTGAATCACGTCCAGCAGGATGTCGTCACCGGCCACTTTGAAGCCATCGCGAAAACGCTGTTCGGGCACGATGTGCACGTTGCTGCCGCTGCCGGTGTTGCCGGCGCGGTCGAGGCGGTAGTCGGTGATCACCAGGTCGGTGGTGCCGCCGCCGATGTCGATGGTCGCCAGGGTGATGCGTTCGCGGTCGGTTTTGTCGGGCCGGGCGATGGTGTCGAAAAACTCTTCCGGGTGACCGGCGAAGTTTTCGTTGACCTCGGTGTACAGGTACACCAACTGTCCGCAGGAGGCTTCGTCCCATTCCACGCGAATGCTCGGGATCGGCGTGCGCGGGCTGACAGCCTGATCCAGATGCGGGTCTTCCTCGCCGGCATGCCAGCCGAGGCTTTTCCACACCAGGCCGATGGCTTGCAGCATGCGTTCGTTGAGGATGCTGCGCTCGGCCTGGGGCATGCCCGGCGGCACGGTCAGGGTGATGCTGTTGAGCTGGCGCGGCACGCGGGTGTGACCCTGGCGCGAGCGCTGGGCCGGGCTGTTGATTTGCGACAGCGCCTGGGCCAGCACTTCGGCGAGCATGAAGGTCATCAGCGAGCTGCGCGAATAACGCGGCATGAACACTGGCAGACGATCATCTTCTTCAAGGCTGTACAGCGCCTCGCCGGTTTCGTTGATCAAGTGCGAGAACGGCGCGGCGGTGGCGTACGGCTCGCTGTCGGTCTTGATGTACGAGCAGTTGAAACGCCAGCCGTGGCCGTAGGCATTTTCGTCCCACAGGTAGCGTTTCGGGCTGGACAGGCCGGTAGAGCCTTCGGTGCCGCGACGACGGCTGGCCAGACGGCTGGCCTCATTGCCGACGCGGGCAATCGTCGCCCACTGGAACGCATCGTGCCGGCCGCTCTTGACCGAGCAGTGGTCCTTGCCGAAGTACGCCTGAGCGAATTCCACGCGGCTTTCGAACGGTAGGTTGTAGGTGTGTTCCGGGGTGATCAGGTCGCGCAGTTCCAGCACGTAGTTCTGCTTCAGCCCGGAGCCGGCCTGACCGTGGTTCTCGATCAGGATGCCGCACGTGCGCGAGTTGCCGACGTCCAGCACCAGGTCCACCGGAATCGGTTTGACCAGGCCATTGCTGTCGTTGGCGACCACTTTCAGCTCGGGGATTTCAACTTTCGCACGGGCCGTCGATTGCTGGGCGGCGGACGGTGCGCCCAACAGGCTGAGCAAATTGAGGTAGTGCGCCAGGTGATAGTTGGCGCGGATATCGGTGTCCAGCTCCGCGCGCGAACGGTGGGCATTGCCTTCGTTGAAGACTTCCAGCAGCCACTCGTTGACCCACGGCTGCGCCAGGAACCAGCGGGTTTCGCTGGCCTTGGTTGCCAGTTTGAAGGACACACCGGAGCTGATGTCCTCTTCATTTGGCGCCAGGTAAGCGGTGCCGTCACGCTTGGGCATGACGCGGCTGTCGAACGCCATCGTCAGACGGTGAGTGTTGCCGTCAATGTCGGGTGTCGCCAGTTTCACCAGGCGCATGCGCGACCAGTTGGTCGGACCTTCATCGAAGCGATGAGGCGGCATGAAACGGAAAAACGGAGTCGGCAGCCAGACACCGTCGAGCAATTCGAGGCTGCTTTTCATGTCGACGCTGAACGCAGGCTTGGCTTTCTCGATCTTTTCCGGTTCGGGCTCGTAGAAAAAGAAGTCTTTCTCTTCGTTGTACGCCAGGCGGCAGATCAACCCGCTGATCATCGGCGCGAATTCGCCCGCCGGTTCCTTGCGGGGATCCAGGCGCAGGGCGAAATCCATGAACTGGATGCCGGTGTCGCTGACCAGCGTGACGGTGTCTTCGAATTGGGTGACTTCAGGCAACATGTCGGGTTATTCCGTTTTTATTCGGCCACGTGCCGCATGGACATGGGGAATTGATCTTTTCCGTAACCGCCGGTGCAGTCCGCGACCGTGGTCGCCCCTTTGCGGCAGTTGACCTTGGGCATGTCGTACGTGCTGCCGTCAGCGCACACGGCCTGACCCTGGCTGTCGATGGCCAGGCTGCCTCCCTTCATGGTAGCGCTCACTGGCCCGCTGCACTTGGTGCCGTCGGCCTGATGCACGGTGACTTCGCCCTTGCCGTCCTTGAGCTGGTACTCCAGACGCAGCGGTTTGCCGGTCCGGCGATCCTGAATACCCGCCCCGGCACGGTACTGACCGTCGAGGAACTTGGCGGCACCGTCAGCGGCGTCTGGCGGAATGCTCAGGGGAGGGCCGGGTTTTGCGGCAGCGGCGGGTTTTTCGCCCTCGGGGGATGTGATATCCGGCGGCGCGGTTTTGTTTTCGGGTGGTGTGGTTGGCGATTCGGCGGCCGGGTCTGCTGCCGGGTCTTTGGCGGGGTCTTGGGTCACGCCGGCGGGCGCCGTGTCAGCCTCGCTACCTTCGACCGCGGGCGCTTCTACTCCATGAGTACCGGTCACGGCGGTGCCAGTTCCTGTGGTGGAGCCCACGACAGTGCCATTCACCGGAACGCCATTCAGCGTCGTGACATTGCCAGTCACTTGCGGCTCTTCCAGTCGTTTTTCCACCGGCACGATGCCCTCAGGCAACAGATCTACCGCCACCGACGGAATCGGCACGCAACCGCGCAGGCCGAGCAGCAACCACAAAAGCAGCAGCAGGAGCGGCAGCAGCAACAGCCACCACCAGCGACGCCACCATGGACGAGCAACCGCCGGTACGACGGGCGCAACAACAGGCGCGGGTTCGACCTCAGGTGGCAGCGTGAACGCGGGCGGAACCTGATAGAGGCAGTGCAGGGGATCGCGAGTGCCGTTACCGGCATGCTCGAAACCCCAAAAGGTCAGCACCGGTTTGCCTTGCACCAGGTAGACGAAATTCTCGTCGGGGAAATGAATGACGCGCTTGAGCAGCTTGCCGAACACGGCTTTGTCGCCTTGCTGCGGTTCGCCGGAATCAGTCACCAGGAAACGCTGGCTCAGTTCCTCGAGCGCGGTTTTCAGCGCTTCAAGTTGGCGGCGGGCAGGGGCGCGTTCTTCTTCGGTCGCACTGCTCCACGGGATCACATCACCGTCGAGGCCGCTGTACCAGTCGATCTGGTTACCGAGCTCATCGCTTTGGGGGATGGCCAGATGATCGACCAACTCAGGATTTTTGCGGCGAATGGCTTCGCGCAATTGCAAGGCAGCCCGGTAGACCGGCTGACCTGTTTCACCCAGGGCAATGAATGACCCGCTCTTACCGCTGCGTAATAATGCCCCGCGCATTCAAACTCCCTATGTTCCGTTGCGCAAAAATGACAGACAAAAGCGTCTGCGCTTGCTCCTGCAATTAGCTGGCGACCTTAATGTCATAATGATGTCGCCGTCAATTAGCGGAGGTCCAAAACCGTATGAGACTAGCGTAAGTGCGCAGAGGTTGCATGAGGTCAATTTGAATTGACGTGGGAAGGTTTGGTGGTGTGCTTTTTTAAGCTTGCTGAAACGATTCATCAGCGCTATAAAAAACCCACAACTCCAAGAAAGGCTTTCCCCATGACCCCGCTCAAATTCGCTGTCGCACTTGGCGCGCTCACCGCTGCCTCTCACGCCCTGGCCTGGGATTACGTATTGCTCGACAGCGACAAGGCTCCCCAGAATTGGCAGATCACCAGCCAACAACTCGGACTGAAAACCGACCGACCTTTTTCCGTGACCCTTCGCACCTTGCACGGCGGTCGGCAAGAGGGCGTCAGCATCGTCGACATCGATAACGGCACGATGAAACTCTCGGTGGTACCGACCCGCGGGATGAACGTCTTGCAGGCGTCGGTTGGTACTGTGCGCATGGGCTGGGATTCGCCGGTCAAGGATGTGGTCAATCCGTCCTTCATCGAACTCAACGGCCGCGGCGGCCTGGGCTGGCTCGAAGGCTTCAACGAACTGGTCGCCCGCTGCGGCTACGAATGGGTCGGCCATCCCGGCATGGACAACGGCGAACTGCTGACCCTCCATGGCCGCGCGGCCAACATCCCGGCCAGCAAAGTCACCCTGCACATCGATGAGAAACCGCCTTACGCCATCAGCCTGCGTGGCGAGCTTAAAGAACAGGCGTTCAAGAAAGTCGACTTCTCGGTGATGACCGAACTGGTCACAGAGCCCGGTAGCGTCACGTTTGCCCTCAACGACACCCTGACCAACAACGGGGATTATCCGAAGGAATACCAGGCGCTGTACCACAGCAACTTCAGCACGCCGTTCCTGGAGCAGGGCGCGCGGTTTGTGGCACCGGTGAAACAGGTGTCGCCATTCAACGACAAGGCCAAAGGGGATTTGCCGGATTGGCAGACTTACCGTGCGCCGACCAAGGACTACGACGAGACGGTTTACAACGTCGTGCCCTACGGCGACGCCAAGGGCGATACGCTGACCGTGCTGCATAACAAGGCCGGGAGCCTTGGGGTGTCGGTTGGGTTTAATACTCAGCAGTTGCCAGTGTTTTCGCTGTGGAAAAACACCGATACGCAAGGGCAGGGGTATGTCACCGGATTGGAGCCAGGGACGAGTTTTTCCTACAACCGTCGGTACCAGCGGCCGCTTGGTTTGGTGCCGATGATTGGGGTTAAAGAGCAGAAGCAGTTTCAGATTCATTACAGCCTGTTGGCAGATAAAGGGGCTGTGGATAAGGCGCTGAAGCGGGTGAGCGAGATTCAGGGTGGGCGGGAGACTGAGGTGCGGCAGGTGCCATTGGTTGATCTGACCAAGGAATGACTTTCGTCAGTTTGTGCTTGGCCGATACTGCAATGCCTCCGCCAGATGTTCGCGGGTGATGCCATCGACCTGTTCAAGGTCTGCCAAAGTGCGTGCGACTTTGAGCAGTCGATGGGCTGACCTGAGTGACAAGGTCAAACGCTCGCAAGCAGTTTCCAGCCACGCCTCGTCGGTTGTGGATAACTTGCAGTGTCGACGCAGCCCTGGCAAATCAAGGAATGCGTTGGCACAGCCTTGGCGTTTGTTTTGAAGCTCCCGGGCGTCGGCGACCAGTACCGCAGCAGTGGCGGTGTCATCACCGGGTTTGAGCGCAGGATTCAGAGCCGTGGCTTCTCGGGCGACAGTCAGGTGCAGGTCGATCCGATCCAGCAGAGGCCCCGACAATTTGTTGCGATAACGCTGGACCATGTCCGGTGTACAACTGCATTTGCCGCTGGGTTCGCCAAGATATCCACAGGGACACGGGTTCATCGCGGCCACCAGTTGAAAGCGCGCCGGAAACCTCACGCGATCCTTGGCGCGGGAAATCACGATGTGCCCGGACTCCAGCGGTTCCCTTAAAACCTCCAACACCTTGCGATCGAATTCCGGAAGTTCGTCGAGGAACAGCACGCCATGATGGGCGAGGGTGATCTCGCCGGGTTGCGGCTTCGAGCCACCGCCAACCAATGCCGGCCCCGAGGCGGAGTGATGGGGCTGGCGGAATGGTCTTTGCGGCCAGTGGCTCAAGGGCACGCAACTGGTGACGGATTGAATGGCAGCGACTTCCAGCGCCTCGTTTTCGGCCAAGGGAGGAAGTAAACCTGGCAAACGACTCGCCAACAGCGTTTTCCCGGTCCCCGGCGGCCCGCTAAACAGCAAGTTGTGAGCCCCAGCCGCCGCAATCAGCAATGCGCGCTTGGCCGAGATTTGCCCCTGCACTTCATTCAAGTCCGGATAGGGTTTGCTGGCGTAGAGCAAGCCATTGGAAACGTAGGGCTCGACCGGCGTATGTCCGTTGAAGTGAGCAACGGCTTCCAGCAGATGGTCCACGGCAAACACCTTCAACCCCGAGGCCAGGCACGCTTCCTCGGCGTTCGCCCGTGGCACCATCAACGAGCGTCCGGCCTTGCGTGCAGCCAGTGCAGCCGGCAACACGCCTCTCACGGCACGTACCGCGCCGGACAACGCCAGCTCTCCCAGGCATTCAATGTCATCCAGCGTCAACGTTGGCACCTGCACACTGGCCGACAGAATCCCCAGGGCAATCGCCAGATCAAACCGTCCGCCATCCTTCGGTAAATCCGCTGGGGCAAGATTCAGGGTGATACGCCGAGCCGGGAATTGCAGGCCTGAGTTGATAATCGCGCTGCGTACCCGGTCCTTGCTTTCCTTAACAGCCGCTTCGGGCAATCCGACCATCGTCAGCGAGGGCAAGCCGTTGGCCAGATGGACTTCGACGGTGACGGCGGGCGCTTCCACGCCAATCTGGGCGCGACTGTGGACGATTGAGAGGGACATGGTCGTTCCTTGAGCTTTTACGGGAACCGCTTCCTGCGGTTTTTGAAGGGTAGTCGGGAGGTGGTGATTTCGCGTGGCGATGGAGGCGCCAAACTTTCGCAGGATGTTACGAGTGCTGGCGAGCTATTCGCATGCAAAAAAAACCGCCGGTCAGGCGGTTTCGTTGGGGAGCTTAGTCAGGTTCCTGCACCTGCAAGTAAGCTATTAAGCTAAAGCTCTTTGCTGTGAGTCGCTGCTACTTTCATAAAACGGAATTGACTCGCCGAAATGGTTCCTAGCCCCACGGAGCAAATGGGGCATGGGATTCAGCGGTCATTGACGATTTTGCTTTCTACAGCCGCGTATAAGCCTGCCATTGTCAAGCGCCACTGGAGCAAGCGTGTGGAATTAGAATGGCATCCCCCCCAAGTTACGTTTGAGCAAGGCTTGAACTCTTGGTCTCCCCCCTACAGCTGATTTAAAGCCCAATCCCGTACGGTAGATCTCGGGCAGATAGAATCGATCGGAATCCTCTAGGCGATCTATGTCTTCGTAAATAACACCGATGTCTTTCAGTGAGCGTATCAGCTCGTCAGATAGGCCCACATTGCCAGGGTTGAATGGGACTTTTTTGAACTCGTCTGATACTTCCAAAAGTTTTACACGCCATTCCCTTAGCGGCAAAATTTCCGTGCTGGCTTCTTCTACCTTTTCCCTGCTGCATTCGGACAGCGATTGTCTGATCGCCTCCGGGTAAAGCAGTCTGTCAGGCCATCCTTCTGTCCTCTTCGTTTGCATCTGTTTTGCAGAGAACTTAAGAAAACGAACTACATCTCGAGCTTGAAGGCGGCCGTTAAGGTCACAAAGAGCGGCAAATACCCAGCGAGCACTATTAGCCTCTTTTGATGAATTCCCTCCCATCTTTTTGCCCCACAATTCCTCTAGAGCGCTGAGTAGTTCTTCCATTGACAATGTTTCAGCAAGCTCTGTTTTCGCTTGGATAATATTGGATTTACTACACAGCCAATATACGAGGCGCAGAAATGTTTCTGGCGTCCACTCCAACCTAAAAGGTTGGAATCGTGACAGATACTGAGCAATATTCTGTCTAATTGAGGCCTGTACATAGTCAGCCCTGACAAAGCACACGAATCCAATTTTTCGCTGCCTTAGTGCATTTAGAGAATTCGGAATTTCCAAAAGTGCTTTTATTGCCATTCGTTGGTTTTCTATAGCAGGGCTATCAAATAAGTCCTCAATACCATCGATGACATAAACTATCGATTTGTTGTTCGCGATTAGCCAGGTGTTGAGCTCGACAAAATTATTGCTTGGAAGGCCGATGGCTTCTACAAGCAGTTTTTCCCACGTGTCATTCCAGTCGATGTCATGTTGGCTAACGAGTTTAGTGATCTTTGTCTGAATACTATTCAAAGGAATAGATGGCACTGCTAGGGTATCGCTAAAGCTCTCGACGGCGTCTTTGACTATAGTCAGCGAATCTCCATCAATATTCTGTGAACTTATAGCAGGAAAAATATGACAGTTAACAATTTCCGGGTCGGTTATATTGATCTTTTCTAAAAATTGATCCCAGGTCTTTGTTCTGCATAGTTGGAGAAAGGTAAAGGTCTTTCCTGCGCCTTTGGCGCCAACGGATACGATGTTTGGCAAGTCCGAGTTGTAATGCTTGGCCAAGTTGCGCAATGGGTCTGTTACAAGCATCTCAGAACTAGTAGATTTTTCAGCAAACTGGAAGCCTTCACACACTTGGTGTAGTGAGGCTATGTCAGTTTTTAACTTAGGCCTTTCATCCTGCTGATCTTCAGTATCTTTCTCTTGGTGCTCTGTACGAGTTATAGCCCATTTTGATGCGCTTTCATACAATGGTGCTTTCGTTAGAAGTTCTAGCGCTTGCTTTACTGAGCTTATGCTCATTAAAGTTGATTCGAATTCTGCCTCTACCCAGTCTATGCTTGGCGAGATATCTTCTGCGTCATCGATTATGTTGATGTCGGAGCTGATATAAGCGCCATTCAACTTTTCAATCGCCAGGGTATAGTCCGGTAGCTTTCTGAGTGTCGGTGTCAGTAGACTTAAAACCACCGATGGTTTAGTTAGCGACTCACTATCTCGTTGGATGCCCGACTGGAAGCGTCCAACATGCTCTAATATCGAGGCCATGCCTAATACTGATTGATGAGCGACCGTGGTTACAAAAAAATGCTCCACTCGGGTGTCAAACAATATAGGGCTTGAGAGTTCGCTGAGTCCTGCTCGTAGATCTACAAAAACCATATCAACATCTAGTTTTTTACCTAGCTCGTGCAGGTGATCTGTTAATAGCCACGGATTTTTTGGGTTTTTTGCAATGTGCGAGGGTAACACCGGCATATCCATTATTTCGGATAGCTTTACAGCGGATGGGAGAATAAAAATTTCTTTTCGACTGCCGTCTAAATTTAAAGACGTTTTACGGAGCTCCGAGGCGAAATAGTTCAATGCCTGATCCGTGCTCTCAGGAGGGTAGTGCATTGCCTCGAGAAATTTTACAAATGAAACCGTTGGCATACTTGGGGTTTCGAGCCACAAACTAATTCCAGGAGCTTCTAAGTCAGCATCTACCAGCAAAACTTTTATATTTTTTGTGGTAGGTGCGTTCAGAATCGCTGAAGCATACGTCATTAAGGCGGTAGTTCTACCTACACCACCCTTAAAAGAGTGGAATGAGACCATTCTTGGTCCGTCACTAAATTTAGGGGGGTAGTGTTTTCCTACCTGTGGTTTCAGATATGCCTGTTCTTTCCATAATGGATATTGAATAGGTGTTTCTGGCTCATCATTTGGAGTGACAAATGAAATTGGATAGTCGCAATCCCCGATGGCCAACGTTATTGAATTGTTGGTTTCGTTGTAAGCGGACTGGAATGTTTGTGAAACCCAATCCCTTGCTAGTGTTGAAACAGCTGCTTCGATTTCAGCGCCGTCATAAAAGCAACGAATACGTGTCACGCCTTCGGGAAAAGCTGTGAAGTTTTCTGTAGACCGCTTGAATCCCCTTTCAACGTCGAGCCAGGTCAAAGGCATGCGCTCATTCTGATCAAGGCTCATCTTATTTCTCCTGCAATCCAGTCATTTACTTTTTCCAGCGTTGCTTCCAACTGCTCGTCATCCGCAGGAATCTCACATTTCGATCCATATCTCCACACTTGATTCAGTGAGCCTGAACCACATTTTCTGGGTTGCACGCTCCCTGGAGAACGTAGTTCTGGAAGGGTAAGGCTCAGCGGCAGTCGATATTCTTTACCCATGCGGAGCTTATCCATAACCTGGTTCAGATCATGGTTTTTGAGTCCAACAGTGGTTTCATCCAAAACATCTGAATTGTTTTCCCGCAGATAAATGGCTTTCAACCCACACTCAACCGCGTAAAAAAGGAGCAATCGATGGGGGTTTACACGACTGGTCGCCTTTGAAGCTTGCCGTAACTCCCCCCAGGCTTTAACGAGTTCACGTCTTGTGATTGGTACCATCCAGCGGCTCCTCATAGGTATCCGCCGATAGTACCAGCAGCTTTCGATCCCGTCCTGAGTCCCATCAACAGGTGGTCTATGAGCACCGCATTTTTGAGCTTTGATTCTTGTCCCTGTCAAACCTTGTTACCGATTGCTTGGCCTCTGGTGGTGAAGGTGCGTGAGATTCTTGGATAGCGTAACCAGGCAAGGGGTTGGTTTTGTAGGACTGTGCCGAGAAACATGAAGGACTTCGGCGAGAGAACTCTGGGGCGATTTTTTTTGCTGGCGATTGTTGATTATGATTGCAGCACATCAGGCCCTCAGGAGGGGAAATGGACATTAATGGAATGCGGCCGATTCATCCTGGAGAAATCCTTGCAAAGGAATTTCTTGAGCCGTTGGGGATTGAGTTGGCTGCTCCTCCGTCCCGATGGGGTACGTTCGTAGTTGAAGTAATTGAGCTGTTGGCGAAGACCAGAAATGTCAGCCCTGATTTAGCCAAGATGCTGTCCGGCCACCTGAACACCACGCCCGAGTTCTGGCTGAACCTGCAGTTGACTTACGATCTGCGTAAAGCCGAAATCGAACGTGGTCGCGCTTTAGCCACTTAACGCGATTGCAGCATTCGCGAAGCACGCTTCCACCACGGCGCATTCACCGCACGTTG
Source organism: Pseudomonas sp. S2_B07 (assembly GCF_054668435.1). Taxonomy (NCBI): domain Bacteria; kingdom Pseudomonadati; phylum Pseudomonadota; class Gammaproteobacteria; order Pseudomonadales; family Pseudomonadaceae; genus Pseudomonas; species Pseudomonas sp. S2_B07. The sequence continues at coordinate 3,834,018 of NZ_CP162769.1, forward strand.
CGTCCGCTCACCTTCCGGCAGCATCTGCGGAACATCCTGCAACCGAATCCACGGCTGGTTATTCCAGTGCAGCAAACTCAGCGACATCTCCGGCCAGTTCAACAGACTCAGAATCGGGCGTTCGCTTGTTGCCGGATGTTGAGCGTCTCTGAGGGCTGGCACTACGTCGTGGGTCAGCCATTCACGCAGGCCTCGGTATTCGGGGCAGTAGTGGTAGACGAGCAGGGCGTAGACGCCAGATTCGCTGATTAGCAGGGTGTTTTCGAGGGTGCCGTGGATGAGAACTCGCGCGGATTGATGTTGATCAGGATCGAGTTTGCGGACGGCGCGTTCGTCGAGGAAGAGGCGCAAGAGACGGCCTAGATCACGGGCGCTAAACCAGGCTTGGTTTTCCAACAGCAGGGCGTGGAGATAGAGTTTGTGGCGGATAAAGATGTGTGGGGACAGATAAGCGTCATCGCTATTCATTGATACAGCTCCTTTTGCTAATGGGGCTGCCGGCAATCGTCGCCAAACGATTGGGGTGGCAGCTGTACGCGGGTTGGCGAACCGGAGCAAAAGGAACCCGGCAGACCCGAAGGTCTCCCACGCACAGCCGCCATGACTCGAGAGATGGTCGTCGTGCACCTTAAGCTTCCAGGTCGCCAAACCCAGTGCTGAATATTCAGCTGGGGATGAGCTTAGGAACCTGGGCTTCGCGGCGCTATCGGACGGCGGTGGTGATCTTTGTAGGACGTTGCCGAGATTGTGGCGGGGCGGAAGATCAAAAGATCGCAGCCTACGGCAGCTCCTACAGGGGGCGGTCTATCCAGTGTGGGAGGGCTGGTAGACCGAGGTAACGCTATTCGCGGGCGAGCCCGCTCCCACAGGGATTTGCAGTGTTACTCGGCAGGTGGATTCAGCTTCGCTTCCAGCTCCGCCACCTTGGCTTCAAGACTCTCCAGCCGTGCCCGGGTGCGTGCGAGCACGACCATCTGGCTATCGAACTCTTCCCGGCTCACCAGATCCAGCTTGCTGAAGCCACTCTGCAACAAAGCCTTGAACTGGCTTTCGATTTCGCTTTTCGGCAATGGGGTTTCGCCGCTGAAGAGGCGTGAGGCGGTGCCGGTCAGGGCGTCGAGGAAGTCTTTGGGTGCGAGCATGGCAAATGTCCTGTCAACAATGGCGGGCAGTGTATCACGCAGTGTCTATAGTCAATTTCGGCGGGTCGTCGACGCACGCTTTTCGCGCATGCGGACGGACGGCAGCGCACTGTTGTTGTGCGTTAGTTCGCGGGTAATGGAGGGCGCCGGCTCGTGGTATTGGCCAAGGGATTGAATTCAGTGGGTTTTGGCGAGATGGCAAGCTTTCTGCTTAGTGACTATCAACCCATGCACTGATGCAGTCGCTGTGACGAATGCAGTGCGCCAGGCGAAACGGGGGAAGTGTTTCGTACGGGGTGGTTAGCTGGGGTCGTACGGGCATTCAAGGCCGACGATGCGTTACAAAGCCAGGCACTGCGCTTAGACTTGAGTCGGGTTTGTTTTCCTGGGGCAAGTCCACCAATTCGGGAGAGAGTTTTCATGAAGCTAGTCACTGCCATCATCAAGCCGTTCAAACTGGACGACGTGCGCGAGTCGCTGTCCGAGATCGGCGTGCAGGGCATTACCGTTACTGAAGTCAAAGGCTTCGGTCGGCAGAAGGGTCACACCGAGCTATATCGCGGCGCGGAATACGTGGTCGATTTTCTGCCCAAGGTGAAGATCGATGTCGCCATTGACGACAAGGATCTGGACCGGGTTATCGAGGCGATAACCAAGGCAGCCAACACCGGCAAGATCGGTGACGGCAAGATCTTCGTGGTCAATCTGGAACAGGCGATTCGCATCCGTACCGGCGAAACCGATACCGACGCGATTTAAACGCCGCCACAAACCCAACGCCCCAGGAGAAAACAATATGACTCTGCGTAAATTCGCAGGGCTAGGAGCCCTGTTGTCCCTCGTAATGCCCGGCCTGGCCTTGGCGGCAGACGAAGTGGCGGCCCCAGTCCTCAACTCTGGCGACACCGCCTGGATGATGACCTCGACAGCCCTCGTGCTGTTCATGACCATTCCCGGCCTCGCGCTGTTCTACGGCGGCATGGTTCGGTCCAAAAACATTCTTTCCGTGATGATGCAGTGCTTCGCCATTACCGGCCTGATCAGCGTCCTGTGGGTCATTTATGGCTACAGCATCGCGTTCGACACCACCGGCATGGAACAGGGCGTCATCAATTTCAACTCGTTCTTCGGGAGCCTGAACAAGGCCTTCCTCGCCGGCATCACGCCAGCCAGCCTGACGGGTCCTGCGGCGCTGTTCCCTGAGGCGGTGTTCGTTACCTTCCAGATGACCTTCGCCATCATTACTCCTGCGCTGATCGTCGGTGCCTTCGCCGAGCGGATGAAGTTCTCCGCCATGCTGATCTTCATGGGCGTGTGGTTCACCCTGGTTTACGCACCGATTGCGCACATGGTCTGGTCCGGTAACGGCGGCCTGTTGTGGGACTGGGGCGTACTCGACTTCGCCGGCGGCACCGTGGTGCACATCAACGCCGGTGTGGCCGGTCTGATTGCCTGCCTGGTACTGGGCAAGCGCAAAGGCTTCCCGACCACTCCGATGGCCCCGCACAACCTCGGTTACACCCTGATGGGCGCCGCGATGTTGTGGGTCGGCTGGTTCGGCTTCAACGCCGGTTCCGCTGCGGCGGCCAACGGTACCGCCGGCATGGCGATGCTGGTAACGCAGATCGCAACCGCTGCGGCCGCACTGGGCTGGATGTTCGCCGAGTGGATGACTCACGGCAAACCGAGTGCACTGGGTATTGCTTCGGGTGTGGTCGCCGGTCTGGTCGCCATTACGCCAGCCGCTGGCACGGTGGGCCCGATGGGCGCGCTGGTGATCGGCCTGGCAGCGGGCGTGGTGTGCTTCTTCTGCGCCACCACCCTGAAACGCAAACTCGGTTATGACGATTCCCTGGACGCCTTCGGTGTGCACGGTATCGGCGGTATCCTCGGCGCGATCCTGACCGGTGTGTTCGCTGCACCGTCGCTGGGTGGCTTCGGCACCGTCACCGACATCGCCGCACAAGTCTGGATCCAGTGCAAAGGCGTGGGCTTCACGGTGATCTACACCGCGATCGTCACCTTCATCATTCTCAAGGTCCTGGACGCTGTCATGGGCCTGCGTATCACGGAAGAAGAAGAGGCTGTCGGCATCGACCTGGCACTCCATAACGAACGCGGCTACAACTTGTAAGACGCGCATAAAAAACTTGCCCGGCTTGCCGGGCATTTTTTTGTCTGGCGTTTGTCAGTGAAGGACCTGCTGAAAGGTTTTTTCGTACACGTTCAGGGGCGTTTGCGACGGGCGTTTTTCTGCAGGCAATGGCTTACATGATTGAAGGAATATTAGGGCCTTTGTTTTTTCCCAGAGCGCGCTAGAATGCGCCCCGAACGTGCGGAGAACTGTATGTGGCAACAGACTCTGATTACCCTGCGGGCACGGCCCCGGGGCTTTCATCTGGTAACGGACGAGTTACTCGCCGGCTTGCCTGAACTCAAGGCGTGTCGGGTCGGTCTGTTGCATTTGTGGCTACAGCATACCTCGGCGTCGTTGACCATCAACGAGAACGCCGATCCGGCGGTACGTCGCGACTTCGAACGATTTTTCAATCGTCTGATCCCACAAGGAACAGACGGCTATGAGCATAACGACGAAGGCCTGGACGACCTCCCGGCGCACTTCAAGGCCAGCGTGCTTGGCTGTCAGCTCAGTTTGCCGATCTCGGCAGGCCGACTGGCGCTGGGGACCTGGCAAGGTGTTTATCTGGGCGAGCACCGTGATTTTGGCGGTGCCCGTAAAGTCCTCGCCACCGTGCACGGTGAAGAGGCATGAACCGCTGGTCACCAGCGGTTATTGAATTTTTCCGGCAACTGTCGACAGACGGTAAAGCTGGGCTATAACTAATCTGCTTTTCGCAAGAGTCATGAGGTAGAACATGAGCGACGATGATCTGGAAAACGACGACCTCGAAGTAGGCGACGACGACGAAACCGAAGAAGGTCTGGAAGCAGCGGCCGAAGACGTCGCTGAAGACGACGGTGGCGACGCGCCCGTTCCGACCGCCAAAGGCAAAGCCAAGGCAGCGGTATCGGTCGATGAGCTGCCGAGTGTCGAAGCCAAGAACAAGGAACGCGATGCTCTCGCGCGGGCCATGGAAGAGTTTTTGGCCAAGGGCGGCAAGGTGCAGGAAGTGGAGGCCAACGTGGTCGCCGATCCTCCCAAGAAGCCTGATAACAAGTACGGCAGCCGGCCTATCTAAGCGTCTGCCCTTGCTTGCTGAAAAAGCCCGCCGTCGCTGCGGGCTTTTTCATGGGCGGTGCAAAACGCTTGAGCTCGACACGATCCCCTGTAGAAGTGAGCCTGCTCGCGATTGCGGTGTGTCAGGCAACATAAATGCTGAATGTCACACCGCAATCGCGAGCGGGCTCACTTCTACAAGGGAAAATCGGTGGTTTCAGGATGGGTGTCGGGAATTCCACAGGGCCAGCAACGCTGGCAGTTCGGTCAAACTGCGAATCTCGGCATCCGGAGCCTTCTGCGCTTCCCACGCTTTACCTTGCGGGTTAAACCAGATCGCCCGCAGCCCTGCCTGCTGCGCACCGGCAATGTCATCACCTGGATGATCGCCAATGTGCACAGCCGTTTCAGGTGTTGCCCCGCCACGTTGCAACGCTTCATGAAACAAGCGCGCATCCGGTTTGGCGATGCCGATGTCTTCGGCGCACAAGGCAAACTTGAAGTAGTCCGCCAGCCCTAACCGACGCACATCGGCGTTGCCATTGGTGACCACGCCGAGGGCGTAGTGTTTGGCCAGGGTTTCCAGGGTCGGCTCGACTTCCGGGAACACCTCGATCTGATGCCGCGCATGCAAAAACACTTCAAAGCTTTGGTCGGCGAGATCGTTTGCCTGGTGATCGTCGTAACCGGCTTCTTCCAGGGCGTGGAACAACACTCGACGACGCAACGCGCTGATGCGGTGCTTGAGCCCCGGTTCACTACTGAGGATCCGCTCACGAATCGCCCACAAATGCTCTACCGGTACGCCCCCAAGGTTCGGCGCATGCTCGGTCAGCCATTCACGCAGTACGGCCTCGGCGCTGATGATCACCGGGGCGGTGTCCCAGAGGGTGTCGTCGAGGTCGAAGGTGATCAATTGGATGGTCATGAGTCATCGCCTTTAATGCGTTTGGCCCGTGGATGGGCGCTGTCGTAAACCGTGGCCAGGTGCTGGAAATCCAGGTGGGTGTAGATCTGGGTGGTCTTGATGTCCGAGTGGCCGAGCAGTTCCTGCACCGCGCGCAAGTCCTGCGAGGACTCGAGCAAGTGGCTGGCAAAGGAGTGCCGCAGCATGTGCGGGTGCAGGTTTTGCCCCAGCTCCCGCTCGCCGGCCGCCTTGACTCGCACCTGAATCGCTCGTGGCCCGAGGCGTCGGCCTTGCTGGCTGACGAATACGGCGTCGTCGGCCGGGTTGGTCATCGCGCGCAGGGGCAACCACAGCTCCAGCGCTTCGCGCGCTTTCTTGCCGACCGGCAACAGACGGGTTTTGCTACCCTTGCCCAGCACTTGAACCATGCCGTCGGCCAGATCCAGCTGATCCAGATTGAGCCCGGTCAGCTCTGAAAGACGTAATCCCGAGGAATAGAACAACTCCAGAATCGCCTGATCCCGCCGCGCCAGGAAATCATCCTCCACCGCGCCCTCCAGCAGTTGCAGCGCGCGGTCGGTGTCGAGGGTTTTCGGCAGGCGGCGTTCGCCTTTGGGCGGCGCCAGGCCATTGGCCGGGTCGTGGTCGCACAGGCCTTCGCGATTCAGATAGTGATAGAGCCCGCGAACCGCTGATAACAGTCTCGCGAGGCTGCGGGACGATTGGCCCTGTGAATGCAGGCGCGCGATCAGGCTGCGCAGACGCTGAATGTCCAGCGCGGCCCAGCTGCCGATGTTCTGTTTGACGCAGAAGCCCAGCACCTTATCGAGGTCGCGACGGTAGGCGTACAGCGTATGAGGCGACACCTGCCGCTCACTGCGCAGGTGTTCGCAGTAAGCGTCCAGTTGCCGTTCCATGCTCAGCGGACCGAGCGCAGGGAGCTGTTGACCCGTGGCAGCACGCGGCCCATGACTTCGGCGATGTAGCTCAGGAACAGGGTGCCGACCGAGCTTTTGTAGTGTTGCGGATCACGGCTGGCGATGGCCAGAATACCGTGAATGCCTTGATGGCTGATCGCGACGACGGCGGTGGAGCCGATTTGCTTGCGCTGTTCTTCGCCGAACAGGAAGTCCAGTTCGTGTTCGCGCAGGCTGCCGCTGACGCTTTTATCTTCCGAGAGCAAGCCGCCGATGGTCGTTTGCGCCTCGGCGTGAGTCACCCAGCGGCCCACCGGCATCGGGTTGTCGCCCAGCAGGATCAGGCTGACAAAAGGCACCTGGAAATCCTGGCGCAAGCTGTCTTCGACGCTGATCACCACGTCTTCCAGGCTGGTGGCGTCCATCAGCGCGAGAATCAGGCGGCGGGTCTTGTCAAAGAGACGGTCGTTGTCGCGGGCCACGTCCATCAAGTGCGACAGGCGATGCCGCAGCTCGATGTTGCGGTCGCGCAGGATGGTCATCTGGCGTTCGACCAGCGAAATGGTGTCGCCGCGACGGTGCGGAATGCGCATGGCCGGGAGCAGTTCTTCGTGCTCGATGAAGAAATCCGGATGAGCCTCCAGGTACGCGGCAATCGCCGCCGCCTCAAGGCTTTCGGAAGGGGATTCGTCGGGCTGCAGGGCGGGAACCTGGGGCTTGTCGGTCATGGATTTCGCTCACTCAAAGACGCACTTGTCCTTCGTATACGCGGACTGCCGGGCCGGTCATCATGACCGGTTGGCCAGGGCCTGCCCACTCAATGGACAAGCGCCCGCCAGGCAGGTCGATCAATAGCGGCGAATCCATCCACCCCTGGCTGATCGCGGCCACTGCAGCTGCGCAGGCACCGGTGCCGCAGGCCTGGGTTTCCCCGGCGCCACGTTCCCAGACGCGCAACTGCGCTCGGTTCCGGTCGATGACCTGGAGAAAACCGACATTGACCCGCGCCGGGAAGCGCGGGTGGTGTTCGATTTTCGGCCCCAGTTCATGCACCGGTGCGTTATTGATGTCGCTGACCCGCAGCACGGCATGGGGGTTGCCCATGGACACGGCGGCCAGTTCGACGGTCGTACCCTCGACATCGAGCTTATAACTCAAGGCCTGTTCTGGCGCGTCGAATGGAATCTCGGTCGGTACCAGGCGCGGTGCACCCATGTTGACACCAATCTGGCCGTCGCTGCGGATATCCAGTTCGATGATGCCGCTTTTGGTCTCGACGCGAATCTGCCGTTTTGCGGTCAGGCGCTTGTCGAGCACGAAGCGGGCGAAACAACGCGCACCGTTGCCGCACTGTTCCACTTCGGAGCCGTCGGAGTTGAAGATCCGATAACGGAAATCCACGTCCGGATTGCTCGGCGCCTCGACGATCAGCAACTGGTCGAAACCGATGCCGGTGTGCCGATCGCCCCATTGTTTGGCGTGCTTGGGCAGAATGTGCGCGTGCTGGCTGACCAGGTCGAGGACCATGAAGTCATTGCCCAGGCCGTGCATCTTGGTAAAACGCAGCAGCATGGGGTTACTCCGGCAGCAGGCTTTCGCCAGCAAACAACTCGGCTACCGTCTCACGGCGACGCACTTCAATTGCCTGATCACCGTCCACCAACACTTCAGCGGCGCGGCCGCGGGTGTTGTAGTTGGAACTCATGACAAACCCGTAGGCGCCAGCCGAATGTACGGCCAGCAGGTCGCCTTCTTCCAGGGCCAGCTGACGATCCTTGGCCAGGAAGTCGCCGGTTTCGCAGATCGGGCCGACGATGTCGTAGGCACGCGCCGCGGTGTCACGCGGGCGCACGGCGGTGACGTCCATCCAGGCCTGATACAGCGCCGGGCGGATCAAGTCGTTCATGGCCGCATCGACGATGGCGAAGTCTTTATGTTCGGTGTGCTTGAGGTACTCGACCTGGGTCAGCAGCACGCCGGCGTTGGCCACGATGAAGCGGCCCGGTTCGAATACCAGTGCCAGGTCACGCCCGTCGAGACGCTCGCGCACAGCCTTGATGTAGTCGCCAGCCAACGGTGGCTCTTCGTCGCGGTAACGCACGCCCAAACCACCACCGAGATCGATGTGGCGCAGGTAGATGCCGCAATCGCCGAGGCGGTCGACCAGGCCCAGCAGGCGGTCGAGGGCATCGATGAAGGGTGGCAGGGTGGTCAGCTGCGAACCGATGTGGCAATCGACGCCGACAATTTCCAGGTTTTGCAGTTGCGCGGCGCGGATGTACACGTCTTCGGCGTCGGCAATGGCGATGCCGAACTTGTTCTCTTTGAGACCGGTGGAAATGTACGGGTGCGTGCCCGCATCAACGTCCGGGTTCACACGCAGCGAGATCGGTGCGCGAACGCCCAGCTCGGCGGCGACCACTTGCAGGCGTTCCAGCTCATCGGTGGATTCGACGTTGAAGCAATGCACGCCGACTTCGAGGGCGCGACGCATGTCGTCACGGGTCTTGCCGACACCGGAGAACACGATCTTGTCAGCGCTGCCGCCAGCGGCCAGCACACGTTCCAGCTCGCCACGGGAGACGATGTCAAAACCGGCGCCCAGACGCGCCAGGACATTCAGTACACCCAGGTTGGAGTTGGCCTTGACGGCAAAGCAGACCAGGTGCGGCATACCGGCCAGTGCATCGGCGTATGCCAGGTATTGGGCTTCGATGTGCGCGCGGGAGTAGACGTAGGTCGGTGTGCCGAAACGTTCGGCGATGGCCGACAGGGCCACACCTTCGGCAAACAGCTCCCCGCCACGGTAGTTAAAAGCGTCCATGGCGTTCCCTTATTGGTAGACGTCGTGCTTGTGTGCTTTGGAGACAGGCTGTTTTTGCGAGGACTTGGCCTGTTCGACAGGGTCCTGGTCTTCGTCTGGCAGATACAGCGGGCCTTTTTGACCACAGGCCGACACAAGGCAGGCAACCGCGACGAGCGCAGCAAGGGAAGAGATCAGGCGCTTCATGGCGAAATCCTTGAAAATGCGTTAATTGCGCCGGAGTATACCGGCCACCCGTCAGCTTGCCTATGCGACGGGGCTCCCGTCCGGCGGGGCTTGGCACGATGCCGGTCAGCCGGGCGCAATCCCTGTGGGAGCGAGCCGGCTCGCGAAGGCGTAGTGTCAGTCAACATTGATGTTGAATATGATGGGCCCTTCTCGAGCAGGCTCGGTCCAACAGGTTTAGTGATCACCTTGGGTCGTTATCCTTTGCAATCACCGGGGCTCGCCCGTATCTTGCGGCGCTTGAGCGTGAACAGACACTTTTTGAGGTTGCCGCAATGAGTTTGACCGAAGCCCGTTTCCACGATCTGGTCGATGCCACCCAGCAGACGCTGGAGGATATTTTTGACGAGTGTGACCTGGATATCGATCTGGAGAGTTCGGCCGGTGTGCTCACCGTCAAGTTCGAAAACGGCAGCCAGTTGATCTTCAGTCGTCAGGAGCCGCTGCGTCAGCTGTGGCTGGCGGCGGTCTCCGGTGGTTTCCACTTTGACTACGACGAAGAGAGCGAGCGCTGGATGTGCGACAAGAGCGAAGAGCAGTTGGGCGAAATGCTCGAGCGCATCGTCAAGCTGCAAGCGGACGTCGAACTCGATTTCGAAGGTCTGTGAGATTGTGACCGAGCCTGCCGTCGTTCGCCCACCGAAGCCGCTCTACAGCAATGTCAGCCCGGCGGTCCCTTCGCCGTGCAGTGGTGTGTGCCGGCTGGATGAACAAAAGGTGTGCCTGGGGTGTTTTCGCCATGTCGAAGACATCCGCGAATGGCGTTCGGCCGACGATGATCGCCGCCGGGTTATCTGCGCCCAGGCGCACCAGCGCAAAACTTCCGCCTGACCCAAAACCTGTGAGCCTGCTCGCGATTGCGGTCTAGCATTCAGCTTTGATGTTGTCTGACACGCCGCTATCGCGAGCAGGGTCTCCTTTGGCTCAGCTCGAAATACCCATATCGGGGCTTGGTCGCCCCTCACTTGTATATTTATTGAGCTGTGATAGTGTCCAGAAACGCCTCAACCCATCGAGGCTCGTGAAAACCCCGCCTTTTTCTGGCGGGGTTTTGCTTTTTCTGTGCAGAAGAAAGGAGTCTGCCTTAATCATGACCGCACCTTCCATCACCCTTACTCGTCTGGACGTGCAACGTCTGGAGCGCCTGATCGACAGCCTGGATGACACGCTGCCGGGCGTTATTGCGCTGCAAACCGAGCTGGACCGCGCCGATACGCTGGTCGGTCACGAAGACGTGCCTGCCGATGTCGTAACGATGAATTCCCGTGTGCATTGCCGTGAAGAAGGCAGCGGCAAGGACTATCACCTGACGCTGGTTTACCCAAAAGACGCCAATGCCGACGAAGGCAAGATTTCCATACTGGCGCCCGTCGGCAGTGCACTGCTCGGTCTCAAGGTTGGTCAACACATCGACTGGCCGGCACCCGGCGGCAAGACCCTCAAGCTGACGTTGCTGGAAGTCGAGTCACAGCCGGCCAATGGCGGCGACTTCCCGGAGTAACGCTCCTCAGACCTGTTCGAGCGCCTCGTTCAACGAGCGCTCCAGGTCAGCCTTGTAACGCAGATACAGATTGCTTGAACTCTGACCGTCACCGAGCAGGCCCGAGAGGTCGAGGTCGGTGATGTAACAGCGATAGCGCTCGGTCTCGCGGCGTTGCTCGACGATCTCTTGCGCGACCACGCTGAACAGTTGGTCGCCATGTTCCAGCTCTGAAAACTCTCGCTGATTGCAATACAGCGTCACCTGTACCTCGCCCGGCGCGGCTTTGCCGATGATGGCCTGCACGTCGTAGAACGGTTTGTTGACTGGCGTTTGCGGCGCTGGCCGCGTTTCTACCCGGCGCGCGCGCCCGGAGCCGGACGGCAGCAGTTGGTAGTACAACGTGTCCAGGGTCAACGGCTGCGCGGCATCCATCGGCAACAAGGCATCGCGCCGGTACTGGATCGATTGCAGGAAGCGTTGCAACGGCACCAACAGGCTTTGTTCGTCGTGATAGGGCAGGCGTTGTTGCCACAGCGCATTGAGCTCATCCAGCACGTAGAGATCAGCCTGATCCTCATTGATTCTGTAGAACACCTGAATGCACTCGGGCTGGCCCATCGGCAGGATCAGCGCGAGGTCGTGGTCTTCCAGCGCCATCGGGTCCAGGTGCAGCGGGCTGTAGCCTGTCAGTTCCTCACCCAGGTAATCAATCAGCGCCGGCAAGGTGGCGATGGCGACGTGGTTGACCTGGCCCGGCACCAGTTCCAGCACGTGATAGTGCTGCTGGACCTGGATCAGGTAACGGTGATTGAGGTTGCTTAACAGCAGGTTCTGCGCGGAGTCGATCACCTCTTCTACCCGGCGGGCAATGAATTGCGCACGGTTATGGCAGAAGCACCGAACCCGCAGCTTGGGCTGCTGTGGCCCGCTCGGCAGGTTGTTGAGGTAGGCGCGCAGGCAGTCGAGCAGGGCATGAGGGCCGTCGTAGCGGCTGACCAGCACTTCGTTCCAGCTGTTGAGCGTGACCTGGTCCAGCGTCAGCACCAGGTTCTCGCGAACCCCGGCATAGCTCAGCGAGTCGGTGCGCTCGGTGGTCATCAGGATGTTTAAATCGCGATGGTGCTTGAGCGGGTCGACGCCAACGTTCACGAGGATCAGCACCTCGCTCGGTACGCTGGCGCGCAGCAAGGGTTCTTCCGCGACGGTGGTCAGGGGCAGGGCAATGCTCTGTTGCAGGCTGCCGAGCAGGTTGAACAGTTCGAACTCGCTCAAATCGCTGGTGCCTGGGTGCAAGGCCAGCCGCGTGCTGCTGTCGATCACGCCATTACGGTGGCACCAGGTCAGGAGTTCCAGCAATTGGCGGCTGCGCTTGATCGGCGCGAAATGTTCCCACTCGTGGGCTGCCAGGCTGCCGTTGTACAAGCCCCACTGGGTTTGCCCGGGTTCTTTCTTGTTGGGCGCCTGCACCAGCGTCAGCGTGTCTTCGGCCAGGTCCGGGGCGATGCCCGGGTTGATGAATTCGACCTTGTCAGCCTTGCGCTCGAAGGCCGCGTACAACCGGCGACCCAACACGTTGAGGTCGCGCTTGTTGATCAGGCTGACGGTGTCTTCGGTGCGGGCGAACTGGGTCAGGAAGCGGTAGCTGTAGTTCAACTCGTTGACCAAGGCGCGACGTTCAGCGCTGACCTGGCGGACTTTCCACTGGCTGCGGCTATCGAGCAGCGCCAGTTGCCGCTGATCCCAGCCCCATTCCTGGGCCAGTCGCTCAAGCAATGAACGCTGCCAGCTCTGGGTGCGGGTGTTGCCGGTCAGTTTGCGATTGACCTTCAGGTACAGCGCGCGGCGCACCAATTCCAGCCGTTCCGGCTCGCCCCGGGCCTTGAGGTATTCCTCGATGCGCCGGTAGACCACGATGTACGGGTCCAACTCGTCGAGGTCCAGTTGATTGGCGAAAACGGCTTGCTTGAAGCGCAGGCTCAGGCAATGAACCTTGGGGTGCTCGCTGGCGTAGACCTCGGTCAGCAGCAGCTTGAGTACGGACTTGTAGGGCGACTCGATGCCCTTGAACAATTGCCAGAGCCCGGCGCCGATGAATTCCCCCGGCGGTATGAATGCCAGATGCCCCAGGTCCAGGCTTTCGTCGGCACGGATGAAGCGTTTGGACAGCAGCGTGTGGGTGTAGCGGTCGTAGGCGGACTCTTCATAGACTGGCACCAGCCACCAGATCGGCGTGCGGCCGGCCAGCCAGATGGCGGTGCGGTAGAACTCGTCCAGCAGCAGGTAGTGCTGGGTGGTGCCGCAGTCTTCGGAGCTCAACTGGGTGTCGCGCTCACCGAGCACGAAGCGCGTCGGGTCGATCAGGAAGAAATGCGCCTCGGCGCCTTGGCTTGCGGCCCAGACCTCCAGCAGCTGGCACTTTTTACGCAGCTCCGCGAGCTCGCTTTCGCCGAGGTCCGGCGCGTGGCAGACCCAAACGTCCATGTCGCTTTGATCGGCTTGAGCCAGCGTACCCAGGCTGCCCATCAGGAACAGGCCGTGGATCGGTCGCGGCGGATTGCTGCCATGGCGCGGCTTGTAAGAGAACGAGCGGGTCAGGCGCTGGGCTTCAGCGAGGGCATTGGCGTCCGGCTCGAAGTTCGACAGCCCGGCCGGCGTAGCGCCGGAAACATACCCGGGCAATAACGGATGATTGACGTGGAAAAACAGCGGTAGCAGCGTCAGCACCGTTTGCTGGCGGGTCGACAACCCTTCCATGGCCCGGGCCATGCGGCCTTCATTGAGTTTTAGAAAGCGTGCGCGCAGTTGGCTGAGAACCTTGCGGTCGATTCCCTCGTCCAGATCGGGGCGGATTTCATGGGTGCGGGTCATGTCAGCTCAAACCGGCTCGCGAGGCTCGGACGTGGGGGCGGCGGATGAGGGGCAGTTTAGCGCCTCGGGCCCGCCACCTTTAAGCTGAATTTGTATTTTTGACGTCAGATTTTTATCGCGAGGCGACAGCAGGCCGCCGGGTTTGCCCGCGGAAATCCCGTGGCAGGGGTTTCCGTGGGCGAAGCGGTGATCTCAGGCAGTTTCTCGGACGTTCAGAATGGTCAGCAGCGTTTGCACGTTTTGCGCGGCGTCACGCCCCAGGCTGGTCAGGTAACCGCCATCGGGCTGGTCGATCAGTTCCTTTTCAAACAGGCGTTGGGCGGCGGCAATGGCTTTCGGGGCAGCGGTCTGATGAATTTTCAAACCTTCCTGGGAACTGTCCAGGTTGAAGAGTGCGAGGATTTCCAGTTCGGCAACCAACTCAGGGGTAAGCGACATAAGGACTCCAGACTTTCTAGGAATTGGACGACAGCGCCCCTAAGGTGAGCCCACTCGTGCGGCATGTCCAGTGCCTGCATCAGGGTTTTTTCACCTCGGGAAGCATTCCCCGGCGGCTGGTGCGGCAGCGGGGTGCGTACCAGTGTAGTCAGGGCATGGGGGAAGGCAGGATGGATGGGTGACAATTTGTGTAGGAGCGGATTGCCCGCTCCCGCATGGTGTTCGCTTACTTCTTTTCCGGCGGCAATTCCGGCAGCGCACGCAGCGCTGTTTCGTACCATTCGGTGTTGAACGCGCGGTCTTCTTCCAGGATCGCGTCGATTTCTACCGCTAACACGTGAGCCATCATGTTGAGGATTTCTTCACGTTCGTAACCGACCAGCGTCAACTTGTTGAAGGTGGCCTTGGCAGCCGGCGGGTTGTCGCTTTCGATCTGGTTTTCGATGGCTTCGATCAGGGTGGTTTCGGTAAATTCTTCTTCGTCGCTATCGATGTCGATTGGCTCGCTCATGGCAGGCTCCTCAAGTTAAGGCGGCCAGTTTACCTGCATTCAGCGCTGTGATGCTGCTGGCAAGAATCGCTTCGGCGTTCTATAAAACAGGACTGCCAACCCCGCACGGCCTGGAGGCTTTGTGATGCTCAAGCTTTATGGATTTTCCGTCAGCAACTACTACAACATGGTGAAACTGGCGCTGCTGGAGAAGGGACTGCCGTTCGAAGAAGTGCTGTTTTACCCTGGCCCGAGCCCGGAAGCGCTGACCATCAGTCCGCGCGGCAAGGTGCCAGTGCTGGGCGTCGAACAGGGTTTCGTTAATGAAACCGCCATCATTCTCGAATACATCGAACAAAGCCAGAAAGGCACTCCTCTGTTGCCAAGCGATCCTTTCGAGCGCGCCCAGGTGCTGGCGCTGGCCAAGGAAATCGAGCTGTACATCGAGTTGCCGGGGCGCATGTGCTACGGCGAGGCGTTTTTTGGCTCGCCAGTGCCAGAGGCAATCAAGGACAGGACCAGGTCCGAGTTGCTGCTGGGGTTCGCCTCGCTGGCGCGACACGGCAAGTTCGCCCCTTATGTGGCGGGTGACAGCCTGAGCGTTGCCGATCTGTATTTCCTGTATAGCGTGCCATTGGCCGCTGCGGTGGGGCAGAAGTTGTTTGGCCTGGATTTGTTGGCCGAGATGCCAGAAGCCAGGGCGCTGCTGGAGCGTCTGGAGGCGAATCCGAATGTGCAGAGGATTGCTGCGGACAAGGAAGCGGCGATGCCAGCGTTTATGGCGATGATCGCGTCCAAGAAATGAAATTTGTAGCGTTCTGAAGTCAGTCATCGTCGGAGCGCCGCCCGGAGCAAGCTCGCTCCCACAGTGGAAAGTGCTGAACACACCGGGCCACTGTGGAGGCGAGCCGGCTCCGGGCGGCGTTCCGACGAAGCTTTTAGCGGCTGGCGAGCAACGCCTGGCCGCGAACCACTGCCTGCTTGACCTGTGCTGGCGCAGTGCCGCCGATATGGTCACGGGCATTCACCGAGCCTTCCAGGGTCAGCACGGCAAACACGTCCTGATCGATCTGGTCGCTGAATTTACGCAGCTCTTCCAGACTCATTTCCGCCAGGTCCTTGCCGTTTTCCACACCGTACTTCACCGCATGGCCAACAATTTCGTGGCAGTCACGGAACGGCAGGCCACGGCGCACCAGGTAGTCGGCCAGGTCGGTGGCAGTGGAGAAACCGCGCAGCGCCGCTTCGCGCATCATCGCGTGCTTGGGTTTGATCGCCGGGATCATGTCGGCAAAGGCTCGCAACGAGTCGCGCAGGGTATCGGCGGCGTCGAACAGCGGCTCTTTGTCTTCCTGATTGTCCTTGTTGTAGGCCAACGGCTGGCCCTTCATCAAGGTCAGCAGGCCCATCAGTGCGCCGAAGACGCGGCCGGATTTGCCGCGAACCAGTTCCGGCACGTCCGGATTTTTCTTTTGCGGCATGATCGAGCTGCCGGTGCAGAAGCGGTCTGGCAGATCGATGAACTGGAATTGCGCGCTGGTCCACAGCACCAGCTCTTCGGAGAAGCGCGACAGGTGCATCATCGCGATGCTGGCCGCCGAGCAGAACTCGATGGCGAAGTCGCGATCGGACACGTTGTCCAGCGAGTTGCCGCCGACGGCGTCGAAGCCCAGTAGCTGCGCGGTGTATTCGCGGTCGATCGGGTAGGTGGTGCCCGCCAGCGCAGCGCTGCCCAATGGCATGCGGTTGGTACGCTTGCGGCAGTCGACCAGACGCTCATAGTCGCGGCTGAGCATTTCGAACCAGGCCAGCATGTGGTGCCCGAAAGTCACGGGCTGTGCGGTTTGCAGGTGAGTGAAGCCGGGCATGATGCTGCCAGCTTCGCGCTCTGCCTGCTCCAGCAAACCTTTTTGCAGGCGGGTGATTTCGCCGAGGATCAGGTCGATCTCGTCACGCAGCCACAGGCGGATATCGGTGGCAACCTGGTCGTTACGGCTACGGCCGGTGTGCAGCTTCTTGCCAGTGACGCCGATGCGATCGGTCAGGCGCGCCTCGATGTTCATGTGCACGTCTTCGAGGTCGATGCGCCAGTCGAACTGGCCGGCCTCGATTTCACCCTGGATGGTGTTCAGGCCGTCAATGATGCTGTCGCGCTCGGCATCGGTCAGCACGCCGACCTTGGCCAGCATGGTGGCGTGGGCGATCGAGCCCATGATGTCGTGGCGATACAGGCGCTGGTCGAAAGTGACGGAGGCGGTGAAGCGGGCGACGAAGGCGTCGACGGGTTCACTGAAGCGGCCGCCCCAGGACTGATTGGTCTTGTCAGTGCTCATGAATTCGCTCGTATCGGCTGGAGAAAAGTGACGTTGAAAGCTGTCGCGGATAATAACAGGGTTGCCAATCCTGTCGCTGACACTGGTCGATACGTTTTTTTCTTATTGCGCGGTCCATACTCAAGGTGAGCCTTCGGGAAATTGCGCAACGATATTTTTCATTTGAGCAATAACGTCCCGGCAACCGTCTACAGTTGGACAGTAGGATCACCGCACTTTCTGGTGCGATTACTGACTATAAGAAGAGGGGGTGTTCATATTGTGTATCGGCAAACCCTACGGCGATCCCTCGCCAACGCGGGCCAGAGCCTCCAATCACGCGGCAGTTGAAAATTTAGCCGCCGATTTCGCGGCACTTTTTGGCCCTCGCGCTAGTCTTAGCGTGGATCGCGGTGACGGACGTCACTTCACCTGTCTACGTTATCCTTGTGCGAGACTCACGCAGGAATCCAGCGCAATATGAATGTCCTGATCGTTGATGACGAACCCTTGGCCCGCGAGCGCCTGAGCCGAATGGTCGGCGAACTCGAGGGATACAGTGTCCTGGAGCCGAGCGCCACGAACGGCGAAGAGGCGTTGGCACTGATCGACAGCCACAAGCCGGATATCGTGTTGCTCGATATCCGCATGCCAGGCCTTGACGGCCTGCAAGTGGCTGCGCGGTTGTGCGAACGCGAAACTCCGCCCGCTGTGGTGTTTTGTACAGGACCCGATGAATTTGCCGTGGAAGCCTTACAGGCCAGCGCCGTAGGCTATGTGGTGAAACCTGTGCGTACTGAACATCTTCACGAAGCATTGAAAAAAGCCGAGCGCCCCAATCGTCTCCAGCTCGCCGCCCTGACGCGTCCCGCCGCCGAAAGTGGTAGCGGACCGCGTAGCCACATCAGTGCACGAACCCGAAAGGGTATCGAGCTGATCCCACTGGATCAGGTGGTCTACTTCATTGCCGACCACAAATACGTGACCTTGCGCCATGAAAGCGGCGAAGTGTTGCTGGATGAACCGCTCAAGGCCCTTGAGGACGAATTTGGTGACCGATTCGTGCGTATCCACCGCAACGCCCTGGTCGCCCGCGAGCGTATCGAACGCTTGCAGCGCACACCTCTGGGGCATTTTCAGCTGTTCCTCAAAGGTCTGAACGGCGACGCATTGATCGTCAGCCGACGCCATGTGGCCGGCGTGCGCAAGATGATGCAGCAGCTTTAATTCGCCGTTCACAGGGCGAACTTCACACCCGCTTGCCGCACATACAGGCCAGGGAGGCCACGCAGTATCTGATTCAAGTCAAAGTGGATTTGGCTGAGCTGTTATTATCCGCCGTATCTATTCAGTACGGATTGATCCATGTCCTCTCGCGAAATCCGCATCGCCACCCGCAAAAGCGCCCTGGCCTTATGGCAGGCCGAATACGTCAAAGCCCGTCTGGAAGAGGCCCATCCCGGTCTGCTCGTGACGCTGGTGCCCATGGTCAGTCGTGGCGACAAGCTGCTGGACTCGCCGCTGTCGAAAATCGGCGGCAAGGGCCTGTTCGTCAAAGAGCTGGAAACCGCGTTGCTGGAAAATGAAGCCGACATCGCTGTGCACTCGATGAAAGACGTACCGATGGACTTTCCCGAAGGCCTTGGCCTGTTTTGCATCTGCGAGCGTGAAGACCCGCGCGATGCATTCGTCTCCAACACCTACTCCAGCCTGGATGAGTTGCCGAAAGGCAGCGTCGTCGGTACCTCCAGTCTGCGCCGTCAGGCTCAACTGCTGACCCGTCGTCCGGACCTGCAGATCCGCTTCTTGCGTGGCAACGTCAATACGCGCCTGGCCAAGCTCGATGCGGGTGAGTACGACGCCATCATCCTCGCTGCCGCTGGCCTGATTCGCCTGGGCTTCGAAGACCGCATCACCTCGGCCATCAGTGTCGACGACAGCCTGCCGGCCGGTGGCCAGGGCGCAGTCGGTATCGAATGCCGCTCCGCCGACAGCGAAATCCATGCCTTGTTGGCACCGCTGCACCATCTGGACACTGCCACTCGCGTGACCGCCGAACGTGCACTCAACAAACATTTGAACGGTGGCTGCCAAGTGCCGATTGCCTGCTACGCCGTGTTGGAAGGCGAGCAGATCTGGTTGCGTGGCCTGGTCGGAGACCCAAGTGGCGGCCTGTTGCTCAGCGCAGAGGCCCGTGCGCCACGCGCTGACGCTGAAACCTTGGGCGTGCAAGTCGCCGAGGACCTTTTGAGCCAGGGCGCCGACGATATCCTGAAAGCGGTGTATGGCGAGGCAGGTCACGAGTGACTGGCTGGCGCTTGCTGCTGACGCGCCCTGCGGATGAATCCGCAGCGCTGAGCGATGTTCTGGCGCAAGCGGGGATTTTCAGCAGCAGCTTGCCGCTTTTGGAAATCGAGCCAATCCCGGCCTCTGACACAATGCGCGCGCTGATTCAGACACTGGATCGCTTCTGTGCGGTGATCGTGGTCAGCAAACCCGCGGCCAGAATCGGTGTTGATCTGGTTGACCGGTATTGGCCGCAGTCACCTGCGTTGAAGTGGTTCAGTGTCGGCGCCGCCACTGCGCAGATCCTCGAGGGCCGCGGGCTGGACGTAAGCTTTCCGGCCGAGGGTGATGACAGCGAAGCCTTGCTGGAACTTCCCGGGTTGCGCGAGGCTATCAACCGGCCCGATCCGCGCGTGTTGATCATGCGCGGGGAAGGTGGGCGTGAACTCCTGGCAGAGCGTTTGCGCGAGCTTGGTGCTAGTGTCGAGTATCTGGAGTTGTACCGTCGCGGCTTGCCGCATTACCCGCCGGCGGCACTGCCTGACCGGATTGAAGCGGAACGCTTGAACGGGCTGGTGGTCAGCAGTGGACAAGGTTTTGAGCACCTGCATCAACTGGCTGGCGTTGCCTGGCCACAATTGGCGCGGTTGCCGTTGTTTGTTCCAAGTCCCAGGGTCGCCGGGCTGGCACGTGCCGCCGGGGCCCAAACAGTTGTGGATTGTCGCGGCGCCAGTGCCGCGGCTTTGCTGACGGCGTTACGGGAGCATCCCGAACCCGTTCTCTAATGCAAAGGATGGATACGTGAGCGAAACTGCCTTGCCTAAAGATGACGTCCAGCCAGTGCTTGATGCGCCGGTTGAAACTCCGGTTGAAACCGCGACACCCGCTGACGTGCAGCGCCGAGGCAATGGCCTGGCAATCGTCGCGCTGCTGCTCGGCGCTGCCGGTGTTGCCGTGGGCGGTTGGGGTGTCTGGCAGGTGCGACACCTGCAAGCCAATAACCAGCAGCAACTGGCTCAGGTGCAAGCGCTGAACGACCAGGCGCAAAGCCTCAGGCTCAATGAACAGCGCATCAGCGCACGTTTGGAGCAGTTGCCCGCCGTTGATGAACTGGATGCTCGCGCCCGTCTGGTCACGCAGTTGCAGGGCGATCAACAGCGTCTGAACCAGCGCCTGGAAACCGTCCTCGGTGCCAGCCGCAAGGATTGGCGCCTGGCCGAGGCCGAGCACTTGCTGCGTCTGGCCAGCCTGCGCCTCTCTGCCTTGCAGGACATCAGCAGCGCCCAGGCGCTGGTGCAGGGTGCCGACGACATACTCCGTGAACAGAACGATCCGGGTTCCTTCGCCGCTCGCGAGCAAGTGGCCAAAACCCTCGTGGCGTTGCGCAGTACAGAACAGCCGGATCGCACCGGCTTGTTCCTGCGCCTGGGCGCATTGCGTGATCAAGTGATCGACCTCACCGAGCTGGCGCCCGAGTACAAGGACCGGGGTGAATCACTGCTGGGCCTGACCGCTGATGGCGACGGTGCCAGTCGCTGGGCGCAGTGGTGGGATCAGATCTCCCGTTACATCCGTATCGACTTCAATGCTGACAAAAATGTCCGTCCACTGTTGGCCGGGCAGAGCCTGAGCCAGGTGCGCCTTGCCCTGAGCCTGGCGCTGGAGCAGGCGCAATGGGCCGCGCTCAATGGCCAGGCCGCGGTTTACACCCAGGCGCTGGCGGAGGCGCGGGACGTGTTGACCGGCAACTTCAACCCGGACAACCCCCAGAGCAAAGTGATGCTGGAGCAGGTTGGCGAGTTGAGCAAACAACGGGTCACGGTCGTGACACCGGATCTGACGGGTACCCTGAGCGCGGTCCAGGGGTATCTGGAGCGGCGTAATGTCAACGCTGAAGACTCGATCAAGCCAATGGCCAAGCCTGCTGCGGGTACCGCCCAGGAGGCAACGCCATGAAACGCCTCTATGTGATCGTGTTCCTGGTGATCGCCGCTGCTGCCGCGCTGGGACTGGCGATTGCCGAGCATGCCGGATACGTGCTGATTGCCTACAAGAGCTTTCGTTACGAATCGAGCCTGTGGGCGACCCTCGCATTGATCGCGGTGTTGTGGCTACTGTTCTGGGGCATCAAGGTGCTGGTTGAGCTGGTGATGACCTCCAGTGGCGTGGTCAATCCCTGGTCGCGGCGCAATCGCAGCCGCCGGGTGCAAGTGGCGATCGAGCACGGTCAGCTGGATCTGGCGGAAGGTCGCTGGGCCAGTGCGCAGCGTCATTTGCATCGGGCGGCCGAAGCCGAGCGCCAGCCACTGCTCTATTACCTCGGCGCGGCACGTGCCGCCAACGAGCAGGGTCATTACGAAGAAAGCGACAACTTGCTGGAGCGCGCCCTCGAACGTCAACCGCAGGCTGAACTGGCGATTGCCTTGAGTCATGCGCAATTGCAGACCGACCGTGGCGATACCGACGGAGCCTTGGCCACCCTTGAGGCCATGCATGAGCGTCATCCCCATAACGCCCAGACATTGCGCCAGTTACAGCGCCTGCTTCAGCAGCGTGGCGACTGGTCAGCGGTGATTCGCCTGTTGCCCGAGTTGCGCAAGGATAAAGTCCTGCCGCCCGCCGAACTGGCCGAGCTGGAGCGTCGTGCGTGGGGTGAAAACCTGTCGCTGGCGGCGCATCAGGAAGAGGACGGCAAGGTCGGTTTGCAATCGCTCACTCGCGCCTGGCAACAGCTTACGTCGGCTCAGCGTCAGGAACCGCAATTGGTGCTGGCCTATGCCGAGCAGCTACGACAACTGGGGGCGCAGGTCGAGGCGGAGGAGGTTCTGCGCACGGCCCTCAAGCGCAATTACGACAGCCATCTGGCGCGCCTGTACGGATTGGTTCGCGGCAGCGATCCGGCTCGGCAACTGCAGACTGCCGAGGGGTGGCTCAAGGATCATCCGGCTGACCCAAGCCTGTTGCTGACACTGGGCCGCTTGTGCCTGCAAAACAGCTTGTGGGGCAAGGCGCGAGACTATCTTGAAAGCAGTCTGCGGGTTCAGCGCAATCCGGAAGCCTGTGCGGAGTTGGCGCGGTTGCTGGCGCAACTGGGCGATACGGAACGCAGCAATCAGTTGTTCCAGGAAGGCCTGGGCATGCTCGATGAGCGCCTGCTGGCGGCACCGTTGCCCACTCCCGTTTACGCCTGAGGCTGGTCTGTAGCAGCTGCCGAAGGCTGCGTCCGGCTGCGAAGCAGTCGTCATAAAGATAACGCGGTCGACCTGATAAACCAGAGCGCCTGATTTTACGACTGCTGCGCCGCCGGACGCAGCCTTCGGCCGCTGCTACATGGGCGGGGCGGCGTTCTCAGGGGGCTCGAAACGCGTCGTGTGTTTGGCTTTGTAGTCCCTGATC
The DNA here is from genome assembly GCF_054668435.1 of Pseudomonas sp. S2_B07. Lineage (NCBI taxonomy): Bacteria > Pseudomonadati > Pseudomonadota > Gammaproteobacteria > Pseudomonadales > Pseudomonadaceae > Pseudomonas > Pseudomonas sp. S2_B07. Next base: position 3,856,484 of record NZ_CP162769.1, read on the forward strand.
GGCAACGTCCTACAGAGGGCTACACCGATTCCTCTCGACACTGTCGGGAATTCCCTACACTTCTGGTGAAGTGTCCGTGCCGGCCTGCCTTGAAAGGCTGGCGCGCTTTCCTCTACCGTAACCACCTGTCTCTACTGGTACGGAAAAGCCATGTCTTTGGCCTGCTCACGCTCCTTGTTTTTCATGGTTTTCATTACAGGTTCCCTGGCCTTGGGCGTTTCCTATTACCTGGAATATGCGGTCGGACTCAAACCTTGCGGCCTGTGCGTTTTGCAGCGGGTTTGTCTGGCGTTGCTGACGGGTGTTTGTCTGACAGCCTCCGTGCAGGGCCCCGGACGCTTTGGATCGTTCCTGTATTGGTTACTTGGATTCTTCTGCAGCCTCGCGGGCATGATTACGGCGTGGCGGCAGATTTTGCTGCAAAGTGACCCATCACATGTGCTGTCGACGTGCCCGCCAGACCTGGAAGGCTCGTACGAGAACATGCCCTGGTTGTGCCGGGTCACGGAGATGTTCAAAGGGAACGCTGATTGTGCCGAGATTTCCTGGACATTGTTCGACCTGAGCATTCCGGAATGGAGCCTGCTGTTCTTTGTCGGGGTGACGATTCTGGGGGTTTATCAGTTGCTGCGCGTCGTCTGGCTCGCGTGTGAGCGACCGCTCAGCGGCGTGTCGTCGCACCGGGTGCAGATGGGTGATTAAACACTTGTATGAACTTTATCTCCTGCGTACCTTGAAGCCACAGTCGCGCGGGCATAATCTGGCCCGCACGTGTCATTGGAATTATGTTGCTCGATGACGCTCTGCCCGACCGCCCACTGACGTAACAAGAGGCGAGCAGGCATAGAGCAGCTGACCCACAAGGGAAGAGAGATCACCATGCTCGAAAGTTGTCAGAATGCTCAGGAACGCTGGGGCGGAGTGCACCTGCTGATCGATCGCTGGTTGCAGGAGCGCAAAGATCTGATTGATGCCTACGACAAGCTCGGTGCAAAGCCTGAAGCACTGAGCGAGGATCGAAAGCCCTTGCAGGAGTTCTGCGGAGTGCTGGTCGATTACGTGTCTGCCGGGCACTTCGAGATCTACGAGCAGTTGACGGGGGAGGCCAAGGCTTTCAACGACAAGCGTGGTCTGGAACTGGCCGAGACCCTCTACCCGCGCATCGATGTCATCACCGAGAAGCTGCTGGCGTTCAACGACCTGTGTGATGCAGGCAAGTGCGTCGCGGAGAAATTCAAGGAGTTGGGCGGCTTGTTGCATGAACGCTTCGAACTGGAAGATTGCCTGATCGAAGTGCTGCATACCGCTCACAAGGAAGAGGACTCGGTTCAGGCCTGAATCCCTCCCGGCAAGTTAAAAACGGTGCGCACTGCGCGCCGTTTTTTTATGCCTGTTTTTCAGCTGGTAGCGCCGCGCAATTCGACTTCAAAAACCAGCGGGGTGAAGGGGGCGATCAGGTCGCCGGCACCGTCCGCGCCATAGGCTTGAGACGATGGAATCACCAGGCGCCATTTCGCACCCACCGGCATGTTTTGCAGTGCGCTGCGCCAGCCGCTGATCACGCTGTCGAGACTGAACCACTGCGGCTGATTGTTCTGATCGAACACCGTGCCGTCCGGCAGGCGCCCGACATACAAAACCTGGACCTTGCCATTTGGGCCGGCCTTGGCACCGGTGCCGGGAGTCAGCTCTGTCAGCAACACGCCATCGGCCAATTCGCGAACACCCGGTTTGGCTTTTTCCTCAGTGAGAAATCGCTGCTCTTTTTCCAGTGCGGCTTCGCTTTGCGGGAGCGCCGGTTGCTCGGCGAGCTGGGCTTCATGCTCGGCCAGGATTCGCTCGATCTGCTCGTCCTTCAGCGCCAGTGGCTTGCCTTGATACGCTTGTTGCAGACCCTCCAGCAGTGCCTGAAGTTGTAGATCGGGAACCTCCTGACGCAGGCGTTCACCGAGGCTCGCGCCCAGGCTGTAAGCAAGATCGTGAGGGTTATTTGCGGAGGTTTTTTCGTCGGCTTGAGCCACTGAAAAAAACACGCACAGCGATAAAAAAAGGTAGCGCGACATGGGCACTCTCCGACCTGGAATGCGGTGGATTATGCCAGTGAGAATGCGCACAAAGGTGAACTGGTTTTGCACAAGCGCAGAAGTTTTTCGATCCGTTGCAACGCAACGCTTTCGATACTGTCAACATGCCCTAGCGGCGGTAGCAGCAGAGGTCTAGTATGAGCCGCACCCACGTCAGCCAGGAGGTAAACCATGTCGGCCACCAAGAAGCCTGTAAATACCCCGTTGCACTTACTCCAACAACTGTCGGGCAGCCTGCTCGAGCATTTGGAAAACGCTTGTTCCCAAGCCTTGGCTGATGCTGAAAAACTGCTCGCCAAACTGGAAAAACAGCGCGGAAAAGCACAGGAAAAATTACACAAGTCCCGTACCAAATTGCAGGACGCTGCGTCGGCCGGCAAGGCCAAGGCACAAGCCAAGGCGAAGGACAGCGTGCAGCAACTCGAAGACGTGCTCGATGCCCTCAAGGATCGTCAGTCCGACACCCGTGCCTACATTCTGCAACTCAAACGCGATGCTCAAGAAAGCCTGAAACTGGCCCAAGGCGTCGGTCGTGTACAAGAGGCTGTCGGCAAGGCGTTGTCCCTGCGTGCAGCCAAACCTGCTGCAGTACCGGTCAAGAAAGCCGCTGCCAAGCCAGCTGCTGCAAAAGCGCCGGCCAAGCCTGCTGCCAAGCCAGCGGTGAAAACTGCTGCAAAACCTGCCGCTGCGAAAAAACCAGCCGCTGCCAGCGCTGCCAAACCGGCGGCTAAAACAGCCGCTGCGAGACCTGCCGCCAAGCCAGCCGCCGCGCGAACCGCTGCTGCCAAGCCTGCTGCAAAATCGCCTGCTGCCAAACCTGCTGCTGCAAGAGCCGTAGCCGCTAAACCGGCTGCTAAACCAGCCGCCAAAACGGCTGCTGCAAAACCTGCTGCCAAGCCAGTTGCTGCGCGAACCGCTGCTGCCAAGCCTGCCGCTAAACCGGCTGTAAAAGCTGCTGCCAAACCAGCTGCTAAACCCGCTGTAAAAGCTGCTGCCAAACCGGCTGCTAAACCTGCCGCCAAAACGGCTGCCGCGAAACCCGCTACTGCCGCCAAGCCAGCCGCTGCTAAACCAGCCGCTAAACCTGCCGCTGCTAAACCGGCTGCAAAACCAGCCGCCAAACCTGCCGCTGCCAAACCGGCTGCAAAACCAGCGGCCAAACCAGCTGCTGCAAAACCTGCCGTTGCCAAGCCGACTCCAGCGCCTGCTGCCAAGCCAGTGACTCCGGCGCCAGCAGCATCGGCTGCACCCGCAGCAACCACCTCGACAGCCACGGCTGCGCCAACGCCAGCCGCACCGTCGAGCGCCAGCACCACCCCAACCAGCGCTTCCTAAGTGCCGGTTACCGCGACGCGCAGCTGATGCAGCGCGTCGCGGTCCAGGTTGGCGGCGCCTGCCGCCACACCTTCCAGCCAGGCCGTCAGATCGGTCGCCTCACCCTGCGGCCAGCTCTGCGCCGTTCGCTCCAGCCGCAACAACAGATGCCGTTCGGCTTCCAGCTCCAGCGCCTTCACTTGTTCACGCAGCTTTTTCAGCTCGGCATCGTCAGTCGCGACGACTTTCCATCGCATGCGCAAGGCGCGCAACGGTTGCACGACGTCTCCATCCCAAGGCTCCGCCACGGTGCGCAGTAGCTTGATTCGCTGTTCATTGCAGACGACGCCACGCTGTCCAAGCCACGCTCCACAGAACAGCAAACACACATTGGCGCCGGCTGACTGCAACTGCAGGCATGCGCGTTCGACGCCGGGACGGGCGTAAGTGGTCAGGGAAAAGCTCCACAGGTCAGAGGACATAGTGCTACTCGCGCCAGTTGCGAGCGAAGCTGGTAGACTCCGCCGCCATTATGATTCGACTTCAGAACCTGACTTTACAGCGTGGCCCTCAACGTCTGCTAGAAGACGCTGAGCTGACCCTGCACGCCGGCCACAAAGCCGGCCTCATCGGTGCCAACGGCGCCGGCAAATCGAGCCTGTTCGCCTTGATCCGGGGCGAACTGCACCCGGACTCGGGTGACTGCTTCCTGCCGGCCGACTGGCGCATCGCCCACATGCGTCAGGAAATCGAGACGCTCGAACGCCTGGCGGTCGACTACGTGCTCGATGGCGACCTGCGCCTGCGTGAGGTGCAACGCGACCTCGCCGCAGCCGAAGCAGCCCATGACGGTGCCGCTCAGGCCCGCCTGCACTCGGAACTCGACAGCGCCGACGGTTACACCGCCGACGCCCGGGCCAGAAAGTTGTTGGCCGGCCTTGGGTTCACCAACGAGCAGATGGATCGCCCGGTAGGAGATTTCTCCGGTGGCTGGCGGATGCGTCTGAATCTGGCGCAGGCTTTGATGTGCCCTTCGGACCTGCTGCTGCTCGACGAACCAACCAACCACTTGGACCTCGACGCCATCATCTGGCTCGAAGAGTGGCTGAAAAGTTACCCCGGCACATTGTTGTTGATTTCCCACGACCGGGATTTTCTCGATGCCGTGGTCGATCACGTGGCTCACGTCGATCAACGCAAGATCACGCTGTATCGCGGTGGCTATAGCGCCTTCGAGCGCGCCCGCGCCGAACGTCTGGCCCAGCAGCAGCAGGCTTACGAGAAGCAGCAGGCGCAACGTGCGCACATGGAAAGCTACATCGCCCGCTTCAAGGCCCAGGCCACCAAGGCCCGCCAGGCCCAGAGCCGGATCAAGGCGCTGGAGCGGATGGAAGAACTCTCCGCCGCCCACGTCGATTCGCCGTTCGATTTCGTTTTCCGTGAATCGCAGAAAATCTCCAGCCCGCTGATCGACCTGTCCGATGCCCGTTTGGGTTACGGCGACAAAGCTGTGCTGGAGAAGGTCAAGCTGCAACTGACCCCTGGCGCGCGCATCGGTTTGCTCGGCCCGAACGGCGCCGGTAAATCGACCCTGATCAAAAACCTCGCCGGTGAACTCGAACCGTTGTCCGGCCGACTGACCCGTGGCGAGAACACCGTCGTGGGTTACTTCGCCCAGCATCAACTGGATTCTCTCGACGCCAAGGCAAGCCCTTTACTGCACTTGCAGCGTCTGGCCCCGACCGAGCGTGAACAGACCCTGCGCGACTTCCTCGGTGGTTTTGACTTCCGTGGTGCGCGCATCGATGAGCCGGTGCTGAATTTCTCCGGCGGCGAAAAGGCCCGTCTGGCCCTGGCGTTGATCGCTTGGGATCGGCCGAACCTGCTGCTGCTCGACGAACCGACCAACCACCTGGACCTGGAAATGCGCCTGGCGTTGACCATGGCGCTGCAGGAGTTTAGTGGCGCGGTTCTGGTGGTTTCCCACGATCGTCATTTGCTCAAAAGCACGACCGATAATTTCTATCTGGTGGCGGACGGCAAGGTCGAGGAGTTCGACGGCGACCTGGAAGACTACGCCCGTTGGCTGGTCGACTATCGCCAGCGCAATGCACCGGTCAACAACACGCCGGTCAATCCGGACAAGACCGACAAGAAGGCCCAGCGCCAGGCTGCGGCTGCGTTGCGTCAGCAACTGGCGCCGCACAAGCGTGAAGCTGACAAGCTGGAAGCCGAGCTGGGCAAGCTGCACGAGAAGCTGGCGAAGATCGATGCCAGCCTTGGCGACAGCGATATTTACGAGCCGGCGCGCAAGAATGATCTGCGCGATCTGCTGGCTGAACAGGCCAAGCTGAAGGTGCGTGAAGCCGAGCTGGAAGAATCCTGGATGGAAGCGCTGGAGCTGCTGGAAAGCATGCAGGCGGAGCTGGAGGCACTGTCTTGATGGAGGCGTTCAAGCTGCCATTGCCGGCGGTGTGGATCGAGCCCCTCTGGCTGGTCGTGCAGATCCTGCTGATTCTGCTGGCCGGCTACTTCACCCAGCGTTTCGTTGCCAAGGGCCTGACCCGGCTGGGCGAGCGCTATCCGTTTCCGCCGCAATTGCTGATGCCGCTGCGAGGCGGTCTGCGCTGGCTGATCATGGGCAGTGCGCTGATTTTCGTGCTGGAGCGCCTCGGGGTGTCGGCCACCGTACTCTGGACCGCATTGTCCGGTTTCGTCGCGGTGGCGGCGGTGGCGTTCTTCGCCATGTGGAGTGTGCTTTCCAACCTGCTGTGCGCGATCCTGATTTTCACCGTCGGCCCATTCCGCCTCGGCGATGTGGTCGAGTTGGTGGACACCACTGACAAGCCCGGCGTCAAAGGCCGGGTGGTGGCGATCAATCTGCTGTACACCACGTTGATCGAAGCGGAAGAACTCGGGACTGGCAGTGCGATGGTTCAGGTGCCTAACAGCCTCTTCTTCCAACGATCGGTTCGGCGCTGGCGGGGGAGTGATGTGTTCCCCTCGAGCGGGTTCGAGAAGTAAGGCTGCTGTAGTCTGATAGATCGCCATCGTCGGAACGCCGCCCGGAGCGAGCTCCTACAGGGTTTTCGGCTGTTCACTAAATAGGTGTCCACCGAGGATTCAATGTAGGAGCGAGTCTGCTCGCGAAGGGGTCCTAAAGCTGTAAACGCTGGTCGGCAGCCGTAACATCCTGCAAAAAATCGATAGTCATCCGCCCAAAGCCGCATTAGCTTAGACGTCTGTCACGAGTCTGAGTCGAGGTGTGCAATGGAGCTTCAAACATGGCTGGCGTTTTTTGCTGCCTGCTGGGTGATCAGTCTGTCGCCTGGTGCCGGCGCCATTGCGTCGATGTCCAGCGGTCTGCAATACGGTTTCTGGCGCGGTTACTGGAATGCCCTGGGCCTGCAATTGGGCCTGGCGGTGCAGATCGCGATTGTCGGCGCCGGTGTGGGCGCGATCCTCACGGCTTCAGCGTCCGCCTTCTATGCGATCAAATGGTTCGGCGTGGCGTATCTGGTGTACCTCGCCATCAAGCAATGGCGCGCGTTGCCCAGCGACATGAGCGATGACGCGGCTGTGCGTCAGATCGGCAAGCCGATGGCGCTGGTGTTCCGTGGTTTCCTGGTCAACATCAGCAACCCCAAGGCGCTGGTGTTCATGCTCGCGGTGTTGCCGCAGTTCATTGACCCGCACGCTCCGTTGCTGGCTCAGTACCTGATCATTGGCGTGACCATGATCTGCGTCGACCTGATTGTCATGGCCGGTTACACCGGGTTGGCGTCCAAGGTGCTGCGTCTGTTGCGCACGCCCCAGCAGCAAAAACGCATGAACCGTACGTTTGCCGGGCTGTTTATTGGCGCGGCGGCATTTATGGCGACTCTGCGTAAAGCCGCGGTATAAAAGCTGTCAGGCACAAAAAAGGCGACCTTTAGAGGTCGCCTTTTTCATTTCGGGTGTCAGCGCAGAATGACCGGCGCGGTATCCGGCGGCAGGTCATTGCGTAGCTCGGGTGGCCCCGGCGGTTGATAACTGCCATCACCGAGCTGCTCGCTCAATTGCCGCGCCACATCCTCACCCAGCGACCTGGATACTTCGCGCACCACCCGCGGCCGGTTCAGCGAGACGTGGATATCCCGGTCATTCACCAGTTTGGTGTCCTGAGCCTCACCCATTGCGGTGAAGGCCGAGGTGATCTCGTAGGTTTTGGTGTTGATCAGGCTGAAGTCAGCCACCAGGGTCAGCGCCAGCACCGCTGAATAGCTGTCGGTATTGGCCAGTTCGTTCATGTCCTGGGTGAAGTCGATGTCTGACAGCGTGCCGAACAGCACGTAGTCGGCTCCCTCGAAATCACCGGCCTTGATGCGTTGGATCACGTCATACACATCGCGTTTGGCGTTGGCGGTATAGGGCGTCCCCTGAACCAGCTGGAACATCCCGGTCTTGAGCATCTGACCCTTGATGTCACCGCTGAATCGACGGATTTCGGTCTGTTCCAGATAGCTGTTCTGCGTCGTGTACTCGTCATAACTGGACGAGCCGCTGGCGCCGTAATAATCCTGCTGATGATCATCCCTAGACGAAATCACGTGGACGTATTGATCCACGCTGGCCTCATAGGCGATGTCGGTGACAGCGATTTTCGGGGCCGCCTGAACGCCCAGGGCGCAGGTCAGGGCCATGATGCCAATCCATGCACGCATTGTTCAGCGCTCCGTGGTCTTGCGGATTTCTTTCTCGTCCATCCACTCGGCCAGCCCGCTTTCGACATCGATCAACTGCAGGCTGAATTTGTAGAAGACGTCCTTGTAATCATTGCTGCGCTTGACGATCGAGCTGATCGAGCCTTCCAGTCGATAGCGGGCGGCGATCATGTTGCCGGTCTTGGCCACCGTGCTTTTCTTGTACAGGCCGCTCTGGTTTTGCAGTTTGAGTTGATCGACCTGGCTCTGCATGTCGGTGTTGTCGCTGGCAAAGCGGGCGGTACCGGAGCGCATCAGCTGGGTCTTGATCGACGTGGTGATGTCGCGCGTGTCGATGTACTCGCTGGTCTTGTTTCGTACGTCGTACACCTGAACGACTGGACGACCTTTCAGGACCCCGGACTGGGCGAGCGAGCGGGTCATGCTTTCAGCGATCATCTGCAGGTCGGTGGAACCGAATTCGTTGGTCACCAGCTCCACGGCTTTCGGGTCGCCGTAACTGATGTTGCCGCTGCCCAGTACCGGCGAGTGATTGACCGCGCAGCCGCCAATCAGCAGGGCGCTAAGGGCGAGGGACGACAAGCGTACAAACATGGGCAGGTTCTCGTGTGGACGGTTCACGGCGTATTGATCTCCAGACGGAAATCCACGGCTTTTGGCACGGGAGCGATCGCCGGCAGGAAGCTCGTCTGCTCGGCATACAGGGTCAGGCTTTTCCAGGACTCGGCTTCGGCCACTGGAAAACCTTCGGGGCCGAGCCACAGATAGCGGTAGTAGAGCGTTTTGTTACGGGTGTCGGCGTTACTCAGCTGCGTGCTGACGGTGAGGAAACCGTTTTCCCGGGCCATGCGCATGGGGCCGATAGCCAGGTCCTCGATCGGTCCCGTGGCCAGGACTTTGCTGGCGGCACTGCCCGGTTCCGGCGGCGGTGGGGTGGTGCAACCGGCCAACAGGGCCAGCGCGACAACGGCGATGCATTTCAATCCCATGAAGATCTCCGTTCAGGGTTGAGCGCGGCGGGTGACAGCCTGCGGTGCGGAAGGGGGGTTGAGCTCCAGAGCAACATCAGCGGCGAAAATCCGGTTGCTCACTGCGCGCAGGCTGAAGGCTTGATGTGTCTGGTCGATCCTGAACCTGACCGGTAGTTGTTCCGGGGCATTGGGCAGGGTCAGTTGATGCTCGCCTTTCTTGAGTCGCAGGCGAGCGATCAGCGTCTTGTCCGGTAGCGTGCGCCAGCCTCGTGTGTCGGCATCTTCACGTTGAGTTTGCTGCACGAGGGTTTCCTCAAGCTTTTCGGGTTTGTTTTTTTTCAAATAGGCCAGGTACTCGACATTGGACCGGGCGCGATGGAGCGTGCGCTGGATGATGCCAGGCATGTCGTCGCGCAACGTTCGCCGTGACATGTCGCCATAGCTGTTGAGCAAGGTCAGCTTATGTTTTTTGCCGTCCACCATGACGAAGTCCACCGGTGGCGTAGACGCATCGGGGACAAGGATCGGGAACGACATGTTGGTGATGTAGGTTTCGCCTTCGACATCCACCGAAATCGGCACACGCACCGAGTTGCGCGCGGGTGCAAGGCCGGTTTGCACGATCAGCAAGACATCGCTTTCGCCGGCCTTGAGCGGCGACTTGTCGAGATTGCGCAGCGCCTGCTCAAGCAGCGGTGTGTTGGGGCGCAACTCAAGGGCTTTGCGATACCCCGGCGCGGCGAGGTCTTTTTCGTCAAGCGTTTCATAGACGAAACCTGCCAGGTAATGACTGAACGCACTTTGGTAGCTGTTTTTCAGGGCAGTCACTTCAGGCGCATCGAGGGTCGCCACCGGGTAGCCCTGAAGGTTCTGGTATTTCAGGGGTACGCCTTGCTCCTGGGCCTGGTTCTCCAGTGCCAGGTATTGCACGTCGCGCTTTTCGGCAATGGTTGCCTCGCGCTCGTGGGTTTTCTTGATCATCACCCGAGCGAGGTCGACTTCGGCACTGGACAGGCACGTCAAGGCCATTTGCGTGGTCAGGGCGACCTTCTCGAAATCGTAGCCATCGTACAAACGCACTTTGTCATTGGCGCCGTAACTGTTGAACTCGGTGAAGGCTTTGAAGGCGCCGAATCGCGGCGAGTTTTCCCACCCCTCAATCAGCCGGTCGGCGTAATCCCAGCTGGCGTAGCTACCGGTCATATCGCCAGTGAGCCGCAGCAGTTCGCCCTTCTCGAAGTTATAGAGCAAGTCGCCCGGGGCAATGGGATTGTTTCGGTCCAGGACAGCAACGGCGGAGTCGACCTGGCCGGCTTTGAAATAGTCGAGGGTCTCGCTCAACTCCGCGTTGTAGTCCCGCAGGGTGGGGCAACCGCTCAGTAGCAAGCATGCACCGAGCAAAAACAAGAAGCGCAGGCGGGTAGCCATTTGCTGTGTGTCTTCCTTGAAGATAAGCCGCCAAGAGGCGGCAAACTATAGAGGCGAATGATGGCACTTTGTTCCGCGCCCTCTGATCTCTTCTTGCAGACAAAGCTTGAGTGAAACTCATTGAGAGTGAACAATGTGTTACTTCGTATTTCCATTTGAGATTTATTCATGATTGCCTCCTCTCGTTTTCCGGCGTGGCTCGTGCTGTCGGTGATCGCGTTTTGCAGCTTCAATGCGCAGGCCGAAACCACGGAAGGTGCGCCGAAGGCCCTGCATTTGCTCGATTACATTGGCGCTGATTACCCGGCGACGGTCGAGGCGGGCAAAGTCATCGATGAGTCTGAATACCGCGAACAGCAGGAATTCCTAAAGGTGTTGCAAGGTTTGATCGCCGATTTGCCGGCCAAACCTGAACGCGCAGAACTGGAGCAGGGCGTCAGCAGTCTTGGCGCTGCGATCTCCGCTCGCAAAGATGGCGCGGACGTCGCCCATCAGGCGCGGCAGTTGGGGGCAAAACTGGCGGTGACTTATGAGGTCAGCCAGGCCCCGGTCATCACGCCGGATCCGACCCGCGGCGCGCCGCTGTATGCCCAGCAATGCTCGGTGTGCCATGGCGATGCGGGCGCTGGTGACGGCCCGGCAGGTGTCGGTATGACGCCACCGCCGGCCAATCTGCGCGATGCCGCGCGACTGGACCGTCTGAGCCTCTATGCGATCTACAACACGCTGGGCATGGGCGTTGAAGGCACCGACATGCCGTCCTTCGCTGACCAGCTCGATGATCGTCAGCGCTGGGACCTGGCGACCTACATCGCCAGCTTCAGCGCCGATCCGGCCGCGGCAAAATCCGAGAAAACCTACAACATCGCCGACCTGGCTCGTCAGACGCCAGCCGAAGTGCAGGCCGCTGAAGGTCCGCAAGCGGCCGCGACCTTCCGCGCGCAACGGGCGCAACCGCCGCAGGTCAAGCGCGGCCCGGGGCAGTTGCTGGATTACACGGCGGCCACCTTGGACAAAAGCATCGCCGCCTACCGTGCAGGCGATCACGATCAGGCCTATGACCTGTCGGTGGCGGCGTATCTGGAAGGGTTCGAGCTGGTCGAAAGCTCCCTCGACAACGTCGACGCCAACGTGCGCAAAGACACTGAAAAATCGCTGATGGCGTACCGTCAGTCGTTGCAGGATGGTTTGCCGGTGGCTCAGGCCCAGCAGCGTCTGGACACGGCCAAGGCCAAGCTGAAGCAGTCCGCCGACTTGCTGGGCAGCGATGGCCTGAGCTGGACCTTGAGTTACATCTCCGGGTTGCTGATTTTGCTGCGTGAAGGCCTGGAAGCGATTCTGGTGCTGGCGGCGATTCTGGCCTTCCTGCGCAACACCGGCCAGCAATCGGCCGTGCGCAGCGTTAACGTCGGCTGGGGCCTGGCGTTGTTGGCCGGCCTGGGAACCTGGGCGCTGGCGGCGTACGTGATCGATGTCAGCGGCTCGCAACGCGAATTGCTGGAAGGCGCGACGGCGCTGTTTGCCTCGGTCATGGTGCTCTGGCTCGGCGTGTGGATGCATGACCGTCGCCATGCGGCGGCGTGGCAGGATTACATCAAGAGCAGCCTGGTGGGTGGTGGCGGGCGTTTCGGCTTCGCGATCCTGGCGTTCTTCTCGGTGTATCGCGAGTTGTTCGAAGTGATTCTGTTCTACGAAACCCTATGGCTGCAGGCCGGGCCTGCGGGGCACAACGCGGTGTTGGCCGGCGGCGCGACGGCGCTGGTGCTGTTGGTGGGGCTGGCGTGGGTGATTCTGCGCGGTTCGGCGAAGTTGCCGCTGGCGTTGTTCTTCAGCATCAACGCCGGCCTGCTCTGCGCGTTGTCGGTGGTGTTCGCCGGGCACGGCGTGAAGGCGCTGCAGGAAGCGGGGATCTTCGGCACGCGGCCGGTGCCGTTCTTTGATTTTGACTGGCTGGGCATTCATGCGGATGCGTATTCGCTGAGTGCTCAGGCGGTGGCGATCATTGCGATTGTTGTGTTGTATAGCCGTAGTCGGATGGCGGAGAAGCAGCGGGTGGCCGCCTCTTAACAGCATTCGCTGCGCTCATCATCGCGGGCAAACCACGCTCCCACAGGATTGCGTATAACCTGTGGGAGCGTGGCTTGCCCGCGATTTTTTTTGAAGAGGAAAACATGATGCGAGTCTGGATCGACGCTGACGCCTGCCCTCGGGCGGCCAAGGATCTGGTGGTGAAATTCGCCCTCAAGCGCCAGTACGAAGTGGTGCTGGTGGCGGGGCAGCCGCAGATCAAGCCGGGGCTGGCGCTGGTGAAATTGATCGTGGTGCCGAGTGGCCCGGACGCCGCCGATGATTACCTGGTGGAGCATGCGGTGCCGGGTGAGCTGGTGATTTGCAGCGACGTGCCATTGGCGGATCGCCTGGTGAAGAAGGGCGTGGCCGCACTCGACCCGCGAGGCAAGGAGTTCGATGCGCAGAACATGGGCGATCGGCTGGCGGTGCGCAACCTGTTCACCGATCTGCGTGAACAAGGGCAGATGGGCGGTGGCCCGGCACCGTTTGGCGAGCGCGAGAAGCAGGCGTTCGCCAATGCACTGGACCGGATACTCACCCGGCTGACCCGTAAGCCCTGAGCCTTGCGTCGACCCCTGTGGGAGCGAGCCTGCTCGCTCCCACAGTGGATTGAGGTCAGGCGTCGTTTTCGTGGGTCAGTTCGAGGACGCGGTCGACCATTTTGTTGATACCGGACGCCGCTTCGCTGATGGTTTGCGCCAGCATGTACGCTGGGGTACTCACCAGTTTTCGCGCCCTGTCCTCGACGATTTCAGTTACGGCGCAGTCAGTATGCGTCGCGCCCATTTTGTTCATGGCTGCCGCGGTCTCGGCGTCGTTGCCGATGGTGCAGTTCACCCCCGGGCCGTAGATCTTCGCCGCCAGCGCGGGCGATATGCACATCAACCCGACCGGTTTGCCCGCCTCAGCGAAGGCTTCGGTCAGCGCCAGGACATCCGGCTGCACCGTGCAACCGGCGCCTTCAATCGCAAAGTTCGACAGGTTCTTGGCCGAGCCAAATCCGCCGGGCACGATCAACGCATCAAAATCGTCGACGTCGGCGTCGCGAATGTCCTTGATATTGCCCCGGGCGATCCGCGCCGATTCCACCAATACGTTGCGCGACTCGGGCATTTCCTCACCGGTCAGGTGATTGATCACATGCAATTGCGCGATGTTCGGCGCAAAGCACTGCACCTGTGCGCCACGCTGGTCCAGTCTCAGCAGGGTAATCACGCTTTCGTGGATCTCGGCGCCGTCGTACACGCCACAGCCGGAAAGGATCACTGCAATTTTTTTGCTCATGGGTTGTTCTCCAGATTCATGGCGTTAAATGTCCACTAATTTGTCGCTCGTTGCCATAGGGTAAATGGGCGGCTACACCTAGCATCTGTCCTCAAGATTCCGATCAGGGCGCGTCATGGACTTCATTCTGTATGCGGTGCCGTTTTTCATTGTGCTGATCGCTGTCGAACTGCTGGCCGATCGTTGGCGCGGAGTCAGCCATTATCGCGTGGCCGATGCGATCAACAGCATGAGCACCGGTGTGCTGTCGACCACCACGGGCTTGTTGACCAAGGGGGTCGGGCTGCTGACCTACGGGTTTGCCCTTGAGCATGTGGCGCTGTTCGAACTCTCGGCCGACAGCGTCTGGGTCTGGGTGCTGGCCTTTTTTCTCTACGACTTCTGCTATTACTGGCTGCACCGCATGGGCCACGAACGCAATATCCTCTGGGCCGCGCACTCGGTGCATCACCAGAGCGAGGAGTACAACCTGTCCACGGCCTTGCGCCAGACCAGTACCGGCTTCCTGCTGGGCTGGATTTTCTACCTGCCGATGGCCGTGCTCGGCGTGCCGCTGCTGGTCTTCGTCAGCGTCGCAGCGCTGAATCTGCTGTATCAGTTCTGGGTCCATACCAGGCACATTCCCAAGCTCGGCTGGTTCGAATGGTTCTTCGTGTCGCCGTCCAATCATCGGGCTCACCATGCGCAGAACGCTCTCTACATGGATCGCAACTACGGCGGGGTGTTCATTATTTGGGACCGTCTGTTTGGCTCGTTCCAGGAAGAGGACGATAACGAACCGGTGATTTTCGGGGTGACTACGCCGTTGGCAAGCTGGAATCCGCTGTGGGCCAACGTGCAGTTCTATGTGCAGTTGTGGAATGACGCGCGGCGAGCCGAGCGCACATGGGACAAGCTGCGGATCTGGTTCATGCGCACCGGTTGGCGTCCGGCGGATGTGGCGGCCAGGTACCCGATGAACAAGCCCGACTTGAACCTGTTCCGCAAATTCGAGGTGCCGCTGGACGGGCGTCAGCAACTGTATGTGGCGTTACAGTTCTGCACTTACATCGCGCTGGGCAGCTACTTGATGAATCTGGAGCGCAGCCTGCCAACCGCCGCGTTGGTGCTCGGCTGGAGCGCGGTGGCGCTGGGATTGTTTACGTTGGGCGTGGCCCTGGAAAATCGCCCGTGGGCGTTGAAGCTGGAGCTGCTGAGGTTGGTATCGAACGTGCCGTTGGTGTGGCTGGCGCCGTTGGCAGGGCTGTGGCCGGCCAGCGCAGTGGGCTGGATCGGCCTGCTCAGCTACAGTCTGCTGAGCGTTATCGGTCTCTACTGCTGCAGAAACCGCTTCACTCGTTTGGCGTCTTAGGCACTTCGGCGTGAGCCCGTGCGGCTTTCAGGGCTTGCTCGTCGGCGTAGATCTTTTTCGCCAGACGGGCATTCTTGAAGCGCCGACGCAGCCACAGGCCCAGGCCCAGTACCAGCAAGGCGCCGAGCACCCACAGTTCGTACTTCTTGACGCTGCCGAGCATGCCTTCCAGTACGGCGCCAAAGTGGTAAGCCGCTGCCGCCAGGGCTGCCGCCCAGACCGCCGCGCCAATGCCGTTGAGCAGCAGATAACGTCCCGGTGGATAGCCTGACAGGCCGATGGCCACCGGCATCACCGTGCGTAAACCGTAGACAAAGCGGAAGCTCAGCACCCAGATGTCCGGGTGTTTGCGGATATGTTCCAGCGCCCGATCGCCCATCATCTGCCAGCGCGGCTTGCGGGCCAGCAGTTTGCGCCCGTGCTTGCGCCCCAGGAAGTACCACAGCTGATCACCGGCATAACTGCCGAAGAACGCCACGACTACCACCAGGTTAATGTCCATGTATCCGCGGAACGCGAGGAAGCCGGCGAGCACAAGAATGGTTTCGCCTTCGAAGAACGTGCCGAGAAACAGGGCAAAGTAGCCGAAGTCATGCAGAAATTGTTGGAGCATTGTCTGGGTGCTGGCGAAATGAACGCGCAGCCTAACCCTTCGTGCACATTCATGAAAGTGTCCAAATGTGTCTCGACGTGAACATTTCCTACAACGACAATGGAATGCGACTATAGGGGGCGTTCTCAATCAGTTTCCCCACCGCGCCGGGTCTGCTGCTGTGCAGGTCAAGGCGCGAGAAGCGCGGTTGGGTCATTCCAAATAAGCTTCGAGCAACGCAGCCCTGCACAACAGCAGCCCCGGCCCTTCGGGTTGTGCCTTAAAGCGGGCCAGGCTGCGTTGCAGGCCTTGGAAAGGGAACAACCATTCCCAGCGGCCTGCGTCTTGCCTGGCCCGCTTTAAGGCGACAACGCGGGGGGGGGAACTAATTGAGAACGCCCCCTAGTCACAGGGGTGCACATAACTGTAATACGTTCGTCATAATGGCCGCTTATAACTGTCACGCTCGCCCGTAAGCGCGGGCTCAGGAGTCTGTCGTGAGCTTTACCCCCGCCAACCGTCTGTTCCCCGCAACCCGCCTGCGCCGCAACCGCCGTGATGATTTTTCGCGTCGACTGGTCCGTGAAAATGTTCTGACCGTCGACGACCTGATCCTTCCGGTGTTCGTCCTGGACGGTGAAAACCGTCGCGAAGCGGTGGCCTCGATGCCGGGCGTCGAACGCCTGACCATCGACCTGTTGCTGGAAGAAGCGGCCAAATGGGTCGAGCTGGGGATTCCGGCGCTGGCGCTGTTCCCGGTCACGCCACCGGAGCTCAAGACACTGGATGCCGCCGAAGCCTGGAACCCGAACGGTATCGCCCAACGCGCCACGCGCGCCTTACGCGCACAGTTCCCGGAACTGGGGGTGATCACCGACGTTGCCCTGGACCCGTTTACCACCCACGGTCAGGACGGCATCATCGACGAAGAAGGCTACGTGCAGAACGACATTACCGTCGATGCACTGGTCCGGCAGGCCCTGTCCCACGCCGAAGCCGGCGCCCAAGTGGTGGCCCCCTCGGACATGATGGACGGCCGCATCCAGGCGATCCGCGAAGCCCTGGAGCTGGCGGATCACGTCAACGTGCGGATCATGGCCTATTCGGCAAAATACGCCAGCGCCTACTATGGCCCGTTCCGCGATGCGGTCGGTTCGGCGCTGAACCTGGGCAAGGCCAACAAGGCCAGCTATCAGATGGACCCGGCCAACAGCAACGAAGCCCTGCACGAAGTGGCGGCGGACTTGTCAGAAGGCGCGGACATGGTCATGGTCAAGCCAGGCATGCCGTACCTGGACATCCTTTACCGGGTCAAAGAAGAATTCAAAGTGCCGACGTTTGTTTATCAAGTCAGCGGCGAATACGCCATGCACATGGCGGCGATCCAGAATGGCTGGTTGAGCGAAGGAGTGATTCTCGAATCCCTGACCGCTTTTAAACGTGCAGGCGCCGATGGCATCCTGACTTACTTCGCCGTCCGTGCCGCTCAACTGTTACGAGAGCAGAAATAGCCCTCCCAGGAACATTCCATGAATACCGAAGGACTCACTGAAGTTGCCGTAAAAGAGGCTCAACCCCTGGTCGAGCAAATCGCCGAAACCCCGCCGGAGCTGGAGCCTGCTCCGCCTGCGGTGGTGGCCGAAACCGCTGTCGCAGCCGCGGCGCCGGCGATTGCCATTCCCGGTCTGGATGACAGCAGCCTGTACATCCACCGCGAGCTCTCGCAACTGCAATTCAACATCCGCGTGCTGGAACAGGCGCTGGATGAGTCCTATCCTTTGCTGGAACGGCTGAAATTTCTGCTGATCTTCTCCAGCAACCTGGACGAGTTCTTCGAAATTCGTGTGGCCGGCCTGAAGAAGCAGATCACCTTCGCCCGTGAACAAGCCGGCGCCGATGGCCTGCAACCGCATCAGGCCCTGGCCCGCATCAGCGAGCTGGTGCACGGTCACGTTGACCGCCAGTACGCGATCCTCAACGACATTCTGTTGCCGGAACTGGAGAAACATCAGGTCCGCTTCATCCGTCGTCGTTATTGGACTACCAAGCTCAAGACCTGGGTCCGCCGTTATTTTCGCGACGAGATCGCGCCGATCATCACCCCGATCGGCCTCGACCCGACGCACCCGTTCCCGTTGCTGGTGAACAAGAGCCTGAACTTCATCGTCGAACTCGAAGGCATCGACGCCTTCGGTCGCGATTCCGGTCTGGCGATCATCCCGGCACCGCGCCTGCTGCCGCGAGTGATCAAGGTGCCGGAAGAGGTCGGCGGCGCCGGCGACAACTATGTGTTCCTGTCGTCGATGATCCACGCTCACGCTGATGACTTGTTCCAGGGCATGAAGGTCAAGGGCTGCTATCAGTTCCGTCTGACCCGAAACGCCGACCTGGCGCTGGATTCCGAGGATGTGGAAGACCTGGCCCGCGCACTGCGCGGTGAGTTGTTCTCGCGTCGCTACGGTGACGCGGTGCGTCTGGAAGTGGCGGATACCTGCCCGAAACACCTGTCGGACTACCTGCTCAAGCAATTCAACCTGAGCGAGTCCGAGCTGTATCAGGTCAACGGTCCGGTGAACCTGACGCGTCTGTTCAGCATCACCGGCCTGGACAGCCAGCGCGAGCTGCAATACCTGCCATTCACGCCACAGATCCCGAAACTGCTGCAAAACAGCGAGAACATCTTCAGCGTGATCAGCAAGCAGGACATCCTGCTGTTGCACCCGTTCGAATCGTTTACCCCGGTGGTCGACCTGCTGCGTCAGGCCGCCAAGGACCCGCACGTTCTGGCCGTGCGCCAGACCCTGTACCGTTCGGGCGCCAACTCGGAAATCGTCGATGCGCTGGTGGATGCCGCGCGTAACGGCAAAGAGGTCACGGCGGTGATCGAATTGCGCGCACGCTTTGACGAAGAGTCGAACCTGCAACTGGCCAGCCGTCTGCAAGCGGCCGGTGCGGTGGTGATCTACGGGGTGGTCGGTTTCAAGACCCACGCCAAGATGATGCTGATCCTGCGTCGCGAGGCGGGGGAAATCGTCCGTTACGCGCACTTGGGCACAGGCAACTATCACGCCGGCAACGCGCGCCTCTACACCGACTACAGCCTGCTGACCTCCGACGACGCCTTGTGCGAAGACGTCGGCAAACTGTTCAGCCAGCTGATCGGCATGGGCAAAACCCTGCGCATGAAGAAGCTGCTGCATGCGCCGTTCACGCTGAAGAAGGGCATGCTCGACATGATTGCCCGGGAGACTCAGTTCGCCCTCGACGGCAAACCGGCGCACATCATCGCCAAGTTCAACTCGCTGACCGATCCGAAGATCATCCGCGCGCTGTACAAGGCCAGCCAGTCGGGCGTGCGCATCGACCTCGTCGTACGCGGCATGTGCTGCTTGCGTCCGGGCATCGCCGGGGTTTCGCACAACATCCACGTGCGCTCGATCATCGGCCGTTTTCTGGAGCACACCCGGGTCTTCTACTTCCTCAATGGCGGCGACGAGCAGATGTTCCTCTCCAGTGCCGACTGGATGGAGCGCAACCTCGACAAGCGCGTCGAGACCTGCTTCCCGGTGGAAGGTCGCAAGCTGATTGTGCGGGTCAAGAAAGAGCTGGAGCTGTACCTCACCGACAACACGCACAGCTGGAGCCTGCAGTCTGACGGTCGTTACATCCGTAACACGCCAACCGGCAACCAGAACCCGCGCAGTGCGCAGGCAACCTTGTTGGAGCGTTTGGGCAGCCCGATCCTGACGGTGCGCTAACCCACAGGGGAGGTGTGTCGCTCGCTGAATCGCGGGCACAAAAAAGGGCGATCCATTGGATCGCCCTTTTTACGTTTAGCGGGTTTTCAGCGGGCGTTCAGGACAATGTCGACGCGGGTGAGCCATTCCGCTTCGATGGCGAAGTCGGCCTGGGTCAGTTGGTTTTCGTCCAGCCATTGGTCCGGGAACACCACCTCCAGGCTGTTGCCATTGGCGTGCAGTTCCACTTGAGGCATTTGCTGGGTGCCGCGGATGTGATGGAACAGGATCGCAAAGCGCAGCAGCACGCACAGGCGAATCAGCTTGATGCCGTCATCACCGAACTCGGCGAATTTGTCCTTGGGAATGTTGCGTCGGTGGCCGCGCACCAGCAGTGCGAGCATTTGCTGGTCCTCGCGGGAGAACCCGGCGAGGTCCGAGTGCTCGATCAGGTAGGCGCCATGCTTGTGGTACTGATAGTGAGCAATGTCCAGGCCCACTTCGTGGACCTTGGCGGCCCAGCCCAGCAGTTCGCGCCAGACACCGTCATCCAGGTCCCAATCCTTGGCCACTTGATCGAAGGCGTGTAGGGCCTTGCGCTCGACCCGCGCCGCTTGTTCCAGGTCGACGTGATAACGCTCCATCAGCGAGCTGAGCGTGCGCTCACGGACGTCTTCGTGGTGATGACGGCCCAGTAGATCATAGAGCACGCCTTCACGCAGGGCGCCTTCGCAGTGGTCCATGCGCTGAAGTTCGAGGGCGTCGAAAATTGCCTCGAGGATTGCCAAACCCGCCGGGAAAATCGCCCGGCGGTCGGGCTTGATACCGTCAAAGTCGATTTTCTCGACGTCGCCGAGCTTGATCAGTTTGCGTTTGAGCCAGGCCAGGCCCTCAGCATTCACCTCGCCCGTGCCGTGGCCGCCGGCCTTCAGCGCCAGGCCGATGGCGCGGATGGTGCCCGAGGAGCCGATGGCTTCATCCCAGGTCAGGCGGTGCAGGGCGTGCTCGATGCTCATGATCTCCAGCCGTGCCGCGGTGTACGCCTGGGCGTAACGGGCCGGGGTGATCTTGCCGTCCTTGAAATAGCGCTGGGTGTAGCTGACGCAGCCCATTTGCAGGCTTTCGCGCAACAGCGGCTCGAAGCGCTGGCCAATGATGAACTCGGTACTGCCGCCGCCGATGTCGGCCACCAGGCGTTTGCCCGGGGTGTCGGCGAGGGTGTGGGACACGCCGAGGTAAATCAGGCGCGCTTCTTCACGGCCGGAGATGACTTCCACCGGATGGCCGAGGATGTCTTCGGCGCGGCGGATAAATTCGGCGCGGTTACGGGCCTCGCGCAGGGCGTTGGTGCCGACGATCCGCACGGCGCCCGTGGGCATGCCGTTGATCAGTTGGGCAAAGCGCTTGAGGCAGTCGAGCCCGCGTTGCATGGATTCTTCGTTGAGATGGCGCTCTTCGTCGATGCCGGCGGCCAGCTGAACCTTCTCCCCGAGACGCTCGAGAATACGGATTTCGCCGTTCTGGGCCTTGGCCACGACCATGTGAAAGCTGTTGGAGCCCAGGTCGATTGCGGCGATCAGGGACAGATTCTTGGCTTGGGATTGCGGCATGGTCAGGGGGTCTCGGTCGATAACCTCGACATCGTGCCACGATCAAAGGCTGGCGCCAACGCGTAGGAGCTGCCGAAGGCTGCGATCTTTTATCGCGGGGGCATTCGTGGCGTTGCAGATGGCCTCTTCGCGGGCGAGCCCGCTCCCACAGGTTTTTGCGTCGAGCACATGATCGCGTTCCAACAGAGAACCCTGTGGGAGCGGGCTTGCCCGCGAAGGTGGCCTCGAAGGCCCTGAATATTCTTCAGCCTGCCGCTTCCACCGTCCCTATGAAATTCGCCAGCTCCGCCGTCTGCGGATTGGCAAACAGCACTTTCGGATCCCCCACCTCATGCACCTTGCCCTGATGCATGAACACCAACTTGTCCCCTACCTCCCGGGCAAAGCGCATTTCGTGGGTGACCATGATCAGCGTCATCCCATCCCTGGCCAGTTGCCGAACCACGCTCAGCACTTCATTGACCAGTTCAGGGTCCAGTGCCGAGGTAATTTCATCGCACAGCAACACCTTGGGCGACATCGCCAGCGCCCGTGCAATGGCCACCCGCTGTTGCTGCCCGCCGGACAGCCGGTCAGGGAAGGCGTCAAACTTTTCGCCCAGCCCGACACGTTCCAGCATCTGCCGCGCCAGCTCGGTTGCTTTGGCTTTCGGTACTTTCTGCACCACCTGTGGCGCGAGCATGACGTTCTCGCCCACGGTCAGGTGCGGGAACAGGTTGAATTGCTGGAACACCATGCCGACTTTCTGCCGCAAGCTGCGCAAGTCCGCGCGGGCGGCGTCGAGGTATTCGCCGTCGACTTCGATCACGCCATCGTTGATCGACTCCAGGCCGTTCAATGTGCGCAACAATGTGGATTTGCCCGAGCCGCTGCGGCCGATGATCGCCACCACCTGGCCTTCCTCGACGCTCAGGTCGATGCCTTTGAGCACATGGTGATCGCCATAATATTTATGCAGGGCGGAAATTCTAAGCAGAGGCATGCAGTCTCCTTTCCAGGTAGCGCGCGCTGAGGGACAAGGGGTAGCAGAGCAGGAAGTAGCCGAGGGCAACCAGGCCATACACCATGAAGGGTTCGAAGGTGGCGTTGGCGAGCATGCCGCCGGTCTTGGTCAGTTCGGTGAAACCGATGATGGAGGTCACGGCGGTGCCCTTGACCACTTGCACCGAAAACCCCACGGTCGGCGCCACGGCGATCCGCAGCGCTTGCGGCAGGATCACGTAACGCAGTTGCTCCAACGGATTGAGCGCCAGGCTTGATGATGCTTCCCACTGGCCGTTGGGGATCGAGTCGACGCAACCGCGCCAGATTTCCGCCAGATAGGCGCTGGTGAACAGCGTCAGGGCCAGCGCCGCCGCCATCCATGGCGAAATGTCCACACCGGCCAAGGCGACGCCGAAGAACACCAGGAACAGCTGCATCAACAGCGGCGTGCCCTGGAACAACTCGATGTACGTGCGGGCGATGTTACGCGGCAGGGCTTTTTTCGAAATGCGCATGACCATGATCAGCAAACCGATCAAGCCGCCGCCGATAAATGCCACCAGCGACAGCGCCAGGGTCCATTGCAGGCCCGTGAGCAAGTTGCGCACGACGTCCCAAAAGGTGAAATCACTCATTGGCTGCTCCTGGCGATGTAGCGGCGCCCGATCCAGTTCAGTAACTGGCGGATCACGAGCGCCATGCACAGGTAGAGCAGGGTGGTCAGGGCATAGGTTTCAAAGGCGCGGAAGTTGCGCGATTGAATGAAGTTGGCGGCGAAACTCAACTCTTCTGTCGCGATCTGCGAGCAGACGGCCGAACCCAGCATGACGATGATGATCTGGCTGCTCAGCGCCGGCCAGACTTTGCCCAGGGCTGGCAGCAAGACGACGTGGCGGAACGCTTCGAAGCGGTTCATCGCCAAGGCGGCTGCGGCTTCAAGCTGCCCACGGGGAATCGCCTGGATGCCGGCACGGATGATCTCGGTGGAATAGGCGCCCAGGTTGATCACCATCGCCAGCACGGCGGCCTGCCATTCAGAAATCTGCACACCCAGGGAGGGCAATCCGAAAAAGATGAAAAACAACTGCACCAGAAACGGGGTGTTGCGGATCAGCTCGACGTAAACCCCGAAAATCGTCGAGAACGGGCGAATATTCCACGCCCGTACCAGCGCGCCGACGATGCCCAGACTGACGCCGAGCACAGCGCCAATGGCCGTCAACTCAAGGGTGAACAGCGCACCGCGCAGCAACAGGTCGGTGTTTTGCACCACCGGCAGAAAGTCGAACTGATAAGCCATGCTCAGTCTCCTTGGCGAAAATCAGAGATCGGCCGGCAACGGTTCTTTCAGCCAGGTCCGGGAGTTTTTCTCCAGTGCGCCATCCGTCCTGGCGGTGGCGAGGATCTGGTTGACCTTGCCCAACAGCGCCGGCTCGTTCTTGTTCACACCCACGTAGACCGGCGAATCCTTGAGCTTCACTTTCAATGCGGGCACACGTTTCGGGCTTTTCTCGCTGATCGCCACCATCACCACGTTGCCGCTGGCGATCAGGTCAACCTGGCCGGCGAGGTAGGCGGCGATGGTCGAGTTGTTGTCTTCGAAGCGCTTGATGGTCACGCCTTCGGGGGCCACCTTGGTCAGTTCGATGTCTTCGATGGCGCCACGGGTGACGCTGACGGTTTTACCCTTGAGGTCGTCCAGGCTTTTGATATCAGCGTCTGGCGGACCGAACACGGCGAGGTAGAACGGCGCGTAGGCGCTGGAGAAGTCGATGACTTTCTCGCGCTCGGGGTTCTTGCCGAGGCTGGAGATCACCAGGTCCACCTTGCCGGTGGTCAGGAACGGGATACGGTTAGTGCTGTTGACCGGGGTCAGTTCGAGTTTGACCTTGAGCTCATCGGCCAGCAGTTTTGCGGTATCGATGTCCAGGCCGCGCGGTTTCATGTCCGGGCCGACCGAGCCGAATGGCGGGAAGTCCTGTGGCACGGCGACTTTGAGAATGCCGCGTTTGACCACATCCTCCAGACCGTCGGCGTGGGCGGGCGCCTGGCTCAGCATCAGGCTGGCAAACAGGGCGGCAAGGAGGGCGCTGTAACGCTGGGTCATGGCAAATCTCCGGATCGGCGAAAAGTGAATGCTGCGGATCGACAGAGCACGGGCCATGCCAAGAGTCGGTTTCAGGGGGCGCAGGCCGCGGGTTTACTGGCGTCGATCGGTCTTACTGGTCTGAACAGTCAACTTGTGTTTCGCACCCCGATAGCGCACCGCCGGAAACGGCCGAACCCCCATGGGGCACGACTTGCCGGGCGTCGCGATTAGCTTTACAACTGAGCACTCATTGGCCTGGCTTGTTTGAAAAACCATGAATTCGATCTCCCGCGCCGTTCCTGAAGTGGCCCTGCAGGCCATCCGCAAACTGATCACCGAGCAAGGCTTCGGGCCAGGCGATGCCTTGCCCTCGCAACGGGACCTGGCGGTGCAGTTGGGGGTCAGTCGCGCGTCATTGCGTGAGGCGTTGTCGTCGCTGAGTGCGCTGGGCGTGATCAGTATCCAGCCAGGCAAAGGTGTGTTCGTGCAGGCGCCGGTGGACCTGTCGGGTGACGAGGCGGCGGTGAGCTGGCCGTTCGCTGCCCAGGCCTCACCACTGGATATCTTCCAGTTGCGTTATGCCCTTGAGGGGTTTGCCGCCGGTTTGGCGGCCATTACCTTGAGCACACAAGAGCTCGATGCGCTGGAAGACAATGTCGCAGCCATGCGCCGGGAATTGAAGGCCGGCGACTTCGAGGCGGCGGCGCGGCTGGATTTCGAGTTTCACCGGCGCATCCTGCTGGCCAGCGGCAATCAGGCGATGCTGAGCATCCTGACCGCCAGCGCCGAGATCTTTCTGGAGAGTCAGAAGCTACCGTTCATCCGGGCTGAGCGGGCCATGGAAACCTGGCAAGAGCATCGCAAAATTCTCCGCGCGCTGACTCGACGGGCCTCTGGCGCTGCGCAGAAGGCGATGCACGAACATGTACGAAACGCGGCGCTGCGTACAGGTATTGCCTTCGTCGCTCCCGCCACCTCATGACTTGAGCTATACCCAAACTCATGGACCACCATAGCGAGACTCAATCATCTGCACCTTCCTGAACGAGGGAAGGGCGGCTATGATGGGCCACGTTTTTTTGCTTACAACCTGGAGACTTCCATGAGCAGCGATCTTATCAAACACGTTAGCGACGCTAGCTTCGAGGCCGACGTACTCAAGGCCGAAGGCGCTGTACTGGTCGACTACTGGGCTGAATGGTGCGGCCCATGCAAAATGATCGCTCCTGTTCTGGACGAGATTGCTGAAACCTACAAAGGCAAGCTGACCGTTGCCAAGCTGAACATCGACGAAAACCAGGAAACCCCGGCCAAGCATGGCGTGCGTGGTATCCCGACGCTGATGCTGTTCAAGAACGGCAACGTTGAAGCGACCAAGGTCGGCGCACTGTCCAAGTCGCAACTGGCTGCCTTCCTCGACGCCAACATCTAAGCGTTGATCAAAGCGTCATCAAAAAGGCCCCGCACATTGCGGGGCCTTTTCGTTATTCAGGGCTAGACGCTCCGAAACTCAGGTGGTACATTCGGCCCCGCACTGGTTTCTCCATTGCCCCCTGCTAGCCGTCGCCGACGCACTCCTTTTCGAATAAGTACGCGATCCTGTCGCCTTCTCTGCGGCGCGGCCTCATTAAGCCAAAAGCTTAATTTCCCCCCTCCATAAATGATTACGTCATTCCTATATGAATCTGACTGAACTCAAGCAAAAGCCGATTACCGAACTGCTCGAATTGGCCGAACAGATGGGCATAGAAAATATGGCCCGTTCGCGCAAGCAGGACGTGATTTTCTCCCTGCTCAAAAAGCACGCTAAAAGCGGCGAGGAAATCTCCGGTGATGGCGTGCTGGAGATTCTCCAGGACGGCTTCGGCTTCCTGCGCTCCGCTGACGCTTCCTATCTCGCCGGCCCGGACGATATCTACGTCTCGCCGAGCCAGATCCGCCGTTTCAACTTGCGCACCGGTGACACCATCGTTGGCAAGATCCGCCCTCCAAAGGAAGGCGAGCGTTATTTCGCGCTGCTCAAGGTCGACACGATCAACTACGATCGTCCCGAGAACGCGAAAAACAAGATTCTCTTCGAGAACCTGACCCCGCTGTTCCCGACTGTGCGCATGAAGATGGAAGCCGGCAACGGTTCCACCGAAGACCTGACCGGTCGTGTCATCGACCTGTGCGCCCCGATCGGCAAAGGCCAGCGCGGTCTGATCGTTGCACCGCCGAAAGCCGGTAAAACCATCATGCTGCAGAACATCGCAGCGAACATCGCCCGTAACAATCCTGAAGTTCACCTGATCGTGCTGCTGATCGACGAACGTCCGGAAGAAGTAACCGAAATGCAGCGCACCGTGCGCGGCGAAGTGGTTGCCTCGACGTTCGATGAGCCGCCAACCCGCCACGTGCAGGTTGCCGAAATGGTGATCGAGAAGGCCAAGCGCCTGGTCGAACACAAGAAAGACGTGGTGATCCTGCTCGACTCCATCACCCGTCTGGCTCGCGCCTACAACACCGTGATCCCGAGCTCCGGCAAAGTGCTCACCGGTGGTGTCGATGCCCACGCCCTGGAGAAACCGAAACGTTTCTTCGGCGCCGCGCGGAACATCGAAGAAGGCGGTTCGCTGACCATCATCGCCACCGCGCTGGTTGAAACCGGCTCGAAGATGGACGAAGTGATCTACGAAGAATTCAAAGGCACCGGCAACATGGAACTGCCTCTGGACCGTCGTATCGCTGAAAAACGCGTCTTCCCGGCTATCAACATCAACCGTTCCGGCACCCGCCGCGAAGAGTTGCTGACGGCCGACGACGAGTTGCAGCGCATGTGGATCCTGCGCAAGCTGCTGCACCCGATGGACGAAATCGCTGCCATCGAGTTCCTGGTCGACAAGCTGAAAACGACCAAGACCAACGACGAGTTCTTCTTGTCGATGAAGCGTAAGTAAAACGGTTTTTTTAACCGCTAAAAAATGGCGTCCTTCGGGGCGCCATTTTTTTTGCAAAAAAAAGGGAGGTTTGCGACTGCGATTTGTCAGTACAGAAGCGAATTGGGCCTGCGACCCAAACAACTTCAACTGACTGGCATTCCTGTTTATGAGCACACTTGCTTACCGAAGGGACATCGACGGCTTGCGCGCAATCGCGGTGATTGCGGTGGTGCTGTTCCATTTTGGTGTTCCTGGCTTCACCGGCGGCTTCGTCGGTGTCGACATATTCTTTGTGATTTCCGGCTATCTCATCACCTCGATCATCTGGAATCAGCGCCAGGCCGGGCGCTTCAGCTTTGTGGATTTCTGGGCACGTCGTGCGCGGCGGATCCTGCCGGCGCTGTTCGTGATGATTCTCGCGGTGCTGGCGGTGGGCTGGTTTCTGATGGCGCCCAAGGATTACGAAGAGCTTGGCCGCTCGGTGCGTTACCAGGTGATGTTCGTTTCCAACCTCCTGTTTATGCGTCAGGACGGTTATTTTGATGTCGCTTCCGACCTCAAGCCGTTGTTGCACACGTGGTCGCTGGCGGTTGAAGAGCAGTTCTATATTGTCTTCCCGCTGCTGCTGACGGTGCTGTCGAGTCGCCTCAAGCATTGGCGACTGGCGCTGTTCGGCGTGTTGCTGGTGTCGTTCGGGCTCAGCGTCTGGGCCGTGGCACATCATCCCGAGAAAGCCTTTTTCCTGCTGCCGATGCGCGCCTGGGAGTTGTTGGCCGGTGCCATGTTGGCGGTTGCGCCAAGAACCGGTTGGCGTCTGACCTCTACGGGCGCGCAAGTGGTGAGCCTGGCCGGCTCCGCTCTGATTCTGCTGGCCGTGTTCTGCTATGACAAAAGCACACCGTTCCCAGGCGCAGCCGCGTTGCTGCCGACGCTGGGTGTGGTGGCGTTGATCTGGGCCAACGGTCATCGGCAAACGCTGGTCGGTGCCTTGCTCGCCAGCCGTGTGTTGGTCGGGCTCGGGCTGATTTCCTATTCCTGGTACCTGTGGCACTGGCCGGTATTTGTCTTTGCCAGCTATGCCAGTGTCGATGAGCCAGGCCCGTTCGATATTTCGGGGTTGATTCTGCTCAGTCTGGTGTTGGGTTATCTGTCGTGGCGGTTCGTCGAAACGCCGTTGCGCGAGCGGCGATTGTTGGCGGGGCGTCGGCAGATTCTGCTCGCGGCGGCGTGTGGTGTGCTGGTGCTGGGGCTGGCCGGACAGACGTTGCGCTGGACCGATGGTTTGCCCGTGCGCCTGCCCGACCAGGCCCTGCAATACGCCAAAGGGAAAGAATGGCGCCCGGAACTGATGCGCTGCCTGGCCAACGACCAAACCCCTGACGAAAAGCTGTTTTGTCATTACGGGACGTCCACGCCGACCGCATCAAAAGCGCTGGTCTGGGGCGACAGTCATGCCACGGCGTTGATTCCGGTATTCGACGACGGCGCGCAAAAACACGGGGTCAGCGTGATACTCGCCAGTTCCCCTGGCTGCATTCCGGTTGAAGGGCTGGAACACGAGCCACAGTGTGCCCGCTTCAACCGTCGGGTCGAGCGGGCCTTGAAGCCACAATCGGTGGGCGATGTCGTGCTGGTCGCACGCTGGAGCCTGTACCTCTATGGCGATGTGAAAGGCGACCTCGGGTTTGTGCTGCGCGATTCCAGCGGCCGTTATGACCGGGCGATCGCCGAGCAACGCCTGGCCGAAGGGTTGCAGGCAACCGTCCGGCAACTGCGCAATGGCGGGCATCGCGTCTGGCTGGTCAAGGAGGCGCCGCTGCAACAGTTCAGTCCGCCTTACCGCCTCAGCCGCCTGGCGATGTTGCATCGTCCAACCGATGACGTTGGGTTGCCGGTGACCGAGCACTTCAAGCGTCAGGCTTTCATCAGCCAGTTGTTCGCGCAAATAGCGGCCACCAATCCGGGCGTGACCGTGGTCGATCCGGCACCGCTGCTGTGTAATGACGAAGGTCTTTGCCGCGCCGAACTCGACGGTCATTCGCTGTACACCGACGACAATCACCTGTCCGAGGTCGGGGCTCGCTTCATCGCGCCGGCACTTGAGCCGTTGTTCAGGCGCTTGCAAGCCCGGGCAACACTCGGCAATGGCAACTCAAATGCGGTCAGGTAATCAGCGATAAGCTGCCAGCGGACGGCAGAGCAGGTAGGATGTACGCCTATTTTAGGGGTGCCATCGTCAATGAAATTCAAGGACCTTCGGGATTTCGTGCAGCAGCTTGAGCAGCGCGGAGAGTTGAAACGCATCCAGATCCCCGTCTCTCCAGTGCTGGAGATGACCGAAGTCTGTGATCGCACACTGCGGGCCAAAGGCCCGGCGCTGCTGTTCGAGAACCCGACCGGCTACGACATTCCGGTGCTCGGCAACCTGTTCGGCACCCCCGAGCGGGTCGCCATGGGCATGGGCGCCGAGGCGGTCAGCGAGCTGCGCGAAATCGGCAAGCTGCTGGCGTTCCTCAAGGAGCCCGAGCCGCCGAAAGGGCTGAAAGACGCCTGGTCAAAGTTGCCGATCTTCCGCAAGATCATCGCCATGGCGCCGAAAGTCGTCAAAGACGCGGTGTGCCAGGAAGTGGTCATCGAAGGCGACGACGTCGATCTGGCGATGCTCCCCGTGCAAACCTGCTGGCCGGGCGACGTCGGTCCGCTGATCACCTGGGGCCTGACCGTCACCAAAGGTCCGAACAAGGACCGCCAGAACCTCGGCATCTACCGTCAGCAAGTGATTGGCCGCAACAAGGTCATCATGCGCTGGTTGAGCCACCGTGGCGGCGCGCTGGATTACCGCGAATGGTGTGAAAAGCATCCCGGCCAGCCGTTCCCGGTGTCTGTGGCGTTGGGCGCTGACCCGGCGACCATCCTCGGTGCCGTGACGCCGGTGCCGGACAGCCTCTCCGAATACGCCTTCGCCGGTCTGCTGCGCGGCAACCGAACCGAGCTGGTGAAGTGCCGTGGCAACGACCTGCAAGTTCCGGCGACTGCCGAGATCATCCTCGAAGGCGTGATCCATCCGGGCGAAATGGCCGATGAAGGCCCGTACGGCGACCACACCGGTTATTACAACGAAGTCGACAGCTTCCCGGTGTTCACCGTCGAGCGCATCACCCACCGGATCAAGCCGATCTATCACAGCACCTACACCGGCCGTCCGCCGGATGAGCCGGCGATTCTCGGCGTGGCGCTGAACGAAGTGTTCGTGCCGATCCTGCAGAAACAGTTCCCGGAAATCACCGATTTCTACCTGCCACCCGAAGGCTGCTCGTACCGCATGGCCATCGTGACCATGAAGAAGTCGTATCCGGGGCACGCCAAGCGGGTAATGCTCGGTGTCTGGTCGTTTTTGCGACAGTTCATGTACACCAAGTTCGTTATCGTCACCGATGACGACATCAACGCGCGGGACTGGAACGACGTGATCTGGGCCATCACCACGCGCATGGACCCCAAGCGCGACACGGTGATGATCGACAACACGCCGATCGACTACCTCGACTTCGCCTCGCCGGTCTCAGGCCTGGGCTCGAAAATGGGCCTGGATGCCACGCATAAATGGCCGGGCGAAACCACTCGCGAGTGGGGCCGGGTGATCGTCAAGGACGACGCCGTGACCCAACGGATCGATGCCATCTGGAATCAGTTAGGAATAGATTGATGCGTGTAACCTTGCAGCCCTCCGGAGCGGTGCTGGATATTCTGCCCGGCGAGCGGATTCTCGATGGTGCGCGGCGCCTGGGCTATGAATGCCCGCAAAGCTGCCGCAACGGCAATTGCCACGTGTGCGCGGCGTTGCTGGTGGAAGGGCGGGTCGAACAAAGCGGCAATGTGCACGACCATGGCGAGTTCTACACTTGCATAGCAGAGCCGCTGGAAGACTGCATTTTGCTGTGGGATGGCGTGCTTGCGCTGGGAGAACTGCCGGTGCGCAGCGTGTCGTGTCAGGTCATTGAATGCAGGGACGTCGGCGGCGATACCTGGCGTGTGCGTCTGCGCGCGCCGGCCGGCAAGCCACCGCGCTATCACGCAGGTCAGTATTTGATGATCGAACGTGAGAATGGCGAAAAGTCCGCGTTCTCGCTGGCCTCGGCTCCCCATGGCGGGCGCGATCTGGAAATTCATGTGCTGGCACGCGAAAGCAGTGCGCTGAGCCTGATCGAGCAGCTGCAACGCAATCGGATGGTGCGAGTCGAACTGCCCTTCGGCGATACCCATCTCGCGGAATTGCCGGATGGCCCGTTGGTACTGATCGCCGCTGGCACGGGCATGGGCCAGATCCACAGTCTGATCGAACACTGCCGCGCCAGCGGCTTCAAGCACCCGGTGCACCTGTACTGGGGCGTGCGTCGTCCTGAAGACTTTTACGAGATCGAGCATTGGGATGAATGGTTGAAGCTGCCCAATCTGTTCCTGCACAGGGTCGTCAGTGATCAGTGCGGTTGGCAGGGGCGCTGCGGGATGCTGCATGAGGCGGTGTGTGAGGATTTCCCGGACCTCAAAGCCTTGCATGTCTACGCCAGCGGCTCACCGGCCATGGTCTACGGCACGCTGGATGCGTTGGTGGAAGCCGGGATGGATGCTCATCAAATGCGTGCGGATGTGTTTGCGTATGCGCCAAGATCCTAGGCCATTGTGGCGTGTCAGAAGCGCACGCCAGTCGTCACCATGGCGGCGTTGAAGCCGAGCAACACCAGTTCGGCCGCCAGCGGTCCGTAATGCGCGCCGAGTGAGGGGATGATCACCGGCGCCACCCCGAAGTGATTCAATGGGATCTTGTCCTGATACTTGCCGCTGTAACCCTCCAGGAGACCACCGGTAAGTTTTATATACACCGGATAGTTGGCGCTCTCGTATCGTTTGCCCACATAGGCGTAATAAGACCGCTGGCTGAACGAGTTGCGAAAAGTGGCGCCGCCCAACACCCAGCCTGACGGGGCCTCACGTTCAAGGCCAATCAGGTCCTGATTGTTATTGTGCTCGGGGTCGGGCGAATAGTGTTTGGTGTAAACACTGGTCTGCAGATACCAGGAGCCGGTGTCCTTGGGGGGTGTCTCGGCAGCCAGTGAAAGCGGCGCCAAGAGCATTGCCAGTAGTCCGTAAATCCACGGTTTTTTCATCATTCAGTCTCTTGTGATAGCCGTCAGCGTACGAGCAGGCGGAAAATCAGAAGAGGATGTAGGAGGAGTCTGGCAGTAGCGTTCTATCTGATCGAGCCTATGGCTTATGTATATTTCATTCTGGTATTTAGAATATTGCCAAGATTACCTTAGGGTATATGAACAGTTCCTGAACCCTTCTGTTGTTTATTGGGCATACGTCCTTTAGCACTTTTCGTTTCACCATTACTGCTATATGTTCTATAACGTTAATGTTGCTTACATTTTGCAATACTCGCAGGGCCGAAACTCCATTGCCATGAATGCCGTTGAATCTGCTTTTTTGAATCTGGCTTACCCTCCGCGGCTCGATCTGGGGCCGCAACTCACGCACGAACAATTACTCTGCTCCATGCAGTCAACCATGGCGCGCCACAAGGGCGGGCCGGTCTGGTTGTTCGCTTACGGTTCGCTGATCTGGCGTCCTGAATGCGCCGCGGTAGAACGCAAGCGCGGCCAGGTGCATGGTTACCATCGCGGTTTGTACCTGTGGTCCCACGAACATCGCGGCACGCCCGAAGTGCCAGGCCTGGTGTTTGGTCTGGATCGTGGCGGTTCTTGCAGCGGCTTCGCTTATCGCTTGCCCGAAGAACAACTTGAAGCCTCACTTTATGCGCTGTGGCAACGTGAAATGCCATTCCCGTCCTATCGCCCACACTGGCTCAACTGCCGTCTTGAAGACGGAAGCCAGGTTCAGGCATTGGGGTTTGTATTGGAGCGCCACCTGCCCAGCTATGCCGGCAACTTGCCGGATCACGTGCTGAGCCAGGTGTTTGAAAACGCTTGCGGGCGCTACGGCACCACTCGCGATTATGTCGAGCAGACCGCCCACGCCCTGCGTAGCCACGCCATGCCGGACCGAAATCTGGAGGCGCGACTCAAACGCTGCAAATCAAAATCCGATCAGGCGATCGCTTCGCGGGTCTGACTGGCGACGTTCTTGTGGCCCAGCGTGGGCGCCAGGAACGCCATCGCCAGCAGGCAGGCCACCACCAGCAGAATGAAGCCGCCATCCCAGCCAAAATAGTCCACGGTGTAGCCCATCAAGGCACTGGCCGCGACTGAACCACCCAGGTAACCGAACAGACCGGTAAAGCCCGCGGCAGTACCGGCAGCTTTCTTCGGCACCAGTTCCAGCGCTTGCAAGCCGACCAGCATCACCGGGCCGTAGATCAGGAAGCCGATGGCGAACAGCGAGATCATGTCGATCATCGGGTTACCGGGCGGGTTCAGCCAGTACACGATCGTCGCGACGGTCACCAACGCCATGAACACCATGCCGGTCAGGCCACGGTTGCCACGGAAGATCTTGTCCGACATCCAGCCGCACAGCAGCGTGCCCGGAATACCGGCCCACTCGTACAGGAAGTAAGCCCACGAGGTCTTGTCGAAGTCGAAGTGCTTGACCTCTTTGAGGTAGGTCGGCGCCCAGTCGAGGATGCCGTAGCGCAGCAGGTAGACGAAAACGTTGGCCAGGGCGATGAACCAGAGCATTTTGTTGCGCAGCACGTATTTGACGAAGATGTCCTTGGCGCTGAATTCTTCTTCGTGGCTGGCGTCGTAGCCGTCGGGGTAATCGTTTTTGTATTTCTCGATCGGCGGCAGGCCGGTCGATTGCGGTGTATCGCGCATCACAATGAAGGCAAACACGGCGACCAGCAGCGCCACGGCGGCGGGTACATAGAACTTGCTGTGCCAGTCGTTGAACCAGCCCATGCCGAGGATCGCCAACGGACCGATCAAACCGCCGCCCACGTTATGCGCGGTGTTCCACACCGACACCACTTGACCGCGTTCTTTCTGCGACCACCAGTGCACCATGGTCCGGCCACTTGGCGGCCAACCCATGCCTTGTGCCCAGCCGTTGATGAACAACAGGATGAACATCATGGTCACGCTGGACGTTGCCCAAGGTGCGAAACCGAACACGAACATGACCCCGGCGGAGACCACCAGGCCGAAGGGCAGGAAGTAACGCGGGTTGGAGCGGTCGGACACGATACCCATCAAAAACTTGGACAGGCCGTAGGCGATGGCAATCGCCGACATGGCCACGCCCAGTTGACCCTTTGTGTAGCCTTGGGCAATCAGGTCCGGAAACGCCAGGGTGAAGTTCTTGCGCAGCAGGTAGTAACCCGCATAGCCAATGAATATCCCGGCAAAGATCTGCCAGCGAAGGCGTTTGTACGTGTCATCGATTTGTTCGTCAGGCAATGGAGCCTGATGTGCGGCAGGGCGAAAGAAAGCAAACATTCAAGAGCTCCAGATTTCTTGTTTTGACTGCGGATGCGAATGTTACAGTTTCGTTACCGAAAATAGCACCGGTTCGCATTAGCAAAACAGCGGAAATGTGGGCAATCGAGTGTTCCTTTATGAACATGTCGCACAGGTATAAGTGAAGGGCGGTGTGGGAAATGTCTTTTGCAGGCTCTAACGACCATTTCAGTCCGGGGTAGGACGAGGCTTTGAGAAATGTCCTGCGGTGGAATGGGACGTCGCGGCGTTCTGCAGGAAAGGCATTTAGAATCGTCAGGGAATGCCGGGCGAGTCCGATGCGCAGGTATGTGAGCTTGCTGCCGGAGGACGTTCGGACGTTGCTTTAGTCCCGGCCAATAAAAATGCGGTCTGGACACTCCAGACCGCATGTTCCGGCTCAGCGAACCTGAACCACGACTTTCCCGACCGCCTTGCGCTGGCCGAGATCATTGATCGCCTGCGCCGCATTGCTCAGCGGATACACCTGCGACACCAACGGTTTCAACTTGCCCTCGGCAAACCAGCCAAACAGTTGCTGGAAGTTCGCCGCGTTGTCTTGCGGCTGGCGCTGGGCAAACGAACCCCAGAACACACCCACCACGGCCGCACCTTTGAGCAGCGCGAGGTTGACCGGGAATTCCGGAATGCGTCCGCTGGCGAAACCGACCACCAACAGGCGGCCGTTCCAGGCGATGGCGCGCACGGCCTGGTCAAACAGGTCGCCGCCGACCGGGTCGTAGATCACGTCGGCGCCCTGGCCATCGGTCAGGCGCTTGATCTCGTCCTTGAGGCTGGTTTCGCTGTAGTTGATCAGTTCGTCAGCACCGGCCGCCTTGGCCACGGCAAGTTTTTCAGCGCTGCTGGCGGCGGCAATCACGCGGGCGCCCATGGCTTTGCCGATTTCCACGGCGGCCAGGCCTACGCCGCCGGAAGCGCCGAGAACCAGCAAAGTTTCGCCCGGTTGCAGGTTTGCCCGTTGCTTGAGCGCGTGCATCGACGTGCCGTAGGTCATGCTGAAGGCGGCCGCGGTGTTGAAATCCATCGAGGATGGAATAGGCAGCACGTTGTAGCCTGGCACGGCGACCTGTTCGGCAAAGCTGCCCCAGCCAGTCAGGGCCATGACGCGATCGCCGACCTTGAGGTGGCTGACCTTTTCGCCCACCGCGCTGACCACGCCGGCCGCTTCACCGCCCGGCGAAAACGGGAAGGGCGGTTTGAACTGGTATTTGCCCTCGATGATCAGCGTGTCCGGGAAATTCACCCCGGCGGCGTGCACGTCCAGCAGGATTTCATTCTTTTTCGCAACAGGACTGGCGACGTCTTCCAGCACCAGCGATTCGGCAGGGCCGAAGGCTTTGCACAGCACGGCTTTCATCAGGGCTATTCCTTTGGGAGTGATGGCCGATAAGTGTAGGTGTGTGAGTCGATGGGTCAACGAGCATGCCCGACCCTGATAGTCAGCCATAAGCTTGTGCTTGAGCGGCGGGTCGTTATGCTAGGCCGCAAACCGGATAAGGAGCGAATTGTGAAAGCGTGGATCATGTTGTTGCTGGCCCTGTCTCTGCCTGTGGCAGCGATGGCCGAAGAAGCCAAAGAAGGTGAAGCTCCGAAGGTCAATTACATCACCCTGAGCCCGCCGTTCGTGGGTAACTACGGGCTGGACGGTACGCCCAAGCTCAAGGTCTACAAGGCTGATGTGGCCTTGCGCGTGACCGGTGATGACGCCACCAAAGCGGTGAAGGCCAACGAACCGTTGATCCGCAATCAGCTGGTGGCGTTGTTTGCACAGCAGACTGCCGAGACGATGAGCAACGTCGAAGCCAAGGAAAAACTGCGCCAGGAAGCCCTGAAGCAGACTCAGCAAGTGATGAACGACGAAACCGGCAAGCCGGTGGTTGAAGATTTGTTGTTCAACAACCTCATCATTCAATAAGTCATTCGTTGTCCGGGCTGGCCTCATCGTCGGAACGCCGCCCGGAGCAGGTTCGTTCTCACATTGGTTTTGTGAACGCCACATCTCCAATGTGTGCGGGCTTGCTCACGAAGGGGGCGACTCGGCCCCTCAGGACGCGAGACTCTTGCGAAACCGCATCAGCGCTATCGCAAAGAACAGCATCCCTATGGCAGTGAGCGCGAGCAAGTCCGGCCAGACCACGCTCAACCCGGCGTCGCGAAACAAAATGGCGGCGCTCAGGCTGACAAAATGCGTTGATGGCGAGCCCTGCATCACCCATTGCAGCCATTGCGGCATGCTGTCCAGCGGTGTGCTGCCGCCGGATAACAGCAACATCGGGATAATCACCGGAATGGCCAGCAGTCCGAATTGCGGCGTCGAGCGAGCCAGGGTGGCGAGAAAGATCCCCAGTGCGGTACTGGCGAACAGATAGACCGCCGTCACCAGCAAAAACAAACTCAGGGAGCCGGCCAGCGGCACACCGAGCGCGCCTTTGACTATCACCTCAAGCGACAGCCAGGTGCACAGCACCACCACCAGCATGTTGCTCCATATTTTCGCCAGCATGATTTCCAGCGCCGTCAGCGGTAGCACCAACAGGTGGTCGAGGGTGCCGTGTTCCCGTTCACGCAGCAGTGCTGTGCCGGTCAGAATGATGGCGAGGATCGTGATGTTGTTGACGATTTGAATCACCGCCAGAAACCAGCCGCCTTCCAGATTGCTGTTGAACAGGGAGCGGGTGGTCAACATTACGGGCGCTTTGCTCGCCACATCGCTTTGACCGCTGTAGGTCAACAACTCGCGCTGGAAAATTCGCCCTATATACCCCGCGCCCATGAATGCCTGGCTCATGGCGGTGGCGTCGACATTGACTTGCACGGCAGGCTGACGACCGGCCAGCAGGTCGGTCTGAAAGTTTGCCGGCACATTGATGACAAATGTGTACTTGCCACTGTCCATGACCTGGTCCAGTTGCCCGTACGGCAACAAGACCGGCCGTTGGAATTCCGGAGGTTGCAGCGCCTGCGCCAGTTGTCGCGACACAAGGCTGTGATCTTCATCCACGATTGCCACGCTGGCGTTATGTACGCCAATTACCGAGCCCGCAGCCGGCATGTAGATCGCCACCGTAAAGGCGTAAAAAAGAAACAGCAGCAGCACGCTGTCGTGTCGCAGGCTTGTCAGTTCCTTGAGACCCAGGCGCAGAATGTGCGCAAACTTGTGCATCAGGCCTCCTGCTTTTTCAGCATGACCAGGCTGAGCCCGGTGAACCCGAGGAAGAATCCGCACAGCGCCAGGCATTGCGGCCAAAGCTGGCGTATATCCAGAGCCTTCGTGAAAGTGCCTACAGCGATATCAAGGAAGTGCCCGGCCGGAAACAGCATCCCCATTGTGGCGGCAGCGCCTTCGAGGGAGGAACGAGGCACGATCAGGCCGGAAAACTGGATGGTGGGCAGGCTGGTAATGATCATGGTGCCGAGGATGGCGGCGATCTGGGTTCGGGTGAAGGCCGAAATCAACAAACCCATGCTGGTTGTCGCCAATACATAGAGCAGCCCGCCGAAGGCCAGGGTCAGGAAACTGCCCTTGAACGGCACACCAAACAGCCATCGGTTCATCGCGACCAGCACTGCAAGGTTGATCAGGCTGACTGCCAGATAGGGCGCCTGTTTGCCCAACAGGAACTCGAGTCGAGTCAGCGGTGTGGCGTAGAAGTTGGTGATCGAACCCAGTTCTTTCTCCCGCACGATGCCCAGCGCCGTGAGCATGGCCGGGATGAACGCCAGAATCAGCGCCATGACGCCGGGCCCGATGGCGTTGACGCTGACCACGTCCTGGTTGTAGCGGAAGCGGGTTTCCAGTCGAGCGGCAGCTGGCCGGCTCAACGCCGGGCTGCTTTGTTCGGCCAGTTGTTCGATATTGGCCTGGTGCACCGCCTCGACGTAGTTGCGGCTCGTCTCGGCGCGAAACGGCATACCGCCATCGAGCCAGGCCGCCACGGCAGGTTGGCGTCCGGCGTACAGATCCCGGCCAAAACCGGGAGGCACCTCAAGTGCCAGTTTGATTTCAGAGCGCTGAAGGCGACGATGCAGTTCTTTGGCGTCCTGGATGGGCGCTTGCTCGTCGAAGTACCGAGAGCCGCGGAAGGCCTCCAGGTACGCGCGACTCTGTGGTGTCTGATCCTGATCGTAGACAGCGAACGCGAGCTTCTCGACGTCCAGGGAAATGCCATAACCGAAGATCACCATCATGAAGATGGCCCCGAGCAGGGCAAACGCCATCCGCACTTTGTCGCGCAGCAGTTCCTTGCCCTCACGACTGGCCACCGCCATCAGGCGGCCGGGACTGAAACCGCGATCCTTCAGGGGCGTGGCCGGCGTGGCCGGCGTGACAGGCGCATTTGCAGGCTCTGCCGGTTTGGGTGGTTCGCAGGTGCCTTGGGCTTGCTCCAGGCAGGTGACGAACGCAGCTTCCAGCGTCTCACCTTTGAATTGTTGTTGAAGGGCTGCCGGTGTATCGCAAGCCAGTACCTTGCCGGCATGCATCAACGAGATGCGATCGCAGCGTTGGGCTTCGTTCATGAAATGGGTAGAGAGGAAGATGGTCACACCTTGCTCTCGGGACAACTCGATCAGTAGTCGCCAAAAATCGTCCCGTGCCGCCGGGTCTACACCGGAGGTCGGTTCGTCGAGAATCAAGACTTCCGGCCGATGCAGCACCGCTACCGCCAGGGACAGGCGTTGGCGCAAGCCCAATGGCAATGCTGCGGACTGCTGTTCGCACACGCTGCCCAGATTGAAACGCTGGATCAGCTCTTCGATGCGTTGTGCGCTGTCGACTTTAGGCAAATCGAACAGCCGTGCATGCAGCTCCAGGTTCTGCCGCACACTGAGTTCGCCATACAGCGAAAAGCTCTGCGACATGAACCCGACGCGTTTGCGGGTGGCCAAATCCTTGGCATCCACCGGATTGCCCAGCAGCGTGGCGCTGCCTTCGCTGGCCGGTATCAGCCCGGTCAGGACTTTCATTGTGGTGGTTTTGCCGCAGCCGTTGGACCCGAGGAAGCCAAAGATTTCGCCACGACCGATGGCGAAGCTGACCTTGTCTACGGCAGTGAAGTCGCCGAAGCGCAGGGTCAGATCGTGGGCCTCGATGGCGATATCGGTGGCGGTGCCGGTTCCCGGTGGAATCACCAGAGGCTGCGGGTCATGGCTGCCGTCGCCCTGATAATGGGTGAAGGCTTCGTCGAGTTTGCCGCTCGTTGTTACAGCCCGTAATTCCTTGGTCAACCCAGTGGCAATCAGCTTGCCGCCATCAAGCATCAGGCAATGTTCGAACTGCTCGGCTTCCTCCATATAGGCGGTGGCGACCAATAACGTCAGTTGTGGACGCTGGCGCCGCACATCGTCAACCAGCTCCCAGAACCGCCGACGGGATAACGGATCGACGCCGGTTGTCGGTTCATCGAGGATCAACAGGTCCGGTTCATGGATCAGCGCACAACACAGGCCCAGCTTCTGTTTCATGCCACCGGACAATTTGCCTGCCGGTCGATCGGCGAAGTGCAACAGGTCGGTGGCCAGTAACAGATTGTGCATACGCTGATTGCATTCGGCTTTTGACAGCCCAAACAAGGTGGCGAAAAACTGAATGTTCTCGCTGATCGACAACTCAGGGTAAAGGTTGCCGCCCAGGCCTTGGGGCATGAAGGCAATACGCGCGTAGAGGGTGTTGCGATGGCGGCGGTCCTGGATCGCCCCGTCGAGTACATTCAGTTGCCCTTGCTGCAGCTTTTTCACGCCGGCGATCAGTCCCAGCAGACTCGATTTGCCGGCCCCATCGGGACCAATCAACCCACACCGGGTTCCGGCGGGCAGGCTGAATGTGATGTCATTCAGCGCCTGATATGTGCCGTAACGATGTTCGATTGCGCAAGCTTGAACCGCCAGGCTGGTCATTGCAGATTAGCCGGCCAGCCAACAGGGGCGGTGCGCACATAACCGGCGCCGGGCATGCCGGGTTTGGCCTGGGGCATGGCCCCGGGATCAGTCAAACGTAACTTGACCCGAAACACGAGTTTTTGCCGCTCATCGCGGGTCTCGACTTCTTTGGGGGTGAACTGCGACTTGGCCGCGACAAAGCTGACCTTCGCCGGCAGCGGGCGGTCGGGCAGGGCATCAAGCAAAATTCGCGCTTCATCGCCCACCGCCAGGCGTCCGGTCACGGAGGTCGGCAGGTAGAGGTTCATGTATTGATCGTTCGGGTCGATCAGCACTAATACGCGTCCGCCCGCACCGAGCACTTCGCCCGGTTCGGCCATGCGCAGCTGGATCACTCCGTCGATAGGGGCTCGCAAACTGCTGTCGTCGATTTCACTGTTCAACTGCGCGACTTGCGCTTGCGCAGCGCCAATGGCAGCACCGACCGCAGACTCTTGTGCGCGGGCCGCTGCAACGGCGGCATTGCCCGTGCCAATACGCGCCTGCTGCTGATCGATGATCTGACCGCTCACGAAACCGTGTTTGAACAGCGTCTCGGAACGACTGAGTTCCTGTTGGGCGAGCAGTTGCTCGCTCAGGCGTAATTGCACGTTGGCTTGTGCGGCGGTGAGGTTCTCCCGGGCGCGCAATACTTCGGCTTCGGCCTGGTTGCGTTGGGCTTCAAGGGTACGGGTGTCCATGCGGGCCAGCAGTTGGCCTTTGCTGACCTTGTCGCCTTCATCGACGAGTACTTCGGCCAGTCGCCCGGGTGTTTTGCTGGCGATCTGTACTTCGGTGGCTTCGAGGCGGCCATTGCCGACATACAAGCCTTCGGGCAAGCGGTCATGCATCGACTTCCAGTAGCCAAAGCCCCCGGCGCCCAGCAGCAGTATCACTAAAGCACTGGCAAACAATATTGAAGAGCGACTGTGCGTAGACATGCGGGCATCCTGCGGCTGTTGCGTCCTAGTCTGGTTGATCGAACGCCGGGGCGAGTTGATACCAGTCAACTGAGGGCCAAGCCTAACGCTATTGAGCGCAGAAAAGAGGATGACCGGGTGGTTCTGCCCGATTTAACGTAAATCGAGTACCGCTGCCCATTGCTCGGCCGTCACCGGCATCACCGACAATCTCGACCCCTTCTGCACCAGTGGCATCTCGGCCAACGCCGCTTGCTGCTTCAAATAATCCAGCTTCAACACCTTGGCAAACGTCTCGACATGCTCGACATCAATTGCGCTCCAGGCGTTTTTCTCGGCGCTGGCCTTTGGATCGTAGTAATGACTCTCCGGCTCCAGCGCCGTCGGGTCCGGATACGCCGCTTCGACAATTTTTCCAATGCCGGCAATTCCCGGCTCCGGGCAGCTGGAGTGATAGAAGAAAAACGCGTCACCGACCGCCATGGCGCGCAAAAAATTACGCGCCTGATAGTTACGAACCCCGTCCCAGCGCGCTCGGCCAAGTTTCTCCAGACCTTTGATCGAGAGTTCGTCGGGCTCGGACTTCATCAGCCAATAGGCCATGGATTTTGCTCCTTGCGAGGTGAGTGGACAGGTTGTCAGGCAATTTTATGACAAACCGACAGTCGGTTGACGCCAGCGTTTGCGTGTCAGTTCACGTTGTCGCAAAATGCCGGCCTTCTAAGCTTGACGCTGCTGCACGGCCTACACCTGAAACGGAACCGCTGCTGTCATCGTGTTGATGTGCCTTTGGGGGGCAATCGATGAAACGCAAACCGGATTTACTATGGATTTTGGTTATTTTGTTCGGCCTTGGCGTCGTAACCACCGGTTATGCCCAAAGCCTGTGGAATAACAAGACCGATGCGCCGATCGAAATCGCGCAGCAGCAACAGCAGCCATCGGCGTTCAAGCGCTAAACCTGTCTTTTGGACGCCGCTGATCGCAGTGGCGTCTACCCTGCGAAATACCACGCCTTGTCTGTCACCGTGCCTTGCAACGGCACATCCCAGCTCGCCTGAGCCAATCGTTCGACTTTCTGACATTCATGGGCCAGCCCCAGCAGCGTCGGCTTGCGCCAGGTTTTGCGGCGGGCCAGGTACGCCAGGCTTCGATCGTAGAAGCCGCCGCCCATGCCCAGACGCCCGCCGACATCGTCAAACCCCACCAGCGGCAACAGCACCAGATCCAGTGCCCAGACTTTACGTTGTCGGGCGAGGTTGTGCCGGGGTTCGAGAATTCGAAAGCGGTTGGGTTTGAGTTTTTCGCCGGGGCGAATGCGCTGGAAGACCATTTTGGTGCGCGGCCAGGCACTGAGCACCGGCAGATACGTGGCCTTGCCCCGGCGTTGAGCGGCACGCAGCAGGATGCGCGGGTCGATTTCACCGTCGGTTGGCAGGTACAGGGAGATGTGCTTGGCGCGGCGAAACAACGGCTGTTGGGCCAATTGCTTGTACAGCCCGCGAGCAGCCTGGCGCTGTTGACTGGGTGTCAGTGCGCGACGGGCCTTGCGCAGCATGCGTCGAAGTTGCGGGCGGGGCAGCAGCGCAGGTTCGGTCATGGATTCAGGCTTCGACAGGACGAATACGTAAAGCGTACCCGTAAAAAAGCCGATGCCGGTATTTAAACCGGCATCGGACTGAAATCAGGCTCCCCGGATGAACCGCTGCTGACTTAGCCCTTGAACCCGAAAGTTCAAGGTGGAAGATGCAGTAGGCTTTAAGGCTTTCCGTCTAGCGGACATGCACACCAGCCCAACGTGCAGCCTCCAGGGTAGTGCGAATCGGCTCAGGGACGTGGTCAACTGGCAAGCACCCCAGGGAGTGAAGCGAGTATACCCCAAGCGGTTTCGTGTTTCAGCCCTTGGTGACGTCCGGATCGGTGGCGAGCACCAGATCGACGCGGTCCAGCAGGTCGCGAACCTGTTCGCGAGTCGAGCCGCTGGCCTGTACATCCGGGCGTTCTTCCTTGTGCAACAAGTCGTGCGTGATATTCAGCGCGGCCATGACGGCAATGCGGTCGGCACCGATGACTTTGCCGCTGCTGCGAATTTCGCGCATTTTGCCATCCAGGTAGCGGGCGGCGCTCACCAGATTGCTGCGTTCTTCCTGGGGGCAGATGATCGAATATTCTTTGTCGAGGATCTGCACGGTAACGCTATTGCTTGAACTCATGAGTCTTGCTCCAGGGCCTTGAGGCGCGAAATCATCGATTCAACCTTACGCCGGGCGATTTCGTTTTTTTCAATGAGGTGCGCGCGTTCCTCGCGCCAGGTCTTTTCCTGAGCTAGTAAGAGTCCGTTTTGGCTCTTTAGTTGCTCGACTCGACTAATTAGCAGTTCGAGTCTGGCCATCAGCGCTTGCAGGTCGGTGTCTTCCATTGTGTCCACTGAATGTGTGCTTGATGGGGGTAGCTGGCGGACAGCCTTTAATAGTCTTGGCGAGTCTGTCGATGTAGGATACAAGGCCTTCATTCTAGACATAGCGCCGTCTGGCGCCTAGCTGCCCATGACCATTCAGAATTCCCCGTACCAAGCCTTCGCCACACTGCTGACCTCCAGCGGTCATAACGTCTCGCCTGCCGAACTGCATGGCCTGTTGCTCGGCCGCAGTTGCGCCGGTGCCGGCTTCAATGCCGAGGAGTGGTTGATCGATGCCGCCGAACTGCTGGAAAGCGAACCGCAGGACAATGTCCGCAATGCCCTGATCGGCTTGCAGGAGATGGTCAAGGGCGAGCTGACCGGCGACGACGTGACCGTTGTTCTGCTGCTGCCGACCGATGACGCCCCCCTGACTGACCGTGCCGTCGCACTGGGTGAGTGGTGCCAGGGCTTCCTCAGCGGTTTCGGCTTGAACTGCCGGGACAGCAGCACACTCAGCACTGAAGCCACCGAAGTATTGCAGGACCTGGCGGCCATTTCTCAGGTGCAAGATGCCCTGGAAGAGTCCGAAGACGGCGAAACCGATTACATGGAAGTCATGGAATACCTGCGCGTCGCGCCGCTGCTGCTGTTCTCCGAAACCAAGAAAGCGGACGTGCCGCCAGCCGCCAAACCGTCGTTGCATTAATCGCGTGCCAGGAAAAGCCATCTGCCCATGATTCATATCCCGAAATCGGAATACAGCCGTCGCCGCAAGGCCCTGATGGCGCAGATGGAACCCAACAGCATCGCGATC
Source organism: Pseudomonas sp. S2_B07 (assembly GCF_054668435.1). NCBI lineage: Bacteria > Pseudomonadati > Pseudomonadota > Gammaproteobacteria > Pseudomonadales > Pseudomonadaceae > Pseudomonas > Pseudomonas sp. S2_B07. The sequence continues at coordinate 3,901,151 of NZ_CP162769.1, forward strand.
CTGCCCGCCGCCGCGGTCGCCATCCGCAACCGCGACGTCGAGCACGTCTATCGCCAGGACAGCGATTTCCAGTACCTGAGCGGCTTTCCCGAGCCTCAAGCGGTCCTCGTGTTGATGCCGGGGCGTGCCCACGGCGAATACATCCTGTTCTGCCGTGAGCGCAACGCCGAACGAGAGCTGTGGGATGGTTTGCGCGCCGGCCAGGAAGGCGCGATCCGCGACTTTGGCGCCGACGACGCTTTCCCCATCACCGACATCGACGACATCCTGCCGGGCCTGATCGAAGGGCGCGACCGGGTGTATTCGGCCATGGGCAGCAACCCCGAATTCGACCGGCACCTGATGGACTGGATCAACGTGATCCGCTCTAAAGCGCACCTCGGTGCCCAGCCGCCGAACGAATTTGTTGCCCTGGATCATCTGCTTCACGACATGCGCCTGTATAAATCGGCGGCAGAAGTGAAGGTGATGCGCGAAGCCGCACGGATTTCCGCCCAGGCGCACATCCGCGCGATGCAGGCCAGCCGCGTGGGGCTGCACGAGTTCAGCCTCGAAGCCGAACTCGATTACGAGTTCCGCAAGGGCGGCGCGAAAATGCCGGCCTACGGTTCAATTGTCGCCGCCGGGCGCAACAGCTGCATCCTGCATTACCAGCAGAATGACGCGGTGCTCAAGGACGGAGACCTGGTGCTGATCGACGCCGGTTGCGAGATCGACTGCTACGCCAGCGACATCACCCGCACCTGGCCGGTCAATGGCAAGTATTCGCCGGAACAGAAAGCGATCTACGAGTTGGTACTGGCCTCGCAAGAAGCCGCCTTCGCCGAAATCGCCCCGAACAAACACTGGAATCAGGCGCACGAAGCCACGGTCCGGGTGATTACCACCGGGCTGGTGAAGCTCGGCCTGTTGCAGGGTGACGTCGACGAACTGATCGCCAGCGAAGCCTACAAAGCGTTTTACATGCACCGCGCCGGCCACTGGCTGGGGATGGATGTGCATGACGTCGGCGAGTACAAGGTCGGCGGTGAATGGCGGGTGCTGGAGGTCGGCATGGCGCTGACGGTGGAGCCGGGGATCTACATTTCCCCGGACAACCAGAACGTGGCGAAGAAATGGCGCGGCATTGGCGTACGCATCGAGGACGACGTGGTGGTGACCAAGACCGGTTGTGAAATATTGACCAAAGGCGTGCCGAAAACGGTCGCCGACATCGAGGCCCTGATGGCGCAAGCGCGGACACAAGCAGCATGAGCCGGGTCAATCTGGCAATCATCGGTGGCGGCCTGGTCGGCGCCAGTCTCGCCTTGGCATTGCAGGCCGGGGCTAAAGCGCGTGGCTGGAAGATCGTCCTGATCGAGCCCTTTGCTCCCGGCGATACTTATCAGCCGAGCTACGACGCCCGCTCCTCGGCGCTGTCCTATGGCGCCAAACAGATTTACCAACGGTTGGGTGTGTGGCAGGAAATCTCCCGCCGCGCCGAGCCGATCAAGCAGATTCATGTCTCTGACCGTGGACGCTTTTCCACCGCACGATTGTCGGCGATGGAAGAAGGCGTTCCTGCGTTGGGTTACGTGGTGGAAAACGCCTGGCTTGGCCAATGCCTCTGGCAAGGTCTGGACAAGGACGTGGTCGCCTGGCGTTGCCCGGCGGAAGTCACGCGCATGGAACCGCTGAGCGATGGCTACCGCCTGACCCTCAATGATGAAACCACCCTGGAATGCGACCTCGCGGTGCTGGCGGATGGTGGCCGTTCGGGCCTGCGCGAGCAACTGGGGATCGGCATCAAGAAGCGTCCGTATAACCAGAGCGCGCTGATCGCCAATATCACGCCGAGCGAAGCACACAACGGCATGGCGTTCGAGCGATTCACCGACGACGGCCCGATGGCGCTGTTGCCGCTGCCGGACAACCGCTGCGCCTTGGTCTGGACCCGTCTGGGTATGGATGCACAGCGGCTGGCCGCACTGGATGAAAAGAGCTTTCTCAGCGAGTTGCAGGGTGTGTTCGGTTATCGCCTCGGCACGTTGAAACAGGTTGGCGCACGTCATCTTTACCCGCTGACGCTGATCGAAGCGGAAGAGCAGGTGCGTCCACATCTGGCGATCCTCGGCAATGCGGCTCACAGCCTGCACCCGATTGCCGGCCAGGGTTTCAACCTGTCGCTGCGTGATGCCCAAGCCTTGGCGGAGGCCTTGTTGGCCAGCGAGAACGGGCCGGGCGACTTTGCCACCTTGCAGGCTTACCGCGAGCGCCAGCGTCTGGATCAAAACCTGACGGTGGGCTTCTCCGATCAGGTCACCCGATTGTTCGGCAGCACCCAGCCGCTGGTGTCGCTGGGCCGCAATCTCGGCCTGCTTGGTCTCGATCTGCTGCCGCCGGCCAAGCGCTGGTTCGCCCGGCAGGCCATGGGTCTGGGTACACGCCCCGATGCTTAAGTGGCTGACGAGCAGGTTCGGCAAGGCGCGGTTGATGCGTTGGTTCATGTCCTTTTACCCGCCGTACATGGGCGCCGGGGTTCGGGTGCGGCACATCAGCGATGACTTTCGCGACATCACGGTGTCCATGGGCCTGAGCTGGTACAACCGCAATTACGTCGGCACCCAGTTCGGTGGCAGCCTGTATTCGATGGTCGACCCGTTCTACATGCTGATGCTGATGGAAAACCTCGGGCACCGTTACATCGTCTGGGACAAAGCCGCTGACATCGATTTCATTTCGCCGGGCAAAGGCCCGGTGTTCGCCAGATTCCGCATCGACGAGACCTTGCTCGACGAGATCCGTCGGCAAACGGCCGATGGCGAAAAGTACCTGCCGCAATTGCAGGTCGATATTCACGACGGCGCCGGCACCTTGGTGGCGCGGGTCGAAAAAACCCTTTACGTGCGGCTCAAGCCGCAAGCGAGACAGGTTTAAAGCATGGACATGCGCGCAGATCTGCTGATTGTCGGGGCCGGAATGGTCGGCAGCGCCTTGGCGCTGGCGTTGCAGGACAGCGGGCTGGAAGTCCTGTTGCTGGACGGCAGCCCCCTGAGCGTCAAACCCTTCGATGACCAGGCACCGTTCGAACCGCGAGTGAGCGCCTTGTCGGCGGCCAGCCAGCGGATTCTCGAACGCCTGGGCGTGTGGGACGGCATTGCCAAACGACGCAGCAGCCCCTACACCGACATGCACGTCTGGGATGGCAGCGGCACCGGGCAGATCCATTTCTCGGCCGCCAGCGTGCATGCCGATGTGCTTGGGCACATCGTCGAGAACCGAGTGGTTCAGGACGCCTTGCTTGACCGTTTGCACGACTGCGATCTCGGGATGCTGGCCAATGCGCGTCTGGAACAGATGCGTCGCTCGGGCGATGACTGGCTGCTGACCCTGGCGGACGGCCGCACCTTGCGCGCACCGTTGGTGATTGCGGCGGACGGCGCCAACTCGGCCGTTCGGCGCCTGACCGGCATGGCGACGCGCGAGTGGGACTATATGCACCACGCGATTGTCACCAGTGTGCGCAGCTCCAAAGCGCATCAAATGACCGCCTGGCAGCGTTTCACCGACAACGGCCCGCTGGCGTTTTTGCCGCTGGAGCGTGATGGGCAGCAGGATTGGTGTTCGATCGTCTGGTCGACCACACCGAGTGAAGCCGAACGCCTGATGGCGCTGGACGACGACGGCTTTTGCCGCGAGCTCGAACGCGCCTTTGAAGGGCGACTCGGCACCGTGCTCAGCGCCGACCCGCGTCTGTGCGTGCCGCTGCGTCAGCGTCACGCCAAGCGTTATGTGGCCGAAGGCCTGGCATTGATCGGCGACGCGGCGCACACCATTCACCCGCTGGCCGGGCAGGGCGTGAACCTTGGTTTCCTCGATGCAGCCGTGTTGGCCGAAGTACTGCTGCAAGCGTTTGAGCGCGGTGAACGCTTGGCGGATGTCAAAGTGCTGAGCCGTTACGAGCGCCGGCGCATGCCGCACAACCTGGCGTTGATGGCGGCGATGGAAGGGTTTGAGCGGTTGTTCCAGGCTGATCCGCTGCCGGTGCGCTGGTTACGCAATGCCGGGTTGAAGATGGTTGAGCAGATGCCCGAGGCCAAGGCGTTGTTTGTGCGTGAGGCGCTTGGGTTGACCGGGGATTTGCCGGCGTTGGCCAAGGCCTAGGTATTGGGTGAGGCTTATGGCCTCATCGCGAGCACATTCGCCGCAGATTTCTGACGATGCAACATCTGGTAACGCCTCCGCGAACTGATTGATTGAGAAGCTAAATGTGAGTCCTTATCATTTGGCCTCACTTTTTCAATCGAGAGATCGCTCCCATGTTGCCGAAGCGTCTACTGACCGCACTCGCCCTGTCCCTGATTGGCAGCACCGCCGCCCAGGCCGCTGACGAGGTGGTGGTTTACTCCTCGCGTATCGACGAGCTGATCAAACCGGTTTTCGACGCCTACACCGCCAAGACCGGGGTGAAGGTGAAGTTCATCACCGACAAGGAAGCGCCGCTGATGCAGCGCATCAAGGCCGAGGGTGAGAACGCCACCGCCGACCTGCTGCTGACGGTCGATGCCGGCAACCTCTGGCAGGCCGAGCAAATGGGCATCCTGCAGCCATTCACCTCCCAAGTGATCGATACCAACATTCCGCTGCAATACCGCGCTGCCTCCCACGCCTGGACCGGCCTGAGCCTGCGGGCGCGGACCATCGCTTACTCCACGGATCGCGTGAAGCCGGGCGAACTGACCACCTACGAAGCACTGGCCGACAAGAACTGGGAAGGGCGCCTGTGTCTGCGCACGGCGAAGAAGGTCTACAACCAGTCCCTGACCGCCACCATGATCGAAGTCCACGGCGCCGAAAAAACCGAGAAAATCCTCAAGGGTTGGGTGAGCAACCTGTCCACCGACGTGTTCTCGGATGACGTCGCAGTGCTGGAAGCGATCAACGCGGGTCAATGCGATGTCGGTATCGTCAACACCTACTACTACGGTCGCCTGCACAAGCAGAAGCCTGATTTGGGCGTGAAACTGTTCTGGCCGAACCAGGCTGACCGCGGTGTGCACGTCAACCTGTCGGGTATCGGCCTGACCAAACACGCGCCGCACCCGGAAGCGGCCAAGGCACTGGTGGAGTGGATGACCACTCCTGAGGCGCAGAAGATTTTCGCCGACGTGAACCAGGAATTCCCGGCCAACCCGGCGGTGGCGCCTTCGGAAGAAGTGGCGGCTTGGGGCAAGTTCGTGGCCGATACCCTGCCGGTGGAAGTGGCCGGCAAGCGTCAGGCCGAAGCAATCCGCATGATGGATCGCGCTGGCTGGAACTGACATTGCTGCTGATCGTTCCCACGCCCTGCGTGGGAATGCCTCTTCCGACGATCCGCGTCGAAGCGTGACGCAGAACGTCACAAAATATGTGCCCACGCAGAGCGTGGGCACAATCATTTAACATTTTCTAGAGAACCCCTTTGGCCCACCCCGCCCAACGTCGCTGGTATCCCCTGGTCTTCGCCATCGCTGCGCTGGTCCTGTTGCCCCTCAGTGTTTTACTGCTGTCCTGGCAAACCATCGATCAACAGATCTGGTCCCACCTCTGGGCCACCCAGATGCCGCGCCTGTTGGGCAACACCCTGACCCTGATAGTCGGCGTCGGGGTTGGCGTCACGCTGCTGGGCGTCAGCCTCGCGTGGCTGACCAGTCTCTGTGAGTTCCCCGGCCGGCGCTGGCTGGACTGGGCGCTGATGCTGCCGTTTGCGATTCCGGCGTACGTACTGGCGTTTGTCTTCGTCGGCCTGCTGGATTTCGCCGGCCCCGTGCAAACCCTGATGCGCGAGTGGTTTGGCACGGGCCTGAGGTTGCCGGGCGTGCGCTCCACCGGCGGGGTCATTGTCGTGCTGGTGCTGGTTTTCTATCCCTACGTCTATCTGCTGGCCCGTACGGCGTTCCTCGCCCAGGGCAAAGGCTTGATGGAAGCCGCCCGGGTGCTCGGCCAGTCGCCGTGGCAAGCGTTCTGGCGAGTGGCCTTGCCGATGGCGCGCCCGGCCATCGGCGCAGGGGTGGCATTGGCGTTGATGGAAACCCTGGCGGATTTCGGTGCAGTGTCGGTGTTCAACTTCGACACGTTCACCACTGCGATTTACAAAACCTGGTACGGGTTCTTCAGCCTGTCCACCGCCGCCCAACTGGCCAGCCTGTTGCTGCTGGTGGTGATGGTCGTGCTGTACGGCGAACGTCGTGCTCGTGGGGCCAGCCGGGCGAGCAACGAACGGCCGCGGGTCAAGGCGCTGTATCACCTGCGTGGCTTCAAGGCGCTGGCGGCGATGAGCTGGTGCGGCCTGGTGTTTGCCTGTGCGTTCGTCATCCCGATGCTGCAACTGCTGGTGTGGTTTTGGCTGCGCGGGCGTTTCGATCTGGATGAGCGTTACACCGGACTGATTCTTCACACCTTGTACCTGGGCGGCATGGCGGCGCTGATCACGGTCAGCGTTGCCTTGGTGTTGGCGTTTGCCCGGCGCCTCGCACCGACCCGAACGATCCGCTCCGGCATTGGCCTGGCCAACCTGGGCTATGCCTTGCCGGGTTCGGTATTGGCGGTGTCGATCATGCTGGCGTTCAGTTACCTGGATCGCGAGCTGGTCATCCCGCTGTCCGGCTGGCTAGGCGGCGCTGGCAAGCCTTTGCTGCTGGGCAGTCTCTCGGCGTTGTTGCTGGCCTATCTGGTGCGTTTCATTGCGGTGGCATACGGGCCACTGGAAAGCAGCCTGGCGCGTATACGGCCATCTTTGCCCGAAGCAGCACGTAGCCTTGGCGTCAGTGGGCCACGACTGTTTTTCAAGGTGTATCTGCCGTTGTTGTTGCCGGGCACGTTGAGCGCCGCGTTGCTGGTGTTCGTCGATGTGCTCAAGGAAATGCCCGCAACCCTGCTGATGCGCCCGTTTGGCTGGGACACGCTGGCCGTGCGGATCTTTGAAATGACCAGCGAAGGGGAGTGGGCGAGGGCGTCTTTGCCGGCACTGACGCTTGTTTTGGTCGGCCTGTTACCGGTCATCGGATTGATTCGACGTTCGGCGCATCGAAACAGCTAGGTGCCAGTCCTACACCTTGCGGCTACAATGCGCGGCATTCGGTGCGGTCCGTCTGACAGACCCGGTAGCTGAAATCGGCTGAAAGCCTTCTAGTTCAAGGTTTTCACCCCGTGCAGCGCCTGTCCGCACCTTCGCCACGCCCGGAAGGAGAAACCCATGGGACAGCGTACGCCTCTGTATGACCTTCATCTCGCCCTCGGCGCGAAGATGGTCGATTTTGGCGGTTGGGATATGCCTCTGCATTACGGCTCGCAGGTCGAGGAACACCACCAGGTGCGCCGCGATTGCGGGGTTTTCGATGTATCCCACATGACCGTGATCGATATCAGCGGCCCCCAGGCCAAGGCCTGGCTCCAGCACTTGCTGGCCAATGATGTCGAGCGCCTGCACAGCCCCGGCCGTGCTCTTTACAGCACCATGCTCAATGAGCGCGGCGGCATCGTCGACGACATGATCGTCTATCGCCTCGACGACGGTTATCGCCTGGTGGTCAACGCCTCCACCCGCAATCAAGACCTCGCCTGGATGCAGGCTCACCTCGACGGCTTCGATGTTCAGCTCAACGAGCGTGCAGAGCTGGCGATGCTGGCGATTCAAGGCCCGCATGCCCGTCAAAAAATCTGCGAACTGGTCTCCCAGGCCCGCAGCAATCTGATTCAGCTGCTCAAGCCCTTCGAAGGCCAGCCGGAAGGTGACTGGTTCATCGCCCGTACCGGTTACACCGGCGAAGATGGATTGGAAATCGTTCTACCGGCTGATCAGGCACCGGGTTTTTTCAACGATCTGGTCGGCGCGGGCATTTCCCCCATCGGCCTTGGGGCGCGGGATACCTTGCGGGTCGAAGCCGGCATGAACCTGTACGGTCAGGACATTCATCAAGATGTATCGCCACTGGCGTCCAATATGGCCTGGAGCATTGCCTGGGAACCGGCCTCTCGCCAGTTCATCGGGCGCACCGCCCTAGAGGCCGAACGGGCCGGCGGCGTACAGCACAAACTGGTGGGACTGGTCCTTGAGGAGCGAGGGGTTTTGCGCGCTCATCAAGTGGTCCGCATCGCCAATGTTGGCGAAGGGGAGATCACCAGTGGTAGTTTCTCTCCTACGCTTAGCAAGTCGATAGCACTGGCGCGCGTGCCGATGGCAACTGCCGACCGCGCAGAAGTGGAAATCCGTGGCAAGTGGTACCCGGTCCGAGTGGTCAAGCCGACCTTCGTACGCCATGGCAAAACCTTGATCTAACCTTTTTTGGCGGACTAAAACCGCTGACATTTTTCTTGAGGACACAGAACATGAGCGATATTCCTGCCGACCTGCGTTTTGCCGAAAGTCACGAATGGGCCCGCCTGGAAGCCGACGGCACCGTCACCGTGGGCATTAGCGATCACGCGCAGGAAGCGCTGGGTGACGTGGTGTTCGTTGAGCTGACCGAAGTGGGCAACAAGTTTGCGGCTGGAGATCAGGCAGGCGTTGTTGAATCGGTGAAAGCCGCCTCCGACATCTACTCCCCGATTGCCGGTGAAGTGATTGCGGTCAACGGAGAACTGAGCGCAACTCCGGAATCGCTCAACTCCGCCCCGTACAGCGCGTGGATCTTCAAGCTCAAGCCCAGCAACACCGCGGACCTGGAAAAACTGCTCGACGCCGCCGGCTACAAGGCTGCGATCGGCGAATAGTCCCCGCTCTGCGAAATCGCTGTGGGAGCGAGCAAGCTCGCTCCCACAGGTGTTTAAGGCTTTAGAACAGCCTTGACCGCCGCCACCGAACGCTCGACATCCGCTTTGCTCATCGCCGTGAACATCGGCAACGAGACAATCAAGCGGCCGACCCGCTCGGCGACCGGGAACATGCCCTCCTTGAAACCGCGCTCGCGGTAAAGGCTCAGCAAGTGAATCGGCGGGTAGTGATAGCCGATACCGACGCCCAACGCCTGCATCTGCTCCATGAACGTCGCCCGTGCCGGCAGGCCATCCCCGCGCTCCGGCAACACCAGCTGGAACAAATGCCAGTTGCTGTTCTCGAAATCCGCCGGGGGCAGTTGAGCCCCGTATTGCGCCTCGAAAACCTCACCAAAACACGCGAAATAGTGCCGGGCCAGTTCACGGCGATGGGCCGTGATGGCTTCGATGTGAGCAAATTGCCCAAGGCCGATGGCCGCCGCGACGTCGGTCATGTTGAACTTGCCGCCCAGCACATCGACATCCAAACCATCGAAGCCGCTGCGGGTCACGCCCTGCAAACGGTACTTCTGCGCCAGTCGCACTTCCTCATCATTGTTCAGCACCAGGCAGCCGCCCTCTGACGAGGTGACGTTCTTGTTCGCCTGGAAACTGAAGGACACGAAGTCGCCGGTCGAGCCGATGCGCTGGCCGTTCCAGCTGGAGCCCAGCGCCTGGGCCGCGTCTTCCAGCACCCGCAGGTTGTACTGCTTGGCCAGTGCGTAAAGGCGCGTCATGTCCACCGGCAGTCCGGCGAGAAATACCGGCAGGATCGCTTTGGTACGCGGGGTGATGGCGGCTTCGAGTTGAGCCAGGTCGATGTTGCGGGTGACCGGGTCGATATCGGCAAACACCGGGGTGGCGCCGACTTCGAGAATGACGTTGGCGGTGGCCACCCAGGAGATCGGCGTGGTGATCACTTCATCGCCCGGTCCGATCCCGGCAATGCGCAGGGCGATTTCCATGGTGCAGGTGCCGGAATTGAACGTGAGCACCGGGCGCCCGCCAAAAAATGCCGAGAGTTGTTGTTCAAAGGCCTGGACCTTGGGGCCGCTGGTAATCCAGCCCGAGCGCAACACGTCGCCGACCGCGGCAATCGTCGCTTCATCGATGGTGGGTTTGGAAAACGGCAGGAAAGGCAGTGGGCTCATAAATTCAGGCACCTGATCAGCGGACATTTGGCAGATGCCGAGCATGATGTCTGCAATGGTCGTCGGCGCCAAGCCATCCGCCCGGATATCGACTGCTATGCTGGTTTGACCGTGTTGCATCGACGTTGAGCGCCAGTCAAGAGAGAGCCCGTCATGTCCCAGTTGCCGTCCTTGAGCCAGTTACGCGACCCCAATGCCTTTCTGCGCCGCCACCTCGGGCCCGATGCCGTCGAGCAGCAGGCCATGCTTGACAGCCTCGGCCTCGGCAGCCGGGTCGAATTGATCGAGCAGACGGTGCCGCCGGGTATTCGCCTGAACCGCGCGCTCGACCTGCCGCCCGCCCTCGATGAACAAGCCGCGCTCGCCAAGTTGCGCGGTTACGCCGAGCAAAACCAGGTCTGGACCAGCCTGATCGGCATGGGCTACCACGGCACCCTCACCCCGACCGTGATTGTGCGTAACGTCCTGGAAAACCCCGGTTGGTACACCGCGTACACGCCTTATCAGCCAGAGATTGCCCAGGGCCGGCTCGAAGCGCTGCTGAACTTCCAGCAACTGACCATCGACCTCACCGGCCTGGAACTGGCCAACGCGTCCTTGCTGGATGAAGCCACCGCCGCCGCAGAAGCGATGGCGCTGGCCAAGCGAGTCGCCAAGTCCAAAAGCAATCTGTTCTTCGTCGACCAGAACTGCCATCCGCAGACCATTTCGGTGGTGCAGACCCGCGCCGAAGGCTTCGGTTTCGAGCTGATCATCGACACTGTGGATAACTTGAAACAGCACCAGGTGTTCGGTGCCCTGCTGCAATACCCCGACACCCATGGCGAGATCCACGATCTGCGGCCGTTGATCGATCACCTGCACGCGCAGCAAGCCCTGGCGTGTGTTGCCACTGATTTGCTGAGTTTGCTGCTGCTGACTCCGCCGGGAGAGTTGGGCGCCGATGTGGTGTTCGGCTCATCCCAGCGTTTTGGTGTGCCCATGGGCTACGGCGGGCCGCACGCGGCATTTTTTGCCAGTCGCGATGAATACAAACGGGCGATTCCCGGGCGGATCATCGGCGTGTCCAAGGATGCTCGCGGCAATGTTGCCTTGCGCATGGCCCTGCAAACCCGCGAGCAACATATCCGCCGGGAGAAGGCCAATTCGAACATTTGCACTGCTCAGGTGTTGCTGGCCAACATCGCCAGTTTCTACGCGGTGTACCACGGACCTGAAGGGCTCAAGCGCATTGCCCAGCGTGTGCATCGCTTGACCTGCATCCTCGCTGCCGGCCTTGAGCGGCACGGCGTCAGCCGTCTCAACAGGCATTTCTTCGACACCCTGACCCTGGAGGTTGGCGGCACCCAGACCGCGATCATCGAAAGTGCTCGGGCGGCGCAGATCAATGTGCGGATTCTGGGGCGAGGACAGTTAGGGTTGAGCCTCGATGAAACCTCAGACGAGACCACCGTCGCCAAGTTGTTCGATGTGTTCCTTGGCGCCGATCATGGTTTGAATGTCGACGATCTGGACGCCGAAACGCTGGCGTCCGGCATTCCTGACGGGCTGCTGCGCGCCTCGCCTTATCTGCGTCATCCGGTGTTCAATGCGCACCACAGCGAAACCGAGATGCTGCGTTACCTCAAGCAACTGGAGAACAAGGACCTCGCCCTCAACCAGTCGATGATCCCGCTGGGCTCCTGCACCATGAAGCTCAACGCCACCAGCGAGATGATCCCGATCACCTGGCCGCAGTTCGCCAACCTGCACCCGTTCGTGCCGAAGGAGCAGGCCGTGGGGTATTCGCTGATGATCGAAGAGCTGGAACGCTGGCTCTGCGCGATCACCGGTTTCGATGCGATTTGCATGCAACCCAACTCCGGCGCCCAGGGCGAATACGCCGGGTTGCTGGCGATCCGCAAATACCACGAGAGCCGTCACCAAGGGGCGCGGGACGTCTGCCTGATTCCGTCCTCGGCCCACGGCACCAACCCGGCCTCGGCGCAAATGGCCGGGATGCGCGTGGTGATTGTCGAGTGCGACGAAGCCGGCAACGTTGATCTGGATGACCTCAAGCAAAAAGCCTCGGAGGCGGGGGACAAACTCGCGTGCCTGATGGCGACGTATCCATCGACCCATGGTGTCTACGAGGAAGGCATCAGCGAGATGTGTGAAGTTATCCACAGCCACGGCGGTCAGGTGTACATGGATGGCGCTAACCTCAACGCGCAAGTCGGCTTGGCTCGCCCGGCGGACATTGGCGCCGATGTGTCTCACATGAACCTGCACAAGACCTTCTGCATTCCCCATGGCGGCGGTGGGCCGGGCATGGGGCCGATTGGTGTGCGGGCGCACCTGGCGCCGTTCGTGGCCAATCACCCGGTGGTACCCATCGACGGGCCGTTGCCGCAGAACGGCGCAGTGAGCGCGGCGCCCTGGGGCAGTGCGAGCATTTTGCCGATCAGCTGGATGTACATCGCGATGATGGGGCCGCAACTGGCAGACGCCAGCGAAGTGGCAATCCTCGCCGCGAATTACCTGGCGCAGCATTTGTCCGGTGCGTTCCCGGTGCTCTACACCGGGCGCAACGGGCGGGTGGCTCACGAATGTATCCTGGATCTGCGGCCACTGAAGGCGCTGACCGGCATCAGTGAAGAAGACGTTGCCAAGCGTTTGATGGATTACGGTTTCCATGCGCCCACCATGTCGTTTCCCGTGCCGGGGACGTTGATGGTCGAGCCGACCGAAAGTGAATCAAAAGCCGAACTGGACCGGTTTATCGGAGCGATGCTGAGCATCCGTGCGGAAATCAGCGAGGTGGAAAACGGCAACTGGCCAGCCGAGGACAATCCGCTGAAGCGTTCGCCACATACTTTGGCGGACATCACCGGAGTGTGGGAGCGGTCGTACAGCATCGAGCAAGCGGTGACGCCGGATGCGCACACCCGACAGCACAAATACTGGCCGGTGGTGAATCGGGTGGATAACGTTTACGGCGACCGGAATCTGTTCTGCGCCTGTGTGCCTGTCGACGATTACCGCTGAGATCCCGAATTCACTCCTACAGGGGGGATTTGTGTTTGGGCAAAAAAATGCCGCTCATATGAGCGGCATTTTTGTATCGATAGACTTACTTCGAAGCGACGGCGTTCTTCGCCAGAATCGCATTCGCCAGTTCCATGTCCGTCGCCTGCAGGCCCGGGTTGTCGGCGCGGACTTTCTGCATCGCCGCTTCCAGGTAAGGGCCGCGAATGCCGCCGTCACTGGCAACAAAACTACCGGCATCGTCCTGGGCCGCGACGATCAGCTTGTGATCCTTGAACGTCAGGTAAGTCGAGCCGGTGGTCGCGCCCGACGAAAGGACGTTAGTCCAAAAGCTATCGGCCATCGCGGAACCGACTGGAAGGGACAGCAGCGCGACGGTGGCGACAGCAAGTTTGAAACGCATGATGGGTGACTCCACTGGGTTAACTACACGGCCTTGGATAGCCATCCCCCCATCCAGTTCCATACACCCGTGCCTACTTTTGCTCGCTCTGCGGCGTCACGCGCAGCACCTCTTCGATCGTGGTCAGCCCTGCCGCCACCTTCTGAGCGCCTGATAGTCGCAAGCTGCGCATGCCCTCCTTGAACGCCTGACGCCGGATCGCCAGCAGGTCGGTGTCCGGATTGATCAACGCTTTGACGCCGTCCGTCAGCTGCATGATTTCGTAGACCCCGGCGCGGCCGTGATAGCCGGTGTCGCGACACTCCAGGCAACCGATGGCGCGTTGCGCGTTGGTCGGCAGCGGGGCTTGCCAGGGTTTGGTCAGGGTCTGCCAATCCTCTTCGCCCAGTGTCAGTGGTGCCTTGCAATGGGGGCACAAGGTACGCACCAGGCGCTGGGCCATGACGCCGAGCACCGTGGCTTTGATCAGGTAATGCGGCACGCCGAGTTCCAGCAGGCGACTGATCGCGCTCGGCGCGTCGTTGGTGTGCAGCGTCGAGAGCACCAAGTGACCGGTGAGCGCCGCCTGAATCGCCATCTCGGCGGTTTCGAGGTCGCGAATCTCGCCGATCATGATGATGTCCGGGTCTTGTCGCATCAACGCGCGCACGCCAGCGGCGAAGGTCAGTTCGATGTTGTGCTGGACCTGCATCTGGTTGAATGCGGGCTCGACCATTTCAATCGGGTCTTCGATGGTGCAGAGGTTGACCTCCGGCGTCGCCAGTTTCTTCAGGGTGGTGTACAGCGTGGTGGTCTTGCCGGAACCCGTCGGCCCGGTGACCAGAATGATGCCGTTGGGCTGACGAGTCATGTCCTGCCAGCGGCGCAGGTCTTCAGCGGAAAAGCCCAACTGATCGAAATCCTTGAGCAGCACTTCCGGGTCGAAAATTCGCATGACCATTTTTTCGCCAAATGCCGTTGGCAAGGTCGACAGCCGCAGTTCGACTTCGCCGCCGTCCGGGGTCTTGGTTTTCACCCGGCCGTCCTGGGGTTTGCGCTTTTCCGCGACGTTCATCCGCCCGAGGCTTTTCAGGCGACTGACAATGGCCATGGTCACCTGGGGCGGGAATTGATAGACGTTGTGCAACACGCCATCGATGCGAAAACGCACCGTGCCTTGTTCGCGCCGGGGTTCGATGTGGATATCGCTGGCGCGTTGCTGGAAGGCGTACTGAAACAGCCAATCGACGATGTTGACGATGTGCGCGTCATTGGCGTCCGGCTCCTGGTCGCTGGCGCCGAGGTTGAGCAGTTGTTCGAAGTTGCCCAACGTGCTGGTTTGCTGATCGGCAGCGGTCGCACCGCTGACCGATTTGGCCAGACGAAAGAACTCGACGCTCAAGCGCTGGATGTCCACCGGGTTGGCCACGACCCGTTTGATCGGCAACTTCAACACGTGGGTCAGGTCGGCTTCCCAGCCGCTGACGTAGGGCTGGGCGCTGGCCACGGTCACCGCGTCGCGGTCGATCGATACCGCGAGAATCTTGTGGCGCTGGGCAAAGGCGTAGGACATCAACGGCGTGATGGCCGCGACGTTGATCTTCAGTGGATCAATGCGCAAATAAGGCTGGCCGGCTTGCTGCGACAGCCACAGGGTCAGGCTTTCCAGGTCCAGGTGTTTGCCGGGACGGCTGAGATCGTCGAGGTGTTGGCTGGCTATGAATTCCAGCGGGTGCATCTGGCCATTGGCGGCGTGGCGGCGGCGGGCATTGAGCGCGTGCTCGGCCGAGTCCTGGCTGATGAAACCTTGGGCGACCAGTTCGCGCAGCAAATCATTGAGATCCAGCCAGCGGTCCTGAATGGCAAGTTGAACGGACATGCGGGCTCCTCATGAACAACAGTCCGCAAAGGATAGTCGCGCAGCCCTCGACCGTTGGGCCACTACCCGACGAAGCCGTGTCGGGATTTTTCAGCCCGCTGCCTGGGCCGGTTGATCCCACATCACATCAGCCGTTTGCAACTCGACCGAACAGACGCTGATCAGGTTGCGTAATTTTTCCGCAATCACTTGGGCGCGGTGCCAACTGAGACCGTCCATGACGATGTCGATCGACAGCAAATCCTCCTGGCGCTGCACGTTCACCTGTTGCGGCGTCAAGAACTGCAAGGCAAACAGATTGAGCGCTCGGCACAGCAGATCCGGCTCGGCCTCCGCCAGCAGTTGGTAATGAACGCGGCAGTGGGCGTTGCTGGCGTTCCAGACATCGGCGCGGGTGGGCGGGGTGTAGACGGCTTCGAGAGGCGGCATGGTCGGGCTCCAAATTCAATGGAGGAATTTTTACATTCGGTGCCGGGCATTTCTTATCTATGATTGGGCTTATTGGCGATTTATCGAATCGTGTAATTCGAATAACGAACGATTGAAGGTTTTTCTATGCAAAGCGAGCTCGATGGCTACGACCGCAAGATTCTCGCGTTGCTGCAAGAGGACGCTTCGCTCTCCAGCGCTCAGATCGCCGAACAGGTGGGGCTGTCGCAGTCGCCCTGCTGGCGGCGGATTCAGCGGATGAAGGAGGAGGGAATCATTCGTGGGCAGGTGACGCTGCTGGACCGCAAGAAGATCGGCCTGAACACGCAGATCTTTGCCGAGATCAAACTCAATGCGCACGGGCGTTCGAACTTCACTGAGTTCACTGAGGCGATCCGCGGTTTTCCCGAAGTGCTGGAGTGTTATGTGCTGATGGGGTCGGTGGATTTTTTGCTGCGGATCGTCACGGCGGACATTGAGGCGTATGAGCGGTTTTTCTTCGAAAAGTTGTCGATGGTGCCGGGGATACAGGAAGTGAATTCGATTGTGGCGTTGTCGGAGATCAAGTCGACGACGAGTTTGCCGGTGTAACACCGGCAGAGTGCTTTTGTGGCGAGGGGGCAAGCCTCCTCGCCACAGTTGTGTACTTACATACGCAGCAGCATTTTCCAGGCACGATTCTGGTACACCGCAATCGCCTGCTGCTTACGCGCATCCAGCGATTCATCGGTGATCGGCTCGTTGGCCAGTTGCGCCAGCTGTTTCAGCTCACCGTACAGGCGATCCATTTCCGGGATGTCCAGCACGCCACGGGCATGGTGCAGCCACGCCTGAATGCGCTCGATGCGCGGCAGTTGCTCGGCCAGGTCTTCCGGCTGTTGCTGATAACGCTGCAATTGCAGGGACGTTGCTTCTTCACCCAGCAACCGCGGCAACCAGCTACCCAGTTGCGCGGCACCCTGGCGATTGCCACGAACGTTGCGATCAGCCGCCCAGGTGCGGGCCAGCAACCAGCGTGAGGTGTTCAGCGAGAACAGGCCCCAGCGCGGGTCTTCCAGTTCTTCGAGGAATTGCTCCGGCGCGGCTTTGCGCACGTCTTCGTCCTCAATGCCGGCTTGCACCAGCGGACGCCAGTCTTCCAGCAACGCATCCAGCGCAAGGCGCAGGTCGTGGGTGGACTGACGCGGCGCGGCTTGACCCAGGCTGCTAAGCAAAGCACGCAATTCAGCGAGGTTTTCGACCCAGTCCAGCAACAGGCGCCAGTGGCCGTTGAAGCGATATTGCTCAGCCAGACGCTGGCTGCTGCCCAGCAAGTGCCAGCTCAGCGCGGCGAACGCGTCGTCCAGCGGGGTTTCGGCGGTGATTTGCGGCGCCGGCAGGCTCAACGAATAGCTGTTGGCGTCGTACAGGCGATAGCCGCGCTCAGCCTTGCTGATGTCACACGGCATCAGGGCCAGGGTTGCGGCCAGTTCTGCGGCCAGTTCCAGCAGGGCGGCCGGCTCGCCTTCGCGCAATTCCAGTTCCAGTTCGCAGATTTCTTCTTTCTGCTTGCCGACGATCACGTGGCCCAGGTCCAGCGCGGCTTCGATGACCACTTTGGTCTTGCCACGGCCCCAGGCGATTTCAGCGCGTTCGCGAACGAAATCGGTGGTGAAGATCGGCTTGAGGGTTTTCTTGTCCAGCTCGGCCAGCTCTTCAGGCCAGCATTCGCCGTCGAGTTTTTTCACGTCGAGCTTGGCTTTGGGCAGGTTCCAGTCGTATTCGTTACGCTCGGACAGGCCGGCAACACTGTGGCCGCGGGTCTTGAGCGTCTGAATCACTTCTTCGCCATCGCGGCGCAGGCGCAGGGCAACCTTGGCGCGGGCCAGGTCGCGCTCAGGCGTGTCGAAGTATTGATTCATCAACTCACGGCGTTCCCAGCCACTTTTGTTGCGTTTTTTCAGGAGCGGGTGCTCGCGCAGGGCCGCGAGGGTTTCGCGGCTGACGCGGAGCTTGATTTCGGTTTCTTTCTGCATGGCCGGAAAATCCAGGATCGGGAGCGCAGCCGGGGGAATGTGTGGCTGCCAAGGTCGTGCAGTGTACAGGAGTGAACGTTCCTACGCCCCGCGACGGTTTATTCCTGTCGCCAGATGGTTCTATGATGGACTTCAATCCGGGAGTTGGAGTCAGCGATGCCCTTGCCGTCCATGAAAGATCAGTTCGCTGCACTGATCGCTGCGCCGTCGGTCAGCTGCACCCAACCGAACCTGGATCAGACCAACCGCCCGGTAATCGATTTGCTGGCGACGTGGCTGGGTGATCTGGGGTTTGCCTGTGATATCCAGCAAGTCAGCCCCGGCAAGTTCAACCTGCTGGCCAGTTTTGGTACCGGCCCCGGCGGCCTGGTGTTGGCCGGCCACAGTGACACGGTGCCGTTCGATGGCGCGTTGTGGCAGACCGATCCGCTGAAGCTCACCGAAGTCGATGGTCGTTGGGTGGGCTTGGGCAGTTGTGACATGAAGGGCTTTTTCGCCTTGGCCATCGAAGCGGTGATCCCGCTGCTCGATCAGCCGTTCAAGCAACCGTTGTTGATCCTCGCTACATGCGATGAAGAAAGCTCGATGTCCGGTGCTCGCGCCCTGGCCAAGGCCGGGCGTCCATTGGGCCGCGCAGCGGTTATCGGCGAGCCGACCGGGCTGAAGCCGATCCGCATGCACAAAGGCATCATGATGGAACGCATCGACATTCTCGGTCAGAGTGGCCATTCCTCGGACCCACGCCTGGGCCACAGCGCCCTTGAAGCGATGCACGATGCAATCGGCGAATTACGTGGTCTGCGCCTGTTGTGGCAGCGCGAATTCCGCAATCCGCAGTTTGGCGTGCCGACGCCGACCATGAACTTCGGCTGCATCCATGGCGGCGACAACCCTAACCGTATCTGCGGCCAGTGTTCGCTGGAATTCGACCTGCGGCCCTTGCCGGGCATGGATCCCAAGGCCTTGCGCGCGGAGATTTTGCAGCGGCTCAAACCGGTTGCCGAGCGCCATCAGGTGAAGATCGATTACGCGCCGCTGTTCCCTGAGGTGCCGCCCTTTGAGCAGGCCGAAGACGCGGAATTGGTGCGGATCGCTGAAAAGCTTACCGGCCATGGTGCCGAAGCAGTGGCGTTCGGCACCGAAGCGCCTTATCTTCAGCAACTTGGCTGCGAGACACTGGTGCTCGGCCCGGGCGATATCGCCTGCGCCCACCAACCGGGGGAATACCTCGAAATGTCACGTTTGCAGCCTACGGTGCATCTATTACGTCAACTGATTCAACATTACTGCCTGACACCGGCCGCAATGCCCGTCAGTTGAGCGCAAATCCATGTGGGAGCGAGCCTGCCCGCGCCCACAGGGTCTGTGCTTTGCCTGACATGCCGTATAAATTGCCAGTGTCCCAACCCGTATTCATGAGGAGAGCGCGCGTGTCGCCAAGCCTGTTCCGACGATAACCATCAGCCCGCTGTGCGTTTTCAGTTTCGCCCATTTTTTGGCTGCTATTTATTACAGGCCCAGGTTCATGCCCGAATACGTTAATTGGCTTCGTCACGCTTCGCCTTACATCAATGCCCACCGCGATTGCACCTTTGTCGTCATGCTCCCCGGCGATGGGGTGGAGCATCCGAATTTCGGCAATATCGTTCACGACCTGGTGCTGTTGCACAGCCTGGGTGTGCGCCTTGTGCTGGTTCACGGTTCCCGTCCGCAAATTGAAACCCGCCTCGCCACGCGTGGCCTGACCCCGCATTACCATCACGGCATGCGCATCACCGATGCTGCGACGCTGGAGTGTGTGATCGATGCAGTCGGCCAGTTGCGTATTGCTATTGAAGCGCGCCTTTCCATGGACATGGCCTCTTCGCCGATGCAGGGCTCGCGCCTGCGGGTGGCCAGCGGCAACCTGGTCACGGCGCGGCCGATTGGTGTGCTCGAAGGTGTGGATTATCACCACACCGGCGAAGTGCGTCGGGTCGACCGCAAAGGCATCAATCGCCTGCTGGACGAACGCTCCATCGTGTTGCTGTCGCCGTTGGGCTACTCGCCGACCGGTGAAATCTTCAACCTCGCCTGTGAAGACGTCGCCACTCGCGCGGCCATCGACCTGGGCGCGGACAAGCTGCTGCTGTTTGGCGCCGACCCGGGCTTGATCGATGAAAACGGTCGTCTGGTGCGCGAATTGCGTCCGCAACAAGTGCCGGCGCATTTGCAGCGGCTGGGCAGCAACTATCAGGCTGAATTGTTGGATGCAGCCGCTGAGGCCTGTCGGGGCGGCGTGGCGCGCAGCCATATCGTCAGCTACGCCGAAGACGGTGCTCTGCTGACCGAACTGTTCACCCGTGACGGTGGCGGTACGCTGGTGGCGCAGGAACAATTCGAAGTGGTGCGTGAAGCCGCGATCGAAGATGTCGGCGGTTTGCTGGACCTGATCAGCCCGCTGGAAGAGCAGGGGATTCTGGTGCGTCGCTCCCGCGAAGTGCTGGAGCGGGAGATCGAGCAGTTCAGCGTGGTTGAACGCGAAGGCATGATCATCGCCTGTGCGGCGCTTTATCAGATTGCCGACTCGGACGCCGGGGAGCTGGCGTGCCTGGCAGTGAACCCGGAATACCGGCATGGCGGTCGCGGTGATGAGCTGCTGGAGCGCATCGAAACCCGTGCCCGGGCCCAGGGGTTGAAAACCCTGTTCGTGCTGACGACCCGCACCGCTCACTGGTTCCGCGAGCGCGGGTTCGTGCCGAGCAGCGTTGAACGCCTGCCGTCAGCACGGGCTTCGCTGTACAACTATCAGCGTAATTCGAAGATCTTCGAAAAAACCCTGTGATCCTGTGGCAGTGATCGTTCCCACGCAGAGTGTGGGAACGATCATCAGTCAGCCACAAACTTCGCACTGACATACGCCGAATAATCCGGCAGCACCGTCTGTACCTTCCCTTGCTCTTTCAAGAGCTTCGCCGTCTCGCCAATCGCCTTCGCCGTGCCGCCCTCCAGTAGCGCAGTGGTTTGCTGAGTGCGCGCGGTCACCACTTCCGGGCCGCTGTTGAAGCGACGCCAGTCAATTTTCTCGCCGATTGTTTTTTTCGTACGGACCGTCTGCCTGGGGACTTTGCTGGGGGCGATACCGGTTGGGTAGCCCACGGTCAAGTTGGTCGCCTGAGCGGAGAGCGTAAATAATCGCGATACACAAACTGTAACAATTGGACTGGATAGTGCGCGTTTGGTCGTCATGGCGGGGCCTTTCGGTAAGGTTTTGTTTCCGAATTGCTTCAAACGCTAAACGATCTAAAAAACGGCTAGTAAATACTGTTTAGGAATTAGCTTATGAGCTGAGGGCCCTATTCTGGGGGGCTGGGAGCGGCGCAGAGCTTAATTCCTAAAGGGTATGAGAAAAGAGGCAGCTAGTTCTTTTCAGGTTTATGACGAACTCATGACCTGCATGGACCAAAAAACGGGGGATTAGACCATGGTCGTAGACACACATAGTTACGATTGACTTGTGGGTCACGCTCTGGCGCTAATCGCGCATCTTAGGATTCCAAGCATCGACTTGGGGCCAGGAACACAAGAATTAGAAACGAGAGGAGCTAAACAATGAACAAGTCCACCTTGGCCTTGGCCGTGGCCGTAGGGGTTTTGGCGCAGCAGGCAGGCGCCGCCGGTTTCCTGGAAGACAGCAAGGCTTCCGTCAGTTCCCGCACCATGTATTTCAACAACGATAACCGTGACGGCGGTGCCGATCAGAAAGAGACCGCTGAAGGCCTCAAATTTGATTACCTGTCCGGTTTCACCCAAGGTACTGTCGGCTTCGGTATCGACGCTCAAGCACTGGTCGGTATCCATCTGGACGGCGGCAAGGGGCATCACCCGTACCCGAGCTCATTCTTCCCAAGCGACTCCGATGGTTCGGCGGCGAGTGAGTGGAGCCGTGCGGCAGCTAACGTAAAGGCACGCTTCTCCAAGACCGAGGCCCACTTGGGCGGCGCGTTGCAACCGAACATGCCGATTCTGGTCGCGAACGACAGCCGTCTGCTGCCACAGACCTTTGAGGGTGGCACGATCTCCTCGAAGGAAATCGACAACGTTACCTTCAACGTTGGTCAGTTGGAGCACGCGGCGGGTCGCGCCTCTTCCAACAGCACCGGTCTGGCCGTGGCTGGTGGTACCGAGGAGAGCAACCAGTTCCGTTACGCCGGTGCCGACTGGAAGGTCACCAAAGACCTGACTCTGCAGTACTACCACGCGAATCTGAAGGACTACTACAAACAGGACTTCCTGGGTCTGGTACATGTCTGGCCGATTGGTACCAATCAGTCCTTCAAGACGGACCTGCGCTACTTCGATAGCGGTTCCGATGGCAAGAACGGCGATGCGGGCTATCAGTTCAACAACAACGGTGGTTACGCCAAGACCCCGGGCGAGGTCGACAACAAGACCTGGAGCGCCATGTTCACCTACACCCTGGGTGGCAACGCGTTCCTGCTGGGTCATCAACGCGTCAATGATGACGGCGGTTTCGTCTACCTGAACCAGGGTAGCGTTGTGAATGACAACCGTCGCAGTGAAGAAGCGGGCGGCGCGAGCTTCTACCTGTTCACCGATTCCATGATCAACGGCTTTGTCCGGGCCGGTGAAAACACCACGTTCGGTCAGTACTCCTACGACTTCGCTGCGTTGGGTGTGCCAGGTCTGAAAGCCTCGGCCGCCTACCTGTATGGCGATAACATCAAGGCCAAAAACGGTACCAGCCCTGATCAGTCCGAGTGGGAACGCGACCTGCGTGTGGACTACACCATCCAGCAAGGCGTACTCAAAGGCTTCGGCACAACACTGCGTCATGGCACTTACCGTGGCAGCGATACCGGTATCGCCAGCCAGGACCAGACCCGTCTGATCTTCAACTACACCTACAGCTTCATGTAATACGTTTTCAGAAAAAGCCTCGCCAACTGGCGAGGCTTTTTTTTGCCTGTCAATATTCCAATAACTGCAGTTATGCGTACTTTTTATTCTTTTTGGTTTTTGTCACGGGCACCTAAAGTGGGCTCCGACCGGTCCTCATCGTGGCCGGCGTTAGTTGAAAAACCTCGTAAGTAGAACAGGTCAAGGAATTGGCTTTCATGCCGATACCTCGGATCTGTGCTGTGCAGGCATATACCTAAACGGTATTAAAAAGAAAAACAAAATTCTTTTTGGCTTTATGAAGCTGTGTATCCTGCACGGCCAAAATGACCGGCCTAGAAGGCTCGGCAACAATTGCGCGTCTTAGGATCCAGGGCATTCGACCCAGGACCAGGACCACAAGCATTAGTAATGAGGAGCGAAACAATGAACAAGTCCACCTTGGCCATCGCTGTGGCCGTTGGGGTTTTGGCGCAGCAAGCAGGCGCCGCTGGTTTCATCGAAGACAGCAAGGCCACCCTGGGGCTGCGTAACTTCTACATCAACACCGATAACCGTGACGGTACCGGTCCGAACAAAAACGAAGAGTGGGGCCAAGGCTTCGATCTGCGTTTCATCTCCGGTTACACCCAAGGCACCGTCGGCTTCGGTATCGATGCGATCGGCCTGTTGGGCGTGAAGCTGGATTCGGGCGGCGGCACCAACGGCGCGACTGCCACCTCGTACGGCGGCACTGTGTTCCCGAGCAAGTCCAACGGCGAAGCGGTTGATGACTTCTCCAGCCTGGGCCTGACGGCCAAGGCCAAGGTTTCCCAGACTGAGCTGAAACTGGGCACCTTGCAGCCGAAAAACCCGGTCATCGTGACCAACGATGGTCGTCTGCTGCCGCAAACGTGGCAGGGTGGCCAGATCACTTCTGCCGAGATCAAGGACCTGTCCCTGGTCGGTGGTCAGATCGAAGCCGTTAAAGGCCGTAACTCCAGCAACAACGAGCAGATGTCCATTTCGGGCGCGAACTCCCGTGGGACCAAATTCCGCGACAGCAACAAGTTCATCTACGCCGGTGGTGACTACAAAATCACCAAGGACCTGACGGCCCAGTACTACTACGGCAACCTGGAAGAGTTCTACAAGCAACACTTTCTGGGTCTGGTTCACAACTGGGCAATCGGCCCGGGCGTGTTGAAGTCGGATTTCCGTTACTTCAACAGCTCTGACGACGGTGCCAACGGTCACGACCCGCTGTACTACACCACTGGCAACTACAACGCGCCAAACGGTAAAGGCAAGGTCGACAACAACCTGTACAGCGGCCTGTTCCTGTATTCGGTTGCCGGTCATACCTTCGGTGGCGGTTACCAGGTCAGCAACGGCAGCAGCGACTTCCCTTGGCTGAACCAGGGTGACGGTTCGTCGAACTACACCATCACCGATTCGCAAATCCAGAAGTTCGGCCGTGCCGGCGAGAAAACCTGGCAAGCACGCTACTCGTTCGACTTCGCCAAGGTTGGCGTACCAGGCCTGACCGCCGGTATGGTTTACCTGCGCGGTGACAACATCGACACCGTCAACGCAAAAGGTGGCGAGTTGGCCAACGGCGCTTCCGAGTGGGAACGCGACTTGAGCGTTGCCTACGTCCTTCAGGACGGCCCGCTGAAGAACCTTGGTGTTGCCTGGAAAAACGCTATGTGGCGCACTGACCTGCCGGGCACTCGCTCCCAGGACGAAAACCGCCTGATCCTCAGCTACTCGATCCCGCTGTTGTAATAGCGCTCTTGTAACCGAGACAAAAAAAGCCCCGCCCGGCATCTCGCCCGGCGGGGCTTTTGCGTTTCAAGGCGGGGTCACCCCCGTAAACCCGCCTCGAAATTCCCCTCTTTTGCAGCACTCAAGGCCTTCTCGAACCTTGTGGGCGATGTTGGGCGCGTTGTCTGTTCGCGTCCAGTGAACAGATCTTTAATATTTCTTTATGATCTAAATAAATCGATAATTATTCTTTTTAATTATTCTCGGATGCAGGCAAAGTCGAGCTCAACACGCATTCACCAGGAGCAGCATCATGAGCCTCAGACTGGGCGATATCGCCCCCGACTTTGAACAGGACTCCAGCGCCGGCACCCTCCGTTTCCACGAATGGCTGGGCGATAGCTGGGGTGTGCTGTTTTCCCATCCGGCGGACTTCACCCCGGTGTGCACCACCGAATTGGGGTTCACCGCCCGGCTCAAGGACGAATTTTCCCAGCGCGGGGTCAAGGCCATCGCCCTGTCGGTTGACCCGGTGGACTCGCATCACCGGTGGATCGAGGACATCAACGAAACCCAGAACACCCTCGTCAACTTCCCGATCCTCGCCGATGCCGACCGCAAGGTGTCGGACCTGTACGACCTGATTCATCCCAACGCCAACGACACCCTGACCGTGCGCTCGCTGTTCGTGATCGACCCGAACAAAAAGATTCGGCTGACCATCACCTACCCGGCGAGTACCGGCCGCAACTTCCACGAAATCCTGCGGGTCATTGATTCGCTGCAACTCACCGATAACTACAAGGTGGCGACCCCGGCCAACTGGCAGGACGGTGATGAAGTGGTGATCGTGCCGTCGCTCAAGGACGAAGATGAAATCAAGCAACGTTTTCCCAAGGGTTATCGGACGGTGAAACCGTATCTGCGCCTGACGCCGCAGCCGAATCGCTAAACATTTTCTGCGCGGCTTGAATCGCCATTGCAATGAGGCCCTGACAGGCACTGCAGAACCCAGATCCAATAGCAGGGGGATTTCAGGCCGTTTCGACGGCCTTTTTTTATGCCAGGAAAGCACTGATTTATATATCTCCATAAGGCATAACCAAATGAATAAATATGATTTATGGATATAACAATCAGCTGTTAAGGTCACTCCCATCCCAGCGAGATCGCAAACCGCGAATCGCCAACACCGTTCAAGGAATCCTCTGAATGCTGGTCGTCTCACTCGGTGGCAGTCCCAGCCAACGCTCCCGATCCGGGGTGCTGCTGGAACGCTCCCAGCGCTGGTTGCAGGAGCAAGGGGTAGAAGTGGTGAGTTACCAGATTCGGGATTTCCCGGCGGAAGACTTGCTGCACGCACGCTTCGACAGCCCCAAGGTCATCGACCTGCTGCAACAGATTGAAAACGCCGATGGCCTGCTGATCGCCACACCGGTTTACAAAGCGTCGTTCTCCGGCGCACTGAAAACCGTGCTGGACCTGCTGCCCGAGCGCGCCCTGGCCCACAAGGTCGTATTGCCAATGGCCACCGGCGGCAGCATCGCCCACATGCTGGCGGTGGACTACGCACTCAAGCCCGTGCTGTCGGCACTGAAAGCCCAGGAAATGCTTCACGGAATTTTTGCGGTAGATAGCCAGATCGCTTACGGCGAAGGCAGTGCCCAGGCGCAATTGGCGCCGGAGCTGGAACAACGATTGAACGAGTCGCTGGAACTGTTTTGCAGCGCCATGGCGCGACGGCCCAAGCCGCTCGATCCGAACTTGTTGAATGAACGTTTGTTGAGTGCTCGCTGGAGCATTTGAGCCTCACCCGACATTGATCCACTCACCTTACTCAGCCGCCAACGGCCAAGCAGGTGCAGCCAACACCCAACTGCAAAAAGGAGAGCGCTATGCGCACTGTCATTTTGCGTCGTGGTCTGGTCGCTCTGTTTGTTGCGGCTGTGTCCTTCGGCGCCATTACTCAAGCTCAAGCCGAGACGTTGCGAATCGGTTATCAAAAGTACGGCACGCTGGTGCTGCTCAAAGCCAAGGGCACCTTGGAAAAACGTCTCGCCGCCCAAGGCGTGGACGTGCAATGGACTGAATTCCCCGGCGGCCCGCAGCTGCTCGAAGGCCTGAACGTTGGCTCCATCGACTTCGGTGTGACCGGTGAAACCCCGCCGGTGTTCGCCCAGGCTGCCGGCGCCGATCTGCTCTACGTCGCCTACGAACCACCGGCGCCCCACAGCGAAGCGATCCTGGTGCCGAAGGACTCGCCGATCAAATCGGTGAAGGACCTCAAGGGCAAGAAAGTCGTGCTCAACAAAGGCTCCAACGTCCACTACCTGTTAGTGCGTGCGCTGGAAGACGCCGGCCTCAAATACACCGACATCCAGACCGTGTTCCTGCCGCCAGCCGATGCTCGCGCTGCCTTTGAGCGTGGCAGCGTCGACGCCTGGGTCATCTGGGACCCGTACCAGGCCGCTGCCGAGAAACAACTGCAAGCGCACACCTTGCGCGATGGCCAGGGCATCGTCGACAACCATCAGTTCTACCTCGCGACCAAACCTTACGCACAGAAAAATCCTGAGGTGATCAAGACCCTCGTCGAAGAAGTGCGCGCGGTCGGTGAATGGTCCAAGGCCAATCCCGAAGACGTGACCCAACAGGTGTCGCCACTGCTCGGTCTGCCGGCCGACATTACCCTGACCTCGGTGAAACGCCAGGGCTATGGCGCGCTGTTCCTCACGCCTGAAGTGGTCGCCGCGCAACAGAAAATCGCCGACACCTTCTACCAGCTCAAGCTGATTCCGAAGCCGTTGAGCATCAAAGACGTGATCTGGACGCCACCGGCAGCCGTTGCGAAAGCGCAGTAATTCGATTCTTTGAAGGAGACCACTCCATGAGCCTCAATATTTTCTGGTTCCTGCCTACCCACGGCGACGGCCATTACCTTGGCACCGCCGAAGGCGCTCGCGCCGTCGACCACGGTTACCTGCAACAAGTCGCGCAAGCGGCGGATCGATTGGGTTTCGGCGGGGTGCTGATTCCTACCGGGCGCTCCTGCGAAGACTCGTGGCTGGTGGCCGCGTCGCTGATCCCGGTGACCCAGCGTTTGAAATTCCTTGTCGCTCTGCGCCCCGGGATCATTTCCCCGACGGTGGCCGCGCGTCAGGCGGCGACCCTGGATCGTCTGTCTGGCGGTCGTGCGTTGTTTAATCTGGTCACGGGCGGTGATCCGGACGAATTGGCCGGCGACGGTTTGTTCCTCAGCCACGAAGAGCGCTATCAGGCCTCGGTGGAGTTCACCCGCATTTGGCGTCGCGTGCTCGAAGGCGAAACCGTTGATTACGACGGTCAGCACATCAGCGTGAAAGGGGCGAAATTGCTCTATCCGCCGATCCAGCAACCGCGTCCGCCGCTGTACTTCGGTGGCTCGTCGGAAGCGGCGCAAGACCTCGCGGCAGAGCAAGTGGAAATGGTCCTGACCTGGGGCGAACCGCCGGCCGCCGTGGCCGAAAAAATCGAGCAAGTGCGCGCCAAAGCGGCGAAGCTCGGTCGCACAGTGCGCTTCGGTATTCGTCTGCATGTAATCGTTCGCGAGACCAACGCCGAAGCCTGGCAAGCCGCCGATAAATTGATCTCGCATCTGGACGATGAAACCATCGCTCGTGCCCAGGCTTCGCTGGCGCGTTTCGATTCCGTCGGCCAGCAACGCATGGCCGCCCTGCATGGCGGCAGCCGCGACAACCTCGAAGTCAGCCCCAACCTGTGGGCCGGTGTCGGTCTGGTGCGTGGCGGTGCCGGTACGGCATTGGTCGGCGACGGCCCGACCGTGGCCGCCCGCGTGAAGGAGTACGCGGACCTGGGCATCGACACCTTTATCTTCTCCGGTTATCCACACCTTGAAGAGTCTTACCGCGTGGCCGAATTGCTCTTTCCGCATCTGGACATTCAACGTCCGGAGTTGCCGAAGGGGGCCAACTACGTCAGCCCGTTCGGCGAGATGGTCGCCAACGACATCCTTCCCAAAGCCGCGTCCCGGAGCTGAGGCGCGCCATGAAAAAAATCATCCACAACCTCGCGCCGTGGGCGTTGCCGGTGTTGCTGCTGGCGGTGTGGCAGTTGTCGGTATCGGCGGGCTGGTTGTCGACGCGGATCCTGCCAGCACCGATCGCCGTGATCGAAGCCGGTGTGAGCCTGGTGCGCAGCGGTGAAATCTGGACGCACCTGGCAATCAGCGGCTGGCGCGCCGCGCTGGGCTTCACTATCGGCGGCTGCATCGGCCTGGTGCTGGGCTTCATCACCGGCCTGTCGACATGGGGCGAACGCCTGCTCGACAGTTCGGTGCAGATGATCCGCAACGTGCCGCACCTGGCGCTGATTCCACTGGTGATTCTGTGGTTCGGCATCGACGAGTCGGCGAAGATTTTCCTGGTGGCGCTGGGCACGTTGTTCCCGATTTACCTCAACACCTATCACGGCATCCGCAACGTCGATCCGGCACTGGTGGAGATGGCGCGCAGTTATGGCTTGTCTGGTTTCAGCCTGTTTCGCCAGGTGATTCTGCCGGGTGCGCTGCCTTCGATTCTGGTCGGTGTGCGTTTTGCGTTGGGCTTCATGTGGCTGACGCTGATCGTTGCGGAAACCATTTCGGCCAGTTCCGGTATCGGTTATCTGGCGATGAATGCCCGAGAGTTTTTGCAGACCGACGTGGTGGTGCTGGCGATTCTTCTGTACGCGGTGCTTGGCAAACTGGCCGACCTCGCGGCCCGTGGACTTGAACGCGTATGGCTGCGCTGGCACCCGGCTTATCAGGTAGTCAAAGGAGGTGCGGCATGACCGCTCAGCAACCTCCACGCCTGCTGCGCGGGATTGCGCTGGTGGTGCGCAAGCTGCAAAAAACCTTTGGCTCGCGGCAGGTATTGCGCGAGATCGATCTGCACATTCCGGCGGGCCAATTCGTTGCGGTGGTCGGGCGCAGCGGCTGCGGCAAAAGTACGTTGCTACGTTTGCTGGCGGGCCTCGACAAGCCTACGGGCGGTGACTTGCTCGCCGGCGCTGCGCCGTTGAGTGATGCGCGGGAAGACACCCGATTGATGTTCCAGGAAGCGCGTTTGCTGCCGTGGAAAAAGGTCATCGACAACGTCGGCCTCGGCCTTAATGGCGACTGGCGTGCGCAAGCCCTTGAAGCACTGGAGTCGGTCGGCCTGGCGGATCGCGCCAATGAATGGCCGGCGGCCTTGTCCGGTGGGCAAAAGCAACGTGTGGCGCTGGCCCGTGCGTTGATCCATCAACCGCGCTTGCTGCTGCTCGACGAACCGCTGGGCGCGCTGGATGCCCTGACCCGAATTGAGATGCAGCAACTGATCGAGCGGCTCTGGCGCAAGCATGGTTTCACCGTGTTGCTGGTGACCCACGACGTCAGTGAAGCGGTGGCGATTGCCGACCGGGTGATCCTGATCGAAGAGGGCGAAGTCGGCCTCGACCTGATGGTGGAACTGCCGCGCCCTCGGGTGCGCGGCTCGCATCGGCTGGCGGCACTGGAAACCGAAGTCCTCAATCGCGTCCTCGCACAGCCCGGCGAACCGCCGGAACCGGAACCCGTTTCACCCTTGCCTACGCAATTGCGTTGGGCGCAATAGACGCAGCGGCGAGTTGCAAGCTTCAAGCGGAAAGAGGAAGCAGAGCGCTTTTACTTGCTGCTTGTAGCTTGCCACTTGCAGCTCATTTCGACCTCAGGAGAAATCGTATGACTATCAAAGCCATCAACGTTCGTAACCAATTCAAAGGCTCGATCAAGGAAATCGTACTGGGCGACGTGCTGTCGGAAATCGACGTTCAGACCGCATCCGGCATCGTTACTTCGGTGATCACCACCCGCTCGGTGAAAGAGCTGGAACTGGTGGTCGGCAGTGAAGTGATTGCGTTTGTGAAATCCACTGAAGTGTCGATCGCCAAGTTGTAACTTATTCAGTGAAATCGGCGGTGCGGCCTTCGCGAGCAGGCTCGCTCCTACAGGGATTTTTGTCGTACACACATTCTGTGTGCGCTGAAGATCAACTGTAGGAGTTAGCCTGCTCGCGATGGGGCCATTAAAACCCGCGAAATTCAGGCAGGGATAACGCGCTTGTGTAAGTACGGCGGCAAGTACAACCCAAGATAAGCATCAAACACCCGCATCCCTTCCTCGGCCATCCGCGGCGTGATCTGACCATGCTGCTGCACCGAGCGCGCATAAACGCGGTCACCGAGCTCCATCGCCAGCGCAAACACATCCACGTCCGTTGGCAGCTTCGGCAATTCGAAATGGTGATCGAAAAGTTTGTGCATCAGGTCGCCCAGTTCGATGTCGTGCTGGCGGTCGGCCTGGGTGACTTCGGTCAGGCCATGCTGGGCGAGGATCAATTGGCGGGCGGCGGCGTCTTCGCTGTAGATCGCCAGCATACGCTGCTCCACCAGGCGCGACAGGTCACGCCAGCCGCTGAGGGCGCCATGATCGATGGGCGCTTGCAGGCAGGCGCGGAACGCGGCGTGGACGTCGGCCGTCAGCGCTTCAAGCAGCGCCGGGACGCTGGCGAAGAAGTGGTAGACGGAGGAGGGAGGGATCTCCGCGCGCTCGGCGACGCTGTAGATCGACAGACTGGCCACGCCCTCGGCGGCCAGCAGCGTGCGGGCGGCATCGAGTATCGAATCGATCCGCGCCTGACTGCGGGCGCGGGGTTTGCGTGGGGTGGCGAGTCGGGTCATTGAAGTCTCCTGCGGGGGCAGCGGGCATTGTACGAGCAGGGTTTGATGTTGTCTGCCAGGACGCCATCGCGAGCAAGCTCGCTCCCACAGTTGATCGATGTGAAACACAGATTTTGCGTACGCCATAGATCCCTATGGGCGCGAGCTTGCTCGCGACCCGCCGAAGGCGGCCATAAAAAAACGCCGTAAGCTGTAAAGCCGACGGCGTTCTTTTTTACTGCAACCGCTTACACGGTATGCAGGTACCAGTTGTACTCAAGGTCGGAGATGGAGTGTTCAAACTCCTCCAGCTCGCTTTCCTTACAGGCCACGAAGATATCGATGTATTTAGGATCGATGTACTTGGCCATGACTTCGCTGTCGTCCAGCTCACGCAATGCGTCGCGCAGGTTGTTCGGCAGGCTTTGCTCGTTCTGCTCGTAGGAGTTGCCTTCCACGGGCGCGCCCGGCTCGATCTTGTTGGTCAGACCGTGATGCACGCCTGCCAGGACCGAAGCCATCAACAGGTATGGGTTGGCGTCGGCGCCGGCCACACGGTGTTCGATGCGTACGGCATCGGAGGAACCGGTTGGAACGCGGATCGCTACAGTACGGTTGTCCAGGCCCCAGCACGGCGAGTTCGGCACGTAGAACTGTGCGCCGAAACGACGGTAGGAGTTGACGTTCGGGCAGAGGAAAGCCATCTGCGCGGGTAGGGTCTCGAGCACACCGCCGATCGCGTGACGCAGTGCGGCGTTCTGCTCGGGATCCTCGCTGGCAAAAATGTTTTTGCCGTCTTTATCAAGAATCGAGATATGTACGTGCAGACCGTTGCCCGCCTGGCCCGGGTAAGGCTTGGCCATGAACGTGGTGTCCATTTCATGGTCGTAGGCGATGTTCTTGATCAGGCGCTTGAGCAGGACCGCGTAGTCGCAGGCCTTGATCGGGTCGGCCACGTGGTGCAGGTTCACTTCGAACTGCGCCGGGGCACTTTCCTTGACGATGGCGTCGGCCGGGATGCCTTGCTCTTTCGCACCTTCCAGAATGTCCTGGAGGCAGTCGACGTATTCGTCGAGGTCGTCGATCAGGTAGACCTGAGTCGAGTGCGGGCGTTTGCCGGAGATCGGCGAGCGCGGAGGTTGTGGGCGGCCATTCACGTTCTCCTGGTCGATCAGGTAGAACTCCAGTTCGAAGGCTGCGCAGATGGTCAGGCCCATCTCGTCGAACTTGGTCACAACTTGACGCAGGACTTCACGGGGATCCGCGAAGAAAGGGTCACCTTCGAGTTCGTGCATGGTCATCAACAGTTGCGCGGTAGGGCGCTTCTGCCAAGGCTCATTGCACAGGGTGTCAGGGATTGGATAGCAGATTCGGTCAGCATCACCGATGTCCAGGCCCAGGCCGGTGCTTTCCACCGTCGAACCATTGATATCCAGAGCAAATAGAGAGGCCGGCAGGTTGATGCCTTTCTCGTAAACCTTGTGGAGGCTGGTGCGTTCAATGCGCTTGCCGCGCACCACACCATTCATATCCGCAATCAGAAGGTCAACGTACAGAACCTCAGGATGTTCCTTAAGGAACGCGTTCGCTTCGTTAAGCTGAACGGCACGCGGGGGTACCGACATGATGCAACACCTTTGTTGTTAAAAATATCAATCATTGATCTCTTCGGATTCCAGTCAACCCGAACGGCATGCCGAAGTCAAGCGAGGCCTTTTTTGCCCTAAAAAAGCGCTCGTAAGGCTTTTTTGGGGCACTTTGGAGCGTTTTTATGCCTTTGAACGCTTTGGCTGCCGCGGGCTTGAGCGGGGCGTGTTGTATTTTTTACGGGGGTGTTGTGTAAAAAAATGAACAAGGCTAAGCTCGATTCAAACCCATAACACCAATAATACCGGGGTGCTTCATGTCTCGCCTGCCGTTAATCGGCGTCACCAACTGCTCTAGGCAGATTGGTCTGCATGCTTATCACATCAGTGGCGACACCTTCGTCCGCGCCGTGGCCTCGAAGGCTCCGGGACGGCTGGTCTTTCTGCCGTCCCTGACGGATTGCCTGTCTCCGTCCGATATTCTGGACGGCCGAGATGGCCCCCCCATTACGGTTACTTCATTCAATATAGAACCGATTCACAATAGCGGCCCGGCTTTCGCTCAGGGCATTGCTCGTGATTCTGCACGCCCGGCGTTTGCCGCACCGTCCGGGGAAACACGATAGCCTGACGTAGACACCCGTTTCAACGCGACGCCGATGCGTCAACTATTGCCTGATGCGAGCAAGCGTCAGGAAACTCAAAGCCTAGAGGCATTTATGAGTAACAACCTCGACCAGCTCACCGATTGGTTGAAAGACCACAAGATCACAGAAGTCGAATGCATGATCGCCGACTTGACCGGGATCACCCGGGGCAAGATCTCGCCGACCAACAAGTTCATTGCAGAAAAAGGCATGCGCCTGCCCGAAAGCGTTCTGTTGCAGACCGTGACTGGCGACTATGTCGAAGACGACATCTATTACGAACTGCTCGACCCGGCCGACATCGACATGATCTGCCGCCCCGACCAGAACGCCGTATTCCTCGTGCCGTGGGCCATCGAGCCCACCGCCCAGGTGATCCACGACACCTACGACAAGCAAGGCAACCCGATCGAGCTGTCGCCGCGCAACGTGCTCAAGAAGGTCCTCAAACTCTATTCCGACCGCGGCTGGCAGCCCATCGTGGCGCCGGAAATGGAGTTCTACCTGACCAAGCGCAGCGACGACCCCGACTACCCGCTGCAACCGCCAATCGGCCGTTCCGGGCGTCCGGAAATCGGGCGTCAGTCGTTCTCGATCGAAGCGGCGAACGAATTCGACCCGCTGTTCGAAGACGTCTACGACTGGTGCGAATTGCAGGAACTGGACCTCGACACGCTGATCCACGAAGACGGCACGGCGCAGATGGAAATCAACTTCCGTCACGGCGATGCCCTGTCCCTGGCCGACCAGATCCTGGTGTTCAAGCGCACCATGCGTGAAGCCGCGCTCAAGCATGACGTGGCGGCGACGTTCATGGCCAAGCCCATGACCGGCGAGCCGGGCAGCGCGATGCACTTGCACCAGAGCATCATCGACATCGAAACCGGCAAGAACATCTTCTCCAATGAAGACGGGACCATGAGCCAACTGTTCCTGCACCACATCGGTGGCTTGCAGAAGCTGATCCCTGAGTTGTTACCGCTGTTCGCACCGAACGTGAACTCGTTCCGCCGCTTCCTGCCGGACACCTCGGCACCGGTGAACGTGGAGTGGGGCGAAGAGAACCGCACCGTGGGCCTGCGGGTTCCGGATGCCGGGCCGCAAAACCGTCGGGTGGAAAACCGCCTGCCGGGCGCTGACGCCAACCCGTACCTGGCGATTGCCGCGAGCTTGCTCTGCGGCTACATCGGCATGGTCGAAGGGCTCAACCCGAGCGCACCGGTGGTGGGTCGTGGCTATGAGCGCCGCAACCTGCGCCTGCCACTGACCATCGAGGACGCGCTGGAACGCATGGAAAACAGCACGACCATCGAGAAATACCTGGGCAAAAACTTCATCACTGGCTACGTCGCGGTCAAGCGGGCCGAGCATGAAAACTTCAAGCGCGTCATCAGTTCGTGGGAGCGTGAATTCCTGCTCTTCGCCGTCTGATACGCCGGGCGCCGTCGTTGTCGGGCGGCGCTTTCACCTGATTTTTTTGGAGATTGGTATGACCAGCAATAATCCGCAAACCCGTGAATGGCAAACCCTGAGCAACGATCACCACCTGGCCCCGTTCAGCGACTTCAAGCAGCTGAAAGAGAAAGGCCCGCGCATCATCACAAACGCCAAGGGCGTTTATCTGTGGGACAGCGAAGGCAACAAGATCCTCGACGGCATGGCCGGCCTGTGGTGCGTCGCGATCGGTTACGGGCGTGATGAACTGGCCGACGCGGCCAGCAAGCAAATGCGCGAACTGCCTTACTACAACCTGTTCTTCCAGACCGCTCACCCGCCGGTACTGGAACTGGCCAAGGCCATCGCCGACATCGCGCCGCAAGGCATGAACCACGTGTTCTTCACCGGTTCCGGCTCCGAAGGCAACGACACCATGCTGCGTATGGTTCGTCACTACTGGGCGATCAAGGGCCAGCCGAAAAAGAAAGTCATCATCAGCCGCAAGAACGGTTATCACGGTTCCACCGTGGCCGGCGCGAGCCTGGGTGGCATGACGTACATGCACGAACAAGGCGACTTGCCGATCCCGGGCATCGTCCACATCGCGCAGCCGTACTGGTTCGGCGAAGGCGGCGACATGACGCCTGAAGAGTTCGGCGTCTGGGCGGCGAATCAGCTGGAAGAGAAGATTCTGGAAATCGGCGTGGACAACGTCGGCGCCTTTATTGCCGAGCCGATCCAGGGTGCCGGCGGCGTGATCATTCCGCCTGAGACCTACTGGCCGCGCATCAAGGAAATCCTCGCCAAGTACGACATCCTGTTCGTGGCAGACGAAGTGATCTGTGGTTTCGGCCGCACCGGTGAGTGGTTCGGTACCGATTACTACGACCTCAAGCCCGATATGATGACCATCGCCAAGGGCCTGACCTCCGGCTACATCCCTATGGGTGGCCTGATCGTGCGTGACGAAGTGGTTGCCGTACTGAACGAAGGCGGCGACTTCAACCACGGTTTCACCTACTCCGGTCACCCGGTGGCGGCTGCGGTGGCGCTGGAAAACATCCGCATCCTGCGCGAAGAAAAAATTATCGAGCGCGTTCATGCAGAAACGGCACCCTATTTGCAAAAGCGTCTTCGGGAACTGAACGATCACCCGCTGGTGGGGGAAGTGCGTGGGGTCGGTCTGCTGGGGGCCATTGAACTGGTTCAGGACAAAGCCACGCGTAAACGTTACGAAGGCAAGGGCGTCGGCATGATCTGCCGCCAGTTCTGCTTCGACAACGGCCTGATCATGCGTGCCGTGGGCGACACCATGATCATTGCTCCGCCACTGGTGATTACACCGGCTGAAATCGACGAGTTGGTGACCAAGGCACGCAAGTGTCTGGACCTGACCCTGAGTGCGTTGCAGGGCTAAGTGCTAGGCTCTGAGCGGGGTGCGAAGCTGGCACTTCGCTCAGGGCAAATTAAGGATGGGTCTTTCCTTGAAAGCCTGCCTCGGAACTTGCCAGACTACCGGTTGTTCGGATGCCCAGTAAAAGGCCGCTGAGCACGTGGTTAAAAAGAAAAAATTGGAGCATTACTGATGAAGGCATTAGGTATGAAGATAGCTGGCAAGACCCTTCTCGCCATGTCCCTGTTGGGCGCGATGGCGGGTGCAGTTCAGGCGGACGACAAGGTGTTGCACGTCTATAACTGGTCCGATTACATCGCTCCGGACACGATCGCGAACTTTGAAAAAGAGTCCGGGATCAAGGTGGTGTACGACGTTTTCGACAGCAACGAAACCCTCGAAGCGAAGTTGCTGGCAGGCAAGTCCGGTTACGACATCGTCGTGCCGTCGAACAACTTCCTGGCCAAGCAAATCAAGGCCGGCGTTTACCAGAAGCTGGACAAGTCCAAGCTGCCTAACTGGAAAAACCTGAACCCTGAACTGCTCAAAGCAGTATCGGTGAGTGACCCGGGTAACGAGCACGCCTTCCCGTACATGTGGGGTTCGATCGGTATCGGCTTCAACGCCGAGAAGGTCAAGGCGGCACTGGGCGCCGACGCACCAACCAATTCCTGGGACCTGATCTTCAAGCCTGAAAATGCTGCCAAGTTGAAGTCGTGCGGTATCAGCCTGCTGGATTCGCCAACCGAGATGATTCCGGCGGCGTTGCACTACCTGGGCCTGCCGACCGACAGCCAGAAGAAGGAAGACATCGACAAGGCTGAAGCCCTGCTGTTGAAAGTTCGTCCTTCGATCGCCTACTTCCACTCGTCCAAGTACATCTCCGACCTGGCCAACGGCAACATCTGTGTAGCCGTGGGTTACTCGGGTGACGTGTACCAGGCCAAGTCCCGCGCGGCTGAAGCCGGTGACAAGGTGAAAGTCAGCTACAACATTCCGAAAGAAGGTGCCGGCAGCTTCTACGACATGGTCGCCATCCCTAAAGATGCCGAAAACGTCGAAGGCGCCTACAAGTTCATGACCTACCTGCAGAAGCCGGAAGTCATGGCTGCAATCACCAACGCCGTACGTTTCCCGAACGGTAACGCAGCTGCCACACCGTTGGTTGATAAAGACATCACCAGCGACCCGGGCATCTACCCGCCAGCGGACGTGATGGCCAAGCTGTACGCGATTGCCGACTTGCCGGCCGCGACCCAGCGTCTGCTGACTCGCAGCTGGACCAAGATCAAATCGGGTAAATAAGACGTAAAACCCTGTAGCAGCTGCCGCAGGCTGCGTCCGACTGCGGAGCAGTTGTGCTGTTGAAAACGCGGGAAGGTCCTTCGGACCTTAACGCCGCCTTCGGCAGCTGCTACAGGTATCTGCATAAAAGTTTTGCTGGAACGGTTTTTCGAGGGTAAGTTGCGCGCCGGTTTTGTTGCCGGGCAGCCATGGCTGTCATGTAACGCGGGGCAACTTGGGCCCAACTAATTTTAGAGGACCTCCACTTGCCTATTTTTTCTTTGTTTCGCAATGCCATGCTGGTCGCAGCCGGGTTGACGCTGGCCGTCAATGTCCAGGCCGCCGGCACTGTGCATGTTTATAACTGGTCGGACTACATCGGCTCTACCACCCTGGCAGACTTCCAGAAAGAGACCGGCATCAAGCCGGTTTACGACGTCTTCGATTCCAACGAAACCCTGGAAGGCAAGTTGCTGGCCGGGCGTACCGGTTACGACGTCGTCGTGCCGTCCAACCACTTCCTCGGCAAGCAGATCAAGGCAGGCGCTTTCCAGAAGCTCGACCGCTCCAAACTGACGAACTACGGCAACCTCGACCCGGTGCTGCTCAAGCGCCTGGAGCAGAACGATCCGGGTAACCAGTACGCTGTGCCGTATCTGTGGGGCACCAACGGCATCGGTTACAACGTCGACAAGATCAAGGCTGTGCTGGGCGTCGACAAGATTGATTCCTGGAGCGTGCTGTTCGAGCCGGAGAACATCAAGAAACTGCACAGCTGCGGTGTAGCGTTCCTCGACTCGGCTGACGAAATGATGCCCACGGTCCTCAACTACATGGGCCTGAACGCCAACAGCACCAACCCGGAAGATTACAAAAAGGCCGAAGCCAAGTTGCTGGCCGTGCGGCCTTACGTGACGTACTTCCACTCTTCCAAATACATCACCGACCTGGCCAATGGCGATATCTGCATCGCGATCGGTTTCTCCGGCGACATGTTCCAGGCTCGCAACCGTGCGAACGAAGCCAAGAAAGGCGTGAAGATCGCCTACACGATTCCGAAAGAGGGCGGCGCGCTGTGGTTCGACATGCTGGCGATTCCAAAGGACTCGGCCAACGTCAAGGAAGCCCACGCCTTCATCAACTATTTGCTGAAACCTGAGGTGATTGCCCAGGTCAGTGATTACGTCGGCTACGCCAACCCTAACCCCGGGTCGGACAAACTGATGGAACAGTCCATTCGCACCGACGAAGCGGTTTATCCACCGCAAGCAGTCCTCGACAAGACCTACGTGTCGGTCGAGTTACCACCGAACATTCAACGTTTGATGACCCGTAGCTGGACCAAGGTCAAGACGGGTAAATAGCTTCAAGGCTCAAACTATCCAAGGTTGGCTCACCTTGAGCGAACTGCACTCTTTTTTTCTGGGAGTTTCGTAAATGGCAGTTGCCTCCGGCGCCTATAAGAAAGCCCTCGAGGGCGACCAGTCACCTAAACAGGTGTTGGTCAAAATCGACCGGGTCACGAAGAAGTTCGACGAGACGATTGCCGTGGACGATGTGTCCCTGGAAATCAAGAAAGGCGAGATTTTCGCCCTGCTCGGCGGTTCGGGATCGGGCAAATCCACCTTGCTGCGCATGCTCGCAGGCTTCGAACGGCCCACGGAGGGGCGCATTTACCTCGACGGCGTCGACATCACCGAGATGCCGCCGTACGAGCGACCGATCAACATGATGTTCCAGTCGTACGCTTTGTTCCCGCACATGACCGTGGCGCAGAACATCGCCTTCGGACTCAAGCAGGACAAACTGCCGGCCGCTGAAGTCGATGCCCGCGTGGCCGACATGCTCAAGCTGGTGCAGATGAGCCAGTACGCCAAGCGCAAGCCGCATCAGTTGTCCGGTGGCCAGCGTCAGCGTGTGGCCCTGGCGCGTTCCCTGGCCAAGCGACCGAAGCTGTTGCTGCTCGACGAGCCGATGGGTGCACTGGATAAAAAGCTGCGTTCGCAAATGCAACTGGAGCTGGTCGAGATCATCGAGCGCGTCGGCGTAACCTGCGTCATGGTGACCCACGACCAGGAAGAAGCCATGACCATGGCTGAGCGCATCGCGATCATGCACCTGGGCTGGATCGCCCAGATCGGCAGCCCGATCGACATCTACGAAACCCCGACCAGTCGCCTGGTCTGCGAGTTCATCGGCAACGTCAACATCTTCGACGGTGAAGTGATCGACGACGCCGAAGGTCACGCCACCATCACCTGCAAGGACCTGGACCGCCAGATCTATGTGGGCCACGGCATCAGCACCTCGGTGCAGGACAAATCCGTGACCTACGCGATCCGCCCGGAAAAACTGCTGGTGACGCCGACCATGCCGACCTGTGAATACAACTGGTCCAGCGGCAAGGTGCACGACATCGCCTACCTCGGCGGCCACTCGGTGTTCTACGTCGAACTGCCGAGCGGCAAGATCGTCCAGTCGTTCGTCGCCAACGCCGAGCGCCGTGGCCAGCGCCCGACCTGGGGTGACCAGGTTTACGTGTACTGGGAAGACGACAGCGGCGTGGTGCTTCGTTCATGAACATGCGCAAATTCAAACGCCGCCTCAATCGAATAATTCCCGGTGGCCGTCAGCTGGTCATCGGGGTTCCGTTCATCTGGCTGTTCATGTTCTTCATGTTGCCGTTCTTCATCGTCTTGAAGATCAGCTTCGCCGAAGCCGACGTGGCCATTCCGCCGTACACCGAGATCTACAACTTCGTCGACCAGAAGCTGCAGGTGCTGCTCAACCTCGGCAACTACGCGATGCTCGGCGACGACGAGTTGTACATCGCCGCTTACCTCGGCTCGTTGAAGATGGCGTTGTTCAGCACCATCCTCTGCCTGCTGATCGGTTACCCGATGGCCTACGCCATCGCCAGCGCCCGTAAAGAGCTGCAAACGGTACTGGTGCTGCTGATCATGATGCCGACCTGGACCGCGATCCTGATTCGCGTGTATGCGTGGATGGGTATCCTCAGCAACAACGGCCTGCTCAACGGTTTCCTGATGAGCATGGGCTGGATCAACGAACCGCTGCAGATCCTCAACACCAACCTCGCGGTGTACATCGGTGTTGTTTATTCCTACCTGCCGTTCATGATCCTGCCGCTCTACGCCAACCTGGTGAAGCACGATCAGAGCCTGCTGGAAGCCGCCTCGGACCTCGGTTCGAGCACGTTCAACAGTTTCTGGAAGATCACGATTCCGCTGTCGAAAAACGGCATCATCGCCGGTTGCATGCTGGTATTTATCCCGGTGGTCGGTGAGTTTGTGATCCCGGAACTGCTCGGCGGTCCGGAAACCCTGATGATCGGTAAAGTGCTGTGGCAAGAGTTCTTCAACAACCGTGACTGGCCGGTGGCGTCTGCCCTGGCGGTGGTGATGCTGGCGATCCTGATTGTGCCGATCATCCTGTTCAACCGCAGTCAGGCCAAAGAAATGGAGGGCAAAGAATGAAGCGCTTCAGTTTCTCCAGCCTGATGCTGGTATTCGGTTTGCTGTTTATCTACGCCCCGATGCTGATCCTGGTGATCTACTCGTTCAACGCCTCGAAACTGGTGACGGTGTGGGGCGGCTGGTCGATCAAGTGGTACGTCGGCCTGCTCGACAACAGCCAACTGATGGGCTCGGTGGTGCGCTCGCTGGAAATCGCCTGCTACACGGCGATTGCAGCGGTTGCGCTCGGTACATTGGCGGCGTTCGTCCTGACCCGTATCACCCACTTCAAGGGGCGTACGCTGTTCGGCGGTCTGGTGACCGCACCGTTGGTGATGCCCGAAGTGATCACCGGTCTGTCGCTGTTGCTGCTGTTCGTGGCGATGGCGCAGATGATCGGTTGGCCACAGGAACGCGGGATCATCACCATCTGGATTGCGCACACGACGTTCTGTGCCGCGTATGTGGCGGTGGTGGTGTCGGCGCGCTTGCGTGAGCTGGACCTGTCCATCGAAGAAGCGGCCATGGACCTCGGTGCACGGCCGTGGAAGGTGTTCTTCCTGATCACCATCCCGATGATCGCGCCGTCGCTGGCGGCGGGCGGCATGATGTCGTTTGCCCTGTCGCTGGATGACCTGGTGCTGGCGAGTTTCGTGTCGGGCCCGGGTTCGACGACCTTGCCGATGGAAGTGTTCTCGGCGGTGCGCCTGGGCGTGAAGCCGGAGATCAACGCGGTGGCCAGCCTGATTCTGCTGGCGGTGTCGATCGTGACCTTCCTGGTCTGGTTTTTCAGCCGCCGCGCCGAAGAAAGCCGCAAGCGTGCGATTCAGCAAGCCATCGAAGAAGGCGCTGCCGACTCCTGGAAACAACCGGACGTACGCCGCGCCCCGGCGCCGGAAGCGGCTTAAGCGCAATGCCGGGTTGACCACAAATACGTGGCCAACCCAACTCCCCTGTGGGAGCGAGCTTGCTCGCGATGAGGCCATTACATTCAGCGAAGATGTTGAATGTTAGTCCGCCATCGCGAGCAAGCTCGCTCCCACAGTTGTTTCAGGCAACCCAAGGGGATTTGCGGATGATCTCGACAAAGTTCATCGGCTTGAACCCCACCTCGCTGTCCACCAGCACATCCGCATTCACCGTGCCGAACGTCGTGTCCGGCTTGTGCTTGAAGCCGTTGGCGAACGCACACAGGATGCACTCCTTGAACCCATCACCGCGTGGATGCGCATGCACCACCGCCTCGCGCTGCACGGTGGAAAACGCCGCGTAGTCGATTCCCAGCACATCCATTTCAACCCCGGCGGTCACCAGCGCCACGTTCGGCCGCAGGTGCTGCGGCACGCCCGGTGTGGTGTGCAGCGCAATCGACAGCCAGACTTGCTCGATATCGTCATCGCTCAGCCCATAAGGCTTGAGGAACGCCTTGGCGGCATTGGCACTGTCGACTTCAAAACGCTCGTCAGCGCTGCGATGACCTTCCACCAGACCGAGGTCATGGAACATTGCGCCGACGTACAACAGCTCCGGGTTGTAGGCCAGTTGCTTGCGTTCGCCGCTCAAGGCACCGAACAGGAACACCCGGCGGGAGTGGTGATACAGCAGGTCGGATTCGACGTCGCGGATGTATTCGGTGGTGGCCTTGGCCAGTGCGCTGTCGGGGATTTTGATACCGGCAATGATGCTGCTCATGGTGATTTCCTCGTGGGGAACGCCGTGGCGGCGCTGATGGGTAAAGTCTGTGCCGCCCCCTGAAACCGGACAATCGATCCATGGCTGCGATCCTTGCCAATGAACCTGCATATCGCGCCAACCTCGCTTGTTGCGCCTGGATTGGCTAAGTTGGACGGATCTGTAGCAGCTGCCGAGCCTGCGTTCGGCTGCGAAGCAGTCGTAAACCCGGAGTACGCGGTTTACCTGAAAAACCGCGGTGCCTGATTTCACGACTGCTGCGCAGCCGAACGCAGCCTCGCACGCTCGACAGCTGCTACCGGTCGCGTAATGGCTAACAATTGAGGGCGTTTGTTTCCATGAGTAAAACCGTCGCCATCGTGGTCTTCGCCGGCGTTCAGTCCCTGGACGTCACCGGTCCCATGGATGTGTTTTCTGAAGCCAATCGTTTCCTCGAACCAGCGGATCACTATCGATTGGAAGTGATCGGCGTCGAGCGCGGGGTGATGCCGTGTTCCAACGGTCTGTCGCTCAATGCGCACCGGCACTTCAGCGAAGCGCTTGAGGCGTATGACTTGCTGCTGGTGGCCGGTGGGCCGCAGTTGCCGTTCATGGATTTCGGCGCGGCGTTCGATACCTGGTTGCGATCTGCCTGCGCGCGGGCGCAACGCTTTGGCTCGATCTGCAACGGCGCCTTCATCCTCGCCCGGGCCGGATTGCTGGAGGGGCGAACCGTGACGACTCACTGGGGTGACGCTGCCGCGCTGGCTCAGTTATGTCCGTCGACTCAGGTCGAAGCGGATCGCTTGTACGTGCAGGACGGTGAGCTCTACACCTCGGCCGGGGTCACGGCGGGGATCGATTTGTCGTTGTATCTGCTGGCCATGGACCACGGACCGGAAGTCGCATTGAACGTGGCCAAGCGCCTGGTGGTGTTCACCCAACGCTCGGGCGGGCAATCGCAGTTCAGCCCGTTTCTCACGCCCCACGCTGAACCCACCTCTGCCGTGGCGCTGGTTCAGCTCTACGTGCTGGCCAACCTTACCGGCGACCTGACCATCGCGGACCTGGCGAACGCGGCCAACATGAGCACCCGCAATTTTTCCCGGGTGTTCGCCAAGGAAGCCAAAATCACCCCGGCGGAATTCGTCGAGCGGGCGAGGGTGGATGCGGCGCGGGTGCTGCTGGAGAGCACGCATTCGCCGCTCAAGACCGTGGCCTACCAATGTGGATTCCGCGATGCCCAGCACATGCGCAGCGTGTTCAACCGCCGATTGGGGGTAACGCCACAGCAGTTCAGGCTGAACTTTGCGGCGATGGTTTGAAGGCCCCATCGCGAGCAGGTTCACTCCTACAGTTGAAACGCATTCCAATGTAGGAGCGAGCTTGCTCGCGATAGCGTCAGTCCAGA
This sequence comes from Pseudomonas sp. S2_B07, assembly GCF_054668435.1. NCBI lineage: Bacteria > Pseudomonadati > Pseudomonadota > Gammaproteobacteria > Pseudomonadales > Pseudomonadaceae > Pseudomonas > Pseudomonas sp. S2_B07. Next base: position 3,945,070 of record NZ_CP162769.1, read on the forward strand.
CACTGAAGATTTAAGGCGCAGCCCTGGCCGGCAAAAACTTCAACGTACTGCGCGTATTGGCCGTGACTTCTTCGTCGTTGAAATGCGCTTCGTAGTACACCCCTTCGACATACGCCTCGGCCTGGTCATCGTAATGACTGTCGAATGGCACGCCGCTCTGGCCGACCGGGTTGATGGTCAGGCTGTGAGCCGGGTCGGCGAAGTCGACCAGGCGCCGCGTCGACGGGCCATAAGTCACCGGCCAGGGTGCCGGGCCGATTTTGGCCGAGAGGTTGTTCGGCACTTCGTGGGTACCGGGTGCGTCGAACGGCCCGACGTTGAAGACCCGATCCAGCGGCTTCTGCACGCCCAGTGGATGACCATGGGTCAGGGTATGCGCCTTGCCCCACTGCCACTGTGCCGAATCCGCGCCGAGGGTGGTCTTGAGGTGGGCGATGCTCGCTTGCCAGGCCACCTTGACGGTGTCGGCGCGGGTTTCCTTGCCGAGGGTGTTGCGGTTGTCCCACCACGGTGAATCAGGCGTGGCAGCCAGGCGCGGCAGTGCGGCATCGATCACGCGGGTCGAGAGCAAGGTCTCGAAAAAATCATTGCCCAGTTCATCGTGCATCGTCTCGTCAGCGAGGTTGAACAGGAACTGGTTGAACAGCGTGGCGCTGGTCGAATCAAGCGGATAGTCGCCTTTCCACTGCGCCAGTTGTTCCACCAGTTTCAGTCCGGCGGGATCAGTCACCACCTCACGCAGCACCGGCAACAACGGCGCCAACAGCCTTGGACCGTAGGCGGTGGTGGTGCCCAGTTGCAGCTTCTGACTGGCGTCGATGTCCCACTTCACGTTTTTGTCGCTGAGCTGGCGATTGAGCTGCTGGCCGCGATCGGCCAGGTTGTAATAACCGGGAATCTCCATGCCGGTCGGCGACAGCGGCTGGAAGTTGGCCGAGACGATATAGCCGCGCGCCGGGTTCTCCTCTTGCGGGTTGGCGCTGAACGGGTAGAAACCGTCCTTGTCCGGCTGATTGGTGCTGCCGTCGAGGATGAAACCGGGTTTCACCCCGGCCGCGCGCTTGGGCAGCAGGGCCGAAGCCCACCAGCCGATGTCGCCCTTGGCGTTGGCGTAGACGATGTTCAAACCCGGTGCCTGAACCTTGGCCGCAGCGGCGCGCGCCTTGGCCAGGGTGTCGGCGCGGTTGAGCTGATAGAAGCCTTCGAGAATCGGGTTCGGTGTTTCAAGGAACGCCCACCACATCGCCACCGGCGTCTTGCCGGCCGCCGTGCCAAGCGCATCGTTGATGATCGGGCCGTGGGGTGATTGACGCAGCGTCAGCTTGACCGCCTCCTGCCCCTTCACGGCGATCTGTTGCTCGGTGGTGACCATGTCCACCCACTTGCCGCGGTACCAGACCTGGTTCGGATTGTCCGGGTTGGTCTTCTCGGCGATCAGGTCCAGATCGTCGTTCTGGAACATCGTCAGACTCCAGCCGAAGTCCAGGTTGTGGCCCAGAAACGCAAACGGCACCAACGCCTGATGGTGACCGTACAACTCAAAGCCTGGCGCCGAGAGTTGTGCCTCGTACCAGACTGCCGGCACGGAAAAGCGAATATGCGGGTCGCCGGCCAGCAGCGGCTTGCCGCTTTTGGTGCGGTTGCCGGAAATCACCCAGGCATTACTGCCCTCGAATTGCGGCAGGCCATTGTCGGCCAGTGCCTGTTCACTCAGGCGGGCGAGGGCGTTCAAGTCTTTCCAGTCGCTGCTGGACAGGCTTGGCGCAGGCGTGGAATGCCCTTTGGCCAGGACGCCTTTGGGCTGCCAGTCGAGGTCGAAGATGTTCAGGTAGTCGGCACCCAATTGATCGCGCACGAACGTCAGCAACGGTTCGGTGCGAAACGCCGCGGCAAAGCTGTACGCCATGTAACCGGCGACGCTGATGCTGTCTTGCGCCGTGAACGGGCGTTTGTGGATGCCCAGCACGTCGAACTCGACAGGCGCTGCATGCGTGTCCTGATATTGATTGATACCGTCCAGATAAGCTTCCAGGGCCTTCCACGCCGGGGACTGCCGATCCAGCGCGGCGACGTAGCTGTCAGCCCGCTCGCGGATGCGCAGGCTGCGGAACAGCTTGTCAGTGTCGATCAGTTTCGGGCCGAAGATTTCGGCCAGTTCACCACGGGCCAGGCGGCGCATGGCTTCCATCTGGAACAAACGGTCCTGGGCCTGCACATAACCGAGGGTACGGTAGAGGTCGGTCTCGTTTTCCGCGCGGATATGCGGAACGCCGCGCTCGTCGTAGCGCACGCTCACCGAACCTTGCAGGTGTTGCAATTCCACTTGACCCTGGCGCGTCGGCTGCTTGCTGTACACATACCCGCCGACCCCGATGGCGAGCGCGACAATCAGCAAGGCAAGTACGGTCAGGACGCGTTTCATGGTGACTCCTTGTTCTTTTTGGATTGCCGCCCGTGTGGGCTGCCAACATGTAGCACAGACCTCCTGTGCCGGGCATCGCGGTCCTGCAAAAGTCAGTAATGCCTTATTTCACTTCAACGGGCCATGGGCAGTAACAACCGATGGCCAGCGTATGCGTTGCATTCACTGCGCGACCTTCGCTCAGCGCTTGCAGGATGGGTTCGATAAAGCTGTTGTTCGAATTGCAGGTCAGGCCTTCGCTGTACGGGCCGAAGTAAGCCAGTTTGCCGGCGCGGTCCCAGATCGCTACGGCCGGGCTGGCAGGTATCTGTTCAGAGCCGGGCAGGACGGTAATGGTTTTCAGGCTGCTCAATGTGGTGGGGAGCTGGCCGTGACTGCCGGGTTTTTGCACGGCATAAAACTCGACGCCCTGTGGCACATAGCGCTCAACCAGTTCGCTCAGGTGTTGCTGATTGCCGACGTTGCACGGGCAGGCCGGGTCCCAGAAGTGCACCAGGCGAATGGCGCCCGGGCCGGCGAGGTCATCGGGCAGGCGCAGCGGGTCGCCGGAAAATACCGCGGTGTGTTCGCTGAACGCCCGTAAGTAACGTCCTTGAAACCAGTCATACGCGGCCCACAGGACACCGGCACACACGAGGGCGAGCAGGCTGGCAAGCAGTGTGGTGCGGTAGGCCGGGCGCATGGGTTTCATCCTCGAAGGCCGGCTAGCTTGCCATGCTTGCTGCGACAGATGAATATCGCAGGCCTATAAAGTCTGTTTAACGCTCTGGAATCTTTCATGTCAGCCACGTTTGCCCCCGATCATTTGCGCGCCAGCCTGCGGCCATTGGCTGAAGGGCAGGCGCTGTCGACCGAGGCCATGGCGTATCAGCACTTTTACGGGCTGGATTTTCCAGGACGTACACTGCGAAGCGGGCTAGGGTGTTTCGAGGTCGATGGCTATCAGTTGGTCAGTCAGTTCTGGTGGCCTGAGCGGGCGAAGGCGACGCTGTTCCTGTTCCACGGTTTCTACGATCACACCGGGCTCTACCGTCATGTGATCGAGTGGGCGCTGGATCAGGGTTTTGCCGTGATTGCCTGCGACTTGCCGGGGCACGGTCTGTCCAGCGGCGAGCGGGCGAGCATCAAGGAATTCGCCGAGTATCAGGACACGCTGCAAGGATTGTTCGCCGAGGCGTTGTCCATTGACCTGCCGCAGCCCTGGCACCTGTGCGGGCAGAGCACGGGCGGGGCGATTGTGATCGATCATGTGCTCAACCACGGCACGAACAGCCCGGCTCAAGGTCAGGTAATCCTGTTGTCACCCCTGGTCCGGCCGCGTGCCTGGGGGTGGTCAAAGCTCAGCTATTACCTGCTCAAACCGTTCGTCAAAGCCATCGCCCGACGTTTCAGCGAGAACTCCAACGACCCTGATTTCCTGCCATTCCTGCAGGCCGATCCGTTGCAGCCGTTGCGTCTGCCCACGGCGTGGGTCGGGGCATTGGCGCGCTGGATCAAGCGGATCGAAGCCGCACCGAACAGCCCGCGCCGGCCGCTGATTGTGCAGGGGCAGGCGGACATGACGGTGGATTGGGAACATAACCTTGGGGTACTGAAGGCCAAGTTCGATCGGCCTCAGGTGTTGATGTTGCCGGAGGCGCGGCATCATCTGGCGAATGAAACGTTGGTGATGCGGGAGGAGTATTTCGGGTTTTTGAGCAAGCGGATCAAGGGCCGGAATCTATAGCGCCGGTGATGGCCTCATCGCGAGCAGGTTCACTCCTACAGTTGATCGCGTTCCCCCTGTAGGCGTGAGCCTGCTCGCGATAGCGATTTCCCAGACACCGAAGTTTACTGGGAAAGGTTCGAAGTGCTTTGCCCCACCGCCAACCCCGCCCGAATCGCCGCCAGCGCCGCCTGGTAATACGCCTGGCCTTCAGTGGACTCGGCAAACGTAGCGAACTCTTCCAGTTCGTTATCCGACAGGTCGCGATAGACATACAGCAGCGTGTTGTTCAGGTCGCTGCCGATCTGGTCCATCAAACGCAGGCGCTGACCGTTCAAGATCCCTTGCGACTGTCCACTGCCGAGCAACCCGGGGATCATCGAACTCAGGCTGTCAGCCGCGACACCGGCAATCGCCAGGCTGACCTCAGCACCCGCCTCGCGAGCGGGCAGGGCCTGGGCCAGGTGGCCGATGATCAGTTGACGGCTGTCGCTGGCCTGCATCTTCGGCAGGCCCTTGGCGTTTTTCGCCAGTTGGTCGCGACGGGTGGCCAGCAACTCGGCAGCCACGACTTTTTTGCCCAAGGGCGATTGGAAGAAGGTCAGTGCCGGTTTTGGGTCGGCCAGGCTTTTACGTAATTGTGCTTCGGCGCGTTGATCGACCGACTGCGGAGCGAATCGCTGATTGCTGTTGTTGACCAGTGCCTGAAACACCGCCGGTGGCAGGCTGCTTTCGTAGCGTTGTTGCGCGGCTGTCAGGGCATCGTTGAAATGCGCACGTTGGTCTGGCCAGCCGGCGACTTTATACAACTGGTCGTGGCCGTCTGCCCAAGCGGGCAAAACACAGAGCATCAACAGTGAAAAAAGCAACCGGCGCATAGGGACTCCTGTCAGCAGGCGACTATTCTCCGTGTGGCATCCGTACTTGTCGAGAATTCGTATCAACCCGCTGCGTGGCTCTGTCGGATTTTCAGGCACAGGAATACTATGCGCGGCATGCAAATACCCTCTGATCACCCGCTGCTGTTACGTATCGTTGACGACCTGGCTGCAAACGGCTGGTCGCAACAGAACATTTTCCTGCCTGAGGATCTGACCCGGGCGCTGGCGGCTGAGTGCCGTAAACGTGCAGCCGAGGGTGAACTGGCCCCCGCAGCGGTAGGCCGAGGGCCGTCATCGGAGGTTCGCGAAGGGATTCGTGGCGACCATATCCAGTGGATCGATCCCGGCCAGGCGGAGGCGTGCGACAGCTATCTGGCCTTGATGGACAGCCTGCGCGAAGCGATGAATCGCGGTTTGTTTCTGGGCCTGGAGGATTTCGAAAGCCATTTCGCGCTGTACCCGCCGGGCGCGTTTTACCTCCGGCACGTCGACCGTTTCCGCGATGACGACCGGCGCATGGTCTCGGCCGTGGTGTACCTCAATGACGGTTGGCTGCCCGAGCACGGAGGACAGTTGCGCATGTATCTGGAGGAAGACCGGGCCTACGATGTGGAACCTGTCGGCGGATGCCTGGTGGTGTTTCTGTCCGGCGAAGTCCCCCACGAAGTCCTGCCCGCGACCCGGGATCGCCTGTCGTTGACCGGCTGGTTCCGACGCCGGGGTAACGAGCCGTTCTGATCATGCCAAAGATTCTGGTAAGCCGCTGCCTGCTGGGCCACCGCGTACGTTACGACGGCGGGGCGAGCGGGCCATTCGATCAGCTCCAGCAGTGGCTGGATGAAGGCCGGGTCATCCCGTTGTGCCCCGAAGTGGCTGGCGGTTTGCCGACACCGAGGGCGGCGGCGGAAATTCCTGGCGGGCAGGGCGCTGAAGTGCTGGATGGCCACGCCAGCGTGATCACCACCGACGGCGAGGATGTCAGTGCGCAGTTTCTGTCGGGGGCTTATCAGGCGCTGGAACTGGTGCAAAAGCACGGTATCCGCATTGCCGTGCTCAAGGCCAATAGCCCGTCATGCGGGAATTTGCTGACGTATGACGGAAGCTTCAGCGGCGTGAAGGTGGCGGGTGAGGGTGTGACCGCGGCGTTGCTCAAGCGCAATGGTGTGCAGGTTTTCAGTGAGTTGGAGTTGCCGCAAGCGGCTGCCGCCCTGAGCGCTCTCGACTGACACCACCCCCCTGTAGGAGTGAGCCTGCTCGCGATGGCGGACTAACATTCAACAACTCTGCTGACTGATCCAACGCTATCGCGAGCTGGCTCACTCCTACAGGGGTAGTCATTTGCCCTGAGTCAGGGTTTCGGCGCCACGCTCGCATCCGCCCCAAACCACTTCTTCTCCAGCGCCGCCATCCGGCCATCATCCTTGATCCGCTGCAGCGCACTCTCCAGGCTGGCATGAAACGCCGGGTTGCCCTTCTGAAACGGAATCGCCAAACCCACCGGAGGATTGGCCTTGGGTTTCTCTTCGGCAAACGACTGCGCCAGCAGCATCGAGCGCGGCTCTTCTTTCTTCGCGATCAATTGCGCATCGGTTTGAAGGTAAGGTTCGCTGAAATCGAAACGATCCTTCAGATCCGGGGTCATTGCTATGTGGTTGATGGCGACGTCGTACTTGCCGCTTTCTACGCCGGTCAACAGATCGCCCGAATCGGTGACGACGAAGTCGGAGCGGACATCGAGTTCGTCGGCCAGCAGTTGGCCCAGCTCGACTTCGAACCCGCTGAGCTTGCCTTCATCCTTGAAATTGAAAGGCGGTGTATTAGCCTCAAGAGCAATACGCAGTTCGCCACGGTCGTTGATGTCGTCAATCAGTTCGGCATGAGCCAAAGGGCTCAAAAGGGGTAGCAGGCAAATCAGGCCAGGCAAAAAGCGCATGGTCACTCCTTTGAATTCATTATCGCGATGCTCTGGGTCGGGCTCGCTTTGCTATGGTTGTCGAGTGCCTTCGACAACGATTGACCATGAAGTTGTCATGGTCACGCGGATTTTACGAAAAAACTGGAGAAGAGAATGAAAACGTTTATGTCTCGTGCTGCCTTGGCTGGCCTGCTGATGGGTGTCTCACTGCTGGCCAGTGCGGCCACGCCGGCGCCGGCGGGTGCTTCCGTGAGTATCGTTGAGCCTGGCAGTGGTGCCGTCGTGGGTACGAAATTCAAGGTCAAGTTTGAAGTAAAAGGTATTGCGCTGGCGCCGGCAGGCGACGCTACCGCGAACACTGGCCATCATCACCTGTTGGTCGACGCCAAGAGTACGATCCCTGCTGGCTCTTTGATTCCGGCAGATGCCAACCACATCCATTTCGGCAAGGCTCAGACCGAAACCGAGCTGGAGTTGACCCCGGGCAAGCACACTTTGCAGCTGGAGCTGGGTGACAAGAACCACATGGCTTTCGATCCTCCAATCGTTTCGGAAAAGATTACCGTGACAGTGAAATAACGTTTCCGCAGGCATGAAAAAGGAGACCCGAAGGTCTCCTTTTTTTGTCGCTCAAGTCGCTATCAGAACAACACGCGGCAACGAATGGTGCCGTTGATGTGCTGCAGTTTCTCTTGGGCGATTTCCGAGTAGTCGGCGTCGACGTCGATCACGACGTAGCCGACTTTCTCGTTGGTCTGCAGGAACTGACCGGAGATGTTGATGCCGTTTTCGGCGAACACCTTGTTGATCTCGCTCATCACACCCGGAATGTTCTCGTGGATGTGCAGCAGACGGTGCTTGCCAGGGTGAGCCGGCAGGGCCACTTCCGGGAAGTTCACCGACGATACGGACGTACCGTTGTCGCTGTACTTGACCAGTTTTTCTGCCACTTCCAGACCGATGTTGGCTTGCGCTTCAGCGGTGGAACCACCGATGTGCGGGGTCAGGATCACGTTGTCCAGGCCACGCAGCGGGCTTTCGAACTCTTCGTCGTTGGAGCGTGGCTCCACCGGGAACACGTCGATGGCCGCGCCGATCAGGTGCTTGTCCTTGATCGCGTCCGCCAGGGCGTCCAGTTCGACCACGGTGCCGCGAGCGGCGTTGATCAGGATGCCGCCCTTCTTGATGGCGCGGATTTCCTTCTCGCCGATCATCCACTGGGTGGCTGCGGTTTCCGGAACGTGCAGGGTGACGATGTCGGACATGCCCAGCAGCTCGTGCAGGTTGCCGACCTGGGTGGCGTTACCCAGTGGCAGCTTGGTCACGGTGTCGTAGAAGTACACCTGCATGCCCAGGCCTTCAGCCAGGACCGACAGTTGCGTACCGATCGAGCCGTAACCGACGATGCCCAGCTTCTTGCCGCGGATCTCGAAGGAGTTGGCCGCGCTTTTGATCCAGCCGCCACGGTGGCAGGAAGCGTTCTTCTCAGGGATGCCGCGCAGCAGCAGGATCGCTTCCGCCAACACCAGCTCGGCGACGGAACGGGTGTTGGAGTACGGTGCGTTGAACACCGCAATCCCGCGTTCGCGCGCTGCGTTCAGGTCGACCTGGTTGGTGCCGATGCAGAAACAGCCGACCGCGACCAGCTTCTTCGCGTGATCGAAGATCTCTTCGGTCAGTTGAGTGCGGGAGCGAATGCCGATGAAGTGCGCATCAGCGATCTTTTCCTTCAGCTGGGCTTCCGGCAGAGAACCGGTGAGGTACTCGATGCTGGTGTAGCCCGCCGACTTGAGAACGTCGACAGCCGATTGGTGGACGCCTTCGAGAAGAAGGAACTTGATCTTGCTCTTATCGAGAGAAGTCTTGCTCATCTGCGTAAACCTGTATCCCGGAGAAAAATGGCAGGAAATAGCCAGCAGACGCTGACCCGGACGGCAGGAAAGCCGTCGCCGCAGATTGGCCGTTGGGCACTATGCTGCGGGGTCGGTATGCTAGCATACGCACCCCGCTAAACACTCATTCCTGCGACGTGAAGCGTTCTCAGGATGACCATGAATTGTTCGAGAGTTCTGTCGATGACCAATCCTGCGCTGATTGATGAGCTGAAGACCCTGGTTGAGCCTGGCAAGGTGCTGACCGATGCCGACTCCCTGAATGCTTACGGTAAGGATTGGACCAAGCATTTTGCTCCGGCCCCGACCGCCATCGTGTTTCCCAAGACCACCGAACAGGTGCAGGCCATTGTCCGTTGGGCCAATGAACGCAAGGTGGCGCTGGTGCCGTCCGGTGGACGTACCGGGCTTTCCGCCGCAGCGGTGGCAGCCAATGGCGAAGTGGTTGTGTCGTTCGACTACATGAACCAGATTCTCGATGTGAACCTCACCGACCGCACTGCCGTTTGTCAACCAGGCGTCGTGACCGAGCATTTGCAGAATGTCGCGGAAGAAAAAGGCCTGTACTACCCGGTGGATTTTGCTTCGGCAGGTTCCAGCCAGATTGGCGGCAATATCGGCACCAATGCCGGCGGGATCAAGGTCATTCGCTACGGCATGACCCGTAACTGGGTTGCCGGCATGAAAGTCGTGACCGGCAAGGGTGACCTGCTGGAACTGAACCGCGACCTGATCAAGAACGCCACCGGTTACGACCTGCGTCAGCTGTTCATCGGCGCCGAAGGCACCCTCGGGTTTGTGGTCGAAGCGACCATGCGTCTGGATCGTGCCCCGAAAAACCTCACCGCGATGGTCCTCGGCACCACCGATTTCGACTCGATCATGCCGGTATTGCACGCGTTTCAGAGCAAACTCGACCTGACCGCCTTCGAATTCTTCTCCGACAAAGCCCTGGCCAAAGTCATGGCCCGTGGCGATGTTCCGGCACCTTTCGAAACCGATTGCCCGTTCTACGCATTGCTGGAATTCGAAGCGACCACCGAAGAAGTGGCCAACCACGCGCTGGAAACCTTCGAACACTGCGTCGAGCAAGGGTGGGTGCTGGACGGCGTGATGAGCCAGAGCGAAACCCAGCTGCAGAACCTCTGGAAGCTGCGCGAATACATCTCCGAAACCATTTCCCACTGGACGCCGTACAAGAACGACATTTCGGTCACCGTGTCGAAAGTGCCGGCGTTCCTCAAGGAAATCGACGCGATCGTCGGCGAACACTACCCGGATTTCGAAATCGTCTGGTTCGGCCACATCGGCGACGGCAACCTGCACTTGAACATCCTCAAGCCGGAGAACCTGAGCAAGGACGAGTTCTTCGCCAAGTGCGCGACCGTCAACAAGTGGGTGTTCGAAACCGTCGAGAAGTACAACGGTTCGATTTCCGCCGAGCACGGCGTGGGCATGACCAAACGTGATTACTTGACCTACAGCCGTTCGCCGGTCGAGATCGAGTACATGAAAGCGGTTAAAGCGGTGTTCGATCCGAACGGCATCATGAACCCGGGCAAGATCTTTGCTGTTTGATTTTCGAATGTTCAGAGCACGAATCAGGAGTCGGTAATGAGCTATCAGCACCAGTATGTCGACGGTACGCGTATTCATTTCCCGCTGGGGAAAGTGGTGTGCATCGGCCGTAACTACGCCGAACACGCCAAGGAACTGGACAACCCGGTGCCTACCGAGCCGCTGCTGTTCATCAAGCCGGGCAGTTGCGTCGTGCCGCTGGAAGGTGGTTTTGCCATTCCGACCGAGCGCGGTTCGGTGCACTACGAAGCGGAAATCGCTGTGTTGATCGGCAAGCCGTTGTCGACCAAGCCGAGCCGCGAAGAAGTGCTGGACGCCATCTCCGGTTTCGCTCCGGCACTGGACCTGACGCTGCGCGACAAGCAGGCGGAGCTGAAATCCAAGGGCCTGCCGTGGGAAATCGCCAAGTCGTTCGACGGCGCGGCGGTGATCGCGCCGTTCGTGTCTGGTAGCACCTTTGCCGACCTGACCGATATTGGCATTCGCCTGACCATCAACGGCGAAGTGCGCCAGGATGGCAACAGCAGCGCGATGCTCAACCCGATCGTGCCGATGATCCAGCACATGGCCGGCTGCTTCTCGCTGCAGGCCGGTGACGTGATCCTGACCGGCACGCCGGTGGGCGTTGGTCCGTTGAATGTCGGCGATGAGATTGTTCTGGAGTTGCCTGGTGCGAGTAGCTTCACCAGCAACGTGCGCTAACCCCAATACTGCAAAAACCCAGTGGGAGCGAGCAAGCTCGCTCCCACATTGGTATTTAGTGGTTTCAAGTCCTGCGACAGGTAGGGCAATCCCGCCATTTCCCGTTTTTTTCACATTTCGTCTGGATAATTCCGGGGGCTTGCGGCGTCTGAGCCGGCCCCAATTGTGCTATTACCCCTAGCCTGAATTTCTGGAACGCATCCCTCAATGGCCACCCCCCCGCTGTCGACTCTCAAAACAACCCGCCGCTCGCGCTTCGCGCTGCCTTGGTATGCCTGGCTGTTGCTGGTGGCGGTCATTGCGTACGGCGTTGCCTTTGCAATGCATTGGGATAATCGCGGCGTGCTCTGGGTGAAAGAGCAATTCAAGAGCCCGGCCGAGCGTCAGGCCAGTATCTGGCTTCCGGACTACCGGGCAGTGATCGATGCCAAGGTATTGCCGGGCATGGAAAAGGACGAAGCTTCGGACCTCGCTTACGATCCTCAGACCAAAACGCTGTTTTCGGTCATGGGCAAGAACCCGTTTCTGGTCGAGCTGAATCTTCAAGGCGATGTCCTGCGCAAAATGCCGCTGGTGGGCTGGAGCAACCCGGAAGGTGTCACGGTGCTGGGCAACGGCCTGCTGGCGATTGTCGATGAGCGCGAGCACTTGATCACCGTCGTCAAGGTCGATGCCAACACCCGTGAATTGAACATCGCCGACTTTACGAAGTACGACCTCGGGCCTTCGAAAGACCAGAACAAGGCCTTTGAAGGGGTTACCTGGGATTCGCAAAACCAGCAGCTGCTGCTGGGCGAAGAGCGTCCGCCGGCCTTGTTTGCCTGGAAAGGTGACGGCCGGGTCCTGACCGGTGACAAGCTGAAGCTGGCCAGTCATGCGCTGGACATGCGCAACCTGTCGGCGCTGGCCATTGATCCGCGCACGGGCCACATGCTGGTGCTGTCTGCCGACTCGCACTTGTTGATGGAGCTGGACAAAAAGGGTGAGCAAGTCAGTTTCATCACCCTGTTGCGCGGCTTCAACGGCCTGAAGAACACCATTCCCCGGGCCGAAGGCGTGACCATGGACGAAGCGGGCAACTTGTACATGGTCAGTGAACCCAACCTGTTCTACCGCTTCGAACAGCAGAAATAGTCGCCACACACCCGCGGTTGTGGTCGCAAGCCACTGACCATTAAGCTTGAATTCATACGGGCGTGATATTTCATCCGCCCGTTTTGTTTTCGAGCTCGCCTGAATGCGCCGACTTGCCCGTCCCAAACCCCTCGTTTTGATCCTGTCAGTGATTGCGCTGATCGCGCTGGTTGCGGTCGGCCAATACATGCGCCTGTTCGAGCGTGCCTGGTTCAACCTGCATACGCTTTGGCAGCCGCAGAGCAGCGTATCCATTGGCCTGGATCAATATCGGGTCGACATCGAGGCACGGGTGATCGACGGGCTGGACGATAACGTTTCGGCGCTGACGTTCGATCCGGTGCGCAAAAGCCTGTTCACGGTCACCAATAAAGATTCCGAGCTGATCGAGTTGTCGCTTGAGGGCAAGATCCTGCGGCGCGTGGCCTTGATTGGTTTCGGTGATCCGGAGGCGGTGGAGTTCATCAGCGCTGACACTTACGTGATCACCGATGAGAGCCAGCAACGGCTGATCAAGATTCGCCTGGATCCGGATACGACGTTCCTTGACGGGGCGGATGCCGAGCAGATGGTTCTCGGCGTGCACATGGGCAGTAACAAAGGGTTTGAAGGGCTGGCTTACGATTCGGTGGGCAAACGGTTGTTCGTCGCCAAGGAGCGCGACCCAATGCTGATCTACGAAGTGCAGGGCTTCCCCCATTACAACCCGGAGAAATCCTACGCCGTGCACGTGGTGAACAACCCCAAGCGCGATGCCGGGATGTTTGTGCGAGACCTGTCGAGCCTGCAATACGACGAACGCAGCGGCCATTTGCTGGCGCTGTCCGACGAGTCGCGGCTGATTATTGAACTGGATGTGGACGGTCGACCGCTGAGTACAATGTCACTGAACAAGGGGCGCCAGGGCCTGCAAAAGACCGTGCCGCAAGCGGAAGGCATCGCCATGGACGACGACGGCACGATGTACCTCGTCAGTGAGCCGAACCTGTTCTACGCCTTCAAAAAACCCGCGCAACCCTAAAACCCCTCCCTAAAAAAGCACTGTGGGAGCCGGGCTTGCCCGCGATGAGGTCGTGTCAGTCGATAAATCTGTGACTGATATTCCGCCATCGCGGGCAAGCCCGGCTCCCACAGGTTGGCGTTGCGGCGGGCTTACTCGGCGCGCAGGGTTTTCACGCCTTCACTGGTGCCCAGCAACAGCAGGTCCGCTGGACGCGCCGCGAACAGGCCGTTGGTGACCACGCCGACAATCGCGTTGATCTGGCGTTCCAGTTCAACCGGATTGGTGATCTGCATGTTGAACACGTCGAGGATGATGTTGCCGTTGTCGGTCAGCACGCCTTCGCGGTAAACCGGGTCGCCGCCCAGTTTCACCAGCTCGCGGGCCACGTGGCTGCGGGCCATCGGGATCACTTCGACCGGCAGCGGGAACTCACCGAGCACCGGCACCAGTTTGCTGGCGTCGGCGATGCAGATGAAAGTCTTGGCCACGGCCGCGACAATCTTCTCGCGGGTCAGGGCAGCGCCACCGCCCTTGATCAGGTTCAGGTGCGCGTCGCTTTCATCGGCGCCGTCGACGTAGAACTCCAGGTCGCTGACCGTGTTTAGCTCATACACCGGAATGCCATGGCCTTTAAGGCGGGCGGCAGTGGCTTCGGAGCTGGCGACCGCGCCGTCGAACGCGCCTTTGTGCTTGGCCAGGGCGTCGATGAAGCAGTTGGCAGTGGAGCCGGTGCCGACCCCGACGATGCTCTTGTCGTCGAGTTTCGGGAGGATGAAGTCGACGGCGGCCTGAGCCACTGCCTGTTTGAGTTGATCCTGGGTCATGCGGGCTCCGAAAGCGGGCAGGGGGAAACGGAAAGGCCGGCATTATAGCCCCATGCGGGGTTAAAACCTCTTGATTCGTGTGGTCGCCCGGCCGAAAGCCGGGTTAGACTCCGAGGGTCTGTTGACGTTTGGTGGTGGGCCGCGTTGTGCGCCAAATTGCGCGAGGCAAGGCGCGGGATGCCGCCCATGGTCGTTCCCTTGGCAAATCCCGCAACGCAGCCTCGCGCAATTTGGCGCACAACCCGAAGGGACGGTGCCAATTTTGCGCAGGGCTGCGTTGCTCGGAACTTATTTGGAACAACCAAACTGCGTTCCTCGCGCCTTGCCCTGCGCAAAATTGGCCTCCGTCGCGGCCCGCCACCAAACGTCAACAGACCCTAACCCTGCCCAGCCCGCTCAGTGATGCTTTCCGATGCTCGAACAGTACGTCAAAAAGATCCTCACCTCGCGCGTTTATGACGTTGCCGTAGAAACCCCATTGCAGACTGCCCGCCAGCTCTCCGAGCGGCTGGGCAACAGTGTCTGGCTCAAGCGCGAAGACTTGCAGCCGGTGTTCTCGTTCAAGATTCGTGGCGCTTACAACAAGCTGACCCAGTTGACCGATGAAGAGCGTGCTCGCGGCGTGGTCACGGCGTCGGCGGGCAACCATGCGCAAGGCCTGGCCCTGGCGGCGAAAGTGTTGGGCGTGAAAGCCACCATCGTCATGCCCAAGACCACCCCGGAAATCAAAGTCGAAGGCGTGCGTTCGCGCGGCGGCAAAGTGGTGCTGCACGGGGATTCGTTCCCGGAAGCCCTGGCCTACTCGCTGAAACTGGTCGACGAAAAAGGCTACGTCTATATCCACCCGTACGACGATCCCCACACCATTGCCGGGCAGGGCACCGTGGCGATGGAGATTCTGCGCCAACACCCTGGCCGTCTCGACGCTATTTTCGTTCCGGTCGGTGGCGGCGGCCTGATCGCCGGCATCGCGGCGTACGTGAAATACCTGCGCCCGGAAATCAAGATCATCGGTGTCGAGCCAGACGACTCCAATTGCCTGCAAGCGGCGATGGCGGCCGGCGAGCGCGTGGTATTGCCGACCGTGGGCATCTTCGCCGACGGCGTGGCGGTGGCGCAGATCGGCCAGCACACTTTCGACATCTGCAAAGACTATGTCGATGACGTGATCACGGTCAGTACCGATGAGATCTGCGCGGCGATCAAGGATATCTACGACGATACCCGCTCGATCACCGAGCCGGCCGGCGCGTTGGGTGTGGCGGGAATCAAGAAATACGTCGAGCAGAACGGCGTCACCGGCCACACTTTCGTGGCCATCGACTCCGGCGCCAACGTCAACTTCGACCGTTTGCGCCACGTCGCCGAACGCGCCGAACTGGGCGAGGGCCGTGAAGCGATCATCGCCGTGACCATCCCCGAGAAACCGGGCAGCTTCAAGGCGTTCTGCGAAGCCATCGGCAAGCGCCAGATCACCGAATTCAACTACCGCTACAACACCGGCAGCGAAGCGCACATTTTCGTGGGCGTGCAGACGCACCCGGAAACCGATCCGCGCAGTGCGCTGCTGGCGAGCCTGACCGAGCAGGGCTTCCCGGTGCTGGACCTGACTGACAACGAACTGGCCAAGTTGCACATCCGTCACATGGTCGGTGGTCGTGCGGCGCAGGTGGTCGACGAAGTGATCCTGCGCTTCGAATTTCCGGAGCGTCCGGGTGCGCTGTTCAACTTCCTCAACAAGCTGGGCGGGCGCTGGAACATCTCGATGTTCCACTACCGCAACCACGGCGCGGCGGACGGTCGAGTGGTCGCGGGCCTGCAAGTACCGCACGACGAGCGTCATCTGGTACCGGCGGCGCTGGAAGAAATCGGTTACCCGTACTGGGACGAAAGCGATAACCCGGCCTATAAGCTGTTTCTGGGCTGAGCGGCTACGCTGATGGGCAGGTCATAAGGAAATCGGACAATGGAAACGTTAACTGCCCTGAAAGTGGCGCACATGGTTGCAACGGTGGTGTTGCTGATCAGTGCGCTGGGCTTGGGGATCTGGGTTTTTATCGCGCGACGCAAAGGTGACGCGACGGCCGGCAGCCGCACCCTGCAACGGCCACGGGTGTTCATCTGGTTGTTGATGGGCCTGGCGCTGTTGAGCATGCCGTTCACCGGCTGGGGGATGGTGCATCTGGTGGGCTGGCCGTTGGGGCAGACGTGGTTGTTGGCGTCGAGTGTGCTTTACACCGTGGCGGCGTTGGCGTGGTTTTGGCTGTTGGTGCGGCTTAACAAGCTGCGCAAGACGCCGGGAGGGGTGGGGAGATTTACCTTTGCCTTGGCGTTGTTCAGTTTTGTCTGCTTTGTCGCCATTGCGGGGTTGATGGGTGCCAAGCCTGTTTAAGGGTAGAGACTGAGTCGACCCAATCGCGGGCAAGCCCGCTCCCACAGGGTTCACTGCTGTAAATGCTTTCTATGTCACGCAGCAGAACCTTGTGGGAGCGGGCTTGCCCGCGATGGCGATTTCAATCGCGCAACGAAATCACCGGCCATCCACGCTTCTCGGCCTCGGCGCGCAAATTCGGATCCGGATCCACCGCGACCGGATTCGTTACCTGCTCCAGCAACGATAAATCATTCATCGAGTCGCTATAGAAATAGCTGTCTTCCAACGAATGCCCGGTTTCTTCCAGCCAACGAGTCAACCGCGTCACCTTGCCTTCGCGAAAGCACGGCACATCGGTGCTACGCCCGGTATAACGGCCATCGACCATCTCGCACTCGGTGGCGATCAGGGTTTCAACCCCCAGGCGCTGGGCGATCGGCCCGGTCACGAAACGGTTGGTCGCGGTGATGATCACCAGTTTGTCCCCGGCCTCGCGGTGTCTGGCCAGCAATTCGATGGCCTGCGGCAACACGATCGGCTCGATGCAATCGCGCATGTAATCGAGGTGCCATTGATCCAGCGTGGCCATTTCGGTGCGCCCGAGCACTTCCAGGCAGAAGTTCAGGTAAGCGTCGTTATCCAGCTTGCCAGCCAGGTAATCCTGATAGAACTCGTCGTTGCGTGCCTTGTAGGCGACGGCGTCGAGAAAGCCGCGCTCGCACAGGTAATCGCCCCAGGCGTGGTCACTGTCGCCGCCCAGCAGGGTGTTGTCCAAGTCGAATAAAGCCAGACGCATTGCAGTTACTCGCTGAAAAGTCTGTAGAAAGGCGCCCAGAATACGGACTTTTCACAAGAGTGCACATAAGGTCGGTCGGCGCGTTGCTGCTTTCACAACCTTTGTGGAACAATGCGGCGACATGCGTTTGCGAGGTTGTTGCCGTGATCGACCCCGATGGTTTCCGCCCCAATGTCGGGATCATTCTCACGAATGATGCCGGACAGGTGCTATGGGCTCGCCGTATCAATCAAGATGCCTGGCAGTTTCCTCAGGGCGGGATCAACCCCCAGGAGACGCCGGAAGACGCCTTGTACCGCGAGTTGAACGAAGAAGTGGGTCTTGAGCGTGAAGATGTTGAAATTCTCGCCTGCACCCGGGGCTGGTTGCGCTATCGTTTGCCGCAACGTCTGGTCCGTACCCACAGCCAACCGCTGTGCATCGGCCAGAAACAGAAGTGGTTTCTCCTGCGCCTGATCTCCAACGAGCAGCGGGTGCGGATGGATTTGACCGGTAAACCGGAATTCGATGGCTGGCGCTGGGTCAGCTATTGGTATCCGTTGGGCCAGGTGGTGACATTCAAGCGCGAGGTGTATCGACGCGCTCTCAAAGAGCTTGCCCCGCGCCTTTTAACGCGCGACTGACGACGGAGTTCGACCCCGAGCCATGCTCAATACGCTGCGCAAGATCGTCCAGGAAGTTAACTCCGCCAAGGATCTCAAGGCGGCGTTGGGCATTATTGTATTGCGCGTCAAAGAGGCCATGGGCAGCCAGGTCTGCTCGGTCTATCTGCTTGACCCCGAGACCAACCGCTTCGTGCTGATGGCGACCGAGGGCTTGAACAAGCGCTCGATCGGCAAAGTCAGCATGGCGCCCAATGAAGGTCTGGTCGGCCTGGTCGGCACGCGTGAAGAACCGCTGAACCTCGAAAACGCCGCGGATCACCCGCGCTACCGCTACTTCGCCGAGACCGGTGAAGAGCGCTACGCCTCTTTCCTCGGGGCGCCGATCATTCACCACCGCCGCGTCGTCGGCGTGTTGGTCATCCAGCAAAAAGAACGCCGCCAGTTCGATGAAGGTGAAGAAGCCTTTCTCGTGACCATGAGCGCGCAGCTTGCCGGCGTTATTGCTCACGCCGAGGCCACCGGTTCGATCCGCGGCCTGGGCCGTCAGGGCAAAGGCATCCAGGAAGCCAAGTTCGTCGGTGTGCCGGGTTCACCGGGTGCAGCGGTCGGTACGGCGGTGGTCATGCTGCCACCGGCTGATCTGGACGTGGTGCCGGACAAGACCATCACCGACATCGACGCTGAACTGGCGTTGTTCAAGACGGCCATCGAAGGCGTGCGCGCCGACATGCGCGCGTTGTCCGCCAAATTGGCCTCGCAACTGCGCCCCGAAGAACGGGCCTTGTTCGACGTCTACCTGATGATGCTCGCCGACGAGGCGCTGGGCAGCGAAGTGACCACGGTGATCAAGACCGGCCAGTGGGCCCAGGGTGCGTTGCGCCAAGTGGTCACTGAGCACGTCAACCGTTTCGAATTGATGGACGACGCCTACCTGCGTGAGCGCGCCTCGGACGTCAAGGACCTTGGCCGGCGTTTGCTGGCGTATCTGCAGGAAGAGCGTCAGCAGAATCTGGTCTACCCGGAAAAAACCATTCTGGTCAGCGAAGAACTGACGCCGGCGATGCTCGGCGAGGTGCCGGAAGGCACGCTGGTCGGTCTGGTCTCGGTCCTCGGTTCAGGCAACTCCCACGTCGCGATCCTGGCCCGGGCAATGGGCATCCCGACGGTGATGGGCCTGGTCGACCTGCCCTATGCCAAGGTCGACGGCATCGAATTGATCGTCGATGGTAATCGCGGCGAGGTCTACACCAACCCTAGCGACGTGCTACGCAAGCAGTTCGCCGAAGTGGTGGAAGAAGAGAAGCAGCTGGCACTCGGTCTCGACTCCCTGCGCGACTTGCCGTGCGTGACCCTCGACGGTCACCGCATGCCGCTGTGGGTCAACACCGGCCTGCTGGCGGACGTGGCGCGGGCGCAGAAGCGTGGCGCGGAAGGCGTGGGTCTGTACCGCACCGAAGTGCCGTTCATGATCAACCAGAGGTTTCCGAGCGAAAAGGAGCAGTTGGCGATCTACCGCGAGCAGCTCGCCGCGTTCCATCCGCAACCGGTCACCATGCGCAGCCTGGACATTGGCGGCGACAAGGCGTTGTCGTACTTCCCGATCAAGGAGGACAACCCGTTCCTCGGCTGGCGCGGGATTCGCGTCACCCTCGATCACCCGGAAATCTTCCTGGTGCAGACCCGCGCCATGCTCAAGGCCAGCGAAGGCTTGAACAACCTGCGGATTCTGCTGCCGATGATCTCCGGCACCCACGAACTCGAAGAAGCCCTGCACCTGATTCACCGGGCCTGGGGTGAAGTCCGCGACGAAGGCACCGACGTGCCGATGCCGCCGATTGGCGTGATGATCGAGATTCCGGCGGCGGTGTACCAGACCAAGGAACTGGCGCGGCAAGTGGACTTCCTGTCGGTCGGCTCCAACGACCTGACTCAGTACCTGCTGGCCGTGGACCGCAACAACCCACGGGTGGCCGACCTTTACGACTACCTGCACCCGGCGGTGCTTCAGGCGTTGCAGAACGTGGTGCGTGATGCCCATGCCGAAGGCAAGCCGGTAAGCATCTGTGGTGAGATGGCCGGTGATCCGGCAGCAGCGGTGCTGTTGATGGCGATGGGCTTCGACAGCCTGTCGATGAACGCCACCAACTTGCCGAAAGTGAAGTGGATGCTGCGTCAGATCAACCTGAGCAAGGCCAAGGATTTGCTCGCAGAGCTGATGACCATCGACAACCCGCAAGTTATCCACAGCTCCCTGCAACTGGCGCTGAAGAACCTTGGGTTGGCGAAGATGATCAATCCGGCTTCAGTGAAGACCCTCTAAAACTTGGCTGGCTCCATCGCGAGCAGGCTCACTCCTACATTGGAACTGTGACCGACGCACATCCAGTGTAGGAGTGAGCCTGCTCGCGATAGGGTCAGTCCTCACAACACACAACTAAAGCCTGATCTCCACTTCCCCCAGATGCCCCCCATACGGCCCGAAACTCCTTTCGACCATATGTCGCGTCCCATCCGCCTGAACAATCAACGCCGTACTCGCCCGCGTCCCATAACTCTGGCTGGCTATAAATACACTCGACAACAACGTCTCGGTCGCCAGCCCGACCCCGGTGTCCGGCAGTTCGGTAAACGGCGCCGTCTGCGCATCCCCCAACAATGCCAGCAACGCCTGGGGTTGCGGGTCTGCCAAGACTTCTTCCAGTGCCGCCCGGGCCTTGAGCAGTTTTGGCCATGGCGTATCGAGCCCGGCGTTCGACAATCCGTAAACACCCGGGGGCAGCATCACCGCCTCAGATTCCCGCGCATTGAAGTGCCACAGCTCGTTGGTATTGCCGATCAGCAGATTAAACCCGGCATATTCGATGTAACGTCGGACAACATCGCTCAAATAGTCATCAATCGAGCGGTCACCCAACAGAAACCCCGCCACCAGTTCACCGCGGGATTTACGCGATGGCGGCTGATGCGGATCACGAATATTGGTCAGTGCCGCAAAGCGCCCATTGGCGCCAATACCCAGCCAGGTGCCGCCGGCTTCCTGGTCTCGGCCGGCGTAAACGTTGGGCGCTTCGGGCCACTGCGCCAGAGGCAGGCTAGGGCGGGCATAGAATTCGTCGCGGTTGGCCGCCACGATCAGCGGCTGGGCGTGGCCAGGCCGCCAGGCGAAGACAATCAGGCACATAAGGTGGTCCTTGTGTGTTTTTTGCTCACTCTACGCAGTCCTCGCCCGTCGTTCCATCGCCTTGCGCAGTGGAGCGTTGCCCCCTCCATCCGTTACCATGCCCCCTTCTTCGGGGATGCATCCATGGAATTTCTGCTTTACCTGGCGCTGGGCGCCTGCGCAGGCGTGCTGGCCGGGCTGTTCGGGGTCGGCGGCGGGATCATCATCGTCCCCGTGTTGGTCTTCAGTTTCACCTTGCAGGGCTTTGACGCATCGATCCTGACCCACCTGGCGGTCGGCACGTCCCTGGCGACGATTATCTTTACCTCGGTCAACGCCGTACGCGAACACCATCGTCGTGGCGCGGTGCGTTGGCCGATTTTCGTCTGGATGACCGTCGGCATTCTGATGGGCGCCGGTTTCGGCGCGCTGACCGCCGAAGCGATCTCCGGCCCGAACCTGCAGAAGATCATCGGCGTGTTCGCCCTGGTCATCGCCGCGCAACTGGCGCTGGACGTTAAAACTAAGGCCAGCCGAACGGTGCCGGGCAAACTCGGTCTGACCCTGGCCGGTAGCGTGATTGGCTGGGCCTCAGCGATTTTCGGGATTGGCGGCGGCTCCTTGACCGTGCCGTTCCTGACCTGGCGCAGTGTACCGATGCAGCAAGCCGTGGCCACATCGTCGGCCTGTGGTCTGCCGATCGCCTTGGCCAGTGCATTAAGTTTCATGATTCTGGGGTGGCACGATCCATTGCTGCCGGCCCATAGTCTCGGTTTTGTGTACTTGCCGGCGCTGCTGGGGATCGCCCTGACCAGCATGGTGTTCGCCCGTATCGGCGCGCGACTGGCCCACAGGCTGTCGCCGAAGTTGCTGAAATGACTGTTTGCCGCTTTGCTGTTCTGCGTGGGCCTGAGCTTTCTGCTCTGACACGTTTCGCAATCCTGGCTTAATCCTGAGGTGGCAGCGTCACCCGGGAATTTTGGTTTCAACTCTAACGAGGAGTCGCAATGCTGCCTTACCCGCAGATCGACCCGGTGGCCCTGGCCATCGGTCCGCTGAAAATCCACTGGTACGGCTTGATGTACCTGATCGGCATTGGCGGCGCCTGGCTGCTGGCGTCCCGCCGGTTGAACCGGTTCGACCCGACCTGGACCAAGGAGAAACTCTCCGACATGGTCTTCTGGATGTCGATGGGCGTCATTGTCGGCGGCCGTTTGGGGTATGTGCTGTTCTACGATCTGCACGCCTACCTGGCCAACCCGACGCTGATTTTCGAAGTGTGGAAGGGCGGCATGTCGTTCCATGGCGGTTTCATTGGCGTGATGCTGGCGGCGTTGTGGTTTGGCAAGAAGAACAACAAGTCGTTCTTCCAGCTGATGGACTTCGTTGCACCCATGGTGCCGATCGGCCTGGGCGCCGGGCGTATCGGCAACTTCATCAACGCGGAGTTGTGGGGCAAGCCGACCGACGTGCCATGGGCGATGATCTTCCCGCCGTTCAGCGATCCGTCGCAGTTGCCGCGCCATCCGTCGCAGCTGTACCAGTTCGCGCTGGAAGGCGTCGCGCTGTTCCTGATCCTGTGGCTGTTCTCGCGCAAGCCGCGGCCGACCATGGCGGTATCGGGGATGTTCGCGCTGTTCTACGGCATCTTCCGGTTCATCGTCGAATTCGTCCGCGTACCGGACGCGCAACTGGGCTATCTGGCCTGGAACTGGCTGACCATGGGTCAGGTGCTCTGCGTGCCGATGATCGTCGGTGGTCTGTTCCTGATCTGGTTGGCGTATCACCGCGCCCCGGCGACCCCAGCGGCAGCCGTATAAATTCGAACCCCGGGGGCGACGGCCTCCGGGTTCAAGGACACAGGTAACTCATGAAGCAATATCTCGAACTGGTCGCCCACGTCATCAAGAACGGCACCAAGCAAGCCAACCGTACGGGCGTGAACACCATCAGCTTTCCGGGCGCGATGCTGCGTTACGACCTGAAAGAAGGGTTCCCGGCGATCACCACGCGCAAGATGGCCTTCAAATCGGCCATCGGCGAGATGTGCGGTTTCCTGCGTGGCGTGAACAACGCCGCCGAATTCCGTGCACTGGGCTGCAAGGTCTGGGACCAGAACGCCAACGAAAACGCGCAGTGGCTGGCCAACCCGTTCCGCCAGGGCGACGACGACCTCGGCGAGATCTACGGCGTGCAATGGCGTAAATGGCCGGCGTACAAGCAGATCCCGGTCAGCAACCAGGCCGCCATCGAGCAGACTCTGAGTCAGGGCTACCGCCAGATCGCGGAGGGTGAAGAAGACGGCCAGGCCTACGTGGTGCTGTACAAGGCGATCGACCAGATCCGCCAGTGCGTCGACACCATCATCAAGGACCCGGGCAGCCGCCGCATCCTGTTCCACGGCTGGAACGTTGCCCAGCTCGATGAAATGGCCCTGCCGCCGTGCCACCTGTTGTACCAGTTCCACCCGAATGTCGAGACCAGGGAAATCTCCCTGACCCTCTACATCCGCTCCAACGACCTGGGCCTGGGCACACCGTTCAACCTCACCGAGGGCGCCGCGCTGCTGAGCCTGATCGGTCGCCTGACCGGGTATACGCCGCGCTGGTTCACCTATTTCATTGGTGATGCGCACGTCTACGAAAACCACCTGGACATGCTGAATGAACAGCTCAAGCGCGAGCCGTTCCCGATGCCGAAACTGGTGATCAGTGATCGTGTACCGGAGTTTGCCAAGACTGGCGTGTATCAGCCGGAATGGCTGGAGTTGATCGAGCCGGGCGATTTCTCGCTTGAGGGGTATCAGCACCACGCGCCAATGACCGCGCCAATGGCGGTCTAAGCCTTAACACATAACCCTGTGGGAGCGGGCTTGCCCGCGAAAGCGGTTTGTCAGTCACATCAACGTTGGATGTGCCGCCGTCATCGCGGGCAAGCCCGCTCCCACAGGTTTTAGGGGGGCTTTAATGCCCGTGGCTTCTCCCGACATGAGAATGCTCAACCTCCGTCGCCACAACCCCGCCACTCACTTCCAACCGCTGCAAAATCCCGCACTGATCAATCTCCGGCCCTTCGCCACAGCGTTGGCGCAGGTCGAGCAGTTGTGTCTGCAATGCCAATAACCCATCAATCCGCGCCTTGACGTGGTGAATGTGCTCATCGATCAGCGCATTCACGCTTTCACACTGATCCTGCGGGCTGTCGCGCAAGGCCAGCAGGCTGCGGATCTCTTCGAGGGTCATGTCGAGGGTGCGGCAGTTGCGGATGAAGGTCAGGCGTTCGGCGTGGGCCTGGGTGTAGACGCGGTAGTTGCCGTCGCTGCGGGCCGGTTCCGGCAGCAGGTTTTCGCGCTCGTAATAGCGGATGGTTTCGACGGCGCAGTCGGTGAGTTTGGCCAGTTCTCCGATCTTCATGACGGCAATCTCCAAATGGGTGCTTGACCCTATAGTGGCTACAGGGTCTTTACTTGGCAACAGGCACCTTCATGGACGCGACCCGATGAGCGATTCCCGACACACCCACACACACGAGGCTGGGCACGATCACAGCCACAAACTGCAGCCTGTGCAGAAACATGAGCATGGCGGGCACGGTGATTCCTGCTGTTCCGCCAAAGTGGCGGCGCCATCGCTGATCAAGTTGAGCGAAACGCCAACCGCCGGTGCGCGGCTGAGCAGCTTCCGCATCGACGCCATGGACTGCCCGACCGAGCAGACGCTGATCCAGAACAAACTGGGCAAGCTTGCGGGTGTGCAACAGCTGGAATTCAACCTGATCAATCGGGTCTTGGGCGTGACCCATGACCTGCCGAGCACTGCGCCGATCATCGAGGCGATCAAGTCGCTGGGCATGGTGGCCGAACCGCTGGAGCAGGGCGTCGAAGCGCCAGCGCCGATCCCCGAGAAAAAGCACTGGTGGCCTCTGGCACTGTCCGGCGTGGGGGCGCTGGCGGCAGAAGTGATCCACTTCACTAGCGCCGCGCCGGACTGGGTGGTGGCGATCATCGCGCTGATTTCGATCCTCAGTGGCGGCCTCACCACTTACAAGAAAGGCTGGATCGCGCTCAAGAACCTCAACCTGAACATCAACGCGTTGATGAGCATCGCGGTCACCGGCGCGATCCTGATCGGGCAATGGCCGGAAGCGGCGATGGTGATGTTCCTGTTCACCGTGGCCGAGTTGATCGAAGCCAAATCGCTGGACCGGGCGCGTAACGCCATTGGCGGCTTGATGCAGATGACCCCGGAACAGGCGACGGTGCAGCAAGCCGACGGCAGCTGGGTCACGCAAGAGGTCAAAACCATCGAGCTCGGTGCGCGAGTGCGGGTGCGTCCCGGCGAGCGGATTGGCCTGGACGGCGAAGTCGTGTCGGGCAGTTCGACCATCGATCAGGCGCCGATCACGGGCGAAAGCCTGCCGGTGGAGAAGACCGTCGGCGACAAAGTCTTCGCCGGCACCATCAATCAGGCGGGGTCTCTGGAATATGCGGTGACCGCAGCGGCCAACAACTCGACGCTGGCGCGCATTATCCACGCCGTCGAACAGGCTCAGGGTGCCCGGGCGCCGACCCAGCGTTTCGTCGACCAGTTTTCCAAAATCTACACCCCGGCGGTCTTCATTCTTGCTCTGGCGGTCGCGGTCATTCCGCCGCTGTTCATGGGCGCCGTCTGGTTTGACTGGATCTATCGCGCGCTGGTGTTGCTGGTGGTGGCTTGCCCATGCGCGTTGGTGATTTCCACTCCGGTGACCATCGTCAGCGGCCTCGCGGCGGCGGCGCGCAAAGGGATTCTGGTCAAGGGCGGCGTCTATCTGGAGGGCGGTTACAAGCTCGATTACTTGGCCTTGGACAAGACCGGCACGATTACCCATGGCAAACCGGTGCAGACCGATTATTTGTCGCTTGAGCCCACCGCAGACGCCACTGCCCCGGCGATTGCCGCAGCGCTGGCCGGTCGCTCGGATCACCCGGTGTCGCTGGCCATTGCCAACGCGGCTGCCGATAAACAATTTGCGCCGCTGATTGTGGATAACTTCGAAGCGCTGGCCGGTCGCGGTGTGAAGGGGCAAGTCAACGGCCAGACCTACCACTTGGGCAATCATCGTCTGGTCGAAGAGCTGGGCCTGTGCTCGCCGCAACTGGAAGAAAAACTGTTCGCGCTGGAGAAGCAGGGCAAGTCCGTGGTGCTGCTGCTCGACCCGTCCGGTCCGCTGGCGCTGTTCGCCGTGGCCGACACCGTTAAAGAGAGCAGCCGTGAAGCGATCCGCCAGTTGCATGAGCTGGGCGTGAAAACCCTGATGCTCACCGGCGATAACGTCCACACCGCGCAGGCGATTGCCGCACAAGTCGGTATCGACGAGGCCAAGGGCGACCTGCTGCCGACCGATAAACTGCAAGCCATCGAAGCCCTTTATGCACAGGGCCATAACGTCGGCATGGTCGGCGACGGCATCAACGACGCGCCGGCGCTGGCCCGGGCCGAGATCGGCTTTGCCATGGCGGCGGCCGGTACCGATACCGCCATCGAGACCGCTGATGTCGCCTTGATGGACGACGATTTGCGCAAGATTCCGGCGTTCATCCGCTTGTCGCGCCAGACCTCCAGCATCCTGAAACAGAACATCGCCCTCGCTTTGGTCATCAAGGCGATCTTTCTTGGGGTAACCTTCGCCGGGATCGCTACCATGTGGATGGCGGTGTTCGCCGACATGGGCGTGAGCCTGTTGGTGGTGTTCAATGGTTTGCGCCTGTTGCGCAAATAAGCGATGAGGAGCGGGTGTGCTGAGTGCCGAGCTGAAGGCGTTTTACATGGTGGCCCGCCTGGGCAGCATTACCCTGGCGGCGAAGAAGCTTGGCCTGAGCCAGCCCACGGTGACGACGCAGATCCGCCATCTGGAAAGTCAGTACTCGGTTGAACTGTTCTACCGTGGCGGCCGCCGCCTCAGCGTCAGCGAAGAAGGCGCGCGGCTGCTGCCGATGGTCAAGGCATTGTTGCAGCAGGAAGCCGACATCGAGTTTTTCCTGCGCAACAGTGGTCAGGTCCAGGGCACGTTGCGCATCGCGGCCACGGCGCCGTATTACATCCTTGATCTGGTGAAGGCCTTTCGCGAGCGCCTGCCGCAAGTGGAAGTGTCGGTGGAAATCGGCAATTCCCAACAAGTGCTCGAAGCGCTGGAGGACTACCGGGTGGATGTCGCGGCGTCCTCGCAATTGCTCGACGATGCGCGGTTGATTCACCGGGTGCTGGGCAGCGATCCGTTGGTGTTGGCGGTGCATCGCAATCATCCGCTGGCGGTTCACGACCATGTGCCGCTGAGCGCATTGGCCGGGCATACGTTGTTGATGCGCGAATCGGGCTCGACCACTCGGCGTCTGACTGAAGAGTTACTGGCCAGCGCCGGGGTGAGTTTCGGGCCGCTGCTGGAGATTGGCAGCCGTGAATCGATCCGGGAGGCGGTGCTGCGCAACATCGGCATCAGCATCATTGCCCGGCAGGAAGTGCCGCACGATCCGCAACTGCGGGTGCTGACCATCGAGAATGCGCCGCAGATTCCCGAGTACCTGTATTGCCTCAAGGAGCGCAAAGGCGCGCGGCTGCCAGCGGCGTTTCTCGGGTTGGCGCAGGAAATGGCACCTGCCTGATGATCGTTTCCCACGCAGAGTGTGGGAACGATCGACGGTGAACCAAAATCCCTGAATACCACTATCAGCCATTTTTGCCTCACTGCCACATGACGGACGCATTGCATCCCTAGGATGGCCTTCATCTGCTTGATGAGGCCTGTCCATGAACCACTCGATCGTAACTGCCCTGATCAACCCCGGCGCCCCGATGACGGTGCGCGGCGTACAGAAACGCTTCGGCGCCTTTACTGCGCTGGATAACGTTTCCCTCGACGTGGCGGCCGGCGAACTGGTGTGTCTGCTGGGCCCGTCGGGTTGTGGCAAAACCACCTTGCTGCGCTGCATCGCCGGCCTGGAAAAACAGGACAGCGGCGAGTTGTACCTCGGTGATCGCGACGTTTCCCACTTGGCCCCCCAGGCGCGGGACTACGGCATTCTGTTCCAGTCCTACGCATTGTTCCCCAATCTCACCGTCGAAGCGAACATTGCCTACGGCCTCGCCGGCAGCGGTCGCGACGAAGTGCGCAAGCGTGTCGGTCAGATGCTGGAACTGGTCGGCCTGATCGGCAGCGAGAAAAAGTACCCCGGCCAATTGTCCGGCGGCCAACAGCAACGCGTCGCCCTGGCTCGGGCCCTGGCGCCGGCGCCTTCGTTATTGCTGTTGGACGAACCGATGTCGGCACTCGACGCCCGGGTTCGCGAGCACCTGTGCACCGAACTGCGCCAATTGCAGCGCAACCTCGGCATCACCACCCTGATGGTCACGCACAATCAGGACGAAGCCATGCTGATGGCCGACCGCATCGCCGTGATGAACAACGGCAAGGTCGAGCAGTACGCCACGCCGCAGGAAATCTACGACCGTCCGGCCACGCCGTTTGTGGCGGAGTTCGTCGGCCAGGGTAACTGGCTGCCGTTTCGCCGCAGCAGTGACAGCCACGCCCAGGTCGGCGGGCTGAACATGCGCCTGGCCGATGGCAGCGCAAAAACTGCGTCGGGCCGTTTGTTCTGCCGCCCGGAGGCGATCAACGTCAACCCGCTGGTGCATGAAGAAAACCTGTTCCCGGCCAAGGTTCGCGAGATTACTTTCCTCGGCAACCGCTGCCGCATGAGCTTCGAACTCGACCAATTGCCGGGCCATCCGTTGCTCGCCGAACTGGCACCGGAAGCCATGCCGCGCCTCGGCGCCCAGCAGATCATGGTTGCCTTGCCGCCGCGCAGCCTGCAGGTGTTTGCCTGATGAGCGCGAACATCGCGCTGCCGATACCGCACAAGCAGGTTCGGCAGACCTCCCGTGCCGAAATCGGCGACCGGGTGTTCGTGGTCGGCGGCAAAGTCCTGTTGCTGGTATTGCTCGGCGTCGCGGTGTTGATGCCGTTGCTTGCGATCTTCTGGCGCGGCTTCAGCTCCGAAGCCGGGCAGGGCGGTGGTCTGGTGGCCGCACGGGAGTTGGTCACCAGCGAAAATTTTCACTGGCTGTTGGGTAATAGCCTCAAGGTTTCCCTCAGCGTCGCGGCGATTGTCGTACCGCTGGCCTATCTGTTTGCCTACGCCCTGCAACGCACATTGATTCCCGGCAAAGGCATCTGGCGTGGGATTTCGCTGCTGCCGTTGATGGCGCCGTCGATGCTGCCTGGTATTGCACTGGTCTATCTGTTCGGCAACCAGGGCATGTTGCGTGGTTTGCTCTCGGACAACATCTACGGCTTCTGGGGCATTGTGCTCGGCGAGGTCATCTACACCTTCCCACACGCCTTGATGATCCTGCTGTCGGCGCTGTCCCTGGCGGATGCGCGACTGTTCGATGCTGCCTCCAGCATGGGTGCGAGTCCGGCAAAAGCTTTCCGCAGCATTACCTGGCCGGCGACGCGTCAGGCTGTGTTCGCCGCGTTCTGCCTGGTGTTTACGTTGACCATCACCGACTTCGGCGTGCCTGTGGTGGTCGGTGGCGACTACCAGGTGCTGGCGCTGGAAGCCTATAAAGCGGTGGTCGGCCAGCAGCAGTTCGGTCGCGGCGCGTTGATCGGCATGGTCCTGCTGTTGCCGGCGCTGTTCAGCTTCGGCGTCGATGCGTGGTTGCGTCGACGTCAGGGCGACTCCATGAGCGGGCGTGCGCAAGTCTTCAAACCCGCGCCATCGAAACTGCGCGACGGCTGCTACCTGGGCATCGTGTTGCTGATCAGCGCGGCGTTGCTGTTGGTGTTCGGCATGGCGATCTTCTCTTCGCTGGTCAAATTCTGGCCGTACAACCTGTCGCTCTCGCTCAACCACTACCAGTTCAACGACACGGCGGGTGGCGGCTGGCTGGCGTATAGCAACAGCGTGAAGATGGCGTTGTGCACGGCGTTGATCGGCAGCGTGCTGATCTTCACCGGCGCTTACCTGATGGAAAAAACCAAGGGCCAGCGCGGACTGAATCTCACCTTGCGCATGCTCAGTTTCGTACCGATGGCGGTGCCGGGACTGGTGCTGGGCCTGGGTTACGTCTTCTTCTTCAACCTCACCGGCAACCCGCTGCATGTGCTTTACGGGACCATGACCTTGCTGGTGGTCTGCACCATTGCTCACTATTTGACCACCGCGCAGATGACCGCCACCACCGCACTGCGTCAGCTCGACGCCGAGTTTGAAGCCGCCGCGCTGTCGCTCAAGGCGCCGCTGTATCGACACTACCTGCGCGTCACCGTGCCGATCTGCCTGCCGGCGCTGCTGGACATCGTGCGCTACCTGTTCGTCTCGGCCATGACCACTGTCTCGGCGGCGATCTTCCTCTACAGCCCTGACACCATCCTCGCGGCGGTGGCGGTGCTGAACATGGACGACGCCGGCAACGTCGGCGGCGCGGCGGCGATGTCGACCCTGATTCTGTTCACCTCGGCGGGTGTGTCGCTGATGCTGGCCTGGGCCTCGCGCGGTTTGCTGCGCCGTTCCCAAGCCTGGCGGCAGACCGCGCCTGGCCACTGATTCTGCCCGTGACTCAACCCTCAAGCCTCAACTCAAAAAACAGGAAAACGATCATGTTCAAGCCCCTGGCCCTGGCCGCTGCTGTTCTCTCCGCTTTTAGCCTGAACGCCTTCGCGGCGAAAACCGAGTTGACGGTGTACACCGCCCTCGAAGCCGAGCAGTTGACCGCTTACAAGGCCGCTTTCGAAAAGACCAACCCGGACGTCGAGATCAAGTGGGTACGTGATTCCACCGGCATCATCACTGCCAAGTTGCTGGCCGAAAAAGCTCGCCCACAAGCCGACGCCGTCTGGGGCCTGGCCGCTTCGAGCCTGGCGATCCTCGACCAGCAAGGCATGCTGCAAAGCTACGCGCCGAAAGACCTGGGCAAAATCGGCGGCAACTACCGCGACGCCGCCAACCCACCCGCCTGGGTCGGCATGGATGTCTGGGCCGCGACCATTTGCTTCAACACCGTCGAAGCCGAGAAGCAGGGCCTGAGCAAACCCGTGAGCTGGCAAGACCTGACCAAGCCTGAGTACAAAGGCAAAATCGTGATGCCTAACCCGGCCTCGTCCGGCACCGGCTTCCTCGACGTCAGCGCCTGGCTGCAAACCTTCGGCGAGAAGCAGGGCTGGCAGTACATGGACGAC
This sequence comes from Pseudomonas sp. S2_B07, assembly GCF_054668435.1. Classification (NCBI taxonomy): domain Bacteria; kingdom Pseudomonadati; phylum Pseudomonadota; class Gammaproteobacteria; order Pseudomonadales; family Pseudomonadaceae; genus Pseudomonas; species Pseudomonas sp. S2_B07. The sequence goes on from NZ_CP162769.1 coordinate 3,976,279, forward strand.
CTGCACCAGAACATCGGCCAGTACGTTCACTCCGGCTCCAAGCCTTGCAAACTGGCGGCTGCCGGCGAATTCCCGATCGGTATTTCCTTTGAATATCCGGCCGTGCAGCTGAAGCGCCAAGGCGCACCGCTGGACATCATCCTGCCGAAAGAAGGCCTGGGCTGGGAGATCGAGGCAACGGCTGTGATCAAAGGCACGCCGCATGAAGAGGCGGCGAAGAAACTGGCTGACTTCTCGGCAAGCCCTGCGGCGATGGAGCTCTACAAAGAGAACTTCGCGGTACTGGCTCAGCCGGGTATCGCCAAGCCGCAGACTGAATTGCCGGCGGATTATGAGCAGCGTCTGATCAAGAACGACTTTGCCTGGGCTTCCAAGAACCGTGACGAGATCCTGACCGAATGGCGCAAGCGCTATGACGGCAAGTCCGAGAAAGTGGTTGCCAAGTAACCGACTCACATTCTGTGGCGAGGGAGCTTGCTCCCGTTGGACTGCGCAGCAGGCCCATTTTCAGGGCCGCTACGCGCCCCAGCGGGAGCAAGCTCCCTCGCCACAAAAAGCGGGATTACGCCATGACACACCACAACGACCTGCTGATCGTCGGCGCCGGCATCCTCGGCCTGTCCCACGCTTACGCCGCTGCCCGACGCGGTCTGAAAGTCACCGTTTTCGAACGCAGCGAAACGCCCTTGGGCGCCTCGGTGCGCAACTTCGGCCAGGCCCTCGTCACCGGCCAGCCGCCGGGCCCGATGCTTGAACTGGCCAAGGCCAGCCGCGAGATCTGGGGCCAATGGGCACAACTCGCCGGCCTGCAACTCAAGCGCAACGGCTCATACCTGTTCGCCCGCACCGAAGCCGAAGAACACCTGCTGGAAGCGTTCTGCGCCGGTCGCGCCGTGGAGCACAGCTACCGCGTCGAACTGCTGCGCGGCGCTGCCTTGCGTGATCTGTACCGCGGCCAGTTCACCCATCACCGCGCCGCGTTGCACGGGATGGACGATCAGCAGTTGTATTCCCGCGAAGCCATTCCGGCGCTGATCGACTACCTGCGCCGCGAACTCAGCGTAACCTTTCACTTTTCGACCCTGGTCCGCGACATCGAACCGGGCCGCTTGCACAGCACCGCCGGCACTTTCAGCGCCGAGCAGATCATCGTCTGTTCCGGCCACGATTATCAGACGTTGCTGGCCGAACAGATTGCAGCACTCAACCCGCAAATCTGTCGCCTGCAAATGCTTCGCGCCCGCCCGCAGATCAACCTCAACCTGCAACACGCGTTGCTCACCGGTTTGAGTTGCGTGCATTACGGCGCCTTTGCCGATCTGCCGGAAGCGGCGGCGGTGCAGGCGCAAATTCTGCGAGACGAGCCGCACCTGCATGACAACGGCATTCACCTGCTGATCAGCCCGACGCCGTACGGCGAATTGATCATCGGCGACTCCCACCATTACGGCAGCGATCCATCGCCGTTCAACGCCGAGCAAGTGGACGACTGGATGATCGAACTGGCCGAACAGACGCTGGGCTGCAAGGTGCAAGTGGTCGAACGCTGGCAGGGTGTCTATGGTTCACGGGGGCCGGGGCCGTTTTCGTTCCTGCGTCCGGCACCGGGATTGAGCGTGGCGCTGATGCACACCGGCGTCGGTATGAGCGTCGGGCCTGCAATGGCTGAACGTAATGTGGCGACTTTGTTGGGAGAGCGTTGATGAGCAACCACGAACAGGTGATTGCCGACGTGTTCGGTCTGTACGAGCGTTTTGGCGACAGCGACTACATCGGCGAACCGGTGTCGCAGATCGAGCACATGTCTCAGGCCGCACAATTGGCGATGGCCGAAGGCTTCGATGATGAAGTGGTGTTGGCTGCTTTTTTTCACGACATCGGGCACATCTGTGCCGAAAGCGCCGAGAACATGGGCGGCTTTGGCGTGGTCAGCCACGAACGACTAGGTGCCGATTACCTGCGCCGTGCCGGTTTCGGCGAACGCATGGCGCGACTGGTGGAATACCACGTGCAGGCCAAGCGTTATCTGACGCTCAAAGAGCCGGGGTACTACGAGCGCTTGAGTGAGGCCAGCCGTCGCACGTTGGAGTATCAGGGTGGCGTGATGACACCGGCTGAGGCCGAAGCCTTCGAACAGGACCCTCTGTGCGAGGTCAGTTTGCGCATGCGGCAGTGGGATGAGTTGGCCAAGGGCATGGGCGTACCGGTGATGGACCTTCGTCTCTTGAAAGAAAAGGCGGCGCGACTGTTGGCGGAGTAGAGCCTCATGACCAGGTGGCTGCCATCGCGAGCAGGCTCACTCCTCGAGGGGGAACGCATTCCCATGTGGGCGCGAGCCTGCTCGCGAAGGGGCCGCCCAAACACCCCAGGCATCAAGGCTCACAACTGCTGCGCCAACACCTCTACCTGCTCCTGCCTTTGCGCCTGATTCAACTTCACCTGTGGATTCAGCGACGACCACTGCGGATGCGCCCGCGCCTTGTTCAGTGCCTCGGGTAACTTGCCTTCGCGCCAGGTCTTGTCCTGGGGCGTGGCGACCTGAATGCTGTCCATGGCCGCATGCCCGCGCGCGTTCAGCGCCTGCAACAACTGACGCTGACGCAACGCCAACAACCGCAATACGCTGTCATCGATGGTCAGTTCTCGCTGGCCTTTGATCTTGCCGATTAACCGGCTGCCATAGCTGCGCGCGGTTTGCAGTGCGCCACCGGCAATCGCGCCGGCCAATGCTGCCGCACCCAGGGTCAGGCCGCCCACCAGCAAGTCGACCCCGGCCCCGGCTGCCGCGCCAGCGGCGATCCCGCTGCCGACCCGTACACCCAGCTGTTTCAAGGTTTCCGGGTTAAACAAATCATCGCCCCAACGGCCATCGAGCAGCGGTAAATCACTGGCCGCCGCATCCTGTGGGCGAAAGGCGTAAAGCTTGAGCAGCGCTTCAACGCAGCGTTGTTCGCGCTGGCGCACGGCTTTGTGCAGTTCGCTGATGGCGTGCCGTTCCTGCTCTGCATCGCTGGCGACGCTGCGTCGGCAGGCGGCGCAATCAATCAACAATTCGGCAATCAACCGGACTGCACTCTGATGACGGGCGAGGCGCTGGGCCTGTTGATCGGCGATCAAGCGTTCAAGCTGTTCACGGGAATTTTCCAGCAGCAGCGCGAGGCTTTCATAGAGGCGACGTTCGCCATCCTCCGGCGGTGCGACGCTGTCGAAACGCACCAGTGCATGCAAGCCCAAACGCGCCAACGCTTCACGCCAATCCGGCTCGCGGTGGTTGGCGCTGCTGACAAAATTCAGCACCGGCAGCAGCGGCTTGCCACAACTGGCCAGCACTTCCAGTTCGTCGCGGTACTTGGCCAACACCGGTTCGCGGGCGTCGATCACGTAGAGGCCGGCGTCGCAGGTGAGCAGTTGCCGCAGCACTTTGGCTTCCTGCTCAAAGCGCTGCCGGGCTTCGCTGCCCTCAAGGAATCGCGCCAGGCGCGCCGGGCCGTCGAGGCGTTCGCCGGGACGATCCAGGCGTTCGAGGTAGTCGAGCAGGGCGATGGCGTCTTCCAGGCCGGGGGTGTCGTAGAGGTCGAGCAGCGGCTCGCCCTCCACCGACAAGCGTGCGCCTTCGACGTGACGCGTGGTGCTGGGACGATGGGACACTTCGCCGAAGCCGACGTCGCGGGTCAGGGTGCGCAGCAATGAGGTTTTGCCGACGTTGGTGTGGCCAACCACAGCGAGCTTCAACGGGGCCTTCCAGGCGTTACTCATGACCGGTCTCCAGCCAGTTCATCGGCGCACAATCGGCGAACGGCAACTCCAGTTGCTGCAATGCGACGTGCCAGTCACCCAGCCGTTCGGCGTCCAGCGCTTCGCCGGGTGGCGCTTGCAGCAGCCAGACGCGAGTGGCGGCAGCATTGCGCGCCAGCTCGGCGATCAGCGCCAGGCTGCCGCGGTCCGGCGAGCGCCGCGGGTCGCAAGCGATGAGCAGGCGTGCGGGCGGAAAGCGGCTCAATTGTTCGAGGAGTCGGTGGCGCGATTCACGGCTGTCGAGTATTCCGGCGTTGCCCACGGTCTTCGGCAATTGCGGTGGCCACGGGCGTTGGTCATCGAGTTCGATGGCGACCAGCAGGGCACCGTCGCTTTGCTGGTCGGTGACACCGCTTTCGACGCGATGCAGTTTCTCCGGTGCGGCGTCGCTGATGCCCAGGCGCTCGCTGGTGGGCATCAATCGCTCGCGCAACTGGGCGTAGCCGGGCAGGTTCAGGTCCAGATGCAGTTTTGCCTGGCCGGTTTTCCAGCGCCACCGACAAAACAGCATCAGCAGCAAACGCGGTAGCACACCGTAGATCAACAGGACGCCAACCAGCCAGGCGGCCCAGGCCTGTCGAGCACTTTCGATGTTCAGCGCGGCATCGCCGCTGGCGCGGATCATTTCCACGGTAGGCACGCTGAAGCCGAGCAGGGCCGGGAACGCGCCGAGGGCCTGAGTCATGGCGACGAAGGTGTCGCCGCTCAGAATGGTGGTTTCCCAGACGAAGCCGTAGCGTCGGGTCGCCATCAGCGTCAGCAGAATCGCCAAGGCGCTGAGCATCGCCAGCAGCCACAAACCGTTGATTAGCGTACCGACCGCCCAGCGATTGAGTTTGTGTCGTTGCAATAACAGCAGCAGGGCCGGGGCCAGTTGCGCGGCTTTGGCGTCGCGGGCGAGTTTTTCGCTGAGCCACAACCATAAGCGCCCGAGGGTGGCGCCGTGTTCACCCGCGAACATCAGGCCCAGCGCCCAGCTCAGTAACAGAATCAGGTTCAGCCCGAGCAGACTGCCCAGGGCCCAGAACACATTCACCGGGGTTTGCCCGTCACCCATCGCGGCGAAAGCCAGACCGGCACCGCTCACCACGGCCAGCACCGCCATCACGATCAGCGCCAGTCGTGCACCTTGCAGCCAGTGTTGCAGGGCGTTGGCCAAACCATCGCGTTCGGCCAGCCACACGGCCCGCCGTTGAATCCGTGTCGACAAGTCACCACCAGCACTTCGGGCCAGTCGGTTGGCTTCCGTGTCTTCCAGCGGGCCGGCGTGTTCTTCACGCAGACGCACGGTTTCGGTCAGCCAGAGATTTTGCAGTCCAGTCAGTTCAGTCACGCGCGATCCCATCGCTCCATTGAGCTGTGAGCATAACCGCTGTGGCGCTTATCGGGGTACGGATGGCTCTGGTATCCTCGCCGGCATGACTAAATCACTTCCCCTCAGCCTGATCGCAGCCCTCGGTGAAAACCGCGTGATCGGCGTCGACAACAGCATGCCCTGGCACTTGCCGGGGGACTTCAAATACTTCAAGGCCACCACCCTGGGCAAGCCGATCATCATGGGGCGCAAGACCTGGGATTCCCTCGGTCGGCCGCTGCCGGGCCGGTTGAACATCGTGGTCAGCCGTCAGGCGGACCTGGTGCTGGAAGGCGCCGAGGTTTACCCGTCGCTCGAAGCCGCGGTGGTTCGCGCCGAAGAATGGGCGAAGGCGCAGGGCGTCGATGAGCTGATGCTGATTGGCGGCGCGCAGTTGTATGCGCAGGGGATGGCGCAGGCGGACCGGTTGTATCTGACCCGCGTGGCGCTGAGCCCGGAAGGGGATGCGTGGTTTCCGGAGTTTGATTTGGGCCAGTGGAAATTGGTGTCCAACACCCCGAATCCAGCTGAAGGCGATAAGCCGGCATACAACTTCGAAGTCTGGGAAAAAGCCTAAAAGCATCGCGGGCAAGCCCGGCTCCTACAGAGGTTTGAGGTGAAACACACAATGTGTGAGCACCACTGATCCCTGTGGGAGCCGGGCTTGCCCGCGATGGGGCCGGTCCTGTTGATGAAGACTTAAGCGTGAGCCAACTCCGAATGCTCATCCGCATCCAGCAATTCTTTATCCGTCTGCTGCATGATCTGGCTGGTAATCGCCCCCGCCGTCATCGATCCACTGACGTTCAGCGCCGTGCGTCCCATGTCAATCAGCGGTTCGACCGAAATCAGCAACGCCACCAGTGACACCGGCAAGCCCATCGCCGGCAACACGATCAACGCGGCGAATGTCGCCCCGCCGCCCACACCCGCCACACCGGCCGAACTCAGCGTCACGATCGCTACCAACGTCGCGATCCATAGCGGGTCCAGCGGGTTGATGCCCACGGTCGGCGCGACCATCACCGCCAACATCGCCGGGTACAGACCGGCACAGCCGTTCTGGCCAATGGTCGCTCCGAACGACGCGGCGAAGCTGGCGATGGATTGCGGAATACCCAAACGGCGGGTCTGTGCTTCGATGCTCAACGGAATCGTCGCCGCGCTCGAGCGGCTGGTGAACGCAAACGTCAGCACCGGCCAGACTTTGCGGAAGAACCGCAACGGGTTGATCCCGGCCGCCGACACCAGCAGACCATGGACCACAAACATCAGACCCAGGCCGATGTAGGACACCACGACAAAACTGCCGAGCTTGATGATGTCTTGCAGGTTGGAACCGGCGACCACTTTGGTCATCAGCGCCAGCACGCCGTACGGGGTCAGTTTCATCACCAGGCGCACCAGACGCATCACCCAGGCTTGCAGGGTGTCGATGGCGTTGATCACTTTCTGACCTTTCTCGACGTCATCCTTGAGCAATTGCAAGGCGGCGACACCGAGGAAAGCCGCAAAAATCACCACGCTGATGATCGAGGTCGGTTTGGCGCGCGCCAGATCGGCGAACGGGTTTTGCGGGATGAACGAGAGCAACAGCTGCGGCACGTTCAGGTCCGCTACCTTGCCGGCGTAGTCGGTCTGGATGGTTTGCAGGCGCGCCATTTCCTGGGTGCCGGCCACCAGGCCTTCGGCGGTCAGGCCAAACAGGTTGGTCAGACCGATGCCGATCAACGCCGCGATGGCGGTGGTGAACAGCAGCGTGCCAATGGTCAGGAAGCTGATCTTGCCCAATGACGACGCATTGTGCAGACGGGCCACGGCGCTGAGGATCGAGGCGAACACCAGCGGGATCACGATCATTTGCAGCAACTGCACGTAACCGTTACCCACCAGATCGAACCAGCCGATCGAGGCTTTCAGGACCGGATTGCCGGCGCCATAAACGGTGTGCAGCGCCACACCAAACACCACGCCCAACACCAGGGCGAGCAGGACTTTTTTTGCCAGGCTCCAGGTGGTGTGGCGGGTTTGTGCCAGGCCAAAAAGCAGGGCAAGGAACACCAGCAGATTGAGGATCAGCGGCAGATTCATAAAAACTCCGATCAGACATGTGCCAGCTACCTTCCGGGGCAGCCGCGAACCGGAAAGCCTAACAGCTTGATATCTAATGAATTAATACCAAAATCAGAGGTGAACTGTCGTTTTTGGAATAAGCCGGTGTCGCTGTCGGGGATGCAGCTGGCGCGATGGGTACGGTAACGGTCGCTGACAGACGAGGACTGTCACACTTATTTGTTAGCGTCGATGTCTTTCACATTCAGGGAGAGTCGTCGATGAAATTCATACCAAAAATGCTGGCTGCAGCCATTTGCCTGGGCCTTGCGGGCCAGGCATTCGCCACCGATTTGAAACACTGGCCAGCCGATCAGGCCAAGGCGCTGGATGCAATGATTGCCGCCAACGCCAACAAAGGTAACTACGCGGTGTTCGACATGGACAACACCAGTTACCGCTACGACCTCGAAGAGTCGTTGCTGCCCTATATGGAGAACAAGGGCCTGATCACCCGCGACAAACTCGACCCTTCCCTGAAACTGATTCCGTTCAAGGACACTGCTGACCACAAGGAAAGCCTGTTCAGCTACTACTACCGCCTCTGCGAAATTGACGACATGGTGTGCTACCCATGGGTTGCGCAAGTGTTCTCCGGCTTCACCCTTAAAGAACTCAAAGGTTATGTCGACGAGCTGATGGCGTCCGGCAAACCGGTGCCGGCTACTTACTACGACGGTGATGTGGTCAAGAAACTCGACGTCAACCCGCCGAAAGTCTTCACCGGCCAGGCTGAGCTGTACAACAAGCTGATGGAGAACGGCATCGAGGTCTATGTGATGACCGCCGCCTCCGAAGAGCTGGTGCGCATGGTCGCTTCCGATCCGAAGTACGGCTACAACGTCAAACCGCAGAACGTCATCGGCGTGAGCCTGCTGCTGAAGGATCCGAAGTCTGGCGAGCTGACCACCGCGCGCAAACAGATCACCGCCGGCAAGTATGACGAGAAGGCTAACCTTGGCCTTGAACTGACCCCGTACCTGTGGACCCCTGCGACCTGGATGGCGGGTAAGCAAGCAGCGATCCTGACTTACATCGATGAGTGGAAAAAACCGGTCCTGGTTGGCGGCGACACCCCGAGCAGCGATGGTTACATGCTGTTCCACAGCGTCGACGTGGCCAAGGGTGGCATTCACTTGTGGGTTAACCGCAAGGACAAATACATGACCCAGATTAACGGCATGATGGCCAAGAATGCGGCGGCCCAGGCCAAGGAAGGGCTTGAGGTTACGGCGGACAAGAACTGGGTGATCGTGAAACCGGAAGAGATCCAGTAAAGGTAAACGCACGGTCCATGTGGGAGCTGGCTTGCCTGCGATAGCCTCGACGCGGTTAGTCAGATAGACCGAGTTGTCCGCATCGCAGGCAAGCCAGTTCCCACCGTTGATCTCCAGTGTTTGGGGGATCGTGGTCAAAAAAATGCCCCGCACTTGGCGGGGCATTTTTATTTCTGCGATTGACGCTTACAGCCCGTCGAGCATCGCCTTGTTACGTACAGCACCCTTGTCGGCGCTGGTCGCCAGCAGGGCGTAGGCTTTCAGTGCGGTGGTCACCTTGCGTGGACGTTTTTCCACAGGCTTCCAGCCTTTCTGATCTTGCTCGGCACGACGCCCGGCCATTTCTTCGTCGCTGATCAACAGGTTGATCGAGCGGTTTGGAATGTCGATCAGCACTTTGTCGCCGTCCTGCACCAGGCCAATCGCACCGCCCGCTGCTGCTTCTGGCGAAGCGTGGCCGATGGACAGGCCCGAGGTGCCGCCGGAGAAGCGGCCGTCGGTGAGCAGGGCGCAGGCTTTGCCCAGGCCTTTGGATTTCAGGTAAGACGTCGGGTACAGCATTTCCTGCATGCCCGGGCCGCCTTTCGGGCCTTCGTAACGAATGATCACGATGTCGCCGGCCTTCACTTCGTCAGCGAGAATGCCGCGTACGGCGCTGTCCTGGCTTTCGAAGATCTTCGCGTTGCCTTCGAAGACGTGGATCGACTCGTCGACGCCCGCGGTTTTCACTACGCAGCCATCCAATGCGATGTTGCCGTAGAGGACGGCCAGGCCGCCTTCTTTCGAGTAAGCGTGCTCGACGCTGCGGATGCAGCCGTTTTCACGGTCGTCGTCGAGGGTTTCCCAACGGGTCGACTGACTGAACGCGGTTTGCGTCGGAATGCCTGCCGGGCCGGCCTTGAAGAAGTGATGCACCGCTTCGTCGTCAGTCTGGGTGATGTCCCACTTGGCAATGCCTTCGGCCAGGGTCTTGCTGTGCACGGTCGGCAGGTCGGTGTGCAACAGGCCGCCACGGGCCAGGGAGCCGAGGATGCTGAAGATCCCGCCGGCACGGTGCACGTCTTCCATGTGGTACTTCTGGATGTTCGGCGCGACTTTGCACAGTTGCGGCACGTGACGGGACAGGCGGTCGATGTCGCGCAGGTCGAAATCGATCTCGGCTTCCTGGGCCGCGGCCAGCAAGTGCAGGATGGTGTTGGTGGAACCGCCCATGGCGATGTCCAGCGTCATGGCATTTTCGAACGCCTTGAAGTTGGCGATGTTGCGCGGCAGTACCGACTCGTCGTTCTCGGTGTAATAACGCTTGCACAGCTCGACGATGGTGCGCCCGGCCTGCAGGAACAATTGCTCACGGTCGCTGTGGGTGGCCAGGGTCGAACCGTTGCCCGGCAATGCCAGGCCCAGGGCTTCGACCAGGCAGTTCATTGAGTTGGCGGTGAACATGCCGGAGCACGAACCGCACGTCGGGCAGGCGCTGCGCTCGTACTCAGCGACTTTCTCGTCAGAAGCGCTGGAGTCGGCGGCGATCACCATGGCGTCGACGAGGTCGAGACCGTGGCTGGCCAGTTTGGTCTTGCCGGCTTCCATCGGGCCGCCGGACACGAAGATCACCGGGATGTTCAGGCGCAGGGACGCCATCAACATGCCAGGGGTGATCTTGTCGCAGTTGGAGATGCAGACGATGGCGTCGGCGCAGTGGGCGTTGACCATGTACTCGACGGAGTCGGCGATGATCTCCCGGCTCGGCAGCGAATACAGCATGCCGTCGTGGCCCATGGCGATGCCGTCATCCACGGCGATGGTGTTGAATTCTTTGGCTACACCGCCGGCGCGTTCGATTTCGCGGGCGACCAGTTGGCCCAGGTCCTTGAGGTGGACGTGGCCCGGTACGAACTGGGTGAAGGAGTTGGCAATGGCGATGATCGGCTTTTTGAAGTCGTCATCTTTCATCCCCGTGGCGCGCCACAGTGCGCGGGCGCCGGCCATGTTGCGACCGTGGGTGGATGTTTTCGAGCGGTAATCAGGCATGAAGCACTCCGGGCGGTTAATCAGTTATCAAAAGGGAAGTGAGCTTCTATTGACGTCTGGAACACTCAGAAATGGCCGTGTGTCCGGAAGTTGCCGATAACTTTGCGGGATCGCCGCGCGCTTCAGCTTGAGCTCATAAACCCGCCGGGGGATGACTGGCGATGAATGTCGCGATTCTACACGGCTGGCGTCAGGAGGGAATGGCTGCCGCTTTGGAGATAGTGCTGACAAGACGTGTGGACAGGGTTGTCGGCATGTTGCCCTGATGCGCAGTTAGCGGCGACTGATCAGGGCGTTCAGGCCGATACCCACCGCACTCAAAATCAAAAAGCACACGGCCAGGGCCGTGGTCAGGTAGGCGCTGGCCAGGTTGATCACGGCGCTGATCAAGCCGCCACACATGAAAATCAGCAGGCTGCCGGCCGAGGTCGCGGTACCCGCGTATTGGGGGTAGAGGCTCATCGCCCTGGAGTTGGCGATGGGGCGGCAAATGGTGGTGCCGGCAGTACAGATCAGCATGGGAATCAGCACCGTGGCGGCGGACAGGCCAAACTGCCAGACCAGCCATGGCATCACCAGGCCCGAGAGGGCAATCAGGCCCAAGCCGATATTGATTTGCCTGTCGCCCTCCATATGGCGATGCAGGAGGCTGGCGATAATTCCGCCGACCACATACGCGACGCCGTACAGCAACAGCGCCCAGGCGAACTGATAGGCGGAAAGCTTCAGGTGCTCCATGAACAGGAGTGGGGAAATGACAATGAACGAGAAATGGCAGGCGAAGGCGAGACCGGATATCAGCCAGTAACCCGTAAAGCGGATGTCGCCAAGCAGCAGCCAATAAGCGCCGAAGATTCGCCGGGGCGATGGAACACTGCTACGGCTTTCTTTCAGCAGGAAGCAGGACCTCAACCAGACAATAATGGCCAGGCCGATGAACACATAAAAACTGCCCTGCCAGCCCACATGCAACTGTAGCCAGGTGCCGATCAGCGGCGAACTGGAAATGAATATCCCGCCGGCGGTTGCCATCCAGATTCGCAGTCGTTCCAGTTCGCGGCCGAAGAACAGGTCCTGGACCAGTGCCTGTGACAAGGCAAACGACCCGCAGCCCATCGCCTGTATAACGCGAAAGAACAGAAACCAGGCGTAATCGCTGACGAGCAGACAACCTGTTGCACCCAGGGCAGCCAGAGCAATTCCCCCTAGCAGCAGTTTTTTGCGGCCGAACCTGTCGGACAGCGGTCCGATCAGCAGCAGTGAAAACGCCAGGCCGATGGCAAAGAGGCTGACGGACAACGCTATATCGACAGGCGTAGTGCGGAAGTGGTCGGAGAGCGCGGGAAAGGAAGGAAGCACGACGTCGAGGGGGAAAACAGCAAGCAGCGTCATGGCCATCAACAGAATGACCATGGCCCGGCTTTCTTTGACCTGGGTTGCGTCGATAACACTATTCATCAAGAAGCCCGGCTTTGGTGAAGAGTTTCCGGTTGTAAGGCAGGTCGAAGAACCCGGCGTTTTTCAGGGCGCTCAGGGTCGCGCTGGCGCCCGAACGGGTCCGTTGCAGAGTGGCATGCGCATCGGACAGTCCTTCAGTGATTTCCAGGCAGACTGTCTCCCTGAGGCCGACACCGCGAAAGCTTGCCCTCAGCCAATGCTCATCGATCTCAAAGAAAACCCGAATGAGCTCCGGGAGCAGACCCGCGCAGAACAGGCGTTGGGCGCTGGTCAGGTGCAGCCACAGATAATGGAACACTTCGCAGAAATAGCGACTATGTCGCGCCTCGTCGGCGAGGTGGTCCCTGAGCATTTCCTGAACGCCGTCCACCAACGCATCGCGACAGATGTCGAGCAGATCCTTGGCGATGATTGTCTCGGAGACGAAACCGGTGAGGAACCAGGCCAGCGGCTTGTGCTTGTCAGGTGTGCGCTCGAGCAGGGCGTGCAGCCGGGTGATTCGCTGCGGCATGACGGGCCGATCGAACATGCCGTAGAACGCGGCAATCTGCTCGGCGAGGCCATTGGAAAAGAGGGCGTGATAGCCCTCGTCGGTGTAGAGCTGCAGCGCAGCGTTTTTCATCCGCGGGGGAATGCTCACACCGAGTTCGTCATGGACGATGGTTTCGACAGATCGATTAACGATACGGTGTTCGAGCAAGGTGGTGTAGTCGAGGAAATACACCAGATGATTGGCCGACAGTCGATGAGTGATCGCCCGGCCCGCGTCGTTGACGGCCGGGTGGTTCAAATACGGCAGGAAGGCGGGCGGGAACCAATGCCGGGTTTCCAGTTGCTGTTCAATATCGGGCGGCAATAAATAGGTGTGTTTGCTGGTTCGCACCGCGGCGCGGTTATCCCAGTCGCCGAGGGTAAAGCGATCGGCCCAGCCAGTGGGAAGTGTTGCCTGTTCAAGGCGGGTGTCGGTCATGATTGCGGGGCCTTTCGGTTCAGCAACGTTTTCAGTTCCTTGCACAGCACGTCCCCGTCGCTGTTGCCGCAACCGACAAAAAACAAAGGCTGTTCTGCGCTGTCATTGAGGCCGAGCAGCGTCTCGACCTGATCATCGGTCAGGGCGCCGGTCAGCCAGGTGTTAAAGCCGAGCGAGGTGGCCACCAACTGAAAGGTCTGGGAAATATGCCCGGCTTCAACGTAGGCCATTCGATAGGCGCGTGAGTGTTCATATTTCCACCACAGTTTGTCGAATCGACTGGTGATGAACAGGCCCACCGGCAGGTTATTGATGAAGTGTTGCCCGCACAGCAGTTGCCCCAGCGGTCGACCTGGCAGCGGGTTGACGAAGCTCAACGCATGTTCGCTTGGATGGTAGGCATAGAGCCCAGGTTTCAGGCCGCTGACGTTTTGTACGAGCAGGAAGCCTTCACAGGCGTTTAGCCCACCCCCGGAGGGGCTGGTGCGGCGGGCGCCAAGTCCTTCGGCGATGCTTTCGTCGACGTCGTCCTCACGTTCTCGCAAGTAACCGAGGGACAAGTAGAGCAACGTGCTGACCGCTTCGAGTGAGAGGGGCTCGCCGGTGAAGGTTCGGCAGGTTTTTCGGTCAATCAGGGTATTTGCCAGAGTGCTTTGCGGCAGGCATCCAGGTTTCGGCAATGAAATCTTTTCGTCTGCCAGACGTTCCGCCAGACGGGTGTCCGGGGGCGGTGTGGCCAGTACTTCGCTGCAATGGTTCAGATATTCTCTGGACCATTCATGAATATCTTGTGGGGTATGTTGGCAAGGGATGTTCTTGGTGCCGATATGGAATATTTTCGACAGTTCATCCCAGCCCCATTCAATAAGAGTGGGGGGTGATGTTGTGAGTATTCCTGCTTCGAGAAGTTGGGTGTCTATACTGTTGTTGTGATTGAACTTGTTCGGGTTGTTGGTCAGTTCTGCCAGTCGGGTTGAATAGTCAAGATCCAGTTCGTACTGTTTGTGATTTTTATAATCCCATACTATTTGATCGGGCGTGCGCGGAAGTATGAAGAGATAAGGGTTTATCTGCATGATGGGCGGTTCACTCTGGGGTTTTTCTTAGAGAACGCTGGGTAGCCGGCACTCCCCAGCGCTTCATTTACTTAGCGGGCTTTCGGCGCAACCAGAAAAGCCAGGTTGGCGATGGTGTTTGCTTCCAGAGTAATTGCTTTCATGTTTGTAACTCCTTGTCATTGATAATGAGCGTCACTTCAATGTGACAACTCAATCATAGTTGGTAATGAATTCTTATCAAGGAGAGATTGAGTAGGAATGTTCTAGTTATTCTGTCGGATCAATCGAAATGACACCTGAATTTTGTAAGGCATATTCTCCAAAGTGCAAAGCACAGAGAAATGTCCTGCAAGTCGCAAGGATTGCAAGTGTAGGAAGTTGTAGAAATTAATATCGAGTAATAGAACGGGGAGCCGATGGGCTCCCCGTCAAACCGGCGTGATCAGCTGTTTGGCAGCAGGCGGCAGGTGATGCTCTTGATGTAGCGGGTTTCAGCGATGGCCGGGTGAACCGGATGATCCGGGCCCTGAGCTCCGCGCTCCAGCAACTGGATGTTGCGGTCCAGGTGACGCGCGCTGGTCAGCAGGATGTTTTGCAGGTCATCTTCGGGCAGGTGCATCGAGCACGAAGCGCTCACCAGGATGCCGTCTTTGCTGAGCAGGCGCATGGCTTGCTCGTTCAGGCGACGGTAGGCGCCTTCGCCGTTCTTCATGTCTTTCTTGCGTTTGATGAACGCCGGCGGGTCGGCCACGATCACGTCGAAACGTTCTTCGCTGGCTTTCAGCTCTTTGAGGGCTTCGAACACGTCGCCTTCAATGCAGGTCATTTTGTCGGCGAAACCGTTCAGCGCGGCGTTACGCTCGACGCCGTCGAGGGCGAAGGCCGACGCGTCGACGCAGAACACTTCACTGGCGCCGAAGGCGGCCGCTTGTACACCCCAGCCACCGATGTAGCTGTACAGGTCCAGTACGCGTTTGCCTTTGGCATACGGGGCCAGGCGTGCACGGTTCATGCGGTGGTCGTAGAACCAGCCGGTTTTCTGGCCTTGCATGACCGGTGCTTCGAATTTCACGCCGTTTTCTTCCAGCGCTACCCACTCCGGCACCAGGCCGAACACGGTTTCGACGTAGCGGTTGAGGCCTTCGGCATCACGGGCGGCGGAGTCGTTCTTGAACAGAATGCCGCTTGGCTTGAGCACTTGGGTCAACGCGGCGATCACGTCTTCTTTATGGGCTTCCATGGTCGCCGAGGCGATCTGCACCACGAGGATGTCGCCAAAACGGTCGACCACCAGGCCTGGCAGCAGGTCGGAATCGCCGTAGACCAGGCGATAGAACGGCTTGTCAAACAGGCGATCGCGCAGCGACAGGGCGACGTTGATACGGTGGACGAGCAACGACTTGTCCAGCGGCAACTTGATGTCGCGCGACAGCAGGCGGGCGCAGATCAGGTTGTTCGGGCTCATGGCAACAATGCCCAGCGGTTTGCCGCCGGCGGCTTCGAGGATCGCCTGATCACCGGCCTTGAAGCCGTGCAATGGGGTGGCGGCGACATCGATTTCGTTGCTGTAGACCCACAAGTGGCCGTTTCGCAGGCGACGGTCGGCGTTGGCTTTGAGGCGCAGGCTAGGCAGGGACATGACGTCGCTCCGGAAAAAAGAGCGGGAGTATAGCGTGTTGCGCAAGGCCACGGTTTGGTGGATGGACATGCGGTGAAGGTCGCGCCAAAGATGAAACTTCAGCAGATGCGCCCTCCAAGGTGTCGGATCCAACTTTTAGAAGCTAGAATCTGCGCCTGGCCCAGAGTGTGTACTTATGTCCCAAGAGCTGACTACCGAACAGATCCAACAGTCCCTGCAAGGCATCAGCGTGCCCGCCCAGCCGCAAATCATGGTGGATTTGCAGATGGAGCAGTACATGCCCGACCCGGACCTGGAAGTGATCGCGAAGCTGATCTCCCAAGACCCGGGCCTTTCTGGCGCCTTGCTGAAGATCGTCAACTCGCCGTATTACGGCTTGAGCAACAAGATTGCTTCGATCCAGCGGGCGGTGAACCTGCTGGGCAGCCGTTCAATCATCAACCTGATCAACGCGCAGTCGATCAAGGGCGAGATGAATGACGACACCATCGTCACCTTGAACCGCTTCTGGGACACGGCTCAGGATGTGGCAATGACCTGCCTGACGCTGGCCAAGCGCATTGGTGCCCAGGCCGGCGACGAAGCGTACGCGCTGGGCCTGTTCCACGATTGCGGTGTGCCGCTGATGCTGCAGCGTTTCCCCAACTACATGACGGTTCTGGAAGAGGCATATGCCAACGCCAGCGCCGAATGCCGGGTGGTGGACACCGAGAACCGCGTGTTCAACACCAACCACGCCGTGGTCGGTTATTACACCGCCAAATCCTGGCGCCTGCCGGACCACGTAACCGCCGCAATCGCCAATCACCACAACGCGTTGGCGATTTTCAGCGATGAGTCGTCGCGCAATGCCCAGCTGAAGAACCTGCTGGCGATCCTCAAGATGGCCGAACACATTTGTGCGTCCTATCGAGTGCTGGGCAACCAGAACGAAGACCACGAATGGAACAGCATCGGGCCTCTGGTGCTCGACTATGTCGGCCTCTCGGATTACGACTTCGAGACGCTCAAGCAAACCATTCGCGACCTTGGCGCTCATCGCTGAGAGCCGGATAGCCTGATTCGAGTGCACCATGCCTGAACTGCCGGAAGTCGAAACCACCCGCCGCGGAATTGCGCCGCACCTGGAAGGCCAACGGGTCAGCCGGGTGATCGTGCGTGACCGGCGGCTGCGCTGGCCGATTCCCGAAGACCTTGATGTGCGGTTGTCCGGGCAGCGCATCGTGGTGGTGGAACGGCGCGCCAAGTACCTGTTGATCAATGCCGAAGTCGGCACGTTGATCAGCCATTTGGGCATGTCGGGGAATTTGCGGCTGGTGGAAGCCGGCCTGCCGGCGGCCAAGCATGAGCATGTGGACATCGAGCTGGAATCCGGCCTGGCACTGCGTTACACCGATCCGCGACGGTTTGGCGCGATGCTCTGGAGCCTTGACCCGCTCAACCACGAATTACTGATTCGCCTCGGGCCTGAGCCATTGACCGACCTGTTCGATGGCGAGCGCCTGTTCCAGCAGTCTCGCGGACGCTCCATGGCGGTCAAGCCGTTCATCATGGATAACGCCGTGGTGGTGGGCGTTGGCAATATCTATGCGACCGAAGCGCTGTTCGCCGCCGGCATTGATCCGCGCCGCGAAGCCAAGAGCATTTCCCGGGCGCGTTATTTGAAACTGGCGATCGAGATCAAACGCATCCTCGCCGCCGCCATCGAGCGCGGCGGCACCACGTTGCGCGACTTTATCGGCGGTGACGGCCAGCCGGGTTACTTCCAGCAGGAACTGTTCGTGTATGGCCGGGGCCATGAGCCCTGCAAGGTCTGCGGCACGGAGCTGCGGGATGTGAAACTCGGGCAGCGCGCCAGCGTCTTTTGCCCTCGCTGTCAGAGCTGAAAACTCGCGCGGTCTATAGTCAGTGTTCTCACTGCCTCGCATAAGGACCGTGCCATGAACCTGTTTCGAATCCTTGTCGTTGTCTGCCTGCTGGGCGCCAATGCCGGCGCGTTTGCGGCAGAGAGCGGCAGCGGCGACCCGCTCTACACCCTCCAGAATCCCCCGGCGTACGCCATGATCGGTGATTTGCTGATTGCCCGACCGTTGCTGGTCGTGGCGACGGTGATCGGTGCTGGCGTGTTTGTGGTGTCGTTGCCGTTTACCGCGCTGGGTGGCGGCGTTGGCGATGCGGGGCAGGCGTTGGTGGTTGACCCGGCGAAAGCGGCGTTTGTGCGGTGTCTGGGGTGTGTCGGCGAGGGGTTTGAGCAGCGGAAGTGAAGGCAGTTACGTCTTTGGTGTGGCTGATGGCCTCATCGCGGGCAAGCCCGCTCCACATTGGTTTTGTGTACGACACGAAACACGGTGGGAGCAGGCTTGCCCGCGATGAGGCCCGAACAGGCTCTACAAAACTATCTGACTCAAGCCTTGCCGGTAATCTTCCGGTACTTCTCCATCAACTCGTCTTCAGTCTCCGGATGCGCTTCGTCCAGCGGAATGCAATCCACCGGGCACACTTGCTGGCACTGAGGTTCATCGTAGTGGCCGACACACTGCGTGCACAGGTTCGGGTCGATGACGTAGATCTCTTCGCCTTGGGAAATGGCGGCGTTCGGGCACTCGGGTTCGCAGACGTCGCAGTTGATGCAATCGTCGGTGATGATCAGGGACATGCTAACTCCAGCCAGGGCGACAGGCCCGGGCGCAATAAACCAATGCGCGCAATTGTGCCGCATTGGCGCCCGCAGTGCACGCGGGCGCCGCTTGAGCGGTCTTTACTTCTTGAAGCGCTCGGTGAGAGCGTCCGCCACCGCAGGGTGGACGAACTTGGTGATATCACCGCCCAGCGCCGCGATTTCACGGACCAGCGTTGAGGAAATGAACGAATAACGCTCGGAAGGCGTAAGAAACAGGCTTTCCACATCCGGCGCCAGCTGACGGTTCATGTTGGCCAGCTGGAATTCGTATTCGAAATCCGAGACCGCACGCAAACCACGCAGGAACACGTTGGCGTTCTTCTCTTTGGCGAAATGCGCGAGCAGCGTCGAGAAACCGACGACTTCAACGTTCGGCAGATGTTTAGTGACCTCGCGGGCCAGCTCCACACGCTGTTCCAGAGGAAACAACGGATTTTTCTTGGGGCTGGCGGCGACGGCAATGATCACATGATCGAACAGGCGCGCGGCGCGTTCGACCAAGTCGCCATGGCCCTTGGTAATAGGGTCGAAGGTACCTGGGTACAACACTCGGTTCATCGCGTCGTCCTGGCGGGAGTCCGTTGGGGAGTCGGATGGTATCGCAGCCTTCCCGGTCGGCCAAGTCGCCTGTTGGGTAAGAAAGCACTATAGACGATACGAATATTCTCCCTTTTCATGGGTTTTTCAAACGTTCGGCCAGGGCAGTGGCCAGTTGTGCTGTCAGCCCGTACACCGACAATTGCGGGTTTGCGCCAATGCTGGTGGGAAACAGCGAGCCGTCATGGATCGACAGATTGCTCAGCTGGTGATGACGGCCGAGGCTGTCGGTCACGGCGTTTTTCGGGTCTTCGCCCATCGCACAACCACCCATCACGTGGGCGCTGCCCAGGCGTGTGCGATACAACTCAAGGCTCAAGCCATCAATCAGCGTGCGCGCTTCAGCCAGGGTTTTCACGTAGCGTGCATCGGCGTGCATCGGCATCACTGCATTGGCGCCCCCGGCAAACTGGATTTCGGCCATGCTGTGGAAGGCTCGGCGCAAACCGTCCCACGCGTAGGGCGAGACCTGATAGTCGAGCACCGGCGTATTGTCGCCGCGCAGTTCGACGCTGCCACCGGGGCTGTCCGGGTGGAAACCGTCGCGCAACAACGCGAGCATGGCGTGGGTATGGGGCAGGTGCTCCATGTGCTGGGCGTTTTCCTTGCCGAAGCCGCCCAGCAGGGTCGTCGCCAGCGCCGGGTGCAGCGGCGGGACTTCGAGTTTGTAGGCCATCTTGCCGGTGGTGCCGTCTTGCCATTGGAAATGGTCGGAATAGATCGACTGTGGCGCGCCGTAGAACGGGTTGATCACCTCGTCGAACAGCCCGGCGGACATGTTCACCAAATGCAGGAACGTGCGCTTGCCCAGACGTTTGTGCGGATCCGGCGCATCAGAACGCAGGAGCAACGCGGGGCTGTTGATCCCGCCGCCGGCCAGTACGTAATGGCGCGCCTTGACCGTGATCGTGCGCCCGGTCGGCGCGACGCAACGGTCGTCCATCGCCACGCATTGCAGGCCAGTGACTTTGCCATCCTTGATCGACAGTTTTTCGGCGCGAGCCAGGTACAGAAGCTCGCCACCTTTCTCCAGCGTCGCCGGAATGGTCGTGACCAGCATCGATTGCTTGGCGTTGGTCGGACAGCCCATGCCGCAGTAGCCGAGGTTCCAGCAGCCGCGCACGTTGCGCGGGATGACGTGCCAGCTGTAGCCGAGTTTTTCACAGCCTTTGCGGATCACGTCGTTGTTGGCGTTGGGCGGCACCCTCCACGGCGCCACGCCGAGGCGTTGTTCCATTTTCTCGAACCACGGCGCCATGTCGGCAGGCGAGTGACCTTTAACATCGTGTTCGCTGGCCCAGTGTTCGAGTGTCGGAGTAGGCGTGCGAAAGCTCGAAGTCCAGTTGATCAGCGTGGTGCCGCCTACTGCGCGGCCCTGGAGGATGGTGATTGCGCCATCCTTGCTCATGCGCCCGATGCCTTCCTGATAGAGGCTGGTGTAAGCCTGGTCTTCGAGCATCTTGAAGTCGCTGCTGGTCTTGAGCGGGCCTTCTTCGATCAGCAGCACTTTGTAGCCGGCCGCGCTGAGGATTTCCGCCGTGGTGCCGCCGCCGGCACCGCTGCCGATGATCGCGACGTCCGCTTCGAGGGTCAGGTCTTGGGTCAATTGCGCGCCGTTGTAGGTTTTCCAGCCACGGGACAGGCCTTCTCGGAACGGGTCGGGTACAGGCATTCTCAGGTTCTCTTGTTGTTTTTATTGGCGGTGATGAGGCGGCTGACGCCATCGCGGGCAAGCTCGGCTCCCACAAGGTTTTGGGTTGTTCACAAAAGGATGGCTCGCCTCAAACCCTGTGGGAGCGTGGCTTGCCCGCGATGGCGTCGACTCGGTCTCAAACTGTAGGCGGCCCGGGATACCCGCAATGCACCCAAGACTCCGCCCGGGTGTACCACGCCATCATCACCAGTTGCTGTAGCGAGCTATGGCCCATGCGCAACAGGCTCAACGAACTGTTTTCCCAGCGATCGAGAAAGTGCCGGATCTCATCAGCACTGGCATTTTCCCAGCTGCCCCAGATCCCGGTCAGCGGTCCGCGCGTCACGGCCATCCCCAGCACATCGAACAGTTGCTGGGTCAGCTTGAGCATTTCCGGCGACAGGTGATTCAGGCTGTTATCCAGGCTGTGCAAGGTCTGGTCGACCGATGCCGGCATTTTCTCGGCAGCGACCGCACCCTCGAGCATCACCGGAGTCAGTGCGCGCAAAAACAGCAGGTCGCCGCTGCGCAGGATCACGAAGCCGTTCGCTGCGGTACTCGACGAGCAGCCGCTGAGGCTTGCGCCCAACCCGGCGGTGGCCAGGAAGGCGCTGGCGCCGAGGCTGAATTTCAGCAGGCCGCGCCGTGACAGCGCGGGTGTATCGGACAGGCTTGGGCTCATTATTGTTGTTACCCGGTGGTGGTGAGCGTTAGCGGATGAACAGCTTCTGGATCAGTTTCTGAATGGATTTTCCGTACGGCGGGTAGATCAGCTTCGCAGCATTGAAGCGCTGCTTGATCAACACCCCTTTGGCCTTGCTGAAGGTCAGGAAGCCTTCATGGCCGTGGTAATGGCCCATGCCCGACGCACCGATGCCACCGAATGGCATGTCGTCCTGAGCGACGTGCAGCAGCGTGTCGTTGAGGCAGACACCGCCGGAGTGGGTTTCGTGGAGCACGCGGTTCTGTTCGCGTTTGTCGTAGCCGAAGTAGTACAGCGCCAGTGGGCGAGGGCGTTGGTTGATGTAGGCAAAGGCCTCATCCAGATGCTTGTACGGCACGATCGGCAGCAGCGGGCCGAAAATTTCGTCCTGCATCACGGTCATATCGTCGGTGACGTCAAGCAGCAGGCTGTGGCTCATGCGTCGGCCCTGACCCTGGTCGAACAGCGGAATCAACTGTGCCCCTTTGCTGGTGGCATCGCTGATGTAGCCGTTGAGACGCGCCAGTTGCCGCTCGTTGATGATGGCGGTGTAGTCAGGGTTGTCAGCCAGCGTCGGATAAAACCCGCGAACCACCTGACGATAGGCTTCGACGAAACCATCGACACGGTCTTCGGGCACCAACACGTAGTCCGGAGCCACGCAGGTTTGCCCGGCGTTCAGGGTTTTACCGAAGGCGATGCGTTCGGCGGCGTCTTTCAGCGGCACGTCATGGGACACGATGGCTGGGGACTTGCCGCCGAGTTCGAGGGTTACCGGGGTGAGGTTCTCGGCCGCCGCACGCATCACGTGTTTGCCGATGCTGGTGGCGCCGGTGAACAGCAAGTGATCGAAACGCAGGCGGGAGAACGCGACACCGACATCGGATTCGCCCAACACCACGCACACCAGGTCTTCAGGAAAGACCCGGGCGAGCAATTCCTTGAGCAGCAAACCGGTGGCCGGGGTCGATTCGCTGAGTTTGAGCATCACCCGATTGCCGGCCGACAGCGCGCCCACCAATGGACCGATGGCCAGGTACAGCGGGTAGTTCCAAGGCACGATCACGCCGACCACGCCCAACGGTTGGTAAACGACTTTGGCCGCCGCCGGTTGAAAAGCGATGCCCACCTTGCGCCGCGAGGCCTTCATCCAGCCTTTGAGGTGCTGGCTGGCGTAATGAATGCCGTGCAGGCTGGGCATCAGTTCGGCGAGCAGGGTTTCATCGGCGCTGCGGTGACTGAAATCCTGGCTGATCGCCTCGATCAGTGCCTGGCGCTCGCTGCTCAATAGATCGCGCAAGGCTTTGAGCCATTGCTGGCGCTGGGCGGCCGGCGGCATCGGGTTGGCGGCGTAGGCGGCGCGTTGGGCGTCGAACAGGGCCTGCATTGCTTCCAGAGGCTGATTCAAGTTCTGAAGGTAGGCGATGTCAGCAGTCATTGTCGGCTCCGGATTTATTGTAATGAGTGACTTTTTAGAGTCTATGCTCTAGAAAGTCAAATGGCATCCTGGAACAGCTTTGTTTTATCCACTCGCGGATAGGTCGTAAGATGCCTGTCATCGCACTCTGAATTAAAGCTCAAGCCATGGCCCCTCGGATCAAAACCAGCGAGCGCATCGTGCAGAACAGCCTGGAGCTGTTCAATCAGCAGGGTGAGCGCAGCATCAGCACCAACCACATTGCTGCCCACATGGAAATTTCACCGGGCAACCTGTACTACCACTTCCCCAACAAGCAGGCGATCATCGCCGTGTTGTTCAGTGAGTACGAAAGCCTGGTGGACAGCTTCCTGCGCCCGCCTCAGGGGCGTGCGTCGACGGTGGACGACAAGCGCTTCTACCTTCAGGAGCTGCTGGCGGCGATGTGGCGCTACCGGTTTTTGCATCGCGATCTTGAGCACTTGCTCGACAGCGATCCGGAATTGGCTGCCCGTTACCGACGGTTTTCCCAGCGCTGCCTGATCCATGGCACGCACATCTACGCGGGTTTCGTCGAGGCCGGCATCCTGCAAATGGATAAGGTCCAGATCGAGTCCCTGACGCTGAACGCGTGGATCATCCTGACGTCCTGGGTGCGGTTCCTGTGCACCACGCGGGAAAACTCCAATCACCTGAGTGAACAAGCCATTAAACGAGGTGTGTATCAGGTGTTGGTGCTTGAAGCCGGTTTCGTCACGGATCAGGCGCGTGATGCGGTGAATGCGCTGTACGAAGAGTTTTACGTGCCGTTGGCCCAAGCCCTTGAAGAAGTGCAGTAGGATCGAACACCGACTTAGTCACAGGAGCCCGCTATGCCCATTGCGCAATTGATCAGCCCGCAAGCACTGGACCTGAAAAAGGACCAGCCGGGGTTGGTGATTCTCGATTGTCGTTTTGCCCTCGAAGACCCGGATTACGGCCAGCGTAGTTATGCCGAAGGGCACATCGCCGGTTCGAAGTTTGCCGATCTCGAGCGTGATTTGAGCGGGACGGTGGTCAAGGGCGTGACCGGGCGTCATCCGCTGCCTGAAGCGGATGACTTGATCGAGCGCTTGCAAGCCTGGGGCATCAACGCCGACAGCGAAGTGGTTTTGTACGATGACGGCCCCGGTGCCTTTGCGGCGCGGGCCTGGTGGTTGCTGGCATGGCTGGGCAAGCGTGACGGCGTGTTCATTCTGGATGGCGGGCTCAAGGCCTGGCATGCGGCGGGTTTGCCGCTGAGTCTGGATGCGTGCGACACCAAACGGGGCACCTTCAGCGGGACGCCGGATAACGCGTTGATCCTCAGTGCTGAACAGCTTCAGAAACGCCTCGGTCAACCCGCGCTGACGTTACTGGATGCTCGTGCCTTGCCGCGTTTCAAAGGTGAAGTGGAGCCGATTGATCCGATTGCCGGACACATTCCGGGGGCGCAATGTGCGGCGTTTACCGACAACCTCGGCGGCGATGGGCGGTTTTTACCGGCTGATCAGCTCAAGCAGCGTTTTGCCGAGAAACTGGGGGATCGTTCGCCGACCGATCTGGTGGCGTACTGCGGTTCCGGGGTGACGGCTTGCCATAACCTGTTTGCACTGTGCCTGGCGGGTTATCCGTTGGGGGCGTTGTATGCCGGGTCGTGGAGCGAGTGGATCAACGATCCCGCACACGGCATCGCCATCGGCGAATAACCCCGAACCCCTGTGGGAGCAAGCTCGCTCCCACAGGGGTATCAGGCGATTCAAAACAGTCGGGCACTTCGATACGCCCCCGGTCCCACCCCGTAAACCTGCTTGAACTGCCGGCTCAGGTGACTCTGGTCGGCAAACCCCAATTGCGTGGCCACTTCCAGCGGCAAACAACCGTTCTGCAACAGCGCCCGGGCCTGGGCGATGCGTTGTTGCATCAGCCAGGTGTGCGGCGGCATGCCGGTGGCTCGGCGAAACACCCGGGCAAAGTGAAAAGGCGAAAGATTCACCGCCGCCGCCAGCTCTTCAAGAGACGGTGGCGCCGCCAATTGCGCATGCAGCAATTCCTTGGCCCGTGTCACGGCGCGGTGCTCCTTGCCGGGTTGGCCGGCAATCGGCACGGCCGCGTGTCGTTGCAGCAACGACAACATCATTTCCCGCCAGACCGTTTGCTGTTGCAGCGCCGTGGTCGGACTTTCCAGCAAACGATGCAGTTGGCAAAAACCCTTCACCAGGTCCGGGTCGCGGTACAGCGTGGCGCCAAACATGGGTAAGTGATGGGTCGGCAATTCCAGTTCGGCCAGCAACGACAGTAACTGCCCGCTGTCCGGATAAAACGCCCGGTACAGCCAACCATCCTCGGTGCCTTTGTGGCCTGTATGCAGTTCATCCGGATTGATCAACACCAAGGTGCCGCTGCCAGCCAGGTGTTCGACGCCGCGATAGCGATAGCGCTGGGCGCCGGCCATGATCATGCCGATCACATAACCATCGTGCACATGGGGTGCGAAGCGGTGTTCGATATAGCGCGCGGACAGCAACTCGACCCCGGCCAGCGGCGCGGTTTGCCAGAAGCGGATCGACTCGCCCTGATCGACGTCCATCGGCTACATGCGCCCCACGGCGGCCAGCCACTGCGGGATACGCCGTTCCAGGTAATAACCCGGTTGCCGGAACGAACCATCGACGAAGCCGACATGCCCGCCCTTGGTTTGTAATTCCAGTTGCGTGCAGGCCGACAATTCGTCGGCCTGCGGCAGGCTGTGGGGGAAGACGAAGGGATCGTCGGCCGCCTGAATGATCAGGGTCGGTGTGCGAATCTCCCCAAGAAAATACCGGCTCGAGGCGCGACGGTAGTAATCCTCGGCATCGATAAAACCATTCAACGGCGCCGTGACCCGGCCATCGAAGTCCCAGAAGGTGCGCATGTTCTCCAGCGAACCCAGTGCCGCCAACGCCGCGAGGCCATCTTCGCGTCCGTCATGCTGGAACTGGCGTTGTTTGTTCTTGATGTAGGCGAGCATCTCGCGCATGAAATGCGCCTGATAGACCCTGGAAAAACCTTGGCCGATACGATCCGCGCACTGGTCGAGGCGAAACGGCACCGACACCGCCACCGCGCCGGTCACGCCGCTGTCACTGCCGGACTCGCCCAAGTGCTTGAGCAAGACGTTGCCGCCCAGGGAATAACCCACCGCATACAGCGGCGCCAACGGACGTTTGGCCCGTAGGTGCCGGATGGTTTCGGCGAGGTCTTCACTGGCGCCGGAATGGTAACTGCGCGCCAACAGATTCGGCTCGCCCGAACAGCCGCGCCAGTTCAACGCGACACTGGCCCAGCCTTGGGTGGCGAGGGCCTTTTGCACGCCGGCCACATACGGTGAATTCGACGAACCGGTCAGCCCGTGCAACACCAGCACCAGAGGCGCTGTCGCGCTGTGTGGGCCGTGCCAGTCGAGGTCGAGAAAGTCGCCGTCTTCGAGCCACAAGCGTTCGCGCTCGCGTTCGATGTGCGTGGTTTTGCGCCAAAGCGGTCCCCACAAGGTTTGCAAGTGCGGATTGCCCAGGCCCAAGGCGGGGGTGAAGCGGTCTGGCGGATGGGACACGATTGCTCTCGATGCAGCGGTGCGCAACGGGTGCGCACCTTTTCAGGCCGGTCGATTAACCGGCGATCTCTGCCATACGTTGCCACAACGCGTAGTAAACCCGCCCGGATTTCTGCTCACGGTGCAGGCGCCAGTTGCCTGGCAAACCAAGGGACGACGGCGCGTTTTCGCTTTCAGTGTAGATCCAGGCCTCGTCGGCCAGCCACTGGCGCTCTTCCAGCAGCGTGCAGACGCCCGGCAGCAGGTTCTGGTTGAACGGTGGGTCGAGGAACACCAGGTCGTACGCCGTGGCGGTCTGGGTTTCCAGGTAGCGCAGGGCGTCGGCGGTCTGAATCTGGCCCGTGGTGCAACGCAGTGTGCCCAGATGCTCCTTGATGCTGGCGACCGCGATGTTGCTGGCATCCAGCGCTTGGCCCATGGCCGCGCCACGGGACAGGGCTTCGAGGAACAGTGCGCCGCTGCCGGCGAACGGGTCCAGCACCTTGGCGCCCGCGACATACGGCGCGAGCCAGTTGAACAGGGTTTCACGCACCCGGTCCGGGGTCGGGCGCAGGCTTGGGGCATCGGGGAAGCTCAGCTTTCGGCTGCCCCATTCGCCGCCGATGATGCGCAGTTGATTCACGCCGTTATGGACGTTGTGAACAGGTTTTTTAGGACGCGTGGCCATTAATGCTCCGGAACCCCGAGCGGCTGCTCGGCAGGTTTATCAGATGGGGCCGGTAACGGCTTTTGTGGCACGGTCGGGCCAGCGCTGACGATGACCATTTTGTCCGTGCTCAAGTGTTTGTTCAGTGCGGTCTTGACCTGGTCGACGGTCAGGCTCTGGGACTCACGCATGAAGTCATCCAGATAATTGAGCGGCAGGTTGTAAAAACCCATGGCGCCCAACTGGCCGACGATATCGGCGTTGCTGGCGGTGGACAGCGGGAAGCTGCCGGCCAGTTCACGCTTGGCGTCATCGAGTTCTTTCTGCGTCGGGCCGGTTTTAAGGTAGTCGGCCAGCACGTCCTGCACCAGTTTCAGCGTGCCTTCGCTCATCTCGGCGCGGGTCTGCAGGTTGATCATGAACGGGCCACGCGCCTGCATCGGGGTGAAGCCCGAGTACACGCCGTAGGCCAGGCCGCGTTTTTCCCGCACTTCGCTCATCAGACGGGTGCCGAAACCACCGCCGCCAAGGATCTGGTTGCCCATGGACAGTGCGGCGTAGTCCGGATCTTCACGGTCGATGCCCAGTTGGGCGAGCATCAGGTTGGTTTGCTTGGACGGAAACTCGATGTGGCCGACGCTGGCTTTCGGTTCCTGCGGCTGTGCAATTTTCGCCAGCGCCGGGCCTTTTGGCAGTGCACTGGAGACTTGCGCAGCAATCGCTTCGGCCTCGGCGCGGGACAAGTCGCCGACCAGCGCAATTACCACGTTGCCGGCGGCGTAGGCTTTCTCATGGAACGCTTTGAGCTGCGCCAAGGTGATCGCAGGAACGGTTTTCGCCGTGCCATCGCTGGAGTGCGCGTAAGGGTGATCGCCGTACAAACGGTTCATCAACTCCAGACTCGCCAGTTTGCCGGGGTTCTGTTTCTGGTATTCGAAACCGGCGAGCATCTGGTTCTTGATGCGCGCGAAGGAGTCGGCGGGGAAGGTTGGTTTGCCGATCACTTCGGAAAACAGCTTCAGGGCGGGTTCGCGTTTGTCCTTGGCGCTGAGGCTGCGCAAGGAAGCCAGAGCCATGTCCTTGAACGCGCCGTTGCCGAAGTCAGCGCCCAGGCCTTCGAAGCCCTGAGCGATGGCGCCGACATCTTTGCCGGCCACGCCTTCGTTAAGCATCGCGTTGGTCAGCAAGGCCAGGCCCGGTGCATTGCCGTCCTGGCTGCTGCCGGCGGCGAAAATCAGGCGCATGTCGAACATCGGCAGCTCACGGGCTTCGACGAACATCACCTTGGCGCCTTCTGCGGTGTTCCAGGTCTGTACGTCGAGCGTGCGGTGGCTTGGCGCCTTGCCGTCGAGTTCAGTCAGCGATTGCAGTTTCTGGCTGGATTTGGCTTTGTCCAGGGCCTCGCTGGCGTTGGACTCATCGGTTCTGGACAAGTAGAAAGCCGCGGAGCCGATCAGGGCGACAGTGATCAGACCGATCAGGGCCAGGCGTGGTTTTTTACGCTCACTCATGAGTCGTCTCCAGTGGCAGGACATGGGCGACGCTGAGACGTTCGCGGGTGAAATACAGCTTGGCGGCGTTCTGGATGTCTTGCGGAGTCACGCTTTCCAGGTCGCTGAGTTCGGTGTCCATCAGCTTCCACGACAGGCCGACGGTTTCGAGTTGGCCGATGGACGTGGCCTGGCTGGTGATCGAATCACGCTCAAAGACCAGACCGGCAATCACTTGAGCTCGCACGCGCTCCAGCTCTTCGGCCGACGGCGCAGTGGTTTTCAGTTGTTCAAGCAGCTTCCACAGGCCGGCTTCGGCCTGGGCCATGGTTTTCTTTTTCTGCGTGTTCGGTGTGGCCGACAAGGTGAACAGGCTGTCGCCGCGGGTATAGGCGTCGTAACTCGACGAACCGCCGGACACCAGCTCTTCGCCGCGTTCCAGCTGCGCCGGAATGCGACCGCTGTAGCCGCCGTCGAGCAGGGCCGAGATCAGGCGCAAGGCATTTACCGAGCGTTTGTCTTCGGCGGTCGCGATGCTGGGCACGTTGAAGCCCAGCATCAGACTCGGCAATTGGGTTTGCACGTGCAGGGTGATCTGGCGCTCGCCGGGCTCGGCCAGTTCCAGCGGGATTTTCGCCGGGGGCACGTCGCGCTTGGCGATAGGACCGAAGTAACGCTGGGCCAGGGCTTTGACCTCGTCCGGGGTTACGTCACCGACCACCACCAGCGTGGCATTGTTCGGCACGTACCAGGATTGGTACCAGTGACGCAGCTCTTCGACTTTCATGCGGTCCAGGTCGGCCATCCAGCCGATGGTCGGCGTGTGGTATCCGCTGGCCGGGTAAGCCATCGCCTTGAAGCGTTCGTAGGCCTTGGACATCGGTTTGTCGTCGGTGCGCAGGCGACGTTCTTCCTTGATGACTTCGATCTCGCGAGTGAACTCGTCAGCCGGCAGGCGCAGGCTGGCCATGCGGTCGGCTTCCAGTTCGAAGGCAACGCCCAGGCGGTCGCGGGCCAGCACCTGGTAGTAGGCGGTGAAATCGTCGCTGGTGAACGCGTTCTCTTCGGCGCCGAGGTCACGCAGGATCAGCGAGGCTTCGCCGGGGCCGACTTTCTCACTGCCCTTGAACATCATGTGTTCCAGCGCATGGGAAAGACCGGTCTGCCCCGGTGTTTCGTAGCTGGAGCCGACCTTGTACCAGACTTGGGACACCACCACCGGCGCACGATGGTCTTCGCGCACGATAACTTTCAAGCCGTTATCGAGGGTGAATTCGTGGGTGGGTTGTGGATCGGCAGCCAAGGCTGACAGTGGCAGACAAACTGTGCTGAGCAGCAGGCCTGCAGCGCGGCGGGCTAGAGCATTCATTCGTTTTTTAAACCTGTTGGGCTGCCCGCTTGGTCTTAGCGTCAGCGGGCGAGAGGGTGCTAGGATAACGGTCCGTTTTACTGGCGGCCACGCCTATCAGGCCTTTGATCGGTTTGCAGGTTGTTTGGGTTCGCGGCGCAAGCTATGAGTTTGACAGCTAAACTCTGCGTTTTCGCCGACGATGCCGTTCCAGTCCTTCGTATTAGTCGACCTTTGGGGTGCGGTTTGCACCTCGACAAAATGTTGCGCGTGAACAAGCTGGATCAATCGCAGTCTGTTCTGCATCGAATATTTATTTGCCGAGGCGCCCTTTGGCGCGTCGCTACCGTGAGATAGCCGTCCTCCATGTTTGGTTCCAACGACGACAAGAAAGCCCCAGCTGCGGCTGGCGAGAAGAAAAGCCTGTTCGGATGGCTGCGCAAAAAGCCGCAGGAACCCGCCGTCGAACAGCCACAGCCACTTTCTGAGCCCACGCCGGCGCCGGTAATAGAAGAAGAGCTCGCGCCGATTGTCTTGCCGATCGCCGAGCCGGTGTTGCAACCGGTGGTCGAGCCGGATCACGTTGCCGAAGCCGTTGCACAACCCACCCTGACCCCGATTGCCGAGCCCTGGCTGACGCTGCCGGTGGCCGAAGAGCCGGTTGCCCTCGTTGAAGACGAGTTGGCACCGCACGTTACGCCGCCGATTCCAGCCCCGACTGCGTTTGTGCCTGAGCCAGTTCAGGTTCCGGTGGTTGAACCGGTTGTGGCGCCAGTGGTTGTGGCCGAGCCTGAACCGGTGGTTGCAGAGCCTGTGGTTCCTGCTTTCGTTGCTCCGGTTGCTCCGGTTGCTCCGGTTGCTCCGGTTGCTCCGGTTGCTCAAGCACCTGCACCCGTCGTCGCGCCCGTCGAAACGTCCGTCGAGCCGCCGCGTACTGAAGAATCCAAAGCCGGTTTCTTCGCCCGCCTCAAGCAAGGCCTGTCCAAGACCAGCGCCAGCATCGGCGAAGGGATGGCCAGCTTGTTTCTGGGCAGAAAGGCCATCGATGACGAACTGCTCGAAGACCTCGAAACCCGCCTGCTGACCGCCGACGTTGGCGTTGAGGCCACCTCGGTGATCATCCAGCGCCTGACCCAAAAGGTCGCGCGCAAGGAACTGGCCGATTCCGATGCCCTGTATAAATCTCTGCAAGCCGAACTGGCCGCCATGCTCAAGCCGGTCGAGCAACCGCTGAAAATCACCTCGCAGAACAAGCCGTTCGTGATTCTGGTGGTGGGCGTCAACGGCGCCGGCAAGACCACCACCATCGGCAAACTGGCGAAGAAACTGCAGCTCGAAGGCAAGAAAGTCATGCTCGCGGCCGGTGACACCTTCCGTGCTGCAGCGGTCGAGCAATTGCAGGTCTGGGGTGAGCGCAACAAGATTCCGGTCATCGCCCAGCACACGGGCGCCGACTCGGCTTCGGTTATCTTCGATGCCGTGCAAGCCGCCAAGGCCCGTGGCATTGATGTGCTGATCGCCGACACCGCCGGTCGTCTGCACACCAAAGACAATTTGATGGAAGAACTGAAGAAGGTTCGCCGGGTGATCAGCAAGCTCGACGCCGATGCGCCGCACGAAGTGCTGTTGGTGCTCGATGCCGGCACCGGCCAGAACGCGATCAGCCAGGCCAAGCAATTCAACCAGACCGTCGAACTGACCGGCCTGGCGCTGACCAAGCTCGACGGCACCGCCAAGGGTGGGGTGATTTTTGCCCTGGCCAAGCAGTTTGGCCTGCCGATTCGCTACATCGGCGTCGGGGAAGGCATCGACGATTTGCGTACTTTTGAAGCAGAACCCTTTGTCCAGGCACTGTTTGCCGAGCGGGAGCGTTCATGATTCGTTTCGAACAGGTCGGTAAACGCTACCCGAACGGTCACGTCGGCTTGCATGAGCTGAGCTTTCGAGTCCGTCGGGGCGAATTCTTGTTTGTGACCGGCCACTCTGGCGCCGGTAAAAGCACCTTGTTGCGCCTGCTGCTGGCGATGGAACGTCCGACCACCGGCAAATTGCTGCTGGCCGGCCAGGACCTCGCCACCATCAGCAACGCGCAGATTCCTTACCTGCGCCGGCAGATCGGCGTGGTGTTCCAGAATCACCAGCTGCTGTTCGATCGGACGGTGTTCAACAACGTCGCGCTGCCCTTGCAGATCCTGGGTCTGTCGAAGGCCGAGATCGTCAAGCGCGTGGATTCGGCCCTGGAGCGCGTGGCGCTCTCGGACAAGACCGATTTGTACCCAGGCGACTTGTCCACCGGTCAGCAACAGCGCGTCGGCATCGCCCGCGCCATCGTTCACCGCCCGGCCTTGCTGCTGGCGGACGAACCGACCGGTAACCTCGACCCGCGACTGGCCGCCGAAATCATGGGCGTGTTCGAAGACATCAATCGCTTGGGCACCAGTGTGCTGATCGCCAGTCACGACCTGGCGCTGATCGCCCGTATGCGTCACCGCATGTTGACGCTGCAGCGTGGCCGATTGATCGGCGACGGGGAGGCGGGCGAATGAGTGCGACACGCAGCCCCAAAGTTTCCGAACGGGTAGCCCCGAAGGCCGCCGATCCGCAACCGCAGAAGAAAAAACGCGACGATGACGACGGTCCGGACTTTGCAACGTTGTTCCGTGCCTGGGTTGAAAGTCACCGCGCGAGCCTGCTCGACAGTTTGCGTCGCTTGGGCAAACAGCCTATTGGCAGCTTTTTCACCTGCATGGTGATGGCCGTTGCGCTGAGTTTGCCGATGGGCCTGTCACTTTTGCTAAGTAACGTCGAGCGTCTGGGCGGATCCTGGCAGCGTGCGGCGCAGATTTCCCTGTACCTGCAACTGGAAGCCAGTCCAGAACAGGGTGAGGCGCTGCGTGACCAGATCAAAGGCATGCCGGGCGTAGCTGATGCTGAATATGTCGGTCGCGACCAGGCGCTGGAGGAGTTTCAGCAGCAGTCCGGTTTGGGCGAAGCGCTGAAGGAGTTGCCGGAAAACCCGCTGCCGGGCGTGGTCCTGGTGACGCCGAACGAAGTCGACAAGCCCGCGCTTGAAGCATTAAGACAAAAACTATCCGAGCTGCCGAAGGTACAACAGGCGCAACTTGATCTAGTCTGGGTCGAGCGTCTGGCAGCGATCCTCAAGCTGGGCGACCGTTTTGTCTTCGGTCTGACCGTGCTTCTGGTTTCTGCATTACTTTTGGTGATAGGCAATACCATTCGTCTTCATATTGAAAACCGCCGCACAGAGATAGAAGTGATTAAACTCGTCGGTGGCACTGACAGCTATGTGCGCAGGCCCTTTCTCTATATGGGCGCGTTGTATGGCTTCGGTGCGGGGATGCTGTCTTGGGGCGTGCTGGCGTTTGGCCTGAACTGGCTGAACGACGCTGTGGTTGGACTGGCCGGTTTGTACGGCAGTGATTTCGCGCTGGCCGGAGTGCCAGTTGCCGACGGTCTGTCTCTCTTGCTTGGTGCAGTGCTGTTGGGGTATATCGGTGCATGGATTGCAGTCGCACGCCACCTGAGGGAGCTTGCGCCTAAGTAGTATCATTTTGCTCGTATTGACCTTTCAGCGTTTATGGGAACTTGTCTTTCGGTTTCCGGTCAATTTTCGCAGTGCTGAACTGCACGAGTTTGTAAGTCGGAGGTTTTGTCGTATGACCAATTCTTTGCAACCTGCATATGCTCTGGTCCCGGGTGCGAACCTGGAGGCCTATGTGCACACCGTGAACAGCATTCCATTGCTGACGCCGGAGCAGGAGCGTGAACTGGCCGAGAGTCTCTATTATGAGCAGGATTTGGGGGCGGCTCGGCAGATGGTGCTCGCCCACCTGCGTTTTGTCGTACATATCGCCCGTAGCTATTCCGGCTACGGTCTGGCTCAGGCTGACCTGATCCAGGAAGGCAACGTCGGCCTGATGAAGGCCGTGAAGCGCTTCAACCCGGAAATGGGTGTGCGTCTGGTGTCGTTCGCCGTGCACTGGATCAAGGCGGAAATCCACGAGTTCATCCTGCGCAACTGGCGTATTGTGAAAGTCGCGACCACCAAGGCCCAGCGCAAACTGTTCTTCAACCTGCGCAGCCAGAAGAAACGCCTGGCGTGGCTGAACAACGAGGAAGTCCACCGTGTGGCGGAAAGCCTTGGTGTAGAGCCTCGGGAAGTGCGCGAGATGGAAAGTCGCCTGACCGGCCACGACATGGCCTTCGACCCGGCCGCAGAAGCGGACGACGACAGTGCTTTCCAGTCGCCAGCCAACTATCTGGAAGACCACCGGTATGACCCGGCCCGTCAACTGGAAGACGCCGACTGGAGCGACAACTCCAACCACAACCTGCACGAAGCGCTGGAAGTGCTGGACGACCGCAGCCGTGACATCCTTTATCAGCGCTGGTTGGCTGAAGAGAAAGCCACGCTGCACGACCTGGCGCAGAAGTACAACGTGTCGGCCGAGCGCATCCGTCAGCTTGAGAAAAGCGCGATGAACAAGCTCAAGCTGTCGATCGCGGCATAACCTGCGAACCGGCAATAAAAAACGCCCCGATCATTGATCGGGGCGTTTTTGTTTGGGTCCGGTTTTCTGCTTCACCTCAGCCTCCTACAGAAGAGGGCTTTGAGTGTTCAGAAGAATGTGTTCGGCTACTGGGCCCAAGGCGCCCGCCGTGAATCATTGAGGCCCAACAGATAACTGTCACCCCCCAACTGACTCATCTGCTGCCGAATCC
The DNA here is from genome assembly GCF_054668435.1 of Pseudomonas sp. S2_B07. Lineage (NCBI taxonomy): Bacteria > Pseudomonadati > Pseudomonadota > Gammaproteobacteria > Pseudomonadales > Pseudomonadaceae > Pseudomonas > Pseudomonas sp. S2_B07. The sequence goes on from NZ_CP162769.1 coordinate 4,010,897, forward strand.
ACCCGGCCCGTCGTGCGACGTAGTTGGTCGGATGGCTCGCACTCCACACTCTTGGGTTGGGCAACACGGCAGCCAACAAGCTCGATTGCTGGCGGCTCAGGCTTTTAGCGCTCACGCCAAAGTGATGCCGTGCCGCAGCCTCTGCTCCAAACACCCCGTCATCCCACTCGACGCTGTTGAGGTACACCTCAAGAATCCGCTGCTTGGGCCAGAACACCTCAATCAATCCGGTGAACCAGGCTTCCAGACCCTTACGCAGCCAACTGCGCCCCGACCATAAAAACAGGTTCTTCGACACCTGCTGGCTCAGGGTGCTGGCGCCGCGAATCGAGCCGCCCAACTCGTTATGAGCCAGTGCCGCCTGAATCGCCCCGAAGTCAAAACCCCAGTGCTCCGGGAATTTCTGATCCTCACCAGCAATCACCGCGACTTTCAGGTCGTCGGAGATTTCATCCCACGGCTTCCAGGTCCGTTGCAGGTCGATCGGCTCGCCGTCGAACCAGGATTCGATCTTGCGTTCGACCATCAGCGCGGTTCCCGGCGGCGGCACCACGCGAAAGATCAGCACCAGCAAGACGCTGCCGCCCGCGAACCAGAGCACGGCCTTAGTGAATCGTCGTAAAAATATACGCAGCATAGAGATGGCTTGGCCGAACCCGTTGAGCGGGCCATTATACAGACCCTGTTGATCGAGTCTGACTGGAGTTCTTCATGCTGCGTGGCTTTTTGATGCTGGCCGCTTTCTTTGGCTTCACGGGCGTTGCCCTCGGCGCGTTCGCCGCGCATGGCCTGAAAAACCGTCTGACCCCCGAGTATCTGGCGATTTTCCATACCGGCGTCACCTATCAACTGGTGCACACCCTGGCGTTGCTGGGCGTAGCGCTGCTGGCCACGCAGATTCCCGGGCGTTTGGTTACGTGGGCCGGGGCCTCGTTTGTCATCGGCATCCTGCTGTTTTCCGGCAGCCTGTACCTGCTGACCCTGACCGGTATCAGCAAGCTCGGAATCATTACGCCGTTCGGCGGGCTCGCATTCCTGGTGGGCTGGGCGTGCCTGGGGCTTGCCGCCTGGCGGTTGAGCTGACCGGGTGGTCCATTTCATGACGAATGGCTTGGGTCGCCAAGACTGATCGGGCTAGAATGCCAGCCCCTAAAAATGATGGCGGCTTCCGGCATGCGCATTCAGTTGAACGGCGAATCCCTTGAACTGCCCGACGGTGAAACCGTTGCGGCCCTGCTGACCCGTCTGGAACTGACCGGACGTCGGGTGGCGGTCGAACTCAATCTGGATATCGTCCCGCGCAGTCAGCACGCTGAAACCACACTGAACGACGGCGATTCCGTCGAAGTGGTTCATGCCATCGGCGGCGGCTAGCCGCCCGGCCCGCAAGGGCACAGAATTCTGCAAGAACCTCACCCCAACAGAGGATTTCCCATGAGCATCGTTCGTAGCGACAAGCCCTTCGTCCTGGCCGGTCGTACTTACCAGTCGCGTTTGCTGGTAGGCACCGGCAAGTACCGCGACATGGAAGAAACCCGCCTGGCCATCGAAGCCTCGGGCGCCGAGATCGTCACCTTCGCCGTGCGCCGTACCAACCTCGGTCAGAACCCGGGCGAACCGAACCTGCTCGAAGTCCTGTCGCCGGATCGCTACACCTTCCTGCCGAACACCGCGGGTTGCTTCGACGCTACCGAGGCCGTGCGCACCTGTCGCCTGGCCCGTGAGTTGCTCGGCGGCCACAACCTGGTGAAGCTGGAAGTGCTGGCCGACCAGAAAACCCTGTTCCCCAACGTGATCGAAACCCTCAAGGCCGCCGAAGTGCTGGTCAAGGAAGGTTTCGACGTGATGGTCTACACCAGCGATGACCCGATCATTGCCCGTCAACTGGCGGAAATCGGCGTTATCGCAGTGATGCCGCTGGCCGGTCTGATCGGCACGGGCCTGGGGATCTGCAATCCGTACAACCTGCAGATCATCCTCGAAGAAGCCAAGATTCCTGTGCTGGTGGATGCGGGTGTCGGCACCGCGTCCGACGCCACCATCGCCATGGAACTGGGTTGCGAAGCGGTGCTGATGAACTCGGCCATCGCCCACGCCCAGCAGCCGGTCATGATGGCTGAAGCCATGAAACACGCCATCGTTGCAGGTCGCCTGGCCTACCTCGCCGGCCGCATGCCGAAAAAACTCTATGCCAGCGCCTCCTCGCCGCTGGATGGTCTGATCAAGTAAGAGCCATTGATGACTGAATCAAACGAAACGCCTGTCCAGCCGGAAGAAGGCGAAGAGCGCCAACACCGCCGCATCAAGAGCTTTGTGATGCGCGCCGGGCGCATGACCGAAGGCCAGCAAAAAGGTCTGGAGCAGGGCACGCCACTGTTCGTCCTGCCTTTGGCTGACTCGCCGGTGGACTTCGATAAGGTGTTCGGCCGTTCGGCGCCGCGCTCGCTGGAAATCGGTTTTGGCATGGGCCATTCGCTGCTGGAAATGGCCGCGGCCTCGCCGGAACAGGATTTCATTGGTGTGGAAGTTCACCGTCCGGGTGTTGGCGCGCTGCTCAATGGCGTTCTGACGCAGGGCCTGACCAACCTGCGGGTCTACGATTGCGACGCGATTGAAGTGCTCAACCGTTGCATCGCCGACAACAGCCTCGACCGTCTGATGCTGTTTTTCCCAGACCCGTGGCACAAGAGCCGTCACCACAAGCGCCGTATCGTTCAGGCATCGTTCGCTGAACTGGTGCGCAGCAAGTTGAAGGTCGGCGGTGTGCTGCACATGGCCACCGACTGGGAACCGTACGCCGAGTACATGCTGGAAGTGATGAGCGTCGCGCCGGGTTATCGCAACCTCGCCGAAGACGGCAAGTGCGTACCGCGCCCGACCGAACGCCCAATCACCAAGTTCGAACGCCGCGGCGAACGGCTTGGACATGGCGTGTGGGACCTGAAGTTCGAAAAACAGTCCTGAGCTGTAAAACTGTAGGAGCCAAGCTTGCTCGCGATGAGGCCCTGACATTCAACATTTATGCTGACTGTTAAACCGCCATCGCGAGCAAGCTCGGCTCCTACAGTTGTTTTGGGTGTGACCAAAGATCAGCGGCGGTCGGCGACTACACCGATCAGCACCAGCACCACCAACAACACCGGCGCCAGGCTGTAGTTGTTGAACTGGCTCAGGCCGCGCACGACCCACGGCGTGGCGTAGATCAGCGCGGCGCCGCTGCCGATCATGCACAACAGGGCCATCAGCGGGACGCGCAAGGCACCGGCGATGCTACCCAGGCGTTGCTCGACCCAGGTTTTGAAATCCGAACCGAACAGCACCAGCAAGCAGCCCACCAAGGCCAGGGCAATTTCCGACAGGTTACTGCGGCTCCAGCGGGACACGGTGGCGAGCAGGTCGAGTATCAAATCCATTCGTTTTCCCTTAAGGCTGAAATCAGCTCAGAAATGTCTGCAGCAAGTCATTGAGAAACAGCTGTCCGCGCTCGGTGGCCGCCAGACGTGACGGTTCGACCTGCAACAAGCCACTTTGTTCGGCGACCCGGCGGCCTTCGGCGAGGCTTTCCAGGGACATCCCGGTGCGCTCCGGATACAGCCGCGATTCGACGCCCTCGGTCAGGCGCAGCGCGTTCATCAGGAACTCGAACGGCATCTCATCATGGGTCAGCGCTTTCTCGCCGGCCTTGAAGCTTTTCGCCGGGTTGAGGTAATCCTTGGGCAGGCGGGTCTTCCAGGTGCGCACGATGCGCCCGTCCGGATGACTGAGCTTGCCGTGGGCGCCAGCGCCGATGCCGATGAAGTCGCCGAAACTCCAGTAATTGAGGTTATGCCGCGCCGGGCGACCCGGTTGCGCATAGGCCGAGACTTCGTATTGCGCGTAACCGTGTTCAGCAAGCAGCGCCTGACCCGCTTCCTGAATGTCCCACAACGTGTCGTCTTCGGGCAGCGTCGGCGGCTGATTCCAGAACACCGTGTTCGGCTCCAGCGTCAGCTGATACCAGGACAGATGAGTCGGTTTCAGGGCGATGGCTGTACGCAGGTCGTTCAGGGCATCTTCCAGCGACTGATCGGGCAAACCGTGCATCAAGTCCAGGTTGAAGTTATCAAACCCGGCCTGACGGGCCATGCCGGCGGCACGCACCGCTTCGTCACCGTTGTGAATCCGCCCCAGCGCCTTGAGTTTCTCTTCCTGAAAGCTCTGGATGCCGATCGACAGGCGATTGATGCCCAGTGCGCGGTAGGCGACGAATTTCTCTTGCTCGAACGTCCCCGGATTGGCTTCCAGGGTGATTTCGATGTCACTGGCAAACGGAATCCGTTGCTCGACGCCTTTGAGCAAGCGGCCCAAGGCCACGGCGCTGAACAGGCTAGGCGTGCCACCGCCAAAGAAGATCGAGCTCAGCTCACGGCCGTATACCGCGTGCAGGTCCTGATCGAGGTCAGTGAGCAAGGCGTCGACGTACTCTTCTTCCGGCAGCACCGGGCTGGCGGTGTGGGAGTTGAAGTCGCAATAAGGGCATTTGCGCACACACCACGGGATGTGGATGTACAGCGCCAGAGGCGGCAGCACGGGCAGCGCTGCCCGTGGCGATTGGGCGTCGCCGCCGAAGATCAGCGGTGACGCGGATGAGTCGTGGGTCATTTCAGTCCCAGACGCTGGCGCAGCAGATCCATTGCACGGGCGCGGTGGCTGATCTGGTTTTTGTCGCTCGGGCTCAGCTCGGCGCTGGAGCAATCGCGCTCCGGGACCCAGAACAGCGGGTCGTAACCAAACCCGTGCTCGCCACTGGCGGCCGTCAGGATCCGCCCGTGCCACAGGCCTTCGCAGAGGATCGGCAATGGATCATCGGCGTGGCGAACCAGCGCGAGGACGCAGACGAACTGCGCGCCGCGTTCGGCTTGCGGCACGTCTTTCAAGGCGTCGAGCAGTTTGGCGTTGTTCGCCGCATCGCCCTTGCCGTCAGCATAACGAGCCGAATAGATACCCGGCGCACCGCCTAGGAAATCCACCGCCAGCCCGGAATCGTCAGCCAGCGCCGGCAAACCGGAAATGCGTGCGGCGTTGCGGGCCTTGAGAATGGCGTTCTCGACGAACGACAGGCCGGTTTCTTCAGGCTCGACGCTGCTGAACTCGCCGATCGAGCGCAATTGCACCGAGTCGCCGAGCATGGCCTGGAGTTCCTTGAGTTTGCCGGCGTTATGGCTGGCCAGTACGAGTTGCGTGAAATTGATCATTCGCCGGGGAAAAGCTCTTGGTTGAAATTGATGGTGTTGATTTTGTCGCCGTTCTGCACCTTGATCTCGAAGGTGCGGATTTCCTGCTGGTCCACCGGGTATTGGGCGATGTAGTAGATCGCGCCCTGTTCGGTGATCTGTTTGAAGTTCAACGGCACGCTCTGGCTGGTCAGGTCTTTGACCGAGCCGGTCACTGAAGCTACCAGCGGCTTGCCGTCCTTGATCACGGACACATTGATCACGCCCTGATTCTTGCTGCGAACCAGCTCCGCCGCTTTGGCGATGTCCGGGGTCAGGTACGTGGAGTTGAAGGTGTTGTAGTGCACCGTCACGTCGCCGAAGGTTTCCTGGCGTTCGCCCTTGATGACGTCAGCGGCCATGGCAGTGATACTCAGGCAGGCAGTAAGTACAAACAGCGCTAGACGACCCATGTTCTTTCTCCTTGGAATGTCGTAGTTCAGACCGCGACCTTGTGATCCTGCAGCCCGGGGCTGCTGACGCGGTAAATACCGATCTCACCTAACAGATTAGGCCATAGCTTACTGGCCCACCCGTGCCGATGCTGTTGATCCACGGCAAGCCGATCAATGACCTTGGCTTCACGTTCGCGACACAACGCCTCAAAGTCTTCAAAAGTGCAGAAGTGGATGTTCGGCGTGTTGTACCAGGTGTACGGCAGAAACTCGGAAACCGGCATCCGGCCCTTGCTCGCCAGGTACCAGCGGCAGCGCCAGTGACCGAAGTTGGGGAAGGTGATGATGCACTGGCGGCCGACCCGCAGCATTTCGTCGAGGATCTTGTCCGGGTAATGCACAGCTTGCAGCGCCTGGGTCATGACCACGATGTCGAAGCTGTTGCTGGCAAAGTTGCCAAGGCCCTTGTCCAGGTCCTGCTCGATGACGTTGATGCCCTTGGCCACGCACTCGGCGATGTTGTCCGGGTCGTTTTCCAGGCCGTAACCGGTGACTTGCTTGTTGTCGCGCAGCCAGGTCAGCAGTTCGCCATCACCGCAGCCGAGGTCGAGCACGCGACTGCCAGCGGGGATCCATTCCTGGATGATTTCCAGATCAGCTCTCATGGCTTTCTCACAACTTGATTCGGTTCATGTAGTTGCTGAACGCCTGCAAATAACGCGGGATCGGAATCAGGAAGGCGTCGTGGCCTTGCGGAGCGTCGATCTCGAGGTAGCAGACGTCTTTCTTGGCCGCCATCAGCGCATCCACCAGTTCCCGCGAGCGGGCAGGGGAGAAGCGCCAGTCCGTGGTGAAGGACATCACGCAGAACTTGGCCTGGGCGTTGGCGAAAGTTTTCGCCAGGTCATCGTCGAAGTTCGCTGCCGGGTCGAAGTAGTCCAGCGCCTTGGTCATCAGCAGGTAGGTGTTGGCGTCGAAACGCCCGGAGAACTCTTCACCCTGATAACGCAGGTAGCTTTCGACCTGGAACTCGACGCTGTGGAAGTCGTAGTTGAGCTTCTCACTCTTGAGGCCACGACCGAATTTTTCACCCATGGAATCGTCGGACAGGTAAGTGATGTGCCCGACCATCCGCGCCAGCATCAAGCCGCGCTTGGGGATCACGCCCGCTTCCTGAAACGAGCCGCCGTGGAAATCGGGGTCGGTGAGGATGGCCTGGCGTGCCACTTCATTGAAGGCGATGTTCTGCGCCGACAGCTTGGGTGCCGAGGCGATGGCCAGGCAGTGGCGAATGCGTTCCGGGTAGGTAATGCTCCATTGCATCGCCTGCATGCCGCCGAGGCTGCCGCCAATCACCGCCGCCCATTGGCTGATGCCGATACGGTCGGCCAGTCGCGCCTGGCTGTGCACCCAGTCTTCCACGGTCAGCACCGGGAAATCGGCGCCAAACGGCTTGCCGGTTTCCGGATTGATGCTGCTCGGGCCCGTGGAACCGTTGCAACCGCCGAGGTTGTTCAGGCTGACCACGAAGAATTTGGTGGTGTCGATCGGCTTGCCGGGACCGATGCAGCTGTCCCACCAACCGGGTTTACGGTCGTCGGCGCTGTGAAAACCGGCAGCGTGATGGTGACCGGACAACGCATGGCAAATCAGCACGGCGTTGCTCGCCGTGGCATTCAGCGTGCCGTAGGTTTCGTAGATCAGGTCATAGGCTGGAAGCGAACGCCCGCAGGCCAGGGCCAGGGGGTCGCTGAAGTGCGCCACTTGCGGCGTCACCAGACCAACAGAATCGGGGGGAAAGGCAGTTGGCATCGACCCTGCTCTCGTTGAAATGAGGCGTAAGTCTAAAGACCGGTGGGGTTAGCGGCAAGCAAAGGGCTGAGCTGATTTTCCCTGTCAGACCGAGGCACGGCCATCGCGGGCAAGCCACGCTCCCACAATGGAATGCGATCCCCTGTGGGAGCGTGGCTTGCCCGCGATGAACGATGACGCGGTCAGTCCGCCGGACGCACCAGATCAGGCAACTCCGGCAGTTTCTTCGGCGAACAAATCCGCACCCGTTTCTGCCGGTTCAACTCACCGCTGATCAAACTGACCTGGCTCTTGGACACACCAAACGCCTTGGCCAAAAACGCCATCAGATACGCATTGGCCTTGCCTTCAACCGGCGGCGCAGTCAGGCGGATCTTCAGGCGATCGCCGTGCAGCCCGCAGAAATCATCGCTGCGGGCCGCCGGTTGCAGGTGACACTCCAGAATCAGGTCGTCACCTTCCCAGCGAAAGTAGCTCATCAGATCAGGCCGAGCAGCCCCTGCGGCATGAAGGCAAAGTACGCCAGGCGCGGGATCAGCCAGCTTTGCAGCAGTTGGATCACGATGAAGGCGAAGATCGGCGAGATGTCGAGACCGCCCAGGTTCGGGATGATCCGGCGGAACGGCGCGAGCACCGGTTCAGTAATCTGCGCGACCAGCTCGGCGCCAGGGTTATGGCTGCCCGGGGCGACCCAGGACAGGATGACGCTGATGATCATGGCGTAGAACAGTATGTTCAAAAACAGCGAGAACAGCGCAATCAGGGCCCATGGCACCAACAGCAGCCAGTCGACCATGAAGCCTTTGAGCGCGAGGATGACGGCGATCAGCAGCATCTGGATGATCAGCGCCAGCACCAGCGACGACATGTCGAGCCCGAACATGCTCGGGATCACCCGACGCAGCGGCTTGAGCAGCGGTTGCGTGGCCTTGACGATGAACTGGCAGAGCGGGTTGTAGAAGTTCGCCCGAACCAGTTGCAGGATGAAACGCATCAGTACGATCAGCAGGTACAGGCTGCCAAGGGTTTTAATGATGAAAATGGCAGCGTCATTGAGTCCGAGCATCGTTGATTCCTTTGTAAGAGCTGATTAGCGACCGAGCTGCTCAGCCATCTCGGCCGAGCGATGCGCGGCGGCGCCGAGTGCTGTTTCGACCAGGGCTTCAAAGCCACCGGCCTGGAACGACTTGATCGCAGCTTCCGTGGTGCCCGCAGGCGACGTGACACGACGACGCAGTTCGGCGGCATCGACATCGCTGGCAACCGCCATGTGCGCGGCGCCCAGCGCGGTTTGCAGGGTCAGTTGTGCGGCGATGTCTGCTGGCAGGCCAAGTTTCACGCCGGCGGCGGTCATGGCTTCGATCAGCAGGAAGAAGTACGCCGGGCCGGAACCGGACACCGCGGTGACTGCGTCCAGTTGCTGCTCTTCGTTCAGCCACAGGGCGATGCCCACGGCCGAGAGCAGTTCTTGAGCTTGCTGGCGTTGATCGGCGTTCACTTCCGCGGTGGCATACAAACCGCTCACGCCCTGACGCAGCAGCGCCGGGGTGTTGGGCATGCAGCGTACGATCGGCTGAGCGCCGAGCCAGTTGTTCATGCTGGCGCAGGTGATGCCTGCGGCAATCGATACCACCAGTTGATTCGGCTTGAGGCTCGGGCGAATCGCTTCGCACACGGCTTTCATCGCCTGAGGTTTGACCGCCAATACGACGACATCGGCGTCCTGGATGGCGTCAGCGTTGTCAGCGAAGACTTCGATGCCGTGTTCGGCGGCCACCTTGGCGCGGGTTTCTGCACCCGGATCGCTGGCGCGGATTTGCGAGGCGTCCAGACCTTTGGCGCGCAGGCCGCCGATCAGGCTGGCGGCCATGTTGCCGGCACCGATAAAGGCAATACGGGTTTTGCTCATGTCAGGTCCTTATAAATAGAAGAGTCGGCCATTGTTCATGGTTGACCGTAGTCGCGGGCGCCGAACAGGGCCGTACCGATGCGGACCCATGTGGCGCCCATGGCGATGGCCGACTCGAGGTCATGGCTCATGCCCATGGAAAGTGTGTCCAGCGGCAGATCCAGGCTGGCTTGCAGGCGTTGTACGGCAGCAAAAGCGGCATCCTGTTCGGCACGATCATCCGTCGGCTCGGGAATCGCCATCAGCCCGCGCAAATTGAGGCGCGGCAATTCGCTGATGGCCTTGGCCAGGGCCGGCAGGTCGGCCGGGGTGCAGCCGGATTTGCTGGCTTCACCGCTGACGTTGACCTGGATGCAGATGTTCAGGGGCGGCAGATCGGCAGGACGTTGTTCGGACAGGCGTTGTGCGATTTTCAATCGATCCACGGAATGCACCCAGGCGAAGTGCTCGGCGATAGCGCGAGTCTTGTTCGATTGAATGGGGCCGATGAAGTGCCAGATCAAGGGCAGGTCGGCCAGTTCGAGCTGTTTGCCCAAAGCCTCCTGCAGGTAGTTCTCGCCAAAGTCACGCAGGCCGGCAGCGTAGGCTTCGCGCAGGGCTTGGGCGGGTTTGGTCTTGCTCACGGCCAGGAGCTGAACGCTGTGCTCATCGCGCTGGGCGGCCAGGGCGGCGGCACGGATGCGTGAACTAACCTGAGCAATGTTGTCTGCTATCGTGGACATTCAATGTGCGCCAGCGGTCTGAAGGTTCGCGGCATTCTACTGGAATTGAGGGGCGCTATGGATATCACTGAACTGCTGGCTTTCAGCGCTAAACAGGGCGCATCCGACCTGCACTTGTCCGCCGGCCTGCCACCGATGATCCGTGTCGATGGCGACGTGCGACGCATCAACCTGCCGGCCCTCGACCATAAACAGGTGCAGGCGCTGATCTACGACATCATGAACGACACCCAGCGGGTGGACTTCGAGAAACACCTGGAAACCGATTTTTCCTTTGAAGTGCCCGGCGTGGCGCGTTTTCGGGTTAACGCCTTTAACCAGAATCGTGGCGCAGGCGCGGTGTTCCGGACCATTCCGTCAAAAGTCCTGAGCATGGACGACCTCGGCATGGGTGAGGTATTTCGCAAAATCACCGACGCGCCGCGCGGGCTGGTGCTGGTGACGGGGCCGACCGGCTCCGGCAAGTCCACTACGTTGGCGGCGATGATCGATTACCTGAACAACCATCGCCATCACCACATCCTCACCATCGAAGACCCGATCGAGTTCGTCCACGAATCGCGCAAATGCCTGATCAACCAGCGCGAAGTGCATCGCGATACGCGCAGTTTCGCCACGGCCCTGCGCTCGGCGCTGCGGGAGGACCCGGACGTGATTCTGGTGGGGGAGATGCGGGACCTGGAGACTATTCGCCTGGCGCTGACCGCCGCCGAGACAGGGCATCTGGTGTTTGGCACGCTGCACACCACCTCAGCGGCGAAAACCATCGACCGGGTGGTGGATGTGTTTCCGGGGGATGAGAAATCGATGGTGCGCTCGATGCTGTCAGAGTCGTTGCTGGCGGTGGTGTCGCAGTCGCTGGTGAAGAAGATCGGCGGCGGGCGAATTGCGGCGCACGAGATCATGCTCGGCACGTCGGCGATTCGTAACCTTATCCGCGAAGACAAGGTTGCACAGATGTACTCGTCGATTCAGACCGGCGGGAACCTGGGGATGCAGACGCTGGATATGTGCTTGAAGGACTTGGTGACCAAAGGCTTGATCAGCCGCGAGCAGGCGCGGGAGAAGGCGCGGTCACCGGATAACTTTTGAGGGGTGAACGCGGACCTGTGGCGAGGGAGCTTGCTCCCGCTGGGCTGCGAAGCAGACCTAAAAACGGGGAGCGCTGCGCACTCCAGCGGGAGCAAGCTCCCTCGCCACAAAAGCCGCGAAGGCGTCAGCAGATCAGCGCTGAACAACCTGAAGTGTGTTCTTCTCTTTCGGCAGAACCCGCTTGGCGACCACGTAGTGGCTTTCCCAGTACGGTTTTTTCAGCGTGTCGATGGTCACCGACTTGCCACGGCGTGGCGCGTGGATGAAGCGGTCGTTGCCCAGGTAGATGGCAACGTGATTGACCCGACGACTCTTGATGTTGAAGAAAATCAGGTCGCCCGGCTTCAAATCGCTGCGATCGACTTTCTCGCCGTGACCACTGGCCATGGCGTTAGAGGTGCGCGGCAGGTCAAACGTGGCGTCGTTAAACGCGTATTTCACCAGGCCACTGCAGTCGAACCCTTTACTTGGGCTGCTGCCGCCCCAACGGTAAGGAGTACCGAGGACGTTTACAGCGCGGCTCAGCACGTTGCTGCTGGTCTTGCTCGCCATCGGCGGAACAAGCTTGCTGTTGTCGCTCAGCTGGGCCGAGTGTTTTGTATTTTGTTTGTTTTTGCTCGAAGGAGCAGAAACATGGGATTTTGGGGTGTAACCATTAACGTTTGGAAGACGTTGCTCACGATTGGTGGCGTGGGCGGCCAGTGGCATCAAAAGGCAAATGGTTAGCCATGTCTTGAAAAATGGACGCATTAGGCAGGGCTCGAATAGGTGAACGCGCAACTTTATAACAGCTTTTTTTGTCCTTCCGAGGCCGTTGGTCGATTCAACCTGGGGGTCAATGGAACCAAACAAGCGGAAAATAGACGCAATTGTCGGACAGAAGTCAGGTGCTATAAGGCTTTGACGGACATCACGGTACCATTTGCCATACGTCGGCAACCTGTAAAAAAGTCACAAAGATTTAAAGAATATTTATCTATCGTGTGAATCGAGGTGCTCCATGAACAGCTATCAACAGTCCGCCGCGCATCAAGATACGCACAGCAAAGTGATCGGATATCTGCTGTGGATTTTCGGTTTTACCGGCGCTCACCGCTTCTATTACGGCAAGCCGGTGACCGGGACGATCTGGTTCTTCACCCTTGGCTTGCTGGGAATTGGCTGGCTGATCGACGTTTTTCTGATTCCGGCAATGGACCGTGAAGCAGACCTTCGGTTCACCGCGGGACCGATCGAATACAACGTGGCGTGGATTCTGCTGACGTTTCTCGGGGTGTTCGGCGTACACCGGATGTATCAGGGGAAGTGGATCAGCGGGTTGCTGTACCTGGTGACGGGCGGGTTGTTCTTTGTCGGGGTGCTGTATGACTTCTGGACGCTCAATGACCAGGTTTCGGTGCGTAACGCCCAGAACAGAGGCGCTTTCCAGTAAGCCATCGCTGGCAAGCCATGCTCCTACAGGGTGTTCATACACAATCCCGTAGGAGCAAAGCCTGCTCACGATTGCAGCGACGCGGTATTACGCCTGGTGGCTAATCCGCCCATCCACCAAGGTGTAACGCACCACACCCGGCAGGCTATGCCCAATGAACGGGCAGTTCTCACCCTTGGACAGCCAGGTTTCACCCGCCACGGTCGACGCTGCAGGGTCGAACAGCACGATATCCGCCGGCCCACCCACCGCCAGCTTACCGGCCGGCAAACGTAGCGCTTCGGCAGGCCCGGCACTCAACCGCGCCAGCAACGTCGGCAGGTCCAGCAAACCATCCTCCACCAGCGTCATTGCCAGCGGCAGCAGCAACTCAACACTGCTGATGCCCGGCTCTGTCGCGCCGAACGGCGCCAGTTTGGCGTCGCGCTCATGCGGTTGGTGGTGGCTGGAGATGGCCGAGATCACCCCCGATTTCACCGCCGCACGCAGGCCGTCGCGGTCGGCGCGGGTGCGCAGCGGCGGCTGGACGTGGTAGAGGCTGCTGAAGTCGATCAAGGCTTCATCGGTCAGGATCAGCTGATACAGCGCCACGTCGGCGGTCACCGGCAGCCCACGGGCCTGGGCCTGGGCGATCAGGGCCACACCGCGAGCGCTGGTGAGCTGGCTGAAGTGCGCACGTACGCCGCTTTGCTCGACCAGCAACAGGTCACGGGCCAGGGCCACGGTTTCAGCGGTTTCCGGAATGCCCGGCAAACCGAGGAAACTCGCGGTCGGACCTTCATGGGCCAGGCCACCTTCGGCCAGGTCGTGGTCCTGCGAGTTGAAAATCACCGTCAGGTCGAACGTCGCTGCGTATTCCAGCGCCCGGCACAGGGTGCGGGTGTTGCGGAAACTGTCCAGGCCGTTGCCGAAGGCTACGCAACCGGCATCGCGCAGGGCAACGAGCTCGGCCAGTTGCTCGCCGTCCAGGCCTTTGCTCAGGGCGCCAATCGGGAAGACTTTGGTGTTGCCGGCTTCACGGGCGCGGTCGAGGATCAGTTCGGCCACGGCCGAGGTGTCCAGCACCGGTTTGGTTTTCGGCGGGCAGCACAGGCTGGTCACGCCACCCGCGGCCGCGGCGCGGGTTTCGCTGATGATCGAGCCTTTGCGGCTGTAGCCCGGCTCGCGCAGGGCGACGTTCAGGTCAACCAGCCCGGGGGCGGCCACCAGGCCTTGGGCGTCAAGGGTGTCGACCGCGACAAAACCGGCTGGCGCGGCGCCCAGGGCGACGATCTTGCAGGCTTCAATGTGGATGTCAGTCACTTTATCCAGGCCAGAGGCTGGATCAATCACGCGTGCGCCGAGAATGCTGAGCTTCACTGGGCGTTCTCCTGCTCGAATTGGCCTTGCTCGAATTGACGTTGCGCAGTCTGCCCGCTCATGGCCATCGACAGCACGGCCATACGAATCGCAATACCGTAGGTGACCTGGTTGAGGATCACCGAGTGCGGACCGTCGGCCACCGCCGACTCAATTTCCACGCCACGGTTGATCGGCCCCGGGTGCATGACGATGCAATCCGGCTTGGCCCCGGCCAGGCGTGCGGTGGTCAGGCCGAACAGGCGGTAGAACTCGCCTTCGCTCGGCAACAGGCCGCCGGCCATGCGCTCGCGTTGCAGGCGCAGCATGATCACCACGTCGACGTCTTTCAGGCCTTCGGTCATGTCGGTGTAGACCTTCACGCCGTATTGCTCGATACCGATCGGCAGCAGGGTTTTCGGCGCGATCACGCGAATGTCCGGGCAACCGAGGGTTTTCAGCGCGAGCATGTTCGAACGTGCCACCCGCGAATGCAGGATGTCGCCGACGATGGCCACCGAGAGGTTTTCGAAGCCGCCCTTGTGGCGACGGATGGTCAGCATGTCGAGCATGCCCTGCGTCGGGTGCGCGTGCCGGCCGTCGCCGCCGTTGATGATCGCCACTTGCGGGCAGACGTGCTCGGCGATGAAGTGCGCCGCGCCGGAATCACCGTGACGCACGACAAACATGTCGGCGGCCATGGCTTCCAGGTTGCGCAGGGTGTCGAGCAGGGTTTCGCCCTTGCTGGCTGACGAGGTCGACACGTTCAGGGTGATCACGTCCGCCGACAGCCGCTGGGCCGCCAGTTCGAAGGTGGTGCGGGTGCGGGTGGAGTTTTCGAAGAACACGTTGCACACGGTCTTGCCGCGCAGCAACGGGACTTTCTTCACCGCCCGGGCACCGACTTCAAGGAACGAGTCGGCGGTGTCGAGGATTTCCGTCAGCAACTCGCGGCGCAAACCGTCGAGCGAGAGGAAGTGGCGCAGCTGGCCCTGATCATTGAGCTGCAGCGGGCGCTTGGTATCTAGAGGCGTCATCGCGAGGGGGACTCTCAATAGGGCGGATTAAAGGGCGAGGTCTTGCAGTTCAAGCTTGAGCTCGGGACCGGACAGCTTGACCCGTTCGTGAGCGGCCAGCGACAGCGTCGCGCCAACCACATCCGGACTGATCGGCAACTCGCCGGCGTCGAGGTCCAGCAGGCAAACCAGCGTTACGCTGGCCGGGCGGCCGTAGTCGAACAGTTCGTTCATGGCGGCGCGGATGGTCCGGCCGCTCATGAGCACGTCGTCGATCAGCACCAGGTGCTGGCCTTCGATCTCGAACGGCAGCGCCGACGGGCGAACTTGCGGGTGCAGACCGTTCTGGCTGAAGTCGTCACGGTAGAAGGACACGTCCAGGGTGCCGAGCGGCGAGTCGTTGCCCAGTTCTTCGAGCAACGCCTGGGCGACCCAGACGCCGCCGGTACGGATACCGATGTAACGCGGTTCGCTGATGCCACGGTGTTCCAGGTGGGCCTTGAGACGGATCGCCATCTGGCTGATCAGTTCGGCGGGATTGGGCAGGCTCATGGTTGCTCCTTCTTGGGCCCGAGCCGGGTGCTGCTTGATGGGTGGCTCGGGGTGTCGCTATAGAGAGTCGCCTGCGGCGGCTCTTGAGGATTCGTTGCTTCAGGATTCGAACAGCGCGCTGTTCTCGTCGAGCCAGCCTTGCAGCAGCAGGGCGGCGGCGATGGCGTCGACCGGGTTGTCGCGGTAACTGCCTTTTTGCCCGCCGCGATCACGTCGCTCGCCTTTGGCTTCAAACGTGGTCAGGCGTTCATCGTGGGTATAGAAGGGCAGGTTGTAGCGGCCATTCAGGCGGCGGGCGAATTTTTCCGCGCGCAGGCACATGTCGCTCGGGGTGCCGTCCATGTTCAAAGGCAGGCCGACCACCACTGCGTCGGGTTTCCACTCCTTGATCAGGGCTTCGACCTGATTCCAGTCGGGAACGCCGTTCTGCGCCTTCAAGGTGCACAGCTCGCGGGCCTGGCCGGTAATCACCTGGCCGACCGCGACGCCGATCTGTTTGGTGCCGTAGTCAAAACCCAAGATCAGGCGCAGGGCCATCAGGCGTGCCCCGCCTGACTGGTCAGCAGGCTGAGATTGACGCCCAAATGTTTGGCCGCCGCTTCCAGGCGCAGTTCGCTGCTGGTGTTGAACAGGATGTCGGCGTCGTACGGGCAGGTCAGCCAGGCGTTCTGCGCCAGTTCGGCATCCAGTTGCCCGGCTTCCCAGCCGGCGTAACCGAGGGCGATCAGGCTTTTCGCCGGACCCACGCCGTCGGCAATGGCGAATAGCACGTCCTGGGAAGTGGACAGGGACAGTTCGTCTTCCAGATCAACGGTCGCCTGATAGCCCTGGCCCTTGGGATGCAGGACAAAACCACGATCGGTCTGCACCGGTCCGCCGATGAAAATCGGCACATGCCGGCACAGCGCTGGCGGCTCGATGTCCGGGCGCAGTTGCTCGAGGATCTCGGCCAGGTTCAGGTCTTGCGGGCGGTTGATCACCAGCCCCATGGCACCATTGGCGGTGTGCTCGACGATGTAGGTCAAGGTGTGCGCAAAGTTCGGGTCGGCCATGTGAGGCATGGCGATCAGGAAGTGATGCTTGAGGTAGCTGGGGCTGACGTTCTTCATGAGCGCTAGTGTGGCGTTGGAGGGGCAAACTGACAAGCTGGGGATGCATAGGAAATGCCGCAAAAACCCGCTAACAACACAGATTCCTGTGGGAGCGGGCGTGTCAGTTACTGGACAGTCTGTCCCCACGCGCAAACTTCCACGTGCGGATGATTTCCAGGCGGTCGATGTCCGAAAGGTCCCCGGTAAACGGCGCAAACGGCGCGGCGAGCCTGACGATCCGCTGCGCCGCCTGATCCAGCAACGGCTGCCCGGACGACTCCAGCACCAACACTTCATACAGCGAGCCATCGCGGTTGATCGAGACCATTAAGCGCAAATTGCCGTAAATCTGTTGGCGGCGAGCTTCATCGGGGTAGTTGAGGTTGCCGATGCGCTCGACCTTCTTGCGCCATTCATCCTTATACCAGGCACCTTTGTCGCGCATGGTCGAGGCCGCGCTCAAGCGGTGGATGCGCGGGCGTTTGGCATACAGCTGTTGTTCGTTGGCCAGTTCCGCTTCGAGGCTGGCGATGTCGCTGGACAGCTGGGAACTGTCAAACGTCGGCGCGGCCACTTCCGCTTTGGTCTGAGGTTTGACCTCTTCGTTCTTGGCGGGGGCTTTTTTCGGCTTCGGTGCGATGGTCGTCACGGCAGCCTTGGGCGGCGCTTCCTGCACTTCAGGCTTGGCGGCGGGCGGTGGCGTGACTTTTTGTACCTTGTTGTCCTGGAACGGCGCGACCTCGGTGGTCTTGGGAATGGCCTTTTTATCCAGGGTGCCGCTGCCTTGCTGATTTTCCTGGGCGAGGAAATCAGCTTTCTCGGGCTTTTTTTCGCTTTTGAAGGTGGCGAGGGTGATTTCCAGGGTTTTGCTGATCTGTTTGGGCTCGACCATCGTAAAGCCGACGCCCAACAGCAAGGCCAGGTGAATCAACGCTGCAAGAAACAGGGTAAAACCGAGGCGATCGGCCGGGCGCACGCCACGATGGGCGAGTTCAGCGGGCAGATC
This sequence comes from Pseudomonas sp. S2_B07, assembly GCF_054668435.1. NCBI lineage: Bacteria > Pseudomonadati > Pseudomonadota > Gammaproteobacteria > Pseudomonadales > Pseudomonadaceae > Pseudomonas > Pseudomonas sp. S2_B07. The sequence continues at coordinate 4,028,514 of NZ_CP162769.1, forward strand.
GGACGGGAGTGTCATGGCAGAAAAACCAACATCGCGTTTTTACGGGCTCGGCATGATAACGCAATGTTGGTTTTTAGCTTCAAGCTTCAAGCAGTAAGCGACAAGCTGCCGGCGTGCGTTTCAAACTTGAGGCTTGCGGCTCGCAACTTGAAGCTGCTTCTGTATCGCATCCATCAGCAGACCACCAATGTCGGTGCCGAACGCATTATCAATCTCGCGAATGCACGTCGGGCTGGTGACGTTGATTTCGGTCAAATGTTCGCCGATCACGTCCAGACCCACGAACAGCAGGCCTTTCTCGCGCAGGGTCGGGCCCACTTGTGCGGCGATCCAGCGGTCCTTGTCGGTCAATGGGCGAGCTTCGCCACGACCGCCGGCCGCCAGGTTGCCACGGGTTTCGCCAGCGGCAGGAATGCGCGCCAGGCAGTAATCCACGGGCTCGCCGTCGATCATCAGGATGCGCTTGTCGCCATCGACGATGGCCGGCAGATAACCCTGGATCATGATTTGCTGCTTGCCATGCAGGGTCAGGGTTTCGAGGATCACCGACAGGTTCGGGTGGCCGGCGGTGTGACGGAAAATCGAGGAACCGCCCATGCCGTCCAGCGGTTTGAGAATCACATCGCCATGATGGTCGGCGAATTCGCGCAGCACATCAGGGCGACGGCTGACGATGGTCGGCGGCGTGCACTGCGGGAACAGCGTGGCGAACAGCTTTTCGTTGCAGTCACGCAGGCTCTGCGGTTTGTTGACCACCAGCACGCCATCGCGCTCGGCCTGCTCCAGCAGGTAGGTGGAGTACACAAACTCCATGTCGAACGGCGGATCCTTGCGCATGAGGATCACGTCCAGATCGCTCAGCAGCGCATCGGTCTCGGCTTCCAGTTCGAACCACTTTTGCGGGTTGGCGAAGACTTTCAGCGGTCGCATCCGCGCTCGCGCCTGGCCTTCAGCCTGGTACAAATCACCCTGTTCCATATAGAACAGTTCCCAGCCGCGCTTCTGCGCGGCCAGCAGCATGGCCAGCGAGCTATCCTTTTTATAGGAAATGCTGGCAATAGGATCCATGACAATCCCGACGCGAACGCTCATGGGTTTTTCCTCGAAAATGGATGGTCCGAACGGACATGAAAAAGTGGCGTCAGAGTGGCGCTGAGTGTGTTCCCGGTCAAGGAAAAACCACCGCAAAGACCGGCCGATAGATTGCATTTGGAGACTGTGCTAAAAAGGCTGCCATGCCGTGCTGGCCCTTGAGCATCAAGGGTTTCCAGCCACCAAACGGACAATTTGTTTCGCAAAGGCGACGGTAGAGCATTTATGGATCAGCATTCCAGCGCCTTGAAGGTCATGGTGATCGACGATTCGAAGACGATTCGTCGCACCGCCGAAACGCTGTTGAAGAATGTGGGTTGTGAAGTCATTACGGCCATCGACGGTTTCGATGCGCTGGCCAAGATTGCCGATAATCATCCCGGCATCATCTTTGTCGACATCATGATGCCGCGTCTGGATGGCTATCAGACCTGCGCTTTAATCAAGAACAACAGTGCGTTCAAGTCCACGCCAGTGATTATGCTGTCGTCCAAGGACGGGCTGTTCGACAAGGCCAAGGGGCGCATCGTCGGCTCCGACCAGTTTTTGACCAAGCCTTTCAGCAAGGAAGAACTGCTGAACGCGATCCAGGCCCATGTTCCGGGCTTCGCCGCCGTTTTGCCGCAGTAGGACACGCACAGTGACGCTCGGCCAGCGGGCCCGGCGTCGACAAGAATGGGGAAGACCATGGCACGTATTCTGATCGTCGATGATTCGCCGACCGAAATGTACAAACTGACCGGCATGCTGGAAAAGCACGGTCACGAAGTGTTGAAAGCCGAGAACGGCGCCGACGGCGTGGCCCTGGCCCGTCAGGAAAAACCTGACGCCGTGCTGATGGACATCGTCATGCCTGGCCTCAACGGTTTCCAGGCGACCCGCCAGCTGACCAAAGACCCGGACACCGGGCACATCCCGGTGATTATCATCACCACCAAGGATCAGGAAACCGACAAGGTCTGGGGCACGCGCCAGGGCGCCAAGGACTACCTGACCAAACCCGTCGACGAAGAGACCCTGATCAAAACCCTCAACAACGTACTGGCCGGTTGATCGTCCGGCCATGACCGAGTCGCTGACGGCTTTCGAACTGCTGCTGCAGATCGACCAGCGCTGTCGTCTGCTGGCGGCGGACCTGCCGTCGCAACCGACCCGCCAGGACAGTTGGAGCGGCATCGGTTTTCGCATGGGCGAGGATTGGTACGTCGCGCCGATGGGCGAAGTCAGCGAAGTCCTGCATGAACCGCGTTTCACTCAGTTGCCGGGCGTCAAATCCTGGGTCAAAGGGGTCGCCAACCTGCGTGGGCGATTGCTGCCGGTCATGGATTTGTGCGGTTTCTTTGGCCACGAAGTCTCGGCGCCGCGCAAGCAGCGGCGGGTACTGGTGGTGGACCATAACGAGGTGTTTGCCGGGTTGCTGGTCGACGAAGTCTTCGGCTTGCAACACTTTGCCCAGGACAGCCTGGAGCCGGCAGATCAGGCGAGCGGGCCGATGTCGGCGTTCGTCAAAGGCCGGTTCCAGCGCGAGCAGGCCTGGCAAGTGTTCAGTCCGTTTGCGCTGGCGCAGTCGCCAGGTTTTATGCATGTGGCGCTGTAAACCCCATCCCCTGCTCCTACAGGGTTTTCGGCAAGCATTAAAGGGTGTTGGTTAACAGGCGAGGACTGATGATAAAAACAAAAACAGGCAAGCCAGAAGGATCGCGCAGTCGCTCGCAGATCATCGTGCTGTTTATCGCGCTGATCGTGTTCATCATGCTGCTGTTCGCCAATTTCGCTTACCTCAACACCCAGGCCACGTACGACAAACAGTACATCGGCCACGCCGGTGAACTGCGCGTGCTGTCCCAGCGCATCGCCAAAAATGCAACCGAAGCCGCCGCCGGCAAAGCGGCGGCGTTCAAGCTGCTCAGCGATGCGCGCAACGACTTCGCCCAGCGCTGGGGCTACCTGAAGAAGGGCGACCCGGCCACCGGCCTGCCACCCGCGCCGTCCACCGTGCGCCCGGAAATGCGCGCCGTGCAGCTCGATTGGGAACGCCTGCTGAAAAACACCGACGCCATTCTCTCCAGCGAACAGACCGTGCTGTCCCTGCATCAAGTCGCCGCAACCCTGGCCGAAACCGTGCCGCAGTTGCAGGTCGAGTACGAGAAAGTCGTCGAGATCCTCTTGCAACGTGGCGCCCCGGCAGCGCAGGTAGCGATGGCCCAGCGTCAATCGCTGCTGGCCGAGCGCATTTTGGGCGCGGTGAACACTGTGCTGTCCGGCGACGAAAACTCGCAGCAAGCCGCGGATGCCTTCGGTCGCGACGCCGCGCGTTTTGGCCAGGTGCTCAACGGCATGCTTCAGGGCAACGTGGCGCTGCGCATCAGCCAGGTCGAGGACCGCGATGCGCGCGCCCGTTTGACCGAGATCTCCGAACTGTTCGAATTCGTCTCCGGTTCGGTGGATGAAATCCTCGAAACCTCGCCGGAACTGTTCAAGGTCCGCGAGTCGGCCTCCAACATTTTTACCCTGTCGCAAACCCTGCTCGACGAAGCCTCGCACCTGGCCACCGGTTTCGAAAACCTCGCCGGCGGGCGCAATACCGACACCATCGGCGGCTACGTGCTGGGGTTGCTGGCGCTGACGTCGATCATCCTGATCGGCCTGGTGATGGTTCGCGAAACCAACCGCCAGCTTCAGGAAACCGCCGAGAAGAACGAACGCAACCAGAACGCGATCATGCGCCTGCTGGACGAAATCGAAGACCTGGCCGACGGCGACTTGACCGTCACGGCCTCGGTGACCGAAGACTTCACCGGGACCATCGCCGATTCGATCAACTATTCCGTCGACCAATTGCGTGACCTGGTGGCGACCATCAACCTCACCGCCGGCCAGGTCGCCGCCGCCGTGCAGGAAACCCAGGCCACCGCCATGCACCTGGCGCAGGCCTCGGAGCATCAGGCGCAGCAGATTTCCGAAGCCTCCACGGCTATTAATGACATGGCCCAGTCCATCGATCAGGTCTCGGCCAACGCCGCCGAATCGTCGGCGGTGGCCGAGCGCTCCGTGGAAATTGCCAACAAGGGCAACGAGGTGGTGCACAACACCATCCACGGCATGGACAACATTCGCGAACAGATTCAGGACACCGCCAAACGCATCAAGCGTCTGGGGGAGTCTTCCCAGGAAATTGGCGACATCGTCAGCCTGATCGATGACATTGCCGACCAGACCAACATCCTCGCGCTCAACGCGGCGATTCAGGCGTCGATGGCCGGTGACGCCGGGCGTGGTTTTGCGGTGGTCGCCGATGAGGTGCAGCGCCTGGCCGAGCGCTCGTCCGCCGCCACCCGACAAATTGAAACCCTGGTGCGGGCGATCCAGACGGACACCAACGAAGCGGTGATTTCCATGGAGCAGACCACCACCGAAGTGGTGCGTGGCGCGCGGCTGGCGCAGGATGCCGGTGTGGCCCTGGAAGAAATCGAAGGGGTATCGAAGACCCTCGCCGCGTTGATCCAGAGTATTTCCAACGCGGCGCAGCAACAAACCTCTTCGGCCGGGCAGATTTCCCTGACGATGAACGTGATTCAACAGATCACCTCGCAGACCTCGTCCGGCTCCACCGCCACCGCCGAGAGCATCGGCAACCTGGCGAAAATGGCCAGTCAGCTGCGGCGTTCGGTGTCCGGCTTCACCTTGCCGGCCGCCAAGGCGCAGGCGGCAGACAAAGCGTGAACCGTCCACAGGCGTATGATTTTTGATTGGCGTAGGGACTGGAGTGGTTATGGGTGATCGGCACGACTATGTGGCCCTTGAGTGGGTCAAAGGCGAGATTGCCGAAACGCTGAAGCTGGCTCATCAAGCCATCGAAACCCTGCTTGATGACCCACAGGCGTTGTACGCTTTGAACGATTGCCTGGCGTATATCCATCAGGTTCACGGCAGTTTGCAGATGGTCGAATTCTACGGCGCGGCGTTACTCGCCGAAGAGATGGAACAGTTGACCAGCGCCTTGCAGCAGGACCGCGTCAGCCATCGTGACGAGGCGCTGCACCTGTTGCTGCAAGCCCTCGGGCAACTGCCGATTTACCTCGACCGGGTGCAAAGTGCGCGCCGGGACTTGCCCTTGGTGGTGTTGCCACTGCTCAACGATTTGCGCAGTGCCCGAGGTGAAACCCTGCTCTCGGAAACCAGCCTGTTCAGCCCGCAACTGGCGGATCTGCCGCCGTTGGACGAAGCTTCACTGACACGGCTGGAACCCGCGGACTTCGCCAACGTGTTGCGTAAATTACGGCAGATGCTGCAGGTGGCGCTGGTCGGGTTGCTGCGCGAACAGGATGACCAGACCCACCTCGATTATCTGGCGAGGGTTTTTTCGCGCCTCGAAGGGCTGTGCGCAGGGGCGCCCCTGAGCCCGCTGTGGCAAGTCGCCTCGGCGCTGGTCGAAGGCATGTGCGCCGGTGTGATCGCCAACAGTCCGGCGTTGCGCAGCCTGTTCAAGGAAGCCGACCATGAGCTCAAGCGTCTGCTGGAGCAAGGCTTCCACGGCATCAATCAACCGGCACCGCCGGAGCTGCTCAAGAGTTTGCTGTTCTACATTGCCAAGGCCGACCATCCCACCGGGCAGATGCTGACCATGAAAGATCGCTACTCACTGGACGATGCGTTGCCCGACAGCGCGATGGTCGATGAAGAACGGGCACGGCTGGCCGGCCCCGACCGCGATGCCATGCGTTCGGTGCTGGCTGCGCTTTGCGAAGAACTGGTGCGGGTCAAGGAGCGCCTCGACCTGTTCGTGCGCAGCGACCGCCAGCACACCTCGGACCTCGACAGCCTGCTGGCGCCGCTGCGGCAGATCGCCGACACCCTGGCGGTGCTGGGGTTTGGTCAGCCGCGCAAAGTCATCATCGATCAGCTGGCAGTGGTGCTGAGCCTGGTTCAGGGCCAGCGCGAACCCAACGACGCGATCCTCATGGACGTTGCGGGCGCCTTGCTCTATGTCGAAGCCACCCTGGCCGGCATGGTCGGCACCGTGGAGCCCGAGAGTCGGGAAGAAAGCCGCCTGCCGACCACCGACCTGACGCAGATTCACCAGATCGTCATCCGCGAAGCGCGCATCTGCCTGCAAGAAGCCAAGGACATGATCGTCGACTACATCGACGCCGACTGGGATCGTCAGCATCTGCAGGCATTGCCGGCCTTGCTGACGCAGGTGCGCGGCGCGTTGGCGATGATCCCGTTGAGCCGGGCGGCGAGCCTGATCGAAACCTGCAATCACTTTATCCGCGAGCATCTGCTGCTGGAGCCGGACCAGCCCGGTTGGCAGGAACTGGACAGCCTCGCCGACGTGATTTCCAGCATCGAGTATTACCTGGAACGCCTGAGTGACGACCCCGAATCCTCGGGCGAAAAGCTCCTTGATGTCGCCGAAAAAAGCCTGGCATCGCTCGGGTTTTTCCCCAGCGAAACGCATGTGCCGATGCTCGATGAGGTGCTCAGCCCAAGTGAAGCGCAGGTCATGCAGGACCAGCAGGGGCTCGATGACCCCGAGACCGTGCAGTCGCTGGCCGATGTGCTGGCCAGTCCCGTGTCTTCGGTCAATCCGCCGGCCCTGACCACGCCAGGCAGCCTGTTACCGCCCCCCGTCGGTGAAGAGCCGGTCGACGATGAGCTGCGCGAAGTCTTTCTCGAAGAGACCGATGAGGTCCTCGATATCCTCCAGGAATTCTTGCCGCGCTGGGCCGCCAACCCCGACGACAAGCCTGCCCTGAGTGAGCTGCGCCGCGCCTTTCACACGTTGAAAGGCAGTGGCCGGATGGTTCGGGCGCTGGTCTTGGGCGAGCTGGCATGGGCGGTGGAAAACCTGCTCAACCGCGTGCTGGAAGACAGTGTCGCGCCAGGTGCCGCCGTGCAACAACTGCTCACCGATGTACTGAATTTACTGCCGGAGCTGGTGGCCGAGTTCGCCGGCAATGCCCAGCGGCAACGCAACGATGTCGACCAATTGGCGGCGCGAGCGCACGCCCTCGCCAAGGGTGATGCGCTGGCCAGCGATGAAGACACGCAGGACGTCGCGGCCCTCGATCCGCTGTTGCTGGAGATCTTCCGCAAAGAAGCCGAAACCCATCTGGCCAGCCTCAACCGCTTTCTCGATCAGGCCGCCGAGCATGTGCCGCTGCAGGCCAGCGATGAGTTGCAGCGCGCCTTGCACACGCTCAAGGGCAGCGCCTCGATGGCCGGCGTGTTGCCGATTGCCGAACTGGCGACGCCGCTGGATCAACTGGCTCGCGAATACAAGGCGCACCTGATTGCGCTGGACCTCGACGAAGTTGAGCTGTTGCTGGAAGCCGAAGGGCTGTTTCGGCTCGGCTTGCGCCAGCTCAAGACCGATCCGCTGGCCGGGATTCGCGGTGCCCGCTCATTGATCGAACGCACCCAGTCGTTGCTCGCCGAACGTCTGCAATCTCTGCTGAGCACACCCAATACCGCGCTGCGAACCAAGCGTGATCCGCAGTTGATCAACAACTTCCTGGCCCAGGGCATGGACATCCTGCTGGACGCCGAAAGCCTGTTGCAGCGCTGGCAGCAGCACCCCGGCGAACGTCAGGAACTGACCGCGCTGCTTGATGAACTGACCACCCTCGGCGAAGGCGCGCACCTCGCCGACTTGCATCCGGTGGACGCGCTCTGCGAAGCCTTGCTCGACCTGTACGGCGCAGTGGAAGAGAGCAGCCTGGCGGTCAGCGAACGGTTTTTCCATGAGGCGCAAAGTGCTCACGAAGCGCTGATCAACATGCTCGACGAACTGGCCGCCGGCCAGGAGGTCAGCCCGCAGCCAGAACGCATCCGGGCCTTGCGCGGGTTGCTCGATGAAAGTCTGGATCCGTCCTCCATGGGTCTGATCCGCAGTGATGGCAGCCGGACCCTGAGCATTCGGGAACTGAGCAGCGCCACCGCCGAACTGGAGCAGGCCGCAACCCAGGTGGATCTGGACGATGAAATCGTTTCGATCTTCCTCGAAGAAGCCGTGGATATTCTCGAAAGCGCCGGCCAGGCCCTGCAACGCTGGTTGAGTGACCCGGACAACGCCGCGCCGCTGTCGTCCTTGCAGCGCGATTTGCACACGCTCAAGGGCGGGGCGCGGATGGCTGAAGTCGAGCCGGTCGGCGACCTCGCACATGAATTGGAAAGCCTGTACGAAGGCTTGGTGGACCGCCGTTACACCTACAGCGAAACCCTGGCGCAGTTACTGCAAAAGAGCCATGACCGGCTCGCGGTGCTGCTGGAGCAGTTGCAGAATCAGCAATCGCTGGGCAACCCGGGCGAGCTGATCGAGGCGATTCGCGCGTTTCGTCAGGGCAATACGAACACCGCCGAAGTGCCGGAGCCAGCGCCAGCCAAGGATTCGCCGGGGCATGATCCAGAGTTGCTGGAAATCTTCCTTGAGGAAGGTTTCGACATCATCGAAAACTCCGGCGCTGCGCTTGTGCGCTGGCAAGCCGAACCGTCGAACCGGCAGGAAATCGAAACCCTGCTGCGTGATCTGCACACGCTCAAGGGCGGTGCACGTATGGTCGAAATCGCCCCGATTGGCGATCTGGCCCATGAGCTGGAATTTCTCTACGAAAGCCTCTCGGCGGGCACCCTGCAACCGAGCGCGGCGTTGTTCACCTTGTTGCAAAGCAGTCACGACCGCTTGGCGCAGATGCTCGATGCGACCCGCGCCGACCAGCCATTGCCGCCGGCCGACCGACTGATCGATGCGATCAGGAATTTCAGCCATCCGGCCGTGCTTCAGCCGGCCGCTGTAACGCCTGTTGTCGCCAAGCCCGAGGCGCCCGCGCTGCAAGCCGACGCGGGCGCCGACATGGTCAAGGTCTCGGCGGAGCTGCTCGACGATCTGGTCAATCTGGCCGGTGAAACCTCGATCTTCCGCGGCCGTATCGAACAACAGGTCAACGATGCGCGGGTCACCCTGAGCGAGATGGAAACCACCATCGAGCGGATGCGCGACCAATTGCGCCGGCTCGATACCGAAACCCAGGGGCGGATTCTCAGCCGCCAGCAAGTCGACGCCGAACGCCTGGGCTACGAAGAATTCGACCCGCTGGAAATGGACCGCCACTCGCAATTGCAGCAACTGTCGCGGGCGCTGTTCGAGTCGGCCTCTGACTTGCTCGACCTCAAGGAAACCCTCGACCGGCGCAACCAGGATGCGGAGAACCTGTTGCAACAGCAGGGCCGCATCAATACCGAGTTGCAAGAAGGCCTGATGCGTACACGCATGGTGCCGTTCGAACGGATGCTGCCGCGCTTGAAACGCATCGTTCGCCAGGTCTCCAGCGAGTTGGGCAAGGACGTGGAATTCATTGTCGGCAACGCCGAAGGCGAGATGGACCGTAACGTCCTCGAGCGCATGGCACCGCCGCTGGAGCACATGCTGCGCAACGCCGTGGACCATGGGCTGGAATCGGCCGAGGTGCGCATCGCTGCCGGCAAACCGGCCAAGGGACGGATCACCCTCGATCTGTCCCGGGAGGGCGGCGACATGATTTTCGACATCCGCGACGACGGTGCCGGCGTGCCGCTGGACGCGGTGCGGCGCAAGGCAATCAAGCGCGGTTTGCTGGCTGCGGACGCTGAGATCAGCGACCGCGACGTGTTGCAGTTCATCCTGCAACCGGGGTTCTCCACGGCCGAGAAGATCACCCAGATTTCCGGACGTGGCGTGGGTATGGACGTGGTTCATGAAGAAGTTCGCCAGCTCGGCGGTACGATGGTCATCGACTCGGTGCCGGGGCAGGGCGTGCATTTTCGCATTCGCCTGCCGTTCACCGTGTCGGTCAACCGCGCGCTGATGGTGCAGTGTTTTGATGATCAATACGCGATCCCGTTGAACACCATCGACGGCATCGTCCGCGTGCTGCCCAACGAGCTGGAAGGGCATTACCGCCTCGATCCTCCGCGGTACAAATACGCCGGGCAGGATTACGAACTGTGCTACCTCGGCGAGCTGCTGAAAACCAGCACCCGCCCGAAACTGTTGGGCCAAAGCCTGCCGTTGCCGGTGTTGCTGGTGCAATGCAACGAGCGGCACATTGCAGTTCAAGTCGACTCCATGGCCGGTACCCGCGAGATCGTGGTGAAAAGCCTCGGCCCGCAGTTCGCCGCGGTGCAGGGATTGTCCGGGGCGACGATTCTGGGCGATGGCCGGGTGGTGCTGATTCTTGATTTGCTGGCGCCGATCCGCGCCATGCAGGTGCCTGCGCCGCAACAGGTGCAGACCCAGGACACCGAAGTCGAGCCACACAAGCCCTTGCTGGTGCTGGTGGTCGATGACTCGGTGACCGTGCGCAAGGTCACCAGTCGTTTGCTCGAACGCCACGGCATGAACGTGCTGACCGCCAAGGACGGAGTCGACGCCATGTTGCTGCTCGCAGAACACATGCCGGACGTGATGCTGCTGGACATCGAAATGCCGCGCATGGACGGCTTCGAAGTCGCGACCCAGGTGCGCGCAGACGAGCGTTTGCAGCACCTGCCGATCATCATGATCACCTCACGCACCGGCCAGAAACACCGCGACCGCGCGATGGCCATCGGCGTCAACGACTACCTCGGCAAGCCGTACCAGGAATCGGTGCTGCTCGAAAGCATCGCCCTGTGGAGCAAATCCCATGCTTGAGCATCGCGCCAGCAACCTCACGGGCCTGTTGCTGCCCTTGGCCGACCGCAACCTGATCGTGCCCAATGTCGCGGTGGCGGAGCTGATCGACTATCAACCGGGGGCGTTCGACCTCGATACACCGCCGTGGTATCTGGGCTTGGTGAAGTGGCGGGACCGGCAGATTCCGTTGCTGAGTTTTGAGTCAGCGTGCGGCCAGAAAATCGTCATCGGCGAGCGGGCGCGGATCGTGATTCTCAATGCCCTCGGTGGACGACCGGAGCTGAAATTCATCGCGCTGCTGGTGCAGGGGATTCCACGCTCCTACAAACTCGACAGTCAGTTGAGTTACGTCGACGTGCCGCTGTGTTCGCTGGAACAGGCGGCGGTGCAGGTGGGGGAGCAAGTGGCCAAGGTGCCGGACTTGCTGGCGCTGGAGGAGTTGCTTGTGAGTGCAGGGTTGATCAATTGATCCTGGATTTGCGTTATTTGTGCTGGCCTCATCGCGGGCAAGCCCGCTCCCACAGGTAGTGTGGATGCCTCAGACAGTGGGCTCAGCACGGACACTGTGGGAGCGGGCTTGCCCGCGATGACGTCAGCCCAGTCAACCATTACTCCAAGCGTAACGATCCGTCTCTGTGCTTGATTGATGCCGCCGACCCAACACTCCTAAGGTGACTCCCACGACAGCGAACCCGTGGAGTGGTCATGACAACAACAATATCCCCCGACTCGCGATGGACGCGGCGGCGCAGCGAAAAGCAGCGGCGTCTGGCGTTGGTCAAGGATCTTGCCGACGGTGTGGTACTGCCCACCGACAACATCGTCGCGGCGCTGGAAGCCTTGATCCTGCCCGGCGACCGTGTGGTGCTGGAGGGCAATAACCAGAAGCAGGCGGATTTCCTCTCCCGCTCCCTGGTCAAGGCCGATCCCGCCAAGCTCCACGACTTGCACATGATCATGCCCAGTGTCGGCCGCGCCGAGCATCTGGACCTGTTCGAACGCGGCATCGCCCGTAAGCTCGACTTCTCCTTCGCGGGTACACAAAGTCTGCGCATCAGCCAGTTGCTGGAAGACGGTTTGCTGGAAATCGGCGCAATCCACACCTACATCGAGCTCTATGCGCGGCTGGTGGTCGACCTGATTCCCAACGTTGTGCTCTCGGCCGGTTTCATGGCCGACCGCGCCGGCAACATTTACACCGGGCCGAGCACCGAAGACACCCCTGCATTGATCGAACCGGCGGCGTTCAGCGATGGCATCGTCATCGTTCAGGTCAACCAGTTGGTCGACGATGTCAGTGACTTGCCCCGCGTCGACATCCCCGCCTCGTGGGTCGATTTCGTGGTGGTGGCCGACAAGCCGTTCTACATCGAACCGCTGTTCACCCGCGACCCACGGCACATCAAGCCTGTGCACATCCTGATGGCGATGATGGCGATCCGTGGCATCTACGAAAAACACAACGTGCAGTCGCTCAATCACGGCATCGGTTTCAACACCGCGGCCATCGAATTGATCCTGCCGACCTACGGCGAATCCCTCGGCCTCAAAGGCAAGATCTGCCGCAACTGGACGCTCAATCCGCACCCGACCTTGATCCCGGCCATCGAAAGCGGCTGGGTCGAAAGCGTGCATTGCTTCGGCACCGAACTGGGCATGGAAAACTATATTGCCGCACGGCCGGACGTGTTCTTCACCGGGCGAGACGGCTCGCTGCGTTCCAACCGGATGTTCAGCCAGCTCGCCGGGCAATACGCGGTGGACCTGTTCATCGGCGCGACCCTGCAAGTCGATGGCGACGGTCATTCCTCCACCGTGACCCGCGGACGCCTCGCCGGTTTTGGCGGTGCGCCGAACATGGGCCACGACCCGCGCGGTCGCCGTCACGGCACGCCCGCCTGGCTCGACATGCGCCACACCGACGTGGCCGAACCGATGCTGGAACGCGGCAAAAAACTCGTGGTGCAAATGGTCGAGACCTTCCAGGAGGGCGGCAAACCGACCTTCGTCGAAACCCTCGACGCGATTGATGTGGCGAAGAAAAGCGGCATGCCGTTGGCGCCGATCATGGTCTACGGCGACGACGTCACTCACCTGCTGACCGAAGAAGGCATCGCCTATTTGTACAAGGCGCGTTCGCTGGAAGAACGCCAGGCGATGATCGCCGCCGTCGCCGGGGTGACCGCCATCGGCCTGCGCCACAACCCGAAAGACACCGCACGCATGCGCCGCGAAGGTCTGATTGCCTTGCCCGAAGACCTCGGCATTCGCCGCACCGACGCCACCCGCGAACTGCTCGCCGCGAAAAGCGTGGCCGATCTGGTCGAGTGGTCCGGTGGCCTCTACAACCCGCCCGCCAAGTTCAGGAGCTGGTAATGCACGCACTCAACCTGCAACCGAAAACCCTGACCCTCGCGGAACGGCTGGCCGATTGGGCGGTGGACGCGCTGATCGACGAAGCCGACCTGTCGCCGAAACCGGCACTGGTCGACCGCCGCGGCAACGGCGCGCACACCGACTTGCACTTGGGGCTGATGCACGCTTCGGCGTTGTCACTCTGGTCTGCGTTCAAGGAAATGGCCGAGGCCGCTATCGAGCTTGGCGAAATCGGCTTGCCGCTGCGCGAAGCGGTGGGGCGGATTGGCCGGGAAGGGGAGCAAGCGATGCTCGCTACCACGGAAGGGGTGAATACCCATCGCGGGGCGATCTGGGCCTTGGGCCTGTTGGTCACGGCTGCCGCGCTTGAGCCCGAATCCAGCGCCGCCGGTTCCATCACTCTGCGCGCCGCACGCCTGGCGTTGCTCGACGACCGTTATGCACCACGACCTTTCAGCCACGGCGCCCAAGTCGCCCAGCGTTTCGGCGCCCGTGGTGCCCGTGAAGAAGCGCAGCTGGGTTTTCCTTCAGTGGTGCAACGGGCATTGCCGCAACTCAAACACAGCCGCGCCGCCGGCCACGGTGAACAGAACGCCCGGCTCGATGCCTTGCTGGCGATCATGACCCGACTGGCCGACACCTGCGTGCTCTACCGCGCTGGCGAAGCAGGCCTGCAGACCATGCAACTCGGCGCACAAGCCGTGCTCGACGTGGGCGGCAGCGCCAGCCTTGCCGGTCGCCGCCGTTTGCATGAGTTGGATGAACAATTAATCGCGTTGAATGCCTCGCCCGGCGGCGCCGCCGACTTGCTCGCCGCCTGCCTGTTTATCGACCGCCTCGAGTCCGGAGCTTTCTGATGGAAACCTTATCCTTTGAATTCCCCGCCGGGCAGCCGCCACGCGGTCGCACGCTGGTGGGTTGTGTCGGCTCGGGCGATCTGGAAGTGCTGATCGAACCGGGTCAGGCCGGCAAGCTGACCATCAACGTACAGACCTCGGTCAATGGCGCGCAGCAGCGCTGGCAGCATTTGTTCTCGCGGATGTTCGACGGTCAGACACCGCCGGCGATGGACATCGCCATCCACGATTTCGGCGCGACACCGGGCGTGGTGCGCTTGCGTCTGGAACAAGGCTTTGAGGAGATCGGTCATGACTGATAACGCAGAACTCCTCCACAAACACAGCTTCATCGAACTCGGTGCCCGGCAACGCGCGAAAGCCTTGCTCGACCCCGGCACCTTCCGCGAATTGCTCGACCCGTTTCAACGCATCATGTCGCCATGGCTTGAGCGCCAGGGCGTGGTGCCGCAAGCCGATGACGGCGTGGTGATCGCCAAGGGCAGCCTCGGTGGTTTGCCGGTGGTGATCGCGGCCATCGAAGGGGCCTTCCAGGGCGGCAGCCTTGGTGAAGTCGGCGGGGCGAAGATGGCGGGCGCGCTGGAACTGGCCGCCGAAGACAACCGCAACGGCATTCCGACCCGCGCCGTGCTGCTGTTGGAAACCGGCGGCGTACGCTTGCAGGAAGCCAACCTCGGGTTGGCGGCGATTGCCGATATTCACGCAGCGATTGTCGACCTGCGCCAATACCAGCCGGTGATTGGTGTGGTGGCCGGCAGCGTCGGCTGCTTTGGCGGGATGTCGATTGCGGCTGGGTTGTGCAGTTATTTAGTGGTCACCCAGGAAGCGCGTCTGGGCCTGAACGGCCCGCAAGTCATCGAACAGGAAGCCGGGCTTGAGGAATACGACTCCCGTGACCGTCCTTTCATCTGGAGCCTGACCGGTGGCGAGCAGCGTTTTGCCAGCGGTCTGGTGGATCGTTATGCCGCCGATGATGTGGCGCAGATTCAACAAAAAGTCAGTGAATTGCTGCAGCAAGGTTTGCCAGCGCACCAACGCAGTCGCCAGGCCGATCTGTACCTGCAACGGCTGGCCCGTCTGGACGCCGCGCCGCAAATCGAAGCGGCGACGGTTCGTGATCTGTATCAAGGAGCGCGCTCATGAACAGCTATTCGCTGAGAGGTTTGAACTGGTTCAACGCGTTGAGCTCCGGGGCGAAACCGGTCGAAGGCTTGCCGGCATCATTGAAGGTGGCCGATGGCGTGCTGGGTGATCAGCCTGTCCGTTTTATCGCGGTGGTGGCGGATCCAGACAACCGTTTTGTCCGTGCGCGCAACGGTGAAGTCGGTTTGCTGGAAGGTTGGGGGTTGGCCAAGGCGGTGGATGAAGTGATCGCCGCGGATGTGGATAAACCGCACAAGCGCGCCGTGATCGCCCTCGTCGATGTGCCGAGCCAGGCCTATGGACGACGCGAAGAGGCCCTCGGCATCCATCAGGCATTGGCCGGCGCGGCGGACAGTTATGCCCGCGCCCGGTTGGCGGGCCACGCGGTGATTGGTTTGCTGGTGGGCAAGGCGATGTCCGGCGCGTTTCTGGCCCACGGGTATCAGGCCAATCGGCTGATTGCCCTGCGTGATCCGGGAGTGATGGTGCATGCGATGGGCAAGGCGTCGGCGGCGCGGGTGACCTTGCGCAGCGTTGAAGAACTTGAGGCGTTGGCCGCCAGCGTGCCGCCGATGGCCTATGACATCGACAGCTACGCCAGCCTCGGTTTGCTGTGGGAAACCCTGTCGGTGGAACAGATTGAACAACCGACGGCGGCCGATCTGACGCGGGTGACTGAATGCCTGAATCAGGCGATTGGCGATGTGGCGGCCAACGGTCGCGACCTGAGCAGCCGCTTGGGTGCGAGCAACCGTGCCGCCTCGAGCAAGGTTCGCCAACTGCTGAGGGCGCAGTGGTGAATACGTTTATGGCCCACGATCTGCTCTGGGGCATGACCCCGGAGCTGTTGCCTGCGGACGCGCCTGCGTGGGTGACCGAATCCTTGAGCGCGGGCCAGCCCGTGGTGGTTCGGCGTGCGGTGAGTGCGCCGGGTCTGGTCGCGGTTGGTGTGCGTGGATGTTTGCGTGAACAGCGTTTTGCGACGGTGATGCCGGTCGATGGCATTCAGCGTCGGGTCAAGCCGGAAGACCTTTGCCAAGTCTCGATTGGTCGGAATTTGCCGGCCGTGCGTGCCCTCAATCAACTGCGGCCGCTACTCGATGACTGTGGTTGGGTGTGGGGTGTCAGCGGCAGTGCCGGGTTTGAATTGGCCAGCGGGTTTGCAGCGTTGCACGAGAGCAGTGATCTCGACTTGATCCTGCGTACCCCGCATGCGCTGGGCCGTTCTCAAGCGCAGGATCTGGTGAAGATTCTGGAGGCTGCCGAATGCTTGGTGGACATGCAGTTGCAGACACCGTTCGGCGCTGTGGCCCTGCGCGAATGGGCCGGTTCGGCTCGTCGTGTGTTGCTGAAAAATGCCCGTGAAGCCTGTCTGGTGATCGATCCTTGGAACCCACAGGAGCAAGCTGCGTGAGCAGTCTGTTGGTGTTTCCGGGCCAGGGCGCGCAGCAGCCGGGCATGCTCCAGCGTTTGCCTCGCGAAACGCTGAACGAGGCGAGTGAAGTGCTGGGTGAAGACGTTTTACGGCTCGATTCGGCAGAGGCGTTGAAGTCGACTCGTGCGGTTCAGCTTTGCCTGTTGATCGCCGGAGTCGCGGCTTCTCGTCAATTAACCCTGGCGCCGGATTACGTGGCCGGATTGTCCATCGGCGCTTACCCGGCGGCGGTGGTGGCCGGTGCCTTGAGCTTTAGCGATGCGCTGCATCTGGTCAGCCTGCGCGGTGAGTTGATGCAGCAGGCTTATCCACAGGGCTACGGCATGACCGCGATCATCGGTCTGGAGTTGTCCACAGTGGAAAGTTTGCTGGCGCAGGTCCACAGCCTCGATGCGCCGGTTTACCTGGCCAACATCAACGCCGATAACCAGGTGGTGATTGCCGGCAGCGACGAGGCCATGAAAGCGGTGGCGGCGATGGCAAAAGGTCACGGTGCAGGCTTGGCCAAACGGCTGGCGGTCAGCGTGCCTTCGCACTGCCCGTTGCTGGAGGGTCCGGCAAAAATTCTGGCGGAAGCATTCGCCAAGGTGTCACTGAAAACGCCGACTTTGGGTTACCTGAGCGGCAGCCGCGCCCGCCTTATCATCAATGCCGACGCCTTGCGCGATGACCTCGCGTTCAACATGTGCCGCATCGTTGACTGGCGCGGCACGGTGCAAAGCGCTTATGAGCGCGGCGTAAGACTTCAGATTGAACTGCCGCCCGGTGCGGTGTTGACCGGGCTGGCGCGCCGGGTATTCGAGCAGGGCACCGTGATTGCATTCGACGGTGCGCGGCTCGACACCTTGCAGGCGCTGTTGCGTGAGGAGGGAAGCCGCCAACTCTAGACCCGGACTCAGGCCTTCGAACAACAAAAACAACATTCGACGATGCACTTTGAGGACTACAACAATGATTATTTACGGTGTGGCGCTGTTGGCGATCTGTACGCTGGCAGGGGTGATCATGGGCGATGCGCTTGGCGTGTTGCTGGGCGTCAAATCCAACGTCGGCGGGGTCGGGATCGCGATGATCCTGCTGATTTGCGCGCGGTTGTGGATGCAAAAACGCGGCGGCATGACCAAGGATTGCGAGATGGGCGTCGGCTTCTGGGGCGCCATGTACATTCCGGTGGTGGTCGCAATGGCCGCGCAACAGAACGTCGTCACCGCACTGCACGGCGGCCCGGTGGCGGTGCTCGCGGCGATTGGTTCAGTGGTGATCTGCGGCTGCACGATTGCCTTGATCAGCCGGACCCACAAAGGCGAACCCTTGCCCGATGAACCGGTGGAAGTCACCCCGGTCGGCACACCGGTAGGAGGTCGCTGATATGTGGGAACTCATTGATAAAGGCTTGACCGCTAATGGCCTGGTCACCGCGTTCGCGTTCGTTGGCGTGATCATGTGGGTGTCGGTGGTGTTGTCCAAGCGCCTGACCTACGGGCGGATTCACGGCTCGGCGATTGCCATCGTCATTGGCCTGGTATTGGCCTGGGTCGGCGGCACCATGACTGGCGGGCAGAAAGGCCTGGCGGACCTGACATTATTCTCGGGCATCGGTTTGATGGGCGGCGCGATGCTGCGGGACTTTGCCATCGTTGCCACGGCATTCGAAGTGCAAGCCACGGAAGCGAAAAAGGCCGGGCTGATTGGCGTGATCGCGTTGCTGCTGGGCACGATCCTGCCGTTCATTGTCGGCGCGAGCATGGCCTGGGCGTTTGGTTACCGCGATGCGATCAGCATGACCACGATTGGCGCGGGCGCGGTGACGTACATCGTCGGGCCGGTGACCGGGGCGGCGATTGGTGCCAGTTCCGATGTGGTGGCGCTGTCGATTGCCACCGGGTTGATCAAGGCGATTCTGGTGATGGTCGGCACGCCAATGGCGGCGCGCTGGATGGGCCTGGATAACCCGCGTTCGGCGATGGTGTTCGGCGGGTTGGCCGGGACGGTCAGCGGCGTGACTGCCGGGCTGGCGGCGACGGATCGGCGATTGGTGCCTTATGGCGCGTTGACGGCGACGTTTCACACCGGGCTTGGGTGCTTGCTGGGGCCTTCGCTGCTGTACTTCATTGTTCGCGGGATTGTGGGCTAGACCGCGGGATCCTGGCTGACTGTACCGACGTCATCGCGGGCAAGCCACGCTCCCACAGGGACAGCGCAGTTCCTGTGGGAGCGTGGCTTGCCCGCGATGCAGGCGACGCGGTCTTAAGCCTGGCGATTGGCGTACATCCGGCACTCAGCCAGCAGCGCCAGCAAATTCGGATCACGCTCTTTGGCCTTCAGGAACACCACGCCAATGTGCTGCTGCAACCGATAGCGCTCCTGCAACGGAATCAGCTTCACCCGGTTCTCATACACCGCCGCAATCCTTCCTGGCAGTAAGGCATAACCCACCCCTGAGCTGACCATGCTCAGCAGGGTGAAGATGTCGTTGACTTGCATCGCCACCTTCGGCTCGAACCCCGCCTGCTTGAACACCCGATTACCGTCCTGGTGCGTGGCAAAGCCTTGGGTCAGGGTAATGAACGTCTCGTCGCGCACTTCAGCCAGGTCGACCTCCGTGCGTTGGGCAAACTTCGAATCCGCTGGCGTCGCAAGAAAGATGTCGTCGGAAAACAGCGGGATCTGCTCGCAGTCCGGGTCGTTGACGCTCTCGTCCAGCGACACCAGGATCGCGTCGACTTCCATGTTCTTGAGCTTGTACAGCAAGTCGAAATTGGAACCGAGGATCAGGTCGATGTTGAGTTCGCTGCGGCGGATCTTCAGGCCCATGATCAACTGCGGCACGGTCTTCACCGTCAGTGAATACAGTGAGCCCAGCTTGAAGCGTTCCGCAGAAAAACCGGCGGCTTCGCGGGTCAGACGCACGGTTTCGACCACGTCCTGAATCAGCTTCTGCGCCCGTTCTTCAAGTACGTAAGCGCTCTCCAGCGGTGTGAGGTTGCGGCCCTCATGTTTGAACAACGGGCAACGCAAGGCGCTTTCCAGGGAGTGGATGGCGCGGTGCACGCTGACGTTGCTGGTCTGCAACTCGGCGGCGGCGCGGGCCAGGTTGCCGGTGCGCATGAAGGCCAGGAACACCTCGAGTTTTTTCAGGGTCAATTCTTCGTCGATCAGCATGGCCCGGACTCTTATTCGAATGGCTCGATTGTGCACGCATGCGACCTTTTGTAGCAGCCGCCGAGTGAAACGAGGCTGCGTTTTTTTTTAGATCAAAAGGTCACTGAGGTAGTCTTGCGCGATGTTGCAACGAATGTTGAGGTGAGCGACGCATGTATCACGGGGAACGATTGAACGCCTGGACGCATTTGGTCGGGGCGGTGGCGGCAATGGTCGGGGTGGTGTGGATGCTGGTGATCGCCAGCATGGACGGCAGCCCATGGAAGATCGTCAGCGTGGCGATTTACGGTTTCACCTTGATGGTGTTGTACAGCGCCTCGACCGTTTACCACAGCGTGCGCGGGCGCAAGAAAGCGATCATGCAGAAGGTGGATCACTTTTCGATCTATCTGCTGATTGCCGGCAGCTACACGCCGTTCTGCCTGGTGACCCTGCGCGGGCCGTGGGGCTGGACGCTGTTCGGGATTGTCTGGGGACTGGCACTGATCGGCATCCTGCAAGAGATCAAGCCGCGTTCGGAAGCGCGGATTCTGTCGATTGTGATTTACGCGGTGATGGGCTGGATCGTGCTGGTCGCGGTCAAACCGCTACTGGCGGCGTTGGGCACTGCGGGGTTTGCGTGGCTGGCGGCGGGCGGGATTTTGTACACCGTGGGGATTATCTTTTTCGCCCTCGATCATCGGCTGCGCCACGCCCACGGAATCTGGCATTTGTTCGTGATTGCCGGGAGCTTGCTGCACTTCGTGGCAATTTTCTTCTACGTCCTTTAAACCACCCCAATCCCCTGTAGGAGTGAGCGGGCTCACTCCTACATTTAAGGTTGCGCAGGGATCAAGCGATCCAGTTGTTCCTGGGCCCTGCGACTGAACACCTGCAACAAGTCATTCAACGTGTGGGGCGGCGGTTCGGTGGCGCGGGTTACCGCGTACAGCGTGATGGGCAGCGGCGGGGTCAACGGGCGAATCGCCGTCGCGGCGGGGGAGGCGCCGAGGGCCGTGAACGGGTCGATCACCGCCAGCCCAGCGCCGGATTCCACCATCGCCCGGGCCAGTGAATAGGTCTGCACCGCGATGCGCACCCGAGGCGGAGGCTCCACCGCTTCGAGGTAACTGTCGAGTCGGGCGGCCAACGGGTCGGCGCTGGACAAACCAATCAGCGGGGCATCTGCCAGCGCCATCAACGGCAACGGTGTGCCAACCTCTGCCGCCGACCAGTAACCGGTAGGCGCCAGCGCCACCAGCACGCCGGACGCCAGCGCCTGGGCCTTGAGCCCAGGATGATCCGGGCGTTGCAGGGTCAGGGCGACATCCACTTCACGCATCAGCAGGTTCTGCACCAGTTCGCGGCTATGGGCGCTGGACAGTTCGCAAGCAATGTCCGGGTAGCGCTCGGTCCACTCGTGAATGGCCGGCGGCAGCAATGACAGGGCTAGCGCCGGAGTGGCGCCAATGCGCAGGCTATGGCCGGGCTCGCGGCGCAAGCTCTGGGCCAGGCGCCGCACCCCTTGCAGGCTTTCGGTGACCTTGTCGACTTCACGCTCCAGTTCCAGCGCTTCCGGCGTTGCCTGCAATTTGCCGCGCACTCGCAGGAACAATGGAAAACCCAATTGCTGTTCGGCGTGCTGTAACACCTTGGTCACCGCCGGCTGGGAGACGTGGAGCAATTGCGCGGCCGCACTGATCGAACCGGTCTGGCGAATGGCCTGGAATATCTCGATATGACGAAGACGCATGGCAAGTCCATAACCTTTGTTTATGGGTTCGGCATCTTTATTCATTGTTCGCCGCCTGTCACCTGGCTCTAACCTCGGCCTCGCCTTCACAACGGTTTTAGGGACGGACATGGTTCAGCGTGTGTGCATCATCGGCGGTGGCGTGATTGGCCTGGCAACGGCGTATGCGCTGGTGCGCGACGGCATTGAGGTGACGGTGGTCGAGGCCCGGAATTCGCTGGGCAGCGAAACCAGTTTCGCCAACGGCGGCCAGTTGTCCTATCGCTACGTGGCGCCACTGGCGGACGCCGGTGTGCCGTTGCAGGCCATTGGCTGGATGTTGCGCGGCGACTCGCCGTTGAAGCTGCGTCCGCGTCTCGATCCGGTGCAATGGCGCTGGATGGCGTCGTTCCTCGCCGCGTGCCGCCGCTCGGTCAACCGTGAAAACGCCGCGCACCTGCTGCGCCTGGCGCTGTTCAGCCAGAGCACACTGAAAGCCTGGCGCGAAGTCGATGGGCTGAACGATTTCCAATGGCGGCGCAATGGCAAACTGGTGACCTTCCGCAACCCGGCCAGCTTCGGGAAAGCGCGCCAAGGCCTGGCCGATCCGCAGCAACAGCAGGTGTTGTCTGCCGCCGAGTGCATGCGGCTGGAACCAGCGCTGGCGGGTGCGCCTTTTGTCGGCGCGATCTATACGCCGGACGAAGAGGTCGGCGATTGCCATGGTTTTTGCCAGCAACTGGTGGCGCGACTGAAGGCGTCCGGCCGTTGTGAATTTCGCCTCGGCCACGCGGTAACCGCGATTCAACACAGCAATGGCACGGTCACCGGCATTGAGTTGGGCGCAGAGGCATTGCCCGTCGAGCAACTGGTGATCGCCGCCGGCCATCGCAGTCCGTTGCTGGCGCTGCCCCGTCTGCGGCTGCCGCTCTATCCCCTGAAGGGTTACAGCCTGACGCTGCCGATTGGTGTCGAACACCGGGCGCCTGAGCTGAGCATCACCGACTACGACCGCAAGATCGTGTACGCGCGCATCGGCGAGCAATTGCGCGTGGCGGCGATGGTCGACATTGTCGGCTTCGACCCGGCCGTCGATCCAGAGCGCTTGAACCTGATCAAGCGCCAGGCCCGCGACACGTTTCCGAATGCCGGCGATTACGACGCCGCCGTGGAGTGGGCCGGCATGCGTCCGGCGACCCCCAGCGGTGTGCCGCTGCTGGGCGCTACGGCCTACCGCAATCTGTGGCTGAACCTCGGTCATGGTGCGCTGGGTTTTACCCTGGCCTGTGGCAGTGGCCAGTTGCTCAGTGAGTTGATCAGTCAGCGCCAGACGTCCATTGACCTGCTGGGTTTCAGCCACCCTGGCGCTTGAATTTCCCTCTTGGAAAAGGACCCCGTCATGACCATTAAACGTTTTCACAGCAACCCACGCCTGTCAGGCGCCGTGACCTTCGGCGATCTGGTGTTTCTCTCCGGTCAGGTGCCGGGCGATGCCCTGGATGCGGGCGGTCAGACCCGGGAAGTGCTGGCGAAAATCGACGCTCTGCTGGCCGAGGCCGGCAGCGACAAAGATCATGTGCTCAGCGCGACGATTTATCTGAAAGACATCAATGCCGATTTCGCGGCAATGAATGAAGTCTGGTCAGCCTGGCTGTCACCGGGGCAAGCGCCGAGCCGCACCACGGTGCAGGCCGATCTGGCGCGGCCGCAGGTGCTGGTGGAAATCACCGTCACCGCCGCCCGCATCTGAACCCATCAGGACCCAATACCCACAACGGAGAATAACAATGCAAAAAATCACGTTGCTCGGCTGCACCCTCGGGCTGTTACTGGGCGGTCAGGTTCACGCCAATGAAGCGCCGCTGACCGGCACACTGGACAAGGTTGCCAATGCCAAGAGCATCACGCTGGGCTACCGCGATGCGTCGGTGCCGTTTTCCTACGTGGGTGATCACACGGGTCAGCCGATGGGTTATTCCGTGGATCTGGCGAGCAAGATAGTCGAGCGCATCCGTCAGCAATTGAAGCTGCCTGAGCTGAAAGTGAAATACACCCTGGTGACCTCGCAGACGCGGATTCCACTGGTGCAGAACGGCACCGTCGACCTCGAATGCGGCTCCACTGGAGTAACCGCCGAACGACAGAAGCAAGTGGCGTTTTCCTACGGCTTCATCTACGTCAAAGGCCAGTTGCTGACCGCCAGGGACAGCGGGATCAAGAGCTTCGCCGATCTGCGTGGCAAGAACGTGGTGACCACCGCCGGCACCACCAACGAACGCTTTCTGAAGAGCTACAACGTCGACAACAAGATCGACATGTTCGTGATCAGCGCCAAGGACCACGGCGAAGCGTTCCAGATGCTGCAGTCAGGTCGGGCGGCGGCGTTCTACATGGATGACGCACTGCTCTATGGCGAACGCGCCAAGGCGCATGACCCGCATAAATGGGTGGTGGTCGGGGAGGAGCAATCGCGGGAAATCTACAGCTGCATGGTGCGCAAGGATGATCCGCAATTCCTTGCCCTGGTGAATGGCGCGTTGGCCGATCTGTACAGCTCGGGCGAGATCAACGGCATCTACCAGCGCTGGTTTGAACAGCCGATCCCGCCGAAAGGGTTGAACCTTGAGTTCTCGATGACCAGCGAACTCAAGGCCATCATCGCCCACCCGGTGAGCGATCCGGTTCAGTAGCCGCCAGATCGGTCGCTAGACTGTGTCGCGGCCATTCGCGAGCAGGCTCGCTCCCACCTTGGAATGCATTTCCTGTGGGAGCGAGCCTGCTCGCGAAAGGGCCCTAGAAGTCACCCCATAATTGCTGGGCAACCGCCAACGCCACCACCGGCGCAGTCTCTGTGCGCAGCACGCGCGGGCCGAGGCGGGCGGCGTGGAAACCGGCGGCTTTGGCCTGCTCGACTTCAGCGTCGCAGAGCCCGCCTTCCGGGCCGATCAGGAATGCCAGGCTTGAAGGTTTGGCGTGACTGACCAACGGCTCGGCCACCGGGTGCAGCACCAACTTCAGCTCGGCTTCAGTCTGCTTCAACCAATCCGCCAATAGCAGCGGCGGATGAATCACCGGTACCCGCGAACGCCCGCATTGTTCACAGGCGCTGATCGCCACTTGGCGCCAATGCATCAGGCGTTTGTCGGCGCGCTCGTCCTTGAGGCGAACTTCGCAGCGGTCGCTGAAGATCGGGGTGATTTCGGTGACGCCCAGTTCGGTGGCTTTCTGAATCGCCCAATCCATGCGCTCGCCACGGGACAGGCCCTGACCGAGATGGATCGCCAGCGGCGACTCGACTTGCCCGGCAAAGCTTTCATCGATCTGCACCACGACACGCTTCTTCCCAACCTCCACCAGCGTGGCGCGAAACTCGTGGCCCGAGCCGTCGAACAGCTGCAACGCATCGCCCTCGGCCATGCGCAGCACGCGGCTGATGTAATGGGCCTGGGCTTCGGGCAACTCGTGTTCGCCGGTGCTCAGGGGGGCGTCGATAAAGAAGCGGGACAGTCTCATGCGGGTTCTCTTTAATTTGATCGTTCCCACGCTCTGCGTGGGAATGCCTCATCGGACGCTCCGCGTCCGCTTTTGGGATGCGGAGCGTCCCCGGCTGCATTCCCACGCAGAGCGTGGGGACGAGCAGTGCTAGCCCGGATCACGGAAACCGGGGTGGAAGTCCTTCGGCACCGCCACGCTGACGCTGTTACGCGTCGCGATGTCGATCCCTTCGCTGGCCACTTCGGCCAGAAAGTCGATCTGCTCCGGCGTGATCACGTACGGCGGCAGGAAATACACCACGCTGCCCAACGGACGAAGTAAAGCACCCCGGTCCAGTGCGTGCTGGAACACCTTCAAGCCGCGACGTTCCTGCCACGGATAGGCTTCCTTGGTGGCCTTGTCCTTGACCATCTCGATGGCCAGCACCATGCCGGTCTGGCGTACTTCCGAGACGTTCGGATGGTCAGCCAGGTGCGCAGTAGAGGACGCCATGCGCTCGGCCAGGGCCTTGTTGTTCTCGATGACGTTGTCTTCTTCGAAGATATCCAGTGTTGCCAATGCCGCCGCGCACGCCAGCGGGTTGCCGGTGTAGCTGTGCGAATGCAGGAAGGCGCGCAGGGTCGGGTAGTCGTCGTAGAAGGCGCTGTAGACGTCTTCGGTCGTCACACAAGCCGCCAGCGGCAGGTAACCGCCGGTCAGGGCCTTGGACAGGCAGAGGAAGTCCGGGCGGATGCCGGCCTGTTCGCAGGCGAACATCGTGCCGGTGCGGCCGAAGCCGACGGCGATTTCGTCGTGGATAAGGTGCACGCCATAACGGTCGCAGGCATCGCGCAGCAGTTTGAGGTACACCGGGTGGTACATGCGCATGCCGCCAGCACCCTGGATCAGCGGCTCGACGATGACTGCCGCGACAGTGTCATGATGCTCTGCCAGGGTCTGTTCCATGGCCGCGAACATGTTGCGCGAATGTTCTTCCCAGCTCATGCCATCCGGGCGCAGGTAGCAATCCGGGCTCGGCACCTTGATGGTGTCCAGCAGCAGGGCCTTGTAGGTTTCGGTGAACAGCGGCACGTCGCCGACCGACATCGCCGCCATGGTTTCGCCGTGGTAGCTGTTGGTCAGGGTGACAAAGCGCTTCTTGTTCGGCTGGCCGCGGTTGAGCCAGTAGTGAAAGCTCATTTTCAGCGCGACTTCGATGCAGGATGAACCGTTATCGGCGTAGAAGCACCGGGTCAAGCCTTCCGGGGTCATCTTCACCAGGCGCTCGGACAGCTCGATCACCGGCTGGTGGCTGAAACCGGCGAGGATCACGTGCTCCAGCTGATCGACCTGGTCCTTGATGCGCTGGTTGATGCGCGGGTTGGCATGGCCAAACACGTTGACCCACCAGGAGCTGACAGCGTCGAGGTAGCGCTTGCCTTCGAAGTCTTCCAGCCACACGCCTTCACCACGCTTGATCGGGATCAGCGGCAGTTGTTCGTGATCTTTCATCTGGGTGCAGGGATGCCATAACACCGCGAGATCGCGTTCCATCCACTGTTTATTCAGGCCCATTTTATGTCTCCTCGAGGCTACCCGTGACGTAGGCGGGTAAACAATCGCGCAAGCCTATGCAATGCGTCGCGCCGGGACAACCCATTGTGACGATTGAGCTACTTTGTATGGGGCGATAGACGTTGCTGGCGGGCGTCTGAAGCCTGACGTATCCTTCGCGGTTCCTGGAGTCGCCTGACTCGTAAAAACTGCTATTTCCTCATGTATTTCCGGAGTTCGCTGAATGTCTGTCGGTTGGCTGCGCGCCTGTGCGCTGGTGATGTTGGGGCTGTTCAGCGTGTCTGCGCTGGCCAAGGATAAAACCGCGATCGTGATCGGCGGCGGGCTGTCTGGCCTGACGGCGGCTTACGAGCTGCAGAACAAAGGCTGGCAGGTCACCCTGCTGGAAGCCAAACCGAGCCTGGGCGGTCGCTCCGGCATGGCCACCAGTGAGTGGATCGGCAACGACAAGACCCAGCCGGTGCTGAACAAATACGTATCGACCTTCAAGCTGAGCACTGCGCCGGCCCCGGAATTCGTGCGTACCCCAAGTTATCTGATCGACGGTGAGTACTTCTCCGCGGCAGATCTGGCGACCAAGCAACCGGCCACCGCCGACGCGCTCAAGCGCTTCGAAAAAACCCAGGATGATCTGGCGCGCTCGATTGACGATCCGCAGAACCCGCTCGCCACCAGCACTTTGCAAACGCTGGATCAGATCAACGTATCCAACTGGCTCGACAAGCAGAACCTGCCTGCCACTGCGCGTCAGCTGATCAACCAGCAGATTCGTACCCGCTACGACGAACCTTCGCGCCTGTCGCTGCTGTATTACGCGCAGCAAAGCCGTGTTTACCGTGGCACATCCGATCGTGACCTGCGTGCTTCGCGACTGGTGGGCGGCAGTACAGTGCTGGCCCAGGCGTTTGTTAAACAGCTGAAAACCATCAAGACCAACTCCCCGGTCTCGTCGATTACCCAGGACAAGGACGGCGTGACCGTCAAAGTCGGCTCGGTCGGTTATCAGGCAGACTACGTAGTGTTGGCGGTGCCGCTGCGCGCACTGAACAAGATCCAGATGATCCCGTCGCTGGATGCCCAGCACATGGGCGCTATCAAAGGCACCAACTACGGTTGGCGCGACCAGATCATGCTGAAGTTCAAGACGCCGGTATGGGAACCCAAGGCGCGCATGTCCGGCGAGATTTTCAGCAACACCGGCCTCGGCATGTTGTGGATCGAGCCGGCGTTGAAGGGTGGCGCCAATGTGGTGATCAACCTGTCCGGCGACAATGCTCGTGTGATGCAGGCGTTCGGCGACAAGCAGATGGTCGATCAGGTGCTGATTCGCCTGCACGCCTTTTATCCACAGGCGCGCGGTTCGTTCACCGGTTATGAAATCCGCCGCTATAGCACCGATCCTTCGATGGGCGGCGCCTACCTGGCCTTCGGCCCGGGCCAGATCAGCAAGTACTGGCGCCTGTGGGAACGCCCGATCCAGCGCGTAGCCTTTGCTGGCGAACACACCGATACCTTGTACCCAGGCACCCTGGAAGGCGCATTGCGCACCGGCCAGCGTGCGGCCAGTCAGGTAGAAGACCTGGCGGCGGGCAAGTCGTTTGAACCGGCGAAAGTGGTGCCGGCAGCAGCGGCCGGTGCAGTGGCGGCGAAGAAAGGTAACTTCTTCAGCAACCTGTTCGGTGGTTCGGATGACGACAAGAAGGCAGAGCCGGTCAAGGCTCCTGCGCCTTACACGCCACCGGCGCCGGATCCAGCCCCGGTTGTTGCACCAGCGCCGGTCGAAGCACCGAAGCCTGCAACACCAGTGAAAGCCGAGCCTGCCAAAAAGGCACCGGCTAAAAAGCCTGCCGCCAAAACCGATACCAAAAAGGCTCCAGCCAAGGCCCCGGTGAAGAAAACCGAACCGGCGAAAAAACCAGCCGCCAAGCCGGCTGCAACCCCGGCAACGGAGACCAAGGCGCAGTAAGCGTCTGGACTAAAAAACGCGGCAGAGATGCCGCGTTTTTTTATGCCTGAAGAAAAGCCGGTACTAAGAATCGAATAAAACCGGGGGCGAGGGTGTTCTTTAGTTGGGCTTCATCTTTTCTTACGCATGGGTCTTTAATCTTTCCTTAACACGCCTATTTCAAGCTCTTGATCGTATTTCTCGATATTTCAAAGCGAAATTTTCCGCTTTAATTCGATAGATAACTCGATAGTCTTGGGCCAGCACTTACAGGGACTCGGCAATGCAACTACGAAACTCTACCTCTCGCTACGGCTGGGTCAGCATCTTCATGCACTGGGGCGTAGCGCTGGCAGTGTTCGGTTTGTTCGGTCTGGGTCTGTGGATGGTCGGTCTCGGCTACTACGACCCTTGGCGCAAGGCAGGACCTGACCTGCACAAGAGCATCGGTCTGATCCTGCTGGCTGTCATGGTGTTACGCGTGGTGTGGCGCTTTATCAGCCCACCGCCGCCAACGCTGACCAGCTACAGCCGCATGACGCGTCTTGGCGCCAAGTTCGGGCATGCTTTTCTGTATCTCTGTTTGTTCGCTGTGATGATTGCCGGTTACCTGATTTCCACCGCAGAGGGTGTCGGGATTCCGGTGTTTGACTGGTTTGAAGTGCCTGCACTGGTTTCCGGGCTACCGGACCAGGCAGATAACGCAGGTGCGATTCATCTCTACCTGGCATGGGCATTGGTAATTTTTTCCGGTCTCCATGCGTTGGCAGCATTGAAGCACCACTTTATCGACCGTGATGTGACCCTGAAACGAATGCTGGGTCGCAAAGCCTGACGTTCAACTTAGCCCTCAAGGAATACAAGACATGTTGAAAAAGACTCTCGCCGCTCTGGCAATCGGTTCTGCCCTGTTGTCCGCCAACGTAATGGCTGCTGACTACGTCGTCGACAAAACTGGCCAGCACGCCTTCGTCGACTTCAAGATCAGCCACCTGGGTTACAGCTACATCACCGGTACTTTCAAGGACATCGACGGCAAGTTCAGCTTTGATGCTGCCAAGCCAGAAGACAGCAAGATCGAGTTCAACGTGAACACGGCGAGCGTTTTCACCAACAATGCTGAGCGTGACAAGCACATCTCCAGCAAAGACTTCCTGAAAGTGGCTGATTTCCCTAAAGCCACCTTCGTGTCCACCAGCGTTAAAACCACCGGCAAAAACGCCGACGGTAAAGTCACTGCCGACGTGGCCGGCGACCTGACCATTGCGGGTGTCACCAAACCAGTTGTGGTCAAGGCCACTTTCCTGGGTGAAGGCAAGGATCCATGGGGCGGCTACCGTGCCGGCTTCGAAGGCACCACCAGCATCAAGCGTTCTGATTTCGGCAAGATGATGGACCTGGGTCCACAGTCCGACGCGGTTGATCTGTACGTCACCTTTGAAGGTGTGAAAGCGAAGTAATTTTCGCCGCAGACATAAGAACGCCCCCGACCTCACGGTCGGGGGCGTTTTTTATTGCCCACCAAAACCTGTTCAGACAATGCGAAACATTGTGGGAGCGGGCTTGCCCGCGATTACGGTGGATCAGGCAACATAGGTGTTGGCTGGACTGACGCCATCGCGGGCAAGCCCGCTCTCACAGGGTTTTTCATCAGGCTAAAAAAATGCCCCGGATCGTGAGATCAGGGGCATTTTTCATTGCGGCGATAACTTAGCGATTGCGGGTCAGCAACGCTGGTTTTTCGCCACGCGGACGGCCTGGCAGTTGATCAAGTTGCTCGGGAGTCGGGAAACGATCAGTTTTCGACTCTTTGTGAATGATCTTCGGCGCTGGACCGCGCGGGTTTTGCACGGCCGGTTCCGAACGCGGCTGATCGTCACGGGCCGGGCGACGGTTGCGGCCTTCTTCGCGACGGGCCTGACCGTCACGTGGAGCGCCACTGCGTGGACCGCTGCGCTTGGCCGGCGGCGTGCCGGTGGTGGCGCCGTCGCTGCTGCGCGGACCGCTTTGGCGACCCTGAGGCTTGCCGCCGGTGCGCGGAGCACCTGCACCAGCCGTCGTGCCTTGTGCCGGAGCACCCGGACGGCGACCACGGCCCTGAGCCGGTTTGGCTTGAGGGACGTAATCAACGCGGTTACCGAAGTTATCGATATCGTCGTCCAGGAACTCGTCTGGAGCACGGTCAGCCGCGGCAGCGCGTGGCGCCGGACGCTGTTGCTCGCGCGCCGGAGTGCCTTCGCGTGGCTTGTGTTCACGGGCCGGGCGATCGCCACGGCCAGTGGCGGCAGGTTTTTCCTTGCCGCCCTTGTCCTTGCCTTTGTCCTTGCGACCGCCACCACCACCGGTGCCGTTCGGGCCGTCGCCACGCGGGCCACGTGGGTTGCGCGGGTTACGCACATCCGGACGCTCGCGAACTTCAGGTTTCTCGGCTTCTACGGCGCTGGAGTCGAAGCCCATCAGGTTGCCGTCGGCAATCTTCTGCTTGGTCATGCGTTCGATGCTTTTCAGCAGCTTCTCTTCGTCCGGAGCGACCAGCGAGATCGCCTCGCCCGAACGACCGGCACGGCCAGTACGGCCGATACGGTGCACGTAGTCTTCGTCGACGTTCGGCAGTTCGAAGTTGACCACGTGTGGCAACTGGTCGATGTCCAGGCCGCGAGCGGCGATGTCGGTGGCGACCAGGATGCGCACTTCACCGGCCTTGAAGTCGGCCAGGGCTTTGGTGCGGGCGTTCTGGCTCTTGTTGCCGTGGATCGCAACGGCGCTGAGGCCATGTTTGTCCAGGTACTCGGCCAGGCGGTTGGCGCCGTGCTTGGTGCGGGTGAACACCAGCACCTGTTCCCAGGCGCCTGCGGTGATCAGGTGGGCCAGCAGCGAACGCTTGTGGTTGGCTGGCAGGCGGAATACGCGCTGTTCGATACGCTCGACCGTGGTGTTCGGCGGCGTGACTTCGATGCGTTCCGGGTTGTGCAGCAGCTTGCCGGCGAGGTCGGTGATGTCCTTGGAGAACGTCGCCGAGAACAGCAGGTTCTGCCGTTTGGCCGGCAGGCGGGCCAGGACCTTTTTCACGTCATGGACAAAGCCCATGTCGAGCATGCGGTCGGCTTCGTCCAGCACGAGGATTTCCACGTGGGACAAATCGACGCTGCCTTGGCCGGCGAGGTCGAGCAGGCGGCCAGGGCAGG
The DNA here is from genome assembly GCF_054668435.1 of Pseudomonas sp. S2_B07. Lineage (NCBI taxonomy): Bacteria > Pseudomonadati > Pseudomonadota > Gammaproteobacteria > Pseudomonadales > Pseudomonadaceae > Pseudomonas > Pseudomonas sp. S2_B07. Next base: position 4,060,124 of record NZ_CP162769.1, read on the forward strand.
CCACCAGCACGTCAACACCACGGGACATGGCCTGAACCTGCGGGTTCATGCCGACGCCGCCGAAGATGCAGGCGCTGACGAACTTCAGGTCACGGGCATAGACCTTGAAGCTCTCGTGGACTTGAGCCGCGAGTTCGCGAGTAGGGGTCAGGACCAGGACGCGCGGTTGGCGCGGGCCGTGACGCTGGGATTTGTCCGGGTGACCGTTAGGGAACAGCCGTTCCAGGATCGGAAGGGCGAAGCCACCGGTTTTACCAGTACCTGTCTGAGCCGCAACCATCAGGTCGCGACCTTGCAACACGGCGGGAATGGCCCGCTGTTGCACCGGAGTAGGCTCGGTATAGCCCGCTGCCTCGATGGCGCGGACTAAAGCCTCGGAGAGACCGAGGGAAGCAAAGGACATGAGTAATCCTGTTTTAGTTAGGGCTTGGCCCAATGGGAGTCTTGCCTGGCGCGAATGGCGTTTAAGAGGAACGCAATCCCGTCCGGTCCTGCTGGGCCTTGAAAGCTCGTCTGGAGCGCTCGCGCGGGCTGAAAAGCTGCGCTGTAGCGGGATCGAGATGCCTTGAACAAGTCCGAGCGTCCGGGCGTGAGCCTGGCGGGAAGGCCGGAGTATAACAGAGCAATCACTGCGCGCCGCTTTCCTGCTGCTCAACGGTTTTTATGGTGGCCGAAGTGGCGGTGGTGGCTTTCACATCGGGGCCAGGATCGGTGCCATAACGGGCGCTCAACTCCGCGTAGGCGGGCTCGCGTTTGAAACGCTTGAGTTCGGCACCGAAACGCTGCACCAGCAGGTCCATGCCGGCATTTTTGCGTACTGCCAGAAACTGGCTCTGGTGGCTGATAACGGTCGGGTTTTCAGTGATGCTGCCGCGGATACCCAATTCATCGAGCAAATGCTGGCCAACCCGGCGATCAGTGATTAACAGGTCGATCCGTCCACGTACCAGCTTGCCGAAGTTGGCTTCATGGGTCGGCGCCGGCTCGCGGATGAACAGCGTTGAGTCGCTGAAATCCTTGCTATAGAGATAGCCCGGCGAGGTGCCGATGGTCAGGCCTTTCAGGTCGTCGAGGGTACGAAACGGATGGGGCCGGTCATTGGCGTAGAACATCACGAATTCGACTTCCGAGAGCGGTTCCCCGGGGTAGAGCAGCGTCGCGTCACGCTCATCGCTGTGGAAAATGTCCAGCGCGCCGTCTGCCTGACCGGTTTCGAGCATCGACAGGCAGCGTTTCCACGGCAGGAACTGCCAGTCCACTTCGATCCCCAGGCGTTTAAAGACGATGGCGGTGGTTTCGTAATCCAGTCCCAGGGCTTTGCCGTCTTCCTCGTAGACGTAAGGCGCCCACGGTTCGGTGACAATGCGCAGCTTCTCGCCCCGGGCGGCGAAGCTCAGGCAAGTAAAAAGCAGCACGGTCAGACATCGCGAAATCAGGGGCATGGCTTGAGATTACGACGAGAAATCATAAAGAGCCAGAAACTGGATCCAGAAGCTCTGGCGCAAGGCATCTTCCATAAAAAAGGCCCTGGATTTCGCCAGAGCCTTTTCGGGGTTTTGCACTGTTTCAGCGCGGCAACTTCAGGTTGTTCCACACCGCCAGACTCGCTTCAGCCTGATTCAGTGTGTAGAAGTGCAGGCCCGGTGCACCACCTTGCAGCAGGCGTTCGCACATTTCGGTGATGACTTGCTCACCAAAGCCTTGAATGCTTTGGGTGTCGTCGCCGTAGGCTTCCAGCTGTTTACGGATCCAGCGCGGGATTTCTGCGCCACAGGCGTCAGAGAAGCGCGCCAGTTTGCTGTAGTTGGTGATCGGCATGATCCCCGGCACGATCGGGATGTTCACGCCCGCTGCCCGTACACGCTCGACGAAGTAGAAGTAGCTGTCGGCGTTGAAGAAGTACTGGGTGATCGCGCTATTCGCGCCAGCGTTGGCCTTGCGCACGAAGTTGGCGATATCGTCTTCGAAATTGCGCGCTTGCGGGTGCATTTCCGGGTAAGCGGCGACTTCGATGTGGAAATGATCGCCGGTCTCTTCACGAATGAATTCGACCAGGTCATTGGCGTGGCGCATTTCGCCGCTGGCCATGCCCATGCCCGAAGGCAGGTCACCGCGCAGGGCAACGATACGCTTGATGCCGGCTGCTTTGTATTGAGCCAGCAGGCCGCGCAAGTCGTCCTTGCTGTCGCCGACGCAAGACAGGTGCGGTGCGGCAGGGACTTTGACTTCGCTTTCGAGCTGCAACACGGTGTTGAGGGTGCGATCACGGGTCGAACCGCCAGCGCCATAGGTGCAGGAGAAGAAATCGGGGTTATACGTGGCCAGCTGACGAGCAGTGGCAAGCAGCTTTTCATGCCCAGCGTCGGTCTTCGTAGGGAAGAACTCGAAGCTGTAGCGACGGTCTTGGGACATGGAGGGCACCTCCAGCTACAAGCTGCAAGCTGTGAGCTGCAAGAGAAGCGGAGGTGCGCTGATCTCTTGTGCCTGGAGCCTGCTGCCTGAAACTGTTTTGGAATAGGGGCAGAGCTCTCTAGCTTCGCGCGGCAAGTTCGGCTTTTGACCTTGCTTGCCGCTTGAAGCTTAAAGCTCGCAGCTGCTGTTTCTTAGTAGCGGTAAGCGTGCGGCTTGAACGGACCTTCGACGGTCACGCCGATGTAGTCGGCCTGGGTCTTGGTCAGTTGAGTCACAACGCCGCCGAAACCGCGGACCATTTCCAGGGCCACTTCTTCGTCGAGTTTCTTCGGCAGTACTTCAACCGTCAGGCGCTCGGCTTTCTGGGCTGGCGACAGGTCGGCGTACTTCTGGCCGAACAGGAAGATCTGCGCCAGCACCTGGTTGGCGAACGAACCGTCCATGATGCGGCTCGGGTGACCGGTAGCGTTACCCAGGTTAACCAGACGGCCTTCGGCCAGCAGGATCAGGTAGTCATCGTTCTGAGCGTCGAAAGCGCCCGGGCCGGTGCGGTGGATTTTGTGAACCTGTGGCTTCACTTCTTCCCACGCCCAGTTTTTGCGCATGAAAGCGGTGTCGATTTCGTTGTCGAAGTGACCGATGTTGCAGACAACAGCACGCTTCTTCAGGGCTTTGAGCATGTTCGAGTCGCAAACATTGACGTTACCGGTGGTGGTCACGATCAGGTCGATCTTGCCCAGCAGCGCTTTGTCGATGCTTGCTTCGGTGCCGTCGTTGATGCCGTCGATGAACGGCGAAACCAGCTCGTAGCCATCCATGCAGGCTTGCATGGCGCAGATCGGGTCAACTTCGGAGACTTTAACGATCATGCCTTCCTGACGCAGGGACTGAGCGGAGCCCTTGCCCACGTCACCGTAACCGATGACCAGCGCTTGCTTGCCGGATAGCAGGTGGTCGGTACCGCGCTTGATCGCGTCGTTCAGACTGTGACGGCAGCCGTACTTGTTGTCGTTCTTGGACTTGGTTACCGAGTCGTTGACGTTGATGGCCGGGATTTTCAGCTCGCCCTTGGCCAGCATGTCCAGCAGGCGGTGAACGCCGGTGGTGGTTTCTTCGGTCACGCCGTGGACGCGGTCCAGAACCTGTGGGTACTTGTCGTGCAGCAGTTGAGTCAGGTCGCCGCCGTCGTCGAGGATCATGTTGGCATCCCAAGGCGCGCCATCTTTGAGGATGGTTTGCTCCAGGCACCACTCGTACTCTTCTTCAGTCTCGCCTTTCCAGGCGAAAACCGGGATACCGGCAGCAGCGATAGCGGCAGCGGCCTGGTCTTGAGTCGAGAAAATGTTGCAGGACGACCAACGTACTTCGGCACCCAGGGCAACCAGGGTTTCGATCAGCACGGCAGTCTGAATGGTCATGTGGATGCAGCCGAGGATTTTCGCGCCTTTGAGTGGCTGCTCACCGACGTATTTACGGCGCAGACCCATCAGGGCAGGCATTTCGGATTCGGCGATGATGGTTTCGCGACGGCCCCAGGCAGCCAGGGACATGTCGGCCACTTTGTAATCGTTAAAATCTGCAGGCGTGATAACAGCGCTCATGATGAGCCTCCATTCGTAATGTATGCGAATGGGCGCCGTTGTGCGTTTAGTGTCTGGTCGATAACGACCAAGCAACGCCCCATCCGAGCCTGACAGGTCGAACCTGCTGCAGCGCCCCTCGGACAGGTGGCGGGAAAACGGCAGTCGCCGTTCTAAATCGGTGGCGATTATAGCTTTCTTTGTCCGGCTAGTGGCAAGTGACAAGCTACAAGCGGCAAGTAACAGCGAATCTGCTTTTACTTGCAGCTTGTCGCTTAAAACTTGAAGCTGGGGGCAGAACCCTAGCGCTCAAACGCCTCGAACCCGGAGCCCCCTATGAATTTCCACACCCGCAAATGGGTTAAACCTGAAGACCTCAACCCCAACGGCACGCTGTTTGGCGGCAGCCTGTTGCGCTGGATCGACGAAGAAGCGGCGATCTATGCCATCGTTCAGCTGGGCAACCAGCGCGTCGTCACCAAGTACATTTCCGAAATCAATTTTGTCAGCGCCTCTCGCCAGGGCGACATCATCGAGCTGGGCATTACCGCCACCGAGTTCGGTCGCACCTCCATCACGCTGACCTGCGAAGTGCGCAACAAAATCACTCGCAAAAGCATCCTGACAGTAGAGAGGATGGTGTTCGTCAATCTGGGCGAAGACGGCTTGCCTGCACCGCACGGGCGTACCGAGATCAAGTACGTCAAAGATCAGTTTCAGGATGATGTGGCGAGCGAGTAATGCGAGCCCTGTAGGAGCCGAGCTTGCTCGCGATCGATTCACGTCGGTTTCGGCGGTGATGCGAATGACGCCATCGCGAGCAAGCTCGGCTCCTGCGGAAATGGCTTCGTTTATTCGAACACTGAACAGCGCCGAATCGCGCGTGTCGTACCTACATGACACGCCACCGGTTCAGGAACGCTATGGACACCCCAAAAGACGGCAAGACCCCGAACCTCTCGGCTGAAGAACAGCACGACGTCGACAAAAACCAGCCGCCCCGTGCGGCCGTACTGCACGAAATCATTCGGACACAGGGTGACCAGGAACTCGAGCGCAGCATCGCTGCGTTGTGGTGGTCGGCGCTGGCCGCCGGCCTGACCATGGGCCTGTCGCTGATGGCCATGGGATTGCTCAACTCGCGGCTGCCGGACGGCGAGCACTTCAAGGTGATCGCCAGTTTTGGCTACTGCGCCGGTTTTCTTGCGGTGATCCTCGCCCGCCAGCAGTTATTCACCGAAAACACCCTGACCGCCGTGTTGCCGGTCATGACCCAACCCACACTGAACAACTTCGGCCGATTACTGCGCCTGTGGACGGTAGTGCTGGGAGGCAACCTGTGCGGCACGTTGCTGGTGGCCTACGTGATGCTGAACCTGCCGATTTTCGACAGCAAAACCGACCTGGCCTTCCTCGAAATCGGCCGCAAAGTCATGGAAAACCACGCCAGCCAGATGTTCGCCAAGGGCATCGTTTCGGGCTGGATGATCGCCACCATGGTCTGGATGATTCCGTCCATGGAGAGCGCGAAGATGTGGATCATCATCCTCATCACCTACCTTATGGCGCTGGGTGACTTCACTCACATCGTGGTCGGTTCGGCCGAGGTGTCGTACCTGGTGTTTGCCGGCGAGTTGCCGTGGAAGGATTTCTGGCTGGTGTTCGCCGGGCCGACGCTGGCGGGGAATATCATCGGCGGCAGCTGCATCTTTGCGCTGATCAGTCATGCGCAGATTCGCAGCGAGAGTGGGCCGCCAAAGAAGGGTGCCGATCAGGCGCCGGATTCACGCGGACGCGAAGAGAAGTAAAGACAGGTGTACCGCGTCAACTTCATCGCGAGCAGGCTCACTTCTAAAGGGAAGGACGCGGTCCCTGTAGGCGTGAGCCTGCTCGCGATAGCCGTGTGCGAAACGATGCAGCTATTCAGCCGGACACATTCACCGCAGCCGCACTCCGACGCTGCAGGTAAATAAAGAACAACGCCGTCAGCACCGTCAAACCGCTGACCAGCGCGCCGGTCCACGGCAAGTCCGCCAGGTCGGCGCCACTGGCAACTACCAGCCCACCAATCCACGCGCCCGCTGCGTTACCGAGGTTGAACGCGCTCTGATTCAGCGTCGAGCCGAGGTTGGGCGCTTCGTGTGCCTGATCGATGATCAGCAGCTGCAGAATCGGGCACAGGGCGAACGCAAAAATGCCCCACAGCACCAGCGTGATTGCCGCAGGAATCACCGAATGGCTGGTCTGCGTGAATGCCGCCAGCACCACCAGCACAGCGAGCGCCATGCCCACCAGCGAAGGCAGTAAGCGACTGTCCGCCAGTCGACCGCCGAGCATGCTGCCAGCGGTCAGGCCGACGCCAAACAACAGCAACATGATGGTCACGCCATGCGGGCTGACGCCCGTGATGTCTTGCAGGATTGGCGCGATGTAAGTGAACACGCTGAACAGACTGGTCGACGCCAGCACGCTCATGCCCAGCGCCAGCAACACATTGACCTTGCCCAGCACCTTGAACTCGCTGGCCAGATTGGCCTTGTCCATGGCGATGTGTTTCGGCAGCCAGAGCCATTGTGCGATGGCGGCAATCACACCAATCACCGAGACCGCCCAGAAGGTCGAGCGCCAGCCGGCGTACTGCCCAAGCGCGGTGCCCAAGGGCACGCCCAGCACATTGGCCAGCGTCAGGCCGGTGAACATCATCGCAATGGCTTGCGCCCGTTTGTTCGGTGCGACCAGACCGGCCGCGACCACCGAACCGATGCCGAAGAACGCACCGTGGCACAACGCAGTGACCACGCGAGCCGCCATCAAGGTGGCGTAGTTCGGCGCCAGGGCACACAGGACGTTGCCGAGGATGAACATCAGCGTCATCCCCAGCAATGTTGCCTTGCGCGGCATGTTGGCCGTGCCGACCGCAAGGATCGGCGCGCCGAACACCACGCCCAGGGCGTAGCCGGTGATCAGCAGGCCGGCGTGTGGAATGCTGACGGCGAGGTCGCGAGCGACGTCGGGCAGCAGGCCCATGATGACGAATTCAGTGGTGCCGATGCCGAATGCGGCAACAGCGAGGGCAAGCAAGGCGAGTGGCATGCGCAAGGTCTCTGTCGGTAGTCTTGACGCTTTGATCAGGCATACGCATGCCGATGACCGTTCTCGGTGAGAGCGGGCTTGGGCAGAAATTTTTGGAATTAGTCTGTGCGCAACTGAGTGCGGCGTGGTCGCTTGCAGTATAAACAGCTGCTGACATATCGCGAATCAATTATCCGGGCGCGTCCCGCCGGAAATAAAAAACAAATGAAGGAGTAGGCCGTGCTTGCAACAGCACTGGTGTTAGTCGCGGCACTGTTGCATGCGGCGTGGAATACCCTGATCAAATTCAGTGCCGAACGTTTGTTGGTGGTGGCCTGCATGGACAGCGTGGCGATGTTGTTTGTCGCCGTGATGCTGCCGTTTGTGAACGTGCCGCCCATCGACATCTGGCCGTGGATTCTAGCCTCGGCGGCGTTCGAATTGCTGTATCGCTATCTGCTGATTCAGGCCTATCGGGTCGGTGATCTGGGGCTGGTCTATCCTTTGATGCGCGGGCTGTCGCCGTTGGTGGTGCTGGCCTTGACACTGATCTTTGCCGGGGAAGTGCTGACGAATCAGCAGATCTTCGGAATCCTGCTGATCCCGTTCGGCATGCTGTGCCTGCTGTGGCAGGGCGGTGGCGGCGCACGTTTGCCGTGGTCGATGCTGCCGGTGGTGGCGCTGATCGGTCTGTGCATCGGCTGCTACACGTTCATTGACGGCCAGGCGTTGCGGCGCTGGTCACACCCGCTGGATTACCTGGTCTGGGTCACGTTGCTGAGTGCCTGGCCATTTCCGTTGCTGGCGCTGGTGCGCAAGCGGCCGGCGTTCATGCTGTTCTGGCGGGAGCAATGGCGGCTGGGGCTGGCGGTCGGGTTTTGCGTGTTGTTCAGTTACGCTTTGGTGCTGTGGGCCATGCAGCTGGGCTCGATTGCCGAAGCGGCGGCGTTGCGTGAGATCAGCGTAATACTGGTGGTGCTGTTCGGCATGCGCTATCTGAAAGAACCTTTCGGTCGGCCACGGCTCTTAGCCTGTGGGCTGGTGCTGATCGGCATCCTGGTGATGAAGTTTTAACCGAAACCCGAATTTCCAAACTGAAGAAAGGACTGCTTTATGACGGTTGCGCTGTGGTGCATTTTGATCGCGATTTTCCTGCCTTATGTCTGCACGGCGATTGCCAAGGCCGGTGGTCGGTATGGGCTGAGAGACAACCATGATCCCCGGGACTTTCTCGAGTCACTCAATGGTTTGGCTCGACGCGCGCATGCTGCGCAACTGAACAGTTTTGAAGTGACCCCGGCGTTCGCGGCAGCGGTGATCGTGGCGCACCTGGCTGGCAATGCCGAGCTGGTGACGATCAATGTGCTGTCGGTGTTGTTCATCACCAGCCGGTTGCTGTACATCATTTGCTACCTGGCGGACTGGGCGGTATTGCGGTCGTTGGTGTGGTTTGTGGGGATGGGGTTGATTGTGAGTTTCTTTGTGGTGTCTGTTTAAAAGTCGGTGATTTTGCTGGCCTCATCGCGAGCAGGCTCACGCCTACAAGGTTTGTGATCACTGAAGATCAATTGTAGGAGTGAGCCTGCTCGCGATAGCTATCTAATTGCCCATGCACATCTCAGGGTTTGGTGTTCGCCGCATCAGCTACCTGAGGCACCTGTGGCAACGCCGCACCTTTAGGCCACAACATCCAGATCTGCCCCTGCTGCTTCATGTCCCCGGCCAATTGCCCGGCCGCCTCGCCTGTGCCCCAGAACAGATCCGCACGTACTTCGCCGGCAATCGCGCCGCCGGTATCCTGAGCCGCCACCGGGCGAACCAGTGCAGTGCCATCCGGTTTGGTGGTGGATAACCACAACAGACTGCCCAGCGGAATGACCTTGCGGTCCACCGCCGCGCTAAAGCCGGCAGTGAGCGGCACATTCAACGAGCCGCGCGGTCCTTCGTTACTGTCCGGGTTGCGGGTGAAAAACACATAGCTGGGGTTGCTGCCGAGCAGTTCGGGAATGCGCGTCGGGTTGGCCTTGGCCCAATGGCTGATCGCGCCCATGGTCACGTCTTCTTTCTTCAGCTCGCCTTGCTCCACCAGCCAGCGGCCGATGGGACGGTACGGATGGCCGTTCTGGTCGGCGTAAGCGATGCGCAGCTGGCGACCGTCATCGAGCTGAATACGCCCCGAGCCCTGGATTTGCAGGAATTGCAGGTTCATCGGATCGGTCAGCCAGGCCACCACCGGGGCCTTGACCCCTTTGCTCTCAATAGTTGCCGCATCGTCATAAGGCTTGAGCACTCGCCCTTCCAGTCGACCGCGCAGGCGCTTGCCCTTGAGTTCCGGGTAGAGGCTGTCCAACGAGACAATGATCATGTCTTCGGGTACGCCATACACCGGGATATTTGCTGCTGCGGTTTGGGTCAAGCTGCCGGGGTAGACCGGTTCGTAGTAGCCGGTGATCAAGCCGTTGGGGTTGTCATTGGCGGCTCGCAGGCCATAGACGTCCAGATTCTGTTTGAGGAAATCGCGAATATCGGTGGCGGTTTGCGGCACGTTGGCGGAGGCGGTGCAGGTTGCACCCCAGACCGGGTCGGCCTTGAGCCGGGTGCACGCGCTGCGCCACGAACCGAAGCCGGCGACCAGATCGCTGTCGGACACCGCCGGCAGCGCTTCCCAGGTGGCACTGGAATAGGTAGCGAGTGCATGGGTTTTTGGCTTGTTGTTATCGCCGCCGGTGCAGCCGGCGAGGACGGCCACCATTGGAAGAGTCCACGCGAGGTGGTGACGCCATGCCTTGAAACGGCTGTTCATGGAGTAATTCCTTTGCCGGTTGCCTGAGTGCTCCATGCGCTCAAACAACCCGTATTGATAATAGGGCTATTGGTCTTTGTCGATGACGCGAGGATACTGGCGGCCGTTCCCGTGACCTGAAGCCACCATGACTCTTAAAAGACTTTCTGTTGTATTGCTGGCCTGCCTGACGTTGTCCGCTTGCGGCGGTGTCGATCCGAATTCGCCGCTGGGTCAGCGCAAGGCGATTTTCAAGCAGATGCTCAAGACCGGCGAAGACCTGGGCGGCATGTTGCGTGGCCGCATTCCGTTTGATGGTCAGAAATTCGCCGACGGCGCCGTGAAACTCGATGCGCTGTCCCATGAGCCGTGGAAACATTTTCCACAGGTGCGCGAAGAAGATCACACCAGCGCCAAGGACAACGTCTGGCAACAGCAGGCTCGTTTTCAGGAAATGTCCCGCAACCTTGAAGCCGCCACCGGTGAATTGGTGATCGCCAGCCAGGTTCAACCTTACAAGGCCAGCAACCTGGGGCCGGCGGTGCAGAAAGTCGAAGATGCCTGCAGTGCTTGCCATAAACAGTTTCGGGATCATTGATTCTCGCTGGCTAATTGATCGTTCCCCACGCTCTGCGTGGGAACCATCACTACCGAGCTACTTATCCAGTTCGTCGAGTGCGTCCTGCAATTCCTTGCGGGACTCGGCGAGTTTGTCTTTGCGTTTGTTGATCTTGTCGGGGTCGCCTTTTTTCATGGCGCTGTCGAGGTCGGCCTGACGTTTGCTGACTTCATGCTTGGCGTCGAGGACTTTGTTTTCCCGTTCTTTCTTCAGCGAGGCGTCGGTGCAATGCGCCGTGACTTCGCTCAAGGCGGTTTCCAGGCCAGCTTGCTGATCGGCGTTGCCGTGTGACTTGGCCAGTTCGATCTGGTTGATGATGCCCTGTTTCTTGGCTGCGCAGCCGGTCAGTTCCGGCGCTTCTTCGGCCGCCATCAGTGGAGCGGCCAGCACGCTGCAGAGGGTCAACAGGGCTAGCGGTGAAAGAAATTTCATAAAAGCTCCATGCGCAAAGGCAAGCGGGTCGGTGTGGCAATGGGCGTTGGAGCGCATCGGCCCCTGGGGGTTCCCGGCTGCCGTGGATTGTAGGTCTCTAGAAACCGTCAATCCCGGCAACCCTTAATGTTTCACTCAAGGCCAGGACCTGCGGGTCGCGGAAAAACGCGCTCAATTGCGCCGCACGTCCCGGGCCGATACCGGCTTCAGCCTGCCATCGTTCGGTGTTTCGGTTCGCCATTGCCTGCCATGAATCGGCAAGCTGCGCCTGCCCCATCGGTGGTAAACCCAAGGCTTTCAGCCAACGACTGAAGGGACGCTGTCGAGCACTGTTGAAACTGTTCAAAAGACGAGCGCTGCTGCGTTCGCCGAAGCCGTTAATGGTAGCAAGCTCTTGAGCATCGAAGGTCAACCAATCCAGAAGGCTATTCAGACGGCCTGTTTCTAAAAGTTTCTCCCAGGTGCCGGGGCCGACATGGGGCAAAGCCAGCCCCTGCTTGCCGCTGAGCCAGGTTAGTCGTGCGAGGAATTGGCTTTCACACCCCGGCGTCGGCTGCCAGCAACTCAAATGATGGAAGTCGGCTGCCAGCGGGACGCTCACCTCAGCCCGTTCGGTACTGCGCAGTACAACGCTGTCGAGTCTGGGAATGGTCAGTCCGGCCAGGCTGATGGACACCTGATCGCCGGGGCGGATGTCCAGTTTCTCCCAGCGCTGCAAGGAGCTGACGCTCACGCGTTTGATCTGTCGGTCATCGAGCGTCACCGGTTTCAGGTTCAGTACCGGTGTGATTCGCCCGGTGCGCCCAACCTTGAAGTCGACTGTTCGCACCTCGGCCAGTACCTGCGCGAAAGGGTATTTCCAGGCGACGGCCCAAAAGGGTGATTTCGCCTGCCAGCGTTCGGCCGAGGGGCGCAGGCTTTGGCGCAGGACGACACCGTCGCTGGCAAACGGCAGCGGCGAGCGATACCAGTGATCGCGCCAGCGTTGCGCATCAGCCATTGTCCTGACCGGTTGGCTATAGGGCAAAGTGCCTGGGAACCCCAGCCCATCCAGAGCCGCTATTCGTTCAGGCAAATGGGTCGGACCTTGTGGCCAGTCCCAGACAAACAATCCGATACCGGCGGCTTGTTCAGGCGCGAGTACCTTGCGTGCCATCAGACCGGCTACGGTGGAGCGGGCATTTTGGCTGCCGGCCTTGACTTGTATGTGGTCGGTCAGCTGCCAATAGAGTTCGCCTTGCACCAGTATGTCCACGGGTTGTGCGAGTTGCCGGGGGATACCGGGGATCAGGCGAGCCGAGGCCGTCCAGTCCTGGCCATTGATGCCATCGCCACGGCTGATTGCCTGATGCAGCAAGCCGTTGCGATAGGTCAGTGTCACGGCCACGCCATCGACTTTGGGTTGTACCCAGATGTCTTCGCGACCGCGCAGCCAGTTTTCCACAGTCTGTCCATCGCGGAGTTTGTCGAGGCCGGTGTGGGCGATGGGGTGGGCGATCTTGCCAGCGGCAGTGCGCAAGGGTTCGGGTGCGAGACCCAAGTCAAAGCACTCACGCCATTCAATCAATTGTGCGCGGGACTGATCGTAGATTTCATCGGCGACCAGCGAGCGTCCTCCCCGGTGGTAGTGGTCGTCCCAGAAATCGATTTGTTTTTGCAGGGCGGTGATTTCGTCCAAGGCGCGTGCGGGTGGCCAGTCGGGGCAGTCGGCAGCGTTTGAGCTCAGGCAAAACACGGTCAGGAAGACAGCGGGCATCAGGCGTAGAAGCATCGTGAGCATCCTTGCTCAAGTGGGATGCTGGAAGGCTAGTCAATATTTTCGGGCGGGAAGGGTGGGTGTTTTGCCTGGTGTTTCAGGGGTGACCGGGCGGGCCTGCTCGCGATGGCAGCGACTCGGTGCAAAGCGAAAGACAATAAAAAGCCCCGCACGGCGAACCGTGCAGGGCTTTGGGTACCGCCGGGGAAGTCTTACAGACCGGCAGCCGAACGCAGGTCGTCGGCGCGGTCGGTTTTTTCCCAGGTGAACGTGGTGAAGGTGTCTTCGCCCACGGTCTTGGTCGCCGGGGTGCGACCGAAGTGGCCGTACGCAGCGGTTTCCTGGTACATCGGGTGCAGCAGGTCGAGCATGGTGGTGATTGCGTATGGACGCAGGTCGAATACTTCGCGAACCAGTTTGACGATTTTGTCGTCGCTGATTTTGCCGGTGCCGAAGGTGTTCAACGAGATCGACGTAGGCTGGGCAACACCAATCGCGTAGGAAACCTGAATCTCGCAGCGCTCGGCCAGGCCGGCAGCCACGATGTTCTTGGCCACATAACGACCGGCGTAGGCGGCCGAACGGTCAACCTTCGATGGGTCTTTACCGGAGAACGCGCCGCCACCATGGCGAGCCATGCCGCCGTAGCTGTCGACGATGATCTTGCGACCGGTCAGGCCGCAGTCGCCAACCGGGCCACCGATGATGAACTGGCCAGTCGGGTTGATGTGGAACTGGGTGTCTTTGGTCAGCAGCTCGGCAGGCAGTACGTGCTTGACGATCAGCTCCATCACGCCTTCGCGCAGGTCTTTGTACGACACTTCAGGGTTGTGCTGGGTCGACAGAACAACGGCGTCGATACCGACAACCTTGCCGCCTTCGTAGCGGCAAGTCACTTGCGACTTGGCGTCCGGGCGCAGCCAAGGCAGCAGGCCGGATTTACGGGCTTCGGCTTGGCGTTGAACGAGCTGGTGCGAGAAGGTGATCGGTGCTGGCATCAGCACGTCGGTTTCGTTGCTCGCGTAGCCGAACATCAGGCCCTGGTCGCCGGCACCCTGATCTTCAGGCTTGGCACGGTCAACACCCTGGTTGATGTCTGGGGACTGCTTGCCGATGATGTTCATCACACCGCAAGTGGCGCCGTCGAAGCCGACATCGGAGCTGTTGTAGCCGATGTCCAGAATGACGTTACGCACGATTTCTTCCAGATCGACCCAGGCCGACGTGGTCACTTCACCGGCGATGATTGCAACGCCGGTCTTTACCAGAGTCTCGCACGCCACACGGGCGAACTTGTCTTCAGCAATGATGGCGTCCAGCACCGCATCGGAAATCTGGTCGGCGATTTTGTCCGGATGTCCTTCAGACACGGACTCGGAGGTGAAGAGGGAGTATTCGCTCATCTCGATGTTTTCCTGAATTTACCGATGGTGAGTGTCGCCAGCCGGTCGCTGAAAATGGCGGACCTGGATCTGGAAACCATTACGTAAGCCTACATAGAGGCTTTCCCCGGGAACGAGTCCCGCAGCGGTGGCCCAACGGGCCAAATCGTCCTGTTCAAACCCCAACCAGAGATCACCGCAGGCCTCCCTGGCCCAACTCTGGTTGTGGCTACATAACTCTGTCACGAGCAGGCTACCGCCCGGTTGCAGCAAGTCGGCCATGTGCTTGAGCGCTTCGGCCGGCGCGGCGAAATGGTGCAATACCATGTTCAGTACAACGCAATCGGCCTGAAGACTGACACCGTTCAATGCATCGGCCAATTGCAGGCTGACGTTAGCCAGCTTTTCACGTTCGCAGACCTGGCGCGCCAGTTCGAGCATCGCCGGGCTGTTGTCCAGCGCAGTGACTTCAGCGAAACGGCGCGCCAGTTCCGGCAGAAATTCGCCGTCACCGGGGCCGACTTCAATGGCCGTGGCGCCTTTGCCGAAACCCAGCTTGTCGAGCAAGGCCACCACGCTTTCGCGGTATTGCGGCAGGCCGGCGATCAAGTCTTGCTGGGCGCGAAATTTCTCCGCAACTCGTGAGAAAAAGTCCTGGCTGGCCGCCGCTCGTTGCCCGTGCACCTGACCAATCCGCGACTGCACATCAGTCGGCAGGGTCAGGTTGTCCACTTCTTCCAGCAGGGCGGCGTGCAGCTTGCCGCCCAGCAGGTCGGTGTGGGGCAGCGCACGACGGTAGAAAATCGCGTTGCCTTCACGGCGGGTCGCCACCAGGTCGGCCTGGGCCAAGACCTTGAGGTGATGACTCATGCCGGATTGGCCGATGCCGAAGATCTGCGCCAGTTCCAGCACACCGAACGAATCGTTGGCCAGGGCGCGCAATACATTCAGACGCAGAGGGTCGCCGCCGGCCTTGCAGAGGGCCGCCAGCTCGTCGCAATCGTCATGTTGAATGGAAGGCACGCGTAAATTCATAAGGCCAGCAGTCTAGTGACGGGTCGAAATCACTGCAAGAGCAATATCAAAAAGTTTTGATATTGCTCGATAGATAGCACTTCTCGACGTTAGGTTCTGTCAACAAACGGACAGCGGAAAGGTTTCACCCGTCGAAACCGCCGTTATCACATGGAAAAACGCCTCCAGATGACTATCTGTCATTGCCCCGAGGCGGCCCGGTGAGGGAAAATGCTCGCCTTTTTTCCGATTCGTTTTATTCACTCTCGATTCAATATCCGCAGGAGAACAGCGATGCCCAGCCGTCGTGAGCGTGCCAACGCCATTCGTGCCCTCAGCATGGATGCCGTGCAAAAAGCCAACAGCGGCCATCCCGGTGCCCCTATGGGTATGGCGGATATCGCCGAAGTACTTTGGCGTGACTACCTGAAGCACAACCCGAGCAATCCATCGTTCGCCGACCGTGACCGCTTCGTGCTGTCCAACGGCCACGGTTCGATGTTGATCTACTCGCTGCTGCACCTGACCGGCTACGACCTGTCGATCGATGACCTGAAAAACTTCCGCCAGCTGCACAGCCGCACCCCGGGTCACCCGGAATTCGGCTACACGCCAGGCGTTGAAACCACCACCGGTCCACTGGGCCAAGGCCTTGCGAACGCCGTCGGTTTTGCCCTGGCAGAAAAAGTCCTGGCGGCGCAGTTCAACCGTCCGGGCCACAACGTTGTCGACCATCACACCTACGTGTTCCTGGGTGATGGTTGCATGATGGAAGGCATTTCCCACGAAGTCGGCTCCCTGGCCGGTACTTTGGGCCTGGGCAAGCTGATCGCTTTCTACGATGACAACGGCATCTCCATCGACGGCGAAGTCGAAGGCTGGTTCACCGACGACACGCCGAAGCGTTTCGAAGCCTACAACTGGCAAGTGATCCGCAACGTCGACGGTCATGACCCGGAAGAGATCAAGACCGCGATTGAAACCGCGCGCAAAAGCGATCAGCCAACCCTGATCTGCTGCAAGACCACCATCGGTTTCGGTTCGCCGAACAAGCAAGGCAAAGAAGACTGCCACGGCGCCCCGTTGGGTGACGCGGAAATCGCTCTGACCCGCAAGGCACTGAACTGGAACTACGCACCTTTCGAAATTCCAGCTGACATCTACGCCGAGTGGGACGCCAAGGAAGCCGGTCGCGCGACTGAAGCCGAGTGGGATCAGCGTTTCGCTGCTTACTCCGCTGAATTCCCTGAACTGGCCAACGAACTGGTGCGTCGCCTGAGCGGCGAGCTGCCGGCTGACTTCGCTGAAAACGCCTCGGCTTATATCGCTGAAGTCGCGGCCAAGGGCGAAACCATCGCCAGCCGTAAAGCCAGCCAGAACGCACTGAATGCCTACGGCCCGCTGTTGCCTGAACTGCTGGGCGGCTCCGCTGACCTGGCCGGTTCCAACCTGACCCTGTGGAAAGGTTGCAAAGGTGTTACGGCTGAAGACGCCAGCGGCAACTACATGTACTACGGCGTTCGCGAATTCGGCATGAGCGCGATCATGAACGGCGTGGCGCTGCACGGCGGTCTGGTGCCTTACGGCGCGACCTTCCTGATGTTCATGGAATACGCGCGCAACGCAGTACGCATGGCTTCGCTGATGAAGAAGCGCGTGGTGTTCGTCTACACCCACGACTCCATCGGTCTGGGCGAAGACGGCCCGACTCACCAGCCAATCGAGCAACTGACCAGCCTGCGCAGCACGCCGAACCTTGACACCTGGCGCCCGGCCGACGCCGTTGAATCGGCCGTGTGCTGGAAGCTGGCACTGGAACGCAAGGACGGCCCTTCGGCGCTGATCTTCTCGCGTCAGAACCTGCAGCACCAGGATCGCAACGCCCTGCAAATCGCCGACATCGCCCGTGGCGGTTACGTGTTGAAGGACTGCGACGGCGAGCCTGAGCTGATCCTGATCTCCACCGGTTCCGAAGTCGGCCTGGCGGTTCAGGCTTACGACAAGCTGACCGAACAGGGTCGCAAAGTGCGCGTTGTCTCGATGCCTTGCACCAGCGTGTTCGATGCTCAGGACGCCGACTACAAGCAAGCGGTTCTGCCGTTGCAAGTCAGCGCCCGTATCGCCATCGAAGCCGCTCACGCGGACTACTGGTACAAGTACGTGGGCCTGGAAGGTCGCGTGATCGGCATGACCACCTACGGCGAGTCGGCGCCTGCGCCTGCCTTGTTCGAAGAGTTCGGTTTCACCCTGGAAAACATCCTGGGTCAGGCTGAAGAGCTGCTGGAAGACTGATCCGGATCAGGTGTCGCCTGAGCGACGCCTTCGCGGGCAAGCCCGCTCCCACAGTGTTTTCGGTTGCTCACACATGTTGTGTACACCAACGAACCTGTGGGAGCGGGCTTGCCCGCGAAAGCGGTGGTTCGGGCAACACCACGCTAACGGTTTCACCACGGTAATCGAGAACCCCATGCCTCAACCGCGTCCTTACAAAGTTGCACTCAACGGCTACGGCCGGATTGGTCGTTGCGTCTTGCGTGCGTTGTTTGAGCGAGGCGAAAAGGCCGGGTTTGAAATTGTCGCGATCAACGATCTGGCTGACATGGCCAGCATCGAATACCTGACACGCTTCGACTCCACTCACGGGCGTTTTCCCGGCGAAGTGCGGGTTGAGGGCGATTGTCTGCATATTAATGGCGACTGCGTGAAGGTCCTGCGCAGTGCTACCCCCGAAGGCATCGATTGGGCGTCGTTGGACGTTGATCTGGTGCTGGAGTGCTCCGGCGCTTATCACACCCGTGAAGACGGCCAGCGGTTCCTCGACGCCGGCGCGCCGCGCGTGCTGTTTTCCCAGCCGATGGCCAGCGAGGCGGATGTCGACGCCACCATCGTCTACGGCGTGAACCAGGATTGCCTGACCGGCGACGAACTGCTGGTGTCCAACGCGTCCTGCACCACCAACTGCGGCGTGCCGCTGTTGCGTCTGCTGGATCAGGCCATCGGCCTGGAATACGTGTCGATCACCACCATTCACTCGGCGATGAACGATCAGCCGGTGATTGACGCCTACCATCACGAAGACCTGCGCCGTACCCGTTCGGCGTTCCAGTCGGTGATCCCGGTGTCCACCGGTCTGGCGCGCGGCATCGAACGCCTGCTGCCGGAACTTGCCGGGCGAATTCAGGCCAAAGCCGTACGAGTGCCGACGGTTAACGTGTCTTGCCTCGACATTACGATGCAGACCGTCAGCGACACCGACGCCACCGAGGTCAACCGGATTCTGCGCGAGGCCGCCACCAGTGGCCCGCTCAAAGGCTTGCTGGCCTATACCGAGTTGCCTCACGCCAGTTGTGATTTTAACCATGACCCACATTCGGCGATCGTCGATGCCAGTCAGACTCGAGTTTCCGGCCCGCGGCTGGTGAACATCCTGGCCTGGTTCGACAACGAATGGGGGTTTGCCAACCGAATGCTGGACGTTGCAGAACACTATCTGCAAACAGCTACTCCAACAGCTTCTCCAAAACAGTAATTCAGGAATTGCGACCCATGACCGTGTTGAAGATGTCCGACCTCGATCTGCAAGGTAAGCGCGTACTGATCCGCGAAGACCTCAACGTCCCAGTCAAGGACGGTGTTGTCACCAGCGATGCGCGAATCCTGGCCTCGCTGCCGACCATCAAGCTGGCCCTGGAGAAAGGCGCGGCCGTGATGGTCTGCTCGCACCTTGGCCGTCCGACCGAAGGCGAATTCTCGGCCGAGAACAGCCTCAAGCCAGTCGCTGACTACCTGAGCAAGGCCCTGGGCCGCGAAGTGCCGCTGGTCGCTGATTATCTGGGCGGCGTCGACGTGAAAGCCGGCGACATCGTGCTGTTCGAAAACGTGCGCTTCAACAAAGGCGAGAAAAAGAACGCTGACGAACTGGCCCAGCAATACGCCGCCCTGTGCGACGTATTCGTGATGGACGCCTTCGGCACCGCGCACCGTGCCGAGGGTTCGACCCACGGCGTGGCCAAGTTCGCCAAAGTCGCTGCCGCTGGCCCGTTGCTGGCCGCCGAGCTGGACGCACTGGGCAAAGCCCTCGGCGCCCCGGCCCAGCCAATGGCTGCCATCGTTGCCGGCTCCAAGGTCTCGACCAAACTCGACGTGTTGAACAGCCTGAGCCAGATCTGCAACCAGTTGATCGTTGGCGGCGGCATTGCCAACACCTTCCTGGCCGCTGCCGGTCACCCGGTCGGCAAGTCTCTGTATGAACCGGACCTGCTGGACACCGCTCGCGAAATCGCTGCCAAAGTCAGCGTGCCATTGCCGGTGGACGTTGTGGTTGCCAAGGAATTCGCTGAAAGCGCGACCGCTACCGTCAAGCTGATCGCTGATGTGGCTGCCGACGACATGATCCTGGACATCGGCCCGCAGACCGCAGCGAATTTCGCCGAGCTGCTGAAGTCGTCCAAGACCATTCTGTGGAACGGCCCGGTTGGCGTGTTTGAATTCGACCAGTTCGGCAACGGCACCAAAGTGCTGGCCCAGGCCATCGCCGAAAGCTCGGCGTTCTCCATCGCTGGCGGCGGCGACACCCTGGCGGCCATTGATAAATATGGCGTTGCGGATCAGATCTCCTACATTTCTACCGGCGGCGGCGCTTTCCTCGAGTTCGTCGAAGGCAAAGTGCTGCCAGCCGTTGAAGTCCTGGAAAGCCGGGCGAAGGCCTGAGGCCGCCCATTTGACCAGGCAAAGGAGTGTTTACATGGTCAAGACGTTAACGCTGTTGATCGCAGCGGGCATGCTGGCGGCTTGCGGAAGTAACCCGAAAGCCACGCCGGAGCCTGCGCCGCAGTCGCAGGAAAAAGGCTGCTACCAGGCCGACTGGCAAGCGGAAACCAATCCTGTGCTAAACAAGCGTTCCGGTCCCGATGGCCTGGATAAATACGAGACACAGACACCCGCCAAGGAACATGGTTGTCCTTGACGGGTCTGACTCATTACTCAGGGCTGGCGGCGTGCGCCGTCAGTCGAGGAACATGGATGAAAGGTTTTATCGCCGTTACGGCGTTGGCGTTGCTGGCCGGTTGCGCTCAGTTGAACCTGTTCCAGTCGTCCGCCCCCGTGGATAACTGGACCACCTGGACCTGTGACAGCCAGGCCAAAGTGCTGTGGCGCTACACCGACGACAGCCGCAAGGAAGTCGACGTGCGCCTCGGCGGGGCCGATCAGGTGTACCGCTTGAAGCAGGAGCCGGGCGCCGAAGGTTCGCTGTACAGCAATGACATGCTGGCGTTTCACATAAAAGGTGAGGAAGGCCTGGTTTACTGGGTCGCCACCAATGATTTGATTGGCCGCGGTTGTAAAGCGCAGTAATTGACAGATTCAGGCAACACCCGAATTCGCAGCCCGGGCTTTACCCCCGATCTGCAATAACTTGAATAGCCGCCGCCGCTACGGCAGGCTGGCACGATTAACGACCCAAACCGGGAGAGACACACACAATGGCACTTATCAGCATGCGCCAGATGCTGGACCACGCAGCCGAGTTCGGCTACGGCGTTCCAGCTTTCAACGTCAACAACCTTGAGCAGATGCGCGCCATCATGGAAGCCGCTGACAAGACTGACTCTCCGGTGATCGTCCAGGCTTCGGCCGGTGCTCGCAAATACGCCGGCGCCCCGTTCCTGCGCCACCTGATCCTGGCGGCGATCGAAGAATTCCCGCACATCCCGGTGTGCATGCACCAGGACCACGGCACCAGCCCTGACGTCTGCCAGCGCTCCATCCAACTGGGCTTCAGCTCGGTGATGATGGACGGTTCCCTGGGCGAAGACGGCAAGACTCCGACCGACTACGACTACAACGTCCGTGTTACCCAACAAACCGTGGCCATGGCTCACGCCTGCGGCGTTTCGGTAGAAGGCGAGCTGGGCTGCCTGGGTTCGCTGGAAACCGGCATGGCCGGTGAAGAAGACGGCATCGGCGCCGAAGGCGTTCTGGATCACAGCCAGATGCTGACCGACCCGGAAGAAGCCGCTGACTTCGTCAAACGCACTCAGGTTGATGCCCTGGCCATCGCCATCGGCACCAGCCACGGCGCGTACAAATTCACCAAGCCACCTACCGGCGACGTGCTGGCCATCGACCGCATCAAAGAAATCCACAAGCGCATCCCGAACACCCACCTGGTGATGCACGGTTCCTCTTCGGTTCCGCAAGAGTGGCTGGCGATCATCAACCAGTACGGCGGCGACATCAAAGAAACCTACGGCGTGCCGGTTGAAGAGATCGTCGAAGGCATCAAGCACGGCGTGCGCAAGGTCAACATTGATACTGACCTGCGTTTGGCGTCGACCGGTGCGATGCGTCGCCTGATGGCCACCAACCCGAGCGAGTTCGACCCTCGCAAGTTCTTCGGCGCGACCGTCACTGCGATGCGTGATGTGTGTATCGCTCGTTACGAAGCCTTTGGTACTGCGGGTAATGCTTCGAAGATCAAGCCGATCTCGCTGGAAGGCATGTATCAGCGTTACTTGAAGGGTGAGTTGAACGCCAAGGTTAACTAAGGCCTTTAGTGTTTTAGTTGCATAAAAAACCCGCCGAGAGGCGGGTTTTTTTATTATTTTCCGTGTTAGCTCGCGGCCTCAGACCTGCTTCCAGTTTTCAATAAGGTTTAACGGGTTGTGAGTTGGCGGGCAAGTATTCATTAGTGCGGGGGGTGTCTGTTGGTTGTCTGTTTATAAGTTATCACTATTATCGCAAATTGATATTAAAAGCTGTTATTTGTTACAGGTGATTTAACTCTGATTGCGACCTATTGTCTGCGTGTAACTCGACGGCGGAGTGAATTTAATGAGGAGATCAGTGCTCGTGGTCTACCCGCTTGGTTCTGAATTAATTTTCTGGGAGAAGATATGCAGATTTCAGTTCAGCAAGTGCAGGGCAGTGCAACAAACGTGATCCAGAAGTTTACCTTGGAGGTTGAACCATCTGACTCGATCGAAAACGTAAAAGCGAAGTGTCAGGGTAAAACAGGAGTTCCTCCAGATCAGCAGCGTTTGATTTTCTCCGGAAGACAACTGGAGGATGGCCTTACGTTGGCTGATTACAATATTGCTTCAAACTCGACGCTGCAGTTGGTCCTCCGTTGAGTAGGCGTTGTTTGAGTGTTGTTGGCGAGCTTCGAGTTTTAAGTATTAAGATTTGGTGTTTGTGCCTTTAATAAAAACCCGCTATGCGCGGGTTTTTATTGCGTGAATATTTGCTAGCGAACTTTAGGTAATTCGAACTCTCGCTGCTCGATTACCCCAAACACGTCAGCGATATCCTGGACCAGGATTCGCGCAATGTTGGTGACGGTGTTGATATCGTTTTCGGCGTAATCGGGGAGGCTGGTGCAGGCCATCAGGTTCAGGTACTTGAGGACGGCGTTGAGACGTTCGCTGACGCAGTTGTGGAGTTCGCGTAGCGGGGCGTCGCTGTCGATGAGAAGGATGGGATAGTCGGTGGACAGCTGGGACATTGGGGTAAAGCGGCGTGGCGGTTGCTGATTGCTCATGGAAAATCCTTAACTCAAAAAAGAATTTGCCACCGTCTGCTGCGAAACAAATTGGGTGGCAACTGCGCGCGGGTTCGCAGACCGAGGAGTTAAGACCCGGCAGACCAGATGGTCTCCCACGCACAGCCGCCATAAAAAGAGCACAGGCAAAGTTGCCGCGCCGTATTTTGACGGTTGTGGATCTAACTCGCTAGGGCTGCGAAACCCTATCGCCAACAATGGTCAGCGACAGGCCAACTTTAGGCAGCAATTTCGGCATTCACAACCGGGCTGTAGGACGTGCATGCGGTCATTGTGGCGAGGGAGCTTGCTCCCGTTCGGCGGGGCAGCTTCCGTAAACCGGGCGGTGTGGCGTGTCTGTGGGAAAGGAGTGGCAGGGTTTGGGGCTGCTTCGCCGCCCAGCGGGAGCAAGCTCCCTCGCCACGGCCGGAGGCGTCCTACAAGTTTTTCGGACGCTCAGTTGGTCGGTAGCAGCTGTCGAGCGTGCAAGACTGAGTTCAGCAGCGCAGCAGTCGTCTATCAGGCAACGTATTCATTCAGGCGGGCGGGGTTTACCGGGATTGCGAGGACTTCGTCCTCGGACGCAGCCTCGCAGGCTCGACAGCTGCTACAGGGGATGCGGTGTTTTTACTTGTCGTGATCAATATCCAGCTTGCTGAACGTCACTTTCCCGCCTTCGCTGGTGTACCCGGTGTGGTCTTGCACATAGACCCCGGCCTTGAAATACAGCGGCTTGTCGCGCCACGTCGCGCTGATGTTGGTGTCCCACTGGTAGCCAGCCGCGCTGATGCCCAATGCACCGCCGGGGCTCAGGTGGATGAGGTAGGAAAACTCCTGATCAAGTTTCACCCCGGTGGCGATGGTGATCACCCGACCTTCATCGTCATCCGGATGCATGCGCACTTTGGCAACGATGTTGCCGGTGGCGGTGCTGGTCTTGTACTGATACTCGACCTTCACCATCGGTCTTTGGCTTTCATACGCATGGATCTGGCCAATAACGATCTTTCCTGAACTCGGTACCTGATTCACCGCCAGCGTCGCCCGCAGGGAGTTGTCGGCGTCCGGGTAGAGCCAGTTTTTCAGGGTGCCGTTGCTGTAGGTTTCTCGAAGTTCAGTGCGGGGATACTTTGCATTGGCTGTTTTAGAGCCGGTGACGGGTGCCCAGAAAAACAAGGTGCCGGTGTCTGAGTGGAAGTATTGGTCCTTGAAGCCGTCCACCAGTTTGGCGGTTTCAACGGTATACGGCGGATTGCCAACGGGAACGCTGAGGTTCCAGGTTGCGAGATCGATCATAGACAAAGCTTCCACAAATTTTTGCTGCACGCGCGTGCCAGAAGCTCTAGCCCGCGCATCGGGGGGCGGTCTTTATAAGCGTACGAGGCCACTTTGTTAATGCCCATCCGGCAGAGATTTGGCGTCAACGTCCTGTCGAAATGCCATCTTTCCCGGTTTTCGGGGCTTTCAGGACCGACCGTTAGTCGGCAAATGAACGCGTTAGTTAAATGATGGCGCTCTGATGGCTTCTGCTTTTGTGGATCCCGGTCTAGAGTGAAGGCCTAGTATTTGTCCGGTTTTCACGAGAAACCGGCCTGACGTCCCCGAACAAGAGAAGCAGCATGGAATGCGCGCAACCCACGCCAGCCGAAGGCAACTCGGTCCTTTTAATCGTCGATGATTACCCTGAAAACCTGATCAGCATGCGCGCGTTGCTTCAGCGCCAGGACTGGCAGGTGATGACCGCGGCCTCCGGCTTTGAAGCGCTAAACCTTTTGCTCGAACACGATGTCGACCTGGTGCTGCTCGATGTGCAAATGCCGGGCATGGACGGTTTTGAAGTCGCGCGCCTGATGCGCGGCAGCCAGCGAACCCGCCTTACACCAATCATCTTCCTCACCGCCAACGAACAATCCCCGGACGCGGTGATCAAGGGCTACGCCAGCGGCGCGGTGGATTACCTGTTCAAACCGTTCGATCCGCAAATCCTCAAGCCTAAAGTCCAGGCCCTGCTGGAACACCAGCGCAATCGCCGTGCCTTGCAGCGCTTGAGCCACGACCTGGAAGTCGCACGCGCGTTTAATGCCTCGGTGCTGGAGAACGCGGCCGAAGGCATTCTGGTGGTGAGTGAGGACGGGGTTATCCAATTTGCCAACCCGGCGATGTCGCGGCTGCTGAACGCAACGGTGCAGGAGCTGCAAGGCAGGGATTTTCTGGACTTCCTGCAAAAACCGCACATCCCGGTCTGGCTGGAATCCGAAATTTATACCGGTTACCGGCGCGGCGAGACTTTGCGCCTGCATGATGCGCTGTTGCGTACTGCGCCCGGCCAACAGGTGCCGGTGGCGCTGTCATGCGCGCCATTGCCTGCGGAGCAGCACGCGATGGTGGTGACGGTGCTGGACATGTCGGTGGTGCGCCACCTGCATCAGCAGCTGGAGTTCCAGGCCGTGACCGATCCATTGACCGGCCTGCTCAATCGTCGGGGTTTCTACCAGACCGTGGAAAACCTGTTGCTGCGCGGTGAACGCACCGACAGCGCCTGGGTGCTGCTGTACCTGGACCTCGACGGCTTCAAACGGGTCAATGACTCCCTCGGCCACGATGCCGGCGACCGCGTGCTGCGCTGGGTGTCCGAGCAGTTGAAGGCCTGCTTGCGGCCGTTCGACATTCTGGCGCGGATGGGCGGCGATGAATTTACGGCGCTGCTGGACCTGGAGTTTCCCGAGCAGGCGGCGAAGATTGCGGAAAAACTCATCGAGCGGGTATCCATCTGTCAGCAGATTGATGGACTGGAAATCACTTTGGGCGCCAGCATCGGGATTGCGACGTTTCCGGATTGCGGGGCGAACCTCGACGGTTTGTTGCGGGCCTCGGACATTGCCATGTACGAAGCCAAGCGCGCGGGCCGTCAGCAGTACCGTTTCTACGATCACGAGATGAACGGCCGGGCGCGTTCGCGGCTGATGCTCGAAGAGAGCGTGCGCACGGCCATCGAAAACCGTGATTTCAATTTGGTGTACCAACCTCAAGTGTCCATTGCCAATGGACAGGTTCGCGGGTTCGAGGCGTTGCTGCGCTGGCAGCACCCGAGTGTCGGCGATGTGCCGCCGGGGCTGTTTTTGCCGTTGCTGGAAGAGGCGCGACTGATCAGTCGGCTGGGCAGCTGGATTTACCAGCGTGGAGCCGGGCAGCGAAAGGCCTGGGAAACCCTGTTTGCCGAAGATCTGGTGCTCGGCGTCAGTCTGAGCAGCACTCAGTTCGGCATGCCCAACCTGGTCACCGAGTTGCGCCAGGTGCTGGAGCGCCATGGCCTGCAACCGCGTCATCTGGAAGTCGAAGTAACGGAAGAAGCGCTGATGCAAAACCCGGAAGAAACCCATAAGACCCTGCGTCTGCTGCGCAATCTTGGGGTGCGGGTGGCTCTCGATGACTTTGGTTCCGGGCCCTGCTCGCTGGCGCATCTGCGGGACCTGGAACTGGACACGCTCAAGCTCGACCGGCATTTGATCTCCCGGCTGCCCGAGTCCTCAAGGGATGCCGCCCTGGTGCGCACTGTGATCGACCTGTGCAAGCAATATGGAATGCTGGTGATCGCCGAAGGGGTGGAAACCGTTGCGCAGTACCAATGGCTGCAAGCGAATGGCTGTGAGTACGTGCAAGGTTTTCTGGTGGCGCGACCGATGATGGCCGAGGATGTCGGCGACTTTGTGCAGCCGTTCGACTGGAGCGCACTGAACAGTTGAATTCGCTACACTGGCGACCTTTTCGTGATTCGTGTTGCCGCCCCAATGACCGCGTTGAAATACCTCCAGGCCTATCCTGCTGCATTGCAGGATCAAGTGCGCCAGTTGATCGCCGACGATCGGCTGGGCGATTACCTGACCAAGCGCTACCCGGAAAAGCACGGTGTGCAGAGCGACAAGGCGCTGTACACCTACGCGCTGGATCTCAAGCAGGAATACCTGCGCAATGCTCCAGCCATCGACAAAGTGTTGTTCGATAACCGTCTGGACCTCACGCATCGCGCCCTTGGCTTGCACACCACGATCTCGCGGGTGCAGGGCGGCAAGCTCAAGGCCAAGAAAGAAATCCGTGTGGCCTCGCTGTTCAAGGAAGCGCCTTCGGAGTTTCTGAAAATGATCGTGGTGCATGAGCTGGCGCACTTTAAAGAGTCGGATCACAACAAAGCGTTCTACAAACTCTGCGAACACATGCTGCCTGGCTATCACCAGGTGGAGTTTGACCTGCGGGTGTACCTGACCTGGCGGGACATGCAATAACGGATCAACGGCCGGGAGTGTTTGAATGGAAGTCAGCAAGACCAAGAGCAGTTTTTACCGCCGGTTGTACGTGGCGTACTTGATCGACAGCGGGCTGGCGAGCAGCGTCCCGGCCTTGACCGAAGTCACCGGCATGCCCCGGCGCACGGCGCAGGACACGATTGCGGCGTTGGCGGACCTGGACATCATTTGCGAGTTCGAACAGGAAGAAGGTGCGCGCAATCATGCGGGGCGTTATCGGATTCGTGAGTGGGGGGCGATTGATCGGGGGTGGATCGAGCGGAATTTGCGGCAGATCAAAGAGGTGCTTGAGTACCCCTAGCTTTTGCGGTGTTGCAGCTGATGCCATCGCGAGCAAGCTTGGCTCCTACAGGATTGAGGTGATCCCTGTGGGAGCGAGCTTGCTCGCGATGGGGCCCTTAAGGCCGACGCATCCCAATGTGCGGAATGCCATCCTCGACATACTCCTCACCCGCCACCACAAACCCGTACTTCCCGTAATACCCCTGCAAATGCGCCTGGGCCGACAGGTAAACCGGCATGTCCGGCCAATGTTTCTCAGCCTGCTTCAACGCCTGCGCCATCAGCTCATGCCCAATCCCGGTGCCACGGGCCGTCGGGGCAACGATCACCCGGCCAATCACCACATCTCCTCCTTGTAGCTGCGGATCGAGCAATCGCAGGTAACCCACCAGCCGATTCTCTTCCCATGCCATCAAATGGCAGGTGTCACCTTCCAGGTCCTGGCCATCGATGTCTTGATAGACGCATTTCTGCTCGACGACGAACACCTCTGAGCGCAGTTGCAGAATGGCGTACAGCTGTTCCTTGCCCAAATCGCTGTGGTGTTTGCAGATCCAGTCAATTGTCATATTCACTTTCCTTGAGCATCGTCGCTCGATACTAAGCGTCCTGAGGATCATTGTCTTTATGGCGGGGAAATCTGTGACAAAGGCCAAAATGCCATCATTCATTTCGCGCGGCGCCGTCTTCTTTGTGTAATCTTCGATGACGCGCTGTGCAATGGCTTCAATGAGCTAATGTTGAGTACCTGGCTGCCGGTACACGGGTCTTGGAGTTTGGGCTGAAAAACACGTCGGGCTACCCGCTCGCTAAGGATTTTCTAGCATGCCGCGATTGCATCGAGCTTCTGCTTTGATCGTATTGCTGTGGCTGACACAAGGCGCGGCAGCGGAAAAGCTGCGACTGGTCGCCGACGCCTGGCCGCCCTTTACCGACGCGACGCTGGTCAACGGCGGTTTGGCGACGGACATCGTCACGACCGCGCTGGCACGCGCAGGCTATGCCAGTGATTTCGAGCAGGTGCCCTGGGCCCGAGCGTTATTGGGTGTAGGCGAGGGGCGTTATGACGTGCTGGTCAACGCCTGGTACACCGCTGATCGCACCAAGCTGGGCCAGTTCTCCGGCGAATATCTGGTGAATCGTGTGCGCTTCCTGAAACGCAAAGATTCGCCGATCGAATACAACAACTTGCAGCAACTGCACACCTATCCGATTGCGATCGTGCGCGGCTACGCCTATTCGCCAGAGTTCGATGACGACGCATCACTGCAGAAAGTCCCGGTGCATAACTTTTCCATGGCCGTGCGCATGGTCGCGGCGGACCGGGTCAAGTTGACGCTGGAAGATGAGTACGTCGCCCGTTATTACCTGGCGCGTGAATCATCCAAAGTGCGTAATGCGGTGGAGTTTCTGCCCAAGCCGTTGAGTGAGAACAGCCTGCATATTTTGGTCAGTCTGAAGAACCCGCAGCATGAGCAGATCGTTGCCGGGTTTGACCGTGAGATTGCCGAGATGAAGGCGGATGGCAGTTATCAGCGGTTGATGAAACAGCATGGGATGTGAGGCTGATCCGATGCCTCCGCAAGTCTCAAGCCTCACTGGTGTCTTTGATCAAATGCGCCGCCAATGTTCGCAGCGGCCCCAGTTGCCGACAAATCAACGCCAACTGCGTCTGCACCAACCGTTGCCCTTCATCGATTTCATCGGGCATCTGCTCAAGCGAATTGGCCAGGGCCTCTTCTTCATCACTCTGAATCGCCACCGGCGTTTTGCTCGCCAGGCCTTGGGCGATCTCATCGATGCTCGCTGCCAGGCTCACGCCGGCACCCTCAATCAACTGCTCGCGAACATCCGCCGGTAGCGCCGTTTCACGGTGCGCGCCCAGCCCGGACAAATAGCTGAGCAAGGTGTGCGACAGCACCAGGAAACGAAACCCGACATCCGCTTCTTTTCGGAAGTGCCCAGGCTCCATGAGCATGTTGGCCAGCGTCGTCGACAATGCTGCGTCGGCGTTGTGCGCGTTGCGTCGAGCCAGGCGATAGGCCAGGTCGTCACTTTTGCCGGCGGCGTATTGCTGCATGATCTGGCGCAGGTAAATGCTGTTGCAGGTCAGGGTGTTGGCCAGCACTTTGTTCAGGCGTCGGCCCTGCCAGTCCGGCAGGAACAAGAACACCGCCAGCCCGGCGATCAGGCTGCCGAGCAACGTATCGAGCAGTCGCGGCAGAAACAGTCCGTACCCGTCGCCGACCTGATTGAAGCAGAACAGCACCATCAAGGTAATCGCGGCCGTGGCCAAGGTGTAGCGGGTGGTGCGGTTGATAAAGAACACCACGCCAGCGGCGATGGCGAAGCACGACTGAATCAGCGGATTCGGGAACAGATCGAACAGTGCCCAGGCCAAGGTCAGGCCGATCGCCGTGCCGATGATCCGCTGGCCGAGTTTGCGTCGGGTAGCGCCGTAGTTCGGCTGGCACACGAACAGCGTGGTGAGGATGATCCAGTAGCCTTGCGAGGGGTGAATCAAATGCACCATGCCGTAGCCGATGCTCAGCGCCAGGGGCAAACGCAGTGCATGGCGGAACAGCAGCGACGTTGGCGTCAGTTGTGTGCGCAAGCGTATCCACACATCTTTGAGGCTGCGCGGCGAACGGTCGAGCAGGCTGCTGTCGGTGGCATCGGCCAGGGCGTCCGGGTTGCTCGCGTCGCTGAGCAAGCGGTCGAGTGTCGAGAGGTTGGCCGTGAGCGCCCGCAACGAGCGCAACAGGCCGCGCCAGGCTGGGTTGCTCTGGATGCGCAGGTGTTCGATGGAGGCGTTCAGGTCGCCCAGGGCTTCGGCGAAGCTTGCGTCGTAGACGAACGGCTGACGCATCTGGATCGATTCGGCCAAGGCGCGGCACGCCTTGCCTTGTTGACGCAGCAGGCGCTGACAGCGGAACAGCACGTCGCTGTGGAAAAACGCCTCGGCGAGTGCGTTGTAGGGGTAGTGTGACGAACTGGCGCGCTCGTGGATGTCCTGGGCGAGGAAGTACAGCTTCAGGTAGCGGCTGACTTTCGAGCCCGGCCGTCCGTTGCCGACCCGGTGCAAAATGATTTCCTTGGCGGCGTTCAACGCTGCCACCACCCGACCGTTCTGCTGGGCCAGTTCCAGGCGCCGGGCTTCAACGTCCATCTGCCGGATCGGCTCGAACAGCGACGATTTCAGCTTCAGGTAGAAACCCAGCTCACGGAACAACCGCGCCAGGCTCTGCTGCACTGGCTGGTTGGAAAACATTGCCTGCCACAGCACTGACAGCAAACCGTACCAGGCCGCACCGGCCACTAGCAGCACCGGTTCATGCCAGAAGTCGGTGACGGCGCCACCGCGCTGGTCCACGCCGATCATCGTGTAGACCGACAGAATCAGCGTCGCCGAGGCAATGGCGCCATAGCGTTCGCCGAGGGCGCCAAGCATGGTCAGGCCGAAACTGGCGAGGGCCAGGGCGATGATGAAGAGGTAGGGGTAGGGGAACAGCAGTTCGACGGAGAACGCGGCGACGCTGAAGCACACCAGTGTCACGGCGAGCGCATTGAGGCGGCCCTGCCAACTGTCGTCGGTTTCGGCCAGGGCGCTGGCGATGATCCCCAGGAACAACGGGATCAGCAGGCCCATTTCATCCTGATACCAACAGACCGCCATGCTGCCGGTCAGGGCGATGAACACCCGCACGCTGTAGCTGAATTTATCCAGCGCCCAGAGGCGACGCAGAGACTGACTGAGAGGAGTCGATGACATGAAGTGCGAAGGCCTTCCGAGGCAATGACGCTAAATTGAGCCAGTAATGACGCCGACGCAATGGCGTCGATCACATCTGACAGCAAAATCTGTTCCTTGATATCACACAGGGTCAATGTAGGAGTGAGCCTGCTCGCGATGAGGACGCTACATTCAACATCTCTGTCGACTGTTACACCGCTAGCGCGAGCAGGCTCACTCTTACATGGATTTTGTGTTGCTTCAGGCGTACTGCGCGGCAGCGTAGCCTGAGGCCCAGGCCCACTGGAAGTTGAAGCCGCCCAGATGCCCGGTCACGTCGAGCACTTCGCCGATGAAGTACAGGCCGGGGCTTTTCAGCGATTCCATGGTTTTGGACGACACTTCGTGGGTGTCGACGCCGCCCAGGGTCACTTCCGCCGTGCGATAGCCTTCGGTACCGGCCGGCACCACTTTCCAGCTCGCCAGTTTTTCGGCGATGTCGGCGATTTCCGCGTGGGTGTACTGCTTCATCGGTTTGGACACGAACCAGTTGTCCGCCAGCAGATTGGCCATCTTCTTGGTGAAGATTTCCCCCAGAAGGGTTTTCAGTTCGCTGTTCGGGCGTTCGGCTTGCTGCTGTTGCAGCCACTCATGCGCGTTGTGGTCCGGCATCAGGTTGATCTCGACCGTGTCGCCAGATTCCCAGAACGAAGAAATCTGCAAAATCGCCGGGCCGCTGAGGCCGCGGTGAGTGAACAGGATGTTCTCGCGGAAACTCTGCTCGTTGCAGCTCACCAGGCAATCCACCGACGTGCCTGACAGCTCGGTGCAAAGCTCTTTCAACTGATCGGTAATGGTGAACGGCACAAGGCCGGCGCGGGTTGGCAGCAGTTGGTGGCCGAACTGTTTGGCAACCTGATAACCGAAACCGGTCGCGCCCAGCGTCGGGATCGACAGTCCGCCTGTGGCGATGACCAAAGACTCACAAGTGATCTGGCCCATCGTGGTGTCCAGCAGGTAACCGCTTTCGAGCTTTTCGATGGTCTGGATCGAGGTGTCCAGGTGCAGGCTGACGCCCACCTGATCGCACTCGTTGAGCAGCATCTCGAGGATGTCGCTGGATTTGTTATCGCAAAACAACTGCCCGAGCTTTTTCTCGTGATACGGCACGCCATGTTTGGCGACCATGCCGATGAAATCCCACTGGGTGTAGCGCGCCAGTGCGGATTTGCAGAAGTGTTCGTTCTGCGAGAGGAAATTGCCAGGTTCGGTGTACATGTTGGTGAAATTGCAGCGGCCACCGCCCGACATCAGGATTTTCTTGCCAGCCTTGTTCGCATGGTCGAGCAACATCACCTTGCGCCCGCGCCCGGCGGCGGTCAGCGCACACATCAACCCTGCGGCGCCAGCGCCAATGATCACGACTTCGGTAGAGCGCAAAACGGTGTCCTCTTGGTGTGTCACCACAAAACAAACTGTGGGAGCCGGCGTTGCGCCGGCTCCCACAGGGGAAGTGCGTTGTTCTTACAGGATACGAACGCGCAGCGAACGGCCTTTGATCTTGCCGTCATTCAGGCGTTGCAAGGCCTGCTTGGCGATCCCGCGCTCCACGGCCACATAGGCCTGGAAGTCGAAAATCGCGATCTTGCCAACCTGGGCGCCCGGAATGCCGGCATCGCCAGTCAGTGCGCCCAGGATGTCACCCGGACGAACCTTGTCTTTACGGCCAGCGCCGATGCACAGCGTGCTCATGACCGGCAGCAGTGGACCGCCGCCCTGGGACGTGAGGTTGTCCACCTGGTCCCAGTTCAACGGCGCCTTCTGCAGTTGCTCGATGGCTTGGGCGCGGTGCGCTTCAGACGGTGCAACCAGGCTGATCGCAATGCCTTTCTCGCCAGCGCGGCCGGTACGGCCGACACGGTGAATGTGAATTTCCGAGTCACGGGCCAGCTCGACGTTGATCACCATGTCCAGCGCATCGATGTCCAGACCGCGCGCGGCGACGTCGGTGGCGACCAGTACCGAGGTGCTGCGGTTGGAGAACATGGCCAGCACTTGATCGCGATCACGCTGTTCCAGATCGCCATGCAGGCCGACGGCCGAGATGCCTTTGGACGTCAGGTGATCAACGGTTTCCTGAACCTGCTGCTTGGTGAAGCAGAACGCCACGCAGGACGCCGGGCGGAAGTGGCCAAGGACCTTGGTCACCGCGCTCATGCGGTCATCCGGGGAGATCTCGTAGAAACGCTGCTCGATCTGAGTGTCGTCATGGAACGCCTCGGCCTTCACGATCTGAGGGTTGCGCATGAATTTCGCGGCGAGTTGCTTGATGCCCGACGGGTACGTGGCCGAGAACAACAGGGTCTGGCGACGTTCCGGGGTCTGGGCAATGATTTCTTCGATGGAATCGTAGAAACCCATGTCGAGCATGCGGTCAGCTTCGTCGAGGATCAGCGTGTTCAGGCCATGCAGAACCAGCGAACCTTTGCGCAAATGCTGCTGGATACGGCCCGGGGTGCCGACGATGATGTGCGCGCCGTGTTCCAGCGAGCCGATCTGCGGGCCGAAGGACACGCCGCCGCACAAGGTCAGGATCTTGATGTTGTCTTCGGCGCGGGCCAGACGACGGAGTTCCTTGGCGACCTGGTCCGCCAGCTCGCGCGTCGGGCAGATGACCAGTGCCTGGCAACCGAAGAAGCGCGGATTGATCGGGTTCAGCAGGCCGATACCGAAGGCGGCGGTCTTGCCGCTGCCGGTCTTGGCCTGGGCGATCAGGTCCATCCCCTTGAGGATCACCGGCAAGCTTTGCGCCTGGATCGGCGTCATCTGGGCATAACCGAGGGAGTCGAGGTTAGCCAGCATGGCGGCGGACAGCGGCAAAGTATTAAAAGCGGTGGCGATGGTGGTCACGGGACTGGCCTGCAAAACAAAATGTCGCGCAGTGTACCAGTCTCGCTCTATCTACCTGCAAATTCTGGACGAATAGCCGTAGCAGCTGTCGAGGCACGAGGCTGCGTTGGGCTGCGAAGCGGCCCCTCGAGGGCGGTCCTGCGGACGCGCAACGCAGCCTCGTGCCTCGTCAGCGGCTACAGGTCAGTGTTCTATATCGTGCTCGCGGGTGACCATCCGTCGGCCGTCCGTTGGTGAGAGCTGGGAAAAGATCGTGGCCGCCAGCATGGCCATGATTCCGACCGTGACAAACGTCAGCTGGAACGCGCCCAACACCGTTTCCACGCCATCGTTTCCGATCTCGGCGGTAAAGCCGCCGAGCAACGCACCGGCGCAGGCAACGCCCAGGCTCAGGGACAATTGCGCGACGACCGACAACAGGCTGTTGCCGCTACTGGCGCTGGCATCGTCGAGGTCGATCAGGGTGACGGTGTTCATCGCGGTGAATTGCAGCGAGTTGATCGCCCCGAGAATCGCCAGCAGGCACAGCAGCAGCCAGTACGGTGTCTGTTCGCTGACCAGGCCCATGCTCGCGAGCATGATGCCCAGCGCCAGGGTGTTGCCGGTCAGCACGATGCGATAGCCCAACCGCTCGATCAGCGGACGTGCGACCCACTTGGCAACCATCGCCGCCGCCGCCAGCGGAAGCATGCTCATCCCCGCCTGTGACGGCGAATACCCCAGCGCCACTTGCAGCAGCAAGGGCACGAGGAAGGGCAGGGCGCCGCTGCCGAGGCGGGCAAACAGGTTGCCGAGGATGCCCACGGCGAAGGTCCGGGTCTTGAACAGTGACGGCGCGAACAGCGGGTTTTCAGTATGCCCGGCGCGTAACCAGTACGCCGCCAGACAGGCCATGCCAGCGAACAACAACAGCATCACGCGCAGGTGGGGCAGGTGCAGCTCGCCCAGACCTTCCATGGCGACGGTGATCAGAATCATCGCCGCGCCGAACAGCACGAACCCAAGGCTATCGAAACGGGTGCGCTCGGTGCCGCGTAGGTCCGGGATGAATTTCCACACGGCGTAGCAACCGACCAACCCGACGGGCAGGTTGATCAGGAAGATCCAGTGCCAGGTCAGGTACTCCACCATCCAGCCGCCCATGGTTGGGCCGATCAAGGGGCCGAGCAAGCCGGGAATGGTGATGAACCCCATGATCCGCACCAGTTCCGAACGCGGGTAAGCGCGCAGCACCACAAGGCGCCCAACCGGCAACATCAATGCACCGCCCAGGCCCTGAATGATCCGGGCACCGATCAGCAGGCTCAGGCTCGTCGAAAAGGCGCAAAGCAACGAACCGAGGCTGAACAGAAGGATCGCGCCGAAGAATATTTTCTTGGTGCCGAAACGGTCGGCGATCCAGCCGGAAGCGGGGATCAGCAAGGCGACGGTGAGCATGTAGGCGATGATCACGCCCTGCATCCGCAACGGATCTTCCGCCAGGTCGCGGGCCATGGCGGGCAGTGCGGTGTTGAGGATGGTGCCGTCGAGGGACTGCATGAAAAACGCGATGGCGACGACCCACGGCACCCAGCGGGCGGTGACAGCGTCGAGAGGCGGGCGGTTGGGCATGGGACCTCTTGCGGGTTGGAGTTGTTAATGCAAGGTCATTGCAAGCCACAATCTCTGTGGGAGCGGGCTTGCCCGCGAAGGCGGTGTGTCAGTCAACATTAATGCTGAGGCTGATGGCCTCTTCGCAGGCAAGCCCGCTCCCACAGGGGTTTTGTGTTTACAGGGTCAAGGTGAGTTTACTGATGAGTGCGCCCGGCAATAACGCCGAAGCTGTGGCCCGCTGACTGTAGGTACTCGCCGACAGCAACAACTCGCGCTCCTCGGTCAACGCCTCCAACTGCGAACCCAGCAAGCTGTAGGCGCTGTCATCAAAACGCATGGTGCTCACCGGCGACTGAATCTCGCCGTTCTCGACCCAGAACGTCGCAAACCGGGTCATCCCGGTCATGCGTGCCCCCGGTTGGTCGGAGTAGTTCAGGTACCAGAGGTTGCTGATGTACAACCCCGTGCCCAGTTGCTTGAGGATTTCGGCTTCAGGCAACGTCCCGGCCGCCATGTTCAATGCACTGGGCATCTCCCCACCGCCCGCCCCGTTGGCAGTCAAGCCGTATTCCGCCGCGCTGCGGGAACTGACCATTTGCGCGCCGGCTTTGCCTTCGACGATCAACCCCAGATCACTGCGGGGATAACCTTCGCCGGAGAATGCCGGGCTCAACGAGCCACTGACTTTTTCATCAATGGACACCTGCGGGCTGAACGCACTGTCCCCCGCATACAGCTTTTGCAGTGGGCTGGTTTTGCTGGCAATCGACTGCGCTGAAAAACCACCCCAGCCGAGCATGCCCATGATTTCTTCAAGGGCTGCCGGTGCGAGGTAGGCGCGGTACTGACCCGGTGCCAGCGTGCGCAACGGCCGACCGAGAAACGCCAGTTGCTCGCGCGCCAGAGCGAAGCGCTTGGCAAACCCTTCGCTGCTCCAGTCATGTCCGGCATAGCTGGCTTTCACGGCCTGACCATTTTCATGAAACAGGCTGAAGTCGAAGTTGAAACTGTTGGCCTGATGCCAGCCAAACGCACCCGAAGAGCTGGCGAAACCGCGACTGATCGGGCCCGCCGCATAGAAGCCCACCAGGTCCAGCCCTTCCGCGGCCTGAGTGATTTCAGCGACCACCTGCCCGGTGTCCGGCAGTGGATGTTCCTGCACATTCTTGCTCTGCCAGCTGTTGTGGTTGATCAGCAGGTACGGATCCTGCGGCAGCAACGGCAGAATTTCGCGCAACTGTTGCAGACCTTCGGCCAGACGCTGCAGGTCCACTTCCGGGTCGCCAGCCAAGGTGATGTCGAGGTCGGCATGCCGGCCATCGTTGATCAGCTTGAGGCCGATGCTCGCTTGCTGCACCTGCCCGGCCTGGCGCACCTTGGCGTGGTTGAAACGCACGAAGGCCGATGACTCGGCGGCGTAGCTGAGGGTGAATTGTTCCGGCTCGCCAATGGCGTCGCGTAGCCAGTTGACCAAGGCCTTGAAGCCATCGGCCTGATTTTTCGACGTACTCATCAGGCGTCTCCCCCAAACACATCCACGTTGCTGAACACACAGGCTGGCGACGCGTGGCCGACGCGGATCACCTGGTTCGGTTCGCCCTTGCCACAGTTCGGCGTGCCCAGGACCTTGACGGTGTTGGCGTCGCCGACGGCGCTGAGGCTTTTCCAGAACTGCGCGGAAATCGCCCGGTAGTTCGGGTTTTTCACCACGCCCTTGAGTTCGCCGTTTTCGATCAACTGCGCCCATTCGCAGCCGAACTGGAACTTGTTGCGCGCATCGTCGATGGACCAGGAACGGTTGGTGGACATCATGATGCCGTGCTCGATGTTGCCGATCAGTTGCGCCAGCGGTTGATCGCCGGGCTCGATGTTGAGGTTGGCCATGCGGTCGATCGGTGGACGGTTCCAACCACAGGCGCGGCTGTTGGCGACACCGGTCATGCCCGCGCGAAATTGCGAGAGCGCGCCGCCCAATGGGCGCAGCAACACACCTTCCTTGATCAGGAATTGCTTGCTCGCGGCCGTGCCGTCGTCGTCATGACCGTAGCTGGCGAGCTGCTCGGGGATGTCCGGGTCGAACGTCACGTTGAGCAGTTTCGAGCCGTATTGCAGATGACCGAAGTCTTGTGCCTTGACGAAACTGGTGCCGGCGTAATTGCGCTCATCGCCGAGGATGCGGTCCAGTTCCAGCGGGTGGCCGATGGATTCGTGGATCTGCAGCATCATCTGGTCGGGCATCAGCAGCAGGTCGCGCGGGCCTTGCGGGGTGTTCGGCGCCAGCAGCAATTGCAGCGCCTGATCGGCGACTTGCGGGCCGGCGCCGATCAAGCCGCACCGGCTGATCACATCCGCGCCGCCCTGCTGGCCGAAGTTCTCGCGGCCAAGGCTGCGGGTCTGGCTGTCGCTGCCGTCATAGGCCGTGACGTCGAGGCCCGGGTAGACGAAACGTTGGGCCTGGCGCAGTTCGGCACCGGCGCTGTTGAGGTAGATCTGCTCGACGTGGGTGATGCCGATGCTGACCTGCCAGTTCACCAGCCGCTCGTCCTTGGGCACGGACGCAGATTCGGCGCCGAGCAATTGGTAGCAATCACTCAGGGACGGGAAAGGCTGGTCGAGGTTGGGCGAAAAATAGTCGGCGCGGTCGCTGGAGACGGTTTGGTCGCGCAGGTCGAGCAGCGCGTGGGGCTTGAGTCGGCGGGCTTGTTGCTCGGCGCGGTCGAGGGCCGATTGCAGGCCGTGTTGCGACAGGTCGTTGGTCGCGGCGTAGGCTTCGACGCCGTTGATGCGCACGGTCAGCATCGCGCCTTCATCACGGCTCAGGCTGGGAGGTTCGGCGACATTCTTGCGCACCGACAGGTATTGGCCGGACTCGCGCACATAACGCAGCGAAAAGAATTCAGCGCCCGTGCGCAAGGCAGCGAAGCGCTGCTTGAGCTGGGGGTGGAAATCGAACATTCGGGAACCTCCTTGGTATGGAGTGGCGGTGTTGCGGTGTTGCGAAGGGGGAGGTGAAACGTTTGCGTGGCGCTAGATTAGGCCTGTGCGGGGAGCGATATCAAGGGTGGAGCGGTGTAGGAAAGGATTACGTCGGTGTGTCAGCCAGGGATGTGTTGTCTGGTAGGACCCATCGCGGGCAAGCCCGCTCCCACAGGGTTCAGGTTTGATCACATATCTGCAATCCAACCGAAAACCTGTGGGAGCGGGCTTGCCCGCGATTGGCCGCGACGCAGTGTAACGGTCTTACTGCGCCGTAGGACTCACATCACGCATCGGCTTGCCACGCACCGGTGCATCACCGGCCACGAAGTAGGCAGCCTTGCTGCGCGGCAGCGGCTGGCGGCCACGGATCTTGTCGGCGATTTTCTCGGCGATCATGATCGTCGGCGCGTTCAGGTTGCCGGTGGTAATGATCGGCATGATCGAGGCATCGACCACACGCAGACCTTGCATGCCATGCACACGGCCTTCGCCATCAACCACGGCCATTTCGTCGGTACCCATCTTGCACGAGCAGGACGGGTGGAACGCGGTTTCGGCGTGTTCGCGGATGAACTTGTCGAGCTGCTCATCGGTTTGCACGTCGATGCCCGGGCTGATTTCGCGGCCACGGAAAGCATCCAGCGCAGGTTGCTGCATGATTTCACGGGTCAGGCGGATGCCGTCGCGGAATTCCTGCCAGTCCTGCTCGGTGGCCATGTAGTTGAAGAGGATGCTCGGGTATTCGCGCGGGTCTTTCGACTTCGCTTGAATACGGCCACGGCTCGGCGAACGCATGGAACCCATGTGCGCCTGGAAGCCGTGCTCTTTCACACCGTTGCTGCCGTTGTAGTTAATCGCGACCGGCAGGAAGTGGTACTGGATGTTCGGCCAATCGAATTCCGGACGGGTACGGATGAAACCGCCGGCTTCGAATTGGTTGCTGGCGCCGATGCCGGTGCCGTTGAACAGCCACTCTGCACCGATGGCCGGCTGGTTGTACCAGAGCAGTGACGGGTACAGCGAGACCGGTTGAGTGCAAGCGTATTGCAGGTACAGCTCCAGGTGATCCTGCAGGTTTTCGCCGACGCCTGGCAGGTCATGGACCACCGGGATGTCGAGCTTGTTCAGCAGTTCGGCCGGGCCGACACCGGAGCGTTGCAGGATCTGCGGCGACGCGATGGCGCCGGAGCACAGCAGCACTTCTTTGCGGGCACGGGCTTCAACGCGCTCTTCGGCGGCGCCGATCAGGTAACGCACGCCGACCGCACGCTTGCCTTCGAACAGGATCTTGTCGGTCAGGGCGTGGGTGACGATGGTCAGGGTCGAACGCTTCTTGGCGACGTCCAGGTAACCGCGAGCGGTGCTGGCGCGACGGCCGTTCGGCGTCACGGT
Organism: Pseudomonas sp. S2_B07; assembly: GCF_054668435.1. Classification (NCBI taxonomy): domain Bacteria; kingdom Pseudomonadati; phylum Pseudomonadota; class Gammaproteobacteria; order Pseudomonadales; family Pseudomonadaceae; genus Pseudomonas; species Pseudomonas sp. S2_B07. The sequence goes on from NZ_CP162769.1 coordinate 4,099,903, forward strand.
ACGGTCCATCGGGCCGAAGCCTTCCTGCTGGTAACCGTTGAGGTCTTCGGTGCGCGGGTAACCGGCTTGCACGCCGGCTTCAACCATGGCGTGGAACAGCGGATTGTTGCCGGCTTTCGGCGTGGTCACGCTGACCGGGCCGTCGCCACCGTGGTAGTCGTTCGGGCCGATGTCGCGGGTTTCGGCTTTGCGGAAATACGGCAGGCAGTTCAGGTAATCCCAGTCTTCCAGGCCTGGCAACTTGGCCCAGTTGTCGTAGTCCATCGCGTTGCCGCGGATGTAGCACATGCCGTTGATCAGCGAGGAACCACCGAGGCCCTTGCCGCGACCGCATTCCATCCGGCGACCGTCCATGTGTGGCTCTGGATCGGTTTCGTATGCCCAGTTGTAGCGACGGCCTTGCAGCGGGAACGCCAGGGCGGCCGGCATCTGCGTGCGGAAGTCGAAACGGTAGTCCGGGCCGCCGGCTTCGAGCAGCAGGACGGTGACGCCTTCGTCTTCAGTCAGACGGGTCGCCAGGGTGTTACCGGCCGAACCGGCACCGATGATGATGTAATCGAATTCTTGGGACATTGAATGCACCCTCTTTGAAGTTGGTCAGGTCAGCGAGTGCTTCGCACTCGATCGCGGGCAAGCCACGCTCCCATAGGGATCGGGGGGCACCGCAGATTTGGCGAACGACGCCAAACCTGTGGGAGCTGGTTTGCCTGCGATAGCGATCTCGCAGGCGAAGCAAATACCGCCTTAGAAAACCGAGGCGTAATCGCCCAGTTCGACCTGTACCGATTTGATGCGGGTGAAGTTGTTCAGCGAGCTGATGCCGTTCTCACGGCCAACACCCGACTGCTTGTAACCGCCAACTGGCATTTTCGCGTCGGACTCGCCCCAGGCGTTGATCCAGCAGATACCGGCTTCCAGTTGATGAATCACGCGGTGAGCGCGGTTCAGGTCCTTGGTGACGACGCCAGCGGCCAGGCCGAAGTCGGTGTCGTTGGCACGACGGATCACTTCTTCTTCGGTTTCGTAGGTCAGGATGCTCATCACCGGGCCGAAGATTTCTTCGCGCACGATGGTCATCTCGTCGGTGCAGTCGGTGAACACGGTCGGGGCCACGAATGCGCCTTTGGCGAATTCGCCGTCGGTCAGACGAGCGCCGCCGCACAGCACGCGAGCGCCTTCTTCCTTACCTTTGGCGATGTAGCCCAGCACGCTTTCCATGTGGGCGAAACTGACCAGAGGACCGAAGTTGGTGTTCTCGTCTTCCGGGTTGCCGACGCGGATGCGCGCTACGCGTTCAACGATCTTGGCTTCGAAAGCGGCTTTCAGGTGGCTCGGTACGAACACGCGAGTGCCGTTGGTGCAGACCTGGCCGGAGCTGTAGAAGTTGGCCATCATCGCGGTGTCGGCGGCGCGATCAAGGTCGGCGTCGTCGAAAATGATCAGCGGGGATTTGCCGCCCAGTTCCATGGTCACGTCTTTCAGCGACGAGGCAGAAGCGCTGGCCATGACTTTCTTGCCGGTGTCGGTGCCGCCGGTGAAAGAGATTTTTTCGATGCGTGGGTGTTCGGTCAACCAGGTGCCGACTTCACGGCCGCTGCCGGTCAGTACGTTGAACACGCCGGCTGGCAAGCCTGCTTCGGTATAGATCTCGGCCAGTTTCAGGGTCGTCAGGGACGTGACTTCGCTTGGCTTGAAGATCATCGCGTTACCGGCCGCCAGGGCCGGTGCGGATTTCCACAGGGCGATCTGGATCGGGTAGTTCCACGCGCCGATACCGGCCACGACGCCCAGCGGCTCGCGACGGGTGTAGACGAACGAGGTGGTGCGCAGCGGAATCTGCTCGCCTTCGATGGCCGGGACCAGACCTGCGTAGTACTCCAGCACGTCAGCGCCGGTGACGATGTCGACGTACTTGGTTTCGGAGAACGACTTGCCGGTGTCCAGGGTTTCCAGGGCGGCCAGTTCATCGTTGCGCTCGCGCAGGATGTCGACGGCGCGACGCAGGATGCGCGAACGCTCCATGGCGGTCATCGCGGCCCAGATTTTCTGGCCCTTTTCGGCGCTGACCACAGCACGCTCAACGTCTTCCTTGGTCGCGCGTTGTACTGTTGCGAGGACTTCACCGTTAGCCGGGTTGATGGCTTCGAAAGTGGCGTCGCTGCTGGCGTCGGAGTAACCGCCATCGATGTAGAGTTTTTGCAGTTCGAAACGGGCCATAAAGTCCTCGCAAGTGCATAAGTTAGTTGGCGTTAACCACTGGGCGTGCCGTGTTGCGCTGGCACGCGGGTCAGTGGCGGTTCGGGGATTGAGCGTTTTGTGTGTGCTCTAACTCACCCGCTTGGCCAGTTGGAAATCCATGTATTCGTAAGCGATCCGGTGCGCCTGCTCGGTGTCGAAAGCATCTCCCGACAGCGCGCCGCGCAACCACAAACCGTCAATCAACGCTGCCAGGCCACGGGCTGCACTGCGCGCATCATCGAGCGGCAATACGCGGCGGAACTGGCAGCACAGGTTGGAATACAGACGGTGATCGTTGATCCGCTGCAACCTGTGCAAAGACGGGTGGTGCATGCTGGTGGCCCAGAAGGCCAGCCAGGTTTTCATTGCCGGGCCATTGACCTGGCTGGCGTCGAAGTTGCCTTCGATGATCACCTGCAGATGCGCCCGCGGGCTGTCATCTGTCAGCGCCTGACGGCGTGCGGTGACGTTCTCGCTGAGTACACTCATCAGGTACTGCGCCGTGGCAGCGATCAGGCCGTTCTTGTCCTGAAAATAGTGACTGATGATGCCATTCGAGACACCGGCCAAACGGGCGATCAGCGCAATGCTGGCGTCCCCCATACCGACCTGATCGACGGCCAGCAAGGTGGCTTCGATCAATTGCTGGCGGCGGATGGGTTGCATACCGACCTTGGGCATCTTGCACATCTCCTTAGGCCTTCCGGCGGACGTAAGACGTCCATCGGTTTGAGGGCCAGTCTATTTTGTTTTGATTGAACGTTCAATCAACAAAGAATAAGATCTGCGACAATTCGTCGCTGCTTACAGATTTTTCCTACGTGTAAATGACGATAAACCGACATCCAAAACGGCTCGAAACCCCTACGCCTTGGCGTTCCGGGCTTCGGGCTTTTTTCGGGGTGTCTTTATATCACCCGTCGGTCGGCTGCCCACTAACCGATTAGTCGGGTACCGCGTTGCCTTGTGTTCTTCTCTCGCACTGCCTGGAGCATCTGTGCCATGAGTTCTGCCTCTCTTATAAAGACCCCACCCGATAAGGTGACGGTCAACGGTTGGGTGTTCTACACCTCTACCGCGTTGATCCTGTTGTTGACCGCCATTCTGATCATCGCCCCGCAAGAGGCCGGCAGAGTGCTCGGTATTGCCCAGGCCTGGTTGTCCCGCAGCTTCGGCTGGTACTACATGGTGGTGATCGCCGCTTACCTGGTGTTTGTGGTGGGCCTGGCGTTTTCGTCCTACGGCAAACTGAAACTGGGCAGCAAGGACGATACCCCGGACTTCAGCTACGGCGCCTGGGCGGGGATGCTGTTCTCGTCGGGTATCGGCATTTCGCTCCTGTACTTCGGTGCCTCCGAGCCGCTGGACCACTACTTCAACCCGCCCGAAGGCGTGGCCGCGAGCAACATGGCCGCCCGTCAGGCCGTTCAACTGACGTTCCTGCACTGGGGCCTGCATGGCTGGGCGATCTACGCACTGGTCGGTCTGGCCGTGGCTTACTTTGCCTACCGCCACAACCAGCCGCTGGCGCTGCGTTCGGCGTTGTATCCGCTGGTGGGCGAGCGTTGGGTCAAAGGCGCGGCCGGTCATGCGGTGGACGGCTTTGGCATGTTCGTGACCTTGCTGGGGCTGGTGACGAACCTGGGGATTGGTTCGCTGCAAGTGTCTTCCGGGTTGGAAAACCTGTTCGGCATGGAGCACAGCAACACCAACCTGCTGATCGTGATCATTGTGATGAGCACCGTGGCGACCATCGCCGCCGTGTCCGGTGTGGAAAACGGTATCCGCCGTTTGTCCAACCTGAACATCGTGCTGTTCAGCGGTTTGCTGATTTTTGTCCTGTTGTTCGGCCCGACCCTGCACCTGCTCAACGGCTTCGTGCAGAACATCGGCGACTACCTGAACGGCGTGGTCCTGAAGACCTTCGACCTCTATGTGTACGAAGGCGACAGTGAGAAGTCCGACCGCTGGTTGGGCCTGTGGACCCTGTTCTACTGGGCCTGGTGGATTTCCTGGGCGCCATTTGTGGGCATGTTCATCGCGCGTATTTCCCGTGGTCGCACGGTGCGTGAACTGGTGGCCGGCGTGCTGCTGATTCCGCTGGGCTTCACCCTGGCGTGGCTGTCGATCTTCGGTAACTCGGCCCTCGACCTGGTGATGAACCATGGGGCGGTGGAGCTGGGGAAGACGGCGCTCGAACAGCCGTCCATGGCGATCTACCAGTTGCTTGAGCATTACCCGGCGTCGAAGGTTGTGATCGGCGTGTCGATTTTTGTCGGTTTTGTGCTGTTCCTGACCCCGGCGGATTCCGGCGCGGTGATGATGGCCAACCTTTCGTGCAAGGGCGGTAATGTCGACGAAGATGCGCCGCACTGGCTGCGGATTTTCTGGTCGGCGGTGATTACCCTGGTGACCATCGGCCTGCTGTTCGCCGGTAACTTCGAAGCCATGCAAACCATGGTGGTGCTGGCCGGTTTGCCGTTCTCGGTGGTGCTGGTGTTCTTCATGTTCGGCTTGCACAAGGCCATGCGCCAGGATGTGCAGATCGAGCAGGAGCAAGCGGAGTTGGCTGCGCGCGGTCGTCGTGGTTTCAGCGAGCGTTTGACTCAGTTGGACCTGCAACCGAACCAGTCGATTGTTCAGCGTTTCATGGACAAACAAGTCAGCCCGGCGCTGGAAGATGCGGCGGTGCAATTGCGCGGTCAGGGTCTGGATGTGCAGACGTTGCTGGGCAAGTCGAAACGCTGCATGGGCGTGCGGATCGAGATGGAAGAGGGCAACCCTTTTGTCTACGAAGTGAGCCTGGACGGCTATCTGGCGGCGGCGAGTGACACGGCGTCGGCTGAAAGCGCTGATGAACCGCGCGCACGCTACTACCGCGCCGAGGTGTACCTGCACAACGGCAGCCAGGATTACGACTTGATGGGCTTCACCCAGGATCAGATCACCCGTGATGTGCTCGATCAGTTTGAAAGCCATCGGCAGCTCCTTGGCCGTGTCTATAGCTAAACCTTGATAGGACGCGGTATTTCAGTCTGAAACGCCGCGTCCTATCCATCGCGGGCAAGCCCGCTCCCACAGGATTGTCACCGTCCTTGTGGGAGCGGGCTTGCCCGCGAAGGGGCCATCACTAGCAAAGCAGCTTGACCCGATGTCCCGATAAACAAAAACGCCGCGATCCTCTCGCGGCGTTTTTGTGTCTGCTGCCTTACCCCAGGTTCTTGCCGAGCAGCGCGTGATACAGCTCGCTGTCGCCGAGAATCCCGACCACTTTGTTGTTGTCGTGAAGCACCAGTTTGTTGCCGGTCTGATAACGAATCTGCAACGCATCGCGCATGCCGATGTTCGAGTCCACCAGCGTCGGCCGACGACCCAGACCTTCCACCGCTTGCCCTGGAATCCAGTTCTGCAGGTCCAGGCTCGCGCCGTTCTGGCGGGCGCCCTTGATGGTGTTGCCTTCAGCCAGGTCCAGCCACGAATCGCCGCCCGGATCGAGGCACACCGAACCGTTGATGCGCTTGCAGTTGTCCAGCGTGCGCATCAGGCTGCGGCCGCACAACACGTTCAGCGGGTTGGTGTGCGCGACGAAGGTCCGCACGTAGTCGTCCGCCGGGTTCAGCACGATCTCTTCCGGCTTGCTGTACTGAATGATCCGGCCGTCTTTCATGATCGCAATGCGGCTGCCGAGCTTCAGGGCCTCATCGAGGTCGTGACTCACGAACACGATGGTCTTGCTCAGCTTGCGTTGCAGTTCCAGCAATTCGTCTTGCAGGCCCTGGCGGATCAGCGGGTCGAGTGCCGAGAACGGTTCGTCCATCAGCAGAATGTCGGCGTCCATCGCCAGTGCGCGGGCCAGGCCCACACGTTGCTGCATACCGCCGGAAAGCTCGTTGGGTTTCTTGTTGCGCCATTGGGTCAGGCCCACCAGCTCAAGCTTGTCGTCCACCAATGTGCGGCGTTCCTTCTCGGGACGCCCCTGCATTTCCAGGCCGAAACTGATGTTTTCACGAACGGTCAACCAAGGCATCAGGGCGAACTTCTGGAACACCATCGCAATGCGTTTGGTGCGCATCATTTTCAGTTCTGCCGGGGTGCAGGAGGCGATGTCGATCTGCTTGCCTTCGTGCTCGACGAACAGCTTGCCGCGGCTGACGGTGTTGAGGCCGTTGATGCAGCGCAGCAGGCTGGACTTGCCGGAGCCGGACAGGCCCATCAGTACGCAGATTTCACCTTTTTCGACGTCCAGGCTGGCCTTTTCCACACCAACGATCTGCCCGGTCTTTTTCAGGATCTCGTTACGGGTCATGCCTTGATCCAGCAGTTTGAGTGCCTCGCGTGGATCTTTGGAGAAGATTACGTCGACGTTATCGAAGCGAATAATGCTCATGCGTCACCCCCTACTTTGGCGTCGGGTTGTTTGCAGATACGGTCGAGCATGATCGCCAGCAATACGATCGCCAGGCCCGCTTCGAAGCCCAGGGCGATATCAGCAGTGTTCAGTGCGTTGACCACGGGTTTGCCCAGGCCGTCGGCGCCTACCAGTGCCGCGATCACCACCATCGACAGCGACAGCATGATGCACTGGGTAATGCCGGCCGCGATGCTTGGCATGGCGTGGGGCAATTCAATCCGTGAGAGCAGTTGACGTCGCGAGCAGCCAAAGGCCTTGCCAGCGTCCATCAATTCTTCCGGTACATCGCGAATGCCCAGGTAAGTCAGGCGGATAGGCGCGGCAATCGCGAACACTACCGTCGAGATCAAGCCCGGGACCACACCCAGACCGAAGAGGGTCAGGGTAGGAATGAGGTACACGAAGGTCGGTACGGTCTGCATCAGATCGAGCACCGGACGCATCAATGTGTAGAACATCGGTTTGTGCGCGGCGACGATGCCCAACGGCACGCCGATGACCACGCAGACCAGGGTGGCGAACAGCACCTGGGCGAGGGTTTCCATGGTTTCCTGCCAGTACCCCAGGTTGAGGATCAGCAGGAAGGAGGCGATGACGAAAACCGTCAGTCCCCACTTGCGTTGAATGAAGTGTGCCAGTAGTGCGATGAGGCCGATCAATGCCAGCGGGTTGAACCAGGTCAGCGCAAAAGTCACGCCGTGGATCATCGTTTCCAGTGTCACGGCGATTGCGTCGAAGGTGTTGGCGCCGTGTTGCGTCAACCATTCAACGAAGCCCGCGATGTACTGGCCTAAAGGGATTTTCTGATCAATCAGCATGGTAGTGAACGTCCGCATGCAAGGAAATAAACAGCCCGGACGGCCGAAGCCGTCCGGCGTAAGCGATTACTGCGCGAGCTTGGCTTTCACGGCCTCCAGGCCTGGTTTACCGTCAATGGTGGTCACGCCAGCGAGCCAGGTATCGAGGACCTGTGGATTCTTTTTGAGCCAGGCCTTGGCGGCCGCGTCAGGCTTCATCTTGTCGTCCAGGATGTTGCCCATCAGAGAGCTTTCCATGTCGACGGTGAATTCCAGGTTCTTCAGCAGTTGGCCGACGTTGCTGCATTCCTGGGTGTAACCCTTGCGGGTGTTGGTTGCCACGGTGGCGGCGCCGAAGTCGGGGCCGAAGAAGTCGTCACCACCGGTGAGGTACTGGATCTTGAAGCGCTTGTTCATCGGGTGCGGCGCCCAGCCGAGGAAGACCACGGCGGTGTCGCGCTTCTGCGCGCGATCGACCTGCGACAACATGCCGGCTTCGCTGGACTCGACCACTTTGAAACCAGCGTCTTTAAGGCCGAAGGCGTTCTTGTCGATCATACTCTGGATCAGGCGGTTACCGTCGTTACCTGGCTCGATGCCGTAGATCTTGCCGTCGAGCTCTTTCTTGAATTTGGCGATGTCGGCGAAGTCATGCAGCCCTTTGTCGTACAACGCTTGCGGCACGGCGAGGGTGTACTTGGCGCCGGTCAGGTTGGTGCGCACCACATCGACGGTGCCGGCATCGCGGTAGGCCTTGATGTCGTTTTCCATGGTCGGCATCCAGTTACCCAGGAAGACGTCCATGTTCTTGCCGTCGGCCAGGGACTTGTAGGTCACCGGCACGGAAATCATCGTGGTTTTGGTCTTGTAGCCGAGGGCGTCGAGCACGACGCTGGTGGTAGCGGTTGTCGCGGTAATGTCGGTCCAGCCGACATCGGAGAAGTTTACGGTACTGCACTGAGCGGGTTCTGCAGCGTGAGCCAGTAACGGCAGACTCAGCATGGCGGCCAACAACAACGACGGGGAACCTTTCATGGATGGACTCCTTGGTGTTTTTTTTGGCAGTGTTCCGACTGGACCACCGCACTTATAGGTTGCGGTTGGATGGCGTTTTGGAGACAGCTCTACCACGGCGCCTTGCAATCGAGTCGATACGATCATGTACCAGTGAAAATCTGACGCCTACAGGGTGCGTCGTAACCAGTACAGGGAGGGTCGCATCCAGTGTCGGTGACGTCGTTTACAGCTTTTTTCAGCCCTCTTTTCCCCTCTGATCCGCTAAAAAACGGCGAAAACATTGCGTCGCCGCCCTGCGGCGTTGGTGGGCATGAGTGCGTCGGTGTGAGACGTCGAACGACATGACAAAAGCCTGATGATGCGGCCATCTCGGCGGATTGCAGCTTGAGCGTAGCAGCTCCGCCACTGGGCGCCTTTGCGTCTGGAGTCGGCACATCCAGGAGTTCGGCAGTAATGGCTATCAGTGTTTTCGACCTGTTCAAAATCGGCATCGGTCCTTCCAGTTCGCACACCGTGGGGCCTATGCGGGCCGCCGCGCTGTTTGTCGAGTCGCTTCGGGACAAGCATCTACTGGAGCAGGTGCGACGGGTCGAAGTTCAACTTTATGGTTCGCTGTCGGCCACCGGCATCGGTCACGGCAGCGACAATGCCGTCATCATGGGCCTGATGGGCGAATGGCCGGATGCGATCGATCCGTCGCAAATCGGCATTCGCATCGAAACCCTGCGTGAAACCCACATGTTGCTGCTCGACGGTCGCTTGTCGGTGCCGTTCATTTGGGCGCGGGACATGCGCCTGATCGACGAAAACCTGCCGTTCCACCCCAATGCCATGACCCTGATCGTCGAAGGCGATCACGGTGAGCTGCATCGCGACACCTACTATTCCGTCGGCGGTGGTTTTGTCGTGGATGAGGCCCAGGCGTCCAGCGGCGTGGTCGATCTGGACCGCACCGTGTTGCCGTACGATTTCTCCAGCGCCGTCGAACTGTTGAGCCTGTGCCAGACGCACAACCTGCGCGTGGCTGAATTGATGATGGCGAACGAGAAGGTCTGGCGCAGTGAAGAGGAAATCCGCGCCGGTCTGATGAAGTTGTGGCGTGCCATGCAGGATTGCGTCGACCAGGGCCTCAAGCACGAAGGCATCCTGCCCGGCGGCCTGAATGTGCGCCGTCGCGCGGCGAAGTTGCACCGTAGCCTGCAGGAACTGGGCAAGCCCAATGTGATCGGCTCGACCTTGAGCGCCATGGAGTGGGTCAACCTGTTTGCGCTGGCGGTCAACGAAGAGAACGCCGCGGGTGGGCGCATGGTCACGGCGCCGACCAACGGCGCGGCGGGGATCATTCCGGCGGTGTTGCACTACTTTATGAAGTTCAGCGAGGCGGTGACGGACGCCAACGTGGTCGACTATTTCCTCAGTGCTGCGGCGGTGGGCATTCTGTGCAAGAAGAACGCCTCGATCTCCGGCGCCGAAGTCGGTTGCCAGGGCGAAGTGGGTTCGGCTTGCGCGATGGCGGCAGCGGGGCTGGCGGAGATTCTCGGTGCCACGCCGGAGCAGTTGTGCAATGCGGCGGAAATCGGCCTGGAACACAACCTCGGCCTGACATGCGACCCGGTGGGTGGACTGGTGCAAGTGCCGTGCATCGAGCGCAACGCGATTGCCGCGGTGAAAGCGATCAACGCGGCGCAGATGGCGCTGCGTGGGGATGGTCAGCACTTTATCTCGCTGGACCGGGTGATCCGCACCATGCGTGATACCGGCGCGGATATGCATGACAAATATAAAGAGACATCGCGGGGTGGGTTGGCGGTGAGCGCGGTGGAGTGTTGAGACCGAGTTGACGCCATCGCGGGCAAGCCCGCTCCCACAGGATTTGTTGTGTATTCAAAAACTGATGCGCACCACAAATCCCTGTGGGAGCGAACTTGCTCGCGATGGCGTCAGACCAGTCAAAACTGCGCGCTAAATGAACACCCGATTCAAAACACGCCACCTTTTAGCGCGTCGCTTACAGATAAGCCCCTTTCCGAATCACAGGGATCCAAACCGGCCCTGACCACTCGTCACCCGTGCTTGCGGTGACACTCTGTCCCGGCACCTCGCAGCCCTGTTCCCACAAGTGCTACCGATTTGCTCACGCCCCGCAAGGCAGGGCGTCTATCGCCGATAATGGCACTTATATCCACCCGTCGCCGCGCGGCTTATATAGACATGTCGCGACGTCGTTTTCAGGAGTTATTGAACGCGCATTCAATTTTAGGCATGGCATTTGCTCTGTCATTACAAAGCCCGTCTCCCACGCGAGAACGATGGCAATAACAAGAGCCTCCGCCTGAGGCCATCACCCGCTTTGTGTGAGGAGATACCGCGATGACGACGTCCAACTCCGGGGCTCAACCCCAGAACCGTGCGCCTCAATCCATCGGCTTTCTGCTGTTGGACAATTTCACGCTTATTTCTCTGGCCTCCGCAGTTGAACCCCTGCGCATGGCCAACCAATTGTCCGGCCGCGAGCTGTATCGCTGGTCCACACTCACCGTCGATGGCGGCCAGGTCTGGGCCAGTGACGGTCTGCAGATCACCCCCGACTGCTCCATGCACAAAGCCCCACCCCTGGACACCATCATCGTCTGCGGCGGTATCGGCATCCAGCGCACCGTTACCCGTGAACACGTGTCGTGGCTGCAAAGCCAGGCGCGTCAGTCCCGTCGCCTCGGCGCGGTATGCACCGGCAGCTGGGCCCTGGCCTGCGCCGGCCTGCTGGACGGTTTCGATTGCAGCGTGCACTGGGAATGCCTGGCCTCGATGCAGGAAGCTTTCCCGCGTGTGGCCATGAGTACCCGCTTGTTCACCCTCGACCGTAACCGTTTCACCAGCTCCGGCGGCACCGCGCCACTGGACATGATGCTGCACCTGATCAGCCGCGATCACGGCCGTGAACTGTCCGCCGCGATCTCGGAAATGTTTGTCTACGAACGCATCCGCAACGAGCAGGACCATCAGCGTGTGCCACTCAAGCACATGCTCGGGACCAACCAGCCGAAATTGCAGGAAATCGTTGCGCTGATGGAAGCCAATCTGGAAGAGCCGATCGACCTCGACGAACTGGCGGTGTACGTCGCCGTTTCGCGTCGACAGCTTGAGCGCCTGTTCCAGAAATACCTGCACTGCTCGCCGTCGCGCTACTACCTGAAGCTGCGCCTGATCCGCGCCCGGCAGTTGCTCAAGCAAACGCCGATGTCGATCATCGAAGTGGCATCGGTGTGCGGTTTCGTGTCGACGCCGCACTTCTCCAAGTGCTACCGCGAATACTTCGGCATTCCGCCGCGTGACGAGCGCGTAGGTTCCAACACCACGCAACAGGTGGCGATGATGCCGCTGCCGCAAGCACTGGTGCTGTCGCCATTGTCGGGGCCGTTGTCGGCGTTGAGTCAGGCGCGTAACGAGTCGACTTTCGCTAGCGTACGGCTCTAGACCGCGCTGGCTTCATCGCGGGCAAGCCCGGCTTCTACAGGATCACGCTGTACTGTAGGAGCCGGGCTTGCCCGCGATGGCGGTTTATCAGGTTCTAGGGCTCTGTTGATACTCCGCCAACGCTGGCAGCAATTGCCTGTCGATCGCCTGACGCACTGCCGGCAGGATGGTCGCGCTGCTGGTGTACATATTCTTGACCATCTTGCGCAGTTCATATGCCCGGGCATCGTCCAATCCCCTTACCGCACACTCGCAAGCCTGTTCGGCTGTGGCACCGCTCGGCACTTGAAAACCCAACGATTTCAGCTGGCCCAACAGGTCTTCCTGGTCGATCAAATCGGCGTACATCATGACGCAATCCTTCTTCAGGGAACGGTGTCTTGGCTCGATTCTGGTAGGGGGACGAAGTGGCGGCAAGGGCGATTTGTCGCAATGGCCGCAATACCTATGAGCATGTCGTTTTCGGCTAACTTGTGAATCAAGGGAGTGGGCACACTGGACTCAGCTGGCAACACGAAGGTTTGGTCACCCTCGCGCAACGGCTCCTCAACAGTACCCTCCTCAGCTCCGATCCTGTCACGGCTTGATCGGGGTTTTTTTTGCCTGTGAATCAGGGCGGGATGGGGTGTCTGGATTTAAGCCATCGCGAGCAGGCTCACGCCTACACTCAACCGTATTCCTCTGAAAGAACCCGGTCAACGGCAGGAGTGAGCCTGCTCGCGATGAACGATGACGCGGTCTAGCGTTGCAACACCAGGATCCGCGACAACAACTCATCACGGTCGACATAGCACCCCTGAAAATGCCGGGCGCCACTGGCGGGATCAAACGCATTGCGCGCATGCAGCGTACGACGGTTATCAAAACACCACAGCTCGCCCGGGCTCAGCCGCGTCATCACCCGAAACCGTGCTTCCCGAGTCATCGCAATGAACCGCCGGTAAGCGTGATACAGCCCGGGCATCTGCTCCACCGACGCATCAAACGGTCCGCGCAGGAAGTTCGCCATGCGGATTTCCGACACCTGCCCCCGTGCATCCAGCGCGATGATCGGCGCCAGGCAACGGTAGTCGCTGTGACGGTCCTTGTTGCGGAACTCCACAGGGATTTCACAGAGACTTTTAAACGCCTCGGGGTCCTCATTGCGCAAGGCATCGGCGATGGCAAAACCGTCGACAAAAATACTCTCGCCACCGTCGGCATCATTGACCAGGCAATGCAGGAATTGCAGCCCTGGTTGCAGCTCCCGGGTCGGCAGATCGCTGTGCAACGGCAGGTTGAAAGCGGTGTAGGCATTGCTGTCGGCATCGGCCTTGGATTGCACGTTGAACAGCACGCCGAAATTGCTCTCGCGGATGAAGGAAATCCGCTGGGCGATCAGCTTCAGCGAGCCCGGTTCAGTGGGTACGCCGCGCACTTGAGTCAGGCCGATATCGCGCACTGCCAGTAGCCATTGCAGCAGGGCGTCGTTGTCATTCATCAATGCCTGGTAATCGAACACCGGCAGCTGCAAATCCTGCTGCCACAGCCTGGCCTTGGGTTTACGCGCCTCCCGTTCGGCGCGGGATTCATCGTCATAGGCATGGGCGCGCAGCCAGCCGGGGTCGAAGCGGCTGAGATGGCCGTCCTGCCAATCGACGCAGAGACAACCTTCAGCATCGACGCGAGAGTCGGAGGGCAACAGGGTTTCGGCGACATCGACGATTTCCAGCACTTGCTCGCGGGTCACGGTATAGACGCATTGCGGGCAGGGGCAGTTGTCGCGCAACCACTGATGATGAAAGGGGCTGACGCGACCGTCCGCCCAGCTCACTTGAATTCGGTCCGCCAGGGTGTGCACGGCGGTCAACGCGCTGATCAACGGGTAGGTACGGAAGTCGGCAAAAGCGGCGGCGGTGTTCAATGGCGATCTCCTTGTTATTTTTTTTGGGGTAAAGCGATCACTCGACCAATGTACTCGGGGGTGGGCAAGTCAGTCTGCTCGGCGACGATGGCTTGCAGCTTGCTCAGCGACAGTTCACTGAAGGGCGCGGATCGCGGCCCGGCAAGGTCGACGTGCAGCAACATTTGCTCGTTGCCGGCCAGCTCCTTGTCGTCACCGACCCGATGCAGGCTGTGGTAGAGGTGCAGGCGTTTGCTGTCGTGACCGATGATGTGCGTGTGCACTTCGACGTCGGCGTCGAGCTTCACTTCGTGCAGGTAATTGAGGTGCAGTTCGAGGGTGAACAGCGAGTGGCCGCTGGCTTCGCGGTTGTTGCTGTCGAGCCCTAAGCGATCCATCAGCGCGTCGGTGGCGTAGCTGAAGATCAGCAGGTAGAAAGCGTCGCGCAGGTGGCCGTTGTAGTCGACCCAGTCGGGGATGATGCGTGTTTGGTAGGTGGTGAGGGTGGGCATGATGAGGATCCAGAATATAGGGAGATCGGGCTGCCGCTATCGCGAGCAAGCTCGCTCCCACAAGGACTGCGCAAAACCTGTGGGAGCGAGCTTGCTCGCGATGGGGCCAGTCCTGCCAGTTCATTACTCGCTGAAGGCCATCCCATGCTTTTCTTTGGTGGTCTTCACCGCTTCCAGCACCGCCAGCAGGCAATCATCACGATAGCGCTCCAGCGCCGAAATGCTGTGCGTGCCTAACTGATCAGTGGTGCCATCCACCACATCATCGATCAATTTGTCGGTCAGCTCCGGCGCTGGCAAATAGGTCCACGGCAACTGCAACGCCGGACCGAACTGCGCCATGAAGTGGCGCATCCCGGCGTCACCGCCGGCCAGCGTGTAGGTCAGGAACGTGCCCATGAATGACCAGCGCAACCCCGCGCCAAACCGAATCGCGTCGTCGATTTCACCGGTGGTTGCCACGCCATCGTTCACCAGGTGCAGCGCCTCACGCCAGAGCGCTTCGAGCAAGCGGTCGGCGATAAAGCCGGGCACTTCCTTGCGCACATGCAGTGGACGCATGCCTAGGGATTCATACACTTTCATCGCCGCTTGAACGGCTTCGGGCGCAGTGTTTTTGCCACCGACCACTTCCACCAGCGGCAGCAGGTAGACCGGGTTGAACGGGTGGCCGACCACACAGCGTTCCGGGTGGGTTGCGCTCTCGTAGAACTCGCTTGGCAACAGGCCAGAAGTACTCGAGCCGATCAAGGCATTGGGCTTGGCGGCGGCGCTGATTTTGCTGTGCAGTTCCAGTTTCAGATCGAGGCGCTCGGGGGCGCTTTCCTGAATGAAATCCGCATCGCGTACGCATTCTTCAATCGTCGCGACAAAGCGCAGGCGATCCTGAGAAGCACCAGGCGCCAAGCCTTGTTTCTCCAGTGCGCCCCACGCGTTGGCGACGCGTTTGCGCAGGGCGGCTTCGGCACCGGGCGCCGGGTCCCAGGCGATCACGTCAAGGCCATGGGCGAGCGCGCGGGACACCCAGCCGCTGCCGATGACACCGCTGCCCAGGGCTGCGAAGGTTTTGATTTCGGTGATAAAAGTCATGGCGACGTCCTGAAAGAATTCGGTGGTCCCGTAGGAGTCGAGTTGCGAGCGATGGCGTCGGTAAATCCGGCACATTTTTGCGGCCGGGATACCGCAATCGCGAGCAAGCTCGGCTCCTACAGAGAGAGGGTTTGGGTTAACCGCGCTTGGTCAGGCCCATTTTTTCCCGGCCTTGCGCCGGCGTCAGAACCCGGGCGCCGAGGCGGCTGAGGATTTCGCCGGCGCGTTCGACCAGTTGGCCGTTGGTCGCCAGTACACCCTTGTCCAGCCAGATGTTGTCTTCCAGACCCACCCGAACGTTGCCGCCGAGCAGCACCGCTTGCGCTGCCATCGGCATCTGCATGCGACCGATACCAAAGCCTGCCCACACGGCATTGGCCGGCAGGTTGTCGACCATGGCTTTCATGGTGGTGGTGTCGGCCGGTGCGCCCCACGGGATGCCCAGGCACAGCTGGAACAACGGGTCGTCGAGCAGGCCTTCCTTGATCAACTGCTTGGCGAACCACAGGTGACCGGTGTCGAAGATTTCCAGCTCGGCTTTCACGCCCAGCTCTTGAATGCGTTTGGCGCCGGCACGTAGCTGGGCCGGGGTGGACACGTAAATGGTGTCGCCATCGCCGAAGTTCAGGGTGCCGCAATCGAGGGTGCAGATTTCCGGCAGCAGCTCTTCGACGTGGGCCAGGCGGGTCAGCGGGCCGACCAGGTCGGTGTTCGGGCCGAACTCCATCGGGTTCTCGCCGGCGCCGATTTCCAGGTCGCCGCCCATGCCGGCGGTGAGGTTGACGATGATGTCAACGTCGGCCTCGCGGATGCGCTCCATCACTTCACGGTACAACGCCACGTCACGGCTGAACTTGCCGGTTTCGGGGTTGCGCACGTGGCAGTGGACCACGGTGGCACCGGCCTTGGCGGCTTCCACGGCGGCGGCGGCGATTTGTTTCGGGGTGACCGGCACGTGTGGGCTCTTGCTGGTCGTGTCGCCAGCACCGGTGAGTGCGCAGGTGATGATGACGTCGTGGTTCATTGGGCGGTTCCTTACAGGCGAGTGTTTTTCAGGAGAAAAGCCGGACGTAATAGTCCCGTTCGCAGCCCGCTCGGGCTGCGAATCGGTGGTTCGGTTCCAGGATTTATTTACTGGTCAGTTGCAGGTTTTCAGCCGCTGGTTTGCCATCGAAGGTGGTCACGCCTTCGAGCCAGCGCTGCTTGTCTTGCGGGTGATCTTTCAGCCATTGCTTGGCCGACTCGAAGGCGTCCTTGTGATCCAGCAGCGGCTGCATCATCCGGCTCTCGTCTTCGGCGGTGTAGGTCAGGTTGCTCAGCAAGCGACCGATGTTCGGGCACTGCTCGGCGTATTTCGGCGCGGTGACGGTCCAGACCGTGGCCATGCCTTCGTTTGGACCGAGGGCGTCGTCACTGCCGGTGAGGTAGGTCATCTTCACGTTGACGTTCATCGGGTGCGGCGCCCAGCCGAAGAACACCACGGCCTCGTTGCGGCGCACGGCGCGATCCACGGCGGCCAGCATGCCGGCTTCGCTGGACTCGACCAGCTGGAATTTGCCGAGGCCGAACTGGTTCTTGGCGATCATCGCCTTGATCTGGGTGTTGGCGCCCGAGCCAGGCTCGATGCCGTAAATCTTGCCGCCCAGTTCCTTCTCGAACTTGGCGATGTCGGCGAAGGTTTTCAGGCCCTTGTCGGCGAGGTACGTCGGTACGGCGAGGGTCGCGCGAGCGTCTTTCAGGCTCGGGGCTTGCAGCACTTTGACCTGGTTGCCATCGACGAACGGGGTGATGGTCTGGGTCATCAGCGGGTTCCAGTAGCCGAGGAACAAGTCCAGGCGCTGGTCGCGGATCCCGGCGAAGATGATTTGCTGGGACGCGCTGGTTTGTTTGGTGTTGTAGCCGAGGCCATCGAGCAGGACCTGGGTCATGGCGCTGGTGGCGATTACATCGGTCCAGTTCACTACGCCCATGCGTACGTTCTGGCACGATGCGGGTTCGGCGGCCATGACGCTGGCGCTCAGCAAAGCGGTACCACTGAGTGCAAGAACACAGCTGCTGATCAGTCGTTTCATCTCAGGTTCCTCGGCAGTTCGTTTATTGTGAGTTCCGGTGTCTGATGCGCCGGTGATGCCAAGTTACGCAGCTAAGCCCCCATGAAAGCGCACCACGGCGACCAGCTCTTGCACTGCAGCGACCTGTCCTCTTGAATGCCGCTTGCAAGTGGCGTATCAACGTCAAACGCTACCCGCCCTGACGTTACCCGCCTATCGAGTGCGCTCCATGTCCCAGGATTTCTACTTCTTGTTGATGCCGGGTTTCTCGGCGATTGGATTTATCTCGGCCATCGAGCCGCTGCGGGTCGCCAATCGCTTTCGCGGCGAGCTGTATCGCTGGCATGTATTGAGCGCCGACGGCGGGGCGGTGCTGGCCAGCAATGGCATGTCGGTCAACGCCGACGCGGCGCTGGAGCCGCTGAAGAAAGGTGCAACCCTGTTGGTGGTCGCCGGTTTCGAACCGCTGAAATTCGCTACCCCGGCGCTGGAACACTGGTTGCGCCGGCTGGACAACGAAGGCGTGACCCTCGGCGCCATCGACACCGGCAGCTTCATTCTCGCCGAGGCCGGCCTGCTCGACGGCCATCGCCTGACGCTGCACTGGGAAGCCATCGACGCGTTCAAGGAATCGTATCCACAGCTGAGCGTCACCCAGGAGCTGTTCGAAATCGACCGCCGCCGCATCACCTCGGCCGGCGGCACCGCCTCCATCGACCTGATGCTCGACCTGATCGCCCAGGCCCATGGCCCGGAACTGGCGATCCAGGTCAGCGAACAATTCGTGCTCGGGCGCATCCGCCCGCGCAAAGACCACCAGCGCATGGAAGTCGCCACGCGCTATGGCATCAGCAACAAGAAGTTGGTGCATGTGATTGGGGAGATGGAGCAGCACAGCGAACCACCGCTGAGTACGCTTGAGTTAGCCGAATCGATCAAGGTGACGCGGCGCCAGTTGGAGCGCCTGTTTCGGTTGCACCTGAACGACACGCCGAGCAATTTCTACCTGCGCTTGCGGCTGGAGAAGGCCCGGCAGTTGCTGCGACAGACGGACATGAGTGTGCTGGAGGTGAGCATTGCGTGCGGTTTTGAATCGCCGTCGTATTTCACCCGCAGCTATCGGGCGAAGTTTGCGCGGTGCCCGCGCGAGGATCGCCGACGGCTAGGGGATGGGCGAGAGCTGGTCTGAGCACAGATTCCAACAACAAGAAAACCTGTGGGAGCGAGGCTGCTCGCGAATGCAATCTGTCAGCCGCCATTGATGTCGACTGACCCACCGCTTTCGCGAGCAGGCTCGCTCCCACAGTTATGATTTGGTGTGGATCTTATTTCTTCATTAAAGCCGAGCAGGCTGCTTTGTAGGCTTCATGCTGATACTTGTTCAGCGTCGCCGGCAGTTCCACGTTGTGCTTCTTGCTCTGCGCATTGATCGTCTGCGGCGACAGCAGTGTCACCTCGCAATTTTCCAGCAGCTGAAACACACCCTCGATCTTGAACGTGGTCGGTCCACCGGCGAACTCGCCTTTCTTGCTGCGCTTCTTGATCGCGATCCGGTCGATGGAGTTCTCGCGTACAAACGACGCCACCTGAGCGGCGAAGACTTTGACGTTCGCGGCTTCGTCGTCATCGTCGAGGGCGATTTTCTTGGTGGGCAGGGCTACGTGACTCAGCGTCTGACCGTCCAGGGACGCGACGGCAATGATCGCTTCGCTGCCTTTGATTTCGATGCCGCAGATTTTCATTTCGATCCCTTTCACAAATGGTTGTGTGCAGCCTACAGCTCAAGTTGATTAGCCGTGATGCCAAACGCCGCGGCAATTTTCTCGCGGGTGGCCTTGCGAGGCTTCGCTACAGTCTCTTGCTGGGCAAAAGCAGGTTGAGAAATGCCCATGCGTTTGGCCACCTCATCCTGTGTAAGGTTCAGGTGCTCACGCCAGGCGCGAATCGGCGTCGCGCCATCGACGATGCGGCTGACCACTTCATGGGGAATCAGATCGGGCTCAATCTTCTGCGCCACATATTGCGCATAGGGAATGACCACAAACGCAGGATTCCCCTCTGCGTCATTGATGATTTGAACGTCAGTAGGTGCGTTCATCGCGTTTTTTGACCTCTTGAATACTGACCACTTTGATTGCGCCATCCCAGTCGAACATGACTCGATAGTTACCCACTCGAAGTCGATAGGCGTAGTCATGACCGACCAGTGCTTTGACATTGCCTATATCAGGCATGTCAGTCAGCACCGTGACGGCATCACGAACCTGGATCTGGTGAACGGAATGCAATTTCAGAAGCTGCTTAACGGCCTTTCGAGTCCAGTGAATGCTGTTCATGGGAGAATATAAGTCTTTTATAAGATTTTCCAATCGTTACTTATATTTCTCTCTCGGCCAATTAACGAAGCATGTCGGGATGTTACCCAGGCAATAGGGTCTGCTGCGAGGTGTAGGGAGTGCTGTAGGTTCAGTCAGCAAGGTTTGTAGGAAACAGCATCTCTTGAGAATCGAAAGCCGGCGAAGGTGCCAGCTTCTGACGGAAATACAGCGTCACTCCTGCCCAATCGACTCCAAAAACTCCGACCGCTCATCACTCATCCGCGCCACGCAATCATTCTGCGCAATGGTGAATGCCTTGCTACCACTGGTCGCCGGAAACGCTTCAACCGCGCAATCCGCATCCCGGGTCTTCAGCCATTGCTGTTGGGCGGCTTTGAGTTTGGCGGTGATGTCGGCCAGTTGTGCCGGGTTCTTGCCGTAGGCCGTTTGCATGCGTTCGGCCAGGCCCTGGTAGTTTTCTTTGAGCAGGTCTTCGGCGGTGGTTCGGCTAAAGGCCGAGCATTCGAGGGTCTGGACGTCGTTTTCGACTTTGTCGCAGGGGTTGTCGTCGGACTCTTCTGCCGCGTGTACGCCGGTCGCTATCAGTGCCAGAGCCAGGAAGATCGATTTCATTGCGTCGCCGCCTCAATCCAATAGTGCATTCAGTAATGCCGCGAATTCTGGCCCATGCGCAGGCCCTTGAACAGGTGGGCAATCGTGCCCCGCGGCGACCCTTTGTCGCGGATTGACGCTTTCGGCAAACCCCCTGTCGTTTTTGCACCCGGCTGCCCCGTCCCTCAGGCATATGCTGGCCCCAAAGCGCCGGCACACGATTCGGCGCATGAATTGCTAATAGGGGACAGCCTGATGAGCCCAGCCGAATTGCACGCCGACAGTATCGTTATCGACGGGCTGATTATCGCCAAGTGGAACCGTGAACTGTTCGAAGACATGCGCAAGGGCGGTCTGACCGCAGCCAACTGCACCGTGTCGGTGTGGGAGGGCTTCCAGGCCACCGTCAATAATATCGCCGCCAGTCAGAAGCTGATCCGCGAGAACAGCGACCTGGTGATTCCGGTGCGCACCACCGCCGACATCCGTAAGGCCAAGGAGCAGGGCAAGACCGGCATCCTGTTCGGCTTCCAGAATGCTCACGCGTTTGAAGACCAGATCGGCTATGTCGAGGTGTTCAAGCAGCTCGGCGTCGGCATTGTGCAGATGTGCTACAACACCCAGAACCTGGTGGGCACCGGTTGCTACGAGCGCGATGGCGGCCTGTCGGGTTTCGGCCGTGAAATCGTCGCCGAGATGAACCGTGTGGGCGTCATGTGCGACCTGTCCCACGTCGGCTCGAAAACCTCCGAAGAAGTCATTCTCGAATCGAAGAAGCCAGTGTGCTACTCGCACTGCCTGCCGTCGGGTCTGAAAATCCACCCGCGCAACAAGTCCGACGAAGAACTGAAGT
Source organism: Pseudomonas sp. S2_B07 (assembly GCF_054668435.1). NCBI lineage: Bacteria > Pseudomonadati > Pseudomonadota > Gammaproteobacteria > Pseudomonadales > Pseudomonadaceae > Pseudomonas > Pseudomonas sp. S2_B07. Next base: position 4,121,157 of record NZ_CP162769.1, read on the forward strand.
TCATCGCCGATCACGGCGGTTTCGTCGGCGTGACCATGTTTGCGCCGTTCCTGGCCAAGGGCATCGATTCGACCATCGACGACTACGCCGAAGCCATCGAATACACCATGAACATCGTCGGCGAAGACGCCATCGGCATCGGCACCGACTTCACCCAGGGCCATGGCCAGGACTTCTTCGAATACCTGACCCATGACAAGGGCTACGCCCGCCGCCTGACCAGCTTCGGCAAGATCATCAACCCGCTGGGCATCCGCACCGTCGGCGAGTTCCCGAACCTGACCGAAACCTTGCTCAAGCGCGGTCATTCCGAGCGCGTGGTGCGCAAGATCATGGGCGAGAACTGGGTCAACGTCCTCAAGGATGTCTGGGGCGAGTAAACCCCTTTCAAACAACGATTCCTGTAGCAGCTGCCGAGGTACGAGGCTGCGTTGCGGTCCGCAGGACCGCCCTCGGGGGCCGCTTCGCAGCCCAACGCAGCCTCGCAGGCTCGACAGCTGCTACGGGACAACAGCACAACGAATTTTTCTGGAGTTAAGTTTCCATGGCCAAGATCGCCCCGCAATTGCCAATCGAAGTCGACAGCGAAACCGGTGTCTGGACCTCCGACGCCCTGCCAATGCTGTACGTACCGCGTCACTTCTTCGTCAACAACCATATGGGCATCGAGGAAGTGCTGGGCGCCGAAGCCTACGCCGAAATCCTTTACAAGGCCGGCTACAAATCCGCCTGGCACTGGTGTGAAAAAGAAGCCGAATGCCACGGCCTGGAAGGCGTCGCGGTGTTCGAGCACTACATGAAGCGCCTGTCGCAACGCGGCTGGGGGCTGTTCAAGATCCAGGACATCGACCTCGACAAAGGCACTGCCAGCGTCAAGCTCGAACACTCGGCGTTCGTCTACGTCTATGGCAAGGTCGGGCGCAAGGTCGACTACATGTTCACGGGCTGGTTTGCCGGTGCCATGGACCAGATTCTGCAAGCCCGCGGCAGCAAGATCCGTACGGTTGCCGAGCAAGTCTACGGTGGCTCCGAAGAAGGCCACGACGACGGTTTGTTCACCGTCAAGCCGTTGTAAGTCGAGGACCCTGCCATGGCTTTCGAAGCAATGTTCCAGCCGATCCAGATCGGCAAACTGACCATCCGTAACCGCGTGCTCAGCACCGCGCACGCCGAGGTCTATGCCACCGACGGCGGCATGACCACCGACCGGTACGTCAAGTATTACGAAGAGAAAGCCAAGGGCGGGATCGGCCTGGCGATTTGCGGCGGTTCCTCCAGTGTGGCCATCGACAGCCCGCAAGGCTGGTGGAAGTCGGTCAACCTGGCCGACGACCGGATCATTCCGCATTTCCAGAACCTGGCCGATGCCATGCACAAGCATGGCGCCAAGATCATGATCCAGATTACCCACATGGGCCGTCGTTCGCGCTGGGACGGCGAGCACTGGCCAACCCTGCTGTCGCCATCGGGCATCCGTGAACCGGTGCACCGCGCGACCTGCAAAACCATCGAGCCGGAAGAAATCTGGCGGGTGATCGGCAACTACGCCAGCGCCGCAGCGCGGGCCAAGGCCGGTGGCCTGGATGGCGTCGAACTGTCCGCCGTGCACCAGCACATGATCGACCAGTTCTGGAGCCCACGCGTCAACAAACGTACCGACGAATGGGGCGGCAGCTTCGAGAACCGCATGCGTTTCGGCCTGGAAGTCCTTAAAGCGGTACGCAAGGAAGTCGGTCCGGACTTCTGCGTCGGCATCCGTCTGTGCGGTGATGAATTCCACCCGGACGGCTTGTCCCACGAGGACATGAAACAGATCGCCAAGTACTACGACGACACCGGCATGATCGACTTCATCGGTGTCGTGGGCTCGGGTTGCGACACCCACAACACCTTGGCCAACGTTATCCCCAACATGAGTTATCCACCGGAGCCGTTCCTGCATTTGGCGGCCGGTATCAAGGAAGTGGTCAAGGCCCCGGTCCTGCACGCGCAGAACATCAAGGACCCGAACCAGGCGACCCGTATTCTGGAAGGCGGTTACGTCGACATGGTCGGCATGACCCGTGCCCACATTGCCGACCCGCACTTGATCGCCAAGATCAAAATGGGCCAGGTCGACCAGATCAAACAATGCGTCGGCGCCAACTACTGCATCGACCGTCAGTACCAGGGCCTGGACGTGCTGTGCATCCAGAACGCCGCGACCTCCCGTGAATACATGGGCGTGCCGCACATCATCGAGAAGTCGACCGGTGTGAAGCGCAAAGTCGTGGTGGTCGGTGCCGGTCCTGCCGGGATGGAAGCGGCGCGCGTGTCGGCGGAACGTGGCCACGACGTGACCCTGTTCGAGAAGAAAGAATTCATTGGCGGCCAGATCACCACCGCTTCGAAAGCCCCGCAACGGGACCAGATCGCCGGTATCACCCGCTGGTTCCAGCTGGAGCTGGCACGTTTGAAAGTCGACCTGCGCCTCGGCGTGGCGGCGGATGCGGCGACCATTCTCGACCTGCGTCCGGACGTGGTGGTACTCGCTGTCGGCGGTCATCCGTTCCTGGAGCAGAACGAGCATTGGGGCGCGGCTGAAGGCCTGGTGGTCAGCAGCTGGGACATCCTCGACGGCAAAGTGGCGCCGGGCAAGAACGTGCTGGTCTACGACACCATTTGCGAGTTCACCGGGATGTCGACCGCCGACTTCCTCGCCGACAAGGGCAGCCAGGTTGAGATTGTCACTGACGACATCAAGCCGGGCGTGGCGATTGGCGGCACCTCGTTCCCGACGTACTACCGCAGCATGTACCCCAAAGAAGTGATCATGACCGGGGACATGATGCTGGAGAAGGTCTACCGCGAAGGCGACAAGTTGGTGGCGGTGCTGGAAAACGAATACACCGGCGCCAAAGAGGAGCGGGTGGTGGACCAGGTCGTCGTCGAAAACGGCGTGCGTCCGGACGAAGAAATCTACTATGCCCTGAAGGAAGGCTCGCGCAACAAAGGCCAGATGGACATCGAAGCCCTGTTCGCGATCAAGCCGCAACCTTCGTTGAGCGAGGCGGGCGATGGCTACTTGCTGTTCCGCATCGGCGACTGCGTGGCGCAACGCAACACCCATGCGGCGATCTACGACGCGCTGCGGTTGTGCAAGGATTTCTAACGGCTTGCACATGACCCTGTGGGAGCGGGATTGCCCGCGATAGCGGTGGGTCAGTCAATGCAGATGTGACTGACAAAATGCAATCGCGGGCAAGCCCGCTCCCACAGGAACCGAGTCAGGCATCTCGACCTGCAAGACCCCGAGGTCTTTGGGAGCTCCACCATGTTGAACACCCTTCTTCCAATCCTGTTGTTCGCCGCCCTGGGCCTTGCGGTCCTGGGCGCGTTGCGGCGGGTGGCCATGTGGCGCCGGGGCCGAGCCTCGAAAGTCGACCTGATCGGCGGCCTGTTCGCCATGCCCAAGCGCTACATGGTCGATTTGCACCATGTCGTCGCGCGGGACAAATACATCGCCAACACCCACGTCGCCACGGCCGGTGGTGCGGTGGCGTCCATTGTGCTGGCGATTCTGGTGCACGGTTTCGGCCTGCATAACCGCATCCTCGGTTACGCGCTGCTGTTGATGACGGCCGTGATGTTCGTCGGTGCGATCTTCGTTTACCTGCGTCGACGCAACCCGCCGGCGCGCTTGTCCAAAGGCCCGTGGATGCGCCTGCCGAAAAGCCTGTTGGCGTTCTCGGCATCGTTTTTCCTGTTGACCCTGCCGGTCGCCGGCATCCTTCCGGAAAACTTCGGTGGCTGGCTGGTGGCGGCGATCCTCGGTGTCGGCGTGCTGTGGGGCGTTAGCGAACTGTTCTTCGGCATGACCTGGGGCGGGCCGATGAAGCACGCCTTCGCCGGTGCCTTGCACCTGGCCTGGCACCGTCGCGCCGAGCGTTTTAACGGCGGCCGTTCCACCGGTTTGAAACCGCTGGACCTGAACGATCCGACTGCGCCACTGGGCGTGGAAAAACCCAAGGATTTCACCTGGAACCAACTGCTCGGCTTCGACGCCTGCGTGCAGTGCGGTAAATGCGAAGCCGCGTGCCCGGCCTATGCCGCCGGCCAGCCGCTGAACCCGAAAAAACTGATTCAGGACATGGTCGTCGGCCTGGCCGGTGGCACCGATGCGAAATTCGCCGGTAGCCCGTATCCAGGCAAAGCCATTGGTGAGCACGCGGGCAATCCGCATCAACCGATCGTCAACGGTCTGGTGGACGCTGAAACCCTGTGGTCCTGCACCACTTGCCGTGCCTGCGTCGAGGAATGCCCGATGATGATCGAGCACGTCGACGCCATCGTCGACATGCGCCGCCATCTGACTCTGGAAAAAGGCGCGACCCCGAACAAGGGCGCCGAAGTCCTGGAAAACCTGATCGCCACCGACAACCCGGGCGGCTTTGCGCCGGGCGGGCGGATGAACTGGGCGGCGGACCTGAACCTGACGTTGATGAGTGAGAAGACATCCGTCGATGTGCTGTTCTGGGTCGGCGACGGCGCCTTCGACATGCGCAACCAGCGCACCCTGCGCGCCTTCGTCAAAGTGCTGAAAGCGGCCAAGGTCGACTTCGCGGTGCTCGGCCTGGAAGAGCGCGACAGCGGTGACGTGGCCCGGCGTCTGGGCGACGAAGCAACGTTCCAGCTGTTGGCCAAACGCAACATCCAGACCCTGGCCAAATACAGCTTCAACCGCATCGTCACCTGCGACCCGCACAGTTTCCACGTGCTGAAAAACGAGTACGGTGCCTTCGACGGTAACTACCTCGTCCAGCACCACAGCACTTACATGGCCGAAATCATCGGTGCTGGCGCCCTGAACCTTGGTCAGCACAAAGGCAGCAGCGTGACCTATCACGACCCGTGCTACCTCGGCCGCTACAACGGCGAATACGAGGCGCCGCGCGAAGTGCTGCGTGCGTTGGGTATCGAAGTCAAAGAGATGCAACGTTCCGGGTTCCGCTCGCGCTGCTGTGGCGGTGGTGGCGGCGCGCCGATCACCGACATTCCGGGTAAGCAGCGGATTCCCGACATGCGCATGGAAGACATCCGCGAGACCGGCGCCGAGCTGGTAGCCGTGGGTTGTCCACAGTGCACGGCGATGCTCGAAGGCGTGGTCGAGCCGCGTCCGTTGATCAAGGACATCGCCGAACTGGTGGCCGACGCGCTGCTCGAAGACGCCGCGCCAGGCAAGCCGACTGCACCGGCCAAACGTGAACCTGCGGAGGCCCACTGATGAGCGACATTATCCGCCGCGACCCACGCGCCGAATGGATTGCGCGTAACCGTCTGCACCCGCTGCACGCGGCCATGCAACCGGCGCAACACAGCTGGATGGGGCCCAACGGGGTCATCCGCAAGAATCTGCACGGCATCGGTTTTATCGGTCCCAACGGGATCAAGCGCATTGACCGCAGTGGCGCTCAGCAGGGCGGCGCGACCAAGCGCACGGCTGCTGTTGAAGTGCAATTGCCGCTGCATCAAGTGCCGGCCCCGGCGTTCTACATCAGCGTGGTGCCGGACATGGTCGGCGGCCGCCTGAGCAGCCACGACCGCGACTTGCTCGGCCTGGCTCATCAGTTGGCTGGCACGGACGGTGCGGTGTTGGCCGTGGTCTTCGGTGAACACAAGGAAAACGCCTTTGCGACGGCGGGCGTTGATCGCTTGCTGGTGCTGGAAGGCGAAGAATTCAGCGGTTATGCACCGGAACAACGAGTCCAGGGCCTGCGGGCTGTGGATAACCAGTTCAACCCACGTCATTGGTTGTTGCCGGACAGTCGTAGCGGTGGCGGTGAACTCGGTCGGCGCTTTGCCGCCGCACTGGGCGAACGCCCGGCCACGCGGGTCTGGCAGGTCAAGGACGAGGAATGCATCGGCCGCGCCGGTGCGGGGTTGCAAGACCTTGCGCGCCCGGTTGCACGCTTGATTCTGGCGGCGGCCGAATGCGCCGAACCGGTCAGCGAAACCCGTCACGAAGCACTGCCGGTGGAGTTATCCACAGCCGTGGCACGTAGCCTGTCGCGCATCGAAGACTTGGGCGCGGTAGCGGTGGACCCGGCGGCCATTCCCATGGCCGAAGCCGAGTTCATCTTCTCCGGCGGCAACGGGGTCAAGGACTGGGGACTTTTCCACAGGACCGCCGAGGCGCTGGGCGCCACCGAAGGCGCGTCCCGTGTGGCGGTGGACGATGGGTTCATGGCGCGCGACCGTCAGGTCGGCGCGTCCGGCACCTGGGTCACCGCACGGGTTTATGTGGCGGTGGGCATTTCCGGGGCAATCCAGCACCTGCAAGGCATCGGTGCCTGCGACAAGGTGGTGGCGATCAACCTCGACCCTGGCTGCGACATGATCAAACGGGCCGACCTGTCGGTGATCGGCGAGAGCGCCGAGATTCTTCAAGCCTTGATCGATGCGGTAGCGGCTTACCGCAACGACGCCAAGCGCGATGCGGCTTAAGGGAAGGAAAGGGTTATGAGCACGAAAATCATCAGCCTGGTGTCCATCGGCGCCCACCCGACCTCCGGCCGGCCACGTCGCGCGGAGCAGGATGCGCGAGCGGTGGAACTGGGCCTGCAACTGGCTGGGGATAACCTGCAAGTGCTGCATGCCGGCGACGTCGCGGAACCGGCGCTGCGCGCTTATCTGGGCATGGGCCTGGAGCAGTTGCAGGTGCTGGAACAACCGTCAGGCGCCGATGCCTTGCCGGCGTTGACCGCTTATTTGCGCGATGCCGGGGCGCAAGTCGTGCTGACCGGCAGTCAGGCGGAAACCGGTGAAGGCTCGGGCATGTTGCCGTTCCTGCTGGCGGAAAGTCTCGGCTGGCCGCTGGTGGTCGGTTTGGCGCAGGTGGAATCCATCGACGGCAATTCGGCGCTGGTGCTTCAAGCCTTGCCGCGGGGTCAACGTCGTCGCTTGAAAGTGCGCCTGCCGTTTCTCGCGACGGTGGATAACGCTGCACCGAAGCCTCGGCAAAGCGCTTACGGCCCGGCCCGGCGTGGCGTGTTGCAAGCCGATGATGTCGAAGTGATCGACGATGAACTGTTGGCGGTCGCCACGTTGCAACCGGCCAAACCCCGGCCTAAACGCCTCAAGGTGATCAAGGCCAAGAGCGGCGCCGACCGGATGAAAGCGGCGACAGCCAAGGCCAGTGGCGGCGGCGGGCAGGTGCTCAAAGGCGTTACGGCGCAAGCGGGGGCCGAGGCCATTCTCAAATTGCTGATCGAAGAAGGCGTGGTCCGCTAACCGATCACCCCCACACCTCTAAAACTGTAGGAGTGAGCCTGCTCGCGATCGCGGTGGTTCAGTCGACATTTATCTTGAATGTCCGTCCGCCTTCGCGAGCAGGCTCGCTCCCACAAGGAAAAACAATGACTGTTGAATTTCGTTCGGCCCTGCGCGCGGATGCGCGGGAGATTGCTCGCTTGTTCCAGATTTCATCAGAGGGCGCTTCGGATTACATCTGGAGCCAGATGGCAGAGCCCGGCCAGGACCTGTTGGACGTTGGTGCCCTGCGCTATGCCCGCGACGATGTGGACTTCTCCTGGCAAAATTGCCTGATCGCCGAGGCAAACGGGGAGGTCATCGGGATGATGCACAGCTACGTGATGCGCCATGACCCGATGGCGGCGCCCGTCACCGACCCGGTACTGGCGCCGTACGCCACCCTGGAAATCCCCGACACCCTCTACATTTCCAGCCTGGCGCTGCATGAGGGCTGGCGGAACCAGGGCCTGGGCAAACAATTCCTCGCTTACGCCTACGACCGCGCCAACCAGTTGGGCCTCAATGGCCTGAGCCTGATCGACTATGCGGCCAATACCGGCGCCCGGCGGTTTTACGAGCGGCATGGCTTCCGTATCGTCGACACCTGCCAGATCACGCCCCACCCGATGATCCGGGTCACAGGCGAAGCCTATCTGATGTACCGGCCGTAGGGCTGCTTTCCGCCCTACCGCTCGGTGAACTACAGTTTTGCTGTGCGCTGGTTAAGGGTGCAGCACGGTTCACGGAGCTTTCAGACGTTCAGCGCTGAGTCGTAAAACCCGTTTTCAGGCGTGGGTTGAACATGAAGGCGTTGCGTTGGCGTGCGGCCTGGTTGCTCTGTGGGGTGATGTGCGTGCCGGCCGGGTTGATGGCGGCTGCCAACACTGAAGCCGATCAGGATTTTTATCAGTGGCTGGAGTCGGACCAAGGGCAAACAGCCTCCTTGGCCCAACTGCGCCAGCGCTGCGACAAGGTCGTGGACGCTACAAACAATCTCAACTGTTCAGTGTCCGTGTTCGCCCGCATGTTCGAGGCCAAAGCCGCCAATCAATTGCCTGATTACTATCTGGCAATCAAGCGCCGCCATGCTCAGGCCATTGCGAGTGACCCCGAGCTCAACGTCCTGTTCTCCATGTTTGGCCGTCAATCGATCGCGACCCTGCGCGCGGTCGGCGATTTTTCGGTGTCCAGTACCAAACGGCATGAAGTCCTTACGGTTTATCCGCTCCCCAGTGACGGTTACGTCACGGACGAAGTGCTGCCGTACATCGACGTCAAAGCTGCCAATGGCGTCTCTTCACGCTTTATTGTCGATACCGGCGCACCGCAAACCCGGGTCAACGCCGAAACTGCGAAGCGCATGGGCATCACGCTGTTAACCGACTCCCATTACGGCTACAGCACGTTTTATGGCGAACATGACCTGTCGGCCAAGCTCGGGGTTTTTCATTCGTTGACGGTCGGCGGGAGCGAGTTCCGCAACGTCCTGGTGTTTGTCAGTGACCGGGATAACTTGTTAGGACTGGATCTGGTCGGCAAGCTGGGGCGTTTGAAGCTCACGAAAAAAACCCTGGAACTCAACGCGCAACCTCTCGCACGGTGCGATTCGCCGGTGACCTATTCGCGCGCAGACATCAATCAACGACTGACCATTGCTGCACGGCTGGATCGTCGGGCGACGCTGGCGATTCTTGATACAGGTAATGTGGATTACTTGACGTCGGCCTCCCCCGGTGACTTGCCTGTTCACGTCGCCGAAAACTCGCGACACCAGACGTTCAAAGGCGAGTTGGATTTGTCTGGCGACGTCCGGGCAATCACCTACAAATACTATCCAGGCTTCACCATTCCTCCGTCTTTGGTGTCCGGGCAGTACGTGCCTTCGATTTTGCTCGGGTGGCGGGCATTCAATGACTATGAATTGAACCTGGACCCGCTTTCGGGTCGCTCGTGCCTGAATAAAATCTGATTTACCCACAAAGCCTGTTAGCGCTTCTGTGGATAACGTGTTCGCCCCTCGCTACGACCTATGCAAATCAAGGCCTGTAAGCCTTCGTACAAAAAACAACCAACCTAACGTGCGGTTTTTACAGGCTTTTTGCGGTGGATAAGGTTTCTCACTGTTCAATACTTGCCCCCAATCTCTGTTGGCGCTTCTGTGGATAAGATGTTTGCTAACCGCTACAAGCTATATAAACCGGGCGATTCGGGTGATTGGTTAAAAAATGATCAAATCATGGGTTTGGACCGCTAAACATGCCGAATACCCCTATTTATCGCGGCTTTCAGCGGTTTTCCACAGATGTGCAGAAGTTGCCCCCAAAGTCTGTTGGCGCTTCTGTGGATAAGGTGTTTGCCATCCTCTGCAGGCCACGTAGAACGTGCCCCACAAGCTTTCGATCAAAAAATAACCAGCGACTGTTAAAAACCAGGCTTCTGGATAAGTCACGGATTTTCTTCGGTTTATGTGGAGAAAGTTTTGTGTAAAACCACACTTGTCCCCAATAGCTGTGGGTGGAGGTGTGGATAACTTGTTTGTGGAAGGCTGGGAGGTGCGTAGGGCATAGCGCTGAACGGAATAGATCATATTTCGTACAGTTCTGAATCGGGGAAGGGGTATCGGGGGCGGGGAAGGATGGGTTGTTGGGGAGGGCGCCATCGCGAGCAGGCTCGCGCCTACATTTGATCTGTGTCGGTCACAAATCCCTGTAGGAGTGAGCCTGCTCGCGATGCTTTTAGCTCTGTCAGCCTTGAACAGGAACGCCTTTGAGGTACGGTGCCGGCTCAGCCCCGAGGTTGTTCAGCAAACGCTCGCTGTACCAATCCACAAAGTTCACCACGCCAAACTCATAGGTCTTGGAGTAAGGCCCAGGCTGGTACGCCGTGGAGTTGATGCCGCGCTGGTTTTCTTCTGCCAGACGACGGTCCTGGTTGTTGGTTTCATCCCACACTTTGCGCATGCGTTCTACGTCGTAGTCCACGCCTTCGACTGCGTCTTTGTGCACGATCCACTTGGTGGTGACCATGGTTTCCTGAGCGCTGATCGGCCACACGGTGAAGACGATGATGTGATCGCCCATGCAGTGGTTCCACGAGTGCGGCAGGTGCAGGATGCGCATCGAGCCCAGGTCGGGGTTCTTGATGCGGCCCATGAGCTTGGCGCAGCCCTGTTTGCCGTCCATGGTCATCGACACGGTGCCTTTGAGCAGCGGCATGCGCACGATACGGTTACGCAGGCCGAAACTGGCGTGGGCGTACGGGATCTTCTCGGCTTCCCAGGCAGCGGCGGAGGCGGCGACGTGGTCCTTGAAGGCCTGGTCGGCGCGCGGGTCGGTGACGTCGTCCCATTCCAGCAGGGTTTTCAACAGTTCCGGGTGCGATGCGTTGCAGTGGTAGCACTCGCGGTTGTTTTCCAGCACCAGTTTCCAGTTGGCTTTTTCGTACAGGTTGGTCTGGATCGCCACCTTGGTGTTTTCCATGTCGTACGGTTCCATGTAATGGCTCAACGTCGACAGGAAGTCATCAATGGCCGGCGGGTTCTCCGACAGGCTGATGAAGATGTAACCACCGGCGGTCTTCACGTTCACCGGTTTGAGGCCGTACTGCTTCATGTCGAAGTCGGCGCCCATTTCGGTGCCGGCGAACAGCAGGCGGCCGTCCAGTTCATACGTCCACTGGTGGTAATGGCAGACCAGTTTGGCGACCTTGCCTTTTTCACTGGTGCACAGACGCGAACCGCGGTGGCGGCAGACGTTATGGAACGCATGCACCACGCCGTCGGCGCCGCGAATCACGATGATCGGGTTCTTGCCGACTTGCAGGGTCAGGTAGTTGCCCTTGGTCGGGATCTCGCAGGTCATGCCGGCGATCAACCATTCTTTCTGGAAGATTTCCTGCATGTCGATATCAAACAGCCGCTCGTCAGAGTAAAACGGCTGCGGCAGCGAGAAAGTCCGCTCGCGCTCTTGCAGCATCTGCGCGGTGGCCTTGCGTGCGGGTTCCAGTGGATCGCCCAGGCTCAGGGTAGTGGTGACGTCCATCGTGTATTTCCTCAAGGCCATCTGCGTGGCCGCGAAAGTGGCTGATCAGGTTTGCTACGCAAGGTGTAAAGGATGTGTCTTGGTATGGGGCGAGTGTGGGGCCGGCGTTGCCCGGAACCTTATCTACGAGCGACATGGCCCACTCTGTTCCCGACGCGCAACCCCCGGTAGTTGGGGCTTGGTCGCGATAAGTATGTGAATGTCGCAGATAGGTAAATGGGTGGTTCGCACGTTACGCAGAATCGCCAACATAAGGCCGAGCATCGGCGGTGGAGAACAGCATGTCCAACAGCTTCCTGAATCCGGTAACGACCCAGACCTGGGCCAATGGTCGTCACATCGTCCGTTGCGTCAAAGTCATCCAGGAAACCTGGGATGTGCGCACCTTCTGCTTTATGGCTGACCAGCCGATCCTGTTCTTTTTCAAGCCGGGGCAGTTTGTCACCCTGGAGCTGGAAATCGACGGCGTGCCGATCATGCGCTCCTACACCATTTCCAGCTCGCCATCGGTGCCTTACAGCTTCTCGGTGACGATCAAGCGCGTGCCCGGCGGCAAGGTCTCGAACTGGCTGCACGACACTCTGCATGAAGGTCAGGAGCTGGCGGTGCATGGCCCGGTCGGGCTGTTCAACGCCATGGACTTCACCGCGCCGAAGGTGCTCTACCTCAGCGGTGGTGTCGGCATCACGCCGGTCATGTCCATGACGCGCTGGTTCTATGACACCAACGGCAACGTCGACATGGTGTTTATCCACAGCGCCCGCTCGCCCAAAGACATCATTTACCACCGCGAGCTGGAACACATGGCGTCGCGGATCGACAACTTCAGCCTGCACCTGATCTGCGAGAAGCATGGTCTTGGCGAACCGTGGGCCGGTTATCGCGGTTACCTGAACCACAAGATGCTCGAATTGATGGCGCCGGACTTCCTCGAACGCGAAGTCTTCTGCTGCGGCCCGACGCCCTACATGAATGCGGTGAAGCGCATGCTCGAGACCGCCGGTTTCGACATGTCGCGTTACCACGAGGAATCGTTCGGTGCGACGCCACCGGAAGCCCGCGCAGACGCCGTGGAGCAAGCCGAGCAAGCGGCGGATGCACCGGAAATCGACGTGGCAGACCTGCATCAGGTGGAATTCACCGCCTCCGGCAAAAGCATTCGTGTGGCGCCGGGCGAAACGGTGCACGCGGCTGCGGCCAAGCTTGGGCTGTTGATACCGAAAGCGTGCGGGATGGGGATTTGCGGTACGTGCAAGGTGATGAAGCTGGGTGGCGAGGTCGAGATGGACCACAACGGCGGGATTACCGAGGAAGACGAAGCCGAAGGGTTCATCCTGTCGTGCTGCAGCGTGCCGAAGGGCGACGTGCGTATCGAGTTCTAAACCTGTGGGAGCGAGCTTGCTCGCGATAGCGGTGGATCAGTCAATATCAATGTTGAATGTTCCGGCGTCATCGCGAGCAAGCTCGCTCCCACAGTGGTTTGTGTTTCAGTCCACGAATAAGTCGGGCATCAGCTTGTCGTTGGTGCCGGGCTCAAAGCGGTAGTGATCGAATTCGGTCACGCCATGCTCCCGTAGAATCTCCTCATCAATCAGCAATCGCCCGGTGATGCTGCGACCGCTGCTGTCCAGAATGACGTGGGCGGCATCGGCCATGATTTCGGGCGTTCGCGCATGCTTGAACGATTCCCGTGAGCCAAGCTGAAACTCAATAGCGGCGGTGGCGATCATGGTCTGTGGCCACAGCGAATTGACGCTGATGCCGTAATTTTTGAATTCCTCGCTCATGCCAATCGTCAGCATGCTCATGCCGTATTTGGTCACGGTGTAGGGGCTGTACTGGGCAAACCATTGGGTCGCCAGGTTCAGCGGCGGCGACAGGTTGAGAATGTGCCCACCGGTTTTTTTCAGATAGGGCAGGGCAGCCTGGCTGCACAGCAACACGGCGCGGGTGTTGATCTGGTGCATCAGGTCGAAGCGCTTGAGTTCGATGTGTTGAACCCCGGTCAGCTTGATCGCCCCGGCGTTGTTGATCAGCGCATCGATGCCGCCGAAATGTTCGTTGGCCTGGGCGAGCGCGTTGCGCACGGCATCTTCGTCGCGCACATCCACCTGCAAGGCCAGCGCCTTGCCTCCCGCTGCCTCAACTTCCTGCGCCACGCTGAAAATCGTGCCCGGCAACTTCGGGTGCGGCTCGGCGCTTTTGGCCGCAATCACAATGTTGGCCCCATCCCGCGCAGCTCGCAGCGCGATCTCACGACCAATCCCACGGCTGGCACCGGTAATGAACAGGGTTTTGCCTTGTAAGGACATGCGTACGCTCCTGATTATTATTGTCTGAGCGGATAGAAATGGCTCGCCAATCAATGTAGACCAAGAGTTTCAGGGTGAGTGATCAGGGGAGGGGGAAAGGGGTTTTGTGGCGAGGGAGCTTGCTCCCGCTGGGCTGCGAAGCGGCCCCGAATACTGAGAATGCGGTCTGTCTGGCAGACCGCATTGGCTGGTTCTACGACGGCTGCGCCGCCGAGCGGGAGCAAGCTCCCTCGCCACAGGGGATCGGGTTGCTGTTTGAAGGAATCAGCGGGACATGACTTCGCGGATGTCGGCGGCCAGTTCGCGTACGCGTTCTTCTTCGGTGTCCCACGAGCACATGAAGCGTGCGCCGCCGTTGCCGATGAAGGTGTAGAAGCGCCAGCCCTTGGCGGTCAGTGCGGCGATGGCCGGTTCCGAGAGTTGCAGGAACACGCCGTTGGCCTGCACCGGGAACATCAGTTCCACGCCCGGGATGTCGCTCACCAGTTCGGCCAGCAACTGTGCGCAGCGGTTGGCGTGGTGGGCGTATTTGAGCCAGGCGTCGTTTTCCAGAATCCCGACCCACGGGGCCGAGAGGAAGCGCATCTTCGAGGCCAGTTGACCGGCCTGTTTGCAGCGGTAGTCGAAGTCTTCAGCCAGCTTGTGGTTAAAGAACAGAATCGCCTCGCCGACCGCCATGCCGTTTTTCGTACCGCCGAAGCACAATACGTCTACGCCGGCCTTCCAGGTCAGGTCTGCCGGGGAGCAGCCGAGGAACGCACACGCATTGGAGAACCGCGCGCCGTCCATGTGCAGGTTCAGGCCCAGCTCTTTGCAGGTGGCGCTGATGGCGCGAATTTCTTCCGGGGTGTAGACGCTGCCGACTTCGGTGGCCTGGGTCAGGGTCACGACGCGCGGTTTCGGGTAGTGAATGTCCTGGCGCTTGAGAGCGACTTCGCGGATCGATTCCGGGGTCAGCTTGCCGTTTTCAGTGCGGGCGATCAGCAGTTTGGAGCCGTTGGAGAAGAATTCCGGTGCGCCGCATTCGTCGGTTTCGACGTGGGCGGTTTCCGAGCAGATCACGCTGTGGTAACTCTGGCACAGCGACGACAGGGCCAGCGAGTTGGCGGCGGTGCCGTTGAAGGCGAAGAACACTTCGCAGTCGGTTTCGAACAGTTTGCGGAAATCGTCGGACGCGCGAGCGGTCCATTCATCGTCGCCGTATGCGCGCTGGTGGCCGTGGTTGGCCTGTTCCATGGCCGCCCAGGCTTCAGGGCAGATACCGGAATAGTTGTCGCTGGCGAATTGTTGGCTCTTATCGGTCATGGCCCTGCTTTCCGTGGTCGAGACGCCTATGGTGAAGCGACTCGTGGTCAATGATGGTGCGCACTTTACCGAAGATCATCCGGGGAGCACACGCGATGCGTCTGACAGAAAAATACAAAGACGACGGGCAATTATGCACATGACTCAACGGGATGGGGCACTGGATCTGCTCAAGTGGCTGGCGCTGTTGAGCATGGTGCTCGATCACCTGCGATATGTCGGTTATTCCGTCGATCTGCTGTATGTGCCGGGGCGGCTGGCGTTTCCGTGGTTCTGTCTGGCGATGGCGGTGAATGTTTCCCGTGCACGGGAAGTGCCCCATCAGTGGCGTTATCTGGGCTGGTTGCTGCTGTTCAGTGCCATCAGTGAGATCCCTTACAGGTTGTACATTCCTGATCCCGACACCTTGAACGTGTTGCCCACGTTGGCGCTTGGGCTGTTGGTCGCGCGGGGCTGGCAGCACCCGACGCTGCAATCGCGACTGTTGGCGGTCGCCGCTTTGACGCTGGCGGCAGTGTTCCCGGAGCGACTGATGTTTGGTTTCTTCGGGGTGTTGTTGCCGCTGGCGATGTTGCTGGTGATCCGGCGTCCCTGGTATTTCGCGCTGCTGCCGGGGCTGGTGTGCCTGGCGGCCAATGAATGGCGGGTGCTGATTCAAGCCGCGAAGCTGGGCAATAGTGCTGCGGTGCCAGGCATCGCCGCTTGTCTGATTGCGCCACTGTTGGGGACGCTGCTTTTGCGACATGCCAAAGGCATTCATCCACTGCCGATGCGGCGTTGGGCCTATGCCCTCTATCCGCTGCATTTTTTCCTGTTGCTACTCGTCCGCCAAATCGTCACCTGAC
Organism: Pseudomonas sp. S2_B07; assembly: GCF_054668435.1. Classification (NCBI taxonomy): domain Bacteria; kingdom Pseudomonadati; phylum Pseudomonadota; class Gammaproteobacteria; order Pseudomonadales; family Pseudomonadaceae; genus Pseudomonas; species Pseudomonas sp. S2_B07. The sequence goes on from NZ_CP162769.1 coordinate 4,136,949, forward strand.
CGCTGTGGGAGCGGGTTTGCTCGCGATATCGGTTTGTCATTCAACAGGGATATCGACTGACCCGCCGCCATCGCGAGCAAGCTCGCTCCCACAGGGATCTCTGGTGGTTCGGGGACCGTGTCCGGTCAGGCATTTCGGCTCATGTCGTAAACGCACCTTTGCGTGGCGTCCGTAGGCATTTGGCCTGTCTGCGCCGGTCATACCATCGCATCCAAAGGGCACTGTCGAAACACCAGTGCCTTACCGAGACGAATGGCGCATAGATGCCGCTGGGAGAGACGCGATGTTCAGCAAGCAAGACCAGATCCAGGGTTACGACGATGCACTGCTGGCGGCGATGAATGCCGAAGAGCAACGTCAGGAAGATCACATCGAGCTGATCGCGTCAGAGAACTACACCAGCAAACGCGTCATGGAAGCGCAAGGCAGTGGCCTGACCAACAAATACGCCGAAGGCTATCCGGGCAAGCGCTACTACGGTGGCTGCGAGCACGTCGACAAGGTTGAAGCCCTGGCCATCGAACGCGCCAAGCAACTGTTCGGTGCCGACTACGCCAACGTCCAGCCGCACTCCGGCTCTTCGGCCAACAGTGCTGTGTATCTGGCGCTGATCCAGCCAGGCGACACCATCCTCGGCATGAGCCTGGCCCACGGTGGTCACCTGACCCACGGCGCCAAAGTGTCGTCCTCGGGCAAGCTGTACAACGCCGTGCAGTACGGCATCGACACTAAAACCGGGTTGATCGATTACGACGAAGTCGAGCGCCTGGCCGTCGAATGCAAGCCAAAAATGATCGTTGCCGGCTTCTCGGCTTACTCCAAGACTCTGGACTTCCCACGTTTCCGTCAGATCGCCGACAAGGTCGGTGCGCTGCTGTTCGTCGACATGGCGCACGTTGCCGGTCTGGTCGCTGCTGGTCTGTACCCGAATCCGCTGCCGTACGCTGATGTGGTGACTACCACCACTCACAAGACCCTGCGCGGTCCACGTGGCGGCCTGATCCTGGCCAAGGCCAACGAAGAAATCGAGAAGAAGCTCAACGCCGCCGTTTTCCCGGGTGCCCAGGGCGGCCCGCTGATGCACGTGATCGCTGGTAAAGCGGTGTGCTTCAAGGAAGCGCTGGAGCCGAGCTTCAAGGCTTACCAACAACAAGTGATCGACAACGCCCAGGCCATGGCCGGCGTGTTTATCAAACGCGGCTACGATGTAGTGTCCGGCGGTACCGATAACCATCTGTTCCTGGTCAGCCTGATCCGTCAGGGCCTCACCGGCAAAGACGCGGATGCAGCACTCGGTCGCGCCCACATCACTGTGAACAAGAACGCTGTCCCGAATGATCCACAGTCGCCGTTCGTCACCTCCGGCCTGCGCATCGGCACCCCGGCGGTGACCACGCGCGGCTTCAAGGTGACCCAGTGCGTCACGTTGGCCGGCTGGATCTGCGACATCCTCGACAACCTCGGCGATGCCGATGTCGAGGCCAATGTTGCGCAGCAAGTATCGGCCCTGTGCGCGGACTTCCCGGTTTATCGCTGAGCGCGGTTTTGGAGTAAATGACTATGCAACGCTACTCGGGCTTCGGCCTCTTCAAACACTCCCTCAGCCATCACGAAAACTGGCAGAAAATGTGGCGCACGCCGACCCCGAAAAAGGTCTATGACGTAGTCATCGTCGGCGGTGGCGGGCATGGTCTGGCGACCGCCTACTACCTCGCCAAGGAACACGGCATCACCAACGTGGCCGTGGTCGAGAAAGGCTGGCTGGGCGGCGGTAACACCGCGCGCAACACCACCATCGTTCGCTCCAACTACCTGTGGGACGAGTCGGCGCACCTGTACGAACACGCGATGAAACTGTGGGAAGGCCTGTCCCAGGACCTGAACTACAACGTGATGTTCTCCCAGCGCGGCGTTTACAACCTGTGCCACACCCTGCAGGACATTCGTGATTCCGAGCGTCGGGTCAGTGCCAACCGCCTCAACGGCGTGGACGGTGAACTGCTCGATGCCAAACAAGTAGCCGACGAGATTCCGTACCTCGACTGCTCGAAAAACACCCGCTACCCGGTGATGGGCGCGACCGTCCAGCGTCGCGGCGGCGTGGCCCGTCACGATGCCGTGGCCTGGGGCTTTGCCCGTGCCGCCGACGCCTTGGGCGTGGACCTGATCCAGCAGACCGAAGTGATCGGTTTCCGCAAGGAAAACGGCGTGTGCATCGGTGTTGAAACCAACAAGGGCTTCATCGGCGCCAAGCGCGTCGGTGTGGTCACTGCCGGTAACTCCGGGCACATGGCCAAACTCGCCGGTTTCCGTCTGCCGATCGAATCGCACCCGCTGCAAGCGCTGGTGTCCGAGCCGATCAAGCCGATTATCGACAGCGTGATCATGTCCAACGCCGTACACGGTTACATCAGTCAGTCCGACAAGGGCGACCTGGTGATCGGCGCCGGTATCGACGGCTACAACGGCTACGGCCAGCGCGGTTCGTACCCGGTGATCGAACACACCATCCAGGCCATCGTCGAGATGTTCCCGGTGTTGTCGCGCGTCCGCATGAACCGGCAGTGGGGCGGCATCGTCGACACCACGCCGGATGCCTGCCCGATCATTTCGAAAACGCCGGTACCGAACATGTTCTTCAACTGCGGTTGGGGTACCGGTGGCTTCAAGGCGACACCTGGCTCGGGCAACGTGTTTGCCGCGAGTCTGGCCAAGGGTGAAATGCACCCATTGGCTGCACCTTTCTCCATCGACCGTTTCCACAACGGTGCGTTGATCGATGAACACGGCGCTGCTGCGGTTGCCCACTAACAGGAGAAATCCCCATGTTGCATATCTTCTGTCCTCACTGCGGCGAACTGCGCTCCGAAGAGGAATTCCATGCATCCGGCCAGGCGCACATCCCGCGCCCACTGGACCCGACCACCTGCACCGACGAGGAGTGGGGCGACTACATGTTCTTCCGCGATAACCCTCGCGGCCTGCACCACGAGTTGTGGGACCACGTTGCCGGTTGCCGTCAGTACTTCAACGTCACCCGCGACACCGTGACCTACGAGATTCTCGAGACCTACAAGATCGGCACCAAGCCGCAGTTCACCGACAAGACTGAAAGTCCGAAAGCGGCCGCGCAGGCTCTGGGAGCTAAGGTATGAGCCAGATCAATCGCCTGTCCAACGGTGGACGGATCGACCGCAACAAAGTGCTGAACTTCACCTTCAACGGCCAGAGCTACAAAGGCTTTGAAGGCGACTCGCTGGCCGCTGCACTGCTGGCCAACGGCGTCGACATCATCGGTCGCAGCTTCAAGTATTCCCGTCCGCGCGGCATCTTCGCGGCGGGCGCTGAAGAGCCAAACGCCGTGCTGCAGATCGGCGCGACTGAAGCCACGCAGATCCCCAACGTACGCGCCACGCAACAAGCGCTGTATCAAGGCCTGGTCGCCACCAGCACCAACGGCTGGCCAAGCGTGAACAACGACATGATGGGGATTCTCGGCAAGGTCGGCGGCAAGCTGATGCCACCGGGCTTCTACTACAAAACCTTCATGTACCCGCAATCGTTCTGGATGACTTACGAGAAGTACATTCGTAAAGCCGCCGGTCTTGGCCGCTCGCCAACCGAGAACGATCCGGACACCTACGACTATATGAACCAGCACTGCGACGTGCTGATCGTCGGCGCTGGCCCTGCTGGCCTGGCGGCTGCACTGGCTGCTGCGCGCAGCGGTGCCCGAGTGATTCTCGCCGATGAGCAGGAAGAGTTCGGCGGCAGCCTGCTCGACTCCCGCGAAAGCCTCGACGGCAAGCCTGCTGCCGAATGGATCGCCAGCGTCATCGCCGAACTGAAAGACACCCCGGACGTGCTGCTGTTGCCGCGCGCCACGGTCAACGGTTACCACGACCACAACTTCCTGACCATCCACGAGCGCCTGACCGATCACCTCGGCGACCGTGCTCCGATTGGCCAGGTGCGTCAGCGCATCCACCGCGTTCGCGCCAAACGTGTCGTGCTGGCGACCGGCGCGCACGAGCGTCCGCTGGTCTACGGCAACAACGACGTGCCGGGCAACATGCTTGCTGGTGCTGTGTCGACTTACGTGCGCCGCTACGGCGTGGCACCGGGCAAAAAACTGGTGCTGTCGACCAACAACGATCACGCCTACCGCGTTGCTCTGGACTGGCTCGACGCCAGCCTGCAAGTCGTCGCTATCGCCGACGCCCGCAGCAATCCTCGTGGCGCTTTGGTTGAAGAAGCACGTGCCAAAGGCATCCGCATCCTGACCGGCAGCGCCGTGATCGAAGCCCGTGGCAGCAAGCACGTGACGGCGGCTCGTGTGGCGGCGATTGATGTCAAAGCACACGCCGTGACCAGTCCTGGCGAGTGGCTCGAATGCGACTTGGTTGCCAGCTCCGGTGGTTACAGCCCGGTGGTTCACTTGGCGTCGCACTTGGGTGGCAAGCCGATCTGGCGCGAAGACATCCTCGGTTTCGTACCGGGCGAAGCACCGCAAAAACGCGTGTGCGTCGGTGGTATCAACGGTGTCTACGGCCTCGGCGATTCCCTGGCCGACGGTTTTGAAGGGGGCGCTCGCGCCGCTGCCGAAGCCGGGTTCCAAACGGTCGAAGGCGTACTGCCAAAAGCCTTGAGCCGTCTGGAAGAGCCAACGCTGGCGCTGTTCCAGGTGCCCCACGAAAAAGCCACCGCACGGGCGCCGAAGCAATTCGTCGACCTGCAAAACGACGTCACCGCTGCCGCCATCGAACTGGCGACCCGCGAAGGCTTCGAGTCGGTCGAGCACGTCAAACGCTACACCGCACTGGGCTTCGGTACCGACCAGGGCAAGCTCGGCAACGTCAACGGCCTGGCCATCGCTGCCCGTTCGCTGAACGTGACCATCCCGCAGATGGGCACCACCATGTTCCGCCCGAACTACACGCCGGTGACGTTCGGCGCCGTGGCCGGTCGTCACTGTGGGCACATCTTCGAGCCGGTCCGTCACACCGCACTGCATCACTGGCACGTGAAAAACGGCGCTGAGTTTGAAGATGTCGGTCAGTGGAAACGTCCGTGGTACTTCCCGAAAAGCGGTGAAGACATTCATGCCGCAGTGAAACGCGAATGCAAAGCCGTGCGCGACAGTGTTGGTCTGCTGGATGCGTCGACCCTGGGCAAGATCGATATCCAGGGCCCGGATTGCCGTGAGTTCCTCAACCGCATCTACACCAACGCCTGGACCAAGCTCGACGTAGGCAAGGCGCGCTACGGCCTGATGTGCAAAGAAGACGGCATGGTCTTCGACGACGGCGTCACCGCTTGCCTCGCCGACAACCATTTCGTGATGACCACCACCACCGGCGGCGCTGCACGCGTGCTGCAATGGCTGGAAATCTACCACCAGACCGAATGGCCGGAGCTGAAGGTGTACTTCACCTCCGTGACAGATCACTGGGCAACCATGACCCTGTCCGGGCCGAACAGCCGCAAGCTGCTCAGCCACGTCACCGACATCGACCTGAGCAACGAAGCCTTCCCGTTCATGACCTGGAAAGAAGGTCTGGTCGGTGGTGTGCCGGCGCGGGTGTTCCGGATTTCGTTTACCGGTGAGCTGTCGTACGAAGTCAACGTGCAAGCCGACTACGCCATGGGCGTGCTCGAGAAAATCGTCGAGGCCGGCAAGCCATACAACCTGACGCCGTACGGCACCGAGACCATGCACATTCTGCGGGCCGAGAAGGGTTTCATCATTGTCGGCCAGGACACTGACGGCTCGATGACGCCGGATGACTTGAACATGGGCTGGTGCGTCGGTCGCACCAAACCGTTCTCGTGGATCGGTCAGCGTGGCATGAACCGCGAAGACTGCGTGCGTGATCAACGCAAGCAACTGGTGGGCCTGAAGCCGATCGATCCGACCAAATGGCTGCCGGAAGGTGCGCAACTGGTGTTCAACACCAAGCAAGCGATCCCGATGACCATGGTTGGCCACGTGACCTCCAGCTACTTGCACAACTCCCTGGGCTATTCATTTGCCATGGGCGTGGTGAAAGGCGGGTTGAAGCGTATCGGTGAGCGTGTGTTCGCACCGCTGGCGGATGGCAGCGTGATCGAGGCGGAAATTGTTTCTTCGGTGTTCTTCGATCCTAAGGGTGATCGCCAGAACATCTGACACCACAGAACCTGTGGGAGCGTGGCTTGCCCGCGATGAACGATAACGCGGTGCCTCAGGCAGACCGAGTTGCTCCCATCGCGGGCAAGCCCGCTCCCACAGGGAAACGAATTCAGGAAAGGTGCTTTATGACCGCAGCCAATGTTTACCAACAACGCCCAACCACCGGGGCCAAGGCCGAGTCGTCGCTGCATCATGCCGACCTCGCCAGCCTGGCGGGCAAGGGCCGCAAAAACGCCGGCGTGACCGTGCGTGAGAAGAAACTCCTCGGCCACCTGACCATCCGTGGCGATGGCCACGATGCTGCGTTTGCCGCCGGCGTACACAAGGCGCTTGGCATCGAATTGCCGGGTGCGCTGACCGTCGTCATCAAAGGCGAAACCAGCCTGCAATGGATGGGACCGGATGAATGGCTGCTGATCGTGCCGACCGGTGAAGAATTTGCCACCGAGCAAAAACTGCGTGAAGCGCTGGGCGACTTGCACATTGCAATCACCAATGTCAGCGGCGGCCAGCAGATCCTCGAACTGAGCGGCCCGAACGTGCGCCAGGTGCTGATGAAATCCACCAGCTACGACGTGCACCCCAACAGCTTCCCGGTGGGCAAGGCCGTGGGCACGGTGTTCGCCAAGTCGCAACTGGTGATTCGCCATACCGCTGAAGACACTTGGGAACTGCTGATCCGCCGCAGCTTCTCGGATTACTGGTGGTTGTGGTTGCAGGATGCGGCCGCTGAATACGGCCTGAGCGTCCAGGCTTAATGATCGTTCCCCTGTGGCGAGGGAGCTTGCTCCCGCTCGGCTGCGCAGCAGTCGTAAAACCTGAGCCCGCATTCCTCCTGAGTGAGTGCGGTCGCTGATTTTGGGGTCGCTTCGCAACCCAGCGGGAGCAAGCTCCCTCGCCACAGGTCTTCGCAGCCGTGTAGGTATTTTCGAACAGGAGTCACCGCACTATGAGCCGCGCCCCAGACACATGGATTCTGACCGCCGACTGCCCCAGCGTCCTCGGCACCGTGGACGCGGTGACCCGCTTTCTGTTCGAGCAGGGCTGCTACGTCACCGAGCACCACTCCTTCGATGACCGGCTCTCGGGCCGCTTCTTCATTCGCGTGGAATTCCGTCAGCCCGAAGGCTTCGACGAGCAAGCCTTCCGCGCCGGACTGGAAGAACGTGGCAAAGCCTTCGGCATGGTCTTCGAACTGACACCACCGAACTACCGGCCAAAAGTGGTGATCATGGTCTCCAAGGCCGATCACTGCCTCAACGACTTGCTCTATCGCCAGCGCATCGGCCAGTTGTCGATGGACGTGGCCGCCGTGGTTTCCAACCACCCCGACCTCAAGCCGCTGGCCGACTGGCACCAGATTCCGTACTACCACTTCCCGCTGGACCCCAACGACAAGCCGTCGCAGGAGCGTCAGGTATGGCAGGTGATCGAAGAGTCCGGCGCCGAACTGGTGATTCTTGCGCGCTACATGCAAGTCCTGTCGCCAGAGCTGTGCCGCAAACTCGACGGCAAGGCGATCAACATCCATCACTCCCTGCTGCCCGGTTTCAAGGGCGCCAAGCCGTATCACCAGGCCTACAACAAGGGCGTGAAACTGGTTGGCGCGACGGCGCATTACATCAACAACGACCTGGACGAGGGGCCGATCATTGCCCAGGGCGTGGAGGCGGTGGACCACAGTCATTACCCGGAAGACCTGATCGCCAAGGGGCGGGATATCGAAGGGCTGACCCTGGCGCGGGCGGTGGGTTATCACATTGAACGACGAGTATTTTTGAACGCCAATCGCACCGTCGTTCTCTAGATTGCTATCGCGAGCAAGCTCGCTCCCACAGGGTTTTGTGTCGTTCACAAGTCTTGTGGTCAACCGCTGCCACTGTGGGAGCGGGCTTGCCCGCGATGAGGCCCCAACAGACAAAGCAAAGACACACAGGCAATAACCCGAGCAATCAACGCGCCGCCGCTCCATGGCGACGCGACCGCTACATAAAAACAACAGCGAGGTGAAAGCATGTCTGGCAATCGTGGTGTGGTGTATCTCGGCAATGGCAAAGTCGAAATACAGAAAATCGACTATCCGAAAATGCAGGACCCGCGCGGCAGGAAGATTAATCACGCTGTCATCCTGCGTGTGGTTTCCACCAACATCTGTGGTTCCGACCAGCACATGGTGCGCGGCCGTACCACCGCTCAGACCGGTCTGGTGCTCGGCCACGAGATCACCGGCGAAGTCATCGAGAAGGGCAGCGACGTCGAAAACCTGCAAATCGGCGATCTGGTGTCCGTACCGTTCAACGTCGCTTGCGGGCGCTGCCGTTCCTGCAAAGAGATGCACACCGGTGTCTGCCTCAGCGTCAACCCGGCCCGTCCGGGCGGTGCTTATGGTTATGTCGATATGGGCGACTGGACCGGCGGCCAGGCCGAATACGCGATGGTGCCGTACGCCGACTTCAACCTGCTGAAACTGCCGGATCGCGATCGCGCGATGGAAAAAATCCGCGACCTGACCTGCCTCTCCGACATCCTGCCCACCGGTTACCACGGCGCCGTGACGGCGGGTGTTGGCCCAGGCAGCACCGTGTACATCGCGGGTGCCGGTCCGGTCGGTCTGGCAGCCGCCGCTTCCGCTCGCCTGTTGGGCGCGGCAGTGGTGATCATCGGTGACGTCAATACCGTTCGCCTGGCGCACGCCAAGGCACAGGGTTTTGAAATCGCCGACCTGTCCCTGGACACGCCGCTGCACGAACAAATCGCTGCGCTGCTGGGCGAGCCGGAAGTGGATTGCGCTGTCGACGCCGTAGGCTTCGAAGCTCGCGGTCACGGCCATGACGGCGTGAAACACGAGGCCCCTGCCACCGTGCTCAACTCGCTGATGGGGGTGGTTCGTGTCGCCGGTAAAATCGGTATTCCAGGCCTCTATGTGACTGAAGATCCGGGTGCTGTAGATGCCGCCGCGAAAATGGGCAGCCTGAGCATTCGCTTTGGTCTGGGCTGGGCCAAATCCCACAGCTTCCACACCGGCCAGACGCCGGTGATGAAGTACAACCGCCTACTGATGCAGGCGATCATGTGGGACCGCATTCACATTGCCGACATCGTTGGCGTGGAAGTCATCAGCCTGGATGACGCGCCACGTGGTTACGGCGAGTTCGATGCGGGCGTGCCGAAGAAGTTTGTGATCGATCCGCACAAACTGTTCAGCGCGGCGTAAGCGTTACGCAAGACGGGAGAAGGGCGACAGAGATGTCGCCCTTTTTTATTTATTGCTGCTGTTGAATGAGCACTCGCTGATGGACTTCGTGCAGTGATTTGATTTGTCCCAAACTCCAGGTGCTGGCTTCCAATCTTTCACATTATCGAGAACCATCGCTATTTTCCCGTAGCGACAGCTCATTTGACTGACGGTCATGGGGAGGCCGTCCTCGCCTTCGTCTTCGGTGATGTAGGCCGCGCTTTCGAAGCTGAAAGAGGGGGCTTCGGTCTGCCAGTACTCACCTTTCCAGATCCGGCCCGACTTGTCTTTTGCGGTAAAAACGTTGTCTGCCTGTTTGAAAGTTGATGGATCAGGACAGGTGTCTGCGTAGGCGAAGTTGCTGATGGTCAGAATCGCAAAGGTGCTTGAAATAATAGTTGTGCGCAAAACGCTATCCTTGTGTGTTTAATGTCCATGCGGCACACAAGTAATGTTGAGTGCTGTGGAGTTGTGAAGTTATAGGCAGGTAGCTAAGTGCCGACTGTCAGAGCTAACTCAAGTTAATTGGGTTTTTTGCGTCTAACTATTTGAATGTTTGTCGCGTAGTACCGGCCGTTATCACCTGGGACGATGTTATACGTTACGGTATCCCCTGCAACTGGGAGATTAAGTTGTGCGATGGTGGTTGGCTACTGTCAGATCTAACAGTTTTTTATGAAGGTTCGGCGTAATAAATAACCTTTTTATAATTTGAGACAGACATTGATGTTTTCATTGCTACTGGTCTTGCTTAGTTACAGCGAAAAAAATGGCAACGCCAGCAGGAACAACACCGCCAAAACCCCGGTCAAACCGGCAGTTTTCCCGTCCGCTCACAGGCGGTTTTCATGGCACAAGAGGATGTCTGGATGAAGATTTCACGCGGTTTGGCACTGGCTTCGCTGATGACCCTTGCGGCCAGCCCGGTCTTCGCCGGGTTCAGCCTGGACGACGTGACTAAAGCGGCCTCAAGCATGCAGGGCGGTAATACAGCCGCCGCCGCGGCGCCGACTTCAGAAACGGCCGGTTTGTTGAGCGCGCTCAGCCAATTGAACGTGACACCTCAACAGGCCGTCGGCGGGACTGGGGCGATGCTGGGGCTGGCGAAGAATCAGTTGAGCTCGACCGATTACTCGGAACTGGCCAAAAGCGTTCCGGGCATCGACAAGTTGTCCGGCGGCGGTGAGCTGGGCGCGCTGGCCGGCCTGCTTGGGTCTTCCGGCAAGGCGGCCGGTCTGGACAATGCCTTGGGTGCCGTGAAGAACACCAATGATCTGAACAACGCTTTTAGCGAGTTGGGCATGGACAGCGGCATGATCGGCCAGTTTGCCCCGGTGCTGTTGCAATACCTCGGTCAGCAGGGCGTTGGTGGCTCGTTGCTGGAAAGCCTGGGCGGGATCTGGGGCGCTGGCACCGGCAGTTGATTCAACGGCGCTCGGCGCGCAATGCGTCGATACGCTGGTCTTTTTCGATCCAGAGCTGGTTGACCCAGTTCTGGATTTTTTCGCGAAACAGCGGATCGTTTTCGTAATCGCCTTGCCACAGCGCGGGGTCTAGTTCGCGGGTCTTGATGTCGATGATGACCCTCGGCACATTACCGCTGATCAAATCCCAGAACCCCGGAATCGCCTGTTGCGGATACACCACCGTCACATCGAGCACGGCATCCAGCTGTTCGCCCAATGCCGCCAGCACAAACGCCACGCCGCCTGCCTTGGGCCGAAGCAGGTGAGTGAAGGGTGATTGCTGCTGGGCGCTTTTCGCGGCGGTGTAGCGAGTGCCTTCGAGGTAGTTGACCACCGTCACCGGCTGACGCTTGAACAGCTCGCACGCCGCTTTGGTGATCTCCAGATCCTTGCCGGCCAACTCCGGGTGCCTGGCCAGGTAGGCCTTGGTGTAACGCTTCATGAACGGGTAATCCAGCGCCCACCATGCCAGCCCCAGGAACGGCACCCAGATCAGCTCTTTCTTGAGGAAGAACTTGAAGAACGGCGTGCGCCGGTTGAGGGTCTGGATCAACGCCGGGATATCAACCCAGGATTGATGGTTGCTGATCACCAGGTAAGACGTGTCGACGCGCAGGCCTTCGCCGCCGCGGATGTCCCAGCGGGTCGGGATGCATAGACGGAAGATCAGTTTGTCGATCTCGGCCCAGGTCTCGGCGATCCACATCACGGCCCATGAGGCGTAGTCGCGATAGCGACCGGGCAGGACCAGTTTGAGCAGGGCAAACACCATCAGCGGCCCGATCAGGACCAGGGTGTTGAGCAACAGCAGCAGGGTGACGAAACAGCCGGTGAGCAGGCGGCGCATAAGTAACTCTTGGGATCATGTGGGCGCGCCATGATAAGCAGCTTCGGGCGGGAGGCCAAATCGGGGGTGACGAATGTTTCACCTTTGGGGCGTTAATCTTGCGACACGCTCGCTCCCACGCAGAGCGTGGGAACGATCTACTCGACAACGGTCTAAAATCCCGCTGCCCACTCCTTATGGATGCCCATTACGTGAAATCGATCCTCGCACTGCTTTCCCTGGTGGCCCTGCCAGTCCTGGCCGCCGAGCCGACCCTGTACGGGCGTTACGAATACATCGCGCTGCCGGAAATCGGCGGCGAAGTGCTCAAGGCCAAGATGGACACCGGTGCCCTGACCGCGTCGCTGTCGGCCAAGGACATCGAAACCTTCACCCGCGACGGCGAAGACTGGGTACGTTTTCGCCTTGCCACCAAGGACGCCAGCAACAAGGTCTACGAACACAAGGTCGCGCGGATCAGCAAGATCAAGACCCGTTCCGAAGAAGAGGACGATGACAAGGAGGCGACCGAGCCCACCAAGCGTCCGGTGGTCGATCTGGAGCTGTGCCTGGGCAACGTCAAGCGCACCGTCGAGGTCAACCTGACCGACCGCAGCAGCTTCAACTACCCTTTGCTGATCGGCGCCAAAGCCTTGCGTGAATTCGGCGCGGCGGTGAACCCGGCACGCCGTTTTACCGCCGACAAACCCGATTGCTGAATTCAAGTGGTCTCATTGACGTGACGTGAGCCTTGGGGCACCGTTCGCCCACTTCATAACCGGGCCAGGACGCCATGCCTCATATCTTGATTGTCGAAGACGAAGCGGCGATTGCCGACACCCTGGTTTTCGCGTTACAGGGTGAAGGCTTCACCACGACCTGGCTGAGCCTGGGCGCGGCAGCGCTGGATCATCAGCGTGCCATGCCAGCCGATTTGATCATTCTCGACATTGGTTTGCCCGACATCAGCGGCTTCGAGACCTGCAAGCAATTGCGCCGTTTCAGCGAAGTGCCGGTGATTTTTCTCAGTGCCCGCGATGCCGAAATCGATCGTGTGGTCGGCCTGGAAATCGGTGCCGACGATTACGTGGTCAAGCCGTTCAGCCCGCGGGAAGTCGCCGCGCGGGTCCGGGCCATTCTCAAACGCATGGCGCCAAGGACGGTGGCCGAATCCTCATCGGCGTTGTTTCGGATCGACAACGAACGGGTGCAAATCAATTATCGCGGTCAGCCGCTGAGCCTGACCCGTCACGAATTCCGCCTGCTGCAATGCCTGCTGGAACAACCCGAGCGGGTGTTCAGTCGCGAGCAATTGCTGGATGCGCGGGGCATCGCCGCCGATGCCGGTTACGAGCGCAGCATCGACAGCCACATCAAGAGCGTGCGCGCCAAATTGCGTCTGGTACGGGCAGACGCGGAGCCGATCCAGACCCATCGCGGCCTCGGCTACAGCTACAGCCCGGGGCACAGCTGATGCCGCTGGGGATCCGGATTTTTCTGGTCTATGTGTTGTTCATCGGCCTGACCGGTTACTTCGTGCTCAACACCGTGATGGAAGAAATCCGCCCCGGTGTGCGCCAGTCCACCGAAGAAACCCTGGTCGACACGGCCAACCTGATGGCCGAAATCCTGCGCGACGACTTCAAGGCCGGGACCCTCAACCAGAATCGCTGGCCCGAGTTGCTCAAGGCCTACGGCGAGCGGCAACCGAAAGCCAGCATCTGGGGCTTGTCGAAGAATCAGGTCAATCACCGCATCTACGTCACCGACGCCAAAGGCATCGTGGTGCTGGACTCCAGCGGGGCGGCGGTGGGGCAGGATTACTCGCGCTGGAATGACGTTTACCTGACCCTGCGCGGCGAATACGGCGCTCGCTCCACGCGTAGCGACCCGAACGACGCCCACTCTTCGGTGATGCACGTCGGTGCACCGATCCGCGACAACGGCCAGATCATCGGCGTGGTCACCGTGGCCAAGCCCAACAGCTCGTTGCAGCCTTACGTCGATCGCACCGAACGAAGATTGCTGGCCTATGGCGCCGGGTTGATCGGTCTTGGTCTGTTGTTCGGAGCGTTGTTGTCATGGTGGTTGAGCGCGGCACTGCGCCGGTTGACCGCGTATGCGCAAGCGGTGAGTGACGGCCGTCGGGTCGAGGTGCCGCATTATCGCGGCGGTGAGCTGGAGCAACTGGCGACAGCGGTGGAGCACATGCGCACGCAGCTCGAAGGCAAGGCCTACGTCGAGCGTTATGTGCACACGCTGACCCATGAGTTGAAGAGCCCGTTGGCGGCGATTCGCGGGGCGGCGGAATTGCTGCAAGGCGAGATGCCGTTGGCGCAGCAGCAGCGGTTCGTCAGCAATATCGATAGCGAAAGTGTGCGGATGCAGCAGTTGATTGAGCGGCTGCTGAACCTGGCTCAAGTCGAACAGCGGCAAGGTCTGGAGGAACGGGTAGCGGTGCCGTTGGCCGGGTTGGTGGATGAAGTGTTGAAGGCTCAGGCGGCTCGGATCGAGGGTAAGCAGTTGCGTGTGGAGCAACGGATTTCGGCGGACCTGACGCTAACCGGTGAGCCGTTTCTGTTGCGTCAGGCGTTGGGGAATTTGTTGGAGAATGCGCTGGATTTCACCCCGGTTCAGGGTGTGCTGCGTTTTAGCGCCGAGCGAATTGGGGAGCAGATTGAGTTCAGGCTGTTTAACCAGGCGGAGGCGATTCCTGACTATGCCTTGCCGCGTCTGAGCGAGCGGTTTTACTCATTGCCGCGTCCGGACAGTGGTCGCAAAAGCACTGGGCTGGGGCTTAATTTTGTCGAAGAAGTGGTCCAGTTGCATGGCGGGACATTGAGCATTGGCAATGTCGAAGGTGGTGTTGAGGTCAGGTTGCGCCTGGTTTAGGACCGAGTCGTTGCCATCGCGAGCAGGCTCGCTCCCACAGGGGGCGGTGCAGTCTCCACATAATCTCCACATTCCCCCCATAAATCCCCCACACAGCCCTCCCAGACTCTCCCCATCCAAACAGGGAGAGTCCCATGAACCGCAGCCTGACCCTAAAACTCGGGGCCATTGCCCTTCTGATTTTGTTGCTACTGATTCCGCTCTTGATGATCAACGGCCTCATCCAGGACCGCCAGCAACGGCGTGACGGTGTACTCGAAGACATCGCCCGCAGCGCAAGTTTCAGCCAGCAACTGAGCGGCCCGCTGATGGTGGTGCCGTATCGCAAAGTGGTGCGCACCTGGAAGCTCAACGAGAAAACCAACCAGCGCTACCAGGACATCGGCGAAGAGCGCGGTCGTTTGTACTTCCTGCCAGAGCGTTTCGAGCTCGATGGCCAGATCCAGACCGAGCTGCGCTCGCGAGGCATTTACGAGGCGCGCCTGTTCCACGCGGAAAACCACATCAGCGGGCATTTCTCGGTGCCGGCGCAATGGGGCATCAAGGAAGACTTCGCGGATTACCGGTTCGACCAGCCGTTCCTGGCGGTGGGTATCAGCGACATTCGTGGCATCGAAAATGCGTTGAAGCTGGACCTGAATGGCCAGACGCTGGACTTCGTTCCGGGCAGTCAGGTGGGTTGGCTGGGTGAAGGCGTACACGTAACCCTGCCGGCGCTGGACACAAAACAAGTCACGGAACTGGCCTTCGGTTTTGACCTGCGGTTGCAGGGCACCGGGCAGTTGCAAATTTTGCCGGTGGGCAAGACCAGCAAAGTCTCGCTGAGCGCGAACTGGCCGCATCCGAGCTTCATCGGCAACTACCTGCCGGCCCAGCGTGAAGTCACCGATCAAGGTTTTACGGCCAACTGGCAGACCTCGTTTTTCTCCACCAACCTGCAAGAAGCGCTGAGCAGTTGTGTGTCCGGCGGTGGTTGCGAGGCGTACAACGGGCGCAGTTTCGGCGTGAGCTTTATCGATCCGGTGGATCAATATCTGAAGAGTGATCGGGCGATCAAATACGCCTTGCTGTTTATCGTCCTGACCTTCGCTGGGTTCTTCCTGTTCGAAGTGCTGAAAAGCCTGGCGGTGCACCCGGTGCAATACGCGTTGGTCGGCGTGGCTTTGGCGTTCTTCTATCTGTTGTTGCTGTCGCTGTCCGAGCACATTGGTTTTGCCCTGGCGTATCTGTTGTCGTCGGCGGGCTGTGTGTTGTTGATCGGGTTCTATGTCTGCCATGTGCTGCGCAGCGTGCGCCATGGCTTGAGTTTTTCGGCGGGGTTGGCGGCGTTGTACGGCTTGCTCTATGGCTTGCTGAGTGCCGAGGATTACGCGTTGCTGATGGGCTCGTTGTTGCTGTTCGGGTTGCTCGGGGTGTTCATGGTGCTGACCCGCAAGCTGGACTGGTACGGGATCGGGCAGAAAAGCGCCAAGCCGATGGTGTTTGATCTGGGGGCGGTGGAATGAGCCGGTCGATTGGGTTGCGTGAGGATCAGCGTGAAGGGGAGGTATTGGCGACGCTGATTTTTGAGCTGTTTCCGGTGGATTCGGTGTGGTGCCATCGCGAGCAAGCTCGCTCCCACAGGGGATCTCCAGTTAACACAAAATCTGCGCACACCAAAGAACAAATGTGGGAGCGAGCTTGCTCGCGATGAGGCCAGTGCAGTCAGCGAAAATCTAAACCTTAGGCATCGTCGCCAACATCGAAGGCCGCTGACTTACCTCGAAATACCACGCCGCCAACTGCGGATTCGCCTCGCGCCATTCCAGATCCGGATGGCGCAAGTCGATGTAGCCCAGCGCACAGGCCACGCTGATCGCCGCCACATCGAAATGGCTGGTCAGCTCGGCAATCGCGTCTTTTTCGAGCAATGCCAACCCGCGACGAATCTTGTCGCGCTGGGCATCCAGATACTCGTCCCAGTGCTTCTGCGGGTCGCGCAGGACCATTTCGTAACGAACCAACACCGACGCGTCCATGATCCCGTCGGCCAGGGAGGCCAGGGTCAGGCGCCGCCAGCGGGCCGAGCCTTCGCGCGGAATCAGCGGGTTGCCGACGTGCTGGTGATCGAGGTAATCGAGGATCACCCGGCTGTCATGGATGACACTGCCGTCGGCCAGGCGCAGGGCGGGAATTTTGCCCAGCGGGTTGTCTTCGTTGAGTGACTGGTCCGGGTTGACCGGCGTGAGCACACAGTCCTGCAACGCCACGCGGCCGGTCTGACCGGTCTCGTGCAGCAGCACCATGACTTTACGAACGAAGGGCGATAGCGAGTTGTGGTACAGGGTCATGCTGGGGGCGGACATGGCAACGTCTCGGTCGGTGGCAGTGTCGGGCAGCATAGCGCGTTGACCCGATAGCTCAAGCTCGCTCCTACATAGTTCAGTGGCGTTGCAGCAGGCCGCGCAGGGCAAAGAAGGCGGGCACGCCCAGGCCGAGCCAGCTCAGGGCGTCCCACACGCCATCACCCAACAGCGCGGCGAACAATCCGGCGGCGCTGAGCAAGGCGATGAACGCGGGCGTGCCGAAGACCTTCCAGAAGTTCGATTGCCTGCGCTTCATGCATGAGCCTCGGCAGGTTCGAGCACAGGTTTTGCCGCTTTGCGCCGCACCACCCACAGGTAAACCCCGCTGCCGAGCACGAGGATGGTCAGCACGTCGAGGGTCGCCCACAGGATCTTCATCGGCAGGCCGCCGTAGTCGCCAAAGTGCAGGGGCTGCGACATGCCCATGGCGTCCATGTACCACGGTCTTTCAGCCACCGCGGTGACTTGCAGGGTACTGGCGTCGATCAGCACCGGTGTCAGCAAATGCGATGTCAGGTGGGTGCTGCCTTTCATGAACACCGCGTAATGGTGTTCGCTGGAAAACCGCGTGCCAGGGAAGGCGATGAAATCGGGCGTCATGTCCGGTGCCACCTCCGTGGCAATGTCGAGTAGACGGCTCGCCGGTGCGAGGTGCGTCAGTGGTGGCGCGTCGCGGTACGGCGCGACCATCGCGGTCAGGCTGTCGTTGCGCCAGGCAGCAATCAGCAGGTCGGCACAGGCGCTGATCACGCCGGTGACGCCGACGACCAGCGCCCAGGTCAGTGTGACCACACCAATCAGGTTGTGCAGATCCAGCCAACGCAGGCGGGTGGATTTGTCCTGGCGCACGGTGGCGAACTTCAAACGACGCATAAACGGCAAATACAGCACCGTCCCGGAAATGATGGCCGCCACAAACATCAACCCCATGAACGCCAGCAGCAACTTGCCCGGCAGACCGGCAAACATGTCCACATGCAGGCGCAGCATGACCATCATGAAACCGCCATTGGCCGAGGGCATTTCCACGGCTTCACCGGTGCGGGCATCGAGCATGAAGGTGTGCGAGGCGTTCGGCTCGGTGCCGGCGGTTGCCGCCATGATCGTAACGGCGCCGTTGGGCTCGTCGTCCTCAAAACCGAAATACTGCATGACTTCGCCGGGGCGGTGCTTTTCAGCCGCCTGCACCAACTGCTGCAAGTCCAGCCTCGGCGTGTCCGCCGGCATCGACTTTAACTCGGCGGCATCGCCCAGCAGATGGTCGATCTCGTGGTGGAAGATCAACGGCAACCCGGTCAATGCCAGCATCAGCAGCAAGACCGTGCAGATCAGGCTGGTCCAGGTGTGGACGAAGGACCAGCGGCGAATTGTTTTACTTTTCATTTCCAGGCCTTCAGAAATACCAAAGCCGTCCTGAAGAGGACGGCCTGGTTGTGGGGCATGTCAGGTCAGACGATTACCACTTGTAGGTTGCACTGGCGACGACGCTGCGCTGGTCACCGTAGTAGCAGTAGAAACTGTCACAAGTCGAGATGTAGTCCTTGTCGAACAGGTTGGTGGCGTTCAGCGCCAGGGACGCACCTTTCAGGGTGTTGTCCAGGCGGCCGAGGTCGTAATGAACGGCGGCGTCGAACACGGTGTAGGCATCTGCCTTGCCCAGTTCGGTGTTGGCCTGGTCACCGTAGGTATTGCCGGTGTAGCGAACGCCAGCGCCTACGCCGAAGCCGTCCAGCACGCCGTTGTGCCAGGTGTAGTCAGTCCACAGCGAGGCCTGTTGGTTAGGCATCAGCTGCAGGCGATTGCCTTTGAAGTCGCCATCCTGCACTTCGGATTTGGCCAGGGTGTACGCGGCGATGAGCTTGAGGTTTTCGGTCACGTCGGAAACTGCTTCCAGTTCCAGGCCTTTGACTTTGACTTCACCGGTCTGGCTGGTGATTGGCGTGGCGCCGACGGTGGTGGTGACGGAGACGTTTTTCTGGGTCAGGTCGTAGATTGCAGCGGTCAGCAGGGTATTGCTGCCGGGCGGCTGGTACTTGATGCCCAGTTCCCACTGTTTGCCTTCGGTGGGTTTGAACGATTCAGTGGACGAGGCCGCTGCACCGGTGGTCGGCTGGAAGGATTCGGCGTACGACAGGTACGGCACAAAGCCCGAATCAAACACATAGCTGATCGCCGCGTTGCCGCTGAAATTCTTGTCGCGCTCGGTGTTGGTGGCATCGCCCTTGTTGAAGAACTTGGTGCCGGTGTGCACCCAGTCTTCACGGCCGCCGAGGGTCAGGCGCCATTGATCGAGGGCCATTTGGTCCTGCACGTACAGGCCGGTCTGGTAGGTCTTCTGGTCATAGTCGTAGAACGCGGTGGAACGGTCCGGACGCTCGATCGGCAAGCCATGGATCGGGTTGTTGACGTTGATCGGCGGTGCGCTGCCGAAAATGGAGAGGTAGTTGGTGTTGCTGCGCTGGTGGTCGAGACCCAGCAGCACGGTGTGATTCACTTCGCCGGTGGCGAAGTCGGCCTGGAAGTTGTTGTCCACGGCGAACTGGCTGATGTCTTCTTCGACGCTGGTGGTGGAGCGGCCCACGTTGCCGGCGTCATCCACCTGGGTGAACGGATACGAGCCAACGGTGACGGCCTGGAACGACAGGTCCGACTTGGTGTAACGCAGGTTCTGCCGGAATTGCCACACGTCGTTCAGACGATGTTCGAACGCATAGCCCAGCGCGTAGTAGGTGCGGTCGTAGTATTCCCAGTCCGGATCACCGAGGTTCTTGTGATGGGAAATATCGCCGAACGGCATGTCGATTTTGGTGCCTTGCACCGGCAGGAACTGGCTGGTGATGCCGGTATCGTCACGGGTGAACTGGGTCAGCAGGGTGAACCGGGTGTCTTCGTCGATGTTCCAGGTCAGGCTCGGTGCGATGTTGTAGCGCTTGTTCTCGACGTGGTCGATCTGCGTATCGCTGTCGCGCACCACGCCGCTCAATCCGTAGAGAAACTGGCCTTCGTCATCGATCTTGCCGGTGCTGGCGAAGTTGATCTGGCGATGGTTGTCGCTGCCGTATTGCACCTCGATCTCGTGGCTATCCACCGCTGATGGGCGGCGGCTGACCATGTCAAGCAGGCCGCCCGGCGGGGTCTGGCCGTACACTGAAGACGCCGGGCCGCGCAGCACGGCGAGGCGATCGAGGTTCCAGGTTTCCTGTTTCGGGTTGGCGTACACGCCTTTAGGCAGGGGCAGGCCGTCGAGGAACTGGGTCGGTTCGAAACCACGCACGCGCAACCAGTCGGCGCGGGTGTCGCTGCCGTAGCTACTGGCGGTGGTGCCGGGCATGTAGCGTACGGCGTCATCGAGGTTCTGGACGTTGCGGTCGTCCATTTGCTCGCGAGTCACGACGGAAATCGAGCGCGGTGCTTCGACCAGCGCGGTATCGGTCTTGGTGCCAGCGGCGGTGCGTTTGGCGAGGTAGCCGTCTACCGGGCCCCAGGCGCTTTCGGTATTTTCCACACCAATGACCGCGGTTTCCGGCAGGGCCAGTGTGCCCTCGGGAATGGCGACCAGGCTGTACGTGCCGGCGCTGCTCTGTTCCAGTTGCAGACCGGTGCCGCGCAAGGCTTCACGCAGGGCGGCGGCCGCGTCGAACTGCCCCTTCACCGGCGCCGAGGTCTTGCCTGCGGCCAGGGATGGATTCAGCGACAGCGCCAGGCCGGCCTGGCTGGCGATCTGGTTCAGGGTGCTGGCCAATGGCGCGGCCGGCAGGTTGTAGGCGTGAACACTGGAGGCCTGTTCAGCGGCGATCAGCTGAGTGCTGGCCAGAGGGGCGCAAAGGGCAATGGCAATTGCCAGCAGACTGGGGCGCAACAAGGTGTTCAGCGAACGGGACATACGGCGGCTCCTGAATGGAAACATTTCTCAATTGCTTAGGTGCCGGACGAGAATTGAAAAGTGATAGGGCTGGATGAAAATAATTTCGATTCAGAAATCGGGTGCTGATCTGTCGACATGATCGTTCCCACGCAGAGTGTGGAGCGATCATCACTTAAGGCCGGGCGTCAGCCTTCGCCACCGTCACCCACCACGGCGTGTGCTGTTCGATCTGCACCGGCAGGGTCGGCAACAGGGCGCTCAAGGCTTTATCGGTGTCGTGCAGCGGGAAGCTGCCGGTGATCCGCAGGTCGGCAATCTCGGGTGCAACCCCCAGGTGCCCGGGCCGATACCGGCCGAGTTCGTGCACCAGGTCTTTCAGGCGCGCGTTATCGACCACCAGCATGCCGCGAGTCCACGCATCGGCGCCGGCATTCACGGCGACAATCGGTCCCAGGCCATTGCTGCGCATCAGCACTTGCTGACCTTCTTGCAGAATCTGTTCTTCAGCGCTCGACTCGGGATGCGCGGCGACAGCGGACTTCAACACGCTCAGACGTGTGCCTTCTTCCTCGCGCTTGACCAGGAACAACGTCCCGAGGGCGCGCATGCTACCTTCGCGGGTTTCGACGATAAACGGTCGGGCATCGCCATGACCGGTTTCGACGAGGATTTCGCCTTCCTGAAGGATGATCCGCCGCCGCTTCTCATCAAAACGGATGTCCACGGCACTGTGGGTGTTGAGGTTGAGCAGCGTGCCATCCGCCAGGCGCAGGGTGCGCTGCTCGCCCGTGGCGGTGCGCTGGTCGGCCAGCCAGTAGTCGAGGGGCAGATAACGCTCACCGGCAAACAAGGCCAGCCCGATCACTGCGATAACACTGGCCACGCCGCTGCCCAGTTTGCGCACGCGGCGGCGAATGCTTTCACGTGATTGCAGCAATGCCGTACGGGCCGGGCCGTTGGCGACGCTGAAACGCTGGTCGAGCATGCCCAACTGGCGCCAGGCGCGGGCATGTTCCTCGTGGGCTGCGTGCCACTGGCTGAACGCTTCGCGCTCCACCGGGCTGCCGGAGTCGAGGGACAATTGCCAGGCAATCGCTGCATCCAGCACCTTGGCCGACACGGGTTTGGAACTGACCGGGCTCATACCGGTTCACCGTACAACGCGATGTAGCACTGACGAATCCCCTGGGCCAGGTATTGCCGGACACGCGGCACCGAGACGCCCAGTCGTTCGGCGATTTCGGCATGGGTGAGGCCGTCGAGGCGGTTATAGAGAAACGCGGCGCGAGCCTTGCTCGACAGCTGACCCAGCAAACGGTCAATGGCTTTGAGGTCTTCGAGGATTAACTGCTGCTCCTCGATCGACGGTTGTTCGCCTTCGGGGATCAGCATCAGTTCGGTGAGGTAGGCCTGTTCCAGCGCGGCGCGGCGGAAGTAGTCGAACAGCAGGCCTTTGGCAATCGCCACCAGAAACGCCCGCGGCTCGCGAGGTTCTTTCAGCTCATCGCGGCCCAGTAACCGTACAAAGGTGTCCTGGCTCAGGTCTTCGGCACGCTGCGGGCACGCCACGTTACGTCGCAGCCAGGCCAATAGCCAACCGCGGTGGTCGCGATATAACGCACCAACGAGCTCACTGTGGGGGCTTTGGATTGACGACACGCAGCATCACCGATTGGGAAGTGTTAACTAACGAGAATTGTTCGCGATTGTGGCAGAGGCGGGGAAGGTAAGCAATTGGCGCTGGTCGGGCGAATTGTGGCGGTAGGCATGCAGTTCGACCGCGTTATCGTTCATCGCGGGCAAGCCACGCTCCCACAGGTGACCGAGTATCCCTGTGGGAGCGAGCTTGCTCGCGATGAGACCAGAAAAGTCACTGCATAGTTAAAAGGACGGCGCATGTTGCCGGCGTTTCCACTGACTCAACCGCTGCTGCAAGTTCAACGGACTATGAATCTGCTGTTGCCGCGCCCGGCTAAACAGGATCAACGCCAACTCAGCCGTCGCCAACGCGTCGGCACTGGCGTTATGTCGCTCGAACACTTCCAGTTTGAACCAGTCGATCCACTCATCCAGACCGGCCTCGCGAATGTGCGCCTGAGGGCACAGCAGCGGGGCGATGTCTGCCACGTCCAGAAACGGATGAGTCAACTTGTAGCCCAAGTGGTCTTTCAGCGCGCGGCCCAGCATGTGCTGATCGAACGGCGCATGAAACGCCAACACCGGGCTGTCGCCGAGGAACTCCATGAAGTCGAGCAAGGCTTGCGCCGGATCGCTGCCGGCCGCAATGGCGCTGGGGCCGAGGCCATGAATCAGCATGCTGGGCGCGAGCTTCAGGTCGGCGCACTGCAGCGTGCGTTCGAACTGCTGGCTGAAGTCGATGGCGCCGTCCTCGATCACCACGGCACCAATGGACAACACCCGATCTTTGTTCAGGTTGAGCCCGGTGGTTTCCAGGTCGAGCACCACCCAGCGCTGTTCACGCAGGCTGCATTCACCCAGCTCGGTCACCGATGGCAAGCGCTTGAGTCGTTGCTGCAACTCCTCCGTCAGCAGCGGCGTGGCCGGGCGCAGCCATGAAAACAGGCTCATAGCTGATACCGCAGGGCCAGGCTGCTTTGCAGGCGTTGCGCCTGGCGCAGGGATTCCCGCAGGATCCGCCGGTCCAGATGATTGAGGCTGTCCGGATCGACCCGGTTGGAGTAGGGCAAGTTCTCCCGCGTTTGCAGCTGATGTTGCTGCATACGGGTTTGCTGAATGAAGTGGTACGCCTCTTCATAGGCGGCACCGTCCAGCGGCTGAATGATTTCCTTGGCCACCAGTTGGCGAAAACGCTCCAGGGTATTGTTGGTCTCGATCCCGTGGGCCAATGCCAGCAACCGTGCGCCATCGACGAATGGTGTCAGGCCCTGCACCTTGAGGTCCAGCGTGGCTTTTTCACCGTTCTTGCGCGCCAGTACGAACTCACGGAAACGCCCCACGGGCGGACGATTGCGCAAGGCGTTCTCGGCCAGCATCCGCTGGAACAGCCGGTTATCGGCGACCTGCTCGAGGATCCCGCGACGCAGTTGCTCGCACCCTTGTTCGTCGCCCCAGACCACGCGCAGGTCGAAATAGATGCTCGAGCCCAGCAGGTTCTCCGGCGTCGCCTCGCGGATAAACGCCGCAAACCGTCGCGCCCATTCGGCCCGCGACAAGCACAACTCCGGGTTGCCAGCCATGATGTTGCCCTTACACAGCGTGAAGCCGCAGAGCGCCAGGCTCTGGTTGATCTGCTGGGCAATAGGCAACAGCTTGCCGCGAATCTCGGCAGCGTGCGCGGCGTCTCGGGCCTCGAACAGAATGCCGTTGTCCTGATCGGTATGCAGCGTTTGCTCACGGCGGCCTTCGCTGCCGAAGCACAACCAACTGAACGGCACACCGGGGTCACCTTTATCGGCGAGGGTCAGCTCGATCACCCGGCACACGGTGTGGTCGTTGAGCAGCGTAATAATGTGGGTGATCTGCGTCGACGAGGCGCCGTGAGCCAGCATGCGCTCGACCAGTTGGCCGATCTCGCCACGCATCAGCACCAGGTTTTCGATGCGCTGGGCGCTGCGAATCGTCCGTGCCAGGTGTACCAGATCCACCCGTTGCAGGGAAAACAGGTCACGTTCCGAGACCACGCCGCACAGGCGCTGATCTTTCACCAGGCAGACGTGAGCGATGTGCCGCTCGGTCATGGCGATGGCCGCGTCGAAAGCGCTGTGGTCCGGCGACAGGAAAAACGGCGCCTGGGTCATGTGCCGCTCGATCGTTTCATTGAAGTCATTGGTACCGGCCGCCACCACATGGCGCAGGTCGCGCAGGGTGAAGATTCCCAGCGGGGCTTTGTGTTCATCGACCACGACGATGCTGCCGACCTGTTGCTCGTGCATCAGCGTCACCGCTTCACGCAGCGGCGTCGCCGGGCTGCAGGTCACCGGGTGGCGCATGGCCAATTCGCCCAGGCGTGTGTTCAGCGAGTACTGCGTGCCGAGGGTTTCCACGGCTTTTTGCTGGACTTGCTGGTTGACCTGATCCAGCAGACTGCTGACGCCGCGCAGGGCAAAGTCGCGAAAGGTGCTGGAAAGCGCGAACAGTTTGATGAACGCCAGCTTGTTTAGCTGAAGGCAAAAGGTGTCTTCGGCGGCGAGGTGTTCGGTGCGGGTCGCACGTTCACCCAACAACGCGGCGAGGGGGAAGCACTCGCCGGTGGTGATTTCGAACGTGGTTTCGGTGCCGCCTTTGGCCGTGTGCGGGCGCTCACCGACGACGCGGCCCTGTTTGACGATGTAGAAGTATTCAACCGGGCCATCGGCGGGCTTGATAATGCTGTCGCCGGGGGCATAAAAACGCAGCTGGCATTGTTCAACCAGGTACGCCAGGTGAGCGTGTTCCATCTGATTGAAGGGCGGGAACCGCTGAAGGAATTGCAAAGTGCCCTGGATGTTTTGCAATACGGCGGTTTTCCCTGCCTGTGTGAAGGCGTCCGTTTTACTCATAACCATTACCGCAGTCTTTTTTGAATTGTTGTTGTCGGATGACGCTGTCATCGTCCGCCCCTGCGTGCGGGGTGCCCATTGGACGTAAGTCTAGGTAGGCCATGCAGGTGTCGGAAGTTAGGAAATGTCTGACGCAAATGTGGGAAAAACCTCCTACATTGGCTATAGAAATACTTTCCGACGAAGTGCACATTGATGGTCTGCTTAGCGGTGTCTGACGATTGAGCTAGGGGATTGCATTGAAAACGTAGAGAACGCCATGTCCGACCACGATATTTTGAGTGATGCCGAGCGCGAGGCGCTGAGTGCCGTCATGCTCGAACCCGATTTGCCGGCGCAGCGGGTGCTGATCGTTGACGACGATAAAGACGCGCGTGAGTTGTTGTCGGAGATTCTTGCGTTGGACGGTATTCGCTGCATCACCGCTGCCAGTGGTGAAAGCGCACTCAAGTTGCTGGTTGCGGAAGACGAAGTGAGAAAGCCTTCAATCGGTCTGGTGATCACTGATTTGCGTATGGGCAATGTCGATGGCCTGGACCTTATCCGTCAGGTCCGAGAGTCGGTTCGGGCGGCCTTGCCCATCATCATCGTTTCCGGCGACGCTGACGTGAAAGACGCCATTGAGGCGATGCATTTGAGTGTGGTGGATTTCTTGCTCAAGCCTATCGACACCGAGATGTTGTTGGGACTGGTCAAGCGTGAGCTGGGAATCAAGCCTTAAGTAGTCCTCTCTGAATCACGCATCCCCCCTGTAGGAGTGAGCCTGCTCGCGATAGCGAAGTGTCAGGCGATATAAAAGTTTACTGACACACCGCCATCGCGAGCAGGCTCACGCCTACAAGGGAATGCATTCGCAAATAAAAAGGCCCTGATCGAAAGATCAGGGCCTTTTTTTGTCCGGCATCGGCGACTAGTTACAGGCCATTGGCAGCCTTGAACTCGCGGCGACGACGGTGCAGGACCGGCTCGGTGTAGCCGTTTGGCTGCTTCGTGCCTTCAACCACCAGTTCGACCGCCGCCTGGAAGGCGATGTTGCTGTCGAAGTTCGGTGCCAGCGGACGATACAGCGCGTCGTTGGCGTTCTGGCGGTCAACCACCGGCGCCATGCGCTTGAGGCTTTCCATGACCTGGTCATGTGTGACGATGCCATGACGCAGCCAGTTGGCGATGTGCTGGCTGGAAATCCGCAGCGTCGCACGGTCTTCCATCAGGCCGATGTCGTTGATGTCCGGTACTTTCGAGCAACCCACGCCCTGGTCGATCCAGCGCACCACATAACCGAGAATGCCCTGGGCGTTGTTGTCCAGTTCGTTCTTGATCTGTTCTGCGGTCCATTGCGGGTTCACCGCCAATGGGATGGTCAGGATGTCGTCCACCGAAGCACGGGCACGTTTGGCCAGTTCGGCCTGACGGGCGAACACGTCGACCTTGTGGTAGTGCAACGCGTGCAGCGCTGCGGCGGTCGGCGATGGAACCCAGGCAGTGTTTGCGCCGGCCAGCGGGTGGGCGATTTTCTGTTCGAGCATCGCCGCCATCAGGTCGGGCATCGCCCACATGCCTTTACCGATCTGCGCGCGACCTTGCAGGCCGGTGCTCAAACCGATATCGACGTTCCAGTTCTCGTAGGCACCGATCCACTTCTCGGCCTTCATGTCGGCCTTGCGCACCATCGGGCCGGCTTCCATGGAGGTGTGGATTTCATCGCCTGTACGGTCGAGGAAACCGGTGTTGATGAACACCACGCGCTCGCTGGCAGCCTTGATGCAGGCCTTGAGGTTGACCGTGGTGCGGCGCTCCTCGTCCATGATCCCGACTTTCAGCGTGTTGCGCGGCAGACCGAGTACGTCTTCGATGCGACCGAACAACTCGTTGGTGAACGCGGCTTCTTCCGGGCCGTGCATTTTCGGCTTCACGATGTAGACCGACCCGGTGCGGCTGTTCTTGCGCGAGCTGTTGCCATTGAGGCTGTGGATCGCGGCAAGGCTGGTCACCAGACCGTCAAGGATACCTTCCGGCACTTCGTTGCCGCCCTTGTCGAGAATCGCGTCGATGGTCATCAGGTGACCGACGTTGCGCACGAACAACAGCGAACGACCGTGCAGGCTCAGTTCTTTACCATCGACACCGGTGTAAGTGCGATCAGCGTTCATGGTGCGGGTAAAGGTCTGACCGCCCTTGGAGACTTCTTCCGACAGGTCGCCCTTCATCAGGCCGAGCCAGTTGCGGTAGATCACCACTTTGTCATCGGCATCGACAGCGGCGACGGAGTCTTCGCAGTCCATGATGGTGGTCAGTGCGGCTTCCATCAGGATGTCTTTGACGCCGGCAGCATCGGTCTGGCCGACCGGGGTGCTGGCATCGATCTGGATTTCGAAGTGCAGGCCGTTGTTCTTCAGCAGAATCGCGGTCGGTGCGGCCGCATCGCCGTGGAAACCGATCAGCTGAGCGTCGTTGCGCAGGCCGGTGTTGCTGCCGCCTTTAAGGGCGACCACCAGTTTGCCGTCAACGATTTTGTAGCCGGTGGAATCGACGTGGGAGCCGGCTGCCAATGGCGCGGCTTCGTCGAGGAAGGCGCGAGCGAAGGCAATCACCTTGTCGCCGCGAACCTTGTTGTAGCCTTTGCCTTTTTCCGCGCCGTCAGCTTCGCTGATGGCGTCGGTGCCGTAGAGCGCGTCATACAGCGAACCCCAGCGGGCGTTCGAGGCGTTGAGCGCGAAACGGGCGTTCATGACCGGAACCACAAGTTGCGGACCGGCCATGCGGGCGATTTCGTCATCGACGTTTTGCGTCGTTGCCTGGAAATCGGCTGCTTCTGGCAGCAGATAACCGATGTCTTGCAAGAAGGCTTTATAAGCCACAGCGTCGTGTGGTTGACCGGCACGGGATTGGTGCCAGCCATCGATACGAGCCTGGAAATCATCGCGTTTGGCGAGTAGGGCTTTGTTCTTCGGGGCCAGGTCGTGAATGACCTTGTCGGCACCGGCCCAGAACTTATCGGCGGTGAGGCCGGTACCGGGAATGGCTTCGTTGTTCACGAAGTCGAACAGGACTTTGGCGACCTGCAGGCCACCGACTTGAACGTGTTCAGTCATTGCTTGCCTCACTCTGCTCAGCTATTTCGCTTTTCAGCTCTTCAATTTTGACAATGAAGCCTCAGGCCATTTAAACCACAAACCCGTCCGCCAGTACATGCCCTTGCGGGCGGCTGGGTTCGGTCCGATCAACGGCTTGTAGGCCTTGCTGACAGGGCTTTTCAGGGTTGCGAGTGTGCCGGTGGCAGACATCGATCCAACGTTATGTAGTGCGCGCTGCGGCATACTACATGATGAATTGCGCTTGTGAAAATTAGACTAATTACGTCGTTCTGCGACCCCATGACGCATTGCAGTCATGTCGGGGAACGGGATGTTCTCAAAAAACCATTGGATTGTTCCAGTTAAATATAAAAAGTTGTACACGATTTGTTATTGACAGGATCTTCAGCGGCGCTCCCATCGCGAGCAGGCTCACTCCTACAGGATCGCGCAAGACGTTGTAGGAGTGAGCCTGCTCGCGATGGCGTCAGACGAATCAACGCAGTATCAGCCCTTGCCTATACTTCTGTTTCTATAACAAAAGAGGGCTGCGCCATGGACCACCTCGTACTCACAGTGTTTGCTCCGGACAAGGCTGGGCAGGTCGAGCGCATCGCCCAGTGCATTGCCGAACACGGCGGCAACTGGCTGGAAAGCCGTATGTCGCGCATGGCCGGGCAGTTCGCCGGGATTCTTCGGGTGGGGGTGCCGGCCGAGGCCTACGATGAATTGGTCGATGCCCTGCAGGCGTTGTCCGCCCAAGGCATACGCGTATTGATTGCCGAAAGCGGCATCGAACAATCCTGCACCTGGAAGCCGATTGCGATGGAGTTGGTGGGCAACGATCGTCCGGGGATCGTGCGTGACATCACCCGTCTGCTCAGCGAGCAGGGTGTGAACCTGGAAAGATTGGTCACAGAAGTGCGCCCGGCGCCGATGAGCAGCGAGCCGCTGTTCCACGCTGAAGCAATCCTCGCCGTGCCACTGACCTTGTCGCTGGACGTATTGCAGTCGCGCCTGGAAACCCTGGCGGACGATTTGATGGTCGAACTGGTGCTGCGCAGTGAACCGTGAAAGGGTTATCCAAGTTAAACGTGCACCTGCCTGTGGATAACCTGTAGAGACAGCCCGCCAGCCCACGCCGGCCGGGCTTCTTCAGGGTCTGATCAAAAAACCATCAGTTTCAACAAGTTGCGCACAAACAGCGGGGATCACGCTGTGGATAACCTTGGGAAGGATCGATGCAGGCCACGGAAGACGTGGCCTGTAGAGGTTTGTGTGTTTTTTGATCAGCTGCGACGACGCAAACTTATCCACGCATCAACGCTGTACACCGCCAGGCCTGCCCAAATAAAGATGAACGCAACCAGCGTGCTGGACGACAGCTTTTCGCCAAACAGCAGTACGGCTTGCAACAGCACCAACGTCGGCGCCGTGTACTGGAGGAATCCCAAAGTTGTGTAGGGTATATGCCGTGCGGCGGCGTTGAAACAGATCAGCGGCACCAGCGTGACCGGGCCGGCGGCCACCAGCCACCAGGCTTCGGAGGTGGTCCAGAACTCGGGTTGCGCGCTGGCCGCCGTCGGGTTGAACAGCAGCCAAGCGACCGCAATCGGCACCAGCATCCAGGTTTCCACTACCAGACCGGGCAGCGCTTTGACCGGTGCCTGTTTACGGATCAATCCATAGAATCCAAACGTCAGCGCCAGCACCAGCGACACCCACGGCAGGCTGCCGACTTGCCACACCTGTTGCGCCACGCCGACCGCCGCCAGACCCACCGCCAGCCATTGCATGCGCCGCAGGCGTTCGCCGAGGATCAACATCCCCAGCAACACGTTCACCAGCGGGTTGATGTAGTAACCGAGGCTGGCCTCAAGCATCCGCCCGTTGTTCACCGACCACACGTAAGTCAGCCAGTTGGCCGCGATCAGCGTGCCGCTCAAGGCCAGGATCCCCAGGCGTTTCGGGTTGTCGCGCAACTCGCGCCACCAGCCGGGATGTTTCCAGACCATCAGCAACAAGGCGCCGAACAACGCGGACCACAACACGCGATGGATGATGATCTCCACGGCGGGTACATTGGCGATGGCTTTGAAATAGAGCGGGAACAATCCCCAGATGATGTAGGCGCTCAGGCCCAGAATGTACCCGCGACGCGGGTTGGCAGCTTGCATGCAGAATCCTTGCTTAGGCAGCTAACAAAGAAGGGATTGTAAGGAGATTTGTCTACGAATGTCCTGCCTGAATAGGTTGGGCAATTGTGAACACAGTCCCTGTAGGAGTGAGCCTGCTCGCGATAGCGGTGTGTCAGCCACTGATGTGCTGAATATTTCGCCGCCATCGCGATAAGGCTCACTCCCACAGGTGGGAACTGTGCGAGTCAGAAAAGTTTGAGGGGTTCTTCGTTCAGGGCTGCAAGTTGCTCACGCAACGCCAACACCTGGTCACCCCAATACCGCTCGCTGCCGAACCACGGAAAACTGTGCGGGAACGCCGGGTCGTCCCAGCGGCGGGCGAGCCAGGCGCTGTAGTGCATCAGGCGCAAGGCGCGCAGCGGTTCGATCAACGCCAGTTCCCGCGGATCGAAATCGTGAAACTCGTTGTAGCCGTCCATCAATTCCGACAATTGGCCGAGGCACTCCTGGCGGTCACCGGCGAGCATCATCCAGATGTCCTGCACCGCCGGGCCCATGCGGCAGTCATCGAGGTCGACGATGTGGAACATTTCGTCACGGCACATCATGTTGCCGGGGTGGCAATCGCCGTGCACGCGGATGTTCTGGTGCGGCGTGGCCTTGTAGACCTCTTCCACTCGCTTGAGCAGATCGCGGGCCACGGACTCGTAGGCGGGCAACAAACTCTTGGGGACAAAATTGCCTTCGAGCAAGGTGGTCAGCGAATCGTGACCGAAGTTCTTCACGCCCAGCGCTTCACGGTGCTCGAACGGTTTGGTGGAGCCCACGGCGTGCAGGCGACCGAGCAACTGACCCAGGCGATAGAGTTGATCGAGATTGCCCGGCTCTGGCGCACGGCCACCGCGGCGCGGGAACAGGGTGAAACGAAAGCCCTTGTGTTCGTGCAGGCTGGCGCCGTTGTGAATCATCGGCGCCACCACTGGCACGTCGCACTCGGCGAGTTCGAAGGTGAACTGGTGCTCTTCGAGAATCGCTTCGTTGGTCCAGCGCTGCGGGCGGTAGAACTTGGCGATCAGCGGTTCGGAGTCTTCGATGCCGACTTGATAGACGCGGTTCTCGTAGCTGTTGAGCGCCAGGATGCGCGCGTCGCTGAGAAAGCCGATGCTTTCGACGGCATCGAGCACGAGGTCTGGGGTGAGGGTTGCAAACGGGTGGGCCATGCTGACTCCTGCGCGCAGCAGGCTGCCGCGTCCGGCCAAGCATGGTAGCGCAGACCGGGCTTCTTTAGGGGGATCGTTCCCACGCGAGCGTGGGAACGATCCTTAGGGGGGACGTTGATCAGGCGCCGACGACCCCGCCATCTTCACGGGAAATCGCCATCACCGAAGACCGCGGTTTGCCATTCGGCAGATGCTCCGGGAATGTCGACCCCCCGTTCTCCCCCGGGTGCTGAATCCCGACAAACAACGTCTTCTGGTCTGGCGAGAAACTGATCCCCGTCACTTCGCAACCAATCGGCCCGACCATGAACCGGCGAATCTCCCCGGTCACCGGGTCGGCACATAGCATCTGGTTGTTGCCCATCCCGGCGAAATCACCGGCATTGCTCGAGTCGCCGTCAGTGAGAATCCACAACCGCCCGGCCTTGTCGAAACCCAAGCCATCCGGGCTGTTGAACATGTTCTGCGGCGTGATGTTCGACGAGCCACCCTTCGGCGTGCCGGCGTGGACGCCCGGGTTGCCGGCGACCACAAACAGGTCCCAGGCAAAGCTTTTCGAGCCATGATCATCGCGGTCGGTGCGCCAGCGCAGGATCTGCCCGTAGACGTTTTTCTCGCGCGGGTTTGGCCCGCCCACTGGTTGGCCATCCTCACCGCGCTTGGCGTTGTTGGTCAGGGTGCAATAAACCTGGCCGTCCTTGGGGCTGACCACGATCCATTCCGGGCGGTCCATGCGCGTGGCTTTCACCACGCTGGCAGCGAGACGTGCATGGATCAGCACTTCGGCCTGATCAGCAAAACCGCTGCTGGCGTCGATGCCGTTTTTGCCGTGGGTCAGCTCCACCCACTCACCTTTGCCTTTCGGGTGATCGGCATTGCCGTCGCCGGCATCGAAGCGCGCCACGTACAAGGTGCCGTGGTCGAGCAGGTCGCGGTTGGCCTTGGGGTTTTTGTGGTTGATCTTGTCGCGGCTGACGAACTTGTAGATGAACTCGCCGCGCTCGTCGTCGCCCATGTACACCACGGCGTGGCCGTCATGGGTTTCTGCCAGGGCGGCGTTTTCATGCTTGAAGCGGCCCAGGGCCGTGCGCTTGACCGGGGTTGATTGCGGGTCGAACGGGTCGATTTCCACCACCCAGCCGTGACGGTTGAGTTCGTTCGGGTTTTTCGCCAGGTCGAAACGTTCGTCGTGCTGGTGCCAGTTGATCTCTTTACTGGCCGCCACCGCGCCGTAGCGTTTTTGCGCCGCGTCGAATTTTTGCTCGGCATTGCTGCTGCCGAAGCAGTCGGTGAAGTTCTCTTCGCAGGTCAGGTACGTGCCCCATGGCGTCTTGCCGTTGGCGCAATTCTGGAAGGTGCCGAGGACATTTTTGCCATGCGGGTCAGCGCTGGTTTTCACCCGTTCATGGCCAGCAGCCGGGCCACTCAGGCTGATCGGCGCGTTGCCGTGAATACGACGGTTGTAGCGCGAGCCCTGGACGAACTGCCACTGGCCGTTCTTGCGCTGCACTTCGATCACCGACACGCCTTCGCAGGCCAGTGCCTTGCGCACTTCTTCGGCCGACTGCGGCATGCCGCCATGTGCGTAGAGATAGCGATAGTTGGTGTATTCGTTGTTGATTGCCATCAGCGCCCGGTCTTTTTCACCGGGAAATTCGAACAGGCTCATGCCGTCGTTGTTGTCACCGAACTGGACTTCCTGATGCTCGGCCGTGCCGTTGCCACTCGGGTCGAAGGCCGGACCGTTTTTTTGCAGAGGCTGGCCCCAGCTGATCAACACCGAGGACTTGTAGCCGGCCGGCAAGGTAATGGCGTCGCTGGTGGCGGCGGGGATGCTGTCGAAACCCAACAGTTTGCTGGTGCCGGCGCTGACACTCGCGGCCATGACGCTGCGGCTCAGCAGGTTGCCCCCGAGGAACATGGCGGCACCGCAAAGGGCGCCGGCGCTGATGAAACCGCGACGGCTGAGGCCGACCATTTTTTCGAGGTCGGTGGACTGGTTTTCTTCTAATAGGCTCACATCAGGCTCCCTGCGGTTTTTGCAGTCACCTTAGTGAGCGGACATGACGCTTTTGTTTCAGAGCGGAGTACCCAACAGGACGTTGGAGGGTAAAAACTGCACCAGCACCGGTTTGTCAGTGGTCAGCCCTTGGGTTCGCAAGTGCAGTGGCTCGGCCAAGGCGCACAGCGTCTGGCCATTGGGCAGGCTGATGCGCACTTCGCTGGGCCCGTCTTCGGCGTCGAGAATTTCTTCGATAATGCCCTTGAGGCAATTGTTGCCGGGTGTTGCGTGTTGCTCGATAGCCAGCACGTCCAGCCAACCGGCCTTGATCAGGGCGACCACCTCGGTGCCGGTTTCCAGCTCCAGGCGCAGGGTGCTGTCGTGGGTGATCTGCGTATCAATATTCAAGCCTTCGGCCAGTTCGAGCCGGATCCGGTCGTTGCGTCCCTGAGCTTCGATCTCGACAACCCGGCCGTGCAGTTGATTGCGCGCGCTGGTTCTGAGCATCAGGCGGCCGAGCAGGTCCAGATCGCTGGCATCTTCGGCGGCCTCCAGCACCTGGGCCTGGAGGACTTGCAGCTTTTGATAAAGGCGCAACACGCGCAAGCCTTCGCTGGAAAGTTTGGCACCACCGCCACCCTTACCGCCGACGCTGCGCTCCACCAACGGCTTCTGCGCCAGGTTGTTCAGCTCGTCGATGGCGTCCCATGCTGCCTTGTAGCTCAGGCCCGCGCTTTTAGCGGCGCGGGTGATCGAGCCTTGTTCGGCGACGTGTTGCAGCAACGCGATGCGCTGCGGACGACGGACAATGTGCTGGGACAACAACGTAGGCAAGGACATGACGAGGCGCTTTGGCTGTGACAATTGAGAAGACGTTGGCCGCTTGCAACTCGGTAGTCAAGTCAGGTCGCAATCCCTGTAGGAGTGAGCCTGCTCGCGATGGCGGTTGGACGTTCACCATTGATGACGCCTGACTCACCGCTATCGCGAGCAGGCGCACTCCTACAGGTTTTGTGTTCGCGGGTTAAGCCGTGTCGCCCGGTTTGGGTGTGCGGGCCAGGCAGTAGACGTCAACCCGCGCCGCTCCTGCGTCCATCAGCAGCCGGGCGAGGGCTTGTGCGGTGGCGCCGGTGGTCAGCACGTCGTCCACCAACGCCAAATGGCGCCCCTTGATCTGCGCGCCGGGTGTCAGGGCGAACGCGTTGCACAGGTTCTTCTTGCGGGCCTCGGCATTCAAATCCTGCTGTGCGCTGGTGTCTTGAATCCTCAACAGCAGCGTTTCGTCGCAAGGAATGTCCAGATGGCCGCCGAGCCAGCGGGCGAGCATCGCGGCTTGATTGAAACCCCGTTGGCGCAGTCGTTTAGCGGCCAGCGGCACCGGAACCAGTGCGTCGGGCCGATTCAGGTCTTCGTCGAAGCGATGTTGCAGGTATTGCGCGAGAAGATCGGCGAGCAGGCGGCCAAATGGCCATTTTGCCGAATGCTTGAAGCGCGTGATCAGCGTGTCCAGCGGAAAGCTGTACGACCACGGCGCGGCGACTCGCTCGAAAGCGGGTGGCTGTTTCAGGCACTGACCGCAGGTCAAACCTGTGCCGGGCAAGGGCAGGGCGCAGGTCTGGCAGTGGTCGCCCAGCCACGGCAACTCCGTTTCGCAGGCCATGCAGATCGGAGTCTGCTCCTCGGCCGGTTCAGCACAGAGCAAACAGCGCTGTATGTTTTTTAACCAGATGTAAACCGGTCCATCGTATCGTGGTTGACAGCGCATGAGTCTTCCTTAAATATGCCGAACATCCGTGTCGCGTCTGTGGGTATTCCATCCCCCAGCCGCTTGCCAAGCATAAAACAAAGGAAACGCCCATGAGCGCCAGCACCTCTGCAACCCTGCGTCATGACTGGTCTTTGGCCGAAGTCAAAGCACTCTTCGTTCAGCCATTCAACGACCTGTTGTTCCAGGCACAGACGGTGCACCGCGCGCATTTCGACGCCAATCGCGTCCAGGTTTCCACGCTGCTCTCGATCAAGACCGGCGCCTGCCCGGAAGATTGCAAATATTGCCCACAGTCCGGTCACTACAACACCGGCCTGGAAAAAGAAAAACTGATGGAAGTGCAGAAAGTCCTCGAAGAGGCTGCTCGCGCCAAGGCCATCGGCTCGACCCGTTTCTGCATGGGCGCGGCGTGGAAACACCCGTCGGCCAAAGACATGCCGTACGTGCTGGAAATGGTCAAAGGCGTGAAGGCCATGGGCCTGGAAACCTGCATGACCCTTGGTCGCCTGGATCAGGACCAGACCGTTGCGCTGGCCGACGCCGGCCTCGACTACTACAACCACAACCTCGATACGTCGCCTGAGTTCTACGGCAGCATCATCACCACCCGCACCTACAGCGAGCGCCTGCAAACCCTGGCTTACGTGCGTGAATCGGGGATGAAGATCTGCTCCGGCGGCATCCTCGGCATGGGCGAGTCCCTCGATGACCGCGCCAACCTGCTGATCCAGTTGGCCAACCTGCCGGAGCATCCGGAATCGGTGCCGATCAACATGCTGGTGAAAGTTGCTGGCACGCCGCTGGAAAATGCCGAAGACATCGATCCGTTCGACTTCATCCGCATGCTCGCCGTTGCCCGCATCCTGATGCCGCAATCCCACGTACGCCTGTCCGCCGGCCGCGAAGCGATGAACGAACAGATGCAGGCCCTGGCGTTCTTCGCTGGCGCGAATTCGATTTTCTACGGCGAAAAACTGCTGACCACCGCCAACCCGCAGGCTGACAAGGACATGCAACTGTTCTCGCGCCTGGGGATTCTGCCGGAAGCGCGCGAAGAGCACGCGGACGAGGTGCATCAGGCTGCGATTGAGCAGGCGCTGGTTGAGCAGAAGAGCAGCGAGCAGTTCTATAACGCGGCTGTTTGAAGCCTCCACCGATTCCTCTGAAGGAATGCAAAACACTGTGGGAGCGAGCTTGCTCGCAATGGCGCCAGGTCAGTCGACATCAATGTTGAATGCGGCACCGCAATTGCGAGCAAGCTTGCTCCCACAGGGACCGCATTCACTTTTATTCATGTGAACTGACCGCCCGAGGCCTGCATGTCTTTCGATCTCGCCGCACGCCTTGCTGCCCGCCGTGCCGAAAATCTCTACCGCCAGCGCCCGCTGCTCGACAGCCCTCAAGGCCCTGAAGTGGTGGTCGATGGCCAACCATTGCTCGCGTTCTGCAACAACGATTACCTGGGCCTGGCCAATCACCCGCAAGTGATCGAAGCCTGGCGCGCCGGTGCGGCTCGCTGGGGTGTGGGTGGCGGGGCGTCGCACTTGGTCATCGGTCACAGCACCCCGCACCATGAACTGGAAGAAGCCCTGGCTGATCTGACCGGACGCCCGCGTGCGTTGCTGTTCACCACCGGTTACATGGCCAATCTCGGCGCGGTCACCGCGCTGGTCGGGCAGGGCGATACGGTGCTCGAAGACCGGCTCAATCATGCTTCGTTACTGGATGCCGGTCTGCTGTCCGGCGCGCGCTTCAACCGCTACCTGCACAACGACGCGGACAGCCTGGCCAAACGCCTGGAGAAAGCCACCGGCAATACGCTGGTGGTCACCGACGGCGTGTTCAGCATGGACGGCGACATTGCCGACCTGCCGGCACTGGCGCGCGAAGCCAAGACCAAAGGCGCCTGGCTGATGGTCGATGACGCTCACGGCTTTGGTCCGTTGGGTGCCAATGGCGGAGGGATCGTCGAGCATTTCGGTCTCAGTCAGGAAGACGTACCGGTGTTGGTCGGTACGCTGGGCAAGGCGTTCGGTACCGCTGGGGCTTTTGTCGCGGGCAACGAAGAGTTGATCGAAAGCCTGATCCAGTTCGCCCGACCCTACATTTACACCACCAGCCAGCCACCGGCGCTGGCTTGCGCGACACTGAAAAGCCTCGAACTGCTGCGCACCGAACATTGGCGACGTGAGCATCTGAAGACGTTGATCCGCCAGTTCCGCCAAGGCGCCGAGCAAATCGGCCTGGAGCTGATGGACAGTTTCACGCCGATCCAGCCGATCATGATCGGCGATGCCGGGCGTGCGGTTCGACTGTCGCAGATGTTGCGTGAGCGCGGCTTGATGGTGACCGCGATCCGTCCGCCGACCGTGCCCACCGGCAGCGCCCGCTTGCGGGTGACGCTGACCGCCGCGCATAGCGAAGACCAGGTGCAACTATTGTTAGATGGACTGGCCGATTGTTTTGCCCAGCTGAAACCGGAGCCAAGCCATGCGTGATCGATTGATTCTGTTGCCCGGTTGGGGCCTCGGGATTTCGCCATTGGAACCGTTGGCGGCGGCCTTGCAGGGGTTGGATGAACACCTGCGCGTCGAGATCGAGCCGCTGCCGGAACTGGAGTCGAGCGATCTGGAAGAGTGGCTCGATGAACTCGATGCGACAGTGCCTCAGGATGCCTGGCTCGGCGGCTGGTCCTTGGGCGGCATGCTGGCGGCCGAATTGGCGGCACGTCGTGGTGATCGTTGCTGCGGCTTGCTGACCCTGGCGAGTAATCCTTCGTTTGTCGCCCATGAGCAATGGCCGAGCGCGATGCCCGGCGAGACGTTCGATGCCTTCCTGGCTGGCTGCAAGGCTGATCCGCGCATGACGTTGAAACGGTTTTCGTTGCTGTGCGCACAAGGGGCCGTAGACTCGCGTGGCCTGTCGCGGTTATTGCTCGCTGGCGCGCCAAACGCTTCTGCATCGATATTGATGAGGGGGCTGGAAGTCCTCGCACAACTGGATACCCGTCAAGCTTTGCAGGCGTTTCGCGGCCCTCAACTGCACTTGTTCGCCGGCCTCGACGGCCTGGTCCCGGCCGAAGCGGCGGGGGACTTGCTGGCGCTGCTGCCGGATGTCGAAATCGGTCTGATTGAACAGGCCGGCCACGCGTTTCTTCTGGAAGACCCTCACGGTGTGGCGGGGGCGATTCAGGCCTTTTTGCATGAGTCCGGTGATGACTGATTTATCCCTTCACAACTTGTCCGGCGGATTGCCCGACAAGCGCCAGGTGGCGGCCTCTTTTTCCCGTGCCGCGGCGAGTTATGACAGCGTGGCCGAGTTGCAACGTGATGTCGGCAGCCAGTTGTTGAGTCGCTTGCCCGCGGATTTTGTCCCGGGTCGCTGGCTCGACCTGGGCTGCGGCACCGGCTATTTCAGTCGGGCGCTGGGTGAGCGTTTTCCGGCCAGTCACGGCGTCGCACTCGACATCGCCGAAGGCATGCTCAATCACGCCCGGCCGTTGGGGGGGGCCTCCCACTTCATCGCAGGTGATGCGGAACGCTTGCCGCTGCAGGATTCGACCTGTGACCTGATCTTCTCCAGTCTTGCCGTGCAGTGGTGCGCGGACTTCGGCTCGGTGCTGAGCGAAGCGCAGCGTGTGCTGAAACCGGGCGGGATTTTCGCGTTTGCTAGTCTTTGTGTAGGGACGTTGTTTGAGCTGCGTGACAGTTGGCGTCAGGTCGATGGCATGGTCCACGTCAATCGATTCCGCGAGTTGGGTGTTTATCAGCAACTGTGTGCGGCCAGCGGCTTGAAAACCGTCAGCCTGCAAACCCGTCCTCATGTGTTGCATTACCCGGATGTGCGCAGCCTGACCCATGAACTCAAGGCATTGGGTGCGCACAACCTGAACCCTGGGCGGCCGGGTGGTTTGACTGGCCGGGCGCGGATCCTCGGTTTGATCGAGGCGTATGAGCAGTTTCGTCAGGCCGAAGGTTTGCCGGCGACTTATCAGGTGGTCTATGCCGTGTTGGAGAAGCCTTTATGAGCGCAGCCTATTTCATCACCGGCACTGACACCGATGTCGGCAAGACCACCGTGGCCGCCGGCTTGTTGCATGCCGCACGGTCGGCAGGCTTGAGCACGGCGGCTGGCAAGCCGGTTGCCTCGGGCTGCGACGTGACGTCCAAGGGGTTACGCAACGCCGATGCGCTGGCGCTGTTGGCCGAGTGCTCGTTGCCGTTGACGTATGCACAGGTCAACCCGGTGGCGTTCGAGCCAGCCATCGCGCCGCACCTGGCCGCGCGCGAAGCTGGCGTGGCGCTGACGGTGCAATCGCTGTTGACGCCCATGCGCGCGATTCTCGACATGCAGGCGGATTTCACCCTGATTGAAGGGGCGGGCGGATGGCGTGTGCCGTTGGCGGATCAGGACAATTTGTCTGACCTGGCGATGGCGCTGGGTTTGCCGGTCATTCTGGTGGTCGGTGTGCGCCTGGGTTGCATCAATCATGCGCTGTTGACGGCCGAGGCGATTGCCCAGGATGGATTGCAGCTGGCGGGTTGGGTGGCCAATATCATTGATCCCAAAACCTCGCGGCTGGAGGAGAACCTCGCGACACTCGCCGAGCGAATCCCCGCGCCGTGCCTTGGGCGGGTGCCGAAACTCAAGGCGGTCACCGCTGAATCCGTGGCGGAGCATTTGCAGCTGGATTTGCTGGACTAGGTTTTAGCTATCACAAGGCACAGTGCCATTAGTGTTTTTGTCGGGCGTTTTGCCATCATGTCTGATTCAATGCCCGCTATTGATCCTCTTGCCGGACGAGTTCTCCCATGCAGATTTCAGGTAACACTGCTTTTTATGCGGGTCTGAGCACCATTCAGACAGGGCAGAACCGCGTCGATCAAGCGGCCGGACAGATCGCCAGCAATACCATCGAACGGTCGGTGACCAGCCAGTCTTCCGAAGTTCAGGTGGATCGCCTGCGTTCGGTTGATCGCAGTCAGCGATCCGACCTGACCAGTAATGTCGTCGAGATGACCCAAGGCAAATTTCAGGTGGAAGCGGGCGCTAAAGTCGCCAAGGCTTCAGACGAAATGCTCGGAACGTTGATCGATACATTCGCGTGATCCCTCGCTGAATCCGCTTTCTGAACGCCGCGATTTTTCGCGGCGTTTTTCTGCGTAAGTCCTTCTCCCTCAACTAATCTTTTCTACACGGCACCTTTGCTTGAGCATCGGTGGTGCGCTGCTGCGTGTCCGGCAGATCGATGAGTCGATGACAAACGGCCAAAGATCGACGCTTGACAAGATTTGGGCGTAAACGTATGTTTCAAACAACTGTTTGACCGCCACAACAAATCAACGCGGTCGTTCATTCCCGGTTACATCAGCAGAGGTTTATCGCTATGCCTGACTACAAGGCCCCCTTGCGTGATATTCGCTTCGTTCGTGACGAACTGCTCGGCTACGAAGCGCACTATCAGAGCCTTCCGGCTTGTGCGGACGCAACTCCGGACATGGTTGACGCCATTCTCGAGGAAGGCGCCAAGTTTTGTGAGCAGGTACTGGCTCCGCTGAACCGCGTGGGTGACACCGAAGGCTGCACCTGGAGCGAGTCTGGCGTTAAAACCCCGACGGGTTTCAAAGAAGCCTACAAGCAATTCGTCGAAGGCGGCTGGCCTAGTCTGGCGCACGATGTAGAGCACGGTGGCCAAGGCCTGCCGGAGTCTCTGGGTCTGGCTGTCAGCGAAATGGTTGGCGAGGCCAACTGGTCGTGGGGCATGTACCCTGGCCTGTCCCATGGCGCAATGAACACCATTTCCGAACACGGCACGCCTGAGCAACAAGACGCGTACCTGACCAAACTGGTATCCGGCGAGTGGACCGGCACCATGTGCCTGACCGAACCGCACTGCGGCACCGACCTGGGCATGCTGCGCACCAAGGCCGAACCTCAGGCCGACGGTTCCTACAAAGTCTCCGGCACCAAGATCTTCATCTCGGCCGGTGAACACGACATGGCCGATAACATCGTCCACATCGTACTGGCCCGCCTGCCGGACGCACCGGCTGGCACCAAAGGCATTTCGCTGTTCATCGTGCCGAAGTTCATGCCGAACGCAGACGGTTCGATCGGCGCACGCAATGCGGTGAGCTGTGGTTCCCTGGAACACAAAATGGGCATCCACGGTAACGCGACTTGCGTGATGAACTTCGACGCGGCCACCGGTTTCCTGATCGGCCCGGCGAACAAAGGCCTGAACTGCATGTTCACCTTTATGAACACCGCACGTCTGGGCACCGCGCTGCAAGGTCTGGCTCACGCCGAGATCGGCTTCCAGGGCGGCCTGAAATACGCGCGTGATCGCCTGCAAATGCGTTCGCTGACTGGCCCGAAAGCGCCGGAAAAGGCCGCCGACCCGATCATCGTTCACCCAGACGTACGTCGCATGCTGTTGACCATGAAGGCATTCGCCGAAGGCAACCGTGCAATGGTTTACTTCACCGCCAAGCAAGTCGACATCGTCAAGTACGGCGTGGATGAAGAAGAGAAGAAGAAAGCCGACGCACTGCTGGCCTTCATGACGCCAATCGCCAAAGCCTTCATGACTGAAGTCGGTTTCGAATCGGCCAACCACGGCGTACAAATCTACGGCGGCCACGGCTTCATCGCCGAGTGGGGCATGGAGCAGAACGTTCGTGACAGCCGCATTTCGATGCTGTACGAAGGCACCACCGGTATCCAGGCCCTCGACCTGCTGGGCCGTAAAGTGCTGATGACCCAAGGCGAGGCCCTGAAAGGCTTCACCAAGATCGTCCACAAGTTCTGCCAGACCAACGAAGGCAACGAAGCCGTTCAGGAATTCGTCGCACCGCTGGCTGCACTGAACAAAGAATGGGGCGAGCTGACCATGAAGGTCGGTATGGCTGCCATGAAGGATCGCGAAGAAGTGGGCGCGGCCTCCGTGGACTACCTGATGTACTCCGGTTACGCCTGCCTGGCCTACTTCTGGGCTGACATGGCGCGTCTGGCTGCCGAGAAACTGGCTACCGGCACTTCCGAAGAGGCGTTCTACACCGCCAAGCTGCAGACTGCGCGCTTCTACTTCCAGCGCATCCTGCCGCGTACCCGCACTCACGTTGCAACCATGCTGTCGGGCGCCAACAACCTGATGGACATGAAAGAAGAGAACTTCGACCTGGGCTACTAAGCCTTAACGCAGTTGCTTCAAAAAAAAC
Organism: Pseudomonas sp. S2_B07; assembly: GCF_054668435.1. Lineage (NCBI taxonomy): Bacteria > Pseudomonadati > Pseudomonadota > Gammaproteobacteria > Pseudomonadales > Pseudomonadaceae > Pseudomonas > Pseudomonas sp. S2_B07. Next base: position 4,179,692 of record NZ_CP162769.1, read on the forward strand.
CGCTGCTCCTTCGGGAGTGGCGGTTTTTTTTTGCGTTGTGTAAACAGTAGGCGCTCGCGAGTAGTGCAACTAAACCTTTGTGTCTAGTTAACTAACTGGGCGCAATTGTTTTCGGTGTCAAATAAGTAAAATAACTTTGTTTGCAATTACGGGGCCAAGGTTCAAGGTCTCGCAGGTACGTGGGCTTTGGCGGTGAGGCCCACTGTGGCTGGGGGATTGCCCCCCGGTAATGGGGGATTTTCACCAAAGTTGAGGCTTGTATAAAAGCTCAGAATTAATTCGTGTTTTTGCTGTTGAAATCTTTTGTAACAGCTACAGTTCGATTAAGCGCCTGCTACGGTGCCTCCCATAGCGTTTCAACTTCGGCGACGACAAAGTCTAACTTTGCCAGTTGAGTGACGCCTCATGCCCGGCAACTCCATCACTGAATCGGGGTGTCATCATGGTGAACTTGAGTCTTTTTGTTCGAACTGTCCGTCTGCCCTGCGTGATCGTCTGCGGGCTGCTCGTTATCAGTCTGTCCGCCAAAAATGCTTTCGCGGCGACGGCGGCGGAAGTTGATCTGCCCGTGCCGGAAGTCCCTTCCCTGCAGACGCTGCACGGCATGACACCCCCTGACCCTTCCGGCACCGAAGGCGGGCGCAAAGTCGACCTCATGACTGATTACGTGCTCAATCGCTCGGCGGCGATTCTCCTGGGCAAGGCGCTGTTCTGGGACATGGAGATCGGCAGTGACGGTTCGACGGCGTGTGCCTCCTGCCACTTTCATGCGGGTGTCGATCACCGGATCACCAATCAGATCAACCCAGGCCAGGCCAGCACCCATGCCAACGTTTCGTCGATCTTCAACAAACCGTTTGTAGCCTCCGATATTCCTGGCGACGTCCCTTCTTATGCGACCCTGTCCGCCGGCAAGGGCGGCCCGAACTACACGCTGAAAAAAACCGACTTTCCGACCCACGTGCTGGCCGATCCGCTGGATCGCAACTCGCCGATTGTCTATTCGACCGACGATGTGGTCGGCTCGCAAGGGGTGTTCGACGCCAACTTCGTCAAGCCGAATCAACCGCGCTTCGACAAATGCACACAGCAACCGGACGGCGTGTTCCAGGTCGGCGGTATCAATGTGCGGCGCAGCACCGGACGCAATGCCCCGACGGTGATCAACGCCGCGTTCAACGTACGCAACTTCTGGGACGGTCGGGCTAACAACGTGTTCAACGGCTTTTCGCCGTTCGGTAATCGCGACCCTGATGCCGGGATTTTCGTCACCAGCGATCGCAGCGGGGTGGCCACCAAAGTTCGGCTGGCCCTCAACGATGCCTCTGCCGCCTCGCAGGCTGTCGGCCCACCGGGTAGCCCTGTGGAGATGTCCTGCGGCGGACGCACCTTCGCCGACATTGGCCGACGCATGCTCGACACGCTGATGCTCAAGCAGCAGCGGATTTCATCCGCCGACTCTGTACTCGGCCCGGTTTCCGGTGCCCGCCGCCCGACCTACAGAGAATTGATCAAGGCCGCTTTCCAGCCTCGGCTGTGGAACGCCACACAACAGGTTTCGCTCGGCGGCGCGCCGTACACTCAGATGGAGGCCAACTTCCCGCTGTTCTTCGGACTGGCGATTCAGATGTACGAATCCACCCTGATCTCCGACCAGGCTCCCGTGGATGCTTATTTGCAAGGCAATCAGCAGGCGATGAATGCGCAGCAGGTCGAGGGCATGAACCTGTTCCTTGGCAAAGGCAAGTGCGTCAATTGTCACGGCGGTGCAGAGCTGACCAACGCTGCCAGCCGCTTGCTGTTCCATCCCCGTGAGCGGATCGAACGGATGCTGATGGCTGACAACCTCACCGCGCTGTACGACAACGGCTTCTACAACACCGGTGTGCGCCCGACGTCGGAAGACCTGGGGCTCGGCGGATCTGATGCATGGGGCAACCCGCTGTCGTTTACTCGCGAATACAACACCCAGTTGCAGGGCATCCATGTGCCGGATCCACTGGACGTGGATGTGTGCACCTTCGAAGCGCTACTGAGCACGGGATTACCCTGCGATTCGACGCTCAAACCTAATGTCGGCTTCCACGATGCGGTGGATGGCGCCTTCAAAACCCCGACGCTGCGCAACATCGCGCTGACCGGGCCGTACTTCCACAACGGCAGCCGCTCGACGCTCAAGCAGGTCGTCGAGTTCTACAACCGCGGTGGCGACCGGCGCGGCTCGGAAGCGAACAACACCAGCGGCTTTGATCATCCGAGTGTGAATCAGCACAACACCTCCAACCTTGATCCGGACATGACCGCCCTGAACCTGACGCCTGATGAAGTGGATGCACTGGTCAAGTTCATGGAAGTCGGGCTGACCGATCCGCGCGTGGCGTGGGAACAGGCGCCTTTCGATCATCCGTCGCTGGTCATTCCACAAGGCCATATTGGTGATGAAAACGCCGTGACGTTGAAGCCCGTCAGTCCAAAAATCACTACCCGACAAGCGGCAGATGCGCTGATTACACTCAAACCGGTCGGTGCGGAAGGGCGCCCGGCTACGGAAGGGCCACTGTTGCCGTTCTACAACGACCTCTGATGGACTGAGGTGACTGGCCGCGCTGTTCGCGGCCAGTCATGCACCCGCTAAAAAAACCTGACATTTCGCTCAGTAAGTCGACGTTTCTGCCGTTACAGTAGGTGGGCACAATGCCATCTATTGTCGTGACGGTCGGAGCTTTACCCTTGCCGCGTTCTTCCGCTGTGCGTTTCAGCCATTTCCTACCGTCGTTACTGCTTTTACTTGCGGGGCTTGCGGCTGCCTACATCAAGGAACTGAACGTATTCTTCACCTCGCTGTTCAACGTCCTGCCGACGTTGGTGCTGTTGCTCGGTGGTGCGTATTGCGCGGTTTACCGACGTCAGCGCGAGCTGTTTCTGATGGTCACGGTGTACATCGCCTACTTTTTGCTCGATACCCAGACCGACTATTACCGCGACAACGGCAAAGTCCGTGAAGACGCCGCCGTGGTTTTCCATCTGTGTTGCCTGTTGCTGCCGCTGTTGTTCGGGGTGTTCGGGGCCTGGCAGGAACGCACGCATTTGTTTCAGGACATGGTGGCGCGCTTCGCGGTATTGCTGGCCGTCGGCAGTGTCGCGTTGGGGCTGGAGCAAAGTTACCCACAGGCTTTGCTGATGTGGCTGTCGGAAATCCGCTGGCCAGCGCTGCATGGCGCCTGGATGAGCCTGATCCAGCTGTCTTATCCGGTGTTCCTCGCGTCGTTCCTGTTGCTGAGCTGGCAATACTGGCGCAACCCGCGACCGTTGCATGCCGCTCAACTGGTGGGTTTGCTCGGGTTGTTCTGGGCGCTGCCGAAAACCTTCATTCTTCCGTTTACCCTCAACATCATGTGCAGTCAGGTGATGCTGATGATTGCCGCGGCGGTCGCCCATGAGGCCTACCAAATGGCCTTCCGCGACGAACTCACCGGTCTGCCGGGCCGGCGCGCCTTGAACGAGCGGATGCAGCGCCTGGGGCGTAATTACGTGCTGGCCATGAGCGACGTCGATCACTTCAAGAAATTCAACGACACTCACGGTCACGATGTCGGCGACCAAGTGCTGCGACTGGTCGCCAGCAAACTGTCGAAAATCGGCGGCGGCGGTAGGGCCTATCGTTACGGCGGTGAGGAATTTGCGCTGGTGTTCGCAGGCAAGACGCTCGAAGAGTGCATGCCGCACCTGGAAGTCATCCGCGAATCCATCGCGACCTACAATATTCAGCTGCGCAATCAGGACAACCGGCCTCAGGACGACCAGCAAGGTCGTCAGCGTCGCTCGGGTCCTGGGGCTTCAAGTGTGTCGGTCACGGTCAGCATCGGTGTCGCCGAACGCGTCGAGCAGCGCACCCCTGAAAAGGTGCTCAAGTCGGCGGACGAAGCGCTCTACAGCGCCAAGGGCGCCGGACGAAACTGCGTGGTGGCGTTCGGTCAGACCCGTCGTGGCGCCGTGCGAATGGACGCCGCCGCGGGTTGAGTGATGATGGCGCATTCAGCGTCTGGACTGTGATTGTGAGGCGTGGTGGCCGGCAGTAGGTTTGAAGCCTCTGCTGACGGAGAAACGACCATGCCTGAGTACAAAGCTCCCCTGCGCGACATGCGCTTTCTGATCGACCACGTCTTCGACTTCCACAGCAACTACGCTGCGCTGGGCGCCTCCGAGGCCAGCCCGGACATGATCAACGCCATCCTCGAAGAGGGCGCGAAGTTCTGTGAGAACGTTCTGGCCCCATTGAATCGCAGCGGTGACGAAGAGGGCTGCCATTTCGACAATGGCGTGGTGACAACGCCTACAGGCTTCAAGCAGGCTTTCGCACAATACGTCGAGGGCGGCTGGCATGGTCTGGCGGCGGACCCGGCATACGGCGGCCAGGGCTTGCCGAGTTCGTTGGGTCTGGTGATCAGCGAAATGGTCGGTTCCAGCAACACCTCGTGGGGCATGTACCCGGGCCTGACCCACGGCGCGATGTCGGCGATCCACGCCCACGGCACCGAAGACCAGAAAAACACCTACCTGAGCAAACTCACTGCGGGCCAATGGACCGGTACCATGTGCCTGACCGAAGCCCATTGCGGCACCGACCTGGGCATTATCAAGACCCGCGCCGTGCCTTCAGCCGATGGCAGCTACGCGATCTCCGGCAGCAAGATTTTCATCTCCGCCGGCGAGCACGACATGAGCGACAACATCATTCACCTGGTGCTGGCGAAACTGCCGGACGCGCCGGCGGGCACCCGCGGCATCTCGCTGTTTATCGTGCCTAAATTCCTGCCCGATGCCGAGGGTGAGGCGGGCGAGCGCAATGGCGTTTCCTGCGGTTCGATCGAACACAAGATGGGCATCAAGGCTTCGGCGACGTGCGTCCTGAACTTCGATGGCGCCAAGGGTTTCTTGATCGGGGAGCCGAATAAAGGCCTGAACTGCATGTTCACCATGATGAACCACGCGCGCCTCGGCACCGGGATGCAGGGTTTGTGTCTGGGTGAAGCGAGCTTTCAGGGCGCGATCAAATACGCCAACGACCGCCTGCAAATGCGCTCCCTGACCGGCCCGAAAGCACCGGAGAAAGCCGCCGACCCGATCATCGTCCACCCGGACGTGCGTCGGATGTTGCTCACCATGAAAGCCTTCAACGAGGGCAACCGAGCACTGACTTACTTCACCGCGCAGTTGCTGGACGTGGCGCACCTGAGCGCGGATGAAAGCGCTCGCCAGGACGCCGAAGACCTGCTGGCCTTCCTGACGCCGATCTGCAAGGCCTTCATGACTGATACCGGGCTGGAAGTGACCAACCATGGCATGCAGGTGTTTGGCGGGCACGGGTTCATTCGTGAATGGGGCATGGAACAGTTGGTCCGCGACTGCCGGATTGCGCCGATCTACGAAGGCACCAACGGTATCCAGGCGCTGGATTTGCTCGGGCGCAAGGTGCTCGGCAGTCAGGGCAAACTGCTGCGTGGCTTCACCAAAATCGTCCATAAGTTCTGTGCGGCGAACGCTGAACACCCGCAGCTTGGCAGCTATGTGGCGCAACTCAACACGCTGAATCAGCAGTGGGGCGAGCTGACCACCCAGGTCGGCATGGCCGCGATGAAGAATGCGGACGAAGTCGGCGCGGCATCCGTGGACTACTTGATGTACAGCGGTTACATCATCCTCGGCTACCTGTGGCTGCGCATGGCGCTGGTGGCTCAGACGCAACTCGATGCGGGGAGCGGTGATGCCGATTATTGCCAGAGCAAACTCGCGACCAACGAGTTTTACTTCAAGCGATTGCTGCCACGCACAGCCGCTCATCGGGCCGCCATCGAAGCGGGCAGTGATTGCCTGATGAAATTGCCGGCGGAGTTGTTTGCACTTTAGCCTTTTAGATGAGCAACAAAGAAAGCTCGCGTAACCGCGGGCTTTTTTTATGACCCGATAGTCAATGACCAATCATTACAAAACGGTCATGGGCTGACCCTATGTGTCGTAAAAGTTGTTGGGTTACACTCGGACCCAACGAATGCACCACCCTACGAATCACCTGTTTAGATCTTGCGAGGTTTGCCATGGCTGACTACAAAGCGCCGCTGCGCGATATGCGCTTCGTTCTCAATGAAGTTTTCGAGGTCACCAAACTGTGGGCCGAACTGCCCGCGCTGGCCGAGACCGTTGATGCGGAAACCGTCGAAGCCATTCTTGAAGAAGCCGGCAAAGTCACCAGCAAAAGCATCGCGCCCCTGAGCCGTGCAGCTGACGAAGAAGGTTGCCATTGGGCGGACGGTGCCGTCACCACGCCGGCAGGTTTCCCACAGGCTTATCAGACTTACGCTGAAGGCGGTTGGGTTGGCGTCGGCGGTGATCCGACCTACGGCGGCATGGGCATGCCCAAGGCTGTTTCGGCTCAGGTCGAAGAAATGGTCAACTCCGCCAGCCTATCGTTCGGTCTGTACCCGATGCTGACGGCCGGCGCCTGCCTGTCGATCAACGCCCACGCCAGTGACGAGCTGAAAGCCGCGTACCTGCCGAACATGTACGCCGGCATCTGGGCCGGTTCCATGTGCCTGACCGAGCCACACGCCGGTACTGACCTGGGGATCATCCGCACCAAGGCTGAACCTCAGGCCGACGGTTCCTACAAAGTCAGCGGCACCAAGATCTTCATCACCGGTGGCGAGCACGACCTGACCGAAAACATCATTCACCTGGTGCTGGCCAAACTGCCGGACGCACCGGCTGGTCCGAAAGGCATTTCGCTGTTCCTGGTGCCGAAGTACAGGGTCAATGCCGACGGCAGCCTGGGCGCACGCAACCCGGCGAACTGCGGTTCGATCGAACACAAGATGGGCATCCAGGCGTCCGCGACTTGCGTGATGAACTTCGACGAAGCTGTGGGTTATCTGGTCGGCGAGCCGAACAAAGGCCTGGCGGCGATGTTCACCATGATGAACTACGAGCGTCTGGGTGTCGGTATCCAGGGCCTGGCCACCGGTGAGCGCTCGTACCAGAACGCCGTTGAATACGCTCGCGATCGTCTGCAAAGCCGTTCGCCAACCGGTGCGCAGAACAAAGACAAAGTCGCCGACCCGATCATCGTCCACCCGGACGTGCGTCGTATGCTGCTGACCATGAAAGCCTCGAACGAAGGCGGCCGTGCCTTCTCGACTTACGTCGCCATGCAACTGGACACCGCCAAGTTCAGTGAAGACGCGACCACCCGCAAGCGCGCTGAAGATCTGGTGGCGTTGCTGACCCCAGTGGCCAAGGCGTTCCTGACCGACCTCGGTCTGGAAACCACCGTCCACGGCCAGCAGGTGTTTGGCGGCCACGGTTACATCCGTGAGTGGGGCCAGGAACAATTGGTGCGCGACGTGCGCATCACCCAGATTTACGAAGGCACCAACGGCATCCAGGCGCTGGACCTGGTCGGGCGCAAGATTGTCGGTACCGGCGGGGCTTTCTATAACTTGTTCGCTGACGAGATCCGTCACTTCACCGCGACCGCCAGCGCCGATCTGGCCGAGTTCACCAAGCCGCTGAACGACGCCGTGACCACCCTCGACGAGCTGACTGCGTGGTTGCTCGACCGCGCGAAAAACAATCCGAATGAAATCGGCGCGGCGTCGGTCGAGTACCTGCAAACCTTCGGTTACGTGGCGTACGCCTACATGTGGGCGTTGATGGCCAAAGCCGCGCAGGGTAAAGAAGAGCAGGACGATTTTTACGCCAGCAAGCTGGGCACGGCGCGCTTCTATTTCGCCCGTCTGTTGCCACGCATTCACTCGTTGAGCGCGTCGGTGAAGGCGGGTAGCGAGTCACTGTTTTTGCTGGATGCTGCGCAGTTCTGACAGATGTGACGTCATGTAAGCATTCTCTTACATGACGTGCTGCTGTTTTCCCATAGGCGTAGATTGGATCCACAGCTAATCTACTTCACATGGACGTCGCGCAGGAAGCGCAAAGCAACAACACGGACACGTAGGATTCTGCCAGGACGGCGGAGTGAAATGGATGTCAGGGAAACAGTCTGCAAAGCCCCGCTTCGGCGGGGTTTTCTTTTGCCCGCAGAAAAGTGTTCAGCTCAACCCGTCGAGGGTTTTCGAGCTGTTCAAGCGTTCCTCGGGCCCGTTCATCACGTCCTCCAGCAGCGTGCGTAACAAGGCCATCGAGGTCTGTTGCCGCTGTACATCCCGGCAGACCAATCCGACTTTCAGCGGCACCCGCGGCTCAGTCAGCGGTTTCCACAGCAGTTCGTTATTGCCGAGCGCCTTTTGCGAGCGCCCGGGCAGCACAGTTGCCAGCCGGGTATGTGGCAAGCTGTCGAGAATCCCCGCCATGTTGTTCAACTCAGCCTGCACCTGCGGGCGCCTGCCGAGGCTGGCCAGTTGCGTCTGCCAGATCTGTCGCACCTGGAACTCTTCTCCCAGCAACAGCATCGGTAATTCGGCGGCCTGACTCATGGAGACTTTCTTGAATTCGCGCAGCGGGTGATCGGCGGGGATGACCAGGGTCAGTTCATCTTCGTACAGCATCACGCCATGCAACCCTGGCTGACGCGGCGGCAGGTAGCTGATGCCGATGTCCAGCGAACCATTAAGCAGTCGTCGCTCGATTTCCAGCCCGGTCAGTTCGTAGATCTGCACCACCAGGTGCGGTTGAGCCTTGCGCACGCGTTCGAGCATCTGCGGCACCAGGCTGGTGTGCACGGTTTGCAGTACACCGATGGCCAATGTGCGTAGCGCCTGTCCCTTGAAATTGCCCAATGCCTCGCGTGCCCGCTGCATGCCGTCGAGCAGTGGCACTGCGTGGTTATACAAGGTGTGAGCGGCCAGGGTGGGCAACAGGCGTTTGCTGCTGCGCTCAAACAGGCTCACATCGAGGTTCTGTTCCAGATGGCGAATCTGCTGGGACAACGCCGGCTGAGAGATTGAAAGCCGCTCGGCGGCCCGGCCGACGTGGCCTTCTTCGTAGACCGCGACGAAATAACGCAGTTGCTTGAAATCCATAAGGTGCGCTTATCGAAAATACTCGGAAATCGAAATGGCTCAAGGCCGTGCAAGCGCCTAGTCTAACCGCATTCACAAGGCTTACAGGGCCATAGAACGCGATGAATATCGTTTGCGCCGAAGGTGTTTGCATAGGTAAGGCAAAAAACCTCAATCGAGGTTTTTTTGGATGAATCTGTTCAATTTGCGGCGTAATCCGCCGAGTCTTGATGACCTGGCGGTGGACACTTTCCAGCCATCCCACCGCGACAATCTTTCCAGCGAGTACCTGATGCCCAGCGTCGAGCGGCCGAAACAGATTTTCGTGCGTGGTCAAGGCTCCTGGTTGTGGGACAGCGATGACCGCGCTTACCTGGATTTCACTCAAGGTGGGGGGCCCAACAGCCTGGGGCACAGTCCCTCGGCAGTGGTCCAGGTGATTTCGCAACAGGCTCAATCACTGATCAATCCCGGTTTTGCTGTGCACAATCGCGGCATGCTCAACCTTGCCGGGCGCCTCTGCAGCGCCACTGGCAGCGATCAGGCGTACCTGCTCAACAGTGGCCGCGAAGCGTGTGATGCGGCGATCAAACTGGCGTGTAAGTGGGGCCAACGCTATCGCGGTGGGGCTTCGCGCATCATCATGGTCGGCAACGGCTGCCCAGGCCGTGGTTTCGGAACGCTGGCGGATTTTCACCCCGTTCCCTTCAATGATCTGGCGGCAATGCATGCAGCGGTCGACGCCGGGACCGTAGCCATCATGCTTGAGCCGATCCAGAACGCGGCGGGAGTGATCCCGGCCACCGAGCATTACCTCAAGGGTGTGGAGCGCCTGTGTCGTGAGCTGGGGATTCTGCTGATTCTCGACGAAGTGCAAAGCGGTATCGGGCGTTGCGGCGCCTTACTCGCAGAACAGTCCTACGGCGTTCGGGCAGATATTGTCGTCCTCGGCGAAGGGCTGGGCGGTGGCGTGCCGCTCGCTGCGTTGCTGGCGCGAGGCAAGGCCTGCTGTTTCGAGATCGGCGAATTGAGCGGCACCCATCACGGCAATGCCCTGATGACAGCGGCCGGGCTGGCGGTACTCGACAGCGTGCAGGACAAGGGATTTCTTGAGCATGTCAGGGAAGCCGGGCAGCACCTGAGTGAAGGCCTCGGGCGTCTGGCTCATCGTTATGGCCACGGCGAATTGCGTGGGCAAGGGCTGCTTTGGGGGCTGACGCTGTCGGACGATTCGGCCGACGCCGTGGTCAATGCTGCGCTGTACGAAGGCCTGTTGCTCAGCGCCCCGCAACCCGACTGCCTGCGCTTCACCCCCGCACTGACGGTCAGCAACGCCAACATCGACGAAATGCTTCTGCGCCTGACTCGCGCCTTCTCCCGTGTACGCACCGCGCAATTGCAGTGCCGTAAAGGGATTGCGGTCTGATCAGAGCTGTCCCACGCACATTCCAGAACCGTCTCGCGGTAATAACGCATCGCCCCACGTTTGATTCTTTTCGCGTGGGGCGTTTTTTTGTCTGCAAAGCACGGCGAAGTTTTGGCTGAAGGGGGAAGGGACTGAACCCTGACGAACGGCACAGGTCGATTAACTGTAGGGCTCACACGAGCCACTTCCCATCAGGAGCTGCCCCATGGACTTTATTCGAATCATCATCGCCATACTATTGCCGCCATTGGGTGTGTTTCTGCAAGTCGGATTCGCCGGCGCGTTCTGGCTGAATATTCTGCTGACGTTGTGCGGTTATATCCCGGGGATCGTGCATGCGGTTTATATCATCGCCAAGCGCTGAGGTTTGCTGGGTCAGATAGGCCGCTATCGCGAGCTGGCTCACTCCAACATTGGATCTAAGGTGTACAGAAATCCCTGTGGGAGCGAGCTTGCTCGCGCTGCTAATCAGGCAGTGTCCCCAAGCTCCATCACCCGCCGATAAAACAACCACTCCTGCTCCAGCGCATGCGCCTGATTGCCCGCCTTGCGAAAGCCATGGCGTTCGTCTGCGTAGTAATGCGCTTCAACCAGAATGCCGTTGTCCCGCAGCGCCGTAACCATGTCTCGGGTCTGTTGCGGCACGACCACGGCGTCCAGTTCCCCTTGAAAGAAAATCACCGGCACGCTGATGTTGCTCGCATGCAGCAGCGGCGTGCGCGCGGCATAGCGCTCAGCATCCAGCACCGGATCGCCAATCAGCCAGTCCAGATAATCGCCTTCGAATTTGTGTGTGGCACGCCCCAATGCCACGGGATCGCTGACGCCGTACAAACTGGCGCCGGCGCGGAACACCTTCTGAAACGCCAGCGCACAAAGAGTGGTGTAGCCGCCAGCACTGCCGCCGCGAATGAACGCCTTTCCACCGTCGACCAATCCACGTTCGGCGAGATGGGCGACCACCGCACAGGCGTCTTCAACATCGACGTCGCCCCAACTCAAATGCAGTGCCTGGCGATAAGCCCGACCATAGCCGCTGCTGCCTCGGTAGTTGAGATCGGCCACGGCAAAACCGCGTTGCGCCCAGTATTGAATGCGCGGATCGAGCATCGGGTAGCACGCCGATGTTGGGCCGCCGTGAATGAACACCACCAGCGGCGGCGTTGCATCCCCGTTCATTGCTGGATAGTAGAAACCGTGGGCTTCACCTGAACCGCTCGGGTAGCACAGGGTTTGCGGGACGCTGATCAGCTCGGCGGGTAACGGGGCAATCCCGCCGGCCAGTACCTTGACCTGTCGGCTGTGGCGGTCGATGGCGATCACCGCCGATGAACTGATTGGCGATGCAGCGATGCAATAAATGAACTGCTCATCCAGTGCCAGATGGCGGAAGCGACTGTAGTCACCGGTGAACTCTTCGGTGGTTTCACCGCAAAGACTCAGGCGGCCGAAACCCTGTTCGGTCCAACTGGCCAGGTAGTTGTCTTCACCCAAAGGCAGCCAGGTGCAACCACCGAGTTGCCAGGGCGCCGGCCCATGATCCGCTGCGGCACAGGGCAATGGGCTCAAACCGTCTGCAGACTCCACCCATGGCTGCCAGAAACCGCCACGGTCCGTCAGACAAAGCAGTCGACCACTGTTATCGAATCGAGGCTGTTGCAGTGATTCCTGAACACCCTCGCCAGCCACGCAGCGTGGCGATGCAAACCCGCCATCGCTCTGACGTTCGGCAACCATCAGCCGCGTCGCGGTCCAGGGCTGATCCGGCCGGCTCCACTCGATCCACGCGAGGCGTTGCGAGTCTGGGCTCAGGGTTGGCGCTGCATAGAAGTCGGCACCTTCTGCCAACAGGTGACGCGTGCCGTCCTTCACATCAATCGCCACCAATCGATGCCGGTCGTGGTTCTCTTCAACCGCTAAAACCTGTCCGTTGGCGAATTGCAGGTCACCGAAACGGCATCCGCCTGAGGTCAGCCCTTCGGGCGTTTCACCCTTCAGCGATTGCCGATACAACTGCTGGTCCGCCTCGTTGACGAACACTATCCCGTCATCGGTCAGGCAAAACGCGCCACCGCCATATTCGTACACCCGACTGCGTACGCTGAAACCCGCGGGGGTCAGGCAATGTGCCTGGCCATCGCGCCAATGCCAGATCCGGCAGGCGGCGTCTTCAGGCCGGTATTCGTTCCAGAACAAGCCATTGCGGCCGACCTGCAACTCGGCAAAATCGACACCGGCAGCGACAGCTTTAGCCGCGCTGAAGGGCTCAGCTTTTTGCGATGAGGCGTGAGTTTCGTTCATTGCGAAAGGCCAGTTGTTCAATGGTCTGGGTCGCGTGCTCGGCTTCTTCGCGGGCCTTGAGGATCACGCCGTGATGTTCGGATTTGCTGCACACCGGGTCGGCATTGCTCGCATCACCCGTGAGCATGAACGCCTGGCAGCGGCAGCCGCCGAAGTCCTTTTCTTTCTCGTCACAGGAACGGCAAGGTTCGGGCATCCAGTCGTAACCGCGAAAGCGATTGAAGCCAAACGAGTCGTACCAGATGTGCTGCATGCTGTGGTCGCGCACGTTGGGAAACTGCACCGGCATCTGCCGGGCACCATGGCAGGGCAGGGCGGTGCCGTCCGGCGTGACCGTCAGAAAGATGCTGCCCCAACCGTTCATGCAGGCTTTCGGCCGCTCTTCGTAATAGTCCGGCGTGACGAAAATCAACTTGCACGGATGCCCTTCGGCTTCGAGCTTGGCGCGATATTCATTGGTGATGCGTTCGGCTCGGACCAGTTGTTCCTTGGTCGGTAAAAGGCCGACCCGGTTGAGCTGCGCCCAACCGTAAAACTGGCAGGTGGCGAGCTCGACGAAGTCCGCCTCAAGGGCGATGCACAGCTCGATGATGCGGTCGATCTTGTCGATGTTGTGCCGATGGGTGACGAAATTCAGCACCATCGGATAGCCATGGGCTTTCACCGCGCGGGCCATTTCCAGCTTCTGCGCAAAGGCTTTTTTCGAGCCGGCCAGCAGGTTGTTCACCTGCTCATCGCTGGCCTGAAAGCTGATCTGGATATGGTCCAGGCCGGCCTTCTTGAAGTCGCTGATTTTCTGTTCGGTCAGGCCGATGCCAGAGGTGATCAGGTTGGTGTAGAAACCCAGCTTGCGCGCCTCGGCAATCAACTCGGCGAGGTCCTGGCGCACCAGCGGTTCACCACCGGAAAAGCCCAACTGCGCCGCGCCCATCTCCCGCGCTTCGCGGAACACCTTGATCCACTGCTCTGTGCTCAGTTCTTTGCCTTGCTCGGCGAAGTCCAGCGGATTGGAGCAGTACGGGCATTGCAGCGGGCAGCGGTAGGTCAGCTCGGCCAGCAACCACAGCGGCAGGCCGATTTCCGGTTTGGGCGGTAACGTGCCTGACGCGGAATCAGGCAAGTTCGATCCAGTGCTGAGCACGGGCGACCTCCATGAATTGCTCGATGTCTTCACCGAGCTCGGGCACGCCGGGGAACTGCTTGTCCAGTTCGGCAATGATCGCAGCGACATCGCGTTCGCCGTCGATCAAGCCGCCGATCAGCGCGGCGCTTTCATTGAGTTTGATCATGCCTTCCGGGTACAGCAGCACATGGCCTTTCTGCGCCGGTTCGTACTGGAAACGGTAGCCGGTACGCCAGGTCGGGGTCTTGCTGCGGTCGAAACTCATAAGGTGATTCCTTTGTGCCAGACCCGTTGTTCGGTCACGCTGTGATACGGCGGGCGTTTCAGTTCGTAGGCCATGCTCATGGCATCGAGCATGCTCCAAAGAATGTCCAGTTTGAACTGGAGAATTTCCAGCATGCGCTCCTGGCCTTCCCGCGTCGTGTAGTGCTGCAATGTGATCGCCAGACCGTGTTCCACATCGCGACGCGCCTGGCCCAGGCGAGTGCGGAAATACTCGTAGCCGGCCGGGTCGATCCACGGGTAATGCTGTGGCCAACTGTCCAGGCGCGATTGGTGGATCTGCGGTGCGAACAGTTCGGTCAGCGAACTGCTGGCGGCTTCCTGCCAACTGGCCCGGCGGGCGAAGTTGACGTAGGCATCCACGGCGAAACGCACGCCGGGCAGGACCAGTTCCTGGGAGCGCAACTGATCCGGGTCGAGGCCGACGGCCTGGCCCAGACGCAGCCAGGCTTCGATGCCGCCGTCTTCGCCGGGGGCGCCGTCGTGGTCGAGCAGGCGTTGAATCCACTCGCGACGGATCTCGCGGTCCGGGCAGTTGGCGAGGATCGCGGCGTCTTTCAGGGGAATGTTCACCTGATAGTAGAACCGGTTGGCGACCCAGCCCTGGATCTGCTCACGGGTCGCCCGACCGTCATACATCGCCACGTGGTAGGGGTGATGGATGTGGTAATAGGCGCCTTTGGCGCGCAGGGCGGCCTCGAATTCGGCGGGGGACATTGGGGTGTTGGTCATTGCGGTTCTCCGGGTATGACCGTAGGTGTGTAGCGCTTGTGCCGGCCTCATCGCGAGCAAAGCGGTCTCGACTCTTAAAGCACAATACTCATGCCGTCATACGCCACTTCAACACCCCGCCGAACCAGCTCGGCACGCTCCGGCGAATCCTCATCCAGAATCGGATTGGTGTTGTTGATGTGGATAAGCACCTTGCGTTGCTTGGGTAATTGCTCCAGCACTTCCAGCATGCCGCCGGGGCCGTTCTGTGCCAGATGGCCCATTTCCCGACCGGTGCGAGTGCCGACGCCACGGCGCTGCATTTCGTCGTCGTCCCACATTGTGCCGTCCACCAGCAGGCAATCGCTGCCGGCCATGATCTCGAGCAGCGGCGCGTCGACCTTGCCCAGCCCCGGTGCGTAGAACAGCTTGCCGCCAGTGCTCAGGTCTTCAACGATCAGGCCGATGTTGTCGCCGGGGTGCGGATCGAAACGGTGTGGTGAATAGGGCGGGGCGGCGCTGCGCAGCGGCAGCGGGGTGAAACGCAGGTTCGGGCAGGCCGCAATGCTGAAACTGCGGTCAAGCTCGATCCGGTTCCAGTCCAGCCCACCGTTCCAGTGGGTCAGCATGGTGAACAGCGGAAAACCGGTGCTCAAATCTTCATGGACCATGTCGGTGCACCAGACCTGATGCGGACACCCTTCGCGCAGGCTGAGCAGGCCGGTGGTGTGGTCGATCTGGCTGTCCATCAGGATGATCGCGCTAATGCCGGTGTCGCGCAGGGCCCGGCCCGGTTGCATCGGGGCGAAACTCTGGAGTTGGGCGCGAATGTCCGGCGAAGCGTTGCACAGCACCCAGTTCACGCCATCATCGGAAATGGCGATGGACGATTGGGTCCGCGCCTTGGCGTTCAGGCTGCCATCGCGAAAACCGGCGCAGTTCACGCAGTTGCAGTTCCACTGGGGGAAACCGCCGCCGGCGGCGGAACCTAGAATCTGGACAAACATGGCCGCTCCATCATTCGAAAACTGAAAATAAAAACGCCTCGGCGAGCCGAGGCGTTGGCACTGCGATACAAAAAGATTAGCGGCTTGCGAAGTACATGGTGACTTCAAAGCCGATACGCAGGTCGGTGTAAGCGGGTTTGGACCAGGACATGGGAGCGCTCCTTCAGGTGATGGGACAGTTGAGGTCTATACATATAGTCCACCTCCAGCCGGAGATGTTCAGATAGTTAGGTTGCTATGTTACTCAAAATTACAGCGTGGTTGCCCGTGAAACTTTGAGAAAGCTAATTGCAGCGCCTGTAATGATCATTTTGTCGCTTGCCAAACCGCGCTCGGGCTTGGGCCGCTGGCCAGGCAGCGCCATCCGCCGAGCGCTTGATTCAATCGCTTTGCCGCGCCCAGTAATGCGTCGCGATCGATCAGCAAAATGGTTTCAGGCAAACGCTCCAGATAATCCGACGAGTGGCCAGCCAGTTTGCCCTGCCAGAGCAGTTCTGCGGCCTGAGGGACAGGCAGAGTGTTCAGGTCTAATTGGTTTGCCAGGGATTGACGTTGGGGGGTGAACGTCGCCTCGTCCATGCCTTCGATCATGCCTGGCAAGTCGCTTAGAAAGTGTTCGATGTGTTCCAGCAACCCAGCCGGTGCAACGCTCGGTGATTGCACGCCGAACAGAAGCCCGGTCTGCCCATGGATCTGGCGCAAGGCGCTGAACACGGCATAGCCCAGTTGCAAGTCCACCCGCAGGCGCTGATAGAACGGTGTCTGGCACAGGTGCGCGAGCAGGCGCCAGGCGGCTTCGTCGGCGATGTCCTGCGTGGCGGTCGGACAGAACAGCAACAGCGCGTGTTCGCTGGAGTCAGCGTCGACAGTTGTCCACAGACGCTGCGCGTTGATCGAGGGCGGCGCCGATGGTTGATCCGCAACACCGGGCACGCGGCTCAGGGCCAAACCCATCGCCGCTTGGGTCTGTGCCGACAGGCCAACGGCCAGACCTTCCCAACGTGCGTTCGACCAAAGCTGCTGCAAATCCCCTGAGTCAGCCGCGGGTTCAAGGCAAAGACCAGGCAGCGCCTTCAGCAGTTGCTTGATCGGCATCAATGGGGTGTTTGGCGGTTCATTCTGTGAGAAATCTGCTGTTGGCGTGGTCAGCACTTTCAATGCGTGTTCGAGGACAGTTGGCATCGGTGCCTGTAGCCCGGTCATCTTCAGCAGCCATTCTTTGCCTGATGCGCTGAAGGAAAAGTCGACACCGGCCTGATGCGCATCTTTGCGCAAAGGTTTCAACTGGTTCTCCAATGTCGACTGAAGACTGGCAAGAGGTGTGAAGTCGAGTCGCCAGCGCAGATAAATCGCGCCTTCATCGGTGTTATCTGGCAGCGCCGAACTGAACTGCATCGGGGAGTTTTCACGACGACTGCGTGAGCGGTCCTGGGCAAACGTGCGCAGACCACGGTGTTTGCTGGTCTGGCCGCGAATCAGCCCGGCATTGGCCGCGGGCGTTTCGCTGCGTAAAAACGGATTAGGCGTCGGCAGTTGCCATTCGCCGCTGAAGTTATCCACAGCACCGATTTTCTTCAGGATGTCTTTCAGAGCAAGAACGCCCTGCGCGGATAACCCGGTCTCCAGTTGCTCACTGTCCCGTTGGGCCAACTGCAAGGCACCGCTGACTTGCTGCTGGCGTTGCAGCATGGCCGCGTACTCTTCGCGCAAGCCCGCCCAGTCTTGATGGGAGGCAAAAAAGCCCAGCCAGTCGAGAAGTGTTTGGCGAATCACGCTTTCCGATTGAGCGTTTTGGAATTCAATGTGCAGCAAGGCTTGCCCGGCGAATTGATACAGCGGCGCAGCGTTCAGGCTGTCGGCCAGACCCTGTTCTCGCAGTGTCGCCACCAGCCCACCGGGTTTCTTGGCGTTCAGCCAATGACATAGAAATGCCAGTGCCTCAGGCGATGACTCAGGTAACGCTTCGAACGCGAACAGAAGATCCAGCCGGCGCTCGCCAGCCTGGTGATAAGTTGTTTGCGAAGCGTTCATCAGCGCGTCAGGTGCTTGTTGCGGGACTCGTTGCCCGACTGGAATCCCGGTGCCGAAACGCTGAGCCATCTCACGCAGCTCATCGAGAGTCTGCGGTCCGGCCAGGCTCAGTGTCATCTGTCCGGTGAGGTAGAACCGCTGATGGAAATCCTGCAACGCTTGCTGAAACTCAGGCTGTGGCACCGGCAGGCTATCGCGGTTGCCGGCATGAAAGCCGCGCAAGGGATGCGTCGAAGAAAGCCCATCGAACAACGCCAATTGCTGTTGCGCCACCGCATCCTGCGACCAGGCGAGGAACTCGGCGTGCAGCACTTCCCGTTCCCGCAACTGATCGTCCGCATTCATACGCGGATGAGCGAGCATGTCTGACAGACGCTCCAGCCCACCGGCAAACGCCTGAGTCGGCAACTCGACAAAGAAGTCGGTTGTGCGCTCATTGGTTCGTGCGTTGACCTGACCGCCATGTCCCTGAACGTAGGCCATTAATCCCTGGCCTGCAGGAAAGCGCTCGGTGCCGAGAAACAGCAAATGCTCCAGAAAGTGCGCCAGACCGGGCCACGCCAGTGGCACATCGTGACTGCCCGCCGCGACGCGCAGCACCGCCGCACAGCGCTTCAAATTCGGGGCATGACGCAGCGTCACCCGCAAGCCGTTAGCCAGGGTTTCAGTGTGGGGGCGGGGGTGATTCAGCGCAGGCATGAGCACTTCCAGTACAGAGAAGCGCTAATGCTAGCGGATTACAGGGGATCAGCGCTTGTTAAGGTCGCCATAAAGCTCGGGACGACGATCAATCAAGTAGCGATTGGCCGCGCGTGAATCGGCCATCAATTGACGATCCAGTTCGCCGACAATCAGCGCTTCATCCAGGCCGGCCTGAGCGATGCGACTGCCATCCGGTGCGGCGATGCTGCTCTGGCCGCAGTAGTGGATCTCGCCTTCATGGCCGCAGTAATTGGCGTAGGCCACGTAGCACTGATTCTCGAAAGCGCGGGCGCGGACGGTGACGTCGGCGACGAAGTCGAAGGGAATCATGTTCGCCGTCGGCACCACGATCAGCTCGGCACCGGCCAGGGCCAGGCGCCGGGCGTTTTCCGGGAACTCCATGTCGTAGCAAATCAGGAAGCCAAGCTTCCAGCCGTTGAGCTCCACCAGCGGAAAATCATCCTGCCCGGCGCTGAACATCGAGTGGTCGAGGTCGCCGAACAAGTGCGTCTTGCGGTAGTTGCACAACCGCTCACCGTGGGCGTCGATCAACTGCACGGCGTTGTAGATCTGCCCGTCCTCGGTGCGCTCCGGGTAGCCATACAAGATGGCAATCCCGGCGGTCTTGGCAATGCGCGCAATTTGCTGCGCCGACTCACCGTTGTGCACCTCGGCGAGGATGCTGACCGCATCGACGCCGATGTTGTAGCCGGTCAGGAACATCTCCGGCACCACCAACAGGTCGGCACCTTTGGCCTCCAGCGCCAGTTGATGCAGGCGTTGCAGATTGCCGGCGACGTCCAGGGGCAGCGGTGGACATTGGTAAAGGGCTACGCGCATTTCGGATTCCTCTTACTCGGGCAGGGCGATCGGACCGATCTCGTTGAACACATCACCCGGACCCGGGTTCTCGGCGTGAGTTTCACCGCCGAAGTGTTTCATGATGCCCCACACCGCGTTGAGCGAGGTCTGCACCGCGCCTTCAACCCAGGCCGGCGTCCATGAAACGTCGTCGCCGGCGATGAAAATCCCGCGTTGCTCGGCCGGCATGTCGTCCTGCATGAAGTGTGCGTACATCCGTTGGTTGTAGCGGTAGTGGCCGGGCAGGGCGCCTTTGAAGGCCCCAAGGAAATGCGGGTCGGCTTCCCACGACACGGTGATCGGATCGCCGATGATACGCGCGGCGATGTCGACTTTCGGGTAGATCTTCTTCAACGCGTCCAACGCCAGTTTCACGCGTTTTTCCACCGGATGCGGGAGCATCTTCAGCGCGTCGCTCATCCACGAGTACGACAGGCAAATCACGCCGGGCTTGTCGTCACCGTTGTCGAACAGGTAGGTGCCACGGGTCAGGCGGTCGGTGAGGGTCATACTCATCAGGTCGCGTCCGGTTTCCGGATCCTTGTCCTTCCAGAACGGGCGGTCGACCATCACGAAAGTCTTCGACGACTGCATGTAGCGGGTGCGGTCGAGGGCCATCCACATCTTTTGCGAGAACAGGGTTTCGTCGCATTCGATCTGAGTGGTCAGCAGCCAGCTCTGGCACGTGGTCAGTACAGCGGCGTATTCGCGGGTGTCGCCGTTGTTGTCGGTGACCGCGAAACGACCGTCAGCGGCGTGGGCGATTTTTTTAACCCCGGAGCGCGGCGCGCCTCGGTGCAAAGACTTGAGACTGGTGCCTTCTGGCCAGTGCACGCAGCGTTCTGGCACATGGCGCCAGATGCCTTGCGGGACTTGTTCGACGCCGCCGACGACCAGGTGCTGGTGATCATCGCAGTTGGTCATCACCACCCGGAAAATTTCCAGCATCGAGTTCGGGAAGTCAGAGTCCCAGCCGCCGGTGCCGAAGCCGACCTGACCGAACACTTCGCGGTGATGGAACGAGAGTTTGGCGAAGGCTTTTGAGGTCGCGACGAAGTCGTAGAAGGTGCGGTCGTCCCACAGCGGAACCAGGGTGTTCCACAATTCTTTGAGGCGCGGCACGTCACGGTCACGGATCGCTTGCTGGATATCGGCGAACTGTGAACCGGCTTCCAGTGCATCCGCCCAGGCGTCAGCCACTTCCTGGAACAGTGCAGGAAGATCCGCCAGTTTCTGTGCGTAATGGGTTTTGCCTTCGATGTCGATCACCGTGCTGCCCGACGCGGGCGTCAGCGGGTTCGGAAAAGGCTTGGTCTGCAGGCCGAGTTTGTCGACGTAGTGATAGAACGCGGTAGACGATACCGGGAAGCGCATCCCGCCCAATTCGGCGATGATTCCATCGGTCCCGTTGAACGCCTGGGAGCGCAGACGACCGCCCATCTTCGAGGCTTCGTAGACGACGGGTTTCAAGCCCAGCTTCATCAACTCGTAGGCCGCCACCAAACCGGCGATGCCCGCGCCGACAATCGCTACTTCGGCACCGTGGTTGTGCGCAGGAATGCTGCCCAGGCCAGCCGGGTGTTCGATCCAGTCGTCGAAGGCGAAAGGAAAATCCGGACCGAAAATGGTGACTGGTTTCTTACCGTCTGCAGGATGGCGATTGTTCTTGTTCATGGCTGACCTTGCTGGCGACCCGACGCAGGATGCGCGTCTGAGTATAGGAAAAGATGGCAGCCATTCTAGTGAGCGTAGAACACGTTAATAAGACGCAATGTGTCGTCGTTTTGATAATTGTTTGATCAGAATGACGATTGAATGCTACACACCGTCAATGTGGGGGCTGAGCGTGCTCGCGATGAGGCCCTTCCAGACACCAAACAGCTATCGGCAAACGCTCAAACCGGCTGCCCCCGATCAATCTTGCTACTCAAAATAATCGACGTCGTCGTCTTCTCCACCCCATCCACACTGCCGATCTGATCCAGCAACTGATCCAGCTGCTCTGGCGAGTCAGTCCGCAGCCACGCCACATAATCAAATTCGCCACTCACGGCACACAACTGCTGAACCTGCGCCATCGCACTGAGCCGACGCAGCACTTCCTTGCCCGAGCGCGGTTGCACGGTAATCCCGACGTACGCCTGCAATCCGCCATCCACCACGCGCTGACCGAGGCGCACCCCATAACCGGTGATGACCCGGGTCTTTTCCAGTCGCGCCAATCGTGAGGTGACGGTCGTGCGAGCGATACCCAATTGCCGGGCCAGCATGGCCACGCTCTCGCGGGCGTTGATCTGCAGGGCGGCGATCAACTGGCGGTCGATCTCGTCAAGAACCGGTGGGCGTGTGTCAGGCAAGGGGCGTCTCCAGTGGCGTGGAACAATGGTTGAACATGTTACAGGCTCGTTTGGCGCGACGCTTGTGGGCGATATTCGAACTTGGGCTATGTGATTGCATAGACATTGCCCAAGTGACGGCTGAATCACGGGCATGAAAAAGCCGCGCATTTGCGCGGCTTTTCTGATTGGCCAATTCAGCAGCCAGGAGTCGGCAGTTCAGTACCGATGGTAATCGCAGTGACTTGCACAGCGGAAAAGCTTTGCTGTGCCTGCGCGTCGAAATCTCTCTCACAGTTGAAGCGGGTGTCTGTTACAAAATCTTCGCCCTTGACCTTGGTCATGCTGGCCTGCCACTGGTTAGAGGCCTTTAGCGCCTGATCGCTGACCAGCACAACTTCCAGCAACACCTGACGAAAGTCCACTGCTCGCGGGCCGTCCCATTTTGCAAAAACCGACGGATCGGCAGCGTTGCCGCACATGGTCAGGCAGTCCGCGTAGAAATTCAGGTCCCCAGCCGCTTGCTGGAAGTTACCGAAGGTCAGGGGCTTGTTGGCAGCCGGAGCGAACGATTCACCAATGAAGGACTTCAAATCGGCTTGGCAGGTCGACGAAAGCTCCATGCGCAGTTCACTGATCGTGCCGCCACCGGCAGTCGCCGTGATTTGGCAGCCTTGAATCTCATAAGAGTGATGATCGCCCAAGCTCTCACGTGCGACGCCGGCAACCGATTCAAAGTGACGCAGATTGGTGCCCAACATTTTTCCATTAAAAACATCGGCGACACTGGCTTTTGCTTGGGCAATCGCAGGGCTGGCTACAACAATCAATGCTGTAAACAGGCTGGAAGAAATGGCTTTGTTCATCTGCAAATTCCTTTTGTCTCGATTGAGTCGAACGTCATCCTTCGACGATGAGACGCGACCATACACAACGTTGATGGTGATTGGCCAGCAGTGAGTGCCATGTCGCCTATCGGAGGGTGAGTCGCGACACACCGTGACGATGAACTGACGGCCCCGAATGATCGAGGCACCATCCTGTTGAGTGCTGTTACTCGGATTCCGTCGTGGTCCGCGCAGGTCGCGGCGAAAGCACCGTCACCACATCGTCAATCAACGCCTTACCCAAGCAAGCCCGAGAAGCTGACCATGTTCACGCTGAAACGAGATAACGGCGAGTTGGCCAGGTCGTTAACGGGTTTGCCCCTTTATGCGCTTAAGCGTTTCGAGGGTGAGTGTCTGCAGCCTGGGCGTTAGCGGCGTTTCAGCTTCAAGTTGTTCGGTGATGCCTCGCAGGAAGTCCTGCTGCAATCGTTGAGCTTCAGGCGTTCGGCTTCGCCAAGTACTTACAAAATCATCGGAAACAAAAAAGGCCAACCGCAATGGTTGGCCTAACTTGTTGACTCATATGGTGGGCCCACACGGACTTGAACCGTGGACCAAAGGATTATGAGTCCTGCAAAATGGCTATCCCAAAATACCCTGAAACGTTGATAGAATATGGTTTAAATCCCAGTAGTGGCGGGGCTTTGCCATTCGCTTTTGTTGATCTGCATACCGATGTATCTTGGTCGGATGCTTACAAAGTGCTTACAAAGATTCGGGGGTGTTATGGGGCAGAAAAAGCGATTCGGGCTAACGGTTAAGCGCATCAATGACCTGATACCGCCAGCCGCTGTCGGTGGTCAGGATTTCTACTGGAGCGCCGACCAAGCAGGGTTGGCTGTCCGCGTAACTGCGGGCAAAAAGGCATTCATCTGGCAAGGCCGCTACTTGGGTAAGGTTGTTCGGATCACCATCGGTGATTGGCCGGGTAAAAGCATCGGCGATGCCGAGAAGGTGGCGCGCACGTTCCAAACCGAGCTGGATCAAGGCCGCGATCCCCGGCAATTGAAAAAAGACAACGAGGCTGCTGCCGTTGCTGTGGTTGAGCAGGCCCGCCTGGAGACAGTCACGCTAGCCGATGGTTGGACCGACTACCTTGCCGACCGTCGTTCGCACTGGGGCGATGCTCATTACCAAGACCATGTGCAGTTGGCCAAGGCTGGTGGCGAAAAGCGCAAGCGCGGTGCCGGTGAAACGGTCGCCGGTCCGCTGCATTCTCTGATGGGGTTGCCGTTGTCGGCGTTGAGTGGCGAGGCACTGGAGCGCTGGGCAGCCCAGGAAGGCGCAACTAGGCCAACTCGCGCAAGGCTGGCCATGCGTTGCCTAAAGGCATTCCTGCGCTGGGCCGCTGATGAGCCAAAGTATCGGGCCGTGGTGGCTGGCGATCAGGTCATCACCAAGCGCGCCAAAGATCGTTTGGGGCGTGCCGAGGCAAAGCAGGGCTGTCTGCTGAAGGAGCAACTGCCAGCGTGGTTTGCTGCTGTGCGTGGCATCGAAAATATCGTTATCAGTGCCTACCTGCAAACGCTGCTTCTGATTGGTTCGCGCCCAGGCGAGCTGCTGGCCTTGAAGTGGTCGGACATTGATTGGAAGTGGCACAGCCTGACCATCCGCGACAAGGATGCCAGCAAGGGTGGCCGTGACGGCACCCGAACAATTCCGATGACGCCCTATGTCGAACGCCTGCTGAGTGATCTGCCTCGGCGCAATCAATGGGTATTCTCAAGTCCTGCCAGCACGACCGGGCGCATATCCGAAGCCAACCATGCGCTTGACCGCGCCTGTGCTGTTGCCGGTGTGTCGGTAACACCGCATGACCTGCGCCGTTCGTTTGTGAGTCTGTCTGAGTGGCTGGAGCTGCCGTCAGGCGTCATTGCACAGATCGGTGGCCACAAACCTAGTGCGACTCAGGAGCGGCACTACAAGGTTCGCCCGCTTGACCTGCTGCGCCTGCATCATGAGCGCTTCGAGGTGTGGCTGCTGGAGCAGGCAGGGGTGCCGCTGCCGGTCGTTGATGGCCAGCGCTTGAGGGTTGTGCAGTGACTGGCAAACAACAAACCATGGTGGTACGGCTGGAAGCCATGGCTGCGAGTGTTGAATTGACGCTGCCGCTTGATTTTGATGGAACTCTACTCCCAAAATTTGAGCCTTTCCTGACAATTGGGGGGTTGTACGAGCTGTGGGACTTAATCATTTATCAAATGGGCAGCGGCGCGGTTATTGACCAAGTTGACTGCGAAGCCATGTGTTTGCTTATGCGTTTTTTGATTAGTCAAAAGACCGGGTTACAACTGCTGAAAGTGCTTCAGGAGTATGAGCGTTCGCAAACTCTGGCAGTCGATAAGCTCTTGAGGGCTGAAGGGACGATAGAAAAGCTAGCTAGTGCAGACCCAAAGGACATGACTGACAGTTTGGGAAGGAAAGGCAGACGCGCCAAGCAGACTTTGACGAAAAAAACATAGCGGAAACACACCTCTGGGGTACTCGTCAAACAGATAGCGGACACCTACCCCTAGGGTACTTGTCCGCTACCTTGTGGACCTGAATGTTTTGGTGCGGATAATGATGAACCCGAGAGCCGGACAAATCGGCTAGCCATCGGGAGCAGCACATGGACACCTTTCAAGCCTTGGACGCAATCGACCGTCCAATCCTAACAACGGCTGAGGCCGCGCACTTTCTCAATCGTAAGCAGCAAACCCTACGTAACTGGGCCATTCGGAATGATGGGCCGGTGAAGTGTGTCCGCATTGGTGGTCGGCTGGCGTGGCCGACTGCTGATGTACGCGCTCTGCTGGACGTAGCGCGCCCGATTAAATCAGTCGCATAAAAAAGCCGGACGTGAGCGTGTCCGGCTGTGCCAATCACCCCCGCCAAGTGGTGGTAAGCACGCTGATTGTCGCGTTTTTTCCGGCCTTCGACAATTATCGAGGGCTGTTCGATGATCCCCCACGACGAGATAAAGGCCCCAGGCGGGTCAACTGCGGGTGCTCCCGTGCCTGCTGGCAGAATTTTTCGTTTTTCCGCAATTGGCGACAAGCCGGGTCACCGCACTGGCTTCGCCGTCTGGCTCGCCGATGGCGACCTGCTGCTGTCGTCGGCGCATTCGCATAGCACTTTCATTTTGCACCGCCATGGTCTGGTTCGAGGGATGAGCCATGGCGGGTGACTGGATCAAGGTTCGTGTTGATCTCGCGACTGATCCCGCTGTTATCGGCATTGCCGCCAGTCTGGATTGTTCTGAGTTCGAGGTTGTCGGGATGCTTCTTCACTTCTGGTCATGGGCCAATGCTCAGTCACGCGATGGTCACATTGTTGGCGTGACAAAAAACTGGATTGACCGTTTTGTGCGCCGTGACGGGTTTGCGGCAGCGATGGAAAAAGTGGACTGGTTGATTGATGAAGGCGACGGAATTTTGATTCCGAACTTCAACCGGCACAACGGGCAGTCGGCCAAGAAGCGCGCCGTAGACGGGAAGAGGCAGAAAAACCATCGCGAGAAGATGTCACGCACTGAGCGTGACAGCAGCGTGACAGCAGCGTGACCAGAGAAGAGAAGAGAAGAGAAGAGAAGAGCCCCCCCCAAACCCCCCAAGGGGGATTCAAGGCGCGGCTTGTGCAGCCCGCTTCGCGGTCGCAAGCCGTTGCGGCGCTGCTGCTTTTCATTCCAAGTCGAAGACAAGGCGCGGTAACACAATCACGGTGGCTGACA
This sequence comes from Pseudomonas sp. S2_B07, assembly GCF_054668435.1. Lineage (NCBI taxonomy): Bacteria > Pseudomonadati > Pseudomonadota > Gammaproteobacteria > Pseudomonadales > Pseudomonadaceae > Pseudomonas > Pseudomonas sp. S2_B07. The sequence continues at coordinate 4,206,082 of NZ_CP162769.1, forward strand.
GTGCAGTGACCGGCACGGGCGCTGTGCTGGCTGACAGCCAACAAGCGAAGCGCGTTAGAGCGGTGGTGTGTCGTACATACGTGCGCGAGGCCGACAACGCCAACCTGCACCGTTCGTTCTGGAGGAAGCATGAGTAAAACGAAATATTTGCAGCTTTCGGATGTGTTTATCCGTGATTTGGGCGCGAATTCGGGGTTTTTGGATTTGCGCGATAGTCGTTACCCGACTCTTCGGTTCAGGTTTTTGAATGATCGGAAGCAGGGAGCGTGGTCGGTGTTGCACGGTGGCAAGTGGTCGAAGGTGGCGAGCTGGCCCGAGATGGGATGCGCGGCGATGTTCAAGCGGTTTCCGCTGTGCCGGGTCAGTTTGTTGAACGGCGGTGATGGGCGCGTGCCTGTGGGTGACATGGATACCGTGGGTCAGGTGCTGGAGTGGTACGAACGGCGCCAGAGTGGAAAGGCTGGCTTGTCGAAGGCGCGCAAGACCGTGATCAAGTCAGTGATTCGCACTCGGTTGCTGCCTGCGCTGGCGGGGGTTCGGGTTGATGATTTGAGTAAGCGGCTGGTGTTTGAACGGTTGATAGAGCCGAACGAGAAGAAGTTCGCGGTGAGTTATATCCGGCAGATGTTTGTGATGTTGCACGCGGCGCTGCGCAGTGCGCTGGAGGCCGAGAAGCTTGAGGTTGATCCGTTGGTTGGGGTGCTGTTTTCGAGTTACAAGCTGGACAAGATAGAGCCCCGGTTAGGTCGGCTGCGGGATACGGAGTTGCCGTTGTTGGTGCCGACGTTGGTGTCACGGTTTGTGAGCGATCCTGCGGCGGCAATGTTGGCGCTGTTGATGTTGCTGTTCGGGCTGCGGGTGGGTGAAACCCGGCAATTGCGCTGGGTTGATTTCAAGATTGAAGAACGGTTGCTGGTGGTGCGTGCCGAGACGACGAAGACGGGTTCACCGCATGAGTGCGCGTTGACGGATGCGGCGCTGGGGTTGTTGTCGCGTTACCGGTTGGTCTTGGGCGAGGTGCGGAGCGTGTACCTATTTCCCGGGGTGGCGGGTAAGCCGATCAGTTCAACGGAAGCCGGGTTGTGGATTCGTAAGTTGGGCGGTGGTGCATGGTCTAGCCATGATTTCCGCAAGTTGGCGGCGACGTGTTGGGGCGAGTTGGGGGTGGATTGGTTGGTGGGTGAGGCGTTGTTGAATCATGCGCACGCTAAGAAGCAGCAGGTTTATCGGCAGATGGATATGCGGGATTTGATGAGGCTGTCGCTGGTGAAGTGGCATGTTCGGTTGTCCGAGTGCGGGCTGGCCTGACGTCGGCGCAGGTGGGATAGCAGGAGAATTTTCAGGAGATTTTTTGAGGGTTTTTTGAAGGTTTTCCGGGGTTTTCAGAAACAGCGTTGGAAGTGGTACGTGTTCTCCGCGCTGGATTACAACGATATTTTCGGTTTAACCATGCAGGCCGTGGGTTTCAGCGAAGGTCGTCACTTTCTGAAAGTGCCGGAAACGGTACTGAAAAAGGGGGCAATATCGGGAAATATGCCATTTAGAAGAACAATTTTCACGTGTGCAGTTATGGGGTTTTTTCGGGGTCACGACCCGGGAGAACCGCATTCTAGAGGCGTCGAGTGGGCAATATCCGGGCTAAACGGGCCTGCGTCGTGCCAAAAACCGATATTGGGGCGCCATTCAACGGCGCAAGAGGTGGCTTATGACGGCACGAAAGACTGGGCGAACCCAGTTTGAAATTGACGCCCGCAAAACAAAGGCGGCAATGAAAAAACTGACAGACTTCTTTTTCGGGAAGATCGATCTATCGGCCACACAGGTTACGGCCTTGCGGGATGTGTTGGACAAGACCAGTCCGACACTCAAGGCGATAACGGTGATTGATGAGAGTCCGCCACCGGCTTGGCCAAAGGTTGAGCGATACGTGATTGATCCGGGGCCGCCAGAGGATAGGGAACAGGCTTGGGCGAACGGGATGCCCGCCGAAGGTTACACCACCAAACTCAACTGAGAGGCGCGCCCATGACGACCAAAAAAACAGCCGACAGTCAGGCCGTGGTTAACAAGAAGCTGGCCGATAGGATTGAGAAAGCCCTGTTAAAGCACGCGGCTGGAAAGCTCGCTCTGACGCCGCTGCAACTCTATGCGGCCAGGATAATCAGGGCGCGGCTGACGCCTAACCTGAGGTCGGTAGAGCTGATTGAAAAGATCGGGTATGAGCCCATCACCAAAATAGTCCACCGGATTATCTATCCGGGCGACGTCGTAACTACTAGCCGGACGACGGACGACGACTAGGCAAAGGGTTTCTTCGTCGGTGTCGACCACCGGTGGTTGTCGGTGTCTTCGTCGGTGTCGATCCTGTTGGAGGTCAGTGTCGATCCCGGTGAATGTCGGTGTCGATGCCGATGGCTGGAAGGTGTCTTCGTAACGGGCTGGAATTCGATAACCGAGGGGATTCCATGCGATACCTTCTGAGTTGTCTGCTGTTGTTTCTGGTCGCGGGGTCTGCCTGCTCGACTCCTGGTGCGGACTGTCTGTCGGGGCAGCGGCTATTTCGGCTTACACGCTCGAATTTCGTTGAGTCGTCTGCGTATTTCTGCAAGCTCTGAGGGGTCGCAAGCAATATTGTAAAAGCGCTCTATCCACTCGCGTGAACCTTCCATGAAATGCAGCTTGTTTTCTACATCAGCCAACGTCACGGTAGGGAAAAATACCGTAAACGACTCGCCAGCCTGAATCCCTAGTTTTGCCTGTTCTTCAATGAGTGCCTTCAGCGACAGCGGATCTAGGAACGGCCCGCAGTGAGCCCCCAAACCTTTTGGTCCCAACATTTGGAACCCCTTATAAGTTGGGTGAGTCGCCAATTCACAGAACAGCTTGTAAGCCGACGCACGCTTCTTTTCGGTGGCACCTTGGTGTTTATCCAAGGCGTTGCGAATGACCTTAGGAGCGAACTCCTTCATGAGTGTCCGTTCGTCCGCCGTACGCCAAGTGACGATTTTTTCTGGATGCAAATGTAGATAGTTGAGTAGAAATACTGTTTCTAAAAGATCGCGCTGAATCATGGCTGCGTTTTGAAAGTAACCTCCTGTCATCAGGCGGAACGCGGAGCCAAGGCCGTTGAATAAGCGAATACCTAATAGTTGAATGGTTTCTTGATCTGCGTCATCAGCCACATGTTCTCGGACAAAGAACTGAATTAAGTCCATTACCCGCTCAATCAGCTCGACATGGATTGATAAGTCAGTGTCGTTTTCGATGATTTTGACGGCTTGAGCCCATAGATCCTCTTCGCCAGCGTGGAGCAATGATAGGTTTTCGGGGATAGCCTTCATTTTCACTCCGCGTACACAATGAAGTCGTTCGTTTGTTGGTTCCAGTGTGACATAGGTCATGCATTGCTATCGGCCCATTCCCCGGGCTGCACCTGCTCCCACCTTTTTCGATTCCAAGCGTTTCGTCGCCTGCATGCCGATTGTCCTTCCGCGTTGCGCCATGTCAGCGTCGTGGCGATCCCGCGCCGGTAGAATCTGGGTATTTCAGGTGGTCGCAATCGGGCCCACGCCATCGAGCAAACCAGGGGCCAGCATGAGCAAGATCAGCAAGCCGCCAATCACGGAGCACTTCATTAACCTGGGTGCCTTCACCCCAAAGGGAGCCAACATGCACAAACTTACGCCATTCCTGCTGGCGTTGGCATTAATGTCCACGGCCGGTTGCGCCGAACTGATAGATGCTCGCCAAGACTACTTGCAATGGGTCGATTCGCTCGATTTGCCGCAACAAACAACTCCGATGCAACAGCAAATGCAGACGCAGCAGCAGTACGGCCAACCGGTATACCGCGAACATGATTGCATCGGCGCTGTGATCAATGGTGTGTGTCATGGCAGTACCGGTGCAGCGCAACCGATGGCAACCTGCTATGGCCAGATGCTCAACGGCCAATGCACCGGCCCCCAGTTCTAACGCCAGTGAGGGCGCGACGATGCAGCCGACCAGTGTTTATCGGGTGTTGAATAACGGCGAGTTGGCCGGGTCGTTAACGGGTTTGCCCCTTTACGCGCTTCAGTGTTTCCAGGGTGAACATCTGTTGTCTAGGCGTTAGCGGCGTTTCAGCTTCAAGCTGTTCGGTAATACCTTGTAGAAAGTCCCGTTGCCAGTCGTTGAGCTTCATGCGTTCGGCTTCGGTAAGCGCATCAATATCCTGTTTCAGTCGTAGTTCGAATGGCTTCAGACTTCTCAATTGCTGTACCTCAATCAAGGGATGCGAACAGATCGACAGTGCACTGGTGCGCACCCCGCTAAAGATCCGCTTTTTTCGCCAAGTGCTTACAAAGTGCTTACAAAGTCATCGGAAACAAAAAAGGCCAACCGCAATGGTTGACCTAAGTTGTTGATTTGTATGGTGGGCCCACACGGACTTGAACCGTGGACCAAAGGATTATGAGTCCTCTGCTCTAACCAACTGAGCTATAGGCCCTCAGTAGGCCGCGGATTATAGCGACGGTTTCTCGGCTGTGCTATCCGAAAAATCCGATACGGCCATACGAAGAAACGTCGCGGCGAATTCGTCGGCGGGAAGAGGCGGACTCACGATGTAACCCTGGATCTGTTCGCAGCCTTCGGCGGCGAGGAATTCCTGTTGGGCCAGGGTCTCCACACCCTCGGCGATGACGGTAAATTGCATGCTGCGGCCCAGGGCGATGATCGCGCGAACGATGGCTGCATCATGCGGATCGTCAGGCAGGCCGCGGACGAACGATTGATCGATCTTGAGAATATCCAGCGGCAGGCGCTTGAGGTAGCTCAAGGATGAATAGCCCGTACCGAAGTCGTCGATGGCCAGTTGCACGCCCAGCTGTTTGAGTTGGTGCAACACCTCGAGCGCTTCTTCGGCCTGGCTCATGATGAAGTTTTCGGTAATCTCCAGTTGCAGAAAACCGGGCTGCAGATGGCTGTCCTTGAGCAGTTGCTCGATCCGTCCCAGCAGGTTGGGTTGACGCAATTGGGCGCCTGCGAGGTTGACCGAGAGCGGGCCGAGGCATTCATACACCTGATTCCACTCGTTCATTTGCCGGCAGGCGGTTTCGAGCACCCAGTCACCGATTTGCAGAATCATGCCGTTTTCTTCTGCCAGGGGAATGAAGTGTTCTGGCGGCACCATGCCGAAGGTCGGGTGATACCAGCGAATCAGCGCTTCGGCGCCGACCAGTCGATGGTCGTCGAGGCTGATTTTCGGTTGGTAGTGCAAGAACAGTTCGTTGCGCTCGATGGCGCGGCGTAATTCATGTTCCAGGGCCACGCGTTCGCTGGCCTGTGCGGTGAGGTCGCGCGTGTAGCTTTCGACCCGGTTTCGTCCCTTGGCCTTGGAGCGGTACATCGCGGCGTCGGCGTTCTTGACCAGGGTGGCGACGTCGCAGCCGTCCTTGGGGTACAGGCTGGTGCCAATACTGGCGCTGATGAAAAACTCGTGTTCACCGGCCTGGAACGGCGCCCCGAAGCAATTGAGCAACTTCGTCGCGATGTTGTCGGCATCACTGTTCTGTTGCAGGCCCGGCAGCAAGATGATGAATTCGTCACCGCCCAGGCGCGCGACGGTATCGATATCGCGTAACTGCTCCTTGAGGCGCACCGCGATGCCTTTGAGCAGCAGGTCGCCGACCGGGTGGCCGAGGCTGTCGTTGATGTGTTTGAAGCGGTCCAGGTCGAGGAACAGCACGGCGCCCTGGCCACCATTTTCCTGTTGGGTGTTTAGGGCGGTCTGCAGTCGGCTCTCGAACAGTGTGCGGTTTGGCAGGCCGGTCAACGGGTCGTGATGCGCCTGGTAATCGAGTTTGGCCTGAGCGTGTTTGAGGCTGGAAATGTCGGCGAACACCGCTACAAAGTGGGTGATGAACTTGTCCCGGTTGCGCACGGCGCTGATGGTCAGCCAGCTCGGGTAAAGCTCGCCATTCTTGCGGCGGTTGGAGATTTCGCCTTGCCAGTGGCCTTCTGCAGTCAGTTGGTGCCACATCGCCGCATAAAACGCGCTGTCGTGAAGGCCCGAGGCAAGCAGGCGAGGGGTGTGGCCCAGTGCTTCGCTCTCGCTGTAGCCGGTAATCTCGGTAAACGCGCGATTGACGGCGCTGATGTGCTGTTGAGTGTCGGTGATCAGCACACCCTCGGCCGTGCTTTCGAACACGGTGGCGGCCTGTTGCAGCTTTTCCTGCATCAGGTGCCGCTCGGTGATGTCCCGGGCAATGGTCAACATGCAGTCTTCATCGCCAATAGGCAAAGGACGGCTCGACACTTCGCAGAGACGAATTTGCCCGTCGCTGCGGCGGATGTGGCAACTGAAATCGCGGACGAAGCCATCCCGGTGCAACAGGTCGAGCATCTGTTTGCGTTCGTTGAGGTTGACCCATATCCCGAGGTCCAGGGCTGATCGATCAACGGACATTGCACTGTTGAAGCCGGTGATGCGGCTAAAACCTTCATTGACCTCCAGCAGCAACCCGTCGCTCTGGCGCGACAACAACAATCCGTCCGGGGAGGCGTGGAAGGCCTTGGCAAATTTCTCTTCGGAGGTTTGCAGTTGTTGCTGGGTTTCCTTGAGCTGACTGATATCGCGCACCACCACCACCAGGGCTGGGGTGGTGTCGAGATCGAAAGGCTCGGCGGAAATCAGGCCGGTGAACACGTGGCCGTTACTGCGGCGAAAAGGCATCTCCAGGTTGCGGATGCTGCCGGCCTGCAATCGCTGCAACAGACCCGGCCCTACGCCGGGAATGCCCCAGATGTTGAGGTCGGTGGCGGTCTGGCCGATGACGTCTTCGGCCCTGAGGCCGATTTGCTCTTCGAACGCTTTGTTCACTTCCAGCAGGCAGCCGTCGGACAGTCGGGCGATCACCAGAATGTCCGGGCATTGCTGGAAGACCGAAGCAAATTTTTGCTCGGACAGACTCAACGCTTCTTCTGTGCGCTTGGCATCACTGATATCGATCATCAGCCCGCGCATGATCGGTTCATGGCCGTGCTCGATCAGGCTGACGATATCGCGCACCCACAGGCAGCGACCATCAGCGGTAATGACCCGGTAATCGACGCTGTGATCGCGCCCGGCCAGTACTTCGTGATCGCAGAAAGCCTGCGCCCGGGTCAGGTCCGCGGGGTGGATGATGTTGCGCCAGAAGCCCGGAATCAGCCAGTGAGACAGGGGATAACCGAGGAGCTCTTCGGCATGGGGTGAGACGTAGCTGTAGGTGAAATCACTGATCCGTGCTTCCCAGGCGATGGCCGACAAACTCTCTACCAGCCCGCGATAGTGGTACTCGCTGCTGCGCAGTTCCTGTTCGAGGTCGACCCGGCGCGCAATTTCAGAGCTCAGTCGACGGTTGATCCGGATGACCACGGCCAGCATGACCGTCAGAAACAGCAGCCCCGGCAAGCCGTAGACCAGTAAATCCGACCAGAAGGTTCGATGATCCAGGACGTTGCCCACCCAATGTTCCTGGATGGCGCTGATTTCACTTGGGCTCATGTCCGCCAGCACTTTGTCCAGAATGCCGACCAGCACCTTGTTGCCGGGAGGCACGGCCATTGCCAGTTGATAGCGGTAGGGGGTTTCGCCGCTGACATAAAGCCCTTCGAGTTTGAGCTGGCGAAGGCTCCAGACGCTGGACGCGAGATCGCCCACCACGGCGTCCACTTCATCGGTGGCCAATGCTTGCAACGCCGAGCTCACATTGGGCATCGGCACCAGATTCAGGTCGGGGTGGTGGGTGCGCAACAGCTCATGGGGCGCATAGTTTTCCACCACGGCGATCTTCAGCCCGTAAAGGTCTTCGAGTTTGTGCGGTTGCGCGCCGCCGACATGGGCCAGGATGACAATGGGGAAGTCGAGATAGGGGCGAGTAAACGACAGGTACGACTGGCGCTCCGGGGTCGACATGATGCCCGGTAAAATATCCAGTTTGCCTTGCTTGGCCTGTTCCAGCACAACTGTCCAGCTGACCGGTTCGATGGGCGTGAGATTGATGGCCAAGCGTTGGCGGATCACATTGATGTAGTCCGCCGCCAGGCCCTGATAGCGGCCCTGTTCATCGCGGAACTCAAATGGCGGCCACGACGCGTCCACGCCCAGGCGCAAATCCGGGTGTGCGGTCAGCCAGCTACGTTCGTCATCAGTCAGAGTCAGCGCGCCAGCCGTTGCGGTCCAGGTCATCAGCGACAGCAAAAAAAGCACGGTCGGCAGTCTGGGCATAACGGTCTCGTTATGGCTCGGGGGAATGCTTCGAGTGTAGACGGGCTAGGCGGCAGGGGGGAGGTGCGAGGGATTTAATCTGCATAAAGCAAAACCCCCGGCCTGGGCCGGGGGTTCTGTTATTACTCGTCGAGGAAGGAGCGCAAATGCTCGCTTCTCGTCGGGTGGCGCAGCTTGCGCAGTGCCTTGGCTTCGATCTGACGAATCCGTTCACGGGTCACGTCGAACTGTTTACCAACCTCCTCAAGGGTGTGGTCGGTATTCATGTCGATACCGAAGCGCATGCGCAGAACCTTGGCTTCACGGGCAGTGAGGCCGGACAGGACTTCGCGAGTCGCTTCTTTAAGGCTCTCAACGGTGGCGACATCGATTGGCGACTGCATGGTCGAGTCTTCGATGAAGTCACCCAGATGGGAGTCTTCGTCATCACCGATCGGGGTTTCCATGGAGATCGGCTCTTTAGCGATCTTCAATACCTTGCGGATCTTGTCCTCAGGCATTTCCATGCGTTCGCCCAGCTCTTCCGGGGTCGGTTCGCGACCCATTTCCTGCAACATCTGCCGGGAAATACGGTTGAGCTTGTTGATCGTCTCGATCATGTGCACCGGAATGCGGATGGTGCGGGCCTGGTCGGCGATCGAGCGAGTGATCGCCTGACGGATCCACCAGGTGGCATAAGTCGAGAATTTGTAGCCGCGGCGGTATTCGAACTTGTCTACCGCTTTCATCAAACCGATGTTGCCTTCCTGGATCAGATCGAGGAATTGCAGACCACGGTTGGTGTACTTCTTGGCGATGGAGATCACCAGACGCAAGTTCGCTTCAACCATCTCTTTCTTCGCGCGGCGGGCCTTGGCCTCACCGATCGACATGCGACGGTTGATGTCCTTGATCTCGGCGATCGTCAAACCGGTTTCGGTTTCCAGCGCGGTCAGCTTCTGCTGGCAACGAATGATGTCCGGCTGCAGGCGACCAATGGCTTCAGCGTATTTGCTTTTGCCTTTGGCCAGTGCATCGGTCCAGCTTTCGTCAACTTCATTGCCCGGGAACTGGCGCAGGAAGTCGGCACGCGGCATGCGGGCATCACGAACGCAAAGTTGCATGATCGCGCGCTCTTGCTGACGCAGGCGATCCAGGGCACTGCGAACACGCTCGACCAGGCCTTCGAATTGCTTCGGAACCAGTTTGATCGGCATGAACAGCTCAGCCAGGATCAACAGCTCGGCGATTGCCAGCTTATTGCCACGACCGTGCTTTTTCAGCGCCTTGCGGGTGATTTCCATCTGATCGGAGACAGCACCAAAACGCTGGGCTGCGATGACCGGATCCGGACCGCTTTCGGCTTCTTCTTCGTCATCCGTTGCTTCGGCGTCATCGTCGTCGGTGTCGTCGTCCGCTTTCACGGCTTTCGGATCGATCGGCGGTGGCACTTCTGCAGCAGGCGGCGCAATGCCGTCGTCCGGGTCGATATAACCGCTCAGGACGTCGGACAGGCGGCCACCTTCGGTGGTGACGCGAGTGTACTCGGAGAGAATATGATCAACCGTGCCAGGGAAGTGCGCAATTGCGCCCATCACTTCACGGATGCCCTCTTCAATACGTTTGGCGATTTCGATTTCGCCTTCACGTGTGAGGAGCTCTACCGTACCCATTTCACGCATGTACATGCGCACTGGGTCGGTGGTGCGACCAATGTCGGTCTCGACCGCTGCCAACGCTGCTGCTGCCTCTTCGGCCGCGGCTTCGTCAGTATCGGCGTCGGCCAGCATAAGGGAATCCTTATCTGGCGCAACCTCGAATACGTTGATCCCCATGTCATTGATCATGCGGATGATGTCTTCCACCTGTTCCGGATCTGAAATATCCTCCGGCAGGTGGTCGTTGACCTCCGCGTAAGTCAGGTAACCCTGCTCACGACCAAGTGTGATCAACTCTTTGATACGAGACTGCTGTTGCGCTTTTCCGGACATAACACCCTATCCACTGAAGGTCTTGGCGGGCAAAAAACAAGCCGAGGATTATACCTGAGCTATGACCTCACGCGCCAGTTGAGGTCGGGTTTGATACAGCCATATTGCGTTTTAATAGGTCGCGCATCTGATTTGCGATCTGATTTGCTTCCTCCGGGGTCAATCCCGGCTGTCTGGCTTTCCTGATAAGTACTTCCAGGCTATCCGTGTGTTGAGCGGCCGATAACCTAGTAATGGTGTCTAAAAACTGTTGTTCAAGGTTATCACCTGCAATCAGCCATTCCTTTTCTGCCAATGCTTTGAGTAATCGTCCCTGTTCGGTCCCGTGCCAGCGTGCCATTAGCTGAATTGAGTTTAGCTTAGGATTTTTTTGCACCGCCTCGATCAGGGCCACGAGCAGTTGTGCGTAGGTATTGCTCTCATTGGCAAAATGGTTGGCGGTTTCTACCCGGCCAGCCAGGTCCGGATGATGAATGAGGGTGCGCAGCGCGATCAGCGTGGGCGCTTCGACAGCAATCGGTGTGCGCGGGGTGCTCGGTTGGTCACGATCTGCGCGCTTGCCGTTCTTGTCCCACGGTTTCTTGTCCCATTTCTTGCCGCTGGCGCCGGGTTTCTTCGGCGTCCACTCCTGCTGCGGCACATACATATCTTGTGACTGCGGCTGATGGTAGTCGCTGTAGTCCGGCATGGCGTCGTAATCCATGCCCGGATCGTATGCCGGTGGCGCATCCTGAGGGGCACTTTGCACCAGTTGGCTCACCGCTTCGCCGCTGAGGCCGGTAATTTCGGTCAGGCGCTGACGCATCAGGATGCGCAGATTCGCGCCCGGGACTTTGTCGATCAGCGGCGCGGCAAGGGTGGCCATGTGGGCTTTGCCCTCCAGCGAGCGTGGGTCCGACTCTTCGGTCAACTGCTGGAAGAAATAATCTGCCAAAGGCTGCGCGTGCTGGTTGATTCGCGCACGGAACGCATCCGTGCCTTCGGAGCGGATCAGCGTATCCGGGTCTTCGCCTTCCGGCAGGAACAGGAAACGTGCGCGCCGCCCGTCTTGCAGGCAGGGCAGTGTCGCTTCCAGTGCGCGCCAGGCAGCATTGCGGCCGGCCTGGTCGCCGTCAAAACAGAACAGCACGTTAGGCACGACGCGAAACAGTCGCTTCAAATGCTCTTCGCTGGTGGCGGTGCCCAGGGTCGCCACGGCATTGCGCAAGCCTTGCTGGGCGAGGGCGATGACGTCCATATAACCTTCGACGACGATGATTTCGTCGAGGTTGCGGTTGTTCTTGCGCGCTTCATAAAGGCCGTAGAGTTCCTGGCCTTTATGGAATACCGGGGTTTCCGGTGAGTTCAGGTATTTCGGCTTGTCGTCGCCCAGTACCCGGCCACCGAAAGCGATGATGCGCCCGCGGCTGTCACGAATCGGGAACATCACTCGATCGCGGAAGCGGTCATAGCGTTTGCCGGTTTCGGCGTTCTCGATCAGCAGGCCGGCGTCGACCATGGCTTTTTGTTGCAGGGTATCGCTGCTCAAGTGTTTGAACAGGTTGTCCCAGCCTGGCGGAGCAAAGCCGAGGCCGAAGTCGCGAGCGATCTCTCCCGTCAGTCCACGGCCCTTCAGGTAATCCACTGCAGCTTTGCGTGATGGATGGCTTTTCAGTGCCTGACGGTAAAAATCGGCAGCGGCAGTGAGCAGCGGATACAGCGGCGAATCGGTTGGTTGTCGCGGTTTGTGCGGCCGGCCACTTTCTTCGCGGGGGATTTCCATGCCGGCGGCTTTGGCCAGTTCCTCAACGGCCTGGACGAAATCCAGGTTGTCGTGGTCCATCATGAAGCCGAGGGCGTTTCCGCCAGCGCCGCAACCGAAGCAGTAATAGAACTGTTTGTCAGGGCTGACGCTGAAAGACGGGGTTTTCTCTTTGTGGAACGGGCAGCAAGCGGTGTAGTTCTTGCCGGCCTTTTTCATTTGCAGGCGCGAGCTGACCACATCGACGATGTCGGTGCGGTTCAGAAGGTCGTCAATGAAGCTCTGGGGAATTAGCCCGGCCATGGCGTTCTCGTCATCTGCGCTGAAAGGGACCTATAACGAAGGGCGGCCGAACGTGGGTCGTTGCTTGAGGCGCGCAAAAGATGCGGCTCGACCGGTGTCGTCTGCGTAATCGCTATCGGGGAGTGTATCTGCCGAAAATCCACTGACGTTAATACCAATCAGTAATCGACTGTTTGAAAGTGTTGCGCTGAGTCCGCTGCGGCCTGTCGATGGCCTCGGATAGCTCAATAAGCGGGCACGCAAGCAGGTGCCTTGGGCTGATCGTCGTGAGAGGAATCAGTGGGTGTGCTCGTCAGTAGCCTTGGAAGGCTCGTCAGAAAAGACGTGCACCGCTGGCAAAAGAGCCAGGTCTGACGCTGTGAAGCAGATTTGTCTCGGTCGCATCTGCGGCTTCGACGGTGAAGCATCAAGCGTTTTACGCAAATGCCATTAGCCCGGCTTGGAGCCGGGCTTGGCAGAAGCTTGCTACGATCGTCTGTGTATTAGTACAGACGAACGGCGCGGCGCTGTTCGCGCTGAACTTTCTTCGCGTGACGCTTAACAGCGGCTGCTGCTTTGCGCTTACGCTCAGAAGTTGGCTTCTCGTAAAATTCGCGGCTACGAACTTCAGCCAGTACACCGGCTTTTTCGCAGGAGCGCTTGAAACGACGCAGAGCTACGTCGAAGGGTTCGTTCTCTTTTACTTTGACGGCTGGCATCCAGAGCTACCTTCATTCATTACCGGGGTCAACATCCTCGCGGCAAAAGAGCACTTGAAGACGTCGGTTTTTAAGGGTTGCGGATGTTAACCCCTCATCGCTTGGAATGCAAAGCCTCTGATCGAAAACCGCTGGTCGGGGCATCACGTGGCGACTATTATGCGCGCCTTCGAATTCAGCCTAAATAAGGCGCAAACCCATGCTAGTACTGGGATTAGAAACCTCCTGCGACGAAACCGGTGTCGCATTATATGACAGTGAACGCGGGCTGTTGGCCGACGCACTGTTCAGCCAGATCGACCTGCACCGGGCCTATGGCGGCGTGGTGCCGGAGCTGGCCTCGCGCGACCACGTCAAACGCATGCTGCCCTTGATTCGTCAGGTGTTGGCCGAAGCTGACTGCGTGCCGACCGAGATCGACGCCATCGCTTACACCGCGGGTCCTGGCCTGGTCGGTGCGTTGCTGGTGGGCGCGTCCTGTGCCCAGGCGCTGGCCTTTGCCTGGGGTATTCCGGCCTTGGGCGTGCATCACATGGAAGGCCACTTGCTGGCGCCGATGCTGGAGACGCAACCGCCAGAATTCCCGTTCGTCGCTTTGTTGGTGTCCGGTGGCCATACGCAGCTGGTTCAGGTCGACGGAATCGGCCAGTACACGCTGTTGGGCGAGACACTGGACGATGCCGCCGGTGAGGCTTTCGACAAGACCGCGAAGATGATGGGGCTCAATTACCCGGGCGGCCCGGAAATCGCGCGCCTTGCCGAGCAAGGCGTTGCGGGGCGGTTCACGTTTCCGCGTCCGATGTGCGATCGCCCGGGTCTGGCGTTCAGCTTCAGCGGCTTGAAAACCTTCGCGTTGAACACCTGGCAGCAAAGCGTCAGTGCCGGGGACGACAGCGAGCAAGCCCGTTGCGACATCTCTCTGGCGTTCCAGCAGGCCGTGGTGGAGACTTTGACCATCAAGTGCAAGCGAGCCCTTAAACAAGCGGGCATGAAGCGCCTGGTCATCGCAGGGGGCGTCAGCGCGAACAAGGCGCTGCGCACCTCGCTGGAAAAAATGCTCGGCGACATGAAGGGCGATGTGTTTTACGCCCGTCCGGAGTTCTGCACCGACAATGGCGCAATGATCGCGTTTGCCGGATGCCAGCGCTTGCAGGCCGGCCAGCATGAAAGCCTGGCCATTAGCGTTCAGGCTCGTTGGCCGATGGAGCAATTGTCGGCGCTGTGATGAGCCGCGCTCGCGTCCGGTATTTAAAAATGCCGTTCGCGCCCGGCAAACAGGTCGCGTAGATTGCCGCGATGACGCCAGACAATCAGCCCGGTGAGCACGCTCATGGGCAGCAAGGCCGCCGGTTCCTGCCAGGCAAGCAACGGCAGGGTCAGCGGTGTGGCAATCAGTGCAGCGAGTGAGCTGGTGCGGGTCAGGTAGAACGTCAGCAGCCAGGCGCAGACCGCCAGCAGTGCCGCAGGCGGGTAAAGCCCCAGCAGCATGCCGGCAGCGGTGGCGACACCTTTGCCGCCGCGAAAGCGGAAATACACTGGAAACAGATGGCCGATGACGGCGCAGATGCCAATCCAGGCCTGTTCTTGCAGCGAAAGGCCCGCAAGGCCGGCGATCAGCACGGGCAGCAAGCCTTTGCAGAGGTCGCCAAGCAAGGTCAGGACGGCAAGTTTTTTGCCGGCCAGGCGCAACATGTTGGTGGCGCCGGCATTGCCCGAGCCACTCATTCGCGGATCGGGATTCCCGGTCAGGCGGCTGAGCAAAATGGCGAAGGACAGAGAGCCGAGCAGGTAGGCGAGGATCGCCAGTAACCAAAACATGCTAACTATTCCGGGCGAGGACGCCCTGATTCTAACGGCGCATTGCGCCCTTGTCGTGCAGCGGAGAAAAGTGCTTGGACAGAGTGTTTATCGAGGGCCTGGAAGTCGACACCGTAATTGGTGCCTACGACTGGGAGCGAGGCATCCGACAGTGCCTGCGTCTTGATCTGAGCTTCGCCTGGGACAATCGCCCAGCCGCCGCCGGTGATGACCTGACCCTGGCGCTCGATTACGCGAGCGTTTCGTCGCGCATCCAGGCGTTTGCCGAGCAGGCGCAGTATCAACTGGTCGAGACCTTCGCCGAGCGTCTGGTCGAAGTGCTGATGAGTGAATTCAAGATCACCTGGGTGCGTCTCAAGCTGACCAAGCCTGGCGCTGTCCCGGCTGCCAAGGGCGGTGTGGGCGTGGAGATCGAGCGCGGATGTCGCTGACTCAGGTGTACCTCGGGCTCGGTAGCAATATCGAGCGTGAAACCCATTTGCAGGCGGGGCTGGACGCCTTGGCGGCGTTTTTGGTGGATATCCGCTGCTCGGCTGTCTTCGAAAGCCAGCCAGTGGGCATCAAGAGCGGGCCGTTTTTCAATTTCGTGGTGTCGGCGTATACCGATCTGCCGCTGATGGAGCTGGACCGCCGATTGAAGTTCATCGAGGCGGACAATGGTCGTTATGCGCCGGACCGCAAGGGTTTGCCGCTGGACATCGACGTCCTGTTGTTTGGTGATCTGGTGGGCAATTTCGATGGATTGATCTTGCCGCGGGCAGAGATTCTGAAGAACGCTTTTGTGTTGTGGCCGTTATCGCTGATTGCGCCGGATCGTGTGCATCCGGGCGTAGGCAAAAGCTTTGCGACCTTGTGGAGTGAAGCGCACATTGATCAGGTGTTGGCGCCGGTGGCTTTTGAATGGCGCGGCAAGCCGTTGACCCCTTCGAATTTGTTGTGAGGCGGATAACGCCATCGCGAGCAAGCTCGGCTCCTACAGGGGTCACCTAAATCCTGTGGGAGCAGGGCTTGCCCGCGATGCTTTCAGGTAGACGCCTCCTCCTTGTAGGCTTTCAACGCTTTAAGCCGTTCACGCTTGATCGCCTCACCCAGCTCCGGCCCCTTGAATCCTTTCTCCAGCAGCGGCTGAACCGCCACACTCCGAGCTGCCGTCGCCGCCCCGCGCAAATAATCCGCCTGTGGATAACTTCTCAGCTCCAGCCCTTTGCGCCCGCGCGCGTCCATCTCGCACGCGCTGATGAACTCTTCGAACCGCTGCGGCCGGCGGTAAACGTCAAAGCTTTGCAGCAACTCCAGCAAGGTCGAAGGTTTCAGCTCCAGGGCGCGATGGCCGTGGGTGTGATATTGGCCGACCAGTAATGCCAGTTCCTGACAGTCTTTCGGCGCCTTGAAGCGTTCATTGACCGTTTTGATCAGCTTCAGGCCTGTGTGTTCATGAGCAATATGGCGTGGCCATTCTTCCTCGGGGGTCAGCCCTTTACCGAGGTCGTGCAGCAGGCAGGCCCAACGCACGGTCAGCGGTTGTTTGTGTAGTGCCGATTGCTCAAGCACGCTCAACGTGTGCACGCCCGTGTCGATTTCCGGGTGGTGAGCTTTGGGCTGTGGAACGCCAAACAGCGCGTCGACTTCAGGCATCAACACTTTCAATGCACCGCATTCGCGTAGCACTTCAATGAACACCTGCGGCTGATCTTCCATCAATGCCCGGGAGATTTCTTTCCAGCTGCGTTCCGCAGTCAGGGCTTCCAGTTCACCGGATTCGCTGAGTTCGCGCATCAACCCAAGTGTCTCGGGAGCAACCGTGAAACCCAGCGCCGCATAACGCGCGGCAAAGCGAGCAACACGCAGGACACGGAGTGGATCTTCGGCGAACGCGGGGGAAACGTGACGGAGCAGGCGCGCTTCAAGATCACGCTGGCCATGGTAAGGGTCGGTCAGGTTTTGCTGATCGTCTTCGGCCATCGCATTGATCGTCAGGTCCCGGCGAATCAGGTCTTCTTCGAGGGTGACTTCGGGGCTGGCGTGGAAGGTAAAGCCGCCATAACCGCGTCCGCTTTTGCGTTCGGTGCGGGCGAGGGCGTATTCCTCGCCGCTTTTCGGATGAAGAAATACCGGAAAGTCCGCACCCACCGGCCGAAAGCCATTGGCGAGCATTTCTTCGGCCGTGGCGCCCACCACCACCCAATCGATATCGGTGACAGGTTTGCCGAGCAGGCGATCACGTACTGCGCCACCGACTTTATAAATCTGCATAAAAAACCTCCGTTAGCTCGACAGAATAACCGTTGCGTCGAACTTGCGGAGGTTCAAACAGGCTCAAAGATGAATGACGGCCAAGTCCAGTCGGCCGTAATCCCCTTCGCTGTGCTCGCTTCTGGGGGGTACATGGTGGGTTTTCATCACCTGATCCCCTTGCAGCGTTTCCAGGTGAATATCGAAGCCCCACAACCGGTGCAGGTGCTTGAGCACCTCCTCGGTGGATTCGCCCAGCGGCTTGCGGTCGTGTTGCTGGTGACGCAGGGTCAGGGAGCGATCTCCACGCCGGTCGATGCTGTAAATCTGCACGTTAGGCTCGCGATTGCCCAGGTTGTACTGCGCCGCCAGGGTTTCACGGATGATGCGGTAGCCTTCTTCATCGTGGATCGCGGGTACGAGCAGGTCATCCTTTTGGTCGTCATCGAGAATGCTGAACAACTTCAGGTCGCGGATCACTTTCGGTGACAGGTACTGCAGGATAAAACTCTCATCCTTGAAGCTGCTCATGGCGAACTTGATGGTCGACAGCCAGTCGGTGCCGGCAATTTCCGGGAACCAGTGGCGATCTTCGTCGGTGGGGTTCTCGCACATGCGCCGGATATCCCGGTACATCGCGAACCCCAGGGTGTAAGGGTTTATTCCGTTGTAGTAAGGGCTGTCAAAACCGGGTTGAAACACCACGCTGGTGTGGGATGTCAGGAACTCCATCATGAACCCGTCGGTGACCAGGCCTTCGTCGTACAGGTCGTTCATCAACGTGTAGTGCCAGAACGTGGCCCAGCCTTCGTTCATCACCTGGGTCTGACGCTGTGGATAAAAATATTGCGCGATCTTGCGCACGATCCGCACGATTTCCCGCTGCCACGGTTCCAGTAGCGGCGCGTGTTTTTCGATGAAGTACAGGATGTTTTCCTGAGGTTCAGCGGGGAAGCGTGCATTGTCCTTGTCGCTGTACTTGTCCGCGCCTTTGGGGATGGTGCGCCACAGGTCGTTGATCTGTTTCTGCAGATGCTCTTCCCGATCCTTTTGCCGACGCCGTTCTTCTTCCGCGGAAATCGGATAAGGGCGTTTGTAGCGGTCGACGCCGTAGTTCATCAACGCGTGGCAGGAGTCGAGCAAGTCCTCCACGGCGTCGATGCCGTGGCGTTCCTCGCACTGCATGATGTACTGCTTGGCGAACACCAGGTAATCGATGATCGAACTGGCGTCAGTCCAGGTGCGGAACAGGTAATTGCCTTTGAAAAAGCTGTTGTGCCCATAGCAGGCATGCGCCACGACCAATGCCTGCATGCAGATGGTGTTTTCTTCCATCAGGTAAGCAATACACGGATCGGAGTTGATCACGATCTCGTAGGCCAGCCCCATCTGCCCACGGCTGTAGGATTTTTCGGTGCTGAGGAAGTGCTTGCCGTAGGACCAATGGTGATAGCCCAACGGCATCCCGACAGAAGCGTAGGCGTCCATCATCTGTTCAGCGGTGATCACTTCGATCTGGTTAGGGTAAGTATCGAGGGCATACCGAGCCGCCAGGCGACTGATTTCCTTGTCGTAGGCCTGGATCAGCTCGAACGTCCATTCGGAGCCGGTGGAAATGGGTTGGCGCTTCTGCTCTTTGGCGGTCATGTCACTAACCTGCGCTGGAAGAGTTCACGGAAGACCGGGTAGATATCCCCGGCCGAGACCAGTTGCTGCTGGGCAAAAGTGTCAGAGAAGGCTTCGGCGATGCGTTCGTACTCGAACCACAGGGCCTGATGTTCGCGCGGGGTGATCTCAACGTAAGTGTAGTACTGCACGAACGGCATGATCTGGTTGATCAGAATGTCGCGGCAGATCGGTGAATCGTCGTTCCAGTTATCGCCGTCGGACGCCTGGGCGGCGTAGATATTCCATTCATTGCTCGGATAGCGCTCGGCCATGATCTCCTGCATCAGCTTCAAGGCACTGGAGACGATGGTGCCGCCGGTTTCGCGTGAATAGAAGAACTCTTCTTCATCCACTTCCCGGGCGCTGGTGTGGTGGCGGATGAACACGACGTCGATCTTGTCGTAGTTACGCTTGAGAAACAGG
This sequence comes from Pseudomonas sp. S2_B07, assembly GCF_054668435.1. NCBI lineage: Bacteria > Pseudomonadati > Pseudomonadota > Gammaproteobacteria > Pseudomonadales > Pseudomonadaceae > Pseudomonas > Pseudomonas sp. S2_B07. Next base: position 4,225,186 of record NZ_CP162769.1, read on the forward strand.
TACAGCAGGATGAAAAAGCGCTTGGCGATGTCCTTCGTCGCCTGGGTCATGGAGCCGGACACGTCCATCAGGCAGAACATCACGGCCTTCGAGCTGGGGTTGGGCTGCTTGATCAACAGGTTGTACTTGAGGTCGAACGTATCAAGAAACGGCACGCGATGAATCCGTGCGCTGAGTTTTTCGATTTCGGCTTCGATTTTCTGGATATCGCCGAAATTGTCCGGTTCTTCCTGCTTGAGTCGCAGCAGTTCCTCTTTGGCTTCACGCAGCTTGGCGCGGCTGCTGCCGGACAGGGCAATGCGCCGTGCATGGGCCGAGCGCAAGGTGCGAATGATGTTGATGCGCGATGGGTTGCCTTCGTTGCTGATCCCTGCGCGTACCGTTTTGAAGGTGTCGGTACCGGTCAGGTTGCGTTTGACCAGGTTCGGCAGCTCGAGGTCCTCGAACATGAATTCGAGGAATTCCTCCTGGGTGATCTGGAAGACAAACTCGTCCATCCCTTCGCCCGAGTTGCCTGCCTTGCCGGGGCCTCTGCCACCGCCCCCTCCGGGCGGGCGGGCAATGTGCTCGCCGCTGGTGAATTCCTTGTTGCCGGGGTGCACGACGGTTTGCTTGCCGCCACGGCCGTGGTGAAGCACCGGCTCGTCGATATCGCGGCCAGGAATGCTGATCTGTTCGCCGTGTTCCATGTCGGTAATGGAGCGCCGGCTGACCGCCTCTTCGACAGCCTTTTTGATGTGATCACGGTAACGTCGCAGAAACCGCTGACGGTTCACCGTGCTCTTGTTCTTGCCATTGAGACGTCGGTCGATCACATAGCTCATAGGGCCCTCCGGGCGGCTTCAAGTTGTGAGCTACAAGCTGCAAGTAGAAGCTGCCCGGATGTCAGGGCTTACGCGCTTTTTCTTGCCGCTTGTAGCTTATGGCTTGCCGCTGCGTCATTGCGATTTCCGGACCCGTAGGTACCATTCGGAAAGAAGCCGTACCTGTTTGTCGGTGTAGCCGCGCTCGACCATCCGTGTGACGAAGTCGTTGTGCTTCTGCTGGTCCTCTTTGCTGGCCTTGGCGTTGAAGCTGATGACCGGCAGCAGGTCCTCGGTGTTCGAGAACATTTTCTTCTCGATAACCACCCGCAGTTTTTCGTAACTGAGCCAGGTCGGGTTCTTGCCGTTGTTGTTGGCCCGGGCGCGCAGGACGAAGTTGACGATTTCGTTGCGGAAATCCTTCGGATTGCTGATGCCGGCCGGTTTTTCGATTTTCTCCAGTTCTTCGTTCAGGGCCACTCGGTTGAGGATTTCGCCGGTTTCCGGGTCGCGGTATTCCTGGTCCTGGATCCAGAAGTCGGCGTACAGCACGTAGCGATCGAAGATGTTCTGGCCGTATTCGCTGTACGATTCGAGGTAGGCGGTCTGGATCTCCTTGCCGATGAACTCGATGTAGCGCGGTGCCAGGTATTCCTTGAGGAAGCGCAGGTAGCGTTCGCGGGTTTCGGCCTGGAACTGTTCCTGTTCGATCTGTTGTTCCAGCACGTACAGCAAGTGCACCGGGTTGGCGGCGATTTCGTGCGGATCGAAGTTGAAGACCTTCGACAGGATCTTGAACGCGAATCGGGTCGAGAGACCGTTCATGCCTTCGTCGACACCGGCGTTGTCGCGGTATTCCTGGATCGACTTGGCCTTCGGATCAGTGTCCTTGAGGTTTTCACCGTCATACACGCGCATTTTCGAGTAGATGTTCGAGTTTTCCGGCTCCTTGAGGCGAGAGAGCACGGTGAACTGGGCGAGCATCTTCAAGGTATCGGGCGCGCAATGGGCCTTGGCCAGGGAACTGTTGAACAGCAGTTTGTCGTAGATCTTCACTTCGTCGCTGACCCGCAGGCAGTACGGTACTTTGACGATGTAGATCCGGTCGATGAACGCTTCGTTGTTCTTGTTGTTGCGGAAGGTGTGCCATTCCGATTCGTTGGAGTGGGCCAGCAGGATCCCGGTAAACGGAATCGCGCCGAGGCCTTCGGTACTGTTGTAGTTGCCTTCCTGGGTAGCCGTCAGCAATGGGTGCAGCACCTTGATCGGCGCCTTGAACATTTCGACGAATTCCATCAGGCCCTGGTTGGCCCGGCACAGTGCGCCCGAGTAGCTATAAGCGTCGGCGTCGTTCTGTGGGTATTCCTCCAGTTTGCGGATATCGACCTTGCCCACCAGTGCCGAGATGTCCTGGTTGTTCTCGTCTCCCGGCTCGGTTTTGGCCACGGCGATCTGATTGAGAATCGACGGATAGAGTTTCACTACGCGGAACTGGCTGATATCGCCGCCGAACTCGGCCAGGCGCTTGGTGGCCCATGGCGACATGATGGTGTTGAGGTAGCGCCGCGGAATGCCGAAGTCTTCTTCGAGGATCGCGCCATCTTCAGTGGCGTTGAACAGACCGAGGGGCGACTCGAATACCGGTGAGCCCTTGATCGCGTAGAAGGGCACTTTCTCGATCAGTTGTTTCAGCTTCTCGGCCAGGGACGATTTACCGCCACCGACGGGGCCGAGCAGATAGAGGATTTGTTTCTTCTCTTCCAGGCCCTGAGCCGCATGGCGGAAATACGACACGATCTGGTCGATGCATTCTTCCATCCCATGGAAGTCTTCAAAGGCCGGATAGCGGCGGATCACCTTGTTGGAAAAGATTCGCGACAGTCTCGAGTTGGTCGAGGTGTCGAGCAGCTCCGGTTCTCCGATGGCCAGCAATAGACGCTCGGCTGCGGAGGCGTAGGCGCTGCGGTCCTGTTTGCACAGCTCAAGATACTCTTGCAGCGAGAGTTCTTCCTGGCGTGTGGACTCGAAGCGTTGTTGGAAGTGGCTAAAGATACTCATGACGTCACCTCGCTCGATACGTGGAGCCGACGCCGGATCACTCAGTCGATGCTGGCAGCAACCGAACAGGCGGTCGCTGTTTACCCCCCAGAACTCTAACGGAGCTGACTACTCCGAAAGCTACTCCCGATGACCCGCGCGCCGGTGTACCGGCTCTCCCCTGTTTTGGATGGCCTGCGCTTAAGGATAGTTGCTAATTCGGGAGGTAAAGGCGAGATACGCAATTAGTTGTGGCAGACCGTTCGTCTGCCACCGCGCGAGCCCACGGGGGGCGGGGGCTCGCAGGTTACAAAAAAATTATTCGGAGGTACCTTGCGCGGTTTCCGCAGGATACGTCGTACGCCACAGCTCAAAACCGCCGTCCATGCTGTAGACGTCGGAGAAGCCCTGGCTGATGAGGTAGGCGGCGGCACCCTGGCTGGAATTGCCGTGGTAGCAGACCACTACGGTCGGCGCGTCCAGGTCTGCACCCTGAATAAAGGCATGCAGGGAATGATTGTCCAGATGCTTCGAGCCGCTGATGTGCAGCGCGGCATAGGTTTGCGGATCGCGGACGTCGACCACCACTGCGCCTTGTTCGCGCAGGGCTTGTGCCTGTTCCGGGGGGATACGTTTGAATTCGCTCATGGCGGGCTCCTGTGGCTCGGCTGATAGCGCAGCCTAGCGCGGGGCGCTGGCTGGGGTTTGTTCGGTAAGGGGGGAGTGACGGCGGGTTCACTGTGGCCCTGATCGTTGCATTGGCACTGCAGGCGCTCGAAGGTGTCGACGTTCATCAGGGTCATGGCTCCACCCCAGACACAACCGGTGTCGAGCGCGAAGATCCCCGGTTCGTCACAGTTGCCTTCGAGGGCCGCCCAGTGGCCGAAGATAATCTTCAGGCCCTTGGTCTTGCGTTCCTTGTACGTGAACCATGGCTTGTAGCCTGGTAGCGCTGTGCCGACGCCTTCCTTGCTCTTGAGGTCGAGTTTGCCCTCGCTGGTGCAGAAACGCATGCGGGTGAAATAGTTGGTGATGACGCGCAGGCGGGTCACGCCCTTGAGGTCGCTATCCCATTTTACCGGTTCGTTGCCGTACATGCCGTCGAGGTACGGGGCGATGCGGTTGTCGTCGCGCAGGGCCTCTTCAACTTCGGCGGCGCACTTCAAGGCTTTGCGCAATGACCACTGCGGTGGAATGCCGGCGTGCACCAGTGCGATATCGCGCTGTTCGTCGTAGTGCATGAGCTTTTGCTGGCGCAGCCACTCCAGCAGCTCCGCGCAATCTGGCGCTTCGAGGATCTCGCGCAGGGTGTCGGCTTTCTTCAGGCGTTCAATGTTGTACCCGGCGGCCAGCAGGTGCAGGTCATGGTTGCCCAGTACGCACACCAGCGATTCACGAATGCCATAGAGAAAGCGCAAGGTTGCCAGCGACTGCGGGCCGCGGTTGACCAGGTCGCCCACCAGCCAGAGACGATCCTTGGCCGGATCGAAAGCGACTTGCTCAAGCAGGCATTGCAGGGGCTCGAGGCAGCCCTGCAAGTCACCAACGACGTACGTTGCCATTAGTGCAAGGCTCCGGGCACCGCCAGGCGGAATGGAGCGATGACGGCGTCGAAATGCTTACCGTCGCCGGCAATCATCTGATAGGTGCCTTGCATGGTGCCGACCTTGGTGGTCATGACCGTGCCGCTGCTGTAGGTGTGGTTTTCGCCGACCAGGATCAGCGGCTGCAAGCCTACGACGCCCGCACCCTTGACCTCCTCGACATGCCCGTCACCGTCGGTGATGACCCAGTGCCGCGACAACAGTGTGGCCGGTAGCTTGCCGTTGTTGTGCACGGTAATGGTGTACGCAAAAGCAAAGCGGTTTTGCTCGGGTTGCGATTGTTCTGCCAGATAGCGGGTGACGACGCTGACGTCGACCTGATAAAGAGGATCGGACATGCAAGAGGCCTTAAAAACGAAGCGGGACGCGGGGCGTAGCTGATGGAGTTCAGTCTAGGCCAAGTACCGGGTAGTAAACCAGACATCGCGTCTGGCGTCCTACCCGATAACGCTCGTCACCTGTCAGTCGGCGGCGGGCGGGTTCAGGGCTTGCTCGCTGAGCTTGTCGGCCAGGCGCACGAAGGCGGCCAGGTCGAGTTGCTCGGGACGCAGGCTGCCATCGACGCCGGCGGCTTCGATCTCGGCATTGCTCAGCAGTAACTTGAGGGTGTTGCGCAGGGTCTTGCGGCGCTGGTTGAAGGCTTCGCGAACGACGCGCTCCAGCAATTTGTGGTCTTTGGCCGGATGCGGCAGTACCGCGTGAGGCACCAGGCGCACGATGGCCGAATCAACCTTGGGCGGTGGGTTGAACGCGCCCGGGCCGACGTTGAACAGATGTTCGACCCGGCAGTGGTACTGAACCATGATCGACAGGCGGCCCCAGTCACCGCCGCCAGGACCCGCCGCCATGCGCTCGACCACTTCTTTTTGCAGCATGAAGTGCATGTCGCGGATCAGGCTGGCGTTATGCAGCAGGTGAAAAATCAGCGGTGTAGAGATGTTGTACGGCAGGTTACCGACCACGCGCAGGCTGCCCGGCGCAGCATTCAGGCTGGTGAAGTCGAACTTCAGCGCATCACCCTGATGCAGGCTGAAGTTGCTTCGACTGGCGAACTGCTGATTGAGGATCGGGACCAGGTCCTTGTCCAGCTCCACTACGTCCAGTTGTGCGCCGCTGTTGAGCAGGCCTTGAGTCAGGGCACCCTGGCCCGGGCCGATTTCCAGCACGCGGTCTTCGGCCTTGGCATGGATGGAGCGCAGGATTCGGTCGATAACACCTGCATCGTGCAGGAAGTTCTGGCCAAAGCGTTTGCGCGCCTTGTGTTGGTAATGCTCGGTCATAAACGGGTCTCGGCCATCTGGTAGGCGGTTTCCAGGGCGACTTGCAGGCTGCCGGTGTCGATTTTTCCGCTGCCGGCCAGGTCCAGGGCGGTGCCGTGGTCGACCGAGGTGCGGATGATCGGCAAGCCGAGGGTCACATTGACTGCCGCGCCGAAGCCTTTGTATTTCAGCACGGGCAGGCCCTGGTCGTGGTACATCGCCAGCACTGCGTCGCAGTGCTCCAGATATTTGGGGGTAAACAGAGTGTCGGCGGGCAGGGGGCCACGAAGGTCCATGCCTTCACCGCGCAGGCGCTCTAATGTAGGTTCGATGATGTCGATTTCTTCATGGCCCAGGTGTCCGCCTTCACCGGCGTGCGGGTTAAGCCCGCAGACCAGGATGCGTGGCTGGGCGATGCCGAATTTTTCTTGCAGGTCGGCGTACAGAATTCGTGTGACCCGCTCCAGGCGCTCCGGTGTGATCGCATCGGCAATCTCGCGAAGGGGCAGGTGCGTGGTGACCAGTGCTACCCGCAGTCCACGCGTGGCCAGCATCATCACCACTTGGGCTGTATGGGTCAGGTCAGCGAGGAATTCCGTGTGGCCGGAAAAGGCGATCCCGGATTCGTTGATCACACCCTTGTGCACGGGGGCGGTGATCATTCCGGCGAAGTGCCCGTCCAGGCAGCCCTGGCCGGCACGGGTCAGGGTTTCCAGGACGAAAGCGGCATTGGCCTTGTCCAGCTGGCCGGCGATGACCGGCGCATTGAGCGGTGTGTCCCAGACATACAAACTGTTCGCTGGCGCAGGCACATCCGGCCAGCTGTCCGGCGTTACCGGCAGCAGATCGACAACCACACCCAGCTGCGCGGCCCGCTCAAGGAGCAGGTCGCGGCTGGTAATGGCAATCAGGGGATGTGGCTGGGCGTGCGAGGCGAGCAGCAGGCACAGGTCGGGACCTATGCCGGCCGGTTCGCCGGGTGTCAGCGCGAAACGCTTGGGTTTCACTGCGCTGCCTGGCTTGCACCAGGGAGTTTGATTTCTACGTACGCTTCGTCACGGATCTGACGCAGCCAGGTTTGCAGCTCTTCGTCGTATTTGCGGTTACGCAGTACGGTCATCGCCTGTTGCTCGCGAGCCTGGGCGGTGCTGTCGGTGGCGCGGCGGCCCAGCACTTCCAGAACATGCCAGCCGTATTGGGTCTTGAATGGCTTGGACAGCTGACCTTGCGGGGTCTTGGCCATTACTTCGCGGAACTCGGGCACCAGTGCGTTCGGGTCGATCCAGTTCAGGTCGCCGCCGTTGAGGGCAGAACCCGGATCTTCGGAGTAGCTTTTCGCCAGTTCGCTGAAGTCTTCACCGGCTTCGATACGGGAGTAGAGCGACTCGGCCAGGGCCTTGGTTTTCGCTTCGTCGCGAATCGGGCTTGGTTTGACCAGGATGTGGCGCACGTGCACCTCATCTCGCGTCTGGGTTGCACCGCCACGCTTGTCGAGAATCTTCAGGATGATGAAGCCACCCGGTGTGCGCATTGGCTGGGTAACTTCGCCCACCGACATGGTGCTCAACATGCGATCAAATGGAGGTGGCAATTGAGCGGCTTTACGCCAGCCCATGTCGCCGCCTTCCAGTGCAGTTTCGCTGGCAGACTTCGCGATGGCCAACTGACCGAAGTCAGCGCCTTGCTTGAGTTGCTGGTAAATCGCGTCAGCCTGTTTGGCAGCATTCTGAATCGCGTCGGAGTTGGCACTTTCCGGCGTAGGAATCAGGATGTTGGCCAGACGGAACTCCTCAGACAATTGCATCTTGCCAAGGTCGGAGGCGAGGAAGTTCTTCACTTCCTGTTCAGACACCTGGATGCGCTCGGCCACACGGCGTTGACGCACACGGCTGATGACCATTTCACGGCGAATCTGTTCACGGGCGTCGTCGTAAGACAGACCGTCGTGAGCCAGCGCGGCACGGAATTGATCGACCGACATGTTGTTACGCTGGGCAATGGTGCCCACCGCCTGGTTCAGTTCTTCATCGGTAATGCGGATGCCCGAACGTTCGCCGATCTGCAATTGCAGGTTTTCGACAATCAGACGCTCAAGCACCTGCTGCTCCAGCACGCTGGCTGGCGGCACGGCGGAGCCACGCTTGGCAATGGTTGCCTGAACTTCATGAACGCGTTGGTCCAGTTGGCTCTGCATGACCACGTCGTTGTCGACGATAGCCACCACTTTATCGATGGACTGTACGGCGGCATTAGCCGCGGTACCCAGGAACAGCGCGCCCAGCAGCAGCGGGCGCAGACAATCAGAAAGCTTGGTCTTCACGTTCACGATAACCTTGGATGCCTTTGTCGAGGAAGCTCTCTACTTTGGCGCCGGTGAGGCCGCCGAGACCTTTCAGAACGATTTGTAGGAAGACGCCATGGTCGCCTTTTTCATTTTGCGGTGCGTCCTGACTGAATTCGTCATAGGAAACCCAGTAACGGTTGATCAGGCGCAGTTTCCAGCAGCAGTTGTCGTACTCGAAACCACCGAATGCTTCCAGGGTACGGTTACGGTTGTAGTCATACTGCCAGCGGCTGATAACGTTCCACTGAGGCACGACCGGCCAGATAACCGAGAAGTCGTGTTGCTCGATCTTGTAGTAGTCCTTGACGAAACCAGGCGTGCCAGGGGTGCCGTAGTCACCGCCGAACTGCCATTGACCGGTGTTCTGGTTGTAGATCACCTGGTCGTTACGATAGCGATAGCCGGCGTTGACGACCTTGTTCGGGTTGTCTTCAGGCTGGTAGTGGAACATCGCACTGCCCGAGCGAGGGCTGTGGCTGTCCGGGTCCCAGTTGTAGTCGGCCGTGGTGCGCCAGTCGCGGTTCCAGCGGTATTCGTATTCCAGGGCATACGGCGAAACGTTGGCTTGGGCATCGGCACGGGTTTTTGGATTGATGCCCGGCAACTGGACTTCGCGGTCCTTGAAGTACATGGCCTGGCCTACGCTGATGCGTTGACGTTCAAAGCCGTCGTCTTCGATCCAGCGGTTGGTGATGCCCAACGACAGTTTGTTCTCGTCGCCGATACGGTCGGCGCCAGAGAAGCGGTTGTCACGGAACAGCGATGCGTAGCTGAAGGTGTATTCGCTGGTATCGAACACCGGAATATCGTCCTGATTCTCCTCGGGAACGTAGAGGTAGAACAGGCGTGGTTCAAGGGTCTGGCGATAGTTCTTGCCGAACCATTGAGTGTTGCGATCGAAGTACAGGCCACTGTCGATGCTGGCAATCGGCACGCCACGGTTCTGGTTGCTGCCGAAATTGCCATTAAAGTTTTTGGTCCCGGCTGCAGCGGCGGCTTGATCCTGAGCCACGATCTGGCTTTTGCCGATACTGTCCAGATCCAGCTGGTACTGGGTGTATTGGTACTTGAGCGTCGGTTTCACGAAACCATACGTCCAGTCCAGCGGCAGGCTGACGGCTGGAGCCAGGTTAAGGCGATCGCCGTTGGCACGGGCCAGGCCTTGAACGTTGGTGTCAAGGCGTGGGGACACGTTGCCGTCTTCGTCGGTGTACGTGCCTTTGTTCAGGTCTCGATCGAACCGCACGATTTCAGTGTTGTAGCTGAAATCCAGGCCGCCTGGATGATAAGGCAGTGCACCGTTGAAGGTGATCTGCGGCAAACGGTCATACGGCGTGATGCTGGTAACAGTCGCCAGCTGATACGCCTGAGCGTTGACGCGGGCGGTGTAGTCGTCACCACGGTAGGTAACGGAACCCTGCTGGTTCACGAAGTCAGCGCTTTTCACGCCAATCTGATCAGTCTGCAGATCCTGGAAGTAATAAGGATCGCTGATCTTGGTGTAGTCGACTTGCGTGAGGACACGCTCATCGAGACCACCCTTGTGCTGCCAGTTATACATGTAGCGTTCTTTCTGGAAGTCGGTCTGCTTGTCGCGTTGGGTATCCTCATCATTGAGGTACGCCCCACCGAACTGACCTTCGCTGGACTTGGTCAGGTAGCGGAATTCGCCTTCCATCAACAAGCCATGCTTTTCCATGTAACGCGGGTACAACGTGGCATCGTAGTTCGGTGCCAGGTTGAAGTAATACGGGGTGACCAGCATGAAGCCGGTATCGCTGCCGGTGCCGATGGTCGGCGGCAGGAAGCCCGACTGGCGACGGTCGTCGATCGGGAAGTAGATGTACGGCGTGTACAGGACAGGAATGTCCTTGACCCGCAGTGTCACGTTGGTCGCGGTGCCGAAGCCGGTCGCCGGGTTCAGGGTGATGTTGTTACCCTTGAGCTGCCAGGCGTTGCTGTTCGGTTCGCACGTGGTGTACGTACCATCCTTGAGGCGGATGATCGCGTTTTCGGCACGCTTGGCGTACAGCGCGTTACCGCGGATACGGGATTTGTGCATCACGTATTCGGCGTTGTCGACCTTGGCTTCACCGGTGTCGAGCTGCACGTCGGCGTGGTCGCCGACGATCAGTGCGCCGTTGTCGCGGATGCGTACGTCGCCAGTGAGTTCGGCGCGGCTTTCGGCCTGATACAGGCTGGCCTCGTCGGACTCGACCTGCATGCTGCCCTGACGCAATACGACGTCACCGGCCAGTGTGCCGATCTGATCTTCGGTGTTGTAGCGCGAGGCCTTGGCGCCGATAAAGGTCGGTGCGTCACTTTTATTCGTCTTGTCATTCATGCCGGGACGAATCGGTTCGATATAGGAACCAGAGCAATAAGGACCGGTTTCGGCCAGTTGCGCGGCAGTGAGGTTCTCGCGTGGAACCCAGTCGAGGTGACTGTAGTCTGCACTACGCGACTTCATACCGCGGCCCTTGGACTCGGTAACGAGTACAGGCTTGGCTTCGGTGCTTTCGCTGGAACCGCTCTCGGCTGCCGCTTCGCCAGTGGCGGAGACGGCGCTGCCCTCATGGACAGGGCGCGGTGGCAATGCCGCCGCGGGCGATTTTGGCGCACAGTTCCAGGCACCCGAAGCAGAGACTGAGCAGTCATACTGTTCCGCGGCGACCACGAATGAAGTGGCTAGGGGTTGCAGGGCCAGCAGACTGCCGGTAACCAACAACGGAAATTTTTTACGAAACGCGGGGGATTTCAATGCCATCTTATTAGTCCGGGCTTCCTGCGTGCCATCTGCCCGCGGTGTGGGCCGCACGCCTCTCGATGGTCTGAAAAAGATGCTGGATAATAAAGCATGACCCGCTTGACGGCTAGCGCCGTCGGAGACCCTTGCAATGCCTGACCAAGATGTACGTTTGCAACACCTGAAAGTTTGGCTCGATGAGCAGTTGGCGATTCTCTTTGCAGAACAGGGCTGGGGCGCCGTACCCCCGGCCACGTTGACCGCGGCCAGTAGCGACGCGAGTTTTCGGCGCTATTTCCGCTGGGAAGGCGAGGGCAAAAGTTTCATTGTGATGGACGCGCCACCGCCCCAGGAAAACTGCAAACCCTTCGTGGATATCGCTTTTTTGCTGGCGAAATCCGGAATAAATGTGCCGAAAATTTATGCCGAAGACCTCGAGCGCGGTTTTCTTTTGCTCAATGACCTGGGCAACAAGACTTATCTCGACGTGATCGACAGCGAAAATGCCGACGATTTGTTCAACGATGCCCTGCAAGCACTGCTGGCTTTTCAGCAGTTGCCGATGGTTGCGCCATTGCCGAGTTATGACGTCGCACTGTTGCGTCGCGAGCTGGAACTGTTCCCGGACTGGTACGTGAAACACGCGTTGGGCATCGAGTTCGACGCGGCGCAGAAAATGCTTTGGCAAAACGTCACCGATCTGTTGATCGACAGCGCCCTGGCCCAGCCCAAAGTCTTGGTGCATCGCGACTACATGCCACGCAACCTGATGCTCAGCGAACCGAATCCGGGCGTACTGGATTTCCAGGACGCGGTGTACGGTCCTGTGACCTACGACGTGACCTGCCTGTTCAAGGACGCCTTCCTCAGCTGGCCTGAAGAGCGTGTGCGTGGCTGGCTCGAAACTTACTGGCAGCAAGCCGGCGCCCTCGATATTCCGGTTCAGCCGGACTTCGAAGAGTTCCTGCGAGCCAGCGACCTGATGGGCGTGCAGCGTCATCTGAAAGTCATCGGCATCTTCGCCCGCATCTGCCATCGCGACGGCAAGCCGCGCTACCTCGCCGACGTGCCGCGCTTCTTTGCCTATATAGATGCCGTGATCGCCCGCCGTCCTGAACTGGCCGAGCTGGATGTGTTGCTGCTGAGTCTGCGTGCCGGAGCGAATGCATGAAGGCAATGATTCTGGCGGCCGGCAAGGGCGAGCGCATGCGCCCGTTGACCCTGACCACCCCCAAACCGCTGGTTCGCGCCGGCGGCGTGCCATTGATCGAGTACCACCTGCGCGCCCTCGCGGCGGCCGGGTTCACCGAGATCGTGATCAACCACGCCTGGCTCGGTCAGCAGATCGAAGATTATCTGGGCGACGGTTCGCGCTATGGCGTCAGCATTCAGTACTCGCCGGAAGGCGAGCCCCTGGAAACCGGCGGCGGGATTTTCCGCGCATTGCCGTTGCTGGGGGACGAGGCCTTTGTGGTGGTCAATGGTGACATCTGGACCGACTACGACTTCAGCGTGCTGCATCAGCCCATCAACGGGCTGGCTCACCTGGTGCTGGCGGATAACCCGGCCCATCACCCGACGGGCGATTTCACGTTGCTCGACGGGCATGTGCACGACGGTCGGCCGGAGACGACGACCCTGACGTACAGCGGCATCGCAGTGCTGCATCCGCACCTGTTCGACGGCTGTTCGGACGGAGCCTTCAAGCTTGCACCGCTGTTGCGCAAGGCCATGGCCGATGGGCAAGTGACGGGTGAACGCCTGAAAGGTCAATGGGTGGATGTCGGTACGCACCAACGCCTGGCCGACGTTGAAACCCTGATAGAAGCGAGCCGCTGAGATGCTGTGGCCAGGGACTCTGATCGGAGCCGGAGCAGGCTTTGCCATCGCCAGCATTCCGGGGGCCATGCTCGGCGCCTTGTTGGGGCAGGCGCTGGATCGGCGCTTGCACCTGCAAAGCGTTGGGCACTTGCTTGAAAAGCTCGGCGGTCGTCCGATGCTGCGCAATGACGAGCTGCTATTCGTGTTGTTGGGGCGCTTGGCCAAGAGTGACGGGCGAGTAGTGGATGGCCATATTCAGCAGGCCCGCCAGGAAATGCGTGCTCTGGATATGACAGATTCGGCGCAGCGTCGTGCCATTGCCGCGTTCAATCGCGGCAAGTCCGGCAATGACCGGTTACGCGGCTATCTGCGACGCTTGAGTGCTCAGCCGCATGCGGCGGAAGGTGTATTGCGCGCCTGTTGGCGGATGGTCTGGGCCGATGGTCGTGCCGGCAGTCATGAGCGCGAGCTGATCGCCCAGTGGGGTAAGTGGCTGGGCTGGACGCCGCATCAGGTTCAGGCGCTGGCCGCCGATTATGAGCAGCACAAGCGGGCGCAAGTCAGCAGCGCGATCACCTATCAGGATGCGTTGCGGCTGTTGGGGGTGTCTGCAACCAGCGAGCCGGCGCAGATCAAACGCGCTTATCGACGCCTTCTGAGTCGACATCACCCGGACAAGATCGCCGGCAGCGGGGCGACGGCGTTGCAGGTACGTGAGGCAACGGACAAGACGCGTGAATTGCATGCGGCTTATACGTTGATTCGTGAGCGGCGGGATTTTCGGTAGCAGGAAAGAGATCTGTCGCCCGTTATGCCCTCATCGCGGGCAAGCCACACTCCCACAGGTTTTATGTCGATAGCAAAAGTTGCGTGCGACTCAAATCCTGTGGGAGCGTGGCTTGCCCGCGATGAGGGCACTGCGGTCTATCAGTCCGCCACGTTCTGCGGATTCAACCAACCGCGCACCCGGCGCACCAATTGCTCCTGCTCAGCCTTGGCATTCCCCGGTAACGCCTTGAGTGCCACCTGACTGAACGCCGACGACTTCAACCGTTTGCTGGCCTGCAGGCGTTCCAGCGCCGCTTTGCGATCCAGCGGCTTATCCACATAGAAAAGGTCCGCAGTCGGCAGCTTTAAAGTCGGCGTCAGTTCGGCCAGTTCAGGCTTTGCTGTTACCGGTGTCTGGGCCGCGACCATCACAAACTTTTCCACTTGCGAGGGCTGTCTCTCGCTCAGATAACGCGCTGCCCAGTAAGCGCCAGTGCCATGGCCCAGCACGACAATGCTGCGAGCACTTTGCTGTTCGGCATAAGCGATGGCGGCGTCGATGCGCGCGAAGATGCGCTCGGCGTCGGCCTTGGCCTGATCTTCGGTTGTTTCGGCGACGGCCTTGTCAGCCACTTCCGCTTCACCACCGGCGGCCTGCTCGATAGGCGCCGCGGTGGTGGAGTCCTTGCTGGCGGTCTCCGGCGCTTTGGGCGCCGGCGCGACTTCGACGATGCGTGGCGCAATGGCGTCGCTTTGCAGGTCCGGCAAGGTGATACTCAGGCTGCTCCATTTGGCGTCCGGCAATTGACGGCGCAAAGGACCGATTGCTTGCGGCCAGTCAACAGTTTCACCAGCGCCCGGGATGATAATCACCGCGCCCTTTGGCTCGGGGGTGTTGGCCGGCTTCCACAGGGCGAGAAAAGTATCGGTGCCGGCTTGCAGCTGTTGCTGTTCCTGAGCGGGGACTTTTCGCTCAAGTGCTGTCGCTTCTTCCTGACTACGCTCAGGCAGTGGCTGGCGTTCGACCGGTTTTTCTTCTGCGGGTTTTTCTGCCGTGGCAGGGGCCGGGTCGGCGGCCTCGACAGAAAAGGCACAAGGCAAGATCAGCGACAGGCACAATGCTGGCAGTGCCAGGCGGTAGACAGGGGGCATCGGATATTCCAGGCCAGAAGTGATTCCGGCAGCCTAATGGGTTAGTCAGTGTTTGTCAGTGTGTGAGATTTCGATGATGCGTTTACGCTGCCTGTGGGTTATCGGCTGCTTGTGGTTTCCCTTGATGGGGTGGGCGGCTTCCGCGCCGCCGGGGCATGCCGCGGCCTTGTCACCCGAGCAACAACAATGGCTCGCAGCCCATGACGAATTGCGCGTCGGCGTGGTGTTGCAGGCGCCTTATGCTCAATACGATCGCCGCTTGCAGCGTTTGTCCGGGGTCAACGTCGAGCTGATGAAATGGTTGGCCAGTGCGCTCAAGGTCGAGCTCAGCTGGAGAAATTTCCCGGACGTCGCGCAACTGGAAGACGCCGCGCGCGAGGGGGAAATCGACATCGCCGTGGGCCTGACGCAAACCCCGGCCGGTTTGCGCCTGTGGCAATTTACCGACCCGTACATGCGGGTTCCGCAACTGGTGGTCAGTGATGAAAAAGGCACCGGTGTCGTGGAACTGGAGAAGCTCGACAGCCAGACCCGCGTCGCGGTGCGCATGCCCAGCGCGACCGCCGATTATCTGCGCAGCAACTATCCCCATCTGAACCTGCAAGGCGTGCCCATCGAGCGTCAGGCGCTGCAACTGTTGCTCAGTCAACAGGCGGGTTACGCCGTGGTCGACGAGGCGCAACTGGGGCGTTTGTCCGCCGAACCGGAGTTCGCCGGCCTGGTCGTGGTGGGCGACATCGGCCTGCCACAATTGCTGCGCGTGGCTACTCGCCGGGATTGGCCGGAACTGGCGAGTATCGTCGGAAGCGCGCTACGGGCAATTCCGGCCAAGGACCTGGAACAACTGCACAACCAATGGCTACAACCCAAGTACCCGCGACTCACCGAGTCCCCCGGTTTCTGGCAAAACCTATGCCTGCTGTTTGCCGTCATGCTGTTGAGCAGCATGGCCATCGTGTTTTGGCAGCGGCGGCAACAGCACAGTCTGGAGGCGCGTCTGTTGGCTGCGCGTGAAGACATTGCGTTGCGCGAGGCCAGCGAAGAGGCGTTGCGCCTGACGCAGTTTTCCATCGATCAGAGCACCGTCGGTATTCTCTGGGTCAACTGGGACAGCCATGTGCGCTACGCCAACCGTGCCGCCGAAAACATGCTCGGCTACGCTCCGGGCGGGATCATCGACCGGCCGCTGATTGACTTCGAACCCGGCCTGCACATGGACCGCTGGTTGAATCTGTGGAAGCGCGCACGGGCCAGTGACGAAGGGCCGCAAAGCTTCGAAACCCACTGCGTGCGGGCCGATGGCAGTATTTTGCCGACGGATGTCTCGTTGAGCTTCATGCGCTTTCGTGATGGCGAATACCTGGTGGTCTACCTCAACGACGTTACCGAACGCCGCCGCGCGCTGGCCGCTTTGCAGGAAAGCGAGGCGCGTTTGCAGGGGATCGCGGCCAACGTTCCGGGACTGGTCTTTCGCCTGGAGCGCGCACCGGTGACGGGGCAGATCGACTTTGCCTACATCAGTGAAGGCAGTGAAACCCTGGTGGGGTACTCACCGGCCACCCTGGCCCATCGCGACAAAGGCCTGCGCAGTCTGGTGCACCCGGACGACAAGGCCAGCTATCACCAGACGCAGGACCATGCGCTGGACACTGACAGTGACTGGTCGTGGCAAGGACGGATCCTGACCCGTTCGGGCGAACAACGCTGGGCCGAGATCAAGGCCATCACCCGTAAGCTCGAAGATGGCGCCTACGTCTGGGACGGGATCGTCTGGGACATCAGCGAGAGCAAGCGTATTGAGCTGGAACTGGCCAGCTCCCGCGAACAGTTGCGTGAATTGTCGGCTCACCTGGAAAGTGTGCGCGAAGAAGAAAAGGCGCGCATCGCCAGGGAGGTTCATGACGAGCTGGGTCAGATGCTGACCGTGCTCAAACTGGAAACGTCGATGTGCGAACTGGCCTACGCGCAACTCGACCCGGGCCTGCACGAACGCTTGAACAGCATGAAGCGCTTGATCGCTCAGTTGTTCCAATTGGTGCGCGACGTGGCCACGGCGCTGCGACCACCGATTCTCGATGCCGGCATCGCTTCTGCCATCGAGTGGCAGGCCCGGCGTTTCGAGGCGCGCACGCAGATTCCGTGTCTGGTGCAGGTGCCGGAGAATCTGCCGGTGCTTAGCGATGCCAAGGCGATTGGCTTGTTCCGGATCCTTCAGGAAGCCCTGACCAATGTCATGCGCCATGCCCAGGCGCATACTGTTGAACTGTCGCTGGCGCTGGAAGGCGACGAGTTGTGCCTGACCGTCAGTGATGATGGCGTAGGATTTGTTGCCGCGACGGGCAGGCCGACCTCCTTCGGGGTGGTGGGCATGCGTGAGCGGGTGTTGATCATGGGTGGGCGGTTGTCGCTTGAGAGTGAACCGGGGGAGGGTACGACCCTGAGTGTGCGGGTGCCGCTGGATGCAGTCTGATGGTTTTTGTGGTGTTTTAGCTTGCTCGCGATACATCTTGGCTCTGAAATAAAAAGAATGGAGAAGAACGTGATCCGTGTACTGGTAGCCGAAGACCACACCATCGTCCGTGAAGGCATCAAGCAGTTGATCGGCCTGGCCAAGGATTTGCTGGTGGTGGGGGAGGCGAGCAATGGTGAACAGTTGCTCGAAACCTTGCGGCATGTGCCGTGCGAGGTGGTATTGCTCGACATCTCCATGCCAGGCGTGAATGGCCTGGAGGCGATTCCGCGGATTCGTGCGCTGAACAATCCGCCCGCCATCCTCGTGTTGTCGATGCACGACGAAGCGCAAATGGCCGCGCGGGCGTTGAAGGTCGGTGCTGCGGGTTACGCGACCAAAGACAGTGATCCGGCGCTGCTGTTGACCGCGATCCGTAAAGTGGCGGCGGGCGGGCGCTACATCGACCCGGACCTCGCTGACCGCATGGTGTTCGAAGTCGGCCTGACCGATTCGCGGCCGTTGCATTCATTGCTGTCGGAACGCGAGTTTTCGGTGTTCGAACGCCTGGCCCAGGGCGTCAACGTCAATGACATCGCCCAGCAACTGGCCCTGAGCAGCAAAACCATCAGCACCCACAAGGCGCGGTTGATGCAGAAGCTCAACATTACGTCCCTGGCGGAACTGGTGAAGTACGCGATGGAGCACAAACTCCTCTAAAAGCCCTGTTACCCCTTGTAGGAACACAGCTTGCTGGCGATGGCGTCCTTGAGATCGCCATCGCCAGCAAGCTGTGCTCCTACAACGGGTGAAGCATCGCCATATCCATTTGCGACATGCCTGGAGCCCCGCCTCTTCCTGTTCTTGCGGCTTGTAGCTGAAAGCTTGCAGCTGCGTTTGTCAAAACGCGCCATCCTTGTAGGGCGATCCCTACCCCAAACCTTCCATACGGCTGAGGCGATTCTCTCCTGCGCCCCGATTTGCGTGGTCGGCAGGGTCCACTAGGCTTAGTCCCACAGCAGTCATCAATAACAAAGGTGTGGGTATGAGCCAGGTCGATTCAAGCGCAGGGGTCAGTGACATTCTGGTCAGCTTTCGTGGAGTGCAGAAAAGCTACGACGGCGAGAACCTGATCGTCAAAGACCTCAACCTGGACATTCGCAAAGGCGAATTCCTCACCTTGCTCGGGCCGTCCGGTTCCGGCAAGACCACCAGCCTGATGATGCTCGCCGGTTTCGAAACACCGACCGCAGGCGAAATCCTGCTGGCCGGGCGTTCCATCAACAACGTGCCGCCACACAAGCGTGACATCGGCATGGTGTTCCAGAACTACGCGTTGTTCCCGCACATGACCGTCGCCGAGAACCTCGCGTTCCCGCTGACCGTGCGTGGCCTGAACAAAAGCGACGTCAGCGACAAGGTCAAAAAAGTCCTGAGCATGGTCCAGCTCGACGCCTTTGCTCAGCGTTATCCGGCACAACTGTCCGGTGGTCAGCAACAGCGTGTAGCGCTGGCCCGTGCCTTGGTGTTCGAACCGCAGCTGGTGTTGATGGACGAACCCCTTGGTGCACTCGACAAACAACTGCGCGAACACATGCAGATGGAGATCAAGCACCTGCATCAGCGCCTCGGCGTGACCGTGGTTTACGTGACCCACGACCAGGGCGAAGCCCTGACCATGTCCGACCGGGTAGCGGTGTTCCACCAGGGCGAGATCCAGCAGATCGCACCGCCGCGCACCCTTTACGAAGAACCGAAAAACACCTTCGTCGCCAACTTCATCGGCGAGAACAACCGCCTTAACGGCCGCCTGCACAGTCAGACCGGTGATCGCTGCATCGTTGAACTGAGTCGCGGCGAAAAAGTTGAAGCGCTGGCGGTCAACGTCGGCAAGACCGGTGAGCCGGTCACGCTGTCGATTCGTCCCGAGCGCATCAGCCTCAACGGTTCAAGCGAGTCATGCGTCAACCGCTTCTCAGGGAGGGTGGCGGAATTCATCTATCTGGGCGATCACGTCCGGGTTCGCCTGGAAGTCTGCGGCAAGACCGACTTCTTCGTGAAACAACCGATTGCCGAGCTCGATCCCGCGCTGGCTGTCGGCGACGTGGTACCGCTTGGCTGGCAGGTCGAACACGTTCGCGCGCTCGACCCACTTCTAGAGGCGCACTAACGCCCCCGCAATACCAACACCAACCCTGCACGTGGAGAGAACAATAAATGTTGAGATCCCTGAAATTCACCGCCCTGGTCATGGGCATGATCGGTGCGGCACACGCGATGGCGGCGGGTCCGGACCTGACTGTGGTGTCCTTTGGCGGGGCGAACAAGGCGGCGCAGGTCAAAGCCTTCTACGCACCGTGGGAAGCGGCAGGCAACGGCAAGATCGTGGCGGGCGAGTACAACGGCGAAATGGCCAAGGTCAAAGCCATGGTCGACACCAAGAGCGTGTCCTGGGACCTGGTAGAAGTTGAATCGCCAGAACTGTCCCGTGGTTGCGACGAAGACATGTTCGAGCAGCTGGATCCGAAGCTGTTCGGCAAAACCGAAGACTACGTCAAAGGTGCTATCCAGCCGTGCGGCGTGGGT
Organism: Pseudomonas sp. S2_B07; assembly: GCF_054668435.1. Taxonomy (NCBI): domain Bacteria; kingdom Pseudomonadati; phylum Pseudomonadota; class Gammaproteobacteria; order Pseudomonadales; family Pseudomonadaceae; genus Pseudomonas; species Pseudomonas sp. S2_B07. Next base: position 4,244,755 of record NZ_CP162769.1, read on the forward strand.
TTCTTCGTGTGGTCGACCGTGCTGGCCTACAACGCCGACAAACTGGCTTCCGCGCCAACCAGCTGGGTGGATTTCTGGGACACCAAGAAATTCCCGGGCAAGCGTGGCCTGCGTAAAGGCGCCAAGTACACCCTGGAATTCGCTCTGATGGCCGACGGCGTTGCGCCCAAAGACGTCTACAAAGTACTGGCCGGCAAGGATGGTCAGGACCGCGCATTCAAGAAGCTCGATGAGCTGAAGCCAAACATCCAGTGGTGGGAAGCCGGTGCACAACCGCCGCAGTACCTCGCTTCCGGTGACGTGGTCATGAGCTCGGCCTACAACGGCCGGATCGCTGCCGTGCAGAAAGAAAGCAACCTGAAAGTCGTGTGGAACGGCGGCATCTATGACTTCGACGCATGGGCGATTCCAAAAGGCCTGGACAAGACACGCGCTGAAGCGGCGAAGAAATTCATCGCTTTCTCGGTGATGCCGCAGCAGCAGAAGACCTACTCGGAAAACATCGCTTACGGCCCGGCCAACACCCAAGCCGTGCCGTTGCTGTCCAAGGATGTCCTGAAAGACATGCCGACCACCCCGGAAAACATCGCCAACCAGGTGCAGATCGACGTCAGCTTCTGGGCTGACAACGGCGAGCAACTGGAACAGCGCTTCAATTCCTGGGCTGCGAAGTAAGCGAGTCGCACAGGACGACGGTTCGCCGGATGATCGTTCCCACGCTCTGCGTGGGAATGCCGCCCGGGACGCTCCGCGTCCCTGTGACGCAGAGCGTCACTGGATGCGTTCCCATGCAGAGCGTGGGAACGATCAGTACTAAAAGTTCGAGGCGGTGTTTACCGCCTCTGTAACGATCAAAGATTTCCGGAGTACGCCATGGCCACCGCCATTCCCCTGAACGCGGGCACTGACCCCACCTTGAAGCAGCGACTCCGGCACGCCGAGCGGGTCAACCGCTGGAAAGCCCAGGCCTTGATCGCGCCGCTGGTGCTGTTTCTGTTGCTGGTGTTCCTGGTGCCGATCGTGGCGCTGCTCTACAAAAGCGTGGGCAACCCGGAAGTGGTCGGCGGTATGCCGCGCACCGTGTCCGCCATCGCCAGTTGGGACGGCCGAGGCCTGCCCGCTGAACCGGTTTACAAAGCGGCCAGCGAAGACCTCGCCGAAGCCCGCAAGAATCAAACCCTGGGCGATTTGTCCAAGCGCCTGAACATGGAACTGGCCGGCTACCGCAGCCTGCTGACCAAAACCGCCCGCGCCTTGCCGTTTGCCACCGAGCCGGCCTCTTATAAAGAAGCACTGGAAGGTCTCGACGAACGCTGGGGCGACCCGGCCTACTGGCAAGCGGTGCGCCGCAACGCCAGCAGCATCACGCCTTTCTACCTGTTGGCGGCGGTCGATCATCGTATCGATGACCTCGGTGAAATCGCCCCGGCCACACCTGACCAGGCGATCTATCTCGACATCTTCGCCCGGACCTTCTGGATGGGCCTGATCATTACGGTGATCTGCCTGCTGCTCGCGTATCCATTGGCTTACCTGCTGGCGAACCTGCCATCGCGTCAAAGCAACCTGTTGATGATTCTGGTCCTGCTGCCGTTCTGGACCTCGATCCTGGTGCGCGTCGCTGCGTGGATCGTGTTGCTGCAATCGGGCGGGCTGATCAACAGCGGCCTGATGGCCATGGGCATCATCGATAAACCGCTGGAACTGGTGTTCAACCGCACCGGGGTCTACATCTCCATGGTGCACATTCTGCTGCCGTTCATGATCCTGCCGATCTACAGCGTCATGAAAGGCATCTCGCCGACGTACATGCGCGCAGCGATTTCCCTCGGCTGCCACCCGTTCGCCAGCTTTTGGCGGGTGTACTTCCCGCAGACCTATGCCGGTGTCGGCGCCGGTTGCCTGTTGGTGTTCATCCTCGCCATCGGCTACTACATCACCCCGGCGTTGCTGGGCAGCCCGAACGATCAGATGGTCAGCTACTTCGTCGCCTTCTACACCAACACCAGCATCAACTGGGGCATGGCGACCGCACTCGGTGGGCTGCTGTTGCTGGCGACCGTGGTGCTTTATCTGATTTACAGCTGGCTGGTGGGCGCCAGTCGCCTGCGCCTGAGCTAAGGGGAGAACGAAATGCTGAGTCCTTATATGTCGCCCGTTGAGCGGGTGTGGTTCTACAGCTTGCGGATTCTCTGCGGCTTGATCCTGTTGTTTCTGATTCTGCCGGTGCTGGTGATCATTCCGCTGTCGTTCAACTCGGGCAGTTTCCTCGTGTACCCGCTGCAAGGTTTCTCGCTGCACTGGTACCAGGACTTCTTTGCCTCGGCCGAATGGATGCGTGCATTGAAGAACAGCATCATTGTCGCCCCGGCGGCGACGGTGCTGGCGATGGTCTTCGGGACGCTGGCGGCGATTGGCCTGACCCGCGGTGATTTTCCCGGCAAGGCGCTGGTCATGGCGCTGGTGATTTCGCCGATGGTGGTGCCGGTGGTGATTATCGGTGTGGCGAGTTACCTGTTCTTTGCCCCGCTGGGGTTGGGCAACAGCTTCTTCTCGCTGATCGTGGTGCACGCGGTGCTGGGTGTGCCGTTTGTGATCATCACGGTGTCGGCGACCTTGCAGGGGTTCAACCATAATCTGGTGCGCGCCGCGGCAAGCCTGGGTGCTTCGCCACTGACCGCGTTTCGCCGGGTGACGTTGCCGCTGATTGCGCCGGGCGTGATTTCGGGGGCGCTGTTTGCCTTCGCGACGTCGTTCGATGAAGTGGTGGTGACGTTGTTCCTCGCCGGCCCCGAGCAAGCGACCTTGCCACGGCAGATGTTCAGCGGGATCCGCGAAAACCTCAGCCCGACCATCGCCGCCGCAGCGACATTGCTGATCGCCTTCTCGGTGATCCTGTTGCTGACCCTGGAATGGCTGCGCGGTCGCAGCGAAAAACTGCGCACCGCCCAGGTCTAACGCCACACACCATCCCCTGTGGGAGCGAGCTTGCTCGCGATAGCGGACTATCAGTCGACATCAATGTTGAATGTTAGTCAGTCATCGCGAGCAAGCTCGCTCCCACATTGGTTTTGTGCGGTGTTCGAGATCGTTGGTCATTCACGACCCGAATAGCAGACAAACCCCAATCCCCAGCTACTATTGTGCCCAGCTCCCCTATCTATAAGAGGCTGCGCACGATGAGTCTTTCCTCTTTCAAAATCGCTCACAAACTGATCACCGGCGCAGGTGCCATCGAGCAGCTCGCCGCTGAACTGACCCGTCTGGATGTCGACAACCCGCTGATCGTCACCGATGCCGCGCTGGTCAAGTCCGGCACGGTCGAATTGGCGCTGGCGCAGCTGGGGGGCCGGTCCTACGAGATATTCGACCGGGTGCTGCCAGACCCGGAAATTGCCATCGTCGAAGACTGCATGCGGGTATACCGCGACGGCGGGCATGACGGCTTGATCGGTCTGGGCGGCGGCAGTGCCATCGACATCGCCAAGAGCGTGGCGGCGTATGCCGGTTACCACGGTGCGCTGGAAGATTTGTTCGGCATCGATCAGGTGCCGCGCAAGGGGCCGCCGCTGATCGCGATCCCGACTACTGCCGGCACCGGTTCGGAAGTCACCAACGTGGCGATCCTTTCCGACAAGGTCGCGCAGCTGAAAAAAGGCATCGTCAGCGACTATCTATTGCCAGACGTGGCGCTGGTCAGTCCGCAAATGACCCTGACCTGTCCGCGCAGTGTCACCGCCGCCAGTGGCGTCGACGCGCTGGTGCACGCCATCGAATCCTACCTGTCCGTCAACGCCTCGCCGATTACCGACGCCCTGGCCATCGGCGCCATCAAGCTGATCGCCAAGGCGTTGCCCAAGGCCTATGCCAATCCGTCCAACCTGCAAGCGCGCGAAGACATGGCCACCGCCAGCCTGATGGCGGGCATGGCGTTCGGCAATGCCGGGGTCGGTGCGGTGCATGCGTTGGCGTATCCACTGGGCGGACGTTTCAACATTGCACATGGTGTCAGCAACGCCTTGTTGCTGCCCTATGTCATGACCTGGAACAAGATGGCCTGTGTCGAGCGCATGCAGGATATTGCCGAGGCCATGGGGGTGAAGACCGCTCATTTGAGCGCCAACGAAGCGGCGGACAAAGCCGTGGAGGCGATGACGGCTCTGTGCACTGCGGTAGAAATCCCGTTGGGCCTGCGCAGTTTCGGTGTTCCCGAAGATGCGATCCCGGCCATGGCCGCAGAAGCGGCGGGGATCGAGCGCCTGATGCGCAATAATCCTCGCAAATTGAGCGCCGTCGATATCGAGAAGATCTACCGGGCAGCGTACTAGAGCGCTGCCAGCGCAAATTGATCGAAGGCAGCCCCAATCATCGCGGTCACAGTGCGCGCGCCAAACTATGAGGTATACAATGCGCGCCATCGTGATTCTGCTCAAAAAAGGTGCGTCATGCAGCCCTTCGTCATTGCTCCGTCGATTCTCTCCGCCGACTTCGCCCGCCTGGGTGAAGAAGTGGACAACGTCCTGGCCGCCGGTGCCGACTTCGTGCACTTCGATGTCATGGACAACCACTATGTGCCGAACCTGACCATCGGCCCGATGGTGTGCGCGGCGCTGCGCAAGTACGGCGTGACCGCGCCGATCGACGCGCACCTGATGGTCAGCCCGGTGGACCGCATCGTCGGTGACTTCATCGAAGCCGGCGCGACCTACATCACCTTCCACCCGGAGGCCTCACAGCACGTCGACCGTTCCCTGCAACTGATCCGCGAGGGCGGTTGCAAATCGGGCCTGGTGTTCAACCCGGCAACCCCGCTGAGTGTGCTCGAATACGTGATGGACAAGGTCGACATGATCTTGCTGATGAGCGTCAACCCAGGCTTCGGCGGGCAGAAATTCATCCCCAGCACCCTCGACAAGCTGCGCCAGGCGCGCGCCTTGATCGACGCCTCGGGGCGTGACATCCGCCTGGAAATCGACGGTGGCGTCAATGTGAACAACATTCGTGAAATCGCTGCGGCGGGCGCGGACACCTTCGTCGCAGGGTCGGCGATTTTCAACGCGCCGAACTATCAGGAAGTGATCGAGAAGATGCGTGCCGAACTGGCGCTGGCTCGCCCATGAGTGGCTTTGAGCAGCTGTTCCCGGGGCGTCTGCCGCGGCTGGTGATGTTCGATCTGGATGGCACGTTGATCGATTCGGTCCCGGACCTCGCAGCGGCTGTGGATCACATGCTGCTCAAGCTGGGCCGCAAACCCGCCGGCCTCGAGTCGGTGCGGGAATGGGTCGGTAACGGCGCGCCGGTATTGGTGCGTCGTGCGCTGGCGGGTGACATCGAGCACTCGACGGTTGATGACGTCGAGGCTGAACACGCGCTGGAGATCTTCATGCAGGCCTATGGCGCGAGCCATGAGCTGACCGTGGTTTACCCCGGTGTGCGTGACACCCTCAAGTGGCTGAATAAACAAGGCGTGGAAATGGCGCTGATCACCAACAAGCCGGAACGCTTCGTCGCGCCGCTGCTGGATCAGATGAAAATCGGCCGCTACTTCAAATGGATCATCGGCGGCGATACCTTGCCGCAGAAGAAACCTGACCCGGCCGCGCTGTTTTTCGTGATGAAAATGGCCAACATTCCGGCCTCGCAGTCCTTGTTCGTCGGCGATTCGCGCAGCGATGTGCTGGCGGCGAAAGCGGCAGGGGTCAAGTGTGTGGCGCTCAGTTATGGCTACAACCATGGCCGGCCGATTGCCGAAGAATCGCCGGCGCTGGTGATCGACGATCTGCGCAAGCTAATTCCCGGTTGCCTGGATCCGGCCGCTGAGATAACGTTGCCCGACGCTGTTCAACCCCCTGCTGGAAACGCCATCGTGGTGGTCACTCGCAAACTCTGGATGAAAGTCATCAAGGCCCTGGCCCGCTGGCGTTGGCGCGCCTGACTTGTTCCTGGCCGGCCTACCGGCGCGTTTGCATACCTGACTGTTAGACCCTCAAGCCACGAGGCTACCCCATGATCCGCGAAGAATTCCTGCGTTTGGCCGCTGCCGGCTACAACCGCATCCCGCTTGCCTGCGAAACCCTGGCTGACTTCGACACGCCGCTGTCGATCTACCTGAAACTGGCCGACGAGCCGAACTCCTACCTGCTGGAATCGGTTCAGGGCGGGGAGAAGTGGGGCCGTTACTCGATCATCGGCCTGCCATGCCGCACCGTGCTGCGCGTGCATGACCATCACGTCAGCGTGACCGTCGACGGCATCGAGACCGAAAGCCACGACGTGGAAGACCCGCTGGCGTTCGTCGAAACCTTCAAGGCCCGCTACAACGTGCCGACCATCGCCGGTCTGCCGCGCTTCAACGGCGGCCTGGTGGGGTACTTCGGTTATGACTGCGTGCGGTATGTGGAGAAGCGTCTGGGCAAATGCCCGAACCCGGATCCACTGGGCGTGCCGGACATTCTGCTGATGGTCTCCGACGCGGTGGTGGTGTTCGACAACCTCGCCGGCAAGATGCACGCGATTGTGCTGGCCGACCCGGCGCAAGACGGTGCATTCGAGCATGGCCTGGAACGTCTGGAAGAACTGCTGGAAAAACTTCGCCAGCCGATCACGCCGCGCCGTGGCCTGGATTTCAGCAAACAGCAGTCGGCTGATCCGGTGTTCCGTTCGAGTTTCACCCAGGACGATTACGAAAAAGCCGTCGACACCATCAAGGAATACATCCTGGCCGGCGACTGCATGCAGGTCGTGCCGTCCCAGCGCATGTCGATCGACTTCAAGGCTGCACCGATCGATCTGTACCGGGCGCTGCGTTGCTTCAACCCGACGCCTTATATGTACTTCTTCAACTTCGGCGACTTCCATGTCGTCGGCAGTTCGCCGGAAGTGCTGGTGCGGGTCGAAGACAACCTGATCACCGTGCGCCCGATTGCCGGCACCCGTCCACGCGGGGCCAACGAAGAAGCCGACCTGGCGCTGGAAAAAGACCTGCTGTCCGACGACAAGGAGATCGCCGAGCACTTGATGCTGATCGACCTGGGCCGTAACGACACCGGTCGGGTCTCGGAAATCGGTTCGGTGAAACTCACCGAGAAAATGGTCATCGAGCGTTATTCCAACGTGATGCACATCGTGTCCAACGTCACCGGGCAGTTGAAGGCCGGGCTGACGGCGATGGACGCGCTGCGGGCGATCCTGCCGGCGGGCACGTTGTCCGGTGCGCCGAAGATTCGTGCGATGGAAATCATCGACGAACTGGAACCGGTAAAACGTGGCGTCTACGGCGGCGCGGTCGGTTACTTTGCCTGGAACGGCAACATGGACACCGCGATTGCGATTCGCACGGCGGTAATCAAGAACGGCGAACTGCACGTGCAGGCCGGTGGCGGCATCGTGGCCGACTCGGTACCGGCGCTGGAGTGGGAAGAAACCCTGAACAAACGCCGCGCGATGTTCCGCGCCGTGGCCCTGGCCGAACAAACCCCGGACACCTGAGTCCACGCAATACTTCCCTGTAGGAGTGAGCCTGCTCGCGATGAGGCCAGCACAGCCAACATAGATGTCGCCTGGCCTATCGCCATCGCGAGCAGGCTCACTCCTACAAGGGGGCGTGCGAACACCCAAAAAAACGCGGCGCCTGTGAAGGCGCCGCGTTTTTTATGGCCGATCGAGTTAGAAGTCCAACGCAACCCCTAAATTAATCCCTTGCTGGGTAAAGTCGTCATCCTTGCGAATGTTATAGCTGGCGCGCAGTGCCAGTTCCTTGGTGAGGTTGTGGCTCACCCCCAGGTTCACCCGGTTCAGGTTGGTTTGCGGGGTGTAGCCTTCCAGCGTGAACTGGTTGTTTGGCAGGGTGTTGAGGTTGATCGCCACGTCCTGGGTATCGTCGTTGTACTCACGCTCGTGAGCCATTTCACCGAATACCTGGGTTTGTGGGGTGATCTGGTATTTGCCCTGCAAACCGATGCCGAGGCGGCGAGAAATACTGTCCTGATCGCCATAGGTCAGCGCTGTGGAATCATTGCCGTCCTCTGAATAACCATCGACTTTGACCTTGGAGAAGTCGGCGCTGACAAACGGCGACAGGTGCCAAGGGCTGCTGGCCTGTTGGGCGATGTCATAGCCGATGCGGGCGCTGAAGGCTTCGACGAAGCCACTGGTGTCGCCTTTCTCGCTGCGCTCGTTGGCGCCCAGCTGGAATTTACGCTTGAGGCTGTCGTAGTCCAGATGCCCGGCGGTCAACGCCATGTCAGCCCATATACGATTTTGTTGGTATTGGGCGAATGCGGTGCCCAGGTAAGTGTTGAGCTTGTAGTCGGAGTCGTTCGTCCCGGCTTCGAGTTTCTGGTTATAGAAACCGGCCGCCACGCCCACGCGCCAGGCATCGTCGAGGCGATAGCTGCCGCCGATGTTCAGGTTGTAACCATTGCCGTCGGCGCTGACGACGCTGTCCTGACCATCAAAGTCCTGATGCTGGCCACCGCCGGAAACAATGGCGCGCCATTGGCCGACGCCTTGCCAGTTTTCCCAATCGGCCAGCCATTGGTTGCGCAGTTCATCCTGGTGCGCGCGCAAGGTGCCTTGGGCCATTTGCGGCAGCAGCGTCAGCTCCCACGGCGCCGACAACAGCGAATACGCGTAATCGGCAATCAGGCGTTGCCCGGCTTCGGTCGGGTGCACCGAGTCGTTGTAGATCAGCTTGGTCGGGTCGGGGGTGGCGCTGTTGATGCCGTAACGGGTGTTCTCGGTGCAGCCGCTACCGCTGAAGCAGGTCGCGGTCAGGTTCTGGTCCGTCGCCAAGCCGAACTGCGCCGGATTGGCGAACGCCTCATTGAGCAACACCGGAATGTTCAGCGGGATCACTTCGGCATTGATGTTCTGCAGTCTGCTCACCAGCTCCGTGTTGAACTGGGCGCTGAGCTGTGAGGTGAACGCTTGCAGCGGGCTGCCGTTGATTGCCGGCGTCAGGCCGATGTCGGGCAGCAGCCAGACCATGATGTATTTGGCTCCGGCGGTTTGCAGCGTCTGCACGCTGTTGGCCAGTCGATCGGCGGCGGCGCTGGCCTGGGGCAGGCTGGTCACGCGCCCTTGCAGGAAGTCGTTGCCGCCACCCGACAGGTAATACAGCGCGTTCGGGTCAGCCCGGAAGTTGTTCGATGGCAAGTATCCGGCACGGGTGCGATCGCCGGTGGCGGACGTGCTGGTGATCGAATCGAGAATCTGATCGGTGCGATAACCGCCGACGGCCCAGTTGTTGCCATCGGGCTGGCCATTGCTGGCGCGCACCGCCGAAGACGATGAAGCGGTCTGGTCCGCGGTGTACCCCAGTTTGCCACCGAGAATCTGCGTGGAGTTGAGCGAGCGGACTTCGCCGCTGCCATCCAGATAAACCGGTCCCGTCCGGTTGGTATACCGCTGAGTCGCTCCGGCAGGCCCGCCGGTGTCGGCAAAGGTGCCGGCATCGTTGAGGCTGTCGCCGAAGACGACGAAATGGGTGTACGGATTCGGTGCGGCGTACGCTTGAGCGCAGGCCATGGCGAGCAAGCATCCTGCGAGCGGTACAAACAACGTCTGTTTGATCATGAGCAAGTCCGTTTATTTATTGTTTTAGGAGAACGAAACGACAGTACCAAAAACGTCCGGCCTTTTGCCATCCGTCGCGAAGCCTTTGAGAGTTTCGCGAGCAGCAGCCCCGGCCATATTGCACGCTCTGCCCAGCTAAGTTACTGTGCCGAGACGTATGAATGAGACCTTCCCCGTGTTGATCATCAGTAAACTCCTGGATCAAGTCATCAAGGCACACGCCCGCTGGCGTTGGCGCGCCTGAATTCTTTTGCCGGTTCCGCCGGACCTGTACCGCTTTGCCTTCTTTACCCGTTTGAAATGCCGCTTTGCTGGCGCTACCCCGGCACCTGACAAAGCGCAGCGCTCTGCGGGTCAATCATTCGAAGGCTGTCTTTAAAGTCAGTGAATTCAAGAGGTTCAAAAACGCCATGTTGCTGATGATCGATAACTACGACTCCTTTACCTACAACGTTGTGCAGTACCTCGGTGAGCTCGGCTCCCAGGTCAAAGTCGTGCGCAACGATGAACTGACCATCGCTGAAATCGAAGCCCTCAACCCAGAGCGCATTGTGGTGTCCCCCGGTCCTTGCACCCCGACCGAAGCGGGGATATCGATTGAAGCGATCAAGCATTTCGCCGGCAAGCTGCCGATTCTTGGCGTCTGCCTCGGCCACCAGTCCATCGGCCAGGCCTTTGGTGGTGATGTGGTGCGCGCCCGTCAAGTGATGCACGGTAAGACTAGCCCGGTATTCCACGAGGACAAGGGCGTATTTGAAGGCCTGAATCGTCCATTGACGGTCACCCGCTACCATTCGCTGATCGTCAAGCGTGAAACCTTGCCCGACTGCCTGGAGCTGACCGCCTGGACCCAGCTTGAAGACGGCTCGGTCGACGAGATCATGGGCCTGCGCCACAAAACCCTGAACATCGAAGGCGTGCAGTTCCACCCTGAGTCGATCCTGACCGAGCAGGGCCACGAACTGTTCGCTAACTTCCTCAAACAAACCGGCGGCACGCGCTAAGGACCTTTCATGAATATCAAGACAGCCCTGGGCCGTATCGTCGATCACCTCGACCTCAGCACCGATGAAATGCGTGATGTGATGCGCGAAATCATGACCGGCCAATGCACAGATGCGCAGATCGGCGCATTCATGATGGCCATGCGCATGAAGAGCGAGAGCATCGACGAAATCGTCGGCGCCGTGTCGGTCATGCGCGAGCTGGCGGACAAGGTCGAACTCAAGACCCTCGACAGCGTCGTCGACGTGGTCGGCACCGGCGGTGACGGTGCCAACATTTTCAACGTGTCGACCGCTTCCGCTTTCGTGGTTGCGGCGGCCGGTTGCACCGTGGCCAAGCACGGTAACCGTGCGGTCTCGGGCAAAAGCGGCAGCGCCGATCTGCTGGAAGCGGCGGGGATCTACCTGAACCTGACTCCGGTTCAAGTCGCGCGTTGCATTGACAACGTCGGCATCGGTTTCATGTTCGCCCAGACTCACCACAGCGCCATGAAGTACGCCGCCGGTCCGCGCAAGGATCTAGGCCTGCGTACCTTGTTCAACATGCTCGGCCCGCTTACGAATCCGGCCGGTGTGAAACATCAGGTGGTGGGCGTGTTCAACCAGGCGCTGTGCCGGCCATTGGCCGAAGTCCTGCAGCGATTGGGCAGCAAGCACGTGCTGGTGGTGCATTCGAAAGATGGCCTGGACGAATTCAGCCTGGCCGCGCCGACCTTCGTGGCGGAATTGAAGAACGACCAGATCAGCGAGTATTGGGTCGAGCCTGAAGACCTGGGCATGAAGAGCCAGAGCCTGCATGGCCTGGCCGTGGAAAGCCCGGCGGCCTCGCTGGAATTGATTCGCGATGCGTTGGGCAAACGCAAAACCGAAAGCGGTCTGAAAGCCGCCGAAATGATCATGCTCAATGCCGGTGCCGCCCTGTATGCCGCTGACCATGCCACCAGTTTGAAAGAGGGCGTTGCCCTGGCGCACGACGCGCTGCACACCGGTCTTGCTCGGGAGAAACTCGAGGAGTTGGGTGCATTTACCGCGGTATTTCGAGTGGAGAATGAGGGATGAGTGTACCGACGGTTCTGGAAAACATTCTGGCGCGCAAGGTCCAGGAAGTCGCCGAGCGTAGCGCTCGTGTGAGCCTGGCCGAGCTGGAAAGTCTGGCCAAGGCGGCCGATGCACCCCGTGGTTTCGCCCAGGCATTGTTGGCGCAGGCCAAGCGCAAGCAACCGGCGGTGATTGCCGAAATCAAGAAAGCTTCGCCGAGCAAGGGCGTGATCCGCGAGAACTTCGTTCCTGCCGACATCGCCGAAAGCTACGAGAAGGGCGGCGCGACGTGTTTGTCGGTGCTGACCGATATCGATTACTTCCAGGGCGCCGATGCGTATCTGCAACAAGCCCGGGCGGCGTGCAAACTGCCGGTGATCCGCAAGGATTTCATGATCGATCCTTATCAGATCGTCGAAGCCCGTGCGCTGGGCGCCGATTGCGTGTTGTTGATCGTCTCCGCACTGGATGACGTGAAAATGGCCGAGCTGGCTGCCGTGGCAAAAGGTGTCGGCCTCGATGTGCTGGTAGAAGTTCACGACGGCGACGAGCTGGAGCGGGCCTTGAAAACCCTCGACACTCCGCTGGTCGGCATCAACAACCGCAACCTGCACACGTTCGATGTCAGCCTGGAAACCACCCTCGACCTGTTGCCGCGCATCCCTCGTGATCGCCTGGTGATTACCGAAAGCGGCATCCTCAACCGTGCGGATGTCGAATTGATGGAAATCAGCGACGTGTATGCGTTCCTGGTCGGCGAAGCGTTCATGCGTGCCGAAAGCCCGGGGACCGAGTTGCAGCGACTGTTCTTTCCGGAGCGCGGTACTGCGGTGAGTGGTTCTACACTCGACTGATTACACGCAGACCGAGTCGACCCTATCGCGAGCAAGCTCGGCTCCTGCAGGAGAACCCATGTAGGAGCCGAGCTTGCTCGCGATGGCGGCATAAATAGCACCTCAGACTTCAAGTCCAACGGAATGCCTTATGACCTCAATCGTCTCTTTGACTGTCGAAGCCGGCCTGCAAGCCGAACAAGACTTGCTGGCAGCGGTCTGCACCGGAGATTCGGAATTAGGCCTGCTGTTCTGGCAACCCAATGACCGCGCCCTGGTCATGCCCCGACGCCTGAACCGCTTATCCGGTTTCGAAGCTGCGTGCGAAGTCTCGGCCGCTGCCGGTTGGCCCGTGCTCTTGCGTGAAACCGGCGGTGAGCCCGTGCCGCAATCGGCATCCACCCTCAACATCGCATTGGTCTACGCACCGCCACGCAGCGAAGGCGACCAAAACCGCATCGAAACCGCCTATCACCGACTCTGCGATCCTATCTGCCAGTTGTTGGATGAGCTGGGCGGCGTGTCGTCCCTCGGCGAAATCGAAGGCGCGTTCTGCGATGGCCGTTTCAACGTCAACCTTGATGGCCGCAAGATGGTCGGCACAGCTCAGCGTTGGCGCCAGAGCAAGGGCGGCACGCGTCCGGTGGGATTGGTGCATGGTGCGTTGTTGCTGGATAACGAGCGGGAATCGATGGTTGCGGCGGTCAATCGTTTCAATGAAGCCTGCGGCCTGGAACAGCGGGTTCGCGCCGAAAGCCACATCGCCCTGCATGAGAAGTTCGCCGCGCCCGATGCACTCGGGCGGCTCGACGCGCTTTATCGCCAATTGCTGGCAGACCTGTTCAAGGCTTAGCGCGTACCGAAGACCACCATGGTCTTGCCTTTGACGTCCACCAGGTTGCGTTCCTCCAGATCCTTGAGCACGCGGCCGACCATTTCACGCGAGCAACCGACAATCCGTCCGATTTCCTGGCGGGTCACTTTGATCTGCATGCCGTCCGGGTGAGTCATCGCATCCGGCTGCTTGCACAGTTCCAGCAGGCAACGAGCGACGCGTCCGGTCACATCGAAGAACGCCAGGTCGCCGACCTTGCGCGTGGTGTTGCGCAGACGTTGTGCGATTTGTCCGCTGAGGACGTAAAGAATGTCCGGGTCTTGCTGGGACAGCTCGCGGAATTTCGCGTAGCTGATTTCCGCGACTTCGCATTCGATCTTCGCGCGCACCCAGGCGCTGCGTGCCTGTTCCAGGCCAGCCTGTTCGAACAGACCCAACTCACCGAAAAAGTCCCCGGCGTTCAGGTAGGCGATGATCATTTCACGACCATCGTCGTCCTCGATCAGGATCGTGACCGAGCCTTTGATGATGAAAAACAGGGTTTCCGAGCGATCACCCGCGCAAATGATGTTGCTCTTGGCCGCATAGCGACGGCGTTGGCAATGCATCAACAGCTTGTCGAGGTTTTTGATTTTGGGTATTGGGGTAATAGCAACCATGGTTGTATCCCGAAAAGACGTCACGGTGTGTGTTTGGTTTTCTTATGAGCTGCTGACTAGGGTCGAGGCAAAGCTGGCTATGCGCCAGCGAATTGGCGTCAGCTTAACAGACACTTCCTGCAATATTTGAGAATTTACCTACGGCTTGGACACCTGCGTCCTAGGAAGGTGAAACGCTGTCAATCAGGGGCCCTGTGCTAAGCTGGCGTCCCTTTTTTAGACAGTGGAGTCTTGGCGATGAAGGCACGCATCCAATGGGCTGGCGAAGCCATGTTCCTCGGTGAATCCGGCAGCGGTCATGTCGTGGTCATGGACGGTCCGCCCGATGCCGGCGGTCGCAACCTGGGTGTCCGGCCGATGGAAATGCTCCTGCTGGGTGTCGGCGGTTGCAGCAATTTCGACGTGGTCAGCATCCTCAAGAAGTCCCGTCAGGCCGTTGAAAGCTGCGAAGCCTTCCTTGAAGCCGAGCGTGCGACCGAGGACCCGAAGGTCTTCACCAAGATTCACATGCACTTCGTGGTCAAGGGCCGCGGGCTGAAAGAAGCCCAGGTCAAGCGCGCCATTGAGCTGTCGGCGGAGAAGTATTGCTCGGCCTCGATCATGTTGGGCGCCGCTGGCGTGGCGATTACCCACGACTACGAGATCATCGAACTCGGTTGAGCCGACATTCAACTATCATAAAAGCGGTGCAGACTCTGGCGAACCCAAGCTGACGTCTGCATAATGCGCCACTTTTTTCAGGGTAGTGGTCCGTCAACCGACAGGCCGCGCCCCCGAACTGACAACCAAAATCGCCATCGCGAAGAGGTGTTAACCGTCCTACGCAGGTGCGTTGTTCGCATTTGACGGGCATGCTTGATCACGCGGCCAGGCCGCAATACATAGAGAGTTTTTAACGGTGAAAAGCAAACTCAAGCTCCACGGGTTCAATAACCTGACAAAGACCTTGAGCTTCAACATCTATGACATCTGCTACGCGGAAACCCCGCAAGACCAACAGGCTTACGTTGAGTACATCAATAAAGAGTACAACGCGAAACGCCTGACGCAGATCCTCACGGAAGTTGTCGATATCATTGGTGCCAACATCCTGAACATTGCCAGTCAGGACTACGAACCACAGGGCGCCAGCGTCACGATTCTGATCTCTGAAGAGCCGGTAACCCCGACCGACAGCCAGATCGAAGAGTCCCCGGGCCCGCTGCCTGAAATTATCCTGGCCCACCTCGACAAGAGCCACATCACGGTGCACACCTACCCGGAAATCCATCCGGTGGACGGTATTGCAACGTTCCGTGTGGACATTGACGTGTCGACCTGTGGTGTCATCTCACCGTTGAAAGCACTCAACTTCCTGATTCACCAGTTCGATTCGGACATCGTGACCGTGGATTATCGTGTGCGCGGTTTCACCCGTGACGTTGAAGGCAAAAAGCACTTCATCGACCACGAGATCAATTCGATCCAGAACTACCTGTCCGACGACACCCGCGACGCGTACCAGATGACCGACGTGAACGTGTACCAGGAAAACCTGTTCCACACCAAAATGCTGTTGAAGAACTTCGAACTGGATAACTACCTGTTCGGTGACGCCACCAGCAACCTGTCCTCTGAGCAACGTGCCCAGGTGACTGAGCGTGTGAAGCACGAAATGCTCGAAATCTTCTACGCACGCAATATGGCGTAAGATTCTCGAACACAAAAAAGGCGACTCCCTCACGGCAGTCGCCTTTTTTATGGCTGAAACGAAGAACCCTGTAGGAGCGAGCCTGCTCGCGATAGGGCCCTCCGGGGCAGTGCATCTATCAGATCCGATAAGTACTCTTGGTCATCACCTTGGCCAACAAACTCATCCCGAACTTCACCGGTGCCGGAAAACGGAACCCGCCCGCATCCAGCGCACTCTCAGCGTGATGTTCTTCATCAATACGCATCTGCTCAAGAATCGCCCGGGACTTTTCGTCCTCCGCCGGCAATTGCTCCAGGTGTTCATTCAAGTGCTTGCACACTTGATGTTCAGTAGCGGCAACAAAACCGAGGCTGACTTTGTCGCTAATCAACCCGGCCACTGCGCCAATCCCGAAGGACATGCCGTAGAACAGCGGGTTAAGAATGCTGGTATGGCTGCCCAACTGATGAATGCGTTGCTCGCACCAGACCAGATGGTCGATTTCTTCTTCGGCAGCATGTTCCATGGCGGCGCGCACATGCGGGAGCTTGGCGGTCAGGGCTTGCCCTTGATACAACGCCTGGGCGCAGACTTCACCGGTATGGTTGATGCGCATCAGGCCGGCAACGTGCCGGGTGTCCTCATCGCTCAATTTTGCATCGGGCTGGACGATGGCCGGCGACGGGCGGTAAGGCTGGCCACTGAAGGGCAGCAGGGTGCGCATGGCGGCATCGGCTTGCAGCAGAAGACGGTCAATCGGCGAGTAGTGACGTTGGGTAGTCATGCTGACCTCCGGGAAAAATCTCGGCGGCCAGTTTAACCCAATCGGCCGGGGAAGGTTTGAGCTGGGTCATGCGGGAGTGGCTGGCCACTCCCCTGGAGCAGCCGGCAATCAGCCCGGCGGCCAGTGCATCTGACGCTGACCCAGCACGTGCATATGAATGTGATAGACAGTCTGCCCACCTTCTTCATTGCAGTTCATGACAACGCGGAAACCTTTTTCGCAACCCAGTTCCAGCGCCAGACGCTGTGCGGTGAACAGAATATGCCCGGCCAGCGCCTTGTCGTCCTCGGTGAGTTCGTTAAGGGTGCGCACCGGTTTCTTTGGGATCACCAAAAAATGCACAGGTGCCTGTGGGGCGATATCGTGGAAGGCCAGTACCTGGTCGTCCTCGTAAATGATCTTGGCCGGGATTTCCCGGTTGATGATCTTGGTGAACAGAGTATCCACAGCTGTTTTCTCCGTTGTTTTTGGCTGGCCTGAGTGTACCCATGGTTTTACCGAAGGACCATTCAGCGTGGGCAGTAAACCTTGTTGACCATGCCGGCGATAGTCCGATTCAGCCAGCGCGAGCCGAGCCGTGGCAGGAAGGCGCGCCAGCGGTTGCGTCGGCCGGGGATGATGATGGCGCGATTTTTCTCCAGGGCGCGTACGGTATAGAGCGCCACTTCTTCAGGACTCATGAGCATTTTGCTGTTGGTCAGTTTGCCAGTGTCCAATTGCGCGGTACGGAAGAAACCGGTGCGCGTCGGGCCGGGGCACAGCACCGAGACCTTGACCGCGCATTTCTTCAGTTCGACGCGCAAGCCTTCGGAAAAATGCAGCACGTACGCCTTGCTCGCGTAGTAGGTACTCATCCACGGGCCGGGAAGGAACGCAGCGACCGAGGCGACATTGAGGATCTGCCCGCCACCCTGCAAGGCCATGGAATTTCCGATGGCGTGGCAGAGGCGGGTGAGCGCCAGAATGTTCACTTCGATCAGGTCCTGCTCGGTCATCCAGTCTTGAGCGAGAAAGGGACCGCAGGTGCCCATGCCGGCGCAGTTGACCAGCAGATCAATCTGCCGGTCACCTTCCTCCAGTTCCAGCAGAAAGCCCGACAGGCGTAGTGGCTCGCCAAGGTCACAGGCACGGAACAGCACTTCCACGCCAAAACGTTGAGTCAGTTCAATCGCAATACTTTCCAGCTGATCACGCTGTCGGGCCACCAGAATCAGGCTGCGGCCACGGCGGGCCAGCGCTTCGGCCATCGCCAGGCCGATACCGCTGGAAGCGCCAGTGATCAGAGCGTAACGGGTCATGCAGTTCTCCATCGCAACAGCTCCGCGCCGCGACGCAGGTGTCACGGGCGGGGAGCGCTGTTTATTCTTTCGCAGAGTCTACAGGGGCCGGGGCTTCTTCGGCTTCATCGTCTGCAGAATCCGGTGCGGGTTCGGCTGCTTCGGCTGCTTCGGCCGGTTCGACTTCAACGTCTTCGGTGGTCACCGAGCCGCTGTCGTAGCTGCTTGTCGTGGTGCTTTCGTATTCTTCCTGAATCGCACTGTAACCGCCGGCCAGAGCTCCCACGATGACGATGGCGATAAACACAACCCACAACGAAGAAAGCACTTTGACCGCCGTAGTATTGGGCGGAGGTGGCGGGCCGTAGCGGTTGGCGATGTTGGTGCCTGGGGCGACCATAATCACCAGCGGGAAGAAACTGCCTACGAACGGGACGAGGTTCAACAGCCATAGCCAGCCGGACCAGCCGATGTCGTGCAAGCGTTGAACACTGAACTGGATACTGACGACCGCCACTGCAATGAACAGAATGAACGCGACCAGACCGCCGATGATCAAGCCTGCCGTCGAATCGGCACTGATAATCGCGAACGCCAGGATGGCCAGGACCGAACCGACGGCGAGCAAGACAAGGGTCAGGGCCATCGTCCACGCCAGATAACGCAAGCGTCCGATGCGACCTTCGACACTGAACGGCTTAAGTGTGGCGAACGCCGGCAGGCTTTCGCCGACGCTGGCCTGAGGCGGAGCGTAGGGGGAGGCTGGTTCGGCGAAGACAGGCTGGGGCCTGGCGGGAGCGTGTTCGTGCGCGTCGGCCAGGTTCAGCTCGATAGATGACTCGCTTTCGATCCGTGCATTGATGCCGGTTTTCGTCAGCGCCTGCAGGTAAATTTGTGCGTCGACGTGCGACAGATCCTGCTTGAGCGTGACGGTCTTGCCGGTGAACAGCCGTTCAACCGCAGCGACTTCGCTTTTGTACAGCGCGGCGAGATTCTGCTTGGCGGTCGTGAGGTCGACGCCTGGCAGCAGAGCGCCGTCGAATACGATCTTGAAACGGTTTTCGCTCATTGCGAGGCATCCTTGTCGCGAGTGTTTGAGTTAGAAGTGTTGCAGCTACAGAGTGTAAGGCCAGCCGGGTTGGGCTGGCCAAAACTTTCCTCTCAGCGCGGCCAGCGTTTTGGCAGCTGTGCCGCCAGATCCAGTGCCTTGCGGTATTCCGCGTCCAGCCGTGCGACCAATTGATCGACACTCGGCAAATCATCGATTTCCCCAACGCCCTGACCCGCAGACCACACGGTTTTCCAGGCTTTGGCTTCGTCGCTGACCGGTTTCAGTTTGGAACCGAAGTTGACCTCACCCTTGTTTTGCAAGGCCGCCATGTCGAAACCGGCGGCTTCCAGGCTTTGGCGCATGAAACTTGCCGGTATGCCGGACACCGCAGGAGTATGGACGATGTCCGCCGCCCTGGAAGTCAGCAACATTTCTTTGTATGCGTCAGGCGCATGACTTTCAGTGGTGCCGATAAATCGCGTACCGAAGTAGGCCAAATCCGCACCGAGCAATTGTGCCGCGAGAATCTCGTGGCCATGGTTCAGGCAGCCGGCCAGCAACAGCGTCTTGTCGAAGAACTGACGAATTTCGGCAATCAGCGAGAACGGACTCCAGGTGCCAGCGTGGCCACCGGCGCCCGCAGCCACGGCGATCAACCCGTCCACACCAGCCTCGGCGGCTTTTTCCGCGTGGCGGCGAGTCGTCACGTCGTGGAACACCAGGCCACCATAGCTGTGCACGGCGTCGACCACTTCTTTCACTGCACCGAGACTGGTAATCACAATCGGCACTTTGTGCTCGATGCAGATCGCCAGGTCCGCTTGCAGGCGTGGGTTGCTGTTGTGGACGATCAGGTTGACCGCATAAGGGGCCGGGTTCTCCAGTATCGCCAGGCCTGCCTCGATCTCTTCCAGCCAGGCCTTGAACCCGCTGCTCTCGCGCTGGTTGAGCGCGGGGAAACTGCCCACCACGCCATTACGGCAGCAGGCGAGCACCAATTGCGGATTGGAAATCAGGAACATCGGCGCAGCCACGACCGGCAGACGCAAACGTTGTTCGAGCAGAGCGGGCAGCGACATTGGAAGTACCCCGGAAAGTGGTGCGTATTAAAGTTAGAACGGCCGAACGACGACCAGAATGACGATAGCCAGCAATATCAGAACCGGGACTTCATTGAACCAGCGATAAAAGACATGGCTGCGGGTGTTTTCGCCACGGGCAAAGCGCTTCACCTGCGCACCGCACATGTGGTGGTAGCCGATCAGGATCACCACCAGGGTCAGTTTGGCGTGAATCCATGCGCCTTGACTGAAGATGCTCGGATTGAGGGCGATCAGCGCAATGCCGAAGATCAGGGTGGCGATCATCGCCGGGCCCATGATGCCTCGGTACAGCTTGCGCTCCATGACGCTGAAGCGTTCCTTGCTGACCGTGTCCTCGCTCTGTGCGTGATAGACGAACAGGCGCGGCAGGTAGAACAGGCCGGCAAACCAGCAGACCATGCTGACGATATGAAACGCTTTGAGCCACAAATAGAGCATTTTTAGTTATTCCCAGGTTCACGGTAGCCCGGATAGTAGAGGCTTGAGCGGCCGCACGTCACCTTGCCGGTTGTCGCAGGACGATACGCACCCTATTATCGACGGCTTTCCAGTGGGTTCGTTGAGGGCAGGTTTATGGTCAAGGTCGGTATCGTCGGCGGCACGGGTTACACCGGTGTCGAACTGCTGCGTCTGTTGGCACAGCATCCGCAAGCTGAAGTGGTAGTGATCACTTCCCGATCCGAGGCTGGCCTGGCCGTGGCCGACATGTACCCGAACCTGCGAGGCCATTACGACGGCCTGGCGTTCAGCGTTCCGGACATCAAGACATTGGGTGCTTGCGACGTGGTGTTCTTTGCCACACCACACGGCGTTGCCCATGCGTTGGCGGGCGAACTGCTGGCAGCCGGGACCAAGGTCATCGACCTGTCAGCGGACTTTCGTCTGCAGGACTCTGTTGAGTGGGCCAAGTGGTACGGCCAGCCGCACGGTGCTCCGGAACTGCTGGAAGAGGCGGTTTACGGTTTGCCGGAAGTCAATCGTGAACAGATCAAGGAGGCTCGCCTGATCGCGGTGCCAGGTTGCTACCCGACCGCTACCCAATTGGGTTTCCTGCCACTGCTCGAAGCGGGCCTGGCGGATACCACGCGCTTGATCGCTGACTGCAAATCCGGTGTCAGCGGAGCGGGTCGTGGCGCCTCTGTAGGATCGCTGTACTCCGAAACGTCGGAAAGCATGAAGGCTTATTCGGTGAAAGGTCACCGTCACTTGCCGGAAATCCGCCAAGGGCTGCGTCGTGCAGCAGGCAAGGACGTCGGCCTGACCTTCGTTCCGCACCTGACGCCAATGATTCGCGGCATTCACTCGACGCTTTACGCAACCGTCGTGGATCGCTCAGTCGATCTGCAAGCGTTGTTTGAAAAGCGCTACGCCAATGAACCGTTCGTCGATGTAATGCCAGCCGGCAGCCACCCGGAAACCCGCAGCGTGCGCGGGGCCAATGTGTGCCGTATTGCCGTGCATCGTCCGCAAGATGGCGACCTGGTCGTCGTGCTGTCTGTGATCGACAACCTGGTCAAAGGCGCGTCGGGTCAGGCGGTGCAGAACATGAACATTCTGTTCGGCCTGGACGAGCGCTTCGGCTTATCCCACGCCGGCATGCTGCCGTAAGGCGCAATCGCGGAGAGCAAAAAGGCCCATTGAATGGGCCTTTTTGCATTCTGGTCGGACAGTTTGCTTGATTGATATACCGTAACAATAGTTGACCGATTTTCTAGGAGAAGCGGATAATGCGCGTCATCACGCATTATGGCGGCGTAACGCCGGGAGATAGTCAGCATGAGCGTCGAATCCTTCACCCCCACGGCTTTGCAATTCACCCACGGTGCCGCGCACAAGGTGAAGAGCCTGGTCGATGAAGAGGGGAATGATCGCTTGAAGCTGCGCGTATTCGTTACGGGCGGCGGTTGTTCAGGTTTTCAGTACGGCTTCACCTTCGATGAAGAAGTGGCCGATGACGACACCATCGTCGAGCGCGAGGGCGTGAGCCTGGTCGTGGACCCGATGAGCTTCCAGTACCTGGCAGGCGCCGAGGTGGATTATCAGGAAGGTCTGGAAGGTTCGCGTTTCGTGATCAAGAACCCGAACGCCAGCACTACCTGTGGCTGCGGTTCTTCATTCTCGATCTGATCGCACCTTCAGCACACTGTAAAACGCCGCAGGACCTTGTGGGTTATGCGGCGTTTTGCTGTCTGGGGTTTATGCGGGGTAGATCGCACCGAGTACGCGCTGGCCGCGGGCGCCGGTGACGCTTGGGCGGTTGGCGGCGATGCCTTCGAGGCAGCAATGGGCCAGCCAGGCGAAAGCCATGGCTTCAACCCAGTCGGGGTCTACACCGTGAGTGGCGGTGCTGCTGACTTGCGCATTCGGCAGCAAGCCGGCCAAGCGCTTCATCAGCGTCGTATTGTGCGCGCCGCCGCCGCAGACCAGCAGTTCTTGAGTGTTCGACTGGGCGTGTTGCAGTGACTCAGCGATGGTCAGCGCGGTGAGTTCGAGCAGCGTGGCTTGCACGTCTTCGGCGGCGAAGGTCGGTAGCTTCGACAAATGCTGTGTCAGCCAGGGCAGGTTGAACACTTCGCGGCCAGTACTTTTTGGGCCTTTGGTCACGAAGAAGGGATCGCTGAGCAATTCATTGAGCAGATCCGGTTCGACGTTGCCGCTGGCGGCCCATTGGCCGTCACGATCGAAGTTGTCGCCGCGCTGCTGGTGAATCCAGGCATCCAGCAGCACATTGCCCGGACCGCAGTCGAAACCCGCAACCGGTTTACCGGGTTCAATCAGGCTAAGGTTGCTGAATCCGCCCACATTCAACACCGCGCGATGACCTGCGCTTTCATCAAACAAGGCTTCGTGGAAGGCGGGAACCAGCGGAGCACCTTGCCCGCCTGCGGCCACATCGCGGCTGCGGAAGTCACTGACTACGGTGATGCCGGTCAACTCGGTCAGCAGGGCGGGGTTGCCGATCTGCACGGTAAAGCCGCGCGCCGGTTCGTGGCGAATGGTCTGGCCGTGGCTGCCAATCGCGCGAATGTCTTCGGGCTTCAGGTTTTGTTGATCGAGCAGGGAGTGAATGCCCTGGGCCGCCAGTCTTACCCAGTTTTGTTGGGCGATGGCGGAGCGGGCAATCTCGTCCGGGCCGCTGGCGCACAAGCCAAGCAGCTCGGTGCGCAGGGACTCCGGCATGGGAATGTAGTGCGTGGCGATCAGTTTGATCGCCGGGGAGAGCTCAACCAGCGCGATGTCCAGGCCATCGAGACTGGTTCCGGACATCACACCAATATAGAGCGTCATGGCTTAGCGCTTGCTCGAAGCCAGCAGGGTGGCCTTCTCTTGATCCATGCGCGCCATCAGCGGCTGGCTCTGCGCGAGGAAGCGCGAGCGCTCAGCCTTGGCGATCGGATCGGCCATTGGCAACTTCTGGCCCAGTGGATCGACGTGAACGCCGTTGACCTGGAACTCATAGTGCAAGTGCGGGCCGGTGGAGAGCCCGGTGGTGCCGATGAAGCCGATGACCTGGCCCTGTTTAACCGTGCCTCCAGTCTTCACGCCTTTGGCGAAGCCTTGCATGTGGCCATACAGCGTGGTGTAGGTGGCGCCGTGCTGGATGATCACGGTGTTGCCATAGCCGCCGCGGCGACCGGCCAACAATACTTTACCGTCGCCGGCAGCCTTGATTGGCGTGCCCCGTGGTGCTGCATAGTCAACGCCTTTGTGGGCGCGAATTTTGTTCAGGATCGGGTGCTTGCGGCCCATGGAGAATTTCGAACTGATGCGGGCGAAATCAACCGGGGTACGGATGAACGCTTTGCGCATGCTGTTGCCGTCAGCCGTGTAGTAGCTGCTGTTGCCTTGTTTGTTGATGTAACGCACAGCGGTGTAGGTCTTGCCGCGGTTGGTGAAACGTGCGGAAAGGATCGGGCCGTTGCCGACAGGCTTGCCGTTGACGACTTTTTGCTCGTAGATCACATCGAACTCGTCACCCTGGCGAATATCCTGGGCGAAGTCGACGTCGTAGCCAAACACGCTGGCCATGTCCATGGTCAGGCTGTGGGACAGTCCGGCGCGAGCGGCGGATTGCGACAACGAGCTGTTGATGACGCCATGAACGTAGGCGGAACGCACGGTGGGCTTGGCAGTGATGCGGTTGAACACATAACCCTTGTCATTCTTGGTCAGGGTAATGCTTTCGACGTCGCTGATCTTACTGTGCAGGTTGGTCAACTGGCCTTTAGGGTCCAGTTCGAATTCGAGCTTCTGCCCATGTTTAAGCTGACTGAACTGCTTGGCTTGCTTGTCGCTGGCGAGGATTTCATGCACCGCAGCGGCCGGGAGGCCAACTTTCTCAAACAGTGTGGAGAGCGTATCGCCTTTGGAGACGATCACTTCCCTATGGTTTGGAGCCTTCTTTTCTTCGACCACAGGCGCGGCCTGAGCGGTTTCCTGCGGTTCTTCGGCGGCGTTTTCGATCTGCGCGAAAGGGGAGGCTACGGGTTCATTTGTGGCTTGAGCAGCCTCTGCAGCGTCTTGTTCTTGTGACAGTTGATCAGCAGGGGTTTCCAGTTCAAGACTCAGGGTGGTCTTTTTGGCTTCAACATCGCTGGAAGGGAATACCAGAAGCGCCAGGCTCAGCAGAGCGGCGATGCCACTTGCTGCGAGCAGGTGGGTCTTCGGGTAAAGCGGTGGCGCTTTAGACGATTCTTTGGTCATAAGTGATTTTTGACTTTGAAAAAAGATGAATTGGAAAAGATGAATGACATGATGAAGATGAAATAACTGTATAAAATATAACCAAATCATCTCTGAAGCAAGTCCGCGGACACTCTGCCGGCGGATTGGCGTCATTGCGCCGGCCAAACTTTGTATTTGACGCGTGATCTTGTATGGTTGGTCCCCTTTGAATTCGAGCCTTGCGGGTCTGTTATGAAGTCGGTTGAAGAGCAGCTAGCGCTGATTAAACGTGGTGCGGAAGAACTGTTGGTCGAGTCCGAGCTGATCGAGAAGCTCAAACGTGGCCAACCGCTACGTATTAAGGCTGGCTTCGATCCGACTGCGCCGGATTTGCACCTGGGTCACACCGTGCTTATTAATAAGCTGCGCCAGTTCCAGGAGCTGGGGCATCAGGTGATCTTCCTTATCGGTGACTTCACCGGAATGATTGGTGATCCGAGCGGGAAGAGTGCGACTCGTCCGCCGCTTACCCGCGAGCAGGTCCTCGAGAATGCCGAGACCTACAAGACCCAGGTCTTCAAGATTCTTGATCCGGCTAAAACCGAAGTTGCGTTCAACTCCACCTGGATGGATCAGATGGGGCCGGCCGACTTCATTCGCCTGACTTCGCAGTACACGGTCGCGCGCATGCTCGAGCGCGACGATTTCGACAAGCGCTATACAACCAATCAGCCCATCGCGATTCATGAGTTCCTCTATCCGCTGGTTCAGGGTTATGACTCGGTCGCGCTGCGTGCAGATGTCGAGTTGGGCGGTACCGATCAGAAGTTCAACCTGTTGATGGGGCGCGAGCTTCAGCGCGGGTACGGTCAAGAGCCGCAGTGCATTCTGACTATGCCGTTGCTCGAAGGCCTGGATGGCGTGAAGAAGATGTCCAAGTCTCTGGGCAATTACGTCGGTATCCAGGAAGCGCCGGGTGTCATGTACAGCAAGCTGGTTTCCATTCCGGATGCACTGATGTGGCGTTACTTCGAATTGCTCAGCTTCCGCTCCATGGAAGAGATCAATGTATTCCGTGCCGATGTCGAGGCTGGTGCGAACCCGCGCGACATCAAGATCAAGCTGGCTGAAGAGATTGTTGCGCGTTTCCATGGAGAGGAGGCTGCGGCCAATGCTCACCGTGGAGCAGGCAATCGTATGAAGGAGGGTGAGCTGCCGGATGATCTGCCTGAGATCGAATTGACTGCTGCTGAAGATATGCCGATTGCGGCTGTTCTTAATAAGGCAGGTTTGGTGAAGAATTCGGCGGTGGCGCGTGACCTGTTGAATGCTGGCGGTGTACGTATAGATGGTGAGGTGGTTGATCGCACCTTTATATACGTACTGGGCGCGACGCACGTTTGTCAGGCCGGTAAGAAGTCATTTGCGCGTATTACGCTGAAATCCGAGTAAAGCTGCAAATCATTGCTTGACGGCAGATTCTGGATGTCTATAATTCGCCCCACTTCCGGCGCAGTCGAAACGGAAAACTCCTTGGTAAACAAAGAGTTACGCAGTTTTCGGCAGCAAGCGGCTTCAGGTCATCGAAGCGCGAAAGGAGTTGAAAAAGAGGTGTTGACAGCAGCGTGTAACGCTGTAGAATTCGCCTCCCGCTACCGAGTGATCGGAAGCGCAAGTGGTTGAAGTTGTTAAAGATTTCCAAGCGAAACTTTGAAAACTTCTGAAAATAACCGCTTGACAGCAACAGAGGCTGCTGTAGAATGCGCGCCTCGGTTGAGACGAAAGATCTTAACCAACCGCTCTTTAACAACTGAATCAAGCAATTCGTGTGGGTGCTTGTGGAGTCAGACTGATAGTCAACAAGATTATCAGCATCACAAGTTACTCCGCGAGAAATCAAAGATGTAACCAACGATTGCTGAGCCAAGTTTAGGGTTTCTTAAAAACCCAAAGATGTTTGAACTGAAGAGTTTGATCATGGCTCAGATTGAACGCTGGCGGCAGGCCTAACACATGCAAGTCGAGCGGTAGAGAGAAGCTTGCTTCTCTTGAGAGCGGCGGACGGGTGAGTAATGCCTAGGAATCTGCCTGGTAGTGGGGGATAACGCTCGGAAACGGACGCTAATACCGCATACGTCCTACGGGAGAAAGCAGGGGACCTTCGGGCCTTGCGCTATCAGATGAGCCTAGGTCGGATTAGCTAGTTGGTGAGGTAATGGCTCACCAAGGCGACGATCCGTAACTGGTCTGAGAGGATGATCAGTCACACTGGAACTGAGACACGGTCCAGACTCCTACGGGAGGCAGCAGTGGGGAATATTGGACAATGGGCGAAAGCCTGATCCAGCCATGCCGCGTGTGTGAAGAAGGTCTTCGGATTGTAAAGCACTTTAAGTTGGGAGGAAGGGTTGTAACCTAATACGTTGCAATCTTGACGTTACCGACAGAATAAGCACCGGCTAACTCTGTGCCAGCAGCCGCGGTAATACAGAGGGTGCAAGCGTTAATCGGAATTACTGGGCGTAAAGCGCGCGTAGGTGGTTCGTTAAGTTGGATGTGAAATCCCCGGGCTCAACCTGGGAACTGCATTCAAAACTGACGAGCTAGAGTATGGTAGAGGGTGGTGGAATTTCCTGTGTAGCGGTGAAATGCGTAGATATAGGAAGGAACACCAGTGGCGAAGGCGACCACCTGGACTGATACTGACACTGAGGTGCGAAAGCGTGGGGAGCAAACAGGATTAGATACCCTGGTAGTCCACGCCGTAAACGATGTCAACTAGCCGTTGGGAGCCTTGAGCTCTTAGTGGCGCAGCTAACGCATTAAGTTGACCGCCTGGGGAGTACGGCCGCAAGGTTAAAACTCAAATGAATTGACGGGGGCCCGCACAAGCGGTGGAGCATGTGGTTTAATTCGAAGCAACGCGAAGAACCTTACCAGGCCTTGACATCCAATGAACTTTCCAGAGATGGATTGGTGCCTTCGGGAACATTGAGACAGGTGCTGCATGGCTGTCGTCAGCTCGTGTCGTGAGATGTTGGGTTAAGTCCCGTAACGAGCGCAACCCTTGTCCTTAGTTACCAGCACGTTATGGTGGGCACTCTAAGGAGACTGCCGGTGACAAACCGGAGGAAGGTGGGGATGACGTCAAGTCATCATGGCCCTTACGGCCTGGGCTACACACGTGCTACAATGGTCGGTACAGAGGGTTGCCAAGCCGCGAGGTGGAGCTAATCCCAGAAAACCGATCGTAGTCCGGATCGCAGTCTGCAACTCGACTGCGTGAAGTCGGAATCGCTAGTAATCGCGAATCAGAATGTCGCGGTGAATACGTTCCCGGGCCTTGTACACACCGCCCGTCACACCATGGGAGTGGGTTGCACCAGAAGTAGCTAGTCTAACCCTCGGGAGGACGGTTACCACGGTGTGATTCATGACTGGGGTGAAGTCGTAACAAGGTAGCCGTAGGGGAACCTGCGGCTGGATCACCTCCTTAATCGACGACATCAGCTGCTCCATAAGTTCCCACACGAATTGCTTGATTCATTGAAGAAGACGAAAGAAGCAGCCCGAAATTGGGTCTGTAGCTCAGTTGGTTAGAGCGCACCCCTGATAAGGGTGAGGTCGGCAGTTCGAATCTGCCCAGACCCACCAATTTTGTGTGGGAAACGCCTGTAGAAATACGGGGCCATAGCTCAGCTGGGAGAGCGCCTGCCTTGCACGCAGGAGGTCAACGGTTCGATCCCGTTTGGCTCCACCACTACTGCTTCTGTTAGTAAGAAAGCTTAGAAATGAGCATTCCATCGTTGAGATGGTGAATGTTGATTTCTAGTCTTTGACTAGTTCGTTCTTTAAAAATTTGGGTATGTGATAGAAAGATAGACTGAACGTTACTTTCACTGGTAACGGATCAGGCTAAGGTAAAATTTGTGAGTTGCTCTTAATTGAGTATTATCGAATTTTCGGCGAATGTCGTCTTCACAGTATAACCAGATTGCTTGGGGTTATATGGTCAAGTGAAGAAGCGCATACGGTGGATGCCTTGGCAGTCAGAGGCGATGAAAGACGTGGTAGCCTGCGAAAAGCTTCGGGGAGTCGGCAAACAGACTTTGATCCGGAGATGTCTGAATGGGGGAACCCAGCCATCATAAGATGGTTATCTTAAGCTGAATACATAGGCTTAAGAGGCGAACCAGGGGAACTGAAACATCTAAGTACCCTGAGGAAAAGAAATCAACCGAGATTCCCTTAGTAGTGGCGAGCGAACGGGGACTAGCCCTTAAGTGGCTTTGAGATTAGCGGAACGCTCTGGAAAGTGCGGCCATAGTGGGTGATAGCCCTGTACGCGAAAATCTCTTAGTCATGAAATCGAGTAGGACGGAGCACGAGAAACTTTGTCTGAATATGGGGGGACCATCCTCCAAGGCTAAATACTACTGACTGACCGATAGTGAACTAGTACCGTGAGGGAAAGGCGAAAAGAACCCCGGAGAGGGGAGTGAAATAGATCCTGAAACCGTATGCGTACAAGCAGTGGGAGCCCACTTGTTGGGTGACTGCGTACCTTTTGTATAATGGGTCAGCGACTTATTTTCAGTGGCGAGCTTAACCGAATAGGGGAGGCGTAGCGAAAGCGAGTCTTAATAGGGCGTCTAGTCGCTGGGAATAGACCCGAAACCGGGCGATCTATCCATGGGCAGGTTGAAGGTTGGGTAACACTAACTGGAGGACCGAACCGACTACCGTTGAAAAGTTAGCGGATGACCTGTGGATCGGAGTGAAAGGCTAATCAAGCTCGGAGATAGCTGGTTCTCCTCGAAAGCTATTTAGGTAGCGCCTCATGTATCACTGTAGGGGGTAGAGCACTGTTTCGGCTAGGGGGTCATCCCGACTTACCAAACCGATGCAAACTCCGAATACCTACAAGTGCCGAGCATGGGAGACACACGGCGGGTGCTAACGTCCGTCGTGAAAAGGGAAACAACCCAGACCGTCAGCTAAGGTCCCAAAGTTATGGTTAAGTGGGAAACGATGTGGGAAGGCTTAGACAGCTAGGAGGTTGGCTTAGAAGCAGCCACCCTTTAAAGAAAGCGTAATAGCTCACTAGTCGAGTCGGCCTGCGCGGAAGATGTAACGGGGCTCAAACCATACACCGAAGCTACGGGTATCACTTAGGTGATGCGGTAGAGGAGCGTTCTGTAAGCCTGTGAAGGTGAGTTGAGAAGCTTGCTGGAGGTATCAGAAGTGCGAATGCTGACATGAGTAACGACAATGGGTGTGAAAAACACCCACGCCGAAAGACCAAGGTTTCCTGCGCAACGTTAATCGACGCAGGGTTAGTCGGTCCCTAAGGCGAGGCTGAAAAGCGTAGTCGATGGAAAACAGGTTAATATTCCTGTACTTCTGGTTATTGCGATGGAGGGACGGAGAAGGCTAGGCCAGCTTGGCGTTGGTTGTCCAAGTTTAAGGTGGTAGGCTGGAATCTTAGGTAAATCCGGGATTCTAAGGCCGAGAGCTGATGACGAGTGTTCTTTTAGAACACGAAGTGGTTGATGCCATGCTTCCAAGAAAAGCTTCTAAGCTTCAGGTAACCAGGAACCGTACCCCAAACCGACACAGGTGGTTGGGTAGAGAATACCAAGGCGCTTGAGAGAACTCGGGTGAAGGAACTAGGCAAAATGGCACCGTAACTTCGGGAGAAGGTGCGCCGGTGAGGGTGAAGCATTTACTGCGTAAGCCCATGCCGGTCGAAGATACCAGGCCGCTGCGACTGTTTATTAAAAACACAGCACTCTGCAAACACGAAAGTGGACGTATAGGGTGTGACGCCTGCCCGGTGCCGGAAGGTTAATTGATGGGGTTAGCTAACGCGAAGCTCTTGATCGAAGCCCCGGTAAACGGCGGCCGTAACTATAACGGTCCTAAGGTAGCGAAATTCCTTGTCGGGTAAGTTCCGACCTGCACGAATGGCGTAACGATGGCGGCGCTGTCTCCACCCGAGACTCAGTGAAATTGAAATCGCTGTGAAGATGCAGTGTATCCGCGGCTAGACGGAAAGACCCCGTGAACCTTTACTATAGCTTTGCACTGGACTTTGAATTTGCTTGTGTAGGATAGGTGGGAGGCTTTGAAGCGTGGACGCCAGTTCGCGTGGAGCCAACCTTGAAATACCACCCTGGCAACTTTGAGGTTCTAACTCAGGTCCGTTATCCGGATCGAGGACAGTGTATGGTGGGTAGTTTGACTGGGGCGGTCTCCTCCTAAAGAGTAACGGAGGAGTACGAAGGTGCGCTCAGACCGGTCGGAAATCGGTCGTAGAGTATAAAGGCAAAAGCGCGCTTGACTGCGAGACAGACACGTCGAGCAGGTACGAAAGTAGGTCTTAGTGATCCGGTGGTTCTGTATGGAAGGGCCATCGCTCAACGGATAAAAGGTACTCCGGGGATAACAGGCTGATACCGCCCAAGAGTTCATATCGACGGCGGTGTTTGGCACCTCGATGTCGGCTCATCACATCCTGGGGCTGAAGCCGGTCCCAAGGGTATGGCTGTTCGCCATTTAAAGTGGTACGCGAGCTGGGTTTAGAACGTCGTGAGACAGTTCGGTCCCTATCTGCCGTGGACGTTTGAGATTTGAGAGGGGCTGCTCCTAGTACGAGAGGACCGGAGTGGACGAACCTCTGGTGTTCCGGTTGTCACGCCAGTGGCATTGCCGGGTAGCTATGTTCGGAATAGATAACCGCTGAAAGCATCTAAGCGGGAAACTAGCCTCAAGATGAGATCTCACTGGGACCTTGAGTCCCCTGAAGGGCCGTCGAAGACTACGACGTTGATAGGTTGGGTGTGTAAGCGCTGTGAGGCGTTGAGCTAACCAATACTAATTGCCCGTGAGGCTTGACCATATAACACCCAAGCAATTTGCGTCGAAAGGCCAGATTGCGGTGTGTGAAGACGATACAAAGTCGAAAATTCGAAACGAAACACACAAATCTATTGCATACCCATTCGCTGGAGCGTGATCTCGCAAGAGAAAACGACCTGGCTACCGAATTTCTTGACGACCATAGAGCATTGGAACCACCTGATCCCATCCCGAACTCAGCAGTGAAACGATGCATCGCCGATGGTAGTGTGGGGTTTCCCCATGTGAGAGTAGGTCATCGTCAAGATTAAATTCCGAAACCCCTATCTGCGTATGCAGGTAGGGGTTTTGTTTTGCCCGCTGGAAATCCGTCTTGTCGGTTTTCTATGCAACGGCTCGGGGCATGGCTATCATGCGGGCCTCATTGTGAGGCGAGACTTGCATGCTGACGTTGTTAAAGCTTCTTAAAGATGGCCGGTTCCATTCGGGCCAGACCCTGGGTGCTGCACTGGGGATCAGTCGTAGTGCGGTGTGGAAGCAGCTTCAGCATCTAGAGGCTGAGCTTGGCTTGTCAGTTCATAAGGTGCGCGGTCGCGGATATCAGCTGGCTGCACCGTTGACGCTATTGGATCCTGTCGCCATATCGGACGAGGCGCCTGCTTGTGGCTGGCCAATTTTGCTCTTCGACTCAATAGACTCCACCAACGCTGAGGCCTTGCGCGCTATCGAGCGTGGTCAGGCTGCGCCATTTTTGGTGCTTGCCGAGCGCCAGACAGCTGGTCGCGGGCGGCGAGGGCGCAAGTGGGTCAGCCCTTTTGCAGAGAACGTCTATTACAGCCTGGTATTGCGCATTGATGGTGGAATGCGGCAGCTGGAGGGTTTGAGCCTCGTTGTCGGTCTTGCTGTCATGCAGACATTGCGAGCGCTCGGTGTTCCAGGAGCGGGATTAAAATGGCCCAACGATGTTTTGGTGGGGCAGAAAAAGATCGCCGGGATATTGCTCGAATTGGTGGGTGATCCTGCGGATGTCTGTCACGTAGTGCTGGGTGTTGGAATAAACGTCAATATGCAGATGACTGAAGAGGTTGATCAGCTATGGACGTCAATGCGTCTGGAGTCAGGTAAGGCCTTTGACCGCAATCACCTGGTTTCGGAATTGGGCTCGATGCTCCAGAAATACCTGGCTCGACACCAGTTAGACGGATTTTCCTCTATCCAGTCGGAGTGGGAGCAAAACCATCTTTGGCAGGGGCGGGCAGTGTCTTTGATTGCCGGCGTAAGCCAGATAGATGGTGAGGTATTGGGTATCGACAGTCAGGGGGCTTTGCGCTTGAAAGTAAATGGCGTTGAAAAAGTCTTTAGTGGTGGTGAGCTCAGTTTGAGGTTGCGCGATGATTCTTGAGCTCGACTGTGGAAACAGTTTTATCAAATGGCGTGTGCTCTGTGCAGATGTCCGGCGAGTGTTTAGTGAAGGTGTGGTTGATTCGGATGATGCTTTGTTGGAGGGCTTGAGCAATCTAGATGGGCTCGCACTTAAGCATTGTCGGTTGGTCAGCGTTAGAACGGCTGAAGAAACCGCTGCTTTAGCTTCTATATTGACGCAAGCTTTCGGTGTATCCGTGGTGTGCGCGACTCCAGCCCGCGAAATGGCCGGAGTACGCAACGGGTATGACGAGTTTGAGCGGCTGGGTCTCGATCGCTGGCTTGCGATGCTCGGAGGGTTTCATCTGGCTTCCGGCGCGTGTCTGGTGCTTGATTTCGGTACCGCTGTGACGGCCGACTTCATTGCAGCGGACGGGGAGCACCTCGGTGGCTTTATCTGTCCTGGGATGCCCTTAATGCGCAACCAGTTGCGAACCCATACTCGAAAAATTCGATACGGTGACCTGGCTGCCGAGCGAGCGCTCGAAAGTCTCGCTCCTGGCCGTACAACCGTCGAAGCGGTAGAGCGAGGGTGCTCTCTTATGCTGAGGGGGTTTGTCCTGACTCAGTTGGAGTTGGCGCGTAGTTACTGGGGGGATGAGTTTACTGTATTCCTTACCGGGGGCGATGCGACGCTGGTTTCCGGAATCGTGCCCGAAGCCAGGCTGGTTCCAGACCTGATTTTTGTAGGTTTAGCGATGGCATGTCCATTGTCCTGAGGTTTTTATGCGCTGGTTGTTCCTCTTGCTGCTCGTACTCAACGTCTTCTATTACATTTGGCATCAACAAGAGGCCCCGCTGCGGGCGAAAGATGTAACGCCTTTGAGCTTGTACCGAGGGGCGCAACAGGATATTCGCTTGTTAAGCGAGGCGGCGGAAACGACTCGAGATAAAGGAAAATCCGCAGAGGCGGTTAATGGTTGTCTCTATTTGGGGGGCTTTGCTCGCCAGGAGACCGTCCTGCTGGTAGGGCGCCGACTGGGAGAGATAGGCGTCAAGTATCAGTCTTTGCCGAAAGACGCCGTCGAGTCGTCTGGTTATTGGGTGCGTGTAGCCCCCGAAAGCCAGCGTTTGCTGGATGATTTGCAGCTGCTAAACCTTTCTAAAGAATTCAATGAGTTAAAACATAAAATAATGCCGTGTGAGGGGGTTGCACCGGCTGAATAGTTTGCATAGAATGGCGCCCGCTTCGCAGTGAAGACCTTTAGCGGTCAGCAGTGCGGAAGCGGTGTCAATGCAGCTAACCTCAGGTTTTTAATGAGAAAAATGCTTGACAGAAGGCTGGCATGATGTAGAATGCCGGCTCGCTTAGGAGGGGTTCCCGAGCGGCCAAAGGGATCAGACTGTAAATCTGACGTCTACGACTTCGAAGGTTCGAATCCTTCCCCCTCCACCAATTTTAGCGAGAGCTGCAAGCTCCGCGGGTATAGTTTAGTGGTAGAACCTCAGCCTTCCAAGCTGATGATGCGGGTTCGATTCCCGCTACCCGCTCCAAGTTTGCAGATCCTGCAAAGTGTTACGCTCTTGTAGCTCAGTTGGTAGAGCACACCCTTGGTAAGGGTGAGGTCAGCGGTTCAAATCCGCTCAAGAGCTCCATATAACAAGGCAGATATGAAAATATCTGCCTTTGTTTTAATGGTTGATATTACTTGCTCAATTCTTTTGTTGGGGGTTGTTTCGATGGCTAAGGAAAAGTTCGATCGTTCGCTGCCGCACGTTAACGTTGGTACTATCGGTCACGTTGACCATGGTAAGACTACGCTGACTGCTGCTCTGACTCGCGTTTGCTCCGAGGTTTTCGGTTCGGCCATCGTTGATTTCGATAAAATCGACAGCGCGCCAGAAGAAAAAGCTCGCGGTATCACCATTAACACCGCACACGTCGAGTACAACTCGAAGATTCGTCACTATGCTCACGTTGACTGCCCAGGTCACGCTGACTATGTGAAGAACATGATCACTGGTGCTGCCCAGATGGACGGCGCTATCCTGGTTTGCTCGGCCGCTG
The DNA here is from genome assembly GCF_054668435.1 of Pseudomonas sp. S2_B07. Lineage (NCBI taxonomy): Bacteria > Pseudomonadati > Pseudomonadota > Gammaproteobacteria > Pseudomonadales > Pseudomonadaceae > Pseudomonas > Pseudomonas sp. S2_B07. Next base: position 4,279,543 of record NZ_CP162769.1, read on the forward strand.
ATGGTCCGATGCCACAAACCCGTGAGCACATCCTGCTGTCCCGTCAGGTAGGCGTTCCGTATATCGTGGTTTTCCTGAACAAGGCTGACCTGGTAGACGACGCTGAGCTGCTGGAACTGGTTGAGATGGAAGTGCGCGATCTGCTGAGCACTTACGACTTCCCGGGCGACGACACTCCGATCATCATCGGTTCGGCGCGTATGGCTCTGGAAGGCAAAGACGACAACGAAATGGGCACCACTGCCGTTCGTAAACTGGTTGAGACTCTGGACAGCTACATCCCAGAACCAGTTCGTCTGACCGACAAGCCGTTCCTGATGCCAATCGAAGACGTATTCTCGATCTCCGGTCGCGGTACTGTTGTGACTGGTCGTATCGAGCGCGGTATCGTTCGCGTTCAGGATCCACTGGAAATCGTTGGTCTGCGTGACACTACCGTCACCACCTGCACCGGTGTTGAAATGTTCCGCAAGCTGCTCGACGAAGGTCGTGCTGGCGAGAACTGCGGCGTGCTGCTGCGCGGCACCAAGCGTGACGACGTTGAGCGTGGCCAGGTTCTGGTTAAGCCGGGTTCGGTTAAGCCGCACACCAAGTTCACCGCAGAAGTTTACGTTCTGAGCAAGGAAGAAGGCGGCCGTCATACTCCGTTCTTCAAAGGCTACCGTCCACAGTTCTACTTCCGTACTACTGACGTGACTGGTAACTGCGAGCTGCCAGAAGGCGTTGAAATGGTAATGCCAGGTGACAACATTCAGATGACTGTTACCCTGATCAAAACCATCGCGATGGAAGATGGTCTGCGTTTCGCTATCCGTGAAGGCGGTCGTACCGTCGGCGCTGGCGTCGTAGCCAAAATCATCGAGTAAATTGTTGTAATGTCTTTTTCGGGCCGGCATAATGGTCGGCCTGATTTTGTTTTAGGTCAGTAGCTCAATTGGCAGAGCGACGGTCTCCAAAACCGTAGGTTGGGGGTTCGATTCCCTCCTGACCTGCCAGATTCACTTGGTGTGTCTGGCTTTCTTTTCACAGGATCTTCATAGATGACTCCTAAAGCTGAAGCTCAAGGCTCTCGCTTCGATCTGCTCAAGTGGCTAGTAGTAGTCGCTTTGGTGGTTGTTGGCGTTGTTGGCAATCAGTATTACTCTGCTTCGCCGATCCTGTACCGTGTACTTGCACTGCTCGTCATTGCTGCTGTAGCTGCCTTTGTAGGCCTGCAGACAGTCAAGGGCAAGTCTTTCTTTGTACTGGTTAAGGAAGCTCGCACTGAGATTCGTAAAGTCGTATGGCCAACTCGCCAAGAAACCACGCAGACCACGTTGATTGTTGTGGCTGTTGTTCTGGTTATGGCGTTGCTGTTGTGGGGGCTTGATTCCCTCCTCGGCTGGCTTGTTTCCTTGATTGTCGGCTAAGGGTGTCCCGTGGCTAAGCGTTGGTACGTTGTGCATGCTTACTCCGGTTACGAGAAGCATGTCATGCGCTCGTTGGTAGAGCGCGTAAAGCTGGCTGGCATGGAAGATGGCTTCGGCGAAATTCTGGTTCCCACTGAAGAAGTGGTTGAAATGCGTAATGGCCAGAAGCGCAAAAGCGAGCGCAAGTTCTTCCCAGGTTACGTGCTGGTACAGATGGATATGAACGAGGGTACTTGGCACTTGGTCAAGGATACGCCTCGGGTGATGGGCTTCATTGGCGGTACTGCCGATAAGCCTGCGCCAATTACAGATAAAGAGGCAGAAGCAATTCTGCGTCGCGTTGCTGATGGTAGTGATAAGCCGAAGCCGAAGACATTGTTCGAGCCGGGCGAGTCGGTACGGGTCAATGACGGGCCGTTTGCTGATTTTACTGGCACGGTTGAAGAAGTTAACTACGAGAAGAGCCGGATCCAAGTGGCAGTGCTCATTTTCGGTCGCTCTACCCCGGTAGAGCTAGAGTTCAGCCAGGTCGAAAAGGTCTAGCTGAGCAAGCATCCCAACCCCGCAGCCCTAGGCTGTGGGGTTTTGTCGTCACTGGGATAAACGCGCAAGTAACCGGGGAGCCTTTCGAGGCGTTTGAACCCGTAATTGGAGTGCCTCATGGCCAAGAAAATTACCGCTTACATCAAGCTGCAAGTGAAGGCCGCTCAGGCTAACCCAAGCCCACCTGTTGGTCCTGCTCTGGGTCAGCACGGCGTGAACATCATGGAATTCTGCAAGGCCTTCAATGCCCGTACTCAGGGTCTTGAGCCAGGTCTGCCGACTCCAGTGATCATCACTGTCTACAGCGACCGTAGCTTCACTTTTGAAACCAAGTCCACCCCTGCTTCGGTTCTGCTGAAGAAGGCTGCTGGTCTGACTAGCGGTTCCGCTCGTCCGAACACCGTTAAGGTTGGCACCGTGACCCGTGCTCAGCTGGAAGAAATCGCGAAAACCAAAAACGCGGATCTGACTGCAGCTGATATGGAAGCAGCCGTGCGTACTATCGCCGGTTCTGCTCGTAGCATGGGCCTTAACGTGGAGGGTGTGTAATGGCTAAGTTGACCAAGCGTCAAAAGGCTATCGCCGGCAAAATCGAAGCAGGCAAGGCCTACAACTTTGTAGACGCTGCTGCTCTGCTGGCTGAGCTGTCGACTGTCAAGTTCAGCGAGTCGTTCGACGTTGCTGTTAACCTGGGTGTTGACCCGCGTAAATCTGACCAGGTTGTTCGTAGCGCTACTGTGCTGCCACACGGCACTGGCAAGACCGTTCGCGTTGCTGTGTTCACCCAGGGTCCAGCTGCTGAGGCCGCTCTGGCTGCCGGCGCTGACCGTGTAGGTATGGACGACCTGGCTGCCGAAATGAAAGGCGGCGACCTGAACTATGACGTAGTTATCGCATCCCCGGATGCAATGCGCGTTGTTGGTCAGTTGGGTCAGATCCTCGGTCCACGCGGCCTGATGCCTAACCCTAAAGTCGGCACCGTAACTCCAGACGTAGCTACCGCGGTTAAAAACGCCAAAGCTGGTCAGGTTCGTTATCGCACCGACAAAAACGGCATCATCCACACTTCCGTTGGCAAGATCGGCTTCGACGCCGTCAAGCTGAAGGAAAACGTTGAAGCCCTGATCGCTGATCTGAAGCGTATCAAGCCAGCTTCCTCGAAAGGCATTTACGTCAAGCGCGTTACCCTGAGCACCACTATGGGCCCAGGTCTGGTCATCGACCAAAGCTCGCTCGACGCGTAAGACACAGGTTGGCGCGAGCGATCGCGCCAATTGAAAGATTGGGGTCCCTGCCTGGCGGGGGCTATCCAAGACCGTAGGCGACGCAAGTCTTAAACCTCAAGCCTACGCAGATGGTGCTCCCGGTTCCTTACCGAATCAGACACCAAAACGACATCCGGCTTCGGCCAGATGAAACGGTAACAAGCAGGAGTTAAACCCGTGGCAATTAATCTCGAAGACAAGAAGGCCATCGTCGCTGAAGTCAACGAGGCTGCCAAAGTCGCTCTGTCCGCTGTCGTGGCTGATGCCCGTGGCGTAACAGTAGGCGCGATGACCGGACTCCGTAAAGAGGCTCGTGAAGCTGGCGTTTACGTACGTGTTGTACGTAATACCCTGCTCAAGCGCGCTGTTGCTGACACTGAATACAGTGTCCTCAACGACGTGTTCACCGGCCCGACTCTGATCGCGTTCTCCAAGGATCATCCTGGCGCTGCTGCCCGTTTGTTCAAGGAATTCGCCAAGAGTCAGGATAAGTTCGAGATCAAGGCAGCTGCGTTCGAGGGCAAGTTCCTCGCAGCTAACCAAATCGACGTACTGGCAACACTGCCGACCCGTGACGAAGCAATTTCTCAGCTGATGAGCGTGATTCAAGGCGCTACCAGCAAGTTGGCTCGTACTCTGGCTGCAGTTCGCGACCAAAAAGAAGCTGTTGCAGCCTAAGGCTGAACATCTCCTTTCGCGTATTTTTGTTTATTTCGATGGCCGCGTAGGCCGTCCCCCAATTCAGGAAATACAGCAATGTCTATCTCCCAAGACGATATCCTCAACGCCGTAGCTGAAATGTCGGTTCTGCAGGTTGTTGAGCTGATCAAAGCTTTCGAAGAAAAATTCGGCGTTACCGCTGCTGCTGCATCGGCTGGTCCAGCTGCTGCTGCCGCTGTTGTTGAAGAGCAAACCGAATTCAACGTCATGCTGACCGAAGCTGGCGAGAAGAAAGTAAACGTGATCAAGGCAGTACGTGAACTGACCGGTCTGGGCCTGAAAGAAGCCAAGGCTGTAGTTGACGGCGCTCCTGCCATGGTTCTGGAAGCTGTTTCGAAAGACGCAGCTGACAAAGCCAAAGCTACTCTGGAAGAAGCAGGCGCTAAAGTCGAGCTGAAGTAAGCATCGACTTTGCTCCTCCAGCCCGAGCGTAAAGCGAAAGGCTGATGGCTGGTGGCTCTTGCCACCGGCCTTTTTCCGTTATTGGCAGCCGACTGGGTCGGTGCTGATAACGAGCTGTAACCACCCGATGTGGTGGCGCAAACCATGGGGTTTGCACGATTTTCTGGCTGCTCCCGTCGGGAGGGGCCAAACAAGCAGGTGACCAAGCTGGGGAACGCTGATGGCTTACTCATATACTGAGAAAAAACGTATCCGCAAGGACTTTAGCAAGTTGCCGGACGTCATGGATGTGCCGTACCTCCTGGCCATCCAGCTGGATTCGTATCGTGAATTCTTGCAAGCGGGAGCGACTAAAGATCAGTTCCGCGACGTGGGCCTGCATGCGGCCTTCAAATCCGTTTTCCCGATCATCAGCTACTCCGGCAATGCTGCGCTGGAGTACGTCGGTTATCGCCTGGGCGAACCGGCATTTGATGTCAAAGAATGCGTATTGCGCGGTGTAACTTACGCCGTACCTTTGCGGGTAAAAGTGCGCCTGATCATTTTCGACAAAGAATCGTCGAACAAAGCGATCAAGGACATTAAAGAGCAAGAAGTCTACATGGGTGAAATCCCCCTGATGACTGAGAACGGTACCTTCGTAATCAACGGTACCGAGCGTGTAATCGTTTCCCAGCTGCACCGTTCCCCGGGCGTGTTCTTCGACCACGACCGTGGCAAGACGCACAGCTCCGGCAAACTGCTGTACTCCGCGCGCATCATTCCTTACCGCGGTTCGTGGTTGGACTTCGAGTTCGACCCGAAAGACTGCGTGTTCGTGCGTATCGACCGTCGTCGCAAGCTGCCTGCATCGGTATTGCTGCGCGCGCTGGGCTATACCACTGAAGAAGTGCTGGATGCGTTCTACACCACCAACGTCTTCCACGTGCAAGGTGAAAACCTCAGCCTGGAACTGGTGCCTCAGCGTCTGCGTGGTGAAATTGCTGTCCTGGATATCCTGGATGACAAAGGCAAGGTTATTGTCGAGCAAGGTCGTCGTATCACCGCTCGCCACATCAACCAGCTGGAAAAAGCAGGGATCAAAGAGCTGCAAGTGCCTCTGGACTACGTCCTGGGTCGCACTACCGCCAAGGTCATCGTGCATCCGGCAACCGGCGAAATCCTGGCAGAGTGCAACACCGAGCTGAACACCGAGATCCTCGCGAAAATCGCCAAGGCCCAGGTTGTTCGCATCGAAACTCTGTACACCAACGATATCGACTGCGGTCCGTTTGTCTCCGACACTCTGAAGATCGACTCCACCAGCAACCAATTGGAAGCGCTGGTCGAGATCTATCGCATGATGCGTCCAGGCGAGCCGCCAACCAAAGACGCTGCCGAGACTCTGTTCAACAACCTGTTCTTCAGCCCTGAGCGCTATGACCTGTCTGCGGTCGGCCGGATGAAGTTCAACCGTCGTATCGGTCGTACCGAGATCGAAGGTTCGGGTGTGTTGTGCAAAGAAGACATTGTCGCGGTACTGAAGACTCTGGTCGACATCCGTAACGGTAAAGGCATCGTCGATGACATCGACCACTTGGGTAACCGTCGTGTTCGCTGCGTAGGCGAAATGGCCGAGAACCAGTTCCGCGTTGGCCTGGTACGTGTTGAGCGTGCGGTCAAAGAGCGTCTGTCGATGGCTGAAAGCGAAGGCCTGATGCCGCAAGACCTGATCAACGCCAAGCCAGTGGCTGCGGCGGTGAAAGAGTTCTTCGGTTCCAGCCAGCTGTCCCAGTTCATGGACCAGAACAACCCGCTGTCCGAGATCACCCACAAGCGTCGTGTGTCTGCACTCGGCCCTGGCGGTTTGACTCGTGAGCGTGCCGGCTTTGAAGTTCGTGACGTACACCCGACTCACTACGGTCGTGTATGCCCGATTGAAACGCCGGAAGGTCCGAACATCGGTCTGATCAACTCCCTGGCTGCCTATGCGCGCACCAACCAGTACGGCTTCCTCGAGAGCCCGTACCGTGTGGTGAAAGACGCTCTGGTCACCGACGAGATCGTGTTCCTGTCCGCCATCGAAGAAGCTGATCACGTGATCGCTCAGGCTTCGGCCACGATGAACGATAAAAAAGTCCTGATCGACGAGCTGGTAGCTGTTCGTCACTTGAACGAGTTCACCGTCAAGGCGCCTGAAGACGTCACCTTGATGGACGTATCGCCGAAGCAGGTAGTTTCGGTTGCTGCGTCGCTGATCCCGTTCCTCGAGCACGATGACGCCAACCGTGCGTTGATGGGTTCGAACATGCAGCGTCAAGCTGTACCAACCCTGCGCGCTGACAAGCCGCTGGTCGGTACCGGCATGGAGCGTAACGTAGCTCGTGACTCCGGCGTTTGCGTCGTGGCTCGTCGTGGCGGTGTTATCGATTCTGTCGACGCCAGCCGTATCGTGGTTCGTGTTGCTGATGACGAAGTTGAAACCGGCGAAGCTGGTGTCGACATCTACAACCTGACCAAGTACACCCGCTCCAACCAGAACACCTGCATCAACCAGCGTCCGCTGGTGCGTAAAGGTGATCGGGTTCAGCGTAGCGACATCATGGCTGACGGTCCGTCCACCGACATGGGTGAACTGGCTCTGGGTCAGAACATGCGCATTGCGTTCATGGCATGGAACGGCTTCAACTTCGAAGACTCCATCTGCCTGTCCGAGCGTGTGGTTCAGGAAGATCGCTTCACCACGATCCACATTCAGGAACTGACCTGTGTGGCGCGTGACACCAAGCTTGGGCCAGAGGAAATCACTGCAGACATCCCGAACGTGGGTGAAGCTGCACTGAACAAACTGGACGAAGCCGGTATCGTTTACGTAGGTGCTGAAGTTGGCGCAGGCGACATTCTGGTCGGTAAGGTCACTCCGAAAGGCGAGACCCAACTGACTCCGGAAGAGAAGCTGTTGCGTGCCATCTTCGGTGAAAAAGCCAGCGACGTTAAAGACACCTCCCTGCGCGTGCCTACTGGCACCAAGGGTACCGTCATCGACGTACAGGTCTTCACCCGCGACGGCGTTGAGCGTGATGCTCGTGCACTGTCGATCGAGAAGACTCAACTCGACGAGATCCGCAAGGATCTGAACGAAGAGTTCCGTATCGTTGAAGGCGCAACTTTCGAACGTCTGCGTTCCGCTCTGGTCGGCCACAAAGCCGAAGGCGGCGCCGGTCTGAAGAAAGGTCAGGACATCACCGACGAAGTTCTCGACGGTCTTGAGCATGGTCAGTGGTTCAAACTGCGCATGGCTGAAGATGCTCTGAACGAGCAGCTCGAGAAGGCTCAGGCCTACATCGTTGATCGTCGCCGTCTGCTGGACGACAAGTTCGAAGACAAGAAGCGCAAACTGCAGCAGGGCGATGACCTGGCTCCAGGCGTGCTGAAAATCGTCAAGGTTTACCTGGCAATCCGTCGCCGCATTCAGCCGGGCGACAAGATGGCCGGTCGTCACGGTAACAAAGGTGTGGTCTCCGTGATCATGCCGGTTGAAGACATGCCGCACGATGCCAATGGCACCCCGGTCGACGTTGTCCTCAACCCGTTGGGCGTACCTTCGCGTATGAACGTTGGTCAGATCCTTGAAACCCACCTCGGCCTCGCGGCCAAAGGTCTGGGCGAGAAGATCAACCGGATGATCGAAGAGCAGCGCAAAGTGGCTGAGCTTCGTACCTTCCTGGACGAGATCTACAACCAGATCGGCGGTCGTAACGAAGATCTGGATAGCTTCTCCGACCAGGAAATCCTGGATCTGGCGAAGAACCTGCGTGGCGGCGTTCCAATGGCCACTCCAGTGTTCGACGGCGCCAAGGAAAGCGAAATCAAGGCCATGCTGAAACTGGCAGACCTGCCGGAAAGCGGCCAGATGCAGCTGACCGACGGCCGTACCGGCAACAAGTTCGAGCGCCCGGTTACTGTTGGCTACATGTACATGCTGAAGCTGAACCACTTGGTAGACGACAAGATGCACGCTCGTTCTACCGGTTCGTACAGCCTGGTTACCCAGCAGCCGCTGGGTGGTAAGGCGCAGTTCGGTGGTCAGCGTTTCGGGGAGATGGAGGTCTGGGCACTGGAAGCTTACGGTGCCGCTTACACTCTGCAAGAAATGCTCACAGTGAAGTCGGACGATGTGAACGGCCGTACCAAGATGTACAAAAACATCGTGGATGGCGATCACCGTATGGAGCCGGGCATGCCCGAGTCTTTCAACGTGTTGATCAAGGAAATTCGTTCCCTCGGCATCGATATCGATCTGGAAACCGAATAACACGTGACGCGAATCGAGAGCGGGGCAGGATTGCCCGCTCTCTGCTCCGCCAGGAGGAAAGGCCTTGAAAGACCTACTGAATTTGCTGAAAAACCAGGGTCAAGTCGAAGAGTTCGACGCCATCCGTATTGGATTGGCATCGCCTGAGATGATCCGTTCGTGGTCGTTCGGTGAAGTTAAAAAGCCGGAAACCATTAACTACCGTACGTTCAAACCTGAACGTGACGGCCTGTTCTGCGCCAAGATCTTTGGCCCGGTAAAGGATTACGAGTGCCTGTGCGGTAAGTACAAGCGCTTGAAGCACCGTGGTGTGATCTGCGAGAAGTGCGGCGTTGAAGTCGCGCTGGCTAAAGTTCGTCGTGAGCGCATGGCGCACATCGAACTGGCCTCGCCAGTTGCCCACATCTGGTTCCTGAAATCGCTGCCGTCGCGTATCGGCTTGCTGATGGACATGACCCTGCGTGATATCGAACGCGTTCTCTACTTCGAGAGCTATGTCGTTATCGATCCAGGCATGACCACCCTTGAAAAAGGTCAGCTGCTCAACGACGAGCAGTACTTCGAAGCGCTGGAAGAGTTCGGCGACGATTTCGATGCCCGCATGGGTGCCGAAGCTGTCCGTGAGCTGCTGCACGCTATCGACCTGGAACACGAGATTGGCCGTCTGCGTGAAGAAATTCCGCAAACCAACTCCGAAACCAAAATCAAGAAGCTGTCCAAGCGTCTGAAGTTGATGGAAGCCTTCCAGGGTTCCGGCAACCTTCCAGAGTGGATGGTGCTGACCGTTCTGCCGGTTCTGCCGCCAGATCTGCGTCCACTGGTCCCGCTGGATGGCGGTCGCTTCGCGACTTCCGACCTCAACGATCTGTATCGTCGAGTGATCAACCGTAACAACCGCTTGAAGCGCCTGCTTGATCTGTCCGCTCCGGACATCATCGTGCGCAACGAAAAGCGTATGTTGCAGGAAGCCGTCGACGCACTGCTCGACAACGGTCGTCGTGGCCGCGCTATCACCGGTTCGAACAAGCGTCCTCTGAAATCCCTGGCTGACATGATCAAGGGTAAGCAAGGTCGTTTCCGTCAGAACTTGCTCGGTAAGCGTGTTGACTACTCCGGTCGTTCGGTAATTACCGTAGGTCCGACCCTGCGTCTGCACCAGTGCGGTCTGCCGAAGAAGATGGCTCTCGAGCTGTTCAAGCCGTTCATTTTCGGCAAGCTGGAAATGCGTGGTCTTGCGACCACCATCAAAGCTGCCAAGAAGATGGTCGAGCGCGAGCTGCCGGAAGTTTGGGACGTTCTCGCTGAAGTGATTCGCGAACACCCGGTTCTCCTCAACCGTGCACCGACCCTTCACCGTCTGGGTATCCAGGCGTTTGAACCGGTACTGATCGAAGGTAAGGCTATCCAGCTGCACCCTCTGGTCTGTGCTGCGTACAACGCCGACTTCGACGGCGACCAAATGGCCGTGCACGTACCGCTGACACTGGAAGCCCAGTTGGAAGCGCGTGCGTTGATGATGTCGACCAACAACATTCTGTCGCCAGCCAACGGTGAGCCAATCATCGTTCCTTCGCAGGACGTTGTATTGGGTCTGTACTACATGACTCGTGAAGCGATCAACGCCAAGGGCGAAGGTCGTGTGTTCGCGGATCTGCAGGAAGTTGACCGTGTGTTCCGTGCCGGCGAAGCCGCACTGCACGCTAAAGTCAAAGTGCGGATCAACGAAACCGTCAACGATCGTGATGGTGGCAGCGTCAAGAACACCCGTATCGTCGACACCACCGTCGGCCGTGCGCTGTTGTTCCAGGTTGTTCCACCTGGTCTGTCGTACGACGTCGTCAACCAGCCGATGAAGAAAAAGGCGATCTCCAAGCTGATCAACCAGTGCTACCGCGTGGTTGGTTTGAAAGAGACCGTGATTTTCGCTGACCAGTTGATGTACACCGGTTTTGCTTATTCGACCATCTCCGGCGTTTCCATCGGTGTTAACGACTTCGTTATCCCGGATGAAAAAGCCCGCATCATCGGTGCTGCCACCGACGAAGTGAAAGAGATCGAAAGTCAGTACGCCTCCGGCCTGGTAACCCAGGGCGAGAAGTACAACAAAGTGATCGACCTTTGGTCCAAGGCGAACGACGAAGTTTCCAAGGCGATGATGGCCAACCTCTCGAAAGAGAAGGTCATCGACCGTCATGGCGTCGAAGTCGACCAGGAATCTTTCAACTCGATGTACATGATGGCCGACTCGGGCGCACGGGGTTCTGCTGCGCAGATCCGTCAGCTCGCCGGTATGCGTGGCCTGATGGCCAAGCCGGACGGTTCCATCATTGAAACGCCGATTACTGCGAACTTCCGTGAAGGTTTGAGCGTACTTCAGTACTTCATCTCCACTCACGGTGCTCGTAAAGGTTTGGCGGATACCGCGTTGAAAACTGCGAACTCCGGTTACCTGACTCGTCGTCTGGTAGACGTGGCGCAGGATCTGGTAGTAACCGAGATCGATTGCGGCACCGAGCATGGCCTGGTAATGACTCCGCACATTGAAGGCGGTGACGTTGTTGAGCCGTTGGGTGAGCGCGTATTGGGTCGTGTTATTGCCCGTGACGTGTTCAAGCCAGGTACTGAAGAAATCATCGTTCCTGCCGGCACGCTGGTAGACGAGAAGTGGGTCGAGTTCATCGAGCTGAACAGCATCGACGAAGTGATCGTGCGTTCGCCGATCAGCTGCGAAACCCGCTACGGCATTTGCGCCAAGTGCTACGGCCGTGATCTGGCTCGTGGTCACCAGGTGAACATCGGTGAAGCGGTCGGCGTTATTGCTGCCCAGTCCATCGGTGAGCCGGGTACCCAGCTGACCATGCGTACGTTCCACATCGGTGGTGCGGCAAGCCGGACCTCCGCAGCTGATAGCGTTCAGGTGAAGAATGGCGGTACCGTCCGTCTGCACAACCTGAAGCACGTTGAGCGAGTGGATGGTTGCCTGGTTGCTGTGTCCCGTTCCGGTGAGCTGGCGATCGCTGATGACTTCGGTCGTGAGCGCGAGCGTTACAAGCTGCCGTACGGTGCTGTGATTTCGGTTAAAGAAGGTGACAAGGTCGACGCTGGCGCAATCGTGGCCAAGTGGGATCCGCACACTCACCCAATCGTTACCGAAATGAAAGGTACCGTGACCTACGTGGGCATGGAAGAAGGCATCACGATCAAGCGTCAGACTGACGAATTGACCGGTATGACCAACATTGAAGTACTTGACGCCAAAGATCGTCCAGCTGCCGGTAAAGATATCCGTCCTGCTGTGAAGATGGTTGATGACAATGGCAAGGATCTCTTGCTGCCGGGTACCGATGTAATTGCTCAGTACTTCCTGCCTGCTAACGCCCTGGTCGGTGTTGCGGACGGTGCGAAAATCGCGATCGGTGATGTTATCGCTCGTATTCCGCAAGAGACTTCGAAGACCCGTGACATCACCGGTGGTCTGCCGCGTGTTGCCGACTTGTTCGAAGCACGTCGTCCGAAAGAAGCCTCGATTCTGGCTGAAGTCAGCGGCACCATCGCGTTCGGTAAAGAGACCAAAGGCAAGCGTCGTCTGGTCATTACCCCGAACGACGGTAGCGATCCGTACGAAGAGCTGATTCCGAAGTGGCGTCACCTGAACGTCTTCGAAGGCGAACAGGTAAACCGCGGCGAAGTTATCTCCGACGGCCCGAGCGATCCACACGACATCCTGCGTCTGCTGGGTGTGAGTGCGCTGGCCAAGTACATCGTGAACGAGATCCAGGACGTTTACCGTCTGCAAGGCGTGAAGATCAACGATAAGCACATCGAGACCATCCTGCGTCAGATGCTGCGTAAAGTTGAAATCGCTGAATCCGGCGATTCCAGTTTCATCAAGGGCGACCAGATGGAATTGACTCACGTTCTGGTAGAGAACGAGCGTCTGGCTGGCGACGAGAAATTCGTTTCCAAGTTCACTCGCGTGCTGTTGGGTATCACCAAGGCGTCGTTGTCCACCGAATCGTTCATCTCGGCGGCTTCCTTCCAGGAAACCACTCGCGTACTGACCGAAGCGGCGGTAACCGGCAAGCGCGATTACCTGCGCGGCCTGAAAGAAAACGTGGTCGTGGGTCGTCTGATCCCGGCTGGTACCGGTCTGGCTTATCACAGCGAGCGCAAGCGTCGCCGTGATGCTGACAAACCGTTGCGCGTAAGCGCCAGTGAAGTGGAAGCTGCACTGACCGAAGCGCTGAACTCTAGCGGTAACTGAGTTCTGCGATAAATGAGCGTAAGGCCCTGGCTGCTCCGTTCATCGAATCGAGACAATTTGTCGAGGTTGGATGGGTGGGGAGGTCGGGGCCTTGCCTTGACTGGGGACAAGATCCTCTTTAGACTCTTGTACCCCTAAATTTGGCGGGAATTCGTTCCTGCCATTTTGCTTTTCTTGCAAGACAATAGCGTCGCAAGACAACAGTGGAGCTAGTAGATGGCAACTATCAACCAGCTGGTACGTCAGCCGCGTAAGCGTATCGTCGAGAAATCCGACGTGCCTGCGCTGCAGAACTGCCCGCAACGTCGTGGCGTATGCACCCGTGTGTATACCACCACGCCGAAAAAACCTAACTCGGCACTGCGTAAAGTATGCCGTGTGCGTCTGACCAACGGTTTCGAGGTTTCCTCGTACATCGGCGGTGAAGGCCACAACCTGCAAGAGCACAGCGTGGTACTGATCCGCGGCGGTCGTGTAAAAGACTTGCCAGGTGTTCGTTACCACACCGTACGCGGTTCTTTGGATACTTCCGGCGTTAAAGGTCGTAACCAGGGTCGTTCGAAGTACGGTACCAAGAAGCCTAAGTAGTAGCGGCTTTTTGTAAAAACTGATTTTCTATTTTTCTGAGTCGATAAGAGTAAGGTCGGAGGCGTCCCGCAAGGGCACCGATTCCGAGCGAACCTGAAGACCGTTTGAGGGCTTATCCATGCCAAGAAGACGCGTAGCAGCCAAGCGCGAAGTGCTTGACGATCCAAAGTACGGCAGCCAGATCCTGGCCAAGTTCATGAACCACGTTATGGAAAGCGGCAAGAAAGCCGTTGCCGAACGTATCGTTTATGGCGCGCTGGAAAAAGTTAAAGAACGCAAGAACAGCGATCCCCTGGAAATCTTCGAGAAAGCTCTCGACGCCATCGCTCCGCTGGTCGAAGTAAAGTCGCGCCGTGTAGGCGGTGCTACTTACCAGGTTCCGGTCGAAGTTCGTCCGTCCCGTCGTAACGCTCTGGCAATGCGCTGGTTGGTAGACTTCGCCCGCAAGCGCGGCGAGAAGTCTATGGCTCTGCGTTTGGCTGGCGAACTGTTGGACGCCGCTGAAGGTAAAGGTGCTGCAGTTAAGAAGCGTGAAGACGTGCACCGTATGGCTGAAGCCAACAAGGCTTTCTCGCACTACCGCTTCTAATTTCAGCGTCACTAATTTTGCGAGGGCTTTATGGCTCGTACTACACCGATTAACCGCTACCGTAACATTGGTATCGTTGCTCACGTGGATGCTGGTAAAACCACCACCACCGAGCGCGTCCTTTTTTACACTGGCAAAAGCCACAAGATGGGCGAGGTGCATGACGGCGCCGCGACCACAGACTGGATGGTGCAGGAGCAGGAGCGTGGTATTACCATTACTTCTGCTGCTATTACCGCCTTCTGGCAGGGTTCCGAGAAGCAGCACAAGGACCAATACCGTTTCAACGTCATCGACACCCCGGGCCACGTTGACTTCACTATTGAAGTTGAGCGTTCCCTGCGTGTTCTCGACGGCGCGGTCGTTGTGTTCTGCGGCACCTCGGGTGTTGAGCCTCAGTCGGAAACCGTATGGCGTCAAGCCAACAAGTACGGCGTTCCACGTCTTGTTTACGTAAACAAGATGGACCGTGCTGGTGCCAACTTCCTGCGCGTGATCGGCCAGATCAAGCAGCGTCTGGGTCACACTCCGGTGCCAATTCAATTGGCCATCGGTTCCGAAGACAACTTCCAGGGTCAGATCGATCTGATGGCTATGGAAGCTGTTTACTGGAATGACTCTGACAAAGGCATGGTTCCAGTTCGTAAGCCTATCCCTGCTGAACTGCAGGAGCTGGCTAACGAATGGCGCGGCAACATGATTGAAGCCGCGGCAGAAGCCAGCGAAGAGCTGATGAACAAGTACCTCGAGGGTGAAGAACTCACCAACGCGGAAATCAAAGCGGCTCTGCGTCAGCGTACTATCGCTGGTGAGATCGTTTTGGCTGTTTGCGGTTCTTCCTTCAAGAACAAGGGTGTTCCCCTGGTTCTCGACGCCGTTATCGACTACCTGCCTGCTCCAACCGACATTCCTGCCATCAAGGGTACTGACCCGGATGACGAGACCAAGGAAATGGAGCGTCACGCAGACGACAGCGAGCCGTTTTCGGCTCTGGCGTTCAAGATCGCTACCGACCCATTCGTGGGTACCTTGACCTTTGTTCGAGTTTACTCGGGCGTGTTGGCCTCCGGCGACGGCGTGATCAACTCGGTTAAAGGCAAGAAAGAGCGCGTGGGTCGTATGGTGCAAATGCACGCAAACGCCCGTGAAGAAATCAAGGAAGTGCGCGCTGGTGACATCGCGGCCTTGATCGGCATGAAGGACGTCACCACTGGTGAGACTTTGTGCAACGCTGACAAGCCAATCATCCTGGTTCGTATGGACTTCCCGGAGCCGGTTATTTCGGTTGCCGTAGAGCCTAAGACCAAGGATGACCAGGAAAAAATGGGTATCGCTCTGGGCAAGCTTGCTCAGGAAGATCCATCTTTCCGCGTCAAAACCGATGAAGAGACTGGTCAAACGATCATCTCCGGCATGGGCGAGCTGCACCTGGACATCCTGGTTGACCGGATGCGCCGTGAGTTCAACGTCGAAGCCAACATTGGTAAGCCTCAGGTTTCCTATCGTGAGCGCATCACGAAGAACTGTGAAATCGAAGGCAAATTCGTTCGTCAATCCGGCGGTCGTGGCCAGTTCGGCCATTGCTGGATTCGTTTTGCTCCTGCTGACGAAGGTCAGGAAGGTCTGCAATTCGTGAACGAAGTCGTGGGTGGTGTGGTTCCTAAGGAATACATCCCGGCGATCCAGAAGGGTATCGAAGAGCAGATGAAGAACGGCGTTGTTGCCGGCTATCCGCTGATCGGCCTGAAGGCTACCGTGTTTGATGGTTCTTACCACGACGTCGACTCCAACGAGATGGCGTTTAAGGTGGCTGCTTCCATGGCGACCAAGCAACTGGCCCAGAAGGGCGGTGGTGAGTTGCTCGAGCCGATCATGGCGGTAGAGGTTGTTACGCCTGAAGACTATATGGGTGACGTGATGGGCGACCTTAACCGTCGTCGCGGCATGATTTTGGGTATGGAAGACACGGTCTCCGGCAAAGTAATTCGCGCCGAAGTTCCGCTGGGCGAGATGTTCGGTTATGCGACCGACGTTCGTTCCATGTCCCAGGGTCGCGCAAGCTACTCTATGGAATTCAAAAAATACAATACAGCTCCGTCGCACATCGTCGAAACTGTTACCAAAAAACAAGGCTGATTCAGCCCTTTAGGCAAGGAGTTAATTGTCGTGGCTAAAGAAAAATTTGATCGTTCCCTACCGCACGTCAACGTTGGCACCATCGGTCACGTTGACCACGGTAAAACCACTCTGACTGCAGCTCTGACTCGCGTCTGCTCCGAAGTATTCGGTTCGGCCATCGTTGATTTCGATAAAATCGACAGCGCGCCAGAAGAAAAAGCTCGTGGTATCACCATCAACACCGCGCACGTCGAGTACAACTCGAAGATCCGTCACTACGCTCACGTTGACTGCCCAGGTCACGCTGACTATGTGAAGAACATGATCACTGGTGCTGCCCAGATGGACGGCGCTATCCTGGTTTGCTCGGCCGCTGATGGTCCGATGCCACAAACCCGTGAGCACATCCTGCTGTCCCGTCAGGTAGGCGTTCCGTACATCGTGGTTTTCCTGAACAAGGCTGACCTGGTAGACGACGCTGAGCTGCTGGAACTGGTTGAGATGGAAGTGCGCGATCTGCTGAGCACTTACGACTTCCCGGGCGACGACACTCCGATCATCATCGGTTCGGCGCGTATGGCTCTGGAAGGCAAAGACGACAACGAAATGGGCACCACTGCCGTTCGTAAACTGGTTGAGACTCTGGACAGCTACATCCCAGAACCAGTTCGTCTGACCGACAAGCCGTTCCTGATGCCAATCGAAGACGTATTCTCGATCTCCGGTCGCGGTACTGTTGTGACTGGTCGTATCGAGCGCGGTATCGTTCGCGTTCAGGATCCACTGGAAATCGTTGGTCTGCGTGACACTACCGTCACCACCTGCACCGGTGTTGAAATGTTCCGTAAGCTGCTCGACGAAGGTCGTGCTGGCGAGAACTGCGGCGTGCTGCTGCGCGGCACCAAGCGTGACGACGTTGAGCGTGGCCAGGTTCTGGTTAAGCCGGGTTCGGTTAAGCCGCACACCAAGTTCACCGCAGAAGTTTACGTTCTGAGCAAGGAAGAAGGCGGCCGTCATACTCCGTTCTTCAAAGGCTACCGTCCACAGTTCTACTTCCGTACTACTGACGTGACCGGTAACTGCGAATTGCCAGAAGGCGTTGAAATGGTAATGCCAGGTGACAACATTCAGATGACTGTTACCCTGATCAAAACCATCGCGATGGAAGACGGTCTGCGCTTCGCTATCCGTGAAGGCGGCCGTACCGTTGGTGCTGGCGTTGTAGCTAAAATCATCGAGTAATTATCTCTTCTGAGATAGCTCGGTTTTTTTGAGAAGGCCTCCGCTTAGCGGGGGCCTTTTTTATTGGGTTGACACCTATCTGGGGCGTCTATAGAATTGCGCCTCCTTTTAACGGGCGTATTGCGCTCGGTGGGAATAGCAGCCGGAGTCTGAAATCCAATGCAAAATCAGCAAATCCGTATCAGGTTGAAGGCTTTTGACCATCGCCTGATCGACCAATCCACCCAGGAAATCGTGGAAACCGCGAAACGTACTGGTGCTCAAGTGCGTGGTCCAATTCCACTGCCTACCCGTAAAGAGCGGTTCACTGTTCTGGTCTCCCCGCACGTCAACAAAGACGCGCGTGACCAGTACGAGATCCGTACTCATAAGCGCGTTCTGGACATCGTCCAGCCAACGGATAAAACCGTTGATGCTCTTATGAAGCTTGATCTTGCGGCCGGTGTGGAAGTGCAGATCAGCCTCGGCTAAGACTCGGTCTTAGTCGTGTAACGCTCTGAAATGGGCGGCCATAGCGGGTGAAAGCCCCGTACACTCATGAGGTTTACAACATGACTATTGGTGTAGTCGGTCGTAAATGCGGTATGACCCGTATTTTCACCGAAGAAGGTGTCTCCATTCCGGTCACGGTCATTGAGATCGAACCGAATCGCGTCACCCAGTTCAAAACTGAAGAGACCGATGGCTATCGTGCAGTGCAAGTCACTGTAGGCGAGCGTCGTGCTTCGCGTGTTACAGCTGCTCAAGCTGGCCACTTCGCTAAAGCGAACGTTGCTGCTGGTCGTACCGTAATGGAATTCCGTCTTGAAGAAGGCGAGTACCAGGCCGGCGATCTGATCAACGCTGAAATCTTCGCCGCTGGTCAACTGGTTGATGTAACCGGTCAGTCCAAGGGTAAAGGCTTCCAGGGTACGATCAAGCGTTGGAACTTCCGCGGGCAAGATAATACCCACGGTAACTCCGTGTCCCACCGCGTTCCAGGCTCTATCGGCCAGTGCCAGACTCCTGGTCGTGTATTCAAGGGCAAAAAAATGTCCGGTCATATGGGCGCTGAGCGCGTGACCGTGCAGTCCCTCGAAGTAGTGCGCGTGGACGCTGAACGCAATCTGTTGTTGGTCAAGGGCGCTGTTCCTGGCGCTACTGGCGGCAACTTGGTTGTACGTCCAGCAGCCAAGGCTCGCGGTTAAGGGGAAGCTGACATGCAATTAAATGTAAATGACGCTCAAGCGATCGAAGTTTCCGAACTGACATTTGGCGGCGAATTCAACGAGACGCTGGTTCACCAAGCAGTCGTGGCCTACATGGCCGGCGGCCGTCAGGGTTCCAAGCAGCAAAAGACCCGTTCCGACGTTCGTGGTGGCGGTAAGCGCCCATGGCGTCAGAAAGGTACTGGCCGTGCTCGTGCCGGTACTATCCGTAGCCCAATCTGGCGTGGCGGCGGTACCACTTTCGCAGCTCGTCCTCAGGATCACACCCAGAAGCTGAACAAGAAGATGTATCGCGCAGCAATGCGTTCCATCCTTGCTGAGCTGGTGCGTACTGATCGTCTGGTAGTGGTTCAGGACTTCGCTGTTGATGCACCGAAGACCAAAGATCTGCTGAACAAACTGACCGGCATGGGCTTGACTGACGTCTTGATCGTGTCTGAAGTCGTTGATCAGAACCTGTACCTGGCTGCTCGTAACCTGCCACACGTTGATGTACGTGACGTGCAAGGTTCCGATCCAGTTAGTCTGATCGCATACGACAAGGTGTTGATCACCGTGTCGGCCGTGAAGAAATTCGAGGAGCTGCTGGGATGAACCAGGAACGCGTATTTAAAGTTCTGCTTGGCCCGCACGTTTCCGAGAAGGCTACGGTTCTGGCTGACAAGAAAGGCCAGTTCGTTTTCAAGGTTGCAACTGACGCAACCAAGCTGGAAATCAAGAAGGCCGTCGAAAGCCTGTTCAGCGTGAAAGTAGAGCGTGTTACTACCCTGAATGTTCTGGGTAAGAGCAAGCGCACTGCTCGCGGTCTGGGCAAGCGTAATGACTGGAAGAAGGCAGTTATCTCCCTTCAGCCAGGCCAAGATCTCGATTTCAGCAGCAGTGCTGAGTAAGGAAGGGGTGCATCATGGCAATCGTTAAATGCAAACCGACTTCCCCTGGCCGCCGTTTTGTGGTCAAGGTGGTCAATCAGGAGCTGCATAAAGGCGCTCCTCACGCACCGCTGCTCGAGAAAAAATCGAAGACTGGTGGTCGTAACAACAATGGTCGCATTACCACTCGTCACATCGGTGGTGGCCATAAGCAGCATTATCGTCTGGTCGATTTCCGTCGCAACGACAAAGATGGCATCTCTGCCACTGTCGAGCGTATTGAATACGATCCAAACCGTACTGCTCACATCGCTCTGCTGCTGTACGCAGATGGCGAGCGTCGCTACATCATCGCCCCTAAAGGCGTGAGTGCTGGTGACCAGCTGATCGCAGGTGCTCTGGCACCGATCAAGCCGGGCAACGCTCTGCAACTGCGTAACATTCCAGTTGGTAGCACCGTACACGGCATCGAATTGAAGCCAGGTAAAGGCGCACAGATCGCTCGTTCCGCTGGTGCTTCGGCTCAGCTGATCGCTCGTGAAGGTGTCTACGTGACCCTGCGTCTGCGTTCTGGTGAGATGCGTAAAGTGCTGGCTGAATGCCGCGCGACCCTGGGTGAAGTCTCGAACTCCGAGCACAGCCTGCGTTCGCTGGGTAAAGCTGGTGCCAAACGCTGGCGTGGCGTTCGCCCAACCGTTCGTGGTGTTGCCATGAACCCGGTTGACCACCCACATGGTGGTGGTGAAGGTCGTACCTCTGGTGGTCGTCATCCGGTATCGCCATGGGGCTTCCCGACTAAGGGCGCGAAGACTCGTGGTAATAAGCGTACCGACAAAATGATCGTCCGTCGTCGCAAGTAAATAGAGGGATACGACAGTGCCACGTTCTCTGAAAAAAGGTCCTTTTATCGATCTTCACCTACTGAAGAAGATCGAAGTGGCGGCGGAAAAGAATGATCGCAAACCGGTGAAAACCTGGTCGCGTCGTTCGATGATCCTGCCACAAATGGTCGGTTTGACCATCGCAGTACACAACGGTCGTCAACACGTCCCAGTTCTCGTTAACGAAGACATGGTCGGCCACAAACTGGGCGAGTTCGCCGGTACCCGCACTTATCGTGGGCACGTGGCAGACAAGAAAGCCAAGCGTTAAGGGGTTAGGAAATGGAAGTAGCCGCTAAGTTGTCGGGCGCTCGAATCTCCGCCCAGAAAGCCCGCTTGGTCGCCGACCAGATCCGCGGGAAGAAGGTGGGCGAAGCGCTCAACTTGTTGGCTTTCAGCAGTAAGAAAGCCGCCGAGATCATGAAGAAAGTGCTGGAGTCGGCCGTAGCCAACGCCGAGCATAACGAAGGCGCAGACGTTGATGACCTTAAAGTCAGCACCGTTTTCGTCAACGAAGGGCGTTCGCTGAAGCGCATCATGCCACGTGCCAAAGGCCGTGCTGATCGCATCGTCAAGCGGTCTTGCCATATCACTGTCAAGGTTGCTGACAAGTAACGGAGTCGAAGAGATGGGTCAGAAAGTACATCCCATTGGCATTCGCCTGGGAATCGTCAAGGAGCACACCTCCGTCTGGTACGCAGACGGTCGGACTTATGCGGACTATTTGTTCGCTGATCTGAAGGTGCGTGAGTATCTCCAAGACAAACTAAAAAGCGCGTCCGTAAGCCGTATCGATATCCATCGTCCGGCTCAGACTGCACGTATCACCATCCACACCGCTCGTCCAGGTATCGTTATCGGGAAGAAAGGTGAAGATGTTGAGAAACTGCGTCAGGACCTGACCAAGCAAATGGGTGTGCCTGTGCACATCAATATCGAAGAGATCCGCAAGCCGGAGCTCGACGGTATGCTGGTTGCGCAGAGCGTAGCTCAGCAGCTGGAGCGTCGCGTAATGTTCCGTCGCGCTATGAAGCGCGCTGTTCAGAACGCCATGCGCATTGGTGCCAAAGGCATCAAAATCCAAGTGAGCGGTCGTCTCGGCGGTGCTGAAATCGCACGTACTGAATGGTATCGCGAAGGTCGTGTGCCACTGCACACCCTGCGTGCCGACATCGACTATGCCAACTACGAAGCTCACACCACTTACGGTGTGATCGGTGTAAAGGTTTGGATCTTCAAAGGCGAAGTAATTGGTGGTCGCCAAGAAGAACTGAAACCACAAGCACCAGCGCCTCGTAAAAAAGCTGCTAAGTAAGGGGTACGCCAAATGTTGCAACCAAAGCGTACGAAGTTCCGCAAGCAGATGACAGGCCACAACCGTGGTCTGGCACAGCGCGGTAGCAAAGTCAGCTTCGGCGAATATGCGCTGAAGTCTGTAGCTCGTGGTCGTCTCACCGCTCGTCAGATCGAGTCAGCGCGTCGTGCTCTGACCCGTCACGTTAAACGTGGCGGCAAGATCTGGATCCGTGTATTCCCGGACAAGCCTATTTCCAAAAAGCCCCTCGAAGTTCGGATGGGTAAAGGTAAGGGTAGTGTGGAGTACTGGGTTGCCCAGATTCAGCCAGGCAAAGTCCTGTATGAAATCGAGGGTGTTTCTGAAGAGCTGGCGCGTGAGGCTTTTGCCCTGGCTGCTGCAAAGCTGCCGCTCGCCACCGCCTTTGTTAAACGGACGGTGATGTGATGAAAGCGAATGAACTTCGTGAAAAATCCGCACAGCAGCTGAACGAGCAACTGCTCGGCTTGCTGCGCGACCAGTTCAATCTGCGTATGCAGAAAGCAACTGGCCAGTTGGGGCAGTCTCATCTGCTCTCGCAAGTTAAGCGTGACATCGCTCGCGTGAAGACTGTGCTCAACCAGCAGGCAGGTAAGTAATCATGGCTGAAGCCGAAAAAACTGTCCGTACGCTGACTGGCCGTGTTGTCAGCGACAAGATGGACAAAACCATCACCGTACTGATCGAGCGTCGCGTTAAGCACCCGATCTACGGTAAATACGTTAAGCGTTCGACTAAGCTGCACGCGCACGACGAAACCAATCAGTGCCACATCGGCGACAAAGTCACTATTCGTGAAACTCGTCCTTTGGCCAAGACCAAGTCTTGGGCGCTGGTTGATGTTCTCGAACGCGCTGTGGAAGTCTAAGGACTAGGGGTCGGAGAAATTATATGATTCAGACTCAATCCATGCTCGATGTGGCCGATAACAGCGGCGCTCGCCGTGTTATGTGCATCAAGGTGCTGGGTGGCTCCCATCGTCGTTACGCTGGTATCGGTGACATCATCAAAGTTACCGTGAAGGAAGCAATTCCTCGCGGTAAAGTGAAAAAAGGCCAAGTGATGACTGCTGTTGTAGTCCGCACTCGTCACGGCGTACGTCGTGCTGATGGCTCCATTATCCGCTTTGATGGCAACGCTGCTGTTCTTCTGAACAACAAGCAAGAGCCGATCGGCACCCGTATCTTTGGGCCAGTGACCCGTGAACTTCGTACTGAGAAGTTCATGAAGATCGTCTCGCTCGCCCCAGAAGTGCTGTAAGGAGATCCGACATGCAAAAGATTCGTCGTGACGACGAGATCATCGTGATCGCCGGCAAAGACAAAGGTAAGCGCGGTAAGGTGCTTAAGGTTCTCGCAAATAACCGTCTGGTTATCGGCGGTCTGAACCTGGTTAAGCGTCATACCAAGCCTAACCCGATGTCGGGCGTACAAGGCGGTATCGTCGAAAAAGAAGCTCCACTGGACGCTTCTAACGTCGCCATTTTCAACGGCGAAACCAACAAGGCTGACCGCGTTGGTTTCAAAGTAGAAGACGGCAAGAAAATTCGTGTCTTCAAGTCGACCCAAAAAGCGGTTGATGCTTGAACACTGCTAGGTAGAAGACCATGGCACGACTAAAAGAGATTTACTGGAAGGAAATCGCACCGAAACTTAAGGAAGAACTTAAGCTTTCGAACGTGATGGAAGTTCCACGCGTTACAAAAATCACCCTGAACATGGGTCTGGGCGAAGCAGTCGGTGACAAAAAAGTCATCGAGCACGCTGTTGCCGACCTGGAAAAGATCACCGGCCAGAAAGTCGTTGTGACCTACGCTCGGAAATCCATCGCTGGCTTTAAAGTCCGTGAAGGTTGGCCGATCGGCGTCAAAGTGACCCTGCGCCGTGAGCGTATGTACGAGTTCCTGGATCGTCTGCTGTCGATCTCCCTGCCTCGGGTTCGCGACTTCCGCGGCCTGAATGCCAAGTCCTTCGATGGTCGTGGTAACTACAGCATGGGCGTTAAAGAGCAGATCATCTTCCCGGAAATCGACTACGACAAGATCGATGCTCTCCGCGGTCTGGACATTACCCTGACCACCACTGCCAAGAACGATGATGAAGGTCGCGCCCTGTTGCGTGCTTTCAAATTCCCGTTCCGCAACTGATTGGAGTAGGAAAATGGCCAAGATGAGCATGAAAAACCGCGAGCTGAAGCGTCAGCTCACGGTTGCCAAGTACGCCAAAAAGCGTGCAGCACTGAAAGCTATCATCGTTGATCTGAACGCAAGTCCAGAAGCACGTTGGGAAGCTACAGTAGCTCTGCAGAAGCAGCCACGTGACGCAAGCGCCTCGCGCATGCGTAACCGCTGCCGCCTGACCGGTCGTCCACACGGCGTTTACCGCAAGTTCGGCCTCGGCCGTAACAAACTGCGTGAAGCTGCAATGCGTGGTGACGTACCTGGTCTGGTTAAAGCCAGCTGGTAAGCACTATCAAAGTCTCGGTGTTCGGGATCGCAAGATCCTGACCACCGGTGACCTTGAACTTGAATCAAGCCCCTTTTGGGGCTTGATTCATTTGTGGGGTGTGTCTAGAATACCCGGCTCGCCTGAGCCCGTGCTTTTTCCGCATGGATGAGCTCGGCGACAAGTAGTAGCCGCAAGGCTAATTTTTTTGTATTAGGAGCGTCTAGCCCATGAGTATGCAGGACCCGTTAGCGGACATGCTAACTCGAATCCGTAATGCCCAGATGGCTGAAAAGTCCGTCGTAAGCATGCCATCTTCTACTTTGAAGGTAGCTGTTGCCAAAGTCCTGAAGGACGAAGGTTACATTGCGGGTTATCAGATCAGCAGCGAAATCAAACCACTGCTGTCCATCGAGCTGAAGTACTTCGAAGGCCGTCCGGTCATCGAGGAAGTGAAGCGCGTTAGCCGTCCAGGCCTGCGTCAGTACAAGTCCGTCGATGATCTGCCAAAAGTTCGTGGCGGTCTCGGTGTGTCTATCGTCTCCACCAACAAAGGTGTGATGACGGATCGTGCTGCGCGCGCTGCCGGTGTCGGCGGCGAAGTTCTTTGCACTGTGTTCTAAGGGGGGATAAGCATGTCACGCGTCGCTAAGAACCCCGTTAAGCTGCCAGCCGGTGTCGAAGTCAAATTCGCAGGCCAACAGCTTTCGGTGAAGGGTGCCAAGGGCACTCTCGAACTGAACATCCATTCGTCCGTTGAGATCGTTGAAGAAGCTGGTGAGCTGCGTTTCGCTGCTCGCAATGGCGATCAACAAACTCGCGCAATGGCTGGTACCACTCGTGCGTTGGTAAACAACATGGTCCAAGGCGTAAGCCAAGGCTTCGAGCGCAAGCTCCAGCTGGTCGGTGTTGGTTACAAAGCGCAAGCAAAAGGCACAGTGCTGAACCTGGCTCTTGGCTTCTCGCACCCAGTGGATTATGAACTGCCGGAAGGCATCACCGCTGAGACTCCTAGCCAGACCGATATCCTGATCAAGGGCATCGATAAGCAGCTGGTAGGTCAAGTGGCCGCCGAGATCCGCGACTTCCGTCCACCAGAGCCGTACAAAGGCAAAGGTGTGCGCTACGCGGACGAAGTCGTCCGTCGTAAAGAAGCCAAGAAGAAGTAGGGCATAGCAAATGACCGACAAAAAAGTTACTCGACTGCGTCGCGCTCGCAAAGCACGCCTGAAAATGCACGAACTCGAAGTCGTGCGTCTCTGCGTGTTCCGCTCGTCGCAGCACATCTACGCCCAGGTCATTTCGGCCGACGGCAACAAAGTCCTGGCATCTGCCTCGACTTTGGATAAAGAACTGCGTGATGGCGCCACTGGCAACATCGACGCGGCCACTAAGGTTGGCCAGCTGGTCGCTACGCGTGCTAAAGCCGCTGGCGTCTCGCAGGTGGCTTTCGACCGCTCTGGCTTCAAGTACCACGGCCGCGTCAAGGCGCTGGCTGATGCTGCTCGTGAAGCTGGGCTGGAGTTCTAAGTTATGTCAAATAACGACCAAAAGCGCGACGAAGGCTACATCGAGAAGCTGGTTCAAGTTAACCGCGTAGCCAAAACCGTTAAAGGCGGCCGTATCTTCACTTTCACCGCGTTGACCGTGGTTGGTGATGGTAAAGGGCGTGTTGGCTTCGGCCGTGGCAAGTCGCGTGAAGTGCCTGCTGCGATCCAGAAGGCAATGGAAGCTGCTCGCCGCAACATGATCCAAGTTGATCTGAACGGCACCACTCTGCAGTACGCAATGAAGTCCGGTCACGGCGCTTCGAAGGTGTACATGCAGCCTGCTTCTGAAGGTACCGGTATCATCGCTGGCGGCGCTATGCGTGCTGTCCTCGAAGTTGCTGGCGTTCAGAACGTTCTGGCCAAGTGCTACGGCTCGACTAACCCGGTAAACGTGGTTCACGCCACTTTCAAAGGTTTGAAAGCTATGCAGTCTCCTGAATCCATTGCCGCCAAGCGTGGCAAAAGCGTCAAGGAGATCTTCTGATCATGGCTACCGTTAAAGTTACGCTGATCAAAAGCATGACCGGCCGTATCCCTAACCACAAACTGTGCGTTAAGGGTCTGGGTCTGCGTCGCATCGGTCACACTGTAGAAGTACTTGATACTCCCGAGAATCGCGGGATGATCAACAAGGCTTACTACATGCTGCGTGTCGAGGGTTAATCGATGAAACTCAATGATCTGAGTCCAGCGCCGGGTTCCCGTCGCGAAAAGCATCGTCCGGGCCGTGGTATCGGTAGTGGTTTGGGCAAGACCGGTGGCCGTGGCCACAAAGGTCAGTCCTCCCGCTCCGGTGGCACCATTGCTCCAGGCTTTGAAGGCGGTCAACAGCCGCTGCATCGTCGCCTGCCGAAGTTCGGTTTCGTTTCCCTGAAGGCCATGGACCGCGCAGAAGTGCGTCTGTCCGAGCTGGCTAAAGTGGAAGGCGACATCGTCACCGTGCAGTCCCTGAAAGATGCCAACGTGATCAACGTCAACGTTCAGCGTGTGAAAATCATGCTGTCCGGCGAAGTTACTCGCGCTGTCACCATCGGAAAGGGAATCGGCGCCACCAAAGGTGCGCGTGCGGCTATCGAAGCAGCTGGCGGCAAGTTCGAGGAATAAATGGCTAAGCAAGGTGCTCTCTCTGCGCTCGGCAAAGGCGGTATGTCTGAACTCTGGGCTCGTCTGCGTTTTCTGTTCCTGGCGATTATCGTCTACCGAATAGGCGCACACATCCCGGTTCCAGGTATCAACCCGGACCGACTCGCGGACCTGTTTCGACAGAATGAGGGGACCATTCTTAGCTTGTTCAACATGTTTTCCGGCGGCGCGCTGGAACGGATGAGCATCTTTGCACTGGGGATCATGCCGTACATTTCGGCATCGATCATCATGCAACTGATGACCGCCGTCAGCCCGCAGCTGGAACAGTTGAAGAAGGAAGGTGAAGCTGGCCGTCGCAAGATCAGCCAGTACACCCGCTACGGCACTGTCGTCCTCGCTCTCGTTCAGGCAATTGGCATGTCCATTGGTCTGGCAGGGCAGGGCGTTGCGTTCACTGGTGACTTTGGCTTCCATTTCGTCGCGGTATCCACTTTTGTGGCTGGTGCGATGTTCATGATGTGGCTGGGTGAGCAGATTACTGAGCGTGGTGTTGGCAACGGTATCTCGATGTTGATTTTTTCGGGTATCGTCGCCGGTCTTCCGAGAGCGATCGGGCAGTCTTTCGAGTCTGCACGTCAGGGTGATATCAACATCTTCGCCCTGGTTGCCATCGGTTTGCTGGCAGTAGCGATTATCGGTTTCGTGGTGTTCATTGAGCGTGGTCAGCGTCGTATTGCTGTTCACTACGCCAAGCGTCAGCAGGGCCGTAAGGTCTTTGCTGCGCAGACTAGCCACTTGCCGCTGAAGGTGAACATGGCCGGTGTTATTCCGGCCATTTTCGCGAGCAGCATTTTGCTGTTCCCGGCTTCGTTGGGTGCCTGGTTTGGTCAGTCTGAAGGTATGGGCTGGTTGCAGGACATCTCGCAGTCGATCGCTCCTGGTCAGCCGTTGAATATTCTGCTGTTTAGTGCAGGGATTATTTTCTTCTGCTTCTTCTATACGGCGTTGATGTTCAATCCGAAAGACGTAGCGGAAAACCTGAAGAAGTCCGGTGCCTTTATTCCGGGCATCCGTCCAGGTGAGCAGTCTGCGCGCTACATTGATGGCGTTCTGACCCGCTTGACCATGTTCGGTGCTCTTTACATGACGGCCGTGTGCCTGTTGCCCCAGTTCCTGGTGGTTGCAGCAAACGTACCGTTCTACCTTGGCGGGACCTCGTTGCTGATCGTCGTCGTGGTTGTGATGGACTTCATGTCCCAAGTACAATCGCACCTCGTTTCGCACCAGTACGAATCCCTGATGAAGAAAGCCAACCTGAAGGGTTACGGCAGCGGCATGTTGCGCTGAGTACCCATAAGGTTCGAGGAGTTGGTGATGAAAGTTCGTGCATCGGTGAAAAAGCTGTGCCGTAACTGCAAAATTATTCGCCGCGAAGGTGTTGTTCGAGTAATTTGCAGCGCGGAACCGCGTCACAAACAGCGCCAAGGCTGAGTGTGATTGTGCTTCAAGCCCGGTAGCTAGTGCGCTACCGGGTTGATTATTTGTTATTACAGCGATATTATCTCGCGCCCTATTTCTTGGCTTCCGGGGCGTAGGTAGCTGTCAATTGGAGTCCCACTGAATGGCCCGTATTGCAGGCGTTAACATTCCAGATAACAAGCATACTGTTATCTCGCTGACCTACATCTATGGTGTTGGTCG
This sequence comes from Pseudomonas sp. S2_B07, assembly GCF_054668435.1. NCBI lineage: Bacteria > Pseudomonadati > Pseudomonadota > Gammaproteobacteria > Pseudomonadales > Pseudomonadaceae > Pseudomonas > Pseudomonas sp. S2_B07. The sequence goes on from NZ_CP162769.1 coordinate 4,308,049, forward strand.
CACTACTGCACAGAAGATCTGTGCAGTGACTGGGGTAAACCCAGCCGCAAAGATCAAAGATCTGAGCGACGAGCAGATTGAACAGCTGCGTGGCGAAGTGGCGAAGTTCACCACTGAAGGTGACCTGCGTCGCGAAATCAACATGAAAATCAAGCGTTTGATGGACCTCGGTTGCTATCGCGGTCTGCGTCATCGTCGTGGTCTTCCAGTGCGCGGTCAGCGTACCAAGACTAACGCGCGTACCCGTAAAGGTCCGCGTAAGCCGATCCGCAAGTAATCGCCCCCGCGAATCGACAGGAAAATTATCATGGCAAAACCTGCTGCTCGTCCTCGTAAAAAAGTTAAAAAGACAGTGGTTGATGGCATCGCCCACATCCATGCATCTTTTAACAACACAATCGTGACCATCACCGACCGTCAAGGCAACGCTCTTTCCTGGGCTACCTCCGGTGGTTCGGGTTTCCGCGGTTCCCGCAAGTCCACCCCGTTTGCTGCTCAAGTAGCTGCTGAACGTGCTGGTCAAGCTGCGCTGGAATACGGTCTGAAAAACCTCGACGTTAACGTCAAAGGTCCAGGCCCAGGTCGTGAATCTGCAGTCCGCGCTTTGAACGGCTGTGGCTACAAGATCGCCAGCATCACCGACGTGACGCCAATCCCGCACAACGGGTGCCGTCCGCCGAAGAAGCGCCGCGTGTAATCCAGGAGATTGTAAAGAATGGCTCGTTACATTGGTCCAAAATGCAAACTCGCTCGTCGCGAAGGCACCGATCTCTTTCTGAAGAGCGGCGTGCGCGCGATCGAATCGAAGTGCAACATTGAAGCAGCACCTGGTATCCACGGCCAACGCCGCGGTCGCCAGTCCGATTACGGCACCCAACTGCGTGAAAAGCAGAAGGTCCGTCGTATCTACGGCGTTCTCGAGCGTCAATTCAGCGGCTACTACAAAGAAGCTGCTGGCAAGAAAGGTGCAACCGGTGAAAACCTGCTGCAACTGCTCGAATGCCGTCTGGACAACGTTGTATACCGTATGGGTTTTGGCTCTACTCGTGCCGAATCCCGTCAGCTGGTATCGCACAAATCCGTCAGCGTTAACGGTCAGACCGTAAACGTACCGTCGTACCAGGTTCGTGCTGGTGACGTGGTCGCGATTCGCGAGAAAGCAAAGAACCAACTTCGCATTGTCCAAGCTCTCGATCTGTGTGCCCAACGTGGCCGCGTAGAATGGGTAGAAGTAGACACTGAGAAGAAGTCGGGCGTTTTCAAGAACGTTCCAGCTCGCAGTGATCTGTCCGCCGACATCAACGAAAGCCTGATTGTCGAGCTCTACTCCAAGTAAGGGCTAGAAAATAGGTGCATCCATGCAGATTTCGGTAAATGAGTTCCTGACACCCCGCCACATTGATGTGCAGGTTGTCAGTCCAACCCGCGCCAAGATCACTCTCGAGCCTCTCGAGCGTGGTTTCGGCCACACCCTGGGCAACGCGCTGCGCCGCATCCTGTTGTCCTCAATGCCCGGCTGTGCAGTAGTCGAGGCCGAGATTGACGGTGTACTCCATGAGTACAGCGCCATCGAAGGCGTACAGGAAGACGTAATTGAAATCCTGTTGAACCTTAAAGGTCTGGCTATCAAGCTGCACGGTCGTGACGAAGTTACGCTGACCTTGTCGAAGAAGGGTTCGGGGGTGGTTACCGCTGCCGATATTCAGCTGGATCATGATGTCGAGATCGTTAACCCCGATCACGTAATCGCTAACCTGGCGTCTAACGGCGCCCTGAACATGAAGCTCACCGTAGCTCGTGGTCGTGGTTATGAACCGGCAGACTCGCGTCAGAGCGATGAAGACGAAAGCCGCAGCATCGGTCGCTTGCAGCTTGACTCTTCGTTCAGCCCGGTTCGCCGTATCGCATACGTGGTGGAAAACGCCCGTGTCGAGCAGCGTACTAACCTGGACAAGCTGGTTATTGATCTGGAAACCAACGGTACCCTGGATCCTGAAGAGGCTATCCGCCGCGCTGCAACCATTCTGCAACAGCAGTTGGCTGCGTTCGTCGATCTCAAAGGTGACAGTGAGCCAGTGGTTGTCGAGCAGGAAGACGAGATCGATCCGATCCTGCTTCGCCCGGTTGACGATCTGGAACTGACTGTACGTTCGGCTAACTGCCTTAAGGCGGAAAACATCTACTACATCGGTGACCTGATTCAGCGTACCGAAGTAGAGCTGTTGAAGACTCCGAACCTTGGCAAGAAATCCTTGACTGAAATCAAGGACGTTCTGGCCTCCCGCGGTCTGTCCCTCGGCATGCGCCTCGACAACTGGCCGCCTGCAAGTCTTAAGAAGGACGACAAGGCGACTGCCTGATCGTCGTAATCACCGAACGTCGTGTTTGGTAAGGAATGAACCATGCGTCATCGTAAAAGTGGTCGTCACCTGAGCCGCACTAGCTCGCACCGCAAGGCCATGTTTCAAAACATGGCAGTGTCGCTGTTCGAGCACGAGCTGATCAAAACTACACTGCCGAAAGCTAAAGAACTGCGTCGCGTTGCTGAGCCGCTGATCACTTTGGCCAAGACAGACAGCCTGGCTAACCGCCGTCTGGCTTTCGACCGTACTCGTTCGAAAGCTATCGTTGGCAAGCTCTTCAACGACCTGGGCAAGCGTTACGCTACCCGTGAGGGTGGCTACCTGCGCATCCTCAAGTGCGGCTTCCGCACTGGCGACAACGCGCCTATGGCGTACGTCGAGTTGGTTGATCGTGCTACTGCCGGCGAAGCTGTATCCGCCGAGTAAGACGTCAGTCTGAAACGAAAAACCGGGCCTAGTGCCCGGTTTTTTGTGCCTGTAAGAAACGCGCGGTTTATACAAGCTTTCCTGCGTTTCATGCCTTCATTCTGTTAACGGCATTCGTTGGTAGTATTTTTCTATTGATCTCTGCAAATTAATGAATTTGTAGCCTTCTTGATCAATGGTCAATACTCCGTCCCAAGCCGATTAGCCGGCAGCTATAGACTGACAAAGGAAGAGATCGCATGAGCCAGAGTAAAACGCTTACCACCGCCAGTGGCGCTCCTGTCGCCGATAACCAGAATTCCCGTTCCGCCGGCCCCCGTGGCCCGCTGCTGCTCGACGACTTTCACCTGATCGAGAAGCTTGCCCACTTCAACCGCGAAAACATCCCGGAACGCCGTGTACACGCCAAGGGCTCGGGTGCTTACGGTACGTTCACCGTCACGCGGGATATCACCGAGTACACTAGCGCCAAACTGTTTGAGTCCGTCGGCAAGCAAACCTCCACTTTCCTGCGGTTCTCCACCGTTGGCGGTGAGCGTGGTTCGGCCGATACCGAGCGCGATCCACGTGGTTTTGCCCTGAAGTTCTACACCGAAGAAGGTAACTGGGACATTGTTGGCAACAACACGCCCGTGTTCTTCATCCGTGATCCGTTGAAATTTCCGGACTTCATCCACACGCAAAAGCGCCTGCCTCAAAGCAACCTGAAAAGTGCGCAGATGATGTGGGACTTCTGGTCGCATTCGCCTGAGGCGTTGCACCAGGTCACGATCCTGTTCTCCGATCGCGGCATCCCTGACGGCTACCGTCACATGCACGGCTTCGGCAGCCACACCTACAGCCTGATCAACGCCAATGGCGAGCGTCACTGGGTGAAGTGGCACTACAAAACCAAACAGGGAATCAAAAACCTCGCTCCGGCAGAAGCGGCACGCCTGGCGGGTACTGATCCTGATTATGCCCAGCGCGATCTGTTCGGCGCGATCGAGCGCGGTGACTTCCCGAAATGGCGCGTGTGCGTACAAATCATGACGGAAGCTCAAGCTGCGGCGCACCACGAGAACCCGTTCGATGTGACCAAAACCTGGTCGCAGAAAGAGTTTCCACTGATCGAAGTCGGTGAGCTGGAGCTCAATCGCAATCCGCTGAATTACTTTGCTGAAGTCGAGCAGGCGGCGTTCGGTCCGAGCAACATGGTCCCAGGTGTCGGCTTGTCGCCTGACCGCATGCTGCAAGGTCGCGTTTTCGCTTACGCGGATGCTCACCGCTACCGTATCGGCACCAATCACCAGCAATTGCCGGTGAACGCGCCTCGCAGCCCGGTGAACAGCTACCAGCGCGACGGTTCGATGGCGTTTGGCAGTAACGGCGGTGCGGCTCCCAACTACGAGCCGAACAGCTACGTTGACGCACCGAAGCAAGCGCCTCGTTATGCAGAACCGCCATTGGCGCTGAGCGGTGCAGCTGATCGTTACGATCACCGCGAAGATACCGACTACTACAGCCACGCCGGTGCGTTATTCCGTTTGATGAACGACGAGCAGAAAGCGCTGCTGGTCAGCAACATTGCCGGTGCGATGGCGGGGGTATCCAGCGATGTGGTTGACCGTCAATTGCAGCATTTCTACAAAGCGGATCCGGCGTACGGAGAAGCAATCGCAACGCTGCTCAACGTACAGCTTAACGAAGTCTAAATGAGAAGCAGAACCGCCCTCGATTGGGCGGTTTTTGCGTTATTTAAACCACTTTTCTCGGAATATCTTCGCTTTTATCGCGCTAGCGGAGTGACCAATCAGTCTTCGTGGTTCAAACTACAGACTTTCAAGCAGGGAGATGTAGGGCGATGCAAGGCCACCCAGACGTAATCGATTACCTCAACACGTTACTGACCGGCGAACTGGCGGCGCGTGATCAATATTTCGTCCATTCGCGGATGTATGAGGACTGGGGTTTCACCAAGCTCTACGAACGTATCAACCACGAGATGGAAGAAGAAGCCGGGCACGCTGATGCCTTGATGCGCCGAATTCTGATGCTCGAAGGCACGCCGCGTATGCGTCCGGACGACCTTGATGTCGGCACCACCGTGCCGGACATGCTCGCTGCCGACCTGCGGCTGGAATATAAAGTCCGGGCCGCGCTCTGCAAAGGCATCGAACTCTGCGAGCAGCACGGAGATTACGTCAGCCGTGAGATGCTGCGAATCCAATTGAACGACACCGAAGAAGATCACACCTACTGGCTCGAAAAGCAGCTAGGCCTGATCAAACTGATCGGTCTGGAAAATTACCTGCAATCGCACACCTGATTCAACGAAGACAAAAAAGCCCCTGTCACCGAGAAAGTGACAGGGGCTTTTTCATGGCCGTGATTCAGGCCTTGTCGCGAGCCAGCAGCGGCTTGAGGTAGAAGCCGGTATGAGACTGCTTCATCTCCGACACTTCTTCCGGTGTGCCGACGGCAATAATCTGCCCGCCCTTGGAGCCGCCCTCTGGCCCAAGGTCCACCAGCCAATCGGCGGTCTTGATCACGTCCAGGTTGTGCTCGATCACCACCACCGTGTTGCCATGGTCGCGCAGTCGATGCAGTACATCAAGCAGTTGCTGAATATCCGCGAAGTGCAGGCCGGTCGTTGGCTCATCGAGGATATACAGGGTCTTGCCGGTATCGCGTTTGGACAGTTCGCGGGACAGTTTCACCCGTTGTGCCTCACCACCGGACAGCGTGGTCGCCGATTGCCCGAGCTTGATGTACGACAAGCCAACATCCATCAGCGTCTGAAGTTTGCGTGCCAGCGCTGGAACCGCGTCGAAGAACACCCGGGCTTCCTCGATAGTCATCTCGAGGGTTTCATGGATGCTCTTGCCCTTGTACTTGATCTCAAGGGTTTCACGGTTGTAGCGCTTGCTCTTGCAGACGTCGCACGGGACGTAGATGTCTGGCAGGAAGTGCATTTCCACCTTGATCAACCCGTCGCCCTGGCAGGCTTCGCAGCGTCCTCCCTTCACGTTGAAGGAGAAACGTCCCGGGCCATAACCCCGTGAGCGAGATTCCGGCACGCCGGCGAACAGTTCGCGAATTGGTGTGAACAGCCCGGTGTAGGTGGCAGGGTTGGAACGCGGCGTCCGGCCGATCGGGCTTTGGTCGATGTCGACGACCTTGTCCAGATGCTCCAGGCCCTTGATGCTGTCGTGCGCGGCGGCCTCAAGCGTCGTGGCGCCGTTGAGAGCCGTAGCGCTCAAGGGGAACAGCGTGTTGTTGATCAGCGTCGACTTGCCGGAGCCGGACACGCCGGTCACGCAGGTCAGCAGGCCGATCGGGATCTCCAGGTCGACGTTGCGCAAGTTGTTGCCACGAGCGCCCTTGAGGGACAGCGACAGCTTCTTGTTACGCGGTGTGCGCTTGGCCGGAACAGCGATCTTCACCCGGCCCGACAAGTATTTGCCGGTCAGTGAGTCAGGGTGAGCCATGACCTCGGCCGGTGTGCCTTCGGCGACGATATGCCCGCCGTGTACGCCAGCGCCCGGCCCGATATCCACCACGTAATCCGCCAGGCGAATCGCGTCTTCGTCGTGCTCGACCACAATTACCGTGTTGCCGATGTCGCGCAGGTGCTTGAGCGTGCCCAGCAGTCGATCATTGTCCCGTTGGTGCAGACCAATCGATGGTTCGTCGAGGATGTACAGGACGCCCACAAGACCGGCGCCAATCTGGCTGGCCAGACGAATCCGCTGAGCTTCACCGCCGGACAAGGTGTCGGCACTGCGATCCAGCGACAGGTAGTCGAGACCCACGTTGACCAGGAACTGCAGGCGCTCGCGGATTTCCTTGAGAATCTTGTCGGCAATTTCGCCACGACGGCCTGTCAGCTTCAGCACGCCGAAGTACTCACACGCGTCGCCAATCGGCAGGTTCGTCACCGCTGGCAGGGTTTTCTCGCCCACCCAGACATGCCGCGCCTCACGACGCAGGCGCGTGCCACGGCAATCCGGGCAAGGCTGGGTGCTGAGGAACTTGGCCAGCTCTTCACGCACCGAAGCGGATTCGGTTTCGCGGTAGCGGCGTTCAAGGTTCGGCACGATGCCTTCGAACGGGTGCGAGCGCTTGACGATGTCGCCACGGTCGTTCAGGTATTTGAAATCGACGTTCTGCGAGCCGCTGCCGTGCAGGATGAACTTCTGCTGATCGGCCGGCAGTTCGTTGAACGGCACTTCCAGGCTGAATTTGTAGTGAGACGCCAACGACCCGAGCATCTGGAAGTAATAGACGTTGCGCCTGTCCCAGCCGCGAATCGCGCCCTCGGCCAGTGTCAGCTCGCCGTTGACCAGGCGCTTGATGTCGAAAAACTGCTTCACGCCCAGGCCATCGCAGGTCGGGCAAGCGCCGGCCGGGTTGTTGAAGGAGAACAGCTTGGGTTCCAGCTCGCTGATGGCATGGCCGCAAATCGGGCAGGCGAAGCGGGCGGAGAAGATTATTTCTTCACCCGGCTCGTCGTCCATTGGCGCTACCAGTGCGATGCCGTCCGCCAGCTTCAGCGCGGTCTCGAACGATTCGGCCAGACGCTGTTGCAGATCGGCGCGGACCTTGAAGCGGTCGACCACGACATCGATCGAGTGCTTCTTCTGTTTATCCAGCTTCGGCAGCTCGTCCAGTTCGCAGAGCCGGCCATTGACCCGGGCCCGCACAAAGCCTTGCGCGCGCAATTCTTCGAACACCGACAGATGTTCGCCCTTGCGCTCGCGGATCACCGGCGCCAGCAGCATCAGTTTGCTGCCTTCCGGTTGGGCGAGGACCAGGTCGACCATCTGGCTGACGGTCTGCGCTTCCAGCGGAATGTCGTGATCCGGGCAGCGCGGAATACCCACGCGTGCATACAGCAGGCGCAGGTAATCGTAGATTTCGGTGATGGTGCCGACCGTCGAACGCGGGTTGTGCGAGGTCGACTTCTGTTCGATCGAAATGGCGGGCGACAAACCTTCGATGGTGTCGACGTCAGGCTTTTCCATCATCGACAGAAACTGCCGGGCATAGGCCGACAGCGATTCGACATAGCGACGCTGGCCTTCGGCGTACAGCGTGTCGAATGCCAGGGACGATTTGCCCGACCCGGACAGGCCGGTGATGACGATCAGCTTGTCCCGTGGCAGGGTCAGGTCGATGTTCTTCAGGTTGTGGGTCCGGGCCCCACGAATCAGGATCTTGTCCAAAGTGGCCTCGCTTGGCGGGCGTCGAAAACGTAGGAGTATACGGCCAAATACTGGATGGATGCACACTATCAAACGAGCGGGTTGATGTCTTACATGAAGAGTCTGTCAGCGGAGCGCGTCAAAGCGTCGCGATATACCCTGTCAATCGATGGGACTGGTAGAATCGCGGCCGGTTCACATGAGGTTTTTCCATGCACGATCCCCACAGCGAACGCATGAGTGGCAGCGAGACCCGCGCAGCAAGCGGGCTGGCCCTGGTGTTCGCCTTCCGTATGCTTGGCATGTTCATGGTGTTGCCGGTTCTGGCGACCTATGGGATGGATCTGGCAGGCGCGACACCGGCCCTCATCGGGCTGGCGATTGGCGCTTACGGCCTGACCCAGGCGATCTTCCAGATTCCTTTCGGTTTCATTTCCGACCGCATCGGTCGTCGTCCGGTGATTTACCTGGGGCTGATCGTCTTCGCCCTCGGCAGCGTGCTGGCGGCCAATGCCGATTCGATCTGGGGCGTTATCGCCGGACGAATCCTGCAGGGCGCCGGGGCGATTTCCGCCGCCGTCATGGCCTTGCTGTCAGACCTGACCCGCGAGCAGCATCGGACCAAAGCCATGGCCATGATCGGCATGACGATTGGTCTGTCGTTCGCGGTCGCCATGGTCGTAGGACCGTTGCTGACCCGTGCCTTCGGCCTGTCCGGATTGTTCCTCGCCACCGGCGGCATGGCGCTGTTCGGCATCGTGATCGTGATGTTCATGGTGCCAAAATCCACCGGGCCGTTGCAGCACCGCGAGTCCGGTGTCGCGCGCCAGGCGCTGATCCCGACGCTCAAGCACCCGGACCTGCTGCGCCTGGACCTCGGCATTTTTGTGTTGCACGCGATGTTGATGTCGAGCTTCGTTGCCTTGCCCCTGGCGCTGGTCGAAAAAGCCGGCCTGCCTAAAGAACAGCACTGGTGGGTCTACCTCACCGCGCTGCTGATCTCCTTCTTCGCCATGATCCCGTTCATTATCTACGGCGAGAAGAAACGCAAAATGAAACGAGTTTTATTGGGCGCGGTGCTGACGCTGATGCTCACTGAGCTATTCTTCTGGCAGTTCGGCGATAGCTTGCGGGCTCTGGTGATCGGGACGGTGGTGTTTTTCACCGCGTTCAATCTGCTGGAAGCTTCGTTGCCTTCGCTGATCAGCAAGGTTTCACCGGCAGGCGGCAAAGGCACGGCGATGGGGGTTTATTCCACCAGTCAGTTCCTCGGTTCGGCGCTCGGCGGTATTCTCGGCGGCTGGATGTTCCAGCATGGCGGTCTGTCGGTTGTGTTCCTGGGATGCGCCGGTCTGGCTGCCCTCTGGCTGGCCTTTGCTGTTACCATGCGCGAACCTCCCTACGTGACGAGTCTGCGCTTGCCGCTGTCGCCCGAGGCGATCCGCGAAGCGGGTCTGGTCGAGCGCCTGAAGGCTGTCGTAGGGGTAACAGATGCAGTGATCGTCGCAGACGAAGCGGCGATTTACATCAAATTGGACACCGAACTATTGGATCGCACCACCCTCGAGCGCCTGGTGAACAACCCGCCCGAGGCAGCGTGCGTAGCCTAGGAGAACGTTATGGCCCGTGGGGTTAACAAAGTCATATTGGTCGGCACTTGCGGCCAGGATCCCGAAGTTCGCTACTTGCCTAACGGTAACGCCGTGACCAACCTGAGTCTGGCGACCAGCGAGCAATGGACCGACAAGCAAACCGGTCAGAAGGTCGAGAAGACCGAATGGCACCGTGTGTCGATGTTCGGCAAGGTTGCGGAAATCGCCGGCGAATACCTGCGGAAAGGTTCGCAGGTGTACATCGAAGGCAAGCTGCAGACCCGCGAGTGGGAAAAAGACGGTATCAAGCGTTACACCACTGAAATCGTGGTCGACATGCAAGGCACCATGCAACTGCTGGGCGGCCGTCCACAACAGGGCGACCAACAAGGCGGGGGCAACAACTACCAGCAGTCCGCCCCGGCTCCACGCCAGCAGGCTCCACGTCCGCAGCAGTCGTCGGCACCGCAACAATCGCGTCCGGCTCCACAGCAGCAGGCCGCGCCTCAGCCGGCTCCGGATTTCGACAGCTTTGACGACGATATCCCGTTCTAGAATGGACCTATGAGGTTTCTGTAAAATATTTTAATTAAAGCCCTGATTATTCAGGGCTTTTTTATTACATCTGCTAACGCGTTGACAGCTGGATAAAGAGGAACTTAGCTACCTAGACCAAAATGTAAATTTTGAAGGTGGGCCATGCTGCGTGCTCAACGGTTCGTGATGAAGTCGGGTGAGCGTTATGTGGTACTGATTGATGAGTGCACACGGATCCCGCACTACGCTTCTAATCTGTTCATCACTACCCAGGTGCGTAATGCCAGCGCTTCCTATGCGTCGATGGTCGCTGCGGCGGGGCACCTGACCTTCCTGTATCGGTTTTTCGCGGTACGAAACATTGACCTTGTAGAACGGTGCCAATCGAAGGCATTCCTTCACCCATACGAGGTCGACAGCTTACGAGATTTCCTCTCCTATCGATTCCGAGAATGGGAGCGCTGCACCGTCGATCCACAGATGTTTACGGTCGAAGAGTTATTGGCCTCGCGCGGTGTCGTTCACAAGGACGTTCTCTATTCCCGTCTGACCACCGCTAAACGATACATCGTCTGGTTTGGCAGGCGCTTTTTCGACCACCTAAGTCCCGAGCCTGAGGCGCTCAGTCAACTGGGTGAGCAAATCTTGGCGTTGCGTCCCATTCATAAGGCACGAAATCAACAGTTAATAGACCGTGCCTTGAGCGAGCGAGAACAGGCGTTGCTCGCGCAGTGTCTCGAAGTAGATGCACTCAACAACCCATTTGGTGATGACGTGCAAGTGCGAAACCGGCTGATGGTGCTGATTGAAATGGAATTGGGCATCAGAGGTGGCGAGCTGCTGAATATCAGGGTTTCCGACTGCAACTTCTCTAATAACACATTGCTCATCGCCCGCCGGGCGGATCAGGTGGACGACCCCCGAAAATACCAGCCTTTAGTGAAAACTCTTGAGCGGAAGTTGCCGGTGACGGACAGTTTGATGGCTGAAATCCACAGGTACATCATGGTGCAAAGACGTGCGGTGCGCAATGCCAATCGATGCCCTTATTTGTTTGTGACCCATAAAAATGGGCCGACAGTTGGTCAACCGCTGTCCATTTCTGCTTATCAAAAGATATGGGACGTCTTGCAGTCATCAGTCGCTGAACTTCGAGCGGTAACAGGACATCGCCTTCGCCATATGTGGAATCATTCATTTTCTAAGGAAATGGATGAACTGCCGAACCCGCCCTCACCGGAAGAACAAGAGCAAATAAGGTCACGCTGGATGGGGTGGATAGAGGGGTCGGGAACTGCCGCTATCTACAACAGGCGATTTATCCAGGCCAAAGCTGACGAGGCGGGACTCGCCCTCCAGCGTAAAGCCCGGTCAAAAAAGGGAGAGCGCAATGAATGATTTTCAGATCGGCTTAGCCCCCCAAGCTATCGAGCTTTTTACCTCCTTTGACGGATACAGTTGTACGTTTGATGGCGATCGCTGGAGCCTTAATCGAAATATTGCCTTGAACATTGAGCAGGTCAGCCATCTTCTTTCGCCAGAATCTTTTGAAGGGTTACGTCGTACCTTAAAATTTTTTTCAGTAAATATGTCAGCTGCACATACTTCAAATTTATTTGACCGATATCATGCGCTGCTAAAATATAGCGGTGGTGAGGCAGTTACTCCTACGCTTATTGCGAAATATCGTCAAACCCTCGACCCGGCTCATGAATGGTACCTCGCAGCGATAAGAGTGTTGATCAAACAATGGCACCGCTTAGGTTATCCAGGGCTGGACTCAGAATTAGTTGTTTTTTTAGGTGAGCTTGTAATTCGAGGAAACCGTAAAGGCGAGGCGGTCAAACAACTCGACAATGAAAAAGGACCACTGTCGGATATTGAATTGCTTGGGTTTAACGATAGCCTCGTTCAAGCCTACGAAATGGGCAGCGTCAGCATCACTGAACTAGCGCTGTCGATGCTAACGAGCCATACCGGCAGTCGTCCTGTGCAAATCACCAACACCCGGTTAGTGGACCTCGCCGACTCCGTGAATGAACAGGGCGAGCAGTTTTACTCTATTTTAATGCCCCGCGGCAAACAACCCGGTCAATGGTTTCGGCTTCGTTTTCGTCGGCGGGCACTCACGGAGGAATTATTTAAAATTCTGAAGGCTCAAGCAGCCTATGTCATCGCGACGGCATCAGCGTGTTGGCCTTTCAAGCTTAATGAGAACCTTCTTAAGCAACTGCCCCTATTTCCTAGCTGGAAGGCTATAAAGCGAATTGAGAATGAAGCGGAGTTTCTTGCCGCCACAAAGAACGATCAGCTTCATCTTCCAAGCAATAGGGTGACCAGGATTTTACAACAGGTAACCGAAGAAATCGGTTTGATGTCTGAACGAACCGGTCAAATGCTTAGTTTATCAGCAGTGCGTTTCAGATATACCATCGGTACGAGGGCGGCACGCGAAGGGTACGGCCCGATGGTCATCGCCGAGTTACTCGACCATTCGGATACCCAGAACGTTGGTGTGTATATCCAGAATGTTCCAGAGCACGCGGCACGCATCGACCAGGCGGTGGCTTCTCAGCTTGCACCCTTTGCCCAGGCATTTGCTGGGGTGATCGTCACGTCAAAAGCGGCGGCAGTCCGAGGCACTGATCCAGATAGCGATATCCGTTCGGTCAGCGGACGCGGCACAGGTACCTGTGGCTGCTTTGCGTTCTGTGCCGCCAATGTACCGATTCCTTGTTACACCTGCGTTCATTTTCAGCCTTGGTTGGACGGACCCCACCAAGAGGTACTCTCCGAGCTACTGGCGGACCGAATACGCTTGATTGACGTCACCCAGGATTTGACCGTCGCTTCGGTGCTGGACCGCAGCATCCTCGCTGTAACCCAGGTCGTCGAAGCTTGCAAGGCACGCAAGGCGCCGGATTCGCTTTCGTCCGATCCGGGGGCCATATGATCGACACCGCGCGCGTCATTCCGTTTGTTTCGCGTAGGGATAGGACCGCCTCGGTCAACGTCCGAAACTTCATCGTCCATATGAAAAGATGCTTCGTGGGAACTGAGGCGGAATGGGATGCGGTTCGTTGGCCGGGTCTAGGCTTTTCCAAACTTGGATGCAAAAGCACTCGGATTCCACCGCAAATGATCATGGACATCAACTTCATGAGCTTTGCGAAAGCCTACATCCTTCACCGCAAAGCAGTGGATCCGCGAGCACATGCTGGGCAGCTGGGGAGCATGTTCCGCTCATTGGAGGCGGCGATCGTAACGGCGCACGGTTCCGGCAGCATCCACCTCTGCACGATCGGCGACCTGGATGAAGCCGCTCAGGTAGCGCAGGATCACTATTCTCGTGATTTCGCTTATGGAACCGGTCTTTATTTGATGCAACTGGCGGAGTTTTTGAGCAGTAACTTTATGTGTGGGCAAAATATCAAGGATTGGGTGAGCCCCCTACCACGGCCAGTGGACCTGTTAAATTCAACCAGTCGCGAGGGCGAAGAGTCTCGCTCCAAAAAACTGCCAGGTGAGAAGGAGCTGGACGCAATTGCTGAGATATTTGCTAGCGACCCGACTGAGCCCAAAGATGTATTCACGACTTCAGCGTTTGCTCTTCTAATGTGCGCACCATCGCGGGCCAACGAGATTCTCGCCCTTCGAGCGGATGCTGAAGTCGAGGAGGAGGATCAAGAGGGAATTCTAAGATATGGCTGGCGATTTTATTCCAGTAAGAACTTTGCTGGCGATATCAAATGGATCCCGTCCTCGATGGTGAATATCGCTAAAGCGGCGTTCAAAAGGATGCTTGCGTTAAGTAGGCGCGCGCGGGAGCTCGCATTATGGCTAGAAGAACACCCTTACGAATTTTACAGACATGAAATGTGTCCTGACGTAGAGGATGATAAACCACTGATTTTATATGAGCTAACGGAAGCTCTTGGCTACAAGTTTATCGATCGTCTGGGGGCTGGCCGATTCGCATGTGGGCGAAAGTTGAGTACAAAAGACGGCGCCTATTCGTTAAAAACTTTGTGTGAATATTTGCTTACTAAATTGCCTCCGGATTTTCCATGGTTTGATAAGGCCAAGGGTGTGAAATACTCTAACTGCATTTTCTCGATTCTGGACAATCAACTCCACGCCAGAAGATTGACCAGTCCGGTCATACTTCAGAAAGCGACTGTTAGTACCTTGTGGCAAGATTTAGGGCCTCGACGGAATGTCGAATACCATCGAAGCGTGTTTGAGCGTTATGGCTACCATCATCCATCTGGTGAGCCTTACAAACTGACTACCCATCAACCTAGGCACCTATTGAACACGATTGCGCAGCGGGGCGGACTAAGCAATTTTGCACTGGCCAAGTGGTCTGGTCGAGCGAATATCCGTAGCAATCAAGTTTACAATCACGTCAGTGACGCGGAAGTGTTTGAAAAGCTACGAATGCTAAGGACATTGGGGCAAGATGCGAGCTCCAATGGACTGCTCCATGAAGTGCGGATGCCGATTGATAGTGATGATGCACTGATTTATAGGGATGGCGCCGCGCATATCACAGAGTTTGGCTACTGTGTTCATAATTTTATTATCAGTCCCTGCACGAAATTTCGCGACTGTATCAATTGTACAGAACAGATTTGTATCAAAGGCCACGAGCGTAATCGAGAGCGTCTGGCGATCCGTTTGGACAAGCTTGAGCGAGTTTTAGCCTTGGCCTTGGAAGGAGAAAGCCTAGGAGAGTACGGTGCGGATAAGTGGGTTACTCATCATGTCAATACGATACAAAGGGTCAAAAGCTTGTTAGCGTTGATGGAAGACCCTGAAATCGCTAACGGCGCACTCATAAAATTGCGCGGGGCTGATTTTAGTCAGTTGACTAGGGTTTTTCATCGGATTGGGACGGACCCATTGGATAAATGAAGAATGGCCAAACATTTGACAAAGTTTGATGTGGCGGCAATCGTAAATATTATATATGGCTGGGAAGACGCCAAGATCACATGGGAGGAAGTATGTGATGCGGTTGCTGGTGTAGTGGGTAAGCGACCGACACGGCAGTCGTTGAATGGCCATACAGAAATAGTGAACGCCTACACTGCAAAGAAGGCCAAGCTCAAGAATTCGGAGCCTTTAATTGCGAAGCCATCGAGTCTGACAGTTGCGGCAAGTAGAATTCGAAACCTTGAAAGCAAAATTTCTGACTTGCAACTACAAAATTCCGCTTTGCTGGAGTATCTGACGTTGCTCCAGTACAACGCCTACAAGAAAGGAATGACGGAAGGCGAGTTAACGATTCCATTACCCAAAATTGATCGCGAACGAACGAAAGAGTGACGTGCGTATGAGCGGCACGAGTTTTACGATTAATTACGGCAAAAGTTTTGCAGGATCGCATCCCGAATTTTCGGCGATCTTAATCCCCCCGGATTTTCTAGACACTTTGCAAGCTCATTGCGTAACGCTTTTCAAACTCTACCGGTGACAGATGATTGTGAAAACCATGACGAGCTTCGAGTTGTACAACGTCTCGATGTAAACGGAACGGTGCGCTGGGAGGAAGAGGGGCAAGCGCCAGATCTACGAAAGTCTCTATTCGCTGGCGGAGCTTTGGATCTCAACGTCAAGGGTCGATGGAACCAAGCCTTCGCGTCCGAGACCTTTACTCATATCTCCAAATTCGACGTTTTGGACCCAAACTGAAGTGCCAAATCAGGGGCAATTGAACCGTATAGTTACGGTTTTGGTGACGATACATTTTTGCAGGAGTTCCGCCAAACCCTCCAAAGATCTTGTTCGCCACTTCTAGCGGTCAGCTCGGAATATCCTGCAAGGTCGTGGACGGTACCAAATCCACTGCGAACTCTCTCTCTCGGTGGAATCCTCACCTATTTCGGAGGAGATGGACAAAAGGTTTTCGTGTGTCAAAGCGACATCCACTTACGAGTAAGGTTGGGCGTCGACGCCCGTGGCTGATGGCGATACTGGAGATGGTTGCGCTTGAATGCAGGCATTCCTGAATTACCTGGGCTTTAATCTGTTTAGGGTAAGAGCTTCGCTGGCGCATTAAGGACAATCGCGTCCGCCTTAAAAAAGGCGGACGCGATTGCCCTTAATTTTGGAGTTCGGCAGGCGTGTTGGTCGTTCGCTTACCTTTGACTAGTAACACCGATCCTAATCCTAAACTCGCCGCTCCTGACGCTCGGTGTAGGGCTTTAAAGCTGTGATTGCTCTCGAATCTCGCAGCCACCTACATAAAAGGAAGCTGCTTTTCGGTCACTTGCTTATCGGTGCGTTCTTTTCACAACGTAGTGCAACGCTCAGCACGCTGGAAATAACGCCAGAACAGTATTGTATAGACGATGTCACCCGATGCCACTACTGGCAATGGCCAGTTTATGTTGCCCGCCAGCCAGTGGCCATAAACTACTACAACAAAGAGTATTTTTAGGATTACCCCGAGTAGGATATAGGGACGATACTGCAGCGGATCGCGAGCGATCATCCAATAGGCCCAGCCGAATATGATAACTAAGCACGTGGTGAGTTGAATGAATAGGGTTGAGGTAGGGGTAATTTGCAGTCCCAACATTGCAGCTACGGGTCGCAAAGCTACGAGTAATGGAAGACCCGCAAGTACGTTGAAACAAGCGGCAGAAATAAAAAGCTTGCGGGTATAGCTGTCGGTCATGAGATTGTTCCTGATAGGAGGTGATGCCTCGCATCACACAGAGATATCTTGTAATTTTTGGGTCTCAGCCAAGCAGCTTTAGTAATGCCGGATAACTATTCGGAAATAGCCTGCTTATCCAGAACAAGGTGCTCGACTTGTTCCCTGTGATAATGCGTTTGGTTCCTTTGCGCAGCCCTTTGATGATGTCGCCGGCACAATCCGCCGCTGGCGTCAGTAGCATCTTGTCGGCAAGCGCTTTGAACTTTTCTTCTGTACTACCGGCAGCTTTACAGCGTCGTCCGGCCTTTTCAATATTGGTTTTGATTCCGCCAGGGTGCACACACACGGCGCGCACGCCGCTGCCCTCAAGTTCCGACCATAGTGCTTCGGTCAGACCACGCACGGCGAACTTCGACATGTTGTAAGCGCTTTGCATCGGGAAACCTACCAGGCCAAATACGCTGGAAATGTTGACGATGCAGCCTTCCCGCTGGGCCTGCATCATCGGCAGGAACGCTTTGGTACCGTACAAAACGCCCCACAGGTTGATACCGAGTTGCCACTCGTACTCATCGATGGAGGTGTTGGCAACCGTCCCTATGACTGCGGCACCTGCGTTATTGATGACGAAGTGCGCCGTGCCAAAATCTCGCTTTACCTCGTCGGCATGGGCCTGGAAGGCGTCCCAGGACGATACGTCCAGGAGGTAACCTTTCGCTTTGCTGGCGTCAGGCAATAGCTTCATGGTTTTGTCGAGACCAACCTGGTTGATGTCCGACAGGGCGACATGCGCGCCAGCTTCAACCATCTGGATAGCCAACTCCCGACCAATGCCTGATCCTGCGCCGGTGATGACGACTACTTTGTTTTGGAACATGTTTTTTATCCTTCTTGTTTTGATTGGTTTGGCCACTACAGATTTTTCTGACAAGAACTATTTGCTGAGAATGTGGATCGCGACGGCTGCCTCCTCAATACCCTGCAAACCGCCGCCGTTCTCCTGGATTGCATGGCGTGCGCCATATACCTGGCGTGCGCCAGCCTCTCCGCGCAGTTGCGTCACAAGTTCGTAGAGTTGTCCGATCCCGGTAGCGCCGAGTGGATGGCCTTTCGATTCCAGGCCACCTGAGGTATTGACCGGGATGCGCCCGCCCAGCGTGAATTCGCCACGTTCAGCCGCAGGTCCGCCCTGACCGAACGGGACCAGGCCCAAGTTTTCGACCTGAATGATTTCGCCCATCGCCGAGGCGTCATGGACTTCGGCGACATGCATGTCTTGCGGCCCCAGGCCCGCCTGTTCATAGGCTTGGTTAGCTGTCAGGTGACCGACGTTCAGTTCCGGCTGATCGAGCCGGCGATGGCTAAAGCTACGGATGACGCTGGCCGCTATCTTGATGCAGCGGCTTCTGTCTGCACCGATGCGTGCGAGTCCTTCCTCGGTGCAAAGGATGGCTGCTGCTGCGCCGTCCGACAGCGGCGCGCACATTGGTAGGGTGAGCGGGTAGGTGATCGGAGGGGCGGCAAGGATTTCGTCGATACCGAAGGCTTTGCGAAATTGCGAGTAGGGGTTATGGACCGAGTGAGTGTGGTTTTTTGCCGACACCGCTGCGATCTGCCGCTGCGTGGTGCCGTAGGTTTTCATATGCTGGCGGCACAATGCGGCGTAGATGGCCATGAACTTACTGTAAGGCTTGTCCGATTCCGACCCGGCGGGCGGCACTACACCTTCGCCCATTTTTACCAGCGTCTGATAATTCTCTTTGGCGCGAGAGACGTCCCAACCAGCCTCGAACAGCGAGAGGGCCTTCAGTTTATCCGGGATGTTCATCTTTTCCGCACCCAACGCCAGCGCGATACTGGCTGTACCGGCTTTGAGACTTTGCACGGCCAAATTGAAGGCTGAGCTACCCGAAGCGCAGGCATTCTCGATGTTATAGATAGGAATGCCTTCAATACCGATCTTGCTGAACACGACCTGACCTGGGATCGAGAGCTGACCTTGCAATGGGCCATTGGTCATGCCTGCATAAAAAGCGATATCGAGATCGGCGGCAGTGCAGTGGGCGTCCTTCAATGCGCCCTGGAAAGCCTCACGTGCCAAGTCGTCGAGGCTGCGTTCAATGTGTCGACCGAAGACGGTCATGGCGATGCCGGCGATATAGATATTGCTCATTGAACGGTCCTTATATTCAGTGGGTCAGTGTCCAATTCGCACCCCACGGAGTGGTTGACGTTGGGTGCGCCTGGGCAGCGGCTTACTGAAGTTGCTGGTCGTTACCAGGTTCAGGCAGGCGTATCTCGGCCACGTGCAGGCCGAGGTTGAGATCGACTCGATTTTTTTCCCGATCGGGTCGTTCGACGGGCCTGAGATCTGCGGTTGTGTCAGATCTTGCGGGTCGAGTTTTTCCAATACGGCTGACGCAGTTCTTTTTTCAGCACCTTGCCCACCGGACTACGTGGCAGGGTGGTAGTGAAGTCGACAGACTTCGGTGCCATCACGCTGCCCAGCCTGGCCTTGCACAGCTCGATAAGCTCCTGCTCGGTGGTTTCCTGGCCTGGGTTGAGCTCGACCACGGCCTTGACGGCCTCGCCCCATTTTTCATCGGGTACGCCAATCACGGCGCAGTCCTGAACGGCCGGATGTCCCCACAGCACTTGCTCGACCTGGCTGGGATAGACGTTGAAGCCGCCGGAAATGATCATGTCCTTTTTGCGATCGGTGAGGTGCAGATAGCCTTCGGTATCGATATGGCCGATGTCGCCGGTATGCAGCCAACCGTCGACGATGGTTTCGGCGGTCTTCTCCGGCTGCTTGTAGTAACCCTTCATGATCAGGTCGCCGCGCACGCATATTTCACCGGTTTCACCGCGCGGCAGGATCTGGTGGGTGTCGCTCATCACTTCGACGCGCACCAGCGGGTTAGGGCGGCCGACCGAGGACAGGCGTTCGTCGTCGGCGAATTGGTCACCCACCAGATGTTCGTCGGGACGAAAGTTGGCGATGCTGGCCGGTGCTTCGGTCTGACCATAGCCGCCGGTCATGACCGGGCCGAAAATATCGATAGCTTTCTTCAGCTTGTCTACCGACATGGGAGCCGCGCCGTACATCAGGTACTTCACCGAGGAGAAATCCAGCGTCTCGATACCGGGAATTTCCAACAGCCTGTAGATCACCGTTGGCGGCAGAAAGAGCTCGCTGACCCTGTGCTGCGCAATGGTGTTCAACATCAATGCCGGATCGGGTTTGGTAATGACCACTACAGTGCCACCTTGCGCCGTGCAGGGTACGGACAACAGGCCGGCAGTGTGGGTCATCGGTGCGGCGGCCATATTCACCGGCTTTTCACCATTGCGATAAGCACAGGTCAGCATGAAGTGGGCGATGAACGTCTGCACGCTGCGGTGGGTGTTCATCACGCCCTTTGGCGTGCCCGTTGTTCCACCAGTGGGTGAGACCGCCACCACGTCGTCCATGTCATAGGCGACTTCGGGACGGCTCGCCGGCTGGCCGGCACTCCATAGTTCCAACGAAGGTGCATCGACAGCGTCGGCATCGATACAGATCCAGTGCTTGATCTTAGGCAGCCTGGACCGTAGCTCGGTGATGATTTGCGCGAAATCGTTCTGGTAGAACATTACCTCGCAGTCGAATGCGTCGAGGATGTAGTGATTCTCTTCGCTCGAGTTGCGCGCATTGACTGGAATCCAGGTCATGTTGGCGCGCCATAGACCCAGTGTGCAGGCCCAGGCGATGACGTCGTTACCTGACCAGACGGCACCCTTGGTTTCCTTCGGCAAGCCCAGTGCGAGCAACTTGTTGGCGATGCGACACGAGAGCTCGCCGATTTCGTTGAAGGTGTAAGCGCGCTCGCCCTGGATGTAGGCAACCCCGGCTGGGTTGATGCCCCAGCCGCGATCGTAAAAGTCGATGATGGCCATAAGTGGTTCCTGTGCCGGTAATCAGAGTTTGGTAACGGTGGCACGGGCCAGGCCGCGCTCTTCCAGGAAACCGAGCAGATAGCGGTGTCCAAAAGCCTTGGAACCGGAAGCGAAGCCGACCTTGTTGGTGTCGTTGTCGAGCAGCCTGATCGCCGCCGCGGCCTGTAGGGCACCGGTGGAAATATAGGGGGTGACGCCATGCACGGTAGCGCGCACGGCGGCCAGGTGACCGCGGCCGATGGCGATGTCGACGCTGCGTTGCAAGGTGGTGCGTTCGCGGGGCGGCATGCTTGGCGTGGTGGCCTCTACCAGGCTCTTCACCACCGCGTCCTGCTGCTCCTTGGACAAGTGCTTGTATTCCGCTTCCCACTTCTGGCTCAGGCCATGCACCATCGGCATCACATTGTTGTCGTAGAAACCGACCGCGGAGGTGCAGGCGCGCACGCGCGGATCATGCTCGAAGTAAATCGGCAGCGAGGTTCCTCCCCAAGGCAGGCAGAAAACCGGCTGCATGAAGTTGGGGTCGACAATGTTGAACGAAGCGGTGGCGGGGTGTTGTACCAGCTTGTTTTCCCACAGGTAGAACTGCTCCCGGTGAAACAATTCGAAAATCGAGGCCGCCGAGCCCAGGCTGACCCCGGCGACATCACGCGGGCCGCGGCACAGGGCGGCGGTTTCCAGCACGTCGATGCCGGGGGTTTCCAGCGCCAGTTCGGCGGCGATCTCGGAGAAGCTGAACATGTAGGACAGCGATGGCGAAACCAGCAGGCCAGCCTGACGATAGAGCTCGCCAAATTGCTCGCGAACCTGACGGACGTAGCTTTGCTCGCCGGTGGTATCTATGTGGTGGCAGCCAGCATTGAGCGCGGCCTCGACGGTGGTCAGACCGAAGTTGACGAAGGGGCCAACGGTGTTGCAGACCACTTTGGCCCCCTTGAAGGCGGCGCTCAGCGATTCAACGTTGTGCTCGGACTCGATGATTTCATAGGTCGCGGACTCCAGGCGTACCACACGTTGCGCCATCATTTCCTGCGCGCGCTGGGCATTGCGCGCAACAGCGGTGAAGGGGATGTTCTGGTCGATCAGCCAGTCCATGGTCAGCATGCCGGTGTAGCCACTGGCGCCATAGACAACTACGGGATACTTAGCCATTTCTATTGTCTCCAAAGTTTATTGTTAGTTGGATTTGGGATCAGTACTGGGGCCAGCCGTCTTCGTAGAGCTCCTGTACAAGGAAGCCAAGGCGGGTGGTGAGCATCATGTTTTCGCCATCCTCGATCAGAGCGGCGCGGGCATCACGGAACAATTTCTCCATGGGGTACTCGCGGGTCAGGCCGTTGCCGCCGAACAGTTGCATGGCATCGCTTACCACGCGCATGGCCTCTTCGGTCACGGTGACCTTGCTGGAAGCCGTGGCACAGGGGTGCCCCTGCGGGGACAGGCGCGCATAGGCCAAGGAGCGGCGGGCGACAGCCCGACAAAGCTCAACACGACGCATCATGTCGCCGATGCGGTAGCGGGTAAGCTGGTGGTTGATCAGCAGTTGGCCACCCTGCTTGCGCTCATGGCAGTAGGCCAGGGCCAGTTCGAAGGCGGAACGTGCCACGCCGGTGAACCATTGCGCCATGTGGGTGCCAGCGAACGACCAGGTCGAAACGACGTTGCCGTAGTACTCGTCCTGCAGGGCAACGGCGAAGCGCTTGGGAATCCGCACGTTGTCGAAATACACTTCGCCCTGGGGCAGGGCGCGCTGACCGATCTTCTCCAGCGGCTTGCCCCTGCTGACACCGGGCAAGTCCAGGGGTACGATTACAGAGATGCCATAGGGCAAGCCATTGGCATCGTAGAAGCCGTTGCCATAGTCGGCGGTCATGTAGGCCAGAGCCACCTGGGCCACTGCGCCGTTGGACACCCAGGCCGAGCACTGGCCGTTAATGACGATCTCGTGCTCGCCGACCTTGGCGAAGAGATTGCCCTTGTTGCCTAACTGTCCCGGCACCCAGTCGCGCTGCAAGTCGAAGGCGCTGACGTCAGTGCCCTTGTCCGGATGGGTAATCATCCAGCAGCCGATTTTCCCGGCACTCAGATCGATCAGCTCCTGCTTCCCTACGGCTTTGGCCATCTCGTTCGGGAAGGTGCTGACGCCCAAGGAAACCGCCAGACCGGCATCGCCCCAGCCCATTTCCTCGCCGATCATAGACTCGACGCGTACAGCCGTTTCCGGCGGCAGTTCGGCCAGCAGATCGGAATCCAGGCCCAACTTGGCGGCTTCGCTGAAGATGCTGTAGTACGGCGAGCCGGGGGCGACCGCCTGCTCTGCGGTCATTTTGTCGAGTTCCTGGCCGAGGGGACGCATGAAGTCCTTGGCAAAGCGATGCACGCTGTCCTGGATGCCGCGCTCGACCTCGTTCAGGGGTGTTTCAAAGCCGGTTATTGAAATGTCAGGCAGGTTGATCCGGTTACTTAGTTTCATGATGGGCCTCGTCATATCACTCGGTTTTTTTATGGCTTGCGCTCTAGGCGTCGAGACGCATCAGGCGTCGGCCGGCAATTCGCCGGCGGCGATCAACGTGGTGCGCGTGGCCTCGACGAAAGGCTCTACGGTGTCGACGAACAGCTCTTGCAGCGGCGTACCCTTGAACTCGGGGAGGAAGGTCTTGTTCCAGTGGCCGCACAGCGACATGCCCGCTGGGGTATCGACCATGGCGACGCCGATCGC
Source organism: Pseudomonas sp. S2_B07 (assembly GCF_054668435.1). Classification (NCBI taxonomy): domain Bacteria; kingdom Pseudomonadati; phylum Pseudomonadota; class Gammaproteobacteria; order Pseudomonadales; family Pseudomonadaceae; genus Pseudomonas; species Pseudomonas sp. S2_B07. The sequence goes on from NZ_CP162769.1 coordinate 4,331,478, forward strand.
CAGCAGGGTCTGGATGGCACCGGGACGGGAAGCCGCGTAGGCTGCGCGCCACTGCTCGGGCGTCAACTCATTACGCTCGATCGGACGACCTACTGCCTGTTCGCGCGCGGCCAGCAGCTCGTTCCACGAACACCAGGCAGTGGCCGCGACCGGACAAATCGCATTGCGCGAGGCCGGGTGGGCCAGCACATGCGGGATGATGCGGCCGACATCCACGCCGGTCGACCAGGCCAGTTTGGCGTCGGGATCACCCATCACCATCACCGGCTCGAGCATGTAGTACTCGATCCAGGCACCGGCCGGAATGATGGTGTAGTCCATGCCGGCCAGTTCGATCATGCGGCGGATGAACGCCTTCTGCCGGGCCATCAAGCGGTGCGTGGTGTCGGTCTGCCAGAATTGCTCGAACTCGTATATCGCGCCGTATTCGGATGGCACGAAGCGTTCGACCCCCGCTTCCTTGGCGGCAAAGATCAGCGGCATCTGCGATTCGGTGGCATAGAGCGGCACGCAGGACACCAGGTAGTCGGTGCCGCGCAGCGCCGGGACCAGCGCTTCGGTAACGGTGACGTCGACCTCTTTGATGGTCACGCCCTGACGCGCCCATTCGGCGTACTGCAGCTGTTTTTGCGCCTCATTCTTGTTGATGCCCGACGATGATCGTTCCACCTGGCCGGAGCGGCGCGCCAGTACATTGATATTGACCAGGCCCTGGCGAATGAACTCATTGACGCAAGCGACGCCGGCAGTCCCGGTGGCGCCGAATACAGTGACGGTCTTCTTGTTCATGCTGTTCTCCAGGCTGTGATCAGTCATGCGGGGGAGCGGTTGTGCCTGCCTCGCATCAAGGCGAGTGACGCAATATTTGGCCGATTATTGTTCTTCCAGACATCGACAACTCACCTGAAAAGCGGTCATATTTGTCAAAATATGCTCATCCCGAGATGCCCATGAATCCGCAACAACAGGTCCATGAAACGCTGGGATTACCCTTGCTGGGCGGCTTGGTGTGCAGAGAAATCCCCTTGTATGCGGAGCGCTACTTCCTGCATACGACTGATCTATCCGTCCCGCCCGTTGACTTTATGGCCCTGTTGACCCAGTTCGGTGGCTCGCGGGCGGATGAGGGGGCAGGGGGCGAATTGCGCTCAACCTCAATGCCCCGCTTGTCAATGCTGTTGCCTGCAGGTTGTGCCACTCAATGGCACTATTCCGGCAGCATTGATTTCGCGGTTTTTTATCTGCCCGATCGCATTGATGGAGTGTTTCGACAATTGCGTGAGCTATGCGCTGGCGCGCAGGCGCCATTGCCCGTCAGTGATGGTTTGGTGAGTGCAGCGGCCCGGCAATTGATGGATGAGCTAAGTCTTGGGAAAGGGGCTGATCAGGGCTTCATGGCAAGATTGGCCATGGTCATGCTTGAGCAGGTGTATCGTGCGCTACGAGTTGACGCGAGCCGAGGTATTTATCCGCCGCATATTCATCTGGCGCGCCTGCATACGGTACTGGTCTTCATTCGCGAGCATCTGGGGCAGGAACTGTCGATCAGCACGCTGGCTGCCCAGGCGGGTGTCAGCCCGGCTCATTTTCGACGGCTGTTCCAGCGCGCCATGGGTATGCCGCCCCATCGCTATGTAATGAATGTACGACTGGAACATGCGCGTGATCTGCTCATGCAGACCGATCTACCTATTTTGCATGTGGCACTGGAGTGTGGTTTCAGCTCTCAGAGCCACCTGACTGCAGCGTTTAAGGTTGCGCACGCCAGTACACCGGCTGAATACAGAGCCCTGGCTGGAAGGTAACGGATACTTTGGCGTGGCGAGCAGGTCACTGCACCGAAAGTACGCAAGCGGCTGCGTTGGATTGCACCGGGGTTCAAGCCCTCGGATTATTCCATGGTAGTGTTCGACCGTTTGGAACTGTATCCAGGGACCTTCAGACGTACCTTGGTTAAGCGTCTCTCAACCACTCAGGTCTGAAACAATGGACTGCATAGAGCCCCAACTGATCCTCAAAACGACGCCGCCGCGTAGTCAGAAATCAGCACGGATGCGAGGCCGTCTGGGTATTCATACCCAGGAACTGACAGATAAAGTGGTGATCGCCGTTCAAGCGCCGGCAGGCTTCGGCAAGACCTTTCTGCTGACCCAATGGCGCCGTGAATGTTTGTCTCACGGCGCCGTGGTGGCCTGGATGACGCTGGATGCACAGGATGATGGTGCGCGTTTTGTCCAGGGGCTGGGAGTTGCCATGGCCATTGGCAGCGGTCGGCCGTCCTTTGCCCGCGTATTCGAGCCTATTGCGGGACTGGGGCGTGACGAACAGGAAGGGCTGACGCAATGGTTGGCGGAAGTGGCCGATCTGGGTAGCGAAACCGTATTGATTCTGGATGAAGTGGATACCCTGCCCGAGCTGACGATCCGTTACTCCCTGACGTACCTGTTGCACAACGCGCCAGCCAATTTGCGCATTATCATGGCCTCTCGCACACGGTTGAATCTGCAAGTGACGGACCTCGCGGCAAGAGGGCTTTTCACGACGATCATGACTGCGGCTCTACGTCTGAATGTGGAAGAGGCGATCGCCATCCTCAATGACCGTTTCGGCGCAAGGGTTGATGCCAACCTCTGCGTGCGGCTGCACGAGATAACCGAAGGCTGGCCGCTCGGCCTGCAATTAGCGATTTCGGCGTTGGAGAAGAGCTCGAATCGAAGTGCGGCAGTCGAAGAGCTGTCGACTTGTCTGGGTGATATCGAGCGTTATTTCGTCGACAGTTTGCTCGCACATCTTCGGGAGGAGCAGGTGCGCTTTCTGACCGGCATTGCCTTGTTGGAAATGGTCCAGCCCTTGTTATGCGAGGCGCTGACGGGCAACGCTCGCTCGAGTGAGTTGCTGAAGGAGTTGTGTGCCTCGACACCGATTTTTGTTGAAAGTATCGACAGTGACTGGGTGCGCATCCATCCATTGGCGCGGGAATTTCTGCTCGGCCGTTTTGCCGACTTGCCGTTAGAGGAACGTCAGGGTTATCACCGGCGCGGCGCCGTGTGGCTGGAACAACACGGATTCCTGGAGCAGGCCGCCCGGCAATATCTGTTGGCCGGCATGCCCCAACCGGCCTATATGTTGATCGGCGAATGCCTGTACGAAGTCATGTTGCAAGGGCAGTTCAGCCGGGTGCTGGAGTGGGTCGAGGAGCTTGGCCCCGCTGACGTGTTGTCGCATCCGCGCATCTGTCTGGCGGCGGCCTGGACATTGGCAATGGGAGAGCGTCAGGCAGAAGCGGCGCGATTGATTGCGGCTATTGAACAGCATCCGTCCGCCGACGAGGCGACACGTTGTGAAGCGGCCGCCATCGCCGCCGCCGCCGCCTACTTTGCGGACCATCCGGATCAATCGCATGAACTCATCACTCCTTGGGTCGATCGATTGCCTTCATTCTCAATCAAGGTGCAAGCCATTTTCGCGACCCAGATCGCCCGGCTGACGCTGTTGCAGGGACAACCGGAGAAAGCCCGGAGAATCTTTCAGAGAGCAGCGATTTATGCGGGTAGTCCTGGCCTTGATGCCATACGCGGATACGGCGAGTGGGTGGTCGGTCTAGCTTATTTATACGAAGGTCGAATGGTGTCGGCGCGCACTGCGTTGCACGACAGCCTGTTGCATGCCGAACGGGACATCGGTCGGCGAAGTCCGGTGGCGGTCATGTTAGCGAGCGTTCTGGCGACGGTGTTGCTGGAACAGGGGGAAATTCAGGAGTCCGCTACGGTACTGGCGAACAGGCTAGATATCGTTGAGCGATTGGCGTCCCCCGATGCCATTGTGCAGGGTTTTCTCGCCGCCGCTCGACTGGCTTCAATCCAGGGGCAGGGGCATCGCGGGCAGGATCTGCTCGAGGCGTTATTCGCCCTTGGAGAAGAGCGAAATATTCCACGATTCTGTATTGCCTCCCTGGGAGAACAAATACGCCTGCATGCCTTGCAGGGACGCAGTGATACCTGTCAGGCATTATGGCGACGACTGGACTGTTTCACGCCAGTTATTACCCGTGAGCGAGCAGGGTTGTTGGGTCCGGAGCTGGACTTGCTGGCAGGGGTAGCCAACGCTTATGCCTTACTGGCCCAACGTGATTGGGAGGCGATGCTGGCGGTGCTGGACAAGGTTAGTGAAACAGCCGAATACCTGCGTCGTGGGCGAGACATCGTACAGATCAAGCTGCTCAGGGCACTGGCGCTCAGGGCGACCGGACAAGGCGGTACTGACTATTTGCTGGAGGCTGTCAGCCTCGCGCAAGAAAACGGTATGTTGCGTGTGGTGCAGGACACCCATCCGGACCTCATCAAATGGGAGCGGACGCTCCAGGGTGAAACGGTCCCATTGCTTGCTACGACCTCCACGCCCGCACCTGTTCCGCGACCGGAATCCACCCCATCGAGCGTGTCCCCAAGCCGTCTCTTGACGCCCAAGGAACGCGAGGTGTTGCAGCTATTGGCTCGCAACCTGTCCAACAAGCAAATCGCTTTGGCGCTGAATGTCGGCGAGGAAACCGTGAAGTGGCACTTGAAAAACCTGTTTGGAAAATTCCAGGCCGGCACCAGGCAGCATGTAGTAGCGCGTGCATACATGCTGGGAATTCTCGAGACTGGGGGCTAATGCCAAGCCACCACCCGAGATGATCCGTTCGGATCATCCTTCAATTCCCCCTCATATCCGATTTCCAATCGCCCCCCCAGTCAATGGGGGGGTACGCTTTTCGACTTCGCAATAGTCTGACCCCACAAAAGCGCCAACGTATCGGTGAGTGGGAGCAGGTCTATGTCTGTAAAAGTGCTGATCGCCGGTGCAGCAATGGTGCCGTTTCTACCGCTGGGTGGCTCTGAGAGTCATGCGGCATTGGCGGGGCAAGCCATTCATGCGGCGCTGGCCGACGCACGGATCGACTTTGACCTGGTCGACCAAGTGTTTACTTCCTGCGTACACGGTGAAGTCGGTATCGCCGAGCAGATGTTGTCGCAGATTGGCTACTCGGGCGTGCCGATTTTCAGCCTCGGCGATGGCTGTACATCGGCTAGTAGTGCTTTCCATCTGGCCCGCAATAGTCTGCTGTGCGGCCAGGCTGAATGTGTCCTGTTGGTGGGTGTCGAGTGCATGCCGGCATGCGTTTCCAATCGTGAGTTTTTCGGTTTGAAAGATCACGCTCACGATGAGTCGGCAATGCTCAGGCTGGATGAAAACCCCATCGGCTTTATCGAGCGTCGACAACAACCGGCGCTGCTGTTCGCGGCCCAGACCCGCTGGTTATTGACACGCATGGGCATTGCTCAAAGCAGCTTCGATCAAGTGCTTGAGCGGGCACGGGCTCAGGCTGGGCGCAATCCCTATGCCGTATTGAACCGCATGCCGGATCGCGACGGCGGGCTCCCGCCTTATCTGTGTCCGGCCGCCTGCGGTGCGGCGGCCATCCTGCTTTGTACCCCGGCCTTCGCCCTGCGCTTCGGCGCTCGGGCGGACGTCACCGTGCTGGCCAGTGTCAGGGGCAGTGACTGTGCTTCAGAGCAGGAATCGGGTTGCGTGCTGGATGTGCTCGGACAGGCGACCACCCGGCGAGTCGCGCAACTGGCCTATCAGCAAGCGGGCCTCGGTGCGGAAGACATCGACGTGGCTGAACTGCACGACCAAAGCGTCGGTGACTTCATGATCAATAGCGCCGCGCTGGGCTTTTGCCGGGAAGACGAAATCGACCGATTCGTGCAGCAAGGATACCGCTTGAAAGGACAGATGAATGCGGTGTGCCCATCGGGTGGCTTGCTGGGACGAGGTCACGCGCCGGGTGCCACCGGGTTGGCACAACTGGTCGAATTGGTCTGGCAACTGCGCGACATGGCCGACGGCAGGCAGATTGCTGGTGCCCGCACGGCTTTACAACATAGCAACGCCCTGGGCAGGGCGGTGTCGGTCACCCTTTTGCAGCGCACCTGAGAGGAGGCTCACTACGCCGTGATTCAACCCATGACTTTTCGTAAACCATAGAGCAGGTGGCAAGCTAGATGAACAAAAATAATAAGATCTGCCATGCAAACCTTCGCAAAGGGTTGTTGGCCTCCGCCATTCTCACCGGCCTGGGCATCGCGCCCGTAGGGGCTGTGGAGATCAACACGGGGAATGAAGACTTTGCGGTTCGCTTCGACAACACGCTGAAGTTCAACTACGCCCAGCGCGTGGAAGCCCCCAACAGCAAGTTGGCCAATTCGTGGAACAACAATGACGGGGATCGCAACTTCTCCTCCGGCAGTCCCGTTTCTCAACGACTGGATGTGCTGACCGAACTGGACGTGGTTTACAAAGAAAAAGTCGGTTTCCGTGTCAGCGCCAACACTTGGTACGACCACGCCTACGACGATATTGGCAGCGATAACGCCTCGACCAATCAGCTCAACAACGGTAAGCCGGACTCTCGTCATCAAAGCGGTTACGCCGATCGCTATTACAACGGTCCTTCTTCGGAAATCCTTGATGCCTTCGTGTTTGGCAGCACTGAAGTCGGCGATGAATCGCTGCTCAGCGGCAAGCTCGGCAAGCACACCGTTTACTGGGGCGAAAGCATCCTCGCCTTTGCCCATGGCAACAGTTATGGCCAGTCCGGTCTGGATATTTCCAAGTCGCTGGCCGTCCCGGGAACAGAAGCCAAAGAACTGTTCATTCCGCGTAATCAGTTGTCCACCAGCCTCACGGTCAACCCGGAACTGACCCTCGCCGCGCAGTACTTCCTGGACTGGGACGCCGCGCGGTTGCCGGAGTCGGGTACTTATCTGGGGTTCAACGACGGCATTCAAAATGGCGGGCACAACCTGTCGTTGATCGGCGGCCGAAACCCGCTGTTCGGCACACCTGGCCCACTGGGTGCCAACCAGTTTTTACGGCTGTCCAACGGGCATACATTTACCCCGGACAACCAGGGTGACTTTGGCCTGATGGCCAAGTGGAGCCCGGAATGGCTGCAGGGTACGCTGGGTTTCTACTACCGCAAAACCTCCGACATTCTGCCCAACCTGGTGTTGCAGCCAACGGCGGTCGGCCCTGCGCAACTGATCTCCGGCAATGCCGGCAGCTACAACCAGTTCTATGTTGACGACATCGATATCTACGGCATCAGCCTGTCGAAAAGCATCGAAGGTGTCAGCGTCGGTCTCGACCTGAACTATCGCCACAACATGCCGCTGGCCAGCGTGCCGGCAACGGTCAATCCGGTAGCCGGTGCTGCCGGTTTGCCTGGCTTCATCAGCAGCTTTGATGGTGATAACGGTGTGGCCCGAGGCAACACCGTGCACGCGGTGCTCAACGGCTTGACCACGTTCGGTGCGACACCGGTCTGGGACAGTTCGACCTTGCTGGTTGAACTCGCCTACAGCCGCTGGCTGGACGTCACCGAGAACGAGCAGCTGTTCAAAGGCGAAGACTGGTATCGCGGTGTCGACAAGGTCACCAAGGACAACTACGTCCTGGGCGTCAACTTCAACCCGACCTGGTATCAGGTGTTTCCCGGCATCGATATGTACCTGCCGGCCAACTACAGCGTCGGCCTTGCGGGCAACTCGTCGGTTCAGCTCGGGGGTAACAAGGACTCCGGCAGTTACTCGGTGGGCGTTGGCATGGATGTGCACAACCAGTACCGGTTTGACCTGAAGTACGTGGACAACTTTGGTCCGTTCGACACCTGCGGCTCAGCCGGTGGTGCAGGTGCACAGGGCCAGGGTGCCGCACCAGGGGCCAACGGCCAATACAACTGCGTACCGGGGCAGACCACTGCTTTCGGCGGTACTCAGCCTCAGCTCAAGGATCGGGGCATGGTCACTTTTACCTTCAAAACGACCATTTGATCGAAGTCTTTGCTTGATAGCAGGAGTCACTCCATGAAGTTCGTCTATACGCTTTTGTTCACTGCCTTGACCGTTGCCATCGCGGGTGCGGCACACGCAGCCGTGTCCCCCGATGAAGCAGCCAGACTCGGCAACAGCCTGACAGGCGTCGGCGCTGAAAAAACCGGCAATGCCGACAACACCATTCCGCCCTACACCGGCGGTCTCACCACGGCGCCAGCCAGTTTTCAACCGGGTAGTTCGTTCCGTCCGGACCCTTATGAGGCCGACAAGCCACGCGTGGTTGTCGATGGCAAAAACGTCAGTCAATACACCGACAAACTGACCGCAACCACGCAAGAACTGCTCAAGCGTTATCCGACGTTCCGGGTCGATGTGTTTCCGACTCATCGCAGCGTTGCGCTGCCTCAACGGTTGCTGGACAACACCGTAAAAAATGCCGTCGGCACCAAAACACTCGAAGGCGGGGTAGCGCTGGAAAACGCGTTGCCGGGCGTTCCGTTCCCGATCCCGAAAGATGGCTATGAGGCCATGTGGAACCACTTGCTGCGTTATCAGGGTTACGCCACCAATTTGAAATATGACTCCTGGAACGTCGACAGTTCCGGGAGGGCAATTCTGGCCACGTCCGGTAATGCCTATCTGGAATACCCGCTGTACGATCCCAAGCGTATGGAGCCGGCGAAAGAGACGGACCTGTTCTTCAAGACCAAACTCTACTACCAGGCCCCGGCCCGTCGCGCAGGCGAAGCCATCCTGGTGCAGGATGCCGTCAACCCTCTGAAAATGGAGCGTCGTGGCTGGCAATACCTGCCAGGTCAGCGCCGCGTGAAACTCGCACCGGATATCGCCTACGACACGCCAAACCCTGGCTCGGCCGGTGCTTCGACCTATGACGATGCCTGGGTATTCAACGGCGCAATGGACCGTTACGACTTCAAACTCGTCGGCAAGAAGGAAATGATCGTTCCTTACAACACGTACAAGTTGAACTATCACAAGGTCGCTGCGGATATCACCACGCCGCATCACGTCAATCCGGACCTGATGCGCTGGGAGTTGCACCGCGTGTGGGTGGTCGAAGCCACGCTGAAACCGGGCAAACGCCACATCTACAGCAAGCGCACCTTCTACCTCGACGAAGACAGCTGGATCGCCCTGGCTTCGGATGAATATGACGCCAGCGGCAAGCTGTACCGCGGGTCCTTTGCACACATGGCATACAGCTACGACGTGCAGGCGCCGAATTCCGATAACCACATGATTTATGACCTGGTCTCTGGCAGCTACAACATCACCGGCATCTACGGGCCGTACGGCGGCGTCAAGTACATCGACCCGCTTTCGAAAGCGCAGTGGGCACCTGAGTCATTGGCCGGCACGGGTATTCGCTGAGCCATAACGCAGGTGTTTTTTGTCGCCGACAGTGTGTACCGCACTGTTCGGCGGCTTTTTTTGCCGAGTAGACCTTATGAATACATTCAGATGGATTGCGCTCACTGCGCTAATTTTGGCGCTGGCTGCCCCATTCACCAGATCCGTCGTCGCCGCTGACTTTGTCGACGTACTGTCGAGCCCCGCGATTCAGAGTGACAAGGCGATTGGCGGGGTGTTCACCGGGTTGACCCGTGCAGGTCAGCGCCTGGTCGCCGTGGGCCAACGCGGCCATATTTTTTATTCCGATGACAACGGCGTCCGCTGGCACCAGGCAGAAGTGCCGGTGAGTTCCGATCTGGTGGCCGTGCATTTTCCGAGCCCGACGCAGGGGTGGGCGGTCGGGCACGACGGCATTGTGTTGCACAGCGACAACAGGGGTGAAACCTGGACGCGTCAGCTCGATGGCCGTCAGGTGGGGCAGATCATGCTCGAACATTTTCAGAGGCAAGAAGGGCAACAGCCCGATGATGCGTTATTGGCTGAGGCTCAACGAATGGTCGATGAAGGGGCTGACAAACCTTTTCTGGACGTTTGGTTCGCCAATGATAAAACCGGCTATATCGTCGGCGCGTTCAATCTGATTTTCCGCACTGAAGACGGCGGCCGGAGCTGGGTTCCGTTGATGGATCGCACCGACAATCCGGGCGCACTGAATTTCTACGGGATACGAGCAATCGGCGATGATCTGTTCATTGTCGGCGAGCAAGGCCTGGTATTGAAACTGGACCCGGCAACGCAACGCTTCATCAACATCCCGACGCCCTACAGCGGCAGCTATTTCGGCATCACCGGCAAGCCGGGCTCGGTGCTCGTTTATGGCCTGCGGGGCAATGTTTATCGCAGCGTCGATCACGGCGTGAACTGGAACAAGGTTGAACTGGGGCTGTCCTCAAGCATCACCGCGAGCACGATCACCGCCGACGGCCGAATCATCCTGGTCAGCCAGGCCGGGCATGTGCTTGTCAGCACCGACGACGGCGCCAGTTTCACGCTAAAGCCACAAGACCGCCTGGGGCCCGCCGCTGCGGCGCAGGCCATCGCATCAGTCATGGTGGTCGCGGGCGCACGGGGCTTGCGCCAGTTGCCCTTCGAATGAGCCCACATCCCACATAATAAAAAGAGACGAGCCACTTCATGGGTAACTACAACCTCGATACGATGCCGGTGATCCGAGAGCTGAAGGGCTTCGATGCACGCTCCGGCAATGTCCTTGAACGCCTGATTTTCAACAACCGCCTGCTGGTGGTGCTGACCTGCCTGATCGTCACGGTATTGCTGAGCTATTTCGCGGCCACTGGGCTGACGCTCAATGCCAGCTTCGAAAAGATGATTCCGCAGAGTCAGCCATACATCAAAAATTACCTTGAGAATCGTCAGGCGTTGCGCGGGCTGGGCAATACGGTTCGGGTGGTGGTGGAAAACACCGACGGTGATATCTACGACCCGAAATACCTGGAGGTGCTCAAGCAGGTTAATGACACCTTGTTCCTGACCCCGGGCGTGGACCGGGCCTGGATAAAGTCATTGTGGACGCCTGCCGTACGCTGGACCGAGGTGACGGAGGAGGGCTTCCGTGGTGGCCCGGTCATGCCGGACTCCTACGACGGCTCGGCCAGTGGGGTCGAGCAACTGCGCCTGAACATCGCCCGTTCCGGCATCATCGGCAGTCTTGTCGGCAATAATTTCAAATCGAGCATGATTGTGGTGCCGCTGCTGGAGAAGGATCCGGTCACGGGCGCCGCCATCGACTATCACCATTTTTCGCGGATGCTTGAAGAGCAGCTACGCAACAAGTTTGAGTTTGCCGGCAGCAACGCGGTACACGTTGCCGGTGAAGAGGGCAAAGGCCCGATCAAGATTCGCGTGATCGGTTTCGCCAAACTGGTGGGCGATCTGATCGATGGCCTGATGCTGATTATGATGTACTTCGGCGCCGCAGCGCTGATCGCTACTGCCATCATCTTTGGCTTTACCCGTTGCGTGCGCAGCACCGCGCTGGTGATTCTTTGCTCGGTGGTTGCGGTGGTCTGGCAACTGGGCCTGATCACCTTGTTCGGTTATGCACTCGACCCGTTTTCGATTCTGGTGCCGTTTCTGGTATTCGCCATCGGGGTATCCCACGGTGCGCAGAAAATGAACGGGATCATGCAGGACGTCGGACGCGGTACCCATCAGTTGGTCGCCGCGCGTTACACCTTCCGCCGTCTGTTCCTGGCCGGACTGACCGCATTGCTGGCTGATGCCGTGGGTTTTGCAGTACTGATGCTGATCGACATTCCGGTGATCCAGGACCTGGCCGTCACCGCCAGCATTGGCGTGGCGGTGCTGATCTTCACCAACCTGGTGCTGCTGCCAGTGCTGCTGTCTTATTGGGGTGTCAGTCCCAAAGCGGCGGCGCGCAGCCTGCGTCAGGAAAGGCAGGAGGTGAATGGAAAAGGGCTGGGTAATTTGTGGAGCCTGCTTGACCGCTTTACCGAGCGTCGCTGGGCGACGGTGGCGGTGGTGGTGGCCGGGTTGCTGGCGGCAGGTGGCTTCATGGTCAGTACGCAGTTGAAGATTGGTGATCTCGATCCGGGCGCACCCGAGCTGCGCGCCGACTCACGTTACAACCGCGACAACGCCTACATCACTGCCAACTATTCGCTGTCCAGCGACCAGTTTGCGGTCATGGTCAAAACCGCCAGCGAAGGTTGCCTGAAGTACGAAACCCTGGTGGAAGCCGATCGTCTCGGCTGGCTGCTGCAACAGCAACCGGGCGTGCAGACTACCGTGTCGCTGGTCAACGCTGTGCGCCAGATCACGGCGGGTTCCTATGAAGGCAACCCGAAAATGCTGACCGTCGCGCGTAACCAGAACGTGCTCAACTACGGCGCGCAGCAGGCCTCGGTGAACAACCCGGAACTGTTCGACAGTGACTGTTCGATGATGCCGGTGATCGCTTATCTCTCCGACCACAAGGCCGAAACCCTCGATCACGTGGTCAAAGTGGCCGATCAGTTCGCCCGTGAACACAGCAATGATGATCGGCAGTTCATGCTCGCCGCCGGTAGCGCCGGGATCGAAGCGGCGACCAATATTGTCGTGCGCGACGCCAATCGCACCATGTTGTTCTACGTGTATGGCGCGGTGATCGTGCTGTGCTTCATCACCTTCCGCAGCTGGCGAGCGGTGGTGGTGGCGGTCGTGCCGTTGATGCTGACGTCGATTCTCTGCGAGGCATTGATGGTCTGGCTGGGCATGGGTGTGAAGGTCGCGACCTTGCCGGTGATTGCCTTGGGTGTCGGCATCGGTGTCGATTACGCGCTGTACCTGCTCAGTGTTCAGTTGGCTCAGCAGCGTGCCGGTCTGTCGTTGACCGAAGCCTACAAAAACTCCGTTGCGTTCACCGGCAAAGTGGTGGCGCTGGTTGGCATCACCTTGGCGGCGGGCGTGATCACCTGGGCCTGGTCGCCGATCAAGTTCCAGGCCGACATGGGCATTCTGCTCACCTTCATGTTCATCTGGAACATGGTCGGCGCCTTGGTGCTGATCCCGGCGCTGTCGCATTTCTTGCTCCGTCGTGCCCCTTGAAACGGCTACCTGTGAGTCTCTGCCATTTCTGAAACATCGACATCAAACAAGAGTAAAAGGAACACAAAACCATGCTGGGCTTGATGCAAGATCAACCGCTGTTGATTTCTTCCGTTCTGGAACATGCGCTGAAGGCGCATCCGCACACCGAACTTGCCTCACGCAAGGCAGATGGAGCGGTGCATCACTGCACTTACGCCGACATCGGCGAACGCGCTAAACAAGTGGCCAATGCGCTGGTTGCGTTGGGTGTACAACCTGGCGAGCGAATCGGCACCCTGGCCTGGAACGGTTACCGGCACATGGAACTGTATTTCGGTGTGTCGGGCATGGGCGCGGTACTGCATACGATCAACCCGCGGCTGTTCCCCGAGCAGATCGAATTCATCGCCAACCACGCCGAGGATCAGTACCTGCTTTTCGACCTGTCGTTCGCTGAGCTGGTCGAGCAGATCGCGCCGCGCCTGAAGTCAGTCAAAGCGTTTATCGCTCTGTGTGAGCGGGAGCAAATGCCGGCAATCGATGTGCCTGGCTTGATGTGCTACGAAGACCTGATCGCCAGGCACAGCAATGACTTCATCTGGCCTGAGTTCGATGAGCGCACGGCGTCGTCCATGTGCTACACCTCGGGCACCACTGGCAATCCAAAGGGTGTGCTGTATTCGCACCGTTCTTCGATCCTGCATTCGCTGGCGCTGTGTACCTCGGATGGCTTCGGTCTATCGGCGGCGGATTCAGCGTTGTTGGTCGTGCCGATGTTCCACGTCAATGCCTGGGGTATGCCGTATGCCGCCGCAATGTGTGGCGCCAAATTGGTGTTACCGGGCGCTGCACTTGACGGCGAGAGCCTCTACACGCTGATGCGGGATGAACAGGTGACCCTGGCGCTGGGTGTGCCGACGGTGTGGATGATGTTGCAACAGCATGTCGAGACACAGGCTTTGCAACCGGCGAAAGAGCTGTGCCTGAATCGGGTGGTGATCGGCGGAGCCGCCGCGCCGCGCATCCAGGTCGATACGTTTGAAACCCGTTTCAATGCGCGTGTTTTGCATGCCTGGGGGATGACCGAGATGTCCCCGCTGGGCACCATCTGCAATCCGCTGCCCAAACACCGTGATGCTCCGCTGGAAGCAGTGCTCGACTTGCAGGCCAAACAAGGGCGGGCGTTGTTTGGGGTGTCGATGAAGATTGTCGATGAGCAAGGCGCTGAATTACCGCGAGACGGCAAGGCAAGCGGTTTTCTACTGGTCAAGGGACCGTGGATCGCCAGCCAGTATTACGGCGGCGAGGGAGGGCAGATTCTTGATAGCGAGGGCTGGCTCGATACCGGTGACATCGCAACGATCGACACTGACGGCTACATGCAGATCACCGACCGCGCCAAGGACGTTATCAAGTCGGGTGGCGAGTGGATTTCCTCGATTGATCTGGAAAACGCTGCCGTCAGTCACCCGGCCGTCGCTGAAGCGGCGGTGATTGGCATCCCTCATCCCAAATGGCAGGAACGGCCGTTTTTGGTGGTGGTGCTCAAACCTGGTAGAACCGCGAGCAAAGACGATCTGCTGACGGTGTTGCAAAGCCGCGTGGCGAAATGGTGGCTGCCGGACGATGTGGCCTTCGTCGAAGCGCTGCCGCATACCGCCACCGGCAAATTGCAAAAGATGAAGCTTCGCGAACAGTTTCGCGACTTCAGATTTCAGAGCTGAAAGGCTATTTATCCAGGGGCACGATCAGCGGGCCGGCGAAGGCCTGCATGATCAACGCCACGGGTTGGTTGTGGCTGACCAGTTGGGCCATGGCGTTCATGTAGGGCGTCAGGTGACGAAAGTATTTCTTGTAGCTCGGACACAGATAGTTCAGACCCGGCTCGCCGTTGGGCGCGTTCATGAAGCGGTTTTTCGGGCATTCGCCATGGCAGGCGAAGCGGTAATCGCACTGCTGGCAATACGTCGGCAGTGTCTCTTCCTTGGCGGCGCCAAAGGCTTGTTGCGCAGCAGAGGCGAGTAGCACGGCAGGATCATCGGTCTTCAGGTTGCCCAGCAAATACTCGGGATACATGTAGTGATCGCAGGAGTAGACGTTGCCGTCGTGCTCCACGATCGCCGCTTTGCCGCAGCGGGGGCTGAACAGGCACACCGAGGCCGGCAGCTGACACCATGAGGCCAGTGCCCATTCGAAGTTCAAGACATGAACCTCCCCGACATCATGGCGCACCCACTCGTCGAAAATCGTGATGAGAAAATCGCCATAGGCTTCGGGGGCAACCGTTTGTTCCGTCACCATCGCGGGTTCCGGCAACACGTGCAAGCGCAATTCCGGCGGGATAGCGAAATGCAGACCCAGACTGACCTGTGAGGCGCTTGGCACGCGTTCCACCACGGGATTGAACTGAATATGACGAACGCCTTCAGACTTGAGGAATCGATAGATTTCCAAGGGGAATCTAGCGACATCGCGCGCCACGGTCACCAACACATTGAAGTCGACGCCATGCTGCCTGAGCAGTTCGAGACCGTGCATCACGTCATCGAAACTGGAGCGTCCGCGCTTGTCCGGGCGATAGAGGTCGTGAACGAATCGGGGGCCATCGAGGCTGATCCCCACCATGAAACGTTCACGGGCGAGGAACGCGCACCAGTCGTCATTGAGTAACGTGCCATTGGTCTGCAGCGTGTTGCGAATGACTTTGTTCCCTGCGAACTGGCGTTGATACAGGACCGCGCGTTGAAAAAAATCCAACCCCAGTAACGTCGGTTCGCCGCCTTGCCAGGTAAATTCGACCTCAGGCGTGGGCTGGGCCTCGATGTAGCGCTGCACATACAAACGCAGCACCTCGTCGGTCATGCTGAAGCGTTCCCGAGGGGGGTAAAGCTGTTCTTTTTCGAGGTAGAAACAGTAGCTGCAATCGAGGTTGCAGATTGGCCCGACGGGTTTGGCCATCAGATGCAAGCCCTGGGGCGGGGTTTCGTGGGTAGGCATGGGGGCAGGGTCCGGGAGTCGTCAGTCTGCCGCCCGGTTATCCGGGCGGCATTGAGGGTCAAGGCAAATACGTCACGTGTACATCCTTGACCTTGCCATTGAATGCGAAGGGCGCACGCTCGAAATAGTCCAGGGTGACGGGGGAACCGAGGTCTTCAGCCACGTCGAAGGTTTCGCTGGCAGTGAACGTCAGTGCCGGAGTGAACGGCGTCACCCCTTGGGCGACTTCCTGCCCGTCAAGTCGCAGGCTCAGATTGGCCGGCGCTCCGGACTTGGCTGACGACAGGGTCGTCAGCACTTCGATACTGACTTTGCCTGCGGGTACTCGTTCGGCCGAACGCAGTTTGACTCGAGAGATAGCCAGCGCGTTGTACTCGTAGTTCAGGAAACCGTCATCCATGTACAGGCTGACCCCGCCACCGATACCGCCCAAGGCATACAACACGCCGGTGGCGTTAGCCGGAACGTCGGCGTCGACGACAACTTTGCTGTTCTGATTACGCAGGTTCGGGGCAGCAAATTCCGGAAAGCGCTGGACGCGATCACTGAAATGCCATTCGCGTTGGCTGCTGGAGATTCGTGCAGTCGGATCGAGGAAGGGGTAGAGACCGGCACCAATCGGATAGACATGGTTAGCCTTGGCCTGCACGTCAAACTCCGCCTTCAGCTCTGCAAGCTTTTGCGGATTGCTCGCGGCGACATCCTTGGCCTGGGAGTAGTCGTCTTGCAGGTTGTAGAGCGACCATTGATCGTTCGCCGGATTCCAGCCCATGAACTGCGCGAAGCCTTGCACCCAAGGTTTGCGCGGGCCAAAAACCGAGGCCATCCAGCCATCCTTGTAGACGCCGCGACTGCCGAAGACTTCGAAGTATTGCGCCGGTTTTTTCGACTTCACCTGAGCGTCGTTGAAGGTGTAGCGCAGGCTGACGCCATCCATTGGGTCCTGAGCGATACCGTTGACCTCTTTGGGTGGCGTGATCGAAAGCACGTCGTAGACAGTCGGGGCAATGTCGTTGACATGGTGGAATTGTGCGCGAACGCTGGCGTCGGCCTTGATCTGTTTCGGCCAGGAAACAGCCAGCGGCGTGCGCGTACCGCCGAAGTAGCCGGCGACAAGTTTAGTGCCTACAAATGGCCCTGAACCTGCCCAGGCCCACGCGGCGTTGTACATGCTTTCAAGTTTAGGACCACCGAGTGCGGACAAGCCGCCATACATCTCGTTGAGGACTTTCAACTGCTGCTCTTTGGGGACTGGAATCCCATTTTGGGCCAGCAACTCATTAATAGTGCCTTCCATCCCTTCGGAAGAAGCGCCGTTGTCGCTGAAGACATAAAAGATCAGCGTGTTGTCGCGCTTACCTTCACGCTCCAGTTCGTCGAGGATCTTGCCAGCCTGCGTGTCGGCATGTTCCAGGAAGCCGGCATACACCTCCATCAACCGCGCCTGATACTGTTTCTGTTCGGAAGACAAGCTGTTCCAGGCTGGGAGTTCCGCCGGGCGAGGGGTGAGGACGGCGTCCTGCGGGATAAAGCCCAGAGCTTTCTGGCGAGCGAACGTCTGTTCACGATAGGCGTCCCAACCACCGTCGAACTTGCCTTTGTATTTATCGGCCCACTGCGCATTCACTTGGTGCGGGCCATGCACGGCACCCGGTGTCCAATACATGAAAAATGGTTTTGCCGGCGCGTAGGTCTGATGGTCTTTCAGCCAGTTTACGGCCTGATTGGCGAGATCTTCGCTGAGGTGATATTTCGAATCTCGCGCCGGTTCGATTGGCGTTATGTTGCGGTACAGGCGCGGTTCGTACTGAGAAGTTTCGCCGGCCAGGAAACCGTAGAAATATTCAAAACCGTAGGCCGTCGGCCATGTATCGAAAGGACCGACCGCCGTGGTGTCCAGAGGGGGGTGTTATGCCATTTGCCGAACGCGGCGGTGCTGTAGCCATATTGCTTGAGCACCTCGGCCATGGTCGCTGAGCTTTTGGGTATCTTGCCGGTGTAGCCATCCCAGTCGGTGGCCAGTTCTGCGATAACGCCGTTGCCAACTCGGTGATGGTTTCGTCCGGTAAGCAATGCGGCGCGAGTAGCGGAGCTGATGGCCGCGGTATGAAAAGCGTTATAGCGCACACCGCTGTCGGCGACTCGACTCAGGGTGGGCGTATGGACTGCACCGCCGACGGTATCTGACTGCGCGAAGCCGGCGTCATCGAGCATGATTACCAGAATATTGGGGGCCTCGGCAGGAAGGTGAGATTGATCCTGACGTTTCTGGTGCTTCGATTCTTGCAGTGTCGGTTTGGCGACACTGGCCGAAGGCGTCGGCGGGAAGGGCAGCGAGTCTTGTGCGGATGCGACCGAGCTGGCCAACAATGCGCAGAGTTTCAGGGTGAAACGTCCGGCGGGTTGCAGCTTCTGGGACATGGATGTCTCCGTTTTTTATTCATTGCAACGGCGCAGCCGCCCGGTCGAACACCGGACGGCCGAGAGATTGGAGGGCTGGTCAGACCGCAAAGCTGGTGATGTCTTTGGGCTCGATATCATTGGCTTTGCAGAACGCCAGGTAACGATCCACGCTGGATTTCCAGTTCTCGATGGCCACGACGTTGTTGTTATCGTCGTAATACAGCAGGTCGCCCTGGGTGATATTCAAGGTGATCAGTTCATCGCCATATTCACTCAGCACGATCGGCGTATGGCTGGAACCTGCGGTTTCGAACACCACGCCGCCCGGTTTTGAGATCCAGTCGTGCTCCAGGTATTTCCAGCCACCCTTGATGGTGTAAACGATGACGGTGCCGGAGTGATGGTGTTTGGGCAGAGAAGACCCAGCCGGGGCTTTGAGCAGGGTGATGGTTTCCCCGCGAACCGGGTCGCACTTGATGTATTTGATGAAGATTTCATCGCTGTAAGGTGCGAACGGAACCCACGGCAGGTCCTCGTCGTTGATGGAGGAGGTGTCGATGTTTTCATAAAACATGCTTGTTGTTCTCTGTTGGACGGTGGAAGGATATACACGGTGCGTCAAGAGCATCGTGAACAGACCGTGCTCACACCGCCCCCCTCTTGAGGAGGGGGATCCATCCAATGGCGTTGAATCGCGGCATGCGCAGTGCCGTGCAAATAACGCCAAAACAACAACATCTACGGTTTGCGGCCACCGCCGGCCTTTGGCTAATCAAAGCGGACGTCAGGGCCTCTGCGAAACCCTGACGCCCCGGTTCAGCGGCGGCACGCCAGGGCCGTCCGCTGCAACCGGTCGTTAGGTGTTCAATTGATTTTAACGATCGCCGGCGGACTCCACGTGCCTTTGCCTGGAGGCAATACGGAAGGGTTTTCCGTCTTCGGCCAATACAGGCGCATCACCATGTAGATCAGATCATTCGGTGCAGGCAGCCAGTTGCTTTCCTTGTCCGCGCCGGGCGAGTCCTTCTGGATGTAGAGCGTCAGCGAGCCGTCTGCATTTTTCTTCATGTCAGGCAGCATTGGCGAGTTGATGAGGTAGCGATTGATCGGGTTTTTAATCAGCAGTTGCGACTTGCCGTCGTACATGGTCACTGACCAGAAGGCATTGACCGGCGGAAGCTGTCCCGCAGGAAAGGTGATGGTGTAGTTGTGCTTGCTACCGTCAAGCGGCGTACCATCGGACAGGACCTTGGCCATCGGATACGTGGCCTCTTCGGCGTCGTTGGCGTAGATGCCCGCTTGCGCGATGGCGGCACGCTTTAGCCAATCATCCTTGTAGAACGCCGCATCACCGCCGGAACTCACGATGTTCCAGCCATTGACCTGCGTGCCGAGATGATTGACCGCGTCCTGGACCTTCGCATGCCCAGCCTGCATGCCCTCAACCACTGCTGCCTTTTGCTCGGCGGACAGATCCTGGAAGTTGAAGTCCTTGCCGGCGCCAATGCCCAGACGGGCCAGCTTCGCGCGGATCGCCGTTTCTTCCGGTGTAGCAGGGGCAAGCTGCATCACAACGCCCAGATATTTGAAGAAATCGGTTTTCACTAAGTCTTTGTCGATCTTCGGGAAGTCGATCGCTGGCGCAGCAGGCGGCGCAGGCTGCTTGAGATAAGCCGATAGCGGCCGGGCCGCATAACCGGACTGAATCTTCTCGACGTTTGGCATGTCCACCGGGTTGTAGAGCTGAGTGCGAAAGATCACGAAGGGCAGTTGTGTACTGGAACGAAATACCTTCTTGATGCCTGGCGGGGTCACGCCCTTCCAGTCTGGGCCGACCAGCATGTAATCGCCGGCTTCGCTGCCGGTGGTACGGCTGCCGATGTAACCGAAGTTGTTGGTGCTGTTATCGATGAGCTGCACCGAGTAGTACCGCGGTTTCTCTACCGCCGGTACCGATAGCACGATCGGCTCGCTACGCAGGTCCATGAACATCAAGGAGTACGGTGTGTCGCTGTTCGGCGAGACGATGGCCGTGTCCTTATAGGTAAAGACATTGTGCATGCTGTGAATGTGGTTGAACGGCGCCTTGTACTGGCCGGAGTTCTTGTCCACGGCATAGTCGTACATGATCGCGTAGTTCATCACGATGGGCAGACCGTAGATAAAGCCTTCCTCGGCGATGGCTTTCGTTTCGGCAGGAGTGATGTCCGCTGCCAGGGCGTGCGTAAATTCAAAGGACGCGAGCAATACCATCGCACAGCCAAATGTTCTCGGGAGTGGGGTTATCATGAACTTGAAACTCCATTTTTCGTATTGGATGAGTGAGTCGGGCAGTCAACTGCCGGTCCGGTGATACTCTATTTTCACTTAGGAAAAAGTAGGGTGTACGCCACTCGAAACCCCCAGCCGTGTGCACCCTCTTCAGGACTGTCCGCCCAGTATCGCGGTCCCACCTGAAGGCTCATGGGCTGCTTGCCGACTTTGAACAATTGCGTCACGAACAAGTTGATCGGCACATTCCACTCCTTGGCTTCCCAGTCGTAAGTGGATTCGGTATTAATTCCAAAACTGGTGTACGACGTTGTCGTATAAACCAGGAAGGGTTGTAGATACGTCTGGTTGATCTTCTCCTTGTCATCGGCCGGGTCGTTGTCCAGTGACCAGATATGGTTCGCCAGAATGCCGGTCGTCCAACCGTTGGCTTGTTTCAATGCCACCGCTGTCGGTCCAATTCCCCATTGTTCGCTACTCAGAAGCTCATCACTGCCGGTCGGTAACAACAACGCGGGGCCTGCGCCCCAGATCCAGCCGTTCTCGGTGGGCTTTTTGGGCGAGAAAAAGAAGCTTTGCGAGGTATCGCCCACTCCGCTTTTATCGGCGATACCCCTCGGTGCCAACCCGTGCTGATTAATGACCGGGAGGATCGTGCGAGAAATCAGATTCCAATCTTCATTGAGTGTGAAGGGCAATACCGGCTGGATATTTGTTACGCTCTGGATTCCATTACCGGAGGGTCCCATTTTTTGATTCCAGTTGTATTGAATGGGCAAGCTGTACAGTGCCGCGACTGGATTTAATGACTGCTTAGCCAGTTCGGCCTGATCGTCAGCCAGGCTGGAAACGGAAATACCTAAAAACAAAGGTGATAGCAAGAGTCGTTCAATGTACTTGGTCATGGCGAATTCCGTTTACAGTCAGCCTTAACTGCCTTGCGGCACAACGCGGGCATCATTGCCTGAGCCTTGGATATACACCTTCGAGCCTTTAGCCAGTGATGGATTGATCGGTTGGGTCACCGATACGAGCACGCCACTGCTGACCCGCACGATGATCTGTTGTGCCTCGACCGGTTGGTCATACTTCTTCTTCTCGGCGTAGTTACCGCCAGCAGCACCGGCGAGCGCACCGGCAACCATGGCGACGTCACGCCCGGTGCCCCCCCCGATCAAGCTGCCAAGCGCCAGGCCACCAAGGCCACCGAGTACGGCGCCGACACCACTGTCGTGGTTGGTCTGCATCTGCGTCAGCGATATCTGCTCGATCTTCCCTGAGCGAATCTCGATTTCACCAGCGCCGCCATCGGTTGACCCGACGGCGGAACAGGCGCTTATCAGCACCGCTATCAACACGACTGACAGCCAGGACCGGATTACTTTCATTGCGGTGCACCTCGTAATTGGTAATGTATTGAGCCAACGTCTGTTGGCAGTTCAATCAAGGTTTAACTGCGAATGAACGCCCAGAGATCGACATTCAACTTGTCGATCGCCGCTTTGAAGTCTTGGGCGGTGATCTTCTGGCTTTCGTTTTCCAGCGTTGTACCAAATACCTTGCGTACTATCTTGGCCACCGTCTGGTTGGTACTCGCATCGATAATCTCGGCCTCGATGAACAAAGTGCTGTCCTGATCACGGTGGCCGGTGGCGGCCTGTGTTGCTCCGACCACGGCGGCGATCGGTACCACTTCGTACCATTTCATCCCTTCGTTTTCGGCATTCACCCCGGTGATCGCCGCACGCATTAGCAGGGTTTTTGAACCCGCCGGCGGGGCGCTGGTATTGGAAACCACACGGTATTTCTGACCCAGGGTGCCTTTGACCTTACTGGTCATGTAGTTCTGGATATCGGTCAGCGTTTGCTGGTTGACCCGCTCATCGGGCTTGGGCGCGGGATAGAGCTCCAGCTTGTTGAACACCACTGTGTCATAGGCATTCGGATTCCACGACGGACTGACCCAACGCATTGTTGTGCCGCCGCTTGCCGTTTTGACTTCCTGCAAGTTGTTGTAGTTGGACAGGTAGCCCGAGTATTGCTCGACTTCAGTGACTTTCGATACGCAGCCGGTCAATAACAAGCTGCTCAGTGCGGCACCCGTTATCCATTTGTGCGAGAAGTTCATAGCGGTACTCCTTGAGGGATGTGTTCCTGAATGTCTTTTATTCAAGGCCAGACCCTGTGGCCTCAGCCCTTTCGGCTATAAGACCCGCTGGATCACAGCCTGAGCAATCAAACGACTGCTTGCCAACTGCAAGCAGTCGCAAGCTTCGCGTTACTTCGATGCCACCACTGCCGGCGGCTGCCAGCTGCCTGCGCCAGCGGGAAGAATTGAAGGCGGCGTGGCCTTCGGCCAATAGAGGCGCATCACTAGATAGGCCGTGTCGTCAGGCGCGGGCAACCAGTTGGACTCCTTGGTCTTGCCCGGCGAATCCTTCTGGATATACAGCGTCAGTGAACCGTCCGCGTTCTTTTTCATGGCCGACAGCATCGGCGAATTGATCAGGTAGCGGTTGATCGGATTCTTGATCAGCAGTTGGCTCTTACCGTCGTACATGGTCACCGACCAGAAGGCATTGACGGGCGGCAGTTTGCCGGCAGGGAAGGTCAGTGTGTAGTTGTGCTTGCCGGTATTCAACGTCTGGCCATTGCCATCGGTACGCGTAATGGGGTACATCGCCTCGGCGGCGTCATTGCCGTACAGACCCGCCTTCGCGGCGCCAGCCCGCATCAGCCAGTCGCCTTTGTAGAACGCCTGGTCGCCGAAGAACGCACCGACGCTCCAGCCGTTGATATTCTTCATTCCGCTCGAGAGGAACTTGTCGACCTGTTCGTCGCCGGCCTTCATACCGAGCAGGACCACGGCCTTGTGCTCGAGCGAGAGGTCCTTGAATTCGAAGCTGCGACCGGGGCCTACGCCGATGCTGGCCAACTTCGCACGGATCGCCTTGTCCTCAGCCGATGGCGGCACATACTGCAGCGCCGCCGACAGGTACTCGAAGAAGTTGGCCTTGATGCCCTCCGTGGTGGCCGGCACGAAAGCGATCTTCGGCGCAGCGGGCGGCGCGGGTTGATGGAGGAACGCGGACAGCGGCTGGACCTTGTAACCCGTCTGCACCTTCTCGACATTCGGCATGTCGGCCGGATTGAACAGCTGGGTGCGGATCAGCGTCAGTGCGAAAGGGGTTGTGGAGCTGAACACCTTGTCGATGCCTGGAGGTGGCGCACCCTTCCAGTCGGGGCCTGCAATCAGATAGCTCCCGGGTGCGCTGGCCGTGGCCCGACTGCCGATGTAGCCGTAGTTATAAGTGTTGCCGTCGATCAATTGCACCGAGTAGTAGCGCTTTTTGGAGACGGCGGGCACGGTAATCACGAGCGGCTCTGCACGCAGGTCGGCCCAGAGTATCGAGTAAGGCGTGTCGCTGTTGGGGGTAATGACGGCGGTGTCAGCCGGTGTCGCGACCCGATGATCGTGGTGCAGTTGGTTGAAGGGGGCCTTGAACTGGCTGGACTTGGAGTCCACCGCGAATTCGTTCATTACGGCGTAGTTCATGACCAGCGGCAAGCCGTAGATAAAGCCTTCCTCGGCGATCGCCTTGGTTTGCTCCAGGCTCGGCGCGGGAACGCCCTTGGCCACATCCGCCTTGTCGGCATGTGTGATCGGATCGAGCTTGCTCGTGCACCCGGTGAAAAGCGTTGAAGCTACGACGACCGCCGCAGCCAATGTCCAGCCGCTGTGAGACTTCCTGTTCATTTTCACCTCGTTAGTTTGGTACAAACCGGCGTCGTGAGCGTTCATGCCCACGGTTAGATACTAGGCATGACACCTGAAACGCTCTTGGATTTTTCTCAGTAGCGCCAAGTCATGTTGGCAGTCAGGGCTTGAATCCAGGCGTTGTCGAACTCGCCTGAGACACGATTGCCTGACAGCGTTTTTTGCTGATCGACGGACATGTCCCCCATCCACACCGTGACCCAACTGAAATTCACGTCTGTCTCTTTATTCAGTGAATAAGTAAAGCCTGTGGCGAAGCGCCAGGCGGCGCCCATGGGCACGGTGAGTGTACGATTACCGTCGGACACGGCGGACGTGTCATAGGCGACACCGAAATCCCAGACCCAGTCCTGGTTCATCTGGTATTGAGCGCCAAGCGCCAATTGATACGTGTCTTTGTAATGCGCATCGATTGAAGCGGCCCGGGAACCGGTTCTGGACGTGTCTACGTCAATGCCGATGTCACCGAATTTCGACCAGTCCTGCCAATTGACCGAGGCCAGAACGGCCCATTGCGTATCCAGTTGCTGGTACAGGCTGAGGGTCGCCGTTTGCGGTACTTTCAGGTCGATTTTGGTGTTGAGGTTGTTTAGGCGACTCACCAACGGAGCACTGCTCTTCACATCCAGGCGATCCTCGAAGTCGAGGTCAACCTGACTGGTGTAAGCCAGGCCAATCCGGGTACCGGGCTTTGGGGCATAAATCACGCCTGCGTTGGCTCCGTAACCCCAGGTGCTGTCCCGGTATTTGTATTGGCCGTCACCCCGTTGTGTCAGTCCGAGCGGCGCCTGATCGATGGCGGCTTCGCTCTTCAGCATCCCGTACATGGCTTTGAGTCCGACGCCGACGGACCATTGATCGTTGAAGCGATAGGCGACACTGGGTACCAGTGACAGTCCCGCAATGCTTGCGTTCTGCACGAAATAACGGCCGGACCAGTCGTTGTCGTAGTTTTCTGCGAGGCCGAAATCGCCATAGGAGCCGAAGCCGATGGACCACCGATCATCCAGTTGATGGCTGAGGAAGAAACTGCCACCCGGTATGGGATTCAGCGCGTTACCACTGCCGGTGCCCGGTGTAGTGGTTTCACTGTCTCTATCGAACGATAAGTCACCAAAAAGAACCTGAGCGCCAGCGGAGATCTGTGTTCCGCTGAGGTAGCTCAAGCCTGCGGGGTTGCTGGCGATGGTCGAAGGGCCTTGTGCCCGGGCCGCTGCACCGGCGTTGGCCAATCCGACGTTGTCGGTGCCGATTTCGTACAGCATTAGGCCACCGGCGACACTGCGGCCACTGGTAAAGAGTGTCAGCGCACCAAGAACGGTAATCGACAACACACTTTTATTTAATGGCATGAAATCCCTCTCTATCAGATCACTCAGTCGATATCGCTTAGATCGCCCAAAGGCCAAGGCATCGTCTTTTACTCGTGCGGCTTTTTTGAATGTCTGTACGGAGCTCCAACCGCAGGTGCAACTAATCACCAGCCTCATGAACAGCGCAAAAAAACGAAGATCAGCATTGCAGTCAGCCTGTTGTCGCGTTCACTTTACGGCAATCATCAGAAAGGCATCTTGCATTTTCGGACACCGACGCGCGGTATCAGGGGTGTATGGAAATGGTTGAATCACCCTCAACGGAGGCTACCCCAGCCCATCTCTCCAATGCTGTGGTGATGTATTTGTCCATGTTTTGAATGCGCGGGAGAAGGCGTTTGGGTCCTGGTACTGAAGGGTCTGAGAGATTGTGGATATCGGTAAATCCGTATTTTTCAAGAGCTGCCGCGCGAAGTTACTTCTGGAGTCGGTGATCAGTTCTTTAAGGTGAGAACCTTCCGCATCCAGCCGGCGTCGCAGCGTTCTTTCATTCAAAGAGAATTGACCGGCGATGTGCTTGGAATTTGCCTGACCTTGCAATAATAGAGCGTATGTCTGGCTCTTTATTTGTTCTGAAATTGTCAAAGGTGACGTGGCGGTCGAAATAGCCATTTTAAGCAGATGATGTAAGCGTGGATTCGCCGTACATTGAATTTGTCGGAGTTGCTGATTGTTCATTACAAGCCCGGAAATGCTTGCATTGAACTGAACCTTACAGCGAAATTTTCTGACGTACGGGTTGATATCTGATGGCTTGCGATATGAAAACTGCACACGAACGGGCGTCCAGTTAGCGCCTAATAAGGCACGCAGCATTTGGAAACCAACCATAACGGCAGTGTCAACAAGCAATGATTGATTGGGCAGGTCGTGGCGATAAATGACATATCCCAACAAACTGTGTTGGCCCGCCAAAGGAAGAAGGAGTGGGGTCGCGCCACGATCATAGAGATTGGCATGCCCGACCAGATCGTTCAATGCATCGCCTGCTGTAGTCGCAAGACGCATAAGCTGACCCACCGGACCCAAATTATCCAGCGAAAAGCGCTCACCGATCAACAGGCCAATATGGAGGCACTGAGTGTGTTCGAATGCCGCGTTGAACAGACGAGCAACGTCCATGTAGGGGAGATGGTTGTCTTCATATGCAAATTGCTCAAGGCTGATACCAGCGTCTTTGAAAACGCCTCGCGAGGAACCCCCTATCGCGTCAACTACTTCCGGGAACCTACGGAATGGGCTTGTACTAATTTCTCCAGGCCCGCCCATTCTTAAAGATGATTTTTTGGAGGGCATGTTAGCTCGCTATCATTCCTGAAATGGGCGCATTGGCCACGTTAGCAATCATGTGACACATTGCGAGCAAAAAAAGCCTCGCGCCCATGAGCCAGCGCCTCACACCTCGCGGCTGTTCTGTGTGGGCGCCTCTGCCCTTGAGCTGAATCATCGAATACAGGAGACGCGCGCATTAATTGCATTTAAAAATACATAATGCTTAATGCATTGGTTTAGCACGTATGCGCGTTTTTTCAAGTGGTCCATAGAGATTATGCTCCGCCCTAATAGCTGCTTCCATAGACCGAGGAGGTACTGACTGCGTTCGTCCAGCACCGTTCTGGCGGCCTGATGTTGAACTCACTCGAGTAAGATTTACGCATAGCCGAACTCCTCAGATTTTGGGCGCCATCATAGCGCCAGATTGAAGTATCCAAATGATTAGGTCGGTTCACACATGCCCAAGCCGGATCTAGAAAACGGCGTTGTGTAGCTTGGCAATTGCCTTCGTAGATTGCATAGAAGGCAATAAACTTCAGCCGTCTTGCGTGTCAACGATTGTCTTATTGTTCGATGCATAGGTGGAGTTCTTCAGAACTTTCCTACAGCTTGCTGAGAACATGCCTCATAACATCTTAGAGTCCCTAGGGGAGAATATCGCTATCTCCATCGTTCGAGGAACTGACAATGTTGCCGCTATCAGCGCTGATTCTGCAAAATCCGGGTGTCCACCGATCTTCTGTCTCGGCCTTGCTGCATCGCCTTGACTTTGGTCCCGTCTTGGAAATGACCAACAATACAGTGGCACTCGAAGCTTTGCGCAAGTCTGGTGGCGTTCAGCTACTTCTCTGGGATTTGCGTACTTGCCCGGCTGTTTGCCTGGACTTCATTTTATCGGTGGCACGGGAGCATCTCGCACGCACTCTTGTCATTATCGGAGAGCCCGCGAAGGGAGCTTGGCCAGCACTGAAGCGATTGCTGCGCCTGCACGGCCTCCATGTGCTGCGAGCTGAAGGGGCGGGAGCTATTCCCGATGGCCTCGCAGACGTACTAGCAGCCGCAAAGCTTCGGGTCGCAATCACGCCGGAGTTGCCAACTCTCCAGGACGTCCCCGCGGACGAGGCCGTCGTAGCGGCGCTTTGGCTGGGAGAAATTCGTCCCGCATTTCAGCCGAAGGTCTCAGTGAAAACTGGGCGAATTTGCGAGTTTGAAGTACTGGCACGCTGGCAGCGACCGGACGGCGATCTTCTTGCTCCTGACCAATTTCTTCCAGCATTGCGTGATGCCGGACTTCTCGATACCTTGCTTTTTACCCTATTGGACCAAGCATTCAGCGAGCTGTCTGCTCAAGGGCATACAACCATAAAGTTAGCATTCAATCTAGAACCGTCGCAGATTTCCCTGCCGGGTTTCGCTGTTAGGGTTGAACAATGGCTGCGACGGCTGGGGGTTGATCCTCGACGCATCTCATTCGAGCTAACAGAGCTCGGCCTTCTCGAAGATCCTGAGGCCAGCTTGGAAAATCTGTTACGCCTGCGCATGCTCGGTTGCGGTTTAGCCCTAGACGACTTCGGTAGCGGTCAGTCTACGTTACAGCGATTGGTGGAGCTGCCGTTTACCGAATTGAAATTGGATGCTTGCTTCGTCCGGGAGCTGCACTGTGACCCCCGTCGCAGAACGGTGTTGAGTAGCGCTGTATCGCTCGGGCGTGCCCTGGAATTACCAGTTGTCGCTGAAGGAGTTGAAACGGAAAGTCAATTTCGGCAGCTGGAAGATCTGGGATGTGATTATGCGCAAGGCTACTACTTCAGCAAAGCGGTGATGGGGGACGCATTGGAATGTCTGCTGCGCTCCCAATACTAGAAGGCACAACGACACGGGGCTTCCGAAAGGAATTTGCCACACGTCCCCTGTCTTTCATCGGGCGTAGCTACAGCTTCTCTCATGGAAGAGCTGCATCCATCCTTACTCTTTGAGGTGGTTTATCGGCTGCGCGCTCGGCGCACCGTAAGCGTTTGGCGAAGTCACCTACGCTATTCCACCGATAGCTGCTCGTATCCATGGGCGCGGTGGCGAGCAGATGGAATCAACGGATCATCGCAGCAGGTCTCGTAGGAAAGCGGAACACGTCGCTGAATTTTCTGTCGGCCAACTAACCATAAGTACGTCTTTTGAATGAGGCACTTCGATTCGGATCGTAGCGGGAAGAGCTTGATGCGTCGCTATCGACAGCGCGGCCTTGACCGGAACAAAGGCAGTTTCAGTGCCAGTTTTTTCTACGCATGCACCCGAATCCATTTATCGACGACGTTGGCATTGAGGTTGTGGGTCAAGGTGACATTGGCAATCGAGGTGTCAGGCTGCGCACATTCGGCAATGACTTAAGCCTTGTAGGATTTGGAATAGGAGCGATGGTCTTGTGCCATGGGCGTACGCTTAAAAAGGCTAAAAATGGTCCACTTAAATTAGGTGGACACCATCGCCTTAAGCGATGGCATCTGGCGGGTGTGTTGCCCGGACGGTTACGGCGCACCTTAGCTGAGGCCGATACCAAGTGCGGACCTGCGACCGCCCTGACTTTTTGCCCCACACCTAACAGCTGATTATTGAGTGAGGGGCAATGTGGTTGTTTTTATCAATCGCTTCCGCCAGACATTTCCTACGAAATAGCAAGACGCGTCCTACTCCGCTCTTGGCTTGTACTCAATAATATTTCTTACCAGGCGACCTACGGTGGTTGCACTGATGGATTCTCAGGTTCGGTGTAAGGATCCGGCACATAAAACAAGCTCTCGGAGGAATGAACTAATGAAATACAAGACTCTTTTCAGCATCTCGCTTATTAGTAGTATCGGTGCGCTTTATGGATGCCTTCCTCAGGACGGTGTCCCAAACCGGAACTTGGTAGAAATGCCCGTTCTTCCTATCATCCAAGAGTCGGTTTTTCGTTTGCGCCCGCAGTTTGATGAACCTAATGCCAAGCAAATGGTTGGACACATGTGTGCCTTGGCACGTGGTGAAGCAACGCTGGAACAGATTAGCGGCAGCTTGCTAAGCATAGGCATTGACCCGTCTAAGGTGCCTATCAGTCGCTCTACATTGCTGCTACTAACCGGAGACCGTGCAGGACAGGCCGCAGCCTGTGCGGCTTACATTGCCTTTGATGCACAATCTCCTGTCGACTTAAAAGATGTAGCAGCTACTACTTCCGCATCAGACAAGAGCGACAGTTTGCCAAGCACTCAAATCGACGACGCTCGTTTGGCTCAAGCATTACGAGTTAAGTTGGCTTCGGCTCACGCCACTGCGGATGTCTTTGCGCTGATCGGGGCAGAGTTGAGCAAGAATCCAGGGAAGAGCATCGCACAGTATCAGGAGCAAGCTAATCAGCTGTTTGTTCGCTTGGCACCAGTCTTCCTTGAACGGGTAAAACAGCAGTTGCCACCGCCTGATGTTAGCTACCGTGTGGATCGCCTTGAGGCCACCGCTCTTGCTTTCAGTTCCTCTAATGGAGCTCGGCTCAATGTATCCCCAGGCATGGGCCTGACAATGCGGCAAAATGGAGTTCTCTGGTATGGCGAGGGCAAGTTGCTCGGGCGTGAGTACAGCGTACCAGTGGCTTATTTTCCTCAGTCGGTGAACTCTTTGTTGGCCATTCCAGATAAAACTTTAGTTGACTTGAGGCCCGGTGCTTGATTCAAGTTCAGCTCGGAAGTTCGAACTGGAGTTGCGCTGAAGACAAAGGCTGCAGACGTCAGGCTAGCCACTTCAGGCTGATATTGATTCTTCGATAGTAAATCGCCTCCACGGCAGGCTCCCCCTTCTTCAAACATGCGAATCATGATAATGAAAGGTTCCCTCAGCAATCCAAACCATCCAAAGCTGTTGCCGAAAAACATTAGGGTCCCCTCCTTCAATCTCAAATTTGATCAGCCATCGCAGAGCTACTTCGGCCAACTGCCGAAAATGACGCGAGCTGAGCAGGGGCGGTTCACCACTCAACGCACTCATGTCTCTGATTCTTCATCGGAAAACAACTGTGTTGAGGTAGCTTTGGACTTGGACGACTCTTCCGAGTTTGGCGACTTGGCTGCTATTAAAGATTTGTTGTCAATGCCGCTTCAGGAGCCTGCGGAGATCAAACCGCAGATCATGCGATCTACCCGGTCCGGTCAGCCTGAGTTGGCAGAGGTCGCTCCTCAGCCAGAGAGCTCGATACCTTTAAGTATTAGCGACTCCGACAATGGGATTCGAGGCGTCCAGCCCTCGCTCGACTTCCTTGCCGGTTTGGCTCATGAGCTATCACAACAGAAGCTGAATGCACTGAAAACACAGAAAGCTCTTGATCATCGCTCCCTGCAGGTTAAAGAAAGTGAGCTGAAGCTTGCTGAGCAGGCCGAGCGTTTGCAGCAGCTGGAGCAGAGCCTGCATATTGGCAGGCACTCTCTTGAGCGTGATATCCAAACGCAAGCGACGAGTCTGAACGAGCGCCGCATGGCTCTTCAGGTCCAGGAGGAGGCCATCGCCAGGCGTGAGCGTGAAATTGCAAGCCGGGTCGAACTGCTCTCCGGGGAAGAGTTGCGAGTGGAGCAGCAGAGGCACCTCCTTTTGCGTACTTCCGAACTGGACGAGCGGCAGATTGCTCTTCAGCGCCTGAGTGACAATCTTGCCGCAAAATCTGCTCGCCTTGTTGATGCCAAGAACCGCTTAGGCATTATTGTCAGAAGCTACAGCGAGAAAAATTTACGATTGGTCCGTGGGGCTTTGAGTGCTATCGAAAAGACCATTCCTACAGAAATTGATGAGTGATGCCCTACGGCCTCCTATCTTCAAGGAGGCCATTTTTCTCGACGTAAGCGTCCGGCGAACACGCCTTGCGTAGTTAGATCGACGACCATTCATGCGGCAGAAAACCCGTAACCTTACTCGCAAGCTGCGTCGGCAGCCGCATCGCGGAAGTGAGATTGGCCAATCTGTGGCCGGATTGGAGAGTGCTTGCCTAATTTACGATGGCGATGTCTTTGGGGAGCGAAATTGGAAACTCAGACACTCAGCCCATGGGTGCTTCAATGATCGTGCTGTTAATCTTCGTCCCTATCTTCATTTTTGTCATAGTCCGGGCACATTGGTCACGTAGAAAGTTCTTACGACGAGATTCATACATCCGCGGCTTTAACCTGTCGCCACTACTGCTCAAACCACTCAGGACTAAGCATCCCCAGCTGAGTCCACAGGACTGCCAGTCAGTAGCCATAGGACTACAACAGTTTTTTATGGCCTATTTGCACAGTGGTCACCGCTATGTAGCCATGCCGTCTCAAGTCGCGGACGATCTTTGGCATGAGTTTATTTTACATACTCGCGACTACCATAATTTCTGCGCCCAAGCTTTTGGTTCCTACCTGCACCACACCCCAGCGACAGCTTTAGGTAACGACCGCCAACAGAGCGCAGCTGGACTGCAGCGTTGCTGGCGGTATACCTGCAAGTTAGAGGAGGTTGATCCTCAGTCCCCCACCCATCTGCCTCTACTCTTTGCTCTAGATTCTAAATTCATGATCGTCGAAGGTTTTCGTTACTTGGCCGATTGCGACTCGGTGCGTAAATTGAATTCCGACGGTAGGGAGAACACACGAACCCACTGCGGCAGCGATCTTGGCAATGGTAGCTCTGACAGTAACTCTGACTCTGGAGATAGTAGCTCTGATTCTGGAGACAGTAGTTCTGGCTCTGACTGCGGGGGTGGAGGCTGCGGAGGTGGGGGAGACTGAAATGGGTCTGCACGACTTAACCGGACACATGTACCCCGTTTAACTGATGCCGCTGCCAATGGCCAGAACTCCCGTGGTGAGCGATAGTTCAGCGTGTGTAGGTGACTTCGCCGGACGGTTACAATTATACGGCAGTAGCTGATCGATCTCGCTGGTCCGTTGCGTTGGCAGTCGCTGGAGTACGTCCTTCAAATAGGCGTACGGATCATGTCCGTTGAGCTTGGCCGATTGGATCAGACTCATCAGCGCCGCCGCCCGTTGGCCGCTGCGCAGAGATCCGGCGTGGAGCCAATTTCTTGCGGCCGAGAGCCCATGGTCTGATCTGTTGCTCGGCGTGGTTGTTATCGATGGGGACGGCAC
Source organism: Pseudomonas sp. S2_B07 (assembly GCF_054668435.1). NCBI lineage: Bacteria > Pseudomonadati > Pseudomonadota > Gammaproteobacteria > Pseudomonadales > Pseudomonadaceae > Pseudomonas > Pseudomonas sp. S2_B07. The sequence goes on from NZ_CP162769.1 coordinate 4,364,572, forward strand.
CGTCATCAAGGTAGCGTGAAAGCGCTGCCCAGCGTTTCAGGCTGTAATCGAAGGCCTTGGCGATAGCCATTCCGTCGTGCACGCGTTCGCGCTGGGTGATCATCCAGGCATGTAACGCATCCATCGCGGGCGCCGATTTTTCTTGCCGTATTCGGCGGCGTAAATCCGGCTCCAGGTCGCGAACCTCTCGCTCTATTTCGTAGAGCACCTGGATGTAGCGCAGAGCCTGTTCAGCCAGTTGGCTTTTGTGGGTCGCGTGCAGTTCAAAGAACTTGCGCCGGGCATGAGCCATACAGCCGATTTCAGTCACCCCGAGTGAAAATGAGGCTTTGTAACCTCCGAAGTCGTCGCATACCAGCTTGCCCTTCCAGCCCTCCAAGAAGCGGCGAGCGTGTTCGCCCGCACGGCTTGGGGTGAAGTCGTAAACCACCGCCTTGATGTCGGCAAACGCGCTGCTGGCATAAGCCCAGATATAGGCGCGATGGATTTTCTTAGCGCCCGGCATGAGCATCTGCACCGGGGTTTCGTCCGCGTGTACCACGTTGTGACCGAGTACCACCTCACGCAAGGCATCGACCAGCGGTTGCAACTGCACACCGCTGGAGCCACCCATTGCGCCAGGGTTGAGCGGGGAATGGCTAAGCCGGCCCGGCCAAAGATCTGTTCCTGCCGATACAGAGGCAAATGATCACCGTACTTGGCGATCATCACTTGAGCCAGCAGGCCGGCGGTAGGGATGCCTTTGTCGATTATCTGTGCCGGTATCGGTGCTTGGATCAGCGTTTCGCAGTCCTCGCAGACCCGCTTGCCACGGATATGGCGCTCGACGGTGAACACGCCCGGCGTGTAATCGAGTTTTTCACTGACATCCTCCCCGATCCGTTTGAGCGCGCAGCCGCAGGTGCACTGGGTATTGTCCGGCTCGTGGTGAATTAGGGTGAGGGGGAACTGCGGTGGCAAAGCGGTACGCTTAGGTTTTCGCTTGTTCTCGGTCGTCACGGGAGTGGCTTGTAGCGCTTCTAGCTCAGCCTCAAGGGCCGCGATGTCCGTGTCGATTAGGTCATCAAGCTGGCTGGCTTGATCCGGGCTGATTAACTGTTCGCTGCGTTTGGCAAACTTGAAGCGCTTGAGCTGCGCGATCTCGTGGGTCAGTTTCTCGATCACCGTTTGGTCGCGTGTGATCTTCTGCCCCATCGTCTCAACGGTCTTACCCAGGGTGTCGACTTGATGGTCGAGTGTCTGGACACGCAACATCAACTGCGTCGCTAACGCGCGCAGTTGTTCAGGGGGAAGGTGATCGAGGTTGGGGATCGAAGTCATGCTGCGGATGTTGTCAGAACAGACAGTTCGCGGCGATAGACCGATAGGCTAATGGCAACCGCTAAAGCAGTGAGATCGCACCGGCGGAAGCGGGCACACCCATCAGGGTCCGAGGATGGCCACTTTATGGTGAGTTTTTTCTGCCCGAAAGGCACCTCGATGCTGACAGCTATTGGCTGCTCGGGCTGGGTTGCGGGTGCTAGTTTCATCGGAACGAAAGCGGGCAACGCTGGCGCCTGACGATCACGATAAGCAGGTATCCACTTTCAAACCAGTTTGGCGTTGACGCCGTGGCGTCGGGCTACGCAGGCCATCGACACGCCCGGTTGCAGGCATTTCTGGACAATTTGGGCTTTAAGGGGTTTGGGATAAGAGGTTCTTTGGCGCATGGCAATCCTGAAAATAAGGACGATGTTGTCCACGTGTTTTTAAGTGGACAACATCGCCCTTATCGCTGGGATCCGGTAAGTGACTTCGCCGGGCGGTTACTTCTCGACTGCTGCGCCATCTTCTATACCTCAACTGCGCACTCGTAGCGCTTATCTGCATTGCATTTCTCCCATTCTAGATTCCTTTCGATTGACCTCAGAAATCGTGGCTGTTTACAGCCATTGTGAGCTTTAGGTGCGCTCAGCTATTTGATGTAGGCCCTTGAGCTACGTCGCTCGCGGCCGAGCAGGGCGGCTAGTGCCTTCGTTGCGTACGACACCTCTCCCGAATCAGACGTTTCCTACATATCGGTCGGAAATCGCTTCGGTTCCTTCCGAGGGAGCCTCCCTAACATGGCTGCTGTCCCAATCAAACAGTTTTGGCCATGAAAAACACTCACAAATCCCGTTTCAAGCAGTTTGCTCAAGCCTCCGGTATTGGGCATATGCGCTCCCGTCTATGCCTTTCGCTCATGCTGATCGGTCCGCTGTGCATGGGCGCTACTAATGCATTTAGCCAAGCGCAGTCTTCGGTTCAGATTACTCCGCAAATTTCTTACACCCAGGCCCTCGCTGACGATGCCGGCGGTCGTCACGAGCAAGCACGCAAGTTGTTTGATGCTCTCTCCAGCACCGAACTGAAGACTGACACTGCAGTGCCGTCGGCAGTGAATCTGGTGCTGTTAGAGCGCTATGCAGATGCTCGCAAGGCCTTCGACGGCATCGCTAGCTCCGCTACTCCGCGTGATGCTGCCTACGCCCAGGTTTGGCAGTTGTGGCTGTCAGCACGTACTTGGCAGGGGAAGCCGAACGAGCTGCGCAAGCACCTGAAGCAACAGGCGCGTGGCATGCAGGGCAAAGATGCAGTGCACCAGGCACTGATTGACCTGTACGCGGGAAAGGGCAGCACCGAGAAGGTATTCGCTGCCATCGAATCCATGCCCGTCACCGATGTGGCGCGCCGCGACCTGCGCGCTGAGTCGGCCTTTTTCGCTGGTGGATTTGCCCAGTACGTCGCTGCCGACAAGGCCGCAGCCTTGCAGTTGTATCAGCGCGAATACCCCAACTCTAGCGTTTCCATCGAGCGCCCTCTGATAGAGCGCGCCATCAAAACAGCAGCGCGTCGCGATCAGCGCCTCTGAATTTTCTTATTTAATTTTGCCGGCCATTTACCGGCAAGGAGTTACTTGTGAACAAGATTTATCAATTAGTTTGGAATGCCACCATGGGGACTTGGGTAGTTGCATGTGAGTTCGCTACTTCCAAAGGAAAGGGCAAGAGCGGCTCGCGTCTCTCCAAGAGTCTTAGCGCCCAAGTGCTTGCGAGCATCGCTGTGTTGAGTGCAACTGGGCAGGCGCATGCTTGGACAGCAACTGGTACAGCGACCAGTGTGGCAGATTCGAATTTGTCAACGAACACGGTTGTAGGCCAGAACGCCAGCACAGGGGGAGGTTATGGAGTTACAAACAATATCTGGCCAACGGGACTTGGCAATACCGCTATCTACGGCCAAACCATCTATTCAACTGCTGTTGGCAATGGAGCCTCAGCAAGCTTTGGTAGCGTTGCACTAGGCGACCGCGCGGCAGCTAATACTTCTCCGATGAGCATCGCAATTGGTTCCTATGCGAAAAGCACTTCCATGGGTGGTATTGCGATTGGGACTGGTGCGATTACTACCGGCCAAGATGCGTTATCGGCTGGTGTGGCTGCTACGGCAACCGCCCGTGGGGCCATCGCCTTCGGCACCGGTAGCTTGGCTTCTGGTTTTGGTAGTACTGCGATTGGTCTGGATACCAGAGCAACGGCTGATCAAGCTATTTCTATTGGGGGCTCGGGCGCGGTGGGTACCCCAGGGGCGACCGCAAGTGCTACACAAGCTGCTGCTATTGGTTCTAATTCTTTGGCTAGCGCTCAGAAAGCAATGGCCATAGGGGTCAATGCCTCGGCTACCGCTAATTCCGGTATCGCCATCGGTGTGGGTGCAAAGGCCAACCAGGTAGGTGGTGTTGCGCTCGGTGTGAATGCAATATCGGATATTGCTGCGCGCGCTGGGCTGGACCCGAAAACCGGAATGGCCTCTACTAGCGCTAGCAATGTGTGGAAATCCACCCAAGCGGCAGTCAGCATCGGTAATACCACTGATACACGGCAAATCACCCACTTGGCTGCCGGCTTGGATGATACAGACGCCGTAAACGTCGCCCAGCTGAAGTCGTTAGCTGATACTTCCCTTACCTTTTTGGGCAACGCTGGTAGCGTCGCCAAGAATCTGGGTGAGACCCTCGGCATCGTTGGAAAGGCTGTCACTGCTGGTACCTATTCAGGTAACAACCTGAAGACCGAGGCTGATCCGGTGACAGGCGAGATTAAGCTTCAGATGGCTGATGCACCAAAGTTTGGCAACGTCACCATCAACGATAACGACTCGGGCAAGATCACCGGTCTGACCGCAGGCACCACCGACACTGATGCGGTGAATGTCAGCCAGCTGAATAAGGTGGCCGATATCTCGGTGAAGTACGACACCAATATCGACGGTAGCGTCAACTACAACAACATCACCCTGGGTGGTAACACCTACAACAGTGTGACCAAAACCGGCGGCACCAAGATCACCAACGTAGCCCGTGGTGTGGATGACAGCGATGCGGTGAACATGTCGCAGCTCAATGAGACCAACACCAGCGTCAATAACATCGACAATACGATCAAGAACATTGCTGGCGATACCAGTAAAAGCTACACCGATATCCATGGCGTGGGCATCCGTTATGCCCGTACCAACGAAGCCGGTCTGGCCGTGAGCGACTCCTCGGCCGAAGGCCAGGGCAGCACGGCAGTGGGTTACAACGCGCTGTCCAAGGGAGAGAGCAGCCTGGCACTGGGTCGTGAGGCCAAAGCGAACAATGCCAACGATATCGCTCTGGGCGCGGGTTCGGAAACTGCAGCTGCCGTTGGCACTTCGGGCGTGAAGATCGCAGGTACCGACTACGCCTTCGCCGGCACCAACCCGCTGAGCACCGTGAGCGTCGGTTCCGTCGGCAACGAGCGGACCCTCACCAACGTTGCGGCTGGTCGTCTGAGTGCAGGCAGCACCGACGCTGTGAATGGCTCGCAGCTGTTCGCTACGAACTCGGCGATCGATGGTCTGAACAACAGTGTCGATAACCTGGACAAGGGCTCGGTAAAGTACGACACCAATATCGACGGTAGCATCGATTACAACAACATCACCCTGGGTGGTAACACCTACAACAGTGTGACCAAAACCGGCGGCACCAAGATCACCAACGTAGCCCGTGGTGTGGATGACAGCGATGCGGTGAACATGTCGCAGCTCAATGAGACCAACACCAGCGTCAATAACATCGACAATACGATCAAGAACATTGCTGGCGATACCAGTAAAAGCTACACCGATATCCATGGCGTGGGCATCCGTTATGCCCGTACCAACGAAGCCGGTCTGGCCGTGAGCGACTCCTCGGCCGAAGGCCAGGGCAGCACGGCAGTGGGTTACAACGCGCTGTCCAAGGGAGAGAGCAGCCTGGCACTGGGTCGTGAGGCCAAAGCGAACAATGCCAACGATATCGCTCTGGGCGCGGGTTCGGAAACTGCAGCTGCCGTTGGCACTTCGGGCGTGAAGATCGCAGGTACCGACTACGCCTTCGCCGGCACCAACCCGCTGAGCACCGTGAGCGTCGGTTCCGTCGGCAACGAGCGGACCCTCACCAACGTTGCGGCTGGTCGTCTGAGTGCAGGCAGCACCGACGCTGTGAATGGCTCGCAGCTGTTCGCTACGAACTCGGCGATCGATGGTCTGAACAACAGTGTCGATAACCTGGACAAGGGCTCGGTAAAGTACGACACCAATATCGACGGTAGCATCGATTACAACAACATCACCCTGGGTGGTAACACCTACAACAGTGTGACCAAAACCGGCGGCACCAAGATCACCAACGTAGCCCGTGGTGTGGATGACAGCGATGCGGTGAACATGTCGCAGCTCAATGAGACCAACACCAGCGTCAATAACATCGACAATACGATCAAGAACATTGCTGGCGATACCAGTAAAAGCTACACCGATATCCATGGCGTGGGCATCCGTTATGCCCGTACCAACGAAGCCGGTCTGGCCGTGAGCGACTCCTCGGCCGAAGGCCAGGGCAGCACGGCAGTGGGTTACAACGCGCTGTCCAAGGGAGAGAGCAGCCTGGCACTGGGTCGTGAGGCCAAAGCGAACAATGCCAACGATATCGCTCTGGGCGCGGGTTCGGAAACTGCAGCTGCCGTTGGCACTTCGGGCGTGAAGATCGCAGGTACCGACTACGCCTTCGCCGGCACCAACCCGCTGAGCACCGTGAGCGTCGGTTCCGTCGGCAACGAGCGGACCCTCACCAACGTTGCGGCTGGTCGTCTGAGTGCAGGCAGCACCGACGCTGTGAATGGCTCGCAGCTGTTCGCTACGAACTCGGCGATCGATGGTCTGAACAACAGTGTCGATAACCTGGACAAGGGCTCGGTAAAGTACGACACCAATATCGACGGTAGCATCGATTACAACAACATCACCCTGGGTGGTAACACCTACAACAGTGTGACCAAAACCGGCGGCACCAAGATCACCAACGTAGCCCGTGGTGTGGATGACAGCGATGCGGTGAACATGTCGCAGCTCAATGAGACCAACACCAGCGTCAATAACATCGACAATACGATCAAGAACATTGCTGGCGATACCAGTAAAAGCTACACCGATATCCATGGCGTGGGCATCCGTTATGCCCGTACCAACGAAGCCGGTCTGGCCGTGAGCGACTCCTCGGCCGAAGGCCAGGGCAGCACGGCAGTGGGTTACAACGCGCTGTCCAAGGGAGAGAGCAGCCTGGCACTGGGTCGTGAGGCCAAAGCGAACAATGCCAACGATATCGCTCTGGGCGCGGGTTCGGAAACTGCAGCTGCCGTTGGCACTTCGGGCGTGAAGATCGCAGGTACCGACTACGCCTTCGCCGGCACCAACCCGCTGAGCACCGTGAGCGTCGGTTCCGTCGGCAACGAGCGGACCCTCACCAACGTTGCGGCTGGTCGTCTGAGTGCAGGCAGCACCGACGCTGTGAATGGCTCGCAGCTGTTCGCTACGAACTCGGCGATCGATGGTCTGAACAACAGTGTCGATAACCTGGACAAGGGCTCGGTAAAGTACAACACCAATATCGACGGTAGCATCGACTACAACAACATCACCCTGGGTGGTAACACCTACAACAGTGTGACCAAAACCGGCGGCACCAAGATCACCAACGTAGCCCGCGGTGAGGCTGACAGCGATGCGGTGAACATGTCGCAGCTCAATGAGACCAACGAGAAGGTTACCAATATCGATAATCGCGTCACTACTATCGAAGGCGGCTTCACCAACATCAGCAATGGTGGTGGCATCAAGTACTTCCACTCTAATTCCACCAAGGCCGACTCGGTAGCCAGCGGCGAGAATTCGGTAGCGGTAGGTCCGGATGCAAAAGCCAGCGGTAAGGGTTCTGTGGCCATGGGAGACGGTGCGACTGCCAGAGCTGACGGTAGCGTGGCATTGGGCCAAGGCTCCAGCGACAACGGCCGCGGCGCGGAAACCTACGAAGGAAAGTACTCCAACGTGACCAACAACAGCGTCGGCACGGTCTCTGTTGGCAATGCCGCCACGGGCGAGACTCGCACGATTAGCAATGTCGCTGACGGTAAGGAAGCGACTGACGCGGTGAACCTTCGTCAGCTTGATGGCGCGGTCGCAGAGTCGAAGAACTACACCGATAACACGGTCAAGCAGATCAATGACACGGTTACGAACGTTGACAACCGCGTCACCAAAGTCGAGGGCGATGTAACAAAGATTCAGAATGGCACCGACGGCATGTTCCAGACGAACAATACCAGTAACCTTCCAAAGCCTAAGCCCACCGGTAAGGACTCTACCGCTGGCGGCGCCGGAGCGGTGGCCTCGGCTGATAACAGCACCGCCCTCGGCAGCAATGCTCGGGCGACCGCTAAAAACTCGGTGGCGCTGGGTAACAACTCGGTGGCTGACCGCGTCAATAGTGTCTCGATGGGCAGTGCCGGCGCCGAGCGTCAGGTTACTAATGTGGCGGACGGCACGGCTGACACCGATGCAGTAAACCTCCGTCAGCTGAACAAGGCTACAGGTGACATCAGCAACAGCATCAACAATGTTTACTCGGACCTGAAGCGCGATCTGAACAAACAGGATGACATCCTCAGTGCTGGTATAGCCGGTGCCATGGCTGCGGCAGCTCTGCCGCAACCCTACAGCCCGGGTGCCAGCATGGCCTCCGTGGGCATGGGCAACTATCGCGGTCAGCAAGCCTTGGCGGTCGGCGTGTCGCGAATTTCCGACAACGGCAAATGGGTCACCAAGCTGGCTGGTACTACGGATTCCCAAGGTGAATTCGGTGTGTCGGTAGGTGTGGGTTACCAGTGGTAATCAGAATCTAATTTAGAGACGGGGGCCGGATCGAACCGGCTCCCTAACCAAAAGTTTCGAGGTATTTAATATGTACAAGCAGTTTTCCGTGGGTGGCCTGCGTTTCGCTATAGCAGTAGTTACCATGGCGGCGTTGACAGCGTGCAGTTCAGTTAGCAAGGTCGATGATGCCGGAAAGAGCGAACAGCCGATTTACCCGGCAATGAAGGATGCGTCCATGCCCGAAGGCTACTACGTCAACCTAGAGAACTTGGGCAAGATGGGACCTGGAATGAGCAAGAAGCAGGTGATGGAGTTGGTTGGCCATCCGCAGTTCAACGAGGGTATGTTCGGTGTTCGCGAGTGGGACTATATCTTCAAGTTCCGTCAGCCAAATGGTCAGCCTGACAAGATTTGCCAATATAAGGTGTTGTTCGACAAAAACATGGTTGCGCAGTCATTCTTCTACCTGCCGGCAGATTGCTTGCAGCCGCCAGCTCCGGCTCAGCAAATGACTACCGCAGCGACCAACGTCAAAAAAATTGACCTGGCTGCTGACGCCACCTTCAGCTTCGATAGTGCGCTGCTGCGCTCGGAGGGCCGCGTTAAGTTGGATCAACTGATCAGCGAACTGAATGAGGCGAAATTGATTAGCATCAGCATCATTGGCTACACCGATCGCTTCGGTAGCACAGCCTCCAACAACAAACTGTCGTTGCAGCGCGCTAACTCTGTGCGCAGCTATCTGATGGAGCATGGCGTGAAAGGCTCCCAAATAGAGGTAGATGGCCGTGGTTCCGCTGAACCTCTGGTGTTTTGCCCTGGAGCGAAGTCGCCGCAGGTAGTTGCGTGTCTTGCGCCTAATCGCCGAACCCAAATTATAATTCACGTCGAGTAATTCTTCGTCCAACACTGGAGCTGAGGGATAAGTATCCCTCAGCTCCGATTTGTTGGTCCCCGGTAGTGGATGCAAGTCCCGAGGGCTCTCAGAACTCTCAGCCAGACGTTACGCAATTGAACGCCCTTGGATTCGGTGCGCAGCTAGGATACGTACCCAAACCGATGATTTTCGGAGCCTTGCTAACAGTTACATGAGCTTTATCTTCCATAAATCAGTCACTTACCTAATCTAGCTTTTTTTACGTACCGGTATTTTCTTACTCATGAACGAGTGAGTGAGTGCCAATCTGCCTCACTGCAATCCCATGGCAACCCCTCATTTGAGCATTCTTCAGAGGTGGAGGTTAGTCCATGACGGTCAGAGGGCACGCGATTTCATTCAGAAGCGATTAAGTAACTGAAGAAAATCCGGTCTGAGTGGTCGAATTTTTCGTCCATTTACTCGAGTTGGTTGTACGTGGGGTTGAAGGCGTTGACCCGCTGCTGCTGCTGCTGATCATCCGGCCTATTATCTGGCGGCGTTGCTAAAGATCTGTATAAAAGGCTATCTCCATAGAATTCAGTCAGCCGCCGGCTGGCGTGTACTGCGGCCCATAAGATCAGTTAGAGCCCGATCTCAGCTAGCTCAATTCGAATCCTTTCAAACAACTGCTCCTTGTTGGCATCCTCGTGTGATGTGAGGTAACCCGCGAAAATTATACTCATGGGATGAACCCCGAGAACATCTGCCATCTGCTCGATTTTGTCGATCGACGCACTGCCTCTTCCTGCTTCGAGGTTGCTTATGTATGGCTGGCTTGGACCTAAGCTTTCTTGGGGAATATCCCTCTTTAGTCGATATGACTTGATGGAGGTGCCAATGGCCCGCTTGAATTCCAATCGCATGAGTGCTGCTCGCAAAAGGAACGATAAGGCCGGTCAAAGCTGTTTTGTTCTATACTGCATACAGTATAATTCGTCATTTCATGCTGATTTTTACTGAGTGAGTGGCATCTTTTACCGATGAGATTCGGCTGGTGTCATCCGTGTTCTTGAACTTTCGTTGTACACATGATCAGTCCACGCCCGCGAAGATTACGTTTGCCGGACATTTCGGTCCTCATTCGAAGGAGCATGATGAGTTTCGATAACACCTCGATTCATTATGGGAAGCTGAGGATCCACCAGATGAAAACCCGCTTTACTCACGACCAGCCTTGTTCACAGCACATTACTTCTCTACTACAAAGTTTCGACGCAATACCTACTGCTGCTGGGGACGCTAGGGGCTTTGAAAGACTGTTAAAAGGGGCAAGCCAAACGGCAGCGGGCGTGTGGCATTTGCGAGATTGATACGTCTATGAAAACGAAGTCATCACAATTGCCCGTCTACATTGAATTACCGGAGTGTACGTTGCTTGAAGGCGGAACGTTTTTTGTCCGCTTGCGAACACTCGACCAGCTAGATGAGTTTTGGCGTAAACATCGGGACAAATTTGCCTTCGCCTGTGAGGGAAAGACCTCTAATAATCCGAACTTTTTACGCGAATATGAATGGGTGTTTGGCTTGACGAAGGCTGGGGTGGTAAGCACGGTTTTGCGATGGGGGCAGTCAGGCATCGGCTGTGAGTTTTATGATTGGGCGACACATGATCCTCAAATGCACGAAATATTTTTCCTGGATCGCGATGCAGAACGCAACTCCGAAATTGAAAAGGGCACCTGGTCAGAAAAGGACGAGATGGATTTTCGCTCTGATTGCGTTCGTCGATCTGCCGAGACATACCGCGGATGGTGGCGTTTTTGCAATCTGCCCAATGAGTACAGTTACGAGTGGCTGAATGGCGGCGAGGGTCACGAGGAATTGATTGACCCTCACATGGCCTATCCGGATGTTGCGACCACTCTCCAAGAGCAGGCGTTCGATGATTGGCGGCGATCCGATTTTTGGGAACTCGAATCCCATGACTGTGAAAGCGTCGAGGAGCTTATTCAGTACTGGAAGAATGAGCGTGCCAAAGGAGAGGGCTATTATGGTGACGAAAACGAGTGTTCTGAGACCATAAGCTGAGTTTCGCTGCGCCTGTTGATGTGTGCTCGTTAGCTCATTCGCAGAACGAAGAGTCAACAAACAGACAGAGCCGCTCCAGTGATCATTTATCAATTAACAGTATCGGTATCAAGGGGCTCGCTAATGGCCAATCCGACTCTGGGTCATTGATACGTATGGGGGCTGAGCGTCTGATCTCCTAACCTCACTTCGGACTTTTTTATTGCTCAATGTCAGTTCCTCGTTGAGACGAGAAAGTCATATTATATTGAGGGAAGAAATCATTTGGAGGGCGTGTTGATGGACACTTCAGGGGAGGCTAGACAGCCGGCAAAAAAGAAACAATTATCCCGAGAGGCTGGGATCGCTCTCTTTTGGCGATTCACTGCCCATCAAGCGTCGCTGAAGGATTCGGAGAGGCTACACAACATAAAAGTAGGTTTTCCTGCTGAGCTCATCCCTGCATTTCGCTTGGCCTTTGATCTTCAAAAACGCCAACTCGAAACGCTGTTCAATGCCTCAGTATCGACGCTTGAAAGACGGCGGCGAGAGCGAAAGAACCTTGACCCTATCGCCTCCGAGCGTTTGGACAGAATTGCTACGGTCAGTCACTTGGCCGAGGAGATATTTGAGACACAAATGATTGCCACAGTTTGGATGTCGACACCGAATAAAGCGCTCGGTGGGACTGCGCCGATCATGCTCTGCGAAATTGAAGCGGGGGCTAATCAAGTTCGTCGCGTCCTTTTTGCCCTCAGGTGGGGAGGTCCGGTCTGATGAGGATATGACATGGCACATTTTTACAGAGGCAAGCGGATGTTTTTCACTACCGGCCGGAAATTGCCGATTTTGCCTGTTGCCACAGTCAGCTATGGGGCGACTCCGACTGCTCGTTATAGTGAGAAACCTAATGACGACGCGGCTCATCGCGCGCTTGCTGATGCATCGCTTCTCCACGCTGCACTTAAGTATCAGCGTTAAAGGAAAGTAATCTTTCCTCTAAACGCATAAAACACCCGCAATGACAAAATTTTTTTACTTTAATCCTAAAGCTCTAGATTCTCTTCTCATTCACAACCATGCATGGATTCTACTGAACTACAGTCCACTGCTCTCGATGATGGTGTTTTTGCGTTTATCTAAGGCCTTTTGGTGAGCCAAGATGATTTTCGCGCCCATCGAAGTGAAATCCGTATGGTCAACCAGCGCACCTGCATAGACGCCCCATGCAAAACCCCGGGCGATTGAAACGTGCTCTAGAATGGCCAGTTCCGTGCGGGCCTGAATGATGTTTTCCAGCGACGTCTCCCAAGCGCATTGCAGCGACTCCGTCGGCAAACCCACAGAGAGTGGGTCAATCGAGTCTATGGGGGATAATTCGTTTACGCGCTGCATATGGGCGCTTCCTGTTCAAGTTGGGCCGTATACAAATAGAGCATAGCGCGAGGCGAGGCAGAGCCGAACTCATGCCTTTCCCGATTGATCGGAAATGACCGTCGTGGTGGGTAGTTAGACTTTCGTCAGTTCCACCGTTTGCAGAGCATCATCAATCTGAGTTTGAGTCGTCACAGAACAAAGGCTCTACAGCCAACCAATTTCCTAATACGGGCGGTAGCGGTCCGAATTTTTCGTCAAGCCGAGATAACTCGGCCCTCCGATGCTCCTCTAGCTTGCCAGCAAGCCATATGTCACCGCGCGCGGGGTAGTGCCGCAGAAGACCCTCGGCCCGAAGCCGCACCTTCTCAGGCAAGGTGAAGTCTCGGGCAATATCGCGCAGAAATGCTTCTGTTTGGATAACGCTGCGGGTACGTTCGTGGACCATTGTCATGTTACAAATCGCTCCCTTTGGTACCGATCAGAGAAATTATAAACGGACCGTCGTGAAAGAGAGGCGCCGGCTAGAACTGTAGCTCATTGACTTAGCTCGCTAAGTTGACTTGCTAATCTCAACCTGTTGACGCCAATGCCGAATTGGCCCGCGTGATGACGCAAGACTACACCACCTTTAAATCGGCACAACCCCAGTTAAGATAGTGGTTGGCGAGGAGTCTGACCGGGTCAATGATATCTCGGCAAGTGGGTCAATTCGACGTCGGCGCCAACAGCATAATTGCATCTGTGATGGCTTGAGCGTTTGCGTCCAACGTTTCCATTGCCCCAATTGCGTTAGCGGCCACACTCACCACTCCATTTTCAGCGAGCCACTTGGTTATCTCTTCTATCGCTGCACCTAGGGCGTGCTGGTTGTGCAGCAGCAGTGTGAGAGCGTCAGCCGTGGTGATGTGCGTCTCTGAAGACATGGCTATCGTCCTTGAATAATGGAGTGGGAAGACTAGCTGAGGTTAATTTCACAGGAAAGGCCGTCACAAGGCGCGAATCGCCAACTGGCGGCGGACGATTCTGATCCTTCCATTTTCATCGATGTTTGTCGCGCCCTAGATGTAGAGCGACCCCGAATTAGCAGAAGTATCGGCACCATTAGGATGGGAACTTGCACGACCCATTTTTGAATGCAAGGTCGACGGCTATTCGTTTTTGCCCTTCCTTATCGGTCGGCCAGTCGATAAGAACCGCATGTTCGTAGAACCCATCCTCTGGCGCCGAGACGCACGAGAGTGATTGGTCGATGGCATACGCCACAAGAAAGTCCGCACGGGCTTTCAGTGTTTTGTCTGCCCGCCGCGTCGCAGCCAATTCCCACACCCGGTTGTCCGCGCATCCGTCCAGATGACACACTGATGTTTCGTGTCGCTCTTGGAAGTATTCAGGCAAGAATGCCCCTGGTTTTGGTTTGCCTGTGGTCTTATGTATCTGACTCGAATCGTAAATGAATCGAGATACAGAAGAAGGTGGAACAATTCGAGGCGGTGGGTCAGGCAGGAGAGTGCCGGAAGCTCCCGAGCGCTTCACCAAGCGAAGAAGACGGCCAACCAGCCAGCGGAACCGTGTCAGAGGTAGGAAGATTTTCCAGCCGCGCAGCATAAGTCAATCTCCCTGTGCTTCCAATGCTGACCGAGAGCAGGCCGTCTTCTTTGACCCAGTCAAACGCCAGCTCTCCATCTGGATCGATGGACACCTCAGGCAGCGCCACATCAGAAGGCAGGGTGGCAGCGAACTCCAGTGCTTTCACTAACGTAGCACCAGACACCTCCTCAACTCTCTCAGCGACGAGCGACATTAGCTCACTATAGATGGCAGATACGCCGGCAGTAGTTGCCTTCACTTTGTAGAATGCTACGGCATGGTTTTGCTCGACTTTTCTGGCCTCATTACTAGCACCAGGCGTTTCAGCCAAAGACAGTGTGTCTTGATAAGCGATTGCCACACTCATGTGTACTGCTCCAGAGTCTTCTCTTCGAGAAAACCGAAAAATGCATCGTTCTTGAAAGTTCTGAGCCGATCAAGTACTTCCCTGATCTTGTCGGTTTCGGGCCCGTCTAGCTTGCACAGATGTGAAACATCAATATCAAGCAAGATGCTTAACGCGTTGCCTTCTGGGGTCATGCCTTCCAGCACTTGGGTGACGACCCCAACGTCGCCGTATTCTGGGACGGCGATCCCCACCCGACTCAGGAAACTGGCCAACCCCTGGGGAAGTTCAGAGGGGATTTGTGGCGGGCAAGTTAGATAGTCTTTGAACGTCGCCACAGGGAGCGGAATTTGTAAGGTATTTATGTACCGCACAGCCAAGCGTACAACGTGTTCAGGACGGACAGCGGCGAGATAGCGAAACCCTATTTTAAGGGCATGCTCGCTCATCGCCTCCCATGTCTCGTATGGGGGTAGGCGGCTAAAGGTGAAGCCGGTTGTGCGAAGCTGCAATACATGGTTCAAGCCTGGGAAGTCAATTCGTTTTCCGACGCAGGTGCCCGTGTTGGATTGCTGTGCCCCATCGACCCCTATCGTCAGTTCAAGTGTCGTTTCCCAAAGATCGGAGATGCTACCCAAAAGACCCGCAGCTTCATGCGCAAATGCGGCAACACTCTCCAGATCCGCTGCTGGCGAAAACTGGATGTCGATGAGCGCTTCGCGGATGGGCGCTCGTGAGAGGTGCCTAGGCTTAGCCATGATGTGGTGACGCAAGCCGTCGAGAAGTGGCAGTTACGGACAGTCGGTGTTTTGAGCCTATCCCACTCCAATTAACTGTCATGAAGTCTTCCCTTCAATCTGCGATGAGCAAGGCGACCACCGTCGGGCACAACTATAGCCTATAGCAACACGATGGGAGGACTAGAAAGGAAGGCGCTTTTCAGTTGTAATTTCAGCAGGCGCCACAAAATACGCGAGATGGCTGCAACATAGGCGTTGCAGAACAAAAAACACACTCTGGGGGATCAATGAGCAGCCTTCGAACGATATCCCGACGCAGCAGGCGTCGGACGTAAATCGGGGCCTATTGCGGGCCCGCCACCGCAACTACCGTGCAGCCAAGGTAACCCAGGGTCTGTTGGTACTGGTATCGATCATCTTACCGGTAATTGGTGTTTGGGTTGGGCCCCAGATCCCCGAGATCCGGCCCTACCTGGCCTTGGCCAACTTGATCTTACTGGTGATGGAGACGGCGTTGTTCGACCGTATCCAAAAGGATCGGCTCAAGCGCGGCGCCAAGCTGCAGGAGCAGTTCGATACAGACGTCTTCGGTCTACCTTGGAACCGCTTCGTGACGGGCGTGCAGGTGGAACATGAAGACGTGCGTAGGCTGTCGGCCAAGCCACTGTCCAAGAAGCGCGAGGCGCACTTCCAGGCCTGGTACGAGGTGTGTGTCGGCCGTTTGCCCCTGCACTTGGCCCGGCTGATTGGCCAGCGCACAAACATTAACTACGACGCGCGGCTCAGACGCCGGTACGAAGGCTGGCTGCTGACGCTCACCCTCCTGTTCGGTGTGGCGCTGCTGTACGTAGGCTTGTATAAGGGGCTGCAGTTTCCCGATCTCATCATGACCTTGGTGGTGCCGTTCCTGCCTATGCTGACGTGGGCACTGCGGGAGCGCATGCAACAGGCCAGCGCCGCGATTTCGCTGACAAACCTCAACGGCGAGTGGGACAAAATCTGGACTAAGGCCCTTGGTGGTGCCGATGCGGCGGCCCTCACGGCCGAATCGCGCGCCTTGCAGGACTCCATCTACCAGCATCGCGAGCGCAGCCCGCTGGTCTTCGACTGGGTCTACTCCATCTTTCGGTCTGCGAACGAGGACGAGGCCCACCACGCGGCAGAGGATCTCGTGCGCAAGGCCGAGAAGGCGCTCGTAGGGGAGGCTAAGGAATGAAGCTGGTCGATCAGTTCAAGACCTTCCTCAGTAGCGAGGTCAACCTCAACGACACGCGGGTGAGCCAGCTGGGCGCCAGCGTCGAAGCGGTTCAAAAAGCGATCGAGACCTCCAGTTGGGGGCCGAAGATTCTCGATTTCGACGCTCACGGTTCATGGGCCCACGGCACCATCATCAAGCCGCGCGTGGGCGGCGAGTTTGATGCCGACCTGTTGGTTATCGTGGAACCCGTCGAGGGCTGGGAAGCCAAGGACTACGTCAACAAGCTGGGCGCCATCTTTGACGGCCATAGCACCTACAAGGACAAGGTGCACCGGTATTCGCACTGCGTGACCATCGAGTACGTGGGCGAACGCCGCATCGACATCGCGCCGTGCGTCAAAGGCCGCCTGTGGTCGAACACATACGAGGTCTGCAACCGGACCACCAACGAGTTCGAGACGACCGCCGCGCTGGAGTACACGGACTGGGTGGTTGGCAGGAACGGCTTAGCGGGCGGTAATGACCTCAAGAAGGTCACGCGACTGCTGAAGTACCTTCGCGACATCAAGACTAACTTCACCTGCCCGTCGTTCCTGTTCACGACGCTGGTGGGTATGCACATCTACGATTCGGACAAGGACACGGCGGCCTTCGCGGACACACCAACCTGCCTGAAGACCTTGATGGGCCGGCTGGATGACTACCTGCAGGCGCACCCCACTGTTCCTGTCATCCGAAATCCAGTGCTGTGGTCACATCCAGAGCCGCGCCTGGGATCAAACGAAATACGGCAACTTCCGCGAGAAGATCAACCTTTACCGCACGTGGATCGACGAAGCCTTCGGCGAGGCTGACCGCGACGAGTCTATAGGCAAGTGGCAGCGCGTCTTCGGCGACAGCTTCGCAGCCAGCGAGGCCAAGGAATCTGCGCGGCTCAGCGAGAACGTGTCGAGGAGCGATGCACTGGTTTTGGCAGGCCAGTACAAGGATTTGGTCCAGCGTGTCATCGAGCGTGGCCGCGCAGCACTGCCAGAGCGCATCACCCGGCTACCATATGTCCAGCGCCCCAAGTGGCGCACCGCGTCGCAGTCGTACCACGTCAAGGTGTCCGCCGAGCTCTTGACCGAGCAAAAAGGCAGGCGTCTGGGCTCAGTGACGACCCTGCAACCGCTGCCGAAGGGCAACTCGATCCGCTTCACGGCATCCAACTCCGTCGGCCTGCCGTTCACCTCATCGTTCAAAGTGCAGTGGCGCGTGACGAACACCGACCTGGCGGCATATGACGCCAACTCACTACGCGGTGATTTCTATGCCAGTGACTCGGGCTTTTCGCGTGAAGAGGATTTAGCCTATCGCGGGGTGCACTTCGTGGAGGCATTCCTGATAGGCAAGAGCGATAACCGTCTGTACGGGAAGTCGGAGCCGTTCTATGTCGTGATCGAGTGACACAAGCAACACTTGATCTGTTCCGCCAGATGTCGCATCGCCAGCGTCGCCTTCGCTTGTTCCATTGGTTCGGCCAGGTGCGTTGGCGGCGGTATTAAGGATCAGAATGTGCCGGCGAACGTGAGTTCAGCAGCGAGCTTCGAATCGCCGCACTTTGCCGATGTCTGACTGCCACGACCGGCTGAAACCGACCCAGGCTGTGTGAAAACGCCAGTGATTGTCTAACCTTCTGATCGTCTAGATCGTATCGGGGGCGATCATGAAGCGATTCATTGAAGGTGAGGCTCGGACGCAAGTCACGTTGCTGCCTGAGTGCCTGGACGATTACGTAGCTGAAGAAAATCCAGTGCGAGTGGTCGACGTTTTCGTCGATGAACTCGACCTGGGTGCACTTGGGTTTGAGGGTGTCGATCCTGCTGCAACGGGTCGTCCGGCCTACCACCCAGCGATCTTGCTGAAGATCTATATCTACGGCTATCTCAATCGGATTCAGTCCACTCGCCGGCTTGAGCGTGAGGCCCAGCGTAACGTCGAGTTGATGTGGCTGACGGGCCGTTTGGTTCCAGATTTCAAAACCATCGCCGACTTTCGCAAGGACAACGGCAAGGCTATTCGCAGTGTCTGCCGGCAATTTGTGGTGCTTTGTCGCAACCTCAATCTCTTCTCCCAATCGATCATCGCCATCGACGGCAGCAAATTCAAAGCCGTCAATAATCGCGATCGCAACTTCACCCAAGGTAAAGTGAAGGCACGCATGCAGCAGATCGAACAGAGCATTGATCGATATCTGGCGGCGATGGATTCGGCGGATCGGGCAACGCCCGAAGTGGCCGAGGCCAAAGCAGAGCGGCTTAAAGAAAAGATAGAAACGCTGAAAAAAGCAGATGCAGAAACTCAAGGAAATCGAGGCGCAGCTTCACGAAAGTCCAGACCAGCAAATCTCTCTCACCGATCCGGATGCACGCTCAATGGCCACGAGCGGCCGAGGCACCGGAACGGTTGGCTACAACGTACAAACAGCTGTTGACGACAAACACCATCTGATCATTGCTCATGAGGTGACCAACGTTGGTAATGACCGGGCGCAACTCAGCAATATGGCGAACCAAGCGCGTGAAGAGATCGGCGCTGAGTCGCTGACGGTGGTAGCCGACCGAGGCTATTGCAAAGGGCTGGAAATCCTTGCCTGCGAACAGGCGGGCATCACCACCTTCGTACCGAAACCCCTGACATCAGGCAGCAAAGCCGAAGGCCGATTTGGTAAGCAGGACTTCATCTACGTTGCTGCATCGGACGAGTATCGATGCCCTGCGGGACAGTTACTGACCCGGCGGCATTCTTCGGTGGAAGACGGCATGCTACTGCACTGTTATTGGTTCTCGGGTTGCCAGTCCTGCGCAATGCAGAAGCAGTGTACGACGGGTAAGGAGCGCCGGGTAAAGCGCTGGGAACATGAAGCCGTAGTCGATGCGATGCAGGCACGACTGGAAAGTGATCCAACGATGATGAGGCGTCGCCGACAGACTGTTGAACATCCGTTTGGAAAGCTCAAATACTGGATGGGAAGTACCCATTTCCTGACCAAAACCCTGCCGAGGGTGAGCATTGAGATGAGCCTTCATGTGCTGGCTTACAACCTCAAACGAATGATGAGCATCTTCGGTATCGCAGGACTGCTTGAGGCGATCAGGGCATAAATCCAGCCGCTTGCTCGCCCGTAAGTAGCCGTTTGGACCGCTGACGCGGCCCAAACGGCATTTACGAACACCTTTGTAGCTGACTAGGGCAATTCGCGCTTCCGTCTGCTGGTTTCGCAGCCAACACCCGTAATTCTCAGTTTTCGATGTATTCAGTGCGTTTTCACACAGCCTGGACCCATAGCAGCCCTTCGCTGCGGGCGGCAGTCGGCCAGAAATATTCAGTCAAGACTTTTCTGATTTTGTTTTTTTACTTCGTCGGCGAGAGTACATAATTCTACCGATGCTTTTGCCAAGGGTATGTCTCCGCACATAAGACACTCCATATGATTGAAATTCATAGGCTTCTCTTGAAGATCACGCCGGCATTGACCAAATGCCGTGGTGTAATAAATAAATTCAGTAGGCTCGTTCATCTGACAGCGCTCGGCGGTAATGGGTCATCCAAGCATAGATGATTAAAGATCGCTTGAGATGGTGCGGTTGATGTCAGGCCAAGCCCACTCTTTAGGATCGTTGCGATCCTGAGGCTCCAGATAGAGCTGACCAACAGCTGGTTGTGGTGACAGGCAGAAAACGGCCAGAAGTAGCCCTTCACGACATGCAGCTATAACTCTGATGTAGCTTGGATTCCATTCCAGGCTAAGAGCATGCCCACCGGGCTTGTGCAAGATGGTATGGGCCCTAGGAAAGCGGTCTGGTAGGTCACTGCTGTTCTTAAGCTCCCATTCCTCTGAGGGAATTAGCTCCTCTGGCACAGGTGCAAGGCATTGGGGTTATGGAACATATTTATGCCTTCGGCTCAGGTTTCCTCGCAGTTATCGTCAACCTCATAGGCAAACAGTTTGGCAGCGATGCATTCGGATTGTGATCATGCATGGCGCCTCTGCGGATCAATTCAATGTTGCTATCACCGAAGCCAGCCTGCGGGGGCTTTGATTTCGATCGCGCTACCTCGACATCAAGCACTTAGCCCCTGAAGGCGCTTGGGTTTATTGAGTCCGACGCTGTTGCCAATTCGATTTCGGCATCAGAAGATGGAGGTGGAATTTTCGCAGCGACTGGATGTTGACCACGGTACGTTTACAGGAGGTAAACAATATGAGTTCGGCTCGGCATGACTACCAGCAATTCCTAACTTGGCTTCATCTTCCAGAACGCGGTGCTACCGAAGACACTCGACGGTTTGCAAATCTGGTCGACCAAGATTTCGACACCGTGGCCGCACACTCGCGCGCTATGAGCCGCCGATCGGTGCTATTGGCTGCCAAGGCTAAAGAGTCTCTGCTCCAAACCGACTTCACACCTCCCGCAGTTGCGGGAGCGGTTACTGTTGGTGAGTGGGCATGGAGCGCACTGCATAGTCTTACCGTCGGCCCTTTTCGTGGCTTCCGAGTGGCTGAGACGTTCAATTTTCCTCAGCGAATTACCATGTTCTACGGCCCTAATGGCAGCGGCAAAACGAGCCTCTGCGAAGCGTTAGAGCTGGCACTCTTGGGGGCCGTAGATGAGGCGTCGGCTAAGCGAATCCCTGCTCAACGCTATTTCGCGAACCTTCACGAAAATAGGTATGAAGCCCCCACCCTCGCGGCACGAGGCGCGGAAGGTCAGGTGTCGGCAGTGCAAGCGGACTCAGAGGCCTATCGATTCTGCTTCGTTGAGAAAAACCGCATAGATAACTTTTCGCGAATCGCATCTAAGAGCGCAGGTGAAAAGAAGGATCTGATAGCGGCTCTGTTTGGTATGGAGCAGTTCCATGACTTCGTCACTAACTTCAACGAGTCGATGGACCAGCAGCTCAATCTAGTTGCGATCCAACAGCAGGAGCTCGAAACGCAGCGTGCAGCGCTGCAGCGCGATCAAGCAACAATAAATGGCGAGCTCCAGGCAGTTCAGACAATCGCGCAAGAGGAGACTGCCTATGCTGGAGCGTATGCTGCCGGCCTCTCGTACCAGCAGCTTCTTGAACTCATAGGCAGCGATGCCGCTCCAGGTCGTCTGCATTACCTCAATGCGCAACTGGATGGGCCAACGCCAGGTCTCTATGGCGTCAGCAGCGAGGCGTTGGTTGCGGCATATCAGGCTGCGGATCGTGAGCAGGAGCTGCTCGAGGATGTGGACAAAAGGCTAACTGCCAAGACTGGTGAGACCTCCTTCCAAAATCTGTACAACGCGGTTCTTGGCTTACAAGCCTTGTCGCCCGATAACTGCCCCGCTTGCGGGACGCCAATCAATGGTGATTATCACGTTGTACGTGACCCATACGTGCAGGCGCGTGACGGTCTGGCTCAGCTTCAAGAGCTCGCTAACCTGCAGGCTGAAAAAAACGCAGTACGAGGCGAATGGGAACGTGCGTCCCGAGGCTTGGGGGGGCTGTTAACTGCCTTCGGTCAGCGCGTTAGCGCTCAGCCTGATCATGCCGATGACAGGGTGCGATATCTCGCATCTCCGGGTGCTGACCACCGTGCTGCCTGGTGGAAAGCGAGCTATGTAAAACAAGGCGATGCGCCTTCGATGGCGCAGAGGATCGTCGACTTAGCAGTCGAATGCGAAAGGATCGATACCCAGACAAACCAGGCACTGGCAGATCGCGCGGCACTGGCACAAGAGCGCACTCGGCTTGTTCAGGCAGCGCAAGATGTAGCTGGTTTTCAAACACGTCGCGCTGAGGTAGCCCGGCAAGTCGGCATAGCTAGACAGACAATTGCCAACTTTGACCAAGCGAATGCAGCGCTCATCGATGCTGTGCAGCAAGAGGCAGTGCACCTCGTACTCAGTCGACGCATTAAAGCGGCCTATGACGAATTCTTGAGGCTGCTCAGGCAGTTCAGATCAGAGCTGCCCGGTACGCTCATAGCTGGGATTAACACTGTCGCTCTGGAGATCTATAACGAGTTCAACAGACGCGATCATGACGGCGACAAGCTAGCGGCACTTTATCTGCCGACCAACGAAGAAGAGCGTATCGGGCTGGCGTTTCGCGCTGCCCCAGATACGAGGGTAGATGCGTTGCACGTCCTCAGCGAGGGACATGTTCGTTGCTTGGGCGTTGCAATCCTTCTTGCAAAGGCACTGCATATTCAGGCTCCGACGATCATCTTTGACGATGCGATCAACGCGATTGACACCGAGCACCGTGAAGGCATCAGAGAGGCGATCTTCCAGAGTGATCGCTTCGCAGCAACTCAAATTATCGTCACGTGCCATAGCAGCGAATTCATCAAGGATCTGCAGAACCATGTCGAGAAAGGCCAATGGACGGCCTACTACTTCATGCCTCATATCGGGGATCACCGGCCGCGGGTAAAAGGTAACGAGATCACCTTCAACTACTTGGAGCAGGCCCGTGCCGCCTTGGACATTGGTGACTGGCGCAACGCACTGGGCGCATCGAGGCAGGCCCTGGAGATGCTTACGGACAAGATTTGGAAGTGGCTCGGCAAGAACGACCTCGGAGTAATAACCCTGCCGTTAGCTGGCCGCGGGGCGGAGCCGAATCTGAGAAATCTCTGCGAGGCTTTGAAAAGACGGCTCGATGACTCGAGAACATTTGTGCACCAGGACAAGCCCGCCGTCGTTCAGGGGCTTGGTGACGTCATAGGTGTTCCGGTGCAATCGAACGTATGGACGTATCTAAACAAAGGCGTCCATGAAGAGGCTGACAGAGATGACTACGATCCGAACCTCGTCCGCACCATCGTGGAGAACCTTGAAAGGATGAATCAGCTTCGGCTTGGCTCAATGCCTGTTGCTATTGCTGGAGCCGCCCAAGCGGCAGTTATGCAAGCGGTCGCTGACGTGGCTAATCCGCTATAACTGTTTTCCGTCATCGGTAACCCGGCGACACATACAGAGGAATAGCCAGGCTCTTCCAGTGCTGTCTACGACCTCGGGGAGTTGCATATGGAGTGCTTCAGAGTCGACGAAAGTGGCTATACCGGATTTGACCTGCTAAATCTCGAGCAGAGGTTTCAAGGGGCCGCAGCCATTGCCATTGATGATGATCAGGCCAGACGCTTGATCCAACAGCATTTTCCTAAGCTACAAGCGGAAGAGCTCAAGTACCGGGCTCTGTCACGCCGGCCAGCCAATCACCCACGGCTTCTGGCGTTAATGCGCGATGTCCTGACCCATCACAAGTGCGTTACCTACGTCTGTGATAAGCGCTTTCTGCTGCTGCTGATGTTTCTGGATTACGCAGTTGAACCGTACTACTACGAGCGCGGATGCGACTTTTATAAGGATGGGCAGAACTACGCGCTCGGGTCGCTGCTTTATGTGGCGGGCCCCACTCTTCTTGGAGAGGCAGCCTTTGAGCAGTTGCTCGTTTGTTTTCAGCGCGCAGTAAAGGAAAAAAGCCCTGCAGCACTTACCGACCTCGTGGCTGCTGCTCGCGCCACACGCTGGCAGGAACTACCGGAAGCTTTGGGGCCTTTGGCGCAGTATGCCGCGCCGGAATGCCTTCAAGCGATCGCCACATCAGGTGTCACCACTGACGCCGCTTTTGTGGTGTTGCAATCGCTGATAAGCCGGATGGAAGTCATGGCTGATGGCCCCTACTTGGTTGAGCATGATCAGTCCAAGAACCTGCTCACTTACCATGACTTGCTGCTGCGCTTTATTAATCACAAGGACGAGGTCACATTTCGCCAATCGGAGATCGCGAGCCTTACCTTTCCACTCAAGCTCCAGTCAGTGACACAAGTCGACTCGAGGACCAGTCCTGCAGTACAGCTGGCGGACGTTATGATTGGTGCTGCCATTGAGGCGACTAACACGCTTACGGGACAGCGCGCCGGAGGGTTGAATCCTCATGATGTTATGTCCCTCTATGCGGATCATCAGATAATCCACATGCTGCCTTCGACTGACTTCGAAGGGCAGAAACGTTTCCGCCAGGATACGCAGGCCAATGAGGTCATAGATTATTTCGGTAAAAACTTCAGTAAGCCCTAGGTGATATTCCGCTTCGGGTGGAAAGCTGTCTTCATCAGGCGGCTGCTTCTGGCCGATCTCTGCCTGTTGCGATGGGCTGCAATCGACCCCAACTGTTTGAAAACACCTGCGATTTTGATGCTCTAGACCAGCACTTCATTTTGACTAGCGTCACGGCAGATCTTGAGGCCCGTGGTTGATGAGCTGGTAGGCCGGTGGCTCGGGTAGGCGCCGTTAATTAATCGGGCGCGAGATCCGGAGCCACGTCTGTAGATATAGACCCGGCCAGTGAGAGGTGAACGCGCGTTCTGCGCTCACCTTTTGTCTCTCGGCGCAGCACCCTCTGACAATCGACGGCTTTGGGTTGGAGATCAATCGGTCGATCCAATAAACACCAGAGAGGTACCTCAAGCAATGACGTGAGCCATATGCCGCACTTCAAATATTCACAAGAGTCAACACGGCTCTCATCCAGTTTGGCATATGGCAAGCCTGGAGCATTTTGAATTCGTCTTTGCTAAGCGTTTTTTGAAAATGTGACGCTACCTCGAAAGACAAATCTTTTTTGCCGATGTAGTGCAGAGCCGTAAGAGCTACTCCTACCTTGGTATTTACGTGCTGAAAGCGATCCTTTGGTGCGTGTTGTAATCGAAAGATGGCACTCCCAATGCGGATTTTGCGCGTAGTCCCGGTGGTGTAAAAAATGGGCGACATCTGCATCTGTGTACTCAATCCCATCAAACGAACAGCTTGAGCTCCGTGTATTTGAACCGTCTCTCCGTTTGCCTTAGTCATCAATCTCATCACAGCCAGAGGGCTAGCATGTACCTTGCCAAAGTACCTGCTCGCCTTAGGCCGCATGTAGATACCACGAACCACGCGCTCAAGGGCGCCGGCGTGAACAAGTCTAGAGAGCGCTTTGTTTGCCGAAGCGCGACTACCATATTGCGCGAGAAGCCTTCCGAGAAATGGACGCCCCAAAGGCATGTGTTGGATTCGTTTGGCGATTGACTTAGCGACAGACATTAAGGGATCCAGATCTATGAAATGGTGGGGGCTTCCTGGAAAGTGCGAACCTTGCAAAATTGACCTATCCATTCGGCTTCCTTGAAGCCAGATCTACCACCTTACGGTCGTTAATCTTAGCCTTTAGCACACGGCTCTCGTCCAATAGCACTTTGTTGATAGATGCGAGACTGGCGACTTTAGCCTCAATTCCTCGATCTCCTGACGGAAGGCTGCGGACTTGTTGGGCTCGGCAACCATGGTTTAATCTAAATGCATTTCCAATTCTCGAACTAAGTTATCCAGCGCGTTGCCCAAGGCGGCGAGGGCAGATAGCCTTTCGTCATGAGTGGCATCGATTTGACATAAACTTTCCAAGTGCTCACATGCTTCCAACAGCGAGACTGCTCGGGCCAACCGTGCCCCCCTTTAATTCGATGGGCAAGGTCAGCGAGTTCATGATTGTTTGTTTCAGGGGAGTACTGGGCAAGCCGATTGCGGTCCTCAACAACAGAGCGCATCAACTCTTTCAGTAATGAGTCAAGGGCCTCTCTATTGCCGAGCGTAAGTTGTTGCAGATAGACAAAATCAAATGTCGATGTGACGCTCTTGCTGTTTATGCGGGGGGCTATACCAGTTAGATGGCAGCGCACATCATCAAGGGTGATGGGTTTGAAAAGGCAGTCATCCATTCCAGCATCAAGACAACGTTGTCTCTCCTCAGGCAGCGCATTGGCAGTGAAGCCGAAGATAACGCATGGAAAGCGTCGCTCCTCACGCTCTTGCTGGCGGATAGCCTTAGTTAGGTCGTAGCCGTTAAGGTTTGGCATATTACAATCCGTGATTACCACATCGAATTCACCATACCGCCATGCGTGCAGACCTTGAACCCCGTCGTCAGCATCTTGCACCTGGTGCCCGAGATATTCTAACTGCTGAGCCAGCAGCAGGCGATTGGGAGGATAGTCATCCACCACTAAAACATTGAGCGACGGATTATTCTCGGTCACTTCATTCTGCACAAGATTCGCACTGGGTTCTAAGTCGGCGAGTTGTGGCAGGCGCAATTGGATCACCACGCGCGTACCTTGCCCCAACTCGCTGGATAGATCCAAACTTCCGCCCATCATTTCACACAGCGTTCGGCTAATCACCAGTCCTAGGCCGGCACCATTACGCGGAAGCGTCTGGCTCTCACCAACCTGCGAGAACGGTGCGAACAAGTGCTGCAAGTCTTCAGAAGAAATACCTTGGCCGCTATCAATCACTTCTACCCGTACTGCCAAGACATCTCCGTCTGCCTCAGCCTGATACTCCACCCGAACTTCGCCCTGATCGGTAAATTTGATGGCATTGCTAATGAGGTTCGACAGCACTTGCCGGAAGCGTATGGGATCGATTTTGACATCTGTTGTGGTGTCGCCAATGTAATCGAAAAGTAGATTAAGCCGCTTCTGACGGGCCAGCCCTTCGAATACCCACAATGTGGATTCGATAATCGTGCGAAGATTCGCGCGCTCTGGATCGAGGCTTAGCTTGCCTGACTCGATCCTGGCAATATCAAGAATGTCACCAATGAGATCTAGCAAACTATGTGCTGAGCTCGACGCCACCTCCAGCGCTTTTCGATCGATAATGCCCTGATCTGACTTCTTTTGTGCCAATTCAAGCATTCCGAGAATAGCGTTCATCGGTGTGCGAATTTCGTGGCTCATCGTCGCGAGGAACGTCGTTTTGGCCCGATTGGCGCTCTCCGCCGCGTCGCGCGCTTCCTGCTCAGCCTCGAGCAGAGATTTTCGTTCACTAATATCTATCCAGCCACAAATGATGCCTTCCATCACGCCGTCGGAACTACGATAAGGCAATATCCACTGGTAGATGGTCAAGACTTCACCTCCGGGCAGAGTCAATTGACGATCCCCTACATCTGGATCACCACTAGACATCACCCTTTGATAGATAGACTCGTAGTTTCTCGCCTCCTCAGGAGATACTAATACGCCGTCACCTACATTCTGACCTATCACATCTTCCCTAGATACATTGAGTCGCTCCAGATAGCTGGTATTGCAAGAAACTAGCCGTCCTTTGCGATCACGCACGTAAATGGGGTGGGGCGTGCCATCCACTAAAACACGCATAAATTCCATTTGGTCACTTAAGGCCTGCTCGGCTTGGATACGGCTACGAATTTGACGACGCAGCCAATACACCCACATAAGTACTGTTCCTAGTGCTATGCCACCAGCGACTAGTCCTTTGAAAATAAGGGCACCATGACGCGACCAGTAGCTCTCAGAAATCACTACTTCACCATTCCAGCGTCGGGTCAGATCGGCCATTTCAGAAGGAGAAATACTCAATAACGCTTTATCTAGAATTGTAATTAACTCTATAGAGCCACGTGCAGTAGCAAATGCAGCTTGGCCAGGAGTGGTTCCTATGGTGGCGGTGATGCGTAATTTTCCTGAGTAACGCTGGGAGATTAAATAGCGAGCACCAATTAATGTGTTAATCGTCGCATCGGCACGATTACTTGCAACCATCTCCATGGCTTCGGCAACATCGGAAGCTTCAATAATTTTTATATTTGGAAAGTGTTTGCGTATATATTCATGTGGGTAGATTCCACGAACTAGCGTCAAAGTCTTCCCCGCCAGATCATTAAGTGATACTTGACCGGACGAAGTGCGGCAGACCAATACGATTGCGGAAGTAAAGTAGGGGCGAGTAATGCTTAGTTTTCCCTCGTTTTCTATACTGGCGGTAAAGGCAGTAAGCAAATCTGACTCTCCCTTAGCAACATAGGAGGCTAACTCCTGCAGCTTGCCAATTCGGTTGACTTCGAAATGAATCCCTGTGCGTTGGCCAATCCGTTCTAATACATCCGCGCTGATGCCACGTAATTTACCGTTTTCGTCAAAAAATGTGAAAGGCAGAGAAGTTTCGTTAATTGCCATCGTCACAACCGGATGCTGGTCAATCCAATCTTGCTCGATACGAGTCAATTGTATCCGGTTGCCCGGAATGCTAGATCGGTCAGCATCCCAACGTCGCAAGATAAGTGTCCGCTCACGCTCAGGAATAGCTTCTAACGCCTTATTCACTACACGTAATAATCGCGAGTTGTCTTTATTCAGAGCGAAAGCAAAGGACGCGGCATTGATGCTCGCAAAATTTACCAAGCGAATATTGTTTAGGTAGCTGCGGTTTATCAGGTAATCTGTAGCGATGGCGTCTCCCAAGTAGACATCTGCCTGGCCGAACGCTACCGCTCCCATCGCAGCTAGCGTTGATGGGTAAAGTTGCAGATGAGCCTTAGGGTAGTTGGTCCGCACAGACTCTTCGGATAGATAGTGATAAGCCATTGCCAAGCGTACACCGCTTAATTCTGGAATCTGTGCGGATTCATCGCCCGACCTCTCAGCCAGTACTGGCTGATCTATTGCATAGGGCTGCGAAAGTGCAACACCTTCAGAGGTATCGTATTCATTGGCAGTCGACAGTAGATCTATGCTTTGCTCTTTCAGGGCTTGAAGTGCCTCCTTGCGTCCTCCAAAAACCCTCAACTCTATACGTACATGTAGCAACTCGCCAAGCAGCCCCGCGTAGTCGGCCGTTATACCTTCGTAATCATTCTGGTTGTTCAGTATATCCAATGGTGGATAGTCTGGTGTCGTGATACCAAGGCGCAATACTTGGCGTTCGCGCAACCAACTCCAGTCTTCGCTACTGAGCTCTGCGCGATAGCCATCGACTGAGGAACGACCAAACAAGCGCAGATCTTCACCATGTGCGCTGGCAAATGTAAGAGCCAAAATGCAACCGAACCACAACGGGCTGCAAATGCGCTGAATCAGAGAGAGCACCAAGAGCGACTCCATTTGCTTGTTTAAGACAAACCGTTGCGTCTTGCTAAGTCCACCAAATCTACTAGAGTTTTGACATTGAGTTTCTCAATTACTCGAGCCTTATAGGTGCTTATGGTTTTATTACTCAACAATATTGAATCGCCAATTTCCTTATTACTAAGGCCTCGAGTCAAATACTGAAGGATCAATAGCTCTCGATCAGAGAGTGAGGCAATGCGGTCAGCCTCGCTGGAGTCCATATCGGTACGGCGTACCGAATTGACGGCAACCGCTGGGAAATAGGTATATCCAGCCAAAACTGACTTGGCTGCTCTAACTAACTCACTAAGATCACCGGATTTCGAGATGAAACCCGATGCGCCGGCTTTCAAGCAGCGTGGAGCGAAACACTCGGCAGACTGAGAAGTCAGCGCCAGCACTTTGATGCCAGAAGTAACACCGTTAAGGCGGCCAATTACCTCCAAACCATCCAGGCGCGGAATAGAAATGTCCAAAATGATAAGGTCCGGTAACAACTCTCGAGCCATCCGCACGGCAGAGGTACCATCTTCCGCCTCGCCCACCACCTCGAAGCCCTCTTGGCTCAGAACCAACTTGACCCCGGCACGTATGAAAGGGTGGTCATCTACGATCAGAACTCTTGGCATTATACTTCTGCTCCGTATGCAGATAGCGACGACGAGCTTACAAAGATACCATCATAAAAAAATTATCAGCCAAAGTCTCCTTGGGTGACCGCCTTACAGACCTGTTGACACATAAAGCGTTGCATTTTCAGTGGATAACGCTGAAGTCCCTATAGTCTTTTTCTCTATAATTTGTAGGAAATTTCCTAGGGAGTCTAGTCGCTAACCCTGCAAGACGCTACGTAACGGACCCTGGCCAATGAAACCTGCATTGGTTGAGTCTTCGCGCGGCAAGCCAGATACGCACGCCATTATGCATCAGGACTTTCATCCGGTTTGCGTGGTGATTTTCACAGAGATAAGCACAGTGAGGCTTTGCCGCACCGAACACCACGATGATTCTGTTCAGTGTGGTCTCGGTACCGGCGCGCATATCCATGAACTCGGTGGCGAGCCAGATGACGCCGATGCGAATCACAGGGGCAAGCTCACGGATAAAGTGCGCATCCTTTAGGATCTGAAGATGACCGTTTCACGGTGAGATTTTGCTGCCGAAAAGGGGGCTCGACGCTGAAAGACATGGCCCGAGGGCTAGGTTCGGGGCCCTAGGTTCATCGGAGCGATAGTGGGCAACGCCGGCGACAGACAATTACCATAAGCAGGTATCCATTTACGCTCGAGGTTGGCGTAGATTCCGTAGCGAAAAATTACGCTGGCCATCCACAAGCCGGGTTGTAGACATTCCTGCAGAATCGGGACTTTGAAATGTTTGAGATAAGAAGTGCGTTGGTGCATGACAATTTTGGCGATGGTGTCCGAGTATTTTGGTGGGCGCCATCGCCCTTACAACTGGGATAGGTAGGTATGTTGGGCGGACGCTTACGTAGCTCGTGCTTCTCTATGAGTCCCCATAGATCCATTAGTGGGAAATGTGTTGAGGTTATGGCGATAGGTGATGTTGGTAATCGAAAAGTTGGTGGACGCAGAGTTGAAAGCGCTGGGAACTGAACGTCTTAGGGGTAGGGATGCTATGGGGAATGCAAAGCCCATTTGAACGGCAGGAATCGGTGCTTTCGTGTTTCAAGTGCCCCTCCTGTCCTGATCCTGCTGGTCGGGTAATGGCTTCGTCTGGCGTATACGGTATACGTTTCACCTGTGGCGTTCGGAATATCCTTACAGATTTTAGAGAAGTTTCCTCCTGACTGTTTGAGTTGATACTCGCACAATTCAAGTGATTTTTGAGGACAGTCCCTTTGCAGTTCGTTTCTTGTGCGGAAGGGGGGGGGGCTTAACCGCTGGATGCACCTTCGCAGGCAATCTGCGCAAGGAGCGTTGGCGTAAACGCTGTAGATGGTACGGAGATGAACATGCCAAAAGTTCTGGTGGTGGATGACCATCCCGTCATGCGGGCTGGTATTAGGATAATACTGAATCAGGAAGGATTTGACGTTGTAGGAGAGGCAGAAAATGGATTAGCTGCGGTCGAAATGGCTCATGAGTTGTTACCTGATCTGATTATATTAGACCTCTTGATCCCAGAGCTAGATGGTTTGGAGGTGCTTGAACAGCTGAATGTCTCCGCTTCAGGGTGCAAGGTACTGGTAGTGACTGAAATGTCTGCCGATCGTTTTGCAAATCGGTGTATGAGCGCTGGCGCTTTGGGTTTTGTCGCCAAAAGTGGTGGCCTCAGTGATCTAACTAATGCTGTTTTAGCTGTGATGAATGGATATACTTATTTTCCATGTATTGCCTTCAGCCCTACCGTAGGAGCTGACGTGGATGTCAGTGAGGTTCGGCGAATTGCATCGCTTTCTGCTCAAGAGCAGATGGTTTTTCAGCAATTGATCAACGGTCTTACTTATAAGGAGATCAGCGAGGCTGCAAAACTCAACTGTAAGACGATCGGTACTTACAAATCTCGAATTTTCTCGAAGTTGGGAGTGGGGTCGTTAGCGGCTATGAAGAGTATGGCGTATCGTAACGGTATGCTATAACTTGAATCGCCCCGGGTTTTCTAGACACTCTCCAAACTCGCTGTTTAACGCTTTTCAAATTCTACCGGTGACAGCTGATTGTTGAAACCATGACGACGCTTCGAGTTGTAAAACATCTCGATGTAATCGAACACATCACCACGAGCATCCTGTCGTGTGATGTAAATTTCCGCTTGATCCGTTCCCGTTTCAGCAGCTGGAAGAAGCCCTCAGCTACGGCATTGTCGTGGTAGTTTCCTCGACGGCTCATGTTGGCGATTAGGTTGTTGGCCTTTAAAAAACTGCGCCAATCAGAGCTGCTGTACTGGCTGCCCTGATCAGAGTGATCATCATCTCCTGCTTCGGTTTGCGCCTCCAAAGCGCCCTCAGCAGCGCATGAGTGGCCAAGTCTCTGGTCATTTGTGACTTTATTGACCAGCCAACGACTTGGCGTGAAAACAGATCGAGCACCACTGCCAAGTACGGCCAGCCTTCATAGGTTCGGATGTAGGTGATGTCGGTGACCCAGACTTTGTTGGGTTCTCTGACATCGAACTGTCGCTTCAGTAAGTTTGTGAGGCAACCGCTGGTTTACCGCCAGATTTTCCTGGTCGCCGCCGATACCCGGTCTGAGAACGCAAACCTTCAAAGCGCATTAACCTAGCCACCCGGTGGCGGCCACAGCTCTCACCAACTTCGCGCAGGTCATCATGGATCTTGCGATAGCCATAAACACCATCGCTTTCCAACCAGGAATGCTTGATCAAACCGAGCAGTCGTTGATCCTCCTTGGCGCGCGCAGATTTTGGTTCGGATAGCCACGCGTAACAGCCGCTGGGATGAACCTTCAGCGTCAGGCAAAGTCGTCGAATGGAGTAGTCGTCCGCTAGATGCTTAATAAAGGCGTACTTCAGCTGCACTCCTTGGCAAAGTACGCTGCGGCCTTTTTTAAGATGTCTCGCTTCTCCGTCACCCGCTTTAGCTCAGCACGTAGACGACGAAGCTCAGCGCTCTGATTTTCCTCCTGGACGCGCTGCTCCTCGGGCTTGGTGTTGCGCTTAATCCAGGCATAAAGGCTATGCACGGACACGCCCAATCGCGCAGCTATCTCTGAGACACGAAACTGCTTTTCGGTCACTTGGTTGACCGCCTGGATTTTAATTTCTTCGGGATAGCGCTGGTTGCTCATGGCACCTCTTAATTGGCCTCAGTTTAACGCTTTGAGATGTCTACGAAACCCGGGGCGATTCATAGGTCGTTATGGAAAATGTAACGAACTCGCCGTAAACCGCTTAAAATCCCACATTTTTTTTTACACTTTCTCGAAAAATTACATTAACTGTCTGTAATATAAAAAGAATATCGACAAAATTTACACCTCAGGTGTTATGAAGATTTTTAAAAAGCGGCGATCCAGTCAGTAACAAAAAAAGCGAAGCCATCTGGCTTCGCTTTTTTTATGGGCGCTATTAACGGGATAACGTGGTGACGTTGGCCCGTGCCGAGTGCAGTTTCTTGTAGCTTTCGATCAACCGCAGGTGCCTGTCGAGCCCCTCCAGTTTCATGTTGGTCGGCGTCAAGCCATGGAAGCGCACGCTGCCGTCCACCGAACCGATGGCTGCGTCGGTACGCTCGTTGCCAAACATCCGGCGGAAATTGGCCTCGTAGTCTTCCAGTTCCAGGTCTTCGTCCAGCTTCATTTCCAGCACCACATTGACGGCCTGGTAGAACAAACCACGTTCAACCGTGTTGTCGTTGTACTGCAGGAACATTTCTACCGCCTCTTTCGCCTCTTCATATTGCTCCAAGGCGAGATAGATCAGCAGTTTCAACTCCAGGATCGTCAGCTGACCCCACGCCGTGTTGTCGTCGAACTCGATGCCGATCAAGGAGGTAATGTCGGTGTAGTCGTCCAGTTCACTTTCCACCAGACGCTCAACCAGCGATTGCAATTCTTCTTCGTCCAGTTGATGCAGGTTGAGGATATCGGCGCGGAAGAATAAGGCTTTGTTGGTGTTATCCCAGATCAGATCATCCGCCGGATAGATTTCCGAATAGTCCGGCACCAGGATGCGGCATGCCGTTGCGCCGATATGCTCGTAGACCGCCATGTACACTTCTTTGCCCATGCCTTTGAGGATGCCGAACAAGGTCGCGGCTTCCTCGGCATTCGAGTTTTCACCCTGGCCGGAGAAGTCCCACTCGACGAATTCGTAATCCGACTTGGAGCTGAAGAAGCGCCACGACACCACACCGCTGGAGTCGATAAAGTGCTCGACGAAGTTGTTCGGCTCGGTCACCGCATGCCCTTCAAACGTCGGCTGCGGCAGGTCGTTGAGGCCTTCGAAACTGCGGCCCTGCAACAATTCGGTGAGGCTGCGTTCCAGTGCCACTTCCAGGCTCGGGTGCGCGCCGAACGAGGCGAACACGCCGCCGGTGCGTGGGTTCATCAGCGTGACGCACATCACCGGGAATTCACCGCCCAGGGACGCATCTTTCACCAGCACCGGGAAGCCTTGCTCTTCCAGCGCCTGAATACCAGCCAGTATGCCGGGGTACTTCGCCAGCACCTCGGCCGGCACATCCGGCAGGGCAAATTCGCCTTCGATGATTTCGCGTTTGACCGCGCGCTCGAAGATCTCCGACAGGCACTGTACCTGGGCTTCGGCCAGCGTGTTGCCGGCGCTCATGCCGTTGCTCAGGAACAGGTTTTCAATCAGGTTGGACGGGAAATACACCACCTCGCCGTCCGACTGACGAACATACGGCAGCGAACAGATGCCGCGCTCTTCATTGCCCGAGTTGGTGTCGATCAGATGGGAGCCGCGCAGTTCGCCGTCGCGGTTGTAAATCTTCAGGCAGTATTCGTCGAGAATTTCCGTGGGCAGCGCGTCCTTGCGGCCAGGCTTGAACCAGCGCTCGTCCGGGTAATGCACAAACGGCGCGTTGGCGATGTCTTCGCCCCAGAACTGGTCGTTGTAGAAGAAGTTGCAGTTCAGACGTTCGATAAACTCGCCCAGAGCCGACGCCAACGCGCTTTCTTTGGTGGCGCCTTTGCCGTTGGTGAAACACATCGGCGAGTGTGCATCGCGGATGTGCAGCGACCACACGTTGGGCACGATATTGCGCCACGAAGCGATTTCAATCTTCATGCCCAGGTCCGCCAGAATGGCCGACATGTTGGCGATGGTTTGTTCCAGCGGCAGATCCTTGCCCGCGATATAGGTGTGCGCCTCGGAATTGGAGGCAGGCATCAACAATGCCTGGGCATCGGCGTCGAGGTTGTCCACTTCTTCGATCACAAACTCAGGCCCGGCTTGCACCACTTTTTTAACGGTGCAACGGTCGATGGAGCGCAGGATGCCCTGGCGGTCCTTGTCGGAGATGTCCGCCGGCAACTCGACCTGAATCTTGAAAATCTGGTTGTAGCGGTTTTCCGGGTCAACAATGTTGTTCTGCGACAGGCGGATGTTTTCGGTGGGAATACTGCGAGTGTCGCAGTACAACTTCACGAAATAGGCCGCACACAACGCCGATGAAGCCAGAAAGTAATCGAACGGACCCGGTGCCGAACCATCGCCCTTGTAGCGAATCGGTTGATCGGCGACCACGGTGAAGTCATCGAACTTTGCTTCAAGCCGAAGGTTGTCGAGAAAGTTGACCTTGATTTCCATGGGGGATTACCAGAATAACGGGCTAGACGAATTGGCCGCCATTATCCGGCTTTTCAGGCGTATGTCTTGTCGTTGTCGGATCCGGAGTCTGGTTTACGCCTGTTTCAACCTGGCGCCCGATACACGGTATCGGGCGTTTGATGAGCGATTTGATGCTCAGTCGAGGATCAGGTGTGGCAAAAAGCGGCTCGAATCCTTGGTGATCAAGCTGTTGTCTTCCCGCACGCCAATCCCGGCCGCCTGATCGCCAATCACCCAAGAACCGATCAGCGTGTAGCTGTCGCCAAATTTAGGCAGCGGCGCAAATTCCTGAAGGATAAACGGCGCGTCGGTGTAGGGGCCGTCCTCTTTCACGATCAGACCGTCGGCCGTTTGCAGCTCGATGTTGGCGCCTTCGCGGGAGAAGAACGGTTTGCGCACCCAGCCCTTGGACACGGCTTTGTTCGGATCCGTGTCCAGATGCGCCGCGAGCAGGTTCGGGTGACCTTTATTGAATTCCCACAGCAACGGCAGGATGCCCTTGTTGGAAATAATGGATTTCCACGCGGGCTCAAAAAACTGCGTATCACACTGGGCAATTGCGGCACCGAAGGGCTCGTGGAAGATGAATTCCCAGGCGTGCAACTTGAACAGATGAGGAATCCAGCGATCCTCAAGGTCGACGAAGCGTCCGTCACTGGTCAGGCCGATGTCTTCGATGTCGATGTGCCGTGATTCGATGCCGACCTTTTCCGCGACCAGCCGCAGGTAATCGGTGGTGCCCTTGTCTTCGACCGAGTGTTTCATCGAGGCGAAATAGAACGGCTGCTTCAACTGCAACTGGGCAAAAGCCTGATGCAGTTTGGTGTCGATGCTGTTGAACTGGTCGGCCTGCTTGGGCACCAGACCACGCTCGATGCATTGTTCCAGCCAGCCCCATTGAAACGCAGCGGCCTCATACAGGCTGGTCGGCGTGTCGTAGTTGAGTTCCAGCAACTTGGCCGGCCCGGTGCCGTTGTAGGAAAAATCCATGCGCCCATACAGGTGCGGGTGGCCTTCGAGCCATGACGTGCGAATCATGTCGTAGAACGCCGGAGGAATACTCAGGCGCTCGAGCAATTCATCGTTTTGCACCACCCGGGCGACCATGTCCATGCACATCTCATGGATCTCGGTGGTCGGGTCTTCCAGATCCTTTTCGATCTGCTTGAGCGTGAACTGGTAATACGCGCGCTCGTCCCAGTAGGGTTCGTCGTCGATGGTGTGAAACAGAAAGCCGAGACCTTCGGCGGTCTGTTTCCAGTCATGGCGCTCTGCGCAATGGATTTTCTTCATGGCCCGGTTTCCTTAACTGCTCGACCCGCCGCCCCAGCCGCTGCGCGCACTGGCCTTGCTGCCAAAGCCGCCACGCGACGTCGACGAGGCAACGGAAGAAACCGGCTTGCTGGCCGATTTGCTGATGGTGGAGCTGTAACTGCTGCCGGATCGCGCCTGGTTGGAGCGGCCAAACGTTGAACCGTTGGCGACGCGCTGACTGAGTGTTGAATTGCCGTAGTTACCGCGATCGTCGCGGTAGCGGTACACCGGCTGCGAGTAATAGCTGTTGCGGTTGTTGCTCAGCATGTTGCCGATCAACAGCCCGGTCAGCAGGCTGCTGGTGGAGAAGCCCGAACCGCCGGTGTTGGCTTCCGAAGCCGGCAATTGCGCCTTGGCGGCGTCGACCTGGGACTGCGTCACCTGGCCATCGGCAGTCAGCTCGAAGCCGCCGAGCCGGGGAATGAACTTGCCGGTCGACTCCTGCTGGCACCAGTCGGCGACGAAGTCGGCATCGCAATCGGCCTGGTTGTCGTACACCGGCGCAATGCGGCGATGTTCGGCCATGGCGGTCATGTAGGCGTCCGAGCAGACGTCTACCGGGAGCTTTTCATCGGCGCATTGCTGGACGGACTGGAAGTTGTACTTCTTCTGCACCGCGTAGGTTTTTTCCGTTGGCCCGCAACCGGATATCGCCATGGCGACCGATGCGGCCAGCGAGAGCTGAACGTACTTGCTTCGTTTCATCAGGATCTCCGCTGCGCAATCAGTTCTGGGAAGGGGTCATGCACGCGGCGTTCAACATGCCCACGCTGATGGCCACTGCCGCGACATAAATGCCCGCCGCGATTTCACCTTTCTTGATGCGTTCCGAGGTGCCTTTGAGCACCAGGCTGGTCATCAGGAACGCCAGCAGTTGCACGAATGCGGCAATGACTGCCCAGACGACGAAGTCGAGCAGGCTGATCGAGTAGGCAATCACATTGCTCGCTGGAATGGCGAAGCCAATGATCGCGCCACCCAGTGCAATCGCAGCCGCCACGTTGCCCGAACGGATCAGTTCGAACTCTTTGTGCGGTGTGATGCGGGTGTAGATGAACTGGAACAGTGCGAACAACACGGCGGCGCCGAGGATGTAAGACACAAACCCGAGCACGGCTGCCGGGTTCAGCGAGATGGAGAGTGCTTCTAGCATGGACGGCT
This sequence comes from Pseudomonas sp. S2_B07, assembly GCF_054668435.1. Taxonomy (NCBI): domain Bacteria; kingdom Pseudomonadati; phylum Pseudomonadota; class Gammaproteobacteria; order Pseudomonadales; family Pseudomonadaceae; genus Pseudomonas; species Pseudomonas sp. S2_B07. Next base: position 4,402,702 of record NZ_CP162769.1, read on the forward strand.
TCCTTGTTAAAAAGTATTCAGGTCGGTGGTGTACAGCGAGACGCCCAGCGACGTGCTCAAGCTGATGGTGCCTTCGGCGTCTTCTTCGACGGAAAACAGCAGGAATTCCCGGCGATCGGTCAAGCCGGTTTCGCGGGCGTACAGCATCGAACGGTGCTCGATGCTGTAGCTGTCTTCCGGGTTTTTCAGCTGTTCGCTCAGTTCGACCAATTCCGTCTGACCGTTCTCGGTGCCCCATTCGCGGGTGTATTCGACGCCGTTATGGGTGTAGGTCGGCAACCCGATCAGGCTTTGCGGGCCGGCCAGCCGTCGCAGCTCTGCTTCGCTGCTGATGGTGATGTAACTGAGGTAATTGAACAGGATCACCGACTCGACCTGGCCGGCGATATCGCCGGTGGTGTGCACTTGCAGCCAATACTCTTCCTCGTTCATGTAATAACGCGACAGCCAGGTCGACTGCCCGAGATCAATGGTGCCGTTGCTCCAGATTTGCTGGGAGCCCGGGATCGTCACCGTGGAGTTGCCGTCGAGCAACAACTTCAGCGTCGTGTCGAACATCACCTCTTTGCCCAAGGCCAGGCCCAATGGGCCAGTGACGGCTGACGGCGTTGCGTTGGCAGTCCATTTCGACGGGGTGTTTGTGTTCGTGTTCGGAGCCTCAAGCCCCATCAACTGTTTAAACCATCCCATTGGAGATCTCCTTCAGGCGAGTGGAGGCAATGTAAAAGAGTTCGCCGCCCTGAACGCGCGTGGCACAGGGCGGGTTGATTGACGGTTGCTGCGCGCCTTGGGCGCGATAGCCAATGAGCGTGGCGTTGTGGCGCTGTTTCATTTGCGCGTACAGATCGCCAAAAGTCGCCTCATAGGTGTCGGGCAGTTTCATCAGGTATTGAGTGGCGCCTTCACCCACGCACAGCAATTCGTTGATGACCACTGACGAGCTGGGGTCCTGGGAGGCGCGCACCAACATCTCGATGGCCATACTTGAAGTGCATTCCAGGCTGGGGGCGTAGGCGCTGGCGAGCGCGGCGATTTCACTTTCATTGAAGTGTGCGACCACATGCCCGACCGGGTTCAGTTGATTGATCGCCAGCACGGTGGCCAGGGTCAAATCGTCTGACGAGGTACGCACCAGCACGCGTTCGGCGCCGGGAACACCGGCACGCAGTAACAATGCCGCGGAAGACAGGCTTTCACCTTTGATGAAGTCCGCCTTGCCCGGCAGGGGGTTTTCTTCGAGGGTGCAATCGCAAATGACGATCAGGTTGTCGTTCGAGGTTTCGTCCGCCAGCAACAGTTCAATGACCCGTTCGCTGGACGCGCCTTCCCAGCCGATGAGCACGGTATGGCCGACCTTGCCGGTGAAATCGCCTTTACCCTTCATGCCTTTTCTCCATGCATCGATAACACTGCTGGTGGTTTTGCCGATGGCTGCCGTCAGCAGCGCAATGCCGCCGAGCATGACCCAGGTCGCCACGAAAATTCGCCCGGCCGATGTCTGTGGCGCGAGATCGCCATAGCCCACGGTCAGCGTGGTGGTGAGATAGAAGTAGGTGAACGTGGCGGGGGCGGTGAGGTGGTGTTCGCCCAGAAACACCAGGCCCAGCCAGGCTGTGCTCAGGTGTACGCCCAATGCAATCAATAGGCCCGCCCAGCCGAATCGGTGGAAGAGGGACGAAGCATACATGCGCACTAACAAAAAAATCGACATGGGGTCCCTGGCTCCGTGGGGGGTACTCGTTCCTGGCGATAGAGTCGCGTTGGCATTCGAGTGCTCAAGTGCGCTTACCGGGCGGCATTAAACCTGCTGCGCGGTGCAGATAACAGTACTTTGGCTGCGATAAATCCGGCGAAGGCCCCGAACAGATGCCCTTCGAAGGAAATGCCCCGGCGAGGCAGGAAGCCAAAGACCAGGCCGCCATACAACAGCGCCACGACGCCCGCCGTGAGTACATTGCCCCAGCTCTTCTGGAACCAGGCGCGCGACAGAATGTACGCCCACAGCCCGAACACCCAGCCGCTGGCACCAATGTGTACACCTGCAAAACCGAACAGCCAGACCAGCGAGCCGCCCAGCAGAATAATGATGGCGCTGACCGCCATGAACCGATTGAGCCCTTCGACCATCACCAGCGTTCCCAGAACCAAAAAGGCCACAAGGTTGGCGCTCAGGTGCGAGAAGGACGCATGTAAAAAAGGTGAAGTGACGATGCCGAGCAGTCCATGCACGGTTCGCGGGATCAGGCCGAATGCCATAAGGCTGTAGCCGGTCGCCGCGTTGATCACTTGCAGCGCGACCATGAAGATGGCCAGGCTGGCGATTAGCTTGAAACCCTTCAGGGCATCCATCCTTGACCTCGGTTCTACAAAAAATAAGGGCGATGAGTTCAGTCAGTTAAGGTAACCCACCTGTGGGAGCGAGCTTGTTCGCGATGGCGGTGGGTCAGCCAACATTGATGTTGAATGACATACCGCCATCGCGAGCAAGCTCGCTCCCACAAGGTGTTTGGTGTTGCCCCGACCGCTTTACTCGGCCGATTTTTGCTTCAGGCGTTCCAGGATCGCGTTGGCGCTGCCTTCGTTCGGCGTGATGCCGGCTTCGCGCAGTTTGCGTTCCAGGTCGGTACCGGTCGATGCGTCGGCCAGTTCGTCCTGAGCTTGCAGTTCAGCGGCACGTTGTTGCTGCTTGGCCTGCAAACGGTTCAGGGTGCCGACGGCAGTTTCCAGCTTGCCGTTGGCGCCGCCGCTGGCGATAGAGGCGCTGACCTGGGCTTTCTGCACGCTTTCGCGGGCCTTGGCCATGTCCACTTGCTGGCGCAGGCTCTTGATGCGGTTTTCGGCCTTGGTGATGTCTTTGCGCATGTTTTCCGCGTAACCGCCGAATTCGGTGGCCTGCTTTTGCTCGACATCGAGCTCATTGGTCAGGGTCGAAATCGCTTCGGCGACTTCCATCGCCAAGTCTTCACGGCCGGCGTTCAGGGCGGCAACAGCCTTGGATTCCAGGTCCTTGATTTTGGCGTTGTACTCGCTGACGCGGTCGGCCGACAGTTTGTGCTTGGCCATGATGGTGACCAGTTCACGCTTGGCGTTGGCCAGCGCGCTGTCAGCATCGCGAATTTCCTGGTCGAGGATGCGCAGGGCCTGCTGGTCGACGATGGCTTCGCCCACTTCAGTGGCGCCGCCGCGCAGTGCGGTGAACAACTTGCTCCAGATGGACTGAGTCATTGGATCTTCCTTTCCTGATAATTACTTGAAGAAGCGTTCGAAGGCTTCGATGGCACGCTGAACGTTGTCGACGAGGGTTTTCACCTCGGTCACCACGTTGGTCAGGCTGGAGTCGGAACTCAGCGCGCCAAACATGTTGTAAACGACCTGGCCGTTGGGCATGGACTCGATACCGATCGAGGACAGCGGGAACATTTCCCGGCTGCGCAGCACGGCATCGTTGAAGGCTGGCACGTCGCGGATGGACTCGACGTCGACCAGAACGGTGTCGACGATGATTTGCTCACCTGCCACGGCGATGTGAATCGGCAGTCCGCCAAACTCGTTCATCTCCAGCTTCAGGCTGGGTTCGGCGCTCTGGATCAGGGAGAGCGTGATCTCTTGCGAAGCCACCTCATCAAGGGCCTTGAGGGCGTTGTAGAGGCTATCGATGTTCCAGTTGTTGCCTGCGCTCATGTAATTCTCCGACATGAATGAGCCAGCCAGAATCGGTTGGCGTAGCTGTTGCTCCATCTGCTTGAGCAAGCTTCGGTTTTCGGGAAGCACCCAAGATTCGTGTTTCACATAACCGGCGGCTGCCAGGCCTGCGCGCATCTGCTTCATGTAGAAGCTCGATGGTTTTTTCGCGGACGGTTTCGAGCGGCTTTGCATGGCAGTGACTCCGTTGTGAAAATCTCACGCGTGAGAAACCCTACGCCCAATCCTAAACGTCATCAATGACTCACGCGTGAGTTTTTTCTGCCATGCGCCAAAAGGCCCGCTGCATGGCGGGCCCTGTGGTATTTCAAAGTGTTTCCCGACCGTTAATGAAGGTTGGGATGATCACATTTACCGCGTTTAATCACGCAGGAACTCATCGGTGGACACCACGTTGGCGTAGGCAAAGCCCAAAGCCGACATGAACGCCGCGTGAACATGGGCGGCCGGCACGGTCAGGCCGTTGAATTCCAGGTCACGGGTGGCACAGGCGTCATGAATCACTGTGACGTTGTAGCCAAAATCCGCCGCCGCGCGGGTGATGCCATCGATGCACATGTGGCTCATGCTACCGACCACCACCAATTCCTTGATCCCTTGTTCATCGAGGATCGATTTCAGCTCGGTTTCGCGGAACGAGTTGACGAAGTGCTTGAGGACCACGGGCTCATTGGCGAGGTTGAGCACGTTGGGGTGCAGCTTTGCGCCTTCGGAACCGGGGGTAAAGAACGGAGCCTCTTCGGAGGTGAATTCATGGCGAATGTGCACCACTGAATCACCAGCCTCACGAAAGGCCTTGAGTACACGAACGGCGTTATCTGCCGCGGCGTCAGCGCCGACCAGCGGCCACTTGCCTTGTGGGAAGTAGTCGTTTTGGATATCAACTACGATGAGCGCTTGCTTGGCCATAAGTGTTTCCTTGAAATGCTTGTTGGGTGTGGAACGAAGTATTGGGCCTGGCGGGCCGTCCGAGGATTGGCCGCACCGACAATAGAAGGGGGAAAACTGACAATGGACGCAGAAAGGGCAATCGCCGAACTGGGCGTGCTGATTTATCCCGGCGCGCAGATGGCGGCGGTGCATGGGCTGACGGACCTGTTCGACGTGGCTAACAGAATCGCCGCCGAGCATCAGTCGGCGCGGTTGCCGCTGTTGCGGGTCAGCCATTGGCAGGTTGAGGGCGATCAGGCCCCGGTTCGGGTCTACGACAGCCATCCGGCGCCGGACTCAGCCTTGGTGGCGGTGTTGATCCCGCCGTCGATCGCCAGTTTTTACGCCGGTCAGGTGCCGCAGGCATTGCTCCAGTGGGTTCGTCAGCAGCACGCGAACGGCGCGACCCTCGGTGGCGTCTGCGTGGGCTCGATTCTTTTGGCTGAAAGCGGCCTGCTCGATGGCCGCAGCGCCACCGCGCACTGGACCTCGGCCAAAGCCTTCGCCGAGCGTTACCCGGCGATCAAGCTCAAGGCTGATACGCCGATTGTCGACGACGGCGACTTGATCACCACGGCCGGACTGATGGCCTGGTCCGAGTTGGGGCTGCGCCTGGTGGACCGTTTGCTGGGGCCGAGCATTGCGACCGGCACCGCACGCTTTCTGGTGGTGGAACACAGTGACAGCGCGAGCGAGTGCGGCAGCAACTTTGCACCGATTCTCAGTCATGGCGACGCCTCGATTCTCAAGGTCCAGCATTGGCTGCAAAGTACCGGGGCGACCGATGTGTCGCTGACCGCCATGGCCGAGCGGGCCGGGCTGGAGGAGCGCACGTTCCTGCGTCGCTTCCGCGCGGCGACCGGGCTCAAACCGACCGAATACTGCCAGCACCTGCGGGTCGGCAAGGCCCGGGAAATGCTCGAGTTTACCAACGGCACCATTGATCACATTGCCTGGACCGTGGGGTATCAGGACCCGAGTGCGTTTCGGGCGACGTTCAAGAAAATTACCGGGCTGGCGCCGAGTGATTATCGAACGCGGTTTGGTGTGTCGCCGATGGCCGCAACTCCACGGTAGCCAGATCACTGCATAGCCTGTGGGAGCCGAGTTTGCTCGCGATTGCGCCATAACATTCAACACTGATGTGTCTGATACATCGCCATCGCGAGCAAGCTCGGCTCCCACAGGGCTATCGTGCAAAATGCAGGAGGTGAATCGACTGTCGTGCAGAATAAAACAGGCCTGATGCCATTACCCTTTTCACAACTATCTGATTTAACAGTTGTTTGCGGCGCCCACCGCTTGGCCTGATCTCTGCACCGTTCCCTCAACACTCATCAATCGCCATTTGAAGGGGGACGCATGACCCCAACAAGCCGCAAAAAACTGGTGGTCGCCCATTCCGTGGGCCCCGATGCGCCACAGCATGAAGTCGAAACCAATCGCGCCCTGGCCCGTTGGCTGGCGCAGATTCTGGGCCTTAAGTACGGCGGCAGTTTTGATCAGAAATTGCATGACGGCCGGGATCTCTACCTGCTGCCGACCCAGACCCTGGTAGGCGCCGCTGCCGCCCGGCAAATGGGCGTCAAAGGGCCGGAAGATTTGTGGGGCGGCTACGTCGACCACGATTTCATCTGCACCAAAGCCATCAGCCATGGTTTGCTCAACAAGAATGCTTATGCCCCACCAGGCTGGTCACCGCTGTTTTCCGAACGCGTGCGCAACGTGGTGCTGGATGGCCTCAGCGTGTTCTCCCTCGACGATGCGCGGCCCGCCGCCGAACAGTTGCTCTACAACGGCCCGATCCGGCTCAAGCCGGTGCATGCCTGCGCCGGACGGGGACAGGAAGTGATTGAAAGCCTCGACCAGTTCGACGCCATTCTCGCCAGACCTGATGCCAGCAAGCTGTTCGCCGAAGGCGTAGTGTTGGAGCAGGACCTGAGTGACGTGATTACCCACAGTGTCGGCCAGAGTTTTATCGGCGACACCGTGCTGAGTTACTGCGGTGATCAATACTTGATCGAAGACGGGCAGGGCGAGCGGGTGTACGGCGGCTCCAACCTGCTGGTGGTGCCGGGTTATTACGAGGACCTGCTCAAGCTGCCGTTGCCGGATGACGTGCGATTGGCGATCCGCCAAGCGCAAGTGTTTGACAGCGCCGCCGATGAGGCCTATCCCGGTTTCTATGCGTCACGGCGCAACTACGACATTGCTCAGGGGCTGGACAGTAACGGCAAGCCACGTAGCGGTGTGCTGGAGCAGTCCTGGCGCATGGGCGGTGCCAGCAGCGCGGAAGTGGCCGCGTTGCAGAGCTTCGTCAATGATCCGCGGATGCGCGCGATTCGTGTGTCATCCGTCGAAACCTACATCGATCAACCGCTGCCGGCGGACGCCATCGAGGTGTACCGCGGCCCCGCAGAAAACAGTGACTTTCTTCTCAAGTACGTAACGGTCAAATCCTATGACGGCTAGAAGTGAAACCATTCAGATCGACATCGACGATGAACAGATGAGCGGGACTTTTCTCAGCCCCAAATCCAAGGTTCCCGGCGTGCTGTTCGTGCACGGTTGGGGCGGTAGTCAGGAGCGGGATCTGGAGCGGGCCAAAGGCATCGCCGGTCTGGGGTGCGTGTGCCTGACGTTCGACTTGCGCGGTCACACCGGCGGCACCGGAATCCCGCTGACGCGCGTCACCCGTGAAGACAATTTGCGCGACCTGCTGGCGGCGTATGACCGGCTGCTCGCGCACCCGGCGCTCGACACCTCGGCCATCGCCGTGGTCGGCACCAGTTATGGCGGTTACCTGGCCGCGATACTGACGTCATTACGTCCGGTGCGTTGGCTGGCGCTGCGGGTGCCGGCGCTGTATCGCGACGATCAGTGGCACACACCCAAGCGTGAGCTGGACAAGACCGATCTGCGCGATTACCGCAGCACGTTGATCCGCGCCGACAGCAACCGGGCCCTGCATGCCTGCTCGCAATTCACCGGTGATGTGCTGCTGGTTGAATCCGAGACTGACGACTATGTGCCCCACGCAGCCATCATGAGTTACCGCGCGGCGTGTCAGCAGACCCACTCGCTGACCCACCGGATTATCGACGGCGCCGATCACGCCTTGAGCGACCCGGTTTCGCAGCAGGCGTATACCTCGATTCTGGTGGACTGGATTACCGAGATGGTGGTGGGTGAGCGGTTGAGCATTATTCAATCCCGCTGAGAAATCTTCGCTGTTTTCGAGTCCGTCATCGCGAGCAGGCCCACCCTACAGGTAGACCGCGATCCAAAATGTAAGAGTGAGTCTGCTCGCGATGGCGGCATCCGACTCCCCCCATACTCAAGAAGGTTTCTTCGAGATCCGCAACGACTTGGCCTTGGCCTCCACCACCAGATACATCACCAATGTAATCAATAACGGCAAGATGAAATAAATCGCCCGATACGCCAGCAACCCCGCCACCAGGCTCCCCCGCGAAACCTCATGTTGCAGCAGCGCCACAAACACCGCCTCCAGCACCCCAAGCCCTGCCGGGATATGCGTGATGACCCCGGCGATGGCGCTGATCAGCAGCACACCCAGCACCAGCGGATAGTCCAGCTTGCTCGGCAACAAAGTAAAAATCACCGCCGCCATCAACGACCAGTTCAGCGCCCCCAGTGCCAGTTGCAGCACCGCCATGCGCAGCGATGGCAGGTTGATTTCCACCCCGCGAATCGCCCATTCCCGACGCTTGGAAAACCGGCAGGCGACCAGGTAACCGGCACTCACCAACAGCAGCACCACACCGACGCCTTGCAATGCATCGCTGCTGAGTTTCCAGCCGGGCGGCATGCGCACCAGGCCGCTGCTGAACACGACGCCAGCAATCACCATGTAGCCAAACCAGTTGGTCGCGAGGCTCAAGCCGAGGATTTTCGCGATGTTCCCCTTGCTCACACCCAACCGTGAATACAGCCGATAGCGCATGGCGATGCCACCCACCCATGCACTCAGATTAAGGTTGAACGCATAGCTGATGATCCCCACCGGCAGGATCTGTTTCCACGTCAGGTCCTGGCGAATGTAGGTGCGGCCGATCAGGTCGAAACAGGCGTACACCAGAAAGCTCAACAGCGTCAGCCCCGAGGCGATGACCAGCGTACGTACCTTGAAATCGGCCAGGGTGTCGAAGACTTCGTTCCATTCGAGACGCTGGGCGAGCATCGTCAGCAGGACAATCAGCGCCAGGAAAAACAGCAGGGTCAATGGCCGTTTCCAGCGGCTCCAGCGCGATTTCGCCGGGTGCCCGATGTGTGGGGTCGAATGAGCTTCAGCGCGGGACATGGTGATCGCTCCCGGTCGGCTGGCTGAAGGGCTTCAGGCGCGGCTTGTGGGCCGGCAGCCAACCTGCCCACGCGGGGAAATGCCGCAGGAAGTGAAACACCAGGAAGCCGACCGTCATGTGCCAGATGCGTCCGCGCGGGGCGTTGTCGACGGACATGGCTTTGCAGTGGTTGTCGCTCAGGTGTTCAAGGCGTTCGAACAGCGTGCGATTGAACGCACGGTCGCGGATCAACACATTGGCTTCCAGGTTCATGGACAGGCTCAACGGGTCGAGGTTGCTCGAACCGACGGTGCTCCAGTCCTCATCCACCAATGCGACTTTGCCATGCAGCGGCCGCTCGCAATACTCGTGAATCTGCACGCCTGACTTGAGCAGATAGTCATAGGTCATGCGCGCCGCGAGCTTGGCCACCAGCATGTCCGGCTGCCCTTGCAGGATCAGCCGCACATCGACACCACGGCGCGCCGCGTTGCGGATCTCGCGCAGCAAGCGATAACCGGGAAAGAAGTAGGCGTTGGCGATCACCACCCGACGCTTGGCGCTGCGCAACACCAGCCGGTAAACCTCCTCGATGTCGGAGCGATGGTCGCCATTGTCGCGGTACACCAGCCGAACCTGACCGTCGTGATCGTTGAAGGCCAATTCCGAGCGCCGCTGCCGGCGTCGTTGCCACCAGTATTTGGCACGGGCCGGGCGCCCGCATTGCAGCAGCGCAAAGTGATGAATGTCGGCCACCGCCGGGCCTTGCACTTCAACCGAGTAATCCTGTTTGGCCTCGGGGCCGAAGTCGCCCAGATGGTCGGCGGAAAAATTGATCCCGCCGATGAAGGCAATCGTGCCGTCGACCACCACGATCTTGCGGTGCAGCCGACGGAACCAGTTGGTGCGAATGCCCAGATGCTTTGGCGCCGGATCGAATATCTGGATGTGTACGCCGGCCTGGCTCAACGCCGCCAGGAACCCGGTGCTCAATTCGCCGCAGCCAAAGCCGTCGAGACTGGCGGTGACCCGCACGCCGCGCCGGGCCGCGTCGATCAGCACTTGCTGCAGCTCGTTGCCGACCTTGTCCTCGAACACGATGAAGGTTTCCAGGAGGATTTCCGTGGTGGCCTGACGCATGGCCTCGAACACCCTCGGGAAATACGCTTCACCGTTTTCCAGCAACTCGACCCGGTTGTTGCCTTGCCAGCCGTAGTCGACATTGACCACGCCAGGCTCACGGGTGGTCGGGTTTGTGGACAGGCGTTCCGCGCGGGTTTCTTCCATCGACGGGATGCTCATAGTTCGATCTCCACCGACAGCGGTGCGTGGTCGGAAAGGTGTGACCAGGGGCGCGCCGCCAACACCTGCGGACGACTGGCCTTGAGGTTGCGCACGTAGATGCGGTCCAGTCGAAGCGCCGGCATTCGCGCCGGAAAACTGCGCGCCGGTTTGCCGTGATGTTCGGCGAACACTTCACGCAGGCCACACGGCTTGAGCAGCACATCGGCGCGCTGACGCCAGTCATTGAAGTCCCCGGCCACGATCACCGGCGCATCGTCGGGCAACTCTGCGAGGCGTCGGCTCAACAGTTTTAGCTGTTCAGTGCGATGGGCTTCGCGCAGCCCCAGGTGCACGCAGATGGCGTGGATTTCCTGACCGTCACCGGGCAGGCGTAGCACGCAATGCAGAAGGCCGCGGTTTTCATGGCCGCTGATCGACACGTCCAGGTTGTCATGGCGAATGATCTGGAATTTCGACAGCAGCGCATTGCCGTGATCGCCCGCCGGGTAGACCGCGTTGCGGCCATAGGCGAACTGCGGCCACAACGTGTCGGCGAGGAATTCGTACTGCGGCATCGCCGGCCAGTTGCTGTAGCGCATGGGATGCTGCTCATGGGCGCCATGGACTTCCTGCAAAAACACCACGTCGGCGGACACGCTGCGCACCGCTTCACGCAACTCCGGCAGGATGAAACGCCGGTTCAGCGCGGTAAAACCTTTGTGCGTATTGACCGTCAGCACCGTGAAGCGGCGCACGGCGGTCAGGAGGGCGGACGGCTCATCCGCTGCGTCGAGCGGCTCGGGAATGTTCATGGCAGCACGCCTTCCGCTGCCGGCTCACCGGGGGCGGTGGCGAGTTCGTTGTCGAGGTGGAAGCGCTCGAGCAGGCGCCGCGCATCGAAGGGCGCACGGACCTTGATGTCGTTATCGAAATAACAGAACACCTCGCGGGATTTGCGGGCCTTGGGTTTCTGCCGAGGTGCGATCAATTGCGCGTCCGACGGTTGCTGGCCATGCACCCAGGCGTCGATCCGGTCGGCCCAGCGTTTCAGCGCCTGCGGGGGGTAGCCGCTGGCGTAGAGCTCTTCGGCACCGTGCAGGCGCAGGTAGACGAAATCGCTGGTGAGGTCTTCGCGGTACGGCCATTTACCCACCGTATCGGCAATCACCAGCGCGGCGTTGTAGCGTTTGAGCAGACGGATGAACGCCGGGTCGACAAAGCTTTCGTTCCTGATTTCCACGGCATGCCGTACAGGTTTTTTCTTGTGCGCCGTGAGGCTGGCGTGGCCGTTCAGGTGCGAATCGTGCTGGCGGGCGAGGGCGGCCGCCTGCTGGGTGTCGTGGGGTAATTGTTCGAGGAAGCTTTCGAACACATCGGCGTCGAATTTGAAGTTGGGCGGGAATTGCCAGAGGATCGGCCCAAGCTTTTCCTTGAGCTCCAGCACCCCGGAGGCGAAAAAGTTTGCCAGTGGATGATGGACATCCCGCAGGCGTTTGATGTGGGTAATGAAACGCGGGCCTTTGACGCTGAAGACGAAACCCGGCGGGGTGTCGGCGTACCACTCGGCGTAACGTTCCGGCCGTTGCAAGGCGTAAAACGATCCATTGATTTCAATACTGTTGACTGCCCGCGACGCGAATTGCAATTCGCGTTTCTGGGTCAGCCCCTTTGGGTAGAAACTCCCCCGCCAAGGCGCATAACGCCAGCCTGAAATGCCGATATGAATCGCCGCCATGTCGCCTCCCGTCTGATGGTCCTCGGACAGCCCTGTCTTTGGATGACTGCCGGGCGGGAGAGAAAGTTTCGACGGGACTACGGACGGTACGGCACACACATATCCAATGTAGGAGTGAGCCTGCTCGCGATGACGGAGTGTCAGTCAACATTCACAGCGACTGATTCACCGCTATCGCGAGCAGGCTCACTCCTTCAGGTTAAATCAGTGCCCGGCGACGATTCGGGTTGAACCTTGATACACCGGCCCCAACCGATCAAGTCGACCGCTCCACGCCGTCAGCGCCAATGCCACCAACACCACCAGGCCACCGATCCACGCGGTATGAATTAACCCCAGGTGCGCAACAATCAAACCACCACCCCACGCACCTCCTGCAATACCGAGGTTGAACGCCGCAATGTTCAACCCCGAGGCGACATCCACCGCCTGCGGCGTGTGATGTTCGGCCTGACGCACCACATACACTTGCAGGCCCGGCACGTTGCCGAACGCGACGGCGCCCCACACCAGCACCGTGACCAGCGCCAGCCATGGGTTGCCGGCAGTAAACGTCAACATGAACAGCACCGCCGCGAGCAAGGCGAAGATGATTTTCAGCGCGCTGATCGGGCCACGCGTGTCCGCCAGTTTGCCGCCCCAGATGTTCCCCACCGCCACCGAAACGCCGTAGACCAGCAGCACCAGGCTCACTGTGCCGGCACTAAAGCCGGAAATGTCCTGGAGAATCGGCGCCAGGAAGGTGAACGCGATGAACGAACCGCCATAACCCACCGCCGTCATGGCGTACACCAGCAGCAGGCGCGGTTGCTTGAGCACCTGCAATTGCTGCAACAGTGAAGCGGGTTTGCTGTGGGCGATGTTTTTCGGCACGTAGATCAGGCTGCCAATGAAGGCGATTACGCCCAAGGCCGACACCGCGAGGAAGGTTTCACGCCAGCCGAAATGCTGACCGATGAACGTCCCCAGCGGCACACCGGTGACCAGCGCCACGGTCAGGCCGGTGAACATGATGGCAATCGCACTGGCGGCTTTTTCCTTGGGCACCAGGCTGGTGGCGATGGTCGAGCCAATCGAGAAAAACACCCCGTGGGCCAGGCCAGTGACGATCCGCGCAATGATCAACGACTCGTAGCTCGGCGCTTGCCAGGCCAGCAAGTTGCCGAGGGTAAACAGCACCATCAGCGACAGCAGCAGCATTTTGCGCGGGACTTTGCCGGTCAGGGCCGTCAGTACCGGGGCGCCGATGGCCACGCCCAGGGCATAGAGGCTGACCAGCAGGCCGGCGGACGGCAGGTTGACGCCAAGGTCGGCGCCGATGGTGGGTAACAGGCCAACGATGACGAACTCGGTCGTCCCGATGGCGAAGGCGCTGAGGGTCAGCGCGAGCAAGGCAATGGGCATGACTGCAACTCCGGTGGGTTTGAGTGAATGGAGCGCAGTGTCGGGGTTCCGGTTGTGCGGAAAAATACAGGAGGGAGCATTTGATATTTGCGTTAAGGTCAAATATCGACAGTGCTCTACAGTTATTCGCGGGAGTGAGCTTGCTCCCACAGGGAATGGCCCCGTCCTTTATCCCGCGGCCAAAACCGAACTTACCCGCTATTTTCCGATCAGGTTCTTACAGACTTTTTCGACGGAGCTCCCCGTTTTGCTCAAGTTCAAAACTGCGATATCGCTGGCGCTACTTCTGTTCACATGCAGCCTCGGGCTGCAAGCGGCAACGCTGCCGGGCCTGCCGGCGACCAGCACCGCCGCGACGCCACCGGCTCAGCCGGAGCCACTGGTCCAGGGCGGTTTGCTCGGGGCGATCAGTTCGAGCATCGATGAGGTCGAGAGCAAACTTGATCTCAACGAAGACCTGGTTGACGCCTGGCGATTGCGCGCAGACCGAGCGGCGGACGAAGTGGATCAACTGGTCAATCATCCCTCGGCGCGTTCCAGTTGGAGCGTGATGGGGGATTTCCTGATTTTGTCCGGTGTATGGATGAGCGTTTTTGCGATGCTTTGGCTGCTCGGTGGAATGCTCGCCACGCGACTGAGCGAGCACCGCTTGCTGCTCACCCGTGAACGCGGCCAGGCCGTGCTCGGTTATCTGTTGCCATTCAGCCTGCCGGCGCTGATCAGCCTGCCGTTGACGATTGTCGTCAGCCACTACCTGCCGGTGTCTGCCGGTCGGGCGCTGGCGCTGTGTTTCGCCTACGCCACCAGCAGCGGCATTTTCGCCGCCTCGCTGGTGCTCACATTGGTGGTCTTGTTCAACACCGGGAACAAGCGCCGGGCGGTGCAGATTCTCCGCGATTACACCCCGCGCCCGCTGTTTGGCATCGGTTTTCTGGTCGCGCTCAGCGATGCCTTGACCAGCCCGCAGATCGCCCACCAATTGGGCAGCAACCTGACCAGCAGCATCGCGGTATTGACCGGGCTTGGGGCCTCGATTTCCTTTGGTCTGCTGGTGATCAAGATGCGCCGCCCGGTCGCGCACCTGATCCGCATTCTGCCGTTGGCGCAACGCCTCAAACAGCCGGCATTGCGCGAGACGCTGCGGATTTTTTCGGGGCTGTGGTATTGGCCGATTCTGTTGATGGTGATGGTCTCGGTCATGAACCTGATCAGCATCAGCGATGACAATCAGCAGGTGCTGCGCAGCGCGCTGTTCACCACCGTGTTGTTGATCGCCACGGTGTTTCTCAGCACGACGTTGCATCACTTGTTCAAGTCCCGCAGCGAGCAAGCGGCGCGCCGCAGCAATGCCTACAAAGAGCGATTTCTGAGCCTTTCACACGCCTTGCTGCGGATCAGCATGGCGATTGTGTTCATCGACATCCTGGGGCGTATCTGGGGGGTGTCACTCCTGGAATTCGCGATGAGCAACACGGTCGGACGCGCGATCAGTGATTCGCTGAGCCGCATCGGCCTGATCTTCCTCGTGACCTGGATGGTCTGGGTGGTGCTCGACACGGCGATTCAGGAAGCCCTGAAACCACCGGTCAACAAACGCTCCGCACGCCAGCCAAGCACGCGGGTGAAAACCATCCTGCCGCTGCTGCGCAATGCGATGAAAATCCTGCTGGTGGTGGTCTGTGCGATCACCACCATGGCCAACCTGGGGATCAACGTCGCGCCGTTCCTGGCCGGTGCCGGGGTGGTGGGGCTGGCCATCGGTTTCGGTTCCCAGCAACTGGTGCAGGACGTCATCACCGGGCTGTTCATCATCATCGAAGACACCTTGTCGATCGGTGATTGGGTGGTGCTCGATTCCGGGCATGCGGGCACGGTCGAAGGCCTGACCATCCGCACCTTGCGCCTGCGTGACGGCAAGGGTTTTGTGCACTCGGTGCCGTTCGGCCAGATCAAGGCAGTGACCAATCAATCCCGGCAATTTGCTTACGCGTTCTTCTCGGTGCAGTTCACCTATGACACCGACGTCGACAAGGCGATCGAGTTGATCCGTGAGGCCGGGCATTCGATCAGCGACGACCCGTTTCTCAAGTACAACCTGCAAGGGCCGCTCGACGTCTTCGGGGTCGACAAAATGGACCTCAATGGCGTGGTGCTGACGGCGCAGTTCCGTACCGTGTCGGGGGGGCAATATGCGGTGAGCCGGGCGTTTAACCAGCGATTGAAAAAGCTTGTGGATAACAGTCCTTGGGTGCATTTCGCGCAGACTTATCCACAGCAGGTTTTTATGCCGCAGCGGCAGATGGATGGGGATGACGAATTGGCGCAGGAGCATTCGGCGGTGTTGCTGCCGGATCAGCCTAGAACTCAGTGATTTGTGTTGACGCTGATGGCCCTATCGCGAGCAAGCTCGCTCCCACAGGTTGTATGAACGACGCACATCCAATGTGGGAGCGAGCTTGCTCGCGATGAGGACCGCCCGGACACCATCAATGCCGGATCAGTTTGTTGTGTAACTCAGCACTCGATACCTGATCCAGCTCCAGCCAATAATGCTGCGTGCCGGCAATCTCCGCCGCCGCCGGCAACCCATCGCGGTACACCAACCGATTACTCGCCAACGCCGGCACCTTCGCTCCCGGTAACAGCGTCCCGGCCAGGTTCAGCGGATCAACCCCGCACACTGCAATCAAGCTTCCGTCATGCGGCCGACGACGTACTTCGCGCAATAGGGGAATAGCTTCGGGCAACGCAAATTGTTCGCCGGCCAAACCACTGACAAACCGCCCGCCGCGTATCTCGCCCCGTGCCTCCAGCCGATGAAAGGTACGCAGCAATTCGCGCCAGCTCGGCAGCCAATCCGCCTCTCGTTCCAGCAAACGCCAGAACACCACGCCATAGCGTCGCAGCAAGGTCATGGCGATGTGTTCCAGTGTCTCGACAGGCGTGGGCGCTGGGCGCTGGTTCTCCACAACCGGCGTGGCAGGCCCGCGGCGTAACAGCGCCCAGCGCCCGGCATCGTCCATGCCGCCGACAAATGCCCCGCGCCCGCGTCGGCTGCTGCGATTCTGGCGTTTGCTGGCCGGGGTGATCAGCGCCCGCAAGCCAGCGAAGCTGTCGGCATTCACCAGTCCGGCGCCGACCAGTTCCTGCAAGGCGATTTCCAGTTCCGAGCGCAGCAGATGGGCTTCGTGAATCAGCTCATCGAAAAACAGCGCGCCGTGCTGGCTGAGCGCTTCGTGAACCTTTTGTGTTTTGGGCGACAGTTCGCTGACCGCTGTCTGCTCGGTCAAGCTACTCCACAAGCCGACCTGGCTGCGCGGCAGCAACAGAATCGGCGTGCTGCGCAGCGCCGTGCTGGCGCTTTTGTTGGGAGCGGTCAGGCGTGTCCAGACCAGTTTTCCGCTGCGGCAAAGATCGTCCAGCCAGCCTGGCGAATAATCTTTGATCCGCGCCGGCAGGATGTCGCTGTCCCAGGCCGATGCAGCGGCGGGGTAGCCTTCGAACTGACTGATAATCGCCGGCAAAACCGCGCTGCCTTGGCCCTGAGTCGAGACCGACAGGTGCTGCCAGTCGAACAGAAAACGCATGAAGTCCTGTAACGCCACCGGCTCGATTTCCCGGCGCAAACGCTTGACGGTGTAGCGGTGAATGCGCGCCAGTAGATGCCGCTCGCACCATTCCTCATGACCCGCGCCGGGCGTGAACCGGCCGCGCAACACATAGCCTTCGCGTTCCAGTTGCGCCAAGGCCTGAGTGACATGATTGGCCGCCACTCCAAGCGGTTCGGCAATCGCGCCCAGTGGCAACGGCCCGAATGCGCTGAGCCGAGCGCGGATCACTTCAACGATGGCTTCTTCTGGCGCCCAAACCTCATCGAAACCGGGCAACGCTTGCAGTTCAGGCAACAAAATCGCCTGTGGATAAATCGCCTGCCAGCAAGTCAACCGCTCCAGGGCCAGCCACAACGATTGCCTGGCGTTGATCTGCAAGCGGCTGGCGCGCCCGCTGTCGGCCAGGGCGTTCAGCCAATCGAGCCAGTGCGCATTGGCCTGCGCTTCTGTGTCGGTGATGCACGCAAGGCTCATCAACGCCTCGTGCATTTCATCGACGCCGGTGGGTGTCGGCCAGGCCTCATCGCGTACCGCTTGAATCGCTTCGGTATCCAGCGCGCCGAGGTCATCGGTTGACTGTGGGTCGGTCCAGCGCCGGTTGAGCACGGCTTGCGTGCGGCGCTCTTCCAATGGCGCATCGTCGAGAAAGGTGTAGGGCCGGGCGCTGAGGATTTCCGCTGCCAGTGGGGAGGGCGCCGGCAAGTCGCGACTGATCAGCCGCACGTCACCCCGTTCCATGCGCCGCAACAGAGTCAGCCAGCCTTCGCTGTCCATCGCCTCGTGCAGGCAATCGTCGAGGGTCTGTTCCACCAACGGATGGTCGGGAATTTCGCGCTCGCCGGCGAGGTTTTCCACACAGGCAATCTGATCGGGGAAGACGCTGGCGATCAGGTCTTCGCTTTTTATTCGCTGGATCTGCGGCGGCACTTTGCGTCCGCCGCTGTAGCGCGGCAGGGCCAGGGCGACACCGGTATTCCAGCGCCAGCGCACGCCGAACAACGGCGCGTCGAGGACCGCTTGAATCAGGATGTGCTCGGCGCTGTTGCTGTGCAGGTAACGCCAGACGTCGTCGAGTTCAAAACTGTGGCTGGTGGACAGCGACAGCACGATCGCGTCTTCGCTGGCGGCAGCCTGCAATTCGAAGTTGAACGTGCGGCAGAAACGCTTGCGCAGGGCCAGGCCCCAGGCACGGTTGATGCGGCTGCCGAACGGGGTGTGGATGATCAGTTGCGTGCCGCCGGACTCGTCGAAAAACCGCTCCATCAGCAGTGTGTCTTGTGACGGCAGGGCGCCGAGCGTCAGGCGTGCGCGGGCGAGGTAATCCACCAGTTGCCCGGCGCTGGCGAGGTTCAGGCCGAGGGTGTCGGTCAGCCAGTCGAGGGCCGGTTGCAGGTTGCCCGGTGTGGCGCCGAGCAGGTCGTCGAGGTGCGCTTGCAAGCGCGCAACGGCAAATGACAGTTCCGCGCTGCGCCCCGGCGCTTCGCCGAGCCAGAAAGGAATGGTCGGCGGCTGGCCCTGAGCGTCTTCGACCCGGACCTTGCCGGTTTCGACCCGCAGGATCCGGTAGGAGGTATTGCCCAGCTGGAACACATCCCCGGCGATGCTTTCCACCGCAAAGTCTTCGTTGACGCTGCCGATGTTCAGTCCTTGGGGTTCCAGCAACACACTGTAGTCGGCGTTGTCCGGAATGGTGCCTCCGCTGGTCACCGCCGTCAGTTTGGCGCCCCGGCGGCCGCGCAGGGTGCGGGTGACTGCATCACGGTGCAGGTAAGCGCTGCGGATGCCCTGACGCCCGTTGTAACCCTCGGCGAGCATGTGCAGCAGCGCCTGATAATGTTTTTCGTCGAGTCCGGCATACGGCGAGGCGTTGCGGAATGTCTCCAGCAATGCCTGTTCCGACCATTCCTGGCAACTGACTTCGGCGATGATTTGCTGTGCGAGTACGTCCAGCGGCGCGGTAGGAATCTGCAGCGTGTCGAGTTCGCCGCGCCGCACGCAATCGAGCAGCGCGGCGCATTCGATCAGGTCGTCGCGGGTGGTGGCGAACAAGCGGCCCTTGGGCGTACCGCCGACCTGGTGTCCGGAGCGACCCACTCTTTGCAGGAACCCGGAAATCGAGCGCGGCGAGGCAATTTGGCACACCAGATCGACGTCGCCGATGTCGATGCCCAACTCCAGCGAAGCGGTGGCGATCAGCACTTGCAGGTCGCCGCGCTTGAGCCGTTGTTCGGCGTCCAGGCGAAACTCTTTGGCCAGACTGCCGTGGTGCGCGGCCACCGCGTCTTTGCCGAGGCGTTCGCTCAGGTGCCGGCTCAGACGCTCGGCGAGGCGCCGGGTATTGACGAAAATCAGCGTGGTCCGGTGTTCGCGGGCGAGGGCGGCGAGGCGGTCGTAGACCTGTTCCCAGACGTCATTGGCCATGACCGCCGATAACGGCACGGGCGGTACTTCGATGTCCAGGTCCCGTGGGCGGGCGTGGCCGATGTCGACGATGGCGCAGGGACGGTCGCGGCCCACCAGAAAACGCGACACTGCTTCGATGGGTTTTTGCGTGGCGGACAGGCCGATGCGCATCAGCGGTTCTGCACACAGCGCCTGTAACCGTTCAAGGCTCAGGGCCAAATGGCTGCCACGTTTGCTCGCGGCGATGGCGTGAATTTCATCGACGATCACGGTGCGCGTGGTGCCGAGCATCTGCCGGCCAGAATCGGAGCCGAGCAGCACGTAAAGGGATTCCGGGGTGGTCACCAGAATGTGCGGCGCGGTCTTGCGCATGGCCGAGCGGTCTTTTTGCGGGGTGTCGCCGGTGCGCACAGCGGTGTTGATCTGCAGTTCGGGCAAGCCCATCGCCCGTAATTGCGTGGTGATTCCAGCCAACGGGTTTTGCAGGTTGATCTGGATGTCGTTGGACAAGGCCTTGAGCGGCGAGACATAGACCACCAGGGTTTCGTCTGGCAGCCCGTCGTCGGTTTCCAGGCCGCGGTGAACCAGGTCGTCGATGACGGCGAGGAAGGCGGTAAGGGTTTTACCGGAGCCGGTGGGCGCAGCGATCAGGGTCGAGCGGCGCTGACGAATCAACGGCCACGCCCGGGCCTGGGCGGCGGTGACCGTCGGGAAGGTGCTGCTGAACCAGGCGCTGACGGCAGGGTGGAAGCCTGCCAGGGCGCTGTCCATGGGGATTGGCAGATTCATGAAGTCAGTTATGCGGGTGGGGAAATGAAGTTGCAAGTACCGCTCGGGATCTGCGCTGTACTTCAGGGCCCTATCGCGGGCAAGCCCGCTCCCACAAGGTTATGTGTGAGCCAATATTCTGTGACCATCCGATAAACCTGTGGGAGCGGGCTTGCCCGCGATAGGGCCAGTAGCCGCACCACAAATCCGGAGGATCTACACTTTACGGATGACGGTTGCGCACTAAACCCGCAAAATGCAACGATTCCGGCAACTATCAACGGCATTGCCCGCGGGCCGTGTCGATAAAGCCATCGTTCCAATCAGACTGGGCCTGCTGACTCTATGCGAATGCGCCTTATGTTACTGGGCGGCGGAAATGCCCTTGGGCAGGCGCTGATTCGCCTCGGTGCGGAGGAAGACATCGGTTTCCTCGCCCCCCGCCCCCCGCAAGACGGCTGGGATGCCGCGAGCCTGACGCAACTGCTCGACGACACCCGCCCGGACGCGCTGATCAACCTCGCCTACTACTTCGACTGGTTTCAGGCGGAGACGGTCAGCGAAGGGCGTCTGGCCGGGCAGGAGCGCGCGGTCGAGCGTCTGGCCGAACTGTGCCAGCATCACAACATCGTGCTGCTGCAACCTTCGAGCTATCGAGTGTTCGATGGCTCCCGCGCCACCGCCTACAGCGAAAAAGACGAACCGGTGCCGCTGGGGCTACGCGGTCAGGCGCTGTGGCGCATCGAACAAAGCGTTCGCGCGACCTGCCCGCAGCACGTCTTGCTGCGTTTCGGCTGGCTGCTCGATGACAGCCCTGAAGGCACGCTCGGGCGTTTCCTTGCGCGGGCCGAAACCCCCGACGAACTGCTGCTGGCCGATGACCGCCGGGGCAACCCGACCCCGGTCGACGACGCGGCCCGGGTGATCATCTCGGTGCTCAAGCAACTCGATTGTGCAGCGCCGCTGTGGGGCACCTATCATTACGCCGGGCATGAGGCGACCACGCCGCTGGCACTGGGGCAGGCCATCCTGACCGAAGCACGCAGTCTGCATCCGCTGGCCATCGAAGCACCGACCGCCCAGGCTCACGCCGCGCGTCCGGATGCCGCCGAAGAGCCGCAGCACGCAGTGCTGGCCTGCAAGAAAATTTTGCACACGTTCGGGATCAAGCCTCGCGCCTGGCGCGCCGCGCTCCCGGGCTTACTGGACAGGTTTTATCGCCATGGCTGACGGACCCGTTTTAATCACCGGCGGCGCCGGTTTCATCGGCTCGCACCTGACCGACGCCTTGCTCGCCAAGGGCCATTCGGTGCGTATTCTCGATGACCTGTCCACTGGCAAACGCAGCAACCTGCCACTGGATAACCCCCACCTTGAATTGATCGTCGGCGACGTCGCCGATGCTGCGCTGGTGGCTCAGGCGATGCTCGGTTGCAGCGCGGTGGCGCACCTGGCCGCGGTGGCGTCGGTACAGGCCTCGGTGGATGATCCGGTGAAGACGCACCAGAGCAACTTCATCAGTTCGCTGAATGTCTGCGAAGCCATGCGCCAGGCTGGCGTCAAGCGCGTGCTGTTCGCCTCCAGTGCGGCGGTGTACGGCAACAATGGCGAAGGTGAGTCGATTGATGAAGACACCGCCAAAGCGCCGTTGACGCCGTACGCGTCGGACAAACTGGCGAGCGAGTACTACTTCGATTTCTACCGGCGCCAGCATGCACTGGAACCGGTGATCTTCCGCTTCTTCAACATCTTCGGCCCCCGACAGGACCCGTCCTCGCCGTATTCCGGGGTGATCAGCATTTTCAGCGAGCGGGCACAGAAAGGCCTGCCGATCACCGTGTTCGGCGATGGCGAACAAACGCGCGACTTCGTCTACGTCGAGGATCTGGTGGACCTGCTGGTGCAAGCCATCGAAAAACCACAGGTTGAAGTCGGCGCGGTGAATGTCGGCTGGAACCAGGCGACCAGCCTCAAGCAAATGCTCCAGGCGCTGGAAGCGGTGGTGGGCGAGTTGCCGCCGATCAGCTACGGCCCGGCGCGTTCTGGCGACATCCGCCATTCCCGGGCGAACAACCAGCGTTTGCTGCAGCGCTTCAGCTTTTGCGGGCAGACTCCGATGAGTGTTGGTTTGGCACGGCTGCTGGGACGCTGAGTTTTTTACAGCCACAAAAAAGGCGCCGGTTGAGGCGCCTTTTTTTATGGGGGCTTAGAACTTGTAACCCAGGCCAACCATGTAAACGAATGGGTCTACGTCAACATTGACCTTGGCACGTGTGCCAGGCGCCAGCGAGTCGTTTTCGACGGTCGCGCGGGTGTCGATGTCGATGTAGCGCATTTGGGCGTTGAGCAGGATTTTGTCGGTGATCATGTAGTCAGCACCAACCTGAAACGCCAGGCCCCATGAGTTTTCAGCCTCGAAATTGCTGAAGCCCTTGGCCTGGGCTTCGCTGCCGACGTGTTCGTCATAGATCACGGTGTAGTTGATACCGGCGCCGAGGTACGGCTGGAAATCCGACTTCGAGTCGAGCGGGTAGTACACGACGCTCAAGGTTGGCGGCAGGTGTTTCAGGGTGCCGAGTTTACCGTTGGCCGCGGAACCCAAAGAAGTGCCTTTGAGTTTCACCTCATGCTCGAACGGGGTAGCCGCCAGCAGCTCGATACCCCAGTGGGCGTCAATCATGTACGCGAAGTTCAGGCCCAGCTGCGTGTCGCTGTCCATGGTGGCTTTGCCACCCAGGTTGGTACCGGCCAGCGGGCCTTGGTCGACCTTGACGCTGGAGCTGTCGGCTTTCGGGTTGACGGTGATGGCACCGGCACGAATGAGGATGTCGCCAGCCTCGAAGGCATGGGCGAGCGGGGCTGTGAGCGCTAAGGCAAACAGCGAAGCGCTGAGCAAGGACTTGTGCATGGAGGGCTCCAAAGGACGTTAAAAATTTTCGATGTCCAATGGTACAAAGCGCTCTAATACGGTCTTTTGATTCAGCTCAATGAAACGGTGATGGGGTTGGTTTTTGTGTTGGCTCTGAGGGCCCCCTCGCGAGCAGGCTCACTCTTACAGGATTTAGGTGATCCCTGTAGGAGTGAGCCTGCTCGCGATAGCGATCTGTCAGATCACACATGACCACCGGATTCACTCCGGCAGTTCATACACATAAATCTTGTCCGCCTCCATCTGATACCCGGCATCCGCCAGCTCGCTGGTGGACGCCTTGACCTGCATCGCCCCCTCGATCCAGTACGGCTGATACAGCTCATCCAGCTTCACGCCGACTTCGCTTTTCACATGCACGATCTGGTTCGACGGCGGTGGCGGCACGTGGATGCAGGCGCCGAAATACGGCACTAACAGAAAGTCCGTGGTCCGCCCGTCTTCACTGACTTCCAGCGGCACGATGTAGCCCGGCAGGCGAATGTTCTGGCCATCCAGGCTCTTCACCACCGGCGCATTCGGCATGTCCTGCTTGGCGGCGGGTGCCGACTCGGCCGCCAGGGTGCTGCTCATCTGCGACAAGTCGTGCAGCGGCGTCATATTCGGCACTTCCGGCGCGGCGTCCGGCGGGATCATTTCTGACCAGGTCAGGTCTTTCGGCTCGGCCGCCCACAGGGGCAAGGCGACCAGCATTAGCAGCGCTAGTACGGCGCGGGGCATGTTCAACGTCCTCATAGTCGGATCGACAGGCCATCGGCCAACGATTGGCGATACGCGCGCCAGGCCGGCACGCTGCCCATCAGCAAAGCGGCGATCAGGATGCCACCGAGCAGCGTCCATTCATACTCGCTCGGCCACGCCAGCGGCAGGTACAAGCCGTAATTGGCTTGCACGTAGCCCTGGGCGGCGGCGATACACACATACAGCAACGCCACGCCGGCAATCACGCCGGCCAACGCCAACGCAAATGCCTCCAGCACCAGCAACGTTGCGATGTGCCACGGTCGGGCCCCCACCGAACGCAGAATCGCCATCTCCCGCCGACGTTCATTCAGGCTGGTGAGAATCGCCGTGAGCATGCCGATCAACCCGGTCAGCACCACGAACAGCGAGACCACGAACAAGGCTTTTTCCGCCGTGCTCATCAGGCTCCACAACTCTTGCAGTGCCACGCCGGGGAGGATCGCCAGCATCGGTTCACCGCGGAATTCGTTGATCTCGCGTTGCACCGCGAACGTCGAAATCTTGCTGTTGAGGCCGAGCATGAATGCGGTGATCGCTTGCGGCGTGAGGTCCATGTTGCGCGCCTGATCGGCACTGATCCGGCCTTCGCCTCGGGCCGGCACGCCGTTGTGCCAGTCGATGTGAATCGCCTCCATGCCGCCGAGGCTGATGTGCAACGTGCGGTCCACCGGGGTGCCGGTGCGCTTGAGGATGCCGACCACGGTGAACGGTTTGTCGTCGTGCTTGACCAGGCTGATCACCGCCACGCCGTGGGACAGCACCAGTTTGTCGCCGAGTTTGTAGTGCAGCGCGTCGGCGACTTCGGCACCGAGTACCACTTCGAAAGGATCGGTGGCGAAGGCGCGGCCGTCGGCCAGTTCCAGGTGTTGCTGATGGCCGTACTGGTAATGCTCGAAGTAGGCCTCGGTGGTGCCCATCACCCGATAGCCGCGATGGGAATCGCCGAGGGACATCGGAATCGCCCACTTCACTTTCGGGTTGTTGGCGAAGTGTTCGAAGCTGTCCCAGCGGATGTTGTTGGTGGCGTTGCCAATCCGGAACACCGAGTACAGCAACAGGTTCACCGACCCCGAACGCGCGCCGACGATCAGGTCGGTGCCGCTGATGGTGCTGGCGAAACTGGCTTTGGCTTCGGTGCGCACGCGCTCCACCGCCAACAGCAGGCACACCGACAGGGCGATGGCGAACGCGGTGAGAATCGCGGTGAAGCGCCGGTTAGCCAGACTGGCCATGGCTAGACGAAACAAATACATCTCAGACCTCGGACGGGGTGGCGGCGCGATTGAGTTCGGCCAGCGTCAGGTTGCGATCGAACAGCGGCGCCAGGCTCTGGTCATGGCTGACAAACAACAGGCTCGACCCGGCTTCACGGCATTCGGTGAACAACAGGCGAATGAAGTTTTCCCGAGCGTCGTAGTCCAGCGCCGACGTTGGTTCATCGGCGATGACCAGTTCTGGCTGACCAATCAGCGCTCGTGCAGCGGCCACGCGTTGTTGTTGACCGATGGACAGCGAGTCGGCGCGGCGGCTGAGGATGCTTTCATCCTTCAGGCCCAAATGGGCGAGGAGGGTGGCCGCGGCCTGATCGACACTGCCGTGGCGCTGTTTCGCCCGTTCGGCGCGTAATTTGGAGAAGTGGCAGGGCAGTTCAACGTTCTCGCGCACCGACAGGAACGGCAGCAAATTGAATTGCTGGAAGATGTAGCCGGTGTGGTCGACGCGGAAGCGGTCGCGGGCACCGGCACCGAGTTCGGTCAATTCCTGGCCAAGCAGGCGAATGCTGCCGCGATCAGGTTTCTGCACGCCACCGAGCAGGCCGAGCAGGGTGGTTTTGCCACTGCCGCTGGGGCCTTTGAGGAACAGGGTTTCGCCAGGCTCCAGGCGAAACGCCGGGATATCCAGCAACGGCGGGTGACCGGGCCAGCTGAAGCCCAGGTCGGACAGTTCGATGAGTGCTTGGGTCATAGCGCCGATTTCATGGGTGTTGATTTACCTGTGTGAGCGAGCTTGCTCGCGAGGGCGGTGTAACAGTCAATGCAGATGTTGAATGTTATGGCCTCATCGCGAGCAAGCTCGCTCCCACAGGGATCTTCGGTGGATTTAGAATTTCAGGGCGGGCGCCTTGGCGGTCACTTCAACACCTTGCTGCCCGCTCGGGCCGATCAGTTGTACCTGAATTTTCTGGGTGGCCGGGAACGTGTTGAAAATAGTCGCCAGGTCCAGGGTTTTCAGGGCGCCGGGCGCTGCACAGGTGAATTGATAGTGTGCGTGGATTTCGCTGTGATCGTGGTGATGTTCGTCCTTGGCATCTTCATCATGATCATCGTCGGCGTCCGGCTTGTCACCGAACAGCGGGCTCTCCAGTTCCTGCATGGCGACCACACAGCCAGCGGCTTTCGGCAGATTAAACAACGCCAGCGGTTTTTCCAGCTGGGCGCGGACGGCGGCGACCTTGGCTTTGTCGGCATCCGTGGTGGCTGCGTGTTCGAAGCCCACCAGGTTCATCGCCGGGCTTTCCAGTTCCAGCTCCAGGGTCTGGCCGTCCAGCGCTGCGTTCAAGCGACCGACGCCATGTTCATGGGCGCCAAGGCTGCCGTGCTCATGATCATGTTCATCGGCGGCGTGGGCGACGGCCAGCGGCAACAAGGCAAACGGCAAAGCGAGCAGCAGACGGCGCATGGCGGGTCTCCGAAAAGTAAAATGAATAATTTGTTATGTAATCTTATAACGTAAGTGCGAAGAGTTTGACCGCCTGCTTGGCGTTGCACAAGTCCCATGGGAGCATGCCGGTCAGAAATGTGCAGGAGCAGACCTATGTTGCGAATTCGCGGGAGCATCGGCGACTGGCCGGTGGATTTGACGCTGGAGATGGATGACGGTGACTGGGCGAAGCTCGGCGCGCAGTTGCAGGTGAGCAAGCCCGAGGCCAGTGTCGCCCCGGCCAAACCGGTGACTCAGGATGAGGCGTTGTGGCAGATCGCCAAGGACCTGCTGCGCAAGGCCGGGCAATTGAGCGGGCCGGATTTGCTCGATCAGCTGGAAGGGCTGACGGGTAGCGCGGTGTCGGGCAAGCGCCTGTTGGTGCGCTTGCGCCATAGCGCCGATGTGAAGGTGTCGAGCGGCGGGGATACGCCGCTCTATCGCTGGATCGAACCGGCTTAGTACAGCGCAGCAAACAGCTTGCGGCGGTACGTGGTCACCAGCGGATGGTCATTGCCCAGCAGTTCGAACACCTGCAGCAAGGTCTTGTGTGGCAGACCTTCGCTGTAGCTGCGATTGCGGATGAACAGCTTGAGCAACGCATCCAGCGCCGCGTCGTATTGCTGGCGAGCCAGTTGCTGAATCGCCAGTTGATACACCGCTTCATCGTCCTGCGGGTCTTTCGCCAGGCGCGCTTTCAGGTCTGCCGCATCCGGCAAATCCTTGGCCTGACCGAGAAACTGGATCTGCGCCTTGGCACCGGCCAGCGCCGCTTTGTGTTCATCGCTCTTGACCGCGTCGAGCACGGTTTGCGCTTCAGCCAATTCACCGCGCTCGGTGAGACAGCGGGCGTAGAGGATCAGTGCCTTGGCGTTGGTGTTGTCTTCGCCCAACAGCACTGTGAGCATCGCTTCGGCGTCGGCGAAACGGCTTCCGTCAAACAACACCTGGGCCTGTTCGAGCGGGTCGGCCGCTGCCGGTGGCGGCATCTGAACGTGGGGCTCAAGCATCGCCCGCACGGCGGATTCCGGTTGCGCACCGGCAAAGCCGTCGACCGGTTGACCGTCCTTGAACAGCACCACGGTGGGCAGGCTGCGAATGCCGAAACGGGCGACGATGTCTTGTTCCAGGTCGCAGTTGACCTTGGCCAGCAGCAATTCGCCCTGATAGCTTTCGGCAATGGTCTGCAGCAATGGCATCAGCACTTTGCAGGGCGCACACCATTCGGCCCAGAAATCCACCAGCACCGGCTTGTGGAAAGAGTTCTCGATCACCGACTGGTCGAAATCAGCAGTCGTGGCGTCGAAGATGTACGGCGTTTCCTGACTCATGGGGGATCTCTTGGAAGCGTGAATGGGGCAACTATACGGCTTGGCGGGGGGTGGCCGGAAGTCGGAGCACTGATCCTTCCCACGCAGAGTGTGGGAGCGATCATGTCCGGGTGGCGTGGTAAAGGCTCACATGCCGAAACTCTTCAGGTTCAGCCAGATCCGGCAGGGTCATCGCTTCCAGCATTTCAATGCGCTGATACAACGGGTGACGAAAATCCCGGACCCGCGAATCCGCCACCAGTGCCTCCTTGCCACGGGTCAAAAACTCATCGAGCAATGGCAGGTTCGCCCGGTCGTAGAGCACGTCGGCGACCAGAATCAGATCAAACCGGTCGGCCTCGGCGAAAAAGTCGGTCGAGTAGGTGAGCGGTACGTCATTGAGTTCGGCATTCGCCCGGCACGCGGCAATCGCCAGCGGGTCGAGGTCACAGGCCACCACTTCCAGCGCGCCGGCCTTCACGGCGGCAATCCCCGCCACCCCCGAACCGGCACCGAAATCCAGGACTCTCTTGCCTTTGACCCACTGCGGGAATTCGGCCAGATAACGCGCCACCGCCAGACCACTGGCCCAGCAGAAACTCCAGTAGGGCGGTTCATGCAGGATCCGTCGGGTTTCTTCGGGGCTGAACGCGCGGTCCATGTTGTCGCCGTCGATCAGCCAGAGTTTCAGGTCGGTCTCGGGCAATGCCACAGGCACAAGCTGCGCATCACCGAGCAGTTCACCCAAGGCCTGTTGCAGGTCGAGCGGTGCAATCATGGCGCTTTGACGAATTGCAGCTGACCCAGGGCCTGGGTGGTGGGCTGGGAAATGAACTGCGACGGCAGATGCAGAATCAGCTGACCGGACTGGCTGGCGCGGCCGCGCAGTTCAACGCGGGCACCGACCGGGAATGAGTCCGGGTTGAAGCGCAGGTGAAACGGCAGCGCTTGATTGGTGCCGATCAAGGTGGAACTGGCAAGCAATTGCTGTGGGCGATCCTTTTCATCGATCACCAGCAGCGCCAGTTCGACTTCGGCGCCGGCCGGCACGCCTTGCAAGGTGCCGCTCAATTCACGCTGGTACGCGGGCAGCGGCCCAAGATTGGCCGACTCCTGGGCTTTTTTCTGCGCTGCCTGCGGGGCGGGCCCTGGCGTCGGTGGCTGGGGCTTGGGCGCATCGCTGCTGCAGGCCACCAGCAGGCTGAAAAGACTGAGCAAAACGAGCGGTCTTAAGGACATTTACGGCTCCAGCAAGGTGAAATCCATGGATCAAGCTCTATAGGCGTCTGTATACCGTAAACCCTATGGCTTGTCTTGCCACCGGGATGCGCTACCATGGCCCTCCCTTTTTTTGTTGCCTGCCACCATGCACTGTCCCTTCTGCGGTGCCAACGACACCAAGGTCATCGACTCGCGTCTGGTCGCCGAGGGCGAACAGGTGCGCCGCCGGCGTGAATGCCTGGCCTGCGGCGAGCGTTTCACGACGTTCGAGACCGCCGAACTGGTGTTGCCGCGCCTGATCAAAACCGACGGCAGCCGTCAGCCCTTCGACGAAGAAAAACTGCGTGCCGGCATGCAGCGAGCGCTGGAGAAGCGCCCGGTGAGTGTCGAGCGCCTCGAATCGTCGCTGGTACACATCAAACACAAACTGCGCGCCACCGGCGAGCGCGAGGTCAAATCCCTCGTGGTCGGTGAACTGGTGATGGCCGAGCTGCAGAAGCTCGACGAAGTCGCCTATATCCGCTTCGCTTCGGTGTATCGCCGCTTCCAGGACCTCAACGAGTTCCGCGAAGAGATCGATCGCCTGGCCCGTGAGCCGGTGAAAGAATGAATACGCCCGCCGAACACGCCATCCTCGACGCTCATTACATGGCCCGCGCGCTGGAACTGGCGCGCAAGGGTCATTACACGACGCACCCCAACCCTCGGGTGGGCTGCGTGATTGTGCGGGACGGGCAGATTGTCGGCGAAGGCTGGCACGTGCGCGCCGGCGAGCCGCATGCCGAAGTCCATGCCCTGCGCGCCGCTGGCGACAAGGCCCGTGGCGCTACGGCCTACGTAACCCTTGAGCCCTGCAGCCACCACGGCCGCACGCCGCCCTGCGCCGATGCGCTGGTGAATGCCGGGGTCGCCCGGGTGGTCGCGGCGATGCAGGACCCGAACCCGGAAGTCGCGGGTCGCGGTCTGCAACGCCTGGCCCAGGCCGGAATTGCCACCGAAAGCGGCGTGCTGGAAGGCGAGGCGCGCAAGCTCAATCAGGGCTTCCTCAAACGCATGGAACACGGCTTGCCGTTCGTGCGCGTCAAGTTGGCCATGAGCCTGGACGGCCGCACCGCGATGGAAAGTGGCGAAAGCCAATGGATCACCGGTCCGGCCGCGCGTTCGGCGGTGCAACGCCTGCGCGCCCAGGCCAGCGTCGTGCTGACCGGCGCCGACACGGTGCTGGCGGACAACGCCCGGTTGACCGTGCGCGCTGACGAATTAGGCCTGGATGCGGAGCAAACCGCTTTGGCCATGAGCCGTCCGCCGCTGCGCGTGTTGGTCGACGGTCGCCTGCGGGTGCCGCTGAATGCGCCGTTTTTCAAGGCTGGCCCGGCGTTGGTCGCCACTTGCGTTGCGGTAGAGGAGCAGTACGCCAATGGCCCTGAATGCCTGATCGTGCCTGGCGTTGACGGTCAGGTTGATCTGCGCCAACTGCTGGTCGTGCTCGCCGCCCGTGACGTCAACGAGGTGCTGGTCGAAGCCGGGCCGCGTCTGGCCGGTGCTTTCGCGCAGCAAGGCCTGGTGGATGAATTCCAGATTTTCATCGCCGGCAAGTTCCTCGGTTCTTCGGCGCGGCCGCTGCTCGACTGGCCGCTCGCGCAAATGAAGGATGCTCCCGAACTTAAAATCACCGAAATTCGCGCGGTTGGCGATGACTGGCGGGTCACTGCCATTCCTTCGCCAGTAGCGAGCGTATAATTCCCGGCCATCGCTACAGCGCTGGCTTTGTTCTCGAGGAGAACCTCATGTTTACCGGCATCATCGAATCCATCGGCAGTATTCGTGCATTGACCCCAAAGGGCGGTGATGTGCGGGTCCACGTAGAAACCGGCAAGCTCGACCTGAGCGACGTCAAACTGGGCGACAGCATCGCGGTCAACGGCGTGTGCCTGACCGCGGTAGAACTGCCGGGCAACGGCTTTGCCGCCGACGTCAGCCGCGAAACCCTCGACTGCACCGCCATGAACGACCTCAAGAGCGGCAGTCCGGTGAACCTGGAAAAAGCCCTGACCCCGACCACTCGCCTCGGCGGGCATCTGGTCAGCGGTCATGTCGATGGCGTGGGCGAAGTGGTTGCCCGTACC
Organism: Pseudomonas sp. S2_B07; assembly: GCF_054668435.1. Taxonomy (NCBI): domain Bacteria; kingdom Pseudomonadati; phylum Pseudomonadota; class Gammaproteobacteria; order Pseudomonadales; family Pseudomonadaceae; genus Pseudomonas; species Pseudomonas sp. S2_B07. The sequence continues at coordinate 4,433,873 of NZ_CP162769.1, forward strand.
GAAAACGCGCGTGCCGTGGAATTCCGCATCCGCGCGCCGAAAGAACTGGCCAAGTACATCGCCCATAAAGGCTCGATTACTGTCGACGGCACCAGCCTGACCGTGAACGCGGTCGATGGCGCCGAGTTCATGCTGACGATCATTCCGCACACCCTGAGCGAAACCATCATGGCGTCGTACCAGCCAGGTCGCCGGGTAAACCTGGAAGTCGACTTGCTGGCGCGTTATCTGGAGCGTCTGTTGCTGGGTGACAAGGCCGCAGAGTCGACTGCCGGCAGCACCATTACCGAAAGCTTTCTGGCCGCCAACGGCTACCTCAAATCCTGACTCAAGGGGGTGCCTTGTGGCGCTCAATAGCATCGAAGAACTGGTTGAAGACATCCGCCAAGGCAAGATGGTCATCCTCATGGATGACGAAGACCGCGAGAACGAAGGCGACCTGATCATGGCCGCCGAGTGCTGCAAGCCCGAGCACATCAACTTCATGGCCAAGCACGCCCGTGGCCTGATCTGCATGCCGATGAGCCGCGAGCGCTGCGAACTGCTGAAGCTGCCATTGATGGCGCCACGCAACGGTTCCGGCTTCGGCACCAAGTTCACCGTGTCGATCGAAGCGGCTGAAGGCGTGACCACCGGCATCTCCGCCGCCGACCGCGCACGCACCGTGCAAGCGGCCGCAGCCAAAGACGCCAAGGCTGAAGACATCGTCAGCCCCGGCCACATCTTCCCGCTGATGGCCCAGGCCGGCGGCACCCTGGCTCGCGCAGGCCATACTGAAGCCGCTTGCGACCTGGCACGCATGGCCGGTTTCGAGCCGAGCGGTGTGATCTGCGAAGTGATGAACGACGACGGCACCATGTCCCGTCGCGCTGAACTGGAAGCTTTCGCCGCTGAACACGGCATCAAGATCGGCACCATCGCCGACCTGATTCACTACCGGATGATCCACGAACGTACCGTTCAGCGGATTGCCGAGCAGCCACTGGACAGCGAACTGGGCCAATTCAACCTGGTGACCTATCGTGATTCCGTGGAAGGCGACGTGCACATGGCCCTGACGCTGGGCAATGTGTGTGCCGAAGAACCGACCCTGGTTCGCGTGCACAACATGGACCCGCTGCGCGACCTGCTGATGGTCAAGCAACCAGGCCGCTGGAGCCTGCGCGCCGCCATGGCTGCGGTTGCCGAGGCTGGCAGCGGTGTGGTGCTGTTGCTCGGTCACCCGCTCGATGGCGACGTGTTGCTGGCGCACATTCGCGAAACCGCCGACCAGGCGGCCGTGAAAAAACCGACCACCTACAGCATCGTCGGTGCCGGTTCGCAGATCCTTCGGGACCTGGGCGTACGCAAAATGCGCCTGATGAGTGCGCCAATGAAATTTAATGCGATATCCGGTTTCGATCTGGAAGTTGTAGAATACGTGCCCTCCGAATAATGACCGGTTGTTTCCAGTCTTTGATTCGCGGCTAACAAATCACTGAGGGACGCGTAGAAAGCGCGTCCCGGCTCTTTAAGAGATCTAACGAATGACCCTGAAGACCATCGAAGGTACCTTCATCGCCCCTAAAGGCCGCTACGCTTTGGTAGTGGGCCGTTTCAACAGCTTCGTCGTTGAAAGTCTGGTCAGCGGTGCAGTGGATGCCCTGGTTCGCCACGGCGTAAGCGAAAGCGACATCACCATCATCCGCGCACCTGGCGCCTTCGAAATTCCGCTGGTTGCGCAGAAAGTCGCTCAAAAAGGCGAGTACGCGGCAATCATCGCCCTGGGCGCGGTCATTCGTGGCGGCACTCCGCACTTCGAATACGTGGCAGGCGAATGCACCAAGGGCCTGGCCCAGGTGTCCATGGAGTTCGGCGTTCCGGTCGCTTTCGGCGTGCTGACCGTTGATTCCATCGAGCAAGCCATCGAACGTTCCGGCACCAAGGCCGGTAACAAAGGTGCCGAAGCAGCCCTGTCCGCTCTGGAAATGGTCAGCCTGCTGGCGCAGTTGGAGGCCAAGTGATTAGCGACGATAGCGATCGTTTCAACCCGCGCGATCCAAAGCCTGCGGATGCCGGCAAGCCATCGAAAAGCGTCAAGCGTCGCGAAGCCCGTCAGCTCGCGACCCAGGCGCTGTACCAATGGCACATGGCCAAGCAGTCTTTGAGCGAGATCGAAGCGCAGTTCCGGGTCGATAACGATTTCAGTGATGTCGACGGTGCCTACTTCCGCGAAATCCTTCACGGGGTTCCGGCGAAGAAGGACAAGATCGATGCAGCCCTGACGCCTTGCCTGGACATCACCATCGAAGAGCTGGATCCGGTTGAACTGGCCGTTCTGCGCCTGTCCACCTGGGAACTGCTCGAGCGTGTCGACGTTCCTTACCGCGTTGTGATCAACGAAGGTATCGAACTGGCGAAAGTCTTCGGTTCCACCGACGGCCACAAGTTCGTCAACGGTGTACTCGACAAGCTGGCCCCACGTCTGCGTGAAGCTGAAGTGAAGGCGTTCAAGCGCTGATTTGCGCTTGATATCGCGATGGGCGAGTTTGAGCTGATCCGCAATTTTTTCGCCGCCGCGCCCTGTGCGCAAGGCGGCGAAGGCGTTGCCCTCGGGATCGGCGATGACTGCGCCTTGCTGGCTGTTCCCCCCGGGGAGCAGTTGGCCATTTCCACCGACACCCTGGTGGCCGGTGTGCATTTCGCAGACCCCTGCGACCCGTTTTTGCTCGGTCAGCGCTCGCTGGCTGTGGCCGTCAGTGACCTGGCTGCCATGGGCGCCACCCCCATTGCCTTTACCCTTGCCCTGACCTTGCCGACGGTGACCGCCGATTGGCTGGAGGCGTACTCCCGTGGTTTGAACCTGATGGCGCGACGCTGCGGCGTGGCGCTGGTGGGCGGCGATACCACCCGAGGGCCGCTGAGCCTGACCATGACCGTGTTCGGTCGTGTGCCGGCCGCTCAGGCGCTGACCCGTAGCGGCGCGCAGCCCGGCGATTTGTTGTGCGTGGGTGGCGAGTTGGGCAATGCGGCCGGGGCTTTGCCACTGGTGTTGGGGCAGCGAATGGCTGACGCCGCCGTTGCCGAGCCGCTGCTGGCGCATTACTGGTCACCGCAGCCGCAACTGGCGCTGGGTCAGGCTCTGCGTGGTAAGGCCACCTCGGCGCTGGACATCTCCGACGGCCTGCTCGCCGACTGCGGTCACATCGCGCTGGCGTCGAAGGTCGGCATTCAGCTTGAGCGGAGTAAGCTGCCCGTGTCGGCTGCGTTAGTGGCCTTTCTCGGTCAATCCGCTGCCGAAACCGCAGCCCTCAGCGGCGGCGATGATTATGTGCTCGCCTTCACCCTACCGTCCGTCGAGTTGCCGGCATTGCTGGCAGAAGGCTGGCCAATCCATGTGGTCGGGTGTGTCGTGACGGGGCAGGGCGTGGCGCTGCTGGATGCCGATGGACAAGACATCACCCCGCAAACCCGGGGCTATCAACATTTTCGGGAGACACCGTGACAGATCATCCCAAACAGGTCCCGGCGGAGTTCGTACCGCCTTCGGTCTGGCGCAATCCCTGGCATTTCCTGGCGTTCGGCTTCGGCTCGGGAACCCTTCCGAAGGCACCGGGCACCTGGGGTTCGTTAGTTGCGCTACCCTTTATCCCGTTGTGGCAAATGATGCCCGATTGGGCCTACTGGCTGATGCTGGGCATCACCATGCTGTTCGGCTTCTGGCTGTGCGGCAAGGTGGCCGACGATTTGCGCGTGCATGACCACGAGGGCATCGTCTGGGATGAAATGGTCGGGATGTGGATCACCCTGTGGCTGGTGCCGGAAGGTTGGTACTGGTTGCTGGCGGGTTTCCTGATGTTCCGCTTCTTTGACATTCTCAAGCCGTGGCCGATTCGCTGGATCGACCGGCATGTCCATGGCGGCGTCGGGATCATGCTCGACGACGTGCTGGCCGGTGTATTTGCGTGGTTGGCGATGCAAGGGTTGGTAAGGATTCTCGCCTGACGGGCGAAGCAGGGGACTTGGATGGTTCGGCGCTGGTTGGCGGTGATTTTCGCAATGCTTTGCTCACTCGCCCAGGCGGGGGACGCCGCGCCGACGCCGTCCGTGATCCATCTGGCCAGCGAAGAATGGGAAGACTACACCGCCGCTGACGGGCATGGCCTGGGCTGGGACGTGATGCGGGCCATCTTCGAACCGGCCGGGGTCAAACTCGACTTCCGTACCGAGCCGTACACCCGCGCCGTGGGCCTGGCCCAGCGCGGTGAAGTGGATGCCTGTGTCGGTGCTTACCGTGACGAGGCCAGCGATGTGCTTTATCCACGCTGGAATTACGACACCGATCACATCTATGCCTTGGGCCTGGCGAGTAATCCGGCACCGAACCCGCAGACCCTCGGCAACTATCGTCTGGCCTGGGTTCGCGGTTACGAATACCAGAAATACCTGCCTAATGTGCGGCGTTACAACGAGGTCGTACGACGCACTGGCATTTTGTCGATGCTGATGCACAACCGCGCCGACTTTTACATCGACGCGCTGACCGAGATTGATTACATCGTCAAACGGGCCAAGGATCCTGCCCAGTTCCGTCGCACCCATATCGCTGAATTGCCGCTGTACTTGTGCTTCGCCAATACGCCCAAGGCCCGAACGTTGATGGCCTTGTTCGACCAGCGCATGGACCTGTTGGTTAAAAACGGTTCACTGAAACCCATCTTCGAACGCTGGAAGCAGCCTTACCCGTTCGACGCGAACTGAACACGGACCCTGTAGCCGCTGGCGTCAGTGGCCTGAGATCTAACATTTTGATCGTTATGCCCCATAATTCAGCCTAAGCGTCTGTAGGAACCTGCTGTTACAATGCCGCGTCTGCGAATCTCCAGTACTTATTGATCAGGAGCACACCGGTGCCTGTCGTTTTCGTCGCCGCTTCCAAGCTGCCAACGCCTTTTGCGCAATTCACCATGCACGGCTTTCTCGATGAAGAAAACGGGCGCGAGCACGTCGTGCTGAGTCTGGGTGAGTTCGCCGACGGTGCCCCGGTACTCGGCCGGTTGCACTCCGAATGCCTGACGGGTGATGCCTTGTTCAGCCAGCGTTGCGACTGCGGCTCGCAACTTGAAGCCGCGTTGCAGGCCATCGCCCGTGAAGGCCGTGGCGTGTTGCTGTACTTGCGTCAGGAGGGCCGTGGCATTGGCCTGCTGAACAAGATCCGCGCCTATGAGTTACAGGACGGCGGTGCCGACACCGTTGAAGCCAACGAGCGCCTGGGCTTTGCTGCCGACCAGCGTGATTACGCCATGTGCCTGCCGATGCTTGAGCACCTGGGCGTGAAATCCCTGCGTCTGATGACCAACAACCCGCGTAAGGTCAAAGCCTTGACCGACATGGGGATAGTGGTCGCCGAGCGCGTGCCGCTGCACACCGGTCACAACCCGCACAACAAACTCTACCTGGCGACCAAGGCCAGCAAGCTCGACCACATGATGGGCAACGAGCATCAGGGCGAGGCGGATCGGGCGTGACCCGCGGTCAGGTTCGGCGGCGGTTGTCGTTCAGTTGGTGGCAATACCTGGCGCTGGCCTTGTTGCCGTTGTTCGTGATCAATGGCGTGTTCGGCCAAGGCGAGGCGATCCTGCCGGTGCTGGCGATGCCGTTGTTCATCGCAGGTGTGGCGTCGATGTTTGTCAGCCTGAAGTTTTTCGGTGGCTACAAGCACGCCCTGATCGCGACGCAAAAAGCCCTCGATACGCCCGAAGAACCCGCCGCCTGGATCGTCCTGGCCGCCAAGCGACGTACCGCGTTCCTGGCGGCTGCATTGCCGGCCTGGATTGGCGCGCTGGCGGTGTTCGTCGGCCTCGAAGCCGTGCCGTTGGTGTTGCTGGCGCTGTCGACCACGGTGCTGTTCTACCTCTACCGTATTCCGCGTCAACTCGGCTGATGCGCCGGGCCTGGCTGGCGGTATTGCTATTGGCCGCCAGCGGCTCGGCGGTTGCCGTCGAACGGGTCGTCAGTCTGGCGCCGTCCCTCTCTGAAATCGTGGTTGAACTGGGCTCAGCCGACCTGCTGGTCGGGGTGCTGGATGCTGGTGAACGCCCGGCCGAACTGCAAGACCTTCCTTCCGTTGGCCGCTATGGTCAGTTGGACATGGAGCGTTTGCTCAGTCTCAAACCCGATTTGCTGCTGCTCTGGCCGGGCAGTGTTGGCCCCGCGCAGCGTGAGCAGCTCAAGCACTTGAACATTCCCACCTACGTCGCCGAACCCCACACGCTCGACCAACTCGCTGCACAAATCGAAGCCATCGCCACGCAACTCGGCCGGCCCGAACGGGGCGTGACGTTGGCGACTGACCTGCGGCAAAAACTGGATAACCTGCGCCAGCGTTATCGGCGGGACGAGCCTCTGCGGGTGTTTTATCAGGTCTGGGATCGGCCGCTGTACACCGTGGGGGGTGGGCAGATCATCAGTGATGCGCTGGAAGTGTGTGGGGCGCGCAATGTGTTTGCCGACCAGACATTGCCGGCGCCGCAGGTCAGTGTCGAGGCGGTGTTGCAGCGCAATCCCGAGGTGATTCTGGCCAGTGATCAGGCCCAGCTCGACGCGTGGAAGGCGTGGCCGCAGGTGGCGGCGGTGACGCGGGGGCAATTGCTGCTGGTGTCGGACAAGGGGCTGGAGCGGCCGAGTGGGCAGATGGTCGAGGCCACTGCGAAGCTTTGCCAGCTTATCGCACCGGACCGCTGAGACCGAGGCGCGGCCATCATGGGCAAGCCTTGACACCACTGACTTCAGATCAGATTTCCGGTGTCCAGGTCACCCCGAACATCAACGCCCGACCTTCCTCGCGATACCCATATTCACTGCCGTCATGGCTATACAGCGCCCGGCTATAGCCTTTATCCAGCAGGTTATCGAGCTTCAGCTCAAGCTTGATTTCACGGTCGAGCTCCCAGCTACTGCGCAACCCTAACAAGGCGTATCCACCCAACGGCTGTTGATTGTTCAGGTCGTCATAGCTGCTGCTGACTGCTTGCCAGCTCGCACCAAGGCCCAGGCGATCAAATTGTCGATCCAGGTCCAGGCTCAATGTCCGCCGTGCACGACGCGCCAGGGTATGGCCGGTATCGCGGTCGCGCGGGTCGATGATCGCCACGCCAAGGTTGCTTTGCCAGCCGAACAGTTCCTGTTTCAGTGCGGCTTCGAAACCGTTGATCCGCGCCGACGCCACGTTCTCTGGCCGCGAGTTGCTGCCAAAAATAATCGCGTCTTCAAGGTCAGTGCGGTACAGCGACGCTTCCAGGCGACTGTTTTCGGTTAGCTGGCTGCGCCATTGCAGTTCATAGCTTTTCGACGTTTCGGGTTTCAAATCCGGGTTGCTGAAGTCCGGGTAGTACAAGTCGTTGAACGTCGGCGCTCGAAAGCCTTCGCTGTAGGTCAGCAGCACGTCGTTGTCCGGATTCACCGGCACAGTGAGGGTGCCACTCCAACTGTTCTGGCCGCCAAACTGTTGGTTCTCGTCGTGGCGCAAGCCCAGCTCAGTGGAAAAACTGTCCGCCCGATAGTGATGCTGGACAAACGCCGCACGGTTCCAGCGACTGTCTTCATCGAACGCTGTAGTGCTGTTGATCCGGTCTTCGTACCAGTCGCCGCCCAGAAGCAGGCTATTGCGGTCGTTGAGCGTCAGGTCGTTCTGCCAGTTCACTGAGTCGCGGTAGGTGTTGAAGACGCTGCGTTCATCGCTGAGCTTATCGAGGGTCTTCTCGCGGTTTTCGCTGTGGCCGAACTCGACGCGAGTTTTCCAGATGTCGTTAACCCGCGCATCGACGTAACTGCTGACGCTGCTCACCTCGAAATCGCTGTAAGGCTGTTGCTGCACGGACTCGAAGGTGGTGGAGTCGAAGCGGCCAAACGGGTTGTCGAACTCGCTTTTACCCCGGTTATCCAGCACGTTGGCGCCGATTTCCAGGTCATCGGTGAGCGCGTGACTGATGCTGAAACTGACCGATTGGTTGCGGTATTCATCGTGATCGCTGTCGCTGGGGTACGACTGGTGCGTGCGATTGATCCCGGCGGTTTCATTGAGGCTGGCGCCGAGGTTGAAGCGGGTTTTGTCATCGCCGCCGGACAGCCCAAGGCTGCGCTCCCAGGTCTGGTTGCTGCCAAATCCCACGTGCAACCGCGGTTGCAGACCTTGCTCGTCGCCACGGCGGGTGAAAATCTGAATCACCCCGCCAATCGCATCGCTGCCATAAATCACCGAACGGGAGCCGCGCAGCACTTCCACGCGCTCGACCTGTTCGATGTTGATGTGCTGCAGGTTGCTGTCGCCTGAGGTCGAGTTGCCGATGCGCTGACCGTCCACCAGCACCAGGCTTTGCGCTGACTGGGTGCCGCGGATGTAAACCCCTGGCAGACTGCCGCGCCCACCGGTTTGCGCGACTTGCACGCCCGGCACCCGGCTGAGCAGGTCAGTGATGCTGTTCGGTTGCAGGCGGTCGATGTCTTCTCGGGTGAACACCGTGTTGGCGGCGCTGCTGTCGTTGCGCGCTTCGACCTGACGGTTGGCGGTGATCAGTACGTCGGGCAGTTTCAACGCTTGATCGCGTTCGAAGGAGTCGGCCAGCAGTTGGCCGGCCGGCAGCAGGGTCAGCGTCAGGGCGAGGGGGGAGAGTTTCATCGGCAGTCCGTTGTGGCGCGTTGTAGCGAACAAAATGTGAAGATCACAAAAAACCAATGTGGGAGCGAGCCTGCTCGCGATGACGGTGTGTCAGTCAGGGAATTGTTGACTGTCAGTCCGTTATCGCGAGCAGGCTCGCTCCCACAGGGGATTGCGTGTATCCAGCAGGTTAAATCTTGAGCAGTTGCAGGCGCTCGCGCACCGCCGCTTCGATCCCTGCCTCGTCCAGCCCGCACTCGGCCAGCATCTGTGCAGGCTTGGCGTGTTCGACATAGAGGTCCGGCAGGCCCAGGTGCAGGATCGACTTGAGGATGTTCTCGCGGGCAAGGAATTCGCTGACCGCGCCGCCAGCACCGCCCATGATTGCGTTTTCTTCGACGGTCACCAGCAGCTCGTGGCTGCCAGCGATGTCGCGAACCAGCGCTTCATCCAGCGGTTTGACAAAACGCATGTCGACCACCGTCGCGTCCAGCGTCTCGGCGACTTTCAGCGCCTCGGCCAATTGCACGCCGAACACCAGGAAGGCGACTTTGCTGCCCTGACGACGAACAATGCCTTTGCCGATTTCGATCGGTTGCAGGTCTTTCTCGATGGTCGCATTCGGACCCGCGCCGCGCGGATAACGCACCGCCGCCGGGCCGTTGTAGAGGTGACCGGTGGTGAGCATTTTGCGCAGTTCGTTTTCATCGCTCGGGGTCATCACCAGCATGCCGGGGATGCAGCGCAGGAACGACAGGTCGAAGCTACCCGCGTGAGTCGGGCCGTCTTCGCCCACCAGGCCGGCGCGGTCGATGGCGAACAGCACGTCGAGGTTCTGCACCGCGACGTCATGAATCAGTTGGTCGTAACCGCGTTGCAGGAACGTCGAATAAATCGCCACCACCGGTTTCGCGCCTTCGCAGGCCATGCCGGCGGCGAAGGTCACCGCGTGTTGCTCGGCAATCGCCACGTCGAAATAGCGCAGCGGGAAACGCTCGCTGAACGCCACCAGGTCGGAGCCTTCTTTCATCGCCGGGGTGATGCCTACCAGACGCGGATCAGACGCGGCCATGTCGCACAGCCATTCACCGAACACACCGGAATACTTCGGTCCGCTGGCCTTTTTCGGGGCGGCGGCCGGAGCGTCCAGCGGTTCGAGCTTGGTGATAGCGTGGTAGCCGATCGGATCGACTTCCGCCGGAGCGAAGCCTTTGCCTTTCTTGGTGACGACGTGCAGGAACTGCGGGCCTTTCAGGTCGCGCATGTTGCGCAGCGTCGCGATCAGGGTCGGCAGGTCATGGCCGTCGATAGGACCGATGTAGTTCCAGCCCAGTTCTTCGAACAGCGTGCCAGGAACCAGCATGCCTTTTGCGTATTCTTCAGTGCGCCGGGCGATTTCCCAGGCCCCGGGCAGGCGCGACAGGACCTTTTTGCTGCCTTCACGCATGCTGGCGTAAGTGCGGCTGGAAAGGATCTTCGCCAGATAATTCGACAGGCCGCCGACATTGCGCGAGATCGACATGTCGTTGTCGTTGAGGATCACCAGCATGTTGGCGTTCACTTCCGGCGCGTGGTTCAGCGCTTCGAAGGCCATGCCGGCGGTCAGCGCGCCGTCGCCGATCACGGCAATGGCTTTGCGATCACTGTTTTGCAGGCGGGCGGCAATGGCCATGCCCAGCGCTGCGCTGATCGAAGTGCTGGAGTGGCCGACGCCAAAGGTGTCGTACTCGCTCTCGGAACGACGCGGGAAGGCCGCAACACCGTCCTTCTGGCGCAGGGTGCCCATGCGCTCGCGACGGCCGGTGAGGATTTTATGCGGATAAGCCTGATGACCCACGTCCCACACCAGCCGGTCGTCCGGGGTGTCGAAGACGTAATGCAGCGCGATGGTCAGCTCGATGACGCCCAGGCCGGCACCGAAATGCCCGCCGGTCTGACCGACCGTGTAGAGCAATTCCAGGCGCAACTCATCGGCCAGGGTTTCCAGCTCGGCTTCGCCTAACCGGCGCAGGCCGTCCGGCGTGTTGGCACGGTCGAGCAGGGGCGTGGTCGGGCGCTTGCGGGGAATCTCATGAAACGTCGTGGGCATCAGGCGAATCGTTATAGGTATAAAAGATGCGGCAGTTTACCTGATGCATCGCCCCCTGCCCACGCGTTGCTTTTAACTTGGCCGATACGCTGTCAGCTACGCCGGTCGACGATATAGCGGGCGAGGTCGCGCAAAGGCTCGGCGGCCGCGTCAAACGGTCGCAGCGCGTGCAGGGCCTGATCGCGCAGTTCCAGGGCGTAAGCCTTGGCCGCGTCGAGGCCGAGCAGGGCCGGGTAGGTTGGTTTGTCGCGAGCGATGTCCGCGCCCTGGCGTTTGCCGAGGGTTTCGGTATCGCTTTCGACGTCAAGAATGTCGTCCTGCACCTGAAAAGCGAGGCCAATGGCCTGTGCATAAGTCTGCAACGCTTTCAGTTCGTCCTTCTCGGCACGGCCGCTGGCCAGGGCGCCGAGTTTGACGCTGACTTCAATCAGCGCGCCGGTCTTGTGCCGGTGCATGTACTCAAGGGCTTTTTGATCGAGCTTGAGGCCGACCGAACCGAGGTCGATGGCTTGCCCGCCGACCATGCCCGCCGGACCTGCCGCGACGGCCAGGGCGCTGACCATCTGCAGGCGGATCTCGGCGTCAGCTGCGTTCAGGCGCGGGTCGAGCAGGGCGCTGAACGCCAGGCTCTGCAAGCCGTCACCGGCGAGGATGGCGCAGGCTTCATCGAATTTCTTGTGAGTCGTCGGCTGGCCGCGACGCAGATCGTCGTCGTCCATGGCCGGCAAATCGTCGTGTACCAGGGAATACGCGTGAATCAGCTCCACTGCGCAGGCCGCGCCGTTGGCTTGCTCGGCCTTGCCGCCCAGCGCTTCGCAAGCTGCGTAAGCCAGTAACGGACGTACACGTTTGCCGCCATTCATCACGCTGTAGCGCATGGCTTCATAGAGACGGGCGAGCTCGGGGCTGGGTGCGTTGAACAGGGTTTCCAGTGCCGCGTTGACACGGGCCTGGCTGGTCGCCGAATACGCTGCAATCATTCTGGCTGATCCGCGTCGAAGGGTTCCTCGGCCAGCTCGCCATCACGCTCGAGCAGCACTTGAACCTTTTGCTCGGCCTGGGCCAGCGCCGCCTGGCAATCGCGGGTCAGACCGATGCCTTGCTCGAAAGCCGTCAGCGAGTCTTCCAGCGACAGTTCGCCGTTCTCCAGACGCTCTACCAGCGTTTGCAGGTCAGCGAGAGATTGTTCGAAATCCAGTGCAGCTTTTTTGCGGGCCATGGCGGCTATTTCCGGTTGACGTTAAACCGGCGCGACACTAGCAGACATGGGGGTTATGGGCAAATGGGCCGGGCATTTCGGCCACAGCACCGGCGGCAACCGGATCACCTGCACCGAGCTCTTTGTAGCAGCCGGACGCAGGCTTCGCCAGCTGCTAACGCTCACCCTATGGCTTAATTATGCTGAGTCATCCGGATAGCTGACCTGATAGCGAGTACTACGCCCGCCACCGGGCAGGCGTTGCAGGCAACCCTTCTCCAGCAACTCTGCCAAATGGCGGGTGGCGGTGGCTTTCGATACTTTCGCCACGGCTTGATATTGAGCCGCGCTGATCCCGTCCGCGAAGCCTCGTTGCCCACCGTCCAGCATGCGATTCAGTACCTTGATCTGCTCGGCTGACAGTTTTGCGTCCCGATTCGCCTGCCAGAAGCGCGCCTTGCCCAGTACCGCTTCGATCCGCGTCATGGCCTGCTGCAAGCTGCGCAGCAGGGTTTGCAGAAACCATTGCAGCCACTCGGTGATGTCCATGGAGCTTTTCTGGCTGGTTTCCAGCACTCGGTAATAGCTGGAGCGGTCGTCCAGGATGCTCGCTGACATGGCGTAGAAGCGGATCGCCTGCGCCTCTCCCTGAGCCAGGGCGAGATCGGTAAGGGTTCGCGTGAGGCGACCATTGCCGTCGTCAAAGGGGTGCAGGGTGATGAACCAGAAGTGCGCGATGCCGGCCCGCAACAAGGGATCGAGCCCGTCCTGCTTTTGGCTGGCTGCAAACCATGCAAGAAACGTATCGAGCTGCTGTTCAAGCCCAAGGCGTGGCGGTGCTTCGTAGTGAATGGTCGGTTTGTCCAGTCGCCCGGACACCACCTGCATCGGCTCATCGCCACGCAGCTCGCCGATATGGATCGAACGGGCGGCAACATTCATGTCCTGATCGGGAAACAGCCATGTATGCCACTCCAGCAACCGCGGCAGTGTCAGCGGTTGTGCGAAGCGCTGAGTGGCGTCGAGCATTAACTGCGCCAGCCCTTCGCTGCGTTGGCTGACTTTATCGCCATCGACCACCTCCAGGCCCAGGCGCCGCGCCAGTGATGAGCGGACCGAGTCCACGTTGAGCTGTTCACCCTCGATGGCTGAAGACGTCACGATGTTTTGTAACAGCGCGTCCAGTTCGTTCTGTGCGCTGAGTGAGCGATCCACGGAACTGGCCATGCCCATCAACCGGCCTTGCGCCTGTACGCACTCACGCAATAGCGGCGTCAGGCGTTCGGATTGCCAGGTGAAATTCGGCCAGTCGGGCTGTTGCCAAATCCAGTGAGGTGCCATGACCACGGGTAACTCCAGAGTGAATGAGCCGAATAATAGCCTTATTCGGCTCATCTTGTGAGCCGAATAAGGTCGCTATTCGGCTCACGTCCCCACTTCTTCGTGATGCCTACAGCAAATCAAGAGGTATACGATTGTTAAAAAACTGCCGAATCGCTAACCTTCGCGCCTTCTACGACCCAATAGTCACGGGTCTTTCTGACGAAACGCAGTATTTGGATCTGTAACGCGCCGAGGATCGGGCGCAAGGTTTCGTTATGCATGGCAGGAGGCGTCACATGCGTTCACTTCTTTTGCTGTTGATGGGGCTGGCCTGCGCGAGCGCCGCCTGGGCCGAGCCGACGGCTGAGCTGTCGGAGCCGGTCGGCGGCTGGCGCTATAACGGCCTGCTCGACCGCAGCGAAAACCCGCAGGTCGCCTATCCCACGCCGCCCATCGACCGCGGTGTGCAGCGCAATCGCACGATGATCGAAGGCCAGCTCAAGGCGATAGGCACGCAACGCGGGCCGCACACCCTCGCCGTCAACGGCAATCCACTGAACCTGTACACCGACGACGAAGGGCGTTTCGCCCGGCCGTATGCCTTTGGCGCGGGTTCCAACAGCGTCGAAGTGCGCAGTGCCGAAGGCAAGTCGCTCAAGCGCGTTCAATTCTATGAAGCCAATGACCTGCGCACGCCGGCACGGATTCGCGTGGTGCTCGGTTGGGACGACCCGAAAGCCGAGCTCGACCTGCACATCATTACCCCCGACGGCCAGCATGCGTTTTTCGCCCACACGGCGTTGACCAATGGCGGCGGCCTCGACCCGGATGGCGTCGATGGTCCCGGCCCGGAAATGTTCACCATGACCGCGCCGCTGCATGGCACCTATCTGGTTTACGTGAACTATTGGGGCAACTTCGGCAGCGAAGGCTATAACTTCGATGAGACCAGCAACCAGAACGAGGTCATCACCTCGCAAATCAACCTGGTGCTCAACGAAAACACCGTCGACGAAAAACGCGAGACCTTCATCGTGCCCCTGCGGGCCATCGGTGACCTGTTGCTGGTCAAGACTTTCAACTATTAAGCATCCCGCACCACGGATGAATTGGGCGTTGTGAACATGAGCGATAACACTGTATCTCCGGCTGCGCAAACACCGGCCGCCAAAACTCCTCGCCGCTGGCCGGCGCTGCTGGTCGGCCTGGCCCTGGTCGCCGGCGTCGCGGGCGGGTTGGGGTGGTTCATGCACAAACCCAAGGCTCCGCCAGCGCAATTGGCCAGCGACAAACTGGGCATGAGCCGGCCGGACGGTCTGCTCGAAACCCATTCCCTGAGCCAATTGCCCAAGGATCTGCTGGCGGTGCCGTTCCTCAAGGAAACCCTGACCGAAGATTTCGTCTTCTATTACGAAGCGCACGTTGATCGCCTCGGCTTGATCGGCAGTCTGCGGCGGATCATCTACGAACATGACCTGAAACTGCAGGACAGCCTGATCGAGCAACTTTTCGATCAACCGGCCGACGTGGCGCTGTGGCGCGGGGCGGATGGTCGGCTCAAGGATTTCCTGTTGGTGATGGATCGCGGTGGTCTGGCCAAAGTGCTGGAACCGCTGGCCAAAGTGGCGCTGGACGATTCGCAGCTGACCCAGCTCAGTGTGGTGAAAGTCGGCGCCGACGACGTGGCGCTGTATCAGCTCACCTACAACAACAAAGCGCTGGTGTTCGCCTCCCATGGCGACAAACTGGTGGTGCTGTCCAATCCCGTCAAACTCTACGACCCGAGCAGCGGCCCGAGCGACGAGCGCGGCAGTGTCTCGACCACGGCCATCGCCGCGTTGCTCAACGGCGACAAACTGTTCCCCGAAGCATTCGGCCTGCCACCGCGCGCGCCGGAAGTGAAGCAACGCCTGTCGGTCAATTCGAGCGTGTTGGCCATGGGTTACCAGCGCTTTATCCCGAATTTCGCCGGGCTGCGTTTCGACATGGACGACAAGGGCTGGCACAGCTTCCTTGCGATGGATGAACTGGACGATCAGCCGGACTTCGATTTCAAACCGATCTGGCAAGCCATGCCGATGGGCGCCAGTGCCTGCGTGGCCTTGCCGCTGGCCGCTGAACAGCAGAAACCGTTGCTGGTGAAACTCGGCGCCGAAGAGCCGGTGGCCCAAGCGTTGACCGAACACATGGCCGGTGCGGCGGGCCTGTGCTGGTACGCCGATTCGCGTCTCTACACGCCGTTGCTGGTGGCCAGCCTGAATGACAAGGACAGCGCCAAACTCGATGGCGACCTCGGCAGTTTGTTCGGTTCGATGGTCGGCGCCTATGAGCCCAACGTCGAAGAGCACGCGTTCCCGGTGATCGAGAAACAGGACGGCCCGACTCACCAGTGGCAGCGGCAGGTCAGCTCCAACTTCGGTCCCTACAAAGCCAAGGACGCTGAAGATCCGGACGCGATCTCCGGCAAGGCCTTCATGAAAGTCAGTCTGGCCCGTCACGGCTCGACGCTGCTGTTTTCCCTCGACGACAAACTCGTGGACAAGGCCCTCGGCACCCTCGACAAGCGCTTCCCGCCGATGGCCGACGTGGTGCCGAAAGACCTGTTGATGCCGGTGTATTTCGGCCCGGATGCGATGGCGCAACTGATGCAACAGGAAACCCTCGACAGCCTGCCGCAGGACATGGAACCGGTGTTTTACAACGCCGCGCAAACCTACCTGATCCCGAAACTGCGCAAGCTCGGCGGTTACGGCAAATACGCCCTGACCTTGCCTGAAGGCAGCGAGCCCGATGGCCATTGGCAATGGCTGCCACTGGAATGGAAAGCCCTGTGACCGCACTCATCCGCGGCCTCGGCCTGCTGGCGCTGTTGCTGGGCAGTCGCGCCTTTGCCACTGAGGCCGCGCCACTGGATCCGCAGCAATCCCAGGTGTTCCGCGCCTGGTTCGTGCGCATCGCCCAGGAACAACTGACCCAAGGCCCGAGCCCGCGCTGGTATCAGCAGGACTGCGCGGGGCTGGTGCGGTTCGCCGCCAACGAAGCGTTGAAAGTCCACGACGATAAATGGCTGCGCAACAACGGCCTGTCCAATCGTTACCTGCCACCGGAACTGCAGTTGAGCGAGGCGCAACGCGGTCTCGCCCAGCAGTGGCAACAGGGCGGCGGCAAGGTCGGGCCGTACGTCAACGCGATCAAGCTGATTCAGTTCAACAGCCATCTGGTGAGTCGAGACGTGGCGCAAGCCCGGCCCGGCGACCTGATGTTTTTCGATCAGGGCGACGACCAGCACCTGATGATCTGGATGGGCCGCTACATTGCCTATCACACCGGCACCACCACCCCCACTGACAACGGCATGCGATCCGCGAGCCTGCAGCAACTCATGACATGGAAGGACACCCGATGGATACCCGACGCAGCCAACCCCAACTTCATCGGCGTCTATCGACTGAATTTTCTCTCCCAATGATCGGTGCCCGCATGTTGCGTTTTTTGCCTCTGCTGTTGGTTTTGGTGCTGCCGTTTTCGGCGGTCAACGCCGAAGACACCGTCGAGCCGAGCGGCTATACGCCGGTGGCCGGTGAAAGCTTTTTCCTGCTGGCCGACAGCAGTTTCGCCAGTGACGAACAGGCGATGGTGCGCCTCGAAGCGCCGGGCCGTGACTATCGCCGTTTCCGCATGGAGCCTTATGGCGGCGCCGACATTCGCGTGTACCGCATCGACAAGCCGCTGGATTTCCTCAAGCGCCAGAAGAACCTGCACCGTGTGGTCAGCGATGGCCAGTTCAAGGGTGAAGGGCTGTCGAATACCCTCGCGTACCTGTGGGACAACTGGTACCGCAAATCCCGTCGCGTGATGCAACGGGCGTTTTCCTACGAGTCCCGTCAGCAAGTCACCGAGGAAGTACCGGAACTGAAGATGGGCACCGCGATTGCTGCGCCAACGCCTTACGACGCACAGCCGCAATTCGCCCTGATCCCGGGCCTGCCGGTGGTCAGTCAATTCCGCTATCCGCTGTGGCAAGCCAAACCGATCCAGCCGCCTGAAGGCGTGAACCTGGCCGGCTCTTCCAGTGAGTTCGTCAGCGTCGCGCCGGGTAACGTCTACATCCCGTTGGGTAACCTGAAACCGGGTCTGTACCTGGTGGAAGCGCTGATCGGCAAGTACCGCGCGACCACCATGGTCTTCGTCTCGAACACCGTGGCCGTGAGCAAAATCGCCGGTGATGAACTGGTGGTCTGGGCCGCGCGCAAACACGAAGGCAGTTCGGTGCCGAAAGTGAATGTGTTGTGGACCGATGGCCTCGGCGTAATGAGCAGCGGCGCCACTGATAGCGATGGTTTGCTGCGCCTGAAACACGTCAGCCCGGAGCGTTCGTTCGTGATCGGCGAGGATGAAGAGGGCGGGGTGTTTGTCTCCGAGAACTTCTATTACGACAGCGAAATCTACGACACCAAACTTTACGCCTTCACCGACCGGCCGCTGTACCGGCCGGGGGATTGGGTGTCGTTGAAAATCGTCGGGCGCGAGTTCAAGAACGCCCGGGATTCCGTCGCACCGACTGCGGCCGACGTCAACGTAACCGTGCTCGATGCCACCGGCACGGCGCTGCAATCGCTGGCGCTGAAACTGGATTCCAAGGCCGGCACCCAAGGCCGATTCCAGTTGCCGGACAATGCGGTGGCGGGCGGTTATGAACTGCGTTTCAGCTACAAGGAACAGGCCTACAGCAGTGCGTTCCGCGTGGCCGAATACATCAAGCCGCACTTCGAAATCTCGCTGAACCTGGCCAAGCAGGATTACCGCACCGGCGAACCGGTGAAGGGCAGCCTGGTGCTGCTGTACCCGGACGGCAAACCGGTGGCCAACGCCAAGTTGAGCCTGAGCCTGCGCGCCCAGCAACTGTCGATGGTCGACAACGAACTGCAATACCTCGGGCAATTCCCGGTGGAGCTGACCAGCACCGAATTGACCACCGACGCCAAGGGCAACGCGACCCTCGACCTGCCGGCCGCCGAGAAACCGAGCCGCTACATGCTCACCGTGTTTGCCAGCGATGGCGCGGCGTATCGGGTCAAGACCACCAAGGAAATCCTCATCGACCGTGGCGCGGCAAGTTTCAGTTTGCGCGCACCGCAGCGATTCAGTGCGGTGGGCGACAAGGTTGCGTTCAGCTTCGTCAATGAGGGCGCCAACGAGCAGAGCAAAACCGTGACGCCGAGCAGCTACAGCTGGGTGCGTCTGGAAGACCAGACCTCCGGCGACGGCAAACTGGCCGCCAAAGACAAAGGTTTCACCGTGGCCTTCGAGCGTCCCGGCACCTACAACCTGACGTTGAAAGATGACCATGGTCGAGTCATTGGTGCGACCGGTCATTCGGTCACCGGCGACGGCGTAAAAGCCGTGCCAGGCACCGTGGAAATCGTCCTCGATAAACCCGAGTACAAGGCCGGTGATGAAGCCCTCGCACTGATCACGTTCCCGGAGCCGATCAGCGATGCATTGCTGTCGCTGGAGCGCGACAAAGTCGAGGCCACCGCGCTGCTGTCCAAGGGCGGTGACTGGCTGAAGATGGAGAAACTCAGCGACACCCAATACCGCGCACGCATCCCGGTGAAAGACAATTTCGCCCCGAACCTGACTTTCTCCGTGCTCTACACCAAGGGCGGTCAATACAGCTTCCAGAACGCCGGGATCAAGGTGATTGCGCCGCAGATCGACGTGGCCATCGCCACCGACAAAGAGACGTATCAACCCGGTGAAACCGTGTCGGTCGACCTGACCACACAGTTCGCCGGCAAGCCGATTCCGGCGCACCTGACCGTCAGCGTGGTCGACGAAATGGTCTACGCGTTGCAACCGGAAGTCGCGCCGAGCATCGACCAATTCTTCTACCACCCGCGCCGCAACAACGTGCGCACCAGCGCCAGCCTGTCGTTCATCAGCTATGACGTGGCACTGCCGGGCAGCCCCGGCGCGCCGGGCAAAGCCAACCGCAGCGAGCGCGGGGTGAAAGTGCTGGAACGGCCGCGTCGTGAAGACGTCGACACCGCCGCGTGGCAGCCGGAACTGGTGACTGATGCCAACGGCAAAACCCGTTTCACCTTCAAGATGCCGGACTCGCTGACCCGCTGGCGCATCACCGCCCGGGCCATCGCCGATGACGGGCAAGTCGGGCAGAAGAAGCAGTTCGTGCGTTCGGAAAAACCGCTGTACCTGAAATGGAGCGGGCCGACTAAATTCCGCAGTGGCGACAAGCCGAGTCTCGGGGTGTTCGCCTTCAGTCAGGCCGAGAAACCGGTCAAGGCGGAGCTGGTGATTCATTTCGGCGGCGCCGATCAGCGTGTGCCTGTGACCCTGAACAACGGCATCAACTACATCGCGCTGCCGGAGTTCTCGTTGGCCAGTGGCGAGTGGACCGCCGAACTGGTGCAGGACGGCAAAACCGCTGACGCGCTGGCCGTGCGCCTGACCGCCACCGGCGAAGGCTGGCAGGTCACGCAAAGCCAAAGTCTGGACGTGGCCAGTGGTGATACGCCGCTGAGCTTGCCGGCCGATGCGACGGATATCCGCCTGCGTCTGGATGACAGTCCGCAAGCGCTGTTCCGTTCGGCGCTGGATGATCTGCTGAGCTATCCGTACGGCGGCGTCGAGCAGACCGCCAGCCGTTTGCTGCCGCTGAGCATCGCCTATCCGACGCTGGCCTCGAACCCGCAGATCCGCGATCGCTTGCGCCTGATCATGCAAAACAGCCGCCTGCGACTGGTGCAAATGGCCGGGCCTTCCGCGAGCTTCACCTGGTGGGGCATGGATGGCGAGCCGGATGCCTTCCTCACCGCTTACGCCTATTACGCCGACTGGAACGCCAGCAAAGTATTGGACTTGAGCTTGCCGCCGGAGCATTGGCAGCGGGTGCTGGAGGTGTATTCGAAACAGGCCCAGAACACGCCGTTGTTGCAGCGTGCGCTGATCCTGTCGTTCGCCAAACAGATGCAATTGCCGGTGAACACCTTGCTCAGCGGGTTGATGGACGACCTGGCGAAAGCGGGCGAGGGTAATGCCGCGAACCTGATGGAAGATGGCGAAGACAGCATCGTCATGAGCGATCCGGATTCGGCGCTCGGCCTGGCCGCTGCCCGTGTGTTGACGGCATCGCTGGCGCGTCAGTCCAAGGTGACGCTGCCGGAGGCTTTCAATCGTCAACTGGCGGATGCGCAACAGCGTCTGGCGGTCAGCTCGCAGCCGTTCGCCGAAGCGCTGAACCTGTCGCTGCAACCCTTCGATCAGGCACACGCGCAAGCCTTGCTGCAACGCTTGCTGCCCCAGCAATCGACGCTGGAGCGCGCCCTGGCGTTGACCTGGCTGCAACGCAGTATTGAACAAGCTTCGCCGACCATCGCACTGGCGCCGGGTGAAGGCTGGAAGAAACAGTACGGCGATACCGGTGAGATGTACTGGACGTGGCAGGGTGCTGCGCCCGTGCCAGCGGTGTTGTCCTTGGCCGGGACGCAGGAGCGGCCATTGCGTGCCGTGTTGAGCTTCCAGACCAAACAACCTGCGATTGATCCGATGGCCGTGACCATCACTCGTCGCCTGTCGCGCTTGGTGCCGGGTGATGAAGCCTTCACCTTCAAACTCGAAGCGGTCGGCACCCAGCCGTTGTCCAGCGACAGCCTGTATCTGGATGAAGTGATCATCACCAGCAAAGCCGCGAAACCGTTGCGCTACGGCATGCTCGAAGTGCCGCTGCCGCCGGGCGCCGATGTCGAACGCACGACGTGGGGCATCAAATTGATGGGCAAGGCCGGCACCGAACCGACCGCGCTGGAGAAGGCGCGTTTTGAGCCGGGTCAGATGGCTTATGCGATTCCGGTGGATGCCTTGAGCGGTGAGTTGCGCCTGCGACATTTGGTGCGCTTCTCGCAGAAGGGTCAGTTCAATCTGCCGCCGGTGCGCTTCACGCAGGTCTATGCGCCGCAACATCAGGCGCAGGAACAGAAACCGGCCCTCGGTCAGGTCACGGTCAACTGACATGACCCGGCCTCTGGTCTGGTTGCTGCTGTGTTTGATTCCTGCGCTGGCGACAGCGCAGGACGAACCGCTGCGGCTGGGCTTCAAGGGTGAACTGATTTCGTTGAACCGGACTCAGGTTATTTCACGCGAGCCCTTGCCTGCTGATGTGCAGGCGCCGTTGGGCAGTTTGTGGAAGTTGTTTGTGTACGGTTGGCTGGTGGATACCGGCGCCCGTGAACCTGCGTATGAATGTCGCGGGCAGTCGAAAGATGAAGTTTATTGCTGCACCGCCGGCGGCAAGATCGCGCGTGATCAGGCATTGGTGAAATCGTGCGGTTTGTATTTTGAACCGGCACGCTTGGGCATCACTGCCACTGACTGGCGTACGTATTGGCAGGCGCGACAGGCGCCGGAGTGGTTGCTGGACTTGCCGTCGTTAAAGCCCTCTACGCGAGTGTCCGTCGCTGAATTGCTCAAGGTGTTGGCCGTGATGCCGGCGCAGGATCAGGCGCGGCGGGTGTTGCTGGACGTGGTGCTTAATGCCGCCGACGGCAATGTCGTGGGCGAACTCGGTGGTCGGTTGCGGGTGAAAACCTGGAGCTGGCTGGGGGATCAGGATCCGTCGTCGCGTCAGGGCGGTTTTGCCGGTTGGATGGTGGACGGCACGCCGATCTGGGCGGGTGGGCGCGGGACCAGTCAGAGGGTGCTGCGTCATTACGCTGAAGCGTTGGCCGCAGTGCTGCCGGTTGATTGGCCCGCGGACACGGGACGCTGCGTCGAAGTCGGACTGTTTTCTCGCTATCCGATTGAGCGGGTTCTGGCGGGGGATCGTGTTGTTTCTTCCGGCCCATTGCAGGGCGACTATCGAGTCGAATTCAGCAACGGCAACCAACTCGATATCCACAGTGACGGCGAACTCTTCTTGCTCAAGGATCAGCTTGTCGCCCGTCTGGACCGCGAAGAATACGTCGCCCGCGTCCTCCAGCGCGAAGCCAAACCTGAGCCCGTCGAAGCCGCCAAAGCCCTGGCCATCGCCATCCGCACCTACCTCCTGCAAAACGCCACGCACCACGGCGACTGCCTGAGCATCGACGACAGCAGCAGCCGTCAACGCGTCGCCCCGCGCCCGGCCACCAGCGAATCACGCCATATCGCCGCATGGACCAGCGACCTCGTATTGGCCGGCAGCACCGTCACCTACCATTCCGACCAACCCGGCCCGGACAAACTCGCCTGGCAGCAAGCCGTCGAACAGGCCAACGCCGGCCAGCGCTACGACGCCATTCTGCTGCACGCCTACCCACGCGCCAGCCTCAGCCGCTGGGACAATCCCGTCGCCTCCTGCGAAGCACTGCCCTCCGCGCAAGACTGGCTGCAAACCCAACGCCGCGGCTGGCGTGCGCGGCTGGAAAGCGAGGTTGGCTACAACGAAGTCAGCACCTTCGCCGTCTGCCGCCTGGCCTTCGGCCGCCCCTATGTCGACCGTGAACGCCAGCGCATCTACGTGCGCGGCGTGCTGTCGCTGCAAGACCGCCTCGACCTGACCCACGAATACCTGCACCTGGCCTTCGAAGCACACCCCAACGGCCAGGATGAAACCTACATCGAAGGGCTCGCCCGCCACCTCTTGCTGGAATAGGCCATGAAACTCCGTTATCCACAGGTCTTCCTGTTCCTTTGTACTTTTTGCGCGATGCCGACGATGTTCGCCGCAGACGCCGCCGTCAAACTCGACACCCCCGTCGGAGGCTGGCGCACGGGCGCGGTTGAAGGCGAAGGCGAAAACTTCCGCCAGACCGTCAACTATCCCGCTTCATCGGTGAACACCCCGGTAGGGCAGGCCAACACCGCGCGCATCAGCGGCCAGATCAAATCCACGCCCAAATCAAAGGAGCCGGGTCGTTTGATCGTCAACGGCGTGAGCATGCCGCTGAAGATCGATCCCGCCGGCCGCTTTGATCGCCCGTTCTCGTTTCCCAATGGCAGCAACAGCGTCGAAGTGCGCAGCCCTGATGGGCAACAGCGGCATCGCACGCAGTTCCTCAATGCCAGTGGTGGTGCCACGCCGGCCAAGTTGCGGGTGTTGTTGTCGTGGGACAGTGACGGCACGGACCTCGACCTGCATTTGATTACGCCGGATGGGGCGCATATCTGGTACGGCGATCGAGTTGCGCCCAATGGTGCGGCGCTGGATGTTGACGTGACGACCGGGTATGGGCCGGAGATCTTTGCCATGCCAGCGCCGATCAAGGGGCAGTATCTGGTGTATGTGAATTACTTTGGCGGTGGGTATAGCCGTGATGAGGAAGGACAGGAGGATGCGGTTCAGCCGCTGACGACTGCGCAGGTGACGGTGATTACCGAGGAAGGGACGCCGAGCGAGAAGATGGAGACGTTTCTGGTGCCGATGCGGGCGGTGGGGGAGTTGACGTTGGTTAAGTCGTTTAGTTATCCGTGAAGTTGTATGACGGTTCCTCAAATCGCAGGCATTAAAAAGCCGGCTTGTGGCCGGCTTCTCGGGGACTGGCTTGGTTCATTTTTGGTAAACCGCGCCAGCCTTCAAAACGTACACCCGGATCTTGCGTCCGGCTGTGGGACTCGGCGAGAAAATCATCTGCCTTGTCGGTGCGATCTGAGCCGCGGGGCGGGTCGATGCGCAAATGTGGGGCGCAGCATACTGATTATTTGAGGAAATTCCCAGCGTGGAGTGTGGTGTAGAGCGATTGGTGCATCGAGTTCAGTCACCCGTCCGGGTTTGTAGGGCGAATGTTCAGCCGCCATCGCGAGCAGGCTCGCTCCCACATTTGATCGCATTTCAATGTGGGCGCGACGACGTGTGTTTACAGGAACGGCACCGCCGGTCGCCGTTTGTTGAGCGTCGACCACCAGAACACCCACCCCAGCACCCTGATGTTCTGCTTATCAATCTGCTCGGCACTGAAAATCTCATCCGGGTGCTCGGTTTTGTTGTAGCTGCGTAACCGCAGCGCATTCCCGGGCATCCGGTGCAGGTATTTGATGCGCAGCATCCCGTCATGGTCGAGGGCGTAAATCTCCCCATCAATTACTTTGGTCAGCCCACGGTCGATGGCGAGGATAGAGCCGTCCTCAATCCTTGCGCCCATGCTATTGCCGAGCATGTGAATACAGATCGCATCGGCATGGTTGATTTCCAGGGAGTCGAGATGGCTTTTGGGCAGGCGGATGAATTGGCCGGTGTCTTCCACGATGTGGGTTTTGTGAGACCCCGGGGCGATGGGGGTTTCTTTGTAGAGAGGCAGTTCGACGTCGGTCGGCTCGATCACCGTGTAGATGCCACGAATCGCCTGGGCGTCGAAGGTGTTGCCGGACTCGTCGAGCAGGCGCAGGTGTTTGGCGTCTTCCGGGCCTTCGCCGGTTTTGAGCCAGTGGCTGTTGACCGAGAGTAATCTGGAGACCTCTTCCATGCGGTAAGCGGGCACACCGCGGGTGTACCAGTTGTGGATGTTTTGAGCTTCCGTGTCGAAAAAAGCGGCAAATCCTGTCGTCGTGATCTTGGCTTTTTCGAGCAATGCTTTGAACCGTGGGCCGCTAGTGTTCTTTTTCATAAACACGAGTCTACGGGCGCAGGGCGGGGCTTTGAATAAACGAACCGTTCAAATTTCGAGGGAAATTTACGACCGGATGTAAGACGTATTTGGAACAAATTAAACAGAGAAAAACCGCAGTGGCGAAAAGATAAACACGCTGTTTAAAGCCCTTTATGAGCGCCCACAAAAAACCCCGGATCAACCGGGGTTTTTTTCAAGTCGTCAGTGGCGCAAGGCCAATGGCGTCTTAGCCTTTGTAGGCGGCAGCCGACTTGGTGATCGCTTCGCGGGCGGCATCAGCGCCGGCCCAGCCTTCGATCTTCACCCATTTGCCTTTTTCGAGATCTTTGTAGTTCGCGAAGAAGTGCTCGATCTGCTGGATCAGCAGTGGTGGCAGGTCGGTGTATTCCTTCACGTCGACGTACAGCTGGGACAGCTTGTCGTGTGGGACTGCGATGACTTTGGCATCGCCGCCGCCGTCGTCGGTCATGTTCAGGATGCCGACTGGACGAGCGCGGATGACCGAGCCTGGAGCAACCGGGTAAGGGGTTACAACCAGCACGTCGAGGGGATCACCGTCGTCAGCCAGGGTGTTCGGGATGTAACCGTAGTTGGCCGGGTAGAACATCGGGGTGGCCATGAAACGGTCAACGAACAGGCAATCGCTGTCTTTGTCGATTTCGTATTTGATCGGCGCGTGGTTGGCCGGGATCTCGATCGCGACGTAGATGTCGTTCGGCAGGTCTTTGCCAGCCGGAATCTTGCTGTAGCTCATTGGGCGGTGCCCCCGTTAGTTGACCAAAAACACTTGGCCGGATTGACCAAAAAGTGGCGGCGATTATAGGCATATTCCGCCGATGACGCCATGTGCCAGAAGTCGTGTAGACCTTAGTCGCGTGCCTGATAGACCGGGTCCTCGGCCAGAAGTTGCTGCAACCGGCTCAGCGGGTCCTGTCGGTAAAACAACTTCAGCTGTTCATACACCTTTGGATAAGCCTCATGCAGCAAATCCGGGGCACTGAAGAAGTATTCGCTGGTGACGGCGAAAAACTCGGCAGGGTTTTCCGCCGCATACGGATCGATCGCGGTTTCGGCGTCCGGATTGCGCTCCAGTTGCCGGTCGAGGTCGTCGTAGGCCTCTTGCATCACCTTGGCCCAATCGCTGACCCGCATGTCCGGGTGCAGCGGCGGCAGGCCGTTGGCGACGCCGTTGAGCATGTCGAGTTTGTGCGCGAGTTCGTGGATGACCAGGTTGTAGCCTTCCCAGCCACCACTGGCCATCACGCCCGGCCAGGCGAGGATGATCGGGCCTTGCTGCCACGCCTCGCCACTGTGTTCGCCGTCCCACTCGTGCTCAACGCCGCTGGCATCGCGATGGCGCTGGGGGCTGAGGAAGTCGTCGGGGTAGAGGATGATTTCGTGGAAACCCTGGTACCAGTTCAAATCGCCCAGGTTCAACAGCGGCAATTGCGCTTGCGCGGCCAGCAGCAGGCGCTGCTCCTGGTGCAGCTCGACGCCGGGCAGGGCGGTCAGGTGTTTGTCTTCGAGGAACAACACGCTGGCTTCGCGCAACCACTGGTCTTCAGTGGCGCTGATGCCATCGAGGAAGCTCAGGTGATGGCGCACCCGCTGCCACATGTCGTCGGCAATCGGGTGCTTGGCCAGGGTGCGCTGGCGACGCCAGGCGCTAAGCGACCACATCGCCTGTCAGCGCGATTGGGCTTTGGACGCGGCGTTGCCGAGGCGGCTGCGGACCATGCTGATGATCATCGGCACCAGCGACAGCAGGATGATGCCGACCACCAGCAACGACAGGTTTTTCTTGATGAACGGCACGTTGCCGAAGAAGTAACCGAGGGTCACCAGGCCGCCGACCCAGAGGATCGTGCCGAGCACGCTGAAGAAAAAGAACCGCGGGTAAGGCATCTTTCCGACACCGGCGACGAACGGTGCAAAGGTACGAATGATCGGCAGGAAACGCGCCAGGGTCACGGTTTTACCGCCGTGCTTGTCGTAGAAATCGTGGGTTTGTTGCAGGTAGTCACGGCGGAAGATCTTCGAGTCCGGGTTACTGAACAGTTTTTCGCCGGCCGTTCGACCAATCAGGTAGTTGGTGCTGTCGCCGAGAATCGCCGCGAGCATCAACAGGCCGCCCAGCAATACCGGATCCATGCCGCCACCGGCCGCCACGGCACCGGCGATGAACAACAGCGAGTCGCCCGGCAAGAACGGCATGACCACCAGACCGGTTTCACAGAAAATCACCAGAAACAGGATGGCGTAAATCCAGGTCCCATAGTTGGTCACCAGCATGTCGAGGTAAACGTCGAGATGCAGAACAATATCGATCGGGTTGAAATCCATGGGGGCACCTGTGGTGACGGCCCGACTCAGCAGGCCTGTGCGGATGACTGCGTATAAGACTACACGGGGGTGTAGTTTTTCTTACAAGTCGGAAAGATTGGGATTATACGGACTGAAAAGTGAAAAGAGCGTTCAGTTTGTAGCGGGGGATGTCGCAATAGACCGATGGTCCAGGCAGGTTTTCTGTGGGAGCGAGCTCGCTCCCACAATCGACGGTCGGGGCTCAGAGCTCGTCGCTGATCGGCAACACGTAGTTCTTGAACTCGGTGTCTTCCTTGAACCCGATGGATTCATAGGTTTTACGCGCGACTTCGTTGTTGCTGCTGGTGGAAACGCGCATGCGCACGGCATTGGTTTCCTTGGCCATTTTTTTCGCGGTACGGATCAGGTTGTCAGCCACCAATTGGCGGCGGGCGTCTTCGGCGACATAAATGTCGTTGAGGATCCATACACGTTTCAGTGAAAGGGACGAAAAGCTCGGGTACAACTGGCAGAAACCCATCAGTTTGTTGCTATCGTCATCGGACAACGCCAGATAAATCACCGACTCTTTGCGGCGCAGGCGTTTTTCGAGGAACGCTCGGGACGAGTCCGGGTACGGCAGGGATCCATAAAATTCACGATATTTGACGAACATTGGCGCCAATAGGTCCAGGTGTTCGAGGGTCGCTTGAATAATCCGCATGGTAGGTCTCGTCTTCAAGTGGCTGTCTTACGTGCGTTGACGGCGATGGGAAACCCGTGGCGGCCGTTCGTCGATCCTGCCTGAAACCCATTCCCAAGCGCAATGCGGAAACGGTTCAGGCATCTGACTGTCCCAACAGGAAGTTTCGTTTCATGTCCGCTCCGGCGTCCGATTCCAGCGTCTGAAGCTGCGCTTCGTCCTTGAGATTGACCCCCGACAGCTGTCTACGACAGGCCTCTCGCATCAAATACAGCAAACGGTGTGCGGCCATGCCGTAACTCAGGCCTTCGAGTCGAACGTTGGAGATGCAATTGCGATAAGCATCCGTCAGGCCAACCTTTGGATTGTAAGTGAAATATAAACCCAGACTATCGGGGGAGCTGAGCCCGGGGCGTTCACCGATCAGGATGACCGTCATTTTCGCCCCCATCAGTTCACCGATCTCGTCGGCCACCGCGACGCGGCCCTGTTCCACCAGCATCACCGGTGCCACAGACCAGCCTTCAGCCAGCACCTGCTCTTCCAGGCGTGAGAGAAACGGCAGGGTATGGCGATGCACGGCCAGTGCCGACAGTCCGTCGGCCACCACAATCACCAGATCGATGCCGCCGGGATTGGCCGTCGCATACGTGCGCAGGGTATGCGCGGATTCATCGCTCAACTTGCGCCCCAGATCAGGGCGCTGCAAATAGCTGTCCCGGTTCGTGGCGGCGCTGTGCAGCAACAAACTGTCGCGCCCGATCTCGGTCAGTTGAGCGCTGAGCCCCGCCGAGTCGAACGGCAAATGCACCGCATCCCGTGCCTGCGCATGGGCGTACTGGAAGTCCAGTTGGGCGCTGGTCGGCATGCTGGTGCCTGTGCGCCCCAAGGCAATCCGCGCGGGTGTCAGCCGGCGCAACTCCAGCAGCGGGTTCTGCGGATCAACGGGTGGTTTATCCATGAATGCACTCATCCCAATTGCGCCATCGCCTGGCGGAAAGCCGGGGGCAGGCTGTCGCCGAAGTGAATTTTGCCGTCCGTCTGGGTAAAGATGCCCATTTTCGTCAGCCACTGCTCGAATTCCGGCGCGGGTTTCAGACCCAGCGTCTGACGGGCGTAGAGGGCGTCGTGGAACGAGGTGGTCTGGTAGTTGAGCATGATGTCGTCGGAACCGGGGATACCCATGATGAAGTTGATCCCGGCGACTCCCAGCAAGGTCAGCAGGGTGTCCATGTCGTCCTGGTCGGCTTCGGCGTGGTTGGTGTAGCAGATGTCACAGCCCATTGGCACGCCCAGCAACTTGCCGCAGAAGTGGTCTTCGAGGCCGGCGCGAATGATCTGTTTGCCGTTGTAGAGGTATTCCGGGCCGATGAAACCGACCACCGTGTTCACCAAAAACGGCTTGAAGTGGCGCGCCACGGCGTAGGCGCGGGTTTCGCAGGTTTGCTGATCGATACCGTGGTGGGCGTTGGCGGACAGCGCACTGCCTTGGCCGGTTTCGAAATACATCAGGTTCTGGCCCAGCGTGCCGCGATTCAGGCTCAAACCGGCGTCGTAACCTTCCTTCAACACATTCAGGTTGATGCCAAAACTGGCGTTGGCCGCTTCGGTGCCGGCAATCGACTGGAACACCAGGTCCAGCGGAACACCGCGATTAATTGCCTCGATCGAGGTGGTGACGTGGGTCAGCACACAGGCCTGAGTCGGGATTTCGTAGCGCTGGATGATCGCGTCGAGCATGTCCAGCATGGCGCAGATCGAGGCGATGCTGTCGGTAGCCGGGTTGATGCCGATCATCGCATCGCCGTTTCCGTAGAGCAGGCCGTCGAGGATGCTCGCCGCGATACCGGCGGGTTCGTCGGTGGGGTGATTGGGTTGCAGGCGCGTGGATAAGCGTCCGCGCAAGCCCATGGTGCCGCGAAACTTCGTGACCACGCGGATTTTCTGCGCTACCAGCACCAGGTCCTGGACGCGCATGATCTTCGACACGGCGGCGACCATTTCCGGGGTCAGGCCGGGGGCGAGCGCGCGCAGGCTCTGTTCATCGGCGGCATCGCTGAGCAGCCAGTCGCGAAAACCGCCGACGGTAAGGTGGCTGACCACGGCGAAGGCGTGTGTGTCGTGTGTGTCGATGATCAGTCGGGTGACTTCATCGG
Organism: Pseudomonas sp. S2_B07; assembly: GCF_054668435.1. Lineage (NCBI taxonomy): Bacteria > Pseudomonadati > Pseudomonadota > Gammaproteobacteria > Pseudomonadales > Pseudomonadaceae > Pseudomonas > Pseudomonas sp. S2_B07. The sequence goes on from NZ_CP162769.1 coordinate 4,463,884, forward strand.
ACTCATAAGGAATCAGTACTTCCTGCAGGAAGTGGCTCAGCGGGATGTCAGCCAGGGCCATTTGCGCGGCCACACGCTCGCCATCGTTGAGCGCGGCGACGCCCGCCAGGAAATCCCCGGAGCGCGCCGGACTGGCCTTGGCCATGACGTCCTTGAGGCTCTCGAAGCGGTAGGTCTGAGCGCCGACGGAGTGGGCAAATGCGGCCATGGGGCGATTTCTCCAGTTTTGGACAAGTCTCAATAACAGTGACATTCCCTGTGGGAGCGAGCTTGCTCGCTCCCACAGGGGTTTGCATGCACTTCAATAACGCAGGCGCCAGGCTGCAAGCCCGGCGCCGGTGCAACTTAAATGCCTTCGAGCATCGCATCGGCCGGCGCGTCGGCGCGTTGCTTGGCGGTCAGCTGGAAATACAGGTAACCGGCGGCCATGAAGCCAAGGAACACACAGCCAATCAGCGTGTTGAACCACGCCATCGCCACCAGGCACACCACCGCCAGGAACAGCGCGATCCCCGGAACAATCGGGTAGCCCGGTGCGCGGAAGGTGCGTTCCAGGTTCGGTTCGGTTTTACGCAGTTTGAACAGGCTCAGCATACTGATGATGTACATCACGATGGCACCGAATACCGACATGGTGATCATCGCCGCCGTCAGGGTCATGCCTTGCAGGTTGACCAGGCCATCGCTGTAAATCGCCGCGATGCCGATCACGCCGCCGGCCAGAATGGCGCGGTGCGGGGTCTGGAAACGCGAGAGTTTGGCCAGGCCACTCGGCAGGTAACCGGCCCGCGCCAGGGCGAAGAACTGCCGCGAGTAGCCGAGGATGATCCCGTGAAAGCTCGCCACCAGGCCGAACAGACCGATCCAGACCAGCATGTGCATCCAGCTAGAGTTGTTGCCGACCACGGCTTTCATCGCTTGAGGCAGCGGATCGTTGATGTTCGACAGCTGGCGCCAGTCGCCGACGCCGCCGGCCATCACCATCACGCCGATGGCCAGGAACACCAGGGTCAGAATGCCGCTGACGTAAGCCTTGGGAATCGTGCGTTTCGGGTCCTTGGCTTCTTCAGCGGCCATCGCCGCGCCTTCGATCGCGAGAAAAAACCAGATCGCGAAGGGAATGGCGGCAAAGATGCCGGGAATGGAAGCGATGGTGAATTCATTGGAACCCGACCAGCCATTGAGCACGAAATTACTGAAGCTGAAGCCCGGAGCCACGACGCCCATGAACACCAGCAACTCGGCGACCGCCAGCACGGTGACCACCAGTTCGAAGGTGGCCGCGATGCTGACGCCGAGGATATTCAGGCCCATGAACACGAAATACGCGCCAACCGCCGCGATCTTGGGGTCAAGTTCCGGGTACTGCACGTTGAGGTAGGCACCAATCGCCATCGCAATGGCCGGGGGGGCAAACACGAATTCGATCAGGGTGGCGATGCCGGCGATCAGTCCGCCTTTCTCGCCAAACGCCCGCCGGCTGTAGGCAAACGGCCCTCCAGCGTGGGGGATCGCGGTCGTCAATTCGGTGAAGCTGAAGATGAAGCAGGTGTACATCGTCGCTACCATCAGGGCGGTGACGAGAAAGCCCAATGTGCCGGCGGTGCCCCAGCCGTAACTCCAGCCGAAGTACTCGCCGGAAATCACCAGGCCGACGGCAATACCCCATAGGTGCAGGGTGCCGAGTGTGGGTTTGAGCTGTGTGGAAGAAGTCATAAGTCCTCGCTGTCTTTTTTATTGTTTGATCTTTTGGACTTGCGGTACGACGTTTGGGTGTGGAGCGGGCACGCAAGGCCCGTGCCAGTGGGGCAGGGCGATGTTTTGATGTTGTCGTTAAGGGCGCCATCGCGGGCAAGCCCGCTCCCACAGGGTATTGGGGTAAACCAATATTTTGGGGATAACCACAAATCACTGTGGGAGCGGGCTTGCCCGCGATGGCATTCTGAAGGGCGACACAGGAATACCTGTATCGCCCCCGGTTTTAGAAGAAGCCCAACGGATTGATGTCGTAGCTCACCAGCAGGTTTTTGGTCTGCTGATAGTGGTCGAGCATCATTTTGTGGGTTTCACGGCCGACGCCGGACTTTTTGTAACCGCCGAACGCGGCGTGCGCCGGGTACAGGTGGTAGCAGTTGGTCCACACGCGGCCGGCCTTGATGGCGCGGCCCATGCGATAGGCGCGGTTGATGTCGCGGGTCCAGAGGCCGGCGCCGAGGCCGAACTCGGTGTCGTTGGCGATGGCCAGGGCTTCGGCTTCGTCCTTGAAGGTGGTGATGCTCACCACCGGGCCAAAGATTTCTTCCTGGAACACCCGCATTTTGTTGGTGCCCTTGAGCAGGGTCGGCTGGATGTAATACCCGGTCGCCAGGTTGCCCTCGAGTTTTTCGATTTTCCCGCCGGTCAGCAGCTCGGCGCCTTCGCCCTTGGCGATTTCCAGGTACGAAAGGATTTTGTCGAATTGCTGCTCGGACGCCTGGGCGCCGACCATGGTGTCGGTGTCCAGCGGGTCGCCACGTTTGATCGACAGGACTTTTTTCATCACGACTTTCATGAAGTCGTCGTAGATCGACTCTTGCACCAGCGCGCGCGACGGGCAGGTGCAGACTTCGCCCTGGTTGAAGAACGCCAGCACCAGGCCTTCAGCGGCTTTCTCGATGAAGGTCGGCTCGGCTTGCATGATGTCTTCGAAGAAGATGTTCGGCGACTTGCCACCCAGCTCCACGGTGGACGGAATGATGTTTTCGGCGGCGCATTTCATGATATGCGAGCCGACCGGGGTCGAACCGGTAAAGGCAATCTTGGCGATGCGTTTACTGGTGGCGAGGGCTTCGCCGGCTTCTTTGCCGAAGCCTTGCACCACGTTCAGCACGCCCGGCGGCAGCAGGTCGCCGATCAGCTCCATCAGCACGGTAATGCCCAGCGGCGTCTGCTCGGCAGGCTTGAGCACCACGCAGTTACCGGCGGCCAGGGCCGGGGCGAGTTTCCAGGCGGCCATCAGGATCGGGAAGTTCCACGGGATGATCTGCCCGACCACGCCCAGCGGTTCGTGTATGTGATAAGCCACGGTGTTGCCGTCGATCTCGGCGGCGCTGCCTTCCTGCGCGCGGATGCAGCCGGCGAAGTAGCGGAAGTGGTCAGCCGCCAGCGGGATGTCGGCGTTGAGGGTTTCGCGGACGGCTTTGCCATTGTCCCAGGATTCGGTGATTGCCAGCAGTTCCAGGTTCTGCTCGATGCGGTCGGCGATTTTCAGCAGCACCAGCGAGCGAGCCTGGGCGGACGTGGCGCCCCAGGCATCGGCGGCGGCGTGGGCCGCGTCCAGGGCCTTGTCGATGTCTTCGGCGGTGGAGCGTGGGAATTCGGCAATCGGTTGGCCATTCACTGGCGAGGTATTGGTGAAGTACTGACCTTTGACAGGCGCGACGAACTCGCCGCCGATGTAGTTACCGTATTTGCTCTTGAACGAAACGATAGCGCCTTCAGTACCGGGGTGAGCGTAACGCATGGTGGGGTTCTCCTTGGCTTTTGTGCTTATAAGGGAGAGCGCATGTGCGCTTGTATAAGCGTAGAGCAAAGGTCGGGCCACCGCCTTGCAGGGCAGGTAAATCAAGGCCTTGCGCAGTTTTTGTCGGACCGGCGGAGGCGCGCTGTGACGCTTTCGGTACGGCGCCCGTGACACTTTGTACCGCTTGTGGCACAGGGTGTGACTGGCGGGTCTTGCCAGCATTGCAATGCGGGCCAGGCTGGAGGATGCTCGGACACGCGCTTCCTGTAGCAGCTGCCGAAGGCTGCGTCCGAGAGCGCAGCGCTTGCCTCGTTTTCGGCCCTGCACACGGGACACAGGTTTTACGACTGCTTCGCAGCCGGACGCAGCCTTCGGCAGCTGCTACACGGGGCGAGCCAGACCTTGTGGAGAGAATAATAAGAAATGCACGACAACCATTTGAGTCGCCATGCCCGGCAGGTCCTGACCGTCACCCAGGGCAAATCGCACCTGCATGGCCCCGGCAGCGATCCTTCCATCGCCCGGTCCTGGCTGCGCTGTCTTGAGGACTATCACCTCGACCCGGCCCTGACCATCGCGCCCACGGTGCTGGAACATGGCCGAGTGCTGGAGAGCCGCGAACGCTTGCAGCAAGTGCTGCAGATCGCCGGCAATGAAATGACCAGCCTCCATCAACAACTTTCCGGCGCCGGCCACGCCGTGCTGCTGACAGATGCCCGTGGCGTGATCCTCAATTGCGTCACCGCCCCCGCCGAACGGAAGATTTTCGAGCGTGCCGGCCTCTGGCTTGGCGCTGACTGGAGCGAGGCCTGCGAAGGCACCAACGGCATCGGCACCTGCCTGGTGGAGCGCCAGTCTCTGACCATCCATCAAGACGAACATTTTCGCGGTCGCCACACCGGCCTGACCTGCTCGGCGAGCCCGGTGTTCGACCCCCATGGCGAATTGCTGGCGGTGCTCGACGTGTCATCGGCGCGCCACGATGTCTCGCGCCAGAGTCAATTCCACACCATGGCCCTGGTCAATCTGTCGGCGAAGATGATCGAGAGCTGCTATTTCCTGCGCTACTTCGACAATCAATGGTTGCTGCGTTTTCACTTGCAGGCCGAGTCCGTCGGGCTGTTCAGCGAAGGGCTGCTGGCGTTCGACGGGGAAGGGCGGATCTGTGCGGTCAATCAAAGTGCGCTGAACCTGCTCGGGCACATTCGCGGCGGCCTGCTGGGCAAACCGGTGGAAGCGTTTTTCGATTGCTCGCTGGATGAGTTGCTCGGTCGCGCCAGTGTGAATGCCAGCGCCAGTTGGCCGCTGCGCACCCGTGACGGTCGCAGTCTGTTTGCCGTTTTACGTGGACAACCTCGCAGTATCCCGGTTCCGGTGGTGCAACGCCCGGCGATTGCCGAGCGTCCAAGGCTGTCGGGCATCTGCATCGGTGATGCTGCGCTGCAGGAAGATTTTCGCAAGTCGCTGCGGGTGTTCGAGCGCGATGTACCGCTATTGATCAACGGCGAAACCGGTTCCGGCAAAGAAGCCTTCGCCAAAGCCGTGCATCAGGCCAGTCAACGGGCGGAAAAAGCCTTCGTCGCCCTTAACTGCGCGGCCATTCCTGAAAGCCTGATCGAAAGCGAACTGTTCGGTTATCGCGGCGGCAGCTTCACCGGCGCGCGCAAGGAAGGCATGCGGGGCAAGTTGCAGCAGGCCGATGGCGGGACCCTGTTTCTCGACGAAATCGGCGACATGCCCTTGGCCTTGCAGACCCGGCTGTTAAGGGTGCTGGAGGACCGACAGGTGGTGCCGATTGGCGGCGAGCCGGAGGCGGTCAACGTTCGAATCATCAGCGCGACTCACCGTAATCTGCTGGATCGGGTGCAGGACGGCAGCTTCCGTGAGGACTTGTATTACCGGCTCAACGGGCTGGAAGTCGCGTTGCCGGCGTTGCGTGATCGCAGTGATAAATCCCGGTTGCTCGATTTTTTGCTGGCGGAAGAGGCGGGTGGGGAAACGGTTTTGATCGACGGGCCGGCGCGGGAAGCCTTGTTGGGGTTTGCCTGGCCGGGCAACGTGCGGCAGCTGCGCAATGTGCTGCGTACGTTGGCGGCGTTGTGTGACGGCGGGCGAATCGGGCTGGAGGATTTGCCGGCGATGATTCGTCAGGCGCGGCCGGCGGTTTCATCGACGGTCGAAGCGCCGTCCGAGCATCCGTTGGACGATGCCGAGCGGCTAGCGTTGTTGAATGCGCTGGAGCATACGCGTTGGCATATGACCCATACCGCCGAGCAGTTGGGTGTCAGCCGTAATACGCTTTATAGAAAGCTGCGTAAGCACGGTATCGAGCGCTAGACCGCGTCGCGGCCATTCGCGAGCAGGCTCGCTCCCGCATTTGATCTTCAGCGGACACACATTATGTGAGCACCGCTGAACCCCTGTGGGAGCGAGCCTGCTCGCGAAGGCGTCTTCAAATCCGAAACACAAGGTGCGATTTTCCCCTCCCTACGCTAACCTGCGGCCATGTTTTACGAGGTCGACTAATGCACATTCATATTCTGGGTATCTGCGGCACCTTCATGGGTTCGATGGCGGTTCTGGCCAAGGAACTGGGCCATCACGTGACGGGTTCCGACGCCAACGTCTATCCGCCAATGAGCACTCAGCTTGAGGCTCAGGGCATTGAGTTGACCCAAGGCTACGACCCTTCCCAGCTCGATCCGGCCCCGGACCTGGTGGTCATCGGCAATGCCATGTCGCGCGGCAACCCCGCCGTCGAATACGTGTTGAACAAAGGCCTGCCGTACGTTTCCGGCCCGCAATGGCTGGCGGATCACGTGCTGCAAGGTCGCTGGGTGCTGGCTGTCGCCGGCACTCACGGCAAAACCACCACCAGCAGCATGCTCGCCTGGGTGCTTGAGCATGCCGGCATGAGCCCGGGCTTCTTGATCGGTGGCGTACCGCAGAACTTCTCGGTCTCCGCTCGCTTGGGCGGCACGCCGTTCTTCGTGATCGAAGCCGACGAATACGACAGTGCCTTCTTCGACAAACGCTCCAAGTTCGTTCACTACCGTCCGCGCACGGCGATCCTGAACAACCTTGAGTTCGATCACGCAGACATCTTCCCCGATTTGCCAGCCATCGAGCGGCAATTCCACCATCTGGTGCGGACCATTCCAAGCGAAGGCCTGGTGATCCACCCGACCACTGAGCCGGCGTTGCAGCGCGTCATCGAAATGGGCTGCTGGACCCCGGTGCAGACCACCGGAGCGGGCGGGCAGTGGCAAGTCAAACTGTTGAGCGAAGACGGTTCGAAGTTTGAAGTGATGTTTGAAGGTGTCGCTCAGGGCGTGGTCGAGTGGGACATGACCGGTCAGCACAACGTGGCCAATGCCTTGGCTACATTGGCGGCCGCGCGCCATGTCGGCGTGGTGCCTTCCATGGGCATCGCCGCGTTGAGCGCGTTCAAAAGCGTGAAGCGCCGGATGGAAAAAGTCGCCGAAGTGCGCGGCATCACCATTTATGACGACTTCGCGCACCACCCGACTGCCATTGCGACGACCCTCGACGGCCTGCGCAAACACATCGGCGATGCGCCGTTGATCGCGATCATCGAGCCGCGCTCCAACTCCATGAAGCTCGGCGCGCACCGCGACGGCTTGCCGGAAAGCGTGGTCGATGCTGATCAGGTGATCTGGTACGCGCCAGCCAACCTCGGTTGGGACCTGGCCGGAACCGCCGCGCGGTGTACCGTGCCGTCGATTGTCAGCGATTCGCTGGAAGGCATTATCGAGCGCGTGAAGTGCCAGGCCCAGCCCGGTACCCACGTGGTGATCATGAGCAATGGCGGCTTCGGCGGCCTGCACGGCAAACTCGCCGAGGCGCTGCAATGAGCAGCGGCCCGGATCGCATCACGCTGGCCATGACCGGCGCTTCCGGCGCTCAGTACGGTTTGCGTTTGCTCGATTGCCTGGTGCGTGAAGATCGCGAAGTGCACTTCCTGATTTCCAAGGCGGCACAACTGGTGATGGCCACGGAGACTGACGTCACGCTGCCGCCAAAACCGCAGATGATGCAGGCCTTCCTCACGGAGTACACCGGTGCTGCGGCCGGGCAAATCAAGGTGTATGGCAAGGAAGACTGGATGTCGCCGGTGGCTTCTGGCTCCGGTGCGCCCGCGGCGATGGTGGTGGTGCCGTGTTCGACGGGGACGCTGTCGGCCATCGCGACCGGCGCCTGCAACAACCTGATCGAACGTGCGGCCGACGTGACCTTGAAGGAACGTCGCCAGTTGATTCTGGTGCCGCGTGAGGCGCCGTATTCGAGTATCCATCTGGAACACATGCTCAAGCTGTCGAACATGGGCGTGACGATCTTGCCGGCTTCGCCAGGTTTCTATCATCAGCCGCAAACCATCGATGACCTGATCGATTTTGTCGTGGCGCGGATTCTCAATCTGTTGAACATCCCGCAAGACATGCTGCCGCGCTGGGGTGAGCACCATTTGAGCAGCGATGAATAAGCTACTGATTCTTCTGCTGGTCTTGCAACTGACCGGCTGCGCCACGGCGCGCACCCTTGATGCCGCCAAGCCCGGGGCGCCGCTGGTGTATGCGGGGACGCGTCTGGATTTGTATGCCATGAACGGCGGGTGCTGCGCCAAGGACCACTTTGGTGCCGAGGCGCCGAGTTACCCTGGCTTGGACCTGCCAGCCAGTGCGCTGCTTGACACGCTGCTGTTGCCGTTGTCATTGCTGACGGTGATCGGGGTGAGTTTTCAGGCGACGGGTGGATTGTAGGAGAGCGTTGTGGTGAGGGGCCAAGCCCCTCGCCACAGGTTACTTGCCTAGCTTACGCAACTCATCCGACTCGACAATCCGAACCCCATCCTGTTCTTCCAGCGCCAACCGCCACATCGCCCGGGCCAGTTGGCAGGCTTCGATGCCGTGGTATTTGCCCGGGATCAGGCGTGACAGCGGGCCGGCGACTTTCTCGCCCATGCGTGGCTCGATGCGATCGCCCAGTAACAGCGACGGGCGGCAAATGGTCAGTTGCGGCCAGTCCTGCGCGCGCAATGCGTGTTCCATCTCGCCTTTGACCCGGTTGTAGAAAATCGAGGACCTGCGATCAGCGCCCAGGGCACTGATTACGATCAGGTGGCGTGCGCCCATTTCCCGCGCACGTTTGGCAAACGCCACGACCATGTCCAGGTCCACTGCACGAAACGCTTCTTCGGAGCCGGCCTGTTTGATCGTGGTGCCCAGGCAGCAGTAGGCAATATCGACACGACCGTTGAGCTGCGGCAGAAACACTGCCGGGTCGCCAACCGGGTTTTCCAGGTGTGGGTGTTTGGCGAGTGGACGGCGTGAGGGGGCCAATACCCTTGAAATCGTAGGCTCGTTGAGCAGGCGATCAAGCAGATGTTCACCGGTCAACCCGGTAGCTCCGGCAAGCAATACATGCTGAGGCGTCAAGTACATAGTGTTTCCCCCTTGATACTGTTCAGCTTAGTTGCTCTTTGCATCCTTGCTGTCGATAGAGACACTTTGTAGCGCTTTTCGTGCCTGCTGCTTGCGTAGCAACTGCCAGTGCGAGATGACCGTTTTCGGGGCCCAGAGCTGCGGTTCAGAGGCTTCGAAGCTGTCCGCCAGTTCGCGTTCGGCGACGGTGGCCTTGGCCAGTTTGAAGGCTTGCTCCAGGTCGTCGGTCTGGTTCAGCGCCTGAGCAAACAGCGCGTCGCCGAAGTAGGTGAAGTTGGCTTCCTCGGAGCAGCCAAAGGACACGCGGTCTGCCCGCGTGGCCGTCATGATGAGCGTGCGTTCGTCTTTCAATGCCGGAATGAATCCACCGGAATAGCAGGAGGAAATCACGATGACCTTGTCGCGATTCTTCAACGGCGCCAGCACCGCGGCGAGTTCATCGGCCGGCAGGTCGGACAGCTCCATGCGCGGCTGGTCGAGCACCAGTTCGTGTTCGGCGGTGCCGTGGCTGGTCAGGTAAATGAAGATCAGGTCTTCCGGGCCGCTGCGCTCGGCCAGGGTTAATGCCGCACGGCGCAGGTTTTCCCGGGTGGCCATGGGCCGGTCGACGAGGTGGTCGCGATGATTCACCAGCCGGATTTGCCCAATTGCACCGAAGCGGCTGCTGAGCATGTTGCTGACGTAATCGGATTCGCGCAGGAACACGCTTTGTTTGCCGTCACCGCCCACGGTCAGGGTGTACAGCTCGACGGCCGGCGTCGAGGTTGGCACGTTGAGCAGGGCGTCGTCGAGCAAGCGACCCTGAGCCAGCAAGCCAAGCTCCAGGCTGTCGGGCAGCAACTTGCCATCGGCGTCACGCACACGCTGGCCATTGTTCCACGTGCCGCTTTGCACGGTGCCGTCAGTCAGCACCAGCGTGCCTCGACCTGAATAGCTGTCGCCGTCGAACTGGCCGGTATAAAAGCTGCCATCGGGCAGATTCAAACGGCCCTGGCCGGTGAAGCGCCAGTCGCTGAACTGGCCGATGTAGTGGCTGCCATCCGCACCGATCAACTCGCCCTTGCCGTTCAGCGAGCCTTCCTTGAACTGACCGAGCCAGACATCGCCGTCGGCATTCTCGTAGCGACCCTTGCCGTGCAATTGATTGTTCTTGAAACCGCCCGCGTAGATGTCACCGTCGGCGCTGTTGAAGGTCCCGTTGCCTTCCAGTTGCCCATCGACGAAATGCCCGGTGAACTGATTGCCGCTGGCGTCGCCGCGCTGGCCTTCACCGTTGGGTTTGCCATGGGCGAACTGGCCCTGGTACGAGCTGCCGTCATCGAGTTCGAGATGACCGAGCCCTGAATATTGATCGGCCTTGAATTCGCCGCGATAGGTCATGCCGTTTTCTTTGAGCGTGCCTTCGCCCTCGCGCCGACCGAGTTTGAAACCGCCGGTGTAGCTGCTGCCCGGTGTGGTCAGCGTGCCCTCGCCGTCGAACAGGCCCTGATTGAAATTCCCGCGATAGACCTCGCCGTTGCTGCCATGCCATTCGCCCTGGCCATGCCATTGACCCTTGTCGAATTCGCCGGCGTACCAGCTGCCGTTCGGGTAGTCGATGCGACCCTGACCTTGCAGCAAGCCGTTGACCAGATCACCGCGATAGCGCCCACCGTCCGGCAGCCGGGCATCGGGAGGCAGCAGCGATTCGCCATCGCCGCAAGCGGTGAGCAACAGGGTCAAGGCAAGGAGTGCAAGTGAGCGCATAGCGGGATCCGGGCAATTAGGCGACCGAGTATGCCGCAGCTATGTGTCGTATATATAGAGAGGGTCGCGAAACAGCGTGAGCTGCTTCGCATCCGGGAGGTTTACACGAAGCAGAGGGAAAGTGATTCAGCGATATAGGCCGGTTTTTCCGAGCCTTCTATCTCAAGGGTGCAGATGGCCTTGAGCAGCCATTGACCGGGTTTTTTCTCGGTGGCGTCGCTGAGGTCGACCTTGAGCCGTACTTTCGAATCGACCTTGACCGGTTGAATGAAACGCACGCTGTCGAGACCGTAATTGACCACCATCTTCGCGCCTTGGGGGAGGATGAGGATGTCTTCGATCAGTTTCGGGATCAGTGACAGCGACAGGAATCCATGGGCGATGGTGCTGCCAAATGGCGTTTGCGCGGCTTTGACCGGGTCGACATGAATAAACTGATAATCACCTGTGGCTTCTGCGAACAGGTTGATGCGCTCCTGATCGATGGTGAGCCATTCGGAACGTCCGAGTTCCTTGCCGACATAATCTTTGAGCTCTGCAACGGGAACATGGGGCATTGAGACTCTCCTTGGGTTTCATCGGATTTATAGTTTTTCGAGTGGGGGGATTTGACCTCCCTGTGAACCACTTTAGATCAACATGGCAAATGGCTCCGGTCAACTGTCCATGCTTTTGGCGAATGCCGATCCATAGCGCTGACGTGCTTATAATGCTCGGCCCCTGCTTGGGGGGGCGAGTGCGGGAGATGCCGGATGTTGTTACGTGGCCTGACCTGGCTGGTGCTGTTCCAATTGCTGGGCACAGCCATCAACCACCTGTTTTTGCCGGTGCTGCCGGGGCCGATTATCGGTTTGCTGTTGTTGCTGGTGTACCTGATTTCACGCGGACAAGTCGGCGAGCCGCTGAGCCTGGCGGCCAGCAGTCTGCTGCGTTACTTGCCGTTGCTGCTGGTGCCGCCGGCCGTGGGCGTGATGGTGTACTTCAAGGACATAGCCGCGGACTTCTGGGCCATCGTCGGCGCCTTGGTGTTGTCGCTGGTGCTGTCCATGGCGTTTGCCGGAGTGTTGATGCAACGCATGGTCAAGCGCCACGCCCCTCGCGGAGATGACCAATGATCCTGGATTGGCACGGCGCGCTCGACTCGGTGATTCATCATCCGTTGTTCGGCATCGGCATCACGTTGGGCGCTTATCAGTTGGTGTTGGCCGCTTTCGAGAAAACCCGCTGGATCTTCCTGCAACCGGTGTTGGTCTCGATGCTGGTGGTGATCGGTGTTCTGGTGACCTGCGGCCTGACCTACGCCGAGTACCGCAAGAGCACCGAGATCCTCAGCATCTTGCTCGGGCCTGCGACGGTGGCGCTGGCGGTACCGCTGTACCTTAATCTGCGACGGATTCGGCAGTTGTTCTGGCCGATATTTACTACGCTGGTGATAGGTGGCGTGGTCGCCACGGGCATGGGCGTGTTGCTGGGCTGGTGGTTCGGTGCCGAACACATGATCCTGATGACCATGGCACCCAAGTCGGTGACGTCTCCGATTGCCATGCTGGTGGCCGAGCAGATCGGCGGTGTCGCAGCGCTGGCCGCGGTGTTCGTGTTGATCACCGGCGTGATCGGTGCGATCTTCGGCCCGAGCCTGTTGACCCGGCTGGGTGTCCACAGCCCCGAGGCGCGTGGCATGGCACTGGGCATGACCGCCCATGCGGTCGGCACTTCGGTGGCCTTGCAAGAAAGTGAAGAGTGCGGCGCCTTTGCGGCGCTGGCGATGAGTCTGATGGGCGTGGCCACAGCGGTGTTCCTGCCGTTGGTGGTATCGATGATGGTGTAAGGAAATGTCTATGAGTTTGCCGCTTTTCCCGCTGAACACAGTGCTGTTTCCTGGCTGCATCCTCGACTTGCAGATCTTCGAGGCGCGCTACCTGGACATGATCAGCCGCTGCATGAAACAGGGCGGCGGCTTTGGCGTGGTGTGCATCCTTGATGGCGAAGAAGTCGGCATTGCGCCGGCAGGTTATGCGCTGGTGGGCTGTGAAGCGCTGATCACCGATTTCAAACAGCAGGACAACGGCTTGCTGGGGATTCGGGTGCAGGGCGGGCGGCGGTTCCATGTCTTGCGCACCGAGGTGCAGCGTGATCAGTTGACCGTCGCTGATGTCGAGTGGCTGGAGGATGAACCTGAGCAACCGCTGCAGGATGAAGACGCGGATCTGGTGGCGCTGCTCAAGGCGTTGGCCGAACATCCGATGGTCGAAGCGTTGAACATGGGCACCGAAGCGACCGGGCAACAGTCGCTGGCCAATCAGCTCGCTTATCTACTGCCGTTTGCCGAGGTGGACAAGATCGATCTGCTGCAACTCGATGACCCGCAGCAGCGACTGGATGCGATCCAGGCGCTATTGGATGAGTTGCAAGGCGAGCTGTTTGCTTGAATCGCACCTGTAGCAACTGCCGAGCCTGCGAGGCTGCTACTTCAGTACGCATACCGCAACATCGCATGCGGTAAATGCCGTAACGCGAAGAACGCAAACAAAACCATCAGCGCTGGCAGCACCAGCCACCAGACTTTAGGCGGCATGGCGTTTAGCGGCGCCTGACGCTGGCTCACCCACAAGCTCGCTGCACACACGCACGCCGCCAGCATCGCGCCGGCCAGTACATCCGTCGGCCAATGCGCGCCCAGGTACACCCGCGACAGGGCAATCGTCAGCGCGGGCAAACATCCCAGCAGCAACCAGGTCAGGCGCATTCGCGGCGGTTGGCCGCGACCGGCCAGTACGGCGAGGGTCAGGAATAACGCGAAGGCGCCGGAGGCATGACCGCTTGGCATGCTGTAGCTGGTCAGCGGATCGCTCAGCACTTCCGGGCGTATACGGGCGAAAAATTGCTTGGTGAACGTGTTGCCTAGAGCGGTGACAAGCAGGGTGCTGCCAGCGAAAATCGCCTGTCGCCATTGCCGAGCGATCAGCAGAAGCGCGACCAGCAAGCCACTGAACACCAGCATGTTGCGGAACTCACCGATCAGCGTGAAGAGCACGGCCACTTCATCGAGCATCGGGCTGCGGTGTTCCTGTACCAGGGTCATGACGCCCTGATCGAGCGCGGTCAGGTGCGGATAGCCAATAAACAGTCCCAGCAGAATCAGAAAGCTCATCCCGGCAATCAACATCGTCGCCTTGCGATGGCGGCGCATGCTGCTGGTGATGCTCAGGCCGACCATGGCCGCAATGGCGCCAGCGACGACGCCCGCCTCCGGCCAGAAGCCTTCCGGCAACGGCAAACGAATCGCCGCGCCCGTGGCCCAGCCGGGCAGCAGGTACGCCACACTCCAGCCAGCGGCAGCCAACAGACTGACGGCGAAAAATCGCGGGAAGGGCATGTCGAACATGCCGGCGACCATCGGCAGCATCGGACGCAGGGGGCCGATGAAGCGCCCGACCAACAGGCTGGCAATACCATAGCGCTGGAAATACGCCTCGGCCCCGGCAATCCATTCCGGATGATGGCGCAAACCCGGCAGGCGCCGAATGTTTTGATGGAAATGTCGACCGATGAAGTAGGACACGACATCGCCCAGTACGCCAGCGAAGAACCCTAACAGCAACGTTTCACTCAGCGACAGCGCGCCGCTGCCAGCCAGTACCGCCACGGCAAACAACATAACCGTACCGGGCACGATCAGACCGGCAATCGCCAGGCATTCGACAAAGGCCACGATGAACACCGCCGCCGCCAGCCATTGCGGGTTGACCGTCAACCAACCGGTCACGCTATCGAGCCATGGGCCCATAAAAACAACTCCATCAAATGTTCATTGGTCCCATGGGGGACGAACGCAATCTTCCAGACACTTCAGATCCCTTGTAGGCGTGAGCCTGTTCGCGATAGCTGACTGCCAGTCGACATAGATGTCGCCTGATACTCCGCTATCGCGAGCAGGCTCGCTCCTGCAGGTTTCTGGTCATCAAATCAAGACAGTAGAAAATAATCGCGACCTTCGACCTGCCCCCGTCGCAGCGGGTTCCGTGTGCAATACGGTGCATAAGCAGCATCGACGAAGCGGTACATCAAGTGTTCATCGCGCCCATGGGGGATCCCCAGGCGCGTGGTTTGAATGACGTGGGCTGGCGCCGGACCGACGTCCTCAACCAGCAACACCTCATGGTCAAATCGCTTGGCATCCCAGACCGGCACCTTCAAACCCAGCGCCTTGCACAGCAATGTCTGTCCGGCGCACAGCTTTTGCGTCGGGCGAGGGCGGCCTTGGGTGTCGGGGTTGTTCAACAGCATCTGCGCCAGGCTTGCCGGCCCGCTCAATTCGTCGACCCACGGATAGGCGGATTTGATCAGTACCGCGTTGCCCGGGCCCTGAGCGCTGAAGTTCAAGGAGTCGCCGCCACGGGCGTAATACATATAGATGTGACCGCCATCCAGAAACAAAGCCTTACGCTTTTCTGTGTAGCCGAGGGAGGCGTGGCTGCCTTTTTCTTCGAAGTAATAGGCTTCGGTTTCGATAATCCGGGCGCTGAGCCACAGGTCACCAACCCGGTGACGGATGATTTTGCCGAGTAAATCCCGGGCCAGTGTTTGTGCGTCGCGGTCGAAAAACGCATCCGGGAGCCCCGTGGGCAGGCTCGAAGCGGACGCTCGAACAGTCAGGTTGGACATGATGAACGGCGTTTATCAGGGCTGATTGAGCGGTGATGATAACAATTTGCAGCTTAATCCCGGCTGAACGTCGGCAAATTGCCCTCGATTTCGACCATCCGCCCGTCACCGCTGTTAGTCCCGGGACGCGACAGCTATAATCTGCCGCTTTACTCTTTACCAAGACCTTAGCAAAGACCACCACAGACCATGACTGAGTCCGTTCTTGACTACATGACCCGCCTGGGTCGCGCTGCCCGCGAGGCTTCTCGCGTCATCGGCTGCGCCAGCACCGCGCAGAAAAACCGCGCCTTGCAGGCCGCTGCCAATGCGCTGGACGCTGCACGCGCTGAGCTGACGGCTGCCAACGAACTGGATTTGGCCGCGGGTCGCGCCAATGGTCTTGAACCTGCCTTGCTGGAGCGTCTGGCGCTGACCCCGGAACGCATCGACGGCATGATCGTCGGCTTGCGCCAGGTGGCCGCATTGCCGGACCCGGTCGGCGCGATTCGTGACATGAGCTTTCGCCCGTCGGGTATTCAGGTTGGCAAGATGCGTGTGCCGTTGGGCGTGATCGGGATCATCTACGAATCCCGGCCGAACGTGACCATCGACGCCGCCAGCCTGTGCCTGAAGTCCGGTAACGCGACGATCCTGCGTGGCGGTTCCGAAGCCATTCATTCCAACCGTGCCATCGCCGCCTGCATCCAGCGCGGACTGGCCGAAGCCGAACTGCCGGCCGCCGTGGTGCAAGTGGTTGAAACCACCGACCGTGCCGCCGTTGGCGCGCTGATCAGCATGCCGGAATACGTCGACGTCATCGTGCCCCGTGGTGGCCGTGGCCTGATCGAACGCGTCAGTCGTGACGCCCGCGTGCCGGTGATCAAGCACCTGGACGGGATCTGCCACGTTTACGTGAGTGAGCATGCCGACCTGGCGAAAGCCCAGCGCATCGCGTTCAACGCCAAGACATACCGTTATGGCATCTGTGGCGCGATGGAAACGCTGCTGGTGGACCAGACCGTTGCCAAGGATTTCCTGCCGTCGATGGCTGCCCAGTTCCGCGAAAAAGGCGTTGAACTGCGCGGCTGCGAACGCACGCGGGCGATCATCGATGCGGTCACGGTTACTGAAGAAGACTGGACCACCGAATACCTGGCGCCGATTCTGTCGATCCGCGTGGTCGACGGGCTGGACCAGGCCATCGAGCATATTAATAAGTACGGCTCCCATCACACCGACTCGATTGTCAGCGAAAACCTCGCCGATACGCGGCGTTTCGTCGCGCAAGTCGATTCATCGTCGGTAATGATCAACACCCCGACGTGCTTCGCCGATGGCTTTGAATACGGATTGGGTGCCGAGATTGGCATTTCTACTGATAAGCTGCACGCCCGCGGCCCGGTGGGCCTCGAAGGTCTGACCTGCGAGAAGTACATCGTGGTCGGTGATGGCCAGTTGCGCGGCCAGGCGTCGGTCTGACTTGGGCGACCTCGACCCGACAGCCCCAGCCACCGCAAACGAGCCTCAACCTCGGCGCATTGGCATGCTGGGCGGCACGTTCGACCCGGTGCACATCGGCCATCTGCGCGGTGCGCTGGAAGTCGCCGAGTCGTTGGCACTCGATGAATTGCGTCTGACACCCAGTGCCAGGCCGCCGCATCGCGGTACGCCG
The DNA here is from genome assembly GCF_054668435.1 of Pseudomonas sp. S2_B07. NCBI lineage: Bacteria > Pseudomonadati > Pseudomonadota > Gammaproteobacteria > Pseudomonadales > Pseudomonadaceae > Pseudomonas > Pseudomonas sp. S2_B07. The sequence continues at coordinate 4,480,913 of NZ_CP162769.1, forward strand.
CAGGTGTCGGCAAAAGACCGTCTGGCGATGGTCGAGTGCGCGGTGGCCGGTGTGGCACCGTTAGTGGTGGATGCCCGCGAACTGCAGCGGGACAAACCGTCCTACACTATCGATACCCTGGAACTGATGCGCGCCGAACTGGCCGCCCAGACCCAGGTTTTTCTACTTTTGGGCTGGGACGCATTTTGCGGCCTGCCCACTTGGCACCGCTGGGAAGAGTTGCTCCAGCATTGCCACATCCTGGTGCTGCAACGCCCGGATGCCGACAGCGAACCGCCGGATGCCTTGCGCAACCTGCTGGCAGCGCGCTCGGTGAGCGACCCGCTGGCCCTCAAAGGGCCGAGCGGACAGATTGCATTCGTCTGGCAGACACCGCTCGCGGTATCCGCCACCCAGATCCGTCAACTGCTGGCCAGCGGTAAGTCGGTACGTTTCCTGGTGCCCGACGCGGTCCTGGCCTACATCGATGCGCACGGACTTTACCGTGCGTCGAACTGAAAAGAGGCGCGCTTCAAGCACGTGATCACGTGTATCGAAGCCCCCGAACATACGAGCAAAACGAGTTTTATATGACTGACAAAGACGTAGCTAAAGTAAAGCGCAAAGGCACATTCAAAAGCGCTCCACTGCCAGTAGAGGCGCCAACCGGGCCGGAGCTGCGCGGTGAAGAACTGGTCAAGGTTGCCGTAGCCGCCCTGGAAGACGTCAAGGCCCAGGATATCCAGGTCATCGACGTTCGTGAAAAGCAGAGCATCACTGACTTCATGATCATCGCTACCGGTACTTCGAACCGCCAGATCGGCGCGATGCTGGACAAGGTTCGCGAAGCCGTCAAAGCCCAGGGCGTCAAGCCATTGGGTGAAGAAGGCAAGGGCGACAGCGACTGGGTCCTGCTGGACATGGACGACGTCATCGTTCACATGATGACCGCCTCCGCTCGCCAGTTCTACGACCTGGAACGTCTGTGGTCCGGCGCTGAACAGAGCCGTGCGCTGAACGCGGCTCACCACAGCCCGGAAAACACCCACGAGCATTTCATCAAGCTCAACAAAGACCAGCAATAAGGGCCCGCTGTGCGACTGCGACTGATCGCCGTCGGTTCACGGATGCCCAAGTGGGTGGAAGAAGGCTGGCATGAATATGCCAAGCGTCTTCCGTCCGAGCTGGCGCTGGAACTGGTGGAAATACCGCTCAATACCCGTGGCAAGAACGCCGACGTGGCGCGCTTCATCCGTCAGGAAGGCGAAGCCATGCTGGCCAAGGTCGGGCCGAATGAGCGTGTTGTCACCCTCGAAGTCCACGGCAAGCCCTGGAGCACCGAGCAGCTGGCGGTCGAACTCGATCGCTGGCGCCTGGACTCGCGCACGGTGAATTTCATGGTCGGCGGTCCCGAAGGGCTGGCGCCGGAAGTCTGTGCCCGAGCCGATCAGCGCTGGTCATTGTCGCCGTTGACGTTGCCGCACCCGCTGGTGCGTATTCTGATCGGCGAACAGCTGTATCGTGCCTGGACAGTCTTGTCCGGTCACCCTTACCACAAGTAGTTCTGCCCTCATGTCTCAGCCGATCCGTATCAAGGACCACGAAAAAGACGCCCGTCTGGTGCGTGGCCGTGTCGTGTTCGGTGCCATTGCGGTCGTGACGCTTATTTGTGTGCTGATTGCGCGGCTGTATTTCCTTCAGGTCATCCAGTACGAGTACCACTCGACCCTGTCGGAAAACAACCGTGTCCATGTGCAGCCGATTCCGCCGACGCGCGGACTGATCTTTGACCGCAATGGCGTGGTGGTGGCCGATAACCGGCCCAGCTTCAGCCTGAGCATGACCCGCGAGCGCTCCGGCGACTGGCAGCAAGTGCTCGACGTGATCGTCGAAGTGCTGGAGCTGACGCCCGAGGACCGGGTGATCTTCGAGAAACGCATGCGTCAGGGGCGCCGGCCGTTCGAGCCGGTGCCGATCCTGTTCGAACTGACCGAAGAGCAAATCGCCCGGATCGCGGTGAATCAGTTCCGTCTGCCTGGCGTGGAAGTGGTGGCGCAGTTGGTGCGTCACTACCCGCAGGGCGCACATTTTGCGCACTCGGTCGGGTACATGGGGCGGATCAACGAGAAAGAGCTGAAATCTCTCGATCCGGTCAATTACAGCGGCACCCACCACATCGGCAAGACCGGCATCGAGCGCTTTTACGAGCCTGAGCTGCACGGTCAGGTGGGTTACGAGGAAGTCGAAACCAACGCACGGGGCCGCGTTTTGCGTGTGCTCAAGCGTACCGATCCGATTCCCGGCAAGGACATCGTCCTGAGCCTGGACATCAAATTGCAGGAAGCCGCCGAAGCCGCACTCGGCGGTCGCCGTGGTGCAGTCGTTGCGCTGGACCCGAAAACCGGCGAAGTGCTGGCGATGGTCAGTCAGCCGAGTTTCGACCCGAACCTGTTCGTGACCGGCATCAGCTTCAAGGCCTATTCCGAACTGCGCGACTCGATCGACCGGCCTTTGTTCAACCGCGTGCTGCGCGGACTGTACCCGCCGGGCTCGACCATCAAGCCGGCGGTGGCGATTGCCGGTCTGGATTCGGGGGTGGTCACCGCATCGACCCGCGTGTTCGATCCCGGTTATTACCAACTGCCCAACTACGATCACAAATACCGTAACTGGAACCGTACCGGCGACGGCTACGTGGATCTGGACACGGCGATCATGCGGTCCAACGACACCTACTTCTATGATCTGGCCCACAAGCTGGGAATCGATCGCTTGTCGGCGTATCTGGGCAAATTCGGTATTGGCCAGAAGGTCTCGCTGGACATGTTCGAAGAATCAACGGGCCTGATGCCGTCCCGCGAATGGAAGCGTGCGACCCGTCGCCAGGCCTGGTTCCCGGGTGAAACCCTGATTCTCGGAATCGGCCAGGGCTACATGCAGTCCACGCCGCTGCAACTGGCCCAGGCCACGGCGCTGGTGGCTAACAAAGGTGTGTGGAACCGTCCGCACCTGGCCAAGACCGTCGAAGGCGAGAAGCCGAAAGATGAAAACCCGATGCCGGACATCGTCCTGCGCGATCCGTCGGACTGGACCAAGGTCAACCACGGGATGCAGCAGGTAATGCACGGCGCTCGTGGTACCGCGCGCAAGGCATCGATTGGCGCGCAATACCGGATCGCCGGCAAAAGTGGTACGGCCCAGGTGGTCGCGATCAAGCAGGGCGAGAAGTACGATCGCTCCAAGGTTCAGGAACGCCACCGCGACCACGCCTTGTTTGTCGGCTTCGCGCCGGCCGACAACCCGCAAATCGTGGTGTCGGTGATGGTCGAGAACGGTGAGTCCGGTTCCGGGGTCGCCGCGCCAGTGGTGCGTCAAGTCATGGACGCCTGGCTCCTGGACCAGGACGGCCGACTTAAAGCCGAGTACGCCAGCCCTATCAGCGCAGAGGCTACAGCCCGTGATGAATAATTTTGATCGCATGCTCTCCAGTGAGGATGTGATGCGTCGTCGTGCCACGCTGTTGCAGCGCCTGCATATCGATGGCCCGTTGTTGATTCTGCTGCTGACCCTCGCCGCCGGCAGCCTGTTCGTGCTGTATTCGGCCAGCGGAAAGAGCTGGGACCTGCTGGCCAAGCAAGCCACGTCATTCGGCATCGGCCTGGTGTCGATGATCGTCATCGCACAGTTCGAGCCGCGATTCATGGCGCGTTGGGTGCCGGTCGGTTATGTGCTTGGCGTGTTGTTGCTGGTGGTGGTAGACGTCATGGGCCACAACGCCATGGGTGCCACGCGCTGGATCAACATCCCCGGTGTGATCCGCTTCCAGCCCTCGGAGTTCATGAAGATCCTGATGCCGGCGACCATCGCCTGGTACCTGTCCAAGCGCACTTTGCCGCCGCAACTCAAGCACGTAGCGGTCAGTCTGTTCCTGATCGGTTTGCCGTTCATCCTGATCGTGCGGCAACCGGACCTGGGGACATCGCTGCTGATCCTGGCAGGCGGTGCGTTTGTGCTGTTTATGGGGGGCTTGAAGTGGCGCTGGATCATCAGCGTGCTGGCGGCGGCCGTGCCTGTGGCCGTGGCGATGTGGTTTTTCATCATGCACGACTACCAGAAGCAGCGAATCCTGACGTTCCTCGATCCGGAGAGTGATCCGCTGGGCACTGGCTGGAACATCATTCAGTCGAAAGCCGCCATCGGTTCCGGTGGTGTGTTCGGCAAGGGCTGGCTGCTGGGCACCCAGTCGCACCTGGACTTCCTGCCGGAAAGCCACACCGACTTCATTATTGCGGTGTTGGGCGAAGAGTTCGGCCTGGTGGGTATTTGCGCGTTGCTGCTGATCTACCTGCTGCTGATCGGACGGGGTCTGGTGATTACCGCCCAGGCGCAGACATTGTTCGGCAAATTGCTCGCGGGCAGCCTGACCATGACGTTTTTTGTTTACGTTTTCGTCAACATCGGTATGGTCAGTGGCCTGTTGCCGGTTGTGGGGGTGCCGTTGCCGTTCATTAGCTACGGAGGAACTTCGCTGGTGACGCTGCTGTCAGCGTTTGGGGTTTTGATGTCGATCCATACCCATCGTAAGTGGATCGCTCAGGTTTGAATAAGGTGAAGAGTTCAATGCAAGTAATGCGTGGCTGGGTGACTCGATACGCGCCATGGGTCGGCCTGGTAAGCATCCTTGGCACAACGCAGGACGCGTTGGCTGGCGATTACGAAGGCTCACCCCAGGTGGCCGAATTCGTCGGTGAAATGACCCGCGACTACGGTTTCGCCGGTGAACAGCTCATGGGCGTGTTCCGCGAAGCCGAGCGCAAGCAGTCGATTCTGGACGCGATCTCGAAGCCCGCCGAGCGGGTCAAGCAGTGGAACGAATACCGGCCGATGTTTATCACTGACGCGCGCATCGCCCGTGGTGTGGACTTCTGGCGTCAGCACGAAGCAGTGCTGGCGCGTGCCGAGCAGGAATACGGCGTACCGGCGCAGGTGATTGTCTCGATCATCGGCGTTGAAACCTTTTTCGGGCGTAATACCGGTAATTACCGGGTGATCGACGCGTTGTCGACCCTGGGTTTCGACTATCCTCCCCGTGCCGAGTTTTTCCGCAAGGAACTGCGTGAGTTCTTGCTGCTGGCCCGGGAAGAGCAGGTCGATCCGTTGACCCTCAAGGGCTCATACGCCGGCGCCATGGGCTTGCCGCAGTTCATGCCGAGCAGTTTTCGCGCGTATGCCGTGGACTTCGACGGCGACGGCCACATCAATATCTGGAACAACCCGGACGATGCCATTGGCAGCGTTGCCAGTTACTTCAAGCGTCACGGGTGGGAGGCCGGCGAGCCGGTGGTCAGCCGCGCCGATGTTCGGGGTGAACAGGTCGACGAAGGTTTGACCACGGGTATCGAGCCGGTTAAAACCGTAGGGGAGTTGCGGGCGCTGGGGTGGTCAAGTCATGATGCGCTGCGCGATGATATGCCGGTCACGGCTTTCCGCCTGGAAGGTGACAATGGCCCCGAGTACTGGATGGGCCTGAAGAATTTCTACGCGATCACGCGTTATAACCGCAGCGTGATGTACGCCATGGCCGTACATCAACTGTCTGAACAGCTGGTCCAAGCACGGGGCGTCAAGTAATGCGGGCATTGCCTATGAATAAACCCCTGAAGCTCATGGCTTTCGCCGCATTGGCGGTGCTGCTTGCCAGTTGCTCGACCAGTCGCGCGCCGGCTCAGAAGTCCTCGTCCACCGCCGTGCGTGCTACGCCGGGGCTGGACATCAACCGCGCCCACAAAGATGGCGCGCCATGGTGGGATGTCGACGTATCGCGCATCCCGGATGCCACGCCGACCCTGCACACCGGTCCTTACAAGGCCAACCCGTACACGGTGCTGGGCAAGACCTATTTCCCGTTGCAAGAATCCAAGACCTACGTCGCCTCGGGCACGGCGTCCTGGTATGGCACCAAGTTTCACGGCCAGAACACCGCCAATGGCGAGGTGTATGACCTGTACGGCATGAGTGCCGCACACAAGACATTGCCACTGCCAAGTTACGTTCGGGTGACCAATCTGGACAACAACAAGAGCGTGATCCTGCGGGTCAACGACCGTGGGCCGTTCTATTCGGACCGCATCATCGACTTGTCCTATGCCGCCGCCAAAAAGCTCGGTTATGCCGAAATCGGCACGGCGCGGGTCAAGGTCGAGGGGATCGACCCGCAACAGTGGTGGGCACAAAAAGGCCGTCCGGCGCCTTTGATGCTCAACGAGCCGCAAGTTGCGCAAAATAGCGCGCCGGTGATTACGGCCTCGGCCGGCACCGTCGAGCAATGGACGCCGCCACCGCAGCAACACGCCGCGGCCGTCGTGCCTGTTCAGCTTGATGCAAAAAAACGCTTCTGTACCAGCCTCTGGCCAGTATCTGCAGGTGGGCGCGTTCGCCAACCCGGACGCTGCAGAACTCCTGAGATCGAAGCTCAGCGGGATGGTGAGCGCTCCGGTGTTCATCAGCTCGATCGTGCGCAACCAACAGACACTGCATCGGGTGCGTCTGGGGCCCATCGGTTCTCCGGGTGAAATCCAGCAAGTGCAGAACAGCGTGCGCATGGCCAATCTCGGTTCGCCGAGTCTGGTTACCGCCGAGTAATACGTAGTACTTGATTGAAGGTTCGCTTGCAGTTTGGGGGGCGGACCTGGTTGTTGGCTCGTTAAAGAACAAAAGCCCGGCAAGGGTTCTGAGTGAACAACTGAACACGCGATGACCCGTAGGGTTTGTCCGAAAACTCGCCGAGCGGCGATCAGGCAAGGCAAAAACAGGTGGGGAAGCGGAGTGTAGGGGACCTACATGAGCATTCCGAGGCTGTTTTTAACGCCGCATGATCGTCGCGCAGGCAGTTTTGGACAAAGCCTGAAGGTTGTCTGAATAGTTTTGCCCCTGGGCAGTTTCCATTAGCGATTTCGAGAGACGGATGAACATCACCACCTTTGCCAAACGCCTGTTCCTGTTAGTCCCGCTGCTCCTCTCGCCCGCCGCGTTCGCGGTCGAGGTGATGCCATCACCCCCACAACTGGCCGCCAAGGCCTATGTGCTCATGGATGCCAGCAGCGGCAACGTGCTGGTCGAGAACAATGGTGATCAGCGTCTGCCGCCGGCCAGCCTGACCAAGCTGATGACCGCGTACATCGCGACCCTGGAAATCCGTCGTGGCCAGATCGGCGAAAACGACCCGGTGACCGTCAGCGAAAACGCCTGGCGTACCGGCGGTTCGCGGATGTTCATCAAGGTGGGCTCGCAGGTCACCGTCAGCGACCTGCTGCACGGCATCATCATCCAGTCGGGTAACGACGCCAGTGTTGCGCTCTCCGAGCACATCGCCGGCAGCGAAGACGCTTTCGCCGACGTGATGAACAAAACCGTGGCTGACCTGGGCATGACCAACACCCACTTCATGAACCCGACCGGTCTGCCAAACCCTGAGCACTACTCGTCGGCTCACGACATGGCCGTGCTGGCTCGCGCGATCATCCACGAAGACCCTGCTCACTACGCGATCTACTCGCAGAAAGAGTTCTTCTGGAACGGCATCAAGCAGCCTAACCGCAACCTGCTGCTGTGGCGCGACAAGACGGTCGACGGTCTGAAGACCGGTCACACCGACGAAGCCGGCTACTGCATGGTGTCTTCGGCCGTACGTGATGGCATGCGCCTGATCGCCGTGGTGTTCGGCACCAACAGCGAAGTGGCTCGCGCCGCCGAAACCCAGAAACTGCTGACTTACGGTTTCCGCTTCTTCGAAACCCAGACCTTCTATCAGAAAGGCGCCGAGCTGGCTCAGGCTCCTGTCTGGAAAGGCGCGACCAATCAAGTCAAAGCCGGCCTGGCTGAAGACCTGACCATGACCCTGCCAAAAGGCCAGCTGAAAAAGCTCGCCGCCAGCATGACCATGAACCCGCAACTGGTTGCGCCAATCGCCAAGGGCGACGTGATCGGTAAAGTCGAAGTGAAACTGGACGACAAAGTGGTGCACAGCGCCGACCTGATCGCTCTGGACGCTGTCGAGGAAGGTGGTATCTTCCGCCGTATGTGGGATAGCATCCGTCTATTCTTCTACAGCATCTTCAACTGAATACAGTGTGCACCTGCATGACTTCGCGCTGATCCGGCGCGGGGTCATGCCCGTCGCCACGGCTTACGCTTACGAGGCCGTTACGCCATGACCGATACCGAAGTAAAGGCGCCAAAGATCGAATTTCCCAACGTTGATTACCCGGTTAAGGTGATCAGCGATACTGGCGTGGGCAACAAAGACAAGATTATCGACATCGTCAAGAAGCATGCGACCATCAATGATGACCGCATCGACGAGCGTCAAAGCACCAATGGCAAATACACCACGATTCAGTTGCACATCGTCGCCACCGATCAGGACCAGCTGTACAACATCAACAGCGAACTGCGGGCTACCGGCTTCGTGCACATGGTGTTGTGATGTCTGGCACGCTGGGCTTTCGTGAGCTCGGCCAGATGGCTTACGAGCCGGTCTGGCATGCCATGCAACGCTTCACCAACGAACGCGGCACCGAGGCTGCCGACGAAATCTGGCTGGTCGAGCACCCGCCAGTGTTTACCCAGGGGCAGGCTGGCAAGGCCGAGCACTTGTTGCTGCCGGGAGATATTCCGGTGGTACAGGTCGACCGGGGCGGGCAGGTGACTTATCACGGGCCCGGCCAACTGGTGGCTTATCTGCTGCTGGACGTACGCAAACTCGGGTTTGGTGTGCGTGACCTGGTCACCCGCATGGAACTGTGCCTGATCGAACTGCTGGCGAGTTACGGCGTCACTGCCGCCGCCAAGCCGGACGCACCGGGTGTCTATGTCGACGGGGCGAAAATCGCGTCCCTGGGGCTGCGGATCCGCCACGGTTGTTCCTTTCATGGCCTTGCCCTGAACGTGGACATGAACCTGGAACCGTTTCGACGAATTAATCCCTGCGGCTACGCCGGGCTGGCGATGACCCAGCTGAGCGATCACGCAGGACCGATTGAATTTGCCGAGGTAAGTGCCCGGCTGCGCGCGCAGCTCGTCAAACACCTCGACTATGCTGAGCAGACGACCCTAACGGGCGGAATCGACTGATATGACTACTGATGCAGTGCAAACCATGATCCCGACGCTCGATGTCACCGAGCGTCCGGCCCCGCGTGCCAAGGTTGAAGCCGGCGTCAAGCTGCGCGGCGCCGAGAAGGTTGCACGTATCCCGGTGAAGATCATTCCGACCACCGAACTGCCGAAGAAACCCGACTGGATTCGCGTGCGCATCCCGGTTTCCCCGGAAGTCGACCGCATCAAGGCCCTGCTGCGCAAACACAAGCTGCACAGCGTGTGCGAAGAAGCGTCCTGCCCGAACCTGGGCGAGTGCTTCTCCGGCGGCACCGCGACGTTCATGATCATGGGCGACATCTGCACCCGTCGCTGCCCGTTCTGCGACGTCGGCCACGGCCGTCCGAAACCACTGGACGTCAATGAGCCGCAAAGCCTGGCCATCGCCATCGCCGACCTGAAACTCAAGTACGTGGTGATCACCTCGGTTGATCGCGACGACCTGCGTGACGGTGGTGCCCAGCACTTTGCCGACTGCATCCGCGAGATCCGCAAGCTGTCGCCTAACGTGCAGCTCGAAACCCTGGTCCCGGATTACCGTGGCCGTATGGACGTGGCGCTGGAAATCACCGCGGCCGAGCCGCCAGATGTGTTCAACCACAACCTGGAAACCGTGCCGCGCCTGTACAAGGCTGCGCGTCCGGGGTCGGATTACCAGTGGTCGCTGACCCTGCTGCAACGCTTCAAGCAGATGATGCCGCACATTCCAACCAAGTCCGGCCTGATGCTGGGCCTGGGCGAAACCGACGAAGAAGTCATCGAAGTCATGAAGCGCATGCGCGAACACGACATCGACATGCTGACTCTGGGCCAGTACCTGCAACCGTCCCGCAGCCACTTGCCGGTGCAGCGTTTTGTGCACCCGGACACCTTCGCCTGGTTCGCCGAGGAAGGTTACAAGATGGGCTTCAAGAACGTCGCTTCCGGCCCGCTGGTACGTTCCTCGTACCATGCCGATGAGCAGGCGAAGCTGGTCAAAGCCGAGCTGATCTCGTCCCTGTAATTTGGCGATGACATAAAAGGCGCCCGCATGGCTTTTCAGGCCTTGCGGGCGTTTTTTTGCCTGGCCTGCGCCAGCCAGTGTTTTTTCCTGTAACCGGCGGGCGACTGAGCCTCTTCTGTTTGTCCCCGTTCCTGACTACTGTGTGCTGAAGATTTTCGCGCAGGGAGATTCATGGATGACCGTTCGACCGACCCACACGCTGTATCCGCATAAACCTGTTCCAGCCTTGCCGTTGGAAGGGTTGATCGGCGTGATTGCACCCGCCGGCCCTGCCGGGCTGGACACTGACAAGGCCATCGCCTGGATGCGCGCTCGCGGCTATGCGCTGCGGGTATTTCCCGGGGTGTACGAGAAGGAGGGTTATCTGGCCGGCAGTGACGAGGTGCGGCTCAATGATCTGCACGCGGCGTTCGCGGATCCCGAGGTGGATGCCATCATCTGCCTGCGCGGTGGTTATGGCACGCCGCGTTTGCTTGACCGTATCGATTTCGAACTGCTGCAAAACAACGCCAAACCGTTCATCGGCTACAGCGACATCACGGCGCTGCATCTGGCGATCAGTCGTTATGCCGGTTTCGTGACCTTCCATGGTCCGTTGCTCAATGCCGATCTGCTGGGCGACAAGCAGAAACCTACCGAGTCATCGTTTTTCAACATGCTCAGAGGCCAGGTGAAGGCCGGTAGCGTCATTTCGCACCCGGTGGCCTGGCCGTTGACCACGATTGAGCCAGGCATCGCTCACGGGCGTTTGCTTGGCGGTAACCTGTCGATGATTGCCGCGACCATGGGCACGCCCTACGAATTGGAAGCCGAGGGCGTGATCCTGTTGATCGAGGACGTCAACGAGCCGCTGTATCGCATAGACCGGCTGCTGACCCATTTGCGGTTGGCGGGTGCGCTGGGCAAGCTGCGCGGGGTTTTGGTAGGGGATGTGGCGGGGGTTGATGCGGTCGCGCTGGAGCGGTTGCTCAAGCAGACCTTCGAGCCGTTGCGGATTCCGGTGCTGGCTGGTTGGCGTAGCGGGCATTGTGATCCGAACCTGACGTTGCCGATGGGGGCTTTGGTTCGATTGGATGCGGGGAAGAAGGAGTTGGTGCTGGAGCAGGATGTGGTGGTCAAGGCTTAGAGCTTCGTCGCCTGATAGTCCGTCATCGCGAGCAAGTCGAATCGTCGCGCCGTCGCTCCCACAGGTTTTGTGTCGTACACAGAACCAATGTGGGAGCGGGCTTGTTCCGGGCGGCGTTCCGACGATGCTTCTAGCGGTTACGCAAACCTTCCAGCAACTTGTGCGTCGGATATCCATCCGCCGGCCAGCCAAACGACTGCTGTGCACTGCGGATCGCTTTGCGTGTATTGGCGCCGATAATGCCATCCGGGATGCCCGCGTCGTAGTTCTGGGCACTCAACAGGCTCTGCAATTCCATGCGCTCGGTACGGCTCAACGGCAAATCATCTTTCGGCCAGGTGCCGCTGATCAGCCCCGAACCATTGAAGCGTTCGGACAACAGACTCACCGCCAACGCATAGGACGACGAATTGTTGTACTTGAGAATCGCGCGGAAGTTGTCGAGCACCAGGAATGCCGGGCCACGGTAACCGGCCGGCAGCAGCAGGGCTGCGGAGAGGTGTTCCGAGCCTGGCGGAATCCGAGCGCCAGCGGGCAGAGAAACCCCCAGTTGCAACCATTCGGCGACGCTTTTGCGAATTGTGCCATCGGCCAGGACGTAGTTGAAACTGCTTGGCAGTTGCACTTCAAAGCCCCACGGCTGGCCGTTCTGCCAGCCGGAGCTTTGCAGGTAATGCGCGGTCGAGGCCAGGGCGTCGGCGGGGCTGTTCCAGATGTCACGGCGACCGTCACCATCGAAGTCGACAGCGTGGGTGTTGTAAGTCGTCGGGATGAATTGGGTCTGGCCCATGGCGCCGGCCCAGGAACCGAGCATCTTATCGGGTGTGATATCCCCCTGTTGCAGGATTTGCAGGGCGGCGATCAGTTGATCGTGGGCAAAGCCGGGGCGCCGGCCTTCGTACGCCAGGGTCGCCAGGGAGTTGATGACCGACTTGCTGCCCTGGAACTGACCGAAGTTACTTTCCATGCCCCACACCGACACGAGTGCCTGGCGGTCGACGCCATAACGCTGTTCGATGCTTTGCAGGAGGGCCGCGTTTTCGCTGATCAGCGCTTGGCCTTTACGTACTCGCAGTGGAGAAAGGGCGCCGTCGAGGTATTCCCACACTGGACGGGAAAATTCCGGTTGGCTGCGATCCGCACGGATTACGCTGGGGTCGAAACTGACATTGGCAAAGGCGTGGTCGAACAGATCGGCGCGGATACCGGCGTTCAGTGCGTCTTTGCGGAAACCTGCTTGCCATTCGGCGAACGTCTGGGTGGGCTGGATGTCGAGGTTTTCTCCGGCCGGCACCACGGGCGGAATGACCGCAGGGGCTGTCGCGACGGGAAGGGTTTGCAGTGGCTGGGCGTCGGCGGCGGTTGGTTTTTCCGCGCAGGCGACAAGCAAAATGAGGCTGGAGGCAGCGATCAGTTGGCGAACGGGCCAACGACGGGAAAGACGAAGGGGCATGCACAGGTCCAGAAGATACGAATCAGGTACAGACCTTAACATGTCGAAGGGGTGTTCTGCTTTACGCAGCCAGAAAGTAAGAAGCCTCCCAGCTATTAGACTGGAAGGCTTCGCGGCGGTAGCTGCCTTTGCCCTTGCCGGCTCGCTCCTGACGGCTGCGGAACAGTGGCTGGGCGATAATGGATTTGGCCTTGTTCGGGCCATGCTTTGATGGCTTTTTGCTCATGATGATTCTCGCGAGTGAGTGGTTTTTGCAGGGCAAATCATCGGCTGAAGTTGGGGTTCTGTCTAGTCCCCACAGGTTGTAGGACCTTTCGCCGATCGCAAAACCTGTACCAGCTGGCGAAGCCTGCTACAAGGGTGCGTTTATTCGGCGGGCAATGTCAGGCGTTGACCGGCCATCAACAATGACAATCGACTAAGGCTCATCCACGGCGAGCCGGCCGCCTGACCCTTGATCTGCGCGTCAATGCGCTGCGCTTCCAGCAACAACTGCGCCCAGCGTTGCGCCGAGTAACGTTGCAGGGCTTTGCTCATCAAGGGTTTTCGTTTGTCCCAGACCGGTGGGCGGGATGAGCTGAAGGCTTTGTCCAGTGGCACGCCCTGGCTGTATTGCAACGACAGGTTGGCCAGCAGACGCAGTTCCCGGGCCAGCGCCCAGAGAATGACCGGAGGTTCGACACCTTCACCGCGCAGTCCTTCAAGCATGCGCAACGCGTGGGCCGCCTCGCCATTCAGGATGGCGTCGGTCAGACCGAATACATCGAAACGTGCACTGTCGGCCACAGCGGCCTGTACGGTTTCGACGGTGATCTGCCCACCTTCGGCCATCAATTTGAGCTTTTCGATTTCCTGCGCGGCGGCGAGCAGATTGCCCTCGACGCGCGCGGCAATCAGTTCGACCGCGTCCTGGCTGGCCGACAACCCGGCTTGAGACAGACGCTGGCGAATCCAGCTTGGCAGCTGGTTGGCATCCACCGGCCAGATTTGCACAAACTGCGTGTACTGACCTTCGACCAGCGCCTTGCCCCACTTGGTCTTCTGCGCACTGCCATCGAGCTTGGGCAAGCTGATCAGCAATATCGTGTCTTCGGCCGGGCGCGAGCAGTATTCGATGAAGGCGGCAGCGCCCTTGTCGCCGGGTTTGCCGGAGGGCAGGCGCAGTTCCAGCAGGCGCTTTTCGGCGAACAATGACATGCTCGCCCCCGCCTGCAACAACGTGCCCCAGTCGAAACTGGCGTCGGCGGCGAAGACCTGGCGTTCATCGAAGCCTTGTTGGCGGGCGGCGGCACGAATGGCATCGGCCGCTTCCTGACACAGCAACGGGTCATCGCCGCTGATGATGTAGACCGGCGCGAGGGCACCTTGCAGGTGTTTACCGAGTTGGGCGGGGGCGAGTTTCATAAGAAAGGGCCATCGGGGCGCCGGAGCGCCCCGAAAGTCTTACTGTTGCGGGATCTGGACAGGCGACTGGCGCGGAGTATTCGCTTCAGCCTTCTGTGCGGCTTCCAGCGCCTGGGCTTCGGCCTTGGCCTTGGCTTCGGCGGTCTGCTGCAGCTGATCCAATTGGGTCGGGGTGATCTGTTGCAGGCGCAGCATCATGCGCTGAATCAGCTCGCGACGAGTTTCTGCACGGGCAGTGTCGGCGTCCTGGTCGGACCCCGCCAGGTTGTTGCCGTCATGCATGAAGATCTTTTGCACTTCGAGCTTGTCGCTGATCAGTTGCAGATCATGTGCGCCACGAATGTCGTAGTTCAGAACAGTGGTGATCTGATACTCGCCAGTATGGCCGCCACCTGCGTAGCTGATGATGCGCTGGCTTTCCTGCTCATTGGTCAGCACCAGCTTGTAAGGTGCGCCGGTGTAGACCTTGACGCCACTGCCTTCCAGCACCTGACGCATTTGCTTCACGGTCTCGCCGTAGGCGTTACGGGCGCTCAGGTCGAGTTCCTTGATCGCCAGTTCAGTGGTGCCGGTGCCGCGCAGCTGGAAACCGCAGGCGCTCAACAGGACCGCAAGGCCCATCACCAGCAGATTGCGTTTGATCATTTTGTTGCTCCCCTTGAAACCATGTGGGCCGATCTTGCGGCCCGAAAGGTTTACTCGGCGCCGGGCATGGCCCGGCGCCTGATCCAATTAGCTGGCGACGATGTTGACCAGTTTCCCGGGCACGACGATCACTTTGCGAATAGTCAGGCCGTCGACAAAGCGCAGCACGTTCTCGTTGATACGGGCCGCGGCTTCGACTTCTTCGCGCGTTGCGCTGGCCGGCATTTCGATCTGACCGCGCAGCTTGCCGTTGACCTGGATGACCAGCGTCAGGCTGTCCTGCACCAATGCGTTCTCGTCCAGCACCGGCCAGGCGGCGTCGATCACCGGGGCAGCGTGACCCAGTCGATTCCACAGCTCGTGGCTGATGTGCGGGGTGATTGGCGCCAGTAGCAGCGTCACGGTTTCCAGACCTTCCTGAACCAGTGCGCGATCCTGTTCGGTGCCTTGCGGGGCTTTTTCCAGCACGTTCATCAGCGTCATCACCTGGGCGATGGCCGTGTTGAATTTGTGGTTCTGGCCGACGTCGTGGCTGGCTTGCTTGATGGCCTGGTGGATCGAGCGGCGAATGACTTTCTGTTCGTCGTTCAGGCCGGCGACGTCCAGTTTGCCCGGCAGGCCCTGAGTGACGTGGGCTTGAGCCAGGCGCCAGACGCGCTTGAGGAAGCGGTGCGAACCTTCCACGCCCGAGTCGGACCATTCCGCGCTCATGTCGGGTGGCGAGGCGAACATCATGAACAGGCGGCAGGTGTCGGCGCCGAACTGGTCAATCATCGACTGTGGGTCAACGCCGTTGTTCTTCGACTTGGCCATCTTCTCGGTGCCGCCGATTTCCACCGGCAGGCCGTCCGCGATCAGCTTGGCGCTGATGACCTTGGCCTTGCTGTCACGCTCGAGTTCCACGTCCGCCGGGTTGAACCAGGTGTAGGCGCCATTGGCCTCACGGCGATAGTACGTCTCGGCGATCACCATGCCTTGGGTCAGCAGGTTCTTGAACGGCTCGTTGGAGCTCACCAGGCCTTCGTCACGCATCAGCTTGTGGAAGAAGCGCGCGTACAGCAGGTGAAGAATGGCGTGTTCGATACCGCCGATGTACTGATCCACCGGCAACCAATGGTCGGCCGCGGATTTTTCCACCAGGCCGCCTTCATAGTGGGGCGAGGCGTAGCGGGCGTAGTACCACGAGGACTCGACGAAGGTGTCCATGGTGTCGGTTTCACGCTTGGCAGGCTGGCCACATTTAGGGCAGCTGCACTCGTAGAACTCGGGCATGCGAGCCAGTGGCGAACCGGCGCCGTCGGGTACGACGTCTTCCGGCAGCACAACAGGCAACTGGTCTTCCGGCACCGGCACGTCACCGCAGCTAGTGCAGTGGATGATCGGGATCGGGCAACCCCAATAGCGCTGGCGGCTGATACCCCAATCGCGCAGACGGAACTGGGTGCGCGAGGCACCAAGGTTTTTCTTGATCAGCGCGACTTCAATGGCGTCAAACGCGCCGGCGAAATCGAGGCCGTCGAACTCGCCGGAATTGATCAGCGTGCCGTGCTCGCCATACGCGTCCTGCCACGGAGCCGGGTTGGTGTCACCCGAGCTGGTGCGCACCACGGACTTGATCGGCAGGTTGTACTTGGTGGCGAACTCGAAATCACGTTCGTCGTGCGCCGGGACAGCCATGACCGCGCCATCGCCGTAATGCATCAGCACATAGTTGGCGACCCACACCGGCAGTTTCTCGCCGGTCAGCGGGTGCTCGACGAACAGCGAGGTCGGCAGGCCTTTCTTCTCCTGGGTGGCGACGTCGGCTTCAGCGACGCTGCCGCCCTTGCATTCAGCGATGAACGCTTGCAGCTCAGGACTGTTCTGCGCGGCCAGGGTGGCCAGCGGGTGTTCGGCGGCCACGGCAACGTAGGTCGCACCCATCAGGGTGTCCGGACGGGTGGTGAATACTTTCAGCGCGCCGGCTTGGCCGATGGAATCGACGTTGTACGGGAACTGCACTTCCATGCCGCGGGACTTGCCGATCCAGTTGCGCTGCATGGTCTTGACCTGTTCAGGCCAGCCCGTCAGTTCGTCGAGACTCTCCAGCAGCTCATCCGCGTACGCGGTGATCTTGAAGTAGTACATCGGGATTTCGCGCTTTTCGATCAGCGCGCCGGAACGCCAGCCGCGACCGTCGATTACCTGCTCGTTGGCCAGAACGGTCTGGTCGACCGGGTCCCAGTTCACGGTGCCGCTTTTCTTGTAGATCACTCCTTTTTCGAACAGGCGAGTGAACAGCCATTGTTCCCAACGGTAGTAATCCGGCTTGCAGGTGGTCACTTCGCGGGACCAGTCCACCGCCAGGCCCAGGCTGCGCAGCTGGGTTTTCATGTAGGCGATGTTTTCGTAGGTCCACTTGGCGGGCGCTACGTTGTTCTTCATCGCGGCGTTTTCCGCCGGCATGCCGAAGGCGTCCCAACCCATGGGTTGCAGAACGTTCTTGCCTTGCATGCGCTGGTAGCGGGAGATCACGTCGCCGATGGTGTAGTTGCGCACGTGCCCCATGTGTAGCTTGCCGCTGGGGTAAGGGAACATCGACAGGCAGTAGAAAGTCTCCTTGCCTGGCTGTTCACTGACTTCAAAGGACTTTTGCTCGTCCCAGAACGACTGGGCGGCGGCTTCGATTTCACGGGGCTGATATTGTTCGTGCATGGCTACTTTTGAACTGAATAGGGGTGGCCTAATCCTCTTCAATGCGACGCTGGACGGTGAGCACGCCAAATCGGCGTTTCGGTGCCCAGACGAGCTGGAAGTGGAGTTACAGGAAGCGCCGTAGCATACATGACCGCACTCTACCGAGGGAAACCCTGATTACGCTCGCGCGTCTCGCAAAAACGGCTGCGAGGGCCGTTGGTCGCAGTGTTCAGCCGGTTTGTTCATGGAAGCTAAGCTCTAAATGGGGAGTGAGTCTTATCTTCAATGAGGTGAGGGATGGTTGAATCACAGCAAAAAGCCACAAAACCGGAACTGTACGAAAGACTGATCGATCGTCTGGGAATGGCCCTGGACGCTGCAAAAACTGCTGGCCGGCTGCGCGATGAGCGTCCCCTGGAGCTGGAACTGCGCGGCCTTAGCCCCGCAGAGTTTGAATTGGTCAAAGCCTATCTGGATCGCTGTGAACGTGAAACACACGGATGCTTGTCAGCAGCAGTGAAGCAACTCGATGCACCACGTTCGGCCAAAATCATCTGGCTCAAGGACAAAGTACCCGGCAGGGACGCGGTAAAGGTCCGGTCTCTGCAATTCAAGTAAGGGCACTTGAGGTCATGGCCCGGCTTCTTTTTTACTCTTTTGAAGCATAGTCCTTCCATATCTGTTGTCGCATTGCGTCAACCCACTTAGGCTTCGGGCATCTCTGGAGATGCTCGATGCCTTTTCGATATTTTGTGAAACAACTGCTGTTACCTCCCGGTATTCTTTTGCTGCTTTTGGTCCTTGCGTGGTGGTTGCGCCGCTCAAGGCCAAGGCTTGCGGGTGCGTGCTTTGTTCTGGGTGTCGGTGGTTTCTGGTTGATGAGCTTGCCCGTGGTAGTGCAGTGGAGTGCCAAAGCGCTTGAGCGTGATCCGCCGTTGTCACGCGACGAATGGGCGACCCTGGGCCAGCGCGCGGACGCCATCGTGGTGTTGGGTTCCGGGCGTGAGCGCGGCGACATTGCCTGGGGCACCGACCAGCCGACTGGCATAGGGTTGGAGCGTGAGCGATATGCGGCGCGTCTGGCCAAAGCTTCCGGTTTGCCTGTGCTGACCAGCGGTGGCCTGCATTACGGTACGCCACCCACCGAAGCGAAGTTGATGGCGGACTCGCTGCTCGATGATTTTGGCGTGACGGTACGCTGGCAGGAAGGGCGTAGCCTCACGACGTGGGAGAACGCGAAGTTCAGTGCCGAGGTGTTGTTGCCTCAGGGTATCAAGCGGGTAGTGGTCGTGACCCAGGCCTGGCACATGCCGCGGTCTGTCTGGAGTTTCCAGAAGGCAGGGTTTGACGTTGTGCCTGCGCCGGTGGGCTTTTTAGGCGTCGACAATGCCCGACCGCTGGGCGGCTGGATGCCGGAATTCAAGTCGATCTGGCAATCCGGACAATTGATGAACGAGGCGGTGGGACAGGTCGGGTATTCGCTTTTCTATCGCTGATGATCGTTCCCACGCTGAGCGTGAGAACGATCAGATGGGGTCAGACGGTTTTTGCCATCCGGCTAGCAATCAACGCCCAACCAAACAACAACACGCAAACGATGATCAACGGCCACGAGCGCCATTGCAGGTACGGCGTCAGGTTGTGCATCGGCACCACTTCGCCGTAGAGGATGCCGCGTTCGAACTGCGGGATCTGCGCGGTAATCTGGCCAAACGGGTTAATCAGCCCGGATACGCCATTGTTGGTGGCGCGGATCATCCAGCGGCCCGCCTCCAGTGCGCGCATCTGTGCCATCTGCAAATGTTGCAGTGGGCCGATGGAGGTGCCGAACCAGGTGTCGTTACTGATGGTCAGCAGCAAATCACTGCGCGCCGCAAGGCTGGCGGCGAATTCCGGGTAGACCACTTCGTAGCAAATGAACGGCGCAACCTGATACCCCTTGGCCTGCAACATCGGCTGGTCGGCCGGTCCACGGGCGAAATCGGACATCGGCAGGTCGAAGAACGCGATCAGTCCGCGCAGTACATCCTGCAACGGCACGTATTCGCCGAACGGCACCAGTTTTTGCTTGAGGTAAGTGCCATCGCCTTCGCCGACGACTGTAATACCGTTGAAGAAGCGTTTCTCGTGACGCACTTCCTGACGGATCGGTACGCCGGTAATCAACGCCGAATTACGCTCGGCGGCGAAGTTGCCCATCATGGTCAGGTAGCCCTCGGCGGACGACTTGAGCACCGGTACGGCGGTTTCGGGCCAGATCAGCAGGTCGACGCGTTTGGAGCTGAAGCTCATGTCGCGGTACAGCTCCAATTGCGCGTTGAGCTGCGCCGGGTCCCACTTCATGCTTTGTTCGATGTTGCCTTGAATCGCCGCGACGCTGAGCGCAGGGCCCGCCGGGCTGGTCCAGGCATGTTCTTTCAGGGCCAGGCCGGCCACCCACGGGCCGACCAGCAACAACGCGCCCGCTGCAATAAACCCTTTACGCCCGGTGCGCACCAGTCGCAACGCGTTGTAGATCAGTGCGGCCGTCAGGGCGAGAGTGAAGGAAATCAACCACATTCCGCCTAATGGCGCGAGCCCGGCCAATGGACCGTTAAGCTGACTGTAGCCGGAATAGAGCCACGGGAAACCGGTGAGGAACCAGCCGCGAAATGCCTCCTGGCCGACCCACAACGCTGCAAACGCCAAGGCATCTGCCAGCGGTGCTTCGTTGCGACGTAGCCAGCGCGCCCAAATCCAGGCCGGCAGGGCAAAGAACCAGGCAATCGCTGCGGTGAACGCCAGCATCAGCAAGCCCGCCAACAACACCGAGGCACCACCGAAGTTGTGAATGCTGTAGTAGATCCAGCTGGTGCCGGCGCCGAACAGGCCAAAACCGAAACACCAGCCACGGCCCAGGGCCTGACGTGGGCTCAGTTCGCGCAAACCGGCGTAAAAGAAGCCGACCGCCAGCAATGCCAGTGGCCAGATATCGAACGGCGCCAGCGCCAGGGTGGTGAGTGCACCGGCCGCCACGGCCAGCAGATTACCGGGCCAGCCGGGACGGGTGAGACGGTGCATGTCAGTCCTTAACGGGCAATTGGAGTCAGGCGCAGCAGATGAATCCGACGGCTGTCGGCGTTCAGGATGCGGAAGCGATAAGGGCCGATTTCAGTGATCTCGTTGCGTTTGGGCAAGTGCCCGAACGCGCTCATCACCAGGCCGCCGACGGTATCGAACTCATCGTCGGAGAATTCGCTGTCGAAAAACTCATTGAAGTTTTCGATCGGTGTCAGGGCCTTGATCAGGAAGTCACCGCTGGGCAACGGCTTGATGTAGCTGTCTTCCTCTACGTCGTGCTCGTCTTCGATGTCGCCGACGATTTGTTCCAGCACGTCTTCGATGGTCACCAGGCCAGCCACGCCGCCGTATTCGTCAATGACGATGGCCATGTGGTTGTGGTTGGCGCGAAATTCGCGCAGCAGCACATTCAGGCGCTTGGACTCGGGCACGAACGTGGCCGGGCGCAGCAGGTCCTTGATGTTGAAGCTGTCGCCGTTCTCCTTGAGGATCAACGGCAGCAAGTCCTTGGCCAGCAACACGCCCATCACGTCATCGTGGCTTTCGCCGATCACCGGGTAGCGGGAGTGGGCCGAGTCAACCACGGCGGGCAGAAACTCGCGAGGGGTCTGGGTCGCCTTGATGCTGACCATTTGCGAGCGCGGGACCATGATGTCCCGTACTTGCAGGTCTGCAACCTGGATGGCGCCTTCGACGATGGCCAGCGCTTCGCTGTCCAACAGTTTGTTCTGGTGTGCATCGCGCAGAAGCTCCAGCAGCTCCTGACGGTTTTTCGGCTCGTGGGCAAAAGCCTGGGTGAGCTTACCCAGCCAAGACTTCTGCCCGTTGCTCGATCGATCTTCGCTCATAGCGATTACTCTGAATCCTTTGTTGTAACGATAGGGGATGTTTCGGTTTCGTCGTCCGCATACGGGTCGGGATAACCCAACTCTGCAAGCAACGTTCGTTCCAGTGCTTCCATTTCTTCGGCTTCGTCGTCATCTATATGGTCGTAACCCAACAGATGCAAGCAGCCGTGAATGACCAGATGAGCCCAGTGCGCCTTCAATTCCTTGCCTTGTTCGGCGGCTTCACGCTCGACCACGGCCACGCAGATCACCAGATCGCCCAGCAGCGGGATATCAAGGAACTCGTCGGGCACGTCGGCGGGGAACGACAAAACGTTAGTGGCGTAATCCTTTTGCCGCCAGGTGTGATTCAGCTCGCGGCCTTCTGCTTCGTCGACCAGGCGGATGGTCATTTCGGAGTCGGCAGTGCGCTGGCGCAGGGCGAGTTCGCACCATTGGCGGAACTCGGCTTCGCTGGGGGCGGACGCTTGTGTAGCCAATTGCAGATCAAGCTCAAGCATCGCGGCGGTTGTCCTTGGGTGCTTCTTCGGTCACGCGATTTTCGAAGCGCTCGTAGGCTTCGACAATGCGCTGCACCAGTGGATGGCGCACAACGTCCTTGGGCATGAAATGGGTGAAGCTGATGCCCGGCACGTCCTTGAGCACCTCGATCACATGGTGCAGCCCGGACTTGGTGCCTTTCGGCAGGTCGACCTGGGTAATGTCACCGGTGATGACCGCGGTGGAGCCAAAGCCGATACGGGTCAGGAACATCTTCATTTGCTCGACGGTGGTGTTCTGGCTCTCGTCGAGAATAATGAAGCTGTTGTTCAGCGTGCGACCGCGCATGTAAGCCAGCGGTGCCACTTCGATGACCTGGCGCTCGATCAGCTTGGCGACGTGTTCGAAGCCGAGCATTTCGTAGAGCGCGTCATAGAGCGGGCGCAGGTACGGGTCGATCTTCTGCGACAAATCGCCGGGCAGGAAGCCGAGCTTCTCGCCGGCTTCAACCGCTGGACGAACCAGCAGGATGCGACGAATCTGCTCGCGTTCCAGCGCGTCTACGGCGCAAGCCACGGCCAGATACGTCTTGCCGGTACCGGCAGGGCCGATGCCGAAGTTGATGTCATTACCGAGAATTTCTTTCACATAGCGCAGCTGATTCAAGCCTCGAGGGCGAATCATGCCTTTCTTGGTGCGCAATGCGACGGAAGGTTCGGAGGGGGAGACGTTGTCCAGTTCCTCGACGGCCGATTCCTGCAGGAACAGGTGAACCATGTCCGGCGACAGCTCGGTACCCTTGGTTTCCCGGTACAGACGGCGCAGGAGGTTTTCCGCGGAGGTGGTGTGTTTAGGCTCGCCGATCAATTCGAACTGGTTTCCGCGGTTGCGGATCTCGATCGTCAGGCGCTGTTCGATCAAGCGTAAATGCTCGTCGAATTGCCCGCACAGATTGGCGAAGCGGCGAGCCTCAAAGGGCTCGAGGATGAAACGATGCGGTTCTATGGGTGCGTTCAAGGTCGTATTTAGCCGCCCTGGGGCAATTAAGATGAAATCAAGGATAACGCCAGTGGGCTGGGTGCGAAAGCTCTTAATATTCCAGCCTCAAACACGGACCCCTATGGGAGCGAGCAGGCTCGCTACCACAGGGTTACTCAGTGTTACTGGATCAGCGAGCCCCGCAGCGAGTGCGGTTGTGCGGCATCGATGTGCACGTCGGCGAATTGGCCAATCAAGGTTGGCGTGTCGCAGCGGAAGTTGACGATACGGTTATTCTCGGTCCGGCCTTGCAGTTCGCCGGGGTCTTTTTTCGAGTAATCGGTGACCAGGATCCGCTGGATCGAACCGACCATTTGTCGGCTGATTTCGAAACCTTGCTGGTTCAGGCGATGTTGCAGGGCGTTCAGGCGCTCTTTCTTCAACGCTTCCGGCGTCTCGTCGACCAGGTCGGCCGCCGGGGTGCCCGGGCGCTGGCTGTAGACGAACGAGTAGGAGAAGTCGAAACCGACGTCTTCGATCAGCTTCATGGTTTGTTCGAAGTCTTTTTCGGTCTCGCCCGGGAAGCCGACGATGAAGTCCGAACTGATGCAAATGCCCGGCACGGCGGCCCGCAGCTTGCGCAGTTTGGATTTGTATTCCAGCGCGGTGTGGTTGCGCTTCATCGCCGAGAGAATTCGGTCCGAACCCGACTGCACCGGCAAATGCAGGTGTTTGACCAGTTCCGGCACATCGGCGTGGGCCTGGATCAGGCTGTCGGAGAACTCCAGCGGGTGCGACGTGGTGTAGCGAATCCGGTCGATGCCATCGACGGCGGCCACGACACGAATCAGCTCGGCCAGATCGGCGAGGCGACCGTCATGCGTGGTGCCGCGATAACCGTTGACGTTCTGACCCAGCAGTGTCACTTCGCGCACGCCGTTTTCAGCCAGGTGGATGATCTCGGCAATCACATCGTCGAACGGCCGGCTGACTTCTTCGCCACGGGTGTACGGCACCACGCAGAAGGTGCAGTACTTGCTGCAGCCTTCCATCACCGACACATAAGCGCTTGGGCCATCGATGCGCGGTTCGGGCAAATGGTCGAACTTTTCAATTTCAGGGAACGAGACGTCAACTTGCGGCAGCTTGGTGGCGCGTGCGGCGTCGATCATTTCCGGCAGGCGGTGCAAGGTTTGCGGGCCGAAGACCACGTCGACATACGGCGCGCGATCACGAATGGCTGCGCCTTCCTGACTGGCCACGCAACCGCCGACGGCGATCACCATGTCCGGGTTGGCGAGTTTCAGTTCACGCCAGCGGCCTAACTGGGAATACACCCGGTCCTGGGCGCGCTCGCGAATGGAGCAGGTGTTGAGCAGGATCACGTCGGCGTCTTCAGCGCGGGCGGTGACTTCCAGGGCCTGGTGTTCGCCCAGCAAGTCGACCATGCGCGAGCTGTCGTACTCGTTCATCTGACAACCGTGGGTTTCGATGTAAAGCTTCTTGGCCATGGACAGAGTCATCACGTGATTCAAAGAACCGCGCATTATAGGGAACATGTCCCAAGGTTCCTACCGCTGTGCGTCCGGTGGCTATGCTATAGTTCGCGCCCTCATTTTTATCCCAAATGTGTTGCTCGCCCACCATGACCAAACGTGAAGCTCCAATCTACAAGGTGATTTTCCTCAACCAGGGCCAGGTGTACGAAATGTATGCCAAGCAGATCTATCAAAGTGATCTGTGGGGCTTTCTGGAAGTGGAAGAGTTCGTCTTTGGCGAGCGCACGCAAGTGGTCGTCGATCCGAGCGAAGAGAAGCTCAAGGCTCAGTTCGAAGGCGTGGTACGCAGTTTTGTGCCGATGCATTCGATTGTGCGCATCGACGAGGTCGAGCGCCTGGGTACGCCGAAAATCAGCGAAGCCCGTGGCGCGGTCGGCAATGTCATGCCGTTTCCGATGCCGATGCCTGAAAAGTAAGCCTTAAAACCGAGTCGCCCCATTCGACTTGCTCGCGAAGGGGCCTGTCATTTCGCCGCAGAAATCAGGGTAGCGGTGCAAAAGGCGTTCGCCCATCCGCATTCTGCAATTCCATCAGGTATTTACGAAAGATTTGCCCCAGCACCTGAGTCGCCACTTCCAGCTCTTCGCGCGGCATTTTCTCGGTGACTTCGTCGGCGGTGTCCAGCGCATCTTCAGCACCGTTGACCGCAGCCATTTTCAGCAGAATGTAAGCCTGAACGTTATTGGCCTGAACACCTTCGCCATGGAAGAACATGGTGCCCAGTTTGAATTGCGCCTGGGCGTGGCCTTGCAGCGAGGCTTTTTCGAAATAGCTGAGGGCTTGATTGAGGTCGCGAGGCGCGTTTTTGCCTTCGTAGTAGAACTCACCCAACTCGTATTGCGCTTGTGCATCCCCTTCATCCGACGCTTTCTGGCAGGCGGCGAGCGCTTGCGTCAGGTCTTGCGGCTGAGTATTGAGGGTGCAGCGACCCATCGCTGGGATTAACAACGAGTTGCCGCCTGCTTGTGCGTGCGCGAGCAGGGGCTGAAGGAGCAACAGGCAGCCCAGTGCAAGGGCGCGGCCGGTGCGGTTCATGAGAATCGACTTACCTCTGAAGGGCGCGCGGACCCATCGAGGGATCCAATAAGCGCGCATTATGAAATAAGCAGGGCCAACCTTACAAAGTCTTTACTCGTTTTTCTGCTGCGCGGGGAATATATCGCCCAATTTGCGGGAGATTATTGGCAGAAGCGTAGGAATAAGGGTGTGAATGCAGGTAAAAGCTGACGCTGGCAGTCGCCAACGTCAGCGGCAGAGCGATTATTTCAATGCGGCGAATGCACGCTCAGCGGCATCCAGCGTCAGTTTCAACTCGGCGTCGCCATGGGCGATCGAGGTAAAGCCGGCTTCGAATGCGCTCGGCGCCAGGTAAACGCCACCTTCAAGCATCAGATGGAAGAAGCGACCGAACAGCGCCGCGTCGCTGGCCATTACGTCATCGAAGGTCACGATGTCGTCGGCGCCACTGAAATACAGGCCGAACATGCCGCCCGCCTGCGTGGTCACGAACGGAATACCCGCCGCATCGGCGCGTTGTTGCAGGCCATCGAGCAGGCGACTGGTGTAGTCGCTCAGTTCGGCATGGAAGCCTGGACGGCTGATCAGGCGCAGGGTGGTCAGGCCAGCGGCCATGGCCAGCGGGTTACCCGACAACGTGCCTGCCTGGTATACCGGACCCAGTGGCGCGATGTGCGACATGATTTCGCGTTTACCGCCGAAGCAGCCGACCGGCATGCCACCGCCGATAATCTTGCCGAAGGTGCTCAGGTCCGGCGTTACGCCGAAATGCGCTTGTGCGCCGCCGAGGGCGACGCGGAAACCGGTCATCACTTCGTCGAAAATCAGCACCACACCGTGCTTGTCGCACAAGGTCCGCAGGCCTTCGAGGAAACCTGGCGCCGGCGGTACGCAGTTCATGTTGCCAGCCACGGGCTCGACGATGATGCACGCCACGTCCTGGCCGACTTCGGCGAGCATGGTTTCCACCGCGTCGATGTCATTGAATGGCAGGGTCAGGGTGTGTTTGGCGAAGTCCGCCGGCACGCCGGCCGAGCTCGGTACGCCCTGGGTCAGCGCGCCGGAGCCAGCCTTGACCAGCAGACTGTCGGAATGACCGTGGTAGCAGCCTTCGAACTTGATGATGCTGTCGCGGCCGGTGAAACCACGGGCCAGACGGATCGCGCTCATGGTCGCTTCGGTGCCGGAGCTGACCATGCGCACCATTTCCATCGACGGCACGATCGAGCAAACCAGGTCCGCCATTTCGGTTTCCATCGCGGTCGGGGCGCCGTAGGACAAACCGTGTTCCAGCTGTTTACGCACCGCGTCCAGCACGTCCGGATGGCTGTGGCCCAGGATCATCGGGCCCCAGGAACCGACGTAATCCACATAACGCTTGTCGTCTTCGTCGGTGACGTAGGCGCCTTCAGCGTGTTTGAAAAACAACGGGGTGCCGCCGACGCTTTTGAACGCGCGCACAGGCGAATTCACGCCACCGGGAATGTGTTTCTGGGCATTGGCAAACAGGGTTTCGGAACGAGACATGGTCGGGCTCTCAAATCAGACTTTAAGTAATTCGTTAAACGCGCGAGCGCGGCGGGTCACTTCGGCTGCGCTCTCGGCGCCAAACAGACCGTGGACAACCGCCAGCAGATCAACTCCGTGGGCCACCAATGGCGCGGCATTTTCCAGGGTGATGCCCCCAATCGCGCAGATTGGCAGGTGCAGTGTGCTGCGGGCCTGATCGAGCAAGTCGAGGCTGCAGGTCGGTGCGCCGGGTTTGGTGTTGGAGTTGAAGAAACGGCCGAAGGCGACGTAACTGGCGCCTTCTTTTGCAGCCTGTTCGGCGAGTTCGAGTTGCGCGTGGCAAGTCGAACCGATGATGGCTTGGCGACCGAGCAGGGCGCGGGCCGGGGTCAGTGGGCCGTCGGTCTGGCCCAGGTGCACGCCAACGTTCAGGCGCGCAGCGAGCTCGGCATCGTCGTTGATGATCAGGTGAGTCTTGTAGCGTTCGCACAAATCACGCAGCGCCTCAGCCTCACGCAGACGCCGTGCCTCGTCGCTGCTCTTGTCGCGGTATTGCAGCAGGGTGACGCCGCCTTCCAGCGCCGCCTCCACGTACGAAAGAAATTTACCGGCCAGCAACTGGCTATCGGTAATGGCGTACAGGCCACGTAGTTTCATCGGACAAGCCTCGGCGCTTTACGCTTCAATAGTTACGAGCAGAAATCCAGGGGCAGACGGCGCGGCACGAACTGGCCTTTGCCCAGCTGCTCTGCATCACGCAGGGTTCGCCATGTGTAGTTAAGCGCGGTCTGTACCGCACTGGCGAGGTTTTCACCCTGGGCCAGACGACCGGCCAAGGCGCTGGCCAGCGTGCAACCGGAACCGTGATAGCTGCCGGGCAAGCGCTGGCAGGTAAAGGTTTCGCGGCGACCGTCGCGGCTGTAGAGGCGGTTGTGGATTTCGTGTTCGTCGCCATGGCCGCCAGTGATCAGCAGGTGTTTGACGAACGGCAACAGTTTTTCGGCGCATTCGTCGGCCGTGCCTTCTGGCAGTTCGGCGAGGATGCGCGCTTCGGGAAGGTTAGGGGTGGCGATGATGGACAGGGGCAGCAGGCGTTCGCGCATGGCGTAGCCGACTTCGTCCTTGCCCAGTCGTCCGCCACCGCCGGCGCGCAGCACCGGGTCGCAGACCACCGGCAAATGCGGGTGCGCCGAGAGCAGTTCGACAACGGTGTCGACCATCTCCAGGGAACCGAGCATGCCCAGTTTGACCGCAGCGACTTCGGAATCGTTGAGCACGGCATTGGCCTGGGCCAACACCCACTCACGGTCGAGGACGCGAAAGTCAGTGACGTTGACCGTGTCTTGCACGGTCAGGGCAGTGACGGCCGGAGCCGCATGGCAACCCTGGGCGAGCAGGGCTTCGATATCTGCCTGCAAGCCGGCGCCACCACTTGGGTCGTGGCCGGAGAGACAGAGGACAACGGGGCGAGAGCTGTAGATATTCATGGTGCGCGAGCTTACCACCAGTCGACCAGCGAGTCATGAGACGGACTTGTAGCGGCTGGCGAAGCCTGCGTCCGGCTGCTACAGGGATATGTAAAACGGCCGATGCATTGATAGAACCTGACCAACCACGCTGATTTTGCGCAAAATTTGTCGCTGGAACGCCCGTACTAGAGCCTCTGCAGTAAATTTTTCAATGGTGTTCAATGGCCACCAGCGGCTATGCTAGAGTGGATCCAAACCAATAACAGGTAATGCCGGTTTTACGTCTACTCAAAGGGAATGAGGGGCTTCCTGAGATAACCGGACAGGCCACGCTGGGGCTTAAATGCGCTATTTGCTGATGTTGCTGCTTTGCTTGCCCCTCATGGCGAGCGCCGTCGAGTTCGACGAATTCACCCAGAGCCTTCCCCTGGGCCGAGTCATGCAGGTGTACGAAGACGCGGGTGGTCAGGCGACCATCGCTGATGTTCGTGCGCAGGCTGCGGCCGGAAACTTCAAACCCCACGACAAAGCCACGCTCAACGCCGGGTACTCGCGTTCGGTGTTCTGGCTAAAAATCGATCTGCATTACCGCCCGACCAACCCCGCGGCGCAGCGCACCTGGTTGCTCGAGCTGGCCTATCCGCCCCTCGATCACCTTGATCTGTACTTGCCCGATGCAACCGGCAGCTATCAATTGGTGCGGCAGACCGGTGATGCCTTGCCGTTTGCCACTCGCGAGATCCGCCAGAACAACTACCTGTTCGATTTGAATTTCACCCCAGACCAGGCGCAAACCGTCTACTTGCGCCTGCAAAGTGAAGGCTCGATTCAGGCGCCGGTGACCTTGTGGTCGAGCACCGCGTTTCTTGAAGAACAACCGGTGCGCCTCTACGTTTTGGGGCTGATCTACGGCGTCTTGTTGGGGATGTTGGTGTACAACCTGTTCATCTACCTCAGCGTGCGAGACACCAGTTACCTCTATTACATCTTCTACATTGCCTCGTTTGGCCTGTATCAGCTGTCAGTCAACGGCGCGGCCGTGGAGTATTTCTGGCCGAATAATCCCTGGTGGGCCAACGCGGCCACGCCGTTCTTCATCGGCTGTGCCGGGCTGTTCGGCAGCCAGTTCGCCCGCAGCTTCCTGCAGACCGGGTCCTACGGTCGCTGGCTCGACCGCTTGTTGCTGGCATTGATTGCATTCGGCGCGGTGGTGATCGGGTTGTCATTGATGGCCAGTTACGCCCTGGCCCTGCGCCTGGCCACAGCGTTGGCCTTGACCTTCACCGTGGTGATTTTCGCCGCCGGGTTGTGCGCCTGGCTTCGCGGCCTGCGGGTGGCGCGCTACTTCATCATTGCCTGGTCGGCGTTTTTGCTCGGCGGCATCGTCAACACGCTGATGGTGCTGGGTTACCTGCCCAACGTGTTCCTGACCATGTATTCGAGCCAGATCGGTTCGGCGATTGAAGTCGCCTTGCTGTCGCTGGCCCTGGCCGACCGCATCAACGCCATGCGCGAGCAGCAGGCGCAAACGTTGTTTGATGCCGGCCAAAAGCTTGAAGTGCTGAACCAGCAACTGGCCCACAGTAACAAGCTCAAGGACGAATTCCTCGCCACCCTGACCCACGAATTGCGCACCCCCATGAACGGTGTGATCGGTTCTTTGGAGTTGATGCAGACCGTCGAGATGGACCCGGAACTGGAGCAATACCAGCAGACCGCCGCCGGTTCCGCGCGGGACATGATGCGCATGGTCAACGGCATCCTGACCCTGACCGAATTGCAGGCCGGCAAGCTCAAGGCCACGCCGGCAACGTTCAGCTTGCGCGGTGTGGTCGATGCCTTGCGGGCGCAGTTCGAGGGCAATGCCTCGAGCAAGTCGCTGGACTTCAAAGTCGACGTCACGTCGGGGCTGCCGGACCGCTTGCACGGCGACAGCACCAAGCTGGCGCAGTGCCTGGAATGCCTGCTGGACAACGCGATCAAGTTCACCCGGGTCGGCGGGCTTGCGCTGCGGGTGACCGGCAAACCGGTGGAAAACGGGCGGCTGTCGTTGTCGTTTGCGGTGATCGACACCGGCATCGGCTTCACCGATCTGGGGGAGGCGACGATGTATCAGCGTTTCTTCCAGCTCGACGGTTCGATGACTCGCGAGTACGGCGGCCTGGGCGTAGGCCTGGCGATTTGCCGGCAACTGGTCGAATTGCTCGGTGGCCGCCTGACACACCGTTCGGAGCCGGGCAGTGGCAGCCGGTTCCAGCTGGATGTCGACTTTGAAGTGCCCGTGGTAGAGCGCCCGCACGTGCCGTTGATGAGTGGTGATCCAGCGCGTTTGCGCCTGCCTCAGGATTGCAGCGTGCTGCTGGTCGACGACAACAGCGTCAACCAGTTGGTGATGCGCGGCATGTTGCTCAAGCTCGGGTTTCGGGTGCGTTCTGCGGACAACGGCGCGGCCGCGCTCGATCAGTTGCAGCGTGAAACCTTTGACGCGGTGCTGCTCGACTGCCAGCTGCCGTCTCTGAATGGCCTCTCGTTGTGCTGCCAGATCCGCGACTTGCCGGGTTGCGCCGAGTTGCCGGTGTTTGTGGTCGCACTCAGCGTCGATCGCGAACGCTGCCCGACCGGCGACATGATCGATTACCTGAACAAACCGGTGAAATTCGAAGATTTGCAGGCCGCCCTGTATCGGCGGGTGTTGTGCCCAAGGCAAGGCGAAAGCGCCGACAGTTAGGCGGATATGCCACTTTGTTCAGCCTCGGGGCAGTGCTTAACTGAATCCCTTGGCTGACCCAAAGGAGCCCCGTCATGAACCTGCATCAGTTCGCCGAAACCCACGAAGTCACCAACCAGCCACCGTCGCTGGACGGCACTAACCTCTACCGCATCGACCTGCCGTTGCAGGAGTGGTCGCGACGGTTCGGGGCCGGTTGGGCCGAGTCGCGGATCGACGCCTATGGCGCACTGGCCGGCGGGTCGCTGATGGAGGCCGGGTTCCTCGCCAATCAGAACAAACCGGTATTCGTCAGCCATGACCGTTATGGCCATCGCATCGATCTGGTGGAATTCCACCCGGCCTATCACCAATTGATGCGCACTGCCGTCGAGCACGGGCTGACGTCGTTGCCCTGGGCGCATCCACAGTCCGGTGCCCATGTGGCCCGCGCGTCCATGAGTTACTTGCACAGCCAGGCCGAGGCCGGCAGCGGTTGCCCA
Source organism: Pseudomonas sp. S2_B07 (assembly GCF_054668435.1). Lineage (NCBI taxonomy): Bacteria > Pseudomonadati > Pseudomonadota > Gammaproteobacteria > Pseudomonadales > Pseudomonadaceae > Pseudomonas > Pseudomonas sp. S2_B07. The sequence goes on from NZ_CP162769.1 coordinate 4,512,485, forward strand.
TTGACCATGACCTTCGCCAGCGTCCCGGCGATGCGCCTGCAACCGGATCTGGCCGAGCAGTGGCTGCCGAAAATCCTCTCGACCGAATACGACCCGCGCAATGTCGGCATGGCCCACAAGGCCGGTGTGACCATCGGCATGGCCATGACTGAGAAGCAGGGCGGCACCGATGTGCGCGCTAACACCACCAAGGCCTATCCGGTCGGCGCCAGCGGCCCGGGCCAGGCTTACGAACTGGTGGGACACAAGTGGTTCTGTTCGGCGCCGATGTGCGATGCGTTCCTGACCCTGGCGCAGACCGATAAGGGTTTGACCTGTTTCCTGCTGCCGCGCCATCGCCCCGACGACACGCGCAATCAGTTCTACATCCAGCGCCTGAAAAACAAACTGGGCAATTGCTCGAACGCCTCCAGCGAAGTGGAATTCCGTGGGGCACTGGCGTGGATGATCGGCGAAGAAGGACGTGGCGTGCCGACCATCATCGAGATGGTTGCCATGACCCGCTTCGATTGCATGGTCGGTTCCAGCGCGCTGATGCGTCAGGCGCTGACCCAGGCCAGCCATCACTGCGCGCACCGCAGCGTTGGCGGCAAGCGGCTCAGCGAACAACCGTTGATGCAAAACGTGCTCGCCGATCTGGCGCTGGAAAGCGAAGCCGCCCTCGCGTTGAGCCTGCGCATGGGCAAGGCGCTGGATCATCTGGACGACAGCCATGAAGCGAAATTCGCCCGACTGGTAACGGCAGTGGGTAAATACTGGATCTGCAAACGAGCGCCCGCGATGATCAATGAAGCCGCCGAATGCATGGGCGGCGCCGGGTATGTCGAAGAAAGCATCCTGCCGCGCCTGTATAGAGAGGCGCCGGTCAATTCGACGTGGGAAGGTTCCGGCAACGTGCAGTGCCTGGATGTGTTGCGCGCTTTGTCGAAGGAACCGGGTGTGCTGGATGTGTTGTTCAGCGAACTGGGCGATGGTCATGGCGACAAACGCCTGGCCGCGCACATCAGCCAGTTGCAGGCGGCATTCAAGGACACCAGCGACATTCAGTACCGCGCGCGGCAACTCACCGAAGATATTGCATTGGGGCTCCAGGCCAAACTGTTGCTGGAGGCCGGCAATTCGGCGGTCAGTGATGCGTTTATTGCCAGTCGGCTAGGCTCGGCCGGGCGGGTGTATGGCGCGTTGCCGCGAGGGCTGGAAGTGGAAGCGATTGTCGCCCGCGCAACCCCGCAAGGTTTCTGAGCGCGATGAACACCACTGAGCCCGCTCCCACAGGTTCAGTGGTGTCTGAGAATTGCTGTACTGGCAACATTCCACTGTTCCCGTGAAGCGACGATGCAGGCAAGATGAAGGTCTGCAAGTCAGAACACAGGATGCTGATCGTGACCGAAGCTTTTATTGTCGTTCAAACCGCCGAGCAAGCCGTGGACCGGCTTGCGCTCTTGCACAATCGTGCAACCACCGCGCTGAACCAGGCGCTCAAGCGTTACCTCAAGGATCGTGTCGAGCCGGACGCCGAACAGCGTGCGATGTTTCGTTATCCTGAACTGCGTCTGACCTATCACTGCCAAGGCGAAGTCCCGCAGACCACGCGTGCCTACGCCAAGGTTCAACTGCCGGGGACCTACAGCGTCACCGTCACCCATCCGGCCGCTTTCCGTAAATACCTGCTGGAACAACTCGTGCCATTGATGCACGACTTCACCGTGACCGTCGAAGTCGGCGTCAGCCAGCAAAACATTCCTTATCCGTACGTGGTCGAGCAGGGCGATGAACTGGCCGGCTCCGGCGTGACCGCTGCGGTGCTGGCGCGGGTGTTCCCGAGCACCGATTTGTCGGCCGCCACCGATGGCATTGCCGATGGTTTGTACGATTGGGAAAACACCGACCCGCTGCCGCTGGCGCTGTTCGACGCCGCGCGGGTGGACTTTTCCCTGCGTCGACTGGTGCATTACACCGGCAGTGACTGGCGTCATGTGCAGCCGTGGATCCTGCTGACCAACTACCACCGCTACGTTGACCAGTTCATCGTCCATGGCCTGGAGCAATTGCGCAGCGACCCGCGTTTTGTGCGCATGATCTTGCCCGGCAACGTCATCATCGAAAAAAGCATGGACCACGGCGAAGCCTCGGCGATTGCTGCGGGCGTGGTCTGGCACCGTTACCAAATGCCGGCCTATCACCTGATCGCCAGCGATGGCCACGGCGTGACGCTGGTGAACATCGGCGTCGGCCCGTCCAACGCCAAGAACATCACCGACCACCTGGCGGTGTTGCGTCCGCATTGCTGGCTGATGATCGGCCACTGCGGTGGCTTGCGTCAGTCCCAGACCATTGGCGACTACGTGCTGGCGCACGCTTATATGCGCCGCGACGGGATTCTCGACCGGGTCGTGCCGCCGAACATTCCGATTCCGGCCCTGGCTGAAGTGCAGATGGCGTTGCAGCAAGCGGCGGCCAACATCACCGGCGAAAAAGGCGACGAGCTGAAGAAACGCCTGCGTACCGGCACGGTATTGACGTATGACGACCGTAACTGGGAATTGCGCTGGGCGCAGGAGCGTCCGTTGATCAACCTGTCGCGCGCTGTCGCAGTGGACATGGAAAGCGGCACTATCGCCGCCCAGGGCTATCGTTTGCGGGTGCCTTACGGCACGTTGCTGTGTGTCTCGGACAAACCGTTGCACAGCGAAATCAAGCTGCCGGGCTCGGCCAACGCCTTCTATGAGCGCGCGGTCAGCCAGCACTTGAAGATCGGCATCGAAGCGGTGGACCTGTTGCGCACCGAACTCAACTCGCTGCATTCGCGCAAACTGCGCAGCTTCGACGAGCCACCGTTCCGCTAACAGTCATGGTCATTTAACGGTCAGAGCACTAGCATTAGCAGCCCTGACCGTTAGATGTTTCTTTCCCCATGCCCCGTCCACCACGTCCCGCTCCTCGCCGTCCTGGCGCGAATACACCATCCTCAGCCCCGCGCCGTGTCGCCAAGGCGCCGCCGGCCGAGCCGAAGCTGATCCTGTTCAACAAACCGTTCGACGTGTTGACCCAATTCAGCGACGGCGAAGGGCGGGCGACGCTCAAGGATTACATCGAGATTCCCGGAATCTACCCGGCAGGACGGCTGGACCGCGACAGTGAAGGCTTGCTGCTGCTGACCAACGATGGCCAGCTCCAGGCGCGGATCGCCGACCCGAAACACAAACTGGCCAAGACCTATTGGGTGCAGGTGGAAGGCGAGCCGAGTGCCGAGCAATTGCAGCGTTTGCGTGATGGCGTTGAACTGAACGACGGCATGACGCTGCCGGCCGAGGCGCGGCAGCTTGAAGAACCGGAGCTGTGGCCACGCAACCCGCCGGTGCGCTTTCGCAAAAGCGTACCCACGAGTTGGCTGGAATTGGTGATTCGTGAGGGGCGAAACCGTCAGGTGCGGCGCATGACGGCGGCGGTCGGCTTGCCGACATTGCGGCTGGTGCGGGTCAGAATCGGCGACTGGACGATCGAAGGGCTCGATCAGGGCCAGTGGAAAGAAGTACCGGCGCGTTTATAACGTGCCGGATTCGATCAGGCCGATCACCACGCTTTTGATCACGAACGCGGCCACGCCCAGACCCAGCACAAAGAACAGAATCATCGAGCCAAAGCGCCCGGCCTTGGACTTCTTCGCCAGATCCCAGACGATGAAACCCATGAAAATGATCAGGATGCTGACAAGGCCCGTCATCATCCACTCTTCAAATACTGCAGGATCCATCGAACATCTCCAGCGCAGGCGCGGCTAAAAGGGCGCGGCGAGTATACGCCACGGGGGATTGGCGATGTATTGACCTGCGTCGGTGTGTCGCAGTCATTCGTCGCTTGTGCCGGCCCTATCGCGAGCAAGCTCGCTCCCACAGGGGATCTTTGGTGCTCAGAAGATCCAGTGTGGGAGCGAGCTTGCTCGCGATGGCGTCCTCAGCTGCGCAAATGAGTCAGCGGTAATTCAGTGCTATTGAGCACCTGATTCAATACAAAACTCGACCGCACACTCGTCACCCCTTCAATCCGGGTCAGGTGCCCCAGCAGCAGTTTCTGATAGTGATCCATATCGGGCACCACCACCTTCAACTGATAATCCGCATCCATCCCCGTCACCAGGCTGCATTCCAGCACCTGCGGCAAGGTACGAATCGCCGCTTCAAAGTTTTCGAACCGCTCGGGTGTGTGTCGGTCCATGCCGATCAGCACGTAGGCCGTCAGGCTCAAACCGAGCATTTTGCGGTCGAGCAGGGCGACCTGACGGGTGATGTAGCCGTCGTCTTCCAGCTGCTTGACCCGGCGCGAGCATGGCGAAGGCGACAGGCCAATGCGTTCGGCCAGTTCCTGGTTGGAGATGCGCGCGTCACGCTGCAATTCCGCCAAAATGCTCAGGTCGTATCGGTCGAGTTTGCTCATCAATCAGGCCTTTGTCGTAACTATTGCGGCAGATTATCTATCCAGGGTTAAAAATTGCGCAAGTGATGTTTATTTGAGCAATCTTAGCAATCCTCTGCCGGCGCCTCAGGCCTATCCTTATCACCAGAATCACTGCTCGGACAAACAGTCCACAGCGACTCGCCCAATCAGGCCAGTCGCGGCCGCCACCCCCACCGGGGATGTGCCGGCCCCCGAGCTACACACTGTCCAGAAGACGGCGTGAGGTGAGCCGGCGTCATAAGCGTCGAGCACGGACGAAGTTCTCAAAGGGAGGCCGACGGGTCTCCCTTTTCTTTTGCCCGCGATTTCTCTTCTGCCCTCAATAAATAAGTTTCGCGACTGATAACCTGTTGCAGAACCGGTCTGTGCTTTTCCAGTCTTACGTACAGGCCCTAACCCGCAGTGAGGAAAAGCATGAAGTCGCGCATCTGGCGTTTGGCCGGTGTTGGTTTGCTGTGTGTTGGTGTCGCTGCACAATCGCTGGCCGATGATCAGCAAAACCGTGGAAACGATGGCGGGCAGCATGGGCCGGATGGCCATCAGGGCAACGGTCAGGGGCATGGCAACAATCAGCAACGCCCGCAGAACAATGAGCAGAATAATCAGCCCCGTCCGCAGAACAACGAGATCATTCGTGGCGAAAACAGCCGCCAGTTTGAACATAACGGCCAAAACCAAAACAACGGTCAATGGCAGAACCAGAACCAGCCACGACCGCAGCACGACTACAACAACCCGGTTCGCTCGCCGCCACCGCCGCCGCAATTACCCGCCAATGACCTGCCGATTCAGGGCCGGCCCGATACCGTGCGCCAGACCCAGCAGCCGCAGCGTGGGTACTATCAGGACAATCCGCGCAACAACGGATACAACCAGCAGTGGCAAACCGGCGGTATGGGCGCACACCCCAATGATCATTACTGGGCAGGGCGCCCGAATGGTCACGGCAACGGTTGGGGACCCGGTCCGCAGTATCGGCCCGGTCAGGTGATCGATCGTTTCCCGGATCGCGATTACCGCGTGCCTTACGGCGGTCGGGATTACTTCTATTCCGGCGGCTACTGGTATCGCCCGCAAGGCCCGCGTTACGTGGTGGTGCAGCCGCCGCGCGGGATTCGTGTGAGTTACTTGCCCGATTACGCCCGTGAAGTATGGATTGGCGGAGCGTTGTTGTTCCTGGCCGCAGGCTCGTATTACGCCTATCAGGAAAGCACTCAGGACTACGTCGTGGTCGAACCGCCCGTGCAAGCGCAGCCTCAGCCGACGAGCAATGGTTATGACGTCACGGCCTATCCCGCCAACGGTCAGTCACCGGAGCAAGTCAGTCAGGACGGCTACGAGTGCTATCAATACGCGGTGCAGCAAAGCGGCTTCGATCCAAGAACCGCCACCTACCAACCGGATCCTTCGGTGGTGCAAGCCTACCGCCAGGCCCAGGGCAATTGCCTCAGTAGTCGCGGCTATCAGGTTTCTTTCTGAGTCCTGGTGGCCAACGCCACTTCCTGCGGGTCGGCGTGCACCAGCACTTCGGCTCGCGGGTAGGCGGCGTGGATGGCATCGGCGGCTTGATCGCTGATGCCGTGGGCAACTGAAAGCGTCAAATCCCCCGGCAATTCCAGGTGCAGTTGCACGAACCACTGGTTACCGGAAATCCGTGTACGCAAATCATGCGCCCCCAGAACACCCGGCACGCTGCACGCCAGTTCCAGCATGTGCTGACTGACATCCGGTGGCAGTTCTGCATCCATCAACACCGTGAAGCTTTCCCGAGCGATCTGAATCGCGCTCCAGAGAATGTACGCGGCAATCCCCAGACCGAACCACGGGTCGACCTGATGCCAGCCAAACCCGGCCAGCACCAGCGCCACCAGAATGCTGCCATTGAGCAGCAGGTCCGAGCGGTAATGCAGCGAGTCTGCACGCACCGCGTTGGAGCCGGTGGCCTTGACCACGCGATGCTGCACCATCAGCAACGCCAGTGTCAGCACCAGGGAAAACACGATCACCCCGATGCTGATCCACGGCGCGCCGACCGGCTCCGGGTGTTGCAGCCGGTCAATCGCCTGCATGGAAATCAACACCGCACTGCCGCCAATGAACAACGCCTGGGCCATGCCCGCCAGCGACTCGGCCTTGCCATGCCCGTAACGATGGTCGTCATCGGCCGGGCGCAAGGCGTAATGCACTGCCAGCAGGTTGAGCAGCGACGTGACGCCGTCGAGCGTCGAGTCGGTCAACCCGGCGAGCATGCTCACCGAGCCGCTCAACCACCAGGCGATGGCCTTGGCGACGATCAGCGTACACGCCACCGCCACCGAGGCACGGGTCGCCAGCCGCAGCAGGCGGGCATGTTCGGAGCTGGAAATCATAGGGGCAGCTTTTCCTTTTGGTGCACCGATTACGCGGCGGGTTGCAGGCCGAGCAGGGCCAGTTGCTGGGTGCTGCCTTTGTGTTGGATCAGGCGTGGGTCGTCCAGCGGGAAGCTGCGGCCCAGTTCAGTTTCGAGAATAGTCTGCAACTTGTGGTTATCGACCTTGCCGTCCGCTCCGATCGCTTCCTTGAGCTTCTCCGGATCGACCTGAGCCGTCTTGCCAGGCTCGAAGTAAATCGCGCCGGTGGCGAAGTCGACCGCAAACGCGATCAGGCCGGGGATGATGTAGAACAACAGGCCCACGGCATCCAGCGCGGCGATGGCCGGGTCAATCTTGCCGTCGATTTGCCCACGGCGGTCGGGGTAGAAAATCGAGCCGCAAGCGGTCACTTGGGTGAGCAGGGTTGCAACCAACACACCGCCAATCAGGCGAAAGGGAACACGCATATGAAATCTCCTGGGTAATTTCAAAACGAAAAGGCGTCGGTATGAATTAGGACCCTTACGAACGCCTGGCAGTTCGCCGTTATACTCGCGCCGGCAGGGCGTGCCCACAGTAAATTGCGGCCGCGTCTCACCCCCATTGGGATAGTTGAGGATTGATGTTGTTTTTTTCAGATCGGCAACGCGCAACGGCTGATGAAGTTTTTCGGGGTTCGGCCCTCCGGGCTGAAGCTGTGGACGCGCCATGCTGCGTTGCGGGACTTGGCAAGGAAACGACCCTTACCTGCGTCCCGCGCCTTGCCTGGAACGTCCACAGCTTCAACGTGACTCACAATTTACTGTGGGCATGCCCTGGGGAGCCAGCATGATTTCTTTGCCGATTGATGAAGTTTTACCCGCGCTGCGTGACGCCTTGGCGATACGCCACGAAGCCGTGCTCGAAGCACCGCCCGGCGCCGGTAAGACCACCCGTGTTCCATTGGCCTTGCTCAACGAGGCCTGGCTGGCCGGGCAGACCATTCTGATGCTTGAACCGCGCCGGTTGGCAGCACGGGCGGCGGCGGAGCGGCTGGCCAGTGAAATGGGTGAGAAGGTTGGCGAAACGGTCGGGTATCGCATTCGCCTCGACAGCAAAGTCGGGCCCAAGACCCGTATCGAAGTGGTCACCGAAGGCATCCTCACGCGGCGCTTGCAGGACGACCCGGCGCTGGAAGGCGTTGGCCTGCTGATCTTCGATGAATTCCACGAGCGCAGCCTCGACGCCGACCTGGCGTTGGCCCTGAGCCTGAATGGCCGGGAGCTGTTTCGCGACGATCAGCCGCTGAAAATCCTGCTGATGTCGGCAACCCTGGAGGGCGAACGCCTGGCCGGGTTGCTCGACGATGCGCCAATTCTGCGCAGCGAAGGTCGCATGTACCCGGTGGCGATGCGTTGGGGGCGGCCGTTCCAGCCCGGTGAGTTCATCGAGCCGCGAGTGGTGCAGACCATCCTTGAGGCCTTGAACGATGAAACCGGCAGCCTTCTGGTGTTCCTGCCGGGACAAGCGGAAATCCGTCGGGTCCATCAACAATTGGCTGATGCCTTGGGCGATAGCCCGCAGGTGCTGCTGTGCCCGCTGCACGGCGAACTGGACCTGAATGCCCAACGCGCGGCGATTGATCCAGCGCCGGCAGGCTTTCGCAAAGTGGTGCTGGCAACCAACATCGCCGAGACCAGCCTGACCATCGATGGCGTGCGCGTGGTGATCGACGCGGGGTTGGCGCGGGTACCGCGTTTCGACCCCGGCAGCGGCATGACCCGCCTCGACACCCAACGCATCTCCAAGGCCAGCGCCACGCAACGCGCGGGCCGGGCAGGGCGCTTGGAGCCGGGGGTGTGTTATCGCTTGTGGTCACAGGATCAGCATGAACAACTGGCGGCCTACGCCAGTGCGGAAATTCTCTCGGCGGACCTCGCCGGCCTGGCGTTGCAACTCGGTCGCTGGGGCGTGACGCCGGGTCAGTTGGTTTGGCTGGATGTCCCGCCGGCCGCCGCCTATGCCCAGGCTCAGGACTTGCTGGATCGACTGGGCGCATTGGACGGTGAAGCGCTGACCCGACACGGTCAGGCCATGGCCGAACTGCCGGCGCATCCGCGTATCGCGCATTTGTTGTTACGCGGCCAGGCGCTCGGCTTGGCCGACATGGCCTGCGATGTCGCGGCATTGCTGGGTGAACGCGATATCTTGCGCGGCGCGGGTGCCGATCTGCACAGTCGCTTGGTGCTGTTGTCCGGCGAAGAACGTGCCGCGCGCGGTGCTCAAGGTGGCGTTCAACGGGCCCGGCAACTGGCGCGGCAATATCGTGGTTATCTGCGTGGCAAAGCCTCGGAGCCGGTCAGCGATCCGGATCATCCGCGCTGGCTCGGCGCACTGCTGGCGCTGGCTTATCCCGACCGTGTTGCCCAGCAGCGCCGTGCCGGGGGGGCGGAATACCGCTTGGCCAACGGCCGCGCCGCGTTGTTCGCCGAGGCTGACAGCCTGATGAAACAGGCATGGCTGGTGATTGCCGATCTCGGCAGTCGTCAGGGCCAGCGGGAGGAAAGGATTTATCTGGCGGCGGATTTCGATCCGGCGCTGTTCGACTCGGTGCTCGCCGAGCAAGTGCGCATCGTCGATCAACTGGATTGGGATGAGCGCGAAGGTGTGTTGCGCGCCGAACGTCAGCGCAAGGTCGGTGAACTGATCCTGAGCCGCGAACCGTTGACCGGTCTCGATGAAACTGCGCGCAGTCAGGCGTTGGTCAATCTGGTCCGGCGCAAAGGGCTGGAGCTGTTGCCGTGGACTCCGGAGCTGCGTCAGTGGCAGGCGCGGGTGGCCTTGTTGCGTCAGTTGGATATGGCCGGGAAGGGCGAAAGTGAATGGCCGGACGTCAGCGATGCTGCGCTGCTCAAAAGCCTTGAACATTGGCTGATGCCGTATCTGGGCAAAGTCTCGCGGCTCAGCCACTTTGCCAACCTGGACCTGTCGAGCATCGTCCATAACTTGCTGCCGTGGCCGCTGCCGCAACGGCTCGATGAGCTGGCGCCGCATCATCTGAGCGTGCCGTCGGGGTCGTCGATTCGTCTGGATTACAGCGAGCAGCCGCCGATTCTGGCGGTGCGTTTGCAGGAACTGTTCGGCCTGGCCGAGACCCCGCGCATTGCCGGTGGCCGGCAAGTGATCAAGCTGCATCTGCTGTCACCTGCGCGGCGGCCGGTACAGGTAACTCAGGACCTGGCGAGCTTCTGGCGCAGCACCTATGCCGAGGTGAAGAAGGATTTGAAGGGGCGGTACCCGAAGCATTACTGGCCGGATGATCCATTGGTGGCCGAAGCCACCGCTCGGATCAAACCCCGCAAGTAACTCTTGGGGTAGAACACAAAAACTGTGGCGAGGGAGCTTGCTCCCGTTGGGCCACGAAGCGGCCCCATAGTCGGCCGCCTGAATGTGTCAGATACACCGCATGCAATGGAGATGCGACTGCTGCGCAGTCGAACGGGAGCCAGCTCCCTCGCCACAGGATTTCACTTGGCTCATGTGCTTGCGCCGGCCTTGGCAGTGAGTTGCTCCCGGCAATAGTCGGCAAACAACTGCGCGGGTTTGGTCAGTTGCCCGCGCTTCAACCATGCCGCCACCAATCCCGAACCAGTGACCTCTTCGACGATGTCCACGCACACCACTTTCTGCCCGTCGTAAGTGCATTCCGAATGCGGCCGCGTCACCAGGATCGAAAAGCCGAACCCTTGCCCGACCATGCCCCGGACCATCTCGATCGAGGGTGAGCTGAAGGCAATGTTCGGCGACAGGTTCAATTCCTCGAACAGGCTGACGAAGTACGTCCGGCTCGGTTGCACGTCCAGCAGAATCATCGGCTCCAGGCACAGGTCGCGCAGCGATACCTGCTTGAGTTGGGCAAAGCGATGGTCTGCCGGCAGCAACGCATAGGGTCGCTGCGCCGGCATCAACGGTTCGGTCTGGATGGTGGCGTCGAGGTCGTGTTCGTACAGGATCGCCAGGTCGAAGGTGCCCGACGTCAGGCCTTGCACCAGCTCTTGTTGCTCGCCGTCGCGAATGCGGATTTTCACCCCCGGATACAGCGCCGAGAATCCGGCAATCAATTGCGGCAAGTACAGCGGCGCGACCGTTTCGAAGCAGCCGATGTCGATCTGTCCCGATACCACGTCATTGTCGGCCAAGGCGTTCTGTTCGAACTCCTTGGCCATGCGCAACAGCTCCTGGGCCTTGCGGTAGAAGCGCGCGCCGCTCGGCGTCAAGGACACGCCTTGGGCGTGATGACGGATCAGCAGTTGCACGCCGAAGCTGTCTTCCAGGCCTTTGATCGCCGTGGAAATCGCCGGCTGGGCGATGTACAGCTTGCGCGAAGCCTCGGCGACGCTGCCGCATTCGACGGTGGTGATGAAGTATTTCAGTTGACGCAAGTTGTAGGCAGCCACGGCAAACCTCGGGGTGGATGATCCAGACATCCAGGCAATATTCGCGCCGACTGCGTCCGTTCTGACGACGGTGTTGTTGTGCTTGAACAATAACCACATACCGCGCCACGGGGGAGGTTGGCTGCCCAGTTTTTTCATGGTCTGCGAAAACATTTTTACTATTTTTCGTGGACACGGGGCTGGGCCACCATCCAATCACAAGAAAAGCCCTTGGAGCATCTGAACGTGTTCGAGCTTGCATATTGGCAAAACAAAGCCGCAGCGCTGCAGTTTCCCGACCAGGCCGTGATCGACGGTAAACGCCGTTCGGCGCAGTCCGGCCAGACATTCGTCGCGATCAACCCGGCCACCGGGCAATGCCTGGCCAACGTGACTGCGTGTGGCGATGAAGAGGTCAACGCTGCCGTCAGCAATGCGCGGCAGGTATTTGAAGCCGGCACCTGGTCGGCGCGTTCGCCCGGTGAGCGCAAACAGGTGCTGCTGCGCCTGGCTGACCTGATCATGGTCAATTGCGAAGAACTGGCTCTGCTTGATTCGCTGAACATGGGCAAACCGGTGATGGACGCCTACAACATCGACGTGCCGGGCGCGGCCGGGGTGTTTCGCTGGTACGCCGAAAGCCTCGACAAACTCTACGACCAGATCGCCCCCAGCGCGCAAAACGTACTGGCGACCATCACCCGTGAAGCCCTCGGTGTGGTCGCGGCCGTGGTGCCGTGGAATTTCCCGCTGGACATGGCCGCGTGGAAACTCGCACCGGCCCTGGCCGCCGGCAACTCGGTGATTCTGAAGCCCGCCGAACAATCACCGTTTTCCGCCCTGCGTCTGGCTGAACTGGCGCTGGAAGCGGGTTTGCCAGCAGGTGTATTGAACGTGCTGCCGGGCCTCGGCGAGCAGACCGGCAAAGCCCTCGGTTTGCACCCGGATGTGGATTGTCTGGTGTTCACCGGCTCTACCGAAGTCGGCAAATACTTCATGCAATATTCTGCGCAGTCGAACCTCAAGCAGGTATGGCTGGAGTGCGGCGGCAAGAGCGCGAACCTGGTGTTCGCCGATTGTCAGGACCTCGATCTGGCCGCTGAAAAAGCCGCGTTCGGGATCTTCTTCAATCAGGGCGAAGTCTGCTCGGCGAATTCGCGATTGCTAGTGCAACGCTCGATTCATGACGAGTTCGTCGAACGCCTCATGGCGCACGCGGAACGCTGGCTGCCGGGCGATCCACTGGACCCGTCGAGCGGCGCCGGGGCGATTGTCGACAGCCGCCAGACCGCGCGCATCATGAAGTTCATCCAGCAAGCGGAACGCCAGGGCGCGACAAAAGTGTGCGGTGGCCGGCAGTCGATTTTCAACGGCTCTGACAACTTCATTCAGCCGACGATTTTCACCGGCGTGACCCCGGACATGCCGCTGTTTCGCGACGAAGTATTCGGCCCGGTGCTGGCGGTTACCGCATTCGATGACGAGGCCAACGCTTTGCAACTGGCCAACGACAGCGTCTACGGTTTGGCTGCGTCGCTGTGGACCGATGACCTCAATCGCGCCCACCGTGTGGCGCGGCAATTGCGAGCGGGGACCGTATCGGTCAACAGCGTTGATGCACTCGACGTGACCGTGCCTTTCGGCGGCGGCAAACAGTCCGGTTTCGGCCGTGACTTGTCGCTGCATTCATTCGATAAATACACCCAGTTGAAGACCACCTGGTTTCAGCTGCGCTCATAACAGCCGCTAACAACAAAACGGAGAACTGGCGATGACCACACCACGTGAAACCCGCGACTACCAGGCCGCCGACGCTGCGCACCACATCCATGCATTCGTCGATCAGAAGGCACTCAATGACGAAGGACCCCGGGTGATGGTTCGTGGCGAACGCCTGCATCTGTGGGACAACGACGGTCGGCGCTACCTCGACGGCATGTCCGGGTTGTGGTGCACCAACCTCGGTTACGGTCGCAAAGACCTGGCGGCGGCAGCGACTCGGCAACTTGAGCAACTGCCGTACTACAACATGTTTTTCCACACCACTCACCCGCAGGTGATTGAGCTGTCGGAGCTGTTGTTCAGCCTGCTGCCGGGGCACTACAGCCACGCGATCTACACCAACTCCGGGTCTGAGGCCAATGAGGTGCTGATCCGCACCGTGCGGCGTTACTGGACGATTCTCGGCAAGCCCGAGAAGAAAATCATGATCGGTCGCTGGAACGGTTACCACGGCTCGACCCTGGCCGCGACGGCGCTCGGTGGCATGAAGTTCATGCACGAAATGGGCGGCATGATTCCCGATATCGAGCACATCGACGAGCCGTACTTTTTCGCCCACGAAGGCGACCTGACCCCGGCCGAATTTGGCCTGCGGGCAGCGCAGCAACTGGAAGCAAAGATTCTCGAACTGGGCGCGGACAAGGTCGCCGGCTTCATTGCCGAACCGTTCCAGGGGGCGGGCGGGATGATCTTTCCGCCAGAGAGTTACTGGCCGCAAATCCAGCGCATCTGCCGCAAGTACGACGTGCTGCTGTGCGCTGATGAAGTGATCGGCGGCTTCGGTCGCACTGGCGAATGGTTCGCCCACGAATACTTCGGTTTCGAGCCGGACACGCTGTCGATTGCCAAGGGTTTGACCTCCGGTTACATCCCGATGGGCGGGCTGATTCTGTCGAAGAAAATGGCCACCGTGCTGGTGGAACAAGGTGGGGTGTTTGCCCACGGCCTGACGTATTCCGGGCACCCGGTAGCGGCGGCGGTGGCGATTGCCAACCTCAAGGCGTTGCGTGATGAGGGCGTGGTGACGCGGGTCAAGGATGACATCGGCCCGTACCTGCAACAGTGCTTGCGCGAGGTGTTCGGCAATCACCCGTTGGTGGGGGATATTCAGGGTGTCGGCATGGTCGCGGCGCTGCAATTGGCCGAGGACAAAACCAGCCGCAAGCGCTTTGCCAACGAGAACGACATTGCGTGGCGTTGCCGCACGATTGGCTTTGAAGAGGGGGTGATTATTCGTTCGACGCTGGGGCGGATGATCATGGCGCCGGCGTTGATTGCCAGTCGTGAGGAGATTGATGAGCTGGTGGGCAAGACCCTGAAAGCAGTGGATCGTACTGCTCAGGAATACGGCCGACTCTAAGAGTGTCGGAAGGTCCTTCGGACCTTATCGCGGGCAAGCCCGTTCCCACAGGAATTGTGTCGGCCTCGTAATCCGGGCATGACACGGGACCTGTGGGCGCGGGCTTGCCCGCGATAGCTATCGTCCATTCACTACCGTTTTCCAATCGTGCACCCACCTCGGGCGTCCCCGCCCACAGCGCTCTTTCGCGGTGCGCGCTACACAGCTTTTTCATCATTCGCCTCGACATATTTCCTAATTTTCCTTCTCCCCGCACTGGGCCAACATCGACTTCGCCAGTCAGCCCGATGCTGCCCGCCACAAGGTCCATCAGAGACCTGAGGTGACAGCTGATGTCCAGGGCCGCTGGCCGTACTGCCCATCAAAACTAAATCAACAGCTTTGGGAGTGCTCCATGATCAAGTCCTTGCTAACCCGCATCGCTCATCCATTGGCGATCACCGCCATCGCCGCCACGGTCGCCACCAGCGCCCAGGCCGGCACCCTCTCTATCGGTCACACCACCTGGGTCGGCTACGGCACCCTCTACCTGGCTCAGGACCTGGGCTACTTCAAGGAAAACGGCTTGACCGTCGAATTGCCCGTCGTCGAAGAGGCTTCGATGTACATGGCCGCGCAGGCCTCGGGCGAGTTGTCGGGCTCGGCGTCGACCATCGACGAAGTGCTGAAATACCGTCCGCAATTCTGCTTCAAGGCTGTGGCCGCGCTGGATGACAGCCATGGTGGCGACGGCGTGCTGGTGGGCAAGGACGTCAAGAGTCTGCAGGAGCTCAAAGGCAAAGCGGTGGCGGTGAACGAAGGGTCGACCTCGCAGTTCTGGTTGTCGTATTTGCTGAAGAAACACGGCATGACCATGAGCGACATCACCGTGCAGAACATGACAGCCGACGATGCGGCTACCGCGTTCATCGCCGGTCGGGTGCCGGCCGCCGTGACATGGGAGCCGCATCTGTCGATGGTGCGTGACAAGAAACAGGGCAAGGTGCTGATCGACAGTAGCAGCACGCCGGGCGTGATTGTCGATGTGGTCGCACTCAACTGCGCCGTCATCGAAAAGCAGCCGGAAGACGTCAAGGCCCTGGTCGCCGGTCTGTACAAAGCGGTCCAGTACACCAAGGACCATCCGCAGGAAGCCTACAAAATCATGGCCAAAGGCGTTGGTGGTTACCTCGCCGATCCGAAGGAACTGGCCGCCGCCGCGCAAGGCGTGCGCTTCTACGATCAGGCCATGAGCGAAAAACTCCTCGGCTCGCCAGGCAAGCCGGGCGACAGCGAACCGCTGATCAAACTGGCCAATGAAACCGCCAGTGAATTGCAGGGCAAACCCTACAACGTCAGCAATGACGATTTGATCGACAACCGTTTCGTCACCCCGCTGTAGGAGGTTTGCATGTTCAAGCGCAATTCATGGCTGAGCCGCTGCATCACGCCCAAGACCGGCCTGCCGGTGCAGGTGATCTGGAGCGCAAGCGGCTTGGCCTGGGTATTGTTGATCGGCCTGTGGGCGGGATTGTCCTATGGCGGTGTGGTACCGGGCATGTTCCTGCCGACACCGGGTGCGGTGGCCGAAGCCGCCGTACGCCTGGGCCGCGACGGCACCCTTGGCCTGCATGTGTGGGCCAGTCTCGAAGTGGTGATGGTCGGTTTCATTGTCTCGTCGCTGGTGGCGGTGCCGCTGGGGTTGCTGATGGGCAGCTTCCGTATCGTCCAGGCGTTCCTTGAGCCGATGGTCAATTTCATCCGCTACCTGCCGGTCACCTCGTTCGTGCCGCTGTTCATTCTGTGGATCGGGATCGGCCTGGAGCAGCGGGTCTCGGTGATCATCTTCGGTGTGTTCTTCCAGCAACTGGTGATGATCGCGGACGTGTCCAAAGGCATCTCCAAGGATTTGATCAACGCGTCCTACACCTTGGGCTCGACCCGTCGCGACGCGGTGCTGCATGTGATCGCCCCGGCCTCTTTACCGGGTGTGCTCGACACCTTGCGCGTAACCATGGGCTGGGCCTGGACCTACCTGGTGGTTGCCGAACTGGTCGCCGCTTCCAGTGGCCTGGGTTACTTGAGCCTTAAAGCCATGCGTGGCTTTCAAGTGGATGTGATTTTCCTGGCAATCGCGATCATCGGCCTGTTGGGCCTGGTCACCGATCAGCTGTTCCGTTTCCTACGTCTGAGGATCGCCGCATGGGCTCAGTAAGCGCCGTCAACCCTCGCTTCGTCACACCCTCGGCCGCCCCGGTGCAGGCCGCTCCAAGGCTGCAAGTGGACAAGGTCAGCCTGCGCTATCAGAAACCTGACGGCGGCATGTTCACTGCGCTGGAGCAGGTATCGTTCGAGGTGCCGGACCAACAATTCGCCGTGCTGGTCGGACCTTCGGGGTGCGGCAAGTCGAGTTTGCTGTACCTCACCGCCGGCCTCAACGAACCCACCGAGGGCGAGATCTACGTCGGTGGCCAGCAAGTGCAGGGGCCGGGTGCTGACCGCGGCATGGTGTTCCAGAGCTATACGCTGTTCCCGTGGCTGACCGTGCGCCAGAACGTCGAATTCGGCCTCAAGCGTCGCGGCATGGCGGCTGCCCAGCGCAAGGAGATCGTTGACTACTACGTCAATGAAGTGGGCCTGAGCGGGTTTGCCGATAACTACGCCAAGCAGCTGTCCGGCGGCATGATGCAGCGTGTGGCGATTGCCCGCGCGCTGGCCAATGATCCGCAGATCCTGCTGATGGACGAACCTTTCGGTGCGCTCGACAGCCAGACGCGCCTGCAAATGCAACAGCTGTTGTTGCGGGTCTGGGGCAACAGCAAGAAGACCGTGTTGTTCGTGACCCACGATATCGACGAGGCGGTTTTGCTCGGCGATCGGGTCTACGTGATGGGCGCCAGGCCTGGGCGGATCAAGCAGATTCTGGATGTGCCGATCGAACGCCCACGGACCCTGGACATGGTCATGGAGCGCTCGTTCATCGACATGAAGCGCAAGATCTTCGGGCTATTGCATGACGACCTGGAAGAGGTGCATTAACGCCGGCCCTGCACCCATCCCTGTAGGAGTGAGCCTGCTCGCGATTGCGGTGTTCCAGCTACATTGATCTCGACTGACACGACGTCATCGCGAGCAAGCTCGCTCCCACAGGTTTTGTATTGTCAGTTGGCAGGTAGCAGGAACCGCGCAATCACCGGCAAGTGATCAGAGATGCGCAACGTATCGTCCTGCCTCACCATCGCCTCGACCCGCTTGAGGCGCGGGCTGTAGAACAGGTAATCAACCGTGCGGTCCGGGCCGCTCAAGCCGGGGTCATTCGGGTAATGCGTCAACCACTGGGCCCGATCAGCGCCGCTGGCTTCGTTGTTGGTCGGGATCATCGGGTACTTGTCCCACAGCACATGCAGCGCGCTGTCGGCCGAGTAGGGCGTGCGTTGTTCCTCGGGCAGTCGGCGAAACTGCCCGAGCGGCAACAGATTGAAATCGCCACCGATCAACCACGGCGTGCCACGGCCTTCGAATTTGTCGAGGACCTTGGCAACAGCCGTTACTTGGGCTTGCAGGGTTTCGTCGGGCTGGATGAGGCGGTCCAGGTGGGTGTTGAGTACCGCCATCTGACCGCCGTCGTTGAACGGCAGGTAAGACACCAACAAGGCGTTTTTCGGTTTGAACTGGCGGCTGATCAGGTTGGCTGATGCGACCGGCAGTTGCAGGCGTTCGGCATGTTCGATCTGGTAGCGGCTGAGCGTCGCTAGTTGCCGGCCGACGCTACCGAAGATATGCGGATCCGGCACGAAGTCTGCCTTCCAGTCGAAGGCGTAAGCGCTGCACGGATACAGGTCGGCGACCCGCTCTTGCAGCAGTTTGAACTGGTGTTGGTAATCGCTGGTCTTGGCGTTGTCATCGAGCTCCTGCAACAACACGATGTCGGGGTTTTCGTCGCGTATCACCCGCGCCACTTCGTCGAGGCTGAAGGCCATGTCTTCGGGGGTGGGGTTTTCATCGGCGCCCTGCGCGAGGTCGTTCCAGAACACATAGCGTTTACCCGCCAGGTACTGAACGTTCCAGGTCATCACTTTTAATGCCTGACCGGGTACCAGGGTGGGCGCTTGAGTCGTGCAACTGACCGGCAGCACTTCCTTGGGGTCGGGGCGCCAGGTCAGGTTGTAAATCAGCAATGCGATCACGCCGGTCACGATCAACAGGCTCAGCAGGGTGTAGCGCAGTAGACGGGTCATGGCTCGGCTTATAGCGTTACAAAAGGTGGCCCCGAGCATAACCGAGACCGGAGCCGAAGCCCACGGTCAGAGCGGCCCCTCAATCTTCTCGGGCGTATCGCCGATCAGCATGAACAAGCGGAACAACACCACGCTGGTGAACAGTTGCAGGAAGCTGTGGGCGCTGTCGATCAGCAGGGAAATCACCGGGTTTTGCGGGTCCGGGTACACCGCGAGGGTGGCGCCCTTGAGCACCCAAAGCGGACCCATCACACACAGGATGCACACCAGAATGCGCATGAAATGGCCGCGGGTCAGGCGCAGGCTTTCTTTCATGGCCGCCAATGGGGCCATGCCACGCAACACCAGCAGGTACTCGCCGAAGGCCAGGGTCACCATCAGATAGATACCGGGCAGGAAGTACAGCGACAGACCGAGCAGGATCAACAGGGTGTTAAGTGCCGTGAGCAGGGCGAAGCGCGGCCACAGGTACGCCGAACGTGTCAGCAGGTCACGGTTGCGCGGCGATTCACCGCGGCTGCGGGCGTCGAGAAACAGGATCAGGGCCGCGGTGTACAGCGGATAAACCAGCAAGCCGACGATGACACTGACGCCGGGAAAACTGTCCGGCTCGGTGGAGTGGTCGACAATTTGTTGCAGCAGCGCCTCGAAGATCACCAGCGGCAGGCACAGTTGCACGATCTGCCCCAGATTGCGTTTGAAGAAATACAAGGAGTCACGCAGTACATCGAACGGATTCATCAGTCGGTATCGCAGGTTGGAAGCAGTGGTCCACTTTAACCGATCAAACCCTTGGGGGCGCAAACGTAAACGTTAGGTAAAGCTCATTGAAACAACTTGTTTCAGCCTCCATTAAGGTCGAGCACCTTATCCTCTTTGGAAAAGGACAACGATTTTCCCCGGCAATCTACGAGGTCGCCATGAACAGCGAAGAACAAACCCTGATCGATGGACTGTTTTCCCGGCTGCAACAGGCCGAAACGGACTCAGCCCCGCGCGATGCCCTGGCTGAGGCGCGGATCAAGGAACACCTGACTCGCCAGCCTGCGGCCGGCTATTTCATGACCCAGGCGATCCTGGTTCAGGAAGCTGCCATCAAGAGCCTTGACGAACAGAACAAGCAACTGACCCAGCAAGTGCAGCAATTGCAGGCCGAACTGCAAGCGGCCAAGGCACAGACAGCGGCCCCGGCGCCAAGCGGTGGTGGCTTTTTGTCGAGCATCTTCGGTGGCAGTGCCCGCGATCCACAGCCCGCACCGACCCAGAGCGCCCCATCGTCCACGGGCGGCTGGCGTGAACCGGCACGGCCATCGTTCAATTCACAGCCACCGCAGCAGAATTTTGGTGCCGCGCCGCCCCAACAAAACTACGCCCCGCAGCAACAAGCTCCGGCGGCGGGCAGCAGTTTTCTCGGTGGCGCGTTGAAGACCGCGGCCGGTGTCGCGGGTGGCGTGATGCTGGCACAAGGCATCAGCAGCCTGTTCCATCACAATCAACAGCCGGAAGTGGTTGAAGTGATCAAGGAAGAGCCGGCGCAGGTCAATGACCAGAGCAACGGCGGTTGGGGCGATGACCAGCGTATGGCTGACAACAGCACCAATGATCAGGGCGGTTTTGCCGACACTGATTACAGCGATGACAGCTCGTCATTTTTCGGCGGCGATGACGACGATTCCTTCGTCTAAGACGCCATTCGTCCGGGGCGCGACCGTGCCCCGGGGCGATTATTCGCGGAACAATCCTTCGGGCTGGCATACTGGGCGACTTTTCGGGCCAGGTGCCTGATCTCGCCTGCGCGCCTGTGCGCCAAGAGGAAACCCGCGGTGAAAAAAATCGCAGTGTTCGCCGATGTCCAAAACCTCTATTACACCGTGCGTCAGGCCTATGGTTGCCACTTCAACTACGCCGCGCTGTGGGCTGACATCAGCAAACAGGGCGAGATCGTCGAGGCCTACGCCTATGCGATCGATCGTGGCGACAGCAAACAGCAGCAGTTTCAGCAGATCCTGCGCAACCTCGGCTTCACCGTGAAGCTCAAGCCCTACATCCAGCGCAGCGACGGTTCGGCCAAGGGCGACTGGGACGTGGGCATCACCCTCGACATCATGGACGCCGCCGATCACGTCGACGAAATCGTGCTGGCCTCCGGTGACGGTGATTTCGACATGTTGCTGGAACGCATCATCAGCAAGCACGGGGTGCAAGCGGTGGCTTACGGCGTGCCGGGCCTCACGGCCAACTCGCTGATCCGCGCCGCCAGCCGCTACGTGCCGATCGAAGGCGCGTTGCTGCTCAAGAATTGATTTTTACGGAGTTGAAACAGGTTTGGAACGCATAGCAGTCATCGACTTTGAAACCACCGGGATCTCCCCGAGCAGCAGCTGCCGGGCCACGGAAATTGCCGTGGTGATTCTTGAACAGGGGCGCATCGTCGAGCGTTACCAAAGCCTGATGAACGCCGGCGTGCGCGTGCCGGCTTTCATCGAGCAACTCACCGGCATCAGCAATGCCATGCTGCGCACCGCGCCGTCGGCCGAGCAGGTGATGAACGAGGTTAATGAGTTCGTCGGCATCACGCCGTTGCTGGCGCACAACGCGGCGTTCGACCAGAAGTTCTGGGACTTTGAGCTGGGGCGGATCAAGCGCACGCGTTTGCAGAACTTTGCCTGCTCGCTGCTATTGGCCCGTCGGCTGATGCCGGCAGCGCCCAATCACAAGCTCGGCACCCTCACCACGTTCGCCAACTTGCCCGATACCGGCAAGGCTCACCGGGCGATGGCTGACGCGGAGATGGCGGCGAATCTGACGACGCATTTGATGGAAGAGTTGCGGCGCAAGCATGGCTTGCGCGAGTTGTCCCATGATTTGCTGTGCGGCTTGCAGAAAGTGCCGGCGGCGAAGATCAACGAACACCTCAAGCGCCATCGCGGCTTCTAATACCACCGCAAACCCTCTGTAGGAATGAGCCTGCTCCCGATTGCGGTGTTCCAGCTACATTGATGTCGGCTGACACGACGCCATCGCGAGCAGGCT
The DNA here is from genome assembly GCF_054668435.1 of Pseudomonas sp. S2_B07. Taxonomy (NCBI): domain Bacteria; kingdom Pseudomonadati; phylum Pseudomonadota; class Gammaproteobacteria; order Pseudomonadales; family Pseudomonadaceae; genus Pseudomonas; species Pseudomonas sp. S2_B07. The sequence goes on from NZ_CP162769.1 coordinate 4,534,098, forward strand.
CGCTCCTGGAAGGGATCTCCTGCAGCTTTAGATTGTTTTGCCATTGCCTTCGATGTGCCCCAACGGCACGCGCTTCTCTATCGCACTCGACAGCACAATCGACGTCTTGCTGAACCCGAACTTGGCAATCCGGTTGATCAACTCCTCCAGCTCCGGCATCGAGCCCACTGCCGCTTGCATGATCACGCACGGATCGCCGGTCACCCGGTGGCATTCGGTCAATTGCGGGATTTTGATCAAGTCGTCGTAGGCCTTTTGATTGCCGTGCTGGTTCAGGCGCAGTTCGATCACGCACTGGATTGGCAAACCGAGCTTGGCCATGTCGACTTTCGCCTGGTAACCGGTAATCACGCCGCTGGCTTCCAGCTTGGCCACGCGTTCGGCCACGGCCGGGGCGGACAGGTTGACCTTGCGCGCGAGGTCGGCGTAGGACGCACGACCGTTTTCCAGCAGGGCGCTGAGGAGCATGCGGTCGTATTTATCCATCGGCGTACACCTTGAAAATGACTGACTTTCGAAAGCATGGTTTATAGCGCTGATCTCCGTGTTTTGAAAAGTGTACCGGCGCTATAAACAGGTTTTGTAACTTATTTTTAGCGTTTGGCCTTTCTAGAATAGCTGTTCACATTGTTCTGTCATCGAGCTGCCCATGCCTGGCTTACGTCGTTTTCCCTTACCCTTGATCGCTGCCTTTTTCGCGTTGTACGTGATTTGGGGCTCGACCTATCTGGTGATCCGCATCGGCGTTGAGTACTGGCCGCCGTTGCTGCTCGCCGGAATCCGTTTTGTGCTCGCCGGGACGTTGATGTACGCCTTCCTGCGCTGGCGTGGGGCGCCGGCACCGACGTGGGCGCAGTGGAAAGCGGCCGGCATGATCGGGATCTTGTTGCTCGCCTGCGGTAACGGCGGCGTCAGTGTCGCCGAACACATGGGGGTGGCCTCCGGTGTGGCGGCATTGGCGGTGGCGACGGTGCCCTTGTTTACTTTGTTGTTCGGCTATTTCTGGGGGCGCGAAATACCCGTCTCGAATGGGCCGGGATTGCGCTCGGGCTGATCGGCATTGCCATGTTGAATCTCGGTTCGAACCTGCAGTCGAGCCCGTTGGGCGCGCTGTTGCTGGTGTTCGCGGCGGCCTCCTGGGCGTTCGGTTCGGTCTGGAGCAAACACGTGCCGTTGCCAGCGGGGGCGATGGCCAGCGCAGTGGAAATGCTGGTCGGCGGCGTGGCGCTGCTGATCGGCAGTGTCGTGAGCGGCGAGCATCTGCAAGCCATGCCGCCGATTGAAGGCTGGGCTGCCCTGGCGTATCTGACGTTCTTCGGCTCGATCATCGCGTTCAACGCTTACATGTACCTGTTGAAAAACGTGCGTCCCGCGGCGGCGACCAGTTATGCCTACGTCAACCCGGCCGTCGCGGTATTGCTGGGGATTGTGTTTGTGGGCGAGACCATAGGAATCGAAGAAGGGCTGGCGATGCTGGTGATCATCAGCGCTGTGGTGTTGATCGGATTGCCACAGTGGCGTCGGGCGCCTGTGCAGACGGCTGTAGTCGCGCCGACAGAATCCCGTGTGAATTAGGGTAAACTGCGCGCCATTGCATCTTGTTTTGCACACTTGTTTTGAAAAACCCGCGCTGAATTTTCCTACGGTAATCCCATGACTTTCGCCACCCTTGGCCTGATCGAACCCTTGCTGCACTCTCTCGAGACGCTCGGCTACCAGACCCCGACGCCGGTTCAGGCGCAAGCCATTCCGGCGGTGCTGGCCGGTCGCGACCTGATGGCTGCGGCCCAGACCGGCACTGGCAAGACCGCCGGTTTCGCGTTGCCGCTCCTGCAATTGCTGGCCATGGAAGGGCCGAAAGTCACCGCCAACTCGGTGCGCGCACTGATTCTGGTGCCGACCCGCGAACTGGCGGAGCAAGTCCACGAAGCCGTGCGTCAGTACGCCGAGAACCTGCCACTGAGCACTTATGCGGTGTACGGCGGCGTCAGCATCAACCCGCAAATGATGAAGCTGCGCAAAGGCGTCGACCTGCTGGTGGCCACGCCGGGCCGTTTGCTCGACCTGTTTCGCCAGAACGCGCTCAAGTTCAATCAGCTGCAAACCCTGGTGCTCGACGAAGCCGATCGTATGCTCGATCTGGGCTTTTCCGAGGAACTGGGCAACATTTACAAGGCGCTGCCGAAGAAGCGCCAGACGCTGTTGTTCTCGGCGACGTTCTCCGATGCGATCCGCACCCTGGCCGGGCAGATGCTCAACGATCCGCTGAGCATCGAAGTCAGCCCGCGTAACGTGGCGGCCAACACGGTTAAGCAGTGGGTAGTGACGGTCGACAAGAAGCGCAAGCCGGAACTGTTCGTTCACTTGCTGCGTAAAAGCAAATGGAAGCAGGTGCTGGTGTTCGCCAAGACCCGCAACGGTGTCGACGCGCTGGTGGAAAAACTCCAGGGCCTGGGCATCAATGCCGACGGCATCCACGGCGACAAACCGCAGGCGACGCGTCAGCGCGCACTGGACCGTTTCAAGGCCAGTGAAGTGCAGATCCTGGTCGCCACTGACGTCGCGGCCCGTGGTCTGGACATCGAAGATTTGCCGCTGGTGGTCAACTTCGACCTGCCGATCGTGGCCGAGGATTACATCCACCGCATCGGGCGTACCGGCCGTGCGGGTAACACCGGGCAGGCGATTTCGCTGGTGTGCGCCGATGAAGTGAATCTGCTGTCGGCCATCGAGACGTTGACCCGTCAGACTTTGCCTCGGCAGATGGAGCATGACTTCGAACCTGAGCACCGCGTGCCGGACACCGATGCCAGCGGTCAGGTGGTGAAAAAACCGAAAAAGCCGAAGAAACCGAAGACTTCCAGTGGCGGTAAACGCAATTTGGGCAAGTGGGTCGAGAGCGGGGATGCTTCGGCGCCGGAGCCTTCGATCAAGCCAGTGCGTAAAGTGCCGGTGTTCAACACTGGACCGCGCAAGCGTAAGCCTTAACAGCAGCTATAAGTTGCAAGCTACAAGCTGCAAGTTAAAAGCCATTAACTTGCAGCTTGTAGCTAAAACTTGGCGCTGCTTCTGAGCCATTCCACCATCCCCATCCCCGCCGCACGCCCACTGGCGAAACACGCGGTCAGCAGATAGCCGCCCGTCGGCGCTTCCCAATCCAGCATCTCCCCCGCGCAAAACACGCCAGGCAATTGCTTGAGCATCAAGCGTTCATCCATCGACTCGAACGTCACACCACCGGCGCTGCTGATGGCTTCGTCCAGCGGGCGGGTTTTCACCAGCGTCAGCGGCAGTGCCTTGATCGCTTTGGCCAGCAACGCCGGGTCGCTGAAGCAATCGGCCGGTGTCAGCTCGCGCAGCAACGCGGCTTTCACGCCATCAAGGCCCAGCTGACTGTGCAGGTGTTTGGACATCGAGCGTGAACCGCGAGGTTTGCTCAGCGCGGCCTGCACTTTATCCACAGGCTTGCCCGGCAGCAGGTCCAGATGAATGGTCGCGGAACCGTTGAGGTTGATCGCCTCACGGATCGGAGCCGACAAGGCGTAAATCAGACTGCCTTCAATCCCGGTCGCGGTGATCACGCATTCCCCGAGCCGCGGCACGTCGTCATTGAGGCCGATAGCGATGTTTTTCAGCGGCGCGCCGGCGAATTTACTGACCATCAATTCGCTCCAGGCCTGCACCTCGAAGCCGCAATTACTCGGTTGCAACGGCGCAAGTCCTACACCGCGTTGTTCCAGCGGCAGCCTCCACGCGCCATCCGAACCGAGCCGCGACCAACTGCCGCCGCCGAGGGCCAGCAGGGTGGCGTCCGGTGTCAGGCTTTTTTCACCGTCGGGGCTCGACAGTTTCAGGCTGCCGTCGGCATTCCAGCCGAGCCAGCGGTGGCGGGTGTGGATAACTACGCCAGCGTCGCGCAGGCGTTTGAGCCAGGCACGCAGCAAGGGCGCGGCTTTCATGTCGGTCGGGAACACCCGGCCGGAACTGCCGACAAAAGTTTCGATGCCCAGGTCATGAATCCACTGGCACAGCGCGTCGGCGCCAAAGGCGCGCAGTAGCGGTGCAATCTGTGGCGCGCGCTCGGCGTAACGCGAGAGAAACGCCGGGTAGGCTTCGGAGTGGGTGATGTTCATGCCGCCAACCCCGGCCAGCAGGAATTTGCGGCCCACCGAGGGCATGCCGTCGTACAGGTCGACCTTGATCCCGGCCTGGCTCAACACTTCAGCCGCCATCAGGCCGGCGGGGCCACCACCGATGATGGCGACGTGAGGGGGGAGGGCGGTGGAGGATCGGGTCATGGAGTGCGCTGCGGTTTGGCGGGATAAGCGGCGCATTCTACCAGCACAGATCCCTGTGGGAGCGAGCTTGCTCGCGATAGCGGTGGGTCAGTCAGCGTAGTGTTTACTGATAATCCGCTATCGCGAGCAAGCTCGCTCCCAGAGGGGATTTGTTATGTGTTCAGGACCTGGTTAAAAAACAACCACCGCAGTGTAGGCTATGCGCCGTAAGGGCTGTAGGCCGTTTCACTCAGGTTATCCACAGGCAGTTCCACAGGCATTGTGGGTAAACACTCACGGTTCAATGACAACCTGATGACTGCCACACCCGTTGCGCGCTGTGATGCAGAATCCCGTGCCGCCGCGCCAACGCCTTGCGGTCCTTGCTGTAACCGCCGCCAATCACCCCGACCACTGGAATATCCCGGCCCAGGCAATGGCGCATCACGCTTTCATCACGCGCCGCCACGCCTTCGTCCGTCAGTTTCAAGTAACCCAGGGCGTCGTCCTTGTGCACATCGACCCCGGCGTCATACAACACCAGGTCCGGTTGATAGAGCGGCAGCAAATAGTTGAGCGCATCGTCGACCACTTTCAGGTAGTCGGTGTCGCCCATGCCCTTGGGCAACGGGATGTCCCAGTCACTTTCGGCTTTGCGTGCAGGAAAATTCTTTTCGCAGTGCAGGGAAACGGTCACCGCGTCCGGGGTGTTGTGCAGGATCCGCGCAGTCCCGTCGCCCTGATGCACGTCGCAATCGAAGATCAACACCCGATTCACCCGGCCACTTTCCAGCAGGTAATGGCTGATCACGGCCAGGTCATTGAAGATGCAGAAGCCCGCCGGGTAGTCGTAATGCGCGTGATGGGTGCCGCCGGCCAGGTGACAGGCCAAACCGTGTTGCAGCGCCTGCTCCGCAGCCAGCAACGACCCTCCGACCGCGCGCACCGTGCGCCGGGCCAGGGCTTCGCTCCAGGGCAGGCCGAGACGCCGCTGGTCTTCACGGGACAACTCGCCACTTATATAACGTTCGATATAGGCAGCGTCATGGGCGAGGGCGAGAATCTCCGGGGGGCAGAGCTCCGGGCGCAGCAGATCGGCGTCCCGGGTCAGGCCGCTGTCCACCAGGTGATCGCGCAACAGGCGAAACTTGTCCATGGGGAAGCGGTGGTCCGCCGGAAACTCGGGGCTGTAGTCTTCGTGATAAATCAGCGGCAGCGGCATGATGATTTCATGTAGGAATGAGAGAAGGATCCTACCAGCGATGTAGACTTGCGGCATGGAAACGGGGGAACGCAATGGAGCCAATACTGCAACTCGAAAGTGCGCGACTGCTGTTGCGGCAGTGGCGCGACGAGGATTTGCCGGAATTTGCGGCGATGTGTGCCGATCCACAGGTGATGCGTTATTTTCCGGCGCCGTTGAGTCGTCTGGAAAGTGCCTCGCTGATCGGGCGCATTCGCGGGCATTTTGCCGAGCATGGTTTCGGCCTCTGGGCGCTGCAACGCAAGGACACCGGCCAGTTCATCGGGTTTACCGGGCTGGGTGTGGTGGGCTTCGATGCGCCATTCACCCCGGCGACCGAAATCGGCTGGCGCCTGGCCCGCGAGCATTGGGGCCTGGGGTATGCCAGTGAAGCCGCGTGGACCGCTCTGCGTTGCGGGTTTGACCGGTTGGGGCTGACCGAAGTCGTGTCCTTCACCACGCAATCCAACACGCCTTCCGAGAAAGTCATGCAGGCGATCGGCATGCACCATGATTCAGCCGATGACTTCGAGCATCCGAAGCTCGCCGCCGGCCATCCCCTGCGTCACCATGTGCTGTACCGCATCACCCGTGAACAATGGCTGCAAACCTTGCATGGATAAGCCGCCGCGGACGTTTACAATGGCCCCCATCTTATTGGCCCTGGCCAGAAACTGAATCGACCGTCGCAGCCAAGACTGCGCGGCAATGTTTTGCGTGAGGAGAGCCTGAATGAGCCAAGTGTTGGATGATCTGGTCGACCTGTTGACCCTGGAACCGATCGAAGAAAACCTGTTCCGTGGCCGCAGCCAGGACCTGGGTTTTCGCCAGTTGTTCGGCGGTCAGGTGATCGGTCAGTCGCTGTCGGCAGCCAGTCAGACGGTAGAAGAAGCGCGGCATGTGCATTCCATGCACGGGTATTTCCTGCGTCCGGGCGATTCAGCATTGCCTGTGGTTTATCAGGTGGATCGGGTGCGCGACGGCGGCAGTTTCAGCACGCGACGGGTGACGGCGATCCAGAAGGGCAATCCGATTTTTACCTGCAGCGCCTCGTTCCAGTACGACGAAAAAGGCTTTGAGCACCAGGCCCAAATGCCGGTTGTGGTCGGACCGGAAAACCTGCCTTCGGAACTGGAACTCACCCAGCAGCATGCGCACCTGATCCCTGAGCACATGCGCGAAAAACTGCTGTGCCCGAAACCGATCGAATTCCGCCCGGTGACCGAAAAAGATCCCTACAACCCGCTACCCTCTGACCCAGTCAAGTACGTCTGGTTTCGTGCCGACGGTGCCCTGGCCGACTCGCCGGCGCTGCACAAATACTTGCTGGCCTATGCGTCCGACTTCGGTCTGCTGGTGACTTCGATGCAGCCCCATGGCAAAACGGTCTGGAACAAGGACATGCAGGTCGCCAGCCTCGATCACGCGCTGTGGTTCCATCAGGATCTGCGCGCCGATGACTGGTTGCTCTATGCGATGGACAGCCCTTGGGCCGGTAATTCCCGTGGTTTTAACCGTGGCAGCGTGTTCAACCGTGCTGGACAACTGGTGGCCTCGGTCACTCAGGAAGGCCTGATTCGTCATCGCAAGGATTGGGCATGAGCCTGGCCGAGGTGCGTCATTGGGTGTTCGACATGGACGGCACCCTGACGGTGGCTGTGCACGACTTTGCGGCGATTCGCGTGGCATTGGCGATCCCGGCCGAAGACGACATCCTGACCCACCTCGCCGCATTGCCGGCCGATGAAGCGGCGGCTAAACATGCGTGGCTGCTGGAGCACGAACGTGATCTGGCACTGGGGTCGAAACCGGCACCCGGTGCGGTAGAGCTGGTGCGTGAGTTGGCCGGGCGCGGTTATCGCCTGGGCATTCTCACGCGCAATGCCCGGGAGCTGGCGCATGTGACGCTGGAGGCCATCGGCCTGGCCGACTGTTTCGCCGTGGAGGATGTGCTGGGGCGTGATGAAGCACCGCCCAAGCCGCATCCCGGTGGCTTGCTGAAATTGGCAGAGGCCTGGAACGTGCCGGCGAGCGAGATGGTGATGGTCGGTGATTACCGCTTTGATCTGGATTGTGGTCGCGCGGCGGGGGCGCGAACGGTGTTGGTGAATTTGCCGGATAACCCGTGGCCGGAACTGACGGATTGGCATGCGGCGGACTGTGTGGCATTGCGGGAAATGTTGTTGGCTTGAGGGCCTCTTCGCGAGCAGGCTCACTCCCACAGGGGATCGCTATGGAATACAAAAACTGCGTCCGCTAGAGATCTACTGTAGGAGTTAGCCTGCTCGCGAAAGCGTCCGTTCAGGCATCAAAAAACTCACTGCCCAAACAAAGCCTTCTGCCCCTCCGGCGACGTCAACATCCCCTGCCCGTTATGGCCAACCCCCGGCACTTCCACCAGCCGCTGGTTCACCCCTCGCGGATTACGACGCAGCAAATAATCAAAGTAAAAATGCCCGCGAGCCAGCCGGTTAGTGCCCTGGGCTTCAGCCTCGCATCCCTTGTCCAGCGCCGGTTGCTGCGGGTCGGTGTCTTGCTGCCCGAGCAGATACGTCACGTCACGTTTGACGTAGTTGCCTTCAATCTGTGGTGCCGTTTGCCCACTGGCATAAAGGGGCAAATCCGTCAGGCCATATTTCCAGCGGTTGAAACCAGGGCATTTCGCGTGATCGAACGCCACGGGCCGTCGCTCATCGAAATACGCGTACGAGGAGGGGTTGGCGACCACATAAAGGACTTTCACGCCGGCAGCGCTAAGCGCGGGTTGATCGTGAGCCAGCAAGGCATAGCGTTGAACCACCTGGGCCCCCCCGGAGTGACCGGCGATGACGATTTGTTTCACGTCCGGAAACTGTTGGCGGTCGCTGACTCTCGCAATGATCTGATCCAGCGCCCCAAAGGAACTCAGTGCAAACGGGGCTGTGGATAAACCGCCGGCCATCCAGTCGTCGCCCTGCCAGCGCAGGACGCTGTCCGCCACGGGGTGCAGGGCGACATCGGTTTCATTGAGAAACTGTGGGGCGATGACCAGCGTGGTCTGGCTTTGTCCTGCCAGTTCAGCCGCCTGCTCGGCGCTCTGGCGGTAGGTTCCAGCGTTGCGCAGACGGCCGTGGATGATGATCAGCACGCGTTCGATTTTGGCCGGCGCGGCGCCGAGGCTCACCGCCATCTCGCCTTCTTTGAGCAACAGCCGGCCGGGGCTGAGTTCTTTGACCGCATGTTCGGCGGCTTGGGTACTTGCGCAGGTAAACAGTACAGCTAACAGCCACTTTTTCATTTACAGGTTTTTCGCCGCAAAGGTATCGCACTGGCCCACCTGGCCTTGTGCAAATCCGGTTTTAAACCAGCGCACCCTTTGCGCTGACGTTCCATGGGTAAACGAGTCCGGTACCACGCGCCCCTGACCTTGCTGTTGCAAGCGGTCGTCGCCGATGGCATTGGCGGCGTTCAGGGCTTCTTCGATGTCGCCTGGTTCCAGCCAGTTCAGACGCTTTTGTGCATTGTTGGCCCAGACTCCGGCCAGGCAATCGGCCTGAAGTTCCTGACGCACGAGTAACCCCCCGTCGCCTTCCATTTGGCGGCCTTGGGCGCGAGCGGTCTGAATTTTCGCCGATACGCCGAGTAAAGTCTGAACGTGGTGTCCGACTTCGTGAGCGATCACGTAGGCCTGGGCGAAGTCACCGGCGGCGGAGAAACGTTGTGACATTTCCTGGAAGAATGCCATGTCCAGGTAGACTTTCTGGTCGGCCGGGCAATAGAACGGACCGGTCGCCGACGTTGCCAGACCGCAGGCGGAATTGACGCGATTGCTGAACAGCACCAGGGTCTGGTTCTTATATTGCTTACCGGCCTGCTGGAAAATCTGGCCCCAGGTGTCTTCGGTATCGCCGAGGATCGAGCGCACGAATTCGGCACCTTCATCATTGGCCGGTGGCGCCTTGCGCGTTTGATTGGTGGCGGGCGCCGACTGCTCGCTCATTTGGCCGGTGAGTTGTCCGAGGATCTGCAACGGATCCTGGCCGGTGATCCAGCCAATCCCGACAATCAGGATGATCGCGGTCAGGCTCAGGCCCTTGCCGCCACCAAAACGCATCCCGCCACCGCCGCCGCCGACATCATCACCACGGGCGTCCACCACGTTGTCGCTGCGTCGGCCTTTTTTCCATAGCATGTGGGAATCCTCTGATTGTCCGTGGGGATGAGTGTTGCTGGTGTGGCGGAGCGGCGCCAGTCCGATCGTCCGGGTTTCGGCTATTGCCGGCAATCGCCAGCCGTATTCCAGACTTGTATGAACGTGGACTCCCTATCGAATTCCGTCAGGCGCCGGGTTTTTATCGAATCAACCTGTCGATCGTCGAGTTCCAGATTTCGCATTACCGGGTTCGTCTTCTAGAATCAGGCAAATTGTATGTGGAACCTCCCATGGCCGGCAGTCAGATCGAACGTGTTTTCAGTGTGCTGGAAAGCCTTACCAGTGACCCTCGCGGTGTGCCGATGCAGGCGCTGGCGGAACAACTGGACATCCCGAAAAGCGCGACCCACCGCTTGCTTGCCGAGCTGATACGGCTGGGCTATGTGCGACAGAATCCAGAGAACCTGCGCTATCACCTGACCACCAAACTGGTGGCGATGGGGTTTCGTTATCTCTCGGGCAGCGGCGCCGATATCGTGCAGCCAGTGCTGGATCGCCTCGCGCAGGAGACCGGCGAACTGGTGCGCCTGGGCGTCATTGAAGGCGAGCGGCAGGTCTGGATCGCCAAGTCGCAAGGTGCCCGGTCCGGCCTGCGTTACGACCCGGACATGGGCCGCGATGCGCCCTTGTTCTACACCGCGTCGGGCCACGCGTGGCTGGCGTGCATGAGCGATGCCGAGGCGTTGTCGCTGGTCGAACGCCAGGGCGGTGAGCGGCCCAAAGACCTGGGGCCGAATGCGCCGCGATCCAACATTGAACTGCTGGAGCGTTTGCGTCTGGCGCGCGAGCAGGGTTATGCCTGGGTTGAAGAGAGTTCGGCGGTGGGCACCTCGGCGATCGCTGCCGTGGTGCGGCACCCGAGCGAGGGGCGGGTGATGGGGGTGCTGAGCATCGCCGGGCCCAGTGCGCGTATGCCGGGCGCACGGTTGCATGAATTGGCGCCGCTGTTGTTGAGGTATGCCGAAGAGTTGTCGGCGGCGAGCCTTGCTTCAGAGTTGTTCAGCTGATTTGGGATGTCTGTTCGTCCGGAAACCGTGCGATGTTCGAACACTTTCGGCCTATGCTTGTATAGGAATCTGGAACCAGGTTCTAAATTATTGGAATTCGCCAGGCACAAGGGAACCCCATGACCGTCAGCACTCCGCTCTCCGGCGTAAACCAGCCCTTCAAAGGGATTTTGCTGATCGTCGTCGCCACCTTTCTTTTCTCCAGTCACGATGCCCTGTCCAAATACCTCTCCGGTTTCTATCCGATCGTCATGGTGGTCTGGGCTCGCTATGTGGTTCACACCTTGTTGATGGCGGGAATTTTCCTGCCGCAATCCGGATTGCGCGTGCTGCGAACCAAACGGCCATGGCTGCAAGTGATGCGGGCGTTGTGCCTGTTGGGCACCAGTCTGTTTTTCACCACCGGTTTGCAATACATCCCCTTGGCTGAAGCCACGGCGGTCAACTTTCTTGCGCCGGTGCTGGTCACGGCGCTGTCGGTGCCGTTGCTGAAGGAACACGTCACCCGTGGCCAATGGATCGCGGTGATTTGCGGATTCGCCGGCGTGTTGATCATCGTCCACCCCGGCGGTGATCTGTTCACACCCGCGGTGCTGCTGCCGCTCTGCTCAGCGTTGTTTTTCTGCTTCTATCAATTGCTCACCCGCAAGCTCAGCAACATCGACAGCCCGACCACCAGCAACTTTTTCGCCGGCCTGTGCAACACCCTGGTGATGAGCGCGCTGGTGCCGTTCTTCTGGCAAGTGCCGAGCCTTGGGCATGGACTGATGATGGTGGCGCTGGGCGCGTGCGGGATGACGGCTCACTTGTTTCTGACTCAGGCGTTTCGCTACGCCGCGCCGGCGTTGCTGGCGCCGTTCGGTTATTGCCAGATTGTGTTTGCCGGTCTGCTGGGCTGGCTGCTGTTTGCCCACACGCCGACCCTGACCACGGTGGTCGGGATCGCGGTGATTTGCTGCAGCGGGTTGGCGGCGGCGTGGCAACAGAGTCGTCGGTAGGACAAACAAAAAGGCAGGCCTGGAATCAGGCCTGCCGGGGGAAGGGCAATTACTCGGTGACGGCAGGAATCTTGCGCGGTGCCATGAAGTACATCCAGGTCAGGGCAATGAAGTACATCGCCGGAATCAGGGTGAACAGCACGGTGTAGTTGTTGTGGGTGACGGTCAGGATGTGGCCGACCAACTGCGTCATGAACATCCCGCCGATGGCTGCGCACATGCCGCCAAAACCGAACACTGTGCTCATCATGTGTTTAGGCGTGTAGTCCATGACCAGGCTCCAGATGTTCGCGGTCCAGGCCTGGTGCGCGCCGATGGCCAGGGAGATGGCGAACACCGCGACCCACAGACTGCTCGAACCCGCCGCCATGATCACGCCGACGATGCAGCAGGCAAACAGGAACATCGACATCAGCCGCGCCTTGATCGGATTGACCCCGCGACCGATCAGGAACGAGGAGAGGATCCCGCCACCGACGCTGCCGAAGTCGGCGGTCAGGTAGATGATGATCAGCGGAATCCCCATCTGGGTCACGTTGATCCCCAGGTTGTATTGCTGATTGAGGAATGGCGGCAACCAGTACAAGTAGAACCAGAACACCGGCGCGGTCATTGAGTAGGCGAGGGCGAAGGCCCAGGTGCCGCGCATGCGCAGGATTTTCGAGAACGGCACGCGGGCTTGTTCCGGTTCGACTTCGTTCTGGATGTAGTCCAGTTCCGATTGTTTGACGCTCGGATGATCTTCCGGGTTGAAGTATTTCAAACCCCAGAACAGCAACCAGATCCCGCCCAGTGCCGACATGCACAGGAACGCGGCCTGCCAGCCCCATACGTGCAGGATCAGTGGCAGCAACATCGGGGTGAACATCGCGCCGACGTTGGTCCCGGCGTTGAAGATGCCGGTGGCCACGGCGCGTTCGCCGGCCGGGAACCACAGCCGCGTGGTCTTCACGCAGGCCGGGTAGTTGGCGGCTTCGGTCAATCCAAGGATGAATCGGCAGACCATGAAGCCTACCGCCGACGTCGCGAGGCCGTGGGCACCGGTAGCGATGCTCCAGAGCAGCACGGCGCAGAAGAACACGCGCTTGACGCCGACCCGGTCGATCAACCGGCCTTGCAGCACGAAACCGATCGCGTAGCCGACCTGAAACCAGAAGTTGATGTTGGCGTAGTCCATCGCCGTCCAGCTCATTTCCTTGGCGAGGATGGGCTGCATGACGCCGAGGGCGGCGCGATCGATGTAGTTCAGGGTTGTCGCGAAAAACACCAGCGCCAGCATGCCCCAACGGGTTTTGCCGACCGCCATGGCGCCGCGGATCTTGTCGCCGATGCCGCCGCTGGCAGGAGTCATGGAGGCGTGCTCCATGGGAGAACTTTGAGAAGGAGTCATGTAGTCCACCGATTATTTTTATGTGGTGTTCTGTGTCTTTGGTAACCGAGCCCGACGATGCATGACCGGTCTCAATGTGGAGTCGATGTTGCGCAGTGGACAAAAAATCGTCAATTCACCAATGGCCATTGTGTTCGATAATCGAACACAAAACTAACCGGGTAGTACACTTTAAATTGCTGTGCGAGTTCGTCCAGCCAATAATTCCCCACAAGCTAAACGCAGACCCTGTAGCAGCTGGCGAAGCCTGCGGCGACATAAAGCGAAGCGTGCGATCTCGATAACAAGACTGTCTCCACCACCGGGAGTCGAAACATGCAGCGTTCCATTGCCACCGTGTCCTTGAGCGGTACCCTGCCGGAAAAACTCGAAGCCATTGCCGCCGCCGGTTTTGACGGGGTGGAGATTTTCGAGAACGACCTTCTCTACTACGACGGTAGCCCACGGGAAATCAAACAGATGTGCGCCGATCTCGGGATCGCGATCACGCTGTTCCAACCCTTCCGGGATTTTGAGGGATGCCGCCGTGAGCGGCTTTCGCGCAATCTGGAACGCGCCGAGCGCAAATTTGACTTGATGCAGGAACTGGGCACTGACCTGGTGCTGGTCTGCAGCAATGCATCTGCCGATTCCATCGGTGATGAACAAATCCTCGTCGATGACCTGCGCCTGCTGGCCGAAAACGCCGGTGCGCGCGGTCTGCGAATCGGTTATGAAGCGCTGGCCTGGGGCCGGCATGTGAACACTTATCAACAGGTGTGGAACATCGTCCGCCAAGCCGATCATCCGAGCCTCGGTGTCTTGCTCGATAGCTTTCACACCCTGTCGCTCAAGGGCGATCCGAGCGCCATCGCCGAGATTCCGGGCGACAAGATCTTCTTCGTGCAAATGGCCGACGCACCGATCCTCGCCATGGACGTGCTGGAGTGGAGCCGGCATTTCCGCTGCTTCCCGGGCCAGGGCGAATTTGATCTGCCGGGGTTCCTCGCGCCGATTATAAAGAGTGGCTACACCGGCCCGCTGTCGCTGGAAATCTTCAACGACGGTTTCCGTGCCGCGCCACCCCGGGCCAACGCCGCCGACGGTTTGCGTTCGTTGCTGTACCTGGAAGAGAAAACCCGCCAACGCCTGGCGCAGGAAGCTCAACCGGCACCCAACCTCGACATCCTGTTCGAGACACCCACGGCCAGCGAATACAACGGCGTCGAATTTCTCGAATTTGCCGTGGATGAAAGCCTCGGCGCCAAGCTCTCCCATTGGCTTGAGCGGCTGGGTTTCGTCAAGGCCGGGCAGCATCGCTCCAAGAGCGTAAGCCTGCTGCGTCAGGGCGATATCAACCTGATCCTCAACTCCGAACCGTATTCGTTTGCCCACAGTTTTTTCGAAGCGCATGGCCCCTCGCTGTGCGCCACCGCCGTGCGGGTCAAGGACAGCAGCAGCGCGCTAGCCCGAGCTGTGGCTTATAAAGGCCAGCCGTATCGTGGGCTGGTCGGGCCCAATGAACTGGAATTGGCGGCGGTGCGCGCACCGGACGGTAGCCTGATCTATTTGGTGGATCAGCAGGCCGACGTCTACGGCACCGACTTCAATCTGAACCCAGCGGCGGTGGCCAGCGGTGGCCTCAAGCGTATCGACCACATGGCCATGGCATTGCCGGCCGACAGCCTCGACAGTTGGGTGCTGTTCTATAAGAGCCTGCTGGATTTCGAAGCCGATGACGAAGTGGTTCTGCCCGACCCGTATGGCCTGGTAAAAAGCCGCGCACTGCGCAGCCGCGACAGTTCTATTCGCTTGCCGTTGAACATTTCCGAGAACCGCAACACCGCGATCTCACACGCGCTGTCGAGTTATCGCGGCTCCGGTGTGCATCACATCGCGTTTGATTGCGATGACATCTTTGCGCAAGTCAGCCGTGCGAAAGAGGCGGGCGTGCCGTTGCTGGACATCCCGCTCAATTACTACGATGACCTCGCCGCGCGGTTCGACTTCGATGACGAGTTCCTCAGCGAGCTGGCGTATTTCAACGTGCTGTACGACCGCGATGCGCTGGGTGGCGAACTGTTTCATGTGTACACCGAGCCGTTCGAAGGGCGGTTTTTCTTTGAAATCATTCAGCGCAAAAACGGCTATGCCGGTTATGGCGCGGCCAACGTCGCGGTTCGACTGGCAGCGATGGCCAAATCCCGCAGCGGTGCCATTCGTCAAGCCAAGTTGTAGCAAAATCGTAAACGCCGGGACAAACCGCTGCCGCGCGGCTTCCTTCACTGTGCGCAGCGGCCCATAATCGCCAGCTTGTGCAGTGATGGCCGTGAGCCCGCAATGACAATGACTTCAGAACGCTCCGCAGTGCCCGCCGAACTGATCGCCGAGCCCCGCAAGAGCCGCAAAAACAACCCGGAAAAGACCCGCGAGAATATCCTTCAAGAGGCGATTGTCGAGTTCGTCCAACAGGGGCTTTCCGGTGCTCGGGTCGATGCAATCGCCGAGCGTATCCACACCTCCAAACGCATGATCTATTACTACTTCGGCAGTAAGGAACAGCTCTACGTCGAGGTGCTGGAAAAGCTCTACGGTGATATTCGCAACACTGAAAACCGCTTGCACCTGACCGAACTGGGGCCGGTGGAGGCGATTCGTCGCCTGGTGGAGTTCACCTTCGACCACCACGATCACAACGTCGATTTCGTGCGTATCGTCAGCATCGAGAACATTCACAATGCCGAATACGTGAAGCGCTCCGATGCGATCAAGGCCATGAACAATACGATTCTCGACGCACTGGGCGAAATTCTGCGTCGCGGTGCCGAGGAGGGTTTGTTCCGTGCAGGGCTAGTGGCGCTGGATGTGCATCTGCTGATCAGTTCGTTCTGCTTCTATCGCGTGTCGAACCGTCATACCTTCGGGGAGATCTTCCAGATCGATTTGCCGGACGAAGCCATCAAGCAGCGGCATCGGGCGATGATTTGCGAGTCGGTGTTGCGTTACTTGCAAGCCTGATATCAGGTGAGGGGGCTTTCCCTTCACTGCAGCCCCTCACCGCATCCCCTCAGTCGTTCATGCTCTGAAAGTGCGCGAGCATTCGCTGCGCATCCGGCACCACGTTGCTGAACAATTCAAACGCCTTCACCGCCTGAAACACCGCCATGTTGCCGCCGTCCAGCGTGCGGCAACCGAGCGCGCGGGCGTTGCGCAGCAGTTCGGTTTCCAGCGGGAAGTAAACGATCTCCGCCACCCACAAGGCTGAGCGAAGCAACTCGACCGGCACTGGCATGCCCGGCAGTTTTTTCATGCCCATGGGCGTGGTGTTTACCAAACCATCAGCCAGGCTCAACGTGCTCGGCAGATCGTGCCCGGCCACCGCCCGGCCAGCCCCGAAGTGTTGATTGAGATTGTCTGCCAGCGCCTGCGCGCGGCTTGGCTCCACGTCAAAAATACTCAGCAGTTGTACGCCTTCGCTCAACAACGCGTGGGCCACTGCCGCGCCGGCGCCACCAGCGCCCATTTGTACGACGCGCTCACGGGCAGCGTCCTTCAAGCCACGGCGAAATCCTTCGGCAAAACCCAGGCAATCGGTGTTATGGCCGATGCGTTTACCGTCCTTCAACACCACCGTGTTCACCGCGCCGATGCCGCGGGCTTCCGGCGACAGTTCGTCAAGCAACGGGATGATCGCCTGCTTGCACGGGAAGGTGATGTTCAGCCCGGTGAAGTTCATTCGTTCGGCCGCCATCAACAGGTCGGGCAGGGCACTGCTGTCGAGCTTCAATTGATCCAGGTCGATCAGGCGATAGAGGTAGCGCATGCCCTGCGCTTCGCCTTCGTGCTCGTGCAGCGCCGGTGTGCGCGAGGCTTGAATCCCGGCGCCGATCAGCCCGGCCAATACAGTGTTGTGCTGAGCCATCGTGTTCACCCCTTCAATTTCAGACTGAAATGTTCCAGCGCCAGGCGATAGCCGTGGCTGCCGAAACCGGCCATCACCGCGGTGGCGATGGCCGAGACAAACGAGTGATGCCGGAAAGGCTCGCGAGCATGGACGTTCGACAGGTGGACTTCGATCACGGGCAGTTCGCTGGCGACGAGGGCGTCGCGAATCGCCACCGAGGTGTGGGTCCACGCGGCTGGATTGATGACAATCCCGGCGCAACGACCGCGAGCGGCGTGAAT
The DNA here is from genome assembly GCF_054668435.1 of Pseudomonas sp. S2_B07. NCBI lineage: Bacteria > Pseudomonadati > Pseudomonadota > Gammaproteobacteria > Pseudomonadales > Pseudomonadaceae > Pseudomonas > Pseudomonas sp. S2_B07. Next base: position 4,551,369 of record NZ_CP162769.1, read on the forward strand.
CCAGTCGAGCAATTCACCTTCGTGGTTGGTCTGGCGGAACTCCACGGCCAGGCCGAATTCTTCAGCAGCGCGTGCGCACAGCGCCGAAATGTCTGCCAGGGTTTCGTGGCCATAAGTCGCCGGTTCACGGGTGCCGAGCAGGTTCAGGTTCGGGCCGTTGAGCACCAGAACGATAGGGGGCATCAAGGGTCTCTCCACTTATTATTTTTGGAATCGGCTCTAGGTTTCAGCCTGTGGAGACAAATTGTACTAGCTGGTTAATTAGGTCAATTGAAGAGACGTCTCGAAGGGGATTTGTGTGCGGTGATCGGACGATTTCGCTGTTTATCGCGGCAGATGCTCCACCAGGAAATCGATAAAGGCGCGCAACCTCAGGGGCACATGACGGCTTTGCGGATACAGCAACGTGAACGGTCGCGAGCGGCCGCTGTAAGGCTTCAATACTTCCACCAGCGAGCCATCGGCCAGTTCGTTTTCGACGATAAACCGGTACGTCTGAAACAACCCCGCCCCGTGTTTGGCCAGGGTCACGCCACCCAGCACATCGTCAGAGCAACTGAGACTGCCCTCGGCCAGAATCTCCCGAGGTGTGCCGTTGTCATTGAACAGCCAGGCGATCCGCCGACCGCTGCTGGGCAGTTCGTATTGGATGCATTCGTGCTGCGCCAAGTCTTCGAGTGTTTGGGGGACACCTGCACGCTTGAGGTAATCGGGACTGGCAATCATCACAAGCGCGGCGTCCTCCAGATGCCGGGCGATCAGGCCGGAGTCCGGAATGGCCCGTACGCGAATCGCCATGTCGTAACCTTCGCCGACGAAATCAATATTGCGATTGCTGATGTGCGACTCGACCTTCACGTCGGGAAAACGCGCCCGAAAGGCTGGCAGCAACGGCAAGATCCGGTGGTGCGCATAAGTCGTGGGAATGCTGATGCGCAAGGTGCCAGACGGTTGCTGCTGCTGGCCCATGACCTCGCGCTGAGCCTCGACCAGCTGCGCCAGAGCCTGACGACATTCTTCGTAGTAACGACGACCGCTGTCGGTCAACTTCACACTGCGGGTGGTACGCGCAAACAGCCGCACGCCCAGACGCTCTTCCATGCGCGATACCGAGCGGCTGACCGCGGCTGGTGTCACGCCCGCCACCAGTGCGGCGGCCGTAAAGCTGCCGGCCTCGGCGGCGAGGCAAAACAGCTCGATGCTGCCCAACTGAAGATCATCGAAGACACGCTGCATGATTGATTACACCGGGGATCAAATGAGGACTGAATGGCGTCACTGTAGATGAAATCGCCGTGGCAGTGCTTGACCGGCGTAGGCGGCTTTTTTTTGTGAGAGCAGTGAAAGGATTGCTTACTATTTTGCCGCCGTCATAGGCGAGTCAAAAAACGTTCAAGGGCTAGGCTCAAAACCGAGTCGATCGTCAAACGGATCAATCGCCAATTGCCGGGTTCTTCAAGGAATGGAGAATCTTTGCACTCTATAACCTAACGGATGGGTTGCATGAACGTATGTCGCTTTAAGGACTTTTCATTGGTCATCATGTTGCGCGATCAACATTGCCCGCCGCATGTCCATGTCGATGCACAGACATGGAGCGCACGCTTCAAATTCAGTTTCTGGCACAACGGCGTGGAGCTTTGGGACGTCGTTCCTCATCCGCAGCGCCCCCCTTCAGCAGTGCTGGAAGGATTGCGCCAGGCGCTGCGGCAACCGGCGCATTTACAGCGAGCGCGTGGCCTCTGGTGGCGAAAATTGTGTACCGCCTGCCTCGATAATCAGTTGTGGGATTGGGAGAGCAATGAAGTGGTCGTGATGAAACGACTCGCCAGCACGACTTACCTGATTGGCTCGGCCAGTTACGAGCCCGAAGTTAACAAGACGCTGTTATCCCTGACGGGGGCTGCCGAGGGAGTGGAAATCGAATTATGAAAACCATACAGGCGAGCATTCAGGCGGATCGCCCCGTCACCGAAGAAACATTGGAACAGGCCATTGAGCGAGGCGAGTTGAGCCGTCGCAGCGGTTTGAATGCGAGAGCCGTGAGCTGGACCGGACATTGCCTGGTCATCAGTTTTGAGGACGGTAGTGGCGTGCTCCTGCCGGCGAAGAACTACCCGGAGTTTGATGGCTTTGACGATGAGGATTTCGCCGACTTGAGGGTTGGCTTTGCGGGAACCGCGCTCTGCCATGAAGGCAGTGATTTGCAGGTGTCCATCGCCGGCCTGATTTCAGCGAGCAAGCCATTGATGGACATGGCGTCTTCAGTCATCGCCTCACGCAATGGGCGCCAGAGCAGCGTCGCCAAGGCCGAGGCTGCGCGGGCCAATGGCAAAAAGGGCGGGCGACCGCGCAAGGTAGATGCGGCACTTTGATTCGCCTACAAAAAAGCCGTCGTCATGACGGCTCATTTGTATCGGCAACAGCTCTCAACGACGGGTCAACAACACCCCGGATTCCATGTGATGGGTCCACGGGAACTGGTCAAACATCGCGCACTGAGTGATGCGATGCGTGTCGTGCAACTGGGCGATGTTCGCCGCCAGTGTTTCCGGGTTGCAGGAAATGTAGAGGATGTTGTCGAAACGTCGGGTCAGCTCGCAGGTGTCCGGGTCCATGCCGGCGCGGGGCGGGTCGACGAACACGCTACCGAACTCGTAGCTCTTGAGGTCGATACCATGCAGGCGGCGGAACGGGCGGACTTCGTTCAGCGCTTCGGTCAGCTCTTCGGCGGAGAGTCGCACCAGGGTGACGTTATCCACCGCGTTTTCGCTGAGGTTGCTCAGCGCTGCATTGACCGAGGTCTTGCTGATTTCGGTGGCCAGCACTTTGCGTACGCGGGTCGCGAGCGGCAGGGTGAAGTTGCCGTTGCCGCAGTACAGTTCGAGCAAGTCGTCCGGGCGATCACCCAACGCGTCGTAAGCCCAGTTGAGCATCTTCCGGTTCACGGTGCCGTTGGGCTGGGTGAATGCGCCTTCCGGCTGGCGATAGCTGAAAGTACGGCCGCCGACTTCGAGCTGCTCAACCACGTAATCGTGACCGATCACTTCGCGTTTGCCTTTTGAGCGACCGATGATGCTCACGTTCAGGTCCGTGGCCAGTTTCGTGGCCGCCGCATGCCAGTGCTCGTCCAGCGGGCGGTGATAGCACAGGGTGATCATCGCATCGCCGGACAGGGTGGTCAGGAACTCCACCTGGAACAACTTGTGGCTCAGGGCCGCACTGGCTTTCCAGGCGGCTTTGAGCTTCGGCATCAGTTCGTTGATGCGCAGGCTGGCGATCGGAAACTCTTCGATCAGGATCGGCGTACGTTTGTCTTCCTGGGAAAACATCGCGTAGTGCCGCTCACCACCTTCACGCCACAGGCGGAATTCAGCGCGCAGGCGGAAGTTTTGCAGCGGAGAGTCGTACACCGCAGGTTCTGGCGCATCGAACGGGGCCAGGAGGTCACGCAGGCGCGTGACCTTTTCTTCGAGCTGAACGGCGTAGGCCTGGGTATCAAAAGTCATGCGTTGAACCAACCCAACTTGATCACGAACAGAATCGACAGGATCACCAGCGCCGGGTTCAGCTCACGGCCACGACCGGACATCAGCTTGATGGCGGTCCAGGAAATGAAACCGAAGGCGATGCCATTAGCGATCGAATAAGTGAACGGCATGGCCAGCGCGGTGATCACCACCGGTGCGGCAACGGTGATGTCGTCCCAGTCTATTTCGGCCAGGCCGGAGGTCATCAGTACGGCGACGAACAGCAGTGCCGGTGCCGTGGCGAAGGCCGGGACGCTGGACGCCAATGGCGAGAAAAACAGTGCCAGCAGGAACAGGATCGCCACCACGACGGCGGTCAGGCCGGTGCGGCCGCCCGCACTCACGCCGGCTGCGGACTCGATGTAGCTGGTGGTGGTCGAGGTGCCCAGCAGCGAACCGGCCATGGCCGCGGTGCTGTCGGCGATCAGGGCGCGACCCATTTTCGGCATGTGGCCGTTCTTGTCCATCAGGCCGGCGCGTTTGGCGACGCCGATCAGAGTGCCGGAGTTGTCGAACAGATCGACAAACAGGAAAGCGAAAATCACGCTGACCAGACCGATGTCCAGTGCGCCTTTGATGTCCAGTTGCATGAAGGTTGGGGCCAGCGACGGTGGCATCGACATCACGCCGCCGAAAGGGGTGAAGCCCATCAAGATCGAAATGATGGTCACCGCCAGAATGCCGATCAGCACGGCGCCGCGTACGGCCAGGGCTTCGAGGGCAACGATCAGGGCAAAACCCAGGGTCGCGAGGATCGGGGCTGGTTGTTTCAGATCACCGAGGCCGACCATGGTCGCCGGGTTGCTGACCACGATGCCGGCGTTGTGCAGGGCAATCAGCGCCAGGAACAGGCCGATACCGGCGGCAATCGCCGAGCGCAGCGGCAGCGGGATGCTGTTGATGATCCATTCACGGATACGGAAGATCGACAGCATGAAGAAGCACACCGCCGAGATAAACACCGCACCCAGCGCCACTTGCCAGGTGTGGCCCATGTGCAGGACCACGGTATAGGTGAAGAAGGCGTTCAAGCCCATGCCCGGCGCCAGCGCGATCGGGTAGTTGGCGATCAGGCCCATGATCGTGGAACCAATCGCCGCGGCCAGACAGGTGGCGACGAACACCGCGCCCTTGTCCATGCCGGTTTCGCCGAGAATGCTCGGGTTGACGAACAGAATGTAGGCCATGGCCAAGAAAGTCGTGACGCCCGCCAGAATCTCGGTCCGCACGTTGGTGTTGTGTGCCTTGAGTTGAAACAGCCTTTCCAGCATGTCTGCTCCCCGTGGCGCGCCCGGCGCCGTGAATGTATCGACCTCAACAGCAAAGCACAGACCACTGAACGCGCCTGGGAAATTACTGTGGGCCGGAAAAAGCCGCGCATCATACCAGCCGCGTGGGGTTATGGCTGCTGATGGCTGCGATCGTCGTCGATGTTTTGCCGTCAAGCGAAGTGAGCCATACTGCGCGCTGGTTTTGGGGGTCGTTATGTATTGCATGAAAACGCGTGTGATTGCCGTCATTGGCGTCGTGATGGCCTTGTTGCTGGGGGCACAAAACGCCTCGGCTGCGATGGCGCCGCGATTGAGCCAGTTGAAAGTGGTTAAGGTTGAATCGCCGGTCTGTGGCTTTGAAAACATTGCCGAAGGGCAGACCGAGACGCGTTGCGATCATAGTGGTCCGAGCATCAAGGTCTATGTGCTGGAAATCGGTTACGGCAGTAATAGTCCACATGTCGCGCTGGATGGTTTTGAAGTGGACGGCACCCGGTCGCCGGTATGTGCCTTTCAGACCGGCAACCTGACTGATTGCACACCCGGGGCAAAAACGGTCGGTTATCTGTATATCTTCAATCTTGCGGGCAAGCAGGACGGGACCTTCACGTTCAGCAACACCTCGATTAATGCGCCGAGCGATAAGATGTCGACCCAGCTTTACATCAAGTAACGGCTGCACTCGAACAAGCGTCAGGAAAGCTGACTACGCTTTAAAGATCACCCTGTGGACTGTCCCCATGACCTTTAGAGCTTTGATTACCCTCGCCGAGGGCATCGACGACCTGCAAACAGTGACCCTGATCGATGTGTTGCGCCGCGCCAACGTTGAAGTGGTGGTGGCCAGCATCGAGGGGCGGCGCATGCTCACCTGCGCCCGTGGAACCCGGCTGACGGCCGATGCCATGCTGGTGGACTTGCTGGCCCAGCCGTTCGACCTGATCGCCCTTCCGGGCGGCGCCGTGGGCGCGCAACACCTGGCGGCCCATCAACCCCTGCAACAACTGATCAAGGATCAGGCCGCCGCCGGGCGCCTGTTCGCCGGCATCGCTGAAGCCCCGGCGGTCGCGCTGCAGCACTTCGGCGTATTGCGTCAGCGACGCATGACCTGCCTGCCCTCCGCCAGTCATCAGTTGTCAGGTTGCAACTTCATCGACCAACCGGTGGTGGTCGACGGCAACTGCGTGACCGCCCAGGGTTCCGGGGCCGCTTTGGCATTTGCCCTGACGCTGGTGGAACAACTCTGCGGCAAGGCCACGCGCATGGCGGTGGCGGGGGAGATGCTGGCGTGAGGATATGTCAGGCGTGGATGGCGATGGGCTTGATCGCCGGCTGTTCGCGCTGTTCTGCTTGCCAGAGATCGTAATCAGTCTGAACCCCTAGCCACATGCGAGCCTTGCCAATCCCCGCCCGCTCCAGACGCACGGCCAGATCCGGACTGATGGGGGCGTGGCCATGCAGAACCCGAGAAAGGTGCGGTCGTGCAAAACCCAGATGGCGGGCGAGTTCCGTGACGCTGATGCCGAGTTCGGGTAACACATCCATCAAGAGTGTTTCGCCAGGGTGTGGCGGGTTGTGCATGGGCATTGCCTGCCTCCTGTCAGTGGTAGTCCAGATAATCGACCAGTTCGATATCTGAACCGATAAACCGAAAAACAACTCGCCAGTTCCCTGAAACAACTCAGCGACCAGAATTCGGCCAACTCTCCTCTGAGTGGATGCAGTCGCCATCCCGGAAGGTCTAGATCGCCGGGTAGCGTTGCGCGGTCCATGAACTGAAGTATCCGAGACAGACGCTTTGCATGGTCTACACGAATCCCTCGAGTCGAACCTGTTTCATAGAGGCCACGAAGGCCCTTGTGCCGAAAGGATTTGATCATGGGGCAAGTGTAAGGCGATACATTACACCTGTTGCGGTATCTAGTTAGTGCAACTGGTCGGCAAATTTGTGCCAGGCACCTGCTTCAGACCTTCACTTCCTCCAGCGGCACATGCATGCGGTCGCGATTGGCCAAGGTCGGGAACAGTTTCACCCAGGCCCCGGTTACCACCAGCGTGCCGATCCCGCCCATGACCACCGCCGGCACGGTACCGAACCAGTGGGCGGTCAGCCCGGATTCGAATTCGCCCAACTGATTCGATGCACCGATGAACAGGCCGTTCACGGCGCTGACCCGGCCGCGCATTTCGTCCGGGGTTTCCAGCTGCACGAACGAGGCGCGGATCACCATGCTGATCATGTCGGCTGCGCCCAGCACCACCAGCACTGCAAGCGAGAACCAGAACGAGGTCGACAGGCCGAAGGCGATGGTGGCGACGCCGAACACACCGACGGCGGTGAACATCACCCGTCCGACGTTGCGCTCAACCGCAAACCGCGCCAGGAATAGCGACATCAACAGCGCGCCGACGGCCGGCGCAGACCGCAGCAGGCCAAGCCCCCACGGGCCGGTCAGCAGGATGTCCTTGGCAAACACCGGCAGCAGCGCCGTCGCGCCGCCGAGCAAGACCGCAAACAGGTCCAGAGAAATTGCCCCGAGAATGTCCGGGCGACTGCGAATGAAGCGGATACCCGCCAGCAGCGAATCCAGCGTCGCCTTGCCCTTGTTCAACGGCGTTTGCCGGGCCGGCAAGTTGAGCATCAACCCGCAGGCAATGATGTAGAGGATTACGGTCGGGCCATACACCCAGACGCTGCCGAAGGCGTAGAGCAAACCGCCGAGCGCCGGGGCGACGATAGTGGCTGACTGCTGCGCGGATTGCGCGGCGGCCACCGCACGGGGAAACAGCGCGCTGGGCACGATGCTCGGCAACAGGGCTTGAGTGGTGGGCATTTCGAAGGAGCGCGCAGCACCGAGCAAGAACGCGAGGATAAAGATCATTTCCCGGGTGACATGATCGGTGGCGCTGCCGATGGCCAGCGACAGGGCGATCAACGCTTGCAGCGACTGGCAGATCGCCGCGACTTTGCGCCGGTCATAGCGGTCCGCGACGTGCCCCGTGTGCAGCATGAACAGCACGCGCGGGGCAAATTCCACCAACCCCACCAGGCCCAGATCGAGCACGTTGCCGGTTAACTGGTACAGGTTCCAGCCAATGGCCACGGTGAGCATCTGAAAACCGCTGGCGGTAAACACCCGAGCCAGCCAGAACGCGATGAAGGGGCGGTGATGACGTAACAGCAAGGGCTCTTGGCTGGGCATCTGCGGGGAAATCTGGGAGAGGGGAAGGGCGAGGTTATCACCAACCTGTAACCAGAAGTTGCAGCCACAGAAAATATACTTAGCTAGACATCGATCGTAAAAACACCTGATTCCTCTGTGGGAGCAGGCTGCTCGCGATGGCGGCCTATCCCTCGATACCGAGCTGCCTGGCACACGCGCTTCGCGAGCAAGCTCGCTCCCGCAGGGGAAATGTATCTGCCTGTAACGATAGCCATGAGGCAACTTGTCACGCGGCAAAAGACCACGCGGTTCATCCCCGGAAATGGGACTACTCTTTCAACGTTGATTGATCCAGATCAAAACCCCACCAGGAATTGATCCGGCGGCCATCAGGCCAGACTTCCCTGCGTTGTGAGGCTTTCAATAAAAAGAACGAATTCGAATTCGCCGCACTCCATACCCGTGGGGGCCGTTGGGTGCAGGCTTCCAGCCAGCAGCCGTATTAACTGACAGAGGAAGACTTATGTTCGGTTTAGAGGCACTTGATCTCGCCCGAATGCAGTTCGCGTTTACCATCTCGTTTCACATCCTGTTCCCGGCCATCACCATTGGCCTGGCGAGTTACCTGGCGGTACTCGAAGGTCTGTGGCTGAAAACCCATAACGACACCTACCGCGACCTGTATCACTTCTGGTCGAAGATCTTTGCCGTCAATTTCGGCATGGGGGTGGTCTCCGGGCTGGTGATGGCGTATCAGTTCGGCACCAACTGGAGCCGTTTTTCGGACTTTGCCGGATCGGTTACCGGGCCGTTGCTGACCTACGAGGTGTTGACGGCGTTCTTCCTCGAAGCCGGTTTCCTTGGGGTCATGCTGTTTGGCTGGAACAAGGTCGGGCGCAAGCTGCACTTCTTTGCCACGGTCATGGTGGCTATTGGCACGCTGATCTCGACCTTCTGGATCCTCGCCTCGAACAGCTGGATGCAGACGCCGCAGGGTTTCGAAATCGTTAACGGTCAGGTGATCCCCACCGACTGGCTGGCGGTGATCTTCAACCCTTCGTTCCCGTACCGCCTGATGCACATGGCGACGGCGGCGTTCGTTGCCACCGCCTTCTTCGTCGGCTCTTCGGCGGCCTGGCACTTGCTGCGCGGCAAGGACAACCCGGCGATCCGCACCATGTTGTCGATGGCCATGTGGATGGCCTTGATCGTTGCGCCGATTCAGGCGGTCATCGGTGACTTCCACGGCCTCAACACGCTCAAGCATCAGCCGGCGAAAATTGCCGCGATCGAAGGTCATTGGGAAAACATCGGCGACGAACCGACCCCGTTGATCCTGTTCGGCTGGCCGGACATGAAAGCCGAGAAAACCCGATTTGCCGTCGAGATTCCGTATCTGGGCAGCCTGATCCTCACCCACTCGCTGGACAAACAAGTCCCTGCGCTCAAGGAATTCCCGCCTGAAGACCGGCCCAATTCGACCATCGTGTTCTGGTCGTTCCGGATCATGGTCGGCCTGGGTTTCCTGATGATATTCACCGGGTTGTGGAGCCTGTGGCTGCGCAAGCGCGACAAGCTCTATACCTCGCGACCGTTCCTTTACCTGGCGTTGTGGATGGGGCCGTCGGGCCTGATCGCGATCCTCGCGGGTTGGTTTACCACTGAAATCGGCCGTCAGCCGTGGGTGGTCTACGGACTGATGCGCACGGCGGATGCTTCTTCCAACCATAGTTTCATGCAGATGAGCATCACGTTGATTCTGTTTGTGGTGGTGTATTTCGCGCTGTTCGGTGCCGGCCTGGGCTACATGATGCGCCTGGTGCGCAAAGGGCCGAAGATCGACGAAGGCAAGGAAACCAGCGAAGGTGGGCCTGGCAAGAAACGCACACCGGCCCGTCCGCTGTCCGCCGCTGACGATGATGACGCCGACAGTGACCACAGCCTGACCAAGGAGATTTGAGTCATGGGTATTGATCTTCCGCTGATCTGGGCCGTGATTATCATCTTCGGCATCATGATGTACGTGGTCATGGACGGCTTCGACCTGGGGATCGGGATTCTCTTCCCGTTCATCCCGGGCAAGACCGACCGTGATGTGATGATGAACACGGTCGCCCCGGTCTGGGACGGTAACGAAACCTGGCTGGTACTGGGCGGCGCCGCGTTGTTTGGTGCCTTCCCGCTGGCCTATTCGGTGGTGCTTTCGGCGTTGTACCTGCCGCTGATCCTGATGCTGATCGGGCTGATCTTCCGGGGCGTGGCTTTTGAGTTTCGCTTCAAGGCCAAGGACCACAAGCGCCACCTCTGGGACAAGGCTTTCATCGGCGGCTCCATCACCGCGACCTTCTTTCAGGGGGTGGCGTTGGGCGCCTTCATTGATGGATTGCCGGTGGTCAATCGCCAGTTTGCCGGTGGTTCGCTGGACTGGCTGACACCGTTCACTCTGTTCTGCGGCGTGGCACTGGTGGTGGCGTATGCACTGCTTGGTTGCACGTGGTTGATCATGAAGACCGAGGGCAAGCTGCAGGAGCAAATGCACAACCTGGCACGGCCGCTGGCCTTCGTGGTGTTGGCGGTGATCGGTATTGTCAGCATCTGGACACCCTTGGCCCACGCTGAAATCGCCGCCCGCTGGTTCACGCTGCCCAATCTGTTCTGGTTCATGCCGGTGCCGATTCTGGTGCTGGTGACCATGTATGGCTTGATCCGCGCCGTCGCCCGCAATGCGCACTACACGCCGTTCCTGCTGACGCTGGTGCTGATCTTCCTCGGCTATAGCGGTCTGGGCATCAGCCTGTGGCCGAACATCGTGCCACCGTCGATCTCGATCTGGGACGCCGCCGCACCGCCGCAAAGTCAGGGCTTCATGCTGGTGGGCACGCTGTTCATCATCCCGTTCATCCTGGGCTACACCTTCTGGAGCTACTACGTGTTCCGCGGCAAGGTCACCCACGAAGACGGTTATCACTGACACTGTAGGAGCGAGCGTGCTCGCGATGGCGCCCTCACTGGCGCCATCGATCTACCTGAGGATTGTTGTAATGACCGGTAAACATTCCCTGCACGACATTGAAGAAGCCGAAAAAAAACCGCTGTTGCAGCGGCTTGGATGGCTGGTCCTGATCTGGGTCGGTAGCGTCGGCGCCCTGTTTATCGTGGCCAGTCTGATGCGCATGTTCATGAATGCGGCAGGCCTGACTACACACTGAAGATCCCATCCCGTCGCCTTGGAGGCACGGATTCACAACCCTCCTGCGCGGAGGGTTTTTTTTGCCCCGGTTTATTTGCGGGCTTTGAGAATCACGAATTTTGGCGTGGCAGCCACTTGTTCGACGCCGCGGAACAGCCGTGCGAGCTTGCTGTGGTAACCCAGGTGACGATTGCCGACGATATACAGCGCGCCACCCACCACTAGCGCCTCGCGGGCCTGCTGGAACATGCGCCAGGCGAGAAAGTCGCCGACGACCTGTTGTTGATGGAACGGCGGATTGCACAACACCACGTCCAGGGATTGAGCTTCCTGCCCGGCCAGCCCGTCGCCGGCCCGCACAATGACCGCTCTGTCGCCCAGCGCCGCGCGCCAGTTTTCGGCAGACGATTGAACCGCCATGAACGACTCGTCCACCAGCGTGTACTGCGCCTCGGGGTTTTGCAGCGCACTGGCAATGGCCAACACGCCGTTACCGCAACCGAGATCGGCGACTCGCGCGGTGCCGAGGTTTTTTGGCAGGTGCGGCAGAAAGGCCCGGGTGCCGATGTCCAGCCCTTCGCGGCAGAACACATTGGCGTGGTTCAGCAGTTCAATGGCCGGCTCATCAAGCTGATAACGCGAAGGGTAGGGGGACACGACCGGGTCTTTTGCTTCAGGTGTGGCGATCAATAGCCGGGCCTTTTTCACTGCCAGGGAGGCCTGTACCGGGCCGACGTAGCGTTCTAGCAGATCACCGGCAGCACGTGGCAGGTGCTTGATCATCGCCGCGGCAATCACCTGCGCGCCTGGCGCCAGTTGGCCTTGCAGGCGAATCAGTTGTTCTTCCAGCAACGCCAGGGTTTTCGGCACCCGGATCAATACCCGGTCAAACGGGCCGCTGAACACGTCGCTGGCGGGCACGCTCGGTACGGCGTCAAACGCCTGGCCGTTACGGATCAGATTTTTTTCCAGTCCCTGAAAGGCGAGGAACGAATCACCACTGCTGATCACCCGGACCTTGCCCGCGAGGCTGGCGGCCAATGCACCAAAACTGTCGTTCAACACCAGTACCCGAGTTTCGGCCGAGGGCTGTTGTTCGGCCAGGTGGTTGAGCAGGTATTCGTCGGCGGCATCGAACGCTTGCAGCGGTTCGTTCTGCTGTTCTGGCTGACGGATCAGGTCGAGTTGGGCGAAGGGTGTTTCGAGCAGGGGCATGAGGCGGGGCTCTGGGTAGTCAACGGGTGTGGTGTCCCACGGCCGGAGGCGTTGTAGCAGGCGGGACCGGCCGAGTGCACGGCGTCGTGAAGTTATATACGACATCACTCAGGGGGCCGCAAATGGTACGTTTTTTTCGGTTGGATTACCCGTGGGTTTTCTTCGTACTGATTGGATTCAGATAGCGCCGACCCTCACAGCCTTTATCACGGCTGCAATCTTGTTGTTCACCCCAAATTTATGGATGCAGCTTTGCACATGATAATTGATGGTGCGTTCACTGATGCTCAGGATTTTGGAACATTCATAGGCCGTCTTGCCGTCGGCCGACAATTTCATGATTTCGATTTCACGCGTCGACAACCGGGGTGTGCATGCAATCGCCAGGCGGTGATCCAGCTTTTTTGCCACGAGCCCATGCAAATGGCGGTTGATTAAAATGGCGTAGGCCAGATGTGCATACCATTCATCGGCAGTGATCGGGCTGTTGCTTCTGGCCAGGCTAAACATGCTGCGCAGACCGCTGTCGTCATGAATCGATTGTGACCAACCATACTGCAAGCCTTGTTGTTTTTGCGCCTGCCTCAGCTGAGGGACCTTTGAGAAGAGCTCATCCTCCCAAAGAATTGGCAACTCTGAATGATTGCAATGAGCCAGTATTGGGTCTGTGTCACCTAATTGGTCATGTTCATATGCCGTGTTCCAATCGACGGGGTAATTGTTAAAACTTACCGTGTCTTGATTAAGCAAAACTGCGGGGGATGTAATTGAAAAAGCACAGAAATTGAAGCCAAGATCCTGAGCCAGTATGAGCGAAGTCTCATAGGCGGGCTTAACTTCCTTGGCTTCAAGTATCTGTTTTAGCTGTGACTCCTTCCACATCTTCATTGCAGCAACTCCATGCGGCTATCTTGGGGGGTGCAAATTGGATCCAGGATCCAACACGCCCAGAGTGTAGGAGTAATCCTACAAATGTGCTGCAATTTTTTTGCTCTTTAACATTATCGAAAGTGCATATCTGGTTCTTAGCTGCTCAGGCTCATGAAACTCTTTTCGCGGGGCGTATATCATTCTATGCATTGTTTTTTGTACAAGTTTTAGTCATGTCATCGACAATATAAAAGCAGCTGTACAACTAACGATGGATCTAATACCAAAGACACTACAAATCGTCGGTGTTTACATCGCCTGCTTTGCGCGACACTGGTGATATCAGTTCAATGGAGCGTCCCATGACCGCCAGTGCCGAAAAATACACTCGCCAAACCTTGCTCGACGTCCAGCCGTTGACCCCAAACCTGTTTACGCTGCGAGCCACGAGAGATCCGGGCTTTCGCTTCAGGGCCGGGCAGTTCGCCCGGCTAGGTGTCACCAAGGCCGATGGCACTACGGTCTGGCGAGCCTATTCAATGGTGTCGTCACCCCATGACGAATTTCTCGAGTTCTTCTCCATCGTGGTGCCAGGCGGTGAGTTCACCAGCGAGCTGAGTCGACTGAAGGTGGGTGATACGTTGCTGGTGGACCGCCAGGCCTTTGGTTATTTGACCCCGGACCGCTTTGTCGATGGACGTGACCTCTGGTTGTTATCCACAGGCACCGGCATTGCCCCGTTCCTGTCGATCCTGCAGGACTTCGAAGTGTGGGAGAAATACGAACGCATTATCCTCGTCTACAGCGTGCGTGAGGCCCGGGAATTGGCGTATCAGGCGTTGATCGCCGAGTTGGGACAGCGCGATTATCTGGCCGAAAACGCTCACAAATTGCAGTTCATCGCCACCGTCACTCGCGAACAACACCCAGGCGCCCTGAACGGACGAATCACCACGCTGATTGAAAATGGCGAGCTGGAGCGGGCAGCAGGCGTGGCGCTGACGCCCGAGCATTCGCGGGTCATGCTCTGCGGTAATCCGCAGATGATCGATGACACGCGCAAGCTGCTCAAGCAGCGGGACATGCACCTGAGCCTCAGCCGACGCCCAGGCCAGGTGGCGGTGGAAAACTTCTGGTAAAAAAACGGCGCCTCAAGGGCGCCGTTTCTGTTTGCAACCCGCCTTCAAGGCCGATCGTTCTGGGCCTTGAGCAGATCGCGGATCTCGCTCAACAACTCTTCTTCCTTGGTCGGAACCGGCGGCAGCGTCGGGGCCGCGGCCTCTTCGCGCTTCAGTTGGTTGATCGCTTTGATCCCCATGAAAATCGCGAACGCGACGATGATGAAGTCAATCATGCTCTGGATGAATTTGCCGTAGGCCAGCACCACGGCCGGGGCATTGCCTTCGGCAGCCTTGAGCGTAATGGCCAGATCACTGAAGTCCACACCGCCGATCAGCAAGCCAATGGGCGGCATGACCACGTCGCCGACAAACGACGTCACGATCTTGCCGAAGGCGGCGCCGATGATGATACCGACGGCCATGTCGATCACATTACCTTTGACCGCGAAGGCCTTGAACTCACTTATCACGCCCATAGGTTATTCCTTGTTACAGATGAGGTTGGTGAACGCAGTGTAATTCAGCAAAACGGCTCTTGCTCGAAACACCTCATTACAATGCTCGTGACTATCGACCTGTCTGCCGGCAATTAGTTTGCAAAGTGCCAGCAATCGCGCGCGAAATACGCGCTAACTGACTGATTAGCGACATAAATATCTGAATCATCACGTTGCGTTTTTTCTATTTAAGTTTTGCCGGTTCGGCCTCTAGCCTCGGTTCAGCGCACTGGGAGTGCGCCTTGAAAACAGAGGAACCTGATATGACTTCTACACTTGGCCTTGGGGCTTTTCCCCATTGGCGTACGCTTGGCGTTTTAACCGCCAGCCTGCTGTCCTTCTCCGTCCATGCTGCCAACTTGACCCGTGATAATGGCGCTGCCGTGGGCGATAACCAGAACTCACAAACGGCAGGTGCCACAGGCCCGGTGTTGTTGCAGGACGTGCAACTGATCCAGAAGCTGCAGCGCTTTGACCGTGAACGCATTCCTGAACGTGTGGTGCATGCTCGTGGCACTGGCGCCCACGGCACCTTCACCGTGACCAATGACCTGAGCGACCTGACCAAGGCGAAAGTGTTTGCTGGCGGTCAGAGCACACCGGTGTTCGTGCGATTCTCCGCCGTCGTTCATGGCAACCATTCGCCGGAAACCCTGCGCGACCCTCGTGGTTTCGCTACCAAGTTCTACACCGCCGACGGCAACTGGGACCTGGTGGGAAACAATTTCCCGACTTTCTTCATCCGTGATGCGATCAAGTTTCCAGACATGGTCCACGCGTTCAAACCCGACCCACGCACCAACCTCGACGATGATTCGCGGCGATTTGATTTCTTCTCCCATGTCCCTGAAGCCACTCGCACCCTGACCGAGTTGTATTCCAACTCGGGTACACCGGCCAGTTATCGGGAGATGGATGGAAACGGTGTGCATGCGTACAAGTTAGTTAATGCCAAAGGCGATGTGCATTACGTGAAGTTTCACTGGAAGAGTTTGCAGGGGATTAATAATCTCGATCCTGAGTTGGTGTCGAAAGTTCAAGGAAAAGATTACAGTCATATGACCAATGATTTGGTTGCTCATATTAACAAGGGTGACTTTCCGAAATGGGACTTGTACGTTCAGGTTGTGAGCTCTCAAGATTTGTACAAGTTTGATTTCGATCCATTGGATGCGACGAAGATCTGGCCTGGAGTTCCTGAACGAAAAGTTGGACAAATGATCCTGGATCGTAATCCTTCGAATGTCTTCCAGGAAACCGAACAAGTGGCGATGGCTCCGGCCAATCTGGTTCCCGGTATCGAACCTTCGGAAGATCGCTTATTGCAAGGGCGAGTGTTCTCCTATGCCGATACTCAACTCTATCGCCTGGGTGCCAATGCACTTCAGTTGCCGATCAATGCGCCAAAAGTTGCCGTGAATAACGGCAATCAGGACGGTGCGATGAACATCGGTCACAGCACCACAGGCGTGAACTATCAGCCAAGCCGTTTGATGCCCCGCGACGAGCCGCAAACCGCGCGTTACAGCCCATCGGCGCTGACGGGCAGCACCCAGCAGGCGAAGATCCCGCGCGAGCAAAACTTCAAGCAGGCCGGTGATCTGTATCGCTCCTTCAGTAAAAAGGAGCGGAACGACCTTATCGAGAGTTTTGGCGGTTCGCTCGCGACAACCGATGACGAGAGCAAGCACATCATTCTGTCGTTCCTGTACAAAGCCGACCCGGAATACGGGACCGGCGTGACCAAGGTGGCCAAGGGTGACTTGAGCCGGGTCAAGGCGCTGGCGGCCAACCTGGTCGACTGACGGCGTTTGCCTGAAATGCGGGACCTCCGATGAGGTCCCGTCGGGCCAAGGAGTTTGCGATGCGTATTTATCTGTTTGTGTGGCTGGCGTTGCTCTCGACCAGTGCCTTTTCCACCACACCCGACGACTCTGCGGCGCTGTCTGCTCAACTGCAGGATTACTACTTCGACGCCGCCCGCCGTGGCGATGTGCCCATGCTCGACACGTTCATTGAGGCTGGCTACTCACTCGATACCCGCGACAGCAAGGGCTACACCGCGCTGATCCTGGCGGCCTATCACGGCCAGACCGCCGCAGTAGAGCGTTTGCTCGCCGCCGGCGCGGATGCCTGTGCTCAGGACCAGCGAGGCAACACGGCATTGATGGGGGCGATTTTCAAAGGGGAAGTACAGATTGCCCGGACTTTACTATTGGCCAATTGCAGCCCCGACCAACGCAACGGCGCGGGGCAAACGGCTGCGATGTACGCCGGATTGTTCAAGCGTGCCGAACTGCTCGACGCACTCAAGGCCAAAGGTGCGGACCTGGAGGCCGAAGATCCATTGGGCAACAGTGCCACGCGTCTGGCCAGCGGCGAAATCCGTATCGCCGCGCCGCGCTGATCGGCGTCAGCTGAGCTATCATCGTGGTTTTTGCCGGGAGTTCAGATGGCCAAGGCCAAGCGCATGTACGGCTGCACCGAGTGTGGCTCAACCTTCCCCAAGTGGGCCGGCCAGTGCGGCGAGTGCGGGGCCTGGAACACGCTGACCGAAACCATGGTGGAAAGCGGTGGTGCCGCCGCCCCGAGCGGTCGCACCGGCTGGACTGGCCAACAGGCCCAGATCAAGACCCTGGCCGAAGTCAGTGTCGAGGAAATCCCGCGCTTTTCCACAGCCTCCAGTGAACTCGATCGAGTGTTGGGTGGGGGCTTGGTCGACGGTTCGGTGGTGCTGATCGGCGGTGACCCGGGCATCGGTAAATCGACCATCCTGTTGCAAACCTTGTGCAACCTCGCCAAGAGCATGCCGGCGCTGTACGTCACCGGCGAAGAATCGCAGCAACAAGTGGCCATGCGTGCCCGCCGGCTGGGCTTGCCGCAGGACCAACTGCGAGTGATGACCGAAACCTGCATCGAAACCATCATCGCCACGGCCCGGGTGGAAAAACCCAAGGTCATGGTGATCGACTCGATCCAGACGATCTTCACCGAACAACTGCAATCGGCCCCGGGTGGCGTCTCCCAGGTTCGCGAGAGTGCGGCCTTGCTGGTGCGGTATGCCAAGCAGAGTGGCACCGCGATTTTCCTCGTTGGTCACGTAACCAAGGAAGGCGCCCTGGCCGGTCCCCGTGTGCTGGAGCACATGGTTGATACCGTGCTGTATTTCGAAGGCGAATCCGATGGGCGTTTGCGTTTGCTGCGAGCGGTCAAAAACCGTTTCGGCGCGGTCAACGAATTGGGTGTGTTCGGCATGACGGACAAGGGTCTGAAAGAAGTCTCTAACCCGTCGGCGATTTTTCTCACACGCGCTCAGGAGGAAGTCCCTGGCAGTGTGGTCATGGCGACGTGGGAAGGGACGCGGCCCATGCTGGTGGAAGTCCAGGCCCTGGTGGATGACAGCCATTTGGCCAACCCGCGCCGGGTCACGCTGGGGCTGGATCAGAATCGCCTGGCGATGTTGCTGGCGGTTCTGCACCGTCATGGCGGCATTCCGACCCACGATCAGGACGTGTTTCTCAACGTGGTCGGTGGTGTGAAGGTGTTGGAGACCGCGTCTGATCTGGCCTTGATGGCGGCGGTCATGTCCAGTTTGCGCAACCGGCCATTGCCACATGATCTGCTGGTGTTTGGCGAAGTCGGCCTGTCCGGCGAAGTGCGCCCGGTGCCAAGCGGTCAGGAACGCCTGAAAGAAGCCGCCAAGCACGGCTTCAAGCGCGCCATCGTGCCCAAGGGCAATGCGCCGAAAGAGGCGCCGCCGGGTTTGCAGATTATTGCCGTTACCCGTCTGGAGCAGGCCCTCGACGCACTGTTCGAGTAACCATAGATGTAGGAGCCGGGCTTGCCCGCGATAGCGACTTGTCATTCAACGATGATGTTGACAGTGAAGTCGCTATCGCGGGCAAGCCCGGCTCCTACATTAGTGGATTTGTCGTGGGTTCAAACTTCGATCAGGGCGCCCAGCTCGCGTTCCAGCTCTTGCGGATCCCCTAGATTCAATTCGATCAACCGCCGTAGGCGTTCAATCGATTCCAGGCTGATGTGTTTGCAGACGAAGCCGAGCTGGCCATGGTCATCGTGGGTCAGTAGTACATCCATCTTGATCGCGACTTCAGGCGTCAGATGAACATCAACGCAAAAGTGATGCTCCCGATTGCCCAGCCATGGCTCGGGCTTCTCGACCAACAGCCCCTTGAGCGACAGATCAATCAACTTCACCTGCCAGATGTATTCGTCCTGGCCCAGTTCGGTTTGGGCGTCGAACGCGATACGTTTGAAGCGACGGCGGTCGGCTGCGTGTTCGCTCATGGCGCAATCCTCGGAAAGGTACGCTGACTATAGACCTGCATTGTTAAAGCCTGCCAGCGCGGGCAGGCGTCTAGACCAATGTCGGGGTATGGCCTTTGCCGTCAGGGGAGCTAAACTCGGGGTGGCTGTCTTTCTTGTCCACTCTGGCTGGAATCATAAAATGAAAAATAATAATAGCCTGCTACGCCATTTACCCTGGCTGCTGCTGGCAATCGTCGGTGCGTGCGCCCTTGGTGTGGTGGCATTGCGCCGAGGTGAGGCGATCAACGCCCTGTGGATTGTAGTCGCTGCCGTGGCCATTTATCTGGTTGCGTATCGCTACTACAGTCTGTTCATCGCCACCAATGTGATGCAACTCGACCCGCGACGGGCCACCCCCGCCGTACTCAATAATGACGGTCTGGACTACGTTCCGACCAACAAGCACATCCTCTTCGGTCACCACTTCGCGGCCATTGCTGGCGCGGGGCCGCTGGTCGGGCCGGTGTTGGCGGCGCAGATGGGGTATCTGCCCGGCACATTGTGGCTGATTGCCGGCGTGGTGCTGGCCGGTGCGGTTCAGGACTTCATGGTGTTGTTCATGTCGACCCGCCGCAATGGCCGGTCCCTGGGCGACATGGTCCGCGAAGAAATGGGCCGTATCCCCGGCACTATCGCGCTGTTTGGCTGCTTTCTGATCATGATCATCATCCTCGCGGTGCTGGCGCTGATCGTGGTGAAAGCCCTGGCCGAAAGCCCGTGGGGCATTTTCACGGTGATGGCGACCATCCCGATTGCGATGTTCATGGGCATCTACATGCGCTACATCCGTCCGGGTCGCATTGGCGAAATCTCCGTGGTCGGCGTGGCGTTGCTGCTCGGTTCGATCTGGCTCGGTGGGCAGATTGCCGCTGATCCGGTCTGGGCCAAGGCGTTCAGTTTCACCGGGATCCAGATCACCTGGATGCTGGTCGGCTACGGTTTTGTCGCGGCGGTACTGCCGGTGTGGCTGATCCTGGCACCCCGTGACTACCTGTCGACGTTCCTGAAAATCGGCACCATCGTGGCCTTGGCGATCGGCATTCTAGTGACCATGCCCGAGCTGAAAATGCCCGCGCTGACCCAGTTCATCGACGGCACCGGTCCGGTGTGGAAGGGTGGTCTGTTCCCGTTCCTGTTCATCACCATCGCCTGTGGCGCGGTCTCGGGTTTCCACGCGCTGATCTCTTCCGGCACCACGCCGAAGCTGCTGGATAACGAAGTCAATTCCCGTTACATCGGTTACGGCGCGATGTTGATGGAATCCTTCGTGGCCATCATGGCCATGGTTGCCGCCTCGGTGATCGAGCCGGGCGTGTACTTCGCGATGAACAGCCCGGCTGCCGTAGTTGGTGGTGACATCGTAGCGGTCGCGCAAACCGTCAGCAGCTGGGGCTTTGCGATTACCCCGGAAGCCCTGCAAGCGGTGGCCCATGACATTGGTGAAACCACTATCCTGGCCCGTGCCGGTGGCGCACCGACCCTGGCGGTGGGGATCGCGCAGATCCTGCACAGTGTCCTGCCGGGTGAAAACACCATGGCGTTCTGGTACCACTTCGCGATCCTGTTCGAAGCGCTGTTCATCCTGACGGCGGTCGATGCCGGTACCCGTGCCGGTCGCTTCATGCTCCAGGATTTGCTCGGCTCCTTCGTGCCGGCCTTGCGCCGTACCGAGTCCTGGACCGCCAACCTGATCGCCACCGGCGGTTGTGTGGCGATGTGGGGCTGGTTGCTCTACCAAGGCGTGATCGACCCGTTGGGCGGGATCAACACCTTGTGGCCGCTGTTCGGTATCTCCAACCAGATGCTGGCTGGTATCGCGCTGATGCTGGCAACCGTTGTGCTGATCAAAATGAAACGCCAACGCTATATCTGGGTGACCATGCTGCCGGCCGTCTGGCTGCTGATCTGCACCGTGACGGCGGGTTTCATCAAGCTGTTCGACGCTAATCCGGCCATCGGCTTCCTGTCGCTGGCGAAGAAATACAGCGATGCGCTGGCCAATGGTCAGCTCCTTGCCCCGGCCAAGGACATCACGCAGATGCAGCACGTGATCTTCAATGCCTACACCAACGCAACGCTGACAGCGCTGTTCCTGTTCGTGGTCTTCAGTATCCTGTTCTACGCACTCAAGGTCGGCATTGCCGCCTGGGGTACCAAAGAGCGTACGGATAAAGAAGCGCCATTCCAGGCCCTGCCGGACGCGTAATCGAGGATTGCAAGCATGTTCAATGACCTGAGTCGCCTCGGTAAATACCTCGGTCAGGCCGCGCGCCTGATGGTCGGCATGCCCGACTACGACAACTACGTCGAGCATATGCAAACCAAACACCCGGACAAACCGGTGATGAGCTACGAGATGTTCTTCCGCGAACGCCAGGAAGCTCGTTACGGTGGCAAGGGTGGGCCGAAGTGCTGTTGATCCGGTTGTCGGCTTAACAGCAATACCTGTGGGAGCGAGCTTGCTCGCGATGGCGGAATTTCAATCAACAGTGATGTTGAATGTTAAGCCGCTATCGCGAGCAAGCTCGCTCCCACAGTTGTTTTGTGTTGATACTTTAATTTTGTGAGTCAGGAGATCCAGTTTGTCCTCTCCCATCCCGGTAACAATCCTCAGCGGCTTCCTCGGCGCTGGCAAGACCACGCTGTTGCGCCACCTGCTCAAAGCCGAGCACGGGCTGAAAATCGCCGTGATCGAAAACGAATTCAGTGATGCCGGTATCGACACCCAGCTGTTGGGCGACGAGCCGGTACAAGTCATGACGCTGTCCAACGGCTGTGTCTGCTGCACCATCCACACCGACCTCACCAAAGCGCTGTACCTGTTGCTCGAACGCCTGGACAGCGGCGACATCGCCTTCGACCGTCTGGTGATCGAATGCACCGGGCTGGCCGATCCGGCGCCGGTGGCGCAAACCTTCTTCATCGATGAAGAGCTGCGCGAGCGCTACATCCTCGACGGCATCATCACCCTGGTGGACGCGGCGCACGCCGAGACTCACCTGACCCAAACCATCGCCCAGGCGCAAATCGGTTTCGCCGACCGCTTGCTGGTGAGCAAACGCGATCTGGTGGACGAGCCGACGTTCACCGCATTGAGTGAGCGTCTGACCCGCATCAACCGGCGTGCACCGATCCGCGTGGTCGATCACGGCCAGATCGACCTGGCCGAATTGCTCGACGTGCGTGGTTTTAACCTGAATGCCGACCTCGGCGGTGGCGTGAGTTTGCGTCCGGTGAGCAAAGCGCCGTCCATCGACCGCATCTCCAGCCTGGTGCTGCGCACCGACAAGCCACTGGATATCGACAAACTCAGCGAGTTCATGAATGAGCTGCTGGAGGATCACGGCAAGCAGTTGCTGCGCTACAAAGGCGTGTTGAACATTGCTGGCGAGCCGCGACGCATGGTGTTCCAGGGTGTCCTGAAGTTGTACGGATTCGACTGGGACACGGAATGGGCAGAGGGCGAGGCGCGGGAAAGTGTGATCGTGTTTATTGCCGATGATTTGCCGGAAGAGAAGATTCGTGAGGGATTTGCGCGGGTGGCGGCGCAGCCCTGATATTTTCGGTGGCTGAAAGAGCCTCTTCGCGAGCAGGCTCACTTCTACAGGGGAATGCATTCCAATTGTAGGCGTGAGCCTGCTCGCGATGGCGATTTACCCGGCAACACGATTCTGGCTGAGAGTCGGCCCAGAGCTCAGCAACACCGCTCCCAAATGATCCAGATGCTGATTCAGCAAGGCGACCGCCATCTCCTCATCGCCACGCTCCACCGCCGTCAAAACCCGCTGATGCACCTGCCAATCGCAATAACCCTCCAGCCAGCCATCAAACTGCGCAACGGCCAACGCAGTCAGCGGCACCAGACTGTCCAGAAAATGCGCCAAAGGAGCATTCCCCGCCATTTTCGCCAGTTGTAAATGAAATTCCCCCGACAACCGAATCGCCGAACCACGCTGGGTACTTTCGCGCTCGCTGTCGATCAACGCTCCCAGGCGTTTTAACGCGTGCGGGCACGGGTGCTGACAGGCCAACCGCACCAGCGTGATCTCGGCCAGCCGCCGTGCATGCAGCGTTTGCCGGACCTGCTCGACATTGAGCGCAGCGACACGGGGCCGATGATTTGCCCGAAGGACGATGATCTGCTGATGAGCCAATCGCGTCAGTACACCCCGGATATCACCGCGTCGAGCGTTGAACACCTGCGCCAGGCTTTCTTCGGTAAAACGACTGCCCGCATCAAGGCGCTGTTCGAGAATCGCATCGAAAACCCGTGAATACAGATTCTCCTCCCGGTTGGGAAAGGGCAGGGCAACAAGCGTCTGCGGTGAAGCGAAGCTGTTCATGGCCGGTCTCCGGTTCCAATGGTTTTAACTGCCGAGGTTGTCTTCCGGTATGTTCAATTCGATGCCCATTCGCCGTCCTTCGCGAAGGATGTGCCGACGCATTTCGGCACTGGCCTGGGCGCTGTTCTTGCTACGGATGGCGCGCACCACGGCTTCGTTTTCTTCCAAGCGCTCGGCCAGGTGTTCCGGCGAGTTGCGCAGCACTTGCGCGCTTTGCTTGAGTGCGTTACTGGTCTGCTGCACCACGCTCTGGAAAATCGGATTGGACGTCAGCGTGAACAATTCTTCGTGGAAGGCGATGTAGGCGTTGACCCCGGCCTCGGCGTCGTTGGCTTCCAGCGCTTCGCGCATGTCCATCAGGGTCAGGCGCAGTTGCCCGACTTCCTTGCTGCTGATCGACTGCGCCACCAGACCGACGATGAACGGCTCAAGGGTGTAGCGCAGCTGCAGCACGTCTTCCAGGCTCGCGCCGGCCACTGCGCTGTCGTGGCTTTGGCTGTCGCCGAGGTGGGCGTCGAGCACCACCACGCCTTTGCCCGGCATCGAGCGCACCAGGCCGAGGGTTTCCAGCACGATCACGGCTTCGCGCAGGCTCGGACGGCTGATGCCCAGTTGTTCGGCCAGTTCACGCTGGCCCGGCAACATCTCGCCGGAGCGCCACTGACCACGGGCCAGTGCGGCCCGAAGTTTTTCTACGACTGAATTGACGACCGTTGAAGTGGTAATCACGGTTTGCTCCATGGATAAAGGCAGGGGAGCCCGCCGTCTGGCAGGCTCCCACTTAATTCAAAATTCCTGCTGGTGCGCCGGCGCGACCGGTTTTCTCGGCTGGAAGGTATAACCCACCTGACCGGAAAGCACCTTGTTCGCGCGCTGGATGTCTATGTCTTTCTCCCAGCGGGCGATGGCCACGGTGGCAACGCAGTTGCCGATCAGGTTGGTCAGCGCCCGGCCGATGCCCATGAACCAGTCCACCGCGAGCACCAACACCAGGCCAACCACCGGAATCGCCGGGATCGCCGTCAGGGTGGCCGCGAGAATCACCAGCGCCGAGCCGGGAATACCGTGGGCGCCTTTGGACGTGATCAAGGACACCAGCAAAATGGTCAGCAAGTCGGTCATGGCCAGCGGCGTACCGGTGGCGTTGGCGATGAACACGATGGCGAGGGTCAGGTAAATCGAGAAACCGTCGAGGTTGAACGAGTAACCGGTCGGAATCACCAGCCCGACCGTCGAGCTGCCGATGCCCAGATGCTCAAGCTTGCGCATGATTTGCGGCAACACGGCGTCTGACGAAGCGGTGCCCATGACGATCAGCAGTTCTTCGCGCAGGTACTTGAGCAGCGGCCACATACGCAGGCCGGACAGGCGCATCACCAGGCCGAGGATCAGCGACACAAAAGCGGCGCACGTCAGGTAAAACAGGCCGACCAGGCTGCCCAGATGCTGCAGCGAATCCAGGCCATATTTGCTGGTGGTGAAGGCTATGGCGCCGAACACGCCGATCGGCGCCAGGCGCACGATCATGCCCATGATGCGGAAAATGACGTGGCTCAGTTCATTGATCAGTCGGGAGATGCCCGAGGCCGCTTCGCCCACCAGGTTCAACGCGCTGCCGAACAGCACCGAAAACAGCAGCACCTGCAGGATGTTGTTGTCGGCGAAGGCGCCAATCACCGAGGTCGGGATCAGGTCCATCAGGAATTGCGTGGTGGTGTGCATGTGCTGGCCGCGCTGGGCGATGTCACCCATGTCGGCAGCAGAGAGCTGATCCAGATGAATGTTCGCGCCACTGCCGATGCCGGTGCTGAAGGCGAAGACCAGGCCGATCACCAAGGCGATGGTGGTCAACACTTCAAAGTAAATCACCGATTTGAGGCCAATGCGCCCGACCTTCTTCAGATCGCCGGCACCGCTGATGCCGCTGACCACCACACAAAACACGATCAGGCCAATGAGCATCTTGATCAGCTTGATGAAGCCGTCGCCGAGGGGTTTGAGCTGGGCGGAGTATTCGGGAAGGGTCAGCCCGCAGACGATGCCGAGCACCAGTCCGAGAACCACTTGAAGGAAGATTGAACGCGAGCACCATCTGAGCATGGGAGGAATCCTGGTCGGTGTCCTGGCTGCCGTGCGCGAGGCGCATCAGATTCAGGACTTAATTATTGTGGTCTTACCGGTATGTCCAGTGCAGGCGCAGTCTAGACGCAGGTTTTAGGTGGTCGCAAGCAGAAATTGCATCAGCGGCATGACCGGTCTTACCAGTTGCGCGGAATGCCCCGATCTTGAGCCTTTTCGACCCTCGAAAAAATCACAGGTGAAAAAAAACCGGCCATCTCTGGCCGGTTTTTCATGTTGCTGGTCTAGCGGTGCAATTAAGCGCCGTACACCGGCAGTTTCTTGCAGATGGCCTTGACCTTCTCACGAACGGCGTCGATTACCGCTTCGTTGTTCAGGTCAGCCAGGATGTCGCAGATCCAGCCAGCCAGTTCCTTGCACTCGGCTTCCTTGAAGCCGCGAGTGGTTACCGCCGGAGTGCCGAAGCGCAGGCCGGAGGTGACGAACGGGGAGCGAGGGTCGTTTGGCACGGAGTTCTTGTTCACGGTGATGAACGCCTTGCCCAGAGCGGCGTCAGCGTCTTTACCGGAGATTTCCTGCTTGATCAGCGACAGCAGGAACAGGTGGTTCTCGGTACCGCCGGAAACCACGTCGAACCCGCGCTCGATGAATACGCCGGCCATGGCCTTGGCGTTTTTCACCACTTGTTGCTGGTAGGTCTTGAACTCAGGCTGCAGCGCTTCCTTGAAGCAGATCGCTTTAGCGGCGATCACGTGCTCCAGCGGGCCACCCTGGGCGCCCGGGAATACCGCGGAGTTCAGCTTCTTCTCGATGTCGGCGTTGGCGCGAGCCAGGATCAGGCCGCCACGTGGACCGCGCAGGGTCTTGTGCGTGGTGGTGGTCACGACGTCAGCGAATGGCACCGGGTTCGGGTAGACGCCAGCGGCGACCAGACCGGCCACGTGGGCCATGTCGACGAACAGGTAAGCACCGACTTTGTCAGCGATTTCGCGGAAGCGTGGGAAGTCCAGAATCTGCGAGTAGGCAGAGAAACCGGCCACGATCATTTTCGGCTTGTGCTCAACCGCCAGACGCTCGACTTCGTCGTAGTCGATCAGGCCGTTGGCGTCGATGCCGTACTGGATGGCGTTGTACAGTTTGCCGGAGGATGAAACGCTGGCACCGTGGGTCAGGTGACCACCGTGGGCCAGGCTCATGCCCAGGATGGTGTCGCCAGCCGACAGCAGGGCCAGGTAAACGGCGCTGTTGGCTTGGGAACCGGCGTGCGGTTGAACGTTGGCGTAATCGGCGCCGAACAGTTCCTTGGCTCGATCAATTGCAAGCTGCTCGACGACGTCAACGAACTCGCAACCACCGTAGTAGCGCTTGCCCGGGTAGCCTTCGGCGTACTTGTTGGTCAGTACCGAGCCTTGAGCCTCCATCACCGCTGGGCTGGTGTAGTTTTCCGAAGCGATCAGCTCGATGTGTTCTTCCTGGCGCTGAGCTTCTTGCTCCATGGCGGCAAAAAGATCGGCGTCGTACTTGGCAATAGTCAAATCACGGCTGAACATGGCGGTCCTCAAGGATCGGGGGCAGAAAAGGGGGGCATTCTAACCCAACCGCTTTTAGATGGCATATGAAAGGACATCATGTCGCAGACAAGTGGGCTTCATGACGGGATCAGCGGTGATCGTGCTGGCCTCATCGCCAGCAAGCTCGCTCCGACAGTGGATCTGCGGTGTTCACAAAGGGGGTGTACACCCCAAAAACCTGTGGGAGCGAACTTGCTCGCGATAGGGCCGGTCGCTGCCGCACAAAATCTCAGTCGAACATGAAGAGCGCATCATTGCTGAACTGCGCCTCAAACCGATTGGCCGGCATCGGTCGTCCGAACAGATACCCCTGAACCTCATCGCACCCATGCTCACGCAGGAATTCGAGTTGCTCATGGGTTTCCACGCCTTCGGCGATCACCGCCAGGTTCAGGCTGTGGGCCATGGCGATGATCGCTCGGGCAATCTGTGCATCCTGTTCGCCCGACGGCAGCCCATCGACGAAGGTGCGGTCGATTTTCAGCACATCGATCGGGAATTGCTTGAGGTAGTTGAGCGATGAATAACCGGTGCCGAAGTCGTCGACCGCGATGCTCAGGCCGAGGTTCTTCAACCCGGCGAGTATCTGCATCGCTTCGCTGACTTCGCGCATCAGGATACTTTCGGTCAGTTCCAGCTCCAGGCACGCTGGCGGCAGGCCGGTTTCCCTGAGAATGGTGGCGATCCGCGTGCCCAACTGGCCGTCGGAGAACTGCCGCGCCGAGATGTTCACCGACACCTTCGGCACACGGACCTTGGTCTGGTGCCAGGTCTTGAGCTGACGGCAGGCTTCGGCGATCACCCAGTCGCCGACATCCACCACCAGACCGAGCTCTTCGAGCACCGGAATGAAATCCGCCGGCGGCACCAGGCCACGACGCGGATGACGCCAGCGCAGCAAGGCTTCGGCACCGGTCAGGCGTTTACCATCGCCGCTGAACTGCGGTTGGTAATACAGCACGAATTCGTTCTGTTCCAACGCGTGGCGCAAGTCGCTTTCCAGCTCCAAGCGTTCCAGGGCGCTGGCGTTCATGTCCGCCTGATAAAACTGGAAATTATTCTTGCCGCGTTCCTTGGCGTGGTACATCGCCGTGTCGGCGTTCTTCATCAGCTGACTGAGTTCGTTGCCGTCCTGCGGGCTCAGGGCGATGCCGATACTGGCCGTGACGAAGAACTCGCGCCCTTCGAGCACAAAGGGTTTCACCAGGCTGGCGAGAATCTGTTCTGCCACGTGGATCGCCCGGTTCAGCGCGACTTCACGGTTGACCTTCGGCTGCAGCAGCAAGGTGAATTCATCGCCGCCCATGCGTGCCACGGTGTCGTCATCGTCGACGCAGCCGAGCAGGCGCGTGGCCATTTCCTTGAGCATGCGGTCGCCGGCGGCGTGACCGAGGGAGTCGTTGATCGGTTTGAAACGGTCAAGGTCGAGGAACATCAGCACCACCCACGACTTCTGTCGTTCCGCCGATTGCAGCGCGGTGTGCAGGCGATCCTGGAACAGCGTGCGGTTGGGCAGGTGGGTCAGGGCGTCGTAGTAGGCGAGGCGGTGAATCCGCTGCTCACTGGCCTTGCGTTCGCTGATGTCGCTGAAGAAGCACACGTAACTGGCCAGGTCGCCTTCGTCATCGAGTACCGCCGTGATACCGACCCAGGCCGGATAGTGTTCGCCGCTACGGCGCTTGAGCCAGACTTCACCTTCCCACGTGCTGTTTTGATGAAGTTGCTTGAGCACATAGCGCAGATGCGCTTCCTGCTGCTCGTCGACGGTCAGGATGTTTGGCAACTGGTCGAGCACCTGTTCCACGGCGTAACCACTGACGCGACTGAACGCTTCGTTGGCCTGAACGATGTAACCGGCCGGGTCGGTGATCAGGATCGCCGAGGTCGAGTGCTCAAATACCGTGGCCGCCATGCGCAGGTCTTTCTCGGCCCGGCGCTGCTGGCTGATGTCGCGACCGACACCGAGCACGCCTTCGAAGGCACCGTGTTCGTCCCAGACCAGCACCAGCCGCAGCTCGATGGGAATCTTGCGACCGTCGGCCCGCAGGCAATCGAACAGGAACAGTTGGGTCTGCACCTGGCTGCGCAACAGCGCCAGTTGCTCGGGTTTATCCAGCGCTTTGCTGACCCGGTCCATCAGGGTGAAGATGCCGGTCAGTTGTTGCGGGTTGGCGACGATCGATTGCCAACCGTTCTGGAAGATCCAGTCTGAGTCATAACCCAGCACGGCTTGCACCGAGGGGCTGACGTAGTTGAGCGACAGCTTGCTGTCGGTGGAGAAAATCACGTCGCTGATGCTTTCGGCGAGCATCCGGTAACGCTGCTCGCTGTCGCGCAACGATTCGCTGGCTTCGATCTGGTCGGTGATGTCCTTGGCCACGCCAATGATGCGCGTGACTTGATTGTGCTTGTCCCGTGCCAGGGCCTGTTCACGAATCTCGAATCGCCGCCATTTGCCGTCGCGATGACGGAAGCGCAGCTGGCACTGCATCAATTGACTGTAACCCGCCTGGCGCTGGGTCTGGCGCGAACGGTGGTAGAAATCGGCGTCTTCGGGGTGCAGCAGGATTTCCCAGAAATACTCACCCATTTGATGCAGTTCGGTGCGGTCGTAACCCAGGGTCTGGCCCAGGTGGTGGTTACTGAAAATCATCCGCTGGCTGATCACATCCTGCACGTACAGGTGATCCGGCACGGTGCGCACCACATCGGACCAGAACCCTTCACGTTCCAGCAGCGACAGCTCGATCAGCTTGCGGCTGGTGATGTCGGTGATGCTCAGGATCACCGCTTTATAGTCGTCCTGATCGGCCGGCAGGCGCAGAACCAGCCACAAATGCTGATCACGCTCATTGGCGCCCTGCAATTTGATTTCCAGCTCCAGCTGGTTTTGCTGGTTGAGCACCGCTTCAAGCACTTGATTGCCGATGGCGGTGCCGTCCAGCGGATTGCCGTCGATCAGCAGGTTCCAGGCTTGATCGCAGGAATTGACGTTGAGCAGTTGCAGGGCAACCAGGTTGACCTCGGTGATGCGCAGCTCCTGCAGCAGTTGCCGTCGTTGTTCCGGATTATCAAGCCAGGCCTGCAATTGTTCGCTGCTGTTCAGCTGCGCCTTGTCGAAAACGTTCTTGAGCCCGGAAACATCGAGAACACAGAGGGCAACTCCCGTTCCTTCGAAAATGTCCTGATAACGTCGACGGCCTTCATGCACCTGGCGTTGACGCCGGCGCATGTTCAGCAACGCAATGAAGGGCAGTAACGAGAGCGCCAGGCCCAGCAGGCATTTGCCGATGAAGGCCGGCAGCAGGTCTTCGAGCACCCGCTGCCGATCGAACAACCCACGCAACTGCCAGTCGCTGCTGCTCAGGGGAACGGTCAGCACACTGCTGGCCAGTTCATCTGGCGTCAGCACGGTTGGCGTGCTTGACGGCAATGCATCATCGCGGCTGATGATCTGGCGATTGACGCGGTTCTCCACCAGCCACAGCGGGCGGATGCCGGCTTCGTTTTGTTTGGTCAGGGCCGAGAAAAAGGTCGGTGTCAGGCGTAAGGCCCAATAGCCTCGCGTGCTGCCGCTGGCCTGATGCAATAGTAGATGCACCATGGAGCCGTCATCGGCATTACTGAAATAGTGCGCCTGGGCGTGACTGCGCCGCACCAGTTCACTCAGGTAGTCGGCGTCCTGACTGTCAGTGGCACTGTCGCTGATAATCTTTCCGGAGGGACTGAGCAACGCCAGGCTGCGCAATTCGGGCAATGACTGCTGCAGCTTGCGCAGTAACGCCTGTTGTTCGTCGGCACTTTGCGGTTGCTCGACGATCGGTAGCAGGTTAAGGGCGATCTGGGCGTTGAGCGCCATGTTCAGGCTGATTTGCGCGGCCAGGTCGGCGGTGTAATCGATGGTGTATTGGCGCTGGTGTTTCTGGGTTTCGCGAAGTTGATCCAGCAACTGCCAGAACAGCAGCGCGAGCAGTAACAGGACGAGGGTGGCCAGTGCGCCTTTCAAGGTTCCGCGCAGGGGCGAGCCGGTCGCAGGACTGGGGGCGCTCACGGGAACTGGCGGGGTGGCATTAGGCAAACTGGAATCCTGCGGTTTGACTGGACTGGCGCGACGTGCACTATAAGCCTGACGCCCGAAGGGCGGCTAGCATGCCTTGAGTTGTGGCTAAGTGCCAGCCCCTGTCGGCTGGACTGCCTTCCGTCATTCAGGTAGCTTTGCCGGTTACGCGGGAGCGTTCCAGCTCCTAAACTCAGACTTTTTCAGCGCGCACGCATTGACCCCCATCAATCGAACGACGCGCACGGTCTGGCCGGGCTTCGCCTGCGCTGCAATCATTCATCTGTCACTGACCCAAGGTTCTCCATGGCTCAATACGTCTTCACCATGCATCGGCTGGGCAAAGTTGTTCCGCCGAAGCGGGAAATCCTGAAAAACATTTCTCTGTCGTTCTTCCCCGGCGCCAAGATCGGCGTACTCGGCCTCAACGGTTCGGGTAAGTCCACGCTGCTGAAAATCATGGCCGGCGTCGACACCGAGTTCGAGGGCGAAGCCCGTCCGATGCCGGAGCTGAACATCGGCTACCTGCCACAGGAACCGATCCTGGACCCGACCAAGACCGTGCGTGAAGTGGTCGAGGAAGCGGTCAGCGTGATCAAGAACGCCCAGGCGCGCCTGGACGAGGTCTACGCGGCTTACGCTGAAGAAGATGCCGTCTTCGACAAACTGGCGGCAGAACAGGCCAAGCTCGAAGCTATCCTGCAAGCCAGCGACGGTCACAACCTGGATCGCCAACTGGAAGTCGCCGCCGATGCGCTGCGCCTGCCGGCGTGGGATGCCAAGGTCGAATTCCTGTCCGGTGGTGAAAAGCGTCGTGTGGCCCTGTGCCGCCTGCTGCTGTCCGCCCCCGACATGCTGCTGCTCGACGAACCGACCAACCACCTGGACGCCGATTCCGTCGCCTGGCTGGAGCACTTCCTGCACGACTTCCCGGGCACCGTGGTAGCGATCACGCACGACCGTTACTTCCTGGACAACGTTGCCGGCTGGATTCTGGAACTCGACCGCGGCGCCGGTATTCCGTACGAGGGCAACTATTCGGGTTGGCTCGAAGCCAAGTCCGATCGTCTGGCCGCTGAATCCAAGCAGCAATCGGCTCACGAAAAAGCCATGAAGGAAGAACTGGAGTGGGTGCGCAAAGGCGCCAAGGCCCGCCAGTCCAAATCCAAGGCTCGTCTGCAACGCTTCGAAGAAATGCAATCGCAGGAATTCCAGAAGCGCAGCGAAACCAACGAGATCTACATCCCGGCCGGTCCGCGCCTGGGCGACAAGGTCATCGAGTTCAAGAACGTCTCCAAGGGTTACGGCGATCGCGTGTTGATCGACAACCTGTCGTTCTCCATGCCTAAAGGCGCCATCGTGGGCGTGATCGGCGGTAACGGTGCCGGTAAATCGACCCTGTTCCGCATGCTGATGGGCAAGGAACAACCGGATTCGGGCAGCATCGAAGTCGGCGAAACCGTGCAACTGGCGTGTGTCGATCAGAGCCGAGAAGACCTGGACGGCAGCAAGACCGTGTTCCAGCAGATCTCCGACGGTTCGGACCAGATCCGCATCGGCAACTACGAGATCCCGTCGCGTACCTACGTCGGTCGCTTCAACTTCAAGGGCGGCGATCAGCAGAAGTTCGTCAAGGACCTGTCCGGTGGTGAGCGTGGTCGCTTGCACCTGGCCCTGACCCTGAAAGAGGGCGGCAACGTCCTGCTGCTCGACGAACCGTCCAACGACCTCGACGTTGAAACCCTGCGTTCCCTGGAAGAAGCCCTGCTGGACTTCCCGGGCGCCGCCATTGTGATCTCTCACGATCGGTGGTTCCTTGACCGCGTCGCGACCCACATCCTGGCGTACGAAGACGATTCGCAAGCGGTGTTCTTCGAAGGTAACTACACCGAATACGAAGCCGACCGCCGCAAGCGTCTCGGCGAAGCGGCTACCCAGCCGCATCGTGTACGGCACAAGAAACTGGCCTGATATCGGGTCGGTTGCATAAAAAACGGAGCCTCCGGGGCTCCGTTTTTTTATGGGCGTTCAGATAGACCCAGTCGCGAAGGCGGCCTGATGGTCACTCAATATCTATGCTCAACACCTCAATCACCAAATCCCCCACCGGCCGTTTCCAAACCACCTCATCCCCCACCCGCGCGCCCAACAACGCCCGCCCCAACGGCGAGCCCCAATTGATTAATCCGCTGGCGGCATCCGCCTGATCCTCACCCACCAACTGCACACGTTGTTCGCTGCCCTGTTCATCGGCAAAGGTCACCCAGGCGCCAATCTGTACCTTGTCGGTCGAGGAAGCCGGCACGACCAGTTGAGCGCTTTGCAGTCGCTGGTTGAAATACCGCCAGTCACGCTCAAGGTCGGCCTGGCGCTGTTTGTCGGCCAGTTCACCTTTCGCGCTCTGTTCATTGATCAGGTTTTGCACCTCGGCGACTTTCGCCTGCAACTGCGCAAGTCCTGTGGGTGTGACGTAATTGGGTTGTGTGCTGACCTGCCGTTCGACCGGCTGATCGGCTTGCTCGGCGGCGTTATCTTCGTTGACGAATGCCCGGCTCATGGTCTTCTCCCGTTATAGGGTTTGGGCCATGGTTGCAGGCCTTTAGTTTCGGCGGATGTCTGTAAGCGACTCATGGCGAGTGATAGGCACGTGCAGCGTCCTGGTCTTTCTGTTGCTGCCAGGCTTTGTCCCGGTCGTCCCAATGGTGGCTGCGATAGTCATCGCGGTTCTGGTTCTCGAGCATGGCCTGACACTGACGAAAGCCATCGCTCCAGCCTTCGGCGTACTGCTTGTCCTTGAGATAACGCGGGACGTTTTTGCGAAATTCGCCACTGATCGCCCCGGCGGCTTGCCGTCCACTGCTGCAACCGTCATCGAAGCCGTCGGCGAAAGCCGGTGGATAACCTTTGGAGATCAACTCTTCGTGGGTTGTCTGGCAACCTGCGATCAACATCAACACACCTATGACTGCAACGCAGCGCCACATCTCAAACTCCCGGGCCGTGCAACGGCTATAAGGGAAGTCTAGAAGTGGATTCGTGAGGCGTGTGTGAAAGGCCTGTGATGAATCTGTCGGATAACGCCAATCCCCGTGTAGGAGTGAGCCTGCTCGCGATAGCGGTGTGACAGTCGACATCAATGCTGAATGACAGTCCGCTATCGCGAGCAGGCTCACGCCTACAGGGGGGCGGTGGATTTTAGTCAGTAGTGATACCACTTCACTTCAAGCATCACTTCGTTCTCGGGTGTGGCGAGGTGGCTGAAGTCGCGCTGGGCGCTCAG
This sequence comes from Pseudomonas sp. S2_B07, assembly GCF_054668435.1. Classification (NCBI taxonomy): domain Bacteria; kingdom Pseudomonadati; phylum Pseudomonadota; class Gammaproteobacteria; order Pseudomonadales; family Pseudomonadaceae; genus Pseudomonas; species Pseudomonas sp. S2_B07. The sequence continues at coordinate 4,585,886 of NZ_CP162769.1, forward strand.
GCGCAGGCCGAGGTTGCGCGACAGTTCCCACTGCTGATTCAGGCTGATGTTGCGGCGCACTTCGCCATTGGTGAAGAAATCGCCCTTGGTCTCCAGACTGAAGTTGCCCAGTGGGTTTTTCCACAGTACGCCAGTGTTGAAGCCCGCCGCGGGGGCGATGAATTCGGCGAAGTCATTGTTGTGTTCGATGCGCACCGTGCCCAGTGCAAAACCGAGCATGTCCTCGCCCAATTGCCAGGTACCGCCGCCACCGCCATTGACGTGGCTGACCAGGGTTTCGTCGTCATGCTTGCCCGGCACCCGCTCCAGGCCGCCCGTTACCTGCCACGACAGCGGCTGCAGCAGCTCGTTGCGCGGGGTCAGGGAGCGAATTGTCGCCAGATCCAGCTGCTGAAACTGCCAGTGATTGCCTTCGTACTGGCGCAGTTTCATTTGCAGGATTTCAATCTGGGCGCCGAGCGGGAAGCTCTCGGCGTTGTCGTTGAGATCGTGATAGGCCATGCGCAAGCCGTATTCGCCAAACGCCTTGTCACCGCGGGTGCCGATGCCGGCCTGCCAGGTGCGCGATTCATGGCCATCCTCGGGCAGGCCGGGTTGTGGGATATCCAGTTCCGGCGCCGGGTTCTGGTTGATCGCCCGCAGCAGTTCGAAACTGCGCTGAGCCCGCGCCGGGTCGCGCTCCTGACCATTGGCGCGGTAGCGTTCAAGACGATAGGCCGCATCGATGATCAGCGCCTGGCGAGCCTTGGGTTGCGCCTTGAACGCGGGCGCCTGCAACTGTTTCTGATCGGCGCTGACTTTGAGCACCCATTGCTGTTCTTCAGGGTTCAGCGGTTCGGCACGACTTAACAACTCACGTTCGCGGGACGGGCGGTATTGAATGGATTCCACCAGACCGGCCTCTTTCACGGCTTTGACGGTGTCGGTCGGAATCGCAGTCAGCGGGAATTGCTCGGTCAGGCGCAGGCTCGGCCGTGCCACTTGCAGCAATTCCAGCAGGCGGTAGGAGCAGTTTTCGTCGAAGAAAAAATAGTCGAACTTGATCTGTTTCAGCTCCCAGACATGCTCGACCATGCGTGCGGTTTCTTCCTGGGTCAGGTTCAGCCGGTATTCCCACAAGTCACGGTTCTCGAGGCTGCGGTATTCCGAGAGTTTTTCCTGATAGGGCACCAGCGCGAACAGCCCCGGATAACCGCCCATCAAGCCTTTCCAGGCATAGAGGATGCTGTTGTCCGAACCTTCGATGTAGGCGCCGAAGTTGATCGCATAACTGAGCAGGGCCGTGTGGTCGCTCTGTACATCAGCCTGGTCGATGCGCAGCAACGTGTGGCCAAACATTGATGACGGACTGTTCAAATACGCTGCCGGGAAAATCATCACCGCACTGTGGGGCGAGACGTCCTTGAACCATTGCTTGAATTCGCGGCAGTCCAGTGTCGGCAGATCGGTCAGGTTGAGCTGTGCTTTCAGCCAGCGGGTACGGGCCGGATAGACGCATTGGGCGTGGTGTTCGCCGGCGCTGGCCGGGGCGTACAACGCTTGCACGGTGGCGGCCAGTTCATGGTCGGGGTGTTCGTTGCCGTCGGGCGCAAGGAAGAATTTCTTGTCGCTGACATAGCTGCGCCAGCCGCCGAGCTTGGCGGTTTCATAGTGGCCCAGGGAAATCCAGAAGGGGTCATTGGCCAGTTGCTGCAAACGTTGAGGTTCGATGTGCGGCGCGGCGGCCAGCGGGGCGCAGACACAGAGCGCCAGCCAGGCAAGGCGTTTGAGCATAGTGGGCAACTTAAGTCGAAAAAAACAAAGACCCAAGGAGGGGCGGGTCAAAAAAATAAATCCGCTCCCCGAAAGGAGCGGGCGGTTCGAGCTTAAGCTTGAGTGGCGTACTTGGCCAGACGCGGATCGCTCTTCAGAACGGCCAGGGTGTTGGTATGCACGTCTTCAGCGGTCACGTCAGCCTTGCTGAAGATTTGCTGGAAGTGCTCGTGAGTCACGGCGGCGAAATGCGCACGGTCTTCCGGCGCCACGCCCAGGACCACGGCGTAAGTGGTCAGCGCTTCGCCCTGACCTTTGGCCATGTCTTCGGACAGCTCGTTCATCATGCCATTCATGGCAAACCAGGATTTGCCGCCGTAGGTCAGCGACGCATTCGTTGCGCAGCCGTTGGTGCCGGAGGTCATACCGAAGGTTGCGTTGCCGGAGGTGCCGTTGGTGGTGGAGGCCAGGAAGTGAGCCGGGGTGCCACGCTGACCTTCGAACAGCATGTTGCCCCAACCGCAATCCGGCCCGCCTGGGGCTTGCGCCATGGCGTTGAGGGATACAACGGTGAAGAGAGTACCGAGAAGAATCCGTTTCATAGCTATGTTCTCTTAGTGTGCATACCAATGGACAAGGGGTTCTGGCCCGTGTCGGCGCCAGTTGGGCCGGTTATTAGTCCAGCCGCGCAGTTTGGAGTTTAGGCACGATCACGGGGTTCCGTGATTTTTTGCAAAACATTCGCCGAAATCAGTGATTTAGCCCCGGCCTGCCTGAGGATGGCAGTTTGTCTATGCTTTGGCTGGAGGCGCGCCTTGCAAGTGGGGTATGGGCAGCGCCAGAATGCCGCTATCTGCCCCGCCTGATGTAAGGAAGCCCGATGCCTGATCCTGTTGCTGCCAGCTTGCGTCTAGCGCCTGAAGCGCTGACCCGTCCGTTTTCCGCTGAACAGTTCAGCTTCTCTACCACCAATGATCTGGAGCCCTTCCGCGGTGTGCTTGGCCAGGAACGTGCGGTCGAAGCCTTGCAGTTCGGTGTGGCCATGCCACGCCCCGGTTACAACGTGTTCGTCATGGGGGAACCCGGCACCGGCCGGTTTTCGTTCGTCAAACGCTACCTGAAGGCCGAAGCCAAACGCCAGCAGGCCCCGGCGGACTGGGTCTACGTCAACAATTTCGATGAGCCGCGCGAGCCCCGCGCCCTGGAATTGCCGTCGGGCACCGCCGGTGCCTTCATCGGCGACATCAACGGCTTGATCGATAACCTGCTGGCGACCTTTCCTGCGGTGTTTGAACACCCGTCCTACCAGCAAAAGAAAAGCGCCATCGACCGCGCCTTCAACCAGCGTTACGACAAGGCGCTGGACGTCATCGAGCGCCTGGCCCTGGAGAAAGAAGTCGCGCTGTATCGCGACGCCAGCAACATCGCGTTTACCCCGATGAGTGAAGGCAAGGCGCTGGACGAAGCGGAGTTCGCCCAATTGCCGGAAGCTGATCGCGAGCGTTTTCACGATGATATTTCCGGCCTGGAAGAGCGTCTGAATGAGGAGCTCGCCAGCCTGCCGCAATGGAAGCGTGAGTCGAGCAATCAACTGCGCCACCTCAACGAAGAGACCATTACCCTGGCCTTGCAGCCGCTGTTGTCGCCGTTGTCGGAGAAGTACGCCGAGAACGCGGCTGTATGCGGTTACCTGCAAGCGATGCAGGTTTACCTGCTGAAGACGGTGGTCGAGCAACTGGTGGACGACAGCAAGACCGACGCCATTGCCCGCAAGCTGCTGGAAGAGCAATACGCGCCGAGCCTGGTGGTCGGGCATTCGGCCAGCGGCGGTGCGCCGGTGGTGTTCGAGCCGCACCCGACTTACGAAAACCTGTTCGGCCGGATTGAATACAGCACCGATCAGGGTGCGCTGTACACGACCTACCGACAACTGCGACCGGGTGCCTTGCACCGGGCGAACGGCGGCTTCCTGATTCTTGAAGCGGAAAAAATGCTCAGCGAGCCGTTCGTCTGGGATGCGCTCAAGCGCGCCCTGCAATCGCGCAAGCTGAAAATGGAATCGCCGTTGGGTGAACTGGGGCGACTGGCCACTGTCACCCTGACGCCGCAACACATTCCGCTGGCGGTCAAAGTCATCATCATCGGTGCCCGTCAGCTGTATTACACGCTGCAAGACCTTGATCCGGACTTCCAGGAGATGTTCCGCGTCCTGGTGGACTTCGATGAAGACATCCCGATGGTCGACGAGAGCCTGGAGCAGTTCGCCCAGTTGCTCAAAACCCGCACCTCCGAAGAAGGCATGGCGCCGCTGACGGCGGATGCCGTCGCACGTCTGGCGACTTACAGCGCGCGTCTGGCTGAACACCAGGGGCGTTTGTCGGCGCGCATCGGCGATCTGTTCCAACTGGTCAGCGAGGCGGATTTCATTCGCCACCTGGCGGGCGATGAAATGACCGACGCCGGGCACATCGAGCGTGCGCTCAAGGCCAAGGCCACCCGTACCGGGCGCGTCTCGGCGCGGATTCTTGATGACATGCTGGCCGGGATCATCCTGATCGACACCGATGGCGCCGCCGTCGGCAAGTGCAACGGCCTGACAGTGCTGGAAGTCGGCGACTCGGCCTTCGGTGTACCAGCGCGGATTTCCGCCACGGTGTATCCGGGCGGCAGCGGCATTGTCGACATCGAGCGTGAGGTCAACCTCGGGCAGCCGATTCACTCCAAAGGCGTGATGATCCTCACCGGGTATCTGGGCAGTCGTTACGCCCAGGAATTCCCGCTGGCGATTTCCGCGAGCATCGCCCTGGAGCAATCCTACGGTTATGTCGATGGCGACAGTGCGTCGCTGGGCGAAGCCTGTACGCTGATTTCGGCCTTGTCGAAAACACCGCTCAAGCAATGCTTTGCGATCACCGGTTCGATCAACCAGTTCGGTGAAGTGCAGGCCGTGGGCGGGGTCAACGAGAAGATCGAAGGCTTCTTCCGCCTCTGCGAAGCGCGCGGACTGACCGGCAAACAAGGTGCGATCATTCCGCAGGCGAACGTTGCTACCTTGATGCTCGACGAGAAGGTGCTGGCTGCCGTGCGTGCGGGGCAGTTCCATGTTTACGCGGTGCGTCAGGCGGACGAAGCGTTGAGCCTGTTGGTCGGCGAGCCGGCGGGGGCGCCGAATGAAAATGGCGAATTCCCTGAAGGCAGCGTCAATGCGCGGGTGGTGGAGCGCCTGCGGGTGATCGCGGAAATGATCAGCGAGGAAGACCTCAAGGAAGCCGAGAAAGAAGCGGCGCAGGAAGCGTTGGTCGAGGCCAAGCCGGCCTGAGACAAACGAATCTGAGGCTCATCCCGATCCACTGTGGGAGCGAGCTTGCTCGCGATTGCGGACTTTCAGACAACAGAGATGTTGAATGTTAGTGCCTCATCGCGAGCAAGCTCGCTCCCACATTTTTTTGCGCGAATCCAAGTAAAAGTGCCATCAGTCTGGCGTCAATATTCACACTATGACCATTCGGCGCCTTCTGGTCTCGCCTGACGTGCTGGCCAGACTTTTCTTCTATTCTCTGGTTCAAGGATATCGACAGCAATCACAGGATCGAAACAGCCTTCCCACGGGGGCTGAATACCGGATCTACCGAGGGTCGCCGCCATGTCGCGCAACCTCTGCCTTACCCGTCAATGCCTGGGCCTAGTGACCCGTATCGAGTGTGCCATCCGCCCTTTGGCGGGAGATACCGGCATGTGGACCTTGCTCTTCGCCGCCGGAATGGCTGGCGAGCAACCTTCAGCCATCAAGGCACAAGGCCCGTTTCATGGCCCTTTCGTGGCTGAATCCATCCTCGACACTATTGTGGAAAGCCTGACGCTGCACGGCTACGAACTGGCCGATGATCCCCAAATCTGGTGTTTGCACCTGCAAGCCCAGCTGCGGGAAATCAACGGCGGTCGTTGCCGCAATCTGGGTGGCTTCGAGCACTGATGGGTTATTGGTCGAGCTGGCTCAGATCAGCCTTGGCCAGTTTGACCTCGAAACCATATTGCACAGTGGTGAGGTCGGTTCGCTGATAAGTTTCCAGACGTGTGGGCTGGCCATAGAAGTAGTGCACGTCAAATAACGCCGGACCATCGGCGCCAGCGTCATGAGTGACCGCAAGAATCTCCTTCAGGTAGTTCCCGCTGTCGTCCCTGGCGAAAAATCGCCAGTCCTGCGCAGGAAACAGTTTCGCATCCACCACCAGCGCATTGCCTTTGAGCTCAAGCCCCTTGGGCAATTTCTGTGCGTCGAGCGATTGCTTGTCGACCGTGGCCAGGAACAAGGGCATGGAGCCCACGGCGAACGCCGGCGTTTGCGGAAACAGGTTCAGGTCGTAGGTGATCGTGCCGCGCAGAGGGTCGACCTGATAGGCCTCCGGTGGCAGTTCGATCGGCTCATCGCGTTTACCGCTGCTGTCCGCGGTAAAGAAACTGACCGGGCTATTGCCGGGGCTGAATGACGTGCCGAGCAACTCGTCGTTGAAACTTCTGGGGTGATCGAATTCGATGCGCGCGGCACTCGGGTCGTCCACCGACTGATTGACGTTGATGCTTTTTTTCAGCTGCTCCTCACTCAGTGTCGCGCCCTTGAGCCAGTTTGGCGCCTGATCGTCATACACCACCACCGGCAAGTTCAGCGGCTGCACGGTTTTTGCCGTGGTGTGTGGGTCGAAGCGGCGTACCGGCAAGTTCAAGTCCTTGCGTGTGACGGTGGCGGTCGAGAAATCCAACAGGCTGACTTCAAGGGTCTCGATCGGCCCGTTGAAGTACACCTTGGAATAATGCTGGCCTTGCTGCTGCTCGAACATACGCTGTTCGTCATTGAGCTGTTTTTCGAACGCCTCGCTCCAGGTTTTCTGTTGCTGCATTTTCGCCAGTTGTTTTTGGTAGAAGGCAATTTGCGTGGGGGTTTCGTTGATCGATCCGGAGCGCGAGAGAAATTGCCCGGTGCTGTCCCTGGCCTGGACGATCAGTGGGTTCAACGGTGTTTCACCGACTTCGGGGGCCACCGGTACGCTGTTGTTGTACTCGATTTCGGCGTAGTTCTTTCCGAGCTTCAACAGGGTGACGCTGAGGTTGTCGTTGGTGCGGGTCTGGCCGACGTCCTTTTTGCTCAGGACAACGCTGTAGAGCCGGCGGGGTGCGATCACTTCGACTTTGCCTTGCAGGCTCACCGGTTGCGGTTGGTTCTTCTTGTCGACATCCAGGCCGTCGATGAAAGGGTAGGTCACCGTCAGGTCGTCGGGGTTGGTCAGGTTGGAGCTCGACGGGCTGAGCTGGATGCCGGGATCGGTTTCCGACCATTCGGGTTGGAAGGGGATGACCCGTTTGTTGCTCAGCGTCACCGATTGCCATTCCAGGCCATGGGGGAACAGGAATGCCGCCGGAATATTGAAGTTGAACGGGAATACCGGTTGCAGGTCGGTCAGGTAATCGGAGCTGGAATCCTTGTGCAGCACGAACAGGCCATTGATGTAGGTGTCTACCAGGGCCTGTGGCGTTGGGTAGTGCTTGAGCACGGCGAGGGCATCTTCGCCGTATTCGGTTTCCACCGGTTTGCTGTCGAGCTTGAGTTGCGCACGTTCGAGCAGCAGCAGTGAGCCGCCGAGCTCGGACACGGCGTCCTTGAGTTTCGGGTCCTGGATCTGATCCAGCGATTGTTCGAACTGTGCGGTTTTTTCCTCGAGGCTGACCTGATGCTTGTCCTCGCCGGGCGAGCAGCCGCTCATCAGCAACGTCAGGCAAATGCCGACACTCGTTAAAGGCAATCGCACATCCATTCCCAGTCTTCCTGTCCGATGTCGCTGAGCGGTCAATAGTCTGGACACTAGCAGAAAAACTTTGTGACACACGGCGCAGGTGGCGGATTTCTCGATGGTTCCTGGCAGCTTCTGGATAGCGACGGGTGGCTGGTATACTCGCGGCCATTTTCAACCCCTGTGTGAGATTCAATGGAACGCTTTATCGAAAATGCAATGTACGCCTCCCGCTGGCTGCTGGCGCCGATCTACTTCGGGTTGTCGCTTGGGCTGCTGGCGCTGGCGCTGAAGTTCTTCCAGGAAGTTTTCCATGTTATCCCCAACGTGTTTTCGATGGCGGAATCGGACTTGATCCTGGTGCTGCTGTCGCTGATCGACATGGCGCTGGTGGGCGGTTTGCTGGTGATGGTGATGATTTCAGGTTATGAGAACTTCGTCTCTGAACTGGACATCGATGACCATAAGGAAAAGCTCAACTGGCTGGGCACCATGGATTCTTCTTCCCTGAAGATGAAAGTGGCCGCTTCCATCGTGGCGATTTCCTCTATCCACCTTCTGCGGATCTTCATGGACGCCAAGAACGTCGATCCCGAGCATTTGAAGTGGTACGTGATCATCCACATGACATTCGTCGTGTCGGCCTTCGCCATGGGTTATCTGGACAAGCTGACCAAGCACTGATTCGCCCAAAATCCCTGTGGGAGCGTGGCTTGCCCGCGATGGCATCATCTCGGTCTGGCGCTAAACCGCGCTGATGCCATCGCGGGCAAGCCACGCTCCCGCAAGGAGAGATGGTCGAACCGGACGGGCGGTGCCGTTGCTGGCTTGTACTTTGATGCGCCGGGGCCTATCCCTGTAAGTAGTCTTGGCTCGCCATTGTATGAGGTGCCTTCATGAACCTTGTTGAACTACGCGCATATGCCCTCGCAGGGAAAGTCGATGAGTTGAACCTGATCTCCATGGAAGGCGGGATCTATCTGCTGGAAGCGCGCATGCACGGTGCCGCGTATCCCTTGAGCGATGCCCACGACCATATGTTCCACCTGCGCTCGGTCGAGCATGCTCGTCAGGTGCTGCATAAATTCCCGACCTTACCCTTCAATCTGGTTCACGCCTCGGTTCATGATGAAATGTGCGGGCTGGGTGCCAGCGTGGGGGAAAGTCTGAAGGTGCCGATTGCCTTCCGCTCTTCCTGGCATCACTGACAGCCCTCATCAGGACGATGCCATCTGTGCTAGTCTGCTGGCCCTTTTGGTTCCGGGCGCTCCGGGACGCGCTGTGCACGCACGGCAAGTTCCCGGGCCGTCCGCACAGCGGAGCAGTGTCATGTCCGAAGTAAATCTGTCCACCGACGAAACCCGCGTCAGCTACGGTATTGGCCGTCAGCTGGGCGACCAACTGCGCGACAACCCGCCACCGGGCGTTAGCCTGGACGCGATCCTGGCGGGTCTGACCGATGCCTTCGCCGGTAAGGAAAGCCGTGTTGGCCAGGAAGAAATGTCCGCCAGCTTCAAGGTGATCCGTGAAATCATGCAAGCCGAAGCGGCTGCCAAGGCTGAAGCGGCTGCTGGCGAAGGCCTGGCTTTCCTGGCTGAAAACGCCAAGCGTGAAGGCATCACCACCCTGGCTTCCGGCCTGCAATTCGAAGTGCTGACTGCCGGTGAAGGCGCGAAGCCGACCCGTGAAGATCAAGTGCGTACCCACTACCACGGCACCCTGATCGACGGCACGGTGTTCGACAGCTCCTACGAGCGCGGCCAGCCTGCAGAATTCCCGGTTGGCGGCGTGATCGCTGGCTGGACCGAAGCCCTGCAACTGATGAATGCCGGCAGCAAATGGCGTCTGTACGTGCCGAGCGAACTGGCTTACGGCGCTCAAGGCGTTGGCAGCATTCCGCCGCACAGCGTACTGGTGTTCGACGTCGAACTGCTCGACGTTCTGTAAGACCTCTGTGGGAGCGAGCTTGCTCGCGATAGCGGCGTAACAGTCGACAGAGATGTTGGATGTTAGTCAGTCATCGCGAGCAAGCTCGCTCCCACATTTTTTTGCGGTGATTTTCATATTTCGATCTTGTGGTGCAGTTCATTCGATGGGCGCAACGCCCGGGCATAACAGAACAGAAACAGATTACGCACCAGTTCCTTCAGCACCACTGGCTCGCTGGAGCTTAGTCCGTTGACGTCCAGATCCCCCTGATCCTGCAACTCGCTCAAGGCTTCTTCTTCAAGCACGGCACAGACTTCCCCGGTTTCCCGATGCAGGATCCTGAGGTAAGGGTGTGGTCGATCCAGCCAGGCATCGATCAAATAAGTCATGTCTCATCTCCATTGATTTGGGTTTCAATGAGAATAATTCTTATTCATCAAATAGCAAGGGCCTATTGGCAGTTTGTGCTTCTTTCCGGGTAAAGGTTGCGTAAGGTCAAATCGGCTGGCGTTTAGCTATTGCGCGGGCAGGCGGGTTGAAGCGGGGGAGGGCGAAGCACCATCCCACGCATGGCGCGGGATGGAATACAGCGGATTCAGACTTTTCTGACGAACTCGGATTTGAGCTTCATCGGGCCGATGCCGTCGATCTTGCAGTCGATGTCGTGGTCGCCATCGCACAGGCGGATGTTCTTGACCTTGGTGCCGACCTTGACCACCAGCGACGTGCCCTTGACCTTGAGGTCCTTGATCACGGTGATGGTATCGCCGTCCTGCAGGACATTGCCGACCGAATCCTTTTTCACGGCGTCATCGGACGCCACATCGGCTTCGCCGCTGGCGGACCATTCGTGCGCGCACTCGGGGCAGATCAGCTGTGCGCCGTCTTCATAGGTGTATTCGGAATTGCATTTTGGGCAGGGTGGCAACGTGCTCACTAAAGCTCCTTGGATTCAGGATCGCTAAAAAGCGCACATTATATAGGGTTTTAGCTGGGAGGGGGCGACGCCGAAAACTGTGGGAGCGAGCAGGCTCACTCCCACAGGGTATTACGGTGCAGTTAGTGCGTGCGGGCTACCGCAAACTCACTCAACTCAACCAATGCGTCGCGATATTCACTGGCAGGCAGTGCGTCGAGGCATTTGATCGCACGGGCCACGTAATCACGGGCCAGTTTCGCGGTGTATTCCAGCGAGCCGGAGGCTTCTACCGCTTCGCGAATGCTTTCCAGATCCTCGATGCCGCCTTTCTGGATCGCCTTGCGCACCAGGGCTGCCTGTTCCGGCGTGCCTTCGCGCATGGTGTAGATCAACGGCAGGGTCGGCTTGCCTTCGGCCAGGTCGTCGCCGACGTTCTTGCCCAGGGTTTCCGCGTCGCCTTTGTAATCCAGGAGGTCGTCGACCAGTTGGAAGGCCACGCCCAGGTGGTCGCCAAAGGTGCGCAGGGCTTCGGCCTGCTCAGCTGTGGCTTCGCAGAGTGCGGCAGCACTGTGGGTCGACGCCTCGAAGAGCATCGCGGTCTTGCCGCGGATGACTTCCATGTAGGTTTCTTCGGTGGTGCTGGCGTCACGGACCTTCGACAGCTGCAACACTTCGCCTTCGGCAATGATGCGGGTCGCTTGCGAAAGGATCTTCATCACCGGCATGGAGCCCAGCTCGACCATCATTTCGAAGGAGCGCGAATACAGAAAGTCGCCGACCAGTACGCTGGGTGCGTTGCCCCACATGGCGTTGGCGGTCGAGCGGCCACGGCGCATGCCGGACATGTCGACCACGTCGTCGTGCAGCAGGGTGGCGGTGTGCAGGAACTCGATGGTCGCGGCCAGCAGACGCAGGTCGTCGCCTTCGCGGCCCAGCGCCTTGCCACACAGCAACACTAATAAAGGACGCAGGCGTTTGCCGCCAGCCGAGGTAATGTAATCGCCGATTTTCGATACCAGCGGCACTCGGGAAGTCAGCTGCTTCTTGATGATGCCGTCGACGGCGCTAAAATCGTCCGCCACCGCGCGGTAGAAAGCTTGGGGTTGCATCAGCGACAGTTGCTCCAGAAGGGTTGCGCGGCATGCTAGGACCCACGTCGGCGAGTGTCAAGGCGCGATGGACGGCCTCTTGCATCACTCCGGCAGCTTGCGTACAATCGCGCACCCTGAACTTCCTGGGCAGCACCTGCCTTACGCAATTGCAAACCGGCCTTCCAGCCCTATGCAGCCATGCCAGCCAATACCTCTTCTTATAAAGAGCTGGGTGAGCAGGATTATCGGAGAAATACCATGTCGTACGCAGTAATTGTTACTGGTGGCAAGCAATACAAGGTCGCCCCAGGTGAATACCTGAAGATCGAAAAACTGGAAATCGCTACCGGCGAATCCGTTACTTTTGATCGCGTTCTGTTGGTCGCCAATGGCGATGACGTGAACATCGGCGCTCCAGTTGTTGCTGGCGCTACCGTTGTGGCTGAAGTGATCTCCCAAGGTCGTCACGATAAAGTCCGCATCATCAAGTTCCGTCGTCGTAAGCACCACATGAAGCGTATGGGCCACCGCCAGTGGTACACCGAGATCAAAATCACCGGTATTCAGGCTTAATTTCAGCCTAATTCCTCACTAGGAGAATTGACTCATGGCACACAAAAAAGCTGGTGGTAGTACCCGTAACGGTCGCGACTCAGAAGCCAAACGCCTTGGCGTGAAGATGTATGGCGGCCAGGTTATCATTCCGGGCAACATCATCGTGCGTCAGCGCGGCACCCAATTCCACGCCGGTTACGGTGTTGGCATGGGTAAAGATCACACTCTGTTCGCTAAAATCGACGGCGTGATCAAGTTTGAAGTAAAAGGCGCTTTCAATCGCCGTTACGTAAGCATTGTTCCGAAGACTGACGTCGTCGCGGCATAATTACGTGGTTGCTGGAAAAGCCCTGTCTTGCGACGGGGCTTTTTCGTTTGTGGGGTGAGTCTCTTGCAAAGCTGTTTGTGATGGGCTCCAGCGCAGGTTTTTGCGGTCGTTGATTGAGGTCGCTGCGCTCATTTTTGCAAGAGTCTTATGTCTAGATTTTTTCGGCTCGTCCGTATGGCGAGAGGCGTTTTGTTATGAAGTTTGTTGATGAAGTATCGATTCGAGTAAAGGCCGGCGACGGCGGCAACGGTTGCATGAGCTTCCGTCGCGAGAAATTCATTGAAAACGGCGGCCCGAACGGCGGTGACGGTGGTGATGGCGGCTCGGTCTACATGATCGCCGACGAAAACCTCAACACACTGGTCGACTACCGTTACACCCGTCACTTCGACGCTGAGCGCGGTTCCAACGGCGGCAGCACCGACTGCACCGGCAAGAAAGGTGAAGAGCTGGTACTGCGCGTGCCGGTGGGCACCACCGTCATCGATGCGGCCACTCAAGAGGTGATCGGCGACCTGACCAAGGCCGGCCAGAAGTTGCTGGTGGCTCACGGCGGCTGGCACGGTCTGGGTAATACCCGTTTCAAATCCAGTACCAACCGTGCTCCGCGTCAGACCACTCCGGGTAAGCCGGGTGAGGCGCGTGACCTCAAGCTGGAAATGAAAGTGCTGGCGGACGTCGGTCTGCTGGGCTTGCCGAACGCCGGCAAAAGTACCTTCATTCGCTCGGTATCGGCCGCCAAGCCGAAAGTCGCCGACTACCCGTTCACCACCTTGGTGCCGAACCTGGGTGTGGTCAGCGTCGATCGCTGGAAGAGCTTCGTGGTCGCGGACATTCCGGGTCTGATCGAAGGCGCTTCCGATGGCGCTGGCCTGGGGATTCGCTTCCTCAAGCACTTGTCGCGTACCCGTTTGCTGCTGCACCTCGTGGACATGGCGCCACTGGATGACACCAGCGCACCGGATGCGGCTGAGGTGATCGTCAGCGAGCTGACCAAGTTCAGCCCGTCCCTGGCTGAACGTGATCGTTGGTTGGTGCTGAACAAGTGCGACCAGATCCTTGAAGAAGAGCACGATGCTCGCGTCAAGGAGATCGTTGATCGTCTGGAATGGACTGGTCCGGTCTACGTGATCTCGGCCATCTCCAAGCTTGGCACTGAGCGTCTGTGCCACGACATCATGCGTTACATGGAAGATCGTGCTGATCGTCTGGCTGCGGACCCTGCCTACAAGGAAGAGCTGGCAGAGCTCGATCAGCGCATCGAAGACGAAGCTCGTGCTCAGCTGCAGGCCCTGGATGACCAGCGTGCCCTGCGCCGTAGTGGCGTGAAGTCGGTCCATGACATCGGCGACGATGATTGGGACGAAGAAGATGTGGATGACGAAGACGGTCCGGAAATCATTTACGTGCGTGACTGATTCGTTGCAGTAAACTTAAGCGCCGCTCAATCGAGCGGCGTTTTAGTATCTGGAAATCGATCGTTGGTCAGTAATAGCCACGATTAACGTCACGGGCAGTGCCAGGTCGCGCTGTCCTCAAGCTAAGGTTGAAGATGATGCGGAGCAAGGTGACAGGTGCGCAGCGTTGGGTCGTGAAGATCGGCAGCGCTTTGCTGACAGCGGACGGCAAGGGCCTGGATCGCGCGGCAATGGGTGTCTGGGTCGAGCAGATGGTGGCTTTGCATGAAGCTGGCGTCGAGCTGGTGTTGGTGTCTTCCGGGGCTGTGGCCGCGGGCATGAGCCGCTTGGGCTGGACCGTACGACCCAGCGCGATGCACGAGTTGCAGGCCGCCGCCGCCATCGGTCAGATGGGGTTGGTGCAGGCCTGGGAGTCGAGCTTTGCCGAGCATGGCCGGCACACCGCGCAGATTCTCCTGACGCACGATGACTTGTCCGATCGCAAGCGCTACCTGAACGCCCGCAGCACCTTGCGCGCCCTGGTTGAGCTGAAAGTGATCCCGGTGATCAACGAAAACGACACCGTGGTGACCGATGAAATCCGATTTGGCGACAACGACACGCTGGCGGCGCTGGTGGCTAACCTGGTTGAAGCTGATTTGCTGGTGATCCTCACGGATCGCGATGGCATGTTCGACGCCGATCCGCGCAACAACCCTGACGCCAGCCTGATTTACGAGGCGCGCGCTGATGATCCGGCGCTGGATGCGGTGGCGGGCGGTACTGGCGGTGCGCTGGGGCGTGGCGGTATGCAGACCAAATTGCGTGCGGCGCGTCTGGCAGCTCGTTCCGGGGCGCACACCATCATCGTTGGTGGGCGCATTGAGCGCGTGCTGGATCGCCTGAAGGCGGGTGAGCGCATCGGCACCTTGCTCTCGCCTGAGCGTGGCATGCTGGCGGCGCGCAAGCAATGGCTGGCCGGGCACCTGCAAACCCGTGGCACGCTGGTGCTGGACGGTGGTGCGGTGAAAGCGCTGGCCCAGGACCATAAAAGTTTGCTGCCGGTGGGGGTCAAGCTGGTACAGGGCAGCTTCCGTCGCGGCGAAATGGTGGTGTGCGTGGCGCCGGATGGTCGCGAGATCGCCCGTGGCCTGGCCAACTACAGTGCGCTGGAAGCACAAAAAATCATCGGTCAGTCGTCTGAGGCGATTGTCGGTCTGTTGGGTTACATGGCTGAGCCGGAACTGGTTCACCGCGATAACCTGATTCTGGTCTGAAGGAATATTTGAATGCGTGTGGCAAAAGGATTATTGGGTCTGCTGCTGGCGATGCCGCTACTGGCTTCGGCTGAGGAAATTGGCCAGGTGTCGACGGTGTTCAAATTCGTCGGGCCGAACGACCGGATTGTCGTCGAGGCGTTTGATGATCCTAAGGTCGACGGCGTGACGTGCTACCTGTCGCGCGCCAAGACTGGAGGCGTGAAGGGTGGTTTGGGCCTGGCGGAAGATCGCGCCGAGGCCTCCATTGCTTGCCGCCAGGTCGGTCCCATCAGTTTCAAGGGTGAGCTGAAGGATGGTGATGAGGTGTTCAAGGAGCGCACGTCGCTGGTGTTCAAGACCATGCAGGTGGTGCGCTTCCTCGACAAGAAGCGCAATACGCTGGTGTATCTGGTCTACAGCGATCGCTTGATCGAGGGTAGTCCGCAGAATGCGGTGACGGCGATCCCGATCCTGCCGTGGGCGCACGCTCAATAATCTGACGCAAAACCAAATGTGGGAGTGAGCCTGCTCGCGATAGCGGTGCAACAGTCGACATCAGTGTTGAATGTTGCACCGCTATCGCGAGCAGGCTCGCTCCTGCATTTTTTTGTATGGTGTCTGTTAAATCGCAGGCAATAAAAAACCGACCCTGAGGTCGGTTTTTCAACAAGCTTATCGCTTATGCGGCAACAGCAAGGTTCAGAGCCTTGACGTGACCGTTCAGGCGGCTCTTATGACGAGCAGCCTTGTTCTTGTGGATGATGCCTTTATCGGCCATACGGTCGATAACTGGCACGGCCAGAACGTAAGCAGCTTGAGCTTTAGCAGCGTCTTTTGCGTCGATGGCTTTAACTACATTCTTGATGTAGGTACGAACCATGGAACGCAGGCTGGCGTTGTGGCTGCGACGCTTCTCAGCCTGTTTTGCACGTTTTTTGGCGGAAGGTGTGTTGGCCACCGTCGAGCTCCTCGAAAGACTTTTTAGGAAATAGCAAACAAAATAGGCCGCGAATCATGCCGATGAGTTGATGTCTTGTCAAGGGCGGTTGAGACGTTCCGCTAAGTGGTAGGTATAAAGAGGCGGGATATTTATTTCCGGCGCTTGACCTGTAAACTCGCGAGCTTTGGCTCTGTGCTGCTGCGGCGCGGAGTATCGCATAAGTAGGCGCTTTGTTCGCCTGCTGTTTATCGACAGGCACAAACTCTTTCAATGAATCTGCTCAAATCGTTGGCCGCCGTCAGCTCTATCACGATGATTTCCCGGGTTTTGGGGTTTGTTCGTGACACGCTGATCGCACGTACATTTGGTGCCGGGATGGCGACGGACGCCTTCTTTATCGCCTTCAAATTGCCCAATCTGTTGCGGCGAATCTTCGCCGAGGGGGCGTTTTCCCAAGCCTTCGTGCCGATTCTGGCCGAATACAAAAGCCAGAAGGGCGAGGAGGCGACGCGAACATTCATTGCCTACGTCTCGGGCCTGCTGACACTCGTGCTGGCGCTGGTCACGGCACTGGGGATGATTGCAGCGCCCTGGGTTATCTGGGCAACGGCGCCGGGTTTTACCGATACACCGGAAAAATTTGAGCTGACCTCCAGCCTGTTACGGGTGACCTTTCCCTACATATTGCTGATTTCCCTGTCGTCCCTGGCCGGTGCGATCCTCAATACCTACAACCGTTTTTCGGTGCCGGCCTTTGTGCCGACCTTGCTCAACGTCAGCATGATCGTCTTTTCGGTGTTCCTGACGCCGTACTTCGATCCGCCGGTCATGGCACTCGGATGGGCGGTTCTGGTGGGTGGCCTGGCGCAATTGCTTTACCAGCTGCCGCACCTGAAAAAGATCGGCATGCTGGTGTTGCCGCGTCTGAACCTGCGCGACAGCGGCGTGTGGCGGGTCATGAAGCAGATGCTGCCGGCGATTCTCGGCGTATCGGTCAGCCAGATTTCCCTGATCATCAACACCATTTTCGCGTCCTTCCTGGTGGCCGGTTCCGTGTCCTGGATGTATTACGCCGACCGCCTGATGGAGTTGCCGTCCGGCGTATTGGGTGTGGCGCTGGGCACGATTCTGTTGCCGACGCTGGCCAAAACCTACGCCAGCAAGGACCGTCACGAATATTCGCGGATCCTCGACTGGGGCCTGCGCCTGTGCTTCGTCCTGGTGTTGCCGTGTTCGCTGGCGCTCGGGATCCTGGCTGAGCCGCTGACCGTTTCGCTGTTCCAGTACGGCCAGTTCAGTGCCTTTGATGCGTCGATGACCCAGCGTGCACTGATCGCTTATTCCGTCGGTTTGCTCGGGATTATCGTGATCAAAGTGCTGGCACCGGGCTTTTATGCGCAACAAAACATCCGCACGCCGGTAAAAATCGCCATTTTCACCCTGGTGGTTACGCAGTTGTTCAACCTGATGCTGATCGGTCCGCTGGCCCACGCCGGCCTGGCCCTGGCCATCAGTGCCGGTGCCTGCATCAACGCCGGGCTGTTGTTCTATCAACTGCGCAAGCAGCAGATGTACCAACCGCAGCCGGGCTGGGCGAAGTTCGGCGCCAAGCTCGTTATCGCCGTGTTGGTGATGTCCGCCGTATTGCTGGTCGGGATGCACTTTATGCCGGCATGGGATCAAGGGCATATGCTTGAAAGATTCCTGCGTCTGGGCGCCTTGATCGCCGCCGGCATCGTCGCTTACTTCGGAATGTTGCTGCTGATGGGCTTCCGTTTGCGCGACTTCAATCGCAAGGCATTGAGCTGAGGTTGCAGTCTCGATAAACACGGGCGAGCCGGTGGTTTTGTCGGCTCGATCACTTTGGTTACGGTGTTGCCTGTCGTCGGCCGCCGGGTGTGGTTATAATCGACCACTTTATGAGCAAGAAGCGCGTTATGCAGCTGGTTCGAGGCCTCCAAAATCTGCGCCCCCAGCATCGGGGCTGTGTCGCCACTATTGGCAACTTTGACGGTGTTCACCGTGGCCACCAGGCTATCCTGGCGAGGCTGCGTGAACGTGCGCTCGAGTTGGGCGTGCCGAGCTGCGTGGTGATTTTTGAGCCGCAGCCGCGAGAATTCTTCGCCCCGGACACGGCCCCGGCCCGTCTGGCCCGGCTGCGGGACAAACTGCAGCTGCTGGCCGACGAAGGTGTCGACCGCGTCCTGTGCCTGGCCTTCAACCAGCGGCTGAGCAAGCTCAGCGCCAGCGAATTCGTCGATACCATTCTGGTGGACGGCCTTGGTGTGCAGCACCTTGAGGTCGGTGACGACTTCCGCTTCGGCTGTGACCGCGTTGGCGATTTCGATTTCCTGCAACAGGCCGGCATCGTTCAGGGCTTTACCGTGGAAGCTGCGCAAACCGTCGAACTGGACGGCATTCGCGTCAGCAGCACCCAGGTCCGCAATGCCCTGGCCGCTGCCGATTTCGTCCTGGCCGAGCGACTGCTCGGGCGGCCGTTCCAGATTACTGGCCGGGTGCTACATGGCCAGAAGCTGGCGCGCCAGCTGGGTACGCCCACGGCCAACATACAACTCAAGCGTCGTCGCGTGCCGCTGACCGGGGTTTACCTGGTCAACGTCGACATCGACGGCAAGACCTGGCCAGGCGTCGCCAATATCGGCGTGCGACCAACGGTCCAAGGGGATGGCAAAGCCCACCTCGAAGTGCATCTTTTAGATTTTGCCGGCGATCTGTATGACCGGCGTTTGACGGTGGTCTTCCACCACAAGCTGCGTGAAGAGCAGCGTTTTGCCTCTCTGGAGGCGCTTAAGACGGCGATCAATGCGGATGTCGCCGCCGCCCGTGCCCTGTCGCACCTAGCGCCAATCGCTAATGAAGAGCCTTAAATGACCGACTATAAAGCCACGCTAAACCTTCCGGACACCGCCTTCCCAATGAAGGCCGGCCTGCCTCAGCGCGAACCGCAGATTCTGCAGCGCTGGGACAGCATTGGCCTGTACGGTAAGTTGCGCGAGATTGGCAAGGATCGTCCGAAGTTCGTACTTCACGACGGTCCTCCGTACGCCAACGGCACGATTCACATCGGTCATGCGTTGAACAAGATTCTCAAGGACATGATCATCCGCTCGAAGACCCTGTCGGGTTTCGATGCGCCTTATGTTCCGGGCTGGGACTGCCACGGCCTGCCGATCGAGCACAAAGTCGAAGTGACCCACGGCAAGAACCTGGGCGCGGACAAGACCCGCGAACTGTGCCGTGCCTACGCCACCGAGCAGATCGAAGGGCAGAAATCCGAATTCATCCGTCTGGGCGTGTTGGGCGACTTCGCCAACCCGTACAAGACCATGGACTTCAAGAACGAAGCCGGTGAAATCCGTGCCCTGGCTGAAATCGTCAAGGGCGGCTTCGTGTTCAAGGGCCTCAAGCCTGTGAACTGGTGCTTCGACTGCGGTTCGGCCCTGGCTGAAGCGGAAGTCGAGTACGAGAACAAGAAGTCCTCGACCATCGACGTAGCGTTCCCGATCGCCGACGAAGCCAAACTGGCTGCCGCATTCGGTCTGTCGTCGCTGGACAAGCCGGCTTCGATCGTGATCTGGACCACCACCCCGTGGACCATCCCGGCCAACCAGGCGCTGAACGTTCACCCGGAATTCAACTACGCCCTGGTCGACGTCGGCGACAAACTGCTGGTACTGGCGGAAGAGCTGGTCGAGTCGTGCCTGGCCCGTTACAGCCTGGAAGGTTCGGTCATCGCGACCACCACCGGTAAAGAACTGGAACTGATCAATTTCCGTCACCCGTTCTACGATCGCCTGTCGCCGGTTTACCTGGCCGAGTACGTTGAACTGGGCGCTGGCACCGGCGTGGTTCACTCCGCACCGGCCTACGGCGTGGACGACTTTGTGACCTGCAAGAAGTACGGCATGGTCAACGACGACATCCTCAATCCGGTACAAAGCAACGGCGTTTATGTGCCGTCGCTGGAGTTCTTTGGCGGCCAGTTCATCTGGAAAGCCAACCCGGCCATCGTCGATAAACTGACTGAAGTCGGTGCGCTGCTGCACACCACCATCATCGAACACAGCTACATGCACTGCTGGCGTCACAAGACCCCGTTGATCTACCGCGCCACCGCGCAGTGGTTCATCGGCATGGACAAAGAGCCTGCGACCGGCGACACCCTGCGCAAGCGGGCGATCAAAGCCATCGAAGACACCAAGTTCGTTCCGGCCTGGGGCCAGGCGCGCCTGCACTCGATGATCGCCAACCGTCCCGACTGGTGCATCTCCCGTCAGCGCAACTGGGGCGTGCCGATCCCGTTCTTCCTGAACAAGGAAAGCGGCGAACTGCACCCACGCACTGCCGAGCTGATGGAAGAAGTTGCCAAGCGCGTCGAAGTCGAAGGCATCGAAGCCTGGTTCAAGATGGACGCCGCCGAACTGCTCGGTGACGAAGCGCCGCTTTACGACAAAATCAGCGACACCCTGGACGTCTGGTTCGATTCGGGCACCACGCACTGGCACGTCCTGCGCGGTTCGCACCCGATGGGCCACGAAACCGGTCCACGTGCCGACCTGTACCTGGAAGGCTCGGACCAACACCGTGGCTGGTTCCACTCGTCGTTGCTGACCGGTTGCGCCATCGACAACCACGCGCCGTACCGCGAACTGCTGACCCACGGCTTCACTGTCGATGAGTCCGGTCGCAAGATGTCTAAATCGTTGGGCAACGTGATTGCTCCGCAAAAGGTCAACGACACCCTGGGCGCCGACATCATGCGTCTGTGGGTGGCTTCCACCGATTACTCGGGTGAAATGGCGGTGTCCGAGCAGATCCTGCAGCGCAGTGCGGACGCCTACCGGCGTATCCGTAACACCGCGCGCTTCCTGCTCTCGAACCTGACCGGTTTCAACCCGGCCACCGACATCCTGCCGGCCGAAGACATGCTGGCGCTGGACCGTTGGGCCGTGGACCGCACCCTGTTGCTGCAACGCGAGCTGCAAGAGCACTACGGCGAATACCGCTTCTGGAACGTCTACTCCAAGATCCACAACTTCTGCGTGCAGGAGCTGGGTGGTTTCTACCTCGACATCATCAAGGACCGTCAGTACACCACTGGCGCCAACAGCAAGGCCCGTCGTTCGGCGCAAACCGCGCTGTACCACATCTCCGAAGCGCTGGTGCGCTGGATCGCGCCGATCCTCGCGTTCACCGCTGACGAACTGTGGGAATACCTGCCGGGCGAGCGTAACGAGTCGGTGATGCTCAACACCTGGTACGAAGGTCTGACCGAGCTGCCGGAAGGCGTCGAGCTGGACCGCGCCTACTGGGAGCGGATCATGGCCGTCAAGGTAGCCGTCAACAAGGAAATGGAAATCCAGCGCGCGGCCAAGGCTGTCGGTGGCAACCTGCAAGCCGAAGTGACGCTGTTTGCCGATGACGCGCTGAGCGCCGACCTGGCCAAACTGAGCAACGAACTGCGCTTCGTGCTGATCACCTCGACCGCGACCGTTGCGCCGTTTGTACTGGCACCGGCCGATGCGGTAGTCACCGAAGTCAGCGGCTTGAAGCTGCAAGTGGTCAAGTCCAGCCACGCCAAGTGCGCCCGTTGCTGGCACTGCCGTGAAGACGTCGGCGTGAACCCGGAGCATCCGGAAATCTGCGGTCGTTGCGTCGACAACATCAGCGGCGCTGGCGAGGTTCGTCACTATGCCTAATGCCGTTGGCCGTTTCGGACGGCTGAGCTGGCTCTGGTTGAGTTTGCTGGTCCTGGTCATCGACCAGGTCAGCAAGTTCTACTTCGAAGGCAAGCTCCAGATGTACCAGCAAATCGTGGTGATCCCCGATTACTTCAGCTGGACCCTGGCTTATAACACCGGCGCTGCGTTCAGCTTCCTGGCTGACAGCTCCGGCTGGCAGCGCTGGCTGTTCGCCCTGATCGCCGTGGTGGTCAGCGCGGTGCTGGTGGTATGGCTCAAGCGTCTTGGGCGCAACGAAACCTGGCTGGCCGTCGCGCTGGCGCTGGTGCTGGGTGGCGCGCTGGGCAATTTGTATGACCGCATCGCCCTGGGCCATGTGATCGATTTCATTCTGGTGCATTGGCAGAACCGCTGGTATTTCCCGGCGTTCAACTTTGCCGACAGCGCAATTACTGTCGGTGCGGTGATGCTGGCACTGGATATGTTCAAAAGTAAGAAGACCGGAGAAACCGTTCATGACTGAACAGGTATTGGCTGAGCAACGCATCCGCCAGAACACGGAAGTCACCTTGCACTTTGCACTGCGCCTGGAGAACGGCGACACCGTCGACAGCACCTTCGACAAAGCCCCGGCGACCTTCCAGGTCGGCGACGGCAACCTGTTGCCAGGTTTCGAAGCGGCACTGTTCGGCTTCAAGGCAGGCGACAAGCGTACGCTGACCATTCAGCCGGAAAACGCTTTCGGCCAGCCGAACCCGCAAAACGTACAGATCATCCCGCGTTCGCAGTTCAAGGACATGGAGCTGTCACCGGGTTTGCTGGTGATCTTCAACGATGCGGCGAATACTGAGCTGCCTGGCGTGGTGAAAGAATTCGATGACGAGCAAGTGACCATCGACTTCAACCACCCGCTGGCCGGCAAGACATTGACCTTTGACGTCGAGATCATCAGCGTCAAATCGTTGTAACTGACCGAACACGGTCACCTGTAGGAGCAGAGCTTGCTCGAAGGCGTCACCACATTCAGCATCAATGTTGACTGACACAGCGCTTTCGCGAGCAAGCTCAGCTCCTGCAATGTTTTAATTTCTTGCGCGCAAGACACGAGGCACAGCATGCAAATCAAACTCGCCAACCCCCGTGGCTTCTGCGCCGGTGTGGACCGTGCGATCGAAATCGTCAATCGCGCCCTGGAAGTATTCGGGCCGCCGATCTACGTGCGCCACGAAGTGGTCCACAACAAATTCGTCGTCGAAGACCTGCGTGCTCGCGGGGCGATCTTCGTTGAGGAACTGGATCAGGTGCCGGACGACGTCATCGTGATCTTCAGTGCCCACGGCGTTTCCCAGGCGGTGCGTACCGAAGCCGCCGGCCGTGGCCTCAAGGTGTTCGACGCAACCTGCCCACTGGTGACCAAGGTGCACATCGAAGTCGCACGCTACAGCCGCGATGGTCGTGAATGCATCCTCATCGGCCACGCCGGTCATCCGGAAGTCGAAGGCACCATGGGCCAGTACGATGGCAGCAATGGCGGTGCGATTTACCTGGTCGAAGACGAGAAAGACGTCGCCGAGTTACAGGTGAGCAACCCGGAAAAACTCGCTTTCGTGACCCAGACCACCCTGTCCATGGACGACACCAGCCGCGTGATCGACGCACTGCGTGCACGTTTCCCGGCGATTGGTGGTCCGCGCAAGGACGACATCTGCTATGCCACGCAAAACCGTCAGGACGCGGTCAAGCAACTGGCCGACGAATGCGACGTGGTGTTGGTGGTTGGCAGCCCGAACAGCTCCAACTCCAATCGCTTGCGTGAACTGGCCGAGCGCATGGCCACCCCGGCTTACCTGATCGACGGCGCCGAAGACCTGCAAAAGAGCTGGTTTGAGGGTGTCGAACGTATCGGCATTACCGCTGGTGCCTCCGCTCCGGAAGTGTTGGTGCGGGGCGTGATCCAGCAATTGCAGGCATGGGGCGCCACCGGTGCCGATGAACTGGCCGGTCGCGAGGAGAACATCACGTTCTCCATGCCTAAAGAGCTGCGCGTGCGTTCCCTGCTTTAACGCTGACATAAAGCCTGCTCAGCCTTGTCGCTGCGCAGGCTGACGCGACCTGTAGCGGCCAGCACCACCTGGAGCTGGCTGACCGGTTCGCGGGCTGCGCAAAAATGCACAGTCCCCGCTTGAAACGCCCGTCCGGGCATCTGGGGTTCGCCGATCCCGCTGAATCGAACATATCGCCTGACCGGCCAATTGCCGACAATCGCTCCCCGAGCGCTATCCACGCGCTCAACCAGCAGCGGATTGCTGCTGTCCTCTGGTCCTTTGCCACTGATGTCCAGAATGATCCGCCAGCCCTGACCCCAATCCCCGTTGATGCCGTGAATCACAACGGCCTGATTGCGTGTAATGGCCAAGGTTCTGGCATTGCGAATACCACTGACCAGAGCGTTCGCCGTCGCCTCGCGATGGTTCGATTCAGTGAGTGCTGCGAACGCCGGACTGACCAACAGCAGAACAATTGCGGCAATCGCCAGTCCCATAAGCAGTTCGATCAGGCTGAAACCTCGCTGATGCATGGCATTTCCCTCCCTGGAGTGGTGTGACCCGCGCAATCCTTGCGCGAGTAATGGCAAAACAACCCGCCTGGGCCGGTCGAATGTTCTAGCGTGTAGAAGCAGGTATAGCCGACGGCAACGGAGGGCACCGATGGATCATCGTACAAAAGGTTTCACGCTGATCGAGTTGTTGATCACGCTCGCGGTGTTTCTGATCCTCATTACCCTGGCCGTGCCGGCGTTTACCCGTTCGGTGCAAACCACCCGGGCCGACACCGAAATCGGCGACTTGCAGCGTGGACTTAACTTCGCCCGGCTGGAGGCCATCGACCGTGGCATTACCACCCGGGTCCGTCCGACGGCGGGCGGCAGTGTGTGGACCGGTGAATTGACGGTCTATGACGGTACTGGCACACCGGCCAATGTATTGCGGGTTGTTCCAGCGATGAGCAGCGGCGCCACTCTGTCGCTAACCTCAGGAGTAACCGCGCTGGACTTCAACAACCTGGGCGGTTTGTCGGCACCGTCTACCGCCGTGGTCATCAACTATGTATCGGGGGCGCAAAACAGGACGCTGAACGTGTGTTTGAACGGACGAATTCTATTGGGTGGAAGTTGCGGATGAGGGAAGGGAGCAAGCGTGCACAGGAGGGCATGACGCTGATCGAGGTCTTGGTGGCGTTGTTGATACTGACCGTGGGGCTATTGGGGGCGGCGGCGATTCAGCTCAATGCACTGAAGTACACCGACAGTTCACGGATGACCAGCCAGGCGAGTTTTATCGCCTACGACATGATGGACCGCATCCGCGCCAATTCCGCTGCCGATTACACCGTCACGCCTCCGACCTCGGGCAACCTGAGTGTCGCCCGGGACCAGGACCTCTACGACTTCACCACCAACATCGTCAATTTCGGCGGCGCAACGGCCACCGGCAGCGTGACGCTGAACCAGCGGGTCTACACCATCACTATCACCTGGGATGACTCGCGCGCCGCCAATATCGCCAGCGCGCGCCGCAGCTTTGTCCTGACCAGTCGCGCCACGGTCGACCCGGTGTCCACGCCATGAACCGCTCCAGCCGAGGGTTCGGTTTGATCGAGTTGCTGATTGCGCTGGCGTTGAGCCTGATCGTGGTCTTGGGCGTGGCGCAGATTTTCATCGCGGCGAAAAATACCTACGTCAGCCAGAACGTCTCCGCCGGGATGCAGGAAGACGCGCGTTTTGTGTTGAGCAAAATGATTCAGGAAATCCGTATGGTCGGCATGTTCGGCTGTCTGGGCACCATCACCGATTCGAGTTCGTCGGGTGACTTCAACGCCAGTCAGATCACGCCCATCAGTTGGGACAACGCCAACCTCAAGCTGACCCTGGTGACGGCGGATGTCGGCGGCAACGGCGGGGCGCCGACCTGGACGGTGGTGTCTGACTGTCGAAACTTGGCTACGGCATACACCGGCGCACGTACACCCGCGACAGGGTTTCTGGCGTTTCCGATCCGGCGATTGATCTACAGCTTCAGCAACAACCAGATATTGATGGGGGCCGGCGCCGGCACGCCCGCCCAGTACGTGCTGGTGAACAACGTGAGTGCGTTCAACGTGAGCTTCGGCCTCGCCAGTTCCGCCACCGATGTGGCGGCTTCCAGTTACAGCAGCAACCCGTCGGACCCGGCGCGCATTCGCAGCGTACGTCTGAGCCTGACCCTCACCGACCCGAATAATCGGGTACGCAATCAGACCTTCAGCGTGGTTGCCGCCTTGCGCAACCGTCTGCCATGAGGACGGCCACCATGACGTCTCAAGCCCAACGTGGCATGGCGCTGCTGGTCAGCCTGGTGTTTCTGCTGTTGCTGACACTGATCGGCCTTTCTTCGATGCAGAACGCCACCCTGCAGGAAAAAATGGCCGGCAGCGTGAGCCTGCGCAACCAGTCGTTTCAGGGGGCCGAAGCGGCGTTGCGCGTGGGTGAAAGCGCGGTGCAACTCGACAGCTATTCATTGCCGGTCTGCAGCCAGTGTGCACCGCCGGCCGAGGCCACAAGCATCACGGCCGCCGGTCTCAACTCCAGCTCTGGTGTGACGTGGATCGCTTCCGGCAGTGGATTTTACGGGGTGCAGAACATCGGCACCACGCTGAACGCCGTCAATGTGCCGAGCAATACCTCGGCGACGCTTTACCGGGTGACCGCCGTCGGCATCGCGGGCAACTCGCGCAGCGTCGTGGAGAGTATCTATGCGAAGTACTGAATGGCGCGCCCGCATTGGGCAGCTGTTTTGCGGCATTGTGTTCGGCCTTTATCTGTCGGCCCCGGCGTATGCCTTCACGCCTTCGGATTCACCGCTGTTAAGCGCTGCCGCTGTTGCACCGAACGTGATGTTGCTGATCGACGATTCGGGGAGCATGAACAGCATCCTTTACGCCGCCGGGTTCGATCCGACCGTCACGGGGCGCCCGCCCGCCAAGCAATGTAATTTTTTCCTCGGGCTGTGTTTGAGCGGCAGCGACATCGTCGGTGATTCGATCTTCCTGTCCAGCCTGCCGCAGTCCGGTTGTTCCAGTGGGGCCTACGCGTTTTACAACAACAGCCTGGCGCCGTTGTGCCTGAAGTTGCCGGACCCGGTGGGCAATGAAAACACCCGCTACTCCGACGATTACCTGTCCTACCTGGTGGGGTTGGCCAACGGCAGCAACCGGGACTTCACCACCGGCTCGATCCCCAACGACTACCGCATGAACGTGGCGCGAAACGTGTCCACGGCACTGGTGAGCAGCAACCGCGGCCTGCGCATGGGGCTTGCAACGTTCAATCCGGTAAATAGCAGCAACTCCGGCAATGGCGGCTTCATCGCCCGCTCGATCAGTGATCTGTCGGTGGTGACCGGCAGCGTGACCCAATCGCAGGCCGACAACAATTACAACAACCTGATCTCCTCCATCAACGGCTTGAGCGCCGTGGCCAATACGCCACTGGCGGAAACCTATTACGAAATCACCCGCTACTTCCGGGGGTTGGCGCCGTACTACAACTCGACGCCGGCCACGTACACCAGCCCGATCCAGTACCGTTGCCAGAAGAACTACGGCGTGGTCATCACCGATGGCCTGCCGACGTTTGACCGCAGCTTCCCGACCAACGATCCGCTGGGAGGTGCTCGCCTGCCGAACTGGGATGGCGTGAACAATGATGGCAACAACCTCAATGGTGACGGCGAAGGTGACACGCTTTATCTCGACGATATCGCCAAGTTCGCGTTCGACATCGACATGCGCTCCACCGGCACCGACGCGGCCGGCAAAAGCTGGAACGCGGTGGATTTCCCGAAACAGAACATGAACACCTACACCGTGGGGTTCACCGCTGCGAATCAAATGCTGTCGGACTCGGCGAGCTATGGGCAGGGCAAGTATTATCAGGCGACCGATAGTGTGGGGCTCAACAACGCATTGTCGTCAGCGTTGAGTGAGATCACTTCCAAGGCTGGTTCCGGGGGGAGCGGGGTCACCAGCGGCACCACTCTGGCCAGCGGTTCCAGCTATTTTCAGACCAGCTATGACCCGAAAGACTGGCGCGGCACCCTCAAGTCCTTTGGTTTCACGTCCGCTGGTGCGGTGAACACTGCCGCTGTGCAATGGACCACCGACACCACCATCGTCCCCGGTGCCACCGCGCCGACCTTTCAATCCTGGAACACCCTGAACAACTCCGCCGTCACGCTGGCTTACAGCAGTTTCTCCCCGGCGCAGCAGACATCGTTGAGTCAGAGCTTGCCCACCGGCATCACTGGCAGCGATCTGGTGGAGTGGAGCAAGGGCACCAACAAAACCGGGCTCAAGGTGCGCAGCGTATTGCTCGGCGACATCATCAACTCGCCGCTGGTGTTGGCCTCCCCTGTGGATAAAACCGCATCCGATCTGCTGGGCGACAGTACTTACAGCACCTTCCTGAACACCAAAGCCGCCAATATGAGTGCCAGCCTGGTGGTGAACGCCAATGACGGTTTTGTGAATGTCATCAACTCGGCCAATGGTGTCAGGCGCTATGCCTACATGCCGTCCAGTGTTTTGCCTTCGCTGCGGTACATCGCCGATCCAGCCTACATCAACGGTGTGAGCCACAAGTATCTGGTCGATGGGCAGGTCGGTGTGTTCGATGCCCAACTCAGCGGCGCCTGGAAAACCCTGGCCATTGGCGGCACCGGGGCGGGCGGCAAAGTCTTCTATGCGCTGCAACTGTTCGATGCCTCGTTGGGTAACGCATTCAAGGCGCTGTGGGAAATCGCTGCGCCGACCACGCCGAGTTCGGCAAACGTGTTCAATGACCTGGGTTATGCCTACGCTCGACCGGAAGTGGCACGCTTGGCCGATGGTCGATGGGCCGCTTTTATCTCTAACGGTTATGGCAGCAACTCCGGCGTCGCTGCGTTGTACGTGGTGGATGTGCGTGATGGATCGTTGATCAAGAAAATCGTGGTCGACAGCACTGAAACCACCAATGGTCTGTCGTCGGTGAAGCTCAGAGTCAACTCGCAGAATGTGGTGCAGGCCGCTTATGGCGGCGACTTGAAAGGGCGGTTGTGGAAGTTCGATCTGAGCGCCACGGCGCCCGATACCTGGGGCGTAGCCTTTTCCGGCAAACCGCTGTTTACCACGGCAGGCGGCGCCACTCAGCCCATCACTGCGCAGCCGTTGCTGGCGGATAATGCATTGGGCGGTAAGGAAGTGTTTGTCGGCACCGGAAAATTCAACGAGACGGCCGACAAGACCAACAAGGATCTACAGGCATTTTATGCGGTGTGGGATGCGGACGGCGGATCAGGTCAAATCACCGTGGCCAGTTTGCAGGCTCAGGCGGTAACGGGGGGGGTCTCTGGCAGCACTGGCCAGTTCATCACCACCAGCCAGAACGACGTGACCTACCCGACAGAGAAGGGCTGGTATTTGCCACTGGTGTACAACAACGCGCTGATCGGCGAGCGGGTGATCAATCAGGCCAGTCTGATACTGGGGCGGATCGTTTTTACTACGGCGAGTGTGGACACTACGGACCCGTGCGCCAGCTTCGGTACCGGCAAACTGGTCGAGCTGGAGGCATTCAGCGGTAAGATGCTCAACTATGCGGTGCTTGATACCAATGGCGACGGGGTGGTCGACAGTACAGACACGGTGTCGAGCGGGGTGATTTTCACCGGTGGCATTCCAACCCTGAACGCCATCGTCAACGGTGCAACCCGCAAAATCGTGAACGATTCCAGTGGCGGTATCAGCACGCTGGTGGAAAAATCCGGCGGCGGCAGCCGTCGCATCATGTGGCGACAAATACAGTAAGTGAGAGTTGAGGCATGCGTAGATCCAACCGAGGTTTTACCCTGATCGAAATCATGATCGTGATTGCGATCATCGGGATCGTCATGACCATTGCCGCCCCGAGCTTCACCGAGTACCTGAAGAAGGGCCGGCGCAGCGAAATCGCCGGGGTGTTGTCGGAGCAGGCGCAGATCCTTGAACGGTTCTACACCAAGAGCAATGTCTACACCGGCGCCACAGGCCTGAGCGTCGGCAATGACTATTACACCATCACCCCGACTATCACTGACCAGACCTTCCTGCTGACGGCCGTGCGCAAGGCCGGTTCGAGCATGGCAACCGACAAGTGCGGGGATTTCACCCTCACCAATACCGGTGTCCGGAACATGGTCAACGCCACAGCCGGTTTGACCGCCAAGGATTGCTGGGGTCGCTGAGTTTCCTTTCGGGCGCCTTTTGCGCCCTCTGTCTATTTAACGGTTGGATCTGAACATGACCAGGCAACAGCAAGTGGTGATTGTCGGCGGCGGGGTGATCGGGCTGCTGACGGCGTTCAATCTCGCGTCCGAAGTGCGCAGCGTGGTGCTGCTGGATCGTTCGAACGTCGGGCAGGAGTCGTCATGGGCGGGCGGCGGGATTGTTTCGCCACTCTACCCGTGGCGCTACAACCCGGCGGTCACTGCGTTGGCGCATTGGTCTCAGGATTTTTATCCACAGCTCGGTGAGCGTTTGTTCGCTGCGACCGGAGTCGATCCTGAAGTTCACACCACCGGCCTGTACTGGCTGGACCTGGATGACGAAGCCGAGGCACTGGTGTGGGCCAAACGGGAAAACCGCCCGCTGCGGGCTGTGGATATCTCGGCGGCACACGATGCGGTGCCAGTATTGGGCACGGGGTTCTCGCGGGCGATCTACATGGCCGATGTGGCCAATGTGCGCAATCCGCGGCTGGTGAAGTCGCTGAAGGCTGCGTTGCTGGCACTGCCAAATGTGACCATCCATGAGCAGTGCGAAGTCAGCGGGTTTATTCGTGAAGGCGATCAAGTCGTTGGCGTGCAGACTTCGACGGGGGCCATTCAGGGCGATCAAGTGGTGCTGACCGCTGGCGCCTGGAGTGGAGATTTACTCAAGGGGCTGGGCCTGGCGCTGCCGGTCGAACCGGTAAAAGGGCAGATGATTCTGTACAAGTGCGCGGCCGATTTTCTGCCGAGCATGGTATTGGCCAAAGGGCGTTACGCGATTCCCCGCCGCGACGGGCACATTCTGATCGGCAGTACGCTGGAGCATGAAGGCTACGACAAGACGCCGACCGATTCGGCTTTGGAAAGCCTGAAGGCATCGGCGGTGGAGTTGATTCCCGCGCTGGCGGAGGCCGAAGTCGTCGGGCACTGGGCCGGATTGCGGCCGGGCTCGCCGGAAGGCATTCCTTATATCGGTCAGGTGCCGGGGTTTGAAGGGCTTTGGCTCAATTGCGGGCACTACCGAAACGGGCTGGTGCTGGCGCCGGCGTCGTGTCAGTTGTTTGCGGATGTGATGCTAGGGCGTGAACCGATTATTGATCCCACGCCTTATGCACCGGTCGGGCGTATCTAGTCGCAGGATCTACGGCGACTGTCATATTGCCTTCGTCGGAACGCCGCCCGGAGCCTGCTCGCCAAGGGGCCCTTAATCCAGGCCCAGTTTTTTGAGCCTGTAACGCATCGACCTGAACGACAAATTCAACCGCTGAGCCGCCGCCGTACGGTTCCAGCGGGTTTCCTCCAGCGCCTGGAGGATGACTTTGCGCTCGATGTTTTCCAGATAGTCTTCCAGATTGTCGATCTGCGTCAGGTCCGGCACCCCGCCTTCTGCCGCGCAATTACCGTCGGCCAATCGTAAATCGCTGGTTTCGATCTGCTTGTTCTCGCACAAGGTGTGAGCCCGTTCGAGTACGTTCTCCAGTTCCCGCACATTGCCGGGAAAGCGATAGCTTTTGAGCGCATCCAGGGCGAGCGGATGGAGTGTCGCGGGAGGTCGGCCGCTGTCGGCCGCCAAGCGCTTGAGCACATGGCTGGCCAATGCCTCGATGTCGTCACGGCGTTCGCGCAAGGGCGGAACCCGCAGTTCGATCACGTTGAGCCGGTAGTACAAATCCTGACGAAAACGCTCGGCGGCGATTTCGGCCTCAAGGTCTTTGTGGGTGGCGCAAAGGATGCGCACATCGACCACGGTTTCCTGTTGCTCGCCAATACTGCGCACGGCTTTTTCCTGAATCGCACGCAGCAGTTTGACCTGCATCGCCAACGGCAAATCCGCGACTTCATCGAGGAACAGCGTGCCGCCCTGGGCGGCCTGGAACAGTCCGCGCTTGTCTTCGACGGCGCCGCTGAAACTGCCTTTGCGATGCCCGAAGAACTCGCTTTCCATCAGCTCTGACGGAATCGCCCCACAGTTGACCGGGACGAAGGGGTGATGAGCTCGCGGGCCTTGTTCGTGGATCAGTCTTGCAACCAACTCCTTGCCGCTGCCGGACTCGCCGCTGATGTACACCGGCGCCTGGCTGCGGGCGAGTTTGTCGATGTGTTTGCGCAGGTTACGCATGGGCAGCGAGTTGCCCAGCAGCCGGCGATCAATCGCCGTACTGGCGTCGGCTGGAGCAGGCAGGCGCAGGGCGCTGGTGACCAGTTCCCGCAGGCGAGTGAGGTCGACCGGTTTGGTCAGGAAGTCGAAGGCGCCGGCCTTGAGTGCGTTAATGGCTGTTTCAAGGCTGCCGTAGGCCGTGATCATCGCCACCGGCACCTGTGCGTAACGCTTCTGGATGTGTTGCACGAGCTCAAGGCCGGTGCCGTCGGGCAGGCGCATGTCGGTCAGGCACAGATCGAAGGTTTCCCGGGCCAGCAAGGCTTGGGCGTCGACCAGGTTGCGGGCACTGAAGGTATCGAGTTTCATCCGTCCCAGGGTTATTTCCAGGAGTTCGCGGATATCCGGTTCGTCGTCGACGATCAGGACTTTGGGCCGTGGGCTCATGTTCAACTTTGTTTCCGTCCGTGAGCAAAAGTGATGCGAAAGCAGCCGCCGCCTTGGCGTGGTTTGAAGTCTAGGCGGGCCTGGTTGCTTTCGCACAGCTCACGGGACAGATAAAGCCCAAGGCCTGTGCCTTGGCTACTGGTGGTAAAAAACGGCTCGAACAAATGCCCCTGCTGGTCGGGCGCCACGCCGGGGCCGTCGTCCACAACTTCGAGAACCGGCAATTGGCTGTCGGTATCGACAAACAACTCGAGCCAGACCTGAGCCGTGTCGTGATTCAGGGCGCTGTGGCGCCAGGCATTTCGCAACAAATTGTCCAGGACCTGGGTGAGCTGGTTTGGGTCCATCAAGGTGTTGAAGTCGCCGGAACCCATACGCAGGTGGATCTGCTGGGCGTCCTTCGCGTTCTCACGGGTTTCAGCAACGAACCTTTCCAGCCACGGCTTCAGGTCCAGCCGTTGCGGGACGGTTTGCTGGCGGCGAGACAGTTGCAGGACGTTTTCGATAACCCGATTCATTCGCTGAGAGTGGTCTTGAATAATCTGGGTCAGACGCCGATCCGCACCGTTGAGTTCCTCGGATTCGCGCAGCAATTGCGCGGCATGACTAATGGCACCCAATGGATTGCGGATTTCGTGGGCAATACCCGCCGTCAGTCGACCGAGGGCGGCGAGTTTCAATTGCTGCGCCTGTTGTGCAACCTGAGCGATGTCTTCGAGAAAAACCAGGGTTTGTGGGTTCGGGCTTTGGTCCAGGGCAATGAAGCTGGGTTGCAGCTCCAGGCCGCTGGCGGGGATTTTCAGGCTTTGCGGGCGCAAGATCGGATTGTTGAGCCACAGCTGGAGACGTTCGACCAGCGTCGGGGAAAAATCGTCGATCAGCCGTCCGTCGAGTGCTTTGTGCCCCAGCAGGATCAATGCGCTGTGATTGGCCAGTTGCACTCGTCGCTGTTCGTCGAGCACCAGAATGCCCGTGCGCATGCGTTGCAGGATCAGCGCATTGAGCGTTTCGAGCCCCATCACTTCGCCGGCTCGCTGTTCGGCGAGGTGTTCGCTGACTTCCAGGCGTCTGCTCAGCCCTTGCACCAGCAAAGCCGCGGCAAAACAGAGTGCGCCGAGCATGCCGACTTGCAGGTAATCGTTGGGGCTGGCCGGATGGCTGAAGCTCAGGAGGAAGCTCAAACTGACGATGCCCAGCGCGCCGACCGCGGCGATTAACAGGCCGACACGCCCACGCAGCAGGGTATTGCTGATGGCCACCGACACAATCAACAGATTGCCGATGGCGCTGGCCACTCCGCCCGCGGCGTAGAACAAACCGCAGAGCAGCAAGACATCGACCAGCGCCAGGCTGAACAGCTGCGCCGGCCGGCGGGTGTTTTCCAGGAACACCACCAGCAGAATGTTCAGTACCAGGTACAACCAGCTGCCATTGCGCAACAGGTCGTCATTGGCGAACGCCAGCAACTGGTTGTCCAGGTTGCTGGTCATCAACAGCACGAGGGTGATGCCGATACTTAAACGGTAGAGGTGATAGAGGCGCAGCAGTCGCTGAGCCTGTTTGCCGCCGGGACTGGAGGTCTCAGCGACCACTTGGGCCCGGGCCTTGCTCAAGGTGAGCCTGGCTGCAATACCACTGTTGTTGAAGGCTCAGCGCGCGGTCGCGGGGCAAGTGCACGCCGCAATGGGCGCAACGGACCATGGGAGCCGCCTCCAGCTCGGCGGAGGACCTTGGGGCATTAGCCGCGCCCTTGAACTTGCGCCAGAACCATACTGCAGCGGCAATCAGGGCGATCCAGAACAGTAAACGAAGCATGGTGAGCTGCTTTATGACGAGTGATTCAGCAGTTTAGCCAAGGTCATGCCGAGCGCACAGCGTAATCATCACGCCCACAAAAAAGGAGCCTCGCGAGGCTCCTTTTTGTACAACCTGAGGTGTCAGTCAAACACGCCAAAGGTCATGTAGCTGAACCACGAGCGGTCGCTGCTGTTGCCTTCGGACTCGTGTTGCTCTTCTTCGACGGCATCGCCATTGCCATCTTTAGGCTTCAGCTCGCTCGGAATCGCGTCCTTGGCATCCTGGTACTGCTTCTGCACGTCCTGGTTGGCGCGGGTTTCGCCCGGCGGCAGCGGCGGACGGGATTCGATCAGGCCCAGGGTGGCCTTGCTCAACCACGAACGGTTGTCGGCTTCGGCAACCGAAGGCTGGAACTGACCGTCCACCAGGCTTGGGTGGTTCGGGTAGTTGAGCTTCAGGGTTTCGAGGCTGGTGGCTGCCAGTTCGTCCAGGTGCAGGCGCTGGTAGGCTTCAGTCATGACCGCCAGGCCGTCACCGACGGACGGGGTTTCCTGGAAGTTTTCCACCACGTAACGGCCACGGTTTGCGGCGGCGACATAGGCCTGACGGGTCAGGTAGTAGTCGGCAACGTGAATCTCGTAGGAGGCCAGCAGGTTGCGCAGGTAAATCATGCGCTGCTTGGCATCCGGCGAGTAGCGGCTGTTCGGGAAGCGGCTGGTCAGCTGGGCGAACTCATTGTAGGAGTCGCGAGCGGCACCGGGGTCACGCTTGGTCATGTCCAGCGGCAGGAAGCGCGCCAGCAGGCCGACGTCCTGGTCGAACGACGTCAAACCTTTCAGATAGTAGGCGTAATCCACGTTCGGATGCTGCGGGTGCAGGCGAATGAAACGCTCGGCAGCAGACTTGGCGGCTTCAGGCTCGGTGTTCTTGTAGTTGGCGTAAATGAGCTCGAGTTGAGCCTGATCAGCGTAGCGACCGAACGGATAGCGCGATTCCAGAGCCTTCAACTTGGCAATGGCGCTGGTATAGCTACTATTGTCCAGATCGTTCTGAGCCTGCTGGTACAGCTCGACTTCGCTAAGGTTTTCGTCTACGACTTCCTTCGATGAGCAAGCAGCGGTCAATGCGAGGATGGCGATCAGCAGCAGGTGTTTCACTTGCATGGCGGCTTGCGTCCCTATGACGGCCGCTGTCTTGGGCGGGGCCGTCCTGTTATGATGAGCGCCCCGTTGAATAGCCTCGGGGCAAAAGACGCCGTATTTAACCACAAGCGCGCAGCCGAAACCAAAGGCTGTGCCGACGCCTAGTCTGAGCATGTCCGATAAAATTGAACTTCGCGCAGAGGTGCCGTCCGAATTGGGCGGCCAACGCCTCGATCAAGTCGCCGCACAATTATTCGCTGAGCACTCGCGCTCGCGCCTTTCCGCCTGGATCAAAGACGGCCGCCTGACTGTGGATGGGGCGGTTATCCGCCCGCGAGACATCGTTCACGGTGGCGCCATTCTTGAACTGACCGCCGAGCAGGAAGCTCAGGGCGAATGGATCGCTCAAGACATCGAACTGGACATCGTCTATGAAGACGATGACATCCTGGTGATCAACAAACCTGCGGGTCTGGTGGTGCATCCGGCTGCCGGCCACGCTGATGGCACCTTGCTCAACGCCTTGCTGCACCACGTGCCGGACATTATCAATGTGCCCCGCGCCGGTATCGTGCATCGCCTGGACAAGGACACCACCGGTCTGATGGTGGTGGCCAAGACCATTCAGGCGCAGACACAGCTTGTCACGCAATTGCAGAGCCGCAGCGTAAGCCGGATCTACGAATGCATCGTGATCGGCGTGGTGACGGCAGGCGGCAAGATCAATGCGCCAATCGGTCGTCACGGCCAGCAACGTCAGCGCATGGCGGTCATGGAAGGCGGCAAGCAAGCCGTCAGCCACTATCGCGTGCTCGAGCGTTTCCGCTCCCACACTCACGTGCGGGTGAAGC
This sequence comes from Pseudomonas sp. S2_B07, assembly GCF_054668435.1. Lineage (NCBI taxonomy): Bacteria > Pseudomonadati > Pseudomonadota > Gammaproteobacteria > Pseudomonadales > Pseudomonadaceae > Pseudomonas > Pseudomonas sp. S2_B07. The sequence continues at coordinate 4,622,200 of NZ_CP162769.1, forward strand.
TGGAAACCGGTCGTACCCACCAGATTCGTGTGCACATGGCCCACATCAACTACCCGTTGGTCGGAGACCCTGCCTACGGCGGTCGCTTCCGTATCCCGCCGGCAGCCAGTGTGACCATGGTCGAATCGTTGAAGGCGTTCCCGCGCCAGGCCCTGCATGCGCGGTTCCTGGAACTGGATCACCCGACCACCGGTAAACGTATGAGCTGGGAATCGCCGCTGCCGGACGATTTCGTCTGGTTGCTGACCCTGCTCAAGCAAGACCGTGAGGCGTTCATCGGATGAGTGACTGGCTGATTCCCGACTGGCCTGCGCCTGCCGGGGTGAAAGCCTGCGTGACCACCCGTGCGGGCGGCGTCAGTCTGGCGCCGTTCGACAGCCTCAACCTCGGCGATCACGTCGACGACAGCCCCGAAGCTGTGGCCGAAAATCGCCGGCGTCTCACCGATCATTTCTCTATTCAACCGGCCTGGCTGCAACAGGTTCACGGCATTGCCGTGGCCCACGCGGACCCAGGCCAGGTCGTCACTGCTGACGCCAGTTGGACAGCCACGCCCGGTATTGCCTGCGCTTCAATGACCGCTGACTGTCTGCCGGTGCTGTTTTGCAACCGTGCCGGCACTCGCGTTGCGGCGGCCCATGCCGGTTGGCGTGGATTGGCGGCGGGTGTGCTGGAAGCAACGCTCGACAGCCTGGACGTGCCGCCCGTTGACGTATTGGTCTGGCTCGGCCCGGCCATTGGCCCCAAAGCCTTTGAAGTCGGCCCGGAAGTGCGCGAAACCTTCGTCGAGCAATTGCCGGCAGCCGCCAAAGCCTTTGTGCCGAGTGCCAATGCTGGCAAGTTCATGGCCGATATCTACGAACTGGCGCGTTTGCGTCTGGCGGCCCGTGGTGTCACCGCTGTTTACGGTGGCGGTTTTTGCACCGTGACCGATCCGCGCTTCTTTTCTTACCGCCGCAGTCCTCAAACGGGCCGCTTTGCCTCCCTTATCTGGCTTGAAGTGCCCTGTCTCACGAATACTGTTCCTTTTTGACGGTGTCTGTTGCCGTCATGCTGCGTTGCCGCCCCTCGCCATAGCGGGCTATGACTCGTCGCGGCGCCTTGCCTGACGACAACAGCCACTCGTCAAAAGCGAAACGTATTCGTGAGACAGGGCACAAACGCTAGACTTCTCTGATCTGCATCAACTGATCGACGCTTGAAACTCCCAGAATCGACCGCATCTATAACGGTATCTGGCAGGTTTCTTCATTCAGGATGTTTTATAGGTCCGGCCTGCTCAAAAGGAAGGTGACCCATGCGCATAGATCGATTAACCAGCAAATTGCAGTTAGCACTCTCCGACGCCCAATCCTTGGCCGTCGGCCTCGACCATCCCGGCATCGAGCCGGCGCACTTGATGCAGGCCATGCTCGAACAGCAGGGCGGCTCGATCAAACCCCTGCTGATGCAGGTCGGTTTCGACGTCAACAGCCTGCGTAAAGAGCTGACCAAAGAGCTCGACCAGCTGCCGAAAATCCAGAACCCGACCGGCGACGTGAACATGTCGCAGGATCTGGCGCGCCTGCTTAATCAGGCTGATCGCCTGGCCCAGCAGAAGGGCGACCAGTTCATCTCCAGCGAACTCGTGCTGCTCGCCGCCATGGACGAGAACAGCAAGCTCGGCAAGTTGTTGCTGGGGCAGGGCGTGAGCAAGAAAGCCCTGGAAAACGCGATCAATAACCTGCGTGGCGGCGAAGCGGTCAACGATGCCAACCACGAGGAATCGCGCCAGGCGCTGGATAAATACACCGTCGACCTGACTAAGCGCGCCGAAGAAGGCAAGCTCGATCCGGTCATCGGCCGTGACGACGAAATTCGCCGGACCATTCAGGTCCTGCAACGCCGTACCAAAAACAACCCGGTGCTGATCGGTGAGCCTGGTGTGGGTAAAACCGCCATTGCCGAGGGTCTGGCCCAGCGCATCATCAACGGCGAAGTGCCGGACGGCCTGAAAGGCAAACGTCTGCTGTCCCTCGACATGGGGGCGCTGATCGCCGGTGCCAAGTATCGCGGTGAGTTTGAAGAGCGCCTGAAATCGCTGCTCAACGAGTTGTCGAAGCAGGAAGGGCAGATCATTCTGTTCATCGACGAACTGCACACCATGGTCGGCGCCGGTAAAGGCGAAGGCTCGATGGATGCGGGCAATATGCTCAAGCCTGCGCTGGCGCGCGGCGAGCTGCATTGCGTCGGCGCGACCACGCTTAATGAGTACCGCCAATATATAGAGAAGGACGCAGCCCTCGAGCGGCGCTTCCAGAAAGTGTTGGTGGATGAGCCGAGTGAAGAGGACACCATCGCGATACTGCGTGGCCTCAAAGAACGCTATGAGGTTCACCACAAGGTGGCGATCACCGACGGCGCCATCATTGCAGCGGCCAAGCTCAGCCATCGCTATATCACTGACCGTCAGTTGCCGGACAAGGCCATCGACCTGATCGACGAAGCGGCCAGCCGCATCCGCATGGAGATCGACTCCAAGCCGGAAGTGCTCGACCGTCTGGAGCGTCGCCTGATTCAGTTGAAGGTGGAATCCCAGGCACTGAAGAAAGAAAGCGATGAAGCGGCGATCAAACGCCTGGAAAAACTCCAGGAAGAAATCGTCCGCCTCGAGCGTGAGTACTCGGACCTCGAAGAAATCTGGAATTCGGAAAAAGCCGAAGTCCAGGGTTCTGCACAGATCCAGCAAAAAATCGAACAGTCCCGTCAGGAACTGGAAGCCGCACGCCGTAAAGGTGACCTGAACCGCATGGCCGAGCTGCAATACGGGGTGATCCCGGACCTGGAGCGCAGCCTGCAAATGGTCGACCAGCACGGTAAAAGCGAGAACCAGTTGTTGCGCAGCAAGGTGACTGAGGAAGAAATCGCTGAAGTCGTGTCGAAGTGGACCGGCATTCCGGTGTCAAAAATGCTCGAAGGCGAGCGCGACAAGCTGATGAAGATGGAAAGCCTGTTGCACCAGCGTGTGATCGGCCAGGACGAAGCAGTCATCGCGGTCTCCAATGCGGTGCGGCGTTCCCGGGCCGGGTTGTCCGACCCGAATCGCCCGAGCGGTTCGTTCATGTTCCTCGGCCCGACCGGTGTCGGTAAAACCGAGCTGTGCAAGGCACTGGCCGAGTTCCTCTTTGATACTGAAGAGGCGATGGTGCGGATCGACATGTCCGAGTTCATGGAGAAACATTCCGTGGCCCGGCTGATTGGTGCGCCACCAGGCTATGTAGGCTATGAAGAGGGCGGTTACCTGACCGAGGCGGTGCGTCGCAAGCCTTACTCGGTGATCCTCCTGGATGAGGTCGAGAAGGCCCACCCGGATGTGTTCAACATCTTGCTGCAAGTGCTGGAAGATGGCCGCTTGACTGACAGCCATGGCCGCACGGTGGATTTCAAGAACACCGTGATCGTCATGACGTCCAACCTGGGCTCGGTACAGATCCAGGAACTGGTCGGTGATCGTGAGGCACAGCGCGCGGCGGTGATGGATGCGATTTCCACCCACTTCCGGCCGGAGTTCATCAACCGGGTCGACGAAGTGGTGATCTTCGAGCCATTGGCGCGGGATCAGATCGCGGGCATTACCGAGATTCAGTTGGGTCGCCTGCGCAGTCGCCTGACCGAGCGTGAACTGAAGCTGGAACTGAGCCCTGAGGCCATGGATAAGCTGATCGCGGTGGGTTACGACCCAGTGTACGGCGCACGTCCGCTCAAACGAGCGATTCAGCGCTGGATCGAGAACCCGCTGGCTCAGTTGATTCTGTCGGGTCGTTTCATGCCCGGCGATACCGCCAAGGGTGTGGTGGAAAACGACGAAATCGTATTCGTCTGACCCATCCAGGCAACAAAACCGACGAGGCCTCGCATTGCGAGGCCTTTTTTTCGCCAGGCTGTTGAACTCTAAGGAAAAGGCTTGTAAAGTGCGCCCCGCAGTCAGTCACCCGCCAGGGTTTCCGCTCCCCAAGCAGGAATCCAAAATAAGTTGCAAATCATTAACTTGAAAGCAATTTAGGGGGTTGACAGAGGTGCTGAAGATTGTAGAATAGCGCGCCTCAGACACACGAACGCAGCGATGCGAACGGGTCGAAGAGAACGCAAAAAGCTTCACCGTTGTAAATTGAAATATGTAGTTCCGTGATAGCTCAGTCGGTAGAGCAAATGACTGTTAATCATTGGGTCCCAGGTTCGAGTCCTGGTCACGGAGCCAATTTCAAACCGGGGTATAGCGCAGTCCGGTAGCGCGCCTGCTTTGGGAGCAGGATGTCAGGAGTTCGAATCCCCTTACCCCGACCATTTTTGGGTCGTTAGCTCAGTTGGTAGAGCAGTTGGCTTTTAACCAATTGGTCGTAGGTTCGAATCCCACACGACCCACCATTTTTGAAACCAGTTAACGCTGGGATCAGATCTTAAGATCAGAGGCCAAAAGCGCTGATCGAAGAAGGCGACTTGTGAAGGTCGCCTTTTTTTTACCGGGGTATAGCGCAGTCCGGTAGCGCGCCTGCTTTGGGAGCAGGATGTCAGGAGTTCGAATCCCCTTACCCCGACCATATTAAAAATCCTCGTATCGAAAGATACGGGGATTTTTTTTGTCTGCCGTTTTTTGTCTGCCGAAAAGGCGATTCCCTTCAAGTCATCGTACAACTTGCCGATAGCGAAGCGACGGGGTTCTGCCGACACACGCCCCTTATCCAGGCCATTACAAGAAAAGGGCGTTCGTTATGTTGCTTCGTCAGTTGAATATTGCTCCTCGGGCGGCCTTGGGGTTTGCCCTGATCGCCGTGTTGGTTGCCTTGCTCGGTGTGTTTGCGCTGGGGCAGATGTCGAGCATTCGCGACAGTGAGGTGGCGGTGGAGAAGCAATGGCTGCCGAGCATTCGCGGTGGCGACGAGATCCGCGAAATCATGCTGCGCATCCGTACCATTTCCCTGCGCATGGCCCTGGATCAGGACCCCAGGAACATTCCTCAATACCGCAGCCAGATGGATACTCGCGACAAGGAGCTCAGCGACAGGATCGCCGCGTACGACAAGTTGGTAAACACGGCCGAAGGCAAGGCGTTATATGACCAGTTCAAAACCACCTTCGCGGCCTACCGTTCCGGTATTGCCCAATCGTTTTCCCTGGCGGAACAAGGTCGTCGTGACGAACTGACCAAATTGCTGCTGATTGACATGAAAACCGTGGTCGATGGCTCCGGTAAACAGCTCAGTGATCTGGCGGACCTGTTCGCCAGGCAAGTCGCCGCCGAAAGCGAGAAATCCGCCGCGCATTACGACACCTCGCGAATGATCGTCAGCCTGTTCATCGCATTGGCGGCACTGGCCACCGTCGGCCTGGCCATGTTGCTGACCCGCAGCATCGTCAAGCCCTTGGGCGAAGCGTTGCAGGCCGCGGAAAATGTAGCTCGTGGCGATCTGACGCGGCCGATCGAAACCCATGGCAACGACGAAGTCAGCCGCTTGCTCAAGGCGCTGGCAACCATGCAGCAGAACCTGCGCGACACCTTGCAAGGCATCAGCGGCTCGGCGGCGCAACTGGCGACGGCGGCGGATGAGTTGAACGCGGTCACCCTCGACAGCACGCAAAACCTGCAACAGCAGAACAACGAGATCGAACAAGCCGCCACGGCCGTCAACGAGATGACCACAGCGGTTGAGGAAGTTGCCCGCAATGCGGTGTCGACGTCCGACGCTACGCGCCAATCCAGCGAATCCGCCCACGCCGGTCAGGAGCGCGTCAGCGAAACGGTCACGGCCATCGGTGCGCTAGCCAGTGATGTGCAAGTGACGGGTGGCCTGGTTCAGTCCCTGGCCAACCAGTCGCAGGACATTGGCAAGGTGCTGGATGTGATTCGCGCGATTGCCGAGCAGACCAATCTGCTGGCGCTCAACGCCGCCATCGAAGCGGCGCGCGCTGGGGAAAGCGGCCGAGGATTTGCAGTGGTGGCCGATGAAGTTCGCGCACTGGCTTATCGCACGCAGCAATCGACCCAGGAAATCGAACAAATGGTTCAGGGGATGCGCAGCGGCTCGACCCAGGCGCTGGATTCGATGCAAGCGAGCTCAACTCGCGCAGCGACGACACTGGCCCTGGCCGAGCGTGCGGGTGAAGCGCTGCAGACCATCACCGACTCGGTTCACCAGATCCATGAGCGCAATCTGGTGATCGCCAGCGCGGCTGAAGAACAGGCCCAAGTGGCGCGAGAAGTGGATCGCAATCTGGTGAATATTCGCGATCTGTCCGTGCGTTCCGCTGCCGGGGCGAATCAGACCAGTGCCTCCAGCCATGAGCTCTCACGCCTGGCCAATTCGTTGAGCACTATGGTGCAACGCTTCCAGGTGTAAATCCGCCCGACGAAAAAAGCCCCGCTTCTCGGTAGAGAAAGCGGGGCGTGGTGCTCAGAGGCTTAGGCGCCGTCTTGGTCTTTCAGGTGCTCGAACAGGCCTTTTGGCATTTTCTTGCCGTTGGCTTCGTAGTTGGCTTTCACGTTATCAAACGCTTCTTGCTCGTCGATGAAGCCATCGTGGTTAGTGTCGATCTTGTCGAAGTTGGATTTCGGCGCGACAGCCTGGAATTCGGCGCGGGAGACCTTGCCGTCGCCATCAGTGTCAGTCTTGGCCATCGACGCATCGCCACACTTGCCTTCGCCACACTTGCCTTCAGGGGTTTTCACCACCTGTTCAGCCGAGGCCAACAGATAGCCTTGAGTCAATGGCTGCGAAGCGAAGACGGAGCCGGTCAACATCATGCCGCCCGCCAGAACAGCGCCAAGCAGACCGATAGTGTTTTTGGTAGTACGGGACATTTCAATTCTCCTGGGTTGCACGACACAACCACTTGATAGAGGGTTGCCACGTAAGTGCGGCGACAACCGAAGCTGGCGGGTTGCCTTGCTCGGGTGTGGCCATTTAGCGGGATGGGTGTATCGCTACTGTGTCGCGCAAGGGGGGAGTTTGTAAGCGAAGGGGCGAAAACGCAGGGGGAGATACAGTGAGACACAGAAGTGTTTGCAGGAGAGACCGAGGCGACTGCATCGCGGGCACGCCACGCTCCCACAGGAGGATGCAGATCAACTGTGGGAGTGTGGCGTGCCCGCGATGAGGCCCTGACGCATGCCGGAAATTTTAGTGCAGTTTGAGTCGCGGCTCAGTCCCGCGCCCGATTTTACTGCCCAGCATCAGCATCGCCGTACGGAACGCCCCATACAGCGCCATCTGGTGCATGCGGTACAGCGACACGTAAAACATCCGCGCCAGCCAGCCTTCCAACATCACGCTGCCCGTCAGGTTGCCCATCAAGTTACCCACAGCCGAAAAACGCGACAGCGAGATCAACGAGCCGTAATCGGTGTACTTGTACTCCGGCAACGCCTTGCCCTCGATCCGCAGCTTCAGCGATTTGGCCAGCAACGACGCCTGCTGATGCGCCGCCTGAGCGCGCGGCGGCACATTGCGATCGGTACCTGGTTGCGGGCAGGCCGCGCAATCGCCGAATGCGAAGATGTTCTCGTCGCGGGTGGTTTGCAGGGTCGGCAGCACTTGCAGCTGGTTGATGCGGTTGGTTTCCAGGCCATCGATGTCCTTGAGGAAGCCCGGCGCACGAATCCCGGCGGCCCAGACTTTCAGGCTCGCGTTGATCACTTTGCCATCGGCGGTGATCAGGCTGTCGGCCGTCACTTCACTGACCGCCGCATTGGTCATGACGTTGACCCCGAGTTTCTCCAGGGTTTTATGCACAGGCCCGCCGATGCGTTCCGGCAGGGCCGGCAATACCCGTGGACCGGCTTCGATCAGGGTGATGTGCATGTTTTCCGGTTTGATCCGGTCCAGACCATACGCCGCCAGTTCATGCGCTGCGTTGTGCAGCTCGGCAGCGAGTTCGACACCGGTGGCCCCGGCGCCGACGATGGCCACGCTGATCTGTTCGACCTTGTCGGTTTGCCCGGCATGGGCACGCAGATAATGGTTGAGCAATTGCTGGTGGAAGCGTTCGGCCTGTTTGCGGGTGTCGAGGAACAGGCAATGCTGCGCCGCGCCCTGGGTGCCGAAATCATTGGTGGTGCTGCCGACCGAGATCACCAGCGAGTCGTAACCCACTTCACGGGCGGGCACCAGTTCCAGGCCGGCTTCGTCGTAAGTGGCGGCCAGCTGGATTTTTTTCTGCGTGCGATCGAGCCCGCTCATGCGCCCCAGCTGGAACTCGAAGTGGTTCCATTTGGCTTGGGCAACATAGTTGAGTTCGTCTTCGGAAGAGTTCAGCGACCCGGCCGCCACTTCGTGCAGCAGCGGTTTCCAGATGTGGGTCAGGTTCGCGTCGACCAGCATCACACGGGCCGTGCCACGCTTGCCCAGAGTCTTACCCAGACGGGTAGCCAACTCCAGACCGCCGGCGCCGCCGCCGACAATAACAATACGATGGGACATGGGGATAACTCGCAAGGCTAAAAGAAATCGGTACGGTTATCCGAGCGAGCGCAAGGCAGCTCATAGCGTCAGGTAACTGATAAATCGGCTCAACAGGCCAAGGCCTATGGTCACTGCCAACACCACCACCAGGAGCATCCACGGCCGGAAAGGCCGGCGCTCGACTTGGTGCTGGGACAAGTGCAGGTACTCTTCGACATGCTTTTGGTCGTCGGGGTTCAGGCGGCTGGTCATAAAGGCCTCGTCAGTAGACGTTGCTGAATGTGTAGAAGCTACAGGCAGATTTAACGCACGTTGAACGGAGCATAGCCGCTGTCCGGGATGGGCTCGACGCTCACCGTGTCGTCCAGTCGAATGATTCCACTTTGTATCACCCGAGCGGTGATTCCGCCATGGCCACGCACGGCCTGAAAGGTCCCGGGGCCGAGGTTGTTTTGCAGACGCGCGCAAGGCTGGCACCAACCGGTGGTTTCGAAAATCGCCTGACCGATCCGGAAGCGCCGGCCCTTGAGACTGAACAGGTTGATACCGCTAATAACGAGGTTGCGCCGCAAATCATCAGGTAAAACCGGTTGATCGTCCGGGCGGCCCATCAGCGAACTGATGACGGCCAAGTGTTCCCATTGAATCAATGTCACCTGCCGCGCGTTACGGATGCCAGGACGGGCTCGATCGCCAGTCAAGCCGGCCTCGAGTCGCGCTTCCACTGCATCCAGTTCGATCATCGGTACGTGAGATTCCGGGCGCACGCCGATCCAGCGGACTCGGCCAGTTTGCGGGACATGTGCGATCAATTCCTGCAATGGGCTCACAGGCTGATTCCGACATCGAAGACGATGCTGCGCCCCAGGTTGCTGCGCAGGAAATCCGGTGCATCCGGGTGCGCGAACAGCACCCGGGCGAATGTCGGGCCGACCAGCGACAACGAACGCCAGCCCTGGCGCAAATATTCGGTGGGCGGCGGAAAATGGCTGTTGAGGTCCAGCACTTCACGCTTGAGGCTGGCGAAGGCGATGATGTCGAGCTCCCCCAGGTCCATGCCGCGTTCTTTGTAGTTGTGCGCTTTTTTGCGCAAGGTCGGCGCCAGTCGCAGCAAAAACTCATTGGCAGGAATGCGCTTAGGCTTGGCTTCGCGGCGCACCAACTGGCTCAGTGAGAACGCGCTGCGCCGACGTTGCAGCTCGTCGCGCCATTCGTCGTTCAGTCGGCGGCCCTCATCGAGTACGAAGAACACTTCGAAATTCGCCTCGCGAAACAACACGTCCGGCGGCTCCCCGGCCGGGGCGAACTCGTCGGCGCGGTAGGAAATGTTCAGGCCTTGCAGCAGGCGCTGGCACACCCAACGCTCACGCTCCCATTTGCGGGCATTGGAAAGGAACGCGTTGGCTTGCTCGGCCGCAATGGTCAGCAGGCGTAAATAATCTGAGTCATCCATAGGCCCAAGCTTAGCGTTCAAATGCGACAAGCAGAAACCGTTTACCGGCATTGGAGATCACTGGGCAGTCAGAATCGGCGGTGTAGACTGATGGCCATCATGCGTAAGCGATAGTACGAGGTGTGAACGTGAAATATTGGCCGGTGTTGCTGCTCAGTTTTCTACCCGTGTGGGCCCAGGCGCTGGAGGTGGGTGAGCGACTGGCGCCCTGGACCCTGCTCGATCAGTTCGATCAGGCCTTCACGCTCGATAATCAGACTCAGACGCTGCTGGTGGCGCGGAGCATGGAAGCCGCCAAACTGGTTGAGGCGGCGTTGCAAGGCCAGCCCAAAGGCTATCTGGAGGCGCGGCACGTTGTATTTCTAGCGGACATCCAACGCATGCCACAGCTGATCGCGAAGATGTTTGCCATTCCGGCCATGCGCGATTATTCCTACAGGGTAATGCTGGACCGTGAGGGGCGCGTAGTGCCGCGTTACCCAGGTGCAGAGGATAAAGTGCTGTGGCTGCAACTCAAGGCAGGCCAATTGGTGGCGCAACACGAATACAGCACGGCCGCGCAGCTGCATGAGGCGCTGGAGAAGGTCCGGCCATGATCGGTGCCGAGCTGCTGTCACCCGAAACGCTGACGGTCGGCTGGCTGATCTATGTGCCCGTGCTGCTCTGGGCGATCTGGCGTGCGCCGTGGGTGGAGTTATTCACCGACAGTCGGCGCCAGCATTTGCTGTTCGGTACGGTGTTCGCGCTGTTTATGCTGTGGCTGGTGCGGCGGGATTTTGATACCGGCGTGTCTTATCACTTCATCGGTATGACGGCCGTCACGTTGTTGCTGGACTGGCCGCTGGCAATCGTCGGTGGCTTGATTGCGCAGTTCGGGCTGGTGCTGCTCGGGCGTCAGGACCTGGTCGCCGTAGGGGTGAACGGGGCGTTGCTGATTTTGCTACCCGTGCTGGTTACTGAGTGCATCGCCATCCTGGTAGAGCGGGCGCAACCGCGAAATCCCTTTGTGTATATCTTCTGTTCGGGTTTTTTTGCCGCCGCGCTGTCGGCATTGTTGTGTCTGCTGCTGGCGCTGGGGGTGCTGTGGTACGACGAAATTTTTGTCATGCCGTATTGGCTCGAAGATTTTGTCGGCTATCTGTGGCTGCTGATTTTTCCGGAAGCGTTCATCAACGGCATGATCGTCAGCGCGTTGGTGGTGTTTTGCCCGGAATGGCTGGAGACGTTCAATCGCACACGCTACCTGTCGGCCCCTTGGAAAGACGACGATCCGAATTCTTGATCCACATCAAATCGGCTAAACGCCGGTGAACTCATGCTCGACAAAATCTTGAGGAGCATCGACATGAGTGTGTACGAATGGGCAAGACAGGAGCTGCGTCAGAGTCTGGATGGGGCGCAGGAGGTGGGTTTTGATCCGGGGTTGAGCCTGCGCGCCTTGCTCAGCGCAGTGGTGCAACAAAGCAAGGCGGTGCGCAGTATCGAGGACCTGGCTGACGAGTTGCGCTTTCTCGCGGAAAACCTCGATGACGACCAGGACTACGGTTTTATGCGGCCCTGAGAAATCAGTGGCGCGGGTCGAAATCTTCGCTGAACAGCTCGTCTTCAGCGTCCGGGCTGACCGGAATCTTGTGTTCTTCCGATGCCCATGCCCCGAGGTCGATCAATTTGCAACGGTCCGAGCAGAACGGCCGAAATTTGTTCTCGGGGCTCCATTCGACAGGCGCGCCACAGGTTGGGCATTCGACGGTTGTTGGTTGGCTCATGACTGGCCTCCACGCAAAGTAAGGTAAAAGTGATGCAGGCGTTCGACCTCGCTGTGCAGCCAGGCGAGGTCGCGGTCGTTGACCACCACATCGTCGGCATGGCTCAAGCGGTCTTCGCGGCTGGACTGGGCCTTGAGGATCGCCTGGACCTGTTGCTCGCTGGTCTGGTCGCGCTGCAAGGTGCGTTCGATCTGTAACTGTTCCGGCGCATCGATCACCAGCACCCGTTGGGTCATGGCGTACTGCCCGGACTCGATCAACAGGGGCGAAACCAGAATCGCGTAGGGCGATTGTGCCTTGGCCAGATTGTGTGCGATTTCTTCACCGATCAACGGATGCAGCAGGCCTTCGAGCCACAGGCGTTCTTCCGGCACTTCAAAAATCAGTTTTCGAAGAGCGGCGCGGTCCAGTTGCCCATCGGCTTGCAGCACGCCGGGGCCGAAGTGTTCGGCGATGGCGGCCAGCGCCGGGCGACCCGGTTCCACCACCCAACGTGCCGCATGATCAGCGTCGACGACGTGGATACCGAGGTCGATGAAGTGTTGGGCCGCCGCGCTTTTGCCGCTGCCGATGCCGCCGGTCAGGCCAAGAATCCAGGGTTTTTCCACAGGGGTATTCATTTCAAACCGACAAACTGCCAATAGAAGTCGGTTATTTGACCACCCCAGAGCAAGGCAATCCAGCCGGCAATCGCCAGATAGGGGCCAAAGGGGATTGGCGACGAGGTTTTCGCGTCGCGCAGGCGCAACAAAATCACCCCGAGAAGGGCGCCTACCAGCGATGCCAGGAGGATCGTCAGTGGCAAAATCTGCCAGCCGCCCCAGGCACCGAGCATGGCCAGTAACTTGAAATCGCCATGGCCGATCCCGTCCTTGCCGGTGAGTAGTTTGAACAGCCAATACACCGACCACAATGCCATATACCCGGCCACTGCCCCCCAGAGCGCTTCATGCAGTGAGACGAAAACGCCGAAGCTGTTGACGATCAACCCCAGCCAAAGCAGCGGCAATACCAGCACATCCGGCAGCAGTTGGTGCTCGGCGTCGATCAGACTCATCGCCAGCAAGCCCCAGGTCAGGATCAGCACCGTGCAAGCCGGCCAGCCGAAACCGAAATGCCAGGCGATAAACGCCGAAAGCAGACCGCACGCCAGTTCGGTCAGCGGATAGCGCTTGCTGATCGGTGCGGCGCAGCTTGAGCAGCGACCGCGTAAAAACAGGTAACTGAGCACCGGAATGTTTTCCCACGCGCGAATCCGATGGTCGCAGTGCGGGCAGTGGGAGTGGGGCAGCATCAAGTTGTAGGTCGGCCCCGGCACTTCGGGAGGCACGCCCAGCACGTCATGGGCTTGCAGCCGCCATTCGCGCTGGAGCATTTTTGGCAGGCGCCAGACCACCACATTGAGAAAACTGCCCACCACCAGGCCCACCGCCAAGGCGATGACCACGAAAAACGCCGGGTAAACCGTGAGGATTTCAGTCAATGGCATGTCAGATCGCTGAGCCGAGTTGGAAGATGGGCAGGTACATCGCAACCACAAGGCCTCCGACGATAACACCGAGCACGACCATGATGAATGGCTCCATCAGGCTGGTGAGGTTATCGACCATGTTGTCCACTTCGTCTTCGTAGAAGCTCGCGACCTTGTCGAGCATGTCGTCCAGCGCACCGGACTCTTCGCCAATGGCCGTCATCTGAATCGCCATGTTGGGAAAGATGCCGGACGTGCGCATGGAAAAATTCAGCTGCATGCCGGTCGACACGTCCTGCTTGATGCGCAACACCGCGCGCTTGAACACGATGTTGCCGGTGGCGCCGGCCACTGAATCCAGCGCTTCGACCAGTGGCACGCCAGCGGCAAAGGTGGTCGACAGCGTGCGGGCGTAGCGGGCCACGGCAGACTTGTACATCAGCGTGCCAATCAACGGCAGTTTCAACAGCCAGGTGTCCAGCCAGTCGCGAAACCCCGGGGATTTCCTGAAGGCGTGACGCACACCGAAAATGCCCGCGAACAACCCGCCGAGCATTGCCCACCACCACTGCTGCATGAATTCCGACAGACCGATGACCATCACTGTGAACGCCGGCAATTCGGCCCCAAAGCCCTTGAACACTGACTCGAACTGCGGCACGACCTTGACCAGCAGAATCCCGGTGACAATGATCGCGACGAAGACCACCGCCAGCGGGTAGGTCATGGCTTTCTTGATCTTGGCCTTGAGGCTTTCGCTCTTTTCCTTGTAAGTCGCAACCCGCTCCAACAGGGTATCGAGGGCGCCGGCCTGCTCGCCGGCGTCCACCAGGTTGCAGTAAAGCTCATCGAAATACTGCGGCTTCTTACGCAGGGACGCGGCGAAGCTGTTACCCGCCGCCACTTCCTGTTTGACCTCGTCCACCAGCTTGCGCATCGCCGGGTTATCGAAGCCTTCGCCGATGATGTCGAACGATTGCAGGAGCGGCACGCCGGCTTTCATCATGGTCGCCATCTGCCGGGTGAACAGGGCTATGTCCTGGGCCTTGATGCGTTTGCCCAGGTTGAAAAACGACGCGGATTTCTTGCGCACCTTGCCGGGGTTGATGCCTTGCTTGCGCAGTTGAGCCTTGATCAACGCCGGGTTCTGGCCGCTCAGCTCGCCGGTCATTTTCGTGCCTTTGCGGTCTGTGCCTTCCCAGGCATAGACGCTGATTTTTGCTGCTTTGACCGCCATGTTCAGTCCTTGGTGACCCGGTTGATTTCTTCAAGGCTGGTGACGCCGTGCATGGCCTTGATCAGGCCCGAGGTGCGCAAGTCGTTGAAACCGTCCTTGCGCATCTGGCTGTCGATTTCCAGTGAATTGCCTTCGGCCATGATCAGCCGTTGCAGGTCCTTGGTGTTCTTCACCACTTCATAAATCCCGACTCGCCCTTTGTAGCCGCCGTTGCACTGATCGCAACCGACCGGATCATAGATCGTGAATGAGCCGATGCGTTCCTCGGGAAAGCCTTCCTTGAGCAGCGTTTCGCGGGGAATCTCGATGGGTGTCTTGCAGTGACTGCACAATTTGCGCGCCAGTCGCTGGGCGATGATCAGGGTGACCGAGGTGGCGATGTTGAAGCCCTGAATGCCCATGTTGAGCAAACGGGTCAGGGTTTCGGCCGCGCTGTTGGTGTGCAAAGTGGACAGCACCATGTGCCCGGTCTGCGCGGCCTTGATGGCGATCTCGGCGGTTTCGAGGTCACGGATTTCGCCGACCATGATCACGTCCGGGTCCTGGCGCAGGAACGAACGCAGTGCCTGGGCGAAATCCAGCCCTTGCTTGGGATTGACGTTGACCTGATTGATGCCTTCCATGTTGATCTCCACCGGGTCTTCGGCGGTGGAAATGTTGATGTCGACGGTGTTGAGAATATTCAGGCCGGTGTAGAGCGACACGGTCTTGCCCGAGCCGGTGGGGCCGGTGACCAGAATCATCCCCTGTGGCTGCTTCAGGGCGGCCATGTACAGGTCTTTCTGGTCGGGTTCGTAGCCGAGGGCATCAATGCCCAATTGCGCGCTGGCCGGGTCGAGGATCCGGATCACCACTTTCTCGCCCCACAAGGTCGGCAGGGTATTGACCCGAAAGTCGATGGACTTGCTTTTGGACAGGCGCATTTTGATCCGCCCGTCCTGAGGTTTGCGCCGCTCGGAGATGTCCAGGCTGGCCATGACTTTCAGCCGCGCCGCAATGCGGCTGGCCAACTGGATGGGCGGCTTGGCCACTTCGCGCAACATGCCGTCGGTGCGCATCCGCACCCGGTAGGTTTTTTCGTAGGGCTCGAAGTGCAGGTCGGAAGAGCCGCTCTTGATCGCGTCGAGCAGCATTTTGTGGACGAACCGCACCACGGGGGCGTCATCGGCATCCTGCCCGGCGATGGCGTCATTTTTGTTGTCGTCGGCCGACTCGATGTCCAACCCATCGAGGTCAACGTCTGCCATGTCTTCCAGGCCACTGGCGTGGCTGTCGAAGAATTTTTCGATGGCCTCACTGAGTTTGTCGTCCTCCACCAGGATGGCTTCGGTGTTTAGCCCGGTGCTGAACTGGATGTCATTGATCGCCTGATGATTGGTCGGGTCGGAAACCCCCACGAACAACTTGTTGCCGCGCCGCCAGAGGGGTAGGGCGTGGTGCTGGCGGATCAGTTTTTCGCTGACCAGTCCCTTGGGCTGGGTTTCCCTGTCCAGGCCATTGAGGTCGAGCAGCGCCATGCCGAAATGCTCCGAGGCGATCTCGGCGATCTGGCGGCTCTTCACCAGTTTGTTTTGCACCAGGTAACTGACCAGGGAGATTTTATTGCGTTGGGCTTGCTGATACGCCTGTTGCGCGCTTTTGTCAGTGAGCAGCTCGGCCAGGACCAATTGCTTGGCCAGACCGCTAAGGGCGATGTCATTCATTGGGATACCGGACACAGACAGTTCATGACTTATAGCCTAGTCAAGGACCCGAGCCCAACCAGCCGTGTTGAGGTGACAAAAAGTGTCAGATAGTGCGGTTGCTGGGTGTCGCAAAGGTCCTTTGATCGACACTGCTCCCCGCCAGCAGGGGCTGTAGCGCTTGGCACGGGCTGTGCTGGAGCTCTTTCAGATCATGAGATTCCGACTCATGCATGGAGCTTGTCTATGAAGACTCAGAAAGGTTTTACCCTGATCGAACTGCTGATCGTGGTGGCGATCATCGGGATTCTGGCGACGTTTGCGTTGCCGATGTATTCCAAATATCAGGCCCGGGCGAAAGTGACGGCGGGTCTGGCCGAGATTTCCGCGATGAAGGTGCCGTATGAAGATGTGATCAACCAGGGCACTGCGCCAACGGTTGCCAACGTGGCGCCGGCAGGTAGTGCCACGACCAGCAATTGTACGGTCGCGGTGACTGGCACGGCGTCCACAGGCGCGGGCACGATTGTGTGCACGATTCTGAATGCACCGGCGCCAGTGCTGAGCAAGACCATTACCTTGACCCGCGATGCAACCAATGGCTGGTCGTGTACCAGCACCGCTCAACAGGACTACGTGCCTAAAGGTTGCACGGGTTCCGCTACCTGAAGGCTGACCTCCAGAACAGCCCCGCGTCCAAAGGACACGGGGCTTTTTTTTGCTTGCGAATGTCTTTCAGACACAGAAAAAAAGCCAAAAAATTCAGCGTGTTAGGAACTTTGTGAAAAGCCGCATGTTGCATGCAGAGATTTCCCAGGTCATGCATTTTGCATGATTTCGAAAATGGGTCTAATTTGCAAGCTATTGATTTATAAGGATTTATTGGTTGTCTCAAAGTTGGCACAGCGTTCGCAACATACTCAGTAACCCTGCTGAGAAGACAACCAGCAGACTTTCTAGAAAAACAGGAGTTACTCGTATGAAGAAGTTCGCTATCGCTGCCGCTACTGCTACCGCGCTGACCCTGACCATGGCCAACGTGGCATTCGCACAGACCACCACCACTCAAGCGCCAATGACCTTGGCTGCTGGTGAAATGACCAAGGCCGAGGAAGCTACTTCCGATACCTGGATCACTACCAAAGTCAAAAGCGACCTGCTGACCGAAAAAGGCATTCCTGGTACCGACATCAAAGTTGAAACCAACAAAGGTGTTGTGTCGCTGTCGTCCACTGTTGCAGTGACTGATTCCCAGAAAGCCACCGCCGTGGCGATCACCAAGAAAATCAAAGGCGTCAAAGCGGTCTCCGCTGACGGCCTGAAAGCCGAGTAAGGCAAGACTTCTCGCCTGGACCGGGAGAAGGTGTGGCAGACGGGCTGAGTAATACGCCTGCCGCTTCTTAGGAGTTCATGCGAACGGCCATAAGGATGTGGCCATTACAGGCCTCCGACATTCGTGTCGGGGGCCTGTTCTATTTGCGGCACCCAAAATCAAAATGTAGGAGTGGTGAAGTTCAGTTGCCGCGCTTGCTGGTGATCTGCCTCAGGCGATTCCCTTCAAACCGCAGGAACTGGTACATCCCGCCATTGGGCCCGTACGTCCATTCTTCCACCTGAAACTCTTCGCGTCGGTTGGCACTGCGTTTGTAGCCCAGCACATCGCGGCTGACCGGTTCCCCGCACTTCTGCAGCACTTCGCTGGACCTGTCCCCAACGCTGATCAATTGACTGCCGCAGCGCAGCGTATCGGCCGCCGAGGCCTGGCTGGCAACCATCACCAGGGCCAGGCCCGCCAGCAATCGCCTCACGATCACTCCGCGTCCAGATGCAGCGGCGTTACCACCCGGCCATCACTTTCGGCTTCGCCAAGGTTGGCGTCGATGAAGTACACACGGTCATCGGCCAACTGACCCTTATCCACCAGATAGTCCTTGATGCTGCTGGCGCGCTCCTGCCCCAACTGACGCAACAGCACATCGCTGGTGCTCCAGAACTTGATCACGTCGGCGCGCATTTTCGCGGTGCGTTCTTCCTTGCCCAGGTCCTTCCATTCGGCTGGCGGCTGGGTCTTCAGGCGTGTGCGGTAGATGCCTTCCAGCAGCGGGCCTTTCTCGTTCTCCGGGACCTCGAGCAACGAAGCCTGGGCCGGCACCTTGTCGCCACGACGCTGGAGCATTTTGTAGTAGTTGTACTGGTATTCACGTTCCAGGCGTTGCTCGGCAATCAGCGGGCCGTCGCTGCTGGCGGCGGCCGTGCCTTCGATTTCCAGGCGCAGGGCTGGACGTTCCTTCAAGGCTTGGGACAGTTTGACCAGGGCGCCTTCAGCGTCCTTGCTCAAATCGCTTGAACCCGGCGCGAACGACACGGTGCCCAAGTCCTCGGAACCGCCGCCACTGACCAGTCCGCCAATCAGTTTGAACGGCGCAGCGGCCGCTTTGACGATCAGGTTGCGCAGAGTCTGCCAGACAATCGGCATGATGCTGAACTGCGGATTATTGAGGTCGCCAGTGACCGGCAACTCGATGGAAATCTTGCCATCGACATCCTTGAGCAAGGCAATCGCCAGTTTCAGCGGCAGGCTTACGGCATCCGGGCTGTCGACCTTTTCACCGAGTTGCAATTGCTCGATCACCACTTTGTTTTCGGCTTTGAGCTGGCCTTTGGTTATCAAGTAATGCACATCAAGATTGAGCCGGCCCTTGCGGATGCGATACCCGGCGAATTTGCCGGAGTAGGGCGTCAGCGTGGTCAGTTCCACCCGTTTGAAACTGGTCGCGATGTCGAGACTGGCCATTGGGTCGAACGGATTGACTGCGCCCTTGATGGTCACCGGCGCATAACGGTCAACCTTGCCCTTGACGTCCACGCTGGCCGGTTTCGCCTGACGGCTGTCGATGGTGCCGATCTGTCCGTTGAGCTGTTGGATGGCGGTGGCGAAGTTCGGTGTCAGGCTGAAGTCGGCGAAGTTCGCCGAACCGTCATTGATGGCAATGCCGCCGATGCGAATGCCCAAGGGTTTGTCTTTGCTGGCCGGTTTGGCCGCTGCGGTTTTGGCGCCGCTATCGGGCGGTTGCGGGATCAGCAGGTCATCGATGTTGGTGGTGCGATCATCGTTGATCATGAAGCGCGCATACGGCTGGAACAGGTTGACCTTGTCGATCGACAGGCTGTCGCCGTGCTGATAATTCAGGCCTTCGAGCACCAGTTGTTGCCACTTGAGGAAGTCGCGGGTTTTAAGGGTGTCGAGGGTGTGCAACTGATCGACCTGTGCACGACCGGTGACGCTGAACGCCAACGGCTCGGTGCTTTTCAGATCGACCGCCAGATCACTGCCCAGCATGCCGCTGCGCAGTTCCAGGCGAATGAACGGGGTGATGTAGGACTGTGCGATACGCAGGTCAATGTCTTTGGTCTGTACCTTCAGTTTGGCGCTGATCGGGGCGAGATTGACCACGCCGTCTGCCAGGAGCTTGCCCTGTTTACCCACGCCGGTGTCGAGCTTGAGATTGAAAGGTGAGCCATTAAGGCTGTCGAAGTTCTGCAAGTCCAGATTCAACGGGCCGACTTCCAGCGCTACGGGGGGCTGCGCCTTGCGGTCGGCCAGATGCACCTGGTAATCGCGCAGCTGCACGTCTTTGAGCAGCACCTGCCACGGTTTGCTCGGTGGCGCCGGTTCCGGTTTGGGCGAGTCGGCTGCCGCTGGCGTACTGGCCGGTTCGGCTTTGGCTTTGGCGGCGGATTTGGACGGCTGGCTGGCGAACAGCTTTTGCCAGTCGAGTTGCCCGTCGGCTTCGAGGGCGGCCCAGGTTTCCAGTTTCTGGCTGCGAATCTTGCCGACCACCACTTGCTGCTTGGCCAGGTCGACCGTGGTTTCGCTGATGTCCAGTCGTTCCAGTTTTGCCAAAGGTCGGCCGTCCGGGGCCTTGATCGCGAACGGCGCGATGCTGACCGCAACGTTGTTCAGCAACAGTTCGGTTTCTTTGGACAGGTTGAGTTTGTAGTCGGTACTGAGGTTCATGATGCCGCTTTCGAGGTCCAGGGGCACGGCGTCGCGCACGTAGGGCCAGAAGGCTTTCATCTTGCCGTCGGTGATTTTCAGCTTACCTTCGGAGGCGAGCGGGATCAGGCTGAAGTTGCCGGTCCAGTCGACCTGGCCGCCGTTGGGGCCGATGGCTACCAAGGTCATGTCGGCGCTGTCGTCGGGCAGAGTGCTGAGGTTTTTCAGCTCGAAGTCGAGTTTGTCGTAGAGAAATTCGATGGGTTCGCTGGGACGCGAGTCCTCGAAGTGCAACGCGCCGCCCGCGAGATTGATCCGGTCCACGCGCAGCGGAAATGGTTTGGCGTTCGGGTCGGCAGGTGTCGGTTCGCTCGCGGGCAGTTTGAACAACCCGAGCAGGTTGAGCTGGCCGTCCTTGCCGAAGAGGATTTCGGTCTTGGGTTTGTCCAGTTCGATGTCGGACAGATGCACGGCCTTGGTCCAGAGACTGTCGACTTGCACATTGGCGTAGAGGCGTTCGAAGCCGATCTGCTCCTTGCCCGGTTCGCCGATGATCAGCCCCCAAAGGGTGACTTCAAGGCTGAACGGGTTGAGTTCGATCCGTTGAAGGTGGGCGGGCACCGTGGCGTAGTTGGCCAATTGCTGGTTGGCAACCCGCAACGCGATGCCCGGCAAAATCAGAAACCCCAGCAAGCTGTAGAGAGCCAGAGCAGTCAACAAGGCGCCGATAGCGCGAATCAATCCTTTGGGCATGTGCGGCTTCATCTGTCTGAATCGGAGTGCCTTGGAGTATGGCACGCGATTACGGTTCCGAAGTCATCACGCTTTACAGGATTTGTCTGAAAGTCAGGGGGAATCTCAGAGCTGCAGGATCAGCGTTTTCAGCGGAGGTTGTTGATCCCTCGACGGAAAATCCCCGCCCGGCGTCATCACGGTCCACTCGCGTACTGGCCGTCCGGCCTTCTCTGCACAGCGCAACACCTGTTCGCGCCAGTCGTCCATGCTGACCTTCGCCAGGTTGTTGCAGCAGATCAGCACGCCGTTGTCGGCGGTGGTCAGCAGCGCGGGTTTGAGCAGGCTCTGGTAGTCGCGCAGCAGGTCGACGGTGCCGAAAGCGCTCTTGGCCCAGGCGGGTGGATCGAGCAGCACCAGATCGTACTGACGCTGTTCCAGTCGCTGGTAACTCGGCAGTTTCTGCCCGCGTCGTTGACTGATCGGCAGGCCCGCCAACTGGCGGATTGCCGGAAAGTAATCGGACTGGATGAATTGCATGGCGGGCAATTGTGGATTGAGCAGCCCGTTCTCGTGGCCGACCGCCAGGTTACCCTCGGCGAAATCCAGGTTGCACACCTCACGGGCGCCACCGGCCGCAGCACTCAGGCCGACGCCACAGGTGTAGGCAAACAAGTTGAGCACGCTTTTGTTTTGGCTGTGCGCCTTGACCCATCCGCGGGTGTTGCGCAGGTCGAGGAACAGCAGGGGATCCTGGCCGGCGTGACGCCCGCGAACACGGTAGTTCAGGCCCCATTCGTGGCCGACCAGGTCCGCCAGCGCGGCTTCATCGGCTCGGTAGACCGTGTCTTCGCGGTCGATGCGTGAATTGCCACGGGAGCGGTCGTTGTAGACCAACAGGGTGTCGAGGCCCAAATGCTGATTGATTGCCTCGTGCAATTGCAGCAGCGCATCGCGTTCCAGCGCCTGGTGAAAGCTTTGCACCAGCAGTTGCGGTCCATAGCGGTCGATGGTCAGGCCGCCGGCGCCTTCCTGGCTGCCGTGGAACAGGCGATAGCAATCGGTGCCTTGCTGATGCAGTTCGGCAAGCAGGTCCTGGCGATGTTCTAGGGCGGCGCGCAGCGCCTGATTCAAGGAAGACATGCTGGGCGCCTTGCAGGAGGGAATTTGGCGCGGGAGTTTAGCAGCTTGGCGCCATACCGAGGTGCTGCCTTCGCAAGCAGGCTCGCTCCCACAGGAATTTTGCGTTCGACACCGATCAAATGTGGGGTCGGGCTTGCTCGCGAAGCTTTTAGCTTTTCAGGTGAGCAACCCCATCCGCCGCTTCGCCCGCTGCACCGAGCCATTACGCACCGCCCAGCGCAACATCGGCGCACTGCGATTGACGCTGGCGCGGATCAGTTTGCGTTGCAACGGATTCTGGCTGATGCCCAGCATGTCACTGGCCCAGTCCGGCAGCAGATCGATCCCGGCCTGCATCATCAACCCGCCGAAAGGCCTGGCCAGACGGCTGGGTGATGGCGCGTTCAACAACAGTCGCAACACTTCACGGCTGCGTTCATCGCACAGCAACTGTGGGCGAATGCGCTCAAGATAATCAGCAATTTGTTGTCGCGAGCGGGGCACATCACGGGCGCCCAGTCGTTCGGCGATCAACGCGATTTCTTCGTAGTAACGGTCCTGGTCGGTCAATGACAGGTGCGGATTGCGATAACGCAAATGCGCGGCGAGGAAGTTGCTGACCTCGGCCACGTGCACCCAGGTCAGCAGGTCCGGATCGCTGGCCGCATAAGGCCGACCATCCGGTGCTGTGCCGGTCACTTGCAGGTGAATGGTGCGGACTTTCTCGATCAGCCAGTCGGCATCTTTTCGTGAGCCAAACGTGGTGCCGGAGATGAACTGCCCGGTGCGGCGCAGTCGGCCGAGCATGTCCTCGCGGAAATTCGAATGGTCCCAGACCCCGGCCAGGGCCAGGGGGTGCAAGGCTTGCAGCATCAGCGCACTGATGCCGCCAATGAGCATGCTGCTGAAGTCGCCATGCACTTGCCAGCTCACCGAATCGGGGCCGAACAGGCCCGGATCGCCCTTGGGGTTTTCCAGGTCGAGCTTGCCGAGGGACAGACCGGACAGGCTCATGACCTGGGTTTCGATGCGGGTGCGGATAAATTCCATGGCGACTCAGTGGCGAAAATGAAACGCGGCCATGGCTGGCCGCGTCGGGCTTATTGGTTCAGGCGTTTATCGACCAGGTCCTGAACAACACTCGGATCAGCCAGGGTCGACGTATCGCCCAGGGTGTCCAGTTCGTTGCAGGCGATCTTGCGCAGGATACGCCGCATGATCTTGCCCGAGCGGGTTTTCGGCAAGGCCGGGGCCCATTGGATCAAGTCCGGTTTGGCGAAGCTGCCGATTTCCTTGCTGACGTGGGCCAGCAGTTCTTTCTTCAGTTCGTCGCTGGGTTCGGTGCCGTTCATCGGGGTGACGAAGGCGTAGATGCCCTGGCCCTTGAGGTCGTGGGGGTAACCGACCACGGCGGCTTCGGCGATGCTGTCATGCAGCACCAGGGCACTTTCCACTTCGGCGGTGCCGATACGGTGGCCGGAGACGTTGATCACGTCGTCGATACGCCCGGTGATCCAGTAATCGCCGTCCTCATCGCGTCGCGCGCCGTCGCCGGTAAAGTAATAACCGGGGTAGGGTTTGAAGTAGGTGTCGACCATTCGTTGCGGGTCGCCGTAGACACTGCGGATCTGCGCCGGCCAGCTGGATTTGATCGCCAGCACGCCGCTGCCAGCGCCTTTGATTTCCTTGCCCGTTTCATCGAGCAACACTGGTTGCACGCCGAACATGGGCTGCGTGGCGCAACCCGGTTTGATCCGTTGCGCACTGACCAGCGGGCTGAGCATGATGCCGCCGGTTTCAGTCTGCCACCAGGTATCGACTATCGGGCAACGTTGTTCACCGACCACATTGAAGTACCAATCCCACGCCTCCGGGTTGATCGGCTCACCGACGCTGCCGAGTAATCTGAGGCTGGCGCGGGACGTTTCCTTCAACGGTTCCGGCCCTTCGCGCATCAGCGAACGCAACGCAGTGGGCGCGGTGTAGAAAATGTTCACGTGGTGCTTGTCGATGACTTGCCAGAACCGCGAGCTGGTCGGGTAGCTTGGCACACCTTCAAAGATCAGCGTGGTCGCGCCGTTGGCCAGCGGGCCATAAACGATGTAGCTATGGCCGGTGACCCAGCCGACATCGGCGGTGCACCAGAACACTTCGTTATCACGGTAGTCGAGCACGTATTTGAAGGTCATCGCCGCTTGCAGCAGATAACCGCCGGTGGTGTGCAACACGCCTTTGGGCTTGCCGGTGCTCCCGGAGGTGTAGAGGATGAACAGCGGGTCTTCGGCGTCCATCGGCTCTGGCGGGCAATCGTCGCTGACATCGCGCAGGGCCTGGTGATACCAGAGGTCGCGCCCTTCAACCCAATTCACTTTGCCTTGTGTGCGCTCGACCACGATGACGGTGCTGACGTTCGGGCAACTCTCCAGCGCCTTGTCGACTTTCTCTTTCAGCGGTACGAATTTGCCGCCGCGCACGCCTTCATCGGCGGTGATCACGGTGCGGCAATCGGCATCGAGAATCCGGTCGCGCACTGAGTCCGGGGAAAAACCACCGAAGACCACCGAATGCACCGCGCCGATTCGTGTGCAGGCGAGCATGGCGTAAGCGGCTTCAGGAATCATCGGCATGTAGATGCAGACGCGGTCGCCTTTCTTTACGCCTCGGCTTTTGAGCACGTTGGCCAGGCGGCAGACGTTGTGGTGGAGTTTTTTGTAGGTGATCTGTGCGGATTCGGCGGGATCGTCGCCTTCCCAGATAATTGCGATTTGCTCGCCGCGCTGTTCCAGATGACGGTCGATGCAGTTGTAGCTGACGTTCAGCTTGCCGCCAGCAAACCAGCTGGCTTCACCGGTTTTCAGGTTATAGCGCTGGACGGTGTCCCACGGCGTGCTCCAGTCGAGAAAGCGCGAGGCTTGTTCGGCCCAGAAAGTGGTGGGGTGTTCGATGGATTCGCGATACAGGCGGTGATAGTCGTCTTGACTCAAATGCGCAGCCCGGCGGACGGCATCGGCTTTGGGGAACGTGCTGATATCGAACATGACGGTTCCTTATGCTTGTTTTGCGACAAGTAATAAAGATGCGCCGAGCGGTCAACGGGTTCAAGTCATACACAAAACAACTGCAGGAGTGAGCCTGCTCCCGATGGCGATGGATCAGCCAACATTAATGTTGAATGACAAACCGTTATCGCAAGCAGGCTCACTCCTGCAGGGGGATGGTGTTGCCCACAGGGTTTATGTTTCAACCCTGTGGGCAAGGCGTCAGATCAACCGCGGTGACGGCCGCGGAAATAGTTGATCAGGCCTTGGGTCGAGGCATCGTCAGCAGGCGTTTCTTCGCTGCCGACCAGGCGGTTGTAGACGCCTTTACCCAGTTCTTTACCCAGCTCCACACCCCACTGATCGAAGGCGTTGATGCCCCAGATCACGCTTTGCACGAAGACTTTGTGTTCGTACATCGCCACCAGTGCGCCGAGGCGACGCGGACTGATTCGTTCAACCACCAGGGTGTTGCTCGGACGGTTGCCCGGGATCACTTTGTGCGACGCCAGTTTCTTCACGTCTTCTTCGCTCATGCCTTTGTCACGCAGTTCGGCTTCCGCTTCGGCAAGGGTCTTGCCGAGCATCAGCGCCTGACTCTGCGACAGGCAGTTGGCGTACAGCCACTGGTGGTGGTCGGACACCGGGTTGAAGCTGACGATCGGCACAATGAAGTCGGCCGGAATCAGTTGGGTGCCTTGGTGCAGCAACTGATGATAGGCGTGTTGACCGTTGCAACCGACGCCGCCCCAGATCACCGGACCGGTGTCGGTGGACACCGGGGTGCCGTCCTGACGCACGCTCTTGCCGTTGGATTCCATGTCCAGCTGTTGCAAGTGCTTGGTGATGTTACGCAGATAGTGGTCGTACGGCAGGATCGCGTGGCTTTGCGCGCCCCAGAAGTTGCCGTACCACACGCCGAGCAGGGCCAGCAGCACTGGCATGTTCTGTTCGAATGGCGCGGTCTGGAAATGCTGGTCCATGGTGTAGGCACCGGACAGCAGTTCCTTGAAGTTCGACATGCCGATGGCCAGGGCAATCGGCAAACCGATGGCCGACCACAGCGAGTAACGGCCGCCGACCCAGTCCCACATCGGGAAAATGTTTTCTTCGCGAATGCCAAACGCCACGGCGGCCGCATTGTTGCTCGATACGGCGATGAAGTGACGATACAGCTCGGCTTCCGAACCGCCCTGAGCCAGATACCAGGCGCGTGCGGCCTGGGCATTCTTCAGGGTTTCGAGGGTGTTGAAAGACTTCGATGACACGATGAACAGCGTGGTTTCGGCGCGCAGCTTCTGGGTCAGTTCGTGGAACTCACTGCCGTCGATGTTCGCCAGGTAGTGGCACCGCACGCCTTTCTGGGCGTAGGACAGCAGCGCCTCGGACACCAGCTCAGGGCCGAGGAACGAACCACCGATGCCGATGTTCACCACGTCGGTGATCGGCTTCTCGGTGTAACCGCGCCACAAACCGTCGTGGATGCGGCCCACGAGGTCGGTGATCTGGTTCAGCACTTTGTGCACTTCCGGCATCACGTTGACACCGTTGACCGACAGCTTGTCGCCCACCGGGCGGCGCAGTGCGGTGTGCAGGGCCGGACGACCTTCGGAGGCGTTGACGATTTCGCCTTCGAACAGCGACTTGATCGCGCCCTTGAGGTCGACTTCATTGGCCAGGCCCACCAGCAGGTTGCGGGTCTCGGCGTTGATCAGGTTTTTCGAGTAATCGAGAAACAGCCCGCAGCTGCTCAGGGTGAATTGGGTAAAGCGCTGCGGGTCGGCATTAAAGGCTTCGCGCATGCTGAAATCCTGCATGGCTTGGCGGTGATCATTCAACGCCTGCCAGGCGGGCAGAGCGGTCACGTCGTGAGGAGTGCGGTAGTACGCCATCGCTGCGGGTTTCCTTTTTACTTGAACGGCTTTTTGAACACTAAAAATCCCGGAGCGCTGCGGGTCGGCGTCCGGTCAACTGCGTCGACACGATTTCATGGCGCAGGGCGAATACAGTAAACCCCGCGCCTTGATCTGTCTTGACTTTGTCTGACCTGTTTCCGGTACTTTTTTAACATCAAAGTTTGAAGCGGCCGACAAACGGAAAAAAGACAAGGCTACGGCTCGATCAGGCGACCTGGACCGGAATGGCATTGCTGGTGTGGCTCAGTTCATTGCCTGGTGCCATGTAGAGCATGCGCGGCTTGAAGTTGAGCAGCTCGGCTTCGCTGTAATGAGCGTAAGCGCAGATGATTACGCGGTCACCGACCTTGGCCTTGTGAGCTGCGGCGCCGTTGACCGAGATCATGCGCGAGCCTTCTTCGCCACGGATGGCGTAGGTGGTGAAGCGTTCGCCGTTGTCGACGTTATAGATCTGGATTTGCTCGTATTCGCGGATGCCGGACAAGTCCAGCCATTCGCCGTCGATGGCGCAGGAACCTTCGTAATCAAGTACAGCGTGGGTAACTTCGGCGCGATGCAGCTTGGCCTTGAGCATGATGGCGTGCATGAGTGTTTCCCCAGGTCGGAATCGAACGGCGGGCAGTTTGCCCGAAGGCTTTGGAGGCAGCAATACAGTGTGTTTAACCACTGCTAACCCCTGTGGGAGCGAGCTTGCTCGCGATAGCGGATCAACATTCAACATTGATGTTGGCTGATCCACCGCTATCGCGAGCAAGCTCGCTCCCACAGGGTTTGCTGGTGTTTAGGCGAGCGCGTCGAGGTTCAGGTGCAGGTTGTCGATCAACCGCGTGGTGCCCAGGAACGCCGCCACCAGAATCACCAAGTCACGATCTTCCGGCGTCGCCGGGCGCAAGGTCAGCGCATGGCGAATCTCCAGGTAGTCGGTACGCAATCCCGCGGCTTCGAGCTGCTTGATTTGCGCGTCGATCAGCGCCGGGAAATCCCGGTCACCCTGTTTGATCGCGTCGGCAATTGAACTCAGGGTGCGGTAGACCACCGGTGCCACGGCACGCTGTTCTTCGCTGAGAAAGCCATTGCGAGACGACAGCGCCAGGCCATCGGCCGCGCGGACGGTCGGTTCGCCAATGATCTGGATCGGCATGTTCAAGTCATGCACCAGGGACTTGATCACAGCCAGTTGCTGATAATCTTTTTGGCCGAAAATCGCCAGGTCCGGCTGGACCATGTTGAACAGCTTGCTGACCACCGTCGCCACACCTTCGAAATGCCCCGGACGGCTGGCGCCGCACAGGCCTTCTGACAGCAGCGGAACGCTGACACGCGTCTGGCCGGCCATGCCGTCCGGGTACATTTCTTCAACGGTCGGCGCAAACAGCAGGTGACAACCGGCCTGGAGCAGTTTCTCCTGGTCGGCGGCGAGGGTGCGCGGGTACTTGTCGAGGTCTTCGCCGGCGCCGAATTGCAGCGGGTTGACGAAAATGCTCGCGACCACAAAATCCACCCGCTGGGAGGCTTTGGTAATCAGTGCAACATGACCGCTGTGCAGGTTGCCCATGGTCGGCACGAAGCCGATGCGCTTGCCTTCGCTGCGGGCACGGGCCACGGCGGCCCGCAGTTCGCGTACGGTTTTTACGGTGTTCATGCAGAAAATCCGTGTTCGATGCCTGGAAAAGTCGCCGCTTTGACTTCAGTTACGTAAGCACTCAGGGCTGCTTGAAGGGTGGGCTGGCCGGTCATGAAGTTCTTCACGAATTTTGGCACGCGACCGGTAATCGACAAGCCCAGCATGTCGTGCAGGACCAGCACCTGGCCGTCGGTGCTATTGCCAGCGCCGATACCAATGACCGGAATCTTCACGGCCTGGGTGATTTCTTCAGCCAGTTCGCTGGGCACGCACTCCAACAGCAGCATGGCGGCGCCGGCCTGCTCCAGCGAAATCGCATCGGCACGCATCTGTCGCGCCTGGTTTTCGTTACGGCCCTGGACTTTGTATCCGCCCAGGATGTTCACCGATTGCGGCGTCAGCCCCAGGTGCGCGCACACCGGGATGCCGCGCTCGGCCAGCAGGCGAATCGAGTCCGCCAGCCACAGTGCGCCTTCTACCTTGACCATGTGCGCACCGGCCTGCATCAACAGCGCGCTGTTGGTCATGGCTTGTTCGGTGGTGGCGTAGGCCATGAAGGGCAGGTCGGCGAGGATGAGCGCATCGGTGTTGCCGCGTTTGACGGCTGCGACGTGATAAGCCATCTCTGCAGTCGTCACGGGCAGGGTGCTGTCGTGGCCCTGCAAAACCATGCCGAGGGAGTCGCCCACCAGCAGCACTTCGACGCCAGCCTCATTACAGGCGTGGGCGAAGGTCGCGTCATAGCAGGTCAGCATGGTGATTTTTTCACCTTTTTGCTTCAGACCTTGCAGAGTGGTCAGGGTGATGGCTGGCATGAAAAGATCCTCATTCAGGCGCTGTGGAAACTACTGCGAGTAACGCGCGTGATTCTTCGTTAAATACAGGCGCACGGTCTGTTGTCGTGCTTTTACGGCCTGGATTGCGCCCTTCAACGCCGTGTTGGCGGCAGCGGGACGCCTATAGTCGTGAGGAGAACTCGGGAAGTCAATTGCATGTGTTACCGCATTGTTACGACAGGGGTGTTACCGGGGTAACTGATGCGATTCAGCAACGGATTTTGGCTTCAACACAAAAACCAATGTAGGCGTGAGCCTGCTCGCGATGGCGTCCTGACAGTCAACATCTTGGGTGAATGTCAGGACGCCATCGCGAGCAGGCTCACGCCTACAGGGGGATAGGGTCAATTTTTGGGGAGGCGTTCCAGGCCGACGAACGGGCAGGCTGCAAGTAATTCGCTGAGGTGGCGGCCATCGGCCAAGCGCAAATCCGCAGGCGCCAGTTCGGCCAGTGGATACAGGACGAAGGCCCGTTCCTGCATATGATAGTGAGGGACTTTGAGCCGAGGCTCATCGATCAGTCGATCGCCAAACAGCACGATGTCCAGATCCAGCGTACGAGGCCCCCAACGTTCCAGGCGCTCGCGACCCTGGCCATTCTCGATGGCTTGCAGCGCATCGAGCAGGTCCAGCGGCGCGAGTGTGCTGTCGAGGGCGGCGACCGCGTTGGTGTAGCGCGGTTGGCCGGGTAGCAGCGAGTCGCTTTGATAGAAAGCGGACACCCCGACCAGCTCGGTTTGCGGTAACCGCGCCAGCGCTTCGACGGCGCTGCGCAATTGTTCGGCGGGGTCAGCCAGATTGCTGCCCATGCCGATGTAGATGCGTTCCATGGATTACTCGCCCGAGACGCTCGGTGCGCCGGCGGCGCGTTTACGCTTGGCGCCACCGCTGCGGCGACGTTTGCGCGGTGCACCGGTGCCGTCTTCCTTGCCGCTGAGGTCGCGGATCATGTCGCGACGTTCGCTGTCGTTGGCGTCCTGATAATCCGTCCACCATTCGCCCAGGCCATCGGTCTGCTCACCGGCGCTTTCGCGCAGCAGCAGGAAGTCGTAACCGGCACGGAACCGCGGATTCTCCAGCAACAGATCGGCGCGCTTGCCGCTACGACGTGGCAGGCGCTCCTGCATGTCCCAGATTTCGCGGATCGGCATGGTGAAGCGTTTCGGGATGGCGATGCGTTGGCACTGTTCGGCAATCAGCTCGTGAGCGGCTTCCTGCATGGCCGGAATCGGCGGCATGCCACGTTCTTGCAGGCGCAAGACGCGAGCCGGCAGGGCAGGCCACAACAGGGCGGCAAACAGGAACGCCGGGGTCACCGGTTTGTTCTGCTTGATGCGCAGGTCCGTGTTGACCAGCGCATCGCTGATCAGGGTGTGGGTGTACGTCGGGTTGTATTCCAGCGCCTCGGCACTGGCGGGGAACAGCGGATCGAACAGCTGCAGGTCGACCAGCATCTCGAAGGTGTCCGCGGCGTGGCCGGAGAGGAACAGCTTGAGCACTTCTTCGAACAGGCGGGCCGACGGGATCTCGCGCAGCATCGGAGCCAGCTCGCGAATCGGCAAGGCGCTGTGTTTTTCGATACCGAAATTCAGCTTGGCGGCAAAACGCACGGCCCGCAGCATCCGTACCGGGTCTTCCTGGTAGCGCTGTTTCGGGTCGCCAATCAGGCGGATCAGATGATTGCGGATGTCGTGTACGCCGTTGGCGTAATCGAGAATGCGCTCGCTGACCGGATCGTAATACAGCGCGTTGATGGTGAAGTCGCGGCGTTGCGCGTCTTCTTCCAGGGTGCCGTAGACGTTATCGCGCAGGATGCGCCCGCTTTCATTACGGGAAGACTGGTTGCTGTCTTCTTCCTCGTCGTTTTGCGGGTGATTGGCGCGGAAGGTCGCCACTTCGATGATTTCGCGACCGAAGTGAATGTGCACCAGTTTGAATCGGCGACCGATGATCCGCGCATTGCGGAATTCGGCGCGCACCTGTTCAGGTGTGGCACTGGTGGCGACGTCGAAATCTTTCGGCGTGATGCCGAGCAGCATGTCACGCACGCAGCCGCCGACCAGGTAAGCCTGGTAACCGGCGTTCTGCAGGCGTTCGACGATATTCACCGCGTAACGGCTGAATTGGGCCTTTTGCAGCGAGTGTTGGCCGCTGTTGAGCACTTCAGGCGTACTGCGAATGTGTTGCGTATGACGCTTGGGAGAACGGAATGACTGGAACAGCTTCTTCAGCATGGGATGCACTGTTTGAAGGAATGTTCGGCCATAACAGAAGAATGACCGCATGATGGGCGGGGATTCTAGCATTTAGTCGAGGGATGGTGTAGGACACAGCAGATATGAGCTGTAAGCCGCAGGCTTCCAGCGAAAAACAAAGCAGATTGGGGCAGGTTTTTCGAATCGTAGAAACTACAAGGGGAGCCGAAGCTCCCCAAGAAGTAGTTGCATGCTCTATTTTTATTATTGGTTTCGGGCTTTTTGTTTTTGTTAAGTGCCCTCGTCATGAAGCTTTTCCTTCATGACCCTCCCAATCGGGAGCCAAGAGCAAACGGATTGCTTTGGTCGCTGTGCTGCAGTGATCTTGCGATCCAACCAGTTCAGGCACTGTCTTAGGACAGTTTTTTATTATTCTCGGCCTGGTCGTGGGGCAAGCCCCAAATACAACGCCTCTCCAAAAGAATCAGTTAGCTGCGCCTCTCGCCGTCTTGTTTTTATTGTGCGTGAGTCGATTCGTCTTATTTTTATTATGTTATGCATTGCTTGTTATTGTTCTTGTACCAAACATATAGCAGGGTGCGTGCCAACTTTTGCGAACCCCAGTAAAACAAGGGGTTAGGTCGGTCCGTGGGGTTTTTGGAGGCCAAAAAAAGCCGGGGCTTCGTTACCGTAAGCCCCGGCTTCTGTTACGTGAAAAATCTGGGGTAACAGTTTTTTCACGAAGTCACGTGTTACCCACACCTCGGACAGGTGACATTCAGCTTTCGCTGGCGACCCCGGTCTTGCGCCGCGGGATGCCCAGGCGCTGACGACGCTCCCACAGGCATTTGCGGCTGACCCCGAGTTTGCGCGCCAGCTCGGTTTCGGTCATGTGGTCCTGATGCTCGAGGACGAAATGCTGGAAATAGTCTTCCAGCGACAAGTCTTCGGTCGGCTCATGGCTGGTGTTACTGCCATTGTTGCCCTGTTGCGGTGCCAGGCCGATGAACTCGTCCTCTTCCAGGCCACTCAATTCGATGTCGATACCCAACAGCTCGGCAGAAATTTCCGGGCTCTCGCACAGGATCACCGCGCGCTCGACAGCGTTTTCCAGCTCGCGAACGTTACCGGGCCAAGAATAATGACGAATCGCCTGTTCGGCATCCGGGGCGAATTTCAGATCGGTGCGGTTGACCCGCGCGCTCTGTCGCGCCAGGAAGGCATTGGCGATTTCGTTGACGTCCGCACCACGCTCGCGCAAGGCAGGCAGTTTCAGGGCGATGACGTGAAGGCGGTAATACAAGTCTTCACGGAACTGGCCGATTTTCGCCAGGCTCTTGAGGTCCCGGTGCGTCGCGGCGATCAAACGTACATCGACCTTTTGCGATTGAACCGAACCCACACGGCGAATTTCGCCTTCCTGCAACACGCGCAGCAAACGGGCCTGGGCTTCCAGAGGCAGTTCGCCGATCTCGTCGAGGAACAGCGTGCCACCGTCCGCTGCTTCCACCAGACCGGCTCGCCCGGCGCTGGCGCCGGTGAACGCACCTTTTTCGTGACCGAACAGCTCGGACTCGATCAGGCTTTCCGGAATGGCCGCGCAGTTCACCGAAATCATCGGCGCCTTGGCGCGCTTGGACAGGTTGTGCAGGGCACGCGCCACCAGTTCTTTACCGGTGCCGGATTCGCCCTGGATCAACACGTTGGAATCGGTCGGCGCGACTTTACGGATTTTGCTGTAAAGGTCCTGCATCGGCGGGCACGAACCAATGATGCCGATTTCGCCGTTGCTGTTGTCGACGCCCGCTTTCGCCGCGCCGTTGGTGGCTTTGCCAGCAGGCATTTCGCCACCGGCCGGCAACGATTGCCGATCACGCAGGATGCGGGCGACAGCCTGGAGCATTTCATCGTGATCGAAAGGCTTGGCGATGTAGTCCACCGCGCCCATCTTCATCGAGTCGACCGCCGAACGCAGGCTGGCGTAGCTGGTCATGATCAGCACCGGCGTGCCCTGGCCGAGTTTGATCAACTCGGTGCCCGGAGCGCCCGGCAGACGCAGGTCACTGACGATCAGGTCGAACGTGGGAATAGTGAAGCGTTCTTGTGCTTCCTGCACTGAACCGGCTTCGCTGACCTGGTACTGGTTACGTTCCAGCAGGCGGCGCAAGGCGGAGCGGATAATTGTTTCGTCTTCGACGATCAAAATGTGCGGCATTGATTCGATACTCTCGACGGTCTCAGTTCACAGCGGACGTCGCTTCGACATGACGCGGCAAGGTCACCCGGATACGGGTGCCGCGTTGGCTTTGTACATCAGCCGGGCTGTCGATGGTGATTTGTCCATAATGCTCTTCAACGATGGAATAGACCAGTGCAAGGCCCAGACCGGTGCCTTCGCCAGGATCCTTGGTGGTGAAGAAAGGTTCGAACAATCGGTCCATGATGTTCTTCGGAATACCGCTGCCTTCGTCTTCCACGATCAGGTCGACCGTGTGTTCGCCGGCTTCGCTTTTCACGCGCACTGCGCTGCCTGGAGGCGAGGCGTCGCGGGCGTTTGAGAGCAGGTTGATCAGTACTTGGGCGAGTCGCTGCGGATCGCCTTCGACCCAGTGATCGGGGTCGCACAGATTATAGAACTGCACTTCGAAATTGCGTCGGTTCAGGGCAAGCAAACCGATGGCATCCTGCGCCACTTCGGCCAGACAGACGGGCTCATCGCTGTGCTGGTGGCTGCCGGCGTGGGCGAAGCTCATCAGCGACTGGACGATGCGCGACACGCGTTTGGTCTGCTCGAGAATCTGCCCGCTGATTTCCTTCAACTCGCCATCGTCTTCGCGTTCTTCGCGCAGGTTCTGCGCCAGGCAGGCGATGCCGGTGATCGGGTTGCCGATTTCATGGGCCACACCCGCCGCGAGTCGTCCGATGCTGGCCAGACGCTCGGAGTGCACCAGTTTGTCTTCGAGCATCTGGGTTTCGGTCAGGTCTTCAACCAGCAACACCAAGCCGCTGTTACCCGGTGCGAGCGGTTCATCGATTGCGGCTTTGTGCAGGTTCAACCAGCGTGTCTGGCCGTCGAGGGCCAGGTGCTGTTTGTGCAAATGCTCGTCCGGCAGATTGATGAAGCCTTGCAGCAGTTCTTTCCATGGATCGGCAATGGTGCTCAGGCGCGAACCCACCACACGTTGCGCGGCAATTCCGGTCAGCTCCTCCATGGCTTTGTTCCACATGAGGATTTCCTGATCCTTGGCCAGTGAGCAGACGCCCATCGGCAGCTCCTGCAAGGTCTGGCGGTGGTAGCGGCGCAGGGCATCGAGTTCGGCGGCCAGGCCGGTCAGGCGCGAGTGGTAATCCTCAAGGCGACTTTCGATGAAGTGAATGTCTTCAGTGACATAGTTCTCGCCGCCGGCCTTGTAGGGCAGGAAGGTTTCGACCATGTCCTGCGCCACGCTCGGGCCCATCAGGCCGGACAGGTTGGCTTCGATGCGGTCACGCAGGCGGCGCAAGGCGTAAGGCCGGCGCTCGTCGAACGGCAGGTAGAGATCACGCAGCGCCTGTTCGACTTCTTTCTGCGCCGCTTTGGCGCCCAAGGGTTTTGCCAGCTGCGTGGCGAATTCCTGCGGGGACGCGGCGTGCAATTCTCGGCGCTGCGGGCGACGCACGTTATCCACGGCGCAGGCTTCGGCGGCGCTGGCTTCTTCCGGGCTGGCGTTGGTAAACAGCGAGATCAGGGTGAACATCAGTACGTTGGCGGCCAGCGAGGCAATCGCCGCCATGTGCCAACTGGTGTCGTCCAGCACGTAGATCATGTTCAGCAGCGGGATGTAGAAACCCTGAAGATTGCCTACCAGCGGCAACAGCATGGTCACCAGCCACACCAGAATCCCGGCGAGCAAACCGGCAATGAAGCCGCGGCGGTTGGCGGTCGGCCAGTACAGCACCGACAGGACACCCGGCAGAAACTGCAGCGTGGCGACAAACGCGACGATGCCGAGGTTGGCCAGATCCTGTTCTGCACCCAGCAGCAGGTAGAAGCCGTAGCCGGCCATGATGATCGCGACGATCAGGGCGCGGCGGGTCCACTTCAGCCAGCGGTAGATGTTGCCTTCGGCCGGTGGCTGATAGAGCGGCAACACCAGGTGGTTCAGGGCCATCCCGGACAGCGCCAGGGTGGTGACGATGATCAGGCCGCTTGCTGCCGACAGGCCGCCGACGTACGCCAAAAGTGCCAAGGCCTTGCTGTTGGCGGCGATGCCGATGCCGAGCGTGAAGTATTCGGGATTGGTGGTGGCGCCGAGTTTCAGTCCGGCCCAGAGAATCAGCGGCACTGCCAGGCTCATCAGCAGCAGGAACAGGGGCAGGCCCCAGCTTGCACTGACCAGCGAGCGCGGGTTGAGGTTTTCGGTGAAAGTCATGTGATACATGTGCGGCATCACAATCGCCGAAGCGAAGAACACCAGCAGCAGCGTGCGCCACGGCCCTTCTTGCAGCGGCGTGTGCAGAGCGGCGAGGGCGGTCTGGTTTTGCAGCAGCCACAGTTCCAGCTGCTGAGGGCCGTCGAACACGCCGTACAACGCATACAGGCCGACGCCGCCGATGGCGATCAGCTTGATCACCGACTCGAAGGCAATGGCGAACACCAGGCCTTCATGTTTCTCGCGGGTCGCGATGTGGCGCGAGCCAAAGAAGATGGTGAACAGGGTAATCAGTGCACAGAAGCTCAGGGCGACCCGATGCTGCACCGGTTCGCGGGTGAGGATGCCGATGGAGTCGGCGACCGCTTGAATCTGCAGGGCCAGCAGGGGCAATACACCGATCAGCATGAAAATCGTGGTCAGTGCGCCGGCCCATGTGCTGCGGAACCGGAACGCGAACAGGTCGGCCAGCGACGACAGTTGATAGGTCCGGGTAATTTTCAGGATCGGGTACAGCAGCACCGGCGCCAGCAAAAATGCGCCGGAGACCCCGAGGTAGCTGGACAAGAAGCCGTAGCCGTACTGATAGGCCAGGCCCACCGTGCCGTAAAACGCCCAGGCACTGGCGTAGACGCCCAATGACAGGGTGTAGGTCAACGGGTGGCGAATGATCGCCCGGGGAATCATGCCCCGTTCACTGACCCAGGCCACGCCGAACAGCACCGCCAGGTAGGCAGCGCTGATCAGGATCATCTGGGTCAGGCTAAAGCTCATCGGCATCTTTTTGGCTCTGCAGGATGAAGGTCACGACGATCAGAATCAGCCAGAGCAGATAAGGGCGATACCAGGCGCCAGTGGCGTCGATCCACCAATCCATGATGGCCGGGGAAAACAGATAAATCCCCACTACCAGGAGCAGGACCAAGCGATAGATGTACATCCCGGCCTCTCTTTTTTATGCGCGTGCCCGAAAACGTGCGGCGATGGTAACGGATGGGCGCGCCACTGCAAGTGCGATCACTGCAGTTGCGCCTCGGGCAGGTTCAGTGTGCGCGGGATAAGCGACGCATCCCAGTGCGCGATGCCCCAATTCAACACTTCCCGTGGGCTGGCGTAAGCCAGTTCGGTGCCGGGTTTTTGCCCGAGTGCGCGCAATGCCCGTAGCAACAAAGGCGTTGCCTGATCTTCGGTCAACGGTGGCGAGCGGTAGGACTTGCCAAGCTTGTTGCCATCGGGCTGGGTGATCAGCGGGATGTGCAGGTAGCGCGGTTGGCGCAGGCCGAGCAACTCTTGCAGATAGAGTTGTCTCGGTGTCGAGTCCAACAGGTCGGCACCACGCACGATGTCGGTGATGCCTTGCCAGGCATCGTCCAGCACCACGGCCAGTTGATAGGCGTAGAGCCCGTCGCGGCGGCGAATGACGAAATCGCCGACCTCTCGGCCCAAATGCTGGCGGTATTCGCCTTGCACGCGGTCGATGAAGTGGTATTCCAGCTCGGGTACGCGCAGGCGAATGGCCGCGTCTTCGGTGCCGTAGCCGGCGTTGCGGCACAGTCCCGGATAAATGCCGTGATACGGCTCCAGTTGTTTGCGCGAACAGGTGCAGGCGTAAGCGAGGCCGTGACTGAACAGGCGATTGAGCACTTCGGCATAAGCCTCGTGG
The DNA here is from genome assembly GCF_054668435.1 of Pseudomonas sp. S2_B07. Taxonomy (NCBI): domain Bacteria; kingdom Pseudomonadati; phylum Pseudomonadota; class Gammaproteobacteria; order Pseudomonadales; family Pseudomonadaceae; genus Pseudomonas; species Pseudomonas sp. S2_B07. The sequence continues at coordinate 4,659,779 of NZ_CP162769.1, forward strand.
CGGTCGCTCTGACGAACCATTTCACCGTCCCACTCGAAACCGTAGCTCTCCAGTGCCTTGAGAATCGCTGCCTGTGCGCCGGGTTCTTCCCGTGGCGGGTCGAGGTCTTCCATGCGCATCAGCCAGCGCCCCCCCACCGAGCGAGCGTCGAGGTACGAGGCCAGGGCAGCGACCAGCGAACCGAAATGCAAATGGCCACTGGGCGTGGGGGCGAAGCGCCCGATGTAGGGAGTGGAAGTCGTGGCGTTCATGGACGAATGTTACATCTCTGGTCGTGCGCGAGTCCCTGGGGGTGAGCCTGCTCGCGAAGGGGCCGTCAGCGCCAACATTATTGTTGGCTGGCACACCGCTTTCGCGAGCAGGCTCGCTCCTACAGGTTTCTCTCCATGGCAAATATCAGAAACAAAAACGGAGCGTTCGCACGCTCCGTTTTTCGTTCAAGTCGATATTACTTGCCGACTTGCTTTTCCTTGATTTCCGCCAGGGTCTTGCAGTCAACGCACATGTCGGCGGTAGGGCGGGCTTCCAGTCGTTTGACGCCGATCTCGACGCCGCAGGACTCGCACCAGCCATATTCTTCGTCTTCGATCAGCTGAAGCGTCTTGTCGATCTTCTTGATCAGCTTGCGCTCGCGGTCGCGGGCACGCAGTTCGAGGCTGAACTCTTCTTCCTGGCTGGCACGGTCTGCCGGGTCCGGGAAGTTGGCCGCTTCGTCTTTCATGTGATCAACCGTACGGTCGACTTCCTGCATCAAGTCCTGTTTCCACTTGTTCAGGATCTTGGTGAAGTGAGCGCGCATGGGCTTGCCCATGTACTCCTCGCCCTTGACTTCTTTGTAGGGTTCGAAGCCGCTGATCGTCGTGGTTTGCTGCTTTGCTTGGGTGGACATGAAATAGACCGCCTCTACTCTTGTAATCCATTGCGCAGGATTGCTCCATCACCGACACCTGCCGGCCCTGCGGCTGCAAGCGGGCGAACTTACCAGATCAAATCGGGGCGCGCTACTCCCGGATGTCGAGGTAGTGGCCCGCGGGGCTTGCAAATCATTGCAAAGCCTTGCCTGGTGGTGTTGGAGGCCTGATCAAATATTGATTTTAGTCAAACCTGGGGTACTCGTTTGAGTCGTTTATGGTCAGGGTTCTAAGGCGTCTGACCGCTTTAGGTTCTCGCTCGTTCCTGCGCTTGGGTAGAATTGGTTCTTTTCCCGTCGAAGGAAGGCTAATGGCCCAGTCCTACAGTGCTCGCAGTCGTGCGATCGAACCTTTCCATGTCATGGCGCTGCTGGCGCGGGCCAATGAATTGCAGGCCGCCGGCCACGACGTGATCCACCTGGAAATCGGCGAGCCGGACTTCACCACCGCCGAGCCGATCATCCAGGCCGGCCAGGCCGCATTGACGGCGGGGAAGACCCGTTACACCGCGGCGCGGGGCATTCCCGAGTTGCGCGAGGCGATTTCCAATTTTTATCAGCAACGTTACGGGTTGAACATTGACCCTCAGCGAATCCTCATCACCCCCGGCGGTTCGGGCGCCTTGTTGCTGGCCAGCGCCTTGCTGGTGGATCCGGGCAAGCACTGGCTGTTGGCGGATCCGGGCTACCCGTGCAACCGGCATTTTCTGCGACTGGTGGAAGGCGCGGCGCAGCTGGTTCCAGTCGGTCCGGACGTGCGTTATCAGCTGACCCCTGATCTGGTCGCCCGGCATTGGGACCACGACAGCGTCGGTGCGTTGGTGGCGTCCCCGGCCAATCCGACCGGGACCATCCTGACCCGCGACGAACTGGCGGGGCTGTCTGCGGCGATCAAGGTTCGTCACGGCCACTTGGTGGTGGACGAGATCTATCACGGCCTGACGTACGGCACCGACGCCGCCAGCGTGCTGGAAGTCGATGACAGTGCGTTCGTGCTCAATAGCTTCTCCAAGTATTTCGGCATGACCGGTTGGCGCCTCGGCTGGTTGGTGGCGCCGGAAGCGGCCGTCGGCGAGCTGGAAAAACTCGCGCAAAATCTCTACATCAGCGCGCCGAGCATGGCTCAGCACGCCGCTCTGGCCTGTTTTGAGCCGGCGACCATCAGCATTCTGGAAGAGCGCCGCGCTGAATTTGGTCGTCGTCGCGATTTCCTCCTGCCGGCCCTGCGCGAGTTGGGTTTCGGGATTGCCGTGGAGCCGGAAGGCGCGTTCTATTTGTACGCCGATATCAGCAAGTTCGGCGGAGATGCCTTCGCGTTCTGCCGGCACTTCCTGGAAACCGAACACGTGGCCATTACCCCGGGGCTGGATTTCGGGCGTTATCAGGCCGGGCACCACGTGCGTTTTGCCTACACCCAAAGCCTGCCGCGCTTGCAGGAAGCGGTCGAGCGCATTGCTCGCGGGCTGAAGAGCTGGCAAGGCTGATGCGTTTTCATCCTCCCCTCGAAGAAGGTCGCCTGATCCGTCGTTACAAGCGTTTTCTCGCCGATATCGAAACCATTAGCGGCGAGTTGCTGACCATTCATTGCCCCAACACCGGCTCGATGCTCAATTGCCAGGTCGAAGGCGGGCAAGTCTGGTTCAGCCGCTCAAACGACCCCAAGCGCAAGTTACCCGGCACCTGGGAAGTCGGTGAAACCCCGCAAGGGCGCTTGTTTTGCGTGAACACCGCCCGCGCCAACGGGTTGATCGAAGAGGCGCTGCGTGCCGGTGTCATCAGTGAGCTGAACGGGTTTACTGAACTGAAGCGTGAAGTCGCCTACGGACAGGAAAGCAGCCGCATCGATTTTCGTCTCGAATACCCCGGCGGCCCGGCTTATATAGAGGTCAAAAGCGTCACCCTGGGTTTCGACGGGTCGTCGGTAGCGGCGTTTCCGGACGCAGTGACCCTGCGCGGGGCCAAGCATTTGCGCGAATTGGCGCACCTGGCCCGGGACGGGATTCGTGCGGTGCAGTTGTATTGCGTCAACCTGACCGGCATCGACGCGGTGCGTCCTGCAGCAGAAATCGATTCGGCCTACGCGGCAGCCTTGCGTGAGGCGGTGACGTGCGGGGTCGAGGTGCTGGCTTATGGTGTGCGTTTGAGCCATGAAGAGATGGTCGTCGACCGACGTCTGGACGTGCTGCTCGACGGTTAAAGGCTGACCCAGAGGCCTTGCGCATCTTCGCGGCAGGGCACGGCGGTCAGTGATTGACCGGCGCAGGGGCCCGAAACGCATTCGCCGTCTTCGATCAGAAACAGTGCGCCGTGGGTGGCGCACTGGATCAGGCTGTTGCTGGGGTCGAGAAAGCTGTCTGGCGTCCATTCCAGGCCGACGCCACGGTGCGGGCAACGATTGATGTAGACGTAGACCTGGCCGCCCCGGCGTACGGCGAAGAGCTTCTGCCCGTCGATGTCGAAACCGCGACTGCTGGCGTCAGCCAATTCGGCGCCTGTACAAAGAAACTTCATGTCTATCCTCTAGTCCAGCGTCTCGTGACCGGATAAGTCCGAGCTTGACGTTCAAATGCAAACAATTATCAAATGGCCGTCTTGCCCGTCGGGTGCAGGTGCCAGTGGCCAAGGATACTTGGCCTGTCATCTCGATGCCTGGGAAAACTATGAAGGAAGCTGTTTATGCGCCTGAGTACCCGCGTTGCTGTGCTCTGTGTCGGACTCCTTGTCAGTCACCACGCTGCAGCGGCCGAGTTACCGCAACGTTGGGTCAGTGCCGGCGGCGCGTTGTCCGAGTGGGTAAGCGTGCTGGGCGGCGAATCGAAACTGGTCGGCGTCGACACCACCAGTCAGCACCCTGAAAGCCTCAAGGCGCTGCCCAGCATTGGCTACCAGCGGCAATTGTCGGCGGAAGGTATCTTGAGCTTACGCCCGCAGATCCTCATCGGCACCGAAGAAATGGGTCCGCCGCCCGTGCTCTCGCAGATTCGTAACGCGGGGGTGCAGGTCGAGTTGTTCTCGGCGCAGCCGGATTTGCCGACATTGCAGGGCAATTTGCAGCATTTGGGCAAGTTACTGGGGGCTGAAGAGCAGGCTGTTCAGGCGTACCAGCGTTATCAGGAGCAACTCGATCAGCAAAAAATCCGCGTGACCAAGGCGCAGCTGACGCAACCATCACCGGGTGTGCTGTTGCTACTCGGGCATGCGGGCGGCAAACCGCTCATCGCGGGCAAGGACACCGCCGCCGATTGGTTGCTGCGCCAGGCCGGCGGCCACAACCTGGCCACGCATACCGGCTACAAACCGTTTTCTGTCGAGTCGCTGATCAACCTCGATCCCGAGGTGCTGGTGTTTTCCGACCGGGCGCTGACGGGTGATGCGGCGCGTGCCGCGTTGTTCAAGGAAAACCCGATGCTGTCCTCGACGCGTGCGGCGAAGGACGGACGGGTCATGGAACTGGATCCGACGTTGCTGGTGGGCGGGCTGGGGCCACGGTTGCCGGACAGCCTCAAAAAGCTGTCTGACGGTTTCTTTCCTGGCACGGCCAGCCAATGACCGTCTTGGTTAAGCCTCGTACGTTGTTCATTGGCCTGAGCCTTCTGTGTGTGCTGGCGATCTGGCTGTCGCTGGCGCTGGGGCCGGTCAGTCTGCCGTTGCTCGACACCTTGCACGCTGCATTGCGCCTGGCCGGATTGCCGATTGCTCCGGATGGGCTGGAGCAAGCCGAATTGATCGTCGGGCAAATTCGCCTGCCGCGAACCTTGCTGGGGTTGGCGGTGGGGGGCGTGCTGGCGCTCTCCGGTGTGGCAATGCAGGGCCTGTTTCGCAACCCGCTGGCCGATCCGGGGTTGGTGGGGGTGTCCAGCGGCGCGGCATTGGGTGCCGCCATCGCCATTGTTGGCGGCTCGGCGTTTGGCGGTTTGCCTGAGTCCTTCGGGCCTTATCTGTTATCGGTGTGTGCGTTTCTCGGTGGGCTCGGGGTGACTGCGCTGGTGTATCGACTGGGCCGGCGCAACGGCCAGACCAACGTCGCGACGATGCTGTTGGCCGGTATCGCATTGACCGCACTGGCGGGCTCGGCGGTGGGTTTGTTCACCTATCTGGCCGACGACGCGACCCTGCGTACGCTGACGTTCTGGAATCTGGGCAGTCTCAATGGCGCCAGTTACGCGCGACTCTGGCCGTTGCTGCTGGTCAGCGCGGCTGTGGCGCTCTGGTTGCCGCGTCGGGCCAAGGCCTTGAATGCGTTGTTGCTGGGGGAATCGGAGGCCGGTCATCTGGGCATCGATGTTGAAGGGCTCAAGCGCGAACTGGTGTTCTGTACAGCGCTGGGTGTGGGCGCGGCGGTGGCGGCGGCGGGGATGATCGGGTTTGTCGGTCTGGTGGTTCCGCACCTCGTGCGCTTGCTTGCCGGCCCTGATCACCGAGTGTTACTGCCCGCTTCTGTGCTCGCCGGTGCGAGTCTTCTGTTGTTTGCCGATCTGGTGGCGCGACTGGCCCTGGCGCCGGCCGAACTGCCGATCGGCATTGTTACGGCCTTCATCGGTGCGCCGTTTTTCCTGTTCTTGTTGCTCCGGAGGCGCGCCTGATGCTGCGCACGCAGAACCTGCACATCCGTCGTGGCGCCAAGACCGTGCTGTCGGACATCACGATTGAGCTTCGACCGGGCGAAGTGCTGGGCGTGCTTGGTCCCAATGGCGCCGGCAAAAGTACCTTGCTCGGTGCCTTGTGCGGCGAGTTGCATGCCGATCATGGAAGCGTCTGGCTCGATGATCGCGAATTGCGTCACTGGGCCGCACCGCAGCGCGCGCAGCGACTGGCGGTACTGCCTCAGGTGTCGACCCTGGACTTTGCCTTTCGCGTCGAAGAAGTGGTGGGCATGGGGCGTTTGCCCCATCAAAGTGGGCGAGTGCGCGATGACGAGATTGTCGCTGCCGCGCTACACGCCGCCGATGCCAGTCACCTGAGTGGTCGCAGCTACCTGGCCTTGTCTGGCGGCGAGCGTCAGCGGGTGCATTTGGCCCGAGTGCTGGCGCAGCTCTGGCCGGGTGAAGCGGGGCAGACGCTGTTGCTCGATGAGCCGACCTCGATGCTCGACCCGCTGCATCAGCACACCACCCTGCAAGCGGTGCGCGAATTTGCCGATCGCGGCGCGGCGGTGCTGGTCATCCTGCATGATCTGAACCTGGCGGCGCGGTATTGTGATCGTCTGTTGCTGCTTGAGGGCGGGCGACCGGTGGCGTTGGACACGCCGGAGCAGGTCCTGAAACCCGAGCCGCTCAAAGCCGTGTTCGGGCTGGAAGTGTTAGTGCAGCAGCATCCGGAGCGTGGGCATCCGCTGATCATCGCCCGCTGAGACTGTCATCGAGGTGAACATGCGTGGGATTTTGCTGCTGGCCGTACTGCTCTTGAGTGCCTGCCAGCATGTTGCGGAGCCACCGCCGGTCAACGGTGAAATCCGTGACCTGCGAAACGGTCAGGTCCTGACCGCGCAGGAACTGCTTGAGCGACTGGCCAAGCCTTCGCGGCTGATCGTCGGCGAGCAGCATGACAATCGCGATCACCATCAGCTGGAACTGTGGTTGTTGCAGTCACTGGGTGAGCAACGGCCGCAAGGCAGTTTGCTCCTTGAAATGCTGACGCCGGATCAGCAGTCGCGGGTTGATGATGTTCGCCATGCGCTGACGCCACCGTCCAATTTGCCAGCTGCCTTGGCTTGGCAGGAAGGGTGGGACTGGGTGCTTTACGGTCCCATCGTGCGTTTTGCGCTGACTCAGCCCTATCCGCTGCTTGCGGCCAACCTGGACAACCTCGACGTTCGTGCGGTCTACGCCAAACCTCCGGCATTGATTGGCTCGCGCTCCAATGCGGCAGCAGTCAAGGATGAGTTGCTGGCAGAGATCAGCGACTCCCATTGCGGTTTGCTGCCCACTTCACAGATGCCCGCCATGTTGGCCGTGCAGCAGCAACGAGACCGGCGAATGGCCGAGCGCTTGCTGGCGGCTCCAACGCCTTCATTGCTGTTTGCCGGTGCCTATCACGCGCGCAAGGACGTGGGTGTGCCGATCCATGTGCTGGATTTGGGGCAGGCGCCAGCGCCGACGGTGTTGCTGCTGGCAGAGCAGGGGGCGGAGGTGACAGCGGCAATGGCCGATTACGTCTGGTACACGCCTGCTTCGCCGCCTCAGGATTACTGTGCACAGATGCGCAAGCAATTCGGCAAGTAACGACCGGTGCTTTCACAGGTAAAAAGGCGCAGGCAAAAAAAGACCCGGCAAGAGCCGGGTCAAATAACCGTGATTAGCCTGATGAGGAGATATCTGAGAGTCCGAACCAAGGGCTTTTCAAATATCGACCAGTCTCGCGACCAGTTGGTGGTAATCATAGCGATTCTCATTACCATGTCAACCGCTGTTTTTCAGTTTATTTGAGATGCCCCGTCAATTCGGTTCAAAGCCAATGCCATCAAGCCTTGTGGCGCGAGGAAATCGCTTCCAGCTGTTTGTTCAAGGCTTCTTTACGCTCGGCCGGAATGTCGTTCCAGTGCACATCCATCAGTGCACCTTCGATCGCATACAACAACACCTTTGACGCCCGAAACCCGCGCGTACGCACGGCCCGATAAGCATCCACCGCCCCGAGGCGACGCAAATCCGAGGCGCTGTGGATGCCCACGGCATGCAGCCACTGCGCCGACGTCTTGCCAAGATTCTTCAGGTGTTGCAGTTCATCATTCATCAAGCCTCCTTGCGACGGCCGAACGGTGCGTGGGCGAGCTTCTCAGGAGTGTAGCCATCAGTAGGAAAAGCGTGATTGTTTGGTCGGTTTCGACGCAAAAGCTTCTAAGAGGACGAGGCAAAGACGGGTAGGGAAGGGGCGTCAGAAGTCGGTTTTCGGGCGATCGCACGGCATCCAGCGCAAAGCGGGGGCGCTGGACGTGTCAGGCTAAGACGTCGTTTTTAGCGAGTGCGATAACGCAGGCGTGTGCCGAAGTTCATCGACATCAGGATCTCGTCCGCGCTCAGCTCTGCCGGGAAGTAGGCGCCGGAGATCTGTGCATGGGCCAGGCTGGCGCCTTCCAGCTGTGCGCTGCGAAAATCGATGCCGCGCAAATCGGCGGAGCGGAAATAAGCATCAGTGAAGTCGACGCCATCGGCATTCAGTTCACGCAAGTCCAGGCCACGGAAATCGCCACCGGCCATGTCGATAGGTCCGTCTTTGGGCCGCTCATTGTTGAATCCTGCGATGTCGTCTTTGTGCAGCAAGGCATACAGCGGGGTGTCGAGAAGTTTGGGCTGGCTCATGTCGCATCACCTGATGGTTTTATGACGCCAGTATAGTGCCACTATTTGACAGCCGTGAAGCCAGGGAAGGCGTCACGGCTGAAATAGTTTTTACAGGCCTGGCATGCGTTGGCGGATTTGCGCAACAACGGTGTCGAGGGTCCCGCTTTCATTGGTCTGGACTCGCTTGCTGCACAGAATCTCAGCGGGTGTCAGCGCTTCACGATTGGCTTGCTGGGCTGCGATAACGGCCAGGTTGGCGTCGGACGGATCCTTTTTGTCTGCCTGACGCAGGGCCAGCCAGCTCTCAATGACAGCTTGCGGCGCATGGCAATCGAGGATCAGGAACGGTGCACCGGTGGCCTCGGCAATTTTCGCCGCGCCGTCACGCTGATCGCGCTTGAGGTAAGTGGCATCGATCACTACCGGGAAACCGGCGCGCAGGATGATTCCGGCGATTTCATGCAGGCGGCTGTAGGTGGCGGCAGTGGCGTCTGCGTTATAAATGCCGGCCTGTGGATCATTCGCTACGGTTTGTTCACCGAACAGACGTTTGCGTTCTACATCCGAGCGCAGGCGAATGGCGCCAAGCGCTTCGACCAGGCGCATGGCCACGTGGCTTTTGCCGACAGCGGACACGCCGTGGGTAATCGCCATGAAGCGCGAAGGAATGGTGCTGTAGCTTTCCGCCAGGTTGGCGTAGTTGCGGTATTGGCGCAGGGTCGTGGCGCGCTGCACCGGATCGGCTTCGGCGGGCATGCTGAACAGGCTGACCTTGGCGCGAACCAATGCGCGGTAGGCTTTATAGAAGTTCAGCAGTTCAAGGCCTTGATAGTCGCCGGTCAGCTCCAGGTATTGGCTGACGAAACGGCGTGCGAGGCATTTCAAACCACGGTCTTCCAGGTCCATCGCCAGGAAACCGGTGTCGGCGTAGACGTCGGTGAAACGGAACGGTTCGTTGAATTCGATGCAGTCGAAAATCACGACCTTGCCATCGATCACGGTGGCGTTGCCCAAGTGGATATCACCGTGGCATTCACGAATGAAGCCTTCGGCCTTGCGCTGGGCGAACAGTGGTTTGAGGCGTTCGAAGCTGCTTTCGGCCCAGGCTTGCAGGGCGTCGAGTTGCACCAGGTCGGCCTTGTCGCTGAGGAACGGACGGATCTGCTCGAAGTTCTGGCGTACCGGGGCCATCACGCTGTCCGGGGTGCCGGCGTCGTGTTCGGCAGGCACTTTCGGCGCGTTGAGGTGGAACTGAGCAATCTGCGCGGCCATCTCGTCGATGTGCGCGGTGGTCAGTTCGCCATTGGCCTGCAGGGTGCTGAGCAACTGGCTTTGTGGGAATTGACGCATTTTCAGGGCGAAATCAACGACCGGGCCATCGCCGCCGAATTGAGGGGCTTCGGCGCTGCCGGTGATTGGCAACACTTCCAGATACAAATCGTTGGTCAGGCGCTGGTTCAAACGCAGTTCTTCGCCGCAGAAATGCTCGCGGGCATCGAGGCTGGTGAAGTCGAGGAAGCCGAAGTTCACCGGTTTCTTCACTTTATAAGCAAAGGGGCCTGTGAGGATGACCCAGGAAATATGGGTTTCGATGACCTGGAACCCGTCTACCGGATGCGGGTAGAGGGCCGGGTTTTGCAGAGCGGCGATCAGGGACTGGCTCACAGGCGATCCTTCAAAGACTGGGAAAAATTCAAGGCCGCCATTATGGCCGCAAGTCCGCCTGACGCAAACCTCGGAGGGCGTCTGTTGAGTATCAATAAAGTGCGTATAATCCGCCGCCATGACTCGTACTCGATCCCCCCGCACTCCAAAAAAACCACCTTCCAGGGGCCTTAGCCCGTGGCTGGGTTGGGCCCTTAAACTCAGTCTGGTCGGCCTCGTGGTGCTCGCCGGATTCGCGGTTTACCTCGACGCTATCGTCCAGGAAAAGTTCTCCGGCAAACGCTGGACGATCCCGGCCAAGGTATATGCGCGCCCGCTGGAGCTGTTTACCGGCCAGAAGCTGAGCAAGGATGACTTCCTCACCGAGCTCGACGCCCTGGGCTACCGCCGCGAAAGCGTGAGCAATGGCCCCGGCGCTGCGGCGGTCAACGGCAATACCGTGGACTTGAATACCCGCGGCTTCCAGTTTTATGAAGGCCTGGAAAAGCCCCAGCCTGTGCGCGTGCGTTTCTCCGGCGACTATGTCGCCGAGCTTTCGGCGACGAACGGTTCGAAGCTGTCGGTGGTGCGCCTGGAGCCGCTGCTGATCGGCGGGATTTACCCGAAAAACCTCGAAGACCGCATCCTGATCAAAATCGACCAGGTCCCGCCGTATCTGCTGGAGACCCTGGTCGCCGTGGAAGACCGGGATTTCTATAGCCACTGGGGCGTGTCGCCGAAGTCGATTGCCCGAGCGGTCTACGTCAACACCTCTGGCGGCAAGATGACCCAGGGCGGCAGTACGCTGACCCAACAGTTGGTCAAGAACTTCTACCTGACCAGCGAACGCAGCCTGACCCGCAAGCTCACCGAAGCCATGATGGCGATGTTGCTTGAGCTGCATTACGACAAGCGGGAAATTCTTGAGGCTTACCTCAACGAAGTGTTCGTCGGTCAGGACGGCCAGCGCGCGGTGCACGGTTTCGGTCTGGCCAGCCAGTTCTTCTTCGGACAGCCATTGTCCGAACTGAAATTGCATCAGGTTGCCTTGCTGGTGGGGATGGTCAAAGGGCCTTCCTATTACAACCCGCGTCGCAATCCCGAGCGTGCGCTTGAACGACGCAACCTGGTGCTCGACGTCCTTGAACAGCAGGGCGTCGCCACCGCTGAACAAGTTGCTGCGGCGAAGAACATGCCACTGGGTGTGACGACACGCGGCAAATTGGCCGACAGCTCGTTCCCGGGTTTCCTCGATCTGGTTAAACGCCAGTTGCGCGAAGACTACCGTGACGAAGACTTGACCGAAGAAGGCCTGCGGATCTTCACCAGCTTCGACCCGATTCTGCAGATGAAAGCCGAAGCCTCCGTCAACGACACCTTCAAGCGTCTGTCGGGTCGCAAGGGTTCCGATGACGTTGAAGCAGCGATGGTCGTGACCAACCCGGAAACCGGAGAGGTTCAGGCCATGATCGGCAGTCGCCAGGCGAGTTTCGCCGGCTTCAACCGTGCGCTGGATGCGGTGCGACCTGTGGGGTCGTTGATCAAGCCGGCGGTTTATCTGACGGCCCTTGAGAAACCTACCCAGTACACCTTGACCAGTTGGCTGTCGGACGAATCCTTCTCGGTCAAAGGCGCGGACGGTCAGGTCTGGAAACCACAGAACTACGATCGTCGTTCCCACGGGACGGTGTTCCTTTATCAGGGGCTGGCGCATTCCTACAACCTGTCGACCGCGCGTCTTGGCCTGGCAGTGGGTGTACCGAATGTCCTCAAGACCCTCGCTCGCTTGGGCGTGACCCGAGAATTCCCGGCATTCCCGTCGATGTTGCTGGGCGCAGGTGGCATGACGCCGATTGAAGTGGCGACCATGTACCAGACGCTGGCCAACGGTGGTTTCAATACGCCGATGCGCGGGATTCGTAGCGTTTTGACCGCTGAGGGCGAACCGCTCAAGCGTTATCCGTTCCAGATCGAGCAGCGTTTTGATCCGGCGTCCATTTACCTGATCCAGAGCGCCATGCAACGGGTCATGCGTGAAGGTACCGGCAGTTCGGTTTATAACGTGTTGCCGAAAACCCTGACACTGGCCGGCAAGACCGGTACCAGTAACGACTCGCGAGACAGCTGGTTCGCCGGTTTCAGTCAGGACTTGCTGGCGGTGGTCTGGCTAGGCCGTGATGACAACGGCAAGACGCCGTTCACCGGCGCGACCGGTGCGTTGCAAGTCTGGACCAGTTTCATGCGCAAAGCCGATCCGCTGCCGCTGGACATGCCGCAGCCGGATAATGTGGTTCAGGCCTGGGTCGATTCGCGTACCGGGCAAGGCTCCGACGCCAACTGCCCAGGCGCCGTACAGATGCCGTATATTCGCGGCAGCGAGCCACCTCCCGGTGCGGCTTGCGGTGGCGAAAGCCCTGCTTCCGGCGAAACGGTGATGGATTGGGTCAAGGGCTGGATGAATTAAGCAAAGAGGGATTTACGTGAACAAGTGGTTGATACCAGCGGTTGCCGCCGTGGCGTTGCTCAGCGGTTGCTCCACCGTACAACGCGGTTCGATTCCGGTTGAAGACTCCGGCACGGCTGTGTCCAACAGTGAGCGGATTTCGGCGAATGGCGGTTTCCGCAAGTCGACCGTGAAGCGTCCTGCGCAAGCCCAATCGCAAACCCAGGCGATCCCGCAAGGCGATACCGGTGTGGTGGTGATGGTCCCGGGTGGCGGCGCTGTCTCCTCGGCACCGATCAGCACTTCGCCGATCACGCCAGGCCCGATCACTCCGGGTCCGATCGACACGTCTCCGGTCCAGTCGGCACCGATCAATCAGGGCAGCTATAGCATGCCGTCGACGCCGAGCGGGATTCCTTCGGCAAACGCCGGCGGTCTGTCAGCCGACGAGCAGCTGGATGGTCCGGTGCTGGCGCTGTTGACCACGGCTCAGCAGCAACAGGCGAGCGGCGACCTCAACGGTGCTTCGTCCAGCCTGGAGCGTGCCCAGCGCGTTGCACCGCGTGAGCCGCAAGTGCTTTATCGTCTGGCTCAGGTGCGCATGGCCCAAGGCGATGCGGCGCAGGCTGAACAATTCGCTCGACGTGGTCTGACGTTTGCCAATGGCCGTCCGGACCTTCAGGCCAGCCTGTGGGAATTGATCGCCCAGGCACGCGAGAAGCAAGGTGATTCTGCCGGCGCAGCATTGGCCCGTCAGAAGGCCAAGGTTTCGCTGTGATGGACGCGCGCTTCCCGAAGATTGCCGAGCAGTTGCTGCTGATTGAGCGTGAACTGCGGGTGCAGGGGTGGTGGGGTGAAGTCTCGCCCTCCGCTGAAGCGCTTTCCAGCGTCGAGCCGTTTTCGGTCGATACGCTGGATTTCGAGCAGTGGCTGCAATGGATCTTCCTGCCCCGGATGAAGATGATCCTCGAGCAGGACCTGCCGTTACCCGCCGCCTCCGGGATTCAGGAGATGGCGGAAATGGTCTTCGCCGCCCGTGATGTCCAGGGCAAGGATCGACAGCTGCAAGTGCTGCTCAAAGAGTTCGATCTGCTGATCACCGCCTCCCGCTGAATCGGAAACTGCCAGTGCTTACTGGCAGTTCTGCGCAATCTGTTTCTGCGTTTCGCTGATGCGTTCCTGACGTTGTTGATCGGTCAGGCGACGCATTTCGCCCTCCACATCCTCCCGAAGTCGCGGATTGTTCTGCAGTTGCGCCAGATTTGTGCGTGCCTGCATGCAAAATGCCTTGAGCTGGGCCTGCTGTTCGGCGACCTGTTTTTTCACCGTGTTGTCGATGTCCTGCTGATTGCCGATGGCTTTACTGCCGGGCACCGTGGCCGGTTGGCTCACGGCAGAGGAGGGCGTCACCACGGTGGTGGCCTGCTGGCCTTGGGGTGGTTGTGCGTCAAAGTGAGTCACGCCCTGGGCATCGACCCATTTGTAGATCTGGGCGGCTGTGCACAAAGGGCTGATCAGCAGGCTGACCATGAAGAAGATCGTTCGCATGCCATTTCCTTGTCATGAGTTGCGCAATCGAAGCTAACACAGTCGCTGTTTGGCGATTTTTTCTTGCTTTCTCATGTGCTTACTTCAATAAAGCACATAGACGACTTGACTTGCAGGGGACGAAACAGAAGAATCCAAAGTCCGCTGTAGAGGGACTGCCAGAAGCAGACCCACTCAGCAGATCATGAGGCGCACATCCGCGCCGACCTGTTACACCCGCAACGCGTTACCTCGCGCTGGGTGGGAAAGGCCCGCAACACTTGGGACGATCCCAATACTTGCTCAGTCAGTGCTGACGTAGTCGGCGACCACCGTCGCTCATGCTCTGCTGAGAAGTAAACCTATTAAGACCCGTCCCCGTTTATGTGGGCGGTATTCTGGCGTTTTAGAGGTGAACAACGTGGAGCTTTTATCTGGCGGTGAGATGCTCGTCCGCTTCTTGCGTGACGAAGGCGTCAAATATATCTACGGGTACCCGGGTGGTGCTCTTCTTCATGTTTACGATGCCCTGTTCAAAGAACCGGAAGTGACCCACATCCTGGTTCGTCACGAACAAGCGGCTACCCATATGGCTGACGGCTATGCCCGTGCCACCGGTAAAGCCGGCGTGGTACTGGTGACTTCCGGTCCTGGCGCAACAAACGCCATCACCGGTATTGCCACCGCCTATATGGACTCGATTCCGATGGTGGTCATTTCCGGCCAGGTGCCTAGCAGCATGGTGGGCACCGACGCATTCCAGGAAACCGACATGATCGGTATCTCCCGGCCGATCGTGAAGCACAGCTTCATGATCAAGCACGCGTCGGAAATTCCGGAAGTCATGAAGAAAGCCTTCTACCTGGCGCAATCCGGTCGTCCGGGCCCGGTCGTTGTCGATATTCCGAAAGACATGACCAACCCGGCCGAGAAGTACGAATACATCTTCCCGAAAAAGGCCAAGCTGCGTTCCTACAGCCCAGCCGTTCGCGGTCACTCCGGGCAAATCCGCAAGGCGGCAGAAATGCTCCTGGCGGCCAAGCGTCCGGTGATGTACGCCGGCGGTGGCGTGATTCTCGGTGGTGGCTCCGCGCCGCTGACCGAATTGGCGAAGATGCTCAACCTGCCAGTGACCAATACCCTGATGGGGCTGGGTGCCTACCCTGGCACTGACCGTCAGTTCATCGGCATGCTCGGCATGCACGGCAGCTACACCGCAAACCTGGCGATGCACCACGCCGACGTGATCCTTGCGGTCGGCGCGCGTTTCGATGACCGCGTGATCAACGGCCCGGCGAAGTTCTGCCCGAATGCCAAGATCATTCACATCGACATCGATCCGGCTTCGATCTCCAAGACCATCAAGGCAGACGTACCTATCGTCGGCCCGGTCGAGAGCGTCCTGACCGAAATGGTCGCGATCCTCAAGGAAATCGGCGAGACCCCGAACAAGGAGTCCGTTGCCAGCTGGTGGAAGCAAGTTGACGAGTGGCGCGGTGATGCTGGCCTGTTCCCTTACGACAAGGGCGACGGCAGCGTCATCAAGCCGCAGACCGTGATCGAAACCCTGTGCGAAGTCACCAAGGGCGATGCTTATGTCGCTTCGGACGTGGGCCAGCACCAGATGTTCGCCGCGCAGTACTACAAGTTCAACAAGCCTAATCGCTGGATCAACTCCGGTGGCCTGGGCACCATGGGCTTCGGTTTTCCGGCGGCCATGGGCATCAAGTTGAGCTTCCCGGATGCCGACGTCGTCTGCGTGACGGGCGAGGGCAGCATCCAGATGAACATTCAGGAATTGTCCACCTGTCTGCAATATGGCTTGCCGGTCAAAATCGTCATCCTGAACAACGGTGTTCTGGGTATGGTTCGCCAGTGGCAAGACATGAGTTACGGCAGCCGTCACTCGCACTCGTACATGGAATCGCTGCCTGACTTCGTCAAGCTGGCAGAAGCCTATGGTCACGTTGGCGTGCGCATCACCGACTCGAAAAATTTGAAGTCGCAGATGGAAGAGGCGTTCGCCATGAAGGATCGCTTGGTCGTGCTGGATATTTCAGTCGACACCAGCGAGCACGTCTATCCGATGCAGATCAAAGACGGCTCCATGCGCGATATGTGGCTGAGCAAGACGGAGCGTACTTAATCATGCGACACATTATTTCCTTGCTTCTGGAAAACGAACCGGGCGCTTTGTCTCGTGTAGTCGGCCTGTTCTCGCAGCGCAACTACAACATCGAAAGCCTGACCGTGGCGCCAACCGAAGACCCGACCCTGTCGCGTCTGACGCTGACCACGGTTGGCCATGATGAAGTGATCGAGCAGATCACCAAGAACCTGAACAAGTTGATCGAAGTGGTCAAATTGGTCGACCTGTCGGAGAGTGCTCACATCGAGCGCGAACTGATGCTGGTCAAGGTCAAGGCCACCGGCGCCCAGCGCGCCGAGATCAAACGCACCACCGATATTTACCGTGGGCAGATCGTCGATGTCAGCGCTAGCGTGTATACCGTTCAACTGACCGGTACCAGCGACAAGCTCGACAGCTTCATTCAGTCCATTGGCACTGCGTCGATTCTGGAAACCGTCCGTAGCGGCGTAACCGGTATTGCTCGCGGCGACAAAGTACTCAGCATCTAAACCAAATTAGCGAATGGCCTGAACGGCCTGGATATATAGGGGAATTTCATGAAAGTTTATTACGAAAAAGACTGCGACCTGTCCATCATCCAGGGCAAGAAAGTTGCCATCATCGGTTACGGTTCCCAGGGCCACGCTCAAGCGTGCAACCTGAAAGACTCCGGCGTTGACGTTACCGTTGGTCTGCGTAAAGGTTCGGCCACTGTTGCCAAAGCCGAAGCTCATGGCCTGAAAGTGACCGACGTTGCTTCTGCTGTTGCAGCTGCCGACCTGGTCATGATCCTGACCCCGGACGAGTTCCAGTCTGCCCTGTACAAGAACGAAATCGAGCCAAACATCAAGAAAGGCGCCACCCTGGCCTTCTCCCACGGCTTCGCGATCCACTACAACCAGGTTGTTCCGCGCGCTGATCTCGACGTGATCATGATCGCGCCGAAAGCACCGGGCCACACCGTGCGTTCCGAGTTCGTCAAAGGCGGCGGTATCCCTGACCTGATCGCTATCTACCAGGATGCTTCGGGCAACGCCAAAAACGTTGCACTGTCCTACGCTGCTGGCGTTGGTGGCGGTCGTACCGGCATCATCGAAACCACCTTCAAGGACGAGACTGAAACCGACCTGTTCGGCGAGCAAGCCGTTCTGTGCGGCGGTACCGTTGAGCTGGTTAAAGCCGGTTTCGAAACCCTGGTTGAAGCTGGCTACGCGCCAGAAATGGCCTACTTCGAGTGCCTGCACGAACTGAAACTGATCGTTGACCTCATGTACGAAGGCGGCATCGCCAACATGAACTACTCGATCTCCAACAACGCTGAGTACGGCGAGTACGTGACCGGCCCGGAAGTCATCAACGCCGAATCCCGTCAGGCCATGCGCAACGCCCTGAAACGTATTCAGGACGGCGAATACGCCAAGATGTTCATCAGCGAAGGCGCAACCGGCTATCCTTCGATGACCGCCAAGCGTCGTAACAACGCCGCTCACGGTATCGAAATCATCGGCGAGCAACTGCGCTCCATGATGCCGTGGATCGGTGCCAACAAGATCGTCGACAAAGCCAAAAACTAAGTCGCGACCCTGTACGAAAAACGCGGCCTAGGCCGCGTTTTTTCGTTTGGAACGCCGCTTCTGGTATAAAGCTGCATCGTTTGTGGCCGAACCGTCGTCCCAGACACCTGTCGAAAACTTTCCATCCTGTTGCAAGGTAATGTCCATGAGCGAACGCCCCGAAGAGCCAAACCAGGCTTCTGACGCCGAAAGCCTGCTGCCCATCGATGAACACATCGAGGAAGGGCATGACGCTGAAGGCCGCAAAGTCCGGCATCGTGGTATCTATCTTCTGCCGAATCTGTTCACCACTGCGAACCTGTTTGCAGGGTTTTATTCCATCATCAACTCGATGAGTGCCCAGGCCGCGTTGAGTGCCGGTGATTCGGTCAATGCGAGCAAGTACTTTGCTTTCGCTGCGATCGCGATTTTCGTCGCGATGGTGCTCGACGGCCTCGATGGTCGCGTGGCGCGCATGACCAATACCCAAAGCGCGTTTGGCGCCGAGTACGACTCGTTGTCGGACATGGTCGCCTTTGGCGTCGCGCCGGCATTGCTGGCGTTTGGCTGGGCCTTGGGTGATATGGGCAAGGTCGGCTGGATGGTCGCCTTCATCTATGTGGCTGGCGCTGCGTTGCGTCTGGCGCGCTTCAACACTCAGGTTGGCACCGCAGACAAGCGTTACTTCATCGGCCTGGCCAGTCCGGCAGCGGCGGGTGTGGTCGCAGGGATCGTCTGGGCGTTCAGCGACTACGGCATTCAGGGGTCGAAGATGTCCTTCCTGGTTGCGCTGATGGTGGCGGCGGCTGGCATGCTGATGGTCAGCAATATCAAGTACAACAGCTTCAAGGAGCTGGACTTGAAAGGGCGCGTACCTTTCGTGGCGATTCTTGCGGTGGTGCTGGTGTTTGCCGTGGTCTTCAGTGATCCGCCACGCATTCTGCTGCTGGTTTTCCTCGCTTATGCGGCCTCCGGCCCGGTGCAGTACCTGTTGCGTCTTCGTCGGCACAAAAACGCCGAGTGATGTAATTTCCCTCATACTCCGCAGTCTATTGGTGCAACTGTTCTCCAATGCTGCGGAGTTGCCATGCTGATCAAAGTCCCCAAAGCGTCTGACTGTCATGAGTCGGACGTCACGCCTGAATCCCTCTATCTATCTCGTCGCAGTGTTCTCGGTGCTGCCGTTGCCGGTTTGGCTGTCAGTAGCCTGCCGCGCTGGGCGAGTGCCGAAGACGCTGCGCGCTATGCCGATGTCGAGGCTGGCAAGGCGCCTTCCTGGTTTGCCGAAAAGCTTCCTTCTACTAAATGGGGCGCGGTCAACGTCAGGGACGAAGTGATCACGCCGTTCAAAGACGCAACCCACTACAACAACTTCTATGAGTTCGGCACTGATAAAGGCGATCCTGCTGCCAACGCAAGCGTGCTTAAGACCGAGCCGTGGAGCGTGGTGGTGGATGGCGAAGTGGGTAAACCGGGACGGTATGCGCTGGAAGACTTCATGAAGCCTTATCAGCTGGAGGAGCGGATCTATCGTCTTCGCTGCGTTGAGGCTTGGTCGATGGTCATTCCGTGGATCGGCTTTCCCATCTCGGCGCTGCTCAAGGAAGTCGAGCCGACTTCCAAGGCAAAATACATTCGTTTCGAAACCCTGGAAGATCCCAAGAGTATGCCGGGGCAGCGCTCCGGGTTTGCCCTGATCGACTGGCCGTATGTAGAAGGGTTGCGTCTGGATGAAGCCATGAACCCATTGGCGATTCTTGCGGTGGGCATGTACGGGCGTGAACTGCCGAATCAGAATGGCGCGCCGCTGCGTCTGGTGGTGCCCTGGAAGTACGGCTTCAAGAGCATCAAATCCATTGTGCGTATCAGCCTGGTCAGCGAGCAGCCGAAAACCACCTGGCAGAGCATTGCCGCGGATGAGTATGGTTTTTACGCGAACGTGAATCCGACGGTTGATCACCCGCGCTGGACTCAGGCGCGGGAGCGTCGATTGCCCAGTGGTCTGTTCAAGCCCAATGTGCGGGACACGCAGATGTTCAATGGCTACTCGGATGAAGTCGCTTCTCTTTATACAGGGCTCGATCTGCGGAAGAACTACTGATGCGATTTCCGGTTTGGCGTATTGGCGTCTTCATCGTGACAGCGGTTTGGCCGTTGCTTTGGTTGTATCAGGCCTGGGCGGATGTGCTGGGACCTGATCCGGGCAAAGTGCTGGTCGATCGGCTGGGGTTGGGTACGCTCATTCTGCTGCTCATCACACTCAGCATGACGCCTCTGCTAAAACTCACCGGGTGGGCGGGGTGGATTGCTGTGCGCCGGCAGTTTGGGTTGTGGTGCTTCGCGTATGTGGTTTTGCATTTAAGTGGCTATACGGCGTTCATTCTCGGGTTTGACTGGTCGCAGCTGGGGGTTGAGTTGCGCAAGCGGCCGTACATTATCGTCGGTACCTTGGGCTTTCTGTGTTTGCTGGCGTTGGCGGTGACCTCCAATCGCTACAGTCAGCGACGTTTAGGTGCGCGCTGGAAGAAGCTGCATCGCCTGGTCTATGTCATTCTCGGACTTGGGTTGCTGCATATGTTGTGGATCGTTCGCGCCGATCTGAAGGAGTGGGCGCTGTATGCCTCTATAGGGGCGTTGCTATTAGTGTTGCGTGTACCGGCGGTTGCCCGTCGAATCCCGCGTTTAGTGGCTAAAAAGGCACCCTCCGTACGAAAGGCGTAATTAAAGGTTGACGGCAGATTCTGGATGTCTATAATTCGCCCCACTTCCGGCGCAGTCGAAACGGAAAACTCCTTGTTAAACAAAGAGTTACGCGGTTTTCGGCAGCAAGCGGCTTCAGGTCATCGAAGCGCAAAAGGAGTTGAAAAAGAGGTGTTGACAGCAGCGTGTAACGCTGTAGAATTCGCCTCCCGCTACCGAGTGATCGGAAGCGCAAGTGGTTGAAGTTGTTAAGGATTTCCAAGCGAAACTTTGAAAACTTCTGAAAATAACCGCTTGACAGCAACAGAGGCTGCTGTAGAATGCGCGCCTCGGTTGAGACGAAAGATCTTAACCAACCGCTCTTTAACAACTGAATCAAGCAATTCGTGTGGGTGCTTGTGGAGTCAGACTGAGAGTCAACAAGATTATCAGCATCACAAGTTACTCCGCGAGAAATCAAAGATGTAACCAACGATTGCTGAGCCAAGTTTAGGGTTTCTTAAAAACCCAAAGATGTTTGAACTGAAGAGTTTGATCATGGCTCAGATTGAACGCTGGCGGCAGGCCTAACACATGCAAGTCGAGCGGTAGAGAGAAGCTTGCTTCTCTTGAGAGCGGCGGACGGGTGAGTAATGCCTAGGAATCTGCCTGGTAGTGGGGGATAACGCTCGGAAACGGACGCTAATACCGCATACGTCCTACGGGAGAAAGCAGGGGACCTTCGGGCCTTGCGCTATCAGATGAGCCTAGGTCGGATTAGCTAGTTGGTGAGGTAATGGCTCACCAAGGCGACGATCCGTAACTGGTCTGAGAGGATGATCAGTCACACTGGAACTGAGACACGGTCCAGACTCCTACGGGAGGCAGCAGTGGGGAATATTGGACAATGGGCGAAAGCCTGATCCAGCCATGCCGCGTGTGTGAAGAAGGTCTTCGGATTGTAAAGCACTTTAAGTTGGGAGGAAGGGTTGTAACCTAATACGTTGCAATCTTGACGTTACCGACAGAATAAGCACCGGCTAACTCTGTGCCAGCAGCCGCGGTAATACAGAGGGTGCAAGCGTTAATCGGAATTACTGGGCGTAAAGCGCGCGTAGGTGGTTCGTTAAGTTGGATGTGAAATCCCCGGGCTCAACCTGGGAACTGCATTCAAAACTGACGAGCTAGAGTATGGTAGAGGGTGGTGGAATTTCCTGTGTAGCGGTGAAATGCGTAGATATAGGAAGGAACACCAGTGGCGAAGGCGACCACCTGGACTGATACTGACACTGAGGTGCGAAAGCGTGGGGAGCAAACAGGATTAGATACCCTGGTAGTCCACGCCGTAAACGATGTCAACTAGCCGTTGGGAGCCTTGAGCTCTTAGTGGCGCAGCTAACGCATTAAGTTGACCGCCTGGGGAGTACGGCCGCAAGGTTAAAACTCAAATGAATTGACGGGGGCCCGCACAAGCGGTGGAGCATGTGGTTTAATTCGAAGCAACGCGAAGAACCTTACCAGGCCTTGACATCCAATGAACTTTCCAGAGATGGATTGGTGCCTTCGGGAGCATTGAGACAGGTGCTGCATGGCTGTCGTCAGCTCGTGTCGTGAGATGTTGGGTTAAGTCCCGTAACGAGCGCAACCCTTGTCCTTAGTTACCAGCACGTTATGGTGGGCACTCTAAGGAGACTGCCGGTGACAAACCGGAGGAAGGTGGGGATGACGTCAAGTCATCATGGCCCTTACGGCCTGGGCTACACACGTGCTACAATGGTCGGTACAGAGGGTTGCCAAGCCGCGAGGTGGAGCTAATCCCAGAAAACCGATCGTAGTCCGGATCGCAGTCTGCAACTCGACTGCGTGAAGTCGGAATCGCTAGTAATCGCGAATCAGAATGTCGCGGTGAATACGTTCCCGGGCCTTGTACACACCGCCCGTCACACCATGGGAGTGGGTTGCACCAGAAGTAGCTAGTCTAACCCTCGGGAGGACGGTTACCACGGTGTGATTCATGACTGGGGTGAAGTCGTAACAAGGTAGCCGTAGGGGAACCTGCGGCTGGATCACCTCCTTAATCGACGACATCAGCTGCTCCATAAGTTCCCACACGAATTGCTTGATTCATTGAAGAAGACGAAAGAAGCAGCCTAAAGGGTTGTAGCTTAGTTGGTTAGAGCGCACCCCATGCTCTGTGGTTAAGAGCAGGGTGAGGTCGGCCTTAGCAGCTCGAAATTGGGTCTGTAGCTCAGTTGGTTAGAGCGCACCCCTGATAAGGGTGAGGTCGGCAGTTCGAATCTGCCCAGACCCACCAATTTTGTGTGGGAAACGCCTGTAGAAATACGGGGCCATAGCTCAGCTGGGAGAGCGCCTGCCTTGCACGCAGGAGGTCAACGGTTCGATCCCGTTTGGCTCCACCACTACTGCTTCTGTTAGTAAGAAAGCTTAGAAATGAGCATTCCATCGTTGAGATGGTGAATGTTGATTTCTAGTCTTTGACTAGTTCGTTCTTTAAAAATTTGGGTATGTGATAGAAAGATAGACTGAACGTTACTTTCACTGGTAACGGATCAGGCTAAGGTAAAATTTGTGAGTTGCTCTTAATTGAGTATTATCGAATTTTCGGCGAATGTCGTCTTCACAGTATAACCAGATTGCTTGGGGTTATATGGTCAAGTGAAGAAGCGCATACGGTGGATGCCTTGGCAGTCAGAGGCGATGAAAGACGTGGTAGCCTGCGAAAAGCTTCGGGGAGTCGGCAAACAGACTTTGATCCGGAGATGTCTGAATGGGGGAACCCAGCCATCATAAGATGGTTATCTTAAGCTGAATACATAGGCTTAAGAGGCGAACCAGGGGAACTGAAACATCTAAGTACCCTGAGGAAAAGAAATCAACCGAGATTCCCTTAGTAGTGGCGAGCGAACGGGGACTAGCCCTTAAGTGGCTTTGAGATTAGCGGAACGCTCTGGAAAGTGCGGCCATAGTGGGTGATAGCCCTGTACGCGAAAATCTCTTAGTCATGAAATCGAGTAGGACGGAGCACGAGAAACTTTGTCTGAATATGGGGGGACCATCCTCCAAGGCTAAATACTACTGACTGACCGATAGTGAACTAGTACCGTGAGGGAAAGGCGAAAAGAACCCCGGAGAGGGGAGTGAAATAGATCCTGAAACCGTATGCGTACAAGCAGTGGGAGCCCACTTTGTTGGGTGACTGCGTACCTTTTGTATAATGGGTCAGCGACTTATTTTCAGTGGCGAGCTTAACCGAATAGGGGAGGCGTAGCGAAAGCGAGTCTTAATAGGGCGTCTAGTCGCTGGGAATAGACCCGAAACCGGGCGATCTATCCATGGGCAGGTTGAAGGTTGGGTAACACTAACTGGAGGACCGAACCGACTACCGTTGAAAAGTTAGCGGATGACCTGTGGATCGGAGTGAAAGGCTAATCAAGCTCGGAGATAGCTGGTTCTCCTCGAAAGCTATTTAGGTAGCGCCTCATGTATCACTGTAGGGGGTAGAGCACTGTTTCGGCTAGGGGGTCATCCCGACTTACCAAACCGATGCAAACTCCGAATACCTACAAGTGCCGAGCATGGGAGACACACGGCGGGTGCTAACGTCCGTCGTGAAAAGGGAAACAACCCAGACCGTCAGCTAAGGTCCCAAAGTTATGGTTAAGTGGGAAACGATGTGGGAAGGCTTAGACAGCTAGGAGGTTGGCTTAGAAGCAGCCACCCTTTAAAGAAAGCGTAATAGCTCACTAGTCGAGTCGGCCTGCGCGGAAGATGTAACGGGGCTCAAACCATACACCGAAGCTACGGGTATCACTTAGGTGATGCGGTAGAGGAGCGTTCTGTAAGCCTGTGAAGGTGAGTTGAGAAGCTTGCTGGAGGTATCAGAAGTGCGAATGCTGACATGAGTAACGACAATGGGTGTGAAAAACACCCACGCCGAAAGACCAAGGTTTCCTGCGCAACGTTAATCGACGCAGGGTTAGTCGGTCCCTAAGGCGAGGCTGAAAAGCGTAGTCGATGGAAAACAGGTTAATATTCCTGTACTTCTGGTTATTGCGATGGAGGGACGGAGAAGGCTAGGCCAGCTTGGCGTTGGTTGTCCAAGTTTAAGGTGGTAGGCTGGAATCTTAGGTAAATCCGGGATTCTAAGGCCGAGAGCTGATGACGAGTGTTCTTTTAGAACACGAAGTGGTTGATGCCATGCTTCCAAGAAAAGCTTCTAAGCTTCAGGTAACCAGGAACCGTACCCCAAACCGACACAGGTGGTTGGGTAGAGAATACCAAGGCGCTTGAGAGAACTCGGGTGAAGGAACTAGGCAAAATGGCACCGTAACTTCGGGAGAAGGTGCGCCGGTGAGGGTGAAGCATTTACTGCGTAAGCCCATGCCGGTCGAAGATACCAGGCCGCTGCGACTGTTTATTAAAAACACAGCACTCTGCAAACACGAAAGTGGACGTATAGGGTGTGACGCCTGCCCGGTGCCGGAAGGTTAATTGATGGGGTTAGCTAACGCGAAGCTCTTGATCGAAGCCCCGGTAAACGGCGGCCGTAACTATAACGGTCCTAAGGTAGCGAAATTCCTTGTCGGGTAAGTTCCGACCTGCACGAATGGCGTAACGATGGCGGCGCTGTCTCCACCCGAGACTCAGTGAAATTGAAATCGCTGTGAAGATGCAGTGTATCCGCGGCTAGACGGAAAGACCCCGTGAACCTTTACTATAGCTTTGCACTGGACTTTGAATTTGCTTGTGTAGGATAGGTGGGAGGCTTTGAAGCGTGGACGCCAGTTCGCGTGGAGCCAACCTTGAAATACCACCCTGGCAACTTTGAGGTTCTAACTCAGGTCCGTTATCCGGATCGAGGACAGTGTATGGTGGGTAGTTTGACTGGGGCGGTCTCCTCCTAAAGAGTAACGGAGGAGTACGAAGGTGCGCTCAGACCGGTCGGAAATCGGTCGTAGAGTATAAAGGCAAAAGCGCGCTTGACTGCGAGACAGACACGTCGAGCAGGTACGAAAGTAGGTCTTAGTGATCCGGTGGTTCTGTATGGAAGGGCCATCGCTCAACGGATAAAAGGTACTCCGGGGATAACAGGCTGATACCGCCCAAGAGTTCATATCGACGGCGGTGTTTGGCACCTCGATGTCGGCTCATCACATCCTGGGGCTGAAGCCGGTCCCAAGGGTATGGCTGTTCGCCATTTAAAGTGGTACGCGAGCTGGGTTTAGAACGTCGTGAGACAGTTCGGTCCCTATCTGCCGTGGACGTTTGAGATTTGAGAGGGGCTGCTCCTAGTACGAGAGGACCGGAGTGGACGAACCTCTGGTGTTCCGGTTGTCACGCCAGTGGCATTGCCGGGTAGCTATGTTCGGAATAGATAACCGCTGAAAGCATCTAAGCGGGAAACTAGCCTCAAGATGAGATCTCACTGGGACCTTGAGTCCCCTGAAGGGCCGTCGAAGACTACGACGTTGATAGGTTGGGTGTGTAAGCGCTGTGAGGCGTTGAGCTAACCAATACTAATTGCCCGTGAGGCTTGACCATATAACACCCAAGCAATTTGCGTCGAAAGGCCAGATTGCGGTGTGTGAAGACGATACAAAGTCGAAAATTCGAAACGAAACACACAAATCTATTGCATACCCATTCGCTGGAGCGTGATCTCGCAAGAGAAAACGACCTGGCTACCGAATTTCTTGACGACCATAGAGCATTGGAACCACCTGATCCCATCCCGAACTCAGCAGTGAAACGATGCATCGCCGATGGTAGTGTGGGGTTTCCCCATGTGAGAGTAGGTCATCGTCAAGATTAAATTCCGAAACCCCTATCTGCGTATGCAGGTAGGGGTTTTGTTTTGCCTGCGAGAAAGTACTCGCCCTTAACGCACAAATTGGCGCAGTTATTTTTGACCCATGCCTCTAGAATAGGGCCAACTTTTTCGGAACAGAGCCTTTATGTCAGATCCGGTTGACGCCGCAAGGCTGTCAGAATTACCGCTGGACGATTTGGTTGCGTGTCATGAGTGCGACTTGCTGATGCGCAAACCCGAACTCGCCCATGGAGAGAAAGCGCTGTGTCCGCGCTGCGGTTATGAGCTCTACGCCCATCGGCACAACGTCGTACAGCGCAGTCTCGCTTTGGTGATCGCCGCTTTATTGTTATACGTGCCGGCGAACTTTTTACCCATCATGCAGCTCAATCTACTCGGGCAATCGTCAAACGACACTGTCTGGAGCGGCGTTGTGGCCTTGTTCGACACCGGCATGCAAAGCGTCTCGGTGATTGTGTTCCTGTGCAGCATGGGCATCCCGTTGCTTAAGCTGCTCTGCCAATTGGCCGTCTTGTTGAGCATTCGCTTTGATATCGGACGCAGCTACGGCCTGTTGCTCTATCGCATTTATCACCATCTACGGGATTGGGGAATGCTCGAGGTTTACCTCATGGGCGTGCTGGTTGCGTTCGTAAAACTGGCAGATATGGCAGCCATTAGCGTAGGCCTTGGTCTGGTGTGTTTTATCAGTTTGCTGTTGGTTCAGGTCGGGTTGGAGGTTGTGATGTCGCCTCATCAGATCTGGCAGGCTTTATCAGGAGAGGATGCCCATGCGGGCGATTGATGCAGGCATTCTGATTTGTGCGGAATGCCATGAGTTGAACAAGCAGGAAGCTGACACCGACGAGCAAGTCTGCACTCGTTGTGGTGCGCTGGTTCATGCCCGTCGCCCAAACAGCCTGGTGCGTACCTGGGCGCTGCTGGTAACTGCGGCCATTCTCTACATTCCGGCCAACGTGCTGCCGATCATGACCATCAACTCACTCGGCAAGGGCGCCCCCAGCACCATCATGTCCGGCGTGATTGACCTGGTTCATTACGGCATGTTTCCCATCGCGGCAGTTGTGTTCATTGCCAGTATTCTGGTGCCGACGTTCAAACTGGTAGGCATCGGGTTGCTGTTGTTTTCCATACAGCGCCGCCAGCCTCTCTCGGCTCGCCAACGAATCTGGATGTACCGCTTTATCGAGTTCATCGGCCGCTGGTCAATGCTGGACATCTTTGTGATCGCCATCCTGGTGGCGGTCGTGAATTTCGGACGGCTTGCCAGCATCGAAGCCAATCTTGGCGCTATCGCCTTCGCCAGTGTGGTGATTTTGACGATGCTTGCTGCAGTTTCTTTCGATCCCCGACTGATTTGGGATAACACGGAGTCGGACGACGACCATGACTGATTTGCCTACAGCGAAAACCCGACCGGCCTCGAACTGGTCAGCCATCTGGATTCTGCCTCTGATCGCTTTGATCATCGGCGGCTGGCTCGGCTGGCGTGCCTATAACGAGACCGGTATCGAGGTTCAGGTGCGCTTCGAAAGCGGCGAGGGCATCCAGGCCAACAAGACGGAAGTCGTCTATAAAGGCATGTCCGTCGGTAAGGTTAAAGCCCTGAAACTCGATGACGAAGGCGCTTCCAAAGGCGTGATCGCGACCATCGAGATGAACAAAGATGTCGAGCAATACCTCAGGACCAGCACGCGCTTCTGGCTGGTCAAACCGAGCGTGACGCTGGCCGGTATCACCGGTCTGGAAACCTTGGTGTCGGGCAATTACGTGGCGATCAGTCCCGGTGAAGGCGAGCCCACTCGCAAATTCAAGGCGCTGGCTGAAGAGCCGCCCCTGTCCGACGCCAAACCGGGATTGCACCTGACCATCAAGGCTGATCGCCTCGGCTCACTGAACCGTGGCAGTCCTGTGTTCTACAAGCAGATCAAAGTCGGCCAGATCAAAAGTTATGTGCTCTCGGAAGACCAGAGTACGGTCGAGCTCAAAGTGTTCATCGAACCCACCTACGCCAATCTGGTGCGCAAACACACGCGTTTCTGGAACGCCAGCGGCATTAGCATCGACGCCAACCTGTCGGGTGTGAAAATTCGCAGTGAGTCGCTTGCCAGCATCGTCGCCGGGGGGATCGCGTTCGCCACGCCGGAGAATCGCAAGGACAGCCCACCCACCGATCCGAGCCTGCCGTTCCGTCTCTACGAAGACTTCGACGCTGCTGCCGCCGGTATTCGGGTCAAGGTCAAACTCACCGATTTCGAAGGATTGCAGGCTGGCCGCACGCCGGTCATGTACAAAGGCATCCAGGTCGGCAACCTGAAAGCGCTGAAGATCGATCCGGACCTGTCCGGTGCCACCGCCGAATTGACCCTCGATCCATTGGCCGAAGATTACCTGGTCAGCGGTACTCAATTCTGGGTGGTCAAACCGTCGATTTCCCTCGCGGGCATCACCGGCCTGGAAGCGCTGGTCAAAGGTAACTACATCGCCGTGCGCCCTGGCGATAAAGGCTCCCCACCGCAACGCGAGTTCGTGGCACGGCCCAAGGCGCCACCGCTGGACCTGCGTTCGCCGGGCCTGCACCTGGTGTTGTTCACCGAAAACCTCGGGTCCCTGGAAGTTGGCAGCCCGATCCTCTATAAGCAGGTCAAAGTCGGTTCGGTGCAGAGCTATCAGTTCTCCAAGACCAAGAAACAACTGGTGATCGGCGTTCACATCGAGAAGGAATACGAAGGTCTGGTCAACGCCTCGACGCGCTTCTGGAATGCCAGCGGTATCACACTCACGGGTGGACTGACCGGCGGAATCCAGGTCAAAAGTGAATCGCTGCAAAGCCTGATGGCCGGTGGTATCGCCTTTGAGACCCCGGAAGCCAAAGCCCCGCTGCAAAAGAAGATCCCGCGTTTCCGTCTGTTCGCCAACCATGACGAAGCCAATCAGAAAGGCACCGTGGTCACTATCAAGGTCGAACGCGCCGATGGCCTGCGTAACGGCACACCGGTGAGATTCAAAGGGCTGGACGTCGGCAAGATCGAAGACGTTGACCTCACCGATGATCTGCAATCGGTGATGCTCACCGCACGTATCACCGAAGTGCCGGAGCGCATTGCCCGGGTGGGCACTCAGTTCTGGGTGGTCAAGCCTGAGTTGGGGCTGATCAAGACCCGCAATCTGGAAACGCTGGTGACCGGTCAATACATCGAAGTGCAACCTGCTCCGAAGAACCTCGGCCCACAGAAGAACTTCGTCGCGTTGGCCAATCCGCCAGAGACGGCCAAGCAGGAAGCCGGTTTGAGTCTGGTCCTGAGCGCCGCGCGCCGTGGTTCGCTGAAAACCGGTGTGCCGGTGACGTATCGCGAAATCACCGTGGGCAAGGTCACTGGATATGAACTTGGCCAGACAGCGGATCGTGTGCTGGTGCACATTCTGATCGAACCGAAATACGCACCGCTGGTGCGCAGCGGCACGCGTTTCTGGAACAGCAGTGGTTTTGGTTTTGACTACGGCTTGTTCAAAGGCGCAACGGTGCGCACTGAATCGCTGGAGACACTGATTCAGGGCGGTATCGCCTTCGCCACCCCGGACGGCGATCGCATGGGCAGCCCGGCGCGAGCTGAGCAAACCTTCCCGCTGTTCGACAAGTTTGAAGATGAATGGCTGACCTGGGCGCCGAAAATCGCAATCGGCAAATAGTTTATTGGTGCCTGTGATGCCGCCATCGCGAGCAAGCTCGCCCACATTGAATTGTGTTTACACAGATCTAATGTAGGAGTGAGCCTGCTCGCGATGAGGCCCACAAAAAAAGGCCGCGATCCATTGGATCGCGGCCTTTTCATATCTAACGGATTAACTCAAACCGCATCCAGCTCCGGTTCATCCGCCTGCGCCACAACGCTCGCCTTCACCTCGTCATGACGGCGAATGTACTTCCAGTCCGCCTCATCGATGTAGATCCCGTTTGGCCCGCTGCCGCCTTCCAGGTCAATCGCGACACTGGCGCAAACCTGCGGCTTCACACTCGCCAGGATCGGCACGAAGCCCAGTTGCAGGCTGGTTTCCAGCAACGCTGCCTGGTTCTTCTCATCGATGTCCGCCGCCTCGTCGAGGTAGTACGGCAGGCGCACGCGACCGGCCTGGTCGCGGTCCATCAAGTGCAGCAACAGGTACATGTTGGTCAGCGCCTTGATGGTCATTGTGGTGCCGTTGGACGCGGCGCCGTCGATGTCGGTGTGGATGACTGGCTGACCGTTGACCTTGGTGATCTCGAACGCCAGTTCGAACAAGTCCTTGAGGCCCAGCTGGTTGTGGTTGGCGGCCACCAGCCGCGCCAGGTATTCCTTGGCTTCTTCGTTCTTGTTGTCCTGATCGGCACTTTGGCTCAGGTCGAACACGGAGAGGGTTTCGCCTTCTTCGTATTGGCCGGCGCTGTGGATGATCTGGTCGATGTGCTTGAGCGCTTCCTTGTTCGGCGCGAGCACGATGCGGAAGCTTTTCAGGTTGGACACCTGACGCTTGTTGATCTCGCGGTTGAACAACGCCAATTGATGCTCGAGACTGTCGTAGTCGCTACGAATGTTGCGCAGGGTCCGGGCGATGTCCGTGACCGCCGCCCGGCGTGCCTTGCCCAGCGTCAGGGCTTCGTCGGTGCGGTGCGCGTACGCGTTGATCAGCAGCTGCAGGCGACGCTCCATATCGTCTTCGCTGTCGAACTTGGCCACACCCTTGAGGCGGACCTGCGCGTACAGCGCCTCGATCTGACCGTCGCTGCGCAGCAAACCCTGCCAGCTGTCTTGGTAGTCATTGAGCAGCGGCAGCAGGTTGTCCATGGAATCGTCGATCGGGTCCATGAACGGTGTACCGAACGGCAGGTCTGCCGGCAACAGCTGACGGCGGCGCAGGGCGTCGTCGAGGGTGCGTTGCTTGGCTTCCATGTCGCCGATCTGACGGCCGACCAGTTGCAGCTTGGCCGACAGTTGCTGGACGCGTTCGGTGAAGGCATCGCTGGAACGCTTCAAATCGTCCTGCGCCGCTTCCATCTGTGCCAGTTGCTCAAGCTTGTCGCCTTCCTCAGCGCTCAGGGTTTGCGCGCGACGGAAATCTTCCAGGGCTTTCTGCGCATCCAGCACTTGCTGGTACAGCGCTTCGGTCTGAGTCTTGCTCGCGGCGCGGTCGGCGGCCACGGCTTGTTGGGTCTTGAGTTGCTTGAGTTCTTTGTCCAGGCGCTCTTTCTGATCGCGCAACGCGGCGCGGTCAGCCAATGCTTGCAGCGCGGGCGGCTCGATGTGCGAGATGTCGATGGACAGGCCCGGCACTTCGAAGCGCTCGCCTTTGAAACCGTCGAGGATCAATTCCATGGATTTGACCCACTGACCGTCCTCGTCCAGCGTGATGCCGTGTTCGCCCAGCGGCAGGCTGAACAAGGCGCTGTTGAACAGACGCATCAGGCGCTCGACGTCCTGTTGCGAGAACTCTTCGCGCAGGCGGGCGTAGCTGTTGTTGTCGGCGTGATCGAGTTGCTGCTTGACCGACTTCAGGCGTTTTTCCAGGTCACGCAGACGCTCTTCCAGATCTTCGGCAGAGAACTGCCGCGACTGTGCCAGCGCACCCGCCAGTTCATCGTGCGCGTCCTTGGCCGCCAGCAGTTGTTGCTCCAGCACTTTGACGTCATCGACCAACGCGAAGCGATGCTTGAGCACCGACAACTCGCCGAGCCAGCGCTGGATGCCGGTGATTTCCCGCTCCAGGCGCATCAGTTCTTGTGTGCCGCCACGCTGATCGTTTTGCAGCGCGTCCTGCTCGTTGCGGTAATGCTCGGCCTGAATCGTCAGTTCTTCCTTGCGCGCACTGGCGTAGTCCGACCAGGTGCCAAGCAGGGAATCGAGCAGCGGCGAGATGCGGTGCAATTTGCCGCGCAGGATATTGCGCTGGGCCACGCCGGCGGCCAGTGCTTCAACCAGCGGGCCGGCAGTGACCAGCGAGTTGTAATCCTGCTCCATGCGCCGTACATCGCGGAACGCTTCTTCGCACGCGGCGATGTAGTCGACGCTGCCGGAACGCAGGCTGTGCTCAAACGCATCGAGGAACAGTTGCTTGAGCTTGGCCGCGGTGATTTCGCGCATGTGCAGCAGGTTGATGAACAGTGCGCGGAAGGTCTTCAGGCTCTGCTCGCTGGTGGAACGCAGCGGGATCAGCGTCAGGTCCAGCGGGATCGAGGTGTGACCGCCGACCAGCAAACGACGCAGCTCATCAGGCTTCAACTCGTAGGCTTTGAGGCCTTCGCGTTCAAGGTTGGTGAACAGTTCTTTCTGGCGCAGGCAGGTGTCGTTCTTCTGGTAATGCGCCAGATCCAGCTTGCCGGCATAGGCAAAGAACTGGTGACCGAAACCACCGCCCGGGCCGCGACCGACCACGCCGATCACGTGCGGGCCGTGGGGCAGCGACACTTCAACCAGGATGTAACTGGTGTCCGAGGCGAAGTAGAAGCGTCGGGATTGTTCCAGGCTGTACTTGCCGAAACTCATGTCCGACATGCGCGCCAGGATCGGGAACTGCAAGGCGTTGATCGAGGCGGATTTACCGAGGTTGTTCGCGCCGTAGACCGACAGCGGCTCTTCCAGCGGAAACAGACCGAGGCTGTAACCGGCGGTGTTCAAAAGGGCAAAACGGCGAATGCCGTAGCGTTCCTTGCTCATGCGTCGGTCTCCTGTTCTTCGGCAATGGCGCGGGCCATGGCGTCTTCTTCGCTTTCTTCTTCGAAGTCACTGAGGTCCAGCGGATCGTCGGTTTCCAGCAATTTTTCATCGCTGTCGTCATCGATCAGCACGGGGACCGGCAATGGCAACACGCTGTGCAGGCTGGCCGCCAGATCACGGTCCTGCTGGACCGACAGGCAGACATCGAGGAAGCGGTGCATCGGCGGCAGGAAACGGTAGATGCCGTTTTCCTCGCCGGCGAAACCGAGCTGGGTCATGCGGCGCATGATTTTTTCTTCGAGTTCTTCGACGGTCTGTACTTCGGCCTGGATAAACAGGTCGCGGTACTTTTCGAGCAAGGACGGCAATTCATCGCGGCCGAGGCTGCCGCCGTCGAGCACGGCGACCGGGTCGCGGCCCTGATCCGCCAGATGCTCGACGAGGATGAAGGTGAACAGCGCCAGTCGTTGCGCGGTTTTGTTCACCGCGGCAGCAGCAAGGTCCGGCACGAAGTAGTAGAAACCACGGGTGTCACACACCAGCTCAAACCCCAAGGCCTTGAACAGCGTGCGGTACTGGTCCTGGAAGTTCGACAGTTGCGCGTACAGCTCCGGGTCGCGGCGGCTGACGTGGTAGCCCTTGAACAGCTCGCGAAAGATCGGCGCCAGCTGGGACAGTTCGTTTAGATCAAGATGCATGTGGGATGCTCGCAGAATCCTCGGCGGCGTCGCCGGCCGAGAGCAGGGCGAAGGAGCGCAGGCTGACCTGATGCTCATGAGTGTGGTATTCGCGGCGTTCCAGACGCTCACGTTTGAAGCGTTTCTCCCGCGACAGGCGCGAGAACCAGTACAGCAATTCGTCGGTCGCGCCGTCCGGTTCCTGCTCCAGCAGCCAGGTCATCAGGTCCGGCATCGGCAGGGCGTCTTCACAGCGTTCGAGCATTTCGCGAACGGTACGAGGCGCGCGCGGGGCTTCGCCTTTCTGGGTCTTGTGCGCTTTGGGGAAACGCGCCGGTTTCGGTTCGAAACGGGCCAGCGCATACACGTAGGCTTCGACCTGACTCGCACTGCCGAGGAACGTGCTTTGCGGGCGGGTGAACATCGGCATCGCGGCTTGCGGGACGGCATCGATGCCTTTGCGACGAATGGCCGACAAGGCCAACGCGGCGCCACGGGTCACGGCATTGTGGCGACGGGCTTCTTCACGCAGCGGCAGCAGCAGTTCGCGGGCATGACGCAGGGTCAATTGGGCGCTGGTCTGCATTTCGAGGATACGGGCGTGGGTACGCAGCAGCATGTCGTCATCGACCAGATGGCCAAGGCGCTGCTGCTCGCTGAGCATCTTCAGCAGCACGGTTTCGACCTTGCGTACGCCTTGTTCGAAGGCGCCGTCGGCGTTCACCAGTTCGATCATCGGTTCGACGTATTCGTCCCAGGTCGCCAGCACTTCAGCGTAACGCTGACGCAACGGGATCTGCCGATCGCTGGTTTTCGCCCGTTCGGCGACGGCCACCAATGCTTGTTCATCGTTATCGAGTTTTTTCAGTACGTCGCGTACGCGCATATCGAGCAAGCGCAATTGGCGCGCCAGATCATGGCCATCGCGAATGTCAAAGGCGTCCTGAATGTAACCGGCCAGGCGCTCGAGGTGACGCAGGTAGGCTTCGATTTCCAGGCACAGGCCTAGACGGTGCTCACGGCGCAGGTAAGCGAGGAAGTCGTGAATCTGCGCATTGAGCTCGAACCGGTTCGGGCTTTTCGCCACGGGCACCAGAATGTCGAGGCGGATCCACACGTCCAGCAGGCTGGTGATGTCCTGCGGCGTACTGTCGAGTTGCTGGGCGGCCAACTGTGAACGCAGTTCGTTGAGGCTCAAGGTGCCTTGGTCGAAGTGCTCGCACAGTGGCTCCAGAAGTGCCCAGTGTTCAGCGAGGGCGCGCAAGACGCGCTTGGGTTCGATCATCGGAATGGCCGGCTGGTTGACGATTAAAAGCCGCGATTGTACTGCATCGCAGGCGTGTCGATTCACTCTCGGGACAGACAGTAGGTTTTCTATCGATCGAGGGCGGGCGATCTTGAGCGAAGGGCGGTAGAATCAGCGCACTATTAGTTATCCACAAGTGGCCGACCTTTGCTTATCGAGTCCCGTCGCCGCGCTTATTTGACCGCCATGCAGGTGGTCAACTGGCTGCCGCGCACCGAATTGCCCTTTGCCGCGCCTTCGCGCCCCGAGCT
This sequence comes from Pseudomonas sp. S2_B07, assembly GCF_054668435.1. Lineage (NCBI taxonomy): Bacteria > Pseudomonadati > Pseudomonadota > Gammaproteobacteria > Pseudomonadales > Pseudomonadaceae > Pseudomonas > Pseudomonas sp. S2_B07. The sequence goes on from NZ_CP162769.1 coordinate 4,694,720, forward strand.
GCTGGAGATGCCTGAGCCGTTGGTCGTCGCGCCAATGGCTCCGGTTGCGCCTGCGCCTGTGGCTGATGTGCCCGTGGAACCGCTGGTCAAACCGGCCGAACGGGTGAAGATCGAGGTGCCGCGTCCTTCATTGGCCAGTACGCGCACCAACGCCAAGGTCGAAGAAGAGGCGGCTCCGGTCGTCGCCAAGGTTGTGCAGGTGCCGCCACCGCGCTTCGCCCTGCAATTGTTGCGCGCCGGTCGCTGCCTGCTGCTGGTGGAGTTACCCACAGGCGAAACGTTCCAGACTCGCGATCCCGCCTATTTATTGCTCAAGGACATGCTGCGCGCCGCCGGTCTGCCGGACAGCCCACAGATCGTCGGCGAACCGGTACGCTGGCCGCTGCTGGCTCGCGGCACCATGGACCAAGGCCCGGAAGCGGCGCGCGACTTCGTCCAAGGCTTTCTCTCGGCGCGTATCGAAGACGCGCCATGCGTGTGCGTGTGGCTGATCGGCCTGCCGGCGGTGCGTTTTGCCGGTGAAGCCAACGCCGAATCGTTCAACCGCGAACTCCAGGTCGAAGGCCTGGGCTCGGTCTGGGCCCTGCCGGGTCTGGAATTATTAATGGAAGAGCCACAGCGTAAGGCTGATGTCTGGCAAGCCATGCGTCGGCTGATGGCGCGCTGGAAAGAATCAAATGAGTGACGCTGTATCGTTCCGCCCGATGACCGAGGCGGACCTGGACGCTGTACTGAAAATCGAATACGCGGCATACAGCCATCCCTGGACTCGCGGGATTTTTCTCGACGGGCTGGGCAAGTATCAGATCTGGCTGATGTTCGAAGGGCAGCAGCAGGTCGGCCACGGCGTGGTGCAAATCATTCTGGATGAGGCGCATCTGCTCAATATCACCGTCAAGCCGGAAAATCAGGGCCGTGGCCTGGGTTTGACGCTGCTGGAGCATTTGATGTCGATTGCCTACAAGGCTGAGGCGCGGGAGTGTTTTCTGGAAGTTCGCGACAGCAACCGCACGGCGTTTCGCTTATATGAGCGGTACGGGTTTAACGAGATTGGCCGGCGTCGGGATTACTACCCGGCTGTTGGTGGTCGGGAAGACGCCGTGGTCATGGCCTGCACCCTGGTCGACTGACCTTCTTTAGAGCCTCGCGAGCAGGCTCACTCCTACAGTTGATCTGTGTAGTCAACAAATTCTGTGACAGACATAGATCAACTGTAGAAGTGAGCCTGCTCGCGATGGCGTCAAATCAGGCGATAGAGATCACCGATCCTTATCCATCGGATCCCGCCGCGCCATCTCCGCCTCATCCAGGCCATTCCCCCCGCCAATGTCATCTTCATCGACAATGCTCAAATCCCAATCCGCCTGATCACCGTCACCCGCTTCATGGGCATCCCGCGCGCCATCTTCATGGATCAACGTTTCCGGGCTCATGTCATCATCGGTAGACTCGTGATCATCGGTCGAAGCCCCCGTCATACCGGCTTCACGCACGCGCTCGCGAGGCATCAGCCGTTCGCGTTCGGTTTCGGGCAACTCGTCACCGATTTTGGCGCTGGGTTCTTCCTCATCGAAATCCAGCTCTTGCATCGAGCCCATGCGGTCTTCGTTGTCGTCGATCGGCTCAGGTTGCACCGCATCGTACGGACGTCGTGATTCAGTCATGGCAATTCCTCATACTGTGGGCCTTACTAGGGTTGACCCACTGGGCTCCTGAGAATTCCACCGGTCATACTTGCATCAAGCGCGTGACCTCGACGGGCGGTTGTTTGTCAAACCTGCGCATCATTCTTGAGGCTTTACAGCATGAACGAATTACAAGATCTGATTGATAACAACGAACGCTGGGCTGAAGCGATCAAACAGGAAGATCCGGACTTCTTCTCCAAGCTGGCCCGCCAACAGACGCCGGAATACTTGTGGATTGGTTGTTCCGACGCCCGAGTGCCGGCCAACGAGATCGTCGGCATGCTGCCGGGCGACCTGTTCGTACACCGTAATGTGGCCAACGTGGTGCTGCACACCGACCTTAACTGCCTGTCGGTGATTCAGTACGCGGTGGACGTGCTCAAGGTCAAACACATCCTGGTCACCGGCCACTATGGCTGTGGTGGCGTACGCGCCTCGATGCAGGATCGTCAGCTGGGCCTGATCGACGGCTGGCTGCGCTCGATCCGGGACCTTTATTACGAAAAGCGCGAAGAACTGGCCGAGCTGGCGACTGAAGAAGAACAGGTCGATCGTCTCTGTGAGCTCAACGTGATCCAGCAAGTGGCGAACGTCGGCCACACCAGCATCGTGCAAAACGCCTGGCACCGTGGGCAGCCGCTGTCGATCCATGGCTGCATCTACGGCATCAAGGACGGTCGCTGGAAAAGCCTGAACACGACCATCAGCGGATTTGAGCAACTGCCGCCGCAATACCGTCTGCGTCCGGTCGAGAAGCTTTAAGCCGGTCGGGGAGTGCGCGTCAGCCTTTGCTGACGCGCAAGGTGATTACAGCGCCGGTGCCGGAATCGCTGTTGCGGGCGCCGGAGCTTGCAGCTGTTGGAGTTGGGCCTTGATTGGCGTTGTCGCGCACTTGGCCTCGGCTTGTTCCGGGGTCAGGTTGCGGATCGAGGTGTAGAACAACTCGCAGGTTTTTTCTTTCTGGGTCACTTGCCAGGTTTGTGTGCAGCTTTTCAGCTGGGCAGCAGGGTCGCTGCCCGGTGTGCTGCCCATGCCGGCTTGCCAGCACGCGGCGCTCAAATCCTGGCCCATGACGGCCAGGCCCGCAGCATCGGCTTTCGCCTGAGCATCGTCGCCGGTATAGCTGTCCGGGTTGGCGGCGTACCAGATGTAACTCGGATGGTTCGAGCCCAATACCGGCACGTTCAGGCCTTTCTTCGGGCTGATCATCGCCAGACCCAGCACGTCGACGGTCACACCATATTGCTGCTTGATCCAGTTACGCACTGGCGCGCCAAAGGCGACCATCGGCAGCGCCGCACCTTTGGCGTTCTGGCTGACGTCCTTGACCATGGTGGTCTGGTAATCCGTGAAGTAGCCGTAGACACCCTCCAGGTCCTTGCCGGCGCTGGCCGGCGCGGCAATGGGCGCGATGTCGATGATGGTCTGATAGCCCGGCGTCTGGTCAGCGGGGATGCCGTTATCCGTCAGCAACGTGGCCCAGCGATCCGTGGTCGCGGAGCGCAGGTAATCCTGGGCCTGGGTCAGGGAGTAATCCGGCGGGAAGTGCAGCAATTCGACACTCTTACGGTTTTCCAGGGCCATGCCCAACGGCAGGAACAAGTACCAGTTGTAGGCCCATTTGCTGTCGGCATTGAGTTTTTTGGCACCGGTGTAGGCCAGATCGCCGGCATCGAGTAACGCGGCCAGCGGTTTTTCGTAACCCTTTGGTACGCCGCTGATGTCGGCGTAGAGCTGATGGTTATCGGTCTTTACTCGCACTTTTGCAGTGCTGTAGCCATCGCGTTGCACGCTTTGGGTCAGGTAATGCTCGACGGTTTGTTCAAGCGTCCAGTTGCGAAAGCAGATCACATTGCAGTTGTTGGGGTAGGCGAAAAGCCGGGTAACACGTTCGGTGCTGCCCAGTTTCAGATCGACATCGGCGTGGGCGGCGGCACTCAGGGCGAGGGCGGCAAAGGTGAGTCCTGTGAGTTTCAGCATGCTCAGATCCTTTTCAGCGTGGGCCCGCGTGGATCGCAGGCCACCGTACTAAAGCAGATCGGCCGATAATTGCTCAGCTGAACCTGAGCGCATGGGTCAAGTCGCCCATGGGTTTCTGGCCCCGAGCAATCATCGCCTCATCCCGCTGCTTGAGCCCGTCGAGCTTCTCCAGCCCGAACACCCGAGTGATCAAACGCAGGATCGACGCTGTGTCATAGACCGTGTGGTCCACCGTGCCTTTGCGCGCGAAGGGCGACACCACCAGCGCCGGCACCCGTGATCCCGGCCCCCAGCGATCGCCTTTGGGCGGTGCAACGTGATCCCACCAACCCCCGTTTTCATCGACCGTAACCACGACCACCATGTTTTTCCATTGCGGGCTTTCGCGCAGCACTTTCAGGGCGCGCACGATGTGCCGATCACCGGACGCCACATCGGCGTAACCGGCGTGCATGTTCAGGTTGCCCTGGGGTTTGTAGAAGCTCACCGCAGGCAGTTTGCCAGCCTCGGCATCGGCGAAGAACTTGTTGGTGCTCGATTCATCGCCCAGGCCGGCGTCGCGCAGACGTTTGTTGCGTTCGGCCGGGTTCTCCGGGCCCAGCTGTTTGAAGTAGTTGAACGGCTGATGGTGGTACTGGAAGTTGGGGATCTTCGGGATGCCACCGGAGTCCTTGAACTGATCCAGCGTCGCCTGCCAGGCGCCGGCGTACCAGGCCCAGTCGACATTTTTCTTTGAGAGCTTGTCGCCGATGTGCTCGTGGGTTTGTGGGACCAGCACGTTCGGCAAGTCTGGTTTGGCGTAGGCCGGGCGGTCAGGGTCGCGAATCCACGTCGGCCAGTACGGCGGCGCGAGCGTGTTGACGCCGTAGCCATCCGGGGTCAAAGCACTGGGACCGAACTGCGGTGGGCCGGTCATGGCGCTGGCTGGGGATTTATCCAAAGGCTTGAGCCGTGGGTCCGTCGGATCGTCGCTTTGCAGCACCGCGATTTGCGCCTTGGCCACCGAATTGGCCGCATCGGGATAAAACGGCGCGGTGGCGCTGATCAGGTATTGGTGGTTGAGAAACGAACCGCCGAAAGCGCCCTGGAAAAAGTTATCGCAGAGCACAAATTCCTGGGCGACGTCCCACAAGCGCAGGGAATAACGACTCTGCGCGTAATGGCCCATGGTCAGGCCGCCGGAGTCTGCCCAGGCGACAAAACCGTCATTCTTGCCACCGTTGATCTGCATCTGGTTTTGATAGAACACGTGCCACAAATCGCGGGTCACCAAGCCAAACGGCAGGTCTTCAGCGTTCGGGCCTTTGAGGGCAAACGGCGCGTTGGGCAGTTGCTGCTGAAACTGGGTTTCACTGGGGTACGTCACGCCATCCAGGGTTTGCGGACCGATCTGCAAAACGCCGCCCCATACCGGTGGCAGCGTCTGCAACAGACTGCCATCGCGATCACGCTGTTGATACTCGCCAGGCTGGAGGGATGACAGCGGTTTTTCGACACCGGGGAAATCGCCGAACAGATTGTTGAAACTGCGGTTCTCGGCATAGATCACCACCACGGTTTTCACCTGGTCGTGCAGGGCTTTGTCCAATTCCGCCGGGGACAGTGGGTGTTCGACAGGTTTGCCCGGCTCATCCCCCTGATTGCCGCAAGCGCTCAGCGTTGCGCCGACACCCAGCACCGCAACGCCACCGAGAAAGCGCCGGCGGCTAGTATCGGTGGGCGCATCTGCGTCGGGAGAAGGAACGTCGATGTTGTCTTTATCGTCAGTCATGCCAAGTCCCGTTTAGCTGAGTTTGTTGCAATATGTTTCGGCGGACGCTAGCAGCGGGATGTGACAGAAGGGTTACAGTCTTGAGTGCAGCAAAGTTCTTAATGTAGGCGTGAGCCTGCTCGCGATAGCGGTTTGGCAGTCACATCAATGTTGGATGGACTACCGCTATCACGAGCAGGCTCGCTCCTACAGTTGTTTTATGGTGATTGTTGGATCGGGTTAAGGCATTACCGGCGCCGTATACGTCAGCGTCGTCCCCAGCGCCCACAGCAGAAACAACACCAGCGGCGTGTGCACCAGCAATTGCACAAACGAAAACCCGATCAAGTCCCGCGCCTTCAGCCCGAGCACGCCCAGCAGCGGCAGCATGTAGAACGGGTTGATCAGGTTCGGCAGCGCTTCGGCTGCGTTGTAGATCTGTACGGCCCAGCCCAGGTGGTAGTTCAGGTCCGTGGCGACTTGCATGACGTACGGCGCTTCGATGATCCACTTGCCGCCGCCGGACGGAATGAAGAAACCGAGAATCGCCGAGTACACGCCCATCAGGAACGCGTAGGTGTCGTGGGACGCGATGCTGACGAAGAAGGTCGAGATGTGGTGCGCCAGGGTCTGGGCGTCAGTGCCTTTGACCGTGGTCATCAACGCGGCGATCGAGCCGTACAGCGGGAACTGGATCAGCACGCCGGTGGTGGTCGGGACAGCGCGGGCCACGGCATCGAGGAAGCTGCGCGGACGCCAGTGCAGCAGCGCGCCGAGCATCAGGAACAGGAAGTTGTAGGTGTTCAGCCCGGAGATGGCACTGATCGCGGGTTTGGTCGAAAACTCGTGGAACAGCCAGCCAGCCGCGAGTGCCACCAGCAAAAGGGTCAACAGCGGGCTGTGTTCCAGCCATTCGCCCGGGCGGGTGCGCGGGGCCAATGGCGGCAGATTGAAGCTCGGGTCGATGCCGCAGGCCTTGGCGTCACGGGCGGTGTTAGGGCCTGGCGCGGTGGCGTAGGCGATGATCAGCGAGACCACGATCAGCGCCAGCAGCATTACGCCGGACTGCCACAGGAAGATCGTTTGGGTGAACGGAATCACCCCGGTGATCGACAGGATCGACGGCGGCAGGCTGGCCGGGTTGGCCTGCAGTTGGGCGGCGGACGACGACAGACCCAGGGCCCAGACTGCGCCAAGACCCAGATAGGCAGCGGCGCCGGCGGCGCGGTAGTCCATTTTCAGATCGACGCGGCGGGCGAGGGCGCGCACCAGCAAACCGCCAAACACCAGCGACAAGCCCCAGTTCAGCAGCGAGGCAACCATGGAGATCAAGGCGACCCACGCCACGGCCGAGCGCCCGTTTTTCGGGATACGTGCCAGGCGGTCGATGAGTTTCACGGCGGGTGGCGAGGCAGCGACGACATAGCCACCGATGACCACGAACGCCATCTGCATGGTGAAGGGGATCAGGCTCCAGAATCCATCACCGAACGCCATGGCGGCGTCAGTCGGTTTGGCGCCCATGAACAGAGTGGCGACGGCGACGATGATTACCGCCAGCGCGGCAAATACCCAGGAGTCGGGGAACCAGCGTTCGGCAAAACTTGAGCAGCGCAGGGCAAAGCGGGCGGAGCGGGTATCTTCGATATCAGCGGCCACGGGGGTACCTCGAATTTTTATGTTTATTGTGGTCTTTCGGGCTGCAAAGGCCCGTCTGGACAGACGCCAACAGTAAATCAACCGCTGCTGACTTGTGACGAAACTTTACCAAAACAGGACTATGGTCTAACGGCTTGTCCATGGGCGCGTTTGCGTAGACCATGGGCGCCTTGGTTTTTTACCGGCTGCAGAGTTCTTTTTCATGACTGCCAACATCCCTTCGCGCCCGACGCCTTTTACCCGCTCGGATTACAAGACTCTCGGTCTTGCGGCCCTTGGTGGCGCGCTGGAAATCTACGATTTCATCATTTTCGTGTTCTTCGCCCTGACCCTCAGCCAACTGTTCTTCCCGCCGGAAATGCCCGAATGGCTGCGCCTGCTGCAAAGCTTCGGGATCTTCGTCACCGGTTATCTGGCGCGCCCGTTGGGCGGAATTCTGATGGCGCATTTCGCCGACCGGTTGGGGCGCAAGAAAGTCTTCAGCCTGAGCATCCTGATGATGGCGCTGCCGTGCCTGCTGATCGGGATCATGCCGACCTACGCGCAGATCGGCTATTGGGCGCCGCTGCTGCTGTTGGTGCTACGTGTCCTGCAAGGGGCGGCGGTGGGCGGTGAAGTGCCGAGCGCCTGGGTGTTCGTCGCCGAGCACGCGCCGGCCGGGCATCGCGGGTATGCCCTCGGTTTCCTGCAAGCCGGGCTGACTTTTGGCTACCTGATTGGCGCGCTGACGGCGACCTTCCTCGCACAGGCGTTCACACCGGCGGAAATTCTCGATTTCGCCTGGCGTTACCCGTTCCTCCTGGGCGGTGTGTTCGGGGTGATCGGTGTCTGGTTGCGCCGCTGGCTCAGTGAAACCCCGGTGTTCATGGCAATGCAGGCCCAGCGTGATGCCGCCGTCGAGCTGCCGCTGCGCACGGTCTTGCGTGAACATCGTCTGGCAATGTTGCCGGCGATGATCCTCACCTGCGTGCTGACCTCGGCGGTGGTGGTGTTTGTCGTTATCACTCCGACCATGATGCAGAAAACCTTTGGCATGACCGCCAGCCATACCTTCGCCCTGAGTGCGTTGGGCATCGAGTTCCTGAACATCGGCTGTGTACTCGCCGGGCTGCTGGTCGACCGCATCGGCGGCTGGCGCACGGTCATGCTCTATAGCCTGCTGCTGCCGCTGGGGATTGGTGTGCTCTATACCAGCCTGATTACGGGTGGTCACTGGATTGCTCTGTCCTACGCGGTTGCCGGTCTGAGTTGCGGAGTGGTCGGCGCGGTGCCGTCGGTGATGGTCAGCCTGTTCCCGGCGCGGGTTCGCGTCTCGGGCATTTCCTTCACCTACAACATTGCTTACGCCGCGTGGGCGAGCATCACACCACTGTTATTGATTGGTCTGATGCCGTGGAGCCCGTGGATCTGCGTGATCTTCTGTGCGGTCATGGGCGCAGTGGGTGTGGGCAGCGCGGCGTATTTTGGCGCACGCCTGCCCAGAGCCGGCCATTGCGCGGCCGCTGGCGCGATGTAATCGCAGCGTGTGACCGTAACTATTTTTGTAGGACAACCTTGAAACGCTCTTCAGAAAAGAACCGTACCGCCGATGGCTAGGCTGCATGCCGCTTTCTCTCCCAGTCCATCGGTGCTTTCCCATGTTCAACAAACGCTTGAAGCAGGAGCTGTCGGCTCTTCGCGAAGAACTCTCCAGCCTTCATCAAGTGAAGGACAGTCTGGAAAGCGAGATGCTGGTCCTGACCCTTAATCCCGATGGCCGGATTCAATCGGCCAACCAGAACTTCCTGGGTGAAATGTTCTACAAGAGCGGCGACCTGATCGGCAGGAACATCGACGAGATCGTCCCGGTCCATGTCAAATCCGACGAATTCCACCGCCGCTTCCAGAACGCGCTGACCCGTGGCGAGCATTTCGCCGGGGCCGTGCGTTTACTGCGGGGCAACGGCAAGGAGGCGTGGTTGCGTTCGATTGTGCAGCCGGTGCGCTCGGCGGACGGCCGAATCAAACATTTCTCGATTTACTCCAGCGACCTGACCCGCACCATCGAAGCGTCCCGTGAGCATGAGAACCTGATCGGTGCGCTGGTGCGTTCGACCGCGGTGATTGAGTTCGACCTCGATGGCAACGTGCTGACGGCCAACGACCGCTTCCTCAGTGGCATGGGTTACAGCCTCGCGCAGATCAAGGGCAAACATCACCGCACGTTCTGTGAGTCGCAGGAGGCCAGCAGCGCCGAGTATCAGAACTTCTGGCGACGCCTGAATGCCGGTGAGTTTGTTGCCGGCCGTTTCAAGCGCGTCGACAGCCATGGTCGTCTGGTCTGGCTGGAAGCGTCCTACAACCCGGTGGTTGACGCTAACAACACGCTCTACAAAGTGGTGAAGTTCGCCACCGTGATTACCGATCAGGTCAATCAGGAAAACGCCGTGGCCGAAGCGGCCAACATTGCGTATAGCACCTCTCAGCAAACCGATCAGAGTGCCCAGCGCGGTACGGCCGTGGTGACTCAGGCAGTGGACGTGATGCGCGACCTGGCCAGGCATATGCAGACCGCTGGCGATGGCATCGAGGCCTTGAACGAGCAATCGCTGGTGATCGGCACCATCGTCAAAACCATCAGCGGCATCGCCGAACAGACCAACTTGCTGGCGCTCAACGCGGCCATCGAGGCGGCTCGGGCAGGTGAACAGGGCAGGGGGTTTGCCGTGGTGGCGGACGAGGTCCGGCAGTTGGCGTCCCGCACCAGCCAGGCCACTGATGAGATTGTCGGTGTCGTGCGTCAGAACCAGGAGATGGCGCGTAATGCCGTGGCCCTGATGACCGACGGCAAGCTTCAGGCAGAACAAGGCCTGGCGCTGGCGGCGGAAGCGGGCACGGTGATCGTCGAGATTCAGGACGGTGCGCAGAAAGTGGTGAACGCGGTCGGCCAGTTTGCCAATCAACTGGCGACTTGATACCTGCCATCGCGGTGGAAATCGCTACAATCGGCTCTTTTCCCAGGAGCAGACACCATGAGCGTTTCCCATCGCCGCCCGGTTCCTTTGTCCAAGGCCTATCGCCTGCTCAATCACGGGCCGACCGTCCTGGTGAGCGCCGCCCATGACGGCCAGCGCAATATCATGGCCGCGGCCTGGGCCATGCCGCTGGATTTCGAACCGCCGAAAATTGCCGTGGTGCTGGACAAGTCCACCTGGACCCGACAACTGCTGGAAGCCTCGGGCACCTTCGTGCTGAACGTGCCCTGCGTCGCTCAGGCCGATATCACCCAGACTGTTGGCTCGACGTCAGGCCTGGAATTGACCCAGGGCCAAGGTCAGGACAAGTTCCAGGCCTATGGTTTGCAGACCTTCAGTGGTGAACTGATCGATGCTCCTATGCTCGAGGGCTGCGTGGCCTGGCTGGAATGTCGACTGCTGCCAGAGCCCTCCAATCATCAGCAATACGACCTGTTCCTGGCCGAGGTGATTGCCGCCCAGGCAGATGAACGGGTCTTCAGCGACGGCCGCTGGCACTTCGAAGGGCATGACGCCTTGCGCACCTTGCACCATGTGGCGGGCGGGCATTTCCTGATGATCGGCGACCCGGTGGACGGCAAGACATTGGCGTAACGCCTCACACCCACACGTCATTGACCGCCGTTCGCTCACCGCCTTCGCTGCCGGTGTTCAGTACGCCTTTGGGTTCGATCAGCAGCAGCTTCACTTCCTGCTCGGCAGAGGGTTTGTGCTCCACCCCTTTGGGCACCACATACATTTCGCCGGCGTTGACCAACACGAAGCCATCACGAAACTCGAGGCGTAACTGGCCTTCGAGCACGATGAAGGTTTCGTCGGTTTCCAGATGGTCATGCCAGATGAAATCCCCCAGCAACTTCACCACCTTGAACTGGTAGTCGTTCATTTCGGCGATGACCCGGGGCGCCCAGTGCGCATCGATCCGGGCGATTTTTTCAGCGAAGTTCAGGCTTTTGTAAGCGGACATGAAGTGTCTCCCGTGGTTGATCGTGAACCCACGATAACCAGCGCTCAGGTCTGCTTCTTGTACGATTGTGCGTGGCTCAGCGACGGTGCATTTTCATCCAGCGGGCCGGCGACAGGCCGTAGGTTTTGCTGAATTGCCGGGTCATGTGGCTCTGATCGGTGAAGCCGGCAATCAACGCGGCGCTGACCAGCGACTGGCCCTGGATCAGTAGAGAACGCACCAGGTCCAGGCGCCGCATGGTCAAGTATCGGTAAGGGCTGGTGCCGAACAACAGGCGAAAGTCCCGTGACAGGCTCCAGCGATCACGACCGCTATGGTGCGCCAGTTCCTCCAGCGTCACGGTGCGATCCAGCGCACTGTGAATGAATTCCCGCGCACGCTCCGCAGCCACGTAGTCGAAGCTCTGGTGGCGGGCGGAAGTTGTTCCCGAAACGCTGCTCAGAGCCTGCGCCAGATCGTACAGCGCGTCCTGCTCCTCCAAAGGGTCGAGGGGGCAATCCAGGCTGCGCAACAGCGCGTCGGTGGCGGCGAACAGGCGAGGGTCGGTCGACAATCCGGTCTTGATGAACGGCAGCGGTTGCCCGCCGAGCATCTGCTGGATCAGCGCCGGTTCGATGTACATCATTCGGTATTTGAAACCGGCTTCGGTGCCGGCCTCGCCATCGTGGGCTTCGTCCGGATGCAACACCAGGGTTCCGCCCGGCAGGCTGTGGCGCCATCCGCCGCGGTACTGAAAACTCTGCACACCGGCCAGTGTTCGGCCGATGGCGTAGGTGTCGTGGCGATGAAGGTCGTAGCCGTGCCCTGCAAAAAACGCTTCGAAACGTTGCAGGCCGCCCACGTCGGGCGCGCGGTGGAACCAGTCGATGGGAGGCGTTTGCTTGGCCATGGTGGGGGTGTCTCGAACGCGGTGAAGAACACGTTACCCCAGTGATCGACTGGCTGTCTGCTCTGCGATTAAACCCTTTGGACGGGTGGAAAACCGTGGGCGAATGTTGCAAGGTTCTCTCTGCTGTTCGGCGGGTGGCCAATCGTTGAGGTGTTTTGAATGAGCAAATTGCGGGTAGGGATTATTTTTGGTGGTCGTTCGGCGGAGCATGAAGTGTCGCTGCAATCGGCGAAGAACATTGTCGATGCACTGGACCGCTCGCGCTTCGAGCCGGTGTTGATCGGCATCGACAAACAAGGTCACTGGCACCTCAACGACCCTTCGAACTTCCTGCTCAATCAGGAAAATCCGGCACTGATCGCGCTCAATCAGTCCAACCGTGAACTGGCGGTGGTGCCGGGCAAGGTCAGTCAGCAATTGGTGGAAACTTCCGGTCAGGAACTGCTCGGGCACGTTGATGTGATCTTCCCGATTGTCCACGGCACCCTGGGTGAAGACGGTTGCCTGCAAGGCCTGTTGCGCATGGCTGACTTGCCCTTTGTTGGCTCCGACGTGCTCGGCTCGGCGGTGTGCATGGACAAGGACATCAGCAAACGCCTGCTGCGCGACGCCGGGTTGGCGGTGACGCCGTTCGTGACCCTGAACCGCGCCACGGCAGCGCGTACCGGGTTCGCTGAGGTGCAGGGCAAACTCGGCCTGCCGCTGTTCGTCAAACCGGCGAACCAAGGCTCGTCCGTAGGCGTGAGCAAGGTCAGTGACGAAGCCGAATATAAGGCGGCCGTGGAACTGGCCTTGGGGTTCGACGAAAAAGTGCTGATCGAATCCGCCGTGAGTGGCCGTGAGATCGAATGCGCCGTGCTCGGCAACGAAGACGCCATCGCCAGCGGGTGTGGTGAAATCGTGGTGAGCAGCGGTTTCTATTCCTACGACAGCAAATACATCGACGCCCAGGCGGCACAGGTCGTGGTACCGGCTGAGATCAGTGTCGAGTCCAGCGAACGTATTCGGGCTCTGGCCGTCGAGGCATTCCAGGTGCTGGGCTGCTCCGGGCTGGCGCGGGTCGATGTGTTTCTCACCGACAGCGGCGAAGTGCTGATCAATGAGATCAACTCGCTGCCCGGTTTCACCCGGATCAGCATGTACCCCAAGCTCTGGCAGGCCACCGGCATGACCTACAGCGATCTGGTCAGCCGCTTGATCGATCTGGCCCTGGACAAGCACAAGGCGCGACAGGCGTTGAAGATCTCGCGCTAAGCTGAATGTTTGCGAGTGGTGACATCCGGGATTGAAAAGGGCCTACCTCCCGGTAAGCCCTTTTTTATTCCCGCGTAGGAATCAATCCCCCAGCGCTTGTCCTTCACGCCGAGGGTCAGCCCCTCCAGCCAATGACGCATTTCCTTGCGCGTCCTTGACCCGAACAATCGCCTGGGTGCCGCTGGTCATGTCAATCTCGCTGATGCTGTGTCCCTTGTCCTTCAACGCCTGGATCAGCTCCGCGCTGAACTGTCCCTGCTCAAGCTCCGTCGGGCCGTTGCGGCTACCAAAGTTGGGCAGGTTGATGGCGGCTTGCGGGTCGAGGTCCCAGTCGAGCAGGCCAATGGTGGATTTGGCCACGTATTCGATGATTTGCGAGCCGCCAGGGGAACCGATGGTGGCGAGGAATTCACCGCTTTGGCGGTCGAAGATCAGGGTCGGCGCCATGGAGGAGCGTGGGCGTTTGCCGGGCTCAACGCGGTTGGCAACTTTTTGCCCGTTTTCTTCGGGGATGAACGAGAAGTCGGTCATCTCGTTATTGAGCAGGAATCCCTGGACCATCACGTGCGAGCCGAAGGCGGACTCGATGGTGGTGGTCATGGACACGGCGCCGCCCTGATCATCGACCGCCACCACTTGTGAGGTGGAGATGCGCAGCGGCGAACGGTCTGGCGCGTAGGCGACCTGAATACCCGGCGGGGTACCGGGTTTGGCCACGCCCATGCTGCGATCTCCGATCAGGGCGGCGCGGCGGGCCAGATAGGCCGGGTCAACCAGCCCTTTGACCGGCACGGACACGAAGTCAGCGTCGGCCACGTATTGCGCGCGATCGGCGTAGGCCAGGCGCTCGGCTTCGGCGATCAGGTGCACGGCTTGCGGGTCGGGCTCGGTGCCGGCGGGTTTTTCGGTCTTGAGCGGTTTCAGCGGCGCGAGGGCGAAGCGCGGGTCGCGGGTTTCCAGGGCCTGCAAGGTGCCGAGGATCTGCGCCACGGCGATCCCGCCCGATGATGGCGGCGGCATGCCGCACACCTGCCACCGTTTGTAGTCAGTGCACAGCGGCGCGCGCTCCTTGGCTTGATAGCCTTGCAGATCGTTCAGCGACAAGCTGCCGGGGTTGGTGTGGCCCTGAACCTTGGTGACGATCTCTTGCGCGATGGCGCCTTTGTACAGCGCGTCAGGCCCTTCGTTGGCAATGCGTTTCAGCACGGCGGCCAATGCCGGATTTTTCAACAACGTACCAGCGGCTTTCGGGCTGCCGTCCGCATTCAGGAAGTAGGCCACCATGTCCGGCGAGCTGCGCATGGATGAGTCCGAGGCGATCAACAGATGAAGGCGCGGCGAGATGGCGAACCCTTGTTCTGCGAGTTTGATGGCCGGTTCGAAGAGCTTCGCCCACGGCAGACGACCGTGTTTGCGGTGCGCCAACTCAAGCGCTCGCAACACGCCCGGCGTGCCCACCGAGCGCCCGCCAATCTGCGCCGGGGTGAACGCCATCGGTGTGCCGTCGGACTTCAGGAAAAGCTTCTCGGTGGCGCCGGCCGGTGCGGTTTCGCGACCGTCGAAGGTGCGCACCGCCTTGCCATCCCAGAGCACGATCAATGCACCACCGCCAATGCCGGAGGATTGCGGCTCGACCAGCGTCAGTACCGCTTGCATCGCAATCGCGGCATCGATCGCCGAACCGCCCTGACGTAGCATCGCCCGGCCGGCTTCGGCCGCCAGCGGATTGGCCGCTGCCGCCATGTGTCTGGAGGCGTGTCGGGTTTGCAGGTCGGTGCGATAGCCCGAGGCGCTTTCGGGTGCCACAGGCAACGTCGATGTCGGTGGGGCGTTGCAGGCGGTGAGGGTCAGCGTCGCGACGATCAGCGACAGGGCCGAGCGGCGATAGCGGCTCAAATGGAAGGCTGAGAACACGTTGAGGCACTCCGTCCGTGGGGAAAGTTACCGGGACTTTATCGGCCGACTCGGCATGACGCAAACCAGGGCCTACAGTAAAGCTGCTTTGGTCCTTCATGAGTCGACGGATTTTCTGTAGGGTCGAGAGCAATAGACGGGCCAGAAGATCAACAAGAGGCAGACATGCAGACCGAGTTTCCCACTCAGCCAAGTTACCGTAATCAGCGAGAGCTGTTCCTCGCGGCCGCCACTGAGGCCGGTGCGACGTTGACCGAATACCCGCACCCGCTCAAAGGGCCTTTCGGCGAGCCCTTGAGTACCGACGTGGCGGTGCTGGGCGATCCCGGCGCCAAGCGATTGCTGATTGCGCTGAGTGGCACCCATGGCGTCGAAGGCTTCTACGGGTCGAGTTGCCAGATCAAATGGATGCAGGACTTGGGCAAGCGCTCACTGCCGGCGGATGTGGCCGTGGTGTTCATTCACCTGATCAATCCGTGGGGCACCGCCTGGCTGCGGCGGGTTAACGAAGACAACATCGACCTGAACCGCAATCACCTGAATTTCGAACGGCCGTTGCCGGACAATCAGGCTTACGCGACGCTGCATGACATCTACGCGTGCACCGAGCTGCAAGGTCCTGAGCGTGAGCGCGCCGATGCCTTGCTCGACGCGCAAATCCGCCAACATGGCTGGCCGGCGGTGATGTCGATTGTCGAGGGCGGCCAGCACAGTCATCCCGACGGTCTGTTTTTCGGTGGGCTGGCGCCAAGTTGGTCGAACCGCACACTGCACGCCATCCTGCAAAATCACATTGCCCATGCCGACGTGGCCATGTGTTTCGACTTGCACACGGGGGCCGGCGAGTACGGTCATCCGATGCTTTTGACCATCACCGAGGCGGCGTATCCGGCGCTGCCCGATGCGCAGGCCATTTACGGGCCGTGGCTGTACACGCTGCTGACCGGGGCCGACACCTTGAGTGAAACCGGTGTGGCGGCAACGGCGACTGGCTACACCTCGCAGGCGTTGATCGACGCGTTGCCGAGGGTTCGGTTGATGCCGTTTGTGATTGAGTGCGGGACGTATCCGGGGGCAGACGTGCATCGTCATTTGCGCGATGACCACTGGCTGCATCTGCATGGCGATCTGACGGGTGTGCTGGCGCGCGGGATCAAACTGAATCTACTGGAGCAGTTCTATCCGGCCGACAACGACTGGCAGGCGATGGTGTGGTTGCGGACGTGGCAGATTTGGGAGCGGGCGCTGTTGGCATTGCCGACGATTCGTACCTGACGCGGATCACCCTGGACTCATGGGATTCAGGGTACTTTTCTCGAGGCATAAAAAAACGGCCTACCTTTCGGTAAGCCGTTTTTAGTACTTGGTGGCTACACAGGGACTTGAACCCCGGACCCCAGCATTATGAATGCTATGCTCTAACCAACTGAGCTATGTAGCCAAGTGGCGCGCATTATTGGCTTGGAACGATGATGTGTCAAGCGTAAATCTAAAATATTTCTCTACGCTTTCAACTGCTTATCCTCCTGACCCGAAAAATCGGGCCGGAGGAGGGCGTCAACTGAGCTGAAATCTCCCGGTATTCGCGCTCAGGGCCTTGCTGCCCTGGCTCAAGGTGTCGGCCGCCAGGTTCACCGCCCGTGCGCCTTCCAGCAACCTGACCGCCGCCTGATCGACTTGCTGAATGTTGCCGCTGACTTCATCGGCGGTGCTGGCCTGTTCTTCCACGGCGGTCGCGATGTGCGCCAGGGTGTCGGTCACGCCTTGCACCGCGAGGGCAATTTCCCCCAGGCGTTCGCCCAGGCCGGTGACCGATTGCGCGTCACTTTGCGCCTGGCTACAGGCCGCTTCCATCAGGCTGACCGCTTCGTTCACGGTGTTGCGCAGGCTGTCGACCGTGCCGGCAATTTGCGCGGTGGAGGACTGGGTGCGTTGCGACAGGCTGCGGACTTCATCGGCCACCACGGCAAAACCGCGACCTTGTTCACCCGCCCGAGCCGCTTCGATAGCCGCGTTGAGCGCCAACAGGTTGGTTTGCTCGGCGACTCCGCGAATAGTGTCGACCACCAGCTGAATCTGTTGCCCTTGCTCACTGACCCGACCTAGCGCCGCGGCAGTGTCGTTCAAGCGCTGATTGAGCTGCTGAATGCTCGCCGTGGTGCGCTGACTGTCTCGGCTGCTGTCGGCGGCAATGCGCTGGGTGTGCTGAGCGCTGCCTGAGGCCTGTTCGCAACTCTGGGCGACCCCTTGAGAGGTCGCCGCCAGTTGCGTGGCCGCCGCGGCGATCTGGCTGATTTGCAATTGTTGCGCTTCGACTTCGCCGAGGGCGCCGCTGGAGTGATGGTTGAGCGTGCGCACCGCGTTGCTCACTTGCAAGGTTTCGTGATCGACCCCTTGCAAGCTGTTACGCAGTTGCACCACGGCAACGTTCAGGGCGGTGCTGATGGCCGCCAGTTCGTCACGGCCCTGCACGGGGGCTTGCAGGCTCAGATTGCCGTCACGCAGGGCTTCGGCCAACAGCGTGATACCACTGGCGCTGCGCCGGATCGAGGCTTGCAGACAGACGAACAGGTACAGTGCGGCCAGCAGCAGGCAGCCAAAGATCGACGCCACCAAAATGAACTGGCGAATCGCCGAGTCGTGGTAGTAATCCAGGCGCTGATCCAGCGACATCAACGATTGCTGACGCAGGGCGGCAAGGTCGGTGAGCAGGGCGTCGAGGTTGCGTTCGAATTCTTCCGGCTTGAGGCTGATGCTGCCGCCGAACACGCCGTCATCCAGCACCTTCAGACTCGCGTCGAGGTGTTTGAGGTTGTCATGGTATTGCCCGGCCCAACTTTGCAACGCACTGGGCAGGCGCGCTTCGAGGAGCGTGGCGGTTTTTACCAGTTGCTCCCGGGCATCGCCGATACGGCTGCGCAAGTCACGCAATTGCAGGCGACTTTGGAGGGTGAACTGGCCCGATACCACGGACGCTTGGCCGACGGCGGCCAGGCGACCGACGCGTTCAATCAGGTCTGGCGCGTGCTGGGTGGAAATCTGCGTCAGCAAATAGGTTTCCAGCCAGGGCGCCAGTGTCAGTCGATTGTCCATGGCGATCTGTTCGCGCAGGGCTTGCAAGGCGCTCAAGGCATTGGTGAAACGGTCGTAACCGTCCGGCCACCAGCCAACGCCGCTGAGGCTTTTCGAGTCCAGGCCATTGAGGGCGGCTTGCAGGGCTTGATAACGGGTCAGCGTTTCGCCCTCGGCGCCTTCGACTTTCAGCGCATTGCCGAGGTCTGAGGTGGCTTGCGCGACGGCAGGCTGCACCGCATCAAATGCACCCATCGCGGCGAGGGTCGCTGGCGTTGGCTGGCGATTGGTTTCCGTGGCACGCCAGCGAGCCGCGCGATCACGCTGGGCGGCGAGCAGGTTATCCAGAGCATCCAGAGCGAGCAACTGCCTGACCCCGGCACGTTCGCCGGAGATGAGGCTGAGTTTGGCGCGATAATCCTGACCGATCATCAACAGGCTGCCGGCCAGCGGCAGGATAAACAGCAGAAACAACAGCTGAAATTTGCGTGCGAAGCCAAAACGCCCCAGCAAACCGATCCCCGGTGATAAAAACGACATGCCCCATGACTCCTCTGGACACCACGCACCATCGGCGTGCGTCGAGGCCGTTGCGACCGCGACTCGTGCCCTTTTAAAAGGCCTCGAAAGTTCACCCTCGCCAGCTCTGTAGGCCGACTCTGTAGCGAAACTTCCCATTCTCGGTCCCCTTTGTAAGAGGCCCGCGTTGAAGGTGTTAAACAAGGCAAGATTCAGACCATGGCGTTGCGCTATCACCTGTCGGGCGATGAAAGATTAGTTCGTTAGCTGGCTAAGGGGATGGCGCTCTTGCACCGAAAAATGGCACATTGACGCACCTGCCTGCGTGCACCCATCCGCTGTACGGAAATTCTCATGGCTATCAGCAACGCTCAGACCGGCGCGACGTCGGCACCCGCGACTCCACAAAGCAGCCCGTTGGTCATGCGCATCATCGGCGCGGTGGCGCTGGCGCACCTGATCAACGACCTGATCCAATCGGTGCTGCCGTCGATTTATCCGATGCTCAAGGCCAACTATGGCCTGACCTTTACCCAGGTCGGCCTGATCACGCTGACCTTTCAACTGACCGCTTCGCTGTTGCAGCCGTGGGTCGGTTACTACACTGACAGACATCCAAAACCCTGGCTGCTTCCCGCCGGGACGGTGTGTACGCTGATCGGCATTGTGATGATGTCGATGGTTGGCACCTTTCCGTTGATTCTGTTGGCGGCGGGGCTGATCGGTATCGGTTCGTCGACCTTTCACCCGGAGGCCTCTCGAGTGGCGCGACTGGCCTCGGGCGGGCGATTTGGCCTGGCGCAATCGACCTTTCAGGTCGGCGGCAACGCCGGGTCGGCGTTCGGTCCGTTGCTCGCGGCCGCGATCATCATCCCGTACGGTCAGGGCAATGTGGCCTGGTTCGGGCTCTTCGCTGTGTTCGCGCTGTTCGTGCTCTACCGGATCAGCCGCTGGTACGCCAATCACTTGAACCTGTTCAAACTCAAGCAAGGCCAGGCGGCGACTCACGGTTTGTCGAAGGGCAGGGTGATCAGTGCGCTGGTGGTGCTCGGGATGCTGGTGTTCTCCAAGTACTTCTACATGTCCAGCCTCACCAGTTACTTCACGTTCTACCTGATCGAGAAGTTCGACCTGTCGGTGGCCAGTTCGCAGCTGCACCTGTTCCTGTTTCTGGGGGCGGTCGCGGCGGGGACGTTCTTCGGTGGGCCGATCGGCGACAAGATCGGGCGTAAGGCGGTGATCTGGTTCTCGATTCTCGGCGTGGCTCCGTTCACGTTGCTGCTGCCGCATGTCGACCTGTTCTGGACCAGCGTCCTGAGCGTGATTATCGGCTTCATCCTGGCTTCGGCGTTTTCTGCGATTGTGGTGTACGCGCAGGAATTGGTGCCGGGCAATGTCGGGATGATTGCCGGGGTGTTCTTCGGCTTGATGTTTGGTTTCGGCGGGATTGGTGCGGCGTTGCTGGGGCATCTGGCGGATGTGCACGGCATTGAATACGTGTACTTCCTGTGCTCGTTCCTGCCGTTGTTGGGTGTGTTGGCGATCTTCCTGCCAAGAACCAAAAAGGCCTGATCCCACACACTCCTGCACTGGATTGTTGGTGTGGCGAGGGATTTATTTCAGGTACAAAAAAGCCGCGTATCAAACGCGGCTTTTTCTTGGGCGGTGTCTCGTCAAATAACTTAGACGTTGAAGCGGAAGTGCATTACGTCGCCGTCTTTAACGATGTAATCCTTGCCTTCCAGACGCCATTTGCCGGCTTCTTTGGTGCCGGCTTCGCCCTTGTACTGGATGAAGTCGTCGTACGCGATGACTTCGGCGCGGATGAAGCCTTTTTCGAAGTCGGTGTGGATCACGCCAGCGGCTTGTGGTGCGGTGGCACCGACGCGGACGGTCCAGGCGCGGACTTCTTCGACACCGGCGGTGAAGTAGGTCTGCAGGTGCAGCATCTCGTAGCCAGCGCGGATCACGCGGTTCAGGCCAGGCTCTTCCAGGCCCAGGGCTTCGAGGAACATGTCTTTCTCTTCGCCGTCTTCCAGTTCGGCGATTTCAGCTTCGATCTTGTTGCAGACCGGAACCACCATGGCGCCTTCTTCGTCGGCGATGGCCTTGACGATGTCCAGCAGCGGGTTGTTCTCGAAACCGTCTTCAGCGACGTTGGCGATGTACATGACCGGCTTGGTGGTCAGCAGGTGGAAGCCACGAATCACTGCCTTGTCGTCGGCGCCCATGTTCTTCATCAGGGTGCGCGCAGGCTTGCCGAGGGTGAAGTGAGCGATCAGTTGCTCCAGCAGGCCTTTCTGGACCACGGCGTCCTTGTCGCCACCCTTGGCGTTACGGGCGACTTTCTGCAGTTGCTTTTCGCAGCTGTCGAGGTCGGCGAAAATCAGTTCCAGGTCGATGATCTCGATGTCGCGTTTCGGGTCGACGCTGTTGGAGACGTGAATCACGTTCTCGTCTTCGAAGCAGCGGACCACGTGGGCGATGGCATCGGTTTCACGGATGTTGGCGAGGAACTTGTTGCCCAGGCCTTCACCTTTCGACGCGCCGGCAACGAGGCCTGCGATGTCGACGAATTCCATGGTGGTCGGCAGGATGCGCTTTGGATTGACGATGGCCGCCAGGGCTTCCAGACGTGGATCCGGCATCGGCACGATACCGGTGTTCGGCTCGATGGTGCAGAAGGGGAAGTTCTCGGCCGCGATCCCGGATTTGGTCAGGGCGTTGAATAGGGTGGACTTACCGACGTTAGGCAGGCCGACGATGCCGCAATTGAATCCCATGGTGTTTTCCCCGAGGAGTGAGTCAGGCCTTCTGGCTGTGCAGGTTTTTCATCGCGCGGTTCCATTCACCGGCGAGGATATCCGGCAGCACGCCGAGGGCAAAGTCGATGCTGGCATCGAGTTTTTCCTGTTCGGCGCGTGGCGCACGACCCAGGACGAAATTTGAAACCATACTGGCAACGCCCGGGTGGCCAATGCCAAGCCGCAAGCGGTGAAAGGTATTCTGGTTGCCCAGTTGCGCAATGATGTCGCGCAACCCGTTGTGACCGCCATGGCCGCCGCCCTGCTTGAGCTTGGCAACGCCCGGAGGCAGATCGAGTTCGTCGTGCGCCACGAGGATTTCTTCAGGCTTGATGCGGAAGAAGCCTGCCAGAGCTGCTACGGCCTGGCCGCTACGGTTCATGTACGTGGTGGGAATCAGCAGACGAACATCCTGACCCTGATGCGAAAAGCGCCCGGTCAGGCCAAAATATTTGCGATCGGCGACAAGGTTGACCCCTTGTGCGTTCGCGATACGCTCAACAAAAAGGGCCCCTGCGTTATGCCGGGTCTGTTCGTATTCAGCGCCTGGATTTCCCAGGCCAACGATCAGTTTAATGGCAGTCACGATAGGGGCCCTTCCTTGGAGTGGTGGATAACATCGCCGCAATCAGTGTGTGCGGCGAAAGTGGACGAAAATTGCTCATTTACCATTCAGTAAACTTCGCGTTCTCGCCCGCTCTCTCGCTACGTTCCAGTCCGCGATGTTACTAGATCACTCCGGCTTCACAGAGTGAATTACTCTGCTGCGCCTTCTTCAGTAGCTTCTGGAGCAACACGTGGGGCGTGGACGTTGGCAACAGCCTTGTCATCACCGTGTGCCAGAGCAACAAACTCAACGCCTTTAGGGGCTTTGAGGTCGGACAAGTGAATGATCGAGCCGACTTCGGCGTTAGCCAGGTCAACTTCGATGAATTCAGGCAGGTCTTTTGGCAGGCAGGTCACTTCGATTTCGGAAACAACGTGCGAAACTTCGCCGCCTTTCTTGATCGGAGCTTCTTCACCAACAAAGTGTACAGGCACGATAGCGGTCAGTTTCTGGCCAGCGACTACGCGTACGAAGTCAGCGTGCAGCACGTGGCCTTTAGCCGGGTGACGCTGCAGTGCTTTGATGATTACATTTTGCTTGGTGCCGCCAACGTTCAGCTCGATGATGTGGCTGTAAGCCGCTTCGTTTTCGAGCAGTTTGGCAACTTCTTTAGCCAGCATGCTGATGGATTCAGGGGCTTTTTCGCCACCGTAAACTACAGCTGGTACCAGGCTTGCGAGACGACGCAGGCGGCGGCTCGCACCTTTCCCCAGGTCGGAACGCACTTCAGCATTCAGAGTAAAATCGTTCATGTTGTATCTCCAAAATAACCACATTCGCCCCAGCGTTTGCGACCAGCGCTAAAGGCGATATGGGCAAAAAAAGCCCCGCCCCGACAGGAATGCCGGGGCGGGGCGCTTTTCGTCAACGAGACATTCGAGAAGGGCAGGGCCCTTAGCGGAACATCGCGCTGATCGATTCTTCATTGCTGATGCGGCGGACCGCCTCGGCAACTACCGGCGCGATATCCAGTTGACGGATACGCGAGCAGGCTTGTGCAGCTGCGGACAACGGGATGGTGTTAGTCACCACCAGTTCATCCAGCATGGAATTTTCGATGTTTTCGATCGCCCGACCGGACAGCACAGGGTGTGTGCAGTAGGCGAAAACCTTGGCAGCGCCATGCTCTTTCAAGGCCTTTGCCGCGTGGCACAGAGTGCCGGCGGTATCGACCATGTCATCGACCAGAATACAGGTACGCCCTTCGACATCACCGATGATATGCATCACTTCAGAGTGATTGGCTTTCTCACGGCGTTTGTCGATGATCCCGAGATCCACGCCCAGGGATTTGGCAACAGCACGTGCACGCACGACGCCACCAATGTCCGGGGACACGATCATCAGGTTTTCGAAGCGCTGATCTTCAATGTCATCCACCAATACAGG
This sequence comes from Pseudomonas sp. S2_B07, assembly GCF_054668435.1. Taxonomy (NCBI): domain Bacteria; kingdom Pseudomonadati; phylum Pseudomonadota; class Gammaproteobacteria; order Pseudomonadales; family Pseudomonadaceae; genus Pseudomonas; species Pseudomonas sp. S2_B07. The sequence goes on from NZ_CP162769.1 coordinate 4,718,226, forward strand.
GGAGCCGTAGATGTTATCTACCGGAATATCGAAGAAACCCTGGATTTGGTCAGCATGCAGATCAACCGTGAGAACACGGTCGATGCCGACTACGGTAAGCATGTCAGCAACGACTTTCGCGCTGATAGCCACACGTGCGGAACGCGGACGGCGATCCTGACGGGCATAACCAAAGTAAGGAATAACAGCAGTGATACGAGTAGCTGAGGAGCGGCGGAAGGCATCAGCCATCACTACCAGTTCCATCAGGTTATCGTTGGTCGGAGCGCAAGTCGGCTGAATAATGAAGACATCTTTACCGCGGACGTTTTCATTGATCTCGGCTGTAATTTCGCCGTCGGAAAATTTACCGACAGAGATGTCACCGAGAGGGATATGCAGCTGACGTACGACACGTCGAGCCAGATCGGGGTTGGCGTTCCCCGTAAAGACCATCATCTTGGACACGCGCAGTACCTGAAGGCTGAGGGTAACCTGGATGAGTATAGGAAAATGGCAGGGGCGGCTGGATTCGAACCAACGCATGGCAGGATCAAAACCTGCTGCCTTACCGCTTGGCGACGCCCCTGTATCTGTTGCAACGATTACCCAGTAATCGGTTCCTTTAGAGCAGACTTTGCAGCTTGCGATGCAACATCGAAACGTTGCTTCCTTTTGCTACAAACCCTGTAAGGGTCTCTGTAAGAAGGGCCGAGACTTTATCAGCTTCAGCTTTGCTTGGGAAGCCCCCAAACACACAACTTCCAGTGCCAGTGAGTTTTGCTTCGGTAAATTTACCTAACAAATTCAATGCGTTACGTACCTCTGGATAACGCCTTGCTACTACTGGCAAGCAGTCATTACGACTGTTTCCCTTGGGAACGGGGCGCACTTTAATGGGAGGAGAGTTACGTGTCAACAGCGGATCGGAAAAAATTTCTGCTGTACTTACAGATACTTGCGGTACCAGCACGACATACCACGGTTCTTCGGGGGTTACGGGGGTCAGTTTCTCCCCTACGCCTTCGGCAAAAGCGGCGTGGCCACGCACGAAAACCGGAACGTCAGCGCCCAGCTTCAGGCCCAGCGCGGCCAGTCGATCCTCGTCCCAGCCCAATTGCCAGAGATGATTCAGACCCAGCAATGTGGTCGCGGCATTGGAGCTGCCGCCGCCGATGCCGCCGCCCATGGGCAGGATTTTTTCGATCCAGATATCAATGCCGAGTGCGCAACCGGATTGCGCCTGCAGTTGCTTCGCAGCCTTGACGATCAGATTGCTGTCGTGCGGAACGCCGTCGAATTCGGTGTGCAACTGGATCACGCCGTCGTCACGCACGGCGAAGGTGATTTCATCGCCGTAATCGAGGAACTGAAAAATCGTCTGCAACTCGTGGTAGCCGTCTTCACGGCGACCGAGGATGTGCAGCATCAGATTGAGTTTGGCCGGCGAGGGCAGCGTCAAGCGGGGAGCGGTCATGTTCACTGCCCCAGCTTGCGTGGTTGCCATTCCTTGATCACCAGCGTGACATCAAGGTCGGTGCCGTGCAGCTTGATCTTTTCAGGCAGCCAGAAACCGTTTTGTTGCGTGTAACTGGTGTATTCGACCTGCCAGCCGTCTTGTTCGAGGCTGGCCAGGCGGCTGTCGGCATCCAGGTTCAGCTTGCTTTTGCTGTCTGGCGCCGGGAGCCCGCGGACCCACCAGGCCAGATTCGATACTGGCAATTTCCAGCCCAGTTGCTCTTCGAGCAGGATTTCCGGGTTCGGTGCGTCAAAGCGTCCCTGATTGGCCACTTCCAGCGAAACCTTGCCAGGTCGGCCGGTCAGGCGTGCGGCGCCGCGACCCAGCGGGCCGGACAGGCGGATATCGTAGTAATCCTGACGTTGCAGCCAGAACAACGTGCCGCTGCCCGAATCCTTGGGCGCGCGGATGCCGATCTTGCCGTTGATCTGCCAGCCGTCGAGGGCGGTCAATTGCTGCTTGTGTTCACGCCATTGGGCCGGGTTGCCGTGGCCTTCGACGGATTCGCGAGCGCCGAAGCCCGCGCAACCGGCGAGCAGGGCGATAAAACTGAAAACAATGAAGTGGCGCAAAAACATAATCTTAAAGAGTCTCTGATCCGGTCAGGCGCTTGATGGTGCCGCGCAGGGTGGGGCTGTCAGGTTGTTCCTTGAGGAATTTGCCCCAGACTTGTTTGGCTTCGCGCTGTTTGCCATTGGCCCACAGCACTTCACCCAAGTGGGCGGCCACTTCCTGGTCGGGGAAGCGCTCCAGTGCCTGGCGCAGATAGCGCTCGGCTTCATCGAGGTTACCCAGGCGGAAGTTCACCCAGCCGAGGCTGTCGAGTACCGCCGGGTCTTCCGGATTGATCTGGTGAGCCTGTTCGATCAAAGCCTTGGCTTCGACATAGCGCGTGGTGCGGTCAGATAGCGTGTAGCCAAGCGCGTTGAGTGCCATGGCGTTGTCCGGGTCGCGCTTGATGATCAGGCGCAGGTCTTTTTCCATCTGCGCCAGGTCGTTGCGTTTTTCCGCTTGCATGGCGCGGGTGTACAGCAGGTTCAGATCGTCCGGGTACTGCTGCAAGGCTTTGTCCAAGACAGCCCAGGCCTTGTCGCCCTGATTGTTGGCGGACAGGGTTTCGGCTTCGATCAGGTACAGCTGAATCGCGTAATCCGGCTGCTCGTCGCGCTCGGCGGCCAAGCGGCGTTGGGCTTCGGCGGTCTTGCCGTTGTTGATCAGAATGTCGGTCTGACGCAGTTGGGCCGGCAGGTAGTCGTTACCCGGCCCGACTTTGGCGTACTCGATCAGCGCACCTTGAGGATCGTTGCGCTCTTCGGCGATGCGGCCGAGGTTCAGGTGAGCCGAGTCAACGTGGCTTTCACGGGCGATCAGGTCTTCAAGCAGGCTCTTGGCCTCGTCCCAGTCCTTGGCTTCCGGGCAGACCAGTGCCAGCGAGTAGCGCAGCTCGTCGTCTTCCGGGTATTGCTGAACCAGGCTGGCAAACTCGGCTTTGGCGTCTGTTATGCGGTCCTGCTCAACCAGCATCCGCGCGTAAGTCAGGCGCAGGCGCTTGTCGTCCGGGTACTTCTTGATGCTTTTTTGCAGCAGCGGCAAGGCTTCGTCGCCACGGTTGAGCACTTGCAGCAGGCGCGCGCGCAACAGGATCGGGGCGATTTCGCCTTCGTCTGGCGGATTGTCTTCCAGCAGGGTCAGCGCACCTTTGGCGTCGCCGTCCTGTTGCATCAACAGGGCCTTGCCAAAAATCAGCTGGCTGTTTTTCGGATGGCGCTGCAACAAGCGGTCGAAACTTTTCATCAAACCGTTGCGCGTGTCCTGATCGGTATCGGCGGCGGACAGGGCAAGGAAGTCGAAATGCGTGTCGCCTTTGCCTTGCAGGACTTTTTCCATGTAGACCATGGAGTCGTCATAACGACCGGCGCGAGCCAGTTGCACGGCCGCTGCGCGTTGCGCTTCGAGGTCGTTCGGGGCGTTTTTTGCCCAGATCAGCGCGGTGTCCAGGGCGGCCTGATCGGCGCCCAGGTACTCGGCAATGCGAAATGCCCGCTCGGAGATGCCCGGATCCTGGGTGTTGATGGCCTGGGTCACGTAGTTGTCCAGCGCAATGTCGAAACGATTGCGTTGGCCAGCCAGTTCGGCACTCAACAGGCTGAAGATGGTTTCTTCGCTGAATGAGCTGTAAACCTTGGGCTTTTCAGGGGCCGGAGTGCTGTCTTCAACCGGCGACGTACCGTCCGGCGACGAGGGTGCCAAGGCCTGGCAGCCGCTGAGGAAGACAAAAGCGAGGAGCAACGCGGAAGATCTATTCATATAGGAAGAGGACGACTAACCTGCGGTCGGATCATCATGACACAAGCCTTCGGCCAAACATAACCGAGTCTCAATCGAGGCCTTTATAGAGGCAGGACATTGGGACAATAGTCAGCGGTAGTTGTTCTGTCTGTGGCGAAGTAGGACAATTGCCGGCTTCACGTCACCATCAGCGACCTTGAATGGCCTTCCTTGCACTCGGTATCAACCACAAGACTGCGTCAGTAGACGTCCGCGAGCGCGTGGCCTTTACCCCTGAGCAGCTGGTGGAGGCCTTGCAGCAGCTCTGCCGCCTCACCGACAGCCGCGAAGCTGCGATCCTCTCCACCTGCAATCGCAGTGAGCTCTATATAGAACAGGATCACCTTTCGGCGGACATCGTGTTGCGCTGGCTGGCCGATTATCACCATTTGAGCCTCGAAGAGCTGCGTGCGAGCAGTTATGTGCACGAAGATGATGCGGCAGTTCGTCACATGATGCGGGTCGCCTCCGGGCTCGATTCGCTGGTGTTGGGCGAACCGCAGATCCTCGGCCAGATGAAATCCGCTTACGCCGTGGCGCGTGAGGCCGGCACCATCGGTCCATTGCTCGGGCGCTTGTTTCAGGCGACGTTCAACGCGGCCAAGCAGGTGCGCACCGACACCGCCATCGGCGAAAACCCGGTGTCCGTGGCGTTTGCCGCGGTCAGCCTGGCCAAACAGATTTTCAGCGACCTGCAACGCAGCCAGGCCTTGTTGATTGGGGCCGGTGAAACCATCACCCTGGTCGCCCGTCATTTGCATGAATTGGGTGTGAAGCGCATCGTCGTCGCCAACCGCACCCTGGAACGGGCGAGTATTCTGGCCGAGCAGTTCGGGGCTCACGCTGTGTTGCTCTCGGACATCCCGGCCGAACTGGTGCGCAGCGACATCGTCATCAGCTCCACTGCCAGCCAGTTGCCGATCCTTGGCAAAGGCGCGGTGGAAAGTGCGCTGAAGCTGCGCAAGCACAAGCCGATCTTCATGGTGGACATCGCCGTCCCGCGCGATATCGAGCCGGAAGTCGGCGAACTCGACGACGTTTACCTGTACAGCGTCGACGATCTGCACGAAGTGGTCGCCGAGAACCTCAAAAGTCGTCAGGGCGCAGCCCAGGCGGCGGAAGAGATGGTCTCGGTCGGCGCCGAAGATTTCATGGTGCGCCTGCGCGAACTGGCGGCGGTGGATGTGCTCAAGGCCTATCGTCAGCAAAGCGAGCGCATGCGTGACGAAGAATTACAGAAGGCCCAGCGTCAGCTGGCCAACGGCACCAGCGCCGAAGACGTGCTGGTGCAACTGGCGCGCGGCCTGACCAACAAACTGTTGCATGCGCCCAGCGTGCAATTGAAAAAGCTCTCTGCCGAAGGCCGCCTCGATGCGCTGGCCATGGCTCAAGAGCTCTTTGCCCTGAATGAGGGCTCATCGGATAGCTTTTCGGATAAAAAACCGCAATGAAAGCGTCACTGCTCAATAAGCTGGACATCCTCCAGGACCGTTTCGAGGAATTGACCGCCTTGCTTGGCGATGGCGAAGTCATTTCCGATCAGAACAAATTCCGCACCTACTCCAAGGAATACGCAGAGGTCGAGCCCATCGTCGGCACCTATAAGCAGTTGCTCAAAGTGCAAGGCGACCTCGAAGGCGCCCAGGCACTGCTCAAGGACAGCGACCCGGACATGCGTGAAATGGCCGTGGAAGAAGTCCGCGAAGCCAAGGAGCAACTGATCGAACTCGAAGCCAGCCTGCAACGCATGCTGCTGCCCAAAGACCCGAACGACGGGCGCAACGTGTTCCTCGAAATTCGTGCCGGCACCGGCGGCGACGAGGCCGCAATTTTCTCCGGCGACCTGTTCCGCATGTATTCGCGTTACGCCGAGCGTCGCGGCTGGCGGGTGGAAATCCTCTCCGAGAACGAGGGCGAACACGGTGGCTATAAAGAAGTCATTGCCCGGGTCGAAGGCGACAACGTTTACGGCAAACTGAAATTCGAATCCGGCGCGCATCGCGTGCAACGGGTGCCGGCCACCGAGTCCCAGGGCCGAATCCACACCTCGGCCTGCACCGTGGCGGTGTTGCCTGAGCCGGACGAGCAGGAAGCGATCGAAATCAACCCGGCGGACCTGCGGGTCGATACCTATCGCTCCTCCGGTGCCGGTGGTCAGCACGTCAACAAGACCGACTCGGCCATCCGCATCACGCACTTGCCATCCGGCATTGTCGTGGAGTGCCAGGAAGAACGTTCCCAGCACAAGAACCGCGCCCGGGCGATGTCCTGGCTGTCGGCCAAACTCAACGATCAGCAGACCAGCGCCGCGGCCAATGCCATCGCCAGCGAGCGTAAGTTACTGGTCGGTTCCGGTGATCGTTCGGAGCGGATTCGTACCTACAACTTCGCCCAGGGCCGGGTCACCGACCACCGGGTCAACCTGACGCTGTACTCGCTCGACGAAATTCTCGCCGGCGGGGTCGATGCGGTGATCGAGCCGTTGCTGGCCGAGTACCAGGCTGATCAATTGGCGGCGATAGGTGAGTAAATGACGATCATTGCCAGTTTGTTGCGCGCCGCCGACTTGCCCGACTCGCCGACTGCGCGTCTGGATGCCGAGTTGTTGCTGGCTGCCGCGTTGGGCAAGCCGCGCAGTTTTCTCCACACCTGGCCGGAGCGCATTGTTCCCAGTGAAGCGGCGCTGACGTTTGCCAGTTACCTGCAGCGTCGTCGTGGCGGTGAGCCGGTGGCTTACATTCTGGGGCAGCAAGGGTTCTGGAAGCTGGACCTGGAAGTGGCACCGCACACGCTGATCCCGCGTCCTGACACGGAATTGCTGGTGGAAGCCGCGCTTGAGCTGTTGCCGGCGACCCCGGCCAAGGTCCTCGATCTCGGCACCGGCAGCGGCGCCATCGCCCTGGCCTTGGCCAGCGAACGTCCGGGCTGGAAGGTCACGGCGGTGGATCGCGTGCTGGAAGCTGTGGCCCTGGCCGAGCGCAACCGTCAACGCCTGCACCTCAATAACGCCACGGTGCTGAGCAGTCATTGGTTCAGCGCCCTGGCTGGCCAGCGTTTCCAACTGATCATCAGCAACCCGCCTTACATCCCGTCTTCCGATCCGCATCTGGTGGAGGGCGATGTGCGCTTCGAACCGGCCAGTGCCATGGTGGCCGGTGTCGACGGGCTCGACGATCTGCGCTTGATCGTCGCCCAGGCGCCGGATTATCTGGACGCGGGTGGCTGGCTGATGCTCGAACACGGCTACGATCAAGCCAGTGCCGTGCGCGACTTGCTGCTGACCCGCGGCTTTGAAAACGTCCACAGCCGAATAGATCTGGGTGGACACGAACGTATCAGCCTGGGATGCCTGCCGTGCTGAATGATCAGGAATTGTTGCGCTACAGTCGGCAGATTCTGCTGCAACACGTCGACATCGACGGTCAGTTGCGACTGAAAGAAAGCCGCGTGTTGATTGTCGGCCTCGGTGGTCTCGGCTCACCGGTTGCGCTGTACCTGGCCGCGGCGGGTGTGGGTGAGTTGCACCTCGCCGACTTCGACACGGTCGACCTGACCAACCTGCAGCGCCAGATTATTCACGACACCGATAGCGTCGGCCTGAGCAAGGTTGACTCGGCGATTCGCCGTTTGACCGCCATCAATCCTGAGATTCAATTGATCGCCCACCGCACCGCGCTGGACGAAGATTCCCTCGCGGCAGCGGTTGCCGCGGTGGATCTGGTGCTGGACTGCTCCGACAATTTCTCCACCCGCGAAGCGGTCAATGCTGCCTGCGTCGCTGCCTGCAAACCGCTGGTCAGCGGCGCGGCGATTCGTCTCGAAGGGCAGTTGTCGGTGTTCGACCCGCGCCGTCCGGAAAGTCCGTGCTACCACTGCTTATACGGGCATGGCAGCGAAGCCGAACTGACGTGCAGTGAGGCCGGCGTCGTCGGTCCGTTGGTGGGACTGGTCGGAAGCCTTCAGGCACTGGAAGCCCTGAAACTGTTGGTCGGTTTCGGGGAGCCGCTGGTGGGGCGTCTGTTGCTGATCGATGCGCTGGGCTCGCGCTTCCGTGAATTACGGGTCAAGCGTGATCCGGGTTGCAGCGTCTGTGGTTCGACACATGCGTGAAGCGCCGATTGGCGTGTTCGACTCCGGCGTCGGTGGGCTCTCGGTGCTGGCCGAGATCCAGCGGTTGCTGCCTAACGAGTCACTGCTGTACGTCGCCGACTGCGGGAACATTCCCTACGGCGAGAAAACCCCGGAATTCATCCGCCAGCGCTGCAGCGTCATGGCCGATTTTTTCCAGCAGCAGGGCGCCAAAGCCCTGGTGCTGGCGTGCAACACCGCGACCGTCGCTGGCGTCGCTGACTTGCGTCGCGATTATCCGCAGTGGCCGATTGTCGGCATGGAGCCGGCGGTCAAGCCCGCCGCCGCCGCGACCCGCAGTGGCGTGGTTGGCGTGCTCGCCACCACCGGCACCTTGCAGAGTGCCAAATTCGCCGCGTTGCTCGACCGTTTCGCCACCGATGTGCGCGTCATCACTCAACCGTGTCCCGGCCTGGTAGAACTGATTGAAAACGGTGATCTGCACAGCGAGGCATTGCGCCAGTTGTTGGCCAGGTATGTCGAGCCGTTGCTCGGCGCCGGGTGCGACACCTTGATTTTGGGCTGCACGCATTATCCCTTCCTGAAGCCTTTGCTAAAGCAGATGATCCCCGATGACATCAGCCTGATCGACACGGGGGCGGCTGTTGCGCGACAACTTCAGCGTCTGTTGGCCGAGCGTGAACTGCTCGCTGACGGGCCGGCGCGTGCTACCGAGTTCTGGACGAGTGCCGATCCGGTTCATTTCAGAAATATCTTGCCGATACTGTGGAATACGGCCGGCGTTGTGAGAAGCTTCGAGCGTTAACTAAAAAGTTGGGGCCGTGCGGGTAATTGGGGTGAACTTCTGATTAAGCGTCGACTTCTATAGCGTTGAGTAACAAAAAAACCATACGAAATCGTTCGGAAAAGGATGTTTCTAGTGAAGCGACTATTCTGCTTGGCCGCGATTGCGGCCGCTTTGATGGGGCAAAGTTTTACCGCACAGGCGGCAGGCGTGGAGTTCGGGGTCGGTCAGACCACCGAATCAACCATGACCTATCGACTGGGCATGCAATTCGACTGGGATCAGAGCTGGTGGCAAAGCGACGTGGGTCGCCTGACCGGTTACTGGAGTGGCGCCTATACCTATTGGGAAGGTGACAAGAGCTCCAGCAACAACAGCCTGTCGTTCTCGCCGGTGTTCGTTTACGAATTTGCCGGGCAGTCGATCAAACCTTACCTCGAGGCGGGGATTGGTGTGGCGGTGTTCTCCCACACTGAAGTCGAAGACAACAACATTGGCCAGGCTTTCCAGTTCGAAGACCGTTTCGGCGCTGGCCTGCGTTTCACCGGCGGGCACGAAGTCGGGATTCGAGCGACGCATTATTCCAATGCGGGTATGGCCAGTCACAACGACGGCGTAGAAAGCTACTCGCTGCACTACACAATGCCGTTGTAACTTCAAAAGCATCGCGAGCAAGCCACGCTCCCACAGGTGACGCAATCTCCTGTGGAAGCATGGCTTGCCCGCGATGGCGTCAGAAGGTGCAACGCCTTTTCAGGTTACCGATACGCCGTGCTGATCCCCTGGCGTTCTTCGATGCATTCCGGTGCGCCCATCTCGAATTCCCGGCAGATCAGCGGGCGCTTTTCGTAGATGGTGCACATCATGCTGTTGCGATCCAGCGCCGCACACCAGCCGTCGTCCAGACGCAGCATGACTTCCCCGCCCCAATCATCCGTATCGATAAAACGTTCAGGCACGCCCGTGTCGGTGATCAGCATCACTTCGAGCTGACAGCAGCAAGCCGCGCAGGTCGAGCACGTAACAGCCGGCTCGGCGATTTGCGTGTGGGGAATGGTTTTCATGGTGCGCAGTGTAAGGCAGTGGGCCGCTGCTGTGTGAAAGGCCAGACGGACGCTCAGTGGCGGGTGTCTGACGTGAGTCGCTGCGCCATGAAGTGAAGTGCAGGAAACAGGGCTGCCCAAAGCAGCCCGATGCCAATCAAGGTCGGCCATTGTCCATAAGGAAACTGCACGTCCGCCAATTGTCCGCCTGCGTAATACGACAATGGCCCGCCGACGGCGCCGAGCATGCTACCGAGCCACCAGGGGTTGGCGGTCCACGCCAGGCTATGACGCAACGTCGTTGCCAGCAGTGCCCACAACAGCATCAGCCACAACGGAATCAATGGCGCGACGTCGTTGAAATCGAATACGCCCAGCCAGCGCAATGAACTGTCGACAGTGGTGCCCAGCAGCACAACGCTGAGAATCAATCGACCTTCATCGGTCCAGCGACTTATCCACAGCAGATGAATCACCAGCACTGCCAGTGGCACCAGCAACCACAGGCTGCTGCCGCCGACCACGCAGGCAAACCAGCCGAGCTGAAACAATACTGCATTAGCCACGCGTTCAGGCATCGAAACGGCCCAGCAGCGGCGCGGTGATCGCAGACGGTTTGGCCAACAGCAATTGTGCCGTGCCGATGGTGCGCTCCAAAAAGCCGCCTTCGCAGTAGCACAGGTAAAACTCCCAAAGCCGCAGGAAATAATCGTCGTAGCCCAACTCGCTCAAACGGCCCTGGGCACGTCGAAAATTGTCATGCCACAGGCGCAGGGTTCGCGCATAGTGCAAACCGAAATCCTCCATGTGCAGCAGGTTCATGTCGGTGTCGCGACTGACGATCTCGAGCATTTTCTGCACGCAGGGCAGGGCACCGCCGGGGAAGATGTAGCGCTGGATGAAGTCGACGTTGCCCTTGGCCTGTTCGTAGCGTTGCTCGCGAATGGTGATGGCCTGCAGCAGCATCAAGCCGTTGCTTTTGAGCAAGTGCGCGCATTGCTTGAAGTAAGTCGGCAGAAAGCGGTGACCGACTGCTTCGATCATCTCGATCGACACCAGTTTGTCGTACTGACCGGTGAGGTCGCGGTAATCCTTGAGCAACAGTGTGACCTGGCCTTGCAGGCCAAGGGTTTCGATTCGTTGGGCGGTAAACGCGAACTGCTCTTTCGAGAGCGTGGTGGTGGTGACCTTGCAGCCGTAATGCTGCGCGGCGTAAAGCGCCATGCTGCCCCAGCCGGTGCCGATTTCCAGCAGGTGATCGTTGGGTTGCAAGGCCAGTTTCTGGCAGATCCTTTCGAGTTTGTTCAACTGCGCCTGTTCGAGGCTGTCTTCGGGGCTAAGGAATTGCGCAGCGGAATACATCATGGTCGGATCGAGAAACTGCTCGAACAGGTCATTGCCCAGGTCGTAATGGGCGGCGATGTTTTTCTGCGAGCCCTTGCGGGTGTTGCGATTGAGCCAGTGCAGTCCTTGAACGAAAGGCCGGCCGAGTTTTGCCAGGCCACCTTCCAGCGCATCCAGCACGTCGAGGTTGCTGACGAAGACGCGCACCACGGCGGTCAGGTCCGGCGAACTCCAATAACCGTGGATGAACGCTTCACCCGCGCCAATGGAACCGTTGCTCGCCACCCATCCCCATGCCGCGGCGTCGAGGATGTGAATTTCCCCGATCAGATGACTGCCGGCCGTGCCGAAGACATGCCGTTCGCCGTCCTCGATGACCACCAGTTGCCCGTGTTTAAGCGCTGCAAGTTGCCGTAGCACGCCGCGGCGCAGCAACGCTCCGGTCAAGCTGTGGGGGCCGGACAAATTGACTTTGCCCAAGAGGCTAGAGGATTTCATGACGGCGATCCTTGGAGGGGGGTATGGCGGTTTGAACGCTACCAACGGCAACCCGATGAGCAAACACCGGGGTGCGTTTAAGCAAAAGGCGCAGCGCCTGCCAGTAAATCGCCAGGCAGGTTTTCGCGGTCATCCAGGGAAACTGCCGCAGGTAACGGTGCAGGCTGCTGCGGTTTAGCGTTTCGCGATGCAGGTTCAGGGTGGCGTCGAAGAGTTTCAGTTCACCCTGCCAGTCCGCCATGTGCACGCCGAGCGTGTTGGCGACAGGGCTGAAACTCATCCGATACTCGAGATCCCGCGGTAAAAATGGCGATACATCAAATGCCTTGGTCACCACGAAATGCTGATGGAAATCGAACCGGTTCTCAGGCGACCTCGCTGGCAACACATAGAGAAAACGTTCTCGCCACGGCGTGTTAGTGACTTCGCAAACAATCGCAGCCAATTGCCCATCGGCTTCATGGCAATAGAAGAAACTCACCGGATTGAACGACAGACCCCAACTGCGCACCTGTGTCAGCAGGCATATCGACCCTTGCGGGGCATGGCCGATGACTTCGCTGACTTGCTGGCGAACCGCATCAATCAGGCGCATGCCCTTGCCGGTAAAGGTTTTCAGGTAATCCGTTTCGCGAAACGAGTAGGGTGCAAAGCGGCTGGTGCCGGACAGGGGCGACAAGCCGAGCACGGCGTCCTGCTCGTCGAGGTCCAGGTACAGCAGGCCGATCCGATAGCGGAAGGCGTGGTGCCTTGGGGCAAACCGCCGGTGGGCAATCCAGCCGCTGTAGAGGGCGCTGTTCACAGCACTTCTCCAAAGGAGCGGGCGACTCGCAAGGCGCTGACCACACCGTCTTCATGGAAACCGTTGGCCCAATAAGCGCCGCAAAAATGGCTGTGTTGTGTGCCATCCAGTTCATCCCAACGACCTTGCGCGGCGACGGCTGCCAGGCTGTATTGCGGATGGGCGTAGGTGAATGTGCCGAGCACTTTGTCAGGGCTGATGCCGGCGCTCTGGTTGAGGCTGACGCAAAACGTGGTATCGCTCTGCAAACCTTGGAGGATGTTCATGTCGTAGGTGACGGCGGCCAGTGTGTGACTGGCGCCCCCTAGGCGATAATTCCAGCTGGCCCAGGCCCGTTTGCCCACGGGCAACAAGCGCGTATCAGTGTGCAGCACCACTTCATTATCGGCGTAGGGCAGGGCACCGAGGATCGACCGTTCCGCATCGCTCGGCCTGGCCAACAGTTTCAACGCCTGATCGCTGTGGCAGGCAAACACGACTTTATCGAAGCGTTCGCTGCCAGCAACGCTGTGAATAACCACACCTGCGTCATCACGCTCGACGCGCGTCACGGGGCAGTTGAGACGAATCTTCTCGCGAAATGAGGCGGTCAGCGGTCCGACGTAGGCATTGGAACCGCCTTCAATCACGCACCATTGCGGGCGATTGTTGACGGACAACAGCCCGTGATTCTTGAAAAACCGCACAAAAAACTGCAATGGGAAACCGAGCATGTCCGCCATGGACATTGACCAGATCGCCGCCCCCATGGGCACGATGTAATGCAGGATAAAGCGCTCGCCGTAGTGTCCGGCCTTCAAGTAATCATCCAGCGTGGTGTCGGCGGCGATGCGCCCTTGCGCCAGGTCGCGCTGGGCTTCTTTATTGAAGCGCAGAATATCGCGCAACATGCCCCAGAATCCGGGCGACAACAGGTTGCGGCGTTGGGCGAACAGGCTGTTCAGATTGTTGCCGTTGTACTCAAGACCGGTATCCGGGTCCGTCACCGAGAAACTCATCTCAGTCGGTTTGAAACCCACCCCGAGCTGGCCCAGCAGGCGGATGAAATTCGGGTAGGTCCGGTTGTTGAAGACAATGAAACCGGTGTCGACCGCATAGCGCTGGCCATCGACCGACACGTCGACCGTGTGGGTATGACCGCCCGCCCGGTTGCCAGCCTCGAACAGGGTGATCTCATGCCGGCGATTCAGCAGGTAGGCGCAGGTCAGTCCCGAGATGCCGCTGCCGATGATGGCGATGTTCATGGGCGATCCTGGATCGGCGCAGGGCTGCGCACCATGCGTTTGCCGATGGCCAGTTTCACCGCGTTGGGCATTTTCGACAGAGGCCACAGTGCCGCCATGAACAGGCCGGGAAACGCGATCTCCAATGGCCGGTTCTTGAGTTTGGCGAAGATGTGCCGGGCCGCTTTACCCACCGGCCAACTGAGCGGCATCGGGAAGTCATTCTTGGCCGTCAGCGGTGTCTCGACGAAGCCTGGGCTGACAATAGTGACTTCGATGCCTTCCGGCGCGAGATCAATGCGCAGCGATTCAAACAGGTAGCGCAGCCCGGCCTTCGACGCACCATAGGCTTCGGCACGCGGCAGCGGCAAGTACGTAACGGAGCTCGCGACGGCCACCAGGTGCGGCGCGGTGCCTTTGCGCAGCAATGGTAACGCCGCCTCGATGCAATAGGCGCTGGCGAGCAGATTGGTGCGCACCACGTGTTCGACAATCGATGAGTCAAATTGCTGGACGTCGATGTATTCGCAGGTGCCCGCGTTGAGAATAACGGTGTCCAGCGAGCCCCAGACTTGCGCAATCTGCTCACCGATTTCACGCACCTGCTGGCTGTTGGTCAGGTCACCCGGCACCACCAGCACTTGTCCGGGATAGCGCAAGGACAAGACCTTCAACACGGCTGTCGAGCGTGCACTGACGGCCACGTGAGCGCCGGTCTTGAGTATTTCTTCGGCCAGCGAGGCGCCAATACCGCTGCTGGCGCCGGTCAACCAGTAGCGCCGTGGAGTTGCCAGGCTCATCTCATTCTCCTTTTTAGCCAGGCAATCGCCCGACCCAATACGGGTAGATGTTCGTAAATCAACGCCCCGGCATCGAAGTAATCCCGATGCCGATAAACCTTGTCGCGCCAAAGCAGGTGAGAGCAACCTTCCACTCGTATCAACTGGCCGTTGGCCAGGCGCGGGTGGCGGTAACTCATGACCCAGCGCAGATAGCCTTCGCCTTCACTGATGTGGTCGAAACCGTGAAACTCGAAATGCAGGTCACTGACATTGGTATAGAGATCGGTGAAGTAGCTGCGCAACGCCACCAGGCCTTGTACTTCATGCAGCGGGTCAGTGAATTGCACATCATGGGTGTAAAGCTGATTGAGGTGGTGCAGGTTGTCCTTGTCCAAGGCCGCAAACTGCTCGGCAAAACGCCGCAGGAAATCACTCATGGCGTCCTCCGGCCTGTTGTCGCGAAGGCAGGCTCTTGAACGCGGCCAGCGCTCGTTGTCGGGACGTGCTCAGATTGACGATCGGCGATGGATAATCCGCCACACCGAACAGTCCGCCGAGGTTGGCCGGATTGTGAACTTCCTTTTTATTGAGCCCGGCCAGTTCTGGCAGCCAGTGCTTGATGAACACGCCTTCGGTGTCGAATTTTTCCGATTGGCTCAGCGGGTTGAAAATCCGGAAGTAGGGCGCCGAATCGGTGCCGGTGGATGAGCTCCACTGCCATCCACCGTTATTCGCCGCCAGATCGCCGTCGATCAAGTGCCGCATGAAAAAGCGCTCGCCTTCGCGCCAGTCGATCAGCAGGTTCTTGGTCAGGAACATCGCCACCACCATGCGCAGCCGGTTGTGCATCCAGCCGGTCTCAAGCAATTGACGCATGGCCGCGTCGATGATCGGCAGACCGGTGCGCGCTTCTTGCCACGCCAGCAGTTCTTCTGGAGCGTTGCGCCAGGCAAGGGCTTCGGTTTCCGGGCGAAAGGCGCGATGGCGGGAGACTCGCGGGTAACCCACCAGAATATGTTTGTAGAACTCGCGCCACAGCAATTCGTTGATCCAGGTGACGGCGCCGACCTTGCCGCTTTCGAATTCGCCCTGATTGGTTTGCAGGGCGGCGTGCAGGCATTGGCGCGGGGAAATCACCCCGGCGGCGAGATAGGCCGAGAGCTGGCTGGTGCCGGGCTTGGCCGGGAAGTCCCGTTCGTCTTTGTAGTAGTCGATCTGAGCGTCGGCGAAGGTGTCGAGGCGGCGTCGGGCTTCGGCTTCACCGGCGGGCCAGAGTGTGCGCAGGCTTTCACTCGGTGTTTCGAAGCCGTCGACGCTTGAGGGAATGTTTTCGTTGTTGATCGCCAGTGGCGCCTGGACAGCCGGCGCAGCGATCAGGCTCGGCAATGCCCCGCGCAATCTGTCGTAGCAGACCTTGCGGAACTGACTGAAGACCTGAAAGTAAGTGCCGGTCCTGGTGAGCACGGTGCCCGGTTTGAACAGCAATTGGTCAAGGTAGCTATGGAAGTCGATGCCATTGGCGTTCAGCGTTTGGGCCACCGCCGCATCACGACGGCTTTCATGAACACCGTACTCTTCGTTCACGTGTACGGCGTCGACCTTCAACTGCTGACACATTTCGAGCAGCACCTTCGGCGCTTCATCCCAGTGAGATGCGTTGCGGATCAGCAAGGGGATGTTCAGATCACCCAGTGCGCGATTCAGTTCACGCAAGTTTCGCAGCCAGAAATCCACTTTGCATGGCGCATCGTCGTGTTCCAGCCACTGCTGCGGGCTCAACAGGTATACCGCCACCGTAGGGCCGCGAGCCGCGGCAGCCGAGAGGGCGGTGTTGTCATGTAGGCGCAAGTCGCTGCGCAGCCAGATCAATTGCATGGTTGTGTCCGCACGATTCATTAAATTAGCCCACGCAGAACCAGGGCCTGATGCGCCGATAACGGGTCTTCCGCGAAGGACAAATCAACGATTCCGGAAGTTCTTACGGACAACTCGGCGTGGTGGATGCATACCGTTGGTCCGGCAATCATTTTTGGGCAACTGACGCCATTCAACAGTTTTGGCAACTGGGAAAGGTTCATGGCTTTGCTGGAATACAGCAGTACGCCTCGGGCTTGCAGGTGATCAACCGCCATTGCGAGCTCGCCGGCAGGTAGAGGCCAGTCGAACACCTCCACCGGGCAATCGGCGCTGCTGATCAGCCAGGCGGTGAGCCACAGCTGAGGTTCCAGTGGTACATCGGAGTGATTGATCAACAGCAGGGGCGCGGCGCGCAACTGACGATTGTTATGGTAGATGCGTGCGCCGAATTTGCTGCGTAACCACGAATAAAAGAATGCCCGTTCCATCTGGGCACCAAACTGGCCCTGCCAGCGTTGGTCCAGTTCTGCCAGCAATGGCATCAGCAGTTGTTCGCACAAGGTGCGCGGTGGGTACAGCGCCATGGCTTGATTGACGGTGTCATCCAGGGTGCGTTCGTTCAGTTGCGACACCGCGTGCAGCAGCGTCTGGCGCAACACCTGCCAGTCGTTTTCAACGGGTTCGCTAAACGCTTGCGGCGTGTCCAGCAACTGCTTGACCTGGCTGACGGCCACGCCGCGATTGAGCCAGGTGAGGATCGTCTGGA
Source organism: Pseudomonas sp. S2_B07 (assembly GCF_054668435.1). Lineage (NCBI taxonomy): Bacteria > Pseudomonadati > Pseudomonadota > Gammaproteobacteria > Pseudomonadales > Pseudomonadaceae > Pseudomonas > Pseudomonas sp. S2_B07. The sequence continues at coordinate 4,735,240 of NZ_CP162769.1, forward strand.
TGCGTTGAACGTGTTCGGCAGAGAACAGCCGATGGCCCTTGGGTGTGCGTTGCGGAACGATCAGCCCGTAGCGCCGTTCCCAGGCGCGCAGTGTCACGGCGTTGACACCGGTCTGGCGCGCCACTTCACGGATCGGCAGCCAGCCTTCGTCCAACGCTTTTTTAAAGTCGTCGCCGAGGTCTTCGCTGGCGCTGGTGTCGAGTGGGGATTTCATTAGATCGCGTTTCGCAGGCTGAGGTTTTCCGGGTGCGGTTGCAGGTAAACCTGTTGCGCAATGTAGGGATCCGGGTACTGGCGGAAGTAGTGCTTGAGCAGGGTCAATGGCACCACCAGCGGCACGATGCCTTGGCGGTACTGGCTGATGACGTGCTGCATTTCCTGTTTGTCTTCAGGGCTGGTGACTTGCTTGAGATAACCGCTGATGTGTTGCAGGACGTTGGTGTGGGTGCGCCGCGTGGCGCATTTTTTCAAGGCCTCCATCAGTTCGCGGAAGTAGCGTGGGCCGAGTTCTTCAGGATCGGTCTGGCCCATGTTGCCCAGCAGATTGCCCAGGGTTTTGTACTGCACCGGGTTATGCGCCATCAGCAGGTATTTGTAGCGCGAGTGAAACTCGGTGAGGTCGCGGCGGGTCAGGCCTTTTTGCAGTAATTGTTGCCAGGCGCTGTAGGCAAACACGCGAGTCAGAAAGTTTTCTCGCAGCACCGGGTCGTTGAGGCGGCCGTCTTCCTCTACCGGCAGGTCAGGGTGCAGTGCACAGAATGCCTCGGCATAGAGACCGCGTCCGCCGCCCTCCACTGGTACACCGTTGGCCTGATAGACCTTGACCCTTTCCAGGCCGCACGACGGGGACTTTTGCATAAAGATGTAGCCGCAAATGTCGCTTAACTGACCCGCCATTGTCTGGCCGTATTCTTTGAGTGGGCGGGTAACGTTGAGCTCGGCGTTAACGCTGCCTACCGCTTCGGGATGCAGTGGGTTGCCGACCAGGCGAATCGGTTCACGGGGGATACCGAGGCCGATGGCAACTTCCGGGCACACCGGGACAAAATCGAAATGATCAGCGAGTGTTCGACTGCACAGGCGTGATTCCTTGTGCCCGCCGTTATAGCGAACCTCGGCGCCCATCAGGCAGGCGCTGATAGCTATTTTTGGTCGGGTCGCTGGCTGGTCGCGCATCGAAGCACCTCGAATCTAAACTTGTACAGAGTTGGTTCTCTGTACAACATAATCTCCATCATAGATTCAAAGATGTACAAGTCAAATTTTTTGTATAGGTTTTATCGTCGCCCAGGCGACCCCTGTGGGAGCGAGCTCACTTCCATCGGTTCTACTTCCAGCCCAAATGCCAGGTGTCGCTGTTCTTGAGGGTTCGCCAATCGAGGCGTTCACTGCGCTTGGTCAGCACCGCCTGCAACTCGACTTCCAGCACCGTGCCTTCCTCGTCACGGAATACCTCGGTCACCAGAAAGTGTTTTTCGCGGTGTTGCGGATGGGCTGCTGTCCACTTCGACAGCAGCAATTTATCGGGATTGATGCCGTTCACTGCAGGTGCTCATGCAGTCGGCGAGCGGCTTCCTGGCCACTGAGCCAAGCGCCTTCAACCCGCCCGGACAGGCACCAGTCGCCGCATACGTAAAGGCCCAGGTCGGCATCGGCGAGCGCGCCCCATTCGTGGCTGCTGGCGGGGCGGGCATAGAGCCAGCGGTGGGCGAGGCTGAAGCTCGGGGCGGGCATGGAATCGTGCAGCAACTCAGCGAACGCACCGTGCAGCTGCTCGATCACCGCTTCCTTGGACAGGTCGATGTGTTGGCGGCTCCAGGCGCTGGTCGCATGCAGTACCCACGTATCCATGGTGTTGTCACGCCCCGGCTTGCTGCGGTTGCGGGCCAGCCAGTCGAGTGGGCTGTCCTGCACGAAGCAGCCCTCCATGGGGGTCTCCAGCGGCGTTTCGAATGCCAGGGCGACGGCCCAGGTCGGGTCCATCTTTACCCCGGCGGCAGCCCCGGCCAGCTTCGATGCCGCAGCCAGCAATGCGGTGGCTTGAGGCGCTGGCGTGGCGATCACCACATGACTGAACGGACCGTGAGTGAAGCCTTCGGCGTCCTGCAAGTGCCAGTGCTCTTCACCGCGATAGACCTCGGTGATCCGGCAAGCAAACTGCACTTGCAGATCGCCGAGCAGGCCTCTCGTGATGGCGCTCATGCGCGGCGTGCCGACCCAGCGGGTCTGTTCGTCCGGCGACAGGTTGAGCTGGCCACCGTGGTAGGTATAGAGCTGTGGCGTCCATTCAGCGACCCAGCCGTTGGCTTGCCAACGCTGAACCTCGGTGACGAAGCGCCGGTCGCGGGCAGTGAAATATTGCGCGCCCATGTCCAGAGCACCCGCATCGCTGCGTTTGCTCGACATGCGTCCGCCACTGCCGCGGCTTTTATCGAAAAGTTGAACGACATGCCCTGCGTCAGTCAGGGCCTGAGCGGCTGAGAGCCCGGCGATGCCGGTGCCGATGATTGCGATAGGTACAGTCATAGGGGCCTCGTTTACCTTTCTGTACAGACTACGCTGTGGGTCAAACCTGTACAATATTGTTTTTTGGTATAACTTCTAGCGTTCTCGATCTGACAGCTTGGCCTATTGTTAAACACAGGACATGCCCGATACCAAAGATCCCTGCTTATAAAAATAGACTAGTGATCAGGGTTAAACGCCACGCGAGGAAGAAGTCATGCACATATTGCTGACCGGCGGTACTGGTTTGATAGGACGTCAGCTCTGCAGACACTGGTTGAGTCAGGGGCACAGCCTGACGGTCTGGAGTCGCAAGCCAGAAAAAGTCGCGAAAATCTGCGGCTCTCAAGTGAAGGGTATTGCCCGGCTGGAGGACCTCGATCAGGCACCGCTGGACGCCATTATCAATCTGGCAGGCGCACCGATTGCCGATCGGCCCTGGACGCACAAGCGCAAGGCGTTGCTCTGGAGCAGCCGCATCACCCTGACGGAAACGCTGCTGGCGTGGCTCGAAAAACGCGAGCAAAAGCCTTCGCTGTTGATGTCCGGTTCTGCGGTGGGCTGGTATGGCGATGGAGGGGAGCGTGAGCTGACCGAGGCATCGCCCCCGGTCATCGATGATTTCGCCAGCCAGTTGTGCGTCGCCTGGGAAGAAACCGCCCAGCGTGCCGAAGCCTTGGGGTTGCGTGTCGTGCTGATTCGTACCGGGTTGGTGTTGTCGGCCGAGGGCGGCTTTTTGTCGCGGCTGTTGCTGCCGTTCAAACTGGGGCTGGGCGGGCCGATCGGTAGCGGTCGGCAGTGGATGCCATGGATTCATATCAACGATCAAATCGCCCTGATTGATTTTCTTCTGCATCAGAATGACGCTAGCGGTCCTTATAATGCCTGCGCGCCAAAACCGGTGCGCAATCGCGAATTTGCCAAGACGTTGGGCAGCGTGCTGCACCGCCCGGCGTTCATGCCCATGCCAGCCCTGGCGTTGAAAGTGGGGCTTGGCGAGTTGTCGTTGTTGTTGCTGGGTGGGCAGAAGGCCCTGCCGGTTCGCGCGCTGGACGCGGGTTTCACTTTCCAGTTCACCGATTTGCGCGCGGCCCTGGACGACCTGTCCAGCCGCCTTTGAAATAGGACGTTGCATGACCGATCACGCATTGCTTCTGGTTAACCTGGGTTCACCGGCCTCCACCTCGGTGGCGGATGTGCGCAGCTACCTCAATCAATTTTTGATGGACCCGTATGTGATCGACCTGCCATGGCCGGTGCGACGCTTGCTGGTGTCGCTGATCCTGATCAAACGCCCGGAGCAGTCAGCCCACGCCTACGCGTCGATCTGGTGGGAGGAGGGCTCTCCCCTGGTGGTACTCAGCCGTCGCCTGCAACAGGCCATGACTGCCCAGTGGAGCCATGGGCCGGTAGAGCTGGCGATGCGCTACGGTGAGCCGTCGATTGAGACGAAACTGGTTCAGCTGGCCGCCCAGGGCCACAAAAAAATCACGCTCGCTCCGCTTTATCCTCAGTTCGCCGACAGCACCGTGACGACGGTGATTGAGGAAGCCAGGCGGGTAGTGCGTGAGAAGCAGCTCGACGTACAGTTTTCGGTTCTCCAGCCTTTTTACGATCAACCGGAATACCTCGACGCGTTGGTCGCCAGCGCGAAGCCTTATTTGCAGCAGGATTACGATCACCTGTTGCTGAGCTTCCACGGTTTGCCGGAGCGGCACCTGACCAAGATCGACCCTACCGGCCATCATTGCTTCAAAAGCGATAATTGCTGCCAGAACGCTTCGCCAGAAGTATTGGCGACCTGCTACCGCGCCCAATGCCTGCGTACTGCCTCCGAGTTTGCCAAACGGCTGGGGCTGCCGGACGGTAAATGGTCAGTGTCGTTTCAGTCGCGTTTGGGCCGGGCGAAATGGATCGAACCCTACACCGAAGCGCGCCTCGATGAGCTGGCGGGAATGGGCGTGAAGAAGGTGCTAGTGATGTGCCCCGCGTTCGTTGCCGATTGCATCGAGACGCTTGAGGAAATCGGTGATCGCGGGAAGGAATTGTTCCGCGAGGCGGGGGGCGAGGAATTGGTGCTGGTACCTTGCCTCAACGATGATCCGCAGTGGGCGCGGGCGTTGAGTGCCTTGTGTGAAAGGGCGCCGTTGGCGTTGTAAGAAGACAAACTGTGGCGAGGGAGCTTGCTCCCGTTTGAGTGCGCAGCACTCACAAAATCTTCATTAACTGCGAGATTTTGGGGCCGCTTCGCGACCCAGCGGGAGCAAGCTCCCTCGCCACAGGATCAGCTGTTACAGAAGCGGCTCATCCGCCTTCTTGTGCTTCCAGCTGTCATTCCCCGGCAGCAACAGGTTCAGCGCAATCGCCACCACCGCGCACAGCGCGATGCCTTTGAGGCCGAAGTCGTCCGGGCCAGTCCCGGTGCCGACCAGCACACCGCCAATCCCGAACACCAGGGTCACCGACACAATCACCAGATTGCGCGCTTCGCCCAGATCGATCTTGTGGCGAATCAGCGTGTTCATGCCCACGGCCGCAATCGAACCGAACAACAGGCAGAGAATCCCGCCCATCACCGGCACCGGAATGCTTTGCAACAGCGCGCCGAACTTGCCGATGAACGCCAGGCTGATGGCGAAGATCGCCGCCCAGGTCATGATTTTCGGGTTGTAGTTCTTGGTCAGCATCACCGCGCCCGTCACTTCGGCGTACGTGGTGTTGGGTGGACCGCCGAACAGGCCGGCTGCGGTGGTGGCAATGCCATCGCCGAGCAGGGTGCGGTGCAGGCCGGGCTTCTTCAGGTAATCGCGGCCGGTCACGCTACCGACGGCAATCACGCCGCCGATGTGCTCGATGGCCGGGGCCAACGCTACCGGAACGATGAACAGAATCGCCTGCCAGTTGAACTCCGGCGCGGTGAAGTGCGGAATCGCAAACCACGGGGCCGCGGCAATCTTCGCGGTATCCACGACGCCGAAATAGAAGGCCATGGCAAAACCGACCAGCACGCCGGAAATGATCGGCACCAGGCGGAAAATGCCTTTGCCGAACACCGCAACGATCAGGGTGGTCAGCAGCGCCGGCATCGAGATCAGCATCGCCGTCTGGTAATGAATCAGCTCAGTGCCGTCGCCGGCCTTGCCCATTGCCATGTTGGCGGCAATCGGCGCCATGGCCAGGCCGATGGAGATGATCACCGGACCAATCACCACCGGTGGCAGCAAGCGGTCGATGAACCCGGTGCCTTTGATCTTCACGGCCAGTCCGAGAAAGGTGTAGACGAAACCGGCCGCCATCACGCCGCCCATGGTCGCGGCGAGGCCGAATTGGCCCTTGGCGAGAATGATCGGGGTGATGAAGGCAAAGCTCGACGCCAGGAACACCGGCACCTGACGCCCGGTGACGATCTGAAACAGAATCGTCCCCAGGCCCGCAGTGAACAACGCGACGTTCGGGTCGAGGCCGGTAATCAGCGGCATCAACACCAGGGCGCCGAAGGCCACGAACAGCATCTGTGCACCCGACAGCACCGTGCGCCAGAGCGGATCGTTGAACTCTTGCTGCATGCTCAAGCGTCCTTCTGCTTGGTGCCGAAGATTTTGTCACCGGCATCGCCCAGGCCCGGAATGATGTAACCGTGTTCGTTCAGTTTTTCATCAATGGAGGCGGTGTAGATGGTCACGTCCGGGTGAGCCTTCTCCACGGCGGCGATGCCTTCCGGCGCGGCGACCAGCACCATGGCGCGGATGTCGCGGCAGCCGGCTTTTTTCAGCAGGTCGATGGTGGCGACCATGGAGCTGCCGGTAGCGAGCATCGGGTCGATGATCATCGCCAGGCGCTCGTTGATTTCCGGGACCAGTTTTTCCAGGTAGGTGTGGGCCTGCAGGGTCTGTTCGTTGCGGGCTACGCCCACGGCGCTGACCTTGGCGCCCGGGATCAGGCTCAGCACGCCTTCGAGCATGCCGATACCGGCGCGCAGGATCGGGACTACAGTAATCTTCTTGCCGGCGATTTTCTCGACCGACACGGTGCCGCACCAGCCTTCAATGTCGTAGGCTTCCAGCGGCAGGTCTTTGGTGGCTTCATAGGTCAGCAGGGCGCCGACTTCCTGAGCGAGCTCACGGAAATTCTTGGTGCTGATATCTGCACGGCGCATGAGGCCAAGTTTATGACGGATCAGCGGGTGGCGGATCTCGAGGATGGGCATGGGAAAGGCTCCGGCGGCGGGCAAAAAAACCGGCCTAGATTAATCTATCCGAGGGTGTTGTCCTATAGACATACAGTACGTTAGTCCACAAACGCTTGATCTGGCCGTGCGGGATGCGTACCTTTGCCCGCTTTTCCTGTCCGCCACCCCCCTTGGAGAGCGCCATGTCCGCTGATCTCGAGCATATCCGTCAAATCATGCGAGAGGCTGACTGCCTGTACACCGAAGCTGAAGTCGAGGCGGCCATCGCCCGCGTCGGTGCACAAATCAACGATCAACTGGCGGATTCCAACCCGGTGGTGTTCTGTGTGATGAACGGCGGCCTGATTTTCTCCGGCAAGCTGCTGACGCACCTGCACTTCCCGCTGGAAGCTTCTTACCTGCACGCCACCCGCTATCGCAACGAAACCAGCGGCGGCGACCTGTTCTGGAAAGCCAAGCCGGAAGTGTCGTTCATCGATCGTGACGTGCTGATCATCGACGACATCCTCGATGAAGGTCACACCCTGGGCGCGATCATCGACTTCTGCAAACACGCCGGCGCGCGCAAAGTGCACACCGCCGTGCTGATCGACAAGGACCACGACCGCAAGGCTCGTCCGGACCTGAAAGCCGATTTCGTCGGCCTGCCGTGCATCGACCGTTACATTTTCGGTTACGGCATGGACTACAAGGGTTACTGGCGTAATGCCAACGGAATTTTTGCTGTTAAAGGGATGTAATCATTGGCCACGCCGAGCTTTCTTGATCAAACGTTATTCACCGAATTGGCCGAGAAAGCTGCGGACAATCCGCGCGGGCGCCAGCATCACAACTTTCATCGGATGGAGGAACCGTGCCATCGCATGGCCGTGGGTTTGCAGCCAAGTACGTATATTCCCCCTCATCGGCATCTGAGTGATGACAAGGCGGAAACGCTGTTGGTGCTGCGGGGGCGTCTCGGTCTGTTGATTTTTGATGAGTCTGGAGGCGTTATCCACACGCGCGTTCTGCAAGCGGCTGGCGAATCGGTGGGCGTCGATCTTCCTCACGGCGTGTTTCATGGTCTGGTCGTGCTGGAAGCCGACAGCGTGATGTTCGAGTGCAAAGCCGGCCCTTATCGGCCGGTCGGTGAAGGTGAGCTTGCTCCGTGGGCACCGCGTGAAGGCGAGCCGGGTGTGGCCGAGTATCAGGCGTGGATGCGCGCGCAGTTTGATTGAGCCGTACCCTCAATTTTCCCCGGCCAGCCAGCGTTCGCTTTTGCGACGAGCCTGTTCCAGGTTGTTCACGTAGGCCAGCTTACGCTGTTCCCGATGGATGCCCGCGCGCCTGAGCTTCAGGCGCACCCGTGGAGCGGTCGCCACCAGAATCAGGCCGATGCCGTCCGTGCGGTAATCCCTCAGGATATTGTCGAAGGCCGCCAGCGCCGTCATGTCCAGCATCGGCACGGCGCTCATCTCGACGATCACCACTTTGACCTCCGGGTTGAATTTGCGTAGCACCCCCAGGGCTTTTTCAGCCGCGCCGAAGAACAGTGGCCCGCGTATCGCATAGCAGCGAACATGCTCCGGCATGTCCTGCAGGGCCTGATGGTAGGCGGGGGGGAGTTCGGCGGTGTCGGTGAGGTCGCTCATGCGCTTGATGAATAACCCGGCGGCCAGCAGCAGGCCGACGGCGACGGCCATCACCATGTCGAACAACACCGTCAGGCTCAGGCAGGTCAGCAAGACCAGCACATCGCTGCGAGGCGCGATGCGCGATGCGCAAGGTATGCAGCACGTGGCGGGCCTCGCTCATGTTCCATGCCACCATTATCAGCAACGCGGCCAGTGCAGCCATCGGCAGGTAGCTGAAAAGCGGTGCGAGGACGAGTATTGCCATCAGCACCACTGCGCTGTGAATAATGGCGGCCAGTGGCGAAAAGGCTCCGCTGCGCACGTTGGTGGCACTTCGGGCAATGGCTGCTGTGGCAGTAATGCCGCCGAACAGCGGTGCGATCAGGTTGCCCAGGCCCTGGCCCAGCAGTTCTGCGTTGGGGTCGTGTTTGCTGCCGGTCATGCCATCTGTCACCACCGCACACAATAAGGATTCGATAGCGCCGAGCATGGCAATGGCGAACGCCGGCGCCATCAATTGGCGGATCAAGTCATAAGAAAGGTGCAGAGGTTGGCCGTCGGGACCGGGCAGATTCCACGGCCAATCAAAGCGTGGCAGGAACGGCGGAATGCCGGGATGGCTGACGCCCTCGACCATGTAGCTGAAACGTTCACCCAATGTCGCCACCGCCATCCCGTTGTGCTCCAGCGCCAACCCCAGGAGCGCGCCGACGGTCAGCGCTATCAGATGCCCCGGAATCCTCGGCACCCACTTTGGCCAGACAATAAGAACTGCCAGGCATGTGATGCCGATGATCCCGTCCCCTGGCCGGGCGCTGGGCAACGCCAGAATCAACACGCCCAGCTGTTCGACGTAGTGTTCTGCATGGCCGGCGGTGTTCAGGCCCAGCAAATCCTTCAATTGCAGGGTGGCAATGACAATGCCGATCCCGGCGGTAAAGCCCAGGGTGACCGGATAAGGAATGTACTGAATCAACCGCCCGGCTCGAATCAGCCCCAGGGCAATGAGGATGATGCCGGCGAGCAGGGTGCAGAGCAGCAGGCCGCCCAGGCCATATTGTTGGGTGATGGGCAGCAGAATGACCACGAACGCGGCGGTCGGCCCGCTGACATTGAAACGCGAACCGCCTGTCAGGGCGATCAGGGGCGCAGCGATCAGTACCGTATACAACCCTTGCTGGGGCGGGACACCGACGGCAATCGCCAGGGCCATGGCCAGCGGGATGGCGATAATCCCTACCGTTAACCCGGCACTGATGTCGCCACGTAAGCGTCTGAGGGTATAGCCGGCGCGCCAGGTCTGACGCCAGGCCGCGAACAACGGGAGTACGGAGAACGTCATGAACACTTCCTAGAAGGCGATGCACTGTTGAACGACGGCTGAAAGCTCGTCCAGCATGGCCAGCCTGTTACTGCGAAGTATTGACCTATATCGCCAAATCACACGGTTGATCCTCATGCTAGAGTATCCGGCCTCGCCTTCGGAGCTCGTGATGAGCCTTTTGATCCGCAGCTGTGCCGCCCTGTTGTTGAGCCTCAGCCTGCCTCTGGCGGCCGCGCCGGCGCCGATGCATGCGCAGTTTTTACCGCCCGACGACCTGACCCTGCGCGACGCGGAGCCTGAGCAGCAACAGCTGTTGCAGGTCACCGAGTATTCAGTGGTGATCGGCAGTCAGCGTCAGTCCAATCAACAGCCGATTCCGGTCACGTCACCGGTGATGATCCGCCTCAAGGGCAAATCCTTGAATAAGGGCGCGAGCATCAGCCAGGTACTGGTCAACTTCGATGGCGAAAGCAAAAGCCTGAAAAAGCCGATCTACGACGACAAAAGCAAAACCCTGACGCTGTTTTACCCGATGGCGCAGTACCGTGTGGTAATCGACTTGTTGCGCAATGACACGGTGTATTGCCAGTTCCTGAGCTATGCCAACGGCCATGTCTGGGCTGATCTGCATACCGGTGCTGTTCGTCCGCGTTGAGCCTTGTGCCCGGGCAGGGGTAAACTGCCCGCCCCGTGTAATGTCTGCGAGCTGGAGTCGGCAATGCGTAAAGATAAGAAACAAGTGATTGGTGACGAGATCGGCGACGAGCAGATCAAGTTGTTCCTCGATTTCGAGCCAGTCGACGCCACTTCGCCGTCGCTGCACAAGTTGATCAAGGCTTACCGCGGCCTGCGCATCGATGACTTCGAGCGTTTTCTGACGTTTTTCGTCGAGGCTGGCCTGGACCTGGACGGTAAGGATGAGCACGGCAATGACTTCGTCGCCCTGATCAAGGATCAGCGCAACGCGGCCGACTACATCGAGCTGATCGCCAAGGCCCGCGGTTAAACTGTTGCCCTGAATAACCCGGATCATCCGTTTCCGCGGCCATAAAAAAACGCCCCGCTCTCACTGAGAACGGGGCGTTTTTTATGGGGCCGAATCAAGCGTAGCTTTCGGTCTCATTACTGGCTTCAACCAGTTCCAGCGCGACGTTGTTGTGCGCATTGATCTTGCGATACAGCGCTGCGTCGGTCTCCAGAACCTTTTCCCGAGCCGGGAAGATTTCCGCCAGTTTGGCCGCCCACTCACCAGACGCTTTGGTCGGGAAGCATTTTTCGATCAGCTCAAGCATGATCGAAACCGTCACCGAAGCACCTGGGGAAGCGCCAAGCAGTGCTGCAAGGGAACCGTCCTTGGCCGCGACCAGTTCGGTACCGAACTGCAGGACGCCGCCCTTTTTCGGGTCTTTCTTGATGATCTGAACCCGTTGGCCGGCCACTTCCAGGCGCCAGTCTTCGGCTTTCGCTTCCGGGTAGAAGCGACGCAGGGATTCCAGACGCTGTTCCATCGATTGCATCACTTCGCTGACCAGGTACTTGGTCAGGTCCATGTTGTTTTTCGCCACGGCCAGCATCGGACCGATGTTGCCGGCGCGAACCGACATCGGCAGGTCCATGAAGGAACCGTGCTTGAGGAACTTGGTGGTGAACCCGGCGTAAGGTCCGAACAACAGGGACTTGCTGCCATCGACGACACGGGTGTCCAGGTGCGGCACAGACATCGGTGGCGAACCCACGGCGGCCTGGCTGTACACCTTGGCCTGGTGGTGCTTGACCACTTCCGGGTTGTCGCAACGCAGCCATTGGCCACTGATCGGGAAGCCGCCGAAGCCTTTGCTTTCTTCGATACCCGAAGCCTGCAACAGCGGCAATGCCGCGCCGCCAGCGCCGAGGAAGACGAATTTCGCGTCGACGTCACGGGTGTTGCCGCTGTTGACGTCCTTGATGCTGACAGTCCAGCCGCCGTTGTTGCGCTTCAGGCCGGTCACGCGCTTGCAGTACTTGACCTGTGCGTCGGGCGCGCTGGTCAGGTGCTTGAGCAGTTGATTGGTCAGGGCGCCGAAGTTGACGTCTGTGCCATTCATCACGCGGGTTGCAGCGACGACTTCGTCGGCCGGACGGCCCGGCATCATCAGCGGCATCCAGTCGGCCATCTTGGCTTTGTCTTCGGTGTATTCCATGTCCGCGAAGGCGTGGTGCTTGCTCAGCACCTTGAAGCGTTCCTTGAGGAAGGAAACGCCGCTGTCACCTTGCACGAAGCTCAGGTGCGGCACCGGGCTGATGAACGACTTGCAGGAGCCGAACGTGCCTTTCTTGGTCAGGTAGGACCAGAACTGCTTCGACACCTCGAACTGAGTGTTGATGTGCACGGCTTTCTTGATGTCGACGGTGCCATCAGCCGCCTGTGGCGTGTAGTTGAGCTCACACAGCCCGGCGTGACCGGTACCGGCGTTGTTCCACGGGTTGGAACTCTCCGCAGCACCGGAATCCATCAGCTCGACGACTTCCAGCTTGATCGCGGGGTCGAGCTCTTTGAGCAGTACCGCCAGGGTGGCACTCATGATGCCGGCCCCAACCAGTACTACGTCGACTGCTTCGTTATGCGCCATTTAACGCGTCTCCAAAATCTGCAGCACCAAATTGTCGGCATGGCTGCCAGGCGTTCCGGGGCGTGTCAGTGAGGCCCCTGGTACTCATGGTCAGTATCGCCATGTCCGAATCTTCGCAATTTTTTGCAACTTCGACGGACGCTACCGGCCGGGTCAATGAGGTCTATGAACTCATTTGAACGCGCGACTGGCAATTCGACTTATGGTCGATACATCCGTTTGTGCAACCAAATCCGTAGCGGACAGGCTTCAGGCTCCGGTATTCGAGGAACGCTCGGTCCTGTGTCGTTGGGCTGTTTCAGACGCTAATGGTGCATGTTCAGACGCAAAACTATTCATTTGCTCGCCACACTCTTGTGAAGTTGTGAAAACCCGTTTTTTTCACGCTCTTTTGAAGACGTGAACCTCAAAAAAGGGCTGTCCCAGCCTGGCACCGTGCCCGGATGGATTGCCGTCATGGGGTACATGGCAGGCAAAACGGGCAAACAGCTCAGTGACCGAGCGTAATGACAGCTCTGCAGATTCGCGAAAAGCGGGGTTTTTGCTCAGGGAACAGCAAGCGCGCCAGCTTCACTCGATCTGTGTGGGCGGCTCTCTGTGGGCGGTGCGGGGTGTCAATACCAAGGCATTGACGATGCTGCGAGGCCCGATCAGGAGACGTCCTTATAATCGGGGGGAGATTGTATCTAAGAAACGCAGGGAAATGGACGTGTTTAATGACTTTTATTAGGCGTTCGGTCAGGTGGTCAACAGATGTTGCACCCGTGCGCGTGGCTGGCGGGTGCTCACGCGGGCGCTAGGGGGCAGAGGCTGATGCAGCCAGTTGAGGCGGATTTCTTCGATTTCGACCCAGCTATCGCCCATCGGCTGGAGGCTGCACTGCTTGAACGCCTGGCAATGACCATTGCTGTCGAGCAGGGCAAAGCAACGGTGCAACGGGCGTGGCGCGAACAATGAGATGAGGTAGCGCATGGCGAAGTACCTGATGGGGGACTGCAGTGGAGTTTGCCCACTAGCCGTTACGTGCCAGTGTATGAGCGATGACAGATGTGTGACAGGAACCGCTTTCCCAAGGGTTTGTCAGACATTTCAGTATTGATTGAAGGCCACTGGTTCGCCGCAGTGGCCCACCGCTATACTGCAAGCCTGTTTGTGCCTGATTCTGGAGAGAAGCGCATGTTGCAACGCCTGTTGTTCGGTTTAATCACTGTGACCAGTTTGACCCTCGTCGGCTGCGCCCACAGCCCGCAACAACTGAACCCTGAGCCCAAGCTGACCACTCAGCTGGCGCCGGTCGGCCATGGCCAGCCAGTGGTGGTGCGCGTGGTCGACGGTCGTCCGTCGCCAACGCTGGGCACGCGCGGCGGCCTGTACCCGGAAACCAGCGCGATCACCGTGCAGGGCGCACAGATTCTGCCGAAGCTGCAGGCGCAGGCCGAAGCGGCCGTGCGGTTGCTGGGCTTTACCCCGACCAACAATGCACCGAACGCACCGCAAATCACCGTGACCCTGGCCGAGCTGAAATATCAGTCGCCTAAAGAAGGCATGTACGTGACTGAAGCGACCATCGGCGCGACCTTTCGCTCCGATGTGCAGAACGCCAATCGTCGTTACAGCGGTCGTTACGGCGCATCCCTGGACCAGCGTTTCGGCATGGCACCGAACCAGGAAACCAACACCAAGCTGGTCAGCGATGTGTTGAGTGATGCGTTGACGCGTCTGTTCAAGGATCCGACCGTGGGTCAGGTTCTCGGCGAGTAACTTTTCGCCAGAATCAAAAAAGCCCGGAGCCAGCAATGGCCCCGGGCTTTTTCATTTATGCCTACGTCACCGAACAACGGTGGGAGCCTGCTCGCGAAAGCGGAGAGTCAGTCAAAGTCGATGTCGACTGACGCGACGCCTTCGCGAGCAGGCTCGTTCCTACAAGGAATGTGTTGTGTCAGGCGGCTTCGGAGTAGAAGTCCAGCACACTCACTCCGGTCAACAAATCCGCTTCCGGCAAATCCGCATGTTGATGCCCGCCCAGCGCGCAATACACCAGCCAGTGGCGGTCCTGAACATTGAAGGCGAGGCTTCCCACAAGGTTTTGTTGTTCGTCGCTCGGGGAGATGAGGTACAGGCGATCCTGGTTTTCAGCGTGAAGCATGACGATATCCATGTCTGTTTTCGAGGTGCGGGAGACTGACGGATTCAGATGACGAAGCTGTGACTCAAGTCAGGAATCTGCCAAATGGTCAGTTATTTGTCGTAAAGCGGGTGCAGGAGGGGAGGCTTTCGGTAGAATCCGCGCCGCAGTCGTCGGTTCGGCGCCTGCCACACCTGTTTTGTTTGAGGTCCGTGATGTCGCTGCATTTGATGACGCTGTTTACCGCCCATCCCGCCAAACTGGTCAATCTGCTGGCCTTGCTGCTGGCCTTCCCCGGCAGTTGGCTGCTGCACGCCACTCGTCGCCGCGAACAGCGCGCCATGGCCAGTATCGTGTCCCAGCGCCAGCGCCAGCCCAACGTCGAGCCGACCCTGGATTGGGCGACCTTGCGCATGAACCGCTTTTTCTATCGTTTCGGTTTCGCCTGCCTGGGATTGGCGTTGCTGGTGTCGTGGATCAGCACGCGGGTCTGACAGCAAAAACTGCAGCAATGAAAACGGCGCCCTAGGGCGCCGTTGTCGTATCCAGTCGGAAGCCTTACAGCGGCAACCCGGCCTTCACCCGGTACTGATTGCGCACCGGCGTCGCATATTGCAGCACCAGGAACGGACGATGTTCCTCGGGGCAGCCCTCAAGGCGCTTGTTCCATTCTTCCTGCGCCTTGGCCAGTTCGTCGGCCGCAAATACTTCAGACGCTTTGGGCACCTGCAATTGTGGGTCGGCGTCTTTCCATTGGGCGTAGGCCAGGTAATGCACCGGGAACAGGCGATAGCCACCGAGAATTTGCTTGTCCATCTCGATCGCCAATTGCTTGGTGTCTTCGAACAGCTCGGTGATCGGCGCGGCGAAGTTCACGTGGACCCGGCCCTTGTAGCCGGTGATGCCCTTGGCAATGCTCACATCGTCCTCGCCCGGCACTTTGGTGTAGCTGCCGGTGGTGGCGCGGATGAACAACTCGCGGGCCTTAGCCTGATCGCACGGGTCGTATTCATAGCTGATCGACACAGGGGTGAGGTTCAGCGACTGAATGACTTCGCCGAATGGCTCGTCCTTGCGGCTCATGTGGAACATCTTGAGGATGGCCGATTCGGTGCGGTCGTCGCCGTCCTTCGCCCGGCCTTCAGCCTGGGCGATCCAGATCGAGGCGCAATCGTTGCGGATCGAGTGATTGATGTAGGCCGACAGCAGTTGATAGGCCGCCATCTTCTCGCGGCGACCGGTGATCGAGCGGTGCACGATGAAGCTCTTGTTCAGGCGCATCAGGTCGCTGACGAACGGCTTTTGCAGCAAGTTGTCGCCAATCGCGATGCGCGGTGTCGGCAGGCCGGCGTGGTACACGGCGTAGTTGACGAAGGCCGGGTCCATCACGATGTCGCGGTGGTTGGCGATGAACAGGTAGGCGCTGCCGGACTTGAACTGCTCGACGCCGGTGTAGGTGACACCGTCTGTGGCGCGCTCGATGGTGTGGTCGACGTACATCTCGACCTTGTCCTGCAATGTGGCCACCGAATGCACGCCAGCGAACTCGCGACGCAGCCGATGAGCTATAAGAGGTTTGAGCATCCAGCCGAAAGCACCGGCAAAACGCGGGAAGCGGAAGTGGGTGAGGATATCTAGAAACGCCTTGTCGCCAAGCAACCTGTCCAGTACCGCTGGGACTTCGCTGTCGTCGTAAGGTCGGATGGCATCGAATTCGCCCATCATGCTCTCTTGTTAGAAACGGCTAGGGTAAGTAAAGGTTTTGATCAAAAACCGGCAGGGCACGGTCTGAAAAAATAGCCAGACAAAAATAGCCCTGCAAATAGACCGGCGATTATACGCACAAGTCACCTGGGAGACCGCGATGCTGGAAAGCGCACTGTATGAATGTCCGTATTGTGGTGAAGAGGTCGAGACGACGGTGGACCTGTCCGGCGGCGATCAGACCTACATCGAGGACTGTCAGGTGTGTTGTCGGCCGATCACGTTCGTATTGCAGGTTCATGGCGAAGACTGGTTTCTGGAAGTCTTCAGCGAGAACGAATGAGGGGCGCCCATGCAGCGGATCTACGAGCCGGAAAACCTGATGGAAGGTGAATTGCTGCAAGGCATGCTCGCCAGCGAAGGCATCGAGGCGCACCTGGTGGGCCGCGACTTGCTGGGCGGCTCGGGCGAGTTGCCGATTTTCGGCCTGCTCGGGTTGTCCGTCGATAACGACCAGGCCGAATACGCCCGTGAGCTGATCACCGCGTACAATGCCGCGCTGCCGCTGCCCGGCGATGAACCGGAAAGCTTTCCCGGCACGCTGGTCTGTTAGGCTGACGTTCGTTTTATTCAGAGTCGTGTTGCCCCATGTGTGGACGTTATGCCTTGTTTCGCTGGAACCCCGCCTTCGCGGCCCTGCCCGGTTTCCCTGCCGATCAGCAGGCCCAGTGGAATATTTCCCCCAACGATTCGGTGTTGATGCTGCGTGCCGGTGCAGACGGTCAGCGTGAACTGGCCCGCGCCCGTTGGGGCCTGACACCACCATGGCTGACCGACCTGTCCCGCACCCCGGCCCATGCCCGGGCTGAAACCGTCGCCGAGCAACCGATGTTTCGCCAGGCCTTTCGCGAGCGCCGTTGCCTGCTACCAGCCAATGGTTTCTATGAATGGCGCGGCACTACGCGCAAACGCCCGTACTGGCTGACGCCGGGGGAGGGCTCTTCGTTGTTTTTTGCGGCGATCTGGGAAGCGTACCCGGTGCAGGAGCAGGTGTGGTTGAGCACGGCGGTGATCACGCAGCCGGCGGCGAGTCAGCGTCGGCCGTTGATTCTGGACGAGGCGGGGCAGGCGGCGTGGCTGGATCCGGAGACGCCGTTGCATACCTTGCAGGCCTTGCTGGCCAGCGAACCGGCGGCGTTGCGCGAGCGGGTGCTGGCGAATCTGGTGAATGATCCGAAGCTGAATGCGCCGGAGTGTTTGACCCCGGGTTGATTGATCGTTCCCACGCGTGGGAACGATCACTGCACACTAAACCTTGAACTGGTTGATCAACCGCCGCTGCTGTTCAGCCAGCTTGGTCAGGTCCGCACTCGCCGCGCTCGATTCATCTGCCCCGCCAGCCACTTCATTGGCCACTTGCCCAATGTTGATCACGTTGCGGTTAATGTCATCCGCCACCGCGCTCTGTTCCTCGGCCGCACTGGCAATCTGCGTGTTCATGTCGTTGATCACCGACACCGCCTGAGTAATCGTCTCCAGCGCCTCGGCGGCTTTCGCCGCGTGCTGCACGCTTTCGTCGGTACGGTTCTGGCTGTCCTCCATGACTCGCACCACGTCGCGGGTGCCTTGTTGCAGTTGCTGGATCATGGTCTGGATTTCTTCGGTGGCCTTCTGGGTTTTCTGCGCCAGGTTGCGCACTTCATCGGCCACCACCGCAAAACCACGGCCCTGTTCACCGGCACGGGCCGCTTCGATGGCCGCGTTCAAGGCCAGCAGGTTGGTCTGCTCGGCGATCCCGCGAATGGCCGTGAGGATCGCGTTGATGTTTTCGCTGTCCTTGGCCAGGGTTTGCACCACACCCACAGCCTTGCCGATTTCTATTGCCAGCACGCCAATCGAATTCGAGGTGTCCCGCACGATCTGCATGCCCTGCGCCGCCGCCTGGTCGGCATGGCTGGCGGCTTGCGCGGCCTGGGTTGCATTGCGCGCCACGTCCTGGGCGGTGGCGGTCATTTCATGCACCGCCGTCGCCACCTGATCGATCTCGGCCATTTGCTTCTGCACGCCGATGTTGGTGCGGATGGCGATGTCGGCGGTGTGTTCCGACGAATCGCTGACACTCTGCACCGACGTCACGACCTGGGTGATCATCGCCTGCAACTTGGCGAGGAATGTGTTGAAGCCTTTGGCAATCGAGCCCAGTTCGTCAGCGCGATCACTGGTCAGGCGGCGCGTCAGGTCGCCTTCGCCTTTGGCAATGTCATCGAGCATCGCCACCATCTGCTTGAGTGGCCGGGCAATGCCGTGGCCCACCAGCCAGATCACCAGCAAGCCGATACCGGCGATCAACAAACCGACCATGGCCATGCCGAAGGTGTCGGATTTGCGCTGTGCATTCAGGTCACCCTGGAGTTTTTGCAGGTCGGCCATCACCGCATTCAGTGGCAATTGCAGCATCAGGGTCCAGCGCGCGTCGGTCTGGCCGATACCGAACGGCAGGTACAACTCGATCCGGTCGTGGGCCTTGTCGACGGTGTAGGTCACTTCGCCATGCTTGAGGTTGCCCATGTTGGCGATCTGCTGGCTGTCGAGGATGTCGCTGACCTTCTCGCCGAATTTGCTCGGGTCCTTGGTGTAGGCCACGATCCGGCCGTTACCGCCGATCAACGCCATTTCCCCTGCACCGCTGTACAGTTTCTGGTTCGCGCCCAGGAGCATTTCCTGAATGAAGTTTACCGACAGGTCGGCACCGACGATGCCCTGGAAGGCGCCGTTGAGCATGATCGGTTCAATAAAGGAGGCGAGCATGACGACTTTATCGCCGACCTTGTAAGGCGCCGGATCGATCACGCAGGATTTTTTGGTTTCCTTGGAACACAGGTAGTACTCGCTGGCGCGCACACCGGTGGACAGGGTTTTCTGGTCGTCGACGTCCACCAGCTTGTCCAGGCCGAGGGTGCCATCATCGTTGCGGAACCACCACGGCAGGAAGCGCCCGTTGCTGGCGTCGATGCCGGTCACTTTGGTGTCGACGTAGGCGGCATCGTTGTGGTCGAGAGCGTTCTTTTCCCAGCCGATATAGGTGCCGAGGATCTTCGGGTTCTTGGCCACGTTTTCCTTGATCAGACTGATCAACTGCTCGCGGCTCACATTCAGCAGCGGCTGGCCGTCGGGCCCCTGCGTGCCGATCAAGGCGTTGACCCGCACCAGCCCGCCAGCGATCAGCAGGGGGGCTTCGAGTTCACGCTGGATCTGGCTGACCTGGGTTTGCGCCAGCGACGTCAGGCGCTGTTCGATGACTTGCTCGAATTGCGCCTGGGTCCGTTGCTGGACCATGTCTTGCGTCCGGGCGCCGGAGAACAACGCGTACAGCACCAGTGCGGCGACTACGCTAAGTACGATGGCGCCAGCGAGGGCGGCCACGGAAAACTGGATCGACTTGAATTTCATGGGTGCTCCGCACGCAAGAGGACGTCTGCGCTGGTGTATCGGCAGCGGGGCGGACAGCCATGAGCGGGGGCAGGTGAAATGACTGTTTTGGACGTGCCCGTGTCGCAATCAGAAAGGTGCCGAACCTTTGTGCGGCAAGGCAGTCAGTGCTGTATGAATTTTTTGCTACTGCCGTCGTCCCGAGTCGGGTGACGGCTTTATGGGAGTGCCGTGATGAACAAGTCTCTGGTGGCGTGCGTGTTGGGGTCGGCCTTGCTGCTGAACGGCTGCGAGACCGTCAACACGACCAGTGCAGGTGAAGTCGGTGTGGTGCGCCAGCAACACATGACCACCTTGTTGTCGAGTGAACAGGTCAATCAGGCTTACGCGCAGGACTACAAGCAGACCGTGGGGGATGCGACCAACAAAAACATCCTCGACAAGACCAGTACCGAGGCCGCGCGTGTTCAAGCAATTGCCGATCGGCTCATCGCCCAGGCGCCGACGTTT
This sequence comes from Pseudomonas sp. S2_B07, assembly GCF_054668435.1. Classification (NCBI taxonomy): domain Bacteria; kingdom Pseudomonadati; phylum Pseudomonadota; class Gammaproteobacteria; order Pseudomonadales; family Pseudomonadaceae; genus Pseudomonas; species Pseudomonas sp. S2_B07. The sequence continues at coordinate 4,755,248 of NZ_CP162769.1, forward strand.
CGCCCGGATGCGGCGCAATGGCAGTGGGAGGTCAACCTGATCAAAAATGATGAGCTCAACGCCAACTGCGGTCCTGGCGGCAAGATCATTGTGTACACCGGGCTGATCGAGAAACTGCAACTGACTGACGACGAACTGGCCGCGGTGATGGGGCATGAAATCGCCCACGCCTTGCGCGAGCACGGCCGTGAAGCGTTATCCAAATCCTATGGCGTGAATCTGATGCAACAGTTGGCCATAGCGGCGGGTGCGCCGGCAGCGATTGTCGAGGTGGGGAATAACGGCGTGAACCTGTTGATGACCTTGCCCAACAGCCGCACCAATGAAAACGAAGCCGACCTGATCGGTCTGGAGCTGGCGGCACGTGCGGGTTACAACCCGAATGCGGCGATTACCCTGTGGGAAAAAATGAGCAAGGCGGACGAAGGGGCTCCACCGGAGTTTCTCAGCACTCACCCTTCGTCCAGCAGTCGGACCGCGGCGTTGCAAGGGGCGATTCCGAAGGTGATGCCGTTGTACGAGAACGCGCGTAAATCCTGATGTTTTTGCATTGCCGGTGAGGGCCTCATCGCGAGCCGGCTCACTCCTACATTGGTTTTGTGATCGACACTAACCCTGTAGCAGTGAGCCGGCTCCGGGCGGCGTTCCGATGACGAACGATATCGCGGTCTACCGACCTGCCGGGTTAAACCCAACCGCTGCTCTGCATCGCCTTGTACACCGCAACAATCGCCAGGATGAAGAACGCCGACGCCGCCAGTCGACGGATCAGGGTCAATGGCAATTTGTCCGCCGCAAAGTTACCGGCCAGCACCACCGGCACGTTGGCAATCAACATGCCCGCAGTGGTGCCGATGATGACCAGCCACAGATCCGGGTATTGCGCCGCCAGCATCACGGTGGCGACCTGGGTCTTGTCACCCATTTCCGCCAGGAAAAACGCAATCAGCGTGGTCAGGAAAGGCCCGAACTTGCGCGCGGTGCTGACGTCATCGTCCATCTTGTCCGGCACCAGGGTCCACAACGCGGTCGCGGTGAAGCTGGCGGCCAGGATCCAGTGCAATGTCGCATTCGAGAAGAAGCTGCCGAACCAGGCACCGACGGCACCGGCGGCGGCGTGGTTGGCCAGGGTCGCGGCGACGATGCCGGCGATGATTGGCCATGGCTTGCGGAAGCGGGCAGCGAGAATGAGCGCGAGCAGTTGCGTCTTGTCGCCGATTTCGGCCAAGGCAACGATTGCGGTCGGAACGAGAAGTGAATCCAGCATCATCAGGGTTTTTCCTAAGGGGCGGGTCGACACGGCTATGACACGTACAGCCTTCCCGCCCCGGGTAAGGTGTTCGTGTCATAGGTCTTGTCAAACCCTGCGTACCGTCTGATGCGGACGCTTGGGTCGCATACGCCATGGTCTGAGGACCAAGTATGTTGACGTATGCCGGACGAGCATGGCGCTCGTGGGAGACTACTCCCCTAGGACGGAGCGGATTCTGCCTAGGCAAAATCCGTTAGGCAAGCACTTATTTGTCAGCCGCGTTTGGCCCGGTAGATTCGGAAACCCTGTCCCTCGGCCTTGATTGCACACACGCCGAGGTGCTCTTCGATCAGTGGTTGGTACTTCAGGAAGCTGTTGGCGACCAGCCGCAGCTCGCCGCCGTTTTTCAGATGTTTGGCCGCTTTTCGCAGCAAGTTCTCTGTAGCGAAGTAATCGGTATGGACCCCGACATGGAACGGCGGGTTGCTCAAAATCGCACTCAAACCCATCGGTGCAGCGTCGATCCCGTCGCCGGTAATCACCTCGGCTTCCAGACCATTGGCCGCCAGGGTCAGGCGACTGCTGGCCGCGGCAAACGCATCGACGTCGAGCAAGGTCACCTGATTGTGCGGATAACGACGCTTCACCGCCGCGCCCAACACGCCCGCGCCGCAACCGAAGTCCAGCAAGTGGCCGCTCGGCAGCTTGTCCAGATGCTCCAGCAGCAGTGCGCTGCCGCGATCCAGCCGACCGTGGCTGAACACGCCCGGCAGGCTGATGACTTTCAATGGCCCTTCAGCCAGTGGCAGTTCATAGGTCTGCGCTAGGCTTTCCAGCGACTTGGCTTCTGGCGCGTTGGCCACGGTGACCAACCAGAGCTGGCAATGACGGGCGCTGTCGAGTTTGCGCGGCTTGCCGAACGGGTTCAGTTGTTTGGCGGCGCCTTCGATGCCGCTGCGTTTTTCACCGACCAGATACAGTTCACGGCCGGCCAGGCGCGAGGCGAGGGCGTTGAGGATGTAATCGGTCAGGTCCTTGGACTTGGGCAAAAACACCACGGCGGTTTCAAACGCACGCTCGGGGGCGTTCACACCAAAATGGCTGCGCTCGGCGAAACGGGCGTCCAGCGCGGCCTGGTCGCCGGCGTGCCAGCACCAACCATGGGCAGCGGGCAGTCGGCCCAGCAGATCGTCGGCGGGCAAACCGGCCAACAACACCGAACCCTGGAATAACTCGGGCTGACGAAGCAGTACTTCACTGCGCGGATCCATACTCTGCTCCTTGAAAAAAGTGCGGCAGTTTATCAACTGACGACCCGCAGCGCTGTACCGCTGAAGAAAGCCTGCGCGTTTTCGGTCAACTGCCCGACGATTCGCTGTCGTGCTTCGCGACTGCCCCAGGCGTTGTGCGGGGTGACGATCAAGCGCGGGATGTCATCGGCCAGCAAAGGATTGCCCGCCGTCGGTGGCTCTACGCTCAGTACGTCGGTGGCCGCGCCGCCCAGATGACCGTTGCGCAGGGCATCGGCCAGCGCCTGCTCATCGATCAAACCACCGCGCGCGGTATTGACCACGAAGGCGCCGGGTTTCATCGAGGCCAGTTCACGGGCGCCGATGAAGTGGCGGGTGTGTTCGTTGAGCGGGCAGTGCAGGGTGAGGGCGTCGATCTGCGGCAACAGTTGATCCAGCGGCAAACGATCCGGCCGGGCAGGGCGCCCCGGGATCTGACCCAGCAGCACGCGCATGCCGAATGCTTCGGCCAGTCGTGCGACGGCGCCGCCGAGTTCGCCATGGCCGAGTAATCCGAGGGTTTTGCCTTCCAGTTCGACGATCGGGTAATCGAGCAGACAGAACTGTTTCGCCTGCTGCCAGCGACCTTCACCCACGGCTTTTTGATAATCGGCCAAGCGCGTCGCCAGGTTAAGCAGCAACATGATCGTGTGCTGCGCCACCGACGGCGTGCCGTAACCCTGGCAGTTGCAAACGGTAACGCCATGGGCGCGGGCGGCCGCGAGATCGACGTTGTTGGTGCCGGTGGCGGTGATCAGGATCAGCTTCAGGTCGGGGCTGGCGGCGATGGCGTCGGCGTTGATCAGGATCTTGTTGCTGATGGCCACCGTGGCGCCCTTGAGGCGTTCGATCACTTGATCTGGCAGGGTCTGCGCGAACAGTTGCAAGTCGTCGAAGCAATCACGCAACGGGTTGAGGTCGAGGTCGCCAAGGTCCAGGGACGGGTGGTCGAGGAAAACGGCGCGGCGAGAGTTCGTCATCAACTGTACCTTTTGTGCATTGAACTGAAGGCGTAATCTGCCGAGCCTATCAGATGAAACAAATGGTTACGCAGTGCACCAAGTGGCGAAGTTGACGCGCTATGCGATGAAGCACCGCCCCCCCGTAGCAGCTGGCGAAGCCTGCGTTCGGCTGCGCAGCAGTCGTAAACCCGGAACATGCGGACTTTCTGTAAGAGCGCGGTGCCTGATTTCACGACGGCTGTGCAGCCGAACGCAGGCTTCGCCAGCTACTACAGGGATGTTGTCAGCCTGACATTTTTCTTTTCGACCGATCTGCCCCAAAGGAGCCCCCATGTACTGGACAGAGTTCTTGACCGTTGCCCTGATTCACTTGCTCGCCGTGGCCAGTCCCGGCCCGGACTTTGCCGTGGTGGTGCGTGAAAGCGTGACCCACGGTCGGCGCGCCGGCACGTGGACGGCGCTGGGCGTCGGCACCGCCATTTTCCTGCACGTCGGCTATTCGCTGCTGGGCATCGGCCTGATCGTGTCCCAGTCGATCGTACTGTTCAACGCGCTGAAATGGGCCGCCGCCGCGTACCTGCTGTACATCGGCTACAAGGCCCTGCGCGCGCAACCGGCCAAGGCTGTCGATGACAACTTGCACAAGGAAACCGGCGAGCGCACCGCCCGGGGCGCGTTCACCTCCGGTTTTGTGACCAACGGCCTGAACCCGAAAGCCACGCTGTTCTTCCTGTCGTTGTTCACCGTGGTGATCAACCCGCATACGCCGTTGGCGGTGCAAGCCGGTTACGGGGTCTATCTCGCGGCGGCGACGGCGCTGTGGTTTTGCCTGGTGGCGCGGCTGTTCAGCCAACAGCGTGTGCGCGCCGGTTTCGCCCGCATGGGCCACTGGTTCGACCGCACCATGGGCGTGGTGCTGATCGCCATCGGCGTGAAACTCGCGTTCACCGAGATGCATTGATAGCGGGCTGATCCTCGACATCCTGCAAATGCTGGCGCAAAGCTAGCATTTGTACGGCTCTGCAAATCATTCCTTTGGCTGATTTGGCTGACATTGAAGGGCACTAAAGTGCTTTTATTCAGCCAACACCGTGCAGCCAGAAAAGGGATTCATATGTTGCAGACTCGCGTTATCCCCCCAGCCGAAGGCGCTTACCAGTATCCGCTGCTGATCAAGCGGCTGCTGATGTCCGGCGCTCGTTATGAGAAAACCCGCGAGATCATTTACCGCGACCAGTTGCGCTACAGCTATCCGACCCTGATCGAACGGGTCGCGCGGCTGGCCAACGTGCTGACGGCCGCCGGGGTCAAGGCCGGGGATACGGTGGCGGTGATGGACTGGGACAGCCATCGCTACCTGGAATGCATGTTCGCCATCCCGATGATCGGCGCGGTAATCCACACGATCAACGTGCGCCTGTCGCCGGAACAGATCCTCTACACCATGAACCACGCCGAGGACCGCTTTGTACTGGTCAACAGCGAGTTCGTGGGGCTTTACCAGGCGATTGCCGGGCACTTGACCACGGTCGAGAAAACCCTGCTGCTGACTGATCTGCCGGAGAAAACCGCCGATCTGCCGAACCTGATCGGCGAGTACGAGCAACTGCTGGCGGCTGCCAGTGCGCAATACGACTTCCAGGACTTCGACGAAAACTCCGTCGCGACCACGTTCTACACCACCGGTACCACCGGCAACCCCAAAGGTGTGTATTTCACCCACCGGCAACTGGTCCTGCACACCATGGGCGTGTCGACCATCATGGGCTCCATCGACAGCGTGCGCCTGCTGGGCACCAGCGACGTGTACATGCCGATCACCCCGATGTTCCATGTGCATGCCTGGGGCTTGCCGTATGTGGCGACCATGCTCGGGCTCAAGCAGGTGTATCCCGGCCGCTACGACCCGGAATACCTGGTGGAGCTGTGGCACAAGGAGAAGGTCACCTTTTCCCATTGCGTACCGACCATTCTGCAAATGATCCTCAACGCCAAAGCGGCGCAAGGCACGGATTTCGGCGGCTGGAAAATCGTCATCGGCGGCAGTGCGCTCAACCGTACGCTGTACGAAGCGGCCAAGAGCAAGGGCATCCAGTTGACCGCGGCTTACGGCATGTCGGAAACCGGGCCGCTGGTGTCGTGTGCTCACCTCAATGATGAGTTGATGGCCGGCAGCGAAGACGAACGCACCACCTATCGCATCAAGGCCGGCGTGCCGGGGCCCTTGGTGGAAGCGGCGATCGTCGACACCGACGGCAATTTCCTGCCCGCCGATGGCGAGACCCAGGGCGAGCTCGTGCTGCGTGCGCCATGGCTCACCGAAGGCTATTTCAACGAACCGCAGAAGGGCGCCGAGCTCTGGGCCGGAGGCTGGCTGCATACCGGCGACGTGGCGACGCTGGATGCCATGGGCGTGATCGACATTCGAGACCGCATCAAGGACGTGATCAAGACCGGTGGCGAGTGGATCTCGTCCCCGGACCTCGAAGACTTGATCAGTCGCCACGTTTCGGTACGCGAAGTAGCAGTGGTGGGCATCGCCGATCCGCAGTGGGGCGAGCGCCCGTTCGCTCTGCTGGTGCTTCGCGAAGGGCATGAGATCGGGGCCCGGGAACTCAAGGAACACCTCAAGCCGTTCGTGGAATTGGGGCACCTGAGCAAGTGGGCCATTCCTAGCCAGATTGCCCTTGTTACTGAAATTCCCAAGACCAGCGTCGGCAAGCTCGACAAGAAGCGCATCCGCCTCGACATCACTGAATGGCAGGCCAACAACAGCGCGTTCCTCTCGACGCTTTAAGCGTCCTCCGGTGTGCCCGAAAGGGCACGCCAGCCCCACCAAGCAAGCGCTTGGCTTGTGTAATCCGAATTTTCAGCCATCCTTGCCGTGCCGACATGTGTCGGACTGGCGAAAGGACTGTTCCAGAGTGGCCGGCAGCTGCAAATCACACTTTAGAGGGATCAAGCTCTACTACCTGCTGGCTATAGTCCGCTCAAGGATTTTTAAGAACGGAGCAAACGCACAAAACGGGGCGATGCAATTTTGGAGTGACTTCGGGACGCCTTGGCTCCCCGTCACCCACAACGTTTTTAGAAGTGCTCACTGCCATAACAATAATGCACATGGAGTAGCGTCGATGACATCAGTAAACAAGTTCTGGCGCCGGGCGAAATTGCCCCTGGCGGTCAGTCTCGCCTCTTCGCTCGCCGGGCCTGCATTCGGCGTCAGTTTCAACGTTGGTGAAATCGAAGGTCAGTTCGACTCGTCGCTGTCCCTGGGTATGAGTATCTCGACCCAACAGCCGAACAAGAACCTGATCGGCGTCAACAACGGCGGGCATGGCCTGTCCCAGACCTCCGATGACGGTCACCTGAACTTCAAGAGCGGGCAAGCGTTCTCGAAGATCTTCAAGGGCATCCATGACCTTGAATTGAAATACGGCGACACCGGCGTGTTTGTCCGGGGCAAATACTGGTACGACTTCGCGCTGCAAGATACCAACCTGGAATTCAAGAACGTCGAAAACGACGGCCGCAAAGAGGGCGCCAAGTCCTCCGGCGGGCAAATCCTCGACGCCTTCATCTACCACAACTACACCGTTGCCGATGAGCCGGGCTCCGTGCGTCTGGGCAAGCAGGTCGTGAGCTGGGGTGAAAGTACATTCATCGGCGGCGGCATCAACTCGATCAACCCGATTGACGTGTCTGCGTTCCGTCGTCCCGGTGCCGAGATCAAGGAAGGCCTGATCCCGGTCAACATGTTCTATGTGTCCCAGAGCCTGACCGAAAACCTTTCGGCCGAAGCGTTCTACCAGCTGGAATGGGACCAGACCGTTGTCGACAACTGCGGCACGTTCTTCTCTCAACCAGACATCGTCGCCGACGGTTGCGACAACAACCTGCGCGTGCTGAACAAGCGCTCGACGATTCCAGCCATCGCGTTGGGCCCGTTGGCAGCCAACGGTGTCAACGTCAACGAAGAAGGTGTTCTGGTCCAGCGTGGCGGCGATCGTGATGCACGCGACAGCGGCCAGTGGGGCGCGTCCTTCAAGTACATGTTCGACCCGCTGGACACCGAGTTCGGTGCCTACTTCATGAACTACCACAGCCGTGCGCCGATCTTCAGCGCCACCGGTGCGCCACAATCGGTCTACAACGGCGTGGCGGCATTGCCAGGCGCGTTCCAGGCTCTGGGTCCGCTGCTGGTCGCGGGTAACTCGAAATACTTCATCGAATACCCTGAAGACATTCGCCTCTACGGTTTGAGCTTCTCCACCACCCTGCCTACCGGTACGGCGTGGAGCGGTGAGATCAGCTACCGTCCGAACGCACCGGTGCAGTTGAACTCCACCGACATTCTGTTCGCCGGCATTCGTCCTTTGGGCAACAACAATCCGAACAATCCGTTGACCAACGCTTCGTTGCTGTCGGCCGCTCCGGGCACCGACCTGAACGGTTATCGTCGTAAAGAGGTCACCCAGTTCCAGACCACCCTGACGCACTTCTTCGATCAAGTCATGGGCGCCAGTCGTCTCACACTGGTCGGCGAAGTGGGCGTGACCCATGTCGGTGGCCTGGAAAGCACCTCTGAGGTTCGTTATGGTCGCGATCCGGTCTACGGTCCGGGTAGTCTGCCCGCCTCGGGCGCTCTGGACACCTGTGTTGCACTCAACACCAGCACCATCAACGGGGCTGGTCCAGGCGCTGCCACCAACAACCGCAGCCGCAACTGCGATAACGACGGCTTCACCACGGCGACTTCGTGGGGCTACCGCGGTCGTGCGATCTGGGAATACAACGACGTGTTCGCCGGCGTGAACCTCAAGCCGAACGTGGCCTGGTCCCACGACGTGAACGGTTACTCGCCTGGCCCTGGCGGCAACTTCGAAGAAGGTCGTAAAGCAGTGAGCCTGGGCGTCGATGCCGAATACCAGAACACCTACACCGCAAGCCTGGCCTACACCAACTTCTTCGACGGCAAGTACACCACCGTAGATGATCGCGACTTTGTTGCACTCAGCGTCGGCGTGAACTTCTAAGCACTGTTTTTTGAGGACGAACACACATATGAAAATAACAAAGAGTCTGTTCCACGCCGGTGTCTTGGGGCTTTCGCTGCTGGCGAGCAGCGTAATGGCGGCGGTCCCTGCGGCCGAAGCCGACAAACTGGGCAAGAGCCTGACGCCGATGGGTGCCGAGATGGCGGGCAACGCCGACGGTTCGATTCCGGCCTGGAAGCCCATGCCGAAAAACGCCGGCACCGTTGACAGCAAGGGTTTCCTGTCCGACCCGTTCGCCAGTGAAAAGCCGCTGTTCACCATCACCGCGCAGAACGTCGACCAGTACAAAGAGAAACTCGCCCCGGGCCAGTACGCGATGTTCAAGCGCTACCCGGAAACCTACAAGATGCCGGTTTACCCGTCCCATCGCGGCTCCACCGTGCCGGATGACGTGTTCGCCGCCATCAAGAAAAACGCCACCGCAACGACCCTCGTGTCCGGCGGCAACGGCCTGGAAAACTTCGAAACCGCCGTACCGTTTCCGATTCCGAAAAGCGGCGTTGAAGTCATCTGGAACCACATTACCCGCTATCGCGGTGGCAGCGTGACCCGTCTGGTGACCCAGGCCACGCCACAGCCGAACGGTTCGTTCAGCCTGGTGTACTTCGAGGATCAGTTCGTTTTCCGCGACAAGATGAAGGACTACGACCCGAAAAACCCGGGCAACATCCTGTTCTACTTCAAGCAGAAAGTGACCGCGCCGGCACGTCTGGCCGGTGGTGTGCTGCTGGTGCACGAAACCCTCGACCAAGTGAAGGAACCGCGTTCGGCGTGGGTCTACAACGCCGGTCAGCGTCGCGTGCGTCGTGCACCACAAGTGTCCTATGACGGGCCGGGTACTGCGGCGGATGGCCTGCGTACCTCCGACAACCTGGACATGTTCAACGGTGCGCCGGATCGCTACGACTGGAAGCTCGAAGGCAAGAAAGAGATGTACATCGCTTCCGACAGCTACAAAATCGATTCGCCGAACCTCAAGTACACCGACATCATCAAGGCCGGTCACATCAACCAGGACCTGACCCGTTACGAGCTGCGTAGGGTCTGGCATGTGGTGGCGACCTTGAAAGAAGGCCAGCGTCACATCTACGCCAAGCGTGACTTCTACATCGACGAAGACACCTGGCAAGCCGCGGTGATCGATCACTACGACGGTCGTGGCCAGTTGTGGCGTGTGGCTGAGGCGCATGCCGAAGACTACTACGACAAACAAGTGCCGTGGTATGCCTTGGAAGTGCTCTACGACCTGCAATCGGGCCGTTACCTGGCGCTGGGTATGAAGAACGAAGAGAAGTCCGCGTATAACTTCGGCTTCACCGCCACCACCAGTGACTTCACACCGGCCGCACTGCGTCAGGACGGGGTTCGTTAACCTGTACTGAACAGAGGCCGCATCCTCGAAAACGCCCCGACTGGTTCGGGGCGTTTTTTTTTGGAGTTCACAAAGGCGGTGTGGTTGCCGGGTTGACCGACCTCTCTGCTTGTAGACTTTTTGTAGCCATTTGTAGCAATAACCTTCATTCCCTATCCGTTTACCGCTAGTCTGCGGACATCTGCAACGCCGCCATCCGCAATTCAAACAAGAGCCGGCCATGACTGATCTGTCCCCACCCCCGGGCCCCGCAAGCGTTTCCGTCGCCGCATTGGACGGGCGCTTTTTCAGGCCTCCGCTGCCCGACGGCCATGTGCTGCGGCCTCGTCTGTGCGAACGCCTGAGTGCTGGCCTCGGTGGCAGGCTGTTGCTGGTCAGCGCACCCGCCGGGTTTGGCAAGAGTTCCTTGGCGGTGGAGTTCTGTCAGGGGTTGCCACCTTCCTGGCAAAGCCTGTGGCTGGGGTTGAGTTCGCGAGATAGCGACCCGGGGCGTTTCCTTGAGCGGTTGCTCGAAGGGCTCCAGGATTACTTTCCGACACTGGGCAGCCAGGCGCTGGGACTGCTGAAAATGCGCCAGCGCCATCAGCCGTTCGCTTTTGAAGAATGGCTGGACGGGTTGCTGGACGAGCTGGCCATTCACCTGTCGCCAAGTACGCCTTTGCTGCTGGTGCTCGATGATTACCACCTTGCGCAAGGCCCGGTGCTCGATCGTTGCCTGCAATTTTTCCTCAATCATTTGCCGGATGGCTTGCTGGTCATGGTCACCAGTCGACAGCGCCCGGACTGGCACCTGGCCCGTTTGCGCCTGTCGCGCCAACTGCTCGAACTGCATGAACAGGACCTTCGCCTGACCCACGATGAAGCCCTCACGTTGCTTGATCGCCACAGTACTTCATTGCGTGGCGAGGCGCTGGAAAGCCTGATTCAACGCAGTGAAGGCTGGGTTGCGGGGCTGCGATTCTGGTTGCTGGCAGCCTCCGAGGCGGGCACTGAAGGTGCGTTGCCGCAGTCGCTGCACGGCGGGGAAGGGCTGATTCGCGATTACCTGCTCGAAGAAGTCATCGATTGCCTGCCGGCCGAAGTGCAACAGTTCCTTTACGACACAGCCCCCCAGGAACGTTTTTGCAGCGAGCTCTGCGACGCGGTTCGCGAAGCTCATGACAGTGCTGAAATCCTGCGTTTCCTCCAGGCACATCAAGTGTTCCTGGTGCCACTGGACGAGCACGGCCACTGGTACCGCTATCACCATCTGTTTTCCGACCTGCTGCGCACCCGGCCCACCGCGCAGACGATAGTGCCCGCGGCCAGCCTGCATTTGCGTGCATGTCGCTGGTTCAATGCACAGGGGCTGCTCGACGAAGCGGTGGAGCAAGCGTTGCGTGCCGGGCATCTGGACGTTGCGGCGAACCTGGTGCAAAACCTCTCTGAAGAACAACTGCTCGCCGAGCAGAACGTCGGCATGTTGCTGCGCTGGAAAATGGACCTGCCCGACAGCCTGCTGATCAGCACCCCCCGATTGATCGTGCTCTATAGCTGGGCGTTGGGGCTGGCCTGTCAGCTGGACGCCGCGGAGGAACTGGCTGCCCATTTGAGCCGCTTCCTGCCGGCCCCTTCGGCCACGGCGCAGAAGTCGATGCTGGCGCAGTGGCTGGCCCTGAGCGGCATCATCGCTCGCGGGCGCGGCAACCGTGATCTGACGCTTCTTTATTGCACTGAAGCGCTGCAGAGCCTGCCGGCCAAACGCTACGGGCAACGCTTGATGTGCCTCTCGACCCTGTCCAACCTGGCCATCGCCGACGGCGATTTGTGGCGTGCGCGCAATTTGAACCGTGAGTCGCTGGAATTGGCGCAGCGTGTCGGCAATCCATTGTTTGAAGCACTGGCCCATTACGACCGCGCCCGTGTGTTGCAGGCGCGGGGGGAAATCCTGCGTTCGCTGCAAGAAGTCCGTCAGGGCCTGCAACGCTTGCAAGGGCTGTCTGCGCAACGGCTTTATGCCGTACGCGCACGGCTGACCATGTATGAAGGTTTCCTGCTGGCCATGCACCTGCAACCACAAGTCGCGCGGGTGCGCTTGCAAACCGGTTTGAGTGAAGCACGGGCCTGTCGCGATATCAGCGTATTGCTCGGCCATTGTGTGATCGCGCGGCTTGAGGGCAACAGCGGCGAGTTCGCCAAAGCCTTCGCCGAACTGGCCGAAGCCGAGCGGCTGATGCACATCTGGGACGTGCCACCGATTTATTACCTGGCGATGATCACACTGGTCAAATGCGAGCTCTGGCTGGCCCAGGGACGCACCGACCTGGCCGAAGCCTGGCTGGCGCGTCTGGGTCAGACCTACAACGGCGAACACGCGGCCGCGCCGCCGGAGTTTCATCCACAGCTGCCGCTGCATATCGAGTTACAGCAGGCCTTGCTGGAAGTCATTCAAGGGCAACCGATGCTCGCCGAAGGGCGGTTGAATGCGTTGCTTGAACATGGGCAGCAAACCGGACGGCAATTGCTTTGTGCAATGGCGCTGACACAAAAAGTGACCTTGTTGCTGACCGGCGGACGGGAGCCCGAGGCCCGCAAGGCACTGGCCCAGGCGCTGGAAGCAGCGGTTGGCGGTGTATTGCAACCCTTCGACGGGTTGCTCGCAGGACATTCGGAGTGGCTGCGCGGGCAATTGCAACTCTGTTCCCAGACTGCTTTTTCACAAAACCTTGCCGAGCATTTACCGATCGTGGCCGTTCGCCCGGTCGTGGAGTCATGTGCGGCGGCAGAACAGCTCAGCACCCGTGAACTGGCGGTACTGCGCCTGATTGCCGAAGGTTGTTCGAACCAGCAAATCAGCGATCAACTGTTCATCTCGCTGCACACGGTCAAGACCCACGCCAGCCACATCAACAGCAAGCTTGGGGTTGAACGGCGTACGCAGGCGGTGGCGCGGGCGAAGGAGTTCGGGCTGCTGGGATAGTGTTTACAAGATTGACCCGACCTGCAAAAGACCGCTGCTGTTTTGTGACAGAATTGCCCATCCCTGATTTTCGAGCATGACCCGATGCCCCCACAACCGAGCCTCATTCGCGAAACCTTCCCCGTCGGCCCGTTGCAGTGCAACTGCACCATCATCGGCGACCCGATCACTAAAAAGGCGATCGTCGTCGACCCGGGCGGCAATCATGAATTGATTCTGGCGCGCCTCGATGCCTTGGGCTTGAAGGTGGTCAGCATCATCCATACCCACGCGCACCTGGATCACTTCCTGGCCTCCGGTCAGCTCAAGGAGAAAACCGGCGCGACGTTGCACCTGCACAAAGAAGATCAGTTTCTCTGGGACAACCTGGAAATGCAGTGCCAGATGTTCGGAGTGCCTTATACGCCGGTTCCGTCGCCGGATCGCTGGTTGGCCGATGACGAAGAACTGGCTTGCGGTTGCGGTGTGGCGATCCACACACCGGGGCATACGCCAGGTTCCATGAGCTTCTGGTTTTCAGAGGCTAAGCTGCTGATTGCCGGTGATACGCTGTTTCGACGCGGGGTAGGGCGCACGGATTTGTGGGGCGGCGATCAGGCGACCATCGTGCGGTCGATCAAGCAGCGGCTGTATACCCTCGACGAAGAAGCGACCGTGGTCACCGGGCATGGTCCGGACACGCGTCTGGGCGATGAAATGCGCGAGAACCCGTTCGTGCGGGCCTGATTTGTAACACAGGGAATTTTTGACCGGCGCGACGATCCAACGCCCGCAAAGGTCCAATGCTTAAGTCCGTTGCACCACAGAATGCAAAAAGTAGGAGCTCTTAATGTTCACCATGCGTCCTTTGATTATTGTCGCTACCGCAGTGGCCTTGCTGTCGGGCTGTGCTTCGCCCAACCCTTACAATGGCCAGCCTCAGGGGCAGGCTGATACTGGCTCCGAAGGCATGAGCAAAACCGCTAAATACGGCGGCCTCGGTGCCTTGGCGGGTGCCTTGGCCGGTGCCGCGATCAACCACGATAACCGTGGCAAGGGCGCGCTGATCGGCGCTGCGGTGGTGGGTGCTTCCGCCGCCGGTTACGGTTACTACGCCGACCAGCAAGAGAAAAAACTGCGCGCCAGCATGGCCAACACCGGGGTTGAAGTGCAGCGCCAGGGCGATCAGATCAAACTGATCATGCCGGGCAACATCACGTTCGCCACCGATTCGGCGAACATCGCCCCAAGCTTCTATCAGCCGTTGAACAACCTGGCGGGCTCGCTCAAGGAGTTCAACCAGAACCAGATCGAGATCGTCGGCTACACCGACAGCACCGGCGCGCGTCAGCACAACATGGACCTGTCCCAGCGTCGTGCACAGAGCGTGGCGACTTACCTGACGTCGCAAGGCGTGAGCGGTGCCAATCTCTCGGCTCGCGGTGCCGGCCCGGATAATCCGATTGCCAGCAACGGTGATGCCAATGGTCGGGCACAGAACCGTCGCGTTGAAGTCAACTTGAAAGCGATTCCGGGTCAGCAGTATCCTCAGTAATAACCGTTTTACCTTTACCAACCTGACTGAACCCCAGGCGTAAAAAAAGAGCCCGCCCGATCCTCAACAGATCGGGCGGGCTTTTTTGTGTGATTTGTTCCGACGATGAGGCCAGTGCTGACAACCCAAACATCAGCAACAAAAAAGCCCCCGGACAATCACTCGTCCGAGGGCTTTTGTATTGCGCTAAACCTGATTACTTCTTCAGGCCGTAATGCTCATCAAGCATGCCCGGCGCGTTCGGGGATTTTGGTGCGTAATCGCGAGGCGGCTCCTGGTTGCGCGGCGGCGTCAGGCGTTCACGCGGGGCCGTTGCCGCATCGGCGTGCAAGGAGGCCAGCAAGCGCTGGCGAGTTTGCTCGTCCAGGGCCAGGCGGTTGGCGCCCTCGGCGAGGTGATCCTGCACTTCCTGATAGCTCTGAGTCAGCTTCTTGACCAGGGTGGCCGTGCTGTTGAAGTGGGTTACCACCTCATTCTGATAATTGTCGAAACGTTCCTGAATGTCATCCAGCTGACGTTGCGTGCTGCTCGGCGCGGCATTTGGCACCAGGCGAGCGATCAGGAATCCAATGGCGACACCCACAACCAGGGCAAGAGTCGGTAACAACCAAACTAAGAGCGAGTGTTCCACGAGTCCTTCCTCTATAAACGGCTTTGCTTTACGTTAACGGCTCGAACCTGCGCTGTATACCGCGATTCACTCGCAATAGATTGGCACAGACAAATTGCTAGACGAGTCGACCCGATTCGAGGTCACGGAGTTCCTTCCTTGCTTATGCGCGAAACCCCTGTAGTGATTGATGGCCCGGTGGGTCAACTGGAAGCCCTTTACCTCGATAATGAGCAGCCACGCGGCATTGCGCTGATCTGCCATCCGAACCCGGTGCAGGGCGGCACCATGCTCAACAAAGTGGTGTCGACCCTGCAGCGCACCGCGCGTGATGCCGGTTTGATTACCTTGCGGTTCAACTACCGTGGCGTCGGTGCCAGCGAAGGCGCCCACGACATGGGCACCGGCGAAGTCGACGATGCCGAGGTGGTGGCCGAATGGCTGCGGGCCAAACATCCAGATTTGCCACTGACCCTGTTCGGTTTCTCCTTCGGCGGTTTTGTTGCCGCCAGTCTCGGCGGACGCCTGGAAGCCAAGGGCGAACAGCTGAAACATGTGTTCATGGTAGCGCCCGCTGTCATGCGCCTGGGCGATCAGGATCAACTGCCGCAACACGGCGAATTGACCCTGATCCAGCCGGAAACCGACGAAGTGATCGACCCGCAAGCCGTCTACGACTGGTCCGCGAAACTCGAGCGTCCCCATGAGCTGCTGAAAGTGGCAGAATGCGGACACTTTTTTCATGGCAAGCTGACCGATCTCAAGGATCTGATCCTGCCGCGTCTTTCGAATTGATTGCAGTCTGACAAGCGATTACCCATGACGACTCGTACCCGTATCCTCACCGGCATCACCACCACCGGCACGCCACACCTGGGCAACTACGCCGGCGCCATCCGCCCGGCGATCGTCGCCAGCCGTGACAGCAATGCCGATTCGTTCTACTTCCTGGCCGACTACCACGCCCTGATCAAATGCGATGACCCGCTGCGCATCCAGCGCTCGCGTCTGGAAATCGCCGCGACCTGGCTGGCCGGTGGCCTGGATGTGGACCGCGTGACGTTCTATCGCCAGTCCGACATCCCGGAAATCCCCGAGCTGACCTGGCTGCTGACCTGCGTCGCCGCCAAGGGCCTGCTCAACCGCGCCCACGCCTACAAGGCTTCGGTGGACAAGAACGTCGAGACCGGCGAAGACCCGGATGCAGGCATTACCATGGGCTTGTACAGCTATCCGGTGCTGATGGCCGCGGACATCCTGATGTTCAACGCGCACAAGGTGCCGGTCGGTCGCGATCAGATCCAGCACGTGGAAATGGCCCGCGACATCGGTCAGCGCTTCAACCATTTGTTCGGTCAGGGCAAAGAATTCTTCACCATGCCTGAAGCGCTGATTGAAGAAAGTGTTGCCACGCTGCCAGGCCTCGACGGTCGCAAAATGTCGAAGAGCTACGACAACACCATCCCGTTGTTCAGCAGCGCCAAAGAGATGAAGGACGCGATTTCGCGGATCGTCACCGATTCGCGCGCGCCGGGCGAAGCCAAAGACCCGGACAATTCGCACCTGTTCACACTGTTCCAGGCATTTGCCACCCCGGCGCAGTCCGACGAGTTCCGCAGCGAACTGTTGCAGGGCCTGGGTTGGGGCGAAGCGAAGAATCGTCTGTTCCAGTTGCTGGACAGCGAACTGGGCGAGTCCCGCGAGCGTTATCACCAGTTGATCGAACGCCCGGCGGACCTGGAAGACATGCTGCAAGTCGGCGCCAAGAAGGCCCGTGCCGTGGCGACACCGTTCCTTCACGAACTGCGTGAAGCGGTCGGCCTGCGTTCTTTCGTGGCGCAGACTCAAGTCGCGGCCACTACCAAGAAAAAAGCCGCGAAAGCAGCACGTTTTGTCAGCTTCCGTGAAGACGACGGCAGTTTCCGCTTCCGTCTGCTGGCGGCCGATGGCGAGCAACTGCTGTTGTCGCGCAACTTTGCCGACGGCAAAACCGCCGGGCAAGTGACCAAGCAACTGCAAGCGGGCCAGCCTCTGGACCTGCGCAGCGAAGACCTGAGCTTCAGTGTCTGGCTGGAAGGCGAGTGTGTGGCAGACAGCCCGGCATTCGCCGACAGCACCGCGCGTGACGGCGCCATCGACGCCCTGCGCGTTGCGTTGACGCCGGTTCAGGAATAAAACAGCGGCTCGACCCGACCAAGGGCCGATTGCCATTCCCCCGGGCCGTCGCTACAGTGACGGCCCGTTTTTGTTGCCTTGCTAACGAATTATGACGCCCCTAGAACGATATCAAGCTGATCTGAAGCGCCCGGAATTCTTCCATGACGCCGCGCAGGAAACTGCTGTGCGCCATTTGCAGCGCCTGTACGACGATCTGGTCGCGGCCTCGCAGAGCAAGCCGGGCCTGTTTGGCAAACTGTTTGGCAAGAAAGAGCAGGCGCCGGTCAAGGGCCTGTACTTCTGGGGCG
Source organism: Pseudomonas sp. S2_B07 (assembly GCF_054668435.1). Taxonomy (NCBI): domain Bacteria; kingdom Pseudomonadati; phylum Pseudomonadota; class Gammaproteobacteria; order Pseudomonadales; family Pseudomonadaceae; genus Pseudomonas; species Pseudomonas sp. S2_B07. The sequence goes on from NZ_CP162769.1 coordinate 4,772,748, forward strand.
GCGTGGGTCGCGGCAAGACTTACCTGGTCGACACCTTCTTCGAAGCGCTGCCGTTCAAGGAAAAGACCCGGACTCACTTCCACCGCTTCATGAAGCGCGTGCACGAGGAGATGAAGACCCTCGGTGGCGAGAAAAACCCGCTGACCATCATCGCCAAGCGTTTCTCCGACGAGTCGCGCGTGATCTGCTTCGATGAGTTTTTCGTCTCCGACATCACCGACGCCATGATTCTTGGCACGCTGATGGAAGAGCTGTTCAAGAACGGCGTGACCTTGGTCGCGACCTCGAACATCGTGCCGGACGGCCTGTACAAGGACGGCCTGCAACGCGCGCGCTTCCTGCCGGCCATCGCGCTGATCAAGCAGAACACCGACATCGTCAACGTCGACAGCGGCGTCGATTACCGTCTGCGTCATCTTGAACAAGCGGAACTGTTCCACTTTCCGTTGGACGAAGCCGCTCAGGAAAGCCTGCGCAAGAGCTTCCGCGCACTGACGCCGGAATGCACCGCCGCGGTCGAAAATGACGTGCTGATGATCGAGAATCGCGCCATCCGCGCGGTACGTACGTGTGATGACGTGGCCTGGTTCGACTTCCGCGAACTGTGCGACGGCCCACGCAGCCAGAACGATTACATCGAACTGGGCAAGATCTTCCACGCCGTGCTGCTCAGCGGTGTCGAGCAGATGAGCGTCACCACGGATGACATCGCCCGTCGCTTTATCAACATGGTCGATGAGTTCTATGACCGTAACGTCAAGCTGATCATTTCAGCCGAAGTCGAGCTCAAAGACCTCTACACCGGCGGTCGCCTGAACTTCGAGTTCCAGCGCACGCTCAGCCGTCTGCTGGAAATGCAGTCGCACGAATTCCTGTCCCGGGCGCACAAGCCGTAGGACGATTCGGACACAAAAAAAGGGCCTGCATTTGCAGGCCCTTTTTTATGCCTTGAGCAGACCTTGAATCCAGCGCGGACCCTGTGGGAGCGAGCTTGCTCGCGATGGCGGTTTCACATTCAACATTGATGTCGACTGACACACCGCAATCGCGAGCAAGCTCGCTCCCACATTGGATATGTGTTGGATTTGAGTATTACGCCGCCTGCTGAAACTGCTGCCGATACTGGTTCGGCGACAGTTCCGTGTGCTGGCGGAACAGCCGCGCGAAGAAGCTTGCATCATCGTAACCGACCTCATAACTGATGGTCTTGATGCTCTTGCGGCTGCCGGACAGCAGCCCCTTGGCGGTTTCGATGCGCAGGCGTTGCAGGTAATGCAGCGGCTTGTCGCCGGTCGCGGTCTGGAAGCGGCGCATGAAGTTGCGGATGCTCATGCCGTGTTCGCGGGCGACGTCTTCGAAGCGGAATTTGTCGGCGAAGTGCTCTTCGAGCCAGTGCTGGATCTGCAGGATGATCACGTCCTGATGCAGCTTCTGGCCGCCAAAACCAATCCGTCCCGGGGAATAGCTGCGCTGGACTTCGTAGAGGATATCCCGCGCCACGGCCTGCGATACGTTGGCGCCGCAGAAGCGCTCGATCAGATAGATGTAGAGATCGCAGGCCGAGGTGGTACCGCCGGCGCAATACAGGTTGTCGGCGTCGGTCAGGTGCTTGTCCTGATTCAGCTGAACCTGCGGGTAGCGCTCGGCGAACGCGTTGAAGAAGCGCCAGTACGTGGTCGCTTCCTTGCCATTGAGCAGGCCGGCCTCGGCGAGCCAGAACACCCCTGTCGCTTCGCCGCACAGCACCGCACCGCGGGCATGTTGCTCGCGCAGCCACGGGAAGACCTGCGGATAACGTTTGCAGAGCGTCTCGAAGTCGTCCCAGAAGGCGGGGAGGATGATGATGTCGGCGTTTTCCAGGCCGCCGTCTACCGGGATGATCACGTCGCTGAAGCTGTTCACTGGCTTGCCGTCGGGGCTGACCAACCGGGTTTCAAATGCCGGTGTCAGGCCCTGGCCCAGCTGTTTTCCATAGCGCAGGCTGGCCAGATGGAAGAAATCTTTGGCTTGCAGGAGGGTGGAAGCGAAAACCCGGTCGATCGCCAGGATGCTGACGCGCCGCAGGGGCGTGGAGACGTGCTTAGACATAATTCAACTTTATTTTTATAAGGGAAAGTGGTCATCAAACGGCTGGATCGTCTTATTTTTTGTCTGATGTGTCCAGTGTCCTGTGTCGGAGGTGAGGCTTAGTCTCTGAAGGGCCATTCCTCTAACAATAACGACAGGTGCCGCATGATCCCCAGAACCTTGTTCAGTTCCGAGCACGAACTTTTCCGCGACAGCGTGCGTACGTTCCTCGAAAAAGAGGCCGTTCCGTTCCATGCACAGTGGGAAAAACAAGGCTATATCGACCGAAAACTCTGGAACAAGGCCGGGGAGGCGGGGATGTTGTGTTCGCATCTGCCGGAGGAATACGGCGGGTTGGGCGCGGACTTTTTGTACAGCGCGGTGGTGATCGAAGAGGTTGGGCGCCTGGGGCTGACCGGGATCGGTTTCTCCCTGCATTCGGACATTGTGGCGCCTTACATCCTGCATTACGGCAGTGAGGCGTTGAAGCATAAATACCTGCCGAAACTGGTGTCCGGCGAGATGGTCACGGCGATCGCCATGACCGAGCCGGGGGCCGGTTCCGACCTGCAAGGGGTGAAGACCACGGCGGTGCTGGATGGCGACGAGTACATCATCAACGGTTCGAAAACCTTCATCACCAACGGCTTTCTGGCGGACCTGGTGATTGTCGTGGCCAAGACCGATCCGAAGGCCGGCGCCAAGGGCACTAGTCTGTTTCTGGTCGAGGCCGGCACCCCCGGCTTCGACAAGGGCAAGCGCCTGGAAAAGGTCGGGATGAAGGCGCAGGACACGTCGGAATTGTTCTTTCAGGACGTTCGGGTGCCCAAGGAAAACCTGTTGGGGCAGGCCGGGATGGGCTTCGCTTACCTGATGCAGGAATTGCCGCAAGAACGCCTCACCGTGGCCATCGGCGGGCTGGCGTCGGCTGAGGCTGCGTTGCAATGGACGCTGGACTACACCCGCGAACGCAAGGCGTTCGGCAAGGCGATTGCCGATTTCCAGAACACGCGCTTCAAGCTGGCGGAGATGGCCACCGAAATTCAGATTGGCCGAGTCTTCGTCGATCGCTGTCTGGAGTTGCACCTGCAAGGCAAGCTGGACGTGCCGACGGCGGCGATGGCCAAGTATTGGGGCACGGACCTGCAATGCAAGGTACTCGACGAGTGCGTGCAGTTGCATGGCGGCTACGGCTTTATGTGGGAATACCCGATTGCCCGGGCGTGGGCGGATGCGCGGGTGCAGCGGATTTATGCGGGGACCAATGAAATCATGAAGGAGATTATTGCGCGTTCGCTTTGATCTGCATTGACTGAACTGGCGCCATCGCGGGCAAGCCTCGCTCCCACAGGAATAACCGAACCTGTGTGAGCGGGGCTTGCCCGCGATTGGTTTTAAGGATCAATCAAGGTGCAGGGTTCGGGTGATCCTTGTGAATCGCCTCAATCCCCTCCAGCACTTCATCCGACAGTTTCAAATCGAAGCTGGCGATATTGCTCTCCAGTTGCTCCATCGTCGTCGCGCCAATGATGTTGCTGGTGACGAACGGTTGCTGGGTCACGAATGCCAATGCCATTTGCGCCGGGTCCAGGCCGTGTTCACGGGCCAGTGCCACGTAACGGCTGCACGCTGCTTCCGATTGTGGGTTGAAATAGCGGCTGAAGCGACTGTAGAGGCTCAGGCGGCCTTTTGGTGGGCGAGCGCCACCTTCGTACTTGCCCGACAGGAAACCGAACGCCAGCGGCGAATAAGCGAGCAAGCCACATTGTTCGCGAATGGCAATTTCTGCCAGGCCGACTTCGAAGCTGCGGTTGAGCAGGTTGTACGGGTTCTGGATCGACACGGCGCGCGGCCAGCCACGGGCTTCGGCCAGGGCGAGGAAGCGCATGGTGCCCCATGGTGTTTCATTGGACAGGCCGATGTGGCGGATCTTGCCGGCCTTGACCTGCTCGTCCAGCGCTTCGAGGGTGTCTTCCAGCGGCGTGAGGTTGGCTTCGCTCTTGTGCTTGTAGCCCAGCTGTCCGAAAAAATTGGTGCTGCGTTCCGGCCAGTGCAGTTGATAGAGGTCGATGTAGTCGGTTTGCAGGCGTTTCAGGCTCGCGTCCACGGCTTCGGTGATGTGCTGGCGGTTGTGGCGCAGGTTTTTATCACGGATGTAATCGATGGTATTGCCGGGGCCGGCGATCTTGCTGGCGAGGATCCAGTCGGCGCGATCGCCGCGACTTTTGAAGTAATTGCCGATGTAGCGCTCGGTGGTGGCGTAGGTTTCGGCCTTGGGTGGCACCGGGTACATCTCGGCGGTGTCGATGAAATTGATCCCGGCACTTTTGGCCCGTTCAATCTGCGCGAAGGCTTCAGCCTCGCTGTTTTGCTCGCCCCAGGTCATGGTTCCGAGGCAGATGGCGCTCACATTCAGATTGGTTCTGCCTAGCTGGCGATAGTCCATCGGGTACTCCTTGGGCAAAACAATCATAAAAGCAGGTTGAATTATTTTTCGCAATCTGCATAATTGCGCACCTCTTTCTGCAGTGGAAGTGATGCGCCGCCGCCGAAGAATCTTGCCGTTGAACGGACGCGCCGACCCGAGCCCCCGAAAGCGTCTGTATCCGGCTGCCTTTGACTTGTCAAAGTACGCACTATTCAGTAAGATCCGCCGTCTAATTTACAGGGCGGCCCCTGAGGCTATAAAGAATGAAAACTTTTACTGCTAAACCGGAAACAGTACAGCGCGACTGGTTTGTCGTCGACGCTGCAGGTCAGACCCTGGGTCGTCTGGCCACCGAAATCGCGAGCCGTCTGCGTGGCAAGCATAAAGCTGAGTACACTCCTCACGTTGACACCGGCGATTACATCGTCGTTATCAATGCCGAGCAGATTCGTGTAACCGGTGCTAAAACCACCGACAAAATCTACTACTCCCACTCCGGTTTCCCGGGCGGCATCAAGTCGATCAACTTCGAAAAGCTGATCGCTAAAGCCCCTGAGCGCGTGATCGAGACCGCGGTCAAAGGCATGCTGCCTAAGAACCCGCTGGGTCGCGACATGTATCGTAAGCTGAAAGTCTATGCGGGCGCTGTACACCCTCATACTGCTCAGCAGCCCCAAGAACTGAAGTTTTAACGGAATAGTTCATTATGTCGGCGACTCAAAATTACGGCACTGGCCGTCGCAAGACCGCAACCGCACGCGTTTTCCTGCGTCCGGGTACTGGTAACATCTCCATCAACAACCGTTCGCTGGATAATTTCTTCGGCCGCGAAACTGCCCGCATGGTAGTTCGTCAGCCGCTGGAATTGACTGAGACTGTCGAGAAGTTCGACATCTACGTCACCGTGATCGGCGGTGGTGTAAGTGGTCAAGCTGGCGCAATCCGCCACGGTATCACTCGCGCACTGATGCAGTACGACGAAACCCTGCGTGGCGCTCTGCGCAAAGCTGGCTTCGTTACTCGCGATGCTCGTGAAGTTGAACGTAAGAAAGTCGGTCTGCGTAAAGCGCGTAAGCGTCCGCAGTACTCGAAGCGTTAATTCGCTTTCACGTTCAAAAAAGAACGCCCAGTCTCCTCACGGAGCTGGGCGTTTTTTTATGCGTGCGATTTATCAAAGAATTGCGCTGTGACAACTTGCCACAGCCGTAGAGCCCCTATACTGCAAGGCTTGGCAGTGGAGCCCTTGGGTAATTACCTTGTCAGAATTGGGGCTTTTCATTACCATTCGGCAAAATTTTTATAAGTACATAGATTTACTTAGTAGATGCCTGATTTAACAGGCCACAAAAGCTGATGGGAGAGGACTGAATGAGCAATGACGGCGTGAATGCAGGCCGGCGTCGCTTCTTGGTAGCAGCCACATCCGTGGTGGGTGCTGCAGGAGCGGTGGGGGCTGCGGTCCCGTTCGTGGGGTCATGGTTTCCCAGTGCCAAGGCGAAAGCCGCAGGTGCACCGGTGAAAGTGAATGTCAGCAAAATCGAGCCAGGCCAGCAGATGATTGCTGAGTGGCGCGGCCAGCCGGTATTCATTGTCCGCCGTACTACGGAAATCCTGGGGAATCTGAAAAAGATCGAGGGCCAGTTGTCTGACCCGACCTCCAAGAACTCGACACAACCGACTTATGTCGACCCGGAAACGCGTTCGATCAAGCCAGAAGTACTGCTGCTGATCGGTATCTGCACACACCTGGGTTGCTCGCCGACCTTCCGTCCCGAAGTGGCACCTGCTGATCTGGGTAAGGACTGGGTAGGCGGTTATTTCTGCCCGTGCCACGGTTCCCACTACGATCTGGCTGGCCGCGTCTACAAGTCGCAACCTGCGCCTTTGAACCTGCCAGTTCCCCCGCATTCCTATGAGACCGACGACATCATTGTCATCGGCGTCGATACGGAGAAAGCGTGATGAGCAAGTTCATGGATTGGGTTGATGCGCGCTTTCCCGCGACCAAAATGTGGGAAGACCATCTCAGCAAGTACTACGCCCCGAAGAACTTCAACTTCTTCTATTTCTTTGGCTCCCTGGCACTGCTCGTTCTGGTTAACCAGATCGTCACCGGTGTCTGGCTGACCATGAGCTACACCCCGTCGGCAGAAGAGGCGTTTGCTTCCGTCGAATACATCATGCGCGACGTCGAGTACGGCTCGATCCTGCGTCTGCTGCACTCCACTGGCGCCTCGGCGTTCTTTATCGTGGTTTATCTGCACATGTTCCGTGGCCTGCTCTACGGTTCGTACCAGAAGCCGCGTGAGCTGGTGTGGGTCTTCGGCATGCTGATCTACCTGGCGCTGATGGCTGAAGCCTTCATGGGTTACCTGCTGCCGTGGGGCCAGATGTCCTACTGGGGTGCCCAGGTGATCATCTCGCTGTTCGGTGCGATCCCGGTCATCGGTAACGACCTGACCCAGTGGATCCGTGGTGACTACCTGATTTCCGGTATTACCCTGAACCGCTTCTTCGCCCTGCACGTTGTTGCGTTGCCGATCGTGATCCTCGGTCTGGTGGTGCTGCACGTTCTGGCGTTGCACGAAGTCGGTTCGAACAACCCGGACGGCGTCGACATCAAGAAACACAAGGACGAAAACGGCGTACCGCTGGACGGCATTGCCTTCCACCCGTACTACACCGTGAAAGATATCGTCGGCGTGGTGGTGTTCCTGTTCATCTTCTGCTCGATCGTGTTCTTCTTCCCGGAAATGGGTGGTTACTTCCTCGAGAAACCGAACTTCGAAGTGGCGAACGCCTTCAAGACCCCAGAGCACATCGCTCCGGTCTGGTACTTCACTCCGTTCTACGCGATTTTGCGGGCCATCCCGGACAAGCTCATGGGTGTTATTGCCATGGGTGCGTCGATCGCCATGCTGTTCGTCCTGCCGTGGCTGGACCGTAGCCCCGTCAAGTCGATGCGCTACAAAGGCTGGCTGAGCAGGATCTGGCTGTGGGTGTTCTGCATTTCGTTCGTGATCCTTGGCGTGCTGGGCGTGTTGGCCCCGACTCCTGAGCGGACGTTGCTGTCGCAGGTCTGTACCTTCCTGTACTTCGCCTACTTCATTCTGATGCCGTTCTACACCAGGCTCGAGAAGACCAAACCGGTTCCGGAAAGGGTGACTGGCTGATGAAAAAGTTATTTTTTGCGCTGATTTTTGCTGCTTTGCCTGTCCTGTCCTTCGCGGCTGAACATGGTGGTCCTGAGCTGGAAAAGGTCGACATCGACGTTTCCGACAAGGCTGCCATGCAAGATGGTGCACGTACCTTTGCCAACTATTGCATGGGCTGCCACAGCGCCAAGTTCCAGCGCTACGAGCGCGTTGCGGATGACCTGGGCATTCCCCATGAGCTGATGCTCTCGAACCTGGTATTCACCGGCGCCAAGATTGGCGACCACATGAGCATCGGCATGCAGCCGGCAGACGCCAAGGCCTGGTTCGGCGCGGCTCCGCCTGATCTGACGCTGGTGGCTCGTGTTCGCGGTACTGACTGGCTCTATGGCTACCTGAAGTCGTTCTACGAAGATCCGTCGCGTCCATGGGGCGTGAACAACAAGGTTTTCCCGAACGTCGGTATGCCTAACGTCCTGGCGGGCCTGCAAGGTCGTCAGATCATCGGTTGCAAGCAGGTTCAGATCGTCGAAGACGGCAAGAAGCAGTTTGACCCGCTGACCGGTACGCCTTTGACGCATGAAGCCTGTGATCAAATGACCATCGTGCCGAAAACGGGTGCCCTGACCGAAGAGCAGTTCGATGAGAAGGTCAAGAATCTGGTAACCTTCCTGGCTTACTCGGCTAACCCGGTTAAGTTGCAACATCAGCGCATTGGTACTTACGTCTTGCTGTACCTGGCGTTCTTCTTTGTGTTCGCTTATCTGCTCAAGCGCGAATACTGGAAAGATGTGCACTGATAAAGATTCAAGCAGTTGCTGTTAATCGCGCGCGCCCAAGGGCGCCTCTGAAGGTGTAACGAGTCTGGTGATCCAGGCGTTACGGGAGGCGTCCTCTGGGCGCGCTCGTTTTTCCGCTTTCGATAATTTCAACAAGCGAGGAGGACCGCCATGGGCGTGACCAATCGGTTGGCCTGTTACTCCGACCCCGCCGACCACTATTCCCACCGAGTGCGTATCGTACTTGCAGAGAAGGGTGTCAGCGCCGAGATCATTTACGTGGAAGCTGGTCGCCAGCCGCCTAAACTGATTGAGGTGAACCCTTACGGAAGCCTGCCCACCCTGGTCGATCGTGACCTAGCGTTGTGGGAGTCGACCGTGGTGATGGAATATCTGGATGAGCGTTACCCGCACCCGCCCTTGCTGCCGGTTTATCCTGTGGCGCGTGCAAACAGCCGTCTGCTGATTCATCGTATTCAGCGCGACTGGTGTGGCCTGGTGGATCTGATCCTGGATTCGAAGACCAAGGAAGCAGCCCGCGTCGTCGCTCGTAAAGAGCTGCGCGAGAGCCTGACGGGCGTGTCGCCGCTGTTCGCCGACAAGCCGTTTTTCCTCAGTGAGGAACAAAGTCTGGTGGACTGCTGCCTATTACCAATACTCTGGCGCTTGCCGATTTTGGGTATTGAACTGCCGCGGCCTGCCAAGCCGCTGCTTGATTATATGGAGCGCTCGTTTGCGCGTGAGGCTTTCCAGGCAAGTCTGTCTGGTGTCGAACGCGATATGCGCTAAGGCTTAAGGAGCCGCTATGAACTCCAGTCGACCTTATCTGGTCCGCGCGCTCTACGAGTGGATTGTGGACAACGATTGCACCCCGCACATGCTGGTCAATTCGGAATACCCATCGGTGCAGGTGCCTCAGGGCTTTGCCAGTGACGGTCAAATCGTCTTGAACGTGTCGCCACAAGCCGTGCGGCATTTGCACATGGACAACGAGGCGGTCAGCTTCGAAGGGCGCTTCGGCGGTGTGCCACACACCCTGTACGTGCCTATCGCCTCGATCCTGGGGATTTACGCCCGGGAGAACGGTCAGGGCATGGTGTTCGATCTGGAATCGCCTATGGAAGACGAAGAAGAGATTGAGCCGGATGATGATATTCCGCCACCCGACAGCGAGCCGCCGCGTCCCAGCGGTCGACCCAGTTTGAAAGTGGTGAAGTAATAAAAAAGGCGATCCGGATGGATCGCCTTTTTTATTACTTCCGTAGGAGCCGAGCTGGCTCGCGATGGCGATTCAAAGACGCCATCGCCGGCAAGCCGTGCTCCTACAGGGGGGATCAGTCGATGTACTCAAACAGCTTCACAATCTTCTGCACGCCGGAAACGCCTTGTACCAGGTTGGTCGCTTGAGCAGCTTCCTGTTTGGTCAGCAGGCCCAGCAAGTAGACGATGCCGTTTTCGGTCACCACCTTGATGCGCGAGCCGGGGATGTTGGCGTCTGCGAGCATCTGGGTCTTGATCTTGGTGGTCAGCCAGGCGTCGTTCTGGCGTGCCAGCAGTGAGGAGGGCGGCAGGATCTGCAATTCGTTGTGCACGGTTTTTACCCGCTGCACAGCGGCTGCGGCCTGCTCGGCCTTGGCCTTGAGGTCTTCGCGAGGCGTCTGCCCGGCGAGCAGCACCACACCATTGAAGCTGGTAACGACAATGTGCGAATCCTTGTCCAGGGCCGGGTCGGCCTTGGCCACGTTGACGCCGACTTTGGTATCGATCAGGGAGTCGTCGATCTTGCTGCCGAAGGTGCGTGTGCCACGGTCATCTTCAATCGGCGCTTCACGGCTGGCGTTAACCACCGAGGTGCAGCCGCTGATGCCGATCAGGCACAGGGTCAAGGCCATCAGGCCTAGGCGATTAGGGGTCATTCTTCACTCCCGAACAGTTGGCTGTCGATCAGATCGCAAAGGCAATGGATCGCCAGCAGGTGGACTTCCTGAATACGTGCGGTGACATTGGCCGGTACGCGAATCTCGACATCCTCGGGCAATAGCAGTGACGCCATGCCGCCGCCATCGCGACCGGTCAATGCTACGACAATCATTTCGCGATCATGTGCGGCCTGGATCGCCTGAATTATGTTTGCCGAGTTGCCGCTGGTGGAAATCGCCAGCAATACATCGCCTGGCTGGCCGAGGGCGCGGATCTGTTTGGAGAAGATTTCGTTGTAGCTGTAGTCGTTGGCAATCGAGGTGATCGTCGAGCTGTCGGTGGTCAGCGCGATGGCTGGCAGGCTCGGGCGCTCACGTTCGAAGCGGTTGAGCAGCTCTGACGAAAAGTGCTGGGCGTCGCCAGCGGAGCCGCCGTTGCCGCAGGAAAGCATTTTGCCCTCATTGAGCAGGGCGTTGACCATCACTTGGCTGGCTTGCTCGATGTGCGGTGCAAGTACGTCCATCGCCATTTGCTTGGTGTCGATACTGGCCTGAAAAAGCTGGCGAATTCGGGATTGCATGTCCATCTGTGTGACCTTAATTAGCGCGGCTACTCGGCACATGAATGTGCAGCCCGCAAAGCAAAGAGCAAAAGTGTTGGGTGTAGGTGTCCGGTTCGGGGCGCAAGCGATCAGCTGTCGAAGGCATTCTGAATCCAGTTCAACTGATCAAGATTGCTGTCGATGGCAACCACGTCGAAGCGGCAAGGGGAATTGGCCCAACGCGACTCGCGCTGAAGAAAATACTGCGCGGCGAAAATCAGTTTCTGCCGTTTGCGCTCATCGATGCTATCGAGCGCGCCACCCCATTGGGTATTTTTTCTGTAGCGGACTTCAACGAATACTACTGTATCGCCATCAAGCATGACCAGATCAAGCTCGCCGCGTTTGCACAACCAGTTCTGCGCCAGCAGGCGCAGACCGTGTTGTTGAAGATGCTCGAGCGCATGGCGCTCGGCATCTTGACCGCTTTGCTGGCGTGACCTGTCAGGCATCAGTTCGGGGTGTCAGGCAGGCGTTGAACCTGGCCGTTGACGAACTGGGCCCAAGGCAACTGGCGCACGACGCGTTGGTTCTGGGTCATGCCCAGGCTGCCCGACTGGCCCGAGATGCGGCTGTCCGGCAAGGCCTTGAGTTGCCCCAGGCGTGGCGCCAGACGGTAGGCATCGACGCCCATGGCATACAGGCGACCGAGGCTGCCGCCGGCTTGTGGCCATTGTGCTGTCACTTGTTTGCGCAGTGGATCATTGGCATCCAGCAACCACGGGGTTTCGCAGAAGCGAATACCGTTCATGTCGTTGTACTGATTGACGTCACCGCTGGCACTGAACACGTGGGAGGTGGCGTAAACCGGCACATCGCCTGCGTACTGGAAGTTCAGGGTCGGTTTGATCTGCTGGGCCTGTTGCGGAGTGGCGGCCAGGAAGATGAACTCGATGTCCTGGCGACGTGAAGGCTGGGCAGCGACCTGCGAGCCTACGGTGCTTTGCAGGCTTTTCGCGCGGCCTTCGCTCTGGCGCAGCTGGAACATGTCAGCAATCTGCTGGGCCAGTTGAACCGGTTGGTCGACGCGTTCGGTGGCGACGATGCTGCCACCGTTGGCCTGCCAGTCCTGGCTGAAGGCGCGGAGTACACGATCGCCCCATTCGCCTTTTGGCACCATGATCGCGGCGCGATGCAGGCCATCGGCACGAGCGCGGCGAGACACTTCGCGGGCTTCGTCTTCAGCCGCCAGGCCAAACTGGAACAGTTGGGCCGGGCCTTGTTCGCCTTCGCTGTAGTTCAGTGCCAAGGTTGTGATTGGCAGTTGCGGACGCGAGCTAAGCTGTTTGACCAGCGGCTTCTCCAGCGGGCCAACCACCAGTTGCACGCCATCGGCCTGGGCCTTGCGGTAGAACTCGTCCATCGACGTCAGCTTCGAGCTGTCATAGAACTCGATGGCCGGTGGCTTCTGCCCGGCTTGTTGTGCCTGGTAGTGAGCCGCCATGAAACCTTCGCGCAATGCTTTGCCGACCGAGGCCAGCGGGCCGTCCTGTGGCAGTAGCAGGGCGATCTTGCTCAGGGGCTGGCTGGCCAGTTCCTTGAGGTTGGTCAGTGCCTGCGGCAGATGAACGGCGGCAGGGTGTTTAGGGTTTTGCGCGCGCCAGTTATCAATCGCGGCTTGCTGTTGTTCCAGCGTACCGGCCGATTTCACGGCCAGCGCCAGGCCCATCCAGCCACCGAGGTCGTCGGAGGTGGTGGGTTGCAGCTGCTCGGTAGGCAGTGAGGCGATCAGGGTCCAGATCGCTTCGTGGTTTTTGCTGGCTGCTTCACCGCTCAACATCGGCGCGATGAAAATACGCTCCCGTGCGGCGGCGAGCGTCTGGCCATCGGCTTCAAGGGCGCGAGCGTGAACAGTACCCGTGCGAACCTGTTGCTCGACGGGCAATTCACTCAGGTGTTGCAGGCTCGGATGGCTCAAGGCAGTCAGTGCCGCTTTGGGCTGGTTGCGCACCATCGCCAGTTCCGCCGCCAGCGTGCTGGCGAAGACTTGTGGGCCAGGCTTGAGTTGCTCGATCGGAACCAACTGCAGGATTTGCGCGGACTGGCCGGCATTCCCTTGTCGGTAGGCTGCGTCCGCTGCGCTCAAGCGCAACAGGGCGGCTTTTTCCGGATCCTTGCTTTGATTCGCCTGCTCGAGCAGTTGCTCGATACTGGCATCCGGGGTCCGTGGAAGTTCGCCAAGGCTGGAGGAGGGCGAGCTGGCGCAAGCCGCCAGCAAGGCAGCGAGGCAGAGGGCAGTGAACAGCCGCAGGCAAGCGATCATGTAGTGTTCCTGATACTCGATCAAATTAGCGTGGAATTGTACCCAAGCACTGGCCGGGGCGCGATGTTACTGGCGTGAATCGATCAATTTAGCTCGTGTAAATGTTGCAGCACTGCACAAATGGCGGAAAAACCCGTCAAGGGCCAGACGTATCGCAAGCGCCGCTACGCGCTACAATGTCGCCTTTTACCGATCATGAGGTGTGCGCTTTGACTGCTCCAGGTGCTTTGAATTCCGCTGCTGGCTCGCTTTATGTGGTGGCGACGCCCATCGGCAACCTGGACGACATCAGTGCGCGTGCGCTGAAGATCCTGCGCGACGTCGCGTTGATTGCTGCCGAAGACACGCGTCACTCCCAGCGTTTGATGCAGCATTTCGGTATCCCGACACCGTTGGCCGCCTGTCACGAACACAACGAGCGGGATGAAGGTAGCCGCTTTATCACCCGCCTGCTGGCCGGTGACGATGTGGCGCTGATCTCCGACGCCGGTACGCCGCTGATTTCCGATCCCGGTTATCACCTGGTGCGTCAGGCCCGTGCTGCGGGGATCAATGTGGTGCCGGTGCCGGGAGCCTGCGCCTTGATCGCGGCGCTGTCGGCAGCGGGTTTGCCATCCGACCGGTTCATTTTTGAGGGTTTCCTGCCGGCCAAGGCTGTCGGTCGTCGCGCTCGTCTTGAACTGGTAAAGGAAGAACCACGCACGCTGATTTTCTACGAAGCCCCGCACCGCATCCTTGAATGCCTGCAAGACATGGAGCTGGTGTTCGGTGGTGAGCGTCAGGCGTTGCTGGCTCGGGAAATCACCAAAGCCTTTGAAACCCTTAAAGGCCTGCCATTGGCCGAGTTGCGCGAGTTCGTCGAGTCGGACAGCAATCAGCAGCGCGGTGAGTGTGTGGTGCTGGTGGCTGGCTGGGCTGCGCCTGAGACCGAGGACGCCGTCAGCAGCGAAGCGATGCGCATCCTCAATTTGTTGTTAGAGGAGATGCCGCTCAAGCGTGCAGCGGCATTGGCGGCGCAAATCACCGGCGAGCGCAAGAATGTGCTGTATCAGGTCGCACTGGATAAACAGAAGGGCGAGTAAAACCCGACGTGCAGGAGGGGCCAAAGGCGTTTAGCGCTTGTTCTTCGGCCGCTCTGCCGTTAACCTTCGCGGCGGAGAGTCGATCGGACAGTCGCTGCCCTCTATGAAAATTAGGGGGGAGGAAAGTCCGGGCTCCATAGGGCGAAGTGCCAGGTAATGCCTGGGAGGCGTGAGCCTACGGAAAGTGCCACAGAAAATAACCGCCTAAGCGCTTCGGCGCCGGTAAGGGTGAAAAGGTGCGGTAAGAGCGCACCGCACGTCTGGCAACAGTTCGTGGCTAGGTAAACCCCACTTGGAGCAAGACCAAATAGGGTCCCAAGGCGTGGCCCGCGCTGGGACCGGGTAGGTTGCTAAAGATGTCCAGTGATGGCCATCGTAGACGAATGACTGTTCAAGACAGAACCCGGCTTACAGATCGACTCTCCACCTTTTCCCCCTCCCTGTTTGAATCGTTGAACAGGGCGCCAGTGATGGCAATTTCCCTCCGTTCAGAATCATCAGCAGAAGCACTTTCGTAATACCAAAAAAATCTTACTCTTAACAAACTACTTTAACTTTCGAACGCAGCCATCCGTGCTGATTCAAGTTATTGGGTCGAATGACACGTCAGATTCCCGTAACACCTCCTTCTGTGCTCCTAAATCTCAGTTCTGTAAGGGTTTTCCTTTAATCCGCGCCTTGACGGTGCGGTGGCCGCATTCCTATAGTGTGCGCAAGTGGCGGAAAGTGGCATGAAGTGGGTTTTTTGAACGTAAAACGCTAAAATTTGGAGAAACGCTGACGTGTTTCGCGGAGCTAACGCTATCAGTCTCGATGCAAAGGGCCGTCTCGCCATGCCGAGCCGGTACCGTGACGAGCTCGTTTCGCGTAGTTCCGGTCAGTTAATCGTCACAATCGATGCCGTTGATCCATGTTTGTGTGTTTACCCCCTCGATGAGTGGGAAATTATCGAAACCAAACTGCGCGCACTGCCTTCGCTTCGCGAAGAGAACCGCCGCCTGCAACGTTTACTGATTGGTAATGCCGTCGACCTCGAGCTCGATGGCAGTGGTCGTTTTCTGGTTCCACCGCGTCTTCGTGAATATGCCAAGTTGGATAAGCGCGCGATGTTGGTAGGCCAACTGAACAAGTTCCAATTGTGGGACGAGGATGCCTGGGATGCGGTTTCTGCCGCTGACCTGGCTGCTATTCAACAACCGGGCGCCATGCCTGATGAACTGCGTGATTTGATCCTGTGACTATTGATAGCGGCTTTAACCACATCACCGTACTGCTTGACGAAGCCGTCGAGGCTCTCGCCGTACGTCCTGATGGCTGCTATCTGGACGGTACGTTCGGGCGCGGTGGCCACAGCCGGCTGATCTTGAGTCAGCTGGGGCCTGATGGCCGGTTGCTCGGATTTGACAAGGATCCTCAAGCCATTGCCACCGGGCAGACGCTAGCGGCCGAAGACGGCCGCTTTGTCGTTGTGCAGCGCAGCTTTGCCGAGCTCGGTTCGGAAGTCGCCGACCGCGGTCTGGCCGGCAAGGTCAGCGGCGTTTTGCTCGACCTCGGCGTGTCTTCGCCGCAGCTCGACGACCCTGAGCGCGGCTTCAGTTTCCTCAATGACGGCCCGCTGGACATGCGCATGGACCCGTCCCGCGGGATCAGCGCTGCCGAGTTCGTCAACACCGCGCCGGTCGAAGAAATCGCTCGTGTGTTCAAAGAGTACGGCGAAGAACGTTTCTCCGGTCGTATGGCCCGTGCCGTCGCCGAGCGCCGCGACATCAAGCCGTTCGAGCGCACCGCCGACCTGGCCGAAGTCCTGAAAGTCGCCAACCCGGCGTGGGAAAAGGGCAAGAACCCGGCGACCCGTGCATTCCAGGGCCTGCGCATTCACGTCAATAACGAATTGGGCGATCTGGAAGCCGGCCTCGAAGCGGCGCTGGAATGCCTGGAAGTCGGCGGCCGCCTGGTCGTCATCAGCTTCCACTCGCTGGAAGACCGCATCGTCAAACTGTTCATGCGCAAACTGGTTAAAGGTGAAGCCGACAACCTGCCGCGCAATCTGCCGGTGCGTCACGTCGCCTTCGAACCGATCATCAAAATCCATGGCAAAGCGCAGTCCGCCTCCGAGGCCGAACTCAAAGCCAACCCACGTTCCCGTAGCGCCGTCATGCGCGTCGCGGAGAAGCTGCGGTGAGCAAGCTTTTCGCCAAGCCACTGCCCGGCGGAAGCTTTTTCATGCTGCTGCTGTTTGTGGCCGTGCTTGTTTCGGCGATCGGCGTGTCGTACAGCGCTCACTGGAACCGTCAGCTGTTGAACTCGCTGTACAACGAGCTGAGCGTGCGCGACAAGGCGCAGGCCGAGTGGGGCCGCCTGATTCTCGAGCAGAGCACCTGGACCGCCCACAGCCGTATCGAAGTGCTGGCCACCGAACAACTGAAGATGCGCATTCCTGGCGCCGCTGAAGTGCAGATGGTGACGCCATGATGAAACTCGAAGGGGCAATGTTCCCATGGCGTTTTCGCGTGGTGCTGGGGCTGCTCGGCATCATGGTTGCGGCGATCTCCTGGCGCATCATCGACCTGCAAGTCATCGACCGTGCCTTTCTTAAAGGTCAGGGCGATGCGCGCAGTGTTCGTCATATTCCTATCCCGGCTCACCGTGGTCTGATCACCGACCGTAACGGCGAGCCTTTGGCCGTGAGTACGCCGGTCACCACGCTGTGGGCCAACGCCAAGGAAATGCAAACGGCCAAGGAAAAATGGCCGGCACTGGCGGCAGCGCTGGGTCAGGACCCGAAAGCCCTGGCTGAACGTCTCGAAGCCCAGGCCAACAAAGAATTCATCTATCTGGTGCGTGGGCTGACCCCCGAGCAGGGCCAGTCAGTGCTCGACCTGAAAGTGCCGGGCGTCTACGGCATTGAGGAGTTCCGGCGTTTCTACCCGGCCGGTGAAGTGACCGCGCACATGGTCGGATTTACCGACATCGATGACCACGGTCGTGAAGGCGTCGAACTGGCTTATGACGAATGGCTCGCCGGGGTCGCTGGCAAGCGTCAAGTCATCAAGGACCGGCGCGGAAGGCTGATCAAGGATGTCCAGGTCACCAAAAACGCCAAGGCCGGCAAGCCCTTGGCGTTGTCCATTGACCTGCGCCTGCAATACCTGGCCAACCGCGAACTGCGTAACGCGATCATCGAGAATGGCGCCAAGGCCGGCAGCCTGGTGATCATGGACGTGAAGACCGGCGAGATCCTCGCCATGGTCAACCAGCCGACCTACAACCCGAACAACCGTCGCAACCTGCAACCGGCGATGATGCGTAACCGCGCGATGATCGACGTGTTCGAACCGGGTTCGACCATGAAAGCGATCTCGATGAGCGCCGCCATCGAGACCGGCCGCTGGAAACCGAGCGATACCGTCGAGGTGTACCCAGGCTCCTTGCAGATCGGCAAGTACACCATCAAGGACGTCTCGAAGACCGAAGGCCCGGTGCTCGACCTGACCGGGATTCTGATCAATTCCAGTAACGTCGGCATGAGTAAGGTCGCGTTCGATATCGGCGGCGAAACGATTTTCCGTCTGGCGCAAAAAGTCGGCCTCGGCCAGGACACCGGCCTTGGCTTCCCGGGCGAGCGCGTCGGCAACCTGCCGAACTACCGCGAATGGCGCAAGGCTGAAACCGCCACGCTGTCCTATGGCTACGGTATTTCCGTGACGGCGATCCAGCTGGTGCACGCCTTCTCGGCGCTGGCCAACAACGGTCGTCTCGCGCCGCTGACCCTGATCAAAACCGACAAGGCGCCGCAGACCACGCAAGTGCTGCCGGAAGCCGTCGCAAAAACCATGCAAGGCATGCTGACCCAGGTCATCGAAGCGCCGCGCGGTGTGTTCCGTGCGCAGGTGCCGGCGTATCACGTGGCCGGCAAGTCGGGTACTGCACGTAAAACGTCGGTGGGCACCAAGGGCTACGCCGAGAACTCTTACCGCTCGCTGTTCGCCGGCTTCGGCCCGATGAGCGATCCGCGTTACGCCATCGTCGTGGTGATCGACGAACCGACCAAGGCCGGTTACTTCGGTGGTCTGGTCTCGGCGCCGGTGTTCAGCAAAGTGATGTCCGGGACGCTGCGCCTGATGAACATCACGCCGGACAACCTGCCGCCGACACAAACCGCGAACGCGACTCCCGTTGTTCCGCTGAAAGCCAATGGAGGGCGCGGCTGATGTCTCTAAGTCTGAATAAAATTTTCGCCCACGCTGGCCGCGATCTATTGATCCGCGAATTGGCGCTCGACAGCCGCAACGTGCGCGCTGGCGACTTGTTTCTCGCTGTTCCTGGCGGGCGTTTCGACGGTCGTGCGCACATCGCCGACGCGCTGCAACGCGGCGCTGCCGCGGTGGCGTATGAAGTCGAAGGCTCGACCGTATTGCCGATCACCGACGTGCCGATGATTCCGGTCAAAGGCCTGGCCGCACAGCTGTCGGACATCGCCGGGCGCTTTTATGGCGACCCGAGCCGTCATTTGAACCTGGTGGGCGTGACCGGCACCAACGGCAAAACCAGCGTGACCCAATTGGTAGCCCAGGCGCTTGATCTGCTTGGCCAACATTGCGGCATCGTCGGCACGTTGGGCTGCGGTTTCCACGGCGCGCTGGAAAGCGGCCTGCACACCACGCCGAATCCAATCGCCGTGCAAGCGACCCTGGCCGACCTGAAAAAGGCCGGCGCCAAAGCGGTCGCCATGGAAGTCTCGTCCCACGGGCTGGATCAGGGCCGCGTCACGGCGCTGGCGTTTGATGTGGCGGTGATGACCAACCTGTCCCGCGATCACCTTGATTACCACGGCACCATGCAGGCCTACGGCGAAGCCAAGGCCAGGCTGTTTGCCTGGAATGATTTGAAGTGCCGGGTGGTGAACCTCGACGACGACTTCGGCCGGCAACTGGCCGCCGAAAAGCGTGAGTCGCGTTTGATCACCTACAGCCTCGAAGACAGCAGCGCCTACCTGTATTGCCGTGAAGCGCAATTTGATGACGAAGGTGTGCGCGCCACGTTGGTGACGCCGCAGGGCGAGCACCATTTGCGCAGCACCTTGCTCGGTCGCTTCAACCTGAGCAACGTGCTGGCCGCCGTCGGCGCGTTGCTCGGTCTGGATTATGCGCTGGACGAAATTCTCAACGTCCTGCCGAAGCTCGAAGGCCCGGCCGGTCGCATGCAGCGCCTCGGTGGCGGTACTCAGCCATTGGTGGTGGTCGATTACGCCCACACCCCGGATGCGCTGGAAAAAGTCCTGATGGCCCTGCGTCCACACGCCAAGGGGCGCTTGCTGTGCCTGTTCGGCTGCGGCGGCGATCGTGATCGCGGCAAGCGTCCGCTGATGGCCGAAGTGGTCGAGCGTCTGGCCGACGGCGTACTGGTCACCGATGACAACCCTCGCACCGAAGACCCGTCAGTGATCTTCGATGACATCCGCGCCGGCTTCACGGCTGTGGATAAAGTGACGTTCGTGGCCGGTCGTGGCCAGGCGATTGCCCAATTGATCGCCAGCGCTTCGGCGGATGACGTGATTGTCCTGGCCGGCAAAGGTCACGAGGACTATCAGGAAATCAACGGCGAGCGTCACGATTTTTCCGATCTGGTCGAGGCCGATCATGCCCTGACCGCGTGGGAGGTGGCCCATGCTTAAAGCCTTGAAACTGAGCGAGCTGACCGGCGCATTGAATGGCCAACTGCTCAATGCCGATGCCACATTTGATGGCGTCAGCATCGACAGTCGTGCGATCAAGCCCGGCCAACTGTTTATTGCCCTGACCGGCCCGCGTTTCGACGGTCATGACTACCTGAACGACGTGGCCGACAAAGGTGCCGTAGCGGCGCTGGTCGAGCGTGAAGTCGCCGACAGCGCGTTGCCACAACTGCTGGTCAAGGACACTCGTCAAGCGCTCGGTCAACTGGGCGCATTGAACCGTGCCGCGTTCACCCACCCGGTTGCAGCCGTCACCGGTTCCAGCGGCAAGACCACGGTCAAGGAGATGCTTGCGAGCATCCTGCGCACGCGCGGTCCGGTACTGGCGACCCGTGGCAACCTGAACAACGACCTCGGCGTGCCGCTGACCTTGCTCGAACTCGCGCCGGAACACACCGCCGCCGTGATCGAACTCGGTGCTTCGCGCCTTGGCGAAATTGCCTACACCGTGGGCATGACCAAACCCCACGTGGCCATCCTCAACAACGCCGGGACTGCCCACGTTGGCGAGTTTGGCGGGCCGGAAAAAATCGTTGAAGCCAAAGGCGAAATTATCGAAGGGCTTGAGGCCGATGGCATCGCCGTTCTTAATCTCGACGACAAGGCTTTTGAAATCTGGAAGACCCGCGCTGCCGGTCGCAAAGTGCTGACGTTCGCCCTGAGCAACCTCAGCGCCGACTTCTATGCCAGCGACCTGGACCGCGACGCTCGTGGTTGCCCGGCGTTCAACCTGCACACGCCTGACGGTGTGGAGCGTGTTCAATTGAACCTGCTCGGCACGCATAACGTCGCCAACGCCATGGCCGCTGCCGCAGCCGCTCATGCCTTGGGCGTGTCGCTGTTCGGCATTGCCACCGGCCTGGCCGCCGTGCAACCGGTCAAGGGCCGCTCTGTCGCGCAATTGGCCACCAACGGCATGCGCGTGATTGATGACACGTACAACGCAAACCCGACCTCCATGTGCGCTGCCGTTGATATACTCGCCGGCTTTTCCGGTCGCACCGTTCTGGTGCTCGGGGATATCGGCGAGTTGGGCGATTGGGCGGAGCAGGGGCACCGCGATGTGGGCGAATACGCCCGCGGCAAAGTATCTGCGCTGTATGCCGTCGGACCCATGATGGTTCACGCCGTAAACGCTTTCGGTCCACAGGCCTTTCACTTCAGCACTCAGGCTGAACTGATCAAGGCGCTGGGCGCCGAGCAAGACACCAATACCACCATTTTGATCAAGGGTTCGCGCAGCGCTGCGATGGAAAACATCGTCGCCGCTTTGTGCGGGTCCAGTCTGGAGAAACATTAATGCTGCTGCTGCTAGCGGAGTATCTGCAACAGTTCTACAAAGGCTTCGCGGTCTTCCAGTACCTGACCCTGCGCGGGATTCTCGGTGTGCTGACCGCGCTGGTCTTGTCGCTGTGCTATGGCCCGTGGATGATCCGCACCCTGCAGAACCGTCAGATCGGCCAATCCGTTCGCAACGACGGTCCACAGTCGCACTTGTCCAAGTCGGGTACGCCGACCATGGGCGGCGCGTTGATTCTGTCGTCCATCGGTGTCAGCACCCTGCTCTGGGCTGATCTGAGCAACCGTTATGTCTGGACCGTGCTGCTGGTGACGTTGCTGTTCGGTGCCATCGGCTGGGTCGACGATTACCGCAAAGTGATCGAGAAGAACTCCCGTGGCTTGCCGAGTCGCTGGAAGTACTTCTGGCAGTCGGTGTTCGGTCTGGGCGCTGCGGTCTTCCTTTATATGACCGCGGCCACCCCGGTAGAAACCACCCTGATTTTGCCGATGCTCAAGGATTACAGCATTCCGCTGGGCGCAGGCTTCATCGTCCTGACCTACTTCGTGATCGTTGGCTCGAGCAACGCGGTCAACCTGACTGACGGCCTCGATGGCCTGGCGATCATGCCGACCGTGATGGTCGGCGGCGGTCTGGGGATCTTCTGCTACCTGTCGGGTAACGTGAAATTCGCTGAATACCTGCTGATTCCTTATGTACCGGGCGCGGGTGAGCTGATCGTGTTCTGCGGTGCGCTGATCGGGGCGGGCCTCGGGTTCCTCTGGTTCAACACCTATCCGGCTCAAGTGTTCATGGGCGACGTCGGCGCACTGGCGCTGGGCGCCGCGCTGGGCACCATCGCGGTGATCGTCCGTCAGGAAATCGTCCTGTTCATCATGGGCGGTGTGTTCGTGATGGAGACCCTGTCGGTGGTCATCCAGGTTGCTTCTTTCAAGATGACCGGTCGCCGCGTGTTCCGCATGGCACCGATTCACCACCACTTTGAACTCAAGGGCTGGCCTGAGCCACGCGTGATCGTCCGTTTCTGGATCATCACCGTGATTCTCGTGCTGGTCGGCCTTGCCACCCTGAAGCTGAGGTAGAAACTCGTGTCTCTGATCGCTTCTGACCACTTCCGCATCGTTGTCGGCCTCGGCAAGAGCGGCATGTCCCTGGTTCGCTTCCTGGCGAACCGGGGCACGTCGTTTGCTGTGGCCGATACGCGGGAAAATCCACCGGAACTGGCCACGCTCAAGCGTGACTATCCGCACGTGGAAGTGCGTTGTGGCGAGCTGGACGTCGAGTTCCTGTGCCGTGCCGACGAGCTCTACGTGAGCCCCGGCCTGGCGCTGGCGACCCCGGCCCTGCAGGCTGCCGCCGCCCGTGGCGTGAAATTGTCCGGTGACATCGAGCTGTTCGCGCGTAACGCGAAGGCGCCGATTGTCGCCATCAGCGGTTCCAATGCGAAAAGCACCGTCACCACTCTGGTTGGCGAGATGGCCGTCGCGGCGGGCAAGCGTGTGGCGGTCGGCGGCAACCTCGGTACGCCAGCGCTGGACCTGCTTGACGATGACATCGAGCTGTACGTGATGGAGCTGTCGAGCTTCCAGCTGGAAACCACCGATCAACTGAACGCCGAAGTGGCGACCGTGCTCAACGTCAGCGAAGACCACATGGACCGTTACAGCGGTCTGCCGGCCTATCACCTGGCCAAGCACCGGATTTTCCGTGGCGCCAGACAGTTTGTGGTCAACCGTCAGGACGCCCTGAGCCGTCCGCTGATGGGCGAGGGCCAGCCGTGCTGGACCTTCGGTTTGAGCAAACCTGATTTCAAGGCGTTCGGTATCCGCGAAGAAGACGGCGAGAAGTACCTGGCCTTCGAATTCCAGAACCTGATGCCGGTGCGCGAGTTGAAAATTCGTGGCGCCCACAACCAGTCCAACGCCCTGGCGGCATTGGCCCTGGGCCATGCCGTCGGTCTGCCATTCGACGCCATGCTCACGGCCCTGCGCAGCTTTGCCGGCCTCGAGCATCGCTGCCAGTGGGTGCGTGATCTGGACGGCGTCAGCTACTACAACGATTCCAAAGCCACCAACGTGGGGGCCGCGCTGGCGGCCATCGAAGGTTTGGGCGCGGACATCGACGGCAAGATCGTGCTGATCGCCGGTGGCGACGGCAAGGGTGCCGAGTTCAATGACCTGCGTGATCCGGTGGCTGCCAACTGCCGCGCTGTGATCCTGATGGGCCGTGACTCAGACAAGATCGGCCAGGCCATCGGCGATGCCGTGCCGCTGATTCGTGTCGGTTCGCTGGTCGAAGCCGTGGAGCAATGCCGCGCGGCAGCCCACCCCGGTGACGTGGTGCTGCTGTCACCGGCCTGCGCCAGTTTCGACATGTTCAAGAACTACGAAGACCGTGGTCATCAGTTCGTCCAAGCCGTGGAGGAACTGGCATGAGCCTGAGAAACATCATCAAGCCTTATCCGTCGCCGATCATCACCGGGCGCGGGGTCGACCTCGACTTCCCGATGCTCGCCGGTTGCCTGGCCTTGATCGGCCTGGGGCTGGTCATGATTGCATCGGCCTCGACCGAAGTTGCCGCAGTGCAATCGGGCAGTGCCCTGTATTACATGATTCGCCACCTTATCTACATTGTTCTGGGCCTGGGTGCCTGCGTCATCACCATGATGATCCCGATCGCCACCTGGCAACGCCTGGGCTGGCTGATGCTGCTGGGTGCATTCGGTTTGCTGGTGATGGTGATCATTCCCGGGATCGGCCGTGAAGTGAACGGTTCGATGCGCTGGATCGGTTTCAGCTTCTTCAACGTTCAGCCTTCCGAAATCGCCAAGGTGTTCGTGGTGATCTACCTCGCTGGCTATCTGGTGCGTCGCCAGAAAGAAGTGCGCGAAAGCTGGATGGGTTTCTTCAAGCCATTCATCGTGTTGCTGCCAATGGCCGGTCTGCTGCTGATGGAACCGGACTTCGGTGCAACCGTCGTGATGATGGGGGCGGCGGCGGCGATGCTGTTCCTGGGCGGGGTCGGGCTGTTCCGGTTTTCCTTGATGGTGGTCCTGGCCGTTGCGGCGGTGGTGCTGTTGATTCAAGTGCAGCCGTATCGAATGGCGCGTCTGACCAACTTTGCCGACCCGTGGGCCGACCAGTTTGGTGCCGGCTATCAGTTGTCCCAGGCATTGATCGCGTTTGGTCGCGGCGAATGGCTGGGCGTTGGCCTGGGCAACAGCGTACAGAAACAGTTCTACCTGCCAGAAGCCCACACCGACTTCGTGTTCTCGGTGCTGGCTGAAGAGCTGGGGGCCGTGGGCTCGTTGTGCACCGTGGCGCTGTTCGTCTTTGTCTGTATTCGTGGCATGTACATCGGTTATTGGGCCGAGAAGGCCAAGCAGTTCTTCGCTGCCTACATTGCTTACGGTCTGTCGTTCCTGTGGATTGGTCAGTTCCTGATCAACATCGGCGTGAACGTCGGCCTGCTGCCGACCAAAGGCCTGACCCTGCCGTTCCTCAGTTACGGCGGCAGTTCGTTGGTGATTTGCGGTGCCTGTCTCGGCTTGTTGCTGCGCATCGAGTGGGAGAGTCGAACCCACCTGGGCAGTGAGGAGATGGAGTTCCATGAAAGTGACTTCGCCGAGGAGCCACCCCATGGGCGCTAACGTATTGATCATGGCGGGCGGCACCGGGGGGCACGTTTTCCCGGCACTGGCCTGCGCTCGCGAATTCCAGGCCCGCGGTTACACCGTGCATTGGCTCGGGACGCCGCGCGGCATCGAGAACGACCTGGTGCCGATGGCCGGGATCGAACTGCACCGGATCAACGCCAGTGGCTTGCGCGGCAAGGGCAAATTGTCCCTGCTCAAGGCACCGTTCATGTTGCTTAAATCCGTCTGGCAGGCGCGGGCGATCATTCGTCAGCTGCGGCCAGTGTGTGTGGTCGGCTTCGGTGGTTACGTGACCGGCCCTGGTGGAGTTGCCGCCAAACTGGCCGGTGTGCCGGTGATCGTTCACGAACAGAACGCCGTGGCCGGTACCGCCAATCGGTTGCTGGTGCCGTTGGCCGCCCGAGTCTGTGAAGCGTTCCCCGACACCTTTACCCTGTCGGACAGCCGTCGGACCACCGGTAACCCGGTGCGCACCGAGCTGTTCCTCGAAACGGCGCGACCAGCCCTGGCCGGTCGCAAGGCGCGTTTGCTGATCCTGGGTGGAAGCCTGGGCGCAGAACCGTTGAACAAATTGCTGCCTGAAGCCTTGTCGCAAGTCGCCCCCGACCTGCGTCCGGAAGTGTTTCATCAGGCCGGTAAAAACCACGATGAAGTGACTGCAGAGCGCTATCGCGCGGCTGGCGTCGAGGCGCAAGTGCAGCCTTTCATCAAAGACATGGCCCAAGCCTATGGCTGGGCCGACCTGGTGGTGTGCCGCGCAGGCGCGCTGACCATCAGTGAACTGGCCGCCGCCGGTCTGCCCTCGATGCTGGTGCCTTTGCCCCACGCGATCGACGATCACCAGACCCGCAACGCCGATTATTTGGCCCGTGAAGGCGCTGCCTTCCTGATGCCGCAAAGAACGACTGGCGCAGCGGATCTTGCCGCTCGCCTGACAGAGGTCCTGATGCAACCACAACGACTCAACGATATGGCTAACGCGGCACGCCGCCTGGCCAAACCCGATGCCACCCGTAACGTGGTCGATACCTGCCTGGAGGTGGCTCATGGTTGAGAATCAGAAAGCCATGCCGCAACCGGAAATGCGCCGCATCCGTAAAATCCACTTCGTGGGCATCGGCGGAGTGGGCATGTGCGGGATCGCCGAAGTGTTGTTGAACCTGGGCTATGAAGTGTCCGGTTCCGACCTGAAAGCCTCGCCGGTTACCGAGCGCCTGGAATCTTTCGGCGCGCATATCTTTATCGGCCACCGCGCCGAAAACGCCGCGGCTGCCGATGTGCTGGTGGTGTCGAGTGCCGTCAACACCTCCAACCCGGAAGTCGCGACTGCGTTGGAACGCCGTATCCCGGTGGTGCCGCGCGCCGAGATGCTGGCCGAGCTGATGCGTTACCGCCACGGTATCGCCGTCGCCGGTACCCACGGCAAAACCACCACCACCAGCCTGATCGCTTCGGTGTTCGCGGCCGGTGGCCTGGACCCGACGTTCGTCATCGGTGGCCGCCTGAATGCCGCGGGCACCAATGCCCAGCTCGGCACCAGCCGTTACCTGATCGCCGAAGCCGACGAAAGCGACGCCAGTTTCCTGCACTTGCAGCCGCTGGTGGCCGTGGTCACCAACATCGACGCCGACCACATGGCGACCTACGACGGTGACTTCAACAAACTGAAGAAAACCTTCGTCGAGTTCCTCCACAACCTGCCGTTCTACGGTTTGGCCGTGGTGTGCCTGGACGATCCGGTGGTGCGTGAAATTCTCCCGCTGGTCAAGCGCCCGACTGTCACCTACGGCTTCGGCGATGACTGCGACGTGCGCGCGATCAATGTGCGTCAGCAGGGCATGCAGACCTTCTTCACCGTGCTGCGCCCTGAACGCGAGCCGCTGGATGTCTCGGTGAACATGCCGGGCAACCACAACGTATTGAACGCGCTGGCGACCATCTGCATCGCCTCTGACGAGGGCGTCAGCGATGAAGCCATCGTCCAGGGCCTGTCCGGGTTCCAGGGTGTCGGCCGACGCTTCCAGGTCTACGGCGAACTGCCGGTCGAAGGCGGCAACGTGATGCTGGTCGACGATTACGGTCACCACCCGACCGAAGTTGCCGCCGTGATCAAGGCCGTACGCGGTGGATGGCCGGAGCGCCGCCTGGTGATGGTTTACCAGCCGCACCGTTACAGCCGCACCCGCGACCTGTACGACGATTTCGTCAATGTACTGGCCGACGCCAACGTCCTGCTGCTGATGGAAGTGTATCCGGCCGGCGAAGAGCCGATCCCGGGCGCTGACAGCCGCAAGTTGTGCAACAGCATCCGTCAGCGCGGTCAGCTGGACCCGATCTACATCGAGCGCGGTGTCGACCTCGCGCCGCTGGTCAAGCCGCTGCTGCGTGCCGGCGACATCCTGTTGTGCCAGGGCGCCGGTGATATCGGCGGTCTCGCACCAAAACTGTTGAACAGTCCGTTGTTCGCGGGTGCCGTTGCTGCACCTGCCGTGGGGAAGTTGAAATGACTGCTGCTTACGCCAATCTCGTCTCCACCGTCGCGCCGAAAGACTTCGGCCGCGTCGCCGTGCTGTTCGGCGGCAAGAGTGCCGAGCGTGAGGTTTCGCTGAAGTCCGGTAACGCGGTCCTTACTGCACTGCAAAGTGCTGGTGTGGATGCGTTCGGCCTCGACGTCGGCGATGACCTGTTGCAGCGTTTGCTCAACGAAAAAATCGACCGCGCCTTCATCATTCTTCACGGTCGTGGCGGTGAAGACGGCAGCATGCAGGGCCTGCTCGAATGCCTGGGCATTCCGTACACCGGCAGCGGCATTCTGGCTTCGGCACTGGCCATGGACAAACTGCGCACCAAGCAGGTCTGGCACAGCCTGGGTATTCCGACGCCGCGCCATGCCGTGTTGAGCAGCGAGGCCGATTGTATTTCGGCAGCGACGGAACTGGGCTTCCCTTTGATCGTCAAACCGGCGCATGAAGGTTCAAGTATCGGTATGGCCAAAGTGAGTTCTGCGTCCGAGTTGATCGACGCCTGGAAAGCGGCCAGTACCTACGATTCGCAAGTGTTGGTCGAGCAATGGATTCACGGTCCGGAGTTCACCATCGCCACCCTGCGTGACCAGGTGTTGCCTCCGATTGCCCTGGGCACGACGCACAGCTTCTACGACTACGACGCCAAGTACATCGCCAACGATACCCAGTACCGCATTCCATGCGGGCTCGACAGTACCAAGGAAAAGGAACTCATGGACCTCACGGCGAAAGCCTGCGAGGCGCTGGGTATCGCCGGTTGGGGCAGGGCAGACGTGATGCAGGACGCTGACGGGCAGTTCTGGTTCCTGGAAGTGAACACCGCGCCGGGCATGACCGATCACAGCCTGGTGCCGATGGCGGCCCGTGCCGCCGGTCTGGATTTCCAGCAACTGGTTCTGGCGATTTTGGCCGCCAGCATTGCCGGCAATAACGAGCCGCGAGGGTAAGACCATGCAAGGCGCGCAGCTAAGACATCAGCCACCCCCAGCACCCGGCCGCAAGCCGGTGCCACGGGGTGCCAGCCGAATGGTGGCCAAAGAGCCGATGTCGATGCGCCTGCCGAAAGCCAATTTTGGTTTTCTCAAAGCGTTGTTCTGGCCAGTGCTGTTGGTTGCACTGGGGTTTGGCACTTACGAAGGCGCACAGCGTTTGCTGCCGTACGCCGACCGGCCGATCACCAAGATCAACGTGCAGGGTGATTTGAGTTACATCAGCCAGCAAGCCGTGCAGCAGCGGATCGCCCCGTACGTGGCGTCGAGCTTCTTCACCATCGACCTGGAAAGCATGCGCACCGAGCTTGAGACGATGCCATGGATTGCCCACGCCGAAGTGCGTCGGGTGTGGCCGGATCAGGTGGTGATCCGCCTGGAAGAACAACTGCCGGTGGCCCGTTGGGGCGATGAGTCGCTGTTGAACAACCAGGGCCAGGCGTTCACCCCGCGTGAACTGGCGAACTACGAACATTTGCCGCAGCTGTTCGGCCCACAACGGGCTCAACAGCAGGTCATGCAGCAATACCAGGTGCTGAGCCAGATGCTCAGGCCGCTGGGCTTCTCGATTGCACGCCTGGAGTTGCGTGAACGCGGCAGCTGGTTCCTGACCACCGGCGCCGGCAGTGCCGGCCCGGGGATCGAACTGCTGCTGGGGCGCGGCAACCTGGTGGAGAAGATGCGCCGTTTCATTGCCATCTATGACAAGACGCTCAAAGAACAGATTACGAACATTGCGCGCATCGATCTGCGCTACGCCAACGGCCTCGCTGTTGGCTGGCGGGAACCTGTAGCGCCCACGACAGCCCAACCCGCTGTCGCGAAGAATTAAGAAGAGGCAGGACCCATGGCAAACGTGCAAAGCGGCAAAATGATCGTCGGTCTCGATATCGGCACCTCCAAGGTGGTGGCGCTGGTCGGCGAGGTTTCGGACGACGGCACGCTGGAAATCGTCGGGATCGGTACTCATCCGTCCCGTGGCCTGAAGAAAGGCGTGGTGGTGAACATCGAGTCCACCGTGCAGTCGATCCAGCGCGCCATCGAAGAAGCGCAGCTGATGGCCGGTTGCCGCATTCACTCGGCGTTTGTCGGCGTGGCCGGCAATCACATCCGCAGCCTGAACTCCCACGGCATCGTGGCGATTCGTGATCGCGAAGTCAGCTCGGCCGACCTTGAGCGCGTTCTCGACGCTGCCCAGGCTGTGGCGATCCCGGCTGACCAGCGCGTGCTGCACACCCTGCCGCAGGATTACGTGATCGATAACCAGGAAGGCGTTCGCGAGCCACTGGGCATGTCAGGCGTGCGTCTGGAAGCCAAGGTCCATGTGGTCACCTGCGCCGTCAACGCCGCACAGAACATTGAAAAATGCGTGCGTCGCTGCGGTCTGGAAATCGACGACATCATTCTTGAGCAACTGGCCTCGGCCTACTCGGTGCTGACCGACGACGAGAAAGAGCTGGGTGTTTGCCTGGTGGACATCGGCGGCGGCACCACCGACATCGCCATCTTCACCGAAGGCGCAATCCGCCACACTGCGGTGATCCCGATTGCGGGTGATCAGGTGACCAACGACATCGCCATGGCGTTGCGCACCCCGACCCAGTACGCCGAAGAAATCAAGATTCGCTACGCCTGCGCCCTGGCCAAGCTGGCCGGTGCCGGTGAAACCATCAAGGTCCCAAGCGTTGGCGACCGTCCTCCACGCGAGCTGTCCCGTCAGGCCCTGGCCGAAGTGGTCGAGCCGCGTTACGACGAGCTGTTCACGCTGATCCAGGCTGAACTGCGTCGCAGCGGCTACGAAGACCTGATCCCGGCCGGCATCGTGCTGACCGGCGGTACGTCGAAGATGGAAGGCGCCACCGAGCTGGCTGAAGAGATTTTCCACATGCCGGTCCGCCTGGGCGTGCCGCATGGCGTCAAGGGCCTGGACGACGTGGTCCGCAACCCGATTTATTCCACCGGCGTTGGCCTGTTGATGTACGGCCTGCAAAAGCAGTCCGACGGGATTTCGTTCTCGGGCATCAGCAGCCGTGACAGCTACAGCAATGAAGAACCGAAAGCCGCCTTGCTCGATCGCATCAAGAGCTGGGTACAAGGCAACTTCTAAAGATTTATCGCAGCACCGTTGTAGATACAGGCAGTAGGCGAAAAAACTAGAGAACGTAAAGGAGAGGGAAAATGTTCGAACTCGTAGACAACATCCCCGCAAGCCCGGTTATTAAAGTTATCGGTGTTGGCGGAGGCGGCGGCAACGCTGTCAACCACATGGTCAAGAGCAACATTGAAGGCGTTGAATTCATCTGCGCCAACACTGATGCCCAGGCGCTGAAATCCATCGGCGCGCGGACCATCCTGCAACTGGGTACCGGTGTGACCAAAGGTCTGGGCGCCGGCGCCAACCCTGAAGTAGGTCGTCAGGCCGCTCTCGAAGACCGTGAGCGCATTGCCGAAGTCCTGCAGGGCACCAACATGGTGTTCATCACCACTGGCATGGGCGGCGGTACCGGTACCGGTGCGGCGCCAATCATTGCCGAAGTGGCCAAGGAAATGGGGATCCTCACCGTTGCGGTGGTGACTCGTCCGTTCCCGTTCGAAGGCCGCAAGCGCATGCAGATCGCGGACGAAGGCATCCGTCTGCTGTCCGAAAGCGTCGACTCGTTGATCACCATTCCCAACGAGAAACTGCTGACCATCCTTGGCAAGGACGCAAGCCTGCTGTCCGCATTCGCCAAGGCTGACGATGTACTGGCCGGTGCCGTTCGCGGTATCTCCGACATCATTAAGCGTCCGGGTATGATCAACGTCGACTTCGCCGACGTCCGAACCGTGATGAGCGAAATGGGCATGGCGATGATGGGCACTGGCTGCGCCAGCGGTCCGAACCGTGCACGCGAGGCCACCGAAGCGGCCATTCGCAACCCGTTGCTCGAAGACGTGAACCTGCAAGGTGCACGCGGCATCCTGGTGAACATCACCGCCGGTCCTGACCTGTCCCTGGGTGAGTACTCCGACGTGGGTAGCATCATCGAAGCCTTCGCTTCCGAGCACGCCATGGTCAAGGTCGGTACCGTTATCGATCCGGACATGCGCGACGAACTGCACGTGACTGTGGTTGCTACCGGTCTGGGCGCGAAAATCGAGAAGCCTGTGAAGGTCATCGACAACACCGTTCACACCTCGATGGCCTCCCAGCCGCAACAATCGGCGCCCGCTCGTCAGGAACAGCCTGCGGTGAACTACCGTGACCTGGACCGTCCGACCGTCATGCGCAACCAGGCTCAGGCCGGTGCTGCGACTGCCGCGAAGATGAATCCGCAAGATGATCTGGACTACCTGGACATCCCGGCTTTCCTGCGTCGTCAGGCTGATTGATGGAATGTATCAGGGCTATGAAGTTGATTGGTGTTCAGCAAAGGTCTGGTCTGCTATCATCGCCAGCCTTTGTTGATACCAGTTCGCAATTTGCGCTGAAGCGGCCCAAGCCATGATTAAACAACGCACACTGAAAAATATTATCCGTGCCACAGGTGTAGGCCTGCACTCCGGGGAGAAGGTATACCTGACCCTCAAGCCCGCGCCTATCGACACCGGCATCGTGTTTTGTCGTGCTGACCTCGATCCTGTGGTGCAGATTCCTGCTCGCGCAGAAAACGTTGGCGAAACCACTATGTCGACCACACTGGTTAACGGTGACGTCAAAGTGGACACGGTGGAGCACTTGCTCTCGGCCATGGCTGGCCTGGGCATCGATAACGCCTACGTCGAGCTCTCCGCGTCCGAAGTACCGATCATGGATGGTAGCGCTGGACCTTTCGTATTCCTGATTCAGTCGGCCGGCCTGGAAGAACAGGACGCAGCCAAGAAGTTCATCCGGATCCTGCGGGAAGTGACAGTGGAAGATGGCGACAAGCGCGCCACTTTCGTCCCTTTCGAAGGTTTCAAGGTGAGCTTCGAGATCGATTTCGATCACCCGGTTTTCCGTGACCGCACACAAAGTGCAAGCGTGGATTTTTCCAGCACTTCGTTCGTAAAAGAAGTCAGCCGCGCCCGTACCTTTGGTTTCATGAGTGATATCGAGTACCTGCGCAAGCACAACCTCGCACTCGGCGGCAGTGTTGAAAACGCTATTGTGGTCGACGCGGATGGCGTACTGAACGAAGACGGTCTTCGCTATGAAGACGAATTCGTGAAGCACAAGATCCTCGATGCAATTGGTGACCTCTACCTGCTGGGCAATAGCCTGATTGGTGAGTTCAAGGGCTTCAAGTCCGGACATGCATTGAACAACCAGCTGCTGCGCAAGTTGATTGAGCAGACAGATGCTTGGGAAGTCGTGACTTTCGAAGACGCCAGCACTGCACCGATCTCTTACATGCGTCCCGTCGCGGCCGTGTAAGCAAAAAACCTCTCTAGTTTTTAAAGGCTGCCTTCGGGTGGCCTTTTTTTATGCCCCTGGGAAAGTCGTGCGATGTTCGTTCCGGCCTCATCGCGGGCAAGCCCGGCTCCCACAGGTTATTTGGAGAGCCACAGATTTAGCTCCGACGCATTACTTGGGAGCCGGGCTTGCCCGCGATGAGGCCCTGCGCTGCAACGCAGGACTCACTGCGCAGTCACCACCCGATTGCGCCCACCTTCCTTGGCCTGATACAGCGCTTTGTCCGCCATAAACAGCAACTGCTCCAGACTGATTTCCTTTTCCGTCGTCCAGGTACTGATCCCGATACTGACAGTGATCGGTGTTTCCGCCCCCGCCACCAATGGCATCTGCTCCACTGCCACGCGGATTTTTTCGGCAATCTGCCGGGCCCCTGCGTTGTCCGTTTCCGCCAGGATCACCGAGAACTCCTCACCGCCATACCGCGCCACCAGGTCCCCGGGCCGCCGTACATTGGTGCAGATCACCTTGGCCACGGCCCGCAACGCATCATCGCCACCCTGATGGCCATGGCGATCGTTGAACGCCTTGAAGTGGTCTGCATCAACCATCAGCACCGACAGCGGCTTACCCGAGCGTTGAGCACGAAACCACTCATGGCGCAGGGTCTGATCCAGGGTTCGGCGGTTGGCGACACCGGTCAGGGCATCGGTGGCGGCCAAAAGTGCCAACTCCTGTTCGGCGTGATGGCGCAGGCGTAGCTCGCGGCACAGCAACCAGGTCAGCCAGAGCAGGCCGATGCACAGCACGCCGGTGGCACCGCTGATGACAATCGCGGTGCGCTTCCAGGTGGCGAACACTTCGTTGCCGGAGAGCGCGACGATGACCGTCAACGGCAGGTTGCCGACCCTGGAAAAGGTGTACAGGCGTTGTAGATGATCGACGCTCGACACGCTGTCGAAGCTGCCCGCGCCCTCACGCAGGATGCGCATGACATTGGGCCTGCCGGCGAAGTTCTTGCCGATGGGGTCGTTGATCAGATGAGGTTTTTGTGCGAGCAGAATGCCGTCGTCATTGATGATGCTCAGGGTGCTGTCGTTGCCGATGTCCAGGCTGTTGAATAATTGTTCGAAGTACGCGAGGCGCATCGATGCCACGGCGACGCCGAGAAACTCGCCAGTGGACGAGGAGATGCGTCGACTGAAGCTGATCCGCCATTCCTCGCTGTCGTCGCAGTCGCAGCGGGGCTTGAATGGCCGGCTGATGAACATGCCGGTGTCACTGTTAAACGCATGGGCGAGGAAATAGTCGCGGTCCGCAAAGTTGCCGGGCTTGGGATCGATCAGCGATGAGTCGGCGAGGACGTCCCCGTGCTTGTCCAACAACAAAATATCGCCCTTGAAGCGCGCGGTGGTGGAGCGATCGAACAGCACCAGATGGCGAATCTGCGGCGAAACCTGTTTCAGGTCTTCGCGCTGCGACGCGGCAATCAGGCCTTGCAGGGTCAAGTCGTAGAGCTCGACGGTGCGCAGCACGTCTGTGTCGATCAACTGCGCAATGGTGGTCGCGCCGCGGGTCGCGGCCTGCTGGGCGTTGGCGTGTTCGCGGATCAGCAGAAACGCGACGATGCTGAGAATCGCGATCACCGTCAGCAGGCTGCCAAGCATCACCATGAGCTCAGGTCGTCCGGTCTTGCCTGATAGGTGTTGGGGGGGGCTCACTGGCATGGGGCGTTTGTCTGCTTGAAGAGCATAAAAAAGGCCAGCAAAACGCGCTGGCCTTTACTTATTCAAGCTTAGAAGACATTGAGCGGGAACGCACTTGCGCCAATCCCCAATGAAAAAAAGCCGCTGATAGCAGCGGCTTTGAAGACAACTTTTCAAAGGGAAGAGCCGATGAAAAGTGTCGAGGGAAACAGGTGTTCGATGAGTCAGCTGTCTTTCTCAACCCGTTGCTGGGTGGCGGAAGTGGACGCTTGAGGGGTTTGCGCGGCGTCTTGAGCCTTGGCCGTCATTTCGCTCTGATCGTAGGCGGCGGCGCGTGCAGCATTTTGCGCGACGAACGTCTGCGACTCTTCCGCGATTGCGAACGGAGACAGAAACAATGAGGACAAAACGAAAGCGCTGGCAATACCCGTAATGTTGGACATCTTTTAAACCTTCTTGCTTGGCAAGTGCTGTTTGGTGCGGGCAAAGATAAGGATCTTGGCCGATGGGAAACAGAGCCAATCGAAGAAAGGACTGTTGCGCCAGAAGCAACAGTTTGCCAGTGATCATTCCCAAGCTCTGCGTGGGAATGATCATGGGTGGGGTCAGACGGGGAGGTGAATACCGAAGGTATTCATGCCGTGGTCGCTGCGCACAAACACATCGCCGCCATGCATCAGCGCAATCGCCTTGACGATCGCCAGCCCCAATCCGTGATTGTTGCCACTGTTGCTGCGCGACGCATCCACCCGATAAAACCGTTCAAACAACCGTGGCAGATGCTCACTGGCAATCGGCGATCCAGGGTTGGCCACACCAATGCTCACTTGATGTTCCTCAACCTCGATCCGTACCTGAATCACTTGCCCGGGCTCAGTGTGCTGCACCGCGTTGCTCAGTAAATTGATCAACGCCCGGCGCAGATGCGCGATCTCGATCCGCACCTGCGCATCGCCGCTGACCTGCACCTGAACCTGTGCATCCTCAAGAATGAAATCCAGATACTCCAGCGTTGTCGCCACTTCAACGGCGAGGGAAGTGGACGTCAGTTTGGTGGCCTTGCTGCCCTGGTCCGCGCTGGCGAGAAACAGCATGTCGTTGATGATCGAGCGCAGCCGTTCCAGTTCTTCGAGGTTCGATTGCAGCACTTCAAAATAGTGTTCGGCCGAGCGCCCGCGCGTCAGCGCGACCTGGGTCTGGCCGATCAGGTTGGTCAGCGGCGAGCGCAATTCATGGGCGACGTCGGCGTTGAACGACTCCAGCCGCGAATAGGCCTGCTCAACCCGCTCCAGTGTGGAGTTGAACGAGTTGACGAATTGATTCAACTCCGGCGGCAGCGACGACAGGCGCAAGCGTCCGGAACGCAGCGGCGGCGCCAGGCGCTGGGCTTCCTGGGACAGTTTGATCAAGGGTTTAAGGCCGATGCGCGCCACCCAGTACCCTAACGCGGACGCCAGCAACACGCCGACAATCGCCAGGCTGATCAGCGCGATCAGCAGGTGATGCTGAGTCTCGAAAAATGTTTCGGTGTCGATGCCGATCATGAAGCGCAGCGGTGGGCGTTGATCCTTGGCCGGGAACTGGCTCACCAGCACTTTCAGCGGATAAGGATGATCCGGCAACTGCAAGTCGCGCATGCCCAGCGGCCCTTCGGCGAAGGCGCGAATCTGCGGCGTCGGGTTGCCATATTCGTACGTCGGATCGCCGCTGATAATCCAGAAACTGATGCGCTTGTCTTCCTCGCCAAGCAGCTTGAGCTTGTTGTTGATCTTCACCCAATGCTCGGGCGTGCCGTAACGGCCAACCGTGGATTCGAGCACGCTGTAGCGCGCATCCAGCTCGGCTTCGGGCAACAGACCCAGGCCCTTGTCGACCTGCTGATACAACGCCCAGCCGATCAACAAAAACACCAACAGCGCCACCAACGTGAACATCCCGCTCAGGCGCAGTGCGATGGAGTTACTGGACACCACGGCTCTCCAGCACATAACCCATGCCACGAATCGTGTGCAGCAGCTTCTCGTCGAACGGCCCGTCGAGCTTGGCCCGCAGACGCTTGATCGCGACCTCGACGACGTTGGCGTCGCTGTCGAAATTGATGTCCCAGACCATCTCGGCAATCGCCGTTTTCGAGAGGATTTCGCCTTGCCGACGAGCCAGCACACTCAGCAGCGAGAACTCTTTGGCGGTCAGGTCCAGGCGTGTGCCGGCGCGGGTCGCTTTGCGGCTGATCAAATCTATCCACAGGTCAGCGATACTCACTTGTACCGGTTCGTGACCGCCGCTGCGCCGGGTCAGCGCTTGCAGGCGCGCCACCAGTTCAAGGAAGGAAAACGGCTTGCCGAGGTAATCGTCAGCGCCGTCGCGCAAGCCTTTGATGCGATCTTCGACGCGCTCGCGGGCGGTGAGCATGATCACCGGAGTTTGCTTGCGCGCACGCAAGGCGCGCAGCACGCCGAAGCCGTCGAGGCCCGGCAGCATGACGTCGAGGACGATCACCGCGTAGTCACTTTCCAGCGCGAGGTGCAGGCCTTCAACGCCGTCCCGCGCCACATCCACGGTGTACCCCTGTTCCGTCAGGCCGCGGTGCAAATAGTCCGCGGTTTTTTCTTCGTCTTCGATAATCAGAACGCGCATGACCCCGCCTCAGTCTGTGGTCGCCAACGCCGGTACCGGCGAAGGTTTGGGCCCGTGAAATAGCCGCTCAAGCCACAAGTATATGACCGGAGTGGTGAACAGCGTCAGCGCCTGGCTCACCAGCAAGCCGCCAACCACCGCGATACCCAGGGGCTGGCGCAGTTCGGCGCCGGTGCCGTAGCCGAGCATCAGTGGCAGCGCACCGAGCAAGGCGGCGAGGGTGGTCATGATGATCGGTCGGAACCGCGTGATACAGGCCTGGAAAATCGCCTCTTCCGGCGGCAAGCCACGGTTGCGCTGGGCGTCTAGCGCGAAGTCGATCATCAGGATGCCGTTCTTCTTCACGATACCGATCAGCAGCACCAGCCCGATCAGCGCCATGATCGAAAAGTCCTGGCCGCAAATCCACAACATGATCACCGCCCCCAGCCCCGCCGACGGCAGCGTCGAGATGATGGTCAGCGGATGCACGAAGCTCTCGTAAAGCACGCCGAGAATGATGTACACCGCCACCAGCGCCGCCAGAATCAGCCACGGCTGGCTGGCCAGCGAACTCTGGAATGCCTGGGCCGCGCCCTGGAAATTGCCGCTCATGGCCGCTGGCATGCCGATGTCGGCCTTGGCCTGGTTGAGCATGATCACCGCATCGCCCAACGCCACGCCAGGCGCGAGGTTGAACGACAAGTTGGCGGCCGGGAACATGCCGTCGTGGGCGATGGACAACGGACCGACCGTGGGTGCGTCAAATTTGGCCAGCGCCGACAGCGGCACCATTTCCCCACTCAGCGGCGAGCGCAGGTAGAAGTAGTTGAGGCTTTCGGCTTTGCCGCGTTGCTGGGTGTCCAGTTCCAGAATCACGTTGTACTGGTTGATCTGGGTCTGGAATTCATTGACCTGTCGTTGACCGAACGCATCGTACAGCGCTTCGTCGACGTCACTGGCGGTCAGGCCGAAACGCGCCGCGGCGCTGCGGTCGATGCTGATGTGGGTGATGCTGCCGCCCAGTTGCAGGTCATTGGAAATATCGCGGAACGCCGGGTTGCTGCGCAGTTTTTCCGTGAGGCGCTGGGTCCAGGTGCTGAGGGTCGCGCCGTCGTTGCTCTTGAGCACGTATTGGTACTGGGCGCGGCTCGGGCCGGAGCTGAGGTTGATGTCCTGGCCGGCGCGCAGGTACAGCACGATGCCGGGGACTTTCATCAGTTGTGGGCGAATCCGGTCGATGAACTGGCTGGCGGAGACGTCGCGGTCGCCGCGTTTTTTCAGGGAAATCCAGAAGCGCCCGTTGGCGATGGTCTGGTTACTGCCCGACACCCCGACCGAGTGGGAAAACGCCGCAACCGCCGGATCCGCCGCGACGATCTCGGCCATCGCCAGGTGTTTTTTCACCATGTCGCCGTAGGAAATGTCGGCGGCTGCTTCGGTGGTGCCGAGGACAAAACCGGTGTCCTGCACCGGGAAGAAGCCCTTCGGAATGAAGATGTAACCGACGACGGCCAGGCACAGGGAAAGACCAAACACGCCGATCATCAATTTCTGATGGGCGAGGGCGCGGCGCAGCAGTTTTTCATAGCCGCCCACCAAGCGTTCGCCGAACGTCGGTTTGCTGTGGGCGTGGTGCACCGGCGCACGCATGAACAGCGCGGCCAGCGTCGGCGCCAGGGTCAGCGACACCACCACCGAAATCATGATCGTCGACGTCGCGGTCAGGGCGAATTCCTTGAACAGCCGCCCGACCACGCCGCCCATGAACAGCAGCGGAATGAACGCCGCCACCAGCGAGAAACTGATCGAGACCACGGTAAAACCAATCTCGCCCGCGCCCTTGATCGCCGCTTCGCGCATGCCCTCGCCAGCCTCAAGGTGTCGGTGAATGTTCTCGACCACCACAATCGCATCGTCGACCACAAACCCCACGGCCACCACAATCGCCACCAGGGTCAGGTTGTTCAGGCTGAAGCCCATGATGTACATCAGGGCGAAACTCGCGATCAGGGAAACGCCCAACACTGCAGACACAATCAGCGTCGCCGACCATTGGCGCAGGAACAGCGCCATCACCGCCACCACCAACATGATCGCGATCAGCAAGGTGATTTCCACTTCATGCAAGGACGCGCGGATGGTCTGGGTGCGGTCGACCAGTACCTCGACCTGCACCGAGGCGGGGAGCATGGCTTCCAGCGCCGGCAACGCGGCTTGAATTCGATCCACGGTCTCGACGATGTTCGCGCCTGGTTGCCGGGAAATCACCAGGTTCACCCCCGGCTTGTCACCGGCCCAGGCTTGCACGTAGGCATTTTCTGACCCGTTGACGACTTTGGCGACATCCCGCAGGTGAACCGGAGCGCCGTCCTTGTAGGAGACGATGAGTTGGCTGTATTCCTCGGGGTGAAACAACTGGTCGTTGGTCGACAGCGTGGAAATGCTCGACTCGCCGTACAACGCACCTTTGGCCAGGTTGAGGCTGGTGTTCTGGATTGCCAGACGTATGTCGGCCAAGGTCAGGCCGATAGCGGCGAGTTTGTCCGCCGAGGCTTGAACGCGAATCGCCGGACGTTGCTGACCGGTGATGTTGATCTGGCCTACGCCTTCGATCTGGCTGATCTGGCGGGACAGCAGGGTTTCCACCAGGTCACTGAGCTCGGTGCCGGGCATTTGCGTGGAGTTGACGCTGAGGATCAGCACCGGGCTGTCGGCGGGGTTGACCTTGCGCCAGGTCGGCAGTGTTGGCATGTCCTTGGGCAGTTTGCCGGCGGCGGTGTTGATCGCGGCCTGGACTTCCTGGGCGGCGGTGTCGATGCTTTTTTCGAGGGTGAATTGCAGGGTCAGGTTGGTCGAGCCCAAGGCGCTGCTCGACGTCATTTGGGTCACGCCGGGAATGGCGCTGAATTGCACTTCAAGCGGCGTGGCCACCGACGACGCCATGGTCTCCGGGCTGGCGCCGGGCAATTGCGCGGCCACCTGAATGGTCGGGAATTCGGCTTCCGGCAGCGGCGCAATCGGCAGGCGCGGGAAGGCAATGGCGCCGAGCAGCACCAGCGCAAAGGTCAGCAGGATGGTGGCGACCGGGTGATCGATGCACCAGGCCGAGACCGAGCCGTGGCCCTTCATGGCTTCGGCTCCGTTTGCACCACTTGTGGCGGATCGCTCATG
The DNA here is from genome assembly GCF_054668435.1 of Pseudomonas sp. S2_B07. NCBI lineage: Bacteria > Pseudomonadati > Pseudomonadota > Gammaproteobacteria > Pseudomonadales > Pseudomonadaceae > Pseudomonas > Pseudomonas sp. S2_B07. Next base: position 4,813,117 of record NZ_CP162769.1, read on the forward strand.
ACCTGCACGGTCGACCCCGGTTTGAGTCGCGACTGGCCATCACTGACCAGCACATCGCCCGGTTTCACGCCTTTGATGATGTCCTGACTGCTGCCTTGGGCAACCACCTGCACGGTCACGGTTTCCACTTTGTCGCCGTTGACCCGGTACACGAAGTGTTGATCGGGACCGCGTTGTACGACGGTGGGTGGCACCACCAGCGCATCTTTCTCCAAGGCAGTCTGAATTTTTACCGTCACCAGCAGGCCCGGCCAGAGTTTCTGCCCGGGGTTGTTGAATTCGGCCTTGGCGCGGATGGTGCCGGTGTTGGCGTTGATCTGGTTATCGATCAGGGTCAAGTGACCTTCGCCCAGCAAATTGCCGGTTTCACCGTCGGTGTCGGCGCCAATGTAGGCTTTCACTTGTGCGCGTTGCGGGTCGCCGATCAGCCCTTGCAGGGTCGGCAACATTTGCTGCGGCAGGGAGAACTCAACGGCGATGGGGTCGATCTGCGTCACCGTGAACAGGCCCTGGGCGTCGGTCATGCGCAGGAAGTTGCCTTCATCCACTGTACGAATACCGACGCGCCCGGTGACCGGCGAGTGAATCTGTGTGTAGGAGAGCTGCACCTGAGCGGCGTCGATTGAAGCCTGGTTGCCCTGGGCGGTGGCCTTGAGCTGATTGACCAGCGCTTGTTGCTGGTCGTAGGTCTGTTTGGACACGCCGTCATCAACGCTCAGTAATTTGTAACGCTTGAGGTTGACCAGTGCCACTTGCAACTGCGCCTGGTTTTCTCCCAGTTGAGCGCGGGCCTGATCGAGGCTGGCACGGATCGAGCGGTCATCGATGGTGGCCAACAGGTCACCTTTGTTCACCAATTGGCCTTCCTTGACCATGATTTTGGTGAGAATGCCGTCGATCTGCGGGCGCACCACCACACTGTGCAAGGACAACACCGACCCGATACCGCTGACATAACGCGGCACATCTTTCTCAACGACGTTGACCACGCGCACCGGGATGGCGGTCGGGGCGGTGAGCTTGGCGGTGGCCGGTTTGACGAGGTACCAGGTGCCCAGCGCTGCCAAGGCCATTAGCAGACCTGCGATCAAGGCGGGTTTTTTCTGAATTCGCATGCGAGTGGGGCGCCGGGCTGAGAGGTTGGGGTATTTTCAGGTTTATACCCTTCTTTATAACCCTGTCAGCCCGTCAGGAAGGTGACTGCTAACTGACGGGGCTGTCAGTTTGGGATTTTCAAATTTGCGGCGATGGGCCCGCCAGCACAAAACCCGACGGACTCACGCGCGGTGTGAAGCTTGCGGCTCTCGACACAGGTATACTGCCGCCTTTCGCGGCTCGCTGACCGGGCCCGACTCTATGTGCATCACCCGGAGCTTTCATGACTTCCCCGACACAACCGCCGGTTGCCGACGCTTTGAGCGACGACCAGGCAGACCTGCCAGACAGCGTCGACTCCAGCGCAGACAGCGAAACCAAAACCGCGATCCCGGCGTTCAAGTTCCCGTTCAAACCAGGTGATCTGGCTGCCGCGAAGAACGCCAGTCAGCCCTGGTACAAGAATGGCGCGAAGAATGGTCATACCAAGACGCCTGGGGCGGCGCCTCCGGGTACGCGTCGTTCGATGGGCAAGCGCTAGGATTTGACTTGAGCGGTGCCTGATCTGCCGTCATCGCGAGCAGGCTCACTCCTACAGTTAACGTCACAGGTCACAGATTCTGTGTACGACGAAGAACCACTGTGGGGGCGAGCTTGCTCGCGATGGGCCATACCCGGCGACATCAATCCTGAATCAAGCCGCCCGCAACGAAATAAACGCATAGTTCACCGGTGCTTCAGTCACCAGTTGCGCACCCGCCGCCTGCACCTGCCCGGCAATGTCATCCCCCGACACATGAAACAGCCACTCACCCTCCGGCGCCGCCAGTGGTTGCGCTGACACTTGATCAATAACCGTGGCAAACGCGTTCATGTCCGGCAGATAAGCGGTAAACCCATCGCCCTTCAGCGCTGTCGTGCGAATCCCCAGCAACGCGCAAATCGCGTCCTTGGCCTGAATATCATCGCGATCCGCCTGGCGAGAACGCTGGATCAACTCCACCAGCTCCTGATCCACCACCTGACCGCCGATGATCAAATCCGGGCCCTGTTCCCATGACTCGGGCGGACAATCCTTGATCGCTGTGTTCAGCAGGATGTGCGGGTTGATTTCTGCCGGGTAGATACGGCACACCAGCGGTCGGCGCTCGTAGATGCGGCACAGGTTGTCTTCGTCAAGATTCCGGCAGCGACCGACGTTATAGGCGGCGAAGGTGATCGCCACGTACGCCTCGGACGCGCCGCTTCGAACCAGCACCGAACGGCGTTCGGCGTGTTCGCGTTGCTGCACCGGCAAGCCCAGGCCGTTACCCAGAAAACCCTCGACCAGCACGATCACTTGACCGCCATCGGCCGCCCACATGCGGGCTTCCGCCAGGGTCAGGGGGACGTGGTGGTCGGTGCAGCACTTGCCGCAACCTACGCAGGAAAACGTTGTGTTCATTGATCGCCGGGCCGCATGTGAGGGCAAGAAACGGCGACAGAATGTCACCGCACTGCTCAGCGATGAAGCAAGTTATGCGCCATTCACTGGGACTTGGCGGTCGGGTGAACGGAGTCCCACTCGGTCACATAGGCGGTTTTTGTCTTCTTGTTGTAGAGGCACAGCTCGGTGCCTTGCTGGCCTTTCATGTGTTTTTGCGGGTATTGGCCTTGCAGCAGGAGGGCGGTGTAGTCGACCCGGTCATCGAATTGCGCAGGGTTGCCGACGGGCTTGGCGTTTTTCTGGCCGCTGGCTTTGGTGCAACTGGTGAGGACGGCTTTGTCGTAGGCGGCCCAGGCGTCGGGGCTGGAGGCGTGGGCCTGGGAGGCGAGGGCGGTGAGGCAGAGGAAGGTCAGGGTGGCGGCTTTCATTGGTCGGGCATCCATTGGGTTTGTATGGCCGAGTATGCCTTAAGGTCTGATGACGCGGGTCAGACGGGAACCGGCTCCCGGCGGACCACATACATCCCGGCACTTTCATACAGCCGCTGCGCCCGAAGGTTGTCTTCCAATACCTTCAAATCGACAAACCCTTCCCGACGTTGCTGAAACACGTGAAACGCCTGCAGCAACAAGGCGCGGCCCAGCCCGAGGCGTTGCGCCCGCGGGTGGACCACCAGGTTCTTGATGTAGGCGCTGGTCCAGCACTGGCATACACCGACGATGCCGTCGGCATCCAGCGCAATGAAACACAGGGCTGGATCGTATTCGGGATCGGTTTCAAACCGCTGCTGCCACACCTCCAGTATCGGGACGCGGCCGCCACCGTCCTGGTAACCCTGTTCCATCAAGTGATGAACGGCGACTGCCAATTCAGGGCGGTATTGGCTGAGGACGATGCCTTCAGGCCAGGTGATCACCGGCACAGCCTCGGCGAGGTTGCGCCGCATCAAATAGCAAAAGTGCTCGGCCACCTCTTAATGACCTTGTTCAGCGACAGCCCGGGCCGCCTCGATCAGGCATTTGGTCAGTTCGGGCGAAGAGAACTTGGTCAGCACCGCGTTGGCCCCGGCCAGACGCGCTTTCTCACTGTTCATCGCGCTGTCCAGCGATGTGTGCAGCAGCACATAAAGGTGCGAGAAGTCCGGCGTCTCGCGCAGGGTGCGGGTGAACGCGTAGCCGTCCATCTCCGACATTTCGATGTCCGAGACGATCAGGTTGATCTGCTGGGCCGTGCCTTGCAGGTCCAGCAGGCAGTCGATGGCCTCCTTGGCGCTGCGGGCGGTGTGGCATTGCAGGCCGAGGTTGCGCAGGGTATGCACGGATTGTTGCAGGGCGACCTGGCTGTCATCGACCACCAGAATGCGTGCGCTGCCCAGTACTTCAGCGTCTTCCATGCTCAGTTCGGTGGGGGCCGTTTCGATCTGTGCCGGGGCGATGCCGTGGATGACTTTTTCGATGTCCAGCACTTGCACCAGCGTGCCGTCGACCGAGGTCACGCCGGTGATGTACGAGCGCACGCCGCCGGAACCAAAGGGTGGCGGGCGGATGTCGGTGGTGAGGCAGTGGACGATCTTGCTCACGGCCTGAACATGCAGGCCCTGCTTGGAGCGACTGACGTCGGTGACGATCAGGCAGCCACCGTTCGGGTCTTCCAGCGGGCGTTCGCCGATGGCACGGCTCAGGTCGATTACTGACAACGAAGCGCCGCGCAGGGTGGCGATGCCTTTAACGTGAGGATGCGACTCCGGCAGCCGGGTCAGCGGCGGGCAGGGGATGATTTCGCTGACTTTGAGCAGGTTGATCGCCATCAGCTTGCCGCTGCGCAAGGTAAACAGCAAAAGCGAAAGTGAATCTGCGCGGGCTTTGTTGGTGGACATAAAAACCTTCTGTGGAAAAAGGTGATGGGCGAGTAAAAAGTCGCCAAAAACTATTGATGCCGGGTTATCGACTTGTTGGGGGCAGGCTTTAGGCTAAATACCCATTCCCGGCCCAACGGCGAACCCTGTGGCGAGGGAGCTTGCTCCCGCTGGAGTGCGAAGCACTCCCGATCAGGTGATGTGTGTTTTCAGACTATCCGCATTTTCAGGTTTTGCGGCTGCTTCGCAGCCGAGCGGGAGCAAGCTCCCTCGCCACAGTGGGGGGGTTATTTCATCCCTAGGCGCTTGGCCATCCTCCCGAGGTTCGCCCGATCCAGGCCCAACTCGCGCGCCGCGCTCGCCCAGTTGTTGTGATGCCGCTCCAGGCAAGCGCTGATCAATTGCCGCTGATAATTCTCCGTGGCCTCACGCAGATCACCGGCTACTAATGACACAGGGCTGACGACGGGTTGTTCGGTAAGCACCTCGACACTGCCAGTAGGCAAATCCAGATCCGCCGCACTCAGGCTGAGAATCTTCGGTCGATCCTTGCAATTACCCAGCGCTTTAAGCGCGCTGCGACCAATCAAATGCTCCAGCTCCCGCACATTCCCCGGCCAGTTGTAGGCCAGCAAGGCCGCCTGGGCGTCGCTGTTCAAACGCAGGCTGTTGAGGCCCATGCGTGAACGATTTTGCTCCAGGAAGAAGCCGCTGAGCAGCAATACATCCCGCCCGCGATCGCGCAGTGCCGGGACTAACAACGGGTAAACGCTCAAGCGATGGTAGAAGTCGGCACGGTAGCGACCGTTGCGCACTTCTTCGGCCAGGTCACGGTTGGTCGCCGCGATCAGGCGCACGTCCACTGTGTGTTCCTTGTCCGAGCCGAGGCGCTGCAACTGGCCGCTTTGGAGGACGCGCAGCAGCTTGGCCTGCACCGTCAGTGACAGTTCACCGACCTCATCGAGAAACAGCGTGCCGCCATTGGCCAGTTCGAACTTGCCGCGACGATCATTCATCGCGCCGGTGAACGCGCCGCGCACATGGCCGAACAATTCGCTTTCGACCAAGGTGTCGGGCAGTGCCGCACAGTTGAGGCTGATGATCGGTTTGTCGGCGCGGGCAGAGGCGGCGTGAATCGCCTGCGCGACCAGTTCCTTGCCGACCCCGGTTTCGCCGGTGATCAGCACGGTCAGGTCGCTGCCACCCACCAGGTTGATCTCTTCCACCAAGCGTTTGTGGGACTTGCTCTGGCCGATCAACTCGCGGTTCTGCTGACCGCTGGCTTGACGGTAAACCTCGGCGCGCTGGTGCTCGTCTTCGACGCGGTTGGCCAGGCGCTCAATGCGCTCGGCAGCGTTGACTGTGGCCGCAGCGAGGCTGGCAAAGGCTTGCAGGGCATCCAGTTCGATCGGTTCGAATTGCTCCGGGTCGAGGGCGTCGAGGGTCAGCAAACCCCATGGGCGCTCGTCGATGAACAGCGGGCAACCCATGCAGTCATGGACTTCCAGATGATCGTCGAGACCCTCGACCAGTCCGTCGTAAGGGTCGGGCAAGTCGCTGTCGGCCGCAAAACGGGTCGGGCCGTGGCTGCTCAGCAAAGCCTCGAATCGCGGGTGCTCGCTGATTTTGAAGCGCCGGCCCAGGGTGTCCGTGCTCAAGCCATCGACGGCCAGCGGCACCAACCATTCGCCATCAAGGCGCAGCAGGGCCGCGGCATCGCAGGGGAGCAGGGCGCGCATGGCTTCGAGCAAGCGTCGATAACGCTCGCCTTCGGGCAGTTCGCGGGACAGGTCGGAGACCAGGGGCAGCAGGGCGGTGAGCAGGGATTTTGCAGTCATAGTGACTCCGTGTAGTCGACATGACTATAAAACAGTGTGTGTCGATATGACTACGATGTTCTTAAACTATTGATTTATATGGTTTTATTACTTGGCACGGAAACTGATAAGTCTAAGGAAATACACATCAAGCTCCGGAGTCGTCCTTATGCTGAGCGTTCAAGACCGTGCCATCGTCAAATCCACTGTACCGTTGCTGGAAAGCGGCGGCGAAGCGCTGATTACTCACTTCTACCGCATGATGCTCTCCGAATACCCGGAAGTCCGCCCGCTGTTCAACCAGGCCCACCAGGCCAGCGGTGATCAGCCGCGTGCGTTGGCCAACGGTGTCTTGATGTACGCACGGCACATCGACCAGCTCGACCAGTTGGGCGACCTGGTGGCCAAGATCATCAACAAGCACGTGGCCCTGCAAATCCTGCCGGAACACTATCCGATTGTCGGCACCTGCCTGCTGCGTGCCATCGCCGAAGTGCTGGGCGAAGAAATCGCCACCCCTGAAGTCATCGCGGCCTGGGGCGCTGCTTATGGGCAACTCGCCGAGATTCTGATCGGTGCCGAAACCAGCATCTACGATCAGAAGGAACAGGCGCCCGGCGGCTGGCGCGGGGCGCGGGAATTCATCGTCACGGCCAAGGTTGAAGAAAGCGCGGAAATCACCTCGTTCTACTTCGAACCTGCCGACAAAGGCCCGATTCTTGAGGCTGAGCCTGGCCAGTACATCGGCATGAAACTGATCCTCGACGGCGAAGAGATCCGTCGCAACTACTCACTGTCGGCGCTGGCAAACAAGGGCGAGTACCGCATCAGCGTCAAGCGTGAAACCGGTGGGCGGGCGTCCAACCATTTGCACGATCAGTTGCATGTCGGGGCGAGCATCCAGCTGTTCCCGCCATCAGGTGAATTCACCCTGACGGCCAGCGACAAACCGCTGGTGCTGATCAGCGGCGGTGTCGGCATTACTCCGACACTGGCGATGCTCGAAGCCGCGCTGGCCACCGAGCGCCCGGTGCATTTTATCCACTGCGCGCGTAACGGCAGCGTGCATGCCTTCCGCGACTGGATCGATGGGTTGGCTGAGCGTCATCCGCAACTCAAGCGCTTCTATTGCTACGCCGAGGATGACGGTGTGAGTCCGGCGGCGGACAAGGTCGGGTTGTTGAGCCGCGAGCAGTTGGGCGAGTGGTTGCCCGAGCAGCGTGACCTGGATGCTTATTTCCTGGGGCCTAAGGGGTTCATGGCGGCGATCAAGCGCCACCTCAAGGCGTTGGGGGTTCCGGAGAAGCAGAGCCGTTATGAGTTCTTTGGGCCGGCTTCGGCGTTGGAGTAACTGTATGTGGCGACTCGGGAGACCGAGTCGCCTTCTTCGCGAGCAGGCCGCACCACGGTCTCAATTCTTGATGACAGTCAGAAAAGTTAATCCCTTCTTAACCGGCCTATCGTTTATTCCCCCCAATCCACCGGCACGCGCCAGGCTCTCAAACCTCCGAGCCTGCGTGTAGACTGGCGGCAACTGCTATCTAAAAGGGAAACGCGATGAGCGAGGAAACAATGCGATTGGGGCGCGAACGGCGCTATCTGGTGTTACTGGGCATCATCTGCCTGGCGCTGATCGGCGGCGCGCTGTACATGCAAATTGTGTTGGGCGAGGCGCCATGCCCGCTGTGCATTCTCCAGCGCTATGCGTTGTTGTTTATCGCGGTGTTTGCCTTCATCGGCGCGGCCACGCGTACCCGTCGCAGCATTACCGTGTTCGAGACGCTGGTGGTCATCAGTGCCCTGGCAGGCACAGCGGTGGCCGGGCATCACGTCTACACCCAGTTCTACCCTGCGGTCAGTTGCGGCATCGATGTGCTGCAGCCGATTGTCGATGGTCTGCCGCTGGCGAAGATCTTCCCGCTGGGCTTCCAGGTGGATGGCTTCTGCTCCACGCCGTACCCGCCGATCCTCGGTCTGTCGCTGGCGCAATGGGCGCTGTTAGCGTTCGTGCTGATCGTGATTCTGGTGCCGTTGCTCACTTCGCGTAACCGTAAAGCGCTGCGCTGAGGCGGTTCGCCGCACTGCTGCGTCATCCATAAAAACGCCCCGGCCCTCGTTGAGGGGGCCGGGGCGTTTTGCATTTTCAGAGGCCAGGTAAAAAGACCTTGATGCGCGACAAGCAACGGTGCGGCACGTGTGCGACATGTTGTCACAGCGCGAGTGTCGCAAGGCATTTCAAGGGGCTGAATTGGCATGGGGGCGGGCAACAAAATTGGTCTGTTGCCGCGGCACATCATCTGACCCCGGAAATGCTGGAACAGGCAGTTTTAACAGGGTCTGGCAAATTGCCAAAGCCCTTGTCACATAGGGGGTTGAGCAGGGTAGGGGGAGGGCGCAGTCACCCCGAAGCTGTCTGAACTGCGTTAGGTAGACCTACTATTTTTAGTGTTTTTGTTGAGAATCAATTTCGATACCATGCCGGACTTTTGCGAAATCCGTTAATGATTGTTGCTGGAATGGATAAAAATTATTTCGGGATGAGACATGGTTTATGAATCGTTACATATCTACAATCGCCCGCACTGAATTCCCGGCACTGCTCATCATGAGCAGAAAGTAGGGCGTCGAGAGGCTTGAACGCCTCATGCGACTCCCAGGTGTCGGAGCCTTCCAACTATCCGCACCAAATGGAATTGGTCTGTAACAAGGCCTTTGACCACGAATTCGAATAAGAACTTACCGCTGTCCCAGGATTTGTCGAGCAGCGTCTGACGCGCGACGGGCGGCCCTTATTCAATCCAAGAAAAATGCCAACCCTTGGCAGGGTGAAGTGTTGGCGATCAAAACCCAACTGCATTGCGCAAGCTGCTTTAGAGGTCGTGAGATGAGTAAAAACAGGTACCCCAGACTACTAGGCTTATTGCCGCTGATTGGCACATTGTTGCTGTCAGGCTGCAACATGACCTTGCTCGATCCCAAGGGCCAGGTTGGCCTGGACGAGCGAAACCTGATCATCACCGCAACGCTGCTGATGCTTCTTGTCGTGGTACCGGTCATCGTCATGACCTTCCTGTTCGCCTGGAAATATCGCGCCTCCAACACCGACGCCGTCTACACGCCGAAGTGGTCGCACTCCACCAAGATTGAAATCGCGGTGTGGGCTATTCCAGTGCTGATCATCATTGCCCTGGGTTATGTCACCTACAAGTCGACCCACGCTCTGGACCCGTACAAACCACTGGAATCCGACGTCAAGCCGATCACCATTCAAGTGGTATCGATGGACTGGAAGTGGCTGTTCATCTATCCGGAACAAGGGATTGCCACGGTCAACAAGATCGTCTTCCCGGCCAACACGCCGATCAATTTCCAGATCACTTCCGACACCGTGATGAACTCGTTCTTCATTCCGGGCCTGGGCGGTCAGATCTACGCGATGGCGGGCATGCAGACCAAGCTGCACCTGATTGCCAACCAGAACGCTGAATTCGACGGGATCTCCGCCAACTACAGCGGCGCGGGTTTCACCGGCATGAAGTTCAAAGCAATCGCCACCTCTCAGGCGGACTTCGATGCCTGGGTCAGTGATGTCAAGAAGGCACCTAAACAGCTTGAAAAAGCTGAATACGAAGCCCTTTCCAAACCAAGCCAGAACAATCCAGTAGCGCTCTACTCCTCGTTCACGCCGAACCTGTTCCAGACCATCGTCGACAAGTACGAAGGCATGAAACCAGGTCCGAAAGTGGACCACGAGAAGAAAGAGAAAGAAGTGGCCCAGATGGAAGGGATGGACATGAGTTCGCATTCAGCTGCCGGGGCAGAGGAGTAAACGATGTTTGGTAAATTAAGTTGGGAAGCGGTCCCGTTCCACGAACCGATCGTGATGGTGACCATCGCCATGATCGCGCTCGGCGGTCTGGGCGTGTTCGCTGCAATCACCTATTTCAAGAAGTGGACCTACCTGTGGTCCGAATGGCTGACTTCGGTCGACCACAAGAAAATCGGCGTGATGTACATCATCGTCGCCATGGTCATGCTGCTGCGCGGTTTTGCCGACGCCATCATGATGCGTACCCAGTTGGCCCTGTCCACCGAAGGCTCGCCGGGCTACCTGCCGCCTGAGCACTATGACCAGATCTTCACCGCTCACGGTGTGATCATGATCATCTTCATGGCGATGCCATTCTTCACCGGCCTGATGAACCTTGCAGTGCCGCTGCAGATCGGCGCGCGTGACGTTGCCTACCCGTTCCTGAACTCCCTGAGCTTCTGGCTGCTGATGTCTGGCGTCGTGCTGGTGAACGTGTCCCTGGGTGTCGGCGAATTCGCCCGTACCGGTTGGGTGGCGTATCCACCGCTGTCGGAACTGGGCTACAGCCCTGGCGTGGGTGTGGACTACTACATCTGGGCGCTACAACTATCCGGGCTAGGTACGACGCTAACCGGGGTCAACTTCCTGGCCACCGTGCTGAAAATGCGTACCCCGGGCATGAAACTGATGGACATGCCGATCTTCACCTGGACCTGCACCTGGGCCAACGTTCTGATCGTCGCTTCCTTCCCGATCCTGACCGCTACCCTGGCACTGCTGACGCTTGACCGTTACATGGATTTCCACATTTTCACCAATGAACTTGGTGGCAATCCGATGATGTACGTCAACCTGTTCTGGGCGTGGGGTCACCCCGAGGTTTACATCCTGATTCTGCCGGCGTTCGGGATCTTCTCCGAAGTCATCTCGGCGTTCTCCGGCAAGAAACTGTTCGGCCACCACTCGATGATCTACGCCTCGGGCGCGATCTCGATCCTGGGCTTCATGGTTTGGCTGCACCACTTCTTCACCATGGGTTCGGGTGCCAACGTCAACGCCTTCTTCGGTCTGGCGACGATGCTGATCTCGATCCCGACGGGGGTGAAGCTATTCAACTGGCTGTTCACCATCTACCAGGGCCGTCTGCGCATGACCAGCCAGGTTCTGTGGACCCTGGGCTTCATGGTGACCTTCGCGATCGGCGGCATGACCGGCGTACTGCTGGCCATTCCGGGTGCTGACTTTGTCCTGCACAACAGCCTGTTTGTAATTGCTCACTTCCACAACGTGATCATCGGCGGCGCCGTGTTCGGCTATATCGCTGGTTTCGGCTTCTACTTCCCTAAAGCGTTCGGCTTCAAGCTGCACGAAGGTTGGGGCAAGGCAGCATTCTGGTTCTGGATCTCGGGCTTCTTCGTCGCGTTCATGCCGCTCTATGCTCTGGGCTTCATGGGCATGACCCGTCGTCTGAACGCCACCACCAACCCTGAGTGGGTGCCGTACCTGTACGTGGCCATGTTCGGTGCGGTCATGATCGCCTGCGGTATCGCCTGCCAGTTGATCCAGCTCTACGTCAGTGTTCGTGACCGTAAGAAGCCGGAAAACATGTGCGAACACGGTGACCCGTGGAATGCCCACACGCTGGAATGGTCGACCTCGTCGCCACCACCGTTCTACAACTTTGCCGTACTGCCAAAAGCCGACTGCATCGACCCGTTCACTGAAGCCAAGGAAGACGGTACTGCGTACCAGACTCCGGTCAAGTACGAGCCGATCCACATGCCAAACAACACCGCGACCGGCCTGGTCATGGGTGCTCTGTTGACCGTGTTCGGTTTCGCGATGATCTGGCACATCTGGTGGATGGCCATCTTCGGCCTCGCCGGCGCCGTGATCTACTTCGTGATCCACGCTGCCCGTGATGACCAGGGCTACATGGTGCCGGTCGACGTGATCGAGCGCACCGAAGCCGAGCAGCGCAAACGTCTGGTAGCCGCAGGGAAAATCCCGGCCACTGCCACCCGTGTTGAAACCTCGTTGGAACAGGCTTAAACCATGTCGAACTTAGTGACCAATGCTGGACACACCCATGTCGATGGACATGGGCACGATGACCATCACCACGACTCGGGCGAGATGACCGTATTCGGTTTCTGGCTCTACCTGATGACCGACTGCATTCTGTTTGCGTCGATCTTCGCGGTGTACGCGGTACTGGTTAATAACGTAGCGGGTGGCCCGTCGGGCCACGACATCTTCGAGCTGCCATACGTGCTGGGCGAAACCGCCTGCCTGTTGTTCAGTTCGATCACCTACGGCTTCGCCATGCTGGCGTTGTTCAAGGGCAACAAGAAGGCGGTACTGGGCTGGTTGGCCATCACCTTCCTGTTCGGCCTGGGCTTCATCGGCATGGAGATCAACGAGTTCCACATGCTGATCTCCGAAGGCTACGGTCCTAACCGCAGCGGCTTCCTGTCCGGGTTCTTCACCCTGGTCGGCACCCACGGTCTGCACGTGACCAGCGGTCTGATCTGGATGGCGATCATGATGTATCAGGTCCAGAAAAACGGCCTGACGGCGACCAACAAGACCCGTCTGAGCTGCCTGAGCCTGTTCTGGCACTTCCTGGACGTGGTGTGGATCTGCGTATTCACCGTTGTTTACCTGATGGGGACCCTGTAATGGCTAATGCACACTCCCACGATGGCCACGGCCACGACGACAGCCACGGCAGCGTCAAGTCCTATGCCATCGGTTTCATCCTGTCGGTGATCCTGACGATCATTCCTTTCGGCCTGGTGATGTACCCGTCGCTGCCGAAAGCCATGACCCTGTGGATCGTACTGGCCTTCGCCGTGATCCAGGTGCTCGTGCACCTGGTGTACTTCCTCCACCTGGACCGCTCCGCTGCCCAGCGTAACAACGTGATCGCGTTTGTCTTCGCTGCATTGGTAATCGTCCTGTTGGTAGGCCTGTCGCTGTGGATCATGTTCAGCATCCACACCGTCATGATGGCGCACTGAGGAAAGTCCGGATGTCCTTTAAGCACTTTATCCAAATCACCAAACCGGGGATCATTTTCGGTAACGTGCTTTCTGTGGCAGGCGGATTTTTCCTGGCCTCGAAAGGGCATGTCGATCTGGCCATCTTCCTGGCCGCCATGATCGGCACGTCCCTGGTGGTGGCTTCCGGTTGCGTGTTCAACAACTGCATCGACCGCGACATCGACCTGAAGATGGAACGCACCAAGAACCGCGTGCTGGTCCAGGGCTTGATTTCCCTGAAACTGGCCCTGGCCTTTGCGACCGTCCTGGGTGTTGCCGGCGTTGCGTTGTTGTACAAGGTGGCTAACCCGTTGGCCGCGCTGTTCGCCGTGATCGGTTTCGTCATCTACGTCGGCTTCTACAGCCTGTACCTCAAGCGCAAGTCGGTTCACGGCACGCTGGTGGGCAGTCTGTCGGGCGCCATGCCGCCGGTGATTGGCTACGTCGCTGTGACCAACAGCTTCGACATGGCCGCACTGACGTTGCTGGTGATGTTCAGCCTGTGGCAGATGCCGCATTCCTACGCCATCGCGATTTTCCGCTTCAACGATTACCTGGCCGCATCGATTCCGGTGCTGCCAGTGAAGCGCGGAATCCAGGTGGCCAAGAAGCACATCCTGATCTACATCCTGGCCTTCCTTGTGGCGACCTTGATGCTGACCTTCAGCGGCTACGCCGGCATGAGCTACCTCGCCGTCGCCGCGGCCATGGGCATGTACTGGTTGTACATGGCCTGGACCGGTTACAAGGCAGTGGATGACACGGTTTGGGCACGCAAGCTGTTCGTGTTCTCGATCTTCACCATTACCGCGTTGAGCGTGATGATGTCCCTGGACTTCAAAGTGCCGACCGAGCTGCTGCTGACGTACGCGCCTTAAGCGTCGGATGCTGTAAACAAAAGCCCCGCCTTCGAGAGAAGTGCGGGGCTTTTTTGTTGCTGCATTGATGCGTTGATCGTGTTCCTGGTTAGATAACCACCTGTCAGCTTTGACAGTAGATAGGTACGGTGGGGCGGAGTATTTTTTAAAGGAGGGTATTTACAAATCACATGGAAAGCTGAGGTGTTGATATGAAATATAAACAACTTTATGAATTCATAAATACGGACGGCGCCGGGAAACCAGAAGTTGTAATGTCTCGTTATGACGAAGGAAATTACAGCCTGGATAATCCAAATACCAGGATTACAATATATTCTTCCAATGATGATTGGAAGTATGACATCACTTCCGCTACGAACGATGCGGATGGAGATGGTGATCATGATGAAGACGACCAATCCTACTACATGATCGCAGCCAGGCTGGTGGCAGAGATGGCCACCCTAAGTCCAATGGATGAGAGTAATAGACTGTTTGATCGGGTTTTGATTGCATTTTCTGATCATAGTGAGCAAGACGTCAATATTATGCATTACAAAAAAGGTAATAGAGATCTCAAAAATCCTGATTTTATTGTTAAGGCGTCAAATCGCGATTCGTATGGAAGATATCGAACTGTCATAGATACAATAGATGCGGACGGTGATAAGGATATTGATAAGGATGATGAGTTGATATATAGAAACTTGGCGACGTCTTTTTCATCAATGGAGAACTTGTTGCCATAATATAAAGCAAAGCCCCGCCTTCGAGAGAAGAGCGGGGCTTTTTGTTGGGGCTTTTCTGGTGGGCCGCGACTCGGTTTATCAGAAAAACTCAGCTATCAAGCAATCGCAAAAACCCCTCCCGCACCTGCGGGCTATCGCTGTGCGCGACGTTGAAGCGCAGGAAGCTGTTGGCATCAGCCGCTTTGCTCAACAACGTGCCGGGTGCCAGGACGAGGTCGTTTTCAAGGCCTTTACTGGCCAGCGTCTCGGCGTGCAATCCTTCGGGCAAACGGTTCCAGATGAACAGGCCTTCGCCCGGCAGCGAAGACACCGAGCATCCGGCCTCTACCAGCCAGCGCGCCACGCGGCTGCTCGATTCGTAGAGGCGATCGACGGTGCGGCGGGTGTGTTTGGCGTAAGTGCCGTTGGTGAGCATCGTGCAGATAATTTGTTCCGCCAACTCTGAAGTCACGCCGCCGCAGCTCATCTTCAAGCGGATCAACCGTGCGGCCAGTTGCGGCGAGAGCACTGCGTAGCTGACCCGGCTATTGGCCGTCAGGGTCTTGGAGAAACCGGACACGTAACTGACATTGTCGAGCCCGCTGGCGGCCAGGCGCGGGGTGCGTCGTTGCTGGAGATCGCCGTACAGGTCATCTTCAACAATGTGAAAACCGTAGCGGTGACTCAACTCCAGCAGGCGATACACCTGCGCCGCCGAAAACGAGTGCCCGGTCGGGTTATGCAAGGTGCTGTTGGTCATATAGAGCACGGGGCGGTGGACGATCAGCAGGTGCTCGAACGTCTCCAGATCCAGCCCGCTGCAATCGCGGGGAACGGTGAGGACCTTGGCGCCGTGCAACGCCAGATTGGTGTGCAGGTTGAAGTAGCACGGATCGTCGAGCAGCACCGTATCGCCGGGTTTTATCAACAGGCGCATCAGTTGGTCGATGGCCTGCATGGTGTTGGCGGTGGTGATGATTTGTTCCACCGGCACTTCGATGCCGAAGCCCGACAACTTGACCCGCAATGCCTCGCGCAGCGGCCGGTAACCGCCGACCTCACCGTATTCGCCCATGCGCAGCGATGTCGCACGAAGGGTGCCGCGCACGGCTTTGAGCAGTTCATCCGCCGGTAACCACGAGCCGGGTAGAAATCCACAACCGGGACGTAGAGCGTCGTTATCCACAAGAATCGCACGGCGGACACGGCTGAGGGTGTCTTGCGGTTGCAGGTCTGGGGCAGTAGCGGTTGGGGGCTGAGTGCTTGCCCGGTGGACGTAATGCCCCGAGCCCTGGCGTGAGACCACCAGTCCCTTGGCCCGCAATCGGTCGAGGGCGTCCACCACGGTGGATTTTCCGACGTTCATCAATTCGGAGAGTTCGCGAATCGGCGGCAACTTGGCCCCGTGCGGCAGGCCTCCCTGGCTGATGGCTTCGGACAGCTGATCGACAATCTGCTGCACCAGCGGCACCCCCGGCTGGAACTCGATGGCGGCGATCACAGCGCGTTGAGCCTGCATTTTACTGGTCTCCCTGGCAGTAAAGTTCGCTGGATTCTATACGAACTTGCCCTGATCAAGAGAAGCGTCTGTCTCTACCATCAAAATCGCGTTTGTATGGTGGATCAAGAGGGCTCAGTAGATGATTAGGCAAACAACCCGCGACGAACGTTTCCTCGAGATGGCGAAAGAGCATGGCTTCGATATCTACGACGAGAACGCGGCCGGGGGGCATTACGCGCCACTGCTTCGGCATGTCGATGAGCTGTATGTCAGTGGCCTGGTGCCGCGCATGAACGGCAAAATCCAGTACCCGGGCCGGGTGGGCCTGGAGCTTAATTTGGCCGATGCCCAAGAGGCCGCGAGCATCAGCGCGATACGCGGTCTGGCATTGATCCGCGAGGCCGTCGGCTCACTGGATAACGTCAAGGCCCTGCTTCGTGTCACCGTTTATGTGAAATCCACGTTCGATTTCGTCGACCTCAGTGAGGTGGCCAACGGCGCGTCGGATGTCTTCACCCAAGTGTTGGGCGATGCTGGCAAACATACGCGCACGACGGTCGGTGTTTATCAGTTGCCGAAAAACGCGCCGGTGGAAGTGGACATGATTGCGGCGCTGCATCCTTCGATTTCCTGATTTTTGCAGGCAATAAAAAGCCCCGCTGCAAGGGCGGGGCTTTTGGGTTGGGCCGTGTTACTGCGCGGCGATGCTGTAGCCGTCGAACGCGGTTTGTTGCTGCAGTGCGGTGATGATGTTCTTGCGGTTGACCGCTTGTTCGACGCCGGCGTTATCCAGGAACGTCTCGCTTTCAATCACGGCGTCTTCGCCTTCGCCGACGAAGGTAAAGCCGAGGAACTCCAACGCTTTGCGGTCAACGTTCAGGCTTGAACGCGGGGTGCGCAGTGGCAGGGTGACGTTGATGCCGTCCTTGCTGATGGTGAACACTTCGAGGTCTTTCTTGGCGCGAGCCACTTTGCTTTTGCCACTGCTTGGGTTGCTGATGGCTTGGTGAGTCTGGTTCAGCACTTTCAGCGCGAGGCCGTAGACGATTTCCTGAAACGCCGGGTCATCCTTGAAGCTGGAGAGAATCCGGCTGATCGGGAATTTGCTGCTCAGGTCTTCGAGAGCGGCAATGTCGGCCGCTTCCGCGTCCTTGAGTTGTTTGAGTTCGCCCATCAGTTCATAGGCTTTATCGTCGTCGAAGCTGTCGTGTGCCTGGCGAATTGCGGCGCGCAGTTCGCGGATCTGGTCGCTTTCCCGGGTGGATTGAAAAGCGTCCAGGACCATCTCGCTGATGGTCTTGGCCTGAGGCACATGCTGTGAAAGATTGATGGAGTTTTCGTATTCCGCTTTGGACGACAGGGTGACTACGGATTCAGCGGTGTTGGAATCGGACATTGAAATTTCACTACTTCTTTTAACTTGAATTGAGGCGAGAAAGCACAGGGCCTTTTCAGGTCGCCTAATCTATTGGACCCACGCCGAGTTGTCACGGATGAACAGGCGGTTGGTCATGATTTTTGCGAGAAGGCCTCAGTCGATGGCCATTTGCGGTCGTTGTGACTGAAGCGCTGATAGCGCCCGATAAAACTGCAAAGAGCGACCACTGATCAATCCGCAGACAAACCCGGATGCGGAGGCCTTGAGCAGTAACATCTCAAGCGTGGTGGCCTGTTCCGGGTGAACATCATCCTGGTAGCCGAAGTAGTAGTTCACGGCAAAAAACAGCAGGTAGAGCACCAGGGTTTTCGCTGTTCCCGGCACGACCAGTCCGGTTTTCGGCTTATTGAGTTCGACGCCTCTGCTTTGGGAAAGCACCAGCGCAGCCAGACCTCCCAGAACAACGGCGATCAACCAGCAACCGAGGGAGGCGGTGGGGTTCAACGACAGGTTCAGTGAATAGAGCGACCAGCCGAGCAAGATCGGCGGAGTCACGCGTAGCGAGGTTTTGCTTTCCTCAGTCGGGGATAGCGCTTTGATTCCGTAGTAGCAGAGCACCAGGAATACCGCATAAACCCACAGCGGGGTGTGTTGCAGGGTATTGAGCATCACGCAGCGTCCATGCCGAAAAACAAGTGCCGGGATAATAGTCGTTACCGGAGCAGGTGCGGTCGGCTATTTCCCCATCGAATTCAGGTTCATCGAGTGAACCGCCCATTGTTCCGCCGTTTGCTGATCCACCGGCAAGGAGAAGCGGAAGGTCGCGCCTCGTCCGGGCAGATCGATCAGCTGGATCTCACGTCCGTGTAACTGCAGGATCCGATGCACGATGCGCAGCCCCAACCCGCCATCGCGCCGTGCACCGCCAATGTTGAAGGGACGCAGGAACAGGCCTTCGCGCAGCGGCGCAGCGATGCCGGGGCCGGTGTCGCTGACCGTGACTTCTATAAATGGCCCCTGAGGGCGCAGGCTCAGCTCGATTTCTCCGCCTTGAGGGGTGTTGCGCAGGGCATTGTCGAACAGGTTGGTCAGCACGCGCTCGATCAATCCCAGGTCGGCGCAGGCGGCGGAAACGTTAGGGGCGAAAGTGGCCTTCAGTTCGATCTGGCGCGCTTCGGCGGTCAGTTCGAATTTCTGGAAAATGTCCTGCACCAGATCGGTCAGTGAGAAGCGCTCCAGCACCGGTTGCACAAAACCGTGTTCCAGCCTGACCAGTTCCAGCAGCGATTGCGCCAGGCCTCCCACCTTGCGGCTTTGATCGAGGGCGATGCCCAGATAGCGACGCCGGTCGACGGGGGATAACGTGGCGTCCTTGAGCGACAGGGTTTCCAGGTATCCATGCAGCGAGGCCAGTGGTGTTCGCAGGTCATGGGAAATGTTCGCCACCAGTTCGCGGCGTTCCTGGTCTTGACGCGTCAGCGAGCGCCACTGTTCACTGAGGCGGGTTTGCATCTGCCGGAAGGCGGCGTCCAGCACGGCGATTTCATCGTGACTGGCGGCTTTTTCCATCGGCTCGGAGGTGGGCGGTGTGGAGGGCACGCCGTCGATGTCGAACTGACTGACTCTTTCGGTCAAGCGCCGCAGCGGTCGGGTAATCAGGGCAAATGCCGTCAGACCGGCAATCAGGCACAGCAATGCCACCAGACCGATGGACAACAGGGCGGTATTGAGTGCGGCGCTGGTGGCACCGCGTTCGGCGAAGCGGTCGTGTTCTTCGCTGAGCAGTACCACATACAGGTAACCGGCGGGCTGGCCGTTGACCTGCAATGGCGCAGCGCTGAACACCTTGCGCCCGTCGGCGCTGCGCGGGTCATCACCGAGAATCGGCAGGGCATCGCCTTTGAGCAGGCGCTGGACGGGGGCCAGATCGATCCGCTCCCGACGTATCCGTCCCTCCGGTGCGGCGCTTCCGACAATCTTGCCCTCGGTGTCCAGCAGATAAACCTCAACGCTGGGATTGACCTGCATGAGTTTGCTGAACAGTTCACGAATGGCATTGGGCATCAAGCCGCTGCTGTCCATCAGCACCGTGTCATGGGCGATGTGTTGCGCCAGATCGCGCGACAGCCCCTGGACCACTTCCAGTTCATGCATCTTGTTGGAGCGCACTTGCATCCAGGCCGATGTGCCACAGCACACCAGCAACAGAATGGCGAACACCAGGGACAGGCGTTGTGTCAGGGTCAGCCTCATGGCTGCTCCTCCTTGACGGCGAATTTGTAGCCACGCCCCCACACCGTGAGGATGCGCGCGGGCAGCGCCGGATCGGTTTCGATCTTGGCCCGTAGACGATTGATGTGGGTGTTCACCGTGTGTTCGTAACCTTCATGGCTGTAACCCCAGACCGCATTGAGCAAATCCATGCGCGAGAAGACTTTGCCGGGTTGGCGGACGAAGAAATACAGCAGGTCGAATTCCCGTGGCGTGAGGTCCAGGCGACGACCGTCGAGCGAAACGTCGCGGGTGATCGGGTCTATGGACAAGCCGTCCGTCATCAGGCTGCCCGAGTCCATCTTCAGGTTGCGGGCCATGGCGTCGACCCTGCGTAGCAGCGCTTTGACCCGGGCGACCAGTTCCAGCATCGAAAAGGGTTTGGCGAGGTAATCGTCGGCGCCGAGTTCCAGCCCCAGGATCCGGTGCATTTCGCTGGAGCGTGCGCTGGTGATGATGATCGGGGTGTAGCGGGCCATCGCCCGTGCCCGACGGCAGATTTCCAGGCCATCGACACCGGGCAGCATCAGGTCGAGGATCAACGCGTCCCAGCTTCCTTGCTGCAACAGGCGCATGCCTTCGTCACCGTCGGCGCAGTGCACCACCTCGAACTGCTCATCGCGAAGATGCAGGCAGATAAGGTCGGCGATGTGCAGGTCGTCCTCGACCACCAGGACGCGTTTGGTCTGTTCCATAAAGCTCAATCCTTTGTAGCGCAATGGGCACATTGTGCGGGTTTTCCTCAGTCCGAGTTATCACGAATTGTTTAACTGCTCGTGAGGATTTGGCGATCAACCCAAGCCTAGGCTGTGTTCCTTATCAGGCATCGGGAATTTTGGAGAAGGCCATGTTTTCACGGCGACAGTTTCTTGTAGCGGGCGGCGGGCTGGGCGCTGCAGCCTTGGTGATCGGTGTGTTGCCAAAATTTGCCGCCAGTACCGCACTGGTCAGTGATGCCAGTGCCGCGGAGGTATTCGAGGTGACCCACAGCGACAGCGAATGGCACGCCATGCTCAGTGACGAGCAGTACGAAATCCTGCGTAAAGAGGGCACCGAGCGGGCCTACAGCAGCCCGTTGAACAATGAGCATCGCGAGGGCGTTTTCGCCTGCGCCGGGTGTGATCTGCCGCTGTTCTCATCCGATACCAAGTTCGACAGTCGCACCGGCTGGCCGAGTTTCTGGGCCCCCCTGGACAAAGCGGTGGCCACTCGTCAGGACCGGTCTTTCGGCGTGCTGCGTGAAGAAGTCCACTGTCGGCGCTGTGGCGGTCATCTGGGGCATGTCTTCGATGACGGGCCCAAGCCTACCGGCCTGCGTTATTGCATGAACGGTCTGGCGCTGACGTTCGAGCCACAGGCAGCTTGATTCATGGGCATTTCATTTCACTCACTTGATGCAGGTCGACGCTATGTGGCTTTTGGTTCTCGCTTATCTCGGTGGTGTCCTGACGATTGTCAGCCCCTGCATTCTGCCGGTGCTGCCCTTTGTCTTCGCGCGAACCGGGCAGCCGTTTATGAAGAGTGGCTTGCCGCTGTTGGCGGGGATGGCGTTGACCTTCGCCCTGGTCGCGACGTTGGCGGCGGTGGGCGGCGGTTGGGTGGTGCAAGTCAATCAGTACGGTCGCTGGCTCGCGTTGCTGTTCGTTGCACTGTTCGGGCTGACGCTGCTGCTGCCACGACTCGCCGAGCGTCTGACTCGGCCACTGGTGGCGGCCGGCAGTCGATTGTCGGAAGCCGCCGGCGCCGATGCCCGGCCGCGTCCCGGCGCTTCGTTCCTGATCGGCGTCGCCACGGGTTTGCTCTGGGCGCCTTGCGCCGGGCCGATCCTGGGTCTGTTGCTGACCGGGGCGGCGCTGCAAGGAGCCAGCATCGAAACCACGCTGTTGCTGCTGGCGTACGCGGCCGGTGCCGCCACGTCGCTCGCCGTGGCACTGCTGCTCGGCGGTAAAGTCTTCGCGGCAATGAAGCGCTCGATTGGCGCCGGGGAATGGGTTCGGCGCGGTCTTGGGGCCGCCATGCTGGCGGGTGTCGCCGCGATTGCCCTGGGGTTGGATACCGGGATTCTGGCACGGGTTTCGACCGCGTCCACCGGCGGGATCGAGCAAGCCCTGGTGGGCCGATTGGCCGGCAAGTCGCCGAACAACAGCGGGGCGATGATGGCCGCGGGTGGCGCGATGAAAGCGAGTGACAAGGCATCGGGCGCGTTGCCGATTGAAGGCAATCTCCCAGCGCTGGATGGCGCGGTGCAATGGCTCAATTCCCCACCTCTGACCGCGCAGGCCTTGAAGGGCAAAGTTGTGTTGGTGGATTTCTGGACTTACTCCTGCATCAACTGCCTGCGCACCTTGCCGTATGTGAAAGCCTGGGCCGAGAAGTATCGCGATCAGGGATTGGTGGTGATCGGCGTCCATGCCCCTGAATTCGCCTTTGAGCGCGACGTCGGTAATGTCACCAAGGCCATGAAGGACCTGGGTATCAACTACCCCGTGGCCATCGATAACGACTACAAGATCTGGCGTGCCTTCAACAACGAATACTGGCCGGCTCACTACTTTGCCGATGCTCAGGGGCGCATTCGTTATCACCACTTTGGTGAAGGCGAATACGCCGAATCGGAAAGGGTCATCCAGCAACTGCTGCGTGAAGCGGGCACGGTGAACGTCGCGGACGGTTTGATCAACGCGGAGGCGACAGGGGTTCAGCTCGCGCCGGACATGAGCGAAGTGCAATCACCGGAAACCTATGTCGGTTTCCAGCGGGCGGAGCATTTCGTCCCCGAAACCGGCCTTGTGCCTGACAAAGTGGCCGCGTACAGCCCTCCCGCCGAGCTGGCACTCAACGACTGGAGCCTGGACGGAAAGTGGAATGTCGGTTCAGAGCGTGCGACTTCCAGCGCGCCAGCCAGTCGCATCGTTTATCGCTTCCATGCCCGTGATCTGCACTTGGTACTGGGCCCCGGTGCCGACGGTAAACCGGTGCGATTCAAAGTGCTCATTGACGGCAAAGCCCCAGGCGATGCCCACGGCACTGATGTGGCACCCGATGGCAGCGGCCGTGTGAATTCACAGCGTTTGTATCAATTGGTACGCCAGAGCGGCGGCGTGACCGACCGCACGTTCAGCATCGAGTTTCTCGATCCGGGTGTTTCGGCGTACGCGTTTACGTTCGGTTGAAGTCATTTCATTTGTTGAGGAGTCTGCTCCATGAAAACCCTGTTCACCTGGCGCCGCACCCTGTTGGGGATGGCCGCTGCCGGCATTATCAGTCAGTGCTCGGCGTTCTCGTTCGGAGCCGAAGAAGCCGTCGTCATCCCTCCGCCGGCGCTGGATGAAACGACCCAGGTCCACAGCGAAAAAGTGGTGTTTGCCGGCGGGTGTTTTTGGGGCGTCCAAGGCGTTTTCCAGCACGTTAAAGGCGTGAAGAAAGCGGTTTCCGGTTACGCCGGCGGTGCGGCCAACACCGCCCAATATGAACGGGTCAGCGAGGGCGATACCGGCCACGCGGAGTCCGTCGAGGTCACGTTCGACCCGACTCAGGTCAGTTACGGGACGCTGCTGCAGATCTATTTTTCGGTGGCCCACAACCCCACCGAACTGAACCGCCAAGGCCCCGACAGCGGCACTCAATACCGGTCGGCGATTTTCACTGAGAACACCGAACAGCAACGCGTCGCCCAGGCTTACATTGCCCAGCTCGACGCTGCTCATTCGTTCAACAAACCTATAGTGACCAAGCTGGAAACCTACAACGGCTTCTACCCGGCGGAGGAGGAGCACCAGGATTTTCTGACCGAGCACCCGACCTATCCGTACATCGTGATCAACGATCTACCGAAAGTGGCGCAGTTGAAGCAGTTGTATCCCGATCGTTATCAGGAGAAGCCGGTGTTGGTGAAGGCGGGGATGTGAGTGGAAGCGATAACGGGGGGTTACCCCGAAATCATATTCTTGCCCGACACCTTCGACCGATAAAGCGCCTGATCAGCCCGAGCCAGCAACCCGGTCTGTTGTTCTTCCTCAAAACGCTGGACCACGCCAAAACTCATGGTCACGTGAAACGCGCCCACCGGGGGCAGGCTCGACAGGCCATCGCGGATTTTTTCGGCCAGGAGTCTGGCGTCAGCCAACGGGGTATCGGGAAGGATCATGATGAACTCGTCACCGCCCCATCGCGCCAGCAGATCGCCTTCGCGCACGAAGTGCTTCACGCCCTCGACCACCTGCACGATGGCGGCATCACCCAAGGCATGGCCGTAGTGATCGTTAATGATCTTGAAGTCGTCGATGTCCATGGCGATCAGGGACAGGGGGCGTCGAAAGCGCTGGGCGCGTTCGCATGCCTGAGGCAGGCTTTTTTCCATCAGGTAGCGATTGGCGATGGAGGTAAGCGTGTCGGTTTCCGCGAGTTTGCGGTTCTCTTCGAGTTGAATCTGCAGCTGCTGATTGACCCGGGACAATTCCCGGGTGCGCTCTTCAACGATGGCTTCAAGGGAATGAGCGCGTCGCTCCAGTTCCTCGAGCAGACGTCGCTTGTCGTCGATGCTGCGGTGCGCGCCGACCATCCGCGCTACCGTGCCGTCGGCATTGCGGGACAGCACATAGCCGCGGTCTTCGATCCAGGTGTAGCTGCCGTCCAGCATGCGGCAGCGATATTCGGCTTGATAGGTGGGGGCGCGCTGTTTCAGGTAGTCATCAAACACGGCCATGACGCGGGGGTAATCGTCAGGGTGGATGAGGTTTTCCCAGGTCAACGCGGTGTTGTCCAGGGAATGAGGCTCGTAGCCGAGCATCTTGTACCAACCAGGGTTGCGGTAAACAAAACCGGTGTTGGCGTTCCAGTCCCAAATGCCATCGCTGACCAGCTCCAGAATGGTGTGGAGCAGGTCTTCGCTAAAATCTGACACATTGAATTTCAACGGCGTGATATTTGATGCTTCCCCCATCACCGCTCTCCCTGACGCGCAAATATCAATTGATTCGCCTGGGGGTCGAGATTAGTTCATGGCGCATTGCCACGGCTAGTGTTTGCCCCACAACTGCATGGCAAAGTCGACGAAGTGGCGTAATTTCGGCAGCCGGTAGCGATCCTGGGCGTACACCAGGTGCATGGGCCGGCTCGGCAGTTGATAGTGCTGCATCAATGCCACCAGTTTTCCGTTGAGCAGGTCCTGTTCCACCAGCGCATCGGGCAGCATCACGATGCCCATCCCGGTACGGGCCGCCTGATGCAACCCCGCCGAACTGTTGATCAACATCGGACCACTGACGGCCACCATCACTTCGCCTTCGGGCCCGCTCAGGCGCCATTGTTTTTCGACCGATTGCCAGTCATCCCCGACCGGGTAGGCAAAGGACAAGCAATCGTGATGTTGCAGGTCTTCGGGTTTTTCCGGCGTAGATCGGCGTGCCAGGTACTCCGGTGATGCGCACATGGTCAGGGTGTAGTCGATCAGCGGCCGGGCGATCAGGTTCGATGGTTCAATGGCGCCCAGGCGAAACGCCACATCAAGGCCGTTTTCGAGCAGGTCAGGGCGCCCGTTGGTGAGCACCACGTCCAGTTTGACCTGTGGGCATTGCAGCGAAAATTCGCTGAGCGCAGGCGCGAGTCTTTCCGTGCCGAAGGTCAGTGGTGCCGTGATACGCAAGGTGCCACTGGGCGCGTCCTGACTCTGTTCAGCCAGGCGTTCGGAATCGGCGACCAATCCCAATACTTCAAGGCAACGCTGGTAATAGGCCGAGCCGAACTCCGTCAGGCGCTGGCGCCGTGTCGTGCGGTTGAGCAGGCGTACACCCAGGCGTTGCTCCAGCGCCCGCAGGTGATTGCCGACCATGGTCGTGGACATTTCACACTGCTGCGCGGCGGCCGTCATGCTGCCGGCTTCCACCACGCGTACGTAAACGGTCATTGCCTGGAACAAATCCATTATCAAGCTCGGCTTTAAGATGATTGAAGTATTGCAGCGTTTATCCAGCTCAGGTGGCTAACCATACTGCAAAAACACCGACCATTGATGGAGCTTGATGCCATGACCGCCGCCTGCCTGATGAGCACTTACCAACCGCTGGCCCTGAGTTTCAGCAAAGGGGTGGGCACGCGCCTTTGGGATGACGCGGGTCGTGAATACCTGGACGCCGTGGCGGGCGTGGCGGTGACTAACGTTGGCCACTCCCATCCTCGAATCGTCTCGGCGATCACTGAGCAAGCCGGTTTGCTGTTGCACACGTCCAACCTCTACAGCATCAATTGGCAACAACGGTTGGCGCAGCGGCTGACAGCGTTGTCCGGCATGGAGCGGGCGTTCTTCAACAACTCCGGTGCCGAAGCCAACGAAACCGCGCTGAAACTCGCACGGCTTTATGGCTGGCACAAAGGCGTCGAGCAGCCGCTGGTGGTGGTCATGGAAAATGCTTTTCATGGCCGGACGCTGGGCACGTTATCCGCCAGCGATGGCCCGGCCGTGCGCTTGGGGTTCAATGAATTGCCGGGGGATTTCGTCAAGGTCCCGTTCGGTGACCTCAGTGCACTGGATGCCGTGCAGCAAGCCCACGGTCAACGAATCGTGGCAGTCCTGATGGAGCCGATCCAGGGCGAAAGCGGTGTGCAGCTGGCGCCGCCGGGCTATCTCAAAGCGGTGCGCGAACTCTGCAACAAACGCTCGTGGCTAATGATGCTCGACGAAATCCAGACCGGCATCGGCCGCACCGGCCAATGGTTCGCGTTCCAGCACGAGGGTATTGTTCCGGACGTCATGACCCTGGCCAAAGGGCTGGGCAACGGCATCCCCATCGGTGCCTGCCTGGCCCGGGGCAAAGCCGCCGATTTGTTCACTCCGGGCAGTCATGGCAGCACGTTCGGTGGCAATCCACTGGCCTGCCGTGTGGGTTGCACCGTGCTGGACATCATCGAAGAACAAGGTCTGCTGGACAACGCCAGGCTTCAGGGCGAACGTCTGCTCGCCAGATTACGCAGCGAATTGGCGGACAATCCGAACGTCCTGGCAATCCGTGGTCAAGGCTTGATGGTTGGCATCGAACTCAAGCAACCGATCCGCGACCTGACCCTGATCGCCGCGCGCGATCATGGTTTGCTGATCAATGTGACACGCGGGAAAACCATTCGCTTGCTGCCGCCGTTGACGATTGATGAGCGGGAAGTGGAGATGGTTGTCAGAGGCGTTTGTCGGGCCGTGACCATTGCCTGACACACGTTCCCGATCGTTCCCGCGCTCTGCGTGGGAACGATCAAATGTTCACTCTTCTATAAGTTTTCCGGCGTTAGTCTTCCCCGCGCGCAGGCCACCAATCGATTTGATCAGGCGTTCTGCGTTAGCAGGAGAGCGTAGTAGTTAGGCCGTCTCCTCGGCAGCAGACAGATCTGAATACGGCCGCTCCCCCAAGCTTTCCACCAACCGAACCAGATACCCATCCGGATCCTGCACCAGAAATTCGCGTTGCCCGACCTCCACTGCATCGGCGCGATACCAGACATCGGCGCGCGGGCGAAACAGTGGCCATTCGACTTCCGACAATCGCTCAAGTATCGGTTCGACGAGGTCGACGGTGATCTGAAAGTTGATACCTCGACCAAACGGTGCTTCCAATGCGCCCGTCACCCACTGGCCGTCATCCGGAGCATATTGCTCCAGCATGATCTGTGCGCCGTTGTTATCGAGGTAGGCGAAACCCGCTTCCGGGCGTTCGTAAGCAATCTTGAAACCGATCAATGAGGTCCAGAAATGAAGGCTGTTCTTGAGGTCGATGACCATCAGTTCGGGGACCAACTTGCTCCGTGCAAACATTCCTATCCTTGTTAAACCGTGTGGGAGGACTTGGCGAAAGCGCTGATTTCACCTCGATCCATGAGTTTGATTTTTGAGCCCGTGAACGTTGCGAACAATTGCCGGTGTACGGTAAACCCACTGGCGTCTTCGCGCATCCGATAACTGGCGGCCCATTCCACCAACGCTATCAGCAACTCGTCATTGTCCGGTCTATGTTCTCGTTGACGAATATTGGCCACACAGCTGTCGTCATCCACACACAACCAGATCAGCGCCGTTGCCCTGTGGATAAGTTCTCTGACAATCCAGCCATAAACACCTTCGATCACCCACTGATCTTCAGCGGCCGCCACCCGCGCTATGTCCAGTGCCGCGGCATATGGGCGGGCGATGCTGTGTTCGTCCGACACCCAGTAAATCAGGTCGAGATCGATCCATGGCACCTTGAGTTGTGCGGCCAATCGCTCCGCCAGCCAGCTTTTGCCGGCGCCGGAGTTGCCGATGATCAGCGTGCGGGTGAGGTTCATGGTGACTCGCCGTTTCAGTCGTCATGTTCAGGCGCAACCATCCGGGTCTTGGGCGAGCCGTTTGAGTTGTGCTGATAGATATCCTGGGGTTGCCCTTTCTCATTGAAGTACACCTGGCCGATGCCTGCCGAGTTCCATAGCCGTTCGCCGGCCTCGGCGTGTTCGGGGATGTGCGGGACGATGCGCATGCGTCGGCGTTTGGTCAGCCAGTTGAGGGGCGAGCGCGGCGAGTAGAGCCAGCGGTTGAGGCGGTCGAACCATTCGAGCAGCCTCGGCGGGAATTCATTCTTGATGCCGCTGCTGGTGATCTGCCAGATTTTCGGGCCGGCCTTACGGTGCCGGATCAGCACTTCGTAGACGAAGGAATAATGCACATCACCGGACAGCACCACGTAGTTACCCGGTGTGCGCGAGTGTCGGAAGATGTTCAGGATCACTTGCGCCGCGCCGCGATGGGCCATCCAGTTTTCGGCGTCCACCAGCAGGGGATAACCGAACCAGCTGAAGACTTTCTGTACGGTTTCGATCAGTTTGACGCCGAAGATCGGCGCGGGTGACACGATGATCGCCGACGGATGATCGAGCAGTTCCTGTTGCAGCTCGCTGAGGGCTTCCCAGTCCAGCAGGCCCGACGGTTGCTTGAGGTTCATCTCGCTGCGCCAGCGCCGGGTGCGGGTGTCGATCACCACCAGGGCGGGGGTGGTGGGCAGCACGTAATGCCACTGCTGAAAGCTCAACAGCGCATCGATCAAGTCATCCTGCACCGGACTGTCGAGGTAACGGTCGGCCCCGGTGACGCTGAGCAAACGGGTTTTTTCCAGCACATCGCTGAACGCATCGGGGTTGTTGCCCCAACCCTGGCACAGCATGTAGGCGATCAAGGCGTTGCCGATGATGCGCTTGGAGAACGGATGGCCGTAGGCCGTTTCCTCCCATTGTGCGGAAAGGTTCCAGTCGTCGGTGATGTCGTGGTCATCGAAGATCATCAGGCACGGCAGATGCGCCATGGCCCGGGCGACACCGCCCAGGCCGGACTTGAAGCCATCGATATGGGTCTGTTCAGCGGCATAACGCTTGCGTCTCTCAGGCGTCAGCGCAGGCGGTTGCGGGGCGATCAATCTCCAGGGCGTCGGCGACCAGACCAGCAAATACATGGCCATCACTTCAGCGAACGTCATCAAGTGATTGTCGGCACTGCTGCTGGTGAAGATCGGCTTGCGCGCGCCGCCGAAAAATCGATCACGCAGGGTTTCATTGCTCTTGAGCGCCGGTAACAAATCCGCACGGTGGTAGTAGCTGGCCGGGTGCTCATAAAGCTTGGCGCTGTCGCTGACCACGGCGCCTTCGAGGTGTTCTTCGAACAGTCCTAACCGCTCGATCAAGGCATGAATTGCCCGCAACATCGGTCCCGCGACATCGTCGGCGTAAATCTGATCGCCGCTCATCATCAACAGCGCCGGGCGTTGCGATGCGTCATGTTCCGTTGCCAATAGACCGTCGACACAGAGCAAGCCATCGGTGGCCGGGTGATGGGGTTTACGGCAGGAGCCATGCAGCAATTGATCAATGCGCGAGCGCAGGACGAAGTTCGGGCAGCGTGCTTCGCCGTAGAGCAAATGCGGGGCCCACTCGGCGATGCCCGTCCCGTCGATCAACAGGTCGTATTCGATCACGGTGTCGCAGGGCAGGGCGGTCGCCAGCGGCACATCGATCAAGTGGATAAACGCGTGAGTGCCGATCGGGATGACGGTGCACTGTCCGGCATCCAGTCGGATGTCGGCGCAGTCTTGCAGGCGCAACGTCAGCGACAGCGCCCGGGATCCCACGAGCCACATGACCAGCCGCGCAGGTTCCAGCCGCCGCAACAGCGGGCCGACCAGCACCGGTGGCAGTGAGTGGCAGTCATCAGACAAAGGCAGAGATACGGACATCCGGGTTCAAGGCTCTTGGCGCACAGGCCGGCGATGATAGCGCAGAGCTCTGGCTGAACTTCATCAATTGCCCGATGGGGGTTACTTGAGGGGAAAGATCGTGACCGACACCACCAGCGCAACCAGTGCGGCCACCAGGCTGCACGCTGCCGCAGCAAAATGTCGATAAGCGGGGGATTGTTCCTGGTTGCACTTGGTGAATACCAAGAGCCAGGTCCCGATCAGAGTGCCCATAAATGCCATCAGCGTATAAAGCGCAAAGGCCGGGGCTCGCGAGACGGGGGCGTCCGGGGTTAACCAGCTCGAGCAAAGAATCAGCACCGCAGTCCCGACGATGAAACTGGCCACGGCACCCGAGAGGTTCGCCAGCCAGATATTCAACGGGCCACGGCTCTTCACAACCCAAATCCACATCCCTGCTGATGCAGCGAAGAACATCAACATACTGATTAACTGCATTCCATCTTCCCTGTTAACAACGTCGTGGGTCTTTGTTGAGGTGAGGCGATGGCAGGCACGATATCAAATCAGTGGCTCTGAGCTGAAGGGCGTTGTGGGTTTATATCGATTTGATTGAGTCGCAGCGCGAATCCAATGTAATGAGGGAGCAAGCTCCCTCATTACAAGTTGGGTGATCTTCAAGGTCAATCCAGACCTATGCCGCCCAGCCCGCCCCACTGACCGCCGCCTGCGCCAATGGATGCATGTCCGCCCCCTGATGCTCCGTCTGCCAGGCCAGCAATTCCTTGCGCATGCCCGGCGTCCAGTACATCTGCAGGTGATTACGCACACCGAGCACGGCCGCTTGCTGGTCCGGTTCGGTGGCGAAGTACTGGGCGATCTGGTTGGCCATCTTGATCAGGTTTTCAGTGCTCATCGGCGCACCTCCGCTTTAGCGCCACGGGCATGCCGGCGTTCCTTGAGCAAACGATCCTGTTCGTCACTGAAGGCCTGATAGCGTTTTTGCCACTCGGAAGGGTGGTAGACGCGGCTGACCTCCACGGCAGTGACCTTGTACTCCGGACAGTTGGTGGCCCAGTCGGAGTTGTCGGTGGTGATCACGTTGGCCCCCGATTCCGGGAAGTGGAACGTGGTGTACACCACGCCCGGCGCGACCCGTTCGGTGACCCGCGCACGCAGTACGGTCTGCCCGGCGCGGCTGCCGATGCCGACCCAGTCACCCTCATTGATGCCACGGCTCTCGGCGTCGGTCGGGTGAATTTCCAGACGGTCTTCGTCATGCCAGGCAACGTTTTCGGTACGCCGTGTCTGAGCGCCGACGTTGTATTGGCTGAGGATGCGCCCGGTGGTCAGCAGCAACGGATAACGGTTATTGACCTTTTCCTCGGTAGGCACGTAACCGGTGAGCATGAAACGCCCCTTGCCGCGCACGAATTCCTCGATGTGCATGGTTGGCGTGCCGTCCGGTGCTGCGGCGTTGCACGGCCATTGCAGGCTGCCGTGGCGATCCAGTTCGGCGTAGCTGACGTTGGTGAACGTCGGCGTCAGGCTGGCGATTTCGTCCATGATGTCTGACGGATGTTTGTAGTTCATCGGGTAGCCCAACGCATTGGCCAGGGCCACGGTGCCTTCCCAGTCAGCCTTGCCACCCAGTGGCTCCATGACCTTGCGCACCCGGGAGATGCGTCGCTCGGCGTTGGTGAAGGTGCCGTCT
The DNA here is from genome assembly GCF_054668435.1 of Pseudomonas sp. S2_B07. NCBI lineage: Bacteria > Pseudomonadati > Pseudomonadota > Gammaproteobacteria > Pseudomonadales > Pseudomonadaceae > Pseudomonas > Pseudomonas sp. S2_B07. The sequence goes on from NZ_CP162769.1 coordinate 4,844,816, forward strand.
TTTTCCAGGAACGAGCTGCCCGGCAGGAATACGTGGGCGAACCTGGCGGTTTCGTTGAGGAAAATGTCCTGCACCACGATGCATTCCATGGCCGACAGGGCAGCGGTGACGTGTTGGGTATTCGGGTCGCTCTGGGCAATGTCCTCGCCCTGGCAATACAGGCCCTTGAAACTGCCGCTGAGGGCGGCCTCGAACATGTTCGGAATGCGCAGGCCCGGGTCGGGTTGCAGGGTGACGTTCCACGCCTGCTCGAACTGCGTCCGTACCACTTCGTTGGAGATGTGCCGGTAGCCGGGCAACTCGTGGGGGAAGGAGCCCATGTCGCACGAGCCCTGAACGTTGTTCTGTCCCCGCAGCGGGTTCACGCCGACGCCTTCGCGACCGATGTTGCCGGTGGCCATGGCCAGGTTGGCGATGCCCATGACCGCGGTGCTGCCTTGACTGTGTTCGGTGACGCCGAGGCCGTAGTAGATCGCCGCATTACCACCGGTGGCGTACAGGCGAGCGGCGGCACGGATGTCGGCAGCGTCTACGCCGCAGACGGCGGCCAGCACTTCCGGTGAGTTCTCCGCACGGCTGACGAACTCGCTCCAGCGGGCAAAATCGCTACCCTCGCAACGGGCGTCGATAAAGGCTTGATCGAGCAGGCCTTCGGTGACGATGACGTGGGCCAAGGCGTTGAGCATCGCGACGTTGGTGCCCGGACGCAGGGCCAGGTGCAGTTCGGCGCGGGCATGCACCGAGTCCACCAGATCAATGCGGCGTGGGTCGATCACGATCAATCGCGCGCCTTCACGCAGGCGACGTTTGAGCTGGGAAGCGAACACCGGGTGGGCGTCGCTGGGGTTGGCACCCATTACCAGAATCACGTCGGCCTGCATCACCGAGTCGAAGCTCTGAGTGCCGGCGGACTCGCCCAAAGTTTGTTTCAGGCCATAACCGGTCGGCGAGTGGCAGACCCGCGCACAGGTGTCGACGTTGTTGTTGCCGAAGGCGGCGCGCACCAGTTTTTGCACCAGGTAGGTTTCTTCGTTGGTGCAGCGGCTGGAGGTGATGCCACCAATGGAGTCGCGGCCGTATTTTTGCTGCAACCGGCGGAATTCGCTGGCGGCGTAGGTCACCGCTTCATCCCAGCTGACTTCCTGCCACGGGTCGTTGATGTGTTTGCGGATCATCGGTGTGGTGATGCGATCCGGGTGGGTGGCGTAACCCCAGGCAAAGCGCCCTTTGACGCACGAGTGGCCGTGGTTGGCCTGGCCGTTCTTGTCGGGAACCATGCGCACCAGTTGGTCGCCTTTCATCTCGGCGCGGAACGAGCAGCCCACGCCGCAATAGGCGCAGGTGGTGATCACGCTGTGCTCGGGCTGACCCAGTTCGACCACGCTTTTTTCCATCAGCGTCGCGGTAGGGCAGGCCTGCACGCAGGCGCCGCAGGACACGCATTCCGAATCGAGGAAGTTCTCGCCACCGGCGGCCGCGACCCGGGATTCGAAACCGCGCCCGGTAATGGTCAGGGCAAAGGTACCTTGGGTTTCTTCGCAGGCACGCACGCAGCGGTTACAGACGATGCACTTGCTCGGGTCGAAGTCGAAGTAGGGGTTGGAAGTGTCTTTCACATCGGCCAGATGGTTGTCGCCTTCATAGCCGTAACGCACTTCTCGCAGGCCAACCTGGCCGGCGACGGTTTGCAGCTCGCAATTGCCGTTGGCCGAGCAGGTCAGGCAATCCAGCGGGTGATCGGAGATGTACAGCTCCATGACGTTGCGGCGCAGGGTCGCGAGCTTCGGCGTCTGGGTGTGCACGGTCATGCCTTCGGTGACCGGCGTGGTGCAAGACGCGGGATAGCCGCGCATGCCGTCGATCTCCACCAGGCACATGCGGCAGGAGCCGAAGGCTTCCAGGCTGTCGGTGGCACACAGTTTCGGAATGGTCGTGCCCATCAACGCGGCGGCGCGCATCACCGAAGTGCCTTCGGGCACGCTGATGCTGCGCCCGTCGATGCTCAGGGTTATCTGCACGTCGCTGTCGCGGGCCGGGGTGCCCAGATCAATGTCGGTTTTCGGGTCGAAGAGGGTAATCATTGGTCGGCCTCCGAAGATTGCAGACCGAAGTCGGCGGGGAAGTACTTGAGGGCGCTGACCACCGGAAAGGGGGCCATGCCGCCCAAGGCGCACAGCGAACCGTATTGCATCGTGTCGCACAGGTCCTTGAGGATGATGACCTGCTCATCGCGACCACTTTGGTCCGGCGCGGCCAGCAGACGGTCGATCACCTCCACGCCCCGGGTCGAGCCGATACGGCACGGCGTGCATTTGCCGCAGGATTCCTCAGCGCAGAACTGCAAGGCGAAACGCGCCATTTGCGCCATGTCCAGGCTGTCGTCCGCGACCACCACGCCGCCGTGACCGAGCATCGCGCCGATCCCGGCGAACGCTTCGTAATCCAGCGGCGTGTCGAATTGCGACGGCGGCACCCAAGCGCCGAGCGGACCGCCGACCTGCGCGGCTTTCAGCGGTCGGCCACTGGCGGTGCCACCGCCGTAGTCTTCCACCAGTTCGCGCAGGGTCAGGCCAAAGGCCCGTTCTACCAGGCCACCGTGAAGAATATTGCCCGCCAACTGGAAGGGCATCGTGCCCAGGGAACGGCCCATGCCGTAATCGCGATAGAACTGCGCACCCTTGGCCAGAATCAGCGGCACCGAGGCCAGGGTCAGCACGTTGTGCACCAGCGTCGGCAGGCCGAACAGGCCCTTCAGCGCGGGAATCGGCGGCTTGGCGCGGACGACCCCGCGCTTGCCTTCGAGCGAGTCCAGCAGCGCGGTTTCTTCACCGCAAATGTAAGCGCCGGCCCCGACACGCACTTCCATATCGAAGGCCAAACCACTGCCGCCGACATTGGCGCCGAGGTAACCGTTGGTCCGGGCAATCTCCAGCGCTTCATTCAGCGTGGCGACGGCCTGTGGGTATTCCGAGCGCACATAGATGTAGCCGTAACTGGCGCCGACGGTGATGCCGGCAATGGCCATGCCTTCGATCAGCAGGAAGGGGTCGCCTTCCATCAACATGCGGTCGGCGAACGTGCCGGAGTCGCCTTCGTCGGCGTTACACACAATGTATTTTTGCGCCGCCTCGGTAGCGCGCACCGTGCGCCATTTGATCCCGGCGGGGAAGGCGGCGCCGCCACGCCCACGCAAGCCCGAATCGAACACCGCGGTCGCGGTCTCATCGCCGCCAATAGTGACAGCTCTGGTTAAACCCTCGAAACCGCCGTGGGCCCGATAATCGTCCAGCGACAGCGGACGAGTGATGCCGGCGCGGGCGAACAGCAGGCGTTGTTGAGACTTGAGATACGGCAATTCTTCCACCAGGCCCAAGGCCAGTGGGTGCGAGGACGGGTCGCCTTGCAGCGCATCGAGCACCGACGGCACATCGCTAGCGGTCAGCGGGCCGAAGCCGATACGGCCTTGCGGGGTGTCCACTTCGAGCAATGGTTCCAGCCAGTACAGGCCGCGAGAGCTGGTGCGTTGCAGGTCCTGACTGGCAAGTGCAGACGCCACCGCATCGGCACCCACGGCACGGGCCAGGGAATCACAGGATAAATAGAGGCTCATACGTCCTCCCGGCAAGCGTCGAGCAACGCATCGAGACGCTCGGCACTGAGCCGCGCATGCACCTGACCATCCAGCTCCAGCGCCGGCGAACAGGCGCAGGCACCGAGGCAATACACCGGACGCAAACTGATGCTGCCATCGGCGCTGCTGCCGTGATCATCCAGTTGCAGACGATCACGCAACTGCGCGGCCAACTGCTCGGCGCCGCGACTCTTGCACGACTCCGCCCGGCACAACCGCAGGATATGCCGGGCCGGCGGCGCGGTGCGGAAATCATGGTAAAAGCTGATCACGCCGCGAATCTCGGCCTGACTCTGATTGAGGGCGTGGGCTATCTCGGGGATGGCGGCATCGGGGATGTAACCGATACCGGCCTGAATCTCATGGAGGATGGGCAACAGTGCACCCGCAGAGCCCTTGTGGCGCTCCAGCACGCTGTTGACCATAGGCAATTGCAACATCTCATCAGGCATACAGCATTCCTCACGGTCACGGACAAACCAGGCGGTTGTCGGTCGTCCGAAAGTGTCGGCTGCGGCATTCACACCACGTCACGGTATCGTGGCATTGTCAGGCCGTTGGCCAGGGCACCCTGAGCGGGCATCTTGTTGTGCCCGGCGCGGTCTTTGCCGCACCGTTTATAGGGCATTGAGGGAGCTTGCCACGCTGGTATTGATTCGACTGCACCAAAGCGACGTGTTTGGTTCTTTCCACGACCACCCGTTAAGTCTAGAAGAGCACTGACCACGGCGCGCATTGTCTGAAATGTTTTGTGGTACAAGCGCGGCACACTCGCCCGCTACCGTAAACGTACGATGCCGTCCGACGAGATCGCAAAGGAGCACACATGAACCGACTCATCCTGCCTGCGCTGGTCATCCTGATCGCGGCGCAATCCCCGGCCTACGCCATCAACGACACCTATCGCAAACAACTGGAGCAATCCGGCTGCACTCAGGTCAGCGAAACCCAAGGCTGCGATATCCACAAGAGCAAGGCAGAAAACGCCAAGGCAGGCTTCACCAACCCCGCCGCGGACAGCCCAAGCGCCCCAACCCCCTACGTCGGGCAATGGGTGGCCAAGAGCGATGCCGGCGCCACTGTCGCCACCATCCGCATCGATGCCAAGGAACAAGTGTGGGTCAACGGCAAACAGGTCAAAGCCAAGCGTACCGACGGCACGCTGCAGTTTCGCCAGGGCAACATCCTCTTCACCCTCCAGGGCGATCGAAGCCTGCAGAATCAGGACTACTGGATGGACAGCGATGCCGGGACCAAAGGACCGATACAGATTGAATAACAGGAGCGACACATGATTGATTTCAACAACAAGGGCTTCTTCAAACTCAAGCAAAACGAAGAATACGCCCAACGCGTTACCGACCTTTTGCTCGACGGCGAACACGTCATCGACGCCTACAAATCCATGCGTGACGGCGTGGTGTTCACCAACAAACGCATCATCGCCGTCAACGTGCAGGGCCTCACCGGCAGCAAAAAAGACTTCACCTCACTGCCCTACAAAAACATCGTGGCGTACTCGGTGGAAACGTCCGGCACCTTCGACCTGGATTCAGAGCTGGAGATCTACTTTTCGTCGTTGGGAAAAGTGAAGTTCGAATTCACCGGCAGGACATCCATGGTAGAAATCTCAAAACTGATCTCCCAACACGTCCTCTGACCCCAACACGAAAAAGCCCCGAAAACTCGGGGCTAACAACGGCCTCCAGCTAACCGCAATCCCTGTGGGAGCGGGCTTGCCCGCGAAAGCGCCAGACCAGCCAACATTCATGCTGAATCTACCGCCATCATCACAAGCAGCCCACTCACCTCATTTTTGAACCACTACCCTTCAGACGTAGCCGCCGCCCGCTCAGCCGCCGCCGCAGAACCCCGCCCCCGCCCAAGCACCTTCACCGCATCATCAACCACCGCCTTACTCATCGCCGTCAAATAATGCGCAGCCCAGGCGTGGCGGTCTGTGTCTGTTGCGTACGCGGCATCTTCATTCAGCTTCTTGGCGAGAAACAGAAAGTCAGAAGCCATGGATAAGGCATCGCCGAGGGGAACGCCGCGAGTGACGTGGAAGAGTGGTTGATCGGCGCAGTAAATGGCAGGGGTTAGGCCGATGGTTTTCAGCTCGGATTGATCGGTCATTGGCCACCTCCGATGAGGGAGAGGCGGTGGGAGAGGGTGGACAGTGGGGCGTTACGCAACTGAGCGTCGCGTTGAGGGAAAAGCCAAAATTTGTACGGATTGATGCTGCGCATTATCAGACTCCTTGATATGTGGAGCTGCCAGATTCGTTACCACACGAATGGGTGACAGCTGTGCGCAGGGTGGTAAACCGGGTATCAAGGAAACCGGCACGCCCGAAGGCGTCCCACGCACAGCCGCCATGACTCACGCCGCAGGCATAAAAAAAGCGCCTGATGACGTGTCTGGGGCGCTGTTGCGCCTTGAATAACTCGGGTTACCACACCCGGTCGCTGAATTGGCAGCGACGGTGGGAGGGTAACCTCCATGGTCTTTCCCTGCAACTCTCACAAAGTCGCTACAAGGCTATCCGGTGAAAAGTGGCGCTCTAAAGATCGGAGAAGTATTTTTCATCGCTACGTCGGAATGGATGAAATTCCACTCTTTTAACGTCCGGTATCATTTGGGTTGGGCGATGGGGTGATAGTCCACGTTTTCATCATCTGTAGGATGAATGCTGTTTTGCCTTCCCAAGTGACCGTAGTCAAATCCTCAAGAGGGACTGAGTGGTGAATCGGGTAAGAAATTGCTCGATGAATTTGTGGGAACCGTGCGGTGAAAGAGTTTACGTGGGCAGAATGGGAATGTAGTTGAAAAAAAACTGGTAACTAGTAATGTGTTGATTTATTTCTAATGCTAAAAAAATTTACCTAGGGTGGGATGATAATGTCTTTGGAGCAGGTTAAAAGAACTAGTATCTGGAGAAACGCTTTTGAGGGGGAGCGTTCACTGCACTCTGATGAAGTTTCTCGTTTGAAAGCGGAGTTTTTAAGATTTCGTGAAAAGGTTGCAATGTTAGTTTCTAAAATAGGTGAAGTTTTACCGGGATTAACTGTGCATGATGTTAGTCATCTTGATGCGCTTTGGACAACTGCTGATATAATTGCGGGAGAGGATTACCCTTTAAATCCACTTGAAACATTTATTCTTGGCGGTGCAATACTTTTGCATGACTCCGCAATGTGCTGGGAAGCATATGAGGGTGGCCAAGACGGTGTTCGCTCAACGGTTGTTTGGAAAGATGCGTATGCGTTTGAGCTCGGTCGAAAGCTACCTATACTCGAAGCCGAGGCTGCGGCGGATTTTTCTGCGATAAGACAAATGCATGCAAGTCGTGCCGCTCAGATGATTGGGCTAAGTTGGAAAGTCCCAGGTCGAACCGATGAGATTTATCTGATTTCAGACGAGTCTATAAGAATGCACCTTGGTGAGCTGATAGGGCTAATTGCAGCTAGCCATCATTGGGATATTGGAAGTGTATCGGAGAGGTTGAGCATTCAGTTTAACTCGCCGGATTTTCTTCCTTATTCTTGGACGGTCGACCCAATAAAAATTGCTTGTTTGCTACGAGTCGCCGATGCTGCACATATCAGTAGTGCACGAGCTCCTGATTTTCTTCTGGCATTAAATCGTCGCGCTGGGATTTCGCTTAACCATTGGCTGGCTCAAAACAAAATATCCGGACCTCAACGTGATTTGTCTGATTCAACAGGACGAAGTGTTGTATATACATCCACAATGCCCTATTTGGAGGGTGAGGCGGATGCATGGTGGGTCGCTTATGATACTGTTTTGATGATTGATTCTGAAATTAAAGCGTGTAATGAGCTTCTTGAGGGTAGAGCTCCTTTTGTCTCACGATCATTTAAAGTTCGAACGGTTGCTGGTGCTGGGCGTATTGATGAATTTCAGAGCTATATTCGTGTTTTTGGGTGGACGCCATATAATACGCAGTTGCATGTTAGTGATATTGAAAGGTTGGTCGGGAGTTTGGGCGGTGAGAAACTGTACGGAGACGATAGGAAGTTGGAAGTGGTTCTGCGAGAGCTAATCCAAAATTCTCGTGATGCTATTGTTGCTAGGAGATACCTCGATGAAGGGTATCAAGGGCGAATCATCGTAAAATTTTTAAGAAATCAATCTGGGATATCAGAAATTTCGATATCGGATGATGGCGTTGGTATGTCAAAGTCTGTCCTTACAGGTTCATTTCTTGATTTTGGATCCAGTTTTTGGAGTTCACAGTTTTTACAGGCTGAATTGCCAGGGCTCCGTTCTTCAAAATTTCAATCTATAGGGCAGTTTGGTATTGGGTTTTATTCGATATTTATGGCTGCAAGTGCCGTTGAGGTTAGTACTCGCCGCTGGAGAGAAAATAGAAACTATTCTTGTGCTCTTTGTTTTTCAAAGGGTTTGACGTTGCGACCGCTGTTTAAAGAGGACAGAAGCTCTAAACTGCCCACTAATACCTCAACAGAAATTCGATTTGCACTTGTTTCTGATGTGCTTGGGGCTGACGCCTGCCTTCCCCTGACTAGTAATGGTCGCAACGCGGTTAAGGGGCGTGTGCCATTAAAAGAGTTTGTTTCAGCACTTGTTGTGGGTTTAGATGTCGATGTTTTTTTTGGCGTTGAAGCCGGTGAGCTTGAATTGATTCATAAAGACGTCAGTCGGGGGACATTAGATTGTCAGTCTATTTTGAGAGAAATAGGCTGTGGTAAAAAATATCCGCTCGGAGTCGAGGCTCTAGAAACGGAAATAAATGAAGCGGCACCGCGTATGCGAGTTATTCAGGAGGATGGAAGGATTCTGGGATACGCAGCACTTGCTTGTAAGCTTGACTCTGATAGCAAAATGCTTGGGGTTAAAACTATTGGTGGGATGGTGGTCAGTAATTCCACTCGATCCGAAGGCAGTATTATAGGTTATGTCGAGTGTAGCCCTAAAACTGCGAGTCGCGACATTAACGGTTTTCTAGCATCTGAGAAAACTATGAAGGAATGGGCTGAAGCACAGCTTGAATTCTTCGAGAGTAATTCAACCAATGATCTGACTCGATTAGTTGTTGCGAGTCGTGCATCTGCATTTAAGGCCGATGTCATAGGGGTCGCAAGGCTGTATGTGGTTTTCACCGGTGGCGCAGCTTTTTCATCATTTGAACAGATAGCTCAAATAGCAATAAGTATTCCAGTAGGTTTTTTGTTGAGTCCTTTTCTTGATGGGCATATAGAGACTCATCACGATGTTAATGAAGTTGAAGGCGTTGCTCATGTTAAACCACTGATCAACGAGGGGTGGTTGAGCTTTGAGTTGGATGATGATGGTCTGCCAAAGCCAGATACAATTGCTGCATATATTCATAGGTCGATCTTGATGTTGGGATTTAAACCCCATTGGACGATTGGCGAACCAGTGCACAAAGTGCATTTCGGAATGTCCAGATTTGCGAGTGTAAGGGCTGTTCCTATAATAACTGAGTAAAGGTAAAGGAATATTGTTCTTTTGGCATTAAAAATGCCTAATCATAATATATAAAGCATGGCGCGGGAGTCGTGCGGTTTTGGCGGTAGTGTGGGGATTGAACAATAGTGTTCTGGTGGTTAACTGCCAGGGCGGCGCATGCTGCATCTCCACCGCTTGACGCAAATGGGCGTCTGGCACGATTCGGTCGTAGCCGATGATCGGAAAATGGGTTCGATGGGTGCAATCAGGCAGTTTGAAATAAAGGGACGCCCTGCAGTAAAAGCTACAGGGCGATCTGGCTTTTAGACTTGACTTGAGACTGGCTAATGGGGACTTTGCTCCAAATAGTGGAGCGGTCAACTTTTGGGATGAGTGGTAAACACCGGAAAAACTGGCGTCGTTAAATCGCCTTGGATAATTGACGTAAACAGACCACTCAGTAAACTGTTTACACTTGTCACTTGTCACTTGTCACTTGTCACTTGTCACTTGTCACTTGTCACTTGTCACTTGTCACTTGTCACTTGTCACTTGTCACTTGTTAGTTGTTCGAGGTCCAGAATATAGATTCTGATATGGCTTTGCGTATCTTGTCTATTGAGGTTTTACTTTTCCAGTCTACTAAAACAAGTCTTTGGCTCTGAATATCGAATGGAATGTCTTCTAATCCTCCTGCGACCATCACAACTGTCTTTCCAAAGGCGTGCGCCAATCCTAATTCGTAGAAAACGTTTGGGTTTCGACCGTCAATAATAGCTATCACGAGACTTGCCGATAGCATTTTTTTTACAATTACCGAAAGTATCGGGCCGGAAATGTACTCTTCGTCAGCAGTCTCGCATTCAACACCTATGCTTGCGCACGCAGATTTAATTTGTCCTATCTGCGAGCTAAACCTTGGATTTATAGGTGCAAGTAAAAAAGCTTTTTTCGATGAGATTTTTATGTCGTCTCGGTCGATTGAGAGCGATTCTAGGTACGAGTTTTGATCTGGTTTTCTTACTATGTTTCTTTGTGCTGCCTCAAAAAGCATATGGTTAACATCTTTCCAGCGGGCTCTGTTTGAGACTAGTTTGTCATTTGATGAGTAAATCGAATTCTCCAGAGATTGCCTAAACATCTCCAGCTCTACTTTTTGCATTTCTAAGCTATGTTCATTTTTTCTTATATATGATCTTATGAATAGATATAATATTGGGATTGTTGTGCAGATTGATGCGATTAGAATTGAAAGTAAGACGTTATTTATGTCCATGTTAGGCGCCTTGTCCAATGTTTATAAAAACGGTGATGACTAGAATTGGTATTGCTGTTAAGTAGCTTGCTATACACAACCAAAGAGCATGCCAGGATTTTTTTGAAAGCTGATTTTCTGCTTTTCTCCAAATTAAAACTACTAATACTGATATTATTACGCATCCTAACAAGCCTAACAGTCCTGCAAGGCCGTTTTCAGCATTGTTTTTGTTGGAAATTATGTATGCGATAAGGAGGCTGGATGATAGAAACATTATGTCGGTTGGTAGCTCAATAAGGCTTTGAAGTGCTTTGGGTAGATCTACTTCGCGCTCGATAGACATTTTTACCATGAACGATAAAAATAGTAGTGTTACTGGGAGAATGGTGGAAATGAATGAAAGAATTTTTGGTGTCATTTGTTTGGATTAACTCCTTGTATTACGAATTTCCAAAATGGCTGTTTTTAACCGAACTCAAAGGTCCGGCCTAGATTGTCTGATATCTTATTTCCGGGGAAGAGGAAATGGAACAAATTTGTCATTCGTGAAAGCATGCCGTTCCGAGTCAGTGCGTACATTTGGCATGCCTACTCTTGACAGCCGCTTCACTGGGCATCTTTCAAATAGCTTTTGAGCGCGAGGAGCGGGGCCTCGAGCTGTTCCATCGTCTGCGCAGAGTCGAAATCAGCCGCTAACCTATGCAGTTCACGGCCCAAGACCTTATCAACGCCGCCTGAAGCATTAAGTGCCAAACCTGCACAGCGCATGACTCTGAATTGAATCCCCTCAATATCCCCCCGTCGCACCAACAACCCAAAAACCTCCCGCTCATAATCACTCATGATTGGATCATCCCGAAGAATCGGACTCGAATCTTCAGTCTCATAAGCTAGCTTGAGGCAGAACAGGGCGACGGTTTCCAGCAGCAGTTCCATGGGATGAATCCTTGATAAGGGTCGTACCGGCCAAGAATACGATGATCAAAAGCTCGCAGCCTTCGGCAGCTGCTACACGACAGCGGTAAGCAAGCTCACTTTTCTGTGGGCGAAAAAAAAGGCCTTGCTAAGCAAGACCTTTCTTAATTTTGGTGCCCCGAGGGAGACTCGAACTCCCACTCCTTTCGAAAACGGATTTTGAATCCGCCGCGTCTACCAATTCCGCCATCAGGGCTCAATGGCGGCGAAGTATAGAGATGAGATTACCGTCGGTCAATCAGGTACATAGAGAATTTTCACTATTTCGGCTAGACTTCCGGCCCCTGCTAGACGAACCCCATCATGCGCGTTGCTGACTTTACTTTCGAACTCCCAGATTCGCTGATCGCCCGCCACCCTTTGGCCGAGCGTCGCAACAGTCGCCTGTTGACCCTTGATGGGGTCAGCGGCGCCCTGGCACACCGTCAATTCACCGATTTGCTCGAGCATTTGCGCCCGGGCGATTTGATGGTGTTCAACAATACCCGGGTAATTCCGGCGCGGCTGTTTGGCCAGAAGGCTTCCGGCGGCAAGCTGGAAATCCTGGTCGAGCGCGTGCTCGACAGTCATCGCGTGCTGGCCCATGTGCGTTCCAGCAAGTCGCCGAAGCCGGGGTCGAAGATCCTGATCGATGGCGGTGGCGAGGCTGAAATGCTGGCGCGTCACGATGCGTTGTTCGAACTGGGGTTCGCCGAAGAGGTGTTGCCGCTGCTGGACCGCGTCGGGCACATGCCGTTGCCGCCTTATATAGACCGCCCGGATGAAGGCTCGGACCGCGAGCGTTATCAGACGGTCTACGCCGAGCGCCTGGGCGCGGTGGCGGCGCCGACGGCGGGGCTGCATTTCGATCAGCCGCTGATGGAGGCGATTGCCGCCAAGGGCGTCGAGACCGCGTTCGTGACCTTGCACGTCGGCGCCGGTACGTTCCAGCCGGTGCGCGTCGAGAAGATCGAAGACCACCACATGCACAGCGAATGGCTGGAAGTCGGCCAGGACGTGGTCGATGCCGTCGCTGCATGCCGCGCTCGCGGTGGTCGCGTGGTGGCGGTGGGGACCACCAGCGTGCGTTCGCTGGAAAGTGCTGCGCGCGATGGCGTGCTCAAGCCGTTCAGTGGCGACACCGATATCTTTATCTACCCGGGCCGCCCGTTTCATGTGGTCGATGCCCTGGTCACCAACTTCCATTTGCCTGAATCCACGCTGTTGATGCTGGTTTCGGCATTCGCCGGTTATCCCGAAGCCATGGCTGCTTATAAAGCGGCCGTCGAGCATGGATACCGCTTTTTCAGCTACGGTGATGCGATGTTTATCACCCGTAACCCCGCACCACGTGGCCCAGAGGAAACAGAATGAGTCGCCAAAGTCGTATGTCGTTTGAGTTACTTGCTACTGACGGCAAGGCTCGTCGCGGTCGTTTGACCTTTCCACGCGGCACCGTAGAAACCCCGGCGTTCATGCCGGTGGGCACCTACGGCACCGTCAAGGGCATGTTGCCGCGGGATATCGTCGCCACCGGCGCGGAAATCATTCTGGGCAACACCTTCCACTTGTGGCTGCGTCCTGGCACCGAAGTGATCAAGAAGCACGGCGACCTGCACGATTTCATGCAGTGGAAAGGCCCGATTCTGACTGATTCCGGCGGTTTCCAGGTGTTCAGTCTGGGCGCCATGCGCAAGATCAAGGAGGAGGGCGTGACCTTCGCCTCCCCGGTGGATGGCGCCAAAGTGTTCATGGGTCCGGAAGAATCGATGCAGGTCCAGCGTGATCTGGGTTCGGACATCGTGATGATTTTCGACGAATGCACCCCGTACCCGGCTGACGAAGACGTCGCTCGCGTGTCGATGGAGCTGTCGTTGCGTTGGGCCAAGCGCTCGAAAGAAGCCCATGGCGACAACACGGCGGCGCTGTTCGGCATCGTTCAGGGCGGCATGCACCAGGACCTGCGCATGCGCTCCCTGGAAGGCCTCGATCAGATCGGCTTTGATGGCCTGGCCATTGGCGGTCTGTCGGTGGGCGAGCCCAAGCACGAAATGATCAAGGTGCTGGATTACCTGCCGGGTCAGATGCCGGCTGACAAACCTCGTTACCTTATGGGCGTTGGCAAACCGGAAGATCTGGTTGAGGGTGTGCGCCGCGGTGTGGACATGTTCGATTGCGTGATGCCAACCCGTAATGCCCGCAATGGGCATCTGTTCATTGACACCGGCGTGCTGAAGATCCGTAACGCGTTCCATCGCCATGATGATTCGCCGCTCGATCCGACCTGTGATTGCTATACCTGCCAGAACTTCTCCCGTGCTTATCTGCATCATCTGGACAAGTGCGGCGAAATGCTGGGTAGCATGTTGAATACCATCCACAATTTGCGCCATTACCAGGTGCTTATGGCTGGTTTGCGCGAGTCTATTCAACAGGGTACATTGGCCGCCTTTGTCGATGCCTTCTACGCCAAACGCGGGTTACCTGTTCCGCCTTTGGACTGAGTTTTCTGACCCCAAGATTCAACATTTGCAACTGGAGTGCTAAATGAGCTTTTTTATCTCTAATGCCATGGCTGACGCTGCTGCACCTGCGGCAGGCCCAATGGGTGGCGGCTTTGAGTGGATTTTCCTGGTCGGTTTCCTGGTCATCTTCTACCTGATGATCTGGCGTCCACAGGCCAAGCGCGCCAAAGAACAGAAGAACCTGCTGAGCAGCCTGCAGAAAGGCGACGAAGTTGTGACCACCGGTGGTATCGCCGGCAAGATCACTAAAGTGGCAGACGATTTCGTTGTTCTGGAAGTTTCCGACACTGTCGAAATGAAGTTCCAGAAGGGCGCTATTGCCGCGACGCTGCCAAAAGGCACGCTGAAAGCGATCTAAGTTTCAACTTCATATTCAATCGACGGGGCGCGCAAGGCGCCCCGCGTCATAAACGGGCGGCGTGATGCTGAACAAATACCCTCTGTGGAAATACATTCTGATCCTGGCGGTGCTGGCGGTCGGTCTGATTTATTCCGCTCCCAATCTATATCCTGATGACCCGGCCATTCAGGTCAGCGGTGCAAGTACTGCGCTGTTGGTCAATCAGGCTGATCTGGATCGCGTGAGCACAGCGCTCAAGGAATCCGGGATCAACGTCAAGGCAGCCACGCTGGCGGCCAATGGCAAGGGCGGTCTGATTCGTCTGACCAAGGCTGAAGATCAGCTGCCGGCCAAAGACGTCGTGCGCAAGGCATTGGGTGATGACTACGTCGTTGCACTGAACCTGGCACAAACCACGCCGCAGTGGCTGCGCAGCCTCGGCGCGCACCCGATGAAGCTGGGTCTGGACTTGTCCGGTGGTGTGCACTTCCTGCTGGAAGTGGACATGGACAAAGCCCTCGACGCACGCTTGAAAGTGTACGAAGGCGATGTAAAGAGCCTGTTGCGTAAAGAGAAACTGCGCTATCGCAGCCTGCCGCAACTCAACGGTGCCATTCAGCTGGGCTTCAGTGATGAAGCAACCCGCGAACAGGCCCGTGCGCTGGTCCGCAAGAACTTCAACGATTTCGACATTGTTCCGGCCGACCTGAATGGTCAACCGGTGCTGCGTCTGGCGATGACCCCAGCCAAGCTGGCGGAAATCCGCGAATACTCCATCAAGCAGAACTTGACCACGGTACGTAACCGCGTCAACGAACTGGGTGTTGCCGAACCGATCGTTCAGCGTCAGGGCGCCAACCGCATTGTGGTTGAATTGCCGGGCGTTCAGGACACCGCAGAAGCCAAGCGTATCCTCGGCAAGACGGCCAACCTCGAGTTCCGTCTGGCGGCTGAGCCAGGTGCTTCGAAAGCCACTTCCGAAACCTTCGAGTTCCGTGAAGGCAAGCGTCCGCCGGCACAGATCGAGCGTGGCCTGATCATCACCGGTGACCAAGTGACTGACGCCAAGGCTGGCTTCGGCGAGCACGGCACGCCAGAAGTGAACATCCGTCTGGATGGCCACGGTGGCGAGCTGATGAGTCGTGCGACTCGCAGCAACGTCGGTCGCAGCATGGCGGTGATCTTCATCGAACAACGCCCTGTGACCACCTACACCAAGCAAATGGTCAACGGCGTCGAGAAAGACGTTGCGGTCCAGACGTTTAAAGAAGAGAAGAAGATCATCAGCCTGGCGACCATCCAGTCGCCGCTGGGTGCTCAGTTCCGCATCACTGGCCTGAACGGCCAGGGCGAGTCGTCCGAACTGGCGCTGCTGCTGCGTGCCGGTGGTCTGGCTGCACCAATGTACTTCGCTGAAGAGCGCACCATTGGTCCAAGCCTGGGTGCCGACAACATCGTCAAGGGTATCGATGCTTCGCTGTGGGGCATGCTGTTTGTCTCGCTGTTCATCATCGCCATCTACCGCTTCTTCGGCATCATTGCCACCGTCGCGCTGGCGGTGAACATGGTGCTGCTGCTGGCCTTGATGTCTTTGCTGGGTGCAACGCTGACCCTGCCGGGTATCGCCGGTATCGTATTGACCATGGGTATGGCGGTCGATGCCAACGTACTGATCTTCTCGCGGATACGTGAAGAGATCGCGGCGGGCATGACCGTACAACGGGCAATCAACGAAGGCTTCGGCCGGGCATTCACCGCGATTCTCGACGCCAACCTGACCACACTGTTGGTCGGCGGGATTCTCTTTGCGATGGGCACCGGCCCGGTCAAAGGCTTCGCAGTGACCATGTCCCTCGGGATCTTTACCTCGATGTTCACGGCCATCATGGTGACCCGCGCGATGGTCAACCTGATCTTCGGCGGTCGTGACTTCAAGAAGTTGTGGATTTAAGGGGCTGCCATGTTACGTACAATCAACTTCATGGGCGTTCGCAACTTTGCGTTCGGCGTCACATTGTTCCTTACGGCGCTGGCCATTTTCAGCGTCTTCCACAAGGGCATGAACTGGGGCCTGGACTTCACCGGCGGTACGCTCATTGAGCTGACCTACGAGCGTCCGGCTGACGTCACCAAGGTGCGTGAGCAACTGGTGACATCGGGCTATCACGAAGCCATCGTGCAGAGCTTCGGTGCAACTACCGATTTGCTGGTGCGTATGCCGGGTGAAGATCCACAGTTGGGTCATCAAGTGGCAGAAGCGCTGCTGAAAGTCGGCGGCGACAACCCGGCGACGGTCAAGCGCGTCGAGTTCGTCGGCCCGCAGGTGGGTGAAGAACTGCGCGACCAGGGCGGCCTCGGCATGCTGATGGCGCTGGGCGGCATCCTGATCTACCTGGCATTCCGCTTTCAGTGGAAGTTTGCGGTCGGTGCGATCGTTTCGTTGATCCACGACGTGATCGTGACCATCGGTATCCTGTCGTTCTTCCAGATCACTTTCGATCTGACGGTGCTGGCGGCGGTACTGGCGATCATTGGTTACTCGCTCAACGACACCATCGTGGTATTCGACCGGGTTCGTGAGAACTTCCGGGTACTGCGCAAGGCTAACCTGATCGAGAACATCAACATCTCGACCACGCAAACCCTGCTGCGGACCATGGCGACTTCGATCTCCACGTTGCTGGCGATTGCGGCCCTGCTGTTCTTCGGTGGTGACAACCTGTTCGGCTTCTCCATTGCCCTGTTCATCGGTGTTCTGGCGGGTACTTACTCGTCGATCTACATCGCGAACGTGGTGCTGATCTGGCTGAACCTGAACAGTGAGGATCTGATTCCTCCTGCGGCAACCGAGAAGGAAGTCGACGACCGTCCATAACGGCCATCGCTTTCCCGCGGACTGCCAAAAAAGGCGCGAGTTGAACTCGCGCCTTTTTTTATGCTCCAAGGCTGGGAGAAGCGCGGGTTTGTCCCGCATGTGATGGTCAGGAGGTTCATGTGAACAAGTCGTTGCTGGTTGGTGCGGTATTGGGTGCTGTCGGTGTGACTGCCGGGGGTGCTGTTGCCACCTACAGCCTGGTTAAAAGCGGCCCTGAGTATGCGCAAGTACTAGCCGTTGAACCGGTCAAGACACAGATCAAGACGCCACGTGAAGTCTGCAAGGATGTCGCAGTGACTCGGCAAGCGCCGGTCAAGGATCAACACCAGATTGCCGGTACGGTGGTCGGTGCATTAGCAGGTGGTTTGCTGGGTAACCAGATCGGCGGCGGCACCGGCAAGAAGATTGCTACGGTCGCAGGCGCTGTCGGCGGTGGTTATGCAGGCAACAAGGTTCAGGAAGGCATGCAAGAGCGTGACACCTACACCACGACTCAAACTCGCTGTAATACAGTGAATGACATCAGCGACAAGGTCGTTGGCTACGATGTTCGTTATTCGCTGGATGGCAAGGAAGGCAAGGTGCGGATGGATCGTGATCCGGGCAACCAGATCCCGGTCGACAAGGAAGGCAAGCTGGTCCTGTCGCAGAACGAAGAAAACCGCTAAATCTTCAGGCTTAAGCGTTTAAAAAGAAGCACCCTTCGGGGTGCTTTTTTTGTGCCTGGAATTCATGAATCACCGTAAAACCCTGTGGGAGCCGGGCTTGCCCGCGATAGCAATGTGTCAGTCACCATGAAGGGTGCAGGCGAAACCGCCATCGAGGGCAAGCCCGGCTCCCACAAGGATTGGGGGTAATACCCAAATCGCAGGCATAAAAAAGCACCCCGAAGGGTGCTTTCTCTTTCGCTGGAGGCTTAGCGCTTCAGCGAGGCTGGCAGGTGCGGCTGGATCGCCGTCAGAACTGCCTTGAAGCATTTGGTGTTACCGGCAACGACGTGGCCTTTCTCAAGGAATTCGTGACCACCGGTGAAGTCGCTGATCAAGCCACCGGCTTCCTGAATCAACAGGGCGCCTGCAGCCATGTCCCACTCGGACAGGCCCGACTCCCAGAATGCGTCGAAACGACCGGCAGCCACGTAGGCCAGGTCCAGGCTCGCCGAACCCGCGCGACGGATGCCGGCAGTCTGGCCAACCAGGGCGCGGAACATGCCCAGATAGTTGTCGAGGTTGTCCATCTGGTCGTCACGGAACGGGAAGCCGGTACCCAGCAGGGCGCCGTCCAGGCTGGTGCGACCGCTGACGCGCAGACGACGACCGTTCAGTTGAGCGCCGCGACCACGGCTGGCGGTGAATTCTTCCTGGCGAACCGGGTCCAGAACAACAGCGTGTTCCAGGCGACCGCGGTATTTGCAGGCGATGCTGACAGCGAAGTGAGGAATGCCGCGCAGGAAGTTGGTGGTGCCGTCCAGCGGATCGATGATCCACAGGTATTCTTCGCCTTCGATACCGTTGCCGGCGTGCATGCCGGTTTCTTCACCCAGGATCGAGTGGTTCGGGTAGGCCTTGCGCAGCGCATCGATGATTTTCTGTTCGGCGGCGCGATCCACCTCGGATACGTAATCCTTGGCGTCTTTTTCGTCGACCTTGATGGTATCCAGGCGCTCGATGGAGCGGAAAATCAATTCACTGGCGCTGCGGGCGGCGCGCAGCGCGATATTCAGCATGGGCTGCATGGATGTGTCACCTAAGGTTGTTAAAGAAAGCCGAGCATTCTATCAGAACTTTTCTACAGGAGAAGGTCGGTGTTCGCTTTCATAGCTTAACGGTGTGTCCCGCCTCAGAAATACGTTCACTTTTTGACGAGTGGTCAATGTTGGCGGGCAAGGCGCCGCGCCGACTCATGGCTTGCTATGGGGAGAAGCGGCAGCGCAGCATGCCGACATTGAACGCCGTCAAAAGTGAACAGTTATTTTTGAGGCGGGACACCCGGAGGAACTGTAAGATTCGGCTCCTTATTTCTGTGTTCGAGACTGCCTCCCGTGCTGCATAACATTCGTGTCGTCCTGGTCAATACCAGCCATCCCGGCAACATCGGCGGGGCTGCGCGTGCCATGAAGAACATGGGCCTGTCGCGGCTGGTGCTGGTCGAACCGCGGCAGTTTCCGCATCACGAAGCCGACGCTCGTGCTTCCGGTGCCGGGGATGTCCTTGAAAACGCGCAAGTCGTCGCCACCTTGGAAGATGCCTTGGTCGGCTGCAATCTGGTGCTCGGCACCAGTGCTCGCGACCGGCGCATTCCCTGGCCGCTGCTCGATCCCCGCGAATGCGGTGTGAAAGTGGTGGAAGAAGCCGGGCAGGGCGCCGAGATTGCCTTGGTGTTTGGTCGTGAAGATTCCGGTCTGACCAATGAAGAGCTGCAGCGATGTCATTATCACGTGCACATTCCATCAGACCCTGAGTTCAGCTCGCTGAACCTTGGGGCGGCGGTGCAGGTGCTGGGCTATGAAGTGCGCATGTCCTGGCTCGCGGCCCAAGGGCAGCCGAGCAAGGTCGAGAAGGATGAAGTGGCGTCCACCAAAAGTGGTGAACTGGCGACCATGGATGAGCTGGAGCGATTCTATGAGCACCTGGAACACACCCTGGTGGCCATCGAATTCCTCGATCCGGAAAAACCACGGCACTTGATGGCGCGCCTGCGCCGGTTGTACGGACGTAGCTCGGTCAGCCGGGCGGAAATGAACATATTGCGTGGCATCCTCACGGAAACCCAAAAAGCGGCCCGTGGCGAGCTTCTAAAGCGGAAGGATTAATGATGTTTGAGCGTTTGCGTGAAGATATCCAAAGCGTATTCCATCGAGACCCGGCGGCGCGTAACGCTTTTGAAGTTCTGACGTGCTACCCGGGCATGCATGCCATCTGGATTCACCGTCTGTCGTCGGTCTTGTGGCGCGCAGAGCTGAAATGGCTGGCGCGACTGGTGTCGAACTTCGGTCGCTGGCTGACCGGGATCGAGATTCATCCGGGTGCCAAGGTCGGTCGTCGCTTCTTTATTGACCATGGCATGGGCATCGTTATTGGTGAAACCGCCGAGATCGGTAATGACGTCACCCTTTATCAAGGTGTGACGCTGGGCGGCACCAGCTGGAACAAGGGCAAGCGTCACCCGACCCTTGAAGATGGCGTAGTGGTGGGGGCGGGCGCCAAGGTGCTGGGTCCGTTTACCGTCGGCGCGGGTGCCAAGGTTGGTTCTAACGCCGTAGTGACCAAGGCAGTGCCTGCCGGCGCGACCGTTGTCGGTATTCCGGGGCGGATCATCGTCAAGTCCGATGACGAGCAGGATGCCAAGCGCAAGGCCATGGCCGAGAAAATCGGCTTCGATGCCTACGGTGTCGGCGAAGACATGCCGGACCCTGTAGCGCGTGCCATTGGTCAGTTGCTGGATCACTTGCAGGCGGTCGATGGTCGTCTGGAGGGGATGTGCGGCGCACTGAAGGATCTGGGCAGTAATTACTGTGCCAAGGACCTGCCTGAACTGCGCGAAGAAGACTTCGCCTGTGTGAAGGACAAGGATCAGAGCCAGGCGAGCTAGACCGGGTCGACTTCAATCGCGGGCAAGCGCGCTCCCACAGGTATCTCAGTGTTCACACGGGACCCTGTGGGAGCGGGCTTGCCCGCGATGAACGATAACGCGCAATTGCTGGCTGTAACCGTCCAGCCTTTGCTATGATGCGGCCGCTCTTTTGCGGGTAAACCTGACTAAAGTACTAGGTCTTATAGTTGACTTAAACACTCGGGAATTGCATACTCGCCCCATTCCGAACTCCGTGGTAATTGTCCATGCGACTGACTACAAAAGGCCGATACGCCGTGACCGCCATGCTCGATCTGGCGTTGCACGCGCAGCACGGGCCGGTGTCCCTGGCCGATATCTCCGAGCGCCAAGGCATCTCCCTGTCCTACCTCGAACAGCTTTTCGCCAAATTGCGCCGTAGCAATCTGGTGTCCAGCGTCCGCGGTCCGGGCGGCGGCTACCAACTGTCCCGCGAGATGCAGGGCATCCAGGTCGCCCAGGTGATCGATGCGGTGAACGAATCAGTAGATGCCACCAAATGCCAGGGCCAAGGCGATTGCCATTCAGGCGACACCTGCCTGACTCACCACTTGTGGTGCGACTTGAGCCTGCAGATTCACGAATTTCTGAGCGGTATCAGCTTGGCTGACCTTGTGACTCGCCGTGAGGTACAAGACATAGCCCAGCGTCAGGACCAGCGCCGTTGCAACAGCAAGGCGCCACGCCTGGACAAGATTGAAGCGTCCGCCGTCGAATGACAGCCAAAGAGCTAACGGCACGCCAGCCAGCCTGATTTAGGAGATAGTCCATGAAATTGCCGATTTACCTTGATTACTCTGCGACCACCCCGGTTGATCCGCGTGTTGCGCAAAAAATGAGTGAATGCCTGCTGGTTGACGGAAACTTCGGTAACCCGGCGTCCCGTTCCCACGTGTTCGGCTGGAAAGCTGAAGAGTCCGTCGAAAACGCCCGTCGTCAGGTCGCAGACCTGGTCAACGCCGATCCGCGTGAAATCGTCTGGACCTCCGGTGCCACCGAATCCGACAACCTGGCAATCAAGGGTGCGGCGCATTTCTATGCGACCAAAGGCAAACACCTGATCACCACCAAGATTGAGCACAAGGCTGTCCTCGACACCATGCGCCAACTGGAGCGTGAAGGCTTCGAAGTGACCTACCTCGAGCCTCAGACTGATGGTCTGGTAACGCCGGCGATGATCGAAGCGGCGCTGCGTGACGACACCATCCTGGTCTCGGTCATGCACGTGAACAACGAAATCGGCACCATCAACGACATCGAAGCCATCGGCGAACTGACCCGCTCCAAGGGCATTCTGTTCCACGTCGACGCGGCTCAGTCCACCGGCAAGGTCGACATTGACCTGTCGAAGCTGAAAGTCGACCTGATGTCGTTCTCTGCCCACAAAACCTACGGCCCTAAAGGCATCGGCGCGCTGTACGTCAGCCGCAAGCCGCGTGTTCGCATCGAAGCGACCATGCACGGCGGCGGTCACGAGCGTGGCATGCGTTCCGGCACCCTGGCGACCCACCAGATCGTCGGCATGGGTGAAGCTTTCCGCGTAGCCAAAGAAGACATGGCTGCCGAAAACGTGCGCATCAAAGCCCTGAGCGACCGCTTCTTCAAACAGGTCGAAGGCCTGGAAGAGCTGTACATCAACGGCAGCATGACCGCTCGTGTACCGCACAACCTGAATCTGAGCTTCAACTACGTTGAAGGCGAGTCGCTGATCATGGCGCTCAAGGACCTGGCGGTTTCGTCCGGTTCGGCCTGCACCTCGGCGTCCCTTGAACCTTCGTACGTACTGCGCGCCCTGGGCCGCAACGACGAACTGGCACACAGCTCGATTCGCTTCACCTTCGGCCGTTTCACCACCGAAGAAGAAATCGATTACGCCGCGCAGAAAGTCTGCGAGGCCGTTACCAAGCTGCGCACTCTGTCGCCGCTGTGGGACATGTACAAAGACGGTGTCGACATTTCGAAAATCGAGTGGGCGGCACACTGATTTCAAGTCGCCGCGAACCGGCCCTGTACAACCCAGGTTGGCAGGGCTTAAAGAGCGACTCTCTGATGAGTGAGGATTAAGCATCATGGCTTACAGCGAAAAGGTCATCGACCACTACGAAAACCCGCGCAACGTCGGCAAGATGGACGCGGAAGATCCTGATGTCGGCACCGGCATGGTCGGCGCTCCAGCATGCGGCGACGTTATGCGCCTGCAAATCAAGGTCAACGAGCAAGGCATCATCGAAGACGCCAAGTTCAAGACCTACGGTTGCGGTTCGGCTATCGCCTCCAGCTCCCTCGCTACCGAGTGGATGAAGGGCAAGACCCTGGACGAAGCCGAGACCATCAAGAACACTCAGCTGGCTGAAGAACTGGCCTTGCCGCCAGTGAAAATCCACTGCTCCGTACTCGCAGAAGACGCTATCAAAGCGGCCGTTCGTGACTACAAGCAGAAGAAAGGCTTGATCTGACTTTCAGGTTTTGGCGACGAGTAAGGAGTCACCGATGGCTATCAGCATGACAGAAGCGGCTGCTCGACACGTGCGGCGCTCCCTCGACGGGCGCGGCAAAGGTGAAGGGATTCGTCTGGGTGTTCGCACCACAGGCTGTTCCGGCCTTGCCTACGTGCTGGAGTTTGTCGACGAGGTGGTTGAAGAGGATCAGGTGTTCGAAAGTCACGGTGAAAAAGTGATTATCGACCCGAAAAGCCTGGCCTACCTGGACGGCACCGAGCTCGATTTCGTCAAGGAAGGGTTGAACGAAGGCTTCAAGTTCAACAACCCCAACGTACGCGGTGAATGTGGCTGCGGCGAAAGCTTCAACATCTGAGGCTTGTCGTGGGTACTCCTTGTCATTTCGCTTTATTTGAGCTGCAACCGAGTTTCAATCTGGACCTCGACCAGCTGGCTACGCGCTACCGTGAGTTGGCGCGCAGTGTTCATCCGGACCGCTTTGCTGACGCTTCCGAGCGTGAGCAGCGGTTGGCGCTAGAGCAATCCGCGAGCCTCAACGAGGCCTACCAGACGCTCAAAAGTCCGCCCAAGCGCGCGCGTTACTTGCTCGCCTTGAACGGTGGTGAGCTGCCGCTGGAGGTCACGGTGCATGATCCGGAGTTTTTGCTGCAGCAGATGGAGCTGCGTGAAGAGCTCGAAGACCTGCAAGACAGTGCTGATCTGGCCGGTGTTGCAGCGTTCAAGCGTCGCTTGAAAACCGCCCAGGATGTACTGAACCAAAGCTTCGCGGCTTGTTGGAATGATGCGGCGCACCGTGAGCAGGCCGAACGCCTGATGCGGCGCATGCAGTTCCTCGACAAGCTCACCTACGAAGTGCGCCAGTTAGAAGAGCGCCTCGACGATTAACCCAGTGCCGCTCCGGTCGCACGCCTGATATACAGATAAGTCCTGATACCAATGGCCCTACTGCAGATCGCCGAACCCGGCCAAAGTCCTCAACCGCACCAGCGTCGTCTGGCTGTGGGGATCGACTTGGGCACTACCAATTCGCTGGTCGCTGCGTTGCGCAGTGGTCTTTCCGAGCCTCTGGCCGACGCTGACGGGCAGGTCATCCTGCCGTCTGCCGTGCGTTATCACGCAGATCGCGTCGAAGTCGGCGAGTCCGCCAAACTGGCTGCCGCCACAGATCCCTTGAACACCGTGCTGTCGGTCAAGCGCTTGATGGGTCGTGGTCTGTCCGACGTCAAGCAATTGGGCGATCAACTGCCGTACCGCTTTGTCGGTGGCGAGTCGCACATGCCGTTCATCGACACCGTGCAGGGGCCGAAAAGCCCGGTCGAAGTCTCCGCCGATATCCTCAAAGTGCTGCGTCAGCGCGCTGAAGCGACCTTGGGTGGCGAGCTGGTCGGCGCGGTGATTACCGTTCCCGCCTATTTCGATGATGCGCAGCGTCAAGCCACCAAGGACGCGGCCAAGCTCGCCGGTCTGAACGTGCTGCGTTTGCTCAATGAACCAACCGCCGCCGCTGTGGCTTACGGTCTGGATCAACACGCTGAAGGCCTGGTCGCCATTTATGACCTGGGCGGCGGCACCTTTGATATTTCGATTCTGCGCCTGACCGGCGGCGTGTTTGAAGTTTTGGCTACCGGCGGCGACAGCGCGCTGGGCGGCGATGACTTCGATCACGCGATCGCTGGCTGGATCATCGAGAGCGCCGGTCTGTCCGCCGACCTCGATCCGGGGGCGCAGCGTCAACTGTTGCAAGCGGCTTGTGCCGCCAAAGAAGCGCTGACCACCGCCTCGTCGGTTGAAGTGGCTCATGGCGGCTGGAAAGCCGAGCTGACCCGCGAAACCTTTGATGCGCTGATCGAGCCGATGGTCGCTCGCAGCCTGAAAGCCTGCCGCCGCGCCGTGCGTGATTCGGGTGTTGAGCTGGAAGAAGTGCACGCGGTGGTCATGGTCGGTGGTTCGACGCGTGTGCCTCGCGTTCGCGAAGCGGTCGCGGAAGCCTTTGGTCGTCAGCCGCTGACTGAAATCGACCCGGATCAAGTGGTGGCCATCGGTGCCGCGATCCAGGCCGATACGCTGGCTGGCAACAAGCGCGATGGCGATGAACTGCTGTTGCTTGACGTGATTCCGTTGTCCCTGGGGCTGGAAACCATGGGCGGCCTGATGGAGAAGGTGATTCCGCGCAACACCACCATTCCCGTCGCTCGCGCCCAGGACTTCACGACTTATAAAGATGGCCAGTCGGCCATGGCGATCCACGTATTGCAGGGCGAGCGCGAGCTGATCAGCGACTGCCGCTCCCTGGCACGCTTCGAATTGCGCGGCATTCCAGCGATGGTGGCCGGTGCGGCGAAGATTCGCGTGACCTTCCAGGTTGATGCCGACGGTCTGCTCAGCGTTTCGGCCCGTGAATTGGGTTCGGGCGTTGAAGCGAGCATTCAGGTCAAGCCGTCCTACGGTCTGACCGACGGCGAAATCGCCAAGATGCTCAAGGATTCGTTCCAGCACGCCAATGACGATAAAGTCGCCCGTGTACTGCGTGAGCAGCAAGTCGATGCACAGCGCCTGATCGAGGCGGTGCAGGCCGCCCTTGATGTCGACGGTGAGCGCCTGCTCGACGCCGAAGAGCGCATGGTCATCGAGTTGCAGATGCAGGAACTGGCCGAACTGATGAAAGGTACCGATGGTTACGCCATCGAGCAGCAGACCAAGCGTCTGTCGCAAGTGACCGATGCCTTTGCTGCCCGCCGCCTGGACTCGACGGTGAAAGCCGCGCTGGCGGGGCGCAACCTGAACGAGATTGAGGAATAACGATGCCGCAGGTCATTTTTCTGCCACACGAGAAGTTTTGCCCGGACGGCATGGTTGTAGAGGCTGAGCCCGGCATTTCCATCCTCGAACTGGCGCACGAACACCACATCGAGATGGAAAGTGCCTGTGGTGGCGTCTGTGCCTGCACCACGTGTCATTGCCTGATTCGTGAAGGCTTTAATTCGCTGGAAGAGGCTGACGAGCTGGAAGAAGACTATCTTGATAAGGCTTGGGGGCTGGAAGCTCAGTCCCGCCTGGCGTGTCAGGCCAGAGTCGGCACGGAAGACCTGACCGTCGAAATTCCGAAATACTCGCTCAACCACGCAGCCGAAGCGCCGCACTGATTCAAGGAATTGTCATGAGTCTCAAGTGGACTGATGTGCTGGAGATTGCGATCCAGCTGGCTGAAAGCAAGCCCGATGTTGACCCTATGTCGATCAACTTCGTCGATCTGCGCAAATGGGTTATGGAATTGCCCGATTTCGACGACAAGCCTGAGCATAGTGGCGAAAAGATTCTGGAGGCCATTCAGGCCCACTGGATCGAAGAACGCGACTGAGCCACGCTGCAGGTTAGGCAATACCCAAGAACCCGCGTATAATTCGCGGGTTTAATTTTTCACAAATTACCGTTTCTGGAGTTACACCATGGCTGTTCAACGTACTTTCTCCATCATCAAGCCTGACGCTGTTGCAAAAAACGTCATCGGCGAGATCACCACTCGTTTCGAAAAAGCAGGCCTGCGCGTTGTAGCTTCGAAACTGAAGCAACTGTCCAAAGCTGAAGCTGAAGGCTTCTACGCTGAGCACAGCGCTCGTGGTTTCTTCAACGACCTGGTTGCTTTCATGATCTCCGGCCCGGTTGTTGTTCAGGTTCTGGAAGGCGAAAACGCTATCGCTCTGAACCGTGAGCTGATGGGCGCTACCAACCCTAAAGAAGCTGCTGCCGGCACCATCCGCGCTGACTTCGCTGACTCCATCGACGCCAACGCTGTACACGGTTCGGACTCCGAAGCCGCTGCTGCTCGCGAAATCTCGTACTTCTTCGCAGCTACTGAAGTAACCACTCGCTAAGCATTGGCTTAAGAGTGAAGGTGAATCCATGACTACATCGACTGTAAAAACCAACCTGCTGGGTCTGACTCAACAGGAAATGGAAAAATTCTTCGACTCGATCGGGGAGAAGCGTTTCCGTGCCGGTCAGGTAATGAAATGGATTCACCACCTTGGCGTCGATGATTTCGACGCCATGACGAACGTCAGCAAAGCCTTGCGCGACAAGCTCAAGGTGATTGCTGAAGTTCGCGGTCCTGAAGTGGTCAGCGAGGACATTTCCACCGACGGCACCCGTAAGTGGGTGGTGCGCGTGGCATCCGGCAGCTGCGTCGAGACCGTGTACATTCCCCAGGGCAAGCGCGGCACTCTGTGCGTTTCGTCCCAGGCAGGCTGTGCCCTGGATTGCAGTTTCTGCTCCACCGGCAAGCAAGGTTTCAATAGCAACCTCACCGCCGCCGAAGTCATCGGTCAGGTGTGGATTGCCAATAAATCGTTTGGCAGCATCCCGGCGACTGCCGACCGTGCCATCACCAACGTGGTGATGATGGGCATGGGCGAGCCGCTGCTGAACTTCGACAACGTCGTCGCGGCCATGCACTTGATGATGGACGACCTGGGCTACGGCATTTCCAAGCGCCGTGTGACCCTGTCGACCTCCGGCGTGGTACCGATGATCGATGAGCTGTCCAAGCACATCGACGTCTCCCTGGCGTTGTCGCTGCACGCACCGAATGACGCATTGCGTAACCAATTGGTGCCGATCAACAAGAAATATCCGCTTAAGATGCTGCTCGAGTCGTGCCAGCGCTACATGTCGTCCCTGGGCGAAAAACGCGTGCTGACCATCGAGTACACCTTGCTCAAGGACATCAACGACAAAGTTGAACACGCCGTTGAGATGATCGAGCTGCTCAAGAACATCCCGTGCAAGATCAACCTGATTCCGTTTAACCCGTTCCCGCATTCCGGTTACGAGCGCCCGAGCAACAACGCGATTCGCCGGTTTCAGGATCAGCTTCACCATGCAGGCTTCAATGTCACCGTACGCACCACTCGCGGTGAAGACATCGATGCCGCGTGTGGCCAATTGGTAGGGCAGGTGCTGGATCGCACCCGTCGCAGCGAACGTTATATCGCCGTGCGCGAGTTGAGCGCCGAGAACGATATGGCTACAAACGCTGCGAAATAATTAAAGAGAGGATCTCTATGTCCCTGCGCTTCGCGCTGCTTTTGCTGTGGGCCAGCCTATGTGCTGGTTGTGTCCTGTCGGGCGATTTCAACCCGATGAAGACCAGCAAGGGGCGCGATGAAGCGCGTGTGGCTTATGTACAGCTGGGCCTGGGGTACTTGCAGCAGGGCATGACCGAACGCGCCAAGGTCCCGCTGAAAAAGGCGTTGGAGCTGGATGACTCGGACCCTGATGCCAACGCCGCGCTGGGTCTGGTGTTTCAGGCTGAAATGGAGCCGGAACTGGCCGACCAGCATTTTCGCAAGGCATTGTCTTCCCGCCCCAACGACGCACGAATCCTGAACAATTACGGCAGCTTCCTCTTCGAGGAAAAACGCTACAAAGAGGCGTACGAGCGCTTTGAACAGGCCGCCGCCGATACGCTGTATCCTGAGCGTTCGCGAGTATTCGAGAACCTGGGCATGACCGCTTCAAAGTTGGGCGAGCGTGATCTTGCACAGCAGCAACTCGAAAAAGCCCTGCGTTTGAATCGCCAACAGCCACGTGCATTGCTCGAAATGGCTGAGTTGTCCTTCGAAGACAGGCATTATGTGCCCGCGCGTGACTATTACGATCGTTTTAGCCTGCTGGCCGAGCAAAATGCACGTAGTCTATTGCTCGGCGTTCGGCTGGCAAATGTGTTCGAAGATCGCGACAAGGCCGCAAGTGCAGGCCTGCAACTAAAACGACTCTATCCCGGTACGCCGGAATATCAGCAATACCTGTCGGAGCAATGATGAAAGCGGCGCATCCCGAAGTTGTAGCAGCGAATCGCGTTAACCCCGGTGAGACTTTGCGCCAGGCCCGCGAAAGCAATTGCTGGTCGCTGGCCGAAGTGGCCCTCAAGCTCAACCTCACCGTCACCTCCTTGAGCAATCTTGAAGCCGGCGCATTCGACAAGCTGCCTGGGCATACCTTTGCTCGCGGTTATATCCGTGCGTACGCCAAATTGCTGGGCATGGACCAGGCCGTTCTCGTCCAGCAGTTCGACCAGTCCACCGGCACCGATTCCCAGGGCAGCAGCGTTCACAGCCTGGGGCGTATCGAAGAGCCGGTACGGGTTTCCCATACTATTTTGCGCATCGTCAGCCTGTTGCTGCTGATCGCGGTGATTGGGGGTGGTTTTGTCTGGTGGCAGGATCAAACCTCGCTGCGCACCAAGGATTCGATCGGCCTCGCCCCGGAACATGTAGAAGTTGAAGGCGCCGACGGCACCACCCAGATCCATCCGCTGGACGAGCCGGAAGACCAGGCCGTCGCGGAAGGTCAGGCGGAAGGGACTACTTCGCTGGCATTGCCACAAGCCGAGACCTCCTCTGAAGCACCGGCTGAAGCTGAAGCAACCACGCCGGCTGCTCCGGTAGTATCGACACCGGTGACTCCGACGCACAACGCCGCTCCTGTTGTTGCTGCTCCAGCGCACAACACTGCCCCAGTGGTTGCGACGCCGACTGCTCCGGCGCCGGCTGCTCCAGCGGTTCCGGCACCGGTAGTGACCGCTCCGGTTGCTCCTGCCGCACAGGCACCGGTTGCGACGGCTCCAGTAGCCGGTCAGGGCCAGGTTCAGCTGCAGTTCACCGCCGATTGCTGGACGCAAGTGACCGATGGCACCGGCAAGGTGCTGTTGAGTGGTCTCAAGCGTAAAGGCGATAGCGTTTCCGTCAGCGGCAAGCCGCCGTTTGCCGTGCGTCTGGGCTTCGCCCGTGGTGCGCAGGTCAGCTACAACGGTCAGGCGGTTGATGTCGCTCCGTTCACCAGTGGCGAGACTGCTCGCCTGAAGTTGGGTCAATAAGTCATGCACGGCGAATCTCCAATCAAACGTCGCGAATCCCGCAAGATCTGGGTCGGTAACGTGCCTGTTGGCGGCGATGCGCCTATCGCTGTGCAGAGCATGACCAACAGCGATACCAATGATGTTGCCGCCACCGTGGCCCAGATCAATCGTCTGGAAGCCGCTGGCGTCGACATCGTGCGCATTTCCGTGCCAGACATGGATGCCGCCGAAGCCTTCGGCAAGATCAAGAAACTGGTCAAAGTGCCCTTGGTGGCCGACATCCACTTCGACTACCGGATCGCATTGCGCGTGGCCGAGTTGGGTGTGGACTGCCTGCGGATCAACCCGGGCAACATCGGTCGCGAAGACCGCGTCCGCGCGGTAGTCGATGCCGCCCGTGATCGCGGGATTCCGATCCGCATCGGCGTCAACGCCGGTTCCCTGGAAAAAGACCTGCAGAAGAAGTACGGCGAGCCGACCCCGGCAGCGCTGGTTGAATCTGCCCTGCGTCACGTCGAGCACCTCGAACGCCTGAATTTCCAGGACTTCAAGGTCAGCGTGAAGGCCTCTGACGTGTTCATGGCCGTCGAAGCCTACCGTTTACTGGCCAAGGAAATCGTCCAGCCGCTGCACCTGGGTATCACCGAAGCGGGTGGTTTGCGTTCAGGCACAGTGAAATCCGCCGTGGGCCTCGGTATGCTGCTCGCCGAAGGGATTGGCGATACTATTCGCATCTCGTTGGCGGCTGACCCGGTCGAGGAAGTGAAAGTCGGCTACGACATTCTCAAATCCCTGCATCTGCGTTCCCGTGGCATCAACTTCATCGCCTGCCCGAGCTGCTCGCGGCAGAACTTCGATGTGGTCAAGACCATGAACGAGCTGGAAGGGCGCCTCGAAGACTTGTTGGTGCCGCTGGATGTCGCGGTCATCGGATGCGTGGTCAACGGGCCGGGTGAAGCCAAGGAAGCCCATATCGGCTTGACCGGCGGCACGCCCAACCTGATTTACATCGACGGTAAGCCGTCGCAGAAACTGACGAATGACAATCTGGTGGATGAGCTTGAACGCTTGATCCGCCAGAAAGCGGCCGAGAAAGTCGAAGCCGACGCGGCAGTCATCGCCCGCGGCTGAGCCGAACGAATTTAAGGATTTAAAGTGAGCAAGTCTCTGCAAGCCATTCGTGGCATGAACGACATCCTGCCCGAACAGACTCCCCTGTGGCGTCATTTCGAGGGCACCGTTTCGCGTCTGCTGGATAACTACGGTTACAAGCAGATCCGCATGCCGATCGTCGAGTTCACCGAGCTGTTCAAGCGCTCCATCGGTGAAGTGACCGACATCGTCGAAAAAGAGATGTACACCTTCGAAGATCGCAACGGCGACTCCCTGACCCTGCGTCCGGAAGGCACGGCTGCGTGCGTGCGTGCAGTGCTTGAGCACGGCATCACCGGTGGTGGCCAGGTGCAGAAACTCTGGTACATCGGCCCGATGTTCCGTCACGAGCGTCCGCAGAAAGGCCGTTATCGCCAGTTCCACCAGATCGGTGTCGAAGTGTTCAACCTCGACGGTCCGGACATCGATGCCGAGCTGATCGTGCTGACCTGGCGCCTGTGGGGCGAGTTGGGCATCCGTGATGCGGTCAAGCTCGAGCTCAACAGCCTGGGCACTGCCGAATCGCGCGGTCGCTATCGTGAAGCGCTGGTCGAGTTCCTGTCCGCGCATCTGGACAAGCTGGACGAAGACAGCCAACGCCGTCTGAAGACCAACCCGTTGCGGGTTCTGGACACCAAGAACGCCGACACCCAAGCGATCCTGGTCGACGCGCCAAAAATGGCCGACTACCTGGACGATGAGTCCCGCGTGCACTTCGAGGGCCTCAAGGCTCGTCTGGACGCCGCCGGCATTCCTTATGTGATCAACCCGAAGCTGGTTCGCGGGCTGGATTACTACAGCAAGACCGTTTTCGAATGGGTCACCGACAAGTTGGGCGCCCAGGGCACCGTGTGTGCCGGCGGTCGTTATGACGGTCTGGTCGAGCAGATGGGCGGCAAGCCGACCACGGGCGTTGGTTTCGCCATGGGCATCGAGCGCCTGGTGCTGTTGCTTGAGACCCTGGAGCAGATCCCGGAAGAAATCTCCCGTCAGGTCGATGTCTACCTCTGCGCCTTCGGCGAAGCGGCGGAACTCGCCGGCCTGACCCTGAGTGAACGTGTTCGTGATCAATTGCCCAACCTGCGCCTGCAAGTCAATGCCGGCGCCGGCAGCTTCAAAAGCCAGTTCAAGAAGGCCGACAAGAGCGGTGCGCTGTATGCGCTGATCCTCGGTGACGATGAGATGGCCCAGCAAGTGGTAGGTTTCAAACCCCTGCGTGGCCAGGGCGAACAACAAAGCATTGCCTGGGATGCGCTTGCTGCACACCTGGCCACCTGCGTCGTGCAGGGTTGAAGCTGTCAAACAGCCGATTTAGCGATTAAGGAGTATTGGGGTGTCGAGTACCGAAGACGAACAACTGGCGGATTTGAAGGACTGGTGGTCACGCAACGGCAAGCCCCTGGTTACTGGCGGCCTGCTGGCGCTGGTCATCGTGTTCGGCTGGCAAGCCTTTCACAAATATCAGAGCAATCAGTCGCAAGGCGCCTCGATGCTCTATCAGCAACTGCTCGAAACCACGCTGACGCCTGACGGCAAGCCTGACGCAGCCCGTGTTGCCGACCTGGCTGGCAAGCTCAACAGCGAGTTCGCCGGCAGTGCCTACGCACAATACGGCAGCCTGTTCGTGGCGAAAGTCGCGGTCGACAGCGCCAAGCTGGACGACGCCGCCACCGAGCTCAAAGCCATTGTCGCCAAACCGGCCAACCCGGCGCTGGGTGAAATCGCCCGTCAGCGTCTGGCGCAGGTACTGGCCGCGCAGAACAAGGCCGATGAAGCCCTGAAGTTGCTCGAAGGCGATGCCGACAAAGCATTCCTGGCCACTCGTGAAGAACTCAAAGGCGACCTGCTGGTGCAGTTGGGTCGTACCGACGAAGCGAACACGGCGTATCAAAAAGCCAAGGCAGCCCTGTCGGATGAAGCGGCGGTCGGCGGCCTACAAATCAAGCTGGACGATCTGGCCAAAGGGGATGCGTGACGTGATTCGTTGGAAACATGCAGCATTGCTGGCCCTGGCCATTTTGGCCGCGGGTTGCAGCAGCAACAGCAAAAAAGAATTGCCGCCTGCCGAGCTCGTCGACTTCAAAGAAGAAGTGGTCTTGCACAAGCAGTGGAGTCGTTCGATCGGTGACGGTCAGGGCGAAACCTACAACATGCTGGTACCGGCGATTGATGGCGACAACATCTATGCTGCCGACGTCACTGGCGTGGTGGTCGCGATGGATCGCAGCAATGGCGACGTCAAATGGAAGAAAGATCTCGAACTGCCCGTTTCCGGCGCCGTTGGCGTGGGTTACGGGCTGGTCATGATCGGCACGCTCAAAGGCGAAATCGTTGCACTGGACGCGATCAACGGTGAAGAGAAATGGCGCGCTCGCGTGACCAGTGAAGTCCTCGCACCGCCGGCCAACAACGGTGACGTGGTTGTGGTTCAGACTCAGGACGACCGTCTGATCGGTCTGGATGCCGCGACCGGCAACCAGCGCTGGTTGTATGACAGTACGCCTGCGGTCCTGACCCTGCGCGGCACCAGCGCACCGATCGTGACCAACCGCCTTGCGCTGGCTGGCCTGTCGACCGGTAAAGTGGTCGCTCTGGACATCACCAACGGCGTGCCGGTGTGGGAACAGCGAGTAGCGATTCCACAAGGTCGTTCGGAGCTGGAACGTGTGGTCGATATCGACGGCGGCTTGCTGCTGTCCGGCGGTACTTTGTACGTTGCCAGCTATCAGGGTCGCGTTGCGGCACTGGACCTGGAAAGCGGTCGTCAGCTCTGGCAGCGTGATGCTTCCAGCTATGCCGGTGTCGCCCAGGGCTTTGGCAACGTCTACGTGAGCCTGTCTGCGGGCACGGTTGAAGGCGTCGACGAGCGTTCCACCACTGCATTGTGGAGCAACGACTCGCTGGCCCGTCGTCAACTGTCGGCTCCGGAAGTGTTCTCCAGCTACGTTGCAGTCGGCGACATGGAAGGCTACCTGCACCTGCTGAGCCAGGTGGACGGTCGTTTCGTCGGCCGCGAAAAGATTGACAGCGACGGCCTGCGTGCCCGTCCGCTGGTGGTGGGTGACACGATTTATGTGTATGGCAACAGCGGCAAACTGGAAGCCCTGACCATTAAGTAAAGGTTTGACTATGCTTGGGGTTAATCCCCAGGCAGCCCCGTAACACGGGGTTCGCAGCGCCCTCAAGCGTTGCCCCGAGCACCAGCCGCTGCCTCGCAGCGGCTTTTGTATTTTCTGAAATAACGAAGTGGAGAGCCGCATGGTTCCCGTAATCGCCCTGGTGGGCCGACCGAACGTCGGCAAGTCCACCTTGTTCAACCGCCTGACCAGGACTCGTGACGCCATCGTCGGCGACTTGTCCGGTCTGACCCGTGATCGCCAATACGGTGAGGCCAAGTGGCAAGGGCGTTCCTACATTCTGGTCGACACCGGCGGTATCTCCGGTGACGAGCACGGTATGGACGAAAAAATGGCCGAGCAGTCGCTGCTGGCCATTGAAGAAGCGGATGTCGTTCTGTTCCTGGTAGATGCCAAGGCTGGTTTCACCGCCGCCGACCAGATGATCGCCGAGCATTTGCGCAAACGTAACAAGCGTTCCTACGTGGTTGCCAACAAGGTCGACAACATCGACCCTGAAATGGCCCGCGCCGAGTTCGCCCCGTTGGGCATGGGCCACGCGATTCCTATCGCCGGTGCTCATGGTCGTGGCATCACCCAGATGCTGGAAATCGCCCTGAGCGATTTCCCGAAAGACGAGGAAGAGCCGGAAGACGGCGAAGAAGAGATCGTTGCCGAAGGTGAGGAAGCCAAGCGCATTCCTGGCCCAAGCGAAAAAGACGGTATCAAGATCGCCATCATCGGTCGCCCGAACGTCGGCAAGTCGACCCTGGTCAACCGCATGCTCGGTGAAGACCGGGTGATCGTGTATGACCAACCCGGCACCACCCGCGACAGTATCTACATCCCGTTCGAGCGTAACGACGAGAAGTACACGCTGATCGACACCGCCGGTGTGCGCAAGCGCGGCAAGATCCACGAAGAAGTTGAAAAATTCTCCGTGGTCAAAACCCTGCAAGCGATCAAAGACGCCAACGTGGTGATCTTCGTCATGGACGCCCGCGAAGGCGTGGTGGACCACGACCTCAACCTGCTGGGCTTCGCCATTGAGTCGGGTCGTGCGCTGGTGATCGCGATCAACAAGTGGGACGGCATGACGCCGAGCGAGCGCGACTTCGTGAAGGTCGAGCTGCAACGCCGACTGTTCTTCGTTGATTACGCCGACATCCACTTCATCTCGGCCCTGCACGGCACGGGCGTGGGCAACCTCTACGCCTCAGTACAGAACTCGTTCAAGTCCGCCGTGACCCGTTGGCCGACCAACCGCCTCACCCAGATTCTGGAAGATGCTGTCGGTGAGCACGCGCCACCGATGGTCAACAACCGCCGGATCAAGCTGCGTTACGCCCACTTGGGTGGTGCGAACCCGCCGATCATCGTGATCCACGGTAACCAGATCGAGAAGGTGCCGAAGTCTTACGTTCGTTACCTGGAAAACACGTACCGTCGTGTCTTGAAGCTGGTCGGTACGCCGATCCGCATCGAGTTCAAGGGCGGCGAGAACCCGTTCGAAGGCAAAAAGACCACGCTGACCGACCGCCAGGTCAACAAGAAGCGTCGCATGATGTCGCACCACAAAAAGGCCGACAAAAAGCGCCGCGATAAGAAATAGAAGCAGCTTTAAGTTTCAAGCAGCAAGCTTCAAGTCGAAGCAAGAAAGGGTCCTGTCAGGGGCCCTTTTTTGTGCCTGAAGGTTTGAGGCTTGACCGCTTGCAGCTTGTCGCTTGAAACTTGCAGCTCACCTGCAAGGGGCTACCGATGATCACCAGTAAGCTGCCGAATGTCGGCATCACTATCTTCACTCAGATGTCTCAACTCGCGGCGCAAACCGGGGCGATCAACCTGTCCCAGGGTTTTCCCGATTTCGATGCCCCGCAAGCCCTGTGCGATGCAGTCGGCCGGCACATCGCCAATGGCCATAACCAATATTCGCCAATGACCGGCCTGCCGGCTCTGCGGCAGCAAGTGTCGGCGAAGATCGCTCGCAGCTACGGCGTCAACGTCGATGCCGATCACGAAGTGACCATCACTCCTGGCGCCACCCAGGCGATCTTCTGCGCGATTCAGGCGGTCATCCACAGCGGCGACGAAGTCATCGTGTTCGATCCTTGCTACGACAGTTACGAGCCGTCGGTGGAACTGGCCGGTGGACGCTGCGTGCACGTGCAGCTCGGGCTGAACGATTTCTCCATCGACTTCCAGAAACTGGCTGACGCCATTACCCCGCGCACGCGGATGATCGTGCTGAACTCGCCGCACAACCCGAGTGGGGCGCTGATCAGCCGGGCCGAGCTGGATCAGTTGGCGGACCTGATTCGGGGTCGCGACATCTATCTGGTCAGCGACGAAGTCTACGAACACCTGGTGTTTGACGGCGTGCCTCACGTCAGTGTGCTCAATCACGAAGAGCTGTATCAGCGCGCGTTCGTGGTCAGCTCCTTCGGCAAGACTTATCACGTTACCGGCTGGAAAACCGGCTATGTGGTCGCACCGCCGGCACTCACCGCCGAGCTGCGCAAGGTGCATCAATACGTCAGTTTCTGCGGCGTCACTCCGCTGCAATTTGCCTTGGCTGACTTCATGGCGGAGCACCCGGAACACATCGAAGAGTTGCCAGGTTTCTATCAGGCCAAGCGGGATATGTTCTGCGATTTGCTGACGCCATCGCGCTTCAGTTTCACTCGTGTGACCGGCACCTATTTCCAGTTGGTCGACTACTCGCAGATCCGCCCGGACCTCAATGACGTCGAGATGGCATTGTGGATGACCCGCGAACATGGCGTCGCGAGCATCCCGATCTCGGTGTTCTACCAGACCCCACCCGAAGGCCAGCGCCTGGTGCGCCTGTGCTTCGCCAAACGCGAGGAGACCCTGCGTGAAGCAGCGGCAAAACTATGCGTGATCTGAGTGCACTGCCCAACCTGAATGTCGCGTTGATCCAGACCACGCTGGCCTGGCACGACCGGCAAGCCAATCTGGAGCATTTCGAGCAGCTGCTGGACCAGGCGCGCGGCGCGGACCTGATCATCCTGCCGGAGATGTTCACCACCGGTTTCTCCATGGAATCGGAAACGCTGGCGGAGGCGGAAAACGGTCCGACCAGCAAGTGGCTGCGCGTTCAGGCGGCGAAACTCGACGCGGTCATCACCGGCAGCATCATTGTTCAAACCGCAGACGGCAGTCATCGCAATCGCCTGCTGTGGGCGCGGCCGGACGGGGAGGTGTGGCACTACGACAAGCGCCATCTGTTCCGCATGGCTGGCGAGCATAACCATTACACGCCGGGCGAGCGTCAGGTGCAGTTCGAACTCAAGGGCTGGCGCGTGCGGCCGCTGATTTGTTACGACCTGCGCTTTCCGGTCTGGAGCCGGGATGCGCAAGACACCGACTTGCTGCTGTACACCGCCAACTGGCCAGGTGCACGGCGTCAGCACTGGAACCGTTTGCTGCCGGCGCGGGCCATCGAAAACCTCTGCTACGTGGCCGCGGTGAATCGCATCGGTACTGATGGCAAAGGCTTCGCCTACACCGGTGACAGTCAGGTACTGGATTTCCAGGGCGAAACCCTGCTCAGTGCCGGTGAAGCCGACGGCGTGTTTCAAGTGGTGCTGAACGCTGCGGACCTGCAGGCCTATCGCACGCGTTTCCCGGCGAACCTTGACGCTGATACCTTCGAGTTCACCTGACATCCTTGCCGTTTGAACCGGCCTCATCGCGAGCGAGCTCGCTCCCACATTGATCGATGTGAACGCAAAGTTTGTGTACACCAAAATCCACTGTGGGAGCGAGCTTGCTCGCGATGCGCCCAGGACGGTCAGCACAAAAACAGCAGGCAAACAAAAAGGCCCCAAGGTTAGTACCTTGGGGCCTTTTGCATTTCAGCGACCGCTTACGCCGCTTTGGCTTCCGGCTGGCTCAGCGAGCGGTTCAGCGCGCTGAACAGGGCCTTGAAGCTGGCCGTGGTGATGTTTTCATCAATACCCACACCGTGCACCGCACGCTCGCCGTTCACACGCAGTTCAATGTAGGCCGCTGCCTTGGCATTGGTGCCCGCGCCGATCGCGTGTTCGTTGTAGTCCATGATCTCCACCGGAATCGGCAGGCCGGCCACCAGGGCTTCCAGCGCGCCGTTGCCCTTGCCGCGCCAGTGCAGGTTGGTTTCGCCCTGACCTTTGCTCGAGACTTCCACTTCCACCGCACTGTGACCGTTTTCTTCCTGCAGGCGATGGCTGACCAGCGCGTACGGGGTGTTGGCCTGCAAGTACTCGCTGTGCAGCAAGGCGTGGATTTGCTGAGCGGTCATTTCCAGGCCGAGGCGATCGGTTTCACGTTGTACAACCTGGCTGAACTCGATCTGCATGCGGCGTGGCAAGTTGATGCCGTATTCCTGTTCCAGCAGGTAAGCGATACCGCCCTTGCCCGACTGGCTGTTGACGCGGATCACCGCCTCGTAGCTACGACCGATGTCGGCCGGGTCGATCGGCAAGTACGGCACTTCCCACAGGGCATCCGGTTTCTGCTGGGCGAAGCCCTTGCGGATCGCATCCTGGTGCGAGCCGGAGAATGCGGTATGCACCAGGTCGCCAACGTACGGGTGACGAGGGTGCACCTGAATCTGGTTGCACTCTTCGACGACTTTGCGCACGCCGTCGATGTCGGAGAAGTCCAGCTCAGGGTGAACACCCTGGGTGTAGAGGTTCAGCGCCACGGTCACGAGGTCGACGTTACCGGTACGCTCCCCGTTGCCGAACAGGCAGCCTTCGACACGGTCGGCACCGGCCATCAGGCCCAATTCGGTAGCAGCGACACCGGTGCCACGGTCGTTGTGGGTGTGCAGGCTGATGATCACGCTGTCACGACGGTTGATGTGACGGCCGAACCATTCGATCTGGTCAGCGTAGATGTTCGGGGTGGCGCATTCGACGGTGGCAGGCAAGTTGAGGATCATCTTGTGCTCAGGCGTCGGGTTCCAGACCTCGATCACGGCATCGCAGACTTCCTTGGCGAATTCCAGTTCGGTGGCGCTGAACGTCTCTGGCGAGTACTCGAAGGTCCACTCGGTGTCTGGCTGCTGGGCGGCGTATTTGACGAACAGCTTGGCCGCGCTGACGGCGATTTCCTTGATTCCGTCCTTGTCCTGATTGAAGACAATCCGGCGGAAGGAAGGGGAGGTCGCGTTGTACAGGTGAACGATGGCTTTCTTCGCGCCGCGCAAGGATTCGAAAGTGCGTTCGATCAAGTCTTCACGGCCCTGGGTCAGCACCTGAATGGTGGTGTCGTCCGGGATGTGGTTGCCTTCGATCAGGGTACGCACGAAATCGAAGTCGGTTTGCGATGCCGCCGGGAACGAGGCTTCGATTTCTTTCACGCCGACAGCCACGAGGGTTTTCCAGAAGCGCAGCTTCTTGACCGCATCCATTGGCTCGATCAGCGACTGGTTGCCATCACGAAGGTCAGAGCTGCACCAGATCGGCGCGGCGGTGATGGTCTTCGACGGCCAGGTGCGATCCGGGATATCGATGGTCGGGAACGCACGGTATTTCGAAGACGGGTCTTTGAGCATGCTCATCGGGGGAATCCTTATTGTGTGGGCCGAAAAAAGGCGGCCTGCCGGTGGATCAAATGTTCTTGGGGAAAAGCGTAGGGCGAGGCACCGCGATTCAGCCTGGCAGTCGTGCGCTGACGAGGCACAGGCTGCGGTGCTGGCGAAGCTGAATGAGGGTGTGAAAGGTTTTCATGCCTTCAACCCTAACCGCGAGGGTGAAGGATGGCAAGCGGTCGAAAAAAATTGAGAGGAATACCCGAAAAGGCAGTTTTATCGAGATTTTATTGCTGTGAGCGGGGCTGATTGTTTTGATGATTGCGCGAGGTTTGAGCACTGCGCAATTGTAGAATTGCGATGACGGCCGCTTGAGCGCGGCTATGCTTAAAGCCTGATCAAGGCAGGAGTCGGACATGAACGAGTCGGACTGGAAGCGGTATAGCGCGTTGCGGCCGTTGGCCCATGAGCGGATGTGTATCCGGATCATGGAGGAGGTCGAGCGCACCGTGGCGGATAAAAGCCTGACGCCTTACGAGCGGATTGAAGCCACTGAAGAGCTGCTTCAGTGCAGGCAAAAGGAGCTGTATTGGGCGTTTGGTGTGTTCAGGTTTTCACGGCATGAGGCGCGGTCGCACTTGCTTGGGTTGTGCGCGCGGGAGTTGATCACGTCTGAGGAACTGGCGGGGTTTTCGGCGGAGACTCAGGAGTGGATCAGGCATTGCCTGGCGGACCGGGAAGCCCATGGGATTGAGGATCTTGAGGCTGAATAGAAGGCGTCTGTGATGCCGCCATCGCGGGCAAGCCCGCTCCCACAGGGTTGGAGATCCCATGTGGGAGCGGGCTTGCCCGCGAAGAGGCCATCAGCCTTTGCACACAATTCAGGGTTGAAACGCCCCAATAAAAATCGCCGGATCCACCCGCGCATCATTCAGGCTGACATTCCAGTGCATATGTGGCCCGGTCGCACGGCCAGTCGCACCGACCTTGCCTACCACTCCACTACGCGCCAACTGCTGCCCAACCTTCACATCGATTTTCGACATATGGCAGAACATGCTGATAAAGCCCTGGCCATGATCGACAAACACCGTGTTGCCGTTGAAGAAGTAGTTGCCGATCAGAATCACCTTGCCCGCGGCCGGCGTCTTGATCGGCGTACCCGCCGGCACGGCGAAGTCCAGCCCCGCGTGCGGATTGCGCTCTTCACCATTAAAGAAGCGGCGCACGCCAAACTTGCTCGACAGCGGTCCGTTGACCGG
Source organism: Pseudomonas sp. S2_B07 (assembly GCF_054668435.1). Lineage (NCBI taxonomy): Bacteria > Pseudomonadati > Pseudomonadota > Gammaproteobacteria > Pseudomonadales > Pseudomonadaceae > Pseudomonas > Pseudomonas sp. S2_B07. Next base: position 4,885,852 of record NZ_CP162769.1, read on the forward strand.
TTTGTCCAGCAACAGGTTGCTCGGAGTGTTCGGGCTGAAGCTGCGGTAGGCCTGGATCTGCTCGGCCAGTTCGCCTTCGATGCGCTTGAGGTTGTCCGGGTTCGGATTGACCTGCTGGGTATTTTTCAGGGTGATGTGTTGTTCCGGGTATTTCTTGTTGCCGACGGTGAAGTTCAGGCTGCGACCGCCGCTGCTGATCTGCTGCGTGCCCGGTTTCACGGTCAACGGCACGCCGACAATCGCCAGCCAGTTGTTCTGTTCCTTGACCACCAGCACCGGTTTGCCTTGATAGCTGGCTTTTGGCGCCTGGGCAGCGGCGCCCAGATCCACCACGGCCACGCCGCCCGGCACCGGTTTGTTCAATAGGCGAGTGATGTAGCTGTCGGCGTGGGCGTTGAAGGTCAGGCACAGCAACAGCAGCGGAGCTAAAAAACGCGGCATGGATCAATCCAGTAAAGAAAGGGTGACAGGCGTCAGATGATTGTCTTCGACCCGAACTTGCAGTTCGCCGTCGCCGAGCTTGGCCTTCAGGCGCTGACCGTTATGGGTTTGTTCGGCGCTGCGGATCGCGTTGCCGCGCTCGTCCAGCAGAATGCTGTAACCACGGGCAAGGGTCGCCAGCGGGCTGACCACCTGCAACGTCTGCACTTGGCTTTGCAGTTGCAGGCGCCGCGACTTGAGGCCTTCGCGGATGGCACGGGGCAGGCGTTCGGCGAGGCTGTCGAGGCGCTGGCGGAGCATCGCCAGTTGCCGGCCAGGATGTTGCCCGGCGAGGCGGGTTTCCAGGCGAATCAAACGTTCGCGACGGGTGTTGAGGCTGCGTTCGAAGGCGCGCCGCATGCGCATGTCCAGATCATCCAGACGCTGCGCTTGCTGGCGCAGGCGTTCGCCGGGGTGGCGCAGGCGGCGAGAGATGCCCTCCAGACGCAGGCGGTCGCGCATCAAGCGGTCACGCATGCGCATCACCAGCCGGCGATGCAGGCTTTCGACCCTGCGCACCAGATCGCTGGAATCCGGTGCGAGCAGTTCGGCGGCAGCGGAGGGCGTCGGGGCGCGAACGTCGGCCACGAAGTCACTGATCGATACGTCGGTTTCGTGACCGACAGCGCTGACAATCGGTGTGACGCAGGCATCAACGGCGCGGGCCACCGCTTCTTCGTTGAAGCACCAGAGGTCTTCCAGCGAGCCGCCGCCACGGGCCAGGATCAGCGCGTCGAAACCACGGGCGTCCGCCAGTTTCAGTGCGCGGACAATCTGCGCGGTGGCTTCGCGACCTTGCACGGCGGTGGGAATCAGCGTCAGCTGGATCTGCGGAGCACGGCGGCGGAACACGCTGATAATGTCGCGAATCACTGCGCCGGTCGGCGAACTGATGATGCCGATGCGTTGAGGGTGCGCTGGAAGCGCCACTTTGCGCTCGGCACTGAACAGACCTTCGGCGCTGAGCTTTTCCTTCAAGGCATCGAAGGCCAAACGCAGTGCGCCGTCACCGGCCGGCTCCACGGTGTCGAGGATCAGCTGATAATCGCCGCGCCCCTCGAACAACGAAACCTTTCCGCGGACTTTGACCGCCAGGCCATCCTTCAAGGCTTGGCGAACCCGCGCAGCGTTCTGCCGGAACAGTGCGCAACGCACTTGGGCGCCGCTGTCCTTGAGGGTGAAATACACGTGGCCGGACGCCGGGCGGGCGAGGTTGGAGATTTCGCCTTCGACCCAGATATTGCTGAACACGTCTTCGAGCAACACCCGCGCGCGGCCGTTGAGCTGGCTGACAGTCAGGACTTCACGGTCCAGGCCGAGTCTTGCAAAGGGATCTTTAATCATGGGGCGCAGTTTAAAGGCATTCGACTTCGAATCTCCATGAGTCAGCGCAAATCCCCTGTGGGAGCAGGCTCGCTCCCACAATGATCTGTGCAGACATTGATGAAGTGTTGAACCAGCGTCGTGGGATTCTGCCGGCAGGCGAGGGCGACGGTGCTGAGGCAATCCGGGTCTGCCAGGGGCAGGAAGTGAATGTCAGATGGCGCAATGTCCCGCATCGATTCCGGCAGCAGGGCGATGCCGAACCCGGCCTGAATCAATTGCAGTTGTGTGGTTTTGCGCGACACCACTCGGGCCGCTCTCGGGAAGAAACCCTGACGCATGCACAGCTCGGCGGATAGATAACTCAGGCCGCCGCGCTGGGGATGAGGAATGGAGATAAAGGCTTCATCCTTCAGTTGCGCCAGATCGATGCCCTGAGCGGAGTTATCCACAGCCAGTCGATGATTGGGGGGAACGGCCAGCAGCAAGCGTTCGCTGTACAACGGAACAATCTGCACGCCTTCACATTGGCGCAATACCGGCAGCCGCAGCAGTCCGACATCCAGCTGACTGTCGGCCAACGCTTCAAGTTGCGCTTCGGAAGACAGCTTGGCGATCTCCATGGACACGCCGACATGCTGGCTCAGATAGCCGCTGATGCCTCGCAGCAGGCGGCCACTCATGGGCACGGTGCTTGAGTGGCTAAGACGCAAGGTGCCGAGTTCTCCATTTCCGACCTGGGTAGTCATCTCACTGGCCTTGGTCAATTCGATCAGCAGGTTTCTGGCCCTGGGCAGGAAGGCTTCACCGGCCGCCGTCAGCCGGGGCAGACGTGCAGTGCGTTCGAACAAGGGGGTTTGCAGACGGGTTTCCATGTCCTTGATCTGCCGGCTCAAGGCTGACTGCGCGACAAACAAACGCTCAGCGGCTGCACTGAAACTCCCACACTCGGCGATTTCCACGAAGTAACGCAATTGACGGGTTGAAAGCACGAGGCATGCCTTTTTGAGATGAGAGGGCGACTTTGAAGATATTAGTCGCAAGACTCGGCGCTGGCTAAAGTCATCACAGGTAATTAATGAAGGCGTGCAGATGAACCTGTTTGAGATGTTGCACCAATGGCCCTTCGGCACAACGGATTGGCTGATCATCGGGCTGGGCATCGCTCTGGCTTATATCGTGTTCGGCATAGCCGGTTTCGGCACCGCGCTGGTGGCGGGGCCGATTCTGATTTTGTTCATGCCGTTGTCGAAGATCGTGCCATTGCTGGTGCTGCTGGATTTTGTCGCGGCGTTCGGCAATCTGCTGCCCTCGCGGCGTGATGTGGCGAAACCCGAGTTGCTGCGGTTGCTACCGTGCATGGCGGTGGGGTGCACACTGGGGGTGATCTTTCTGCTGAACCTGAAATCCGACGTTTTGCTGCTGCTGATGGGGCTATTTATCAGTGCTTATGCGATTTACAGCCTGTGGGTCAAAACCCGTCCGACACAGTTATCCGCCGCGTGGGCGGTGCCGATGGGCGCGGTGGGCGGGATGTTCGGGGCGTTGTTTGGCAGTGGCGGCTTCTTATATGCGATCTATTTGAACAGCCGATTGCCCAAAGAGGCGGCCCGCGCAACCCAGAGTGCGCTGATCAGTTGCAGCACGGTGGTGCGCTTGAGCCTGTTTGCCGTCGCAGGTGTGTACGCCGAGCTACCCTTGTTGGTATTGGCGTTGTGTTTGTTGCCGGCCATGGCCTTGGGGCTATGGATCGGGCGGCGATTGACCATGAGGTTATCGCGCGAAGCGTTTGTGCGACTGGTGACCTGGTTGGTACTGGCCAGCGGGATTGCCTTGATCGGACGTTACTTGAGCACTTGACCTGAGCATGTCAGGGATTAAGCTGCCGCCCGAAAATCCTGTAGGAGTGAGCCTGCTCGCGATAGCGGTGTATCAGTCGACAACATTATTGAATGTTAAACCGCTATCGCGAGCAGGCTCACTCCTACAAGGGTGAATATTCAGTATTTGCAGGGCTGTGCCATGAATTCCCAAAGCATCATCGTCCCGAAAATCTCCACGCTGCCAGTGCACGAACCCCGGGCCCGGGCGGTCGTGCGGTGGCTGGTGCGCAAAAACATCATCAAGGAAGAGCTCACGACGTGCGGCCGCACCGGCAATCGCATGGGACACGCCATCGCCGACGGTGCCCGCGCCGTGGTCCTGCACCCCGAAGCACTGCCATTTGGCGAGCCAATCAATGGTCTGGAGATCATCACCAAGCGCTGCATCTACACGCCGGCCAAAGGTTTCCTGAGCGAGGCGGGCTGCGCCGAATGCCGCAAGGAAGTCGGCGAAGCACTGTTCGAAAGCCTGGAAGACTGGATGCCCGGCCGCACCGACAACTTCACCTGTCCAGAATGCGGGCATGAAGATGACATCAACGGGTTTCTGTTCCTTCAGGAATGCGGTTTTTCCAACCTCGGATTCATCTTCAATAACTGGGCAGAAGCCGGGTTCAAGCAGAGCTTTATCGACGAATTTGCCGATTGGCTGGATCAGCCGGTGAGTTGGGTCAAAGTTGAATTGTAGGCCGCGAGAAATCCCGTATATCAGTAATGCTAATAATAGACAGAGTTTTACATTGAACCCGAGGGGGTGTCTGACTATAATGGCGCGCTTCCATTTTCCCGCTCGGGAGCCCCCGCGATGCTGCGTATCAGCCAAGAAGCTCTGACATTCGACGACATTCTCCTAGTGCCCGGTTATTCCGAGGTACTTCCTAACGAAGTCAGTCTCAAGACCCGCCTAACCCGTGGCATCGAGCTGAACATTCCTCTGGTTTCTGCCGCCATGGACACCGTTACTGAAGCCCGTCTGGCAATCGCCATGGCTCAGGAAGGTGGCATCGGTATCATCCACAAGAACATGACCATCGAGCAGCAAGCTGCCGAAGTGCGTAAGGTCAAGCGTTACGAAGCCGGCGTGGTCAAGGACCCGATCACTATCGAGGCTGACGCCACGGTTCGTGAACTGTTCGAACTGACCCGCATGCACAACATCTCCGGCGTTCCGGTACTGCACAATGGCGACCTGGTCGGCATCGTCACTTCCCGTGACGTGCGCTTCGAGAACCGCTTGGACGTCTCCGTCCGTGAAGTGATGACGCCTAAAGAGCGTCTGGTCACGGTCAAGGAAGGCGCGGACAAGAACGACGTTCGCGAGTTGTTGCACAAGCACCGCATCGAACGCGTACTGATCGTCGACGACAAATTCGCCCTCAAAGGCATGATGACCGTCAACGACATCGAAAAAGCCAAGGCTTACCCACTGGCCAGCAAGGACGATCAAGGTCGTCTGCGTGTAGGCGCTGCAGTCGGTACCGGTAAAGACACCGGTGATCGCGTCGCAGCCCTGGTCAATGCCGGCGTTGACGTGGTGGTGGTCGACACCGCTCACGGTCACTCCAAAGGCGTGATCGACCGCGTTCGCTGGGTCAAACAGAATTTCCCTGAAGTGCAGGTCATCGGCGGCAACATCGCCACCGGCGCTGCCGCCAAGGCCCTGGCCGAAGCCGGCGCTGACGCCGTCAAGGTCGGTATCGGCCCTGGCTCGATCTGCACCACCCGTATCGTCGCCGGTGTCGGCGTTCCGCAAATCAGTGCCATCGCCAACGTCGCCGCTGCCCTTGAAGGCACTGGCGTTCCGTTGATCGCCGACGGCGGCATCCGTTTCTCCGGTGACCTGTCCAAGGCCATCGTTGCCGGTGCTTCCTGCGTGATGATGGGCTCGATGTTCGCCGGTACTGAAGAAGCGCCGGGCGAGATCGAACTGTTCCAGGGTCGTTCGTACAAGGCTTACCGTGGCATGGGTTCGCTGGGCGCCATGTCCCAGGCTCAAGGTTCCTCCGACCGTTACTTCCAGGACTCCTCGGCAGGCGCCGAGAAACTGGTTCCGGAAGGCATCGAAGGGCGTGTTCCTTACAAGGGCACCCTGAGCGCCATCATCCATCAACTGATGGGCGGCCTGCGTTCCTCGATGGGCTACACCGGCAGTGCCGACATCGAAGAAATGCGCACCAAGCCTGAGTTCGTGCGGATCACCGGTGCTGGCATGGCCGAGTCCCACGTTCACGACGTACAAATCACCAAAGAAGCGCCAAACTACCGCGTAGGTTGAGGCTTCAAGCAAAAAGTTAAGTAACCGGGGCTGTTTTATTCAGCCCCGAGTTGTTTCTGAATCACGACTGTTTCTGAATTACTTAGACGAGACTGAATCATGGCCCTCGACATTCACGCCCACCGCATCCTGATCCTCGACTTCGGTTCCCAGTACACCCAGCTGATTGCCCGCCGTGTGCGTGAAATCGGCGTGTACTGCGAACTGCATCCGTTCGACATGGACGACGAAGCGATCCGCGAATTCGCTCCAAAAGGCGTCATTCTCGCCGGCGGCCCCGAGTCCGTGCACGTCGCTGACAGCCCGCGCTGCCCGCAAGCGGTGTTTGACCTGGGCGTACCGGTCTTCGGTATCTGCTACGGCATGCAGACCATGGCTGAACAGCTGGGTGGCAAGGTCGAAGGTTCCGAATTGCGTGAGTTCGGTTACGCTCGCGTTGACGTCGTCGGCAAGAGCCGCCTGCTCGACGGCATCGAAGACCATATCGACGCCGACGGCCTGTTTGGCCTCGACGTGTGGATGAGCCACGGTGACAAAGTCACCAAGATGCCGCAGGACTTCCACATCCTGGCCAGTACGCCAAGCTGCCCGATCGCCGGGATGTTCAACGACGCTCGCGGCTACTACGGCGTGCAGTTCCACCCGGAAGTGACCCACACCAAGCAGGGTGGTCGCATCCTGTCGCGCTTCATCCTCGACATCTGCGGCTGCGAAGCCCTGTGGACGCCTTCGAAGATTGCTGAAGACGCCATTGCCAACATCCGCGCCCAGGTCGGCACCGACAACGTACTGCTCGGCTTGTCCGGTGGCGTTGACTCCTCGGTGGTTGCCGCACTGCTGCACAAAGCCATTGGCGACCAACTGACCTGCGTCTTCGTCGACAACGGCCTGCTGCGTCTGCACGAAGGTGAGCAAGTGATGGCCATGTTCGCCGAGAACATGGGCGTCAAGGTGATCCGCGCCAACGCCGAAGACCAGTTCCTGAACAACCTGGCTGGCGAAAGCGATCCAGAGAAGAAACGCAAAATCATCGGCCGTACCTTCATCGACGTCTTCGATGCCCAGTCGAACAAACTGGACAACATCAAGTACCTCGCCCAAGGCACCATCTACCCGGACGTGATCGAGTCGGCTGGCGCCAAAAGCGGCAAGGCTCACGTGATCAAGTCGCACCACAACGTGGGCGGCCTGCCGGAAGAAATGAACCTCAAGCTGGTTGAACCCCTGCGCGAGCTGTTCAAGGACGAAGTCCGTCGTCTGGGCCTGGAACTGGGCCTGCCGTACGACATGGTCTACCGTCACCCGTTCCCGGGCCCGGGCCTGGGCGTGCGCATCCTCGGTGAAGTGAAGAAGGAATACGCCGACCTGCTGCGTCGTGCCGACCACATCTTCATCGAAGAACTGCGCAAAGCCGACTGGTACCACAAGGTCAGCCAGGCGTTCGTGGTGTTCCAGCCAGTGAAATCGGTTGGCGTTGTGGGCGATGGCCGTCGTTACGCCTGGGTCGTGGCCCTGCGTGCGGTGGAAACCATCGACTTCATGACTGCGCGTTGGGCTCACCTGCCTTACGAACTGCTGGAAACCGTCAGCGGCCGCATCATCAACGAAATCGAAGGCATCTCCCGCGTTACCTATGACGTGTCGAGCAAGCCACCAGCGACGATCGAGTGGGAGTGATCCCGGTTTAAACTGATCGTCCGTAACACCTGAAAGGCCCCGTGAGCGCAAGTTCACGGGGCCTTTTTGCGATCAGGCCGCTACAGAGGGCAGGCGCCCTTCAAGGGTCAGGCCCATGCGGTTGAGTGCGTGGACAAGGTTGATCAGATTCGCGTAGGTGATCTGATGCACGGCAGTCCAGGCAGGACGGTTAATCAGAAAGCCGCCATCCGCCGTTCGCGCAATCATCGTTCGCACAATCTGGTTGGTCCGGCTGCGATGAATCAGCGTCAACGTGTCCTCCGAACTTTCAATGGTGAACATGCCTTGGCGGAACAGCAGCTCGTTGATTTGCTCGGGCGATCGCTGAATGAACTGAGTTGGAATCTGCAGGCTGATGTCGGCATACAGGGTGTCGACATTACCGCCCATCAGGGGCGCGATTTCTGTAACTTCACGGCCGACTTCGATGCCATGGTCGATGTCCAGGTGCTGACGCTGGTCAGGGCCCACTTCTTCGATGCGTAGACCGATACCCCCCTCGGTTTCGCTGATGCCGGCCATTCCCCTGAACGTGTTGGCACTCTCCTGGTCGGTGATTACCACCCATTTGCCGCCACCATTGCGGGCTTGTGTGGCCTTCATGATGGTATGGGTGAGGTAGGTCCTGACGGATTGCCGTGAGATGGCGCGGAAATTCGAGTCTGTATAGCGATAACTGGCCAGGCAATCGGTGGCCTGGATTCGAATGCCGTTCTGTTGGGCGGCCTTGACGACTTCGAGGGGGGTGAACTGTCCCGCAGGATCGCCTGGCAGTTTTTGCAGGTACTTCCCCAGCATCCCATGCATGTCCCCGGTTTCGGCGAAATCGTTCAGGTCGACTTGATTGAAGTCGTTGAGCAGGCGATGCATGTAGATCGTCTTGACGCCTTGCTTCGCCAGCGTCGGCATGTTTTCGATCAGGAACCGCATGCTGGCAATGCGGTCCTGACTCTCACCGATTACCAGACCGGGCGCGGTGTTGAATACTTTCTCGATGAGCTCCGTAACGGTCGTGGAGGGCGTGATGACGGGCTGAATCGGGCGGGCCGGTAACGAGGCAAAAAAATTCTTCGGGATCTGGAATCTGATGGCATCCCTGATCAGGACCGCTCTACGCCCGGCGACATACTCTTCATAGGGGGAAACCCCTCTGAGGACCCCGCCAGGTGCGGCAACGACTTTTATATGGGTTTCGGGCTTTCCCAGAGCCAGGAAGTTCAGCGAGCGTCCATTGGGGGCGTCGTATCTCGTCAAGTGCCTGGAAAAATCAGGCGTTGGCCGGACATGATTCGTCGGCTTCGAGGGGCCGGGAACAGGCTTGCTGAGGTTTTTGCCGCCGCCCTTCAATCCGGCATTGGGCGCCAGCTCCCATTCGCCCTCGCCATTCAATCGCACCGGCATTGACCCCGTGGAGGCATGGGGGGTAGCCGGGTCGATAATGGCCCATGTGCCGCCGCCATTGATATCGGCTTCGTAACGAACGTAGTAAGCCTGATCGTTCATGAGGATCGCGGTGGACGGGTTTGAGTTCAGTGAATAAATGCCCTTGAATTTTCCGTCGGTGGCCAGCAGGGCCTGGCTTTCCAGAATTTCATTACTCTGCCAGTGCTCCGGCACCGAGGCCTGTGGCTCGATATCAGGCAGAGTCGGAATGAGCTTTTCGAGCACCTCGCTTGTCCCTGATGCCTCGGAAGTTATGTTCTGAGTTGCGACTTGTTCAACGGTATCCACCGCTTTGGACGGTTGAGCAGGCCAACCCATGAGTCTCATGCCCTTTGCGGCCAGTGCATTCTTCAGCGCTTCAAGATTATTGAAAGGCTTGAAGACGAAGTCCGGCCATATAGGGGAATCGAGTTCGATGTATCCGCCGGGCATCGTTTTGATAATGGTTTCTTCTATCTGCTTGTTGCCATTGCGATAGACCAAAAGCACGGCACTGTCCGAACGCTGAAAGGTGTACATGCCTGGCTCCGGCAACAGGGCTTTGAGGTTCGTCGAGGATCTATAGGTCCATGGGTTTTCCACTTGTAACCGCCAATCGCCTTTGATGGATGACGTTACGGTGTTCGAGCCCTCAAAGGGGGCTTCCTGAAGATCATAGACAGGCGTGTCCGCAGAGTCCTCATACACCACCGCTGCGCCGGAGTCGGCTGTAATGGGCTCCGCCAGTCCGGGGCTCACCTCATCGATGCGCACACTCACAGCGCCCACCTGTTCACTGATGCCTTGATAACGCCTGAAGGAACTCATGTTTTCCCGATTGACCAACGCCACCCAATTGGCTGATCCGTGCGCCTGCTCATTGAGTTGAATGACTTCGCTGGCAAAAAAACTTCGTGCCATTTGTTGTTGCGGCTCGAGGCTGACATGACCGTTGATGTTGTAAGTAATCGCGCAGTCGACGGCTTGAACGCGGATATGCTGCGCGTTGGCGGCCTTCACGAGTTCCAGGGAAGTGAACTTGCCCTCCGGGTCGTGACCCGTCTTGAGATCGAGTTTTTGCAGGTAGTCTTCGAGCTCTGCGGGCATTTCCCCGGTGCGAGCGAAAGTGTCCAGATCCATTTGATTGGCGTTGGTCAGCAGCTCTTGCAGATAGAGCCTCTTGAAGCCAAGTTTCGCCAGTGTCGGCATATTTTCGATCAGCAATTTTCTACCGGCGAGGCTGCCCGGTGTCTGGCCCAAGACCAACCCGGACTTTTGTTCGGATACTGTTTGAAACAGCTCGGCCGCCGTTTTGAACGGAGGAGGGGAAGACGTTTGCACGGGGGGCAACGGTGGATGAGCTTCGTAATAGGCTTCGGCATCGTGTATCAGCCGGTTACGAGCAATGCGCTGATGCCAGGCAAATCGACTGGTCCGTACTTCCTGTCCTTCTTCCTCAATAACCGTAATAAACTCATCCGGACCGCCCAGGGCCCATTCCCTCATGCGGGGCGTTCGCAGTTTTTTTACATAAGTACCGGGTTCCTGCGCCCATGCCCCGTCTTGGGGTAGAGAGGGCTCACCCAACTCGCTGGTGGTCGGCGATTGCATTCCGCCTTTCAGTCCTGTGCGGGGTATCAGCTCCCACTGACCGTCAGCGTTCAGGCGAACGGGGAACGTGCCCGAGAAAGCGTCGGGGTTTTCTGGATCAATAATTGCCCATTTGCCGGCACCGTTGGCGTCGCCTTCGAAACGCACGTAATAGGCTGCGTCGTTCATCTTGATTGCGGTCGATGGGGTTGAATGGAGCGAATAGATCCCCTGAAATTTACCGCTCTGGGCAGACAGCATTTCGCTTTCCAGTGGCTCATGGCATTGCCATTGTTCAGGCACTTCAACCGGTTCGCTCGGCGATAAAGGTGACCCTTCGGGTTGCGGGCGACTCGACTCTACGCTGTCGAGCTCACGCGGATCTTCCGTTACGGTAGATTCAGCGGCACTGTCCGACTCCCTCAGCGAAGCCATTTCGGCGGCTTCGGCGGCATCCACTGAAGCCCCGACTTCTTCCAGAACGCTGGCTTCCTTGAGCATCGGGATATTGAACAGGGCATTGATGCCATCGAGCACCGCGCCGATGACGCCAGCCTTGCGTTGCGCCGCCGTTTTGCCATTGACCGCCTTGTCGATGTTCAAGCCCATCGCGGCGATACTGGCCCCGATCACCGGCAACGCGATTGGCCAACCCATCACCGCCAAGGGGCCAAACACATGCAGCCCGGCAGCCAGGTAACCCAGCCAAAGTTGTTTACGCATTTGTCCGTGAGTCACCAGCGTCAGATCGGCCTCTTCCAGCATCGTGCTCTGGACCGCCCGGCTCTGCCATGTGAAGGGATCGCCGCTGATGGTGATGTTTTTCTGATTGATCAAATGGTGGTCGTATTTTCCCCAGGTGCCGACCAACTGGTTCATCAGCGGGGTGATGTTGTCGTGGACTTCCTTGCGTACCGACAGCGGGAAATGGGTCATGAACTCCGTGCGCGGTTGCTCTTCATTCATTTGCAGCAAGATCCACCAGTGCATGTCCGTCGCTGTCGGCTGCACGTGGAAAGCCTGTGCGGCACCGGGAACGTAAGTGATCTGTCGACCATTGCGGTCAACAATGCGCAGAATATCGGTGGCGACATGACCTGCGACATCCAGCGCGCAGATACGTAGATCTGCAGGCGAAGCGGTTTGGGACTGCAGGGTCGCCAGGGTGATCGGCCAGGTTGCACCACCGACGACGGCCCTGACGACGGTCTGGAAATCCTCCTCTTGCAGTTGGCCGTTTTGACGCGCCTCGACGGCTTTGCTGAGGTAGTTGGATTTGGCCAGGGTCCGGAAGTCATCGAGATGAGTCGCCCAGAACGCGTTCAGTTTATTCAGATAACGTTCACTGAGGTTCATCTCCCACAGGTCCGTGAGGACCTTGCTGGGGTACATCCGCACTTCATTGGTTTCATTGAAAATGCTGGCGTTTGCATCCTCAGTGTAAAACCCGCCGTTACTGTTCAGTTCGAGGGCGTCGTCTTGATCGGTCACGCGGTATCCCTGGATGACCAGTTGCGTCAGGGTCAATGATTCACAGGGTTTGGGGGCGTGCTCCCAACTCAGAAAGGCCGTGTTGCTGCTGGCCGAGACGTTGTCGAACCGATGCCACCAGACCTCATCCGGGTCCATGCCGGTGATGCCGTGTTTGTTCAGGATTTCGCTGGCGACTGCGTGGGCTTCATCCTTCAAGCCCGGGCAGGCCGTCACAACGACGGGGGCAATCGTTTTCAGCCGCTCCTTGTCGGCAGCATTGGGTAACGCTTCGGTATTCTGATCAACAGGCATGCTCTCGCTCCTTGAGAAATGGGCTGTGAGGATGACCCGTTAGCTCAAGGCAAGTGCACTACATAGTTATGCCCACATGCCGTTCGTGACCGTGTAAGGTCTCGCAGCAGATCGCATCTGCTGCGGCCATCCGCCGCCCCACCCTTACTGTTTCTCAACCGCAGGTGTATCGTATTCGCCTTTTGCAGGCCCTCGTGCCTGTCGCTGATACGTGAGGTAGTTAAGTTCATGTCGTTTACCCGTCGCCAAATCCTCGGTGGCCTGGCCGGTCTTGTTGTCGTTGGTGTCGGAGCGGGGGGCGCGTCGCGGTACTGGCTGGGCAAGATGGCTGACGCTGACGCAGGTCACGACTACGAGCTGATCGCAGCGCCGCTGGACGTCGAACTGGTGGCCGGGCACAAGACCGAAGCCTGGGCGTTCGGCCCCTCGGCGCCGGGCACCGAGTTGCGGGTTCGCCAGGGCGACTGGCTGCGAGTGCGTTTCATCAACCACCTGCCGGTCGCGACCACCATTCACTGGCACGGCATCCGCTTGCCGCTGGAGATGGATGGCGTGCCGTACGTCTCGCAATTGCCGGTGCTGCCGGGTGAGTACTTCGATTACAAATTCCGCGTGCCCGACGCCGGTAGCTACTGGTATCACCCGCACGTGAACAGCAGCGAAGAGCTCGGTCGCGGGCTGGTCGGTCCGCTGATCATCGAAGAGCGTGAGCCGACCGGTTTCAAGTACGAGAAAACCCTGAGCCTCAAGAGCTGGCACGTCGATGAAGAGGGTGCTTTCGTTGCGTTCAGCATTCCTCGTGAAGCCGCGCGCGGCGGTACGGCGGGACGTTTGTCGACCATCAATGGCGTCTCGCAGGCGGTGATCGACTTGCCCGCCGGGCAGATCACCCGCGTGCGCATACTCAACCTCGATAACACGCTGACGTATCGCCTCAACATCCCCGGTGTCGAAGCGCAGATCTACGCACTGGACGGCAATCCCATCGAGCCGCGTCCGCTGGGCAAGGAATACTGGCTTGGCCCCGGCATGCGTATTTGCCTGGCGATCAAGGCGCCGCCGGCCGGTGAGGAATTGTCCCTGCGCAACGGCCCGGTTCGCCTGGGCACCTTGCGCTCAGTGGCGAATACCGACGCGCCGACACCATGGCCGCCGGCACTGCCTGCGAACCCGATCGCCGAGCCGGACCTGGCCAACGCCGAGAAACTCAACTTCAATTTCGAGTGGGTGGGCTCGGTGTCGGTCAACGTCGGCAACGGTAAACCGCCGAGCCTGTGGCAGATTAACGGCAAGGCCTGGGACATCACGGACAAGACCTGCGCCGACCGCCCGATTGCCAAGCTTGAGAAGGGCAAGAGCTACATTTTCGAATTGAAGAACATGACTCAGTATCAGCACCCGATTCACTTGCACGGCATGAGCTTCAAAGTCATTGCCTCGAACCGGCACAAGGTCATTCCGTACTTCACCGACACGTATCTGTTGGGCAAGAACGAGCGTGCGCAAGTGGCGCTGGTAGCGGATAACCCGGGCATCTGGATGTTCCATTGCCATGTGATCGATCACATGGAAACCGGCCTGATGGCCGCTATCGAGGTGGCCTGATGCGTCAGATACGTCCCGCCGCGATCATCGACCGCAGCCGTGATCGCGACTTCATGCGCGAAGCCCTGGCCTTGGCTGCACAAGGCGCAGCGTTGGGTGAAGTGCCCGTGGGCGCTGTGTTGGTGCAGGACGGCGAGATCATCGGTCGCGGCTTCAATTGCCCGATCAGCGGCAACGACCCGAGTGCCCACGCTGAAATGGTCGCGATCCGCGCCGCAGCCTTGGCCGCGAGCAACTATCGTCTGCCGGGCAGCACGCTGTACGTGACGCTGGAACCGTGCAGCATGTGCGCCGGCCTGATCGTGCATTCGCGGATTGCGCGGGTGGTGTATGGCGCGCTGGAGCCCAAGGCCGGGATTGTGCAGAGTCAGGGGCAGTTCTTCACCCAAGGGTTTTTGAACCACCGGGTGTTGTTTGAAGGCGGGGTGTTGGCGCAGGAGTGCGGGGCGGTGCTTAGCGAGTTTTTCAAGGCCCGAAGAGCCAAGCCAGCAGATTGAGTCGCACCGAGGAGTGAACTTGAGAACCCGATCAATGTGGGAGCTGGCTTGCCTGCGATGGGGGGCTGACAGTCGACATCTTTGCTGTCTGACACTCCGCTATCGCAGGCAAGCCAGCTCCCACATTTGATCTTCGGTGTTGCTGAAAGCTTCGGTTTACTTGCGGGCCACGATGACGGCACGCATCGGCGCCGGCAGCCCTTCAATCGTTTTGCTGTGATCGTCCGGATCCAGGAAGTCGCTCAGCGACTGATACTTCATCCACTCCGTCCCGCGCTGTTCCTCGACCGTGGTCACGCTCACGTCCACGCAACGCACATCGGTAAACCCGGCACGGCGCAACCACAATTCCAGCGCCGGCACCGACGGCAGGAACCACACGTTGCGCATCTGCGCATAACGGTCTTCCGGCACCAGCACCTGCTGCTGATCGCCTTCGATCACCAGCGTCTCCAGCACCAGTTCACCGCCTTTGACCAGGCAATCCTTCAGCGCCAGCAAATGCTCGATCGGCGAACGGCGGTGATAGAACACGCCCATGGAAAACACCGTATCGAAGCCTTCCAGCTCCGGCGGCAAGTCTTCGAACGGGAATGGCAGGTGCCAGGCATTCGGTTCTGACAGGTAGCGCTGCACGGCCTGGAACTGGCAGAAGAACAGCCAGTTCGGGTCAACGCCGATCACGCTGTCGGCACCGGCGCCGAGCATGCGCCACATGTAGTAACCGTTGCCGCAACCTACATCAAGAATGCGTTTGCCCTTCAGATCCAGATGCGGTGCAACACGCGACCATTTCCAGTCTGAACGCCATTCGGTGTCGACGTGCACGCCGAACAGATCAAACGGTCCTTTGCGCCATGGCGATAAACCCATCAGCGCGGTACGCATTTGCGCACGGGTTTCGTCGTCGCACTCGGTGTCCAGCATCAGGCCGTTGAGCAAGTCGACTTCGCTCGGCTGAATCTTCGGCAATGCATCCAGTGCACTCTGCCAACGTTCCAGGTCGCCATGACCCTTATCCATTTTCTTGTCGAGTTGCGCTTGCAGGGTGTTGGCCCAGGCGGCCAGTGGTGTACCGGCCAGACGGCGGGCGAGGGGGGACAGATCAATCATGGCAAGGCAATCAACGAGGCAAAGTTAAGACACTGGAACCACGGCACGACTTTCGAGAACCCGGCGGCCAGCAGGCGCTCGCGGTGTTCTTCGAGGCTGTCGGGCTTCATGACGTTTTCGATGGCGCTGCGTTTCTGGGCGATTTCCAGTTCGCTGTAGCCGTTGGCGCGTTTGAAGGCGACGTGCAGGTCGGTGAGCAGCGCGTGTTCTTCGGGGTCGTTGAAACGCAGCTTCTCCGACAGGATCAGCGCGCCACCCGGCAACAGCGATTGGCGGATGCGCGACAGCAATGCCGTGCGCTGGTCCGGGGCGATGAATTGCAGGGTGAAGTTCAACGCCACCACCGAGGCGGACTGGAAGTCGAGGGCGAGGATGTCGCCCTCGATTACTTCAACGGGCAGCAACTCCTGGAACATCGAGTCCTGACCGTTGAGGTATTCGCGGCAGCGTTCGACCATTGCCGTCGAGTTATCCACAGCGATCACCCGGCAACCGTCGGTGCGCACGTGTCGGCGCAAGGCTTGAGTCACAGCGCCCAGGGACGAACCGAGGTCGTAGAGCACGCTGTTGGGCTGGGCGAATTGCGCGGCGAGCACGCCGAGGTTTTCCACGATGGTCGGATAGCCCGGCACCGAACGCTTGATCATGTCCGGGAACACCCGCACCACGTCCTCGTTAAAGGCGAAGTCAGGCACCTGGGCCAAAGGCTGGGCGAAAAGGCGATCGGGTTCTTTGCTCACGGCGGTTCCAGCGGCGTTGGTGGAAAAGGCCGGCATTTTAGCCAAATTGACGGGGGGATGCGCGGGTTGTCTGATAAACCGCGCCGAAGGCGTACGCAATCCTGTAGCAGCTGCCGAAGGCTGCGTTCGGCTGCGAAGCAGTCGTGCCTTGTTTTGCGTCACTTAAGTACGATTGATGTTGTTTGGGAGGCGAGGGCTTTGCCCTCGAACTCAGCCTTCGGCAGCTGCTACAGCGTGTGGCGTGCTTGATACTGGGGGCCGAACGCCGACGCCGTGATCCCCCACTGCCCCAGCCAGTAACTGACGATGATCACGTAAGGCGCCGCATCGAACGGCGCCACAAAGCGGCTGATACCAATCACGCTGTCGGAGAACACAAACGCCAGCGCACCTGCCGCCGCCAGCAGTGCCGAGCGTTTTGGCACCTCCGTGCCCAAGCGAGCCAGTGCCCGCCAGAGCATTGCGCTGATGGCCAGGCCATAAACAATCACCGGAACCAGCAATGGGCCGAGACCGTGGGAAATCAAAATCCCCAACAATACTGCGCCGACGCCCAGGGCAATCACCAAGGGCAACGCCGCCAACCGCCGGCAATCGCTCAAATAGGCTTTGAGATAAGCCAGGTGTGCAACCAGAAACGCCCCGAGACCAAACACAAACAGATCCCCCGGCCAGGCCAGCAACACATCACCCAGCAGCGAGAAAATCAGGCCAAGGCTGATCCAGCGTCGATAGTCGCTGGGCGGCGCGTCATGCAGCCAACCGAGCAGGGCCAGTACTGGCAACGGTTTGACCAGCAGACAAAGCAACGTCGCGTGCACGCTTACGCCATACAGGAAGGTCACCGCGCCCATCAGCGCCAGAATCAGCCAGCCCACGATCAGTTAACCGAAATCGCGCAATCGAAGGTGTCCACCGGCAACACTTCCGGCGCCCAAGGCTGCTGCGAGGTCAGGCGCAAACGCCCGGTGCCGGCGGCAAACGCCTGAAAGCGCCAGGTCGAAATACCGGCGCTGCCGACGATGCCGGCGTCCTCGGGGTTGCTGTACACCTCGGGGCTGAGCGCATGCAGCACACCACCGGCCGAATCCTGGATCGCCCAGCGGTAACCCGTACTCGGGTTGCTCGGCAGGGTCAGGATCAGGTTTTGCCCGTTGTTGAGTTTCACCGGGCATTGGCTTTGTTTTTCCACGGTCACGTTCTGTTTCGGCTGCGTGGCGCAGGCGGCCAGCAAGGAAAGGGCGAGGGGGACAAACAAGCGAGTGGGGGACATAGGGTCAGCGGCTCCGGCGTTCACGACGAACGGCGAGCATAACTGAAGATGAGACAAAGTGTGACAGCGCTGGGGATTTGCGCCGTCAGTGCCGACGCCTTCGCGGGCAAGCCCGCTCCCACAATGGATTGCAATAACCCAGTGGGAGCAAGCCTGCTCGCGAAAGCAGTGGTCCAGGCACTACCTAACGATCAGAACAATATCTTCGCCACATCCGCAAAGCGCTTGGCGAAATGCACGGTGATCCCTTCTTTCAGATAATCCGGCAGCTCCTCAAAGCTGCCACGGTTAGGCTCCGGCAAGATTAACTCGAAGATCTTCTGCCGCCGCGCCGCTATCACCTTCTCGCGTACCCCGCCAATTGGCAGGACGTGCCCGGTCAACGTCAGTTCGCCGGTCATGGCCACGCCTTTTTTCGGCGGCTGGTTGCGTGCGAGCGAGAGCAGGGCGCTGGCCATGGTCACGCCGGCGCTCGGGCCGTCTTTCGGGGTGGCGCCTTCCGGGACGTGGAGGTGGACGAAGGCTTCGTCGAAGAATTTCGGATCGCCGCCAAACGATTTCAGGTTGGAACTGACGTAGCTGTAGGCGATTTCCGCCGACTCTTTCATCACATCACCCAATTGCCCGGTGAGTTTGAAGCCACGGTTCAGCGTGTGGATCCGCGTCGCTTCGATCGGCAAGGTCGCGCCGCCCATGCTGGTCCAGGCCAGACCGGTGATAACGCCGGTGCCGGACAACACTTGCTCGTTGCGGAACACCGGATGACCGAGTGAGGTTTCGAGGTCTTTGGGGCCGAGTTTGATGACGGCTTTGGGGTCGTCGATCAATTTCACCACGGCTTTGCGCACCAGTTTGCCCAGTTGTTTTTCCAACTGGCGCACACCGGCTTCGCGGGCGTAACCGTCGATCAAGGCTTTGAGCGCGCTGTCGCTGATGCTCAGGCTGCCTTTGGACACGCCGGCCTTTTCCAGTTGTTTCGGCCACAGGTGACGCTTGGCGATGGCGATTTTTTCTTCGGTGATGTAACCCGACAGGCGAATCACTTCCATCCGGTCCAGCAACGGGCCGGGGATTGAGTCCAGGGTGTTGGCGGTGCACACGAACAGCACTTTCGACAGGTCCAGACGCAGGTCCAGATAGTGGTCGAGGAATTCGACGTTCTGTTCCGGATCGAGGGTTTCCAGCAGCGCCGAGGCCGGGTCGCCCTGATAGCTTTGGCCCATCTTGTCGATCTCATCGAGCATGATCACCGGGTTCATCACTTCGACGTCTTTCAACGCCTGTACGAGTTTGCCCGGTTGCGCGCCGATGTAGGTGCGGCGGTGGCCCTTGATCTCGGCTTCGTCGCGCATGCCGCCGAGGCTGAAGCGGTAGAACGGCCGGCCAAGGGATTCGGCGATGGACTTGCCGACGCTGGTTTTACCCACGCCCGGCGGGCCGACCAGCAGCACGATAGAGCCGCTGATCTCGCCTTTGTAAGCACCGACCGCGAGGAATTCGAGGATGCGGTCCTTGATGTCGTCGAGGCCGGCATGGTGTTTGTCCAGTACCTTGCGCGCGTGCTTGAGGTCGAGTTTGTCCTCGCCGTACACGCCCCACGGCACCGAGGTCGCCCAGTCGAGGTAGTTGCGGGTGACCGCGTACTCCGGCGAGCCGGTCTCGAGGATCGACAGCTTGTTCATTTCCTCTTCGATGCGTTTCTGCGCCTGCGGCGAGAGCACTTTGCCGGTGAGGCGTTGCTCGAACTGCTCGATGTCAGCGCTGCGATCGTCTTTGGTCAGGCCCAGCTCTTGCTGGATGACCTTGAGTTGTTCCTTGAGGAAGAACTCGCGCTGATGCTCGCCGATCTTGCGGTTAACTTCGGCGGAAATCTCTTTCTGCAGGCGCGCAACTTCGACTTCCTTGCGCAGCATCGGCAGGACTTTTTCCATGCGCTTGAGCATGGGCACGCAGTCGAGCACTTCTTGCAGTTCGCCACCGGTGGCGGAGGTCAGGGCGGCGGCGAAGTCGGTCAGCGGCGACGGGTCGTTGGGGCTGAAGCGGTTGAGGTAGTTTTTCAGCTCTTCGCTGTACAGCGGGTTGAGCGGCAGCAGTTCCTTGATCGCGTTGATCAGCGCCATGCCGTAAGCCTTGACCTCGTCGGTCGGCTCGGTGGGCTGGTGCGGGTATTCGACTTCCACCAGGTACGGCGGGCGATGGTGCTTGAGCCAGGTCTTGATGCGCACCCGGGTCAGGCCCTGGGCGACGAATTGCAGTTTGCCGTTTTCACGGCTGGCGTGGTGCACCTTGACCAGGGTGCCGTACTCGGGGAGTGCGCCGGTGTTGAGATGGCGCGGGTCTTCCTGGGGCGTGTCCATGTAGAACAGGGCCAGGGAGTGGTGATCGGCCTTGCTGACCAGGTCGAGGGTTTCGGCCCAGGGTTCTTCGTTGACGATGACCGGCAGTACTTGGGCCGGGAAGAACGGGCGGTTGTGGATCGGGATGATGTAGACCTTGTCCGGCAGGTTCTGGCCGGGCAGGGCGAGGCCTTTGCCGGTGGCGTGGTGTTCGATTTGCTCGGCTTCGTTGTACTCGCTCGGGTCTTCGGGGAAGTCTTGCTGGTCGCTCATGGGGCACCTGCGCAATGGGGTATGGGTGTTAGATGGGGCAGGTGGGGGGTGGTTTCAATGGCACGGGATATTTCAAGGTGTGTGTTCAGGGTCTGGACAGGTGAGTGTGTTGACCTGTCCAGTGTAGATGCACCGCGCCAACTTGCCCGCCTGATAGCCGACCCAGCAGTAGCAGATGAACCCAGTCCAATTGTAGGAGTGGGGTGACAAAAATAGTGGCCACAAAAAAGGCGACCCCCTCGCAGGAGTCGCCTTTCCATTAACCGCCGCTAGAACTTACTCGGACAGTTTGTACGCCATCACATAGTCGCCTTGCTTGGTGCCCAGCGACCCGTGACCGCCGGCAACAACCAGCACGTATTGCTTGCCGTCCTTGCCGGTGTAGGTCATCGGTGTGGTTTGGGCGCCGGCCGGCAGGCGGCCTTCCCACAGTTGCTTGCCGTTTTTCACGTCGTAGGCGCGCAGGTATTGGTCGAGGGTGCCGCTGAGGAACGCGACGCCACCGGCGGTGGTGAAGGTGCCGCCCAGGCTGGGTACGCCCATGCTCAACGGGATCGGAACCGGTGAGCTGTCGCGCACGGTGCCGTTCTTGTGCATCCAGACTTTTTCATGGGTGGTCAGATCGACCGCGGCCACGTAACCCCACGCCGGAGCCTGGCACGGCAGGCCCATCGGCGACAGCAGGGGTTCGAGGACGACGCCGTACGGCGCGCCTTTGTTTGGCTGTACGCCTTCGGTTTCGCTTTTACGCGGGCCTTGGGCAGCGATTTCCGCAGCCGGGATCAGCTTCGATTTGAAGGCCATCCAGTCCGGGTTCACGAACAGGATCTGACGCACCGGATCCACCGAGACACCGCCCCAGTCGAATACGCCGAAGTTACCCGGATAAACGATCGAACCTTGCAGCGATGGCGGGGTGAACGGGCCGTCGTAGCGCAGGGATTTGAAGGTGATCCGGCAGACCAGTTGGTCGAACGGCGTGACACCCCACATGTCGCGCTCTTTCAACGGCGGCGGCATGAAGTTGAGGTCGGACTTGGGTTGGGTCGGCGAGGTGTGATCACCGGCGACAGCGCCTTGTGGCACCGGCACTTCGTTGATCGGCACAATGGCTTTGCCGGTGCTGCGGTCCAGCACGTAGATGCTGCCTTGCTTGGTGGACGCGAGTACCGCCGGCTTCACGCCGTCAGCGGTTTTCAGGTCCATCAGGGTTGGCTGGCCGCCGACGTCCATGTCCCACAGGTCATGGTGGGTGAACTGGAAGTGCCAGCGCACTTTGCCGGTGGCGATGTCCAGCGCGGTCAGGCCGGCGGCGTGCAGTTCCGATTCAGGGGTGCGAGCGCCACCGAACTGGTCCGGCGTCTGGTTGCCCATCGGCAGGTAGAGCATGCCGAGTTTTTCGTCGACCGCGAACATGGACCACATGTTCGGCGAATTGCGGGTGTAGGTCTGGCCTTCGGCAATCGGCGTGGTGTCGTCCGGCTTGCCGCTGTCCCAGTTCCACACCAGTTTGCCGGTGTGCACGTCGAACGCACGGATCACGCCGCTTGGCTCGTCGGTGGAGACGTTGTCAGTCACGTGGCCGCCAATCACCACCAGGTCTTTGGTGACCGCAGGAGGCGAGGTGGAGTAGTAACCGCCGGCGGTGAAGCCGCCGATGTTGGCGCGCAGGTCAACCTGGCCCTTGTCGCCGAAGTCTTCGCACATCTTGCCGGTGTCAGCGTTGAGGGCGATCAGACGGGTGTCGGCGGTCGGCAGGAAGATCCGGCGTGGGCAGGCGTTGGTGACAGCGGCGCTGGCGCTGCCGGTCGGGCTCTGCTCGGAGGCGTAGACGGCGTCATCGTGGTACGACACGCCACGGCAGGTCATGTGCGCCCACCCCTTGAAGTTCGCCGCGTTTTGCGTGGAGAGCTTAGGGTCGAAACGCCAGATTTCCTTGCCGGTGTCCGGGTCCAGCGCGATCACCTGGCTGTGCGGCGTGCACACGTACAGCATGCCGTTGACTTTCAGCGGGGTGTTTTCAGCGGTGGTCTCGCCCGGATCGTTCGGACCCGGCAGGTCGCCAGTGCGGTAAGTCCACGCCGGGACCAGTTTGTGCGCGTTTTGCGGGGTGATCTGTGCCAGGGGCGAGTAACGATCACCGTGAGCGCTGCGGCCGTAGGAGTTCCAGTCGCCGTCGGGCATGGCCGGCGCGGTGTTGGTCATGCCGGGCACGCTGTCGCGGTCCAGTTGGCCTTTGATTTCACCCGGGCTGGTGAACTGGCTGGCCAATGCGGCCACGCCCGCCACGACCACGGCGACGCTCAGGGCGCCGGTGCCCATCGGTGCAGCACCTTCGCGCAGCAGCGGGCGACGGAACCATGGCAGCAGCATGACGATACCCAGCGCAAACCACAGCGCCAGGCGCGGCACCAGTTGCCACCAGTCGAGGCCGACTTCCCACAGTGCCCAAACGGTGCTGGCGAACAGCACCAATGCGTACAGGCCCAGCGCAGCGCGGCGGGCCATCATCAGCAGCACGCCGGTCAGCGTCAGGCCGATACCGGCCAGCAGGTAATACAGCGAGCCGCCGAGCATGCTTAGCTTGATCCCGCCTGCCAGCATGGCCAGGCCCATTAGCAGAAGCAGGATGCCGAGCAGGCTCGGCAACAGACGGCTTCGACTCAAAGCACCATCAGTGCTCATAGTGTGGTTCTCCGTGACGTTTTAAGTAGTCCCGCGCAAGTTCACTGTAGATGACGATCTGGCGTGGGCATGGTTCAGTTATAAAAGTGAAACTTGGTTAGAGCTTGTTCAGGTGTTGCAACCCTTGTAGGAGCAGTGCTTGCTCGCGATGGCGGTGTGTCAGACCGCATCTTCGTCAACTGACACTCTGTCATCGTGAGCAAGCTCTGCTCCTATAGGGGGGGTGGGTCAGAAGGATGAAGTGATCTTGATCCCGCCAATCAGGGCGTCATCGACCTGGTCCACGCCACCGGGATGGCGGATGTATTGCAGGTTCGGGCGCACGGTCAGCCAGTTCGTCACATGCACGCCGTAATAGAGCTCGGCGCTGTATTCAGTGTCTTGCGGCGGCAGGTACGACGGATCGTCGTAGTTGAAGACGGCGCGGGCCTGATTGGTCGCCTCGGCGTTTTTGCGGTAGGCCGGGTTGACGTGAACCCGGGCCAGGGCGAAGCCGATGTCGTCTTTGGCGCGCGCGTCGAACAAGCCCTTGTAGACCACGCCAGCCTGGACGTAGTTGTCGATGGCGTTGGTCTTCTTGTCGTGCATCGTGCCGTTGGCAAACACGTTCAAACCACGGCTGTTATCGCTGGCGACGCTGGTGATCTGCTGCTGAATGCCAAGCCACACGCCGTGTTTGCTCGATGCACTGCGATAGGCTTCGCCACTCAGGGCCGCCGGCTGACCATTGCTGTCCTTATAGACATCGGTGGCGCTGGCGCTGCTGTAGTAATAACCGGCGCGGTATTCGCCCGGAAGGCCGTTGAGTTTCGGCGTCCACACCAGTTCCACCGGCAAAATCGCGCCCTGGGTGCCGCTGCCGCTGAGCTTGAAACCGTTGTCGCGATCCAGGTTCGACGGGTTTTGCTCGTAGGCACCGACCTGCGCATACAGCTCCGGTGTCAGGTGATATTTGACGCGCAACGCCCATTGGCTGACCGGCCAGTTGTACCAGACGTCGCCGACCCAGTTACCGACTTGGGAGCCGCAGAACGCCAGGTTCTGGAAGTCGCAGGGGAAGCTGTTGAAGTCTTCGCCTTCGCCAAAACGACCGGCCTTAATGTCGAGCTTCTGGTCGAAGAATTTCTGCTGGTACCACATCTGCGTCAGGCGCCAGGTTTGCCCACGGCCCCAGACTTCCTGGGCCGAAGTAAAGCCGCCCACGCGCGGATCGTTGATGCGGTCGTTGCTGATGTTGTTGCCGTTGCGCTCGGTGATGGTCAGCTGAAATTCAGCGTCGTCCCAACCGAGGATTTTCTGCAAATCCAGGTGCGTGCCGAAACCGAACTGGTCGCTGTAGCGCGCGGTGCGGTCATGGTCGTAGCCGCCATGCAGGTTGCTGCCCATTTCGCCGGTGTAATCGACTTTGAAGTCGTAGCCTTTTTCCGCAAGTTCGGTGCGCGTGCCGTTCCAGTCGCCGAGCATCCACGGTGAATCGCTATCGAAGGCGGGCGCCGCCTGGGTGCAGGTGGCAAAGCCCAGTGCGGTGAGTCCACCGATCAGGTTCAGGGCTTTTCGGCTGGCGATAGCTGTGCAGACAGCGCTGTCTCGCGAAGTTTGAAAGTAAGGCATAGAGAAGAAATTCTGGGTCTTTTTCTAGGGAATTATGGAGTGCAGCAGGGCGTAAAGCAGTTTGAAGAAGCGTTTCAGCTTGGCGGCGCAAGGATAATGTTCTGTTACAAATAGAGAAAGGGCTTTTATGGACATGGATCGTTTCAGATTTGGTAACAGTGTCGGGCGGCGATCTTCAACGTCACCTACATTGACTGATAGCGCACGCAGCGCTTCCACCCGATCACACCCTCGGCTAAGGTGCGCGGCTTCCCACTCCTTACATCGCTCGAAGGCCCGGCATGACCGAACAGAACAACAACCCGCTGCATGGCGTGACGCTGGAACAAATCCTCAACGCCCTGGTTGAACATTACGAATGGTCGGGGCTGGCCGAGCGCATTGATATCCGCTGCTTCAAGAGCGACCCGAGCATCAAGTCGAGCCTGACGTTCCTGCGCAAAACCCCGTGGGCCCGGGAGAAAGTCGAGCGTTTGTACGTGAAGTTGATGCGCACCAAGCGACCGGTCTGAACATGCAGGGCTCGGTCGCGAGGCATCGTTTTGTGGCCGCTGCGGCGGTACTGGGCTGGGCGGGACTGGCCATTCAGCTGTACCTGATTCTGTATTCGCGCTGGACGCTGGATGCCAGGTTGATCGGCGGTCTGGTGAGCTTTTTCAGCTATTTCACGGTGCTGACCAACACGCTGGTGGCGACGGTTCTGACCTGCGAATGGACGTCTCGCGAGTCTGCGGCTCGACGCTGGTTTTTGCAGCCGTGGGTGAGCAGCGCGATTGCCGTGAGCATCGCTGTGGTGGGGCTGGCGTACAGCGTGTTGCTGCGGCATTTGTGGCACCCCGAAGGCTGGCAGTTCCTGGCGGATGAAGTGCTGCACGACATCATGCCGCTGCTGTTTCTGGCCTATTGGTGGCGGTGCGTGCCCAAAGGTACGTTACGGCTGCGGCACATTGGCCTGTGGGTGATTTTCCCGCTGGGGTACTTCGCCTATGTGTTGTGGCGCGGGCATCTGCTGGCGGTTTATCCCTATCCGTTCATTGATGTGGATAAGTTGGGTTATCCACAGGTGTTTGTGAATGCGGGGGGATTGTTGGTGGGGTTTGTGATCGTTGCGCTGATGGTGATCGGGCTGGATCGGTGGCTTGCCCGAAAGTGAACCTGAACTATGGCGAGGGAGCTGCTGTGGCGAAGGGGCAAGTCCCCTCGCCACAGGGAAGACAGGTAACCTTTAGTTATTCATCGTCGCTGTCATCCAATCGCCAGTAGCCGACTGCTTTGACCCTCTGCTCATTCAAGCCGTGCTCATCAAGCAAGACCCGCCGAATCTGCCGCGACACTTTGGTCTCCGTCGCCACCCACGCATAGAGATTGCCGCTCGGCACTTGCAGTTGCTTCACGGTCGTCAGCAGGTTGTCCTTGCCGCCCTCGCGCAGCACCCAGATCACATGGACCTGCGCGGCGCTTTCCAGGCGTTGTTGTTCAGCGCCGTTCTCCACTTCCACAACCACCAGCGCACGGCGATTGGCCGCCAGGCCTTCGAGGCGACGGGCGATGGCGGGCAGGGCGGTTTCGTCGCCGATCAGCAGGTAGCTGTCGAACATGTCCGGCACGATCATCGAGCCGCGTGGCCCACCGATGTGCAGGAACTGGCCGGGTTTGGCTTGCTCGGCCCAGGTCGAGGCAGGGCCGTCGCCGTGCAGCACGAAATCGATGTCCAGTTCCAGCGTGTCGAGGTCGTAACGACGTGGCGTGTAGTCGCGCATCGCTGGCATCGGCCCGTTGTCCTTGCCCGCGCCGAGCACCAGCGTTTCCAGCGCCGCGTGTTCCGCCGCGGTCTGCGGGAACAGCAGTTTGACGTGGTCGTCCGTACCGAGGCTGACGAAGCCGGCCAGCTCCGGCCCGCCCAGGGTAATCCGGCGCATGCGCGGCGTCAGGTCGACCACGCGCAACACTTGCAGACGACGGCGTTTGATTTCATGCATGACACGGTGGATGGATTGCACGATCACTTCACTCATTCGGCTTGCTCCTGAACGGGTTGAACGGCAGGGCCGTCGACGATGGCCTTGGCGGTGTTGTTGAGCAGGTCGCGCACCCGCAGGATTTCTTCCGGGCTCCAGCGGCCGTGGTGCATCTGCAAGGCGTGACGCAAGTTGTGCACCGCCTCGTGGATCTCGGCGGGGCGGTCATGACCGCGCAACGAGCGCTTGCTGACCTCGATGCGCATCCGCACGCCGTCCAGCGCAATCGCCTGTTCGGTCAATGACAGGCGTCCGGCGTCGGTGACGGTGTAGCGTTTTTTGCCGCCTTCGGCATCGCCCAGAATCATTTCGCTTTCTTCGAGAAAGGTCAGGGTCGGGTAGATCACGCCGGGGCTGGGGCAGTAGGCGCCGTCGAACATGCTTTCGATCTGACGGATCAGGTCATAGCCGTGGCAGGGCTGCTCCGCGATCAACGCCAACAGCAGCAGTTTCAGGTCGCCGGGGGCGAACACCCGGGGGCCGCGGCCACCGCGTTCACGGCCGGGGCCAGGGCGTTTCTCGAAGCCGTCGCGGCTGTCGCTATGGTCTCGGTGGGAATGATGGTCTCTCATTTTTGCGTCTTCTCTCGTCGTGTTTAGATACAACTTAAGATATATCTTTATGCGAGCGCAAGCCTACTGGACCAATGGTCGGTCTGCGCCACCGCTTGAGGGCCAGACGCGCTGAGCGAAGAGGAATACGGTATGGGTTGCTCTTTTAGAGCAATTAAACTAATCATGGAGGCTCATCGATTGATAATTGTTCCGCTGTTGCAAGATAAGTAGTCTTCATCTTTTGGAATTCAATTAGTTCCTATCTGTGTGCTTTTTCAGGTGAAAACTGTGTGTAGTATTTCTCTGAGGGTAAAACAATCGAGTTGGCGTTTTTCCAGTGTTTTTCCTATTGTTCGAACGCCGTTGTTACTACATGTTCTTCGGAAGTTGCGTACTTACTTTCTCATGGGATTGGACGATCATTCTTTGGCGTCGAAAGTTAAGCGAAATCGCCATCACCGTATGGAGAGATTTCCGCTTGCCCAACTTTCCTCGGTCCAATCCTTTGAAAAAATACAGGTACACAATAATGTTCAAGACGTTTGCAATCGCCGTTCCGATGACCCTTCTGGCCCTGAGCACTTCGATGGCGTTCGCGGCGGAAGAATCGCGCACCTCCATCAACATTACCGCTGATATTCCGAGCAAGGTCTTCCACGCTCAGCCTGTAGACAAAGACTTCGGCAAAGACGAGAAAATGCAGTATGTCGTCGGCTCCGGCACCCTGACGGAAGTCCGTGGCACCTATGATGTTCAACACACCAATGGCTCGGTCGGCGCTTATGTCGTGGGCGGTCCTACTCCGCTGTTCAATGGTAATCCAGCCTTGAACATTCCTCTGACTTACACCTTCAATGGCACGCCATTGACCGCTGATTCTCAGGAAGTCGTCGGCGACGCCGAGTCCAACGGTGGCATGCGCGCCGACCTGGTGATTACGGCAGAGAAGCCGGGCAACAGTCAGGTGGGGATCTACACCGCCAACCCGGTCGTCATCTTTGATGCCATTCCGCGCATCTGAAGTAAGCGCGTGCTGTAAGTAAGTTCTGTCTTACTTGGCAACGTTCACCGATCGCCAGGGAGGTTGTGCCTGTCGATCGGGTTTCAACGAATTTATCTTCAGAGTATTTCGTTCATGTTCCCGATGACTCCCATCGCGACGGCGCTTGCCCTATGTTTTTGTGCGACTGCCCTGGCCGCGCCAGCGGACAACGGCCACACACCCCGAAGTTTACTTGCGCAGGCCAAGGGATTACCGAGCGAGTTCGAAGAGCACTTCTTTGATGTGCCGCTGGCGGTGCGCGTGGAACTTGATCAACAGTTTCTCGGTGAGGCGATGGTCGTGCTGACCCGCGACGATCGAATAACCCTCGTTGACTTCACCGATGTCAGCGACAGCATGATCAAGCCCAGCGAGCGCGACATCTGGGCCAACTACCTGAAACAAGGCGTGGTGCTGGGCGCCTGCCAAGCCAATTGCCCCGAACAACTGCTGGCCGTGCACTACAGCCTGGAAAACTCGCTGGTGTCGATCCTCACGCAAAACGCCGAACGCGATGATCAGGTGCAGCGCTATTACAACCAGCCCGAAGGCGGCAGCACCGGGTTGATCGTGCGCAACCAGCTGAACCTCAATGGCGGCCAGAACCAGGACCTCGGTGGTCGATACGGTCTGGAAGCGAGCAGCAGCCTGGGCAACTGGACCCAGGCGGTCAACCTGCAGTTGTCACGCCTCGGTGGTGTGGACAATCAGCTCTATCACGCCATGCACGAGCTCTTTACCCAGCGCGAACTGGAAGGCAACTTCCTGCGCCTGGGCTTGTTCACGCCCACCTCGGAAGGCCTGACCCGTCAGCCGCGCTCCTTCGGCGCCAGCCCCGACACCGCGCTCGGCGTCATGTACGGCAGCTCCGACAGCCTGGCCATCAATAACCCGAAACCGGCGGTCTACCCGATCTATGTCACGGCCAATCGTCAGGGCTCGGTGGAGATCTACCGCGACGGCTTGCTGATCAATACTCAGGCGATACCCGCCGGTTTGCAGACCCTCGATACGCGGCCATTGCCCGGCGGCATCTATGACGTGGAAGTGCGGCTGATCGAAGACGGCCAGATCACCTCCAGCACGCAGGAGCTGGTCTACAAGCCCAACAATTGGCGCAATCATGACGAGCGCTGGCGCTACAACCTGTTTGCCGGGCGTGAATCGAAAATGCTCAGCAACTGGGATGAGCAGGCCGATGGCGACATGACTGCCGGCGCCGCATTCAACTTCCTGCTGCACCCGCGGGTGATTCTCGGCCTGTCGGGTCGGCAAGTGAAAGACACCCTGCAATACGGCACATCGGTCGACTGGGCCATCGTCCACAACGCCAGCGTCTTCGCCAACGTCTACAAGACCGAGGACTACGGCACCGGTTTCGACGTGCAGGGGCTTTATTCCTACGGCAGCGGCAGCCTCGTCGCCAGCCATAACCGCAGCTGGCTCGACACCACCCGGCTCTACGACACTTTGCCCGACGGCACGCGCGTGCGGCAGCGCAATGTATTTATCGGTCAGACCAGTAACTCGTCCTTGTCTCTCAATCATCGCCTCACCAGCAAAAGTTCGGTCAATGCCCGGGTGTCCCACAGTGAAGGCAACACCGAAGGCGTCGGCGTGGACCTGGGTTGGACTCAACGCACGCAACTGTTTGGCAGCGACGCCAATTGGCGCCTGTCGCTGTTCGACAGGCCGGGCAGCGTCAGTTCGGGCAATGATCGAAATCGCGGCCTTGACCTGAGCGTGAGCGTGGCGCTGGGTGGCCCGGGAGAACAGTTGTCCGGCAGCATCGGCACCCGCACCGATCGCGATGGCGGGCGTGACAACAATGCCTCGATCACTTACCGCAAAGACTTGCAGGACCACCTGCTGCAAAGCGTTTCCGCCACGGCGATCACCGACACCTATGGCATCGGCATGAACGCGATGGCGACGATGCAATCGGACCTGGCCAACGCCGACGGATTTATCCAGCGCTCCTCTTACAACAACGACTTCACCGGTGGTCTGAACCTCGACAGCACCGTCGCCGTCGGCGGGCAAAAAATGGTCGTGACCAGCCAATACCACCGCAACGGTGCGGGCATGATCATCGATGTCGAATCGGACATCGAAGACATCACTTTACGTGCCGACGATCTGAGCGGTGGCAGCGCAGTCCTCAAGCCCGGACGCAATTTTGTGCCGATCACGGCCTACAAAAGCAGCTCCGTCAGTTTCGATTTCGAAGGCAACCACGTGCCTGCCGCGACCATCCAGCCGGTTCGTTCCAGTTATCACCTGAACAAGGGCGGCGTGGATTATCGCCAGATTCGCGTGATGCGAACCCTCACTGTCCTCGGTCGCCTGATCGACCCCCAGGGCAACCCGCTCAAGGGCCATCACATCATCAACCACGCCAGTCGCGGGGTCAGTGAGGTGGACGGCTTCTTCTCCATGGAAATGAACGCCGGTTCCCCGACCCTGGAAGTGCGCCACGGCAACCAGTTGCTGTGCCAGTTCCGCCTCGACCCGAGCCGTGGCCGCACGGAAAACAACGTGCTGATGATTGGCGATCTGCGTTGCACGCCGGACACCCTGGCGGACCTGACGCTTGAGACGCCGACGGCAGGCTGATGCCCGACACCCCGAATTTTTTTATGAGGTAAATGACGATGAAACGTCGGTTGGCACTGATTGGTTTTTGTTTGTTCACCCAGACGGCACATGCCGGGCCGAACATCAATATCGGCACGGTCTACGACTACCTGGACGGTGACAAAAGTACCTTTTTGAAACGCGTCTATAACGGCGGCGACAGCACCGCTTTCGTCAAGGTCAACATCCTTGAAATCCTCTACGACGCCGATGGCAAGTCGCGGGAGGTGCCGCTCAAATCCAATGCCGAGGGCAATTCCCGGGATGGCTTGATGGCCAGCCCGGCGCGACTGATCGTGCCCGCCAGTGGCATGCAGGGCACGCGGTTGCTGTACATGGGCGAGCGCGACAAAGAGCGCTATTTCCGTGTGCGTTTCATACCGGTGGTGCCCGAGAAGGAAGACGAATTCGCCGTCTCCGGCGAGGAGCGTGAGCAGTACAAGAAAGCCCTGTCCGCCGGGGTCACGGTGCTGGCCGGGTATGGCGCGGTGTTTTTCGTTCGCCCCAAGGCCCCGCGTTACGCCAGCGTGATCGAAAACGAGGCGGCCAGGTACCGGATCCGCAATACCGGCAACACCGTGGTGGTGATCGATGAGTTCAAGGATTGCTCGGTCAAGAATGACCAGGACTGCCAGCCGACCACCAAGCATCATGTTCTGGCCGGCCGCCATTTCGAGTTCGAGAAACAGGCTGGCCGCGAGTACCGCTTCACGCTGGTTGAAGGCGAGAGCCGCAAGAAACTCGATGTGAAAGGCTGATGAGTATGTTCAGACAACTGACGGTCCTGATGGTGTCGGCAATGGCCTGCCAGGGTGCGTTCGCGGCCCGCGAAGTGCAGCACTTTGAAGTATTCGTGACGGTCCCGAGCCAGGCGTTTTACGTCATTCCCGCAGACCCCGGCTGGATTCACCGCGAACAGTCATTGCCATGGAATCTGACGACCTCGACCCTGGGCGGCTTGCGCAAGTATTTCGATGTGAAGAGCGAAGCCGGTTCCATCGAAGCCCGCCTTGAGGGCAGGCCTTACTTGTCTAACGGGACGCAGGCCCATGACATTGGATTGCGCGTGCTGTTCAACGAAAAGTTGTTGAACGAGGGGGAAAGCCGCGAGGTGGTTTCGCTGATCGACGCCGCGCAGGGCAAGCGGGTTTTACTGGAAGTGCTGCCTGTGCCACCCGCCGATGGGGTTTACAAACCCGGCAACTATTTTGGAAGCGTCAACATGGTCTTCAACGCGGTGTTGCCCAAATGATGAATTTATTGAATAAGCGATCAGCCCGGACGTTGAAGGGGGCTGCATCGGCCAGCCTGCTGTGTGCGGTGTTTGCCTTGCCCATACAGGCCGCTGTGATGGACATCGAAGCGGTGTTCGAGCCGGATTCGTCGGAGCCGAATAATAACGTGTTCGTTAACATGACCCCGTCCGAAGGTTTTTGCCGGCAGATTCCACAAGCCTGTGCGCCCTATAAGCTGTTCAGCCTTATTGCGCCTATTTCCTTCACGGCGAATGCGCCAATCCTGGCCAACCATGCGGACCCGCGGCAAGGAGGAATGGCCCGCGTTCCCTCGGACTGGAGAGAGGTGGTGGTTACCCACGAGTCGGGTGATAGCGAGGTGCTTTCCATTCGTATCGGCGGGATCGGGCACGAAGCTGCGATTCCCCGCCCTGTCACTGAACTGACCGGAGGAGGTTGGTGGGATGACTTGTGGGTAGGTGGCGGTTGGGCCTATGCGCCGATACCCTGTTCAAGTGTGGGTTGGCACTCGGCAGGGCCCTCGGGCTACAACAGTTTCTGGCGAGTCGCCAGAGGGGTGGGCGTGTGCAGCAAGACGGCGAAGTTCGATATTCCGCTTTCCTTTCGCTACCTTTACTTCGTGTTCGCTTATGAGCTGCGCACGCCTAACCCCCTGACCATGAAGTCGGGCAAATACACCGGCACCATGCCGTACACCGTCGGTCCACGTCAGGATTTCGACATGGGCGATGTCATGATCCCCAGTGACAACCAACTGACCCTCAACTTCTCCCTGGATGTTCGGCACACCCTCAAGGTCGAGATTCCACCCGGTGGCAATCGCGTTGAGCTGGTACCGCAGGGCGGCTGGCAAGCCTGGCTGACCCAAGGGCGCAAGCCCACACGGCTGTTTCGTGATCAGACGTTCAATGTGTCTTCATCGAGTCGCTTCAAGATGAACCTGGACTGCCAGTACAGCACCGATGGCAACCGCTGCTCGGTGCGCGACCCGGTTTCGGGCCATATCGTGCCGCTCGACGTCAGCGTGACCCTGCCCAATGGCCTGGTGGATGCCACCGATCAACCGGTCAGCCGCCGGCCGTTACGGCGCGACGGCATTGGTACCGAGCTGTTCCAGCCGCGCTTTTATGTCGATCGCAAACCGGGCACGTTGCACTTCGAAATTGCGCAGGATGAGGTCGAGGAGATGATCAAGCCCGGTGTCGCCAGAACGTACTCGGGCACTGTCACGGTGGTTTGGGATTCGCAGGTGGGTTAAGCGTGAACCCTGATGCATCACCCGATGCATCAGGGATTGCCGTTTATTGCTGTGCGTGTTTTTGCAACGCTTCGCGGGTGAGTTTTCGGCTCAGCTCTTTTTCTTCGTAACCCATGTCGTGCAGCAATTGGCCGTAGACCTCATCGGTCATGTCCTGGCCCGTCAACACCAAACTGTCATCGATATTCAGGCGCCGGGCGAGGTCTTGCAGACGCTGTTTGAGGGCGCGTCGTTGTGCAATTTGCTGGTCCCTGGAACGGGCCCAGGTGTGTTGGACTTCGCGTAACTCATCGAGCAAGTCGCTCTTGGTTTCGTAAAACCGGGCATTGCGCCGGAATTCGTTCGGATAGGTGTCCTGCAGGTATTTCTGCCAGAACGGCTGTTCGATCATGTCGTTGACCAACCCATCGCCGGCCTCCATCGACATCACCGTCTCGAAGGCGGTGTCGAGGGTTTTGGCGTTCACACCGGCGATGGTGCGAAACAGCATCGTCTCCGATTGCCACGGTAAGCCGAGGCGTTGAGCCAGGCCGGTTTCGTAGGCGAGGTACACCTCGACCTCATCCGGATTGCCCGGGCGGCTGCCGAAATCGGCACGGGCAATGTCATCCACGCGCGCGAGGCGAGCAGCACCTCTGGCCAGGTTCACCAGTTTGCTTTCAAGCACGGCGTTGGACGTCGACAAGGCATAGGCTTCGGAGGCGAGCACCTTGATGCCCATGTGGTTGAATACTTGAGCCCCGGCATCGGCGCAGGTAGTAGGCGCCCTGGCCATTTCGAACAGGTCCTTGCGCAATCCGGTGTCCAGGTCGATGGCTTCGATCATGCGCCATACCCGATTGCTGAGCTGCTGACGCAAATCACCACCGGCCTTGTAATCGGCCGAGCGGGTCTGTTTCTGGATCAAGGCAAAAAAATCCTCGGAGCCAGGCTCGGTCATCAATTCGTGCCAGGCTTCCTCCCGGAAAGTACCCAGCCCTGAGACCTCGGCACTCCACCATGTCGAGTCATCGTTCATGGGCCACAGGTTCATCGTGTCCCGTGCCGCATAGGCGTAGACCTGCTCTGGCGAGATGCCGACGGATCGTCGATACGCTTTGAAGGTGATCCGGTTGGCCTCCGAGAGCCGCTCGTCGTACAAGCGGGTCCGCGCCAGGAGGAAGGCATCTTCCGAGCCGGGCACGACCTTGGGAATGACGTTGATCGGGTTCTCCTGCAAATCCAGAAAGAAGCCCCGCGGTCGACGTTTGTTGAAAGGCCCGAACAGGCCATCGGGCCAGGCGGTGGCCCCGGTGTTGCTCAAGCTCAGGACTCTCAGTCTGGGCATGCGTCCGACGTCCGGGAGCCGGCCCAACTGCCTGTTGTCATCAAGCCTGAGGGTTTCCATGCGGGTCATGTTTCGCAGTTGCTCGACGGCAGACGGGGTCAACGTGATGTTGTTGTTCATCAACCGCAGCGTCCGCAGGTGGTGCATTTTGCCGATGGCGTCGGGGAGTCGGGTCAAGCCGCAATTGCGGGCACTCAGTTGCTGCAGATGAGGGAAGTCACTGAGCAGACCGGGACCGCTTTCAAAAAAGGTCGTGCGGTCCAGATTCAAGGTGCTGATCTGATCGAGGTAGCGCTTGATATCCGGCAGCTCCTTCCACCAGCGTTCGAGGTCAAGCGACTTGAACTCTGTGGACAGGTCCAGCGCATACCCGCCGTCGGCCGTGATGCTACGTTCACCAAAGACCGTGGGCTTGCGTTTGAAACAATCGATTAACCGTTCGGCAATGTGCAAGCCGCCACTGTTGACGAACCCGTGTTGATCAGGGCCCCAGGTATCCGGCTGCTGGTAGCGCCAGCGATTGAACAGCACACGCAGGTCGTCCAGTTCGCGGTCCAGTCGGGTCAGTGTCTGATGCCCTTGCTCCTGCGAACCCAGGGATCGAACGAAGGTATTGACCTCGCGGTCGTTGAAGTGAGGGTAAATATCCTGCACCCGTTCGGTGAGCGTGGGGGCAACGGTGGAGAAGCCGGGACCGCGCAACAGGATCATGTCTTCATGGTCAGCCAGCGGACGGATCGGCGGTGCGGCGAGCGCCGTGCGGCGCTGCGCCGGTGTCTCGGTCTTGGCCATCACCCATTGCTTGAAGAAGCCCCCCTGGCCTGGCCGATAACCCAACTGCGCCTGTTTGTTTTCCGGCAAGGCGTTGAGAACGGCTTCGTAAAAATCAGTGGCGTCGTGCAGTTTTCGGTTGTCACCGTCCCAGACTTCGAACCGGTTGCCATCGTCCTTGACCAACACCCGGACCATCGACGCGCCCTCGGCACCCACACGGCTGCGCAAGGGGCCGGCATCGTTGCCTTCGCGAACCTCGATGCGCAATTGCGCGAACGTGTCGGTATGAATCCTCAAGGCGTTCAGCACCAGGCTTTCGGTTTGCGCCACCCACTGCGCGCCGTCATGGAAACCTTCATAGGCGTGGTTCGTCCGGGCTTCGAAGGCCGCCTCACGGGCGCGGCTCTTGAGGCTCAAGGGCAG
The DNA here is from genome assembly GCF_054668435.1 of Pseudomonas sp. S2_B07. Taxonomy (NCBI): domain Bacteria; kingdom Pseudomonadati; phylum Pseudomonadota; class Gammaproteobacteria; order Pseudomonadales; family Pseudomonadaceae; genus Pseudomonas; species Pseudomonas sp. S2_B07. The sequence goes on from NZ_CP162769.1 coordinate 4,921,730, forward strand.
TCGTTGCGTTTGAATCATGCGCTTGAGGTCGGCAGCGTCGGTGGTGTTCAGCAGCGTCGTTGCGGCACGGGACGGCAACTCGGGAAAGGTATGGCGCATGAGTCGCAGCGGCGGATCGTCGAACGCCTGGGCCCCTTGGTAAAGCTGATTGATGATGTCTGGGTTCAGTCGATCGGCTTCGTCCGCCAGACGATTGCGCAAGGCTTGCACCCGTTCACGTTGGGCGGTGGACCGACCGAGCACGGCGTGCAGCTCTTCTTCGTTGAGAAACCCGACAAGGTCTGGTGCAAATTGCTCGCTCATGAGGTTCGACAAACTGGTGGACAGGGTCTGTTCGGCCGTCGCATCGGCGTTGCCGTACTGGCGGAACCGGCCGCTCATGTCGGCGTTTTCGTAGACCTTCAGGGCTTTATCCGCGGGCCAGCCGTCCAGGTAAGTCGCCAGCGGTTCAAACCAGTAGGAAGAAGGATCCAGAGGCTGGCCTGAGCGAATCCTCCTGATGGCCTGGCGGGTCTGGCGCTGGATGTTCAAGCGGGTGAGGCTGTCGTCGAGTAACGGTGGCGGGGCCGTATTGTCGACGTACATCCGGCGCAGCGCACCGTCGTCGGTACCACTGGCGATGCGAACGGCTTCGAGTTCCGTGTCGCTGAAGCCCTCCACGGTGTGGCCGAGACGGCGCATCAACGTCGGACGATCCCAGGCTCGCGGGTTCTCGGCTTCATGGGTCCAGGCGCCGAGGCCGTTGTGTTTCAACTCGGGCAGGTAAGCATTGTCGCGATGCGGGTGTTTGACCCGGTAGTTGCCGGTTTGCGGATCCTTTTGCACGGCGTAGTGCTTGTCATCCAGCGGCAGAACAGCCTCGCCCTCGTGAGCGTGCAGCCCCAGCGCGTCAGGTCTGGAGTCCGGCGATAACTGCACATTGGGCCATTCATAAGGTTTCAGGTCGGGGTGCCACAACCGGGGTTCGCCGTTGGGCAGCGTGACCGGTTTCATGCCTTCGATCAGCGGCGACAGTTTCAGGCGTGCCAGCGCACCGATCTGCGCACCGGCGGCGAACGCTTCCAGCTGAAGAACATCGGTGACCAGGCCGACAATGTGTTCGGTGGCTTCAGTCCACAGTCCCAGGGTCATGTCGACGAGGCCTTCAATGGCGTCGCTGGCCATCTGATAAGCCATGTAGCCCATCATCAGCTGACCCAGTCCGGGCACGAACGGCGTGACGACCATCAGGGCGATGTTGAAGATGTCCGAGACGATTTTCTTGAAGTTCTCCCACCAGGCCCATCGTGCATGAGTATCGGCATCGGCGGTTGATACGGCGATGTGACGGGCGTCATTGAGGACCTTGTTGAGCTTTTGCTCGAACAGGTACTGCCAGAGTTCGCCGCTGATCGGTGCGGTGTTGAACTGCAGACGAGGGGCGGTGATAGCCTCTTCGCGCCAGCTCGGCCTCGGGTCCAGCGGCTCTTTGCGATGCCATTTCACTTGAAACAGGCGTTGTGGCAGCCCGCCGAAAAAATGCCCCCGATCGGATTGATCGACGAACCGGCTGAAGAATTGCTGGTAGGTCATGCCGGTGGAGGAGATGACATCGTTGTCGCGCAGCTGACGCGTCAGTTCTTTCATCAGCGCGAGGGTCGAGGGGTACTCTTTCAGCGGGTGCTCGGGGTCTTGTGGGACATACGCGAAGATCGGCACCACCTCATGGACCCGGTTCAGATCCGGCGTAATCAAGACGATGCCGGTCAGCTGGCTGTCGAGCATGGACAGTTTGGCGAACTGCATGATTCGGCCTTTGCGGGTGAGGTTGCGCTGGCCATCGAGCATCATCAGGATCAGGTCACCGGCATCGGCGTCGATGTCGCCCTTCAGGACGGCCAGTCTGGCGGCGGCTTTAAACGCGGCTTTCTCGTTCTCGATGATCTTGTGTTTTAAAACCACCTGGGCGAGGCCATCCCTGGGCCGCAACTGTTCTTCGAGGTATTTCGTGTAGCGCGCGCCAATGTCCAGCGTGCGACACAGGGTCTGGAACTGGGCGATGGACATTTTTCGTTTGATCGCCAGGGTGTCGAAATGCCCGCGGGCATCGGGCTGGCTGATGAAGTTCGAGTCCGCCTCGCAGGTTTCGTGGCTCGCGAAGTTATGCAGGGCCGCGTCGAGTAGTGAAACGGTGCGGGTCACCACGCCGTTGAGGTGGCTGGCATACCAGGGAAGCTGTTTGGGTAGATAAAGGTGCAGGTAAGTGGTCTTTACATCGACGTCGACACCGAACTGTTCCAGCAACGCTCTGGTCAGCAACGGTTCGGCGAACTCGTAAACGCCTCGGACCTTGTCCATGACCCGGTCGACGGTGTTTTGAGCGGACCAGAGGTCGAGGTTGGCGTGTTGTAGCGGGGTGTGATCGAACCCCCTGATGTTCTGTGCCCAATACCCTGAAGCCGTTTGCGTGAGGCTCAGTTCCCGGATCCGTCGCACTGACGCGTCCTTGAACGTGGGATGGATACGGCTTTTGATGAAATCGTAGTGGCGACCTTTTTTGTCATTGGCCCCCGGTGTCGGTCGCGCTGATATACGTCCGTGTAAGTCAGTCATGCTTTTAATAAACCTTGAGCGTTAAGTGGAGTGACCAGCCTAACGCCCGAGGCTCAAAGTAAAAGCCTGAATTACCGCTGCTTAATCAGTGTCAGCCGCCCAAAAGCATTGGAATTACCAATGCCGAAAATAGGTAATTACCACCTTTTTTTCAGCGCCGTGCGACCTCCACTGGCAGGCATTGCGTATGCGTACCCGGTTGCAGATAAGGCGTGAGAATCGGTGCCATGCCCTTGAGCACCTGCACGGGCAGCGCGGAGGTGAACTTGAAGGCCTCGGCGGTGCGCCCGGGCACGAAGGCGGTCAACGTACCGAAGTGGCTATCACCGATATAGAACACGAAGGTGGCCGTGCGGTTGATTGACTTCGAACTCAGAATCCGCCCGCCGGAACCAATGGCTTCGATGCGGTTATCCCCGGTCCCGGTCTTGCCGCCCATCGCCAGGGGTTTGCCATCGGGGGTGATGAAACTGCCGGAAACACGTTTGGCGGTACCGGCGTCCACCACTTGCGACAAGGCCTCGCGCATGGCCGTGGCCACTTCGGACGGCATCACCCGTTTGCCGGCGACCGGGTCATTGATCAGTTTGGTTTCGTATGGCGTATTCGCCGCGAAATGCAGCGTGTCGATACGCAATGTCGGCATGCGCACGCCATCGTTGAGAATGGTGCCGATCAACTCGCCCAGCGCTGCCGGACGGTCGCCGGAGCTGCCAATGGCGGTGGCCAGCGACGGCACCAGGTGATCGAACGGATAGCCGACTTTCTGCCAGCGTTGATGGATGTCGAGGAATGCTTCGATCTCGAGCATGGTGCGAATACGGCTGTCGCGGGCGCCCTTGTGCTTGCTTTTGAACAGCCAGCTATAGACTTCCTGACGTTCGAACTGGCTGGCTTTGACAATCTGGCTCCACTTGGCGTCAGGGTTGTTCAGCAGGTAACCCATCAGCCACAGGTCCAGCGGGTGAACCTTGGCGATGAAACCCTGGTCCGGCAGGTCGTAGGTGCCCGGGCTGTAGCTTTCGTACAGCCGTTGCAGGCGTTCGTCAGTGAGTTTTTCAGTGAGCTTGGCGCCTTTGAGGTGCGAGCGCACAAAGGTGTTAAAGCTTTCCTGGCTGGCTTGTGGCAGCAGATACCGGTGCACTGCTGCCAGGCGGATCGGCGTCGGGCGCATGCCGTCGAGGAAGGTGTCGAGCCGTGCCTGGGTGTCCTTGTTTTTGTACTTTTTCCAGAACTTCAGCAGAAACGAAGTGCCTTCTTTGTCGGCGAAATCGGCGAGGTATTCCTGACGCCGGGGATCGCGGTCGTCCTTGAGCAGTTCGGCGCTGTTGTTGGGGCCGGAATAGGTGGTGTAGCGCACCAGGTCGCGCATCAGCCGAATGAACGGCAGGTTGATGGACTCACGCAGGGCATCGCGCAGGGTCGGTATGCGGCCGTTGTCTTCCTTGCGGAAGTTATGGAACACGTGCAACCCGCCACCGGTGAAAAACGCTTCGCCAGGGCTGGCCGAGTATTTGCGATCCAGCGCGGCACCGAGCATCGCGGGCAGGTTGCGATCCTTGTTTTCGATCAGGTAGTCAACCGCCCAGCGGCTCAGGCGGTCCTGATCGGGGACATCGACTTTCTTCAGTTCCGGGATGCTGATCCCGGCGTATTTATCGTGCAGTTCCGCCATGATTTGCAGGTAGGTGGTGAGCACGCGCATTTTCGCGGTGGAGCCCAGTTCCAGCTTGCTGCCTTCGTTGATGTCAAACGGCTGGTCGGTGCTGTCGGTTTGCACCCGCACGCGCGCGCCGTCCGGCGTCAGTTCAAACAGGGTGAAGCTGTAGCGCACCTGAGTGGTGCTGGTGGGGGTGAGCAGGCGTTCGCCCATCAAGCCGATCTGCGTGGCGAACACCGGGTCGGCCAGGCGCTTGAGGTACTCGGTAGCCTGGCTTTGCAATTCACCTTGCAGGGTGCTGGTGGCGGACAGGTCGAGGCGGTCGAGGTCGTACAGTGGACGATTGAGCAACCCGCCCAGACGGCTGCGCGCCACGCTGATGCCTTTGTTGGTTTCGATCGGCTGAATGGTCGGCTGGGTTTGCCAGTCGCGGTAAGTCACCTTGCTGGCCAGTGCCGCTGCCGCGAAAGGCGCATCGATCACGTTGTTCTGGGCGAGCAGGCGAATGTGGCTGTCGGTGAGGTCAGCCAGTTCATCACGGCCCTTGGTCAGGTAGTGGGAAGGGCGACGCTGGGCAATCATCAATGACAGTATTTCACGCAAGGCCAGACCTTTGGCGGCCATCGTCTTTGGATCGGTGGCAGGGCTGGCCAGCGTTTCGTTGGCCTTGTCGAAGTCGGCGCCGTACCAGACGCGCAACCCTTCGGCCATGCCATGCACTTCACCGTGACCGGGCACGGCGGACAGCGGCACGCTGTTGAGGTAGTCGCGGACCACATTTTTCCGGGCCTCGAGGGTGTCCGGACCTGCCTGATAGGCCCGCACGGTGGCGGAGATCATCTGCCGGATCTTTTCCGCACCCGACACCGTCAGGCCATCGGGCGAATGCCGATACTTTTCAAGCTGTGTCGCCAGGGTACTGCCGCCCGCCGATTGACCCGGCAGGTGAATCAACTTGGCCACCTGCGACCACGCGGCCATGCCGAAGCGCGGCCAGTCCACGGCGGGGTTGGCCAAGGGTTGCTTGGGGTCAAGCAGAAAGCGGTTCTCGATGAACAGCAGGCTGTTGACCACCACCGGCGGGATCGCATCAAAGCTTGAATAAAGCTGTTGTGGGTATTTGAACTGGTACAGCGGCATCGCGCGACAGTCGGTGATCGACAGGCCGGCCTGGATTTTCTCGGCGTAGGGCACGAAAAGGCCCTTGCCGCTGTAGTCCATCAACTTTTGGGAAAAACGGGTTTGGGCGGCAATCACGTAATTGCGCTTGAGCAGCCGGGGCAGGAACTCATCCAGTGAGCTGTAGCCCAGACGCAAATCAAAAGGCCCGGCGCCAGGGTAGCGGATGGCATCGCTGGGGCCTGGTTCCAGGGAATAGCTCAGGGACGCCGCAAACTTGCTGACTTCCCGGGCTTGGAATTTGGAGGTGCGCATTTCCTTGGCTGCCGCCAGTCCCACGACAATCGCGATGATCAGCAGCAACAACCAAAACGCCTTCCAGCCGTGTTTGACACGACTGGGGCGAGGTTTTTCAGGTGACGGCGCTTCATCCACACGTTCAGTCGGGACCACAGTTTTACTCGTATCGGTTTGCCACAAAGCGCCCATAGCCGATTGATCCATTCACGCAGATTGATCTGACTTGTCTGAAGCTTAGACGGTGGTTGGCGATGGTGAAAAAATTGTGAGTGCACAATTTTCCAATCTGTTTTGTTTTTTGTGGCGAGGGAGCTTGCTCCCGCTGGGCTGCGAAGCGGCCCCAAACCTGGCAATCGTGGTTTTTCAGGTAAATGGGGTCGTAGGTTTTGCGACTGCTGCGCAGCCGAGCGGGAGCAAGCTCCCTCGCCACAGGGCCGTAGTGGCCTTTGGGTAGTGTTACAACCAACAGGCATCCCAGAGGGGGTAATCACCGATTTTTTCCACCAGCCCGGCACGCAACGGGTTGGCAACTATGTATCGGGCGAACGGCAGGAGTTCTTCGCCATCGCGGATTGCACGATCGTGATAGCCGGTTTGCCAGAAGGCTCCTCGACTGTTTGAGGCCTGGTTAATGGTGAGCGTGCTGCGTGATTTGATGGCCTGCATGAGTTGCGCCATGGTGCGCTGTTCGAGTTGCACCAGCCAATGGAAATGATCCGGCATGACGACCCAGGCTATCGAATTGACCCACTTCTCTTCGTGGGCTCGCCTGAGCTCGGCGACCAGCAAACGGCCCTTTTGCCAATCAGTGAAGATTCGACGGCGCTGATGAGTAACTGCAGTGATGAGATAGGCCCTGCCAGGTTCCGAACAGCGTCCATGGCGCAGCAGGTGCGAATTTGGGCGTGGATGCATTCCTTTGCGTCCTTGAGCTGATAGTCCAGTTCACCTTAGCCATGCTTTCGTTTCTGCGTGGCTTCAAGTTCTGAGTGAAATGTCTGAATCATCTGAAGGAACAGTCTCTGTGGCGAGGGAGCTTGCTCCCGCTGGTCTGCGAAGCAGACCAATAAGCGCAATGACGTTCTTTCAGATAATCCTTTGAACACAGAATTGCGACTGCTACGCAGTCGAGCGGGAGCACGCTCCCTCGCCACAGGGGGTTGGTGTCTGGAATGGCTGAGCTAGACACCTCCCAAGGTAAATGCGGCGAAGGTCTGGGCATGACGATGCACCAATGCTGTGCAATACTCGGCGCCGTTTTCTGTCACGGGTGAAATCACTTTTAGCCAGTTAAACCCTCTCCGCAAAACCGTCTTTTGCCGAGAGTTGTGGCTGCATTTTGTGGTTTATTGAGTGAAAACACCTGGGCAATGCTTTTTATACTGCACGTCCCGCTGATCCTGGAGGTTTTGTCCTACAGGACGGTCCTGCTCACGAAGTACGGCCGGTTTCAGGCAAGCAATGGCTTATCGGTCAGCGCTTCGACACTCGGTGGCTATATCCAATAACAAGACGAGGATGTCCCTATGCCAGCTGGCAATCACCTGCCCCACGGCGAGACCGCTCAGGGCGGCCCGCTTAAACGCGAACTCGGCGAACGGCATATTCGCTTGATGGCACTCGGTGCCTGTATCGGCGTCGGTCTGTTCCTGGGGTCGGCCAAGGCCATCGAAATGGCCGGCCCCGCCATCATGCTCTCCTACATCATCGGCGGTCTGGCGATCCTGGTGATTATGCGCGCCCTCGGCGAGATGGCCGTGCACAACCCGGTCGCCGGCTCGTTCAGCCGTTACGCCCAAGACTACCTCGGCCCCTTGGCGGGCTTCCTGACCGGCTGGAATTACTGGTTCCTGTGGCTGGTAACCTGCGTCGCGGAAATCACGGCGGTAGCGGTGTACATGGGCGTCTGGTTCCCCGATGTGCCGCGCTGGATCTGGGCGCTGTCGGCGTTGATCAGCATGGGCACCATCAACCTGATCGCGGTCAAAGCCTTCGGTGAATTCGAATTCTGGTTCGCCCTGATCAAGATCGTCACCATTATTGCGATGGTGGTTGGCGGCATCGGCGTGATCGCGTTCGGCTTCGGTAACGACGGCGTGGCGCTTGGGGTTTCCAATCTCTGGGCTCACGGTGGTTTCATGCCTAATGGCGTGCAAGGCGTGTTGATGTCCCTGCAAATGGTCATGTTCGCCTACCTTGGCGTCGAGATGATCGGCCTGACCGCCGGTGAAGCCAAGAACCCGCAGAAGACCATCCCGGATGCCATCGGCTCGGTGTTCTGGCGGATTCTGCTGTTCTACGTCGGCGCACTGTTCGTGATTCTGTCGATCTACCCGTGGAACGAAATCGGCACCCAGGGCAGCCCGTTTGTGATGACGTTCGAGCGTCTGGGCATCAAGACCGCCGCCGGTATCATCAACTTCGTGGTGATCACCGCCGCGCTGTCGTCCTGCAACGGCGGCATCTTCAGCACCGGGCGCATGCTCTACAGCCTGGCGCAGAACGGCCAGGCCCCGGCCGGATTCGCCAAGACTTCAAGCAACGGCGTGCCGCGTCGCGCCTTGCTGCTGTCGATGGGCGCATTGCTGCTGGGCGTGTTGCTCAACTACCTGGTGCCGGAGAAGGTCTTCGTCTGGGTCACCGCGATTGCCACCTTCGGTGCGATCTGGACCTGGGTGATGATCCTGCTGGCCCAGCTGAAATTCCGCCAAGGCCTGAGCGCCAGCGAACGTGCCGGCCTCAAATACAAAATGTGGCTGTACCCGGTCAGCTCGTACCTGGCGCTGGCGTTCCTGGTGCTGGTGGTCGGCCTGATGGCGTACTTCCCGGACACCCGCGTGGCGCTGTATGTGGGCCCGGCGTTCCTGGTGCTGCTGACGGTGTTGTTCTACGTGTTCAAGTTGCAACCGACCAATGCGTCGCAAGGCGCGGTGCATTCGGCTTCGTAAGACGTAACGTTTGAAATGCAAAAAGCCCCGGTCGAGATGACCGGGGCTTTTTGGTTTCAGGCGATTGCGTTTTGCGGTGATCGCGTCAGGCGTTTATTGAACTCCAGCCAGACCGCCAACAACCCCATCAACCCGGCCCCCACCAGTGCGGTGAAAATTTGCATGGCAAACGCATCGTCGGTCAGGGCGTTGACCATGTCGGCCAACGGCGCCAGTAACACGCCGAGGCAGAACACCTCCAGCGAATAACGCCCCATGCGCGAGCATTGCCGGGCCAGCCAGTGTTGCGTCCAGCCCGTGTCTGGCAACAGTTTCGCCGTGACATACGCCAGGGCCAGAAAGTGCAGCAGGCGCACCGGCGACAGGTCGGTCTTGCTGATCGGGTACAGCAGATTACTCAGCATCGTTGGCATCACGGCATCATGTATTTCCGGCCAGCGCCAGGACACGGTGATCACCCCGGCCAGCACCGCATACATCGCCGCACCGACAAACAACGGCTGGCGCAGCAGCGGACGCGTCTCGGCCGCCCGGGGCTTTTGCCCGTGAATCGCCGCTGCGCCACCGAGCACAAACAGCAGTTGCCAGGTGACAGGGTTGAAGTACCACACGCCGTCCTTGATCGCGGCCAGGTTCCAGCCAAACGAAGGCGCCAGCAGGTAAACAGTCAACGACACCGCCACCACCGCCCACGCTTTGCGCACCAGCATCGGCAGCACCAGCGGCAACCCGGCCAGCAGCACGATGTACAGCGGCAACGGGTCCATCAGGTTCGGCTTGAAGCGCAACAGAAGTTCATCCGTCAATGCTTGCTGCGGGTTGCTGATGAAGTGGTGCAGGCCCATTTCCTCGACCAGATCACGGGTTTCCACATGGCTGTTGGCGAAAAACACGATGCCCATCAGCATCGCCAGCAGGAAAATGTGCACCACGTACAGCACCCAGGCGCGGCGCAGGATTTTCACGCAGGCGATCAGATAACCGTCGCGCGCGAGGATCTTGCCGTAGGCCAGGACTGCCGCATAACCGGCCAGGAACACAAAGATTTCCGCCGCATCGCTGAAGCCGAAATTGCGCAGGGTGATTTGACCCATGGGGTTGTGGGGCACGTGATCCCAGAAAATGAAGATCAGTGCCAGGCCTCGGAAAAAGTCGATTCGGTGATCGCGTTCAGTCGTCATGGCGGCGGGCTCTTGAACGGTTTTGAAGTAGGAGCGAACGGCGCCACAAAGGGTAACGCGCCGCACATCGGCGGCGCGCAGGGTGCCGTGATTTACGGGTAATTGCAAAAGTCCGGGTATTACCGAATGTCTCTGAGCATCGCCGAACGATAACCGCCTGTCTAAAAGCCGCGCGGCCCCGCGATCTCTGGCTACCGTCGGGTTCAAAGCTTTATCGATTGAAGGCGGAATTCCCATGAGGCGCCGGCATGAAGATCAGCGATTGGCTCGACAAAGAACTCGCAGGCCGTCAGGTCTGGTTGTTGTTTCTTCTCGCGACGCTGCTGTATGCCCTGCCGCTGATCCTCGCGGATTACCCCTATATCGATGACAACTGGCGTTCCCTCGCTGCCGGTGCGGCGTGGACGGAGGAGGGCCGCCTGTTCGCGCAATGGTTCTATTACCTGCTGACCTTCAGCGGTGCCGCGCCCAATATTTTTCCGTTGCCCCTGTTGATTGCCACCCTGGCCATGAGCGCCGCCCTGACGCGCCTGACGTTCCATTATTTCCCCGAACCGACGTTCGGCCATTGCCTGGTGTTGCTGCCACTTTGGTACAACCCGTTTTTCCTGCAAAACCTGTCGTACCAATACGACGGCCCGACCATGGCGCTGAGCGTGGTCGCGGTGATCTACGCGATTACCTTCCGCAGCCTCTCGCGCGTCCAGCAACTCACGGTTCCGGCACTGTTGATCGCATTGGCCATCGGCCTTTATCAGATCAGCATCAATGTGTTTCTCGGGCTCTGTTGCCTGGAGCTGCTGCGGGGCGCCAACGATCGATTATCGTGGCCCGCGTGGTGCCGATTGCTCGGCTGGAAAGTCGCGCAGTTGGTGCTGGCAGGCTTGATCTATTACGCCACGGCGTTTGCCTGCATGAGTCAAACCCGCACCTCGATGTTGAACGGTGCGGCCGCGCCGCTGCTGCAAGTTGAAATCAATGCCGGCCGGGTCCTGGAAAAAATCGTGCTGCTGTTTCATGGCGGGTTTGCCTGGGTATTCGGCGCGCTGTTGTTGTGCGCCATCGCCGGTGGTGTGTGCGTGGGGCGGGGTGTGCTGGCGCGATGGGACACGGGCCTGCACAAAGCGGTGATCGGTATTGCGTGTCTGTTGATGCTGCCGGTTTTGATGTTGCTCGTTCCCGGCATCTCGTTGTTTTTCCGCGACTTCAATGAAGGCGCACGAACCTTGATGGGCTTTGGCGTTGTGCTGGTTTTACTGTTCTACCTGAGTCATCGGGTGCTGGCGTCATTGCATGGAAAGCTGCCCTTGCTGTTGTTAATCCCGCTGTTGGCGACGCTCTCGTTGTCCTTCGCTTATGGCCGCGTACTGACCTTGCAAAAGACCTTCTCGACCAACGCGCTGTATGCCTTGAGTGCCGACATCGCCTCCCGCCCCGCATTGCGCAACGCCAAGCGCATTTACCTGTCGGTCAGTTATTCGGATCACTGGCTGGTGGCCGCCGCCGGGTCATTCAAGCAACTGCCGGTATTGCACTACCTGTTGAACATCGACTTCTACATGCTCGCGGAAAACCTGCCGAAAACAGGCATCACCAACGTGGTCAGGGAAAAGGAACGGCGCAACGCCACGTGGGTGGGGTACCAGGGTTATCCACCGCTGGTGGACAGCCTGTTCTATCGCATTTATCTGCTGGGGGATTACGGATTCATCGTCATGAAGGAGCCGCCTCGGGTGACCACGCTGCAGTGGTAATCGACCGTTGGTCTGGAAGGCTGCGCTACCTGTTAGTTCTGACAGTAGACGCACATCTTGCGCTGGCTTTAGGTTGACGCCTGAAACAGCAAACAGCCAGGGAACGGACATGAAAGCCTTATGGAAAGAGTTTTCCACCTACGCGGTGGTTGGCGTGGCCAATACACTGATTCATTGGCAGCTCTTTTATATTCTGAACACAGCGGCCGGAATAAGTCAGGCGGCCAGTAACCTTTCGGCATTTTGTGTGGCAGCTACGTTTTCCTTCTATGTTCATGCGCTGTACACGTTTGAAGCCGGGACGTCGGTACTTCGTTATCTGCTGTATGTCTTCTTTATGGGCGTCATGAGTTTCGTTGTTGGACATTACGCCGATGTCTGGAAGGTCCATGGGCTGTTGACCGTCGGCTCGTTTTCGGTCTTGAGTCTGATCTGCGGAATCATCTTTTCGAGATTGGTCTTGTTGCACGAGCGCGAGGCGTGAAAATTTCGCGCTGTACTGGGGAGGTGGCGGCGCTGTCTGTGGTGGTGGCGATCGCGTTATTCGTGAGATTTCACGCCATCACCACGCCGAGTGTCTGGTACGACGAAGCCTACAGCCTGCTGCTAGCCGAGCGTTCGCCTGCGGAAATCTGGTCCACCACGGCGCGGGATGTTCATCCTCCGCTCTACTATGTGTTGCTGCATTACTGGATGTTGGTGTTCGGCAATGGTGTGTTGTCAGCGCGATCGCTGAGTGCCCTGGCCGATGTCGGCACCTTGTTGCTCAGCATCAAACTGATGAGCCTGATAGCGACGCGCAGGGCGACCTGGATTGCGGCTGTGTTGCTGGCATTGCTGCCGATTTCGGTTCGCTATAGCCAGGAAATCCGCATGTACACGACGCTCGGTTTTTGGCTCATGGCCGCGACCGTGGCGTTGGTGTGCTGGGTCAATGCACCGCAGCGAAAACGCTTTGCGATCCTGTATGTGCTGTTGATGACCGCGGCTTTCTATACGCATTACTTCGCCGGGCTGTGTGTCTTGGTGCATTGGCTTTTCTGGTGGCGAGCGCGAGGGGTATCTGATCGGGCATGGGTATTGGCCAACGGTTTGATTGTCTTGCTGTTCCTGCCGTGGCTGCCTCATTTCCTTGAGCATCTGCTACGAAGGTGCGGGTTCGAATGGATACCACCGCTTACGTGGCACACCGTTTTGACGGTCGTCTGGCCGTTCATGGTGATGAGTAACGTGGTAGCGGAAGAGTCAGGATGGCGCGTGCTGCCAACACTGTTGATCCTTGTGTGCGCAGCATCGGTGTTGTTGAACGATCAGAGTGACCGTCGTTACAGGGGGCTTCTGGTCGGGTATTTTTTTGTACCGGCTATTACGCTTTTTTTGATCGCTCTGTTAGCACCTGCGTTTGTCCCCAGATACCTTTTATTCGCAGCCCTCGGGTTACCGCTTATTGTTGCTGTTGCTCTAAGTTTCTGGTTACCGCAAAAGCGTGTTCTTGCTATGGGCGTTTTGACCGTGTTTTTAACCGGAGAAGTGCTGGGGCTTTTCAAGTACTACCAAGATGGCAATGGCATGGATATTAAAATGGATAGGGTGGCGGCCATGATTAACCGTAGTTGGCGACCGGGTGACGAGATCATGATCGACAGTTTGTCCTGGTACTTGCCGTTTACGTACTACAACACCACAGGCACGCAACCGAGGATTTACACCCCTTCAAATAAACCGGTGCTCTGGGGCTATCCTGATCAGGGTGGCTGGGCGCTTCTGCCCCGACGTTCGAATCACATCATCTTCGAGGACTTTACGGTGTGGGCACCCACGACCAAACGAGTCTGGTGGATAACAGATAAAACTCCAGCGAAAGATGAAAGGGTACTCGCGCAATACTGGAACCAAACAATGATGATTGATGGAGGTGACGTAGAAGCTCGACTGTTTATACGCGCTGCAACGCCAACCCCTGTCGGGATTGGCGCGCAAGCACTCATTACGCACCAGCCACCTCATTAGGCTCAAAACTGTCCGCCCGCGCCATCTGCCACATCCGCGAGTAAAACTCGCCGTTCACTTCACCGGTGAGTAACTCCCCGGGTTTCAGGAACACATGCAGCTGCGAGAACAACTTGATCTCGGTCGCCGACATGCGTCGTACCAGATGCTTGGCCGACAACTGCGAAGGGTGATCGAGACCCGCCGCCGCCAACATTTCAGCCAGGGCTTTGAGCGTGTTGCGGTGGAAGTTGAACACCCGCTGGGCCTTGTCCGGGACCACCAGTGCGCGCTGGCGCAAGGTGTCCTGGGTGGCGACGCCGGTCGGGCATTTGTTGGTGTGGCAGCTCTGCGACTGGATGCAGCCGATGGCGAACATGAAGCCGCGTGCCGAGTTGGCCCAGTCGGCACCGATGGCCAGGACGCTGGCGATGTCGAAGGCGCTGACGATCTTGCCGCTGGCACCGAGTTTGATTTTGTCCCGCAGGTTCAGGCCGACCAGTGTGTTGTGCACGAACAACAAACCTTCGCGCATCGGTACGCCGATGTGGTCGGTGAATTCCACCGGCGCGGCGCCGGTGCCGCCTTCCTTGCCGTCGACGACGATGAAATCCGGGAGGATGCCGGTTTCCAGCATGGCTTTGGCGATGCCCATGAATTCCCACGGGTGACCGAGGCAGAACTTGAAGCCCACCGGTTTGCCGCCGGACAGTTCTCGCAGTTGCTGGATGAAGTGCATCAGTTCGATCGGCGTGGAAAACGCGCTGTGCCGCGACGGCGAGATGCAGTCTTCGCCCATCAGGATGCCGCGGGTTTCGGCGATTTCCTTGGTGACTTTGTGCTTGGGCAGAATCCCGCCGTGGCCGGGCTTGGCGCCCTGGCTCATCTTGATTTCGATCATGCGCACTTGCGGGGTTTGCGCCTGGGCCGCGAAGCGTTCCGGGTCGAAGCGCCCGTCAGCGGTGCGGCAGCCGAAGTAGCCGCTGCCGAGTTCCCAGGTCAGGTCGCCGCCGTTTTCCCGGTGATAAGCACTGATGCTGCCTTCGCCGGTGTCATGGGCAAAATTGCCGAGCTTGGCGCCCTGGTTCAACGCACGAATCGCGTTGGCGCTGAGCGAGCCGAAACTCATGGCCGAGATGTTGAACACCGAGGCCGAGTACGGTTGCGTGCACTGCGGGCCGCCGACGATCACCCGAAAACTGCTCGGGTCGCTCAACGGCGCCGGGCGCATCGAGTGGCCGATGAACTCGAAGCCTGATTGATACACATCGATCAGCGTGCCGAAGGGCTTGTCGGCGCTTTCGTTCTTGGCGCGCGAATAGACCAGCGAGCGCTGGGCTCGGGAGAAGGGCAGGGCATCGCTGTCGGATTCGAGCAGGTACTGGCGGATTTCCGGACGAATGCCCTCCACCAGGTAACGAATGTTGCCGAGGATCGGGTAGTTGCGGCGCACCGCGTGGGGGCTTTGCAGCAGATCGAACAGGCCGATCAGGCTGAGCACACCGGTGACGGCGGTGATCGGCCAGAGCCAGTCGTATTCGAGGAAAGGCAGACTGGCGAGGGTGAAGATCACGCAAGCGGCAAAGAAGGCGTAGCGGCTCAGGAGTGACAGGCTCATACGGTTTCCTTGGGGTCGGACTCGGTTGTGGCCACAGAGATCTCTGTAGGAGAGCGGTGTATCAGGCATTCTGTGCCTGCAGAAAAATCGAAAACAGCTCGGACTGGGATTTGATCCCCAGCTTGCTGTACATGTGTTTCTTATGGACTTTCACGGTTTCCACGGAGATTTCCAGCTTACGGGCGATTTCTTTACTGGAGCAACCGCTGAGCATCAACCGCCCGACATCCAGTTCCCGGGCGGTCAGTTGCGCGCCTTTGAGTTGCTGCACCGACGCTTCCAGCTGCACGCGCCAGTCGGGTTGCGGTGGCGACGGCGCGAGGGCCACGACTTCGTTGATTTCATAGGGCAGGCGCTGGCGCAACAGGCCCAGCACCCACGGCTGGATCAGCGACAGCAAGGCTATCTGCTGGCCACTGAAACGTTGCTTGCTGCCCAATGACAGGCACAACGTGCGGTCGCCTTCGAGCTGGCAATTGAACTGGATTTCATCAGCGACCACATTCAGACGAAAGTAGCGCTGGTAATACTCGGTCAGCTCAAAGTGCTCCGGTGCCACTTCCGACAGGCGATAGAGGCCGGTGCGCGACTGCTCGCGACAGGCGATGTAGAACGGGTCCAACAGATACAAACCGCGCAGATAATCCTGAAACAGCTGATCCGGGCTGCCGTCCTCACCCGGGCATTCGGCGAACACTTGCGGGTGCTGGTCGGCGCTGAAAAGCAGGGCCACCCAACTGTCGAAGGTCACGTACTGATCCAGCAGACGCACCAGTTGCGTCCAGAAATTGGGCTTGTCCAGGGCGTCGATCAGTTGACCGACCGAGCGGTGCCAAGCGATGTCGTCCAGCGAAAGTGTCATGCCTCTACCCCTATCGGGTTACCCCAGCGGCGTGATTCCCCGGCCGCTGGCTTGCTGCGCATACTGGCGCACAGAAACCGGCCGGGCAATCTTTCTGCCGCCCGGCCTCCCCAAGAACAAGGAATACCGATGAAAGTCGAACTCGCCCAGTTGGCGGGCCGTGACAACGGCACCGCGTACAACCTCGAACGCGCCCTGGTGGCGATTGCGGCCTGCGCTGCCGACACGCAACTGATCGTCTTCCCGGAAACCCACCTGATGGGCTTTCCGACCGCCGACACCGTGGCGCAAACCTCCGAACCACTGGACGGCCCGACCGTCAGCGCAGTGCTCGCCGCCGCCCGTGAGCGCAACATCGCCGTGGTGATCGGCATGGCCGAGAACGACAACGGTCGCTTCTACAACACCACGCTGCTGATCACCCCCGAAGGCATCGCGCTGAAATACCGCAAGACGCATTTGTGGGCCTCGGATCGCGGCGTGTTCGAGCCCGGCGACCGTTACGCCACCTGCGAGTGGAACGGTGTGCGGGTCGGCCTGCTGATCTGCTACGACATCGAATTCCCGGAAACCGCCCGCGCCCTTGCGCAACTGGGCGCCGAATTACTGATCGTCACCAACGGCAACATGGACCCCTACGGCCCGACGCATCGCACCGCGATCATGGCCCGTGCCCAGGAAAACCAGGCGTTTGCGCTGATGGTCAATCGGGTGGAAGCGGGTGATGACGGGTTGGTGTTCGCTGGCGGCAGTGCGCTGGTGGATCCGCTGGGCACGCTGTTGTTCGAAGCGGGACGCCATGAGGGGCAATTCACGGTTGAGCTGGATTTCAACCGGTTGCAGGCAGCACGCAAGGACTACCGGTATCTGGATGATCAACGGCTGAAGTTGCCGGGGGAGATTGTGGAGCGGGCTTGCGGGGTTCGGGAGCTGCTGATTCCTTCGCGCTGATCCGGATTCTGTGTTGTCGGGACTGACGCCTTCGCGGGCAAGCCTGCTCCCACAGGATTTATGTCATTCACAAAATCTGTATCCACAAGGATCCCTGTGGGAGCGGGCTTGCCCGCGATGAGGCCCTGACAGACGACACACCTGTTTGTCCCTTGAACCAAAAACAACAACGTAACCCGCGAAATTTAGCGCCGAACTCGGCTCTGCCATAAATCTAATAAATTCGGAGTAGTCGCTCATGGCTCGTTTGCAACGCACCCTGTCATTGGGTTCGGTGGTGCTGTTTGGCATTGCCTACATGACGCCGATCATTGTGCTCGGCACCTTTGGCATCCTCGCTCAATCCACCGCCGGCATGGTGCCGGCCGCGTACCTCGCGGCACTGGTGGCGATGTTTTTCACCGCCATGAGCTACGGCCGAATGGCCTCGGCATTCCCCGTCGCGGGCTCGGCCTACAGCTATGTACGCAAAGCCATCAGCCCGAAGCTCGGCTTCATCGCCGGTTGGGCGGTGCTGCTCGACTACCTGTTTTTGCCGATGGCGATCTGGCTGATCGGCGCCGCCTACCTCAACTCCGCGTTCCCGGCGGTGCCGCAATGGCTGTGGGTGCTGGCGTTCATCGGCATCACCAGCGCGATCAACATCGTCGGCCTGAAGCTGGCCAACGGCATCAACGCCTTGCTGATGCTGGTGCAGGCCCTGGTGCTGATCGCCTTCGTCGTGTTGTGCATCCACTACGTCGGTGGCGATGCGAGCACGCCGTTGTGGTCGATCAAACCGTTCTTCAACGGCGACATGCAGATGCCGCTGATCATGAGCGGCGCGGCCATCGCCTGTTACTCGTTCCTGGGCTTCGACGCGGTCAGCACCCTGACCGAAGAAACCCGCGACCCGCGCCGCACCATCCCACGGGCAATCATGCTGATCACCCTGATCGGTGGGCTGATCTTCGTCAGCGTCTCCTACTTCGTACAGGTCGCACACCCGTCATTCCAGTTCGACAACGTCGACTCGGCGGCCTATGAAATCGCCCGCAACATCGGCGGCGACCTGTTCGTCTCGATCTTCCTGATCGGCCTGATCGTCGGCCAGTTCGCCTCGGGCCTGTCGGCGCAGGCCAGCGGTTCGCGCCTGCTGTTCGCCATGGGCCGCGACGGTGTGCTGCCGAAATCGTTCTTCGGCACCTTGCACGAACGCTTCGGCACCCCGGTCAACAGCATCCTGTTGTGCGCCGTCGTCGCGTTGCTGGCGCTGAAACTGGACGTCACCACCTCGACCTCGTTCATCAACTTCGGCGCATTTCTCGCCTTCAGCCTGGTCAACCTGTCGGTGATCTTTCACTACTGGATCGGCGGCGAGAAAAAAGGCCCGCGTGAACTGCTGCTGTTCCTGATATTCCCGTTCATCGGCCTGGCGGCAGACTTGTGGCTGATGGTCAGTCTCGATCACCTGGCGATTT
This sequence comes from Pseudomonas sp. S2_B07, assembly GCF_054668435.1. Taxonomy (NCBI): domain Bacteria; kingdom Pseudomonadati; phylum Pseudomonadota; class Gammaproteobacteria; order Pseudomonadales; family Pseudomonadaceae; genus Pseudomonas; species Pseudomonas sp. S2_B07. The sequence goes on from NZ_CP162769.1 coordinate 4,940,164, forward strand.
ACCTGGGCCTGAGCTGGCTGGCGATTGGCGTGGTGTACCTGGCGGTGCTGACTGGCGGTTTCCGTCGCCAGCCTCCGGAAATGGATTTCCAGGAAGCCACCTGAATTCCTGACACCGAAAAACCGTTGTAGGAGTGAGCCTGCTCGCGATAGCGGTCCGGCATTCACCATTGATGTCGACTGATACACCGCTATCGCGAGCAGGCTCACACCTACAAGGGGATCGGCGGTGAGTGCGGATATTCCCCGTGACGATGCTCAAGGGTTATGTGAACCTTGCGGCTTTTACCCAAGGCCCATTGCGATCCATGACCCTTGCATCCGCTGATTCGCCACGCATCATCCGCATCGCCGCTGCCCTGTTGATCGGTCCCGACGGCCGTACGTTGCTGGTGCGCAAGCGCGGCACCCAAGCCTTCATGCAACCGGGCGGCAAGATCGAAGCCCATGAGCAACCGGTTCACGCCCTGGCCCGCGAGCTGGAAGAAGAGCTGGGTTTGCTCATCGACCCCGCGCACGCCAGTTACCTTGGGCAATTCTCGGCACCGGCGGCCAACGAGCCGGGGTTTGTCGTACAGGCCGAGCTGTTTTTGCTGACCATCGATGCCGACGTCACCCCCGCAGCCGAGATCGAAGAAGTGATCTGGATTGACCCGGCCACCGACGGCGGTGTCAGGCTGGCACCCTTGACACGGGACCTGATCCTGCCGTTTTATCGAGCATCGCTGACCGAACCTGCCTGATCATTTCCGGACGAAGGATTGCCCATGATCCCGCTTCAAGACCTGCTGATTTTTGCCGCTGCCGCGTTGCTGATGGTGCTGACGCCGGGGCCGAACATGATCTACCTGATCTCCCGTTCGATCTGCCAGGGGCGCAAGGCGGGTGTGACGTCTTTGCTCGGCGTGGTCGCGGGGTTCTTCGTGCATTTGTTCGCGGCGGCGGCCGGTTTGACCGCGGTATTCCTGGCCGTGCCGATGGCTTATGAAGTGTTGAAGTGGGCGGGGGCGTTGTACTTGCTGTGGCTGGCCTGGCAGGCAGTCAAACCCGGTGCCCGCTCACCGTTCGAACCGCAGCAGTTGCCACCGGATTCATCGCGCAAACTGATCACTATGGGCTTTCTTACCAGCGCGTTGAACCCGAAGATTGCGGTGTTTTACCTGTCGGTGTTTCCACAGTTCATCAACCCTGAACACGGCTCGGTGTTCAGCCAAAGCATCATCCTCGGCCTGACCCAGATCAGCGTCAGTTTCTGCGTCAACCTGCTCATCGCGCTGTTCGCGGCGGGCATCGCCTCGTGGTTCGTCAGGAACCCGACCTGGCTGGCGCTGCAGCGTTATGTCATGGGGTTTGTGTTGGCGGCGCTGGCGGTGCGGCTGATGCTTGAGCAACGCAGGGCGGCTTGATCATGTGGATTGAACGGCTGGACGCCAGTCATGCGCTGGCTTACCGGGAGCTGATGCTCGAAGCCTATGACCGGCATCCGCAGGCTTTTACGTCGAGTGTGCGCGAACGCGCCGCCATGCCGCTGAGCTGGTGGGAAGGGCGCCTGACCAGCAAGCTGGATGTGGTGTTCGGGGCATTCGAGGAGGGCAAGTTGGCCGGCATCGTCGGTCTCGCCTTCGAGCCTCGGGAAAAGGCCCGGCACAAGGCGACACTGTTTGGCATGTACGTGTCCGGTACGGTTCGCCAGCGCGGGTTGGGGTCTCAACTGGTGCAGGCGGCATTGGCCGAGGCGCAGCAGCATCCGGCGCTGAAGGTGATTCAGCTGACCGTCACTGCCGGTAATGACGCGGCGTTCAACCTGTACCAGCGTTGCGGCTTTATCCAGTTCGGCCTGGAACCGTTGGCGGTGCGGGTGGGCGAGGAATACTTCGACAAAATCCACATGTGGCGGGAAATCTGAACCCACCGCAATTCCCCTGTAGGAGTGTTGTGTTATCTGACGGCGCTCACACCATCCAGTGTCGAGAACGACGTGTCCTTCGCCGTCAGCAAGAAATCACGCATGTACGGCGCATCCAGCATGTCCGCGCGTATCCCCGCATACAATGTCGCAAACAATCCTTTTTCACCCAGCCGCTTGGCCTTCACGTAACCCCGCGAGCTGTATTCATGCAGCGCCCAATGCGGCATGCCACACACGCCGCGACCGCTGGCCACCAGTTGCATCATCATCACCGTCAGTTCCGAGGTACGGACCTGCGCCGGTTCGATGTCGGCCGGTTCGAGGAAACGGGTGAAGATGTCCAGCCGATCTCGTTCCACCGGATAAGTGATCAGCGTCTCCGTGAGTAAGTCTTCCGGCACGATGTACGCCTTGCTCGCCAAGCGGTGCTGGTTGGCCACCGCCAACATGGCTTCATAGGTGAACAACGGCACGTAGGTGATCCCGGCGATGTCCAGCGGGTCAGAGGTCACCACCAGGTCCAGATCGCCACGGGCCAGCGCCGGTAGCGGTGCAAAGGAAAACCCTGACGCCAGGTCCAGTTCGACTTCCGGCCACGCATCGCGGAACTGGTCGATGGTCGGCATCAGCCACTGGAAGCAACTGTGGCATTCGATCGCCATGTGCAAACGCCCGGCGGTGCCACCGGCCAATCGCGCGATGTCACGCTCGGCGCCGCGCAGCAGCGGCAAGGTGGCGTCGGCCAGTTGCAGCAGGCGCAGGCCGGCGCTGGTGAAGCGCACCGGTTTGGTCTTGCGCACGAACAGCGGCATGCCCATGCGCTCCTCCAGTTCCTTGAACTGGTGGGACAGCGCCGATTGCGTCAGGTGCAAACGGTCGGCGGCATCGACCAGGCTGTCGGCTTCACGCAAGGCGTGCAGGGTCTTGAGGTGGCGGATTTCAAGCACCGGATGGCTCCATGAGGAAAACTTGTGATCAACACGAAAAGGTTGAGTTTGTCTCATGTTGGCTTGGCTGTCGACAATAGCGCCATCTTTTACAGGAGCAATTCACCATGGCGCTGGCCCACACCCTCGGTTTCCCACGCATCGGCGCGGACCGCGAACTGAAAAAAGCCCTCGAATCCTACTGGAAGGGCGATCTCGATCAGGACGCGCTGAACCGTGTCGGCCGGCAACTGCGCGCCACCCATTGGCAACTGCAGAAAGACGCCGGCATCGACCTGCTGCCGGTCGGCGACTTCGCCTGGTACGACCAGGTGCTGACCCATTCCCTGACCTTCGGCGTGATCCCCGAGCGTTTCGACAGCGCCAGGGATGCCAGCGGCCAGCCGACCCTCGACACCCTGTTCGCCATGGCCCGAGGTGCCAGTGCGAACTGCTGCGGCGGCGACCACGGCACCGCGCAATACGCCCAGGAACTGACCAAGTGGTTTGACACCAACTACCACTACCTGGTCCCGGAATTCAGCGCTGACCAGCAATTCAAACTCAGCTGGGAACAGTTGTTCGACGAAGTGGATGAAGCCAAGGCCCTCGGTCACAACGTCAAACCGGTCATCATTGGCCCGCTGACGTACCTGTGGCTGGGCAAGGCCAAAGGCAACGACTTCGACAAACTCGACCTGCTGGAACACCTGCTGCCGGTGTACAACGAAATCCTCGGCCGCCTTGCCGCACAAGGCGTGGAATGGGTGCAGATCGACGAACCGATCCTGACCCTCGACCTGCCGCAATCCTGGAAAAATGCGTTCGAACGCGCTTACCACATCCTTCAATACTCACCGCTGAAAAAACTCGTGGCGACCTACTTCAGCGGTCTGGAAGACAACCTCGGGCTGGCCGTCGGCCTGCCGGTGCAAGGCTTGCACATCGACGCCGTGCGCGCCCCGGATCAACTGGGCCAGGTGCTGGATCGTCTGCCGACCTACAAGATTCTCTCGGTCGGTCTGGTCAACGGTCGCAACGTCTGGCGCTGTGAACTGGAACAAGTGTTGGCGCAACTGCAACCGGCCCAGGAACGCTTTGGCGACAACCTGTGGGTCAGCAGTTCCTGTTCGTTGCTGCACAGCCCGGTGGATCTGGAGCGCGAAGACAAACTCGACCCGGAACTGAAAAGCTGGCTGGCATTTGCTGTGCAGAAGTGTGGCGAAATCGCCGTGTTACGCGACGCCCTCAACGATCCGCAATCACCCAAAGTTCACACCGCACTGGCCGAAAGCCGGGCGATTCAAGCCAGTCGCGCCGAGTCGCCGCGTATCCATAAAGCCGCCGTGCAGGCGCGCATCAACGCCATCGGCGCAGCAGACAGCCAACGCCATTCGCCGTTTGCCCAGCGCATCGAACAGCAACGCGCACGTTTGAAATTACCGGCATTCCCGACCACCACCATCGGTTCGTTCCCGCAGACCGGTTCGATCCGTCTGGCGCGTCAGGCGTTCAAGCAAGGCAAGCTGTCGGCCAACGACTACACCGACGCCATGCACAGTGAAATCCGCCACGCCGTGCAAATCCAGGAACGCCTGGGCCTCGATGTACTGGTACACGGCGAAGCCGAACGCAACGACATGGTCGAGTACTTCGCCGAGCAACTGGACGGCTACCTGTTTACCCGTTTCGGCTGGGTGCAGAGCTACGGTTCGCGCTGCGTCAAACCGGCAATCATCTACGGCGACCTCAGCCGTCCGAAGGCGATGACCGTCGACTGGATCACCTATGCGCAGGGCCTGACCGACAAGGTCATGAAAGGCATGCTCACCGGTCCCGTGACCATGCTGATGTGGTCGTTTCCCCGTGAAGACGTGTCGCGCAAAATCCAGGCGCAGCAGTTGGCGCTGGCCCTGCGTGATGAAGTGGTGGACCTGGAAAACGCCGGCATCAAGATCGTGCAGATCGATGAAGCCGCGTTCCGCGAAGGCTTGCCGCTGCGTCGGGCGCAGTGGCAGGAATACCTCGATTGGGCGGTGCAAGCGTTCCGCTTGAGCGCGTCCGGCGTGCGGGATGAAACCCAGATCCATACCCACATGTGCTACAGCGAATTTAACGACGTGATCAAGGCCATCGCCGACATGGATGCTGACGTGATCACCATCGAAACCTCGCGTTCGGACATGGAGTTGCTGGAAGCGTTCGAAGCCTTCGACTACCCGAACGACATCGGCCCGGGCGTCTACGACATCCACTCGCCACGGGTGCCGGACACCGCCGAGATGGTCAAGTTGATGAGCAAAGCCGTGAAGCGGATTCCGGCCGAGCGCCTGTGGGTGAACCCCGATTGCGGATTGAAAACCCGAGCGTGGCCGGAGACCGAAGCCGCGTTGGTGAATATGGTGGCGGCGGCGCGACAATTGCGCAGCCAGTTGGCATAAAAATCCCAAAACGGGAGCGGAAAACCGCTCCCGTTTCCCGTTTTACAGCGGCTCGAAATGCTTTAGTGCTACTGATCTTTTGCCGATATCGGCGTAGGGCAGGGCAGCGTTGTCGGCGTGGGTCAGATACCGGTGCTCGGGCAGTTTCAAGTGCGCTTTCTCGAATTCAGCGAATGCCGGTGCGGGTTTGCTGTAGTGGAAGTGGGCGTACCACAGCACCTTGGGCGGCGTGGCCGTCAGGTCCCACACTTGGTACTCCTGCAGGTAATCGATCCGTCCGTCAGGGCGTTTGCCAAGATTTTTCATCGGCGCCGTTTTGCGAATCTGCACTGCGTTTTGGCTGATCAGGTCGTCGAGCATGCTATCGGTAGGTTTTTGCGTACGTATCGACTGGCGGGTACGCATTTGACGACCGGTAGCCGTGAGTTCCGTGGCCTTGTCGCGCAGTTGCTCAATGATGGAATTGTGCGGGGCAAGTTCTTCGATAGTGAGGGCGCGACGGTTCAGCTCGCTGGCCTCGCTGACCATCATGTGCTCCAGATCGACTCCAAGCATGTCCTGAGCCGCATACGCTTGAACCCTGGCCTTGTAGGTTTCCTGGGACTGCAGACGGTTATTGGCATCTTCGACCAAGGCCTGAAGGTTTCTTTGTGGCGCTCCAGACGTCTGTGTCTGCGGATTCAGCAGGCGAGACTTGCCGTTGACGCCCAGTTCCCAGATTTCCTCGTATCCGCCCCGCCCCGTCAGCGTGTATCGGTGCGTCTGGGTGGTCGACTCCCAATGCTCCACCCCGATCAGCAAATGATCATCTTCGGTGGTGAAGACTTTTTTACTGCGTTGCCCGCCGGGGGAAGGGGGGACCGGCTGATCGATGGCCCTGCGCGCTCGTTCGGCCATTTTCTCGATACCCTCCAGCAGTGGCGCCACGGCGTCCAGATGGAAGTGCTGCGGATAGCTGGCGGTCCAGGCGTTCATGTTGCGACGAAATTCTCTGTAGAGATCGAGGCACTCCAGCAAGATCTGGTTGCGCTGGGTTCTGGTGGCGGTGACTTCCGGCAGGCTGTATTGGGTGAACAAGGCGCGATCGACTTTGGCCCGCAGATTCTCCGCCTGTCCTTGCAGATAAAACCAGGAGATCTCCCGGGTGGTGTCATAGCGCTTGACGATTTCCAGCAGGTGGCCGGTTCTCAAGTAGAGCAGGTTGGTCTCGCTGAGCCGCTTGTTCAACATCATGACTTCGCCGGTCAGTTGTGCCTTGTGACTGCTGACCGTTATGCGTTCGTACCACAGGTTGAGATTGCGCATGGCGGCATCGATTTGATCCAGCTCGTGCATGAAGTCCACACGCACCTTTCTGATGTCTTGCAGAATACGGAAGCGTTCGCTGAGCGCGGAGTTAGGCAGTGCGTCCAGGCGCCCGATGAGATCGTCGATCCTGCCGACCAACGGATCGGCTCGATGATTGGCAAAGAACACCCGTTGCTTGTACCGGTCAGCGATCAACGAAGCGTCATGGCTCTGCATGTCCCGCAGCACGCGCTTTTTGTTGCCGTGAGTGAGGGGCGAAAGTTCAACCAGCGTCTGGTAGTGCCTGCTGGCCAGTTCGATGTCGCCGATACACGCGGCTTCTGTCGCCGGCATCAGCGTCGGGCGATGAGTTTCGATACTGATGTTGTACTGCTCGATCAAGGCATTGGTCCGCAGGACTTGGGCGTCGAGTGTCGGAGCAAATTCATCGACGGCTTCGGTCAATTGGTGATGGCGGCGAAAGGCATGATCGGCCCACCAGCGTGGCAGGCGTGCGCGAATGGCCGCCGGCCAGAGCGGGTCTAGCCCGTCCGCCAGATGCCCGAGCACCCCACCGCCTCCCAGTCCGCCACCCTCAAAGGTCACTCCGTAGACACCGAAGTAAGTGTCCCAACGGCCCGCCTCATCAAGGCCGATGGGTTGTTTATAGGTTTTTTGGGGCGTGCCGGTCAGTCGCCAGTTACGTGAATCCGTGCTGCGTTCAACCTGAAAGATGCGCCCCTGTCGAACGATAAAGTCGCCGTCTGCGTGCCGGTAAATGTTGCGGTACATCCCGTGGGTGGCCGGTTGCAAGCCGGCAAGAGAGATCGGCTTTTGGTAGTCGTAACCGGCGAAGCGATTGAAGCCATGCCGCGCTTGGCGCCTTGATCTTCCTTGCAACGCTCCTGCGCTTTTGCCCAATGCCTGGATTTGACGAAGCCGCGTGAGTGAACGGGCGCCCTTGGCTGACCGGGATCCTGCGGACGCGCCAGGAAGAACGTCCATGGCGGCATCGATCAGCGACAGCAACACCGATTCAATCTCCGTCAGGCCGTCGCCTGCCTCACCGCGCAACAGGGCCGCGACGGCGTGGTTGGCGCTGTGCCAGGCATCGTAGAGTGCGATGCCCGCGCCGACAAAGGGCACCATGCTCAAGGCCATTTTCATGTAGTTGAACGCCCTCGGACCGCTGAGCGCGTAGCGTTCCAGGTACAAGGCATCGTTGGAACGGGAGGTTGCGCGATGCGCTTCGATCAGTCGTCCCATGTGCGCGTTGAGCAAATGGGACGACAGTGATGTGGTTTTCGGCCAGGGCAGCCCGATCCCGATCATCGCGTTGAAATGCTTGAGCACAGCCTGGTTGATGCGGCTTTCATGAGCGCTCACCGTGCCTTGCAAGGCGCGTCCTGCCAGATAACTGACCATCTCACTGCGCAGGCACGCATTGAACAAGGCCTGGCGAGCCGCCTCAAGATTGTCGTAGCGACGCAGGCACTGGCCGTCAGGACTGTCCGGCAGATACAGCAGGGTAATCCCGCTGACTTGCTCTTGAATGAACGTCACCCCCAACAACGTGGTGGGGCCCTCGTTTGGTGTGTCCTTGCCACCGGCGCTCAGGTACGCCGGCAGGAGCACAATGCGCTTGCCTTCAACGTTCCAGGCCTGCGGGGTGTCAGCATCAATGGCGATGTTCAATATCTGCCATTCGTGTTGATTGATCCGCTTTTGCAGGCGAGCGCAGGCCCCCTGCAATTGCAGCATCAGGCGCCAGGGCTCGATCAGGCATTCACGCCGGTGCTCTTTTACGAAAGCGGTCTCGCTGGTCGAGCCCATGAAGGCATCGCGAATCAGGTTTTCGTAGCCTTGGGGCAAGTCCAGCTCGGGCACCATCTTGCGCAGCCAGGGCTGGGTGATACCCCTTGCCAACGCCTGGCGTTCGGTTTCATCCGTCACCGTGATTTCAAGTCGCATAAATCCCAATCGCAGTGACAGGGGGTCCAGCCGCATCGAGGGCGTATTGTCGACGTTGAGCTGGACAAGTTCTTCGAGTGACATTTTGCTGCGGCTTGCACTGGGCACTGCGACGAGTTTCTGCGGGGTTCCCGGGGCTGCGCCATCCGACAGTTGTTTTTTCAGCAGGACCGAGTCAGGCAGGTCAATTTGTACGTCAAAGTGCCCCTTGAGCGAGAAGTCTTTGCGCAGACGGGCTTGCACATGCTGGCGGGTGAAATCGTCACGGGAGGGGAGGGCGATCTCCAGCTGTTCATGACTACGGCGCATCGCCAGAATGTAGCCCTCGAACAAACCCTTGAGCTCAACGCGTTCGGCTCCCGATAACCTGGCCATCCAGGTGGGCAGCAAAGAGAAAAGGGTCGCGCTACGGCTTTGTTCCAACAGGTGAGAGAAGGCCTGGCTCCTGGCGGCCGGCACCGGGACTTGCAAGGCGGCCAGCGTTTTTTTGCGCAGCTTTTCCAGTTCATCTGCACGCTGTTGAGCCTGGGCTGCATCAGGAAATTGTTGGCGTATGTGCGCTGCTTGTTCTTCGAAATGACTCGTTTTTTTGTTGAGGCTGTAGTGCAGCGGGTCGGTCTCGATTGTGTTCATTTTCAAGCCCAGAACCGTGTCCCCGTCCTGAATCTTGAACACCTGGCGTTCCAGTTCTGTGCAATTGGCGAACCGTTGCAAACCGCCGCCGGCGCCGGGCCAGTACAGCAACAGACTGCGCGGCGATGCGGCATCGAGCGGCGCTCGGGTAATGACGAAAGGGCCGATGAGTTCTTCGGTTTTGACGCCGGTGTTTGCCTCTGTCATCGACAGCGTCAAGCTGGCGGCGGTAATGGCTGAGTCACGATCGGCCGAGAGCGGCGAGTCCAGCACCGCTTCAAGCAGGCTGAATTCATCGCTGTTGAGCTGTTTGAGCGCCAGTTGAAGCTGGGCCTCGGCACGCAGGCCATCCTTGTGCGCCTGATAGAGCGCACTGAACTCGCGGTTGATGGTCACGAAGTCGAAGGTGCGCGCCCTGTAAAGCAGGGTGGACGCGGCCGTATCGGCGACTTGCTCTGCCGTCTCCAGCGCCTTCAAGGCCTCTTTGAATGTTTGTTGCCGGTCGCTTTCGAGTTGATCGCCCAGCAGCGTCTCGAGTGCATCGCGCTGGCGGTTCAGCGAAGCCTGGCGCTGGGGCCAGGGTATATCGGCAAACAGGCTGTCGAACAGCGGCTGTTCATCCTCCCCGGCAGGGTTGTCTGGCGGCAGGGTTTCATGGTCTGGAGGTAAGGCGAAAACGACGGCGTCCGCGTACTGCGGGTGTAACAGCCGCTCAGTGATGCCGACCGTCAGAGGCTGATCTTTCGCGCCGTATTCAAAACGCACGTCATCATCAGGCAGGCCCTGCGGGACGAGAGATTGTTCAGACAACCAGTCTTCCATGTCACTGCGCTGGTTGAAGACCTGAATGGGAACCGCCCGGCTCGGCAAATACAGCCACTGCGCGACGGGTTGGCGTTCGCCCACGCTGATGACCCAGGCAGCCGGGAGTTTCAGGGTGCCGCTGTCGCTCAGTATCAGGGTCAACTGCTCGATGTGGATGGGTTGATCATTCAGGCGCAGACCGGAATCGGGAGGGGAAGGGATCAGCACTAGTGTCTGCAACTGCTCTGCCGTCAGGGTTCTGCGCGCGAACGCCACTTGGGCACAGGCCTCGAAATGGCTGCAGTACAACTGACCCGCCCGCTCGCGTCGCGACACTGGCGTACCGGGTGCCCGGGCGTCCCAATAGGCCATCCAGCGGTGGATGAGCGATGGGTCCTGACGGTGGTTTCTCAGGGGGGCGGCGGCAAACAACGCTTGCAAGCCCTGGCTGCTGTCGCGCCAGCGCGCCGTAGCGCTGAGTAACAGGCTTTCATCGGGGTTGTGCTTCAGGGGCGGATGGGCCGCCATCGTGATTGGCGGAGAGACGGGCAGGGGACTGAACGCACTTTCTTTCATGACAACGTGGCTCTGTGCAGGGAGCGGCGTATCCGCTCTTGAAGAGCGCCATTAAAGAAAATCTGTCCGGGTCCATGGCACTACATAGTTATCGCATTGCCAAGCGAGTACGACCAAAGCCGCTGAAGCCTCCCTGTTCAGCGGGGTTGCAGTGGCTTTGGTGGCTAGGCCGTGTCGATCAATCGGTTAATTCGAAAGCTGCCTGACGGTCAGTGCGTGAATGTAAAAATCATTGCCGATGTCTCCAGGCTCGTGATTGGTGATGTGGAAGTTGGCGGTAGCCGCGGAGGCAGTAAAACTGCCTGCCACCGTAATCCAGCCGGTATGTTTGAAAATATTGACGACGGGGGTATTGAGCATGTTGTCGACATGCAGACTTATTTTCGGGTCGACGTCGTAACCGTTCACGGCGGTGTTGTATAGCTGGCAGGAAAACTGGTATTGCGCGCCACTCACCAACGCAAAGTTGCGGGTGAACAACACGCCTGAGTTATTTATTTTTCCAGGTGTCCAGATGTGAAAGAGATAGTTGGGGGCTGTGCCCAGCAATCGGCCTGTTTGTGCTCCAGCGCCCAATGCCCAACCATTGAAATTGCCGTTTAAAAAATCGGTCACGGAATTCAGGTCTGCCTGCACCGTGACTTGCCAGGGCGTCGACGCCTGCTGTCCATCGGCCGTTTTTGCGATCAGGCCATGGCTGCCCGTTCCGACAGAAACTTGCGTCCTCCAGATGCCATTATCGTCTGCGACAGCTGACCCCAAGGGGGCCGCACCGTTGAACAGGCTCACCGCGCTTCTGGGTGTTGCGGTACCGACCAATTCAGGAGTGGGGTCATCGCATGTCCCACCCTCTCTGACCTGCCCGGTAAGTGGGCCTTGATTGTCGATCAACTGGGTAATCATCGGCGTTGCCAGCATTTCCGATTTGATCGTCAGTTCCCGCAGGGGGAAGAACGTATCAACGCCTCCCTTGTCGCTGAAGTTGGCAATCGACAGGCCGAATACTTGAGTACCGTCCTTGAACAGTTTCAGTGGCTCCCGGCTGATGACACCGCTTAATCCGGTGTTCACATGGTTGGCGTTAATCACCCCGTCGAACAACAGGAGGACGTATTCGCTACCGTCGGATTGTTGGCCACTCAACGCCACGCGCATCCGTGTCCCTATGGCCATGAAGATCCATGGAGTCAGTGTCCAGTGTGCATCCCCCGTGAAATGGTTGAGGTTCAGCGTCTTGTGATCCGGCGCCTCCTTGATGGTCATGCGCGGGTAGTTGATATCCTCGTTGGAAATAGCGGTGACCTCATACTTCGTGGGCGCGGAGCTTTGGTCATGTATGCCTTCCTGCGTCACGACATACCAAAAGGACATGAATGTGCCCATGTTGGCGGGGACGGCGGTCAGCGGCAGGGTGAACAGCAATGAACCACTGGCGCTGCCTTGAAGTGTCGCCAGTGCAGGGCTGCCAAACCCCTCACGTCCTTTGACGAAAAGGCTGACACGGTGTGTGGGGTTCATTCCGGTATAGGTGACTTTGACCGTGGCGTTTTGCTGGGTGTTTTGCGGGTTGATGATATTGCCAGGCGATGCCTGCAACAGTTCAGGCGCCGGCAGTACCAAGGCTTTGGCCCCGATTCGCAGCACCCGTTCGGGGGCTGTCAGCGGGAGTTCGCGGTGACGGGCGATGTACCAGTCCACACCGATAATTCGATTGAGCAGTGGATTGATCAGCTCCTGCGCCAGCCGAAACTCAATGTCTTTGCTGACATTGCTGGCGGTAATGGGTAACGAATCCTCAAAAACGAGGGCATCTTGCGGATCGAGCGGATTGCCCTGCTTCCAGACCTCCAGGTGCACCGTATCGCCAATGCGCGTGTGGGCCTTGGCCGGGCAAATGGCAGGTGTGCCGAAGGGAATATCTTTGGGGTCGAGTACGCCGTTTTCATCCTTGCCGATATCGATGACTTCCAGGATATCCGTCACCTGACCGATGCGCAGGCGCCGGACGTAAGACTCCAATGGTGCCGCATGCGTGATGCCGGTCACCGTATACGACAGCTCCACCGAACCGTTCGGGTAAGTATCGAAGTGGGCTGTTTCCCAATCGAACGGCACCACGATACCTACACCGGGAATGTCCATTGAACGGGTGACAAATCGCTCGAAGGTTTGCAGCCGAGTGGTGCCGCCAGCGCTGGTGCTCAGGCAGTTCAGTGTCACCTTGTCACCGACTTCCAGGCCCTCGATTCCGGGGCCGGCATAGACAACAGTTTCTACCAGTCCTGGAGGGAAGACCGCCCCATGGGCTTGCGGAGCCGTAGGGGCCGGCGCGCGGTACTTTTCGCCAATAAGCCGTGGAGAGTAGGGGTATGACGGTGTCCGTACTGGTGAACCCGCAACCATTCGGATTCGCTGGTAGCTCAGCTTGATGGTGGTCGGGGCCAGTTTCTTCACGAGTTCGATAGGGACCCTGAATGTCACGACCCCGGCCTTGTAATCCTGCGGGCCAAAGACTTCGCTGATCCCGGTCGAGGCGTCATAAAGCGTCAATTCGACTTTGTCGCCCGCGACGACGTCTGCACGCCTTACCAGTACGTCAACGTCCATGGCTGCGCCGTCGAGATCATCAATGGCGAGAACATCGTCAACGGCGAGCGGCACTGAAGGCGCTTCAAGGTACGTCGTGTCCGGTTGCAGCGCACCCACGCCGATGTTGGACGTCAAACTGCTGTTGTGTACCTGGTCATGAAGGGTGTAACTCACCAGCAGCGGGTCGGCCGGGCCGATCGACTTGAGGATCGTCGAGGAGACGAACACCACGATGTCCTGACCGACGTGTTCGGCAGTGATGACGAATTCGACGATCTGGGTATCGATCATCAGTTTGATCCGGTCGCCCGAAGTCATGACTGGCCAGGCAGGGATGATGAAGTCAACACCGGCGCCGGCCATCTCTTTATCAATCACCTGCGGGAAGCGTGGGGCTTCAAGAGGCACGCGCTCACTGGATTGACCGGTTGGATCGAGGCTGTCCGGGAAGGTCGGCTTGAACCATACGGTGATGGGGTCCGAGCGTTCCGGGCCATTCCCGCTGGTACGCTCGACGGTGTACCACAGGTGATGGATACCCGGTTTTTCGACAGTGATCCTTGCGATGACGCTGGCGATGTTCTGGTGACCGTGATCGACAGGGACAATGACAGTCTTGATCAGTTGGCCGGTGTCTGCCGGATCCGGCTCCTCACCGGGCAGCAATCGCTTGCCTAAATACAGGCGCAGCGTGTCAAACGCGTCCATTAACGTGTAGGAGGGGAAAAGCACCCACCACCCCAGTCCGGGGCCGGCGGTTTCATCGGCGTTGACCCCACGCAAGGCCCGGGGGTAGTCGACCGCATGCCAGCCAGCAATCATGATCGGGAATATTCTGAGTACGCCATCCTCCGTGAACAGGCCATTGGACCTGACCTCGGCAAACACATCGACCTGTTGTTGCGGGCTTTCCTTTTGCAGCGCCGCCAGTTGTTGTGGCGAGTAAATGAACAGTGCCGTCATGACGTTCTCCAATCCACACACGCGCGCGAACCGGTTCGGTGGTGTCGCGTCAGAGGCAGATTGCACGCTTAAAGTCGCCGACTGGCTACTGTCAGAAATAACAGGTTCAGACTGTTTTCTGACCAGCGGTAGCGGTCGACGCATCTCGCGACCGTTCAGCACTCTTCATCAAACTGTCACGTAACTGTGGCAGCGCGCTTGAACAAACTTCATCAGACTCGCGCTCTACTGGGGTTCTGCGTTTTGGTGTTTTTCATGGGTACTGGATTTTTTTCAAGAATTGTCTTTTTGGCCGCGCTGCTGTTCGGCCTGCCGTCTTTCGCGGCGTCTCGTTGTGATGTCAACGTACCCACCGAACACGTTGATCTGGCGCAGGTGAGCCTGGCGTACCAGAGCATCGGCCGTGCGTCGGACCCTGCGTTGTTGCTGGTGATGGGCCTGGGCGGGCAGTTGATTCATTGGCCGGACGAGGTGGTGGTGGCGCTGTGTCAGCAGGGGTTTCGGGTGATTCGTTACGACAATCGTGATGTCGGCCTGTCCACCTGGCGCCAGACCCCGGCCGAGGCCAACCTGACCTTCGAAGCCTTGCGCTACAAACTCGGCTTGCCGGTGTCGGCGCCGTACACCCTGACCGACATGGCCGACGATGCATTGGGTTTGATGGACGCGCTGCACGTTGAACAATTCCACGTTTTGGGCGCGAGCATGGGCGGGATGATTGCCCAGCACATGGCGGCGATGGCGCCGCAGCGTGTGGAAAGCCTGACGCTGATCATGACCAGTTCCGGGGCCGAAGGCTTACCGGCGCCGAGTGCGGCGCTGGTGCAGTTATTGTCGCGCCGCGGCGCGCCGAATCGGGAAGTGGCGCTGGAACAGCAGGCGGACTTGCTCGCGGCGCTGGGCAGTCCTTCCGTGACGGATGACCGCGAAGCATTGCTGCATCAAGCGGCGCTGTCCTACGACCGGGCGTTCAACCCCGAAGGCGTGAAGCGTCAGATCATGGCGATCCTCGCCGAGCGCAGTCGTGTGGATTTGCTCAACCACTTGCGCGTGCCGACGCTGGTGGTGCACGGCACGGCTGATCCGTTGTTGCCGGTGATGCATGGCGTGCATCTGGCGGCGCACATTCGGGGCAGTCAACTGGTGCTGATTCCGGGGTTGGCGCATCGCTTCCAGGAAGCGTTCAAGGCACCGCTGCTGGCGGCGGTGTTGCCGTACTTGCAGACCCACCGCGAAGACACTTCGCATTGGGCGCAGATCGACCCGGTTCCATCCCCCAATCTCCTGTAACCCCCATCCAAACTGTAGGAGCGAGCCTGTTTTGTATTACGTGGGGACGACGTTATCCAGCATCAGGTTCACCGCCAGTTCGTCCAACATGACGGAGTTCTGAATGCCAAGCACGGTGTTGCGCTGGGTGCCGTCAACCGTTGCGGCGTAGTTGCTCAACAGCACGCTCGCTGACGCCAGGGATTCACTGGCATTGACCAGCAGGGTTTCGTGGTCGGTGTCGGGGGCGACGAAGTAGATCGTGCCGGGTTTGCGCGGGGTGTCTTTGGGGATGACCGGTTTGAGGTAGTAATCGAGGGCGCGGTCGGCGGCTTTGTTGAGTTTTTTGGACGCTGGGGTTTCGTAGGGGGAAACGTCGTCGGTTTCCGGTGGGTTCGACGTTACTTTGAACATATGTAAATTCCTCTAGTAGAGCCGCTACCTTCTCGCTACTAAACGGAATGGGTGGCGGCTGTGCGCAGGTTAGTAGACCGGGAGGAATCAAACCGGCGCGCCCGAGGGCGCCAAGCGCACAGCCACCATCAAGTGCAGGCGGATACCTGACTGAATGACACTTGTGCATCCAATAAAACCTACCCGGGCTACTAAACCCGATCACTGGAAATCAGTGACAGGACCAAGTTACCGACGGCCCTCCAGGCGCACAAGCCGGCGGATTCTGACGTGGTTGTAGGCGACGGCGCAAGGCGCTGTAGCTTTCAGGAAGTAACCCTAAACAGAACTAAACACACGCTCCAAAACACTGCAAAACCTGTGGGAGCCGGGCTTGCCCGCGATGGCGGTGTGTCAGTCACAGCAGATGTCGACAGATACACCGCCATTGCGGGCAAGCCCGGCTGCCACCTCGGCTCAGTCAGGTGTATCGTTCCAGCTTTCCCGCACAATTCAGCCAGCGAGGTGTGTGATGAGTACCCCTTTGAAAATCGATTTCGTCAGCGATGTGTCCTGCCCCTGGTGCGTTGTCGGCCTGTACGGCCTGACCCGGGCGCTGGAGATTCTGCGCGATGAGGTCCAGGCCGAGATCCGCTTCCAGCCGTTCGAGCTGAATCCGAAGATGGGCCCCGAAGGGCAGAACATCACCGAACACATCAGCGAAAAATACGGCTCGACGCCCGAGCAATCGCAGAAGAACCGCGAAATGATCCGCGCCCGTGGCGCCGAGGTCGGGTTTGCGTTTCGCACCGACGGCAATAGCCGCATCTACAACACCTTTGATGCTCATCGCTTGCTGTATTGGGCAGGGCTGGAAGGCTTGCAGTTCAACCTGAAAGAGGCGCTGTTCAAGGCGTATTTCACCGACGGCGGCAACCCGTCCGATCACGGGCAGTTGGCGCAGATTGCTGAAAGCGTCGGCCTCAATCGGCAACGGGCCGAGGCGATTCTGGCGTCGGGTGAATACGCCAAAGAGGTGGTGGCGGAAGAGAAGTTGTGGCTGACCCGTGGCGTGAGTTCAGTGCCGACGGTGGTGTTCAACGGGCAGTACGCCGTCACTGGCGGGCAGCCGGTGGAGACATTTGTCGGGGCGATCCGGCAGATCATGAGTGAGGCGAAGGGCGGAACGGTCAACTGACGACGGCTGGGCAAAAAATATCAATGTGCCACTACAGTTGTTCGTGGTGCTGCCGACACAGACAGCACCGCTAATAATCATAGGGACTTGATCCATGACTTTTCACGCTCTACGCACCTGGGCTGCGCTGACAGTGCTCGCCTGCCTGACCCTCACTGGCTGTGCTCACGTGCAACCTCCTGTACCGCTGGACCAGCAATTCTGGGATGCCAAGGAACCGACTATCGGCGTGGCGATTACAGTGGTGCCGGAACCGGTGCTGGCGTTGACCGGCAATCAGGGGATTATCGATTACGCCATCAACAAGGGCGTAAACAGCAAACTCAGTGACAACGTCGAAAAATGGCAAGTGAGCGATCTTAAAACCTTGCCGGATGTGATTGTCGCCAAACTGCAGGCCAAGGGTTACAAAGCCAAACGGATCAACGAGCCGGTCGACTTGAAGGCCTATAAGGAAACCAGTTTCCGCGAAGGCTACATGACCCGGGACATGACGCCGGTGAAGAACGCCTACGGCGTCGATCGCCTGCTGCTGGTGAATGTCTACGCCACCGGCGCTACCCGCAGCTACTACAGCGTCGTGCCGACCAGCGTGCCGATGGCGCAGGTGGGCGGGCAGGGCATGGTGATCGATCTGGCCGACAACAAACTGTTGTGGTTCAAACCCTTTGTCGCTACCCAGGCCGCCCAGGGCGAGTGGGACGAGCCGACCTATGCCAACCTGTCCAACGCGTTCTATCAGGCAATGGACAATAGCCGTCAGCAAATGATCACCCCGTTCGCGCAATGATGCGTCTGCCCACGGTGGCCGGTGCCCTGGCCCTGCTGATGCTGGCCGGGTGTGCGCAAAAACCGGCCCCTGAGGCCGGTTTCAAGGATCAAAGTGCCTTGCCTTACGTGCAGGCCCACGGGCTTAAGGTCGACGTGCAGCTGCCGCGAACCTTTGTCGGTGCCAGCACCGTGATTGACTCTAAGGCCGCCCTGCAAGCAGCTTCATCGAGTCAGAATCTGGTGGCCAGTTCAGGCAACAGTGCCGGGGTGGCAGGCTTGTTGTTGGCCAGCCTGATCAACACCCAGATGGGCAGCGGCAGCTTGCAGCGCGACGCGGAAAAAGCCGCGCTCAACGAGGCGCGACCGATGGCCGACTTACTGGCAGGCGTTCCGTTGCAGGAGCGTCTGCAACAGCGTTATCAACAGGCATCGCAAGTGGCCGGGTTCAAGCAGGGAGAGGGGCAGGTCACCGCGCGGCTGGTGATTGAACCCAAGCTGATGCTGACCCCGGATCGTGGCAGCTTTGTGTTGATCAATCAGGTGCAAGTCCAGGACATTGCCGGTTCGGCGCTGTATCGCATGCGCATCGAAGTCGTCAGCCAGCCGATTCGGCGCTGTGGCAAGGAATGCATCGATGACGGCAGCCTCGATTTGGCGAAGGTCACGGCGGTGCTCGACGAGTGTATCGATGAATCGATGCGCGTTCTGTCCACCGACCTGATGCAACCGACACCGCCAGCGGCAGCCCAGGAAACCTTGCGTTATAGCCTCGATGGCCAGCGTGTGGTCGAGCGGGGCTATCAATTGGCCAACAATGGCAGTTACTGGCGTTATCGCAACCTTTACGGGGCAGTGAAATCGGTGCCGGTGCCGTTTGAGGACGCGTTGACCCAAGCGCAGTTGCAGAAGGTTTACGGGCATTGATGCGACCTTGTGGGAGCGAGGCCGCCCCCACAAGATTCAGCGGACGATTTTGTCGACGTGGATGCCGAGCTTTTTCAGCCGATACCAAAAGCTGCGCTCGGAGATGCCGATCAACTGCGCCGCCGCCGCCTGCACGCCATTGCTCTGCGCCAACGCCGCCAGAATGTAGGATTTCTCCACTTGCGCCAGTGCCGCTTCCAGGTCCGCCGGCACGCTGCCCTCCGCAACCAGAACACCACGGTCAGCCGATTGTGACGCAAACAAATACGCCGGCAGATCCTCCTCTTCAATCACCGCCGCCGACGCGACGATGGTCGCGCGTTCCACGCAGTTTTGCAGTTCTCGAATATTCCCCGGCCACGAATAATTGGCCATTGCCTGCAACGCCTCGGCGCTGAAACCGGTGATGCGTTTGCCCGCCGTGACCCCCAGCGTTTGGGCGAAATGCCGGGCCAGTGGCGCGATGTCTTCGACCCGCTCGCGCAGCGCCGGTAACGGAATCGGGAACACATTGAGGCGGTAGTAAAGGTCTTCGCGAAACTCCTTGTTCGCCACCGCCTCCAGCAAGTTTTTGTTGGTCGCCGCGATCACCCGTACATCCACTTTGCGCTCGCGCGGATCGCCCACCGGTTCGATCACTCGCTCCTGCAACGCCCGCAGGATTTTCGCCTGCAAGGCCAGCGGCATTTCACCGATTTCATCGAGAAACAGCGTGCCTTTGTCCGCCTGCATGAAACGCCCGACCCGATCCGCCACGGCGCCGGTAAACGCGCCTTTGCGGTGGCCGAACATTTCACTTTCCAGCAGGCCTTCCGGAATCGCCGCGCAGTTCACCGCGACGAAGGGCTTGTCCGCGCGATTGCCGTGTTTGTGGATGGCGCGGGCGACCATTTCCTTGCCGGTGCCGCTCTCGCCGGTCAGCAGGATGGTCGCGTTGCTTTCACGCACCGAGTCGATGGCGTGCAGCACCCGGCGGAAGTTCGGGCTGTCGCCGATCAGGCTGTCGATCTGCTGGTGTTCGTCGAGCTCGGCGCGCATGCGCTGGTTGTCTTTGAGGATGTCGCGAAATTGCAGGGCTTTGTTGACGGTGATGTCCAGTTCGTCGATGTCGAACGGCTTGGCGATGTAGTCGAAGGCACCGTTGCGCATTGACTGCACGGCGTTTTTCACCGTGCTGTAGGCGGTCATGACGATCACCGGCAAGTGCGGGTAGCGGGTTTTGATTTCCGCGAGCAATTGCGGGCCGTCCATGCCGGGCATGCGCCAGTCGCTGATCACCAGGTCGATGTCATCGCACTCCAGCACCTTGAGTGCGTGCAGGCCATTGCTGGCGGTGAACACCTGAATGCCGCTCTGACTCAAGGCCGATGCCAGCAGGTCGCACAGTTTGGGTTCGTCGTCGACCACCAGTACGTTATGTGTCATCACTGCCCCTGTCGAAGTGTTCGTCGTTGGCCGGGATGTACAAGGTGAAGGTCGCCCCGGCCTCTTTTTCACTGACGCATTCGATGCGTCCGTCATGACTTTCCATGATCGAGAAGACCTTGGCCAGACCCAGCCCGGTACCGGACGCCTTGGTGGTGACGAACGGCGTGAAGATCCGTTCGAGCATGTCCGGGGCGATGCCCTGGCCGGTGTCGCTGATGCGAATGACGGTGTAGTGCTGTTCGCTGCTGATCCCGACCGTCAGGCGACCGCCCTCGGGCATGGCGTCGATGGCATTGACGATCAGGTTCAGCCCGGCCTGCTTGAGTTGCCGCGCATCGGCATATAGGGTCGCGGCCGGCGCTTGGTCGTCGATGCGCACCTCGATGTGGTGGCTGGCCAGTTCCGGGGCGCAGAAGCCGATCAGCTCATCCACCAGCGGACGCGCCAGTTGTGTCGAGCGCATCGGTGCGCTGGGCTTGGCGAAGTCGAGAAAGTCAGTGATCAGGTCGTTGATGCGGCTGACTTCGCTGACCACGTATTCCAGGTGACGCTTGTCGGTCTCGGGCAAATCGGCGCGCCGGTGCAGCAATTGCGTGGCGGTTTTGATGATGCCCAGCGGGTTGCGGATTTCATGGGCCAGGCCCATCGCCACTTCGCCCAGTGCATGCAGACGGTCGCGACGGCGCAGCTGTGATTCCAGGTGTTGCAACTCGCCGAGGCGTTCGCTCATGTGGTTGAAGGTGCTGCTCAGTTCCGCCAGTTCGTCGCCGCCGGTGACCACCAGGCGTTGGCGGTAATCACCGGCAATCACCGCTTGCACGCCTTTAGCCAGGCCGCGCAACGGCTTGGTCAGGCGCTGCGACACCAGCCAGCCGACCGCCAGGGACGCCGCCGAACTGAGCAGAAAAATCAGGATGAACAGGTTGCTCTGGTTCACCAGCCCGACCAGGCTGGAGTGGCGCAGCAGGCCACTGAAAATCACGCCTTGCAACTGGCCGTTTTCGTTGAATATCGGCTGATAGATACCGCTGTAGCGGTTGGTGAATTGTTCGATGGGTTGCTTGGTGGTGCGCAGGATCTGTTCGATGTTCTCCGGCACAGTCGCCGGGTGATCTTCGAAGCGCTGGGTCGAGAAGACTTCCGAAAAGTCATTGGCCTTGGCCAGGTACAAGCGCAAATCAAGGGAATGCACATCGGCCACACTGGTGAGGAAACTGCTGTCCAGGTAAGTGGCGACCACCAGTTTGTAGTCGATGCCTTGCTGTTCGGTCTCGAAGGTCGAGACCACCGTGCCGGTTGCCACGCCGCCGACTTGCAGGGTCTGCAACACCGCTTTGGGGGCGGTGCTGATCTGGCGGGTGATGTCGTCGGAGACGGTGCTGAACAGCACTTGGTGATCGCTGTTACGCACCAGGGCCACCACGTCGATGCCCATCGAGTCAGCGATGTCGGCGGTCAGTTGATCGTGTCGGGTCGATAGTCGATCCGTGGGCGGGCGGGTATATCGCAGGAACAACTGCGCCGCTCGGGCGTTTTCGTGGAGAATTTCGCTGATTTCGTCTTCGACAATCTTGGTCGATTCCTGCAGCCAGATGCGCACGTTGCTGTCGAAAATCTGCGACAGCGTGGTGGCGGCCAGTTCGGCGGCGATCATGGTCGGGATCACGCTGACCAACCAGAAGGCGAGCACCAGTTTGCGCTGCAGGCTCCAGCCGGAGAGGGTGAACGGTCGGGCGATGACGGGTGATTCTTTAGGCATTGGGTTTCGCTTATCGCAGCAGGTCCGATTGGATAAACCGTTTCAATACAGTAGCCGACTTCGCCCCGGAAAAGGCGCCACCGATCCCTGTAGCCGCAGGCTTCGCCAGCGGCTACATGAGTCAACTACAGGTCGTGTTCAGGCCAATTGGCGATATTCCTTGCGCACGGGTTGCGGGGCGTAGCCTTGTTGCATGAAACGGTGCTGGATGAAATCGGCGCTCAGCTCCACCACGCGGCGGTATTGCAGGTCGACGGTGATCATGTGATAGCAATCGTCGAGCAGCACCTTTACCACCGGACCACCGAGTTTTCGCTCCACGTAATCGGCATTCCATGCGCTGGTGATGTCGTCTTCCTTCGAGTGCAGCACCAACGCCTGAGTGGTGATCTGCGGCATGCGTTTTTTCACCGCCGCCACCAGCCGATGCAGTTCGCGAACACTGACCCCGGACATGGTCAGCAGTCCAGCATTGCTGCTTTCACCGGCCTTCATCTGTCGTTCAACGATGGCGCGCAAGCGTTCGTCCTTGATGCCGAACGGTGATTTTTCGTTGAAGCGGCACAGGTGCACGCCGTAGGGAATCGACATCACCAGGCTGCTCAATTTCGCCACCCAGGGCATGTTCCAGCCGTCGTAGCGCAGGGTCGTCGAGTACAGCAACAACCCTTCGATCTGCCCCGGATGTTCGGCGGCCAGGTACATCGACAACACCGCGCCCATGGACAGACCGCCGACGAACACATGCGGGTGCTTGCGTCGCACGCCAACGAAGGTGTTGCGCGCGCTCTCATACCAGTCGCGCCAACCGGTGGCTTGCAGGTCGGCGTTGTTCCCGCAATGGCCGGCCAGGGTCGGCACATACACCGTGCACCCGGCCTTGGCCAGGCCCATGGCCACCCGACGCAACTCCGTCGGGGTGCCGGTGAGGCCGTGGATCAACAACACCGCGACCTCCCCTGAGCCGAGAACGAAACCGGCGCTGCCTTCGCCCATGTCGATCTCTGCGGCATTCATCGTTTCATGGCCCGATCAAGCAAGCGGTCGAGCAGGGCGATGCCGAGGTCGATTTCCGGGTAGCTGATTTCCAGCGAAGGCGCGAGGGTGATCACGTTTTTGTAGTAACCGCCCACATCGAGAATCAAACCGAGGCGTTTGCCGTCGATTTCGATGTCGCCCTTCATGCCTTCTTCGACCATGAAATCCAGGGTCGCCTTGTCCGGTGTGAAACCGTCCGGGCCGCAGATTTCGCAGCGCAGGGCCAGGCCCAGGCCGTCGACGTCGCCGATGATCGGGTAGCGCTTCTGCAAGTCTTTCAGGCCTTCGAGGAAGTACTTGCCCTTGTTCATCACCATGGCGCCGTAGTCGAACTCGCTGGTCATCTTGAACATTTCCAGGCCCACCGCCGTGCCCAACGGGTTGGAGGCGAAGGTCGAGTGGGTCGAACCTGGCGGGAAGATTTTCGGGTTGATCAGCTCTTCCTTGGCCCAGATGCCGCCCAGCGGATTGAGGCCGTTGGTCAAGGCTTTGCCAAAGACGATGACGTCCGGTTTGACGTCGAAGTGCTCGATCGACCACAGCTTGCCGGTGCGGTAGAAACCCATCTGGATTTCGTCGACCACCATCAGGATGCCGTGCTGATCCAGCACATGCTTGAGTTCGCTGTAGAAGTTCATCGGCGGAATCACGTAGCCGCCGGTGCCCTGGATCGGCTCGACGTAGAAGGCTGCGTATTCACTCTGGCCGACTTTCGGGTCCCAGACGCCGTTGTATTCGGTCTCGAACAGGCGGGCGAATTGCTGCACGCACTGGCTGCCGTACTCTTCCTTGGTCATGCCTTTCGGGCCTCGGAAGTGGTACGGGAACGGGATGAAATTGGCGCGCTCGCCAAAGTGGCCATAGCGGCGGCGATAGCGGTAGCTGGAGGTAATCGACGAGGCGCCCAGCGTACGGCCGTGGTAACCGCCCTCGAAGGCGAACATCAGGCTTTTGCCGTTGGTGGCGTTGCGCACGACTTTCAGCGAGTCCTCGATGGACTGCGAACCGCCGACGTTGAAGTGCACGCGACCGTCGAGGCCGAACTTCTTCTTGGCATCGACCGCGATCATTTCCGAGAGCTCGATCTTGCCTTTGTGCAGGTACTGGCTGGCGATCTGCGGCAGGGTGTCGATCTGTTGTTTCAGTGCAGTGTTCAGGCGTGGGTTGGCGTAGCCGAAGTTGACGGCCGAGTACCACATTTGCAGGTCGAGGTAGGCCTGGTCTTCGGTGTCCCAGACGTAGGAGCCTTTGCAACGGCTGAAAATACGCGGCGGGTCGATGTAGTGAACGGTGTCGCCGTACGAGCAGTATTTGGCTTCTTTATCCAGGAGGATCTGGTCTTCAGGGGTGGCGATTCGGCTATCAGACATGGTGGAAGAGTTCCTGATTTTCTGTGTTGAAAGTTTCGGCATTGGCAGCGCTGGCGTTGGGAAGCAGGGCCAGCAACGCGGGGAGTTCGGCGAAGCTGTCGAAGCGCGCGTGAGGAATGCCGTTGCGCTCGCAGTGCTCGGCCAGGCGATCCTTGGCGAACACGAAATCGGCGGTGGCGGCGACGCACATGTCGGACTGGCCATCGCCGATCACCAGCACGCGTTTAGTGCTGGGGGTGGATTTGCATTTGCAGTTGCCGGAAGCGGCGCGGCAGGCGTCGCTGGCGTGGGGGAAATCGATGCGCCAGCTGTCGTGGTCGAGCTGACGCAAGCGGTTGGCGAGGATCGGCAACAGGCTCACATAGTTGCGCGCCAGAATCCGGGCGATGCCTTGTTCGATGCCGTCGCTGACCACTTCAAACGAAGCGCCGAGGCCGATGGTGTGGTCGACGAAGTCGGGGAAGTCCGGGTCGATCTCGATGGAGTCGAAGAACCCGAGCAGTTCATTGGGTGTGGCCTTGACCAGCGCGAGCTGGCGGCTGAGGCATTCACGGGAACCGATATTGCCGGCCAGCCACTCGTTTTCGATCGCTTCCCAACTCGGGTCGGCAAAACGTTGGAGGATGCTGTCGATCACGTCGGTGCGGGTGATGGTCCCGTCGAAATCACACACGATATGCCAGTCAATCATCTGCAGTACCTATTGGGCGTTGCGCGCTGTCTGCGCTTGCCAAAGGGATAGAGCAGAGACTGTGCCAACCGGGTTTGGCCCAGCAGTGCTGGGGTTTTTGCAGGAGTTGGGTGCTGCGAAGCTACAATTTTTGTAGGTCGCTACAAACAACATGAGTGCTTGCGCGGGGGAGGTGAAAAGGGGATTGATGCGCGCCTGTCCCGTACAAGGAATGGCCTCATGTCGAGGATCACTGTTGTTCTATTCACCGCGCTGACGTGCCTGTCGGCCAGTGTTTCAGCGGCTGGCATTACCGGCGAGGCCGGGGCGGGTCTCAGCTATCAGCCACACGATCCGAGCGGCAGTCGCTACGAAGTGCGGCCGGTGCCGTACCTAGATCTGGATTGGGGGGATGTCAGCCTCAACACGGATGACGGCCTGACCTGGAATGCGTTGAAGGCCAACGGTTTCAGCGCCGGACCGTTCGTAAATTACCTGCCGGGACGGACTGCCAACGGTGAGCTGCAAGGCTTGCACGACGTGCCGGACATGGGCGAAGTGGGTGGATTTGTGCAGTACGCGCCGGCTGATTTCTGGCGGGTGTTTGCCTCGGTCGGGCAAGCGGTCGGCGCCCGTGGCGGGGTGTTGGGCCGGGTCGGCGGGGAGGTGGGTTATCCCGTGGGGGGCGGGGTGATTGGCAGCTCCAATGTGACGGCGCACTTCGCCAATGCCCGGCAGAATCAGGCGTTTTTTGGTGTGAGTGGGGATGAGTCGTTGGCTTCCGGGGTTCGGTCGTATAACGCTGGGGGCGGTTGGCAGAATGTGGCGCTGACCCAGAGCTTTGAGTTTCCGCTGGCGCCGCACTGGTCGTTGCTGACCAGTGCGAGCTGGATACACCTGACGGGTTCGGCGGCGGATAGCAGCATCGTCAAACAGGTTGGGGATAGCAATCAGGGGGCAGTGCAGGCGGCTATTGCTTACAAGTTCCAGTGACCGGGACGCGCAATCCCTGTGGGAGAAGTGAGGTCTCAGGTTTCTTCACCTTCAGCCAGCAACGCAATCCCGCCAATAATCACCGCCACCCCCAGCCAGTGCAGCCCGCTGATCTGCTCCCCCAACCCCAGCCACGAGCCGAGCAGAACCCCGACAAACACCAATGAACTGAGTGGAAACGCCAGCGACAAACTGCTGCGCCGCAAAATCAGCATCCACACAAAAAATGCCCCGATACCGCAGCCCACGGCACTCAGTACGCCGGGGTCGACCACCACGGCCTGGAGCCATTGCAGGGTGAACGTCATCTGCCCCAATTGATCGCCGCCGACCTTGGTCGCAATCTGCCCGGCACTTTCCAGAACAATCAGCAGCGCCCACAGCACCACGGTACCGAGCCGCCCGTGCAGCCAATCCATCGGTCTGGAATCAGGCATGGCCGGCACACACGAGCATCACGCCCACCGTAATCACCAAGGTTGCCAGCCAGCGTCGGCGGCTGACGGTTTCGCCCAGCACCACGTTGCCCGCCAGCACCACGCCGCAATAGGCCAGCGCTCCGGCCGGGAACAACAGGCTCAGCGGGGCGCGGGACAAGGCTTCAAGCCAGACGAAAAACTCCAGCGCATAAGCGCCGATTCCGCACCACAGCAGCGGTGCGTTGAACACCTGGCCCCAAAAGGCGTTCAGCCGGAACCCGCCTTCGAGTTCCGGCAAACGGTCCAGGCCGAGCTTGAAACAGAGCTGGCCGATGACGTCCAGCACGATGGAAAAGGCGACCAGCAGAATGACAGTGACGGTCAGGTCGGGATCTAGGATAGGCACGGTCAGGATTCACCCTTGGCGGATCCTCCCGGACACCGGCGTCATCGAACATGAAGACCGGCCGGGAGGGCTTTGGGTGGTAAATGCAAGGGCCGGGCCAGTGAGCCTGATGGAGATCCCACTGGGAATTGCGAGGTGTCAGGAGTGGAGGCGGACCCAGACAGTGACGAGGACGGTGGCCGCGATCAACCAACCCACTGCCGCCACGGCCAACGAAGCCTCCAACCGCATCCGGTCCACCATCACGTACAACGTCGCCAGGTAAACGAAGTACGGAATGATCGACCACATCCCAAACACGATGGTGGTCTTCAAATCTTCCACCGAGCGCCCTTTGCCAACGATGAAATGCGCAATCAGGGCAAAGGTCGGAAACAACGGCACCAGCCCGGCGATGTAATAGTTTTTGGTCCTGGCCAGCGCCGCCAGAATCAATACAACCGCCGCACCCAGTGCCGCTTTGAGCATCAAATCCATCAGTGGCTCAGCCCGTACTTTTTGACTTTGTCGAACAGCGTGGTCTTGGCCATGCCCAGTTCCAGGCTGGCCTGGGTCAGGTTGCCGCCGCTGCGTTGCAAGGCGTCGCCGAGCAAGGTGCGTTCGAAGGCTTCCACCGCTTCGGCGAACGCCAGGCCCTGATTGCTGCCACTGGCCCCGGTTTTCTTGAAGGCCGGCAGGCCGAGGGCGAAGCGCTCGGCGACGTTGCGCAGTTCCCGCACATTGCCCGGCCAGTCGTGGCTCATCAGGTTCGACAGGGTCTGGTTGTCCAGTTCTGGCACTGCGCGATCAAAGCGCAGGGAGGACTGCTGCAGGAAGTGCTCGAACAATTGCAGGATGTCTTCGCGCCGTTCGCGCAACGGTGGCAGTTCCAGGGTCACCACGTTCAAGCGGTAATACAGGTCGCTGCGGAATTCGCCGGCCTTGCTGGTTTCGGCGAGGTCGGATTTGGTGGCCGCGATCACCCGGCAATCCACCGCCACGCTCTGGTTCGAGCCGAGGCGTTCGAGGGTGCGTTCCTGCAACACCCGCAGCAATTTGATTTGCAACGGCAGGGGCATGCTTTCGACTTCGTCGAGGAACAGCGTGCCGCCGTCGGCGTGTTCGATCTTGCCGATTCGCCGCTTGCCGGCGCCGGTGAAGGCGTTGGCCTCGTGACCGAAAATTTCGCTTTCGAACAGGTTCTCCGGCAAGCCGCCGCAGTTCAGCGCGACGAATTGTTTGGTGTGGCGGCGACTGAAGTCATGCAGGCAACGCGCGACCAGTTCTTTACCGGTGCCGGTCTCGCCTTCGATCAACACGTTGGCCGAGGTGTCGGCGACGTTGGCGATCAACTCGCGCAAGTTCTGCATGGCCGGCGAACGGCCGATGATCCGGCCTTCCAGCGAGTCGCGCTCGGCCAATTGCCGGCGCAACGAAGACACTTCGCGGGCGAGGCTGCGTTGTTCCAATGCACGGCGTGCAACGTCCACCAGACGTTCCGGGGAGAAGGGTTTCTCCATGAAGTCATAGGCGCCTTTTTGCATCGCGCCGACCGCCATGGAGATGTCGCCGTGACCGGTAATCAGCACCACCGGCAGGCTGCGGTCGCGGGCCTTGAGCCGGTTCAGCAGTTCCAGGCCATCGATGCCGGGCAGGCGAATGTCGCTGATGACAATACCGGCGAAGTTGTCGCCGACACGTTCCAGCGCTTCTTCGGCGCTGCCGACTCCGACGCAGGGAATGTCTTCCAGGGTCAGCGCCTGTTGGCAGCCGAGCAGTACATGAGGGTCGTCTTCGACGATCAGCACACTAAGGTCGTTGTTCATATTGGCTCGGCGAGAATGGGGCTTACCAACGGTAAACTGAGGACGAAGGTGGTACCACCGCTGGCCGGGTGTTCGACACCCAAATGTCCGCCCGTGGCGGCGGCCAGGCTGGCGGACAGGGTCAGGCCGAGGCCCAGCCCTTGTTCGCCGGGTTTGGTGGTGAAGAACGGTTCGAACAGGTGCTTGCGCGCTTCGGCGTCAATGCCGTGGCCGTTGTCGCGCACGCGCAGGCGATATTTGCCGTCGAATTCGTCGCCTTCCAGCCACAGTTCCGGCACCGGCTGGGCTTGCATGGCGTCGAGGGCATTGCCGATCAGGTTGACCAGAATCTGTTCGAGGCGGGTCTGGTCAATCTGCACCTGCACATCGGAAAACTCCCGATGCAGTTGCAGATGAACACTTTCCACCCGACCGCCGAGCAGTTGCAAGGCCGCGTCCACGGCTTTACCGAGGCAGGCCTGGCCTTTGTCGTCACCACGACGGGCGAAGGAGCGCAGGCTGGCGGTAATGCGGCCCATGCGGTCGATCAATTCGTTGATGGTCTTGAGGTTGGTGCTGGCGACATCCAGCTGACCGCGCTCCAGAAAGCGCACGGTGTTGCCGGACAAGGTGCGCAGCGCTGCCAATGGCTGGTTCAATTCATGGGCAATGCTGGTCGACATCTGGCCGATGGCCGCGAGTTTGCCGGCTTGCACCAGTTCATCCTGGGCGCGGCGCAGCGTCTCTTCAGCCTGTCGGCGCTCGCGGATCTGACCTTTGAGCCGCTCGTTGCTGGCGCGCAGGTCGGTGGTGCGTTCGGTAATCCGACGCTCCAGTTGATTGTTGGCTTCCTGCAAGGCTTCCCGGGCGGCGAGGCGGGTGGCGATGACCTTGCGCCGCTCGTTCCAGGCAATCAGCAGGAACGCCACCAGAGCAAAGGCCACCGCCACCAGAATTCCTTGGTTGATCGCCTCGCGGCGCAAATCCTGCAGCGGCGTGAGCAGGGTGAAATTCCACGGCGTGTCGCTCAGGGGCCGGGTCTGGGCCAGGTAGCTGATGTCCTCTTCGTCGGACTCCACTTCGCTGTTGGCCGGGAAGGTCAGTTTTTCCACGCCTTCGGCCAGGGTTTCACGGGCCAGCGGTTGCAGTTCGTTCAGCGGGAACCAGTAGTACTGGAGGCTGCGGGCGAGTTTTTCCTTGGTCTCGTCGCTCAACGGCACGACTGACTTCAGGCGCCGCGCCGGATCGCTGGAGAGGATGATGATGCCGTTTTCATCGCTGACAAACGCTTCGAGGCGCGCCCGCTGCCAGCGCTCTTCCATGGCTTCGAGGCGCACTTTGACCACCGCAACGCCGATGATCTTGCCGTGCTCTTCCAGACCGTGGGCCAGGTAGTAACCGGGTTCGCCGTTGGTGCTGCCGATGCCGTAGAAACGACCTGGCTGGCCGCGAATGGCGTCCTGGAAATAGGCGCGGAAGGACAGGTCTTCACCGAGGTAACTGTCGACATCGCGCCAGTTGCTGGTGGCCATGACGCGACCGGTGGTGTCCATCACATAGATAGCCCGACTGCGGCTGCGCCGGTTCAGGCCTTCAAGGTAATCATTGACCGTTTGCCGGTGTTCCGGCGATGGGTCGGCCAGCAGTTTCGATACACTGGATTCGAGTTCGAGCAGGCTGGGCAGGTAGGTGTATTTGCTGATCTCGCTCTCGACGGCGCGGGCGTGCAGTTCGAGCTGCCGCTGGCCGTTCTCGCTGAGGCTGCGAATGCCGTAGTGTTCACTGATCCAGAAGCCGGCGTAACCCAGTCCGATCATCAGGGTGATGATCAGCGGCGGCAGGAACAGATGGCGAATCAGACGGGGTTTCACGGCGAGTGATGGCGGCGCTGCGCGATGGAGAGAGGGGTCGCATTTCATCACAGATGCCTTGGGTCAACCACAACACTTGATCACGAACCACCGGCGCCCCCTGTGGGAGCGAGCTTGCTCGCGATGAGGCCAGCCCAGTCAACATTGATGTTGAATGTCAGACCGCCATCGCGAGCAAGCTCGCTCCCACAGGTGATTTGTGTGGTCTCGAGCGAGTGCCCGGTGCTTAGTGCTGCAAAATCTTGTTGAGGAAGTGCTGTGTCCGCTCGGCACGGTGGCTGATGTCGCCGAAGAACTCTTCTTTCTGGCAGTCCTCGATGATTTTGCCCGCGTCCATGAAGATCACACGGTCCGCCACTTTACGGGCGAAGCCCATTTCGTGGGTCACGCACATCATGGTCATGCCTTCGTGGGCCAGTTGCACCATGACGTCGAGCACTTCGTTGACCATTTCCGGGTCGAGCGCCGAGGTCGGTTCGTCGAACAGCATGACGATCGGGTCCATCGCCAGCGCACGGGCAATCGCCACACGCTGTTGCTGACCACCGGACAGTTGGCCCGGATGCTTGTGCGCATGGGCCGACAGCCCGACGCGCTCAAGCAGTTGCAGGCCTTTTTTGGTGGCTTCTTCCTTGCTGCGGCCCAACACCTTGATCTGCGCGATGGTCAGGTTTTCGGTGATGGTCAGGTGCGGGAACAGTTCGAAGTGCTGAAACACCATGCCCACGCGCGAACGCAGTTTCGGCAGGTCGGTCTTCGGGTTGGCGATGGACGTGCCATCGACCACGATGTCGCCTTTCTGGAACGGTTCCAGTGCGTTGACGCATTTGATCAGGGTGGATTTGCCGGAACCGGACGGCCCGCACACCACGATCACTTCGCCTTTTTTGACCTCGGTGCTGCAATCAGTCAGTACCTGGAAGTCGCCATACCACTTGTTGATGTTCTTGATAGAGATCATACGGCAAACCTTTTTGCAGACGCTTGACCAGCAGCGAGGCGGCAAAGCTGATTGTGAAGTACACGAGACCTGCGAAGATCAGGAACTCATTGGAGCGGCCAATGATGTCGCCGCTGGCACGCGAGGCGTTGAGGAAGTCCACCAGGCCGACCGCGTAAACCAGCGAGGTGTCCTGGAACAGGATGATGCTCTGTTGCAGCAACAGCGGGGTCATCTTGCGGAACGCTTGCGGCAGGATGATCAGACGCATCATCTGGCCGTACGTCATGCCCAGCGCCTGGGCTGCGCCCATCTGGCCCTTGGGAATCGACTGCACACCGGCCCGGACGATTTCGCAGAAGTACGCGGCTTCGAACATCATGAAGGCCACGATGCACGAGGCGAATGCGCCGATCGGGGTGTCTTCGCCGGTGATCCAGCGCAGTACGAACGGCACCGCCAGGTAGAACCAGGTGATCACCAGCAGCAGCGGGATCGAGCGGAAGTAGTTAACGTACGCGCCGGCCAGGTTCGACAGCAGTTTGCTGTGGGACAGACGGCACAGCGCCAGGATGGTGCCGAGGATGATCCCGCCGATCACGCCCAGCGCCATCAGTTGCAGGGTCATGACCATGCCGTTCCACAAGCCCGGCAGGGAAGGGATGATGCCCGAGAAGTCGAATTCCATCATTTACCCCCTACGGAGATCAGGCCCGGTACGGCGACTTTCTTCTCGACCAGACGCATCAGCAGCATCAGGCTCATGTTCAGGGTGAAATAGATCAGGGTCGCCAGGGTGAACGCCTCGAACAGGTTGGCAGAGAACTCGGCGGTCTGTTTGGTCTGCGCGAGCAGCTCCATCAAACCGATCAGCGAGGCCACGGACGTGTTCTTGAACACGTTGAGGAATTCCGAGGTGAGCGGCGGAATGATGATCCGGTAGGCCTGGGGCAGCAGCACGTTCCAGTAGATCTGCGGCAGCTTGAACCCCATGGCGCGGGCCGCGGCTTCCTGACCTTTGGGCAGGGCCTGAATGCCGGTGCGCACTTGTTCGCAAACGCGAGCGGTAGTGAACAGGCCCAGGCAGACAACGACGCTGAGGAAAGCCGAAGTGGTCGGGTTGAGGTCCTGTTTGTACCAGTCCTGCAGGTTTTGCGGCAGCAGATCGGGCACCAGGAAGTACCAGATGAACAGCTGAACCAGCAGCGGCACGTTACGGAAGAGTTCGACGTAGCAAGTCGCGATGCCCGATACGATGCGATTCGGCACGGTGCGCATGACACCCAGGATCGAGCCCAGTGTCAGGGCAATGATCCAGGCCACGATGGCGATGGCAATGGTCCAGCCCAGGCCGGCGATGTACCAGTCGAGATAGGTCTCGCTGCCAACGCCGGTGGACTTGAAGAACACGCCCCAGTCCCAGTTGTAATTCATTAGGGTCTCCCCTCAGATCGATCGATGTACAAGTGCCCGCCTGGGGAAGCTCCGTTCCCGCCCGACTTGAAAGTCGGGCACACGCCACCGGCTCGACAGCCACCGGTTCGAGTGTTTCCAAAAATGCCAGCAGGGAGTGACAAACTCCTGGGAGGGCAGCGGCCCTCTCAGGAGATAAGGTTAGTCAGAAAATCAGGACTTCTTGTCGTCAGCCGCTTTATCGGTCGGATTGGCGATCAGGGCCTTGAGCTCGTCGCTCATCGGGAAGTTCAGGTTCAGGCCTTTAGGTGGGATCGGTGCCATGAACCATTTGTCGTAGATCTTGTTGATCTCGCCCGACTTGTAGGTGGCGACGATGGCGTCATCCACAGCCTTTTTGAACGGCTCGTCGCCCTTGCGGACCATGCAGCCGTAGATTTCGTAGGACTGTGGAGTGCCGGTGACGGCCCAGTCATCGGCTTTCTTGGCTTTGGCGGCTTCGCCTGCCAGCAGGGCGTCGTCCATCATGAAGGCAACTGCGCGGCCCGATTCCAGCATCTGGAAGGACTCGCCGTGGTCTTTGGCAGAGATGACGTTCATGCCCATTTGCTTGTCGGCGTTCATCGACTTGAGGATGCGCTCGGACGTGGTGCCGGCGGTGGTCACGACGTTCTTGCCTTTCAGGTCGGTGAAGTCTTTGTACGGCGAATCTTTCTTGGACAGCAGACGGGTGCCGATTTCGAAGATGCCGACGGAGAAGTCAACTTGCTGCTGACGCTCGACGTTGTTGGTGGTGGAGCCGCACTCGACGTCCACGGTGCCGTTCTGCACCAGCGGGATACGGGTCTGCGAGGTCACCAGGTTGTATTTGACCTGGAGGTTGGGCATGTCCAGGTCTTTCTTGATGGCTTCAACGATTTTCAGCTGGATATCGTGGGAGTAGCCGACCGGTTTGCCGGAAGCATCCGCGATGTAGGAAAACGGAATGGAAGCGTCACGATGCCCGAGGGTGATGACACCGGACTCTTTGATCTTTTTCAGGGTGCCGGTGAGTTCGGCGGCGAAAACCGGAGTGCTGATCAGAGCGGCAGCAATGGCTGCGCCCAGGATATGGGGAACGATGCGCATCAAATTTTCCTCGACATTGTTTTTTTTATGGAGCCAGTTGGTCGGCCCTTTTGTGCTTCGAATGCTGGTGGGCTCCTGAAGAGGCGCAACAGGCATTCGTCGAAGAAGTGTAGAGCATGACTCGTGCCAGGCCAGGCGAGACAGGTCAACGTGTTGATTTGTAAGGAAATTAAATATTTATGGCGTTATTTGTCCGCTCAAATGATCCGGTTAACCGAATCGACTGCAAGGTCACGTTCGGAAAACCGAACGTGTTGAACTCCGTGCCAGACCGGCAAGCAATCAAATACGAATAACAGGTGCGACGGGGCGCACATCCGTTTCGTGCAGATACACCCATTGGACGTGGTCGTGCTGAACACGCAGGATCGCGAGCGAGATGCGCGACGTTTCGACGTCATTCAGACGATGGGTTTCCTTGTAGCGCAGCGCCACGGTCACGCCTTCGTGCCAGACCGTGTGCAGATCGCTGATCATGATCTCAAGGCCTTTTCGGGCGCCGACCGCGCCTTTGAACAGCTGCTCGACCTGAACGTGTCCGATCACTGCAGCTGAAGTGGTGACCATGCTGAAGTGCTCGGCAAAGACCTCCATCAGCGGTGTAAGGGTCGCTTCACCGGCACCGTCTTCATCGGTAAACACGCGATGAATCAGTTCATGGACGTGATGAATACTGTGGTGTGCTTGTTCAACCAGGTTGTTGTTCATGGCATTCCTTTGGAGGGTTCAATTGGCTCATCTGAAACAGCGGGAACAACCCGATCAGCGCCGCAATCGCAAACGTCGCGTGGTAGGCCGCCGTGATGTCGAGCTGCTTGAGCAGGAGGTTGAAGATCATCAGAAACAGCGCGGCACCGAAGCTGAAGGACATCTGTCGGTTGATGTTCCAGATCACACTGGCCTTGTGTGTATCGCCCCCGGCAAAGTCCATCAGTGAAGTGGTCTGCGCGGTGTTGGCGCCGATGCCGCCGCCGATCCCCATCAGGCTGTACGCGATGACGATTACCCAGAGATCCGATGGCGCATTCACCAGCATCAGCGTGGCGATGCCAGCGCTGTGCAGCAGCATGCCGAGGGTGAACAAGCGTTTGGCGCCGATCCGGTTGTAGACTCGACCGCAAATGGTCATCGCGATGAACGCGCCGATGGCGTAGAGAATCATGAACATTCCGGTCAGCCTGGCGCTGAACTGCAGGGTGTTCTGCAGGAAGAAAATGCTCATCAGGTTGACCCCGGTGAACACACCGGGAATCGCGTAATAGATGAAGATCGAGGTACTGAGCTTTTTACTTTTGAGCAGGCTCAGTTCGATGATCGCGTTGCCGCAACGGCGGTAGTGCCGCAAGTACAAAGCGATGAACATCAGGCCTGCCATTACACAGGCCAGCGCCGCCAGCGCCGGGTAGTCGCCGCCGTACAGCGACATGCCCATCAACAAACTGGCGAGTGCAGCGCTGACCAGCAACAGACCTTTGATATCCGGACGTGGCAGACTGCTCGGTTTGGTCTCCTTGATCCAGAACCACGACAGCCCGGCGGCGATCAGCGAAAACGGAATGTTGCTGTAGAACACCCAGCGCCAGGAGCTGCTGTCGACGATGATCCCGCCCACGGTCGGCGAAATCGCCGGCGCGATCAGTGCGACAGCCATCACCAGCGTGGAAATCTTCGCCCGCTGCTCGCCCTGAAACAGGTTGAAGGTCAGCGCCTGGCCGACCGGGATCAACAAGCCACCGCCAACCCCTTGCACGAAACGCCAGATAACCAGTTCGTGGAAGCTGTCGGCCAATCCACACATCCATACCGATCCTGTAAACACCAGCATCGATGCGGTGAGCATTTCCCGGCTGCCAAAACGTCCGGCCAGCCAGGTGCTCACCGGAATGATCAACGTCAAACCGAGAATGTAAGCATTGGCGACCCATGCCACGGAAGCAGTACTGACTTTTAAAGTTGCCGATATACTTGGCAATGCCACGGCGGACATGAATATATTGATGCAGTCAATAAAGAAGCCGATCAGAAAAATGAGCGCGATTTTATAGCGATAGTTCATGGTGTATCCCCTTTGCCGTGCAGCATAGGGGCGATAGACTTGAAGTGTCGATATGACGATGCTTAAAACAGTGTTTGACAGGATTTAACAGTGAGCCATATCACCATGCACTCTCATCTTAATCGGGTTCAGACATTTCTCGCGGTGGTCGATTTTGGTTCTTTTACCAAGGCTGCGAATTACCTGTGTATCAGCAAGGCCATGGCCAGCCTGCATGTCAAGGCGCTGGAGGAGGTGCTGTCTGCGACCTTGTTGATCCGCAATACGCGCACTATATCTCTGACTGAAATAGGTCAGGATTTTTATGAAGAGTTCAAGAGGATTGTCGCGGATATCGATAATGCCTTTGATCATGTATTGGAAGGCAATAATCGGGTGTCCGGAAAGTTACGTATAAGTTCAACCAGTGAATACGGTGAGAAGTTTATTCTCCCGCTGATACCGTTGTTCTCTGAGCGTTATCCGGAAATCCGATTGTGTTATAACTTCAACTCTTCCCTGAATGATCTGGTCGCCGAAAAGCTCGATCTGGTTATCCGGCTGGGCAACTTGGCAGACTCGGCATTCAAGAGTCGCAAGCTGGCGGACTATGAAATTGTACTGGTGGCCACGGAAACGTTTCTCGCTCGTTATCCTGTGCATGAACCACAGGACCTGAGCGCTGTGCCGTGGATCGCCAACAGCAATCTGCAGGGGCCAACGCAGTGGGTTTTTCGCGACGGCGAAGGGCTGAATGTCGAGATTGGAGGGACCAGCCATTTTGAATCGAACTCCTCTACGGCCATTCGCTCGATGACATTGTCGTCGCTGGGCGTGTCGGTCTTGCCGGCGTGGGTGGTCGAAGAGGACATCGCCGACGGGCGTCTGGTGCGGTTGTTGCCGGCGTATTCGCTGCCTTCGCAATCGATCAGCGTGGTGTTCCCCAATACCGCGCATCTGCCGCACAAATCACGGGCCTTTATTGATTTTCTACTGTTGCACCTGGCGAGCTGAACACCCTCAGCAAAAAAGCCCCCGAATCTCAGGATTCAGGGGCTTTCGTTTAAGCCGCCAAAAAATCAGGCCGCTTCAATCTTGCTGCGGTTCTGTTCGACCTTGCTCAGGTAATCCGCCAGCTTCTGCTGTTCCGCCGGGGTGGTGAACAACCCGAGCTTGCTGCGGCGCCACAAGATGTCATGCGCGGTGGTCGCCCACTCATCGCTGCACAGGTAATCGACTTCGCGGGTATAGAGGCCGCCGCCGATGTGTTCACCCATGTCGCTCAGGTTCTGTATGCCTTCGAGCATGCGCCAGGTGCGGCTGCCGTAAGTCGTGGCCCAGCGGCGGGCGATTTCGGTCGGTACCCAGTCATACTTGTCGCGAATCAGGGCGCACAAGGCTTGCGGGGTGGTCATGTCTTCGCCGCCCGGCAGCGTGGCGGTGGCGGTCCAGCTTGGCTTGATGTGCGTGAAGTACGGCGCCAGTTGTGCCAGCGCCGATTCGGCCAGTTTGCGGTAGGTGGTCAGCTTGCCGCCGAACACCGACAGCAATGGTGCTTCTTCGCCAGTGCCCGACAGCGCCAGGGTGTAGTCGCGGGTGACGGCCGACGGGTTGTCGGATTCGTCGTTGCACAGTGGGCGCACACCGGAATAGCTGTGGAGGATATCGTCGCGGCTGATCTGCTTCTTGAAGTGGGCGTTGACCACTTTGAGCAGGTAATCGGTTTCGCCTTCGGTGATTGCCACTTTGGCGGGATCGCCGGTGTACTCACGGTCGGTGGTGCCGATCAGGGTGAAGTGGTTCAGGTACGGAATGGTGAAGACGATGCGCTGATCTTCGTTTTGCAGAATGTGCGCGTGTTCGCCTTCGTACAGCTTCG
The DNA here is from genome assembly GCF_054668435.1 of Pseudomonas sp. S2_B07. Lineage (NCBI taxonomy): Bacteria > Pseudomonadati > Pseudomonadota > Gammaproteobacteria > Pseudomonadales > Pseudomonadaceae > Pseudomonas > Pseudomonas sp. S2_B07. Next base: position 4,977,950 of record NZ_CP162769.1, read on the forward strand.
GCACGATCAGGTGGCTGCCCTGGATCAGGCGGATGCCGTACGGCGATTCCATCTTCAGGTCGTCACGAATGAACTTGGCCACCCATGGGCCGGCCGCATTCACCAGGGCCTTGGCGCGGATCGAAAACAGGCTGCCATCGGCGCGTTCCAGGTGCAGGTGCCACAGGCCTTTGGTGCGGCGAGCGCTGACACAACGGGTCTGGGTGTGAACGTGGGCGCCTTTTTCGCGGGCGGCCATGGCGTTCAGCACAACGAGGCGCGCGTCATCGACCCAGCAATCGGAGTATTCGAAGCCTTTGGTGATTTCGCTTTTCAGTGCGCTGTCCGCACCGAACTTGAGGCTTTTCGAGCCTGCCAGTTTTTCCCGTTTGCCGAGGTGGTCATACAGGAACAGGCCGGCGCGAATCATCCACGCCGGGCGCAAGTGCGGGCGATGCGGCAACACGAAGCGCATCTGCTTGACGATGTGCGGCGCCTTGGCCAGCAACACTTCGCGTTCGGCAAGGGCTTCGCGCACCAGGCGGAATTCGTAATGTTCGAGGTAGCGCAGGCCGCCGTGGATCAGCTTGCTGCTGGCTGAGGACGTGTGGCTGGCCAGGTCGTCCTTTTCACAAAGGAACACCGAAAGACCGCGGCCGGCGGCATCCGCTGCAATCCCTACGCCATTGATCCCGCCACCGATGACGGCGATGTCGTAGACCTCAGCGAGAGGGGGCGTAGGCAAGGTAGAAGTGGGCATCGGCTGGCCTCGGTGCTTGTATTATGTATTTGAATTCGAACATTAATGTTCATTTGCGAAAATGGTAGCCCATAAAGACGCCCACAGCCAGCTAACTTCGATTGAAAAAACTGATCGAAGGGCGGTTAAAGGAAAATTTTCGAACATTCGCGCACAGATCGTTCCCACGCTCTGCGTGGGAATGCATCAAAAGACGCTCTGCGTCGGCGTTGAGGTGAGACGGGCATTCCCACGCGGAGCGTGGGAATGATCTGTTGCGGAGAGGGTTAAACGACTTCGAGTCGAATCTTGTGCTGACTCAACAATTGCGCCAACGCCGGCACTGGCTGCTGATCGGTGACCAGGCAATCGATCAGGCTGATCGGCCCCAGGCGAATCATGGCGTTGCGCCCGAATTTGCTGGAGTCCGCCGCCAGAATCACTTTCCGCGCATTGGCGATGATCGCCTGCGACACCCGCACTTCCTGATAATCGAAATCCAGCAGGCTACCGTCTTCATCGATGCCGCTGATGCCCACCAGCGCGAAGTCGACTTTGAACTGGTTGATAAAGTCGACACTCGCCTGACCGACCACACCGCCGTCGCGCCGCACGTTGCCACCGGTCAGCAGAACGTCGAAGTCGTCCTTGGCGCTGAGCATCGAGGCCACGTGCAGGTTGTTGGTGATGATTTTCAGGTGATTGTGGTTGAGCAGCGCCCGGGCAATCGATTCGGTGGTGGTACCGATATTGATGAACAACGAGGCGTGATCGGGTATCTGGGCGGCAATGGCTTCGCCGATGCGCTGTTTTTCATCGCGCATCTGATCGGCGCGCATGGCGTAGGCAGTGTTTTCGACACTGGAATCGTAGGCCGCGCCGCCATGGTAGCGACGCAACAGATTGGCTTCCGCCAGCTGATTGATATCGCGGCGGATGGTTTGCGGTGTGACGACGAACAGCGTGGCCATTTCCTCGATACTGACGTAGCCGCGTTCGCGAACCAGTTCGAGGATTTGCTGCTGACGGGGAGGCAGATTCATGGGGCTTCCTTTGGGCTGCCGTGCAAAATTTGCCCATGATGCCGCAGGAATCCGCTCCCGACCAGTTACAACCTACTGTGAACCTGTTGTTGGCTTATTCAGCGCCTTCATGGGGTTCCCAATCGCGGGTGCGGCTGACGGCTTTTTTCCAGCCAGCGTAGAGTTTTTCCTTCGCGGCTTCGTCCAGGGTCGGTTCGAATTCGCGCTCGATCACGGCCTTGCCGCGCAGTTCTTCCAGGCTGCCCCAGAAGCCACACGCCAGACCGGCCAGGTAAGCGGCGCCGAGTGCCGTGGTTTCACGCATTTGCGGACGTTCAACGTGAGTGCCGAGGATGTCGGCCTGGAATTGCATCAGGAAGTTGTTGGCTACCGCACCACCGTCCACGCGCAGGGCTTTGAGGCGTTCGCCGGAATCCTGTTGCATGGCGTCGAGCACGTCGCGGGTCTGGTAGGCAATCGACTCCAGGGCAGCACGAATGATGTGATCCACGCGCACACCGCGGGTCAGGCCGAACAGGGCGCCACGGGCATACGGGTCCCAGTACGGCGCGCCCAGGCCGGTGAAGGCCGGCACCAGGTATACGCCGTTGCTGTCCTTGACCTTGTTGGCGAAGTATTCGGTGTCGTGGGCGTCATTGATGATTTTCAGTTCATCACGCAGCCACTGAACCGTGGAGCCGCCGTTGAATACCGCGCCTTCCAGCGCATACGCCACTTCGCCGCGAGGGCCGCAGGCGATGGTGGTCAGCATGCCGTGCTTGGACTTCACCGCTTTGTCGCCAGTGTTCATCAGCAGGAAGCAACCGGTGCCGTAGGTGTTTTTCGCCTGGCCTGGCTCGACGCACATCTGGCCGAACAGCGCGGCTTGCTGGTCACCGGCGATACCGCCGATGGCGATGCCGCTTTTGGTGTGACCATAGATTTCGGACGAGGATTTAACTTCCGGCAGCATTTCGCGCGGAATATCCAGCACCTCCAGCATCTTCGCGTCCCACTCCAGGGTGTGGATGTTGAAGAGCAGGGTGCGCGAGGCGTTGGTGTAGTCGGTGACGTGGACTTTGCCGCCGGTAAATTTCCAGATCAGCCAGCTGTCGACGGTGCCGAACAGCAGCTCGCCGTTACGCGCACGCTCGCGGCTGCCTTCGACGTTGTCGAGGATCCACTTGAGCTTGGTACCGGAGAAGTACGGGTCAGTGACCAGGCCCGTGGTGTCGCTGATGTATTGCTCGTGACCGTCACGCTTGAGCTGCTGGCAGATCTCGGTGCTGCGGCGGCACTGCCAGACGATCGCGTTGTAGATCGGGCGGCCGGTGGTCTTGTCCCAGACCACGGTGGTTTCGCGCTGGTTGGTGATACCGATGGCTGCGACCTGATCGTGATGCAGGCCGGCTTGTGCCAGGGCCTCGACCATCACGGCGCTTTGGGTGGCGAAGATTTCCATCGGGTCATGTTCGACCCAGCCGGCTTGCGGGTAATGCTGGGCGAATTCGCGTTGGGCGGTGCAGACCACGTTCGCATCGCGGTCGAAAATGATCGCGCGCGAGCTGGTCGTACCCTGATCGAGGGCAATGATGTAGTTCTTATTCTGAGTGTCGGTCATGTCGATTGCCTTGGACGAAAAAAGGGAGTGAGGTCAGGCGCGCGCCACAGGGGCAGGGTCACGCGCCTACGGTATCAAGAAGTTCTTGGTTTGCCGTCAATGGCCGGTGTTGCTTCCTTTGTAGCAGGTGTGGCGCTGGGCAGATGGCGGGCAATCAGCCCGCGATAGGCGGCAGCGCCGAGGCAGGCACCGACAATCGGTGCAAAAACAGGAATCAGGAAGTACGGGATATCACGCCCGCCGGTGAAGGAAATTTCACCCCAGCCGGCGAAGAAAGTCATCAACTTCGGTCCGAAATCACGCGCAGGGTTCATCGCGAAGCCGGTCAACGGGCCCATCGAGCTGCCAATCACCGCAATCAGCAGGCCGATCAGCAGCGGTGCCATCGGACCGTTGGGCAGGCCGTTGTTGTCATCGGTCAGGGACATGATCACGCCCATCAGGATCGCGGTGATGATCACTTCCACCAGGAACGCCTGGGCCGTGGTCAGGGCTGGATTGGGGAAGGTCGAGAACACCGACGCCAATTCCAGGCTGGCCTGAGTGCCGCGGACCATATGGTGGGTTTGTTCGAAATCGAAGAAGAGATTGCTGTACAGCGTGTAGACCAGCAGTGCGCCGCAAAAGGCGCCTGCCACTTGGGCAAGGATATAAAACGGCAATTTACGCTTTTCGAAGTCCGCGAAAATGCTCAGCGCAATGCTCACGGCAGGATTGAGGTGCGCCCCGGAAACCCCGGCGGTCAGGTAGATTGCCATGCTGACGCCGACGCCCCAGATGATGCTGATTTCCCACAAGCCAAAGCTGGCACCCGCGACCTTGAGCGCGGCAACACAACCGGTGCCGAAAAAGATAAGCAGGGCAGTGCCCAGAAACTCGGCCATGCATTGGCTCGAGAGCGACGGTTGTTGTAAAGCAGTTGTCATTGAAAACCTCAATTGTTTTTGTTGTCTGGCGCTTTTTTCATCATGGTCCAAGCGCGATTTCCACCAAGGCAGGATCCCCATCCTGGACTTGGTTTACTGCCGGGTGCTGCTGTAGGACTTTTCGTGCTGTATTCAGATTCGAAAAAATATAGACAAGAAACACTGCTGTCAAAGGTCGAAAGTGAACTGTCGGTCACAATCCAACTATTAGTCAGGTGAATGATCGTATTGTTCACGCAGTGGTTCCTGCGCGGACGAACGGTAAAAGTCGGCGCCAGCCCTTTAAAACAGGGCCGCAATAGAGCCTTTTGCGAGGCAATGTCCTAGAATCCAGCGCAGGATTTTTCTACTGCCGCCCAGTCTGGAGCTGTCATGACCCCCGCATTGGATTTGTTGAAAAAAGTTCGAGCCGAACATCGCGTGCACAGTTACGAACATGATCCAAAGGCCGCGTCCTATGGGTTGGAGGCCGCAGAGAAGCTTGGGCTCGATCCGGCGCAGGTGTTCAAGACCTTGCTGGCGGCCAGTGAAAAAGGTGAATTGCTGGTGGCGGTGGTACCGGTCGTCGGGAGTCTGGACTTGAAGCATCTGGCGCATGCGGCGGGCGTGAAAAAAGTCGAAATGGCTGATCCGGCGGCTGCACAGCGAGCGACGGGTTATCTGCTGGGCGGAATCAGTCCGTTGGGGCAGAAGAAGCGTTTGCGTACTTTCATCGATAACTCGGCTCAGCCTTTCGCCAGTATTTTTGTCAGTGCGGGGCGACGTGGTCTGGAAGTGGAATTGGCGCCAGCGGTGCTGGCCGAACATACCCAAGCCAAGTTCGCCGATATCAGTCGCGTCTGATTGAGGCTTATCCAGACGGGTCTGTATGGTGGAAATTCGGCTTCTCTGTCACTGGTGTGAGTCAGCCTGGCGCGGCATGCTGGGGGATCTGACAAAGGGAGAAGGTCATGCAGCTTGAATTTCACCAGGTCGACGCGTTCAGTGATCGGCCGTTCAGTGGCAACCCGGCGATGGTCTATCGACTCGATGCCTGGCTCGCCGATGAGTTGATGCAGAAAATCGCCGCCGAACACAATCTCGCCGAAACCGCCTTTGTGGTGCGTGAAGGGCAGGGCTGGCACATCCGCTGGTTTACCCCGACCACCGAGGTGCCGTTGTGCGGCCATGCGACGCTGGCCAGCGCCTATGTGTTGTTTGAGATCTATAAAGAACCTGCCGAACGCCTGGACTTCATTTGCAAGTCCGGCCCGTTGAGCGTGAGCCGCGAAGGTGGGCGTTTATGGTTGGACTTCCCGGCGATCACGCCTTCGGAGGTCGGCGTCACTCTGGACGTCGAGCGCGCCTTGGGGGTCGAAGTGGTCGATGTGCTGGGGTCAAACGAGTTGTTTGTGGTGTTGGAGTCAGAACAGGCTGTGCTCGATTGCCAGCCAGACATGCTCGCATTGGCGAAGCTGCCGTGGCCCGGGGCTATCGTGACCGCCAAAGGCAGCAAGCATGATTTTGTCTCTCGCTATTTCGCGCCAGCGATTGGTATCAACGAAGACCCGGTGACCGGCTCGACCCATTGCAGCCTGATTCCGTATTGGTCGAAACGGCTGGGTAAATCGGCCCTGACCGCGTATCAGTGTTCGAAACGGGGTGGGGAGTTGTTCTGCCGGCTGGAAGGTGATCGGGTGAAGATTGGCGGCAATGCGACGCTCGTTGCGAGCGGCACACTGATATTGGCTTAACGCAAAACACCTGTAGGAGTAAGCCTGCTCGCGATGGCGGTATATCAGTCGACATCTTCGTTGACTGACATACCGCCATCGCGAGCAGGCTTACTCCTACAGGTGGTCCGTATGTATCAGTTGGCGTTGCTGTAGCGGCGCACACCCGATTCGACGGCCGGAATCTGCGCGGCAACGCTGCCGGACGCCTGGAACAACACCAGGTGATCAGCCGCCACACGAATGCCGACGTCAGCACCGACCTGATGATCAGCATGGCTCGGGAAAATCGATTCCAGCTGCGCCCCGGTTGGCATCTGCAACCGATACAACGTCGACGCGCCCTGGAAGGACTTGCCGACAATTCGCGCCTTCAACGGGCTGTCCGGGGCATAGACGATATCGTCCGGGCGTAGCAACACGTCCACCGCGCCGCCCATCGGCCAGGTGTAAGCCCGATTGCCGCGCAATTCACCCAGCTCGGTCAGTACCGATTCCGGGCTGCTCAACTGGCCACGAATGAAGTAACCCTGGCCAATGAAGCTGGCCACAAACGGTGTCTGCGGTTCGTGATACAGGTTGTAAGGCGTGTCCCACTGTTCCAGCCGACCTTCCTTGAACACACCGACATGATCGCTGACCGCGAACGCCTCTTCCTGGTCGTGGGTCACCAGAATCGCGCTGGTGCCACGGGCCTTGAGAATGTCGCGCACTTCATGGCTGAGCTTGCGTCGCAGCTCGCCATCAAGGTTGGAGAACGGTTCGTCGAGCAACAGCAGTTGGGGTTCCGGCGCCAGTGCACGGGCCAGTGCAACACGTTGCTGCTGGCCGCCGGACAGTTCATGCGGGAAGCGCTTGCCGAGGTTCTTCAGGTTGACCAGTTCCAGCAGCTCTTCGGTCACGCGCTCCTTTTGCGGATGCTTGCGGATCCCGAAGGCGATGTTCTCGGCCACGCTCAAATGCGGGAACAGAGCGTAGTCCTGAAACACCATGCCGATCCGGCGTTTCTCCGGGGCGAGGGTAAAACCGGCGCGGGAAATGGTCTCGCCGGCCAAGGTGATTTCACCTTCGTGCACCGGTTCGAAACCGGCGATCGCCCGCAACGTGGTGGTTTTGCCGCAGCCCGAAGAGCCGAGCAGGCAACCGATGTCACCGGCATTCAAATGCAGGTTGAGGTTCTGCACGACCCGCTGGTCTTGATAGCCGCAGGCGAGGTTACGCAGGTTAAGCAGTAATGGCTGGCTCATGCGTGGTGATACGAAGGCGGGACGAGAAATTCGAGCAGGGCCTTTTGCGCGTGAAGACGGTTTTCGGCTTGATCCCAGGCGACCGAGCGTTTGTCGTCGAGCAGGTCGACGCTGATCTCTTCGCCGCGGTGGGCCGGCAGGCAATGCATGAAGAGCACGTCGTCCGCAGCCAGGTCGAGCAGCGCGCGATTGACCTGGTAGGGCGCAAACAGCTTCAGGCGCTTGGCGGTTTCTTCTTCCTGGCCCATGGAGGTCCAGACGTCGGTACTCACCAGGTGAGCGCCGCGCACGGCTTCCTTTGGATCGCGGACGATGGTCACGCGATCGCCGGCCTTGGCCACGAAATCAGGGTTGGGCTCGTAACCTTCAGGGCAGGCAATGCGCAGCTGGAAGTCGAACTGGATCGCCGCTTCTATATAGCTGTTGCACATGTTGTTGCCGTCGCCGATCCAGGCCACGGTCTTGCCCTGGATCGAACCGCGATGTTCGAGGAAGGTTTGCATGTCGGCCAGCAACTGGCACGGGTGCAGGTCATCGGACAGGCCGTTGATCACCGGCACGCGGGAGTTGGCCGCGAATTCAGTCAGGGTGCTGTGGGCAAAGGTCCGGATCATCACCGCGTCGAGCATGCTCGACATGACAATCGCGCAGTCGCCGATCGGCTCGCCACGGCCCAGTTGCGTGTCGCGCGGCGACAGGAAGATCGCCTGGCCGCCGAGCTGGATCATGCCGGCTTCGAATGAGATCCGGGTTCGGGTCGAGGACTTCTCGAAAATCATCCCCAGGACGCGGTTTTTCAGAGGCTCGAACAGTACGCCGCGGTTACGCAGGTCCTTGAGCTCAACGCCTCGACGGATCACGCTGACCAGCTCTTCGGGCGTGCAATCCATCAGGGAGAGAAAGTGCCTTGCGCTCATCATTGACTACCTTTTTGCTACAAACCGCAGATGCTCAAAGCCTTGTTTAACGGAACAACGGGCGAGACCTGCGGCGTAAGCCGCACGGGGCGACGAAATAGGGGAAGGCGCGATCTTATAATTAAATGTCGCGTCTTACCAATAGGGGGCTCATTTTTACCGCTTCGAAAGGTTGCAGCGCTGCAACCGTTCGATGCAAGCGAAGGTTGTTTGATCCTCGTCGCTCAGCATTTGTACACGGTGCCGAAGCGGGTATGCAACCACCCCTTTGTTCAGGCTCGCGCATTGAGCGCGTGCTTCTGCCCGGGGGCTATGCGCCGAAGATGGCTTGTTTTCTCAAGGGTTACGTTGTCTGTTGTTAGGGTTTTGCGTGCGGGAATCAGGCGGCACTCAGGTAATCTGCGCCTCATTGCGTAAAGTCGACTGAATCTAGTCAGACACTCCCAAGGAGGGACCCCGCTGTATGTCGATCAATAAAACCGGATACGCAGGCCTGACACGACTTCGCCGGGTCTCTCCGGCGTTTGATACGGCAGTGCTGTCCACGGTCATGGGCTTCGCGATCATCGCCAGCACGATTTACCCCGGCGTTCCGAGCGCTGTGGTGGGGGCCATCGTCGGTGCTTTTATTGGCGTGAAGAATTTCAAGGGCGACACGAGTGCAGATTGATTCGAGGAATGCCTCGCCAGTCAGTGAGGTGTGTCTTCATCTCCGAGCTTTCTCGGTGTCTGGCCTGAAACACTTGCTAATGCAAAGTGCTGGGTTATAACTACCTGACGAGTGACGCAGGAAGCCTTCGAAATGGAATCGAAAGAACAGCTGTTAATGGATTTACTCGGCCTCACGGCCCGCTCCCTGACCCACCTCACCGCCTCAATGACCTCGATGTGCTTCGAGCTGATGCGCAGCGAAGACGAAGTGACCAACGCCGCCGGTCGACGAATGATTGATCGCATGGCAACCATCAGCACCGGGCTCGACGAGCATTGGCGACTGATCGGCGAGCTCACCGGCGTGCATGTTCCCCAGGAACAAGTCGAAACCCTTCAGGAACTCCAGTTACAGGCGGCACCCGGTTTGCCGCCGAACTGAGTGCAAACGGCCATCGGCTGGCCTGATGGGCGCCGATTCACAAGACGAACGTCGCTGGCGCAGGAGCGTGTCTGGCGCCATAGTTTTGATCCCGCGGCCGCTATTGCCCGCTCAGAACAAGACAGAGACTGGCCATGACCAAGACTCTCCATCACCGTGCCTGCCACTTGTGTGAAGCCATTTGCGGCCTGACCCTCGAAACCACTGAAGCCGACGGCGCGGTGCAGATCACCTCGATCAAGGGCGATCCGCTGGATACGTTCAGCCGTGGGCACATCTGCCCCAAGGCGGTGGCCCTGCAAGATATTCAGAACGATCCGGATCGTCTGCGTCAGCCGATGCTGCGAGTGGGCAGCGAATGGCAACCTATCGCGTGGGAAGACGCCTTCAGCCTGGTAGCCGAACGCCTCGCAGCGATTCAGGAGCGTCACGGGCAGAACGCGGTGGCGGTGTACCAAGGCAACCCCAGCGTGCACAACTACGGGTTGATGACCCACAGCAATTATTTCCTGGGGCTGCTGAAAACCCGTAACCGTTTTTCCGCGACGTCCGTCGATCAGTTGCCGCATCACCTGACCAGTCATTTGATGTACGGCCATGGATTGTTGTTGCCGATTCCGGACATCGATCACACCGATTTCATGCTGATCCTGGGCGGTAACCCGCTGGCGTCCAACGGCAGCATCATGACCGTGCCGGATGTGGAAAAGCGCTTGAAGGCGATTCAGGCCCGGGGCGGCAAAGTGGTGGTGGTCGATCCGCGTCGCAGCGAAACCGCCGCGATGGCCGATCAGCACCTGTTCGTGCGTCCCGGTGGCGATGCGGCGTTGTTGTTCGGGCTGCTCAATACCTTGTTCGCTGAAAACCTGACGCGTGAGAGTCATTTGCCGGTCGACGGTCTGGATGACGTGCGCCAGGCCATCGCCACGTTCACCGCCGAAGCCATGAGCCCGTTGTGCGCCGTACCGGCCGAACAGATCCGCCAACTGGCGCGGGATTTTGCGGCGGCGCCGACCGCGGTGTGTTACGGCCGCATGGGCGTCTCGACCCAAGCATTCGGTACGCTGTGCCATTGGCTGGTGCAATTGATCAATCTGGTCACCGGCAACCTTGATAGCGTCGGCGGTGCGTTGTGCACCGAGCCGGCGGTGGACCTGGTGGCGTCGACTTCGGGCGGGCATTTCAATCGGTGGCAAAGCCGTGTGTCCGCACGTCCGGAATACGCCGGCGAGTTGCCGGTATCGGCGCTGGCTGAAGAAATGCTCACCGAAGGGGAAGGGCAGGTTCGCGCCCTGATCACCGTCGCTGGCAATCCGGTGCTGTCGACACCCAATGGCCGGCAACTGGAACAAGCGCTGGATGGTCTGGAATTCATGGTCAGCGTCGACCTGTACATCAATGAAACCACGCGCTATGCCGACCTGATTCTGCCCTCGACCTCGGCGCTGGAAAACGATCACTACGACACGACGTTCAACATGTTCGCGGTACGCAACGTGACGCGTTTCAACCGGGCGATTCTGGCCAAGCCGGAAGGTGCGTTGCATGACTGGGAGATCTTTGTCGGCCTGGCCAAGGCGTTTGCGGCGAAGACTGGCAAAGAACTGAAACCGACGATTGCGCCCGCGCAAATGATCGACCTTGGCTTGCGGATGGGGCTGTATGGCGATGCGTCGGAACACAAACTGTCGCTGGCCACCTTGTTCGACCATCCGCATGGGGTCGACCTGGGCGCGTTGAAATCCAACCTCGCGCCACGTTTGAAAACCGCCAATCAGCGAGTGCAGGCAGCGCCGCCGGCGATCCTTGCCGACCTCGCACGTTTCGCCGCACTACAAGCACCGGCCGCTGATCAGTTGCTGATGATTGGCCGCCGTCATGTGCGCAGCAACAACTCGTGGATGCACAACTATCAGCGCCTGGTGAAGGGCAAACCACGTCATCAATTGCTGATGCACCCCGACGACCTGTCCAGTCGCGGACTCAGCGACGGGCAGCGCGTGCGGGTGAGTTCGAGGGTGGGCATGATTGAAGTGGAAGTGGTCGCCAGCCTGGACATGATGAAAGGCGTGGTCAGCCTGCCGCACGGCTGGGGGCATGCGCGGCCGGGTGTGCAGATGACGATTGCCAGTGGCCAGCCGGGATCCAGCGCCAATGACCTGACCGATGAATGTCTGCTCGACGAGTTGTCGGGGAATGCGGCGTTGAACGGCGTGCCGGTCACCGTGGCGGCGGCGTGATCGTGTCTGTCGGGGAGACCGAGCATGGCGCTCGGGTTTCCGTTACAATGCGCCACCGTGCCGACCTCTGAGTCGGAAAGTTCAGCCGAGGTGCTCCATGGATATCATCGAAACGATTAAAGAGCAGATTGCTAACAACACCATTCTGCTTTACATGAAAGGTTCGCCGAATGCCCCGCAGTGTGGCTTCTCCGCGAAAGCCGCGCAGGCCGTGATGGCATGTGGCGAAAAGTTTGCGTACGTGGACATCCTGCAGAACCCGGAAATCCGCGCCAACCTGCCAAAATACGCCAACTGGCCAACCTTCCCGCAACTGTGGGTCGGTGGTGAGCTGGTCGGCGGTAGCGACATCATGACTGAAATGGCTGCTGACGGTTCGTTGCAGACCACGATCAAAGCCGCTGTTGAAGCGGCCGCTGCCAACAAGACCGAAGCTTGATTCGGTATTTGTAGGCAATAAAAAAGCCCCGCCTCTTTAAAAGAGTGCGGGGCTTTTTAATGTCTCGAGTTTAGCGGGCGCTCACTTACTCGTCTTCGCCCATCTGCGATTGCAGGTAGTTCTCAAGACCGACTTTATCGATCAGGCCCAGTTGGGTTTCCAGCCAGTCGATATGTTCTTCTTCGGATTCGAGAATGTCTTCGAGCAGTTCACGGCTACCGAAGTCACCGACCGTTTCGCAATGAGCGATGGCGACTTTCAGATCGGCATGGCCAGTGCGCTCGATACGCAGGTCGCACTCAAGCATTTCCTTGGTGTGCTCGCCGATGTGCAGCTTGCCCAGGTCCTGGACGTTCGGCAGGCCTTCAAGGAACAGGATGCGCTTGATCAGCTTGTCCGCGTGCTTCATCTCATCGATGGATTCGTGGTACTCGTGCTTGCCCAGCTTGTTCAGGCCCCAATCTTCATACATGCGCGCATGCAAGAAGTATTGATTGATCGCGACCAGCTCATTGGCAAGGATCTTGTTGAGATGCTGGATGACTGTAACGTCGCCTTTCATGATGGGGTCCTGCCCTGAGTAGCTGTCAATAAGGCTGAGTTTGAGCTGCGTATGTAAGGGTGTCAAACCTAAGTTATTGAAACTTATATGAAAATTAATCTGAATAAGAATGTTTGTGTTCCGCGTCTGGAGCGTAAGCGATTGATTTTCAGACATAAAAAAACCGGACATCAAGTCCGGTTCTTTGAAACAGGGGCTTTACGCGGCAGTAAATTCTACCGGGAAAGGAATGGCTGCCTGGGCCGATTGCAATTTGGTCAGGGTTTCGCGAACCACTTCCTTTGCAAGGCAGGCGCATTTGCCGCATTGGCTGGCTACGCCGGTGGCCTGACGGACTTCCTTATAGCTGCAGCAACCTTCATAGATTGCATCGCGGATTTGACCGTCGGTGACGCCAGTGCAGAGGCAGACATACATAAGAAAAAACCGTCGCTGGTTGTGACTCAATTGCGATGGATCTTAATGTTAACGAGAATGATTGTCAAAGTGGTTTCTGAAAGCTTTGCGATATAAGCGGGCGTGACCGACGAACGGTTTTCAATCAGGCAATCTGCCAGTAACGGTCATTACGGCAATTTTGCTCCTCCTGAAAAAAACCGTTGAGGACAGCCTAAAAACGCCGTGTATGATGGTCGGTCCTTCGAAGGGGATCGTGTCACAGGGCTGTCGCCTGAGGGTGGCAGGCTGATGCGAATCCAGTTCTTCACGTTAATAGACCAGGAGATATCCAATGAGCGTACTCGTAGGCAAACAAGCCCCGGACTTCACCGTTCCAGCCGTCCTCGGCACTGGCGAAATCGTAGACAGCTTCACCCTGTCGTCGGCCATCAAAGGCAAATACGGCCTGGTGTTCTTCTACCCACTGGACTTCACCTTCGTTTGCCCGTCCGAGCTGATCGCTCTGGACAACCGCATGGCTGACTTCAAGTCCCGCAACGTTGAAGTGGTTGCCGTGTCGATCGACTCGCACTTCACCCACAACGCCTGGCGCAACACCCCGGTGAACAATGGCGGTATCGGCCAGGTTCGCTACACCATGGCTGCCGACATCAAGCAGGAAATCATGAAGGCCTACGACGTTCAGTCCGCTGACGGCGTGGCTTTCCGTGGCGCGTTCCTGATCGACGACAAAGGCGTTGTCCGTTCGCAGATCATCAACGACCTGCCGCTGGGCCGTAACATGGAAGAGCTGATCCGTCTGGTCGACGCTCTGCAATTCCACGAAGAGCACGGCGAAGTTTGCCCTGCCAACTGGAAAAAAGGCGACAAGGGCATGAACGCTTCGCCAGAAGGCGTTGCTGCTTACCTGACCGAGCACGCTGCGGCGCTGTAAGCCCAAGCGTCAGGCATAAAAAAACCGGCCTCAGTGGCCGGTTTTTTTATGCGCGGGATTCATCAGCGACAGATCAGTCGTTGAAATCTTCCCAGCCGCCCATTTGTTTCCAGCGATTGACGATGCCGCAGAACAGCTCTGCCGTCTTCTCGGTGTCATAACGAGCCGAGTGGGCCTCGCGACCGTCGAAGTCGATATCCGCTGCCTGGCAGGCCTTGGCCAGCACGGTCTGACCGTAGGCCAGGCCGGCAAGGGTCGCGGTGTCGAAGCTGGAGAACGGATGAAACGGGTTACGTTTCATGTCCAGGCGTGCGACGGCTGCGTTGAGGAAGCCCAAATCGAAGCTGCTGTTGTGGCCGACCAGAATCGCCCGTTTGCAGCCGTTGGCTTTCAGGGCCTTGCGGATGCCGCGGAAAATATCGGTCAGCGCCGCTTCTTCACTCACGGCCATGCGCAGCGGGTGATCGAGTTTGATTCCGGTGAATTCCAGCGCCGCTGCTTCGATGTTTGCGCCTTCAAAAGGCTCTACACGGAAGAAGTAGGTGTGATCGGGGTACACAAACCCTTTTTCGTCCATGGCGATGGTGGTTGCAGCAATTTCCAGCAGGGCGTCGGTGGCCGAGTTGAAACCACCGGTTTCTACGTCGACGACGACCGGCAGGTAGCCACGGAATCTGGCTGCCATTGGATGACGAGGACCGCCTCCACCGCCTTGACCGTCCTGTTCGTCGTCGAAATGGTCTTCACTCACGCGTGTTCCTCCAGCAGGCGCCAGCGCAGTTTTTCACCGGCGCGCAGCGGGATAACGGTCAACTCGCCAAATGGCAGGCTGGTTGGGGCGGTCCACTCATCGCGGACCAGGGTAATGCGGTCGGTGTTCGCTGGCAGGCCATAGAAACGCGGGCCGTTGAGGCTGGCGAAGGCTTCGAGCTTGTCCAGCGCGTTGCGCTGTTCGAACGCTTCGGCGTACATCTCGATGGCCGCATACGCGGTGTAGCAACCGGCGCAGCCACACACGGCTTCTTTGGCGTGCTGGGCATGGGGGGCCGAGTCGGTGCCCAGGAAGAACTTTTCGCTGCCGCTGGTGGCGGCGTCGAGCAGGGCTTCCTGGTGTGTATTGCGCTTGAGAATCGGCAGGCAATAGAAGTGCGGCCGAATCCCGCCCACCAGCATGTGGTTGCGGTTGTACAGCAGGTGATGCGCGGTGATGGTTGCGCCGACGTTGGCCGAAGCCTCGTTGACGAACTGCACGGCATCGGCGGTGGTGATGTGTTCGAACACCACTTTAAGCGTCGGGAAACGCTCGACCACACGGCGCATGTGCTCATCGATGAAGATTTTTTCGCGGTCGAACACGTCGACATCGCCACGGGTGACTTCACCGTGAATCAGCAACGGCATCCCGACTTCGGCCATGGCCTCGAGCGCAGGGAAGATCTTGTCGATGCTGGTGACGCCAGAATCCGAGTTGGTGGTCGCGCCGGCCGGGTACAGCTTGGCGGCGTACACGAAACCGCTGGCCTTGGCCTCGCGAATTTCTTCGGGCTGGGTGCGGTCGGTCAGGTAAAGCACCATCAACGGTTCGAAGCGACTGCCGGCCGGGCGTGCAGCAAGGATTCGCTGGCGATAGCCGTCGGCTTCAGCGGCGTTACGCACCGGAGGTACCAGGTTGGGCATGATGATGGCGCGACCAAAGGTGCGCGCAACATCCGCAACGGTATTGGTCAACACGGCACCATCGCGAAGATGAATGTGCCAGTCGTCGGGACGCAGCAGGGTCAGGCGGTCGGACATGAGGGGATTCCAGGCGGGTCAAACTCAGGGGAATGCTACCGGAAAAGACTCTTGCAGGCACTCGCTATCAAGTTTTACAGGAACCTACCGATATGAATCAGGTATGCCGGAAACATGCGTGTGTCGGTCTTTTTGTTGTAGAAGCCAGTGGAGCCTCCCGTGCGCCAGCGTTATTTAGCCTTGCTCAGCGTGTTTGCCAGCCTTCCTGCGATGGCGCTCACTTTCCAGACGCGTCTGGAGAGCATCGAGTGGACGGTCGAAGGTGACAAGTTCGAATGCCGCCTGACTCAGCCGATCACCGATTTCGGGTCGGGTGAATTCGTACGCCGTGCCGGTGAGCAGGCGATATTTCGTCTGAACACCTACAACGCGATGATTGGGGGCGGTTCGGCAACCTTGCTGGCGGCCGCCGCGCCGTGGCAACCAGGGCGTGGCGACATCAATCTGGGTTTGGTACGCCTGGGCAGCGGTAATGTGCTGTTCAACAGCTCGCAAGCTCAGGCCGGGCGCTTGATCAGTGGCTTGATCGATGGCCGCAGTCCAGTGATCCGGCATGCCTCAGGTGATGGCAGGGTCTCGGAGGTACGGCTGTTGCCGGTCAAGTTCAGCAAGGCGTTCAATGATTACCAAAGCTGCGTGGCGAAACTGCTGCCGAAGAATTTCGAACAGGTCAAACAGTCCGAAATCACCTTCACGGGTGCTGAAGGCATCGATCTCGATGCGCATGCCAAGGCGCAGTTGCAAGTGATGCTGGAGTTCATGAAGGCTGATCCATCGGTCAATCACATCGAGCTCGACGGGCACTCCGACAACAGCGGCAATCGTCTGGCCAACCGTGAACTGTCACGCCGGCGTGCATTGGCGGTGATGGATTACTTCAAGGCCAACGGCATTCAGGAATCGCAGATCACCATGCGCTTCCACGGCGAGCGTTACCCTTTAGCGCCCAACACCAACGCCGCCAACCGCGCGAAGAACCGCCGGGTTGCCGTGCGTCTGGAACGCGTCGCGCCGACGGAGAAAGTCGCGCCTCAAGGGGCGACACCGGGAAGCGCTGCGACGACCTCCTGAGCCTGCTGAAATCGTCGCCCGATCGACAGAATCTGTCGCTTCGTCGTCATAAGCTGTCGCGACACTGTAAATTATTTCGTATGACCGGTAGACTTCACGGCTTTCCGTAGAACCCCGTGGAGTGATGGCATGGCGGACGTAAACAAGGTCGTTCTGGCGTATTCCGGCGGCCTGGACACTTCGGTGATCCTCAAGTGGCTGCAGGATACTTATAACTGTGAAGTGGTGACCTTCACCGCTGACCTGGGTCAGGGCGAAGAGGTCGAACCTGCGCGCGCCAAGGCACAGGCCATGGGCGTCAAAGAGATCTACATCGACGACTTGCGCGAAGAATTCGTGCGTGATTTCGTTTTCCCGATGTTCCGCGCCAACACCGTTTACGAAGGCGAGTACCTGCTGGGTACTTCCATCGCTCGTCCGTTGATCGCCAAACGCCTGATCGAAATCGCCAACGAAACCGGTGCTGACGCCATTTCCCACGGTGCCACCGGCAAGGGCAATGACCAGGTTCGTTTCGAACTGGGCGCGTACGCCTTGAAGCCAGGTGTGAAAGTGATCGCTCCGTGGCGCGAATGGGACCTGCTGTCCCGTGAAAAGCTGATGGATTACGCTGAAAAGCACAACATCCCGATCGAGCGTCACGGCAAGAAAAAATCCCCGTACTCGATGGATGCCAACCTGCTGCACATCTCCTATGAAGGCGGCGTGCTGGAAGACACCTGGACCGAGCACGAAGAAGATATGTGGAAATGGACCGTCTCCCCGGAGAACGCTCCAGACAAACCGCAATACCTGGAACTGACCTACCGTAACGGCGACATCGTCGCACTGGACGGCGTCGAAATGACCCCGGCCACCGTGCTGGCGACCCTGAACCGTATCGGTGGTGAACACGGTATCGGCCGTCTCGACATCGTCGAGAACCGTTACGTGGGCATGAAGTCCCGTGGTTGCTACGAAACGCCTGGTGGCACCATCATGCTGCGCGCTCACCGTGCGATCGAATCGATCACCCTGGACCGCGAAGTGGCTCACCTCAAAGACGAGCTGATGCCGAAATACGCCAGCCTGATCTACACCGGTTACTGGTGGAGCCCTGAGCGTCTGATGTTGCAACAGATGATCGATGCGTCCCAGGCCCACGTGAACGGCGTTGTTCGCCTGAAGCTGTACAAGGGCAACGTGATCGTGACCGGTCGCAAGTCTGACGAATCGTTGTTCGACGCCAATATCGCGACCTTCGAAGAAGACGGTGGTGCTTACAACCAGGCCGACGCAGCGGGCTTCATCAAGCTCAACGCCCTGCGTATGCGCATTGCCGCGAACAAAGGCCGCAAGCTGTTCTGAGACCTTTGCCGTTGGTAATAGAAGTGTGGCCTTGTCGGTGACAAGGCCACACCTCGTAATGGGGATGTTCTACCTGGCATTCTTCGAGCATTCAGCTTGTTCTTGATGCCTGTTACGCCTTTCTGCTGCTTTTCTCTCCTTTTGCTCTTCAAGAGCTACCTGCCGGTCTCTGCCGGATAAAACGTTTGCCCAATGATTGTCAGCGCTTGAGAGCTCGAATTATAAGCAACGCAGAAGATAGAACCGCTGCGCTTCCTTGTCAGTTTCGAATGCTTGAGCACGCTTTCTTTCAGCGATGTCTCCGAGTCGCCGCACGTGAGAAATACGATCACTTGCGCGAGGTTTTTCTGTGGGGGCTGAATGCTCTCCAGCAGTGAGCTGAACGCTAACGGCTGACCCGTTACGCGCGTATCGACGATGTGCAGATCCTTCAGCCGTTCAGGCAGGCAGACGTAATGCCGGGCCGCAAGATTAGGCATGGAGGCAGTGTTGTCCTTGCGATCAGCGCTTTTCATGACAGCTAAAAAGTGCTCTCCCTTTTCAAAATCAGAAGGCGCGTAAAGCGACCGATAATTGAAGTTAAGGGTCACGAAGAACAGGAAAAGCAAATAAAACGGAAAGCTGATCAGAAACCAGATGTACAGCGCTCGTTCTTCATCGCCGAGAAAGGGCAATGAAAGAGCCGCGGATGCTTCAGACAGTGTCGCGAATATTGCAATGATAGTCATGGGGGTCGTCATTTTTCTTTTGGGTTTCATAATGGTCTTTGCTCATTGTGGTATTAACTTTTGCTCGATGGTTTAAAGGTTTGTTTGTTGGGTTGTTGGAATCTGTTGTGCGAAAGCTGCTGGCAATATAGTTGGGGAATTCTCCGATTTCGAGTTGTATGTTTTAAAGTTTTGGTGAGGTGGCGTAAGTGTTTGAGTGTTGTTTTTTTGTGTGGCATGTTTTGCTGGAAAACATTGTGGGTTGTCTGATTTTTAAGTGTGTCCTGAAATAAGTAATTTGTTGTGCCGGAAGATGATATTTTTTGTGTAAGGTTTTCTATTGAGGGGAGCGTCTTGCCAGTTTTCGAGTGTAGCTGAGTACTGGTTTTTTTGTCGGAGGCGCGCGCGTGATGGATTAATGTTTTTTATTGCCGTAATTCGGTACGGAAAAATGGCCGGAAGGCTGGGTGCGCGAAATTTGATACCGTGCAGGATGCAATTTGTTTTAAGAAATTTGTAGGACCAATCTTTTAAATTTGTAAGAAATGTCTCTGGTTGTGGGTGGCTGAGGGCGGCGGCATGCCATGGATGAAGCGACTAGGCTATTGTGCGGGCTCTAAAAATTCGAACAGCGAAATTGGACTTGCCCATGAATAAAGTGCTGATCGTGGATGATCACCCCGTCATTCGTCTTGCGGTGCGTATGCTAATGGAGCGCCATGGCTACGAAGTCATTGCAGAAACAGATAACGGCGTGGACGCATTACAACTGGCCCGTGAACTAATGCCGGACATTGTCATTCTGGATATTGGAATACCCAAGCTGGATGGGCTGGAGGTCATTGCGCGACTGACATCGACGGCGATGCCACTTAAAGTGCTGATATTGACTTCACAGGCACCGGGGCATTTTTCCATGCGTTGCATGCAGTCGGGGGCTGCTGGCTATGTATGTAAACAACAGGACCTGACTGAGTTGCTCAGTGCAATAAAAGCCGTGCTGTCAGGCTACAGTTACTTTCCGAATCAAGCGTTGCATACCGTGCGGTCAAGTCTTGGCAATGCCAGTGAAGCCGATATGGTGGATCGTTTGTCCGGACGCGAAATGATGGTTTTACAACAGTTGGCCAGAGGAAAGACCAATAAGGAGATTGCCGATGGAATGTTTCTCAGCAATAAAACCGTCAGTACCTACAAAACCCGCCTGTTGTTGAAGCTTAATGCTCGCTCCCTGGTCGACCTGATCGAACTGGCTCAACGCAATGGCCTGGTATAAGTGCCACCCACGTCTGATGACGCCGTGCTCATCAGTGATTGGCGCTTAGTAAAAAGCCTCCGTTTCGGGAGGCTTTTAGGGGTTACAGGTCAAAATCGTAGTCGGCCAATTGCTTTTGCAGTCGGCGCTCCTCCAGCAGGTTGTCGATGGTGCGACGTTTGCTCAGGTTGGTCTTTGCCACTTCTACCACCGGTTCAGCGTCTTCGGCCTCAACGGGTGTGAAGTCGTCTTCTACGTCCAATTGCTCTTTGCCAGTGCTCATAGGTCAACTCCAGGCTAAGACTGCCTTTGGCGCCCCTTATATCGATAATCGCCCGGCGGGTAAAAAAGATTTTTTCAATCGATGCATCAATAATTTTAATAGCGCCTCAATCGTCCGAGGTCTTTTGCTTGTATTCGCATAAGTCCTCGATCCGGCAGCTGCCGCAGCGGGGCTTGCGGGCCAGGCAAACGTAACGCCCGTGAAGGATCAGCCAGTGATGCGAGTCGAGCAGGTATTGCTTGGGTACAAATTTCATCAGTTTCTGCTCAACCTCGACGACATTCTTGCCGGGAGCAATTCCGGTGCGGTTGCTGACCCGGAAGATATGGGTGTCCACGGCCATGGTCAGTTGGCGAAAGGCGGTATTGAGCACCACGTTCGCCGTCTTGCGGCCGACGCCCGGGAGCGCTTCCAGTTCCTCGCGGGTTTGCGGGACTTCACCGCCGTGGCGTTCCACCAGCAAGCGACAGGTTTCGATCACGTTTTTCGCTTTGCTGTTAAACAGGCCGATCGTCTTGATGTATTCCGACAGCCCTTCGACGCCGAGCGCGTAGATCGCCGCCGGGGTGTTGGCCACGGGATAGAGTTTGGCGGTGGCCTTGTTGACGCCGACATCGGTCGACTGAGCAGAAAGAATGACGGCAATCAGCAATTCGAAGGGCGACGAATAGGCCAGTTCAGTCTTGGGTTCCGGGTTGTCTTCGTGAAACCGGCGGAAAATTTCCAAACGTTTTGCGGCATTCATGGGCGATGCGTTTCCCTAAAAAACAGTCAATCAATGTGAGGGCGTCGAGCGAGCCCATGCCTGACGTGCGGCAATCAACACTCCCAGCAGGATGAACCCGCCGGGGACTAGCGTGGCGAGGTGCAGACCACCGTTGCCAAGGAGCTCTCGCAGCAGGCCCAGGCCCAGCATCAATGCGCCAAACACGGCGCATAGGCGCAAGCGATCACGGCGCGGGCTCTGGAAGAAACCGTTGTATTCCAGCACAACGCACTGCAGGGCGATCAGTCCTGCGTAAAGGGCCACAGGCTGGTGCGATTGAAGTGACAACACTTGTGCGGCCATTTGCGCGCAGCTGGTGAGCGTGGCGGCCAGCAGGATACTGGCAAGCAAGCGGGCGGACGGCACCAGTCGCGATCGCAAGGCCCACATGCCAATGCCGTAAGCACTGATGACCACGATGAACATCAGCCACAGTCCCAGCGCCGCCGTCCAGGAGGTCGTGGCGCCGATCAGGGGCGCCAGCAACAGTGAGTTTTGCAGGGTCGATGACTTAGTCATGGGCGCCACTCCCGATCAATTGATCGCGGTGTTCATCGAAGTAGCGCAAGGCGTCATGAATGGCGCTGATCACCGCCCTTGAAGTGATGGTCGCCCCTGCCACCTGATCGAATTGTCCCTGATCCTTTTTCAAGGCCCAGCCCGTGTCGCCGGGGTCGTTGCGGGACTTACCGGTAAACACCTGAAGCCATGCGTTCGGCCAGTCGGCGATCTTGCCCCCCAGCCCCGGCGTTTCCGATTGCTTGAGGGTTTTGACCCCCAACAACTTACCGTTGGCATCGATGGCAATCATCAACTCGATTTTGCCTTCATAGCCCAGAGTCTGGCTGCGCAGCAATACCGCGCTCGGCTGGCCGGCCTTGGTCGCCAGGTTGCCGCCCAGCAGCGTGCTGTTGGCCAACGGGATGTTGGCGAGGTCGAGCGGCTGTTCCAGTGGTTGATTGTCGTAGTTTTCCGGCGGTAGCAGGTCCAGCAGGTTGCGACTGTCGATCAGCCGTTGTTCTGCCGCAATGCGCGGGGCGCTGCTGTGGTGCGCGAAGTAAGTCGCGCCGATTCCCAATCCGGCCAGTAACACCAGAATCACCACACTGGACGCTCGGTTCATGGGGTCACTGGCTCTTGCCTGGACGCGATAAAACGCTCCAGCGCCGGTACACAAAGGTTCATCAGCAGCACGGCAAATGCCAATCCGTCCGGATAACCGCCCCAGGTCCGTATCAGGTAAGTCAGCAAGCCGACACCGAGACCAAAGAGCAATCGGGCACCTGCGTTTTTTGCCCCGGACACCGGTTCAGTGACAATGAAAAAAGCCCCCAGCATGGTGGCTCCGGTGAGCAGATGAAACAGCGGTGAGCCATGGGAATCGGAGCCCGAACCGTTCCAGCACAGCAGGCTGATGACAAACAGGCTGGCGAGCATGCCGACCGGTGCATGCCAGCTGAACACTCGACGTTGCAGGAGAAAGAGGCCGCCGGCGAGAAAAGCCAGGTTGACCCATTCCACGCCGCGTCCGCCGAAATGACCGAATGCCGGGTTGCCGGCAAAGAGTTCGTCCATGGTCAGGCTTTTGTTGATGCGCAGGCTGTCCAGTGCGGTGGCCTGGGCCCAAGCGTCTGGTGTCGCGCTGAGGTTGAAGCCGAATATCTGTTGCAGGCCGCCGAGCAAGTCCATGCCGTGGGAGGATGGCCAGTGCGTCATCTGTTGGGGAAACGTCACCAGCACCAGAGCGAAACCGAGCATCGCCGGGTTGAACGGATTCTTGCCCACCCCGCCATACAACTGTTTGCCGAGTATCGCGAACGCCGCTGCACAGACCGTCAACCACCACGGACAGTACGGCGGCAATGCCAGCGCCAGCAACGTCGCACTGACCAGCGCGCTACCGTCGCTCAACGTGGGTTTGAGCGGACGCCGGCGAAGTCGCAACACGGCACCTTCAACCGCCAGCGCGGTGGCGGCCGCCAGTATCAGGTTGATCAAGACGCCCCAGCCATACAGCCAAAACAACGTCAGCATCCCCGGCACGGTGGCCAGCAACACCAGCTTCATGGCCTGCTGGAGGCGTTCGTCCACCGATTCAAGGGGCGACATAGGCATCCACCTGGCGCTGGGCTTCCAGCAGCCGCGCGCGGGCCTTGGCGATCAATTCGTTCGGGGTGTCCGCACCTCGTTCGAGTTTGCTGACGTCGGCACGGGCGTAGGCCAATTCGGTTTTCAGCTGTCGAAGCTGGCTGTCGATGGGGCGCTTTTCGATGCGTGTCAGGTCCGGCAGCGGTTGTTCACTCGCCGCTTCCGCGACGTGCAACGCCTGTTCCGCCTCATTGAGCGCTTGTTGCAGGGCTTCGAGCTGTTCGGCCGGTGCTTCGTTGGTCTGGGCTTTCTTGAGTTCGGCGCGACGCATGGCCAACTGAATCTTCGCCCGCTTCAACTCGGCATCCTTCGCCGGGACCACTGGCGTCGGGGGGCTGCTGAAGTGCTTTCCAGTTGCGCCAAAGCCTGTTCGGCGGCCTCGAACTGTTGTTGCAGCACGATCAGTTGCGATTGCTGCTCGAAGGTCGGTGGATGCCCGAAGGCCTTGAGCGACTTGTTCAGCTGCGCCCGACTCATCGCCACATCGATCTTGGCCTTTTTCAACGCCGCATCAGCGTTCGCCGCTTTTTGTGCGCGCACGCGTTCAAGCGCCGCTTGCACCGGGTCAGCCGTCGTCACTTCACTGTGTGCAACAGCGCGTTGGGCGCGGGCCTGACGTTCTGCGATTTTCTGTTGTTCCTCGCGCTGCAAGCGGGCGTTGCGTTGTTCAAAGCGGCGCCTTGCATGGTTGCGTTTGGCGGCGCGAGCGCGTTGCTCTTCAAGGCTGAAGGCCAGGCCTCCGACAATCGGCAGTACCGTGGCCAGCGGCAACGGGCGCATCTCGATGCAGTCCACCGGGCAGGGCGCCACGCAGAGGTCGCAACCGGTGCATTCGTCGATGATTACCGTGTGCATCAACTTGGCCGCGCCAACAATGGCGTCGACCGGGCAGGCCTGGATGCATTTGGTGCAACCGATGCATTCGGCTTCGCGAATATAGGCAATCTGCGCCGGGGCTGAACCGCGACTGGTGTCCAGTTCCAGCACCGGTACTTTCAACAGGTCGGCCAATGCCGCAATGGTCTCACTGCCGCCGGGCGGGCACTTGTTGATCGGCTCGCCGCTGGCGATGCCTTCGGCGTAGGGCTTGCATCCGGGGTGGCCACACTTGCCGCATTGAGTCTGCGGCAGGAGGGCGTCGATGCGTTGAATCAGACTCATGTTTTGATCAGTCCGCTAAATCCGAGAAATGCCACTGCGATCAGTCCGGCGCCGATCAGCTCGATCGGCAGGCCACGAAAGGGCAGGGGGATATCGTTATCGAGTGTGCGCTGGCGCAAATCGCTGAACAGGCTCAGCACCAGCCAAAACCCCAGCCCGGCGCCGAGGCACAGGAAGGCGGCGTGAAAGAATCCCTTGTCGTCCTGAGCGTTGAGTAACGTCAACCCGAGCACGCCAGCATTGCCCAAAAGAAGCGGCCAGAGCCCGTCGAACACCAATCTGGGCAACAGCCGCGACAGCGCTTTCAACAATGGTGAGATCAGCAACACGCTTAAGGGCAGGAACACGAAAAGACGCAGCGAGGTCAGCTCCAGCGGCACCAGCATCCAACGGTCAGCGCTATAGCCCAGCGTGCCAACCAGCAGCATCAAACAGGTGGTCGCAATGCCCAGTGCATGAACTTGCCGATGCGCGTTGCCCAGTAGCGGATCGGCGCCCAGCGGCCAGTGCAACACGACATTGTTGATCAGGGCAGCGCTGATAAGCGTAAGAAGTATCTCGGTCATGATCGTGCCGGCAAGAACGGGGGCTTTTTAACGAGTGGTCTAAAAAGCTTAGGCATTATCCGGCAAGGACGGAGGGTGGGCCAGATATGAAAATCCCACAGTCGCGTCAGGCACGACTGTGGGATCGGTTTACAGCACGACCTTACTTGATGCGCTGACCCGGCTTGGCGCCGCTGTCAGGGCTGAGCAGGTAGATTTCTTCACCGCCAGGACCGGCCGCCATCACCATGCCTTCGGAGATGCCGAACTTCATTTTTCGTGGCTTGAGGTTGGCGATCATCATGGTCAGGCGACCATCGAGCTTGGACGGGTCCGGGTAAGCACTCTTGATCCCGGAGAACACGTTGCGTTGCTCGTCACCGATGTCCAGGGTCAGGCGCAGCAACTTGTCGGCGCCTTCCACGTGTTCAGCCTTGACGATCAGTGCGACGCGCAGGTCGATCGCAGCGAACGCGTCGAACTCGATCTCTGGCGACAGCGGATCCTTGGCCAGTTCGCCGTTGCCGGCCGGTGCAGCTTCGCCGGTATCGGTTGCGCTGGCGGTCAGGTCTTCTTTCGACGCGTCGCTCATGGCCTGCACTTTCACCGGGTCGATACGGGTCATCAACGGCTTGAACTCGTTCAGCTGGTGGTTGCTGAGCAGGGTGGCGTGGTCGTTCCAGGTCAGCGGTGCGACGTTCAGGAACGCCTCGGCGTCGGCGGCCAGCAACGGCAGGACCGGCTTGAGGAAAATCACCAACTGGCGGAACAGGTTGACGCCCAAGGCGCAGATGGCCTGGACTTCGTCCTGCTTGCCTTCCTGTTTGTTCAGCGACCACGGGGCCTTGTCGGCGATCCAGGCGTTGGCACGGTCGGCCAGGCCCATGATTTCACGCATGGCGCGGGCGAAGTCGCGAGCCTCGTAAGCCTCGGCGATGCTGGGCGCAGCAGCCAGGAACGCGTCGGTCAGCTCAGGTGCGGCATTACCGGCCACCAGTACACCGGCGTTGCCTTTATGGATGAAGCCGGCGCAACGGCTGGCGATGTTGACGACTTTGCCGACCAGGTCCGAGTTGACCTTCTGCACGAAGTCTTCGAGGTTCAGGTCGAGGTCGTCGACGCCACGGCTCAGCTTGGCCGCGTAGTAGTAGCGCAGGTATTCCGGCGACAAGTGATCCAGGTACGTCCGGGCCTTGATGAAGGTGCCACGGGACTTGGACATTTTCTGACCGTTGACGGTCAGGTAGCCGTGCACGTTGATGCCGGTCGGTTTGCGGAAGCCCGCGCCTTCAAGCATCGCTGGCCAGAACAGGGCGTGGAAGTTAACGATGTCCTTGCCGATGAAATGGTACAGCTCGGCGGTGGAGTCCTTGCCCCAGAACGCGTCGAAGTCCAGTTCCGGCGTACGGTCGCACAGGTTCTTGAAGCTGGCCATGTAGCCGATCGGCGCATCCAGCCACACGTAGAAATATTTGCCCGGCTCGTCTGGAATCTCGAAGCCGAAATACGGCGCATCGCGGGAGATGTCCCACTGTTGCAGGCCGGCGTCCAGCCATTCGGCGATCTTGTTGGCCACGGCGTCTTGCAGGGTGCCGCTGCGGGTCCAGGTTTGCAGCATTTCCTGGAAGTCCGGCAGCTTGAAGAAGAAGTGCTGGGAATCCTTGAGCACCGGCGTGGCGCCAGAGATCGCCGACTTCGGGTCCTTCAGGTCGGTGGGCGCGTAGGTCGCACCGCATTTTTCGCAGTTGTCGCCGTACTGGTCTTCGGTGCCGCACTTCGGGCAAGTGCCCTTGATGAAGCGGTCGGCCAGGAACATTTTCTTTTCCGGGTCGAAGTATTGCGTGATGGAGCGCTGGGCGATGTGCCCGGCGTCGCGCAGCTTCAGGTAGATCTGGCTCGACAGCTCACGGTTTTCTTCGGCGTGAGTGGAGTGGAAGTTGTCGAAGTCCACCAGGAAGTCGGCAAAGTCGGCGCTGTGTTCAGCCTGGACGTTGGCGATCAGTTGTTCCGGGGTGATGCCTTCTTTTTCCGCGCGCAGCATGATCGCCGAACCGTGGGCGTCGTCAGCGCAGACATAAATGCATTGGTTGCCGCGGTGCTTCTGGAAGCGCACCCACATATCGGTCTGGATGTATTCCAGCATATGGCCAAGGTGGATCGAACCATTGGCATAGGGCAGGGCGCTGGTGACGAGGATCTTGCGTGGCTCGGACATGGGGCTCGGCTACTTGATGAAACGGAGGTCGGCCACTATAAAGCGCCGGCGCATATTTTTCACCCTGTGAGCCTGTTTCCGGTTGCATCGAATGCCCAAACCTGTGAACAGGCAGTAACAGCGTGAAAATGCTTGTGTGTAGCGAGGGAGCTTGCTCCCGCTGGGTGGCGAAGCCGCCCCAAACCCTGCAACCCGTTTTCGGCGGAAGGAGTGCGTCTGCCTGATTGCGACTGCTTCGCAGCCGAGCGGGAGCAAGCGCCCTCGCCACAAATGTATGTCCGGCGTAGGATACCCGCCTGATTTTCCAGTCTTGCTATCGGAGTTGCCCATGAGCGCCGTCAATCGCGCAGCGGTGGAAGCCGTCCTTCGCCAATACACCGACCCTTACCTGAACCAGGACCCGGTCAGCGCCGGATGTGTACGTAATATCGACATCCAGGGTGATCGTGTCAGCGTCCAGCTGGAGTTGGGTTACGCCGCCGGCCTGTTCAAGAGCGGCTGGTCGCAGATGCTGCAAATGGCTATCGAAGGCCTCGACGGCGTAACGACGGCCCGTGTCGACATCACCAGCGTGATTGCCGCGCACAAGGCTCAGGCGCAGATCCCGGGGTTGGCCAACGTGAAAAACGTGGTGGCCGTGGCGTCCGGCAAGGGCGGCGTGGGCAAGTCCACCACCGCCGCGAACCTGGCGCTGGCGCTGGCCCGTGAAGGTGCCAAGGTCGGGATTCTCGACGCGGACATCTACGGTCCGAGCCAGGGCATCATGTTTGGCATCCCCGAAGGCACCCGACCAAAGGTCAAGGATCAGAAGTGGTTTGTGCCGATCGAGTCCCATGGCGTTGAAGTGATGTCGATGGCGTTCCTGACCGACGACAACACGCCGATGGTCTGGCGCGGGCCGATGGTCTCCGGTGCGCTGCTGCAACTGGTCACCCAGACCGCATGGGGCGACCTCGATTACCTGGTCATCGACATGCCGCCAGGCACCGGTGACATTCAGCTGACCCTGGCACAGAAAGTCCCGGTGGCCGGTGCCGTCATCGTCACGACCCCGCAAGACCTCGCGTTGCTGGACGCGCGCAAAGGCGTGGAGATGTTCCGCAAGGTCAATATCCCGGTGCTGGGCGTTGTAGAAAACATGGCCGTGCACATCTGCTCCAACTGCGGGCATGCCGAGCATCTGTTTGGTGAAGGCGGGGGTGTGAAGCTGGCCAACCAGTATGGCGTCGAACTGTTGGCCTCGTTGCCGCTGGCGATGGCCATTCGCGAACAGGCCGATGGCGGCAAGCCAACCGTGATCGCCGAGCCGGACAGCCCGATTGCGTTGGTGTATCAGGAACTCGCTCGCCACGTCGGCGCGCGGATCGTGTTGCAGGAAGCGGCGTCGCCGGCGATGCCGAACATCACCATCAGCGACGATTGATTCGCTGATGGTGATGTTGTAGCAGCTGCCGAGGCACGAGGCTGCGTTGGGCTGCGCAGCGGCCCCCGAGGGCGGTCCTGCGGACACACAACGCAGCCTCGTGCCTCGGCAGCTGCTACAGGGTTTTGGGTGTTGCCTTAGATTCGCAACCCGCCATCCATTTCGAGGATCCGGCCGGTGTAGTAGTCGTTCTCGAAAATGTACGCCGCCGAATGGGCGATCTCTTCCGGTTTACCCATGCGCTTGAGCGGAATACCGGCCGTCATTTTCTCCAGCGCTTCAGGCTTCATGCCCAGCGTCATTTCGGTTTCGATAAAGCCCGGGGCGATGCCCGCCACGCGAATGCCGTAGCGCGCCAGTTCCTTGGCCCAGGTCACGGTCGCTGCCGCCACGCCAGCCTTGGCGGCCGAGTAGTTGGTCTGGCCAACGTTGCCGGCACGGGAAATCGAGGAGATATTGATGATCGCGCCGCTGTTGTTCAGCTCGACCATTTTTGCCGCGACTTCACGGGTGCACAGGAACACGCCAGTCAGGTTGACGTCGATGACCGCCTGCCATTGGGCCAGGCTCATCTTGGTCATTTCGCCGTCCTTGACCTTCAACAGCAGGCCGTCGCGCAGGATGCCGGCGTTGTTGATCAGGCCGTGGATCGCACCGAAATCTTCGGCGACCTGGGCGACCATGTGGGTCACTTGCTCTTCATTGGCGACGTTGCACAGGTAGCTGCGCGCCTCGACGCCCTTGGCCTTGCACGCGGCGACGGTGTCGTCGAGTTTTTCCTGGTTCAGGTCCACCAGCGCCAGCTTCGCGCCTTTACCTGCGAAATACTCGGCCATCGAACGGCCTAAACCCTGGCAACCGCCAGTGATAATGATTACTTTGTCAGTGAGTTGCATTCGCATGCCCCAATAGCAGGTCAGAGTGGTTTCCTAGTAGAGGGCCTCTCGATCTGCGCCTGATGTGGCCTGGCTGCACATGAGAACTGCCCCGACGGCGTACTGGATACTTATCCCCAGGCGCCTGTCCGTTTTTTCGACGGATTCTATATAAGGAGTCATAAATTGAGCGTTGAAGCGGCCAAGAATGCCCGAGAATTGCTTCTCAAGGAATACCGGGGAGTGCTTTCGACCCACTCCAAGTCGATGCCGGGGTACCCGTTTGGCTCGGTGGTTCCTTACTGCCTGGACGAGCAGGGCCGGCCGCTGATCCTTATCAGCCGCATCGCCCAGCACACGCACAACCTGCAAAAAGACCCGAAATGTTCGCTGTTCGTGGGCGAGCGCGAGGCCGATGACGTGCAAGCCGTTGGTCGGCTGACGTACCTTGCCGAAGCAGAAAAGCTCGAGGACGAAGCGGCCATTGAAGCGGCCGCCGAGCGTTACTACCGCTATTTCCCTGAATCGCAGAGCTATCACAAGGCTCACGATTTCGATTTCTGGGTGCTCAAACCCGTGCGTCACCGCTACATCGGTGGCTTCGGCGCAATTCACTGGGTTGATCACCTGACTCTGGCCAACCCGTTTGCCGGCAAAGCCGAGGTGAGCATGGTCGAGCACATGAATGCCGATCACGCCAAAGCCATCGCGCACTACGTCGACCTGGCGGGCCTGCCGAAAACCGAACCGGCGCAACTGGCCGGCATCGACACCGAAGGCATGCATTTACGCATCGGTCAGGCGCTGTATTGGTTGCCGTTTCAAGCACCTTGTAATACGCCGACACAAGTCCGGGAAGCCTTGGTTTTCCTGGCTCACGCCGAGCATT
Source organism: Pseudomonas sp. S2_B07 (assembly GCF_054668435.1). Taxonomy (NCBI): domain Bacteria; kingdom Pseudomonadati; phylum Pseudomonadota; class Gammaproteobacteria; order Pseudomonadales; family Pseudomonadaceae; genus Pseudomonas; species Pseudomonas sp. S2_B07. Next base: position 5,008,259 of record NZ_CP162769.1, read on the forward strand.
GGCCCAAAAAAGAAGTCGCCGACGCTTGAATTCACGAAAGGGCGACGTCATCTAAGGCTAACTGGCAAGGCATTCTTGCGTTGAGGAACCATTTGATGCGCCCTTTTTTATTGCTCTTTGTACTGTTCCCGGTGTTGGAGCTATTCGTATTCGTCAAAGTCAGTGGCGCCATCGGGTTTTTCCCGGCCTTGCTGCTGATCATTCTCGGCTCGATGCTCGGCGTGTTCGTGTTGCGCATCGCCGGTCTGGCCACTGCGCTGCGTGCCCGTGAAAGCCTGAATCGCGGCGAGCTGCCGGCCCAGACCATGCTGGAAGGGTTGATGCTGGCCCTGGCAGGCGGTCTGTTGATCCTGCCGGGCTTCGTCTCTGACGTGCTGGGTCTGATCATGCTGCTGCCGATCTCCCGTCGACTGCTGGCCAACAAAATGCGCCAGCGCGCCGAAGAAGCCGCGATCCGTCAGCGTGCCTTCGCCGACGACCTGCAGCCGCGTGGCGGTCCTGCTCCACGCGAGCCGCTGGGCCGTGAGCCCAATGTGATCGAAGGCGAGTTCGAACACCGCGACCCCCAGTAAAACGTTTCACCTGCACGGCACCTTCGGGTGCCGTGTCTGTTTCGGGTCATCGATGTAAAAAATTTCGATCCCCGCCCTTGTAATAAGCTTATGCGCCCTTATGTAACGGTCACCGCAAGGTTTCTGGCGATCACGCCAGACAGACTTCCGCGTCTCGCTTGTCGAGCCGCACCCGGCACCGCCGGATTTGTTAAACCCGCCGGGAATACACCGGCCGATGAAAACCACAATTAGGAGAGATCGACAATGAAGCTTCGTCCTCTGCATGACCGCGTCGTCATCCGTCGCAGCGAAGAAGAAAAGAAAACCGCTGGCGGTATCGTCCTGCCAGGTTCGGCTGCTGAAAAAGCCAACAGCGGCGAGATCCTCGCTGTCGGTACCGGCCGCGTGCTGGACAACGGTGAAGTGCGTGCACTGGCCGTTAAAGTGGGTGACAAGGTTGTGTTCGGCCCGTACTCCGGCAGCAACACCGTGAAAGTTGACGGCGAAGACCTGCTGGTAATGGCTGAGAACGAGATTCTCGCTGTTATCGAAGGCTGATACCCCGCTCATTTTCCCGCTACTACAAAGTATTTAAGGAATATCGATCATGGCTGCTAAAGAAGTTAAATTCGGCGACTCCGCCCGCAAGAAAATGCTCGCCGGTGTGAACGTCCTGGCTGACGCAGTAAAAGCGACCCTGGGCCCTAAAGGCCGTAACGTGATCATCGAGAAGAGCTTCGGCGCTCCGACCATCACCAAGGACGGCGTTTCCGTTGCCAAAGAAATCGAGCTGAAAGATCGCTTCGAAAACATGGGCGCGCAGCTGGTCAAAGACGTTGCCTCCCGTGCCAACGATGACGCAGGCGACGGCACCACCACCGCTACCGTTCTGGCTCAATCGATCGTCAACGAAGGCCTGAAAGCCGTCGCTGCCGGCATGAACCCGATGGACCTGAAGCGCGGTATCGACAAAGCGACCATCGCGATCGTCAAAGAGCTCAAAGCCCTGTCCAAGCCTTGCGCTGACACCAAGGCAATCGCTCAGGTCGGCACCATCTCGGCCAACTCCGACAACTCCATCGGCGACATCATTGCCGAAGCCATGGAAAAAGTCGGTAAAGAAGGCGTGATCACCGTTGAAGAAGGCTCGGGCCTGGAAAACGAACTGTCGGTTGTTGAAGGCATGCAGTTCGACCGTGGCTACCTGTCTCCGTACTTCGTCAACAAGCCAGAGACCATGACTGCTGAGCTGGACGGTCCGCTGATCCTGCTGGTCGACAAAAAGATCTCGAACATCCGCGAAATGTTGCCAGTACTGGAAGCCGTTGCCAAAGCCGGCCGTCCACTGCTGATCGTGGCCGAAGACGTTGAAGGCGAAGCCCTGGCGACTCTGGTTGTGAACAACATGCGTGGCATCGTTAAAGTCGCAGCCGTCAAGGCTCCAGGCTTCGGCGACCGTCGCAAGGCCATGCTGCAGGACATCGCTGTTCTGACTGGCGGTACCGTTATCTCCGAAGAGATCGGCCTGAGCCTGGAAAGCACTACCCTGGAACACCTGGGTAATGCCAAGCGCGTGATCCTGTCCAAAGAAAACACCACCGTGATCGACGGTGCCGGCGTTGAGGCTGACATCCAGGCTCGCGTTCTGCAGATCCGTCAGCAAGTGGCTGACACTTCGTCCGACTACGACCGTGAAAAACTGCAAGAGCGTCTGGCCAAGCTGTCCGGCGGCGTTGCGGTGATCAAGGTTGGCGCCGGTTCCGAAGTTGAAATGAAAGAGAAGAAAGCCCGCGTTGAAGACGCCCTGCACGCTACCCGTGCAGCCGTTGAAGAAGGCGTGGTACCTGGCGGCGGCGTGGCACTGGTTCGCGCTCTGCAGGCTATCTCCGAGCTGAAAGGCGACAACGATGACCAGAACGTTGGTATCCAGTTGCTGCGTCGCGCTGTTGAAGCGCCACTGCGTCAGATCGTTGCCAACTCCGGCGACGAGCCAAGCGTAGTGGTCGACAAGGTCAAGCAGGGTTCGGGTAACTACGGTTACAACGCTGCGACCGGCGAATACGGCGACATGATCGAAATGGGTATCCTGGACCCGGCTAAAGTGACTCGTTCAGCTCTGCAAGCGGCTTCGTCGATTGCCAGCCTGATGATCACCACCGAAGCCATGATCGCCGAGATCAAGGACGACGCACCAGCTGGCGGCGGCATGCCAGACATGGGCGGTATGGGCGGCATGGGCGGCATGATGTAAGCCAGCCTTACCCCTGTACTAAAAAACCCCGCCTGCGAAAGCAGGCGGGGTTTTTTATTGCCCCTCATATCGGGCCAGTCAGGAGACCGCGTCGCCGCCCTCGCGGTCAAGCCACGCTCCTACAGGTACGGCGTGATCCCTGTAGGTTTTTGATCTGTGTTTCAGGCGTTGACTGTTTTCGCTTTGGCCATCGACGCAACTTTGGAAGCAGGTCGGTAAAGCACGTAGTAATACGATCCCAGGCAAATCAGCCAGCAGAAAATCGCAGTCCATACGTTGTGCGAAAAGAAGTGCGCACCCTGCATCATCCGGCCAATCGAGAACACCGAGCCCAAGGCGAAGGCGAAGACAAACGCCGCGCGCGCCATGCGCGTACGACGGTCACGCAACACAAAGAACAGGGCAAACAGGGTGAAACCGGTGGCGGCATGACCACCGGGCCAGCAGCGGCCAGGTTTATTCGTGTGCGGGCGAGGGCTCAGCAATTCGCTGTAGGTCTCGTGGCCGCCAAACTGCTCAAGGCTCCATGGGCATTGCACCGCCGTCACTGCTTTCATGGGGGTGACAAAGGACGTTGCCAGACCCAGCGACAGCACCAGACAGCCCAGTTCCCGTTTGAATGGCTTGAGCCTGTCCACGAAGAAAGAGGCGATAAAGCCGATGATCGCAAACACGGAAAAGGCGATGACTACCTGCTTGGCGCGGTCATGCAGGATGTCTTCCAGGAAGTAACTGTGGCGTCCGATGAAATCCCCTGCCACTGGATCGTAGAACAGCTTGGCGAGGTCCATGTCCAGGGACGTCAGTTCGAGCAGTACCAAAATGATCGCCGCGACGGCGGGCACGCCCAGGCACACCCAGAAATTGAGCGGGCGTGAGGCAGGACGGACAACGGTTGATGACATGGTGGATCCTGAACAAAGGAAAAACCCCCGGGGCATCAGCCCGGGGCGATTCGGTTAACGTTCGCTGACTTGGCCTGCACCCTCCTTGGGCGCCTTCCAGCCAAGCAGCTGTTGCTTGAAGCCATAACTGGCCGTTTGGTAATAAGTAATCGCCCGGGTGATCAATGGATCATTGGCCGTGGCACGGGACTCGCGACTCTCTGTCAACGCGTCATCGTGACGGCGCAATCCTTGGCGCGGGCTAAGGATCGCCAGATCCTTGCCGTCAAACAACCCCAGGTGTTGATAGTTGCCAACCACCACGCGTGGCGGCAGTGGATTGTCCTGCAACAGGTTGCGACCAAAGAATGTCGACTCGTAATCCAGATTCAGCAAGCCCAGTAACGTGGGGGCGAGGTCGATCTGGCTGGACAATTGTGCCGTCTCTCGGGCTTCGATCAACTTCGGTGCATAAATGAACAGCGGAATCTGGTAGTTGGTGATCGGCAAATCTTCTTTACCGGCGCTGCCCGCGGTGTGGTCGGCGACGAAGACGAAGATTGTATTGTCAAACCACGGCTTTTTGCGTGCCTGATCGAGGAACTGACCAATGGCATAGTCGGTGTACTTCACTGCGCCGTCACGGCCATTGCCGGATTTAATGTCGATCCGGTTATCCGGGTAGGTATAAGGGCGATGGTTGGACGTGGTCATCAGTTGCAGCAGGAACGGCTGTTGCTTCGCATAGTCGGCGTCCGCCAGTTTCAGCGTCTGTGTGTACAGGTCTTCGTCGGCCATGCCCCAGGCGTTCTTGAAGTGAATCTCGGCTTCATCGACGCTGCTCTGGTCGACCACGCGGTAACCGTTGCCGCTGAAGAACGCGTTCATGTTGTCGAAGTAACCGCGTCCCCCATAAACGAACACGCTGTCGTAACCCACGGCCTTGAGCTGTTGGCCGAGGCTGGCAAAACCGCTCTCACGGCCTATGCGCTTGACGATCGAGCGCCCCGGCGTTGGCGGAATGGCCAGCGTGATGGCTTCCAGGCCGCGATCCGTACGGGTGCCGGTGGCGTAGAAGTTGTTGAAATACAGGCTCTGCCGGCGCAGGGCATCGAGGTTAGGTGTCAGGTTACGCTGGTCGCCATTGCTGCCCATGTACTTGGCACTGAAGCTTTCGATGGTCACCAGCACGATGTTGGGTTTGCGCAGCGTGCCGGGGTTATCGATGTCCCGGCGGATGTCTTGCGGGTCATTGCTGACAAAACGTGCATTGGGCTCGCTGAGCTCGGCCCGAATCTGCTGAGCGACAACGTCGGCCGGCAGCGTGCTGTAGAACTGCGGGTAATCCAGATCGTTGTTACGGAACGCTGCGAAAAACTGGTACGGGCCATTGCTCGACAGCTCGTTCTGGTAGGCGTTACCGCCCTGGGCGCGAGGTGAATCCTGACTGAGCAGTTGCAGGCTCAAACCGGCGACGATCAATAAACCCAAGGCATTCAGCAGACGCCCGCGCAACGGCGGCAACGGGGCGCTCATCGCGGCATTGAAGGGTTTACGCAATACGAAGCTCAAGCCGACCGCCAGGACCGCGAGCAGGCTCAACAATTTGCCGATCGGATAGGACTCGAGCAGGTTGTTCAGCACTTCATCGGAATACACCAGGTAGTCGACGGCGATGAAATTGAAGCGCACGCCAAATTCATCCCAGAACAGCCATTCGGCCACTGCGGTGAACAACATGGCGAACAGGCTGACCGTCAGCAGGCCCTGAAGCAACCAGCGATGACCGCGGCGACGCCACAGCGCCGGTGGGCACAGCAGCAAGTAGAGGCCCATGGGCAATGCCGCGTAGGCAATAAAGCCCAGGTCATACAGCAAGCCGATGCCGAACACCGACAGGAAGCCGCTGCCGGCCTCGTCCAGGTGTGTGAAGAGCAGCACCGTTCGTGTCAGAAAGAAAATCGCCAGCCAGGCGCCGGTGACCAGCAAGAGAAAGCGCATTGGCGCCGTCCTTAAAAAATCCATTGTGTATACCTTCCTTATTATCATTCAGCGCGAAATTCTCGCCTGGATGCTGTTGCCAGGGTGTGAATCGATAGTGAAAAAGGTGTCAACCGTACCATTTGCGTGCACAAATTGATTCTGCGAAGCGAAACCCTAGTCCTCAGCCACACTTGGCCTTAAGCTGCGCGGGCCAAGACGGCTGTTACTGTGTTACCGAGGAGTGCCCATGCGAATTCTATTGGTTGAAGACAACCGCGATATCCTGGCCAATCTGGCTGATTACCTGGGCCTCAAAGGCTACACCGTGGATTGCGCACAAGACGGTCTGTCCGGCCTGCACCTGGCGGCCACCGAGCATTACGACTTGATCGTGCTCGACATCATGCTGCCCGGCATCGACGGCTATACCCTGTGCAAGCGCCTGCGCGAAGACGCCCGCCGCGACACGCCGGTGATCATGCTCACCGCCCGCGATCAACTCGACGACCGGCTACAAGGCTTCAAGTCCGGCGCCGACGATTACTTGATCAAACCGTTTGCCCTGTCTGAACTGGCCGCGCGGATCGAGGCGGTGATGCGTCGCACCCAAGGTGGCGGCCGTCGCACGTTGCAGGTCGGCGATTTGGCCTACGACCTCGACACCCTGGAAGTGACCCGCGAAGGGCGACTGCTGAAACTCAACCCGGTGGGCCTGAAGTTGCTGGCCGTGCTGATGCAGAAAAGCCCGCACGTGCTGCGCCGGGAAATTCTCGAAGAAGCGCTGTGGGGCGATGACTGCCCGGACAGTGACAGCCTGCGCAGCCACGTCCATCAACTGCGTCAGGTGATCGACAAGCCGTTCGCCAAGCCATTGCTGCAAACCGTTCACGGTGTGGGTTATCGCTTGGCCGAGGGCCGTGATGGAGTTTAAGCAGAGCCTTGCTCAACGGATCATCATCGCCTTTGCGCTGATGAGCGCATTGGTGGCCGGTGCCTTTGCCATGGGCATTGTGGCAACCGTACACGTGGTGGAAGAAAAGCTGATTTCGTCCGGACTGGGTGGCGATCTGCAGCGTCTGTTGCTGATGGACAGCATGTCGGACTGGAGCCACCGCCCCGAGCCGGATCAACTGTTCTACTTCAGTGGCGGGGCAGGGGATTTCGAGCTGCCCAAGGATCTGCGCAACCTCGATTCGGGTTTTCACGAAGTTTTCCGCGATCAGCTGTCGTATCACGCCATGGTCGAAATCGTCGACGGTCGGCGCTATGTGCTGCTTCAAGACCAAAGCGATTTCGAAGAGCGTGAGCGGGTGCTGTTTGCCGTGGTGCTGGTCGGCTTCGTCCTGAGCCTGGCGCTGGCGGTTTTTCTCGGCTGGGTCCTGGCGCGCAAAGTCATGGCGCCCGTGGTACGACTGGCCCGCCAGGTCCGCCATCGCGATCAACTGTTGGGGCTGGCGCCGCCGCTGGCACCGGATTATGCCGCAGACGAAGTGGGCGAACTGGCCGTCGCCTTCGACGCCACCCTGGGGCGTTTGCGCCAGGCGCTGACCCGCGAGCGCTTGTTTACCAGTGACGTCAGCCACGAACTGCGTACGCCCTTGATGGTGTTGGCCAGTTCCTGTGAATTACTGCTGGAAAATCCCGGGATCGATCAGCGCGGCCACGCCCAGGTCGAACGCATTGCCCGGGCCTGTGAAGAGATGCGTGAACTGGTGCAAACCTTCCTGATGCTGGCCCGTGCACAGCGTGAAGACGCCAGCATGTCGCCGCAGCAGAACCTGAAACAGGTTGCCGACGGCTTGCTCACGCTGTGGCGAGAACCGATCGAAACCAAGGGGCTGAAACTGATTTTCGAACCGGGTCCCCCTCCATCTGCCCGTTACAACGCAACGCTCCTGCATGCGGTAATGGGCAACCTGTTGCGCAACGCGCTGCATTACACCGAACACGGTTTCATCCGCCTGACCCTCACCGCCACGGGGTTTGTGGTCGAGGACAGCGGGGTGGGCATTCCCGAAGAAAAACGCGAGGCGATGTTCGAGCCGTTCGTGCGGGGTTCGGAAAAACGGGGTGAGGGTCTTGGTCTGGGGTTGTCGCTGGTGCAGCGGATTTGTGAGAACCAGGGCTGGACCGTCAGCCTGACGACCATGGAGCCCAATGGCTGTCGTTTTCAGGTCGAGTTAAACGCATCGGAGGCTGGTTGAGTGAACGGTTGCAGTTCGATGGCCCTGAGCTATCGTTGTTATCCTGTAAAACCTTGAAATAGTTCGGGGTTTCCCTCAACGAAATTTTCACAAATGAATGACCTGACTCTGACACTAGACTACCTAAGGTTGGTGACATCAGCATTTCAGGAGACCTGATGATGGACGGCCCGATCAAACTCGATTTTTCCGAAAAATACGACGATCAACACGCTAAGCGTTATCTGCAAAAGCATCAGGATGGCCTCGGTCGCAAACTGTCCCACTGGCGCGACGTACAGCTGGCACGCAAGGCGCTGGCGATGGCCGGCGAGCCCGGACTGGTACTCGACCTGCCCTGCGGTGCAGGGCGTTTCTGGCCAATGCTGGCGGAAAAGGCTAACCGTGCAATCATCGGCGCCGACAACTCTGAATCAATGGTGAAGATCGCTTGCCAGGCACAACCCGCCGACGTGGTGAAACGGGTACAACCCTTGCACACTTCTGCCTTCGACATCGCCTTGCCTGATAACGCCGTCGACAGCATTTTCTGCATGCGTTTGTTGCACCACATCGGTGAAGCCGAGCATCGACTGGCGATTCTGCGCGAATTCGAACGTGTCACCCGTGACAGCGTGATCATTTCGTTGTGGGTGGACGGCAACTTCAAGGCCTGGAAACGCAAGCGTTCAGAAGCGCGGCGTGGGCAGGAAGGTTACCAAAACCGCTTTGTGTTACCGGCTGCAACGGTAGAAAAAGAATTCGAGCAAGCGGGTTTCCGCATCCAGGAAAAACTGGACTTTATACCGCTCTACGCCATGTGGCGCGTTTACGTATTACGCAAGAGGTAACAGGATGGCAGTGCAATGTGCAGCAGAAACGGAAGTCGCTCCCAAGGACCGCTTCGACTTTTTCTGGAATCAGCGTGGTGAATGGGTAGAAGAACCCAACGTTCGCCGTGGCGGGGAAAGTGGCGTGCAGCGCGTCATGGGCAGTGATGGACAACTGCTCTATGCCAAGCGCCAGACCGGCCACATCTATCGCAGCTGGCTGCATCCGTTTGGCCGTCCGACTGTGTTGCGCGAGCAAGATGCACTGATCGGCCTGCGCAAGCTTGGCGTGCGTGTTCCTGAAATCGTTTTCTGCGGCGCACAGCGCGACCCTGTGCACAAATGGCGCGCGTTGCTGGTGACCAAGTCGCTGGATGGCTTCGAGGAAATCGAACACTGGTACGCCGGTGGTGGTCGCGAGCGCCATGGCGAGGCGGTAAATGATCGTGTGTTGAAGGATTTGGCCGAGAACCTCGCCCGCATGCACAAGGGGCGTTGGCAGCACAGCTGCATCTACATCAAGCACGTGTTCTTGCGAGTGACCGGCGAAGGCGAATCGGCCAAGGTCGAAATCGCCTTGATCGATCTGGAGAAGTGCCGACAGCGTATGACCGCTTCCCAAGCGGCCGCGCATGACATGAAGCAACTGCGTCGCCATTCGTCATTCAGCGATGCGGACTGGAAAAAACTCGTCTACTTTTATGAGACGGCGTTTGGCAGCGCTATCAAAGGTTTATAGCGATGAAACTCGAAATTGCACGAGGTTTGTTTTTAGTTGGAGCCTTGGCAGTTGCTTCATTGGCGGTGGCTGCCTGGGAGCAGCCACGCACGCAGGTCCTCAGTTCAGTGAGCAGCGATGCTCACTGTCCATTACCACGCGCTATCAAAGCCTCCGTTGCTGCGCAACCTGACCATGATTTGCTGTTGCTCATGTTCGGGCTTGCCCAGGGAATGAGGCCGCAAAGTTGACCAGATTGAAGCCAAAATAAAAGGCCTCGCATGTGCGAGGCCTTTTTTTTGCCCAAAACAAATCCCCTTGTAGGAGTGCGCCTGCTCGCGATAGCGGTGTGCCAGTCACCAGTGAAGTCGACTGATCCACCGCTATCGCGAGCAGGCTCACCCCTACAGGGGGGTTATACGTGTTCTTTGGGGGCGGGTTTGGCCAGCAAGGTGTAGATGCACGGCAGCACGAACAAGGTAAACAACGTCCCGATCGACATCCCCGTAGCAATCACCGTCCCGATATCAAACCGGCTCACCGCCCCCGCGCCCGTGGCAAGGATCAACGGCACCATGCCAAACACCATCGCAGCCGTGGTCATCAGCACAGGGCGAAGCCGGATCGCCGCCGCTTCCTCCACCGCTTCGCGAGCCGTCAGGCCTTTTTCCTTGCGCAGCAGGTTGGCGAACTCGACGATCAGGATCCCGTGCTTGCTGATCAGTCCGATCAGCGTCACTAGCCCGACCTGGGTATAAATGTTCATGCTCGACCAGCCGAGGAATAGCGGAATCAGCGCCCCGCAAATCGACAGCGGCACGGTCACCAGAATCACCAGCGGGTCGCGATAGCTTTCAAACTGCGCAGCCAGTACCAGAAAGATGATTGCCAGCGCCAGGGCAAAGGTGACCCACAGCGCACTGCCTTCCTGAACGTATTGCCGTGATGCGCCGCCATAGTCGACGGCGAAGCCCGCCGGGGCTTCTTCCCGGGCGATCTGCCGCACGGTGTCGAGGGCTTCACCCATGCTGACCAGCGGCACCCCGGAAAGGATGGCCGAGTTGAGTTGCTGGAACTGGTTCAGCTGTCGCGGTCGCGCCCGGTCGGTGACGGTGATCAGGGTCGACAAGGCCAGCAATTCGCCCTTGTTGTTCTTCACGTAATAGTTGTTCAGCCAGTCCGGGTTATCCCGGAACGGGCGTTCGACCTGCGCGATGACCTTGTAACTGCGGCCCTCGATGGTGAAACGGTTGATTTCCGCCTCACCCAGCAACGTCGCCAGGGTTCCGCCCAGGTCTTGCATGGACACGCCCATCTGCGCCGCTTTGGCGCGGTCGATATCGACCACCACTTCCGGTTTGTCGAAGGCCAGGTCGACGTCGACGAAGGCGAACTTGCCGGACTCCATGGCACGCTTTTTCACCCGGTCCATGACCTGTAACAGCAACTCGTAATCATTGGCCGTGTTGATCACGAACTGAAACGGCAGGCCTTCGCCGGTACCGGGCAGGGAGGGCAGGTTGAAGCCGAAGATCTGCAACCCGGCGATGCTCTCCAGTTTGCGCTGGACTTCGGGCAGGATCGCCATCTGTGTGCGGTGGCGTTCATTCCACGGTTTGAGCAGGAAACCGCCAATCCCCGATTGCACGCCGTTGAACCCATTGATCTGGAACGAGGAGTAGTACTCGGGAAACGCTTTGAAAATGGTGATGAATTCGTCGGTGTAGGTGTTCAGGTAGTCGAGGTTGGCCGGTTGCGGGGCGTTGGCCAACATGAAAATGATGCCCTGATCCTCGTCGGGTGCCAGCTCCGACTTGGTGAATTTGAGCAGCACCGGGATCAGGCAGAGCACGATCAGCGCAAACACCAGCACCACCGGCCGGGTGTTCAGCGTGCCGTGCAGCAGGCTTTGGTAGCGACGCTTGAGTCCTTCGAAAATCAGGTCGAGGCGGTGGGCGAGGCCGCTGGGGTTTTCGTCGTGGCGCAGCAAAAAGGCGCACATCATCGGCGACAGTGTCAGCGCCACCACGCCGGAGATCACCACCGCCCCGGCCAGGGTCAGGGCGAACTCCTTGAACAACGCGCCCGTCAGCCCGGTCAGGAAACCGATGGGCGCATAAACCGCCGCCAGGGTGATGGTCATCGAGACCACTGGCATCGCAATTTCCCGGGCACCTTCGATGGCCGCGTCAAAAGGCGTTTTGCCTTCTTCGATGTGCCGGTGAATGTTCTCCACCACGACGATGGCGTCGTCCACCACCAACCCAATGGCCAGCACCATCGCCAGCAGCGTCAGCAGGTTGATCGAGTAACCCATCATCTGCATGAAAAACATCACGCCGATCATCGACAACGGAATGGTCACCACCGGAATCACCACCGACCGCAGCGCCCCGAGAAACAGGAACACCACGACGATGACGATCAGCACCGCTTCGAACAGGGTTTTCACCACCTCATCGATTGAGGCCTGGATGAACAGCGTGGCGTCGTAGGCGATTTCACCTTTGAGGTTCGGCGGCAACTGGGCTTCCAGGTCCGGCATGATCTTGCGCACTTCCTTGATCACGTCCAGCGGGTTGGCGCCCGGCGTGGCCTTGATGCCGATGTACACCGAGGGGGTGCCGCCGAAGGAACTGATGGTGTCGTAGTTTTCCGCGCCCATTTCCACCCGCGCGACATCGCTGAGCAGCACGCGGCTGTCGCCGTCGACCTTGAGCGGAATCGCAGCAAAGGCTTCGGCGGATTTGAGCTCGGTGTTGGCATTGATGCTGGTGACGACGTATTCGCCTTTCACTTCGCCGGCGGCGGAGAGGAAGTTGTACTGGCGGACCGCGTTGGTCACGTCGCTGGCGCTCAGGCCGAAACCGGCCAGCTTCACCGGGTCCAGCCACAGGCGCATGGCAAACACCTGATTGCCGAGAATCTCGGCTTCGGCCATGCCGGGCAGGGTGGCCAGTTTCGGCTGGATGACCCGCGACAGGTAATCGGTGATCTGCGGGTTACTCAACTCCTTGCTGAAGAAACTGATGTACATGAGTGCCGAGGCGTCGGCCGCTTCCTTGCTCAGCACCGGGTCTTCGGCGTCTTGAGGCAGCCGGTTCTTGACCTCGTTGGCCTTGGCCAGCAGTTCGGTGAACAAGCGGTCGCTGTTGGAGCCGATACGCGCGTAGATCGAGATCACCGAGAAGTTCTGGCGACTGACCGACGTCATGTAGTCGATACCCTCGGCACTCGCCAGACTCTGCTGCATCGGTTGGGTGATGTAGCCCTGGATGGTCTCGGCGTTGGCCCCGGGGTACGCCGTGGTCACCGTGATCAGGGCGTTTTCCATTTGCGGGTATTGGCGCAGCGGCAACTTGCTCCAGGCCTGGAAGCCCAGCAGCACTATCAACAGGCTGACCACGGTTGCGAGGACCGGGCGGCGGATGAACGGGTCGGTAAAAGCCATGGGGATTCCTTGATCAGTCCGCGCGCGGCTGACTGTTCTTCTCGGCTAGGGTCTTGTCGTCGCTGATCGCGATGTGCGCACCGTTGTCCAGTTTGATCTGGCCGGCCGTGACCACTTTTTCGCCGTTCTGCACACCTTTGGTAATCATCACCAGCCCGTCGCGACGCTCACCGGTTTCGATGAAACGGCGTTCGGCGATCAGGATCGGTTGGCCCTTGTCGTCTTTTTCCAGGCTGCCGTCTTCGGCTTTTTTCTGCGCGACGACGTAGATCGAGTTGCCGTACAGCGTGTAGGTGATCGCGCTTTCCGGCACGACGATGCGCGGCTGCGGGTCGGGCAACAACACTTGCAGGCTGGCGAACATCCCCGGCAGCAACGTGCCGTCAGGATTGGCCAGGGTCGCGCGGACCTGAACGTTGCGCGTGCTGTTTTCGACTTTCGGGTTGATCGCACTGATGGTGCCGGGGAAGGTCCGCGTCGGGTAGGCCGCGACAATGACCTGCACCGGTTGGCCGAGGGCGATCTTCGGGATCGACTGCTCGGGCACGAAGAAGTCTACATAGAGGCTGCTGAGGTCTTGCAGGGTGGCAATCATGGTGCCAGTGGCGACATAGTCACCGACGTCCACCTGACGAATGCCGATGGTCCCGCTGAAGGGCGCGGCGATGCTCTTTTTACTGAGCGCGGCCCTGAGCTGATTGACCGTGGCTTTGCTCTTTTTCTGCACGGCTGACAGTCGGTCGAATTCACCTTTGGAAATCGCCTGGCTGCCGACCAGCTGGCTGCCGCGACCGTAATCGAGCTGGGCCAGCCCGAGGTCGGCCAGCGCGGTTTCCAGCAAGGCTCTTTCCACGGCGCTGTCGAGCTGCAGCAGCGGTTGACCGGCCTTGACCTTCTGCCCTGACTCGAACTGCAAGTCGACGACGGTGCCGTCGGTCTCCAGGCTCAGGTCCACGCCCTGCAACGCCTTGAGCGTGCCAACGGTGGGCAGGCGGGCTTGCCACGGCCGTTCGGTGGCGGTGGCCACGGCAACACTGATCGGCGGTTTTGGCGCGGAGAAGCCTTGAATCATCGTGTAGATGGAGAAGGCTTTATAACCGGCCAGGACCAGCACGATCAGCAGAACAACACCCAACATGATCAGCATGCGGCGACGCAGCATATTTCCAGTTCCTTGGAGAAAATCAGGTGAGACAGTGGGGCACATTATCTGAGTCGCAGGGTGATTCCAACTGGAAGAAATTACAGGCGAGGCCTTGGAGCGCCTGTCACTCAAGGGGACTAACGAACGATGAATAACCTGTGGCGAGGGAGCTTGCTCCCTCGCCACAGGAAACGGGCTCAGATGAGGTGAAGGTGGTTATCCCAAAGCCCCGCCGGAAGCTCCAATGGTTTTGCAACCAGCGTTGTCTGGCGGCAATCGTAATACCGGCAGCGGCCCTGACCCGAGGTCACGACAAACCCGTCGGCCACGGCGCCGACCCCGGCGCAATCGGGCAGGGGCGCATCCAGGCGCACTTCGCCGCTGTCCAGGTCCCAGATGAAAAAGCGGTTGCCCCGTGGCGCGGTCAACGCCACCAGGCGCAGTTCGCTGTGCACCGCGACGCTGGCGGTGTAATGCCCCATCGCCTGCAACTGATGCTCGGGCACTGGAAATGCCGCGAACGGCTGGCCAGGACGCTTGATCGCCAGCAGCTCCGACGACTCATGGGACGGCCCCATGAATTGCTGACCGGCAACGATGGTGCCGTCGCTGGCGATCCCCAGATGCCGCACGCTGTTCATCTGCTGGGCGAGGGTTTCCTTGCTCAATAGCGTGCCGTCGCGTTGCATCAGCACCAGGCTCGGTTCCATGGCGTTGAGGTTCATCTCGACCCGGCTTTCGGCCTCGGTGCGAATGCCGCCGTTGGCCACCACCAGGGTTTCGCCATCGGGCATCCACGACACCTGGTGCGGGCCGATGCCATGGGTGGACATCTCGCCGCTGTGCACCAGCCGCTCACCTTCGAACTTATACACACCGAGCAAGCCACGGCCCGGATCGGACGTGTCGTTCTCGGTCGCGTACAGCCAGTCGCCGCTCTTGTGAATCACCGCGTGCCCGTAGAAATGCCGGTTCGGCAGCGACGTCACGGTTTGCAGCAACGTGCCGTCACGCAAGTCGATCAGGTAGCTCTCGGTGCCCGGACGACGGGCCACGAACAGCGCTATCGGCAACGTCGGGTGGTTGATGATGTCGTGGCAACGCTGGCCGACCTGGGTGGCAAACACCCGGGTGCCGTCCAGCCGATAACCGACGGCGTAATGCTTGCCGTCGGTGTCGTCCCGCGCCGACAGCAGCAGCGGGCTTTTGTCCTTTTGCTTGAACAGCGTCCAGCCGCCCAGTGTCACTGCTCCCAGCAGCAAGCTACCTAAAGTCAGAACCTGACGTCGCAGCATGGCACTCGTCCTCATCAGTCACCGTCGTTGGCGTTGAAGCCCAGTTGAATGCCCAGCGCCTTGGCCAGTTCGCCTTCGTGCAGGCGGTGGACAACGTTGAGGCTGTCGTAGAGATCGTTGAGTTGCTGGCGCCCGGCATCGTCGTTGAGCATTTCGGTCAGCGAACGCTGGTTGCTGGCGAACAGTTTCAGCGAGGCGGCGTAGGCGGCATCGATCTTGTCGGCCAACGGCTTTTGATCACTCGGCAACAGACCGCGCAGGCCTTTGTTGTCGACGCCTTCCCACACGGTTTTGGCCGCGGCGAGGCTGGCTTCGAGACCGGTCAGGGACGATTGGCTGCGCCATGCATCGGCCTGGAACGGCTGCGGCACGCCCTTGCTCTGGCGGCCCATTGGCGTGCCGAGTTTTTTCTTCAGGGTATCGATGGCGGTGACTTGCACACGCAACAAGTCGGCGATGGCTTCGTGGGAATCGGCGTAGCGCTGATTCGGGAATTTGCTCATCTGCGCGAGCATGCCGTCGGTGTTGTTCCAACTTTGCAGAATCTCTTCGGCCAGTTGTTTCTGACGTTCGCCGATGGCTTTCAGCAGCGGGCAATACTTGGCTTTCTGTGCGTCGTTGGCGACGTCCGGCTTGCTGTCGAACAGGATGTATTCATAGGCCGAGAGGCCCTGAACCACCACGCTGGACTTGGCCAGGGCGGCGGCATCGATCTGCGGCTGCGCGGTGACCAATTGCTCGACCTGACGGCCGACCAGGTTCTTCTTGTCCGGCCAGAACTGCACCTGCCACGAACGGTTGCCCTCGGCCAATGGCCCGATCAGCAGCGGTTGCAGCTCGGCCCAGGCTTTCTGCGCGTGCAGGAAGTCGGTGCGGGCGGTGTCGAGGTTTTCCTTGCCTTCGCAGTAGGCCAGGGCGCTGGCGGCCAATTGGCGGTCGGCTTCAACCCAGCGGGTGTAGGTCGGCAGGATCACCGATTTGGCGATAGCGGCCGACGTCACGGCTTGCGGGTCCTGCGGTGAGCAGGCGCCCAGTGCGAGTGCGGCAAGGCTGGTGAACAACAATTTGGGGCGGAACATGTCGGGCTCCCGATGTTTTATAAGTGTTTAAAGTGAGTTCAAAAATGCCAGCAACGCAGCGCGCTGCTCGGCATTGAAAGACAAAACCTGTTGCTGCGCAGCCGTCGCTTCGCCGCCATGCCAGAGCACGGCTTCGAGCAAATTGCGCGCGCGGCCATCATGCAAAAACTGGGTGTGGCCACTGACCGCTTGCGTCAGGCCGATGCCCCACAATGGCGGGGTGCGCCAGTCGCGGCCACTGGCCTGGAATTCGGTGCGGTTGTCGGCGAGGCCGTCGCCCATGTCATGCAGCAGCAGATCGCTATACGGGCGAATCACTTGATTGGCCAGTTCCGGTTCGGCGGCGTTGGCGGCGGTGGTGTATTTCGGCGTGTGGCAGGATTGGCATCCGGCCTGGAAAAACAGGTTTTTGCCGGCCAGCACTTCGGGCGCGCTGACATCGCGGCGGGCCGGTACGGCAAGGTTTCGGCTGTAGAACAACACCAGGCGCAGGATGTTGTCGCTGACTTCTGGCTCGCCGTCAGGGCCGGTGCCATTGGGTGCCTGTTTGCAGGCGGTTTGCGCGTCGGTGCAGTCGTCAAACGGTCTCAGGCTGGTAGTGAGGCCCATGTCGCCGGAAAACGCATGCACATTCTGTTGATTGAGATTCGGTTGCCCGGCTTTCCAGCCAAATCGGCCGAGGACGGTTTTCTGCTGGGCGTCATCCCAGACCCGGTTCGGGCGTCCGGCGATGCCGTTTTTGTCCTTCGCCTGCGCTTCGGCATTGGCCAGGATCGCCTCGTCGGGGATTGCTTCAAGCAAACCCAGGCCAATCATCGGCGGGGCGACGCGCGCCGAGAACCGCGTGTCGGGGTGCATCGGGCCGTAACCCAATTGTGTGATGTTCAGGCTCGGTTTGCGCAGTTCGACTTCGGTGCCGTCCTTGAATCGCACCGCAACGGGCGTGTAATCGACGCGCACCTTGCCTTCCGGTGCAACACCGGGCACGGCCATGTCCTGGAACTGACCGCCATAGACCGGCTCCGGCACCACGCCGAGCTGCTCGATAACCTTGGCATAGGCCGGTGCGTTGGGGATCGACAGGCGCACCAGCATCGACACCGCATTTGGCGCGTCGGGCGGTGGCGGATGGCCGCGCCCGTCCTTGATGTGGCAGCCCTGGCAGGCGTTGGTGTTGAACAGGGGGCCGAGGCCGTCGCGAGCAGTGGTGGTCGACGGCGCGATGACCCACGGGCTGCGGAAGAAACTGTTGCCGACGCTGAAGTCCACACGCCGTGATGGCGGCAGGTTGGCGGACGGCAGGGAAAACGAGTTCTGATCGGTCTTGCGCACGGTCGCGCTGCCACCGGACCGGGCTTCACCGGGTTCGGCCTTGGTAAAACGCGGGGCGTCATCGCAGGCACTCAGGCCCAGGGCCATTAACAGTGCGGACAAGCGAAGCAGCAGCGGGGGCATCAGACATCCTGCGAGACGAGCAAAACAAGGGCGCAAAGTCTAACAGGGCACGGGAGTTTGAATAAGAGGAATTATCGTTTACTTGATGTGGGGCAAGGTTTGACTTGAGACCGAGTCGCGGCCATCGCGGGCAAGCCACGCTCCCACAGGGTTTTGCACCGAACCTGCGGGAGCGTGGCTTGCCCGCGATGAGGCCATCAGCATCACCCAAAAAACAGGCGTAAAAAGGGCGACCCTAAGGTCGCCTTCTTGTTTGGCCAGCGTTGATCAGAACTCGTGATCAGCGTTGTCCGGGTTCAGGTCGCTGATACCCAGTTTGCCAGCGGCGGCTTCGATCGAACCGGTCTGCTTGACCAGCGAAGCGATGGCGTCACGGACGATCTGATTGCCCGCTGTGTTGCCGGCGGCGATCAACTGGTCGTAATGCTCACCCTTGTTGGCGTGGTCAACCATGACCTGGATCTTGGCTTCGGTAGCGGCCAGATCAGCTTTCAGCGCGGTGTCGGCAGCCGGGTCGGCCTTGGCCACCAGGGACGACAGGCTGGCGCCGGTCATTTTGGTGCCGTCGACGCGGGTGTATTCGCCCAGGTACACGTTACGAATGCCTTTGGCATCGTAGAAGTGCGAATTGTGGGTGTTGTCGCTGAAGCAATCCTGTTCGTCTTCTGGAGAGTTGGCTTCCAGGGACACCTTCATGCGCTCGCCCGCCAGTTCACCAAGGGACAGGCTGCCCATGCCGAACAGCATTTTGCGCAGGCCGGTATCCACCGGTTCGGCTTCCAGGGTGGCGCGGTAGTTGTCAGCCACGTTCGGCTTCCAGTTACCGACCATTTCTTCCAGGTCGCTGACCAGCAGTTGGGTCACGGACTTCAGGTAAGCGCGGCGACGATCGTTGTGACCGCCAGTCGCGCCTTTGCCTTCCAGGTAGTCGGAAGCCGGGCGGTTGCCCGCGCCTGGGCCGGTGCCGTTCAGGTCCTGGCCCCACAGCAGGAATTCGATGGCGTGGTAGCCCGTCGCAACGTTGGCCTCGGAACCGCCCAGCTCGTTCAGGCTGGCGAGTTTTTCCGGGGTAATGTCTTTCACGTCAACCTTGTCTTCGCCGACCTGGACTTCAGTGTTGGCGATGATGTTGGCGGTGGCGCCCGGGTTACCCAGTGCGTGTTCGTAGGATTTGTCGACGTAGTCGATCAGGCCTTCGTCCAGTGGCCAGGCGTTAACCTGACCTTCCCAATCGTCGATGATGGTGTTGCCGAAGCGGAACACTTCGCTCTGCAAGTAAGGAACGCGGGCCGCGACCCAGGCAGCCTTGGCGGCTTTGAGGGTGTCGGCGTCCGGCTTGGCGAGGAAAGCGTCGACGGCGGTTTGCAGGGTTTTCGCGGTGGATTCGGCATCGCTGTAAACGGCGAAGACGATGTCGGCGTAATGCGCGACAACGGCTTTGGCGGCAGCTTCATCGACTTTGCTGGCAGCAGCTGGCGCAGCAACGGTGCTGGCGGCCGGAGTCGGCGCTGGCGCGGCGGCGGTCTTGTCCTTGCCTTCGCCACAACCGGCGAGGGAAATAGCGATGGCCAACAGACTGGCGGTAGCCAGAGGCATACGAATCATGGCGAACATCCTGCTTCGAGAGGGGTGGAAGGGCGCTTCACGCGCGCAAAACTGCGACATAATGCAAATCTTTCGCATTATGTGTAAAGAGTGCAGGTGGAAATATTTCTTATTCGCACAGGGGCGGGGATCAAAAATAAACGCAGCCTCGTTTCACTCGACAGTTGCTACAGGACCACGTGTGCCTGTGGGAGCTGTCGAGTGAAACGAGGCTGCGTCTGTCGCAGGCCTACAAAATAGCCGCGTTGCTGCGCTGGGCCTGTTTCAGGTAGGCGCTCAATTCACGGGCCGGCAGTGGCTTGCTGTAGTGATAGCCCTGACCTTCGTGGCAGCCTTCGGAGATGATGTAGGCTTCTTGCTCGGCGGTCTCCACGCCTTCGGCAATGACCTGCATGCCCAAGCTCTTGCCCAGCTGGATGATCGCGCGAACGATGGTGGCATCGTCGTCGTCATCGAGCAGGTCCTGCACGAAGCTCTTGTCGATCTTGATCTTGTCCAGCGGCAGGCTTTTCAGATAGCTCAGTGATGAATAGCCGGTGCCGAAGTCATCAATGGCGATCAATGCGCCGGAGCGACGCAGGCTCAGCAGGTGCTGGGCGGCGGTGCTGATGTCTTCCATCAGGCCGGTTTCGGTCACTTCCAGTTCCAGGCTGCGCGGTGGCAAGCGGTACATTTGCAGCAGGTTGTTCACCACGCGTGGCAACTCTGCGTGGTGCAGTTGCACGGTAGACAGGTTCACCGCCATGCGCAGGTCGGGGAAGCCCTGATCGTGCCAGTCGCGCAATTGTTTGCAGGCCTGATCCAGCACCCATTCGCCGATGGCAATGATGGTGCCGTTCTGCTCGGCCAAGGGGATGAAAAGGTCCGGCGGCACCAAGCCATGCTCGGGATGCTGCCAGCGAATCAACGCCTCGACGCCCACCACCCGGTGGTCGCGGTAGCTGATTTGTGGTTGGTAGACGAGGTAGAACTGATCGCGGGCCAGCGCATCGCGCAGGTCTTTTTCCAGTTCGCGACGGCGGCGCATCTCGGTGTCGACGCTGGCGATGTAGAACTGATAGCGGTTGCGCGAGCGGGTCTTGGCCAGGGTCATGGTCTGCTCGGCTTTTTGCAGCAGCTTCTCGGTGCTGTCACCGTCCTCGGGGAACAGAGTGATGCCGATGGTCGCGCGCAGGCGGATTTCCTGATGGTCGAGGGCAAACGCCGCTTCCAGATCATCGAGGATGCTTTGCGCCAATTCGGCGGCTTCATAGGGTTGTTCGATATCGGCCTGGACCAGGGCGAACTGGTCACCACCCAAACGGGCGAGGGCGCCGAGGCGACCGCTGTGAGCGCGCAGCCGGTCAGCCAACGCCAGCAGCAATTGGTCGCCGGTCTGGTAGCTGAACTGTTCGTTGATGCCTTTGAAATCGTCCAGGCCCACCACCAATACCGCGACCCGACGCTGCAATTTGCCGGCGTCGACCAGGATCTTGTCCAGTTGTTGCTGCAATTGCTGGCGGTTGGGCAGGCCGGTGAGGAAGTCGTACTGGGCCATGCGCAACAGGCTGTTTTCTGCTTCGTGGCGCAG
Organism: Pseudomonas sp. S2_B07; assembly: GCF_054668435.1. Classification (NCBI taxonomy): domain Bacteria; kingdom Pseudomonadati; phylum Pseudomonadota; class Gammaproteobacteria; order Pseudomonadales; family Pseudomonadaceae; genus Pseudomonas; species Pseudomonas sp. S2_B07. Next base: position 5,029,261 of record NZ_CP162769.1, read on the forward strand.
GTGGGTGTTGCGTTCGATGGATTCGAGCAGCTGGTTGGCGGTGTTGATCCAGATGCCCAGTTCGTTCTTTTCGTGGCCCTTGAGTTGCGGAATCTTGTGTTCGCTGGGGCGATCCGGGTTGATTTCGGTCAGGTGCTCGATAATTCGCGACAGCGGTTTGGTCAGCAGCCAGTGATAGACCAGGTACAGCACCAGGCCCATGGCCATGGCGCGCAACACGCCGGAAATGAAGATGATCACCGAGCTGATGATGAACCCTTGGCCGTAGGTGGCGGTGTCGAGGGTGATGCTCAGGTCGCCGTAATACTCGCTATATGGGCCGCGACCGACCAGTTGGGTGGTGAAAGTGCGTTCCTTGCCGAGGATCAGGTCGGTCAGCCAGCGGCTGTGGGAATGCTGCAATTCGCGGGTTTTTTGCGCGAGCATGGCTTCGTTGGGATGGCCGATGGAGGCCTGGCGCACGGCGTCGTCCTGGAACAGGCCTTCGATCACTTGCATGCCCATTTCCCGGTCCAGGCTGTAGACGGCCTGGGTAGAGGGGTCGCGGAACATGTCGAGGATGCGTTCGGCATCGTTGGCTACGGCCTGGCGTGTCTTGTAGGCGTCGAAAACGATTTGCGCACAGCTCAAGACCACGCCGACGATCAATGCCGACAGGAGCACGACCCGGAGCAACTTCACCGACAAGCTGTTCTTGAGTTCCAGCTTCAAAGGGTTATTCCTTGTTCCGTGCGGGTAGCATCAAGTTGCCATGAGTATTGGCAATCCCGTGTTGGCAGTCAAAGGGACATTTATTCACAGGGGATTTTGTCTGTGGGCGTGGCCGATTTGCTGTTGTCCGGGGTGTTTGTCCTATTAGTACTGTGTCGGTAGTTGGGTCCTTCAACTTGAGGGGATTGGGATAATTTTTCCTTCTCGGTTGATGGTAGCCGGCTATGGCGTTGGGGCAAGGGGGTGGTGTACATATCCATTTCTGCGGTAACGGCCGCTAATGGTTTCGCTCTTACAGCGAGTCCCTTTTGGCAAACGCGGAACGTCCCAAAAGGAACCAAAAGGTCTCGCCCCGAGCGTCCGGCCCCTCGCTAAGGCTCGGCCGCTACGACCTACATGCAGCGTGTTCGACTGCGTCGAACGGCGCTACGCGCCACTCCCCGGATGCACACCTCCACTCAGCCTCCCAAGGGGGCGGGTGAATCAAAAGCGGCAGGCGAGCTAACGCTCGGCCTGATGAGTGGTGAGAAGCGGCGGCTGTACACCGAATGATCGTTCCCACGCTCCCGCGTGGGAATGCCGCCGGGGACGCTCCGCGTTCCATTTTTTGTGTTGAACGATGTGTAAAAAACGCAGAGATTTCCCACGCATTTTTCAGGTTGCTGGGTAGGAAGCCCTGTCTCTAACCTCTGGCTGTCGCTGAAAACTCAGCGACCGGGTGTGAGAGCCCGGCAACTTATGGTCATCCAGTGTCTGTACACGCATAATCGCCGCCAGCTTACTCGCTGCCAGTAATTGCGTTATGGCGGCTGTGTGCGGGCGGACTTCGGTCCGGCCGGGTGTCCATAACCGGTCTTCTCACCTCGCACATAGCTGCCACCTCTTCGCCGTGTGAGAAGCGGCAAGTGGGGGCCCCAACGCTGGAGAAATACAATGGACAAATTGATTCCCGATCCACCCTTGAACACCACCGACCCAGACGCCGAAGAAACCCAATCCGAAGCTCTCCTGCGAGACCGCGAAGCCATCAAACGCGCACTCGACTATTACCTCGATCCCCCAGTCCCAATACACCGAAAAACCCCGCCGCCCCAGCACGATGTACATGATCGCTCCCAACATGGACACCGAAAGCCTCCTGGCCCAGGCCTGCGAGTCACTGGCCTCTGCCAGCGTCATGACCAGCGATTTCGCCGCGAACCTGATCGGCCCGCAGCGTAATACGGTGTTGGCGATTCAGCAGATCATCATGCTGGCGGAGTTGGCGGTGAACCGGGCCTTGGATAAAGTCGATCCGGCGTAGACCGCGTTATCGTTCTTCGCGAGCCTGCTCGCGAAGGCGCCCGAATAGTCGACACATTTCTCCAGGCAATAAAAAACCCGGCATAAAAGCCGGGTTTTTTGTCTGGCATCGATCTTAAGCGGTGAAGGTTTTGCCTTCAAACTGCTCAGCCACGAATTTCCAGTTGACCAGGTTCCAGAACGCTTCGACGTATTTCGGACGAACGTTGCGGTAGTCGATGTAGTAGGCGTGTTCCCAGACGTCGCAGGTCAGCAGCGGGGTGTCGCCGTTGGTCAGCGGGTTGCCGGCGCCGATGGTGCTGGCCAGGGCCAGGGAACCGTCAGCCTTTTTCACCAGCCAGCCCCAACCGGAACCGAAGGTGCCGATGGAAGTCTTGCTGAATTCTTCCTTGAACTTGTCGAACGAACCGAACGAAGCGTTGATGGCTTCAGCCAGTGCGCCGGTAGGTTGACCGCCGGCGTTTGGCGCCAGGCAGTTCCAGTAGAAAGTGTGGTTCCAGACCTGAGCGGCGTTGTTGAAGATGCCGCCCGAGGAAGATTTAACGATTTCTTCCAGGGTCTTGCCTTCGAACTCGGTGCCTGGCACCAGGTTGTTCAGGTTCACGACGTAGGTGTTGTGGTGCTTGTCGTGGTGGTATTCCAGAGTTTCCTTGGAAATGTGCGGCTGCAGGGCATCGTGTGCGTAAGGCAGCGGCGGCAATTCGAAAGCCATGATGATTCTCCTAATCAGGTCAGTTGCGGTGAGCGCAAGGCCGATCACGGGCGGCCAGACAAGCGCCGGGGAGTTTGTACTCTTTGCGGCGCATCGGATCGGATCATAGCACCGGGGGTGCGGCATAACCACGCAACAACTGTGTGGGATAGAGGTTCCAGAGCCTTTTGGAATATTCAGGGGGTGACGATTAATTGAAACGCCACCGCAAACATCATCACCGCCACTAGCAGATCAAGAATCCGCCAGGTGCTTGGCCGCGCGAGCCAGGGCGCCAACCATGCCGCGCCCAGCGCCAGGGTGAAGAACCACAGCAACGAAGCACTGGCCGCGCCCACCACATAAGCGCCGGGTTCGGTTTGTTGGGCACCGAGGGAGCCGATCAGCAACACCGTGTCCAGATAAACGTGCGGGTTGAGCAATGTCACGGCCAGGGCGCTGAGCATCACCGCGCGCAGTGAACGCACGGTCTGGTTTTCACCCTTTTGCAGGCTCTGTTTCGAGAAAGCCCTGCGCAGTGCCTGGCTGCCGTACCAAATCAGAAACACCGCGCCGCCCCAACGGGCAACCGCCAGCAGGGTCGGGTTATGCGCCAGTACCGTGGCGAGGCCAAACACCCCGGCGGCCACGAGCAAGGCATCGCAAGCCACGCACAGTGCCGCCACTGGCAAGTGATGTTCGCGACGAAGACTTTGCGCCAGCACAAACGCATTCTGCGTGCCGATCGCCATGATCAGCCCGGCGGCCACCAACAGGCCGTTCACATAGCTTTGCCACATAAGGTTTACTCCGCGTTGGCCGCCAGGTCCCGCAGCACGTGGAGTGCGCGTTGGGCGTCGGCCTGACCGACAAACAGGTGATCGTGGTAATAGCCGGCGATCACGTTGCAGCTGATGCCGGCCTTGCCCAATGCGGTGGCGAAGGCGGCGGTCAGGCCGACCGCTTCCAGCGCCGAATGCACATTCAAGGTGATCCAGGCCGCGACGTAGTCGAAACTGAAACCGGCCTGTTCGGCGTGGGAACGTTCCAGGATCACGGTCAGACCTTCCTGCTCGCGAAAGCTGCCGACGATCTCAAGGCCCACTGGCAGCTTGCCGTCGCGCAAGGTACAGAACACGTATTCGCCGGCGTTGAGTTGCGGGCTCATGCTGCGCAGCAGGGTTGCCAATGAAGTTTCGCCAGCCATGTCGGTGTTCCTTGTTGAAGAGATCTTGCTGGGCATTCTCCGCTGCTAACCTGTATAAGAAAAACCAATCATGCTGATCGCTCATTAGGAAAACTGATGTTCGACTATAAATTACTCTCTGCCCTGGCCGCCGTGGTCGAGCAGGCCGGTTTCGAACGGGCCGCGCAGGTGCTGGGCTTGTCGCAATCGGCGATCTCCCAGCGGATCAAACTGCTGGAGGCGCGGGTCGGCCAGCCGGTGCTGGTGCGGGTCACACCGCCGGCGCCGACGGAGATTGGACGGCGCCTGCTCAACCATGTGCAGCAAGTGCGTTTGCTGGAGCGCGACTTGCAAACCCTGGTGCCAGCGCTGGATGAAGAAGGGCTGCCGGAGCGCCTGCGCATCGCCTTGAATGCCGACAGCCTCGCCACGTGGTGGGCGCAAGCGGTGGGCGATTTCTGTGCCGAACAACATTTGTTGCTGGACCTGGTGGTCGAAGACCAGACCGTCGGCCTCAAACGCATGCGCGCCGGCGAAGTGGCGGCCTGTGTCTGCGCCAGTGAACGCCCGGTGGCCGGGGCCCGCAGCGTTTTGCTGGGGGCGATGCGTTATCGGGCGTTGGCCAGTCCGGCGTTCATCGCGCGCCATTTCCCGGAAGGTGTTCGCGCCGATCAACTGGCGAAAACCCCGGCCTTGGTGTTTGGCCCGGACGATTTCCTGCAGCATCGCTACCTCGCCTCCCTTGGGGTCGACGGCGGTTTTGAGCACCATTTATGTCCCTCGTCTGAAGGCTTCATACGCTTGACCGAGGCCGGTCTCGGTTGGGGGCTGGTGCCGGAATTGCAGGTGCGCGAGCAACTGGAACGTGGTGTTTTGCGGGAGCTTTTGCCAGATAAGCCCATCGACGTGCCGCTGTACTGGCATCATTGGCGCAATGGCGGTCAGCTTCTGGGGTTGTTGACCGATCAATTGGTGCGTTCGTCGAAGCAATGGCTGGTGCCTTGGACACAGCCGTAAGCGTCAAGCTGCAAGCGGCAAGTGAAGCGCTTGCGGATCGTTTTTAACTTGCAGCTTGTGGCTTGAAGCTCACCGCTGCATTTGTGGAGCACTACATGAAAATTCTGGTCACCGGCGCAAGCGGCTTCATCGGCGGACGCTTTGCGCGTTTCGCCCTGGAGCAGGGCCTGGACGTGCGGGTCAACGGTCGCCGGGCCGAAAGCGTCGAACACCTGGTGCGCCGTGGCGCCGAGTTCATTCAGGGCGACTTGAGCGACCCGGAACTGGCGCGCGACCTGTGTTCAGACGTCGAAGCCGTGGTCCATTGCGCGGGGGCGGTGGGGCTGTGGGGGCGTTATCAGGACTTTCATCAAGGCAACGTTCAGGTCACCGAAAACGTGGTTGAAGCCTGCCTGAAACAGCGGGTTCGGCGCTTGGTGCACCTGTCGTCGCCGTCGATCTACTTCGATGGCCGTGATCATCTGGGTTTGACCGAAGAACAAGTGCCCAAGCGCTTCAAGCATCCCTATGCGGCCACCAAATTCCTCGCCGAGCAAAAAGTCTTTGGCGCCCAGGAGTTCGGCCTCGAAACCCTGGCCCTGCGCCCACGCTTCGTCACGGGTGCGGGTGACATGAGCATCTTCCCGCGCCTGCTGAAAATGCAGCGCAAAGGACGCTTGGCGATCATCGGCAACGGCCTGAACAAGGTCGACTTCACCAGCGTGCAAAACCTCAACGAAGCGTTGCTCAGCAGTTTGCTCGCCAGTGGCTCGGCCTTGGGCAAGGCCTACAACATCAGTAACGGAACGCCGATTCCGTTGTGGGACGTGGTCAATTACGTCATGCGCAACATGCAAGTCCCACAAGTGACGCGCTACCGTTCCTACGGTCTGGGCTACACCGTCGCGGCACTCAACGAAGGGGTGTGCAAGCTGTGGCCGGGGCGCCCCGAGCCGACCTTGTCGCGACTGGGCATGCAGGTCATGAACAAAAATTTCACCTTGGACATCAGCCGCGCCCGGCATTATCTGGACTACGATCCGAAAGTCAGTGTCTGGGCCGCCCTCGATGAATTTTGCAGTTGGTGGAAGGCCCAGGACATCCGCTGACGTGCCAGGACCTGCCTGCCCGCACTGAACCGAGTGGGGTATAGAGAGTCAATCGGTGCGGCAGTGGGGTTTATACTCGCCGCATAAAGCCATCACCGCGTTCCACAAAGGTTGACTCAATGTCCATGCGTAACGATGCCAACGACGATTTCGATGATGTCCCGAGCCTGCGTGCCGACAGCCTCGACGATGATGATTTTCCGCCCACCGTCCGTACCAGCGTGCATTCCCGTCCAGTGCCGGTGGTGAAGGTCAAAAGCGCCAGCACCGGCCCGCTGTGGGCATTGGTCGGCGCGTTGTTTTTTGCGTTTGCGGGCCTGGCCTGGTGGAGTTTTCAGCAGATTTCGTTGATGGAACAACAACTGGTCGCAACCCAGGAAAGTTTCGCGCGCATCAGTGAGGAAGCGGCGGGACGCTTGCAGGATATTTCCGGCAAGGTCGTCGCCAGCCAGACCAACGTCACCAGCGACAGCGAAGCGCTGAAACTGCAAATCAAGGATCTGGAAACCAAACTGCTGGATCAGAGCAAACAGCAGCAGGGTGTTGTCGGTCAGACCACCGATCTGGACAAGCGCCTGGCGCAAATGACCGCACAAACCAGCGACCTGGATAAACGTCTGGCGCAGCTTGCCGCCCAGAGCACCGAGCATCAGACGGCCAATACTCAGTTGCAGGCGCAGCTAAAAGCCTTGAGCACTGAGTTGACCGCCCTGAAAAGCGCCCCGGACGACAGCAGCAAATTCGACGCACAGCTTAAAAGCCTCGGCGCCGATATCGTCGCGCTGAAAAAACAAGGCAACCCAAGCGCCGCGATCGAGCGCCTGGAACAAGACATGATCGTGCTCAAAAGCGAGCAGGACAACCGCCCGGCCGCAGCGCAAGGCTCCACCAATACCGCCGAGTTCGACGCATTCCGCGCCCAGGTCACCCGCAACATCAACACCCTTCAGGCGCAGATCCAGAACCTGCAGCAGCAACTGCGCGCCCGCCAGTAACCCCCGGGCCCCTGTAGCCGCTGTCGAGCTCCAGCGAGGCGGCGTCCGGCTGCGAAGCAGTCGTAAAATCTACCCAGCGGTCTTTCAGGTAGACCGCAGACGCAGCCTCGCCAAGGCTCGACCGCTGCTTCAGGACCGGGTGTATCTCCCATTGCCGTCTACGCTCTTGAAACACCGACAAGAACGAGGGATGCGCTATGGGGGTTTTGCACAAACTGGCCTTATTGGGCGGGATGCTTTTGCTGTGCCTGGGGCAGGTTCACGCCGCCACGGCGGAAAAGGATGACAGCCAGGCCGCCAAAGCCTTGCTGGAAAAAGCCCTGGCTTACTACCATGACAATGGCGACAAGGCCTTTGCGGCGTTCAGCCGTCAGGGCGAGTTTGTCGACAAGGATCGCTATGTGTTCGTGGTCGATACCAAGGGCGTGATGCTCGCCAGTGGCGGGCCGTCGGCGGCATTGATCGGGCGGGATGTCACCGAGACCCTCGGGCCGGACTTGCAGAAAGCCTTCAAGGACGCCTTGAAAGTGCCGGAGGGCAATGGCATCCAGCAGGCGGAATACCGCTGGCAGAACTGGTCTGACGGCAAGGTCGAGCGCAAACATGTGTTCTATCAGCGCGTCGGTCAGCGGATTCTGGCGGTCGGTTACTACCTGCCACGGGCGTCAGCGGAACAGGCGATGGCGCTGTTGAACAAAGCCGCGACCGATCTGGCCAAGGACGAGAAGGGCACACTGACCGCGATCAATTCCCTCAAGGGCGGTTACCTGCAGGATGACCTGTACGTGTTCGTCGTCAACCTGGACACCCAACGCTACGTGGCCCACGGCACCAACCTGCGGCTGATCAACACCGACTTCGGCAAGATCAAGGACCCGGAGGGCAAACCGGTGGGCGAGCCTATCCTGGCGTTGATGGCCAAGCAGGATTACGGCGAATACGAATACCGCTGGAAAAACCCGGTGACCAACAAGGTTGAGGACAAGCATGCCTACCTGAAGAAGGTCGGGCATTTTCTGGTGGCAGTCGGGTATTACAGCCCTTGAATCACTGTGACTGACAGATAGCTATCGCGAGCAGGCTCACTCCTACTGGATCTCCGCCCGTACACAAATATTGTGAGCACCGGAGATCCCCTGTAGGAGTGAGCCTGCTCGCGATTGGCAGACGACTCGGTGTGTCTACCGGACCTTGTCTTCCCGCCCCCGCAGCAACATATTCGGCATCGCAATCGCCGCCGCCAGTCCCAGCAACGACACCGCCGCACTCACCATCAACAAATACCTGAACGTCAGCAACAACTCCGCACGCAAGGCGTTTTGCGCATCGCCCGGCGCGGCGTTCAAACCGTCGAGCAAGACATTCCCGGAACTGCCCTCGACGATCAGCGACGAACCGGCAATGTGCGCGAAGCTTGAATCCTGCAACAACGCCAGCAGCAGCGCCGACATCAACGCCACCCCCACCGCGCCGCCCAGGGAGCGGAACAGATTGGTGGTGCTGGTGGCGACACCGATGTCGCGCTGGTCCACCGAGTTCTGTGTGCCGACCAAAGACGTCGGGAATTGCATGCCGCTGGCGATCCCGCACAACAACATGAACAAACTGCTGAGCACAAACGCCTGAGGCGGGCTGAACGCCATACCCAGAATCGCCATCGGCATCAGCGCCGCGCCGCTCAGGATCATTGGTTTGTAGCGCCCGGTCACCGAGGTCCGGCGTCCGGCAAAATAGGCGCCAATCGGCAAACCCATCGCCAGCGGCAACAGGTGCAGTGCGGCGCTGTCGGCACCGGCGCCGGTGACGCTCTGGAAGCGCAGCGGCATCAGCACGATCAGCGAGATCGCCTGGAAACTGGTGAAGAAAATCGTGCACCAGCAAAAAATCGCGTTGCGGTTGGCGAACAGATGCATCGGCAACAACGGCTCCCGTGCCCGGCGCTCATGCCAGACGAACATCCCAAGAATCACCACCGCGCCGGCAAACAGTCCCAGCACTTGCGCGCTGCGCCACGAATGACCCTGACCGACCTGCGTGATGCCCAGCAACAACGCGGTCAAGCCGATGATCATCAGCAACGTGCCGAGGTAGTCGATCACAGGTTTGCGCTGCGGCACCGGCAGCCCGACCAGCGTTCGATGGGCCACCACCCAGGCACCCAGTCCCAGGGGCAGATTGATCAAGAATACCCAGCGCCACGACAAATACTCGGTCATGTAACCGCCCAGCACCGGGCCGGCCACGCTGGCCACGGCGTACATGCTGCTGAAGTAACCCTGATAACGACCGCGCTCCCGGGGCGGGACGATGTCGCCGATGATCGCCTGACTGACCGAAATCATCCCGCCGGCACCGATGCCCTGAATGATCCGCGCCAGCACCAATTGCTCCATGCTCTGGGCCATGCCGCAGAACAACGAGGCGAGGGTGAACAGGCCCATGCCGAACAGCATCAGCTTGCGCCGACCATACAAATCGCCGAGCTTGCCGTAGATCGGCACCGCCACCGTCATCGCCACCATGTACCCGGAAATCACCCAGGCCAGCAGGCTGACGTCCTTGAACTGGGCGGAAATCGCCGGCATCGAGACAGCGACGATGGTCTGGTCCAGCGCGCCGAGAAAGATCGCCAGCATCAGGGCGATCAGCACGCTGCGAATGGCCGGTTTGGGCGTCTCAGGCTGGTTGAGATTGGTCACGGTAAAACCTGCGGGCAGAGATGGACCCGCAAGTGGCAAGGCGAGCGGGAATGCTCGCAGTGTAAGTCGGTAGCAAGCTATTCGATAGCCTCGTACGCAAGCCCGACGTAATTTTCTGCAATGGTTTTTCGACCGGCTTCGGAGCCGACAAAGTAGTCCAGTTCCGACTCGCTGATGCGCTGGCTGAACGCGTCATGGTCGTCAAAGCGATGCAGCATAGACGTCATCCACCAGGAAAACCGCTCGGCTTTCCACACGCGGCGCAGGCAGATTTCGGAGTATTTATCCAGCAAATCCACGCGTCCTTCCCGATAGACCTTCAACAGAATATTGAACAACGTGCTGACGTCACTGGCGGCCAGGTTCAGGCCCTTGGCGCCGGTGGGCGGGACGATGTGCGCCGCGTCGCCGACCAGGAACATGCGCCCGAATTGCATCGGTTCAACGACAAAACTGCGCAACGGCGCGATGCTTTTTTCGATGGACGGGCCGGTGACCAACGACGCTGCCAACGCTGGCGGCAGGCGCAATTTCAACTCGTCCCAGAAACGCTGATCCGACCAGTCCTGCACCTGGTCCTCGGCCGGTACCTGAAGGTAATACCGGGTGCGGGTCGCCGAGCGCATGCTGCATAAAGCAAAACCGCGCTCGTGGCGGGCGTACACCAGTTCTTCGTGCACCGGCGGCGTGTCGGCGAGGATGCCGAGCCAGCCAAACGGATAGACCCGCTCGAACACCTTGAGGCAGTCGTCGGGGATCGATTGGCGCGCCACACCGTGGAAACCGTCGCACCCGGCGATGTAGTCGCAATCGAGGCGATACGTCTCGCCATCCTTATCAAAGGTGACGAAAGGTTCTGCGCTTTTCATCCCGTGTGGCATGACGTTGACGGCGTCATAAATCGTCTGCGCGCCGGCCTCCCGACGAGCGGCCATCAGGTCACGGGTGACCTCGGTCTGGCCATACACCATCACGGTTTTGCCGCCGGTCAATGCCTGCAAATCGATGTGTACCTGACGGCCATCGAGTGCCAGTTCGAAGCCGGTGTGCACCAGGCCTTCGGCATCCATCCGCCGACCCACACCAGCCTGACGCAACAGCTCTACCATGCCTTGTTCAAGGACCCCGGCACGGATTCGCCCGAGCACATAATCCGGGCTCTGGCGTTCAAGAATGAGGGTGTCGATACCGGCGTTGTGCAGCAATTGACCGAGCAGTAAACCGGCAGGACCGGCGCCAATGATGGCGATTTGGGTTTTCAGCGTTTTCATTGTTGTCAGGACTCGCAAGCTCCACGCGACCAAGGCCGGTGAATTATTTTTATGGATCGAGTGCTTGCATTTTTCCCTTGCGGGTCTGTCAATTGAAGGTGAAAACTGAGCCGATACCTGTTCTTTCTGCCAATCGGTGCGATTATCGCCCGTAACCCCCCGAGGCCTGGATTGAAGTGATGAACAAGCCTGACCTGCCTTCGATTCCAGTGTTCAAGCTCTACGGTGAAAGCCTGGACTGGCCGACCCCCGACTTGCTGCACTGCGAAACCATTTCCAAACGCAGCCGCGAACACCAATGGGAAATCAAACCCCACCGTCACGCCGATTTGTGTCAGTTACTCTTCATCTTCAAAGGTCAGGCAGAGCTTGAGATCGAAGGTAAACGCACGCAACTGACTGAGCCGACCGTGCTGATCCTGCCGCCGTTGTCGGTGCACGGTTATCGATTTTCCGAAGACGTCGAAGGGTTTGTCTTGACCCTCGCCGCGCCGCTGATCGCCCATCTGCAAGCGCAACTGGGCAACTCGGTGAATGCGCTGGCCCAGGCTGAAAGCTACCCGGCGGGCAAGGACGGTGACTACCTCAACAGCCTGTTTTCAGCGCTGCAAGACGAATACACCGGTCACCAACCGGCGCGTGAAATGCTCATGCATTCACTGGTCAGCGTGATCATGGTCTGGGTCAGCCGGCAGGTGATCACCCGCCGCAACGCCAGCCAGCGTCCGCAGCGCGCCCGGGAATACCTCAACGGGTTTATCCAGCTGGTGGAAGAGACTTACCGTCAGCACGTCAAGGTCGAAGACCTCGCGCATCGGCTGGGGATTTCCGTGTCCCACCTCAACGGCACGTGCCGTGAACTGGCGGGGCAACCGGCGTTGCAGATCATGCACGAACGGCAATTGCTGGAGGCCAAGCGGTTGCTGACCTACACCAGCATGACCATTTATGAAATGTCCGATGTGTTGGGGTTTTCCGATCCTACAAACTTCACACGCCTGTTCCGGCGTCGCGTGGGCATTTCGCCCAAGGCGTTCCGCGACCGCTTGAAGGCCGATCAGGACAACGAGGCCTGATCCCCTGGGTCACCGCAGGGCATTGAGGGTCGCGTTGTGGGGGATGCAGCGTTCGAAGTTGCAGCTCGCAAATTCACGGGGCAGTTGCCGTGCCTGTTCGACCCGCCAGGCTGCGGTGCCATACAGCACCAGCGTCACCGCGCAGGTGATGAAAATGGTGAGGTACCTTCTTGTTTTGATGTTCATGGCGTGGACCTCTGAACGAAATACCCTTGGGTATTACTTTGAGCATAGGTCAGCGCGGGTGAGTTGCCACTAAAGCTGCATCGTACGTACCCCGATATTCAGAACACTGATGTGCCTACTGTGGGAGCGAGCTCAAAGGTTGCGGCGAGTTACAGGCCGATATCCCACGCTGGTTCTTCGGGAAATCTGAGCACCAGGAAATCCAGCAGGCTGCGCAACGCCGCTGGCATGTGTTTGCGTGACGCATACACCGCATAAATATTCATCTGCCGGGGCTCGGCCTCGGGCAACAGGCGGATCAGTTCGCCGCTGTGAATATGCACACCGGCCTGATAACTCGGCAGCATCGCCACCCCGGCGCCGGCGATAGTTGCGCGCAGCAAGGTGCTGGCTTCGTTGGCGCTGATGTTGCCTTGTACCGTCACCGAGACCGGCTCGCCGTCCTCCTCGAAATGCCAAAGGCTTTTGCCGAAGTAGGAATGGGTCAGGCAATTGTGCTGGCTCAGGTCCTCGACCCGCTGCGGCGCTGGATGTTCGCGCAGGTAGCCCGGGGAGGCGCAGATCACCGAGCGGCAGACCGTCAGCCGTCGGGCGATCAGGTTCGGGTCCAGGTCGTTGCTGGTGCGGATCGCCAGATCGATGCGCTCATCCACCAGGTTCACGGTGCGGTCGAGCATCTGCAGGTCGATGCTGACGCCAGGGTAACGTTTGACGTAGGCCGCCATGGCGTCCGCCAGTTGCGCCTGGCCGAACGAAGTGCTGACACTGATGCGCAGCAACCCACGCGGTGCATCGTCCGGCTCGCTCACGGCGGCTTGCATGTCGGTGGACAAGTCGAGCATCTGCCGACAGCGGGGCAGCATCTCGGCGCCGGCGGCGGTCAGGCTCAATTTGCGGGTGGTGCGGTGCATCAACCGGGCACCGACCCAGTCCTCCAGTTCCGCCAGATAACGTGAAACCACCGGCCGTGACAGGTCCAGATGATCGGCGGCGGCCGACTGGCTGCCGAGGTCGACCACCGTGACGAATACGCGCATTGCTTGAAGACGATCCATGATTTGCCCGCTTTCAGAAACAAACTATGTTCAAGCATCGCATTTTTTGTACTGAGTCATGCAACTAAGCTCCCTCCCATCGCCAAGCATGGCATTCGGATTACGGAGCAACAGATGATCGGTTTCACCACCCTCAAGCGTATTTTGCTGGCCACCGCCGCTCTCGGCTTCGCGGCCCATGCAGCGGCGGCCTCGACCCTGACCCTGGATGTCTACAACCCCGGCGACAAGGCGATCTTCCCGGTGACGTCGGTGCTGGTCAGCGGTGAGAAAGAAGCGATTCTGGTGGATGCGCAGTTCGGCAAATCCCAAGCCGAGCAGGTGGTCGAGAAAATCCGCGCCAGCGGCAAGCAACTGACCACCATCTACATCAGCCATGGCGACCCGGATTATTACTTCGGCCTCGACACCCTGACCGCCGCGTTCCCCAACGCCAAAGTGCTGGCTTCGCAGCCAACCGTGGACCACATCAAGCACACCGTCGACGGCAAACTGGCGTTCTGGGGCCCGAAAATGGGCGCTGACGTACCGGCGAAAACCATCGTGCCCGGCGTGCTCAAGGGCGACAGCCTGATACTGGAAGGGCAGAAATTGCAGGTGGTGGGGCTGGACAGCAAGCAGCCGGACCGCACCTTCGTCTGGATTCCATCGATCAAAGCGGTTGTCGGTGGGGTGGTTGTGGCAGAAAACATCCATGTCTGGATGGCCGACACGCAAACCCCGCAGTCCCACGCCGATTGGTTGACGACGCTGCACGCCATCGAAACCTTGAAACCGAACACCATCGTGCCGGGTCATTCCCTCGGTGACAGCGCCCGCTCCCTGGCGGCAGTGCGGTTCACGGCTGAATACATCAAGGCGTTCGACGAAGAAACCGCCAAGGCCAAGGATTCCGCCGCACTGATCGCCGCGATGAAAAAACGCTTCCCGACGCTGGGCGAAGAAAGCTCGCTGGAGCTGAGCGCCAAAGTCGCCAAGGGCGAGATGAAGTGGGGCGAATGACCGGACACCTGTGAATGATCGTTCCCACGCAGAGTGGGAACGATCAACATCTACATCCAAGCCAACTGGAGAACGTCATGAGCAAAATCGCAATCATCGGGGCCACTGGCCGTGCCGGCAGCCAATTGCTGGAAGAAGCCCTGCGTCGTGGTCATAGCGTCACCGCCATTGCCCGCGACACGTCGAAGATCGGTCAGCGTGCCGGTGTGGTCAGCAAGCATGTCGATGCCCTTGATGGCGCAGCGTTGCAAGCCGCTGTGGCGGGTCATGACGTGGTCATCAGCGCCGCGCATTTCTCGACGCTGCCCGCCGCGGCGGTGATCGGGCCGGTGAAAAAGGCCGGGGTGAAACGTCTGCTGGTGGTGGGCGGTGCCGGTTCGTTGTTGTTGCCGGGCGGAACTCGCGTGATCGACAGCGAGGGCTTTCCCGATGCGTACAAAGCCGAGGCGGGTGCCGGGGCGTTGTTCCTTGAGAACCTGCGACAGGAAAAGGACCTGGACTGGACCTTCTTGTCACCGTCGGCGGAGTTTGTCGAAGGGGAACGCACGGGGGTGTTCCGGATCGGCCAGGATGATTTGCTGGTGAGCCGTGAAGGGCGCAGCTGGATCACGTTTGCCGACTATGCGATTGCGATGATCGATGAAGTGGACGTGCCGAAGCACTCGCGCCAGCGGTTCACAGTAGGCTACTGAGATCACCGATCCCCTGTAGGAGTGAGCCTGCTCGCGATAGCGGTTGATCATTCAACAGTGATGTCGACAGACCCAACGCCATCGCGAGCAGGCTCACTCCTACAAGGGGATTGCAGCAAGATTTTAGGCTTTCACCGCGCTTGAGCCTGCTCCACCAACCACCCCAACAATTCCTGCAACTTCGGCGAAGGTGCGGGCTTGTGCGGCAAAACCAGGTAATACGCCAACCCCGTTTTCACCTTCAACTCAAACGGCATCACCAGTCGCCCGGCGCTCAAGTCATCGCCAATCAACGACCAGTCGCCAATCGCTACCCCCGTCCCCTGTGAGGCCATCGACATCGCCAGGTCCAGGGTTTCGAAGTGCTGACCCTTGCTGACATTGTTCAGTCGCACATTGGCCGTGGCCAGCCAGGCTTTCCAGTCACGCTCATCACGGGTGGGGTGCAGCAGCATGTGCCGCTGAAGGTCTTCCGGGGTCTGCAACGGCACCGGGCCTTCAAGCAGCGGTTTGGAACAGACCGGCGTCAATATTTCTTCAAACAGGCGTTGCGAGGCCAACGTGCTGTCCGGTGGCACGCCGTACATCACCGCCGCATCGAACTGCTCACGATGAAAATCCACGCCGTGCTTGACCGTGGTGGTCAGTTCCACCGGCACGTCCGGCCGCTCCCGTTGCCACTGCAAAAGACGCGGCAACAGCCAGCGCATCACGCAGGTCGGCGCCTTGAGTTGCAGGGTTTCGCGCTTCTCGCCGATCTGTTCAACGGCCTCATCGATCAGGCCGAAAATCTGCTGCACCCGTGGCAGCCATTCCCGTCCTTCGGCCGTCAGATCGAGGCCGCGAGCCTGGCGGATGAACAGTTCATAACCGAGGTGATCTTCGAGCCCGGCGATCTGCCGGCTTACCGCGCCTTGGGTGATGTGCAGCTGTTCGGCGGCCCGGGTGAAGTTGCAGCACTGCGCGGTAATCAGAAAAGTGTGCAGCGCCGGCAGGGGAGGCAGTCGTTTCATTGGGATCCAAGGTATGACGTGAGGACATGGCTAGTATGACTTTTTATCCATTGTTGCGGCTACGTGTCGCCCGTTCCAATGAGGCCATCCCTGGACCTGCCCACTCATCATAAACACTGCGCAGGCCCGGCGTCTCAAACGAACAAGAAGGGCAAAACACAATGGCGACGTGCGGCGAAGTATTGGTCAAGTTACTCGAAGATTACGGGGTTGAGCAGGTGTTCGGCATTCCCGGGGTTCATACCGTGGAGCTGTATCGCGGGCTGGCCCGTTCGAGCATCAACCACGTCACTCCGCGTCACGAACAGGGCGCCGGTTTCATGGCCGACGGTTATGCCCGCACCAGCGGCAAACCGGGTGTGTGCTTCATCATCACCGGCCCTGGCATGACCAACATCACCACCGCGATGGGCCAGGCGTACGCCGATTCGATCCCGATGCTGGTGATCTCCAGCGTGCAATCGCGCAGCCAGTTGGGCGGCGGTCGCGGCAAGCTGCATGAACTGCCGAACCAGGGCGCGTTGGTCGCCGGTGTGGCGGCGTTCTCCCACACCCTGATGTCGGCGTCCGAGTTGCCGGGCGTGCTGGCCCGTGCCTTTGCGCTGTTCCAGGCTGGCCGTCCGCGTCCGGTGCACATCGAAATTCCGTTGGACGTGCTGGTTGAAGAAGCCGATGACCTGCTGACCAGCGTACCGGTGAACATTGACCGCGCCGGTGCATCGCCGACCGCCGTCTCGCGCATGACCGAATTGCTGGCCGGCGCCAAGCGCCCGCTGATTCTCGCCGGTGGCGGTGCCATCGATGCGGCTGCCGAACTGACTGAACTGGCCGAACTGCTGGACGCGCCGGTGGCCCTGACCATCAACGCCAAAGGCATGCTCGAATCCAGTCACCCGTTGCTGATCGGTTCGACCCAGAGCCTGGTCGCGACTCGCGCACTGGTGGCCGAAGCCGACGTGGTCCTGGCCATCGGCACCGAACTGGCCGAGACCGACTACGACGTCACCTTCGCCGGTGGTTTCGAGATTCCTGGCCTGTTGCTGCGCGTGGACATCGACCCGGACCAGACCGTGCGCAACTATCCGCCGCACGTGGCGCTGGTGTCCGACTCGCGCAACGCTGCTCAGGCATTGCTGAGCGCGCTGTCCCACAAGTCCCTGGCCGAGCGCGCCAATGATTGGGGTCAGGTGCGTGCCTCCCGTTTGCGTGAGGCACTCGCCGAGAGCTGGGATGCCCCGACCCTGGCGCAAACACGCTTTCTCGAAACCGTCCTGCACGAGCTGCCAGACGCGGTATTCGTCGGCGATTCGACCCAGCCTGTGTACACCGGCAACCTGACCTTCAACCCCGAGCGCCCGCGTCGCTGGTTCAACTCGTCCACCGGTTACGGCACCTTGGGTTACGCTTTGCCGGCGGCGATTGGCGCCTGGCTCGGCGGCAGCGTCGAAGGCGGTTCGCGTCCTCCGGTGGTGTGCCTGATCGGCGACGGCGGCCTGCAATTCACCCTGCCGGAACTGGCCAGTGCCGTTGAAGCGCGCACCCCGGTGATCGTGCTGCTGTGGAATAACCAGGGCTACGAAGAGATCAAGAAATACATGGTCAACCGCGCCATCGAGCCGGTCGGCGTGGACATCTACACCCCGGACTTCATCGGTGTGGCCAAGGCCTTGGGCTGCGCGGCGGAAGCCATCAGCGGCGTCGAGCAACTGCGCACAGCGCTGCGTGCCGCGGCGGATCGCCAAGGCCCGACCCTGATTGAAATTGATCAGACCCAGTGGATGAAGGCGGTGTCGAAATGAGTTTTCCAACCACGCTCGACGGTCTGTTCATCAATGGCCAATGGTCGGCCGGCCACGAACACTTGCGTGTGATCAACCCGGCGACCGAAGCCTTGTTGACCACGGTCAATGGCGGCGATGCACAGTCTGTCGATCAGGCGGTGAGCGCGGCCACCCACGCCTTCGCCGCCTGGTCGAAAACCACCGGAGCCGAGCGCGGCGCGATCCTGCGCAAAATCGCCGCAGGCGTGCAGGCCGGTCGCGAACAGTTGATGCATTTGCAGTCGAGCAACAACGGCAAGCCATTGTTCGAAGCGGCCATCGACGTCGACGACGTGATCGCGACGTTTGAGTATTACGCCGGTCTGGCCGAAGGCCTCGACGCTAAACAAGACAGCCCCGTTGAATTGCCGAGCGACGATTTCAGCGCGCGTCTGCGCCGCGAGCCGGCCGGTGTGGTCGGCCTGATCGTGCCGTGGAATTTCCCGATGGTCACCACCGCGTGGAAACTCGCCCCGGCCCTGGCCGCCGGTTGCTGCGTGGTGCTCAAGCCTTCGGAAGTGACACCGCTGCCGGAACTGGAACTGGCGTCGATCATCGCTAAAGCCGGGTTGCCGGCCGGCGTTTTCAACCTGGTGTGCGGCACCGGTCTGGCCGTTGGCGCGCCACTGTCGGTTGATCCGCGCATCGCCAAGATTTCTTTCACCGGCAGCAACGCGGTGGGCGTGCAAGTCATGCAGCGTGCGGCGGAAACCGTCAAAGGCGTGAGCCTGGAACTGGGTGGCAAATCGTCGTTGCTGGTGCTGGCCGATGCCGACCTCGACCTGGCGGTGGAAGTGGCCTGTGGCGGTGGTTTCTTCAACGCCGGGCAAATGTGTTCCGCCACCAGCCGTGTGCTGGTCGCCGATGAACTGGCCGATGAATTCCTGCTGCGCCTGAAGGCGCGCGCCGAAGCCATTCGCGTGGCCGACCCGTTCGACCCGGCGGTGGAGATGGGTGCTCTGGTCAATCAGGCGCAATACCAGCGTGTGCTCGGCCACATCGATCGTGGTTTGAGCGCCGGCGCCAAGCTGATCTGTGGTGGCAATCGTCCGGCCGACCTGCCGCGCGGTTATTTTTTGCAGCCGACCATCTTCACTGAAGTGCCCCTCGACAGTGCGCTGTGGTGTGAAGAGATTTTCGGCCCGGTGATCTGCGTGCGCAGTTTTGCCACTGAAGCCGAGGCGATTGCCCTGGCCAACGACAGTCAGTTCGGCCTGGTGGCCAGCGTGGTCACGAGTAATGTCGAGGCCGCTGATAGGGTCGCCAACGCTTTGCAGGCGGGCCTTGTGTGGATCAACGCGCCGCAGGTGATCTTTCCGCAAACCGCCTGGGGCGGCTACAAGCAGAGCAGCATCGGCCGCGAGTTGGGGCCGTGGGGCTTGCAGGCGTTCCAGGAAATCAAACACGTGATTCGGGCGGTCTGACGGCACGAAAAAGGTCAGCGCATGCCTCGAAAGGAGGCATGCGCTGGCGTCATGGCTTCGATGAGTTTTTATCGATAGTCAGGTGTTTTACACGACCTCAGGATGAACTTGCCGGTTCAGCCAAACCCCCGAAAATACGGGGGCTAATGCAGATCCGGTCGCGCGGATGCAACAGTTTCGACCTGCCTTATACCTACAAAAACAAAGGGAGTCCGTAATGGGCGAACATGATCTGAACAGACGTCAATTCATCAAGACCGTAGGCGTAGCCTCGGTGGCAGCGGCCGCCATGAGCATGCCGTTCATGAAGGCCAATGCCAGCGACACACGCTTTGCGGGCAAGACCCTGCGTTTGCTGACCTGGTCCGATGACACTGGCCTGGCAGCCCTGCGCAACATCGCCGCGACCTTCGAAGACAAGTACGGCTGCAAAGTCATCGCTGACCGCACCGGCAGCACCTCGGAAATGGTCGCCAAACTCAAGGCCGGCGGTGATCGTCCGCAGTACGACATCATCACCCTGGCCGGCGTCGGCGCCGAAGGTCTGGCCGCCGCCAACCTGCTGGAAAAACCCGACCTCAACCGCATCCCGAACCTGGTCGATGTCCCGGAAAAATACCGCACCGGCGCCAATGGCCACGGCATCGGTTACCTGCTCTGGTGCAACAGCCTGGTCTACAGCACCCGCACCCAGAAAGAAGCGCCAACCAGCTACGCCTCCCTGTGGGATGCCGACGCTGCGCCAAACATCTTCCTGCCGCCGCCGAACTGGACCGAGGCCATGGACCTGATCATCATCGCCGCCAAACTGGCCGGTGGTGACGAGCACAACATTGAGCCGGGCTTCAAGAAACTCGCCGAGCTGAAAGATCGCGTGGTCACCCTGGGTGAAAACCCGAACCAGATCGCCGAGCTGTTCCGCACCGGTTCGCTGGACATGGGCGGCCTGTACGCACCGGCATTCTTCCCGAAACAGATCCGCGACCCGGCCTACGGCCTGAGCGCAACCTTTGGCATGAAGGAAGGTTTCTACACCGACTTGATGCAATCGGTGATGCCGAAGAACCGTCCGGGCGACACCGACATGGCGTACGCCTTCATCAACCACTCTCTGGACCCGCTGGTGCAGGGCAAGATGGCTGAAGACATCTACAACGGCCCGGTCAACGCCAAGGCGATCATCTCCGCCGAAGCGCGCAAGAGCCCGTACATCCTCACGCCAGAGCAGATTGCCGAGAAGGCGATCATGCACGACAACGCCTTCCTGGCCACCGTGCATGACCAATGGATTCGTCGCTACACGGAAATCTTTTCTTCCTGATTGAGTGACGAACACACGTTTTTAGAACACTGCGAAACACTGTGGGAGCGGGCTTGCCCGCGATGACGGCCTCCCTGTCGATATTGATGTGACTGACAGATCGCTATCGCGGGCAAGCCCGCTCCCACAGGGTTCGTGGTGGTTTTGAAAGGTGTGTTGGTCAGCTGCTTTCCATTGACGAGACCCTTGCTATGGAACACCAACCTTTGACTCATCCGGTAAGCATCGCCCCCGAGCGTGCCCGTCGGGGTGTTTCGCCAACGACCCGCGCCTGGTTTTTCCTGTCGCCGTCGATGCTGTTTCTGGGTGTGCTGATCGCCGCCAGCCTGCTGGTCCTGCGCATGAGCGTGGGCACCAAAGGCGCGGAATGGACCGGGTTCAGCCTGGCCAGTTACGCCCAATTGCTGGAACCGTATTACCTCAAATCCTTGCTGCTGACCCTGCGTCTGGCACTGATCAGCGCAGCGATCGCTGTGGTCCTGGCGATCCCGGTGGCCTACACCATGTCGCGCCTGACCTCACCGTTCGTGCGCCGGGTGTTCCTCGCCGCGGTGCTGTTGCCATTGCTGGTCAACCTGCTGCTGCAAAGCTACGGCTGGCTGGTGATCCTCGGTCCGGGCGGCATGCTCAATCAGGCGTTGATGGGCCTCGGTCTGATCAAGCGTCCGATCATGCTGCTCTACAACCAGAACGGCGTGCTGATGGGCCTGGTGCAAACCGCGTTCCCGCTCGCTGTGTTGCCAATCGCCAGCGCCATGCGCGGCGTCGCCCGTACTTACGAAGAAGCCGCTGCGACCCTGGGCGCCAGTCGCTTCCAGGTGTTCCGCCAGGTGGTGTTGCCGATGAGCATGCCGGGGATCATCACCGGCGCGACGTTGGTGTTCGCCTACAACGCCAGCAGTTTCGTGGTGCCGTTGCTGCTCGGTGGTCGACGCGTGCCGATGCTGGCGGTGATGGTCCATGACCAGATCGCCCCGCTGATGAACTGGCCCGCCGCGTCCGCCGCCGGTGTGGTGCTGATCGTCACCACGCTCGCGATCATGACCTTGTCCGAATACATCACTGGCCGCCGTCGGCGCATGCTGGAGGCTTCGCAATGAGTACCCTGACCAAGAAACGTTACGGGCTGCTGCCGGGCGAAACCGGCAAGTTTGCCGGCATCCTCTCCGGCTTCATCCTGCTGCTGGCGGTGTTGCCGATCCTGACCATGATCGTGATGTCGTTCAGCGGCTCGTCGAACCTCGACTTCCCGCCGAGCAGCTACAGCCTGCAATGGTACAAAGCGGCCTGGCACACCTTCGTCTCGCCGGACGCCAGTGACGTGCTGAGCCTGGGCAAAGCCATGACCACCAGCCTGATGGTTGCGTGCCTGACCATGGTTTTCGCCACGATCATCGCCGTGCCGGCGTCTTACGCGCTGACCCGTTGCGAGTTCCGCGGCAAGGCCGTGGCGCTGCAACTGATGTCGTTGCCGCTGGTGTTTCCAATGGTGGTGTTGGGCCTGGCGTTGCTGCTGGTGTTCGACAGCCTGCCGTTCCAGATGACCACCTCGCGGCTGGTGATTGCCCACGTGATTCTGGCGTTGCCGTTCGTGGTGAAAAACTGCACCGCGGCGATGCTGTCCATCGGCAGCGAAGTCGAGGAGGCCGCACAAATGCTCGGTGCTTCGCCGACCCGGGCGATTGTCGATGTGGTGGTGCCGTTGATGAAGTCGGGGATCCTGGCGGGGATGCTGCTGGCGTTCATCGTCTCGTTCAACGAATTCACCGTGACCTATTTCCTCTACACCATCGACGTCATGACCGTGCCGATCTGGATGTACAGCCGCACCGTGTCTTCGCTCGACCCTACCGTTTTCTCGTTTGCCGTGCTGATCGTGCTGATCGACTTCGTCCTGATCTGGGCGCTGGAGAAGCTGGTTGGTGAAGGTGGCGTTTCGTTCTGATTTCTTGAGGTGATTCACATGTCTGGTCTGATTCTGGAAAACGTCGAGAAACACTACGGCTCGGCCTGCGCGGTAAAGGATGTAAACCTGCATTTGCCCGAGGGCAAACTGGTGTGTTTTCTCGGCCCGTCGGGCTGCGGTAAAACCACGCTGCTGCGCATGATCGCCGGCCTCGAAACCCTCACCGGCGGCGAGATTCGCCTGGACGGTGAAGACATCGGCCACACCCCGGCGCATCTGCGTAATTTCGGCATGGTGTTTCAATCCCTGGCCTTGTTCCCGCACATGACCGTGGGCGAGAACATCGCCTATCCGCTGAAACTGCGTGGCGTCAGCAAGGCTGATCAGCAGGCGCGTGTGGTGGAGTTGCTGGAGCTGATTCAGCTGCAGGAAATGATTGATCGCCCGGTGGCCAAACTCTCCGGCGGTCAGCGTCAGCGCGTGGCGATTGCCCGGGCGATTGCTTCGCGACCAAAAATCCTCCTGCTGGATGAGCCGCTGTCGGCGCTGGACGCCAAGCTGCGCGAGTCGATGCAGGTGGAAATCCGTCAGCTGCAACAACGCCTGAACATCACCACGATCATGGTGACCCACGATCAGCGTGAAGCCATGACCATGGCCGATATCGTCGTGGTCCTGGGCGAGCACCGTGTGCAGCAAGTCGGCACGCCGATTGAAATCTACCGCCACCCGGCCAACGAATTTGTCGCGGACTTTATCGGTTCCGGCAACATCTTCCCGGCCACGGCGTTGGGCAATGGCAAGGTCGGTCTGCCGGGGGGCGATGCACTGGACGTGCCGATCTGCAGCAGCATTGTGGTCGGCGAGAAAGTGAAGATGCTGATTCGCCCGGAAGACCTGCAACTGTCGCACCCGCAGGCGACGGCGGGGAATCGTTTGCTGGGTACGGTGACGTTCGTGCGTGATATCGGCGCGACGATTGAAACCACCGTGGAGTGTTCCGGGGTGTCGTTTACCGCGCTGAGCACACCGTGCCAGGGGTTCGGGTTGAGCATTGGCAACCCGGTGTCGGTGACGTTGCCGGCTGAGGCTTGCCGCGTACTCGGTGCCTGATTCAGGATTGATGCCAGCCTTGCTGGTCTCTTCGCGGGCAAGCCCGCTCCCACAGTGATCGTCGGTGTTCGCGCCATTTTGTGACTGCCAATAATTCCCTGTGGGAGCGGGCTTGCCCGCGATGGGGCCATCCGCCACACCAGAAAACTCTGGATCAGATACTCAACCGCAACCGCGCCAAATCCCGCAACGGCGGCGCCCCAAACAACCGACTGTATTCACGGCTGAACTGCGAAGGGCTTTCATACCCCACCCGATACCCCGCCGCCGAAGCCTCCAACCCTTCCGCCAGCATCAACCGCCGCGCTTCCTGCAACCGCAACTGCTTCTGATACTGCAACGGACTCATCGCCGTCATCGCCTTGAACCGGTGATGCAACGTCGACACGCTCAGGTTCACCTCTTTCGCCAAATCATCAATGCGCAGCGGCTGCTCATAGTTGCCGTTCAGCCACTGGATCGCCTGGCTGATGCGATGGCTCTGGCTATTGGCGATCGCGATCTCATACAGCCGATGCCCCTGCGGGCTGCGCAACAACCGATAAAGAATCTCCCGACGAATCAACGGCGCGAGCATGGCGATGTCTTTCGGGGTGTCGAGCAAACGTGCCAGACGCAGTACGGCATCGAGCATGGCGCTGTCGACCCGCTCGACATACAGGCCACGACCGGTGGGGCGGGTCGGCACACCTAAAGGTCCGGCATCGGCAATCAGCGCGCTGATTTCCGCTGGGTCGATGTCCAGCCGCACCGAGAGAATCGGTTCTTCCGAGGTGACATTGACGATCCTGCCGCTCAGGGGCATCGAGACCGAGACCACCAGGTAGTGCAGCGGGTCGTAATTGAAGTATTCGTCCGCCAGCCGCACCTCTTTGCGCCCCTGCGCCATGATGCACAACGCCGGTTGCGCCAGCACCGGTGCAAAGTCGTGGGACTTGCTGTGTTTGGCCATGAACAACGAGCCGACGGCGGTCTCATAATTGCCATCATCGGTTGTATAGCGACGGATGATCGCGGCCAGTTCCGCGCGCTGTTTCTCCATCTCGGCATCCAGCGGGGCTTGAAAATGATCGAGCGACGACATGCAAGGCATCCTCGGTGGGGCGTGGATAATGGGCTCAGCTTATGTTTGTGCAAGACGAAGCGGTAGACACATCCTGCCTCAACCTTGCCTGATTCTGCACGGGGTGAATTAGCGGTGCCTCTGGCAGTGGGCAGTCCCCGCAAAACTTGCTTGAAAGCCCTGTTTCATTGGCCTGAAAACTTTTTGCCGGCGGGTAGAGGTTTTTTACGACGCGCGCAGGATTGTGCAACAAGCCGGCAGGAATCGACTAACCGCGCTGGCGGGGGCGCGATTAACCTTTGATCCTGTCGCAGCCCGTCCCACGGCTGCCACTCGAGTACCTGGGAGGGTTGAACATGTCTACGCAGATCCCCGTCAGTCATATGGCTTTTGTCCGTGCCCACGCCGGGCGTTCGGTGGAACTCGGTGCGCGCCTGAGCGCCCTGATCGAGCCGACGCGCACTGCACCGGGTTGCCTGAGCTTTACCCTGCAACAGTCGCAATGCGATACCGAGTTGTGGCTGGTGTCCGGTTTCTGGATCAACCAGCAGGCCATGACCGCGTACTTCAGCACCCCGGCGATGGACGTGTTTGCCGAATTGGTGCAGGACCTGGTGGTCAACAGCCTGGATTTCCACACCTTCAAGGAAGTGTCGGCGGCCCAGGCCTTGGGTCAGACCCAGTCGTGGGTACACAAAATGGCGGGTTGAGGGTTTAATGACCGCATTATCAACCAGCCAGGATCCGCGACATGGCACGTAAAGCCTTTGAACACTTCGAAGCCGTTTCCGCAGTAGTACCGGGTGAGGGTGGATACCACGCCGCCATCGCCGTCAAAGCCCTGGGTGGCGCAGGCGCACCGCGCTTTCACAAAGTCCTCGAAGACCAGACCTTCAAGACCGCCCATGAAGCCGATGAAGCCGCCGCCAAAGAGCTGACCCGCCTCAAGGACGTCAAGGAAGACACCGACCTGCTCTGGTGAGTTACCTGTTCGCCCCCGGGCGATACATCTTGAACAACGCCTCTGGCCCCAGCTGAAAATAATCCGCCGGCCCGCCGCCGCGCAGAATCGGTTCTGCCGCGGCGGTGTCGTAGACCCCCTCCTTCAACAGCCATTTGGCGATATGCACGGCGACCACTTCGCCGAGAATCAGCCAGCTCGGCACCACATTCCCGTCCGCGCGCTGCAACTGGATGATCTGCGTGACCTTGCACTCAAAGGACACCGGGCTTTCGGCGACCCGTGGCACCTGAATGATTGTCGAGGCGGCGGGCGTCAATCCGGACAACTCGAATTCATTCACTTCTGGCCCGACCATCGCACAGCTCTGATTCATCTGCTCGGCCAATGGTCGAGTGGCGAGGTTCCAGGCGAACTCGCCGGTCTGTTCGATGTTATTCAGGCTGTCTTTGCGCCCGACACTGGAAAAACCAATGATCGGCGGAATGTAGTTGAACGCGTTGAAGAAACTGTACGGGGCAAGGTTCAAGCGGCCATTGGCATCCTGCGAGGAAATCCAGCCGATAGGGCGCGGGCCGACGATGGCGTTGAACGGATCGTGGGGCAGGCCGTGGCCGTTGGCGGGTTCGTAATAGTGGATGTCGTCGGGCATGGGGTTCATTCCAGGAGCTCTCGGGAGACCACCATGGTGCAAGGCCGAGCCGATAATTTCCAGCAATGAGATTCCAATGTAGGAGTGAGCCTGCTCGCGATGGCGGTGTGTCATTCAGCATTTATGTGACTGACACACCGCCATCGCGAGCAGGCTCTCTCCTACAGGGGGGGCTCTTGTGATCAGCCGATCGCTTCGGCGGTGCCGGTTTTGTCGAAGCTGTCAGAATGCGTACGTTCGATGGGGGCACTGGCGCCGTGCTCGTAGGACGCCGAGCCGGTTTTGACATAGCCATCGGCGGCGAACGTGTTGGCGACCAGTACGGCCGGCACCACGATGTCGGACTTCATGGACCGCACCCTCGGCCTGGGCTACGCCACCGGTTCGATGATCCTGATTGCGATCCTGATCGGGATTTTTGCGGCGTGGCGCTTGAGCGGTGATTCGCTGAACGTCACCAAGGTCCAGACCTTTCGCGGCGAGATGTTCTATTGGATGGCGATTCTGTTTTCCAACACCTTGGGCACGGCGCTGGGTGATTACCTGACCGACGATTCGGGCCTGGGTGTTGGCGGGGATTCTGGTGGTGATGATTGCGGGGGCTTCGTTTGCTCAGAATAAATATGGGAAGCGGACGGCTGCTGAGTTGACTTGAGACCAAGGCGTCCCCATCGCGAGCAGGCTCACTCCTACATTTGACCGCATTCTCATGAAAAGAACCCGGTCAGTGTAGGAGTGAGCCTGCTCGCGAAGAGGCCAGTACAGCCACCCTCAATCCAGCGGTCAGTCAGTCTCGATCCGCGAATGCTTGCGGGTATCTTTCATGGTCACATACACCAGCAACGACACCGCAATACACGCCGTGACATACCAGTAATACCCGGTTTCCATGCCGATGCTCTTGAACCACAGCGCGATGTATTCAGCCGTACCGCCGAAGATCGACACGGTCAGGGCGTAAGGCAAGCCAACCCCCAGTGCACGGATTTCAGTCGGGAACAGTTCGGCCTTCACCACTGCGTTGATCGAGGTGTAGCCGCTGACGATGATCAGCGCCGCCATGATCAGGAAGAACGCGCCCCACCAGGTCTGAACGGTGTGCAAGGTGGTCAGGATCGGCACGGTGAACAGCGTCCCCAGAATACCGAAGGCAATCAGGATCGGCCGACGACCGACTTTATCCGACAGCCCGCCGATGATCGGTTGCAGGCACATGAACAGGAACAGCGTCGCCGCCGAAATCGTGGTCGAGTCGGAGATGCTCATGCCGACCGTGTTCACCAGGTATTTCTGCATGTAGGTGGTGTAGGTGTAGAACGCCAGGGTACCGCCCATGGTCAGGCCGACCACGGTCATCAGTTCCTTGGGATGGCGCATCAAGGTGCGCATCGCGCTTTCCTTGGCCTTCTCTTTCTTGGTGAACGACTCGGTTTCTTCCATGCCACGACGCAGGTACAGCGCGACCACGGCACACAGTGCGCCGATGGCGAACGGGATGCGCCAGCCCCAGTCGTACAGTTGTTCGGTGGTCAGGGTCTGTTGCAGCACGATCAGCACCGCCAGGGCGATGAGCTGGCCGGAGATCAGGGTCACGTACTGGAAGCTGGAGTAGAAACCGCGACGATCCTTGGTCGCCATTTCGCTGAGGTACGTCGCCGAGGTGCCGTACTCGCCACCGACCGACAGGCCTTGCAGCAGACGGGCGAAAATCAGCAGGATCGGTGCGCCGATGCCAATGGTTTCATAACCCGGGCTCAGGGCGATCAGCAGCGAGCCGAAACACATCAGGTACACCGAAGCCATCAGCGCTTTCTTGCGCCCGGCCTTGTCGGCGTAGAGGCCCATCAGCCAGCCACCGATCGGGCGCATCAGGAAGCCCACAGCGAAGATCGCGGCGGTGTTCAGCAGTTGGGCGGTGGTGTCGCCTTTCGGGAAAAAGGCCTTGGCGAAGTACAGGGAGAAGGCGGCGTAGACGTACCAGTCGTACCACTCGACCATGTTGCCGACGGAGCCGCTGAAAATCGATTTGATGCGACTGGCAGTGGTTCTTTCTTTAGCCGGCACGGCAGCCGACCCAAGGGGCAGGGCGTTGGAGTTATCCATTGAAGGATCCTTCGTTTAATTGTTTTTGTGGAGCGCGTTGAAACGCAGCCTGTGGGGGCTATAGCAGGAGGTGTGCCAAGGGGGAGAGGGGCGGTTTAGAGGGGTTTTGCGAATTGGGTGAGCGGAAATCCGCTTATGTTGGATGGGGTATGAGCGGATTTTTGCTTAGCGGGTATGGAATTGCTTTGCATGGGCCGGCCTCATCGCGAGCAGGCTTACTCCTACAGGGGGACGGTGTACACGATTCAAATGTAGGAGTGAGCCTGCTCGCGATGGGGCCAGTCCAGGCCCCACAAATATCAGCTGTCAGTCAGGAACATCTCGCGCGTCAGTCCATGCCGCTGCATCTTTTCATTAAAGGTCCGGCGCGGCAGTTGCAGCTCTTCAAGCACTGCTTTCACATCGCCCTTATGCCGGGTCAATGCCGCGCGCAGGCAATGCGCTTCGAACGCTTCCTGCTGCGCCGCCAGCGACTGCCCCGGATCAATCCCCGCCGGTTCCGGCTCGCCCAGCCCCAGCACTTGCCGTTCGGCAACGTTCGCCAGTTCGCGCACATTGCCCGGCCAGTCGTGGCTCAGCAGATGACTCAACTGCGGCCCGGTCAACGGTGGAAAGGTCCGGCCCAAACGCTCGGCAGCCTGCTGTGCAAACGACTCGAACAACAACGGAATGTCTTCGCGCCGATCACGCAACGGCGGCAGCCGCAACTCGGCGACATTCAATCGATACGCCAAATCCTCACGAAAACGCCCGGCCCGTGCCTCATCCAGCAGGTCCGGCTTGGTCGCGGCAATGATCCGCAAATCCACGCGAATACTCTGGTTCGACCCCAAGCGCTCAAGCTTCTGCTCCTGCAACACCCGCAGCAACTTCACCTGCTGGGCCAGCGGCATGCTTTCGATTTCGTCGAGAAACAGCGTGCCGCCATCGGCGTATTCAAGCTTGCCAATACGTTTACCCGTAGCACCAGTGAACGCGCCACTCTCGTGGCCAAACAATTCAGCTTCGAACAACTGCTCCGGAATCGCCGCGCAGTTGAGCGCCACAAACGGCTTGTCGGCTCGCGGCCCGAAGTCATGCAGGCAACGCGCGACCAGCTCTTTGCCGCTGCCGGTTTCACCGCGGATCAACACATTGACGGGTAACGCCGCCAGGTCCAGCACTTGCCGACGCAGCGTCTGCAAACCACGGGACACGCCGAGCAGGGTGGCGTCGAGTTTGGCGCGGTTGTCGGCCTGTTCGTGCAGGGCACGGTTCTCCAGAACCAGCCGACGCTTGTCCAACGCCCTGCGCAAACTGCTCAGCAGGGTTTCCGGGCTGAAGGGCTTCTCGAGAAAGTCATACGCGCCATCGCGCATCGCTTCGACCGCCATCGGCACATCGCCGTGGCCGGTCAACAGAATCACCGGCAAGTCCGCATCACGACGCTGGACTTCGGCCAACAACTCCAACCCGGTCATGCCGGGCATGCGCACATCGCTGAGGATCACCCCGGGAAAATGCGCGGGCAATTGCGCCAGGCATTCATCGGCGCGACTGAACAACTGCACCTCGAAACCCGACAGGCTCAGCCATTGTTCGACGGCGCTGCGAATGCTGCTTTCGTCGTCGACCACCATCACTGAATTCAGCATGCGGCAGGCGCCTCCAGATCGATGGGCAAGGTCAGGGTGAACACCGCGCCGTTGCCGTGATTATCGGCACTCAGGCGTCCGCCCGCTTCGTGAACGATGGCAAACGATACCGCCAGCCCAAGCCCCAGGCCATCGCCCACCGGTTTGGTGGTGAAGAATGGATCGAACACGTTCGGCAGGTGTTCTTCGGCGATGCCGCCACCATTGTCGCTGACCGTCAGGCGCCACAATTGTTCGTCGGCTTCGAGGCGGATTTCCAGGCGTTTGCAGGGCTTGTCGTGCATGGCGTCGAGGGCATTGCGCAGCAGGTTGATCAGCACCTGTTCCAGACGAATCGCATCACCCCGCACCCACGCCGGGCGCGTCAGGTGCAGCACCGTGCTGACTTGTTCATCGCGCAGTCGCGCATCGAGTAACTGCAACGATTGGTCGACCACCGCCGCCAGGTCCAGTCGTTCGCGCAGGCCGCTGGGGCTTTTGCGAGCGAAGGTTTTCAGGTGGCCGGTGAGGGCGGCCATGCGTGTGAGCATGTCGTCCACCGGTTTCAGCGCCTTGTAAGCGTCGTCAACCCGACCGTGATCGAGCAGCAACCTCAGAGTAGCAAGCTGCATGCGCTGGGCGGTCAGTGGCTGATTGATTTCATGGGCGAGGGCGGCAGACATCTGGCCGAGCGCCGCCAGTTTGGCCGATTGCACCAGCCCGTCCTGAGCGGTGCGCAGGTCGCGGGTGCGTTCTTCCACCAGTTGCTCAAGCTCTTCGCGGCTGCGCTGGCGCATTTTCGCCAGGCGCCAGCGTTGATTGAGGAACAGCAACAGAAACACCAACGCCAGCCATAACCCGGCAGCGGCCAGCGCGGCATTGCGACTGTCTTCGAACGCGACTTGCGGGCGACGCAACAGGTGCAGCGTCCAGCCTTCGGTGGCGAGTGGCAGCGATTCCCACAGGTAATCCGCCGTCCCGTCAGGGCCGACCACCCGTGCCAGATCGCTGTTGTCGTCGAAGCGGCGCAGGGATTGAAACTCAAGCGGTGTCAGCGGTTGCTTGTCGTACTGGCGGGTCGCCTTGAGCGCGGCGTGATCGTTGTCGTCCAGCGGTTTCAACAAGCGATAACGCCAGCCCGGCTGGTTGGCGATGAAGATGATCCCGCGTGCGTCACTGACCAGCAGCGTGTCGCTGCCCTGGCGCCATTCGCGTTCCAGTTCCGGAAACTCGAGCTTCACCACCATGGCACCGAGAAACTCGCCGTTGTCGCCGGTGACTGCGCTGGACAGGAAATACCCCGGAATGCCACTGGTCACGCCCACCGCGTAAAAGCGCCCGGTGCCTTGGGTGCGGGTCTCGCTGAAGTAGGGGCGAAAGCCATAATTGTGGCCGACGTAACTGCTGGGCAAACGCCAATTGCTGGCGGCCACGGCGAGGCCGGTGCGGTCGAGCAGTTCGAGGGTCGAGGACTGGGCGGCGCCGTTGATTTTTTCCAGCTTGCGATTCAGTGCGTCCTGTTGCTCTGGCGATACCGTGCCGTTGAGGGCGGCGCGCAACTCCGGGTCCAGCGCGAGCACGGCAGGCAGGGCGCGGTAGCGGTCGATCAGGGTGTGCAGGGAATTGGCGTACAGCGCCAATTGCTGATTGGCGCGCGCGGCGTCTTCAACTAAGGCCTGGCGTTCGGTGTGGCGCAGGGCAAATCCGGCGGCCAGTACGGCACCGGCAACGATCAGCAAGGTGTATAGCGTCAGGCGTAATGTGCGCGAACGAGCAAACATGGTGTCGGAAACAGTTAGCAATACGGGCGCGCACGATAGCACGGAGAGCCTGAAATCATGAGCCACGCCTGGGTAGCACCTTTCATGCTGCTTCGTTCATTCAAGTGTTTTGAGGCTATGCCGATTTTTCGACCGATTTGCTAAACACAATATGACATTAAAACTTGGCCGAAAAAAAGGCCGGGTCCTCTGTAAGAGGCCCCGGCCTTATCAGCAGCTTGAAGCGCTTACTGCACTTCTACTGCCAGACTTTCACTGATCTTCTTCTGCCAGATCGCAGGACCGGTGATGTGTACCGACTCGCCTTTGCTATCAACCGCAACCGTCACCGGCATGTCTTTCACGTCGAACTCGTAGATGGCTTCCATCCCCAGTTCGGCGAAGGCAACAACGCGGGATTTCTTGATGGCTTGCGCCACCAGGTAAGCCGCGCCGCCGACTGCCATCAGGTAAACGGCTTTGTGGTCCTTGATCGCTTCGATAGCGGTAGGGCCGCGCTCGGATTTGCCGATCATGCCCAACAGACCGGTTTGCTCAAGGATCTGACGGGTGAACTTGTCCATCCGCGTGGCGGTGGTCGGACCGGCAGGGCCCACCACTTCTTCGCGCACCGGATCAACCGGGCCGACGTAGTAAATGAAGCGACCCTTGAGGTCCACCGGCAAGGTTTCACCCTTGTTCAACATCTCGACCATGCGCTTGTGCGCGGCGTCGCGACCGGTGAGCATCTTGCCGTTGAGCAGGACGGTTTCGCCCGGCTTCCAGCTCTGCACTTCTTCCGGGGTCAGGGTGTCGAGGTTGACGCGACGAGCCGACGGGCCGGCTTCCCAGACGATTTCCGGGTAGGCGTCCAGCGGTGGCGCTTCCAGCGAGGCCGGGCCGGAACCGTCGAGCACGAAGTGCGCGTGACGGGTGGCGGCGCAGTTCGGGATCATGCACACCGGCAGGGAAGCGGCGTGGGTCGGGTAATCCATGATCTTCACGTCGAGCACGGTGGTCAGGCCACCCAGGCCCTGGGCGCCGATGCCCAGTTGGTTGACCTTCTCGAACAGCTCCAGACGCATCTCTTCGATACGGTTCTGCGGACCACGCGCTTTCAGCTCGTGAATGTCGATGGATTCCATCAACACTTCCTTGGCCATCACCGCGGCTTTCTCGGCGGTGCCGCCGATGCCGATGCCGAGCATGCCCGGTGGGCACCAGCCGGCGCCCATGGTCGGAACGGTCTTCAATACCCAGTCGACGATCGAGTCGGATGGGTTGAGCATGGCCATTTTCGACTTGTTCTCGGAACCGCCGCCCTTGGCTGCCACGTCCACTTCCACGGTGTTACCCGGAACGATGGAGTAGTGGATAACGGCCGGGGTGTTGTCCTTGGTGTTTTTACGAGCGCCCGCCGGGTCGGCGAGGATCGAGGCACGCAGAACGTTTTCCGGCAGGTTGTAAGCCCGGCGCACGCCTTCGTTGATCATGTCGTCCAGGCCCATGGTGGCGCCATCCCAACGTACGTCCATGCCCACACGAACGAACACGGTGACGATGCCGGTGTCCTGGCAGATCGGGCGGTGGCCGGTGGCACACATGCGCGAGTTGATCAGGATTTGTGCGATGGAGTCGCGGGCGGCCGGCGATTCTTCACGCAGGTAGGCTTCGTGCATCGCCTGGATGAAGTCAACGGGGTGGTAATAGGAAATGAACTGCAGGGCGTCGGCAACGCTCTGAATCAGGTCGTCTTGCTTGATCACGGTCATGAGTCGCGCTCCTCTAAAAGACGGGAACATTCAATAGCTCTTCGAGCTAGCTTCCTTTGAGCTACAAGCGGCAAGCAAGAGCAGTGTGTGTACTGCTTTGAGCTTGCTGCCTGGAGCTTGCAACTTGAAGCTGGCTCGAAGAGTCAGGGCACGCCGGGGCTGCTGGCGCGACGCTAAAAAGGCGCGGCAGTATACCGCGCCTCGCGGGCGGGTACACGCGCCGGCAGTCAATCGTTGGTCGCATAATGCCCCGATCCCTGTAGCCGCAGGCTTCGCCAGCGGCTACAGGGATCGGGGCAAGGGTTGAATTTTAGGGAAAACGGGCCATGCTTTTGACGCCAGTTTTTTGCCCCGAAAATTGAATGGTCATTTGTCCGGCTCGCCACTAAAGTGGCAGACGGCCTGTAGAGTAGGACACTCAAACAGCCTCTTTTCGCATGGTGAGTCAACGATTGACCCATAACGCCATCCAACGGCTTTTACTCAAACGCTTTGCCCTCGCTGCCGGCACTTACGCCCTGGCTTTGATGTTGCTGTGGCTGGCATTTTTCACCGGCCACTACAACGAACCCGCAACCAGTGTTGCTGTCGGCACGGCCATGGTGATCATCAGCCAGGCGGCGTTGTTCGCGGTGTTTTACAGCGGCTGCAACCTGCGTTTTTCCGACCCCAGCCTGACCGAAGTGCAAGTGCTGATGGGGCTGGGCTGGCAAACCTGGCTGATCGCCAATCTGGATGAAGCACGCGGCGCGTTCCTGGTGTTCTATGTGCTGATTCTGCTGTTCGGGCTGTTCCATCTGTCGCGTCGAGCGTTGGTGCGGTGTGCGCTGTTGGTGTTTTTCAGTTTCAGCGCGATCACGCTGTGGGAGGGCTACCGCTTTCAATTGCCCGACCCGGCGCTGGCCGGGTTGCAAGTGTCTGTGCTGTTTATCGTGTTGATCTGGCTGGTGCTCTACGCCCGCTATGTCCAGGCGTCGCGTCAACGCATGCGGCAACGGCGCTTCGCGTTGCAAGCGCACCAGGACACCCTGCGCGGGATGATGCGCCAGCTCGAAGACCTGGTCGCCACCGACGAACTCACCGGGCTGTTCAACCGCCGCCATTTTCTGCGCCTGGCCTCCCGCGAACTCAATGCCATGGACGCCGGCGTGATGCATGGCCTTGCCTTGATCGACCTTGACCACTTCAAACGCATCAACGATGTGCACGGCCATGCGGCGGGCGATCAGGTCTTGCAAGCCTTTGCCGGTGTCGCGACCGCATGCCTGCGCGACGGCGACGTGTTGGCGCGTTATGGCGGCGAAGAATTTGTGGTGCTGGTGCCCGATTGCGATGCCGAACGCTTGACCGCGTGCTGTGAACGGTTGCGTATCGCCTTCACCGATGTCGAGTTGATCGGCCTCGATGTCGCCCATCTCAGCTTGTCGGCGGGCATGACATTGCTGGAACTGGGCGACGATCTTGACGATGCCTTGCAGCGCGCGGACCAGGCGCTTTACCGCGCCAAGCGTGACGGGCGCAACCGGTGCGCGGCGGCCTGGGAGAACGTCGATGCCTGAGTTACGCGTCGGCGAGCGCCACTTTACGGTGGCGCCGGGCAGCAACCTGCTCGACGCCTTGAATCAAAACGGCGTGCCGGTGCCCTACAGTTGCCGTGC
Source organism: Pseudomonas sp. S2_B07 (assembly GCF_054668435.1). Classification (NCBI taxonomy): domain Bacteria; kingdom Pseudomonadati; phylum Pseudomonadota; class Gammaproteobacteria; order Pseudomonadales; family Pseudomonadaceae; genus Pseudomonas; species Pseudomonas sp. S2_B07. Next base: position 5,064,411 of record NZ_CP162769.1, read on the forward strand.
CGGCAGTTGCCATGCCTGCCTGGTGCAATGTGTGCAAGGCTTGCCGGGCGACAGCCGCCCGGATGCCTTGAGCGCCGAGCAGCGCCAACAAGGCTGGCGCCTGGCATGCCAATGCCAGGTAGTCGAAGACCTGCACGTGCACACCTTCGACCCGCAACAGGACGGTCGCCCGGCCGAGGTGGCCGCCGTGGATTGGTTGAGCGCCAGTGTGTTGCGTTTGCGCCTGACCCCCGAGCGTCCGCTGCGCTATAGCGCTGGGCAACATCTGGTGTTGTGGGCCGGCAACGTGGCGCGGCCTTATTCATTGGCCAGCCTGCCGGAAGAAGACCGCTTTCTGGAATTTCACCTGGATTGCCGTCAGCCGGGGGCATTCAGCGATGCGGCCCGTCAGCTGAAAATCGGTGACCCGATTCGCCTCGGCGAACTGCGCGGCGGGGCCTTGCATTACGATCCGGACTGGCACACTCGACCGCTGTGGCTATTGGCCGCCGGCACCGGTCTTGGCCCTTTGTTCGGAGTCTTGCGCGAAGCCTTGCGTCAGGATCATCAGGGCGCTATCCGCGTCATTCACCTTGCCCATGATGCCAATGAGCATTACCTGGCCAAACCCCTGCAAGCCATCGCCGAGGGCCGTGAAAACCTCAGCGTCGAACACTGGACCCCGGCCGAGTTGCCGCAGGCATTGGCGCAACTGCGGCTTGTCTCCCGGCAAACCCTGGCCTTAGTCTGCGGAGCCCCCGACAGTGTCGACGCCTTTTCCCGGCGCCTGTACCTCGCGGGTTTGCCGCGCAATCAACTGCTGGCCGATGTGTTCCTGCCTCGTGGTTGAGCGCTGATTTTTTCAGACGCGAGACCCACCATGACCGATGCCATCCAGATTGAACGCGAACGCGGTGTGCTGACGCTGCGCCTGAATCGCCCCGAAAAGAAAAACGCCCTGACGCGCGCCATGTACAGCCACTTGGCCGAAGCGCTGAAGCAGGCCGACACCGACCCTGAAATCAACGCCGTGCTGATCGCCGGCAGCGCCGAGTGCTTCACCGCCGGCAACGACATCGCCGACTTCATCCAGCAACCGCCGGGCAACCTCGACAGCCCGGTGTTTCATTTCATGCTCAATTTGCTGGAATGCCGTAAACCGGTAATCGCTGCGGTGGCGGGTGCGGCGGTGGGGATTGGCACGACGATGCTGCTGCATTGCGATCTGGTGTATGTCAGTCGGGATGCTCGCCTGAGGATGCCGTTCGTCAATCTCGGGTTGTGTCCGGAATTCGGCTCCAGCCTGCTCCTGCCGCGTTTGATTGGGCATGCCAAAGCGGCGGAGTTGTTGCTGCTGGGTGAAGGGTTCAGCGGTGTACAAGCGGCCGAGTGGGGAATTGCCACCGAGGCGTTGGGCAGTGGCGAAGCGGCGTTGGCCAAGGCGCGGGAGATGGCGTTGCGCTTTGAATCGTTGCCACCGGAAGCGGTGCGCATCAGCAAGCAATTGATGAAAGCGCCGGACCGGGAATTGCTGCGCAAGGTGATAGAAGAAGAGGGCGCGTTATTCACCCAGCGGCTGCGGTCGCCAGAAGCGTTGGCGGCGTTGACCGGGTTTATCAAGCGGCATTGAATCTTCGGTGACTGGGCCGGCCTCATCGCGGGCAAGCCCGGCTCCCACAGTGGTGGGTAGTGATCACAAACTGGAGTTCGACTCAAAACCTGTGGGAGCCGGGCTTGCCCGCGATGAGGCCCGCCCAGACAACCCAGCTGTTTGACCAGAATGCAAAAAGCCCCGCCATTCACATGGCGGGGCTTTTGTTTTTCAGCGGCCGGTCACTCAGACCATCGGGTCGCCAACGTGCAGGATTTTCATCCCGTTGGTGCCGCCGATGGTGTGGTAGCTGTCGCCTTTGGTCAGGATGACCCAGTCGCCTTTCTCCACAACGCCGCGCTTGAGCAACTCGTCGATCGCGGCCTGGCTGACTTGCTCAGGCGGCAGCGATGCCGGGTCGAACGGTACGGTGTAGACACCCCGGAACATGGCCGCGCGGGCCTGGGTTTCGCGGTGTGGGGAGAACGCGTAGATCGGCACCGAAGAGCGGATGCGCGACATGATCAACGGCGTGTAGCCACTTTCGGTCAGGGCGATGATCGCTTTCACGCCCGGGAAGTGGTTGGCGGTGTACATGGCCGCCAGCGCGATGCTCTGGTCGCAGCTTTCGAACACTTTGCCGATACGGTGGCTGGAAGTCTTGCTGGTCGGGTGCTTTTCAGCGCCGACGCAGATGCGCGCCATCGCCTGAACAGCTTCCAGCGGGTACAGACCGGCAGCACTTTCGGCCGAAAGCATCACGGCGTCGGTGTAGTCGAGCACGGCGTTGGCCACGTCGGACACTTCGGCGCGGGTCGGCATCGGGTTCTGGATCATCGACTCCATCATCTGAGTCGCCACGATCACAGCCTTGTTGTGGCGGCGTGCGTGCAGAATGATTTTCTTCTGAATGCCCACCAGCTCAGCGTCGCCGATTTCCACACCCAAATCACCACGGGCAACCATGACCGCATCGGACGCCTGGATCAGCGCGTCGAGGGTTTCGTCGTCAGCCACGGCTTCGGCGCGTTCGATCTTCGCCACCAGCCAGGCAGTACCGCCGGCCTCGTCGCGCAGTTGACGGGCGTATTCCATGTCGGCGGCGTCACGCGGGAAGGACACGGCGAGGTAGTCGACTTCCATCTCGGCAGCGAGTTTGATGTCGGCCTTGTCTTTCTCGGTCAGGGCCGGTGCGGTCAAACCACCGCCGCGACGGTTGATGCCTTTATGGTCGGACAGCGGACCGCCGATCAGCACGGTGCAGTTCAGCTCGGTGGCGGTGGCGGTATCAACGCGCATTACCACGCGACCGTCGTCGAGCAGTAGCTCGTCGCCCACGCCGCAGTCTTTGACCAGGTCCGGGTAGTCGATGCCGACCACTTGCTGGTTGCCTTCGGTCAGAGGATGGCTGGTGGAGAAGGTGAATTGATCACCGATCTTCAGCTCGATCTTCTTGTTGGCGAATTTGGCGATACGGATTTTCGGGCCTTGCAGGTCACCCAGCAGGGCAACGAAGCGGCCGTGCTTGGCAGCGAGGTCACGCACCAGCTTCGCGCGAGCCTTGTGCTCGTCGGGGGTGCCGTGGGAGAAGTTCAGGCGGGCGACGTCCAGGCCAGCCAGAATCAGCTGTTCGAGAACTTCCGGCGAGTTACTGGCCGGGCCAAGGGTAGCGACGATTTTGGTACGACGGACGGACATTCAAAGACTCCTGAGTTCAAGCGCTGAGTGAGGCTACTATGCTCCGTGGGTGTAGTCATTGTTCGTATGCACTACTTTTTCGTTTGTTTATTGAAATGAACATTCCTGAAGATTTTCGCCAGCAGGCCGATACAGCGCTCAAGACAGGAGATCCCCCCATGCGATTTGCGCTCATTGCCGTCCTTGCCCTCAGTGTGACGGGTTGTGCCCGTTGGTCGATGAACCATCATTTAAACCTCGCGTACAGCGCCTACGACCGTGGCAATTGCGAGCAGGTCATGCTCGAACTGTCGAAAGTCGAGCGCTCCAGCCGTGCGCGGCCTTATGTGTGGCCGGAAGTGTCGATGATGCGCGGCCAGTGCCTGGAACGGCAGATGCTGTTCGTCGATGCGGCGCAGACTTACCAGTACATCATTGCCACCTACCCGCAAAGCGAATACGCCTACCGCGCCCGCGCTCGTCTGGAAACCCTGCAGAGTACGGGCCATTACCCATTGCGCAACGCTGCGAGCCCACGCCCGGCGACGTACTGATTGCCGTTTTCCCTGGCCGCTCGGCGGGGGTGAGCTATAGTCCAGGAGATCGGTTTTAGAGCCTTGCCTTTAAAGCCGAGGTCATACCTGTGATCGGCAGGAGTAAGCGTCAGCGGTTGCACGGACTGTCGCACCGGGAACGGGGAGAGCGTGTTCACTTCCATGGACGAAATGGAAGAGCCCGTTCCGAAGCATTAGTGCGGCCCTGCTTAAGGGCCTTGCTGGGCCATTTGCGCATGTTTACCGACCGCCGGATCGAGCGGCATCAGCTGCCGTATTTCTTGAGAGTGTTCAACAGCGTCACCGACAAACCCATCGGCTTTCTCGGCAACGTGTCTGCAGACGGGCTGATGCTCATCAGTCAGTTGCCCATGATGGTGGGTGTCGACTTTGACCTGCGTCTGAAAATCCCCGCCACCGACGGTTGCCAGCAGGTCATTGACCTCACGGCGTGTTGCCTGTGGTGCCATGAAGACGCAACCCCCCACCATTACGACGCCGGGTTCAGCCTGCAACGGGCACCGCCGGAGTATGGGCAATTGGTGGAGGCGCTGACGCAGTACTTCAGTTTTCAGCCGATGCCGGCGTCTGCCTGAAGTTCATTGGCGTTTTCACCATCGCCATCGCGGGCAAGCCCGCTCCCACAGTGTCTGGCGTCGTTCACAAAACTGTGTGTTCGCCGCCGATCCCTGTGGGAGCGGGCTTGCCCGCGAAGACGTCAGCACAATCGACGGGTAGTTAAGCGGCGGTTACCTTGATCGCCTTCTCGTTATCCAGCGACCGCTCCACCAGCATCAACCCCAACTCACTCATCCGATAAATAGCCATCGCCAGATGCCGCGGCGTGTTGTCCAGGCTTTCAGCTAGGTCGAGTAGCAAAATGCTGACCGTCGAAAACGTTTCGTAGGTCTCGATGGTCAAGGCTTCGGGATTGGCGTCCGGGACAACGGTGAACATTTTCATGTGTCTTTCCTCATTAGCGCTTTCGTCGGCAAAGCACGATTCAGTGTTTTTCCGTTTGAGATAGTGATCTAGAGCTTTTTTGGCAGCTTCGTGGAGTTTTCTCGAATCGAGGAAACTGTAGGGGGAAGGAAGATTCATTCTGGGTAACACGGATCTGGGGGGCATTGGTTCACTCCTTGTTGGGCTACACCACTTCTGTACGAGACGAAATGGGTGGCGGTCGGTAGGAGAACCTTATGTTGGGACGGGGCTTGCCACAATCAGACAGGGTCGATGAGATCTGTAGGCAGTGGCGCTTCATTATGTAGTCGTTTGCACGGCTATGCTCCACCATGTGGCGGGTGCAAAAAGTGGGTTGCCTGTCATGAATGTATGACGTCGCGTGGCGGAGCATCTTCCCCTAGCTATTAGGCGATAAAGCGCTAGGGGAACAGCTGAGGAAAGACGGCAGGAAATTGAAGGTTAGCTAGGCGTTAGGATCCGGGCTTTTTTGGATTCCGTGGTTCATTAAAATCTGTAGAGATAGAGAGGAGTGCCAACGTTATAAATTCTTGGTTTCGATCGAGTGCTTCCAGCGCACCTTGGATGTTACCCGCTACTTCGATAGCCCCATGTTGCTCCACCCAATTTGATAGCTCTTCTACTGCCGCTCCCAGCGCCAGTTGGTTCTCATAGATTTTCGTCAGCACTGAAGCGAATATAGTTTTCTCGTCCATGAACAATTCCTTGTGATTGAGATATGAGGCTGTTAGTCAGGTTTTTTTCGATTTTTAGGATGAGCGGAAGTGATTAGTGCTCGTTTACAGTATTTATTTGCATCTCAAGACCAGACCAATCAATTGCGGCTCGCCATTAAATTGTTCCGGCTTTTTTCCAACCTAAATAGCGAGTCACCAATTCTGCCCCCAACTCCATTGGTTGGGCATCAAGCACTGGCACTCCATGAGCGCTCAACCGCTCATGGAGTTCTGCCCGTGCATTCAGGTAATCCACCGTCCCGCAATACGTCAGCGCCTCCGGCAAGGTTTGCACCGGCGCGTGCCGCAAATGATCGAGCAAGTCTTCACGCAAACTCGCCACCAGCACCCGATGTTGCTTGCTCAGGCGTTTGACCGCGGTCAACAACTCTTCATCATCTTCATCGCGCAGGTTGGTGACCAGCACCACCAGTGCCCGGCGTTTTTGGCGGGCCAGTAGTTGCGTGACGGCCGCCTGGTAATCGGCGGGGCGTTGGGTGCTGTCGAGGTCGTAGACGCTGTTGAGCAAGACGTTCAATTGGCCAGTGCCTTTGACCGGGGCCAGGTAATGCGCGCGGTCGCTGGCGAACGTACTCAGACCCACCGCATCGCCCTGGCGCAGGGCGATGTAGCTGAGCAAGAGGCAGGCATTGAGTGCGTGATCGAAATGCGCGAGTTCGCCGTCCTGGCTGCGCATGTGCCGGCCGCAGTCGAGCATGAAGATAATCTGCTGGTCTCGCTCGTCCTGATATTCGCGGGCGATGGGTGTGCGTTGGCGGGCGGTGGCTTTCCAGTCGATCTGGCGCAGGCTGTCGCCTTCACGGAACTCTCTCAGTTGATGAAATTCGAGGCCCAGCCCCCGACGTTGTTTTTGGCGTACACCGAGCTGGCTGATCCAGTTGTCCACCGCCAACAGTTCGCCGCCATAGAGGCGAGCGAAGTCGGGGTAGACGCGGGTGGAGTCGACTGCGTTCAGCAGGCGTTTGTCGGACCATAATCCGAGCGGGCTGGGCAGGCTGATTTCGCAGTGTTCGAAGCTGAAGTGGCCGCGTTTGAGCGGGCGCAGTCGATAGCCCATCTGGCTCTGTAGGCCGGGTTGCAATTCGACGGTCAGCGGCAGGTTTTCAACACTCAGTCCCGACGGCACATGGTCGAAAAGCTGCACGTTCAGCGGTTGGGTGAACGCATGCTCAACATCCAGTCGCACTTCACTCCACCGACCCAACGCCAGGCTGCCGGGCATGTGTCGGCGCAGGCGCGGCGAGGGCAGGCGTTTGAGGCGCAAGGCGTCGAGCACGGCCAGCGCGAACAGGGCCAGCAGCAGTCCCCAGTTGATCGACAGAAGGGGCGATGGGACGGTGATGTCCAGCGCCCGCGACGCGCCCAGCACGATGCCGATGGCCAGCAGGATTGCGAGCCAGATCAGCAGCAGGCGCGAGGGTTTCACAGGCGCGGCGCCGGTACTTGGTCGAGCAATTGCCCGAGCACCTGATCGACGTCCAGCCCTTCGATATCCAGCTCCGGCGCGATGCGTACGCGATGACGCAATACCGCCAGCGCACAGCCCTTGATGTCGTCCGGAATCACAAATTCACCGCCACGCAGCAAGGCACGGGCCCGGGCGCAGCGCACCAGTGCAATGGACGCCCGAGGACCGGCGCCGAGGATCAGGCCGGGCCAGGTCCGGGTCGCGCGGGCCAGGCGTACGGCGTAGTCGAGCACCTGGTCGTCCAGCGGCAAGTCGCTGGCAATGCGCTGCAAGGCCGACACGTCTTTGGCTTGCATCAGGGTGCGCAGCGGTTGCACATCGAGCATGTCGGCGCGGGTCGAGCGGCTGACCTGGCGGACCATGTTCAGCTCTTGCTCGACGTCGGGGTAATCCATGCGCACCTTGAGCATGAAGCGATCAAGCTCGGCTTCGGGCAGGGGATAGGTGCCTTCCTGTTCGATGGGGTTTTGCGTGGCGAGCACCATGAACGGTTGCACGATGGGCAGGGCGCGGCCTTCCAGGGTGACCTGGCGTTCCTGCATGGCTTCGAGCAGCGCGGCCTGGGTTTTCGCCGGGGCGCGGTTAATCTCGTCGGCCAGCAGCAGGTTGGTGAACAACGGGCCTTTACGCAATTTGAACTGCTCGGTGTTCAAGTCGTAGACCGCGTGCCCGGTGACATCGCTGGGCATCAGGTCGGGGGTGAACTGGATGCGTGCAAACTCGCCGCCGAAGCACTTGGCGAGGGCGCGCACCAGCAAGGTCTTGCCCAGCCCCGGCACGCCTTCGAGCAGCACATGACCGCCGGCGATCAGCGCTGTCAGCACGTCGTCGATCACGGTGTCCTGGCCAATCACGGCTTTCTGCAATTCGCCGCGCACCGCCTGGGCCAGTTGACTGGCACGCTGGCGTTGCTGGGCGACGTGAGTCGGCGAACCGGGCTCGATCTGTTCACTCATAGCGTGTTCCTCAAGGTTTGCAGGTGGGCGACCTGACGGCTGAAGTCAGCGCTGGACAGCCGCTGTTTCGGTCGCGGGCTCATGGCCTGGCTGATAGCGCGTGTGGGTTGGCCGGTCAGGCGTGCGAGCACCAGCCATTGTTCGGCGACGCCGAGTTGTTCGAAACCGGGATGACGGCGCCGCACACGGCGCAGGATGTCTTGTTGCAACGCTTGCAGCAGGTGCTGCTGACCCTGGCGACGCAACATGAAATCGGCGCTGGCGCGCAGGTGCTCCTGGAGTTGGCGACGGCCTTTCGTGGCGGGCTCCAGCAGCGGCCCCTGGCGTACGCCAACGTGCCAGAACCCGAGGGCGATCAGCGCAATCAAGGCCACCAATGCCTGTGGGAAATAACGCCACAGCAAGGTCAACAGGCTGTCGTGATCGGTGTTGAACAACAACGTCACGCGTGTGTCCGCCGTCAGATACCACAGCAGCCAGGCGTTGTCGTACTGGTCGATGGCGGGGGTTTTCCACAGGTCGGCGTCGGTGACCACGATGATCGAACCGAGCCCGTGGTTGAGCTGCATCATGTGCGTGGCCTTGCCGCTGTTGGCCCAGGATTGCGCGAGGTTCTTCGGGTCTTCGAGGTGGAATGCCGTGTCGAAGCTGGCGTAGGCCGGTGCTTCTTCATCTTCCAGATACAGCTTGGTCAGTTTGGGATAGGGATCGTCGAGGATGTCGGGCGGTGGCTCCTTGAGGTCTTTGCTCAAGGTCTGGTGCAACTGCACCCGGTCGAGCAGCAGATCGTTGCTCTGGCCGGTCTTTTCATCCCACAACGACTGGGCGACAAACAATAAGCGGCCACCGGCCCGAGTCCAGTTCATCACCTGATCAATCTGGCGTGGGGTCATGTTGTAGCGGTCACCCAGCAATAGCAGGCTGTGCTGACGGGGATCGAGGGTGGGTAACACGTCAATTCCGTTGGCATGGCTGACGGTCAGGCCCTGCTTGCGCAAAAATTGTTCAGCGGCGAGGTAAGGATTGGCCTGCGCTTCAGGCGATGGGCCGTGATCGATTTCCTCCTGAAAGGGCGTGGCTTTCAGGTACAGGTAAATACCCAGTGCGCCGACCAGCAGGGCGATGACCATGCCGACAAACAACCCTGAACGCCGGCTCAATGGGCGGCTCCCGGGCCGAACAACGTTCGCCAGCCGTCACACAGTTCCTGTTGTGAATGCGCGGGTGGAAGACGATGACCGTAAGCCATGTTTTGCCAATGACGAGTCAGGGTTTTACTAAAGGCCAGCAACGCCGGTTGTTGCAGTTGTTCGATGCGTTGGAGGACTTCGCCTTCGGTATCGGCGGTTTTCAGCGCGATGTGGTGGTCGTGCAGCAAGTGGCTGAGCAGGGCGCGATAGAGCAGACCAAGGGCTGCGCGAGGATCGGTTTGCCAGAGGCTTTCGGCGCTGGCGGCAATGTCGTCGGGCAGGGTTTCACGGTTGAGGTCCAGGCCAAAAGCCTGCTGCGGTATTGGACGGGCGATTTTTCTTTTCAATGAGGGGCGACGACTCACGAACGCCTGCAACCAGTCACGGTAACGCCAGATCAGCAGGCCGACGCCAGCCATCACCGCGCCCCACAGCAGCACTTCAATCAAGGTGGCGAGGACGCCGAACCGCTGGCTGTCGAGCAGTGCAAGCAACGCCTTCAGCCATTCGGGTGTCTTGCTGTCGTCCGTGGTTTTGGTATCGGGTTTTTCTTCGCCAAACCGATAGCGGGTCACCGTTTCCTTGTTTTTGAACGGTGGCTGTTCGAGGAGGGCCTTGATGCTGTCTTTTGACGCCTGGCTAGTCAGCGGTTGATTGAGCAGGCGTGGGCTGTCCGGTGTGATGATGGGCTCAGCGGCCCAGACGTGTTGTGTGCCCGGTATCCACAGGATTGCCGCCAGCAACAGGGTAAGGGCGGTTGTGCTGAGGCGTTGGCGCAAACGGCGGAACACCAGTTCGATGTCCCACGCTTCCAGCACCGTGCGGCGGTTCAGGTAAAGACTGAAGCCGCAGGCCACATAGATCGGCTCCCAGACCATCAGCACCAGCACGTAAAAAGCATTGATAAGGTGTTCCAGCCATCGCCAGTCCTGCACGGCGGCGGTGATCAAGGTCTGCCAGCTCCAGTCGAGTTCGATCTGCTGCGGCAGGAGCAGGTAGAACAGCACCATCAGGCCAATCCACAGCGCACTCTCCAGGTGCACGCCGATAATGGTCAGCCATTGCGCGGCACCGGCATTGCGCTGCAGCAGTACCTGCAAGCGCTGTTCGCGCGCGTGACCGTGGAGGCCTTCGAGTTGCACCACCGGCATGACAAAACTACGGCTCAGGCTCAGGCGGCGCCAGGTCAGGCTGGCCAGCAGTTGCGGCTTGAGCAGGCGCGGCCATTCGCGCAGCGCCTGTTTGAGTGTCGGCGTTTCACCGAACAGGCTTTTGGACAGGATGTACAACGGCAAGCGATCGAACGCCGGTTTGAGCCACCAGAAGAGGAACACGGCAAGGGACGGCGAATCCCAGAAGATTGCACTGAGCAGGGCGAAGATCGGCAAGGTGACGATGGCCCAACTGGTCATCAGCAGGCGACGATGGCGCTGGCTCATCAGCACGCCCAGGTCCATGGCTTCCCAGGTGGTGCGCGGACGGATCACGACGGTGGCGTCACTCAGGCGCATGGCGAGTTCGTCCGGCAAACAGCAAATAAGTCGCGACCAACGCCCAGAGCGCGGCGCCGACCAGGTATTTGGTCATGGGCTCCGGTGCTGTCATCGACGACCAGTACGCTTCGATAAACGCCGCAATCAACAGAAACACCATCACGCCGCAGATCAGCAGTACGCTCTTGCGTGCCGCCAGTCGCAGCGCTTCGGCGCGGGGCAGGCGTCCCGGCGCGATCAAAGCCCAGCCCAGTTTCAGGCCGGCGGCACCGGCCAGGGCAATGGCCGTCAGTTCAAAAGCACCGTGGCCGATCACGAACGACCAGAAGGTTTGCCCGTAGCCGACGTGCGTCAGGTGCCCGGCCACTGCGCCGATGATCAAGCCGTTGAACAGCAGGAAAAACGCGCTCCCCAGACCGAAGAACAAACCGCTGGCAAAGGTCTGAAAGGCGATGCCGATGTTGTGCATGATGTAGTAACCGAACATCACCCAGTCTTCACTGGCGGCGCGTTCCGCCGTGCGTCCCAAATGGCCGGCGACGGGGTCGTACATGCTTTGCATCTCGCTGACCTGCTCGGCCGGGATCAGGTTGTAGACCAGGTCCGGGAACAGATACACCAGCAGCGCGAAGCTGATCAGACTGCCAAAAAACATCAGGCCGGCGGCCAGTACGAACCGCCACTGTTCACGCACCAGGCGCGGGAAGTCGGCCAGGATAAAGCCCAGTAGGTTGGCGCCCAGTTGACTGCGGTGCCGATACAGCTGTTGATGCCCACGCAGCACGAGTTGCTGCAAGGAATCGATCAGGAAACTGCTGTAGCCGCGTTCCCGAGCCAGCGCCAGGTGTTGGCAAAGCTGCCGATAGTCCTTGGGGAAACCGGCGATTCGGGAGACGTCCTTGCCGCGCTCCAGTCGATCCAGTGTCAGGGAAAACTGTTCCCACTCGGCCCTGTGGTGGGTTTCGAAATGGCTTTGCTTCATGCGGGCCCCAACAAGCCGCGGGCGATGCCATTGAGTGCGACCACCGCGTGTGGCGCAGAGACCTGCAACGGTTGAGCCAGGATCGACGCCAGTTCATGTGTACGCGCCTTGGAGAGTTCACCCTGGCGTTCGGCGAAAGCGAGGATGGCGCGTTGTTCGGGCAGGGTCAGGGTGAAGGCCGGACGCAGGGGGGTGGCTTCGGGCAGTTGCGGTCGGGTGAGCGGTTGTTCGCGGTAGATCACCAGCGTGCCGGCGGCCAGGTCGCCGAGGCGTTTGAAGGTCGGGTGTTGCAGGCAGCTGATGGCCCCGAGGAAATAGCCGAATGGCAGCAGGTCGACAAATCGCAACAGGTTGCGCAGCAGCGAAGCGGACCAGCCGATCGGCGTGCCGTCGTCCTGCACCACGCGCAAGCCCATCCACTGTTTGCCCGGCGAGCGGCCCTGATTGAGCACTTCGAACAGCACCATGTACCACCAGCTCACCCCGAACAGCAGGATCGAGCCCAGCCCGGCGCCCAGCTTTCCGAGAAACGCCAACACGATAAACAACAGGCCGAGGATCAGCCCGCGTATCCCTAAATCAATGGCGAACGCCAGCGCACGGACCATCAACCCGGCCGGGCGCAGTGGCAAGTCGATGCCTTCGGGCGTTTCGACTTGATACCGCGTATCCAGTGGCGGGGACAGCGTCGCTTTCCTTGGCAGTGCTGTGGTCTCGAGCATGGGCAACCTTATGTGGCCTGTTCGGGATTCAATGTCTACCCGATGCTAGCAGCCTCTCGGGGGAAAACGACATAACTATGTATTGCACGGTGAGTGGCCAGAGGTGATTGAATGACAGATTACTGGCCGGGGCGGGATGTGAACGCCTAGACTTTGCCGATCTTCAGTTCAGGAACAGCCCGTGACCTCGATCTTCTGGTACGACTATGAAACCACTGGCATCAACCCCCGTTGCGATCGTCCGCTGCAAGTGGCGGGGATTCGCACCGACTTCGATCTCAATGAAATAGACGGGCCGGTCAACCTTTACTGCCAGCCCAGTGAGGACATCCTGCCGCATCCGGCGGCGTGCGCCATCACCGGAATCACGCCCGCTCGACTCGCCGAACAGGGCTTGAGCGAAGCGGACTTCATGACCCGTGTGCATGCCCAGTTGGCAGCGCCGGGCACGTGCGGTGCGGGTTACAACACGCTGCGTTTCGACGACGAGATGACCCGTTACAGCCTGTATCGAAATTTTTTCGACCCCTATGCCCGCGAGTGGCAGGGCGGCAACAGCCGCTGGGACCTGATCGATGTGGTGCGTGCAGCGTATGCCTTGCGGCCCGACGGGCTCGTTTGGCCGACGGATGAAGAAGGGCGAGTAACGCTCAAGCTCGAACGTCTGACCGCCGCCAACAATATTGATCATGGCAATGCCCACGAGGCGCTGTCGGACGTTCGCGCCACCATTGCGCTGGCGCGGCTGATTCGTGAAAAACAGCCGAAGTTGTATGACTGGCTGTTCAAGTTGCGCAGTAAGCAAAAGGTGATGGACCAGATCCGCCTGTTGCAGCCGATGGTGCATATTTCCGGGCGGTTCTCGGCCGCGCGCAGTTACGTCGGCGTGGTGCTGCCCCTGGCCTGGCACCCACGCAACAAGAACGCCTTGATTGTCTGTGACCTGCATCTGGATCCTCAGGGCCTGCTGGATCTGGATGCCGAGACCTTGCGTCAGCGCCTGTATACCCGTCGCGATGAGCTGTTCGAAGGCGAACTGCCGGTGCCGCTTAAACTTATTCACATCAACAAGTGCCCGGTGGTCGCACCGTTGTCGGTACTTCGACCTGACGATCAGCGACGTCTGGGGCTGGACATGGCGCTTTATCAGGAACGGTCGCTGCGGCTAATCGACGCACAACTAGTGTGGCGAGATAAAGTGCAGGCGATTTATGCCCGCGAAGATTTCACGTCGAGCCAGGACCCCGAGCAACAGTTATACGATGGTTTTATCGGTGATCGGGACCGGCGTCTATGTGAGCAAGTCCGAACCGCGGACCCTGCCCAATTATCACAAGAGCAGTGGCCTTTCGATGACGAACGCTTGCCGGAATTATTGTTTCGATATCGCGCACGCAACTTCCCCGATACGTTGAATTCCGAGGAGCAAGCGCGTTGGCAATTATTCTGTCAGCAACGTCTGACAGTGCCCGAATGCGGGGCACCCAATACGCTGAATAGTTTTACAGAAGCCACGGCCCAATTGCATGAAACTGCTACATCGTTTCAGCGAGAGGTGCTCTATGAATGGCAAAATTATGTCGAAGCATTACGCAAACGTTTGAATCTTTGAAAACGAAAATAGACATGCCTCAATGGCAGGCATAAAAAAACGCCAGCTTTCGCTGGCGTTATTTTTTGTCACGCTTTTATCTGTGACAAGCGCTATGGCTTAGCCCAGCAGGGTAGCCCAGCCTTCAACCACGTCGCCGCCCCACTTGGCTTTCCACTCTTTCAGAGTTTTGTGGTTGCCACCTTTGGTTTCGATGACTTCGCCATTGTGCGGGTTTTTGTATTGTTTAACTTTGCGAGCACGCTTGGTGCCAGTAGTTTTTACTGCACCGCCGCGTGGCGCTTTGGATTTGGACTCTGGATCCAACAGCGCGATGATGTCACGCAGGGACTTGGAGTATTCGCCCATCAGGGTGCGCAGTTTGCCTTCGAATTCCAGCTCGGTTTGCAGTTTGTCGTCTTGGGACAGGTTCTTCAAACGGGCTTGCAGCTCTTTGATAGCTTCTTCGGTGGCACGATATTCGTTGATCAAGGACATGAGGACTACCTTATGTTGGAGACTGGATGGCAGGGGGACAGTGCCGCAATAATAGTCAGGGTGTTTCATCAAGTAAACATTTAACCGGCGTTTTAATTAAATTAGTTGTCAGGAATAGGGCGCAGATTGAAGAGCTGATTAAATAGTGTGATGCAGTCATCACAGATCTTCACAAATGGACTCTTGATATCGACTAAAAGATCACCACCGCGCGGGGAACGGGTGCTTTCCTGGCCGGCTCCACAGACCGTGTGCCAGGCAAGACGTCATCAATACTGCAGTTTTGTTGCGTAATCGCTAGAATGGCGGCCTTTGCGAAGTTCTGGAGTTTCCCCCTCATGCGCACTTTTCGGCTGGTGATTGCTTGCCCGGACCGCGTCGGCATCGTTGCTAAAGTCAGTAACTTTCTGGCGTCACATAACGGCTGGATCACCGAAGCGAGCCATCACTCGGACAACCTCAGTGGCTGGTTCTTCATGCGTCACGAAATTCGTGCCGATTCGCTGCCTTTCGGTATCGAAGCCTTCCGCGAAGCCTTTGCACCGATAGCTGAAGAGTTCTCGATGAATTGGCGCATCACCGATACCGCACAGAAAAAACGCGTGGTATTGATGGCCAGCCGCGAATCCCACTGCCTGGCTGACTTGCTGCACCGCTGGCACAGTGATGAACTGGACTGTGAAATCTCCTGCGTGATTTCCAACCACGACGACTTGCGCAGCATGGTCGAGTGGCACGGCATTCCTTATTACCATGTGCCGGTCAATCCACAGGACAAAGAGCCGGCGTTCGCCGAAGTCTCGCGTCTGGTCAAACAGCACGATGCTGAAGTGGTGGTACTTGCCCGATACATGCAAATTCTGCCGCCGGCGTTGTGCAGCGAATACGCGCACAAGGTCATTAACATTCACCACAGCTTCCTGCCTTCATTCGTTGGCGCCAAGCCGTATCATCAGGCCTCCCTGCGCGGTGTGAAGTTGATCGGCGCAACCTGCCACTACGTGACCGAAGAGCTGGATGCCGGCCCGATCATCGAGCAGGACGTGGTGCGTGTCAGCCACAGTGACAGCATTGAAGACATGGTGCGTTTCGGCCGTGACGTCGAGAAAATGGTGTTGGCACGCGGTCTGCGTTATCACCTGGAAGACCGGGTGTTGGTACACGGCAACAAGACAGTCGTGTTCTGATAACAGTGCATTACAGTTGAAATTCGAAGGGCCTGGGCGTTCAATCGCTTCAGGCCCTTCGCCGTTTCTGCACTGAGGACATTGACCATGGTCGATCCACTGGACAAAGCCACTTCCAAGGCGCCCGCTACTTTGGGCGAAGGTTGTCTGAGTCGTTATGACCCTGATGACATGAGCCCGGAAGACGGTACGGAGTTCCCCGGTGCTGCCGAGTTGTGGGAACAGTTACAGCAAGCCCCTGAAGACAAGATCAAGCCTGCTTGAACTTCATCAACTTCCTCAATAACGGCCGCCCCAGCATCAATAAAAACACGGGGCCACCCGCGATCAGGTAGAAGTAATAAGTCACCGCCCGCCAGATCAGAATCGCCGCTGCGGCGGTTGATTTCCCCACCATCGGCGCCAGCAAGGCGGCCGACGTCAACTCCGCCGCCCCGGCACCGCCCGGTAGCAAGCTGAATTGCCCTGCACTCAGTGAGAGCATCTGGATCAAGAAAGACCAGGCCCACTGCACATCCGCCCCCAGCCCGCGCAATGCCAGGTACAACACGCTGTAGCGCAACACCCAATGCACGCAGGTCAGCGCAAACACCGTGATCAATGTCTGCAAGGGCAACTTCAATGTGTCCGTGAATGCGGCGAGGAAGTGCAGGAGTTTTCGTGCCCAGCGCAGGCGCGTTGTGCTTTTTACATTCAGACGAGCCAGTAACCGCCCGCTCAGGCGAATCAGCAGTCGATGGTAGCGCGCAACCATCACGCAGCAGATCAACCCACCGAACATCGAAATCACGCTGACGGTCAGTAGCCACTCCATGCGCTGGCTGAGGTGCTGGAACAGCGCATAAATCAGAATCCCGCTCAGCGCACAGAGAAAAAACAGCAGATCACTGAGTTGATCCATGGCGAACACCGCGCTGCCCCTGGCCGGTCGCACGCCATGGCGTGCCAGCAACGCCATGATCGCCAGCGGTCCGCCGCTGCCGCCGGGTGTGGCGCAATAGGCAAACTCGGCGGCCATGACGACGCCGAGGCTTTTGAGCGGGCTGACCTTGTTGCGCTGATCGCCCAGTAACAGGCGCAGGCGCAGGGTGTTTACCCCCCAGCACAGCAGAATCATGCCGAACATGATCAGCAGCCAACTCACTGGAAAACTTTGCAGCCGCGCCCAGGTTTGGTTGCCGCCCAGCAGCAGCGGGATCAGCACCGCCGCCAGCAGGGCGACGAACAGCAGAATGCCCCGGCTCATGCGGCGCGGCCGAGCGGGGCGCGTTGCCGCGCCAGCCATTGCGATTTGGTCATCGGTACGCGCCCGCCATCGAGCAAACGCTTGAGGGTTTGCAACCAGTAATGCCGGGAGAACTCATGGCGCATGTCCACCGGGTGCAAGCCCAGCCGAATGACCGGCGCCTCGCGCCATTGTTGTTCGCGCTGATCGCTGAGCAGTTTCGACAGGCCCCGGCGCCAGGCACTGCGCGCACTCCAGACCAGGCCGGGTGCATCCATCGGTGTGAAATCCGGCAGTTGATATAGATGCTGCGAATCACTGGTGTAGCGCAGTGGCAGTTGGCGCAAGGCCTCGCGGGTTCCTTCGCTCATCAGCCAGGCCGGGGCGACAAAACCTTCCAGCGGCCAATTGTAACGATCAAAGACCTCAATGCCGGCGCGCAACCGGTCGAGCGCGGCGCGTTGTGACAGGGTGTAAAACTCGCCTTCATGGGTGTAGATCCGACGCATGAACCAGTCTCGCGGGGTGTCGGGCGGAGGGCCCTCATCGCAATGAAAGTAGCCGTGCAAGGCCAGTTCGTCACCTCGTGCAACACGATGGGTGAGCACACGTCGAAATTCCGGATGAGCCTCAAGGCCGTTGTGTTTGTGAAAATCCGGCACCACCAGCCAGGTCATCGGCACCTCGCCCAAGGCGTCGACGGCTTCAACGAACGGTTGATAGTCGGCCAAGGTGGGCGGCGCAACGTCATGCAGTACCAGTAAGACGCTGGGTGGACTCATCGGGTTAACCATGGGCCACCAGCGGCCATTGGCTGCCGAGAACGGCGTGATAGTGCCCCAGCAGGCTGTTGACCACCATGTCCCAGCTGTATTGGCGCTCGACATGACTGCGCGCTGATTTCCCCAGCGCCACGCTGCCCTGGCTGAACAACTCGCGAACGGCGTCGGCCATGGCTGTTGAATTGTTCGGCGTGCAAAGCAAACCGCAGTGCTCGGTCACAATTTCCGGAAAGGCACCGGCCGCCACGGCGACCACCGGAATACCGCTGGCCATGGCTTCGAGTATCACCAGCCCGAACGTTTCCTGGTCGCCGGCATGCAACAAGGCATCGGCGCTGGCCATCAAGCGCGCCAAGTGTGCGGCCGGGCAGAACCCATCGACCACCGTGACGTTGTCCGGCACCGTGGCCGGCATCGACGAACCCACCAGCAGCAGGTGAAAACGCGGCCCCAGACGTGCCATGCACTTGAGCAGCACCGGCAGGTTTTTTTCCTTGGAACCGCGCCCGGCGAAAATCAGCAGATGCGTATTTTCATCAATGCCCAGTTCGGCGCGCAGGCCAGGGTCCCGGGCATCGGGATTGAAGGTGTGCAAATCCACGCCCAGAGGTTGGACATAGACGTTTTTCACGCCCAGCCCGCTCAATTTGTCGGCCATGACCCGGCTCGGCGCCAGCACCCGGTCGAAGTTGCCATAGAGCTTGCTGACATAGGCCTCGACATTGGTGGTAACCCAATTCCCCATCCGGTTGCTGACCAGCAGCGGCAAGTCCGAGTGATAAAAACCGATAACCGGGACATCCAGTTGGCGCCGCGCGTCGAGTGCGGCCCAGGCGGTGAGGTACGGGTCGCCCACTTCGATCAGATCAGGCTGTAAATCCTGCAGGACATTTCGCCAGGGAGCGAGGCGGAGGGGAAAACGATAACCCTTGCCAAAGGGCAGGGCGGGGGCGGGAACTGTGTAGACGCCATCCGTTTCACTCAGGTGTGCGCCTGGAATCAACAGACTGTGGCGAATGCCTGGCTTGATCACCAGGCGACGGTGCTTGGCATCCAGATACGTGCGCACGCCACCGCTGGCCGGGGCGTAGAACATGGTGATGTCCGCGATATGCACGATGAGCGGCCCTCCGGTCTGTTGTTCTCCCTTGATTGACCTTTATGAAGGATAGATGTTCGGCTGGGGTTTTGTGGTGGGGTGTTAGCGGGGCTTTTGTGGTGTTTGATAGACCGCTATCGCGAGCAGGCTCACTCCCACAGGTTCAGTGCAAAACCTTATAGGAGTGAGCCTGCTCGCGATGGGGCCCTAACTGACACTAGATACGGAAACTGCCGACCAGCTGCTTAAGCCGCGAAGCCTGCTGCTCAAGATCCGAGCACGCGCGCAACGTCGATTGCAGGTTCTCCACGCCTTCCTGGTTCAGCGTATTGATCTCGGTAATGTCGACGTTGATCGACTCCACCACCGCTGTCTGCTCTTCCGTCGCGGTGGCCACCGACTGGTTCATCCCGTCGATTTCGCCGATGCGCAACGTCACACTGTTCAACCGCTCGCCCGCCAGGTTGGCGATTTCAACGCTGTCCTGACTGTGGCGCTGGCTGTCGCTCATGGTGCTGACGGATTCGCGGGCGCCGACTTGCAGCTCCTCGATCATGGTCTGTACCTGTTGCGCCGATTCCTGCGTGCGGTGCGCCAGGTTGCGCACTTCATCTGCTACCACCGCGAAACCGCGGCCGGCTTCACCGGCACGGGCGGCTTCGATGGCCGCGTTGAGTGCCAGCAGGTTGGTTTGCTGGGAAATGCTGGTGATCACTTCGAGGATCTGGCCGATGTTCACGGTTTTGCTGTTCAGCGATTCGATGTTGGTGCTCGAGGCGCTGAGCATGCTCGACAGCTGATTCATCGCTTTGATGCTGCGGTCCACCACTTGCTGGCCATCTTCGGCCAGGCTGCGGGCATCGCTGGCCTGACTCGACGCTTGCGCGGCGTTGCGGGCGATTTCCTGGGCGGCGGCCCCGAGCTGATTGATCGCGGCGGCGACGCTGCTGGTGCGCGAGGCCTGCTGATCGGAGTTGAACATCGACGAGTTCGAGGCGGCCACCACGCGCAGTGCCACTTCGTTGACTTGCCCGGTGGCCGAGGACACTTCGCGAATTGAGGTGTGAATACGTTCCACAAAACGGTTGAACGCGGTGCCGAGGATGCCGAATTCGTCGTTGTTCTGGATGGTCAGGCGTTTGGTCAGGTCGCCTTCACCGTCGGCGATGTCTTCCATGGCGCGGGTCATGACGTGCAGCGGCTGGATCAGGATGCGAATCAGCATGCCCAGCAGCGCGATGATGATCGCCACGGCAATAATGGTCGCGACCACGGCGGATGCACGGAACGAACTGAGCATCGAGAAGGCTTTGTCCTTGTCCACCGACAGGCCGATGTACCAGTTGACCGATGGCAGGCCTTTGATCGCGGTGAAGGTGACGATACGGGTCTTGCCGTCGACGTCGACCTCACTGAAGTCGCTGCTGATGCGCGGGGTATTTTTCGGGTACGCCTCGCCCAGGGACTTCATGACCAGGGCTTTGTCCGGGTGCACCAGGATTTTACCGTCGGCGCTGACCAGGAAGGCATACCCCATGCCGTCAAAATCACGGGCGCTGAGGGTGTCGATCAGGGTTTGCAGGCTCAGGTCGCCGCCCACCACGCCGACGCTTTGCCCGGCCTTCTTCGAGGCGGTGGCGATGGAGATGATGGTCTGGCCAGTGGCCGCGTCGATGTACGGTTCGGTCAGGGTCGCGGTGCTGCTGCTTTCGGCACCTTTATACCAAGGGCGAACCCGTGGATCGAAGCCGGCCGGCATCTTGGCGTCGGGGCGAATGGTAAAGCTGCCGGTGGCATCGCCCAGGTAGGACGCCATGAAGGTCGAGGTCAGGGCTTTCTGCTCAAGCAGGCTGGCGACATTGGACTGTTCTGGGTTGATGGCGATGTTTTGAGCGAGGTTATCGATCAGCAGGATACGACCGGCCAACCAGGTCTGGATGTTGTTGGCGGTGACGTCGCCCATCTCATTGAGGTAATTGTCCAGGTCTTCGCGGATGGCGTTGCGCTGTAAATAGTCGTTGTACAGGGTGAACGAGGCGAAGGCAGCAATAACAATGAGGGCGGCGGCAAGCAAAATTTTATGGCTGAAGCGCAGGTTTTTGTTCATGGCTTGGGGTTCCGCTAAGGTCTTATTGTTCAGGGCGTGCTTTTATAAAGGCACGCAAAACGGGCAGGGTGAAAAGCAGCTGATAGTTCTGTCCTGTCCTTAGGGAATACCGGCGCTGATTTCTGTGAAGTCTCGTTTTTTGTATCGGCCGCGCCGGATCAAAGATTAACCATTAGGTGACCAAATGCCTGACTCATCGCAACTCGTTCTCGGTGCCGACCTTGCCGGCCAGTCCATCGCCCAGGCCATGCGTCTGGCAAATCGTCACGGCCTGGTCGCCGGCGCTACCGGGACCGGTAAAACCGTCACCTTGCAGCGCATGGCCGAAGCCTTCAGCGACGCAGGCGTGGCGGTGTTTGCCGCCGATATCAAAGGCGATCTGTGTGGCCTCGGCGCCGCTGGCACCCCCCAAGGCAAGATCGCCGAGCGCATCGCCGGGATGCCGTGGCTGAACCACAAGCCCCAGGCGTATCCCGTGACGCTGTGGGACATTCATGGCCAGTCCGGTCATCCATTGCGCACCACCTTGAGTGAAATGGGCCCGTTGTTGCTCGGCAGTCTGCTGGAACTGACCGACAGCCAGCAGTCGGCGCTGTACGCGGCGTTCAAGGTGGCGGACCGCGAAGGGCTGTTGCTGCTCGACCTCAAGGACCTCAAGGCGCTGCTCAATCACCTGCGTGATAACCCCGAATTGCTCGGCGATGACGCCGCGTTGATGACCACCGGTTCCAGTCAGGCGCTGTTGCGGCGGCTGGCCACGCTGGAGCAACAAGGCGCCGAAGCGCTGTTCGGCGAACCGGCGCTGCAACTCGAAGACATTCTGCAACCAACCGCTGACGGTCGCGGGCGCATTCATTTGCTGGATGCCAGTCGTCTGGTTCACGAAGCCCCGAAGGTGTACGCGACATTCCTGCTGTGGCTGCTCGCCGAGCTGTTCGAGCAATTACCGGAGCGCGGTGATGCGGACAAACCGCTGCTGGCGTTGTTTTTCGACGAAGCCCATTTGCTGTTCGCCGGGACGCCCAAGGCGCTGCAGGATCGACTGGAACAAGTGGTGCGGCTGATTCGCTCGAAAGGCGTGGGCGTGTATTTCGTCACCCAATCGCCGGGTGACCTGCCGGATGACGTGCTGGCTCAGTTGGGGCTGCGCATCCAGCACGGTTTGCGTGCGTTCACCGCCAAGGAACAGAAGTCCCTGCGCGCCGTGGCCGAGGGCTTCCGGCCGAACCCGGCGTTCGATGCCTTGTCGGTGTTGACCGAGCTGGGGATCGGCGAGGCGCTGGTCGGGACGCTGGCCGATAAAGGCACGCCGGAGATGGTTCAGCGTGTGTTGATCGCGCCACCACAATCGCGGATCGGGCCGTTGAGCGAGGCCGAGCGTGCGGCACTGATCGCCGGTTCGCCGTTGCAGGGACGCTACGACAAGCCGATAGATCGGGAATCGGCCTATGAAGTGCTGATGGGGCGTAAGGGGTTGGCACCTGATCCCGAGGCCGCGCCGTCCAAACCTGCGCCCCAAGAGCCAAGTTTCACCGAACAGGCCGGGGAGTTTCTCGGCACGGCGGCCGGGCAGGCCCTGAAGTCGGCGATGCGACAGGCGGCTAATCAGTTGGGCCGACAATTGGTACGCGGGTTGATGGGGTCGTTGCTCGGCGGCAAAAAAAGCCGCTGAACCTTGTAGGAGCATGGCTTGCCCGCGATGAACGATAACGCGGTGTATCTGTTGCACTGCGGCGCGCCCATCGCAGGCAAGCCCAGCGCCTACAGAAATCGGTGTGTCAGGTCTTTGGTTTTGCGTGCGCCGCAAGGCGTTCCAGCGCAGCCCGCAGATTTGGATCGCTGATCCCGTCGGCCGTGGCCTGAATGGTCGCGCCCGCATCGGACGACAAACTGATGGTGTGCCCCGCCGCGCCTTGTTGCACGGTCGGTGGCTGCACCTTGAACAGAATCCGGGTCAGGCTGGCAAACTCGTCAAACATCTGTAACTGGCGTTGCAGACGCTTTTGCTGATAGCGCAGGCGCGTTGCCCAGTGTCCGTCGGTGACGATCAGCAACAAACTGCCTTCGCGCCACGAAGCAACATGGCAGTGTTCGCGAGCGGCGGGCTGCAGCTGGCTTTCGAGCAGGCGTTGTAAATGACCCAGGCGTTGAGCGTGGCCAAAAATAGCTTTCAGCGGCTTGGCTTCGCGAAGCAGAACGGCGGGTGCTCTGGCCGTAAGAGGGCGAAATGCCATGATCAGACACCTGAAGTAACAGAGCCGCTATGGTAGCAGAAAGCACCTCCTGCACCTGACCCATTGCTTTGCGCGCGCTTTACCCATTAAATCAACAAGTAACTTCTGCCGTGAACGGCTTGAAGTTCAGTAAAAAGCCCTTATTTTAAGTGAGCCCCGTTACAGCGCAGTGCATGCATCGTGGAATAACGCCACTTTCCTCACCATCGTTTCCGGGTAGAATGCTCGTTCGCATGCGGCCATGAGGGCTGCACGGGCGACTCACGGGGCCGCCCTCCATCCCTTTAGTGTGGAAGATCCTGCCGATATGTTTGCGCCTTTGTTAAAGAAACTTTTTGGAAGCAAGAACGAGCGTGAAGTCAAACGCATGCTCAAGACGGTGCAATTCGTCAATGCCTTCGAAGAGCAAATGGTGGCCCTTTCGGACGATCAATTGCGTGCCAAGACAGACGAGTTCAAGGCCCGCATCGCCAAAGGGGAATCCCTCGACAAGCTGTTGCCAGAAGCCTTTGCGGTCGCCCGCGAAGCCGGCAAGCGTGTCATGGGTATGCGCCACTTCGATGTCCAGCTGATCGGCGGCATGACCTTGCATGAAGGCATGATCGCGGAAATGCGTACCGGTGAAGGCAAGACCCTGGTGGCAACACTGGGCGTTTACCTCAACGCGCTGTCCGGCAAGGGCGTGCACGTTGTGACAGTGAACGACTACCTGGCCCGTCGTGACGCCAACTGGATGCGTCCGCTCTACGAATTCCTCGGCCTGACGGTCGGCGTGGTCACGCCGTTCCAGCCACCGGAAGAGAAACGTCTGGCTTACGCCGCTGACATTACCTACGGCACCAACAACGAATTCGGTTTCGATTACCTGCGCGACAACATGGCGTTCAGCATGGAAGAAAAATTCCAGCGCGAACTCAATTTTGCCGTGATCGACGAAGTCGACTCCATCCTCATCGACGAAGCCCGTACTCCACTGATCATTTCCGGTCAGGCCGAGGACAGCTCCAAGCTGTACATCGAGATCAACAAACTGATCCCGCGCCTGGAATTGCACGTCGAAGAAGTTGAAGGCGAAGTCACCAAGGCCGGCCACTACACCGTCGATGAGAAGACCCGTCAGGTTGAACTCAACGAAGCGGGCCATCAATTCGTAGAAGAATCGCTGACCTCCCTCGGCCTGCTGGCTGAAGGCGAGAGCCTGTACTCGGCCCACAACCTGGGCCTGCTGACCCACGTTTATGCCGGTCTGCGCGCGCACAAACTGTTCCACCGCAACGTCGAGTACATCGTGCAGGACGGTCAGGTTGTCCTGGTCGACGAACACACCGGTCGTACCATGCCGGGTCGTCGTTTGTCCGAAGGCCTGCACCAGGCCATCGAAGCCAAGGAAAACCTGAACATCCAGGCCGAAAGCCAGACCCTGGCATCGACCACGTTCCAGAACTACTTCCGCCTGTACAACAAGCTGTCCGGCATGACCGGTACGGCTGACACCGAGGCGTTCGAGTTCCATCAGATCTATGGCCTGCAGGTCATGGTCATTCCGCCGAACAAGCCGTTGGCCCGTAAGGACTACAACGACCTGGTGTTCCTGACGGCCGACGAGAAATACACGGCCATCGTGGCGGACATCAAGGAAAGCATGGCGGCGGGCCGTCCGGTGCTGGTGGGTACCGCGACCATCGAAACCTCCGAACACATGTCCCGCCTGCTGGTGGAACAAGGCATCGAACACAAGGTTCTGAACGCCAAGTTCCACGAAAAGGAAGCCGAGATCATTGCCCAGGCCGGTCGCCCAGGCGCACTGACCATCGCCACCAACATGGCCGGTCGTGGTACCGACATCCTGTTGGGCGGTAACTGGGAAGTGGAAGTGGCGTCCCTGGAAGATCCTACTCCGGAGCAGATTGCCCAGATCAAGGCCGACTGGCAGAAGCGTCACCAGCAAGTGCTCGAATCGGGCGGCTTGCAGGTCATTGCTTCCGAGCGTCACGAATCGCGCCGTATCGACAACCAGTTGCGTGGTCGTGCCGGTCGTCAGGGCGACGCCGGTTCCAGCCGCTTCTACCTGTCGCTGGAAGACAGTCTGATGCGCATCTTCGCCTCTGACCGAGTGAAGAACTTCATGAAGGCCCTGGGCATGCAGCCAGGCGAGGCGATCGAGCACCGTATGGTGACCAACGCCATCGAAAAGGCTCAGCGCAAGGTTGAAGGCCGTAACTTCGATATTCGTAAGCAACTGCTCGAGTTCGACGACGTCAACAACGAACAGCGTAAAGTGATTTATCACATGCGTAACACGTTGCTGGCCGCCGACAACATTGGCGAAACCATCGCTGATTTCCGTCAGGACGTGCTCAACTCTACCGTCAGCGCGCACATTCCACCGCAATCGCTGCCTGAGCAGTGGGACGTGGCCGGTCTGGAGGCTGCGTTGCAGAGCGACTTCGGTGTGGCGCTGCCGATCCAGCAATGGCTCGACGAAGACGATCACCTGTACGAAGAAACCCTGCGCGAGAAGCTGATGCAAGAGCTGATCGCGGCGTACAACGAGAAAGAAGACCAGGCGGGTGCCGAAGCGCTGCGCAGCTTCGAGAAACAAATCGTACTGCGCGTGCTCGACGACCTGTGGAAAGACCACCTGTCGACCATGGACCACCTGCGTCATGGCATCCACTTGCGTGGCTATGCCCAGAAGAACCCGAAGCAAGAGTACAAGCGCGAGTCGTTCACGCTGTTCTCCGAGCTGCTGGATTCGATCAAGCGCGACTCGATCCGTGTGCTGTCGCACGTTCAGGTTCGCCGCGAAGATCCGGAAGCCGAAGAGCAACGCCTGCGTCAGGAAGCCGAAGCACTGGCCGCACGCTTGCAGTTCCATCACGAAGAAGCACCGGGTCTCGAGCAAGTGGAACCGCTGGGGGAAGATATTGATGTCGCCCTCGCCGCAGCACCGGTTCGTAACGAGCAGAAGCTGGGCCGCAACGAACTGTGCTACTGCGGTTCGGGCAAGAAATTCAAGCATTGCCACGGGCAGATTCAGTAAAACCCGTTTCAAACGCTGAAATACCCGCGCCGCGACCGGCATCAGCCGTCGCGGCGTTTTGCCATTTAATACCGCCGTTCATCGCATGACGGTGATGACTACATTTTTTGAGGAGCGCATTCATGGCTGTTGGTCTTGGTCCTTTGCCAACGTTGCACCCGGTTGCCGGTTTTGAACTCGGTATCGCCTCGGCCGGCATCAAGCGCCCGGGGCGCAAGGATGTTGTGGTCATGCGCTGCGCCGAAGGTTCCACCGTCGCTGGCGTTTTCACCCTGAACGCCTTTTGCGCCGCCCCGGTGATCCTGGCCAAGCAACGCGTGCAAGGCCCGGTGCGT
Source organism: Pseudomonas sp. S2_B07 (assembly GCF_054668435.1). Taxonomy (NCBI): domain Bacteria; kingdom Pseudomonadati; phylum Pseudomonadota; class Gammaproteobacteria; order Pseudomonadales; family Pseudomonadaceae; genus Pseudomonas; species Pseudomonas sp. S2_B07. The sequence goes on from NZ_CP162769.1 coordinate 5,090,845, forward strand.
TACCTGTTGACCAACACCGGCAATGCCAACGCCGGCACTGGCGAACCTGGCCTGGCCGCCGCCGAGCGCACTTGCGCCAAACTGGCTGAGCTGACGGGCGTCGATGCCAGCCTGGTGCTGCCTTACTCCACCGGTGTGATTGGCGAGCCGCTGCCGGTCGAGAAAATCGAAGGCGCGCTGCAAGCAGCCCTTGACGACCTGTCGATCCACAACTGGGAAGCGGCCGCCACCGGCATCATGACCACCGACACCCTGCCCAAGGGGGCGAGCCGCCAGTTCCAGCATGACGGCGTGACCATCACCGTCACCGGCATCAGCAAAGGCGCGGGCATGATCCGTCCGAACATGGCGACCATGCTCGGCTACATCGCCACCGACGCCAAAGTCTCCCGCGATGTGCTGCAAAACCTGTTGTTGGACGGTGCCAACAAGTCGTTCAACCGCATCACCATCGACGGCGACACGTCGACCAACGACTGCTGCATGTTGATCGCCACCGGTCAGGCTGCACTGCCGGAAATCACCCGTGCCGAAGGCGAGTTGTTCGCCAAGTTGAAGCAGGCTGTTTTCGAAGTGTGCATGGACGTGGCCCAGGCCATCGTTCGCGACGGCGAAGGCGCGACCAAGTTTGTCACCGTTGAAGTCAACGGCGGCGGCAATCACCAGGAATGCCTGGACGTCGGCTACACCGTGGCGCACTCGCCGCTGATCAAGACGGCGTTGTTTGCTTCCGACCCGAACTGGGGCCGCATCCTGGCTGCCGTTGGCCGGGCGGGCGTGCCGAACCTGGACGTGAGCAAGATCGACGTGTTCCTCGGCGACGTGTGCATTGCCAGCCGTGGTGCGCGTGCCGCGACTTACACTGAAGCCCAGGGCGCTGCAGTGATGCAGCAGGAAGAGATCACCATCCGTATCGAGCTGGGTCGCGGCGATTGCAGCGAAACCATCTGGACCACCGACTTGTCCCACGAATACGTGAAGATCAACGCCGAGTACCGTACTTAAGATCGATTCACCCCCATCGCGGGCAAGCCCGCTCCCACAGGTTCAGTGGCGTACACAAAGGTTGTGTTCAACGCGTTCACTGTGGGGGCAGGCTTGCCCGCGATGACGGACGGCCAGACACCGAAGATTCCGGTCTGTACCCCTCATCAAAAAAGGTCCCGAACATGAGCCTCCACCTGATCATCGGCGACAAACTGCTTTCCTCCTGGTCCCTGCGCGGCGCACTGGCCCTCGAGCTGACCGGCGCGGCCTACACCGAAGAATTGATCAAACTGGGTCAACCCGACACCCGCGAACGCCTGCTCAAGCATTCGCCGACCGGCAAAGTCCCGCTGCTGAAAACCGAACACGGCACCATCGCCGATTCCCTGGCGATTGCCGAGTACCTGGCCGAGCAGTTCCCCAATGCCGGTCTCTGGCCAAAAGATACCGCCGCCCGAGCCCAGGCGCGTTCGGCTTGTGCGCAGATGCACGCCGGGTTCTTTGCCATGCGCGGCAACATGCCGTTCGACCTGAGCCGCAATGCGCCGCTGTCGCCGACGCCTGATGATGTTCAGGCCGATATCCAGCGCATGCTGGCGTTGTGGGCGGAATGCCGAACGGTGGCGACTGACATGGGTCCGTTCCTGTTCGGCGGCACAACCCTGGCCGATGCGTTCTTCGCCCCGATTGCCGTACGCCTGCGCACCTATCAGGTGAAATTGCCGGCAGCGGACGAAGCCTATGTCGAAGCCATCTACCAATGGCCGGCGTTCAAGGCCTGGCAGAAGGCAGGTCTGGAGGAGGTCGGGCAGTGAAACGAGTTCATGTAGCCGCTGCCGTTATCCGTGATAACAGCGGCAAGATCCTTATCGCACGCCGTGCCGACACTCAGCACCAGGGCGGTTTGTGGGAGTTTCCCGGTGGCAAGGTCGAGGGCGACGAGTCCGTCGAAACCGCACTGAGTCGTGAGCTTCAGGAAGAGCTGGGCATTGTGGTCAGCGCCGCGCGACCGCTGATCAAAGTTCATCACGACTACCCGGACAAGCACGTGTTACTGGATGTCTGGGAGGTCTCGGCTTTTACCGGCGAACCCCACGGCGCCGAAGGTCAGCCGTTGGAATGGGTGTCACCACGCGACCTGTTGAACTACGAGTTCCCGGCGGCCAACCAGCCGATCGTCGCGGCTGCACGCTTGCCAGCGGAGTATCTGATTACCCCCGAAGATCTGGAAACCCCGGCCTTGCTGCGCGGCATTCAGAAAGCCATCGCCGGTGGGATCAAGTTGATCCAGCTACGGGCGCCCAACGGCTACGATCCAAAGTACCGCGACCTGGCGGTGGACGCAGCCGGGCTGTGTGCGGGCAAGGCGCAACTGATGATCAAGGGGCCGTTCGAATGGCTTGGTGATTTCCCGTCCGCCGGTTGGCACATCACCTCCGCCCAGTTGCGTAAATACGCAGCGGCCGGGCGACCACTGCCGGCGTCGCGCTGGTTGGCGGCGTCGTGTCATAACGCTGAAGAACTGGCGTTGGCCGAGCAAATGGGCGTGGACTTTGTGACCCTCTCGCCGGTGCAGAAGACCCAGACTCATCCGGATGCGCAGCCGTTGGGTTGGGATCAGGCTTCGGCGTTGATGACGGGCTTCAGCAAGCCAGTGTTCCTGTTGGGCGGTGTTGGCCCGGCAGAGCGGCAACAAGCCTGGGAAGCCGGGGCTCAGGGCGTGGCGGGGATTCGGGCGTTCTGGCCGGATTCTTTGGAGTAGCTGCCACCCCCATCGCGAGCAGGCGCCGGTTAAACCTGAGGTTTCACCGCCGCCTGCCACAAAATCTCCGCAACCCCCTGCCGCTTGGCAATCACCCGCGCCACCACAAACAACACATCCGACAACCGATTGATATACGCCAACCCAACCCCGGCCAACGGTTCAATCGCATTCAACTGCTGGCACCGCCGTTCCGCAGTGCGCGCCAGGCATCTGCACACATGCGCCTGAGCGATCAATGCTGAACCGCCGGGCAGTATGAAATTCTCCAGCGGTCCCAACTCTTCATTCCAGTGATCAATCGCCGCTTCCAGACGTTCGATCTCCGCCGCGTCCAACGCCTGATACTCCGGCATCGCCAGCTCGCCACCCAAGTCGAACAAGCGGTGCTGGCAAGGCGCCAACACCTCGATCACCTCGTTCAACCCCGGATATGTGATGCGTTCTGCGGCCAACCCGGCCAACAGCACACCGACCTGGCTGTTCAGCGAGTCGACTTCGCCAATGGCTTCGATCCGCGGGTGATCCTTGGGCACCCGGCGACCATCGCCAAGCCCGGTTTCGCCTTTGTCGCCAGTGCGGGTGTAAATTTTCGACAAGCGAAAGCCCATGGGTTACCTCGATAGCTGATTGAGTTCTTGAGAGATGACTGGCGTGCCCGCCAAGGGCAGGCGCAAGGTGAAACAGGTGCCTTGGCCCGGCGTCGATTGCACTTCCATCTGGCCCTTGTGATTGTTGGTGATGATGAAATAGGAAACCGACAGGCCCAACCCCGTGCCCTGGCCGATTTCCTTGGTGGTGAAGAACGGCTCGAACGTGCGTTTGCGCACGTTTTCGCTCATGCCGATGCCGTTGTCCTCGACCTGGATTTCCGCCCAGGGCGGATTCAGTTTGGTGCGCAGAATGATCCGTCCCGGTTCGCGGTCATCTTCACGCTGGTGAATGGCCTGAGCCGCGTTTTTCAACAGGTTGAGCAGCACCTGCTCCAATTCGTTGGCCGTGCCGGGCACCGGGCCGAGGGCCGGATCGAACTGGCGAATGATTGCCTGGCCCTTGAAGTCGAAACCAATCGCCAGGTCGAAGTCGTTACCGGCGATTTCCACCGCTTGATCGATCAGCGCCGGCAGGTCGCACGGGGCCATTTGCCGGGTGCTGCGACGGCTGAAGCTGAGCATGTGCGTCACAATCTTCGCCGCCCGGGCGCCGGCTTGCTGAATGCCGTCGAGCAGTTGCGGGACTTCGCGCGCTTGCAGGTACCGGTTGACCGTTTCCAGCTCGATGCCAATGTGCTCGGCCTGCTCCAGGTTCTTCGGCAGGTCAGGTGACAGGCGTCGGCGAATGTTCTGCACGTTGTGCAGGATCGCGCCCAACGGGTTATTGATTTCGTGGGCCATGCCGGCGGCGAGGCCACCGACCGAGAGCATTTTCTCCGACTGCACCATCATTTCTTCCAGCGACAGGCGCTGAGTGATGTCATCGATCCGGATCACCACGCCGCGCCCGGCGCCGCCCATCAGCGGGTAAAAGGTCAGGGCGTAATGCTTGGGCTCATCGTCCTTGAACCACGTTACCCGCTCGATCTTGGCCACGGTGTGCTGCTCGACGGTTTGCTTGAGCTGCGGCAGAAACGGCTTCAACGGTTCGAAGGCGAGGAAGATCGGCTGGTTCAGCGCTTCGTCCAGGCGCGTGCCGGACAGGGCACTGGCCTCCTGATTCCACTGGGTCACGTAGAGCTGTTCGTCGAGGGCGATCAGCGCCGACGGCATGGAGTCGATGATGCTGTTGAGGTAGTTCTGGAAACCGGTGAGCTTTTTCTCGATCTTGCTGCGCACCTGGACTTCGAGTTCCAGCTTGCGATTGGTGTGGCGGGTTTCTTCGGCCAGGCCCTGGGCCTGGTCGTAAGCGGCCTGGGAGTCGTCCCGCGCCCGTTTGAGTTGCTGCTCACGGGCTTCGATCCGCGAGAGCATGGTGTTGAACGCCTCGGCGAGGCTGCCGATTTCGTCGTGGTTGCCACGGGAGGCTCGCAGCGCGTAGTTCTCTTCGCGGGTCACCTGCCGGGACAGCTCTTCGAGCTCATGGATGGGGCGGGTAATCAGCCGTTTGATTTGCCGGGCAATCACCAGCCACAACAACACGCTGAAGATCAGAATGCCCAGGCTGGCAGTCAGGGTTCCGGTGTAGAACGCCATTGGCAGCTCACTGCTGGCCACCAGCAACAAATGACCAGGCTCAGTGCCGGGGCGGGGCAGGGTGATCAGTTGATTGCTGCGAAACTCGGTCGCTTGCCAAGCCTCTATGTGCTGATAGCGCCCCGGCAGGCTGAGTTTGTCGCCATGCTGCAACTGGGCCAGCCGTTCGCCCTTGCCGTCATAAATGGCGGCTGCACGCAGCGGCGAGTAACTGTTGAGTTCGTTGAGCAGGCGTTCGGCGTTTTGTGGCGTCTTCAGGGCGTCGGCCACCAGGCTCGGGTTCGACACCAGTCGGCCAATGGTCTGCAAGGCTTGGGGCGCCATGCTTTCCTGGGAGATGTAATACGCCGCGCTGATGAAGGTCAGGTTGGCAACCAGCAGGATGGTGATCAACAGCACCAGCAGGGCGGCCAGCAGCTTCTGGCCGACGGGAAGGTTTTCAAGGCGCTGGCGCAATGGCATCAGGTTCGTCGCTTAAATGGAACACGTGGCCAGCGTAGCCGCTGCTCAGTCGCTGGGCAATCCAAGGCTGTGCAGATGGCCGATCAGCCGCTGCTGTAATTGATGCAGGTGGGGCAGGTTCAGTTGATGACGCTCGGCCACTTTGCACACATGGCCCAGCAGGTAGGTGATTTCGGTGCGGCGCTGATTCGCGACGTCCTGGTACATCGAGGAGTAGTTGGCCGCCGTGGCCTGGATGACGCGCTCGACTTCCTGTTGCAGGTTTTCTGCCGCAGCGGGCTGACCACACCGTTCCAGCAACTCGGTCAATTCGCCGCAGAGAGTCGCGACTTCGCACTGATGCGCCTGCAATCCGCCATTACGGCAGTTATGAAGGACTGTCAGGGGGTTGATCGCACAGTTAAGCGCCAGTTTTCGCCACAGCCGCGTGAGAATGTCGGTGCTCCATTCATGGGGGATTCCGGCAGCCACCAGGTCATCCAGCCAGATCGGCGCAACCGGATGGCCTGCATCCCCCAGCCAGGTGTAACCGTGGCCCGCGAACACCACACGCCAGTCGCCATCGCGAAACGCGCCTTCGGTACTCGATGCACTCACGCAACGGGCTTGCGGCACCTGCGCCGCCACGGCGTCCTGACTGCCGAGGCCGTTCTGCAGCAGGATCAGCTCGGCGTCGGGTGTCAGGCGTGGCGCCAGTTGTGCGACGGCTTTCTCGGCGTCGTAAGCCTTGCAGGCCACCAACAGGCGGCTGATCGGTTCGCGGCTGTCCGGTGTTTCGCCGGGGATATCATAGGTATTGGCTACGTCGTGCTCGACCAGCGTCAAACCGCCTGCGGCTTGATATGCCTGCAAGCGCTGCGCATCCCGAACGATCAGCCTGACCGGCAAATCGGCCCGCGCCAGACGTGTGGCCCACAACGTGCCGAGGCTGCCGGCGCCCAATACATGCCAAGTAGTCGACATCAGCTTTTTGCTCGGTTTGAGGCAGGCATGTGAGGCTCGCAGTATCGGTTGGAAAAGACCCGTTATAATGAGCCCGATTTTAACCGCAAGCCAAGCGCGCGCCATTGCAATCGAGCGCGCCTTTTTATTGGAGAGATTACATGCCGTCGTTCGACGTGGTATCCGAACTGGACAAACACGAAGTCACCAACGCGGTCGAAAACGCCGTCAAGGAACTCGATCGCCGTTATGACCTGAAGGGCAAGGGCACCTTCGAGTTCAAGGAAAAGGACCTGACCGTCAACCTGACCGCCGAGGCCGACTTCCAGCTCGAAGCGATGATCGAGATCCTCAAGCTGGCCCTGGTCAAGCGCAAAATCGACGTGCAGTGCCTTGAAGTCAAGGACGCCTACGCATCGGGCAAGCTGATGAAGCAGGAAGCGGTCCTCAAGGAAGGTATCGACAAGGAACTGGCGAAGAAAATCGTCGCTCACGTCAAAGACGCCAAGCTCAAGGTTCAGGCCGCTATTCAGGGCGAGCAAGTGCGCATTACCGGCAAGAAACGTGACGATTTGCAGGAAGCCATCGCGGCCTTGCGCGCCAAAACGTTCGATATGCCGCTGCAGTTCAACAACTTCCGCGACTGACCTTCAACTTGGGAACCTCTCGGCGTTTTCGGCGTCCGAGGCCCAACCAACGGCAGAAATGATTAAGTCCCCTGGGTTTGGTCGTTCTGCCGTTTATTTTTTTCGCGTGCCGGATAGCCGGAAATCAGGAGAAATTAGATGGATTTGAATACTGAAGTGGACAACCTGGTCAAGGCATCCCAAGCCTGGATTCCAATGATCATGGAGTACGGCAGCCGCGTGTTGCTGGCAGTGATCACCCTGGCCATCGGTTGGTGGCTGATCAACAAAGTGACGCAAAAGCTCGGTGGCCTGCTGGCCCTGCGTAACGCCGACCTGGCGCTGCAAGGTTTTATCAGCAGCCTGGCGAACATCATTCTCAAGGTTTTGCTGATTGTCAGCGTAGCGTCGATGATCGGTGTGGAAACCACCTCGTTCGTCGCGGCGATCGGTGCGGCGGGTCTGGCCATTGGTCTGGCCTTGCAAGGCAGTCTGGCCAACTTCGCCGGCGGTGTGTTGATTCTGTTGTTCCGCCCGTTTCGAATCGGTGACTGGATTGAAGCCCAAGGGGTTGCCGGTACTGTCGACAGTATTCAGATCTTCCACACCGTACTGCGCACCGGTGACAACAAAACCATCATCGTGCCTAACGGCAACTTGTCGAACGGCATCATTACCAATACCAACCGTCAACCCACCCGCAAAGTAGTGTTCGACGTAGGGGTGGATTACGAAGCGGACTTGCAGAAGGCTCGTGAAGTACTGCTGGAGTTGGCCAAAGATCCGCGTGTATTGGCAGATCCGGCACCTCAGGCAGTGGTGTCTACTTTGGGTGACAGTTCGATCACTCTTTCGCTTCGGGTCTGGGTAAAGACGGCGGATTACTGGGAGGTGATGTTCATGTTCAACGAACAGTCCCGTGATCGCTTGAAAAATGCCGGTATTGATATTCCGTTTCCACAGCGGGTTATTCGCGTGGTTCAGGAATCTGCGGTGCAGTGATTGTTTTTTGATCATGTCTGACTCTTTGGTCAGGCATGTTTCTCACGGATTTGATCGTTTTAACGCTTAATTGATAGCCAACGAAAAAGGCCCATCCGAAGATGGGCCTTTTTTTGATTACCGCAAACTAACGTTCTGCAATTACAGAATGTTGAGTGGGTAGTCGGTGATCAGGCGGAACTCAGAGATATCGCCTTCGCCTTCGTCTGCGTTGGCGGTGTGCCATGCTTGACGGATGCGGAACGACAGATCTTTAGCCGGACCGGATTGAATAACGTATTTGGCTTCTACGTTGACTTCGTGGTGTTTGCCGTCTGCACCGTACAGACCAGCGTAAGCGCTGCCTGCTGGAGTGTTGGTGCCGTCGATGTCCCAACCTTTCACGTAACGGGTCATGAAGCTCAGACCAGGTACGCCGTATTCGGCCATTTTCAGGTCGTAACGGGCTTGTACCGACTTCTCGCCAGGGGCGTTGAAGTCAGAGTACTGGATGGAGTTGGCGAGGAAGATCGAGTCGCCACCGCGGTTGTTTTTACCCACACCGACGTAGTCGAACGGGGTATCGCCGTTCACTTTCTGGAAGCCCAGGGTCAGGGTGTGCGCTTTCAGGAACGAGAAAGCAGCAGCCAGGGAGTAGGCGTTGTTGCTGATTTCGCCTGCTTTAGCGTTACCGGTGTCCTTGGTGTTGTAGTAGTTGGCGTCGAAGTTCAACGACTCATCGCCACCCAGCGGGAGGGTATAGTTCGCGTTCGCGTAGTACTGGTTCCAGACGTCTTCGAGCTTGGCACCGTAGAGCGAGAAGCTCAGGTTGTCGTTGATGCCGTATTTGCCACCGAAGTAGTCGATGGAGTTGGCTTTCACGCCAGCGTAAGTAGCCCACAGGTCGCCGTCACGGGCGTTGCTGTCCTGGCTGGTTGCCGAAGTGAAGTGGCCGCCTTCGAGGTCAAGGTCTTTGACTTCGCTGCTCTGCAGTTGGATGCCGGTAGCAGTTTGGTGAAGGATACGGGAACCACCAACAGCGAACACTGGAGCAGTGCTTGGCTGCATGTCGCCGATTTTCAGCTCGGTCTTGGAGATGCGGAACTTGGCAGCAGCGCCGGCTTTGCCTTGGCTATTGTTGACTTCGCCATCGCCGTCCACGGACATGTTGCCCGAACCTGCGTATTTGTCGGAACCGTCCAGCTTGATGGCCAGTTGGCCCCAAGCTTCAACGCCAACGCCGATCAGGCCTTGGGTGTAGCCAGAGCTGAAGTTGCCCTGAATGCCCTGGGTCCAGTCTTTGTCGTCGGTAGCGCCGTCTTTCTTGTTACGGTTGTAGTAGTAGTTACGAACCAGAATGTCGGCCTTCGCGTCTTCAACAAAACCTTTGGCTTCTGCCTGGTCGCTTACGAAAGGTGCGGCTACTGCCAACTGAGTACTGGCTGCTGCTGCAACTGCCAGTGCGATCATGCTCCACTTCATCACGCGCATCGTGATTTGCTCCTTTGGTTTTAGAAGAGTACTGCCGTCCCACCTGTTTTATTATCTGGGCGGCTCTTTCTTTTTGTGTCGGCGCAAACTTATATCACGCCGACCATGTTGGCGATACTTGCGTATCTAACCTTTCAGCTTCTTTACGACCCTGTCGCAAACAGCTTGGTAGATGTCGCAAATTTACAGCCTCAATGCAAGAGGACCGGCAACTTTAACGTTGTTTTCCGGGGCTTGAACATCGGTAAAAAGAGTCCTTGGTGAAACGTCTGAATCTCCATCGGGCAACCCTGCCGCTGTTTTTATTTGCCTTGAGGCCCCCACTTCCAGCAGAGACATCCAAGGCGATGTGGGTGTGAATGCAACAAGCGTGCACAAAACAGAATTTTGTTGCTGTTTTTTTCTGCCTGCTTGTCTATACCTGTAAAAACCTCATAAAACCGGGCGTTTCAAGCACGTTTTGTTCGGGCTTGACGCCAGGTTTGCATCGTGTTCCAGCCTCCGGCTCGGTGCCGTGACAACCAAAAACGTTACCGGTTCACCCCAAAAGTGAGTAGATGGCGGATGCTGACCGACTCAGCGTAGACGAGCTGTGCGCTTTTGGTGCAAAAAATTTGAATCACTGTGCTGAATTCATCCAGTGTTGTTATTTGTCTGAATCGAACACATCGTTGTTAATCAGTCATTTCGGCGGTTTTGGCCGGAGCGTTGGTCCTGTAATGGTGCGTTCTGGCAAAAAATGTCTCATGGCGGGGCGCGTGTCTGGTCGTGAAGAGAGACCCGTTCGCAGGTATGCTGCCGTCCTGTCGCTTGGCGCGCCGTCCCTCGGGAGGGGCGCTAAGCTGAAAAATGAGAACCAGGCGGGAGTGCGCACAGTGTTCGCTTTAGATCCACGGCTTCAACAAGACACGCTACCGATCGGGGATTTCCCGCTCTGCCGGTTGCTGTTGTCCAATGACTCGAATTACCCTTGGTTCATCCTGGTGCCTCGTCGCGACGATATCAGCGAGATATTTCAGTTGGGTGTCGCCGAGCAGCAACAGCTCTGGCAGGAGACAACCGCGCTGGCGGAAACGCTCAAGGATGCGTTCGACGCTGACAAGCTGAATATTGCGGCGCTGGGTAATGTCGTCAGCCAGTTGCACATGCATGTGATCGTGCGCAAACGCGAAGACGCCGCCTGGCCTGCGCCGGTCTGGGGCAAGGTGCCGGCCAAACCCTATGATGCAGGCCAGATCGCTGCGATTCGCGAGCGGCTGCGTTTGGTGTTAGCCGAAGACTTTACGTTTCTGGAGGGTTGAATCATGAGCCTGGAAGATCGCGTTACCGATCTGGAGAGTCAGTTGGCGTTTCAGGATGACACCATCCAGTCATTGAGTGATGTGCTGGCGACGCAGCAGCGAGCCGTTGAACGCCTGCAGCTGCAAATGGCAGCACTGCTCAAGCGCCAGGAAGAAATGGCCGGGCAGTTCGAAACCTTCGAAGAAGAAGCACCGCCGCCGCATTACTGACTTTTTTGATAAAGAAGCAGCCAATAAAAAACCGCGAACAGCCTGGCTGTTCGCGGTTTTTTTTAGCCTTTGAATCAGCGACGCGGCAGTGCGGCGATCACATCTTCGGCTTGCAGGCCTTTGTCACGGTTCATCACAGAGAATTCCACGCGCTGGCCTTCGACCAGAACGCGGTGACCCTCGCCACGAATAGCGCGGAAATGCACGAAAATATCATCGCCGGAATCGCGGGAAATAAAGCCGAAGCCTTTGGAGGTGTTGAACCACTTGACGGTGCCGGTATCGCGGTTGCTCATGTCATAGCTTGGCGAGGCGGCGGCTGGTGACGATTTGTAGAAGCTGACGCCCAGGTGCAGTAACACGGCGGCCATGGCTGCGACCAGGCTGAACAGGACGGCAGGTTGACCGGCGATGACGGGCATCGGCGCGAGCAATGTCAGGATTTGCAGGAGGACGGCCAGTACCAGCAGAACGCTGACCAGGTTTTGCAGTTGGTGACGAGGGCCTTTGTTCCAGTAAGGGATAACAGGAGCAAGGGTGAGGTTCAGCAGGCCGAAAAAGGCCAGGTACAGTGCATCGGGTTGTTGCAGGTAAGGGATCGCTTCAGCTCGCAGGCTGGGGATGAAGGACAGCAGCAGGGCCGCTGCGCCCGTTAGCAGGTGGACGATTTTCAACATTTTGATTAACTCACGTTAAGACGGATCACGAGGAAGAGCTGATGGAATACGGTTCGCTTCGGAACAATAAGAGGCGTTGGGCACGTATTCGGTATCAGCCTATGCGCAGCCCCCGAAAAATAGGCGGTCGCGACACACTGTCTATTTAACAGCAAAGCCTGCAGCTACTCAAATCAGGCAGTCCGGCGGTGCCTGGGAGGTTGATTTGTCGCAGGTCGGTGCGTCATTCGGGGCGGTGGGGTGTTGGCAGGTTTGTTGTGCGCGGCTTTCTTCTATTAAGGACGAGGTCGCCGTGCCCGCCGCCGACCCTTTGCCGTTTTGCTTCTTAGAGTCTCTTTTGCGCGTGGTAAATCGCGCTTGATCATGTAGGAAAATGGCCGGCCTAGGACGGGCTCCATGATCCCCTGTCAACTGTTGGCTTATCCTACGTCGATGGTCATAAAGTCATCTGGATATCCCTTTGCGCCTGCGCTTTTATAAGGCAACACAACAGATGTAGCTCTTGATAGAAGGCAAGGAATGACAAAGGAGTGTCAGCGATATGGTTTACGAAGACAGGCCAGGCGAGGGGAGGGAGATCAGGGTTGATCCGTTCGTCAGTGAATTTGATATGGGATTGGCCCGGCCTTTATCCCGCTCTGTGTGTTTGAATGGTTTTGCGACCTGCTTGCGGCTTGAGCAGGTCTATTGGGATATTTTGGGCGATATGGCCAGGGTCAATTGCTGTTCGGTCAGTGCGCTGTTGTCCCATGTGGACCGCGAAGTGCATTTGCGTCACGGCGGGGTCAAGAACTTCACCGGGCTGGTGCGGGTTGTCTGCGTCGTGCGCAGCTTGAAGGAAGGGGGCTGCGTTGCGACACCTTAGTCGCAGAGCGGCGTAATGGACTGAGTGTCAGTCTGTGCAGTCTTACGGCTGCACAGGCTGCATTTAATGGATATAATCCCGCTCTTTGCCGCAAAACCCAGCGTGCGCGGTAGCAATCTGATCGCCGAGACAACCCCCATGCCGATGTACGACTATCAATGTGCTTCCTGTGGTCATCAGTTGGAAGCCATTCAAAAGATCAGCGCAGCACCGCTGGTCGACTGCCCTGCCTGCCAGGCGCCAGAGCTGAAAAAGATGCTGTCCATGCCAGGTTTCCGCCTCAGCGGCACCGGCTGGTACGAAACCGATTTCAAGACCGGCTCGAAGAAGAACCTGGCCGGCGGCGACAAAGCTGACTAGGGTCTAGGGCCTGAGTTGAACGACACGTGAGAGCGCTTGCACCATCAGGCACCTTTAACAAGGGCAGGATGGGCAGGACTCCAACCGAATTTCGAATTACGAGAAGTGAAACCACTACCATGATGCGCAGCCATTATTGCGGCCAACTGAACGAAAGCCTGGAAGGCCAGGAAATTACTCTTTGCGGTTGGGTTCACCGTCGCCGTGACCACGGTGGGGTGATTTTCCTCGATATCCGTGATCGTGACGGTCTGGCCCAGGTGGTGTTCGACCCGGACCGCGCTGAATCCTTCGCTGCCGCCGATCGCGTGCGCAGCGAGTACGTCGTGAAGATCACCGGCAAGGTTCGCCTGCGTCCGGCCGGTGCTACCAACGCCAACATGGCGTCGGGCATGATCGAAGTCCTCGGCTACGAACTGGAAGTGCTGAACGAGTCGGAAACCCCGCCGTTCCCGCTGAACGAGTTCTCCGATGTCGGCGAAGAAACCCGTCTGCGCTATCGCTTCCTTGACCTGCGTCGTCCGGAAATGGCCGAGAAGCTGCGTCTGCGTTCGCGCATGACCACCAGCATCCGTCGTTTCCTGGACGAGAACGGCTTCCTTGACGTCGAGACGCCGATCCTGACCCGCGCGACCCCTGAAGGTGCTCGCGACTACCTGGTGCCGAGCCGTACTCACGCCGGTTCGTTCTTCGCCTTGCCGCAATCGCCACAGCTGTTCAAGCAACTGCTGATGGTGGCTGGCTTCGACCGTTACTACCAGATCGCCAAGTGCTTCCGCGACGAAGACTTGCGGGCTGATCGCCAGCCGGAATTCACCCAGATCGACATCGAGACCAGCTTCCTCGATGAAAACGAGATCATGGGCATCACCGAAAAAATGATCCGCAACCTGTTCAAGGAAGTGCTGGACCTGGAATTCGGCGACTTCCCGCACATGACCTTCGCAGAAGCCATGCGTCGTTACGGTTCCGACAAGCCGGACCTGCGTAACCCGCTGGAACTGGTTGACGTTGAAGATCAACTGAAAGAAGTCGACTTCAAGGTGTTCAGCGGCCCGGCCAACGACCCGAAATGCCGCATTGCCGCGTTGCGCGTTCCTGGCGCTGCGAGCATGCCGCGCAAGCAGATCGACGACTACACCAAGTTCGTCGGTATCTACGGTGCCAAGGGCCTGGCGTACATCAAGGTCAACGAGCGCGCCAAAGGCGTTGAAGGTCTGCAATCGCCGATCGTCAAGAACATCCCTGAAGCCAACCTCAATGTGATCCTCGATCGCGTTGGCGCGGTTGACGGCGACATCGTGTTCTTCGGTGCCGACAAAGCCAAGATCGTCAGCGAAGCCCTGGGCGCGCTGCGGATCAAGGTCGGTAACGATTTGAACCTGCTGACCTGCAAGTGGGCACCCATGTGGGTCGTCGATTTCCCGATGTTCGAAGAGAACGACGACGGCAGCTTCACCGCCTTGCACCACCCGTTCACCGCGCCGAAGTGCACTCCGGAAGAACTGGAAGCCAACCCGGCGACCGCTCTGTCCCGTGCCTACGACATGGTGCTGAACGGCACCGAGTTGGGTGGCGGTTCGATCCGTATCCACCGCAAGGAAATGCAGCAGACCGTATTCCGCCTGCTGGGCATCAACGAAGCGGAACAGGAAGAGAAGTTCGGCTTCCTGCTCGACGCCCTGAAGTACGGCGCGCCGCCACACGGTGGCCTGGCCTTCGGTCTGGACCGTCTGGTGATGCTGATGACTGGCGCCCAGTCGATCCGTGAAGTAATTGCCTTCCCGAAAACCCAGAGCGCGGCGGACGTCATGACTCAGGCACCGGGTCAGGTGGATGCCAAGGCATTGCGCGAACTGCACATTCGTCTGCGCGAAACGCCAAAGGCTGAGTAAGGCTGACCGCAAAGGCGCATCCTTTTGGGTGCGCCTTTTCTTTAAGTCGAGATTTTTTGGTTGCTGGCCGACACTGAGTGTGGCGGGCAATGTTTCAAAGAGAATTCGGAGCGAGTTATGGCGGGTCATTCCAAGTGGGCGAACATCAAGCACCGCAAAGAACGTCAGGATGCCAAGAAGGGCAAGATTTTCACCAAGTGGATTCGTGAACTGACCGTTGCTGCCCGACAGGGTGGCGGTGATCCGGGCTCCAACCCGCGCCTGCGTCTGGCGCTGGACAAGGCCCTTGGCGCGAACATGAGTCGCGACATCATTGACCGCGCCGTTGCGCGCGGTGCCGGCGCTGCCGACACCGACGACATGGTCGAGCTGAGTTACGAAGGCTACGGCCCGGGTGGCGTGGCGGTGATGGTCGAGTGCATGACCGATAACCGTAATCGCACCGCAGCGGCAGTCCGCCACGCGTTCAGCAAATGTGGCGGCAACCTCGGCACCGACGGTTCCGTGGCTTATCTGTTCGAGCGTAAAGGGCAGATTTCCTTCGCGCCAGGCGTTGATGAAGACGCGCTGATCGAAGCGGCGATGGAAGCCGACGCCGATGACGTGGTCACCCACGAAGACGGTTCCATTGATGTGTTCACCTCGTTCGCCGGGTTCTATTCCGTGCGCAATGCGCTGGAAGCGGCCGGGTTCAAAGGCGACGACGCTGAAATCGTCATGTTGCCGACCACCAGCGCCGAACTGGACCTGGAAGGCGCCGAGAAGGTGCTCAAGCTGATCGACATGCTTGAAGACCTGGATGATGTGCAGAACGTCTATTCCAACGCGGACATCCCGGAATCGGTAGCCGCGCAACTCGGTTAAGGGTGACTAAGATCAAAGGTGGGAGTCAGCTCCCACTGTTGGTGTTTGCTGTATTGAAGTGCTCTTACCTAACCCGCAGGCGTTATGACTTTAATTCTTGGTATCGACCCCGGTTCGCGTATTACCGGTTATGGCGTGGTGCGCGATACCGGGCGTGGCTGTGTGTATGTGGCCTCGGGCTGCATTCGTACCGGCTCGGGAGAATTGCATGAGCGTCTGCAAATCGTTTATCGCGGCGTGCGTGAAATCATCCAGACATACGGCCCGGTCACCATGGGCATCGAAAAAGTCTTCATGGCGCGCAATGCCGACTCTGCACTGAAGCTGGGTCAGGCGCGCGGCGCGGCCATCGTTGCCGGTGCCGAAGAAAGCCTGGAAATCGCCGAGTACACCGCGACCCAGGTCAAACAGGCAGTGACCGGCACCGGTGCGGCGAACAAAGAACAGGTGCAAATGATGGTCATGCACATGCTGAAATTGACCAGCAAACCGCAAATCGATGCTTCTGACGCCCTGGCCATCGCCATTTGCCATGCGCACACCCGTTCCAGTCTGCTGCCCCATGGCCTGGGGACGGCACGCAGTCGTGGCGGGCGCCTGCGTCTCTGATAGCATCAGCAATCATTTTTTATGGAATGAGGGTCTTCGTGTCTGTGTTGTCGACGCGAACCCTTGCTCTGTCGGTCGCCAGGCATTGATCTGGCCAACGCTCAAGGATCTGTAACGTGATTGGACGCTTGCGCGGCACACTGGCTGAAAAACAGCCACCGCACCTGATTCTGGATGTAAACGGTCTGGGGTATGAGCTGGAAGTGCCCATGACCACGCTGTATCGCTTGCCGTCGGTCGGTGAACCGCTGACCTTGCACACCCACTTGGTCGTACGCGAAGACGCGCAGTTACTCTATGGCTTCTTCGGCAAGCGTGAGCGAGACTTTTTTCGCGAGCTGATCCGTCTCAATGGTGTAGGGCCGAAATTGGCGCTGGCCTTGATGTCCAGTCTGGAAGTCGATGAGTTGGTCCGTTGCGTACAGTCCCAGGACACCTCGGCGCTGACCAAGGTGCCGGGCGTGGGCAAGAAGACGGCTGAACGTTTGCTGGTGGAACTCAAGGACCGCTTCAAGGCGTGGGAAACCGTACCTGCGATGTTCGCGCTGGTTCCCAACCAGCCGGGCGGGCCAGATGCGCCGGCGCCGGTCGCCACCGCTGAAAACGATGCGGTCAGCGCGCTGATTTCCTTGGGCTACAAGCCGCAGGAGGCCAGCAAGGCGATTTCCGCGATCAAGGAGAAAGGCTTGAGCAGTGAAGACCTGATTCGTCGTGCCCTGAAGGGAATGATTTAAGTGATTGAAGCTGATCGTCTGATAGCCGCCACGCCAGGTCCCCGTGACCGCGAGGAAGTCCAGGACCGGGCGATTCGTCCTGTCAGTCTGGCCGAATACATCGGCCAGCCGACCGTTCGCGAGCAAATGGAGTTGTTCATCCAGGCCGCCCGTGGGCGCAACGAGTCGCTGGATCACACGCTGATCTTCGGTCCGCCGGGCCTGGGTAAAACCACTCTGGCGAACATCATCGCCCAGGAAATGGGCGTGTCGATCAAGAGCACATCGGGTCCTGTTCTGGAACGTCCGGGCGACCTGGCAGCGCTGTTGACCAACCTTGAACCCCACGACGTGCTGTTCATCGACGAAATCCATCGCCTGTCGCCGATTGTCGAAGAAGTGCTGTACCCGGCCATGGAAGATTTCCAGCTCGACATCATGATCGGCGAAGGGCCGGCCGCGCGTTCGATCAAGCTTGATTTGCCACCCTTTACCCTCGTCGGTGCAACGACCCGTGCGGGCATGTTGACCAACCCCTTGCGCGACCGCTTCGGTATCGTCCAGCGCCTGGAGTTCTACAGCACCGCGGACCTGGCGACGATTGTCAGCCGTTCGGCGAGCATCCTTGGTTTGCCGCTGGACCCGGAAGGTGCCTTCGAAATCGCCCGACGTGCCCGCGGTACGCCGCGGATCGCCAACCGGTTGTTGCGACGGGTGCGCGATTTCGCCGAGGTGCGCGCCAAGGGCCATATCACCAAGCCGATTGCCGACCTCGCGTTGAACCTGCTGGATGTCGACGAACGTGGTTTCGACCACCAGGACCGACGTCTGCTGTTGACCATGATCGAGAAGTTCGACGGCGGGCCGGTCGGAGTGGACAGCCTGGCCGCGGCCATCAGTGAAGAACGCCACACCATTGAAGACGTGCTGGAGCCGTACCTGATCCAGCAGGGCTACATCATGCGCACCCCGCGGGGGCGAGTGGTGACCCGGCATGCGTATTTGCACTTCGGTTTAAATATTCCGTCACGATTGGGCGAAATGCCCGTGGTAGACGAGTTCCTTGACGCCGTGGATGATTAATAATTTTTGCGCGCTGATATATTCGGCTTTTGTGCGGTCCGAGGACCGTGCTTTTTCGAAAAAAGCCCGCAGATCAATGAAAAACAGTTGCCTGGCCGGATTGGCAACCTGAGGAGTAAGCACTAGAGTATGCGCGCGCAAAACGGGCTTGAGCCGTTCACACATCGTTGTCGCGTTTATTACGAGGACACCGATGCGGGCGGCATCGTGTATTACGTCAATTACCTCAAGTTTATGGAACGGGCTCGAACCGAGCGGCTCCGGGATCTGGGCTTTGCCCAATCGGCGCTGGCAGGGGAGGACCTGTTGTTTGTCGTGCATTCCAGCGAAGCGCGTTACCACGCGCCGGCGCGACTGGACGACGAGCTTCTGGTAAGCGCTGAAGTAATCGAATTGAACCGGGTCAGCCTGCGTTTCAAGCAGCAGGTCAGGCGGGCAACGGATAATGTGCTGCTCTGCGAAGGGCAGTTTTTGGTGGCCTGTGTGCGCACTAACAGTTTGAAACCCCGGGCCATTCCCGAAGCTCTACGTGCGGCCTTTGCCGACGTGAGCGGCGCGGGTACACACTCAAAGCAGGAGATAAAGCGTGGAAGCTAACGTCGTCGACCATTCCTCCATGTGGAGCCTGGTCAGCAATGCCAGTATCGTGGTGCAACTGGTAATGCTGATCCTGGTAGCCGCATCGGTGACCTCATGGATCATGATTTTTCAGCGCAGCAATTTGATTCGCGCCGGTCGACGTGCCCTGGAGAGCTTCGAAGAGCGCTTCTGGTCCGGTATCGACCTGTCCAAACTCTACCGTCAGGCCGGCAGCAACCCTGACCCGGATTCGGGCGTCGAGCAGATTTTTCGTGCCGGTTTCAAGGAATTCTCCCGTCTGCGCCAGCAGCCAGGCGTTGACCCGGAAGCGGTCATGGAAGGCGTGGCCCGTGCCATGCGCGTCGCCATTTCCCGCGAAGAAGAGAAGCTCGAGCAGAGCCTGCCATTCCTGGCCACCGTCGGCTCCGTGAGCCCGTACATCGGTCTGTTCGGTACGGTCTGGGGCATCATGAACTCCTTCCGTGGCCTGGCCTCGGCCCAGCAAGCGACCCTGGCCACTGTGGCTCCCGGTATCGCCGAAGCGCTGATCGCCACCGCGATCGGTCTGTTCGCTGCCATCCCGGCCGTTATTGCTTACAACCGCTTCTCTGCTCGCAGCGAAACCTTGCTGAGCCGTTACTACACCTTCGCCGATGAATTCCAGGCGATCCTGCACCGCAAAGTGCACACCAGCGAAGAATAAGCAGGTAATTTCCAATGGCTTTAATCGCTCGAGCTCGCAAAAAGCGCAAGCCGGTTGCCGAGATGAACGTAGTGCCTTACATCGACGTGATGCTGGTACTGCTGGTCATCTTCATGGTGACCGCGCCGATGCTCAATCAGGGCGTGAAAGTTGATCTGCCCAAGGTTTCCAGCGAAGCCTTGCCGCAGGACAACAACACCCAGGTCCTGACCATTTCGATCAAGGCTGACAAGACCTACTACTGGAACCTTGGCAGTGAAGTCGACACCGAAAAGCAGCAGGACAAGGCCATGACCTTGCCGCAGATGACTGACGCGGTGACCAAGATCATTCGTGCCGGCACTGAAGGTGGCAAGCGTACTCAGGTGTTCATCCGTGGCGACAAGACCGTTGATTACGGTTCGGTCATGGGCGCCATGGGCGGGTTGCAGAAGGCCGGAGTCGGTAACGTTGGCTTGATTACCGAGGCGCCCTGATGCAGCAACAACGAGAGCCAACAGCCTCGGAAAGCTACTTCTGGCCTAGTGTCTGGGCGATTGGCTTGCACGTGCTGGTGTTCGGCATGCTGTTTGTCAGTTTTGCCATGACGCCTGAGTTGCCGCCGGCCAAGCCGATTGTCCAGGCGACCCTGTACCAGCTGAAATCGAAAAGTCGGGCGACCACCCAGACCAATCAGAAGATTGCGGGTGAAGCGCAGAAATCTGCTGCGCGTCAAACTGAAGTCGAACAGATGGAACAGAAAAAGGTCGAGCAGGAAGCGGTGAAGGCTGCGGAACAAAAGAAAGAAGAAGCGGCTCAAAAGGCCGAGGAAGCCAAGAAGGCCGACGAGTCGAAGAAAGCGGATGAGGCGAAAAAGGCTGATGAAGCCAAGAAAGCCGATGAAGCGAAGAAGACCGCCGAAGCCAAAAAGGCAGAAGAGAAACAATTGGCTGATATAGCCAAGAAGAAAGCCGAAGAAGAAGCCAAGAAAGCAGCTGAAGAAGAGGCCAAGAAAGAGGCCGCTGAAGAAGCCAAGAAGAAAATCGTCGAAGACGCGAAGAAGAAAGCCGCCGAAGACGCCAAGAAGAAAGCTGAAGCTGAAGAGGCGAAGAAGAAAGTCGCCGAAGACGCGAAGAAGAAAGCTGCTGCCGATGCTGCGAAGAAGAAGTCGCAGGATGCGGCACGTAAATCGGTTGAAGACAAAAAGGCGCAGGCCTTGGCTGATTTGCTGTCCGACAAGCCGGAGCGTCAACAGGCGTTGGCGGATGAGCAGGGTGATGAGACCGCGGGCAACTTCGATGATCTGATTCGTTCGCGCGCTTCTGAAGGTTGGGCGCAGCCACCGTCGGCCCGCAAGGGCATGAAAGTGATTCTGCAAATCAACATGCTGCCTGACGGAACGATCTCCGGCGTATCGGTTGCTCATTCCAGTGGTGATGTGCCGTTCGACAGTTCAGCAGTAGCGGCGGTAAAAAATATTGGTCGTTTGACCGAAATGCAGGGTCTGAAGCCAGCTGATTTCGCACCCTATCGTTCATTCAAGATGACATTCACACCTGAGGATCTAGCCTTGTGAGAAACCTTCTTCGAGGACTGCTTGTAGTCATGTTCTGCTTCGCAGGACTGGCCACGGCAGATGAAAAAAATATCCTGGTCAGCAGTGGCAGCTCCCAGGCCACTCCAATTGCCGTCGTGCCATTCGGTTTCCAGGGCGGCAGCGTGCTGCCGGACGACATGGCTGAAATCATCGGTAACGACCTGCGCAACTCGGGTTACTACGCGCCGATTCCAAAGCAGAACATGATCAGCCAGCCGAGCCAGGCCAGCGAAATCATTTACCGTGACTGGAAAGCGGTTGGCGCCCAATACATCATGGTCGGCAGTATCGTGCCAGCAGGCGGTCGCCTGCAGGTTCAGTACGCTCTGTTCAACGTCGCCACCGAGCAGCAAGTGCTGACCGGCAGCGTGTCGGGCAGCGTTGATCAACTGCGCGACATGGCGCACTACATCTCCGACCAGTCGTTCGAAAAACTCACCGGTATCAAAGGTGCGTTCTCGACGCGTCTGTTGTACGTGACCGCCGAGCGTTTCTCCGAGAAGAACACGCGCTACACACTGCAACGTTCGGACTATGACGGTGCCCGTGCCGTGACCCTGCTGCAATCGCGCGAGCCTATCCTGTCGCCGCGTTTTGCACCGGATGGCAAGCGCATCGCTTATGTGTCGTTCGAGCAGAAGCGTCCGCGCATCTTCATGCAGAACATCGACACCGGTCGCCGCGAGCAGATCACCAACTTCGAAGGCCTGAATGGCGCGCCAGCCTGGTCGCCGGATGGCAATCGCCTGGCATTCGTCCTGTCCAAGGATGGCAACCCGGACATCTATGTGATGAACCTGGGTTCGCGTCAGATCTCCCGCGTCACCAATGGTCCCGGCATCAACACCGAACCGTTCTGGGGTAAGGATGGTTCGACCATCTACTTCACCTCCGACCGTGGCGGCAAGCCGCAGATCTATAAAACCAGTGTCAGTGGTGGCGGTGCGGAACGTGTGACCTTCATCGGTAACTACAACGCCAACCCTAAACTGTCGGCTGATGAAAAGACCCTGGTGATGATTCACCGCCAGGACGGCTTCACCAATTTCAAGGTGGCAGCCCAGGATTTGCAGCGAGGTAGTGTAAAGATCCTCACTGATAGCACTCTGGACGAGTCGCCTACTGTTGCGCCCAACGGCACCATGGTAATCTACGCCACCCGCCAGCAGGGCCGGGGAGTCTTGATGCTCGTGTCCATTAATGGACGCGTAAGGCTCCCGCTTCCTACCGCTCAAGGCGAAGTTCGAGAACCTTCCTGGTCCCCTTACCTGAACTGACGCGGCGCTACACGTTTTACTTAACACACTGGGGTTCATTAGGAGTTTCACGATGGAAATGCTGAAGTTTGGTAAATTTGCTGCGCTGGCTCTGGCCATGGCTGTAGCTGTAGGTTGCTCGTCCAAAGGCGGCGACAACGCCGGTGAAGGCGCTGTTGATCCAAACGCTGGTTACGGCGCAAACACTGGTGCCGTTGACGGTTCCCTGAGCGAAGAAGCTGCTCTGCGCGCAATCACCACCTTCTACTTCGAATACGACAGCTCGGACCTGAAGCCAGAAGCCATGCGCGCTCTGGACGTTCACGCCAAAGACCTGAAAGCAAACGGCGCTCGCGTTGTTCTGGAAGGCAACACCGACGAACGTGGTACTCGTGAGTACAACATGGCACTGGGCGAGCGTCGTGCGAAAGCCGTTCAACGCTACCTGGTACTGCAAGGCGTTTCCCCAGCTCAGCTGGAACTGGTTTCCTACGGCGAAGAGCGTCCAGTTGCTACCGGCAACGACGAGCAGTCCTGGGCTCAAAACCGTCGCGTCGAACTGCGTAAGTAATTCGTCATGCGAACGTGCCGTCGTGCTGTAACTGTCTTGGCTCTCAGTCTCGCACCGCTTGCGGTGTGGGCTGCGGTTCCTGTGGTCGATAACAACTCCGGTTCTAACAGCGGGAGTAGTTATCCGCCTGCGGGTTACGGTACGAACGGCGCCTATGCCGGGGGAGGGGTTTCAACCCCTGTCTCGGCACAGGGTCAGCTGTTCAACCAACTGCAACAAATGCAGGACCAGATCTCGCGCCAACAGGGTGTGATCGAAGAACTGCAAAATGATGTAGCGCGCATGAAGCAAGAGAACCTGGAGCGATATCAGGATCTTGATCGGCGCATAGGAACCGGCGTTGCACCTGCCGCGACTCCTGAAAATTCTTCCACTGGTGGCGATTTGAATGCCCCTAGTGCAGCAGCTGCTGGCGCAAGTGCAGGAGCGGCTGCCGCTCAAGCACCTGCCGCGGGTGGCGAACCGGCGGATCCGGCGAAGGAAAAGCTGTATTACGATGCAGCCTTCGACCTGATCAAAGCCAAGGATTTCGACAAGGCCAGCCAGGCTTTTGCCGCTTTCCTGCGCAAATACCCGAACAGTCAATACGCGGGCAATGCCCAGTACTGGTTGGGCGAAGTGAACCTGGCCAAAGGCGATCTGCAAGGTGCAGGTCAGGCGTTTGCCAAGGTTTCACAGCTGTACCCAAAGCACGCCAAAGTGCCTGATTCGTTGTACAAGCTGGCTGATGTAGAGCGCCGCCTCGGTCACACCGACAAGGTCAAAGGCATTCTGCAGCAGGTTGTGTCGCAATATCCGGGCACCTCCGCCGCTCAGTTGGCTCAGCGTGATCTGCAAAAAATGTAAGGGCTGCTTGACCCGTTTCGAAGAAACCCGCGCTTGTCGCGGGTTTTTTCGTTAGAATT
Organism: Pseudomonas sp. S2_B07; assembly: GCF_054668435.1. NCBI lineage: Bacteria > Pseudomonadati > Pseudomonadota > Gammaproteobacteria > Pseudomonadales > Pseudomonadaceae > Pseudomonas > Pseudomonas sp. S2_B07. Next base: position 5,114,452 of record NZ_CP162769.1, read on the forward strand.
CACGCCCTTTTTATGAAACACGCTTTTTGGGATCTGCGCGGTGGCGGGGTTCCTTGAAGTGCCTGACGGAGGCGGACAGCCTGTTTAGCTGTTATGCCCGTGGCGACTATGCAAGACACATTGAGAATTACCGAAGTTTTTTACTCGTTGCAGGGTGAAACGCGAACTGCCGGGCTGCCTACAGTATTTGTGCGCCTGACCGGTTGCCCTTTGCGTTGCCAATACTGTGACAGCGCCTACGCGTTCACTGGCGGCACCCTTCGCCCGCTCGACGACATCCTCGAGCAAGTGGCCGGTTTCCGCCCCCGTTATGTGTGTGTTACCGGTGGCGAGCCACTGGCACAACCTAACGCCATCCCATTGCTCAAGCAGTTGTGCGACGCCGGTTACGAAGTGTCACTGGAAACCAGTGGTGCGCTTGATATCTCGGCGGTAGATTCCCGGGTCAGTCGCGTTGTCGACCTGAAAACCCCGGGTTCGAAAGAAGCACATCGCAACCGCTACGAAAATATCGAGCTGCTCACGCCTAACGATCAGGTGAAGTTCGTCATCTGCTCGCGGGAAGACTACGACTGGGCCGTGTCCAAGCTGATCCAGTACGGTCTTGACCAGCGTGCCGGCGAAGTCCTGTTCTCGCCAAGCCACCACGACCTGAATGCTCGGGACCTGGCGGATTGGGTGGTGGCGGACAACCTGCCAGTGCGTTTGCAATTGCAGCTGCATAAATATCTTTGGAATGACGAGCCGGGGCGCTGAAATGACGGAACAACTGAACACCGCTGAAAAACGAGCAGTCATCCTGCTGTCCGGCGGGCTGGACTCGGCAACTGTCGTGGCCATGGCCCGCGCCGAAGGCTACAGCTGCTACACCATGAGCTTTGATTACGGTCAGCGCTCCCAGGCAGAGTTGCACGCCGCTGCACGCGTTGCCCGTGACCTGAGCGTGGTCGAGCACAAGGTGATCGGCCTCAACCTGAACGGTATGGGCGGCTCGGCGCTGACCGACAGCAGCATCGACATTCCGGAGGCGCTGGGGGAGGGCATTCCAGTGACTTACGTGCCAGCGCGCAACACGGTATTCCTGTCGCTGGCCTTGGGCTGGGCTGAAGTGCTCGGTGCGCGTGACATCTTCATTGGCGTGAATGCGGTGGATTACTCCGGTTACCCGGACTGCCGTCCCGAGTTCATCGAGTCCTTCGAGCGCATGGCCAATCTGGCGACCAAAGCCGGGGTAGAGGGCAATGGCTTCCGTATCCAGGCGCCCCTGCAGAACCTGAGCAAGGCGCAAATTGTCGAGGCGGGCGTGAAGCTGGGCGTCAATTACGGGCTGACGGTTTCCTGCTATCAGGCTGACGATGACGGCCGTGCATGCGGCAAATGCGACAGCTGCCGACTGCGTGCAGAAGGCTTTGCGGCGGCCGGAATCAGCGACCCAACACCTTATTTTTGATTTATTTCAAATTAGGTGTTGAATAGTCCTTAAAAATCAGTATTATACGCGCCACCACACAGCGGGTCGTTAGCTCAGTTGGTAGAGCAGTTGGCTTTTAACCAATTGGTCGTAGGTTCGAATCCCACACGACCCACCATTTTTGTAGCAGTTTTAAAAGTCTGGAAGGCCCACGCAAGTGAGGATTTCCGGATTTTTTTTTGCCCGCGATTTGAGCTCGCCCAGGCCCTGGGCTGCATCGCATGACGCAGGTCAGAATCATCTTTTGCATCCACGGGATATTCTGTAGCCTTGCGCAACTTCAACGCTGTCCGTGCCTGATGAATACTCACTCTCCCGGCGGTACCCTGATGGGTCCGGAGCCGGGTGTATACTCGACTTTCGCGCGAAAGCGCCTGCAGGTCTTGCGAACATGACGCAGATTTCCGAACGCCTTCTGGTTCAAGCTCACCTCGACGCCAAGCAGCCCAAGCCGCTGACCGTCGAGGAGGAAGCTTTTTACCGTGCCGCCATCGCTGCCGAGCTCAAGGCTCAGGACGCGGTGCTGGTTGCTCACTTCTATTGCGATCCGGTGATTCAGGCCCTGGCCGAAGAAACCGGTGGTTGCGTCTCCGACTCACTGGAGATGGCCCGCTTCGGCAGTGCTCACCCGGCCAAGACCGTGCTGGTCGCCGGAGTGAAGTTCATGGGCGAAACCGCCAAAATTCTCAACCCTGAAAAACGCATTCTGATGCCGACCCTGGAAGCGACCTGCTCGCTGGACCTGGGTTGCCCGGTGGACGAGTTTTCGGCGTTCTGTGATCAGCACCCGGAACGCACGGTGGTGGTGTATGCCAACACCTCGGCGGCGGTCAAGGCGCGGGCGGACTGGGTGGTGACATCCAGCTGTGCGCTGGAAATCGTCGAAAGCCTGATGGATAACGGCGAGACCATTATCTGGGGCCCGGACAAGCACCTGGGCACCTACATTCAGCGCCAGACCGGTGCGGACATGCTGCTCTGGGACGGTGCCTGCATCGTTCACGAAGAGTTCAAGTCCAAGCAGCTTGAAGACATGAAAGCGCTGTACCCGGATGCCGCCATTCTGGTGCACCCGGAATCGCCGACCTCGGTGATCGAGCTGGCGGATGCCGTCGGTTCCACCAGTCAGTTGATTGCGGCGGCACAGAGTCTGCCGAACAAGACCCTGATCGTCGCCACCGATCGCGGCATCTTTTACAAGATGCAGCAGCTGTGCCCTGACAAGGTCTTCATCGAGGCGCCAACGGCCGGTAACGGCGCAGCCTGCCGCAGTTGCGCGCACTGCCCGTGGATGGCGATGAACACCCTTGAGCGCACGCTGAAGTGCTTGAAGGAAGGGACTAACGAGATCTTTGTGGATCCAGCGTTGATTCCGCAGGCGATTCGGCCGTTGAAGCGCATGCTGGACTTTACTCAGGCTGCGCGGATGAAGCTCGCCGGTAACGCCTGAACTCTTTGAGCCAGTCCTAAAAAACCTGTGGGAGCAAGCTTGCTCCCACAGTGGTTTCTGTATAGCTGAATTACTTGGTTTTCTTCGGGATGCGCACAAGCTGTGTGTTGGAGTACATGTCATGCCAGCTGCGTTTCTGCTTATCAAATAATGGCCAGATAAACCCCAGGCCCACGCACAGCCAAGAAGCAATCGACACCACAAAGCGCAACAACGCCTGCCACAGGCTGATGGACGAGCCATCGGCATTCTGCACACGGATGCACCACACCTGCATGCCGAGGGTCTGGCCCGACCAGGTCCAGAACTTGGCGAAGAAACCGAACAGCACAAACAGCAGCACCGTCGAGAGTAATGGATCCCCGTCCAGCGCGCCGGCTTCAGTCAGGGTGCGCATTTTCTCTTCGCCGAGGATCGCCATCTGGATCATCTTGTAGACGCCGCTGGTGACGATCAGCAGGGCGGTACACAACAGGAAGTCATAGAACATCGCTGCCAGGCGACGACCCAGGGTGGCGGCGGGAAAGTCGCCCTGGGGATTGAGCAGGTGTTTCGACATGGCAGCCTCTGGGCGGAAAAAAAAGCCATTTTACGGATTTGCGCGCACAAAAAAGCCCCTGATGTCAGCATCAGGGGCTTTTTCGTAACAGAAGATTAGGCTTCTGCTTGTACTTCGTCAGCCTGCATGCCTTTCTGGCCTTGCACAGCAACGAAAGTCACTTTCTGGCCTTCTTTCAGGCTCTTGAAGCCGTTGCCCTGGATGGCGCGGAAATGCACGAACAGATCCGGACCGCTTTCAGGAGTGATAAAACCAAAACCTTTCTCGTCGTTAAACCACTTGACGGTACCGCTCTGACGTTGGGACATTTCTTATTTCCTTTGACGCAAAAATTAATGACAGTCTCCTTCTCATGAAAGAGTACTGGGGCTGGTTGCAGGAGAGTAAGAAGACGTCGAACGGGATGTAGCTAACTTGTAGGCTACTGCCCAGGTCACGATTCCAAGCGACCCATGCAAACACAGTGAATAAACTCTACGCCAACTACGGGAGAAAAAACAAGCCCCGTCAGAGGCCCGGTTTTACTCAGGTTGAGGGTACTAGTCGATCCACTAGTGCCGTCTTATTCTTTGCCGCTGTTCAATTGTTTTCGATCGTTATAAGCAACGTTCATAAACGAAGGCTGGCTATAAAGATATGCACTATTTTATGGCGGTTGCGTTACACATTAGTGCACTGTCAACGCAACCGCGTTACTTATAGAAACAATCAATCAGCCGCGATAGTAGCGTTGTGCAACAAATGGCATTTTGCTTACAAGCAAAGGCACCTTTTTCCCACGGACGATCGCCCATACGGGTGTGTCGATAGCGATATAAGCGCTGTCGAGGTAACCCATGGCCAAAGGAGCACCCAAGGTCGGACCGAAGCCGCCGCTGCAAACGGCGCCGATGATCTCGCCGGCCTCGTTGACGATTTCTGCGCCTTCACGCACGGGTGTGCGTTCCTGAGGCAGCAGGCCGACGCGCTTGCGGCTGACGCCACCTTGCTGTTGTGCGAACACGGTTTCAGCGCCAGGGAAGCCGCCGGCCCGCGCGCCATCGGCACGACGAGGCTTTGAGATGGCCCACAGCAGGCTCGCTTCGATCGGGGTGGTCTCGGTGTTCATGTCGTGGCCGTAGAGGCACAGACCGGCTTCCAGGCGCAGCGAGTCGCGAGCGCCAAGGCCGATGGCCGCCACTTCAGGTTCAGCCAACAGGGCGCGAGCCAGGGCTTCGGCGTTGGCGGCCGGTACCGAGATTTCGAAACCGTCCTCACCGGTGTAGCCCGAACGGCTGACAAAGCAGTCCACGCCCAGCAGTTTCACGCGGGTGAACTGCATGAAGGTCATCTTCGCCACTTCCGGCGCCAGGCGTGCGAGCACGGTGACGGCGGCCGGGCCTTGCAGCGCCAGCAGGGCGCGTTCTTCGAACAGCGGCTCGATGGTGCACTGCTCGCCGATGTGCTTGCGCAGGTGCGCCAGGTCTTGATCCTTGCAGGCTGCGTTGACCACCAGGAACAGTTCGTCGTTACCGAGGTTGGCGACCATCAGGTCGTCGAGGATGCCACCGGTTTCGTTGGTGAACATGGCGTAGCGCTGCATGCCCACCGGCAGGTCGATAATGTCCACCGGCACCAGGGTTTCCAGGGCCTTGGCGGCATTGGCGCCGGTCAGGCGGATCTGGCCCATGTGCGACACATCAAACAGCCCGGCCTGATCACGGGTGTGCTGGTGTTCTTTCATCACGCCGAGCGGGTATTGCACCGGCATGTCATAGCCGGCGAACGGCACCATGCGTGCGCCGAGTTCGATGTGCAGTGCGTGCAGCGGGGTTTTCAGCAATTGTTCGGTGGACATATTCAGCTCCTGAAAAAGTGTGCAGTGCGCGTGAGCATCAGCACTCGATAATGTTGACCGCCAAACCGCCGCGGGCGGTTTCCTTGTATTTGCTTTTCATGTCGGCGCCGGTCTGGCGCATGGTGCGGATGACCTTGTCGAGGGAGACGAAGTGCTGACCGTCGCCGCGCAGGGCCATGCGTACCGCGTTGATCGCCTTGACCGAACCCATGGCGTTGCGCTCGATGCAAGGCACTTGCACCAGCCCGCCAATCGGGTCGCAGGTCAGGCCGAGGTTATGTTCCATGCCGATTTCGGCGGCGTTTTCCACTTGCTGCACGGTCCCGCCAAGGACCTCGCACAAGGCGCCGGCCGCCATCGAACAGGCCACGCCGACCTCGCCCTGGCAGCCGACTTCGGCGCCGGAGATCGAGGCGTTTTCTTTATAGAGAATGCCGATGGCCGCCGCCGTCAGCAGGAAGCGTACGACGCCGTCTTCGTTGGCACCGGGAATGAAGCGCATGTAGTAATGCAAAACCGCCGGAACGATCCCGGCCGCACCGTTGGTGGGCGCGGTGACGACGCGTCCGCCATTGGCGTTTTCTTCGTTGACCGCCAGGGCGTACAGGTTGACCCAGTCCAGCACTGACAGCGGATCGCGCAGTGACGATTCCGGGTTTTTGCACAATTGCCGGTGCAGTGCCGCCGCGCGACGCTTGACCTTCAACCCGCCGGGCAGAATGCCTTCGTTGCGGCAACCGGCGTCGACACAGTCCTGCATGACTTGCCAGATCTTCAGCAGGCCGGCGCGGGTTTCCGCTTCCGGGCGCCAGGCGCTTTCGTTGGTCAGCATCACCTGGCTGATGGACAGGCCGTAGGTGGTGCAATGACTGAGCAAGTCCTTGGCACTTTTGAACGGGAAGGTCAGCGGCGTGGCGTCTTCGACGATGCGGTCGGCGCCGGCGGCATCTTCATCGACCACAAAACCACCCCCGACCGAGTAGTACTCGCGGCTGCGGATCTGCAGGCCGGCGGCGTCGAAGGCGCGAAAGATCATGCCGTTGGGGTGATAGGGCAAGGGTTTGCGAATCATTGCCAGGTGTTCTTTCTCGTTGAACGCAATGCTGTGTTCACCGAGCAGGTTCAAGCGACCGTTGCCGCGGATTTCTTGCAGACGGGCGGCCACGGTTTCGGTATTCACGGTGTCCGGGTGTTCACCTTCGAGGCCGAGCAACACAGCCTTGTCGCTGCCGTGGCCCTTGCCGGTGGCGCCGAGCGAGCCGTACAGCTCGACTTTGACGCAGGTGGTGGCGGCCAACAGCCCTTCGCGGCGCAACCCTTCGGCGAAACGCGCAGCTGCACGCATCGGGCCGACGGTGTGGGAACTGGAGGGGCCGATGCCAATCTTGAACAGGTCGAACACGCTTAACGACATGGTTGTTCTCCGGTTTCTTGTTATAGGCGCGCGCAAGCGCGAGCACTCAGCGGCAAGCAACAAGCAACAAGCTGCAAGTTAAAGCCGATCGGCTCTTCCTTGCAGCCCGAGGCTGGCCGCTAGACGCTGATTTTCTTAAGCGTAGCTTTCGATCGACGGGCAGGCGCACACCAGGTTGCGATCGCCAAACACATTGTCGACGCGACCGACCGGTGGCCAGTATTTGCCTTCGATCAGGGAGGCCACCGGGTACACCGCTTGCTCACGGCTGTACGGATGCGTCCACTCGCCAACGATCTCTGCCGCGGTGTGCGGAGCGTTCTTCAGCGGGTTGTCTTCCTTGTCCAGCGTGCCGTTTTCCACCGCGCGGATTTCTTCGCGGATGCGGATCATGGCGTCGCAGAAACGGTCCAGTTCTTCCTTGGATTCGCTTTCGGTCGGCTCGATCATCAGCGTGCCGGCGACCGGGAACGACATGGTCGGGGCGTGGAAGCCGAAGTCGATCAGGCGCTTGGCGACGTCATCAACGCTGATACCGCTGCTGTCTTTCAGCGGACGCAGGTCGAGGATGCATTCGTGCGCCACCAGGCCGTTGCTGCCGGTGTACAGAACCGGGTAATGCTCTTCGAGGCGACGGGAGATGTAGTTGGCATTGAGGATCGCCAGCTGCGAAGCGCGTTTCAGGCCGGCGCCGCCCATCATCCGAATGTACATCCAGGTGATCGGCAGAATGCTCGCGCTGCCGAACGGTGCTGCGCAGACCGCGCCTTCCTTGCGTGCCATCTGGGCGTGGCCCGGCAGGAACGGAGTCAGGTGCGATTTCACGCCGATCGGGCCGACGCCCGGGCCGCCGCCGCCGTGTGGAATGCAGAAGGTTTTGTGCAGGTTCAGGTGCGACACGTCGCCGCCGAACTTGCCCGGTGCGCAGAGGCCGACCATCGCGTTCATGTTGGCGCCGTCGATGTACACCTGGCCGCCGTTGTCATGAATGATGCCGCAGATTTCGCGGATGCCTTCTTCGAACACGCCGTGGGTCGACGGGTAAGTGATCATCAGCGCCGCAAGGTGTTCGCGGTGCTCGATGGCTTTGGCGCGCAGGTCTTCGATGTCGACGTTGCCGCGTGCATCGCAAGCGGTCACGACCACACGCATGCCAGCCATGTTGGCGGTGGCCGGGTTGGTGCCGTGGGCGGACGACGGGATCAGGCAGATGTCGCGACGATCTTCGCCACGGCTCTGGTGATAGGCGCGGATGGCCAGCAGACCGGCGTATTCACCTTGCGAACCGGCGTTCGGTTGCAGCGAGATCGAGTCGTAACCGGTCGCGGCGCACAGCATCGCTTCCAGTTCGTCGGTCAGTTGCTGGTAGCCGGCGCTTTGCTCGGCCGGGGCGAACGGGTGCAGGGCACCGAATTCAGCCCAGGTCACCGGGATCATCTCGCTGGCAGCGTTGAGTTTCATGGTGCAAGAACCCAGCGGGATCATGGTGCGGTCCAGCGCCAGGTCCTTGTCGGCGAGCTTGCGCAGGTAGCGCATCAGCTCGGTTTCCGAGTGATAACGGTTAAACACCGGGTGGCTGAGGATCGGCGATTGACGCACCAGCGCAGCTGGAAGGGTGCTTTGTACCGAGGCGGCCAGCGCAGCGAAGTCCGGCAGGGTCTTGCCGTCGGCGAACAGAGCCCACAGGGTTTCGATGTCAGCCTGGGTGGTGGTTTCGTCCACCGACAGGCCCAGACGCTGAGCGTCGATGACGCGCAGGTTGATCTGCCGGGCGTGAGCCTTGTCGTGCAGCGCGGCGGTTTGCGCGCCGGTGGCCAGGGTCAGGGTGTCGAAGAAGCTGGCTTGTTCGACGGTCAGGCCCAGTGCGTTCAAGCCTTTGGCCAGAATGGCGGTCAGGTGATGCACGCGGTTGGCGATCTGGGTCAGGCCTTTCGGACCGTGGTACACGGCGTACATGCTGGCGATGTTGGCTAGCAGCACTTGAGCGGTGCAGATGTTGCTCGTGGCTTTCTCGCGACGGATGTGTTGCTCGCGGGTTTGCATGGCCAGGCGCAGGGCCGGCTTGCCAAAACGGTCCACGGAGACACCGACCAGACGGCCCGGCATGTCGCGCTTGAACGCGTCTTTAGTGGAGAAGTACGCCGCGTGCGGGCCACCGAAGCCCAGCGGAACACCGAAACGCTGGGCGCTACCGATGGCCACGTCGGCACCGAATTCGCCTGGCGGGGTCAGCACGGTCAGGGCCAGCAGGTCAGCGGCCACAGCCACCAGTGCGTTGGCGGCGTGGAAGCGTTCGGTCAGTTCGCGGTAATCAAACACGTCACCGTTGCTGGCCGGGTATTGCAGAAGAGCGCCGAAGAACGGCGTCACGTCGGTCAGTTCGAGTTCGTCGCCGACCACCACATCAATGCCCAACGGCTCGGCACGGGTGCGCAGTACGTCGAGGGTTTGCGGGTGGCAATGCACGGAAGCGAAGAAGGCGTGGCTGCCCTTGTTCTTGCTCAGGCGTTTGCAGAAGGTCATGGCTTCGGCAGCGGCGGTGGCTTCGTCGAGCAAGGAGGCGTTGGCAATCGGCAGGCCGGTCAGGTCGCTGATCAGGGTCTGGAAGTTCAACAGCGCTTCGAGTCGGCCCTGGGAAATTTCTGGCTGGTACGGGGTGTAGGCGGTGTACCAGGCCGGATTTTCCAGCAGGTTGCGCAGGATCGGCGATGGCGTGTGGGTGCCGTAGTAGCCCTGGCCAATGTAGGTCTTGAACAGTTGGTTCTTGCCGGCGATGGCTTTGATCGAAGCGAGGGCTTCAGCTTCGCTCAAACCGTCTTCCAGGCCCAGCACGCTGGTGCCTTTGATGCTGTCCGGGATAACGCTGGCGCTCAGGGCTTCCAGCGAGTCGAAGCCGAGGCTGTTGAGCATGGCTTGCTCGTCGCCGGCACGCGGGCCGATGTGACGGGCGATGAATTCGTTGGCGGTGGTCAGGTTTACGGTCATGTCGGTGCTCCTCAGGCTTCGGCTTGGGCTTTGATCAGGCGGTCGTAGGCGTCCTGGTCCAGCAGTTGGGCGACGGCAGAGGCGTCGCTTGGCTGGAAGCGGAAGAACCAGCCTTCGCCCAGCGGATCTTCGTTGACCAGTTCAGGGCTGCTGTCGAGTGCCGGGTTGACTTCCAGCACCTCGCCGTCGAGCGGCATGTAGACGCCGCTGGCGGCTTTTACCGATTCCACGGTGGCGGCTTCAGCGCCTTTGTCGTAGGACTGCAGCTCAGGCAGTTGTACGAAAACCACGTCGCCCAAGGCGTTCTGTGCGAAAGCGGTGATGCCGACAGTAACGGTGCCGTCAGCTTCGGTGCGCAGCCATTCGTGATCTTCAGTAAAACGCAAATCGCTCATGAGAACTCCTAAGGGGGCCAGACTCGTCTGGTGGACGCTATTGAATGCTTGGGCAAAAAAGCCCTGTTATGCCGGACTACATAGCAAGAACACGGCCAATGTTGGTTTTGTCTTTATTAATCAGTGGTTTGTGGCGTTTTGCGAGTCGACGGAATTCGCCCGCTGTAGCGAAATCGATACGGACAAGGTCAGGGAAGAAAGCCGAGGTGGATCAAAGCCTTGCACAGCCGTGATCAGGGAGGGGTGTAGCGATATCGTTCCGCTGTAGCGCTTTCAGTACAGATGGAGGTCGTTTTTGGAGAGATGTTCTGGGGCCACCCACAGGGTTTTGTGGTGTTTGTGGGTTGTGGTTCAACCTCAGGCTCAGGGCTTGTTGGGTATGCCGTACTTGCGCAACCGATGGGCAATCGCCGTGTGGGACGTCTGCAGGCGGCTGGCCAGTTGGCGAGTCGAGGGGTAGCTGACGTAGAGTTTTTCCAGCAGGGTTTTCTCGAACTCTTCCATCGCCTGCTCCAGGCTGTCGACATCGCTGTCGCTCTGGCGCGCCACCGAGGTGCCGGCGATGTCGAGGTCGCCGATGTCGACCAGCGTGCTTTCGCAAATTGCCGCGGCGCGGAAAATCACGTTCTGCAATTGCCGCACGTTGCCCGGCCAGCGATTGCCCAGCAGTGCCGGGTAGGTGCCCGGCGCCAGGCGACAGACCGGGCGCTGGATCTGCGCACAGGCTTGCTGCATGAAGTAGCGGGCGAGCAGCAGAATGTCCTGGCCGCGTTCGCGCAGCGGCGGGACTTCAACGTTGAGTACGTTGAGGCGGTAAAACAGGTCTTCGCGGAAGGTGCCTTCGCTGACCATTTTTTCCAGATCGCGGTGGGTGGCGCTGAGGATCCGCACATTGACCTTCACCTCACGATCACCGCCGACCCGACGGAAACTGCCGTCATTGAGAAACCGCAGTAGTTTCGCCTGCAAGTACGGCGACATCTCCCCGATTTCATCGAGAAACACCGTGCCCTGGTTGGCCAGTTCCATCAGCCCCGGTTTGCCGCCCCGTTGCGCGCCGGTAAAGGCACCGGGGGCGTAGCCGAACAGTTCGCTTTCGGCGAGGTTCTCCGGCAATGCTGCGCAGTTCAACGCAAGAAAGGGCGAACTGTGCCGCGCGCTGATGGCGTGGCAGGCCCGGGCCACCAGTTCCTTACCGGTGCCGGTTTCACCCTGAATCAGCAGTGGTGCATCGAGCGCCGCCACCCGTTGCGCGCGCGCCTTGAGGGTGCGGATCACCGGCGACTCGCCGAGCAGCGCATCGAATCCTTCGGCGTGATCATGGTGCAGCGCCGAGAGGCGTTCGCCGATGCGGTTGGGTTGATACAGCGTCAGCAGGGCACCCGCGTCGGTGATCGGCGTGGCGTCCAGCAACAAGGTCTGGCCGTTGACCGTGATTTCCCGCAGCGGCAAACGAAAGCCCTGTTCCAGCAACGCGTCGAGCAGCGCCGGGTCGGCGAACAAGTCGGCGATGCTTTCACCCGCCGGTTCACGCCCGTACAGCGCGATCAATGCCGGGTTGGCCAGCAACACTTTGCCGGCACTGTCGAGAGCCAGTACCGGGTCGGTCATGGCCGCGAGCAATGCGTCGAGTTGCAGGTGTCGACGCTGGCCGGGAAGGATGTCGACCACCGTCACCGCTTGCACGCCACGCACGCTGAACAGCGCATCGCGCAGCTCTTCGAGGACTTCCGGGCTCAGGGTCGGGGCATCGATGTAAACGTTGGGCGGGACCATTTCCACCGCATCCAGATTGAGATTGCGCCCACCGAGCAGGGCCAGGACTTCCTGGGTGATACCGACGCGGTCGATGAAACTGACGTGGATACGCATGGGGCGGTATTTGGTTCTGGAGTGCGGAGGGGCGCAAGTATGCCTTGGGGCGGGCGAATGGTGAAATCCTGCGCGGGATTTCAGGCCCACACCGAACCTTTGTAGGAGTGTGCCTGCTCGCGATAGCGGTGTATCAGTCGACATCCATGGTGAATGTCAGTCCGCTATCGCGAGCAGGCTCACTCCTACAGGGGGAGTGTGGGTTACTCGAAGTTCTCGAGGTTCACCGGGTCGCCGGACTTCATGTCCAGTTGCACCCGGATGTCTTCAAACATCAGATCGTAATGCTTGTGAACCGAACCAATCTGGCTGTGTGTCTTTGGAATGCCGTACTTCTCGGCGATAACCGTCACGTTGTTGGCAAAGTTGTAGGCCTCCTCCTTGCGCAGGAAGAAGGGCTCGTCCACTTTCTTGCCCTGAATGTCGCCATGCATCCTGAACTGGATGCCTTTTTCCCCTTTGGGGTTCTTGCTGACTTCATAGTCGAGGCAAATGTTGTAGCTGACATCGTGCTTGTCCAACGCGTGACGCTCGATGTGCAAGTGACCTGGTTCAAACTTTGCCATAGACGTCTCTCCTTACAAGTAAGTAATGCCAGGTTTCGCCGTGCTGATACGCGTACCTGCCTTGCCCTGGACGATCGCTTCAATGTCCGAGAGTGAACCGATTACCGCGGTTTTTCCAGTGTGACGGGCGAACTCGCAAGCCGCTTGAACCTTGGGTCCCATGGAGCCTGCGGCGAAGCCGAGTTTTTCCATTTCATCCGGGTGAGCCTGGCCGATGGCTTTCTGGGTCGGCTTGCCATAGTCGATAAACGCGGCGTTGACGTCGGTGGCGATCACCAGCAGATCGGCCTCGAGTTGTTCGGCCAGTAGCGCCGAGCACAGGTCTTTATCGATCACCGCTTCGACGCCTTCCAGTTTGCCGGGCGCGGTATACATGGTCGGGATGCCGCCACCGCCGGCGCAGATCACGATGCTGCCTTTTTCCAGCAGCCATTTGATCGGGCGGATTTCGAAAATGCGTTTCGGTTTCGGGCTGGCCACCACGCGACGGTACTTGTCGCCGTCCGGGGCAATCGCCCAGCCTTTCTCGGCGGCGAGTTTCTCCGCTTCAGCCTTGGTATAGACCGGGCCGATGGGTTTGCTGGGCTTCTGGAACGCCGGGTCGTTGGCGTCGACTTCGACCTGGGTGAGCAGGGTGGCGAAAGGCACTTCGAAATCCAGCAGGTTGCCCAGTTCCTGTTCAATGATGTAGCCGATCATGCCTTCGGTTTCGGCACCGAGCACGTCCAGCGGGTAAGGGGACACCGAGGTGTAGGCCGCGGCTTGCAGCGACAACAGGCCGACCTGCGGGCCATTACCGTGAGCGATCACCAGTTGGTTGCCGGCATGGACCTTGGCGATTTGTTCAGTGGCGATCCGGATGTTGGCGCGCTGGTTGTCCGCGGTCATGGGTTCACCACGGCGGAGCAGGGCGTTACCGCCCAGAGCTACGACGATACGCATAATGCAGTCCTTCCAGAAAACAGTGAGGTCTCGTAAGACGAATGCGGTCATTGTGGAAGCCTGGCTTGCCAGCGATGCAGACGCCTCGGTGAATCAGTCACAACGAGGTGATGCCATCATCGGAACGCCGCCCGGGGCAAGCCCGGCTCCCACAAAAGCCGGCGCCCACATTGACTGAGTCCAGTCAGTGGGAGCCGGGTGCGCCGTTAAAGGTCAGCCAGGGTCGACACCAGAATCGCCTTGATCGTGTGCATGCGGTTTTCCGCTTGCTCGAAGGCGATGCAGGCCGGCGACTCGAACACGTCATCAGTCACTTCGATGCCGTTCTTCAGGTTCGGGTACTGCTCGGCAATCTGTTTGCCGACTTTGGTATCACTGTTGTGGAAGGCCGGCAGGCAGTGCATGAACTTGGTGCGTGGGTTGCCGGTGGCTTTCATCAGTTCGGCGTTGACCTGATACGGCAGCAGTTGCTGGATACGTTCAGCCCAGGCTTCGACCGGTTCACCCATCGAGACCCACACGTCGGTGTGAATGAAGTCCACGCCTTTGACCGCGACTTTCGTGTCTTCGGTCAGGGTGATGCGCGCGCCGCTTTCTTCGGCATATTTGTGGCAACGCTCAACCAGATCGTCCAGCGGCCACAGGGCTTTTGGCGCGCAGATGCGCACGTCCATGCCCAGCTTGGCGCCGATCAGCAGCAGCGAGTTACCCATGTTGTTGCGGGCGTCGCCCAGGTAGACGTAGCTGATGTCGTGGATCGGCTTGTCGGCGTGTTCGCGCATGGTCAGCACGTCGGCGATCATTTGCGTTGGGTGGTATTCATCGGTCAGGCCGTTGAACACGGGCACACCGGCAAACTTGGCCAGTTCTTCAACGATTTCCTGCTTGAAGCCACGGTACTCGATAGCGTCGTACATGCGCCCCAGCACGCGGGCGGTGTCTTTCATGCTTTCTTTATGGCCGATCTGCGAAGAGTTCGGGTCGATGTAGGTGACGTTGGCACCCTGGTCATAAGCGGCGACTTCGAAGGCGCAACGGGTGCGGGTCGAGGTTTTTTCGAAGATCAGCGCGATGTTGTTGCCTTTGAGGTGCTGTTGCTCGGTGCCGGTGTACTTGGCGCGTTTGAGGTCGCGGGACAGGTCGAGCAGATAACGCAATTCACGAGGGGTGTGGTGTTCCAGGCTCAGCAAATTACGGTTGTGAATGTTAAAAGCCATGATGGATCTCCTTAGATGTCGGTTATCCCCCTGGCCGTGCTTGCCTTCGGGTAGAGGGCAGCAGCGGCCAGGGCTCAAAGATTAATAGTCGATAGGGTCGCGAATGATCGGGCAGGTCATGCAGTGGCCGCCCCCACGTCCACGCCCCAGTTCGCCGGCGCTGATGGTGATGACCTCGATACCCGCCTTGCGCAGCAAGGTGTTGGTGTAGGTGTTACGGTCATAACCGATGACCACGCCCGGCTCCACGGCCACCACGTTGTTACCGTCATCCCACTGTTCGCGTTCGGCGGCGAAGCTGTTGCCGCCGGTTTCGACGACCCGCAACGCTTTCAGGTTGAGTGCCTTGGCCACGGTGTCGAGGAACGTGCCGTCTTCGCGTCGGATGTCGATGCCGCCCGGTTTCTTTTCGTCCGGACGCAGGGTGAAGGCGACGATCTGGTTCACGACTTCGGGGAAAATAGTGACCAGGTCGCGGTCACAGAAGCTGAACACGGTGTCCAGGTGCATCGCGGCGCGGGATTTTGGCAGGCCGGCGACGATGACTTTTTCCACGGCTTTGTGTTTGAACAGGTTCAGCGCCAATTGACCGATGGCCTGGCGCGACGAACGCTCGCCCATACCGATCAGCACCACGCCGTTGCCGATCGGCATCACGTCGCCGCCCTCAAGGGTGGAGCTGCCGTGATCCTGGTCCGGGTCGCCGTACCAGATCTCGAATTCGGCGTTGGTGAACTGCGGGTGGAATTTATAGATGGCGGTGGTCAGCAGGGTTTCCTGACGGCGTGCCGGCCAGTACATCGGGTTCAGGGTCACGCCACCGTAGATCCAGCACGTGGTGTCGCGGGTGAACTGAGTGTTGGGCAGTGGCGGCAGAATGAAGCTGGAATGGCCGAGGAAGTCGCGGAACATCTGGATGGTTTTGCCACCGAAGCTGTCCGGCAGGTCATCGGCGGAGACACCGCCAATCAGGAACTCGGCGATATGACGTGGCTCCAGGCTGAGCAGCCAGGATTTCACTTCATTGATCAGGCCCAAACCCACCGAATCGGCGGTGACCTTGCGCTCCAGAATCCATTCCAGCGCTTCGGGGATGGCGACGATGTCGGTCAACAGGTTGTGCATTTCCACAACGTCGATCCCGCGTTCGCGCATCTTGGTGACGAAGTCGAAGTGGTCACGCTTGGCTTGGGCGACCCACAGCACATCATCAAACAGCAGCTCGTCACAGTTATTCGGGGTGAGCCGCTGGTGGGCCAGGCCGGGGGAGCAAACCATGACTTTGCGCAGTTTGCCGGCTTCGGAATGCACGCCGTACTTAACTTTTTCCGTGGTCATTACAGTGATCCTCCAGATGACAAATTATTCAGGTGTTACAGAGTCAGGAAGCCGGAATACAGTCCATAGGCCGCCACTACGGCACCTATGATCACGGCTGCAAAAATCAGCTTCTCGACGTTGGTGAAAACAGGTTTGCCCAGTTCTCGCTTGGCCTTGGCGAACAGGATCACGCCGGGCGCATAGAGCAGGGCGGACAGCAGCAGGTATTTGGTGCCGCCGGCGTAGACCAGCCAGACGGCGTAGATCACCGCAATGCTGGCGATGAGCAGGTCCTTGGAACGATCGGCCTTGTCGATTTCGTAGCTCTCACCGCGTACCGCCAGCAACAGTGCGTAAGCCGCCGACCACAGGTAGGGCACCAGGATCATCGAAGTGGCGAGGTAGATCAGCGACAGGTAAGTACTGGCCGAAAACAGGGTGATGACCAGGAACAGCTGCACCATTGCGTTGGTCAGCCACAGGGCGTTGACCGGCACGTGGTTGGCGTTTTCCTTGCGCAGGAACTCCGGCATGGTGTGGTCCTTGGCGGCGGCGAACATGATCTCCGCACACAGCAGTACCCACGACAGCAAGGCCCCCAGCAGCGAGATGACCAGACCGACGCTGATCAGCACCGCGCCCCAATGACCGACCACATGCTCCAGCACGGCCGCCATCGACGGGTTCTGCAGCTTGGCCAGTTCCGGTTGGGTCATGATCCCCAGGGACAATACGTTCACCAGCACCAGGAACAGCAGCACGGTGATGAAACCGATGACGGTGGCTTTACCGACGTCGGTGCGTTTTTCTGCGCGGGCCGAGAAAATGCTCGCGCCCTCGATGCCGATGAACACCCAGACGGTGACCAGCATCATTTTGCGCACCTGGTTCATCACGCTGCCCAGGTCCGGGTTTTTCAAACCCCAGATGTCGGCGGTGAAGATGTCCAGTTTGAAGGCGAAAATCGCGATCAGCACAAACAGCAGCAGCGGCACGATTTTGGCGACCGTGGTCACCAGGTTGATGAACGCCGCTTCCTTGATCCCGCGCAACACGAGGAAATGCACACCCCAGAGCAGGACCGATGCACCGATGATGGCTGCGACCGTATTACCCTCGCCAAAAATGGGGAAGAAGTAGCCGAGGGTGCTGAACAGCAGAACGAAGTAGCCGACGTTGCCCAGCCAGGCACTGATCCAGTACCCCCAGGCGGAAGAGAAACCCATGTAGTCGCCGAAACCGGCCTTGGCGTAGGCGTACACCCCGCCATCCAGATCAGGCTTGCGGTTGGCCAGGGTCTGAAAGACGAAGGCCAGCGTGAGCATGCCGACAGCGGTAATGGCCCAGCCGATCAGGACCGCGCCAACGTCCGCACTGGCGGCCATGTTTTGTGGCAAGGAAAAGATCCCGCCACCAATCATTGAGCCAACAACCAGCGCAACCAATGCGCCGAGTTTCAGTTTTCCGGGGGATTCAGACATCGCATGACTCCAGTGCAGGAGAAGAGAGACAACAGAGTAGTTCTGTTAGCTGTTCAAACATCTGACTTAGATCAGTGCATTGGCACATTCCATTGTTAAATAAAGACTTTTGGATGTTGCTCCGGCCACACACGGATTGCCGCAGAAGCCTATTCCAGACGGCTCGCTCAGAGCTATCCGAAATAAGAGAGCTTGGCTGGCGATCTTTAAATTAGTTCGTTTTGGCGTTTCCGCAACTATTTGGCAGTCGTTTCCAGTGTGGATTTGATTTATTGGGATTCATCGACAAATTCGCTCTTTGCCATGACGCCTATAGAGTGATCGGTTATAAATAACCGCGCCCGAAATGGCTTTATCTAATAAACGTTATTACGCTGTATCTATTTAGTTAAGCCAACCCCTTGAAGGTTTCAAAACCATGACAGCCCTTGGCCGACTGTGGACAAAAATGGAGATGCTGGAATGTCACAACCCACGCAAAAGCTACGCCTGAGCGCACTGATCGCCCTGGTGGTGGGGTCGATGATTGGCGGCGGGATTTTCTCGTTGCCGCAGAACATGGCAGCGCGGGCCGACGCGGGGGCGGTGCTGATCGGATGGGCCATTACTGCTGTCGGCATGCTGACCCTGGCGTTCGTCTTCCAGACCCTGGCCAATCGCAAACCCGAACTGGACTCCGGGGTGTACGCCTACGCCAAGGCCGGCTTCGGTGACTACATGGGGTTCTCGTCGGCGTGGGGGTACTGGATCAGTGCCTGGCTGGGCAACGTCGGTTATTTCGTGCTGCTGTTCAGCACCCTCGGTTATTTCTTTCCGGTCTTTGGCCAGGGCAATACGCCGACTGCTATTGGCTGCGCCTCGGTGCTGCTGTGGGCCGTGCATTTTCTGGTGATGCGCGGGATCAAGGAGGCGGCGTTCATCAACCAGGTGACCACCGTGGCCAAGATCGTGCCGCTGATCATGTTCATCGTCATTGCCGCCGTCGCTTTCAAGGCTGACGTCTTTACCCGCGACATCTGGGGCCGAAGCAACCCGAGTTTCGGCGGAGTGATGGACCAGGTGCGCAACATGATGCTGGTGACGGTGTTCGTGTTTATCGGCATTGAAGGTGCCAGTGTGTATTCGGCGCGTGCGGAGAAACGCTCGGACGTGGGCCGGGCGACGGTCATCGGCTTTCTCGGGGTGCTGGCATTGCTGGTGCTGGTGAACGTGTTGTCGCTGGGGATCATGAGCCAGCCGCAACTGGCCAACTTGCAAAACCCGTCACTGGCAGCGGTGCTGGAACATATCGTCGGGCCTTGGGGCGCGTTGCTGATCAGTATCGGCCTGGCGATTTCGCTGTTGGGGGCGTTGCTGTCATGGGCGCTGCTGTGTGCCGAGATCCTGTTCGCCACGGCGAAGGACAAGACCATGCCGGCTTTCCTGAAGAAGGAAAACGCCAACCATGTGCCGGTCAACGCCCTGTGGCTGACCAACGTGATGATCCAGCTCTTCCTGCTGATCACGCTGTTTTCCGCCGGCACTTACACCAGCCTGATCTACCTCGCGTCCTCGATGATTCTGGTGCCGTACCTGTGGTCGGCGGCGTACGCGGTATTGTTGAGCGGACGCGGCGAAACCTACGAACACGCCAGTGCCGAGCGCACCAAAGACCTGATGATCGGTGGGGTCGCGCTGGGGTATGCGGTGTGGTTGCTGTATGCCGGCGGGGTCAAATACCTGCTGCTGTCGGCGCTGCTGTATGCGCCGGGGGTGATTCTGTTTGCCAAGGCCAAGCACGAGCAGGGCGAGCCGTTGTTCACTCATGTAGAGAAGGGCATTTTTACCGGTGTCCTGATTGGTGCCGGGTTGGCCGCATATGGGTTGTACAGCGGTTTGCTGTCGTTATGAGGTTGCTGCTGGCGTATCAACCGCCGTATGACTGGGCGGCGATGTTGCAGTTCTTGTCGGCGCGGGCGGTGGCCGGTATGGAAATCGTGACCGATGGGGTGTACTCGCGCAGCATCGGGTTTAACGGTGTTCGCGGTACGTTTTCGATCGGGCCGGCGGGCGGTGATGCGCTTGAGCTGACGCTGGATTTTGCGCAGGAGTCGGCGGTGCCCGAGATCGTGGCGCGCGTGCGACGGATGTTTGATCTGGACGCGGATTTGCCGTCGATTCATCGGCAGTTGAAGCGGGACCCGTTGATGGCGCGCTTGATGGCCGAGCGTCCGGGCTTGCGGGTGCCGGGGGCCTGGGATGGGCTGGAGCTGGCGATTCGGGCCGTGCTGGGGCAGCAGATTACCGTGGGCGCGGCGATTCGGTTGGCGGGTAAATTGGTCGCGCAGTATGGTGCGCCCTTTTCCTCGCCGCTGGCGGGTTTGAGCCATGTTTT
Organism: Pseudomonas sp. S2_B07; assembly: GCF_054668435.1. NCBI lineage: Bacteria > Pseudomonadati > Pseudomonadota > Gammaproteobacteria > Pseudomonadales > Pseudomonadaceae > Pseudomonas > Pseudomonas sp. S2_B07. Next base: position 5,134,335 of record NZ_CP162769.1, read on the forward strand.
TCCTGAGCCTGTCGTGTTGGCGCAGGCGGATCTGGCGAGGTTGGGCATGCCGAAAAGCCGAGGGCGGACCTTGTCCGGCGTGGCTCAGGCGCTGCTGGATGATTCGCTGTTGTTTGCGCCGGGGCGGGAGGGCGGTGTGGCGCGGTTGTTGGCGTTACACGGGATTGGTGACTGGACGGCGCAGTACATTGCCTTGCGTCAGTTGCGTGAGGCGGATGCGTTTCCGTCCGGGGATGTGGGGTTGATCAAGGCGTTGGCGGCACTCGAGCAAAGGCCGGTGACGGCGCGCGAACTGCTGTTGCGCGCCGAGGCGTGGCGACCTTGTCGAGGGTATGCGGCGCAGTTGCTTTGGACATCGCTGAGCCGAATGGATTGAGCTGATCCGGGATTTGTATTGATTCTGCTGGCCTCATCGCGAGCAATCACCCCCACTGCGCGCGATGGGAACCCAATTCAGTTGCCGGCAGTGCCCACTGCAACGGAGTACCGATTATTCTCAGCGGCACATGCAGCCGATGCGCCGGTCCCCAAGGTGTCTGCTCAACCACCAGCCCCTGGTCGTTGTCATCCTCCGCTCGTAATGCCTCGGCCGTTCCCGGGCCATTTTCAATCAGCAACTTTGCTGTACGCGCCAACGAAAGCCGCGCCGAACCCCCGCGCCCCAACAACCTGATTGCTGCCGCCGCCATCAAATACCCGGTCGCGTGGTCGAGTGCCTGCACTGGCAACGGCGTTGGTTTGTCCGCGTTTTTCCAGTGCATCCCGGCCTCGGCAATCCCGCTGCTCATCTGCACCAAACTGTCGAAACCACGGCGGTTCTGCCACGGTCCGCTCCAGCCGTACGCATTGAGGCTGACATCGATCAGCCCCGGTGCCAGCCTCCGGCGTTCAGCAGCCCCGTAACCCATGCGTTCCAGCGCATCGGCGCGGTAGCCGTGCAGGAGGATGTCAGCCTCTTTGAGCAGCGTTTCGAACACCGCGCGATCATCGTTGTTGTGCAGGTCCAGGCGCGCGCAGCGTTTGCCCAGGGTGATTTCCGGCACCACGCCGGGTTCGTTCCAGGTCGGTGGGTCGATGCGCAAAACATCCGCCCCGAGGCCGGCGAGAAAACGGCTGGCGACCGGACCGGCCAGCACGCGGGTCAGGTCCAGCACCTTGAGCCCGGCCAGCGGCTGAGCCACGGAACCTTGCCACGGTTTCGCCGGTTGCCCTTGGTCGCCGCTGAACTGAATCAACGGCTCGGTGTTCACGGCCATACCTTGTGGGTGTTGCTGCCATTGCGCCCAAGTGCGCATCTCGGCGGCGCATCCTCCTGCGTCGACCACGGCCTGTTCCAGACCACTGCTGGCCCATTGCGCCACGTTGCTCGCCATCGCCGCGCGGTCGGCGCAGGTGCCGAGCACGCTTTCAGCCGCGGCGCGGTGATGGGGCGCGTTGGCGTGCAGGCGGATCCAGCCGTCCTTCGTCGCGTAGTCACCGGCAATCGGGTCCCACAGCGGCGGAACGCTCCAGCCGATGGGGCGGATCGAGGTGGCGAACCAGAACGACGCGAGGCGGCGGTCGACTTCAACCCCGGGCAAGCGACCGGTGTGCTGCTGCAGCAATTCGCTGACCGCCTGCCCGGCTGCGGCAATGCTGGCGCAGGCAAGGTCGGTCACGGCAAACGCCGAGGGCAGGGCGCCGCTCGACGTGAAGGGAATTGGGGTGTGGGGCAAGCCGAGTGCGGTTTGAATGGACGTGAGTAGATCAGTCATCGAAGGCCCTCCGGAACGAGAGCCCGATCATAGTTCAAAAAACTGGCTGGCCGGATGAAACGATGATGTCAGCCTCAACACTGCCCCCCCTTGTAGGAGCGAGGTGAAGCCTTAAACCCGGAACTGGTCCATCAGTTTCATCTGGTGGGTGGTCAGCGAGTTGAGCTGGCTGCTGATCTGCGCCGATTCGGTGGCCTGGCCGGTCAGGGTTTCGGTGACGGTACGGATCGCCGAGACGTTGCGGTTGACCTCTTCGGCCACGGCGCTTTGCTGTTCGGCGGCGCTGGCGATTTGCAGGTTCATGTCGCTGATCACCGTCACCGCGTCACTGATTTTGCCCAGGGCCTGCACCGCTTGCTGGATCTGCCCGGCGTTGTTGTGCGCCTGGGTCTGGCTCGAATGCATGGTGGCGACCACGCCGCGTGTGCCGCTCTGGATGCGTTCGATCACCTGGCGAATTTCTTCCACCGAGTCCTGGGTGCGTTTGGCCAGGTTGCGTACTTCATCGGCCACCACCGCAAAGCCGCGCCCACTCTCGCCGGCACGCGCCGCTTCAATCGCGGCGTTGAGCGCCAGCAGGTTAGTCTGCTCGGCAATGCTGCGGATCACTTCCAGTACCGAACCGATCTGCTCGCTGTTCACCGCCAGCGCTTCGACTTCCGTCACGGCTTTGCTGACTTCGTCGGCCAGTTGATTAATGTCGCGGGTGCTGCGCTCGATGATCTGCATGCCATCGCGTGCCGACTGGTCGGCCCCTTTGGCGGCGTTGGCTGCGTTCGAGGCACTGTTGGCAACGTCGTGGGCGGTAGCGCTCATTTCGTTGGACGCGGTGGCGACCTGGTCGATTTCGCGGAACTGCACCTGCATGCCTTCGCTGGTCTGACGGGCGATTTCCGAAGACTGGTCGGCAGTGCCGCGGGCGTCGGTGATGCTTTGCTTGATCTGCGCGATGGTCGGTTGCAGCTTGTCGAGGAAGCGGTTGAACCAGCTGACCAGTTCGCCCAATTCGTCTTTCTTGCTGTAGTGCAAACGCTGGGTCAGGTCGCCGTCGCCGCTGGCAATCGCCTTGAGCATCTGGGCCACGCTGTTGATCGGCCGGGTGACGCCCGAGGCGGTGAGCCAGGTCAGCAGCAAACCGACCAGGCCGGCAATCACGGCGACCAGCACTGTTTTAATCGTGCCGCTTTGCTGGGCGTCATCGAGCACCGCTTGCAGTTTTACCGAGTCGGCCAGCAACACTTGTTTAGGCAGGTCGATCACCACAGCCCAGGCCTTCGCATCGGCAATCGGGCTGACCGGGTACACCGCGCGAATCAGGTCGCCTTGCTGCACAATCTTCGGCGCACCACCGCTGAGCAATTGCAGGATGTCCTTGCCGTCCGCGCCCAGGGTTTCGCCGATAGGCTTGCCGACTTTACCGGCGTCGACACTGTTAGCCGCCAGCACGCCGGTGCCGGAGACGATCAGCATGTGCCCGGCGCTGTTGAACAGTTCACGCTGGGAGTCGACCGCCGCCGCTTGCAGCGCATCGAGGGCAATGTCGATACCGACCACGCCAATGGACTTGCCATCCACCAGCAGCGGCACGGAAATGGTGGTCATCAACACTTCTGTTTTGTTAGCGCCGATGGTGTCGGCGTAGGGGTCGAGCAGGCAGGTACGCTTGCTGTCGCGCGGGCAGGTGTACCAGACGTTGTAGGGCGTGCCGCTGAGGTTCAGGGTGGTTTTGGTCATGTCTTCTTCGACCATGACGGTGTTGAGCACTTCACCCCCTGCGCGGCTCCAGTACGTGGCGAAACGCCCGGCTTCGTTGGACTGGCGGACCGCATCATTGACGAACTCGCTGTCCTTGCCATCCAGCCCGTTAGGCTCGAACGCCAGCCAGACGCCCAATACTTTTGCGTTGCGCTCGAACGCGGTCTTGATGCTCTGGTTCAACTCTTCACGCAACGCACCCGCCTCCAGCGAGCGCTTGGCGGCCATGTTGCGCATGTCCTTGATCTGGTCCGCCAGGGCGGTCACCACCGTCAGGGTTTCGCCGAAGGTCTTCTGCACTCGCACGGCCTGTTCCGCCGCCTTGGCTTGCAGCAGGTTCTGCACACTGTCGGTGAGCATCTTGCTGCTGGAGGCGTTGACCAGATCATCGTTCTGATTGGTCTGGTAAATGTTCATGCCGACGATCAGAGCGACCACGCCGAGCAGACACAGACCGGACAACAAAACGATTTTCAGACGGATAGAGAGAGAGTCGAACATAGGGCGAACTCACAAATGGATGAGGTGTTGGCAAGGAGTCGAGATCGACTCGGTACGCCAAATCCATTTAGCGCCATTCAATGCACATCGGCGCCGTGTGACGATTGCATGAACGGATGCCGACGAACGGTAGCAGGTGAACGTTTGCGCAGGAAAAAGCCCTGAAATGGCCGGGAATTCAAGACATTCTCGGCAGTGATTCCGGGCGCGCGGCAGGGGGAGGCAGGGGGGCTGCTGAAACAAGCGCCCGCAGGTGGGGCGCTTTTAAGTCAGGCGGGCATCCAGGATGCAGACTCAAGATTGTTCCGCAAACAGGTTGAAGCTTCAGGCGCGGCCAAGCAGATATTTCGAGTAATCGGGTATTCGATGTTCGTGTGCCTGATCCATCATGGGGCTACTGAGCAGGTAATCGGCGCTGCATTCGTTGCAGGCCACCGGGATGTTCCAGACCGCCGCGACGCGCAATAACGCCTTGATGTCCGGGTCGTGAGGCTGTGGTTCGAACGGGTCCCAGAAGAACACCAGCATGTCGACCCGCTGCTCGGCGATTTGCGCCCCGAGTTGCTGGTCGCCGCCCAACGGACCGCTGATCATGCTCTCCACTGGCAAATCCAGGCGTTGTTGCAACAACAACCCCGTGGTGCCGGTGGCGATCAATTCATGCTGTGCGAGTCTGTCTTTCTGCCGCTCGGCCCAGTCCAGTAAAAACACCTTGCAGTGGTCGTGGGCGACCAAGGCAACACGCTTGCGCGCCGCCATGGTCTTTTGCATAAAGCTGATACCGATCATCGGTTGCTGCTCCACGATCATTCTGCGTTGCACAACGCCAGGCAGTTATCGAGCATGCGGTTGGAGAAGCCCCATTCGTTGTCGTACCAGGCCAGCACCTTTAGTAGCTTGCCGCTGGACTTGGTGTGGTTGGCGTCGAAGATCGACGACAGCGGGTTATGGTTGAAGTCACTGGAAACCAGCGGCAGGGTGTTGTAACCGAGAATTTTCGAATGCTGGCTGGCTTCTTTCAGCAGCGCATTCACTTCTTCGGCCGACGCTTCGCGTTTCAGTTGCACGGTCAGGTCCACCAGCGACACGTTGATCACGGGAACGCGCACGGCCATGCCAGTCAGTTTGCCCGCCAGTTCCGGCAGCACCAGGCCAACGGCTTCAGCTGCACCGGTCTTGCTCGGGATCATGTTCTGCGTGGCGGAGCGGGCGCGGTACGGGTCGGTGTGGTAGACGTCGGTCAGGTTCTGGTCGTTGGTGTAGGCGTGGATCGTGGTCATCAGACCGCTTTCGATCCCCAGTTCGCGGTGCAGCACCTGAGCCACCGGTGCCAGGCAGTTGGTGGTGCACGATGCGTTGGAAATGATTTGGTGGTGCTGGCGCAAGATGTCGTGGTTGACCCCGTACACCACGGTGGCGTCGGCGCCCTTGGCCGGTGCCGAGATGATGACTTTGCGTGCGCCGGCCGTAATATGCGCGGCGGCTTTGGCGCGGTCGGTGAACAGACCGGTGCATTCAAATACCACATCAATTTTTTCCGCAGCCCAAGGCAGTTCGGCCGGGTTGCGAATGGCGCTGACCGCAATACGGTCGCCATTGACTGTCAGGCTCTCCTGGTCGTGCTGGACATCGGCGTCGAACGTGCCGTGAACAGTGTCGTACTTGAGCAGATGAGCGTTGATCGCGCTGTCTCCCAAATCGTTGATGGCCACGATCTGCAGATCCTGGCGATAGCCTTGGGTATACAGTGCGCGCAGGACGTTGCGGCCGATCCGGCCAAAACCATTGATTGCGATTCGAAGAGTCATTTACAGCGCCGCCGTCGTTTTGTTGTTGGAATTACAAGATTATTCGCATAAAAATAGAAAACAAGCCTTTTTAATGGCAATATTTTGTTCAATCTACAACGAGTGACCTGAATCAACTGGTCCGACCGATCAAGAAAACCGTCTGTCATCCCAATCACAACGGTCCTTGTTCAGCATAGACAATCAGGTCGCCCTATCCGTTAGCCTGGAGTTCTACACATGCATCCCCGCGTCCTTGAGGTCACTGAACGGCTTATCGCCCGTAGCCGCGCCACGCGTGAGGCCTACCTTGCACTGATTCGCGGTGCGGCCAGCGACGGTCCGATGCGCGGTAAGCTGCAATGCGCCAACTTCGCCCACGGCGTGGCGGGTTGCGGCACCGAAGACAAGAACAGCCTGCGGATGATGAACTCCGCCAACATCGCCATCGTTTCGTCATATAACGACATGCTCTCGGCGCATCAGCCGTACGAAGTCTTTCCGGAGCAGATCAAACGAGGCGCTGCGCGAGATCGGTTCGGTCGGCCAGTTCGCCGGCGGCACTCCGGCCATGTGCGATGGCGTGACCCAGGGCGAACCCGGCATGGAGCTGAGCCTGCCGAGCCGCGAAGTGATCGCGATGTCCACCGCTGTGGCGTTGTCCCACAACATGTTCGACGGCGCGCTGATGCTCGGCATCTGCGACAAGATCGTGCCGGGCCTGATGATGGGCGCGTTGCGTTTCGGCCATCTGCCGACGATTTTTGTGCCGGGCGGGCCGATGGTCTCGGGCATTTCCAACAAGCAGAAAGCCGATGTGCGTCAGCGCTATGCCGAAGGCAAGGCCAGTCGCGAAGAGCTGCTGGAATCGGAAATGAACTCCTACCACAGCCCTGGCACCTGCACGTTCTACGGCACCGCCAACACTAACCAATTGCTGATGGAAGTGATGGGCCTGCACTTGCCGGGCGCGTCCTTCGTCAACCCGAACACGCCGTTGCGCGATGCCCTGACCCGCGAAGCGGCGCATCAGGTCACGCGCCTGACCAAGCAGAACGGCGACTTCATGCCGATCGGCGAAATCGTCGACGAGCGTTCGCTGGTCAACTCCATCGTGGCACTGCACGCCACTGGTGGCTCGACCAACCACACCTTGCACATGCCGGCCATCGCCATGGCGGCGGGCATCCAGTTGACCTGGCAGGACATGGCCGACCTCTCCGAAGTCGTGCCGACCCTGAGCCACGTCTACCCGAACGGCAAAGCCGACATCAACCACTTCCAGGCGGCGGGCGGCATGTCGTTCCTGATCCGCGAACTGCTGGACGCCGGGTTGTTGCACGAAAACGTCAACACCGTGCTGGGTCATGGCCTGCGCCGTTACACCATGGAACCGTTCCTCGATAACGGCGAACTGGTCTGGCGCGAAGGCGTGACCGACAGCCTCGACGAAAGCATCCTGCGCCCGGTCGCTCGCGCGTTCTCGCCAGAGGGTGGTTTGCGCGTGATGGAAGGCAACCTCGGTCGCGGCGTGATGAAAGTCTCGGCTGTGGCGCTGGAAAACCAGATCGTCGAAGCACCGGCCATGGTGTTCCAGGATCAGCAGGATCTGGCAGACGCCTTCAAGGCCGGTCTGCTGGAGAAGGATTTTGTTGCCGTGATGCGCTTCCAGGGCCCGCGTTCCAATGGCATGCCGGAACTGCACAAGATGACGCCGTTCCTTGGCGTGCTGCAGGATCGCGGTTTCAAAGTGGCATTGGTCACGGACGGACGCATGTCCGGCGCCTCGGGGAAAATCCCGGCGGCGATCCACGTCAGCCCCGAAGCGTATGTCGGTGGTGCTTTGGCGCGAGTGCAAGAGGGCGATATCATTCGCGTCGATGGCGTCAAAGGCACCCTGGAGCTTAAGGTGGACGCCGACGAATTCGCGGCGCGCGAACCTGCCAAAGGCCTGTTGGGCAACAACATTGGCAGCGGACGCGAGCTGTTTGGTTTCATGCGCATGGCCTTCAGCTCCGCAGAGCAGGGCGCCAGCGCCTTTACTTCTGCCCTGGAGACGCTTAATTGAAACTGGCTTTGGTCGGTGACATCGGTGGGACCAACGCTCGTTTCGCGTTGTGGAAAAACCAGCAGCTGGAGTCGGTCCAGGTGCTGGCGACGGCCGACCACGCCAGCCCGGAAGAGGCGATTGCCCTCTACTTGAGCGGGCTCGGTCTGGCGTTGGGTTCGATCGGCGCGGTATGCCTGTCGGTGGCAGGTCCCGTGAGTGGCGATGAATTCAGGTTCACCAACAATCACTGGCGCCTGAGCCGCAAGGGTTTCTGCAAGACCTTGCAGGTCGAGCAACTGTTGCTGGTCAACGACTTCTCGGCGATGGCGCTGGGCATGACCCGTTTGCAGCCGGGCGAGTTTCGCGTGGTCTGCGAAGGCACCCCGGAACCGTTGCGGCCAGCGGTCGTGATTGGGCCGGGCACCGGCCTTGGCGTCGGCACCTTGCTGGATTTTGGTGAAGGGCGTTTTGCCGCGTTGCCGGGGGAGGGCGGTCATGTTGATTTGCCGCTGAGCAGCCCGCGGGAAACTCAATTGTGGCAACACATCTTCAATGAGATTGGCCATGTCAGTGCTGAAACGGCGTTGAGCGGCGGCGGCTTGCCTCGGGTTTACCGGGCGATTTGTGCAGTCGACGGCCACACGCCGGTGCTCGAAACACCGGAAGCAATCACCGCTGCCGGGCTCGCGGGCGACCCGATTGCCCTCGAAGTGTTGGAGCAGTTCTGCTGCTGGCTCGGCCGCGTGGCCGGCAACAACGTGCTGACCACTGGCGCGCGCGGTGGCGTGTATATCGTTGGTGGTGTTATCCCACGGTTTGCCGATTTCTTCCTTGAGAGCGGTTTCGCCCGGTGCTTCGCCGACAAGGGTTGCATGAGCGATTACTTCAAGGGCATTCCGGTGTGGTTGGTGACAGCGCCGTATTCCGGCCTGATGGGGGCGGGCGTGGCGCTGGAACAGGCTTGAAACCGCGTCGTCTTCATCGCGGGCAAGCCACGCTCCCACAGGATTTCCTACATTCTGAAGATGTGTGCGTAACCTTGTGGGAGCGGGCTTGCCCGCGATGAGGCCAGATCAGGCAACAAATTTTCAAGGTTCATCAGGCATAATCCGCCCAATTCAAACAACAAGGACGCCGCCCCGTGAGCTCAGTCAACAAGTCGATTTTGTTGGTCGATGACGATCAAGAGATACGCGAGTTGCTGGATACCTACCTGACTCGCGCCGGTTTCCAGGTCCGCACCACGCCCGATGGCGCCGGTTTTCGCCAGGCTCTGAACGAGGCCCCGAGCGATCTGGTGATCCTCGACGTGATGCTTCCGGACGAAGACGGCTTCAGCCTCTGCCGCTGGGTTCGCCAGCACCCGCGTCAGGCGCAGGTGCCGATCATCATGCTCACCGCCAGCTCCGACGAAGCTGACCGCGTCATCGGCCTGGAGCTCGGCGCCGACGATTACCTCGGCAAACCGTTCAGCCCACGAGAATTGCAGGCGCGCATCAAAGCCCTGTTGCGCCGTGCGCAATTTGGCCAGGAGCGTAATGGCGCAGAAGTGCTGGCGTTCGACGACTGGCGCCTGGACATGGTCAGCCATCGGCTGTTCCACACCGATGGCGAAGAAGTGATTCTGTCCGGCGCCGACTTCGCGCTTCTGAAACTGTTCCTCGATCACCCGCAGGAAATCCTCGACCGTGACACCATCGGCAACGCCACCCGCGGGCGCGATCTGATGCCGCTGGACCGCATCGTCGACATGGCGGTCAGCCGCTTGCGTCAACGCCTGCGTGACACCGAAAAGCCGCCACGTCTGATCCGCACCGTGCGCGGCAGCGGCTACCAACTGGCAGCCAATGTGGTTGCCAGCAATGGCCACTGAGTTTCTGCGCAAGCTCGCCGCCCGCGTGCCGGTGCCCCGTTCGCTGCTCGGGCGGATGTTGCTGCTGACGTTGTTGGCGGTGCTGTTTGCGCAGACGTTGTCGAGCGTGATCTGGGTCTCGCAATTGCGTGCCACGCAGCTTGAAGGCCTGGTCACTGCTGCCCGCAGCCTGGCGCATTCGATGACGGCCAGCGTCAGTTACTTCCGCTCATTGCCCGTCGCTTTCAGGCCGTTGGTACTGGATCAGTTGCGCAGCATGGGCGGCACCCGTTTCGTGGTGACGCTCAACGACAAACCCCTGGGCATGGAAGTGCTGCCGATCACCCCGCGCAAGGAGGCCGTACTCAAAGCGGTGGACCAGGTGCTGCGCGAATCCCTGGGCCATGACACGGATATCTCGGTGACTTTCGTCAGTCCTGAAGACCTGCGGATCTTCAACAGCGGGCTGAAACTCGATGAGTTGCCGCGCTCCTGGGCGCATTACGCATTGACCCTCGAACCGGTCAATCCACCCGTGCTGGTCACGCAAATCCAGATGGCGCCGGGAGAATGGCTGTACATCGCGTCATTGCTGCCCGAGCCCTACACCAGTCTTGAAGAGCAAGGCCTGCCGGCGCAACAGGTCTGGTTCATCGTCCTCACCAGCAGCTTCTTGCTGTTGTTCATTGGCTTGCTGGTGCACTGGCAAAGCCGTCCGCTCAAGCGCCTGGCACGGGCCGCGCGCGATATGTCGCTGGGGGCTGATGTGCAACCGGTGGCCGAGGGTGGCGGCAGTGAAGTGGTCGAAGTGGGGCGCGCGTTCAACGCCATGCGCGAACGGATCAGCCGTTACCTGACGGAGCGTAGTCAGTTGTTCAGTGCGATTTCCCACGACCTGCGCACGCCCATTACCCGTTTGCGCCTGCGCGTGGAATTGCTGGAAGACGAGAAGCTGCAAGCCAAGTTCGGGCGTGATCTGGATGAGTTGGAGTTGCTGGTCAAAGGCGCGTTGCAATGCGTGAAAGACACCGACATTCACGAAAACATCGAGCCGGTGGACCTCAACCACGTGCTCGATTGCCTGGTGGAACCGTACCTGGCACCTAACGGCAATGGCCGCGTGACCCAGCAGGGCCGGGCGTTGGCGGCGTATCCGGGCAAACCGTTGGCGCTCAAGCGCTGCATTGGCAACCTGATCGACAACGCCCTGAAATACGGACAGAACGCGCATTTGCACATCGATGACGACGAGAGCGCGTTCATCCTTCACGTCGATGACGAAGGGCCGGGCGTGCCGGAGCAACGGCTGGAGCAGGTGTTTGAACCGCACTTCCGCCTGGCCGGGCAGCAGCAGGGATATGGGCTGGGGTTGGGGATTGCGCGCAATATTGCGCACAGTCATGGTGGCGAGGTCAGTCTGCAAAACCTGCGTGAGGGTGGGTTGCGGGTGACGTTGCAGTTGCCTCGTAGTGTTGATTAGTAATGCCGCGTCATCGTTCTTCGCGAGCAGATTTTCAACACATCATTTAGCTAATGTCACAAATCAGTGACATAACTCGCCCCTTTCGTTACAAGCCCGTCCCCGCCCGTTGTTTAGACTGCCCTCAGTCAAAACAACAAAAAAGGCACCCCATGGACACCTTCCAACCGGCCTTCAGCAGTTGGCTGAACGCGCCTGCCCACCAGCAATGGCTCGCCGCCGAAGGCCTGCGCCTGCTGGCGTTCGCCAAGGCTTCAAAGCTTCCTGACGGCTTCGGCAATCTCGATGAAAAAGGCCATCTCCCGGCCAACGCTCGCGCTGAAACCATGAACACCGCGCGCATGACGCACAGCTTCGCCATGGCCCATATTCAAGGCTTGCCGGGGTTTGCCGAGTTGGTGGATCACGGTGTCCAGGCCCTCAGCGGCCCGTTGCGCGATGCCGAGCATGGCGGTTGGTTTGCCGTCGCTCATGCGCTGGATGACAACACCGGCAAGGCGGCTTATCTGCATGCCTTCGTGGCCCTGGCCGCCAGTTCGGCCGTGGTCGCGCAACGTCCCGGCGCACACGCCTTGCTCGATGACGCGATCAACATCATCGACACGCATTTCTGGAGCGAGGAGGAGGGCGCCCTGCGCGAATCCTTCAATCGTGACTGGAGCGAAGAAGAAGCGTACCGCGGCGCCAACAGCAACATGCACGCCACCGAAGCGTTCCTCGCGCTGGCCGATGTCACCGAAGAAAGTCGTTGGCTATGTCGCGCACAGCGCATCGTCGAGCGGGTGATCCACGGTCACGCCGCCGCTAATGATTATCTGGTGGTCGAACATTTCGACCGCGACTGGCAGCCGCTACGCGAATACAACCACGACAACCCGGCCGACGGTTTTCGCCCCTACGGCACCACACCGGGCCACGGTTTTGAATGGGCACGCCTGCTACTGCACCTCGAAGCAGCGCGGGTTCAGGCCGGCATGCTGACGCCGGGGTGGCTGGCTACTGACGCGCAAAAACTTTTCGACCACAACTGCCGTCATGGCTGGGATATCGACGGGCTGCCCGGGATTGTCTACACCCTCGATTGGGGCAACCGCGCAGTGGTTCGTCACCGTCTGCACTGGACCCATTGCGAAGCCAGCGCTGCCGCCAGCGCGTTGCTCAAACGCACGGGCGATGAGCAATACGAACGCTGGTACCGGCTGTTCTGGGAATTTTGTGACACTCATTTCATCGACCATTGCGACGGCAGCTGGCATCACGAACTGGATCCGCAGAATCGCCCAAGTGCCGATATCTGGGCGGGTAAACCTGATCTGTATCACGCCTGGCAAGCCGTACTGATTCCACGACTGCCCCTGGCGCCCAGCATGGCCACGGCTCTGACGAGGTTGTCCCAGAGCGCTCCTGTGTAACCATGTGGTGACATTCAAGCGTCCCTTCGTTACCTGCGAGGGGATAACTCCTGTTTAAAATCCTATGCAGCGCAAGCACCAGACTTGCATGCATAACAACAAGAAAGGTACTTCTAGATGAATGCGATTTCTCGCCTCGCTACTGTCATTTCTCTCGCCTCCCTGTCTGCGCTCCCTCTCAGTGTGCTTGCCGCCGAATCCAAAGGTTCCGTGGAAGTGGTTCACTGGTGGACGTCGGGTGGTGAAAAAGCAGCGGTCGATGTGCTCAAGGCCCAAGTCGAAAAAGACGGCTTCACTTGGAAGGACGGCGCTGTTGCCGGTGGTGGCGGTGCTACCGCCATGACCGTGCTCAAGAGCCGCGCCGTTGCCGGCAACCCGCCAGGTGTGGCGCAGATCAAAGGTCCGGACATCCAGGAATGGGCGTCTACCGGTCTGCTCGACACCGACGTCTTGAAAGACGTTGCCAAATCGGAGAAGTGGGACAGCCTGCTCGACAAGAAAGTCTCCGATACCGTGAAGTACGAGGGTAACTACGTGGCCGTGCCGGTGAACATTCACCGCGTCAACTGGCTGTGGATCAACCCGGAAGTCTTCAAGAAAGCCGGCATCACCAAAAACCCGACCACCCTCGAAGAATTCTACGCCGCCGGCGACAAGCTCAAGGCTGCGGGCTTCATTGCGCTCGCCCACGGCGGCCAGCCTTGGCAGGACAGCACCGTGTTCGAAGCCGTGGTGCTTTCGGTCATGGGTGTCGATGGCTACAAGAAAGCCTTGGTCGATCTCGACAACGCTGCGCTGACCGGTCCTGAAATGGTCAAGGCGCTGACCGAGCTGAAGAAAGTCGCGACCTACATGGACGTCGATGGCAAAGGCCAGGACTGGAACCTGGAAGCGGCCAAAGTCATCAACGGCAAGGCCGGCATGCAGATCATGGGTGACTGGGCCAAGTCCGAATGGACCGCCGCCAAGAAAGTCGCCGGCAAGGACTACGAGTGCGTAGCGTTCCCGGGCACCGACAAGGCCTTCACCTACAACATCGACTCCCTGGCCGTGTTCAAGCAGAAAGACGCGGGCACTGCGGCCGGTCAGCAGGACATCGCCAAGATCGTCCTGGGTGAGAACTTCCAGAAAGTCTTCAGCATCAACAAGGGCTCGATCCCGGTTCGCAACGACATGCTGAGCGACATGGGCAAGTACGGTTTCGACTCCTGCGCCCAGACCGCTGCCAAGGACTTCCTGGCAGACGCCAAGTCTGGCGGCCTGCAGCCGAGCATGGCGCACAACATGGCGACCACGCTGGCCGTACAGGGTGCGTTCTTTGATGTGGTGACCAACTACATCAACGACCCGAAAGCCGACCCAGCCGATGCCGCCAAGAAACTCGGCGCCGCGGTCAAGTCTGCCAAGTAATGCCTGGCCCCTGTAGGCGCGAGCCTGCTCGCGATTGCGGTGTATCAGTTGATACATCCACTGACTGACACTCAGCGATCGCGAGCAGGTTCACTCCTACAAGGGGGCAGCATTTCCAACGTAAATTTTCTCTCGTACTGGATTTCCCCATGAGTTCTGTTGCTGTGTTCAGCAAGGCCTCGCCGTTCGATGCATTGCAACGCTGGCTACCTAAACTGGTGCTGGCGCCGAGCATGTTCATCGTTCTGGTGGGCTTTTATGGCTACATCCTGTGGACGTTCGTTCTGTCGTTCACCAGTTCGACCTTTTTGCCGACTTACAAATGGGCAGGCCTGGCTCAATACCAGCGGCTGTTCGACAACGATCGTTGGTGGGTGGCGAGCAAGAACCTGGCGCTTTTCGGCGGCATGTTCATCGGCATCACCCTGGTGATCGGTGTGCTGCTGGCCGTGTTTCTTGATCAGCGCATTCGTCGCGAAGGTTTCATTCGCACCATTTACCTGTACCCGATGGCGCTCTCGATGATCGTCACCGGTACCGCCTGGAAATGGCTGCTCAACCCGGGCATGGGCCTGGACAAATTGCTGCGTGACTGGGGCTGGGAAGGCTTCCGCCTGGACTGGCTGATCGACCCGGACCGCGTGGTGTATTGCCTGGTCATTGCTGCGGTCTGGCAAGCCTCGGGCTTCATCATGGCGATGTTCCTCGCCGGCCTGCGTGGCGTTGATCAATCGATCATCCGTGCCGCCCAGATCGATGGCGCGAGCATGCCGCGCATTTACCTGAAAGTGGTGTTGCCAAGCTTGCGTCCGGTGTTCTTCAGCGCCGTGATGATCCTGGCCCACATCGCGATCAAGAGTTTCGACCTGGTGGCGGCGATGACGGCTGGCGGCCCGGGTTACTCCTCCGATTTGCCGGCGATGTTCATGTACTCCTTCACCTTCAGTCGCGGCCAGATGGGCATGGGCTCGGCCAGTGCGATTCTGATGCTCGGTGCGATTCTCGCAATCATCGTGCCTTACCTGTACTCCGAGCTGAGGACCAAGCGTCATGACTAGTTTCGCTGCCAAACCTTCCATCAGCCTGAGTCGCATCGCGATTTACGGCGTGCTGATCCTCGCCGTATTTCTGTACCTGATACCGCTGGTGGTCATGCTGTTGACCAGCTTCAAGACACCGGAAGACATCAATACCGGCAACCTGCTGAGCTGGCCGACCGTGGTCAGCGGCATTGGCTGGGTCAAGGCCTGGGGCACCGTCGACGGGTATTTCTGGAACTCGATCAAGATCACCGTCCCGGCGGTGTTGATCTCCACCGCCATCGGTGCACTGAACGGCTATGTGCTGTCGATGTGGCGCTTTCGCGGCTCGCAATTGTTCTTCGGCCTGCTGTTGTTCGGTTGCTTCCTGCCGTTCCAGACCGTCCTGCTGCCAGCCTCGTTCACCCTCGGCAAGATGGGCCTGGCCAGCACCACCACGGGCCTGGTGTTCGTCCATGTTGTCTACGGCCTGGCGTTCACCACGCTGTTTTTCCGTAACTACTACGTCAGCGTTCCCGATGCGCTGGTGAAGGCGGCGCGGCTCGATGGCGCGGGTTTCTTCACGATCTTCCGCCTGATCATCCTGCCGATGTCCACCCCGATCATCATGGTCTGCCTGATCTGGCAGTTCACTCAGATCTGGAACGACTTCCTGTTTGGTGTGGTGTTCTCCAGCGGTGACTCGCAACCCATCACGGTCGCGCTGAACAACCTGGTCAACACCAGTACCGGGGCCAAGGAATATAACGTTGATATGGCGGCGGCGATGATCGCCGGGCTGCCGACCCTGCTGGTCTATGTGGTCGCAGGCAAGTATTTCGTGCGCGGGCTGACGGCCGGCGCAGTCAAGGGGTAATCATGGCTACGCTCGAACTTCGCAATGTAAACAAGACCTATGGCCCCGGCTTGCCGGACACCCTCAAGGACATTCATTTGTCGATCAAGGACGGTGAGTTCCTGATCCTGGTCGGACCTTCGGGTTGCGGCAAATCGACTCTGATGAATTGCATCGCCGGCCTGGAAACCATCACCGGCGGTGCGATCATGATCGATGACCAGGACGTCAGCGGCATGAGCCCGAAAGACCGCGACATCGCCATGGTGTTCCAGTCCTACGCGCTGTACCCGACCATGAGCGTGCGCGAGAACATCGCCTTCGGCTTGAAGATTCGCAAAATGCCCGCCGCCGATATCGAAACGGAAGTGGCGCGGGTGTCCAAGCTGTTGCAGATCGAACACTTGCTCAACCGCAAGCCCGGCCAGCTCTCCGGTGGTCAGCAACAGCGCGTGGCCATGGGCCGTGCCCTGGCGCGTCGGCCGAAGATTTACCTGTTCGACGAACCGCTGTCCAACCTCGACGCCAAGCTGCGGGTCGAGATGCGCACCGAAATGAAACTGATGCATCAGCGCCTGAAAACCACCACGGTCTACGTGACCCACGACCAGATCGAAGCGATGACCCTGGGCGACAAAGTGGCGGTCATGAAGGACGGAATCATTCAGCAGTTCGGCACGCCGAAAGACATCTACAACAACCCGGCCAACCTGTTTGTGGCGAGCTTCATCGGTTCACCACCGATGAACTTCATCCCCCTGCGCTTGCAGCGCAAGGACGGTCGTCTCTACGCGCTGCTCGACAGCGGCCAGGCCCGTTGTGAATTGCCGCTGGGCATGCAGGACGCCGGTCTCGAAGACCGCGAAGTGATCCTCGGCATGCGCCCTGAGCAGATCGTGCTGTCGAACGGCGAGCCGAACGGTTTGCCGACCATCCGCGCGGAAGTCCAGGTCACCGAACCGACCGGTCCCGACACCCTGGTGTTCGTCAATCTGAATGAAACCAAAGTCTGCTGCCGTCTGGCACCCGATGTTGCACCGGCCCCGGGCGAAACCCTGACCCTGCAATTCGATCCGTCGAAAGTGTTGCTGTTCGATGCCAAGACCGGGGAGCGGTTGGGTGTGGCTGGCGAACCAAAAGCCGAGGCGCACAGCGCCAACGTGGCCCAATTCAAAGGCCGATGAAGAACAAAATGTGGGGGCGCGCTCGCTCCCACAGGGGGATATGCGGTGAGCGGCCTGTCGCTCTTCGCGCCTGATGTAACCGCGTTAGAACACAGTTAATAACAATAAAACGAGGATGTAGGGATGAAGAAGAACAACAACGCTCAGCTTATCTGCCAGTTGTCAGCAGTTGCAGCCATGATGCTGGCCGGTAGTGTGCACGCGGCTGACGCGTTCAGCGCTGACTCCGAATGGATGACCGGTGATTGGGGTGGCGAGCGGACCAAGCTGATCGAGCAAGGCATCGACATCAAGATGGATTACGTCGGTGAAGTCGGCGGCAACCTCCACGGTGGCTACAACAACGACAAAACCGCGCGTTACGCGGACCAGTTCGGCCTGGGGGCGGCGCTGGACCTGGAAAAACTGTTTGGTTGGGATAACACCCAGGCCAAGATCCAGCTCACCAACCGTAACGGAGAGAACATCTCCAACGACCGCGTAGGCGATCCGCGTGCCGGCACCTTGAGTTCCTCGCAGGAAGTCTACGGCCGTGGCCACATGGTTCGTCTGACCCAGTTGTGGATCAAGCACCAGTTCCTCGACGGCAAACTGGACGTCAAGGCCGGTTACTTCGGCGAAGGCGAAGACTTCAACACCTTCCCGTGCGAGTTCCAGAACCTGGCGTTCTGCGGTTCCCAGGTGGGTAACTGGGCCACCAACATCTGGTACAACTGGCCAGTCATGCAGGCAGCGGTCCGCGTGAAGTACAACATCTCGCCTGAGTTCTATGCGCAGATCGGCGCGTACAACCAGAACCCGTCGCAACTTGAGCACGGTAACGGCTTCAAGCTCAGCGGCAGCGGCACCGCCGGTACCGTGTTACCGGTCGAACTGGTCTGGTTGCCTAACCCTAACAACCTGCCGGGCGAATACCGTGTCGGTTACTACAAAAGCACCGCTGAGGCCAATGACGTTCTCAAGGACGACAACGGCAATGATGCGGCCACCAGCGGCAACGCCTACCGCAGCCACAGCAGCAAACACGGCTACTGGTTCGTTGCACAGCAACAACTCACCAGCCACAACGGTGACAAGACCCGCGGTCTGAACATTGCGGCCAACGCCACGTTCCACGACAAGGACACCAACTTCGTCGACAACTACCAGTCGCTGATGTTTGTGTACAAGGGCCCGTTCGACGCGCGTCCTAAAGATGACATGGGTATCGGTTTCGCCCGCACCCACGTCAACGATGACGTGAAGAAAAACGCCGAGCTGGTGAACGCGGCGAACAATGTCACTGATTACGAGAACCCACTGTTCTCGCCACTGCGGACCACCGAGTACAACTACGAAATCAACTACGGCTTCCACGTTACCAACTGGCTGACCGTGCGTCCTAACCTGCAATACATCACTCACCCGGGCGGTGTTGATGAAGTCGATAACGCACTGGTGGCCGGCCTGAAAATTCAGTCGGTGTTCTAACGCTGTTGCGATAAGCTCCTCTCTATGTGCGCATATTTGCGGACAGCCCAGGCTGTCCGCTTTTTTTTGGGGTGGCGCGCCCCGGCAACAGATGATTTTCAGGACCGTGGCACATGCATGAGCATCCGCTACAACGCTTCTTCAAATCCTTGCGCGAACGTCCGGTGTTTGCGTGGGAGCGCTATCAGAAGCGCGACGTGTTGGTGATCGATCATCCGCTGTGTCAGGCGGTGTTCAGTCGCCAGGGCGCGCAGTTGCTGCATTTCCAGCCTGCGGGTCAAAAGCCCTGGCTCTGGTGCGCGGCGAAGTGGCCGCAGGTCGGTGCGATTCGTGGTGGCGTGCCTGTGTGCTGGCCTTGGTATGGCCGTCATCCAAGCGAAAACGCTTGGCCTTCCCATGGTTGGGCACGGCTGATCGACTGGAAGCTGCTCGACAGCAGCCACGATGACGATGGTGTGCGATTGCACTGGCAACTGCAGTTGTGTGACTGGCAGGTGGACCTGCACGCCCATTTGGGCGAACGCATGGATTTGCGCCTGAGCACCGAGCATCAAGACACCTTGCCGTGCCAATTGAGTCAGGCGTTGCACGCTTACTGGCGTATTGGTGACGTGGGTGAGGTAGCGCTGTCTGGGCTCGAGGGCGCGCAGGGGTATGATCACTTGAATCGCCAGGTTTGCCAGCAGGAGGGGGAGTTGCGGGTCGATGGCGGTTGCCAGCGCGTGTTCCAGCACGACGGCGAGTTGCAGCTCAAGGACCACGCTTGGCAACGTGAATTGTGCATCGATACCGGTGACCATTCGGACACGGTGGTCTGGCATCCCGGCTCGCGGCCATTGCTGGGGGTGAGCTGGAATGAGATTTCAGAATTCGTGTGTGTGGAAGCGGCGAGTGGCGGCGCCCATCGCCTGAGCCTGGCGCCAGGAGAGAGGGCGCATTTGAGTTTGCAGGCGCGGGTTGGCGTTTAGCTCAAGATTGCGGTGGTGCGGCTGGCCTCATCGCGAGCTTGCTCGCGATGAGGCCCTGTCAGGCTGCGGAGATGCCAGGTTAGTTGAACTCATCCCCAACCGGATACCGGCTCGCATTCAGGCTTTCTTTGATCTTGCGCAAATGCGGCTGGAAATCCACCCCGCGACGCAGCGTCATGCCGGTCGCCAGCACGTCCAGCACGGTCAGCTGGATGATGCGTGAAGTCATCGGCATGTAGATGTCGGTGTCTTCCGGCAGTGGAATATTCAGGCTCAGCGTACTGGCCTTGGCCAACGGCGAACCCTCGGCGGTCAGGCCCAGCACCGACGCACCGTTCTCACGGGCGATGCGCGCCACTTCCACCAGTTCGCGGGTGCGGCCGGTGTAGGAAATGATCACGAACAATTCGCCGGTGTGCGCCACCGACGCAATCATGCGTTGCATCAGTACGTCGGCGTGGGCGGTGACGGCCAGGTTGAAGCGGAAGAACTTGTGCTGCGCGTCCAGCGCCACCGGGGCCGAGGCGCCGAGGCCGAAGAAGTGGATCTGCCGGGCCTGGATCAACAGGTCGACGGCGCGGCTGATCAGGTTCGGGTCCAACGCCTGCAGGGCACTGTCCAGTGAGGCGATGGCGCTGCCGAAAATCTTCTTTGTATAGGCTTCAGGGTTGTCATCGGCCTCGACCGCGCGGCTGACATACGCCGCGCCACTGGCCAGGCTTTGGGCCAACTGAAGTTTGAGTTCCGGGTAGCCGCTGACGCCGAACGAGCGGCAGAAGCGGTTGACGGTCGGCTCGCTGACCTTGGAGGCCTGGGCGAGCGCAGCGATGCTGAACCGGGTGGCCTGCTCTGGGTTGAGCAGGATCACTTCGGCGACTTTACGTTCCGCCTTGTTCAGGTCTTCAAGGCGATTCTGGATCTGTTCCAGTAAATTTCGCACGCGGTCCATATGTGTTCCTTGGGTCAGCTGCGCAAATTAGAGTTCGGCTATGCCAAAAGGGCCTTGGATGCGGCCCCAAACGGTGGCCTATCCTACTGATGGCTCCGACCGGCTACCACTCGGATTCTGTATTTTGCGAAAATGTTGTGGTTATTACTACATTTTCTCTTGAGCGATGCCTTAAAAAAAGGTATTTGTAGCTTAACTTGATAAAAGAACAAACATCATGCCTTCGATTACGGTTGAACCGTGCACCTTTGCCTTGTTCGGCGCCCTCGGCGACCTGGCTTTGCGCAAGCTGTTTCCTGCCCTCTATCAACTCGATGGCGCAGGCCTTCTGCACGAGGATACGCGCATTATCGCGCTGGCCCGCGAGCCCGGCACCGAGCAGCAGCACCTGGCATTCATCGGCGCCGAACTGCGTCGTTATGTGGGCGCCAAAGAGCTGGACGAAGCCGTGGTCGAGCGCTTTCTGGCGCGGCTGACCTACCTGCACGTGGACTTCCTCAAGGCTGACGATTACATCGCCCTGGCCGATATGGCCGGCAGCGCCCAGCGTGTGATTGCCTACTTTGCCACGCCGGCCGCTGTGTACGGCGCGATTTGCGAGAACCTGGCCAAAGTCGGCCTCGCGGAAAACACCCGCGTGGTGCTGGAAAAACCGATCGGCTCGGACCTGGAATCCTCGCGCAAGGTCAACGACGCGGTGGCGCAGTTTTTCCCGGAAAACCGCACCTATCGCATCGACCACTACCTGGGCAAAGAGACGGTTCAAAACCTCATTGCCCTGCGTTTCGCCAACAGCCTGTTCGAAACCCAGTGGAACCAGAACTACATCTCCCACGTGGAAATCACCGTGGCCGAGAAGGTCGGGATCGAAGGCCGCTGGGGTTACTTCGACAAGGCCGGGCAGCTGCGGGACATGATCCAGAATCACCTGCTGCAACTGCTCTGCCTGATCGCCATGGACCCACCGGCCGACCTGTCCGCCGACAGCATCCGCGACGAGAAAGTCAAAGTCCTCAAGGCACTTGCGCCGATCAGCCCGGAAGGCCTGACCACTCAGGTGGTGCGCGGTCAATACATCGCCGGCTACAGCGAAGGCAAGCCGGTGCCGGGTTACCTGGAAGAGCCCAATTCGAACACCCAGAGCGACACCGAAACCTTCGTCGCCTTGCGTGCCGATATCCGCAACTGGCGTTGGGCCGGCGTACCGTTTTACCTGCGCACCGGCAAGCGCATGCCGCAGAAACTGTCGCAGATCGTCATTCACTTCAAGGAACCGTCGCACTACATCTTCGCCCCCGAGCAGCGCCTGCAAATCAGCAACAAGCTGATTATCCGCCTGCAACCGGACGAAGGCATTTCCTTGCGCGTGATGACCAAAGAACAAGGCCTGGACAAGGGCATGCAGCTGCGCAGCGGTCCGTTGCAGCTGAATTTTTCCGACACCTATCGCAGCGCGCGGATTCCCGATGCCTACGAGCGGTTGTTGCTGGAAGTGATGCGCGGCAATCAGAACCTGTTTGTCCGTAAAGATGAAATCGAAGCCGCGTGGAAGTGGTGTGACCAGTTGATCGCCGGGTGGAAAAAATCCGGTGATGCGCCCAAGCCTTACGCGGCCGGGTCCTGGGGACCGATGAGCTCCATTGCTCTGATCACGCGGGACGGGAGGTCGTGGTATGGCGATATCTGATTTGAAACTGCCTCAGGGCGTCAGCGCCCATGAGTTCAAGAGCCCGGTGCTGTTGGCACAAGCGCTGGCACTGTCGGTGGCCAAGCAACTGAGCGAAGCGATCGAGGCCCAGGGCACCGCCACGCTGGTGGTGTCTGGCGGTCGCAGTCCGGTGGCGTTTTTCCAGCACCTGGCCAAGCAGGCACTGGACTGGTCGAACGTGGTGGTCAGCCTGGCTGACGAGCGTTGGGTGCCGGTGGAACATGCCGACAGCAATGCCGGTCTGCTCAAGCGTTATCTGTTGCAAGGCCCGGCGGCCAAGGCTCAGTTCCTGAGTCTGTACAGCGCCAGCGCCAACCTGGAACAGGCGGCCGAGCAGGCCGACCGTTTGTTGTCCGAACTGCCGGTAATCGACGTGCTGGTGCTGGGCATGGGCGACGACGGCCACACCGCCTCGTTGTTCCCGAACAGCCCGAACCTGGCCGACGCCTTGAAAGTCGACGGCACACGTCGCTGCTACCCGATGCTGGCGCCGACCGTGCCGCATCAGCGCCTGACCATGAGCCGTGCGCTGCTGGCCTCGGCCAAACACAAAGTGCTATCGATTTCCGGTCAATCCAAGCTGACCACCCTGAGTGCCGCATTGGCCGTCGACGATGTCGCCGCCATGCCGATTCGCGCGTTTTTGCAACCTACGTTAGAGATTTACTGGTGCCCATGAGCCAAGGAACAGCCGCTATGACAACCCCATCCCCGACCGTATCCATGGCGGACAAAGTTGCCCTGATCGACAGCCTCTGCGCCAAGGCGCGGATTCTGCCGGTGATCACCATCGCTCGCGAGCAGGACGTGCTGCCACTGGCCGACGCCCTGGCCGCCGGTGGCCTGACCGCCCTGGAAGTGACCCTGCGTTCGCAGTTCGGCCTCAAGGCCATCCAGATCCTGCGCGAACAGCGTCCGGAACTGATGACCGGTGCCGGCACCGTGCTCGATCGCCACATGCTCGCCGCCGCCGAAGCGGCCGGTTCGCAGTTCATCGTCACACCGGGCATCACCCGTGATTTGCTTGAAGCCAGCGTCAACAGCCCGATCCCGCTGTTGCCGGGGATCAGCAACGCCTCCGGCATCATGGAAGGCTATGGCCTGGGCTATCGCCGCTTCAAGCTGTTCCCGGCGGAAGTCAGCGGCGGCGTCGCGGCCATCAAGGCCCTCGGCGGTCCATTCGGCGAAGTGAAATTCTGCCCGACTGGTGGCGTCGGCCCGGCCAACATCAAGAGCTACATGGCGTTGAAAAACGTGATGTGCGTGGGCGGTAGCTGGATGCTTGATCCGGAGTGGATCAAGAACGGCGACTGGGCCCGCATTCAGGAATGCACCGCCGAGGCCTTGGCGCTGCTGGACTGATCCGCTTTACCTGACACTTCGTTGTGTGTTCTACGGCTTTACGGTGCGCTTGGTCGGTGCACCGTTTTTTTTGCCCGCAAAAAACTGGCCATCGAAATTCCTTATAGCGGCCTTCGGCAGTTGCTACAGGTCTTCCTCGAGCGATACATAGTTACCGCACCTCACCACTCGCCCGACGTTAATCTGCACGCTTCTTATGGAAGAGAGAACGTCATGGACGACAACACCTCAGTTGCACCCGCATCACCGGTTTACCTGCTATCTCCTGAGCAGATCCCCGGCCCGTATTTCCGCAATCCGAAACTGATCCGGCGCAACATCAGCGAAGGCGCCGATGGTGTTCCCCTGGTGCTGCGCCTGCAAATCGTTGATGCCATGACCGGGCAACCTGTCACCGGCGCGCTGGTCGATATCTGGCATTGCAATGCGCGAGGGTTTTATTCGGGCTGGAGCAGGATTGATCCAGACAAGGAAGTGGACAACGGTGACATCGGCTCGGTCCCGCGCACCGACGACGACACCTACCTGCGAGGCGGGCAGTTCACCGACAGGCAAGGCGTCGTGCGGTTTACCACGGTCTATCCGGGGTTCTACGCCGGCCGTGCGCTGCACATTCACGTCGCCGTGCGCATCACCGCCGGCAACAATTACCTGGAAGAACGGCATGTCGCCTGGGTCGGCCAGTTGTACTTGCCCGAGGTGGCGTCGCGCTCGGTCCTCAATTCACGTGAGTACAGCGGTCGCAAGTCCTTGGCGCTGACCAACGATGAAGACGTTTACTACAAGCACCACAGCGGCGAAGCGTCGACCTTGAACGTGCACACCCTCAGCCGGGATTCGAATGAAGATGGCTTCTTCGGCGCCACGACCATTGGCATCGACACCTTCGCGGTGTCATCGCACATCAAGCCCGAGGATTTCGACAAGTACACCGTATGACCTCAGCGCAGTTCGCTCAGCGCCCGGGCCAGCAGTTGCATGTGTACGGCGGTGGTGGTCAGGCCCGGGGTGATGCGAATGCACGGACCACTCGCGGCACCGCTGCGCATGACGGTAAACAGGTTGTAGTCGTTGAGCAGTCGCTCGACCATCGGTTGTTGATCGGCTTGTCGGGTGAAACGCATCGACGTGATGCCGCAATACAAGCGAGGATCATCCGGCGTCATCACTTCGATCCCCGGGAGTTCGCGCACTTCGCGCACCCACAGATTGCGCAAGTAGTTGAGCCGGGCACTTTTGGCGGCGGACCCGCCCATGGCCTGATGTTCTTCGAACACCAGCGGCAAGGTCAGCAGCGCCGGAATATTGGGTGTGCTGTACGGCGTGCGTGCTCGAATATCGGTGACCGGGAAATGCACCTCGCCCATGTCCGGGTCGATATCGGCCAGGCGCTCGGGCGCGATGTAGATGAAGCCCAGGGTCAGCGGCGCACCGATCCATTTGTGCAGGTTGAAGCCGGCGAACGAGACACCGAGTTCATCGAGCTTGAAGTCAATCTGCCCCAGTGCGTGGGCGCCATCGAGGATCACATCGACGCCGTGTTCCTTGGCGGCGGCGGCAATCGCCTGCACCGGCATCACCAGGCCGGTGCGGTGGGTGACGTGAGTCAGGGCCATCAGTTTGAGTTTGGGATAACGCGCAAAAGCGTCGCGGTAGCTGGCCAGCAAACTGTCGAAACTGGCGGGGTGGGCGTGATTGATTTCGATCACCTCGACCCCGCGATTGCGCGCCAGCCAACGCATCGCGCCTTTGACGGTGTCGTATTCCAGATCGCTGAACAGCACTTGATCGCCCGGTTGCAGGCGGTTGTAGTTGCGGATCAACGATTGCATGCCGTCCGAAGCGTTGCGGGTCAGGGCGACGGCTTCGGCGGGCACGTCCACCAACTCGGCCAGTTGCGCGCGGATCTGCAGGATTTCACCCTGTTCGAAGCGCTGGCGGACATACACCGAGTTGCTGCGATTGATGAGCTCGATGTTGCGCTGGTATTCCTCGACCACCGTTCGCGACATGCGCCCGAAGTAACCGTTTTCCAGGTTGATCGGGCCGGGTTCGACGGCGTAGCGATCGGCAAAGGTCTTCCAGAAGGATTCATCACGGGCGCGGCGGGTGTTATCGGGCATGGGCTACTCGGGTCAGGATCAATGGCGGGGCGCAGGTTTGCCGTGTTTGGCGCGCAGGGGGTCTAGCAGTTCCGACAAGCCGTTGTGGTCGATTTCCTGCATCAAGGCCAGCAAGCCACCGAGTTCGCCATGGGGAAATCCTTCCCGGGCAAACCAGTTCAGGTACTGGCCGGGCAGGTCGGCAATGATCCGGCCCTTGTATTTGCCGAAGGGCATTTCGCGAGTGATCAGCAGTTCGAGTTTTTCAGGGTTCATCAGTGGGTCGTCTTGATTCTATGCGTCTGGAAAATACAGGCATTCTGCATGCAGGCCAATTGACAGATCATGCAAAAAAAACGGATACAGATTTTGCTGTTTTATATAACTGATTGAAAAATAACGAATAAATAATCGGTCAGAAGCTGGCATGCAGGGTGCAACAGTCATTGCATCTTTCATCAACCCGCAAGGAATTGAAAAATGACCGACATGAATAAAGAAGCCATCTCTGTACTCAACGACCTGATTGAAACCAGCAAAGACGGTCAGGAAGGGTTCAAGACTTGCGCTGAAGACATCAAGCACCCAGAACTCAAAACGCTGTTCGTTCAGCGTTCTGCCGATTGCGCCACCGCCGCTGCTGAATTGCAATCAGCCGTGCGTTCGATGGGGGGTGATCCGGAAACTTCTACCAGTGTCAGCGGCGACTTGCACCGTCGTTGGGTCGACGTGAAGTCGATGTTCACCGGCAAAGACGAAGAAGCCGTTCTGAACGAAGCCGAACGCGGTGAAGACCACGCGCTGAAGGCTTACCGCGAAGCCATGGAGAAAATCAACAAACACAACCTGGTGGGTATTCGTGATCTGGTTGAACGTCAGTACCACGGCGTGCAACGTAATCATGACCAGGTGAAAGCCCTGCGTAACCAGGCTCGCGCACGCTCGTAAGCGTTCGTTGCCTGCCAAAAAACGCCAGCCAGTCTGGCGTTTTTTATGCCTGGTCGATTAGCCGATGCTGATCGCCGGCAATGTCGGCAACGTCACGGTCTGCTGCTTGCGCGGTGCCAGGATCTCGGCTTCGCCGTCGACCACCAACTCATCGTTCTGGTTGAACACGCGAGTGGCAATGCGTACACGAAACTTCGGTAGTTTCTCGAGGATTTCCAGGCGTACGGTCAGGGTGTCGCCGATTTTCACCGGTTTCTGAAAGCTCATCTGCTGGCCAATATAGATCGTCCCCGGCCCAGGCAGCTCGCACGCCACGGCGGCGCTGATCAGCGCGCCACTGAACATGCCATGGGCGATGCGCTCCTTGAACATGGTGCCTGCCGCGAATTCGGCGTCCAGGTGCACCGGGTTGTGATCGCCGGACATTGCAGCGAACAACTGAATGTCGCGCTCCTCGACCTTTTTGCTGTAGCTGGCGGTCTGGCCGACTTCGAGGGCTTCGTAAGGGGTGTTGGTAACCTGGGTCATCTGTCTCGATTCCTGTGACGAATAAATGAATCCACAAAAAAACTATTCCGACCGGGGTGGCCGGCGGTGGCTGAGGGCCTGGGCAATCCACTGCAACACGTCGTTGATCACTTCCTCGCGGTTGCTCTCATTGAACAGTTCATGCCGCGCCTGCGGGTAAATCGTCAGGTGCAGGTTCTGGCTGCCTGCCGCACGCAAGGCGTCAGCCAGATCTTTCAGACGTTTGCCTTCGCTCACCGGATCACATTCGCCGCCAATCACCAGCAGCGGCAGGCCCGGATCGATCTGGGCGAGATTGGACGCTTTGCTGATTTGCTGCAACCCACCGAGCAAATCGATCCACAGCTGGTTGGTGCAACGGAAGCCGCAGAGCGGGTCGTTGGCGTACATATCCACTTCTGCCGGGTCGCGACTGAGCCAGTCGAAACGGGTGCGCGCCGGTTTGAATTGTTTGTTGAACGAACCGAAGGACAGCCATTCAATCAGCGCACTACGGCCCTTGGGCCCCTGGCGCAACTTCTCCAGGCGGGCGATCTGCCGCGCCGCGCGATAGAGCGCCACGGGCTGGAAGTTCGAGCCGCTAAGCACCGCGCCGTGCAGGCTGGCGCTGTGATGCAGCAGATAAGCCTGGGCGATGTAGCTGCCCATGCTGTGACCGAGCAACACAATGGGCACGCCAGGATGATGCTGGCCGATGTGTTGGTTGAGGCTGGCGAGGTCGCCGACGACTTTGCACCAGCCATCGTCATCGGCGAAATGGCCCAGCGTGCCGTTTTCGGCAGTTTTGCCATGTCCACGCAGATCCGGTGCATACACGCCGTAGCCTTGCTCGCAGAATTTTTCCGCCAGCCGGGCGTAGCGAGCGCTGTGTTCGGCCATGCCATGGGCCAGCAGGATCACGGCTTTTAACGGCGAGGCGGGCAGCCACTGGTTGACGAAGAGGCGGCTGTGGTCACTCGCGGTCAGCCAGAATGTGTCGTGGATCATGGCGATTCCTTTGCATGGGGCTGCATGTGGCATGGGCGTGGTTGCATTGTATAGCGCATCCCGCGCTTGCCGTCTGATCAGGCCGCGCCACGGCAGGAAGATTCACGCGGTCAATGACGGCGTTGGCTGTATTTGCCTGAATCGCCATAACTGCTAGTGTCCGTGGAGCCCCGCCTTTCGCTTCAGGTTTTTTAGAAGTGACAGAAAAGCGGCCCGGATAGGCTCAGGTAAAGAGGACAAGAACAATGCAACCTGATTTCTGGAATGACAAACGCCCGGCCGGCGTGCCCCTGGACATCGATCTTGGGGCCTATAAGTCGGTGATTGAGGTGTTCGAGCGTTCCTGCAAGAAATTTGCTGATCGCCCGGCCTTCAGCAACATGGGCGTGACCCTGACCTACGCCGAACTGGAACGCCAGAGCCTGGCCTTCGCCGCGTACCTGCAAGCCCACACCGACCTGGTGCCGGGGGATCGCATCGCGGTGCAGATGCCTAACGTCCTGCATTACCCGATTGCCGTGTTCGGTGCCTTGCGCGCCGGGCTGATCGTGGTCAACACCAACCCGTTGTACACCGCGCGGGAGATGCGTCATCAGTTCAAGGATTCCGGCGCGCGGGCGCTGGTGTACCTGAACATGTTCGGGCAGAAGGTCCAGGAAGTGCTGCCCGACACTGACATCCAGTACCTGATCGAAGCGCGAATGGGCGACCTGATGCCTGCCGCCAAGGGCTGGCTGGTCAATACCATGGTCAGCAAGGTCAAGAAAATGGTCCCGGCGTATTCGTTGCCGCAGGCCATTTCGTTCAAGAACGCGCTGCACATGGGACGTGGCCTGGGGATCAAGCCGCTGAAAGTCAGCCTCGGCGACATCGCCGTGCTGCAATACACCGGCGGCACCACCGGTTTGGCCAAGGGCGCAATGCTGAGCCACGGCAACCTGGTGGCGAACATGCAACAGGCGCGGGCATGCCTTGGGCAGTTCGGCGCTGACGGTCAACCGCTGCTGCGCGAAGGGCAGGAGGTGATGATCGCGCCGCTGCCGCTGTACCACATCTATGCTTTCACGGCGAATTGCATGTGCATGATGGTGACCGGCAACCACAACGTGCTGATCACCAATCCGCGCGACATTGGCGGCTTCATCAAGGAGCTGAAGAACTGGCGGTTCTCGGCGTTGCTGGGGCTCAACACGCTGTTCGTTGCCTTGATGGATCACCCGGACTTCAAGACCCTGGATTTCTCCAGCCTCAAGCTGACCAACTCCGGCGGCACGGCGCTGGTCAAGGCCACCGCCGAGCGTTGGGAGCAGATGACCGGTTGCCGCATCACCGAAGGTTACGGCCTGACCGAAACGTCGCCAGTGGCCTGTACCAACCCGTACGGCGATCAATCGCGGATCGGCACGGTCGGCCTGCCGGTGCCGGGCACCACGCTCAAAGTGATCAACGATGACGGCGTCGAGCAGCCATTGGGCGAGCGCGGCGAACTGTGCATCAAGGGCCCGCAGATCATGAAGGGCTACTGGCAGAAACCGGAAGCCACCGCCGAAGTGCTGGATGCCGAGGGCTGGTTCAAGTCCGGCGACATTGCGGTAATCGACCCGGACGGTTTTGTGCGCATCGTCGATCGCAAGAAAGACATGATCATCGTCTCGGGTTTCAACGTGTACCCGAACGAGATTGAAGACGTGGTGATGGCTCACCCGAGAGTCGCCAACTGTGCGGTCATCGGTGTGCCGGACGAGCGTTCGGGGGAGGCGGTGAAGTTGTTTGTAGTGGCCCGTGAAGCGGGGGTCAGCCTTGAAGAGCTGAAGGCGTACTGCAAGGAAAACTTCACGGCGTACAAAGTGCCCAAGCACATCGTGTTGCGTGAGTCGTTGCCGATGACACCGGTCGGGAAGATTCTGCGGCGGGAGTTGCGCGATATCGCTTAATTATTGAATGGCCGCGCTTTGCGCGGATCGCGGGCGAGCCACGCTCCCACAAGATCATCGCTGATCCTTGTAGGAGCATGGCTTGCCCGCGATGCTTTTAGGGGCTGGAAAGCTCCTGTTTTCGGGGCTTCAAAGGCTTTATAGGTTTTTTGCTCTAAAATGACTGCCGGTTATTCTTGAGTCACAATTGTGACCATAGAGGCCGCTTTTGGCTCTGGTCGACCCTTGGCAAAGCTGCTACTCTCGGCGCGCTTTGTGACTTCTCGGCCTAGTAAAAAGCCAGACTCACCGATAAAACACACACCAATAATAATCGCATCAAATGCGGTGCTGAATTCGCGTTGCTGAGGAGTGGGCTTCCATGATCGAAGACTTTTGGAAGGATAAGTACCCAGCTGGGATCGCTGCCGAGATCAATCCAGACGAGTACCCGAATATTCAGGCAGTGTTGAAGCAATCCTGCCAACGCTTCGCCAACAAGCCGGCATTCAGCAACCTGGGCAAGACACTCACCTACGGTGAACTGTACGAATTGTCCGGTGCCTTTGCCGCTTACCTGCAACAGCATACCGACTTGCAGCCGGGCGATCGAATCGCCGTGCAGTTGCCCAACGTGTTGCAGTACCCGGTCGCCGTCTTCGGTGCCATCCGCGCCGGGCTGATCGTGGTCAACACCAACCCGCTGTACACCGCGCGGGAAATGGAACACCAGTTCAACGATTCCGGTGCCAAAGCCCTGGTCTGCCTGGCCAACATGGCGCATCTGGCGGAAACCGTCGTGCCGAAAACCGGCGTCAAGCACGTGATCGTCACCGAAGTGGCCGACTTGCTGCCGCCGCTCAAGCGCCTGTTGATCAACAGCGTCATCAAGTACGTGAAGAAGATGGTCCCGGCGTATCACTTGCCCAAGGCCATCAAATTCAACGACGTGCTGAGCAAGGGCCATGGCCAGCCAGTGGCTGAAGCCAACCCGGCCAGCAGCGATGTCGCGGTGCTGCAATACACCGGCGGCACCACCGGCGTGGCAAAAGGGGCGATGCTGACCCACCGCAACCTCGTGGCAAACATGCTGCAATGCAAGGCGCTGATGGGCTCCAACCTTAATGAAGGTTGCGAGATCCTGATCACGCCGTTGCCGCTTTATCACATCTATGCGTTCACCTTTCATTGCATGGCGATGATGCTGATCGGCAACCACAACATCCTGATCAGCAACCCGCGCGACTTGCCGGCGATGGTCAAGGAACTGTCGAAGTGGAAGTTCAGCGGTTTTGTCGGCCTCAACACGTTGTTCGTGGCCCTGTGCAATAACGAAGGTTTCCGCAAGCTGGACTTCTCGGCGCTGAAAGTCACCCTGTCCGGTGGCATGGCCCTGCAACTGGCTGCCGCCGAACGCTGGAAAGCGGTCACCGGCTGCGCCATCTGCGAAGGTTATGGCATGACCGAAACCAGTCCAGTGGCCACCGTCAACCCGATCCAGCACATCCAGATCGGCACCATCGGTATTCCGGTCCCTTCGACCCGCTGCAAAGTCATCGACGATGCTGGCGTGGAGCAACCGTTGGGTGAAATCGGCGAACTGTGCGTCAAAGGTCCGCAGGTGATGAAAGGCTACTGGCAGCGCCAGGAAGCCACCGATGAAATCCTCGACAGCGAAGGCTGGTTGAAGACCGGTGACATCGCGCTGATCCAGCCGGACGGCTACATGCGTATTGTCGATCGCAAGAAAGACATGATCCTGGTTTCCGGTTTCAACGTGTACCCGAACGAACTGGAAGACGTGCTCGCGACCCTGCCGGGCGTGCTGCAATGTGCGGCCATAGGTGTGCCGGATGAGAAGTCGGGCGAGGCGATCAAGATCTTCATCGTCGCCAAACCGGGCGTGACGCTGACCAAAGAGCAAGTGATGGAGCACATGCGTGCGAACGTCACCGGCTACAAGGTGCCGCGTGCCGTCGAGTTCCGCGACGCGCTGCCGACCACTAACGTCGGCAAGATTCTGCGCCGCGAGTTGCGCGACGAAGAACTGAAGAAAATCGCCGCGAAAAAGGTCGGCGCGTAACAACAAAAAAGCCCCGCAGATGCGGGGCTTTTTTTGTCTGCCAAATCTTCTTTGACTGTCAGACCGCTATCGCGAGCAGGCTTTCGCTTTCAGAGGCGGAACGGCGCGAAATTGACGTTGGTACCCGCCGGGCGCATGTCCTGCAGGAACGAGTCCTTGTCGGCACTCAGCTCCAGGCTCAAGGCCGCCTTGCGCTTGCCTTCATTGCGCACCACCAGGCCTTCAAGCTTCTCGCGCAGGAACACGGTCGGCACTTTCAGGTGCAGCAGCTCGTCGGTGTCCGGCGTGTGCATCAGCAAGTGAACCCATTCGTACTGACCAATGGCCAGGCGCGCGACCGGGATATCGAACCACCAGATGTTGCGGTTGCGGTTCAATTCGGTGAAATGGCAGTTATTGACGCCAAGCACGGCACCGCCAAGTTCCTGGTTTCTGCGGGCAATGGCCTGCTTTTTATCGAGTTTCATAACATTCCTACGGGATTGGATCTTCAGCGCCATGGCCTGAATACGTTGCGCATTCTCGGGGGTTGGTCGGCAAACATAAAGCCCAACCTGCCAAGATCGACGAAATGTGCCGTACAAAATAAATGAAACTCCCTGCAAACGCCCCCGGTCAATCCTTGTGTAACGACTTTTCTCATTGATTTGTTCACAGGAGCAACACCATGAGCAGCACTGGCGATAAAGTAAAAGGCATGGCCAACGAAGCCGTCGGCAACGTCAAGCAAGGTGTCGGCAAGGCCACTGACAACACCCGCCTGCAAGCTGAAGGCAAAGTGCAGGAAAAGAAAGGCGAGGCTCAGCAAGCTATAGGCAAAGCCAAAGACGCCATCAAGAAAGGCGTCGACAAGGCTTGATTCGGCCTTTGACGATGATCACGAACGGCCATCCTCGGATGGCCGTTTTTGTGTCAGCCTGAACTTGAGCGCGGAAATTGTTTCAAAGTCGCCAAGTAGGCTACTTTGATGTAGCAAACGGCCCCTGAGTCGCCACGACTTCAACCCCAATCTTGCGGCGAAAGGAGACGCTAATGATTTTCCCGGACATGAAAGGCCTGCCCCTGCACCGTGTGATGGTGCGCACGGTCACCGAGTTCATCGACGATGAAATGTCGACCTATGCCTCGGCGCTGGCCTATCAGATGTTGTTCTCGCTGTTTCCCTTCATTTTGTTCCTGATTGCCCTGATCGGTTTCCTGCACCTGCCGGACTTTTTCTCCTGGCTGCGCCTGCAATCGGAACTGGTCTTGCCGCCCCAGGCGCTGGAACAGGTCAACCCGGTCATTGACCAGCTCCAGCAATCCAAGGGTGGATTGCTCTCGGTGGGTATCGTGATTGCGCTGTACACCGCCTCCGCCGGTGTGCGGCTGATGATGAGCGCGATGAACGCGGCCTACGATGTGGTCGAAGGCCGGCCGGCGTGGAAGCGCTTCCCGTTGTCGATCATCTACACCGTCGGCATCGCCGGCATGCTGCTGGTCGCCGCCGCGCTGATGGTGCTCGGTCCGCAGTTGATGGGCTGGATCGCCGCGCAGGTCGGCCTCGAAGACTTCATCGTGACCCTCTGGACCATCGTGCGCTGGCCGGTGGTGGTGATTCTGCTGATGGTCGCGGTGGCCGTGATTTATTACGTCATGCCCGACGTCAAACAGGAGTTTCGCTTTATCACGCCGGGATCGGTACTGGCGGTGGTGGTGTGGATCTGTGCCTCTGTGGGCTTCGGTCTGTACGTCAAGGAGTTCGCCAACTACAACGCCATGTATGGCAGTATCGGCGCGATCATCGTGCTGTTGCTGTACTTCTACATTTCCGCCGCGGTGCTGTTGCTCGGCGCGGAGATGAACGCGGTCATCGAGCACATGTCGAGCGAAGGCAAGGACCCCGGCGAGAAGGTTCCTGGCGAACACGGCCACGACCATCAAAAACACCACGTTTCGGGATTGGGGCGCGATCACTCGGTCCATCCCTCCACTGACGAAGTCACCAAATGATCCGTGAAATTCTGAAAATGGGCGATGAGCGCCTGCTGCGCGTTGCCCCGCCGGTACCGGCCGAGATGTTCGACAGCCCCGAGTTGTGGCAGTTGATCGACGACATGTTCCAGACCATGGAAAGCGTTGGCGGCGTCGGCCTGGCTGCGCCGCAGATCGGGGTCGACCTGCAACTGGTGATCTTCGGTTTCGAGCACAGTGAACGGTACCCGGACGCCGAGGCGGTGCCGCAAACCATCCTGATCAATCCACTGATCACACCGTTGAGCCCGACGCTGGAAGAGGGGTTTGAAGGGTGCCTGTCCGTGCCGGGCCTGCGCGGCGCCGTGGACCGTTATCAGCAGATTCGCTACGAAGGTGTCGACCCCAAGGGCCAACCCATCGTGCGCATCGCCTCAGGCTTCCATGCGCGGGTGGTGCAGCATGAATGCGATCACCTGATCGGCCGTTTGTACCCGTCGCGCATTACCGACTTCAGCAAGTTCGGGTTTACCGAAGTCATGTTCCCGGACCTTGATCCGAACGCTGACGACTAAGACCACCACATTGGATTTTCACAAGTCTTGAATGAGCGGTTTGCCTAGCTCCAGCCCCATCGCAATCATCGGCTTGCTGCGCGCATAACGACTCAACCGCTCCACCATGGCGTACGGCATCTGCGGATCGAAGGTAAAGCCGCGACGTTCATAAAAGCCACGCAGATCCGGATGGCAAAACAGCCACACCGGAAGGTCGAGGTCCTTGACCGCTGCCGTAATCAACTCGCCGGCAATCCCCTGTTCGCGACAGGTCGGGTCAACAAACAACCCCGTCAACCAATACCCGCCCGCCACCGGTCGCAAACACAGCGCCGCCACAATCTCATTGCGTCGTGCCACCCATAACCGAGCATCGCGCACGGCTTTCATCGGCGATTGGTGCGCGCGATAAAATTTGTTCATCAGGGGCCATAACGGCTCGTCGAGCAGGGTGTACTGGGTGTCGGGCATGGGTCTGGACTGTCGGTGTGCAAAGCGGGCGATTATAAAAGAACGTACGCGCAGGGATAGGTGTATACCTGATCTCACATCCCGTATGAGTGGAGTACGTATCATGGCCAAAGGCATGGATTCAAAGAAAGCAGCGAAGAAAAAGCCGGCGAAAACCGCCGATGAAAAGCGCGCGGACAAGAAGGCCAAGAAGGTGGATGTGTTCGGTCACTGATCCCGCGACAAGGGAGCCCGGCAATCGGGCTCCTGCTGCAGGTTTAACGAACTAACCGAATAATCTGCAAGATGTCCCAAGGCAACTGCACAGAAGGGGACTGGTCCCCGATCTGAGCAACGCCATGCCCCATTACTTCGATACTGCCCACCGAGAAGAAATCGACACCCTGCGTCAACGCCTGACGGCCCGCACCGAATGGCCGACCTGGCTGTTGTTGATCGGCGTGTACGGCGGCTGGTTCAGTATTGTTCTGGCCAGTGACCGATTGGGGCTCTGGTTGAGCACTGTAGGCTCGCGGCATGTCGTCGATGCAATCAGACAGTTCAACTCGACCTTGCAATTGAACTGACCACGGTAAAAATGAAAAAGGGTCCCGGTAGAGGGACCCTTTTTTATGCTCGCGGGTTAAAGCGATGCCAGAAACTTGTCGACTACTTGAGTGCCGCTTTTTTCGCTACTGCTGGTTTCTTTCTCGGCCTGCGCCAGTTTCATCTTGTCTTGCATGCGATCGGC
Organism: Pseudomonas sp. S2_B07; assembly: GCF_054668435.1. Lineage (NCBI taxonomy): Bacteria > Pseudomonadati > Pseudomonadota > Gammaproteobacteria > Pseudomonadales > Pseudomonadaceae > Pseudomonas > Pseudomonas sp. S2_B07. The sequence goes on from NZ_CP162769.1 coordinate 5,170,124, forward strand.
AATCTCTTGCGCGATGGCCTGTTGTTTCTCCGGCGGCATGGCTTTCAAGTCTTCTTCGGTAATGCCCATGTCTTTCAGAATACTGTCGCGCAGCCGCTGTTCCGGCGTTTTGCTCATGTAGTCCTTGAAGTCGGTCATTGCCGAACTGTCGGTGGAGTTGCCTTGAATGTCGGCCGGCACTTTCGACGGATCGGCTGCTTGCAGCGCCACGCGGGTCTTGGCAAAGGCTTCATCGATGTTGTCGCTGATCTTGCTCGCCTCGTTCACTTGCTGCGTGGTTTGTTGGGTCGCGGACGCCTGGACCTGCGCCTGAACATTGGTTTGCAGCGCTTGCAGCATCGCGCCCTGCATGCCGCTTTGCAGCCCGGCGGCGGCTTCAGCACTCGGGTCTTCGCCGGGACGCTTGGGCAGAGGGACCATTTGTGTTTGTTTTGCACTGACCAACATGATGAATAGCCTGTAGGTAATTGCTGACCGGAGGGCAGGAGCAATTAGCGTGCCGTCGCTTGATACCCATATTTACGGGGCTTGAGGGGGTAATAGCGGTCAGGAGTTGCCGTCAGGCGGCAGCGTTCGACCGCGCCGTCACGGCAAGCCGTTACAGCCGTGTTTCAGGAAACCCTGGCGTTGTGCCAGGCGTTGGAAATATTCGTCGATGGCGGGGAAGTCCGGCCGCTCCATCGGGGTCATCAGCCAGCGGTTGACCGACAGCCCGATGACAATGTCGGCCAGGGTAAAACGAGGCCCGGCGACATAGGCTTTGGTGGTCGCGAGTTGGTGTTCGAGGAGGGCCATTTTCTGGTTCCAGCCTCGCACGCCGACGGCAATCCGGTGCGGGTCCTGAAACTCCGGGTCCTTGCGCACCAACGCGGTAAACGCGTAGCTCCAGGAGGGGTTGAGCTCGGTGGCTTGCCAATCCATCCACTGCTCCACCCGCGCACGCGCCGCCGGGTCATGCGGCAGCAGATCGGTATTTTGGTGTTTGCCGGCCAGGTAGCGGCAGATGGTATTCGACTCCCACAACACGCCTGCCTCATCGATGATCACCGGCACCTGTGCATTGGGGTTCAGGCGCAGAAACTCCGGCGTGTGGGTCGACGCATAACCGCTGCCCCAGTCCTCACGCTCGTAGGTAGCGCCCAGTTCCTCACAGGTCCACAGGACTTTTCTGACGTTGATCGACGACGCCTTACCGAGAATCTTCAGTGCATGTTCCATTGAGCTACTCCGTTTTCAAACCGGATCCGGCAGCGCCGACGTTGGCAAACCAAACGTGCGATCAAATAACCAGTTGAACGCAAAGGTGTAGCACGGGATGAAAATAATCAATGCCAAGTCCAGCAGGAACGCTTGCACCAGACTGATGTTCATCCACCAGGCAATCAACGGGATGAGAAACACTATCAAGGTTAGTTGAAAACCCACGGCATGGACGATGCGCCGTTTAACGGTGCGGGTGCGTGATAACTGGCGACTTTCCCAACGCTCGAACAGCGAGGTGTAGATGAAATTCCAGGTCACGGCGAGGGTGGTGATGATCACCGCCAAGGGGCCGGTGCTGCCTGGGGAAGTGCCGGACAACAGCGCCAGGCCGAGTGCCGAAAACGTCATGCCGATGACTTCATACAACGATACATAGACCAGTTTGCGTTTAACGCCTTGCATGGGGATTTGCCTCTTTCTTGCGAACTTGAAACCAGCAGCACTGGCGAAGGCGGCGAAAGATAGCTTCAATAGTCGTGACAGAAAAAGTCAGTAGCTTTCAGTTTTATTGATAGGACGGTGGATGAATTTCAACAGCGACAGCATCGAGTTGTTTCTTGCGGTGATCGAACGCGGCTCGTTTTCAGCCGCTGCCCGGGCGCTGGGGAAAGTCCCGTCGGCCGTGAGCATGGGCATCGCCAACCTGGAGGCTGAACTGGGTTATCCGCTGTTTGACCGCAGTCATCGCGAACCGGTGCCCACCGCCATGGCCAGTGCGCTGGTGCCGCACGCACGACTGATCGCCGAGCAACTCAAACACCTGCAAGTGCATGCGATCGAGTTATCGCTGGGGCTGGAGAGCAAGTTGTCGATCGGCGTGGTGGCGGACATCGACAAGGGGCGTTTGATGGCGGCGATCAAGGTGATTGCCGAGCGTCATCCACTGCTGGAAGTCGAAGTGCTCAGTGCGCCGCAGGATGATGTGTTGGCCATGCTGCACAGCGGCCGGGTCAGCGTGTGCCTGGCCTTCGCCGGGCTCAGCATGAATGCGCTGGAGCGGTTTCAGTTTGTCGGCACGGAGCGGATGATCGCCACGCTCGCGGCGAACAACCCGATGTTTCAAGGGCGGGATTTGTTTCTCGAGGATCTGGTCAATGTCCGGCAAATTATCGTCGCCAGCCGCGATCTGCCGATCAGCGAAACCCGGCCCTTGGTGGGCGAGTCTTACTGGCGCACCGACACGTTGGCGATGGCGCTGGAGATGGTCGAAGCGGGATTGGGTTGGGGTAACTTTCCGGTGTCTGTGGTCCAGCCGCTACTCGATGCCGGAAGGCTCAAGCGCCTGAACTTTCGCAACATCGAGAATGGTCTGGAGTTGCCGGTGCATGCCGTTTGGCTCAAGAGCCAGCCGTTGCAGAAAGGCGCGTTGGCGTTTGTCGAATCGCTGTGCCAACGCTGATCCCCTGTAGGAGAGAGCCTGCTCGCGATAACGGTCTCTCCGTCAAATCCCTGTTGATTGACACTCCGCCATCGCGAGCAGGCTCACTCCTACAGGGGGGTTATGTGCTTTCCCGGATTTTTAGTTCAAACCCCATATCCTGCACCGGTTTAGCCACCGAATTCCCCGCCAGCAACGTCAACATCAACTCCGCCGAACGTCGGCCAATGGCCTCGCGCGGCGTATTGATGCTGCTCAGGCGCGGCACCATGTGCGCCGAGGCGGGCAGGTCGTTGAAACCGAGGATGGCGACTTGTTCCGGGATCTTGATGCCATGGCGCAGGGCTTCAAGCAGTGCGCCCTGGGCCAGGTCGTCGTTGCCGAAGAAGATCGCATCGACATCGGGGTGACTGGCCAGTAGTTGCAGAAACAGCTCGCCGCCCAATCCGACGGAGGAGGCACGCGGGGTCAGCACTTCCAGACCCGGGTCGTACAACCCGGCCTTCTGCAGGGCTTTGCGGAACCCTTCGCCGCGTAGCAAGGTGCGCTGGTCCAGTTGCGCGCCAATGTAGGCCAGGCGCTTGCGACCACGGGACAGCAAATGTTCGGCCGCCGTTTCGCCGGCGGCCAGTTGCGAGAAACCCACGCAATTCACACCCGCCGCGCTGTCCAGTTCCATCATGTACACGCAGGGAATGTTGCTGGCTTCAATCATCCGTCGCGAACTTTCAGTGCGGTCGAAACCGGTCAGCAGCAAGCCGCGAGGTTGATAGGCCATGTAGTTGCGCAGCAGGTTTTCTTCTTCATCGCGTGAATAATGGAAGTTGCCGATCAGCACTTCGAAGCCCTTGGGGCGAAGCACCTGATGAATGGCTTCCAGTGTGTCGATGAACAACAGGTTGGACAGCGATGGCACCAAAACCACCACCGAATGGCTCTGCGCCGAGGCCAGGGCGCGGGCGGCGGGGTTGACCACGTAGTTGAGTTCGAGCGCGGCTTTCTGGACTTTTTCTACCAGTTCGGCGGCCACGGTGCTGACGCCGCGCAACGCACGGGAGGCGGTAATCGGGCTGACCCCGGCCAGTCGGGCTACTTCATTGAGGGTAGGGCGGCCAGTGGTGCGGGTATTTTTATCGTTTTTAGGGGAGGTCATCGGGCGGCTTGCCAAACAAAATTCAAGGCACTAAGGTAGCGCTGTCCCGAAGCGGCTGCAAATGCGTAAGCGAGTTTTGCCTGAACCTCGCTTTTTGGCACTGGGACGAAAATGCTGCAACCCACAAAAATGACAAGAAGGCGTCGGCAACTTCTACTTTTGATCGAGTGTCATAGCTGTCAAAGGTAGCGCTGTCTGCGCGCTGAGGTGTTACATGAATCATCCCATCACCGCCCTGGTCATCATGGGCGTTGCCGGTTGCGGCAAGACATGCGTCAGCGAGGCCTTGTGCCAACTCAGCGGCGCCACTGCCATTGAAGGCGATACTTTCCACCCTGCCGCCAATATCGAAAAGATGAGCGCGGGTATCCCCCTGAACGACCAGGACCGTGCCGGCTGGCTCGACAGCCTGTGCGATGAACTGCGCCGCGTCGACGCCAAGGGCGAACGCCCGGTGCTGACCTGCTCGGCCCTCAAACACAGCTACCGCGAAGTGTTGCGCAGCGCTTTGCCGGGCCTGGGCTTCGTGTTTCTTGAGCTGACCCCTGAAGTCGCCGCCGAGCGTGTGTCGCACCGGCCAGGGCACTTCATGCCTTCGACCCTGATCGACAGCCAGTTCGCCACCCTCGAATCCCCCGTGGGCGAGCCGTTGACCCTGGCGCTGGATGCATCGACCTACAGCGTCGAGCAACTGGCGTCGCAGGCGCATGTCTGGTGGCAGGCACACGGCCTGAAACAGGCCGTATGAGTGTTGCCAAAAAAGATAGCGCTGTCCTGATGGCTCGCGAATTACCCGCTTTAATAACAACAACAACCAGGAGACACCCCTAATGTTTGGCATGTCCCACGAGACGTTCCTGCTGCTTGATGCAGTGGTCACGGTGATCGGGCTTATATTCCTGATTACCAAGTTCAAGTTCCACCCGTTCATTGCCCTGATCATCGCCGCTGCCTTTCTCGGGCTGACCTCCGGCATGCCGATCGGTACCGTTATCAAAGCGTTCCAGGACGGTTTCGGTGGCGTGCTCGGTTTTGTCGGGATCATCCTCGCGCTGGGCACCATGCTCGGCAAAATGATGGCCGAGTCGGGCGGGGCGGATCAGATTGCCCAGACGCTGATTCGCGCGTTCGGCAAAGACAAAGTGCAGTGGGCGATGATGTTCGCGGCGTTCCTGGTCGGCATTCCGCTGTTCTTCGAAATCGGTTTCGTGCTGCTGATCCCGCTGGTGTTCATCGTTGCGCGCCGTACCGGCGTGTCGATTATCAAGATCGGTATCCCGCTGCTGGCCGGTCTGTCCGCCGTGCACGGCCTGGTTCCGCCGCACCCGGGGCCGTTGCTGGCCATTGGCGTGTTCGGTGCCGACATCGGTAAAACCATTCTCTACGGTCTGATTGTGGCGCTGCCAACGGCCATCATTGCCGGCCCGATCTTCGGTACATTCATTGCCAAATACATCCCCGGCCATCCTAACCAGGAACTGGTGGATCAACTGGCGCGCGAGCCTGACTCGGCCGACCTGCCAAGCTTCAGCATCACGCTGATCACTGTGCTGCTGCCAGTGTTCCTGATGTTGCTCAAGACCTTTGCCGATGTGGTACTGCCAGAAGGCAATTTCGCCCGCTCCTTCATGGACCTGATCGGCCACCCGATCTCGGCGCTGTTGCTGGCGTTGCTGCTGTCGCTGTACACCTTCGGTCACCGTCAGGGCATCGACTCGAAACGCATTCTGAAGTGGCTCGATTCGAGCCTCGCGCCGACTGCCGCGATCATTCTGATCATCGGTGCCGGTGGTGGCTTCAAGCAGATGCTGGTGACCAGCGGCGTGGGTGACGTGATCGGCCACATGGCGGTGAACGCACAGATCTCGCCGATCCTGCTGGCGTGGCTGGTGGCGGCGGTGATCCGCGTGGCAACCGGTTCGGCGACTGTGGCGACCATTACCGGCGCGGGCATTGTGGTGCCGGTGGTGGGGATGATTCCGGGTGTGAACCGTGAGCTGCTGGTGTTGGCCACCGGTGCCGGTTCGTTGGTCCTGTCTCACGTCAACGACGCGGGTTTTTGGCTGGTGAAGCAGTACTTCAACATGACCGTGGCAGAAACCTTCAAGACCTGGACCGCGATGGAAACCATCCTGTCCGTGGTTGCGCTGGGCTTTATCCTGCTGCTGTCGATGTTTGTTTAAGCAAAAACACAGGTGGTGACACAGCTCTTGTGATCACCCCGAAACTAATGTGGGAGCGAGCTTGCTCGCGATGACTGACTAACATTCAACCTCTTCGTTGAATGTTAAGCCCTCATCGCGAGCAAGCTCGCTCCCACAGTGTTATGTGTCAGGCGCTAGTTTTTGGTGACCAAGCCATCCGCCCTGAACATCCCGCGTATCCCGCGCACGGCCTGACGAATCCGGTCCTGGTTTTCGATCAGCGCGAAGCGCACGTGATCATCCCCGTACTCACCAAACCCCACGCCCGGCGAGACGCAGACCTTGGCCTCGGCCAGCAGCTTCTTGGCGAACTCCAGCGAGCCCAGGTGCGCATACGCCTCGGGAATCTTGGCCCAGACGTACATCGACGCTTTCGGGTTCTCGACCATCCAGCCCAGCTCATGCAGGCCTTTGACCAGCACGTTGCGCCGCTGCCGATACTGCTCGGCGATGTCCTTGACGCATTGCTGATCGCCTTCCAGCGCCGCAATCGCCGCGACTTGCAGCGGGGTGAACGTGCCGTAGTCGTGGTAACTCTTGATCCGTGCCAGGGCGTTGACCAGTTCCGGGTTGCCGACCATGAAACCGATCCGCCAACCCGCCATGTTGTAACTCTTGGACAGGGTGAAAAACTCCACCGCGATGTCCTTGGCGCCCGGCACTTGCATGATCGACGGAGCTTTCCAGCCGTCATAGACGATGTCGGCGTAGGCCAGGTCGTGCACCACCAGTACGTCGTACTGCTTGGCGAGGGCGATCACCCGTTCAAAGAAGTCCAGCTCCACGCATTGCGCGGTAGGGTTGGACGGGAAGCCGAGGATCATCATTTTCGGTTTCGGGATCGAGCCACGAATCGCCTGTTCCAGTTCGGCGAAGAAATCCACGCCCGGAATCAGCGGTACCGAACGCACCTGGGCGCCGGCAATCACGGCACCGTAGATGTGAATCGGATAACTCGGGTTCGGCACCAGCACGGTATCGCCCTGATCCAGGGTGGCCAGCATCAGGTGCGCCAGGCCTTCCTTGGAACCGATGGTGACAATGGCTTCGGTTTCCGGGTCGATGTCGACCTCGTAGCGATCCTTGTACCAATTGGAAATCGCCCGGCGCAGGCGCGGAATGCCTTTGGACGTCGAGTAGCCGTGGGTGTCTTCGCGCTGGGCAACCGTCACCAGTTTTTCGACGATGTGCGGCGGAGTAGGCCCATCAGGGTTGCCCATGCTGAAGTCGATGATGTCTTCGCCACGACGACGGGCGGCCATCTTCAGCTCGGCAGTGATGTTGAATACGTAAGGGGGGAGTCGATCTATGCGCGCAAAGCGGCGCGGCGAACCTTGTTCGGCCATTGTTGCCTCGGATAACGTGAGCGCCCGGAACCGTCCGAGCGACGCTGGCCACTGCGGTGGCCTGTTGCGGAAGATAAGGGCAGTCGTGGCACACTGTCCAGCGAGTGTGTAAACAATTTTTTCCGAAGGAAATCGGTTGATGGAATTTAGCAGCGGCTTCTTGCTGAGCCTTTCGTTGTGCCTGGATATCGGCGTGGCCAACATCGCGATGATCACCCTGGCCATGCAACGCGGCTATTTTCAGGGCTTTGCGCTGGGTTTGGGGACCTGTGTCGGCGACCTGATCTACGCCGTGCTGGCGCTGGCGGGCATGACCGTTTTGCTGCAATACGAAACCGTGCGCTGGGTGCTGTGGATCGGTGGTTCGGCGTTGCTGATCTATTTTGCGGCAAAGATGATCTATTCGGCGATTCACCACGAAGCGGCATTGGCGCAAGCCGAAGAGGTGGGGCAGAACTCCCATCGCAAAGAATTTTTCCGCGGGATCTTTCTCGCCATGTCTTCGCCCAGCGCCATCCTGTGGTTCGCGGCGGTGGGCGGCACGCTGATCGCCCGTTCCGGTGGCGGTGGTGCGCTCAGCTCCGCGCTGTTTCTCGGCGGATTCCTCTGTGCCGGGCTGCTCTGGAGTGCCGGTTTGTGCTTTGCCGCGAGCCATGGCGGCAAGTTGCTGGGTGACAAACTGCTGCGCTACTCATACATGGCATCGGCAGCGATCTTCTGCTATTTCGCGGTCTACGTGATCCTATCGGGGTACAACGAGTTTGTTGGCTCGGCGGCCGTGGAACAGTTGCACGCCCTGTAACTGGGCGAATCGGGTTTGGCTTCTATACTCCCAGCCGAACCCATTTTTAAGCCACAGGAGTTGAGCCATGGATGAGCAAACAGGCGTGAAACCAGCCGAGCCCCGCTTCGTACATGGGCATTTTTTGCTCATTGCAGGGCTGGGTGGCCTATTTACAGCGGAGACGACAAAAAAGATCCCCGACCTTTGGGAAAAATTCATTCCCGAGATTGGCCAGATTCCCGGTCAAAAAGGCGAAGTGACCTACGGCATCTGCTGCAATCCGGATGGCAAGGGCGGATTCGAATACATCGCCGGCGTCGAAATCGAAAAGCTCGACGACCTGCCGGATAAGTACCGCTGGGTCGAGGTTCAACCGCAGCACTACGCCGTATTCGAGCACAAGGGATCGCTGGATACCTTGCCCCAGACCTTTCAGTACATCTGGAAAACCTGGTTGCCGCAGTCCGGCAAAGAGGCGGCGGACGCCCCGGAGTTCGAACGCTACAGCGAAGACTTCAACCCCAAGCTCAACACCGGCGTGCTGGAAATCTGGCTGCCGCTCAAATCCGAATGATTACAGCGAGGGGCGGACCATGGGTCCGCCTCTCGACGTGTCATTTACCCTGCTTCATCCGGCGCGCGCGCATCAGGTCGATCGACAAGGTGATGAAGCCAAACGTGCTGATGCCCAACAACATAAGAAGACCGATCTGAACGCTGCTCATGGTGTGTTCCCCCTATTGATGTCCTGAGACCGGCTCCATCAATAATCCGAACCTTTGAGCAATGAAAGCGCCTATACGCAGGCTTTACGGCACAGGCAGTGATCGATATGAACACCTTATTCAACTATGATTCGCAGCCTTTCCCACGCTGATTCCGAGCCGCCATGAACACCCTCATCCGCAACGTCACCGCCACTGACCTGGACCGCTGCTACGCCATCGAAACCGTTGCCTACGAAGGTGACGAGGCCGCCACCCGCGAGAAAATCGCCACCCGCATTGCCACCTGGCCCGAGGGTTTCATCGTGGCTGAAGTCGACGGCGTTGTAGCCGGTTTCATCAATTCCGGTGCGGCGTTTCAGGTGGAGATGTCGGATGAAGCGTTCAAGGAGCTGATCGGCCACGACCCGGCCGGCCCGCATGTGGTGATCATGTCGGTGGTGGTGCACCCGGACTATCAGGGGCAGGGGCTGGCGAAGCGGTTGATGGGTGAGTTCATTGAGCGGATGCGTGCACTGGGCAAAACCCATATCCACCTGATGTGCAAGGAGCGGCATGTTCCGCTGTATGCCGGGTTTGGCTTTGCCTACATCAAACCGTCGGCTTCGGACCATGGCGGGATGGCGTGGCATGAGATGGTGCTGGATTTGTAAGACCTACGAAGATCCCCCCGTAGGAGTGAGCCTGCTCGCGATAGCGTCTACACATTCAACAGTGAGGTGACTGTCAAATTGCCATCGCGAGCAGGCTCACTCCAACATGGGCCTGGTGTTGGGTCAGTAGAGCCTCAGAAAACCAGGCCCATTCGCCGCTCATACCCAATCCGGCCCTTGTAGGCCTCGCCGCTATCCACCCAGCCGAATTTTGCATACAGCGCGATGGCCGACTCATTGTCCGCATCCACCGACAATTCCAGCCCCTTTATCTCCGGAAACGCCTGTCGCGCCACCTCGGGCAGCGCTTGCAGGCAAGCCTTGCCATAGCCTTTTCCCTGAGCACATTGATCGACTTGCAACGCATGCAGCGTGGCGCTGTGTTCATCGGCCCAGGCCGGTAACACCGGCGGGCGCTTGAGCAGCAGGAAGGCCACCGGAGCATCCTCGACCAGCAGCGCAAATCCTTTGACGCCGGGGCCGGGTTTGGACAGCAAGGTGTGCAATGCACCGTGAATGTCGCCGCTGAACCTGATTTGTTCCTTGTGTACTTCGATGGCCTCGACCTGCTGGCGCTGGCGCGCGTTCAGGCTTTCGTAAGGCACGAGACGGGCTGTCACTGGAGTGTCCTTTTCCCACATGAATGAGCCTCGGATTCTAGCGAGTTTGCGCCGATGGATTATTTTTATTTCGACTGTCGATTTGGCTTTTTGCCAAACGACTAAGGGTGTCTTCACACAAAAAACACGGAGAACCACCATGAGTGCCACTCACGAAATCGAGACCCTGATCAACACTTATCGCCAGGCCGTCATCTCCAAGGATGTCGACGAAATCATGGCCCTGTATGCCGAGGACATCGTCTCCTACGACGCGGTCAAAGCCTTGCAATTTCGTGGCAAAACCGCCTACCGCGCGCATTGGCTGGAGTGCATGGAAATGTGCCAGGGCCCGCATAAGTTCGACTTCGCTCACATGAACATCTTGGCGGACGAGCACATCGCCTTCGCCCATTGGCTGGCCCATTGTGGCGGCACCAACGACAAGGGTGAAACCCAGGCCTGCTGGATGCGCGTGACCGCTTGCTACCGTCGCGACGCCGGGCAATGGCGGATTGTCCACGAACACTGGTCGGCCCCGTTCGACATGGCCAGTGGCGCTGCGCTGTTCAATCTGGAGCCCTGATCGTCGGGAATTTCGCCAACGCGTCAATCTGCAGCCATAGTTGATCCGTTCGATTCAGGAGAGCCACATGAAATACCTATGCCTGGTCTACAGCAACGAGCACACCTTGCACTCGCTGCCCGAGAGCCCGAACGACGCCGAGTGCATGGCCTACGCCGAGTCGATCCAGAGCGGCGGCCGGATGCTCGCGGCCGAGGCACTGGAGTCGGTGCAGACCGCCACCACCGTGCGCATGCGTAACGGCAAGATGTCGATCACCGACGGTCCGTTCGCCGAAACCAAGGAGCAGTTGGCCGGCTTCTACCTGATCGATGCCAAGGACCTCAATGAAGCGCTCCAGGTCGCCGGCAACATCCCGGCGGCCCGGGTCGGCTGCGTCGAGGTGCGTCCCGTTCGTCAGTTGAATCCTTGAATAACAACAACCAAAAAGGAGTTGTGCATGAGCCCGCAATCAGCTGAAAAAAGTCTGCCGAGTTCGAGTTATCCATCAGCCGCCTGATCGACGCGCCACGCCAGAAGATCTTCCGCGCCTGGACCGAGCCGACCTTGCTCGCCCAATGGTGGGGGCCGCACGGCATGACCACGCCAGAGTGTGAAATGGACCTGTGGGTCGGCGGCCAGTTTCGCACCTTGATGCGCGCCCCGGACGGCAGCGAGTACCCAACGATGGGCGTGTTTCTGGAGATTGTCGCGCCTGAGCGGCTGGTGTTCACCGACGCGTTTATCCCAGGCTGGATTCCGTCGGGCAAACCGTTCATGGCGGCCGAAGTGACGCTCGAAGAGCGGGACGGCAAAACCCTGTACACCGCGCGTGCCATGCATTGGTCCCAAGAGGATCACCAGGCCCACGAAGCCATGGGGTTTCATGACGGCTGGGGGCAAAGCCTTGATCGCCTGGAAACGCTGGTGACCGAAGGCATGCCGGACTGATGCCTGGCGAGGCGGTGCAGGCCCGGGTCGAGCAGGTTTACCGCGAAGACTCGCGGCGGATCCTGGCGACGCTGATCCGCTTGCTCGGCGATTTCGACCTCGCCGAAGAGGCCCTGCACGAGGCCTTTTTCATCGCGGTCGAACGCTGGCAGCGTGACGGCGTGCCGGCCAATCCGCGCGCCTGGCTGGTGTCCACCGGGCGCTTCAAGGCCATCGATGCCTTGCGTCGGCGCACGCGTTTTATTGCTTCGCAACCGATGCTGATCGCGCAGCTGGAGGCGCTGGAGCAGGCCGACTGGAGTGACGAAGACGTGGAAGACGATCGCCTGCGCCTGATCTTCACCTGCTGTCACCCGGCACTCGCCTCCGACGCTCAGGTGCCACTGACCTTGCGCGAAGTCTGCGACCTGACCACCGAAGAAATCGCCCGGGCGTTCCTGTCGGCGCCGGCCACCATCGCTCAACGCATCGTGCGGGCGAAGGCAAAAATCCGTGATGCGAAAATCCCTTATCAAGTGCCGACGCTGGCGGAACTGCCCGAGCGCCTCGACAGCGTGCTGCGGGTGATTTACCTGGTGTTCAACGAGGGTTACTCGGCGTCCATCGGCGCTGAAGTGACGCGCGAAGACCTGACGCGCGAGGCGATCCGGCTGGGGCGATTGTTGCTGGAGTTGCTGCCGGAGCCGGAGGTCATGGGCTTGCTGGCGATGATGTTGCTGCACGAATCACGACGCCAGGCCCGGACGTCGGCGACCGGCGAGTTGATCCTGCTGGATGAGCAGGACCGCTCGTTGTGGGACGCCGGGATGATCGCCGAGGGCTGCGCCTTGGTCGAACAGGCGCTGACCCGGCAGCGCTTCGGGCCTTATTGCCTGCAAGCGGCCATTGCGGCGGTGCATGCCGAGGCCGCGACACCGCAGGACACCGATTGGCTGCAGATTGTCGGTCTGTATGACCTGCTGTTGCGGGTGGTGCCGTCGCCGGTGATCGAGTTGAACCGGGCGGCAGCGATCTCCAGGCGCGATGGACCGTTGGCGGGTTTGGCCCTGGTTGAAGCGATTCTGGATCGAGGTGAATTGCAGGACTACCACCTGGCGCATTCGGCGCGGGCGGAGTTTTGTCGGCAGTTGGGCAGGGTGGAGGAGGCGCGGGCGGCGTATGAGCGAGCCTTGGAGTTGACCCAGCAAATGCCGGAGCGGCGGTTTCTTGAAGCGCGGATCAAGGCGTTGGAGTGATGTGATCTGGAGGGCCCCATCGCTATTCCAGCATCTTGTGCAACAACCAACTCCCCGCCGGCCCCGGTGGATGCTGGCGCGACCACAGCGCATCGACAAACACTGGTTTCGGCCAGCCGCGCACTTTCAGTTCCTGTAACGACCCCGGCCCAAACCGCTCCACCAGCCAGCGCGGCAACGGCGCCCAGCCAAAGCCACCCTGAGCCATTTCCAGCAGCATCAAATAACTCGGCGCCGACCACACACGCCCCTTCGCCCGGCTTTCATACGGATTGACGATGGTCGCCAGGCGCAATTCCCGGTGCTGTTGCAGGACATCCTGATCAATATGATGAAGCGCCGCCAATGGATGCGCCGGGGAGACGAACAACGCAATTTCCGTGCGCTCCTCAACCGTCGAACTCACCAGATCCGGCGGATAACTGTCCTGCATTTCGGCGAACGCCACCTGCGCCCGCCCCCGTTGCACCAGCGCAATCAAGTCATCGCATTCAGCAATCAGGCACTCAAGCTCCAGGTCCGGATAACGCTGTTCAAACGCACCCAGCGCCGCTTCGAAGCGGTCGGATTGATAGGTATCGGAAATCGCCACGGTCAGTTTCGGCTCGACGCCTTGTGACAACTGGCTGGCGGTCATTTCCAGGCGGCTGGTGGCGGCCAGGATCTCCTCGGCCCGTTGCAGCATCACGTGCCCGGCCGGGGTCAGGCTGGGTTTACGACTGCTGCGGTCGAACAGGACCAGATTCAAATCGATTTCAAGACTGGCCACCGCCGCACTGATGGTCGACTGGCTACGGCCCAGCTTGCGCGCCGCTGCGGAAAACGAGCCTTGAGTCGCCGCCTGGACAAACGCCAGCAACACTTCGTGAGAGGCCATGAACTATCGCCTTGATCGATGGTTATTGGTTATGAAGTATCGATGTGATGAAGGATCATGGCAACCACAGTCACTCAGAGGAACCTGGCCATGAGCGCCAACAAATCCATCACTGAACGTATTTTCCAAGCCGTTGGTTTCGAACTGCTGGCCATCCTGATCTGTACCCCGTTACTGGCCTGGATCATGGACAAACCGCTGCTCGACATGGGCATGGTCACCCTGTTCATTGCAGCCCTGGCCCTGGCCTGGAACGTGGTCTTCAACGGCCTGTTCGACCGTGTGCTCAAGCACTACAAAATGGCGCATAACGCGTGGGTCCGGGTGGTCCATGCGCTGTTGTTTGAAGGTGGTCTGGTTGCCTTTGGTGTGCCGCTGATTGCCTGGTGGCTGAAGATCGGCCTGTGGGAAGCGTTCCTGCTCGACATCGGTGTGCTGCTGTTTTTCCTGCCGTACACCTACCTTTACCACTGGGTGTATGACGTGGTGCGGGAGCGGTTGGTGACGCGCACTGTTTGCGAAGGATGAATAACGCGGTCGGAGGGGGGATGTATGAAGTGGACGGCAAGCAGCGGTCGCGGGTCAGAGGGTTTATGGACTGGCTGGGTGATCCAGCCCATAACCTGAAGGAGATTATGTGCAGGAGTGAGCTTGCTCGCGATGGCGGTGGTTCAGTCAACAGTAATGTTGAATGTGATGGCCTCATCGCGAGCAAGCTCGCTCCCACAGGGTTTTGTGTCAGCCTCGGGGTATGCGTTAGACGTGGAAGTAGCCCACGCACGAATCAAACGGCAAACGCTTCAGCTCGATCTTGTTCAGGTCCAGCACTTCGCGCAGGGCTTTGGTTTCGCCCGGGAAGTTGCGGTAAGCCACTTCGTCCAGCACCACGATCGCGCCTTTTGGCATGTACGGCAGGAAGGTTTCCAGCGCGACTTTGGTCGATTCGTACAGGTCGGTGTCGAGGATCAGCATGGCCACGACCAGGTCAGGACGGGTCTTGACCCACTCCGGCACGGTCTTGACGATGTCGCCCTTGACCAGTTCGCAACGCGGGATGCGGTTGACCGGGCGCAGCAGGTCATTGGCGTCGATCATGTCCTGGATCAGCGATTGGTCGGTGTCGGAGAACATGGTCTCGTTGACGTCGGCCGGGTCTTCTTTCTTGTCGATGCTCTGGAAGCCTTCAAAGGTGTCGAAGCCGATGATCGAACGGTTGATCGCGTACGGTTCCAGGATCATCGACAAGTGCATGTACAGCATCAGCGAGTTGCCCTTGTACACGCCGCACTCGATGATCGCGCCCGGTACTTCAGCGACTTTCTTGAACAGTTCCATGCGCGACAGGGCAGCGGTAACGCCGATGCGGTTGGCGAACACGAACGGGGCGTCGGCCACGTATTCGGCATCGACCCGTTTCAGAACGTTGGCACGGGTTTCGTTGTACTGGGCCTCGGCAGGCGTGATGCGACGCTTGGTCATTGCTGGATTCCTTGGAAATTCGAGAAGTCGTGGGCGTGGAAATAATCTTTGAAACCGGCGCCGACGTCAGGGCAGGCGCTGTCGACGTTGATTGCGCCACGCTTGTGCTTGAGGTCATCGAGGTGCATCAGGCGGAAATCCACGCTGAAGCGGGTTTGATCGGTGTGGTTGGCGACCGTGCCGTGCAAGTGCGAGCCGGAGAAAATCAGCATCTCACCGGTGTTGCCGGCGATGCGCACTTCAGACGCGGTATTGATCGCCTCCAGTGGCACCGGGTGCACGCGGACTTCCTCCTTGAGGTTGTCCTTGGCCTTGTGCCGCTGGTTGCTGATCCAGTCGTTGAGGCTCCATTCGCTGGAGGTGTTCTTCACCGGCACGTCGAAGTAACCGGCATTGATCATCATGGTCTGGTCGGGGCGAATGGTGTGCACCGGCATCCAGGTGTTGATCTGGCAATCGACGCTGCCGTACCACGTGTCGCGGTGCGGTTTGTAGGCGTAGCTGACGCCGGCGTGCAGGTAATCATAGTTGGGCACCACGCGAATGCGCGGTACGTCGAAAATGTACTCGCGCGGGTCGACGCCGATCTCGTCGATAAACGACAGGATCAGGTCCTTGGCGCGCTGGCTGTTGGTGAACTGGCCCTTGAGGCGTGTTACCAACACCACGAATTCTTCCACCGGCATCAGCGTGTGCAGGGCCTGGTGGTTGGTCTCGCCGTCGAAAGCGGCGGTGATGCTTTCCTGAGCAAATGCACACAGCTCTTTGGCCGCGCGCAGCTGAGTGTTCAGGAAGATGTCGCCGGCGTAGATGGCTTCTTTGAAGTCAGCTTTTTGCTGAAGCTGATTGATATACAGATTCACGATCCCACTCCTGAATGCATCGAGTCTCTTAAGAATCGGCAACACGTTAGCAAACTGAAGTGCTAACGGGCGGGTAGTGGATCAATAAATGCGTAATCGCCTGTATTTGCGACGAAATGCTTTTTACCCGGCAAAAAAAATCCCTGTAGCCGCTGGCGCAGCCTGCGTCCGGCTGCGCCAGCGGCTACAGGGGGTTGTGTCGATTTAGAACAGTTTGGTGAACAACCAGTACAGGCTGCCCGACAACATGATCGCCGCGGGCAAGGTCAGCACCCAGGCCATCAGCAGGTTGCGGATGGTTTTCATCTGCAAACCGCCGCCGTTGGCGACCATGCTCCCGGCCACACCCGACGACAACACATGGGTGGTCGACACCGGCAGGCCGAACATATCCGCCGCGCCAATCGTCAGCATCGCCACGGTTTCCGCCGAGGCGCCCTGGGCGTAGGTCAGGTGGGTCTTGCCGATCTTCTCGCCAACCGTCACCACGATGCGCTTCCAGCCGACCATGGTGCCCAGGCCCAAAGCAATCGCCACGGCGATTTTCACCCACAACGGAATGAAACGCGTCGAGTTGTCGATCTGCTGCTTGAACAGTTGCAGTTTGCCGCTGGTGTCGGCGTCGAAATTACCGACTTTGTTCTTGTCCATCAGGCGAATGGTTTCGCTGGTCAGGTACATGTCGTTGCGCACGTTGCCCACGGCCTCGGCCGGCACTTTGGACAGCGAGCCGTAACCCTTGACCTGGGCGCCGATGCTGCCGGTGAGGGCGGCGAGTGCCGGGATCAGCTGCGGCGTGGCTTCCTTGCTGCGCACGTATTCGGACAGCACCGGACGCGGGTCGGCCGGGGCCGGTTGTGGCGCCGCCTTGACCAGCGCTTGCTGGGTCACTTCTGCTACGGCGGCGAACTGCAGCGCCTGGTCGGCCGGCATGGTGCGGTTCAGCGCATAGGCCATGGGCAGCGTGCCGACCAGGATCAACATGATCAGGCCCATGCCTTTCTGGCCGTCGTTGGAACCGTGGGCGAACGAGACACCGGTGCAGGTCACGATCAACATCCCGCGAATCCACCACGGCGGTGGCGTGTTGCCGACCGGCGCCTTGTACAGCGCCCGATTCTTGACGAACGCACGCAAGGCCAGCAGCAACAGCGCGGCAAAGCCGAAGCCCACAAGCGGCGACAACAGCAACGCGTAGCCGATCTTGGTCGCCTGCGCCCAATCCACACCGCTGGTGCCGTCGTGACCGTGCATCAGGGCATTGGCCACGCCGACGCCGATAATCGAACCGATCAAGGTGTGCGACGACGAGGCCGGCAAGCCCAGCCACCAAGTGCCGAGGTTCCACAGGATCGCCGCGATCAACAGGGCGAAGATCATGGCGAAACCGGCGGAGGAACCGACTTGCAGAATCAGCTCCACGGGCAGCAGGGCGATGATGCCGAACGCCACCGCACCGCTGGACAGCAGCACGCCGAGGAAGTTGAAGAAGCCGGACCACGCCACCGCGAAGTTCGGCGGCATCGAGTTGGTGTAAATCACCGTGGCCACCGCGTTGGCGGTGTCGTGGAAACCGTTGACGAATTCAAAGCCCAGCGCGATCAGCAGTGCTACGCCCAACAGCAGAAACGGGGTCCAAGTGGTGACCACCGTACCGAGTTCGCTCATGTCGTGCATCAGGCTGTAAGCGGTGAACAATAGCCCGCTGGCCAGCACCCCGAAAAACACCACGAGGGTAAGCAGGCTAGGCTTTTTATCGAGTTGAGGTTTGGCGCTACGGACAGCGGATGCCTGAGTATCGGCGGGGTAGGAAGGCGTAGCCATAACGAACAATCCTGATGAGGGAGGTGTATCAGGGATAGTCGTTGCTAATTGTTACAGAGAGACTGCGTCAGATCAGGGTTTAGGGTTTTTGCTATTCCGTTAATCAGAATTCCCCCGCAACCTGTAGCAGCAGGCTTCGCCAGCTGCTGCAGGTTGCGGGGAGACTTAGTAATCCTGGCGCTTGCGAAACGCCCAGCGTCCGGCCAGCACGGTAAAGGTTGCGACCAGTGCCACCAGGATCCAGAACCCTTCCGGGTCGCCGGACAGAGGGATGCCGCCGACGTTCATGCCAAAGAAACCGGCAATGATGTTGATCGGCAACGCCAGCACCGTCACCACCGTCAGCGTAAACAGCGTGCGGTTGCTCTGCTCGTTGAGGTTGGCGGCGATTTCTTCTTGCAGCAGTTTGATCCGCTCACCCAGCGCCGTGAGGTCGTTGATGATCAGTGCAAACTCCTCGGTGGACTTGCGCAGCTCCTTGACGTCCTCCTTCTGCAGCCATTGCGGTGGCCGATTGAGCAAGCGCAGCAACGACCCCGGCTCCAGCGCCAGCAGGCGTTGCAGACGCACCAGCACGCGGCGGTTGGCACCCAGTTCGGCGCGGTTGGTCGACAGCCGCGACGACAACAGTTCATCTTCGATCTGATCCACACTCAAGCTGGTCTTGCGCACGATTTGCGTCAGCACCTCGCCCTGATCGCGCAGCAAATGCACAAGCAACTCCAGCGGCGATCGAAAACATTCACCGGCCTTCACCGAAGAGCGCAGCTTGTCCACCGAGTGCAGCGGTTGCAGACGGGCACTGATGATCAGCCGACTGCGGGCGCACACCCACAGGGTCGAGACATCCGAGGAGACCATGCTGCTGAGGTTGAACACCACGTCGTTGACCACCGCCAGCAAGGCTGAATCCACATGTTCGATGCGCGTCGAACGCGAGCCTTCGTGCAGCGCCTCGAAAAATTCCTCCGGCAATTCCAGATGACTTTTCATCCAGCGCTCGCACGCGGCGTGCGCCAGGTTCAGGTGCAGCCAGAGGAATTCTTGGCTGTCGTCGGGTTGTTGCAGGTATTGCAGCGCTTTGGCCGAATCGATCTCGCGACCACGTTCACCGGGGCGAAAACTGAAACCGTAGAGCAGGCCGAACAGGTCCGTGTCGCGATGGCTTTGGTCGATGCTGTGGTTCATGAGTGCTCGCAAGGGGGCGCTATCGCTCTATGTAGCAGCTGGCGAAGCCTGCGGCTGCAGGGTCGAGTTGTGGCGGGTTTACAGGTTCACCTGAGCCGCATCATCGCAAGGATTCTTGACGGTTGTGTGACGGATCAATGAAGGCCAAATAGTGGCTCTACCGACGGTCGGATTGGATTAAAGAACCGCTCTGGCACGCCGATCTCGCTTACGTTAACGTGCGCGCCTTTGGCCACGAGCCAAGTCGCAGACAGGGACGTCCGGACACCTTTCACGCCATGTCACGGCGTGTCTCACCCCTGTCATGAGTATCACTCGATGCTGCAAAAATCCCTGAGAGCACAAATCCTCGCCTTGTTGAGCGGCAGCCTGCTGGCGATGTTGCTGATCGCTTTGGCTTGCTTTCATTTCCTGTCCAGCGGTGTTCAGAGCTACGCGAACCTGATTGACGGCCCGCTGCACACTTCCCAGTTGATCGATGAAGCCAACCTGCAATTCAAGGTGCAGGTTCAGGAATGGAAAAACGTCCTGCTGCGCGGCAAGCAACCGGCGGACCTGGACAAATACTGGAAGCAATACGAAGACCGTCAGCGCGATGTGCAAAGCATCCTCGGTGAACTGGCCGGGCAGAAGGGCATCGAGCCGCAACTCAAGACCCGCATCGAACGCCTGCGTGATGAACACCGCTTGCTGGGCACTGCCTATCAAAAGGGTCGCGATGCCTACGTCGCAGCCGGTGCCGACCCGACTGCTGGCGATACCGCTGTGAAAGGCGTGGACCGCGCGGCCAGTGATCAGATGAGCGAACTGGTTGTCGAACTGCGCAAACAGGGCGCCGAGCAGTCGAAGCTAATCAGTGCCGACGCTGACCGCACCGTGTTGCTGGGGATCATCGTGATGCTCGCCTCGGGCTTGCTGATCGGTCTGTTGAGCCTGTGGCTGGTCAACCGCAATCTGGTTGAACCGATTCGCAAACTGATCGACTACGTGGCGCAACTCAGCCAGGGCAAATTCGCCGATCGCGTGGCCAGCACCCGTCAGGATGAGCTGGGCAAACTGGCGGTCGCCGCCAATACCCTGCGCGATTTCCTCGCCGACACCTTCAGCCATTTGCAGCGCAGCGCCAAGGACCTCGACAGCGCCAGCGGCGAACTGAACGCCATCGCCAGCCAGATGGCGGGTGGCACCAACGAGCAGTTCAACCGCACTGATCAGGTGGCCACGGCGATGAATGAAATGTCCGCGACCGCGCAAGAAGTTGCGCGTCACGCCGCCGACGCCGCACGCGCTGCCGACGACGCTGACCAGTCCGCGCAACAGGGCGAAAAAGTCATGCAGGGCACCATCCATACCATCACCCAGATGCGCGGTGAAATCTCCAACACCGCCACGGTCATTCGTCAGCTGGAAACCGACAGCGGCCGCATCGGCAAGGTGCTGGAAGTGATTCGCGGCATCGCCGAACAGACCAACCTGCTGGCGCTCAACGCCGCCATCGAAGCGGCCCGTGCCGGTGAAGCCGGGCGCGGTTTTGCGGTGGTCGCCGATGAAGTGCGCAGCCTGGCCCAGCGCACGGCGGCGTCGATCATCGAGATCAACCAGATCATTCAGACCGTGCAAACCGGCGCGGTGGACGCGGCCCAGGCGATTGAAAGCGGGCAGTCACGCAGTGAAGAAAGCGTGCAGCAAGTGACCGAGGCCGGCGCCATGCTGGAGCGGATCACCCAGGCCGTCGAAGCGATTCGCGACATGAACCGCCAGATCGCCACCGCTGCCGAAGAGCAGACCTCGGTGGCCGAGGACATCTCGCGCAACCTTACCGAGATCACCAGCATCGCCAGTACCAATCTGGACAACGTGCAACGCACCGAAGCGGCAAGCCACAACCTGCACGGGGTGTCGTCGCAGTTGAATGAAGTGACGGCGCGTTTGAGCGCGTAAGACCGACGGCTGTGTACCGGCTCGCTTACCGAGTCGGTACACAGTCGATCTCAAGTGCGGCCGGGCCATGTCGATGTGGGAGATACCCAAATCCCACACTGGATACATCCCATGGTCAGCATCACCTCTGTCTCGATCAACCAGACCCTCACCACCTCCACCAGCAAAACCGCGATCAGCGATCCCGCCGCCGACACCTCCGTCACCGCCACTACCGAGACGCCTTCCGACGACAGCAAAGTGGCCGCCGGTGGCGCTCCCGCGTCGAGCGACAGCAGTTCCAGCAGCAGCGAAGAATCCGATGCGGTGAAAGCCTTGCGCAAGCAAATCGCCGAACTGCAAAAGCAGATGCAGGAACAACAGCAACAGCTGCAAGCAGCCCAGGCAAAACAGGAAGATGCCGACGCCAAAGCCGCTGATGTCGCGGCGGCTCAGTCGCAGGTGGCGACCACCTCAGGTTCGTTGCAGACAGCAACGGCGGCGTTGTTGCAGGCGTTGCAGGACGCTGATTCCAGCACGTCGGGTTCGCTGGTCAGTACCAGCGCCTAAGCCTGCACAGGCAGTGTGAAGGTAAACGTCGTGCCCTGTAGCGCGGTCGAAACCACGTCCAGTTTTCCACCGTGGGACTGCGCAATCTGACTGGCAATGTACAAGCCCAATCCGAGGCCGGTCTGCGGCGTATCGCTGGCCGGTCGCGAGTAGGGGCGGAACAGGTAGGTCAATGCGTTCTCGGCAATCAGCCCCTGATTTTTTACGCTCAGGAGGAAGTGCCTGTCCTTGATCTGCGCATTGACCTCGACAGGACCTTGGGGATCGCCGTGGATTACCGCATTCGCCACCAGATTGGACAGCAACTGGGCGACCCGCTCGCGGTCGCACGGGACATTGTGCAAATCGCCGATGGAAGAGGATATGACGCGGTCCGGGTGAACACTCTGGACCTCGGAAATCACATGCCGTAAAGCCGCGCCCAGATCCGCGCAGGGTTTGATGTTCACCGGAATGCCGCTGCCAAAGGAGCCACGGGCAAAATCCAGCACGTCATCGACCAGTCGGGTGGCGCGTCGGGCGCTGGTGAGGATATGCCGGGCCCGTTGCTGATTCGCTGGCTCAGGCAGTTTTCGCAGGAGCATTTCGGCACCGGCACTGATCGCGAACAACGGGTTGCGCAGGTCATGGCCGAGCACGGCGATGAACTGTTCGCGCAATTGCGAGGTTTCACGTTCCTGCTTGAGTGCCGCTTCGGTGTGCTGCTGGTTTTCTTCGGCTTCGATTTGCAGCGCCAGCATCCGGGCGAAGGATTCCATGGTGCTCTGGATCGTGCTGGATGTGAGCGGTGCAGGGTGGGGATCAAGTGCGCAAATGGTGCCGAAAAAGCGTCCGTCGGTGCGGAAGATCGGCACTGAGATGTAGCTTTCAAACTGGTAAATACGCGGCGTGTGGTGACTGTGGTAGAGCGGGTCTTCACTGGCCTTGTCGATCACCACCGACTGGTGGGCCTGACGAATTTCGTGGCACAGGGTCGTGGCCACCTCCAGCTCACCGCCGACCTGCAAGCCAAAATCCAGTTGATCGAGCACGGCGCAAGCGGTCCAGGAATTCTCCGTCACGCGCGCCACCGCGCAGAAACGCAGGCCCGTCAACTCGCGGATGACCTGGAGAATCGCCGGCACCGCGCTGATCCGACCGATCGTGGCGATGTCTGCTGCCGCTGTTTGCCCCATATCGATCAATCCCTGCGAGAACACCGTGGACCGATTCTATCGGGCTGGCGGCGCGTTGGCTCGCGCTGAATTCGGGACGTAAAAAAGCCGCACGATTTGGAGATCGTGCGGCTTTATCAGTTCGGGTTACTTGTCCTGTTTGTTGCTCAGGACTTTGCCGGTCGCAGCATCGAAATCGACGTCCCATTCCGTGCCGTCAGCCAGACGCAGTTCAACTTCGTATTCGTAGCCGTTGAAGTGGTTGTCCAGGTCCGTGTCGGTGATGGTCGCACCCGGATGCAGTTTCAGCGCTGCCTGGTTCAGTTCTTCCAGCGGCTTGATCTTGCCGCTCTTGACCAGTTCATGGATCTGATCGACGCGAACATCAGCCTGGGCCAGGCCAGCAGTGAGGGTCAGGGCAGCGGCGGTGAACAGGGCCGTCAATGTTTTCATGAAGTTCTTTCCTTGGGTTGTTCTGTTTAAGTGGCGCCAGATTAACTATGGCAACTTAATTCATCCTTAATTCCAGAAAGCCACCACCCACAAGTGCTGCCCCATTCCTGTGGGAGCGTGGCTTGCCCGCGATAGCCGCACCGCGGTCCCGAATCAATACCCGTTATTCTGCAGCAACTGCGCAACCGTCCCCGCCGCCGGCCGCTTATAGAACTTCAACAACTCACTGGCCCGGTTAGTAAAGACCCCATCCACCCCGGCATCCATCACCTTCTGGTAATCCACCGCATCATCAATGGTGTACACGTGCACCAACAAACCCTGATCGTGGGTGAACTGGTTCATCCACGGCTGCACCAGGTCCGAATAGCTCTGATCGCCACCCTGGGTCAGTGCGGCGGAAGGGCCGGTGCCGATAGCGCCCTGGGCCTTGGCGTACTCGACCCATTGCTGAAATTCAGCTTTGTCTTTCGGTTCCTGCCTGGCGTAATAAGTGGCTTTGTCCTTGTCGCCAGATTCAGCGAACGTCACTTTGGATTTCGGCTCGATGCTGCCTTCGCCGACCCACAGCAGCAGGATCTTCGGCACTTTCGGCATTTCTTTTTGCAGCAGTTCCAGGCTGCTCTTCTCGAAGGTCTGCAGCACGACCTTGCCTTTGCCCTGGCCGACCGCCAGATCACTTTTCCCCAGTTTCGAACCGGCCGGGCTCAGCCAGCCTCGGTCCTGCAACTTGTCCTTGAGGTCGCGCTCGATGCCGGGGAATTGCTTCGGCTCTTTGGTCTCGATGTACAAGCCCGGCTTGTGCAGCGGGTTGCCTTGGGCGATGTCGATGATCTCGTCCAGCGTCAGGATTTTCAGCCCGGCGTAGGACGGACGCGCGCGATCCGGGTAAGCCGTGTTGAACCAACTGCCGGCGTCGAGGGTTTTCAGCTCGGCCATGGTGAACGCGTTGGCCGGGCTGTTCTTGCGATCCGGGAACCGGGTGGCGACGTCGGTGGTGCGTTGCAGGTTGTTGTCGTGCAGGGCAAACAGCACGCCGTCCTTGCTGCGTTGCAGGTCCATTTCCAGGTAATCGGCGCCCAGGTCGCGGGCCAGTTTATAGGCGGCCGCGGTGGACTCGGGGGCATCGAACGACGCGCCGCGGTGGGCGATTACCGCCGGGTGCGGAATGCCCAAACGGCTGGCCAGAGCGGTCGGGCTGGGCTCGCTGGCGGCCTGTGCCTGGCCGAGGCCGAGCATCAGGCTCAGCAGCAGGGCGCTTTTGGTGAAGGTAACCGGCATGTCGAGATCCTTTCGCAGAGAGATTTTCAAAGACGTCCCTTTTAACAACTGAGCGCCGCTCGCGCTATCGCCAGACCGACATAAACGTGTTTAAAGCTCATTTTTTCAGCGCCGGTGTGCGCTGCTTTGCAGTACTCTTGGCCGCGGCAGTTTCCCCGGCAGAGGGAAACCCGCGTCGATTTCCTTGCGTGTAAACCATCGATCACCGGTCGTTAACGACCTTTTTGTGAGGTTTATATGCGCATCACTTCCGAACTCATCTGCCAGGCTGCCGACCAACTCAACGGCTTCGTCGGCCTCAATCGCAAGACGGGTCATTACATCGTTCGATTCAGCGAAGACGCGTTCGGCATGGACGTGGCCGATGACGGCATCATTCCGGTGAGCGAGTTTGTCTGGGCGCCAGGGCCGGGGCCGGTCATGACGCTCAAGCGTGAGTTGATTCAGTTGCTGCTGGATCAGAATATTGATGACCGCATCAACATCACCGAGCCGTTGCGGGTGTATATGCAGCGGCGGGACGTGCCGCAGATTGCGGCGGTGCGGAGTCTTGTCCGGGGTTGAAGGTTTGCGGAGCCTTGGCTGGCCTCATCGCAAGCAGGCTCACTCCTACAGTTGAAACGCGTTCCCCTGTAGGAGTGAGCCTGCTCGCGATGGCGTCCAAAAGGACACCACAACGCTCAGAGCTGAAACCGATAATCCCGCTCAACCCTGCACACCCGCGTCTGACACTCCGCATACCACGTCGACCGCCCACGCTCACGAATCTGACTGTGCTCGGGATGATGTTTCCACGCCAGAATCGCCGCTTCACTGGCCCAATACGAAACCGTAATCCCGAGCCCATCCTCGCCCCGAGCCGATTCCACACCCAGAAACCCCGGCTGCTCACGAGCCAGTTCCACCATGCGTTCGGCGGCCTCGGCGTAACCGTGATCACCTTCAGTGCGCCGGGAGGTGAAAATCACCGCGTAGTAAGGCGTCGTCATGGTTTCTACCTCACACAAGCCTTGATGAAAGCGCGGACCAGCGGCGGCAGAACGCCCTTGAGCGCTGCACGTTCCGGCTGGAACAACGTGGCGACAAAGTACGGATGTCCCTTGAGCTCAACCGCCCGCAAGTCCCCCTGGGAATCATGGCCAACGGCGTGCAGCTGCTGGACCAATAGCGCTCGTTCAAACTCAGGATTCACACCGAAGCGACAGCGATAGCCTTCGCGTATGGCAGTCGTTTCGTACGCCTTGGCGATCAACGAACCTACAGCCAGATGAATGCTGTCCACCGCTTCCACCAGCGAACAGGTCAGCGGGGTCAGAAGCGCCCGTGCGGCATCAGGATGCGTCTCGCCGTGTTCGGCATCTTCCCAGCCCAACACATGGCGGGCGTACTCCAAAACCGCATGTTGAAACCCGCCACAGGTGCCGAGGAACGGCCGTTGCTGCTCTCGGGCAAAGCGGATCGCCCGTAACGCCCCGTCCATGTCTCGATAAGGACTCCCGGGCACGCACCAGAAACCCTCGAAACCTTGCAGCGGTGTGTCGGCGTTGATCTGGTCAGTGGCCAGCCACTGGAATTGCACGTCCAGCTTCAACTCTTCGGCAGCCATGCCAAGGGCGACGGGAATGGCTTGGTGGGCGGTGATTTGAGGGTCGTAGTCGCCGATCAGGGCGATGCGGATTAAGGGGGTTTCCATGAGTGCTCTCTCGGCTTGTTGATTCCTGGCAGCCACTATAGATTGGCGTTCACGCACTCAATATTGGCGTTATCCCAAATGATCAATGCAGCGACGCACTATCGGCTGGACTATCCCGACCTGGCCCTGATCCTCGCGCTGGTGCGTGGCGGTTCGCTGTCCAGGGCTTCGAACTTGCTGAAAGTCGACGTTTCAACGGTGTTTCGCGCCGTCCGCCGACTGGAAGCGGCATTGGGGCAACAACTGTTCGAAAAGAGCCGCGCCGGGTATTTGCCGACGACGCTCGCGCAAACCTTGGCCGAGCAGGCCGAGCGCGCAGAACAAGCGTTGGACGCGGCGCGAATCGGGGTGGAGCAGGGCGGGGAAGTCATCAGCGGCACCGTTCGCCTGACCTGCACCGATTCGGTCCTGCAAGGGTTGCTGCTGCCGGCGCTGGCGCAGTTCATGCCGTCCTACCCGGCACTAACCATTGAGCTGAGCACCTCCAACGACTTCGCCAACCTCAGCCGCCGCGATGCTGACATCGCGTTGCGCCTGACGCGCACACCGCCCGAGCATTTGGTTGGTCGACGTCTGGCGGACATTTCCTATCGGGTGTGCGCCAGTCAGCGGTATCTGAAGTCTGTCGACCCTGAAGATTTGGCTTCGCTGACCTGGATCGCGCCTGACGATTTCCTGCCTGACCATCCCACCGTTGCCTGGCGGCGTCAGCACTTGCCGGGCGTCACGCCGGCCTATCGCTGCAACAGTATGCTGTCAGTGACCGAGCTGGTGCGGGCCGGGTTAGGGGTGGCGGCCTTGCCGGACTTTTTGATCGGCGACACGTTGCAGCCACTGACCGCTCCTCTGGACGGTTACGACACCGCGCTCTGGCTGCTGACCCGTCCAGACTGCCGCGCATTGCGCTCTGTGGTGACGCTGTTTGATGAGTTGGGGCAGGCGCTGCGATTGCCTTGAGCGCGCGTTAAACCTTGGGCGGCTCTTTGCGCACGAAGTGCTGATGCATTTCCGAGGTCAGGTTTTCAATGCGCTCGGTGAGGGTCTTGGTCATCTCGGTGAGCCGGGTGTTTTGTTCGAGCAACTCCATCAATTGCGCGTTGTTTTTTGCAGCTTCGGCCTGACGTTCGCTGTTGGCCACGGCGATGGCCTCACGGTGTTGCGCATCGGCATCGGATTGCGCTTTGTCACGCGCCGCCTGACGGGTCTGGGCCAGCAGAATCAGTGGGGCGGCGTAAGCCGCTTGCAGGCTGAACGCCAGGTTGAGCAGGATGAACGGGTAGACGTCGAAATGGGTCACGCCAAAGATATTGAGGCATATCCACACCGCCACGATCAGCGTCTGCGCCCCGAGAAAGGTCGGCGTGCCGAAGAACCGCGCGAAGGCTTCGGCGCGCAGGGCAAATTTGTCGTTGCCGAAAGTAGGCGCGAGGTGGGCGTGAGCGCGATGGAAGCGTAAATGATCGACGACGGGTTTTTTATCAGCGGTTGGGGTGGTCATGATGCTCTCTGCATGGCGCTGGGACTGACGCTCACTATAGCCCCCACGCCAGTTTCATTCTGAAACACATCGCACTGATTTATTGAGCGCCGAGCCCTGCAGAGGAAGGGCGGGACCGTGTCATTTTTCGCAGACCTGATAACAGGCCAGAAACATGTCCAGCGCCGACTCCACCACGGTGGTCTGCATCTGCGGTGACAGCCCCGGCAACCCCATGGAAATCTGTGGCCAGAACGCAAAGGACTTGAGCATCCCCTGAATCTGTTGGGCGGCAAACGCGGGGTCGACCGGTTTCAATCGACCATCGGCCTGTGCCGTGCGAATCCACACGGTCAGGTCTTCTTCACGCTGGCCCATTCTGGCGACCATGTTCTGCGCACGCTCGGGCGAATGAATCGTGGCGGCGATGGCCACCCGCGCCAGGTCGAGAAAATTGTCATCGCCGAGCGTCTGCATTTTCGCCTGCAACATCACGCGCATCTGGTCGCGCAAGGGCAGGTCAGGGCGGTAGGACGTTTCCTGATCTGACAGTACCCGCGCCCACAATTGATTGAGGATTTCGGCAAACAACTCTTCCTTGCTCGGGAAGTGGTTGTACACCGTGCGCTTCGACACGCCGGCAGTGGCGGCAATCTTGTCCATGCTGGTGATATCGAAACCGTTGGCACGGAATTCGACAATCGCCGCCTGGATAATGGCTGCACGTTTTCGGTCGGTGAGGCGCTGTGGAGCTGTCATAAGTACGCTTCGGCAGGAGGCAAAGGAAAGTTACACTCGGTAGTTTACTTGTCATCGGCTTTGATGCAACCTAGAAACTACACTGTGCAGTGTAACGTTTTGTTAATCCTGCCCAGCGAAAAATAGATCTCCGGCTGATGCGTGCGTGCTTTGGCCATTTATCGTCCCACCGTGAAGAACTGCCATCTTGCGGTTTTTCTGGAGTCACTCAGTCATGGCCACTTCTACTTCCGCTGCGGATAACGCCCCTACGCCTGAAGCTTCCCATCAGGCACAAGGGCGCTTTCAAAACCATGTGCCCGTGCAACGTGAAGGCGTTCACAAAATGCTGCGCATCATGTGGAGCATGATCTTCCACAAACCGCGCAATAGCCGCCCAGCGGCCTCAGTGCCGGTACAAGCCCTGACCCAGGCGGCGTTGATCGCAGCGCCCAACCACAGCGTCTACCGCCTCGGCCACTCCACCGTCCTGCTGAAGCTGCGGGACAAATTCTGGATCACCGACCCGGTCTTCGCCGAGCGCGCTTCACCCGTGCAATGGGCCGGCCCCAAGCGCTTCCACCAGCCGCCGATCAGCCTGGAAGAATTGCCGCCGATTGAAGCGGTGATCCTGTCTCACGATCACTACGACCACCTCGACTATCGCGCGGTACTCAAACTGGCGGACAAGGCCAAGTACTTCCTTACCCCGCTGGGCGTCGGCGACACGCTGATCAAATGGGGCGTGGAGGCCGGCAAAGTGCGCCAACTCGATTGGTGGCAGGGCACTGAGGTCGACGGCATCCAGTTCATCGCCACCCCTTCACAACACTTTTCCGGGCGCGGTTTGTTCGACGGCAACAGCACCCTTTGGGCCTCGTGGGTGATGATCGACGGCGACACTCGGGTCTACTTCAGCGGCGACAGCGGCTATTTCGACGGCTTCAAACGCATCGGCGAACAGTACGGCCCGTTCGACCTGACGCTGATGGAAACCGGCGCCTACAACGTTGAATGGCCGCACATTCACATGCAGCCGGAAGAAACCCTGCAGGCACACATCGACCTCAAAGGACGCTGGCTACTGCCCATTCACAACGGCACCTTCGACTTGTCGATGCACCCCTGGTTCGAGCCCTTCGACCGGATTTTGGCGTTGGCCTGGGAGCGCAATGTGTCGATCACTACGCCGCAAATGGGCGAGGCGTTTAACATCATGTACCCACAGCGAGGGGCCGCATGGTGGTCGGAAATGGAAAGTACGGTGAAGGAAGAAGGGCGTTTGGCTTGTAGCGGCTACAAGTCAGGGTGACGTTTCCTACATTGACAGCTCCTTGTAACTGACAGCCGTTTCCTACGTATTCGGTAGGCTGTGCGGTGGGTGAAATGACTCGCCCGTGATTAGCCATAACAAGGATGCTGTAAATGAAGGACATTTTAAAAAACCGCATGACGGCGCTGGCGCAGATCATTCTGCTATCGGTCTCCGGGCCTGCATTGGCAGACAACAATGCCTCCGTCACTGCCCAGCCGCTCGAATATGCGAGCGTCAGCGAGCTCACCGAGCGAATGGCGCGTAACGAACTCACCTCTGTCGCCCTGGTGGAATATTTGCAGGCGCGTATTCACACGCTGGATAAGCAAGGGCCGTCGATCAACGCGATTATCGAGCTCAACCCCCAGGCCATCGACATTGCCAGCGCCTTGGACCAGGAGCGTCAGGACGGAAAAGTGCGTGGCCCGCTGCACGGCATCCCCGTTCTGCTCAAGGACAACATCGACACGGCGGACCAGATGCAAACGAGCGCGGGTTCTTTGGCCATGGTCGGTCAGCCTGCTGCGAACGACGCGTTTGTGGTCCAACAGCTGCGTGACGCAGGTGCCGTCATTCTCGGCAAAACCAACATGAGCGAATGGGCTTACGTCCGGGAAATGGGCTTGCCCCACGGTTGGAGTGGCCGAGGTGGCCAAGGTAAAAATCCCCACGTGTTGAACGGCGAAATCTGCGGTTCCAGCTCGGGTTCAGCCGCCGGTGTTGCCGCCGGTTTCGCACCGTTGGCCATGGGGACCGAAACCAACGGTTCCATCGCGTGCCCTGCTTCGGCCAATGGCGTGGTGGGCGTGAAGCCTACGTTGGGTCTGTTCAGCCGATCGGGCATCATTCCCATCACACGTCTGCAAGACACGCCGGGCTCCCTCTCTCGGACCGTCCGCGATGCCGCGCTGATGTTCAATGCCCTGCAAGGCGTTGACGCCAGTGACCCGGTCACCCGCGATGCCCCCGTCGGCGTTGACTACACCGCGCTGCTTACCACCGACGCGCTGCAAGGCAAAAGAATCGGTTACCCGACTGAGTACGTCGGCACGAACGGCACTGTTCTTCGACCTGGTTTTGAATTCCTGATGGCCCTGGCCACACTGGAAGAGCAAGGCGCGACCCTGGTGCCGTTGACACTTCGACTGCCTGATATCGATGGCTACTTCAACGCCCTCATGGCAGGCATGAAACATGAACTGCCCGAGTACCTGGCCAGTCGTTCAGGCTTGCCGATTCAGACGCTTCAACAGTTGATCGACTTCAACGAACTTAACCCGGGCGCCGAAGGCTACGGGCAGCAAATGCTGAACGACATCAACGAACTGGACATGACCCCCTCGCAGGCCGCCGAGATGTTCGGCATCCTCAATGCCAGTTTCAAGGCTGCCATTGATGAGCAAATGACTGAACATCACCTGGACGCATTGTTCGCCGATGCCGATGGCTACTCGCAATTCAGCGCCGCCGTCGCCGGTTACCCCGCCATTACCGTCCCGTCGGGCATGAGCAGTGATGGGCAGCCGACGTCTGTGTTCTTTTTCGGCCAGCGCTGGAGTGAACCCCAACTGCTGGCGCTGGCTTACAGCTATGAGCAAGCATCGTTAGAAGGCCAGAATCCGGCTTTTGAAGAGCAGTAGGGTCTCAACGGGGACGGTCATTTCAGCGTGATCAAGTCAGGCATCAGAACGCCTGATCCTCCACCGTCGGGCCGCTCGCCATGGAGCGGCCCACAATCTTCGCCACTGTCAGATCGCGAACGTTCCCACCGAGAATTTCATCCAGCTCCCCGGCTGACAGCCCCAGCCTTTGCGCCGCTTCCGCCTTGCCCAACTGACCGATATCCAGCAGCATGCCAATCTTCATGAGGTATTCGGCCTTTGCCCTCATCTGCCCCGCATCGATATCACCCAAAGACGGATGACCGCGCCTGTCGCATTCATTGATTCCATTCATCTGCTGACTCCTCACTCAACCATCGCGTAGTCCGCCCGACCCACCGGATCAGGCGTCGACCCTTTCACATTCATCCCTCGACCCGGCGCAAATCCGGGGAAGAACACCAGGCCTTCCGATTCAAACCGATACGCCAACGCCAGCCGGGTGACATCCAGCACATCGCGTTCGGCCTCGAATCGCACAATGGCGTCCACGGAGACACCGGATTCCTCCGAAAGCTCTTCCACGCTCCAACCCAGCATCGCTCGGGCCTGGGCGCAATGGGCCGGGGTGAATTGGAAAAGGGCGATACGTTCCAGGGTGATTTTCATCGCAATAGAGGCCATGGTGTTCTCCGGGCTCGAGAGTGCTAATCCAAAAAAGTACTGTTGTTTTGTACAGTTGTTTTGCGCCCGGATCAAACTCATTTTTTGATTTTTGCTATGTCGCCCCCTCCATCCAGACGGACGGTGCTTGCCCCAATAGGCGGCGAAACATGGTCGAGAATGCCGCAGGGCTGTCATAACCGAAATCCAGCGCAATCCGCGTCACCGGCGTCCCCGCCGCCAACCGCGCCAGGGCCAACACCACACAGGCCCGCTGGCGCCATTGGCTGAAACTGAGGCCAGTCTGCTGGCGGAACAGCCGATTGAACGTGCGCAAGCTGATGTGCAATTGATCGGCCCATTGCTGCGGCGATTGATGCGCATCGGGCCGCTGCAAAAAGCCTTGGCACAACCCCAGCAACCGCGCATCGACCGGTAAAGGAATGTGCAGCGGCAAGTGAGCACTGCGCGCCAGTTCATGCAGCAGCAAGTCGATCAGCGCGCCATCGCGCCTGGCCTCGTCGTACACCAGTGGGATCTCCACCGCCTCCATCAACAAGTGCCGCATCAACGGCGACACATTGATCACCTGGCAACGCGACCCCAGGTGAACCGCACCAGGTTCGATGTACAAACTGCATGTGCTGACCCCCAGCATCAACACCTCATGCGCCACCCCCGCCGGAATCCACACCGCCCGCTGTGGCGGCACCACCCAATTGCCGTCATGCGTGCTGACCTGCATCACCCCGGTGGCGCCATACAACAACTGCGCCCGCCGATGTGTATGACGAGGCAACACATGGCCGTGGGAATAATCCGTGCCGATCGCCACCACCGGGCGAGGCGTGTCATCCAGTAGATCAATCGAAACATTGCGCATCGAGCGGCTTCCAGCAGTTGGCGTAAACGCGAACATTATTGGCTGACTTGCTGAAGCAGGCCAAGGCGCATCGCTCTATCGTCGACCGCTCTCAATCAACGGACGACGCGCAATGTTTTATCTCCTGCTGGCATTTTTCGGGTGCATGACTGGCGTCACTGCGGTGTTGTTCGGTTTTGGCGGCGGCTTCGTCGTCGTGCCATTGCTTTATCGCATGCTCATGGCTAGCCATGGCGCCGACGATCCCATAGGCCAATCGGCGATGCACATTGCCGTAGCGACTTCGACCTGTGTGATGATCGTCAACGCATTGATCGCCACCGGCAAACACCGTCGCGCCGGTAATCTCATTCGTCATTATTTGTGGCCGCTGGGCGGGTTCATCGGCCTGGGCGCAATCCTCGGAGCGCTCGCCGCGATGTGGGTAAGTGGTGAGGTGATTCGTTATGCCTTCATCGCGTACCTGGGCGTGACCATTGTGGATTGCCTGTTCCGACGTGGTTTTCTGACAGCGTCCGACACCGCAATCCCACGACGATTGGGGAGGGCAGAAGTGTCGGGTGGTGGCGCAGGAATCGGCGTGATCGCAACGTTTCTCGGCGTGGGTGGCAGCGTCATGACCGTACCGTTGTTGCGACGGTGCGGGCTGAGCATGAGTCAGGCGACGTCCATGGCCAATCCGTTGAGCCTGCCGGTGGCGTTGGCCGGGACGCTGACTTACATGGCGATGGCGGGGTTTGCTGAGTTTGATCTGGGGCCGTGGTTTATAGGCTATGTGGATCTGCTGGCGTTTGCGGTGTTGACGATGGGATCGTTGGTGGGGATTCGGTTGGCCACACCGTGGATCGGGCGGATACCGGATCGGGTGCATGCGCAGGTCTATGTGGGGTTGCTGGTGTTGGTGATGGTCAGCATGTGCCTGAGCTGATCGTTATCAAGTCAGCTTTTTATCGATTCTCGAACACGGGTTCGCCATAATCCGCCGCTCTTTCTTGCGAGCCAATACTCGCTGCATTCAAGGATGATTTGATGTTTAAAGGACTGTTTCGTCTTGCTGGCATTGTCGTATTGGTGTGCTCCACGTTTTCTACGATGTTGTGGGCCGACAGCGGCAGGCAGGTCTATACCGGGACTCTGGGAAAAATGCCGATTGTGCTGGAGGTGAGCGCCGATGGCAGTGAGGGTCGTTACTTTTACCAAAAGTACCGCAAGGACTTGGTGCTTAGTGGCTCAAAGGAAGGAAAAGCACTTGTGCTGGAAGAGGGTGACCAGCGATATGGAGAGCACAAACCTTTTCCGACAATTCGCTTACAACCAAAGTCCAGCGGCTGGTCCGGAGAATGGACTAGCCCTAAAGGCAAAGTCTTGAAGATTGATCTGCAGCCAGCGAACCTTCCTCAGATTCCCGCTGACACCTTGCCCTATCTCGCCAGGCTTCACGACAAGGCGCCTTATGAATACCTACGCTTGCAGGGTATGAAGCTTACACAAGGCAAGACTGAAACCTTCATGGGTTACACGCTGCAATGGTGGCGCGACCCACAATCTAAAGCCGAGCTGTTTGAAGTGGTTTCGGGCTACAACGCTGAGGAGCGTAAGCGTATCAATCAGCAATTGATGGGCCGTTTGTGGCAGGAGGTTGTGGGGTATTACGGATGCTTCGCTAACTACGCTGACGCCTACTACGCACAGACGAGCCAGCCTCTGTGGATGACGCCGAACGTCATGAGCGTCCGTGTCTCAACCGAGTACTTCTGTGGCGGTGCTTACCCGGATCAGGTCAATGACTCACTCAACCTGGATGCTAAAACGGGCCAATCTCTGACGCTTGATGACGTGCTGTGGGTGGGACAGGGAAAACCGCTGCACTACGAGGAAAACTACGACGCCTACATTTCTTCGTCTGAGTCATTCAGTGCCTATTCTGATTACCGCGGCAAAGAGCTGGCGCCGTGGCTGGTGGCTCAATTGCTTAATCTCTATCCCAATCAAATGACGGTCACGCCAGAAGGGGACGACGACTGCGACTACGATGACGAGGACCGCTGGAGTTTTCCTTCCTGGTATTTCACCGAGCAGGGGATCAAGTTAGATCCGTCCTTTCCTCACGTGGCCGCAGTGTGTGGAAATGTGGGCTGGGGTGTCCTGCCGTATAGCCTGATCAAGCAACACCCCGGCGGCGTTGCGCTACAGCTGCCCTGATTGCGTACCCGCCAACCCCGGCGCTTCCCGAATATTAAAGTGATCCAGGTTCTCGATATTCGCACTGAACACCCCGAACGTCTGCTCGGGGTTTTTCTTGCTTGGCACCTGCTTCAACTCCGGCGTCACGCCATAAAAGAAGCAATACAAATCCTTGCCGCTCTCGATGGCGTGCTTGATCTCTTCCAGAAACGCTTTGCGCTTGCGGTAGTTGTCGATCAGCTTCTTGCTCAAGTAAACGTTGACTGAATACGGCTTCTTCTTCGCCTCATCCGCCTGCTTGAACCAGACCTTCTGTTCGAAATCGATGCGAAAGCTCTGGGTGTAATCCTTGATCTCCTTGATCTTGCCCCAGTAAATCAGCCCCTTGTTGTCCGTCAGGTATTCGATCTTCTTGAAGAACGACCCATAAGGCGCCGTGTGCTCGCCAATCTTCAGCGGCATGCGCTTGAGCAGGTCCTTGTCCTCGAAGTTCGACACAAAACACTCCACCGGGTGGGCGAAGACACTGGTCTTGTCGGGTGCTGATTCGCGGGTCGGGTGTTCTGTGTGATGGTCCGCCGAAATGGTTTTCGGGATGTCTCGAACTTCATCCGCCGTCCCCGCCGGGTTCGATGGTTGACGCACATACTGACGCCGAGTCAGCAACAACTCCGACGGGAAATGCTCCTCGCGACTGTCATCCGTTTCCGCACCGTCCGCGTCCACACCAGACGCCGAGGCTTTGAGACTGGCATAAGGACAATCTGCCATGTGCCGGGTGCCGGGGGTGTTCTTGAAGTGCGGGGTGCGGACGTAATTCACGTTTTTGGCGTTGAAGGTTGTCAGCACATTGGCCGCATCGAACGCCAAGCGACAGGCATCGTTGGGGCACTGGAAGTGCTCTTTGGCGGAGTCGAACGCCATGGTTTCGTCGAAATTCAGATCGCGCACGTCATAGATCGACAGCTTGTCGTCGAGGCTGAGGCAATAGGCGAGGTCGAATTTCATGGCAGGCTCGGGTCCTTGAGTGGGGAAGGGTATTAATAGCGGGAGCTGCGGCGGGTTGCACTGACTGTTTTCCAGATAAAGTTGGATGTGCTGAACATCGGTCTAAACTCTGAGCCTCAATTGTGCTCCGCAGCGAGGCTAGCGTGCCATGCAGTCCACCATCAAACTGCTCGCTCAACCCACCAAATATATGTTCTTCACTGGCAAGGGCGGGGTTGGCAAAACGTCGGTTTCCACAGCGGTATCAATCGCCTTGGCTGATGCAGGCAAGAAGGTGCTGCTGGTCAGCACAGACGCGGCCTCGAACCTTGATGAGATGCTCGGTGTCGAGCTGAGCAATCAGCCTGTAGCGGTACCGAATGTGCCTGGAATGTTCGTGCTCAACATCGACCCCGGGACCGCTGCCATCGACTACCGGGCCCGGGTGGTCGAGCAAATGGGCTCCCAGGCCAGCGATCAAGATATTGCTCTGGTGCGTGAGCAACTCTCGGGAGCGTGCACGACCGAAATCGCAACGTTCGATGAGTTCTCCCACCTCCTGTCACAGGGCGGCGCGGCCTATGATCATGTGGTGTTCGATACCGCACCCACGGGGCACACGCTCAGGCTGTTGAGCCTGCCCAAAGCGTGGAGCGGATTTTTGGAAGGCAATGATCGTGGTGCGTCATGCCTGGGGCCGCACTCGGGGTTGAAAATGCAGGAGCAACTTTTCAATCAGGCGTTGGCGGCGCTCAACAATCCAGCCCTGACCACCGTCGTGCTAGTGGCTCGCCCTGACAAAGGCGCACTGGGCGAGGCCGCGCGTTCCTCCGACGAGCTCCGCGAGTTGGGTCTGGAAAACCAGCGTTTAGTGGTGAACGCTGTGTTCAAACGCAGCGACTTGAATGACCCGATCGCAGCCGCCATCGAAGCGATCGGCCAGCAGGCGCTCGACGAGATGCCCACGTCGCTGCGCCAGCTTTCAGCCGACTACATTTCGCTCAAGGCTGTAGATTCCGTTGGCTTGCCCGCGCTCCGCGGTCTGCTTTCCCCGGAACTTGCCAGGCCAACAACGGCTGCAACACAAACGCGCTCACCCCTGGAGCATCACACCCTCTCGGAACTGGTTGCCGAGCTTGCGAATGACGAACGCGGGTTGATCATGGTCATGGGCAAAGGGGGAGTAGGCAAAACCACCATTGCCGCCGCCATCGCCCTGGGTCTGGTGCAGCACGGCAAGTCAGTGCACCTGAGCACCACGGACCCTGCGGCGCATCTGGCGGCGACCCTCAACGCCGATGTGCAAGGGCTCGACGTTGGCCGCATCGACCCCAAGGTCGAGACCCAAAAATACGTGGACAAGATCGTGGCCTCCCGCGCGCCGACCCTGACGGACGATGAAAAAGCCTTGCTCATCGAGGATCTACGATCCCCCTGCACCGAAGAGGTCGCGGTCTTCCACGCGTTCTCCCGCGTGGTTGCTCAAGCCAGAACGTCGTTCGTGGTGCTCGATACCGCCCCCACGGGTCACTCACTGCTATTGATGGATGCCACAGGCGCCTATCACCGCCAGATGGTTCGGGAATTCAACGGCGCCTCGGACCACATCGTCACGCCTTTGATGCGCCTGCAAGATGCGCACTACACCAAAATCATCCTGGTGACGCTGCCCGAAGCCACACCGGTGTCTCAGGCGGCGGCACTGCAGGATGACTTGCGCAGGGCCAAAATCGAACCGTTTGCCTGGGTGGTCAATAAGTCTCTATTGGCGACAGACACCGATGACCCGCTGCTGCGAGCGCGCCTGGACAGTGAGCGCAAGCAGATGGTGCGGGTTGCAGGCCAAACCAGCCACGATGTCATCGTGGTGCCCTGGACGGCGGAGCCACCTGTTGGGGTCGCAGCGCTCAAGCGCCTGCTGGATTGACGCGTCAGCATCGGCTTAACGCCCTTCCCACATCGGAGAAAGACCGTGCTAAAAACCGCCATCGCCTCAATCGTTCTCTCGGCTCTTGCTGCGAACCTTTACGCTCAGACCACGAACCATTCGAACGATGACGCACAACGGCAAGCCGAGGTTGCAGGTCGCGGCAAGGATGTCATGCCGTTCAGTCTCGCAGCGACGACCCATGTCTTCACCAAGACCGCTGAAGGCGGCATTCAGCAAGTGGTCGCCAAACAGCCTGCGGATGCTGCCCAAGTGCAATGGATTCGCCAGCACCTTCAAGACATCCGCGAGCGGTTTCTCAAGGGTGACTTCTCAGGCCCGGCGCACATCCATGGCCAAGACATGCCTGGCCTGGCGGACCTGAAAGCGGCCAAGCCTGGGCAAATGGCGATCACCTACAAAGACATCGAAGGCGGAGCCGAATTGGCCTTCAAGACCTCGGATCCAGCCTTGGTAGCGGCGCTTCACCAGTGGTTTGATGCCCAGCTTTCCGACCATGGCAAGGACGCGATGGAAGGCGACGCACATCATAGCGAGATGATGAACAAGTGAACGAGGGAGCATGGGTGGCCATCGGCTTAGGCTGGGTAACAACGTTTTAGAGCCTTTTCAAACGGAGCTCGGATGCGGGCCTGTTTGAGCGAACGGAGTTGGTGTTCGGTGTAAAGCGAGCTGTCGCCCAGATTCGAGGGTGTGACCAACGCTACGAGACCAACCAGCGCTGCTGCGACGGTGCCTGCGGCGAATGCTGAGCCGGCCAAGGCGAGAGAGCCCAGACCGACGGGAATCGCTGTGCCACTGATCTTTTTCAGTGGCACAGCACCTGATTCGTCCGCTTCGCGAGCAGCTAGCAGAATCAGGTTCGGATGGTGACGTCATGCCCATCACCGGAGGGTTGTCACATTGGGTTTCATTGCTTGGAGCAAGTCCCCATAAAGTACTCTAAACCCTCTGGGAAACTGATGCCCAGAAGTCTTGATAGTGCCATTACCTGATCTTCGTTTAAAAGTAGCTCTCCTGGTTCCACTTCATTAAGTGGCTTCGATTCAATCAAATGCGCAACTTTCTCATTGAGTTCATTTCCTTCGATATCCAGCTCAAACTGCAAGGAGTCGTCCTGCTTGTCATCCGGATAAAAGCCAGTTATTAAAAGGTAGCGCATGCTGTATTCCTTAATTTCTTGAAGTTTTTCTGCCTGGTTTCGCAGGTTTTGTTTGCTCGCCTGTGATGTGGTTGAATTCGCCTAAATGGACCCCGAGTTTGTCGTATTTTTCCACAGCATTACTTTTGTAGTCCCATTCATAAATTCGCCCCTTACTGTCAACCCAACGAGCGCGTTTCCTTCCTCCCCCTTGAACAGATGACTTCGACTTTACGCGGGCAGTATCTGGGAATGCGGGAAGCGTTTTCGGGTGGTCATAATACGAATGATCACCGGATTGACTGAGAACAATGTAAACCGGCCTAATCCCTGAATCAGCCGGAAACACCAGAATGAAATCCTTGTACTCCGGCGGATACACCGGGTTCACAATAATGCTGGCCGCCGCCGGCGTCGGCGGATACACCCAAATATGCGGCGCCTGGGGTGCCGCCTCCAGCGCAGGAATCCCGAGGATGTCCGAGCCATCCACGGCTGGCGTCCAGATCAGCTCAACACCCTCCCCGAGATCCGCCACCTGCTGGCTGCCGCGCAGTGTGAACTGCACGACATCGACCATTTCCCAATCACGGTTCTTGCCGGTGTAAAAGCCATAGCCCTTGAGGCTGCCATCAGCCTGTTGCTCGACCTGCAAACGAACGCGGGTTCTGGCCTGTTTCAAGGCACGCAGTTGATCTTCGGTATAGAGCGCGCTATCACCCAGGCTTGGCGTCCAGAACAACGCGACGACACCGGCCAATGTGGCGGCAGTGGCAGCCTCAAGTGCCAATAAAGGTACAGCGAGAGCGGGGGCTCTAAGTGCCAGTCGACCGATGCCGAGTGAGACGGTACTGCCACTGATGGTTTCGAGATTCAGCAGCCCGGCATCGTCTACATCACGAGCGCCGAGCCAGGCAATTTCGCCGTAATTCTTGAGACTGTCGGTCGGCACAACACCCGAAGGATTCGAGTATTCGATGATGGCGTCCGGCAGGTTGCAGGACTTAGCGAAGACACATCCCGCTTGTGCCGGCCTTTGCTTTTCCGCTATGACCTGACGGCTGCGTTCGAAGGCGTCTTGCCTGCCCAGCATGGCCTCGTAGGCTTTTTGCCTTGCGTCCCGCTCGGCCAATTCGGTGGCCGTCATGTAACGGTAGGTGACGTGATGCCCATCACCGGAGGGCGGATTCTTAATCCGCGGAATGTCCTTGTTGCCAGCCACTGATCATCCTTTCGTTCATCCATCGGCAGCCCCCGGAAAGGGGCTGGGCGACGTTAACGAACGTGGCTGATCGTGGCTGATCGTGGCTGTAGGACGCGTCCTTGATGACTCTAGGCGTTTTCTTTTTTTATTGGGGGGCAGCAGCGCAATCCTTATGGCTCGCCGTCTTCATGCACATGTTCCGATGAAGTTTTGCAGGCTCGATCACTCATACTTCAACCGCTCCACACCCCACTGTGGCGAGGAGCTTGCCCCCGCTGAGCTGCGACGCAGCCCTTTGCATTTTGATCAAAAAAATCCGCTGCCTGAAAACTCAAACAGCGGATCTACGAACAATCAAAATCCGCGCACCAACCGTGAAACCCTGCGCCACCAAGACTCCTTGCGATGGAACGGATCATCCGCCAGCAAGCAGGGCATATCCCGCAACCGAATCCACGGCTCATCCTGCCAGTGGAGCATGCTGAGCGACATCTGCGGCCAACTCAGTACACTCAGCGTCGGACGCTCGACTGAACGCAACGGACGGGCATCACGCAACGCAGGCACAACCTGATGCGTCAGCCACTCACGAAGCTGGCGATACTCGGGGCAGTAGTGATAGACCAAAAGCGCGTACACACCGGACTCACTCACCATCAAGTGTTCTCCGGCCGTGTCATAGGTCTGCACGCACATCATCTGTCGTTGATCAGCGTCGAGTTTGCGCAGCATGCGCTCATCAAGATATTTGCCCATCAACCGGCCTAGCTCATGAGCACAGAACCACGCCTGGTTCTCTACCAGAATCGCATGCAAGTGCGATTTATGGCGGGTGAACAGAGTCGGTATAAGTGGTTCAGACATGGCGTGCCTCCTGAAACGGAAGCACTCGATTGGACGTATTGATACGGCGATTCACCTTCGTCATGAAGGTCAGGTTGTCAGGCATTTCCTTTACCTCTGGCTGCTTTCTTAGGGCATTCGTTATGGGTGTCGGGAGCTAAGAAACCCACCAGAGACGGGCCGGACATATTCCCCTTTCGGGTCTTGTATTCGCCCACTCCCGACATAACGGGGATTTTCTCGCAGGCGTAGAGAAACCGCAGACGAAAAAAAGCCGCATGACTGTCGGGTGCGGAGGACCGCTCTGGTTGAGGCGTTTCTTAGGCGCCGAAGTAAGAGCCTAGAGGGTCAATATCAGGTGGTCAACCCTTCAAAATCATTCATCATTTTTCCGTCGAGAAGGTGTAGGGCTAATCACTCAAGCCGAATGTTTTCTGGATTTCATTGCGTAGGAGTTCTCTGTTTTTGGTGTGGCATTCCCAAATGATTACTACATGCCATCCTTCCGCGAGTAGCGCGTGCTGAACATTAAGGTCCCGCTCGGCGTTCTTCGCCAGTTTTGGCAGCCAGAAATCGAGCCTGCTCTTGGGTGTGTATGCAAACTTGCAGTCTGGATGTCGATGCCAAAAGCAGCCGTGGACGAACATGCACAACCGGTGTTTTGGGAAAACCAAGTCAGGTTTGCCCGGCAGATCCTTCCTATGCAAACGGTAGCGAAGCCCCAACTCATGACACACCGATCTCACGAGCATTTCAGGCTTTGTGTTTTTGCCCTTGATCATCGACATAATCTTGGAGCGGTGTTCTGGGGAAACTATGTCTGCACTCAACGCATGCGTCCTGGCTTGTCAATCAACTCGACTTTTTTCGATTCAGCCTCACTCGATTTTAGCTTTTTCTCTGCTGAAATTCGCTCGCACCACTATCCATCGCGAACCGGATCACTGTGCAGTTTG
The DNA here is from genome assembly GCF_054668435.1 of Pseudomonas sp. S2_B07. Classification (NCBI taxonomy): domain Bacteria; kingdom Pseudomonadati; phylum Pseudomonadota; class Gammaproteobacteria; order Pseudomonadales; family Pseudomonadaceae; genus Pseudomonas; species Pseudomonas sp. S2_B07. The sequence goes on from NZ_CP162769.1 coordinate 5,212,222, forward strand.
CCCTTGGTGATGTTCTCGTGCACTAGCCACGGCGCCAGGTTGGAAGCAGAAATACGCTGGTCGCTGAAAGCGGTATAGGACTGTAAACAGTGGCATATCTCGTGGCCTGCTTATCCGTGGTTTGGCTCAGAAAAGAAGTCATTTGCTTTTGAATTAGGTAGTAAAACTTATTGATAGTGCAACTCGATTATTCCGTTCGCTGGAGGTGAGAAATCAGCCAACCTGACTTTTGTCCAAGTGTCCGCTCGCTTGGCCACTTCTGAAATTTGTTGACCAGGGGCAATCCTATTGAACTCGGCGTTCACGACCACGGCCCAGTCCCAAAGCAGTTCGCGCAGACTGCCGGAAATCCCTTGCCTCATCCAGATCTGATCGAAGTCAAGTCTGTCTCCAAGTCTATCCGCCACTACGGACACGACATAGGTGGCGATGTTCACCCATCCTTGGCGGAAGACCTCCTTCGCCTCCTTCGTCTTGATCATGCTCTCGATCGCCTTGAAGAGAATAACCTTGGCAATCATTGCACGATACCAAGGTGCGTCGAGTGGGTTGGGAACTACTCCCGGAACCTTGTCTAGCTCTTCCATGAACAACACGAAATTCTTCTCGCCACCCCTTGCCACTACATCCGGCTTGCCGCGCCACGCTTCGTGATACTTTGCGATGTCGTTCTTGGTCAGCTTGCGCTTCGGCGGAACCATCTCCTGCAGCTTTCGACGCTTTGCGGGGGTGTTGCCGTCTCTCAGCAGCATGACATTGTAGGCACCTGCGGCTCGCTCGTAGAACCACCGCGTGGCACCATCAGGGCACCAAGTCTCGTTTGCTAGCTTCTCAAGCTGAACATGGAACGGCCGGTTCGCGGACAAGTCGGACATCTTCACAGCGTTCTGGCTGTTCGCATAGCGCGAGACGTTGCAGATCAGTCGCTCGCGCGCTTCATCTTGCGATCCCTTGAGGATGATAATTTTTGCCGGGACCATGACGTGGCTCAGATCGATGGACCTATCATCGCGCGATGCGAAGTAGATGGACGAAGTGGTCTGTCCACCATTGACGATCTGGAGTCCTTTCAGGAAAGAGAGCCCCAGATTGCCGTCATCGGCGCGCTCGAATGCCGCTTCGTCACAGACAAGGACGAGGCCGTTGTTGAAGGCAAGAAAGTGCTCCGGCTCCTTACGAAGCGTTTCGACAATACCTTTGTTCACTGCCTTCTTGTTGCCAAGGAAAGTTCGCACGTTGGCTTCCAGCAACCGAGATCCGAAGCGTAAGTAAAGGTCACGAATGAGCTGACCCGGAATTGCAGTCAGCGCATACTCGTAGTCGGCATCCGGATCAGGGACATGGACGCAGGGAAGTGGTCGCCCGATTGACTGGACGAAGCTTAGAGCCAGTTCGTCCCGAGGTTTTCCATCGGTATGACGGAACAGTCTTTCCATGTCCATGGACTCGACGGCCACCATCTTGTCATGGACCTCCTTGTTGGAAAATCGCTTAGTCTTTGTCTTGCCGTCGGTTATTACGAACACCCGAAGTCGGTCAATGTCACTCCAGCGAGATCGAATGGTCGCGACTAGGTCCCGGACCGAATGGGTTGGATCAATTTTTGCGTCGAGATTTCCGCTCGCCGCGCGAAACAGAAAGCGAACTCCTTCACTTGCGGTGGCTGTTGCATCCGAGTCTGCAAGATCTTGAAGTTGCTCAGTTCCAAAGTAATGGCTGACAAACAGGTCGAGGGCAGTTTCGTCAGCGCTGAGGGCATAGCCAGTGATACGCAGCTTCGCGTTGCCGACCTTTCCGTTCCAGTGGCAGACCACGGACTCTTCGCAAATCCCTGTCTCAGCAAGATGCTCCATGACCATTTCAGCAAATACGAGCTCCTCCGAAGGGAATGGCCCTTCACCTGCCTGAACTCGCTCTGCAATAGTCGTATGCAGGTCGGAGCGGAAGTTGCGGTGAAATTCTTCGAGGCTCATTTCAATCCAGTCCAAATTCGTTAATCAGCTCCGAGAGTCCGATGGTGGGGACTTCGAGGGCGTCAAGGTCGAGCACATAGGCCGCCGAGCGGATGGCCGCTGGCAGCGCGGCACGAGTGAGGCGGGGCATGTCACCTTCCGCGTGGATCGCTCTCGCGTCCTTCAATGTCAGCGTGCGGCCATAGAGCGCTGCATGCTCGTCGAGGTATCCCATCACCATGAGTAACGCCTCGAATCCGCGTTGCACTCCGGCCAGTTCAAACTTTTCGCGGAGTTCGGACACAAGACCGGCGAGCGATGCCCCATCAGTATTTTCCTCAAAGCGAAAGGCGCAGAGGAAGATGGGGGCCCTGTCACCATCCAGCTGCTCGATGCTGTTAATCCGAGCAAGGAAACTGCCGGTTCGAACAGTGCTCTTTACCTCTATCGCGCCACCCCGAACATGAAAGTCCTGCGCCGCCCGCAAAGGTCCCTGCCAGCAGTCGAGAGCCCCCGCTCCGAGGGGAGTGTCCGTTAGCAGTTTGAGCAACCACAGTTCGCCGAACAGGCCAATCTGCGCATCAGACGAAAGTGGGCGGTGCGTTCGAGCCATAAATGCCTGCCACTCCCTGACCCGTTCAAGGAAGGCGTCCATCACGTCGCGGCTTGCGTTTTCGGCTGCAGCCTCCAGCGTTCTCAAGATATCAACAACCATGATGGCGAAGATATCCGGTGACCCTTCAGGCCTCCTCACAAGAGCAATGGCCGTCTTTCCGGCGAACACAAGCTGACCTTCTATGTTGGATACGTCGAACCCCTTGCCTTCGGGCAGACGTGCCGGATTGACCGACCATGATCCGGGAAAGGAGACGATCAGTGCTTCACGACCTAAGGGAAAGTGACATCCCGCCTCGACCGAGAGAGCGCCAATTCCCGTGAGGTGGACGAATCGCCAGTCTTCCCCTGCTTCCTGGCGTGCGAGCGCTCGCCACGCACGTGCGAGCCCCTCTTCAGTCCACCCACTCATTGAGACCTCCCCACAGTACGCTGTTGGCGATATACCTTGAATTGGAAACCCTTCTCTCGGAAGTGCTTGACGGAAAACTGATTGACCAAGCGACGACTGGATCGGCATCCTTCAGCTCATCGACGCCAGCACCCTCTGGATCCAGTAAATAGAGCATCAGCAGGCCGCGTTCCCGGCGAGGCGGGATGCCTGCTTCGGCGACGCCTTCTCCGAGAACCCGACGGATCTGGGGTCCTCTTGGTTCTGACGGAGGCTCCTTGCCTTCGTTGCGATCAGTGTCGTTGCGCCACGCTTTCTGGCTGAGCTCCAGCGCAGCCTTCCATTCCGCCTCCGTCAGATCAATGGCCTGATCTCGAGGCGATATCAGGGTCTTAATCGAGTATCGATCCTCATGTTCGGTCGTTCGCTTCCGCTGCAGCATGTTGACCGAACAACCACCTACCGTGCGGTCTTTGTCGTCGGGACCGCTGTCCTTTCCGATCAGCGCGACCGTCCAGCTCGTGAGCTCACGCCCTTTGTTCATCTCCTCGATGAAGTCGGCGATCAACGGACTCATAATTCGGAAGCTAGCCGGGTGCGTTCTATAGTTCCGAAGGAACGAAATTATGCTTAGAGCTGGCACATCTCGCCAAAGGTGACCGTTCCAATTCTGGCCATTCGGTATGAAGAGCTGGTCGTTCAGGTCCTTTGAGGGGCCGAGTTCGGCGATGAAACGACTAGTAGCCTTGAAGTTCGCAGTGATGTCGTCCTTGCGATTGGGAAACACGATGGTCTGCAGCAGATCGCCGGAGTAGGTCAACTGCATCGCGCGAGCGTTCCTCATCTTGGCCCGCGACGTCACCGTGAGCACAGAGTGCGATTTCACGCGCAACCCGAATTGTTTGGGCGTAGCTCCCGCCGCAAACATGTTGTCAAACTCTTGGCGCAATTCTTCGGCGGCATCCGCAATGTGGCCGAACCACTCCACCATTTCCTGCGACGTGTAGAGGCGGCAGACATCGAGGTAACCGTCGCGGTAGCCAAACCAGCGCCCCATCTGCATTAGCGTGTCGTACATGCGTGCAGTTCGCAGGAAGTAGCTCGTGCAGAGACCTTCGAGCGTTAGACCTCGGGCAAGTTTGTCACCGCCGATGGCAATCACCTTGAGGCCGGTGATATCGTTTTCAGCATAATCGAGTGCGTCCTTGGCACTGCCGTTGATCTCGCGTACGCGTATGTCGGACAGCACATTGGGGAGGACGGCACGAATGTCCGCCCACGAGAAGTCCTCCAACGCTTCGCCTTCGACGAGCGCCGAGCGGATCCCCTGCATGCCTGGTAGGAAAGTCTCTTCATATTCCTTGCGCATGAAGGCCTCGAGCTCCGCAAGCTCGATACCGCGGGTATAGCGACCCTTCAGATCCCGCACGTACGTCGCAACTTGGTTAACGACGGCATTCTGTACCGAAGTGAAGCGGGTAACGTGGATGAGCATTGAGGAATGCTTGCTGCCCTGTCCGCGCAGCTTCCTCACGGAACAGGCATAGACAAAGGAACGGATCGCTTCTGCGAGTGAATCTGGCACACAGTCCTCCCCCTGCCACCGTGGTCGGTATCCGTTCTTGTGCCGTGGCGGCATCCAAGTCTGGAACTCGTTGTCCGACAGGGGGCGCACCATGGGTAGGTCTTCAGGAGTGCTGGAAGCCGATCCGAAGACACGGCCAGGCCCGACGTAGTTCGATGGTGCCGCAAGACTGGTGATGAAGGCTGCTGGGAATAGATCTGGTCCGTGCTCCTGTGTCTCGCCGCGGTCATGAATGAAGATGTTTGCGAAGGGCGTCGCCGTATAGCCGACATAAGCCTTCCTCGAGAAGTGGTGGAGGATCGAGCGGATCAACCTGTTGATGGTCTTGGGTTTATGTTCGAGATCCGGGGCGCCGAACTCATCCACGATGTCTTCGCCCGTGTCGACCGATCCATGATCGGACTCGTCGTCGATCACTAGGAGAGGCAGGTTGGTGACGAGCTTGCGCCCGGTTTCAGGGTCAACGTGGTTGGCGACACGGTTGCGGATCCAGTGCAGCAGGAGCTCGAGTACTGTCTTGTTCTTTTTGACCACGAACAGCCATGGCCGCTGTTCCGGGCTGATGTTCATCCTCGACGCAGCAACCGTGTTGAAGTCGCCATTGTCGTTTCGATTGGTTGCAGCGTTGGGACGGACAGACAAGTCCTTATCGATCAATCCCACGCCGACCGCAGGGAGCTCATCAGCGTCAGCGATGGTGGCAAAACCCAAGAACCCCTCGTCGAGGCGGATCTGTGTCTGGGCTCTCAGATTGTTGTGCAGGCCGGCCAGCACGATAATGATCTTGTAACCTGCGTCGGCGGCCTTGCAGATCAATCCGGTGTAGTTGCCGGTCTTTCCCGACTGAACGTGACCAACGACCATCCCGCGACGATCCCATGCGCCTTCCCGGGTCGGGTCCTCGAGTTGCGACAGAACTTCATCCGTAGCAAGGTCGAGGGCATCGAGGGCCGTCCAAGGGATGCGTGCTTCCATGTACTCGGAGTAACGCTGCCAGTAGGTCCAGTTCTTCTTCCTTTCCGCCTCGAGCCAAACGACATGGTCCTCACCGCTCGAAAGAGTAGCGTTCTTACCCACCGTACGGCTGGATCGGCGGATCAGTTCATCGACGAGCGCGTTGCGATCGACGAGGGCAAAGTCGTCCTCCATCATGATCGCTAGCTTGGTCAGCTCCTTTTCGATCATCTCCGGAGTGACAGGGCTCTGAGCGCGCTCTTCGGCGAGGCGGAGCATGTTCTGCGCCATGGATAGGATTGAATCGAAAGCTTTCAGGTTCGAATTCGTCATTGCGTATCTTTCACTCCAAGGGCTGCAACCAGTTCGAGGTGCCGGTCGAATGGGGGCGTGCGACCGAGCCGTTCGCGCGCCTCGGCCGGGCTGAGTCCGCGAAACTTCACCAGCGCTTCGAATATTGAGGACAACGTTTCCATCACTTCATTGTTAGGTGCTCCGGCGAAACCTGTTCTCGGCGTTTCCTTGTCTTCCGCCGTATCAAGCCAGATGCGTTGAACGGGAACAGTCTCCTCGATGAGCCTTAGTAGAGCGATGATATCGGGCTTAAGCGCACCGGCGCGATTCAGGATCGACGCTACCAGGTCATGGTCGCGCGCGATTCGGTAGGATGTCCCTTGTGCCGAGCGGCGTACCTGCCATGCCTCTGCTACGGCGTTCGAGCGCGGGCCTGACACCTGCGCAATGTGCCCCCTGTGGGCAAAAACCCGCCTCGCTGTGTCGCGTGTTTCCGATGCCAGACGGTTAAGTTGAGATCGCAGTCGTACCGGCGGGCTGGCCGCCGACTTCAGGACATTGATCTTCCAATCGGCGTCCGCGCTGTTCGGTATGTCGAGGCGGATGCGGGCAAGTCTGTGGGCTTCATCGCGTGGCCATGGCTTGCCTCCATCGCCGAGGCCAAGCCAGCCCCCGGCGAGAAGGAGACGCTTGTTGCGGTAGACGTAGAAGCCCTCCTGCTGCGTCCATCCTCCGGGCCCGGCTGCGGCTTCCTGTTCGGTGGGCTTGAGCATGTCGCGATGAGGAAGGACGTGGCATTGAACCGTCACACCCATGGTGTGGAGGATGCGATACTCAGGGCTTTCGAGCGCCTTACCGGGATGTCCCATCAGGTATGGGTCCCACGGCTTTACCCCTCTGCCGTTCAGAAGGAGGCGAAGCGTTGGCTGATTGCCGTCGAGGAGACGATGAAAGGTCATCGCAAGATGTGCTTCAACGCGATCCGCGAGCTCGATCATGTCTGTGGCGCCGAATCCATCGGTCACGATGCGGTCGAGCTTCTCCCAGAGGACAACTGTGCCGTGTTCCATCTGTTCGAGTGGCGCAAACAGCTGCTCCGATCCCGAAGCGGGCCCTTCGAAGATCGGCCATTCGAGGCCCGACTCCTGACCGATGAGATCTAGGTCCCAGCGCAGGCACACGACAGGTCCACCGTTCTGCCGACTGGCGACGGTCAGTCGCCGTGCCTGGGAGAAACTCGCGGTCTTCAGACCCAGCCCGAAGCGACCGAGGTCACTAGCAGCGCGTTCAGCCCTCGGATCGCGCGCACCGAACCGCATACCGGCCTCAAGACTAGCATCGTCCATACCGTCGCCATTATCAACGATCCTTACCCAGCTCTCCGGACCGGCCCATTCGAGATGAACGGCGACCTCGCTCGACTTCGCCGCGATGGAATTGTCGATGAGATCGGCAAGTGCAGTAGGTAGCGAGTAGCCGAGCCCGCGAAGTGACTCGAGCATCGAACCAGCATATGGAGGTGCATTTCTAACTCCCACGCTATTCAATTCCCATTAGTTTTTTCAAGCGGGCCTTGCGTGCCGGAAGTGATAGACGTTGAAGCGCCTTAGTTTCGATCTGTCGAATGCGTTCGCGTGTCAAATCGTAGTACTTGCCAATTTCTTCGAGGGTCATCTCTTCGTCGCATCCTATTCCGAAGCGCATTTTAATCACCGCCGCTTCACGCGAATCCAACTCAGCCAATGCATCCACTACAATCCTCACAGTTTCTGCATTGTCGAAGATATCTTCATGCTCTTGGGCGGGTAAGAGCTCATCCCAATCCTCGATGCTTTCGGGATATTCAGCATTACGGGGTATTCTGCGAAACTCTCGCACTTGATCAGTTGTCCACCCTAGCTCAGTGGCAAGTTCATTGTCCGAAACAGCGCCGTCAGAGCGAATGTCGAGCTTGTCTAGTGCGCGATCAAGCATTGTCAAGTTGTAATACCGATGCGCAGGTACGCGGACCGATGCACTTTCATCTGCACGCCATCTCGTTAGCGCCTGTTGCATCCAGAAGGTGCAATAGATAACGAACCTATCCCCACGCGCTGAGTCAAAACGCCTCGTCGATCGCTGCAATCCCGTGTATACCACTTGGAAAACATCTTCCGGGTCTTCGCCTTCCTCCACGTTCCTTGCCGCAAAACGCCTAGCAAAGGGAAGATGCTCACGGATAAGACGCGCAGTGGCAGCCTCATAGACCGAAATCAGTTTGCCCAGCTGAATGGAGTGTTCGATGCTCCCCATATTTTGCTCTAGGGAGCGGACCAAATCCTTGTGAAACGCCAGAGAGATATCGAGCGCATTGAGCGCATCAAGCGCTTCTCTTCGCTGCTTACCTTCCATCCTGCGACCATTGGCCTGCCAAGACTTAAGGGCTTCCACGGCAGCCATGACTTCGGCCGTCTCGGTGTGGTTCAAACGCGAGGGAGTGATGATCCTCAGCGAGACAGAGTCGGGAGCTCGGTACCCGTTGCGGATGCTGTCGAAGACATCGAAGATCGTTCCGATGGCGGCTTCGGAAGCGAGAATCCCTAGCTGAAACTCCTGCTTTGCCCTCGCTATTGGCCCCAGCAGCTGCTGTTCGTAAGACTTGTCCATGCTGAATTTTTGCGTCCCTGGCAGCCTCGTTTCACGCGTAAGGGCTGCCTCAATCGCTTCAGCTAGCTCGTCGGCCAATATGTCTGAAATGTCCGATCTGGCGTCCCATCGCACAACATCATGCTCGTCAGAATGATCGAAAAGATCGAAGCCGGCAGATTCCAAGTTGCGCTGGAGATTAATGCGTAGCTCTTCGAAATCACCATTGCCCTCACAATGGGCGACCAGCCGGTCGACATCATCGAAAGAGCACCATCCCTTCATCAGAGTTTCCTTCGCCCAGGTGATGCATATCTCCGGATTAATCGACAGCCGCGTGCCGGTCTGGAGGACTGCGCGTTTAACCGATTTTCGGCCGCGGTTACGGACCTTCAGGAAGTCATTCTCTGCGCCGTGATCGGCTGCTACAGCGTTAGTGCTGATACCATCACCGGCGATCTGTGCAGTTGACAGGTCGAGATCCCAATCCACCTCCTTGTCATCCCAAACCACAGGTTCCGAACTGACGATCGCAACGAATGACCCCGAAGCCGATTCGCTATTGGATCGGGCGAAGAACTCTTGTGGTTCTATCGCGGACTCGAAATTGAGCAGGTCATCTAATTCGCTATTAGTGTTCTCCAGCATCGCTTCTTGATGCACCGTGCTTAGGCAAACTTCGGGCATGGCTACCTCATCCTGAGTGGCCACTACCGCCGTTTCATCCTCCGCTTTATAGGTGGTCTGAAATGCTTCTGTTATTGTCGCATCGCCCGGAGTCGACTCACTTGGCAGTGAGAAGCCGTCATCAGATACGCTCTCATTCACTCGGCCGAAAGCGTCTAGTGCCTGTCTTAGTAGAGCAATGCATTCAGGACATCCACCCTTATCCGCGTAGGCTATGACTCCCCGACCCTTGGAGTCGAGCAGCTCTGGGTTTGCTCCAGCAACCAAAAGCAACCGCACAATGCCCTTCTTTCTTCGTGCGGAAGCAAGCATCAGGGGGGTGGCACCTCCACTGTCCCGGGCATCTAGATCGTCACCCCGCGCAACATGAAGTTTTACAGCGATCTCTACGCCAGCAATCACCGCCATACGAAGCAAAGGGTTTAGTTTTACCACGGTGCTACCCACATGCCCCATGCGTCCGCATCATGAGAAGCTTCCGCAACAATGACTTGAGAAATGAGCTTGCTGCATATGTTTGTTTTCAGGGGCGATTCCTTGTCCATGTTCCCGCTCTCTAAGGCGTGCAAATCATGACCACCCTCAAGGCTGACATAAAGATGTCCCTATCGGCACGGTGAGCAATGGGGCGTGAAACCTACCAGAAATCACTTACATGGATATGTAACGAAGAACTTTGCAGTGAAGCTACTCTGTTCACAATATCCACTTGTCATAGACACGTAAAGTAAAGGAACGGCGCCGCTGCAGGAGCCGACAGCAATAGCTGACCGTGGCTCGCAGAAAGGTAATTCTCCTCAGCTTGTTAATCAGATCGAAATTTGGGTTCGAGAAGTCAATGATCGTCTTGATGAGACAGCAAATCAGGATGATCTCTGAGTAGGCGAAGCGTTTAGATTGTATGGAGAGCTATGCTCTCTCGACCGTTCTCTCCTCCCTTGAGAGATATTCCTGAGACGCTCTGACGCCCCATTACCCAGAGAGAAAGCTCAAAACTATGGGCAGAGTTAGTAGGTCGCGAATCTTCATTGGCTGAGGCAGGCTAAAAATTCGCCGTCGTTGCGGGTGCCTGCCCCCGAAACTATCTGGCGCTGATTGCGTTGCTCGATAATCTGTCCGGTTCGATCAAATGCCAAGTGACGTTTGGTGGTTTTTTCCTGATCGATAGGCGTCGATGATCGAAGCGACAACAGCTGCGATTTTTCTAGCAAGAAGCGGCGGGACTGCGTTTCCGATTTGTGTGTACTGCTGTGTTCTATTTCCCTCGAAGAAGTAATTGTCAGGAAAAGTCTGCAGTCGAGCCGCTTCGCGAACAGTCAAACTGCGGCACTGACTTGGATCCGGGTGAATGTAGTAGTGGCCATCTTTAGCGATGTGAGCGACGACGGTGGTAGACGGGCCATCTTCCATTTGAACTCTGAAACGGTCACTAAAGGGAACGGAATCGGAAGACACGTTTTCATGAGCTGGTAGGAGTTGGGCAGGGAATTGGTATATTTTTGGTGAGGTGCCGTTCAACCGTGCGTAGCTTGCTGCAAAAATATACCTATGCAGGTCAGAGCGCATATGGCTCCTAGCCTCATGTTGTAATACCCCTTTCAGTCGTGGGTCGAGGAACCAATCGCATTGCTTGGTATTCATTTCTGGAACTACATTCCAAGGTACGAATCCACTGCCACTAGATTTCAGCCTCTTTGCGTCTTCAGCAGCACTTTTCATAGCGTCTATCAATTCCCCGCGGCCAGTTTCATAGGATCGGAAAAGGATGGAACTGGCCTCCTCTAACGCGGAGAGCCAGGCTTCGAGGGAATCTCCTCCCCTTGAAATTTTGCTCCGTATTGGAGGGAGCCCTGATAAAGCCTGCCCAACGGTGAAAACCGTTTTGCTGGGTTCCATTACAAACTTTTGCGGACGCTCCAATAGAGCAGGGCAGCTCGAGGCAACGTCAGAGCGAACCCCAAGCAGGATTACCCTGTGTCTAGCCTGAGGAAGACCGTGACGTTCGGCTTGAATGACAAAGTCATGTGGATCTGGTTTCTCCACATCTTTAGGGACGACTAAGGAGCGGATGTTGTACGAAAGACCATCACCAGGAGTCGAGAGGTCCTCGAGAATTTGCTGGAAGATGTTCGAGCCACTGTGCTTCGAGGACAGTATGCCTTTCACGTTCTCCATGACGAAGATCGTTGGTTTGAACTCGCGAATAATGCGCAGATACTCTTTGTAGAGAAAGTGCTTCTCGTCGCTTTCAAACTCCTCTTGGCTCTCACGTGTTCGACGGGCACGTCCTGCTACTGAGTATGCTTGGCACGGCGGGCCGCCAATGAGTACCCATTCATCTGCGCCTATTAGGGCTTCCCTGATCCAATTGTCGACCTCATCGGGCGAAATTTTACCAAGCTCCGCGAGCTTAGCTTCTTGTGCTGCTTCCACTGCTTCTGCCGGTACGTCCGGATGCTTGAAAAGCTCTTCACGAGTAATTTCGCCCCGGATGTATTGGTAGTAAGCCTCCGGTGCTTCACCTTTTGGAAAAGCGCGAAACAATGCGCGGAGGGACAAAGTCGCGTGAGCGACAGGATCTTTCTCTATCGAGACACGTAGCTGAAACTTACGTACTCCCTTCTCAGGGCCACCGATTGAAGAGAATCCCTCCCCGAGTCCGCCCGGGCCGGCAAAGAGGTCGATGACCGGGATAGAATCCTTATATTTCATTGATTTAGTCGATGCGCCTAAGACGAAAATAGAAAAGCGCACTGTAGCGCTCAGGTGAGTTGCGGCCCAGAAGTGACACGCCCTATATGCGTTAAATGGTAACGGTTCACTAGGGTGCCGGGCAAGAAATGAACTTTAAGTAGAAATGCCTAATTCCACCGACTTTAGGTTCGCGGCAAGGCTTCCGGTCCTGTTCATTTTGTAGCAAAGGCCTCAATGATCGGGCTGTCATAACGGTTAGGGTTTTGAGTGGCCATTGAGGTGGAAACTGCTGTAAGTGCCGTAGGAATTTTCTGGGCGTGAGGTGGAAGTGAGTATCCATGGCCGAATAAAAAGCCCCGATCAGATCGGGGCTTTTGCTTTTCAGATTTGTCGATTCAGACGGCAATCGTCAAATCGCGGTGAGCTCGGAAATCAATCCCAGCTAAGCGCACCACCAGTTTGGTATTCGATTACCCGAGTCTCAAAGAAATTCTTCTCTTTCTTCAAGTCCATAATCTCGCTCATCCAAGGGAACGGGTTAGTCGTCCCTGGATACTCTTCCTTCAAACCAATCTGGCTCAAACGACGGTTAGCGATGAACTTCAGGTAGTCCTCCATCATCGCCGCGTTCATGCCCAACACGCCGCGAGGCATGGTGTCGCGAGCGTATTCGATCTCCAGCTGAGTGCCCTGCAGAATCATCTGCGAAGCTTCTTCCTTCATCTCGGCATCCCACAAGTGCGGGTTTTCGATTTTGATCTGGTTGATCACGTCGATGCCGAAGTTCAGGTGCATGGATTCGTCGCGCAGGATGTATTGGAACTGCTCGGCGACACCGGTCATTTTGTTGCGGCGGCCCATGGAGAGGATCTGGGTGAAGCCGCAGTAGAAGAAGATGCCTTCCAGAACGCAGTAGTAGGCGATCAGGTTGCGCAGCAGTTCTTTGTCGGTTTCGACGGTGCCGGTTTCGAACTTCGGATCGGAGATCGAACGGGTGTATTTGAGGCCCCAGGTGGCTTTTTTCGCGACCGATGGGATCTCGTGGTACATGTTGAAGATCTCGCCTTCATCCATGGCCAACGATTCGATGCAGTACTGGTAGGCGTGGGTGTGGATCGCTTCCTCGAAAGCCTGGCGCAGGATGTACTGGCGGCATTCCGGGTTGGTGATCAGGCGGTACACGGCCAGGACCAGGTTGTTGGCGACCAGGGAGTCGGCGGTGGAGAAGAAGCCGAGGTTGCGCATGACGATGCGGCGCTCGTCGTCGGTCAGGCCTTCCGGGTCTTTCCAGAGGGCGATGTCGGCGGTCATGTTGACTTCTTGCGGCATCCAGTGGTTTGCGCAACCGTCCAGATACTTCTGCCAGGCCCAGTCGTACTTGAACGGTACGAGTTGGTTGAGGTCGGCGCGGCAGTTGATCATGCGCTTTTCGTCGACAGCGACGCGAGCAGAGGCGCCTTCGAGTTCGGCGAGGCCTTCGGCGACGTCGAGGGTGTCCAGGGCAGCTTTGGCACGGGCGATGGCGGCAGAGTCGTTCGCGGTAACGGCGCGAGCTTCTTGAGCGGCGACACCACCAGCGGTGTCGAGTCGGTCCATGTTGGCTTCGGTCGCGTGGCCGGCGTTAGCGCCTTTTACCACGGCTTCGCCGCTGTCTTCTTTGTCGAATTCGTCCCAGCTCAGCATGACGTGTCGTCTCCTGCGTGAGGGCCAGATGCCCGTGTGAAAACTGATCGGTTGTTTTTCACACGGCCGTACTGGCCGCGTTGGATAGCGTTTTTTGCAGCGGTACACGCAGGCAAATAAACATAATTTTGTACGGGGTTCCGAGAGCCTCTGAGGGGCGCAGAAATCGGTGAGGACGTCGGCGTGGGCTTCAGACTGGCTGTTATCCCTGTAAGGGAATATTGCAGGCCCGTTTAAGCCGGCATTATAGGGAAATTTTTGCGGCCGTGGTGGGGCGAATCCGCGCATGGAGCGGACGAGAAGGCAGGTTTTTCGGTCGGAGCGAGGGTTTATAGGGCTTTGGCTGGATATCGCCGGTGCAGATTTTTTTTCATAAATTTTGACGCACTACTTTTTTGTTCAAAAAATAGGCAAAAAAAGCGGTTTTTCACTACATGTTGTGTTTTGAATCGGTTTTCGGTGGTTCAAGACACAACTAAGCCCGGCCGAAGCCGGGCTGTGAAGTCAGGCTCGATGATCAGCTCAGGCGTGCTGCACCGACGTGATCAGCACCATCGGCGGCGACTTTGGCCGAACCGGTGCGATCGAAGCCGTCAGCAGCGACTTTGGCGGCGCCTGTGTGATCAAAGCCATCCGAAGCCAGCTTGCCTGCACCGATGTGATCGGCACCATCGGCGGCAAAGGAAGCCGAACCGGTGTGGTCGTATCCATCAGAAGCGACAGCTGCTTGTGCGGTGTGGGCAGCCGAGCCGGTGCGGTCGAAACCGTCAGCAGCGAAAGTGTTGGCAGCCAGGACAGAAAGGGTCAGGGCGAGGATCAGTTTGGTTTTCATGGTCGTGCTCCAGGTTTGTTGGCGTTTTGTGCCTTGGGTATGGAATGAATGCTACGCCAACTAATTTGATTGAAAAGCGCAAATAAATGCTTAAAACAATCGTATAAGTAGATGCATTGGGTTCGGCGCTGCATCTGCCTTGAAAGGGCGGGGCGGATGGGTCGAACCGTTAAGAGGCGGGCGAATGATCAGCCATTGGAGCAGCCGTTACCCATCATGGTGTAGCTCAGAATATGGTGTTGGCCCTTGGAGTCTTCGTATTCCATTTTCATCGGGACAACTTCACATACATTCGGTACTTCGCTCATGGAAACAACTTTGGCGATGTCCAGATGGGTGGAGTAAGTGTATTCCTCAACTACCGGTTGTTGCTGTGCGACATCAGTCGGAACCTCGTCTGCCATGGCGGTTGCGCACAGGCTGCTGAGGGCCAGAACTAATAAAGCTTTCATTTCAAATTTACCTTTTAGAGGTCGAATGGGGTCACGCAACCTTTGTGGGGTTGCGTGTGGAGCTTGGGTACCGGAGTGTTTGATTAACTGCCTTCGTGGGGGCTGCAACTTGGTTAATCAGATTGCCTTGTTGGCGTGGCAGATTTTAGGCGTAGGGGTTTCAATCATATAGCCGTGGATTTGATAAACACCTTTGACAGATTTCGTAACAATCCACGAAAACAGCCCCATCTATCTACGACGACGTACGACTTGTAGCCGCTGGCGAAGCCTGCGTTCGACTGCTGTGCAGCCGGACGCAGGCTTCGCCAGCGGCTACAGACCGCATTGTGACTGGGGGTTGAAACACCCTGAAAGAGGCGTGGTAGTTGGGGTTGCGGGCTTTTCAGGACATTTTGTAGGGGCTTGTTACTACCATCGTCGAATGGTTCTATAGGCCCGGCCCGGCTACAACTGGGGTCATACAAAAACAACTATTCCACCGAGGTAAGAAAGATGAGTGCGGCTTCCCTGTATCCCGTTCGTCCCGAGGTCCTGGCTAACACGCTGACTGACGAGGCGACCTACAAGGCCATGTACCAGCAGTCGGTCGTCAACCCGGACGGCTTCTGGCGCGAGCAAGCCAAGCGCCTCGAC
The DNA here is from genome assembly GCF_054668435.1 of Pseudomonas sp. S2_B07. Taxonomy (NCBI): domain Bacteria; kingdom Pseudomonadati; phylum Pseudomonadota; class Gammaproteobacteria; order Pseudomonadales; family Pseudomonadaceae; genus Pseudomonas; species Pseudomonas sp. S2_B07. The sequence continues at coordinate 5,227,622 of NZ_CP162769.1, forward strand.
TGGATCAAGCCTTTCACCACGGTGAAGCAGACGTCCTTCGACGATCACCATGTCGACATTAAATGGTTCGCCGACGGCACCCTGAACGTTTCCTACAACTGCCTCGACCGTCATCTGGCCGAGCGCGGCGATCAAATCGCGATCATCTGGGAAGGGGATGACCCTTCCGAAAGCCGCAACATCACCTACCGCGAGTTGCACGAACAAGTCTGCAAATTCGCCAACGCCTTGCGCGGCCAGGATGTGCACCGCGGCGACGTGGTGACTATCTATATGCCGATGATCCCCGAAGCCGTGGTCGCCATGCTGGCCTGCACCCGGATCGGCGCGATTCACTCGGTGGTGTTCGGTGGTTTCTCGCCGGAAGCCCTGGCCGGTCGCATCATCGACTGCAAATCCAAAGTGGTGATCACCGCTGACGAAGGTATTCGTGCCGGCAAGAAGATCCCGCTCAAGACCAACGTCGACGACGCGCTGACCAACCCGGAAACCAGCAGCATCCAGAAAGTCATCGTGTGCAAGCGCACCGGTGGCGACATCAAGTGGAACCAGCATCGCGACATCTGGTTTGAAGACCTGATGAAAGTAGCGGGCAGTGTCTGCGCGCCGAAAGAGATGGGCGCCGAAGAAGCGCTGTTCATCCTTTACACCTCCGGTTCGACCGGCAAGCCTAAGGGCGTGCAGCACACCACCGGCGGTTATCTGTTGTATGCGGCGATGACCCACGAGCGCGTGTTCGACTACCGTCCGGGCGAAATCTACTGGTGCACCGCTGACGTTGGCTGGGTCACCGGTCACAGCTACATCGTCTACGGCCCGCTGGCCAATGGCGCGACCACGCTGCTGTTCGAAGGCGTGCCGAACTATCCGGACATCACCCGGGTGGCGAAGATCGTCGACAAGCACAAGGTCAACATCCTCTACACCGCACCGACGGCGATCCGCGCGATGATGGCGTCGGGCACTGCGGCGGTTGAGGGGGCTGATGGCAGCAGCCTGCGCCTGCTCGGTTCGGTCGGTGAGCCGATCAACCCGGAAGCCTGGGATTGGTACTACAAGAATGTCGGCAAGTCCCGTTGCCCGATCGTCGACACTTGGTGGCAGACCGAAACCGGCGGCAACATGATGAGCCCACTGCCGGGCGCTCACGCGCTCAAGCCGGGTTCGGCGGCGCGTCCGTTCTTCGGTGTGGTGCCGGCGCTGGTGGACAACCTCGGTAACATCATCGAGGGCGTTGCCGAGGGCAACCTGGTGATTCTCGATTCGTGGCCGGGTCAGGCCCGTACGCTGTACGGCGACCATGACCGTTTCGTCGATACCTACTTCAAGACCTTCCGCGGCATGTATTTCACCGGTGACGGTGCGCGTCGTGATGCGGATGGTTACTACTGGATCACGGGTCGCGTGGATGACGTGCTCAACGTGTCTGGCCACCGGATGGGCACCGCCGAGATCGAAAGCGCGATGGTTGCGCACCCGAAAGTCGCCGAAGCGGCAGTGGTCGGCGTACCGCACGACATCAAGGGGCAGGGCATTTATGTCTACGTCACCCTGAAAAATGGCGAAGAGCCGAGCGAGCAGCTGCGTCTGGAACTGAAAAACTGGGTGCGCAAGGAGATTGGTCCGATCGCCTCGCCGGATGTGATTCAGTGGGCACCTGGGCTGCCGAAAACCCGTTCGGGCAAGATCATGCGCCGGATTCTGCGCAAGATCGCCACGGCTGAATACGACGGGTTGGGGGATATCTCGACCCTGGCGGATCCGGGAGTGGTGCAGCATTTGATTGATACGCACAAGACCATGAACGTTGCTTAAGTAGCGGGTCTTGAGACATGAAACCCCGCCAGGTGGTGAGCCTGGTGGGGTTTTTTATTGCCTGATATTTTTGCGTGAGCAGCCCCGGCCCCATCGCGGGCAAGCCTGCTCCCACAGGGATCTTTAGTGGGCATGGAGTTTGTGAGCAACAAAGACCACTGTGGGAGCAGGCTTGCCCGCGATGGGATCAGGTCAGGCACCCCATAAACAACAGCCAATAATTATCGGACTCAGTTGTCGGTCCTTTCCCACTGTTACCCATCCCCCTTCAAGTAACTGAATGTGTAACCGCTCGTGCCAATCCGGGGCATTGGGAAACGCAAAACCCCATTCCCACGCCTCCTGATCCCCTTGGAAAAATAAGACATAACGCCAAGCTTGCCGGATTAGAAGGGTTTGCCAATAATAGGCCCGCAATTTGCAACGTAGATCGGTTCACTGTCTTTTGCTCTTGCATGATTTTGCAGGGCTGTCAACGCGCTCAAGCGGCTTTCTCGGTGCATCTGTAATTTGTTGTCGCATTGAAGAAATATCGGCTTCGGGCCTGTCGTTAGAATGCCGATCACTCGCTCGTCGGTGACCGTGTTGAAAACAACACGCGATTCCTACGACGCAGCAACCGCTTTGTCGTTCTACTCACTCGCATATTGGGCTGTCGCTCACTCTGCCGTTTTTGCCCTTTACCGATGGAGTCCCAAGATGAAGAAACTCGTGCTGCTTGGCGCCCTGGCACTGTCCGTGCTGTCGCTGCCAACCTTCGCCGATGAAAAGCCTCTGAAAATCGGCATCGAAGCAGCTTACCCTCCGTTCGCTTCCAAAGCGCCGGACGGCAGCATCGTTGGTTTCGACTACGACATCGGCAACGCTCTGTGCGAGCAGATGAAGGTCAAGTGCGTATGGGTCGAGCAAGAGTTCGACGGTCTGATCCCGGCACTGAAAGTGCGCAAGATCGACGCGATCCTGTCGTCCATGTCGATCACTGAAGACCGCAAGAAGTCTGTCGACTTCACCAACAAGTACTACAACACCCCGGCTCGCCTGGTCATGAAGGCGGGCACTCAAGTCAGCGAAGGCCTGACTGAGCTCAAGGGCAAGAACATCGGCGTGCAGCGTGGCTCGATCCACGAGCGTTTCGCCCGCGAAGTCCTGGCCCCGCTGGGTGCCGAGATCAAGCCTTACGGTTCGCAGAACGAAATTTACCTCGACGTGGCCGCCGGCCGCCTCGACGGCACCGTGGCAGACGCTACGCTGCTGGATGACGGTTTCCTGAAAACCGACGCTGGCAAGGGCTTCGCCTTCGTTGGCCCGGCGTTCACCGACGTCAAATACTTCGGCGACGGCGTGGGTATCGCTGTGCGCAAGGATGACAAGGCTGATCTCGACAAGCTCAACGCTGCCATCGCCGCCATTCGTGAGAACGGCAAATACAAGCAAATCCAGGACAAGTACTTCGCCTTCGATATCTACGGCAAGTAATACGCTGCGGCGACAAGTCCGAAATGGCGCAAGCAACAGGATCTCTGAGGTTTGCGCCATTTTTTCATCCCAACTTTCGAGGACCTGAATCATGTTGAAAGGCTACGGGGCTGTCATCCTCGATGGCGCATGGCTGACGCTTCAGCTCGCCTTGTCGTCCATGGTCCTGGCCATTGTTCTGGGGCTGATCGGCGTTGCGCTGCGTCTGTCGCCGATTCGCTGGCTGGCCTGGCTGGGCGATCTGTATTCCACGGTGATCCGCGGTATTCCCGATCTGGTGCTGATCCTGCTGATTTTCTACGGCGGCCAGGACCTGCTCAACCGCGTCGCACCGCTGCTGGGCTTTAACGACTACATCGACCTGAACCCGTTGGCCGCCGGTATCGGCACCCTCGGTTTCATCTTCGGTGCGTACCTGTCGGAAACCTTCCGTGGCGCCTTCATGGCGATCCCGAAGGGGCAGGCAGAAGCCGGCATGGCGTACGGCATGAGCAGTTTTCAGGTGTTCTTCCGGGTATTGGTGCCGCAGATGATTCGCCTGGCGATTCCGGGCTTCACCAATAACTGGCTGGTCTTGACCAAGGCTACCGCGCTGATTTCGGTGGTAGGTCTGCAAGACATGATGTTCAAGGCCAAGCAGGCGGCAGATGCCACCCGCGAGCCTTTCACCTTCTTCCTCGCAGTGGCGGCGATGTACCTGGTCATCACCAGTGTTTCGTTGCTGGCATTGCGTCACCTTGAGAAGCGCTACTCGGTAGGCGTAAGGGCGGCTGATCTATGATCTTCGACTACAACGTCATTTGGGAGGCCTTGCCGCTGTACCTCGGCGGCTTGGTGACTACCCTCAAATTGCTCGCGTTGTCGCTGTTTTTCGGCCTGCTGTGCGCCTTGCCCCTGGGCTTGATGCGCGTGTCGAAGAACGCCGCCGTCAACATGAGCGCCTGGCTCTACACCTACGTGATCCGCGGCACGCCGATGCTGGTGCAGCTGTTCCTGATCTACTACGGGTTGGCGCAATTCGAAGCGGTACGTGAAAGCTTCCTGTGGCCGTGGCTGTCCAGCGCAACGTTCTGTGCATGCCTGGCCTTTGCCATCAACACCAGCGCCTACACTGCCGAAATCATTGCGGGCAGCCTGCGGGCCACCCCGAATGGCGAGATCGAAGCCGCCAAGGCGATGGGCATGTCGCGCTACAAGATGTACAAGCGCATCCTGTTGCCATCGGCCCTGCGCCGGGCGCTGCCGCAGTACAGCAACGAAGTGATCATGATGCTGCAGACCACCAGTCTGGCGTCCATTGTGACCCTGATCGACATCACCGGTGCCGCACGCACGGTCAACGCCCAGTACTACCTGCCGTTCGAAGCCTACATCACCGCCGGCGCGTTCTACCTGTGCCTGACCTTCATCCTGGTGAAGCTGTTCAAACTGGCCGAGCGCCGCTGGCTGGGCTATCTGGCCCCGCGGAAGCACTGATATGGAACGCATCGATCACGTATTGCCGTGGAGCCACCTGGGCAGCGAACGCCAGATTTCGGTATTCCGCTTCGGCAGTGGCGAGCGCAAGGCCTACATCCAGGCCAGCCTGCACGCCGATGAACTGCCGGGGATGCGCACGGCCTGGGAGCTGAAAAAGCGCCTGACCGAGCTCGAAGCCCAAGGCTTGCTCAACGGTGTGATCGAGTTGGTGCCGGTGGCCAACCCACTGGGTCTCGGTCAACTGTTGCAGGGCAATCATCAAGGGCGTTTCGAGGCCGGCAGCGGCAAGAATTTCAACCGCGATTTCGTTGAGCTGAGCGCGCCGGTTGCGTCTGAGCTGGCAGGGCACCTCGGTGATGATCCGCACGCCAATATCCAGATGATCCGTCAGGCCATGAGCGATGCGCTTGCTGCATTGCCACCGGCTGCGAGTCAGTTGCAAGGCATGCAGCGCGTCTTGCTCAGCCACGCCTGCACCGCCGATGTGGTGCTGGATTTGCACTGCGACGCCGAAGCGGCACTGCACATGTACGCCTTGCCGCAACACTGGCCGCAGTGGCGTTCGTTGGCCGCGCACTTGAACGTGAAGGTGGGTTTGCTCGCGGAAGATTCCGGCGGCAGTTCCTTCGACGAAGCCTGCTCGCTGCCGTGGTTGCGTCTGTCGCGCCTGTTCCCGGATGCACAGATTCCGCTGGCGTGTCTGGCGACTACCCTTGAATTAGGTGGTCAGGCGGATACCGGTCGTCTTGAGTCCGTGGCTCACGCCGAAGGCATTCTGGCGTTCCTCGCCGAGCAAGGCCTGATCAGCGGCGAATGGCCAAAACCTGCGCAAGAAGCGTGCGAAGGCTTGCCGTTCGAAGGCACCGAATTGCTGTTTGCACCGCACCCCGGTGTGGTGAGTTTCCTGCGTAAACCCGGTGAGTGGATCGAAGCCGGTGACGAGATTTTTGAAGTGATCGATCCGTTGTCGGATCGGGTCAGCACGGTGTGTGCTGGTACGTCCGGGGTGCTGTTTGCCATTGAACGGCTGCGTTATGCCCAACCCGGTTTCTGGCTGGCCAAGGTGGCGGGGCGCGAAGCGCTGCGTCACGGGCGCTTGCTCAACGACTGACTGACTGTTTTTGTGAGAACCGACCGCATGTACAAACTTGAAGTCCAAGACCTGCATAAACGCTATGGCAGTCACGAAGTGCTCAAGGGCGTGTCCCTGAAAGCGGCGGCTGGCGATGTGATCAGCATCATCGGCTCCAGTGGCTCCGGCAAAAGTACCTTCCTGCGCTGCATCAACCTGCTGGAGCAGCCGCACGCAGGCAAGATTCTGCTCAACAACGAAGAGCTGAAACTGGTCGCCAACAAGGACGGCGCGTTGAAGGCGGCCGACCCGAAACAGCTGCAACGCATGCGTTCGCGCCTGTCGATGGTGTTCCAGCATTTCAACCTGTGGTCGCACATGACCGCGCTGGAAAACATCATGGAAGCGCCAGTTCACGTGCTGGGCATGTCCAAGGCCGAAGCCCGCGAAAAAGCCGAGCACTACCTGAACAAGGTCGGCGTGGGTCACCGTAAGGACGCCTACCCTGGCCACATGTCCGGCGGCGAGCAACAGCGTGTGGCGATTGCCCGTGCGCTGGCGATGGAACCTGAGGTGATGCTGTTCGACGAACCGACCTCGGCACTCGACCCGGAACTGGTCGGCGACGTGCTGAAAGTCATGCAGGCCCTGGCCCAGGAAGGCCGTACCATGGTGGTGGTCACGCACGAAATGGGCTTTGCCCGTGAAGTGTCGAACCAGTTGGTGTTCCTGCACAAAGGTGTCGTCGAAGAAAGTGGCAACCCGCGTGAGGTGCTGGTCAATCCCCAGTCCGAGCGTCTGCAACAATTCCTCTCGGGCAGCCTGAAGTAATCAAGACTGCCGTTGTGCACCGGGATAGTGCATGCTTCGCAACCTGAAGGCCGGCCCCGATCCCTGTGGGGGCTGGCTTGCCAGCGATAGCGGTATGTCTGCATCAGAGATGTTATCTGATCCACCGTTATCGCTGGCAAGCCGGCTCCCACATTTGATCGCTACAGGTTTGAGATTTGCGTTCATTTACGGGCTAGCATTGGCCCATGCCTTCTTCACTGTTCTCGTTTCGGATTGCCCGCCATGACTGCCCATCGAATTGGTTTCCTGATTTGGCCCAGCACTAAAGCACTGACGCTTGCGCTGGCTGAGGAGGCCTTGCGTGTTGCCCAGCGTGTGCACCCGGACGTGGTTTACGAACTGTCGTTTTTGCAGGCCGAACCGCCGACCGAAGGCGCCTGGCAATTGCCGGGTGAGCCGTGGGCCGGCAAACTCGAAAATTTCCAGAAGCTGTTTTTGCTCGCCGATGAGCCGCCGACCACGCTTGCGCCGGCGCTCAGCAGTGCGTTGAAACAACTGGTGCGTTCCGGTTGTGTGATTGGCGGTTTGTCGGCGGGTGTGTACCCGCTGGCGCAGTTGGGTTTGCTTGATGGGTATCGCGCTGCCGTGCACTGGCGCTGGCAGGACGATTTCACCGAGCGTTTCCCTAAAGTCATCGCCACCAGTCATTTGTTCGATTGGGATCGCGATCGGCTGACCGCGTGCGGCGGCCTGTCGGTACTTGATTTGTTGTTGGCAGTATTGGCCCGTGATCATGGCGCCGAACTCGCTGGCGCCGTCTCGGAAGAGCTGGTGGTCGAGCGCATCCGCGAAGGCGGGGAGCGCCAACGTATCCCGCTGCAAAACCGCCTCGGTTCCAGCCATCCAAAGCTCACCCAAGCGGTGCTGCTGATGGAAGCCAACATCGAAGAGCCGCTGACCACCGACGAAATCGCCCAGCACGTGTGCGTGTCCCGTCGGCAATTAGAGCGGATCTTCAAGCAATACCTCAACCGTGTGCCGAGCCAGTACTACCTGGAATTGCGCCTGAACAAGGCCCGGCAGATGTTGATGCAAACCAGCAAGTCGATCATCCAGATCGGCCTGTCGTGTGGCTTCTCCTCGGGGCCACATTTCTCCAGTGCCTATCGCAACTTCTTCGGTGCCACGCCGCGGGAAGATCGCAACCAGCGGCGCAGCAGCAGTCCATTCGAGTTGTCGTCGGTGCCGTCCGAGCGCGGCTGATGTTATTCGTCGACCTCGGAACCCTCTGAAGTCGAAACCTGCATCTCACCTTGGTTGATGACCTCGTCCACGCCAAAATCCGCACGGGTCAGTTCAAAGTAGCGGACCAGTTGCGCCAGGCTTTCCTCCGAAAACGGATTGCCTCTCAAGGTGATGTTTTCAGCCACCTCCACCGGCAATTCCAGCAGGTCGCTGGGCACCTCGGTAATTGCATTCATGCTCAGGTCGACCCAGTCCAGATCCGTCAGCTGAAGCAGGCCATGGGGGATGTCAGTGATGCCGGTGTCGTTGAGCAACACGGTCGACAGGTTGGGCATTTGGCTTAGATCCGGCGTACGCCCCAACGGGTTTAAGCTCAGGTCGATGTAATCAAGCTGCTCCATGCCCGCCAATGCATTTGCCGTCTGCGCAGACAGGCTGACCCGGCATTCGGGGAGCGACAGCGAGCGCAGGCGCCCCATCTTGAAGACCGCATCGGGGATGTCACCGAGGTCGCACTCGCGCAGCCTCAGGCTTTTGAGGTTGGTAAAGGACTCGAGGAAACGCCCCAGTCGTGTTGCACCCTCGGCGCTTTGGATCTCCAGCGCGGAAACATGACTGAAGTCTGCACTCATGGCGGGCAGCTCGCCATTGATAACCGGGCGGACCATAAGCTCGAACGTCGGCTCAAGTGCGTCGTTGAAATCATCCAGTCCAGATTCACGCTGCCAGCACTTCTCAAGTGCCTGCTTGAGTTCGTCACGGTTGGCTTGCTCGGCAGAGAGTTGGTCGGGGCTGAACGGTTCACCCGTCACGGGGTGCCGGTCCGGAACATCGGTGGTCCAGGCAGACAAATCATTTTTCAGTTGGGTGAGCTCTTCTTCGAGGCGCGTAAGGTATGTGCGGCCTTCCTCCAGAGTCCCCGGCAATTCGTAGACAAACTCACTGGCCTGTTCGACTTCCATGCTGGGGTACAACGCCTTGATGCGATCAATATCGGCTTCGGGAGCATAGACACCCATGTCGTAGGCGTTTTCGAAGTGGTGTTGCTTGATCAATTCCCGCGCGCTGTTCGAAAGCGGGTTGTGGGTGAGGTGCAGGCCGCGCTTGTCGTACAGCGAACTTTCGAATAACCCGGCAGGCAACTCGCTGATGCGGTTGTTCATCAGCAGGAGGGTTTCGAGCTTCGGGTGTTGCAGAGCGCCGGCCGGAATCTCCGTCATGCGAGTGTCGCTCAGGTCCAGGTGCACCAGCTCACTCATCGTGTCGATGCGCGGCAGGCTTTCAAACGGATTTTTGTAAAGGTCCAGCATGGCCAGTTTTTTCAGTGACGCCAGCTTCGACCAGGTGGCGGCGTCGACCCGGATGCCGCAATCGCTCAAGACCAAGGCTTGAAGGTCGGGCATTCGGCTGATGGCGTCGGGGAGGGTGGTCAGGGAAAATCGGCGCAACTCCAGGCGGCGCAGTCCGCTGAAGCCCCTTAGAAACGCGGGAATGGCCTGCGCACTGCGCGTGCCTTCCAGGGACAACCGCGACACATGACTGAAGTCGGCACTCAGTGGCGGAAAGTCACCGAGTATCGGCTGTTCGAACCTGAGCACATATTGGGTCACCCCCTCTGGGGTGTCGAAATCCCGGTCGGACTGTCGCCGCCAGCTGCGCTGGATTTCCTGGGCCAGCAACCGGCGATTGTTTCGCTCGGCTTGTTGCTCCAGCTCACTGAGCGGGCGTCCGGTTTCAGGATGAGCCGTGGGCGAGTCACTGACCCAGACGCGCAGGTCCTGATGCAGTCGGGCCAACTCCCTCCTCACACGTGAAAGTTCTACGCGAGCGCCATCGGGATGAAGTTGCAATGCCTGGACAATGGACTGCATTTCTTCCTGAGGAAGGTTGGGGTAAACCTCGCGCACCCGGTCGTTGAGCGTCGGTGTCTCGCGGTCGATTCGACTGTAGCCCTCGGCACCACCGGGCAGGCGCATGGTGGTTGGGTCATAGAACGGTTTTCGATGGGGATTTTTTGCGAACAGCCTGCGTAAGGCCGGTTGGTCCAGTGCGTGTTCGGCGATGCGTTGTTTGAGTGTCCGGGCGTCTGCGATCAAAGGGTTCAGCTTGTTGCGCTGCGACTCCGGCAGCGCCCGGAACAGGGCCTGATAAAAACTTCCCTGCGTCGAGCCAGTGTCCTGGTGAACCTGGTAAGTGCCGTCTTCAGCGCGAATCAGTATTTTTTGAATGGGCGCATCGGGCTGGCCAATGCTGTCGCGCAAGGTCCCCTCGGCCGAGTAGTCCCTCACTTCGATGCGTAATTCGGCCGGCAAATCGGGCAGCGAATTCAGGCTGTGCAAGGCCAGTCGGTGGGTGTCGGTGGTGTCCAGCGCTTCGGAATAAAAACCTTCGCAAGCTCGGGTCGCGCGCACGGCTTCCATGGCTTTGAGCGCTGCATTCTTGAGTCGCTGGGGAAGGCGGCCGTTGTGCAGTTGTTTCAGCTCGGTGCCGGATGCATTGCTCACCAATTCCTCGGCGATATCGGTGGGTAGCCCCTGCACGTCATCCAGCAGTCGCTGGACTCGCAGGTCATCGGTTTTTTCCAGTGCTCGGTAGCGCAGATCGAACAGCGATTTGCGGTGGCTCCGGGCAAGTTCGGCGGTCTGTTGTCTGAAGGTTGACGTTTGGTCTTGCGCTGCCGGCATCGGCGTGTCGACAGGCCAGTCGTCGTAGCTGCTCAGCAGTTGATGCTGCATGACCGCATCGGCCTTTTGGTAGTGCTCGGCTTGATCACTGCCGATCTGCTCGATAAAGGTGTCGATGTCCCGGTTGATCCTGTAGCGCTTGATCGTGTCGGTCAGCAGCGAAGGCGGGCGGTAGTGTTCGGCATGCATCTCGCGCAGGGCATTGTCGTGAAAACCGCTGACCTGCAGGATCTGCTCGCGCTCGGCGTTGCTGAACGACTCGACATCGTGGCCGATGCGACGCATGACCGTTTCCCGATCCCAATGCAGCGGCTGCTCCAGTTCGGTGTGCCAGGCGCCGTGGTGGTTGTGCAGTAAAGAAGGCTGATAAGCATCGGTGCGGGTCGGATGCTCAATCTGATACGCGCCGGAGGTGCCTTCGGGTTTCACGGCGTACAGTTTTCCTTCCAGGGGCAGCAGCGTCTTGCCCCCGTGGCGATAGAGGCCAAGTTGATCGGGGGTTGCACCGTCAGGCAGGCTCTGGGCGTGTTCGTAAGGGAGTAGATCTTGCTTCCAATAGCGGATTTTTCCTTTTGGCGTTGCGACGGGTTTGAGCGGGTCGACCAGCGCGACCGCTTCGCGCGAAAGCAAACGGCTGAAGGCGCCGGCAGCGATCGCGCCACCCACTGCGAATGTGCCTACTTCAACCACTGTTTCAGCGAGCGTTATCAGATGCCTTAGCGCCTCCGTTTTCAACCCTTCGGCCAGGTCTACGATGCCTTCGAACGTTTCGTCGAGTAACTGGTAGGCCATGTAACCCAGCATTACTTCGCCGAGAAACGGAACGAATGGCAAGGCAACGAACGACGCGATTTCAAGCAGCGTCGACGCCACTTTGCTGAAGGCATCCCACAATGCCCAGCGCCCGTTTCGGTCCGCGGAGGCGGTGGCGACGGCCTGCGTGCTGGCATCGTTGATGATCTTGTTCAGTTGGCGCTGATAGACATGATTCCACAGGTCCGCGCTGAACGGCGTCATTGAAAACCGCAGGTTGGGCCTGTCGATGGGCGTTTCCCGCCAGCTAGGCAATGGGTCGCCACGCGTGTGCTGATGCCAGGTGACGCGCTGAAGACGTTGATTGAGATCAGCGAAAAAGTGCCCCCTTTCCTTGTGCTCGACGAAACGGCTGAAGAATGTCTGGTAAGCCGGGGCACGCAGCTTGCGGGTCAGCTCGTTCATGAACGCCAGGGTGTTCGGGTATTCCTTGAGTGGATGTTCGGGATCGTCGGGAATGTAGGCGATGATCCGCGTTCCTTTGCGTGCGCGCTCCAGACTCGCTGCGAAAATGACAATGCCGGTCAGGGAGGAGGACATGATGCTCAGGTCATGGCCGTACAGCGGTTGACCATTGAGTCGCGCACCTGAACGCCCTTCCACAAGGCGCAGGATCGAGAGGCAGGCATCCTCCGGAATGTCCTTGCGCAGTTGAGCCATTTGCAACGCCGCTTTGAGTGCCGCTTGGTGCGAGCCGATCACCTTCGATTTCAACACCGCGCCGGCCACCGGGTTAGTCAGCCCCAGATTGTCTTTGAGGTACGTGTTGTACCGGGCGCCGATGTCCAGATCCCGGCACAGCCGCGCAAAGGCGGCGACGGTTATTTTTTGTTTGATCGCTGGCAGCGTATCGAACTGCCCATTGGGTGACGGCGCGGTAATGAACGTCGATGCCGATTCGTAAGCATCAGCCGCCACTTCCGATTCCTGGAAGTTATGCAGGGCGGCATCAAGCAGCGACACCGTCCAGGTGCGTGCGGCGCCCGTCCTGACTCCGAACCAGGGCACGGTTTGCGGGATGTAAAGGCGCAGGAACGTGGTGTTGACGTCCAGTTCCAGATCAAACCGGGTTTTCAGCTCCGCGGTCAGAAGAGGTTCGGCGAAGGCGCGTGCGCTTTGCAGTTTGGACAGGGTTGAGTCCAGGCGATTTCGCTGGGTCCAGTGGTCCTGGCCGAGCTTTTTCAGCGACAGGTGTTGCACGGATGTCGCGGTGCCGTACCACCGCGGCGTGGCAGGCGAGGCGTTTTTTAGGGCGTCGCGTGTGGCGGGCGAGGCTTCCAGTACCCAGGTCGGCAGATTGTTGAACAGGTGATGGTAGTGATCGTCCGGCTGCGTGGCGGATTCATTGCCGGCTGCGTTAGAAGGGCGATCTTGTTCGTGTCGACTCATGCGCTATTCCCTTAGCGTTTGGATGAGTCACCAGCAAAACAGACGATGACGGGGCTGGTGCGGTACATATTTACCGCACCGTTCGACAAGCCTGCCTATAACCTGTGCCGGCGGTTTAAACTGCGCCTTTGCGACGCTATATGTCGCATTGCCGTAAACCCGACTGAAACCGGGGTTTGCGCTATAAGAAGTTGTCGCTTGGCGGCAAGGCCGGGCTGAAAACTGTCCTTACAATCCCCCCATCGCTCGCCAGTTTCAGGCGAGTGTTCCTCTTCAGGAGACTCCGATGTCCGTTGAGCACGCTGCGGTACAACGCGCCGATTTCGACCAGGTAATGGTTCCTAACTACGCGCCTGCCGCTTTCATCCCTGTGCGTGGTGCCGGTTCCCGCGTCTGGGACCAGTCTGGCCGCGAGCTGATCGACTTCGCCGGCGGGATTGCCGTTAACGTATTGGGCCACGCACACCCTGCGCTGGTCGGTGCCTTGACCGAGCAGGCTAACAAGCTGTGGCACGTGTCCAACGTGTTCACCAATGAGCCGGCCCTGCGCCTGGCGCATAAGCTGATCGACGCTACGTTTGCCGAGCGCGTGTTCTTCTGTAACTCCGGCGCCGAAGCCAACGAGGCCGCTTTCAAACTGGCCCGTCGCGTCGCCTTCGATCGTTTTGGTACCGAGAAGTACGAAATCATCGCCGCGCTGAACAGCTTCCACGGTCGCACCCTGTTCACCGTGAACGTCGGTGGCCAGTCGAAGTACTCCGACGGTTTCGGTCCGAAAATCACCGGCATCACCCACGTGCCGTACAACGATCTGGCGGCGTTGAAAGCAGCCATTTCCGACAAGACCTGCGCAGTGGTGCTTGAGCCGATCCAGGGCGAGGGCGGTGTGTTGCCGGCCGAGCAGGCCTACCTGCAAGGCGCTCGCGACCTGTGCACCGAGCACAACGCGCTGTTGGTGTTCGACGAAGTGCAAACCGGCATGGGCCGCAGCGGCAAGCTGTTCGCCTACCAGCATTACGGCGTGACCCCGGACATCCTGACCAGTGCCAAGAGCCTGGGCGGTGGTTTCCCGATCGCCGCCATGCTGACCACCGAAGACCTGGCCAAACACCTGGTCGTCGGCACTCACGGCACCACTTACGGCGGCAACCCGCTGGCGTGCGCTGTCGCTGAAGCCGTGATCGACGTGATCAACACCCCTGAAGTGCTGGCCGGCGTCAATGCCAAGCACGACAAGTTCAAGGCGCGCCTTGAGCAGATCGGCGAGAAGTACGGCCTGTTCACTCAGGTTCGTGGCCTGGGTCTGCTGATCGGTTGCGTGCTGAGCGATGCCTGGAAGGGCAAGGCCAAAGACATCTTCAACGCCGCCGAACGTGAAGGCCTGATGATTCTGCAAGCCGGCCCGGACGTGATTCGCTTCGCGCCGAGCCTGGTGGTTGAAGACGCTGATATCGATGCCGGTCTGGACCGCTTCGAACGTGCTGCCGCCAAACTGACACAAGCCTGATAGGGCCCTTCGACGCCTGAACTTTCAGGCGTCGAACCCAATTTTTATGCCAGGCCCGCTTTTCTGTAAGAGTGAGCCTGCTCGCGATGGTGTGTCAGTCGACATCAATGTTGCTGATCCACCATCGCGAGCAGGCTCGCTCCTACAAGGGGTCCGGTTATTTTCCTCAAAGAGTTTTTCGAGAAAGGAGTGACACCATGCTGGTGATGCGCCCCGCGCAAATGGCTGATCTGGGCGAGGTACAGCGTCTGGCTGCGGACAGCCCGATTGGTGTCACTTCCTTGCCGGATGACGTTGAACGCCTGAGCGACAAGATCGCTGCAAGCGAAGCCTCGTTTGCTGCCGAAGTCAGCTTCAACGGTGAAGAGAGCTATTTCTTCGTCCTCGAAGACACGACCACCGGCAAGCTGGCCGGTTGCTCGGCGATCGTGGCCTCGGCCGGTTATTCCGAGCCGTTCTACAGTTTCCGTAATGAAACCTTCGTGCACGCCTCCCGCGAGCTGAAGATTCATAACAAGATTCACGTGCTCTCCCAGTGCCACGACCTGACCGGCAACAGCCTGCTGACCAGTTTCTACGTGCAGCGCGAGCTGGTGGGGTCGCCTTGGGCCGAGCTCAATTCCCGTGGGCGCCTGCTGTTCGTCGCCAGCCATCCGGAGCGCTTTGCCGATTCCGTGGTGACCGAGATCGTCGGTTACAGCGATGAAAACGGCGACTCGCCATTCTGGGATGCCATCGGCCGCAACTTCTTCGACCTCAACTACGCTGAAGCCGAGCGTCTGTGCGGTCTGAAGAGCCGCACGTTCCTGGCCGAGCTGATGCCGCATTACCCGATCTATGTGCCGCTGCTGCCGGACTCCGCTCAAGAGGCGATGGGCCAGGTGCATCCACGGGCGCAGATCACCTTCGACATCCTGATGCGCGAAGGCTTCGAGACCGATCACTACATCGACATTTTCGACGGTGGCCCGACTTTGCACGCCCGTGTGACGGGGATCCGTTCGATCGCCCAGAGCCGCGTCGTACCGGTGAAAATCGGCGAGCCGGTCAAAGGTGTCGGACGTCAGTACCTGGTGGCCAATGCCCAGTTGCAGGATTACCGCGCCGTGTTGCTTGAGCTCGATTACGCGCCAGGCAAACCCGTGACCCTGGATCTGGAAGCGGCCGAAGCCTTGGGCGTCGGTGAAGGTGCCAGCGTGCGCCTGGTGGCGGTTTAACGCCGGCATTGATTTCCAGCGAGAGATACCTGGAAAGCAGCGAAATTTCACGGGTGGCGCAAGCGGCCCGTTTGAGGAGATAGCATGATCGTTCGTCCCGTACGCAGCAGCGATTTACCCGCTCTGATCGACCTGGCCCGCAGCACCGGCACCGGCCTGACTACCTTGCCGGCCAACGAAGAACGTCTGGCCCATCGGGTCGGCTGGGCCGAGAAGACCTTTCGCGGCGAAGCCGGGCGCGCTGATGCGGACTACCTGTTCGTACTTGAGGATGACGCGGGCCGCGTGGTGGGCATTTCCGCCATCGCCGGTGCGGTCGGCCTGCGTGAGCCTTGGTACAACTTCCGGGTCGGCCTGACGGTCAGCGCTTCGCAAGAGCTGAACATCTACCGCGAGATTCCGACGCTGTTCCTGGCCAATGACCTGACCGGCAACTCCGAGCTGTGCTCGTTGTTCCTGCACGCCGATTTCCGCACCGGCCTCAATGGCCGCATGCTGGCGAAGGCGCGGATGTTGTTCATTGCCGAGTTCCCGCAACTGTTCGGCAACAAGATCATCGCCGAGATGCGTGGTGTCTCCGATGAAGCCGGGCGTTCGCCTTTCTGGGAGAGCCTGGGCCGTCACTTCTTCAAGATGGAATTCAGCCAGGCTGATTACCTGACCGGCGTGGGCAACAAGGCATTCATTGCCGAACTGATGCCGAAGTTTCCGCTGTACACCTGCTTCCTTTCGCCCGACGCGCGCAACGTCATCGGCAAGGTCCATCCGGACACCGAGCCGGCGCTGGCCATGCTCAAGAGCGAAGGTTTCAGCTACCAGGGCTACGTCGATATCTTCGACGCCGGCCCGGCCGTCGAGTGCGAAACCGGCAAGATTCGCGCGGTGCGTGACAGCGAGGCGCTGGTGCTGGCCATCGGCACACCGGGCGACGACGCTACGCCGTTCCTGATTCATAACCGCAAGCGCGAAGACTGCCGGATCACTGCCGCGCCAGCACGCTTCGCCGCCGGCACGCTGGTGGTTGATCCGCTGACCGCCAAACGTCTTCAACTCAACGCCGGCGATCAAGTGCGCGCCGTTCCGTTGTCTGCTGCTCGGGAGTCGAAATAATGAATTCGCTATACATCGCAGGTGAATGGCTGGCCGGCCAGGGTGAAGCCTTCCAGTCGCTGAACCCGGTGACCCAGCAAGTGCTGTGGTCCGGCGAAGGCGCCACGGCGGCTCAGGTTGAATCCGCCGTGCAAGCCGCGCGTCAGGCATTCCCGGGCTGGGCCCGTCGGACCCTGGCCGAGCGCATTGCCGTGCTTGAGGCCTTTGCCGCCGCACTGAAAAACAAGGCTGACGAACTGGCGCGCTGCATCGGTGAAGAAACCGGCAAGCCACTGTGGGAGTCGGCGACTGAAGTGACCAGCATGGTCAACAAGATTGCGATTTCGGTGCAGAGCTACCGTGAACGTACCGGCGAGAAGAGCGGCCCGCTGGGCGACGCCACTGCTGTGCTGCGTCATAAACCGCACGGCGTGGTGGCGGTGTTCGGTCCTTACAATTTCCCTGGCCACTTGCCGAACGGTCACATCGTGCCAGCGCTGCTGGCCGGTAACAGCGTGTTGTTCAAACCCAGCGAGTTGACCCCGAAAGTCGCCGAGCTGACGGTTAAATGCTGGATCGAAGCCGGCTTGCCGGCGGGCGTGTTGAACCTGCTGCAAGGCGCTCGTGAAACCGGTATTGCCCTGGCGGCAAACCCGGGCATCGACGGTCTGTTCTTCACTGGTTCCAGCCGCACCGGTAATCACCTGCATCAGCAATTCGCCGGTCGTCCAGACAAAATCCTGGCGCTGGAAATGGGGGGTAACAACCCGCTGGTGGTCGACGAAGTGGCAGACCTCGATGCCGCTGTTTACACCATCATCCAGTCGGCCTTCATTTCCGCCGGTCAGCGTTGCACCTGTGCACGCCGCTTGCTGGTGCCGCAGGGCGCCTGGGGCGACACGCTGCTGGCGCGTCTGGTGGCGGTCAGCGCGACGATTGAAGTGGGTGCGTTTGATCAACAACCGGCACCCTTCATGGGGTCGGTTATTTCCCTTGGCGCCGCGAAAGCGTTGATGGACGCGCAAGAACATTTGCTGGCCAATGGCGCAGTGGCGTTGCTGGAAATGACTCAGCCGCAGGCACAAGCCGCGTTGCTGACCCCGGGCATTCTGGACGTGACGGCCGTGGCTGACCGTCCTGACGAAGAGCTGTTCGGCCCGTTGCTGCAAGTGATCCGCTACGCTGATTTTGAAGCGGCGATCGCCGAAGCCAACGATACCGACTATGGCCTGGCGGCGGGTTTGCTGTCGGATTCCGAAGCGCGTTACCGGCAGTTCTGGCTGGAAAGCCGCGCCGGTATCGTCAACTGGAACAAGCAGCTGACCGGTGCCGCGAGCAGCGCGCCATTCGGCGGTGTGGGGGCTTCGGGCAACCATCGCGCCAGCGCCTATTACGCAGCCGATTACTGCGCTTACCCGGTGGCCTCGCTGGAAACCCCGAGCCTGGTGTTGCCTGCTGCTCTCACGCCTGGCGTGAAGATGGCGTAATGCCCAATCGCGGGCAAGCCCGCTCCCACCGGATTTGCGTCGAATACATAGTGTATGAACACCGCCGAACCTGTGGGAGCCGGGCTTCCCGCGATGGCCGCGACCCGGTCTAAAAGAACAGTTACCAGAAGCCTATAACAACAGATTCTCGTGGAGCCTCGCTGATGAAATCCTATGAAGTCAA
This sequence comes from Pseudomonas sp. S2_B07, assembly GCF_054668435.1. Taxonomy (NCBI): domain Bacteria; kingdom Pseudomonadati; phylum Pseudomonadota; class Gammaproteobacteria; order Pseudomonadales; family Pseudomonadaceae; genus Pseudomonas; species Pseudomonas sp. S2_B07. The sequence goes on from NZ_CP162769.1 coordinate 5,245,871, forward strand.
TTTTGACGGTCTAGTGGGGCCGACCCATAACTACGGCGGTTTGTCCTACGGCAACGTCGCGTCCCAGAGCAACAGCCAGCAGTCTTCGAATCCGAAGGAAGCCGCGCTGCAAGGCCTGGCGAAAATGAAAGCGCTGATGGAAATGGGCTTTCAGCAAGGTGTGTTGGCGCCACAAGAACGCCCGGACGTGGCCGCACTGCGCCGTTTGGGTTTCAGCGGCACCGACGCGCAAGTGATCGAGCAAGCCGCTAAAGACGCGATGCCGTTGCTGGTTGCCAGTTGCTCGGCGTCGAGCATGTGGGTAGCCAACGCCGCCACGGTCAGCCCGAGTGCCGACACCGCTGACGGCCGCGTGCATTTCACCGCCGCCAACCTCAACTGCAAGTACCACCGCAGCATCGAACACCCGACCACCAGCCGCGTGCTGGGTGCGATGTTCGCCGATCAGAAGCACTTTGCGCACCATGCCGCGTTGCCGGCCGTGGCGCAGTTCGGTGACGAAGGCGCGGCCAACCACACCCGTTTCTGCCGTGAATACGGTGAAGCCGGCGTCGAGTTCTTCGTGTTCGGTCGCAGCGCATTCGATACCCGCTACCCTGCACCGCAGAAATACCCGGCACGCCAGACGCTGGAAGCGTCACAGGCCGTTGCCCGCCTGCACGGCTTGAGCGAAGACGGTGTGGTCTACGCGCAGCAGAACCCGTCGGTGATCGATCAGGGCGTATTCCACAACGACGTGATCGCTGTAGGTAATGGCGAAGTGTTGTTCTATCACGAGGACGCATTCCTCGACACCGAGCAGATGCTGGCCGAGCTGCAAAGCAAACTCGCAAAAGTCGGCGGCAAATTCCAGTCCATCTGCGTGCCGCGTTCCGCCGTCACCGTGGAGGACGCCGTTCGGTCCTACCTGTTCAACAGCCAACTGCTGTCGCGTCCTGACGGTTCGATGCTGTTGATCGTGCCCGAAGAATGCCGTGGCAACGAGCGTGTCTGGCAGTACCTGCAAGGTCTGACCAGCTCCGGCGGCCTGATCCGCGAAGTGAAAGTCTTCGATCTGAAGCAAAGCATGCAGAACGGTGGCGGCCCGGCTTGCCTGCGGCTGCGCGTCGCACTGAATGAAACCGAGCTGGCGGCGGTCAACCCAGGGGTTATCATGACGGCACCGTTGTACGGCACGTTGACCGAATGGGTCGACAAGCACTACCGCGACCGCATGACCGAAAACGATCTCGCGGACCCGCAATTGCTGCTTGAATGCCGGACGGCACTGGATGAACTGACGCAAATCCTTAAACTGGGCGCGGTTTATCCATTCCAGATCAATTGAAAGTCTCAAACGAGAGCGTAAAAACATGAGCGATACCCTGCAGCTGATCCTTGAAGACACCGACGGCACGCAACTGGAAACCTCCTGCACCCGCGTCGCGGTCCTGTGGCAAGGCAAAGAGCTGTGGATCCAGCACGATGGCCGTGGCCAACTGCTGATCGGCGTGGACGTCGAAGAAGGTGACGCTGAATACGCCAACCTGCTGCTGCGTCCATTGGCGACTAATCTGGTAAGTCTGCAACTGGAAATGGAACCGGCTGAAGTCGGCGACGAAGACCACGTGCACGGCCCGGATTGCGCACACGACCACTAAGGAAACCGCTCTATGCTCGCCCTCGGCAAACTGCTTGAACTGACCCTCGCCGGCCGTGAACCGGCGGAGAAGACTCAACTGACTGTCGAAGGCGTGCGGATGCGCTGGTTGAGCGAAGGTGCGCTGGAAGTCCGGCCACCTGAAGCGCGCGACAATGGCCTGGACCTGCTGTTGTCAGCCGGTATTCACGGCAACGAAACAGCGCCAATCGAGTTGCTTGACCGCCTGTTGCATGACATCGCTCGCGGTGATTTGAAGCCGCGCGCACGTATTCTGTTCCTGTTCGGTAACCCGGAAGCGATTCGCAAAGGCGAGCGCTTTGTCGAGCAGGACGTCAATCGGCTGTTCAACGGCCGTCACGAGCAAAGCAGCGGCTCCGAAGCCTTGCGCGCTTGTGAGCTGGAGCGGCTGGCGGCGAGTTTCTTCAGCCTGCCAGATCGTCAGCGTCTGCACTACGACCTGCACACCGCGATTCGCGGCTCGAAGATTGAGCAGTTCGCCTTGTACCCCTGGAAGGAAGGTCGCCAGCATTCGCGACAGGAACTGGCACGCCTGCGTGCTGCCGGCATGGAAGCGGTGCTGTTGCAGAACAAGCCATCCATCGTTTTCAGTTCCTACACCTACGACAAGCTGGGCGCCGAGTCCTTCACCCTTGAACTGGGCAAGGCAAGGCCATTCGGGCAGAACGCCGGGGTCAACGTTTCCCAGCTGGAAACCCGCCTGAAACAGATCATCGAAGGCGCCGAACCGGAACCGACCGAAGCAGCACTGGACGGTTTGCAGCTGTACAGCGTGGCACGGGAAATCATCAAGCACAGCGACAGCTTCCGCTTGAACCTTCCGGCGGACATCGAGAACTTTTCCGAACTGGACGTGGGTTACCTGCTGGCGGAAGACATCGCCAATACCCGCTGGATCATCGAAGAAGAGGGCGCCCGGATTATCTTCCCGAACCCCAAGGTGAAGAATGGCTTGCGCGCCGGCATCCTGATCGTACCGACCACCGACGAAAACCTCGCCTGACTTTTGCGCACTGATCGTTCCCACGCGGTGCGTGGGAACGATCTTCCGACTTAGACGGCTACCGCCCGGGGTTCGGAGCGACGCAGGTTACGGATCTTGTGCAGCGTATCCGCGCAGGTCTTCGCGGCTTCCTGACCTTTATGCAGGAAATGCTCGAAGAAGAACTTCTGGTGCTCTTCACCGGCATGGAAGTGGTGCGGGGTCAGGGATACCGAGAACACGGGCACTTCAGTTTCCAGTTGCACCTGCATCAGGCCACTGACCACCGACTGGGCGACGAACTCGTGACGGTAGATCCCGCCATCAACCACCAGGGCTGCCGCGACGATGCCCGAATAACGGCCGGTCTTGGCCAGCAACTTGGCGTGCAGGGGCATTTCAAAGGCGCCGCCGACTTCGAAGAAATCGATGTCCGATTCCTGATAACCCTGGGCAATCATTTCGGTGACAAAGCCTTTACGGCTCTGATCGACGATTTCCTTGTGCCAGCAGGCCTGGATGAACGCAACGCGCTCGCCCTGATGGTTTTTGCTTTTGCTATCGATTGCGGTGGGTTGCATGTTCTGACTCCTGTTTATGGTTAAAACAGGGCATATGAATCGAATGGGATTTCAGGGTACGCACGCTCGCACGAATGCAGCGGACGGCCCTTTGGCGTCAATCCCGTTCTCTCTTCATCCGGACTATGACCGTCGGCCCCGGGATCACACCGGGTCTGCTGACCTTGTCGTCATGCACGGTCATTGCCGTACCTGTCGCCAAGCGCTCGCGGGCTATGCGCGTTGCGCGCAATTACCGCCGGTGGGGAGTTGCACCCCGCCCTGAGAACGTTTTGCCGTCAGATTGTCTGGCGGCGCAGCGTTTTTAACACATATTTGTGAGCCGCGCATCGCTGCTATCTGATGATTGTTATCGACTTTTTCGCTGGTTTGGGCTGTCTTTTCCGGCTCAAGGGTTGATTATTCGTCGTCATGACCGCAGTAATTCCTACTTGAAAGGGATTTCCCCTGCTTACCGAGGCCAGATTCATGAGCGTTATCGATCTTCGCAGCGACACCGTCACCCAACCTTCCGCCGGGATGCTCGACGCAATGGCCTGCGCGGCCACCGGTGACGACGTTTATGGCGAGGATCCGACGGTCAACCGTCTTGAAGCCGAGCTGGCAAAACGTCTGGGTTTCGCCGCAGCGCTGTTTGTGCCGACAGGCACGATGAGTAACCTGCTGGGTTTGATGGCGCATTGCGAGCGGGGCGAGGAATACATTGTCGGCCAACAGGCCCACACCTATAAGTATGAAGGTGGCGGTGCAGCGGTGCTCGGTTCGATTCAACCGCAGCCGTTGGAACTGCAGGCCGATGGCTCGCTGGACCTGACCCAGGTGGCCGCCGCGATCAAACCGGACGATTTCCACTTCGCCCGCACCCGTTTGCTGGCGCTGGAAAACACCATGCAAGGCAAAGTGCTGCCGCTGGAGTATCTGGCGCGGGCCCGCAGCTTTACCCGTGAACATGGCTTGCAGCTGCACCTGGACGGCGCGCGGCTCTACAACGCGGCCGTCAAACTGGGGGTTGATGCCCGGGAAATCACTCAGCACTTCGATTCCGTGTCGGTGTGTCTGTCCAAAGGCCTGGGCGCGCCGGTCGGTTCGGTGTTGTGCGGCTCGGTCGAGTTGATTGCCAAGGCGCGCCGATTGCGCAAGATGGTCGGAGGCGGCATGCGTCAGGCCGGGATTCTGGCGGCAGCAGGCTTGTATGCGCTGGACAACAACGTCCAGCGTCTGGCCGACGACCACGCCAATGCGCAGCTGTTGGCTGAAGGCCTGCGCGCGGCGGGTTACGACGTCGAACCGGTGCAGACCAACATGGTGTACGTGCCGATGGGTGACAAGGCCGAAGCCATCAAGACGTTCGCCGCCGAACGCGGGATCAAGTTGAGCGCGGCAGGGCGTCTGCGTATGGTCACGCACATGGACGTCAATCGTGAGCAAATCGGGCAGGTCGTCGCGGCATTCGTCGACTTTTCGCGCAAGTGATAGGGTTAGCGCTCCAATTGACTGTTTCTATCGTATAAACACGCTGTACCCCGCGCGCAGGGCCGATATAATGCGGCCCTTTGCCGTCGCTTCGTCTGTTGACGTTTCGAACAGGCCTTTGGCCGCAGCCTCCGTGGAAGAACCTAATGAAAAGCGCAGAAATCCGTGAAGCCTTCCTTCGCTTCTTCGAAGAGCAAGGCCACACTCGTGTAGCCTCCAGCTCTTTGATTCCGGGCAACGACCCAACCCTGCTGTTCACTAACGCGGGGATGAACCAGTTCAAGGACTGCTTCCTGGGCCAGGAAAAACGCGCGTACACCCGCGCGGTCAGCAGCCAGAAATGCGTGCGCGCCGGCGGCAAGCACAACGACCTGGAAAACGTCGGTTATACCGCCCGTCACCACACTTTCTTCGAAATGCTGGGTAACTTCAGCTTCGGTGATTATTTCAAGCGTGACGCGATCACCTACGCCTGGAACTTCCTGACCTCCGACCAGTGGCTGAATCTGCCGAAGGAAAAGCTCTGGGTGACTGTCTACGCCAGCGATGACGAGGCGTACGACATCTGGACCAAGGAAATTGGTGTTCCGGCCGAGCGCATGGTTCGCATCGGCGACAACAAAGGCGCGCCGTACGCGTCCGACAACTTCTGGACCATGGGCGATACCGGCCCGTGCGGTCCTTGCACCGAAATTTTTTATGATCACGGCGCCGACATCTGGGGCGGCCCACCGGGCTCGCCGGAAGAAGACGGTGACCGTTACATCGAGATCTGGAACAACGTGTTCATGCAGTTCAACCGCACCGCCGATGGCGTGTTGCACCCGCTGCCAGCGCCGTCGGTCGACACCGGCATGGGCCTGGAGCGGATCAGTGCCGTGCTGCAGCACGTTCACTCGAACTATGAAATCGACCTGTTCCAGAGCCTGCTGAGCGCTTCGGCCAAGGCCATCGGTTGCACCAACGACGCTCAGGCTTCCCTGAAAGTCGTGGCTGACCACATTCGTTCTTGCGGCTTCCTGATCGCTGACGGTGTGCTGCCGTCCAACGAAGGTCGCGGCTATGTACTGCGCCGGATCATTCGTCGCGCTTGCCGTCACGGCAACAAGCTGGGCGCCAAGGGCAGTTTCTTCTATCAGATCGTTGCGGCCCTGGTTGCCGAGATGGGCGAAGCCTTCCCTGAGCTGAAATCCCAGCAGGCGCACATCGAACGTGTTCTGAAAGCTGAAGAAGAGCAGTTCGCCAAGACCCTGGAGCAAGGCCTGAAAATCCTCGAGCAGGATCTGGCCTACCTCAAAGGCGACGTGGTACCGGGCGACGTCGTGTTCAAACTCTACGACACCTACGGTTTCCCGATGGACCTGACCGGCGACATCGCTCGCGAGCGCAGCCTGACCATCGACGAAGAAGGCTTTGAGCGCGAAATGGAAGCCCAACGCGTCCGTGCCCGTTCCGCCAGCTCCTTCGGCATGGACTACAACAGTCTGGTCAAGGTTGATGTGGCTACCGAATTTACCGGTTACAAAGCGACCAGCGGTTCGGCGAAAGTCGTGGCTCTCTATAAAGAAGGGCAATCGGTTGACGTGTTGAGCGAAGGCGAAGAAGGCGTGGTCGTTCTAAACCAGACCCCGTTCTACGCGGAGTCCGGTGGCCAGATTGGTGACTGTGGTTATCTGCAAGCCGGCAACAGCCGCTTCGACGTGCGCGATACCACCAAGACCGGCGGCGCCTTCCTGCACCACGGTGTATTGGCATCGGGCAGCCTGATCATCGGCGCGCCGGTTGAAGCTCACGTCGAAGCCGACGTGCGTCATGCCACGTCGCTGAACCACTCGGCCACTCACTTGCTGCACGCCGCATTGCGTCAGGTGCTGGGCGATCACGTTCAGCAGAAAGGTTCGTTGGTCGACAGTCAGCGCCTGCGCTTTGACTTCAGCCACTTCGAAGCCATCAAGCCTGAGCAATTGAAAGCTCTGGAAGACATCGTCAACGCCGAGATCCGCAAGAACTCCGCGGTTGAAACCGAAGAAACCGACATCGAGACCGCCAAGAAGAAGGGCGCCATGGCGCTGTTCGGCGAGAAGTACGGCGACAATGTGCGCGTGCTGAGCATGGGTGGCGATTTCTCGGTTGAGCTGTGTGGCGGTATCCACGCCAACCGTACCGGCGACATCGGTCTGTTGAAAATCATCAGCGAAGGCGGTGTGGCATCGGGTGTGCGTCGTATCGAGGCCGTCACCGGCGCTGCGGCACTGGCCTACTTGAACGCGGCCGAAGAACAACTCAAGGAAGCGGCCAACCTGGTCAAGGGTAGCCGCGACAACCTGATCGACAAGCTGTCGGCTGTGCTGGAGCGCAACCGTCTGCTGGAAAAGCAACTCGAGCAGTTGCAAGCCAAGGCTGCCAGTGCAGCGGGCGACGATCTGTCGGCCGCAGCCCTGGACGTCAAAGGCGTGAAGGTGCTGGCCGTGCGTCTGGACGGTCAGGATGGCAAGGCGCTGCTGGCGCTGGTCGATCAACTGAAAAACAAACTCGGCCGCGCAGTGATCCTGCTCGGCAGTGTCCATGAGGAAAAGGTCGTTCTGGTTGCAGGCGTAACCAAAGACCTGACTGGCCAACTCAAAGCCGGTGATTTGATGAAGCAAGCCGCTGCGGCAGTGGGCGGGAAGGGCGGTGGTCGTCCAGACATGGCGCAGGGCGGCGGTACAGACGCCGGCGCTCTGGATGCAGCATTGGCCCTGACCGTTCCATTTGTAGAGCAGGGTTTATAAGGCAGTGTGTCTGACCCGCGGTCTAGTAGCGGGTCAGAACGCTGTTTGAGTGATTATTTGGGCGCCCTTCATGGGCAGAGGCGGCTTTGAAATGGCTTTGATCGTACAGAAATTTGGAGGCACCTCGGTCGGCACTGTCGAGAGAATCGAGCAGGTCGCCGACAAGGTTAAGAAATTCCGCGATGCCGGCGATGACCTGGTGGTTGTGCTGTCTGCAATGAGCGGCGAAACCAACCGTCTGATCGATCTGGCCAAGCAAATCAGTGGCGACGGCCAACCGGTTCCCCGCGAGCTGGATGTGATCGTTTCCACCGGTGAGCAGGTGACGATTGCACTGTTGGCCATGGCGCTGATCAAGCGCGGCGTGCCAGCGGTGTCCTACACCGGTAATCAGGTGCGGATTCTGACCGATAGCGCGCACAATAAAGCGCGTATCTTGCAGATTGATGACCAGAAGATTCGTGGTGATCTGAAAGCCGGTCGCGTAGTGGTTGTCGCCGGTTTCCAGGGCGTCGACGAGCACGGCAACATCACCACCCTCGGTCGCGGCGGTTCCGACACCACCGGCGTGGCGCTGGCCGCAGCCCTGAAGGCTGATGAATGCCAGATCTACACCGACGTCGATGGTGTCTACACCACCGACCCGCGTGTGGTGTCCGTGGCTCAACGCCTGGAAAAGATTACCTTCGAAGAGATGCTGGAAATGGCCAGCCTCGGTTCCAAGGTACTGCAGATCCGTGCGGTCGAGTTTGCCGGCAAGTACAACGTTCCGCTGCGCGTACTGCACAGCTTCAAGGAGGGTCCGGGCACCCTCATTACTATTGATGAAGAGGAAACCATGGAACAGCCGATCATTTCCGGTATCGCATTCAACCGCGATGAAGCCAAGCTGACCATCCGTGGCGTGCCAGACATCCCGGGCGTTGCATTCAAGATTCTCGGCCCGATCAGTGCCGCGAACATCGAAGTCGACATGATCGTGCAGAACGTCGCGCACGATAACACCACCGACTTCACCTTCACTGTGCACCGCAACGACTACCAGGCGGCGCAAGCCGTGCTGGAAAAAACCGCTGGCGAGCTGGGTGCCCGTGAAGTCGTGGGCGACACCAAGATTGCCAAGGTATCGATCGTCGGCGTCGGCATGCGCTCCCACGCAGGCGTGGCCAGCCGCATGTTCGAATCCCTGGCGAAAGAAAGCATCAACATCCAGATGATCTCGACATCGGAAATCAAAGTCTCCGTTGTGATCGAAGAGAAGTACCTGGAACTGGCTGTGCGCGCTCTGCACACAGCTTTCGAACTGGACGCACCGGCCCGTCAGGGCGAGTGATGCGTTTACCAAAGGGCGCGGTCTGACCGCGCCCTTTGTCTTTTTTTGAATGGCGCGGCCTAAAACTGTTCTTTTGCTCGCGCTGGTCAATACTCAGGCATGTAGGGCTGCGATCATTCTGGTTGTGGGTCGAGTGCCTTTTTTTTGCAGACTGTTGTCCCTGAAATGAAATGCGTTAGGAGAAAGGTATGCTGATTCTGACCCGTCGGTGCGCAGAAAGCCTGATTATTGGTGATGGCGAAATCACCGTGACCGTGCTCGGCGTCAAAGGAAATCAAGTGCGTATCGGTGTGAACGCCCCGAAAGAGGTTGCTGTGCACCGTGAGGAAATTTACCTGCGTATAAAGAAAGAGAAGGACGAAGAACCAAGCCATTAATTTTTATCGTTTTTTATGTTTGCAAACGGGGAAAAGGTTGGTTAAGATACGCCCCGTGTTGCGGAGAGCTGGCCGAGTGGCCGAAGGCGCTCCCCTGCTAAGGGAGTACACCTCAAAAGGGTGTCGGGGGTTCGAATCCCCCGTTCTCCGCCATTATTTGCGTAGTACGTTGTAATCTGGCTTCTTCGGTAAGTTGTTGAAATTACTAGAAAAAGTGTTTGACATAGAGATTAAACGGCCTATAATGCGCGGCAACAAATGCACTCGTAGCTCAGCTGGATAGAGTACTCGGCTACGAACCGAGCGGTCACAGGTTCGAATCCTGTCGAGTGCACCATTTAAGAGTTGTTTGCAGTAATGCGAGCGACTTTGCTTCAGCCAGTTGTGGTCTGGTTTAAAAACACAAAATGCACTCGTAGCTCAGCTGGATAGAGTACTCGGCTACGAACCGAGCGGTCACAGGTTCGAATCCTGTCGAGTGCACCAAACACCAAAAAGCCTGCGTCTAACGCGGGCTTTTTGCTGTCTGGGATTTGGCTTTCCCTTTCGTACATCCTTTCTCATCAAACTCGACCTGTGCGCTACGGCCTCGCTTCGCGTCGTAGCGGTAACTCGTTGATGAATTCCTGATATTGATCTTGTCTGGCTTGCCAAGTGCGCTCTCGACGTCCTGCTGACTCATGCCTGCGACGACGCGTTGATTGATGATCGCTTCGCGTCGCTCCCTGGCGCTGATCAGGTTCCCGCATTTGTCTTCTGCCTGACCCGCGATGATCGGTTCTCTCCTGATGTTTTTCATACCTGATGTTTCACCGGTGTTGGCATCTGGCATGAGCGCCATCGTGCTGCCGGGTGTGACAGTGCGCACATCCTGCAATGAAAGGCTCTCTCCGGCCGTACAGCTCAAGGTGGTGAAGGTGACATGCCCGTTGGCAGCTTCGCAGCGATGCACAGTCTTCGCGTGCAACAGGGGCGGCAGGCAGAGCAGGGTGGTCAGCAAAAAATAGTACGCAATCGATGGCATATGGCGTCCTCCTTGACGGTCGATACCAAGGGTAGCTGCTACATTTTTGGAAGATGGTGTGTTTTCTTTTCAGAATGAGTCGTCGCACTTGATAGATAGGGTGGCGCTCAGGTTTGGCTTGCAAGCGCTTGTTTCAGCCACGATTTTTTAACGTTTAAAACCGTTGGGCGGTGTATCATTGCGCCCGTCAGCCCCGCCGGGGCTTGTGGAATACCTCCATGGACTTACCCAGTAGTTACTCAGTACCCCGTTTCACCAATCATGAATTGACTGATTGATCCTTCCGGCGTGCCCCGCTGCTGGGAGTGGAGTTCGCCTATGTCCGAAGTTGAAGTAAAGAAAACGCAAGAAAGCCTGCAGGACCGCCTCGCTCAAGTTGTTGAGCTGTTGCAGCGTCAGCGGGTCGTCGAAGACCTGACTCATCGCCAGGAAGGTCCGCATCACGACCGGGTCGAGAACCTGGTTCACCGGCAAAACCTCGTCGAGCTGCAACGCAAACTCGATGATCTGCACTCCGCCGACGTTGCCTACATCCTTGAAGCGCTGCCGCTGGACGATCGTCTGACGCTTTGGCAATTGGTCAAGGCTGATCGCGATGGCGACATCCTGCTCGAAGTATCCGACTCGGTCCGTGAAACCCTGATCGCCGACATGGACGATCACGAGCTCCTGGCCGCGGCCAAGGACATGGACGCCGACGAACTCGCTGACCTGGCGTCCGAGCTGCCGCGAGACGTCGTCCACGAGCTGATGGAAACCCTCGATGGTCAACAGCGTGAGCGCGTTCGCTCCGCATTGTCCTACGACGAGGAGCAAGTCGGTGCACTGATGGACTTCGAGATGGTGACCATCCGTGAGGATGTCAGTCTCGAAGTGGTTCTGCGTTACCTGCGTCGCCTCAAAGAGCTGCCCGGCCACACCGACAAGCTGTTCGTTGTCGACTACGACGGCGTGCTGAAAGGTGTACTGCCGATCAAGCGTCTGCTGGTCAACGATCCGGAAAAACAGGTTTCAGAAGTCATGGCCAGCGACCCGGTGAGTTTTCACCCGGACGAGGACGCCTATGACGCCGCTCAGGCGTTCGAACGTTACGACTTGATCTCGGCCCCCGTGGTCGACAAGAACGGCAAGCTGATCGGCCGTCTGACCATCGATGAAATGGTCGACCTGATTCGTGAAGAGAGCGAAAACGAAGTTCTCAACATGGCGGGTCTGCGCGAAGAAGAAGATATTTTCGCGTCAGTCTGGAAATCCCTGCGCAACCGTTGGGCCTGGCTGGCGGTAAACCTGATTACCGCGTTTATTGCATCGCGGGTGATCGGCCTGTTTGAAGGCTCCATCGAAAAACTGGTCGCACTGGCGGCATTGATGCCGATCGTAGCCGGTATCGGTGGCAACTCCGGTAACCAGACCATCACCATGATCGTTCGTGCGATGGCGCTGGATCAGGTCAGTACCGGCAATACCTCGCGGCTGATGCGCAAGGAATTGGCGGTCGGTCTGATCAATGGCCTGGTCTGGGGCGGGGTGATTGGCGTGGTGGCCTATCTGCTTTACGGCAGTTGGTCCCTTGGCGTGGTCATGACGGCCGCCATGACGCTCAACCTGTTGCTGGCGGCGTTGATGGGGGTTTTGATTCCGATGACCCTGGCGCGGCTTGGACGCGACCCTGCGATGGGCGCGAGCGTGATGATCACCGCCATGACCGACAGTGGCGGGTTCTTCATCTTCCTTGGGCTGGCGACGATCTTCCTGCTCTGACTTGACCCGCTTTAAGAAACCCGCCCAATTGGCGGGTTTTTTATGGCCAAATTTCAGGCAAAAAAAAGCCAGCGATAATGCTGGCTTGAGCTTTCGGGGTGATTCAGGACGCGTCTGCGGCCATTTCAGCGTCGTGGGCGATCAGCGAAACAAGGGCGTTTTGCTGGCGGTGGGACAGTTGACGGAAACGTTGCAGTAATTCGCGTTCGTGCAATGACAGCTCCGGGCTGTCCAGGCGCATGCTCAACTCTTCGCCCAGTGCACCTTCCTGAATAAGACTCTGCTCAAGGCGTGCAATGATTTCGGAGTTCATGCTGCGATGATGATTGCGAGCCACCTCGGCAATGCGTTCACGCATTCCGTCTGGCAGACGTACGACGAACTTGTCAGCCGTACGGCTGGAATAAATTGCCTGTTTCAATGGGCGCATATATTTAACCGGTTAGTTCAGGGGAGCGGTTCTCGGGATTGGCCGCAGGATGTCTGGTAGGACAAGCTTACTGGCCAAATGTTCAACCTGAATTGAAAGAGGCCCGCATCATGCCTCAAAGAAGCCATATCATTGGCGTCAATTCTGTGACAAATATTGAGCCGGGTAAAGGCTTAATGCCAGCACCCCTTGTCAGAAATGTGGACTGGTTGGAAAAGTTGCCCAGAGCCGCATTGCCGACCGCGTCCTTTGCTCCCGCAGATGATGTCTGAAGACGTCTGAAGGTGCATGCTATGCGGATTCGATCCTTGATCCTTGTCTGATACAGGATAGTGGCAATTGGCCGATTTACTAGGGGCGAACTCGCTGTGGGGGATGATTCAGGATGGATGGCAGGCTGATTTATATGATGGGGCCTTCCGGATCCGGCAAAGACAGCCTCATTGAAGCGGCTCGAAAACCTTTGCAGTTGATGAACTGCGAAGTGGTGCGCAGGGTCATAACGCGCTCGGCCGAGTCGGTGGGCGAGGACGCTGTCGGCGTCTCGCGCGAGGAATTCCGGCACCTGAAAGACGCGGGTGACTTCGCGCTGTCGTGGCAGGCCAATGGCCTGGATTATGGGATTCCGATTCAGATCGATCAGTGGCTAAAGGAGGGCCGGCATGTATTGGTCAACGGTTCTCGCGCTCATCTTGCCGAGGCGCTACAGCGTTACCCCGATCTGATCCCGGTACTGTTGACCGTCAAGGATGAAGTGTTGCGCGAACGCCTGGTGCGGCGTGGTCGTGAGAGCCTGGCGGACATAGAAGACAGGCTACACCGCAACACACAGTTCGCGGCTGACAACATGCCAGTCCATCGACTCGATAACTCTGGCGAGCTCGCCGTGACCGTTGCCCATCTCCTCGATCTGCTGAAATTTAACGCAGCACCGGATCGAACTTGATTTTTCGCCCGGCAATTAGCGCCAACACAAACAACCCGGCGAAAACGCCGCAGGCAATCAGCGGCAGGGTGACAACCACCTCCTGAACCAAAGCCAAATGAAGAATGCCGCTCAGTAAGGCAAGGATCAAAAATCCTGCGGCTGATTTGGACATGCTGTGCTCCTGATAGGGTGATTCAAAATACAAAGCGTTCGGAAGCCTGCGATAGCGATGGGCCTTCCTGGCTCACATCCTGGCGAATAAACCCGCCCTGATCGCTCATGACCGCCAATTGCGGGGCTTTTTGCAGCTGCAGGTAATGCGGCATACGTTGAGCGACCTGCACCGCGCTGTTCTCGGGGGCAAAATGAAAACCCGCCAGGACTGCCAGGGCGATCGCATTCGAGAGTAAAAGGGCGCGATTCATGAGGCTCACCTCGGTTGTTCTTGAGAACAGCTGAAGCAGCCCGCGTGCCAATAGTTTAACGGCTATTAAATCCTTTAAAAACAAGGAATTAACTTGTCGTTGAGAAGGGGTGGCATTGCAAATTGCAATGATGGCATTTTGAGGGGATGCAATTTGCACGGTAAACAAAGCCACAGCCCGGTGGGGCGTCTGCCTACACTTAAAAAGCCCTACGGACGACATGACAAATCCGGGCTTGCCCGTTAACATGCACGCCGTCCATCGCACCGCATTTCGTGCGGGCGACGTGTGTCTCAGTAGCTCAATTGGATAGAGCATCCCCCTCCTAAGGGGAAGGTTGGCAGTTCGAACCTGCCCTGGGACACCATCTATTTCATGGCGCCTTGCGCAAGGCGCCGTTTCCGTTAGTGCCCGCATCGCACATTCCCTGCTTGTTCGTTTCCAGAGGCTTTGGCGCTAATGGTTGAAGAAAAGCTGTCCAGGCCGGGCGCAATCAGTCTTCGTGAGGCGTTCTGGTTCTGGTTGAAGCTTGGCTTCATCAGTTTCGGCGGGCCTGCGGGGCAGATCTCGATCATGCACCAAGAGCTGGTCGAACGGCGGCGCTGGATATCCGAGCGCCGATTCCTGCATGCCCTCAACTACTGCATGTTGCTCCCCGGGCCAGAGGCGCAGCAGTTGGCGACCTATATCGGCTGGCTGATGCATCGAACCTGGGGCGGGGTGATTGCCGGCGCACTGTTTGTGCTGCCGTCGTTGTTCATCCTGATCGGGTTGTCGTGGATGTACATCGCCTTCGGTGACGTGCCGGTGGTGGCCGGGCTTTTCTATGGCATCAAGCCTGCCGTGACCGCCATTGTCGTGCAGGCGGCCCATCGGATCGGCTCTCGGGCATTGAAGAACAATTGGCTATGGGCGATAGCGGCCGCTTCATTCACCGCCATCTTCGCGTTCAATGTGCCGTTCCCGCTGATCGTTCTGGGTGCCGCAGTGCTTGGCTATGTCGGCGGACGCCTGGCGCCCGATAAGTTCAGGACCGGTGGTCATGGAGCTGCCAAAAAGTCCTTTGGCCCGGCTGTGATCGATGATGACACCCCGTCCCCGGAGCATGCCCGGTTCAGTTGGTTGAAATTGGCAACGCTGGCCGTGATCGGCGCCGCGTTATGGGGCCTGCCAATGGGGATTTTGACCGTGCTCTTTGGCTGGGAAGGCACCCTGACCCAGATGGGGTGGTTCTTTACCAAAGCGGCCCTGCTGACGTTTGGCGGTGCGTATGCCGTGCTTCCCTATGTCTATCAAGGGGCGGTCGGGCATTATGGCTGGCTGACACCGACTCAAATGATCGATGGCCTGGCGTTAGGCGAAACCACACCTGGACCGTTGATCATGGTCGTGGCCTTCGTCAGTTTTGTCGGCGCGTATGTTGCTCAAGTGTTCGGCAGCGACCATGTTTTTCTCGCGGGAGCCGTCGCTGCCTGCCTGGTGACCTGGTTTACCTTCCTGCCCTCGTTCCTGTTCATCCTCGCGGGCGGACCATTGGTCGAGTCGACCCACAATGAGCTCAAGTTCACTGCGCCACTGACTGCGATTACGGCCGCCGTCGTGGGTGTGATTCTCAATCTGGCGTGCTTCTTCGGCTATCACGTGCTGTGGCCAAAGGGTTTCAGCGGCCAACTCGATTGGCCCTCGGCACTGATCGCGATCGCCGCGGCCATTGCCTTGTTCCGCTTCAAGCGGGGCGTCATTCAGGTGCTGATGGCCTGTGCACTTGTGGGCCTGGCAGTGCATCTGTTGCGTTAGAAACAATAAAAAAAGCCCTGGCGGATACCTCCATCCGACAGGGTTTTTTTATGTCCGGCCAACCGACGACCTACATGGCAAACCTGTCATCGCTGTGCCTTACTTCTGAAATGATTTCAGGAGGTGAAACGATGCGACGCAGGGGGGCTCAATTCTGGTTATGGACCAACAGTCGGTTACCGCTCCACACCCATGAAGAAGTGCTCGGCAATGGCCTGCAGGTTGACGTGCAGGCACGGACCAGCGTCGAAGGCGTCACCCAGGTGTTTGTGGGTATTTACGATGACGACGGCTGGGCAATCTGCGAGGAGTTTCACGATCGGCGCGTCGGTGAGCACTATTGCACGGCGTTGAAGTGGGGCGCGCAGCGAGCGAGGGAATGGCTGGCGGACACTCAGGCATTTGTTGCGCCCCATCGGCCGCAATTGACGCTCAGTCCTGTCATCACCGATGAGCCGACACTGGCGCTGCGGCGCATGGAGATGACCGAGCGCGAGCGTTTGAAGATACGCTCCGAGGATGCCTGGTCGGAATACCTGGCGGCCAAGACGGCCATGCTGGAGTTGATGCGCGCCAGCAAGGTCGATCCGAGGGTCTGGTCGGACCACAAGGAGCGCCTGCGCCAGGCCATTGACCGGCGCGTCTGCGTGCAACGCGCCTATTTGAACTAGTTAACTGGCCGATCAGAGGACCGAAGAGCGCCGCAGAGCCTCGATGGTTTCGATCAGGTCATCGTAGGACACCGGTTTACCAAGGTGCTGGTTAAAACCCGATTGCCGGGCCTTTTGAATGTCGCTGCGGGTGCCATAACCCGTCAGCGCAATCGCCGGCACGTCCTTGGCCTGAGGCAGTTTGCGTAACGCGCTCATCAGTTCGTGACCGTTCATGACCGGCATGCCCAGGTCCGAAATGATCAAGTCGAAGCGCGTGTGTTTTGCCGCGTCCAGAGCGGCTACCGGCCGGTCGAAAGCGATGACTTCGGCGTCTTCCATTTCCAGCAGCATCTTCAAGGTTTCCAGCACTTCGGCCGAGTCATCGACCAACAGAATCGTCAGCCCGCTTAACCTGCCAGCGGTCTCGTTGACCTGAGCGGAGGATTTCTCTGTGTCATTGGTGTGGGCCATAGGCAAATAGACGCTGAACGTACAGCCCGCGCCCAGCCCTTGGGAATTCACTTCGACCGTGCCCCGTTGTGCTTCGGTCAACTGGCGGACCAGTGACAACCCGATCCCCAGTCCTTCGCGGGAATGCGTGGCATGTTGCTTTTCAGCCTGGCCAAACAGATCGAATACATGTTCGAGGTTTTCGGCAGCGATGCCGGTGCCGTTGTCTTTGACATCCAGCCGTATCTTGTTTCCGGCCTGACCGGCAATCAGCTGAACCAGCCCATTGGCCGGGGTGAATTTCAGGGCGTTGTTCACCAGGTTCCAGATGATCTGTTCCAGGCGCGTCGGGTCTGCGTGGACCATCAGCGGCCCTGAAGGCACATGCAGCTCGACCTTGGTTTCGTGTTGCTCGTTCAGGACCACGGTATGGATATCGCGCAGCACACTGACAAGGTCGACGGCGACCGGTTGCAGCTTTAGCTTGCCGGTGCGCACTCGGGCGACGTCCAGCAGATCATCGATGATCCGCGCCTGGCTGGTGACGGCATCACAAATGGTGTTCACCGCTTTGGCGGCCGGGGGCAGGGACTTGGTCACGGGCAGGCGGCGCAGCAATTCGGCGTTGAGCTGGATCAGGTTCAACGGGTGCTTGAGCTCGTGGGACATGACCGCAAAGAATTCATCTTTGAGGTAATTGGTATTGCGCGTCTCGGCCAGTTCCTGGCTCTGTTCTTCGTGTTGACGTTTGTGGCCGGTCAGGTCCCGGGCGATTTTCACGTAACCGCGCAGGTTGTCGCCGCTGAGCAAGGTCACTTCGCCGCTGCAAAAGAAGCGGCTGCCATCCTTGCGCAAGTGCCAGCGTTCATCTTCGCTGCGGCCCTGGGTGCGCACTGCCAGCAGTTCGTTTTCGGGAACCCCGGCGGCACGGTCTTCGGCGGAAAAAATGAAATCGTAGAAAGCGCCTTCCGCCTCGGCCTTGCTGTAGCCGAAGATCAGCTCGGCGCCTTTGTTCCAGCTGGTGATGATGCCCTGTTCATCGAGGGTGATGATCGCGTAGTCGCGGGTGCTTTCGGCCACCAGGCGCATGCGTTCTTCACCCAGGCGCAGATCTTCTTCCGCCGCGCGGCGCTTGGTGATGTCAATGAACGTCAGCACCGTGCCGTCGATGTGGTCTTCGCTGGAGCGGTACGGCAACAGGCGGGCGATGTACCAGCGTTTGTCGGTGCTGCTGACTTCCCGTTCGATCATGTTCAACGATTCGAACACCTGCGCCGCGTCACTGGCCAGGCCGTCGTAGTGCAGGCGATGGGTGATGTCGAGCAGCGAGCGGCCGGTATCGACCGGCAGCATGCTGAAAATGTCGGTGGCGCGCGGGGTGAACCATTTGATCCGCATGTTGCGGTCGACAAACACCGTGGCAATGTCGGTGGAAGCGATCAGGTTGGTCAGGTAGTCGTTGATCTTGTCGGTTTCTTCAACTTTGGTTTTCAGCTCGTAGTTGACCGTCAGCAACTCTTCGTTGATCGATTGCAGCTCTTCCTTGCTGGTTTCCAGCTCTTCGGTGGCCGAGCGCAACTCTTCGTTGATTGCCTGCATTTCTTCGTTGGAGGCTTTCAGTTCTTCACTGGAGACTTCCGATTGTTCAATGGTGTCCTGCAAATGCAACTTGGTTCGTTGCAGTTCGCGCTCAAGATTGGACAGCACCTGGCTTTCGGTCTGTAGCAGGGTCGTGGCGGTCTGTTCGGACGGGTCGACTTCGACTTCTTCGAAGATCACCAGCACGTACTCGCCATCCGACTCTTCGTCCTTATAAGGCTGAGCCACGAGGTTGATCATGTAGCTCTGGTTGCCGCGCTTGAGCGGTACGGCCCCGGACTTGACCACCAGGTTGCTCTGCTGCACCTGAAACAGCGTGGTGCGGATTTCCAGGCGCAGCTCCGGCAGGATCAGTGTCAGCAGGTTGCGCGTCAGTTCGCCACCCACATGCCGCAGAAAGTGCCCGGCGCCATCACTCATGTGCAGGATTTCGGCGTTGGCATCGACAATCATGCTCGGCGGCGCGGCGAGCTCAAGCGCACGCTGGTGAATGTCGGCAAAGGACAGCTTGCGCGGCACCGCGCGGGGCGGCGCCTCGCGGGACGTACTCGCCCGCACGTAACCGCCGCGGGGCATGGTCGGCGTGCGACGGCTGTTGGCGGTACCGGTCTTGGCGCGGAAGATGCGATTGCGTTTATCCACCGGGGCGAACAATTCGTGGCAAGCGTCCGCGCTCTCTGAAGAGCCGAGAAACAGGAACCCGCCAGGCCGCAGCGAAAAGTGGAACATCTGCAGGATTTCACGCTGCACTTCGCGATCCAGATAGATCAGCAAGTTGCGGCAGACGATCAGGTCGATCTGCGAGAACGGCGGATCCGACAGCAGGCTGTGCTTGGCAAACAGCACCCGTTCGCGAATTTCCTTGCGGATCCGGTAGTGATCGTCCTCCTTGACGAAGTAATGCCGCAGCCGCGTCGGCGGCACATCGGTGATGATCGCTTGCGGATACAACCCGGCGCGGCCAACGCTGATGGCGCGTTCATCGATGTCGGTGGCGAACAACTGCATCGTTGCCTTGCTGGCGTCCAGTTGCAGCTGGTCGTTGAGCAAGATCGCCAGGCTGTAGGCTTCTTCGCCGGTGGAACAGCCGGCGGACCAGACGCGAATTTCTTCTTTTTCCGGTTGCGCCGACACGGCGGCGCTGACCAGTTGCGGTAAAACATCCCGTTCCAGCGCTTCGAACGCCTCTCGGTCTCTGAAGAAGTTGGTCACCCCAATCAGCATGTCGCCGAGCAGCGCCTTGGTTTCTTCGGGATTGTTTTGCAGGTAGCGGAAGTAGGCGCCCAGGTCGGGCTGGGCGGTGACTTGCATCCGCCGTTCGATCCGCCGCAACACGGTGGCGCGTTTGTAATGCTTGAAGTCGTGGCCGGTGCCGGTGCGCAACTGGATCAGAATGTCGTGGAGCATTTGTTCATTGATAGCGGCCTCGCGTTCCGACACCGAGTGGAAGGTTTTCAGTTCCGCGTCACCGGCAATGGGCAACGTGATTTCCTTGGCGTTTTGCCACAGTTCGAGCAATTTTTGTGGCATTTCCGTGACGGGTAATATCAGGTCGACCATGCCGGTATCGATGGCTGTGCGAGGCATGCCGTCGAATTCGGCGTCTTCCGGCACCTGGGCCATGGTCACGCCACCGTGTTCCTTGATGCGTGACAAACCGACCGCGCCATCGGAGCCGCTGCCTGACAGGATCAGGCAAAACGCACGCTCGCGATGGACCTCGGCGAGGTCGCGGAAGAACAGGTCGATAGAGGCATGCCGCGTCTCGCGCGCGGCGTTGCTGCTGACCTTTAGAAAACCGTCATCCATGGCCAGGCGCTGGGCCGGCGAGATGACATACACGTGGTTTTTCTCGATGGGCACGGTCTCGGTGACCTGCAGGACCGGCATTTTCGTCGATTCCTGGATGATCTTGTCGGCAATGCTCTGATGGTCGGGCGACAGGTGAAGAATGATGACAAACGCCATGCCGTTGTCTTGAGGCATGTTCTGGAAAAACAGCTTGATGGCTTGCAGTCCCCCCGCAGACGCGCCGATGCCGACCACCGGGAAGTCCAGGTCGCTCGGGCGTGGGGCCTTGCGCTCGGAAGCGCCGGCCGGTTGTTTGGGGGTGCTGGTCATCTGTTCTGCCTTCTACCGGCGACATGGGGCGTTGTCGTAAAACGGGGGTAACACGCGCGTCGATAAAACAGAATAATCCCGTTTTTACATAACACCTTCAAATATTTAGCCATCGCTTGAGCGTCACGACGTCTCAAGGTATCGGCACTGCTGGCCGATAACCCGAACGGTCATGCTCTTCTTCTTAAAACTGCCTGGAAATCTTCGATGCTGTCGTATCACCAAAAGAGTTTTCTGATCGTCGATGATTTCTCGGATTTCCGCAGTTCCGTCAGGTCCATGCTGCGAGAGCTGGGCGTCAAGGACGTGGATACCGCGGATTCCGGCGAGCAGGCGCTGCGCATGTGTTCGCAGAAGGCCTACGATTTTATCCTGCAGGATTTCCACCTCGGCGACGGCAAGAAGAACGGTCAGCAGGTCCTCGAAGACTTGATGATCGAGAAGCTGATCAGCCATGAAAGCGTGTTCGTCATGGTCACCGCCGAAACCAGCCAGGCCATGGTGCTCAGTGCGCTGGAGCATGAACCGGATGCCTACCTGACCAAGCCGTTCAACCGCTCGGGCCTGGCTCAGCGTCTGGAGCGGCTGGAGCAGCGCAAGAACCTGCTCAAGCCGATCCTGCAAGCCCTCGACCGTGGCAAGCCGCTGGAAGTGCTCAATGCCTGCATCGAGCTGTGCAAGAAGGACATCCGTTATTCGCCGCTGTGTCTGCGCTATCGCGCGGATGCCTTGCGCGACTTGAATCAGAACGAAGCGCTGGAGCGCCTTTACGACAGCATCATTGCTGATCGGCCGTTGCCGTGGGCGTTTGCCGGGTTGGGCCAGTTGCTGTTCAAGCGCGGCCAGGTCAGCCAGGCCAAGGGCATCTACGAAAAAGCCCTGAAAGTGTTTCCGATGATGCCGGCGCTGTATGACGGCATGGCCGACGTGCTGGTGGTCGAAGGCGACACCAAGGGCGCACAGAAAGTATTGGAAGAAGCCATTCGCCTGTCGCCGCTGGCCGTGCGCCGGCAAGCCTTGCTGGGCAAACTGGCGATGGCCAACGAAGATTTCGACACCGCCTCCAGGGCGTATCGCCAGGCGGTGTCCCAGGGCGCGCAGTCGCGTTTCAAGGATGCGGAAAGCAACCTCGGTCTGGCTCACGCCTTGATCAGCAAAGGCAGTGAGAAAGGCCTGGATACCCGCACCCGCCTGGAAATCAACACGACCCTCAGCCTGGTGGCCAAGGAAAACCCATCCGACCCGGGCCTGCAGATTCGTGCGCGGCTGATGAAAGCCACCAGCCTGTTGCTCAACGACGCCGAAACCGCCGAGAAACTCACCGAACAAGCGATGATGCGTCTCGACGGCATGGAGCAATTCATGAGTGCCGAAGCGGCGCTGCTGGTGGCCAAGCAGTTGCAAATGCTTGGCCAAGCCAGCGCGGGCGCCTCGATGCTGAAGAATTGCGCGGAAATCTACGGTGATGATCCGGTGGTGATGAAGGGCATCGCCAAGTTGACCGACGACCCGACCATCCTCAGTTCCAGCAACGCCGCCGCCGAGCTCAATCGTGAGGGCGTGCGGGTGTACAAGACCGGCAACCTGGTGGAAGCCCGGTCGGTGTTCCGCAAGGCGCTGGCGATGCAGCCGAAAAACATCAGTATCGCCTTGAACTTGGCGCAGTCGCTGCTGCACGGCACCGACACCAGTGTGCCATCGGCGGAAATCGATGAATGTCGGGTCTGCCTGAAAATGGTCGGCTTGATGCCCGACACCGACGCGCGTTATCCGCGCTATCAGAAACTGAAAATCAAGGCGTTCGGCGGATGAGCCAAGACAACCCGGCATTGGATTTCTCGACGGTGATTGCCTCCACCGTGCACGACATGAAGAACTCGCTGGCCATGCTGATGCAGGCGCACAGCCAGTGGCTGGCGCGCTTGCCCGACCCGGAGCAGCACAGCCCGGAGCAGGGCGTCATCGAATACGAGTTCGCCCACCTCAACGGCATGCTCGTGCAGTTGTTGGGCCTGTACAAACTGGGGGTCAATCAGTTGCCGTTGCAACCGGCCTACCATGACCTGGATGACTTTCTTGAAGCGCAACTGGCCAGCCATCAAGACGTGTTCGCCAGTCGCGGCATTATTGCGACCTATGAAGTCGACCCGTTGAGCCCGCTGGGTTTCTTCGACCGCGAGCTGGTCGCCTCGGTACTGGGCAACATCATCAACAACGCCATTCGCTACGCGCGCGAGTCGCTGCTGATCAGCGTCAGCGACGAGGGCGGTCAACTGGTGCTGAGCATCAATGATGATGGCGCCGGCTATCCGGCGGAGATGATCGAGTTTCAGGCGGATTATGTGCAAGGCATCAACTACAGCAGCAGTAGCACCGGCCTGGGCCTGTACTTTGCCGGGCGTATCGCCGCGATGCATCAGCGCAATGGCGTCGTCGGCAGCACCCGGCTCAGCAATGGCGGCCCGTTGGGCGGCGGTGTATTCAGCCTTTACCTGCCCTGAGCGTTCTTTATTGTGTGGCGCTGCTTGAAATTCTGAACAGGCGAAGCCTATTTTGTACGGGTCGCCGTTCGCGGCTCGCACAACAAAGGATTGAGTCATGACTACCGATGGCCATCGTTCACTCGCACAGCGATTGGCGGGCATTGATGAGATTGAATGTGTCACCCCGGACTTGAATGGAGTTCCCCGGGGCAAAGTCATGACGGCCGAGGGTTTCCTCGAAGGACGTCGGTTGCAGTTGGCGCGGGGTGTGCTGCTGCAATGCATCATGGGCGGGTATCCACCCGCGCGTTTTTACGGCAGCGATGACGGCGACCTTGCGTTGGTGCCGGACCCTGCGCATATCTATCGCTTGCCCTGGAGCCAACAGCCCCGGGCGCTGGCCATTTGCGATGCGGACGAATTGACCGGTGAACCGTCGAGTCTGTCGACCCGCGGTCAACTCAAATCGGTGATCGCGCGTTACGCGGCTCGCGGCCTGGCGCCGGTGGTGGCGACCGAGCTGGAGTTCTTCGTGTTTGCGCCCAACCCCGATCCGACTCAACCGTTCCAGCCGCCGCTGGGCCTGGACGGTCGTCGCGAGGACGGTCAGTCGGCATTCAGTGTCAGTTCCAATAGCGGCTTGCGGCCGTTCTTCAGTGAGGTCTACACCTGCATGGCGGCGTTGGGCCTGCCGCGCGACACCTTCATGCACGAAATGGGTGTCAGCCAGTTCGAGATCAACCTGCTGCACGGTGATCCGCTGCTGCTGGCGGATCAGACTTTGCTGTTCAAGCACCTGCTCAAGGAAGTCGCGCTCAAGCATGGCTTGACGGTGGTCTGCATGGCCAAGCCGCTGGCGCACACACCGGGCAGTTCGATGCACATTCACCAAAGCATTGTCGACATCAACACCGGGCGTAACGTGTTCAGCGACGAGGCCGGTCAGCCGACCGCGACCTTCCGTCACTTCATCGGTGGCCAGCAGGCCGGCATGGCCGATTTCACGGCGTTGTTTGCACCGAACGTGAACTCGTATCAGCGCTTGTGCCATCCGTACGCGTCGCCGAATAATGCCTGCTGGTCCCACGACAACCGCGCCGCCGGGTTGCGCATTCCGGCCAGTTCACCGGTCGCTCGTCGGGTCGAAAACCGTTTGCCGGGAGCGGACGCCAATCCGTACCTGGCGATCGCCGCCAGCCTTGCCGCCGGGTTGCATGGCATTGAAAACGAGCTGGAGCCGACCGAGGCGATCCAGGGCGAATTCGACGTGCCGGATAATCTTTCGTTGCCGTGTACCTTGCATGCGGCTCTTGAGCGTCTGAAACGTAGCCAATTGGCGAAGGAACTGTTTGGCACTGAGTTCATCGAAGGCTACGTCGCTTCGAAGTCCATGGAACTGACCAGCTTCTTTGATGAAATTACTCCCTGGGAACGGCGTGTTTTAGCTGCTCAGGCCTGACGCTTCGTCGTCTTCGGGCTATCGTTTCGGTAGCCTGATCTTCACTGCAAGGAGCCGCTCGGAACGCCGATGCGCCAAATCTGGAAATCCTTTCGAGCGCTGTATTTCGCCTCGCTGATGATGTTGATCGGCTCGGGCCTGTTGAGCACTTACCTGGCCTTGCGCCTGGCGGCCGATCACGTCGACAGCTTGTGGGTCGGTGCGTTGATGGCGGCCAACTATTTTGGCCTGGTGCTGGGCGGCAAGATCGGTCACCGATTGATTGCCCGGGTCGGGCATATTCGTGCCTATGCCGCGTGTGCCGGGATCGTCGGTGCGGCGGTGCTCGGTCATGGATTGATCGACTGGCTGCCGGCCTGGCTGTTCCTGCGGGTGATCGTCGGCCTGGGGATGATGTGCCAGTACATGGTCATTGAGAGCTGGCTCAACGAGCAGGCCGATGCCAAGCAGCGCGGCATGGTCTTCAGCGGCTACATGATCGCTTCCTACCTGGGGTTGGTGCTGGGTCAGCTGATTCTGGTCATGCATCCAGGCCTGGGCCTGGAGCTGCTGATGCTGGTCGCCTTGTGTTTTGCCCTGTGCCTGGTGCCGGTGGCCCTGACTCGACGGATTCACCCGGCGCCGTTGCACCCCGCGCCGATGGAGCCGCGCTTCTTTATCAAACGTGTACCGCAGTCGTTGAGCACGGTATTGGGGGCAGGGCTGATCGTCGGCTCGTTCTACGGTCTGGCGCCGCTGTATGCGTCACAGCAGGGGTTGTCCACCGAGCAGGTCGGTCTGTTCATGGGTAGCTGTATTTTTGCTGGCCTGCTGGTGCAGTGGCCGCTGGGTTGGCTGTCTGATCGTTATGACCGGGCGCTGTTGATCCGCTGTTTTGCCTTCAGCCTGGCACTGGCCGCGTTGCCGCTGGCGATTCTGCAGAAGGTGCCGCTGGAGGTCTTGTTCATCTCCGGGTTCTTCTGTTCGCTGGTGCAGTTCTGCCTGTATCCGTTGGCGGTGGCGTTCTCCAATGACCATGTCGAGGGTGATCGCCGGGTCTCGCTGACAGCGATGCTGCTGGTGACCTACGGCGTCGGCGCCAGTATCGGGCCGCTGGTCGCCGGGGTGCTGATGAAGCTGTTCGGCAGCCACATGCTCTACGCGTTCTTCAGTTTCTTCGCGCTGGTGCTGGTGTGGCGGATCCGTCCGAAAGCGGTCACCAACCTGCATCAGGTCGACGATGCGCCGCTGCATCACGTCGCCATGCCGGACAGCATGTCGAGCTCGCCGCTGGTGGTGTGCCTTGACCCGCGTGTCGACGAGCAGATCGTTCAAGAGCAGATGCAGAGTCCGCCGCATCCGGAAGCGGAGCCGGGACCAGAGGTGGAACTGGAAGGTGAGCCGACGCCACCGGAAGACCCGGACGCCGGTCGCGAACAAAGTTTCACTGAAGCCAGGCCTTGATTTTTTGATGCATAAAAAAACGGGCAGTCACCGCAAGGGGCTGCCCGTTTTTTGTTGACGCGGTGGATCAGAGATCGTCTTTATCGAAGCGTCGTGCTTCACGTTGAAGCTGATACACGAATCGCTCGACCTGGCGCTGCACCAGCCCGCTCATGTTGTGAAAGCGGATGCCGGCGAAGGTGGTGGAGATCCTTTCTTCGAAGTGCAGGTAACGCAGTTCCACCGGGGTGGTCATGCTGCCGAAGGGCAGGTCGGCGACGAAGCGGTCGTAGACCTGGCCCAATTGCAGTCGGCTGGTGATGTCACCCTCAAAGCGCAGCTTGCAGCCGGTGGCGGAAATATCCAGCAACTTGCCTTTGATGGGCGACTTGAGCTTTTCACCGCCCAGTTCGACATTGACCAATTGCGCCAGTTTCAATGCAGCCCGGAAGGCATTGCGGCGCTGATGGTAGACGACTTCGTCAGGGAGTTTGCCGCGATAGCAGCGTGCGTCGCTGAGTTCGTCGATGCTCAGCGGGCCGTTGCTTTCCCAGGCGATGCGCACGCCGTCGTGGAAGCCTTCGACCCGAAACGATTCGCCTGCCAGCAGATAGCGCTCACCATCGCGGGGCACCATTTCATCCAGGGCAATCATGTTGTTGTCACGGTCAACCTCAACCAGATAGCTCTGGAAGCGCTGGTTACGTTCGTGGAACGTAATGATCAGCGGGTCATGGCTTTCTTGCAGTTGCCGCAGGTTACCCGCGATCTCCATGGGCGTGGAGAGCACCTTGGGTGGCTGCGGAGCATCTTCCGCGGTTAAGGCATTGGGCACGGTTCATCGTTCTCCGGACAAAATGTGACTGCGCATGGCCAGCATACTGCCATCATGTAGCGCGTCTTGAAAGTGCGAACTCATCAACAGGTTCACGCCTGACTGAGCGGGCGCGGCTTCGCTAGCTTGGCGGTTGATCCGCGGGCATCGTAAAGCGCGGGTGGTTCGCCGCCGGTGAGGATTTTCAGCTGATTGGCCGTGGCGGCCTGTTGGACCAGGATCGACTGACCATTATTGACGTTGATGGCCTGGCACTGAGCCAGAAGGTCGGTCAGGGCATCGCTTTGCGCAAGTAACTGGTCACCGACGCTGGATTCGCTGGCGAGTTGCTCCAGGCCCTTGCGATTGGTGGGCAGATTGAGGCTGGCGAGGACTTCGCTGCGCTTGCGGCCATGCTGTTCGAGCAGAATGATCATTGCCTGTTTGCGCGCCAGAATGTCTTCGAGCAGTGGCATGTCGCGACCATGCAAGGCGAGGGACTCGGTTTGCAGTAACTCCAGCAAGTGTTGTGCTGGAGCAAAGTCGTCGATGATCAGTTGCAGTAAATTAGTGTCGTGCATGGCTGGCCTTGGGGTTTAAGCGTCCAAAAGCCTGGCGCAGGCCGGGGGCCTAGCGCTGGGCTTCGAAGTTGAGCAGTTTGCTGGCTACACGGTTGCTGTCGACTTTATAGCTGCCATCGGCAATCGCTGCTTTCAACTCGGCCACGCGGGCATTGTCGACGGCAGGCTGATCGCGCAGCTTGTCAGTGACCTTCTGCAACTGTTGAGCCTCATTGCTGAGGTGTACCGATTCCCCGCTTTTGGCGGTACTGGCCTGTTCGGCCGGGGTATTCAGCGGCGCGGATTTGCCGGCTTCGGCAGTGTCCTTGTTGGCGCTGGTACGCGTACTGCCGGTCAGTGACGAGGAACTGTTCAAACGGCTGAAATCGATGACCATGATAAAAAACCTCTGGGAATTTGGACGCTTGCCATGTTTTCGGCTCTTCCTGCAAAAACTTTAGGCCCATTTATCAACGAGCCTGCATGCGCCAGCGCATTTCCTGCGTGAGGCACAGTTTAGGGAACAGCCACGGCCAGCGCCATGTTTTCGCAAGCGCAGAGTTTCTACATGGCCACTTCCACCTGGCCCGGCGCCATGACCTGCGCCTTGATGACCCGTTGGGAGTTGAGGTTTTTTACCCGGATCTGTTCACGCAAGCCGCCATTGGACAGGGCTTCGCCCGGCATGCGCACGCTGAGCGTACCACTGCGGGCGGTAATCACCACTTGGTCACCTTTGGAAATGACTTCGGCCTGTTCGAGATGGACCAGCGTCAGCACCTGATCGGCGACCGTTGGTCGGGTAAGTTTTTGTCCAATCGTCTGATCGATGGAGGTGAAGTATCCCTGGCCGATCAGGCTGATGTCGCGTTCGCGCAGCATGACGTCGCCCGGCTCGATATAGCCGGCGCGTTTGAGGGGGCGCGTGGTGGTGACGACGTCGCGAAACAGGCGGACTTGAGCGGGCACGAACACCGTCCAGGGCGAGGTGCTGTCGCAACGAACCTTGACCGTGACCCGGCCAATCGGGATCGCCGGGCTCTCCAGAGTGGCTGTCAATTCCTTGTCGCACATGGGCATGCGCAGGCGCGGATCGAGCTGCTTGACCTCGATCTCATAACGGCCTTCGGTTTGACTGGTCGCCAAATAGTCTTCTACGGTGAACTCAAGAAAGCCCTGAGTGACGCCGATAAGCATGTCAGGCAAGGTAACTGCGTCAGCAAGGGCAGGGCTGCCAGCGTTGAACAGGCAGACGGCCGACATCGCGCAAAGCACGTGGCGAGCGTTTGATGTCAGGCGTCGGAAAAATGTCAGTTCTGTGTTCATAAGAGTTAAAAAGCAAGCGCCGTGCCGTTTAGCAATGAACGTGCGTCGCAACACACTTAAGCGTTGGTGTAGGAGTCTGTGCATGGCTGGTGTAATGGATGCGGTAAACCAGCGCACGCAACTGGTAGGGCAGAATCGCCTGGAGCTGCTGTTGTTCCGTCTCGACGGCCAGCAACTCTATGGGATCAACGTGTTCAAGGTTCGGGAAGTGCTGCAATGCCCAAAACTCACGCTGATGCCAAAATCCAGTCCTGTCGTGTGCGGTGTGGCAAATATCCGGGGGGCGACCATTCCGATTCTTGATCTGGCCATGGCGACCGGCTCCGGCGCGCTCAAAGATCAAAGCAATCCGTTCGTGATCATCACGGAGTACAACACCAAGACCCAGGGTTTCCTGGTGCGCTCGGTGGAGCGCATCGTCAACATGAACTGGGAAGAGATTCATCCGCCACCCAAGGGCACGGGACGCGATCACTACCTGACGGCTGTGACTCGGGTCGACAATCAGTTAGTCGAAATCATCGACGTCGAGAAAATCCTCGCGGAAGTGGCGCCGACACCGGAAGCGATTTCGGTCGGTGTGGTCGATGTCGAAACCCAGCACAAGGCCTTGTCCTTGAAGGTCCTGACCGTCGATGACTCGTCGGTGGCGCGCAAGCAAGTGACTCGTTGCCTGCAAACCGTCGGTGTCGAAGTGGTGGCGTTGAACGACGGCAAGCAAGCGCTGGATTACTTGCGCAAGCTGGTCGACGAAGGGAAAAAGCCGGAAGAAGAGTTCCTGATGATGATTTCCGACATCGAGATGCCGGAAATGGACGGGTACACCCTCACGGCCGAGATCCGCAACGACCCACGCATGCAAAAGCTTCATATCATCCTGCATACTTCGTTGTCCGGGGTATTCAATCAGGCGATGGTCAAGAAAGTCGGTGCCGATGACTTCCTTGCCAAGTTCCGTCCTGATGACCTGGCATCCCGGGTAGTCGACCGGATCAAAGCAGCAGATATCAGCTAGGGGCCTTCTGCCCCTGGTGATTAACACGATTTAAGAGGCGGTATCTTTGTCTACGGGTAATTTGGATTTCGAACAGTTCCGGGTCTTCCTGGAAAAAGCCTGTGGCATTTTGCTCGGTGAAAACAAGCAGTACCTGGTCTCGAGCCGTCTCAACAAACTGATGGAACAGCAAGGCATCAAATCCCTGGGTGAGCTGGTCCAGCGCATCCAGACCCAGCCGCGCAGCGGTTTGCGCGAGATGGTGGTGGACGCGATGACGACCAACGAAACCCTGTGGTTTCGTGACACCTATCCGTTTGAAGTGTTGAAGAACAAGGTATTGCCTGAAGCGATCAAGGCTGCACCCGGCCAGCGCTTGCGGATTTGGTCCGCTGCGTGTTCGTCGGGGCAGGAACCGTACTCGCTGTCGATGTCCATCGATGAGTTCGAACGCGTCAACATGGGTCAGTTGAAGATGGGGGCGCAGATTGTCGCCACCGACCTGTCCGGCACCATGCTGACCAACTGCAAGACCGGCGAGTACGACAGCCTGGCGATCGGCCGTGGCCTGTCGCCCGAGCGTCTTCAGCGTTACTTCGACCCGAAAGGGCCGGGACGCTGGGCGATCAAGGCGCCGATCAAGAGCCGCGTGGAGTTTCGTTCGTTCAACCTGCTGGACAGTTATGCAGCGCTGGGCAAGTTCGACATCGTGTTCTGCCGCAACGTGCTGATCTACTTCTCCGCCGAGGTGAAGAAAGACATCCTGTTGCGCATTCACAGCACGCTCAAGCCAGGTGGCTATCTGTTCCTCGGCGCGTCTGAAGCGCTGAACGGTTTGCCGGACCATTACCAGATGGTCCAGTGCAGCCCGGGGATCATTTACCAGGCGAAGTGATTCGTTGGCGGCACAACAAACGGGAGTCCTCAGGGGCTCCCGTTTTTTATGCCCGATGGTTTTCCGCCAACACCCCTAAACCCTTGAGGGAGCCGGGTTTGCCCGCGATGGCGGTATCACTGACGAATTTGATGGGGCTGACACACCGCCATCGCGGGCAAGCCCGGCTCCCACAGGGTAAGAGTTGTTCTTTCGAAGGCGATAAGCGGCAGAAAAGCGGCAGCCTGCGGAAACCGGTTGCCGCTTTTCTGGCATTGCCGCCCTTGCCACTGCCGGCAAAGCCCCGGTTTCCGGGGTTTTTCGATTTGGCACGCCGCTTGCTATGTCTCTGTTACGAAAAATCAGGTCACCCGAAGGTTTCCCGACATGAGCATCAGCTTCGATAAAGCGCTCGGTATCCACGAACAAGCCCTGGGCTTCCGCGCTCAGCGTGCCGAAGTCCTGGCCAACAACATCGCCAACGCCGACACCCCGAACTACAAGGCTCGGGATCTGGACTTCTCAAAAGTGCTTGCCGCACAGAACGAGAAAACCAAGGGCGGTACCTTTGCCTTGAACATGACCAACAGCCGTCATATCGAAGCTGAAGGCCTGGGCAATGGCGACGAGTCGCTGCTGTATCGCACGCCGATGCAACCGTCGATCGACCAGAACACCGTGGACGCCCAACTGGAACAGTCTAACTACGCGGAAAACGCCGTCGGCTTCCAGGCCAGCTTCACCCTGCTCAACAGCAAATTCAAAGGGCTGGTATCAGCCCTGCGCGGAGAGTAAGTCATGTCTCTATCCAGTGTTTTCAACATTGCCGGTAGCGGCATGAGTGCACAAACCACGCGCTTGAACACCGTGGCCTCGAACATCGCCAACGCCGAAACCGTCTCGTCGAGCATCGACCAGACCTATCGCGCCCGTCACCCGGTGTTCGCCACCATGTTCCAGGGCGGCCAGAGCGGCGGCAGCGATTCGCTGTTCCAGAGCCAGGACGCTGCCGGTCAAGGCGTGCAAGTGCTCGGCGTGGTCGAAGACCAGAGCAACCTCGAAGCGCGTTATGAGCCGAACCATCCCGCTGCCGACGCCAAGGGCTACGTCTACTACCCGAACGTCAACGTCGTCGAAGAAATGGCCGACATGATTTCCGCGAGCCGTTCGTTCCAGACCAACGCCGAAATGATGAACACCGCCAAAACCATGATGCAGAAGGTCCTGACCCTCGGTCAGTGATAAGGGGCGACTCAGATGAGTGTTACCGATACTACCAGCGCCGTAAGCATCAAGGATGTCCTGGCCAATTCTTCGGTCAAGAGCAACACCAGCAGCGACGGCCTGGCCGCCGCTACCAGCAGCGCCACCGGCAATAAAGCGTTGGGCAAAGACGCCTTCTTGCAGTTGTTGGTGACTCAACTGAAAAACCAGAACCCGCTGGAGCCGCAGGACAACGGCGCGTTCGTCGCGCAGTTGGCGCAGTTCAGCAGCCTGGAAGGCATCACCACGCTCAACGATACGGTCAGCGGCATTGCCGGCAACTACAACTCGTCGCAAGCGTTGCAGGCTTCTTCGCTGGTGGGTCGTTCGGTTGTCGCCCAGACCGACACCGCGGTGGTCGATACCTCCAAGAGTTTCAACGGTACGGCGGTCGTACCGGCCTCGACGAACCCGGTCACGATCAAGATCACCGATACCGATGGCAAAGTGGTTCGCACCATCGATCTTGGCAGTCAGCAGGCCGGCAACGCCGGTTTCATCTGGGACGGCAAGAACGATGCGGGTGAAGTGGCCAAGGCCGGCACTTACAAGTTTGCAGCTACCGCGACTTACGACAGCAAGGCGACCTCGCTGGTGACTTACCTGCCGGCAACCGTCAACAGCGTGACCATCAGCCAGACCGGCGGTGAGTTGATGCTGAACCTGGCAGGCCTGGGCAGTGTTGCCCTGTCCAAAGTACAGACCATTGGTATATAGAGCCGACTAACACGGCACAAAGGAGTGGAATATGTCTTTCAATATCGGCCTTAGCGGTCTCTATGCAGCCAACAAACAACTGGACGTCACCGGTAACAACATCGCCAACGTCGCGACCACCGGTTTCAAATCGTCCCGTGCAGAATTCGAAGACGTGTACTCGGCCACGCGCCTGGGTACCGGCAGCAAGACCGTCGGCAACGGCGTGCGTCTGGCCAACGTTTCCCAGCAGTTCGGCCAGGGTGACGTGAACAACACCGGCAACGTGTTGGACATGGGTATCCAGGGCAACGGTTTCTTCGTCATGAGCGACAACGGCTCGCTGAGCTACACCCGGGCCGGTGCGTTCAAGACTGACGCCCAGAACTACGTGGTCGACAACAACGGCCGTCGCTTGCAGGGTTTTGGCGTAGACGCCAACGGCAAGATCATCAACGGTGTGCTGACCGACCTGAAAATCGACACCTCGAGCCTGGCGCCGCATGCGACCACCCGTGTCGATCAGACGATGAACCTGAACTCCTCGGACCCACTGCCAACAGTGACCCCGTTCAACGTCAAAGACACCAACAGCTACAACAAAACTATTTCCACCCCTGTGTACGACACGCAGGGTAACCAGCACACGATGGACCAGTACTACGTTAAAAATGCGGCGTCCAACTCCTGGACTGTCTACACCTACATGGACGGCCGTAGCCCAACCAACCCACTGGCTGAGCCGCCGGTGCCGATCCAGGCGGATATCACCTTCAATCCTGATGGCAGCATCAAGACTCTGGTGGGCGGTGCTGGCTGGACGCAAACGGGTACCACCCT
Organism: Pseudomonas sp. S2_B07; assembly: GCF_054668435.1. Taxonomy (NCBI): domain Bacteria; kingdom Pseudomonadati; phylum Pseudomonadota; class Gammaproteobacteria; order Pseudomonadales; family Pseudomonadaceae; genus Pseudomonas; species Pseudomonas sp. S2_B07. The sequence goes on from NZ_CP162769.1 coordinate 5,278,967, forward strand.
GACCATGACTGGCTGGAAGCCGGGCGTGATGGTTAACGCCAACACCAACCCGCCAACCTGGGCCCTGAATGGTTCGGACGCAGCCGCGGCCGGTATCGCGTTCGACATGACCAAAACCACTTCGTACGCTTCGCCAACCGCACGTACTGCGCAGTATCAGGACGGTTACGCGACAGGCCAGATTTCCAGCCTGACCATCGATGAAAGCGGCGTCATGACCGCCAACTTCACCAACCAGCAAACCAAGGCCATCGGCCAGGTCGCCATTGCCAGCTTCGCCAACGAACAAGGCTTGCAGCCAATCGGTGGTTCTGGCTGGAAAGAAACCTTCGCCTCGGGCGTGCCTGGCATCGATGCACCGAAAACCGGTACCTTGGGTTCGGTAGTGTCCAACTCGCTGGAAGAGTCCAACGTCAACCTGACCAATGAACTGGTTGATTTGATCAAGGCGCAGAGCAACTACCAGGCGAACGCCAAGACCATCTCCACCCAGAGCACCATCATGCAGACCATCATTCAGATGACCTGATGCCTGATAGCGCCGCATAAAGAACCCCTCGAAAGAGGGGTTTTTTTATGGTCGGGATTTGTCCTTGGTGCAAACATCCTGGTAATCAGGGCTGGCTTGATCGCGAGCAGCCCGTTCACCACTTTCCTTTGGGTAAAAGAAAACCCCCGACCTATCCAGAGGATTGATCGGGGGTTTCAGGTCAGCGCCTTTCAGCGCCTACTGGCTCGGCTTATTGGCAAGCTTCGCAATCCGGCTCGTCGATGGCGCAGGCCTTTGGCACTGGAGCAGGGCCGGCAGGTGCTGCCAGGACCGAATCTTCACCGTGGTTGCCGCCACTGGAAACAGCGTTCAGCTTGCCGGTGTTGATGGTCGACTTCTCGGTGCTGGTCGCGGCCAGGGCACGGAGGTAGTAAGTGGTTTTCAGGCCACGGTACCAGGCCATGCGGTAGGTTACGTCCAGTTTCTTGCCCGAAGCGCCAGCGATGTACAGGTTCAGCGATTGAGCCTGGTCGATCCACTTCTGGCGACGGCTTGCCGCGTCAACGATCCACTTGGTGTCCACTTCGAAAGCAGTCGCGTAGAGCTCTTTGAGTTCTTGCGGGATGCGCTCGATCTGCTGCACCGAACCGTCGTAGTACTTCAGGTCGTTGATCATGACCGAGTCCCACAGACCGCGAGCCTTGAGGTCGCGAACCAGGTACGGGTTGATCACGGTGAATTCGCCCGACAGGTTCGATTTCACGTAGAGGTTCTGGTAGGTCGGTTCGATCGACTGCGAGACGCCAGTGATGTTGGCGATGGTCGCGGTCGGTGCGATGGCCATGATGTTGGAGTTACGAATGCCTTTCTGTACACGGGCGCGAACCGGTGCCCAGTCCAGGGATTCGTTCAGGTCAACGTCGATGTACTTCTGGCCACGTTGTTCGATCAGGATCTGTTGCGAATCCAGCGGCAGGATGCCTTTGGACCACAGCGAACCCTGGAACGTCTCGTAGGCGCCACGCTCGTCGGCGAGGTCGCAAGAAGCCTGGATCGCGTAGTAGCTGACCGCTTCCATCGACTTGTCGGCGAACTCGACGGCAGCGTCGGAACCGTAAGGAATGTGCTGCAGGTACAGCGCATCCTGGAAGCCCATGATGCCCAGGCCGACCGGACGGTGCTTGAAGTTGGAGTTTTTCGCTTGCGGCACCGAGTAGTAGTTGATGTCGATCACGTTATCGAGCATGCGAACAGCGGTGTTCACGGTGCGTTCCAGCTTGGCGGTGTCCAGCTTGCCGTTGACGATGTGGTTCGGCAGGTTGATCGAGCCCAGGTTGCAAACGGCGATCTCGTCCTTGTTGGTGTTCAAGGTGATCTCGGTGCACAGGTTCGAGCTGTGGACCACGCCCACGTGCTGCTGCGGGCTGCGCAGGTTGCACGGGTCTTTGAAGGTCAGCCATGGGTGGCCGGTTTCAAACAGCATGGACAGCATTTTGCGCCACAGGTCTTTGGCCTGGATGGTCTTGAACAATTTGACCTTGCCTGGGTATTCGGTCAGGGCTTCGTAGTACTCGTAGCGCTCTTCGAAGGCTTTACCGGTCAGGTCGTGCAGGTCCGGTACTTCGGATGGCGAGAACAGAGTCCACTTGCCGTCATCGAAGACGCGCTTCATGAACAGATCAGGGATCCAGTTGGCGGTGTTCATGTCGTGGGTACGACGACGGTCATCGCCGGTGTTCTTGCGCAGCTCGATGAACTCTTCGATGTCCATGTGCCAGGTTTCCAGGTAGGCACACACAGCGCCTTTGCGCTTGCCACCCTGGTTAACGGCAACGGCGGTGTCGTTCACTACTTTGAGGAACGGAACAACGCCTTGGGATTTGCCGTTGGTGCCCTTGATGTACGAACCCAGCGCACGAACCGGCGTCCAGTCGTTGCCCAAGCCGCCGGCGAATTTCGACAACATGGCGTTGTCGTGGATCGCGTGGTAGATGCCCGACAGGTCATCCGGCACGGTGGTCAGGTAGCAGCTCGACAGCTGTGGACGCAGGGTGCCGGCGTTGAACAGGGTTGGCGTCGAGGACATGTAGTCGAAGGACGACAACAGGTTGTAGAACTCGATGGCACGGTCTTCTTTCTGCTTCTCTTCGATCGCCAGGCCCATGGCCACACGCATGAAGAAGATTTGCGGCAGTTCGAAGCGGATACCGTCCTTGTGGATGAAGTAACGGTCGTACAGGGTTTGCAGGCCCAGGTACGTGAACTGCTGATCGCGCTCGTGGTTGATCGCCTTGCCGAGTTTTTCCAGGTCGAAAGTCGCCAGGACCGGGTTCAGCAATTCGAATTCGATACCCTTGGCGATGTACGCAGGCAGCGCCTTGGCGTACAGGTCGACCATCTCGTGGTGGGTCGCGCTTTCGGCAACGTTGAGGAAGCTCAGGCCTTCGGCACGCAGGGTGTCCATCAGCAGGCGAGCGGTCACGAACGAGTAGTTCGGCTCACGTTCAACCAGGGTACGGGCAGTCATCACCAGGGCGGTGTTGACGTCGGTCAGGGCCACGCCGTCGTACAGGTTTTTCAGGGTTTCGCGCTGGATCAGGTCGCCGTCGACTTCTTCCAGGCCTTCGCACGCTTCGGTGACGATGGTGTTCAGACGACCCATGTCCAGAGGTGCAAAGCTGCCATCGGCGCGGGTGATGCGGATCGACGGGTGAGCGTTGACGGCTTCTTCGGCCGGGGCGTGGGCGGCGCGTTGTTTCGAACGGCCGTCACGGTAGATCACGTAGTCGCGGGCTACTTTCTGCTCGCCGGCACGCATCAGGGCCAGTTCAACCTGGTCCTGGATTTCTTCGATGTGGATGGTGCCGCCCGAGGGCATGCGACGCTTGAAGGTCGCGGTGACTTGTTCGGTCAGGCGGGCCACGGTGTCATGGATTCGCGACGAGGCGGCCGCGGTGCCGCCCTCAACTGCGAGAAACGCTTTGGTGATGGCGACGGTGATCTTGTCATCGGTGTAAGGAACGACAGTGCCGTTACGCTTGATCACACGCAGCTGGCCAGGCGCGGTGGCGGACAGATCCGAAGTCGAATCAGCGGCCTGCGGCAAGGTGCCCTGCGGGTTCTCGCGAGTTGTGTCGGTTTGCATGGGGGGGTGTCTCCACATTCTCTATGTTTGTTTGGGCACCATAAAGGTGCCCACCGTTCTGTCCAAAAGCACTACAACCGACGGAGGTCGGGCATAACAACTTCGGGACAGTAGGAAAAAGGCTAATGATGCCGCTTCCTTGCCGAAGTTTTTGGCCGCGAGCCTGGACTCGAAGCCGGATTCCTTTCAGGGGTGCCAGTGATGACTGCAACACCCGTACCGTTTCGGCTGTTCTGGCCTGAAAAAACGGTGCCATCCGCCTGTGCGGTTTGGGCTTGTAATTTCGTGCTTGGTTCAACCATAAACAGGCAATAAAGCGCTTGAGTTTCTGGTCTGAAATGTGGTTGGGCTTTTAAGCTAAAACCCTACATGTAGGGTTTTTTTGGCGCCGAGGTACAAGATAATGCGTTTTGGAGGGTGTTGCAACGTACTACCTGTGGATAAACCTGTGCGTAAATTGTGTGTGAAAGGTGGAACGGGCGTGTAGGCCGCGACCTAGCTGGAGCGAGCCGTTTTTCATCGATTTTCAACGATTGAAAACAGCCGTTTGGATTTTTAAGGGCGCGAACCCTATCACAAAAAACCGGGTTGTCCGAACGCATTTGCCGGCTTGTGTTCTCGGCGGGCGGCGTTTATACAATCGCCCCATGGTTATGCATTCTTATCCTCCCCAATCATTACAAAAAGACGGGCGGATCCTTCCTTATAAGTGTTGTTGGCAAGCAGAGGTCACCGTGGAGCAAGAAGCCTGGCAGGTATTGATTGTGGAGGACGACCAGCGTCTGGCCGAACTGACCCGCGACTACCTGGAGGCCAATGGCCTGCGCGTTTCAATCGAAGGCAACGGTGCGCTGGCGGCGGCACGCATCATCAAAGAGAAACCGGACCTGGTAATTCTCGACCTGATGCTGCCGGGCGAAGACGGCTTGAGCATTTGCCGCAAGGTCCGTGACAAATATGACGGCCCGATCCTCATGCTCACCGCCCGCACCGACGATACCGACCAGATCCTCGGCCTCGACCTCGGTGCCGACGACTACGTGTGCAAACCCGTGCGCCCGCGCCTGTTGCTGGCACGCATTCAGGCCCTGTTGCGCCGTAGCGAAGCCCCCGAGGCCACCCCGGAAAAACAGCGGCGTCTGCAGTTTGGTCCGCTGGTGGTGGACAACGCGTTGCGTGAAGCCTGGCTGCATGACAACGGCATCGAACTGACCAGCGCCGAGTTCGACCTGCTCTGGCTGCTCGTCGCCAACGCCGGGCGCATCCTGTCCCGGGAAGAGATTTTTACCGCGTTGCGCGGCATCGGTTATGACGGCCAGGACCGTTCCATCGATGTGCGTATCTCGCGCATCCGCCCGAAAATAGGCGATGACCCCGAGCATCCGCGACTGATCAAGACCATCCGCAGCAAAGGTTATTTGTTCGTTCCCGAAGCTTGCGTAGACCCGTCGCTGTGAATTCGATCTTCCTGCGCATTTATGGCGGCATGTGCGCGGCGCTGGTGTTGGTCGCGGTGCTCGGCGTGCTGGCGCTGCATCTGCTCAATGAGGTGCGCAGCGAGCAATACCGGGAGCGCTTGGCCCACGGTACGTTTTCGTTGATGGCCGACAACCTCAAGCCGATGAACGACACTGAGCGCCACCGCGCGTTGTTGGTCTGGGAGCGCTTGCTCGGGATTCCACTGGCGTTGACCACGTTCGCCCAGACCGACCTCGACCTCACCCAGCGCACCCGCGTACTGCGCGGTCAGGCGCTGGTGGAGCAGACCGGCCCGCACGCGGCCAAGGTCTATCGGCTGGTCAGCGACAAGGAACAGCTTGTGCTGACGGGGGAGGTGCAGCAGATCAGTGAACAACTGGCCCGTGCCACGATTTATCTGCTGGTCGATGAACTGGTGCGCTACCCGGTGGCGGAGCAGCCCGAACGGTTGGCGCTGCTGAAAGAAGACAAGGGCTTCGGTTTCGACTTGCGCCTGGTCAAGGTCGAGCAGGCGGACATGGACGAAGACCAGAGCCGCCGGGTGTCCGAGGGCGACACGGTGATGGCGCTGGGCAAGGGCGGCGACTCGATCCGGGTGTTTGCCGGCATGGTCGGGACGCCGTGGGTGCTGGAGATCGGCCCGTTGTACCAGATGAATCCCTATCCGCCCGAATGGCTGGTGTTGATCGCGGCCCTGGGTTTGAGCCTGATTGGTTTGATCGTCTACCTCCTGGTGCGGCAACTGGAGCGCCGTTTGCGCGGTCTGGAAGCCGCCGCCACGCGCATCGCCAAGGGCAGCCTGGAAACCCGTGTACCGGCGCGCGGCGCCGACTCGGTGGGGCGACTGGCCGCCGCGTTCAACGGCATGGCCGAGCACTTGCAGCAATTGCTGGCGATCCAGCGTGAGCTGGTGCGCGCGGTGTCCCACGAATTGCGCACACCGGTGGCGCGCCTGCGTTTCGGCCTGGAGATGATCGGCTCGGCCACCACGCCGCAGCAGCTGGAAAAATACCGCGAAGGCATGGACCACGACATCGAGGACCTCGACAAACTGGTCGACGAGATGCTGACCTACGCGCGGCTGGAGCAGGGCTCGCCGGCGCTGAATTTCCAGCGGATCGACCTGGACGCGCTGGTCAATCAAGTGATCGAAGAACTGGCGCCGTTACGCGCCGACGTTACGGTGCAGCGCGGGTTATGCCTGTCGGCGGCAGATTGCGATGACGCCTGGGTCGAGGCTGAACCGCGTTACTTGCATCGGGCCATCCAGAACCTGGTCAGCAACGCCATGCGCCACGCCTCGTCGCGGGTGACCGTGAGTTATCAGGTGGGGCAGCAACGCTGCCGGGTGGACGTCGAGGATGACGGACCGGGTGTGCCGGAGTTGGCCTGGGAACGGATTTTCACGCCGTTCCTGCGCCTGGACGACAGCCGTACCCGGGCGTCGGGCGGTCATGGGTTGGGGTTGTCCATTGTGCGACGGATCATCCATTGGCATGACGGTCGGGCGTTGATCAGCAAGAGCAAAAGTCTGGGTGGGGCTTGTTTCAGTTTGAGTTGGCCGCGCAATCAGGAGAAGCGTTGAGAGGTGTGGTGAGCGTCAGGCCGCCATCGCGAGCAAGCTCGCTCCCACACTGGATCTGCGTAGTGACATAAATCCCTGTGGGAGCGAGCTTGCGCGCGATGAGGCCAGTACAAGCGCTATAAATCTTCAAGCCTTGATACTGACCAGACTCAACAACTGCCCATCCATCAATCCAAACTGCGCCTCCAGCTCCGTGCCATTGCGCCACTCGCCAGACAAATCCGTCAGCAACCGCAACCGCACCTCACCGGCCTCGGTCCATTCCAGCACCTCGGCATGTTCAAAATAAAAGCGCTGCTGAACAATCGGGTACAGCGCCTTGAACAGACTTTCCTTCACCGAAAACGTCAGCGTCACCAGCAGCGCCAGATCATCGCGACGACCGGCCGTCATGCGTTGCAACTCCGGCGGCGTGAGGATTTCCCCGGCCAGGCGCTCGGCCCGTTCCGGGTTGAGCAGGTTTTCCAGGTCCATCCCCAACCCGCGCCAATCGGTTTTCCTCGCGACAATGGCCGCTGCCCGGCCGGTGCTGTGGGTGATTGAACCGGCGATGTGCGCGGGCCACACCGGAGCCCGGTCTTCGCCGATGGCCGGGATAAAACTCAGGCCTTCCAACTGTTGCAGCGCGGCCCTGGCGCACACCCGTCCGGCGAGAAACTCGGCCTGGCGCTTGGCGACCGAGCGCTGAATGCTTGCCGGCGGCTCGATGGCGCTGCGCCGGAAATCATCGCTGGCCAGTTGCGAACTGTCGAAGTGGGTACTCAGCAACACCGTATCGGGCAGCACCAACGGCAGCGGCCAATGGGCGTCGAGTGGGGTGCAGCAGACGGGAAGGGCGGGGGCGGGATTCATGGCGGGCATTTTGCCGGGTTGCTCACGGGCTGGGTAGTGCAAAGGTCTGGATGGGCGGCGCGGCCATCGCGAGCGAGCTCGCTCCCGCACCGGATCTGCGTAGCGACATAGATCCCTGTGGGAGTGAGCTCGCTCGCGATAGCCGCGCCGCGGTCCACCTGACTAACCAAATATCTTTTTGAAAAACGCCCGCATATCCGCCCACGAACGCTCATCCGCCGCTTTGTTGTACCCGATATCCGGTCCACCATGATCGCCATGGCTCAACCGGTCCGCGTCCGGATTGCTGAACCCGTGCTTGGCGCCCTCCAGGCTGACGAATGTATAGTCGGCGCCTGCCTTGTCCATTTCAGCCTTGAACGCCGCCACGGCATCCGGCGTGACCATACTGTCCAGCGCTCCATGTTCCACCAGGATTTTCGCCTTCACACGGCCAGGGGTTGCTGGCGTATTGGTTGCCAGCGCGCCGTGGAAGCTCACCACTCCCAGCAGCGGGGCACCCTGGCGCGCCGCGTTCAGCACCACACCACCGCCGAAGCAGTAACCTATCGCCGCGACTTTATTCGGGTCGGTTTGCGGTTGTTGCTTCAACAGGTCAAGCCCGGCCTGAAAACGCACGGCGGCCGCCGAGCTGTCTTTCAGCACTGCCTGCATGAACGCCATCGCATCCTTCGGATGCTCGGTGTTCTTGCCGCCGCCATACATGTCGATGGCCAGCGCGCTGTAGCCCAGGCCGGCGAGGTCACGGGCGCGGCGCTTGGCGTAATCATTCAGGCCCCAGAACTCATGCACCACCACCACACCGGGGCGCGGCCCCTTGATGGCGTCGTCGTAGGCGTAATAGCCGATCATTTTTGTGCCGTCGGCACTTTGATAGGGGATTTCCTGAGTCTTGATGGCGGCTTGAGTCAGCCCGCTCAACACCAGCCAACAGAGGGCGAGGAATACGCGCATGGTCGGATCTCCTGCAAGTGAGTCATCAAAACAGCCGGGTCAATCTGGTTCAGCTCAGGTTCAGTCTGCGTTCAGGGGCAGTTCAGGGGCGCGCCAGTAAGGTAGCTCCGTACCCAAAGCACCTGCGCATGAGGACATTCCCTAATGACTGGCTTTAAAAACCTGATTCTGGCTTTCACCGTTCTGAGCGCCAGCACCGCCGCGCTTGCCTCCGATGACATCATAGCCAGCCTTGCTCTTGGGAAGACCAACGAGAAGGTCAAAAGATCCCTCACACTGAACAGCTTCAGCACGGTCAGTACCGTGGGCCATGACAGTCCCTGGAATGCGCATTTGGGCCACCCCACAACCCCGGCCGACTACCGCGCCGGTTACGCCAACGTGTCGGTCTCGCACAATGGCATTAAACTCAATCAGCAAGACCTGATGGGCCGCTATGATCTGTCCTGACCGTTGGATGCGCCGTTGTGCCATTGGAGATGTTGTTTTGCCCGGGAGAGCGTTATGAAACTGCTGGTCGTCGAAGATGAAGCGCTGTTGCGCCATCACCTGCAAACCCGCCTGACGGAGAGCGGCCACGTGGTCGAATCCGTGGCCAATGCCGAAGAGGCGCTGTACCAGACCGGACAGTTCAATTTTGACCTGGCGGTGATCGACCTCGGCCTGCCGGGCATGGGCGGGCTCGACTTGATCCGTCAATTGCGCACGCAGGGCAAGACCTTTCCGATCCTGATCCTCACCGCGCGCGGCAACTGGCAGGACAAGGTCGAGGGCCTCGCCGCCGGCGCCGACGATTATGTGGTCAAGCCGTTCCAGTTCGAAGAACTCGACGCGCGGCTGAATGCCTTACTGCGCCGCTCCAGCGGTTTCACCCAGTCGACCATCGTCGCCGGGCCGTTGTTGCTGGACCTCAATCGCAAGCAAGCGTCCCTCGATGAACAACCGCTGGCGCTGACGGCGTATGAGTACCGGATCCTCGAATACCTCATGCGTCATCACCAGCAAGTGGTGGCCAAGGACCGCTTGATGGAGCAGCTCTACCCCGATGACGACGAGCGCGATCCGAACGTCATTGAAGTCCTGGTCGGCCGTCTGCGCCGCAAACTCGAAGGCCCGGCCGGGTTTAAACCGATCGATACCGTACGCGGCCTCGGTTACCTGTTCAATGAGCGCTGCACTTGATTCGTTCCCTTCGCGTTCGCTTGATGCTCGCCGCCACGCTGTTGGCGGTGTTGTTCATGTTGGCGTTGCTGCCGGCGATGCAGGGCGCGTTCAGCCTGGCCTTGCAGGACTCGATCGAGCAACGCCTGGCCTCGGACGTCACCACGCTGATCTCCGCCGCTCGGGTGGAAAACAACTCCCTGCAAATGCCGGCGCAATTGCCCGATGAGCGCTTCAACCTGACCGACAGCCGTTTGCTCGGCTACATCTTCGACCGCGAAGGTCACCTGGTCTGGCGGTCGAAGGCCACCGGGCAAGAGCTGATCAACTACAAGCCGCGTTACGACGGACGCGGCAACGAGTTCGCGCGGATTCGTGAGGCCAATGGGCAGGAATTCTTCGTTTATGACGTCGAGGTCAAGTTGCTCGGCGGCAAAAGCGCGGCGTTCAGCATCGTCACGCTGCAACCGGTGCGCGAGTACGAAAACACCCTCGAAGGCCTGCGCGAAAACCTATACCTCGGTTTCGGCGCAGCCTTGCTGGTGTTGCTGTCGTTGCTGTGGATCGGCCTGACCTGGGGGTTGCAGGCGTTGCGCCGGCTTAGCCAGGAACTCGACGAAATCGAAAGCGGCACCCTCGAAAGCCTCAGCGAACAACACCCGCGCGAACTGCTGCGCCTGACCGGCTCCCTCAACCGCTTGCTGCACAGCGAGCGTGAGCAGCGCAGTCGTTACCGCGACTCCCTCGACGACCTCGCCCACAGCCTTAAAACCCCGCTGACCGTGTTGCAAGGCGTCAGCGAAGACATGGCCCAGCGCCCGGAAAACCGCGAGCAGGCCTGGGTGTTGCAAACCCAGATCGAGCGCATGAGCCAACAAATCAGCTATCAACTGCAACGCGCGAGCCTGCGCAAAAGCGGTCTGGTGCGCCACCAGGTGCGCCTGCAACCGGTGTTGCAAAGCCTGTGCGACACGCTGGACAAGGTCTACCGCGACAAACGCGTGCGTGTGGCGTTTGATCTGCCGCAACCGTGTTACATACCGATCGAGCAGGGCGCCTTGCTGGAAATGATGGGCAACCTGCTGGAAAACGCTTATCGGCTGTGCCTGGGTGAAGTGCGCATCAGCGTGCGTGAAACCCTGAGCGGGGTGGAGTTGTGTGTCGAGGATGATGGGCCGGGTGTGCCGGCAGATCAGCGCGCGCGGATTCTTCAACGGGGCGAGCGGCTGGATCGCCAGCATCCGGGGCAGGGGATTGGACTTGCGGTGGTGAAGGACATTATCGAGAGCTACAGCGCGAAGCTGACGCTGGGGGATTCGCCGATGGGCGGGGCGGCGTTCCGGATTCATTTTCCGGTGGTTTGACCGCAGGGTGGGTGGTGTTCTTTTGGGCATCTTAGTCGGATAGCTCCCCGGAGCCGACTCGCTCCCGCAAGGGACCTTCGGTGAACCCACTTTTTGTGGGCACTTGAGACCAAGTGTGGGCGTGAGCCCGCTCGCGATGGGGCCAGCCTTGGCGATGAAACAACTGATGTTTTGAACACATCGCCAGACACTCACCAGCGACCGTTTGATTTTTAGATCGCAGCCACCCGTCGCTACTGTCAGATTTGACAGTAGCCGTCCCATGATAAGTTCGTGCCATATAACACCAGCCCTGCTGAAAATCGGACCTGGAGTTTGCAATGAGCAACGAACGCACGATTCAAGTATTTGACTTGTCGCTACCTTTCGCCCCCAAGATGATCGAGCTGTATCCGCCTGATGAAAATGCACACGGCGGTGCCTCCATTGCTCATGTCAGAGCCGGTTTTATGGTCTTTTCACTGGCTTACATCGGGCAGGCGGAAAAAGACGTGCTGACACTTGTTCTGAATGGAGATGATGTGGACCAGACGATCGTCGCCGAGGGAGAGGAGGAAAAGGATATTTCGCTGACCGTTCCTCCTGATTATTTTCAGAAAGGCAACAATGAACTGAACATTCGAGTCCGGCGTACTTCAGGCAATACGGAGTTGACCCAGCCACTCAAACTGCTCTACCGCAGCTCCCCTCCGGGTGACACCCCGCCTGTATTGGCCATTAACGTCAGTCATCAGAGTATCGGTGCCGACGAGGCAGATAGCGTAACGGTTACCGTAACCTACAAAAATATCCAGTGGTATGACCGTATTTTTGTCGATTGCAACGGTGTTCTTGTGCGCTACCAACTGCTGCCAGACAGCGAACCACCTGACTCTGCTCCACCGCAAAACATCGTCATCCCGATCCCCCGGCAGACACTGATAGAGGGGGGAGACGATTCAGATTTTGAGTTCAAGTTCAGGGTTGTCGACTTCCTGAACAACCCTAACGGGCCACCTACCTGGTCGGATATTGTGACTGCCGATGTTCATCTCAATCGGCTAACACTGGCGATGGCAATCCTGCGAGAAATCCCGACCGAGAACAATGACGATCCCAACACTGTGGACCTCGGCAAGTTGAACGGTAATCCGTTATCGGCGTTGATCCACCTTATTGAAACGATCTGGAAAGTGGGCGATTCGATCAAACTGGTTTTTACCGCCGAGTTGAATGGCAACGTCGTTGCGACTCACGAAGAAACTTCGCCAGTCACACACATACCGAGTCAGTTTGTGGGGAGTATTCCAAACAGCAAGATCATCGCCAATAGCACCGTGAAGGTGGTGTATCAGTTGGTCCGGGGCGGTGCGGTCGTCGCTACCTCGACGCCTGCCACGGCGCAGGTGATTGGTGAGCCGGTAGTGGATGAAAGGCCAACCATCACCTCGATAAGAGACTCCGGGGGGAGGGAAATTCTTCCGGGTGAAACGATCACTGATATGAACGTGACCCTGGAAGGCAATGCAAGCAAAGGCCGGTCGGTCCAGATCCTCAATATGAACGCCGCTATAGGGGCGCCCGTTCCAACCAGTCAAACTGACGGCAGCTGGACCGCTCCTGCCACCCTGGCGGTAGGTCCTCAAAGCTTCACGGCCAAAGCGTTATACGGAAGTGAGCCGGAATCTACTCCGTCGCGGGATTTTATTGTTGCTCGCCCCTTGGATATCGACCCCTCGGTAATGCTGCTGAACGGTTTGGCGCTCTATGTGAGTGGGTGGAGTGAAACGGGTGACCCCATCAACAATAACAACGCAACGCGCCGGCCGACGACGGGGCAACTGCCGATAACTTATAAGTCGGGCAATCCGGATATTGCGTTTGTCTCCCAGGAAGGAAACGTTACAGGGCGAATGAATGGGAGTACCTATATTGAAGTTGAAGACGCTAACGGCAGCACCGGCAGGTACCCGGTAACAGTCTCTAATGTCTATCAAGTGGTATTCAGCGCCACAATGCTGACGCCCCGGCAGGCAGAGGCTTGGGCTCGAGAGCAAGGTCAGACAGGGGATGCAATTTGGCTAAACACGTTTATTTCCCCTATGAGTATCCGGTACGACAAATATAAGGTGGATAACCTTCCTGACTATCCACCGATGATTCAAGCGGGAAGTGACGGGTATGTTAGAAGAGGATGGATGTCGACAATTCGGGTCGATAATTTGAACCGGAGCTGGATTACTTGTATTACAGAATGGTTCCGCCCGGACGGGTCAACACAGCGATCTATTCCCATCATAAGTACACTGCCCGTCAACGCACCTGCAAACGGGGTGCCGTATGTTACCAGCGCCAAAGCATTTGCGATTATTCCGTTGAACTATTGATAGAGAAAGACTCGAGGGAAAAAGGGACGAATTTATGTGTTCGTCCCTGCCTTCCTGCGGGTATCTGATCAAGCCATAAACAGAGGTGTTTAAAAGGCATCTCCAGATACTCACTCAGGCTACACATCCTTGCGGCGCTGCCTACGACTACGCCAGAATCCGCCGGCTCGTGCGCCTGGGGCGTGGGTTCTATCGTTTGGGGTTCAACCAACCACGCAGCTTCACTGCGTTCAAGAGGTGGTGGGGACACCGCGCAACACGGTACTGGGGATTGCAGGTTGTGAGGCTGGGGAGCCGGCGGTGAACCGGATGCTGGACAGGCTTGATCCGCCGTAGGCGTTCAGTCTGGCAGACCGCGTTATCGTTCATCGCGAGCAGGCTCACTCCTACATTTGATCTCGGTTGCACACAAATAGTGTGTTCACTGAAGATCCCTGTAGGAGTGAGCCTGCTCGCGAAGGGGCCCGTAGATTCAATACAAAAAATCAATTCTCCTGCGCGCGATAAGCCCCTGGCGTCAACCCGGTCCACTTCTTGAACGCCCGATGAAACGCCGAAGGCTCGGAAAACCCCAACTGTTCAGCAATCTGCTGCAACGACAAATCCGCGCGCCCCAAATGATAAATCGCAATATCGCGCCTCAGTTGATCCTTCAATTCCTGAAAACTCGTGCCTTCCTCGCGCAAATGCCGACGCAAGGTCTGCGGGCTGATGTGCATGTGCGCGGCCACCGCTTCCAGGTCCGGCCAGCGAGCGCTGTCGCGGCTCAGCAAACGGCGCAATTGGCTGCTCAGGCTGTCGCCGTCATCCGGGCGCGACAGCAGGTCGGCGGGGGAGTGTTCGAGGAAATGCTTGAGGGTGCGTTCGTCCTGCAACAGCGGCATGTTCAGGTAACGACTGTGAAACAGCAGGCTGCTCTGCGCGGAGGAAAACACCATCGGGCAGGGGAACAGTAAATCGTATTCGGCGCCGTGTTCGGGCCTTGGGTAACTGAACGTCACTTGTTCCAAACGCATGCGCTGGCCGATCAGCCAGCTGCCGAGGCGGTGCCACACCATCAACTGGCTTTCGGTGAGGAAATGATCCGGGTCCTGGAACTTCGAATCGTCGAGGCTCAGGCGGATCATTTCGCCTTCGTGGGCCAGGGTCAGGCGCGGACCGTCGGGGAATAAGCTATAAAACAATAAGCCGCGATGCAGTGCCTTTTCCAGATTGCGGCAGTGGATCACGGCGTGGCACATCATGGCGAAGCTCCCGGTTTTACTCGGGACCGGCCCGAATCCGAGGTATTCGTCGTCCAGTGCCAGCCACAGACCCTGGATCAAACGGGTGAACTGCTCCGGTGCGATACGCGCCCGCGGTTCGTCCAGCAGCTCGGGACTGATGCCCAGTTGCTGCAACAGGTCTGAATAGTCATAACCCAGCCGGCGCGCGCCACCGAGGACGGCACGGGCGAAATGACTGGCGATGGTGCGTTCGCGCATAGGAGGCAGGTCCGTCCATTGAACGACGGATGGTAGCCGCGCTGACCGCCGACGAACAAGGCGGATATCCGCCAAATTGCCGGACGAGGTTGGATAGATGGGCGGAAATCCGCCACATCTGTGTCACCGCTCGGTGACGAAGAAAAACCTGCAGCCCTTGATGTCAAAAGGCTTGCCGGGATTTCGGCGAAGGTGGCACGGGCCTTGCGATACAACGAGCAGATGCCTGCCGTCGCGCAGCTCGAAAAACAAATCCCTCCAGAAGCAGGAGGGTTCGCAATTCAGGTGTCAGGGACAACAGGTGGATGTTGTCACCGGGCACTCTTGAGGAACTTTGCAATGACGACTCGTCAGCCACTGTATAAATCCCTGTATTTCCAGGTGATCGTTGCCATCATCATCGGTATTTTGATCGGTCACTTCTATCCGCAGGCCGGTGTGGCCCTCAAGCCGCTGGGTGACGGGTTCATCAAACTGATCAAAATGATCATCGCCCCGATCATCTTCTGCACCGTGGTCAGCGGTATCGCCGGCATGCAGGACATGAAATCGGTCGGCAAGACCGGCGGTTACGCGCTGCTGTATTTTGAAATCGTGTCGACCATCGCTTTGCTGGTCGGTCTGGTGGTGGTCAACATCGTCCAGCCGGGCAACGGCATGCACATCGACGTGACCACGCTGGATGCCTCCAAAGTGGCGCAGTACGTGGCCGCCGGCGCTGATCAAAGCGTGGTTGGCTTCCTGCTGAACGTGATCCCGAACACCATCTTCGGCGCGTTCGCCACCGGCGATATCCTGCAGGTGCTGATGTTCTCGGTGATCTTCGGTTTCGCCCTGCATCGCCTGGGCTCCTACGGCCGACCGCTGCTCGATTTCATCGATCGCTTCGCCCACGTGATGTTCAACATCATCAACATGATCATGAAGCTCGCGCCACTGGGTGCCTTCGGCGCCATGGCGTTCACCATCGGCGCCTACGGTGTCGGCTCGCTGGTGCAGCTGGGTCAGTTGATGGCGTGCTTCTACATCACGTGCCTCGTGTTCGTACTGGTTGTGCTGGGCGGTATCGCTCGCGCTCATGGCTTCAGCATTCTCAAAGTCATTCGCTACATCCGTGAAGAACTGCTGATCGTGTTGGGTACTTCTTCTTCGGAATCGGTACTGCCACGCATGCTGATCAAGATGGAACGTCTGGGCGCGCAGAAATCCGTCGTGGGTCTGGTGATCCCGACGGGTTACTCGTTCAACCTCGACGGCACCGCGATCTACCTGACCATGGCGGCCGTGTTCATCGCTCAGGCGACCGACACCCACATGGACATCACTCACCAGATCACTCTGTTGGTGGTGTTGCTGCTGTCCTCCAAAGGCGCTGCTGGCGTGACCGGTAGTGGTTTCATCGTGTTGGCCGCTACCTTGTCCGCCGTCGGCCACTTGCCGGTTGCCGGCCTGGCGCTGATTCTCGGTATCGACCGCTTCATGTCCGAAGCCCGCGCCCTGACCAACCTGGTGGGTAACGCCGTTGCCACCCTGGTCGTGGCCAAGTGGGTCAAGGAGCTGGACGTTGACGTGATGCACGCAGAACTGGCTTCTGGCGGTCGCGGCATTTCCGACGAGCGCGTAGAAGACGACCTGGGCGTGGCCGAAGGCCCAACCCCAAGCAACGTCAAGTAACACGCGTTGCAATGAAAAACCCGCTTCGGCGGGTTTTTTCTTGCCCGTGATTTGAGCGTAACGGTCACCTTTGCTGACACTTCGGGTGATTGCTGCAATCCGATCGGCTGCCTAGGCTGGAGGTATCGTTCACGGAGATCGCTCATGCTCGGGCCATTGGCATCACTCAAGGTTCTGGATTTTTCGACACTGTTGCCGGGGCCGTTTGCCTCGTTGTTGCTGGCGGACATGGGCGCCGAGGTGTTGCGCATCGAATCACCGACGCGCATGGATCTGCTGCGGGTGTTGCCGCCGCATGATCAGGGCGTGTCCGCGAGTCACGCCTACCTCAATCGCAACAAGCGCAGCCTGGCGCTGGACCTCAAGCACCCCGAAGCACTGGAGGTGATCAAGCAGTTGCTGACCGACTATGACATCGTGCTGGAGCAGTTCCGTCCCGGTGTGATGGAGCGCCTGGGCCTGGGTTATGAAGCCTTGAAGGCGATCAATCCCAAGCTGATCTACGTATCGATTACCGGTTATGGCCAGACCGGCCCCTACAAAGACCGCGCCGGCCACGACATCAACTACCTGGCGCTGGCGGGACTGGCCAGCTACACCGGTCGCGCCGACAGCGGGCCGCTGCCGTTGGGCATGCAAGTGGCGGATGTCGCCGGGGGCTCGCTGCACGGGGTCATCGGCCTGCTCGCGGCGGTCATCGCCCGGCAGCAGACCGGGCAGGGCCAGCACCTGGACGTGAGCATGACCGATTGTGCGTTCAGCCTGAACGCCATGGCCGGCGCCGGGTACCTGGCCTGTGGCGTGGAGCCGCGCCGGGAAAACCAGATGCTCAATGGCGGCAGCTTCTATGACTATTACCGTTCACGGGATGGACGCTGGTTTTCAGTGGGCAGCCTGGAGCCCGCGTTTATGAAGCAACTGTGTACGGCGCTGGGGCTGGAGGAGTTGTCATCCCTGGGGTTGTCGCCAAAGCCTGCGGACCAGAAAAAGCTCAAGGACGCGTTGAAGACTGAATTCGAGAAACATGATTTCGGCGAGTTGTGCGGCTTGTTTGCTGAGCTGGATGCGTGTGTCGAGCCGGTGTTGAATCTGGGCGAGGCGATTGCGCATCCGCAGCTGAAGGCGCGGGGTTTGGTGACCGAGGTTCCGCGAGGGGATGGTTCTACGCAGGCGCAGATGGCATGTCCGTTGAAGTTTTCGGACGGTTTGCCTGAGCCACGGTATATCGGCGCGGCGCTGGGGCAGCATACGGATCAGGTGTTGGGGGAGTTGGGGTTTAGTGCGCAGCGGATCGAAGAATTGCGGCGTGCCAAGGTGGTTATCTAGCGGCTGACAGGGCCCCATTGATCGTTCCACGCGGAGCGTGGGAACGATCGTGCGGTTACTCGACCCGCATCTCCCCACTGAACACCAACGTGCTCCGGCACCGCCGGCACAAATACCGCCGGCCCTGTCGCACCAGACCATGGCGCTGCGCTGAAAACGGGAAATCGCTGTCTGCACACGGGCATTTGTAGATATAGCGCGTCACGCTGCGGCGTTTGACGTCGTAGGTGTGGCAGCGATTGGGCGGCAGTTCGTACACGCCGCGCATGATCAGCTGCCACTCTTCACCGTGCGGCTGGATGCGGTCGCCAAACAGTTGATGAGCGATCAGGTGCGCGACCTCGTGGGCCACGGTTTGCTTGAGGAAGTCTTCGGTGTTTTCCCGGTACAGCTGCGGATTGAAGCGCAGCAGGTTCTCGTGCAAATGCGCGACACCGGCTTTTTGACCGCGCAGCTTGAGGCTCACCACGGGGCGTTTGAACGTTCGTTTGAAAAAGGATTCGGCCAGTTGGTAACAGTCTTCGACGCGGGTATTGAGTTGCTCGGGCATGCTTGATGGATCTCCAGAGACGTCGAGTATGCCGCAACCCTGGAGTCTTGCGAATCGCCGAGGCGCCGAATGGTCGTCGCCCCCGGCATTAGAAGGCCGCCTTGCGGCGGCCTGTATTGGCAGATCTTGTTTTTGGGTGGAAAGAACCATTAGTTCGTATAGACCGGCCCCACGCCGAGTCCCCAGACAATGACTGTGAACGCCATGATGGCAACCAACACCACCAGGCCTACCGCAAGCACCGAACTTGAAAACAGGAACCCCTCGTCTGATGGAATGTTCATGAAAGTGGGTAGCCCCACGTACAGCAGGTACACCGTGTAGCAGATGGCCGCCGTCCCGACGATCATCCCCAGCCACATGTGTGGGTACAGCGCCGCCAGACCGCCGATGAACAGCGGGGTTGCGGTGTAGGTCGCAAACGCAACGCAACGGGCCAGGCTCGGGTTGGCGTCATAGGTGCGAGCCATCCAGTGGATGAACGCCCCCATGACTGCAACACCGCCGAGCATCGCCACGTAAGACATGATCGTCATCCATAGCGCGCTTTCCTGCGTCAGCATCACGGGTGCGCGGCTGCCGATTACCCAGCCGACCTGCGTGGTGCCGATAAACGCGGACACGGCGGGGATCGCCGCCAGAATCAGCGTGTGAGTCAGGTACATGTGGCTGATGCTTTCCTCTTGGTCGCCACGGATTTCTTTCCATTCCTGGTCGGGGTGGGTGAAAAGCCCCACTACGTGATGGATCATGCCAGTCACTCCTCTTGTTTTTACCGTCGCCCCCCAGTGGAGCGCCTACAGGCCAAAGTGGCCACGTAAGTAAAGGTCTGGATTTGAATGCGACCTTATGTCGCAGTATAGAAAGGACTTACCCGTACAGGTGATAGGGGCTTAGAGCAAATCGCGCTGTAAAGATCACTGTTAATCGCCGACGGGTCTGTCGACATAAGTCCCTGTGGGGCGCTCGCCACAAGAGCGAAGTTTTTGCGTAAAATGCCGGCCTTTCGTCACACCTCACGGATTCGCGTCATGGGCACTCTCACGGTTAACCAGAACAAACTGCAAAAGCGCCTTCGCCGTCAGGCCGGTGAGGCTGTTGCCGATTTCAACATGATTGAAGACGGCGACAAGGTCATGGTCTGCCTGTCCGGTGGCAAGGACAGCTACACCATGCTCGACGTGCTGATGCACTTGCAGAAGGTCGCCCCGATCAAGTTCGAGATCGTGGCCGTGAACATGGACCAGAAGCAGCCAGGGTTCCCGGAGCACGTGCTGCCGGCCTACCTCAAGGAACTGGGCATCGAGTACCACATCGTCGAGAAAGACACCTACTCGGTGGTCAAGGAGCTGATCCCGGAGGGCAAGACCACCTGCTCGCTGTGCTCGCGGCTGCGTCGCGGCACGCTGTACACCTTTGCCGACGAAATCGGCGCGACCAAAATGGCCCTCGGTCATCACCGTGACGACATCGTCGAGACGTTCTTCCTCAACATGTTCTTCAACGGTTCGCTCAAGGCCATGCCGCCAAAACTGCGCGCCGACGACGGGCGCAACGTGGTGATCCGTCCGCTGGCCTACTGCAACGAAAAAGACATCCAGGCCTATTCGGACTTCAAGCAATTCCCGATCATCCCGTGCAACCTCTGTGGTTCTCAGGAAAACCTGCAACGTCAGGTGGTCAAGGACATGCTGCAAGACTGGGAACGCAAGACCCCGGGCCGTACCGAAAGCATTTTCCGCAGTCTGCAAAATGTGCAGCCGTCTCAACTGGCGGATCGCAACCTGTTTGATTTCACCAGCCTCAAGATCGACGAGACGGCGGCTTCGCGCTTCGTTAACGTGGTCAACCTCTGATTAAAACTGTGGGAGCGAGCCTGCTCGCGAAAGCGGTGTGTCATTCAACGAGTAGGTTGACTGATGCTCCCTCTTCGCGAGCAGGCTCGCTCCCCCATTTGGTTTTTCGTTTAATACCTCAGGAGAGGGCATGCGCGATTACAAGTGGCTGCACGAATACTGTCTGAACCGCTTCGGTTCAGCAGCTGAACTGGAAGCCCATCTGCCCGTTCCGAAAACCCCGGCACAATTGCGCAAAATCAGCGACGACCGCTACCTCTCGACTATGGCCCTGCGGGTCTTCCGCGCCGGCCTCAAGCACAGCCTGGTGGACGCCAAGTGGCCGGCTTTCGAAGAAGTGTTCTTCAAGTTCGACCCGGAGAAAGTCGTGCTGATGAGCGCCGAACACCTCGAACGCTTGATGCAGGATGCGCGAATCATCCGCCACCTGGGCAAGCTCAAAAGCGTGCCGCGCAACGCGCAGTTCATTCTGGACGTCGCGCATGAGAAGGGCAGCTTTGGTGCGCTGATTGCCGATTGGCCGGTGACGGATATCGTCGGGCTGTGGACGTACCTTAAAAAACGCGGCCATCAATTGGGCGGGCTGTCGGCGCCGCGTTTCTTGCGCATGGTCGGCAAGGACACGTTTGTGCCGAGCTACGACGTGGTTGCGGCGTTGAATGCGCAGAAGATCGTCGACAAGGTGCCGACCAGTTTGCGCGATCTGGCCTTGGTGCAGGAGGTGTTCAACCAGTGGCATGAACAGAGTGGCGGGCGGGCGATGAGCCAGATTTCGATGATGCTGGCTTACACCGTCAATCATTAAGACCGAGTTGATCCCATCGTGAGCAGGCTCACTCCTGCAGGGGATTTGTGAACACCACAGATCCAGTGTAGGAGTGGGCCTGCTCGCGACAGCGGTCTGTCAGGCGACGCTAATCTCACCTTCGCCCGCAAGCTTGCGATTGAGCTGAAACCGCCACCGCACATACAACAATGCCGAGCAAAAGACTGCCAGGCTCGCCCCCATCTCCAGCAACCCAAACAGCTGCCGGTTCGGGTCATACGCCGCCAACGCGCCTTTGATGAAATACAGGTTCACCACAAAACACATCCACGAATGCCCGCGGGCACTGCCGATAATCATGCCGGGTGCCAGTAACAACAAAGGCACCAGCTCGATCAGCAGAATCACCCATGGCCGCGCGCCATGCAGGTCGGCGAACACCAGGTAGTAGGCGCACAACAGCCCCACCAGACCGAAAAAGCACAGCAGGCTGATGACGCGCATCGCCCGGACCCGCGGCTGGAGCCATTCAATGGACGGCAGAATCTTCGGCTTCTTGGCCACGTCAGTTCCCCAGCTTTTGCGCAGTCTTCGCCAACCGCAGGCCCAAGGCCCGGCACAGCGCCACTTCATGTTCATTCAAACCGCTTTTGCCGTCGGCCCCGGCGTGATGACTGGCGCCGTATGGCGTGCCGCCGCCACGGGTTTCCAGCAGCGCCGACTCGCTGTAAGGCAAGCCGGTGATCAGCATGCCGTGGTGCAGCAGCGGCAACATCATCGACAGCAGCGTGGTTTCCTGGCCGCCGTGCAGGCTCGCCGTGGAGGTGAACACGCCAGCCGGCTTGCCCACCAGCGCGCCGGTCAGCCACAGGTTGCTGGTGCCATCGAGGAAATACTTGAGTGGCGCGGCCATGTTGCCGAAACGGGTCGGGCTGCCCAGGGCCAGGCCCGCGCAGTTCTTCAGGTCGTCGAGGCTGGCGTACAGCGCGCCTTCGTCCGGAATGTCCGGCGACACCGCTTCACATTCGGTGGAGATCGCCGGCACGGTGCGCAGGCGCGCTTCCATCCCGGACTGCTCGACGCCACGGGCAATTTGCCGGGCCATTTCATTGGTCGAGCCGCTGCGGCTGTAATACAGCACCAGAATGTACGGCGCGCTCACGGCAGCAACTCCAGGATTTGCTCTGGCGGACGGCCGATGACGGCTTTGTCGCCGACTTCGAGAATCGGTCGCTCCATGAGTTTCGGATGCGCCGCGATGGCGCCGACCAATTGCGCTTCGCTCAGGCTGCTGTCCGCCAGGTTGAGGGTTTTGTACTCGTCCTCACCGGTGCGCAGCAGTTGCCGGGCACTGAGGCCGAGTTTCCTCAGCAGGGTCTGGATTTGCGCGGCGTCCAGCGGAGTTTCGAGGTAGCGGACCACGGTCGGGGTCAGGCCACGGGCCTCGAGCAGTTCGAGCGCACCGCGGGATTTCGAGCAGCGCGGGTTGTGATAAAGCGTCAGATCGGTCATGTGCGGGTCGCTTCTTGCGTAAAGTGGCGGCTATTCTAACTGTGCAGCGCGCAATCCAGAACCTTGCGAGGCGATGGGTCGCAGGCGCATTCAATTTTGAGCAAGGATTACGACATGACAAGGCAACTGGCAGCGGCATTGGCGATTATCGGGGCGTTGATGCTGGGGGGCTGCGGCAATGACTATGGTATCGACCAGGACGGTCACAAGGTTGCTGCCAATCGCCTGGATGGCAAATGGCTGGTGCTTAATTACTGGGCTGAGTGGTGTGGCCCCTGCCGGACCGAGATTCCACAGTTGAACGCGTTGGCCGATCAGTTGAAGGACAAGAAGATCGGCGTGTTCGGGGTCAATTTCGACAACGTGCAGGGTGAAGAGCTGAAGAGCGCCAGCGAGAAACTGGGGATCAAGTTCACGGTCCTGGCTTCAGACCCGGCCGATTTTTTTGAATTGCCACGCAGCGAGGCGTTGCCGGTGACGTACATCATCGATAACAAGGGCAAGGTTCGCGAACAACTGATGGGCGAGCAGACGGCGGCGGGGGTGATGGCAAAGCTTGAGGCGTTGCAGGCGGTCAAGTGAGATGACTGTTAAGCCGTACACGACTTGTAGCAGCTGGCGCAGCCAGCTGCTACATAGGTTGCTGTGCGTCGATCAACCCTCTTCAAGCCACCAACGCAACGGCTTGCCTTCGGCCGGCCAGAAACGCATCTGCTCGATCGGGGAAATGTCCCAGCGCTGCACGCCTTCCAGCGCCTGCAAGAAGCGTTTTTCCTGCTCCATGACTGCTGGCGCGCACAACTTGCGGGTGCTGCCGATCTGGCCGAAGCTCAGCTTGTCGCCTTCCAGAGTGTAGGGCGCGAACCAATGGTTGCAGCCGCCGTTGCCGTAGGCCCGGCCGTCGTCACCGAGGGTGATGGTCAAGTGGCTGTAGTCCATCAACGGACGTTCGCCGATCCATTCCAGAATGTAGCTACGGTTTTGTTGCAGTTGCACCGGCTCGGCGGCGCAGCCCAGCAGGCTGGCACCGACCAGGGAGGTCAGGGCGAGGCGTTTCATCACGCAGACTCCTGGCATGTCGGGCACAGGTGTTTTTCACCCACGGTGGTCCAGCCCAATTCGGCAATCCGCGCATTAGCAGCCGGTTTTTCAGCCTTGTTGCCCAGTTTGGCGTCGACCGCGAATTCAAAGCTCAAGGCTTTGGCGCAGCTGTCGCAATTGACTTCCCAGGTGTGGATCCCCAACTCGCCGAACACCGGGCCACTGCTCACCGCGACCCATTGGCCCGGCGGGTTGATCAAGTGGCGAACCGTTTCAACGGTCAGGCGCATGGACAAGTCCTTGCTGCCTTTGAGGGTCACTACCAGCACGTCGCCAATCCGGATCGAGCCGCCGTTGCCGGTGACTTGATAACGCCCCGGCACGAGGGCCCGGCATTCGGTAAGGGTGTGTTGCGGGCTCATCAGGGTGTAGCGGAAATCGTGTTCGACCATGGGTCCTCCAAATATGCGCGGTATGCTATCACGGGCCTGCACGCAGCATGGGGCGGGGAGATGACCTTCGATCAGGTTCAAAAAACCTGTCGACTCATGGCACACTGCCGCTTTTACACTTTTAGGGAACGGACATGGCGTTAATCGAATGTTATGAGTGCAAGCAAAGCATCAGCTCTACGGCGCCTGCTTGCATTCATTGCGGTGCACCGGCGGCAACGGTGCAAGCGGCCACTTCGACAGTAGCGCCCGTACAGGCACCGATTTCTTTCGGGCGTTTGCCGGAAGATGAGAAAGTGGCCCGGGTGACTCCAGCCGCGTTCGGACGCAAACGAAAAACCCAGGTGGAAGCCGACGTTTCAGCACCGGCTCCGACACCCACGCTGAACGGGACGCGACCGGTAGAACTCTGGCTGAAGCTGATGATTTTCTTCCTGCCGCCGTTTTTTGTCTGGTTCCTGCTGCGTCGCGGGCATTCCGTGGGGCAGCGCTTGCTCGGTTTCGGCTGGCTGGGCCTGATGATCCTGTTGTCCAAAGCCTGAGAAAAATCAGCCCTCGACCTGATTCTGCGGCGTTCCGGCGCCCCAGGCGACGATGTTCTGCAAGGTCGTCGCGGCAATCGCGCCCAGGGCTTCGCGGGTCAGGAAGGCCTGGTGCGCAGTGACGATCACATTCGGAAAGGTCAGCAGCCGCGCCAGCACATCATCCTGTAGCGGCAGGTCCGAGCGGTCCTCGAAAAACAGCTGCGCCTCTTCTTCATACACATCCAGCCCCAGATAACCCAATTGGCCGTCCTTCAAGGCGTCGATCAGCGCCGGGGTGTCCACCAGGCCGCCGCGCCCGGTGTTGATCAGCATTGCGCCCGGTTGCATGTGCGCCAGTGATTCTCGGTTGATCAGGTGTTTGCTTTGCTCATTGAGTGGGCAATGCAGGCTGATGATCTGCGACTGCGCCAGCAGTTCCGGCAAACTCAGGTAGCGGGCGCCAAGGGCTTCGACCTGCGGATTGGGGAACGGGTCGTAGGCGAGCAACTGGCAGCCGAAACCGTTCATGATCTTGGCGAACGTTGCGCCGATCTGCCCGGTGCCGACCACGCCGACGGTCTTGCCCACCAGGTCGAAGCCGGTCAGCCCGTGCAGGCTGAAATCGCCTTCGCGGGTGCGGTTGTAGGCCCGGTGCAAGCGGCGGTTGAGCGCCAGGATCAACGCAACCGCGTGTTCAGCCACAGCGTGCGGGGAGTAAGCCGGGACGCGCACGATTGCAAGGCCCAGACGTTTCGCCACCGCCAGGTCGACATGGTTGTAACCGGCCGAGCGCAGGGCAATCAGGCGCGTACCGCCCGCAGCAAGACGTTCCAGCACCGGGGCGCTGAGGTCGTCATTGATGAAGGCGCAGACCACCTCGTGATGTTCTGCCAGCGCCACGGTATCAAGGCTCAGCCGCGCCGATTGAAAGTGCAGTTCGATGCCGGCGGGCAGCTCGGCGCCCAGAAAACTGTCACGGTCGTAGGTCTGGCTGCTGAAAAGAATCGTGCGCATGAGTCCTCCATTTAACTCGGTCAAAGCTTTTATGTAGCAGCCTTCGGCAGCTGCTACCAAAGGCAGCTTAGCGCTGATGGTGGTCAGCGCCGTTGCGCTGCATCAAGCGTTGATGCGGGCATGCGCGGCCAGGCGATTGATCGCCCGGTCGAGGTCTTCCAGCGCGCCGGGGGCTTTCGGGTCCTGTTGCTTGAGCAGGGTTTCACTGCGTTGACAGGCCGCACGCAGTTGCGGGACGCCGCAATAACGGGTCGCCCCGTGCAAGCGGTGGACGCGTTCGATCAATGCATTCTGGTCATTGCTTTCCCGGGCGATGCGAATGGCTTCGCGGTCGGCTTCAAGCGAGGCCAGCAACATTGCCAGCATGTCTGCCGCCAGATCCGCCTTCCCCGCGGCCAGGCGTAAACCTTCTTCGGGGTCGAGCACCAGCAAATCATGCCCGCCACCGTGGCTTTCGTTGGCACGCTCCGGCCCATGGTTGCGCAACGCCAGACCTGTCCACTTCAGCACCACCTGCGCCAGTTGCCGCTCGCTGATGGGTTTGGTCAGGTAATCGTCCATGCCGCTTTGTAGCAGTGCGCGTTTTTCATTGGCCATGGCGTGAGCGGTGAGGGCAACGATCGGCAGCGGAGTGCAATGCCGCTCGCTTTCCCACTGGCGAATCGCTTCGGTGCTTTGACGCCCGTCCATGCCGGGCATTTGCACGTCCATCAATACCAGGTCGAAGGTTTCGTTCTGCACCGCTTTGACCGCCGCGTAACCGCTTTCAACTGCAAGCACCTTGGCACCCATGTCTTCGAGCAGGGTTTGCACCAGCAACAGGTTGGCCGGGTTGTCGTCGACGCACAGGACTTTCGGCGCACGACTGGAGACCGGTTCGCCGGGTTCGCTGCGCTGCTGGCGCGGGTTGACCAGATCGGACAAGGCCCGACGCAGTTTGCGCGTGCAGGCCGGTTTGGCCTGAAGCTGACTGTGCGGGTTCGGCACCGAGAGATGGAACAGCGTCTGCTCGGTGGTCGGGCACAGCACCAGGACTTTGCAGCCCAGGTGTTCGAGGTCCCAGATGTGCTGGTTGAGACGCTCGGGCGGCATGTCGTTACTGGTGATGCCGAGCACCGCCAGGTCGATGGCCTGATCGGTCTGATGCGCGCCGGTCACGCCATTGGCCAGGCTTTCCAGGGTATTGAACGGCGTGACGCTCAGGCCGCAATCTTCCAGTTGATGCTGCAATGCCTGCCGCGCCAGTTCATGGTTTTCCAGCACCGCCACGCGGCGCCCGAGCAGGGGAGCGCTGGGCAGGTCTTCGGCGTCGTCGCGGGTCTTGGGCAGGCTCAGGCTGATCCAGAACTCCGAACCTTCGCCCGGCGTACTGTCGACGCCAATCTCGCCGCCCATCTGTTCAATCAGTCGCTTGGAAATCACCAGCCCCAGCCCGGTGCCGCCGGGTTGCCGAGACAACGAATTGTCGGCCTGGCTGAAAGCCTGGAACAGCGCGCGCACGTCCTGACTCGACAGGCCGATGCCCGTGTCCTGGATGCTGATGCGCAGTTGCACGCTGTCTTCGTGTTCTTCTTCGAGCATGGCACGGGCGACGATGGTGCCTTCGCGGGTGAACTTGATCGCGTTGCTGACCAGGTTGGTGAGGATCTGCTTGAGTCGCAGCGGATCGCCCACCAGCGACAACGGCGTGTCGCGATAGACCAGACTCACCAGTTCCAGCTGTTTTGCGTGGGCGGCGGGGGCGAGGATGGTCAGGGTGTCCTGCAGCAAGTCGCGCAGGTTGAACGGAATGTTGTCGAGCACCAGTTTGCCGGCCTCGATTTTCGAGAAGTCGAGGATCTCGTTGATGATCCCCAGCAAGCTGTCGGCGGACTTTTCGATGGTGCCCAGGTAGTCGAGCTGACGCGGCGTCAGCTCGCTTTTTTGCAGCAAGTGGGTGAAGCCGAGAATGCCGTTGAGCGGCGTGCGGATTTCATGGCTCATGTTGGCCAGGAACTCGGATTTGATCCGGCTCGCTTCCAGGGCTTCCTTGCGCGCCAGGTCCAGCTCGATGTTCTGGATCTCGATGGTTTCCAGATTCTGACGCACGTCTTCGGTGGCCTGATCGACACTGTGCTGCAATTCTTCCTGGGCGTTCTGCAGGGTGCCGGCCATGCGGTTGATGCCGGACGCCAGTTCATCCAGTTCCTGGCTGCCGAGGGGCGGCAGGCGGGTTTCCAGATGACCGTCCTTGAGTTGCGCCACCGCCAGTTTGATCTGGCTGATCGGCCGATTGATGGTCCGGCCCATGCGCAGGGCCAGCAGCGCCGCACCCGCCAGACCGGCAGCAATCATCATCAGGCTGGCAAACAGGCTGCGGTAACCGCGCAGCAACATGCCGCTGTGCGACAGCTCGAGTTCGACCCAGCCCAGCAGGCGGTCGGCTTCGTCGGGAATCAAGTCGCCGGCCAGGTTGCGGTGTTTGCCGAACACCGGCAGCAGGTAACGCGTCGCATCGTTGCCGCTGCGGCGCAACATCTTCGAACCGTCGCCCAGCGGCGGCGCCTGATTGAGCATGGTCGGGCCGGCGTGGGCTACCGGTGTGCGGTCGGGGGCGAGGAAGGTCACTGCGCGCACGTCGGCTGTTTCCAGCGACTGGGTGGCGATGCGTTCCAGCAGCTCATTGTCCTTGTGCGCCATGGCCGGGGCCACCAGCGGTGCCAGCTGCTCGGCGATCATTTCGCCGCGCTGCATCAGTTGGGATTGCAGGTCGGATTGCTGCATCCAGGTGAAATAGCCGCCCAGGACCAAGGCCATCAGAGTGGTCGGCAACAGGGTCAGCAACAGCACGCGGCCTTTAATTCCCAGTTTCTTGAGCACGCATCTCTCCTGCATCCAGCGATTGATTGACCTGCGGGTACATCCGGTACGCGCCACCCGGGCAGTGTAGCGATTTGCAGGCAGTCAATCTTCGTAAAATTGATGTCGTCATTCGTCGGCGGGCGGGCTGCTTTTGTGTCTTGGGCAAACCTTGGGTTGCCCATCGGCAGGCAATCTTTAATAATCGCTCAACTGAGAATTATTTGCAGATACTGATGACTCCCATCCCGATTGGCCATCCCCGAATCCTTTCCATCGAAGACGACCTCGTGCTCGGTGCCTATGTGCGCGAGCATTTGGGCCGTTGCGGTTTTCAGGTGACCTGGTGCCAGAACGGTCAGGAAGGCCTGGCCATCGCGCGCCAGCAAGCTTTCGATGTGGTGTTGATGGATATCCTGCTGCCGGGCCTGGACGGGCTCAATGTGTTGACGCAATTACGCCAGAGCCATGCCACGCCCGTGGTGCTGATGTCGGCATTGGGTGCCGAGGAGGATCGCATCAGCGGCTTTCGTCTGGGCGCCGATGACTACCTGCCAAAACCCTTCAGCATGGCCGAGTTGCGCGTGCGCATCGAAGCGATCCTGCGTCGGGTGGCGCTCGACCGTCGACCGGCGCCGCAGCCGTTGGCCTGCGAGGCGCACAGCCTGCGTTTTGACGATGAACTGTGTGAGGTTTTCCATGGCGAGCACGCCGCCGGCCTGACTCGCAGCGAATATCGGTTGCTGGAAACGCTCAACCGCAATGGCGATGAAGTGTTGAGCAAAGCCTTCCTGTATCAGCATGTGCTGCAACGGGGTTACGCCGCCCATGACCGCAGCCTCGACATGCACATCAGTCAGATCCGCCGCAAGCTCAAGGGTATCGGCTACACCGAGCGCGAAGTGCGTACGGTTTGGGGCAAGGGTTACGTCCTGAGTGCTGCCGATGAAATGGTCTGACCTGCCGGGACGTCACTCGCTGTTCTGGAAACTTGCCTGTTTGTTGGTAGCGTTTTGTCTGCTGATGATCTGGCTGAGCTGGTCGTGGGGGCGGTACATGGAGCAGAAAAACCTGTTCTTGTCCGAAGAGGCCCGGATCACGCTGACCCGCTACGCCGCCGAAGCCGAGCAAGCCTGGAATCAGCACCAGAGTGCAGGCGTCGACGTCTGGCTGCAGGGTATCGGCAAGCGCGAGAGATCCTGGGTCGGTGTCATCGGCGCTGACTTGCAGTCGTTGAGCAGCTATCCGCTGACAGATAAAGAAATTCAGCGCCTGACCTTTTTGCGGGGGCTGGATTGGCCAACGAGTCGCCACACCAGGGGCTTGCCATGGTTGAGAATCCCTTTTCCCAACGACCCGGCGGCCGGCAGCCTGGTGATCGAGTTGCCCCAACGTTTTGTACCGGGGCAATACCGGTTGATCTGGCGCGTGATCACCAACGGCATCATTCCGGGAATGTTCACACTGTTGTTGTGTGTCGGTCTGTATCGACTGCTGGTCGTGCCGTTGAACAGTCTTCGCGAACAGGCCAACGCCTGGCGCGCGGACCAATTGAACGTGCGCCTGTCGAGCAGCACCACCAATCGTTCGGATGAACTCGGCGAGCTGGGCAGGGCCTTCGATCACATGTCCGAGCGCCTGCAAAGCACCGTGGCCTTGCAGCAACAATTGCTGCGCGACCTGTCCCACGAACTGCGCACACCGTTGAGCCGCTTGCGGGTGGCCAGCGAAAGCGAGCAGGGGTTGACGGCGTTGCGCGAGCGTATCGGGCGGGAGGTCGATGGCATGCAGCGTCTGGTAGAGGACACGCTGCAACTGGCCTGGCTCGATACCGAGCGTGCGCCGTTGCCTGACGAAGCGATTCAGGTCCAGGCCTTGTGGGAAATGCTCACGGAAAATGCCTGCTATGAAAGCGGCTGGCCGGGCAGTCAATTGCGCTGCACGGTGGACTCGTCGTGCTGGGTGCGCGGCAACCTCAACACCCTGGCGCAGGCGCTGGAAAACATCCTGCGCAACGCCATTCGTCATTCGCCCAAGGGCGGCGTGGTGAGTCTGGGCGGGCAACGTGATGGCGATTTCTGGCATGTGTGGCTGGAAGATGAAGGCGGCGGGGTGGCAGAGACTGATCTTGAGCGGATCTTCTGCCCCTTCATTCGGCTCGACGGTTCGCGACCGGGGGATGGCGGGTTCGGGTTGGGGTTGAGCATTGCGAGGAATGCGGTGCGGCGTCAGGGTGGACAGTTGTGGGCTGAGAACACTGGGGGTGGGTTGCGGCTGAATATGCGGTTGGTGGCTGAAGTTGAGGGTGTGAGTGATGACGCCATCACGGGCAAGCCCGCTCCCACACTGGATGTGTGTCACCCGTATATGGCGTGATCGTCCTCTAACCCTGTGGGAGCGGGCTTGCCCGCGATGAGGCCATCCCAGCCACCCGTCACAAATTAACCAGTCGGCATAAAGGAGTGACCAGAATTTCACTGCTTATTCCCATAAGCCATAAGCACCGCACTTTGCGTGATATGGCCTTCGAACGTTTGCCGGTATGATAGGCGCCCCCGCAGTCTGGATTGCGAATACGCCATGACCTTGCAGTACCCAACCATCGCCGATTGCGTCGGCAACACTCCGCTGGTCCGTTTGCAGCGCCTGCCCGGTGCCACCAGCAATACCCTTTTGCTCAAGCTCGAAGGGAATAACCCGGCGGGTTCGGTCAAGGACCGTCCGGCGCTGTCGATGATCACTCGCGCCGAGTTGCGCGGGCAGATCCACGTCGGCGATACGTTGATCGAAGCGACCTCGGGTAACACCGGTATTGCGTTGGCGATGGCCGCCGCGATCAAGGGTTACAAGATGATCCTGATCATGCCGGACAACTCCAGCGCCGAACGTAAAGCCGCGATGACGGCTTATGGTGCCGAGCTGATCCTGGTCACCCAGGAAGAAGGTATGGAAGGCGCCCGCGACCTCGCTCAGCGGATGGAAGCCGAAGGCCGTGGCAAGGTGCTGGACCAGTTCGCCAACGGGGATAACCCGCAAGCGCACTACACCACCACCGGCCCGGAAATCTGGCGTCAGACCGAGGGCTCCATCACCCATTTCGTCAGTTCGATGGGCACCACCGGTACCATCATGGGGGTCTCTCGCTATTTGAAAGAACAGAACGAAGGCGTGCAGATCATCGGCCTGCAACCGATGGAAGGCTCGGCGATTCCGGGCATCCGTCGCTGGCCGCAGGAATACCTGCCGAAGATTTATCAGGCGGATCGTGTCGACCGTATTGTCGACATGGCGCAAAGTGAAGCCGAGGACGTGACCCGTCGTCTGGCCCGCGAAGAAGGCATCTTCTGTGGCGTGTCTTCGGGCGGCGCCGTGGCGGCGATGCTGCGCCTGTCCAAAGAAGTTGAAAACGCGGTGATCGTCGCGATCATTTGCGACCGTGGCGACCGTTATTTGTCGACCGGCATTTTCGACGCGCCTAACTGATGGCCAAGCACGAGAGAGGCCTGCGCTTCCAACCCACGGGCGGCAGCAAAGCCCCACAAATCCCGACCGGCAAAAAGCAGCGCTTGAGCATCGAGCGCCTGGCCAATGACGGTCGCGGTATCGCTTTTTTCGAAGGTCGCCCCTGGTTCGTCATCGGCGCATTGGCCGGTGAAGACGTCGAGGCGCGAGTATTGGGCGCCCACGGCAAAGTGGTCGAGGCGCGCACCGAGCGCGTGTTCCAGGCCAGCGAACTGCGTCGCCCGGCACCGTGCCCGCACGCCGGTCGCTGTGGCGGCTGCAGCGTGCAACATATGCCTCATTCTGAACAACTCGCCCTGAAACAACGCATGCTTGCCGAGCAACTGTCAAAGGTCGCCGGTGTCGAACCGCAAGAGTGGGCAGCGCCGTTGAGCGGTCCGGAATTCGGTTACCGTCGTCGCGCCCGCGTGGCGGTGCGTTGGGACATGAAAGCGAAAAAACTCGAGGTCGGTTTCCGCGCAGCGGGCAGTCAGGACATCGTCGCGATCAACGAATGCACGGTGCTGGTACAGCCCTTGCAACCGATCATGACCGGCTTGCCGGAGATGCTCCGTCGCTTGAGCAAACCTCAAGCGCTGGGGCATGTGGAATTGTTCAGCGGTTCGTCATTGGCCGTGTTGCTGCGGCACATGGCGCCGTTGTCTGACGCCGACATGGCCATCCTCAAGGATTTCTGCGCCGTCCATGAAGCCCAATTGTGGCTGCATGGGGACGGTGAACCGCAACCGGTCGAGGCCGATGCGTCGCTGGGTTATCGCCTGGAGCAGTGGGACCTGGAACTGGCCTACCGGCCGGGGGATTTCATTCAGGTCAATGCCGGGGTCAACGAAGCGATGATTGCCCAGGCGCTGGACTGGCTGAAACCGCAAGCGGATGAGCGGGTTCTGGATTTGTTTTGTGGCTTGGGTAACTTTGCATTGCCGCTGGCCAAGGCCGTTCGCGAAGTGGTCGCGGTGGAAGGTGTGCAGGCCATGGTCGAGCGGGCCGCTGCGAACGCGGCTAGTAATAATCTGCATAACGCGAAGTTTTTTCAGGCCGATTTATCCCAGCCTTTGTCCGACGCCGAATGGGCGCGCGAAGGCTTTTGTGCGGTACTCTTGGACCCACCGCGTGATGGTGCTTTCGAGGCCGTGCGCAAGCTGGCGTCCTTGGGCGCCAAGCGGTTGGTGTACGTGTCGTGCAACCCGGCAACGCTGGCGCGCGACACGGTTGAATTGATCAAGCAGGGCTACCGGTTAAAACGTGCCGGGATTCTCGATATGTTTCCTCAAACGGCACATGTCGAGGCCATGGCGTTATTTGAAGCGAGCTAGGACGGCTCGTCTGGTCCGACTGTCCCGCCCGTGCAGCGCTCGCATGAGCCCCGCGAGCGCAAGCGGGCAACGAAGGTCAGCGATTTGACGCATTGAATCTGCGTCGTAGGGAAGGTAAGCAAGATGGTACAGGTGAGAGCACACCAGCCGATCAATACAGACGGCAGTATCAATCTCGAGGCTTGGCTCGATCATGCGGTCAGTGTCGATCCGGCACTGGATCGCGAAGCCTTGAAGGAAGCGTGCGAGTTCGCTCGTACGTCTGAACAGCAGGCCAATGCGGCGAAGAATCTCTGGTCCGAAGGGACGTCGAGTTTCCGCACGGGCCTTGAGATCGCCGAGATTCTCGCCGACCTCAAACTCGATCAGGATTCACTGGTCGCCGCGATCTTGTACCGTGGCGTGCGCGAAGGGCAGATTCTGTTGCCTGCGATCAGCCAGCGCTTCGGCCCGGTGGTGGCCAAGCTTATCGACGGCGTGCAGCGCATGGCGGCGATCAGCGACAGCCTGAGCCCGCGTAAATCCTTGGTGCTGGGCACTCAGGGCCAGGTCGAAAACCTGCGCAAAATGCTGGTCGCCATGGTCGACGACGTTCGCGTCGCGCTGATCAAACTGGCTGAA
Source organism: Pseudomonas sp. S2_B07 (assembly GCF_054668435.1). Taxonomy (NCBI): domain Bacteria; kingdom Pseudomonadati; phylum Pseudomonadota; class Gammaproteobacteria; order Pseudomonadales; family Pseudomonadaceae; genus Pseudomonas; species Pseudomonas sp. S2_B07. Next base: position 5,312,856 of record NZ_CP162769.1, read on the forward strand.
CGCACCTGCGCGATTCGAGCGGTGAAAACCGCCGACGACGAAAAACGCAATCGCGTCGCCCGTGAAGTCTTCGACATCTATGCGCCTCTCGCGCACCGTCTCGGTATCGGTCACATCAAGTGGGAACTGGAGGATTTGTCCTTCCGTTACCTTGAGCCTGACCAGTACAAACAGATCGCCAAGTTGCTGCATGAACGGCGTCTGGATCGCGAACGTTTCATCGCTGACGTGATGAGCCAGCTGAAGAATGAATTGCAGGCCACCGGCGTCGATGCCGACATCAGCGGCCGGGCCAAACACATCTACTCGATCTGGCGCAAAATGCAGCGCAAGGGTCTGGAATTCAGCCAGATCTACGACGTGCGCGCCGTTCGCGTGCTGGTGCCGGAAATGCGCGATTGTTACACCGCGCTCGGCATTGTCCACACCCTGTGGCGGCACATTCCCAAAGAATTCGACGACTACATCGCCAACCCGAAAGAGAACGGCTACCGCTCGCTGCACACCGCGGTGATCGGCCCCGAGGGCAAGGTGCTGGAAGTGCAGATCCGCACCCACGCCATGCACGAGGAAGCCGAGCTGGGCGTGTGTGCGCACTGGCGCTACAAGGGCACCGACGTCAAATCCGGCTCCAACCACTACGAAGAGAAAATCTCCTGGCTGCGTCAGGTCCTCGAGTGGCACGAAGAGCTGGGCGATATCGGCGGCCTGGCGGAACAGTTGCGGGTCGATATCGAGCCGGACCGGGTCTACATCTTCACCCCGGACGGTCACGCCATCGACCTGCCCAAAGGCGCGACGCCGCTGGACTTTGCGTACCGCGTGCACACCGAAATCGGCCATAACTGCCGTGGCGCGAAGATCAACGGCCGGATCGTGCCGCTCAACTACAGCCTGCAAACCGGTGAACAGGTCGAGATCATCACCAGCAAGCACGGCACCCCGAGCCGCGACTGGCTGAACCCGAACCTGGGTTACATCACCACCTCGCGGGCACGGGCGAAGATTGTCCACTGGTTCAAGTTGCAGGCGCGTGACCAGAACGTCGCGGCTGGTAAAACCCTGCTTGAGCGTGAACTCAATCGTCTGGGCCTGCCGGCGGTGGACTTCGACAAGCTGGCCGACAAGGCCAACATGAAGACCGCCGAGGACATGTTCGCGGCCTTGGGCGCCGGAGATCTGCGCCTGGCGCAACTGGTGAACCTGGCGCAGCAACTGGTCGAGCCGGAACGCGGCAACGAGCAGCTGGAGCTGATCCCGCGCAAAGCCACCGGCTACAAACCGGGCAAGCGTGGCGACATTCAGATCCAGGGTGTCGGCAATCTGATGACGCAAATGGCCGGCTGCTGCCAGCCGTTGCCGGGGGATGCCATCGTCGGCTACATCACCCAGGGCCGCGGCGTGAGCATTCACCGCCAGGACTGCGCCTCGGTGCTGCAACTGGGCGGGCGCGAGCCAGAGCGGATCATCCAGGTCAGCTGGGGCCCGGTGCCGGTGCTCACTTACCCGGTGGACATCGTCATCCGCGCCTACGACCGCTCCGGCTTGCTGCGTGACGTGTCGCAGGTGCTGCTCAACGAGCGGATCAACGTGCTGGCGGTCAACACCCGCTCGAACAAAGAGGACAACACCGCGTTGATGTCCCTGACCATCGAGATTCCGGGGCTGGATGCGCTTGGGCGGTTGCTGGGACGGATTTCCCAGTTGCCAAACATCATCGAAACCCGCCGTAACCGTACTCCTTGAGATGATCAATGTAGGAGTGAGCCTGCTCGCGATAGCGGTGTATCCGTCACGATTAATGCCGACTGACACGCCCCCATCGCGAGCAGGCTCACTCCTGCAAGGGTTTGTGTAGAGACTGATTGATGTATTCACTCGAAGACTTATTGCACTTGATGAACCGTCTGCGCGACCCGCATTTCGGTTGCCCGTGGGACATCAAGCAAACCTACGCCACCATCGTCCCGCACACCCTTGAGGAAGCCTATGAAGTCGCTGACGCCATCGAGCGCGGCGACTTCGATCATTTGCAGGGCGAGTTGGGGGATTTGCTGTTTCAGGTGGTTTATTACAGCCAGCTGGCCCGGGAAGAAGGGCGCTTCGAGTTTGCCGGTGTGATCGACAGCATCACCCGCAAGCTGATCCGTCGCCATCCTCATGTGTTCCCCACCGGTGATCTGTACGCGCCCATGGACATCCCGCGCCTGAGTGAAGAACAGGTCAAGCAGCGCTGGGAAGAGATCAAGGCCGAGGAGCGCGCCGAGAAGTCTGCCGCGCCGCAACAACTGTCCTTGCTCGACGATGTGCCTGCTGCGCTGCCGGCGTTGTCTCGTTCGGCCAAGTTGCAGAAGCGCGCCGGGCAGGTCGGTTTCGACTGGCCGGACGCCTTGCCGGTGCTGGACAAGGTTCGTGAAGAGCTTGATGAAGTGCTCGAAGCGATGGCCGACAATGACTCGGCGGCGATTGCCGATGAAGTCGGTGATCTGCTGTTTTCCGTGGTCAATCTGGCGCGTCATCTCAAGGTTGATCCGGAAACCGCGCTGCGTGGCGCCAACAGCAAATTCGAAAGACGCTTCCGTTTTATCGAACAGGCATTGCGCGACACCCACCGTCCCATAGAAGATTGCACCCTCGAAGAGTTGGACGCCTTGTGGGGCGAAGCCAAACGTCAGGAAAAGAATTTGACCAGCTGCGGTTGAGCAGTTGCCTAAGTGAGAAACAAGCACCATGAGCATTTCCCTTCGCGACCAGTTGCTCAAAGCAGGGCTGGTCAACCAGAAGCAGGCCAAACAGGTCGGCAAAGAGAAGCAGAAACAACAGCGCCTGGCCCACAAAGGCCATATCGAGCTGGATGACTCGCAGCAGCGTGCGGCGCAGGAAGCGAAGGCCGAGAAGGTCAAGCGCGACCAGGAGCTGAACCGTCAGCAGCAGGAAAAAGTCGAGGCCAAGGCCCGCGCCGCGCAGATCAAGCAATTGATCGAAGTCTCGCGTCTGCCGAAGCTGACCACCGAGGACTACTACAACTTCGTTGATGACAAAAAGGTCAAGCGCCTCTGCGTCAACACGCTGATGCGTAATCAGCTCAGCAATGGCTTCCTGGCCATCGTGCACCACGCCGGCGGTTATGAAGTGATCCCGCGTGAAGCGGCGCTGAAGATCCAGGAGCGTGATCCACAACGCATCGTGCAGATGAACGTGAAGACTGAAGAAGTGGCCGCCGAGGACGATCCGTACGCCGCCTACCAGATTCCGGATGATCTGATGTGGTAAGCCGTTAGAGGTTGCAACAACGACAAACCCCGCTCATGGCGGGGTTTGTCGTTTTCAATGCTGTAGTTGCTCAAGCGGAGCGCAACGCCCTTTGCTGCTCCAGTGTTTCCAGTTCGGTTTTGTAGTTGTGCGCGTCAGTCTCGGAGTGAAACATCCCCACCAGTAGGTCCTGTTGGTGGACATCCCAAATGCGGATACCAGCGGCTACACCCTCATGGGATTTATGTGAATCGTCGCGTTCAGTTACTTTTACAGTCATCTGCTAGCTCCAATCTCAATTATCTGCACCAAGGCGTGTGCAGGTCTTTGTTATACGTTTTGTTAGCTTGCTAAGTAAACGCTCGGGATTGGTAACGGACAATTGCCGATTCTGCAAAAGTCCTGCAGCCCGCGTAACGCGCGACATTCGGTCGCAGGGCGTTGAGTTTTATGACAAAAGCTTCATGTTCATGAATAACCAAGCTGCTACAGGAACTGCGGTGCATTCACTTTATTAGGGCACAAAAAAAACGCCCCGAACCAGTCGGGGCGTTTTTGTGTGCAGCGAAACGGCGAGGTATTACTTACCTGCCCAACGCTTCAGTACCAGCGTGGCGTTGGTGCCACCGAAACCGAAGCTGTTGCTCATCACGGTGTTGATGGTGGCATTTTCGCGCGTCTTGGTCAGGATTGGCATGTCTGCCACTTCCGGGTCCAGTTCTTCGATGTTGGCGGAACCGGCCATGAAGTTGCCTTCCATCATCAGCATGCAGTAGATCGCTTCGTGAACGCCGGCGGCGCCCAGGGAGTGACCCGACAGGCTCTTGGTGGAGCTGATGGCCGGAGCCTTGTCGCCGAACACTTCACGCACACCTTTCATTTCCGCGACGTCGCCGACCGGAGTCGAGGTGCCGTGGGTGTTCAGGTAGTCGATCGGAGCGTCAACGGTGGACATGGCCATCTGCATGCAGCGGATGGCGCCTTCGCCGCTTGGGGCGACCATGTCGTAGCCGTCGGAAGTCGCGCCGTAGCCAACGATTTCCGCGTAGATCTTCGCGCCGCGGGCCAGAGCGTGTTCCAGCTCTTCGACCACGACCATGCCGCCACCGCCGGCGATGACGAAACCGTCACGCTTGGCGTCGTAGGCACGGGAAGCTTTTTCCGGGGTTTCGTTGTACTGGCTGGACAGTGCGCCCATGGCGTCGAACAGGAACGACTGGCTCCAATGCTCTTCTTCGCCGCCGCCAGCGAACACGACGTCCTGCTTGCCCATCTGGATCTGTTCCATGGCGTTGCCGATGCAGTGAGCACTGGTGGCGCAGGCAGAAGCGATGGAGTAGTTCAGGCCCTTGATCTTGAACGGGGTGGCCAGGCAAGCGGAAACGGTGCTGCTCATGGTCCGCGTTACACGGTACGGGCCAACGCGCTTCACGCCTTTCTCGCGCAGGATGTCCAGCGCTTCCATCTGGTTCAGCGTGGAGGCGCCACCGGAACCGGCGATCAGGCCGGTACGCGGGTTGGAGACTTGCTCATCGGTCAGACCGGAGTCGGTGATGGCGTCTTTCATGGCCAGGTAGGCGTAAGCCGCCGCGTGGCCAACGAAGCGATAGATCTTGCGATCGATCAGTTCTTCGAGGGGAAGGTCGATGGAGCCGGAAACCTGGCTACGCAGACCCATTTCGGCATATTCCGGGTTGAACCGGATGCCAGGGCGACTTGCACGCAGGTTAGCGGAGACGGTCTCTTTGTCATTGCCCAGGCACGAAACGATGCCCAGACCAGTGATAACGACGCGGCGCATGCGGATAACCCTTAGAAGTTGTCAGTGGAGGTGAAAACGCCGACCCGAAGGCCTTCGGCGGTGTAGATCTCGCGGCCGTCGACGCTGACCGAACCGTCGGCAATGGCCAGGTTCAGTTTGCCTTTCAACACGCGCTTGATCTGAATGTTATAGGTGACTTTTTTGGCGGTCGGCAGGACCTGGCCGAAGAATTTCACTTCGCCCGAACCCAGCGCACGGCCACGGCCCGGCAGGCCTTGCCAGCCGAGGAAGAAGCCGACCAATTGCCACATGGCGTCAAGGCCCAGGCAGCCCGGCATCACCGGATCACCTTCGAAGTGGCAGGCGAAAAACCACAGGTCCGGAGTGATATCCAGCTCGGCGACCAATTCACCTTTGCCGTACTTGCCACCCTCGGCACTGATATGGGTGATGCGATCCACCATCAGCATGTTCGGGGCGGGCAGTTGTGCGTTACCTGGGCCGAACAGCTCACCGCGACTGCAGCGCAGCAGGTCTTCCCGAGTAAAGGCGTTTTGTTGGGTCATGCGAGCTCCTCAATAGTCCCATGCGGCAGGGTGGGGCAAATCTCCCGGCCGATCGAGGCGTTCATGCCTCGAGTCAGCAGCCTACTCATAGACTATTGCGTTGTGGTGAAAGTCACAGCACCAAGGACATGAATGTACACTTGTGCACTGAAATTATTATTCAAGCCCCTTTTCGGGCCTGTTCGGGTGCCTAAGACTGCCGCACTTTCGCCTTTCACGCCAGTCGCAGATGGTCGAAAGGCCTGTACTACTGCACCCAGCGCTGCAGAATTTGCTGCAAATCCGTTCGTTTGAAGGGCTTGGCCAAGTAATCGTTCATGCCCGCCGACAAACAGGCTTCGCGATCGCCCTGCAGCGCATTGGCGGTCAAGGCGATGATCGGCAAGTCCGCACAGCCGGGCAATTGGCGAATCTGTCGGGTCGCTTCATAGCCGTCGATGATCGGCAGTCGGCAGTCCATCAGGATCGCTTCAAAAATCAGGCTTTCGGCGCTACGCACGGCCTGCGCGCCGTCGGTGGCGACGCTGACAGTAAAGCCCAGGCTGCGCAACATTGCTTCGATCACGGTCTGATTGACCGGGTTGTCTTCGACCAGCAACACGTTATGCCCCGCGCCATCCTCATTGCCGGTCTGCGCCCTCGGGGCCAGCACCGGAAGCGTCTGCTTATAGAGAGCCAGCGGAATTTCCAGGGTAAACACCGAGCCCTGGCCTTCTTCGCTCTGCGCCCGCAAGGTGCCGCCCATGCGTTCAGCCAACGTGCGGGCAATCGGCAGCCCCAGGCCGGTGCCCCCGTAGCGTCGTGAGATGGAGCTGTCGGCCTGCTGGAAGGCATTGAACATCAGCTCCAGGCTTTCAGCGCAAATGCCAATGCCGCTGTCGCGCACGGTGCAGGTGAACCACAGCAGTTCGTGGTCCAGCGATTGCCACTGCGGTTCGATGCTGACGCGGCCATGCTCGGTGAACTTCAAGGCATTGCCGACCAGGTTGACCAGAATCTGCCGGATGCGTGTCGGATCGCCTTGAACCTGGAGGGCGCGCATGTCGTCGGGGATCAGCAACTGCAGATCGAGCCCGCGTTGCGCCGCGCTGTGCTGGAACGATTGGGCGCAACTGACGACCAGGTCCGCGAGATTGAACGGGATGTGCTCGAGTTCCAGTTCCGAACGCTCGATGCGCGAGAAGTCGAGAATGTCGTTGATGACCTTGAGCAGGTGTTCGGTGGACTCCGAGGCCAGTGCCGCGTATTCGACCTGCTCTTCGGTCATGTCGGTGGTTTCGAGCAATTGCAGCATGCCGAGTACGCCATTCATCGGCGTGCGCAGTTCATGGCTCATCATCGCCAGGAAATCAGACTTGGCATTGTTGGCCTTTTCCGCTTCCTCGCGTGTCTGGATCAACTGCGCCATCGCCTGATGCTGTTCGCGACTGGCTTGTTCGAGGCCGCTGGCGAGGTTGTTGATGTGTTGCGACAGCGCGCCCAGCTCGGTGTCGTCGACAATCGGCAAGGGGCGTGTGTAATCGCCTTCCTGGATGGCCTTCACCGCGTTGCCAATGTCGCGAATCGGTTGCGACAGGCTGCCCGCCAGGCGCCGTGCCACCAGAAAGGTAAACAGCAGGGCGAACAGGGCGAGGATCGCGGCTTTCAACAGGATTTCCTGCTGACGCTGGTTGAAGGCGTCATTCGACAGACCGACGATCACCCGGCCCAGATAGTCCTCGGAGGGGCCGGTGCTCGAGGCTTTGGAGCCCTGGAAAAAATCATTGTTGAGCGCGATCCGCTGCAACCGCACCGGTGCCTGGAACACTTCAACCTGCTGCGAGCGTCGGTGGGTTTCCGAGGGTTGCTCGACGTACACCAGAATCCGGTTGGCGTTGTCCTGGACCTCCAGGAAACGCACGTTCGGCGTGGCGAGTGTCGCCTTGAGCAAGCTTTCGAGCACCTCGTTGTTACCCGAAATCACCCCGTATTCGGTGGCGGGAGCCAATTGGTTGGCGATCAACTGCCCGGTGTGATTGAGCTCCTGACGCAGGTCCTGAATCCGTACGAACGTAAAAAAACTGATCAGCACCAATGTCAGCAACAGGGCCGGGCCAAGGCTGATCATTTGGGTGCGGGTATTGATGTCCCAAGGGCGTCGGAAGGTCATGGGCGGCTTTCTCCTTCAGCCAGCTGGAGGGCGGCAGATGCGTCATCAATCTGCTCAATACCTAATGAACGAGCCACTTGCGGGTTACTTGAGACTTTGAAGTGTTGCGGGTAAAGCGCGCGCGGCCAGCTCGTCGGTGGCAGGTCGAGCAATTCGTCGAGCACTTGCAGCCAGTCGCTCTGATCGCTGTAAGTGCTGGCCAGGCTGCCGGCCTTGACGAACGCGGCATTCGGGCCGATCAAGGCCAGTTGCCGGGAATAGCTGCTCAACAGCAGATTTTTTGCGGTTTTCGGGTTGTACAGGTCGGGATCGTCGAGGCCCAGCAGCACGTCGCAGTTTTTCAGCAAATCCTGCAAGGGGCGACTGTCATTGGTGTTATCCCAGCGCTCGGCGACCACATCAAGACTTTCCCCCAGGGCGGCCAGACGCATTTCTTTCAGCAGGAATTCACTGTGACTGTCGAACAGCACGCCGACGCGCCGCGCCTGGGGCAGGATCAGTCGGGTCAGGCGCAATTGCCGATCCAGTGGCGGATCACTCCAGAGCAGGCTGAGGTGTGGTGGAAAGTTCACGCCGAAACGTTGTTGGGCTTGCAGGCGACTGATGCGCAGTACCAGCGTCGTCGGCCCCAGGGCCTCTTGCTGACGCCAGTCGAGGCTCGGCAGATCCAGCAGGATCAGGCGCGTGGCGGCAGGCAGTTTACCCGGCGAGGGGAGACTCGCCAGTAGTTGGAAGCGGACGTTGTCGGTGGGGCGCATCTCGCTCAATGCATGGACGAAGGACTGCACGCCGGGGCTGTCTTCGGTGCCGGTCAACAGAATGTCTGCAGCCTGTATCGGCAGGGCGCCGAGCAGGCAGCCAACCGCCAGGCACAACCCGGCCAGCAGGCGACCCGGTCGCGGCGACTTCCATGACAGGCGACGGCGCATTTAAAACGTCAGCTCCGCGCTGAAGTAAACCACTCGGCGCTCGTCGTAGTTGTTGTCGACAAAGGTGGTGGGTTGATTGTCCAGGCGTTGCTGAAGGATGCCGGCCAGTTCCAGGTTGGCCTTGCCCAAACCGAGGCGTTTGGCGATGCGGGTGTCGACCCGCTCGAAGCGATAGCCGTTGAGCGCATCGTCGCCATAGTAGAAGAGGGCGCTGTTCCAGCCCTGTCCCCAGTTGCGCAGCCAACCGGCGGAGCCGCTGTTGCGCGCGGTCTGTTGCTCATCCAGCGGATTACTGGCGTCGGTGTCCACGTAGGCATAGGTCAGGCGCAGGCGGTCAGCGCTGCCGAGGCGCCAGTCCAGTTGCGTTTCCGCCCCGGTGAAGCGCGAGGTGTTGGAGTTGCTGGCGATGTACTGATTGTTGCGCAGCGGTTCGCTGATCATGCCGTTGATTTCGTCGTAGAACAGCTTCACATCGACGCTCAGCCCCAGTTCGACGAAGTAGCCGTTGTAGCCCAGCTCTCGCGAGCGCATGCGTTCCTTGTCGAGGTCGCCGGGCCCACGGGTCTTGACGAAATAGCGGGCGCTGGTCTGGCCGTAAGCGGTGGGCCGCAGGTTGGTCACCTGGTAACTCCAGTTGACGTTGTTCTCGAACATGTCCGGTGAGCGAATCGCTTCCGAATACACGGCACGCAAGCCATGACGCGGGTTGATCAGGTAATTGACCGCCACGCGCGGGGTCAGTGAGCTGCCGGTCAATTGCGTGTCTTCGAACATCGCCCCGCCCTGCAACAACCAGTGCTCGGTGGCACGCCATTCCAGCTGGCCGAACGTGCGCCACGTGGTGTCGTCGAGCGTGCCATTGAAGTAGGTCTCGGAATCGGCCCGGTCGTAACGATAGTTCATGCCGCTGACCAGTCGCAGGCTGTCGGACAGGCTGAGGGTGTCCTGCACTTCGAGGTCGTAGCGCGATTCCCGGGCGCTCTGGTCGATGTCGCCACAGAGTGTTTGCCGGGCGCCGTTTTTCCATTGCCCCAGCACCTGATTGGCCAGCGCTTGTTCCGCTGGCGTGCCCAGAGGTGCGCCGGGACCGGTGAAGCGATCCATGTTGCGCGCCAGGCGTTCGGTGTAATTCGGGTTGAGCTGCCAAAGCTGGGTCAGCTCCGGGCTGAACGACGCTTCGGCATCACAGGCGCGCCAGGTTTGCTGGCGATCCCAGTGTTGGGCCGAGCCTTGGACATACAGGCTGTGATCGGGATTGAGGTCCAGGTTCCAGCGCAGCGAGCCGGCGTAATCTTTGGCGGCGACGTCGGAATTGTCCCCGGCGGCGGTAATCCCCGGGAACACCGGGCGGTAGGTATACGGTCGCTGGTTGGTGCCTTCCTTCGCATTCAATTGCCAGTCGATGCTTTGGTTTTGCGCGAGCGTCTGGCTGACCGCAAGGTTGAAGCGGTTCAGGCGACGGCTGTCCCGATAATCGGCCCCGTTGCGGTCCGAATCGAAACCGTCGTCTTGCTGCCCCGACAGTGACAGACGCAAGTCGCCGCCGTCCCAGCCGGTGCCCTGGCTGGCGTAATAGTCGTTGATGCCGCGTTGACCACGGGTGACTTTCACGCGGGTGCCATGGCTGTTGGCCGGGTTGCGCGTGATGATGTTGACCACGGCCATCAGCGCGTTGGCGCCGTAGCTGACGGTGTTCGGGCCGCGAAACACTTCGATGCGCTCAATGTCCTCCATGGCCACCGGAATATCGCTCCAGTCCACCGTGGCCAGGCCTGCGCGGTACACCGAGCGACCGTCGATCAGCACTTGCAGGCGGCGGGCCTCAGTGGCGTTGGTGCCGTGGTAGTTCACGGTGGCCTGGTTGCCGCTGATGTTGCCGACCATCATACCCGGCACCAGTCGCAACAATTCGCTGATGTCCCGTGCGCCGCTGGCGTTGATCAATTCGCTGTCAATCACCGTCATGCTCCCCGGAACTGCGGCCGGCGATTGCTTCAGGCGTGTCGCCGTCAGCACTTGCGGGAGCGGTTCGTTGTCGAGGAACAAATCGTCGGCCAGCAAGGACGGGCTGAACATCAGCGCCAGGACCAGCGGCGAACGGGATGATGGAGAACCAAGCGACACGTCATACCCTTTGATCGTGAGGAGTTGGCGCGCATGTTAACCGAGCGCGGTCACTTTTCCATTCACGATGCCGGCATTTTCCTCGTATTTATTGGTCTTCTTCCTACAAGTGTTGGTAATTGACGCAGGGGCTGGCCGCCACGGGGGCGCTCCGTATAATGCCGACATCGCCACTGGTATGGATTAACGGATTGCATATGACTGAACAGCGCCCAATTGCGGTCCTGGGAGGCGGAAGTTTTGGTACCGCCGTGGCTAATCTGCTGGCCGAAAACGGGCATCAGGTCCGGCAGTGGATGCGAGACCCCGAACAGGCCGAGGCCATCCGGGTCAATCGCGAGAACCCGCGTTACCTCAAAGGCATCAAGATTCTCCCTGCGGTAGAACCGGTGACAGACTTGCAAGCCACGCTGGACGCCTGCGACCTGTGTTTCGTCGCGCTGCCCTCCAGTGCCCTGCGCTCGGTCCTGGTCCCGCATGCCGCACAGTTGAGCGGCAAACTGCTGGTCAGCCTGACCAAAGGCATCGAAGCCCACACCTTCAAGCTGATGAGCGAGATCCTCGAGGAAATCGCTCCGCAAGCGCGCATCGGCGTGCTGTCCGGACCGAACCTGGCCCGTGAAATCGCCGAACACGCGCTGACCGCGACGGTGGTCGCCAGCGAAGACGAAGAGCTGTGTCAGCGAGTTCAGGAAGCGCTGCATGGCCGGACTTTTCGCGTGTACGCCAGCGCCGACCGCTTTGGCGTCGAGTTGGGCGGGGCGCTGAAAAACGTCTACGCGATCATTGCCGGCATGGCCGTGGCGCTGGGCATGGGCGAAAACACCAAGAGCATGCTGATCACTCGAGCACTGGCGGAAATGACCCGTTTTGCAGTGAATCAGGGCGCCAACCCGATGACCTTCCTCGGTCTTGCCGGGGTGGGCGATTTGATCGTCACCTGCTCGTCGCCGAAAAGCCGCAATTACCAGGTCGGGTTCGCCCTCGGCCAGGGCCTGAGCCTGGAGGAAGCGGTGACGCGTCTGGGTGAAGTCGCCGAAGGCGTGAACACGCTCAAAGTGCTCAAGGCCAAGGCTCAGGAGGTGGGCGTCTATATGCCGCTGGTCGCCGGGCTGCACGCGATCCTGTTCGAAGGGCGCACGCTAAATCAAGTGATTGAGCTGTTGATGCGCGGCGAACCGAAAACCGACGTCGACTTCATCTCGACCAGCGGTTTCAACTAAGCACGCTTTGTAAATAAGCAGGGGAGCACGACATGAACGATCCGAAAATGGAAACCAAGTACGAGTCCATCCTGCTGCGGGTGCTGTGGATGATTGTCTTCGTGCTGGTCTGGCAAGTGGCGCAGTTCATCCTGGGCGCGGTAGTGCTGGTGCAACTGATCTATCGTTTGTTCTATGGCGCCCCGAGCGCCAGCCTGATGAACTTTGGCGACAGCCTGAGCCAGTTCCTGGCGCAGATCGGTCGTTTCGGCAGCTTCCACAGCGACCAGAAACCCTGGCCGTTCGCCGACTGGCCGACGCCGCGTACACCGGAAGGTGAAGCTCCGCATGTTGTGGCGCCCGCGCCGCATCCGGCCCGAGATGAGGAACCCAAGCTATGAAACTCTGGGTATTGCGTCATGGTGAAGCTGAACCGTATGGCTCGCGTCCTGATTCCGAGCGAGCGCTGACTCTTCGTGGTCGCGAAGAAGTGCTGCGCAGTGCGGCCGAGTTGATCGGTCAGCCGATTACCGCGATCTACGCCAGCCCTTACCTGCGTGCGCAACAGACCGCGCAGTTGGTGCGCGACGCGCTGGGGTTCGAACCGAACATCCGCACCGTCGAGTGGCTGACGCCCGACAACCGCCCGCAAGCGGTGTCGGAGCAGTTGGTGTCGGTGGATAACGCGCTGTTGGTCAGCCACAACCCGCTGGTGGGCAATCTGCTCGGTTACCTGCAACACGGTCACCTGCAAGAGCCGGAAACCGTCAAGACCGCCGGCCTGGCAGAGCTAGAAGGTGACCTGCCGCCGGCCGGCGCCATGAAACTCAAGGGCATCAAACACCCTTAGCACTGTCGGTACAGGGCATCAATGTGGGAGCGAGGCTTGCCCGCGATTGCATTGACGCGGTCTGATTCATAAACCGCAGCGCCTGCATCGCGGGCAAGCCCGGCGCCTACAGGGGGCTGCGGTGTTGCTGATTTTTGTAATGAAATAGTCAACCAAGCAACCGCTTGGTTGACTACGCTTGCTCCAGATCAAAAATTCAGGAGCGAGTCGCATGTCTGCTGCTTTTCGTTTGCCGCTGGATGTTTTCTACGAGCGTGAGGCCCGTCATCCACGCCAGCGTTTTCTGGTCCAGCCCACGGGTGGCGGGCAAGTTGAAACACTGACCTGGGCCGACGTCGGCCATCAGGCTCGCTGCGCCGCGCACTGGCTGCGCGCTCGTGAATTGCCGCAAGGCAGCCACATCGCACTGATCTCGAAAAACTGTGCCCACTGGATCATCGCCGACCTGGCGATCTGGATGGCCGGGCATGTCTCGGTGCCGTTGTACCCCAACCTGACCGCCGAATCGGTGGCCCAGGTACTCGATCATTCCGAAGCAGCGCTGGCGTTTATCGGCAAGCTCGATGACTGGCCAAGCATGTCCCTCGGCGTCAGACCTGAGCTGCCGACGATCAGTCTGCCGTTGCACCCACCGGGCACCTTCGATTTCAGCTGGGCCGACCTGCAACGCAGCTCACCCATCCAGGATGACCCCACGCCGGCAGCCGATCAGTTGGCCACTATCATTTACACCTCCGGCACCACCGGCCTGCCCAAAGGCGTGATGCACAGTTTCGGCAATCTGGGGTTCGCCACCACCCGCGGTACGCAGCTATTCGGCCTCAACGAGTCGGACCGGCTGTTGTCCTACCTGCCGCTGTGCCATGTGGCCGAGCGGATGTTCGTTGAGTTGGCGTCGATTTACACCGGGCAGACGGTGTTTTTTGCCGAGAGTCTCGACACCTTCCTGACGGATTTAAAGCGCGCCCGGCCTACTGCCTTGTTCGGTGTGCCGCGGATCTGGACCAAATTCCAGATGGGCGTGTACAGCAAGATCCCGGCAAAACGCCTGGATTTTCTGCTCGGGCTGCCCTTCATCGGCAAGCGGGTCGGGCATAAAGTCCTCGCCGGGCTGGGGCTGGACGCGTTGCGCGTTGCCTTGTCCGGCGCTGCGCCCGTGCCACAAACCTTGCTGCTGTGGTACCGCAAACTGGGGCTGGACGTGCTGGAGGTCTACGGCATGACCGAGAGCTGCGGCTATTCGCACATTGGCCGGCCCGGCGAGAACAAGTCCGGCTGGATCGGCAAGCCGTGCCCTGAGGTAGAAGTGCGGATCGACGAATCGGGCGAGGTCATGGTGCGCAGCGGCGCGACCATGCTCGGCTATTTCAAGGAACCACAGAAAACCGCTGAAACCATCACCGGGGACGGCTTCCTGCGCACCGGCGACAAGGGTGAGGAAGACGCCGAAGGCAACCTGCGCCTGACCGGACGCCTGAAAGAAATTTTCAAGACCAGCAAGGGCAAGTACGTCGCGCCGGCACCGATTGAAAATCGCCTGGCGGTGCATTCGCGGATTGAACAAGTGTGCGTGGTCGGTGACGGTTTGAGTGCACCGCTGGGGCTGTGCGTGCTATCGGCGGTCGGGCAGCAGGACGCCAGCGGCACGGCGAGGGCGGGGCTGCACTCAAGCCTGGAAAAACTCCTGGATGAGGTCAATGGCGTCCTCGACAAACACGAGCGTTTGCGGCGTCTGGTGGTGGTCAAGGACAGCTGGGCCGTGGAAAACGGCTTCCTGACGCCAACACTGAAGATCAAGCGCAACGTGATCGAAGCGGCTTACGGCGACCGCTTCGAAGAATGGAGCGAGCGCAGCGAGGCGGTGCTGTGGCAGGATTGAGCCACGAACAAAACCAACAAAGGAAAGCAGCGATGAGTCTGTGGCGTACCACTCCCAACATCGAGCAGTTGAACGCGATCCAGAAAAACACCATCGGCGAAGTGCTGGATATCCGCTTCGAAGCGTTTGACGAAGGCTCCCTGACCGCGAGCATGGTCATTGACCACCGCACTCACCAGCCTTACGGCCTGCTGCACGGCGGCGCGTCGGTGGTGCTGGCCGAAACGGTCGGCTCAATGGCCAGCTACCTGTGCATCGACGCCAGCAAGTTTTACTGCGTGGGCCTGGAAATCAACGCCAACCACCTGCGCGGCCTGCGCAGTGGGCGGGTGACGGCCGTGGCCACGCCCATCCACATTGGCCGCACGACACACGTCTGGGACATCCGCTTGACCAGCGATGAAGGCAAGGCCAGTTGCGTGTCGCGCCTGACCATGGCGGTCGTGCCGCTGGGGGAGAACCCGCCGGCCCGCTAAACGAAGCCTGCATCCGCCTCGTATAGCTGCTGTCGAGCCCCGGCGAGGCTGCGCTCGGCTGCGAAGCCGTCGTGAAATCTACCAACGCGGTGTTTCAGGTTGACCGCGAACGCAGCCTCGCCAAGGCTCGACAGCTGCTACAGGGATCTTCATCAGCGTTTCGGTATTGCCCTGACCGGACTGTCATCATTCCTGTCACTTACAGTCATTGCTGTCAGCCGTCGTCTTACGGACAATCAACGCCTGTTCTCGCTCATGGATTTGCCGGTATGTCGCAACAGATATTTTTCGCCCACGCCAATGGCTTTCCTTCCGGAACCTACGGCAAGTTGTTCGCGGCGCTGGCGCCCGAGTATCAGGTGACGCATCTGGAGCAGCACGCTCATGACCCGCGTTTTCCCGCGGACGACAATTGGTACAACCTGGTGGACGAACTGATCCATCACCTCAAGCAGCAAGCGGAACCGGTGTGGGGCGTCGGCCATTCCTTTGGGGGCGTGCTGCACTTGCACGCGGCCTTGCGTTGCCCGGAGTTGTATCGCGGCGTGGTGATGCTCGATTCACCGGTCCTGACCCGCACCGATCAATGGGTCATTCGCGCCGCCAAGCGTTTCGGCTTCATCGACCGCTTGACCCCGGCCGGCCGTACCCTGGGGCGCCGAGAAGAATTCGCCGACCTCGAAAGTGCGCGTAGCTACTTCTCAGGCAAAACCTTGTTCCGCAGTTTTGACCCGGAATGCTTTGACGCCTACTTGCAACACGGTTTGCACAAGGTGGGTGACACACTGCGCCTGCGCTTCGATCCTGCCACGGAAATCAGCATCTACCGTGGCGTGCCCCACACCAGCCCCGGTCGCACGCGTCAGCTGAAAGTGCCGCTGGCGGTGGTGCGCGGGCACAAGAGCCGCGTGGTGATGCGTCATCACGCCAGCGCTGTCGGACGCATGCCGCAGGGTGAATCCCTGACGCTGCCCGGCGGTCATATGTTTCCTCTCGAACGTCCACACGACACGGCCACGCTGCTGAAAACCCTGTTCAGCCGATGGGACGGTCGCCGTCAAAAGGATTGCGCATGAGCAATGTCGTCGAAGAAGTCCGTCTGAGCCTGCCGCACATCGAGTTGGCGGCACACTTGTTCGGTCCTGAAGACGGCTTGCCGGTGATTGCGCTGCATGGCTGGCTGGACAATGCCAACAGCTTTGCCCGACTGGCGCCCAAGCTCAAAGGCCTGCGCATCATCGCCCTGGACATGGCCGGTCACGGTCATTCCGGGCATCGCCCGCCTGGCGCCGGTTACGCGATGTGGGATTACGCCCATGACGTGTTGCAAGTCGCCGAACAACTGGGCCTCAAGCGGTTTGCGCTGATGGGGCACTCCATGGGGGCCATCGCCTCGTTGATCATTGCCGGGTCGATGCCGGAGCGCGTCACACACCTGGCGTTGATCGACGGCCTCATTCCTCCTACAGACAAAGGCGAAAATGCCGCCGAGCGCATGGGCATGGCCCTGCAAGCGCAGCTGGATTTGCGGGAGAAGCAAAAACCGGTCTACAACACCCTCGATCGCGCCATCGAAGCGCGCATGAAGGGGTTGGTGGCGGTCAGTCGCGAAGCCGCCGAGCTGCTGGCCCAGCGCGGCTTGATGCCCGTGCCGGGCGGTTACACCTGGCGCACCGACAACCGCCTGACGCTGCCATCGCCGCTGCGTCTGACCACCGAACAGGCCATGGCTTTTGTCCAGCGAGTCAGTTGTCCGGCCAAACTGGTGGTCGCGGCCGACGGCATGCTCGCCAAACATTCCGAGTTGCTGGAACGTCTACCCTTTAGCCGTGAACAGCTGCCAGGCGGTCATCATTTGCACCTGAATGACGAAACCGGCGCCGACCTTGTCGCAGACTGTTTCAATCGGTTCTTCGCCGTTCCTTGACTTGCGCCGGGCAACTGTCGAGGCTGGGCGGGTTGAAATGGGAGACAACCATGATAGATCGCTATACCGCTGCGACCCCGAACGGCCACAAGGTCTCTATCGTGATCGAGGAACCCGGCCTGCATGCGCCGGATTTCGACAAAAAGGAACGAACGTTAAAAGGGGCTCAGGCCATGCTGATCCGATGAGCCTGTCCATGCGTTCACTCAGTCTGCTGGCGTTGTGCTGTTTCAGTCCTTTATCGTTTGCCGCGGATGTCCCCGGCAGTCAGGACTTGCCGATCCTGCCGCGCATGGAAGATGCGCAGATCGTTGATTATCGTCCGGCCGTCGAGCTCGAACGGATTTACCCCCTGGGTTCGATCCGCAAGATCAGTGGCCAGTTGCGCTTTGACGGTCAGGTCACGGCACGCGGGCAAACCACCTCGGTCACCTATGAGTTGCCGCCGGAGCATTCCTCCACCGAAGCCTTTACCGCCGCGCGGGAAGCCTTGCAAAAACAGGGCGCCGAGTTGCTGTTCTGGTGCCAGGCCCGCGATTGCGGCGAAAGCAGCCTGTGGGCCAACGAAGTCTTCGGCAATGCCAAGCTCTACGGTGCCGACGATCAACAGGCGTATTTGCTGCTGAGATTGGCGGCGCCACAGGACAATTCGCTGGTGGCGCTTTACAGCATCACTCGCGGCAACCGCAAAGCCTACCTGCATGTCGAGCAATTCGATGCGGCGGCGCCGTTGGGCGACTTGTTGCCGACGTCGGCCACTCTGCTGCGTCAGCTTAAAAGCACCGGTGAACTCGATTTCCCGAAACTGAACGCTGATCCCGACGACACGTGGCTGCGTCTGATTTCACGCGGACTGAACCTGGACACCACCTTGCGAGTCAGTGTTTCCGGTGCCAAGGCTGAGGCCTGGCGTCAGGCATTGATTGCTCAGGGCGTGCGTGCGGCGCGACTGGAAGGCGGCACCGTCGAAGGCTCTGGCCTGCACATCGAGCTGTTGCGATAAGCTGCACAGGCGAATGCGCACGGCGCATTCGTCTACCCTTTGTTGACTGATTTTTTCGAGACTTTACATGCCCAATAATGATCGGCTGTTGGTGCAGATTCTGCTCCTGGTGCTGTTTGGTGCGAGCTTCTGGGTGATGGCGCCGTTCTGGTCGGCGCTGTTCTGGGGCGCGGTGCTGGCGTTTGCCAGTTGGCCGCTGATGCGTTTGTTGACCCGCTGGCTCAATGGCCGCGAATCCTTGGCGGCAGCGCTGCTGACCCTCGGCTGGATGTTACTGGTGGCCGTGCCGCTGGTATGGCTGGGGTTCAACCTGGCCGACCATGTGCGTGACGCCACGGTGTTTATCAAGGATGTACAAGTCGAAGGCCTGCCGCAGGCGCCTGACTGGTTAGGCAGTGTTCCCTTTGTGGGCGCACGGTTGGTGGTGGTCTGGAACAGCATCGATGAACAGGGCGCGGCGATGATGGTCGCGCTCAAGCCTTATCTGGGGCAGGTCGGTAATTGGCTGCTGGCGCGCAGTGCGCAGATCGGCGGCGGGATTCTCGAGCTGACACTGAGCATCGTGTTTGTGTTCTTTTTCTACCGCGACGGCCCGCGTCTGGCGATCTTTGTTCATGGGTTGCTGGAGCGCCTGATCGGCGAGCGTGCCGGGTATTACATTGATCTGGTGGCGGGCACGGTGCAGCGGGTGGTGAACGGCGTGATCGGTACGGCAGCGGCGCAGGCCGTGCTGGCACTGATCGGGTTCCTGATCGCCGGGGTGCCGGGAGCCTTGGTACTGGGCATCGTGACCTTCCTGCTCAGTCTGATTCCGATGGGGCCACCGCTGGTGTGGATTCCGGCAACGGCGTGGCTGGCGTGGAAAGGTGAGTACGGGATGGCGGTGTTCCTGGGAATCTGGGGCATGTTCATCATCAGTGGCGTCGACAACGTGCTCAAGCCGTACCTGATCAGCCGGGGCGGGAATCTGCCGTTGGTGATTGTGCTGCTGGGGGTGTTCGGCGGGTTGATTGCGTTTGGTTTTATCGGGCTGTTTATCGGGCCGACGTTGTTGGCGGTGGCATACAGCTTGCTGACTGACTGGAGCAAGAGTCAGGCTCGGGTAGAAGATCGCCGCCCTTAGATTTTTGTATTCAGGCTTATGGCCCCATCGCGAGCAGGCTCACGCCTACACTGGATCTGTGTCGTTCACAAATCCCCTGTAGGCGTGAGCCTGCTCGCGATAGGGTCGCTGCGGTCTACCGGGCTTGACGCTTGGCTCAGGTCGCGACGTTCAGGTACTTGCCCACCGTCGCCACGTTATCGAGCGAATACTGTTTGCTCAGATTGGCGACCATCTTGTGCAGCGCATCGTTGACGTTGAACTGATCGGTCGAGCTGTCACTGGTTTTCTCACGGCCTGCTTGCAAGGCTGCTTTCAATTCATCGCTGCTGACACCGCCGCCGCTGACACCGCCGCCGCTGCTGTCACTGTCCAGTGCCTTGAGCAGTGCGGCGCTGGTGTCGGTGCTGGTCGATGACGGGCGGTTGCTCGCCTGCAGCGCGCTGCTCAGTTCGGTGGCGGTCACGCTGCCATCACTGTCGGTATCGAGCTGGCCGAACAGTTCCTCGCTGGACACCTGCTGTGGCGGTGGGGGCGCAGGGGCGAGGCTGGCGGCGAGTTCGTCCTTGCTGACGGTACCGTCCTGGTTCTTGTCCAGGGCCGAGAAGATTTCCTTGCTGTCGGCACTGCTGCCAGCGCTGGTCAGGCCGGTGCTCAGCTCGTCGCTGCTGATGGCGCCGTCACCGTCGGTGTCCAGGGCGCTGATCATTGCATCGGCGAGTTCAGTGCTCGGTGGTTGATCGTGTTGCGGTGGCGGAGGCGGGGCCATCGCGGCCATTTCTTCACTGCTCAGGTTGCCGCTGTTATCGCTGTCGAGGTCGGCGAAATTTTTGCTCAGGTTGACCAACAGGCCGTCGTCGGATTTTTGCGACAAGGCACTTTTCAGCTCGTCCTGATCCACCGCGCCGTCGCTGTTGGTATCGAGCTTGGCCAGCAGTTCTTTCTGGAACGGCTGGCTGCGGGCGGTATTGTTTGTGGTGCTGCTGGTGCTGGTATAGCTCGTGTAGTTGCTGACGCTACCGATCATTGTGCTCACTCCCTGGAATGGAATACCGGTGGGGACACCGGCTTCTGCAGCCTCAAGGGGCAAGGTGTCGTGGGTATGTGAGGTTTGTACCGGTCAGTACACAGATCACGACAGGTACTTGTCGCAGCTGGCGAAGCCTGCGTTCGACTGCGAAGCAGTCGCTAGACCCTTCACCGCGGTGTTTCAGCAAGATAGAGTCAGTCGGTTTACGACTGCTGCGCAGCCGAACGCAAGCTTCGCCAGCTGCTACAGGGATCTAGGTAGATCAATG
The DNA here is from genome assembly GCF_054668435.1 of Pseudomonas sp. S2_B07. Classification (NCBI taxonomy): domain Bacteria; kingdom Pseudomonadati; phylum Pseudomonadota; class Gammaproteobacteria; order Pseudomonadales; family Pseudomonadaceae; genus Pseudomonas; species Pseudomonas sp. S2_B07. Next base: position 5,333,375 of record NZ_CP162769.1, read on the forward strand.
ACGGCGGTCAAACCACCGCCTGGTGTTTCTTCCAGGCTCAATTGTCCGCCCAGACGTTCCGAAGCCTCGCGGGCGATGGTCATGCCCAGGCCGACACCGCCGGAGTTGCGGTTGCGTGAGCCTTCCAGGCGAAAGAATGGCTCAAACACCGCCTCACGTTTATCTGCCGCAATACCCGGCCCATGGTCAATCACCCGAATTACCAGGGTTTCGCGACTGTCTTCGAGGGTGATCAACGCTTGTCCCGCGTAGCGCAGCGCGTTATCCAGCAGATTATTGATACACGAACGCAACGCCATCGGCTGGACTTGCAGCGGGGCGCAGTGACCGCTGGCCTGCACATCGGCGCCCTGGTCCTGGGCGTTTTCACACAACGATTCCACCAACGCTTGCACGTCCATCCATTGCCGGGCCTCGCTGGTGCGCTGTTCATGCAGATACGTCAGGGTGGCGTCGAGCATGCTGATCATGTCGTCCAGGTCCTGACGCATCTGACCTTGCAGCTTCTCGTCGTCGATCTGCTCCAGGCGCAATTTGAGTCGCGACAGCGGCGTGCGCAGGTCATGGGACACCGCGCCAAGCATCCGCGAGCGCTGCTGCACCTGTTCGATGATGCGTTTCTGCATCAAGTTGAAGGTGTAGGCCGCTTGCCGCGCTTCCCGTGGCCCCGACTCGTCCAGCGGCGTGCTGTCGAGGTTTTCGCTCAAGCGCTCGGCGGCATCGCTCAGGCGCTGGATCGGTCGGCTCAGCAGTTTGGCGCCGTACCAGGCCGCAATGACCAGCGAGATCAATTGAAAGGTCAGCGGCACCAACGGCCCGCCGAACCATGGTCGAGGCGGGCGGTTTTCAAAGCGTGGGTCCATCGGTGGGCGCTGCCCGTCGAGGCCTTGGGAAAACTGCGGCCGTGGCGGTGGAGGAGGGGGCGGGCCGTAATGGTGAAACCAGGCAAAGGCCAACAGGTGCGCAAGGAAAATCGCCAGCAACAGCACGCCGAACAGGCGGCCGAACAGCGTATCGAAGCGCGCACGCATCAGCCGATGTCTCTGGCGTCGAACAGATAACCCTCACCGCGAACGGTCTTGATCAACTGCGGGGCTTTGGGGTCATCACCGAGTTTCTGGCGCAGGCGCGAGACCAGCAGGTCGATGCTGCGATCAAAGGCCTCGATCGAGCGGCCACGAGCGGCGTCCAGCAATTGCTCGCGGCTGAGCACCCGGCGCGGACGTTCGATAAACACCCAGAGCAGGCGGAACTCGGCGTTGGACAGGGGCACCACCAGGCCGTCGGCGGCAATCAACTGGCGCAACACGCTGTTCAGGCGCCAATTGTCGAAGCGAATGTTCGCCCGTTGTTCGGTGCGATCATCGCGCACCCGTCGCAGAATGGTCTGAATCCTCGCCACCAGTTCACGGGGTTCGAACGGTTTGGCCATGTAGTCATCGGCGCCCAGTTCCAGGCCGATGATCCGGTCGGTCGGTTCGCAGCGGGCCGTGAGCATCAGGATCGGAATGTCCGACTCGGCACGCAGCCAGCGACACAACGACAAACCGTCTTCGCCCGGCAGCATCAGGTCCAGCACCACCACGTCGAAATGTTCGGCTTGCAGCGCCAGACGCATCGCCGCGCCGTCGGTGACCCCACTGGCGTGGATGTTGAACCGGGCGAGGTAGTCGATCATCAGTTCGCGAATCGGGACGTCATCGTCGACGATCAGGGCGCGAATGCTCCAGCGTTTGTCATCGCCGGGCGCTTTTTGATCGTCGTTCAAAGGGGCTTGGGTGTTGTGCATGCGTGCGTTCATCTGCCAGAGAGGCTGCCAACCACAAAGATGGGCTGCGAGGTTGTGGCTTCAGCATAGGCGTCCGGCCCGGAGGCGGGAAGTGCTGTAAGGACGTGTTGCGGCTGCCGACGGTAGCGATGAAGGATGTTGTGAGCGTGTCATGAGTGTATCGGCCTCGACACAATTGGCCAAAGGACTAGTCTTGCCTGAGCGCCGATGACGAATTACCGATCATCGGGTCCCGCAGCGCCGCTGGTTCCGCTACAATGCGCGCCGATTTCGTCCTGCCTGAGAGCCCTCACATGTCCGTCTGCCAGACTCCTATCATCGTCGCCCTGGATTTCCCCACCCGTGACGCCGCACTGAAGCTGGCCGACCAGTTGGACCCGAAGCTGTGCCGGGTAAAAGTCGGCAAGGAACTGTTCACCAGCTGCGCGTCGGAAATCGTCGGCACCCTGCGTGACAAGGGTTTTGAAGTGTTCCTGGACCTGAAATTCCACGACATCCCGAACACCACCGCCATGGCCGTCAAAGCTGCGGCGGAAATGGGCGTGTGGATGGTCAATGTTCACTGCTCCGGCGGCCTGCGCATGATGGCGGCCTGCCGTGAAGTGCTGGACCAGCGTACCGGGCCCAAGCCGCTGCTGATCGGCGTGACCGTGCTGACCAGCATGGAACGTGAAGACCTGGCCGGTATCGGTCTGGACATCGAGCCACAGGAGCAAGTGTTGCGCCTGGCCGCGCTGGCGGAAAAAGCCGGGATGGACGGTCTGGTGTGCTCGGCACTGGAAGCCCAGGCCTTGAAGTCGGCTCACCCGTCGTTGCAACTGGTGACCCCGGGCATTCGTCCGGCGGGCAGTGCGCAAGACGATCAACGCCGCATCCTGACCCCACGCCAGGCCCTGGACGCCGGTTCCGATTATCTGGTGATTGGCCGTCCGATCAGCCAGGCAGCTGATCCAGCAAAAGCGCTTGCCGCCGTAGTCGCCGAACTCGCCTGACCCAACGCCGAAGATCAAAATGTAGGAGTGAGCCTGCTCGCGATTGCGGTCTATCAGTCGACATCATCATTGACTGATACACCGCTATCGCGAGCAGGCTCACTCCTACAGTAGTTTTGTGGTGTCTGGTAAGAGTGGGTTAAACCTTCAACACCAACTTCCCGAAATTCTCGCCGCTGAACAATTTCATCAGTGTCTCCGGGAATGTCTCCAGTCCGTCAACAATGTCTTCCTTGCTCTTGAGTTGCCCCTTGGCCATCCAGCCGGCCATTTCCTGCCCGGCGGCGGCGAACTGGGCGGCGTAGTCCATCACGACAAAACCTTCCATGCGCGCGCGGTTGACCAACAGCGCCAGGTAGTTGGCCGGGCCCTTGACCGCTTCCTTGTTGTTGTACTGGCTGATCGCGCCGCAAATCACCACGCGTGCCTTCATGTTCAGTCGGCTCAGCACGGCGTCGAGAATGTCGCCGCCGACGTTATCGAAATACACGTCCACCCCTTTCGGGCATTCGCGTTTAAGACCGGCGACGACGTCCTCGTTCTTGTAGTCGATGGCACCGTCAAAACCCAATTCGTCGATCAGGAACTGACACTTGTCCGCGCCGCCCGCAATCCCGACCACGCGGCAGCCTTTGATCTTGGCGATCTGCCCGGCGATGCTGCCCACCGCGCCGGCTGCGCCCGACAACACCACCGTGTCACCGGCCTTCGGCGCGCCGACATCGAGCAGGGCGAAGTAGGCCGTCATCCCGGTCATGCCCAGGGCGGACAAGTAGCGTGGCAACGGCGCCAGTTTTGGATCAACCTTGTAGAAACCGCGCGGTTCGCCGAGGAAGTAATCCTGCACGCCAAGCGCGCCGTTGACGTAGTCCCCGACCGCAAACCCCGGGTTGTTCGACGCAACGACTTTGCCTACGCCCAGGGCACGCATCACTTCACCCAGACCGACCGGTGGAATGTAGGACTTGCCCTCGTTCATCCAGCCGCGCATGGCCGGGTCCAGGGACAGGTATTCGTTTTTCACCAGAATCTGACCTGCCGCCGGCTCACCGACCGGTACTTCCTGATAGGTAAAAGTCTCGCGGGTTGCTGGACCCACTGGACGTTTGGCGAGCAGGAACTGGCGATTGGTCTGGGTAGTCATGACAGGCACTCAAGATGAATGAAGCCTTGTTGATAGCCCTTCAGGCCCAATGCCGCAAGTTTGGCTGATACGGCGAATGCACATCGATCCAGTGCAGTGATAGTTGGCACCGTCGTTCTATCACTGCCACGCATGGGCGCCCAACCGGCCACCTGATAGTGCTGCCGTGGCATGACCCTTCGTGGCTAGACTGAAAATTCGAAATCCCCCGCACTCGAGGACATAACAATGAGCATGACGTTTTCCGGCCTGGTCGCCGTGGTGACCGGCGCTGCCAACGGTATTGGCCGTGCGACGGCCCAGGCATTCGCGGCCGAAGGGTTGAAAGTGGTGGTGGCCGACATGGACACCGCCGGCGGCGAAGGCACCGTGGCGCTGATTCGTACGGCCGGCGGCGAAGCGACCTTCGTGCGTTGCAACGTCACGCTGGAAAGCGATGTAAAAAATCTGATGGACGAAGTGGTCAACACCTACGGCCGTCTCGACTATGCCTTCAACAACGCCGGCATCGAGATCGAGAAAGGCAAACTCGCCGACGGCACACTGGATGAGTTCGACGCGATCATGGGCGTCAACGTCAAGGGCGTCTGGCTGTGCATGAAGTATCAGTTGCCTTTGTTGTTGGCCCAGGGTGGCGGTGCGATCGTCAACACCGCTTCGGTGGCGGGCCTTGGGGCTGCGCCGAAGATGAGCATTTACGCGGCGTCCAAACATGCGGTCATCGGCCTGACCAAGTCGGCGGCCATCGAATATGCGAAGAAAAAGATTCGCGTGAATGCGGTCTGCCCGGCGGTGATCGACACTGACATGTTCCGCCGTGCCTATGAAGCAGACCCGAAGAAGGGCGAGTTTGCCAACGCCATGCACCCGGTGGGTCGCATCGGCAAGGTAGAGGAGATCGCCAGCGCGGTGTTGTACTTGTGCAGCGACGGTGCGGCGTTCACCACCGGTCATTCGCTGGCGGTGGATGGTGGCGTTACCGCGTTTTGAAATCAGGCGCTGCAATGTAGGAAAAAGCCCGCACGTTTGCGGGCTTTTTTACAGTTCCGTGACGTGGCTGATCAATGTGTTTCAAAGGGTTAGAACCGAGGGTTTTGGCGGCGTTGTCGCACCTCTCCTCCAGCGCTCCTGTGATTAACTGTTTCCCGCAAAACGGACAGGAGTTTGCTTGCTCATGGAATTGAGAATCGATCGACAGGCATTGGTGCCAGTCGTGCAGCAAATCGTCGACGGGTTGGCCGACTGGCTCCGTCGGGACGGAGTGCTGCCGGGGACACGTTTGCCTTCAGCGCGGCAAATTGCACGGGTCAATCTGCTCAGTCAATCCAGCGTCGTCGAAGCCTGTGAGCGCCTGGTCGCACAAGGCATGCTGGCGCCGCGTCAGGGCTCCGGTTTCATAGTTGCCCATCCTGCGCAGGGACCGGGTTGTCCCTGGTCAGAAGGGGCGGACGTAACGCAGGAGTGCGTGACGGGCAAACTTCAACTGGGCTGTGGCAGCCTGCCCGAAAGCTGGCGTGAAACCGACGATTTGAGCTACGCGATTCGCCAGGTTAGCCGCACCGACATGGCTGCTTTGTTCAGCTACAGCACGCCACTGGGGTTGCCAGCCTTGCGATCGCAGATCCTCAAGCGTCTCCAGCCACTCGACATCGAAGTGGATGAACGACGGATACTGACCACCACCGGGGCGACTCACGGGCTGGATCTGATCGTGCGTACGTTGCTTAAACCCGGGGATTGCGTGGTGGTGGAAAGCCCGGGGTATTCGCTGTTGTTCGATCTGCTCAGGCTGAACGGCGTGACGATGATCGAGGTGCCGCGTACCCCCCGCGGGCCTGATACGCAGGCGCTTGAAGCGTTGTTGCTGAAGTACCGGCCCCGTGCGCTGTTTATCAATAGCTTCTACCACAACCCGACCGGCAGCAGCCTGGCACCCGCCGTGGCGCAGCAGGTGCTGCAACTGACCCGAGACCACGGTGTGCTGGTCATCGAAGATGACGTCTTTGCCGATTTGCACCGCGGCCCCGGCACTCGCCTCGCGGCGCTGGGTATCGACGACAACGTCATCTACGTCGGTAGCTACTCTAAAACCCTCAGCAGTTCATTGCGCGTCGGCTTTGTCGTCGCCAGTGTCGCGGTTGTTTCGCGACTGGCCGAGGTCAAGATGACCAGCAGCATGGGCGCTTCAAGATTCTGCGAATCGGTGCTGGCTTGCCTCTTGGCCAGCGGCGCGTATCGCAAATTGGTCCAGCGTCAGCGCCAGCGATTGAACACCGACAGAGAGGCTGCCTTGCAGATACTCGAAGATGCCGATTGGGAGGTTTTCGGCAAACCGGTGGGCGGATTGTTCATCTGGGCACGATCACGAATGTCTGACTACGCTCAGGTGCGCACGCAAGCCCGACGCTTCGGTGTGTTGTTGTCTTCCGCCACTGCATTCAATCCCGGCGGTGAGGCCACGGACTGGCAGCGCATCAACGTGGCTTGCGCCTGTGATCCTCGTGCCCGGGCATTTTTTCAGGCCACCACTCTGAATCGACCTCAAGCGTTCTGAAAACGACGCGGGCGTAGCTTTTTGCCATTATTCCGACGCCAGAGACTTGTGCTGGCACAGGCCCGTTGCGAATCTGCGTCAACAGACTATGTCAGGGGACTAAGTGCAATGATTTCGGCCGTGCAAGGACGTTTTGCCAACCTCGGTATGGCAAAAAAAATGGGTGTCGGGTTTGTCCTGGTGCTGCTGCTGACCGCGCTGGTGGCAGCCATCGGCGTGTGGTCCCTGCAAACCATCAGTCATCGCTTCGATGGGCTCAAGCAGATGTCGTCGCTCAATAGCGGCTTGCTCAAGGTGCGTCTGCTTGAGCAGGAGTACGCCTTGCACGGCAACCCGAAAACCGCCGATGCCCTGCACGAAGGCGTTGATGGCCTGATCGCTCTGGCGACCCAGCTCAAGGCTGCGTCCGCGGCTAACGTGCCGGTGATGAATGATGTCGAGCAGTCGCTGGGTGCTTATCGCAAGGCGTTCGATGAGTTTGTCTCGCTGAGTCAGGCCAAGGACCTGGCGCTGGAAATGGCCAGCTGGTCGGTGTCCAGCGTGGCCAACAACCTTGATGTGTTGCAAGCCGGCCTGGCCGATGATGGCGCCTACACCTTGAAGCAATCCGAAGGTAAGGAGGGTGGGCAATTCCTTGAGCAGGCCAGTCAGGTCAGCCAGGTCTCGCGGTTGATGTTGCAGGCCATGAACGAGGCGCGCGTGCGTCTGGACCAGAGCCGCAAGGGTGACGACAGCGCAGGCCAGGGCAAGATTGAGCAGGCGGAACAGGCGTTGACCCAGGCCGAACAGCTGAAAACCACGGTCAAGGATGAGGGCTATCAGACGGTCCTCAATGAAGTGAGCGGTCACATCGGCAGTTTCAGCGAAAAACTGACGGAATACACCGGCCTGTTGGCCCAGGAGAAAACCGTCTACGAACAGTTGCATCAGCGCGCCGCGCAAGTGGTGGAGCGGGTGGATCAAGCCTATGTCGCCGAAGACCAGTCGATGCAGGCCGAGCTGAAAAAGAACTCGTTGCTGATCATAGGCTCCTCAGCCCTGGCGTTGCTGGTCGGGCTGGTGGCGGCGTGGGTGATTACCCGGTTGATCGTGGCACCGCTGCGCAGTGTGATCCTGGTTGCCCAGCAAATTGCCGCGGGTGATTTGAGTGCGACGGTTGAAGTGACGCGCCGTGACGAGATCGGCCAATTGATGCAGGCGATGCAGCAGATGGGCGCCGGGCTCAGCAGCATCGTCAGTGGCTTGCAGGCCGGTATCGAGCAATTGGCCAGTTCGGCGCATTCACTGTCGGCGGTGACCGAGCAGACCAACCTGGAAGTCAGCAGTCAGAAAGAAGAAACCGAGCAGGTCGCCACGGCGATGAACCAGATGACCGCGACGGTGCACGACGTGGCGCGCAATGCCGAAGAGGCGGCCCAGGCCGCACAGACCGCGGATGGCAAAGTCGAAAGCGGTCAGCAAGTGGTGCGCCAGAGCATGGCACGCATCGAGCAACTGGCGGATTCGGCGACGTCGGCCAGTTCCAGCATCGAAAGCCTGAGCGCAGAGATCCAGAACATTGGCACAGTGCTCAGCGTGATCAAAAGTGTTGCCGAACAGACCAACCTGTTGGCGCTCAACGCGGCGATCGAAGCCGCGCGGGCAGGCGAGCAGGGCAGGGGGTTTGCCGTGGTGGCCGACGAGGTCCGGGCGCTCGCCAAGCGTACCCAGCAATCGACCGAGGAGATCGAGCGACTGGTCAGTGCCTTGCGCTCGGCCGCTCAATCGTCGGTGCAGCAGATTCAGAACAGCGGCGAACTGGTGAAACTCGCCGTCAGCGATGCGTTGCAGACCGAGAGTGCGCTGGGGAGTATTGCGGCAGCGGTGTCGTTGATTCAGCAGATGAACCAGCAGATTGCCGCGGCAGCCGAGGAGCAGAGTTCGGTGGCCGAGGAAATCAATCGCAGCGTCACGAGCATTCGCGCGAGCGCGGATCAGTCGTCACTGGCGATGCAGGGCAACGCGGCGTCCAGCATTGAGCTGGCTCAGCTCGGGCTTGAACTGAAAGGGATGGTGGGGCACTTCCGGCTCTGAAGAGCCCTGTGATCACTGTGGGAGCCTTGTGGGAGCGAGCCTGCTCGCGATGACGGCCCGACAGCCAACCCATCTCTCCCGACTGCACTCCCCACCCAACCCAACCCAAAAAAAAGCCACCTTCGCAGGTGGCTTTTCTATTCTCGCAAATCAGTCGTAGATCACTTTCTTTTTCCAGTCGGCATCGGCGTCGACTTGTTTGAGGCCTACGTTCAACTGGTTTGCCTCACCCTCAACGGCAGCGATGTTGTCCATCACCATGGCGTTGGCGCGAGCCAGGAGTTTCTCCAGGTATTCCAATTGCTCGGCATAGACCTGCGGCTCTTGCTGTTTACGCAGGTACTGCACGCCACGTTCGAACGCCAGGCGCGCCTGACCTGGCTGGTTCTGTTGCAAGCAATGCTGGCCAAGGTTGTTGAAGAACTCGATGTGCAGCAGTACCAGGATATGGCGGACTTCGCGGATCCAGCGCTTGGCTTCGTTGGTCGGCAGGAAACCGTCCTGTGCGGCACGGGTGATCTGGCCATGCAGGGCTTCCAGCAGGAAGCGTACGTCCTTGGCCTTGGCTTCGGTCTGGATCGGTGCTGGCGGATTGTTGACTGGGATCGACTCGCCCTGGGCGGCAAGGGCCTCCAGTTCGGTGATCCGCGCCCTGAGGTTGGCACTGGTCTTTTCCAGGTTGAGCAGGCGCTGGCAGACGTTGAGCTCCAGGCGGGTCAACAGCAGCTTGAGCGCCGGTGTCATCAACTGGCCGGGAAAGGTCTCGGTGATCTCGCCGCAGCGACGCAGGCGGTCGTTGAGCTCAACCTTGGTACGGGCCTTTTCCAGCTTGTTGTTTTCCACCACATGGTTCATGTAGCCAATGGCGATCAATAGTGCGATCCCGGCTACAACTAGCAGGGTGATCATGAGTGGTGTCACCGGTAAGACCTCTTTATAGGGTTTGCGTTCGAGTGTAGTGGCTTGCCATTGGGGCGCATAGGCCGCTCGACGACTTGAATCAGCTATGGCCATAAATGTATCGGCCGTTGCTCTGCTTATATAAATGGTGGCGAAGATGTTCCAGATTGCCATCATCTTGATGGCGTGGACTATAGCGTCTTGAAGGAGGCCGGAATATAGGCGTTGGGGGCCAGTCTGTGGAAAAGCCCGAAACGCGTCTGAAAGCAGGGCGAAGTCATTGATTTAAATAAATTTATATCTGGGGGTTGACGACCCCTCAATCCATCCATAGAATGCGCGCCACTTACAGCGTAAAGCACACAGCGAAACGCGGTAGGGAGTGAATGTTGTACGTGTGTCCCCTTCGTCTAGTGGCCTAGGACACCGCCCTTTCACGGCGGTAACAGGGGTTCGAGTCCCCTAGGGGACGCCAATGCGGGAATAGCTCAGTTGGTAGAGCACGACCTTGCCAAGGTCGGGGTCGCGAGTTCGAGTCTCGTTTCCCGCTCCATTTTTAAACAGCGTTGCTTTCGGGCGGCGTTGAGTGAAACCAGAACCGATATCTTCGGATGCGGATTTGGGCACTGAAATACACACCATGTGTTTCAGTTAGCGTGTCCCCTTCGTCTAGTGGCCTAGGACACCGCCCTTTCACGGCGGTAACAGGGGTTCGAGTCCCCTAGGGGACGCCATTTGCGGGAATAGCTCAGTTGGTAGAGCACGACCTTGCCAAGGTCGGGGTCGCGAGTTCGAGTCTCGTTTCCCGCTCCATATTTAACGAAAACGCCGCTCAGCAATGAGCGGCGTTTTTGTTTGTGCGTTTTTTATGGCGCAACAAAAAAGCTTCTTCGAGTTGTGCCGATCAGTTCAAGTGTTCAGCAACGCAATCCTTGTGGGAGCGAGCTTGCTCGCGATAGCGATGGGGCAGTCAACATTGATGTTGAATGTAACTCCGCCATCGCGAGCAAGCTCGCTCCCCCAGGTTTTGTTCCCTGACTGATGAGCATCAGGTGGGTCGGAAGGCGATCAGAGCTTCGGCAACTGCCCGATGCGCCCCATCATTTCGGTCACGATCTGCAGGTCCAGCAGGAACTGGTCGACCGTCTTGAACTCGTTATCCGTGTGGCCGGTGTATTTCACTTCCGGCCGGGCCAGGCCGAATTGCACACCATTGGGCAGTTCATGCACCGACGTGGCGCCGGCAGAAGTGCCGTACTTGTGTTCCATGCCCAGGTTTTCGCTGGCCACGGCCAGCAAGGCCTTGACCCACTCACCCTCAGGATTGCGATACATCGGCTCGGCGATGGAATAGTCGAACGTTGCCGCTACGTGGCTCTTCTTGCTCCAAGCGCCAATCTTTTCGGCAATTTCGGCCTTGAGGGCTTCCGGGGACTTGCCCTTCGGCACGCGCAGGTTGACCGCCAGCTTGAAGGTTGTGTCATTCATCCCGACAAAGGTCAGAGACGTCGTCAGCGGCCCCATGAAGTCATCGGCAAAACCGACACCCAATTTCCCGCCCAGGTAATCCAGCCCCCAGTTGTCGGCAGCGTAGCGGGCGGCGTCGGTGATGTGGTTGTGCTTGAGCGCGACTTTTCCGTCGAGGCTGTTGATGAAGTCCAGCATCCTGGCGACCGGGTTGACGCCAGACTCGGGCTCGGAGGAGTGGGCGGAAACGCCGGTCACCGTGAGCTTGACGTCCTTGTCGACGATTTTGGCGCTTACCTCGAAGTTTCCACCATTGCGCTTGGCATACTCGCTACCGGCCTTTTGCAGGCTGGCGGCCAGTTCGGCAGGCTTGTCAGTCACTAATGTGGCGACCGAAGCCGACGGAATCTGGTTGGTGGCCAAGCCGCCGGTCATCGAGGTGATTTCCGCGCCCTGGCCCTCGCCGTCACGCCGGGCAAAGCTGCCCATCACGGTGCCGTAGCCTTTTTCGGCGATGACCACCGGGTAGCCGCCGTCCAGCGCCAGGTTGTAGTTGGGCGTCGGGTTGTGTTCGAAGTAATAGGGGATGGCGTCGCCGGTGGTTTCTTCGGTGGTGTCGATCAGCAGCTTGAAATTCCTTGCCAGCGGCAGCTTCTCTTCCTTGATCACCTTCATGGCGTACAGGGCCACCACGATACCGTTCTTGTCATCCTCGGTACCGCGACCATACATGCGGTCGCCGATCAGGGTGACCTTGAACGGATCCAGGCGGGTGCCGTCTTTCAGGACCCAGTTCTCTGGCGTCACCGGCACCACGTCGGCATGTGCGTGAATGCCCACCACTTCATCACCGCTGCCCTCAAGGGAAATTTCATAGACACGGTTGTCGATGTTGCGGAAATTCAGGTTGAAGGACTGGGCAAGGCTTTTGATCTTGTCGGCGATCTTGATGAATTCGGGGTTGTCGTGCTGAGCAACGCCCTCCACCTGGAAGGTCGGGATTGCCACCAGCTCACGCAACGTCTCGGTAGCCGCAGCGCCATATTTCACCCGTGCATAGAGGCCCAGAAGACGATGGATTTCGTTCTGCTGTTCCGGGGTAAGCGTCTTGTTGTCCTGGAAAGCGCTGATGGCCGGGCCGAGGTCGGCGGTTTTGGCCAGGTTGCTTTTGGCCACGCCGGCCAGGAACTGCCTGAAATCCGTGGCGGAGACGTCGCTGAAATTCTTGAGAATGGTCGCACTCTGTTGCGGGGTGATGTTGGTTTGCGCGGCTACGGTAAACGACGAAAGGCTGGCCAGAATCAGGGTCGACGCGGCCAGATGCTTAAGTGAGAAGTCCATTGTGAAAGGCATTCCTTTGCAGGCGGTTTGTGGGAAGTGTCTGATCGATTGGTCAGAAACATTTCCAAACTAACACCACGTAGGCGTGAAAGGGGAGGCTTTAAAGTGGGATCTGTCGCACAGAAATGCAAAAGCGACGCAGATATGAAAAAGGCCCGCGAGTCAGACTCGGCGGGCCTTTTGCGTGGGCGCAGGTTTTACATCGACAGAATCAGGCGCCCGGCGAACAGGATCAGAATCACCCCCATCGTCCGTTCAAACCAATGCCCCATGCGCATGAACAGCACGCGCACCCGGGTGCTGGAAAAGAACAGCGCGACGATCACAAACCACACCGCATTCACAAAACACATCCAGACCCCATACAGCGCCTGGATGTTCAGCGGTGTTGTGGCGCTGATGATGGTGGTGAAAATCGCCAGGAAAAACAGCGTCGCCTTGGGGTTGGTCGCGTTGGTCAGAAACCCGGTGGTGAAGGCCTTCAACAGCGTTTGTTCGACGACGGGTTCGTCCGGGACTTTATCGCCCTCAAGCGTGGATTTTGGTTTGCTGCGTAGCAAGCTGATCCCGAGGTACAAAATGTAGGCGCCGCCCACGACCTTGGCCACGGTCAACAGCCACGGCGTGGTATGCATCAGGGCGCCGACCCCGAGCAGGGTGTAAAGCACGTGCACGGAAATCCCCGCGCCGATACCCAGCGCCGTGCAGATGCCCACCAACCGGCCGAAACGCACGCTCTGGCGGATGGTCACGGCAAAGTCCGGCCCGGGTGCGACCACGGCCAGGAAGTGAATGGTTGCCAGCGCCAGGAACTCGCCCAAGTAATTCGAAAGCATCTCAACTCCAGAAGGTAAGGGGTGAAGCATTGCCGCGGTAGCCGACAAAGAATGAAAGGCTCAATCGCGGATCCGCCACACCCGGTGTCACCGAGTGCATACAGCGCGAATTGAACATGATGAAATCGCCCGGCTCGGGGCGTATCTCCAAGGTCGGAGGGCCGAGCAAGGCCGGGTCGATGCCGTAGCTGTCGCCGCGCATCTCGTCGAACCGGTCCGGCGAAATGTCGTCGTCCCACATCTGCAGTGCGCCGCCCTCGGTCGGCATGTTCAGGTAAACGTTGCAGGCAAACTGTGCTTCCAGGCTTCTGGCCTGGTAACTGTCGGGGGCGTCCTTGGCGAAAATGTCGTGGTGGGCAAGAAAACAAACGCCCGGTTTCACCACCCGCGACAAGCCGACATACATCTTGCGACCGTAGAGGTTCTCCAGGTGCGCGCCTGCCGGCCAGGATTCGTCGAGCATGCAGCGCAGGGTGTCGACCGGGGACGAATAGGGCGCGCACCGGTTACGCAATTCCGCAATGTTGCGGGTGGCGCGTTCGAAGTAGTCCTCGATCAGCAGCGGCTGGTTTTCCGCTTCATAAAACGCCATGCCAATGCGGCCGATGCTTGGCGCATTGATATAGCCTTCGAAACCGGGGGCGAGGATCTTGTCGCCAATCTGAATCGCCAGCGGCTGGGGCAGCAAGCCTTTGACGCGGATGGCGAGGACTTCTTCATTGGCCAGTTTTTTTATGCACGTCTCATCGAGACGCTCGACGTCAAGCATCATGTCTTAGGTCCATCTATCAGATAGTCAACAGAACCCGCGAGCGCAGGCTCCCCCGGCGTCAGGCGATGACGGTGCCGTCATCGCCCAAATGCTCAGTCCACGGTGTAGTGGACTGACAGCGTTCCCTTCTTCAATGAAAGGAAGGCGATCGTGACCGTGGCCAATTCCTTCAGGCTACGTACATGGGTGCCGCCGCAGCCGTAGGCGGGCAGTGCCCCGAAACCGATTTCCCGGGCGCCTTCGCGCAATGACGTCAGGCGCGGAAAATCCTCGGCAATCCACTGTTCAATGCCGAGTTGAACGGTTTGGGCGTCGACGTCCTGTGCACTTTCCAGTGCTTTGAACTGCACCCGCCCTTCGCCCGGCCAGTGATGCGCCTTGATCGGCATCCAGCCCTTGGCCTGGACGAAGTGACCGATCAGATGCCCGGCTGAATGCATGCGCGTATTGAACTGGCGTCGCTCGCCGTCCACGCGAATCTGGGTCATGCCGGGTTTTACCGGTCGGTCGACGAAATGAATGATCCGCTCAGGATCCTGGATTACCCGCAGGACCTGGCTATCGCCAATTGAGCCGGTATCAAAGGGCTGTCCGCCACCTTGTGGGTGGAACAGCGTGGCGCGCAGCACCACCGCAAATTCGTTTTCGTGGGGCGTGCAATCCAGGACTTCCACATTAGCCTTGAGGTCATCACTATGGAAAAAGAGGCGAAGCGTCATATTCCATGCCCTTATTAAAGTTTCTATTTTTATTATATGAAGCGTGGAATTGCGTGATAATCCGTTCAAACATCAAAGGACTGTTGCGCTGTGAGCATAAATCTTCCACTGCCGCTGCTTGGGGAAATGGCGATTTTCGTCAAGGTTGTCGAGACCGGCAGCTTTTCCGAGGCGGCCCGCCAACTGGGTTCTTCACCTTCGGCGGTCAGTCGCAGCATTTCGCGGCTGGAGAAGGCGCTGGCCACGCGCCTGCTGCAACGAACCACGCGCAAATTACGCTTGAGCGACGGTGGCGAAGAAGTGTTCAAGCGTTGCCAGGAAATGGTCAGCGCGGCCAAGTCGGTGATGGAAATCAGCGGGCAGTTCACTGACGAAGCCGAAGGGTTGGTGCGTCTGAGCGTTCCAAAAGCGGTGGGAAGAATTGTGATTCACCCGCACATGCCGGAGTTTTTACGCCGCTATCCCAAAGTGGATGTAGAACTGATGCTTGAAGATCGCCAGGTCGATTTGATCGATGATCACGTCGACCTGGCGATTCGCATCACCGATCGGCCACCTTCGGGGCTGGTGGGGCGGCAGTTGCTGACGATCGACCATTTGCTCTGTGCGACACCGCAATATTTGGCCGAACACGGGACGCCGACGCACCCCCATGACTTGCTCAATCACAGTTGTATCTACCTGGGTGAAACCCCGAGCGATGCGCGCTGGAAATTCAAGAAAGGCAGCAAATCGGTGACTGTCGGTGTGCGCGGGCGATATGCCGCCAATCATACTGGCGTACGGTTTGGAGCGGTATTGCAGCACATCGGCATTGGCAGCCTGCCGTATTTCACGGCGCGGCGGGCCTTGGAGAAGGGGGTGATGGTGCAAGTGCTGCCGGACTGGACCTTTCTGGCCTCCTACCACGGCGGGGCCTGGTTGCTGCATTCGCCCACTCGGTACCTGCCTCCCAAAATACGGGTATTGATTGATTACTTGGTGGAGTGTCTGGAGAAGGAGCCGACGTTGGGCAAGCCCGGTAAGTCGAGCAGTCTGGTGATGGGCGTATCGGAGTATGAGCTGCCCGAGAGTGACGGCTTGTTTTGATCGCACAAAAAAGGCCCGCATGTTCAACCATGCGGGCCTTTTGTGTAACTGGTCGGAAATCAGTGCTTGCTTTCGTCGTTCGACATCGCCAGCAGCTGCTTTTCCTGGTTCCAGTCAAACGGTTCGTCGTTCTGTTCAGCTTCGAAGCGACGTTCTTCCAGCGCCTGATACAGATCGATTTCATCATCGGGCATGTAATGCAGGCAGTCACCGGCGAAGTACCACAGCAGGTCGCGCGGAACCAGGTGGGCAATTTGCGGGTAGCGGGTGATTACCTGGCAGAGAATGTCCTGGCCCAGGTATTGGCTTTCGATCGGATCGACCGGCAGCAACGCACGCAATTCATCGAAGCGCTCCAGGAACAAGGCATGGCTTTCTTCGGGAACCTGTTCGGCCTCACCCACGGCGACCAGGATGCTGCGCAAGTGGTCAAGCAAGACGAGATGGTCGGCAACGACGTTGGACACGAGATAAGTCCTCAAGAGCAAAACGGGCGCGGGAGTATAAAGCCCCTGCGCCCGTTTTGCATGGGGGCACTGGATCAGCGGACCTTTCCGGGTGCCAGTGCCAGTTCTTCTTTGTCAAAATCATCGACGTCGATCACCTTGCGTCGTGCCGCTTCGGCGGCCCGCAGGGTTTGCGCTTCCGTTGCCTGCAATACTCCCGCCTCCAGCGCGGCATCGATGACGTGTTCCCCGGCGGCCGGTTTGACCTGGCCACTTTTGAGCGCGATGTGCAGTTTTTTCTGCAGCGGCTGCGCAGCGTTCAACAAATTGCAGGCGTGTTGCAAAGCACCGACGGCGTCCTCGGCCGATTGCGGACGGTAGCAACCGCCCAGCAGCTCTTCGAGCGTCGGGTCGCCCTTGGCGCGACCAATCACGGCAGCCACTTCGGCGCCGAGTTTGTCCGATGGCCCTTTGTGTCGACGGCCGAACGGGAACACGATCACCCGCAACAGGCAACCCAGTACCTTGTTCGGGAAGTTGGTCAGCAGTTCATCCAGTGCCCGTTCCGACTGACCAAGGCTTTCCTCCATGGCCCAGGTAAACAGCGGCGCCATGTGCTCTGGTGAATCGAGATCGTGGTAACGCTTGAGGGCGGCAGAGGCGAGGTACAGGTTGCTGAGTACATCCCCGAGGCGTGCAGACAGGCGTTCGCGGCGTTTCAGTTCACCGCCCAACAGCATCATGCTCAGGTCCGCCAGCATGGCGAACCCTGCGGCCTGACGGTTGAGTGCGCGGAAGTAGCCCTGGCTGAGCGTGTTGCCCGGCGTGTGCTCGAAGTGCCCGAAACCGAGGTTCAGCACCAACGTGCTGGCGGCGTTGCTCACGGCAAAACCAATGTGTTTGAGCAGCAGGCCATCGAACTCGGTAAGGGCCTGGTCCTTGTCTTCACGACCGGCGAGGGCCATTTCCTTGAGTACGAACGGATGGCAGCGAATGGCACCCTGGCCGAAGATCATCAGGTTGCGCGAAAGAATGTTCGCGCCTTCCACGGTGATGAAAATCGGCGCGCCATTCCAGCTGCGACCGAGGTAGTTGTTCGGTCCCATGATGATGGCTTTACCGCCGTGAACGTCCATCGCGTGGCTGATGCACTCGCGACCGCGTTCGGTAAGGTGATACTTGAGAATCGCCGAGAGCACCGACGGTTTCTCACCCAGGTCCACCGCGTTGGCAGTCAACATGCGCGCCGCGTCCATCATCCAGGCGTTGCCGCCGATGCGCGCCATGGCTTCCTGAATCCCTTCGAACGCCGACAATGGAACGTTGAATTGCTCGCGAACCTGAGCGTACTGCCCCGTCACCAGACTGGTGAACTTGGCCGCGCCGGTGCCGACTGCCGGCAACGAAATCGAACGCCCGACCGACAGGCAATTCATCAGCATCATCCAGCCCTTGCCGAGCATTTCCTGGCCGCCGATGAGGAAATCGAGCGGCACGAACACGTCCTTGCCGGAGTTCGGGCCGTTCATGAACGCGGCCCCCAGCGGCAGGTGACGGCGGCCGATTTCAACACCGGCCGTGTCGGTTGGAATCAGCGCCAGGCTGATGCCCAGGTCTTCCTTGTCTCCCAGCAAGTGGTCCGGGTCATAGGCCTTGAAGGCGAGGCCGAGCAGGGTCGCCACCGGGCCTAAGGTGATGTAACGCTTTTCCCAGTTCAGGCGCAGGCCGAGGGTTTCCTTGCCTTCCCATTCACCTTTGCAGATCACCCCGGTGTCGGGCATTGCCCCGGCGTCGGAACCGGCCAGCGGACCGGTCAACGCGAAGCACGGAATGTCGTCACCACGGGCCAGCCTTGGCAGGTAATGATTGCGTTGTTCATCGGTGCCGTAATGCAGCAGCAGTTCGGCCGGGCCGAGGGAATTGGGGACCATCACGGTGGACGCAAGATCGCCGCTGCGGGTCGCCAGTTTCATCGCGACCTGTGAGTGGGCGTAGGCGGAGAAGCCCTTGCCGCCAAATTCCTTGGGAATGATCAGCGCGAAGAAGCCGTTTTCCTTGATGTGTGTCCAGGCTTCAGCGGGCAGGTCCATGTCTTGCCCGATCTGCCAGTCGGTGACCATGGCGCAGAGTTCCTCGGTCGGGCCGTCGATGAAAGCCTGTTCCTCCTCAGTCAGTTGGGCTTTTGGATAGGACAGCAATTTGTCCCAGTCCGGACGGCCGCTGAACAATTCGCCGTCCCACCATACGGTGCCGGCGTCGATGGCGTCGCGTTCGGTTTGCGACATCGGCGGCAGGGTTTTCTGGAACCAGCTGAACAGCGGCGCGCTGAAGAACTTGCGACGCAGGTCGGGCAGCAGCAAGGGGGCCGCAACGGCTGCAATCAACACCCAGAACACCAGCAGCAGCCAACCCGGCGCGTGGCTGAAAGCGCCCATCGCGACGATGTAGACGGCAATAATGCACAGGGCGGGCAGGGGGGCGGTGCGACGATGGGCTAACCAGGCTATCCCGACAATCAGAACCAGTATCCACAACAGCAGCATATTTAATCCTCCGTGAACCAGGGTAAAACCAACCTTCAGAGCTTAGACGGCATCCGCCAAACAGGGTGGTCAGAGCGAGGTGATTGAAATCGTGGGAAACCTTGGGCGAGATTTGTAGGCTCGGTTGGCAACACGCTCGGGAATTCGTTCGTTTCCTACGCGACAATACGCGCATGTTTGGCCGAAACGTCGTTATCTCTGTGCTGAACCTGTCGCTAGACTCGGGGCTTCCCCAGGAGATTGATCTCATGCACGAGTACTTGAGTCCCGGCCGCTTCATCGATAGTGACCACCCCTCGGTGGTGGAGTTCGCCGAAACACACCGCGGCAGTGGTCGCGATCCGCTTGAGCAGGCGATCAACCTCTATTACGCGGTGCGCGAGGCCGTGCGTTACAACCCCTACACGTTCAGCCGCGACCCAAAGACCTTGCGCGGCAGTTATGCGCTGGCCGCCGGGGAAAGCTATTGCGTGCCCAAAGCCACGTTGCTGGCCGGTGCCGCACGACATTGCGGGATCCCTGCGCGCATCGGCCTGGCGGACGTGCGCAATCACCTGTCGACCCCGCGATTGCTCGAACTGCTGAAAAGCGATGTGTTCGCCATGCACGGCTACACCGAACTGTATCTCAACGACCGCTGGGTCAAGGCCACGCCGGCCTTCAACCAGCAACTCTGTGAATTGTTCAATGTTGCGCCGCTGGAATTCGACGGGATCAACGACAGTGTCTTTCATCCGTTCAATCGCGATGGCGCGCAGTTGATGGAGTACCTGGTCGATCACGGCCAGTTCACCGACGTGCCGGAAGCCTTCTTTTTCGAGCACCTGGAAAAGTGCTATCCACACTTGTTCAGCGACACACTGCCGGCCCTGCTGGGGGATATGCAGAGCGATTTGAGTCGCGCCTGATCCGGCGTATGCTGCCTGCCCACTTATCGAAAAAGAGGCGGTCATGCTGAAGATCTGGGGTCGTAAAAACTCGTCGAATGTCAGAAAGCCTTTGTGGGCCGCCGAAGAGCTGGGGCTGGCCTACGAGGCCATCGATGCGGGCGGCGCCTTTGGTGTCGTCGATACACCGGAGTACCGGGCGATGAACCCCAACGGTCGCATTCCGGTGATCGAGGATGACGGCTTTGTCCTGTGGGAATCCAATGCCATCGTGCGTTACTTGATGGCCCGATATGCCGACGGCAGCGCCTGGTATCCGGCGGATGTAAAAGCTCGCGCCACGGCCGACAAGTGGATGGACTGGACCACTTCAAGCCTCGCCGGCCCGTTCCGCACCGTATTCTGGGGCGTGATGCGCACTTCGGCAGACAAGCAGGACTGGTCGGCCATCAACGCCGCAATCAAAGAATGCACTGAGCTGCTGTCGATGGTCGATCAAGCGTTGTCGATCAAACCTTACCTGTCCGGTGATGAAATCGGCATGGGCGATATTCCGCTCGGCAGTTTTATTTATGCCTGGTTCGAGATGCCGATCGAGCGGGCGCCGCAGCCGCACCTCGAAGCCTGGTATGCCCGGTTGAAACAGCGTCCGGCGTATCAAAAAGCCGTTATGACCGCGTTGAGTTAATACTCACTATCGACACACTTGACTGTACTTGTGTGGCGGCGACAAGCACCATTGCGCTCATGTGCCGTGGTTGCTCCAGTCGCCGCAGGCCGTCTTTTATCCCTTTCTTCCTTCTTGGTGCGTAATCCGATATGAGTTCCGCTCTGTCCATCCGGCAGCTAACCAAAACCTACGGCAACGGTTTCCAGGCCCTGAGTGGTATCGATCTGGACGTTGCCGAAGGTGACTTCTTCGCCCTGCTCGGCCCTAACGGCGCGGGCAAATCCACGACCATCGGCATTCTCTCGACCCTGGTGAACAAGACCAGCGGAACGGTGAATATCTTCGGTCACGACCTGGACAAGGAGCCGGCGGCGCTCAAGCGTTGCATCGGCGTGGTGCCCCAGGAATTCAACTTCAACCAGTTTGAAAAGACTTTCGACATCGTCGTCACCCAGGCTGGTTACTACGGCATCCCGCCGAAAATCGCCAAGGAACGCGCCGAGCAATACCTGACCCAACTGGGGCTGTGGGACAAACGCGATGTGCCGTCGCGTTCACTGTCCGGCGGTATGAAGCGTCGACTGATGATCGCCCGTGCGCTGGTCCACGAACCGCGTCTGCTGATCCTCGACGAACCGACGGCGGGTGTGGACATTGAACTGCGTCGCTCGATGTGGACCTTCCTCACCGAGCTGAACCAGAAAGGCATCACCATCATCCTCACCACGCACTACCTGGAAGAGGCTGAGCAGTTGTGCCGCAACATCGGCATCATCGACCACGGCACTATTGTCGAAAACACCAGCATGAAACAGTTGCTCAGCCAACTGCATGTGGAAACCTTCCTGCTCGACATCAAAAACACGTTGACCAGTGCGCCGCAGTTACTCGGCTACCCGACCCGACTGCTCGATGGTCACACGCTGGAAGTCCAGGTCGACAAGGCCATGGGCATCACCGCGCTGTTTACTCAACTGGCGCAGCAAAACATCGAAGTGCTGAGCCTGCGTAACAAAACCAATCGCCTCGAGGAGTTGTTCGTGTCCCTGGTGGAGAAAAATCTGTCGAAGGTGGCGGTATGAGTTCCGAGCTGCAGCCCAACCTCGTTGCCCTCAATACCATCGTTTACCGTGAGGTCCGGCGTTTTACCCGGATCTGGCCGCAGACGCTGCTGCCGCCGGCCATCACCATGGTTTTGTATTTCGTGATCTTCGGCAATCTGATCGGCAAGCAGATTGGTGGCATGGGTGGCTTCACCTACATGGAGTACATCGTGCCGGGGCTGATCATGATGTCGGTGATCACCAACTCCTATGGCAACGTGGTCTCGAGTTTCTTCGGCAGCAAGTTCCAGCGTTCCATCGAGGAACTGATGGTGTCGCCAGTGTCGCCGCATACGATTCTGATCGGCTATACCCTGGGCGGCGTGTTGCGCGGGCTGATGGTCGGGATCATCGTGACGATACTGTCGCTGTTCTTCACCGATTTGCAGGTGCATCACCTGGGCGTGACCATTCTGGTGGTGGTACTGACGGCGACGATCTTTTCGCTGCTGGGCTTCATCAACGCCGTGTTTGCACGCAACTTCGATGACATCTCGATCATCCCGACCTTCGTGCTGACACCGCTGACTTACCTGGGCGGGGTGTTTTACTCGATCTCCCTGTTGCCACCGTTCTGGCAGACCGTGTCCCTGGCGAACCCGGTGTTGCACATGGTCAACGCGTTCCGATACGGCATTCTTGGGGTTTCGGACATCAAGATCAGCATCGCAATCACCTTTATGCTGGTGGCGACGATTGTGTTGTATGTCGGTTGCGCACGGTTGCTGGTCAGTGGGCGCGGGATGCGTACCTGATTCAAGACCGCCAGCACAAACACCGCATGAAAAAACGGCCTCCAACAATGGAGGCCGTTTTGCATTCCTACATCCGGCTTTTCTTGCGCCGCTTCCACTGCCGCGCCACCCACCACCGCCAGTACGTCATGGTCAGGAAATAGGCGAGAGCCCCCAACACCAACCCTGTCACCACCGAACCCAGCAAAAACGGTTGCCATAACGTCGACAATTCGCTGCTGACCCATTCCCAGGACAAAGAGTCGGGCAACTGGCGAGTGGGCACATCCAACAGCCAGGCCCCGGTCTGGTACGTGCAGAAAAACACCGCCGGCATGGTGATCGGGTTGGTCAGCCAGACCAGGCTCACCGCAATCGGCATGTTGCCTCGCACCATGATCGCCAGCACCGCAGCCAGGAGCATTTGCAACGGGATCGGTAGAAACGCCGCGAACAGGCCAACCGCCATCGCGCGGGCCACGGAGTGACGGTTGAGGTGCCAGAGGTTGGGGTCATGCAGCAGGGTGCCGAGAAAGCGTAAGGATTTGTGTTCCCTGATGCTGGTCGGGTCTGGCATGTAGCGTTTGAACAAGCGCCGGGGCATAAGGCTTCTCGGTCGGTTAAGGCGGCAAGTATGTCTGGATTCTACGAACCGCCCATTCAGACTTTGTGACAATTGATAACGGCGCCGGTGCGGTTGGCCGGCTATGCCTAGGTGGGGACTCTCAAGGATGAGTGTATGCGCACAGGGATGTTGGCGCTCGCGCTGGGTTTGTTGGCCCTGCGTTTTTTGCCGGTTTTACCGCCGGTCTGGTTTTGGATGTGGCTGCCACTGTCGGGTTTGATGCTGCTGCCGTTTCGGACGTATCCGTTGGCGTTTTTCCTGTTCGGCTTCAGTTGGGCGTGCGCGAATGCGCAGTGGGCGCTGGATGATCGGCTGCTACAAAAACTCGACGGCGAAACCCGTTGGGTTGAAGGGCGGGTGACGGGGCTGGCGCAAAATGCCGACGGCGTGGTGCGATTCGAACTGACGGACAGTCAATCCAGGCGAACGAAGCTGCCCAGGCGTTTGCGCCTGGCCTGGTATGGCGGGCCGCCGGTCAGCAGCGGCGAACGCTGGCGACTGGCGGTCAAATTGAAGCGTCCTGCCGGGCTGCTCAATCCGCATGCCTTCGATTACGACGCCTGGCTGCTGGCTCAACGCATCGGTGCGATCGGCACGGTCAAGGACGGTGAGCGACTCGCCGAAGCCCGATGGGCCTGGCGTGACGGTATCCGCCAGCGTTTACTCGCGGTCGATGCCCAAGGCCGAACCGCCGCGTTGACCGCGCTGGTACTGGGCGATGGCGCCGGGCTGAGCCGTGAGGAGTGGCAGGTGCTGCAAGACACCGGCACGGTGCATCTGCTGGTGATTTCCGGGCAGCACATCGGAATGTTGGCGGGGCTGGTCTACCTGCTGATCGCCGGGTTGGCGCGGTTTGGCCTCTGGCCAGGCCGTTTACCGTGGCTGCCATGGGCCTGCGGGCTGGCGTTCTCGGCGGCGCTGGCTTACGGGCTGCTGGCCGGCTTCGACGTTCCGGTGCAACGCGCCTGCGTGATGATCGGTCTGGTGCTGCTATGGCGGCTGCGCTTTCGTCACCTCGGCGCCTGGTGGCCGCTGTTGCTGGCGCTCAATGGTGTTTTGCTGCTGGATCCGTTGGCCAGCCTGCAGCCGGGTTTCTGGTTGTCCTTCGCCGCCGTGGGGGTGTTGATCTTCACCTTTGGCGGGCGGCTGGGCCCCTGGCGATGGTGGCAAACCTGGACGCGGGCTCAATGGCTGATCGCGATCGGCCTGTGCCCGTTGCTGCTGGTGCTCGGCTTGCCGATCAGCCTCAGCGGGCCGGTGGTCAATCTGCTGGCAGTGCCCTGGATCAGCCTGGTGGTCTTACCGCCCGCCTTGCTCGGGACATTGTTGTTGCTCGTCCCTTATGTGGGCGAAGGCTTGCTATGGCTGGCGGGCGGTTTGATCGACGGGATGTTCTGGGCGCTGACAATGATGGCCGGGCATTTGCCGGCGTGGGTGCCGGTGGCGATCCCGTGGTGGTGTTGGGCACTGGGTACATTGGGCGCCGTCCTGCTGTTGTTGCCGCGAGGCGTGCCTCTACGCCCATTAGGATGGCCGCTGCTGTTGTTGCTGGTGTTCCCGCTTCGGCCGTTGTTGCCGGAAGGCAGGGCCGATGTCTGGCAGCTGGACGTCGGTCAAGGTTTGGCCATTCTGGTGCGGACCCGACATCACACGCTGCTGTATGACGCAGGGCCGCGTTTCGGCGATCTGGACATGGGGGAGCGGGTGGTGCTGCCGTCGTTACGCAAACTCGGGGTAAGGGGCCTCGACCTGATGCTGATCAGTCACGCCGATGCCGATCACGCAGGCGGAGCGCGAGCCGTGAGCAATGGCCTGCCGGTCAAGCAGATACTCAGTGGCGATCCCGAGGGTTTACCTGACGCACTGCAAGCCCAAGGCTGTGAAAGTGGCCGGCAATGGACCTGGGACGGTGTGAATTTCCAATTGTGGCAATGGACGTCTGCCCAGGACCGCAATCAGAAATCCTGCGTCTTGCAAATAGAAGCCAGCGGCGAGCGACTGTTGCTGACCGGTGATATCGACACCGCTGCCGAACGGGTCTTGTTGGAGAGTCCGCTGGCGGTGGCCACCGATTGGTTGCAGTCACCGCATCACGGCAGCCGCAGTTCCTCGTCAATGGTTCTTTTGAACGTGTTGCAACCCAAGGCCGTATTGATCTCCCGTGGCCAGGGCAATTCCTTTGGCCATCCGCACCCCACGGTCGTGGCGCGTTATCAAAAACGCGGCATGGCGATTTACGACAGTGCCGAGCACGGTGCCATTCAACTGCAACTGGGGTGTTTCCAGCCACCGTGGACGATGCGTCTGGACCGGCGTTTCTGGCGCGAACCACCGCCGGTCAATAAATAGCCGAGAGTTATTAAAGCCCGACCGGATGCGACATCACGGTCTTCGGTGCGCCGACCCCCTATGTTAGAGTGGCGCACTTTTTCGAGGGGACTGTCACTGTGTGGGAATTGGTCAAATCCGGCGGCTGGATGATGCTGCCGATCATTCTGAGTTCCATCGCGGCCATGGCCATCGTCGCCGAGCGCCTGTGGACCCTGCGCGCCAGCCGTGTGACCCCCGAGCACTTGCTCGGCCAGGTCTGGGTCTGGATCAAAGACAAACAGCTCAATAAAGAAAAACTCAAGGAACTGCGCGCCAACTCGCCGTTGGGCGAAATCCTGGCGGCGGGCCTGGCCAACTCCAAGCATGGTCGCGAGATCATGAAAGAGTGCATCGAAGAGGCCGCCGCCCGGGTCATCCATGAACTGGAGCGTTACATCAACGCCTTGGGCACCATCGCCGCCATGGCCCCGTTGCTGGGGTTGTTGGGGACGGTGCTGGGTATGATCGATATCTTCAGCGCGTTCATGGGCACAGGCATGGGCACCAACGCCGCGGTGCTCGCCGGCGGCATTTCCAAAGCCTTGATCACCACGGCTGCGGGCCTGATGGTTGGTATCCCGTCGGTGTTCTTCCATCGTTTCCTGCAACGCCGGATCGATGAACTGGTGGTGGGCATGGAGCAGGAAGCGATCAAACTGGTCGAGGTGGTGCAGGGTGACCGTGATGTGGACCTGACCGAGGGCCGAGCGTGAAATTCCGCCGCAAGCCGCGGGAAACGGTAGACATCAACCTCGCGTCGCTGATCGACGTGGTGTTCATCCTGCTGCTGTTTTTCGTTGTCACGACCACGTTTACCCGTGAAACCCAGTTGCGCGTCGACTTGCCGGAAGCGGTCAGTGGTTCGCCAGCTGAGGATCAGCAGGTCAAGCAACTGGACATCGGTATTAACGCCGAAGGCGTGTTCTCGGTGAACAATCGAGTCCTGCCCAAGAGCGACCTGGCAACGGTGATGGAAGCGCTGCAAAAAGAGTCCAACGGCGACACTAATCTGCCGCTGTCCATCAGCGCTGACGGCAAGACGCAGCATCAGTCTGTCATTACCGCCATGGACGCCGCCGGCAAGCTCGGTTTCAGCCACTTGCGCATGACCACTGTCGAGGCGGCGCCGCCCGCGCATTGATGGCCATGTCTGATCGCTTGCTCGCCGCGTGGTACGAAGGTCATCCGGCCCTGAAGCTGCTGCAGCCACTGGAGTGGCTGTATCGGCGGGTGGTCATGAACAAGCGCAAGCGTTTCCTCGCGGGTGAGGGCGAGATCTATCAACCGCCCGTGCCGCTGATCGTGGTCGGCAATATCACCGTGGGCGGTACCGGCAAGACGCCGCTGATCCTGTGGATGATCGAGCATTGCCAGCGCAGTGGCTTGCGGGTGGGCGTGGTCAGTCGTGGTTACGGCGCCAAGCCGCCGCAGCTACCCTGGCGGGTCAAAGCCGAGCAACGTGCCGAAGTGGCGGGTGATGAACCGTTGTTGATCGTCCAGCGTACCGGCGTGCCGTTGATGATCGACCCGGACCGCAGCCGCGCGGTAGAAGCACTGCTGGCGAGCGAGCCGCTGGACCTGATCCTCTCCGATGACGGCATGCAGCATTACCGTCTGGCCCGCGACCTTGAACTGGTGCTGATCGACGCCGCCCGAGGCCTGGGCAACCAGCGTTGCCTGCCAGCCGGGCCGTTGCGTGAGCCAGTCGAACGCCTGCAAAGCGTCGACGCGGTGCTCTACAACGGCGCCGCGGAGGATCGCGACGGCGGGTTTGCCTTCCAGTTGCAACCGACCGCCCTGATCAACTTGCGCAGCGGTGAACGACGTCCTCTCGATCACTTCCCCGCAGGTCAGGCGGTGCACGCCGTAGCCGGGATCGGCAATCCGCAGCGTTTCTTCACCACCCTCGAAACGCTACACTGCAAACCTGTCCCGCATGCGTTTGCCGACCACGCCGAATACAGCGTGCAGGCCTTGAATTTCACACCGTCATTGCCGTTGGTGATGACTGAAAAGGACGCGGTGAAGTGCCGTGCCTTCGCCGCCGCCGATTGGTGGTACCTGGCGGTCGATGCTGCGCCATCGCCGGCCTTCGTGGCCTGGTTCGATACGCAGCTGATGCGCCTGTTGCCGGCTCGTCTTTTGCCTTAACTCCGTTTTTATCCAGGGAATGCTCATGGACACCAAATTGCTCGACATCCTCGCTTGCCCGGTCTGCAAAGGCCCACTCAAGCTCAGCGCCGACAAGACCGAGCTGATCAGCAAGGGCGCCGGCCTCGCGTACCCGATTCGCGATGGCATCCCGGTGATGCTCGAAACCGAAGCCCGCACCCTGACCACCGACGAGCGTCTGGATAAATGACCACAGCCTTTACCGTTGTCATTCCATCGCGTTATGCCTCGACCCGTTTGCCGGGCAAACCGCTGCTGCTGATCGCCGGCAAGCCGATGATCCAGCATGTCTGGGAACAGGCGAGCAAAAGCAGCGCCCAGCGCGTGGTGGTTGCCACTGACGATGCGCGCATCGTCGAGGCGTGCAACGGCTTCGGCGCCGAAGTGGTGCTGACCCGCGAAGACCACAATTCCGGCACCGACCGTCTGGCCGAAGTCGCCGCGAAGCTGGGCCTGGCGCCTGACGCCATCGTGGTCAACGTCCAGGGTGACGAGCCGCTGATTCCGCCGAGCGTGATCGATCAGGTCGCGGCTAACCTCGCGGCCCATACCGAAGCGCGCATGGCCACCCTCGCGGAGCCGATCGAAGACGTAGACACCCTGTTCAACCCCAACGTGGTCAAGGTCGTCAGTGACCTAAATGGTCTGGCGCTGACCTTCAGTCGCTCGACCTTGCCGTGGGCGCGGGACGCGTTTGCCAAAAGCCGCGAGCAACTGCCGGAAGGCGTGCCGTATCGTCGCCACATTGGCATTTATGCCTACCGCGCCGGTTTCCTGCATGACTTCGTCAGCTGGGGCCCGTGCTGGCTGGAAAACACCGAATCCCTGGAACAGCTGCGTGCCCTGTGGCACGGCGTACGGATTCACGTCGCCGACGCGTCGATCGCACCACCCACCGGGGTCGACACCGTTGAAGACCTTGAGCGCGTTCGTCGCCTGCTGGAGGCCTGATGCGCGTTCTGTTCGTGTGCCTGGGCAACATCTGCCGTTCTCCAACGGCCGAAGGTGTGCTGCGGCACAAACTGCGCGAAGCGGGGCTGGCCGATCAGATTGAGGTCGCCTCCGCCGGCACCGGTGACTGGCACGTCGGCAAGGCGCCGGACAAACGCAGCCAGGCTGCGGCCAAACTGCGTGGCTACGACCTGTCCGCCCAGCGCGCCCAGCAAGTCACCCGCGCCGATTTCGCCACTTACGACCTGATCCTGGCGATGGACAACAGCAACCTGCGGCACCTCAAGGCCTTGCAGCCGGCCAAGGGCAAGGCCGAGCTGGACCTGTTCCTGCGCCGCTACCAGTCGGAGCTCGATGAAGTGCCGGATCCGTATTACGACGGCGACCAGGGCTTCGAGCAGGTGCTGGACCTGATCGAGCGCGCCAGTGACTTGCTGGTGATCGAATTGAAGGGACGGTTATGAGTTTGCAGGTTCAATCACAGGTTTCGCTCAAGCCGTTCAACAGCTTTGGTGTCGACGTTCAGGCTCGCCTGTTCGCCGAGGCCCATAGCGATTCTGACGTGCGTGAGGCCCTGGCCTACGCCGCACAGCATGACGTTCCGTTGTTGGTGATTGGCGGCGGCAGCAATCTGCTGCTGACCGCCGATATCCAGTCGCTGGTGCTGCGCATGGCCACGCGCGGAATTCGCATCCTCAGTGATGATGGCAGCAAAGTCGTGATCGAAGCCGAGGCTGGCGAGCCGTGGCATCCGTTCGTGCAACACACCCTGGCGCAGGGTTTGTCGGGCCTGGAAAACCTCAGCCTGATCCCCGGCACCGTCGGTGCGGCGCCGATGCAGAACATCGGTGCGTACGGGGTCGAGATCAAGGATGTGTTTGCCGGCCTGACCGCGCTGGATCGCCAGACTGGCGAGCTGCGAGACTTCACCTTGGCCGAGTGCAACTTTGCTTACCGCGACAGCCTGTTCAAGCAGGAGCCGGGACGCTGGCTGATCCTGCGCGTTCGTTTCACTCTCCACCGTGCGGCGCACTTGCATCTGGAATACGGCCCGGTGCGCCAGCGCCTGACCGAGCAAGGCATCGAGCACCCGACGGCCACGGATGTCAGCCAGGCGATTTGCAGCATCCGCAATGAAAAGCTGCCGGACCCGGCGGTGCTGGGCAATGCCGGCAGCTTCTTCAAAAACCCGTTGGTGCCAGCGGCGCTGGTCGCCCAACTCAGGGGCGAATACCCGGATCTGGTGGCGTATGCGCAGCCCGACGGGCAAATGAAACTGGCCGCAGGCTGGTTGATCGAGCGGGCGGGGTGGAAAGGTTTCCGCGACGAGGATGCCGGCGTGCATAAGTTACAGGCGCTGGTGCTGGTCAATTACGGCGGTGCCACGGGCCTGCAATTGCTCAACCTGGCGCAGCGAATCCGGAAAGACATTTCGGACCGTTTCCATGTCGATCTGGAAATGGAGCCCAACCAGTATTGAAGCTAAGCTTTCAGGACTGATCTCAAAGCCCTGCACACTTCCACTGTGCAGGGCTTTTTTTGTTAATGCTGGGTTAACTTAGCCACCTAACGATGCAAGCATTTGCTCCATCAAAGGCCCGGTGCAGACGTTCCCGTCGCATAAGAGAGCCTCTTTAGCCTGAGTCGATCTGCGTATCACGAATCAAGATCCCACGGCAGATTGCTCGACCCCATAACCCTAGATCTATGCGGGCGTGCCCATGATTACCCTGAAACTCAACGGTCAAGACCATCCACTCGACGTCACTGAGGACATGCCGCTGCTTTGGGCGATCCGCGACGTGGCCGGTTACAACGGCACCAAATTCGGCTGCGGCATGGGCCTGTGCGGTGCCTGCACGATTCACATCGACGGATCACCGGCGCGCAGTTGCATTACGCCGATTGGTTCGGTGGTCGGGCAGAACGTCACCACCATCGACAACCTGCACGCCGATCCGGTCGGGCAAGTGGTCCAGCAAGCCTGGCTCGACACCGCCGTGGCCCAATGCGGTTTTTGCCAGGGCGGGCAGATCATGTCGGCGACGGCGCTGCTCAAGACCAACCCCAATCCTACGGATGCGCAGATCGAAGAGGCGATGGTCGGCAACATTTGCCGCTGCGGGACCTATAACCGCATCAAGACGGCTATCCGCCAGGCTTCTACTCACTTGAAGGAGGCCAAGGCATGAGCCCGTTACCGAATGATTTTGCCCTGAGTAACTTCAGCCGCCGCGGTTTCCTCAAAGGGGTCGGTGCCACCAGTGCCTTGGTGCTCGCGGCCAGCTGGGGCTGGCAGGACGTTTTCGCTGAAGAGGCCTCGAAGAAGTTCGGCGCCGACGGCATGCCCCACGGCGCGATTGATGATCCCAAGGTTTACGTCAGCATCGCCGCCGATGGCACGGTGACCGTGATCTGCAACCGTTCGGAAATGGGCCAGGGCGTACGCACCAGCCTGACGATGGTGGTGGCCGATGAACTGGACGCTGACTGGGCGATGGTGAAGGTGCAACAGGCGCCAGGCGATGAAGTGCGTTTCGGCAACCAGGACACCGACGGTTCACGCAGCATGCGTCACTGGTACGAGCCAATGCGCCGCTGCGGTGCCGCCGCGCGCACCATGCTCGAACAGGCCGCTGCCGAGCTGTGGAAGGTGCCGGTCGCCGAGTGCCATGCGCAACTGCACAAAGTCATCCATAAACCGTCCGGTCGTGAATTGGGCTATGGCGCGTTGGCTGTGGCGGCCGGAGCGCTGGCGGTGCCCGCGCGTGACAGCGTACGGCTCAAGGATCCGTCGGAGTTTCGCTACATTGGCAAAGAGGGCACCAAGGCCATCGACGGTGCCGACATCGTCAACGGCCGTGCCATTTACGGGGCCGACGTGCATTTCGACGGCATGCTCTACGCCACCATTGCGCGTCCGGCGGTGTACGGCGGCAAGGTCAAATCCCTCGACTCCAGCGCCGCGCTGAAAGTCCCTGGCGTGATCAAGGTCCTGCAGATCGAAGGCAGCCCACTGCCGTCTGAATTTCAACCGTTGGGCGGCGTGGCCGTGGTGGCCAGCAACACCTGGGCGGCGATCAAGGGCCGCGAGGCGCTGAAGATCGAGTGGGATGACGGCCCGAACGCCAGTTATGACTCGATTGCCTATCGCAAGGAACTCGAAGCGGCGTCCCTCAAGCCCGGGAAAGTGGTGCGCAATACCGGCAGTATCGACGAAGCAATGAAGAGCGCCGACAGCACCCTCGAAGCGTCTTATTACCTGCCGCACCTGGCGCAGGCACCGATGGAGCCGATGGTTGCCATTGCCCGCTTCAAGGATGGCGTCTGCGAAGCCTGGGGGCCGAGTCAGGCGCCGCAGGTCACCCGTACACGGATTGGCGAACGCCTTGGCGTTCCGTTCGATAACGTTACGTTTAACGTCACCTTGCTCGGCGGCGGTTTTGGTCGAAAGTCCAAACCTGACTTCATCATTGAAGCGGCGATACTCGCCAAAGAGTTCCCCGGCAAGGCCGTGCGGGTGCAATGGACCCGTGAAGACGACATCCACTGTTCCTATTTCCACACCGTGTCGGCCGAGTACCTCAAAGCCAGCCTGAACAAGGACGGCCTGCCCTCCGGCTGGCTGCACCGTACCGTGGCCCCGAGTATCACCGCGCTGTTTGCACCGGGGATGAACCACGAGGCAGCGTTTGAACTGGGCATGGGGTTCACCAACATGGCCTACGCGATTCCCAACGTGCGCCTGGAAAACCCGGAAGCGACGGTGCATACCCGCGTCGGCTGGTATCGCTCGGTGTCGAACATCCCCCATGGCTTTGCGATTCAGAGCTTCGTCGATGAGCTGGCGCACAAGGCCGGGCAGGATCCGCTCAAGTACCAGATCAAGCTGCTTGGCCCAGACCGTCAGATCGACCCGCGCACGCTGAGTGAAGAGTGGAACTACGGCGAATCCCCCGAGCGCTATCCGATCGATACCGGCCGCCTGCGCACGGTGCTGGAAACCGCCGCGAAAGCCGCGGGTTGGGGGCGTGAATTGCCCAAGGGCCGAGGCTTGGGGTTGGCGGTGCATTACAGCTTCGTCACCTATGTGGCGGCGGTGATCGAGGTCGAAGTCAAAGATGACGGCACGTTGATCGTGCACAAGGCTGACATCGCTGTGGATTGCGGGCCGCAGATCAACCCCGAGCGCATCCGCTCGCAGTTCGAGGGCGCCTGCGTCATGGGCCTGGGCAATGCGGTGCTGGGGGAAATCAGCTTCAAGGACGGCAAGGTCCAGCAGGACAACTTCCACATGTACGAAGTGGCGCGCATGTCCCTGGCGCCCAAAGAAGTCGCCGTGCATCTGGTCACCCCGCCAGGCGTTGTGCCCTTGGGCGGCGTCGGTGAGCCGGGCGTGCCGCCGATTGCGCCGGCGTTGTGCAACGCGATCTTCGCCGCCACCGGCAAGCGCATCCGTAACCTGCCGGTTCGCTTTCAGCTGCAAGGTTGGCAGAAGGCGCAAGCCTGATGGACAGCGTCGATCTGAATGTCCTGCGCAGCGTGCTCGAATGGCGCCTAGCGGGTCAGCGGGTGGTGCTGTACAGCGTGGTCCAGACCTGGGGTACCGCGCCCCGGGCACCTGGCGCCATGCTGGCCTTGCGTGAAGATGGTGTGGTGATCGGTTCGGTGTCGGGCGGTTGTGTCGAGGATGACCTGATTGCCCGGCTGCACGACGGGCGTATCCCGGTGGATGGGCCGCCGGTGCAGTTGATCACCTACGGCGTTACTCGCGAGGAAGCCGCACGGTTTGGTTTGCCGTGCGGCGGCACGTTGCGTCTGACTGAGGAGCGGGTCGGCGATCCGCAGTGGGTAGCCGAATTGCTGGCGCGCTGTGAGGCCCATGAAATCGTCGCTCGTTCGCTGGATATTGCGACCGGTGAAGTGGTTGTGCAGTCAGCGAGTAAATCCGATGTTTTGAGCTTTGACGGCACCACGTTGCGCGCGATTTATGGTCCGCGTTGGCGTTTATTGCTGATCGGCGCGGGGCAATTGTCCCGTTACGTCGCCGAGATGGCGCGGTTGCTGGATTTCGAAGTGTTGATCTGCGATCCGCGCACCGAGTTTGTTTATGGGTGGGAAGAGCAGCACGGTCGTTTTGTCTCGGGCATGCCGGATGAGGCAGTGCTGAATATCCAGACTGACGAACGCACGGCCATCGTTGCCCTGACTCACGATCCTCGCCTGGATGACATGGCGCTGCTCACGGCGCTGGATTCCAAGGCCTTTTATGTCGGCGCGCTGGGTTCGCGGGTCAACAGCGTGAAGCGCCGGGAAAACCTCGCCGAACTGGGCTTGTCGCCAGACGCTATCGAGCGTCTGCATGGCCCGGTCGGGTTGCACATTGGCAGCCACAGTCCGGCGGAAATCGCCTTGTCACTGATGGCCGAAATTGTGGCGATCAAGAACGGCGTCGAACTGAAGCAAAAGAAGCCGTTGCAGGAGGCTGTATGAGTGAATCCATCGGCGTCATCGTGCTGGCGGCGGGGCAGGGCAGTCGTTTTCGTCAGGTGGCCGGGGCTGAAAAAGACAAGTTGTTGGCCGACTGCACGGGGCGCGACGGGGCGGTTCGTTCGGTGATCGAGCAGGTGTTGGCGAGTCTGCCCGCGACGATAGAAAGGCGCGTGCTGGTGACGACAGCGGATCGTCCGCAGGTGATTCGCATGGCTCAAGCGTATGGCTGCGAGATTGTGTTGATCGACTCGACAGGCATGGGCGACAGCATTGCGGCGGGTGTGGCGGCGTGTCAGCAGCTGGATGGTTGGTTGGTTGTGCTGGGGGATATGCCGTTTATCCTGCCTTCGACGGTAGATAATGTGCTGGCGGGTGTGGCTGATGATGCGATCAGCGTGCCGGTGCTGGAGGGAGAGTTTGGGCATCCGGTGGGCTTTGGTCGCCGTTTTGGACCGGGGTTGATGAGGTTGTCGGGGGATCGAGGGGCCAAGCCGCTGTTTGCGCAGGGCAGGGTGGTTGAGTTGGTGGTGGATGATCCCGGAGTGCTGTGGGATGTCGATGTGCCTGAATCACTGACCTTCAGACCTGCATAAAATCCCTGTGGGAGCGATGTTCGGAGGCATAAAAAAGCCCCGCCTGGGTGACCAGACGGGGCTTTTTATGGCCTAGGCGTTAGACGAGAGGTTTAGGCTCGTGCTCTTTTTCCTGGGCTTGTTCGTGTTGCTTTACGGCTTCCTGAACGGAGCGCGGTGCTTCTTCGATGACCGACTCGGCAACAGGTGCCGCTTCGACCACTTCAGCAACAACCGGAGCCGGTTCGGCAGCGACAGGCGCTTCAACCGGTGCCGCAGCGGCAGCCAGTTCGGCTTCCTTCTGCAGACGCTCGGCTTCACGCTTGCGACGACGCACTTCACGCGGGTCGTTCGGCGCACGGCCGCTTGGCGTCAGGGCACTGACCGGGGCCGCTTCTACGGCTGGTTCAGCCACTTCGGCAACAACCGGAGCCGGTGCTTCAACGACTGGAGCAGGTTCGGCAGCCACAACCACTGGCTCGGAAACCTTCGCTTCAGCCACTACAGCTTCAGCCACCGGTGCAGGCGCTTCAACAGCAACCGTCTCGGCAACCCAGTTGAACGCGGTTTGTTCTTCACGAACTTCGCGGACAGCTTCGGTCACGGTTTCAGTGACAGTTTCGGCAGCAGGCTCGGCAGCCACCACTGGCTCGGCGACAACAGCCGCTTCAACCACCGGTTGGGCTTCTTCACGAACAAACGCTTCACGAACCGGAGCCACTTCGATTTCCGGCGCGGCGGTTGCTTCGACCGGAGTCGTTGCTTCAACCACTGGCGCTTCAACCGGAGCCGTTTCCTGAACAGACGCCGTTGCGCGTTCAGCTTGCTCGTGAGCCTGGGCTTCAGCCGGTGCGCTGATCACGGTGCTGGCAACGGCTGCGGTAACCGCCAGGCCAGCGGCCAGATCCGCAGTGCTTGGCGCATCGTTGCTTTCGCCAGCTTCGTTACCTTCGGATTCTTCCGAACCTTCGATCACGTTGCCGTTGGCGTCGCGTTGACGCTCGCGACGGTTGCTGCGACGACGCTGGCCACGGGAGCGGCGGCGTGGACGATCGCCTTCGGCGCCTTCCTGACCGTCTTCCTGCAGTTGCTCTTCGTTGCCGGTCAACTCTTCTTCAGCAACGGCGGCAGCCGCTTGTTCCGCACGTGGCTGACGTTCTTCACGCGGTGGGCGTGGCGCACGTTCTTCACGTGGCTGGCGAGCCGGACGCTCTTCAGCGGTAGCCGTTGCAGCAGCAGCGGCCGGAGCAGCATCCAGAGGCTCGCGCAGTTCACGAACCGGACGTTCTTCACGATCGCCACGTGGCTTGCGGTCTTCGCGCGGAGCACGCGGTGCACGTTCTTCACGAGGGGCGCGAGGTGCGCGCTCTTCACGTGGAGCACGTTCTTCGCGGGCTACGGCCGGAGTTTCTTCACGGGCTTCGCGTGGCTCGCGGGGTGCGCGCTCTTCACGCGGTGCACGTTCCTCACGAGGCTTGCGTTCTTCATCGCGGCGACCATTACGGTTGCGGCTCTGCTGACGACCGTTGCGACGCTCTTCGTTACGGGCCGGACGCTCGGTGGTCACTGGTTTTTCAACCACAACCGGAGCAGCAGGCTCTTCCTTGGTCGCGAACAGGCTGACCAGCGACTTCACCAGGCCTTTGAACAGGCTTGGTTCTGGCGCGGCAGCCGGTGCAGCCACTGGTGCGGCAGCGACGACTTCGGTCGGAACCGGAGCGTTGGCGCGGGCCGGAGCCGTCTTGACCGCGGCTTCCTGGCGAACCAGGGTGCGGGTCGCAGCGGCTGGCTGGACTTCTTCGACTTCGGCAGCGGCAGCAGCGATTTCGTAGCTGGACTGGCCGACAGCGGCTTCCGGGCTGTCATCGCGCAGACGCTGAACTTCGAAGTGCGGCGTTTCGAGGTGATCGTTCGGCAGAATGACGATGCGGGCACGGGTGCGCAGTTCGATCTTGGTGATCGAGTTGCGTTTTTCGTTGAGCAGGAACGCAGCCACCGGGATCGGCACTTGTGCGCGAACTTCGGCGGTGCGGTCTTTCAGGGCTTCTTCTTCGATCAGGCGCAGGATCGCCAGCGACAGCGATTCAACATCACGGATGATGCCGGTGCCGTTGCAACGCGGGCAAACGATGCCGCTGCTTTCGCCCAGGGATGGACGCAGGCGCTGACGGGACATTTCCAGCAGACCGAAGCGCGAAATGCGACCGACTTGCACGCGAGCGCGGTCGGCTTCCAGGCA
Organism: Pseudomonas sp. S2_B07; assembly: GCF_054668435.1. NCBI lineage: Bacteria > Pseudomonadati > Pseudomonadota > Gammaproteobacteria > Pseudomonadales > Pseudomonadaceae > Pseudomonas > Pseudomonas sp. S2_B07. Next base: position 5,369,856 of record NZ_CP162769.1, read on the forward strand.
TTCGCGGACTTTCTCTTCCACGGCGCGCTGGTTCTTGGCAGGGGTCATGTCGATGAAGTCGATGACGATCAGGCCGCCGATGTCGCGCAAGCGCAACTGACGGGCGATTTCTTCAGCAGCTTCAAGGTTGGTCTGCAGGGCGGTTTCTTCGATGTCGCTGCCTTTTGTGGCGCGCGCCGAGTTGATGTCGATGGACACCAGGGCTTCGGTCGGATCGATAACGATGGAGCCGCCGGAAGGCAGTTCAACGACGCGCTGGAAAGCGGTCTCGATCTGGCTTTCGATCTGGAAGCGGTTGAACAGCGGAACGCTGTCTTCGTACAGCTTGATCTTGCTGGCGTACTGCGGCATCACCTGGCGGATGAAGGTCAGGGCTTCGTCCTGGGCTTCAACGCTGTCGATCAGCACTTCGCCGATGTCCTGGCGCAGGTAATCGCGGATGGCGCGGATGATCACGTTGCTTTCCTGGTAGATCAGGAATGGCGCGGAACGATCCAGCGAAGCTTCTTTGATGGCGGTCCAGAGTTGCAGCAGGTAATCGAGGTCCCACTGCATTTCTTCGCTGCTGCGGCCAAGGCCGGCAGTGCGCACGATCAGACCCATGTCGGCCGGGGCAACCAGACCGTTCAGGGCTTCACGCAGTTCGTTGCGCTCTTCACCTTCGATGCGACGGGAGATACCGCCGGCACGCGGGTTGTTAGGCATCAGAACGAGGTAACGACCGGCCAGGCTGATGAAGGTGGTCAGGGCGGCGCCCTTGTTGCCACGTTCTTCTTTTTCGACCTGAACAATGACTTCCTGGCCTTCGCTCAGGACGTCCTTGATGTTGACGCGGCCTTCGGGGGCTTTCTTGAAGTATTCGCGGGAGATTTCTTTGAGGGGCAGGAAGCCGTGGCGCTCGGAGCCGAAATCGACAAAGGCAGCCTCAAGGCTTGGTTCGATGCGAGTAATCCGGCCTTTATAGATGTTGGCCTTCTTCTGCTCGCGTGCACCGGATTCGATGTCCAGGTCGTAGAGGCGTTGGCCATCTACCAGTGCAACACGCAACTCTTCGGGTTGAGTTGCGTTAATCAGCATTCTTTTCATGTAGTACCGTCGGTTTCCGGGCTGCCGGAAACGGCGTTCGGCACACACGACTTCTCACGGTCGGTGTCAGGTGCGTCAGGAGTGGTTGGCCACTCCAGTGTCTAGCGAACCCCGACCAATTGGGCCGGTGTCGCGACGTACGCGTCCTGCTTGCTGTGGCTACTTAAGCACTCAGTCAGGAGGAGGAATCAACCAGCGGCTGTGGACGAGATGAAGCGTCTTGATAAAGCCTATTGCTACACAGTCCAGCGGTTGTGCATCTCCACCCTACACGTATCCCTGATAATTCGGGTGCTGCCGCGCGCAGAATCCGCAGCGGGTTGGCATTTACCGTGAGCTCCGAAGGGGGAGGTCACGCATCATGGCTAATTTAGGCGTTGTTTCCGAAGCGTTCGCTCAGGGTCGTTCGTGGCTGACTGCACTTTGTGAACTGGCCGTGAATATTTGCTCGCAAGGCGAGTTAAAACTCTGCTTTGCGGCATGATTCAGGCCTCATGTCACCTGCGCTCGTTACAGCTGCAAACTCCACCGTTACGTAGCGAAAGCCCCGTAGGACGGCCTCGCGTCCTGGTGAATTGCGTTGGTCAGGGCCGGTTTTTGACCGTTGGTCCGCTGTCCAGGCCGCTTTTGGCGGCGTTCGCGACTATAGCAGCAATGATTAAGTGCTTCAATTCCATAAAAAATTGTTATCATCCGCGCCATGACGACTACAACCCCTTCGACCCCAGCCGTACAACTGCTGGAGGTCTCGCCGGAATATGCCGGTCAACGTATTGATAACTTCCTTCTCGCTCGGCTCAAAGGCGTGCCCAAGACCTTGATTTACCGCATTTTGCGTAAAGGCGAAGTGCGTGTGAACAAAGGTCGGATCAAGCCCGAATACAAGCTGCAGGCGGGCGATATCGTGCGCGTGCCGCCGGTTCGCGTGCCTGAGCGCGACGAGCCGGTGCCGCTGGCCCAGGGCCTGCTGCAACGCCTCGAAGCCTCGATTGTCTTCGAAGACAAAGCGCTGATCGTGATCAACAAGCCTTGCGGCATTGCGGTTCATGGCGGCAGCGGCCTGACGTATGGGGTGATCGAAGCCTTTCGTCAGTTGCGTCCCGATTGCAAGGAGCTCGAACTGGTTCACCGTCTCGACCGTGATACCTCCGGCCTGCTGATGATCGCCAAGAAGCGCAGCATGTTGCGCCATTTGCACACAGCATTGCGCGGCGATGGCGTCGACAAGCGCTACATGGCGCTGGTCCGTGGTAACTGGGCGGCTTCGATCAAGCAAGTCCGGGCGTCGCTGGGCAAGAGCAATCTGCGCTCCGGCGAGCGCATGGTCGAAGTCGACGAGGAGGAGGGCAAGGAGTCGGTGACCGTGTTCAAGGTCCTGCGCCGCTTCGGCGACTTTGCCACCCTGATCGAAGCCAAGCCGATCACCGGCCGGACTCACCAGATCCGCGTCCATACCCTGCACGCCGGGCATAGTATTGCCGGCGATACCAAGTATGGCGACGAAGGTTTCAGCAAGGAAATCCGCGATCTGGGCGGCAAGCGCCTGTTCCTGCACGCCTACATGCTGACCGTGCCGCTGCCGGATGGTAGCGAGCTGAAATTGCAGGCGCCTGTGGATGAAATGTGGTCCAAGACCGTGGAGCGACTGAGTGCGCCACTCTGATTACAAGCTGCTGATTTTCGATTGGGATGGCACGTTGGCCGACTCCATTGGTCGGATTGTGGAGGCGATGCATGTCGCCTCCGAGCGCTCCGGATTTCAGTTGCGTGATGATTTTGCCGTCAAGGGTATCATCGGCCTGGGTTTGCCTGAGGCGATTCGCACCTTGTATCCGGAGATTGGCGATACCGAGCTTTTAGCGTTCCGTCAGCACTATGCCGATCACTACATCGCCGCCGAGGCTGTGCCTTCGCCGTTGTTCGAAGGTGTCGCCGAGTCGATGGAGGCGTTTCGTGCCGAGGGTTATCATCTGGCTGTAGCGACCGGCAAGGCCCGTCGCGGACTGGATCGGGTGCTGAAATCCCACGGCTGGGAGGATTATTTCGATATCACTCGTGCCGCTGACGAAACCGCCAGCAAGCCGCATCCGCTGATGCTTGAGCAGATTCTCGCGCATTGCGAGGTCCGCCCCGAGCAGGCGCTGATGATCGGCGATTCGTCCTTCGACTTGCAGATGGCGCGCAACGCCGGCATGGACTCGGTGGCGGTCAGCTACGGCGCGCAATCGATCGAGGCGTTGAAGTTGTTCGAGCCGGCGCTGGCTATTGATCGTTTTTCAGAATTGCATGCCTGGCTGAATCAGCGGGCTTAACCGGTTTTTGCTGGGGTAGATGTCATGACCGACGAATGGAAAGCGCCCGCCAAGGCGAGCGTAGAGAGCGGTGACGAAAAAAGCTGGAAGCTGCTGGAAAAGACCTTGCTGGCCGGCGTGCAGGAACAGCGCCGCTCCCGTCGCTGGGGGATTTTCTTCAAGTTGCTGACGTTCGTGTACCTGTTTGTGGCGCTGATCCTGTTCACGCCGCTGATGGACATGGAAAAGAGTGCGACCCGCAGCTCCAACTACACCGCATTGATCGACGTGGTTGGCATGATTGCCGACAAAGAATCGGCCAGTGCTGACAACATCGTCGGCAGCCTGCGTGCGGCCTTCGAGGACGATAAGGTCAAGGGCATCATTCTGCGCATCAACAGCCCGGGCGGCAGTCCGGTGCAGTCGGGTTATGTGTATGACGAAATCGTTCGTCTGCGTGCCCTGCATCCGCAGATCAAGGTGTACGCGGTGATCTCGGATCTGGGCGCTTCCGGTGCCTACTACATCGCCAGTGCGGCGGATCAGATCTACGCCGACAAGGCGAGCCTGGTGGGGTCCATTGGTGTAACGGCGGCCGGCTATGGCTTTGTTGGCACCATGGAGAAGCTGGGTGTGGAGCGCCGGACGTATACGTCAGGCGAGCACAAGTCGTTCCTTGATCCGTTCCAGCCGCAGAAGCCCGAGGAAACCCAGTTCTGGCAGGGTGTGCTGGACACCACGCACCAGCAGTTCATCAACAGTGTGAAGAAGGGGCGTGGCGATCGCCTCAAGGACAAAGAGCATCCGGAGCTGTTCTCCGGGTTGATCTGGAACGGTGAGCAGGCGCTGCCGCTCGGTCTGATCGATGGCCTGGGCAATGCCAGTTCGGTGGCCCGTGACGTGATTGGCGAGAAGGAGCTGGTGGACTTCACCGTTCAGGAGTCGCCGTTCGATCGTTTCTCGAAAAAGCTTGGTGCCAGCGTTGCCGAGCAATTGGCGATGTGGATGGGCTTTCACGGTCCATCGATGCGCTGATTCTGAGGCTGCATAATAAACCGGCCTGTGTGGCCGGTTTTTTATGCCTGCGCGGTCCTTGTAGCAGTTAGGGGATTTGCACGCCTTCGGCCAGCAGCATGTCGATCAGGCGAATCAGCGGCAGGCCGATCAGGCTGGTGGCATCAGGGCCTTCGGTGCTTTGAAACAGGCTCACCCCCAAACCTTCGGCCTTGAAGCTGCCAGCGCAGTCGTAGGGCTGCTCGGCGCGCAGGTAGCGTTCGATGCGTGCCTGATTCAGCGTGCGCATGTGGACGGTGAACGGTACGCAATCGACCTGGCATTCACCGGTCTGGCTGTTGAGCAGCGCCAGGCCGGTGAGGAAGGTCACGCTGGCGCCGCTCGCGGCCAGCAGTTGTTCGCGGGCGTTTTCGAAAGTGTGAGGTTTGCCGATAATGCGGTCGCCGAGTACCGCGACCTGATCGGAGCCGATGATCAGATGAGCGGTATGGCTGCCCGAAAGCGCCTGGGCTTTTTCTTTGGCCAGGCGTTTGACCAACTCGATGGCCGGCTCGCCCGGTCGGTGGCTTTCGTCGATATCCGGCGAGCTGCAGGTGAATGGCAGCTGCAAGCGAGCCAGCAATTCCCGGCGATACATCGAGCTTGAAGCGAGTAATAAAGGCAGCATGCGCAACTCCAAAAGTCAGGTGCGAATTCTAGCGGAGGCTTGCAAGTGACGGACAGGGCTGAATTTCCTTTGACATGGCTGGGTGCATCCCTATAATGCTGCGCCTATGTTGAATGACCCGATTCCACCTCACGTTGACCCGCGCAAATTGGCTGACCGTGGCACCACCCTTCAAGGTGAACTGCTGCTGGCCGATTTGGAGAGACTCTGCGACCCGCTTTCCGACACTGTCGGTACGGTGCAGGCTAAATTCGTTTTTGAACGAGATGAACGTAAATCTGTGGTCATCCACAGCTTTATCGACACCGAGGTCAAAATGGTTTGCCAGCGTTGTCTTGAGCTGGTCACCCTGCCGATCCATAGCGAATGCAGTTATGCTGTGGTGAAGGAGGGTGCGAATACCCAGTCGTTGCCGAAAGGTTATGACGTGCTGGAACTGGGCGAAGATCCATTGGATCTGCAGTCACTGATCGAGGAGGAGCTTCTGCTCGCCTTGCCCATTGTGCCTGCTCATCATCCGGAAGAATGCCAGCAGCCGGCGGGTCTCGATGAGCCCGAACCGAGCGAGGACGAGGTAACGCGGTCCAACCCGTTCAGTGTATTGGCGCAGTTAAAGCGTGACCCAAACGTTTAGGAGTTAATCAATTATGGCTGTTCAGCAGAACAAAAAATCCCGCTCCGCCCGTGACATGCGCCGTTCGCACGACGCTCTCGAGGCGAGCACCCTGTCTGTAGAAAAAACCACCGGTGAAGTTCACCTGCGTCACCACGTATCGCCAGAAGGCGTATACCGTGGCCGTAAAGTGATCGACAAGGGCGCTGACGAGTAATCACTTGTCCGCTCAAGTCATCGCGATTGACGCAATGGGCGGGGACTTCGGTCCCCGCAGCATTGTTCAGGCCAGCCTTGCTTGCCTGTCTGCTACACCCTCGCTGCACCTGACCCTCGTCGGTCAACCTTCCCTACTTGAAGAATTGCTCTCTGGCCAATCGGCTGTGGATCGCTCGCGCCTGTCGATCGTGCCGGCGTCCGAAGTCATTACCATGGACGAAAAGCCTGCGCAGGCCCTGCGTGGCAAGCCCGATTCGTCGATGCGCGTGGCGCTGGAGTTGCTACGTGATGGCAAGGTCCAGGCTTGTGTCAGTGCCGGTAATACCGGTGCGCTGATGGCGTTGTCGCGGTTTGTGCTCAAGACCTTGCCGGGCATTGATCGTCCGGCGATGGTGGCGGCGATTCCGACACAAAAGGGCTATTGCCAGTTACTCGACCTGGGCGCCAACGTCGATTGCAGTGCCGAGCACTTGTTGCAGTTCGCCGTTATGGGCTCGGTGGCGGCGGAGACGCTCGGTATTGTCCGCCCGCGTGTCGCGCTGCTGAACATTGGCACCGAAGACATCAAGGGCAATCAGCAGGTCAAGCTGGCTGCCACGTTATTGCAGGCAGCCCGGGGCATCAATTACATCGGTTTTGTCGAAGGTGACGGTTTGTACCGTGGCGAGGCGGATGTGGTGGTGTGTGACGGTTTTGTCGGCAATATCCTGCTCAAATCCAGCGAAGGCCTGGCGACCATGATTGCCGGGCGCATCGAAGCCTTGTTCAGGAAAAACCTCGCCTCGAAAATGGTCGGTGCCCTGGCGCTGCCGTTGATGAAACGGCTGCAAGCCGATCTCGCGCCTGCGCGGCACAACGGTGCCAGCTTCCTCGGTTTGCAGGGGATTGTGGTGAAGAGCCATGGTTCGGCGGGTGTGCAGGGCTTTCAGAGCGCCATTTCCCGTGCGCTGATCGAGATTCAGGAAAACCTGCCGGAACGGATACACGGTCGTCTGGAGGATTTGTTGCTTTAGGCGTTTTCGTCGGACAATGCTTAAATGTGACCGCTCAGTTTAATTGGCCATCCAACTGTCAGTTTCTTGCGTCCCCAAGCGGGACGTCATTTCTCCGACGACAAGATCATTAGGGGCTCGTTACATGTCTGCTTCCCTCGCATTCGTCTTTCCAGGACAGGGTTCGCAGTCCCTCGGCATGCTGGCCGAGTTGGGCGCGCAACATCCGGTTGTCCTCGAAACATACAAAGAAGCTTCCGATGCTCTGGGTTACGACCTGTGGGCACTGACCCAGCAAGGGCCGGAAGAGCAGCTCAATCAAACCGATAAAACCCAGCCGGCCATTCTGACCGCCTCGATCGCCTTGTGGCGTCTGTGGCTGGCCGAAGGTGGCGCGTGCCCGGCTTATGTTGCCGGTCACAGCCTGGGCGAATACAGCGCCCTGGTTGCTGCGGGCAGCCTGAGTCTGGGTGACGCCGTGAAGCTGGTTGAGCGTCGCGGTCAGTTGATGCAGGAAGCCGTACCGGCCGGGCAGGGCGGCATGGCCGCGATCCTCGGTCTGGATGACGCTGATGTACTGGCTGCCTGTGCCGAAGCGGCGCAAGGCGAAGTGGTCAGCGCGGTGAACTTCAACTCCCCGGGCCAAGTGGTCATCGCCGGCGCCAAGGCGGCGGTCGAGCGTGCCATCGAAGGCTGCAAGGCTCGTGGTGCCAAGCGCGCCATGCCATTGCCGGTCAGCGTGCCGTCGCACTGTGAGCTGATGCGCCCGGCAGCCGAGCGTTTTGCCGCGTCCATCGCTGCTATCGACTGGCAGGCGCCGCAGATCCCAGTGGTACAGAACGTCAGTGCCAATGTGCCGGCCGATCTGGAAACCCTCAAGCGTGATCTGCTTGAGCAGCTCTACAAGCCCGTGCGCTGGGTGGAATCGGTCCAGGCACTGGCTGCCAAGGGCGCGACCCAATTGGTCGAATGCGGTCCTGGCAAAGTGCTGGCCGGTCTGAACAAGCGTTGCGCCGAAGGCGTGTCGACATCCAACCTCAATACCCCAGACGCTTTCGCTGCCGCTCGTGCAGCGCTGGCCTGAATCAGGAGAAGCTTGCATGAGTCTGCAAGGTAAAGTTGCACTGGTCACCGGCGCGAGCCGTGGCATTGGCCAGGCCATCGCCCTGGAACTGGGTCGTCAGGGCGCCATCGTGATTGGCACCGCGACCTCCGCTTCCGGTGCCGAGCGAATTGCCGCGACCCTGAAAGAAAATGGTATTCAAGGCACGGGTCTTGAGCTGAACGTCACCAGCGATGAATCCGTTGCTGCGGTACTGGCGAGCATCACTGCACAGTTCGGTGCGCCGGCGATCCTGGTCAACAATGCCGGCATCACCCGCGATAACCTGATGATGCGCATGAAAGACGACGAGTGGCATGACGTTGTCGATACCAACCTGAACAGTCTGTTCCGCCTCTCCAAGGGCGTTTTGCGTGGCATGACCAAAGCCCGTTGGGGACGAATTATCAGTATTGGCTCTGTTGTGGGTGCCATGGGCAACGCAGGCCAAGTAAACTACGCAGCCGCCAAGGCCGGACTGGAAGGTTTCAGTCGTGCACTGGCGCGTGAAGTCGGTTCGCGTTCGATTACGGTAAACTCGGTGGCCCCTGGGTTCATCGATACCGATATGACTCGCGAACTGCCCGAGGCACAGCGTGAAGCCTTGCAGACGCAGATTCCGCTGGGCCGTCTGGGACAAGCACAAGAGATCGCGTCTGTGGTCGCTTTTCTTGCGTCGGACGGTGCGGCTTACGTTACTGGGGCTACAATCCCGGTGAACGGCGGGATGTACATGAGTTAAATGTGACGGATCGCTTCAAAAAAATGTCATACGAGCTGTCTAAAATCCGTTATAAAGCTGCAATCTATTTATAGGCAGAGGGCTGTCGGGTTTGAGGAGTGAAGCTTTCAGTTGAAAAGCTGAAAAGTCTTTCTATACACTTACCCACTGGCCAGCTGCCTGAATTTGTCCATTAGGAGTGAAAACAAGGTATGAGCACCATCGAAGAGCGCGTCAAGAAAATCGTTGCTGAGCAACTGGGCGTTAAAGAAGAAGAAGTGGTCAACACTGCTTCCTTCGTTGAAGACCTGGGTGCCGACTCCCTTGACACCGTTGAGCTGGTGATGGCTCTGGAAGAGGAATTCGAGACCGAAATCCCTGACGAAGAAGCTGAGAAGATCACTACTGTACAAGCCGCAATCGATTACGTTACTAACCACCAGGCTTAATAGCTTGTAATCGTTGCTTGCTGTCATGGAAAAACCGCACTGCCATCACGGCGTGCGGTTTTTTCTTTAGGCCTGATGCAAAGTCGTCATTTGAAAAAAGGAGAGTGCTGTGTCGCGTAGACGCGTCGTAGTCACCGGTATGGGTATGTTGTCGCCACTGGGCACGGATGTGCCGAGCAGTTGGCAGGGCATTCTGGCTGGCCGCAGTGGCATTGGTCTGATCGAACACACCGACCTTTCTGCCTATTCCACCCGTTTTGGCGGCTCGGTAAAGGGCTTCAATGTCGAGGAATACCTGTCGGTCAAGGAAGCGCGCAAGCTCGACCTGTTCATTCAATACGGTCTGGCCGCAGGTTTTCAGGCGGTGCGTAACTCGGGGCTGGAAGTTACTGATGCCAACCGAGAGCGTATCGGCGTGGCCATGGGCTCGGGTATTGGCGGTCTGACCAATATCGAAGAAACCAGCCGCACCCTGCATGATTCCGGCCCACGGCGGATCTCTCCGTTTTTCGTGCCAGGCTCGATCATCAATATGATTTCCGGTTTCCTGTCCATCCACCTGGGTGCACAGGGACCTAACTACGCCATCGCCACGGCGTGTACCACCGGTACGCACTGCATCGGCATGGCAGCCCGCAACATCATGTACGACGAAGCCGACGTGATGATTGCCGGCGGCGCCGAAATGGCCGCGTGCGGACTGGGCATGGGCGGCTTCGGTGCTTCCCGCGCGCTGTCGACCCGCAACGACGAACCGACCCGTGCCAGCCGTCCGTGGGACAAGGGCCGTGACGGCTTCGTCCTGTCCGACGGTGCCGGTGCCCTGGTGCTTGAAGAGCTGGAGCACGCCAAGGCGCGCGGCGCGACCATCTATGCCGAGCTGATCGGTTTCGGCACCAGTGGCGACGCTTACCACATGACGTCGCCACCGGCAGACGGTGCGGGTGCTGCACGTTGCATCACCAACGCCCTGCGTGATGCCAAGGTCAACGTTGATCAGGTTCAATACATCAACGCCCACGGCACCTCGACCTCGGCCGGTGACCTTGCCGAAGCCTGTGCGATCAAGTCGGTGTTCGGCGATCATGCCTACAAGCTGGCCGTCAGTTCGACCAAGTCCATGACCGGTCACCTGTTGGGGGCGGCGGGCGCCGTTGAAGCCATCTTCAGCGTACTGGCGATCAACAGCCAGGTCGCGCCGCCGACCATCAACCTTGATGAGCCGGACGAAGGCTGCGACCTCGACTTCGTACCGCACACGGCGCGCAACATGGACATCGATGTGGTGCTGTCGAACTCCTTCGGGTTTGGCGGGACCAACGGCTCGCTGGTTTTCCGCCGGTTCGCTGACTGATGGACAGCTGGGTCGACGGTCAGCCGGCTGACACTCTGTCGCTGAAGGATCGCGGCCTGGCCTACGGTGATGGTCTGTTTGAGACCATTGCCGTGCGCGGCGGGCAGCCGCTGTTGCTGGAGCGGCATCTGTCGCGTCTGGCGCAGGGCTGTTCGCGCCTGGCGATTTCGGCGGATCACGACCTGGTTCGCAACGAATTGCTGGCCTATGCCGCAGCGCTCGGTGAGGGCGTGCTCAAGCTCATCCTCACGCGCGGCGACAGTCTGCGCGGTTATGCGCCTGATCCTTCGGCGCAAGTCCGACGCATTCTGCAAGGCAATCCTCCGGCGGTATATCCCGCTGCGCATGCCGAGCAGGGCGTTCGATTGTTTCCCTGTGCCACACGACTTTCAAAACAACCCTTGCTTGCCGGGCTCAAACATTTGAACCGTCTTGAGCAAGTGATTGCCCGCTCCGAATGGCAAGACAGCGAACATGCCGAAGGCTTGATGCTGGATCAGGCCGGTCGCGTGATCGAGGGTGTGTTCAGTAATCTGTTCCTGGTGCGCGATGGCGTGCTAATCACCGCCGATTTGAAACGCTGCGGCGTGGCCGGTGTGATGCGTGACGAATTATTGTTTCAAGCCGAGTCATCGGGGATCCCCACGCAAGTGGGCGACATCACGCTCGAACAGCTGCAATGGGCCGATGAAGTCTTTGTCTGCAACAGCGTGTATGGCGTTTGGCCCGTGCGCGCCTATGCTGCGCTGAGCTGGCCGGTTGGGCCGCTCACCCGTAAACTCCAAACCATTGCCCGCGCGCTACTGGATGCTTGATACGTGAGACGTAAATTCTTGCTGCTGCTGGAAACCGGATTGGTACTGGCGGGGCTGTGTCTGGGCGCTTCTGCCTGGAAAATCCATTCGGCGCTGGAACAACCGCTGAACATCACCCAGGAAGAGCTGCTGGACGTGCCCAAAGGCACGACACCCACCCGCACCTTCTATCGACTCGAAGCCGACGGCGTCATCAAGGACGCGTTCTGGCTGCGCGTTTACTGGCGCTTCAATCTGCCCAAGCAACCGTTGCACAGTGGCGAATACCGCATGCTTCCGGGCATGACGGTTGAAGGGCTGATCGACCTGTGGAAACGCGGCGAAATGGTTCAGTACAGCGTGACGCTTGTCGAAGGCTGGAATTTCCGCCAGGTCCGCGCCGCCCTGGCCAAAGATGAAAAACTCGAGCAGACAATCGCAGGTTTGAGCGACAGCCAGGTCATGGAAAAACTCGGTCACCGCGGGATTTTCCCGGAAGGTCGTTTCTTCCCCGACACCTATCGCTTTGTACGTGGCATGAGCGACGTCGATCTGCTGAAAAAAGCCTATGACCGCCTCGACGAAGTCCTCGCCAAAGAGTGGGATCAACGTTCTGCGGATGCGCCGTACACCGAACCCTATCAGGCGCTGATCATGGCCTCGCTGGTGGAGAAGGAAACCGGCGTGCCGCAAGAGCGCGGGCAGATTGCCGGGGTCTTTGTTCGACGCATGGCGATCGGCATGTTGCTGCAGACCGACCCGACGGTGATCTACGGTCTGGGTGATCGCTACAGCGGCAAACTGACCCGCGCCCACCTCAAGGAAGCGACCCCGTACAACACCTATATGATCTCGGGGCTGCCACCGACGCCGATTGCCATGGTCGGCCGCGAAGCCATCCATGCCGCTTTGAACCCGGTGGCCGGCAACAGCCTGTACTTCGTTGCGCGTGGCGATGGCAGCCATGTGTTCTCCGATGATCTGGATGCCCATAACAACGCAGTGCGTGAGTTCCAGCTCAAGCGTCGTGCCGATTATCGTTCCAGCCCGGCACCGATCCCTGGGCCAGAGGCGGCGAATGGCGAAGCACCGGAGGCCGAGGCGCCGATTCCGGCGGCTTCACCTGATCCCGATCCCGAGGCGTTGCCCTCCGTCGTGCCGCAAGAACCGGCTCCGGCTCCGGCTCCGGCTCCGGTTCCGGTTCCGATGCCTGCACCGGCAGCTGAGCCCGCGCCGGAAGCTGTCGCTCCGCAAGGCGCGCAATAATTTCTGATAAGGACTGCCCGTGACTGGCTTGTTTATTACCCTGGAAGGCCCGGAAGGCGCCGGCAAAAGTACCAATCGCGAATACCTGGCCGAGCGCCTGCGCGCTGCCGGTATCGAAGTGGTGCTGACCCGCGAACCGGGTGGTACGCCGTTGGCCGAGCGGATTCGCGAAGTGCTGCTGGCCCCGGTTGATGAAGTCATGAACCCCGACACGGAGCTGCTGCTGGTGTTTGCCGCGCGCGCCCAGCATCTGGCCGAAGTGATTCGCCCGGCGCTGGCCCGTGGTGCGGTGGTGTTGTGTGATCGTTTCACGGATTCTACATACGCCTATCAAGGTGGCGGTCGCGGTCTGTCGCTGGAGCGCATCGCGACGCTCGAAACCTTCGTCCAGGGCGATCTGCGCCCGGACCTGACCTTGATCTTCGACCTGCCGGTGGAAGTGGGCCTGGCCCGCGCCAGTGCTCGCGGTCGTCTGGACCGCTTTGAACTCGAAGGCCGAACCTTTTTTGATGCCGTGCGCAGTGCGTTCCTCAAGCGCGCCGAGGCGGATCCGGCGCGCTATGTGCTGGTCGATGCCGCCCAGCCGCTGGTGCAGGTTCAGCATTCGCTGGACGCCTTGTTGCCGCGTCTGCTGGAGTTGACCCGTGGCTGAAGCCTATCCGTGGCAGGACAGCCTCTGGCAACAGTTGGCCGGTCGTAAGCAACACGCTCACGCCTATCTGCTGCATGGCCCGGCCGGGATCGGCAAGCGCGCGCTGGCGGAACGCTTGATGGCCAGCCTGCTGTGTCAGCGGCCAACCGCGCAGGACGCATGCGGTGAATGCAAATCCTGCCTGCTGCTCAAGGCTGGCAGTCATCCCGACAACTACATCCTCGAGCCGGAAGAAGCCGACAAGGCGATCAAGGTCGATCAGGTCCGCGATCTGGTCAGCTTCGTGGTGCAGACCTCGCAAATGGGCGGGCGCAAAGTGGTGTTGATCGAGCCGGTCGAGTCGATGAACGTCAACGCCGCCAACGCGTTGCTCAAAAGCCTGGAAGAGCCGTCGGGCGATACCGTTTTGCTGTTGGTCAGTCACCAGACCAGTCGCCTGTTGCCGACCATCAAGAGCCGTTGCGTACAGCAGGCCTGCCCACTGCCGAGCGAAGCGATGAGCCTTGCATGGTTGGCGAAGGCGTTGCCGGACAGCTCGGAAGACGAGCGCGTCGAACTGCTGACGCTGGCCGCCGGTTCTCCGCTGGGCGCGGTCAAATTGCAGGCCCAGGGTGTGCGCGAACAGCGCGCGCTGGTGGTGGAGGGCGTGAAGAAGTTGCTCAAGCAACAGCAATCGCCGACACAATTGGCCGAAGAATGGAAAACCATTCCACAGTTGCTGCTGTTCGACTGGTTCTGCGACTGGTCGAGCCTGATCCTGCGCTATCAGCTGACCCAGGATGAAGACGGTCTGGGATTGACGGACATGCGTAAGGTGGTTCAGTACCTGGCGCAGAAAGCCGCTCAGGATAAAGTCCTGAATATCCAGGACTGGATCCTTGCCCAGCGTCAGAAGGTGATGAGCAAAGCCAACCTCAATCCGGCACTTTTGCTGGAAGCGCTGCTGGTGCAATGGGCCTCGCTGCCTACCCAGAAGTGATCGTCTGCGCCTAGACTCTGTGCATCAGCAGTGGAGGTCAGCATGAATGAACTCGTCAACCCGGGGCCGCGTAACGGCATTTTGTCCCTGACCATCAAGGACAAATCCGTGCTGTACGCGGCCTACATGCCCTTCATCAAGAACGGCGGGCTGTTTATCCCGACCAACAAAAGCTACAAGTTGGGCGATGAGGTCTTCATGTTGCTGAACCTGATGGATGAAGCCGAAAAGATTCCGGTCGCGGGCAAAGTCACCTGGGTCACGCCCAAAGGCGCTCAGGGTAACCGCGCCGCTGGCGTCGGCGTGCAGTTCAACGACGGTGACAACACGGCGCGCAGTCGAATCGAAAACTACCTGGCCGGAGCCCTCAAATCCGACCGTCCCACCCATACGATGTAAGTTGCAGCCCTTTTATGCTCGTAGATTCCCATTGTCACCTTGATCGTCTCGACCTCGCCGCCCACGACGGCTCTCTGGATGCGGCACTCGACGCGGCCCGTCAGCGCGGGGTAGGGCACTTCCTGTGCATCGGCGTCAGTGTCGACAACGCGGCCGACGTCAAAGCCCTGGCTGAACGTTATGACGACGTCGATTGTTCGGTCGGCGTGCATCCGCTGGATGTGCAGCCGGGCGCTGCGCCCGCACTGGACTGGTTGTTGCGCGAACTCAATCACCCGCGCGTCGTCGCGATTGGCGAAACCGGTCTGGATTATCACTACGAACCGGAAGCGGCCGAGTTGCAGCAGGAGTCATTCCGCCTACATTTGCAGGCAGCACAGCAGACCGGCAAGCCAGTGATCATCCACACCCGCGGCGCCCGTGCCGATACTTTAAGCTTGCTGCGTGAGGCGGCACTGCCACAGGCCGGCGTACTGCATTGCTTCACCGAAGACTGGGACATGGCCAAGGCCGCGCTGGACATGGGTTATTACATTTCCCTGTCTGGTATTGTCACTTTCCGCAATGCCGACGCGCTGCGCGACGTGGCCAGCAAAGTGCCTGCCGACCGCTTGCTGGTGGAAACCGACTCGCCATACCTCGCGCCGATCCCGTATCGCGGCAAGCCGAACCTGCCGCAGTATGTAAGGGAAGTCGCGGAATTTCTGGCCATGTTGCGGGGTGAGCCTTACGAGCGATTTGCCGAGCAGACCACCGAGAACTTCAAGCGGCTGTTCCCTTTGGCGCATGTGAAACCGGTTTAGGGCTATCGCGAGCAAGCTCGCTGCGCAGGGTCAAATCGCAGGCAAAAAAAACCCGGGTTCTGGGGGGTGAATCCGGGTTAAGACCATTAGGAGTAAAACAATGGTACGCGGTCCGTTGGTACCAATATCGGCGCAACACTTGGGGGAGATGTCTCGCCGACAGTTCAAGTATTGATCACTATTGCGCCTAGTCCAGTTTACGGGCCCCGGTTTTTAAACAATTTTGGAATACGCCCGCTTCGGAAGAGTTCTCATCAATGAGCGAGCCTGCGGGAAATCATCAAGAAACACAGATATGGTCGGATGATCCGTGCATTTTTGCGTAAGTTAGGCATAATACGCGGCTTCGAATTTTGACCCCCAACAGACCTTTTCTTATGCATAAAGAACCTCGTAAGGTCCGTGAGTTTCGTCGCCGCGAGCAAGAAATTCTCGATACCGCGCTCAAGCTGTTCCTCGACCAAGGTGAAGACAGTGTCACCGTCGAGATGATTGCTGATGCCGTCGGTATCGGCAAAGGCACGATCTACAAGCACTTCAAATCCAAGGCGGAGATCTATCTGCGCCTGATGCTCGATTACGAGCGTGATTTGAACGAGCTGTTGCATTCGGCCGATGTCGACAAGGACAAGGAAGCGCTGTCCCGGGCCTACTTCGAATTCCGCATGCGCGATCCGCAACGCTATCGGTTGTTCGACCGCCTGGAAGAGAAGGTGGTCAAGGGCAATCAAGTGCCGGAGATGGTCGAGGAACTGCACAAGATCCGCGCCTCGAACTTCGAACGCCTGACCCTGCTGATCAAAGGCCGGATCAGCGAAGGCAAGCTCGAAGACGTGCCGCCGTACTTCCATTACTGCGCATCGTGGGCGCTGGTGCATGGCGCTGTGGCGCTGTATCACTCGCCGTTCTGGAGCAACGTGCTGGAAGATCAGGAAGGCTTCTTCCAGTTTCTGATGGACATCGGCGTGCGCATGGGCAACAAGCGCAAGCGCGATACCGACACTCCGAGCAGCTGAACCATTCAGCTGCCTGATTGCGCCATGATTTCTCTATATGGCGCAGTACCGCAGGAATATACTCAGGCTTGGGACTTGCCAAAACTTGAATTCTGAGTCAAGTTTTGTGCGTTCCACTTGTCCATCGCCGGAGTGATCCATGATCGTTGACCGTCAAGGCAGGCGTTTTCGCAATTTGCGGATCAGTCTGACCTCAGCCTGCAATTACGCGTGTACCTACTGTGTGCCCAACGGCAAGCGGCTGGTAGCTGCGCAGGATGAATTGTCGGCCGAGGCCATGGCGCGCGGCGTGGCATATTTGATCGAAGCGGCGGGCATCGAGCGTTTGCGTATCACTGGCGGCGAGCCGCTGGTCAGCCCCAAACTCGAAGCCTTCATGACCGCCGTTGGCCAGATGGGCCTGGAAGACATCAGCCTGACCACCAATGGTCAGCTGCTGGCGAAAAAGCTGCCGTTGCTGGTGGACGCCGGCATTCGTCGTATCAACGTTTCCCTCGACACCCTGGACGCCAGCGCCTTTCGCAGCATTGCCCGCGGCGGCGATCTGGCGACCGTGCTCGACGGCATGGATCAGGCCAGCGCGGCGGGCATAAAGATCAAGGTCAACATGGTGCCGCTGCGCGGACAGAACCTTGATCAGGTGATGCCGCTGCTCGATTACTGCCTGGAACGCGGCTATGAGTTGCGCTTCATCGAGCTGATGCGCATGGGCCACCTGGCCACCGACTCCAATGCGTTCCTGCAACAGTTCGTCAGCCTCCAGCAGTTGCTGAGCCTGATTGGCGAGCGTTATGAGTATCTGCAGGCCGATGCACCGGTCGATGCCACTGCGGTGCGCTACGAGATTCCGGGGCAGGGGCATTTTGGTGTAATCGCCAATGAAAGCGTTCCATTCTGCCGTACGTGCTCGCGCTTGCGTCTTTCGTCCACGGGTTGGCTGCATGGCTGCCTGTCGTCGAGCAACCGTCACTATGTCGGCGACTTGCTCGACAAACCTCGCCATCAAGCGCTGCCGGCGTTGCAGCGGCTGCTGGTGAAGGCCTTGGGTGACAAGCAGGAAGTGGCGTTCTCCGGCGGCGCGACAGTCATGAAGATTATTGGCGGCTGACACGCCCTGTGGCGAGGGAGCTTGCTCCCGTTGGGGCGCGAAGCGGCCCCCGAATTTCCAAAGACACTGCATTCCTCAGAATTTACGGCTGCTGCGCAACCGAGCGGGAGCAAGCTCCCTCGCCACAGATTTGCATTATCTATTTGCAAACATCCCTATGCTCAAGACTGGCGCGGAAGCTGCATCCCATGGCCATTCGCCGGTTTTCCGTCACCGGCCTCTGGAGGGTAGGATGCGTAGCCTGGTTTTGCTGCTGGCCGTTTTGGCGCTTGGTGGCTGCATGAATGTCAGCGACATGGCTGAAGGGACTCGCTACCAGATGAGCGACGCGGGGCTGCTGGATCACAGCGACAGCCGTCGGGTGAACAACCTGCGGATTCAGCCGGACTCGTTCATCTACATCGCCCAAGGTGCCTTTTCGCCACCAGGCAGTCCTTATCCGCGCCCAAACGTGGTGGCCGAAGAAGCCTTTAACGGCTTTGTCGAATACTTCCCGATGGTCCGCCGCGCCCGTGCACCCGAAGGCCTCGACCAGGCCATGGCTGAAGCCCGTGCCGCCGGTGCCCATTACCTGCTTTACACGCGGTTCGCCAAGGCTGACGACCGCATCGGCAACTCCGATGAGTGGCTCGATCAGGAATACGTGGACCGCCTCGGCATCGACAGCGGCGTGATTCAGATCATGTTGATCGAGACCAGCACCCAGTATTTGATTGATACTGCACGCATCAAGAGTCGTGGCGGTTTACTGACGTTCCACGACAACAAGCCAGAAGACCTGATCGGCCCACCCCTGCAGCAATACGCGCGCAGCCTGATCGGGATCAGCGACCAGTAATTTAAAGGAGAACGCCATGAGTGGCCCGCAAAAAGCCAACGACTTGTTGGGGCAAATCCCCAAGACCAAAGGCTTGCCGCCGGTCCACCTGTGGAACCCCGACTTCTGTGGCGACATCGACATGCGCATCGCCCGCGACGGCACCTGGTATTACCTGGGCACGCCAATCGGGCGCAAGCCGATGGTCAAATTGTTCTCGACCATCATTCGTCGCGATGGCGATGATTACTTCCTGATCACTCCGGTCGAGAAGGTCGGGATCAAGGTCGATGATGCGCCGTTCGTGGCGATTGCCGTCGATGTGGAAGGCGAGGGTGAGGCTCAGCTCCTGCGATTCACCACCAACGTGGATGAAACGGCCGAGGCAGGCGCGGAGCACCCGATTCGGGTGGTCATTGATCCGGTCACTCAAGAGCCCGCGCCCTACGTGCATGTGCGGACCAATCTTGAAGCGCTGATCCACCGCAATCTGTTCTATCAACTGGTGGAACTGGCCGTGACCCGTGAAATCGACGGGCAACGCTGGCTGGGTGTGTGGAGTGGCGGCGAGTTTTTCCCCATCGGTCTCGAGCCTTAATACAAAACCCTGTGGGAGCGAGCTTGCTCGCGATGGCGGTGTGACAGTCAACATTGATGTTGAATGTTACGGCCTCATCGCGAGCAAGCTCGCTCCCACAGGGTTCTCTGTGTTCTTTCAATAATCCAATTGACACCCAATCATATGATGATTAGCGTGTTGCTCCATCGCGCGCGGTCCTGAGGTTTCCATGTCCAGCAGTTTTCACGCCTCAACGGTCGATTGGCTGGGTTGCTGGATTGCCGCTGGCGAGGTCAAGCCTGGCGAAACCCTCAAAGTCGAAGCTGACCTGGGCGAGCAGCTGGGGGTCAGCCGCACGGTCATCCGTGAAGCCATCAAGACCCTGGTCGCCAAAGGCATGCTTGAAGTCGGGCCGAAAGTCGGTACGCGGGTGCTGCCGGTGCGGCGCTGGAACCTCTTCGATCCGCAAGTCGTCGGCTGGCTGTCACGCAGTGGTTTGCCGGAAAACTTCGTCGACGACTTGCTCGACCTGCGCCGCACCATCGAGCCGATGGCCGTGCGCTGGGCCTGTGAACGGGCGACGGTCGAGCAAGTGCAGGCCATCCTCCTGGCCTACAACGCGCTGGAGCGGGCCGTGGACAGTGGCGTCGATTACAACCGCGCCGACCGGGTATTCCACGAGTGCATCCTCGCCGCCAGCCACAATCAATTCATCGAACAAATGGTCCCGGCGCTCGGCGCGCTGCTGGCGGTGTCATTCGAAGTCTCTGCCGCCGACCCCGACGAACTGCGGCGTACGCTGCCCATCCACAAAGACATGGCCGACGCCATCGCCGCCCGCGACGCCGCGCGCGGGGTGTGGGCGTGCATGACCCTGATCGATAACGCAGACCTGGCGATCAAACGCTTCTACCCCCAAGTCGTGGCCGACAAAAGAACTGGCTGACTACAAAGAACCCATGTGGGACCGAGCCTGCTCGCGAAAGCGTCGGCACACCCGACATAGATGTCACAGACACACCGCTATCGCGAGCAAGCTCGCTCACACCTAAAAACAAGAACAAGGCAGGAGGTTTCATGACGTTGAATGCGCTGACCCAGCACCGGGCGCGGCTTGGCGAAGGCCCGTTCTGGGATGCCCCGACACAGGCGCTGTACTGGGTCGACATCGCCGGCAAACAAGCCCTCCGGTTAATCGGCGCCAACGTCCAGATTTGGCAAATGCCGGAACACATCTCCGCCTTCATTCCGTGTGAAAGCGGCGATGCGCTGGTCGCGTTGAGCAGCGGCGTCTATCGTCTGGACCTCGACTCCCCGGGCCTTGAACCACGACTGACCTTGCTCTGCATGGCCGACCCGCAACCCGGCAACCGCCCCAACGAGGCCCGTTGCGATGCGCAGGGGCGGCTCTGGCTCGGCACCATGCAGAACAACATCGGCGAAAACGGCGAAGACTTGCCGGTCACCCGTCGCTCCGGTGGCCTGTTCCGTATCGACCGCGATGCCCGGGTTACGCCGTTGCTTCGCGGACTGGGAATTCCCAACACGCTGCTGTGGAGCGAAGACGCCACCACTCTGTTTTTCGCTGACAGCCTCGACGCCACGCTGTACCGCTACTTCATCCACGCCGACGGCAATCTGGACACCGCTTATGTCTGGTTCGGTCCCGACAAGCGTGGGGTCCCCGACGGCTCGGCCATGGATGCCGAAGGTTACATCTGGAACGCCCGCTGGGATGGCAGTTGCCTGATAAGACTGACCCCGGACGGACACGTCGATCGAATCATCGAACTGCCTGTCAGCCGTCCCACCAGTTGCGTATTCGGTGGCGAAGACCTGAAAACCCTGTACATCACCAGCGCGGCGAGCCCGCTCAACCATCCGCTGGACGGGGCGGTGTTGTCGCTTCGAGTAAATGTGGCCGGGAAACCTTGTACGCGCTTTGCTGGATAAATCCCAAAATATGGGATGTAAAATTATATATTGAGATTATTTGCCGGGCAGGTTTATAGTCGGCCATCAGTTACACGCACTCACACTTAAAAAAACAAAACAGGTGAAGTGATGCAGCGATTTTCCAGACAGTCTTTTGACCGGACATCGACAGATGCCCGGTTTTTGTCGTGCCCGCAAAAGGAGTCTTGATTCATGGCTGAACCTCTTTCCTTGCCAGCGGTGCCGGAGCCGCCCAAAGGCGAGCGCCTGAAGAACAAGGTGGTGTTGCTGACCGGCGCTGCCCAGGGCATCGGCGAGGCCATCGTCGCGACGTTCGCGGCCCAGCAGGCCAAGCTGATCATCAGCGATATCCAGGCTGAGAAAGTCGAGAAAGTCGCGGCGCATTGGCGTGAACAGGGTGCGGACGTGGTCGCGATCAAGGCTGACGTTTCGCACCAGCAAGACCTGCACGCCATGGCTAGGCTGGCGATTGATCTGCACGGCCGCATCGACGTCCTGGTCAACTGCGCCGGGGTCAATGTGTTCCGTGATCCGCTGGAAATGACCGAGGAAGATTGGCGTCGCTGCTTCGCCATCGACCTCGACGGCGCCTGGTATGGCTGCAAGGCTGTGCTGCCGCAAATGATCGAACAGGGCATCGGCAGCATCATCAACATTGCGTCGACCCATTCCAGCCACATCATTCCGGGCTGTTTCCCGTACCCGGTGGCCAAGCACGGTTTGCTCGGCCTGACCCGTGCACTGGGCATCGAATACGCGGCCAACGGCATTCGCGTCAACGCCATCGCGCCGGGCTACATCGAAACCCAATTGAACGTGGATTACTGGAACGGGTTTGCCGACCCGCATGCCGAGCGTCAACGCGCCCTGGACTTGCATCCGCCGCGTCGCATCGGTCAACCGATGGAAGTGGCCATGACCGCCGTGTTCCTGGCCAGCGATGAAGCGCCGTTCATCAATGCCTCGTGCATCACCATCGATGGTGGGCGCTCGGTGATGTATCACGACTGAATAGAACCGCTTTCAGGCGCGGAACTCCGTCTGAAAGCCAATCATCATACGATATGACTATTAGCTTCAAAGTGTTCACCGGCTTTCAAATAACGCTCAAAAAAAATAACAAGGAGTCAGCTTATGAATCGTCGTCGCGGGATCCGTTCCCTGTGCTGTGCCGCTCTGGCGGTCACCGCGGTTAGCCTGAGCAGTACGCTGCTGGCAGCCGAGGAAGTAAAGATTGGTTTTCTGGTCAAGCAAGCGGAGGAGCCTTGGTTCCAGACCGAGTGGGCCTTCGCTGAAAAGGCCGGTAAAGACAAAGGCTTCACCGTTATCAAGATCGCTGTGCCGGACGGCGAGAAAACCCTGTCTGCCATCGACAGTCTTGCGGCCAACGGCGCCAAGGGTTTTGTGATCTGCCCGCCGGACGTCGGCCTCGGCCCGGCCATCGTGGCCAAGGCCAAGGCCAATGGTTTGAAAGTGATGGCGGTCGATGACCGTTTTGTCGATGCCAGCGGCAAGTTCATGGAAGACGTGCCTTACCTCGGCATGGCCGCCTTTGAAGTCGGCCAGAAACAGGGCGCGGCGATGGCCACCGAAGCGAAGAAACGCGGTTGGGACTGGAAAGACACCTACGCGGTGATCAACACGTTCAACGAACTCGACACTGGCAAGAAGCGCACCGACGGTTCGGTCAAGGCGCTGGAAGACGCGGGCTTCCCGAAAGACCACATTCTCTTCACGGCGCAGAAAACCCTCGACGTCCCGGGCAGCATGGACGCCACCAACTCTGCATTGGTGAAACTGCCGAGTGGCGCGAAAAACCTGATCATCGGCGGCATGAACGACAACACGGTGCTGGGCGGCGTGCGCGCTACCGAAACCGCCGGTTTTGCAGCGGCCAACGTCATCGGCATCGGCATTAACGGTACGGATGCTATCGGCGAACTGAAAAAGCCCAATAGCGGCTTCTTTGGCTCGATGCTGCCAAGCCCGCACATCGAAGGCTACAACACCGCCAGCATGATGTTTGACTGGGTCACCACCGGCAAAGAACCACCGAAATTCACCGCCATGGACGACGTGACGCTGATCACGCGCGAGAACTTCAAGCAGGAACTGGAAAAGATCGGCCTCTGGAACTGAGGCGCGGTTGATTTCAACGGCGGCCCTGGCGACGGGGCCGTCTGATCTGTGAAGAGGTGGTTTATGCACGCGCAAGTACAGACACATGAGCACAGCGTCGGCGGCAGCCTGCGCTTCAACGGGATCGGCAAGACCTTTCCCGGCGTGAAGGCGCTGGATGGCATCAGCTTCGTCGCGCACCCGGGGCAGGTTCACGCCTTGATGGGCGAGAACGGTGCCGGCAAATCGACCCTGCTGAAAATCCTCGGTGGCGCCTACACGCCGAGCAGCGGCGACCTGCAGATCGGCGAACAGACGATGGCGTTCAAATCCACCGCCGACAGCATCGCCAGCCGCGTCGCGGTGATCCATCAGGAATTGCACCTGGTGCCGGAAATGACCGTGGCGGAGAACCTGTTCCTCGGGCACCTGCCGGCCAGTTTCGGCCTGATCAATCGTGGCGCCTTGCGCCAACAGGCGTTGGCTTGCCTCAAAGGCCTGGCCGATGAAATCGACCCGCAAGAAAAAGTCGGGCGCTTGTCCCTCGGGCAGCGGCAACTGGTGGAAATCGCCAAGGCGTTGTCCCGTGGCGCGCATGTGATTGCGTTCGACGAACCGACCAGCAGCCTGTCGGCACGCGAGATCGACCGCTTGATGGCGATCATCGGACGCCTGCGCGACGAAGGCAAAGTGGTGCTCTACGTCTCCCATCGCATGGAAGAAGTGTTCCGCATCTGCAACGCGGTGACGGTGTTCAAGGACGGCCGCTACGTGCGCACCTTCGAGGACATGAGCGAACTGACCCACGACCAACTAGTGACGTGCATGGTCGGTCGCGACATTCAGGACATCTACGATTACCGCGCTCGGCAACGTGGCGCGGTGGCGCTGAAGGTCGATGGCCTGCTCGGCCCCGGCTTGCGCGAGCCGGTGAGTTTCGAGGCACACAAAGGCGAGATTCTCGGGTTGTTCGGGCTGGTCGGTGCCGGGCGCACCGAGCTGTTCCGCCTGCTCAGCGGGCTGGAACGCAATACGGCCGGACGCCTGGAACTGCGCGGCCATGAACTGAAACTGCGCTCACCTCGCGATGCGATTGCGGCCGGGATTCTGCTGTGCCCCGAGGACCGCAAGAAGGAGGGCATCATCCCGCTCGCCAGTGTCGCCGAGAACATCAACATCAGTGCTCGCGGCGCGCATTCCACCTTTGGCTGCCTGTTGCGTGGCCTGTGGGAAAAGGGCAATGCCGACAAACATATCAAGGCGCTGAAGGTGAAGACGCCCAGCGCTGAACAGAAAATCATGTACCTGTCCGGCGGCAATCAGCAGAAGGCCATTCTCGGTCGCTGGCTGTCGATGCCGATGAAAGTCCTGTTGCTCGACGAACCGACACGCGGCATCGACATCGGCGCCAAGGCGGAGATCTACCAGATCATCCATAACCTCGCCGAAAGCGGCATCGCGGTGATCGTGGTGTCCAGCGACCTGATGGAAGTGATGGGTATTTCCGACCGCATTCTGGTGCTCTGCGAAGGCGCGATGCGCGGCGAGTTGTCTCGCGCCGAGGCCAATGAATCCAACCTGCTGCAACTGGCTTTGCCACGCCAACGCGCTGACGGCGTGGCGAACTGAGAGGTGACTATGATGACAACCCAAAACAACGCGCTGCCTACCGAGCGCAAACCCTTGGACCTGCGACGCTTTCTCGATGACTGGGTGATGCTGCTGGCAGCCGTCGGGATCTTCGTGCTCTGCACGTTACTGATCGACAACTTCCTCTCGCCACTGAACATGCGCGGCCTGGGCCTGGCGATTTCCACCACCGGCATCGCCGCGTGCACCATGTTGTATTGCCTGGCATCCGGGCATTTTGACTTGTCCGTGGGCTCGGTGATTGCCTGTGCCGGTGTGGTTGCGGCGGTGGTCATGCGCGACACCGACAGCGTCTTTCTTGGGGTGACGGCAGCACTGTTCATGGGCCTGATTGTCGGGCTGATCAACGGGATCGTGATTGCCAAGCTGCGGGTCAACGCGTTGATCACCACGCTGGCGACCATGCAGATTGTTCGCGGTCTGGCTTACATCTTTGCCAACGGCAAAGCGGTCGGCGTCTCGCAAGAACAGTTCTTCGTCTTCGGCAATGGCCAGTTGTTTGGCGTGCCGGTGCCGATCCTGATCACCATCGTCTGCTTCCTGTTTTTCGGCTGGCTGCTGAACTACACCACCTACGGGCGCAACACCATGGCCATCGGCGGCAACCAGGAAGCGGCGTTGCTGGCCGGGGTCAACGTTGACCGGACCAAGATCCTCATCTTCGCCGTGCATGGCGTGATTGGCGCGTTGGCCGGGGTGATCCTGGCGTCGCGCATGACCTCCGGGCAGCCGATGATTGGCCAGGGTTTTGAGCTGACGGTGATCTCGGCTTGCGTGCTGGGCGGGGTGTCGTTGAGCGGCGGGATCGGCATGATCCGGCATGTAATTGCCGGGGTGTTGATTCTGGCGATTATTGAAAATGCGATGAACCTGAAGAACATCGATACGTTTTACCAGTATGTGATTCGTGGTTCGATCCTGTTGTTGGCGGTCGTCATCGACCGACTCAAACAACGCTGAGACTCGTGCTGTCTTAGCTGACGCCATCGCGGGCAAGCCGCGCTCCCACAGGTCATGTGTCGTGCACGGATTATGCGACTGACACATAACCGGTGAGAGCGTGGCTTGCCCGCGATGGCGGTGTATCTGAATCACCCCTCTATCGCGTACAACCGCGTCCTCCCGTCACTTTCCTGAAATATCCCTTGCCCGCACGGACCCGTTTCGGCTATTTCTTTGTACATGATTAGACAGGTACGATTTGACAAGAAACAACGGGTGGTCGACGAACTCATCCGGCGCATTGAAAGCGGCCTCATGGAGGACGGCTTTCTGCTGCCGGGCGAGCATCAGTTGGCTCAAGAATTCAAAGTCAGCCGAGGGACGCTGCGTGAAGCACTCGCC
Source organism: Pseudomonas sp. S2_B07 (assembly GCF_054668435.1). Taxonomy (NCBI): domain Bacteria; kingdom Pseudomonadati; phylum Pseudomonadota; class Gammaproteobacteria; order Pseudomonadales; family Pseudomonadaceae; genus Pseudomonas; species Pseudomonas sp. S2_B07. Next base: position 5,395,825 of record NZ_CP162769.1, read on the forward strand.
GAGTTGAAACGGCGCAACTACATTGCGACGCAAAGTGGTGTCGGTTCCATCGTCACCTTCGACGGTGTGGTGCTCGATCAGCGCAGCGGCTGGGCCCAGGCGCTGGCCGACAGCGGAGCGTTGATCAATACCGAAGTGCTGCGCCTGGAAGCGGTGACGCGTCCGGACCTGTTGCCGCGTTTCGGCACCGACCAATTCATCACCCTCGACCGGCGCCGCCGCTCCAACAACGGCACGCTGGTCTCCCTCGAACGCTCATTGATGCCCGCGACCGGTGGCCTGGAAAGCCTGCCGCGCGTTGGTCTGATCGACAATTCACTGACCATCACCCTGGCCGCCTACGGCTACATCGGCGAACGCGGCGATCAATGGATCGGCGCCGAACCCCTGAATGCCGAAGACGCCGAATTGCTGGGGCGTCCGGTGGGCACCGTATTCCTCAAGGCGCTGCGGACCACCTACGACCGGCAAAACCGCTTCATGGAGCAAGTCGAAAGTCTGCTCGATCCCGTACATTTTCGCCTGCACCTGCAATTTGGAACCCCGAAATGACTGCGCTCAATCGTGCCCTGGGCGCGTTCTACGGACTGGCCCTGGGCGATGCGCTGGGCATGCCGACCCAGTCCCTGAGCCGCGCCGAGATCAAGGCGCGCTTCGGCGAAATCACCGATCTGGAGGACGCCGGCCCCGATCAACCGATCGCCGCCAACATGCCCAAGGGCTCGATCACCGACGACACCGAACAGGCGATTCTGGTCGGTCAGTTGCTGATTGAGGGTGAGGGACGGATCGAGCCGGCGGTGCTCGCGCAGCGGCTGATCGAATGGGAAGCCGAGATGCAGGCCAAGGGCTCGCAGGACTTGCTCGGGCCTTCGACCAAGCGGGCGATCGAGATGATCCTCGCCGGTCAGTCGCCGGAAGAAGCGGGGCGTTACGGCACCACCAATGGCGCAGCGATGCGCATCACGCCGGTCGGCATTGCGGCGGATGTCGCCGACCCGGAGCGTTTCATCAAAGCGGTGGTGCAGGCGTGTCAGGTCACCCACAACACCACGCTGGGCATCTCCAGCGCGGCGGCGGTGGCGGCGGTGATTTCTGCCGGGATCAATGGCATGGATTTGGGCGAAGCGCTGAACCTCGGTCAGCAGATCGCGCAGCAAGCTGAAGGTCGTGGTCACTGGGTGGCGGGCGGACGGATTGCCTCGCGCATCAGTTGGGCACGCAGCATTAGTGTCGACAGCGACAAGGCGCTGCTGGCGGACGTGATGTACGACGTGATTGGCACCTCGGTGGCCTCGCAGGAATCGGTGGTGGTCTCGTTTGCCCTGGCGCAGCAAGTGGCCATTGGCGAGATGAGTGCCTTTGAAGCGGTGTGCATGGCTGCGGGACTGGGCGGTGACACCGATACCATGGCGGCGATTCTCGGCGCGATGCTGGGGGCTTGCCTGGGCCTTGAGAGTTGGCCGGTGGCGATGATCGACAAGGTCAAAGCGGTTAATGGCCTTGAATTGGAACCGTTGGTGCAAGGGCTTTTGGCTTTGCGTTGACCGGGCTGACGCCATCGCGGGCAAGCCCGCTCCGACAGGTAAAGTGCAAACCTTGAGGTACACACTGTCCCTGTGGGAGCGGGCTTGCCCGCGATAGGCGCGCCCCTTGTTTGAATTTTTCACCGCAATGGATCGCACTGACTTGGCCAGGACAGCCGGGCTGTAGTTGTCGTCTTCCGTCATTGCCCATAATCACAACAAGGCAACAGGAGTATTTTCATGAGTTCATCAACCGCCGGGCAAAGTGCCGGGCAACTGGAAACGCGCGGCATCGAACCGGTGCCGGAAGCGGAGTGCAACGGGCATCCGCTGCAACTGTTCTGGGTCTGGTTCGCCGCCAACATTTCCATCCTCGGCCTGCCGTTGGGCGCCACGCTGGTGGCGTTTCGTGGCCTGGCGATCTGGCAGGCAATCATCGTTGCGATCCTCGGCGCTGCCGGTTCGTTCGCGGTGGTCGGGATTATCTCCATCGCCGGTCGGCGTGGCCGCGCACCGAGCCTGACCCTGTCGCGAGCCATCTTCGGCGTACGGGGCAATATCGGCCCGACCCTGGTTTCGCTGATGTCGCGCCTGGGCTGGGAAACCGTCAACACCACCACTGCCGCGTTCGTGTTGCTGTCGCTGTGCTCGATCCTGTTCGGATCGCCCGTAGAAGCCAAAAGCGCGCCGGTTCTGACGTTGCTGTTTATCGCGATTTTCGTGTTGCTGACGTTGTCGGTGTCCGGCCTCGGTCACGCCACGCTGCTGGTGATTCAGAAGTGGGCGACCTACGTGTTCGGCGCGCTGAACATTGTGGTCGGCGGTTTCCTCTGCGCCACCATCGACTGGAGCGCCGTGTTCAACGCCACACCTGCACCGTTGAGCGCCATGATCATCGGCGTCGGCACGATGGCCGCCGGCACCGGGATCGGTTGGGCCAACGCCGGTGCCGACATGTCGCGCTACCAGCATCGCAGTGTCAAAGCGGTGCGCCTGGTGGCGTCGGCAGCGTTCGGTGCGGGGATTCCACTGGTGTTGCTGATCACTCTTGGCGGTCTGTTGTCGGTGGGTAACAATGACCTGGCTTCCGCCACTGACCCGATCATCGCGATCCGCGACATGCTGCCGACCTGGATGGCCGTGCCGTACCTGATCACCGCGTTCGGCGGCCTGTTGCTGTCGAATAACCTGTCGGTGTATTCGGCTGGCCTGACCACGTTGACCCTCGGTTTGAAGGTCAAGCGTGTGTACGCGGTGGTAGTGGATATCGTCGCGATCTTCGCCGGTTCGATCTACTTCATGCTGATCGCCGACAGCTTCTACGGTCCGTTCATCACCTTCATTTCCTTGCTGGCAGTGCCGATCACCGCGTGGGTCGGGATCTTCGTCGTCGACCTGATTCACCGTCATTACTACAGCCCCAAAGACCTGCTGGACGTCAGCCCGAGCAGCGCTTACTGGTACAGCGGTGGTATCGAATGGCGCGCCTTCGGTGCATGGGCCGTGGCGATCGTGTTGGGCTTCAGCTTTACCACCATCGGCACCACCGAACAGACGGTGTGGTTCCGTGGTTTCCTGTCCGACTCGTGGCTGGGCCATAACGGCCTGGGCTGGATCGTCACGTTCCTGGTGGCCGGCGGGATTTATTTTGTACTCGGTGGCGCCAAGGATCGCCGCGCCGCCATGACTGAGAATGCTCATGCCTAATTTGCTGCACACCGGCCAGGTCATCATCGACCTGGTCATGGCCGTGGATAAATTGCCTCAAACCGGCGGCGACGTGCTGGCGAAGTCCGCCAGTTTCGAAGCCGGCGGCGGCTTCAATGTGATGGCTGCGGCCCAGCGTAATGGCTTGCCCGTGGTCTACCTCGGGCGCCATGGCACCGGGCGTTTCGGCGATCTGGCGCGTGAGGCGATGCAGGCGGAAGGCATTCGGATCGGCATCGCCCAACCCGCAGACCGGGACACGGGTTTGTGCGTGGCGGTGACGGATGCCTCGGCCGAACGCAGTTTCATTTCCTACATCGGCGCCGAAGGCGAACTGACCGCCGAGGACCTGGCCAGCGTGCCGGCCGAGGCGGGCGACTATGTCTACGTCAGTGGCTACAGCCTGCTGCAAGTAGGCAAGGCGAAGGCGCTGGTGGATTGGGTGCTGGATTTGCCGAGAGGCATCAACGTGGTGTTCGATCCGGGGCCGTTGGTGGATTCACCGGATGAGCCGTTGATGAAAGCCTTGCTGGCGCGCATCGATATCTGGACCAGCAACAGCGTTGAGGTGCTGCGATTTACCGGTGCATCGGATATTGCCCAGGCGTTGGATCTTTTGGGCGATCACCTGCCCGCCGAGGTGTTGATGGTGGTGCGCGATGGGCCGCAAGGGTGTTGGATCAGCCAGCGTGGCGAGCGTCAGCATGTGCCGGGTTTCAGGGTGACGGCGGTGGACAGCAACGGGGCGGGCGATGCGCATGCCGGAGTGTTTGTGGCCGGGTTGGCGCATGGATTGTCGGCGATTGAGGCGGCGCGCCGGGCGAATGCCGCGGCGGCGTTGGCGGTCACTCGGTGGGGGCCGGCGACTTCGCCGGGGAGTGCTGAGGTGGATGCTTTAATCAATCCGTAAGATTGATGGCGTTGAACGATAGCCTTCGCGAGCAGGCTCGCTCCTACCGTTGATCTGCGTCGTGCACTGATCCTATGTGGGAGCGAGCCTGCTCGCGAAGGGGCCAGTCAATTCACCGCAGATTCTGAATTTACCCAGCCTTGCGCAACGCCTCAATCAACGCCTGCTTGCGCATCCCGGACCGCCCGGGAATCTGCTTCGCTCGAGCCTCTTTCATCAGGCTATCAACCGTCTGCGTATCCCGCGAAGCCTTGCTGTTACGCGAATGGCCTTCACGGGTCGCCACCGCCCGCCGCGATGATTCCTTGCGATCCTCGGACTTGGCACTGGCCGGTTTCTTGCGCCCGGAACCCCCGGCGCGTTCACCGCCACCCGACTGCTTGTTCACCGTGGCCCAGGCGCGGGCCTCGGCTTCATCCTTGGACACACCTTTGTGTTCATAGCTTTCTTCGATGTGCTCGGCCTTGCGCTTTTGCTCGGCGGTGTATTTGTCTTTGCTTCCACGAGGCATGGGATCTCTCCTGGCTTCAGAGTGTTCAGATTTCCAGTTTGCGTGCCGCTTCAACCCCGGCGCAACTGAGCTTGATCGGCAGGTTCAGCGAGTGCTCACCCGCTTCGTTGCACGTCACGTGGCCGTGTTGAATCAGCCCTCGGTCCTGCAGGGCGGCGAGGGTGCTGGCCACGACTTTCTCCCCGCGATAATTGTCCAGGACCTCCTTGCCCAAGCCACTTGGGTGGGCGTGCAGCAGGCGGATCAGGACTTCTTTTTCCAGGTTGTTATCGTCGTTCATGCTTACCTCTGGATGGTGGTGGAGAGGTTGCTCGCGGCGGCGAGCTATTGATTGGCGGCCCCTTCGGAACCCGAGCCGCCGGTGGTGGTTTTCGAGCCGATGCCACTGCCGGCGTTATCGGGTGTGCGCGTGTCGGGCAAATTCAGCCCGCCTTGACGGCCGGCGTCGTTGCCCTGAGTCCGTGGGTCAGTGCCCGTGGAGGGCGGCAGGCTGTTGTCGATGCCGGAGCCGTTGGTGTTCATACCGGGTGCGCTTTGGATGGCGGGCGCTTTCGGGCCCTCGACCGGGTTGGTCGGGCCGGTTCCTTCAGCGAGTGTCGCGGCGAATGCGGCAGAGGACAGCAGCGTGGTGAGGGCGAGGGCGGTCAACCTGGACATGAACATGGCATCGTCTCCGTTTAATAGAGTCCTTACCTGATGTTGGTCCGCCCGGGATTTGCATTGGTGCCTGAGGAACGACGAACGGTCTAGGCTGGCTGCACGGCTTTAGCCGGCGCAAACCGACGCCAGATCAACCGGCCCACGGTGATCAGCCAGTTCAGGACAGCCACGGCCAACACGGTCAGCAGCAGCGTCGGCATCCCGTGTTCAACGATGATTGTCCCCGCCAGCAAAGGAAATCCAAACACACCGATGAAGTAGGCGAGGCTGAACAACAGCAAGGCTTGTGAGGTCGTGCCGTGCGGCGCTTCGTTGGCCGCCAGGCCATTGATCACCGAATAGGTCAGCCCGTATCCGACACCGAGCATCACCGCCGCCAGTACATAGCTGAACCCGCTGTCGACCACGAAACCAAACACCACAATCGAGCCCATCATCAGGCCCGACAACAGGCAGGAGGCGCGGAACGGGTCACGCTTGACCACGATGCCTGCGATCAACATGCGGCTGCTGATCGCCGCGCCCATGAAGCCGAAAAAGAACAGTGAGTAGTCCAGCGAACGGGATGCGGCGTAACTGGTCTGGAAGCTCGACAGACCGCCGAACACGCAACCGCCGAGACCGACCATGATGATCGGGAACACAGCTTTGGACGACAGCACTTGAGCCGTTGCGCGCCAGGAAATCCGTGCGACCGAAGTGGCAGGCGCGGGCGCTTTCTTGAGCTGTGCATCCAGTCGCCAGAACAGTAAAACGCCGATCAGGCTGGCCAGTGCGGCGAGGTAAAACGCGGCGGTCACCGGATAACCGAGGGCGCTGGCGGCACGGCCCAGCAACGGGCCGCTGCCAATCCCGGTCATCATGCTGCCCGACAGCAACGCAAAGTATTTGGCGCGTTGGGCCGACGTCACCAGGCTGGCCACGATGATCGGCCCGAGGGTGTAGAACACGCCCCAACCCAGCCCCAGCAACAGTCCGAAAAACAGCAGCAGGTTGCCGAAGCCCGGGGTCAAGGCGAAGCCGAGACTGGCCGCCACCAGCAACACGCCAAACACGGCAATCGACCGCGCAGCACCGAGCCAGTCAGACAAATGCCCGGAGACGATCACCGCCGCAAAGGTGCTGAGCATGGCCGCCGAAATCACGCTGCCGGCATCGTGTTCATTGCCGCCGCGTGAGCCGATCAGCAACGACAGTAAAAACGTTGCGCCATAGGACAGCGACAGCAAATAGCTGGCGAGGCAAAACAGACCGAACAACCGGCTGGAGACTGGGGGTGTTGCGCTGGACATGACGCGGTTCCTTGACCCGATAGACGTGAGCGTTATCTATCTATCACGGAGGGCACCGATGTTAGGTCTGTGGTTACCGATTTCAGGGTTAGTGCTCGCCGGAGTATCGCCTTCAGCAGGCGCCGATCTCTTCCTTGAATTGCTCCATGAAACCCTTCAGGCGCTTATGCCTGATCTGCGCCAGGTCTCGACCGGTTGCGGTCTGGAAGCCGTCCGCCAGGTGCAGCAGCTTGGTCTGGAAATGGTCGAGGCAAAAGCGTTTATCGTCGTAGTCGCGATGCTGTGCGTCCGGGTCCAGCGGGTCGTACAACGCGCTGCCCATGCGCCCGGCAACGTAGAACGTGCGCGCGACACCGAGCAGGCCGAGGGAATCAAGGCGGTCAGCGTCCTGCATGATTTGCGCTTCGAGCGATGCCGCGGGAATGTTGGCGGAGAAGCTGTGAGCTTCGATGGCGTGGGCCACTGCGCTGATGTTGGCGCGTGACCAATTCAGGTCGGCCAATACGACAGATGCTTTTTCGGCGGCCAGTCGTGATGCTCGCGAACGCAGCGGAGAGTTCTTCTCCACCGCCACACAATCATGCAACAGCACCGCCGCGAGCAACACCTCAAGATCGCCGCCTTCCTGCGCGTGAATTGTGCGCGCGTTGTGCCAGACCCTCTGCAAATGCGACAGGTCATGGGCGCCGTCCTCTGAAGGCTCCAGCGCATGGGGCAGCAAGTCAGCGGCGAGGATTTGCAGTGGCGCGAAAGCATCAGTGTTCATAAACATCCTGTTAAGTGAAAAAGTTTTCAGCCACAACACAACCCTGTGTAGCAGCTGGGCCATGATTCAGGATCAATTTCCCATGTGACGGACGCAGCGTGGCAACTTAGTATGGCGTTTTCAACCTTTGACGAAGGCACGTCCCCATGACGATCGAGATCCGCCCGGCGACCCCCAGCGATGCACCGCAAATCCTCGGGTTCATCACTGAACTGGCCGACTACGAACGTGCCCGCCACGAAGTCATCGCCAGCGTCGCCGACATCGAGCGCAGCCTGTTCAGCGAAGGCGCCACCGCCCACGGCCTGATCTGCCTGCGCGACGGCCTGCCGATCGGCTTCGCCGTATTCTTCTTCAGCTACTCCACCTGGCTCGGCAGCAACTGCCTGTACCTCGAAGACCTTTACATCACCCCTGAACAACGCGGCGGCGGGGCGGGTAAAACCTTGCTGCGCCACCTGGCGAAAATCGCCTGCGCCAATGATTGCGGACGGTTTGAGTGGAGCGTGCTGGACTGGAACAAACCGGCGATCGAGTTTTATAAATCGCTGGGCGCGCAGCCGCAGGAAGAGTGGGTTCGGTATCGGATGGATGGAAAGGTGTTGCGCGAGTTTGCCGAGGGTAATTGATCGTCAGCCTTGTCGTTTAAAAGATCGCAGCCATGAGCTGCGATTTTTTTTGCGCTGATCCCAATATATGGGAGTGATATTTATATATTGAGATTATCCTGCTTCCGGGTTTATAGTCCGGCTCACTCACTGCCAATAAACAAAACAGGTGAAGCGATGCTGGCGCAATTGATCGCGCTCGATTGGGGGACAACCTCATTACGTGCTTACAAACTCGCCGCAGGTGGCCAGGTGCTCGAACAGCGTTCGCTGTCGTCGGGGATCATGCAGCTGCCGCGCACGCCGCGAATCATTAACGGTCAGGAATGCGCCGACGGTTTCGAACTGGCCTTCGATGAGGCGTGCGGTGACTGGCTCGATGCACAGCCGGATTTGCCGGTGATTGCCTGCGGCATGGTCGGCAGTGCCCAGGGTTGGCGTGAAGCGGCTTACCGCGATACACCGGCGAACGTCGCCAATCTCGGCACTTCCCTGCAAACGGTTCGCAGTCTTCGCGGTGTCGATGTGCACATCGTGCCGGGTGTGATTCAGCGGTCGCGTTTGCCAAATGTCATGCGCGGCGAAGAAACCCAGGTCCTTGGTGTTCTGCAAACCCTGTCGAGCGAGGCGGGCAGCGACCTGTTGATCGGCCTGCCGGGCAGTCATTCGAAATGGGTGGAAGTGGCCGACGGCTGCATCGTGCATTTCGATACCTTCATGACCGGCGAAATCTTCGCCGTGCTCAGCGAACACAGCATTTTGGGGCGCACCCAGCAGCAGGGCGCGTCCTTCGATGGCCAGGCTTTTGATCGTGGTGTGCAAGTGGCGTTGTCGCCAGACGGCGAAATCGGTCCGCTGTCGACGGTGTTCAGTGCCCGCAGCCTGGGGCTGACCGGTGATCTGAGCGCCACGGCCCAGGCGGATTATCTGTCGGGCTTGTTGATCGGTCATGAGCTGTCGGCGCTGGCGACGGCCCAGCGGCGTCGGCGCAATAGCGTGCACCTGCCTTCGATCATCCTCATCGGTAATGCCCACCTCTGTGCCCGCTACAGCCGGGCCCTCGACGCCTGCGGGTTTGCCCGGGTGACGCTGGCCGAACAAGCCACTGAACGCGGGTTGTGGCAGTTGGCGCTTGCCGCCGGACTGATCACTTCCAACCCATCCCGTTAAACCTGACTGGAGGTCTGACATGCTCAAACACGCCTTGGCGCAAAACGGCCTGATCGCGATCCTGCGTGGCCTGCGCCCGGAAGAAGCGGCGGCCATCGGCGAAGTCCTGTACGCCGCCGGATTTCGCGTCATCGAAGTGCCGCTCAATTCCCCTGAACCGTACGAAAGTATCCGCATCCTGCGCAGCACCTTGCCCGCCGATTGCCTGATCGGCGCCGGCACGGTGCTGACACCGGAGCAGGTCGAGCAGGTGAAAGCCGCTGGCGGCCAAGTGATCGTCATGCCGCACAGCGACCCGAAAGTGCTGCGCGCAGCGAAAGCGGCGGGGTTGTTCCTGTCGCCGGGTGTGGCGACACCGACCGAAGCGTTTGCCGCGTTGGCCGAAGGTGCCGACGTGCTGAAGATGTTTCCTGCCGAGCAGATGGGGCCGGCAGTCGTCAAAGCCTGGCTCGCGGTATTGCCCGCCGGGACCATTCTGGCGCCGGTCGGTGGGATCACGCCCGACAACATGCAGGTGTTTATCGACGCGGGCGTCAAAGGTTTCGGTCTCGGTTCCGGCTTGTTCAAACCGGGAATGACACCAGAGGACGTGGCCGTCAATGCCAAGGCCTACGTGGCTGCCTGGAAAGCCCTTCGCTAAGACTTTTTGGCGCGGTGAGCGCTGCCTCTAATAAGAGAGACAAGACAATGAAAATTACCAAACTGACCACCTTCATCGTTCCGCCGCGCTGGTGCTTCCTCAAGGTCGAAACCGACGAGGGCGTGACCGGTTGGGGCGAGCCTGTGGTTGAAGGTCGCGCCCACACCGTGGCGGCGGCCGTTGAAGAATTGTCCGACTATCTGATCGGCAAAGACCCACGCAATATCGAAGACATCTGGACCGTGCTCTATCGCGGCGGCTTCTACCGGGGCGGTGCGATCCACATGAGCGCGCTGGCCGGTATCGATCAGGCGCTGTGGGACATCAAGGGCAAGGCCCTGGGCGTGTCGGTCAGCGATCTGCTCGGTGGTCAGGTGCGCGACAAGATTCGTGTGTATTCGTGGATCGGCGGCGACCGGCCGGCAGACACCGCTCGTGCGGCGAAAGAAGCGGTTTCCCGTGGTTTCACGGCGGTGAAAATGAACGGCACCGAAGAGCTGCAATTCCTCGATTCCTTCGAGAAGGTCGACCTCGCCCTGGCCAACGTCGCTGCCGTGCGTGACGCGGTCGGGCCGAACGTCGGCATCGGCGTCGACTTCCATGGCCGGGTGCACAAGCCAATGGCCAAGGTGCTGATGAAGGAGCTCGATCCGTACAAACTGATGTTCATCGAAGAGCCGGTGCTCAGCGAAAACTACGAGGCGCTGAAAGAACTGGCGCCGCTGACCAGCACCCCGATTGCCCTCGGTGAGCGCCTGTTCTCGCGCTGGGATTTCAAACGTGTGCTGAGTGAAGGTTACGTCGACATCATCCAGCCGGATGCGTCGCATGCCGGCGGCATCACCGAGACCCGCAAGATCGCCAACATGGCCGAAGCCTATGACGTGGCGCTGGCGCTGCATTGCCCGCTGGGGCCGATTGCGCTGGCGGCGTGCCTGCAACTGGACGCGGTTTGCTACAACGCGTTCATCCAGGAACAGAGCCTGGGCATCCACTACAACGAGAGCAATGACCTGCTCGATTACGTGAAAGATCCGCGGGTGTTCGATTACGACAAAGGCTTCGTGAAGATTCCGAATGGCCCGGGGCTGGGGATCGAGATCAACGAGGAATACGTGATCGAACGCGCGGCGGTCGGCCACCGCTGGCGCAACCCGATCTGGCGCCATGCCGATGGTAGTTTTGCTGAGTGGTGAGTGCTTTCTGACTCACCACTATCCCCTGTAGGAGTGAGCCTGCTCGCGATGGTGTGTCAGTGACATCAATGCTGAATGACACACCTCTGTCGCGAGCAGGCTCACTCCTGCAAGAGGCCTGCGCCAGTCTTTCGAACGACCTCAATAAACATAAGAAGAGGCACTCCTCATGCAACCGCAAACCCTCGCCGGGCAAGCGTCGTTGGTGACGCCCAGTCGCAAGCGATTTTTCATCATGGTCCTGCTGTTCATCACCGTGGTGATCAACTACCTGGACCGCAGCAACCTCTCCATCGCCGCCCCGGCGCTGACCAGCGAACTGGGCATCGATCCGATCCACGTCGGGCTGATCTTTTCGGCTTTCGGCTGGACCTACGCCGCCATGCAGATCCCCGGTGGCTGGCTGGTGGACCGTGTGCCGCCACGCATCCTCTACAGCGTCGCCTTGCTGCTGTGGTCGATTGCCACCGTGATGCTCGGTTTCGCCGCCAGCTTCATCGCGCTGTTCGTCCTGCGCATGGCGGTCGGGGCCCTGGAAGCGCCGGCGTACCCGATCAACAGCCGCGTGGTCACCACCTGGTTCCCCGAGCGCGAGCGCGCCACGGCCATCGGTTTCTACACCTCCGGGCAGTTTGTCGGCCTGGCCTTCCTGACGCCGGTTCTCGCTTGGCTTCAGCACGAATTCGGCTGGCACATGGTGTTCGTCAGCACCGGTGCGGTGGGCATTCTGTGGGCGGTGATCTGGTACGCGGTGTACCGCGAGCCCCGTGATTTCAAAGGCGCCAACGACGCCGAAATCGACCTGATCCGCGAGGGCGGCGGGTTGGTGGATATCCAGGCCGAGCAAGCCAAAGTCAAAGCGAAATTCAGCTGGACCGACCTAGGGGTTGTCCTGACCAAACGCAAACTGTGGGGCATCTACCTCGGCCAGTTCTGCCTCAACTCGACGTTGTGGTTTTTCCTGACGTGGTTCCCGACCTACCTGGTGAAGTATCGCGGCATGGACTTCATCAAGTCCGGTCTGCTGGCGTCGTTGCCGTTTCTCGCGGCCTTCGTCGGCGTGTTGTGCTCAGGGTTCTTCTCCGACTTCCTGATTCGTCGCGGTTACACGGTGGGTTTCGCTCGCAAGCTGCCGATCATTGGCGGCCTGCTGATTTCCACCTCGATCATCGGCGCCAACTTCGTCGAGTCGACGCCGCTGGTGATTGCGTTCCTGGCACTGGCGTTCTTCGGCAACGGGCTGGCGTCGATCACCTGGTCACTGGTGTCAACGCTGGCACCGGCGCGTTTGCTGGGACTGACCGGCGGGGTGTTCAACTTCATCGGCAACCTGTCGGCGATTACCACGCCGATTGTCATCGGTTTCCTGGCGACCGGGGATTCGTTTGCCCCGGCGATTACCTACATCTCGGTGCTGGCATTGATTGGCGCGCTTTCCTACATCTTGCTGGTGGGCAAAGTCGAGCGTATCAAGTTGTAGTGGCAGGCATCGGGCGACCATAATGCCGCCCGTTCACTCGCTCAACGGTAAAGGCTGGATATGCAGGAAGACGCCCCAAAAATCGCCAAGGACGCCGCCCCGACCGGCACCCAGACACTGCTTCGTGGCCTGGGTGTGGTTCAGGCCGTGGCCAGCGGCGCCCGCGATCTCAAGGAAATCGCCCGGCTGATCGGCACGACGCGCAGCACCACCCATCGTCTGGCCAGTTGCCTGGTGGACGAGCGTTACCTGCGTGTGGTGCCGCAAGTCGGTTATCTGTTGGGGCCGAAGCTGATCGAACTGGGTTTCCAGGCGCGCGAAGAGTTGCCGCTGGTGACCTTGGCCGGGCCGTATCTGGATGAGTTGTCGGCGTTGACCGGTGACACCATTCACCTGGCGATCCGCGAAGGTGACGAGGTGCTGTACCTGCACAAGAATCCGGGGCGCAATGGCCCGGAAATGCGTTCGCGGGTCGGCCATCGCATGCCGTTGGCCCGCACCGGGATCGGCAAGGCCTTGATGCTTGATGACTCGCAGGAAGAATGGCAACGGCTGTACGAAGTCAGCTTGCCAGCGGGTGGGAAAAATCTGTTTTGGCCGCAGCACCCGGAGCAATCCTGGGAGCAGTTTCAGCAGCGCATGGTCGAGTATGTGGCGGGTGGCTACGCCTTCGATCTGGAAGACAACGAGCCGTCGATCCGCTGTGTGGCGGCGCCGATCCGTGATGCCAGCAAGCGCATCGTCGCCGGCATCAGCATCGCCAGCACCGTGCCTTATATGCCGCTGGAAAAAATGGCCGAGCTGATCCCCCTGATAAAAGGGGTCACAGCCCGGCTCTCGGCAGAACTCGGCGCGAAGGTTTAGACCTTCAAGGTCGCCATGTCGATCACGAAGCGGTACTTCACATCACCGGCGATCATGCGGGCGTAAGCCTCGTTGATCTGGCGGATGTCGAGCATTTCGATGTCGCAGGTGATGTTGTGTTCGGCGCAGAAATCCAGCACTTCCTGGGTTTCTGCGATGCCGCCGATCAGCGAACCGGCGAGCACACGACGGCCCAACACCAGTTTGGCGGCATGGACCGGCGGATCGATCGGTTCGATCAGACCCACCAGAATGTGCACGCCATCGAAACGCAGGGTGTCGAGGTACGGGTTGAGATCGTGCTGCACCGGAATGGTGTCGAGCAGGAAGTCGAAGTAGCCGGCAGCGGCTTTCATCTGGTCGGCATCGGTGGACACGATCACGTGGTCCGCACCCTGGCGACGACCTTCTTCGGCCTTGCTCGCCGAGCGGGTGAACAGCGTCACTTCGGCGCCCATCGCCTTGGCGAACTTGATGCCCATGTGGCCGAGGCCGCCCATGCCGAGGATCCCGACCTTGTCGCCGGCCTTGACCCCGTAATGCTTGAGCGGCGAATAGGTGGTGATGCCGGCACACAGGATCGGTGCGGCGCTGGCCAGTGCGAGTTTTTCCGGGATGCGCACGACAAAGTGCTCGCTGACCACGATGCTGTCCGAGTAGCCGCCCATGGTGTTGCTGCCATCGACCCGGTCCGGGGTGGCGTAGGTCATGGTCGGACCTTCGAGGCAATATTGCTCAAGGTTGGACTGGCAGGCTTCGCAGCTGCGGCAGGAATCGACCATGCAACCGACACCAACCAGATCGCCGATTTTATGCTGGGTAACGTTCGCACCGATGGCGGTGACTTTGCCGACGATTTCGTGGCCGGGCATCAGCGGGTACACGGCAATGCCCCACTCGTTGCGGGCCTGGTGGATGTCGGAGTGGCAGACGCCGCAGTAGAGAATTTCGATCGCCACGTCGTCGGCCCGAGGGCTGCGGCGTTCGAATTTCACGGGGGCGAGGGGAGTGGTGGCCGACTGGGCGGCGTATCCGATGGCGGTGTACATGAGGAACCTCGCTAAAGCAGTGACAAGTGAGGCGGTGCATTCTGGGCGCCGCACCTGGCATCGACCATGGCGATTCCTCCGGGTGTCATGCCTATTCCTCCGGCATCCACGCTGGATTGATCAAATGCGCGGTCAGACCTGCGAAGATGCTTTCATCCCTTTTTCCGCGACATTTTTGTGAAGAGCTCCCATGTTGTTGACCCGACATCTCGATGCCAATGCCACGCTGGTTTCGCTGATCCAGCCGCTGACCACTCGCGACGGCTTCGCGCCCACCGCGTTGCCGGGCGTGCAGGTATTGCGCGCCAGTTGCGATGTGGCCCGTGGTCCGCAGATCTATGAGCCGAGTCTGGTCATCATCGTCCAGGGCAGCAAATTGGCATACCTGGGCCCGCGCACGCTGGAGTACGGCGCCGGCCATTATCTGATTCAGGCCTTGCCGGTGCCGTTCGAGTGCGAAACCTTTGCCGCGCCGGAGGGGCCGATGCTGGGGATTTCCATCGCGATCGACCGCACGTTGCTCGGCGAATTGGTGTTGGCCATGGGGCTGGTGGCGGGGCGCAGTATTGCGGCACAGACGCTGGAGTCGATGACCTCGACGGTACTCGACGACGCGATGCGCGGGTGTGTCGAACGGTTGCTGCGTTGCCTGCACGATCCGCTGGAATGCCAAGTGATGGGGCAGGCGCGTTTGCGTGAGTTGCTGTTCGTCGCGTTGCGCGGGCCGCAAGCCGATGTGTTGCGTGCACTGGTGGAGCAACAAGGGCAATTCGCCCGGGTCGCGGCTTCGCTCAGTCATCTGCATGCACATTACACCGAGCCGCTGAATGTCGAGACGCTGGCCAGTTGCGCGAACATGAGTGCGTCGACGTTTCACGAGCATTTCAAACGCAGCACGTTGTTGTCGCCGGTGCAGTATCTGAAGCGCTTGCGTTTGCTCAAGGCGCAGCAGTTGTTGCTGTCTGAAGGCTTGGGCGTGGCGCAGGTGGCGCATCGGGTGGGGTATCAGAGTACGTCGCAGTTCAGTCGGGAGTACAAGCGCTACTTCGAGCGTAATCCGGGGGATGAGCGCGCTGCCTGAGTTGGCAGGCTCACTCCTACAGGGGGATTTGTGGTGTCGGTGAAATCGCGGGCAACAAAAAGGCCCCCATTTCGGGAGCCTTGATGTTCAGAGGTTCGGCTTACATGTTCGGGTAAGTCGGGCCGCCAGCACCTTCCGGTGTCACCCAGGTGATGTTCTGTGCAGGGTCCTTGATGTCGCAGGTCTTGCAGTGAACGCAGTTCTGGGCGTTGATCTGGAAGCGCTTCTCGCCGTCTTCCTTGGTGATCACTTCGTATACGCCGGCCGGGCAGTAACGCTGGGCAGGTTCATCGTACAGCGGCAGGTTTTTGCTGATCGGGATGCTTGGGTCGGTCAGCTTCAAGTGGCAAGGCTGTTCTTCTTCGTGGTTGGTACCGGAGATGAACACCGAGCTGAGTTTGTCGAAGCTGATTTTGCCGTCCGGTTTCGGGTAGTCGATCTTCTTGCAGTCGGCCGCCAGCTTGAGGCAAGCGTAATCCGGCTTGGTGTCGTGCAAGGTGAACGGCAGTTTGCCGCCGAAGATGTTCTGGTCCAGCCAGTTGAAACCGCCGCCGACGATGGCGCCAAACTTGTGGATCGCCGGGCCGAAGTTGCGGCTGGCGAACAGCTCGTCGTAGAGCCAGCTCTTTTTGAAGGCGTCGACGTAAGTGGTCAACTCTTCGGTGCTGTCTTTTTCAGCGAACAGCGCCTCGGCCACGGATTCAGCGGCGAGCATGCCGGACTTCATCGCGGTGTGGCTGCCTTTGATCTTGGCGAAGTTCAGGGTGCCGAGGTCGCAACCGATCAGCGCGCCGCCCTTGAAGACCATTTTCGGCAGCGAGTTCAGGCCACCTTTACAGATGGCACGCGCGCCGTAGCTGACGCGCTTGCCGCCTTCCAGGTACTGCTTGAGCACCGGGTGATGCTTGAGGCGCTGGAACTCGTCGAACGGCGACAGGTACGTGTTGCTGTAGGACAGATCGACGATCAGGCCGACGACCACCTGGTTGTTTTCCAGGTGGTAGAGGAACGAACCACCGGTGTTCTCGGTGCCCATGATGTCCAGCGGCCAGCCGGCGGTGTGAACCACCAGGCCTGGCTGGTGCTTGGCCGGGTCGATTTCCCAGATTTCCTTCAGGCCGATGCCGTAGTGCTGGGCGTCGGCTTCACTGTCGAGGTTGAAACGCTGGATCAGTTGCTTGCCGATGTGGCCACGGCAGCCCTCGGCGAACAGCGTGTATTTGCCACGCAGTTCCATGCCCGGGGTGTACAGGCCTTCTTTCGGATGGCCTTCGCGGTCAACGCCCAGGTCACCGGTGATGATCCCGCGAACCACGCCATTCTCGTCGATCAGCGCTTCCTGGGCAGCGAAGCCCGGGTAGATTTCCACGCCCAGGTTCTCGGCCTGCTGAGCCAGCCAGCGGCACAGGTTGCCCAGGGAGATGATGTAGTTGCCTTCGTTGTGCATGGTCTTGGGCACAAAGAGGTCAGGAATCTTTTGCGCGCTTTCAGCATTCTTGAGAACGAAGATGTCATCGCGGGTGACCGGCGTGTTCAGCGGGGCGCCGAGTGCTTTCCAGTCCGGGAACAGTTCGTTCAGGGCGCGTGGTTCGAACACGGCACCGGACAGAATGTGAGCACCGACTTCGGAGCCTTTTTCGACCACGCAGACGCTGATTTCCTTACCGGCTTCAGCAGCCTTCTGCTTCAAGCGGCAGGCAGCGGAAAGACCAGCGGGGCCGGCACCGACGATGACGACGTCGAATTCCATGTATTCGCGTTCCACAGGTTATCTCCTACTCAAGGCTCAACAGTTTTTTTCTAATTGGAGGTTTGGTGTCGCATCCATGAATCCCTGCACTGATGCTGGGAGGGGACAATCGATTAGTCACCTTTCTCTCTGGGTGGCGCATTATATCTACACCACTCCTAGCGTCCAATACAAACGTTTGTTTGAATTGGCTCAAAGCCAGAGAAATCAAAGTCACGCGGCTTACGAACGGCCATTTTGCCGTATTGACCGGAATAGGCGTTCCGGTCAAGATACGGTCGGTTTTGCGCTCGCCGTAGGCTGACTGTTGGTTTCAAGAGCACCTCTAAAGACAGGGCGATGGCAGTGGCAAGTGATGCGCAGCTCAGGTTTGGCTCGCAGTTTACACGTCGCGATATTGAATGACTCGTTGGTCACCACTGACGAACGGTCATGCACTTCATGAGCGATGGTCACTTGACACGTTTGCCGGCGTTTTTAGAGGTGCCCTTGCGCCCGATGAGCATCAACCGCCAGGTTCGCCTAGGCGACTTTCTTTTCACCGGAGAGTAACGAGGAATCCATGAAGGTTCTTGTAGCTGTCAAACGCGTTGTGGATTACAACGTCAAGGTCCGCGTCAAGGCGGACAATTCCGGCGTCGATCTTGCCAACGTCAAGATGTCGATGAACCCGTTCTGCGAGATCGCCGTGGAAGAAGCCGTACGCCTGAAAGAGAAAGGCGTTGCGACTGAAATCGTCGTCGTCTCCGTCGGCCCGTCCACCGCTCAAGAGCAACTGCGCACCGCGCTGGCTCTGGGTGCCGACCGCGCCATCCTCGTCGAATCCGCCGAAGACCTGACTTCTCTGGCCGTTGCCAAACTGCTGAAGGCCGTTGTCGACAAGGAACAGCCGCAGCTGGTGATCCTTGGCAAACAAGCCATCGACAGCGACAACAACCAGACTGGCCAGATGCTCGCTGCATTGAGCGGCTACGGTCAGGGCACGTTCGCGTCGAAAGTCGAAATCAGCGGCGACAGCGTTGCCGTGACTCGCGAAGTCGACGGCGGCGCGCAGACAGTTTCCCTGAAACTGCCGGCCATCGTCACCACCGACCTGCGTTTGAACGAGCCGCGCTACGCGTCCCTGCCAAACATCATGAAAGCCAAGAAGAAGCCTCTCGAAGTGCTGACTCCGGACGCTTTGGGCGTTTCCACCGCCTCCACCAACAAGACCGTGAAAGTCGAAGCGCCTGCTGCACGCAGCGCGGGTATCAAGGTCAAGTCGGTGGCTGAACTGGTCGAGAAACTGAAAAACGAAGCGAAGGTAATCTAAATGACTATCTTGGTTATTGCTGAACACGACAACAAAGTAGTGGCCCCGGCCACACTGAACACCGTGGCTGCCGCTGCTAAAATCGGTGGTGACATCCACGTTCTGGTTGCAGGCCAGGGCGTTGGCGCCGTGGCTGAAGCTGCTGCGAAAATCGCTGGCGTGAGCAAAGTATTGGTAGCTGACAACGCTGCCTATGCTCACCAACTGCCGGAAAACGTAGCGCCTCTGGTTGCAGAGTTGGGCAAGGGCTACAGCCACATCCTGGCTGCCGCGACTTCCAACGGCAAAAACATCCTGCCGCGCGTTGCCGCTGCGCTGGACGTTGACCAGATCTCCGAGATCATCTCGGTCGAAAGCGCTGACACCTTCAAGCGCCCGATCTACGCCGGTAACGCCATCGCGACCGTTCAGTCCAACGCTTCGGTGAAAGTCATCACCGTGCGTGCCACCGGTTTCGACCCGGTTGCTGCTGAAGGCGGTTCGGCTGCGGTTGAGTCCGTTGCTGCTGCTCACGATGCTGCGATCTCCAGCTTCGTTGGCGAAGAGCTGGCCAAGTCCGATCGTCCGGAACTGACCGCTGCCAAAATCGTCGTTTCCGGCGGTCGTGGCATGCAGAACGGCGACAACTTCAAACACCTGTACGCCCTGGCTGACAAGCTGGGCGCTGCTGTCGGTGCTTCCCGCGCCGCGGTCGACGCAGGTTTCGTACCCAACGACATGCAGGTCGGTCAGACCGGCAAGATCGTTGCTCCACAGCTGTACATCGCGGTCGGTATCTCCGGCGCGATCCAGCACCTGGCCGGCATGAAAGACTCCAAAGTGATCGTTGCGATCAACAAGGACGAAGAAGCGCCGATCTTCCAGGTGGCCGATTATGGCCTGGTGGCAGACCTGTTCGAAGCAATCCCCGAGTTCGAGAAGCTGGTCTAATCCAGCGGCCTGACTTATAAAGAGCCCGACCTTTTGGTCGGGCTTTTTTTTTGTTCCGGAGTTGAGTGGGAGAGTGTTGCCATGGATCTGCGTCGCGTGTGTGGCTGGTCGTTATTGCTGGGCCTGACGATGTTGCCGACCTTGTCCAATGCGGCGGGCAAGTGCGATCGACTGATTGTGACCGGCAGCCCGGATGCACCACCGTATTTGTGGCAAGACCCGCAAAACCCTAAAAAGCTGATCGGTGCCAGTGCTGACCTGTTGCAGCAAGTGGCGGGGGAGTTGGGCATCAAGGTCGAGTTGCTGTATGCCGGCAAACGCGCCCAGGCGCTGGACGAAGTACGCAGCGGGCGCATGGACATGTTGGCCGATGCAACGTTGACCGTGAGCGAACTGGAAACCCTGGATTACATTCATCCGCCGTTGCTGGAAAACGATTACCTCGTCTGGACTCGCAAAGACTCGGCATTGATCTACAACCAGGCCCAGGACCTCCACGGCCATCCCGGCGCATTGTCGGAAAAGTCTCGAATGACCCCGGATTTCGGCACTTTTGCCGATCAGCAATTGACCCTCACCCGTACGCCCAACCTGACCCAGGCCTTTCAGAAATTACTCTTGGGCGAGGTGGAATTTGTACTCGCCGGACGCTACTCCGGCATGGCGGCCGCGCAGGCGCTGAGCATGGCCAATGACCTGGTCCCCCGTGCCGAGCCAATCGACAAACCCGGTCTGTACCTCGCGGTTTCCCATAACTCCGCCTGCAACGATCCGTGGTTGCGCGGACAGCTGGCCAAAAAGATGACAGAATTGCCCGCCTCAGGACTGACGGACACCGCGTTGCAACGCAATATCGAGCGTTGGAAAGCGCAGCAACAGCAGCAGCAACAACCTGTCAGTACCCCAAAACAGTAGGGATTCTTAGTGAGTATTCGACCTCTTTTCGCTGCCCTGGCCGTTCTGGCTCTGGCGGGTTGTGCAGCCGATCCGGCGCCGAATGAACAGATTCGCCTGACCGAACAGGCACTCGTCCAGGCAAAAGCCGTGGGCGCCACCGCCGACGACATGCCGGAAATGAAACTGGCCGAAGAAAAATTCGCCCGTGCCCAAAGCAATATGACCGAGCAGTCCTACAAACATGCGCGCATGCGGGCCGAGCAGGCCGAACTGGACGCGCGCCTGGCCGAAGCCAAGGTGTTGACCCTCAAGAGCGAGGAGCAATTGAACGTGCTCAATACCCGTATCACCCGTCTGCGCAAGCAACTGGGAGATGCCCAATGAGCCTGAAGTCGAAAGCGCTCGCCAGCTTGATCCTCGTCGGCTGCACCAGCCTGTATGGCTGCGCTGGCCAGCACAGTGACGCCGCTTTGCAAGAAGCGGGCGCCGACTTCCAGAAGGTCAAGGAAGACTCCAATGTGCTGCGCATCGCGCCCAAGGACGTGATCCGCGCCGGTGAGTCGCTGGCCCGCGCCGATCGTCTGTCCAGCTATTGGGGCAGCGGTTCGGACGTGGTGCATTACGCCTACCTGAGCCAGCGCTACAGCGAAATTGCCCGGGAGCACACCAATCTGGTGCTCAACGAAGAGCGCGCGGCGAAGCTCGAACTGGAGCGTCAGCGTCTGCAACTGGCACTGCGCGAATCCAAATTGCTCAGCGTTCAGCAACAGGGCAAGTGGCTTGAAGAGCAGATTGTCGCGCTGGCGACCACCCAGACGGATCGTGGCCTGGTGATGACCTTGGGCGATGTGCTGTTCGATACCGGTGAAGCCGAGCTGAAAAATTCGGCCAACCGTGTGGTGCTGAAGATTGTTCAGTTCCTGCAGCTCAATCCGAAACGCGTGGTGCGGATCGAAGGCTATACCGACAGCACCGGCGGCAAGCAGGACAACCTCAAGCTGTCCCGTGACCGTGCGCAATCGGTGGCTGACGTCCTGATGGATTTGGGCATCGACGACAAACGCATTCAAGTTGAAGGCTACGGCGATGAATACCCGGTGGACGTAAACGCTTCCGAGCGTGGCCGTGCGCAGAACCGTCGGGTGGAAATTGTGTTCTCCGACGAAAAAGGCCAGCTCGGCGCCGCCCGCTAAGCATCTTTGGAAAGGTAGGTTCGCGAAAGCGAATTACCCCCGAAATCTTGTAGCAAACCCGGCCTGCCAGACAGAGCCGGGTTTTTTTTCGTCTGCTTTTTGCAGGGTTGATCGCAAAAAGCAGTACAGATTTTGCTGACACTGCACTGTACGGTCGACTATTGTGGCAACTGTCCCAGTACACTTCTAAACTGTTCCGGTATTGTTTCACACAAGAATAAAATGCCCGTGAAATCGAGTGCTGCGTCATGACCAATCTCTTGCTCTACCAACGTATTGCTCAACAACTGGCCGAAGACATCCGCCGTGGTGTCT
Organism: Pseudomonas sp. S2_B07; assembly: GCF_054668435.1. Taxonomy (NCBI): domain Bacteria; kingdom Pseudomonadati; phylum Pseudomonadota; class Gammaproteobacteria; order Pseudomonadales; family Pseudomonadaceae; genus Pseudomonas; species Pseudomonas sp. S2_B07. The sequence goes on from NZ_CP162769.1 coordinate 5,417,682, forward strand.
ATCAACCGGGGGAGCGCGTGCCTTCGGTGCGCAAGATGAGCTCGCAGCTCAACGTCAGCCATGCGACGGTGTTGCAGGCGTATGCCAATCTTGAAGATCAAGGGCTGATCCGCGCCCGGCCGCAGTCGGGCTACTACGTTCACCAGACGCCGGCCCTGACTGCGCCGACGCCGGACATCGCCCGGGTCGAGCGTCCTGGCCTGGTCACGCGCAGCAGCATCATTCAACAAGTGTTGGTCGAATCCCGCCGCGAGGGTGTTTTTCCGTTGGGTGCCGCAGTGCCCAGTGTCGATTACCTGCCGGTGCGGGCGCTGCATCAGCAATTGGCCAAAGTCACTCGTTTCCATAGCCCGCGAGCCTTCAGCTACATGTTCAGCCCCGGTTTTGAACCGTTGCGCCGACAAGTGGCGATCCGTATGCGCGATGCCGGCGTGGTAGTCGATCCTTCCGAAGTGGTCATCACCCACGGCTGCGTCGACGCGTTGCAGATGTCACTGCGGGTATTGACCCGGCCGGGCGACCTGATCGCCGCCGAATCGCCGACGTATTACGGTCTGCTGCAACTGGCCGACTTGCTCGGCCTCAAAGTGATCGAAATCCCGAGTGATCCTGCCACCGGTATGAGCCTGGAAGCACTGCAACTGGCGGCCAACCAATGGTCGATCAAGGCGCTGGTGCTGACCACGCGACTGAGCAATCCCTTGGGTGGGACCATGCCCGAGGAGCGGCAGAAACAATTGCTGCGCCTGGCGTCTGATTTCGACATCCAGATTGTCGAAGACGATATTTACGGCGAACTGATGTTCGAGCAGGGGCGTACCAAATCACTCAAGGCCTATGATCGGCTGGATCGGGTCATCTATTGTTCAAGCTTCTCCAAAACCCTGTCGCCGGGCGTGCGGATCGGCTGGATGATTGCCGGCAAATACCAGCAGGAAATCCAGCGCCTGCAGACGTTCAGTACCCATTCGGCGTGCAGTGTTACGCAAATGGGCATTGCGGCGTATCTGGAAAACGGCGGCTACGACCGACATTTGCGCTACATCCGCCAGGAATACCGCAAGAACCTCAGCGCCTTCCAGCTCGCCGTTCAGCAATACTTCCCTGAAGGCACGCAGATGACCCGGCCGACCGGCGGCTTCATCTTGTGGGTCAGTTTGCCGGGGCGGGTCAACACCCAGGAATTGCACGTACGGGCGTTGCAGCAGGGCATCAGTATTGCGCCGGGGCTTATCTTCAGTAACACCGAACAGTTCAATCACTGCATCCGGCTGAACTGCGGCATACCCTGGAACCGTGAAGCCGAACGGGCCTTGATGACGTTGGGGATGCTGGCGACGCAACTTTGCCAGGAGACGGCCGGCGGCTTCTGAGCAGTCGGGAGGGAGGTTCTCGGCGGAGCTTGTCATGTGGCGCGCAACAGGCGAGCATATGGCCCTCTGCCGTTACTGCTGTTGGGTTCATGAAACCGATTTTTCCTGCCGTCTGCCTGTTTCTTTGCCTGTTGATGACCGTTCACGCTGAAGGCGTCATGGCAGCGGCTGCCCAGGAAAAACCTGCCGCCAGCGCAACCGCAAAAAAACCGCTGCCTGCGAAAAAGGCCACGACGGTGAAAAAGCCAACGGCGGTGGTGAAAAAGCGTCCACCCATTGCCGCCAAGTCGAAGGCGCCCAGTGAAGTGGTGAAAACCCAACTGCCTCCCGTCAAACTTGACTTGAGACTGCCACCGCAAATGGCCCAGGAACTGAAACCGATCGGCACCGTGCCGCTGCCCAGTCACGATGCGCTGCTGCCACAAATGTTTGGTGAAAAGTCCGGCAGTAGCCCGTTTCAGCTCAACGGTCGGCTGCTCAGTAACGAAATGCAATTGCAGCTGCGCAATGAAGAGCGTCGGGACGTCGAAGGCGCGGCCTTGGATTTCGAGTTCAAGCAGTAAATCGTCCCATCCGTGAGCCGCTGGCCAGACGCTTTGTCGGAGACTGGTCAGTCACACGGATTTGAATGAAAAAACCCCGGTCCGGGTAATTTTAAACAACTGTTTTAGCGGTTACTCTGTGCCCTGTCCTTTTACACATCACACCTCGTGAGGAGCTCGTCGTCATGAAATGCCGTGAAGGCTGTGGCGCCTGTTGCATTGCCCCTTCCATCAGTTCACCGATTCCCGGTATGCCCCATGGCAAAGCCGCTGGCGAACGTTGCGTGCAACTTTCGGTCGATAACTTGTGCAGCATCTTCGGCAAACCCGAACGCCCCGCAGTCTGTTCGGCTTTTGAAGCCGATATCGAAGTCTGCGGCAGTAGCAGTGACGAGGCGATCAAATTGCTGGGATGGTGGGAGCAAATGACGGCGGCGTGATGTGTTCAACCAACGGAACTTCAACAATAAGGAATAAAACCATGGGTTCACTGCATCGTATCGCTGTGTTGTGTGGATTGACTGCGGTTCTGGCTGCTACGGCTGCCCAGGCCGAAGACTGGAAGGTCGCCAAGAACGAAGACGGCATCAAGATCTCTCTGGCCGAAGTACCGGGTTCGGACTACAAGGCCTATCAGGGCGTCACTTTGATGAAGACCACCGTCGCCAAACTGCGCGCTCTGCAAGAAGACGCGTCCGGTGCCTGTGCCTGGATTCACGACTGCAAAATGCAGAAGTCGCTCAAGCACGAAGGCGACCAGAGCTGGACCTATACCCAATTCAATACCCCGTGGCCCGTCACGGCACGTGATTCGGTGCTGCACATCACCACCGTTGAAGGCGCCGATGGAAGCATGACCCGCAAGCTCGAAGGTGTACCGAAATACATTCCGGAAGAAAAAGGTTTCGTGCGCGTCGCCAAAGTCGACGGGTTCTGGAAGTTCGTGCCCAAGGGTGACCAGGTCGAAGTGACCTATCAGGTGCACACCGAGCCAGGCGGCAGCGTGCCATCGATGATTGCCAACAAGTTCGTGGTCGATGCACCATTCAATACCCTGAAAGCCCTGAAAGAACGCGCCGAGAAGTAATTACAGCGTCGTTCAGCAAAACGCCCCGACTGGTTCGGGGCGTTTGCGTTTTCAGCCGTGCGCGGCTTTATTGTGTTTCCGGATATGCGTTGCACAAAATTTTCACAAAGCCTCCAAGACAATCCGCCCGCATCTGTCAGCCAAACAGTAATCAATGGCAATGAGGCGGGTGATGGTGCAACATTTGCGCATCGCGCAAGCCCCGGGGCCAAGCAATGGTCAATAGAGGGCAGGGCGCCGCTGTATTTTTTGAAACTTCAACTTCCAATGGGTCCTTAAACGACATGGCAAACCCGGACGCCCTGAATCAGCAGCGAGCTTCTAGTCGCCTGCTGCAACCGACCGTCAAATCGCATCTGGCCTACACGCTGCTATGTGCCTTGATCATGATGGTCATGTTCAGCCTGCTGCGTGTTGCGCTGCTGGTCTACAACCGCTCGATGATCCTCGACACCCCGGCTTCGACTTTCCTTGAAGCGTTCGCCAACGGCCTGCGTTTCGACCTGCGCCTGGTGGTTTACCTCAGCGTTCCGCTGTTGCTGGCACTGTTCAGCGCGCGGGCGATGGCTGCTCGTGGGTTCTTCCGGTTCTGGCTGACCATTGCGTCGAGCATTGCGCTGTTCCTCGGCCTGATGGAGATGGACTTCTACCGCGAGTTCCACCAGCGCCTCAATGGCCTGGTCTTCCAGTACGTGAAGGAAGACCCGAAAACCGTGATGAGCATGCTCTGGTACGGTTTCCCGGTGGTTCGCTATCTGCTGGCGTGGGCCTTTGGCACATTGATCCTGACCCTGGCGTTCAAGGGCGCCGACCGTGCGACCCGGCCTCGTGGCCCGTTCAGTGGCGGCAGCATCGGCACGCGTCAGATCGCCCCCTGGTATGCGCGAGGCGTCGTGTTCGTGGTCTGTCTGCTGGTCTGCGTGGTCGCCGCTCGGGGCACCCTGCGCCAGGGACCGCCGCTGCGTTGGGGTGACGTCTACACCACCGACTCGAACTTCGCCAACCAGTTGGGCCTCAACGGCACGCTGTCGCTGATCGCGGCGGCCAAGAGCCGGATCTCCGAAGATCGCGACAACATCTGGAAAGCCACACTGCCGCAGCCTCTGGCTCAGCAGACCGTGCGTGACATGTTGGTGATGAAAGACGAAAAACTGGTGGATGCTGAAACCGCCGCCGTGCGTCGTGACTACACACCACCGGCCGACAAGACCCTGCCGATCAAGAACGTGGTCGTGATCCTGATGGAAAGCATGGCCGGTCACTCGGTCGGCGCGTTGGGCGGCCCGGGCAACATCACGCCGTACCTCGACAAACTGTCGAAGGAAGGCCTGCTGTTCGACCGCTTCTTCTCCAACGGCACCCATACCCACCAGGGCATGTTCGCCACCATGGCGTGCTTCCCGAACCTGCCGGGTTTCGAATACCTGATGCAGACCCCGGAAGGCAGCCACAAACTGTCCGGCCTGCCACAGTTGCTCAGCGCCCGAAAATACGACGACGTGTACGTCTACAACGGTGATTTCGCCTGGGATAACCAGTCGGGCTTCTTCAGCAACCAGGGCATGACCAACTTCATCGGTCGTAACGACTTCGTCAACCCGGTGTTCTCCGATCCGACCTGGGGCGTGTCCGACCAGGACATGTTCGACCGTGGCCTGGTAGAGCTCAAGGCCCGGGAAAACGGCAAGCCGTTCTATGCCCTGCTGCAGACGCTGTCCAACCACACGCCGTACGCCTTGCCGACGCCATTGCCGGTCGAGCGCGTGACCGATCGCGGCAGCCTCAACGAACACCTGACCGCCATGCGTTACTCCGACTGGGCGTTGGGTCAGTTCTTCGAGAAAGCGCGTAAAGAGCCGTACTTCAAGGAAACCCTGTTTGTGATCGTGGGTGACCACGGTTTCGGTAACGAGCAGCAAATCACCGAAATGGACCTGGGTCGTTTCAACGTGCCGATGCTGATGATTGCACCGGGTATCCAGGAAAAGTTCGGCCAGCGTGACCACACCGTGGGCACTCAGATCGACATCGTGCCGACCATCATGGGGCGTATCGGTGGCGAAGTGCGCCATCAGTGCTGGGGGCGCGACCTGCTCAACCTGCCGGAAGGCGACACCGGTTTTGGTGTGATCAAGCCGTCAGGCAGCGAACAGACCACGGCCATTCTCACGGCTGACCAGATTCTGGTGTTGCCGAAAGAGAAGGAAATGGAGCCAAAGATGTACCGCTATGAACTGGGCGCGAAGCCGCATGCCGAGATCGTGCCGAACGATCCACGCACTGCCGAGTTGAAGCTCAAGCTTGAGTCGTTCCTGCAAACCGCGACCAAGAGCCTGCTCGACAACACCGCGGGTGTTGTGGACGGCAAGCCGGACTAAGTTTTCGGCGCAACAAAAAGAGGCCCTTTTTCAAGGGCCTCTTTTTTTGTCCGTTAATTCGTTATATCCGTTAGATCCTGCCAAGCAAGAGCAGAATCAACAGCACTACCAGGACGACGCCGATGATACCCGACGGGCCATAACCCCAACTTCTGGAGTGTGGGAAAACCGGCAGACCACCGATCAGCAAGAGGATCAGAATAACGATCAGAATTGTGCCCATGTCTATTATTTCCTTGTTGGAAGTGTTCTGGATTGACCTGTCTTTTAACGGTCAGCTGGAAGGTTATTAATTCAAGCTGCTTACAACGTCCGACTGGTGCGTGAGTCGGAAAATTCCATGTTTTTTTAATGTTTTTCGAAGGCCTGTTTATTTCGTTTTTTCCAGGATTAGTTGAACCACACGCGCCCACGGTTTGTTCGGGCCATTCAGCAATCTGATGGAGCGTGGGTCGGGCAAGGACCTTCGCTACACTCAGCGCATCTTTCCCGGAACCACAAGGCTGTTTGCTATGCAAAATCGCATGATGATCACTGGCGCGGGCTCGGGCCTGGGTCGCGAAATCGCGCTGCGCTGGGCGCGTGAAGGCTGGCAACTGGCCTTGTCGGATGTCAGCGAACCCGGCCTGCAAGAAACCTTGAAGCTGGTTCGCGACGCCGGTGGCGATGGCTTTATCCAGCGTTGCGATGTACGCGATTACAGCCAGCTGACCGCATTCGCCCAGGCCTGCGAAGAGAAGCTCGGCGGCATCGATGTCATCGTTAACAACGCCGGTGTCGCGTCCGGCGGCTTCTTCAGTGAACTGTCGCTGGAAGACTGGGACTGGCAGATCGCGATAAACCTGATGGGGGTGGTCAAGGGCTGCAAGGCGTTCCTGCCGCTGCTGGAGAAAAGCAAAGGCAAGATCATCAACATCGCGTCGATGGCTGCCCTGATGCAAGGCCCGGCCATGAGTAACTACAACGTGGCCAAGGCCGGCGTGGTGGCGTTGTCCGAGAGCCTGTTGATCGAACTGGCGCAACAGGAAGTGGGCGTGCATGTGGTTTGCCCGTCGTTCTTCCAGACTAACCTGCTCGACTCTTTCCGTGGCCCGACTCCGGCGATGAAAGCCCAGGTCGGCAAACTGCTGGAAAGTTCGCCGATTACCGCCACCGACATTGCCGACTACATATACAACCAGGTGGCTGCCGGCGAGTTCATGATCCTGCCGCACGAGCAGGGCCGCATGGCCTGGGCGATCAAGCAGAAAAACCCGCAACTGCTCTACAACGAAATGACCCTCATGGCCGACAAAATGCGCGCCAAGGCCAAACAAAGCGCAGGCTGATCTTGCCCGTAGGCAACCGCGTCGTTAGGGTGGCCGCCATCGGTCACTCTAACGAGACACCTGCATGCTCAATTACCTGTGGTTTTTCCTCGCGGCGCTCTTCGAAATCGCCGGCTGCTTCGCGTTCTGGATGTGGCTGCGCCAAGGCAAAAGCGTCTTGTGGGTGCTGCCTGCGTTGCTCAGCCTGACCTTGTTCGCGCTGCTACTGACCCGAGTCGAAGCCACCTACGCCGGGCGCGCCTATGCGGCCTACGGTGGGATCTACATCATTGCCTCGATTGGTTGGCTGGCCGTGGTCGAGCGGATTCGACCGCTGGGCTCGGACTGGATCGGCGTAGCGCTGTGCGTGATCGGCGCGAGCGTCATTCTGTTTGGCCCGCGCTTTTCCGCATCCTGAAGGATCGGTCCTGCATTAAAGCAATTTGTCGGACGCTTCCGTCAGGAGGGTTCTTCCAGAGCTGTAGGGCTGGACTGATTTGCCGCCATCGCATTGAAGACCCGCTAAACGCCGGGCATCTTCAAGGGCCGGCAATCTTCAAGGACCAATACCATGCTTGTACTCAGTCGCGTTGTGGGCGAGATGATTTCCATCGGTGATGACATTTCAGTGCGTATCCTCAACGTCAGCGGCAACAGCGTGCGTTTTGGCGTCGAGGCGCCGCAGAACGTCAATGTGCATCGCGCCGAGGTCTATGAGCGCATCCAGGTCAAACTGGCCAAGACCAAGGGGCGCTGAGCCGTTCAGTCGAACAGGTGCTTGGGTACATCGTGCTTGAGCATCAACTGGCACTGCTCGCTTTCCGGATCGAACACGATCAGTGCCTGACCTTTGGTCAATGCCTGGCGAACCCGCAATACACGGGTCTCCAGCGGTGTGTCATCGCCATTATCCGTACCGTCACGGGTCACGAAATCCTCGATCAGGCGGGTGAGGGTGTCGACTTCAAGTTGGTCGTAGGGAATCAGCATAGGCACCTCGGCTAAAACAATGTCGGGATGCTACGGCGAATGATCGGTCGCGGCTAGCCTCGGGCTGATGTGTTGCCAGGCCTGTCCCCTCGCGAGCAGGCAATACAAATGTCGGGATCAGTTATCGGAGCGCTGCCCGACAAGGCTGTCCACCGAAGGCACCCGCGTATCACTTTCCATCTGCGTCTCATGTTCGATCTGATGACTGAACCGGTCCAGCGACCCCTTCGCTGGTTGCGCGTCACTGGCAAACACCGGCGGGCTCAGAATGTAGGCACCGAGCAAGCGACTCAACGCCGCCAGGCTGTCGATGTGCGTACGCTCATAACCGTGCGTGGCGTCGCAACCAAAGGCGAGCAGGGCGGTGCGGATGTCGTGTCCAGCCGTCACCGCCGAATGCGCATCGCTGAAGTAATAACGGAACAGGTCGCGGCGCACGGGCAAGTCGTTGTCACTGGCCAGGCGCAGTAGATGCCGCGACAAGTGATAGTCATAAGGCCCGCCGGAATCCTGCATCGCCACGCTCACCGCGTGTTCGCTGGAATGCTGGCCGGGCGCGACCGGCGCAATGTCGATACCGACGAATTCACTGACATCCCACGGTAGCGCGGCCGCCGCGCCACTGCCGGTTTCTTCGGTGATGGTGAACAGCGGATGGCAGTCGATCATCAACTCCTCGCCACTGTCGACGATGGCTTTCAGCGCCGCGAGCAACGCCGCAACGCCGGCCTTGTCGTCCAGGTGACGGGCGCTGATGTGACCGCTTTCAGTGAACTCCGGCAAGGGGTCGAAGGCCACGAAGTCACCGACGCTGATCCCCAGCGAGTCGCAGTCGGCGCGGGTGGCGCAATAGGCATCGAGGCGCAGTTCGACGTGATCCCAACTGATCGGCATTTCGTCCACGGCGGTGTTGAAGGCGTGCCCGGAAGCCATCAGCGGCAACACGCTGCCGCGAATCACACCGTTGTCGGTAAACAGGCTGACCCGGCTGCCTTCGGCAAAACGACTGGACCAGCAACCGACCGGTGCCAGAGTCAGGCGTCCGTTGTCTTTCACGGCGCGAACCGCCGCGCCGATGGTGTCCAGGTGCGCGGACACCGCACGGTCGGGGCTGTTTTTCTTGCCTTTGAGGGTGGCGCGGATAGTCCCGCGACGGGTCATTTCGAAGGGGATGCCCAATTCTTCAAGGCGCTCGGCGACATAGCGCACGATGGTGTCGGTGAACCCGGTGGGGCTGGGAATGGCGAGCATTTCCAGCAGGACTTTTTGCAGGTAGTTGAGATCCGGTTCAGGGATTTTAGTGGTCATGGAAACTCCTGATGAGTGAAGAGCTGATCGTTCCCATGCTCTGCGTGGGAATGCAGCGAGGGACGCTTTGCGTCCCAAGGGCGGACGCGAAGCGTCCGATGAGGCATCCCCACGTAGAGCGTGGGAACGATCAAGAAGGAGCTAGACCGCCGGCTGACTATGCGGAAACAACAAATCCACAAACCGCTCAGCCGTGGGCTGCGGTTCATGGTTGGCCAGACCGGCGCGCTCATTGGCTTCGATAAACACATACTCCGGCTGATCGGCCGCCGGCACCATCAAGTCGAGCCCGACCATCGGGATATCCAGCGCCCGCGCCGCCCGCACCGCCGCATCCACCAAGGTCGGATGCAGAATCGCCGTGACGTCCTCCAGCACCCCGCCCGTATGAAGATTCGCTGTACGCCGTACGAACAAATGCTCACCCGCCGGCAGAATGCTGTTGTAGTCGTAACCCGCGGCGTGCAACGTGCGCTGGGTCTCATGATCGAGCGGGATTTTGCTCTCGCCACAGGTGGCTGCCTGTCGCCGTCGACTCTGGGCTTCGATCAATGCGCCGATGGAATGCTGACCGTCGCCAACCACCTCCGCCGGTCGCCGAATCGCCGCCGCCACCACCTCAAACCCGATCACCAGAATCCGCAGGTCCAGGCCTTCGTGAAAGCTTTCCAGCAGCACTCGACTGTCGAACGTGCGGGCGGCTTCGATGGCTTGCTGCACGTCTTCAATGGTTCGCAGGTCCACGGCAACGCCCTGGCCTTGTTCGCCATTCAGCGGCTTGACCACCACCCGCGCGTGCTCATCGAGAAATGCCAGGTTGTCATCGGCGTTGCCGGCCAGTTGTTGCGAAGGCAGGTTCAAACCTGCGGCCTTGAGCGCTTTGTGGGTCAGGCTCTTGTCCTGGCACAAGGTCATGCTGATGGCGCTGGTCAGATCGCTCAACGATTCGCGGCAACGCACCCGGCGCCCGCCATGGCTGAGGGTGAACAGGCCGGCATCGGCGTCATCGACCTGCACATCAATGCCGCGGCGAAGGGCTTCCTCGACAATGATCCGCGCATACGGATTGAAGTCCGCCTCCGGACCAGGCCCAAGGAACAGCGGCTGATTGATGCCGTTCTTGCGCTTGATCGCAAAGGTCGAGAGGTTGCGAAAACCGAGCTTGGCGTAAAGGCTTTTTGCTTGTCGGTTGTCATGTAGAACCGATAAGTCCAGGTAACTCAGCCCACGGCTCATGAAGTGTTCGATCAAATGCCGCACCAACACCTCACCGACGCCCGGCCGCGAACAATGCGGATCGACCGCCAGGCACCACAAGCTGCTGCCGTTTTCCGGATCGTTGAATGCCTTGTGGTGATTGAGGCCCATGACACTGCCGATGATCGCGCCGCTGTCTTCGTCCTCGGCCAGCCAATACACCGGTCCGCCCAAGTGTCGCGGGGTCAGCAGGTTTGCATCGATCGGCAACATGCCGCGCGCCTGATACAACTGATTGATCGCCTGCCAATCCGCATCGCTTTGTGCCCGGCGAATGCGGAAGCCGCGAAACACACGAGTGGCTTGACGGTAATCGCTGAACCACAAACGCAAGGTGTCGGACGGGTCGAGAAAAAGTTGCGCCGGCTCCAGCCCCAGAATCTGCTGCGGCGCGGCAACGTATAAAGCAATGTCGCGCTCGCCCGGTTGCTCATTGAGCAACTCCTGGGCGAGGCTGGCAGGATCGGGGAAAGTGTGCCCGATCAGCAACCGGCCCCAGCCGCAATGCACGGCAATCGGTTCCGCACTCAGTTCGCTGCCGTCTTCGGCGAGACGCGCCTGCAAGCGTTCATAAGACGGTGTCTGGCCGCGCAACAAGCGTTGGCTATAAGCCGTGGCGTGGGGTTTCATCGATCAGATTCCTTGCTCGCTGAGCCACAGGTTCAGGGCCGCCAGTTGCCACAGCTTGGAGCCGCGCAGCGGAGTCAATTGACCCTGCGGGTCAGTCAGCAAACGGTCGAGCATCGCCGGGTTGAACAGACCGCGATCCTGACTCGGATCGAGCAGCAGTTCGCGCACCCAGTTCAGCGTATCGCCCTGCAAATGCTTGAGGCCGGGCACCGGGAAGTAACCCTTCTTGCGGTCGATGACTTCACCCGGAATCACCAGGCGCGCCGCTTCCTTGAGCACTTGCTTGCCGCCGTCCGGCAGTTTGAATTTGCCCGGCACACGGGCCGACAACTCCACCAGTCGATAGTCGAGAAACGGCGTGCGTGCTTCCAGGCCCCAGGCCATGGTCATGTTGTCGACGCGTTTGACCGGGTCGTCCACCAGCATCACCGTGCTGTCCAGACGCAGGGCTTTGTCCACCGCCGCATCGGCGCCGGGCTGTGCGAAATGTTCCTTCACGAAGTCACCGGCGGCGTCATTCGCTGTCAGCCATTTCGGCTGCACCGTGGCGGCGTAATCGTCATAGCTGCGGTCGAAAAATGCCTCGCGATAGGCGGCGTACGGATCGGCGGCGCCGTCGACTTGCGGATACCAGTGATACCCGGCGAACAACTCGTCCGCGCCCTGGCCGCTCTGGACCACTTTGCAATGTTTGGCCACTTCGCGGGACAGCAGATAAAAAGCGATGCAGTCATGACTGACCATCGGCTCGCTCATGGCGCGGAACGCAGCAGGCAGTTGCTCGATGATCTCTTTTTCGTCGATGCGCAATTGATGGTGCTGAGTGCCGTAGTGCTTGGCGATCAGGTCCGAATACTGGAACTCGTCGCCGCGTTCGCCGCCGGCATCCTGAAAACCGATGGAGAAGGTCGACAGGTTTTCCACGCCGACTTCACGCAACAGCCCGACCAGCAAACTCGAGTCGACGCCGCCCGATAGCAGTACGCCGACATCGACCGCCGCCCGTTGACGAATCGCCACCGCATCTCGGGTGCTGTCGAGCACCCGGTCGCGCCAGTCTTCCAGGGTCAGGTTCATTTCGTCGGCGCGAGGGCCGTAGGGCAGGGTCCACCAGGTTTTCTGCTCGGTGCGGCCATCGGCTTCGATGCGCATCCAGGTGGCTGGCGGCAGTTTTTCAATGCCGGCCAGCAAGGTGCGCGGTGCCGGGACCACGGCGTGGAAGTTCAGGTAATGATTGAGCGCCACCGGGTCGAGTATCGGGCTGATGTCGCCACCCTTGAGCAACGCCGGCAGTGCCGAGGCAAAGCGCAGGCGCTGGCCGGTGCGCGACAGGTACAGCGGCTTGACGCCGAGACGGTCGCGGGCGATGAACAGGCGCTGGGCATCGCGCTCCCAGATAGCGAAGGCAAACATGCCGTTGAGCTTGGGGAGCAAGGCTTCGCCCCAGGCGTGATAGCCCTTGAGCAGTACTTCGGTGTCACCGCCGGAATAGAAGGCATAACCAAGGCTTTCGAGCTCGGTGCGCAATTCCGGAAAGTTGTAGATCGCGCCGTTGAAGGCCAGGGACAAGCCCAATTGATTGTCGACCATCGGCTGCGCCGAACCGTCCGACAGGTCCATGATTTTCAGCCGACGATGACCAAGCGCAATCGGCCCTTGGGCATGGAAACCCCACGCATCGGGGCCGCGAGGGGCCAGGTGATGGGTGATTCGTTCAACGGCCGCGAGGTCCGCAGGTTGATGATCAAAGCGTAACTCGCCAGCTAATCCGCACATAAAATCCTTACCGGTTTTTCCGTTGGGGAGGGTCAATCGATACCCGGCCAAAACGGCGGGTACTCAGAAACTGACCCGGTGGGACCGTGGGAGTTTTAGATCGATAAGTAATAAGCCGCCGCAGTGAACCGGACGGCCTTACCCGAAAAGAGCTGGAGGTGTGCGGTACATATTGATGCGACGCATTGAAAATGCTGCTGCTTAAGCAACTGAATACACGAGGTTTTCTGGTTATTCATTGACGATTGAAGGGGCTACTTTAGGGACTCTCCCGCTTGCAATAAGGAACATTGCGAATGTCAGACAAGGACCCCGTCAACCCGGCTGTCAAGCCATTCACGGATTCAGATCAGCTATCGGCTTTGATCGACATGACTGGCGATCTGGACAGTGCCGAAACGCTTCAAAAGACCTTGCCCAAGTGGCTGACCGACGCCACACCCGAGCAGATCGCCGCGCTTGCCAGCGCCATGCGTGAGCTGCAGGTCTGTCAACTCAAGGTTCAGCCGACACTTGATGCGCTCAAGCCGCTGTACGAGTTCTGTCGCACTGAATTGACGGAAGCGCTGACGACGCAATTCGCTGTGGCGTTCGACGTTGAAAAAGACGCCGTCGAGCTACCGGGATTCGATTGCGGTTGCCCCGGTTCCACCGCGACCGATGATGTAGCCAAACAGCAAGTGATCGCCCAACGCAGCTTGTTACAGGCTGCAATGCATAACTTCACCGAGGACGAAACGGCTGAGAATGGCTTCCCTCCAGGCGCGATTGTACGTCTGGTTTCAACGCCAGAGGGTTTGCGCCGGTTGACGCCCATGGTATTTGCCAAAGTGTGTCGCGATCTGGATTTGGGGAAGCGCTACCAGACTCATTTCGAGACCACCTTCAAACCTGCCGCGGTAGGGCTGGACATCCGCCGGCTGAAATTGAGTGCGCTCAAGGTGGACGCTCATACGGCGCTATTGAAAGGCGACATTGGTGACTCGGCGTTTCAGATGTTGCAAAGCCTGGAGTTGAACAGCGGCGCAGGCGACGCTGCGGGCGTGAAGGCCATTCTCTACGAGGATTTACCGGTTCATACGCAAGGGCTGGAGTTGTTCGGAACCTGTGTCTGGGGAGTGGTCATCTTCTCAAAACGAGCGCTAACGGATCATCCGATCGACGGGTGTGTCGTGTACATGCCGAACGAGCCAACCCGGCCGTTATACGAATACAGCACCTTCGCCCTGTTCGAGTATTATTTGTACCGACAGCTGAAGGATCGTGCCTACGCGGATTTTTTCGCCAGCTACATCGATGAAAGCAACAAAACCAATTTCTACACCTCTGTCACACAAAAGAAGGCAATGAACCTGCAGGCGTCTCCCATTCTGGTGACGCTGTTCAATTTCCTTTACCAGAGCCATGTCACGAAGATGCAGAGTGATGCATTGATCCTGGCTGTGCCGACGGCGGATGTTGACGCCGTTTCGCGTCAGAAACGTCTGGAAGCATACGAAGAAGCAGGCCTGCTGATCGCCAACATCGCCGGGTTATTTGTTCCGGTGCTGGGGCAATTGATGATGGGGCTTGCGGTTGGACAACTGTTGGGCGAGGTCTACGACGGTATTGAAGATTGGCGCCATGGCGACAAGGCCGGGGCAATGGCCCACCTGCTCAACGTTGCAGAAAACATTGCCATGATGGCGGCATTTGCGGCGGGCACCAAAGCCATCGGTTCACTGGTCAGGAGGACTGTCGAGCAGCATCCGGAATTTTTCAGTCGGTTCACCGCCGTAAAGAATTCGGCAGGCAAACCCCGGCTCTGGTTGTCGGACGGGGCGCCCTACCGACGAACGCCGCCAGTGGGGGGCACCGCTGATGCCGAGGGCATCTATCACGTCGGTCCCCAGCGTTTCATCAGGATCGACGATGCGAATTATGAGATTACCTTCGATCAGGTTCTGGACGCATGGCGAGTCAGCCATCCTGCCCGCCGCGGCGCTTTTTCACCGGTTGTCGAGCAAATCGGTGAGGGCGGTTGGCGCTTTGCTCATGAACAACCCGAAGCATGGAGCAGCGGTGTCTATGCCTTGAAACGCATCGATCCGCGGTTGGCCGAACTCGATGAGTGGCGGCTGGAAGATATACGGAAAATCACCGACACCCCGTTCGCTCGACTGCATCATCTGGCTGACAAAAACAGAGGGTTGCCTGCGCGGTTCAAGGATAGCGTCGCGCGTTTTCGTCTCGAGCAGCGGCTGACCGATTTCATTGCAGACCTGGAGAAAGGTGATACACGACGTGCCGAGTATGCCCTGGAGCAACTGCATACCTTGCCATCCCTGCCGGGTTGGCCAGCAGACCGTTATATTGAAGTGCTCGATAACGAGCGCAAGATCACCGCGATGTACCCGCCAACGACGTTGGTCCCGGACGAAGAGTTGAGTATCGTAGTGACCGAGGCGCAGTTGGCCAGGGGCGATTTGCTGGATACGGTGGTGGCCGGGCTGTATCAGAGTGAGGTCGATGCATTGCTGGGCAAGCCCATCGTCAAAGGTACAGAGAGCGGATTGCTTGCGAGGAAAATCGGAGCGGCGGTGAAGGCTGATCGCAGATCCGTCTTCAAGCACCTGTATCAACGGCATGACCAGAGCATCGTCAGCGATGTGCAAAAAGTACGCAGCGTCTTTTCCGAACTTCCCGCCGGTCTGGCGCAGGAGTTGATCGCCGCCTCTAGCAGTGCCGAACGCCTTGGCTTGCGAGCAACAGGGCGGATTCCCATGGGGTTGGCGCAAAACGTCCGGCAAGTGTTGGCCGATATCCGTCTGGACCGGGCGCTGGCCGGGTTTTCGTTACCCGAAATTGCGGAGGCCGACACGCGGAAGCTGGCCATACCGTTGCTTTCCCGCCTGGGTGGCTGGAGCAAAGATGTGCGGATTGAACTCCGAGAGGGTTCTACCACCGGTACCTTGTCGGCCAGCGTGGGCAACGAGAACGCTGCGCTCAAACGCGTCATCATCAGCACTGCCAGCGGACACGAAGCGTTCGGCAGCGATGGGAAATCGCTTGGCGCCGCTTTGGGGGCCAACAGCCTCTACAGCGCGATCTTGCGCGCGCTTCCCCGGAGCAACGCACGGCCATGGGCGTCGCCGGAATCGGGGACAACGATGCGCGGCAATTGCGTGTCGATCTGCTGGGCAAGGGCGTTGAGAGTAGAGCCATCGCCGAGCGAGTGTTATCAGGTGCCTCAATTGAAGATCCGCCTTCGTCCGGCGAGTGCCTGCAAGCCGATGAACCGGTGCCCGGAACGACTCACCCTCGAGCGCTGGTTCGCAAGGTCAGAAAGCTTTACCCGCTGCTGACCGACGCTCAGGCCCGGGCATTGCTTGAGGGACTGGGTAGCGACCACTTGGTGCGAGCGAAGGAGGTCAGAAGTCGACAGCAGGCGTTGAAAAAGCTGCGAAGTACGCTCCGCGCCTGGCGCGCAGAGGAGATCGATCCGAGGTCACCGACCGAGAACCCCAGCGAGTGGCGCCAGAGTCGCTTGCAAGTGTCCGACATCATGGAAAACAGCTGGCGTCGTCTGTTTTTCATGCGCAATGAAAAAGCGACTTCGGTACCGGGTTTGAGTCTGGACAAGATGCGCGTTGGCAAGCTCCCGATCTTGCCACCCGAGGTCACCTTTGATCACGTGCAATACCTGTCGCTCAAGGACATGGAGCTGGATAACGATGTGGCGTACTTCCTCAAGGCGTTCAGAAACCTTGAATCCCTGGTGCTGGATGCCAACAAACTGACATTGCTGCCGGAAATTCTTTCGCAGATGTCGACGCTCAAACACCTCAGCCTGGCGAACAACGATTTGCAATTGACCGAGCAGACCTTGAAGAAGTTGAACGGTATGCGAACGCTTGAAACCCTCAACCTGACTGGAAACCGCCGACTCGGCGCAACGCTGGATGTTGGCCGGCTGTTTGATTTGCGTTACCTGTCACTGCGCGACACCCGGGCTACTGAATTACCGAAAAACCTCGCGCGCTTACCCAATCTGGAGCGAGTTGATCTGCGCGACAATGAGATCAAGGACCTGCCGGACTGGTTGTTCAGCAGCACCCGGCGGTTGAGCGAAACACTCAACTTGCGGCATAACCCTCTATCGGACGATAGCCAGTCCCGCCTTGGGCGATTTCGTGAACGGGTCGGCGTCGGCATGGGGTATCTCGAAGACGACATTGCCCGCTTGAACGAGCAACAGGCGCGAGAACTCTGGTTGCCAGAGGAGTGGGTGTCGCCCGCGCGGGCTGCAACATGGACGGCATTCAAGGACGTCCCGGCATCTGATGGTCTGTTTCGATTACTGGCCGAACTGGGAGACACCGCGGATGCCGAATATGTGCGCGAGGACATGACCCGACGAGTCTGGAGCGTTCTGGACGCCGCCCAGGCCAATACGTTGCTGCGCGAGCAGGTGTTCGAACTGGCTGCCAATCCAATCAACTGCACGGATTCGGCGGCAATGAACTTCAGTCATCTGGAAGTGGCCACGGAAGTGGACAAGGCGATCAATCCCGTCGGGAGTTTGCGTTCTACGGCAGCAGGTTTGTTGAAGCTTGGGCGAGGTCTATTTCGGCTTGAGGAACTGGAGAAGCTCGCTCAAAGCCACATCAGGCAGGACCTCAAGGCTGATCCGCTGGAAGTCAGCCTCGCCTATCGAACCGGGTTGGCCAACACTCTGGACTTGCCGGGACAACCCACACACATGCGCTATGCGTCTTTGAGCGGTGTGAAGCAGACCGATCTCGACATTGCGGAACGCAAAATTAAAAGCGCAGAGCTGTCACCGCAGTTGAAACGGTTTTTGATCCGTCAGCCGTTTTGGACGGATTACCTGAGTCGCCATTACTCTGGACGATTCGCATCGGTCAGCGGGACGTATCCGGCAAAGTTGCAAGCGGTATTCGATAAGGCCGAGAGCCTGACGACGGCCGATTATCTCAGTCAGGTGTCGGTGATCAAGACCGAAAAAGAAACGGCGGAGAATGCCGTTTTCGAGCGCTTGACCGAGGACGTCATGAAAATGGTGGAGCTGGGCACTTGCTCTCTGGCGGACGGTTGAGCGGTTTCACTGACCCCGGATCAAACGCCGCAAGGCAAAGCGGTTTGGATGACAGGCTTCAGCCACGGCTCTGGGTAATGGCAGCGGCTCGTCATCCAGCCACGCTGCCAGCAACTCGCCCGACAACGGCGCAGTAATCAGCCCCCGTGAACCGTGACCGCTGTTGACGTACAAACCGTCCAGCCATGGGCAAGGGGTGTCCGGAGTTTGCCGGGCATCCTTGCTCAGGGCGATGTAGGCGTCGGCAAATGCCTGGCTGTCGGCCAAGGGGCCGACAATCGGCAAGTAATCCGGGCTGGTGCAGCGAAACGCTGCGCGCCCTTCAAGTGCTTCTGGTTGCAAGGTGTCTGCACCGAGGCGCGCGACCAGGTCCATCGAGATTTCTTCGAGCATGTGCAGATTGCCGGCATGCTCGGCAGCTGTGGGGGTCAGGTCATCGTTATTGAAATCGAAACTCGCGCCGAGGGTGTGCTCACCCAAACGTGCCGGAGCGACATACCCTTCGGCGCACACGACGGTGCTCAGGCTTTGGCTTTCAGGTGTCTGGTGCAGGCGGGTGATCTGCCCGCGAATTCGTTTGAGCGGCAGCTCGCTGCTGTAGGGAAAGCGCTTGATCTCGGCGGCGCCGGCAAGCACCACCACGGGAGCATCGGCCAGCAATGATGTGCCATCCCACGCTTGCCATTGCCCGTCGACACGGCGTAGCTCCAGCACATCACGATGGGTCAGAATCCGGATGTTCGGATGCCCGGCTTGCCAGTGGCACAGGGCGGGTGGATGCACCCAACCGCCTTCGGGGTAAAACAGGCCGCCCGATTGCAGCGCGACACCGGCGCGACGCTCGGCTGTTTCGCGATCAAGCAGGTGCAGCAGGTCTTCGGGAAACGCTGCCGCCAACTGCGCCTGACGTTCCGCTTCCTTGGTACTGAAGGCCAATTGCAGTACACCGCAATCGTCCCAGTCGACACCGCGCTGCAAATGCTCCAGCAACCGACGGGTGTGGCCAAAACCGCTGACAATCAATTGTGACAAAGCCGTGCCATGGGCCGACAGCTTAAGGTACAAAACGCCTTGTGGATTGCCCGAGGCTTCTTGCGCGAGCGCGTCGTGACGCTCCAGCAAGCTGACCTGCCAACCCCGTGCAGCGAGACTCGCGGCCGTGGCGCAGCCGGCCAGTCCGGCACCGATCACCAGCGCATGACGTTCGCCGTCCAGCGGTGTCGGGCGAGCAAACCAGGGTTTTGCCGTAACGGGTGCGGCGCTGTCTTCAGGCCAACCGAGAAACACGCCCCGCAGGATTTCCCATTTGTGGCCGATGCCAGGCGTGCGCTTCATCTTGAAGCCCGCCGCATTCAGCAAACGGCGCACCCAACCGGTGCTGGTGAATGTGCTGATGGTCGAGCCTGGCGCTGCGAGCCGTGCCAGTTCGGCAAACAGTTCGGCGGTCCACATGTCGGGATTTTTCGCCGGGGCGAAACCGTCGAGAAACCAGGCGTCAATCTGCGCGTCCAGTTGCGGCAACTGCTCCAGTGCATCGCCGATCAGCAGCGTCAGGGTGATCCGGCCGTTGTCCAGGACCAGACGCTGGAAGCCTTGATGGATTGCCACGTATTGCGCGAGCAGTTGATCGGCGAACGGTTTGAGTTCCGGCCATAACGCCAGGGCTCGTTGCAAATCGGGTGCGTTCAACGGGTACTTTTCGACGCTGACAAAGTGCAGTCGCGCACCCGCCACCGCGTGTTGCTCAAACAATTGCCAGGCACACAAAAAATTCAACCCGGTGCCGAAGCCGGTCTCGCCAATGACCAAGCGGCCACCGTCCGCTAACGCCGCAAATCGCTCACGCAAATTGTTTTGTTCGAGGAACACGTAACGGGTTTCTTCAAGACCGGATTTGTCCGAAAAATACACGTCATCGAACACTCGCGAATACGGGCGACCCTGGTCGTCCCAGTCGAGTTGGGCGTGAGGCAATACAGGTTTCATGGCAGGCTCGGCAACGGCAAGGCCGCCATTCTAGCCGATCGCCGGGGGGATGCTTGATCTATGGCACGGGAGACTTGTAGCCGCTGCCGAAGGCTGCGTTCGGCCGCGCAGCGGTCGCAAAATCGAGCCATGGGTTTTTTCAGGTAAATAACGAGTTCAGGTTTCACGACCGCTACGCAGTCGAACGCAGCCTTCGGCAGCTGCTACACGAAACTGTTCCGGCAGTGAGGTGAGGGATTTCTCCCCCGCAAGGGAGGTCAATCCGCTAGTCTTGCTCAATCAGGAAAGGGAGCCGTCCATGTTTGAATCCGCCGAAATCGGTCACGCCATCGACAAAGAAACCTATGACGCCGAGGTGCCGGCGCTGCGCGAAGCCTTGCTGGAAGCGCAATTCGATCTTCAGCAGCAGCAACGTTTCCCGGTGATCATCCTGATCAATGGCATCGAAGGCGCCGGCAAGGGCGAGACGGTCAAGCTGCTCAACGAATGGATGGACCCGCGCCTGATTGAAGTCCGCACCTTCGACCAGCAGACCGACGAAGAGCTGGCGCGGCCACCGGCCTGGCGTTACTGGCGGATGTTGCCGGCCAAGGGCCGCATGGGGGTTTTCTTTGGCAACTGGTACAGCCAGATGCTGCAAGGCCGGGTCCATGGCCTGTTCAAGGATGCCGTGCTCGATCAGTCGATCAACCAGTCCGAGCGCTTTGAAAAAATGCTCTGCGACGAAGGTGCGCTGATCGTCAAGTTCTGGTTCCACCTCTCCAAAAAGCAAATGAAGGCACGCCTCAAGGCCCTGGCCGACGATCCGCTGCACAGCTGGCGCATCAGTCCGCTGGACTGGCAGCAATCCCGGACCTACGACAAATTCGTGAAGTACGGCGAGCGTGTATTGCGTCGCACCAGTCGCGACTACGCGCCGTGGCATGTGATTGAAGGGGCGGACCCCCACTATCGCAGCCTGGCGGTGGGCAAGATCCTGCTCGAAGGCCTGCAAAATGCGCTCAAGCGACCCAAGGTCCATCCCGACAAGGTCAACGCCGCGCCGCTGCCGATCCATATCGATCAGATCAACCTGCTCGACAGCCTCGACTTGACCCAGCAGCTGGACAAGGAAGATTACGAAGAACAGCTGATTACCGAGCAGGCGCGGTTCTCCGGTCTGATGCGCGATAAACGCATGCGTCAGCACGCGTTGGTGGCGGTGTTCGAAGGCAATGATGCGGCGGGCAAGGGCGGGGCGATCCGGCGAGTCGCGGCGGCGCTCGATCCGCGTCAGTACAGCATCGTGCCAATTGGCGCACCCACTGAAGAGGAGCGGGCACAGCCCTATCTGTGGCGGTTCTGGCGCCACCTGCCGGCCAAGGGCAAGTTCACGGTATTTGATCGGTCCTGGTATGGGCGGGTGCTGGTGGAGCGCATCGAAGAGCTCTGTCCGCCAGCAGACTGGCTGCGGGCCTACAGTGAGATCAACGACTTCGAAGAGCAGATTTCCGATTCGGGCATCATCGTCGTCAAGTTCTGGTTGGCCATCGACAAGCAGACCCAACTGGAGCGTTTTCAGGCGCGGGAAGAAATTCCCTTCAAGCGTTTCAAGATCACCGAAGACGATTGGCGCAATCGCGAAAAATGGGACGCTTACCGCGCCGCCGTCGGCGACATGGTCGATCGCACCAGCACCGAAATCTCGCTCTGGACCCTGGTGGAAGCCAATGACAAGCGCTGGGCGCGGGTCAAAGTCCTGCGCACGATCAATCGGGCATTGGAGGACGCGTTCGAAAAGTCCGACAAGAAGGCCAGGCAGCACAAGAACTGAGGCGATGGTTACGCATACGCGGGGTGAATGATTGTCGCGGTCGGTTATGAGGTGGACTTATGCTCGGTCCACTCTCAACCGACAACAACAATGAGGTATGCCATGCGTGAAGTGGTGATCGTCGACAGCGTGCGGACCGGCCTGGCCAAATCCTTTCGCGGCAAGTTCAACCAGACCCGTCCGGACGACATGGCGGCCCATTGTGTCGATGCCTTGTTGGCGCGTACCGGCATCGATCCGGCCAGCGTCGAGGATTGCATTGTCGGTGCGGGCTCCAACGAAGGCGCGCAGGGCTACAACATCGGGCGCAACGTGGCCGTGTTGTCGCGTCTGGGCATCGGCACCGCCGGCATGACCCTCAACCGCTTTTGCTCCTCGGGCTTGCAGGCGATTGCCATCGCCGCCAACCAGATTGCGTCGGGTTGCAGCGACATCATCGTTGCCGGTGGCGTCGAGTCCATCAGCCTGACCATGAAAAGCGTCAACACCGACAACCTGATCAACCCGCTGCTGAAAGAGCAGGTGCCTGGCATCTATTTCCCGATGGGCCAGACCGCCGAAATCGTCGCGCGTCGCTACAACGTCAGCCGCGAAGCGCAGGATCTGTATGCGTTGCAAAGTCAGCAGCGCACGGCAAAGGCTCAGGCCGCCGGTCTGTTCGATGATGAAATCGTGCCAATGGCGGTGAAGTACCGGGTCGAAGACAAGGCCACCGGGCAAATTCAAATCCTCGATGGCATCGTCGATCGCGACGACTGCAACCGCCCGGACACCACGCTGGAAAGCCTGGCCGGTTTGAAACCGGTGTTTGCCGAAGACGGCTCGGTCACGGCAGGCAACTCGTCGCAACTGTCCGACGGCGCGTCGATGACGCTGGTGATGAGCCTGGAAAAAGCCCTGGAACTGGGCTTGAAGCCCAAGGCGTTCTTCCGTGGTTTCACGGTTGCCGGGTGTGAACCGGATGAAATGGGCATTGGTCCGGTGTTCTCGGTGCCGAAGTTGCTCAAGGCCAAGGGCTTGCAGTTGGCCGACATTGATCTGTGGGAACTCAACGAAGCGTTTGCTTCGCAGTGCCTGTACAGCCGTAATCGGCTGGAGATCGATCACGAGAAGTACAACGTCAATGGCGGCTCGATTTCCATCGGGCATCCGTTCGGCATGACCGGTTCGCGTCAGGTCGGGCATCTTGTGCGGGAGTTGCAGCGACGCAATTTGCGTTATGGCGTCGTCACCATGTGCGTGGGTGGCGGGATGGGCGCGACGGGGTTGTTTGAGGCGGTGCGTTAAATTCGCAAAACGGTGTCGCCTGATCAGTCGCTATCGCGAGCAGGCTCACTCCTACAGTTGATCGCATTTCAATTGCAGGAGTGAGTCTGCTCGCGAAGGCAGCGCCTCGGTCTAACGGCGGGCACTTAAAATCTGCATCCGCTCGATATACGCCTGAATCTCCCGCGCCGCCGCCTCGGCATTATCAAACGGCCCTTCGAGCGTATTTTCCCGAGTACTGAAATACAGTTCCCCATTCACACGACACAACCGGTCACTGCGAAAGTGCGTCGCGGGGGCGTTGTCCTTGGCGCGCATGCCGTACATGGCGATCTCCTGAGGGAAATACCGTGAGCTTATGCACGAACCTCCGACTGTGCCCGGTCAACTGATCGACGGCCGCTGCGACCTGCACAGTTTCATTCGCGTCCACTCGCCAACTGTCCCTGTGTGCCAGACGCCGCTGCGCCTAGAATGGTGTTTCTCGCCATCAGGCTGTTGGGGTTCGCATGCACATTTCATCCGGTCGCTGGGTTTACGGTCTGTTTCTGGCCCTGTTGACTGCGCTGTTGTGGGGAATCCTGCCGATCAAGCTCAAGCAAGTGCTGTTGGTGATGGACCCGGTGACTGTCACCTGGTTTCGCCTGATTGTGTCCGGTGGTTGCCTGTTTGTGTATCTGGCCGCGACCAAACGTTTGCCAACGCGCAAAGTCCTCGGCCCGCGAGGTGGCTGGCTGGTGTTGATGGCGGTGCTCGGTCTGGTCGGCAACTACGTGCTGTACCTGATGGGCCTGAACCTGCTCAGCCCCGGCACCGCGCAACTGGTGGTGCAGATGGGCCCGATCATGTTGCTGATCGCCAGTCTGTTTGTGTTCAAGGAGCGTTTCAGCGTGGGGCAGGGGATTGGCCTGTTGGTGCTGCTGATCGGTTTCGCCCTGTTCTTCAATCAGCGCCTGGCCGAGTTGCTCACTTCGTTGACCGAATACACCACGGGCGTGCTGCTGGTGTTGTTGGCGTCCACGGTGTGGACTTTCTATGCCTTGGGGCAGAAGCAATTACTGACGGTGTGGAATTCGTTGCAGGTGATGATGGTGATCTACCTGTTCTGCGCGTTGTTGCTGACACCGTGGGTGCATCCGCTTGAAGCGCTGCAATTGAGCCCGCTGCAAGGCTGGCTGCTGCTGGCGTGCTGCATGAATACGCTGATTGCCTATGGCGCGTTTGCCGAAGCGCTGGCCCATTGGGAAGCTTCACGAGTGAGTGCGACGCTGGCGATCACGCCGTTGGTGACGTTTGTCGCGGTGGCCGTGGCCGCGTGGTTGTGGCCCGATTATGTGCATGCCGAGACGATCAACGGTCTGGGGTATGGCGGGGCGGTGCTGGTGGTGTTGGGGTCGGCGTTAGTGGCGTTGGGGCCTTCGTTGATGGCGGGGCTCAAGGCTCGTAAGGTCCGGATGGCAGCAGGTTAACCGCGTCATCGTTCATCGCGGGCAAGCCACGCTCCCACAGGAAATGGCGATCCCTCTGTAGGAGTGAGCTTGCTCGCGATAGCAATCTAACTGACACTGTAAAACTTAACCTTTGGCCCCAGCCTCCAGCATATTCTCCGGCCTTACCCAGGCCTCAAACTGCTCATCCGTCAGATACCCCAGCTGCAATGCCGCTTCCCGCAAGGTCAGCCCTTCGGCATACGCCTTCTTGGCAATCTCCGCCGATTTGTCATAACCGATGTGCGGATTCAGTGCTGTCACCAGCATTAACCCACGCTCCAGGTGTTCAGCCATTTTCTCTGCGTCCGGCTCAAGCCCGGCGATGCAGTGCTGCTGGAAGTTGCTGCAGCCATCCCCCAGCAGGCGGATCGATTGCAGCAGGTTGTGGATGATCACCGGTTTGAACACGTTCAATTGCAGATGGCCCTGACTCGCCGCGAAGCCGATGGCGACGTCATTGCCCAACACCTGACAGGCCAGCATCGACAGCGCTTCGCACTGCGTCGGATTGACCTTTCCCGGCATGATCGAGCTGCCCGGTTCATTGGCCGGCAATTTAACCTCGGCCAGACCGGCGCGGGGGCCGGAGCCCAGCAGGCGCAAGTCGTTGGCGATTTTCATCAGGGTCACCGCCAGGGTCTTCAACGCCCCCGAAAGAGTCGTCAGCGGTTCGTGACCGGCCAGCGCCGCGAATTTGTTCGGTGCGGTGATGAAGGGCAGGCCGGAAAGGGCCGCCAGCTCGGAAGCAATCGCTTCGCCAAAACCGTGGGGCGAGTTCAGCCCGGTGCCAACGGCGGTGCCGCCCTGGGCCAGTTCACACACGGCTGGCAGTGCGCTGCGGATCGCCCGTTCGGCGTAATCCAGTTGCGCGATAAACGCCGAGATTTCCTGGCCGAAAGTGATCGGCGTGGCGTCCATCATGTGCGTTCGGCCGGTCTTGACCAGTTTCATGTGGCGCGCCGCCAACTCGGCCAACCCGCCCGACAGTTCACTGATGGCCGGTAGCAAATGCTGTTGCACGGCTTGGGCCGCCGCGATGTGCATGGCGGTGGGGAAGCAGTCATTGGAGCTTTGCGAGCGGTTGACGTGATCGTTGGGGTGCACCGGCGACTTGCCGCCGCGCGGGTTGCCGGCCAGTTCGTTGGCGCGGCCGGCGATCACTTCGTTGACGTTCATGTTGCTTTGAGTGCCGCTGCCGGTCTGCCAGACCACCAGCGGGAACTGGTCGTCATGGCTGCCATCGAGCACTTCGTCGGCGGCCTGTTCGATCAGCCGGGCGATGTCGGCGGGCACATCACCGTTACGGTCGTTGACCCGCGCCGCCGCTTTCTTGATCAATGCCAAGGCGTGCAGCACCGCCAGCGGCATCTTTTCGTTGCCGATGGCGAAGTTAATCAGCGAGCGTTGCGTCTGAGCGCCCCAGTAAGCTTCATCCGGGACTTCCACCTGGCCAAGGCTGTCGGTTTCGATACGGCTCATCAATGCACACTCCTGTAGGGCTGATAGCGCAGTTTAGGCCGTGATCGCCGGCCGTGGTTCCATCTGAAGGTTTTTTGCCTCTTCAACCCCTCTAATTCAGGCCTGACAAGGCTTGGGGTTGAGCGACACACTTTTTTAGGCGCAGAATGGACGCCCTTGGGGTTTTACCTCGCCTGCTAGAAAAGGAAACTCGATGACTCGTCTTCGTGCCATCTGTACCGCGGTTGCACTGGTTTGCGCCAGCGGCCCAGTTTTTGCCGATACCGCCAGCCACAACGCCAGTGCCGAAGCTTTCCTGACTCTGGCGCACGCTGACAAATTGGGCACTCCGGTGTACATGCAAGTACAGCAAATGTTCGCTCAGCGCTTTGAACAGACCAAAGCCCCTGAATCGAAAAAAGCCTTGCTGGAAACGTATCAAGCCAAAGCCAACGCCGCGCTGGACCAAGCCATTGGCTGGAACAAGCTGAAGCCGGACATGGTCAAGCTCTACACCACCAACTTCACCGAGTCCGAACTCAAAGACCTGGTAGCGTTCTACCAGTCGCCGCTGGGCAAGAAAGTCCTGGAAAAAATGCCGCAGCTGACTCAGCAATCGGCCCAGATGACTCAAGCCAAGCTGGAAAGCGCGGTACCTGTGGTCAACAAACTGTTGGCTGACATGACTGCCGAGCTGGACCCGAAAGGCGCCGCGGCTCCAGCAGCCAAGAAAAAGCCTTAAGCGGAGTTCGGTATGACCATGCAACAACGCATCGAATCAACGCTGGGCCTGTTACAGCCGCAGCATCTGCAAGTGCTGGATGAAAGCCACATGCACAGTCGTGGGTTGCAGACTCACTTCAAGGCCGTGGTGGTCAGCCAGCAGTTCGAAGGGCTGAACCGGGTCAAGCGTCATCAAAAAGTCTACGGCACGCTCGGCGAGCTGATGGGCGAGTTTCATGCGTTGGCGCTGCATACCTACACGCCTGAGGAATGGGCACAGATCGGCGCGGCTCCGGCCTCGCCGACCTGTGCTGGAGGAAAGCAGTAAAAAGCAGCTTCAAGCTGCAAGCTGCAAGATCACGGCGACCTGCTTCAACTTGCCGCTTGAAGCTTACCGCTCGAAGCTGCTTTCTTGCTAAAATCTGCAACGCGCCGCTCACCCGGCGCGTTTTTTTTATCCGGTTCACCCTTTGCGAGGGTAGCCACCTGGAGAAATACCCATGACACAACAGATTGTCGTGGCGGCACTGTATAAGTTCGTCACCCTGGAAGATTACGTCGCCTTGCGCGAGCCACTGCTGCAAGCGATGGTCGACAACGGCATCAAAGGCACGCTGCTGATTGCCGAAGAAGGCATCAACGGCACCGTGTCCGGCAGCCGCGAAGGCATTGACGGGCTGATGGCCTGGCTCAAGAACGACCCACGCATGGACGACATCGATCACAAAGAGTCGTACTGCGACGATCAGCCGTTCTACCGCACCAAGGTCAAGCTCAAGAAAGAAATCGTCACCCTCGGCGTTGAAGGCGTGGATCCGAACAAAAAGGTCGGCACCTACGTGGATCCACAGGACTGGAATGCGCTGATCAGCGATCCGGAAGTGTTGTTGATCGACACCCGTAACGATTACGAAGTCTCGATCGGTACCTTCGAAGGCGCCATCGACCCCAAAACCACCAGTTTTCGCGAATTTCCTGACTACATCAAAGCCAACTTCGACCCGGCCGTGCACAAGAAGGTGGCGATGTTCTGCACCGGTGGCATTCGCTGCGAGAAGGCGTCGAGCTATATGCTCAGCGAAGGCTTTGATGAGGTCTATCACCTCAAGGGCGGCATCCTGAAGTACCTCGAAGAGGTGCCGCAGGAAGAAACCAAATGGCAGGGCGACTGCTTCGTGTTCGACAACCGCGTGACCGTGCGGCATGACCTCAGCGAAGGCGACTACGATCAATGTCATGCCTGCCGTACGCCGATCAGCGTTGAAGACCGCGCCTCCGAGCATTACGTCGCCGGCATCAGCTGCCCGCATTGCTGGGATACGCTGAGCGAGAAGACCCGACGCAGTGCCATTGATCGGCAGAAGCAGATCGAACTGGCCAAGGCGCGCAACTTGCCTCACCCGATCGGCTACAACTACAAGCAAACCCCTTCCGAGGCTTGAATCATGTCTGCGCGCCGCCGTCTGCTCTATGTGATGGATCCGATGTGTTCCTGGTGCTGGGGTTTTGCGCCAGTGGCCACTGCCTTGGTCGAACAGGCGCGTGCGGCGGGCGTAGAGGTGCATCTGATTGTCGGTGGTTTGCGCACCGGCAGTGGTGCGGCGCTGGAGCCGACTACCCGACGTTACATTCTTGAACATTGGCAGGCGGTCACCGAAGCCACCGGCCAACCGTTCAAGACAGAAGGCGCGTTGCCGGACGGCTTTGTGTATGACACCGAGCCTGCCTGCCGGGCGTTGGTGACCGCACGTGCCCTGGCGCCGGATTGCGCATGGAAACTGTTAGGCCTGATCCAGCACGCGTTCTACGTCGAAGGGCGCGACGTCACCCACGCCAGTGTGCTGGTGGAATTGGCCGAGCAGGCCGGTCTGCCGCGCATCGAATTCGCCGCCTTGTTTGACAGTGCCGATATGCACGCCGCCACGGCGGCCGATTTCACCTGGGTCCAGGACCTGGGCATCGCCGGTTTCCCTACCTTGCTGGCTGAGCGCAAAGGTCAATTGGCGTTGCTGACCAATGGCTATCAGCCCCTGAGTGAATTGTCCCCGTTGCTCGGCCGCTGGCTGGAGCACTCTGTCTGTGCATGATGGTCCTGATGGCGTCCCGGCTCCCGCGTGTGTCGATCGGCTGAGCTGGGCCGAAATCCGCCGACTGGCCTTGCACCATAAAAAATCCCTTTGGATCGCCAATGGCGTCGCCGTGTTGGCGACCTTGTGCAGCGTGCCGATTCCGTTACTGCTGCCGTTGCTGGTGGACGAAGTGTTGCTGGGCCACGGTGACGCCGCGTTGAAGGTGATGAACCACGCCTTGCCCGAAGGCTGGCAGAAAGCGGCCGGCTACATCGGCCTGATGTTGTTCGTGACCTTGTTGCTGCGCTGCGGCGCCTTGTTGTTCAACGTGATCCAGGCGAAATTGTTTGCGGCGCTGGCCAAGGACATTGTGTATCGCATTCGTACCCGCCTGATCGAGCGGCTCAAGCGCATTTCACTGGGCGAATACGAAAGCCTGGGCAGCGGCACGGTGACCACGCACCTGGTCACCGACCTGGACACGCTGGACAAATTCGTCGGCGAAACCCTCAGCCGGTTTCTGGTGGCGATGCTGACGCTGGTCGGCACCGCGAGCATTCTGATCTGGATGCACTGGAAGCTGGCGCTGCTGATCATGCTGTTCAATCCGTTGGTGATTTACGCCACGGTGCAGTTGGGCAAGCGGGTCAAACACCTGAAAAAACTCGAAAACGACAGCACCTCGCGCTTCACCCAGGCACTGACCGAAACCCTCGACTCGATTCAGGAAGTGCGTGCTGGCAACCGCCAGGGGTTCTTCCTCGGTCGCCTTGGCCTGCGGGCCCGGGAAGTGCGCGATTACGCGATCAGCTCGCAATGGAAAACCGATGCCTCGAACCGTGCGAGCGGCCTGCTTTTCCAGTTCGGTATCGATATTTTTCGCGCGGCGGCGATGCTCACCGTGCTGTTCTCCGACCTGTCCATCGGCCAGATGTTGGCGGTATTCAGCTACCTGTGGTTCATGATCGGCCCGGTGGAGCAATTGCTGAATTTGCAGTACGCCTATTACGCCGCCGGCGGTGCGCTGTCGCGGATCAACGAGCTGTTGGCCAGGGCAGATGAGCCGCATTATCCCGGTGGGGTCGACCCGTTCCAGGGCCGCGACACGGTGGGTATTGAAGTGCAGGGGCTGAGCTTCGGTTATGGTGATGAGTGGGTGTTGAACAAGATGGACCTGTCCATCGCCCCCGGTGAAAAAGTCGCGATTGTCGGCGCCAGTGGCGGTGGCAAAAGTACGCTGGTGCAACTGTTGCTGGGGTTGTACACGCCGTTGGCCGGGACCATCCGCTTCGGTGGTTCGACCCAGCAGGAGATCGGCCTGGACACCGTGCGCGAAAACGTCGCCGTGGTCCTGCAACATCCGGCGCTGTTCAACGACACCATCCGCGCCAACCTGACGATGGGCCGTGTACGCAGCGACGATGCCTGCTGGCAGGCACTGGAAATTGCCCAACTGCACCACACGGTTCGAGAGCTACCCAATGGCCTGGACAGCGTCGTCGGGCGCTCCGGCGTGCGTTTGTCCGGCGGCCAGCGCCAACGCCTGGCGATTGCGCGGATGATACTGGCCGAACCCAAAGTGGTGATTCTCGACGAGGCCACCTCGGCGCTGGACGCTGCCACCGAATACAACCTGCATCAGGCCTTGTCGCGGTTTCTGAGCCACCGCACCACGCTGATCATTGCGCACCGGTTGTCCGCGGTGAAACAGGCTGATCGGGTGCTGGTGTTCGATGGCGGACAGATTGCCGAGGATGGTGACCATCAACAATTGATAGCTGATGGTGGTTTGTACGCGAAGCTTTATGGTCATTTGCAGCAACTTTAGCGTCGACGTACAGTCCCTTTTCTATTGCGCTTCATGCGTCGCCGGGAACATCCCGGCGAATAATCAAGGACTTGCCCGTCCTGGCAGGCTTCTCGCTTGCCGGGATCGAGAACGCACCCTAGTCTAGCTATAGCGATCACGTTGGGATGATGATCTGGCAGTGCTAAAACAAGGGACCTCATGAATCAAACCCGGACTCTCGGAACGCCACGGTTGTTGGGCATCGTCTGGCCATTTATTGCCGTCGTGCTGTTTCAGGCCCTGTTGGGTGGCGTCAGCCTGTACGTTCTGTCGGCGGTTCGCGGCTACGTTGCCGGTGAAAGCCTTTGGTCAAAGGGCCAAAAGGACGCCATCTATTACCTCAACCTCTACGCGGACAATCGCGACGAGGCGATTTTCCGCAAATACCAGAACGCCATTGCCGTTCCTCAGGGTGGCCACGAATTGCGTGTGGCGCTGGATCTCCAGCCGCCCGATATCGAAGCTGCGCGAGTGGCTATCCTCAAGGGGGGTAACCACCCCGACGACGTTTCAAGCCTGATCTGGCTCTACCTCAATTTCCGCCATTTCACCTACCTTGAAAAAGCCATTGACCGCTGGACGGTGGGCGACGCGTACCTGCTGCAACTCAATGACGTGGCGCAAGAGATGCACCAGCGCATTACCGAAGGTCAGGCCACCACCGCCGATATCTGGCGCTGGAAGGATCGGATATTCGCCATCAACGATGCAGTGACGCCCGCTGCCAAAGCGTTCAGCGATGCGTTGGGCGAAGGCTCGCGCCTGATTCTCCGGTTGCTGCTGGTGACCAATCTCGCCACGGCGCTGGGCCTGATCGCGCTGGCGTTGCTGCGTACCCACAAGTTGCTCAGGCAGCGCCATGAGTTCGCTGAGGCGCTGCAACTGGAGAAAGACCGGGCGCAGATCACCCTGCAATCCATTGGCGACGGGGTCATTACCACGGATGTCGAAGGCGCTATTGCCTACATGAACCCCGCCGCCGAGGCGCTGACCCACTGGAAAGCCGAACAGGCGACGGGTCTGCCTTTGGCGGCACTGTTCAACTTGCTGGATGAAAACGCCCAGGCTGATGGTTTCACGTTGATCGAACATATTCTGAGCGGTCAGCTCAGCGGGGGCAGCGAACATTCAAAGCTGATTCAGCGCCTGGATGGCAGCACGGTGTCGGTGACGCTGGTTGGCTCGCCGATTCGCAATGCGGGCAAGGTCAGCGGCACCGTGCTGGTGTTGCATGACATGACGCAGGAGCGCCAATACATTGCCAATCTGTCCTGGCAGGCGACTCATGACGCCTTGACCGGGCTCGCCAACCGCCGAGAGTTCGAGTTTCGGCTGGAGCAGGCACTGCACAACCTGACGCGGCATTCCGGGCGTCATGCCCTGATGTTTCTCGATCTGGATCAATTCAAACTGGTCAACGACACCTGTGGCCATGCGGCGGGCGACGAGTTGCTGCGGCATATCTGCGCGCTGTTGCAGTCGGGCTTGCGCGAAGGCGACACCCTGGCCCGCCTCGGTGGCGACGAATTCGGCATCTTGTTGGAAAATTGCGCGCCGGAAGCGGCCGACAAGATTGCCGAGAACCTGCGCCAGACCGTCCAGAACCTGCACTTTGTCTGGAAAGGCCGGCCCTTCGTGACGACGGTGAGCATCGGGCTGGTTCATCTGGCGCAAACGCCAACTTCCCTTGAAGCCTCGCTGCGTGCTGCGGACATGGCGTGTTACATGGCCAAGGAAAAGGGGCGCAATCGAGTTCAGGTCTATCACGCCGATGACTCGGAACTGTCGCTGCGCTTTGGCGAGATGGCCTGGGTCCAGCGTCTGCATATGGCGCTGGAAGAGGATCGCTTTTGCCTGTACTCCCAGGAAATCGCACCGCTAGGGCATACCGAGCGCGGGGGCGGGCATATCGAAATTCTGTTGCGCCTGCATGACGAAGCCGGCCGCATGATCCTGCCGGACAGTTTTATTCCGGCGGCGGAGCGTTATGGCTTGATGACTGCACTCGATCGCTGGGTCGTGGAGAACGTCTTCAAGGTCATTGCCCAATGTATATCGGAGGCGCGTAAAGGTCCGTTAGCCATGTGTGCGATTAATCTGTCAGGTACTACTATCGGAGATGAGGCGTTTCTGGACTTCCTGCGTGAACAGTTTGTTAACTATTCCATTCCGCCTGAAATGATTTGTTTTGAAATCACTGAAACCAGTGCTATTTCCAATTTGGGTAGTGCAATCAGATTTATCAATGAGCTCAAGGGTTTAGGTTGTCACTTCTCGTTAGATGACTTTTGCGCCGGAATGTCCTCGTTCGCTTACTTGAAACATTTGCCTGTAGACTTCTTGAAGATCGACGGGAGTTTCGTAAAGGACATGCTGGACGACCCGATTAACCGCGCCATGGTCGAAGTGATCAACCACATCGGCCATGTCATGGGTAAGCGCACGATTGCCGAGTTTGTAGAGTCACCCCAGATCGAGCAGGCATTGCTGGAAATCGGGGTCGATTTCGCTCAAGGGTATGTGATTGAACGCCCGCATCTGTTTACCTGCGATAGTTTGCAAAGTCGTCCTGCCCGGCCTCAGCCTTTGTTGTTCAAGGCCCCGGGCACGTTCCGTTGAAATCTCTTGCTGATCCGAACAATCACAATCAAAAGGAGCCCGACAGTGATCGACACATTCAACCGAACCGGACCACTCATGGAAGCTGCAAGTTATCCTGCCTGGGCGCAACAGCTCATCAAGGATTGCAGCGAGAGTAAGCGCCGGGTTGTCGAACACGAACTGTATCAGCGCATGCGAGATAACAAACTCAGCGCAAAAACCATGCGTCAGTACCTCATCGGTGGCTGGCCGGTCGTTGAACAGTTCGCGTTATACATGGCACAAAACCTGACCAAGACCCGCTTTGCCCGCCATCCTGGCGAAGACATGGCGCGTCGCTGGCTGATGCGCAATATTCGCGTGGAATTGAACCATGCCGATTACTGGGTGCACTGGAGTCGGGCGCACGGCGTCAGCCTTGAAGATTTGCAGGCGCAGCAGGTGCCCCCTGAACTTCATGCCTTGAGCCATTGGTGCTGGCACACCAGTTCGGCGGATTCGCTGATCGTCGCCATCGCCGCGACCAACTACGCCATTGAAGGCGCAACCGGTGAGTGGTCGGCGCTGGTTTGCTCCAGTGGTGTCTATGCGGCGGCGTTTCCGGAAGAGGATCGCAAACGGGCGATGAAGTGGTTGAAGATGCACGCCCAGTACGACGATGCCCATCCGTGGGAGGCACTGGAAATCATCTGCACCCTGGCGGGCATGAACCCGAGCAAGTCATTGCAAGTGGAACTGCGTCAGGCCATCTGCAAGAGCTACGACTACATGCACCTGTTTCTGGAGCGCTGCATGCAGCTGGAGCATTCGGAAAAAGCACCGGTGGCGCGTGAGCGCATGGCGCTGGCGGAAAGCTAAACGGGTTTAAAGACACTACAAACCAAATGTGGGAGCGAGCTTGCTCGCGATGGCTGCTAAACATTCAATAAAGATGCTGAATGTTAGAAAGCTATCGCGAGCAAGCTCGCTCCCACATTGGTTTGTAGTGTTGTTTAGAGCTCAACCCGCCATCGTCAACCGGTTGCGCCCCTCGCGCTTGGCGACATACAACGCACTGTCAGCCCGTCGCAACAAGCTCTCGGCAGACTCACCCGGCAGCAGGGTCGAACATCCGAGGCTGACGGTCAGTTCTACTGCATTGCCATCCGCCCGATAGTCCTGAGCCTGAGCTGCTGCCCGCAGCCGTTCGCCGACCATGGCGGCAGCTTCTCGAGTGGTGTTGGACAGCAGGATCAGAAACTCTTCGCCGCCAAACCGGAATACCATGTCGACATTGCGCAACTGGTTTTTGATCGCCGTGGCGACGGCCTTGAGTACGTCATCGCCGGCGTTGTGGCCATAACTGTCGTTAACGTTTTTGAAGTGGTCGATGTCCAGCATCAGCAGGGACAGAGGCATCAAGTGGCGTCGCGACATCTCGATTTCGCGTTCCAGGGTCTGATCCATGGCGATGCGGTTGCCAGTATCGGTCAATGGGTCACGCAATGCGCTTTGCGTCGCCGCCCGGTAAAGCAGGGCATTGCGCATCGGGAACAGCAGTGCCGACAGCAACGACTCCAGATTGCCTTGATCAAGCTCGCTGAATCGCTGATTGCGGCGGAAGACCAGTTCACCCAACTGCTCGCCTTCATGGCTGAGGCTGTAACTGACCGAGTGATGGCCGCGCTGACCGAACTCCAGGCGCAAGTCACTGGCCTGATGCCGATAGTTCAAGGCATCCAGTGGTACCAGGCGCTGAACTTCGCGGAAGAAAAGTCCGAGAATGCGTTGTGGCTCGAGGCTGGTTTGCAACTGCTGACCCAGTTGCTGGCGCAATAGCGCAAGGCTGACGGGGCGTTCCAGAAGAGGAGGTTGCTGACCAAATCCCAGGCGTTGCAATTTGGCGCTATCGAAGTCAATTGCGTTGGTCTGGGAAGGTGATTTCATATGGCTGAGCCCCTAAGCGGTAAAGCTGTCTTACAGGCTGGGTGAGAGCGGCTTCAGGCTGCGCGTCATACTGGTCCATCAGTCCCGTGGGACAGTTGGCGCAAGTTTAGTCTGCTTTGCCGAAGATTAGTAACCTATCGACTTGGGAGCCCGCCTGTCTGCTTTCACACTGCGTGTCTGAGCAAATTTAGAGCGAAAGTCGTGCCATTCGGTTCATTCGAATATAAAGCTATAAAAAACATAGAGTTGAGTTTGATTTTGAGTTTTTTTAACGAAAAGGGGTGGCGGTTGTTTGACTGGGAGGGGGGTAGTTACGACTCACTTTGAGTGCCGCGCCGGAAAATCGGCACGGCACAAAAGCGACGCACGGTGTTACTGGGCGTTGAACGCCTGGCCGTTGATGCCAGTGCTGTCCGGTCCCATCAGGTAGAGGTAGACCGGCATGATCTCCTCCGGGGTCGGGTTGTTGAGCGGGTTTTCCCCAGGGTAAGCCTGGGCCCGCATGCTGGTGCGCGTGGCGCCCGGGTTGATGCTGTTGGAGCGGACCGGGGCCACGGTGTCCACTTCGTCGGCCAGGGTTTGCATCAGGCCTTCGGTGGCAAATTTGGACACGCCATAAGCGCCCCAGTACGCGCGGCCCTTGCGGCCGACACTGCTGGAGGTAAATACCACCGAGGCGTCTTGCGACAATTTGAGCAGTGGCAGCAGGGTGCTGGTGAGCATGAACATGGCGTTGACGTTGACTTGCATGACGCGCATGAAGTTTTCGCCGGACAGTTGTTCGATCGGCGTGCGGGGGCCGATGATCGATGCGTTGTGCAGCAAGCCGTCGAGATGGCCGAATTCGGTCTCGATCATCGCCGCCAGTTCATCGTACTGGTGGGGCAGGGCGGTCTCCAGGTTGAACGGGATCACCGCCGGCTGTGGATGCCCGGCTGCTTCGATTTCGTCATACACCTGAGTCAGGTTGGCTTCGGTCTTGCCCAGCAGCAGGACAGTGGCGCCATGGGCTGCGTAGGTTTTCGCAGCCGCCGCGCCGATGCCGCGGCCGGCACCGGTGACCAGAATGACCCGGTCCTTGAGCAATTCGGGGCGAGCGGAATAATCAAACATAAGAAAACCTCAACACAATTCAACAATAAGGCGAACACCGAACCTGTGGCGAGGGAGCTTGCTCCCGCTCGGCTGCGCAGCAGTCGTGAAACCTGCAGATGCGGTGTGCCTGACAGAGTGCGGTGATAGCTAGAGGGGTCGCTTCGCCCCCCAGCGGGAGCAAGCTCCCTCGCCACAAAAAGCCGCTCTACTTAGCAACTGCATAAAGCGCTATCGAGCACCTTGCGCAACTCCAGCGGGTGATCAACCACCACGTCCGCACCCCAGTGACGCGGGTTGTCGTCGGGGTGAATGTAGCCGTAGGTCACCGCAGCGGTCTTGGTGCCGGCATCGCGGCCCGATTCGATATCGCGCAGGTCATCGCCGACAAACAACACGCTGGCCGGGTCCAGGTCGAGCATCTTGCATGCCAGAATCAGCGGCTCCGGGTCTGGCTTGCTGTTCTTCACGTGGTCCGGGCAGATCAGCAGCGCGGAACGCTCGGCCAGCCCCAGTTGCTGCATGATCGGCTCGGCGAAACGCAGCGGCTTGTTGGTCACCACGCCCCAGATCAGGCTGGACTGCTCGATGTCGGCCAGCAATTCGCCCATGCCGTCGAAGAGCTTGCTATGCACCGCGCATCCGGCGAGATAGCGCTCGAGGAATTCGAGTCGCAGCTCTTCAAAGCCTGGCGACTCCGGGTCCATCGAGAAGGTCACGGCGACCATCGCCTTGGCGCCGCCGGAAATCTCGTCACGGATGTGCTTGTCATTCATTGACGGCAAGCCGCGATCGGCGCGCATTGCCTGGCAGATGGCAATAAAGTCCGGCGCGGTGTCGAGCAGCGTGCCGTCCATGTCAAAAAGGACTGCTCTGATACGCATCGGCTTACTCCTCGCGCAGGGTCTGGATCATGTAGTTGACGTCCACGTCGGCCGCCAGTTTGTAGTGCTTGGTCAGCGGGTTGTACGTCAGGCCGATGATGTCCTTGACGGTCAGGCCAGCCATGCGGCTCCAGGCGCCGAGCTCGGAAGGGCGGATGAACTTCTTGAAATCGTGCGTGCCGCGCGGCAGCAGCTTCATGATGTATTCAGCGCCGACGATGGCGAACAGGTACGCTTTCGGGTTGCGGTTGATGGTGGAGAAGAACACCTGGCCTCCCGGCTTGACCATGCGGAAGCAGGCGCGAATGACCGACGACGGATCCGGCACGTGCTCGAGCATTTCCAGGCAGGTAACAACGTCGAACTGCTCGGGCATTTCCTCGGCGAGGCCTTCGGCGGTGATCTGCCGGTACTCGACGTTCACGCCCGACTCCAGCTGATGCAACTGCGCGACCGCGAGCGGTGCTTCGCCCATGTCGATGCCCATGACGGTGGCGCCGCGCTGGGCCATGGCCTCGCTCAGGATTCCGCCGCCGCAACCGACGTCCAGCACCTTCTTGCCGGCCAGGTTGACGCGTTCGTCAATCCAGTTGACCCGCAGCGGGTTGATGTCGTGAAGCGGCTTGAACTCGCTTTCACGGTCCCACCAGCGATGGGCCAGGGCTTCGAATTTGGCGATTTCGGCGTAGTCGACGTTGCTCATGGTTCAGTCCTCTAAAACTTGAAAAATCCTGTTGCCCCGGTTTTCTGGTCCGGGGATCTTACGATTCGGTGCGGCCACTGATGCGCTGGCCCCAAGCCTTGGCGGTGGCGCATAACTGTTCTTCATCGAGGCGGGTCAGGCGTCGGTCATCAAGCAGCTGCTTGCCCGCGACCCACAGGTGTTTCACGCAGTCCCGGCCGGTGGCGTAGATCAGTTGCGAAACCGGGTCGTAGACCGGTTGCTGCGCCAGGCCGGAGAGGTCAAACGCGACGATGTCTGCCGCTTTGCCGATTTCCAGCGAGCCGGTTTCAGCCTCGATCCCCAGCGCACGGGCGCCATTGAGCGTGGCCATGCGCAAGGCGCGATGAGCATCCAGCGCGGTGGCCGAGCCGGCGACGGCCTTGGCCAGCAACGCAGCGGTGCGGGTTTCGCCCAACAGGTCCAGGTCATTGTTACTGGCGGCGCCGTCGGTGCCGACGGCCACATTGACGCCGGCCTGCCACAAGCGCTCGACCGGGCAAAATCCGCTGGCCAGCTTGAGGTTGGATTCCGGGCAATGAATCACGTTGGTGTTGCTTTCTACCAGCATCACCAGGTCTTCATCGCTGATCTGGGTCATGTGAACGGCCTGGAAGCGCGGCCCGAGCAAGCCCAGGCGGCCAAGGCGAGCCAGCGGGCGTTCACCGCGCTGCTCGACCGATTGCTGCACTTCGAAGGCGGTTTCATGGACGTGCATGTGGATCGAGGCGTCCAGCTCTTCGGCAATCACCCGGATTTTCTCCAGGTTTTCATCGCTCACGGTGTAAGGCGCATGGGGGCCGAAGGTGATTTTGATGCGCTCGTGGTGCTTGAGATCGCCAAACAATTCCACGCCCTGACGAATGGCTTCGTCCGCCGTGCTGGCGCCCGGGATCGGGAAATCGAGGATCGGAATGGCGATTTGCGCGCGTATACCGCTGTTGTGCACGCGCTCGCTGGCAACCTTCGGGAAGAAATACATGTCAGAGAAGCAGGTGATGCCACCTTTGATCTGCTCGGCGATGGCCAGGTCCGTGCCATCCCGTACGAAGGCTTCATCGGCCCATTTGGCTTCGGCGGGCCAGATGTGGTTTTCCAGCCAGGTCATCAGCGGCAGGTCATCGGCCAGGCCACGAAACAGCGTCATGGCGGCGTGACCGTGGGCATTGATCAGGCCGGGGCTGAGCAGCATGTCCGGCAACTCGCGCACTTCAGTTGCGTTAAGCTTCAACGCAGTCGAGCGTGGGCCGATAAATACGATGCGTCCGTCACGGATGCCCAGGCCATGCTCTTTGAGGACAACGCCAGCGGGTTCGACGGGTACCAGCCAGGTCGGCAGCAATAACAGGTCGAGCGCAGCGGCAGTGTTCGGCATCGAGGGTCGGTTCCAGTGCTTTTGTAAAGGATGGCGAAGTATACCCGAGCGTCTTCGCGGGGGGATCGCTATAATCGGCGGCTTTTGTGCTTGAGTGCGGGGTGTGGGATGCGCGATCGACTGTTGGCTGCGGAGAAAGTGAAGGCCATCGATTGGCGTGATGGCGCCCTGTACCTGCTGGATCAGCGTGTTTTGCCCTTCGAAGAAACCTGGATTGCCTACACCAGTGCAGCCGGTGTGGCCGAGGCCATTCGTTCGATGGTGGTGCGCGGTGCGCCGGCGATTGGCATCAGTGCGGCGTATGCCATGGTGCTGTCGGCCCGCGCCCGGATTGCCGAGGGCGGTGACTGGCAGGCTGCGTGGGAAGAGGATTACGCGGTACTGGCCGATTCCCGTCCAACCGCGGTGAATCTGTTCTGGGCCCTGAGTCGCATGCGCGACCGCCTGGATCGTCTCAAGGAAGACGCAGACCCTCTGGCGGCCCTGGAGGCCGAGGCTCTCGCCATTCATGAAAGTGATCGCGAAGCCAATCTGACCATGGCCCAGCTGGGTGTGGACTTGATTCGCAAGCACCAGGGTAATGCTCAGGCAATCCTGACCCACTGCAACACTGGCGCACTGGCCACCGGCGGCTTCGGCACGGCGCTGGGCGTGATTCGCGGGGCCTTTATCGAGGGTATGGTCGAGCGGGTTTACGCCGATGAAACCCGGCCGTGGCTGCAAGGTTCGCGTCTGACCGCATGGGAGCTGGCCAATGAAGGCATTCCCGTGACCCTGAATGCCGACTCCGCCGCCGCGCACATCATGAAAACCAAAGGCGTGACCTGGGTAATCGTCGGCGCCGACCGCATCACTGCCAATGGCGATGTGGCGAACAAGATTGGCACTTATCAGCTGGCGGTCAACGCCATGCACCACGGCGTGCGCTTCATGGTGGTGGCGCCGAGTTCGACCATCGACATGAACCTGGCCAGTGGCGATGAAATTCCTATCGAAGAACGCGATGGTCGTGAATTGCTGGAGGTCGGGGGCAAGCGGATCGGGGCGGATGTCGATGCGTTCAACCCGGTGTTCGACGTGACCCCGGCGGACTTGATCGACGTGATCGTTACCGAAAAGGGCATTGTCGAGCGCCCGGATACGGCGAAGATGGCGCTGTTGATGTGCCGTAAGCGCTTGCATTAATAATGTCTAGCGCCTGAAACATCGCTTTCGCGGGCAAGTCTGCTCCCGCAGGGATCTGCATCGTTCGGGAGATCTCGGGCATGCAGAGATCCCTGTGGGAGCGGGCTTGCCCGCGAAGAGGTCATCAAAGTCAATGAATCAGCATGAATCAGGCATGATTTTTTGATTCGGTGCAGCTCTAAGCCCCTCTCGTCTCCCTCAAGCCTGTCACCGGTCAACTTACTATGCTCCATGCGCGTCTGGGGGATAGGTGCGTGGCGGCTCTTGTGATAACATCCGGCGTTTTCCGAGGCAGTCCCACGGGGTTGTCTTTACTGCGCAAATCCATGGTTAATCTTGTTGATTTGTCGTAAGTCGGTGTATGGCACTCAGCCTGCAGCGGCGAGCTTCGTTCGTCCCATATGGATGTGACGAAGTTTCACCAGAAAAAGGAATCGAGCTTCTCATGGGCGAACTGGCCAAAGAAATCCTCCCGGTCAATATCGAAGACGAGCTGAAGCAGTCCTACCTCGACTACGCAATGAGCGTAATTGTCGGGCGGGCCCTGCCGGATGCGCGCGATGGCTTGAAGCCCGTGCACCGGCGTGTGCTGTTCGCGATGAGCGAGCTGGGCAACGACTTCAACAAGCCGTACAAGAAATCTGCCCGTGTTGTCGGTGACGTCATCGGTAAGTATCACCCGCACGGTGATACCGCGGTGTATGACACCATCGTCCGCATGGCACAGCCGTTCTCGCTGCGCTACCTGCTGGTAGACGGTCAAGGCAACTTCGGTTCGGTGGACGGCGACAACGCCGCGGCCATGCGATACACCGAAGTGCGCATGACCAAGCTGGCGCACGAGCTGCTGGCTGACCTGCATAAAGAAACCGTGGACTGGGTGCCGAACTACGACGGCACCGAAATGATCCCGGCGGTCATGCCGACCCGTATTCCCAACCTGCTGGTCAACGGCTCCAGCGGTATCGCCGTGGGCATGGCGACCAACATTCCGCCGCACAACCTCGGTGAAGTCATCGACGGTTGCCTGGCCCTCATCGACAACCCTGAGTTGACCATCGATGAGCTGATGCAATACATCCCCGGTCCGGACTTCCCGACCGCCGCGATCATCAACGGTCGCGCCGGCATCATCGAAGCCTACCGCACCGGTCGCGGCCGCATTTACATGCGTGCCCGCTCGACGATCGAAGACATCGA
Source organism: Pseudomonas sp. S2_B07 (assembly GCF_054668435.1). Taxonomy (NCBI): domain Bacteria; kingdom Pseudomonadati; phylum Pseudomonadota; class Gammaproteobacteria; order Pseudomonadales; family Pseudomonadaceae; genus Pseudomonas; species Pseudomonas sp. S2_B07. Next base: position 5,459,066 of record NZ_CP162769.1, read on the forward strand.
CAAGGTCGGTGGCCGTCAGCAGATCGTCATTACCGAACTCCCTTACCAGCTCAACAAAGCCCGTCTGATCGAAAAGATCGCCGAGCTGGTGAAAGAGAAGAAGCTTGAAGGCATCACCGAGCTGCGCGACGAGTCCGACAAGGACGGTATGCGCGTTGTGATCGAATTGCGTCGCGGCGAAGTGCCAGAGGTGATCCTCAACAACCTCTACGCCCAGACCCAGTTGCAAGCGGTGTTCGGTATCAACATCGTCGCGCTGATCGACGGCCGCCCACGGATCCTGAACCTCAAGGACCTGCTGGAAGCCTTCGTTCGTCACCGTCGCGAAGTCGTTACCCGTCGTACTGTGTTCGAACTGCGTAAAGCCCGCGAACGCGGTCACATCCTGGAAGGTCAAGCGGTTGCCCTGTCGAACATCGACCCGGTCATCGCCCTGATCAAGGCCTCGCCAACGCCGTCGGAAGCCAAGGAAGCGCTGATCAGCACAGCCTGGGAATCCTCCGCCGTAGTGGCCATGGTTGAACGCGCTGGTGCCGATTCTTGCCGCCCTGGAGACCCTGGACCCGCAATACGGTCTGCGCGACGGCAAGTACTTCCTGTCGCCAGAACAGGCGCAAGCCATTCTGGAGCTGCGTCTGCACCGTCTGACCGGTCTGGAACACGAAAAACTGCTGGCCGAGTATCAAGAGATCCTCAACCAGATCGGCGAGCTGATCCGCATCCTCAGCAGCGCCACGCGCCTGATGGAAGTGATCCGCGAAGAACTGGAAGTGATCCGCGCCGAGTACGGTGATGTGCGTCGCACCGAGATCCTCGATGCCCGTCTCGACCTGACCCTGGGTGACATGATCCCGGAAGAAGAGCGCGTCGTGACCATCTCCCACGGTGGCTATGCCAAGACCCAGCCATTGGCTGCGTACCAGGCTCAGCGTCGTGGCGGTAAAGGCAAATCGGCGACCGGCGTTAAAGATGAGGACTACATCGCTCACCTGCTGGTCGCCAACAGCCACACCACGCTGCTGCTGTTCTCCAGCAAGGGCAAAGTGTACTGGCTGAAAACCTACGAAATTCCAGAAGCGTCCCGCGCTGCTCGTGGTCGTCCGCTGGTCAACCTGCTGCCGCTGGACAGTGATGAATACATCACCACCATGCTGCCGGTCGAGGAATACACCGAAGGTCACTTCATCTTCATGGCGACCGCCAAAGGCACCGTGAAGAAGACCCCGCTGGAATCCTTCAGCCGTCAACGCAGCGTGGGTCTGATCGCGCTGGAGCTGGACGAAGGTGACGTACTGATTTCTGCCGCCATCACCGATGGCGAGCGCGAAGTCATGCTGTTCTCCGACGGCGGCAAGGTCACTCGCTTCAAGGAAACCGACGTTCGCGCCATGGGCCGTACCGCTCGCGGTGTTCGTGGCATGCGTCTGCCGGAAGGCCAGAAGCTGATTTCCATGCTGATCCCGGAAGAAGGCAGCCAGATCCTGACCGCTTCGGCGCGTGGTTTCGGCAAGCGTACGGCGATCACTGAGTTCCCTGAATACAAACGTGGCGGTCAGGGCGTTATCGCCATGGTCAGCAACGACCGTAACGGCCGACTGGTCGGCGCGGTCCAGGTGCTCGATGGTGAGGAAATCATGCTGATTTCCGACCAGGGCACCCTGGTTCGTACCCGTGTCGACGAAGTGTCCAGCCTCGGTCGTAACACCCAGGGCGTGACCCTGATCAAGCTGGCCAGCGATGAAACGCTGGTCGGTCTGGAGCGGGTTCAGGAGCCATCGGAAGTCGAAGGTGAAGAGCTGGAAGGTGAAGAGGGTGCAGAGTTCATCGGCGAAGTCGTGATCGACGACGTTGTTGATGATCAGCAACTCGATGCCGCCGCTGACGAAGAGCCACAAGAGTAAGCGAACAAACAGGGGGCGGATGAGAATTCGCCCCCTTGTTGTTTGTCCCGTATGAAAATATCGACACCTATGGAGTCCCTTGTAGGAGTGAGTCAGCTCCGGGCGGCGTTCCGACGATACAGGCGCCGCGGTATGTCTGACACATCGCGGTGATGCATTCGCGAGCAGGCTCACTCCTACAAAAGCTGTGCTTCAGCAGGGACTCTGTGTCGATTGATGTTGTGATTTATTGCGTGATTACCACCAAATCAGAGCGAGATTGGATGTGAGCAAGAGAGCCTATAACTTCTGTGCCGGTCCTGCGGCACTTCCCGAAGCTGTCCTGCAGCGCGCTCAGGGTGAACTCCTTGACTGGCACGGCAAGGGCCTGTCGGTCATGGAAATGAGCCATCGTAGTGATGAGTTCGTGTCCATTGCCACCAAGGCCGAGCAGGATCTGCGTGATCTGCTGAATATCCCTTCGAACTATAAAGTGCTGTTTCTGCAAGGCGGCGCCAGCCAGCAATTTGCTCAGATTCCTCTGAACCTGTTGCCGGAAAACGGTACTGCCGACTATATCGACACCGGTATCTGGTCGCAGAAAGCCATCGAAGAAGCTTCGCGCTACGGCAATGTGAATGTCGCCGCGACTGCCAAGCCTTACGACTATTTTGCTATTCCCGGTCAGAACGAATGGAACCTGTCGAAAGACGCGGCCTACGTTCACTACGCGCCGAACGAAACCATCGGCGGCCTGGAATTCCAGTGGATTCCGCAAACTGGTGATGTTCCGCTGGTGGCCGACATGTCCTCGGACATCCTGTCGCGTCCAGTCGATGTTTCGCGCTTCGGCATGATCTACGCCGGCGCCCAGAAAAACATCGGCCCGAGCGGCATCGTGGTCAACATCGTTCGTGAAGACCTGCTGGGTCACGCCCGTTCCCTGTGCCCGACCATGCTCAACTACAAGGTCGCGGCCGATAACGGCTCGATGTACAACACCCCGCCAACCCTGGCCTGGTACTTGTCCGGCCTGGTGTTCGAGTGGCTGAAAGAGCAGGGTGGTGTTGAGGCCATCGGCAAGCTCAATGAAGTGAAGCAGCGCACGTTGTATGACTTCATCGACGCCAGCGGCTTGTACAGCAACCCGATCAACAAGCCGGATCGCTCGTGGATGAACGTACCGTTCCGTCTGGCTGACGACCGTCTGGACAAGCCGTTCCTGGCCGGTGCCGACGAGCGTGGCCTGTTGAATCTCAAGGGCCACCGTTCCGTAGGCGGCATGCGCGCCTCCATCTATAACGCCGTCGACATCGTTGCGGTCAACGCACTGGTTTCGTACATGGCAGAGTTCGAGAAGGAACACGGCTAATGTCTGAGCAAGAACTCAAGGCACTGCGCCTGCGCATTGATGCCCTGGACGAAAAAGTCCTGGAGCTGATCAGTGAGCGCGCACGCTGCGCCCAGGAAGTTGCGCGAGTAAAGATGGCCTCGCTGGCCGAAGGCGAAGTGCCGGTGTTCTATCGTCCTGAGCGTGAAGCCCAGGTGCTCAAACGCGTGATGGAGCGTAACCAGGGGCCACTGGGCAATGAAGAGATGGCGCGGTTGTTCCGCGAAATCATGTCTTCGTGCCTGGCGCTCGAGCAGCCGCTGAAAGTGGCTTACCTCGGCCCTGAAGGCACCTTCACCCAAGCCGCAGCCATGAAGCACTTCGGCCACGCGGTGATCAGCAAGCCGATGGCGGCGATCGACGAAGTGTTCCGCGAAGTGGCGGCCGGTGCGGTGAACTTTGGCGTGGTCCCGGTGGAGAACTCCACCGAGGGCGCGGTCAACCACACGCTGGACAGCTTCCTCGAACACGACATGGTGATCTGTGGCGAAGTCGAGCTGCGTATTCACCACCACCTGTTGGTCGGTGAAAACACCAAGACCGACAGCATCAGTCGCATCTATTCCCATGCCCAATCGCTGGCCCAGTGCCGCAAGTGGCTGGACGCACACTACCCGAATGTCGAGCGCGTGGCGGTGTCCAGCAACGCCGAAGCGGCCAAGCGGGTTAAAGGTGAGTGGAACTCGGCGGCGATTGCCGGCGACATGGCCGCTGGTCTGTACGGGTTGACCCGTCTGGCCGAGAAAATCGAGGATCGCCCGGATAACTCCACGCGATTCCTGATGATCGGCAGCCAGGAAGTGCCGCCGACCGGCGACGACAAGACCTCGATCATCGTCTCCATGAGCAACAAACCGGGCGCGCTTCACGAGTTGCTGGTGCCGTTCCACGACAACGGTATCGACCTGACGCGCATCGAGACGCGTCCGTCGCGCAGCGGTAAATGGACCTACGTGTTCTTCATCGACTTCGTCGGCCACCATCGCGATCCATTGGTCAAAGGTGTGCTGGAAAAGATCAGTCAGGAAGCAGTGGCACTCAAAGTGCTGGGTTCCTACCCGAAAGCAGTTCTCTAAGGGGTAGCAAATGAGTGATGACTTCCTCGCCCTGGCACAGCCGGGCGTGCAACAACTTTCGCCGTACGTCCCGGGCAAGCCTGTGGACGAACTGGCGCGCGAGCTGGACCTTGATCCGGCGAGCATCGTCAAACTGGCCAGTAATGAAAACCCGTTGGGCGCGAGTCCCAAGGCGCTGACGGCGATTCAGAATGCGCTGGCCGAGCTGACCCGTTATCCAGACGGCAATGGTTTTGCGCTCAAGACCCTGTTGGCCGAGCAGTGCCGCGTCGAACTGAATCAAGTGACGCTGGGCAATGGCTCCAACGACATTCTGGAGCTGGTCGCGCGTGCCTATCTGGCGCCGGGCCTCAATGCCGTGTTCAGTGAGCATGCGTTTGCGGTCTATCCGATCGTGACCCAGGCCGTCGGTGCCCAGGCCAAAGTGATTCCGGCCAAAGACTGGGGGCATGACCTGTCGGGCATGCTGGCGGCGATCGATGCCGACACTCGCGTGGTCTTCATTGCCAACCCGAACAACCCGACCGGAACCTGGTTCGATGCCGAGGCACTGGACGAATTCCTGCAGGATGTTCCGGCGCATGTGCTGGTCGTGCTGGACGAGGCCTACATCGAATACGCCGAGGGCAGCGACTTGCCGGATGGCCTGGATTATCTGGCGGCTTATCCGAACCTGCTGGTTTCTCGTACGTTCTCCAAGGCCTATGGCCTGGCGGCATTGCGGGTCGGCTATGGCTTGTCCACCGCCGTGGTCGCGGACGTCCTGAACCGTGTGCGTCAGCCGTTCAACGTTAACAGTCTGGCCTTGGCCGCTGCATGCGCTGCGCTGCAAGACGTCGACTACCTGGCGCAAAGCCGTCGCCTGAACGAGTCCGGCATGCTGCAACTGGAAGCCGGTTTTCGTGAGTTGGGGCTGAGTTGGATCCCGTCCAAGGGCAACTTCATCTGCGTCGATCTCGGTCGCGTGGCTGCACCGGTGTTCCAGGGGCTGTTGCGCGAAGGCGTGATCGTGCGTCCGGTGGCCAACTACGGCATGCCGAACCACCTGCGTGTCACGATCGGTTTGCCAGCGGAAAACAGCCGCTTCCTAGAGGCGCTGACCAAGGTTCTGGCTCGTGGTTGATGTCACTGCGCTGCAATCTGCTGCACCTATGATCGGTCGCCTGGTGGTGGTCGGTCTGGGATTGATCGGTGGTTCGTTCGCCAAGGGCATGCGTGAAAGCGGCCTGTGCCGCGAAGTGGTCGGGGTTGACCTGGATCCGCAGTCGCGCAAGCTGGCGGTCGAGTTGGGCGTGGTGGATCGCTGTGAAGAAGACCTGGCCGCTGCTTGCCAGGGCGCTGACGTGATTCAACTGGCCATTCCGATCCTGGCCATGGAAAAGATGCTGGCACGCTTGGCGGCAATGGATCTCGGATCGGCGATTCTGACCGACGTCGGTAGCGCCAAAGGCAATGTCGTCCGTGCGGCAACCGAAGCGTTTGGCGGCCTGCCGTCGCGCTTTGTGCCGGGGCATCCGATTGCCGGTTCCGAGCAGAGCGGGGTGGAAGCCTCCAACGCCGAGCTGTTCCGTCGTCATAAAGTGATTCTGACGCCGCTGGATCAAACCGATCCGGCCGCGCTGGCAGTGGTCGACCGTCTGTGGCGCGAATTGGGCGCCGATGTCGAACACATGCAGGTCGAGCGCCACGATGAAGTGTTGGCGGCGACCAGTCATTTGCCGCACCTGTTGGCGTTCGGTTTGGTCGATTCGTTGGCCAAGCGCAATGAAAACCTTGAGATCTTCCGTTACGCTGCCGGCGGTTTCCGCGATTTCACAAGAATCGCGGGAAGCGATCCGGTCATGTGGCACGACATCTTCCTCGCTAACCGCGAAGCTGTCCTGCGCACACTCGATACATTTCGCAGCGACCTCGACGCCTTGCGCGACGCGGTCGATGCAGGGGATGGGCACCAATTGTTGGGCGTGTTCACGCGCGCCCGGGTTGCCCGCGAGCATTTCAGTAAAATCCTGGCCCGCCGGGCCTATGTGGACGCTATGAACTCCAACGACCTGATTTTCCTGGCACAACCTGGTGGCCGCCTGACTGGGCGGATTCGTGTACCGGGCGATAAATCGATTTCCCACCGTTCGATCATGCTTGGCTCCCTGGCCGAAGGCGTCACCGAAGTCGAAGGCTTCCTCGAGGGCGAAGACGCTCTGGCGACCCTGCAAGCCTTCCGTGACATGGGTGTTGTGATCGAAGGTCCGCATCATGGTCGTGTGACCATCCACGGTGTCGGCCTGCATGGCTTGAAGCCGGCACCCGGCCCGATCTATCTGGGTAACTCCGGTACTTCGATGCGTCTGCTGTCTGGCCTGTTGGCTGCGCAGAACTTCGACAGCACCCTGACCGGTGACGCTTCGCTGTCCAAACGCCCGATGAATCGCGTGGCCAATCCGCTGCGTGAAATGGGCGCCGTGATCGAGACCGCTGCTGAAGGTCGTCCACCGATGATCATTCGTGGCGGCCACACGCTCAAGGGCTTGACCTACACCATGCCAATGGCCAGTGCCCAGGTTAAATCCTGCCTGCTGCTGGCGGGTCTGTACGCTGAAGGCAAGACCACCGTTACCGAGCCTGCCCCGACGCGCGACCACACCGAGCGCATGTTGCAAGGTTTTGGTTATCCGGTCAGTGTCAGCGGTGCGACTGCATCGGTCGAGTCCGGGCACAAGCTGACCGCGACCCACATCGAAGTGCCGGGCGACATCTCGTCCTCCGCGTTCTTCCTGGTGGCCGCATCGATCGCTGAAGGTTCTGAGCTGGTGCTCGAACACGTCGGCATCAATCCGACCCGTACCGGCGTGATCGACATCCTGCGCCTGATGGGCGGCGATATCACCCTGGAAAACCAGCGTGAAGTCGGCGGCGAACCGGTCGCGGACTTGCGCGTACGTGCAGCTAAACTTAAAGGTATCGAGATTCCCGAGGCTCTGGTTCCACTGGCCATCGACGAATTCCCGGTGCTGTTCGTGGCCGCGGCCTGTGCCGAAGGGCGCACGGTGTTGCGTGGTGCCGAAGAGCTGCGGGTCAAAGAGTCGGACCGGATCCAGGTCATGGCCGATGGCTTGCTGGCGCTGGGCGTCAAATGCGAGCCGACCCCGGATGGCATCATCATTGACGGCGGCCAGATCGGCGGTGGCGAAGTGCATGGTCATGGCGATCACCGGATTGCCATGGCGTTCAGCGTGGCATCGCTGCGCGCGACTGCACCGATCCGCATCCACGATTGCGCCAACGTCGCGACGTCGTTCCCGAACTTCCTTACGCTGTGCGCGCAGGTCGGTATCCGGGTTGCTGAAGAGGCTCAGTCGTGATCAACAAGTCGCCAGTCATTACCATCGATGGCCCGAGCGGTTCCGGTAAAGGCACGATCGCCGGGATTCTGGCGAAACGTCTGGGCTGGAATCTGCTGGATTCCGGTGCGCTGTACCGTTTGCTGGCGTTCGCTGCGCACAATCATGGTGTTGATCTGACCAATGAAGAATTGCTGAAGGCGCTCGCGGCACATCTGGACGTGCAGTTCATCGCTGCGACGGACGGTCAACTGCAGCGAATCATTCTGGAAGGCGACGAAGTCAGTGATGTGATTCGTACTGAAAGTGTCGGCGCCGGTGCATCCCAGGTTGCGGCATTGCCCGCCGTACGCGAGGCGCTGCTGCAGCGCCAGCGTGCTTTCCAGGAAATGCCGGGGCTGGTAGCCGATGGCCGGGATATGGGCACGGTGGTTTTTCCGGACGCGCCCTTGAAGATATTCCTCACTGCCAGTGCCGAGGAGCGTGCGCGCCGTCGATACTTGCAGTTGAAGGGCAAAGTCGATGGTGTTAGTCTGTCGAGTCTGCTAGATGAGATACGTGTCCGCGATGAGCGTGACACCCAGCGAGCGGTAGCCCCGCTCAAACCGGCGGCTGACGCCATACAGCTGGATTCCACGGAATTGTCCATTGATCAGGTGCTGGAACGCATCATGAGCGAGATCGCCATTCGCGATATCGCCGGGTGACCAAGAAGGCCGCGGGGGACCAGTCATAGTCCTGCGGTGGCTTCTTTTAAATGAAACTAACCCATACCGTCTGGGGTGTGGAGATGGGCGTAGTCTTCGCCCTCATCAACAGGAATTAAAATGAGCGAAAGCTTTGCGGAACTCTTTGAAGAAAGCCTAAAAACCCTGAACCTTCAGGCAGGCTCCATCATCACCGGTGTTATCGTTGATATCGATTACCAAGCTCGCTGGGTAACCGTTCACGCTGGCCTGAAGTCTGAAGCACTCATCCCGCTTGAGCAGTTCTACAACGACGCTGGCGAACTGAACATCAACGTCGGTGACGAAGTTCACGTTGCTCTGGACTCGGTTGAAGACGGCTTTGGTGAAACCAAGCTGTCCCGTGAAAAAGCCAAGCGCGCTGAATGCTGGATTGTTCTGGAAGCAGCCTTCGCAGCCGAAGAAGTGGTCAAGGGCGTTATCAACGGTAAGGTTAAAGGCGGCTTCACTGTCGACGTTAACGGCATCCGTGCGTTCCTGCCAGGTTCTCTGGTTGACGTCCGCCCTGTGCGCGATACTACGCACCTGGAAGGCAAAGAGCTGGAATTCAAGGTCATCAAACTCGACCAGAAACGCAACAACGTTGTCGTTTCCCGTCGCAGCGTCCTCGAAGCCGAGAACTCCGCCGAGCGTGAAGCTCTGCTGGAATCCCTGCAGGAAGGTCAGCAAGTCAAAGGTATCGTCAAAAACCTCACCGATTACGGCGCATTCGTCGATCTGGGTGGCGTCGATGGCCTGCTGCACATTACCGACATGGCTTGGAAGCGTATCAAGCATCCTTCCGAAATCGTCAACGTTGGCGACGAGATCGATGTCAAGGTTCTGAAGTACGATCGCGAACGCAATCGTGTTTCCCTGGGCCTGAAGCAACTGGGCGAAGATCCATGGGTTGCTATTAAAGCCCGTTACCCAGAAAGCACTCGCGTTACCGCTCGTGTAACCAACCTGACCGACTACGGCTGCTTCGCTGAGCTGGAAGAAGGCGTTGAAGGCCTGGTACACGTTTCCGAAATGGACTGGACCAACAAGAACATCCACCCTTCGAAAGTCGTACAAGTCGGCGACGAAGTGGAAGTTATGGTTCTGGACATCGACGAAGAGCGTCGTCGTATCTCCCTCGGCATCAAGCAGTGCAAATCTAACCCATGGGAAGATTTCTCTGGCCAGTTCAACAAGGGCGATAAAATCTCCGGCACCATCAAGTCGATCACCGATTTCGGTATCTTCATTGGTCTGGACGGTGGCATCGACGGTCTGGTTCACCTGTCCGACATCTCCTGGAACGAAGTGGGCGAAGAAGCCGTTCGCCGCTTCAAGAAGGGCGACGAGCTGGACACCGTTATCCTGTCGGTTGACCCAGAGCGCGAGCGTATCTCCCTGGGTATCAAGCAACTGGAAAGCGATCCGTTCTCCGAGTACGTTCAAGAGAACGACAAAGGCGCAATCGTTAAAGGCATCGTGAAAGAAGTTGACGCTAAAGGCGCCATCATCACTCTGGCCGACGATATCGAAGCGACTCTGAAAGCCTCCGAAATCAGCCGTGACCGCGTTGAAGACGCGCGCAACGTTCTGAAAGAAGGCCAGGAAGTAGAAGCCAAGATCATCAGCGTTGACCGCAAGAGCCGTGTAATCCAGCTCTCCATCAAGTCGAAAGACGATGCTGAAGAGAAAGAAGCAATCCAGAGCTTGAAAGACAAGCCTGCTGCTGACGTCGCTGCTGGTCCTACCACTCTGGGCGACCTGTTGCGTGCACAAATGGAAAAACAGAACTAAGTTCTGTCAGACCATAGAAAAAGGGCGACTTCGGTCGCCCTTTTTTGTGCCTGCGATTTGGTGGTCTCGCCGATGCTTTTTGGCTGCAAGGATTGTGAAACCAATATCCCCGATAAGTTGTCTCTTTCTTTAATCGGATCAATCGTTTGTTTGCAGCTAACCTTTAGCCTGAAGTGAACGACAGTCGGGCAAGCCGCCCGGCATAAGGAAGTGAATGAACAAGCTCATTGTCGTAATAGCAGTACTGACATTGGCGGGTTGTACCACTAATGCCAAGACTCATGTCGTGCGCGGGGTCAGTGGTATTGAGATTGACTGTTCCGGGCTGGGGTCCGGGTGGGAAAAGTGTCGCAAGCGTGCGGATAGGGAGTGTAAGGCGGCAGGGTATAAGGTCGTCGCAAGGTCTGATGACGCCAAGGACGAGGATGAATTCCCTTTTGGTTTCAATCCGGCGGGCTACCTGACGCGGACCATGTTGGTTATCTGTCGCTGAGTGAGGGCTATATCGGGGAGCCGGGGTTTATATGGCATCCCCGGGGCTTGAAAATATATGTGAAAACTCGGGCTGTTCAAATTCTTTCGAGCATGCTAAAACCTTTGAAGCGCTTTTCCTAGCTGCTTGAAAAAGAAGGGAAAAATATGACGAAGTCGGAGTTGATCGAACGAATTGTCACCCATCAAGGGCTGCTCTCATCCAAGGATGTGGAGCTGGCCATCAAGACCATGCTTGAGCAAATGTCCCAATGCCTCGCCACAGGGGATCGTATCGAGATCCGTGGGTTTGGCAGCTTCTCACTGCATTACCGTGCACCACGCGTAGGTCGCAATCCAAAAACCGGCCAGTCCGTCAGCCTCGACGGTAAGTTCGTTCCGCATTTCAAGCCGGGGAAGGAGTTGCGCGATCGGGTCAATGAGGAAGAGGAGGAGGGTTTTGGCCTTCATGAATAAAGGATCGGCGCATGCGTAACCTCAAGCGCGTACTACTCGCAATAGTTGTCCTGTTGCTGATTTTGGCAGTTCTGGCTTTCATGCTTGAAAATCAGCAGTCGGTTTCATTGCTGTTCCTCGGCTGGTCAGTTCCGCAAATGCCAGTATCGCTGGTCATGGTTCTTGCGCTGCTGTTTGGTATGCTGATTGGGCCTATTCTAGGGTGGTTTCTGGGGCGGGCGTCCAGATCTTCCCGCAAGCGTCTTGTCTGATCACGAAAACCTCAGGCGCATCAAGAATTCGCTTCACAGCTTGTCTATATCCATTAGTAAAAGCGTCATTAAGCTGTAAAATGCTGCGCTTGTCCGATAATGGCACTGTCCTGCATCGGTACAGACTGACACTGTCAGAAGCCTCAGCTTAGAAGACGGCTTTTGCATTCATGGATTAGGCAGCGCTCGGTTGACGGCCCTGTCAGTAACTCAAAGGGTGTGTTTTCGCGTGAAAATTCTAGTAACCGGCGGCGCCGGGTTCATCGGCTCGGCAGTCATCCGTCATATCATCTCCAATACTGCCGACTCCGTGGTTAACGTCGATAAGCTGACTTACGCCGGTAACCTCGAGTCATTGGCCGAAGTTAGCCAGAACGAACGCTATGTGTTCGAGCGCGTCGACATCTGCGATCGTGATCAAGTCGACCGCGTTCTGCGTGAACACCAACCAGATGCCATCATGCACTTGGCCGCAGAGTCGCACGTTGACCGCTCGATTTCGGGGCCATCGGAATTTATCCAGACGAACATCATCGGCACTTACACCCTGCTGGAAGCCGCACGCCACTACTGGGTTGCACTGGACAATGGGCGCAAAGCCAATTTCCGCTTCCACCACATTTCGACTGATGAGGTTTACGGAGACCTTGAAGGTCCGGAAGACCTGTTCACCGAAACTACGCCGTATCAACCGAGTTCACCTTATTCCGCCAGTAAGGCAAGCTCTGACCATCTGGTTCGTGCCTGGAGCCGGACCTACGGCCTTCCGACATTGGTCACCAACTGTTCAAACAACTACGGTCCGTGCCATTTCCCCGAAAAGCTGATCCCGCTGATCATCCTCAATGCGCTGGAAGGCAAGCCGTTGCCGGTTTACGGCAAAGGCAACCAGGTTCGCGATTGGCTTTATGTCGAAGACCACGCCCGTGCTTTGTACAAAGTTGTGACTGATGGTGTTATTGGCGAGACGTACAACATCGGTGGTCATAACGAAAAGCAAAACATCGAAGTGGTGTATGCCGTCTGTGCATTGCTTGACGAGTTGCGTCCTGACTCGACACATCTCCCGCACTCAAGCTTGGTCATTAACGTCCAGGATCGTCCAGGCCACGACCAGCGATACGCAATTGACGCCAGTAAAATTCAGCGCGAATTGGGCTGGTCGCCGGAAGAAACCTTCGAAACCGGTATGCGCAAAACCGTCGAATGGTATCTGGCTAATACCGAGTGGGTGGCACACGTCAAAAGCGGCAGCTACCAGCAGTGGATTGATCAGAATTACACAGACCGCTCTAACATGGCATGAAGCACGTTGCAGCGAATGCGCAGCGTCGGCCGTAAAATTTCTCTCAATGTTGGCCAGTTGAAGCGCGGAATAGACCTATGCTCAGGGGATTATTGAACAAATGACCGGAATAAAGCTCAAAGGAAGCGTTCTTGTCTGCTGCTCCGGAACCTGCCGACGTCCGTTGAACTACTAACAAAGCCGCGCTTTGCTAGCATCGCAAACCCTGACCGGTTTGTTTTTCTAAAGATTGTAATTTTTTCTATTTCAAGGGTTCCAGGATATGCAGATTGACTCCAAAGACTCTGATGCTGAAGGGCTCGATATGCATGCCCTCGTTTTTACGTTATGGCGACAGAAGATTATAATTTTATGCATGGCTTTGCTGGGAACAATTATTGCGACAACTTATGCTTTTCTTTCCGAGCCAATTTATGAAGCAAAAGCCTTCATTATGCCGCCTACGCAGAATGATATAGAGGGTCTAAATTACGGGCGGAAGAAACTTCCTTCCTTGGCGGTTAAAGATGTTTATCTTGTCTTTCTTAAAAATCTGCAAGCTGAATCTCTTCGTAGGGATTTTTTCAAGGGTACCTATCTGCCTGCATTAGGAAAAGACAGCGATCCCAAGGGATTGCTGTACGACAAGTTGTCGAAAAATCTGTTGATTTCCGTTGTGGGAAAAGATACAGCGGATCGGTATTCGATTGTCATTCTCGACGCGGATTCCAGTCAGGCAGCTAAGTGGGTAGGGCAATATGCAGAGAGGGCACAAGAACTGGCGTTACAGGAGATAAATAAAAACATCTCCAGTGAGTTTAATGTGGAAGCCCGAAACCTCAATCAAGAAATCGTTTCGCTCCGGGAAGTAGGGCGAAAGGACAGGGAAGATACACTTGTCAAACTGAATGAGGCTTTGGTTGTCGCAAAAGCTATCGGTTTGGAAAAGCCGCCTATCGTTAGTGGTGGTTCAAAATCCTCGCTAAATATTGCGGGAAAAATGGATGATGAGCTTACCTATATGCGCGGTACGAAAGCGCTGGAAGCTGAAATTGAGAATCTAAAATCCAGGAAATCCGAAGACCCGTTCATTGACAAGTTGCGTGGTCTGGAAACTGATTATAATTTTTATAAGCAGTTGTCGGAAAGGTTTCAGATTGCCAAAACATTTAGAATGGATGGCTCTGTAGAGGTCTCCGGTTCGCCTGTGAAGCCAAAGATCCCTGTTGTTATTTCGATCGGGTTGATCTTGGGGTTAATGTTGGGTGTGGTAATTGCGCTAATTCGTAATTCCCTTTTAAGGGAGCAAGATAACAAATAAGAACGTTAGAAAAAGACAGAGAGGGTATGAATAGTCTGTTTTTATCTATTTGTTAACTGTGATGCGGGGCTTCTATGTGTGGTGGCATTGGGCCCTTTAGTTTTGTTGGTTTTGACGGTTTTTGCGGCTAAAGGATTCAGTCGGGGAGGCTGCTTCACATCGGTTTCCGGGCAAAAAAGGGCTGAAAAAATGTATAATCGCGCCCGGTAAATCGATATTTGTAACAATGCTGTGAGGCGCCTAGGATCAGGCGGGAGGGTAGAAAATGAAAGGTATCATTCTGGCTGGCGGCTCGGGAACTCGTTTGTATCCACTGACAAAAGGGGTATCCAAGCAGCTGTTGCCCATTTACGACAAGCCTATGATTTTTTACCCGCTTTCTGTCCTCATGTTAGCTGGTATTCGAGACATTCTAATCATCACCACGCCAGAAGATTTGGCTGGCTTTAAGCGTCTGCTTGCTGATGGTTCCCAGTTTGGCGTTAGCCTGAGCTATGCAGTACAACCGCAGCCTGATGGTCTGGCGCAGGCGTTTCTTATCGGTGAAGAGTTTATTGGCAAGGGCCCCGTGTGTTTGGTGCTTGGTGATAACATTTTTTATGGGCAAGGCTTTACGACGATGCTTCAGGCCGTCTCTAAACGCAAAAGTGGCGCCACCGTATTTGGTTACCAAGTGAAAGATCCGGAACGATTCGGTGTGGTTCAGTTTGATGAGAGTAAAAAAGCGATCTCGATTGAAGAGAAGCCACTAAAGCCTAAATCGAATTTTGCGGTAACCGGCCTGTATTTTTATGATAACGATGTTGTTGAGTTGGCAAAAAAAGTTAAACCGTCGGCGCGCGGTGAGTTAGAAATTACATCGATCAACCAGGCATATCTGGAGCGCGGTGATTTGCATGTTGAGCTTCTCGGGCGAGGATTTGCATGGTTGGACACTGGCACCCATGAAAGTTTGCTCGAAGCTTCACATTTCGTTGAAACAATAGAAAAGCGTCAAGGTTTCAAAATCGCTTGCCTGGAAGAGATTGCGTTCAAGAATAAATGGTTGAGCACTGCGCAGCTTTCTGTAACGGCTAACGAGTTGAAAAAGAATAGCTACGGCCAATACCTGCTCAGTCTGATTGCAGAGCATGACGGACAGTGATTTTTTTGAAGTTTAAGTTGATTCCTTTCGGGTGATCTATGGCGTACTTGAGCGCAGCACAGCTGGAAAAATTAGGTTTCCGGAAACTTGGTAAAGAAGTAAGAGTTAGTGATAAGGCAAGTATCTATAACCCTGAGTTGATAGAGCTTGGTGATTACACAAGGATTGACGATTTCTGTGTGGTGTCGGGACGGGTAATATTTGGCAAATATAATCATATTACGCCAATGTGCCTCGTGGCGGGTGGTGAGCCCGGGATTGAGTTTGGGGACTTTTGTACGTTGGCCTATGGTGTAAAGATATTCGCTCAATCGGATGACTACAGCGGCGTGACGCTGACTAATTCGTTGATTCCGAAGAAATATAAAGATGAGAAATTTGCCAAGGTTCAGCTTGACCGTCATGTAATAGTCGGGGCCGGCGCTACAATAATGCCGGGCACCACAATTAAAGAAGGCTGTTCAATCGGTGCGATGGCGCTGGTGACTAAAAGTACAGATCCTTGGGGGATTTATGTGGGTATACCCGCTGTTCGTGTGAAAGAGCGCAAACAGGATCTCCTGGATTTGGAAAAAAAATTTTTGGGTGAATTAAAATGACAATTCCATTCAATAAACCACCTTATACCGGCAATGAAGACCAGCACGTCATTACTGCTATGCGAAGCGGGAAGATGTCGGGTGATGGCGAGTTCACGCTACGGTGCCAGAGTTGGTTTGAGGAAAAGCTGAACTGCAAGAAAGCACTGTTGACACCGTCCTGTACTCAGGCGCTGGAGATGGCTGCATTGCTGATTGATATACAGCCTGGCGATGAAGTCATAATGCCCAGCTATACGTTCGTCAGCACCGCCAACGCCTTTGTATTGCGTGGCGCGAAGATAGTATTTGTCGATGTCCGTGCTGACACGATGAACATTGATGAATCGCTTATCGAGGCCGCAGTAACTGATAGGACGAAGGCCATTGTTCCTGTTCATTATGCAGGTGTTGCATGCGAAATGGATACAATTATGTCCATTGCAAAACGACATAATTTGTTCGTGATCGAAGATGCTGCTCAAGCCATGATGTCTACCTATAAAGGTAAGGCATTAGGCACCATCGGCCATATGGCCGCATATAGTTTTCACGAAACAAAAAACTACACCAGCGGTGGCGAGGGCGGGTTGCTGATTATCAATGATGAGCAATTTGTCGTTAGAGCAGAGATTATTCGCGAAAAGGGTACTAATCGCAGTCTGTTTTTTCGCGGGATGATTGATAAATATACTTGGGTCGACGTAGGTAGTAGCTATCTTCCGGGGGAACTTCAAGCCGCCTATCTTTTTGGCCAACTCGAAAAAGCATATCAAATCAACAAGGCTCGGCATGATGTCTGGGATTATTACTTCAATGCATTGCAAGAAGTCTCTAAAGAGGGGCGCATTGAACTCCCGAGTATTCCGGATGATTGCGCTGCCAATGCGCATATGTTTTATATAAAAGTCCGGGATATCGACGTTCGCAGCAAGATTTTGGATATTCTGAAAAAACAGGGCATAGGTGCTGTTTTTCATTACATCCCGCTACATTCTGCACCTGCCGGATTGCGGCTTGGGCGTTTTCATGGCACTGATGTGAATACTACTATTGAGAGTGAGCGTCTTATTCGCCTGCCAATCTGGTATGGCATGCAAGAGGCGGAAATGGAGCGAGTCACTACGGCTGTGATCGGTGCGGTAAATGCAACCTTCCAGTAAGGTTGCATTTGGTGCTTCTGACAAAAAGCGTGCGCTCATCAGCGCCGCTTTGACTACCGTTGCTCAGGTTTCCAAGATTGGGGTGGGTTTCGCTTTTATTAAGCTCATTGCGGTTTACCTCGGCGCTGGAGGCATGGGGCAGCTTGGTCACTTCATGAGCGCAGTCACCTTTCTGTCTTTACTTGCGGGTGGAGGGGTTGTTAACGGTCTTATTAAGTATGTAGCTCAATATAAAAAGCAACCTAAACAGTTGATTAACACAGTTGCAGTATCAAAGGCTTATTCTTTGATATTTTGCATAGTTATTTGTTTGTTTGGGTGTGTGTTTTCCGGGTTTTTATCGGAGTATATTTTTAAAACTCCGGACTATTACTGGGTTATTGTTTTTCTTTCTGTCGCTCAATTTGGATTTGCCTTCACTAATTTAGTGACGGGAGTGACAAACGGGCTGCGGGACACCAAGACGTACGCAATCATTCAGATTGTAGGGAATGTGCTTGTGCTGCCCGTGAGCTGGATTCTGATCAAGAGTTTTCACCTTGTCGGTGCAGCGCTATCGATGGTGTTTTTTTTCTCGCTCTATACGATCCCAGCGCTGTACTTCTATCGGCGGTCAATCTTTTTTAAGTTGCCGATAGGTTTCAAATTCGAGTCCCAAGGGTTTAAACGGCTACTGGCGTTCACGCTGATGGCGATGGTGGGTGCTGTCAGTGTTCCATTGATAGAAATAATAATTCGCGAACAAATCATTGACCACGTTGGGTTTGTAGCTGCCGGTATCTGGCAAGCCTCCATCAAGCTATCAAGTGCTTATATGGGTTTTTTCACCATTTTTCTTGCCGTGTACTTCATGCCAATGGTGTCAGAAAAAGCTGAAGTTTCACAGATAACGCCCTTGGTTCTGAAGTTTATGAAGCTTGTAATGGCGATATTTGTATTGGGTGCCGCAGTTTTTTATACTTTGAGACAATTTCTTATTCCATTATTGCTTTCTGCTGAGTTTGTGGATCTTGAAGGTCTAATCAAATATCAGTTGTTGGCTGATTTTTTTCGTGTCACCACTTATGTGATAAGTTTTGTTGTGGTGGCTAAGGCTGCATTGCGAATATACCTAGTAAGTGAGTTGACTCAAGGTTTGATTTTTTGTGGGTTGAGCCTCTGTTCTCTGCACACCGGAATGGGGGTCGAGGGTGTTTTTCTCGCCAACTTGGTAATGAACGTCGTGTATTTTGTTGTTTCAATTATCGGGTTTATGATTTATAGACGGAGGAGTTTTTAATGTTGACCGGGAGCGTAGTGGTATCCTGCTATAATCAGGAAGATTATATCGAACAGTGTCTGGATAGCATACTTTCTCAGGAAATCGACTTTGACTGTGAAATTATAGTCTCGGACGATTGCTCGACTGATCGCACCCAGGAAAGGATTCGTGCTTATTCTGACAGGCATCCGGGCAGACTCAAACTTCTGCTAAGAGATAAGAATGTTGGCGCGGCGTTGAATTATCACGGCGTGCATAAAATGGCATCTGGCGATATCGTTTATCACTTTGATGGTGATGACGTCATGCTGCCGGGGAAACTACAGCGGCAATATGATGTTTTTAAAAATAACGCTGAAGTGAACGTAGTGTTTCACAAGGCAATTTATTTTTCGGATGATCATTCGTATTCGTCAGAAACACGATATCCAGATGCGGATACGCAGATGGTGTCTTTAATATCGCTCGAAGAAATGGCTCGTTGGGGCGCCATTGCCGTTCACAGTTCCTACTCCTATCGAAGGACGTCCAGACGAGCAATGATCGATCGTGAATTTATGGAATGGTTTTTTGTTATTGATTCTTTGCTTCCGGATAAAAAGGCGGCATATATAAATGCACCGTTGGTTAGATATAGGTGTAATCCGTCTGCGGGTTCGTACTTGTCAACAGCAGCCGGAAAAATTAAAGCATACACAATCTACCTTGATGATTTGTATGAGTATTTTCATTCGCAGCCAAAATTAAGGACTGATCTGTATTCTAATTTCCTTATAACATTTGTAGCGATGGCAAAGTCAACTCGCAAATGTACCGCCAAAAATTTCATGTTTTTTGTACGAAATCTACACTGTTTTCGTCTGCGCAAATTTATCGAGACAGTAAACGTTCGTAAGCGTGTGGGGCCTGCGAGCAAGATCCGCTGATGGATGTGCTTTGTGGTTCGGAAGTGGTTGAGGCGATAGGATGTTAAGTCTAAATCTTTACGGTACAGCGTTTTATCTTGTGAGCGCTTTGTTGTTTTTGTTCGCGGCCGCTCAGACCCTGGTGCGCGATCGTAGGGTGATAGACGTCAATCGCGCCATAGAGATTTTTGTGGTGTTTTTCGCAATTGCCATCGTCTCACACTACATATCTAATCGGCCATTTGATATGGACGGTGATACGCCAGTTTATATCGATTTTTATAAAGATTTGAATTCCGGCGTGGAAAACCCCTTCCAAACGTTCGAACCAGGCTTTATTGCTATAATGCAATTGTTTGATTACTTGTCGCTTGGTTATCGGGGCTTCTTTTACTTAATTACATTTGTGTATTTGTGGTCATATTATTTGTTGGCCAAGGCGGTATTTGGCCGTCAGTCTCCTTGGTCGCTGTTTGTTTTTGGCGCGTTTTTGTTTTATCCGTTTTTCTTTTCTTTAACCGCCAATGTTATTCGGCAAGGCTTTGCGCTGAGCTTCATAAATCTTTCGCTGTATTTTGGGGCTAGAGGCTACTGGAATCGCGGTGTGATTTTTACATTGATTGCTACTTTGTTTCATAAATCATCCATCGTCTATTTTCCATTTCTTTTGTTTAGACGATTGGTCTTGAAGATTGGTGTCTATGGTGTCGTCGGTTTGTGGCTAGTGGTTTCACTTGCGTCGTATTCGAAGCTCCTTGGTTTGTTGGTTGCCTTGTTGTTTGATTTTTTGTCTGGTTATGGGTTAGTTATTAACTACAGTGATGTAGATAATATTGATTATGTGACCGGCTTCAGATGGGATTTTTGGGTGTTTTCGTCGCTTGCCGTAATATTGTTGGTGATACTGAAGGTGCTGGGTGGGGAGGTCAATAAACGGGAGGCTTATGTCTTCTATGTTAGTGCCTTTCTTTCTTGTCTTCATATAGCGATGTTTGACGTGGCGTATAATGACAGGTTTGGTATTTATTCCTGGATTTTCTATCCGTTGGAATTGGCTTACGTCATTCGTGCGATTAGTAACAATTTTGCTAATGGTAAGCGGCGTGCCGCACAAAGAAGAGCTATCCCTGTCCAGGGAGGGTAGAAATATGATATTGCTGACAAGCACCAAGAGCTTTGTAGGACGCCCGTTGCTTTTGCATCTATGTGGATCAGGTCATGAAGTTGGGTCGTTGAGTCGTATCACCTTCGGCCACGTTTGCTTCCGAAAGGGAAGTGCCCGGTGCCATTGGCGAGCTTTTCGCGCAGAAGCCGATAGTCTGATCAGGGCCATAACAATGGTGTTACGTGCCTAGTTACCCCAAAATATAAGCTATATTTTGGGTGTGTTTTACAGGTCTTGGATCATCGGATTTTGCTGGTTCTGCGTGGGTATGGCCGGCGCCAAGGCATGAGGGGAGATTTTCATTGCAAGCTAATGAATTAAAAGTTGCTCGAGTTTCGACAGTACCGTTCTTTGTGGTCACCCAGCTACGAGCTCAAATCGAAGCGTTGAGCGCTTCCGGTATGGCTGTTACGGTCATTGCCAGTCGCGACGAAATGAGTGATGAGCTCACGGAAAACAAGAGCTTCACCTATATTCCTGTCAATATTGAGCGGGACATAAATCCAATCAAGGATTTTTTAAGTCTGATCGCGTTGATTAGTACTTTCAGAAAAAACAAATTTGATATTGTTCATTCAACTACCCCGAAAGCCGGATTGCTTTGTGCGATAGCGGGTGTTTTTTCGGGTACGAAAATTCGACTGCATACGTTCACGGGTCAGCCCTGGGCTACAATGGGTGGCGTCAAGCGAACGATTCTGAAAACGTGTGACAAGATTATTGGTTTGTTGAACACTCATTGTTATGCGGATAGTGAAAGTCAGAAAAAATTTCTCGTTTCCTGCGGGATTATCAAGACAGAGAAGATATCGGTTATTGGTGCTGGCTCTTTGGCAGGTATCGATTTGAACCGGTTTGATCCGTCTCGCTACTCCTCGGAAAAGCTAAGTGCTTTGCGAACTGACATGGACATACCTGAATCGGGTAAGGTTCTTTTATTTGTTGGTAGAATTACGCCTGACAAAGGTATCAAGGAACTTGTCTCTGCATTCGCCGAGATCGTGAATAAAGACGGCAATGTATTTCTTGTACTTGTCGGTCCATTCGAGTCAGTCGGAGAGGAAGTTGTCGCGCAGGTGAAAGATGGCAACGTGCGAAAATACATAAGGATAGTGGGTTATTCCGATGAGCCTGAGAAATATATGGCTCTCGCCGATTTGTTATGTCTGCCCAGTTATAGGGAAGGTTTCGGTACAGTGGTTATCGAGGCCGCTGCAATGGGTACGCCAACGATTGGTACCGATATCTATGGCTTGACTGATGCAATAGTCGATGGCGAAACGGGAATTTTAGTTCCCGTCAGAGATGCTGTTGCACTTGAAAAGGCGATTCTCTCTACATTGAACAACGTTTCATTAATGTCGGCAATGGGGGCTGCTGCCAGGGATCGTGCTCGCAACGATTTTGGCGCGAAGAACTGTTCTGATTTATTGATCAATGAGTACAAGGGTTTCTCAAATTGACTATTGATATAGATCACGCAGCTCGGCGAGTCCTAGTCACCGGGGCGACTGGATTCGTTGGGTCCGCACTGGTCAGGGCTTTGGATAACCAATCGGGTTATTTACCAGTTTCCGTCGTACGTTCAAAAGCAAATGCGGCTGTAGCAAACGCCCAATCGTTCTATATTTCTGATATCTCATCATCAACCGAATGGGGAGATAGTTTAAAGGGCGTCGCGGTTATCGTTCATGCTGCTGCAAGGGTGCATGTGATGAAGGAAGTCGCCGCGGACGCGTTAACCGAGTTTCGCAAGATTAATGTCGAGGGCACAGTCAATCTTGCCCGGCAAGCTGCGCAAGCCGGAGTTAAGCGTTTTGTCTTTATCAGTTCAATCAAAGTGAATGGCGAGGAGACGAATCCTGGTCACCCTTTCACTGCTGACGATAATCCAGCGCCATCCGATCCCTATGGCATTTCCAAGAAGGAAGCAGAGGGGGCGTTACTAGCTCTGTCCCAGGAAACGGGCATGGAAGTTGTTATTATTCGTCCTACTTTGATTTATGGGCCAGGCGTCAAGGCTAATTTTCGAAATATGATGGGATGGCTCAAGAAAGGTATACCTCTACCTTTCGGTGCTATTCATAATAAGCGCAGTCTGGTGTCGCTTGAAAACCTGGTCAGTTTGATTTTGGTTTGCCTGAAACATGATAATGCTGCCGGTCAAATATTTTTGGTTAGCGATGGCGTTGACTTGTCTACGACTGAGTTACTGAATCGAACTGCTGAAGCTCTAGGCGTCAAGAGTCGGTTGATTCCCGTGCCTGAGCGATTGCTGGTTTTCTGCGCAGTGGCTTTGGGGCGGCGAGCATTGTCCCAGCGATTGTGCGGTTCGCTGCAGGTTGATATCAGTAAAACCCGAACGTTATTGGGTTGGAATCCGCCAGTTTCCGTACAAGATGCCTTGAATAGAACTGCTAAAGAATTTTTGGAATACCGTTGATGACCAGCTTATACTGGATTTTACCGTTGGCGCTTGCCGGTGCACTCGCTGGAACCGCTGTACTGCGTCGATATGCGCTCTCCAATAGTCTTATAGATATTCCGAATGCGCGAAGTTCTCATGTGCTGCCTACCCCCAGGGGGGCGGTGTGGCCATTGTTGTGTCATTTGTATTGAGTGCAGTTTTACTTGCACTGACCGGACAGATTCAATGGTCGCTGACATGGGCAATCGCGGTGCCTGGGGGCGCAATCGCTGTTATCGGGTTCCTCGACGATCATGGTCATATTCCGGCACGTTGGCGGTTGTTGGGGCATTTTATCGCCGCGATCACGGGGTTGGTTCTTCTTGGCGGATTGGCTCCGATTCAGCTCTTCGGGACGTCGGTGAATTTAGCTTGGACCGGTTACGTGTTCGGAAGTCTTTATCTCGTCTGGTTGTTGAATCTTTATAACTTCATGGACGGGATCGATGGATTGGCAAGTATGGAAGCGATATTTGTGTGTCTGGGAGGGGCACTACTTTATGTTGTTTCCGCAAACATCGAATTTGTTTGGGGCCCGATAGCGTTGGCGCTGGCAGTGACTGGTTTTCTGTATTGGAATTTCCCCCCCGCGCGTATTTTCATGGGCGATGCAGGTAGTGGGTTCCTGGGGATTACGCTGGGCTTCTTGTCGTTGCAAGCAGCGTGGGTCAACCCTGCATTGTTATGGGGGTGGCTCATTCTGTTGGGCGTATTCATCGTCGACGCGACCTGTACCCTTGTTGTCCGACTGGTCAAGGGTGACAAGGTGCACGAGGCTCATCGCAGCCACGCTTATCAATATGCGTCACGTCAGTTTGGTGGACACCTGCCCATCACCTTGTCCGTCACCGGCATCAACCTGATTTGGCTGTTACCGATTGCCACTTTGGTGGCCTTGGGCAGTCTCGATGGTTTTGTCGGTTTGTTGATAGCCTACGTACCATTGATTCTTCTGGCCTTGAGGTTCAAGGCAGGTCAACGCGAAGGTTGATTCGGTTCTTCCTCCCGGCGCAGTTTTCACAGGGCGCAGGGGGGAAGAGCCTTGAAGTCAATTGAGATAAACCCTCTTGAGCTTTAAGCTTGTCGCTTGCTTTTTTGAAAAGGATATTGAGATGTTTCGCCAATGGCTACTCCAGCTTCCTCGGCGGCAAAAAAGGCTGATGCAGGTTGGGACCGATGTAGTGTTGGTCTGGATTGCGCTTTGGATGGCTTTTGTCGTTCGCCTTGGGATTGACGAGATCATAAATCCGCTCAGAGATCACACGTGGTTGTTCCTGTGTGCTCCTGTCATCGCGATTCCGCTCTTCATTCGTTTCGGTCTTTACCGCGCGGTTCTACGTTACTTTGGTAACGATGCGCTGATCGAAATCGTGAAAGCCGTGAGCCTGTCCGCGCTCATCCTCGGCCTCGTGGTCTATTGGTATAGCAATCATCAGAATGTTGTGCCCCGTTCGATTATTTTCAATTACTGGTGGCTCAGTCTGCTGATGATCGGCGGGCTGCGGTTGGCGATGCGTCAATATTTTCTCGGTGACTGGTTTACCGCTGCACAGCACGTACCGTTTACGAACAGGGACAATGGATTGCCCAAGGTTGCCATTTATGGTGCCGGGGCGGCAGGCAACCAGCTCGTCGCGGCTCTGCGCATGGGGCGAGCAATGCGTCCGGTCGCCTTTATCGATGATGACTGCAGTATTGCCGACAGGGTTATTTCGGGATTACAGGTTTACAAGCCCAAGCATATTCAACGAATGATCGATGCGACTGGCGCTCAGGAAATCCTCTTGGCCATACCCTCGGCCAATCGTGGACGCCGTCGTGAGATTCTGGGGTACCTGGAAGGGTTCCCGCTGCACGTGCGAAGTGTTCCCGGTTTCATGGACCTGGCAAGCGGTCGTGTGAAAGTCGATGATATTCAAGAGGTCGACATCGGCGACCTGCTTGGCCGTGATTCAGTACCGGCACAGGCCGATCTGCTTGAACACTGCATCAAGGCACAAGTGGTTTTGGTGACCGGTGCCGGTGGTTCTATCGGCTCTGAACTGTGCCGGCAGATCCTTGCCTTGCGACCGACTACTCTTTTGCTGTTTGAACACAGTGAATTCAACCTGTACAGCATCATGTCGGAGTTGGAGCAGCGAATCGCGCGTGAATCGTTGCCTGTAAAGTTGCTCTCGATCCTTGGCTCCGTGCGTAACCAGGACAAACTGCTGGACGTAATGAAGACATGGCGCGTCGATACGGTTTATCACGCTGCGGCCTATAAACACGTTCCAATGGTTGAACACAATATTGCCGAAGGCGTAGTCAACAATGTCATCGGTACGTTGAACACCGCGCAAGCCGCGTTGCAAGCTGGCGTTGCCAACTTCGTACTTATTTCCACAGACAAGGCTGTCAGGCCAACCAACGTGATGGGCAGTACAAAGCGTTTGGCTGAAATGACGCTCCAGGCCCTGAGCCGCGAACTGGCCCCTGTTTTGTTTGCTGATACGTCGAATGTATCCCGGGTCAATAAAACCCGTTTCACGATGGTGCGTTTCGGGAACGTGCTGGGATCCTCCGGGTCGGTCATACCGTTGTTCCACAAACAGATCCAGTTAGGTGGACCTCTCACGGTTACTCATCCGAAGATCACCCGCTACTTCATGACTATCCCTGAGGCCGCCCAACTGGTGATTCAGGCAGGTTCAATGGGGCAGGGTGGTGACGTTTTCGTTCTGGATATGGGCGAGCCGGTGAAGATTGTAGAGCTGGCAGAAAAGATGATTCACCTTTCTGGTCTGAGTGTGCGATCGGAAAAGAATCCCCATGGTGATATTGCCATCGAGTTCACGGGGCTTCGTCCTGGTGAAAAACTTTACGAAGAGTTACTGATTGGCGATAACGTTGCGGCGACTCTGCACCCGATGATCATGACTGCCAGCGAGGACTACCTTTCCTGGGATGTGCTCAAGGCAAGGCTTGTTGAGTTGTTGGCGGCAGTTGAGCAGGATGACTACTTTCGGGTCCGCCAATTGCTGCGTGATACGGTCAGCGGCTACACCCCAGACGGGGATATCGTCGACTGGATCTACCAGCAACGCCGCCTCGACCCCTGATTGTTTCACATTCTGCAACAGACACATTTTTGACAAGCTCCCACCATCGCCTAAGTTTGGAGAGCAGCTTCGGAAAAGCTGCTTTCTCAAACGATGTTATGGAGCTTCATCTATGCGTACTGGCTATTTCTACTCTTTGGTTTTTGCACTGCTCACCAGCGCCTCTATTGCCGCTATTGCCGCGCCAGCTGTGAAACCCGAGCCTGCCAACGCACCTTCGGTGCTGGACGTTTCCCCTAAGATGCAGGTTGGCAAAGTCGATCTCAATGCAGCCGATGCACCGACATTGCAGCGTGAGCTGTCCGGTATCGGTGAGGCCAAAGCCAAGGCGATTGTTGCTTATCGTGAGAGTAATGGGCCATTTTCGTCTATAGACGAACTGCTGGAAGTGAAAGGGATAGGGAAAGCGATTGTGGACAAGAACCGCGAAAAGCTTCAGGTGAACTAAGCTTGTAACTCAAGCCCAGAGGCCGGTCATTGACCGGCCTTTTTTCATTCTGGGAATAGGGGAGGGGAGACGCCTTTCATCGGCTGATAAAAAATTATGGCTATCATATGTCGCTGATATTATGCCTATAATTCATTCGCGTGCCGCTGAAGCGTGCTGATGTTCAGACGCTCATTTTCCTCAAGTCTTTTCCTGGAGCACAGTCATGACTTCCTCCCAGTCCCAAGGTACGGCCCTTGTTACCGGCGCATCTTCCGGTATCGGTGCGATATACGCTGAGCGGTTGGCGGCGCGTGGTTTTGATTTGCTGCTGGTCGCTCGCGACGAGCAGCGGCTTGAGGCGGCAGCGAGCCAGTTGCGCACCGAGTATGGTGTTCAGGTAGAAGTGCTGAAGGCAGACCTGACACAAAAGGATGATGTGCTGAAGATCGAACAACGTCTTCGCAGTGATTCGAGTATCAGCCTGTTGCTGAACAACGCTGGCGTCGCGTCGGATGGTCTGCTGGCAAATGCCGACATGGAACAGCTGGAAAAGCTGATTCAACTGAATGTCACTACGGTCACACGCCTGGCATCGGCGGCAGCCGCCAGTTTTGCCAAGGCCGGCCGGGGTTCGATCATCAATATCGCATCGGTGGTCGCGCTGTTCCCTGAGCGCTTCAATGCAACCTACAGCGCCAGTAAAGCTTATGTGTTAAGCCTGACCCAATCCCTGAATGCCGAACTGGATGGCACCGGGGTCAAGGTCCAGGCCGTTTTGCCGGGTGTCACGCGTACCGAAATCTGGGAACGCTCCGGCATCGACGCCAGCCAGATTCCGGCGGAGATGGTCATGGAAGCCGGCGAAATGGTTGATGCGGCGTTATCCGGCTTGGACCAAGGTGAACTGATCACCATTCCATCGTTGCCGAACGCCTCGGACTGGGACGACTTTGTGAAGGCCCGCTTGGTCATGGCGCCGAATCTTTCCAAAAGTACCGCCGCCGCACGTTACAAATGAAACACCTTCAATCGTATTGAGGTAATTACGGCATGAGTGATCGTCGAGTAGTTGTCACCGGCATGGGCCTGGTGTCTCCATTGGGTAGCGGTGTAGAAGTTGTCTGGGAGCGTCTGCTGGCCGGGCGTTCCGGGTTGCGGATTTTGCCGGACGAGGTGGTCGCCGATTTGCCGGCAAAGGTGGGCGGTGTGGTGCCGACTGCCGAGGAGGATGCCGAGGCGGGTTTTGATCCGGATCGGGCGACGCCACCCAAAGAGCAGAAGAAGATGGACCGCTTCATTCTGTTTGCCATGGAAGCCGCGCGGCAGGCGTTGGAGCAGGCGGGTTGGCAGGCGCTGGACGCGCAAGCCCAGGAACGTACCGCAACCATCATCGGCTCAGGAATCGGCGGATTCGGCGCCATTGCCGATGCGGTGCGCACCACCGACAGCCGTGGCCCACGGCGACTGTCGCCCTTCACCATTCCGTCGTTCCTGGTCAACCTCGCTGCGGGTCATGTGTCGATCCAGCACGGTTTCAAAGGCCCGTTGGGTGCTCCGGTGACGGCGTGTGCGGCGGGGGTTCAGGCGATTGGTGATGCGGCGCGGCTGATTCGTTGTGGCGAAGCGGATATTGCCGTGTGCGGCGGCGCGGAGGCGGCGATCGATCGGGTCAGTCTTGCCGGGTTCGCGGCGGCGCGAGCCTTGTCCAGCGGTTTCAACGAAACCCCGGAACGTGCTTCCCGGCCGTTCGACAGTGCTCGCGACGGCTTTGTGATGGGCGAGGGCGCTGGCCTTCTGGTGATTGAATCCCTGGAGCACGCCTTGGCGCGCGGGGCTCAACCGTTAGCCGAGTTGGTCGGCTACGGCACCAGCGCCGATGCTTACCATCTGACGGCGGGCCCGGAAGATGGCAATGGTGCACGTCGGGCGATGTCGCTGGCATTGGCACAGGCCGGTGTTTCAGCCGCACAGGTGCAACATCTCAATGCGCATGCCACGTCGACGCCGGTGGGCGACCTCGGCGAGTTAGCGGCGATCAAGTCATTGTTCGGTTCAGACAACAAGGTGGCGGTGACATCGACCAAGTCGGCGATAGGGCATTTGCTCGGCGCTGCTGGTGGGGTTGAGGCGATCTTCACGCTGTTGGCGATTCGCGATCAGATCGTGCCGGCCACTTTGAACTTCGATAACCCGGACCCGGCGGCGCAAGGTGTGGACATCGTCCACGGTCAGGCGCGGCCAATGGCTATCGAGTACGCGTTGTCCAACGGCTTCGGGTTTGGCGGGGTCAATGCCAGCGTGTTGTTCAAACGCTGGCAGGGTTAATCCTGCGGTTGTTTAAGAAACGCGCGGGTCACGTCAAGAATCCGCTGAGCCAGCTCCGGACTCTCGACACTGCGCGATAACAACAATGCGCCGACCAGGGCGGACATGATAAAGACGCTCTGGTCAGCGGCATCTTCGCCTTCAAGGCTGTTTTCTATTTGTTGGAGTCGTGCGTTCAGCACCACGTCCGAGGTCGGACTTGGCTGCCCGCGCAAGCCGAGTTCCGAGGACATGGTCGGTAACGGGCATCCTTCATGCGGCGAGGTCTGGTGCCATTCCGACAAATAGGTGTCGATGAACGCTTCCAGCGGGCGATCCTGGGCGAACAACTCGGCGCAGACGGCGTCGCACTGATCACCCGCCGCTTGCAACGCCTTTTCAACCAGTTCGTCCTTGGACGTGAAGTGCGAGTAAAAACCGCCGTGGGTCAACCCCAGGGCTTTCATCAGCGGTTGCAGGCCGGTCGCACCAATACCGTCGCGGCGGAATCGCGCTGACGCTTCCTTGATGATGCGCTGATGGGTCTGGGCTTTATGGTCCTGCGAGTAACGCATCTGAAATCTCCGCAACAATGCGCCATCTTAACCAATGAAAATAAGATGGCGACTGTACTTCTACTTCTATAAAGCATGCAGATGCGTCCAACTCCGTCCTGAACACGACGTGATCTGGCACGGATAGTGATTACTCATTAGCCAGAGATTGTTGAACAATCATAAGGCGAAGCGCATGAGCAACGGACAGTCCCTGGCCGACCACATCACACTGGAATTGCGTGCCGACATCATTGGCGGCCGATTGGTGCCCGGCATGGCGTTGGTGGAAAACGATCTGGTGTCTGCCTATAACGCTTCTCGCAATACGATCCGCGAGGCCTTGCACCGCTTGGGTCAGGAAGGGTTGACCGTGTATGTCCGCAACAAAGGGGTGAGCGTGCGCAGGCTGGGCGTAGTGGACGTGCGTGACCTGTTCAAGGTCCGGCGCACCCTCGAGTTGCAAGCCATCAATGCCAGCCCGCCGCTGCGCGACGATCAGTCGGCGCGGATGCTCCAGGCCCTGGAAGCCACCGAGCTGGCCAGGGAGCGTGAGGACTGGCGTGCCGTCGGCACTCACAGCCTGGCCTTTCATCAACACATTGTCGGGTTGCTGCGCAGTCCGTTGTTTGATGAGTTCTTCACCAACGTCGTCGCGCAATTGCGTCTGGTGTTCTCCACCGCGCCCGATGAATCACGTTTTCAGGCGCCATGGCTGGCGCGTGACCGGCAGATCCATGCCTTGCTGGCCGAGGGCGATACCCGCGCAGCTGCGGATGCGATGAGCCTTTACCTGGATGATTCGGAACACCTCCTGTTGCAGATATGTACCCCTTCTTCCCATCACTGATCGAGGATTCGTGCCATGTACAAAGACTATCCGGCGGCCTATCAAGTCAGCAAAGGCTCGGCGTTGCAGGTGGATACAGCCTTCTACGAACGGATTCGGGATGCGAAGGACGGGCGGACGCTGATCGAGCAGTTCGAAGTACCGATCCGCACCGGCCGCGCCTGGAACGTGCCGGCAGGCCATGTGTTTCGTGTCACCACACCGGTCGGGCCGCAAGTGGGGGATTTCAACGTCTGGAACGCCCATGACCCACGGGAGCGCTTATGGGCGGCGCGCACCCGTCAATTGCAGGGCGCCCACGTCAGCACCCACGACCGGCTCTGGTCGAACCTGCCTTTTTTGCGGCCGCTGGTGACGATTACCGACGACAGCCTGGCGGGTTATGGCATCGACGAACACGGCGGTCGCTTGCATGATTTACTCGGCACGCGCTGCGATCCTTATGTGAACAAGATGCTCACTGGTGAGGACTTCCATCATCACTGCCATTCCAACCTGACTCGCGCCGTTTTGCCCTATGGCCTGACCGAGTTCGACGTGCATGACGTGCTGAACATTTTCCAGTGCACCGGTCTGAATCACGACGACCTTTACTTCATGAAAGCCTGTCCGGCGCAGAAGGGCGATTACCTGGAGTTCTTTGCCGAGATCGATTTGCTGTGCGCGCTCTCGACCTGTCCAGGTGGTGACCTGTCGCTGGCCATGTGGGGGCCGGATGCGCAGGATCCGCTGACCGTATGTCGACCGCTGGGCGTGGAGATTTATCGGTTGCAGGAGTCGTTGCTGGAAGGCTGGAGCCAACCGGAGCGCGCGGCGTACAAAGGTATGCACGGCTTGCACATCGCCAAAGCCGACTGGGAACAATAAAAGCAAACCCCCTGTCATTCACTGAGAATGACAGGGGGGTTTTCGTTAGCGGTCCTGTGCTTCCTTGGCATCCATTTCCGCATTGCGTTCAGCGACGCGTTTTCGTTGCTCTTCGGTCAGGTCGACCTTGGTGGCGGTGTCTCGCAACATCATCAAGCCACCAACGATCGAGCCGATTGCAACGACCAGAATCAACCAGGCATACCAGGGCATAGGGCTCTCCTTGAGGCAGGGCGATTGGCGGAGGTCGCCAATCGATCGTGCATACCACTTTGAGCGATGGATTTTCGCAGTGGTTCCATTCTATGCCTGATAAGCCAATCGCACCTGAAGCGTTTACAGCCCGGTCAGCATCGCGTCTGCCGGTGCGTCTGCACGCAATTGCGCCGTGAGCAGGAAGTACACGAAACCTGCCGCCATGAAGCCGAGGAAGATCAGCCCGATCAAGGCGTTGAACCAGGCCATCGCCACCAGGCAGACCACCGCCAGTACCAGTGCGATCATCGGCACCAGCGGATAGCACGGCGCACGGAACGTACGCTCAAGGTTCGGTTCGGTTTTGCGCAGTTTGAACAGGCTGAGCATGCTCATGATGTACATCACGATCGCACCGAACACCGCCATGGTGATCATCGCCGCGGTCAGTGTCATGCCGCCGAGGTTGATCAAACCGTCGCTGTAAATCGCCGCGATGCCGATCACGCCGCCAGCGATGATTGCCCGGTGCGGCGTCTGGAAACGCGACAGTTTCGCCAGGGAGGTTGGCAGGTAGCCGGCCCGGGCCAGGGCGAAGAACTGCCGCGAGTAGCCGAGGATGATCCCGTGAAAACTCGCCACCAGCCCGAACAGACCGATCCACACCAGCATATGCAACCAGCCGGAGCTCTCGCCGACCACGGTTTTCATCGCCTGTGGCAGCGGATCGTTGATGTTTGACAGGGTGCGCCAGTCGCCGACGCCGCCAGCGAAGAACATCACGCCCATGGCCAGCAACACCAGGGTCAGGATGCCGCTGATGTACGCCTTGGGAATTGTGCGTTTCGGGTCCTTGGCTTCTTCGGCGGCCATGGCGGCGCCTTCGATGGCGAGGAAAAACCAGATGGCGAACGGAATCGCCGCGAACATCCCGGCAATCGCCGGGGCACCGAACACATCGCTGCCGGCCCAGCCATTCAGCGCAAAGTTGCTGAAGCTGAAGGCCGGCGCAACCACGCCCATGAACACCAGCAGTTCAGCCACGGCCAGTACGCAGACGACCAGTTCGAACGTGGCCGCAAGTTTCACCCCGAGGATGTTCAGGCCCATGAACACGATGTAGGCACCGACCGCCGCGTGTTTGGGGTCGAGTGCCGGAAACTGCACGTTCAGGTAAGCACCGATCGCCAGGGCAATTGCGGGGGGCGCGAAGACGAATTCGATCAGCGTCGCCAATCCTGCGATCAATCCGCCTTTTTCGCCAAAGGCGCGGCGACTGTAGGCAAAGGGACCGCCGGCATGGGGGATCGCCGTGGTCAGTTCGGTGAAGCTGAAGATGAAGCAGGTGTACATCGTCGCGACCATGAACGAGGTCACCAGAAAACCCAATGTACCCGCGACGCCCCAGCCGTAGCTCCAGCCAAAATATTCACCGGAAATCACCAGCCCGACGGCAATGCCCCATAAGTGCAACGTGCCCAGCGTGGGTTTGAGTTGTGTGTTCATGCGGTTGCTCCCTGAACGGTTTGGATTGCTCGGGGGAGGGTGTTTGCAGTGGGCGTGCCAGTGTTGTGATAGCAGTCGTAAAGCGTAAAAAGGTGTCGTATCAGGGATGTTCGCCGCTGGATGAGTGCATTTTTGTGCGCCAGTTGAGGGCAAGGGCGTCAGTTGTGCCGCCATCGCGAGCAAGCTCGGCTCCCACAGGGATTTGGGTCAATCTCCGAATCCGACGCCACCGCTGAACCTGTGGGAGCCGGGCTTGCCCGCGATGAGGCCCGCCCAAACACCGCTGTAAAGCAGGCATAAACCCACTCTTTACGCTTTCTTTATGCCTCGCCCGCACCCTCGATCTCGTTCCTTTACAGCCTCCCTGCCGACAATGACTCCACACGCGGCAATACGCCGTAACACGGAGAACTTCCATGAGCGTTCTGGACGGAGTGTCACTGCTACTGGCAGTGGGGCTGTTCATTTATCTGTTGGTTGCGCTGTTGCGCGCGGACCGGAACTAGGAGCGGCTATGCACAGTTATGACTATTGGCTGATCCTCGCGTTTTTCGCGGTGGTATTGGTCCCGGCGCCGTTTCTCGGGCGCTTCTACTACAAGGTAATGGAAGGTCAGCGCACGTGGCTGACGCCGATTCTCGGGCCGGTGGAACGCGGCTGCTATCGCGTGGCCGGCGTTGATCCGCAGGCAGAACAGAGCTGGCAGAAGTACACCTTGGCCCTGCTCGCCTTTAACCTTGCGGGCTTTTTGCTGTTGTTCGCGATCCTGTTGTTTCAGGATCACCTGCCGCTGAACCCGCAAAACCTGCCGGGCCAGGAATGGACGCAAGCGTTCAATACGGCCGTCAGCTTCATGACCAATACCAACTGGCAGTCCTACAGCGGCGAAGCAACCCTGAGCTACCTGAGTCAGATGGTCGGCCTCACCGTGCAGAACTTCGTCAGCGCCGCCACCGGCCTCGCCGTGTTGGTAGCCCTGTGTCGCGGTATCGGTCGCAAGTCATCCAAGACCCTCGGCAATTTTTGGGTCGACATGACCCGCGCTACCCTCTACGGCTTGCTGCCGCTGTGCCTGCTGCTGGCGCTGTATCTGGTCTGGCAGGGCGTGCCACAAACCTTCGCCCAGTACGTGAGTGCGGTGACGATGCAAGGCGTCGATCAAGTGATCCCGCTCGGCCCGGCCGCCAGCCAGATAGCGATCAAGCAATTGGGCACCAACGGGGGGGCTTCTTCGGCGTCAACTCGGCGCACCCGTTCGAGAACCCGACGGCGTGGAGCAACCTGTTCGAAGTCGGCTCGATCATTCTGATTCCGGTCGCCCTGGTGTTCACCTTCGGCCATTACGTCAAAGACCTGCGTCAGAGCCGCGCGATCATCGCCTGCATGCTGGCGCTGTTCCTGATCGGCGGCGCGACTTCGCTGTGGGCTGAATACCAACCGAATCCAACGCTGAATAACGTCGCCGTCGAACAGACCGCGCCGCTGGAAGGCAAGGAGGCGCGCTTCGGCACCACGGCCACGGTGTTGTGGTCGGTGACCACCACGGCGGCGTCCAACGGCTCGGTCAACGGCATGCACGACAGCCTTAACCCGCTGAGCGGCATGGTCGCGCTGGTCAACATGATGGTCGGCGAAGTGATCTTCGGCGGCGTCGGTGCCGGGCTCTACGGCATGTTGCTCAACGTGTTGATCGCGGTGTTCCTCGCCGGCCTGATGATTGGCCGCACCCCGGAATACCTCGGCAAGAAACTGCAAGCCCGAGAAGTGCAACTGCTGGTGGTGACCTTGCTGGTGATGCCGGTCGGCGTATTGGTGCTCGGCGCGATTGCCGCCAGCCTGCCTGGCCCGGTCGCGGCGGTGAGTAACCCTGGCGCCCACGGTTTCAGTCAGTTGCTCTATGCCTACACCTCGGCCAGTGCCAACAACGGTTCGGCGTTCGGCGGCTTCGGGGCCAACACCGCGTTCCACAACCTGATGCTCGGTCTTGGCATGTTGATCGGTCGCTTCGGTTACATCCTCCCGGTACTGGCATTGGCCGGCAGCCTGGCGATGAAGAAAACCGCACCGATCGGCCAGAACAGCTTCCCGACCCATGGCCCGCTGTTTGTGACCCTGCTGACCGTGACCATTTTGCTGGTGGGTGGTTTGACCTTCTTGCCGACGCTGGCGCTGGGTCCGATTGCTGAACATCTGAGCATGGGCTTCTAAGGAATCCATCATGAATATGCCTGTAAGCAAAACCGCCGTCGCCAAGGCGCCGGAACAACCGAAAACCGCGATCTCGGCCCTCTGGCGCCCGGCGCTGGTGCAAGCCTTCGTCAAGCTCGATCCACGGCAATTGCAGCGTGCGCCGGTGATGCTGGTGGTCGAACTGACTGCCATTCTGACCACCGTGCTGTGCTTCATTCCCGACAGCGCCGTGCCGACGTTTGTCGCCGCGCAAATCGCTTTGTGGCTGTGGTTCACCGTGCTATTCGCCAACTTCGCTGAAGCCCTGGCTGAAGGTCGCGGCAAGGCCCGCGCCGACAGCCTCAAGGCCGGCAGCGAAGGCTTGAGCGCCCGCCGTAAAACCAGTAACGGCACCTTTCAAGTGGTACCGGCCACGAGCCTGCGCAAAGGTGATGTGGTGCGCGTTGAAGCCGGGGAAATGATCCCCGGTGACGGCGAAGTGATTGAAGGCATCGCGGCGGTCAACGAAGCGGCGATTACCGGTGAATCCGCGCCGGTGATTCGTGAGTCCGGGGGAGATCGCTCGGCCGTCACCGGCAACACCCGACTGGTGTCCGACTGGTTGCTGGTGAAGATCACCGCCAACCCTGGCGAATCGACACTGGACCGCATGATCGCCCTGGTCGAAGGCGCCAAACGCCAGAAAACCCCGAACGAAGTGGCGCTCGACATCCTGTTGATCGGCCTGACGCTGATCTTCCTGCTGGTGGTCGTGACCCTGCAGCCGTTCGCCCACTTTGCCAATGGCAGCTTGCCGCTGGTGTTCCTGGTGGCGTTGTTGGTCACGCTGATTCCGACCACCATTGGCGGTTTGCTGTCCGCCATTGGTATCGCCGGGATGGACCGTCTGGTGCGCTTGAACGTGATCGCCAAGTCCGGCCGTGCCGTGGAAGCAGCGGGGGACGTACACGTCCTGTTGCTGGACAAGACCGGCACTATCACCTTCGGTAACCGTCGCTGCACCGCGGTGCATCCAGCCCCGGGCGTCACCGCCAAGGAACTGGCCGAGGGCGCATTGTTTGCCTCGCTGGCCGATGACACGGCTGAAGGCAAATCCATCGTCGAGTACCTGCGCGGCACTCAGCCACAACCAGAACCCGCCGCCGAGTTGCTGACAGCGGTTCCGTTCAGCGCTGAAACCCGTCTGTCCGGTGTCGACTATCAGGGCCGCGTGTATCGCAAAGGCGCGGTGGATTCGTTGCTGGTCTTCGTCGGCCTGAAACGCGCTGACCTGGCCGCGCCGCTGTCCCGGGAAATCGACAAGATTGCCCAAAGCGGCGGCACCCCGTTGCTGGTCTGCGCCGACGGCAAACTGCTCGGTGTGATTCACCTCAAGGACGTGGTCAAGCCTGGCATCCGCGAGCGTTTCGCCGAGCTGCGCAAATTGGGGATTCGCACGGTCATGGTGACCGGCGACAACCCGCTGACCGCCGCCGCGATTGCTGCCGAAGCGGGCGTCGACGACGTGCTGGCCGAAGCCACCCCAGAGAAAAAACTGGCGCGCATCCGTCACGAGCAAAACGACGGTCGCCTGGTTGCCATGTGCGGCGACGGCGCCAACGACGCCCCGGCATTGGCCCAGGCGGACGTCGGTATGGCGATGAATGACGGCACCCAAGCGGCGCGCGAAGCGGCCAACATGGTCGACCTCGACAGCGACCCGACCAAACTGCTGGACGTGGTGCAGATCGGCAAGGAATTGCTGGTGACCCGCGGCGCGTTGACGACCTTTTCCATCGCCAACGACGTGGCCAAATACTTCGCGATTTTGCCGGCGTTGTTCGCCTCGATTTATCCGCAACTGGGCGTGCTGAACGTCATGCACCTGACCAGTCCGCAGAGCGCGATTCTCTCGGCCATCGTGTTCAACGCCTTGATCATCGTCGTGCTGATTCCACTGGCCTTGCGTGGCGTGCGGGTGCAAGCGGCGAGTGCGGCGGCGTTGCTGCGACGCAATCTGCTGATCTATGGATTGGGCGGGATTGTGGTGCCGTTCGTGGGCATCAAGGCAATCGACATGCTGTTGACGGCGTTGCATCTGGTTTGACGCCATCGTCGGAACGCCGCCCCGGAACAAGCTCGCGCCCACCGGGGAATGCGGTGCTTTTGTAGGCGTGAGCCTGCTCGCGATGAAAGCACCTCGGTGCACCTGATCGAACCCTGTATGTGTTATCCGAATTCGAGGATTTTGAAATGTCCACAATGATACGTCCGGCCTTGAGCCTGTTGGTCCTGATGACCCTGATCACCGGCGTCGCTTACCCGTTGGTGGTCACCGGTGTCGCCCAGGTTGCGTTCCCGGATCAAGCCAATGGCAGCCTGGTGCACGACGCCGACGGCAAGGTCCGTGGCTCGTCGCTGATTGCCCAGGATTTTGTCGGTGACGCCTGGTTCCATCCACGCCCCTCCGCCGGTGCGTTTGCCACCGTGTCGAGCAGCGCGAGTAACCTGTCACCGAGCAACCCGGCGTTGGCCACACGAGTGATCGACGATGCCAACAAACTGCTGGTGCCGGGTCAGGGGCCTGTGCCATTGGCCATGCTGACCACCTCCGGCAGTGGCCTCGATCCACACTTGCCACCGGCCGCGATTGCCTATCAACTGGCGCGTGTTGCCGCTGCGCGTAATCTGCCGGTGTCTACGCTACAACAACTGCTGGACGCGCACATTGAACAACCATTGGTGGGACCGCCGGTGGTGAATGTGCTGGCGCTTAACATCGCACTGGAAAAGCTGTAAGAGATGATCGTTCCCACACGCTGCGTGGGAACGCATCAATGGACGCTTAGCGTCCGCTTTAAGCAGGGACGCGGAGCGTCCCGGGCTGCATTTCCACGCAGAGCGTGGGAACGATCAATTAGAGAGAGCTTCAAGCATGAGTGATTCCGGCCGCGCCGACGCGTTGTTAGCAGACTTGCCCCGCGATGGCCGTGGCCGGCTCAAGGTTTTCCTCGGCGCCGCGCCCGGTGTCGGCAAAACCTACGCCATGCTGCAAGCCGCTCATACCCAGCT
Organism: Pseudomonas sp. S2_B07; assembly: GCF_054668435.1. Classification (NCBI taxonomy): domain Bacteria; kingdom Pseudomonadati; phylum Pseudomonadota; class Gammaproteobacteria; order Pseudomonadales; family Pseudomonadaceae; genus Pseudomonas; species Pseudomonas sp. S2_B07. Next base: position 5,496,805 of record NZ_CP162769.1, read on the forward strand.
GCGCCAGGGCGTCAAAGTCATTGCCGGCGTGGTCGAAACCCATGGCCGCGCCGAAACTGAAGCGCTGCTCGGCGGCTTGCCGCAACAGCCGTTGGTGCGCTCGGAATACCGGGGCGTGATGCTCGAAGAAATGGACCTGGACGGTCTGCTCGCGGCCAAGCCGAAACTGGTGCTGGTCGATGAACTGGCCCACAGCAACGCCCCCGGCAGCCGCCATACCAAACGCTGGCAAGACATCCAGGAATTGCTCGCCGCCGGCATTGATGTCTACACCACGGTCAACGTCCAGCACCTGGAAAGTCTCAACGATCAAGTGCGCGGCATCACCGGTGTGCAGGTGCGTGAAACCCTGCCGGACTGGGTGCTGCAAGAAGCCTACGAACTGCTGCTGATCGACCTGCCACCAAGGGAATTGCTTGAGCGTCTGCGCGACGGCAAGGTCTACGTGCCGGAGCAGGCGCGGGCGGCCATCGACGCGTTTTTCACCCAGACCAACCTGACCGCCCTGCGCGAAATGGCGATGCAAACCGCTGCCGCGCAGGTCGACAATGACCTGGCCCAGGGGTATCGCCAACTCGGTCAAGCAGCGCCAGCGGTACGTGGTCGTTTGTTGGTGGGGGTCGATGGCGATGCGCAGGCCGAGCGCCTGGTGCGTCACGCCAGTCGCGTTGCCCAGCGCCGGCATTTGCCATGGAGCCTGGTGCATGTCGACAATGGCAGCGTGCGTGACGAGCAATCGCGCCTGCGTCTGCAAAGTGCCCAGCAATTGGCCGAACGCCTCGGTGGCGAAGTGGTGTTGCTGCGCGCCGGTGAAGTCGCGAAGACCCTGATCCAGCACGCCGCCGAACGCCGCGCCAGTCTGGTGCTGGTCGGCCAGTCCCGGCAGCGGTTGCGTCGGCGCTTGTTCGGTGGGGGCTTGGCGTCACGCCTGCTGCGCGATGCGCGCGGGCTGGAAATCAACGTCCTCGACAGCGATGATTTACCGCAACAACCGCGCCAGCGTTCGGCACAATCACTGGTGTGGTTTGACTACGTGCTGGCACTGGTGGCGACCGTTTTGGCCAGTGCGTTGGCGTGGGGCGTGGCGAGTATTTTGCCGCTGCCCAACATCTCGCTGGTGTTTCTCGCCGCTGTTCTGCTGGTGGCGGTGCGCAGCAGCCTCGGCCCGGCGCTGGCCTGTGCGGCGCTTTCATTTCTGACCTACGACTTTTTGTTCATTCCGCCGAATTTTTCTTTCGCCATCCAGCGCGAAGAAGACGTGCTGACCTTGCTGTTCTTCCTGCTGATGGCGGCGCTCACCGGCAACCTCGCGGCGCGGCAACGTCGGCAATTGCAGGCACTGCGTGACACCCAGGAAGAGACCACCGAACTGCTCGACCTGTCGCGCAAACTGACGGCCGCCACTGATCGCCAAGCCGTGATCAGCGCCGCTGCCCAGCACCTCAACGGCTGGAGTGATTTGCAGCTGTGCCTGCTCAATCAAGACGGGCAGGGTGGCTGGAAAGTCGAAACTGGCGGTCCGATAGAGTTCTCCGAAGCTGAACGCGCTGCCGCCGATTGGGCCTGGCAACACGATCAACCCGCTGGTGCAGGCACCGGAACATTGCCAATGGGGCGTTGGTGGTGGTGGCCGTTATCGGTGGAAGACGGGCCGTTGGCATTGATGGGCGTGTGCGCCAAAGAAGGCCAGACCTTAAGCGGTCAGCGTCGGCGTTTGTTGACCGCATTGAGCCAACCGCTGGCCCAGGCGTTGGCTCGGGCGCAACTGGCCGAAGACCTCGAAGCGGCGCGACTGCACGGCGAAACCGAGCAACTGCGCAGCGCACTGTTGGCGTCGGTGTCCCACGACCTGCGCACGCCGCTGACGTCCATGCGCGGCAGCATCGACAGCCTGTTGGCCCTCGGTGAAGCCATTCCGCTGGAGGATCGCAAGGAGTTGCTCGAAGGCACGCGTGACGAAGCCGAGCGGCTGGATCGCTACATCCAGAACCTGCTGGACATGACCCGCCTCGGTCACGGCGCGCTGAAGCTGGCGCGTGATTGGGTGTCGCCGGCCGACATCGTCGCCAGTTCACTCAATCGACTGCGCGCCGTGCTGGCGCCGTTGCAAGTCAGCACCGACGTGCCGCCGGAGTTGCCGCTGCTGTATGTCCACGCGGCGCTGATCGAGCAGGCGCTGGTCAACGTGCTGGAAAACGCCGCGCGATTCTCACCGGCACATGGGCGCCTGCAATTGCGCGCCGGTGTCGAGGATGGCGAGCTGTTTTTCTCGGTGAGTGATGAGGGGCCGGGTATTCCGGAGGAGGAACGGGCGAAGATTTTCGACATGTTCTACACCGCCGCGCGCGGTGATCGGGGCGGGCAGGGCACCGGGCTGGGGCTGGCGATCTGTCAGGGCATGGTCGGTGCGCATGGCGGACGGATCAGCGTCGCTGACGGCATTGAGGGACGCGGAACGTGCATTACGCTTCACTTGCCCTTGCAGGAACAACCCGCCTTTGAAAGTGAGCGCTGAAGTGAAGCCTGATACCCTTTGGACATCCCCATGCCGCGATCAGAAACCATGAGCCAGACCGCGACCATTTTGGTCATCGACGACGAACCGCAAATCCGCAAATTCCTGCGCATCAGTCTGGTCTCCCAAGGCTACAAAGTGCTGGAGGCCGGCACCGGCACCGAAGGCCTGGCGCAAGCGGCGCTGAACAAACCGGACTTGCTGGTGCTCGACCTCGGTTTACCCGACATGGACGGCCAGCAAGTGCTGCGCGAGTTTCGTGAATGGTCGACGGTGCCCGTGCTGGTGCTGTCGGTGCGTGCGAGCGAAGGGCAAAAAGTCGAAGCACTCGATGGCGGCGCCAATGACTACGTGACCAAGCCCTTTGGCATTCAGGAATTTCTGGCGCGGGTGCGTGCTTTGTTGCGCCAGGCGCCAGTCGGTGAAGCCCAGCAGGCGGCGTTGACGTTTGGGCCGTTGACCGTGGACCTGGCTTATCGGCGGGTGCTGCTCGAGGGCGTCGAAGTGGCGCTCACACGCAAGGAATACGCGGTGCTGGCGCAACTGGCGCGGCATCCGGGACGGGTGATTACCCAGCAGCAACTGCTCAAGGATATCTGGGGGCCGACCCATACCGAGGACAGTCATTACCTGCGGATTGTGGTGGGGCATTTGCGCCAGAAGCTGGTGGATGATCCGACTCAGCCGCGGTTTATCGTGACGGAGGCAGGGGTCGGGTATCGGTTGCTTGATACCTGATCGTTCCTGCGTGGTAACGCATCCCGTGACGCTCCGCGTCACGATCTCAACAGCGGACACAGGGCGTCCATGGCGGTATTCCCACGCAGCGCGTGGGAACGATCTCAGGGCTCACGCTCATTCTCATACCGATCCAGCGTATCCCGAGCAATCTCCCGTCCCAACGCGATCAACTCCGGCGCCTTGTAAAACTCGAAAAACCGGCAAACCCTTTTCGGCACGTTGATCAGGATGTCCGGCGGATACCCGGCAATCTTGTACTGCGCCAGCGACGTCTGCATCACCTCGAAACTCTGGTTGATCAGGTCCAGCAAAGACGCCGGCCCAACGTTATCGATGATGAACGAACCGGTGGCCGACTTCGGCGCGCCTTCGCGCTCGGGAGCGGCGGCAGGTTGCTGGGCTTCGGGCTCGGCGGATTCGATCCAGGGGTTGATGTCAGCCGCTTCTGCCATCAACGCTTCCTTCTCCAGCAGCAGCAATTGTTCGGCCTGTTTGCGCCGGAACGGCAACTTCGAACCCAGTGAATTGATCAAACTGTCGAAACGACTCTTGAACGCTGCCGGTCGCTGGATCACCGGCAATTGATAGTGGCGCTGGTTGGTGGAGTTGAGGTTGACTGCGATGATCAGGTCGCAATGACTCGACACCACTGGCACGATTGGCAAAGGGTTGAGAATGCCGCCATCCACCAGCATCCGGTTGCCCTGCATCACCGGAGTGAAGAGGCTGGGGATCGCCGCCGAGGCGCGCATGGCCTGATGCAGACAACCTTCCCGGAACCAGATTTCCTGCTGGTTGGTCAGGTCCGTGGCCACGGCCGTGTAGGGAATGCGCAGGTCCTCGATATTGATCTCGCCGACGATCTTGCGGATCTGCCCGAAGACCTTCTCACCGCGAATCGCGCCAAGCCGAAAGCTGACGTCCACCAGGCGCAACACATCGAGGTAATCCAGGCTTTCGATCCAGCTGCGATACTCGTCAAGTTTGCCCGCCGCATAAATTCCGCCAACCACCGCTCCCATGGAACAACCGGCAATGCAGGCGATGTCGTAACCGCGCCGTTCGAGCTCTTCAATGACACCGATATGGGCATAACCTCGGGCTCCGCCTGAGCCCAGTACCAGTGCGATACGCTTTTTCATGAATCGCCCTCGTCTGACAAGGTTCAACAATGCACCCATCAAGGGGCGGGCTTCAATCGCCATGGTCGCTCGACAGGCCGATGGCGTCGTTTTTTCGACACTCCATGGCGGCACTTGGCTATTCTTGCCCACGCTATAGTGAGTTTGCTTCGAGCGGCCAAGGCACTTTTCCCGCGCCGGGCCGTCTTACCTGCACGACTGTTGACCTATCTTGAGGTGGTATTGATGAAAGCCTGGATTTGCGTACCTTTGATTGCGCTGGCGCTCGCCGGTTGTGCCGGCAAAACGGCTTACCGCGAAAGCTGCGGCAGCCAGATTGACGCCGCGTGGCATGAGCTAGACTTGGCCAAGGCCGAAGGTTTCGCCGGGACTGTCAGCTATTCCAAGGCCCTGTCGTTACTGACAGGCGCCAAGACCCAGCAACAATTCGAAGCCTACGAAGGCTGCACCAGCAAAGCCGAGAAAGCGCGCTTCTATATTCGGGAGTCGCGTGCAGGCCGTTGAGGCATGACGCGGGTAAAAAGGGACACTCGATTCAGGGAGTAAGCGATGTCTGATTTGGTTGATCGGTTGGTGGCCCATGTCCTGGGCCTTGAAGTCCGCTTGTTGGCCTGTCAGGCGCGTTTGACTGCCCGCACTGACCCTGAAGCGTTGCACGACCTGCGCACCACGGTTCGCCGTTTGCGCAGCCTCTTGCGCCCCTTGCGCGGCCTGCCCGGTGTCGAGCAGGTGGAAGCGGCGGCGTCCCGGGTCGGCGAGCTGACTACGCCGTTGCGTGATCGCGAAGTGCTGGCGGCGTACCTGCTCGAGCACGGTCAACCCGAAGCCGCCCACCGGCGCATGGCGCTGATGGCCAAGGCGTATCCAGCGGTGGCGGCCAGTCCCGAGCTGGCGCAGTTGCTAATGATCTTCGATGCCTTTCCGCGTTTTTTGCGCGCGTCCCAGCGCCAGGGCTTGCTCAAGGGCCTGCGCAAGCGCATTGAAAAACGCTTGGGCAAACAATGGAAGAAACTCGACGTTGCCCTGCACGACCCGGCCCACGACCGTCATCGCTTGCGTCTGTTGATCAAGCGTGTGCGCTACGGCATCGAGGCCTATCCCGAGCTGGACCGCTTGCCGAAGGCTGCCTTGGCCCGATTGAAATCGGCACAGGGGGCTTTGGGTGATTGGCACGACAGTTGGCAATGGCTGGCCAGGGCGCAAGAAGAGGCGGACTTGCAGCCTTGTGTCGCGGTCTGGAAAACCACCATGGCTAACGCTGAAGCCCGCGCCGACCGTGTCCTCGACAAACTCAGCGCCCGCTGCTTCAAATCCTGAAAACCGCGCAAATCAAATGTAGGCGTGAGCCTGCTCGCGATGAGGCCGTGACATTCAACAGTGATGTTGGCTGTCATGCCGCTTTCGCGAGCAGGCTCACTCCTACAGGGTTTTGTGTTGAGTATGGAATCTAGTATGCGGCTCTTCTGTCAGTACTTTTGGCCGGAACAGGTGCTGTATCCCCATCGCTGGCTGGTTAAGATCTTCCTCTCCTTTTCCCGTTTCCGAGGTCTTCATGCGCTTTTGCGATCTGCTCGACGCCGTCCGCCAGCAACCGCTGGAGCTGTCTATTCCAGCCGGATGGGCGCAGGGGCGGGCCAGTTTTGGTGGTCTGGTGGCGGCATTGCAATACGAAGCCATGCGCGCAAAAGTCCCGGCAGACCGGCCGGTGCGTTCGCTGGCGATCACCTTTGTCGGCCCCGTCGAGCCTGAAGTGCCGGTCAGCTTTGAAGTCGATGTCTTGCGCGAAGGCAAAGCCGTCAGCCAGGTGCTGGGCCGGGCGATGCAGAAGGGGCAAGTGGTGACGTTGATTCAGGGCAGCTTCGGTGCCTCGCGGCCTTCCGAAGTGGCGATCACGGCTGAACCTGCTCCGGAAATGAAGCACTGGGACGAGTGTCAGGAATTGCCCTTCATCCCCGGCGTGATTCCGGAGTTCATGCGCCATCTGGCAATGCGCTGGGCCGTCGGCGGCATGCCGTTTACCGGCAACTCTTCCCGTCAAATGGGCGGTTGGGTGCGGTTACGTGGGGATGTGAAGGAAGAGGCCGTCACCGAGTCGCATATCCTCGCGCTGGTGGATGCCTGGCCGCCGTCCTTGCTGCCGCACCTGAAAAAAACCGCGATGGGCAGCACGCTGACCTGGACCATCGAATTCGTTCAGCCGTTGCTGGAACTGAGCACGCTGGACTGGTGCAAATACCTGGTCGAAACCGAGCATGCCGCAGACGGCTACGGTCATGCGGCCGCGAAGTTGTGGAGCGCGGACGGCCGGTTGATCGCCATGAGCCGGCAGACGGTAACGATTTTCGCCTGATCAGTGCCGACGATGGCGCTCACGCCAGGCGCGCCACCAGCCGCCGCTGAGGAAAAACCGTGGGAAGGTCAGGAATTGCTCGACCAGCAAGCGTGACACTGCATCTTTGCGATCACTGAACGGTTCGGAGGCTTGCGCCTCCAGGCTGTGACCGTGACGTTGCAGACCCAGCGCAGCGAGCAGGCCGATCACGCCGATGGCGATGTTCAACAGGCTCAGGCTGAACACCCCGGACACAATCAGCAGAAACGCGACAATGAACAGTGGTACGGCAATCAGGTGCAGCACCAGGTTGGTCGGGTGCTGGTGATTGTTCGGGTACGCTCGCCATTGCCAGGCGGGTAGGTTGGGGTGACGTTTGCCCATGTTGAAACTCCTCAATCCGTGTTGACCGTATGATTGAAGAATAGGCGGGGGGAGGGTGGTCGGCGAATCGAGGTTGGCTATGGGGGTGATAGGTGGGGATTGATGTTGACCGGGCTGACGCCATCGCGAGCAGGCTCACTCCTACATTTAATTGCATTCATCTGTTAAAACGCGGTCACTGTGGGAGCGAGCTTGCTCGCGATGGGGCCCTTACAGCCTGAGCTGCCCGATCGCCTTGCTCAACTCCCCAGCCAACGCTGCCAGCTCATGACTGGTCGTCGCAGAGTTAATGGTCTGCTGCACAGTGTTCTCGGTCACATCGCGAATACTCACCACCGCCCGATTCATCTCCTCTGCCACCTGGCTTTGCTGCTCGGCCGCCACCGCAATCTGCGTATTGCTTTCACGCATCTGCGCCACGGCGCTGGTGATTTCGGCCAGCGCGGCGCCAGCTTCTTGAGCCTGCTTCACGCAATCATCGGCCTTGAAGGAGCTTTCCTGCATGAAGTCCACCGCGTCCCGGGTCCCGGCCTGCAAGGCGGAGACCATCAGGGTGATCTCGTCGGTAGAGGTCTGCACGCGCTTGGCCAGGTTGCGCACCTCATCGGCCACCACTGCAAAGCCCCGTCCCATTTCGCCCGCCCGTGCCGCTTCGATGGCCGCATTCAGGGCCAGCAGATTGGTCTGCTCGGCAATGCTATGAATCACCCCGACTACGCCGTTTATTTTCTGACTGTCCTCGGCCAGGCGCTGAATCATCTCCGCCGTCTGCTGCACACCGCTGGACAACCCGGCAATCGACTTCTGCACGCGACACACCACTTGCTGCCCACTGCCCGCCAGCTTGTCTGCCGTTTGCGAGAGGTCGCGGGTGGCGCCGGCGTGCTGGGCGATGTGATAGACGGTGGCGGTCATTTCATTGATTGCCGTGGCGGCCTGATCGGTTTCGCTTTGCTGGCCGAGCATGCCGTGGCGCACTTCGTTCATGCTCGAAGCCAGGCGCGCAGCACCGACATCCAGTTGCCGGGCCGTGCTGGCGACGGTGTTGACCACTCGCTGGTATCCGGCCTGCATCGCGTTGAAGGCGTTGGCCATCTGCCCGACTTCATCCTGGCAGGCCAGCGGCACACGGGCCGACAGGTCGCCGGTTTTTTCGACGTGGAGCATCACGTCTTTCAAGGTGTTGAGCTGACTCAGCAGGAAGCGGATCAACAGCTGCGATGCGCCCAACATCGCCAGCATCAAGATAAATACAGCCACCGCGTACTGGGCGAAACGTTCGCTGAAGACTTGACTCAGGCTCGGGCCAAAAGCGATCACCGCGACTTGCTGCCCGTCGGGGCGGGTGAACACCTCGGCACCCATCAACGGGTTGTCACCGAGCAGCGGCATCGGGTGGATCTCGACCCAGCCGTGGCTGTCCGTCAGTTCCAGGAGTGGCTGACCGTTCAACAATGGCGCCTGTCCGCGTCCGAAGGTCAGCAGGTTGTCGGCCTTGGGCAGCGGTTGCCCGACGGGCCAGGCACTGAGCAATCGCGCCTGTGCCTGGGCAGCCCCCTGCGCGGCGTGACTGCGGACTTGTTGTTCGAGTTGCACGGCGTACAGCACCAGCAACAGGGTGGTGAAGAAAGCGACCGCGTTGACCGCCCAGAATTTGTATTTCAGCGAGATGTTGCTAAGCCAGGCACCCATGGAGGTCTTCTCTGATAGCGGAAACAGCATTGGCAAGGTGCCAGCATTGTGCCGCTATCGAAGATTCTGAATTTGATGTGGATCAACATGCACCACAGTCCCCCTGCAGGAGTGAGCCTGCTCGCGATGGCGGTCTGTCTGAGACATCAATGTTGAAAGTGCTGGCGCTATCGCGAGCAGGCTCACTCCTACAGGGGATCGGTGGTTACTGGGGGATTGTGGGCAAGCCGAAAAACGCTCGTGCACAGTCGGTGCTGTGGGCGGCGAGATCTTCTTCGCTTTCCCCACGATGCAACGCCACTTCCCGCAACACTTCAGTTAAATACGCCGGCTCGTTGCGCCCGTTTTTCGGCTTCGGCCGCAAGCTGCGTGGCAGCAGATACGGTGCATCGCTTTCCAGCATCAAACGTCCGCGTTTGATCTCCTTCACCAACGGATGCAGATGCGTGCCCCGGCGTTCGTCGCAGATCCAGCCGGTGATGCCGATGTGCAAATCAAGATCGAGGTAGCTGAACAGGGCTTTCTTTTCGCCGGTGAAGCAATGCACCACGGCGGCCGGCAATTGATCACGGTAGTCGCGCAGGATTTCCAGCAGTCGCTGACTGGCATCGCGCTCATGCAGGAACACTGGCAACTGCAACTCGACCGCCATCGCCAGGTGCTCTTCGAGGACCTTTTCCTGTTGCGGGCGTGGCGAGAAGTCACGATTGAAATCCAGCCCGCATTCACCCACGGCCACCACGTTCGGCTCCTTGAGCAAACTGCGCAAACGCTGGGCGCTGTCAGTGTTCCAGTCGCTGGCCGCGTGCGGGTGAATGCCCGCGGTGGCGAACAGGCGTTGAGCGCTTTCGTCCAAGTGTTGGCACAGTTCCAAAGCCTGTTCGCTGCCCTCGACACTGGTGCCGGTCAGGACCAATTGGCAAACCCCTGCGGCGTACGCGCGGTCGAGTACGGCCTGGTGTTTGTCGGCAAAACTGGGGTTGGTCAGGTTGACGCCGATATCGATGAGTTGCATGGTGCTACCTCGGACCAAAGGCCGGAAAGCATATCAGAGCTGTAGATTTATAAGAAAAGCCAAGAACTACAACGAGTTGAAGCTGTCTCTTGATGCCGCGAGACAGGCCCGGGTGGTCATTGTGCCATCACTGTGCCAGTCTTTCGCACTTTGCCAGCGCTCATGGCGCTCTGTTTCTGACGTTCGATTTCGAGATTTTTTTGGAAATCGGCCCAGTATTCTTTCCGGAGAGTGGATGACACGTCCCTCGATTTTGCTACTGCTGTGCTGTTCGTTGCTGCTGCCGATGCCGGCGGTCGCGCGTCTGGCCGGGCCGCTGCAAGCCGTGCCGGCGGCCAAGGTGCGCGATCTGGCAGAAATTCGCAGTAGCCGCGTGTTGCGGGTGCTGGTCAATCAGAGCCGCAACAGCTCCGGCGAAGTCCAGGGCCAGGCCATCGGCGTCGAATACCACCGCTTGCGCGCCTTCGAGCAATACCTCAACGGCCACGCCCGCGACGGTCAGGAAGTCACCCTCAAGATCATTCCCAAAGCCAAGGATCAACTACTCGGCGCGTTGCAGCGCGGGGAAGGGGATCTGGTCGCGCCCGGGGAGTTGCTCGATTTGCAGCCTGGCCACGCAGTCAGCAGCAGCGAACCGATCGCCAGCAACATCCCGTTGGTGCTGGTGGGGATCAAGGGCGAACGGCGTTACACCCGGGTCGAACAACTCTCGGGCAAGACCCTGGCGTTGCCCACCGGCAGCGCGGCCGGCGATGCCGTGAGCCAGATCAATTCAAGACTCGCACTGCACAAGTTGGCGCCGATAAAGATCGAGTGGGTCGATCCGAGTCTGGCCGTCGAAGACGTGCTGGAAATGGTTCAGGGCGGGATCTTTCACCTGACCATCGTCGAGCAACCGATTGCCGAGCGCTGGGGCAGGATCCTGCCAAAATTGCGCTTCGACAAGCAGTTGCTGATCAGTGATCCAGGCGAAGAATTCTGGTTTGTGCGCCGTGATGCCTCGATGCTGCGGGCGAGCATTGATCGTTTTCTGACGACGTACAAGAAGCCCTCGGACCAGGACGTAGCGTTTCTGCGGATTTATCGGCGGCTGTACCAAGTGCACTATCCACTGGCCAAGGCCGACCGTCAGCGCCTGGAAAAACTGCGACCGGTGCTGCAGAAACACGCCGATGCCCAAGGCATGGACTGGTTGAACCTGGCGGCGCTGGCGTTCAAGGAGTCGGCGCTGCAACCCAGCGCCCGCAACGGTGGTGGCCCCACCGGCCTGATGCAAATCACCCCGTCTGCCGCCCAGCGGGTGGGGGTCAACAACATTCAGGACCTCGACGCCAACGTGCAGGCCGGGGCCAAGTACCTGGCCATGATCCGCCGCAAGTTCTTCTCCAGCCCCAAGCTCAACGAACGTGAGCGCATGGCGTTCGTACTGGCGGCCTACAACATTGGCCCGGAGCGGGTTCAGGGTATGCGCGCCGAAGCCCGACGGCGTGGCCTGAATCCCAATCAGTGGTTCTTCCAGGTCGAGCGCATTGCCATGGAGCAGGTGGGGATGGGGCCCGTCAGCTATGTTAATAGCGTGAATAAGTATTACTTGGCGTTCGATCGTGAGAGGGAGTCATTGGAGCCACAGGGACAAAAAGTGGCCTCTCGTAAATAATCAACTAAACTGATTGTTATGTCGCAATTATTGCGCTTTTCACATTTGTTTTATCGATTAATATGGTGCCCAACGAACACTCACTCACAATGGATGACACAGCATGAGCTCACTGATCAACAAGGTACTGTTTACCCGCGCCGGTTTCGGCCTGACCGCGATACGGATTGTCGTCGGGATCATCTTCGCTGCTCATGGCGCGCAGAAGCTCTTCGGTATGTTTGGTGGCTACGGCATTGCCGGCACCGCGCAGTACATGGAAAGCCTGGGCCTGGCACCGGGTCACCTGATGGCGATTCTGGCCGGTGGTACCGAATTCTTCGGTGGTCTGGCGTTGATCATCGGTCTGCTGACACGTCCGGCAGCACTGGGCCTGACCTTCCTCTCGCTGGTCGCGATTTTCTCGGTGCACATCCATAACGGCCTGTTCATGGCCAACAACGGTTATGAATTCGCCCTGGCTTTGCTTGGCGGCAGCATCGCGGTACTGATCGAAGGTGCCGGCAAGCTGTCGCTGGACCGCGCCATTACCGACTGACCGCTCTGGCTCAACGAAAAGGCCCGCATTGCGCGGGCCTTTTTTGTTGCGCGTCATTCTTGACACTGTCCGGTCAGCTTCTCTAGGATGTTGCCCATGCGCCGATTTAAACAGCTACTTGCGGGGCGCCAGGTGACTCATTCAGTTGCCGATAGAAGCTTGAAACAGGCTTCGAAATACCGCTAAAGCGCTGGTTCGGTGTTGCCTCTCACCTGCCATGCAGAATTTTGAGGCAGAGACACGACTCGATGAACGCACTTAGCCCTGTAGTACGTCCCGCGCCGATCACGGCACACCTTACCCAGCGCAATCCAAAAATCCTGCTTGGCGGTAAACATCAGCCGACGCTCCTGCGTTATCTCGATGGCTGGCCACGTCGTACCGGCGGGCCTGCAGCCTTCCTGATCCAGTTTGTCGAAGACGGCGAATCGCTGGCTCGATTTGCCAGCGACAGCTTTGACCTGGCGGTGATTCAATCACCGAGCCTCGAAGACGCGCCGGAAGTGATAAAACAACTGACCCGCGTTGCCCGACAGGGGCTGATTACCCGTCGCTAAGGCTCAGAGATACTCAATCGCCACGATGTACACGCATTGCTCACCGGTCGGCGTCTGGACCCGAACTTCGGCGTCCAGCGCCTTGCCGATCAGCGCGCGGGCGAGCGGTGAATCGATACTGATCAGCCCCAGCTTCAGGTCCAGCTCATCCGGGCCGACAATGCGATAGCGCGACTCTTTGCCGTCTTCGTCTTCAATCGTGACCCACGCCCCGAAATAGACCTTGTTCGGATCGCTGGGCTTTTCGCTGACCACTTTCAACGCTTCCAGCCGTTTGGTGAGAAAGCGCACACGGCTGTCGATTTCGCGCAGCATTTTTTTGCCGTAGGTGTATTCCGCGTTCTCGGAACGATCACCCTGCGCCGCCGCCTCGCTCACCGACTGCGTCACTTGCGGTCGCCGTACATGCCAAAGCTCATGAAACTCCGCCCGCATCCGCGCTTCACCTTCGGGGGTGATCAGCGCGGTGCCTGCGGGGCGGGGTGGACGATAACGGCTCATGGCAACTTCTTGTATTTGAGAAGGTTCGAGTCTATCAACCCTCGCGCAACACTGTCAGGGGGCTGGCATTCAACGCACGACGTGTACCAAACACACCGGCACCGCCAATCAGCACCGCACCGATCACCGGCAGCACCAGCAACCATGGATGCGGGTGCCACGGCAGGTCGAAGGCGTAGCGGTAAAGCACCAGACTCACCAGTTCCGAGCCCAGTGCCGCCAACAAACCGCTGACCGCGCCGAGCAAACCGAACTCGATCCGCCGGGCCTTCACCAGCAACTGCCGCTCGGCCCCCAGCGCGCGCAACAGGGCGCCTTGGCGAATGCGTTCATCGAGTGTCGCCTGCAGGCCGGAAAACAACACCGCCATCCCCGCCGCGAGTACAAACAACAGCACATATTCCACCGCCAGCGTGACTTGGGCGAGGATGCTGCGCAGCTGTTCCAGCAAGGCTTCGACTTGCAAAATCGTCACCGCCGGGAAGCTGCGCGAGAGGTCGACAATCTGCTGATCGTGACCGGCCGCCAGATAGAAACTGGTCAGGTAAGTCGCCGGCAAATCTTTCAAGGTGCCGGGCTGGAAGATCATGAAGAAGTTCGGTTGGAAGTTGTCCCAGTTGATCTCTCGCAAGCTGGTGACCTTCGCTTCACGATTGACCCCGCCCACGGTAAACACCAGGTGATCGCCCAGCTTGAGCTTCAGGCTTTCGGCCACTTTGCCTTCAACCGACACACCGGGAACCTCGTCCGGTGCCTGCTCGGTCCACCAGTTGCCCGCCGTGAGTTTGTTGCCCACCGGCAAGTCTGCCGCCCAAGTCAGGCTCAGGTCGCGCTGGATCGCCCGATCACCCGCCGAATCCTTGCTGACGATGTCCTGCACCGGTTCGCCATTGATGCTGATCAGACGACCCGGCACCACCGGGTAAAGTGGCGCCGACTGCGCCGACAGTTGAATCAGGCGATCCGTAAAAGCCTGTTTGTCCGCCGGCAGAATGTTCAGCGCAAAATAGTTCGGTGCGTTTTTCGGCAATTGGTTCTGCCAAGTGTCCAGCAACTCGCCTCTGAGCAATGCGATCAGCGCCATGGACAGCAGAATCAGGCCGAAGGCCAAGGCTTGCCCCGCTGCGGCCAGTGGATGGCGCAGCAGTTGGCCCAGACCGAGGCGCCAGGGCAGCGAAGCACGGGCCAGCAGCCGGCGCAGGCTTTTGAGCAGCAGCAAGAGCAAGCCACCGAGCACCAGCGCGGCGATTACGCCGCCGCCGAGCAGGGCGAAGGTCAGCACCAGGTCGAGGCTAAGGCGCCACATGATCAGGCCGAGGGCACCCAGGGCGGCGCTATAGACCATCCAGGTGCTGGACGGAATTGGCAGCATGTCTCGGCGCAACACGCGCAGTGGTGGCACGCGACCGAGCGCGGCCAGCGGTGGCAGGGCGAATCCGGCCAGTGCCACCAGCCCGGTGCCGATCCCGGCAATGGCCGGCAGCAGACCACCCGGAGGCACGTCAGTCGGCAGCAAATCATGCAGCAAGGCGAACAGCCCCAACTGAGCCAGCCAGCCGAGGAGGGCGCCACTGAGGCTGGCGAGCAGGCCGAGTACGGTCAGCTGAAAACTGAACAATGCCATGGTTTCCCGGCGTGACAGGCCCAGACAACGGAGCAGGGCACTGGCATCGAATCGGCGCGTGGCAAAGCGCGTGGCCGACAGCGCTACCGCCACGCCGGACAACAGGACCGCCACCAGACTCGCCATGTTGAGGTAACGCTCGGCCTTGCCCAGCGCGCCGCCAATTTGTCGGTTGCCGTCGCGGGCATCCTGCAGGCGCTGGTTGGCCGCCAGGCCCGGCTTGACCAGTTGGCGATAGGTTTCCAGCGCCTCGGCTTTGCCGCGCCAGAGTTCGCGGTAGCTGACCCGGCTTCCGGGTTGCACCACACCGGTGGCGGCCAGGTCGCTGAGGTTGATCAGCACCCGTGGCGTGAGGCTATAGAAGTTGCCGGCCCGGTCGGGTTCGTAGGTCAGGACGCGTGCCAGTTTCAGGGTTTTCATGCCGACGTCGATGCTGTCGCCGATCTTCAGATCCAGCGCCGTCAGCAGTCGCGCCTCAACCCAGGCCTCGCCGGGTTTCGGGCCGCCGCCAGGTTCTTCCTGAGCAAAAGGCGCCGGGGCACTTTTCAGTTCGCCGCGCAGTGGGTAGACATCATCGGCCGCTTTGATGCTGGAGAGTTGTATGCCGTTATCGGTGGCGATGACGCTGGAGAATTCCACCACTTGAGCGTGTTCAAGCCCCAGCTCCGTACCGCTTTTGATCTGTTCGGGGCGTGCCGGTGAGCTGCCTTCGAGCAACAGGTCGGCGCCGAGAAATTCGGTGGCGCGCAACATCATGGCGCCGTTGAGACGGGCGCCGAAGTAGCCGATGGCGGTACTCGCCGCGACGGCCACCAGCAGGGCGAAGAACAGCACGCGCAATTCACCGGCGCGGGCATCACGCAGCAGTTGACGGATGGCAAGACTGAACAGGCGCAACAGCGGCAGGCGTGCCATCAAGGCTCCAGTGGGGCGACCAGCAGGCCGGCTTCAAGGCGGATCAGGCGCCGGCAGCGATGTGCCAGGCGTTCGTCGTGGGTCACCAGTACCAGTGTCGTGCCGCGTTCCTGATTGAGTTCGAATAACAGGTCGCTGATGCGTTCACCGGTATGGCTGTCGAGGTTGCCGGTGGGTTCATCGGCGAACAGCACATCGGGCTCGGCGGCAAACGCACGGGCAATCGCTACACGCTGCTGTTCGCCACCGGATAGCTGGCGGGGGGAGTGGGTCAGGCGCTGGCCCAGGCCGACCCGTTGCAGCAACTCGGTAGCCCGCTCGCGGGCATCTTTGCGGCCATCGAGTTCCAGCGGCAACATGACGTTTTCCAGGGCGTTGAGGCTGTCGAGCAACTGAAAGGACTGGAATACAAAACCGACATGCTCGGCCCGAATGCGTGCGCGTTGATCTTCATCGAGGGTGCTCAGCCCTTGCCCGGCCAGCGTGACTTCGCCGCTGCTGGGCAGGTCGAGCCCGGCGAGCAGGCCGAGGAGGGTGGATTTGCCGGAACCGGAGGCGCCGACGATGGCCAGGCTGTCGCCCTTGTTCAGTTCCAGGTTGAGTTCGTGCAGGATAGTCAGTTCACCTTCCGCGCTGGGAACCACTTTACTGAGGTTCTTCGCGGTGAGAATGCTTGCGCCCATGGAGAATCCGATGCGTGTGTGGTTTTTGAGTGCTGGCCTGGCCTTGATGTGCATGGCCCAGAACGCAGCGGCGGGTACTGTCCTGATCGTTGGCGATAGTATCAGCGCGGGTTTCGGACTGGATACCCGGTTAGGGTGGGTCTCGCTGCTCGAGCAACGGCTCAAACACGAAGGCTTCGACGATAAAGTGGTCAACGCCTCCATCAGTGGCGACACCAGTGCCGGAGGCCAGGCGCGCCTGCCTGCGCTGCTTGCAGAGCATAAGCCGGCGCTTGTCATCCTCGAGTTGGGCGGCAATGACGGACTGCGTGGAATGCCCCCGGCTAATTTGCAACAAAACCTTGCGTCGATGATCGACAGCTCCCGCGACAACGGCGCCAAGGTCCTGCTGTTGGGCATGCAACTGCCTCCTAATTACGGCGTGCGCTACACCGAAGCCTTTGCCAAGGTCTATAGCACGCTGGCCACCGAGAAAAACATCGCGCTGGTGCCGTTTTTCCTCGACGGCGTCGGCGGTCATCCGGACTTGATGCAGGCTGACGGCATACACCCGGCGGCCGGGGCTCAGGACAAGTTGCTGGATAATGTCTGGCCTACGCTAAAACCGCTGTTATGACCCTTTTCTAGGCGCAGGCTTTCGGCTAAGGTGGCGCCCCCGATTTGGAGCCCCCGATGCCGCGTCCTGCCTGGTCACTTTTTGCCTACCAACTGATCGAGCCTGACGAACAGCTGGATCTGTTCGCCTGCCAGGAAGTGCGGGTGCATCTGGTAACCCGTCAACTGGAGCTGGGCGGCTCGGCGGACCGAACCTTGTGCGGCAGCCTGTTGCCTGCACAGCCACGCTGGTCGAGTGTGGACCGTCGAGTATTCCAGGACCAGCGCCTGTGCTCGCTGTGCCGGGCGATCCTTGAATCGCAAAAGCGCGGCACCTCGCCGATCTGGCCAGAGCTGCGTTTTGAGCTCTGACGCATAAAAGATAGCGTGCTATCGGCCAACTCCCCGAAATTCCAGACGGCGGTGTACAATCCCGTTTTTTATACCCTTGTCGATCATGCGAAGGACTTTCCGGATGTTGCCGCGTTTTCCTGCCGTCACCCGCTGCCTGTCTCTTGCCGCCCTTTGTATGGCCGGTCCAGCTGCAGCATTGGAGTTTCCCCTGCCACCGCCCGGTGAAGACATCATCGGCCAGGTGCAGGTGATCAAGGCCAAGTACGAAGATACCTTTGCTGACCTTGGCACCGCTTACGACCTGGGCTACACGGAAATGATCGCGGCCAACCCGGGTGTCGATGCATGGTTGCCGGGCGCCGGTACTGAAGTCATTCTGCCGACCCGTTTCATCCTGCCACCGGGCCCGCGCGAAGGCATCGTGATCAACCTGGCTGAGTACCGCCTCTACTACTACCCCAAAGGCCAGAACGTGGTGTACACCTTCCCGCTGGGGATTGGTCGTGAGGGGTGGGGCTCGCCAATCGCCCATACCACCATCACCGCGAAAACGCCTAACCCGACCTGGACCCCTCCAGCGTCGATCAAGGCCGAGCACGCCGCCGATGGTGATCCGCTGCCGAATGTCGTGCCAGCAGGCCCGGATAACCCTCTGGGGCCGTTCAAGTTCAGCCTGGGCACTCCGGGCTACCTGATTCATGGCTCGAACAAGAAATTCGGCATTGGCATGCGCACCAGCCACGGCTGCTTCCGCATGTTCAACAATAACGTGCTGGAAATGGCGAAAATGGTGCCGGTTGGCACGTCGGTACGAATCATCAACGATCCGTACAAATTTGGCGTAAGTGGCGGCAAGGTGTATCTCGAAGCGCACACACCGCTGGATGACAAGGGCAACCCGTCGGTGGTCGACAAGCACACCGCGGTGATCAACGCGATGCTCAAGCGTGAAGACATCACTAACAACCTGCGCATGAACTGGGATGTGGTGCGTGACGTGGTCGCCGCTGAAGATGGCCTGCCGGTGGAAATCGCGGTGCCGAATGGCTCCGCGCCGATGGTGTCGAATACACCGCTCGATCCGTTGCAGTAAGGCTTGAAAACAACCCGCCGACGCACACCGCGTCGGCGGGTTTTTTATTGCCGGTAGGAAACACCAGGCAATAAAAAAGCCGACCCAAAAAATGGGTCGGCTTGATAACAATCCCGAGGGATTATTACTTGCGGCTAGCTTTGTCCAGCATGCGCAGAGCACGCTCGTTAGCTTCGTCAGCAGTCTGTTGTGCTTTTTGAGCAGCAGCCAGAGCTTCATCAGCTTTACGGTAAGCTTCGTCTGCACGAGCCTGGGAGCGAGCAGCTGCGTCTTCAGTAGCGGTCAGACGTGCTTCGGTTTCTTTCGATGCGCTGCTGCAACCGGTAGCCAGAACTGCGGCCAGAGCCAGAGCAGAGAATTTCAGAACGTTGTTCATCGTGTTCCCCTTCAAGGACTTTCTATTAAGTTAGCTGTCTCCTCAGAGTGAGGAAATAGCCGGCGTACATACTACTCATTACTACTCGTAAGTAAACTGACGTAAAGCAAGAAGCAAAAAAAATTGTAGGCGTTGATTCTTTTTCGAGCAACTTTTAACTGCATTGTCTAAAAAATATCCAGCTGCGAGGCCCGAGATGAGCGAGCCGCTCAAAAAAAGTTCCGCGCACTCACAGGGCTTTTTTTCGGTCTTGGCTAAAGTCTGGCTAGATGAGTTCGTCCATACTTCTGTTCGAATTTTGCGCAGAGGCTCTCATAATCTTTATCCATCTAGAGGTGACTTTAAGAGAGCGGATTCGTCTTATGTCTCAATATCCGGCAATGTTCAGGCTGCCGACCCGCTAAGACCGTCGGTCGAGCCGTCCCTGCGTCCCCCCGGAGCAGCACCCGCTGGCTGAGCATGATGACGAGCGCACCTTGAGCATTTTCGCCAATGGTGCCTACTATTTGATACGTGCTCGGTTGCGCGAGATCGGTGCAGTTCTTCTCGGTGTCCATTGGCACGGGGTGGCGTAGATGTTCCTTCGCCGGAAAAACATCGGTAAGGTAGGGGTCAGAATTCAGACCCGCGAGGAGTAGTGATGAGCGAGGCGTTGTCCATCCACCATGACCAGGCTGGTCATCAGTTCGAGACCAATGTGGACGGTCATCGTGCCTACCTGACCTATATGGATCTGGGAAAACAGACCCTGGATATCTATCGCACCTTCGTGCCCAACGCGTTGCGTGGTCGCGGCATCGCTGCGGCATTGACCGAGAAGGCGTTGGAGTACGCTGATGAAATGGGTTACACCGTCATTCCATCGTGCTCCTACGTTGAGCGCTATATGGAGCGTCACCAGCGGCACGCCGCCAAGCTGTGACCCCAACGAACACATAAAAAAACGCCAGGTTTAAGCCTGGCGTTTTTGTGTGCGCTAAACGCTGATCAGGTGCGATCGCGTTTGGGCAGCACGTCCTTGAGCTTGGCATGCATGCTGCGCAAGGTGTTTTCGGTGGCGGACCAATCGATGCAGGCATCGGTGATCGACACGCCGTATTGCAGGTCGGCGAGGTCTTTCGGGATAGCCTGGCAGCCCCAGTTCAGGTGGCTCTCGACCATCAGGCCGATGATCGACTGGTTGCCTTCGAGAATCTGGTTGGCAACGTTCTCCATCACCAGCGGTTGCAGCGCCGGGTCCTTGTTGGAGTTGGCGTGGCTGCAATCGACCATGATGTTCGGCTTGATCTTCGCCTTGTTCAGCGCTTGCTCGCAGAGCGCGACGCTGACCGAATCATAGTTCGGCTTGCCGTTGCCACCGCGCAGTACCACGTGGCCGTAAGCGTTGCCCTTGGTGGTGACGATCGACACGCCACCCTCCTGGTTGATGCCCAGGAAGCGGTGCGGGCTGGAAACCGATTGCAGGGCATTGATCGCCACGGTCAGGCCGCCGTCGGTGCCGTTCTTGAAGCCGACAGCCGAGGACAGGCCGGAAGCCATTTCGCGGTGAGTCTGGGATTCGGTGGTACGCGCGCCGATGGCCGACCAACTGATCAGGTCCTGCAGATACTGCGGGGAGATCGGGTCGAGGGCTTCGGTCGCGGTCGGCAGGCCCATTTCGGCCAGGTCCAGCAGCAACTGGCGACCGATGTGCAAGCCATCCTGAATCTTGAACGAGTCGTCCAGGTACGGGTCGTTGATCAAGCCTTTCCAGCCGACAGTGGTGCGTGGCTTTTCGAAATACACGCGCATGACCAGATACAGGGTATCGGACACTTCTGCCGCGAGTGCCTTCAGGCGCTCGGCGTATTCGTGGGCAGCCTTGATGTCGTGGATCGAGCAAGGCCCGATGACGACGAACAGGCGGTGGTCGGTGCCATCCAGGATATTGCGAATGACTTCGCGACCCTTGGTGACGGTGCGCAGGGCGGCGTCGCTCAGGGGGATGTCACGCTTGAGCTGGTCAGGAGTGATCAGCGTCTCGTTGGAGGCGACGTTTAGGTCGTTGATCGGTAAATCAGCCATCGTTTACTCGTCAGGTCACGGGTGCCGGCCGCCAGCGAACCCGCGCGGCGGAGCACAGCAAATTAAGCGCGTCGGGGACCCGAACCTTAGCGCGTTAGGCGCCTGCTCGACAATGGGCACACACCTGTTTAATCCAGCACAGCCTGTGCAAATGCCTTGCGCACGGTGTCGTGAGAGAACTCGTCGGCATGTGCCTGGACCCATTCAAGGGCCAGCGCCTGAATACCCTGCAAGTCGTCATGTGCGTCATGCAGGCGGCAATAGCGTTCGATCTGGCACACTTGCTCGCCCATTCGGGCACTGAACATCATCTGCTCGTCGACAAAGGCAATGCCCACCAGGTAGCCGCGTTTGCGCCGCAGGCACCAGGCCACATAGCCCAGGTAGCGCAAGTCGGGGTTCAGGGTCGGCATGCGCACTTCCAGCGCCGTGCCGTGGCGCCAGGCCCTGTGATAATTGCAAGCCATGCCCCCGAGGCTGATAGTGTGCAAGCGCTGTCGCGAGATGCACTCATGTGTGAGCAACGTTAATTCGACGGGCACATCATCAGGATGAGGAATAAAACGTCCCATGAACACGGACTCCCTGTGTCGGTCATCTGACATTCTTTCACCCAGTATAGTGGTCGAATTGGAACTGACCGATTTCGATGCCGACCAACGGCTGCTGGGAATGCCCGGTGTTTCCCTGGTGATTTTTACCAGTGTCGGCTGCGCCAGTTGCCGATTTGCCCGTGAGCAATTGCCAAGGCTCGATCTGGCAGTCGATCGACTGTGCTGGATCGATGCGGGGAACAATGGCGGGGTGGTCGAGCGTTATCAGGTTTTTCATTTGCCGGCGCTGTTTTTAGTGCGCGACGGTGAGTTCTTCGGGGCATTAAAATCGCGCCTGACCGGTACCGAACTCAATGAAGCGGTCGGACGGGCGCTGATGAAAACAGCAGAGGAGTTGCCATGATGGGGGCAGTGACCAGGCCGACAATCGGTGTGATCGGGACCGGCGCAATCGGCGGGTTCTACGGGATGATGCTGGCGCGTGCCGGCTTCGATGTGCACTTTTTGCTGCGCAGTGAATTTTCAGCAGTGGCCGAGCGCGGGTTGCGACTCGACAGCGCGGCGCATGGCGCGCTGACGTTGAACCCGGTTCAGGCCTATTCATCCGCGGAAGACATGCCCGCCTGCGACTGGTTGCTGGTCGGCGCCAAAACCACCAGCAATGCCGACCTGGCCCCCGCCATCATTCAGGCGGCTGCTGCGAACGCCAAAGTGCTGGTCTTGCAGAATGGCCTGGACGTCGAAGACAGCCTGCGCGAGTTGCTTCCTGACTCGTTGCACCTGCTCGGCGGGCTGTGTTTTATCTGTGTCCATCGCACCGGTCCCGGGGAAATTACCCATCAGGCGCTCGGCGCGGTCAACATCGGCTATCACAGTGGTCCTGCGGCCGATGAAGTGGAGCGCGTGGCGATTGTAGAAGAGGGCGCCAGACTGTTCCGCAGCGCTGGCATCGATTCCCAGGCCATGCCGAACCTGCAGCAGGCACGTTGGCAAAAACTGGTCTGGAATGTTCCGTACAACGGTTTGTCGGTTCTGTTGGGGGCCAGCACCACGCCATTGATGGCCGATGCTGACAGCAGGGAATTGATCAAGGCATTGATGGCCGAAGTGGTGCAGGGCGCAATCGCCTGTGGTCACGACATACCGGCCGGTTACGCTGACCATCTGTTCATGGTGACCGAAAAAATGCCGGACTATTGGCCGAGCATGTACCACGATTTCCTGCACAAGCGACCGCTGGAACTGGCGGCGATTTACGCGCGCCCCTTGGCTGCGGCCAAAGCGGCAGGGTGCGAATTGCCGCTGATCGAAGCCTTGTATCGCAGTTTGAGTTTTATCGATCGACGAAATACCTGAGTCGATCAATCCGGGGGGAAGGGCATGGCCAAGACTATCGACGACAAACTGGTGCTGGCGATTTCTTCGCGGGCACTGTTCGACCTGAGCGAAAGCCACAAGGTGTATCTGTCGAGCGGTGTCGAGGCCTACCGGCAATACCAGATCGAGCACGAGGACGAAATCCTTGAGCCTGGTGATGCCTTCCCGCTGGTGCAGAAACTCCTGAACCTCAATACCCTTCTTGGTCGCGCCCGGGTCGAGGTGATCCTGGTGTCGCGCAACAGCGCCGACACCGGGTTGCGGGTGTTTAACTCGATTCATCACTACGGGCTGGCAATTTCCCGCGCGGCGTTTGTCGGCGGGCGCAGTCCCTATCCGTATCTCAAGGCCTTTGGTTGTGACCTGTTTCTGTCGACGCATGCCGAAGACGTGCGTAGCGCACTGGAGGCCGGTTTCGCCGCGGCGACCATTCTGTCGGGCGGTGCCAGCCGCGCGGCCAGCGATGAATTGCGGATTGCCTTCGACGGCGATGCGGTGCTGTTTTCCGACGAGTCGGAGCGGGTCTACCAGTCGGGCGGCCTGGAAGCGTTTCAGGCCAGCGAGCGCGAAGCCGCCCGTGAGCCATTGCGCGGAGGGCCGTTCAAAGGCTTCCTGGCGGCCCTCAATCTGTTGCAGCGTGAGTTTCCAGACGACGACTGCCCGATCCGCACGGCGTTGGTCACGGCGCGTTCGGCGCCGGCCCACGAGCGCGTGATCCGCACGTTGCGCGAATGGGATATTCGCCTGGACGAATCACTGTTTCTCGGTGGCCTGACCAAATCGGCATTTCTCGAAGCGTTTGCCGCCGATGTGTTTTTCGACGATCAGGCTGGCCATTGCGAATTGGCCCGCGAAGTCGTCGCCACCGGTCACGTACCGCACGGCGTAAGCAACGAGCAAAAGGTTTAAGCCTACCGTTCAACGCGTTACGCAGAGCGTCGTACTCGCCAAGGCACTGCTAAGCTGAATCAAATCTCCGCCATGTTGGCTTGCGAGGAGATCCTATGATTCAGTCGATGCTGTATGCCACTGACCTTGGCCTATATGCACCGTTGGTGATGCAACATGCCTTGGCCCTGGCGCGGACATTCAATGCCGACTTGTATGTGGTCCACGCGGTTGAGCCCATGGGGCTGTTTGCCGAATCGGTGCTTCAAAGTTATCTCGATGAACAGGCCTTGAACGAGTTTCACAGTCAGGGCCTGAGTACCGTCATTGCCAATATCGAGCAGCGGGTGCTCGACAGTTTTCGCGAAGAGCTGGGGGATGAAGGGGAGCAGGATCTGGCGCGAATCCGCGCGGTGCGCGTACTTCAGGGGGATCCGTCGCAGGTGATTCTCGACCAGGCGCAGAAACTCTCTGTGGATTTGCTGATCGTAGGTAGTCATAGCCATGGTGCTGGCGCGGAAACGCCTTTGGGCAGGACCGCCGCGCGCGTGTTGCAGCTGGCGCGGGTGCCGGTCTATCTGGTGCCACTGGTAGAGCGTCGCCGCAAGGAAGATCGCTAGAACACAAATAGTGGCAATTTGACAAAAAAGTTCTAGATTTATTCTTCACGCCATTAATATAGTTATATACCGTCGCTGATGCCCGTGGCGTCTACCTGCTTTGAGGGATTCATATGAAGCTTCAACAATTGCGCTACATCTGGGAAGTGGCGCACCACGACCTCAACGTTTCCGCTACTGCCCAAAGCCTTTACACCTCGCAACCGGGTATCAGTAAACAGATCCGCCTGCTGGAAGACGAACTGGGCGTCGAGGTGTTCGCCCGCAGCGGCAAGCACCTGACCCGCGTTACCCCGGCTGGCGAACGCATCATCACCACCGCCGGCGAAATCCTGCGCAAGGTTGAAAGCATCAAGCAGATCGCCCAGGAATTCTCCAACGAGAAAAAGGGCACCCTGTCGATCGCCACCACTCACACCCAGGCACGTTATGCGTTGCCACCGGTGATCAGCACCTTCATCAAGCAATACCCGGACGTTGCCCTGCACATGCACCAGGGTTCGCCGATGCAGATCGCTGAAATGGCCGCTGACGGCACCGTGGATTTCGCTATTGCCACCGAAGCGCTGGAGTTGTTCGGCGACCTGGTGATGATGCCGTGCTACCGCTGGAACCGCTGCGTGGTCGTGCCACAAGGTCACCCATTGACCAAACTGTCGAAGCTGACCCTCGAAGCCTTGGCCGAATACCCGATCGTGACGTACGTGTTCGGTTTTACCGGCCGTTCGAAGCTCGACGAAGCCTTCAGCCATCGCGGCCTGACGCCGAAAGTGGTGTTCACTGCCGCCGACGCCGACGTGATCAAGACTTACGTTCGTTTGGGACTGGGCGTGGGCATCGTGGCGAAAATGGCGGTCGATGCCAAACTCGATAGCGATCTGGTCATGCTCGATGCGAGCGATTTGTTTGAATCGAGCATCACCAAAATCGGTTTCCGTCGTGGCACCTTCCTGCGTGGCTTCATGTGCGATTTCATCGAGAAGTTTGCCCCGCACCTGACCCGTGAAGTGATGGCTAAAGCCATTCAGTGCCACAACAAGCAGGAGCTGGAAGAACTGTTCGACGGCGTCGAACTGCCGGTCCACTGATCGTTTGTTCTAGACCACCTCGGTAACAGAAAACTGTTGCCGAGCGCCCGCCACCAGAATCTCCACTTCATCCCCTTCGAACTTGCCCAGCAGGTTTTTGCCCAGCGGCGAGCGGGGGGTGATGACGGTGATCAGTTGCCCCACCAGATCGACCTTCAGGCCGGCCGCATCGGGGGCCAGAAACAGCCATTGCTCACGACCGTTCTCGTCTTCCAGGCCGAGCAGTGCGCCGACTTCGATGCCGCGCTGATCATCATAAGGGCGCAGCATCAGATTTTGGCACAGCGCCAGTGACTGGCGGATTTCCTCCACCCGTTTGGCCTGCCCGGCTGCCAGATAGGACGCCTCCAGCCCCAGGGTGTCGTACTTGTTTTCGGCGATGTTTTCTTCGTGGGTCGCGGTTTCGTAGGCGGTTTGCGCGGCACGCTCTGCGATGTCGAGATCAATCCGCAGCTTGTCGAGAATCAATTGGTGGACGGTCTGTTTGTTCATGATCAGTCGCAGAATTGCAGGACATTGGCGCGGCTTTTTTCGCTCGGCGCGGTATGGTCCTGCTGCAACCAGAACTGGCATTTTGGATTGGACAGATTGCGGCTGCTGCTGCGGGCCTGATCCATGCGCACCTGCTGTTCGTTCTTGCGCAGGTTCTCTTCGTATTGCTCGAACAACGGGCTCTGCGGTGGAATATCCGGCCTTGGCTGTTCGACAATCGGCGGCTTGGCCAGTTGTTCCACGGCGGCGGCTACCGGTGCCAGTTGCTCTTTGAAAAACACCGCTGAGACGAGCCAGCAGGTCAGCGCGATGGCGATAAATCCCAGCCACATACCAAGGGCAATGCTGCCGGTCAATCGCAGGGCGTTAAGCTGGATCGGCAACGGGCGGCGCGGGTTGGGACGGTAGGGCATGGCTGCCTCCTGGCGGATGGTCGCGGGCGAGTGGCGATTGTCGCACGAAGATTAATCGCCGTCGGCTCTTCTGCACGAGGTAATTTATGCGGACAATCGGTGCCTTTGCCAACGGGAACCTGGAATGCCTGAACTGCCTCAAGTGAAAAACCGCCGGCGCTGGGATATTTTTTGCACCGTGGTCGACAACTTTGGCGACATCGGCGTGACTTGGCGCCTGGCTCGCCAACTGGTGGCCGACCACGGGCTGGAGGTGCGCTTGTGGGTCGATGACCTGCGCGCCTTCGAACGTCTGTGTCCCGAGATCGATAGCCATGTCGCGCAGCAATGGCAGGCCGGTGTCGAAGTGCGCCAATGGCCGACCGAGTGGCTGGCCACCGACGCGGCGGACGTGGTCATCGCCGCATTCGCCTGCCAATTGCCGAGCGCCTACATGGACGCCATGGCCGAGCGGGTAAAGCCGCCGCTGTGGATGAACCTCGATTATCTGAGCGCCGAGGACTGGGTGATCGGCTGCCACGGTTTGCCGTCGGTCAAATACAAAACGGTGCAGAAGTACTTCTTTTTCCCGGGATTCCGGCCGGGCACCGGCGGTCTGCTGCGTGAAAGTGGATTGCTTGAGCGTCGCCGACAGTTTCAGCAAAGTCCCGAGACTCAACGCGAATTCCTTCAAGGGTTGGGCATTGATCGTGCGCCGAACGCGCAATTGATCTCGCTGTTTGCCTATGAGAATGCCGGGTTGTCGAGTTGGCTGGATGTACTGGCCGCCGATTCGTCGCCCACACATTTGCTGGTGCCCGAGGGGCGGATTCTCGGCGATGTCGAACGCTGGCTCGGCGTTGAAGGATTGGCCGCGGGGGCGCTTCATGTTCGCGACGGATTGACCGTCCAGGTGCTGCCGTTCGTCCGACAGGATCAATATGATCACCTGCTCTGGTGCTGCGATTTCAACGCCGTGCGCGGTGAAGACTCCTTCGTTCGCGCTCAATGGGCGGGTCGGCCGATGCTCTGGCACATCTATCAGCAGGAGGAAGACATCCACCTGGACAAGCTCGATGCGTTCCTCGCGCTGTACACAAAAGGCCTGTCCGAGCCCGCCAGCCAGGCGATAAACGGTCTTTGGCACGCCTGGAATGCCGGTCATGATATGTCCGACCACTGGCGCACAGCCCGCAAACACTGGCCAGAGCTGCAAAAACACGCCGAGGCGTGGTGTCTGGAACAAGCCTTGCAGGCCGATCTTGCCGCGGCGCTGGTACAGTTTTATGTAAATTGGATATGATACGCGGCCTAGATTTTTGTAAATCCCATCCAAATTCGGATATTCGCAATGAAAACTGGTAAAGAACTGAAACCCGGTACCGTGATCCGTCTCGAAAACGATCCTTGGCTGGTTCAGAAAGCTGAATTCACCAAATCCGGTCGTAACAGCGCGATCATGAAGACCAAGCTGAAAAACCTGCTGACCGGTTACAAGACCGAGATCGTTTACAGCGCTGACGACAAACTGGACGACGTAATCCTCGACCGCAAAGAAGCGACCCTGTCCTTCATCAGCGGCGACACCTACACGTTCATGGACACCACTGACTACACCATGTACGAGCTGAACGCTGAAGACATCGAAGCCGTTCTGCCTTTCGTTGAAGAAGGCATGACCGATGTTTGCGAAGCGATCTTCTTCGAAGAGCGTCTGGTTTCCGTAGAACTGCCGACCACTATCGTGCGTCAGGTTGACTACACCGAAGGTTCCGCTCGCGGTGACACTTCCGGCAAGGTCATGAAGCCTGCCAAACTGAAGAACGGTACCGAGCTGTCGGTTGCTGACTTCATCGAAATCGGCGACATGATCGAGATCGATACCCGCGAAGGCGGTTCCTACAAAGGCCGTGCTAAATAAGCACTGCTTTTTGCGGACAGAAAAAGCCCGACCACTGAGTCGGGCTTTTTTGTGGGCGCAATTTCGAATTCAACGTTGCACCCCTGTAGGAGCGGTGTTACTTCTTCAGGTGTTCTTTGAGCTCTTGCGACGCTTGCAGCATCGCCGAACGCACCGCAGGCACCTGGCTCACCACGTTGAGCAAACCGTAGTCG
Source organism: Pseudomonas sp. S2_B07 (assembly GCF_054668435.1). Lineage (NCBI taxonomy): Bacteria > Pseudomonadati > Pseudomonadota > Gammaproteobacteria > Pseudomonadales > Pseudomonadaceae > Pseudomonas > Pseudomonas sp. S2_B07. The sequence goes on from NZ_CP162769.1 coordinate 5,525,108, forward strand.
TGGATCATGCCGTTGTAGCGAACCGACGTCACTGCCACCCCTGCCTCATCAAGCTTGCGAGCATAGGCTTCACCCTCGTCGCGCAGCACGTCAGCGCCCGCCGTCTGCACCAGTGCAGGTGGCAAGCCCTTCAGTTGGGCGGTGGTTGCCCGCAGCGGCGAGGCGTAGATCTCGTTACGCTGGTCGGCGTCGGTGGTGTAGTTGTCCCAGAACCACTTCATCATGTTTTTGGTGAGGAAGTGCCCCTCGGCAAACTGGTTGTATGACGCCGTTTCGAAGTTCGCATCCGTTACCGGCCACAGCAGCACCTGGAACTTGATCGCCGGTGTGCCCTTGTCCTTGGCCATCAGTGCAACCACGGCCGCCATGTTGCCACCGACGCTGTTGCCGGCCACGGCCAGACGTTTGCTGTCGACATTGATCTCTTTGCCGTGCTCGGCCACCCATTGGGTCGCCGCATACGCCTGGTTGATCGCCACCGGGTAATGCGCTTCTGGCGACGGGGTGTAATTGACGAACACCGCCACTGCCCCCGAGCCCGTTACCAGATCACGCACCAATCGTTCGTGGGTCGGGAAGTCGCCCAACACCCAGCCACCACCGTGGAAGAACATGAACACGGGCAGCTCACCCTTGACCCCGGCCGGCCGGACGATGGTCAGGCGCAGCGGTTGGCCATCGACTTGAATGGTCTTCTCGCTGACATCCGCTTTAGGCAGTGTCAGTTTCACCGAGGCTTGCGCACCCGTCAGCACGGCACGGGCGTCCTTCGGGGTGAGTTGCTCCATCGGTTTGCCGGTGCCGGCATTCAGTACGTCGAGGAAGGCCTGGGTGTTGTGTTCAACACCGTCGCCTGCAAACGCGTTGCCGATGGACAGGGCGAGAAGGGTGCCGGTCAAGACTTTGCTGAAAGCGTTCATGTTCGTTTCCTGTTCGGACTTTGGGATCAGCGGTTAGACGGTGACGTGCAGGCGCACATCGACGTTGCCACGGGTGGCGTTGGAATACGGGCAGACCTGGTGGGCAGCGTCGACCAGGGATTGCGCGTCGGCTTGTTCAAGGCCCGGCAAGCTGATGTGCAGGTCGATGTCCAGACCGAAGCCGCCAGGGATTTGGCCGATGCCGACATGGGCGGTGATCGAGGCGTCGTTCGGGATGGTGCGTTTGGTCTGGCTGGCAACGAATTTCAGCGCGCCGATGAAGCAGGCGGAGTAACCGGCAGCGAACAGTTGCTCAGGGTTGGTCGCTGCGCCGCCCGCACCGCCGAGTTCTTTCGGGGTAGCGAGTTTGACGTCGAGGATGTTGTCGCTGGAAACGGCACGACCATCACGGCCGCCAGTGGAGGTTGCGATTGCGGTGTAGAGAGTTTGCATGGTGTGAGCCTCATTCGGGTTTGATGTATTGCGCTAAATGTTTGCGCGCTAAGTAAGTGCGAGATGAATGTATCGCGCAAGTATTTAGCGCGCAAGATAAATTTTTGAAAAAGTTTTGGTCGGGATTTGGGCGGATGATACGGAGGGCCGAGTTAGAGCGGTCGAGGCGAGATTTTCAGGACTGAAAATTTTTTGAGGAAGGGCTGAACGAGGTTGAAAGCACACAACAAAACCAATGTAGGAGTGAGCTTGCTCGCGATAGCGGTGCATCAATCGACATCAATGTTCGAATGTCACACCGCTATCGCGAGCAGGCTCACTCCTACAGGGATTCAGGTGGTAGAGGGATCAGAGGCTGTTCTGCAAATTGTCGCGCAGCACTTGCAGCTCCGCTTGCAGTTTGTTCAGTCGCTCCACGGTCATCCCGCTGGCGCCGAGGATGCACTGCGGAATGCTGCGTGCCTTTTCCCGCAAGGCGCGACCTTGTTCAGTGAGTTCGACGATCACCACCCGTTCGTCTTCGCGGCTGCGGGTGCGGCTGAGCAGGCCTTCGACCTCCAGGCGTTTGAGCAACGGCGTCAGCGAGCCGGGATCGGTCAGCAGGCGCGTGCTGATTTCACCCACGGTCAAACCATCGCGTTCCCACAGCACCATCATCGCCAGGTATTGCGGATAGGTCAGGCCCAGCGCTTGCAACAGCGGTTTATAGACCTTGGTCATCAGTAGCGAAGTCGAGTGCAGGGCGAAACACGCCTGATTATCCAGCAGCAGTTGTTCGCAGTTATCCGGGGTGTCGCGTTCGGTGGTCATCTCAAAAGCCTTGATCGGTAATCCTCATGAATCTAGCGGGCGAATCTTTAATGCGCCATATAATTTTCGACTAGTGGCGATCCAGCGTGTTTTGCAGTGCCAGGTCCCACGGCGGGATGGGGCTGAAGCGAGTCTTGAGGTATTCCAGCAACAACCGGCTGCGCGAGTTGGGCTGTTGCGCCAATCGCAAGGCATAGATGCCGGCGCTCTCCGGTTTGGGCAGACCGTTTTCGCAGAACAGCGGCAGCAATTCACCGCGCAGCAGGTATTCACTGGCCAGCCAGGTCGGCAGGTGGGCGATGCCCAGCCCGGCCAATGCGCCACAGACCAGCGCTTCGGCATTGTTGGCGCTCATGCGGATCCGCGTCGGGCGATGCAAATGCATTTGCCCGTCACGTTCGAAGCGCCAGGCGAAGGGCGGGGCGAGTCCATCCCAATCGAGGCCTTCGTGATCGACTAACTGTGCGGGCTCGGTTGGCACACCGCGGCGTTGCAGATAGTCCGGGCTGGCGCAGGCAATGCGCACCAGGCTCGCCAGTGGCGTGGCCACCAGTCGGGTGTCGGCCATCTGTCCGGCGCGCAATACCAGATCGACCTTGCCCAGGTTCAAGCCTTGCATGTCGACGAAACTGTCGATCAGGTGCAGTTGTACGTCGAGGCCGGGGTACAGCATCAGGAAATCGGCAATCACCGGGGCCAGATGCCGTCGCCCGAATGCCGCGGGCGCATCGATTCTGATCAAGCCTTCCGGCGCGCTGCTCAGGGACACCGCTTCGGCCCGTGCCAGCCGAAGCTCGGCGACGATTCGTCGGGCGCGCTCGGCAAAGGCCAGGCCCGCCGGGGTCGCCATCACGGCGTGAGTGCTGCGGGTGAACAACTGGCTGCCGACGGCCTTTTCCAGACTATCGATGCGCCGCGCCACGGCCGATGGGGTCAGGGGATGGCGGCGGGAGGCCGCGGAGAAGCTTCCGGATTCCAGCACATCCAGAAACAGCCCAAGCTGTTCGGTCAATTGATTAGGGTTCATGGTGATCACGGCTATGCGAAGTTGGCACAGCCATTGTGCGGTGCTGTGCGTTTCCGCGCCATCGCGGACTGCGTAGCATGAACACCCTGACAAAAGAGGAATCGCCCGTGATCGAGTTTGTGATGTATCTGGTGTTTGGCGCGGCCCTCGGCACCCTCGGCGGGTTGTTCGGGATCGGCGGCGGTTTGATCGCGATCCCGTTGCTGGGCGTCCTGTTCGGGCTTGATCAACAAATCGCCCAAGGCACCGCGCTGGTGATGGTCGTACCCAACGTCATGCTGGCGCTGTGGCGCTATCACCAGCGCAATCGCATTGAATTGCGTCACGCGCTGCCCTTGGCGTCGATGGGCTTCTGTTTTGCCTGGATCGGTTCGATCTGGGCGGTCGGCATCGATGCGCAAACCATGCGCAGCGGCTTTGTCGCGTTCCTGGTGGCGCTGTCGGCCTACAACCTGTTCCGAATGTTCATCGCCAATACCCCCGCCTCGGCGCAGATGCATTACGGCTGGCCATGGCTGGGTGTGCTCGGCGCGGCTTCCGGGACCATGGGCGGCTTGTTTGGTGTAGGCGGGGCAGTGGTGGCGACGCCGGTGTTGACCAGCCTGTTTGGCACCAGCCAGGTGGTGGCCCAAGGGTTGTCGCTGGCGCTGGCGTTACCCAGCACCGGCGTCACGCTGGTGACTTACGCGGCGCACCATCAGGTCGACTGGCTGATTGGCGTGCCGTTGGCCATCGGCGGGTTGATGAGCATCAGTTGGGGCGTAAAGATCGCCCACGCAATGCCGGAGCGTCTGCTGCGCGGGTTGTTCTGCGGTTTTCTGGTGTGCTCGGCGGTGATGCTCGCGCTTAAAGTTTGAAGCCTTCGACAATGTGCTCGGCCAGGCACTCGGTGATCGGCGACGGGTTGTGCAGATTGCGCACGAGCATGATGCAGGCTTCCGGTAATTGCGGCAGGTCTTCGGCCTCACCGAGGATGCGCATGTCCGGGGTGATCAGGCTTTCCAGTTGCGCGGTCACCGCCAGCCCGGCGCTGACCACGGCCATCAATGCCGACAGGCTCGAACTGTTGTAGGCAATCCGGTAATCACGGCCCATCGCATCCAGTGCGTTACACGCCCACAGCCGGCAGAAACAATCACTGTTGAACATCGCCAGAGGCAATGGCGTCTGCTCATGGGCGCTGAAGCATTGCGCTTCGGCCCAGACGAAACGTTCCTTGCGTAACAACTGGCCAATCTCGGTCCCGGGCTCGCGAGTGACGATGGACAGGTCCAGGTCCTGACGTTGCAGCAATTGTTTTGATGATTCGCAGTGAACCTCGATCTGGATCAGCGGATAGCTCTTGGCGAAGCGCGACAAAATCCCCGGCAGAAAGCGCATCACGTAATCGTCCGGTGTGCCGATGCGCACGGTGCCGACCATGTGCGGCTCCCGCAGCGTGTTGAACACTTCGCTGTGGAGTTTGAGGATGCGCCGCGCATACCCCAGCAAAACCTGGCCTTCGGCGGTCAGTTTGACCTGTCGCCCATCGCGTTCGAACAGTTGGCGCTGCAACACGTCCTCTTCCAGACGTTTCATCTGCATGCTCACCGCCGACTGCGTGCGATTGACCAATTCACCGGCGCGGGTGAAACCGCCCTGGTCGGCGATGGCGACAAAGGTACGCAGGACATCCGTATCGATACTGGGGAAAGCTGACATCCATCAATCTCCGAGATGGTTACCATCAGAAACATTCGTTGGATTGATCTTATCCCTCGAGCGAGACTTGAGCCATCCCCAACGGAGGACAACGAGATGAAAGGTCAACATCAACACGTAACGGAAGAAAGATTCTCCATTCATGCGGTATCCGATCTGCTGCACAAGTTTACCCGCTGGTACGAACTTCATCGTGAGCGCGAATTGCTGGCGAGTCTGAGCGATGAAGCACTCAAGGACATAGGCGTCAGTCGTGCCGATGTCGAACATGAATCGGTCAGACCCTTCTGGGATGATCCGATGCATAAATGATGAGGCCATTGCTACACAAACCCCTCTCTGGTGAGGTAGGTTGCGAGCAGACACGGAGGTATTCATGCCCGCAACGCTGTCCTTTTCCAACCGACAAGCTCGACGTCTGGCACTGGCTGCCCAAGGGTTCAACGGGCGCCAGCCGCCAGCGACGATCACGCCTGTTCAACTCAATCGACTGATCGAACGGCTGGGTATTTTGCAGATCGATTCGGTCAACGCGTTAGTGCGTTCGCACTACCTTCCCTTGTTTTCCCGCCTTGGAAATTACTCATCCGACTTACTCGATCAGGCTGCCTGGAGTCAGGGCCGACGTCGCACGTTGTTTGAATACTGGGGGCACGAAGCCTCGTTGCTGCCGTTGTCGATGTATCCCCTGATGCGTTGGCGCATGCAGCGCGCTACGCGTGGCGAAGATATCTATCAGCAACTGGCGCGTTTCGGGCGTGAACAACAGGACACCATTCGCCGGGTGCTGGCCTCGGTCGAAGAACTCGGCGCGCTGGGTGCCGGAAGCCTGTCGACCCGCGAGGAACGGGCCGGGCCGTGGTGGGACTGGAGCGCGGAAAAGCATGCGCTGGAATGGTTGTTTGCCGCTGGCGAAGTGACGGTGGCCGGCCGGCGTGGTTTCGAACGACTTTATGATTTGCCGGAGCGGGTGATTCCTTCGGCCATTTTGCAGCAGCCGGAATTAAGTGAGGCCGAGGCTCAGCGCGGCCTGTTATTGCATGCGGTGACGGCATTGGGTGTCGGCACGGAAAAAGACCTGCGGGACTATTTTCGCTTGAACCCGGCAGACAGTCGCCCGCGTCTGGCAGAACTGGTCGAGGCCGGTGAGTTGCTGACCTGCGAAGTGCAAGGCTGGCGGCAAGCGGCGTATTGCCTGCCCGAGCCGAAAGTGCCGCGCAAGGTTGCGGCCAGTGCATTGCTTTCACCGTTTGATTCGCTGATCTGGGAACGCAGTCGTACCGAGCGGTTGTTTGATTTTCGGTACCGGCTGGAGATTTATACGCCGCAGGACAAGCGGGTTTACGGGTATTACGTGTTGCCGTTTTTGCACAACGAACGGATTGCCGCGCGGGTGGATCTGCGGGCGGAGCGGGCGTTGGGGCGGTTGGCGGTGCACGCGGTACACGAGGAAGAGCCGGGGCTGGATGATGAAGGGATGCAAGCTTTGGCAGTCAATCTGCAGCGGATGGCGGACTGGTTGGGGCTTGAGCGGGTGCAGTTGAATTGTCAGCGGGTGAGTGCCGACAGGTTAAGAGTGGCATTGGCTCAATTCTCTGGTGTTTAAGCGGCCGCCATCGCGGGCAAGCCCGCTCCCACATGGATCACCTAAACCCTGTGGGAGCGGGCTTGCCCGCGATGGCGGCCAGTCAAGCAATAAAGAACCTGCTGGCTTAACGCCGAACCTGTTTCAGTGTCTCCGCAATAAGAAAAGCCAATTCCAGCGACTGATCCGCATTCATCCGCGGATCACAATGGGTGTGATACCGGTCCGACAGCCCATCCTCAGTAATCGGCCGCGCCCCACCAATGCATTCAGTCACGTTCTGCCCGGTCATCTCGATGTGGATACCGCCGGCATAACTGCCTTCCGCCTGGTGAACCTGGAAGAATTGCTTCACCTCGCCAAGGATCTGCGCGAAGTCGCGGGTTTTGTAGCCGCTGCTGGCCTTGATGGTGTTGCCGTGCATCGGGTCGGAGCTCCACAGCACCTGCTTGCCTTCGCGCTGCACTGCGCGGATCAGCGCCGGCAAATGATCGCCAACCTTGTTCGCACCCATTCGCGCGATCAGGTTCAGCCGGCCCGGATCGTTGTCCGGGTTCAGCACGTCAATCAGGCGAATCAGGTCTTCAGGGTTCATGCTCGGGCCGACCTTGACCCCGATCGGGTTGTTCACCCCACGCAGGAATTCGACGTGTGCGCCATCGAGCTGGCGGGTGCGGTCGCCGATCCACAGCATGTGCGCCGAGCAATCGTAGTAATCGTTGGTCAGGCTGTCGCGCCGTACGAAGGCTTCTTCGTAGTTGAGCAGCAGCGCTTCGTGGGCGGTGAAGAAACTGGTTTCGCGCAATTGCGGCGAAGTGTCCATGCCGCAGGCGCGCATGAACGCCAGGGTTTCATCGATGCGGTCGGCCAGGTGGCTGTATTTTTCCGCCAGTGCCGAGTTGGCGATGAAGTCCAGGTTCCACTTGTGCACCTGATGCAGATCGGCAAACCCGCCCTGGGCGAATGCCCGCAGCAGGTTCAGGGTGGCGGTGGACTGATGGTAAGACTGAAGCAGGCGTTCCGGGTCCGGCACGCGGCTTTTCTCGTCGAAACCGATGCCGTTGACGATGTCGCCACGGTAGGCGGGCAGGGTCACGCCGTCGATGGTTTCGTCATTGGCCGAACGCGGTTTGGCGAACTGACCGGCCATGCGCCCGACCTTGACCACCGGGCAACCGGCGGCGAAGGTCATGACGATCGCCATTTGCAGCAGGACTTTGAAGGTGTCGCGGATTTTCGCGGCAGAGAACTCGGCAAAGCTCTCGGCGCAATCGCCGCCCTGCAACAGGAAGGCGCGCCCCTGGGTCACTTCGGCAAACTGACGGCGCAACTCCCGGGCCTCACCGGCAAACACCAGCGGCGGATAACCGGCCAGGGTTTGCTCGACTTGCTGCAAGTGAGCGGCGTCGGGGTATTGAGGTTGTTGCTGGATCGGCAGGGCGCGCCAGCTGTCAGGGCTCCAGGGTTGGCTCATCACGTTCTCTAGTGTTTTACGCTCGGACGGTTATGTTATCAGCAATTAGTGCGTGACCTGTTCCCGTCGCTTCGCGGACAATCGCGCCTTTGCCGCGCCCCCTCGCGGTTTTATTGCGCTGCTGTTTATCACAGGTCGGCGCGGCAGCAATCAGGAGACGAAATGACTGAGGAGCGCGTCGAGCATCTGCTCGCCGAGGTACAGGATGAGTTCGGCGTGATACGCGTGCTGGAAGTCGCCGACTACCGTTTTCTGGAGTTCGGCGATGCCATCGAGCAGAGCTGCGTCTTCACCGCTGATCCGAGCTGGCTCGAGTACGACTACACCCGGGCGATGCTGATCGGTGCGCTGTGCCACGAGCAGCCGGAAAGCGCGCTGTTTCTGGGGCTTGGCGCGGGCACGCTGACTCAGGCCTGCCTGAAGTTTCTGCCGCTGGAAGATGTCGAAGCGATTGAATTGCGCCCGGACGTACCGCGCCTGGCCATTGAATACCTGGGGCTGGATGATGATCCTCGGTTGTATATCCGGGTGGGTGATGCGCTGGAATTGCTCGACACCGCTGAGCCGGCGGACCTGATTTTCGTCGACCTTTACACCGATGTCGGTCCGGGTGTCGGGCATCTGGCCTGGAGCTTTCTGGAAAACTGTCAGAAGCGCTTGAATCCGGGGGGCTGGCTGGTGATCAATCAATGGGCCACCGATGATGGGAAACCGTTGGGCGCGGCGTTGTTGCGCGGGCTTTATCACCGGCATTACTGGGAGCTGCCGGTGAAGGAGGGCAATGTGATTTTGATCGTGCCTTCGGAGCTGGATCAGGAATTGGACATGGACGGTTTGCTCGCCCGGGCCGAAGGGCTGGCGCCGCGATTGGGGTATTCGTTGCAGTCGCTGATCAAGGCGATTCGCCCGGCGACTTAAATGTGTTGCCTGTAATGGCCTCATCGCGGGCAAGCCTTGCTCCTACAGGTTGTGGATAACCCTTGTAGGAGCAAGGCTTGCCCGCGATTAAGTCCGAAAAACCAACACAAAATCAAAGCCCTTTGAAGATACCGGGCCGCTTCTCGACCATCGACCGCACCCCCTCCTTGGCATCCTCACTCGCCAACAACTTCTTCACCAGCGGCGGCAATCCCTGCGCCGCCGCCGTTTCCCCTTCATAGCGCGCCTGCCGCGCCGACATCAACGTCGCCTGCACGCCCAATGGCGCCTGCCGGGCAATCCGTTCCGCCAATTCAATCGCCCTTGGCAGCAGATCCTCGCTGGCCATGACTTCCTGCACCAGGCCCAGATGCAACGCGTCATGCGCATCAAACTCATCACCGGTGAGCAGCCAGCGCATGGCATTGCCCCAACCGGCAACCTGGTGCAGGCGCAATGTGGCGCCGCCAAACGGAAAAATCCCGCGCTGCACTTCTTTCTGGGCAAAGCGGGTGTTACTGGCGCACAGGTTGATGTCAGCGGCCAGCATCAACTCGATGCCGATGGTCAGGCAGTAGCCTTGCGCGGCAACAATCACCGGTTTGCTGACGCGGGGGCCGGCAAAAACACCCCACGGATCGCAGCCACCCGGCGGGGCCTGCCAGCCTTCGGCCAACGCCGCGCTGGCACTGACCAGATCGAGCCCGGCGGTGAAATGCTCGCCATGACCGAACACCACCGCGACCCGCGCCTCGTTATCGGCCTCGAATTCGCCGTAGGCCAGGCTCAGTTCGTTGAGCAGTTCAAGGTCGAAGGCGTTGCGCTTGGCCACCCGATCCAGGCCGATCATCAGGACATGACCGTGTCGTTCGCGGGTGACGCGACTGCAAGCGGGCTGATTCATGGAACAATTCCTCGGGCGGGAAGGGTGTGTCAGACCGCAGGTCTGCTTGCTAACGATGAACCGTTTTAGCGCCATCACCAGCAGGGCCGGGCCTTTGAAAAATAGACCGTGTCAGGATTATCCGCAAAGCCTGTGACACAACGGTGTATCCGTCAGTTTTCCGACAAATAATGCTCCCTTTTTGGGCGAATTCCGGTATAGTGCGCGCCGGCCTTTAACCGGGCCGCGTTTAGGTAGCGCAATTCCCCGAAGTCAGCTTCGGCTGCACGTCCGCACAGCGGACTCTCCCTTGACGAATCTTTTTCATTCATTCGTTTTCGCAAATCCCCGCCGACAAAGCAGCCAGGGCGACTCTTGAGTCTTACACGGCATGCGCAGCTTTGGAGCATGGGTCTTTGCGGATGCACTTAGAGGCAGACCCATGACCCAGGAAACCGGCGGCTTCGCCGCTTTTAATCTTAATCCGAATATCCTTGCAGCCGTCATTGCGACCGGCTACGAAGAGCCTTCGGCTATTCAGCAGCAATCGATCCCGATCATCATGGCCGGCCACGACATGATTGGCCAAGCGCAAACCGGTACCGGTAAAACCGCCGCGTTCGCCCTGCCAATCCTGCATCGCATCGATCCTGCAAAGCGCGAACCGCAAGCCCTGATCCTGGCGCCAACCCGTGAGTTGGCGCTGCAAGTAGCAACCGCTTTCGAAACCTACGCCAAGCAAATGCCGGGCGTTACCGTTGTGGCCGTTTACGGCGGCGCCCCTATGGGTCCACAACTGAAAGCAATCCGTAATGGCGCACAGATCGTTGTCGCCACTCCGGGCCGTCTTTGCGACCACCTGCGTCGTGACGAAAAAGTCCTGGCTACCGTGAACCACCTGGTTCTCGACGAAGCGGACGAAATGCTCAAACTGGGTTTCATGGACGACCTCGAAGTCATCTTCAAGGCTCTGCCAGCAACCCGTCAGACCGTATTGTTCTCGGCCACTCTGCCACAGTCGATCCGTGCCATTGCCGAACGCCATCTGCGCGATCCGCAACACGTGAAGATCCAGACCAAGACTCAGACCGTTACCGCGATCGAACAGGCTCACCTGTTGGTTCACGCTGACCAGAAGACCTCGGCTGTATTGAGCCTGCTGGAAGTGGAAGATTTCGACGCCCTGATCATGTTCGTGCGCACCAAGCAAGCGACCCTGGACCTGGCCAGTGCCCTGGAAGCCAAAGGCTACAAAGCCGCTGCGCTGAACGGTGACATTGCTCAGAACCAACGTGAGCGCGTGATCGAATCCCTCAAGGATGGTCGTCTGGACATCGTTGTGGCGACCGACGTTGCTGCTCGTGGCCTGGACGTTCCGCGCATCACTCACGTGTTCAACGTTGACATGCCGTACGACCCAGAGTCCTACGTTCACCGTATCGGCCGTACCGGCCGTGCCGGTCGCGAAGGTCGTGCACTGCTGCTGGTGACTCCGCGTGAGCGCCGCATGCTGCAAGTGATCGAGCGTGTAACCGGTCAAAAGGTTGCCGAAGTTCGCCTGCCGGACGCTCAGGCCGTTCTCGATGCCCGCATCAAGAAACTGACCAACAGCCTGTCGCCGCTGGTAGCTGATGCCGAATCGACCCACGGTGATCTGCTGGATCGTCTGACTGCCGACATCGGTTGCACTCCGCGTGCACTGGCCGCTGCTCTGCTGCGCAAGGCAACCAACGCTCAGGCGTTGACCCTGGCTGCGATCGAGAAAGAACGTCCACTGGTGCCGAACAATGCACCGCGTGGCGATCGTCCAGAGCGTACCGGTGATCGTCCGGACCGTGGTGATCGCGAGCGTCGTGCTCCGGTTCCATTGGCTGAAGGTCGTGCTCGTTGCCGTACCGCGCTGGGTGCGCGTGACGGTATCGCTGCCAAGAACCTGCTGGGCGCTATCCTGAATGAAGGCGGTTTGGCTCGTGAAGCCATCGGCCGCATCCAGGTACGTGACAGCTTCAGCCTCGTCGAGCTGCCGGAAGATGGTCTGGAGAAGTTGCTGACCAAACTGAAGGACACTCGCGTTGCCGGTAAGCAGTTGAAGCTGCGTCGCTATCGCGAAGATTGATCCGCTCTTGAGCTGATTGATCGCACATAAAAAATCCCCGACTGGTTCGGGGATTTTTTATGCCTGCTGTTTGTGCCCTGCCTGTCCTGCAGCGTCGCACCCATCGCGGTCTACCGGTCAGCCAAAACGATAAATGTCCATGCCCAGCGCGCCCATGGTGAACCCCTGATGCGCAATGCTGAACTCGCCTCCAGCCCCGCGAGCAAAATACAGCGGCAATAAATGCTCATCGCTAGGGTGATTGCGCACGGCATTGGGCGCCTGCTGACGGTAATCGTGCAGCGCCGCTTCATCGTCGGCCGCGAGTTTCTCGATCATCCAGTCGCGGAAGGATTTGGCCCACGGCTCGACGCTTTCCGGGCCCGCATGCCAATCCAGTTCACGCAGGTTGTGCGTGATGCTCCCAGAGCCGATCAACAGCACGCCATGCTCACGCAGGCTGGCCAAGGCATGGCCGACGCGGGTTTGCAGGGCAGGACCGCCACGGGTGGGCAGCGAGACTTGCACAATGGGGATATCGGCTTGCGGATACATCAACGTCAAAGGCACCCAGACACCGTGGTCGAACGGGCGCTTGGCATCGATGCGTGCTGGCAGATCGGCGGCCTTCAATAAATCGACAACCTCCGCCGCCAAATGGGGATTACCGGGTGCGGGGTACTGAACGTCGAACAACGCCTGCGCAAAGCCGCCGAAGTCGTGCCAGGTTTCCGGCCGGGGATTGCCGCTGACCAGCAGCTCATTGCTTTCCCAATGCGCCGATACGATCACGATGGCTTTCGGTTTCGGCAATTCGGCGGCTAATCGAGCTAGAGCCGGTCCGCTGGCCCCCGGTTCCAGTGCCAACATGGGCGAGCCATGGGATATGTACAGGCTGGGGAACATGAAAGAGCTCCTGAGGGGTAAGATGGCGTCATCTTCAGTCAGATCATTGATCTAAATCTAATATAAGTTTTAGGGTCTTTTGATCGAATTTTCGGGATTAATTATGCAGCCGGAGTTTTGGCACAAGCGGTGGACGACGAATCAGATCGGCTTTCACCTGCCGAAAGTGAATCCTTATCTGCAACGGTACTGGCCGCAGCTGGGGCTGGAAGAAGGCTCGCGCGTACTGGTGCCGCTCTGTGGGAAAAGCCTGGATCTGCTGTGGCTGGCGAAGTGCGGTCACGAGGTGTTGGGCGTCGAGCTGTCGGAAAAAGCGGTGGAAGACTTTTTCCACGAGCATCAATTTGATCCGGACGTCAGCGACCAAGACCCTTTCACGGTCTATCGAGCGGGCTCGATCGAGATCTGGTGTGGTGATTTCTTCGCGTTGACGGCCGGTGATGTCGCCGACTGCAGCGCACTGTACGACCGCGCAGCGTTGATAGCCTTGCCACCGATGATGCGCGAGCAGTACGCCGCGCATCTGACGCGGATTTTGCCGAAGAAGTCGCTGGGGTTGCTGATTACCCTGGACTACGACCAGACGCAAATGGACGGCCCGCCGTTTGCCGTGCTGGATGATGAAGTGCAGCGGTTGTTCGGTAGCTCGTGGGCGCTGAAGATTCTAGAGGATCAGGATGTTCTGAGTTCGAGCGGGAAATTCCTGGAGGCGGGGGTTACCCGGCTTGAGGAGCGGGTGTATCGGGTTTCCAGCCATTAAGGTGTGTTGAGTTTGCTGGCCCCATCGCGAGCAAGCTCGCTCCCACATTGGAATGCATTCCCCTGTGGGAGCGAGCTTGCTCGCGATGAGGACAGGAAGAACACCGCATCAACCAGGCAAATAAAAAAGGCCCGCATCACTGCGGGCCTTGTTTTTTTGTTGCTGAACAATCAGCGCTGAAGTCGATGCAGCGCGTTGATACGTTCTTCCAGCGGCGGGTGGCTCATGAACATCCGGGCGAACCCTTGCTTGATGCCACCGTTGATGCCAAAGGCGTTCAGGGTGTCCGGCATGTGTACCGGCAGGCCTTGTTCGGCGCGCAGGCGTTGCAGGGCGCCGATCATCGCGGCAGTACCGGCCAGGCGTGCACCGGCTTCGTCGGCACGGAATTCACGCTTGCGCGAGAACCACATGACGATGGAGCTGGCCAGAATGCCCAGGACCAGCTCGGCGAAGATGGTTGCCACGTAGTAGGCAATCCCCTGGCCTTCTTCGTTCTTGAAGATCACCTTGTCGACAAAGTTGCCGATGATCCGCGCGAAGAACATCACAAAGGTGTTCACCACGCCCTGAATCAGCGCCAGGGTGACCATGTCGCCATTGGCCACGTGGCCAATTTCGTGGGCCAGCACGGCTTTCACTTCATCAGGCGAGAAACGCTCCAGCAAGCCCTGGCTGACCGCGACCAGTGCGTCGTTCTTGTTCCAGCCCGTGGCGAACGCGTTCGCCTCGTAGGCCGGGAAAATCCCGACTTCAGGCATCTTGATCCCGGCTTCCCGGGACAGTTGCTCGACGGTTTGCAGCAGCCATTGCTCGTGACGGGTGCGTGGCTGGGTGATGATCTGGGTGCTGGTGCTCATCTTCGCCATCCACTTGGAGATGAACAGCGAGAACAGCGAACCGGCAAAACCAAAGACCGCACAGAAAATCAGCAGCTGATTGAGGTTCAGATCAACCCCGTTGGCCGCCATGAACCCGTTGAAGCCGAAAAGGCTCAGGGTGATGCTGGCAATCAGCACGACCGCCAGGTTAGTGGCCAAAAACAGCAGGATGCGCATCATGGTTGTAGAAATCTCCTCGTGCTAAAGATGTAGCGTACTGCGGGGTATATAAGGTGCTGCACCGGGCTATTCAACCGGGTGACTATTTCAAACTGTGTCCTACGGCAACAGTCTAGCCGTTTGCAGGCCTTTTCCGATGCGGGCATGGGAAATGTTTGACAGGCAAAGCGCGGCGTAGGCCCCGCCGTCGTTAGACGCGAGCACCCAACCAGTGACCAGGCATGACTTGAAACAAGGAAGTGCGGCGGGATGCAGAGATGTGTTGCTGAATTAATCACCGCGCGACTTTCGCAAAAAGTCGCACGGTGACGAACCCCTTTACTGACGGTAGGACTTGAGGAAGCTACCGATCCGCCCGATGGCCATCTCCAGTTCATCCACACGCGGCAGGGTCACCACGCGGAAGTGATCCGGCCAAGGCCAGTTGAAGGCTGTGCCCTGAACCACCAGCAGCTTCTCGGAGAGCAGCAGGTCGAGCACGAACTTCTCGTCGTTGTGGATCGGGCAGACTTTCGGGTCGATCCGCGGGAACGCATACAGCGCGCCCATCGGCTTGACGCAGGTGACGCCCGGAATGTCGTTAAGCAATTCCCAGGTGCGATTGCGCTGTTCCAGCAAGCGGCCCTGCGGCAGCACCAGGTCATTGATGCTCTGATAACCGCCCAGTGCGGTCTGGATCGCATGCTGGCTCGGCACGTTGGCACACAGGCGCATATTGGCCAGCATGTCGATGCCTTCGATGTAGCTCTGTGCGTGATGTTTCGGGCCGGAGATGGCGATCCAGCCGGAACGGAAACCGGCAACGCGGTAGGACTTGGACAGACCGTTGAAGGTCAGGCACAGCAGGTCCGGGGCCAGGGACGCGGTGCAAATGTGCACGGCGTCGTCGTACAGAATCTTGTCGTAAATCTCATCCGAGAACACCACCAGGTTGTGCTGGCGCGCCAGTTCGAGCATGCCCAGCAGCACTTCTTTGGAATACACCGCACCGGTCGGATTGTTCGGGTTGATGATCACCAGCGCCTTGGTGTTCGGCGTGATCTTGGCCTTGATGTCCGCCAGGTCCGGCCACCAGTTGGCCTGTTCGTCGCACAGGTAATGCACCGGGTTGCCGCCGGACAGGCTGACCGCGGCCGTCCACAGCGGATAATCCGGGGCCGGCACCAGCACTTCGTCGCCATTGTTGAGCAGGGCCTGCATCGACATCACGATCAGTTCGGAAACGCCGTTGCCCAGGTAGATGTCTTCGATGCCGACGCCTTCAACCTGCTTCTGCTGGTAATACTGCATCACGGCCTTGCGCGCGCTGAACAGGCCTTTGGAGTCGCTATAGCCCTGGGCGGTCGGCAGGTTGCGGATCACGTCCTGGAGGATTTCGTCCGGCGCTTCGAAACCAAAAGGCGCCGGGTTGCCGATGTTCAGCTTGAGGATGCGATGACCTTCCTCTTCCAGGCGTTTGGCGTGCTTGAGCACTGGGCCGCGAATGTCGTAGCAGACGTTGGCGAGCTTGTTCGATTTGCTGACCTGCATGGCGATGTGTTCCCGAAAATGAACGATCCAGGCGGTGTATGAACTACCGTACTGGGAATCCTGCGTATTCACACAGGCCTGACGCCTTGAGATGCAGCACCCATAAATCCGTTTGAATGCGCGTGGTCTGGCTGCCAGACTGGCGTTTGACGAGGCGCAATCATACGTGCCGCCCGATCCGTGGAAAAGGTACAGATCGGGCTTTTTCAGTTGCTGAGGTGTGAAGATGGAAAAGTTGGAAAAAACCCTGGAAGAATGGAAGGCAATGCTCGATCCGGAGCAGTACAACGTGTGCCGCCTCAAGGGCACCGAACGGCCGTTTTCCGGTAAATACAACGGCACCAAGACTGACGGCGTTTACCACTGCATCTGCTGCAACGAGCCGCTGTTCGACTCCAAGACCAAATTTGACTCCGGTTGCGGCTGGCCGAGCTTCTACGCGCCGATCGGCGACAGCGCCATGGTCGAGATCCGTGATGTCAGTCACGGCATGATCCGCACCGAAGTGGTCTGTGCCAAATGCGATGCACACCTGGGGCACGTGTTCCCGGACGGTCCGCCGCCGACCGGCCTGCGTTATTGCATCAACTCGGTGTGCCTGGATCTGGTGCCGCGAATAGTGTGAGCCCTGTAGGAGCACGGCTTGCCGGCGTGGCAATCTCAAGGACGCCATCGCCGGCAAGGCGTGCTCCTACAGGGATTGTCCTGCTTCCATTGATTTATTAAATTGCACACAATTCAATTGCTCGCTATGTTTGTCTCATCTTCTTTCATCAAGAGTGCAAGTCATGACCGACAACCTGCTGAGCATCCCGTGCACCACCATCAAGGGTGAGCAAAAGACCTTGGCCGATTACGCCGGCAAGGCCGTACTCGTGGTCAATACCGCCAGCAAGTGCGGCTTCACTCCGCAATACAAAGGTCTGGAAGAGTTGTGGCAGACCTACAAGGACCAAGGGTTGGTAGTGCTCGGCTTTCCGTGCAACCAGTTCGGCAAGCAGGAACCCGGCAATGAAGGCGCCATTTCCGAATTCTGCGAATTGAATTTCGGAGTCAGCTTCCCGCTGTTCAAGAAAGTCGACGTCAACGGTGCCGGTGCGCATCCGTTGTTCGTTCAGCTGAAAAAACGCGCACCGGGTGTGCTGGGTTCGCAGGGCATCAAGTGGAACTTCACCAAGTTCCTGATCGGCAAAGACGGTCAGTTGGTCAAGCGCTTTGCCCCGGCGACCAAACCGCAGGACCTGAGCCGCGAGATTGAAGCCCTGCTCAAATGAATAGCCTGTCAGTCGATTCGCTGAAGCTCGACAGTCAGCTCTGCTTCAAGCTGTACGCCGCTTCCCGTGCGGTGATTCGAGCCTACAAGCCGATGCTCGACCAGCTCGGCCTGACCTATCCGCAATACCTGGCCATGCTGGTGTTGTGGGAATGGCAGGAGGCCGCTCCTGAGCAACCGACGGTCAAGGCGCTGGGCGAACGTCTGGCGCTGGATTCCGGCACCCTGACGCCGTTGCTCAAGCGACTTGAGCAACTGCAACTGGTGCAGCGCCAGCGTTCGGCTCGCGATGAGCGTGAGGTGCACCTGAGCCTGTCACCGGCCGGCAAGGCGCTGCGTGATCAAGTCGGCCCGCTCAAGGCGCGCCTGTTGTGCGACAGCGGGGTGGATCTGGATCGCCTGAGTGATCTGCGTAATGGTCTCGATCATTTGCTGGGGCAGATCAAGGCACTGTCGTAGCTGGAACCCATAGATCAAGCAGCGCGGCCAGTTCTTCTCGGCGGAAAGGCTTGGCCAGGTAGTCGCTCATGCCCGCCGCGCGGCAGCGTTCGCGTTCCTCGGACATGGCGTTGGCGGTCAGCGCGACGATGGGCAGTTGCGGCCAGCGTCCGCTGCGACGAATTTGCCGGCTGGCTTCGTAGCCGTCCATCACCGGCATGTTGCAGTCCATCAGCACCAGATCGAAGTCGCTTTGCTCCAGTTGATCCAGCGCTTCGGCCCCATGAGCGGCGACGATGACCTCGCAGCCCAATTTGCCGAGCATGCCTTTGGCGACCAATTGATTGACCGGGTTGTCCTCGACCAGCAATACCCGTCCGCGCCGCTGGTGGGGAAGGGCTTCGATCCGCGCGCCATTGATCATCGTGGTTTCTGGCTGCAAGATCCGCCGCAAGGTCTGGTACAGCGCATTGCGTGCCAGCGGCCGAGCCTGTTGCTGCAAGGGCGCGAGGGCACTCGCCTGTTCGCTGGGCATGAAGTTGCCATAAGCGGTCACCAGCAGAATCGGCGCGTCAAGGGTGGGGCGCAGGCCAAACAGGCATTCGGGGCAGTCGGTGATCAAGACATCAGGTTCAAGTCCGAGCAGCGAGTCATCGATGGAACGCTGTTGATAGTCGAGTCCCCACGCCGGCAGCAGGGTTTTCAGCAGCTCGGCCAGACCGCTGCTGGCCGCGGTGATCGCAATGATCTTGCCGGACAGCGGTGCCGGGGATACGGCGCGAGTGTGAGCGGACAGCGGCAGCTCGGCGCAGAACTGACTGCCAAAACCGGCTTCCGAGCTGATCGTCAGGCGTCCCTGCATGGCTTCGCAGAGGTTATAGGTCAGGGCCAGGCCCAGCCCTGTACCGCCGAACTGCCGGGTAATACCGGCGCCGGCCTGGGTAAAGGGCTGGAAGATCTTGACCTGGGCATCGTGGGCGATCCCGATGCCGGTGTCGCAGACTTCGATTCTGACCCCCTCTTCGAAGGCAGACAGACGCAAATCGACCCGACCGAAGCGAGTGAACTTGAGCGCATTGGACAACAGGTTGCTGACGATCTGCCGCACCCGGGTCGGGTCTCCCAGCACTAGTGCCGGAAATTGTGGATCGATCAGGCACGTCAACTCCACGCTCGGCGCCGCATTCTGGGAGAGCAGGTTGGCGGTGTCTTCAACCAGCGCGCCAAGATCGAACGGAATGTGTTCGAGTTCCAGTTGCCCGGCATCGAATTTCGACAGGTCGAGAATATCGTTGAGCAGCTCCACCAGCACTTTGCCCGAGTCGTGGGCGATCGACAGTTGTTGCTGCTGTTCGGCCGTGAGCGGGCCGTCCAGCGACAGCGCGATCATTCCCAACAGACCATTGAGAGGGGTGCGGATTTCATGGCTCATGTTGGCCAGAAAGACCGAGCGTGCTTCAGCCATCTCGATGGCCGTGGTGCGCGCGACTTCAAGTTCCTGATTGGATTGGCTGAGCCGGGCATTGATCGCCTTGAGTTCGGCCGTGCGTGCCGAAACGATGTTTTCCAGTTGACTGAGGTAGTCGGTCAGACGGTTTTCGGCGTTGCGTCGTTGCTGGATCTCGGTGGCGATGTTTTCGAATTGTTGGTTGGCGACTTTGACCAGCACACCGATTTCATCGTTTTCATGCCCCGCCGGGTATTCCAGCCAGGTCGGCTCCGCACTGCGCGGATCGCGGCCACTGAGTTCGCGGATGACCCGCACCAGGGGCTTGGTCAGCATCACGTAGAACAGCGCCAGCAGAATGCCTGTCAGGATCAGGCTTCGGGCGAAGCCGTTGAGCAACGTCACTTCGGCCCGGCGCAGGAAGCGGCTGCCGAAGGCGTAGGTGTCGACTTCCAGTTGCAAGGTCCCGAGTGATTCGTTGGGCAGGTGATCGAGAAATAGACGGTCTTCGAACTGCCGATTGGCGCCGAACAGGAAATCGCTGATGACTCGATAGCCACTTTGCGCGCTTGGGCGTTTGACGCTGGCCAGCACGGTATTGTTGTTGTCGGTCAGTTTCGCGCTGAGGATCGCCGGTGAGCGCACCAGGCCCATGGTCAGTTCCTGGGCGAGTTCGGCGTCGATGTTGTAGGCGATGCGCGAGGCAGGGTTGTGGCTGATTTCCAGCAAAGACAGTATTTCGCGGTTGATGGAGGCGTCTTCGCTGGCATAATCGATGCCTATTTGCAGCAGGCTGAGCAGCGTGCCCAGAATGAAACCGACCAGCACAGTAAGCCTGGCTTGCTTGTATGACAGCCGGTGGGTGAATTTGATGTCCATGGGGTGTTGAACCACTTCCGTTTCCTTTCGCTGCTCAAGCATAGTCGATCATGCATGGATTCCGATGTTCTCGCGAACCCCTGAGCAGGGGATGAACCGGGCACTGAACGCTGTGTATTCGTCGCTGTATCGCCATCATCACTGTGAATGTGCCCGAGGAGAAGACGTGGACGCCCGATTGAATGCTTTTCTTGAACGCGCCGATGCTGTTTTGGCCCGTATCGAGCCGCTGCTGCCCGCACCTCGGCAAGCCATCGACTGGAATCAATGCCTGGCCGCGCGCTGGCAACGCGAGGGGCGCAGCGGTTTTCTGCTGCCGCTGCACGTCAGCCTCGACATGCGCCTGTCTGACCTGATCGGCGTCGACCGGCAACTGGAGCAACTGGGGCGAAATACCCAACAGTTCCTCGACGGCATGCCGGCCAACCACGCGTTGCTCTGGGGCTCGCGCGGCACCGGTAAATCGTCGCTGGTGCGGGCCTTGCTGGCCGAACACGCCCAGGCCGGTTTGCGCCTGATCGAGATCGAGCGCGATCACCTGGCGGACCTGCCGCGTGTGGTCGAGCAAATCGCCAAGTTGCCGCAGCGCTTTGTGCTGTTCTGCGATGACCTGTCGTT
The DNA here is from genome assembly GCF_054668435.1 of Pseudomonas sp. S2_B07. NCBI lineage: Bacteria > Pseudomonadati > Pseudomonadota > Gammaproteobacteria > Pseudomonadales > Pseudomonadaceae > Pseudomonas > Pseudomonas sp. S2_B07. The sequence goes on from NZ_CP162769.1 coordinate 5,545,886, forward strand.
CGAGGCGGGCGAGGGCGATTATCGCGTACTCAAGAGCGTGCTCGACGGCTCCCTCGAACAAGCGCCGGACAACGTTCTGCTGTACGCCACGTCCAACCGCCGTCACCTGGTGCCGGAAAAGGAAAGCGATAACGAAAACTGGAAACGCGTCGACGGTGAACTGCACCCCAGCGAGGCGGTGGAAGACAAGATCGCGCTGTCGGACCGCTTCGGCCTGTGGCTGTCGTTTTATCCGTTTACTCAGGAACATTTCCTCAACGTCGTCGAACACTGGATCGGTCAACTGGCCGGCAAGGCCGGGCTTGAGTGGCAGCGTGACGACGAGCTGGACATCCTCGCGGTGCGTTGGGCAGGAGGCCGAGGCAATCGCAATGGACGTTGCGCTTATCAATTTGCCCGCTATTGGGTCGGGCTCAAGCTGTTGGAGCACAAAGCATGATTGATTTACAGAAGAGCGGCCAAGGGCTGGATGGTTACGGCATGTTGTGGGCGCAGCTGGAATCGTTGCTGGCGGACGAGCGTGATTTCATTGCCAACGCTGCACAGTTCTCGGCGTTCCTGTTCAACCAGCTCGACGATTTGAACTGGGCCGGCTTCTACCTCAACCGCAGCGAAGAACTGGTACTCGGTCCGTTCCAGGGGCAAATCGCCTGCGTGCGGATTCCGTTCGGCCGCGGTGTGTGCGGGACGGCAGCGTCGACCTTGCAGACTCAATTGGTTGAAGACGTGCATGCTTTTCCCGGACATATCGCGTGCGACAGCGCATCGAACAGCGAACTGGTTGTGCCGCTGGTCAAGGACGGTCGACTGATCGGCGTGCTCGACCTCGACAGCCCGAAACTGGCGCGGTTTACCGCAGAAGATCAGGCCGGTATCGAGCGCCTGGCGGCGATTTTCCTGCGCCTGACCGATTGCTGATCAAGCACTCAAGCCTGCCTTGACCAGCAGGCTGGTCGGGTCGACGGCGTCAATCTGCTGCGGATCGAGGAATCGTTCTGCGTACTGCAGATAAATGCGCGCCTGGACGAACAGCCCGAACAGTTCCGGGTCAATGTGGGCGTCACGGCACATGTTGGCCATGATGCCCAAGGCCTCGCTCAAGGTTTTGGCCTTCTTGTACGGGCGATCGGCGGCGGTCAGCGCTTCGAAGATATCGGCAATCGCCATCATGCGCGCCGGCAGACTCATTTCTTCGCGCTTCAACTGTTTGGGATAACCGGTACCGTCCATTTTCTCGTGATGACCGCCGGCGATTTCCGCGACGTTGTCGAGGTGGCTGGGGAAGGGCAGGCGGCTGAGCATCAGGATTGTCTGCACCATGTGATGATTGATGATGTAGCGCTCCTCGCGAGTCAGCGTGCCTCGGGTGATGCTCAGGTTATAGAGTTCGCCCCGGTTGTATTTGTACGGCGGTACATCGAGCTTGAAACCCCACGGATTGTCAGCCGGAATCAGCTCGTTTTCGGCGCGTTCGAGCAGGTGTTCGGGTTTGTCCGCCAACAAGGGTTCGCTGACCGGCAGCGTCGGGGCCGGTGTGCGTGCCTGGCGGCGATTCTCTTCCCATGAAACCCCAAGTCGATCATCCAGCGTACGGGTCCAGGTGCGTTGAGCAATGCCGCGCAAGCGTTGCAGGTCGGCTTCGGCCATGGCCTCGCCGCCCAGATTGCAGTGGGCGACGAACGCGAAATCATCGTCCAGCCCCGCCAGGCTCGCATTGCGTAATTCCGCCAGCTGACGTTCGTCACCGCCCTGGGCGATGGCCTGCCAGTAGTTGATCCAGGCATCGCGCTTGAGCACCTCGAAACGCGTGCGGATTTCGTGGATGCGGTCGTTCAGGGTTTCAAGCTTGGTGGCTTTATCAACCACATATTCCGGGGTGGTGACCTTGCCGCAGTCATGCAGCCACGCCGCGATGTGCAGGGCTTCCCATTCATCTTCCGTCGGGTGATAACCGCTGAAGGCCGGCTCCTGACTGGCCGCGGCAGCCTCGGCGAGCATCAGCGTCAATTCCGGCACTCTCTGACAATGCCCGCCGGTGTAAGGGCTTTTGGCATCGATGGCGCCAGCCAGCAGTTGAATGAAAGAGTCCAGCAGCTGCTTCTGCCTGGCTTGCAAACGCTGGCTTTCAATACTTACCGCCGCCGCGCCAGACACCGCCTGGAGAAACGCGATACGGTCCGGGCGCAGCTTTTCCAGGTCGCTTTGTGCGCCGCTGTCGGCCAGCAAAAGGACCAGCAGGCCGACGGTTTCGTTATGCCGATTGTGCAGCCGGATACCGATCAGGTGAACCCGTGGACATTCCAGCGCCAGCAGCACCTTTTGCAGATCGGCTGCGTTTTCGAAGCCCAGGCTGGTGACCACATTGTCGGCGCTGGACAACTGCTGCATCCACTGAGGGCTCTGTGAACCCTGGAGTTCGTAACCTTGAATACCAAACGTCGACAACGCCTGAGAGGTCTCGTTGATCACCAGACCGTGGGGCTCCATGCGGTCGCCGTCCTGCTCGCGCAGGTAAATCAGGCCCGCCTGGGCCTGCCCGATCTTCACGGTTTCGAACAGCACCCGTTGCAGCAACGGGGCGAAACGAGTCTCGGCGCTCAAGCTGTCAGAGATCTGGAAAAAGCTCGCGAGGGTGTCCTTCATGCGCGTCATCGACACGCTCAGTTGGTCGACTTCCAGCACGGGGGAGCGTCGGCTGACGGGAAAGTTGAAGTTGAAACTGCGGATCGCATCGGCTTCTTGCACGAGTGAACGTAAGGGTTTGACCAGAATTCTGGAGGTGAGCCACCCCAGCGGCAGGCACAGCAACAACGTTGCCAGCGTGATCAACGCCCCTTGCCAGCGCATGCGGTAGGCATCGACCAGTAATTCATCTTCGGGCACTAACAGCGCCAACTGCAATCCTTGCGGCCCGCCTTCCTGCATGCTGCTGCGGGCCACAATCCATTCGCGACCGGCAGCGTCCAGGCGATTTCCCTCGGACGGATGGGTGAGCAGGGCACCGAGTGCCGGATTCAGATCGGCCGCCTTGATCAAGCGTGCGGTCTGGTCGTCGACGATCAGACGGCTGCTGTCGGGATAGGCAACGGCATTGCCCTCGGCATCGAACAGCACGATTTCGGTATGCGGGGTCACCACATGTTTGGCAAGCGTCGCCGACAGTTCGGCGAGGGTCAGGTCGGCGCCCATCACCGCATTTTTGCCGCTGCGCCGGGCTAGCGTCGTCCCGACATGGTGAGTGGAGAAAAAGACATAGGGTTCGGTGGTGATCTGGCCCTCATCGCTGCGAGCACTGGTAAACCAGGCGCGTGTGCGCGGATCGTAGGTTTCTTCAGGGTTATCCTGGCGGCTGACGAGCGCCAGGTTTTGATCAAAAAACAACGACTGGGACCGCACCTTCCCGGCACCGGAAGGGTGTTCAATGCTCCAGACCTGATAGGCCGCATTCTCCGGGGCATTGGTGAGCGTTCTCAGGGCGGGGGTGCGCAGGGGGCGTACCATGAAAAAGTCGCCATTGCCGTATCCCAGGTACAGCGAGGCCAGGTTGGGATTGTCTTTGAGCGACTGGCTAAAGGGTTTCAGCAGCGCGAGCCGTTGCTCCAGCGCGGGCGCCTCGGTCGCCGGGTTGTCCGCCAGCAGGCTCAACAGATGGCGAATCGGTTCATAAGTGCCCTGCAGATCCAGCCGGACATCCTGTTCGATGCGGTTGAACAGTTTTTCACTGCTGGACAAGATGATCTGCGTGGTTTGCCGGTAATTGAAAATGCCCAGCACCACGCCCGTGAGTAGCAGCAGGAAGGTAAACATCACGCTGATATGGACGTGCAGCGGAAACCTGCGTGGATCGGGGCGCAGTGGGTTGGACATTACTGGTCTCTCCGTGATGGTTAACACACTGCTCAGCCGTCCAAGCATAGTTAAGGCTCCATCGTTCTGCTCCTGTCGTTGTGACCTATTTGTTGTTGCAAGGCGTGCTCCAGCTCGAGCATGGCGTGCTTGATGGCTTGGGTGCAGTCGGCTACGTTTTCGGGGTGGAACGCTTCACGGCAGGCGCTTTCGAGCGCTTCGCAGCTGTCGATCAATCGACTCGCCTGGACGATGCGCGCCGCCCCCTTGATTTTGTGAGCGATATCGAGGAATGACTGGGGGTCTTTGCAGGGGGACAAATCCAGCAATTCCTGGCGGTCCAGACGATTGCTGTTCAGCACTTCGAGCAACAGACGTTGATCCAGCTTTGGATTGCCGCCGGTGAGCAGCTGCAGTCCTTCGAGGCTGAATGCGGGGCGGGCGATCGGTTTGACGCGTTCAATCCACAGTCTCAAGGCCGCGAGGCTGAGGGGCTTGAACAGGCAGTCGTCCATCCCCGCGTGTTTGCAGCGTTGTACTTCTTGCGGTTGTGCGTTGGCGGTGAAGCCCAGCAGGGTGCACGCCTCGCGCGACTGTTGCTGTTCGTATTGGCGAATCAGGCGGGCCAGTTCGTAGCCATTCATGACCGGCATGTTGCAATCGACAATCACCAGATCGAACAGCCCGTGCTTCCATGCCTCGAACCCGGTTTCGCCATCCGTTTCAGCGCAGTGGTGGTGCCCCAAAAACTCCAGTTGCTGGCACATGAGCAAGCGATTGGCCGGGTGATCGTCGACCACCAGGACGTTCAACGGAGTTGAGGTAGGGTGAACAGTCGCTTCGACGGTTTTCGGTCTCAGGTCTGGCGGCAATGTTGTCAGGTGCAGCGCTATCTCGACCTGCGTACCGGCACCGACCTGGCTACGCAACTGCAGACTGCCGCCCATCATCTCGCACAGCGTACGGCTGATCACCAGGCCTAACCCGGCGCCTCCTCGGGTCGACTGCGCGCTGTGGGTTGCCTGAGTGAATGGCTCGAACAAACGCTGTTGATCCTGCTCGCTGATGCCGATTCCGCTGTCCTGAACCTGCACGCGCAACAAAACCCGCTCGGGCTCGTCTGTGGCCTGCCACTCCACCACAATCCGCACCTGACCCTGTTCGGTAAACTTGATGGCGTTGCTGACCAGATTGGAAAGCACCTGCTTGAAGCGCATCGGGTCCAGCAACACATCGGGTGGCGGATGGGCGGGGCTCAAGTCCAGTAACAGATGCAGGTGTTTCTGTCGGGCGAGGCCGTCGAAGATCCTCACCACCGACGCTACCGTTTCACCCAGATGGACGCGCTCCGGATTCAGGCTCAAATGCCCGGATTCGATGCGCGCAATATCGAGAATGTCCCCGATCAGTTCCAGCAGGTCCTTCGCCGAGTGGTATGCGACGTCGATGGCGGGTCGGTCCGGATGAGCGGGTTCGATACGTTTGAGGGTCAGCTCCAGCATGCCGATGATTGCATTCATCGGGGTGCGAATCTCATGGCTCATGGTCGCCAGAAAAGTGCTTTTGGCTCTGTTCGCTTCATCGGCGCGTTCCTTGGCGGCTCGAAGGTCATCAAACAGTTGTCGCCGCTCGCTGATGTCAATCCAGCCACCAATGATGCCCTGTACTTCACCCTTCGAGTCCCGGTAAGGCAACACCCAGTGGTAAATCGTCAGTTTGCGACTGCCGATTTGCAACGTGCGATCGAGAATCAACGGTGCACCTTCGTTTACGACTCGCTGATAGTCAGACTCAAACTCCCGTGCCTCGAACGCGTTGCTCAAGTTGCCTTGAATGACACTTTTACCGATCACGTCTTCGTACTTTGCGCTGAAGGCTTCCAGGTAACTGTCGTTGCAGCTTTGCAGCACCCCCTGACGGTCCCGCACGTAGATCGGATGCGGCGTGCCGTTGACCAGTGATCGCATGAACTCAAGTTGGTCATTCAATGCGAGTTCAGCCGCCTGACGCTGTTTGATCTGACGACGCATGTAAGCGTTCCAGGCAACAGACATCAGCAGTAGCACGCCAACCCCCAGCACCACCTGATAGAACACCCGGTGGTAGTTGCGCCAGGTGTTTTGCGATGTCGAGGCGTAACCCCGCCAGCGGCTGTTGATAATGCCCAGTTCTTGCGGGGTAATGCTCAGCAACGCCTTGTCGAGGATGGCGCTCAGTTCTTTGGCGTCGCGTCCGGTTGCGAGGGAAAACGCAGCCTGTTGCGTGCCAACGGTGGAACTGATCTGAAGTGTCTGCTCGAAGACTCTGGATGAGATGAAGTAGTTCGCAATCACCAGCGAGGTTACGGAGCCTTCAGCCTTGCCCTCTGACACCAGTTGCACGGCACTGAAGGTGTCGGGGGTTTCGATCAGAGTGAGGTTCGGGAACTCGAGACGCAGGTAATCCACCATCGGATTACCCTGGGCAATCGTCAGGCGTTTACCCGAAAACTGTGTGAGGTCGTTCGGACTGCCGGCCACTTTGCGCGTCAGCAGGACAAAAGAGTTTTCCAGATAAGGGCGGCTGAAATTCAGCAGCGTTTCACGGTGTGCGCTGGGCAGCAGGGCGGCAATCAGGTCGGTCTGATGCTGACCGATACGATCAATCATCTCGTCATCACTTCGGCTGCGTTGGATCTCGAAGCGCAAACCGGTGCGCAACCTGATCAGTTCGAGCAGATCGGCAGCGACACCTCGAAAGTTGCCGTCGTTATCGAAAAATGTCAGCGGCGCAAACGCTTCATTGACCACCACGCGAACCACCGGATGTTGCGCCAGCCAGCGTTCTTCGCGAGTGGTAAGTTGCAGTTTGTGATCGGTGAGAAGAATGTCGCTGCCTGCACTCCAGCGTTTGGCAATCTCTTCCCGCGAATGGGTGGGCGTGGCATTCAGTATCGTGTTGATGATCCCAAGCAGTTCCGGGTTGTTGCGGTGCACGGCAAAACTGAAGCCGTGGACTTCGTGTTTACCGAAGTTGGCCATCCGGACGTTGTTCAGGTAACCCTTGTTGATCAGGTAGTGGGTCGAAATGGTGTCACCGAGAAAGACGTCCGCCTGGTCGAACGCAACCGCGTTAATTGCATTCTGGTAAGACGGGTAGGCCGTGATGATCGCCTTTGGATACAGGGCTTTGACTTCTTCCATCGGTAAATAGTGGTACACCATGCTCAACCGCAATCCGGCCAGTCCATCGGACAGGGATCGGGTTTCTCCTTCGCGTGTCACCAGAACCGGTTGGTCCGCGGCGTAAGGTGTCGACAGCACAATATCGGCGTTACGGGCCTCAAATCCGTTGGCGCTGCCGAGCATGTCGACCTCACCGTTTTCTAGCGCCTTGATGGCATCTTCCCGGGATGCGTAGCGCTGAACCTTGACTGGCAGGCCGGTCGCCTTGCCAAGGATGCCGGCGTAATCAGCGGTGAAGCCTTCATAGTCGCTGCCGCTGCTGGTCAGGTCGAAAGGCGGGTAATCGGGGGCTGAGCTACCCAGAATCAATTCGCGTTTGTTTTTGATCCATTGTCGCTGTGATTTATCCAGTTGTACTTCCATGTGCCCGACCATTGAGCGACTGAGCAGGGTGTAATGCTCGCTGGCGGAGTGTGTCGCAGACACTGAGGTGCTCAGGCACAAGCCGGCAGTGATCAGTATCAGATAATCCTTTAAACGACTGGGCATCCGGTCTCTCACACTAAGGCGTTGCGTTTTGCCATATCGATAAGTTCAACCAGTGATTTGGCTTTGAGTTTTTGCATCAAGCGTTTTTTATAGGTGCTGACGGTCTTGTTGCTCAGGAACATGCCCTTGGCAATTTCCTTGTTGGTGCGGCCTTGTGCAAACAGTTGCAATACCATCAATTCCCGGTCGTTGACTGACTTGAATAGCTCCAGGTCGGCATATCGCGTGTCATCGCTACGGACGGGGTTCAGCGCCTGGCTGGGGAAGTAGTTGTAACCGGAAAGCACCGCTTTGATTGCACTGACCAGCTCACTCAGGTCTTCCTGTTTGCAGACATATCCCGACGCCCCGGACTGCATGCAGCGAATACCGAACAAGGTCGGGCACTGGGCCGTTAAAACCAGGGTTTTTAACGGAGTACACATGGCATTAAAACGGGATAGAACTTCCAGTCCATCCAGTTTGGGAATGCTGATGTCGAGAATAACCAGGTCTGGCATGCATTCGCGGACCATCTGCATGGCGTCGACCCCGTTATCCGTTTCGCCGACGACTTTATAACCTTCATGTTCGAGCAACATTCGGACGGCAAGACGGATAACGGGGTGATCGTCGACAATAAAAACGGAGTTCATAATCAGATCCCATGCGAGCTTAAATAAAGCGCGCACCTTAGCTCAGATAGTTGAGGGGGCGCATGAACTGACAGGTCGATAGCAGTGATATAGGACAAGTCCTACAATTGAAGAGGAATGGGACTACGTTCCAGTTCGGATTTGAATGAGGATCAAGAGAAGTATTGTATGTAGTAAGTTGATTGTTGAGTGATAGGTTTTTAGGAAGATGTCAGGGTCAATAAGTTTATAACGTCTGATTGTTTCAATGATTTTATCAAGTAACCAGGCCGCGGTAGATCTGTTGGTCGGCAGCTTTAAGTGTGTCCAGTTTCGCCGGATGTCAGACTACTCGAATGTATTGCCTGATCATTCCAGCACTCGACCCGCGTTCGGACAATCTGAACAGCGGGTCGGGGCGGGGGCGTCAGCGGCTTGAGCGACCGGTCATTTCCAGGGCCATTTCACTGGCATAGCTGTCGGTCATGCCGGCGATGAAGTCGATCATCCGCAGGAATGAAGTGTGCAAAGGCCCGCGAGGATCGGGTGCATTGTTGCCCAACAAGTCGAGGATGCGGCGACTTTTGAACGACGGCGTTCGACCATTGTGTTGTTCCAGTGCCGCGCCGCAGAAAGCGTTCAGTAGAATCTCCAGCGTGGTGTAGGCGCCGATTTCATGCAGTGTCTTGCGCTTGTCCTGGAAGATTTTTTTCCTGGCCATGTCTTTGGCATTCAGGACACAGCGCTTGGCCGGGCCATGCATGTGCTCCACCAGATCGCCGGGCAGTGTACCGGCCAGCAGGGCGTCCTGTTGTTCGACGAAGGCCCGGGCCGCTGCATTGGTCAGGTGTTCGATGGCTTTGCCCCGCAGGATGGCCAGCTTGCGTCGGCGCGAGTCCAGCGGGCCCAATTGGCGATAGGTTTCCGGAAGATCGTCGCCCACCAGATTGAGCAGTAACGACTCGACTTCGGCGTACTCCAGCAACTCCATTTCCAGGCCGTCTTCCAGGTCGATCAGCGCATAGCAGATGTCATCGGCGGCTTCCATCAGGTACACCAATGGATGGCGTGCCCAGCGCTGCTCCTCCAGTTGAGGCAGGCCGAGTTTATGAGCGATCTGCTCCAGCAACGGCAGTTCGCTCTGATAACAGCCGAACTTGTGCTTCTTGTAGCCCAGCGAGTCAGCGTGCTTCGCCGTCCAGGGATACTTCAAGTAAGTACCCAGCGTGGCGTACGTCAGCCGCGTACCACCATCGAACTGGTGGTACTCCAATTGAGTGAGCACACGAAAGCCTTGGGCATTGCCTTCGAAATTCAGGAAGTCATTACGTTCGACTTCGCTCATGTCATCCAGCCAGCCACGGCCTGCGGCCTGCTGGAACCAGTGACGGATGGCGTCTTCGCCGGAGTGACCGAAGGGTGGATTACCGATGTCATGCGCCAGGCAAGCCGACTGCACCACCATCCCCAGGTCACTCGGTTCGCACCAGTCTGGCAACGCGCTGCGGATGGTTTCACCGACACGCATGCCCAACGAGCGCCCGACGCAACTGACTTCCAGCGAGTGGGTCAGGCGCGTGTGGATGTGATCGTTACTGGTGACCGGATGGACTTGGGTCTTGCGTCCCAGCCGGCGAAAGGCACCTGAGAAAATAATGCGGTCATGGTCTTTGTGGAAAGGGCTGCGGCCGAGTTCTTCCGGGCTGTGCAGCGGCTTTCCGAGGCGTTCGCGGGTAAGCAGGGTTTGCCAATCCAAGGCTGGTCTCTCCGTCAGGTGACTGATGCCTTAGCCTAGAGCCCGGCGGCGTCGATGTCGATGAGCAGCAGTCGCTCGCCATTGTCGAAAAATTGCCCGGCGGTGAGGCAATACTGGTTGCTGGTGGCATCGCGGTACGTGTTGGAAAGTGTAAGCCGACGCTCGTCCCAACCCTCTGCCAACAAGTGATAGAAATACGGACGCCATGACCAGTTGTGACCCAGGTACCGGGTGTCCGATTCCCAGGCGTTGTTTCGCCATTCAAGGTTGGGCGTCAGTTGCGTGCCGTGGCGATCGCATTGATAGAAGCGCAACAACCAGGGGAATGCGTCCAGATGGGGCAGGGCGCTGAGCGGTGCGTGGGCTTGGGCCCATGTCTGCAACAGGGTCATCAGCTCGCCGAGTTGCTGGCGCATGACCATCAGCCGCCCACGCTCAGCCAGTTTTTGTTGAACATACCGTTGGCGCAGCTGTGCGAAGCGCTCGACAAAAGCGTCCGGGGCAAAGAAGTCGGCTTGTGCCTTGGCAAACAGAAAACCCTGCACGTACCGGGAGCCGCACTCCAGGGCAAAACTCAATTGAGCTTCGGTTTCCACCCCTTCGGCAATGATCCAGCAACCGGTTTTCTCGGCCATCTGCGCCAGCGCCTTCACCACATCGCTGCTTGGACCGCCCAATGCCGCCGCCTGGAACAAGCGCATGTCGAGTTTGAGAATGTCCGGTTGCAGGGCCAGTACGCGATCGAGTTGAGAATAACCGGCGCCGAAATCATCAATGGCGATTCGTGCGCCTGCCTCTCGGTAGCGAGCCACGACGTCAGCCAGGCGCTGAATGTCGCCGCCCAGTTCGGTTATTTCGAAGACGATGCGTTGCGGGTCGACGTTGTGCCTGCGCAGTTGTTTGAGGCTTGGCAGCGCTTGATCCGGGCGCAGGCGATTGATCCAGCGCGGGGAAATGTTCAGGCTGAGAAACCAGTCCGAGGGCGCTTCATGCAAACGACTGAGCGCGTTGTCGCGGATCTGCCGATCAAGACGCCGCAACGCGATGGCGGGTGTCCTCGGGTCGGCGAAAAGCGGGCCCACCGAGGCCAGTTGACCGTCGGCCTGTTGCAGTCGGCCCAATGCCTCGACGCCGGCGATACGGCCGGTGGCGGTATCGATGAAGGGTTGAAAGCAGGCGAGCGGTTGCCCGTCGATCACGAGGCCTCCTTGGTTAAGGTCTTGTTTTTGGATACCTGGTCACCGGATAGGCACACAGGATTGAACCCCTCGATAGAGAGGCTCATCCCGGTGGTATTGCAAGAATGCAGCCAGAGAGTGGCTATTTAGTCTTTTCGCGAGTTGCTTTGCAGGACCAGCTTGATCAAGGGCCCCAGGCTGGTGCCCAGACGAACCAGCCGAGTCAGGCTGCTGGCGCCGCCGTTGCGGGTACTCTTGCCGGTCAGAAAGCCGAGCAAGGTGACAGCTGCCACGCCCCAGAGCGGGGCGTGCTTGATGCCAAAACTGTCCTGCAGGTCTTGCTTCATTCCGCGAATCCGCTGCAAGGGTTGTAGCAGTTCCCGGGACTCGAGGCGGATTTCCTGACGGTGCATTTCCATGCGCAGGCGAATCAGTGCCTTGCGCATTTCCGCGCGCGAGCTGTTATTGGGCAGTTGAGGCAGGCTCATGGCAACAGGCGCTCCCGATCGTTGGCCAATTCTTCCAGGGTGCCATGGAAGGGCGAGGACTCATCGAAGACCGCTGCTTTCAAACGCAATCCACAGAAGATCGCGGCTAGGGTATAGAACACGCAGAGCCCGATGATGGCGGCGAGGCGATAGGTGTCCCAAAACACAATCAACACCAGCGTCGACAACCCCACCAGCAACAGCAATGCAAAGACCAGCGCCAGGCCTGCAAACAGCAGCAGGCTTACGGTGCGCGCTTTTTGTTCCTGCAACTCGATGCCGAACAGTTCGACATGGCTGTGCAACAGTCCGAGAAACGCGGCACCCAGGCGCCGCGATGAAGCGCTTGTGCCCGTCGCCGACGAGCCGGATTCGCCGATAGACATATCAGCGCCGAGAAGCTAGCAGGCCAATGAGGAAACCTACCCCAGCGGCGATGCCGACCGATTGCCATGGGTTGGCCTGCACGTAATCTTCGGTCGCGGTGACAGCGGCCTGACCGCGTTCGCGCAACGAGTCTTCGGTAAGCTTCAGGGTTTCCCGGGCACGCAACAGACTGTCGTGGATCTGGGTGCGCAGTTCATCTGCCTGATCGCCGGCCAGGGTCGCGGTGTGCTCCAGCAACCGCTCTGTGTCACTGACCAGGGTCTGAAAATCGTTCATCAGGATTTCTTGAGCAGTCTTTGCCTTGATGCTGGCCATGGGTGGATCTCCGTAAGTGGCTTCTGATGGGTTCGAGTATGAGCCTTGTGCGAAGGTTCAGTACAAATGACTGGTACAACTTTTGCTGTGTCGTGGTGCGTTTGCCGGCGCCGATGCGCTGTTGCCGGGCATGATTTCAGGAAAACCTCGGCTCAAACAATAAAAACTCGCGCGATGATTTCGCTCTGATGCGCCAAAGCGGTTCATGGGGATCAGTGATTCGATCCGCATAAGCTGCAACTTGGTGCGTCAGCAGTCTGCGTGAACTGCTTTGGTGCTTTTTTAGCCTTTAGGTCTGCCATTCCATGGAAAATCTGCAAAGCGCTGTGGACAGTCTGGTCCATAGCTCCAATACATTGTTCATCCTCATTGGCGCGGTCATGGTGCTGGCCATGCACGCCGGTTTCGCCTTTCTTGAGGTTGGCACGGTTCGGCAAAAGAACCAGGTCAACGCCTTGTCGAAAATTCTCAGCGACTTCGCCATTTCGACCCTGGCCTACTTCTTTATAGGCTATTGGATTTCCTACGGGGTGACGTTCCTGCAACCGGCGGCGGTGATCAATGCCGACCATGGTTATGGATTGGTGAAATTCTTCTTCCTGCTGACCTTTGCAGCCGCCATCCCGGCGATCATTTCCGGCGGCATTGCCGAACGCGCCCGGTTCGTCCCGCAATTGTGCGCGACCGCGCTGATCGTGGCGTTCATCTATCCCTTTTTCGAAGGGATGATCTGGAACGGCAATTATGGTTTGCAGGCCTGGTTGCTGGCGCGATTCGGCGCCAGCTTCCATGACTTTGCCGGTTCCGTGGTGGTGCATGCCATGGGCGGCTGGCTGGCCCTCGCGGCGGTGTTGTTGCTCGGGCCGCGACAAGGACGCTATCGCGATGGCCGCCTGGTGGCGTTTGCTCCGTCTAGCATTCCCTTCCTCGCCTTGGGCTCGTGGATCCTGATTGTTGGCTGGTTCGGCTTCAACGTCATGAGCGCCCAGACCCTGCAAGGCGTGAGCGGACTGGTGGCAGTGAACTCGTTGATGGCCATGGTCGGCGGAACCGTGGCGGCGCTGATCGTCGGGCGCAACGACCCAGGCTTTCTGCACAACGGCCCATTGGCCGGGCTTGTGGCCATTTGCGCAGGCTCCGACCTGATGCACCCGGTGGGCGCACTGGTGACCGGCGCCATCGCCGGGGCGCTGTTTGTCTGGTGCTTTACCGCGGCGCAGGGCAAATGGCATATCGACGATGTGTTGGGCGTGTGGCCTTTGCACGGTCTGTGTGGCGTGTGGGGCGGTATCGCGTGCGGCATTTTTGGCCAGAGTGCGTTGGGCGGCCTGGGCGGTGTAAGTCTGATCAGCCAGTTGATCGGCACCTCGCTGGGTGTGGTCGTGGCGCTGGCTGGTGGTTTTGCGGTGTATGGAACGATCAAGGCGTTTCATGGACTGCGCTTGAGCCAGGAAGAGGAGTACTACGGCGCGGATTTGTCGGTGCATAAGATCGGCGCCGTCAGTCAGGACTGAATCAATTTTCCGCATCTTCAGCTCCGGGATAAAAATCGTGGAGCATCCGATAGCGATCATGCCGGATCTGATCGGCCCGCTCCTGTACCTGATGGGCGGGCAGTCCCAGCATGATCAGTGCATGGGAGGCGAGCATCAGGCTGGACTCCAGCAACTCGGGTACGACTTCGTTGGCGCCGGCTTCTTTCAGCTCGGCCAGTTGGCTGTCATCGCGGGTACGAACCAGAATCGGCACTCTTGAATTGATCCGGCGAACCTCCTTGAGGATCGCCAGCGCGATGTCAGGTTGGTCCACCGCAATTACCAGCAACCCGGCACGCGCCAGTCCGACGGCAAGCAGTAATTCACCTCGACGCGAGTCTCCATAGTGCACGCTGCTTTCGCTGACAGCCGCTTCCTCAACCCTGACCGGATCGTGGTCCAGTGCAATGTAAGGTTGTTGCTGATGACTCAGGCAGCGACCGATGGACTGGCCGACGCGCCCGTAACCACAGATGACCACATGCTTGTCCAGATCCGCGTTCAGCGCGCTGATCTCTTCAAGTTGGGCCTCCTTGTTGGATTTTCGATGCAGATGTTTTGCGATGGATGGGGCCGCGCGCAGCATCAGTGGCGTGACCAGCATCGAACAGAACGTCGCAGCCAGCAGCAAGCCGCCGAGTTGCGCGGGCATCAGATCGCTTTGCTGCATCTGCGCCATCAGCGCAAAGCAGAACTCACCTCCCTGGGCCAGTGCCAGACCGCTGCGCCAGGCGGTTTCGCCATCGCTGCCACGCCATTTGACCAGCAGCGCCACCACGGTGCCCTTGATCAGCAGCAATCCCAGGGTCAGGCCAAGGATCAGCAGCGTGTGGCTGGCGAACAGATTCAAGTCGATCAGCATGCCGATGGTGACGAAAAACAACCCGAGCAGAATGTCCCGAAACGGTCGGATATCGGCCTCGACCTGATGCCGGTAATGACTTTCGCCCAGCAGCATGCCGGCGAGAAACGCGCCCAGGGCAGGGGAAAGCCCCAGCAAGTGAGTCAGCCAGGCGGTCAGCAGGACAATCACCAGAGCCAGCAGTACAAACAGTTCGGCGGAGCGGGCGGCGGCGACTTCATGGAACAGTCTTGGCAACAACCAGCGGCTGGCCAATAGCAACCCGCCGAACAACACCACGGTTTTTATCAGGGTCAGGGGCAGCGCCCAATACCAGGCCTGATCACTGTTTCCGGCGAACACGGGCACCAGTGTCAGCAGCAAGACGGCCACCACGTCCTGGAACAGCAATACGGCGATGGCATTCTGGCCATGACTGCTGAAAATTTCGCCAAGGCTGGTCAGCTCCTTGCTGACGATGGCCGTGGACGACAGCGCCAGCCCCGCGCCCAGCAACAGCGCGGGAGTGACCGGCATCCCGAACATCATCAGTAAAACACCCAGCAACAGTCCGCAGGCCAACACTTGCAAACTGCCAAGGCCGAACACCACATGTCGCAGTGCGATCATTTTCGTCAGGGAAAACTCAAGACCGAGGGAGAACAGCAAGAACACCACACCTAATTCGGCAAGGTGTGGCAACCCTTCGCTCTCATCTACCCAATTGAACGCGGTCGGGCCAATCATCAACCCCACGCACAGGTAGCCGAGGACCGGGGGCAATCGCAGGCGCTGGAACAACGCGATGACCACTAGAGAGGAAACGAGAATAATCAAGAGATTGGCAAACACTAAAAGCTCCGCTGACAGACGCTGGCTACTCAAGCGTAGAAGCAAAAAAAACGTGAGCATTGCTTAAATGGCACAAACGACGCCTGATTTGCGTCAGGGTTATTCCGCCATCATGGCGATTCATGTTGTCGGGCAGAAAATTCGACGGCTCGACGGCTTTTCGGGGCAGGCCTAGAATAGTTACTTAATTTTTTCGGTTGAGCGCTCATGCCTCCTGAATGTCAGCTGTTCGGCACCCTGGGGTGCCATCTCTGTGAAGTGGCCGAAGCCGAGCTGATGCCGTTGGTTGAACACGGTCTGCTGGTCGAGCTGGTAGATATTGCTGACGATGAAACCTGGTTCGCCGCCTACAGTCTGCGCATTCCGGTCCTGCGACGAGTCGATACCGGCGCGGAACTCGGTTGGCCATTCAGTGCCGACGAGGTGGTGGCGTTCTTGCGTTAAGCGGTTTTTGTGCTGGCGATGGTCCCGTCTGTCGAACTTTGCGACTGATCCCCTTGGCTTAACCGATGCTCTTCGGATACTGTATGCGTATACAGTTATTCGGAGTGCTGCCTTGACGTCCCGGGTTTCCGGGTTTGAGCAGGCAGTTCCAGGCGTGAGAGGGATGAATCGTGGTCAATGTCGAACAATTGAAAAACAGCGTGAACCGGATGTCGGTCGATGTTGTGCGCGAGGCTGTCCTCGAATTGCGTCTGGACGGTTTGGTGACGGAAGGAAAAACGCCTTTTAACAAATTGCACTTCAACACCTGTTTTGCCGAGATCGAGGCGCTGTTCCAGCGTGCGGGTTACCACCGGCAGCTGGATGTCGTGGGCTATCAGGGGTTGTTGTACGCACTTTACGACCCGGCTCGCTGGGAAGCCGTCGATGTGTTGCGCTGGCTCAAGGAATTCACCGAAGCGGCGGCGCGTACACAGATTCCGGCATGAGGATTCTCCGCTAGGTTCGATTCGGCCACTGTTGGATAATGCTGCCCTGTATTGAGGGTTAGAGCTTTCGTATGTCCACTTCATCTTTTTCTGCCGCACACAGCCAGGCCAGCACACTCTACTTGCCGCCGGGTTCGTGGCTGACCGTTATCGATTGCCTGTGCGAGCATTTCAGCGCTATCGGTCGCGAACAATGGCTGGACAGGGTGGCCCGCGGTCGCGTGCTCGACGGGCACGGAATGCCGATTGCATTCGATCTGCCGTACAAGGAAGGGCTGCGGATTCATTATTTTCGTGAGGTTGCGGACGAAAAGCCGATCCCGGTGGTCGAGTCGATCCTCTATGCCGATGAGCATTTGGTGGTCGCTGACAAACCGCATTTTTTGCCGGTGACTCCGGCAGGCGAGTACGTTGAACAAACGTTGCTGAGGAGATTGATCCGTCGTCTGGACAACCCACACCTGGTGCCGTTGCATCGCATTGATCGGCATACCGCGGGGCTTGTGCTGTTTTCCGCCAACCCGAAGAGCCGCTCTGCGTATCAATCGTTGTTTCCGACACGGCAGATTGAAAAGTACTACGAGGCAATCGCCCCTGCATTGCCTGATCTGACCTTTCCATTGGTGCATAAAAGCCGGCTCATCGATGGCGAGCCGTTTTTCCGCATGCAGGAAGGTCCGGGTATCAGCAATACCGAGACAGCGGTCGAGGTTCGGGAAAAGAACGGAGATCTCTGGCGGTATGCGCTTTACCCGGTGACGGGCAAGAAACATCAATTACGGGTGCACATGACTGCGCTGGGCGCCAGTATCTGTAACGACCCGTTTTACCCGCAGGTGCTCAAGGACGTTGAAGATGATTATGCCAATCCGCTGAAACTGCTCGCGCAGGGATTGCGGTTTGTGGATCCGGTCACCGGCCAGGAAAGAGCGTTTGAAAGCACCCTCATCTTGCAGTGGTGAAAAAATCCCGGCCACGAAAAAGCCCGCGTCAAGCGGGCTTTGTCTTATCTGGCCGGTGCAGTAAAGATTACAACTCTTTAACGGTACGAACCTGATCCTTGTTGATGCGGGTTTCCTTGCCATCCAGCTGTTCGAATTCGTAGAAGCCCGATTTTTCATCGTACTTTGGCGAGTCGACTGCCTGGATTTCGCGGCCATCATTCAAGGTGATCACTGTCGGCGATGCGCAGCCCGCCAAGGTCGCGAGGCCTGCTGCGAGCATGAGAGTGGCGAGGGTCCGATGGGTCATGAGTGTATCTCCGAATAAGAATTCTTTTGGTTACTGAGCTTGTAGACGTACACAACGCACGCAAGTTCCTTGGCTAGTGTCATTCTGACACGGTATGCGCGCTTAGCAATTCCGGGGTGTTCAGGTTGGCCAGTCGAGGGTCGTTGTCTGCGCATTGCAGGGCGGTTGCCTCCAGTTTACGCATGATGCGTCCAGGGCTGCGTTCACCTTCATTCCATGCCGTGTCGAACGCGGCGCAGAGAGCGACAGGGATAACGCACAGCAACGGTTCCCAATGTGCACCCTGGCGCAGCATCAGCGGTTTGTCCGGATGCTGGCTGGCCATTTCGCGCATGCTGAGGAGCAGGGCATCGTCGATGCGGGGCACGTCGCACGGTAAGACCAACAAATAAGGATGACGGGCAGCCTTGAGGCCGGCGCGAATCCCGGCGAGGGGGCCGGGAAAATCGCCTTCGTCGTCATGGACCAACTGATCAGCGTAGGGCGCGTATTTGTCCAGGTTCCTGTTGCACGAGATGATCAGGTCATTGCTCAGGTCGCGGGTCTTGCGATGTAGGTGCGCGATCAGCGGCGCGCCGTGCCATTCCAGCAAACCCTTGTCCTGACCGCCCATGCGTTGGCCGCGGCCACCTGCCAGGAGCAGAATGGAGCAGGGTGGCAATGCCGGGTTCGAGGTCATGGCGGGTCTCCATGGGGGCGCTGAAAAAGTGAAGCGCTGTGATATAACACCGAGCTGTTTTTCCTACAACTGGACGAGCCTATGAAAGCCAAGGCTGATGTACCTTTCGCGCCGCTTAACATTGCGGTGCTGACTGTCAGTGATACCCGAACCCTGGAAACCGATACGTCAGGTCAGGTTTTTGTCGACCGCTTGAGCGCCGCCGGCCACAACCTGGCCGCTCGGGTTCTGCTTAAAGATGATCTCTACAAAATCCGCGCGCAAGTCGCCAACTGGATTGCCGATGAGGTGGTGCAGGTGGTTCTGATCACTGGCGGTACCGGGTTCACGGGGCGTGACAGCACGCCAGAAGCGGTGAGTTGCCTGTTGGACAAGCAGGTAGATGGGTTTGGTGAGCTGTTCCGGCAGATTTCCGTTGCGGACATTGGTACCTCGACCGTCCAGTCCCGGGCGCTGGCCGGTTTGGCCAACGGTACGCTGGTCTGCTGCTTGCCCGGTTCAACCAATGCCGTGCGCACTGGCTGGGATGGGATTCTCGCCGAACAGCTGGATTCCCGGCATCGTCCCTGCAATTTCGTCGCTCACTTGAAGCAGGCGCAACCCTGTGAATCCCGTGGGTAAGCCAGGTAAAACCGGCAGCCTGATGCCGGTCGAGGTGGCGCTGGCGCGCTTGCTGGAAATGGCAGAGGCCTCGCCCATCCGCGAGCGTGAGCGTTTGCCTGTGGCGCTAGTTCAGGGGCGCGTGCTCGCCGATGACCTGGTTTCAACCCTTGATCTGCCACCTTGGCCAAACAGCGCCATGGATGGCTACGCCCTGCGGGCCGCTGACTGGACGGGTGAACCGTTGGTGGTCAGTCAGAAGATCTTTGCAGGTCAGGCGCCCGAACCGCTACAACCCGGCACCTGTGCCCGCATCTTTACCGGTGCACCGGTGCCAGCAGGTGCCGACTGTGTCGAGATGCAGGAAAATGCCGAGATTCAGGCGGATGATCGAGTCCGTTTCATCGAGCCCATGACCCCCGGTCAGAACATCCGGCCACAAGGTCAGGAGACAACGGTGGGCGAGCTTGTTTTACCGGCCGGTACGCGCCTTGGATCAATCGAACAGGGTTTGGCGGCATCGCTGGGCTGCGCTGAGCTCGATGTTGTTCGCAAGGTCCGTGTTGCGGTTCTCTCTACCGGAGATGAATTGGTTGAACCGGGCCAGGCCCTGGGCCCAGGACAAATCTACAACAGCAATCGCGTGTTGCTGTGCAGTTGGTTGCAACGCCTGGGTTGTGAAGTCATCGATGCCGGTATTCTTCCAGATGATCTGGAGACCACTCGTGTTCGCCTGGCTGAGTTGAACGAGGTTGATCTGATCCTCTCAACTGGCGGAGTGTCGGTTGGCGAAGCCGATTTCCTCGGCATGGCCTTGCGCGAAGCGGGCGAGTTGACGCTATGGAAGCTCGCCATCAAACCGGGTAAGCCGCTGACTTTCGGGCATTATCGCGGTGTGCCCGTGATTGGTTTGCCCGGCAACCCGGCGTCGACATTGGTCACTTTTGCGTTATTGGCAAAGCCCTATCTTCTGCGCCGTCAGGGTGTAAAAGAGGTCGAGCCATTGAAGTTCCAGGTGCCGGCCGGGTTTGTCTGGCCAAAGGCGGGCAATCGACGGGAATACTTGCGTGGTCGCCTGGAGAATGGTCGGGCGATCATTTACAAGAATCAGAGCTCCGGCGTACTTCGCAGTGCCGCCTGGGCCGATGGCCTGGTTGAAGTGTTGGAAGATCGCACGTTGATCGAGGGTGAATATGTAGTGTTCATTCCTCTGAGCGAAGTTCTGAACTGACGCGTAGGGCTCAGTTGCCGCAAGCCCGGTAAAGCGCCGGGTCTTGCGTGCATGGCTGACGCTTAACGAACCAGAAGTGTCACGACCTGATCAAAGCGGCTGTTGGCAACCCAACCCAACAGGCCGAGGACGACCGCTGCCCCGCCTGCCGAATAGGCAAGTCTGTGTTTGATGGATTTGACGTCATTGCGCACTTCATCCATGTCTCTTCGGATGTATTTCAGATGAGTTTCCAGTTCAATGACGCGAGGTTCCATGTCAACTCCTGCAGCGGGTTTTGCGTTGTTGTTGAATTCAGCCTGATGATTGGTGCGATTTTCCGAGAACGGCTTTACCGGAGGGAGCGGCAACTTGATGTCATGGGTTTGCATGGAGAAAGACGCTCCTTGCATCTATGCCCTTTGAATAGCCGAAGCTCATATAATTTGCTTTTGTAACCTTTGGTGAGTGTCTACTCATTGCCTGCACATCCCTGTGTGGTTGCTTTTGATGACGTATAGCCGCCGAAACCAAGGTGAACCATTCGCCCTGGCGGGTCAATTAAGCCGATTCCTCATATATCGTAAGAAAATATCCCGACCTGTAGGACCGCAAACCAGCATGCCTCGAAAAATCTCAACGTCGTGCGACCTTTATAGGGGGCAGTGAGGTCAACATCTCCTGAATGAATTCCAATCAGGAGCTACGACAATGAGTGAGCGCAAGGCGCTGTTGATTCTGCATGGCAAGCAGGCACTCAACGAGGAGGTCCGCGCGGCTGTCGAAGGCAAGCGCAAGCAAGGGTGGACACTGGCCGTGCGGTTGACCTGGGAAGCGGGGGACGCGCAGCGCTGGGTGGAAGAAGCGTTGAGCGCAGGCTATACGCAACTGATTGCCGGCGGCGGCGACGGCACGTTACGCGATATTGCCGAGGCCCTGGCGGCGCACCCGAATCAGGCCAGCCTGGTCTTGATGCCATTGGGTACGGCCAATGATTTTGCTCGCGCGGCTGGCGTGCCTTTAGCACCGGCGCTGGCACTGGATCTTCTGGAGGTTGCGCCACACGCTATCGATCTGGGGGAAGTAGGAGGCCAGGTCTTTCTGAACATGGCCACGGGCGGTTTCGGCAGTCAGGTCACGGCCAATACGTCAGAAGACCTGAAAAAAGTCCTCGGCGGCGCAGCGTATCTGTTTACCGGCTTATCACGCTTCAGCGAGTTGCATGCGGCTTATGGCGAGTTGCAGGGGCCGGACTTTCATTGGAGCGGCGAGCTATTGGCGCTCGGTATCGGCAATGGTCGGCAGGCGGGAGGCGGGCATGTGCTATGTCCGGAGGCGCTGGCTGACGATGGTCTGCTGGATATCAGTATTTTACCGGCACCGCAGGAAGTGGTCGGTACGTTGAAAAACCTGCTGGCCGATGGCTTTGGCATCGATAACATGTTCGTGCGCGCTCGTTTGCCCTGGGTCGAGATCAAGGTCTCGGAAGGTCTGCACATCAACCTTGATGGCGAACCTCTGGAGGGCGACAACCTGCGCTTTACGGCGCGTGCCGCAGCGTTGCGCGTGCATTTGCCGGAAAATTCACCCCTGTTGAGTACATTGCAGTCAGCTAATCGTCCAGGCTGATGATTTGCTCGCGTACGGCAAACAGGACAAGGCCGGCGACATCGTAGATCTGCAGGCGCTTCATGATCTGCGAGCGGTGGGTTTCAACCGTCTTGATACTGAGGCTCAGGCCATTGGCGATTTCCCGGGTGGATTTTCCGCGAACAATCAGTCGCAGGATTTCCAGTTGCCGGGCTGTCAGGTTATGTGATTCTTGCGTTTCCGGCTGCTGCTTCTGGTTCCGGATCAGCGCCTGATTGATGACCGTGTGGGCGATGGCAGGGCTGAGGTAGCGTTCGTTGTTGCGCAGGGCATCCAGCGCATGTTCCAGCTCGGTGGCCGTGGTGTCCTTGAGTAAATAGCCATGAGCACCGGACTCCAGCGCTTGCATGATGAGCGCGGGATCGGTGTGCATCGACAGAATCAGTACCTTGCTTTGCGGGCGTACCCGCTTGAGTCGCTGCAAGGCTTCAAGACCGCTGGTCTCCTTCATGGAGATATCCAGTAGGACGATGTCAGGGGACAGTTTCTCGACCATTTCGAGCAGCTGCGAGCCGTCATTGGCCTCGCCAACTACCGCATAGCCGGGAATGTCCAACACCAGGGCGCGTACGCCAGCCCTGATCAGCGAGTGGTCATCCACCAGAAGTAAATTACAAGTCAATGCAAAACCTTATTCGTACTGGCCCGTTCGAGCGCACGGGGCGCCCAGGGGAAAAGTGCTTCGATTTGAGTGCCTTTGCCCAGCACGCTACTCACGGCCAGGGTCCCGCCCAACTGATCGATCCGTTCCTGCATCCCGGCCATCCCCCGCTGTCCCTCTCGACCGGGATCAACCGCGGGTGCGAAACCCTGGCCGTCGTCGCTGATCAATAGTGTCAGGCCTTGGGGCATGCGCTGTAGTCGGACCAGAAGATTTTTTGCATCGGCGTGGCGCAAAATATTGGTCACTGCTTCCTGGGTGATTCGAAAGGCTGCCACCGCCATTTCTTCCGGCACGCCGGTCAACCGTTGATGGCATTCCAGGCTCCAGTGCAGCGAGGTGTTGGCCAGGGTCTTGAGCAGATGCGCACGCAGACTGGCCTCCAGCCCGAGACTCGTCAATTGCCTGGGATTAAGGATGGCCGAGACGTCACGAACTTTGGTCAGGGTTTCTTCCAGCGTGTCGCAGAGCACCGAACACTGGCCCTGCATTTCATCAGGCATCCGACGTTTGAGCCATTCACTTTGCAGTTTTGCGGCGGTCAGCAACTGGCCAATATCGTCGTGCAATTCTCTGCTCAGACGATGACGTTCATTTTCCTGTACTTCCAACAAGCGGTCCGCCAGCTCTTGCGGTTCAAATTTTATCGACTGGCTCGAGAGGCGATCCTGGACCCGGATGCAGGCCAGTGCCGCGAGATTGAACGCCAACAAGCTCAGTGCAAGGGAGGTGGAGAAACCGAAGACCAGCAGGCTGCCAAGTGCCGAACAGGTGCACAGCAATAGCGTGAGCCGTCGAGCGTTTTTCTGGGACGGTGGCCATGAGGTGACTGACTTGAGGCTGGCGTACATAGCGGATGGAGCCAATGAATGTTCGCTGCGGGCAGACCGGCCATAGTGGCTGACGGGTCTCTGTCTGAAAAGCTGTAGTGACTCGTCTTGAGCAGAGCGGGCTCCTCTGGTGGAACCACAGCCTTTAGCGGCTTGCTCTGATCTGAAGTCCACTTTGCCATTAATTGGCGTCAACTAATGGGCGGCATAATACCACTTAAGATACCGTTGGTCGCGTTTGGTATATATGCCCATAGCGTCAGGCAATAACGCGATGGACGAGAGTTCCACTATGGAAAAGTTTTACGAAGGGGAGTAACGATTAATATCGAGTTGTCGCGCAAAGGCATGAAATATTCAATTGCGACATGAGCCCACTCATTTATAGAGCGGCTGCATGGCAATAAGAATACACATGGCTAAGTTGTCAGACTCATTCAAGCCTGCCGTTCCGAATAGGAAACGAGCGTAAACGGTTTGGAATTAACCGGTAACTGAAAATGACTCTGTCCGACCTGCAGCGCAAAGGCTTCGATCAGGGAGGTCTGTTCGCTGTCATCCAGGCTGAGCTGCCCGGTGGTCTGATCGATGAGTTCGAGTTGCCAGGCCATCAGCGTGAAGCAATCCTTCAACGCGCCCAAGGCGTGCTCGTGCAGGTCAATGTGGGGGTGGGCGTGGTTCAGTAAACCGTGAATATGCAGGGAAAACTCCGACACGGCTTCCAGCGCCAGGGCATCGGCCCGGCTTGCCAGTTTGAGCAGGCTGCTGAGCATGCAATCGATTGCGTCCTTGTCATTGCTGATCAACTGCAGATGGCTCAGGCACTCCTCCGACTTGGCCAGAAGTGTTTCCGCCTCGACAAGAAACTCTGGCAAACGCTGAGCCCACTGCTTGGGTTTCTTCGGCATGCTTATCTCCACAACGTCATGTCAAATGAGGGGATGTCGCGTATGTCGACCAGGACGTCCAACGTCCCGACGCTGCCATGCCGGCATGAGATCGCGCTCCTGCAGGCCTGAGTGCAGGCTTGGGAACTCGAGAGGGTGGATGGCCACTTACCTGCGATCGCACACAAAAGCCTGACTCCGTTCATGCAATGAGAATGGCGTCACATTAATGGCTATTGGATATCGCGAATATCAGGTTGGACCTGATTGTTAATAGGGGAATCCCTTACACGAGGGAACCTAACGTGCAAACCGTGGTCGCGCCGTCGGGAGTGAAGCAGATGAATCGCGGATGCAGTAAACCATGATGTTAATGTGACATCAATGCTCGATCGTGGCATTTTGTCTCAGGGTCAAGATTTGGCAATAACAGCCGATAACCCTCTTTAAGTGAATTAATCAGAACAAGCCCAGGAGTCATTAATGGCCGGCATTCTCGACACGGTAGACCAACGCACGCAACTGGTGGGTGAGAATCGCCTGGAAATTCTCATGTTTCGCCTGGCTGGCCGGCAATTGTTTGCGATCAACGTCTTTAAAGTGCAGGAAGTGCTGCAACTGCCCAAGCTGACCCTGATGCCACAGCGTCATCCATTCGTCTGCGGCGTGGTCAATTTGCGCGGCCAGACGTTGCCGGTGATCGACCTGTCCCAGGCCATCGGCATGCGTCCGCTGATCCCGAGCCCGACCAGCACGATCATCGTCACCGAGTACAACCGCTCGGTGCAGGCATTCCTGGTTGGCGGTGTGGATCGCATCGTCAACATGAACTGGGAAGCCATTCTGCCGCCGCCGACCAGCGCCGGTCGCCAGCATTACCTCACGGCGATCAGCAAGGTCGATGACCAGTTGGTGGAAATCATCGACGTCGAGAAAGTCCTGGCCGAAATCGTGCCGTACAACGCCAAAGTCTCGCGCGAAAAACTCGACGATCCGGTACTCGAACGCGCCCGTGGCCGTGAAGTGCTGCTGGTCGACGACTCCAATGTCGCACTGTCGCAATTGCGTGACACCCTGGGCCAGTTGGGTGTGAAGATGCACATTGCCAGCGACGGCTTGAAGGCGTTGAACATGCTCAAGGCCTGGGCGGACACGGGCGTGTCCATGACGGACAAGCTGTTGATGGTGTTCACCGACGCCGAAATGCCGGAAATGGACGGCTATCGCCTGACCACCGAAATCCGTAATGACCCGCGTCTGCGCGGCCTTTATGTGGTCCTGCACACCTCCCTGTCGGGAAGCTTCAACGACTCGATGGTGAAGAAAGTCGGCTGCGACAACTTCCTCTCCAAATTCCAGCCGGACAAACTCGTCGACGTGGTGCGCCAGCGCCTGATGCTCGACGAAGTCCCGGCCTGATCACGATCAAGGACTGGCCACTTTCCCTGTAGGAGCGAGCCGCCCGGAGCAGGCTCGCTCCTACAAGGGGGCAGTGCTCTGTTTTCAGCCTTTGATTCGGTGACCAAGCTCGTATAGGGTGGCCTTTTTTGACCATCAGGGAGCTGGCCATGTTGCGTCTGAGCGCGCTTTACCGTTATCCGTTGAAATCCGGCAAGGGTGAAACCTTGCAACAGGTCGGCCTCGACAAACTGGGGCTGGACGGTGATCGACGCTGGATGCTGGTAGATGAGGCCAGCGGACGTTTCCTGACCCAGCGCGCCGTCCCGTCCATGAGCCAGTTGTCGGCGTTGTGGAATGCCGAAGGCGGCTTGACCCTCAGCGCCCCGGGCCGCTCGCCGATCGACATCGCCTTGCCCTCCAGCAACGCTGAACTGCGTGGCGTCACCCTCTGGCGCGACACCTTGCGCGTGCCGGATGCCGGTGACGAGGCGGGTGCCTGGGTCAGTGAGTTCATCGGCAAGCCTACACGCCTGGTGCAGGTTCCCCTTGATCGTGCGCGCATGACCGAGGCCGGTTACGGCAAGGACGATGATCAGGTGGCGTTCGCCGATGGTTATCCATTGTTACTGATCGGGCAGGCGTCCCTCGAAGATTTGTCGCAAAAGGTCGGACGTTCCCTGGAAATGCTGCGCTTTCGACCGAACCTGGTGATCGAGGGCAGCGAAGCCTATGCCGAAGACAGCTGGAAGCGTATTCGCATCGGCGAGGTCGAGTTTCGGGTGGTCAAGTCCTGCTCTCGGTGCATTCTGACCACCATCGATCCGCAAACCGGTGAGCGCAGCGATGACCGGGAACCGCTGGCCACGTTGCAGAAATACCGTGCCGAGGCCGACGGCGCGATGTTTGGACAGAATCTGGTCAACGACAGCAATGGTCGTCTTGAAGTCGGAATGCCGGTGACGATTCTCGAATAAAAGCCCCGGAATGAAAAATGCCCGTGTCCAAAGACACGGGCATTTTTTTATCGCGATGAAAACCCGGGGGGGTTAGCCGCGGTATTCACACAGGTAAGCGGTGTCGACGGCCACTTTCAACTGGAATTTGCTGTTGGCGGGCACGTTGAACTGGCTACCGGCGGCGAAGGTTTCCCAGTCGCTGCTGTCAGGCAGTTTGACGGTCAGGGCGCCGCTGACCACGTGCATGATTTCACGTTGGCTGGTGCCGAATTCGTATTCGCCCGGAGCCATGACGCCAATAGTCGCAGGACCTTCAGCGGTGCCAAAGGCGATCGACTTGACGGTGCCGTCGAAGTACTCGTTGACTTTAAACATGGGCGATTCCTCGAAAAGGGCTAAAAAGGGCCGGCCAGTATGCACAAGGCCTTGAGCGTCGTCACCTCTCTAGGAGGGGAGAACCAGCGGTAATAAGCGAGCGGTATTGCGCGCATCTTCCAGTGCCCGGTGTTGCTGTCCGGTGAACTGCATGCCTGCCAGTTGCAGGGCGCCATTGAGCCCCAGCGGGCGTTCCAGGCGCCTGGCCTTGGCAAAGCGCTGCTTGAGGTTCATGTGCGGCACGCGGCTCAAGGCGCTGTCGAGTTGCAGGCGCTCCCACTCCTGAACCAACTGTTTGCGATCGTAGTCGCCCCAGCTCGCCCAACCTTCCAGGCGTGAATGATGCTGGCCCAGCCAACGCTCGAACGCCGGCCAGACCTCGGTCAGCAGTTGCGCAGTATCGATATTGCCTTGGGTGATGTGCGTCAGCTCCCGGCAAAACGGTGTCAGCAAGGGCCGCCGCTGTGGCCGCACGAAACGCTGGAAGTGGTCCAGTTCGCGACCTTTGCGGTCCACCAGGGTGGCACCGATTTCGATGATTTCCATTTCCGTAACTGGCCAGCCACCTTCATCGGTGGTGGCTTCCAGATCTATCACCAGCCAGTGAGGCATCGCAGGTTTCCTGGTATCCGCGTCCTGATAGGGCTTGAGCGTAGCCAAACCCGGCGGATCCGCCTAGCGGCTTATTCGACCTCCAACAAAATCTGACGATTTTTGACCTGATCGCCGACCTGAACCTGCAAGCGTTTGAGCACGCCGTCGATGCCCGACTTGAGCGGATGCTCCATTTTCATGGCTTCGAGCACCACCAATAGCTGGCCTTTGCTGACCGTGCTGCCCTCACTGACCAGTACGTCGACGATGGCGCCGTCCATCGGTGCCTTGAGCGTGCCGGAACTGACGCTGGCCTGACTGCTGACCAGCGCCTGGGTCCGATCCAGCAGTTTCAAACTGCCGGGCCGCGCGAACAACCACAGGTGCCCGGCTTCGAGTCGATAGGCATGACGCTGGTGGATACCGTCAATCTCCAGCATTGCCCAGCGCCCATCGCTACGGATGATCTTCAATGTGAGCAGTTGCCCGGCGACTTGAATCCGAAACGCCCCGTCAGGCGAGGCGTTCAATTCCACCGGCCAATCCTGGTCATTCAGGCCGATGCGGTAATGCAAGGGCACGCTGGCATTGTTGCGCCAGCCCTTCAGCGGTGCCGCGTGAGCCTGTGCCGACGCTTGATAGAACAGCGCCGCAGCGATGGCCAGCTCCGCAGCGCTCGGGACATGCGCCTGCAAGCACGGATCGTCAGCAAAGCAAGTCGGGATGAACCCGGTGTTGAACTCGCCGCTGATGAATTGCGGGTGTTGCAGCAGACTGGCAAGCAGGCGCTGATTGCTCTGTACGCCCAGCAGCACGCTGTCCTGCACCGCCCGCAACAACTTGCGTCGGGCCTCTTCGCGGGTTGCACCGTGGGCGATGATTTTGCCCAGCATCGGGTCATAGAACGGACTGATGTCCTGGCCTTCAATCAGGCCATGATCGATCCGCACACCATTGTGCAACGCCGGCTCCCACGCCTTGACTTGACCGGTTTGCGGCAGAAAGTCGTGAGCGGGATCTTCGGCGTACAAACGTACTTCCATGGCATGCCCGCTGAGCTGAACCTGCTCCTGTCGCAATGGCAGCGGTTGTCCTTCGGCGACGAGCAGTTGCCAGGCCACGAGGTCCAGCCCGGTGATCAGTTCGGTCACCGGATGTTCCA
This sequence comes from Pseudomonas sp. S2_B07, assembly GCF_054668435.1. NCBI lineage: Bacteria > Pseudomonadati > Pseudomonadota > Gammaproteobacteria > Pseudomonadales > Pseudomonadaceae > Pseudomonas > Pseudomonas sp. S2_B07. The sequence goes on from NZ_CP162769.1 coordinate 5,574,599, forward strand.
CCTGCAGCCGGGTGTTCATCTCCAGAAAGTAGAACTGCCCGTGTGCATCCAGCAGAAATTCCACCGTGCCGGCGCCGACGTAATTCACCGCCCGGCCGGCCTTGAGCGCAGCCTCGCCCATGGCCTGACGCAACTCGTCGGTCATCACCGGGCAGGGCGCTTCTTCGATGACTTTTTGATGGCGGCGCTGGATCGAACAGTCGCGTTCGCCGAGGTAGATCAGGTTGCCGTGCTGATCGCCGAACAATTGAATCTCGACGTGGCGCGGGTCGATCAAGGCTTGTTCGAGAATCAGTTCGTCGCTGCCGAAACCATGCTGCGCTTCGGAGCGTGCAGTACGCAGTTGTTCCAGTAACTGGCTGGCATCCTGTACCAGGCGCATGCCTCGTCCGCCCCCGCCCGCACTGGCTTTGATCATCAGTGGGTATCCGATGCGTTCAGCTTCACGACTCAGGGTTGCATCGTCCTGTTCGGCGCCTTGATAGCCTTTAACGCAGGGCACTCCGGCATCGATCATGGCGATTTTCGACAGGCGTTTGCTGCCCATCAGCTCAATGGCTTCGGGGCTGGGGCCGATGAAGGTAATACCCGCGTCACGGCAGGCAAGGGCGAAGCCAGCGTTTTCCGAGAGGAAGCCGTAGCCGGGGTGGATCGCATCGGCACGGGTGCGCCGGGCCGCGTCGATGATGGCCGGGATGTTCAGGTAAGACTGCTGCACCGGGGCCGCGCCGATGTTGACGGCTTCGTCGGCCATTTGTACGTGCAGGGCATCGGCGTCGGCGTCGCTGAAGATGGCGACAGTGCGATAGCCCAGCGCCTGGGCAGTGCGCTGGAGGCGGCAGGCGATTTCACCGCGGTTGGCGATCAGGATTTTTCTGAGTGCGGGCATGAAGGCTTTCCTTGATATGTGCGGTGAATGTGATGGCCTCATCGCGAGTAAACCCGCTCCCACATTTGGAATGCATTCCCCTGTAGGAGTGAGCCTGCTCGCGATGCTTTTAAGAGGCCCACCCCGGTTTTCTTTTTTGCACAAAAGCCATCGTCCCTTCGATGCCTTCTGCGCCCGTCACCGCTTCGCTAAACCACTGCGCCGCGTCATCCAACAGTGCATCCGACGGTTGCCCGGCACTCGCCAGCAACAGTTTTTTAGTCGTCGCATTCGCCCCCGGCGCGCAGCACAGCACATGGGCGAGGACTTCATCGAGGCGTTCGGCCAGCGCTTGCGCGTCATGCTCGACAAAGTGCACCAGGCCCATGCGCCGCGCCTGAGTACCGTCGAAACGCGCGGCGGTCAGCGCCAGGCGCCGGGCCTGGGTCAGGCCGATGCGCTGGACCACAAACGGGGCGATTTGCGCGGGCAGCAAGCCAAGGCTGGTTTCCGGTAATCCGAACTGCGCCAGGTGATCGGCCAGGGCGACATCACTGACACACGCCAGCCCCAGGCCACCGCCTAACACGGCGCCTTGCAGCACCGTAATCACCACTTGCGGCGCGTGTTGCACCTCTTGCAGCAGTGCGCCAAAGGCCCGGTTCAACTCGCGATAGGCGTCCGAACCTTGAGCGCGTGCGTTGGCCATGTCCTTGATGTCGCCACCGGCACAGAAATGTCCCCCGGCACCGCCAATCACCAAGGCCCGAACCGCACGATCATCACGCACCGCCGCAAGGACCGCGCGCAGTTCGGCGACCATGTGCAGACTCATCGCATTGCGGCTTTGCGGACGATTGAGGGTGATGTGGAGCACGCCGTTATGCGACTCCAACAGCAGCGCCTGGCAATCGGGCAGGGTGCTCATTTCTTTTTCCCCGGCAGAATACCCATGAGTTTGCAGATGATCCCCAGCATGATTTCATCGGCGCCACCGCCAATCGACACCAGCCGCACATCGCGGTAAGCGCGGGCCACCGGGTTGTCCCACATGAAACCCATGCCGCCCCAATATTGCAGGCAACTGTCGCTGACTTCACGGCCCAGACGCCCGGCCTTGAGCTTGGCCATGGAGGCCAGGCGAGTGACATCCTGGCCTTTGATGTATTGCTCGGTGGCCTGATAGACCAGCGCCCGCAGGCATTCGATTTCGGTTTGCAGCTCGGCCAGACGGAAGTGGATCACCTGGTTGTCGATCAGCGCATTGCCGAAGGTTTTGCGCTCCTTGCAGTACTCGATGGTGCTGTCGACGCAATACTCCAGGCCCTTGATCATGTTCGCCGCGCCGAACAGCCGTTCCTCCTGGAATTGCAGCATTTGCATCATGAACCCGGCGCCTTCATGGCCGATGCGGTTGCGTTGCGGCACACGCACATTGTCGAAAAACACCTGGGCGGTTTCCGAGCTGCGCATGCCGAGTTTGTCCAGGTGCGAGCTGAGGCTGATGCCGGGGGTGTTCATCGGCACCATGATCAGCGACTTGTTGATGTGCGGTTTGTCGTCCGAGGTGTTGGCCAGCAGGCAGATGAAATCGGCGCTGGGCGAGTTGGTGATCCACATCTTGCTGCCGTTGATCACGTAATCGTCGCCATCCTTGCGGGCAGTGGTTTTCAGCCCGGCGACGTCGGAGCCGGCACCGACTTCGGAAACGCCGATGCAACCGACCTGTTCGCCGGTAATCGCCGGGCGCAGGAATTCTTCACGCAATTCATCGGAGCCGAAGCGGGCGAGGGCGGGCGTGCACATGTCGGTCTGCACGCCGATGGACATCGGAATGCCGCCGCAATGGATGGTGCCGAACTCTTCGGCCGCGGCAATCGAATAGCTGTAATCCAGCCCCATGCCACCGAATTTTTCCGGTTTGGAAATTCCCAGCAGGCCGAGGTCACCGGCTTTGCGGAAGATTTCATGGATGGGGAAACGACCGGCCTTTTCCCATTCCTCGACGTGGGGGTTGATCTCGTGATCGACGAACTGGCGGACGGTGCGGCGCAGTGCTTCGTGTTCCTGGGTGAAGATCATTTTTATTGTTCTCCTAAAGGCCGGTCTAGAACCTGGCGACGCCAAAACTGTTGGTTTGCAGCGGCCGCACCTCGGCCTCGTGACAGATATCCAGCACGTAACCGAGCAACGTCCGCGTGTCCCGCGGATCGATCAGCCCGTCGTCCCACAGGTTGGCACTGCCGTAGAGGGCGGTGGACTGGCTGTCGAGTTTCTGTGCGGTGACCTGTTCCAGCATGTCGAGCATTTTCGGGTCCGGCACCAGACCGTCCTTGAGCTGTTTGGCTTCGGTGACAATCCGCAGCACCTTGCCGGCCTGGGCACCGCCCATCACGGCCGTGCGGCTGTTGGGCCAGGCGAAGATGAAACGCGGGTCGAGGCCGCGCCCGCACATCGCATAGTTGCCGGCACCATAAGAGCCGCCGACGACAATCGTCAGTTTCGGCACCCGGGCATTTGCCACTGCTTGAATCATCTTCGCGCCATGTTTGATCACGCCTTGCTGTTCCGATTCGGTGCCGACCATGAACCCGGTGGTGTTGTGGAAAAACAGCAGCGGCGTCTGGCTCTGGTCGCACAGCTGAATGAACTGCGCGGCCTTGCTCGCACCCTTGGGCGTGATCGGGCCGTTGTTGCCGATGAAGCCGCAGGCACGGCCCTGGATTTTCAGGTGGCCGCAGACGGTCTGCTGATCAAACTCAGCCTTGAATTCGAGGAAGTTCGAACCGTCGGCGATACGGGCGATGATCTCGCGCACGTCATAGGGTTTTTTCGGGTCGTCCGGGATCAGGCCCAGCAGCTCGTCGATGGGGTAGAGCGGTTCTTCCCAGCGATGTACCGGACGCCAGGGCAACTGATCGTTCCAGGGCAACAGGCCGACGATCTCGCGCACCTGGCGCACGCCGTCGGCATCGTTCTCGGCCAGGTACTCGGCGGTGCCAGCGGTTTGCGCATGCATCTCGGCGCCGCCGAGTTCTTCGTCGGTGGCGACTTCCCCGGTTGCCGCTTTCAGCAGTGGCGGGCCGGCGAGAAACAGCTTGGCCTTGCCGCGCACGACCACCACGTAATCCGACAATCCCGGCTGATAAGCGCCGCCCGCAGTGGCCGAGCCATGCACCACGGTAATCTGCGGTAATCCCATGGCCGACATCCGCGCCTGATTGGCAAAGCTGCGCGCGCCTTCGACGAAAATGTCCGCGGCGTAATTCAGGTTGGCGCCACCGCTTTCGGCGAGGGTGATCACCGGCAGTTTGTTCTCCATGGCGATCTGCTGCAGGCGCAGGGACTTTTTCAATCCGCTGGGGGAAATGGTCCCGCCCTTGATCGCGCTGTTGTTTGCCACCACGAGCACGCGGACGCCGGACACGTAACCGATCCCGGCGATCAAACCACCACCGGCCGCGCTGCCGTCCTTGTCGTCGTGCAGCTTGTAGCCCGCCAGGCTCGCCAGTTCGAGGAACGGCGCGCCGGGGTCGAGCAGCAGGTTGAGGCGTTCACGCGGCAGCAGTTGGCCACGCTTGTCGAATTTCGGCTTGGCTTCGGCTGCCTTGTTCAACAGGTTCTGTTCGAGCTGGCGCACGTGTTCGATCACGGCCAGCATCGCGTCGCGGTTCTGGGCGAACTGCGCGCTGAACGGGTCCACTTGCGATTGAATCACCGGCATGGCTTATTCCTTGTCCTTGAGCACGTCAGGTAAGTACGCGCGGTGAAAACCGTTGTACGACTCGCTGTTCGTAGCCTTGTGGATCGGCCACGCGCGCCCGCCGAGGCTGGCGGCACCGTCGATGCGCAAGGTGCTGCCGCTGACAAACGCCGCGGCCGGGCTGAGCAGGAACACAATTGCAGCGCTGACTTCCGATTCGGTGCCGATGCGTTTCAGCGGCACGTGTTCGCGCAAGGTCGGTATTACCGCTTTGAAAGCGCCTTCGTAAGTGTCCATGCCGCTGGACGCGACCCACCCCGGCGCCACCGCGTTGACCCGCACCCCGGCGTAACCCCATTCGAAGGCGGCAGTCTTGGTCAGGTTATCCATGCCCGCGCGCGCCGCGCCTGAATGGCCCATGCCGGGCATGCCGCCCCACATGTCGGCAAGCATGTTGACGATGGCGCCGCCATGCTTGCTCATGGATTGATTGAACACTTCCCGGGCCATCAGGAAACCGCCGACCAGATTAGTGCGGACCACGGTTTCGAAACCTTTCTGATTGATTGAGGCCAACGGTGACGGGAATTGCCCGCCGGCGTTGTTGACCAGACCGTGGATCGGCCCGTATTTGCGAATCAGTTCGCTGACCAGATGCTTGACTGCATCTTCCTCGCGAATATCGCACACGGCCCAATCCGCCTTGCCGCCGTCTTCGGCAATCTCGGCGGCAACGCTTTTCAACTTGTCGGCCTTGCGCCCGACCAGCAGCACATGCGCGCCCAGCGCTGCCAGTTCATGGGCGGTGCAACGGCCGATGCCGCTGCCGCCACCGGTGACAAGAATGGTTTGGCCCGCAAACAGATCGGTTTTGAAGATCGAATCGTAAGCCATGGCGGCAGTCCTCTAGTTGACCTGGTCGGCGATGCGCTGCGGCACCGGAATCTGGATTTCCAGCAGCTGCTGGGCGAAGGCCTTGCCTTGCGGGTCGATCCGCAGGCTGGCCACGCCACCGCCGCCGAGGGCGTTCTCCAGTAGAAAATTCAGGCTGTGGGTGCCCGGCAAATACCAGCGCTCCACGCGCCCGTGAACGGGGTCGAGGACGTGGCTCATCCAGTCGACCATGACCTCCGGCGTCAGCGCTTCGGCGATCCACGGCAGGTACTCGGGCTCGCGGGCCATGACGCCGATGTTACTGTGATTGCCCTTGTCGCCGGAGCGCGCGACCGCGAGTCTGATCAGGGCCACGCTGGCGTCGGCGCGGTCGCTGGGCTGCGGTGGGTCGAACGGGACAGGCAAGTCATCCGGGTCGAGCACATCGACGGCGGGCAGCGCGCAGGGGTGGCGCCGGCCGTTGAAATCAATGTCCAGCGTGCAGGCGGTTTTGTCGATAAGGAAGGAGAACAGCCGGATCAGCGGATACACCGTTGGCCGCCCGCCGACGATCCCGGTCAGCCCCGGCGCCATACCGGTTGCAGCCTGGGCGATTTCCCGGGAGAACACGATCAAGGCCTGTTTGCTCGGGTGACGCACAGCGAGTTTGATCACCACTTCGCGGCTGTCCGTGCGCTGGCCGTGGGGGCCGTAGGTGGCCTCGCTGCCGAGCAGTTCGATGTTCACTTCGCTGTAGGGCGCCCAGCCGCGCTGGCGGAAAATATCCGAGGTCTTGTTGATGATCGCTTCGCTGACCCGTCGCGCCTTGTCCACCGCATCGATGCCTGCAATCAAGCAACTGGCGGTGCAGCGGAAACCGTCCGGGTACGTCGCGCTGACCTTGTACTGATCGGTTGGCGGCAAGCCCTTCGCGCCATGCACCTGAACCGCGTTTTTGCCCTGTTGCTGAAGTTTGACCTGAGTGAAATCGCAGACCACATCCGGCAGCAGGTAAGCCCGTGGATCGCCGATTTCATAAAGCATCTGCTCGCCGACGGTCAGTGGCGTGACCAGGCCGCCGGAGCCTTCCGGTTTGCTGACGATGAACTGGCTGTCGGCGCTGACCTCGACGATAGGGAAGCCGATGTGTTCGTAGTCGGGCACTTCGCGCCAGTCGGTGAAATTGCCGCCGGTGCACTGGGCGCCGCATTCGATGATGTGGCCGGCCAGCGCCGCTTGGGCGAGTTTGTCGTAGTCGTGCCAGGACCAGCCGAATTCATGCACCAGTGCCGCGCTGACCACGGCGCTGTCGACCACGCGCCCGGTGATCACGATGTCCGCACCCAGGCGCAAGGCTTCAACGATGCCCGGCGCGCCGAGGTAGGCGTTGGTCGATACGCACAGGGGCGGTAACGGCGCGCCGCTGAACATTTCATGAAGGCCGAGGCTACTCAGCTGTTTGAATTGCGGTTGCAGGTCATCGCCCAGCAACACGGCGATTTTCAGCGCCACACCGGCCTTGTCGCAGGCGGCTTGCAGGGCGGCGGCGCAGGCGAGTGGATTGACGCCGCCAGCGTTGCTGATGACACGAATCTTCTGTTCGGCAAGTTGCCCCAGCAATGGGCTGAGGACTTCGATGAAGTCCCCCGCATAGCCGGCCTGCGGGTCTTTCATCCGTGCGCCGGCCATGATCGACAGGGTTATTTCGGCCAGGTAGTCGAAGACCAGGTAGTCCAGGCGTCCACCTTCCACCAGTTGCGCGGCAGCGGTCGAGGTGTCGCCCCAGAAGGCGCTGGCGCAGCCGATGCGAATCGTTTTAGGCACAGTCAACTGCATAGCCACCTCCCAGTGAAGTGCATCGAGACTACCAAGCAAGCGCTTGGTTTGTAAACGCCTGAAATATCTTCTGCCCGAGCGCTTGCTTGGTGGTCGTTGCCAGCTTAAATTGCCCGCGCAACCCCCGTTGTTTCAGCGGCGAGCGGCGTATTTGATTGATCGACTGTAGGAGAGAACGGGTGGACGAGCAAAAAGCCCTGAGGGTCATGCGCGAATTGGTCGACAACGGCCAGTTGACCGACCCGGACAGCGCCCGCGGCAAACTGCTGCAAGTGGCGGCTCACCTGTTCCGCAACAAAGGTTATGAACGCACCACGGTGCGCGATCTGGCGGGCGCCGTGGGCATCCAGTCAGGCAGCATTTTTCATCACTTCAAAAGCAAGGACGAAATCCTTCGCGCCGTGATGGAAGAGACCATCCGCTACAACACTGCGTTGATGCGGGCGGCCCTGGCCGAGTCCAGCAACGTCCGCGAGCGAGTGCTGGCGCTGATTCGTTGTGAATTGCAGTCGATCATGGGTGGCAGCGGCGAAGCCATGGCGGTGCTGGTGTATGAATGGCGCTCGTTGTCCGAAGACGGGCAGGCGCAGGTATTGGCACTGCGTGATATTTATGAAGAACTCTGGCTGCAGGTGTTGGGCGAAGCCAAAGAGGCGGGTTTCATTCGCGGCGATGTGTTCATCACGCGGCGTTTCCTGACGGGTGCATTGTCGTGGACCACCACCTGGTTTCGCGCTGACGGCAGCATGAGCCTCGATCAATTGGCCGAGGAAGCCTTGATTCTCGTGCTGGAAGAAAAACAATAAGGTTGTGCCAATCTAAGGAAACTGGCTAAGTGGCCGAAACCGCCTAGCTTGAATGCATTGATGCGTATTTTTTTGGGGAGTGGGTTGTTTTGATGTCTTCGCCAATCAGGACGGCTTCGCGGCTTTTGCTGGCGTCGCTTGCGGCGCTCTGGGTATTGCCGTCCCACGCTGCACAACTGGTGCGAGTGGGGGCGGCGCATTTTCCGCCCTACACCATTCGCCCGGAAACCGGTGTCGACACCGGCCTGCTGCCTCAGCTGGTCGAGGCGTTGAATCGCGAGCAAAGCGATTACCAGTTTGTCCTGGTGCCCACCTCCATTCCCCGGCGCTTCGGTGATTTCAAACAGGGCCGGGTCGACATGGCGATTTTCGAAAACCCGGATTGGGGCTGGCAGGACATTCCCCACACCAGCGTTGACATGGGGCTTGAAGACGCCGAGATTTTCGTCGCGCAACGCCTGCCGGAACGACTGCAGAACTATTTTGTCGACCTCACCGGCAAGCGCCTGGCCCTGTTCAGCGGCTATCACTACGAATTCGCCAATTTCAATGCCGACCCGAAATTCCTCGCGCAAAACTACAACGCGACGCTGACCTATTCCCACGACAGCAACTTGTTGATGGTGTTGCGCGGGCGGGCGGACATTGCCTTGGTGACGCGCTCGTACCTGAGCGATTACCTGCTGCGTAATGAGAAGGTCGGCGATCAACTGCTGGTGTCCCAGCGCATCGATCAGGTCTATCACCACTACGCCATCCTCCGCCCCTCCGCGCCGATCACTGGCGAAGCGTTCGGCAAATTGCTGCAAGGGTTGCGCGACAACGGCCAGATGCTGAAGATTTTTGATCCGTACAAAATCGCCGTAGTGCCGGTACCGCGAAACTGATATCGCGCCACAGTATTTACGCACGTGTCTTAAATTTCCGGGCCCGGCTCACGTCACATCGTTGAACTGTCGACGACTAACGTGAGCCCGACCCATGCCCGATTTGAATGACCTGACTGGCCTGGCCCTGCCTGCCGAAGGGCCGCTTGTAGCGGATGAAAGCGAAAACCGCCTGCACCTCAGCCTGCAAGGTCAGCCGTTGATCCAGCTGCGCCTGACCCGCGAGCCCGAGTTACAGGTGCAAGTGGAAGAGCATTTTGGCCAACCGCTCGAACACGGCATCCGGGCGGCGTGTTATTGGCTGTTTGCTCGTGATCCCGCTTGCCAGTGCCTGACCTGGCAACTCGATGAAGTGCCCACCGATGTACTGCTCAGCGGATTGCTGATTCCCACCGAAATCGCCGGCCAATATCACTGTTTGCGCACCCTGTTCTGGCAAATACCTCAGCCATGGCTGGGTGAATCGCTGGTCGTCAGTTATCCGCAGCATAGGGTCATCAGCAACGGCAAGCGTCATCCGCTGCGCCCACCGAAGCCGCGGGGCGAAGTCTATCGGCGTTTTGATGCGCGCCTCGGTGCCTGGATTTCCCTGCGCACGGTAGACATTGAATTGGACCTGGAGCGTTTCAATCGCTGGCAGAACAGCCCGCGCGTGGCGAGTTTCTGGCAGGAGGAGGGCAGTCTCGAACAGCATCGCGACTACCTGGAAAAACTGGCGGCGGACCCGCACACGGTCACCCTGGTCGGCTGTTTCGATGATCAGCCGTTTGCCTACTTCGAAGCGTATTGGGCCAGGGAAGATCGCATCGCGCCGTTCTATGACGTCGATGATTACGACCGGGGCATCCACATGCTGGTGGGTGAAGAAAACCACCGGGGGCCGCACAAAGTGGCGAGCTGGTTATCGGCGCTGGTGCATTACCTGTTTCTTGACGACCCGCGCACGCAACGGGTGGTGGCCGAGCCTCGCGCGGATAACGCGAAGATGATCGGGCACATGCAGGGGCAGGGTTTTTACTGCGAGAAAGAGTTCGACTTCCCGCACAAGCGGGCGGCGTTGATGGCGGTGGGGCGGGAGCGGTTTTTTGATCGGTGCCGGTTGACTTGATGTTTATGGCTCAAGACCTGTACTGGTCTTGAGTCAGCCATCGCGAGCAGGCTCACGCCTACATTGGATCTATGGTGAACACACTATTCGTGAACACTGGAGATCTATTGTAGGAGTGAGCCTGCTCGCGATGGGGGCACCACAGAATCCAGATCTTAACGACGAGCAAAAGTATCCGCCCGACTCCCCGACACCTTGCGGCAATGCACCAGCGCATCACGAATCATGAAGTTCACCAGGGTCGGCGATACGCCGAGTTCCTTGGCGATGTCCTTCTGCGGCACCCCGTGCAGGCGGTACATCTCAAAGGCGTAGCGGGTGCGGCTTGGCAGCTCCGTCAGCGCATCGGCAATGTGCTCAAGAGTCGAGAAGTTGATGTGCGAGGTTTCGGGTGAAGCACCTTGGATCACCACGTTCAGACCTTCCTCTTCAGGGCCGGAATACTTCTGCTCCAGCGCCTGCTTGCGGTAGTGGTCGATCGCCAGGTTGCGCACGATCTGGAACAGGTAGCTGAGCTGCGCCTTGAACGAGGAGGTGATCGCCGGTGCGGATTGCAGCCGGAAAAAGGCATCCTGCACTACGTCTTCGGCGCGTGACCGGCAACCGGTAATGCGGGCTGCAATCTTGACCAGAATCAGTCGATTGTCGACGAAGGCCTGAAGTAGCGGTGAATCGCACCTGCTTGTGGATACTTGTTCCGTCATGGAAATCACCCTGCTGCCAATAGGTTGGTGGGACGGCACGAAACCTGTGCCGCCCGACACGTCGAGCGACAAATTAGGCCGAATGATAATGATTGTCAATTGAGAAAGAGAAGTAATGCGCCTCGTTGGTGCAAAGTGCGAACTGCCGCACGCCGACGTCCTCGCTTGCACCCTCCATCCCCACTGGCTATCCGGCCTGTCGACTAATTATTTGCAGACGTCATCCGTTCTCATTGGTGAAAGGCGCCGGGCAAATTCCGGCTACAGCCGCATTCCCAAAGCCTTGCGCGGTCGGCGAAGACCGCGTCCTGCACGCCTTCCCATGGGGCGTGACGTCACAAAACCGATTCCACTTGCAAGCCGATATCAGGCAGGAAACCTCATGACCGACGCGTTCGAACTCCCAAGCACACTGGTCCAAGCCCTACAGCGCCGTGCGGCCCTGACGCCGGATCGGGTGGCCTTGCGTTTTCTTGCCGACACGCCGGATCAGGCGGTAGTCCTCAGTTATCGCGAACTGGATCAGCGCGCGCGAACCATTGCCGGTGCGTTGCAAGCCGAGGCGGAGTTTGGCGATCGCGCGGTCCTGTTGTTTCCCAGTGGTCCGGATTACGTTGCCGCGTTTTTCGGCTGCCTGTATGCAGGCGTGATCGCGGTGCCGGCCTATCCGCCGGAGTCGGCCAAACGTCATCATCAGGAACGCCTGCTGTCGATCATCGACGATGCCCAACCGCGCTTGCTGCTGACCAGCGCCGATCTGCGCGACGCGTTGCAGCAGATCGAAGGCGCGCCGCCGCTGCTCTGCGTCGACACTCTCAATGTTGAACTGGCGGATCGTTGGGTCGAACCAAACCTCGAAGGCAACCACATCGCCTTCCTGCAATACACCTCCGGTTCCACCGCGGTGCCCAAAGGCGTGCAAGTCAGCCACGCTAATCTGGTGGCCAACGAAGTGCTGATTCGCCACGGCTTTGGCATTGATCTGAACCCTGATGACGTGATCGTCAGCTGGCTGCCGCTGTACCACGACATGGGCTTGATCGGCGGTCTGTTGCAGCCGATTTTCAGCGGCGTGCCGTGCGTGTTGATGTCGCCGGCGTACTTCCTCGGCCGGCCGCTGCGCTGGCTGGAAGCGATCAGCGAGTACGGCGGCACCATCAGCGGCGGACCGGATTTTGCCTACCGGCTGTGCAGCGAGCGGGTCAGCGAATCGGCGTTGGAACGGCTCGATTTGAGCGGCTGGCGTGTGGCGTACTCCGGTTCCGAACCGATTCGTCTCGACACCCTGGAGCGCTTCGCCGAGAAATTCGCCCCATGCGGATTTACCCCGGACAGTTTCATGGCGTCCTACGGCTTGGCCGAAGCGACGCTGTTTGTGGCTGGCAGCCCTCGTGCTCAGGGCATTGGCAACCTGCGCGTAGACGATCAAGCCCTGGCGCAACATCGCGCGGAATCGGGCGAGGGCTGCGCGATCATGAGTTGCGGCTTCAGCCAGCCGGCTCACGCGGTGCTGATTGTCGATCCGGTTGCGCTCACTGAACTGGCCGAGAATGCTGTCGGTGAAGTCTGGGCCACCGGGCCGAGCATCGCCCTCGGCTATTGGCGCAACCCCGAGGCCAGCGCCAAGACCTTCGTCCAGCACAACGGCCAGACCTGGTTGCGCACCGGCGACCTGGGGTTTATGCGCGACGGCGAACTGTTCATCACCGGGCGCCTGAAGGACCTGCTGATCGTTCGCGGGCACAACCTCTATCCACAGGACATTGAGCAGACCATCGAGCGTGAAGTGGAGGTGGTGCGCAAAGGTCGCGTCGCGGCATTCGCGGTCAACATCGACGGTCAGGAAGGCATTGGTGTCGCCGCCGAAATCAGCCGCAGCGTGCAGAAAATCCTGCCACCCGAAGCGCTGATCAAAGCCATCCGCCAAGCCGTGGCCGAAGCGTATCAAGAAGCGCCGAGCGTGGTGGTGCTGCTCAATCCGGGGGCGCTGCCCAAGACGTCGAGCGGCAAGTTGCAGCGCTCGGCGTGCCGCCATCGTCTGGCGGAGGGCAGTCTCGACAGCTATGCGCTGTTTCCGTCAGCGGCCACGGAGCGTGAAGCAAACACCGAATCCGGTTCTGACCTGCAATCCCTGATCGGCCAGATCTGGTGCGACCAATTGCAGGTCAAACAGATCCATGCCGACGACCACTTCTTCCTGCTCGGCGGCAACTCCATCGCCGCCACCCAAGTGGTTGCGCGTCTGCGTGAAGCACTCGGCCTGGAGCTGAACCTGCGCCTGTTGTTCGAAGCGCCGACCCTCGGGGCATTCGCCAGCGCAGTGGCTCGGCAACAACAGGATGGTGGCCTGGTCCAAGGCGCGATCACCCCGCTGTCGCGCACCGAAGTCCTGCCGCAATCCCTGGCGCAAAACCGCCTGTCGATTACCTGGCAACTCGACCCGCACAGCAGCGCCTACACCATTCCCGGTGCGTTGCGCTTTCGCGGCGAGCTGGATCAAGACGCATTGCGCGGCAGTTTCCAGCAACTGATCGAGCGCCACGAATCCTTGCGCACGCGGTTCTTCGAGCGTGACGGCGTGGCGCTGCAACAGGTGGATGCCGCTGCCGGGTTGAACCTGCGATTGATCGACATCAGCGGCCTGCCAGCCACCGAGCGTGAAGCCCGCGCCGAGCAAATCCGTGAGGACGAGGCGCGCACCCCATTTGATCTGGAGAAAGGTCCGCTGTTGTGGGTGACGCTGGTACGCCTCGATGATGAAGATCACCAGTTGCTGGTGACGATGCACCACATCATCGCCGACGGTTGGTCGCTGAACGTGCTGATCGACGAGTTCTCGCGCCTGTACGCCGCAGCTTCCCAGGGACAACAAGCAACACTTCCGGCCTTGCCGACGCAGTACGCCGACTACGGCAGCTGGCAGCGTCAATGGCTGGCGCAAGGGGAGGGTGAACGCCAATTGGCTTATTGGAAAGCGCGGTTGGGCGATGAGCACCCGACGCTCAATCTGGCCACCGACCACCCGCGTTCGGCACAGCACACTCACAGTGCGGCGCGTCATTCCGTCAAACTGGACGCGACCTTGAGCGATGCCATTCGCCGGACCGCACAGGCGCATGAATCAACCCCGTTCATGCTATTGCTCGCCGGGTTCCAGAGCCTGTTGCACCGCTACAGCGGCCAGCGCGACATCCGCATCGGCGTGCCGAATGCCAACCGTCCACGCCTTGAAACCCAAGGGCTGATCGGCTTCTTCATCAACACCCAGGTGCAGCGTGCCGAAGTGGATTCGCGACAGCCTTTTGTTGAGCTGCTGGCGCAAACCCGTCAGCACGCATTGGGCGCCCAAGCGCATCAGGACCTGCCGTTCGAGCAACTGCTCGAAGCGTTCCCGCAAGCCCGCGAACAAGGCCTGTTCCAGGTCATGTTCAACCACCAGCAACGAGACTTGAGCGCACTGCGCCGGCTGCCGGGATTGCTCGTCGAAGAGTTGCCGTGGCACAGCCGCGAAGCCAAGTTCGACCTGCAACTGCATAGCGAGGAAGATCAAAAGGGTCGCCTCAGCCTGTCCTTCGACTACGCCAGCGAACTGTTTGATGCGGCGACCATCACCCGTCTTGCCGAACACTTCAGCAACCTGTTGCACGCCATTTGCGAACAGCCCGACACCGCCATCGGCGACCTGCCGTTGCTGACCTCAAGTGAGCACGATCAGCAAACGGCCTGGAGCGCGGCGCCTTGCACGCCGGCCAGCCAATGGCTGCCGCAACGGCTCAACGAACAGGCGAAACTGACACCGGAACGCACCGCCCTGCTGTGGGACGGTGGCGCCATGGACTTCGCCGACCTGCACAGCCGCGCCAACCGCCTCGCGCATTACCTGCGCGACAAAGGTGTCGGCCCGGACGTGTGCGTGGCCATTGCTGCGCAGCGTTCGCCGCAATTGCTGATCGGCCTGCTGGCGATCATCAAGGCTGGTGGCGCGTATGTGCCGCTGGACCCGGACTATCCGGCCGAACGCCTGGCCTACATGCTCGGCGACAGCGGCGTCGAGTTGCTGCTGACCCAGACCGGGTTGCTTGAACGTCTGCCGGCCACCGAGGGTGTCAGCGTGATTGCCATGGACGCGCTCAACCTCGACGGTTGGCCGAGCCATGCGCCGGGGCTGCATTTGCACGGTGACAACCTCGCCTACGTGATCTACACCTCGGGCTCCACCGGTCAGCCGAAGGGCGTCGGCAACACTCACGCGGCGCTGGCCGAGCGACTGCAATGGATGCAAGACACCTATCGCCTGAATGACACCGACGTGCTGATGCAGAAGGCACCGATCAGTTTCGATGTGTCGGTATGGGAGTGCTTCTGGCCGCTGATCACCGGCGCCCGTTTGCTGATGGCCGGCCCCGGTGAACACCGCGACCCGCATCGCATTGCGCAGTTGGTTCAGCAATTCGGCGTGACCACGCTGCACTTCGTACCGCCGTTACTTTCGTTGTTCATCAATGAACCGCTCACCGCTGAGTGCACCAGCCTTCGCCGCATCTTCTCCGGCGGCGAAGCCTTGCCGGCCGAACTGCGCAACCGTGTGCTGGAACAATTGCCCGCCGTGCAACTGCACAACCGTTATGGCCCGACCGAGACCGCGATCAACGTCACCCACTGGCAGTGCACCACGGCCGATGGCGAGTGTTCGCCGGTTGGCCGTCCGGTGGGCAACGTCATCTGTCGCGTGCTCGACAGCGACCTCAACCCCGTACCGGCCGGCGTCCCCGGCGAATTGTGCATCAGCGGCATCGGGCTGGCGCGTGGCTATCTGGGGCGTCCGGGCCTGACTGCCGAACGCTTTGTCGTTGATCCGCTGGGCGAGCCGGGCGCACGTCTGTATCGCACCGGCGACCGTGCGCGCTGGACTGCTGACGGCGTGATCGAATACCTCGGCCGTCTCGATCAGCAGGTCAAATTGCGCGGCTTCCGTGTCGAACCGCAAGAGATTGAAGCGCGGTTGCTGGCGCAGGAGGGCGTTGCACAAGCCGTGGTGCTGGTGCGCGAGACGGCAGTCGGCGGGCAGTTGATCGGCTACTACACCGCCACAGAAACCAGCGAAACCGAAGACGCCCAGACAACACGCCTGATCACCGCGCTGGCGGCCGAGCTGCCGGAATACATGGTCCCGGCGCAGCTGATGCGTCTGGCGCAAATGCCCCTGAGCCCGAGCGGTAAGCTCGACCGTCGCGCCTTGCCCGAGCCGCAATGGCACGTGCGCGAGCACGTCGAACCGGTCACGGCGCTGGAGCAACAGATCGCCGGTATCTGGCGCACAGTGCTGGGCCAGACGCAAATCGGTCTTCGCGACGATTTCTTCGCCCTCGGCGGTCACTCGTTGCTGGCCACACAAATCATTTCCCGCACGCGCCAGGCCTGCGACGTCGAATTGCCGCTGCGTGCGTTGTTCGAGAACCGTGAACTGGGTGCATTCGCCGAGCAGGTTCGGCTGATTCAGGTCAGCGGCCAGACCAACGAGCAACCGCCGATCGAGCAGGTCGACCGCAGCCAACCGGTGCCGCTGTCCTATTCCCAGCAACGCATGTGGTTCCTCTGGCAGATGGAACCGGACAGCCCGGCGTACAACGTCGGTGGCATGGCGCGGCTGCGTGGCGTACTCGATGTCGGGCGTTTCGAAGCGGCGCTGCAAGCGTTGATCATGCGCCACGAAACCCTGCGCACCATGTTCCCGAGCGTCGACGGCGTGGCCCGGCAACAGGTGCATGGGCAAACCGGAATGCGCATGGACTGGAAGGATTTTTCCGCACTGGCGGGTGAAATCCGCGAGCAACGCGTCCAGCAACTGGCTGACGACGAGGCGCATACGCCGTTCAATCTGGAAACCGGCCCGCTGCTGCGTGCCTGCCTGGTCAAGACTGCCGAGCACGAACATTACCTGGTGCTGACCCTGCACCACATCGTTACCGAAGGCTGGGCGATGGACATCTTTGCCCGGGAACTGAGCGCGCTCTACGAAGCTTTCGTCGATGACCGCGAATCACCACTGGCGCCACTGCCGGTGCAATACCTCGATTACAGCGTGTGGCAACGGCAGTGGCTGGCGGCCGGCGAGCGTCAGCGCCAACTCGATTACTGGACGGCGCAACTGGGCCGTGAACATCCGCTCCTGGAACTGCCGGCGGACCGTCCACGCCCACCGGTGCAAAGCCACCGGGGTGAGCTGTTCCGTTTCGACCTGAGCGATGACCTGGCGGCACGTATTCGGGCCTTCAATGCGCAAAACGGTCTGACCCTGTTCATGACCATGACCGCCGCGCTGGCCGTGCTGCTTTACCGCTACAGCGGCCAGACTGATCTGCGCATCGGTGCGCCGGTGGCCAACCGGATTCGCCCGGAAAGCGAAGGGCTGATCGGTGCGTTCCTCAACACCCAAGTGCTGCGTTGCCAACTCGACGGGCAGATGTCCGTTGGTGAATTGTTTGAGCAGGTGCGCCACACCGTGATCGAAGGCCAGTCCCATCAGGACCTGCCGTTCGACCACTTGGTAGAAGCGTTGCAGCCACCGCGCAGCGCCGCGTACAACCCGCTGTTCCAGGTGATGTGTAACGTGCAGCGCTGGGAGTTCCAGCAGAGCCGCACCCTGGCCGGCATGACCGTCGAGTACCTGGCCAACGATGCGCGGGCGACCAAGTTCGACCTTAACCTGGAAGTCACCGACCTCGATCATCGCCTCGGTTGCTGCCTGACCTACAGCACTGATCTGTTCGATGAACCGCGCATCGCGCGCATGGCCGGGCATTGGCGCAATCTGCTGGAAGCGTTGTTGACCGATCCGAAACAGCGTCTCAGTGAACTGCCGTTGCTGGACACCCGCGAACAACAAGCATTGCTCGATAGTCTTGGCGTCGAACCGGGCGAGCATCGCCTCGACCAGTGCATTCATCATCTGTTCCGCGAGCAGGCGCTGACGCGCAAGGAGGCGCCAGCCCTGACCTTTGCCGGGCAGACCCTGAGCTATGCCGAACTCGACAGCCGCGCCAATCAACTGGCCTGGATGCTTCGCGAGCGTGGTGTTGGTCCGCAGGTGCGCGTCGGCCTGGCGCTTGAACGGTCGCTGGAGATGGTCATCGGCCTGCTGGCGATTCTCAAGGCCGGTGGCGCCTATGTGCCGCTGGACCCGGAATATCCGCTCGACCGTTTGCGTTACATGATCGAGGACAGCGGCATCGCAGTGTTGCTCAGCGATGCGGCAATGTTCGAAGCCCTCGGTGAGTTGCGGGCAACGGTGGCGCGCTGGTGCCTGGAAGAGGACACGGCCGGGCTGGTCAATTACCCGACCAGCGAGCTGCCGTTTATCAGTCTGCCGCAACATCAGGCCTACCTGATTTACACCTCCGGTTCCACCGGCCAACCGAAAGGCGTGGTGGTGTCTCACGGTGAGATCGCCATGCACTGCCAGGCGGTGATCGAACGCTTCGGCATGCGCCCGGACGATTGCGAGCTGCATTTCTATTCGATCAACTTCGACGCGGCGACCGAGCGTTTACTGGTGCCATTGCTGTGCGGCGCGCAAGTGGTGTTGCGTGCGCAGGGGCAGTGGGATGCGCAAGAAATCTGCGGCTTGATTCGTCAACATCGCATCAACATTCTCGGCTTCACCCCAAGCTACGGCAGCCAGTTGGCGCAATGGCTGGCGACCCAGGGCGAAACCCTGCCGGTGCGCATGTGCATCACCGGCGGCGAGGCCCTGACCGGCGAACACCTGTCGCGGATTCGCGCGGCCTTCAAGCCGAGCCTGTTTTTCAATGCTTACGGCCCGACCGAAACCGTGGTCATGCCGCTGGCCAGTCTCGCGCCCGAACAGTTGGAAGAAGGCCTGGGCAGTGTGCCGATTGGCAGCGTGATTGGCGCGCGGGTGGCTTACATTCTCGACGCGGATCTGGCGTTGGTGCCACAAGGCGCGACCGGCGAGTTGTACGTCGGCGGTGCTGGTCTGGCGCAGGGTTATCACCAGCGTCCGGGCATGACCGCCGAACGCTTTGTCGCCGATCCGTTTGCCAACAATGGCGGACGCCTGTACCGCACCGGCGACCTGGTGCGTCAGCGTGCCGATGGGTTGGTGGAGTACCTCGGGCGTCTCGACCATCAAGTGAAGATTCGCGGTTTCCGCATCGAGTTGGGCGAGATCGAAACCCGTCTGCTGGAACATGAATCGATCCGTGAAGCCGTGGTGCTGGCCCTCGACGCACCGAGCGGCAAGCAACTGGTGGGTTATCTGGTCACCGAGGTCGCCGAGCAGGACGAAGCGCTACAAGCCGCACTGCGCGAATCCCTCAAGTCGCACCTCAAATCTCAATTGCCGGATTACATGGTGCCCACGCACCTGATTCTGCTCACCAGCATGCCGCTTACCGCCAACGGCAAACTGGACCGCCGTGCATTGCCGGCACCGGACCCGGAGCTGAACCGTCAGCAGTACCTGGCGCCGAGCAATGCACTTGAACTGACCCTGGCCGCGATCTGGTGCGAAGTGTTGAACGTCACGCAAGTCGGTCTCAATGACAACTTCTTTGAACTGGGCGGCGATTCAATCCTGTCGATCCAGGTGGTCAGCCGGGCGCGGCAGCAGGGCATCCATTTCAGTCCGCGTGATCTGTTCCAGCACCAGACTGTGCAGACTCTGGCCGCAGTGGCGACCCGTACCGAACAGGTCACCGCCGAGCAAGGCTTGCTCTCCGGTGAATCGCATCTGACGCCGATTCAGCATTGGTTCTTCGATACCGACATCCCCGAGCGCCAACACTGGAACCAGGCGTTACTGCTGGAACCGACCGTGACGCTGGAGCCTCATCGTCTTGAGCAAGCGCTGCTGGCGGTGATCGAACAGCATGACGCCTTGCGCCTGCGCTTCATCGAGAACGCCGGGCAATGGCATGCCGAACATCAGCCAGTGTCCGATGCGCCAGTGCTGTGGCAAGTCCATGTTTCGTCGATGGACCCATGCACCGCGCTGTTCACCGATGCCCAGCGCAGCCTTGATCTCGAAGCGGGGCCGCTGTTGCGTGCGCTGCTAGTCGATGGGCCTGAGGGACAACAACGGCTGTTCATCGCCATTCACCACCTGGTGGTCGACGGCGTTTCGTGGCGCGTGCTGCTGGATGATCTGCAAACGGTTTACCGGCAACTGGACGCACAGCAGTCGGTCAACCTGCCGGCGAAAACCAGTGCCTTCAAGGACTGGGCGGCGCGCTTGCAGGCGTACGCCGGCAGCGAATCCCTGCGCGAAGAACTGAGCTGGTGGCAGTCGCAACTGGCCGGCCCAAGCGTTAAGTTGCCCTGCGAACGTCCTCAAGGCGGTCAGCAGAATCGTCATGCGCATACCGTCAGTGTGCGCCTTGATAGCGAGCGCACCCGCCAATTGCTGCAACAGGCGCCGAGCGCTTACCGCACGCAAGTCAACGACTTGCTGCTGACGGCACTGGCACGTGTGATGTGCCGCCGGAGCGGCGACGAATCGACGCTGATTCAACTGGAAGGCCACGGCCGCGAAACCCTGTTCGACGAGATCGACCTGACCCGCACCGTGGGCTGGTTCACCAGCGCCTATCCGCTGCGACTGACGCCGATGGGCGGGCAGGGCGACTCGATCAAGGCGATCAAGGAACAACTGCGCGCCGTGCCGCACAAAGGTTTGGGGTATGGCGTGTTGCGTTATCTGGCCGACGACCTCTGCCGACAGGCGATGGCTGAGCTGCCGGCAGCGCCGATCACCTTCAACTACCTCGGTCAGTTCGACCAGAGCTTTGGCGCGGATGCCTTGTTCCGCCCGCTGGATGAAGCGGTCGGCGCGGCCCACGATCCGCACGCGCCGCTGCCCAATGAGCTGAGCGTCGACAGTCAGGTCTACGGCGGTGAACTGGTGCTGCGCTGGACCTTCAGTGCAGAACGCCATGATCCGCAAACTATCTCCGACCTGGCAGACGCTTACGTAAATGAATTGCACAGCCTGATCGAACATTGTCTGCAGGACGAGGCGGGTGGCCTGACACCGTCGGATTTTCCGCTGGCGAAACTGACCCAGGCGCAACTCGATGCACTGCCGGTTCCGGCCGCCGTGATCGAAGACGTCTACCCGCTGACCCCGATGCAGGAAGGCATGTTGTTGCACACCTTGCTGGAGCCAGGTACCGGGCTCTACTACATGCAGGACCGCTACCGCATCAACAGCGAGCTCGACCCTCAGCGTTTCGCCCAGGCCTGGCAAGCGGTGATCGCCCGTCACGAAGCCCTGCGTGCGTCCTTCTGCTGGAACGTCGGCGAAGACATGCTGCAGGTTATCCACAAGCCGGGCAGCACGCCGATCGAATACCTCGACTGGACCGCGATGGCTGAAACCGCGCAAGAGCCGACGTTGCAGGCACTGCTGAAAAGCGAGCGTGAGGCCGGGTTCGATCTACTCAATCAGGCCCCGTTCCATTTGCGCTTGATCAAGGTCGGCGCGGCGCGTTACTGGTTCATGATGAGCAACCACCACCTCCTGATCGATGCCTGGTGCCGCTCGCTATTGATGAACGATTTCTTCGATATCTACACCGCTCTCGGCGAAGGACGCGAAGCGCAATTGGCCGTACCGCCGCGTTACCGCGACTACATCGGCTGGCTGCAACGCCAGAGCCTGGCCGAAGCGCGGCAGTGGTGGAAAAACAACCTGCAAGGCTTCGAACGCACGACGCCAATCCCGAGTGATCGACCGTTCCTGCGCGAACACGCCGGCGCCAGCGGTGGCATGATCGTCGGCGACCGCTACACCCGGCTCGATGCCCGTGACGGTGCGCAATTGCGTGAACTGGCGCAGGCGCATCAGCTGACCATCAACACCTTCGCCCAAGCGGCGTGGGCGCTGGTGTTGCGGCGCTTGAGCGGTGATCGCGACGTGCTGTTCGGCGTCACCGTGGCCGGGCGCCCAGTGGACATGCCGCAGATGCAACGCACTGTGGGGCTGTTCATCAACAGCATTGCGTTGCGGGTGAAAATGCCCGAAGACGATCAGCGTTGCAGCGTGCGCCAATGGCTCAGCGGTTTGCTCGATAGCAACATGCAGCTGCGCGAGTACGAATACCTGCCGTTGGTGAGCATTCAGGAACACAGTGAACTGCCCAAAGGTCAGCCGCTGTTCGACAGCCTGTTCGTGTTCGAGAACGCCCCGGTGGAAGTGTCGGTGCTGGACCGTGCGCAAAGCTTTAACGCGACCTCGGATTCGGGCCGCACCCACACTAACTTCCCGCTGACAGCGGTGTGTTATCCGGGCGATGACCTGGGCTTGCACCTGTCTTACGACCAGCGTTACTTCGACGAATCGACCATCGAGCGCATGCTCGGTGAGTTCAAGCGCTTGCTGCTGGCGCTGGTCGACGGGTTCCACGGTGACATGGCCGACTTACCGCTGCTGGGGGGCGAGGAGCGGGACTTCCTCGTCCACAGTTGCAACCAGAGCGAACACGACTACCCGCTGGAGCAGAGCTATGTCGCGTTGTTCGAAGCGCAAGTCGCGCAGCATCCGCAGCGGATCGCTGCGAGTTGCCTCGATCAGCAACACAGCTACGCCGAACTGAACCAGCGCAGCAATCGCCTCGGTCACGCCCTGATCGCTGCCGGTGTCGGGCTGGATCAACCAGTGGCGTTGCTGGCCGAGCGTGACCTCGATTTGCTCGGCATGTTCATTGGAAGCTTCAAGGCCGGTGCTGGTTATCTGCCGTTGGATCCGGGCCTGCCGAGTCAACGTCTGAGCCGGATCATCGACCTGAGTCGCACGCCGTTGCTGGTGTGCACTCAGGCCTGCCGCGAACAGGCGCTGGCGTTGCTGGACGAGTTCGGTTGTTCCCAGCGGCCTAAATTGCTGGTCTGGGAAGAGGTGCAGGCGAGCACTGTTTCGGAGGCCAATCCGGGCGTTTACAGCGGGCCGGATAACCTTGCCTACGTGATCTACACCTCGGGCTCCACGGGTTTGCCCAAAGGCGTGATGGTCGAGCAGCGCGGCATGCTCAATAACCAGTTGAGCAAGGTGCCTTACCTGAACCTGAGCGATGCCGATGTGATCGCCCAGACCGCTTCGCAAAGCTTCGATATTTCGGTCTGGCAGTTCCTCGCCGCGCCGCTGTTCGGTGCCCGGGTGGACATCGTGCCGAACACCATCGCTCATGATCCACAGGGCCTGTTGGCGCATGTTTCGGCGCAAGGCGTCACCGTGCTGGAAAGCGTGCCGTCGCTGATCCAGGGCATGCTCGCCCAGGAACGCATGAGCCTCGACGGCCTGCGCTGGATGCTGCCGACCGGTGAAGCGATGCCGCCGGAACTGGCGCACCGATGGCTGTTGCGTTACCCGGAGATCGGCTTGGTGAATGCCTATGGACCGGCGGAATGCTCGGATGACGTGGCGTTCTTCCGTGTCGACCTGGTCTCGACACGCGGCAGCTATTTGCCGATTGGTACACCCACCGACAACAACCGTTTATACCTGCTCGATGGCGCGCTGGAACTGGTGCCGTTGGGCGCGGTAGGCGAGTTGTGCGTGGCCGGTACCGGTGTCGGTCGTGGCTACGTGAGTGATCCGTTGCGCACGGCGCAGGTGTTTGTGCCGAACCCGTTCGGCGCGCCGGGGGATCGGTTGTACCGCACTGGCGACCTGGCCCGTCGTCGCAGTGACGGCGTGCTGGAGTACGTCGGGCGTATCGACCATCAAGTGAAGATTCGTGGATACCGCATCGAACTGGGGGAAATCGAAGCGCGTCTGCACGAACAGCCTGAGGTCCGCGAAGCGGCGGTGGGGGTGCAGGAAGGGGTGAACGGTAAACATCTGGTTGGCTATTTGGTTGCGGCTGATTCAGCCTTGAGTCCGAGCGAACGACTGGAGCGGATCAAGCAACGACTGCGCGCCGAACTGCCGGAATACATGGTGCCGCTGCACTGGTTGTGGCTGGATCGCCTGCCGCTTAATGCCAACGGCAAACTCGATCGCAAGGCGCTGCCAGCGCTGGAGATCGGCCAGTTGCAGAGCCAGGACTATCTGGCGCCACGCAATGATCTGGAGCAGACGCTGACGGACATTTGGGCTGAGGTGTTGAAAGTCGAGAAGGTCGGTGTGCGCGACAACTTCTTTGAGTTGGGTGGGCATTCGTTGCTGGCGACGCAGATTGCTTCGCGGGTGCAGAAAGCGCTGCAAAGGGATGTGCCGTTGCGAGCGATGTTCGAGTGCAGCACGGTGGCGGAGTTGGCTGAATACATTGATGAATTGGCGGCGAATGACATCACCGAGGAGAAGGTGGATCGGCTGAATGACCTGATGGCGGAGTTGGAAGGGTTCTGATTCTTTAGGGGCTGGTAAGGCCTCATCGCAGGCAAGCCAGCTCCCACATCTGATCTGTGTTTGCAGAACCAATGTGGGAGTGAGCTTGCTCGCGATGGGGCCGGTACAGACACTCAGAGTGTTGACTATGGACCCACGGCAGCCCAGTCTCCCCACTCCAGTTTTCACCAAGGAAACAGTCAATGCCCTTCGCAACGATTGATGGTCAACCCCTCCATTACCTGGATCAAGGCACCGGCCCGGCAGTCCTGCTGGCCGGCAGTTACCTGTGGGACCAGGCCATGTGGGCCCCGCAAATGGCTGCCCTGTCACCGCACTACCGGGTCATCGCTCTGGACCTGTGGGGCCACGGCGAATCCGGCTCGCTGCCCGCAGGCACGCAATCGCTGGACGACATTGCGCGCCAGGCCTTGGCGCTGCTCGATCATCTGGATATTGATCGCGTCACGCTGGTTGGGCTGTCTGTCGGTGGCATGTGGGGCGCGCGGCTGGCGCTGTCCGCACCGCAGCGAATCAACGGTCTGGTGCTGATGGACACCTACCTCGGGGTCGAGCCGGAACCGACTCGCCAGTACTATTTCTCGTTGTTCAAGCAGATCGAAGACACCGGCGTGATCTCGGCGCCGCTGCTCGACATCGTGGTGCCGATCTTCTTCCGTCCAGGCATCGATCCGCAGTCGGCGCTGTATCAGGAATTTCGCGCGAAGCTGGCCGCGCTGTCGCCGCAGCGTCTGCGTGAAAGCGTCGTGCCGATGGGGCGGATTACGTTTGCGCGGGATGATCTGTTGCCGCGTCTGAGGGCATTGAGTCCTGAAACCACGCTCGTGATGTGTGGCGATCAGGACAAGCCGCGGCCGCCGTCGGAAGCGAAGGAAATGGCTGAGCTGATCGGGTGCCCGTCTGTGCTGGTGCCGGAAGCGGGGCATATCTCCAGTCTGGAGAATCCCGGATTTGTCACGGAGGCGCTGCTGAAGTTTTTGGCTGAGAGGAATTAGTTAAATTTGCCGGCCTCATCGCGAGCAAGCTCGCTCCCACAGTTGATCGCATTCCCCTGTTGGAGCGAGCCTGCTCGCGATGGTGTCGATAAGTTCTACTTAGGTCCCAAAATTTTAGCCAACTTGTCCGGCGAAGGCGCGCCTTGCTGCTGTTGCAGCTCACCCTTGTCATCCATATAGAAAATCGCCGGCGTCGCCTGCAACTCCAGGTCCTCCATCAATTGCATGTTCGCCGCCAGTTTCAGCTGAATCGCCGGCGGCACTTCCTTCAGCGCCTTGAGCGAACTCTCCTTGCCAGCCTTTTCGTGCTCTTCCAGCGCTTTGCTCGGGTCCTTGGCCGCCAGCAATGCCGCCGATTTGCCCGGGCTGTCTTCGCGAATGATCCCGACCATGATGTGGCGCAATTGCACCTTGCCGGATTTCACCCATGGCCGCGCCTGTTCCCAGAACAGGTTGCAGTAAGGGCAGTTCGGATCGCTGAACAGGTACACGACACGCGGGGCATCTTTTTTGCCATCGCCGATCCAGTTACTGGCTTCCATCTTGCCCCAGACTTCCTTGGACATTGGCGCGTAGACCAGTTTCTGCAACGGCGCCGCGGACAGGTCATTGCCCTCGGCATCGTAGAGGTTGCCGAGCAACACATGCTTGCCATCCGGGGTCAGGTACAGCGCCATGCCACGGTTCTGGTATTGCGCCGCGTAACCGCGCAAGCCGTCGGGGGCATCGAACTGGCCGACGATTTTCGCACCCTTGGCTTCGATCTTCTTGATCGCTTCGGGCAGTTCTTCGGCGGCCTGCACCGACGGCAGGTGCAGCAGGGCGGCGCCGAGGGTCAGCGTCAGCAGGTGGCGGAGGCGGGGCATGGCAGTTTCCTTGGAGAAGTGGACGGTGCGGCAGAAGAAGGACTGTCGAAGTTTTCCAGGGCGCGGGCCAGACTAGCTTCCGAGAGCTCGCCCAAATGACTGCCCAACAGGCGACCGTCATTGCTATAGAACAGCGTAGTCGGCAAAGCCATGGAACCCACGGCCTGACCCAAACGACCGCCACCATCGAACAGCACGTTGGTCAGGCTCAGGCCCTGGGTTTCGAGGAAGGTGGCGACGCTTTGCATGCTTTCGGCCTGATTGACGAACAGGAACGTCAGGTCCGGGCGGTGTTGCTGGGCATTTTCCAGTACCGGCATTTCTCGACGGCACGGCGGGCACCAGGTGGCCCAGAGGTTGATCACCAGCGGCCCCCCTGGTAATCGGCCAGTTGCACGGTTTCACCGGCGGCATTACGCAAGCTGATTTCCGGCAGGCGTGTGCCTTGCTCATAAATGCTCAGGGAGACGGTCGCCAGCAGCCAGAACGCCAGGCCGCTGCCCACGCCGAATCCCAGAGGACGGCGCAGCCCCGGCCGACGCCAGCCGCGATACAGCGTGGCGAGCAGCAGCACAATCACCCCTGGCCAGGCGAGAAAACCGCCGTCGCGCAGGTCGATGATTTGCCACGGATCGTTGCGATAGTGCGTCCAGTAAATGGCGACGAAACTGACACGGGCCGCCAGCATTCCCATCAGGAACAGGCTGAACAGCACCGACTCGGGGTTCTCGCCACCCCGTTTGGCCACCCGCCAGCCGACAAATGTCGCCAGTGCCAAGGCACTGATCAGCAGCAGATGGTTAAGCGCGATGGCAAAGGTGCCGAGGGTAAAGGTCAGCATTAACGGGCGTCTCGGGTAGTGGTCCAGCGTTGCAGGAAGGTGTCGGCATCGACCTCGCCGGTGATGCGCTGGCTGCGACGCTCTTCGCCGTCGGCGCCGATCCACAGAAAACTCGGTGGCCCCGGCACTTTATAACGGCCGAGCAGTTCGCGGCTGGCGGCATTGTCGGCGGTGACGTCCAGCCGGAGCAAGCGCACATCGCTCAACGCTTCCATCACATGGGGTTTGCCGAACACCTGCTTTTCCATGACCTTGCACGACACACACCAGTCGGCGTAGTAGTCCAGCAGCACCCATTGGCCCTGGGCCTGGGCGGCGTCCAGTTCCTGTTGCAGCGCTTGCGCACTGTTGATCGTGGTGAACGCGTCATGGCCGGTCGGGCGAGCGGCATGACCGGAAGACGCTGAGGCGCTGTAGACCTGCAACGGTTTGAGCCAATCATCACTGCCCCCGGCGGCGCCAATCATCAGCAGACCGCCCCACATCCCAAGCAACAGCGCACTGGCGCCGAACAGATGGGCGACGCGGCCGAAACCTTCCGACTGTTTCCAGGCACTGTAGGCGGCGATCAGCAGCAAGGCGCCGCACAAACCGATCCACAGCGATTGATCCAGCACCGGGCGCAACATCAGCAGCGCGGTGGCGAGGAACAGGAAGCCGAAGATGCCTTTGAGCAGGTTCATCCAGGCGCCGGGTTTGGGCAGGAAACGAGTGCCCACGGTCACCAGCAACAACAGCGGCACACCGATGCCGATGCCCATGGCAAACAGAATCAGCCCGCCATTTAGCGCATTGCCGCTTTGCGCGATGTAGAGCAGGGCGCCGGCCAATGGCGCGGTCATGCACGGACCGACCAGCAACCCCGACAAGGCCCCGAGCACACCGGCACCGGTCAGGCTGCCGCCACGCTGATTGCGCGATACATTTTCCAGCCGGTCCCGCACCGCCACCGGCAGTTGCAGCTCGAAGAAACCGAACATCGGCAACGCCAGCAGGACAAATATCGCCGCGAAGCTGCCCAGCAGCCACGGGTTCTGCAACAGCGCCTGCAGGTTCGCCCCGAGCAGCGCGGCCAGCACGCCCATCGCCGCATACACCAGCGCCATGCTCACCACGTAACTGGTCGCCAGCGCAAAGCCGCGTTTGGGGGTGGCGCCGCTGCCGACGATCAACCCGGCCAGAATCGGCAGCATCGGCAACGAGCAAGGCGTAAAGGCTAACAACAGCCCCAGGCCGAAGAACACCAGCAAACTCCAGCCCAGCGCCCGTTGTTGCAGGCCGCTGGCCAGGGCTTGATCCGGTGCTTCGTTGGTTGTGCCTGCAATGCTGCCGCCCAGGTCCACGACCTGAGTCTGCGGTGGATAGCACAAACCGGCATCGGCACAGCCCTGGAAGCCCACCTTGATCTGACCGGTGGCGCCCGCTGGAATCTTCAGCTCAAGGCCTTGGCGATACACCTGTTGTTCGCCGAAGAATTCATCACTGTGCGCTTCGCCTTCGGGCAACTGCGGGCGCTGCTCCGGGGGCAATGCTTCGAATTTAAGGCGTTTCTGGTAAAGGTAATAACCGTCGGTAATTTGCCAGAAGAGCTGAGTTTCGCCTGATTCAAGGCGCTCGGAGGTCAAGACAAAGGCCTTTTCCACGGGCAGGAATTCAGGTTTGGTATCGAACGGATTGGTCCCTGCCTGGGCCACACCCGAGATCAAGAGAACAAAAAAAAGAATCAGTTGACGCATGGGTAAGCCTTATCCCTGTGCAAGTGAGGTGCACAATGGGAGGCGGCGATTAACCGATGATTAACCGCCGCCGGTGCTGCCCGCTGAGCTGATCAGAGGGCAGCCGCTACTGTTCAAGTCATCAGCTGCGCAACAGGCCAGGCCAGGACTGGTTGTCTACTGCGTGCGGGCCGGACACCAGGCGGTTTTGCGGGATGTTATAGATCAGGTACTGATTGCCGGTCAGAAAAACATAGAGCGCGTTGTCGGCAAAGGTTCGATCGTTTTGCGCCGCTGTAATAATGCGGTCTTTGTAAAGCGCCAGACCTGGCCACGTGGATTCTGTGATGGGCTCGAGTTTTATCGTTTGAATGGGTGTCTCAACAGGGTTAAAGAGGTTGTCGTCATATTTATCGTCTGCGTAGTCACGCAGAGGGGCGCGGGGCACCTCATCCCAGTCCAGGTAAAGAGAGTTTCCGTCATTCATGATGAATCGGAACAATGAACTGCGGTTGACTTGCCACCATGTCCCCGCAACGATCCGGTCAAAGTAAGGCAGCAACAGACGCCATTTGGAAGACCGGATGGTGCTTGTTTGCAGGACCGAATCAGTGTCCTGATTGTAGGCGCAGACCATGGGCGTATCGCCGTCATAATAGAATAACCACAGAATATCCAGGTCAGACGTATCCATCGGCTTATCCAGTGTCAGCCCGGTCGTGGCAAAGCCAAATCGCAGGTTCTTGACGTGGTTATCGAATGTTCCCCAACTTCCACTGACAGGGGAAGGATATCCAGCAGGGACTTCCTGGTCGCCGATATTGAAGCGAGCGTAAGTGTCGGTGTCTTTGAAGAAGAAATAAATTCTGTCTTTTCCTGCGCGCCAATCGACGGCAATACACTGTTCGAGTGTTGGCATGATCTGAATCCTTTCAGTCAAGTTAAAGTGGCTTTAAATAGAGGGGTAATATCTTTCGAAGTGTTTTTTTTTCGATGCCTGATTCCCGCCTCACAATATCGTGAGTCAACCAGTTCTCTTAAGTCTTTTATGAGGCTGTTTGTGTCTGTTTCAAAATCTGCCGTTTTTATAAAAAAGGCCTGATGTAAATCGGTACGATGGCCAGCCAAAGCCGTCGCTTCTCGTCAGCGACATGCCTTGCCATAATTGCGGCTTAATCCTCAGCTGCTTCACTGGTTTTTTTTGCTCCGGGAGCTCCCATGCATGTACTGGTTTGCGAAGACGATGAGCTGATCGCCAGCGGCATTGTTGCCGGCCTGACCGCGCAAGGCCTGACCGTCGAGCACGTCGCCACCGCGTCGTCTGCGCGCGCGATGCTCAAGGTTGCTGAATTCGATGTCATGGTGCTCGACCTCGGCCTTCCCGACGAGGACGGTCTGAAGCTGTTGCAGCAACTGCGTCACAACGGTCTGGAGATTCCGGTACTGATTCTCACCGCGCGTGATTCAGTGACGGATCGGGTCGATGGCTTGCAAGCCGGCGCCGATGATTACCTGCTCAAACCGTTCGACCTGCGCGAACTGGCTGCGCGTCTGCACACGTTGCTGCGCCGGGTGGCGGGGCGCAGCGTCAACCTGATCGAACACGGTGCGCTGACCTACGACCCCAGCAGCCGCGAAACCCTGCTCGGCGGTCAACCGGTGGACCTGTCGCGTCGCGAGCAGGCGTTGTTGCAAGCCTTGCTGCATAACCGCGGGCGCGTGCTCTCCACCGAGCAACTCAAGGACAGCGTCTACGGTTTCAACGACGAACTGGAAAGCAACGCCCTCAACGTGCACATCCATCACCTGCGGCGCAAACTCGGTAACGGCATCGTCGAAACCGTGCGCGGCCTGGGCTATCGCCTGGGGCCGGCTGATGGCGGAGAACCCTCGAAGTGATGAGCCTGCGTTTGCGCCTGAGCCTGACCCTCGGCGCCGCTTTTGCCTTGATCTGGGCCCTGGCGGCGGCCTGGATGCTCAGCGACCTGCGAAACCAAATGATGTTTTCCCTCGATCAGCGGCTGGTGGCTTCAGCGCGCATGGTCGCCGGCCTGATGGAGCAATTGCCCGCGTTGCCGACCAAGGGCGAGGGCACCCATTTCAGCGCTGAACAATTGAATGTCCCCGGCGGCATGGCCTGTCAGGTCAGTTCATTGCGTGGCGAAATCCTCGCCCGCAGTCACACCGATCCGCAGCAAACCCTGGAAGCCGAGAAAATGGGCTTTCACGACCAAATGATCGACGGCGCACCGTGGCGCAGTTTCACCCTGGCGCGCGGCGATCTGCGCATCACCACCGCCGACCGGCAAATCGAGCGCGAGGCGCTGAACATGTCGATCCTGCTGGCCGCGTCGGTGCCGGTGGGTGTGGCGTTGCTCGGCTGTTTGTGCCTGCTGTGGCTGGGCATCGGCCAAGGGCTGGCACCGCTCAACCGGATGCGCGATGCGCTGATGCGGCGTAGCGCCGACTCCCTCGAACCGTTGCAGATACAGCCGCTGCCTAGTGAACTGCAACCGCTGCTGGACACGCAGAATCAGCTGTTCCAGCGCATCGGCAAGACCATCGAACGTGAACGACGTCTGACCGGCGATGCGGCGCACGAATTGCGCAGCCCCCTGACCGCGATCAAGACCCACCTGCAAGTGGCGCGCATGACCGACGGCGCGGCGCGGGACCAATCCCTGGCCCGCGCCGAAGAGGGCGCCGACCGCATGCACCGGACTCTTGAACAACTGCTGTTGCTGGCGCGGGTCGAGGGCAGTTTGTCGTTCGACGACGGCGTACAGTGCAGCGCTGAACAAGTGGCGAAACTGGCCATCCAGGACGCCGCCAGCGGGGATCGGCAGCGCATCAAGCTGCAGATGCCGAACACGTTCTCCAGTGCGCCGGTGCAAATGCCCGCCGTGTTGTCGATTGCCGCGTTACGTAACCTGCTGGACAACGCCTTGCGCCATACGCCCGGCGATGGCGCCGTGGAATTGAGCCTGGAGACCACCGGCAATCGTGCGCGTTTTCTGGTTCGCGACCATGGACCGGGGATTGCCGAAGACGACCTGCAGCACCTGACCCAACGCTTCTGGCGCAATGGCCAGAGCACCGGTTGCGGGTTGGGGCTGGCGATTGTTCAGGCAATTGTCCAGCGCTGCGGCTGCACGTTGCGGTTCGACAGCCGACCGGATGGGTTGCGGGTTGAACTGACCATGCCCCTGCAAACAATCTAACTCACACCCCCAAACCCTGTGGGAGCGAGCTTGCTCGCGATAGCAATTTGTCAGTCACATCAATTCTGGATGTGCCACCGCTATCGCGAGCAAGCTCGCTCCCACAGGGGATCTGTGTTGCACATCAAATGTAACTTCTCTTCATTGGCCTTTTGCCGGCCGTCAGCGCTATCGTCCCCGGCAGCTTTTTCTCAATGGATTGAGGTAACAGCGCCATGGAAGCATCGGTTCACATCTGCAAGGCAACCTCCGCCGACGCGGGCATCATCAGCCGTATCCTCGAGCGCTCCATTCGGGTGGGGTGTGCACTGGATCACCGCAATGACCCGCGCACCGTCGCCACCTGGGTCCAGAACAAAACCATCGGCCACGTCCAGCCCTGGCTGGCTGACCCGCGGTTGTACCTCAACATCGCCCTGTTGCATGACAAACCGGTTGGCGTCGCGATGGCCAGCATCAGCGGCAAGGTCGCGTTCTGTTACGTGCAGCCGGAATGGTTCCGCCGCGGTGTCGGGCAAGCGCTGGTGCGCGACCTTGAAGGCTGGTTGATCGAGCAAGGTGTGCACCAGGCACGACTCAACAGCACCCGAACCGGCGAGGCCTTTTACCGGCATCTGGGTTACCAGGCCTGCGCTGAAACCTTCACGGTGGCCGGGCTTCAGGCGGTTCCCATGCACAAAGCGTTGTCGACGCTCTAAATCCTTGAGCCCCTGATGCGTTTCCAGAACAGGAAACCTTATTGAGGGGTCGAGAAATGTCAGTCGCTACCAGCCTTATCGAAGATCAGCCGGCCCGGATCGTCCCGACGCCTGCCGAAACGCTGTACCAGTTCAATGAATCGCCGCTGCTGGCCCGTCAAAACCAGCAGGAATCCAATGCCCGCAGCTACCCACGGCGTATTCCCCTGGCGCTGAAACGCGCCAAGGGCATTTATATCGAGGACGTCGAAGGGCGCCATTTCATCGACTGTCTGGCCGGTGCCGGAACGCTGGCGCTGGGGCACAACCATCCGGTGGTGATCGAAGCGATCCGGCAAGTGCTGAGCGATGAACTGCCGCTGCACACGCTCGACCTGACCACGCCGGTCAAGGACCAGTTTGTGCAGGACCTGTTCGGGCTGCTGCCGCCGGCATTGGCTGCCGAGGCGAAAATCCAGTTTTGTGGCCCGACCGGCACCGACGCGGTGGAAGCCGCGCTGAAACTGGTGCGCACCGCCACCGGACGCAGCACCGTGTTGTCGTTCCAGGGTGGTTATCACGGCATGAGCCAGGGCGCATTGAGCCTGATGGGCAGCCTTGGGCCGAAAAAGCCATTGGGTGCTTTGCTCAGCAGCGGTGTGCAGTTCATGCCCTATCCCTACGATTACCGTTGCCCGTTCGGCCTCGGTGGGGCGCAGGGCGTGCAGGTCAATCTGAACTACCTGGAAAACCTGCTGAATGATCCCGAGGCCGGCGTGCAATTACCGGCCGCGGTGATTGTGGAAGTGGTACAGGGCGAAGGCGGCGTAATACCTGCGGATCTCGATTGGCTGCGCGGCGTGCGCCGCATCACCGAAAAGGCTGGCGTGGCTTTGATCGTCGATGAAATCCAGAGCGGTTTCGCTCGCACCGGCAAGATGTTTGCCTTTGAACACGCCGGGATCATTCCGGACGTGGTGGTGATGTCCAAAGCCATCGGCGGCAGCTTGCCGCTGGCAGTGGTGGTTTACCGCGACTGGCTCGACACCTGGCTGCCGGGCGCGCATGCCGGGACCTTCCGTGGCAATCAGATGGCCATGGCCGCCGGTTCCGCGGTGATGCGTTATCTGGTCGAACACAAGGTGTGCGAGCACGCGACCGCGATGGGCGAGCGCTTGAGCGAACACCTGCGCATCCTGCAGCGGGACTTCCCGCACATGGGCGACATCCGCGGTCGTGGCTTGATGCTCGGCGTTGAGCTGGTCGACCCGTCCGGTGCACCGGACGCTCAGGGTCATGCGCCGATATCGGCTGCACTGGCGCCGTTGGTGCAGCGCGAATGCCTCAAGCGCGGGTTGATTCTCGAGCTGGGTGGCCGTCACGGCGGCGTGGTGCGCTTCCTGCCACCGCTGGTGATCACGGCGGCTGAAATCGATCAGGTGGCCGGGATTTTCGGTCGGGCCATGACCGCTGCCACCGCCAGTCTCTAAATTTTTTGCCGCCCTGAACGTTCTTTCTACATAACGGCTGCGCACGCCGCGCAGCCCACCCTACAGCGATGGAGAAACGCCCATGACTTCAGTATTCGACCGCGAGGACATCCTCTTTCAAGTCGTGGTCAACCACGAAGAGCAATACTCAATCTGGCCTGACTACAAAGCCGTGCCGGAAGGCTGGCGCACCGTGGGCAAAAGCGGTTTGAAAAAGGAATGCCTGGCTTACATTGAAGAAACCTGGACGGACATGCGCCCGCTGAGTCTGCGTCGCAAGATGGAAGAGCAGGCGGCAGTGGCTCACTGATTGACCGTACGAAAAAGCCCGCTGAACCGCGAAGGTCAGCGGGCTTTTTCATGCCTGAAAGTTGTGTTGTTTATCAGGCCTTCATCGCTGGCAAGCCAGCTCCCACATTGGATTCGGGGTGTGACACATATCCCAGTGGGAGCTGGCTTGCCAGCGATAAACGATAACGCGGTCCAACTGACTTAAACCCCGTTCAACCCCTTGATCACCAAGTCCACATTCCTCTCCAGCTCCGCCACCGGATCCGCGGCATCCACACTCAACACCACCAACCGGCTACCGGCCTCGGCGATCACCGCTTTCACCGCGTCCGAAGGCTGCCGATGATGCAACACCACCGCCACCTCGTTGTCCTTCAACGTCGCGCCCAATCGCTTGAGCGCTTCCGGCGTCCACTCGGCATCCGGGCGTGCATCGATCCCGATCAGCTCCAGATTGAGCCCGCCCATCAAATAGCCAAAGTGATCACTGAGGCTCATCACACTGAGAGTGTCAGCACTGGCCAGCCGCGCTTCGCTGTCGGCGCTGAACTTGAGCAAGCGCTGTTTCAGCGCCGCCAGGTTAGCCTCGATTGCAGGTTTGGCTTCTGGTGCCAGGCGCACGAGATCGGCGGCCATCACGTCCGCCATCCGCCCCATGTTGTTGCTGGACAACCAAGGCTGACTGTTCAAACCCTCGACCTTGTTGTCCGGCTGCACGGCGATGCCGGGCAGGGCGCCGTCCACCGGGCGCGCGGCGTCGACTTCGACAATGCGAATGTTGCTGCGACGGGAGATCGGGTACAGCGGATCATCCGCCCACAGTGACCGCAGACCGATCACCGCGTCGGCGTGGGTTGCCAGTTTGGCCAGCGCCGGGGCACCACGGCCGGTGAAGTACGCGGTCTGACGGCTGCCAGGCAGGTTCGCCGGTGCGGCACGTTCAAGGTTGACGTCAGTGCCTTTGAGCAAGACTTCACCCAAGCCGTAAGTGATTGGCAAGGACGCCAGCACATGCAGTGGTTTGGCGTTGTCCGCCGCAAACGAGGTGTTGACCAGCCCGCAGAGCGCCACGGCCAGGGTCAATTGACGCAGAGAAAAAACCATTTATCCGAGATTCCCTTTGAGGCTGGGGACGACACCGCGCGCAATGGCGGACAGGGCGAAAGCGATACCGGCCACCAAAATGATCGCGGCACCGGACGGGATGGGCAAGTCGAACACAATCGGCGCCAGAATCCCGCACAGCGTGCTCACCGTGGCGATCAGCACCGAACACCAGAAAAAGCCTTTGAGCGACTGGCTGAGCAAGCGCGCGGCGGCGGCTGGAATCACCAGGAGCGCGCCGACCAGAATCGCGCCGATGACCTTCACCGCGGCCACGGTGATCAGCGTCACCAGAATCACAAACAGGTAATCCAGGGTCTTCACCGCCACCCCGCGCACCGCCGCCAATTGCGGGTTGAAACTGGCGAGCATGATGCGGTTGTACAGTGGCAAGGCCAGCGCCATGACCAGCGAACCGACGATGGCCAGGACCGCCAGATCGTTACCGTTGACGGTCAACACCGATCCGAACAACACGTTTTCCAGAATGTGCACGTTGATCTTGCCCGCCAGAATCAGCAGCAGGCTCGCGCCCAATGCCAGCGACACCGACAGGAATACGCCGATCAAGGTATCCGGCGCCAGGCCGGTGCGGTTGCGCAGGTAATTGAGCAAAATGCCGAACAGCAGGCAGTAACCGAACAGGCTGCCATAAGGCCCGGTGTAGGGCTCGCCGAGCAGGATGCCGATGGCCACGCCGGTCAACGCCGCATGACCCACCGCTTCGGAGAAAAACGCGAAGCGCTTGACCACCACCAATGTGCCCAATCCACCGAGTACCGGGCCGATCAACAGGCCGGCGAGCAGTGCGTTGACCACAAATCCGTAGGCCAGCGCCTCGGGCAGATACCCCGAAGACGCCCAGCCCTGAACCATCAAGCGAAAGGCTTCGTAGCTCATTTGGCAGCGCTCCGTGGATGGGTGGAAAACAGAGTCAGCAGACGTTCCGGGGTCAGGGCCTGTTTCGGCGTGGCATCGAACAACACCCGGCGATTGAGCCCGGTGACGCGATCCGCCAGGCGCCCGACGGCCTCCAGATCGTGCTCGATCCACAGCACGGTGATGCCGCTTTGGCGCCAGTCGCCGAGCAGCCGTTCGAACACCCGGATACCGGCTTCATCCAGCGCCGACATCGGTTCGTCGAGCACCAGCAGTTGCGGCGCCGGGATCAGCCCTTGAGCCAGCAATACCCGTTGACGCTCACCGCCGGACAATGCGCCCATGCGCCGTTTGCGTTTGTCCTGCATGCCGACCCGTTCCAGCGCTTCACCGATCGCGGCGGCGTAGTGTTTGCTCAAACCGAGGAACGCCGGGCGGCGCTGGCACATGGCGGCCATGAAATCGTCGACGGTCATGGGCAGGCCGCGATCAAACTCCAGGGCTTGCGGCACGTAGCCGATGGTCCCGGGTATGTCCGGCCATTGCAGGCTCAGCTTCCCCTGATGCGGCATCTGTCCGAGCAGGGTCTTGATCAGCGAACTCTTGCCACCGCCGTTGGGGCCGACCAGCGCGTGCACACTGCCGGGGGAAACCTGAAAGGTCACGTTGTCGAGGATCGTTGTACGCCCGAGGGTCAGGCTGACATCGCTGAAGTCCAAGGTCGGGCCGCTGGTTTGGGCCGAGAGGTTTTCTTGAGCAGTCATTGACCCGACTCCTGTATCGCCCGGACCACAGTGTTGAGGTTGCCGGTCATTTCCTTTTCGTACTTGTCGGCGGTGTATTCGCCATAGGAAATGTGCGACAGCGGGTACAGCTTCACCCCGGATTCACGCTGGATGGTGTCGACGTAAGTGGAGGGGAAATCCATCTCCGAGAAGATCACTTTCACGTCCAGTTCGCGCAGTTGGTCGATGGTCTTTTTCAACTGACTCGGGCTCGGTTCTATGCCGTGCGCAGGTTCAACCACCGCAGTGACTTCGAGGCCGAATTCACGCAGCAGGTAATCGTAAGCCGCGTGAACGGTGGCCACGCGAAGTGCGGCGTTGGGTGCCTGGGTCAGCTTCGCCAAGGCGTCGGCGCGCATCTGCCGCAGACGTTTGCCGTAGGCGCGGGCGTTTTGCGTATAGGTCTTGGCGTTGGCCGGATCAAGCTTGCCCAGTTCCCGGGCGATGTTGTTGACCTGGGCAATCGAGGCGCTGATCGACAGGAACGTGTGCGGGTTGACCACCTTGCCCGCACCGCGTGCGGCGACGCCAGTGGCGGCCAGCAGCGGCACGTTTTCGTTGGCTTCGATCACCGTGATGTTCGGGGTTTCGCTGGCGGCAATCATGCGGTCGGCGAAGTCGTCATGACCGACGCCATTGAGCACGATCACGTCCAGTCCGCTGATGCGCTTGATGTCCTCGGCGCGGGGCTCGTAGGCGTGCGGATTGAAACCGGCCGGAATCAGCGGCACCACATCAGCCTTGTCGCCGACGATGTTGGCGACGTAGCTGTAATAAGGGTGCAGGGTGATGCCGATGCGCAGGCGTTTGGCGTCGTCGGCATGGGCCAGAGGAGTCAGCAGGCAGGCCAGCAAGCCGACCGATAGCAGGCGCAGGAAAGATGAAATAGGCATGGGAAAGCGGTCTTCTCTCGGTTGAAGGCGAGGGGTCAGTGCCGATGCTGGCGGGTCACGCCGGCATCGAATTGCGCGACGATCAGTTGCCAGCCGGTGCTTTCGAGGGCGGCGTCCGTCAGGTCGGTCGGGGCTTGGAGGTCGGTGGCGCGGTGGAGCCAGATGTCCGGTGCCTCGTCGCCAGCGGTCAGGCGCATCAAAAACGAACCGGCCACGGCGGGTGCCTGGCTCTGGCCGAAGTACGCCTTGGCGTCGAGCAATTGCCATTGATGGGCGCCACGACTGACGGAGCTGGCGTCTTGGGCGAAGGGTGCAAAACCTTCCTCGGCGAGGGCTTCAGGTGTTGGCAGGGTTTGCTGTTCCTGTTGCAGCAGGTGAATCTCGTCCAGCGTTACTCGCAGGTCGGCGTAGATCCCTTGCTCGGACGCGCGCAAGTCGCGGCGGGCATCCAGTTGATGGCTGCCGACGCTGCTCACGGCCTGGGACTCGTGGCGCCAGGCAACCACCGAGCCGGCCACCGCCAGAATCATCAGGCACAACAGCAGCACATAAAGGGTTTCATGGCCGGCACCAGCCGGACGGACGACGTATGTGGTGGGCGTACTCATGGGGTTTCGATGTCCGCTTGGTCGATCTCGACGACGTGGCCGGGACCGGCGTCGAACAGCACATAAAATTCCGCGCCGGGTTTCTTGAAGGTCAGCGTGGAATCGGCGCCGAGCTTGCCCGGCACCAGAATGGTTTCGTCGTAGCCGATCACGTCCAGGGTCACGCCCGGTGCGCCGCTGCCGTCGGAGAAGCCGCCTATGCATTTGATCTGTTCGGCATCGACGGCTTTGCATTCGCACATCGGGTTGTGCGCCAGCGCGCTGGCACTGAATCCGGCGCAGAGCACCAGCAACACAGTTTGAAGTGGGCGAAAAATGCTGATCATGGTTTGCCTCCTTGTTGGTTCAGCCACGCGACGGTGGCCGGCGATGCCTGGCTCAGGGGGAGGGCGGCCTGGTGCATCGCGCCGTCCCAGCCTTCCATGGTGATCCACAGCTCGGCGTCAGCCTTGGTCTTTTCCGGGATCGGCACCATGGCGCCCATGCGATGCGGCGTGCCGAAGAAAATCACCCCGGCGGCCCGCAGGCTGCGCGGTTTGCCGATGCGCAGGTAAGTCGCCTTGACCTGATCGCGGCAGCTGTCGCACAGCGCGGCGGTGAAGTTCTTCATGTGGCCGGCGGGTCCGTCGAGCGTCGGGGCTTCATTGCGCAGTTCGGCCAGGCGCAGGCTCCACGGGCCGACCTGGATTTCCCCTATCTCCCGCTCACCGAGCCCGGTATCGCCGCGAAACAGCGCCTCGTCAGCGAAGTATTTGGGCATGAACCCCAGTGGCACCAACAACAGCAGAACGTTGATATGGAAGCGCCATTTGAGCCAGAAGCGGCGCAGGGTCGAGTCCGGTGTTTGCTTGGCGTGCGCGTTCATTGGCTGACCTCCGTCGCGGCTTGCACCCGTGGCTGTTTGTGGCTGCGCTTGAGAGCGTTGGCGGTGGCGAGGGCGGTACGTTTAGTCCAGATCAGCAGGCCGCTGAGGACCATCATGCTCAGGATCAAACCGAAGAAGAACCAGATCAGCTTGATCCAGATCCCGCCGAAATCACCGGTGTGCAAGGGGCGCATGGACTCGGTCACCAGCTCCAGGCCGCTGCGGTCCGACAGCAAGCGCGTGGCGGCGACGTCGCCGGTGTATGGGTTAATATCGGCCGTCTGGTACATCAGCGGATACCAACTGCGTCCACCCACCGACAAGTAGCTGTAGGCATTGGCGGGCAGGCTGACGAAGCTGTCTTCCAGGCCGGGAATGCGTTCCTTGGCCTGGGCAATCGCGGTTTCGAGGCTGATCGTCGGTGCAGGGGAGCCATCGCTGCTCACCGGTACGCTTTCACGCGGCACCACCAGGGCCACCGGCGCGGTGGAAATCGAGACCTGGTTATCGAACATGAACGCCTGAATCAGGAACCAGGTGCTGGTGATGGAAATCACCGCAATAAACCAGATCGACCAGATGCCACTGAGGCGATGAAAGTCGCCCCAGAAAATCCGCGCGCCATGACGAATACGCAGGGTCGGCCGGAAGAAGCCCTTCCAGAATTTTTTGTAGACCACCAGCCCGGTGACCAGCGAGGCCAGCAGCGGCAGGCTCAAGAAGGACACCAGGTACCAGCCCCAGCTGTAGCCATTGGTGAACGGCACCAGCCACCAGCCGTGCAACGCGCGGGTAAACGCCTTGAAATCGAAGGCCGGGGCGGTGCCCTGAATAACGCCGCTGTACGGGTTGACGTACACGGTCACCGAGCGGCCGTCGGGGTAGCTGACGCTGACGTCGAGGGCGAAGTGGGATTCATCGGGGCGGCTGATGGATTCGACCAGCGTGTCCGGTTCGGCCTGTTTGATTGCCGCGATGATCTGGTCATAGCTGAGTAACGGCGCATCGTCCGACGGCTGGCTGGCGCGCATTTGCGGGTTGGCCAGCCAGACGATTTCCTGACTGATCACCGCCAATGTGCCGGTGACACAGACAATCAGCACGAAAAACCAGATCGGTAATGCCAGCCAGCTGTGGACCAGAAACCAGAGTTTGGAACGGGATTTCTTCGACATGATTAAAGGTCTTGTATCGATGAGAGAACCTCTGCTGCGGGCTTCCCAGCGATGAGGTCCATGAAAAGGCCGGCGATGGCTGTTGCGGGCGCACGCCGACTGCATCTCTATAAGACGGATGAGGAACAGAAATCCCGAAGGGGGAGATGAAAGTAAATGTTTCTTATTGGCGAGAAGTTGTTACCGGGGGGATTTGCGATGTTGGGGATGGCCCCATCGCGAGCAAGCGCGCTCCCACAGGATCACCGCTGTACCTGTGGGAGCGAGCTTGCTCGCGATGGGGCCCGATCAGGCGACAAAGCTCTCAACCCTGCTGAAACATCTCCTTCGCCCGCTGCTCAATCTGCGCTTGAGTCAGGTTTTCCTTGCGCGTGGCCAAAAACCACAAATGCCCATACGGATCTTTCAACGTCCCGGAGCGGTCGCCATAAAACTGATCCTTAACCTCGGACACCACCGTGCCACCCGCATCAATCGCCTGTTTATAGGACTTGTC
Organism: Pseudomonas sp. S2_B07; assembly: GCF_054668435.1. Classification (NCBI taxonomy): domain Bacteria; kingdom Pseudomonadati; phylum Pseudomonadota; class Gammaproteobacteria; order Pseudomonadales; family Pseudomonadaceae; genus Pseudomonas; species Pseudomonas sp. S2_B07. The sequence goes on from NZ_CP162769.1 coordinate 5,615,651, forward strand.
CACATCCGTCACATACAGATGCAGACCCACTGACGGCGACTTGTCCGGGTTGCTCAACGGCCCCTGATCACATGGCGTGCCGAGCATGATCGGGCAGTCGCCGATCCTCAGTTCGGCGTGACCAATGCCGCCATCGGGCATGGCCAGGCGCATGACTTCGATGGCGCCAAAGGCCTTCTTGTAGAACTCGATCGCTTCGGCCGCTTTTTGAATGCCCAGATACGGGGTGATGCTGTGATAACCCTCTGGAATGGGTTTGACGCTCATGATGAATCTCCCTGTTTGTTGTTGTGGGTGGAAAGTGTCCTGCGCCGATTTCCGGCCGAATAAATATAGGTCAGCGTCGTGTTGCCAGCCGAGCACCCGACGAGCAGCCACACTGTTCAGCCAGCAACAGCGCGGCAGCAGATTGCTCGGCTGCATCATCAGAAACGCTGATAAATTCCCGTCACCCCCCCCCCGAAAGCAGGGGGGCTCGGCACAGAAGCTGCAATGGCTCTGTTAAATACAGTTGTAGAGAACTCGCGCTCGGTGAGTCAGGTCAACCTGGCGTTTGTCATTGCCAACGACGCGCTGGAAGCGGGGATCGACACCAACAGCGCGTTGATTGTCGAGAAGGGCAGGGGCCTGTACATCGAATTTCTGGCGGCGCGGCCGGACAACATCAATGATCCGGCCTTGCAGAAACTGGCCAATGCGTTGAATTCGGATGAGGATCGGCAGTTCATCCTGCCCCGTGATAGCCGCGTCGCTATTTCGGACCTGTCCCCAATTCCAGCAGCTGCGCTCCCGGCCCCTGTTCCCCCAGCACATCGCCAAAATTACGCAACGGACACGCCTCCATCGACAAACACCCACACCCGATGCAGCCATTGAGCTTGTCGCGCAGCAACGTCAACTGATTGATCCGTTCATCCAGGTCCTGACTCCATTGCGCCGACAACACCTTCCAGTCCGCCGCCGTCGGTGCGCGGTTATCCGGTAGCGATTTCAACGCCTCACCGATCTCCGCCAACGGAATCCCCAGGCGCTGCGCGACTTTGATCAGCGCCACCCGCCGCAACACTTCCCGTGGATAGCGCCGCTGGTTGCCCTGATTGCGCGTGCTGTTTATCAGCCCCTTCGATTCATAAAAGTGCAGCGCCGTGACCGCCACACCGCTGCGGGCGGCCAATTGGCCGACGGTGAGTTCCTTGTGCAGAGTGTCCGGGGTGATCATTTAAAAATCCTGCTTGACCTCTAGTTAACTCGAGGTTTTACCCTGCAGGCCTTCGGATCGCAAGATCCGCCTGACACGTGAGGGGGACTATTCATGCAATCGTCAGAGAACAATCGCAGCTTTACCCAACTGATCGAGTTCGAGATCGAACCGCATCAGCAGCCTGCACTGGTGTCGGCGTTGTCCCGGCAGACCGAGCGTCTGGCCCGGGATTTCAGTGGTTTTCTGAGTGCCAGCATCCAGGCCAGCGACGACGGCCGGCGGGTGCTCAACTACCTGCAATGGCAAACCCGCGCGGCGGGAGAGGCGGCCTTTCGCAGTTTCGAAAGTGGCGAACAGGATTTCTGGCAGCTGATCCGCGCGCATCAGGCGAAGACCGTGACGTTCGGCTCGTTCCAGGTGCTGCACAGCCTGGCGCTCAGCCACGACAACGCGCTGCACTGCCGCCTGGTGGGTTAAATCGACAACTGCATCACCCGCTCGCCCTGGACATTCTCCATCACCCGGCGTTTGTTCACGGCCAGTTCGCCGATCTTGATCAGCCGCGTGCGCGTCACGTTTCGGCTCAGGCCCAGCAGGGCAGCGGTGTGCACCTGATTGCGCTTTCTGCAGCAAGACGAATGCGGGCCTTCAAGGGCTCACCTGTTATTTGGTAGTTGGAGAAATCGGCTTCGGTGGCGTAGACGCCAATCGGCAAAAAATAAATATTTATAGTTCGTTAATGAATATGTGTTGGCGTACCTGGAGAGTGTTTACCAAAGTCGATAGCCACTATTGAGAGCGTTGATTTCTGCCCGCCAAGCCGCGCGAGTAGCCTGTGTTCATTCCCCCGAACCCAGATGCAGGACGCCAAAAATGAAACCTCTAATCGCCACTTTTCTGCTGCTCGCGGTCTCTGTGCTTGCCGGATGTGCCAGTCATGTTTCACCGGAATTGCGGCCGTACACCGCCGAGGAATCAAAGGAATTGGCGCTAGAGGATTTGAATCGTCGTGGCCTGTCCTTCGAGGAATACCACGCGAAGAAAGCCGCCTTGCTCGGTCAACCGCAAAAGTCGTTCAGCTTCGATAAACAGGGCGAGATGAACGCCGAACGTGCTGTACAGCTTCATGGTCGTCCAAGCTGATCGAAAACTGTACTGCTCGAAGTTTCACGTAACTGTCCATGGGTTTCCGGCAAGGCGTGCGATAGGGTCTTAACACCCGATTGACCCTCATGGACTGCCGCTGATGACGCTTTCACTCGATCTGCTGATGGGCTTGGCCTTGTTTGCGCTCGTCACCTCGATTACTCCCGGCCCCAACAACACCATGTTGCTGGCATCGGGTGTGAACTTCGGCTTTAACCGCACCATCCCGCATATGTTGGGCGTCACCTGTGGTTTCTTTGTCCTGGTGGTCGCCGTCGGGTTCGGCCTCGGTGCCGTGTTTAAAACCTATCCTTTGCTCTATACCGTGCTGCGTTACGTCGGCGCGGCGTATCTGCTGTACCTGGCATGGAAAATCGCCCATTCAGGTCCGGTCTCCGAGAGCGAGAACGGCGAAAGCAAACCCATCACTTACCTGGGCGCAGCGGCGTTCCAATGGGTCAATCCAAAGGCGTGGATCATGGCCATCGGTGCCATCAGCACCTACACGCCGATGCAGGGTTATTTCACCAACGTGATCATCATTGCGGCGGTGTTTGCCTTGATCAACCTGCCGAGCGTCGGTCTCTGGGCCGGGTGCGGCACGTTGTTGCGCAATGTGTTGAAGGACCGCCGCTGGTTGCGCCTGTTCAACTGGGGCATGGCGGCGCTGTTGGTGGCGTCGCTGTATCCGTTACTTCTTGAAAGCTTTAGCTGACGCATTGCTTCAACCGGTTGCCCGATGCCTGTTAAGCTCGACTTCAGGAGCGTTCCTACGCACTTTTAAATGAAGTTGTTCTTCTTTAACGGCTTCCGATCAGGTATTTCTAACGTGCTGAAATATCGGCGCAGCTCACAAGGCTGCGCCTCGACGTTTCCGTCATGAGCTTCCTGATCCCGGAACACGCTCTGCGAGTCTTTTATGAATAAGCGTCCGTTGTATTTCGATTACGCCGCCACCACGCCGGTGGATGAGCGGGTCATCAAGGTCATGGTCGAGTGTCTGGGTTTTACCGGCAATTTCGGCAACCCGGCGTCCAGCTCCCATGCCTATGGTCAGCAAGCCAGGCAATCGGTCGAGCACGCCCGGCAGCAGGTTGCCGAACTGGTTGGCGCCACGGCGCAGCAAATCGTCTGGACCTCCGGCGCCACTGAATCCAACAACCTCGCGCTCAAAGGCGTGGCCCAGGCCCGTGGTGTCAGCGGCGGGCACATCATTACCAGCCAGATCGAACACAAGGCGATTCTCGACACGGCGAAGCAATTGCAGGACGCCGGGGTTGCGGTCACGTACCTGGTGCCTGACGCCGAAGGTTTGATCACGGCGCAAGCAGTCAGCGAAGCGATGCGCGAAGACACCTTTCTGGTGTCGCTGATGCTGGTCAATAACGAACTCGGCACAGTCAACGATATCGCCGCCATCGGCGAAGTCGTGCGTGCTCGCGATGCGTTGTTTCACGTCGACGCCGCTCAAGGCGCGGGCAAGGTGGCCATTGATCTGGCGCGCCTGCCGGTCGACCTGATGTCGTTTTCCGCGCACAAGATCTACGGTCCCAAAGGCATCGGTGCGTTGTACGTCGGCCCGCGCGCGCAGCAACGCTTGCAGGCTCAGATTCACGGCGGTGGTCACGAAGGCGGGTTGCGCTCCGGTACCCTGGCGACTCATCAGATCGCAGCGATGGGCGCGGCCTTCGCCTTGGCCGCCGACCTGTTCGATGACGAGAAAGCCACGATCGTGCGCTTGCGCGAACGGTTGCTTGAGCAGTTGCTGAGCCTTCCCGGTGTTCGCCTCAATGGCAGCCCGGCCCAGCGCATTCCCCACACCCTCAGCCTGACGTTCAGCGAAGGTGAGTTCAATTCTGCGGCGTTGAGCCATTCGATCGCTTTTTCTGCGACGTCGGCCTGTAACTCCGCCAGCAACGCGCCATCCCATGTGCTGCTGGCCCTGGGGCATGACGCCCGCTCGGCGAGTCGCACCATCCGCTTGAGCCTCGGCCGGTTCACCACCGAGCAAGACATCGACCAAGCGGTGCACCTGATCAAAGCGGCCTGCGCCAGTGCCCCGGCATTCTGGCAGTAGCGCCTTAAAGCGCCGACTCAGATCGGCACTCAACAATAAGCTGAAGTGATTAGCAGGAGACACGATGAGTACGCAGCCTTCGATCAATGGATCGGTGCCACAGCGCCTGGCGCAAACCCGCGAACTGATGAGCCGCGAAGGCATTCATGCCTTGCTGGTGCCGTCGGCCGATCCGCACCTGTCGGAATATTTGCCGGGTTACTGGCAGGGACGGCAGTGGTTGTCGGGCTTCCATGGCTCGGTCGGCACACTGATCGTGACCCCGGATTTTGCCGGCGTCTGGGCCGACAGTCGTTACTGGGAGCAAGCGACCAAGGAACTCAAGGGCAGCGGCATCGAATTGGTCAAGCTGCAACCGGGTCAACCTGGCCCGTTGGACTGGCTGGCCGAGCAAACCCCTGAAGGCGGCGTCGTCGCGGTGGACGGTGCAGTGATGGCCGTGGCGTCGGCGCGTACGCTAGGTGGCAAACTCGAAGAGCGCGGTGCCCGCCTGCGGACCGACATCGATCTGTTGAGCGAAGTCTGGAGCGATCGCCCGACATTGCCGAATGAGCCGATCTACCAGCATTTACCGCCGCAGGCGACGGTCAGCCGTGGCGAGAAACTGGCGAAACTGCGCGAAGTGTTGAAAGAACGTGGTGCTGACTGGCATTTCATCGCGACCCTTGATGACATTGCCTGGCTGTTTAATCTGCGCGGCGGCGATGTGTCGTTCAATCCGGTGTTTGTATCTTTCGCCTTGATCAGTCAGGAGCAGGCCACCCTGTTCGTCGCTTTGAGCAAAGTCGATACTGAACTGCGTGCGGTGCTCGAACAAGACGGCGTGACCCTGCGCGATTACAGCGAAGTGGCTGCTGCGTTGCGCGCCGTGCCGAGCGGCGCGAGCCTGCAAGTCGATCCGGCGCGCGTCACCGCCGGTTTGCTGGATAACCTCGACAAAGGCGTAAAACTGGTCGAAGGCCTGAACCCGACCACGCTCGCCAAGTCGCAAAAAAGCCTGGCCGATGCCGAGCATATTCGTCAGGCGATGGAACAGGACGGTGCCGCCCTGTGCGAATTCTTCACGTGGCTGGACTCGGCCTTGGGTCGTGAGCGCATCACCGAACTGACCATCGACGAACACCTCACGGCCGCGCGCACCCGCCGTCCGGGCTACGTGTCGCTGAGCTTCAACACCATTGCTGCGTTCAACGCCAATGGCGCGATGCCGCACTACCACGCGACCGAAGAAGAGCACGCAGTGATCGAGGGCGACGGTCTGCTGCTGATCGACTCCGGCGGTCAGTACCTGGGTGGCACCACCGACATCACGCGAATGGTCCCGGTCGGTACACCCACTGCTGAACAGAAACGCGATTGCACACGCGTCCTCAAAGGCGTGATCGCGCTGTCCCGCGCGCAATTCCCTCGTGGGATTCTGTCGCCATTGCTCGACGCCATCGCTCGCGCGCCGATCTGGGCTGAAAGCGTCGACTACGGTCACGGCACCGGCCATGGCGTTGGCTACTTCCTCAACGTTCACGAAGGTCCGCAGGTCATCGCCTATCAGGCTGCTGCGGCTCCGCAAACGGCGATGCAACCGGGCATGATCACGTCCATCGAGCCGGGCACTTATCGTCCGGGCCGTTGGGGCGTGCGTATCGAGAACCTGGTGCTGAACCGTGAGGCGGGTTCCAGCGAATTTGGTGAATTCCTCAAGTTCGAAACCCTGACACTGTGCCCGATCGACACCCGTTGCCTGGAGCCGTCGCTGCTGACCCTGGAAGAGAAGCAGTGGTTCAACGCCTACCACGCCGAAGTGCGGGAGCGCTTGAGCCCATTGCTCGATGGCGCGGCCCTTGAATGGTTGAACACCCGTACTGCGGCTATTTGACGGGCTGGAGTTCAGGCGCTTGTTTTAGCGCCTGACTCATGTAGTCCACGAAAGCTTTGACCCTGGCGGATTGGCGACGATTCGCCGGGGACACGGCATGAATCGGCAGCGACTGCGCCGTGTAGTCTTGCAAAATCGCCTTCACTCGGCCGGCCTTCAGATCCTCGCTGAATAGCCACACCGGCGACAGCGCAATGCCCAATCCCCCCAGCACCATCTCGCGAATGGCCTCGGAGTTGTTGCTTTGCGCATTACCCCTGATGCGCACTTCGTGGTGTTGGTTGCCTCTTTCGTAATGCCATAGGTTCTGACTGTTCAGCAAATTGAATTGCAGGCAATTGTGCGCGCCGAGTTCTTCCGGGGTGTGCGGCTCGCCGTGTTGCTCAAGGTAGTCAGGCGCTGCAACCGTGATCCGGTGGGTCGTACCGACGTGGCGTGCGAGCAGACCACTGTCGGCCAACTCACCGATTCTGAATGTCACGTCCAGCCCTTCACTGACCAGGTCCTGATTTTGATCGCTGAGTTGCAGGTCGATCTGAACCTGAGGGTGCGCTTTGAGAAACGCAGGGAGTCGCGGCGCAATGTGCAAGCGCCCGAAACTTACGGATGAACCGATTTTCAGGTTGCCGGCGACGGATTCGCGACCTGATCGAAAACGCTGTTCCGCCGCGTCCACGGCGGCCAGGATTTGCCGGCATTCGTTGTAGTAGCGCTGACCTTCATCGGTCAATGACAGTTGGCGGGTGCTACGGGTAATCAGCTTGGCGCCCAGTCTGATTTCCAGCGCCCTTAATAACTTGCTGATAGTCGGCTGGCTGGTCTGCATCTCCCGGGCAACGGCCGAGAAGCTGCCACGTTCGACGACCCGGACGAACGTGGCCATTGCGTTGAGTGTGTCCACGTGAATTCTCATTGATGCCATATGGGCATGATCACTATAGCGATATAGCGTCTTATCGGTATGAGTGAACTGGAAGAAGATTAATTCCACATCCACTTCTCACGGAATTTGCCGAAATGACTGACTCACTTGAAATGCGCGCTCTGATGGTTGACACGGCCAACGGCCCTTTACGCTTGGTTTCCCTGCCGCGGCCGGTGCCTGGAGTGGGCCAAGTGCTGGTGAGGATCAAGGCCAGCGGGGTGAATCCGCTGGATGCGAAGATTCGTTCGGGGCAGGCGGCTCATGCCCGGCAGCCTTTGCCGGCTGTGTTGGGCATGGACCTCGCGGGGACCGTTGAGGCGATAGGAGAGGGCGTCAGTGAGTGGCTGTCGGGCGATGAGGTCTATGCGATGGCGACTGGAATCGGTGGTGCGCAGGGCTCTCTCGCGGAGTTCGCGGTGGTTGATTCGCGGCTTCTGGCGCACAAGCCGAAAAATCTGAGCATGCGCGAGGCGGCAGGGTTGCCGTTGGTATTGATCACGGCATGGGAAGGGCTGGTTGATCGGGCGCGGGTTCGGGCTGGTCAAAAAGTGCTGATTCACGGTGGTGCGGGTGGAGTCGGACATGTTGCTGTGCAAATTTCCCGGGCTTTCGGTGCAGAAGTGTTTGCCACGGGTTCAGCGGGTCATAAGGGGCTTATTGAAAGCTTTGGTGCAACGTTCATCGATTATCGTACGTCGTCAGTGGAGGACTATGTGGCTGAGTTCACTTCGGGGGAGGGCTTCGATGTCGTCTATGACACGGTGGGCGGTGGGGTATTGGATGATTCATTCAAGGCAGTTCGGGTTTATGAAGGGCATGTAGTGAGCTGTCTGGGCTGGGGCCAACACAGCCTTGCGCCGTTGTCGTTTCGTGGGGCGACTTATTCCGGGGTGTTTACGCTGTTGCCGCTGTTGACTGGCAAGGGGTGTGAGCATCACGGGCAGATTCTTCAGGATGCGACGCGGCTGATTGAGGCGGGTCAGTTGAAACCGCTGCTCGATCCTCGGCAGTTCACGCTGGAAACTGCCGAGACCGCTCATGAGTTGGTCGTTGCGGGAGGTGCGCAGGGGCGGTTGGTGGTCGAGATTTAACTCAGGGCTTCAACCACGAAGTCCAGCCGATCCTGGCCGAAGAACAACTGATTGTCGACGAACATACTCGGCGCCCCGAAGACACCGCGCTGTACTGCTTTCTCGGTATTGTCCTTAAGGGCGGCTTTAACCTCTTCGTCGGCTGTCAGGGCGAGTACTTCATCGGGGTCAAAGCCGTTTTGTGTCAACACGGCGGCGACGGTGGCCGGGTCATCAAGGCTGCGACCTTCGACCCAGAGGGCCTTGAACAGACAGTCGATAAACGCCAGGAAGCGCTCGGGATGACGTAACTGAATCCCGGTCACCGCACGCATGAGCATCAGGGTGTTGATGGGGAAATGCGGATTGAATTTCAGTGGCACGCCATAGCGTTTTGCATAGCGGTCCAGGTCTTGAAACATGTAGCGGCCCTTGGCCGGAATGACTGCAGGCGAAGCGTTACCGGTGGCCTTGAAGACGCCACCCAGCAGCATCGGTGTGTAAATCAATTGGCTGCCGGTTTGCTCACAGATTTTGGGGAGCTGGGTATAGGCCAGGTAGGTGGCCGGGCTGCCGAGGTCGAAAAAGAACTCCACGGTTTTGCTCATGGTCGGTGCACTCTGTTTATAGTTGTAGAGGGAGGGCTTACCAGCGTTCGCTCCAGGGCCGTAAATCCAGTTCGAACGTCCAGGCGTCCCGTGGCTGGCTGTGCAGGTACCAATAGTTCTCGGCGATATGCTCGGGGTTGAGAATGCCGTCTTCATCCTTGGTCGCGTACTTTTCCGGGAAGCTCTCTCGGATGAAATCGGTATCGATAGCACCGTCGACGACGACATGAGCAACATGAATGTTCATGGGGCCGAGTTCACGGGCCATGCTTTGGGCCAAGGCTCGAATGCCATGCTTGGCACCGGCGAATGCTGCGAATCCCGCGGCACCGCGCATACCAGCGGTGGCTCCGGTGAACAGGATGGTGCCCCGTTGGCGTTTGGCCATGCGCTTGGCGACTTCACGAGCATTGAGAAAACCTGAAAAACAGGCCATTTCCCATATCTTGAAATACTTGCGGGCCGTTTCTTCAAGAATGCTGCAGGGCACATTCGCGCCGATATTGAACACAAACGCTTCGATGGGGCCGATCTCGCTTTCGATCTGTTCGACTAACGCTATCACCTCTTCTTCCTTGCGCGCATCGCAGGCAAAACCGTGGGCGTCACCGCCATTGGCTTTGATGGTGTCGACCAGCGGCTGAAGCTTGTCTGCACTGCGGCGGGTGACACAGGCGACGTAGCCTTCTCGGGCAAAACGCTTGGCAATGGCGCCGCCGGTAGCATCCCCCGCGCCGACAACCAGTACGACTTTCTTATTATTCATGCGTTGATCCCTTTGCTAAACGATCGTTAACTAAACGAACGTTATGCTACGATTTGGCACGCGTCAAGGCGATCAATCCTGAGGAGAGGGCAATGCGCTACTCGGCCAGTCACAAGTTGGAAACCAAAGAGAGGCTGCTGGAAAGCAGCGCGGTGTCAGCCAAGAAGTCGGGTTTTGCCACGGTCGGTGTCGACGGATTGATGAAGGCGATTGGTTTGAGCGGCGGGGCGTTCTACAGCCATTTCTCGTCGAAAGACGAGCTGTTCGCCTCAATTGTCGAGCGTGAGCTGTGTCAAAGCCTGGAGCGATTAAGCGCCGATCAGGGGCGTGAAAAGCTTGAGCGGTGCCTCAAGCACTACCTCAGCATGGCGCATGTCGAACATCCGGAATCCGGCTGTGCGTTACCCGCGTTGGGGGCTGAGATCGCTCGTTCGGATGTGCTGGTTCGTCAGCAGGCTGAGCGCTGGATTTGTCAGCTACAGGAGAGTTGGGCGCGCATCCTGGAGAGCGACAGCCTGGCTTGGGCCATTTTGTCGCAATGTATCGGAGCTTTGGTCGTCGCGCGGATGCTGGCGACGCCAGACATCCAGCGTAATGTGTTGAAGTCCAGCTACGATGAGATTGGCCGCCAGATTGCCGGGCGGCAGCAACCTACTTGCAAATGACGATCATGCTGCGGCTGGTGTAGCCGGCGGGGTTGAGGCCGAATGGATAATCGCCTGGTTCTTCCACCGCGTCCCCTGACTTGGCGATGACCTTGTATCCCTTGGGGGCGCACGAGTTGGCTGCGCTGGTGTAGCACTTGTCCCAGGAGGATGAGAGCCCTGAACAGTTGATATGCAGCCCTTTCTTGCCATGCTTGACTGATGTTTTCGAGGTCGCCGCGCAGCCCGCAACTGCAAGCACGGCGATCAATATCAAAATTCGTTTCATTGCTGTCCTTATAGCGTTCCCGGATCTTGCGCCCGGGTCTGGCTGCATTCGCTTTCGCTGAAGCGTTCTGATGTCCCTATCCTGAAAAATCCATGTATGGCACTGGGTTGCGGGCCTAAACATGGCCTAATTGAGCGGCAATTACCAGACCTGCGTCAAATCCTGTCTCAATCTGCCGCAACCGCTGGCTTGGCACTGCTGCCCATGGTCATGGTGGCACCCACGGAAGCCAGAATGATGCACAAGATAGCCATCCACTGTGACAGTGAAAGGTATTCGTGGAGGAACAACAGGCCTGACAACGCGCCAATCGCAGGTTCGATGCTCATCAATGTGCCAAACGTGCGAGCTGGCATTCGGGTGAGCGCGACCATCTCCAGTGTGTAGGGCAGGGCGGTGGAGAGAATGGCTACGCCGATGGCCACGGGGATCAGCGACGGAGTCAGCAGCGCGGCGCCGGCATGGACGATGCCGATAGGGGCTACGAACAATGCAGCAATCATCACGCCCAATGCAGCAGTCTGCACACCATTGTCGGCGCCGGCCTTTTGCCCGAATAGAATGTACAGCGCCCAGCAGACACCCGCGCCCAATGCATAGCCGGCACCTTCAAGATCAATCCCGGCACTTGTCGCTCCTGTAGGGATCAAGAGCAGCAAGCCGATAGCCGCGAGTGCTATCCACAAAAAGTCGATCGCACGGCGTGAAGCATAGATCGCCACAGCCAACGGCCCAGTGAACTCCAGAGCTACGGCAATACCCAAGGGGACGGTGCGTAACGACATATAGAAGAGGAAGTTCATGCCGCCCAGTGCCATGCCATAGATGATGACGGTGCGCAGGGATTTTGCGGTGAGCTTCGCCCGCCATGGCCGTAGCATGAGCAGCATGATCACGCTGGCGAACATCAGGCGCAGGGTAGTGGTTCCTTGAGCACCAATCACCGGAAACATGCTTTTAGCCAGGGATGCTCCGGACTGGATCGAGGCCATGGCTATTATTAACAGGCCTACCGAGAACAAGGTCGAGGCAAGGCTGCGGGGCTGATCATTCATTACGTGGCATCGTCCGAAAAAGGAAGCGAGAGTATTGATGTCGTGCAGTTGGGCAATATAGTGCGCATTCGTGGCCGGCGCGTCTATATATAGCAGCGATTTTGGATTGATCGATAGAAAAACCAAATCAGTGCTTGACGGCAGATTCTGGATGTCTATAATTCGCCCCACTTCCGGCGCAGTCGAAACGGAAAACTCCTTGTTAAACAAAGAGTTACGCAGTTTTCGGCAGCAAGCGGCTTCAGGTCATCGAAGCGCGAAAGGAGTTGAAAAAGAGGTGTTGACAGCAGCGTGTAACGCTGTAGAATTCGCCTCCCGCTACCGAGTGATCGGAAGCGCAAGTGGTTGAAGTTGTTAAAGATTTCCAAGCGAAACTTTGAAAACTTCTGAAAATAACCGCTTGACAGCAACAGAGGCTGCTGTAGAATGCGCGCCTCGGTTGAGACGAAAGATCTTAACCAACCGCTCTTTAACAACTGAATCAAGCAATTCGTGTGGGTGCTTGTGGAGTCAGACTGATAGTCAACAAGATTATCAGCATCACAAGTTACTCCGCGAGAAATCAAAGATGTAACCAACGATTGCTGAGCCAAGTTTAGGGTTTCTTAAAAACCCAAAGATGTTTGAACTGAAGAGTTTGATCATGGCTCAGATTGAACGCTGGCGGCAGGCCTAACACATGCAAGTCGAGCGGTAGAGAGAAGCTTGCTTCTCTTGAGAGCGGCGGACGGGTGAGTAATGCCTAGGAATCTGCCTGGTAGTGGGGGATAACGCTCGGAAACGGACGCTAATACCGCATACGTCCTACGGGAGAAAGCAGGGGACCTTCGGGCCTTGCGCTATCAGATGAGCCTAGGTCGGATTAGCTAGTTGGTGAGGTAATGGCTCACCAAGGCGACGATCCGTAACTGGTCTGAGAGGATGATCAGTCACACTGGAACTGAGACACGGTCCAGACTCCTACGGGAGGCAGCAGTGGGGAATATTGGACAATGGGCGAAAGCCTGATCCAGCCATGCCGCGTGTGTGAAGAAGGTCTTCGGATTGTAAAGCACTTTAAGTTGGGAGGAAGGGTTGTAACCTAATACGTTGCAATCTTGACGTTACCGACAGAATAAGCACCGGCTAACTCTGTGCCAGCAGCCGCGGTAATACAGAGGGTGCAAGCGTTAATCGGAATTACTGGGCGTAAAGCGCGCGTAGGTGGTTCGTTAAGTTGGATGTGAAATCCCCGGGCTCAACCTGGGAACTGCATTCAAAACTGACGAGCTAGAGTATGGTAGAGGGTGGTGGAATTTCCTGTGTAGCGGTGAAATGCGTAGATATAGGAAGGAACACCAGTGGCGAAGGCGACCACCTGGACTGATACTGACACTGAGGTGCGAAAGCGTGGGGAGCAAACAGGATTAGATACCCTGGTAGTCCACGCCGTAAACGATGTCAACTAGCCGTTGGGAGCCTTGAGCTCTTAGTGGCGCAGCTAACGCATTAAGTTGACCGCCTGGGGAGTACGGCCGCAAGGTTAAAACTCAAATGAATTGACGGGGGCCCGCACAAGCGGTGGAGCATGTGGTTTAATTCGAAGCAACGCGAAGAACCTTACCAGGCCTTGACATCCAATGAACTTTCCAGAGATGGATTGGTGCCTTCGGGAACATTGAGACAGGTGCTGCATGGCTGTCGTCAGCTCGTGTCGTGAGATGTTGGGTTAAGTCCCGTAACGAGCGCAACCCTTGTCCTTAGTTACCAGCACGTTATGGTGGGCACTCTAAGGAGACTGCCGGTGACAAACCGGAGGAAGGTGGGGATGACGTCAAGTCATCATGGCCCTTACGGCCTGGGCTACACACGTGCTACAATGGTCGGTACAGAGGGTTGCCAAGCCGCGAGGTGGAGCTAATCCCAGAAAACCGATCGTAGTCCGGATCGCAGTCTGCAACTCGACTGCGTGAAGTCGGAATCGCTAGTAATCGCGAATCAGAATGTCGCGGTGAATACGTTCCCGGGCCTTGTACACACCGCCCGTCACACCATGGGAGTGGGTTGCACCAGAAGTAGCTAGTCTAACCCTCGGGAGGACGGTTACCACGGTGTGATTCATGACTGGGGTGAAGTCGTAACAAGGTAGCCGTAGGGGAACCTGCGGCTGGATCACCTCCTTAATCGACGACATCAGCTGCTCCATAAGTTCCCACACGAATTGCTTGATTCATTGAAGAAGACGAAAGAAGCAGCCTAAAGGGTTGTAGCTTAGTTGGTTAGAGCGCACCCCATGCTCTGTGGTTAAGAGCAGGGTGAGGTCGGCCTTAGCAGCTCGAAATTGGGTCTGTAGCTCAGTTGGTTAGAGCGCACCCCTGATAAGGGTGAGGTCGGCAGTTCGAATCTGCCCAGACCCACCAATTTTGTGTGGGAAACGCCTGTAGAAATACGGGGCCATAGCTCAGCTGGGAGAGCGCCTGCCTTGCACGCAGGAGGTCAACGGTTCGATCCCGTTTGGCTCCACCACTACTGCTTCTGTTAGTAAGAAAGCTTAGAAATGAGCATTCCATCGTTGAGATGGTGAATGTTGATTTCTAGTCTTTGACTAGTTCGTTCTTTAAAAATTTGGGTATGTGATAGAAAGATAGACTGAACGTTACTTTCACTGGTAACGGATCAGGCTAAGGTAAAATTTGTGAGTTGCTCTTAATTGAGTATTATCGAATTTTCGGCGAATGTCGTCTTCACAGTATAACCAGATTGCTTGGGGTTATATGGTCAAGTGAAGAAGCGCATACGGTGGATGCCTTGGCAGTCAGAGGCGATGAAAGACGTGGTAGCCTGCGAAAAGCTTCGGGGAGTCGGCAAACAGACTTTGATCCGGAGATGTCTGAATGGGGGAACCCAGCCATCATAAGATGGTTATCTTAAGCTGAATACATAGGCTTAAGAGGCGAACCAGGGGAACTGAAACATCTAAGTACCCTGAGGAAAAGAAATCAACCGAGATTCCCTTAGTAGTGGCGAGCGAACGGGGACTAGCCCTTAAGTGGCTTTGAGATTAGCGGAACGCTCTGGAAAGTGCGGCCATAGTGGGTGATAGCCCTGTACGCGAAAATCTCTTAGTCATGAAATCGAGTAGGACGGAGCACGAGAAACTTTGTCTGAATATGGGGGGACCATCCTCCAAGGCTAAATACTACTGACTGACCGATAGTGAACTAGTACCGTGAGGGAAAGGCGAAAAGAACCCCGGAGAGGGGAGTGAAATAGATCCTGAAACCGTATGCGTACAAGCAGTGGGAGCCCACTTTGTTGGGTGACTGCGTACCTTTTGTATAATGGGTCAGCGACTTATTTTCAGTGGCGAGCTTAACCGAATAGGGGAGGCGTAGCGAAAGCGAGTCTTAATAGGGCGTCTAGTCGCTGGGAATAGACCCGAAACCGGGCGATCTATCCATGGGCAGGTTGAAGGTTGGGTAACACTAACTGGAGGACCGAACCGACTACCGTTGAAAAGTTAGCGGATGACCTGTGGATCGGAGTGAAAGGCTAATCAAGCTCGGAGATAGCTGGTTCTCCTCGAAAGCTATTTAGGTAGCGCCTCATGTATCACTGTAGGGGGTAGAGCACTGTTTCGGCTAGGGGGTCATCCCGACTTACCAAACCGATGCAAACTCCGAATACCTACAAGTGCCGAGCATGGGAGACACACGGCGGGTGCTAACGTCCGTCGTGAAAAGGGAAACAACCCAGACCGTCAGCTAAGGTCCCAAAGTTATGGTTAAGTGGGAAACGATGTGGGAAGGCTTAGACAGCTAGGAGGTTGGCTTAGAAGCAGCCACCCTTTAAAGAAAGCGTAATAGCTCACTAGTCGAGTCGGCCTGCGCGGAAGATGTAACGGGGCTCAAACCATACACCGAAGCTACGGGTATCACTTAGGTGATGCGGTAGAGGAGCGTTCTGTAAGCCTGTGAAGGTGAGTTGAGAAGCTTGCTGGAGGTATCAGAAGTGCGAATGCTGACATGAGTAACGACAATGGGTGTGAAAAACACCCACGCCGAAAGACCAAGGTTTCCTGCGCAACGTTAATCGACGCAGGGTTAGTCGGTCCCTAAGGCGAGGCTGAAAAGCGTAGTCGATGGAAAACAGGTTAATATTCCTGTACTTCTGGTTATTGCGATGGAGGGACGGAGAAGGCTAGGCCAGCTTGGCGTTGGTTGTCCAAGTTTAAGGTGGTAGGCTGGAATCTTAGGTAAATCCGGGATTCTAAGGCCGAGAACTGATGACGAGTGTTCTTTTAGAACACGAAGTGGTTGATGCCATGCTTCCAAGAAAAGCTTCTAAGCTTCAGGTAACCAGGAACCGTACCCCAAACCGACACAGGTGGTTGGGTAGAGAATACCAAGGCGCTTGAGAGAACTCGGGTGAAGGAACTAGGCAAAATGGCACCGTAACTTCGGGAGAAGGTGCGCCGGTGAGGGTGAAGCATTTACTGCGTAAGCCCATGCCGGTCGAAGATACCAGGCCGCTGCGACTGTTTATTAAAAACACAGCACTCTGCAAACACGAAAGTGGACGTATAGGGTGTGACGCCTGCCCGGTGCCGGAAGGTTAATTGATGGGGTTAGCTAACGCGAAGCTCTTGATCGAAGCCCCGGTAAACGGCGGCCGTAACTATAACGGTCCTAAGGT
This sequence comes from Pseudomonas sp. S2_B07, assembly GCF_054668435.1. Classification (NCBI taxonomy): domain Bacteria; kingdom Pseudomonadati; phylum Pseudomonadota; class Gammaproteobacteria; order Pseudomonadales; family Pseudomonadaceae; genus Pseudomonas; species Pseudomonas sp. S2_B07. The sequence continues at coordinate 5,631,979 of NZ_CP162769.1, forward strand.
AGCGAAATTCCTTGTCGGGTAAGTTCCGACCTGCACGAATGGCGTAACGATGGCGGCGCTGTCTCCACCCGAGACTCAGTGAAATTGAAATCGCTGTGAAGATGCAGTGTATCCGCGGCTAGACGGAAAGACCCCGTGAACCTTTACTATAGCTTTGCACTGGACTTTGAATTTGCTTGTGTAGGATAGGTGGGAGGCTTTGAAGCGTGGACGCCAGTTCGCGTGGAGCCAACCTTGAAATACCACCCTGGCAACTTTGAGGTTCTAACTCAGGTCCGTTATCCGGATCGAGGACAGTGTATGGTGGGTAGTTTGACTGGGGCGGTCTCCTCCTAAAGAGTAACGGAGGAGTACGAAGGTGCGCTCAGACCGGTCGGAAATCGGTCGTAGAGTATAAAGGCAAAAGCGCGCTTGACTGCGAGACAGACACGTCGAGCAGGTACGAAAGTAGGTCTTAGTGATCCGGTGGTTCTGTATGGAAGGGCCATCGCTCAACGGATAAAAGGTACTCCGGGGATAACAGGCTGATACCGCCCAAGAGTTCATATCGACGGCGGTGTTTGGCACCTCGATGTCGGCTCATCACATCCTGGGGCTGAAGCCGGTCCCAAGGGTATGGCTGTTCGCCATTTAAAGTGGTACGCGAGCTGGGTTTAGAACGTCGTGAGACAGTTCGGTCCCTATCTGCCGTGGACGTTTGAGATTTGAGAGGGGCTGCTCCTAGTACGAGAGGACCGGAGTGGACGAACCTCTGGTGTTCCGGTTGTCACGCCAGTGGCATTGCCGGGTAGCTATGTTCGGAATAGATAACCGCTGAAAGCATCTAAGCGGGAAACTAGCCTCAAGATGAGATCTCACTGGGACCTTGAGTCCCCTGAAGGGCCGTCGAAGACTACGACGTTGATAGGTTGGGTGTGTAAGCGCTGTGAGGCGTTGAGCTAACCAATACTAATTGCCCGTGAGGCTTGACCATATAACACCCAAGCAATTTGCGTCGAAAGGCCAGATTGCGGTGTGTGAAGACGATACAAAGTCGAAAATTCGAAACGAAACACACAAATCTATTACATACCCATTCGCTGGAGCGTGAACCGAAAGGTAAACGACCTGGCTACCGAATTTCTTGACGACCATAGAGCATTGGAACCACCTGATCCCATCCCGAACTCAGCAGTGAAACGATGCATCGCCGATGGTAGTGTGGGGTTTCCCCATGTGAGAGTAGGTCATCGTCAAGATTAAATTCCGAAACCCCTATCTGCGTATGCAGGTAGGGGTTTTGTTTTGCCTGCTGGAAAGTGCCATCACCGACCGTCATTTAGGCCCTCAAGGGCAACCGTTAGAGGAAATCGCACTAAAGCAACCGCGCAGTTTTTGGTATGGTGCAGCTCGTTTTTTTAACGGACTGATTTCAAGCCTACGGATCGGCACCCGTCTTTCGTCACAGAGTTGCTGCAGAAATGCCCGAACCGATACCGATCAAGGACCACGAAAAAGAGACGCGCCTCGTCAATAAAAGACTGATGGCTTGCGGCTTGTTCGTCGTCGCTATTACCTGCGCGCTGGTGGTGCGCATGTACGTCTTGCAAGTGGTCGAATTTGACTACCACTCGACCATCTCCGAAAACAACCGCGTCCACGTCTTGCCGATCACGCCCACCCGTGGGTTGATCTACGACCGCAATGGTGTGGTTCTGGCGGATAACCGGCCGAGCTTCAACCTGACCATCACCCGCGAACGCACTTCGGATGTCAAAGAAGAGCTGGATGAGGTGGTCAACCTCCTGCACCTGCCGATAGAAGATCGAACGTTGTTCGACAAGGCCATGAAGCAGGCCCGTCATCCGTTCGTGCCGGTCACGCTGTTCTATGAACTGAGCGAGGAGCAGATCGCTGTATTGGCGGTCAACGAGTACCGCCTGCCAGGGATCGATGTCGAGCCTCAGTTCGTGCGTCACTACCCGATGGGAGCGCACTTCGCGCATTCGATTGGCTATGTCGGTCGTATCAACGAGAAAGAATCCAAAGCCCTGGACAACGTGGAATACCGCGGCACTCAATCCATTGGCAAAACCGGCATCGAAAAATTCTACGAGTCCGAGTTGCATGGTCATGTCGGTTACGAAGAAGTCGAAACCAATGCCCAAGGCCGCGTGCTGCGCGTGCTCAAGCACACCGATCCGGTCCCCGGTAAAAACATCGTCCTGAGCCTGGACGTCAAACTTCAGGAAGCCGCCGAAGAAGCCTTGGGTGATCGTCGTGGGTCGGTCGTTGCACTCGACCCATCGACCGGTGAAGTGCTGGCCATGGTCAGCAAGCCAAGCTTCGACCCGAACCTGTTCGTCACCGGGATCAGCTTCAAGGAATACGCGGCGCTGCATGACTCCATCGACCGCCCGCTGTTCAACCGCGTGCTGCGCGGCCTCTACGCGCCGGGATCGACCATCAAGCCTGAGGTGGCCATCGCCGGCCTCGATGCCGGTGTCGTCACCCCACAGACCCGTGTCTTCGATCCGGGTTACTACCAGCTCCCCGATTTCGACCACAAATACCGTAACTGGAACCACAGCGGCGACGGCTGGGTGGACATGGATGCCGCGATCATGCGCTCCAACGACACCTACTTCTACGACCTCGCCCACAAGCTGGGCATCGACCGCCTGCACGACTACATGGCGATGTTCGGCCTCGGGGAGAAAGTCTCGCTGGACATGTTCGAAGAGTCTGCCGGTTTGATGCCGTCTCAAGCCTGGAAGCGCGCCACACGTCGTCAGGCCTGGTTTCCTGGTGAGACGGTGATCCTCGGCATTGGCCAGGGCTACATGCAGGTCACTCCGCTGCAATTGGCCCAGGCCACCGCGCTGATCGCGAATAAGGGGGTGTGGAATCGACCGCACCTGGCCAAGACCGTGGATGGCGTCGCGCCGGTGGATGAGCACCCGATGCCGAACATCCTGCTCAAGAATCCGCATGACTGGGAACAGGTCAATCACGGCATGCAGATGGTGATGCACGATGCTCGCGGGATTGCCCGGGCGGCTGCGATCGGGGCTCAATACCGGATTGCCGGCAAGAGTGGTACCGCGCAAGTTGTTGCGATCAAGCAGGGCGAGCGCTACAACCGGGCGAAAACCCTGGAGCGTAACCGCGATAACGCCTTGTTCGTTGGCTTCGCTCCGGCTGAGCACCCGAAGATCGTCATCTCGGTGATGATCGAAAACGGCGAGGCCGGTGGTCGCGTCGCCGGTCCGGTGGTGCGGCAGATCATGGACGCCTGGTTACTTGATCAGGACGGTCATCTCAAGCCGCAATACGCCGCCCCGAGCAAAGCGCCAGGTGATCCTCACGTGTAAGTCGTTAATTCGCAATCACAAGCGCCATAAGGCACTTGCCATCGCCCTGACGTTAACGTAAAGATTGCGGCAGGGCGCTGAACTTGAAAAAGCGCAGGGCGGACCGATTCGGAGCGCTTGATGACGCTAATAAAAACAACACCACCGAAACTGCACCGCGAAGCCCGGCTGGCCCGGGAAAGACTCCATCTGGAGGGCGAAGTCCCCGATGGCGTCTTGCGCGCGGAAATCGATGCGTCCTGGCGGCGCAGCCTCAGTCATGGCGTGCACTTCAATGGCAAGCACGAACTGGCGCTGGAATCGAGCGCCAGCCTCGATGTGCTGCTGGCGAGCAACCGACTGCTGATCGACGCGGCATTGCCAGCGATTGATTACCTGGCTGAACGCCAAGGCAAGGAAGGCCTGATCATCCTCGCCAATTCCGACGCCACCATCCTCGCTGTCGAAGGGCGCGCCGACCGCCTCAAGGGCAGCGGCCTGCAAGACATCACGTTGGGCGCCTGCTGGAGCGAAGCCGCTCGCGGCACTAACGCTCTGGGCACTGCACTGGTCGAAGCCCGGCCGACGATGATCGATTGCGGCGAACATTACCTAGATCGCCTGACGGATTTTTCCTGCACCTCGGTGCCGATCCACTGCCCTCAAGGCGACATTCTCGGCGTGCTCGACCTGACCCGAGAAGGCCCGCTCGGCCGCGTCCATGACAGCACCGCGTTGCTGGCGATGGCGGTCAGCCAGATTGAAAGCCGCGTGTTCAACGCCAGTTATCCCGACGAAATCGTCCTGGCCTTCCACAGTCGCCGCCAATACCTCGAATCGCCTTGGCAAGGCTTGTTGGCGGTGAGCCTCGGCGGTCAGATCCTCGCGGTCAGTGCCCAGGCCTGTCAGTTGCTCCACGCCGAGCGCTCGGCGCTGGTCGGTCGACGTTGCGAAGAATTCCTCGGCGTCGATGGCCTGCAACTGTTATCACGTTTGCACCAAGGCGGCGTCGGCAGCCTGCAAACCGCCAAGGGCGAATTCTTCTACAAAACCCTGCGCGCGCCGCAGCGGTCAATCAATGTCAGCACCCCAACGCGCACGACCGCCAAAACCACGAAACCCCAGCCGGACCTGGAGTCCCTGGCCGGTAGCAACGTGCGTTATGCCCGCGCCCTGCGCATGGCCCGGCAAGGCTTGGCCAATGAGTTGCCAGTGTTGCTGCTTGGTGAAACCGGCACCGGTAAAGAAGTCATCGCCCGCGCCCTGCACATGGCCGGAACCCGTCGTGACAAGCCCTTTATCGCGGTGAACTGTGCGGCCATTCCCGAAGGCCTGATCGAATCGGAACTGTTCGGCTACCGCGAAGGCGCCTTCACCGGCTCCCGTCGTGGTGGCATGATCGGTCGTCTGCAACAGGCCCACGGCGGCACCTTGTTCCTCGATGAAATCGGCGACATGCCGCTGGCCTTGCAAGCGCGTTTGCTGCGGGTGCTGCAAGACCGCAAAGTCGCGCCGCTGGGTGCCGGCGAAGAACAGGACATCGACGTCGCGCTGATCTGCGCCACGCACCGCGACCTCAAGCGTCTGGTGGAAGAAAAGCACTTTCGCGAAGACCTGTTCTACCGGGTCAACGGCATCAGCGTGATGCTCCCGGCCCTGCGCGAACGCGACGATTTCAGTGCACTGGTCGGGCGATTGCTGACCAGGCTAGATGCACCAACCGTCGTCCTGCATGACGATTTGAACCGACTGCTTAGCGGCTATCACTGGCCGGGCAACATCCGCCAACTGGAGATGGTGTTGCGCACCGCGCTGGCCATGCGCGAACCGGGGGAGAGCGTCCTCACCCTCGACCACTTGCCCGACAGCATGCTCGACGAATTGACCGCCACCGAACGCCCTCAGTCCGGCAGCATTCGTGAAAATGAACTGGAACTGATTCGTCAGTCCCTGGACACGCACCAGGGTAACGTCTCGGCCGCCGCCGACGCGTTGGGCATCAGTCGCGCGACCCTGTATCGCAAGCTCAAACAGTTGCGTTCGTGATGCAGCGCCTGATCGTCCGGCTGATCGACAGCCAGAACCCCGAAGCCCTGCAAGCGGCATTGCGCTGGCTCTACAGCTTCGTGCGCCCCCATCGCTTGGCCATCGCCGGGCTGCTCGGTTTGTCGGTGTGTGCCTCGCTGCTGGTGTTGGTGCAACCCTGGTTGACCAAGCTACTGATCGACGATGGCCTGCTGGCGCGCAACTTTGCGATGCTGGTGTTGATTGCCGGGTTGATGATCGTCGCCGGGCTGCTCGGCACGGCGCTGTCGGGCATCAACCGCTACTTGCACACGCGGTTGTCCGGGCGGATTTTGTTTGCGCTGCGCGATGATCTTTATCGGCATTTGCAGACGCTCTCTCCGAGCTTTTACGGTCAGCGGCGGATTGGCGACCTGATGTCGCGCCTCGATGGCGACGTCGCGGAGATTCAGCGCTTTGCCGTGGACTCGCTGTTTTCGGCGGTATCGAGTGTGATCGGTCTGGTCTGCGCGGTGGCGATGCTGCTGACCCTGTCCTGGAAACTCTCGTTGTTAGCATTGGTGCTGATCCCCCTCGACGTGCTCTGGCTGCGCTGGATGCGGCGCAAGGTCGAGCGCGATGTGCGGCAATTGCGCGAGCGCTCGGCGGACATGTCCTCGTTCATGGTCGAGACACTGCCGGTGATGAAATTCATCCAGTCCGCCGGCCAGCAACAGCGTGAAGCACGGCGTCTGGAAACGCTGGGCCACGGCTACATGAGCCAATTGCTGCGCCTGCAAGTCACCGAGTTTTTTACCCAGGCCGTACCGGGAACACTGACGTCGTTGTCCCGGGCCTGTGCGTTTTTGATTGGCGGGTACTGGGTGGTGCAGGGGACCTGGCAGTTGGGCGCCTTGATCGCGTTTTCTACTTATCTGGGCATGGCCGTCGGGCCGGTTCAGAGCCTGCTCGGGCTCTACGTCGCCATTCAACGGATGACCGTCAGTCTTGGGCGCGTGATGGAATTGCGCGGCGAAGAGCCGACCGTCCTGACGCCGGTCCAGCCACAACCCATGCCGACTTCGGGTGACCTGCGATTCGACGATGTGCACTTCAGTCATCCCGGTCGCCCGACCACCTTGCGCGGTATCGAAGCGCGCATTCCCTACGGTTTGAAAGTCGCTCTCAGCGGCGGCTCCGGGGTCGGTAAATCAACCCTGATCGACCTGCTGCAACGCCATCATGATCCGCAGTCCGGCCGCGTATTGCTGGGGGAGGTCGACCTGCGGGAGCTGGATCTGTTCCAGTTGCGCCAGCGGATTGCCGTGGTCAGTCAGGACATCGTTTTGTTTCGCGGCAGCCTCGCTGACAACCTCGCTTATGCCGTACCGCACGCCAGTCGCGAGGCGATTGCCGAAGTCGCGCGACTGGCGCAACTCGACAGCCTGATCGAGTCGTTGCCCGAAGGCCTCGACAGTCCGTTGGGCGAGCGCGGCCAGCAGCTGTCGGGCGGGCAGAAACAACGCATCGCCATTGCCCGGGCACTCTTGCAGGACCCGCTGATTCTGGTGCTCGACGAAGCCACCTCGGCAGTGGATGAAGCCACTGAGCGCGAAGTGATCGAGGCCATCGACCGACTGTTTGCCGGACGTACACGCATCCTGATCAGCCATCGCCCCTCCACCTTGGCCGATGCCGATCTGCGTTTTGAATTGCTCGACGGCGTGCTCACCTCAAAAACGGTGCTGCATGAAGCCTGAACTGCGCATCGGTGTGGTCGACAGTGGGCATTCGGCGGCGCAACGGGTGCAAGTCGTCGCGGGTCGGCGCTTCTCGTTGCTGGACGATGGACTGGCCGAAAGCGACTTGCGCGACGATCCGCTGGGCCATGGCAGCGCAGTGATTGAAGCCATCGGCAGGCGGGCACCTTCAGCGGTGTTTTGCGTGGGGCAGGTGTTTGATCAGCGCGGCGTCACTAGCGCCTTGCAGATCGCCAGCGCTATTGACTGGCTGGTGGCGCAGGACGTTCGGCTGATCAATTTGAGCCTCGGCTTGCGACAGGATCGCAGCCTGTTGCGCGAAGCCTGCGCAGCGGCGGTGGCACGCGGGGTTCTACTCTGCGCCTCTAGTCCCGCGCAAGGCGAGGGCGTGTTCCCGGCCAATTATCCGCAGGTGCTGCGCGTTACCGGCGACGCCCGTTGCACCGAACAGCAATGGTCGTGGCTCAACAGCGCGCAAGCGGATTTCGCCGCGTGTGTGCATGGGACCTATCCAGGACAATCCGGCGCCAGTCTGGGGTGTGCGGCGTTGAGCGGGCACATCGGCGCTTTTCTGGTCGAACATCCTGAGGCGAGCAACCAGCAAGTGGTCGAATGGCTGCGCGAGCATGCGCGTTATCGCGGCCCTGAACGGCGCTTCGGCCCATGATCGTGATACTCGGCGCCGGGCCAGCAGGGGCGGCGGTGGCCCTGGGGTTACGGCGGCTCGGTTATCCCGTGACGCTGGTCAGCGAGTGGCGCCGGTTTGCCGCGCTGGAAGGTGTTTCGGTGCGAGTGCTGGACGCACTGCGCGGCGCGGGCCTGCATCAGGCGCTGGCGGAAGCGGCGTTGCCTTCCCAGCGGCAGGTGTCGTGGAACGGTCAGCAGCATGCGCAGAACATTGAATTCCTGTTGGACCGTCCCGTCTTTGACCGAGGCTTGCGCGAAGACCTGCGCCTGGCAGGAGTCGAGGTGATCGAAGGTCGGATGCTGACGGTTCAGACCAACGCTACGGCGCATCGAATCGAGATCGAAGGGCGTGAAGCGCTGGTCGCGGACTTTCTGGTGGACGCCCGAGGGCGTCAGGCACCTGCGCTTGGTAAAGGCCTGAGAGGGCCGGAGACGGTCAGCCTGCTCAATCGCTGGCAGGCCACGCCGGGCAGCACCGCCAGCGCAGTGGAAAGCCTGGAGGATGGCTGGGCGTGGATGGCGCGGCGGGCTGATGGTCAGTGCTATTGGCAGTGGACGGTGGACGTGGCCAGCGCCAACCTGCCGGGCAAGGCGCAGTTGCTCGACTATTGTCGGCAGCGGCGCCAGGGCTCGGCGCTGGCTCAGGCTTTTTTCGGTGCCTCGCCGGAAATCGACCTGCAGTTGCATGCCCGCAGCAGCACAGCGATCCTCAGTCCGCAGGTGTGCGGTCCGAACTGGATTCGGGTTGGGGATGCAGCGATGGCGGTTGACCCGCTGTCGGGCAACGGGATTTTTCAATCGCTGTCCTCAGCGCTGCAGGCGCCAACGGTGATCAACACGCTGTTGCGAAAACCCGAGCGAACGGCCTTGGCACAGCGTTTTCATCGGCAGCGGGTGGAACAGCTGTTTTTGCGCTTTGCGCGGATCGGTCGTGACTTTTACGCCGATGAACAGCGATGGCGGGACCAACCATTCTGGCAGGCGCGGCGGCAGTGGCCGGATGCTCAGGTGGCCCATGCCGAGGCAGATTTTGCCGCGTTGAGGATTGAGCGGGCGCCGGTGTTGAATGAGGGGTTTGTCGATGAAGCCGAGGTGGTGATCACGGCGGATCAGCCGTTGGGGATCTGGCATGTGCAAGGGGTTGAAGTGGCGCCGTTGGTGCGGCGGTTGCGTACTGAGCCGGCGGAACAGGTGTTGGCGGGGTTGACGGTGGAGCAGGGGCGGGTGGTTCGGGGGTGGTTGTTGGCTCAAGGCTTCAACCCCCGGGATTTGTAGGGGCCTCTCGGACGCCATCGCGGTCAAGCCCGGCTCTTACAGAGGATTTGTGATCAACACAGAACCAATGTAGGAGCCGGGCTTGCCCGCGATGGCGGCCTAAAAAACGCCGCAAATCAGAGCTTGATCAACACCGACTTCAACTCGGTGTAATGCTCAATCGCCGCATACCCCATCTCCCGCCCGACCCCCGACATCTTGTACCCACCAAACGGCAACGCCGGGTCCAGGGCGCTGTGGCAGTTGACCCACACCGACCCCGATTTGATCCGCGGAATCATCCGGTGCACCGCCGCCAGATCATTCGACCAGATACTCGCCCCGAGCCCATAAGGACTGTCATTGGCCATGCGCAACGCATCGGCTTCGTCGTCGAACGGAATCGCCACCAGCACCGGACCAAATATCTCTTCCTGCACCAGCGAATGCTTCTGATCGACGTCGACAATCACCGTCGGCTTGACGAAAAACCCCGGGCCGAATTGCTCGCCACCGCAGGCGATGGTCGCGCCACTTTCCCGGCCCTTTTCGATGTACCCATAAACCCGTTCCTGCTGGCGCGCCGAAATCAACGGACCCATCTCGACGCTTGGGTCCAGGCCGTTGCCGAGCTTCATGGCATTAGCAATACCGGCGATGTCCGCCACCACATTGTCGAAATGCTTGCGTTGCACGTACAGGCGCGAACCTGCGCAGCAGACCTGGCCCTGGTTGAAGAAGATCGCGCTGGCGGCACCCGCGGCGGCGCTCGGCAGGTCGGCGTCGCCCATGACGATGGTCGGTGATTTTCCGCCCAGCTCCAGGGTCACGCGGGTCATGGAGTCCATGGCGATCTTGCCTATCTGCTTGCCCACGGCAGTCGAGCCGGTGAAGGTCAGCTTGTCCACCAGCGGGTTGTGCGTCAGCGCGGAACCGGCGGTGATGCCGGTGCCGGTAACCACGTTGAACACGCCTTCGGGGTAACCGGCTTCGAGGACCAGCTCAGCGAGTTTCAGCGCGGTCAGCGGGGTTTCATCGGCGGGTTTGAGCACCACCGTGCAACCGGTGGCGAGGGCCGGGCCGAGCTTCCAGCAGGCCAGTAGCAGCGGGAAGTTCCAGGCGACGATGGCGCCGACCACGCCCACCGCTTCGCGACGGATAAAACTGTGGAATTGATCGTTGGGCATCAGCGGCAACGACACCTCAACGCTGGAACCTTCAATCTTGGTCGCCCAACCGGCCATGTAGCGCAGGAAATCGATGGCCAGTTGCACGTCCATCACCTGGGCCACCGCCGCGCTTTTACCGTTGTTCAGGCATTCCAGTTGCGCCAGCAGCTCGCCATCGCGCTGCATCAGGTCGGCGAGTTTCCACAACAGATTCTGCCGTTCGCGTGGGCGGGTGCGGGTCCAGGCCGAATCATCGAAAGCCTGACGCGCGGCCAACACCGCGCGGTCGACATCCTCCGGCGTGGCACGTGGCACCACGCACAACACTTCACCGGTGGCCGGGTTGTGCAGGGGCATGGTCTGGCCATCGGCGGCCTCGACCCATTCCCCGCCGATCAACATGCGCGGGGCACGCTGGATAAATGCGGAGGTGGCGGGAAGCACATTAGGGAGCGTCATGGCGAAGCCTCTTATTGTTCGTGAGAACAGGGCTTTCGCAATGGCTGTGCCAAGTCGCCGGGTGGTCAGGCCAACGTTGATCAGCCGGACGCCAATGGAGGGTGGTGAAGGTTATGCCATGTAGCAGCTGGCGAAGCCTGCGTTCGGCTGCGCAGCAGTCGTGAAATCAGACGATACGGTGCTTCAGGCAGACCGCAAACTCATGAATTACGACTGCTGCGCAGCCGAACGCAGGCTTCGCCAGCGGCTACAAAAATTGCGTTGCCGTCGGCATTTCTTCTCCCGTCGGCATAGCGGGCGGTAGCGATTTTTTCGCAAATTGCGACACCCGCTGAGACGACGAGCAACCGGGTTGCGACCTTGAGTGCCCCCGTGTTGGGGTCTAGAATTTTCAGGCTCGGTGGGTGAAATGACGGAACATTTCCCCGGCCATACATCTCGCACAAGGGGGGTTGTGATGAACCTTTCAACCCTGGAGATTCAAAGCATCATTGAACGGAGTTTTCTACCTTCGGTATGCACCTGCAGCATGGCACCGGATCAGTCGTTGACGATCCGGGTCTGCAATTGCATGACCGGCAAAGTGGACCTGGTGGTGAGTCACGTTCCCGTCTGGGAGCTGGACACCGCCCACGCGATTGCGACGCTGGTGGGGCAGATGCAGCAACAGATCAACGCACACAAAGACGTCCACCCAACGTTCTTGAGCTGAACCGGCGTCAGCCGCACCACCGCGTGTGGTGCGGCCTGCGTTGAGGTGTTCATGAGGGGATTATGCTAGAAATCTCCTCGAACGTGCTGCTATCCACGGCCGCTAGTAGCGTCCGGTCATCCTTGAGAGTGGCCAGGAAGGTCACTTCGGTTTCCTTGCCGGCCAGCATGAACCCGGCAATCGCGCCGATGGGGCCCAGCAGCATGGCGCCGGCTACGCCGAACCCGATGGCATCCTTGATGTTGTTGATCGACTCCTCGTTGGCGACTTCCACACGCTTGAACGCTGAAATCGGGAGGGTGAGGCCGGGCCATGGATGAAGCGACGTCCTGAGGGTGAAAACGCCGTCCCTGTACTCTCCATCACCCTGCAGAAAGTCCCCCGCCAAGACAGTGATGCTTGCCATTTTTTATCCCCTTGCTGGCAATCGGTGAACAACTATTTCGCGCCGGCCTACCCGTGCCGTCAATCGTTGGGCGATGAGCTGTTCCCGCTGGGCATCTATGCTTGTCTCAGACTGCAACACCTGTCGCGATATTAGACGCAGGCGCTCTCCTTCAACGGCTGTTCCAGGCCCTTGATTGCACGCAACTGATTGATAAAAAACAACATCGGCAAGCTGGCACGCTCCGTGTATTGCTCATCGCAGACGTTTCTCTTGCCTCCGTCAGCGGTTCGCCGCCGGCGGCAGAAACCATAAAAACGATAAGCCACAACAATAAGAACGCACCGTGCGAGGTTCGACGTTGATGAAGAGAAAACTCCGATCAGGCCTGAGCGCCAGCCTGCTGGCCGTGGCCGCTTGCGTGGCGCTGCATTCGCCCGACAGCCTGGCAGCCCGCGACGCCCAGACCATCCTCAAGGAAACGTGTCAGGGCTGTCACACCCCTGAAGCCAATAACACCCTCAGCCGCATCAGCCACCAGCGCAAGACCCCGGAAGGCTGGTTGATGAGCATCGCCCGGATGCAAACCATGCACGGTTTGCAGATCAGCGATGACGACCGCCGCACCCTCGTCAAGTACCTGGCCGACACCCAGGGCCTGGCACCGAGCGAGACCGATGGCGTGCGTTATGCGCTGGAGCGCCGACTCAACACCGTCGAAAAATTCGACGACCAGACCAGCCAGATGTGTGGCCGCTGCCACTCCGGTGCGCGGGTCGCCCTGCAACGCCGTCCGGCCCAGGAATGGGAACGCCTGGTGAACTTCCACCTCGGCCAATGGCCGTCCCTCGAATACCAGGCCCTGGCCCGCGACCGCGACTGGTTCGACATTGCCCGCAAAGACATGGTGCCGTTGTTGGCCAAGCGTTATCCGCTGGACAACCCGGCCTGGAAAAAATGGCAGAGCGCCGCGCCGAAAAGCGATGCCCTGGTGGGCGACTGGAGTTTCAGCGGCCACTTGCCAGGCAAGGGTGAATTGGCCGGCGTGATGAGCGTCACGGCCGATGGCAGCGATACCTTCAAGGTTGGCGTCAAAGGCCAATACGCTGACGGCAGCCCGTTCAATGGCGACGGCAGCGCGATTCTCTACACCGGCTACGAATGGCGCGGCAACGTGACCATCGACGGCGTGACCATGCGTCAGGTATTCGCCGCCCAAGGCAATGCGATGCAGGGCCGGATGTTCGAGGCCGAGCACGACGAGCGCGGTCTGGACTTCGTCGCCGCCAAGCAGGGTTCCAGCCGTTTGCTGGCGGTACAGCCGGGTTATCTGAAGGCTGGCAGTGAAACGGAAGTGACGCTGGTCGGCAGCGGTCTCACCGGCAAACCGAATTTCGGCAAAGGCGTGGAAGTGGTCGAAATCGTCGAGCAGAGCCCTGAGCGGATCAAGGTCAAGCTCAAGGCCGCCGCCAATGCCCAGCCAGGCGTGCGTGCAGTCACCGTCGGCACACTGAAAGGCCCGAGCCTGTCGGTCTACAGCTCCATCGCCGAAGTCAAAGTGGTGCCGGAATTCTCGGTGGCGCGGATCGGCGAGGGCGGTGGTTCGACGCCGAAAGTCCAGGGCCGCTTCGACGCCGAAGCCTGGGGCAAAGGCGCTGACGGCAAGCTGTATCGCATCGGCGTGTTCCCGGCGCAGTGGAAGGTCGAGGCCTTCGATGACCGCGCCAAGGAAGACGAAGACGTCAAGTTCGCTGGCACCATGCAGGCGGACAGCGGCGTGTTCACACCGGGCGATGCCGGGCCGAACCCGCAACGCAAGATGTCCACCAACAATGCCGGCAACCTCAAGGTGATCGCCGCCGTCGACGATGCAGGGAAATCCCTGACCGGCGAAGGCCACATGATCGTCACCGTGCAACGCTGGAACAATCCACCCATTCCATGAGTTGGCTGATTCCTACGGCTTCAGACACTTTTTCGGAATGACCGCAGGCCCCGTCAAACGGGGTTTGCACAGGAGGTTGCAATGGGCGCTATTTTGAATCTGGTCGAACGGAACCTGCACGAAGTGCACGTCGATGCCGACCGCATGCTGTTTCACATCCCCAGCAGTTCGCTGTTCGCCAGCGACGAACTGACCGGCACCATCATCGATACCTTGCGCGGTCCCGGCTGTTCGTCGGACGACCTGATCCAGCGCTTGTCCTCCCGCTTCAACGGCGAGGAAATCACCGAGACCTTGCGTGAGTTGATGTCCCTGGAACTGGTCAGCGACGGCTCGCCACTGACCCCGGACATCGGCACCAAACGGGTCGAGCGCACCGCGATCAATACCGTGGTGCTCAACGTCAACACCGGCTGCAACTTGAGCTGCACCTACTGCTACAAGGAAGACCTCGACAAGCCGTCGGCGGGCAAGAAAATGGACGTCGAAACGGCGGTCGCGTCGGTGGAAATGCTGCTGCGCGAATCCCCGGATGAAGAGCGTTTCACCGTGGTGTTCTTCGGTGGCGAGCCGTTGAGCAACCGCAAACTGATCGAGTACATGGTCGACTATTGCGAGAAGCGTTTCCGCGAGGCCGGCAAGTTCGTCGAGTTCGTCATGACCACCAACGCCACGCTGCTCACTGAAGAAACTGTGGACTACCTCAATGCCCACCGTTTCGGGCTGTCGGTGAGCATCGACGGGCCTAAAACCGTGCACGACCGCAACCGTATCACCGTCGGCGGGCAGGGCACGTATGACGTGGTACGGCGCAAGGCGGAGATGCTGTTGTCGCGCTACAACAGCCGTCCGGTGGGCGCGCGGGTCACGTTGACCACCGGCGTCACCGACGTCGAAACCATCTGGGATCACCTGTTCAATGAACTGGGTTTTGCCGAAGTCGGGTTTGCCCCGGTGACCTCTGGCGACATCAGCACCTTCAACCTGTCCAGCGACGAGTTGATCGAAGTTTTCGCCAGCATGAAGAGGCTGGGTCGGCGTTACCTGGACGCGGCGCTGGAACACCGCAACATCGGTTTTTCCAACCTGCACCAATTGATCACCGACATCCACGAAGGCCACAAAAAAGCCCTGCCGTGCGGCGCGGGCCTGAAGATGCTGGCGGTGGATCACAAAGGCGAACTGAACCTGTGTCATCGCTTTACCGGTTCGTCACTGCCGACCTTCGGCAACGTGCACAGCGGCGTCAAACAGGTGGAGTTGAACGACTTCCTGTCCCAACGCCTCGACCGCACCAACACCGGTTGCGAGGACTGCCAGATCCGCAACCTGTGCTCCGGCGGCTGCTACCACGAAAGCTACGCCCGGTACGGCGACCCGACCCACCCGACCTATCACTACTGCGAACTGATGCGTGACTGGGTCGACTTCGGCATCGAGGTCTACACCCGGATCATGGCCCATAACCCTGCGTTTATCAGCAGCTACATCACTCCGCGCAAGGCTCACTGATATGAAACATCTCAAGGCAATCAATAACAAAGCGCTGAAACTGGACGAGGCTGCGGCCGAAAACCGCATCGAAGAAGTGGTGGCCATGAGCTCTGTGGCGGGCTGCGCCTCGACCACCGACCCGGGTTGGGAGATCGATGCGTTTGGCGGGGTGTCGTCGCTGTGCCAGCCGATGGAAGCCGACTTGTATGGCTGTTCCGACCCGTGCTGGTGGCCGGCCCAGGTGCCCGACATGATGAGCACCTATCCGGACTGGAACAAGGATGCCCAGGCGTCCAACGAAAACTGGCGCAACCTCGGCACTGTCTTCCCCAAAGACAAGTGATCAGATAAGAAGAAGGATTCCAGCATGCACAGCATCAAAGCCTGCGGCCTGGCCGCATTCGCCGTCCTGAGCACGTGTTCGCTCAACGTTCTGGCCGATGAAAATGCAGCACTGCAAGACGGTCACGAGTACATGTTGACCACCAACTACCCGAACAACCTGAACGTGATCGACCTGGCCACCGACACGCTGTTCAAGACCTGCAAGATGCCCGACGCCTTTGGCCCCGGCACCGTGCAACTGTCGCCGGACCGCAAGACCGCCTATGTGTTGAACAACCACTACGCCGATGTCTACGGCGTCGAGCTGGACAATTGCAAGCAGGTGTTCCACGCCAGCATCACCCAGAAACCTGGGGAGAAAGCGAAGTCGATGTTCGCCTTCACCCTCAGCCACGACGGCAAGGAACTGTTTGCCATTGCCAACCCGACGCTGATGCTCAATGACCGCTACGAAGTGCAGCAGCCGCGGCTCGATGTGTACAAGACTGACGCCGGCATGGACGCCAAACCGGTGCGCAGTTTCCCGGCGCCGCGGCAACTGACCATCATGCAAAGCGGCGACGACGGCACGCTGTACGTGGCCGGGGCGGACGTCTACAAGGTCAATGTGAACACTGGCAAGTTCGACGTGCTGATTCCCAGTCGTCACTGGAAACGCCCGAACTACAGCGCGCCGGACGTGCTCTACGTATGGAACCAGCAGACGTATCGCCATGATTTCTCGCTGCTCTACACCACCGCGAAATTCAAGGACAAGAAGCAGGATCCGTTGACCGCCGAATACCTCTACGGGCTATTCAGCATCGACCTGAAAACCGGCAAGACCGAAACCACCGACTTCGGTCCCCTGACGGAAATCTACTTCAGCGGCATGCGCTCGCCGAAGGACCCGAACCTGATGTTCGGGGTGCTCAACCGCTTGGCCAAGTACGACATCAAGGAAAAGAAAATGCTTCAGTCGGCGACGCTGGATCATTCCTACTACTGCATTTCCTTCAACAAGGACGGCAGCAAGATCTACCTGGCCGGGACGTTTAACGACGTGGCGATTTTTGATGCCGACAGCTTGAAGCAGATTGGCAGCATCAAAATGCCGGGTGGGGATATGGCGATTACCACGGCGCAGATATTTGTCCGGTAATAGCGGCGCCTGACCGGCCGCCATCGCGAGCAGGCTCACTCCTACACTGGATCTGCGGTGCAACACAGATCCCCTGTAGGAGTGAGCCTGCTCGCGATGAGGCCCTCAAAAATACTGCCAAATCAAACCCCCGGAACCGGACACCCCACATCCCCCTCCTGACACTTAAGATAATTCCTGAACGTCTGAACCCGCGCCTTGGTCAAGTCGGTGGTGCAACTGCTATAGATCAACGGATACACACTGCCCCCTTCCACCCCCGAAGCCGAAAACTTGCACTCGGCATCCCGAAACGCAACCCACGCCCGTTGCGCGCCCACCAACAACTTCTTGCGCTCGGGCTCAGCTTGCAGACGCGTGGTGATTTGCTGATACAGCGCATTCAACTCCTTGTCGGCCGCCGCATTCTGCTGCGCGGCGCATTGGTTCATCGTGGCCTGGTCGGTGGCGTTGTCGCAATCCACGGCGAACGCCATCGAAGTGAACAACACTGGCGCCAGTGCCAGGAAAAAGCGTGAGTACATGGCGGAAACTCGCTGTGGCAGAGGAAATTGCGAGGCAGTTTAGCGAATCACTATGAACCTGCGCCGACAGAACACGCCTTGCTGTCCGCAACCGTCTCGCCCGCAAACCCGAACTTATGCGCACAAAAATGGCCGAATATCCCGAGCATGGTTGATCGCGACAAGCGATTGGTCCAATTTTAGGGTTGGTCTTGTGGTTGTTACTGACCTACTGTTCAGTACAGGAGGTGACTTATGAACCCAGCATCAGATCGCATCGAAAGGAAAATCCTGCTCAAGGCGAAGCGTTCGCACGTCTGGCGTGTGCTGGCCAATGCCGAAGCGTTTGGGCAGTGGTTTGGCGTTGCGCTGGACGGCAAGCGTTTCGTCGCCGGTGAGTGGACCCAGGGGCAGATCACCTATCCCGGGTATGAGCACTTGCTGTGGAATGTGCTGGTGGAGCGGGTCGAGCCCGAGCGGGTGTTTTCGTTTCGTTGGCACCCGTATGCGGTTGAACCGGATGTCGACTATTCCCAGGAACCCACTACTTTGGTGAAATTCGAGCTTGAAGACATGGATGAAGGCACCTTGTTGAAGGTCACCGAATCCGGTTTCGATCATGTTCCCCAAGCGCGAAGGCTCAAGGCGTTCCGTATGGACAGCCGCGGTTGGGATGAGCAGATGAACAACATCGAACAGTTTCTGACCAAAAGCGCCAAAGCCCACGAGCGTGAAGGTGGTTAAAGCTACAGCCCCCTGAATTCGAGGCCTCCAGCCATTAAACCTGAGGCGTCTAAGGGTTTTCGGAAGGGTGGGTATAGCGAATGTCTTACACGCGATGGTAGCTATGTCGTCTATCGCAGATTGGATCCGACACGTAATCTAACTCCATCAACTGAAGCACAGGAAGCGCTTCAGGATCACGGATGATCGACCATCAGCAAGGATTGGCTACCGACAGGGAGTCGACAATGGTCTTGGGAAAAACCCGCTTCGGCGGGTTTTTTTTTGCCTGTCGAAAAGTCCGGCAGCGCTTAGAGCCTGGCCGCTGCCCGTTCGGTGATTTGCGTGCGCAGCTCAAGCGAGGCGGCTGCCCGGCGTTGCGCTTCAGCCAGAACACTCGATGGTGCCGCTTCAGGGCTGCCCGACTGGAACGGCGGTGCCGGGGCATATTCCAACTGCAACTGCACCAGCTGCGCGGTGTCCTTGTCGAACAGTTCCGCCGCCAGGGTCAGGGCAAAGTCGATCCCTGCGGTAATCCCGCCACCGGTCAGCAGATTGCCGTCGCGCACCACCCGGTCCTTCACCGGGATCGCGCCCAGTGGCTTGAGCAGTTCGTGATAGGCCCAATGCGTCGTCGCCCGCTTGCCCTTGAGCAACCCTGCGGCGCCGAGCACCAGCGCACCGGTGCAGACCGACGTGACATACCGCGCGGTGGCGGCTTGCGCCTTGATGAACGCCAGCGTTTCTTCATCTTCCATCAACGGCCCGACGCCACCGCCGCCGGGAACGCAGATCACATCCAGCGCCGGGCAATCGTCGAACGTCACGGTCGGTTTCAGCACCAGGCCAGTGCTCGCGGTAATCGGCACCAGGTCCTTCCAGATCAAATGCACCTTCACGTCCGGCAGTGAGGCCAACACATCGTAAGGGCCGGTCAGGTCCAGTTGCTGAACCTGGGGAAACAACAGAAAACCGATCTGCAACGTCATGGCGTATTTCTCCTGAAGTGGGTGGACGTCTTCACTGTAGGCTCGTAGGATTTGGCGTATCCGCCAATCACCCCACGAATTACGCCAACATGCCGAAAATCATTCACGTACTCGCGTTTGCCAATGTGCAACTGCTCGACGTCACCGGGCCCTTGCAGGTTTTCGCCTCGGCCAACGACATGGCTCGCCAGAAAGGATTGCCGCCGCCCTATGCGCCGACAGTGATTGCCAGCGGCGGCGGGGCGGTAATATCGTCGGCGGGCTTGGGGCTATTGGCCGAGCCGTTGCCCGAGGGCGAAAGCGACACGCTGGTGATTGCCGGTGGCTGGGGCGTTTACGCGGCGGCGGAAGACCCGGCGCTGGTGGCCTGGGTGCGCGAACATGCGGCAGCTTGCCGGCGGGTTTCATCCGTGTGCACCGGGGCGTTTTTGCTGGCTGCCAGCGGCTGGCTGGATGGCCGGCGAGTGGTCACGCACTGGACGCGTTGCGAGCAGTTGGCGCAGAAGCATCCGCGCCTCCACGTCGAGCCCAATCCGATCTTCATCAACGACGGCCCGGTCTGGACCTCGGCCGGGGTCACGGCTGGCATCGACCTCGCCCTGGCCATGGTCGAAGAGGACCTCGGCCGCAACATGGCGCTGGAAGTCGCCCAGCAACTGGTGGTGTTCCTCAAGCGTCCGGGCGGGCAGTCACAGTTCAGCGTGACCTTGTCCTTACAGAAAGAAAGCGACCGGTTCGACGAACTTCACGCCTGGATCAGTGAAAACCTGACCAAGGACCTCGGCATTCCCACCCTGGCGTTGCAGGCGGGCATGAGCGAACGCAGTTTTGTCCGCCACTACCGCGCCGACACCGGGCAAACTCCGGCGCGCGCCATTGAATTAATCCGGGTCGAAACGGCGCGACGGTTGCTCAGCGACACCGGTGTACCGATCAAGCGGGTGGCGGTGCAATGCGGATTTGGCAGCGAAGAAACGCTTCGGCGCAGTTTTCTAAGGGCCATGGGCGTGACACCACAGGCGTATCGCGAGCGGTTTTCGGTCAGTGGGCCCGCTCTCTATCAGGCTTCCACTTCCGCCACCTGATTAAAATACTTTGACCGATCCGGCGTAAACGTCACCACCATCCCGGTCCGGGAGCATTCCAACGCGCGCTCTTCAGCCAAATCAACATCCAGATCCTCCCCGCGCAAACCCTGCCACTGCGCCAGGTATTTGAGAGATCCGTATTTTTCGAGTTTTTTCAGGCTGCGACTGACACCCCCTTCCAGCCCAGAACCGGTAGCTCTCCGGCAAGGCTGCGTTGGGCGAGATTGGGGAAACGGGCGGCGCGTTGGCGGCCGATTTCCCAGCATTTGATCAGGCCTTTGTCCGGGCCTTCCCACAGTTCGTCGCGGTTCAGGCCGGAGCGAAGGGGTGAGTCGATGCTGCGGTGGATGCGCTGGCTCATTCAGGTTCCTTGAATTCGGGTTTTGTTGGACAGCTCCGCTGTACCCGTTGTTGCTGGATGTTAGGGGGGATGTAACGACTGGCAACAAGGTATTTCAGGCTGTAGGAATGGGAGGTGCCGGGGTGAAAGGGGAATGTTTGTTCAATTTTTGTAGGAGGTTTGGCCTGAAAGCCCACAAATGCTCGCCAACGTTGGGTTGGTAGGTTCTGGGAGTGTGTTTAAGCCTGGTGTGAGTGAGCTTCGTTCCTACAAGCGGCAGCGCAAAACGGGAAATTTCTGACGGACTTTGTCGGCTAGTGATGTTGTGGCTGATGGCTACGCCTCAGTCTCAAGGCTGCCAAAAACTCTTCTCCCCACTCAATTTCCGATCCAGAAAACTCGCCGCACTGATCAACGCCAGATGTGTCAGTGCTTGCGGCGTATTCCCCAGATGCCGCGCATGATTGTCCAGCTCTTCGGCATACAGGCCGAGCGGGTTGGCATACCTCAGCAACTGTTCAAACTCCAGATGGGCTTTTTCCACCTGACCGGCCCGCGCCAGGCATTCGACGTACCAGAATGAGCACGCGGCGAACGCGCCTTCGGTGCCGTCGAGGCCGTCGATGCGGGTGTCGTCGTTGCGATAGCGATAGACCATGCCGTCGCGCACCAGGTTTTTTTCGATGGCTTGGAGGGTGGCGAGCCAGCGCGGGTCCTTGGCGCTGACGAAGCGTACCAGCGGCATCAGCAACATCGAGCCGTCGAGGGCGGTGCCGCCGATGTACTGGACGAAATGTCCGCGTTCTTCGTTCCAGAAGTTTCCCCAGATGTCGGCGTAGATAGCCTGGCGCATCTGGTCCCAACGGGCGAACGGGGCGGGCAGTGAGCGTTTCGAGGCCAGGCGAATGGCGCGGTCCAGTGCGACCCAGCACATCAGTCGCGAGTGCAGGAAGTGATGCTGCTCGCCACGCATTTCCCAGATACCGACGTCTGCCTGCTGCCAGGTTTCGCACACCTGATCGACCACTTCCACGGTATGTTTCCAGCCTTCATGGGAGATCGCCTCGCCATATTTGTTGACCAGGTAGATCGCGTCCATCAACTCGCCGAAGATGTCGAGCTGGATCTGATCGCAGGCACCGTTGCCGATGCGCACTGGTGTCGCGCCGCCATGTCCGGACAGGTGCGTCAGTTCGACCTCCGGCAGTTCCTGTCGACCGTCCATGGCATAGAGAATGTTGAGCTTCTTCGACTGGCCATGACAGTCGCTGACCCGCCCGCGCAGCCAGCGCATGTAGTCGTTGGCTTCCTGGACGAACCCCAGGCGCATGAACGCGTAGACGGTAAACGATGCGTCGCGGATCCAGGTGTAGCGATAATCCCAATTGCGCTCGCCACCCGGTGTTTCCGGCAGGCCGAAGGTGGCGGCGGCGAGAATCGCGCCGTGTTTGCGTGATGTCAGCAGCTTCAGGGCGAGGGCCGAGCGGTTGACCATTTCCCGCCAGCGGCCGCGATAGTTGGACTGGCCAATCCAGTCGCGCCAGAACTTCAGGGTGCGTTGCAGGCACAGGTCGGCGGCACCCTCCTTGAAGCGCGGATCGTCGAGTCCGCCGAGCAGGAACTGTGCACTCTCATCTTGCTTCAGGGTGAATTCGGCCACCGCTGCATCACCATCAACCTGCAACCCCTGATCCGAAGACAGGCGCATGGACGGTTGATCGGCGGCCTCGAACGTCACGTCTTTTTTATCCATCCGCGCGCGCGTCCTGGCGCGAGCGTAGTCATGACGCACGGCGCAGCGCATGTGAAACGTCGCCTCACCGCTGACCACCCGAACCCTGCGCATCAACAGCGGCAGATCGTCCTCGGTGTCACCGATGGGCAGCAGGTCGGTGATTTCGACCACCGCGCGATCACTCAGCCAACGGGTTTGCAGCACGTTGGTGTCCGGCAGGTAAATCTGCTCGCGGCGGGCGTCGGGCAAGTCCGGCGACAACTGGAAGATACCCGCCTGGGGCGTATCAAGCAGCGAGCAGAAAATCGACGGGCTGTCGAATTCCGGCCAGCAGAAAAAGTCCACGCTGCCCTTGTCGTTGACCAGTGCGGCGCTGCGCATGTCGCCGATGATGCCGTGGGCGTCGATGGCGCTTTGTCGTTCGTGAAGTAGCGGCTGGAGAGAAATCGGCATGACGGTTAGCGCCTTGCGGTGAGGGCCTACCTAGCTGACTGGTTTTTGGGGGCAGGAGTTCATTTGCTGGAATGATGTGGTGATTGTTCTGACCCCTTCGCGAGCAGGCTCGCTCCCACAGGGTTTTGCGTCGTAGACACATCCAATGTGGGAGCGAGCCTGCTCGCGAAGGGGCCTTCACATTCCACCAACAATTGGGCGCTTTCCCCTCAATCAGCCTTATGGCAATTTGCAGTCCCTTGTCGAGACCCGCACCCCATGGCCAACCCTTACCGCGATCTGTTCAAAGCCCCCGGCAGCCGAGCCTTCGTGCTGGCCGGCATGATCGCGCGCATGCCGATTTCCATGACCGGCATCGGCCTGATCACCATGCTCTCGCAACTGCAGGGTGGTTACGGACTGGCCGGTGCCGTGGCGGCAACCTTTGCCTTGGCCACAGCTTTTTGCGCGCCGCAGGTCTCACGATTGGTCGACCGCTATGGCCAACGCCGGATCTTGCCGATTTCGGCGCTGATCGGCGGCGGGGCGTTGTTGCTGGTGTTGCTGTGCACCCGTTTACAGGCGCCGCACTGGACGTTGTTCGTGTTCGCCGCGCTGGCCGGTTGCATGCCCAGCATGTCGGCGATGGTGCGGGCACGCTGGACCGAGGTCTATCGCGGCCAGCCCGAACTGCAAACCGCCTATGCCCTGGAGTCGGTGCTGGACGAGGTCTGCTTTATCGTCGGGCCGCCAGTGTCGGTGGGCTTGTGCGTGGTGGCGTTCCCCGAGGCCGGGCCGCTCGCGGCGTTGTTGATGCTGGCGATTGGTGTCACGGCTTTCGTCCTGCAACGCGACACCGAGCCGGCCATTCATCCCCATGAAGAACACCATCAAGGCTCGATCATTCGTTCCGTCGAGATTCAGTTGCTGATGTTGTTGATGGTCGCCATGGGCACCATTGTTGGCGTGGTCGATGTGGTCAGCGTGGCGTTCGCCCAGCAGCAGGGCCAACCGGCGGCGGCGAGCATTGTGTTGTCGGTGTATGCGATTGGTTCATGCATGGCCGGGCTGGCGTTCGGGGCCTTGCGTTCGAAGGTGCCATTGCCGCGATTGTTCCTGTACGGCGGGGTGGCGACAGCGTTGACGACGCTGCCGTTGTTGCTGGCGAGCAACATTCTAGGGTTGTCGTTGGCGGTGTTTGTGGCCGGGCTGTTTTTTGCGCCGACCTTGATCGTCGCCATGGCCCTGGTGGAGCGCATCGTGCCACCGGCCAAGCTGACGGAAGGCCTGACCTGGCTGGTGACGGGGTTGAGTATTGGCGTGGCGATTGGTGCGGCGAGTTCGGGGTGGCTGGTGGATGCGTTCGGCGCGCGCAGCGGGTTTTGGGTGGCGATAGCTGCCGGCCTGGTGGTCCTCATTTCCGCTGTCCAAAGCTTCCGCCACTTGAAATAAAGCCCCCCTGTAGGCGTGAGCCTGCTCGCGATAGCGGTGTAACAGTCACCATCTGAATTGACTGACTTACCGCTATCGCGAGCAGGCTCACTCCTACAAGGGGATGCGTACGACTAATTCTCCGCGGCGCTCATCCGTTCCCTTGATAGACAACTTTTCGAGGTAAGCCCGGTGACCCAGCTGACATTGCTGTGCCTGCCCTATTCAGGCGCGAGCGCCATGGTTTACAGCCGCTGGCGGCGCAAACTGCCGGAGTGGCTCACACTGCAACCGGTGGAACTGCCCGGCCGTGGCGCACGGTTCGGCGAGCCGTTGCACACCGACATGCGGCGCCTGGCGCTGCAACTCGCGCAAGAACACATCGCCACGCTGAAAACCCCTTACGCGATTTTCGGCCATAGTCTGGGTGCCTTGCTCGCCTGTGAAATGGCCCATGCGTTGCGCTCGCTGGGCGGTCCGGAGCCGGTGGCGCTGTTCGCTTCAGGCACCGCTGCGCCGACGATGCGTGCGGACTACGATCGCGGTTTTGCCGAGCCGAAAACCGATGCCGAGCTGATCGAGCAATTGCGTACGCTCAATGGCACCCGCGAAGAAGTGTTGGCCAACGAAGAACTGATGAGCCTGACGCTGCCGGTCCTGCGCGCGGACTTCCTGCTGTGCGGACGCTTCGAACCACAGCAGCGCCCCTTGCTCAACTGCCCGGTGCACGTGCTCGGCGGCAAGGCTGATCGCGCGACCACGGAACAGCTGATCGGCTGGAGCAAGGAAACCCACGGCAGTTTTTCCGTGGACATGCTTGGCGGTGGTCACTTCTTCATCCATGAGCACGAGGCCAAGGTGCTGCGAGTGATCAAGGATCAGCTCGAGATCCACCATCGCCGGCATGCCATGGCCGCCAGTGCCTGACACATCCAATCCCTGTAGGAGTGAGCCTGCTCGCGATGGCGTCGGTACATTCAACAGGGATGTGACTGACAGACCGCTATCGCGAGCAAGCTCACTCCTGCATTGGACTTTCGCCAACCCGACACTCCGCGTTCTGTCTCCTTCCTGATACTTATTCTCATTCGTTAATTTTTCCGGTGTGCATTCGTTTTATAGGGACGACGTGCCTTTGTGCTTCCCGCCACTGATCCGGATGCTTAGAAATGAATGCTGAAGACTCCTTGAAACTCGCTCGCCGGTTTATCGGGTTGCCCCTGGAAAAGCGCCAGATGTTCCTTGCGGCCTTGCACAAGGAGGGCGTTGATTTCGCCCGGTTTCCCATCCCGGCTGACATCGAGGCCGAGGATCGCCAAGTGTTGTCATACGCACAGCAACGCATGTGGTTTCTCTGGCAACTGGACCCGCACAGCGGCGCGTACAACCTGCCGGGCGCGGTGCGCCTGACCGGGCGGCTTAACCTGCCCGCGCTGGAGCAAGCGTTCGCCAGCCTCGTTGAACGTCACGAAACCCTGCGCACGGTGTTCCAGCGCCAGACCGACGACCGCTTGCTGCAAGTACCGGCCAGCGCGCCGCTGGTCATCAATCATGTGGATTTCAGCGCGCTCCCGGCCACGGAGCGCGAACTCGCCGTTGCGCGAGCCGCCGAACAGCAATCGGTGCAGCCGTTCGATCTGTCAGTCGGCCCGTTGCTGCGCGTCACTTTGCTCAAACTCGCCGATCTGGAACACGTGCTGCTGCTGACTCTGCACCACATCGTGTCTGACGGCTGGTCGATGAACGTGCTGATCGACGAATTCATCCGCTGCTACGACGCGTTCGACGCGGGCACACAACCACAACTCGCGCCATTGCCGATCCAGTACAGCGACTACGCCCTGTGGCAACGCCGCTGGCTGGAAGCGGGCGAGCAGGCGCGCCAACTCGATTACTGGCAAACACAGTTGGGCAATGAACACCCGGTGCTGGAACTGCCCACCGACCACTCGCGCCCGGCAATGCCCAGCTATCGCGGCACTCGCTACGAATTTGCCGTTGACGCACAACTGGCGGAACAACTGCGCGCCACTGCGCAGAAACACAACATTACCTTGTTCATGCTGTTGCTCGGCGCCTTCAACGCGCTGTTGCATCGTTACACCGGGCAGACCGATATCCGCGTCGGCGTGCCGATTGCCAACCGCAATCGCGCCGAGATCGAAGGCCTGATCGGGTTCTTCGTCAACACCCAAGTATTGCGCACGCAACTCGATGGCCAGACCCGCGTCGACGACTTGCTGCGCGCCATCAAGGAAACTGCCCTCGGTGCCCAGGCCCATCAGGATTTGCCGTTCGAGCGTCTGGTCGAGGCGCTGAAACTGGAACGCAGCCTCAGCCATACGCCGCTGTTCCAGGTGATGTACAACCACCAGCCACAGGTCGCGGACATTGCCTCTGTCAGCACGGCGTCCGGCCTGGCGCTGGGCGTGATCGAGTGGGAAGGGCGCACCACGCAGTTCGACCTGACCCTCGACACCTACGAAAAGGGCGGCAAGCTGCACGCCGCGCTGACCTACGCCAACGACTTGTTCGACGCCGACACCATCACGCGCATGGCGCGGCACTGGACCCGTCTGCTGCAAGGCATGGTCAGCGATCCGACGCAGCGCATCAGCGATTTGCCGCTGCTGGAAAGCGCGGAATACCAGCGCATCGTGCATGACTGGAATCGCGCCGACGCATACTACCCGCAAGACCTGTGCATTCATGAACGGATCAGCCAGCAAGCCGCGGCCAGTCCGAATGCATTGGCGGTGACCTTCGGCACCCGGCAGCTGACGTACGCAGAACTCGACATTCAGGCCAATCGCCTGGCGCACAAACTGATCGAACTGGGTGTCGGCCCGGAAGTCCGCGTCGGCGTAGCGATGCAGCGTTCGGAAAACCTGCTGGTGGCGTTGCTGGCGGTACTCAAGGCCGGCGGCGCCTACGTGCCGCTGGACCCGGACTACCCGGCCGAACGCGTCGCCTACATGCTCGAAGACAGCCGCGCCTTGGTGTTGCTGACGGAGCAATCGGTCGCCACGACATTGACCGTGACAGCCGATATGCAAGTGTTGCTGCTGGGCGACAAAACGTGGACCGAGTACCCGGAAAACGCCCCCGAAACCGGCGTCACACCGGACAACCTCGCCTACGTGATCTACACCTCCGGCTCCACTGGCAACCCCAAAGGCGTGGCCATCGCCCATCGCAATGTGCTGGCGCTGATCGACTGGTCGGCATCGGTCTACAGCCGCGAAGACATCCAGGGTGTGCTGGCCTCGACCTCGGTGTGCTTCGACCTGTCGGTGTGGGAGCTATTCGTGACCCTGGCCAACGGCGGCTCGGTGATCATCGCCCGCAATGCCCTGGAATTGCCGCAACTGCTGGCGCGGGATCAAGTACGCCTGATCAACACCGTACCGTCGGCGATCAATGCATTGCAGCGCGACGGGCAGATTCCGCCGTGTGTGCGCATCATCAACCTCGCCGGGGAACCGCTGAAGCAGAGTCTGGTGGACGCGCTGTATCAGCAACCGACCGTCGAACACGTCTACGACCTGTATGGCCCGTCGGAAGACACCACGTATTCGACCTGGACCCGACGCGAGGCCGGTGGCCACGCGAACATCGGTCGCCCGCTCAAACACACCGCCAGCTATTTGCTGGATGCCGAGCTGCAACCGGTGCCGCAAGGTGTCTCTGCCGAGCTTTACCTGAGCGGTGCGGGGATCACCCGTGGTTACCTCGCGCGGCCGGGCATGACCGCCGAAAAATATGTGCCAAACCCGTTCGCCCGCAATGGCGAGCGCCTGTACCGCACCGGCGACCTGACCCGATATCAGGCCGACGCCACGTTGCAATACGTCGGGCGCATCGACCATCAGGTCAAGGTTCGGGGCTTTCGCATCGAGCTCGTTGAAATCGAAGCGCGGCTGTTGCAGCAGGACGCCGTGCGCGAACTGGCGGTGCTGGCGCAGGACGGGGTCAACGGCCAGCAATTGGTGGCCTACATCGTGCCGAACGATCCCGTGTTGCTGGGCGACACCGACGCTCAAGCGACTCAGCGTGAAACCTTGAAAGCCGCACTGCGCCAGCATTTGCCGGATTACATGGTCCCGGCGTTCCTGCTGTTCCTCGATCACTTGCCGCTGACCCCCAACGGCAAACTCGACCGCAAAGCCTTGCCGGCGGTTGAGGGTTCACAACAACAACGCGAACACGTCGCGCCACGCAGCGCACTGGAAAAATCCCTCGCTGCGATCTGGCAGGACGTGTTGGCTGTCGATAACGTCGGTCTGGAGGATAACTTCTTCGAACTGGGCGGCGACTCCATCGTGTCGATGCAAGTGGTCAGTCGCGCGCGCCAAGCCGGGATCGTGTTGAGCCCCAGGGACCTGTTCCAGCACCAGACCATTCGCAGTCTCGCCCAAGCGGCCCGCAGCGGCGAACAGGTGTTGATCGACCAGGGCCCGGCAATCGGCGCGCTGGCGTTGGCGCCGGTGCAACAGTGGTTCTTCGAACAGGCAATCCCCGAGCGTCAGCACTGGAACCAGTCGCTGCTGTTGGTGCCACGCGAGGTGTTGAACGCCGAGGCGCTGGACCGTGCCCTTGAGCAATTGCTGACCCACCACGACAGCTTGCGCCTGCGCTACGAGCAGACTGCTGACGGCTGGCAGCAAACCTACGCCGCGCCGACCACGGAGTCGGTGCTGTGGCAGCGTCAGGCGCACTCCGACGACGAACTTAACGCCCTGTGCGACGAAGCCCAACGCAGTCTCAATCTGCAAAATGGCCCGCTGATGCGTGCGCTGCTGGTGGCGATGGCTGACGGTACACAACGCCTGCTGTTGGTGATTCATCACCTGGCGGTGGACGGTGTCTCCTGGCGCGTGCTGCTGGAAGATCTTCAGCAGTTCTACAGCGGCAACAAGGTGTCGTTGGTTAAAACCAGCGGCTATCAGCGCTGGGTTGCCCGTCTGCAAGATCATCTTCCAGCGTTTGAAAACAACCTCGGTTATTGGCTGACCCAACTGAAGAGCGCAGCGAATAGTCTGCCCTGCGACCGCCCGAACGGCGCGCTGGAGAACCGTTTCGAGCACAAAATCGAGCTCAAACTCGATACCGAACACACCCGAAAACTGCTGCAACACGCCCCGGCGGCCTATCGCACCCAGGTCAACGACCTGCTGCTGACTGCACTGGCGCGCGCGGTTTGTCGCTGGAGCGGGCAGGGCAGCGCGCTGATTCAACTGGAAGGGCATGGCCGCGAAGACCTGTTCGACGACATCGACCTGACCCGCACCGTGGGCTGGTTCACCAGTCTGTTCCCCGTCAATCTGGTGCCGTCGAGCGATCTCGGCGCCTCGATCAAAACCATCAAGGAACATCTGCGCGGCGTGCCGGACAAGGGACTCGGCTATGGCGCATTGCGTTATCTCGGCGGCTCGGTGTTGAGCGCCGAACTTGCCGCGTTGCCGCAACCGCGCATTACCTTCAACTATCTGGGGCAATTCGACCGTCAGTTCGACGACGGCGCAATGTTCGTGCCGTCCACCGAAGGTACCGGCGTGGCGCAGGATCCGTCGGCGCCGCTGGGCAACTGGCTGACAGTTGAAGGCCAGGTTTACGGCGGCGAATTGTCATTGAGTTGGGGCTTCAGCCGCGAGATGTTCGACACCGCGACTATCCAGCGTCTGGCGGACGACTACGCGCAGGAACTCAAAGCGCTGATCGATCACTGCTGCGCCGTTGAAGTGCCGCAAGCCACGCCGTCCGACTTCCCGCTGGCGCGCCTCAGCCAGACGCAACTCGACGCATTGCCGGTGGCAACTCTTGAGGACCTGTATCCACTGTCGCCGATGCAACAGGGCATGCTGTTCCACACCCTCTACGAACCGCACGTCGGCGCGTACATCAGTCAGTTGCGCCTGGACATTCAAGGCCTCGATCCGCAGCGCTTTGCCTGTGCCTGGCAGACCGCACTGCAACGCCACGATATTCTGCGCAGCAGCTTCCACTGGCAAGGACTCGACACCGCGCATCAGGCGATCGTCCGTCAGGTTGCATTGCCGCTCGAGGTGCTGGAAGCGACCGACACCGAGGCGCTGGCCGATGCCGAGCGCGCCCACGGTTTCGAATTGGGGCGCGCGCCGCTGTTCCGCTTGAAGCTGGTTCGTGCCGACACTGACGCCTGGCACCTGATCTACACCAGCCACCACATTTTGATGGACGGCTGGAGCAACGCGCAGTTACTGGCCGAAGTGATCCAGCATTACGCCAGCGGGCAATCGCTGCCGGCACCGACCGGGCAATACCGCGATTATCTGGGCTGGTTACAGCAGCAATCCGCCGTCGCTGGCGAGCGGTTCTGGAAAGCCGTGCTGGCGCCGCTGCAAGCGCCCACCTTGCTCGCCGAAGCCTTGCGCCCGCCCGTGGGTGCCGAGGGCAGCGAAGCCTATCGAGTAGCCTTCGACCACCGCGCCACTCAGCGTCTGGCCGACTTCGCCCGGCAACAGAAAGTCACCCTCAACACCGTGCTGCAAGCGGCGTGGAGCCTGTTGCTGCACCGCTACACCGGTCAGGATTGCGTGGTCTTCGGGGCCACCGTCGCGGGTCGTTCGGCGCCGCTGCCGGGGATCGAAGAACAGCTCGGGCTGTTCATCAACACGCTGCCACTGGTCTGCGCGATGAAGCCTGCGCAAACCGTCAGCCAATGGCTGGGCGAACTGCAAGGGCTGAACCTGGCCATGCGCGAGTTCGAGCATGTGCCGCTTTACCACATTCAGGGCTGGGCAGGGCAGCAGGGTTCGGCGCTGTTCGACAGCCTGCTGGTGTTCGAAAATTTCCCGGTCGCCGAAGCGCTGAAGCAGGGCGCACCGGCCGGGTTGTCGTTCGGCAACCTGCACAACCACGAGCGCACGCACTATCCACTGACCCTCGGCATCGAACTGGGCGAGGGTTTGAGCCTGGATTTCAGCTACGACGCGGCGCGGTTCAGTGCGGCGCAAATCGCTGAGTTGTCGGCCAACCTGCAGCATCTGCTGATGCAGTTGATGGCGCTGCCGGACGCGGCTTTGGGTGCGCTGGAATTGCTCGATGTCGAGGGCAAAAATGCGCTGCTTGCGCTCAGTCAGCCGGCCCCGGTTCAGTTATCCACCACCCTGTTGGTCCATGAACACATCGCCGCTCAGGCTGCCAATACGCCGAATGCACTGGCATTGCAGGTTGACGGTCAATCCTTGAGCTACGCCCAGCTGAACACCCAGGCCAACCGCCTGGCCCATCGCCTGATTGAAAACGGTGCCGGTCCCGGCAAGCGTGTCGGGCTGGCGCTGCGCCGTGGGCCGCAACTGATCGTCAGCCTGCTGGCGGTGCTGAAAAGCGGCGCGGCGTACGTGCCGCTGGACCCAAGCTACCCGGCCGAACGCCTGGCCTACATGGTCGACGACAGCCGCCTCGATGTGCTGCTGTGCGAATCCGGCCTGCTGGAAAGTGGTCAAGGCGTGCGCCGTCTCAGCCTCGACGACAACGTCGGTTTCCCTGAACACGATCCGCAAAGCCATGCGGTTGCCGAAGATCTGGCCTACGTCATCTACACCTCCGGCTCCACCGGCCAACCCAAAGGCGTGGCCATCGCCCACGCCGCATTACGCGAGTTCTGCCAAAGCGCCGCCGACTATTCGGTGCTGTCGGCGGCGGACCGCGTGTTGCAGTTCGCGACCTTCAGTTTCGACGGCTTCGTCGAGCAGTGCTTCCCGGCGTTGTGCGTCGGCGCGGCGTTGATCATGCGTGGCGATGCGCTGTGGGATGCCGGGCGACTGGCGGCTGAAATCGTCCAGCAAGGCGTGACCGTGGCGGACTTGCCAGCGGCCTATTGGTATTTGCTCGCCCGCGAATGTGCTAGTGGCGACATAAGCAATCTCGGCGATTTGCGTCAGGTGCATGTCGGCGGTGAAGCGATGTCGGTCGAAGGTTTGCGCTTGTGGCATCAAGCTGGATTGAGCCACGTGCGACTGCTCAACACCTACGGCCCGACCGAGGCGACCGTGGTGTCCAGCGTGCATGAATGCCGTCTCGAGGATGCCTGCGATGCGTTCGGCATTCCGATTGGTCGCGCCGTCGCCGGTCGTGCGTTGTACGTGCTGGATGCGTCCGCTCAGTTGTTGCCCAACGGTGGCGTCGGCGAGCTGTGCATCGGCGCACCGACCTGCCTTGCACAAAGCTACTTCGATCGCCCGGCGCTGACCGCCGAACGTTTCCTGCCGGACCCGTTTGCCCGTGAGCCGGGCGCGCGGCTGTACCGCAGCGGCGACCTGGCGCGCTACAACGCTGACGGGAATCTGGAATACGTCGGCCGTATCGATCATCAAGTAAAGATCCGCGGTTTCCGCATTGAAATGGGCGAGATCGAAGCCTGTCTGCAAGCTCGCGAGGACGTGCGTGAAGCGGCGGTCATCGCTCAGGACGGCGTGCAGTTGGTGGCATATGTTGTGGCCAACGATGCGGTGGTTTCTGAAACTGACTATCTGGAAGGTCTCAAGGCGGTTCTGCGTCAGTCGTTGCCGGAATACATGGTGCCAAGCCACCTGATCCTGCTGGCCAGGTTGCCGCTCAACACCAACGGAAAACTCGACCGAAGGGCCTTGCCCCGCGTTGAAGTCAGCGGCGTACAACGTGACTTCGTGGCCCCGGCCCGAGGGCTGGAAACGCAGCTGGCGCTTATCTGGCAGGACGTGTTGCAGGTCGAGCGAGTAGGGCGCAACGACAACTTTTTCGAACTGGGCGGTCACTCGTTGCTGGTGCTTCAAGTGATATCGCGGGTGCGCCAGCAAGTGCACCTCGAATTGTCGGTGAGCAGCCTGTTCTCGGCCGCGACTCTGGCGGAATTTGCCGAGCGTGCGGCGCTGGCGAACATCAGTGGTCAGCCGGTCCTGCAATCTGCGCCAGTCGATCAACCGCCGATGCTGTCGTACGCCCAGCAACGCCAATGGATTCTCTGGCAGCTGGACCCGCAAAGCCCGGCCTACAACATTCCCGCTGCATTGCGCCTCAAGGGGTCGCTGAACCTCACTGCGTTGCGCGAAGCGTTCGCGCAATTGCAGGCCCGTCACCAAACCCTGCGCACCACCTTCGATCAGAATGGCCAGCAGGCGCGTCCGGTGCTGCATGAGACGCTGGCGCTGCAACTGGAACTGCGCACGCTCGATCAGCTGTCGGTGGACAGCGCGGTGACGGAAGAAATCGCCCGGCCGTTCGACCTGCGAAACGGCCCGCTGTGGCGCGTCTTGCTGCTGCAAGTGAACGCCGACGAACACGTGCTGGTACTCACCGTGCACCACATTGCTGCCGATGGCTGGTCGATGCAGGTCATGGTCGATGAGTTCAGCGCGCTGTATCAGGCGGCCGTCGACGGCCATGGTGCCGATCTGGCCAGCCTGCCGGTGAACTACAGCGACTACGCCCGTTGGCAACGCGACTGGCTGGAAGCCGGCGAGGGCGCACGGCAACTGGCATGGTGGAGCGGACAACTGGCCGGCAGCCAGACTCCGCTGGAGTTGCCGAGTGAGCTGACCCGTCCGGCCCGTCGCTCTGAGCGTGGCGCCAGCCTGATGCTGAACGTTGATCGCGAGTTGCTGGCCGGTTTGCGCCAGCGTGCCCAAGAGCAGCAAGTGACCTTGTTCATGCTGTTGCTGGCGAGTTTCCAGACCTTGCTGCATCGACAGAGCGGGCAGTCGAGCATCAGCGTCGGCGTGCCAAGCGCCGGACGTTCGCGTATTGAAACCGAAGGCCTGATCGGCTTTTTCATCAACACCCAGGTGCTGCGTACACAGATCGACGGGCAGCAGCCGTTCAGTGCGTTGCTGCAACAGGTCAAGCAGGTTGCCCTGGATGCGCAAGCCCATCAGGACGTGCCGTTCGAGCAATTGGTCGATGCCTTGCAACTGGACCGCAGCCTCAATCACAGCCCGTTGTTCCAGGTGCTCTACAACCATCAGCAGCAGTTGGGCGCGAGCGTCGAGCGCAGCATGGCCGGTTTGCAGGTCGAGCGTTTGCACTGGCAGCAGCAGACCACCCAGTTTGATTTGGTACTCGACACCCAGGAGCAGAACGAAGCGCTCGATGCCAGCCTGACTTACGCCACGGATCTGTACGACGAGGCGTCGATGCAGCGCCTCGCCGAGCAGTGGCTGAATCTGCTGCGCGCGGTGGTCAATGATCCACAGCAACGCGTCGCCGAATTACCCCTGCTGCATGCACCGCAATCCGACGCGTTGATCCAGTACTGGAACCCGGCGTTCGAGGCGCAACCCTTGTCGCCAACCTTGCACCGGATGTTCGAAGCTAAAGCCGCGCAACAGCCGAACGCCATTGCACTGGTCTGCGAAGGCAAGCAACTGACCTACGCCGCGCTCAACGCCCGGGCCAATCGACTGGCGCGTATGCTGCGGGAGCAGGGTGTCGGGCCGGAAGTGCGGGTCGGCATTGCCACCGAGCGGGCGATGCCGCTGGTGGTCGGCTTGCTGGCGATTCTCAAGGCCGGCGGTGCCTACGTGCCGCTCGATCCGCACTACCCGGCCGAGCGCCTGAGCTACATGATCGAAGACAGCGGCCTCACGCTGCTGCTGACCCAACAGCATTTGATCGACGGTTTGTCCTCTTGCGAGGGCGTGCAGGTGCTGATCCTGGAATCGCTGGAGCTGGACACCTTCAGCGACGACAACCTGCCGTCGCTGGCGGCCGCTGACAACCTCGCGTACGTGATCTACACCTCCGGTTCTACCGGGCGGCCCAAAGGCGCATTGCTCAGCCATGCCAACGTCGGGCGCCTGCTGAGCGCCACCGCCGACGAGTTCAACTTCGGCCCGAACGATGTCTGGACGCTGTTCCATTCCTACGCCTTCGACTTTTCGGTGTGGGAGCTGTTTGGCTCGCTGTGCACCGGCGGACGCCTGGTGATCGTGCCGCATGACATCAGCCGCGAGCCGCAAGCGTTTCACCGTTTGCTCTGCGATGAAGGCGTGACGGTGCTGAACCAGACCCCGAGCGCGTTCCGCCAACTGATGCCGATTGCCTGCGCCAGCCCGCGCAGCATGGCCCTGCGGCAGGTGATTTTCGGCGGTGAGGCCCTCGACGTCGCGAGCCTGCGCCCCTGGTTCGAACGCTTTGGCGACCAGCAACCCACTTTGGTCAACATGTACGGCATCACCGAAACCACGGTGCACGTGACCTACCGTGCGATTCGTCTGGCCGACCTGCACGGCAAGGCCCTGAGCCCGATTGGCCTGCCGATCCGCGACCTGCGCTGGTACTTGCTCGACAGTCAGTTACAGCCAGTACCGGTGGGCGTTGCAGGCGAGTTGTATATCTCGGGCGCCGGCCTGGCGCGCGGTTATCACGGGCGTTTCGGCCTGACCGCCGAGCGTTTTGTGCCGAGCCCGTTTGACGTTTCGCAACGCCTCTATCGCAGCGGCGACCTGGCGCGCCAGCGTGTCGATGGCAGCATTGACTACCTTGGCCGCATCGACCAGCAAGTGAAGATTCGCGGTTTTCGCATCGAACTCGGCGAAATCGAAGCCGCGCTGCTGGCCCAACCGGGCGTGCGCCAAGCGGTATTAAACGTCCACAACGGCGACGGCGGAGCGCAGTTGTGCGCCTACGTGGTGGCCGAGCACACCCCGCATGACCCGATTGCCTGGCGCGACACCCTGCGCTCCGCGCTCAAGGTCGATCTGCCAGATTACATGGTGCCGAGCCATTGGTTGTTGCTCGACGCCTTGCCACTGACCGGCAACGGCAAGCTCGATCGCAAGGCCTTGCCCGCGCCGGATGCCGAGGACTGGCAACGTCCGTTCGAAGCCCCCGAAGGTGTCCTCGAACAGCAACTGTCGGCGATCTGGGCTGAGGTGCTGGGCGTGGCGCAGATCGGCCGGCGCGACAATTTCTTTGAACTGGGCGGGCATTCGTTGCTCGCCGCCCAGGCCAGTGCCCGTGTGGAACTGGAACTGGGCATCGAGCTGCCGCTGCGCGCGCTGTTCGAATCCACCGACCTGCAGGCTTATGCCGCCATGGCCGGGCAACACGCCCCGGCTGACAACGATGCACGTCTTGATGCGCTTGAGTCGCTTCTCGACGAGATGGAGATCAACTGATGGAACACACCACTGCCCAGCGTATCGCCAGCCGTTTCGCCGGCCTGCCCGCCGACAAGCGCCGCGAGTTTCTGAGCCGCATGCAAGAGCAGGGCGTGAGCTTCGGCCAATTGCCGATTCCGCCGGCTGCCGAGCCGCAAACGAGCTTTGAACTGTCATACGCGCAGCAGCGCCAATGGTTTCTCTGGCAGCTTGACCCGCAGAGCGCTGCGTACAACATCCCGGCGGCGTTGCGCTTGCACGGGTCGCTGAATGTCGCAGCGTTGCAGCAGAGTTTTGATGTGTTGCTGGAGCGGCATCAAAGCCTGCGCAGCCGTTTTATCGAGGATGACGGTCAAGTCGTTCAGACGCTGGCCGAGTTCACATCGCTGGCGATCGAACACATCGATCTGCGCGACGAACCTCAGGAACATCGCCTCGATCTCGCGATGAAAAGCGTCGAACAGGACATCGCTCGCCCATTCGATCTGCAACACGGGCCGCTGTTGCGGGTCAGCCTGTTGCAACTGGATGCCGAAGACCATGTGCTGCTGTTGACCCTGCACCACATTGTCACCGATGGCTGGTCGATGGGCGTGTTGGTGGAGGAGTTCTCCCGTCTCTACGCCGCGCATTGCCAAGGGCAAAACGCAGCGCTGGAACCGCTGCCGATCCAGTATTCCGACTACGCCGTGTGGCAGCGTCGCTGGATGGAAGCGGGGGAGCTGGAACGCCAGCTCAACTGGTGGCGTGACACGTTGGGCAGCGAACAACCGCTGCTGGAGTTGCCGACTGATCGCCCACGCCCGGCACAACCGAGCCAGCGCGGTGCACGTCTGGATTTCGCCCTCGATGCAAAGCTGGCCAGCGGCCTGATGAGCCTGGCCAAACAGCGCGGCGTTACCCCGTTCATGCTGTTGCTGGCAAGTTTTCAGGCCTTGCTCTATCGCTACAGCGGCCAGTCCGACGTGCGCATCGGCGTGCCGATTGCCAATCGTAACCGTGCGCAAACCCGTGGCCTGATCGGCTTCTTCGTCAACACCCAGGTGATGCGCGCCGAACTGGACGGTCGCCTGCCGTTCAGCCAATTGCTCGACCAGACCCGCACCGCGTCGCTGGACGCCCAGGATTATCAGGACTTGCCGTTCGAACGTCTGGTGCAGGCGCTGCAAGGTGAACGCAGCCTCAGCCACAGCCCGCTGTTCCAGGTGATGTTCAACCACCAGCAAGCCAAACCGGCAGCGGTCAGCGGCTTGCTCGCCGGCCTGCGGGTCGAAGCGCTGAACGCCACGGCGCATACCACGCAATTCGACCTGCAACTGGACACGCAGGAGGAGGGCGACAAGCTGTTCGCCAGCCTGACGTATGCCACCGATCTGTTCGACGCCGAGCGCATCGAGCATCTGGCCCGCCACTGGCGCAACCTGTTGGCCGGCGTGCTGGCGAACCCGCAATGCCCGCTCGCCGAGTTGCCGCTGCTGGACGCCGACGAGCGTCTGCGCATTCTCGATGAACTCAATGACACCGCTCAGGCTTATCCGGGCGACGTCTGCGTACAGCGCCATTTCGAAGAGCGCGTGGCTGAAAACGGCGCGGCGACGGCGCTGGTGTTCCAGGGCCAGACCCTGAGTTACGCCGAACTGAACCTGCGCGCTAACCGCCTGGCCCATCACCTGCGCGCCCAGGGTGTCGGCCCGGAAGTGATTGTCGGGATTGCCTGCGAGCGTTCGTTTGAAATGGTGGTCGGCCTGCTGTCGATTCTCAAGGCCGGTGGCGCGTATGTGCCGCTGGACCCGGAATACCCGCGGGATCGCCTGAGCTACATGATCGAAGACAGCGGTATTTCGTTGTTGCTGACCCAGGAACATCTGCTGGCGCAATTGCCGACGCCCGATACCCTGCGGACCTTGTGCCTGCGCCCCGAGGCTGATTGGCTGAACGATCTGCCCGGCACTGATTTGCCTGCTTCTGATTTAAAGAGTCGGGCCGTCGGCGAAAACCTCGCCTACGTGATCTACACCTCTGGTTCCACCGGCAAACCCAAAGGTGCGGGCAACCGCCATGTGGCGCTGCATAACCGTCTGGAGTGGATGCAAGACGCCTACAACCTGCTGCCGACCGACCGCGTGCTGCAAAAAACACCGTTCAGTTTCGACGTGTCGGTGTGGGAGTTTTTCTGGCCTTTGACGCAAGGCGCCACGCTGGTCATCGCCGCGCCGGGTGAGCATCGCGATCCGCAATGCCTCGCTGCGTTGATCGTCGAGCAAGCCATCACCACGCTGCACTTCGTGCCGTCGATGCTTTCCGCGTTCATCGGCGCTGACGAATCTTTGGCCTGCACCTCGCTGACACGGATCATTTGCAGCGGCGAAGCGCTGCCAATGGAGCTGCAACGCCAGACGCTACGAAGTCTGCCGCACGCCAACCTCTACAACCTCTATGGCCCGACCGAAGCGGCCATCGACGTGACCCACTGGACCTGCGTGGAAGAAGGCCGCGACAGCGTGCCGATTGGGCGCCCGATTGCCAACCTGCGCGCCTGCATCCTCGACAGTGAACTGCAACCATTGCCACTGGGCGCGGTGGGCGAGTTGTACCTCGGTGGTGTCGGCCTGGCGCGTGGTTATTACCGTCGCGGCGCGTTGACCGCCGAGCGTTTCGTGGTCGATCCGTTCGGCAGCGGCGAGCGCCTGTACCGTACCGGTGACCTGGCGCGATATCGCACCGACGGCGCCATCGATTACTGCGGGCGCATCGACCACCAAGTGAAGATTCGCGGTTTGCGCATCGAACTGGGCGAAATCGAAGCGCGCCTGCAAGAACATGCCGACGTGCAGGAAGCCGTGGTACTGGCCCTCGACGGTCCGAGCGGCAAGCAATTGGTCGCGTATCTCGTGCCGCAGGATCGCGCACTGCTGGAGGCCACTGCCGATCAACAAGGCGCGTGGCGCGAAACCCTGAAAAGCCATCTGCTCGCGAGCCTGCCGGATTACATGGTGCCGGCGCAGACCGTGCTGATCGAACAAATGCCCTTGAGTCCCAACGGCAAGCTCGACCGCAAACGCCTGCCTGCGCCCACCGCGTACATCAGCCAACGCGCCTTCGAAGCACCGCGCAGCGAACACGAGCAAGTGCTGGCGCAGATCTGGCAGGACGTGTTGGGCGTGGAGCAGGTCGGGCGTCAGGACAACTTCTTTGAATTGGGCGGTGATTCGATCATCTCGATTCAAGTGGTCAGCCGTGCGCGTCGTGCAGGCCTGAGCCTGCAACCCCGCGACTTGTTCCAGCAGCAGACCTTGCAAGCGCTGGCCGCGGTGGTCAAAGAGCACGCCGCGCCGCTGGCGCAACAAGGGCCAGTGGACGGTGTGCAAATACTCACGCCGATCCAGCGCTGGTTCTTCGCCGAACCCATCCCGCAACGCGCGCACTGGAACCAGGCCGTGTTGCTGACGCCGCGCGAAACCCTCGAACTGCCGCGCCTGCAAGCCGCGCTGCAACGCCTGCTCAAGCAGCACGATGCCCTGCGTTTACGCTTCAGTCAGGTCGAAGGCCAATGGTCGGCGCGTTATGTCGGGGCCGACAGCGCGGACGTGATCGACATGCTCTGGACCGCCCGCGTGGCCAGTGATGCCTCGCTGGAATCGGTGTGCGATGAAGCGCAACGCAGCCTCAGTTTGCAAGACGGTCCCTTGCTGCGCGTGGCGTTGATTGCGCAAGCCGATGGCTCCCAGCGTTTGCTCTTGGTGATTCACCACTTGGCGGTGGACGGTGTGTCCTGGCGGGTGTTGCTGGAAGATTTGCAGGCGGCCTACCTTGGGCAAGCGCTGCCGCCGAAGACCAGCGCTTTCCAGGCGTGGGCCGGGAAACTCGACGCCTATGCACGCTCCGAAGCAGCCACTGATGAACTGAGTTGGTGGCAGGCGCAGCTGAGCGTGGCGAATGATTGGTTGCCGGCTGCCAATGCCCACGCCAGTCAGGCCGGGCATCTGCGCCAGGGCGTCAGCATCGGTCTGGACCGTGAACAAACCCGCCAATTGCTGCAACAGGCGCCGGCGATCTACCGCACGCAAGTCAACGACCTGCTGCTGACCGCACTGGCCCGCACCCTCAGCCGCTGGACCGGCGACCAATCGGCGCTGATTCAGCTCGAAGGCCATGGCCGCGAAGAACTGTTCGACGACATCGACCTGACCCGCACCGTCGGCTGGTTCTCCAGCCTGTTCCCGGTGCGCCTGACGCCGACCGCCGACCTGGCGGGTTCGATCAAGGCGATCAAGCAGCAACTGCGCGAAATCCCCGGCAAAGGCATGGGCTACGGCCTGTTGCGCTACATGGGCGATGCGTTGACCCAAGCGGCACTGGCCGCGTTGCCGCAGGCGCGGGTGACGTTCAACTACCTCGGCCAGTTCGACCAGAGCTTTGCCGAGGACGCGTTGTTCACCCCGGCCCGCGAATCCAGCGGTGCCGCGCAATCGGCCGAGGCACCGTTGCCGAACTGGCTGTCGGTGGACGGTCAGGTCTATGGCGGCGAACTGAAGCTCGACTGGACCTTCAGCCGCGAATGCTTCGACCGGCGCGAAATCGAAGCCCTGGCGGCAGATTTCCGTATCGAACTGCTGGCGCTGATCGCCCATTGCCTGAGCGATGGGGCGGGCGGCGTGACCCCGGCGGACTTCCCTCTGGCGCGGCTGACCCAGGCGCAACTCGATGATCTGCCGGTGCCGCCGGCGCAGATCGAGGACGTGTATCCGCTGTCGCCGATGCAGGCCGGTTTGTTGTTCCACAGCCTGTATGAGGGGGAGTCTGGCGCCTACGTGAACCAGCTCAGCGTCGAAGTCCGTGGCCTCGACGCCGAACGACTGGGCCGTGCATGGCAAGCGGTGCTCGACACCCATCCGATCCTGCGCAGCAGTTTCCACTTCCCGGAGGGATTCGAAGCGCCGGTGCAGTTGGTCCATCGTCATCTGCACTTGCCGATGACCTGCCTCGACTGGCGTCGTCGTGGCGATCAGGCCGAAGCGTTGATTCAATTGATTGACAACGAACGCTTGCAACTCGACCCGACCCGGGCGCCGTTGATGCGCTTGACGTTGGTGCGACTCGACGATGATCGCCAACAACTGATCTACACCCACCATCACCTGTTACTGGATGGCTGGAGCAATTCGCTGTTACTCAGTGAAGTCCTGCAGCGGTATGCCGGGCAAGCGGTGCAGGCGCCCACCGGGCGTTTCGCCGATTACATCGGCTGGCTGCAACGTCAGGACGCGCAGGCCGATGAACTGTTCTGGCGTGAGCAACTGACCAACCTCGACAACCCGACGCTGTTGGCGCAGAGCCTGGCCCATGGCGGCGGTAAACACCTGTCGACGGCAGGGTTTGGCGACCATCGCCAGACGTTCGATGTAGCCACCAGCCAACGCTTCAGCGAGTTCGCCCGTCAGCAGAAAGTTACGCTCAACACTTTGGTGCAAGGCGCGTGGGCGCTGCTGTTGCAGCGCTACAGTGGCCAGCGTAGCGTGGCGTTTGGCGCGACCGTGGCGGGGCGGCCGGTCGATTTGCCAGGGGCCGAAAGCCAGCTCGGGCTGTTCATCAACACCTTGCCGGTGATCAGCACGCCAGATGCGCTTGAAAGTGTCGGCCACTGGTTGACTCGCTTGCAGGCGCAGAACCTCCAATTGCGTGAGCATGAATTCACCGCCTTGGGCGACATTCAGCGCTGGGCCGGGCGGGCCGGCGAGCCGCTGTTCGACAGCCTGCTGGTGTTCGAAAACTTCCCGGTGGCCGAAGCGCTGCAACGGGGCGCACCGGCCGGGTTGAGCTTCTCGGTCCCGCAGAACCATGAACGCACCAACTTCCCGCTGACCCTGGCGGCGACTGCTGAGCGCCAGCTCAGCCTGAACTGGAGCTATCAGTGCGCTCACTTCCGCGCCGAAGCGATTGTCCGCATGAGCGAGCATTTGGCCGCGCTGCTGTCAGCGATGGTCGCCGCGCCTCAGGCCGCATTGAGTGAACTGGCGCTGCTGACCGCGCCGGAACGCGCGCAACAATTGGTCGAGTGGAACCCTGCGTTCACCACCACGGCAAACCCGCTGTGCGTGCATCAATTGATCGAAGCCCAAGCGGTTATCCGCCCGAACGCCACCGCGTTGATCTTTAACGACCTGGAACTGAGCTTCGACCAGCTCAACCGTCGCGCCAATCAACTGGCCTATCGCTTGCGCGCACTGGGCATCGGCCCGGAAGTGCGGGTCGGCCTGGCGATGCAGCGTTCGCCGGAAATGATCATCGGCCTGCTGGCGATCCTCAAGGCCGGCGGTGCTTACGTGCCGCTGGACCCGGCGTACCCGGCCGAACGTCTGCGTTATCTGATGGAAGACAGCGGCATTGCGCTGCTGATCAGCCAGTCGTGGCTGCGGGAAAAACTGCCGTTGCCGCCAGGTCTGCCAGTGCTGGAAGTCGACCGCGAACCGCTGGAATCGATGGCTGACACCAACCCGGTCAACCTGACCTGTGGCGAAAACCTCGCCTACCTGATCTACACCTCGGGCTCCACCGGGCGGCCAAAAGGCGTCAGCGTGGCCCACGGTCCGTTGGCCATGCATTGCCTGTCGATTGGCGAGTTGTACGGCATGACCCCGGACGACCGCGAGCTGCAATTCGCCTCGATCAGCTTCGACGGCGCCCACGAGCGCTGGCTGACGCCGCTGGTGTTCGGTTCGGCGGTGATGCCCCGTGACGATGAGTTGTGGAGTG
Organism: Pseudomonas sp. S2_B07; assembly: GCF_054668435.1. Lineage (NCBI taxonomy): Bacteria > Pseudomonadati > Pseudomonadota > Gammaproteobacteria > Pseudomonadales > Pseudomonadaceae > Pseudomonas > Pseudomonas sp. S2_B07. Next base: position 5,674,779 of record NZ_CP162769.1, read on the forward strand.
TCGAGCGCACCTGCGCCGAGATCGAAAAACACGGCATTACCATCGCCTGTTTCACCCCGAGCTACCTGGCGCAGATCGCCGATTTCATGGGCGAAGCGGGGCGTGACCTGCCGATCCGTTCCTACACCCCGTGCGGTGAAGGCATGGCCAAACATGCCTTCGATGAAGTGCAACAGGTGCTGCAACCCAAACGGCTGATCAACGGTTACGGCCCGACCGAAACGGTGATCACGCCGCTGATCTGGCTGGCGTACCCGGATACCGAATTCGACTCGGCATTCATGCCGATAGGCCGGCCGGTGGGCAATCGCAGCGCCTATATTCTGGACGGCGGTTTGCAGCCGCTGCCGGTCGGCGTCGCGGGCGAGTTGTACCTGGGCGGCGAGGGTGTCGCCCGGGGTTACCATCAGCGTCCCGATTTGACGGCTGAACGTTTTGTGCCGGATCCGTTCGTGCAGGGTGCGCGTTTGTACCGCAGTGGTGACCTTGCGCGGTTCCGTGCCGATGGCGTCGTTGAGTACCTGGGCCGGATCGACCAGCAAGTGAAAATTCGCGGGTTCCGTATCGAACTCGGCGAAATCGAAGCCTGCCTGCTTGAACATGAAGGCGTGCGTGAAGCCTTTGTGATCGACCGCGACGGCCCGGTCAGTCGCCAATTGGTCGGTTACGTGGTGCCGCGTGATCCGCTCGCCGATGAGCAGGACCTGCGTGAAGCGCTGACGGCTCATCTGCGCAGCCGCTTGCCGGCACACATGCTGCCGGCGCATTTGATGTGCCTGGCGGCGTTGCCACTGACGCCGAATGGCAAGCTTGATCGCCAAGGACTGCCGGCGCCTGAGGCCACTCGGCAGCAGCACGATCACGTCGTCGCCGCGTCGCCGGCCGAAGCGCTGCTGGTGGAGATCTGGCAGGAACTGCTGGGGCTGGAGTCGGTGGGCGTCACCGAGAACTTCTTTGAACTGGGCGGGGATTCGATCATCTCGCTGCAAGCGGTGAGCCGTGCCGGGCAGCGCGGGTTGGTGTTCAGTCCGAAGCAACTGTTCGAACAACAGACGATTCGTGCGTTGGCCGTGGTGGCCAGCAGCCGTGAAGCGGCGTTGGTTGACGTGCCGACAGTCCCGGCGTTTGCGCTGGTGCCGCACATCGACGTTGCCGCCCGTGAAGGTCTGCAAGACCTGTATCCGTTGTCGCCGATGCAGCAAGGCATGTTGTTCCATTGTCTCGATTCACCGGAACTCAACCCTTACGTCAACCAGTTGAGCGTGGCGGTGGACGGTTTGCAGGTGCCGCGTTTCCGCGCGGCGTGGCAGATTCTGGTGGAGCGTCACGAAGTGCTGCGGGCGGCATTCCGCTGGCGTGATGGCTTGGCCGATCCGCTGCAAGCGGTGTTCGCCGACGTCGAGTTGCCCATCGAAGAACTCGACTGGCGTGAGCGCAGCGACACCGAGCATGCGTTGCAGGAACTGGCCGCCGCGGAACAGGCCAAGGGCTTCGACCTGAGCTGCCCGCCGCTGATGCGCTTCATCCTGGTGCGCCTCGGTGATGACCGTTACCAGATGATCTGGATTTACCACCACTTGCTGCTGGACGGCTGGAGCGCCTCGCGTCTGTTGGGCGACATGCTGCGCCTGTACCACAACGACACCTTGCCGAGCCTGACCGGTCGCTACGCCGATTACATCGCTTGGCTGCAGCGTCAGGACGGAGCGCAGGCCGAAGGCTTCTGGCGCGAGCGCCTGGCATTGCTCGAAGAACCGACCATTCTGGCCAAGGCCTCGGGTGCCGCTGGCTCCGGGCACGGCGTGATGTACAGCAACCTCGACAGCGAGGCGACGCGCAAACTGCACACCTTTGCCAAGCGTCAACGCGTGACGCTGAACACCCTGGTGCAAGGTGCGTGGTTGTTGCTGTTGCAACGCCACAGCGGCCAGCGCAGCGTCGCGTTCGGCGCCACGGTGGCGGGGCGTCCGACCGGATTGGCCGGAGCGCAGGACATGCTCGGCCTGTTCATCAACACCTTGCCGGTGATCCAGACGCTTGATCCGCAACAGCCGTTGGGCGAGTGGTTGCGCGAGTTGCAGGACTACAACTTGATGGTCCGCGACTACGAACACACGCCGTTGTCGGACATTCAGCGTTGGGCCGGGCAGGGTGGCCAGGGTTTGTTCGACAGCATCATCGTGTTCGAAAACCATCCGGTGGACCGCGCGCTGCGCGGGGGCGAGGAAGGTGAGCTACGTTTTGCCGAGGTCGGCAGCGGCGGCGTGACCAACTTCCCGATGGACTTGATGGTCAGTGCCAACGAAGAAGGTTTGGAAGTCGAGTACCTGTTCCTGCGGGACCGCTTCAGTGACGTGGAAGTAGAGCGGATTCGTGCGCAGCTTGAAGGGTTGCTGCGTGCGTTGCCGGAAGATGCGACGTGTCTGCTCGGCACCATTGGCCTGCCTGAATCGCGTATCAGCCTGCCGCAAGCGTCGACCGACAGCGCCGATGTGTTGCACGCGTTCAATCAGCATGTACAGACGCAGCCACAGAAAATCGCCTTGATCTGTGAGGATCGGCACATCAGCTATGCACAGCTTGAGGCGCAAGCCAATAGGCTGGCGCAGCAGCTGATCGACCGGGGCATTGGCGCGGAAAGTCTGGTGGCGGTAGCGTTGCCGCGTTCCGAACGCACCATCATTGCGTTCCTCGCGGTGCTTAAAGCGGGGGCGGCTTACCTGCCTTTGGACCTGGCGTACCCGGCCGAGCGACTGGCTTATATGTTGAGCGATTCGGCCGCGAGTCTGTTGCTCTGCGACAGCGATCTGGGCGAACGGCTGCCGTTGGCGGATAGCCCACCACGCCTGCCGTTCGATCAGTTGCGCGTCGTCGACAACGCGGCGTGCCCGCTTTCCAATTCGTTGCCGGGGCATCTGGCGTACCTGATCTACACCTCCGGCTCCACCGGCCAACCCAAAGGCGTGGCCGTGGAACGCGGGCCGATTGCCCGGCATTGCCGCGACATTATCGAACTCTACGAACTGGCACCGCGCAGCCGTGAACTGCACTTCATGTCGTTCGCCTTCGACGGCGCTCAGGAGCGTTGGCTGAGTGTGTTGTTGGCCGGCGGCAGTCTGGTGATCCGCGAGGACACTGTGTGGACCCCGGAACAGACCCTGGAAGTGTTGCATCGTCATGCCGTCACCGTCGCCTGCTTCCCGCCGGCGTACCTGCAACAGATGGCCGAAGTCGCCGAGCGTCTGGGCAATCCACCAGCGGTCGAGGTGTATTGCTTTGGCGGTGACGCGGTGCCGGACGCCAGTTTCGAACAGGTCAAACGCGCCTTGCGTCCGCAGCGTCTGGTCAATGGCTATGGCCCGACCGAAACCGTGGTCACGCCGCTGTTGTGGCGTGCCGAGACCAGCGAAACCTGCGACGCGGCGTATGCGCCGATTGGTCGAGGCGTGGCCGGGCGTGGTGTGTACGTGCTTGATGCCGACCTCAATCCGTTGCCGGTCGGCGTCAGCGGCGAGCTGTACCTGGGCGGCGAATGCCTGGCGCGGGGGTATCACCAGCGTCCGGGCATGAGCGCCGAGCGTTTCATCCCCGATCCGTTCGAGGCCGGTGGCCGCATGTACCGCACCGGCGACCTGGTGCGCCAGCGCGAATGCGGGTTGATCGACTACCTGGGACGGCTCGACCAGCAAGTGAAGATCCGTGGTTTCCGTATCGAACCGGGCGAGATCGAAGCGCGCCTGCGTGAGTGCGCGGGCGTGCAGGATGCCGCCGTGGTGGTTCACGACACACCGACCGGCAAGCAATTGGTCGGTTATGTGGTGGCGGCCGGCGCAGTCGGTCTGGATCGTCGCTTGAAGGCCGAACTGCAAGCGCAACTGCCGGATTACATGGTGCCGGCGCGGATCATGGTCCTGGAGTGCTTCCCGCTGTCGGCCAACGGCAAGCTTGATCGTCGCGCACTGCCTGCGCCGGAATGGGCGCTTGGCGGCTATCGCGCGCCGCGCAACCCGCTGGAAACGGCGCTGACCGCGATCTGGCAAGAGGTGCTTGGCGTGCCGCAAGTGGGCATCGACGACAACTTCTTCGAACTCGGCGGCGATTCGTTGCAGGTGCTCAAAGTGATTTCGCGGGTGCGCAGTCAGCCGCAATTGGGCTTTGAATTGAAGCTGCGGGATCTGATGCAGAAACCGTGCATCGCTGAGCTCAGCGACTATCAGTTGGCTGAACCGGCGACCGCACCGGACCCGTTGCTGGCGTTGAATGCACGGATCCCCAACGTGCCGGCGTTGTTCTGCCTGCACGCCGGTTTCGGCACGGTGTTCGACTACGAACCGCTGGCGCGACGCCTGGAAGGACGGCGCACGGTGTACGGCGTGCAATGCCGCATGCTGCTTGATCCGCAGTGGCAGGACGAGTCGCTGCTGGCCATGGCGCAAGCCTATGCGCAGCGGATTCGCGGTCAGCAGGCCAAGGGGCCGTATTACGTGTTGGGCTGGTCGTTGGGCGGTGCGTTGACGCAATTGGTCGCTCACGAACTGGAATCCCGGGGTGAAACGGTTGCGTTTGCCGGGCTGATCGACAGTTACGTGGCGGGCACGGCAGAAGCGGGGGACTGGCGCGAGGATCTGGGGGACTTCCTGAAGTTTGTGCTGGGGTTGCCGGCCGATGAGGCACAGGCATTGATCGCGTTGAAAGCCGCTGACTTGAACGAGCGTGAAGGTTCCAGCGCCGTGATCGAGGCGGTCATGCACGGCTCCAACGAACAAGCCACGTTGGGCGCAGGGGAACTCACGCAGATCTTCGCGACAGGTTCACGCCTCAAGCAACTGGCGCTGGCGCATCGGCAACTGCCGGTGATTCAAGCAGCGGCGCACCGCTGGTGGGTGGCCGAGCGCGAGGAGGAGCGTCGAGTGTTCGAGGCGCAGGTCGGCAGCCATGGTGTGGATCGCCTGTTGGCCGGCGGACATTACGAACTGCTGCGTAGCGACGGGTTGCTGGATGAGTTGGAAGACCTGTTGGAGCGTCGCAGGGTCATTGCATGACGTTTCTGTAGGCGCAAGGCGTGCCCGCGATGGCGATCTCAAGGGCGCTATCGCTGGCAAGCCATGCTCCTACATGTCCAGGTTCGATTATTGATCTCTCTGTTTAAAGGACTCATTCCATGGCCGTATTGCCAGAACTTGAAGCATTTCTCGAACTCGCCGAGTTCAGCCGGATGACCGGCAAAAGCCGCGCGATGCATGAGCTGTCAGCACAACAGGCACGGATCGATTTTGAAGCGTCGTCGGCGTTTCTCGACGTGCCGCTGGAAACCGTGGTCTGTGAAAATTTCACCATTCCTGCCCGCGACGGTCATAGCCTGTCGGCGCGCTTGTATCGCGACGGGCAAACGGTCGAGGGCATGCAACCGGTGGTGTTGTATTTCCATGGCGGCGGCTATGTGGTCGGCAGTCTCGATTCCCATGATGCGTTGTGCCGACGCCTGGCCTCCCAGGGCGGTTTTGCGTTGCTGACCGTGGATTATCGACTGGCACCGGAATGGCGTTTCCCGACGCCCGTGCAGGATGCCTGCGACGCTGGCAACTGGCTGGTGCGTGAAGGCGCGGCACGAGGGCTGGATGCCCATCGGGTGGCATTGGTCGGTGACAGCGTGGGCGCGACATTGGCCACGGTGTTGGCGATCATGGCGGTGCGTGAGCCTGAGGAGCTGGCGTTGAAACCCAAGGCGCAGGTGTTGCTGTACCCGGTGACGGAGGCGACGACCCAGCGTGCCTCGCATCGGGATTTCGCTGAGGGTTATCTGCTGGAAACGCCAACACTCGATTGGTTCTACGCGCATTACGGGCGCACGCCGCAGGACCTTTCGGACTGGCGCTGCTCGCCGTTGCTGGCGGCGGATTTATCCGGCGTGGCACCGGCGCTGGTGTACTTGGCCGGGCATGATCCGCTGCATGATGAAGGGCTGGCCTATGCCGACCTGTTGCGTGCGGCGGGGAATGAGGTGACGTTGCTGGAACAGCCTGGGATGACCCATGACTTTATGCGCATGGCGGGGTTGTTGGGGGAGGTTGAGGGGATTCATGCGGAAGTGGCGGGGTGGGTGCGCTCCCGGGTTTGATATTTTGTGTCGGGCTTGATGGTTTTTTGGTGAAGCGACTATCGCCATCGCGAGCAAGCTCGCTCCCACAGGGATCTTCAGTGGACAAATAATCTGTGTTCACACCGGTCCACTGTGGGAGCGAGCTTGCTCGCGATAGCGTCATCAGACTCACCATAAATCATGGCCAAAAAAATACCCGCATCTCACGACACGGGCATTTTTCATTTCAGCTCACCCCTCAGAAATCATACTTCGCCGTGATCTGCAGGTTGCGCGGCTCGCCGTAGAACGTCGTACCGAAGTTACCCAGGCCAGACATGTACTTCTTGTCGAAGACGTTGTTGGCATTGGCGGTGAAGCTCAGGTGCTCGTCGTACTGGTAGCGGGTCATCAGGTCGACGAGGGTGTAGCCGCCTTGCTTGAGCAGGGTGTTGCCACCTTCGCCATTACCCACGTTCGGGCTGTAGCTCTGGCCGTAGAACGCGCTTTGCCAGCTGATGCCACCACCGACGGTGAACTGATCCAGCGCGCCCGGCAGGCGGTAGGTGGTGAAGGTGCGCACGACGTGTTCCGGTTTGCTGGAGGCCAGCGGGAACCCGTAGATACGTTGCTCATCCTTGTCGCGGGTGCGGGCGTAGGTGTAGCCGGCCGACAGGTTCCAGCCCTCGGCCAGTTCGCCGGCCAGTTCCATTTCGACACCTTTGGTGGTGGCGCCGGAGATGGCTTCATAGACGTCTCGACCGGTGCCGACGTCGGTGGTGACATACTGGGCAACGTTGTCCTGATTGATCTGGAACAAGGCAAAGGTGGCGTTCAGCTTGCCTTCGAAGTAAGCCGCTTTCAGCCCCGTCTCGTAGCTGTCGCCTTCAACCGGGTCGAGGGTCGAACCGCTTGCGTCCAGGTAGATTTGTGGCTGGTAGATCTTGGTGTAGCTGGCATACACCGAGTACGTATCGTTCAGGTCATAGACCACACCGGCGTACGGCGTGACAACGCCATGTTCCTTGTAGCTGGCATGGGTGTCGGTCAGGGTTGCCCCCGGATAGTACGAGTAGTCTTCGTTGTACTTGAAGGTGCTCAAACGGCCGCCGAGGATGAACGACAGGTCGTCGGTCGGACGCAGGCGCGTGGCCATGTAGATACCGTTCTGGCTTTGGGTGCGTTCGTACTTGCCGTTTTTCGGGAACTCCTGTTTCGGCAGGTGACCGTTCCAGTCGAAGATGCTGCCCGGCACCAGTTCAAACGCGCTGGTGTCGTAGGTCGCACCGGTCTGGCGCGAGTGGGCCGCCATGAAACCGGCGACCAGTTCATGCTCGCGACCACCCAGCGAGAACGGGCCGGAGATGTTCACGTCACCGGAGTTCTGCACGCGATGACCTTCCCAGCGACCCCAGTACAGGAAGTTGCCTTCGCCCGTGACAGGGTCTGCGGAGCCACCGCTGGCCGAGGCCAGTTGGGTGTCGTGATCGGTGGTTTTCTGGTCGAAGCTGGCCTTGAATTTCCAGCCATTGGCCAGCGCTTGTTCAAGCGACGCGAAGTAAGTCGTGCTGTCGAAATCGCGGCGGCTCCAGTCGGCACCCGGGTTGAAGCTGCGCGAGAAGTCGGTACGGCTGCCGTCGGTGAAGTACGGTGCGTTACCGGTCCAGGTGCTGCCGCGTGGAGTGACACTGGACTTGTCGATGCCAAACGTCAGCAAGGTGTCGTCCGTCAGATCGGCTTCGATGATGCCGTAGAAGAGGTCTTTTTTCTGGCTGTAGTGGTCGATGTACGAGTCTTTGTCCTGGTAGGCGCCGACGAAGCGACCCCGTACGTTGCCGGTATCGGTCAGTGAACCGGAGATGTCGCCCTCGGTGCGGTAATTGTCCCAGGAGCCGGCGGTGGCGCTGACCGAGGCCTTGAATTCCTTGGTCGGTTTCTTGCGGATCAGGTTGACGGTGGCCGACGGGTCGCCCGCGCCGGTCATCAGGCCGGTAGCGCCTTTGACGACTTCGATGCGGTCGAGGCTGGCCGCGTCGTCGCCGTTGTTCGGGTTTTCACCGTACACGCCGTCGTAGGGAATGTTGACGCCGTCGTACTGGAAGTTGGTGATGGCAAAGCCACGGGCGGAAAACTCGGTGCGGTCACTGTCGTACTTCTGCATCGTGACGCCGGGGGTGTTGCGCAAGGCGTCAGACACACTCTGTACACCGCGATCGTCCATCTGTTGACGCGTCACCACGGTGACCGATTGCGGGGTTTCACGAATGCTCAGTGGCAGCCCGGTCGCGGAGGCGGTGGCGCCGGTGGTGTACGAGCCGGTGTCTTCCGTGGTCAGGCCCAGGGCCTGGCCGGAAATGGTGGTCGCGCCCAGTTGCAGGCCCGAACCGCCACCGGACATCAGGGTCACGGTGTTGCCGTTGATCTGGAACGAAATGCCGGAGCCTTGCAGCAATGCCTTCAGGGCATCAGACGGTTCCAGCGAACCGGACACCGCACGGGACTTGATGCCGGCCACCTGATCCGGGCTGTAGAGGATCTGCAGATTGGTCTGCATGCCCAGTTCGGTCAGCGCATTGGAAAGCGGCTGGACGGCAATATTCACTTTTACAGGTGCAGCATTGGCCATCGAGCTCCCCAGCAAGGTGGCGGTCAGCAATACGCTTGTAAACAGGGTGCGATGCAAAGTCGGGCGCTGTACGGCCAGCGCGAGAGGTGTGCGGCGTGGTTGAGGTCGCATTACTTACCTGAGCTCCTGAAAAGTGTGGTGCAAAGTTATTGTTAATAAGAATGATTATTAAGACGGGGCGTGGACGTAAAACCGGAAAGAAACCTGAGAAATAAATGTCAGAAAGATGAAACTGGGCGAAAACGCCCGTCATGCTCCGATGCGGTCTGTAGCCGCTGGGGTGGTCTCTAGGGGGCTTTCAGGCAGGGGCGAGTTCGGTGACCACCCGGCCGCTATCCATGCGCACCAGTTGATCGGCGACATCGAAATAGCGGTCATCGTGGGAAATCACGATGATGGTCTTGCCCAGGCGTTTGAGGTCCGGCAGCAGCTCGGTGTAGAAGATTCGGCGGAAGGTCGGGTCCTGATCCGCCGCCCATTCATCGAACACCAACACTGGACGTTCCTCCAGCCACGCATTGACCAGCGCCAGGCGTTTGCGCTGGCCGGTGGAGAGGTCGGTGGTGGTGAAGTTGCCGTCCTTGACGCTGACCTTGTGCGCGATCTCCAGCCTTTGCAGGTATTGGTTGGCGTCTTCGGGGATGTGCGTATCGCCCTGGACCACGTCATCGAACAGGTAGTAGTCGGCGAAAATCGTGGTGAACAACTGGCGATAGTCATCGCGATTTTGCGCGTCGATGGCCTCGCCGTTGACGCTGATTTCACCCTGCTGCGGCGTGTACAGACCCAGCAGCAACTTGATCAATGTGGTCTTGCCGCAACCGTTCTCGCCGACGATAAAGGTGATGTCGCCTTGCTTGATCGTCAGGTTGACCGGCCCGAGCTGGAACGGCGCCGCCCCTTCAACGGCCGGGAAAGCGAAACGCACATCGGCCAGCTTCAGTTCGTGCACGACTCGTTTGACCTGGCCCTGATCACTCAGCAGCAGATGCGGTTCCGGGGTGGAAAACTGCTCGGACAACTCGGCAATACGGCGAAAAGCAATCTGCGCCCGGCTGACAATCGGCAGGGTGCTGATCAAGTGTTCCAGCGGGCCTTTCATGTACAGCAACACCAGCACGAAACCGCTCATCACGGTTTTATCGGCGCTCGGCCAGAAGGTTTGCAGTGCCAGCGCCAGGCCGATCACCACGAAAAACAGCATCGAGCCAAAGGTCTTGGCGATCACGAAGGTGTTGATCGAACGCACCTGGGTGTTGCAGATGAACTCGGCGGTGGCCTTGATGCCCGAGACGAACATGCGCTGGCGGCGCGGGCGATGGATGCGCAGTTCCTTGGCGCCTTCGGCAATCGCGTTGTAGTGCTTTTGCAGTTCATCTTCAGCGTCGCGGGCAGCCATGAAACCCTGCACGCCTTTGCTCTGGGCATAGGCCTGAATCGCCGTGCCGATCAGGATGGCGGCGACCATGATCAGGAACATCGGCCACGACAGGATCGCCAGGTAACCCATGCAGCCGAGGGTCACGGTCACCGAAATCGCCAGCGGGGCGAAGGCGAAAGCGAAGTCGCTGATGGTGTCGACGTCGTGGGTCAGCACCGGGATCAGCCGGTGGCTGCGGTAGCGCTCGATCTGCTCGATGGGCGCCGACAGGACCTTTTCGCCCAGCTGTTTACGCAGCTTGGCGATGATGTGCTGGCCAACGTAGTTGGTGCCGATGTCGGAGCAGATCGAACTCAGCAGCGCCAGCAGGCACAGGCCGGCGAACAGCGCGACCACGCCCTGAGTCAGGCCGGTGTCCGAATGCAGGGCGTTGTTGATGGTCGCCAGCAAGATCGTGACGCTCAAGCCGCCGACCATGCCCAGGAAAATGGACGCGGCGACGATCAGCCGAAAGGGTTTCAACAGGGCGAACAATTCGCCGATGGCGCCACGGGGAGGCTGGGTCATGGAGGACGGTTCCTTGGGTGGAAAGGCAGATACCCAGTAGAACGTCTGATCGAAGGCTTAATTTAGCGACCACCGACTGATGGCCGCCACACTCCTACAGGGGATTTCAGTGGCTCTTAGAGGTCACGCACCACGCGAAAGCCGATCCAGTCCCCGCGCTCTTGCGGGTACTGGCTATTGCGGTTGCCCGAGCGCGAGAACACTGGCGCTTCACCCCAGTCATTACCGCGTATGCGCACGGCTTCGCAGTTGGCCTCAACCCACGCGCTGCCATCGGTGGGGGCACCGACGTAGTCCGGGTGTTCGCAGTCTTCGACCCATTCGTACACGTTGCCGTGCATGTCGTACATGCCAAAGGTGTTCGGCGGGTAGCTGCCCACGGGCGAGCTGTAGCTGTAACCGTCTGCCGGGCCGTAGGTGTTGGCGTGTTTGGCGATGCTGTAGGCCTTGCCCTCATCGAACGGGAAGGGGAATGGGCCCTTGGTGCCGCCCCGCGCGGCGTATTCCCGTTGGGCTTCGCTGACCATGTGGTAGTTCTGCCCGGTTTTTTTCGACAGCCAGGCGACGTAGTTTTTAACGTCGTCGAAGTTCATGCATACCGCCGGCTGGCGCGGTGTTTGCGGATAACGCGGCTTGCTGGCCACGCACTCGCGGCCCGGCCGGGTATCGCCATTGGCAATGATCACGCCGCTCTCGCGCACGTAACTGTCCCATTCGCCGGCGGTGACCTGGAAGCGGCTCATGGCGAACGGCTTGGCGAAGGTCACGTCGTGCATCGGGCCTTCGTCGGGTTCGCGGCCGATTTCATCGTCCGGTGTGCCCATGGTGAAGGTGCCGGCGGGCAGTACCACCATTTCCGGGCAGTCGCGGCAGTCCTTGAATACTTTGCCAGGTGGCGATGCGGTGGCGGCCTGGGCGCCTCCGATCATAAGTGCGGCCAGGGCCAGGGCCTTGAACGGCAGGGTCAAATGATCTCGGTTCATGAGTCGTCTCGATATAAAAAACGGGTGTCACGCCACGACCAATGTAGGAGTCATGGCGTCATGCGGTTTTGTTCAGCAGGGTTATGAAACGGTCGATCTGGTCTTCGGTGTTGAGCAAACCAGGCGCAATCCGGATCACCGGGCCGACATCGCGCTCCACCGAGTCGCAGACCACGCGGTTTTCCATCAACCAGGCGGCGACTTTTTCGCAGTCGCGGTCCTTGATCCGGAAGAAGGTGAAACCGGCCGACAGGTCCGGGCTCTTTGGCGTGACCAGTTCGATCTGCGGGTTTTCCAGCAAGCGGTTTTTCGCATAGGTATTGAGTGCATGAATCCGCGCCTGCACCTCGGCCTTGCCCAGCTGCAGATGCAACTTGAACGCCTCGTCCAGCGCCCAGCGGTGTTCAAAGCTGTGATAACCGCCGGGGGTCATGATCGTCGAGAAGGTCGTGGCTTCGGAGAACGTCGGAATGGTCGGCGTGACGTCCTTGAGCTCGGCGGAACGGGCGCAAATGATCCCGGTGCCGCGCGGGCCGAACATCCATTTGTGAGTACCGGCGATGAAGAAGTCGCAGTGCATGTTGGGGAAGTCGAGGTCTTCGACGCCAAAACCGTGCACGCCGTCGACCACATACAGAAGGCGGTCCTTGTCGTCGCGGTTGCGGTTCTGTTCTTCCACCAATTTGCCAATCTCGCCAATCGGCAGTTTCACACCACTGCCAGATTGCACCCAGGTCATGCCCAGCACGCGAGTGTGTGGGCGGATGCCTTTGGCGATGGAACCGAGCACTTCGTCGACGGACACGTCGCGGCTGTTCTCGAACAGCTTGAGCTTGCGCACCTTGACCCCGTCCTTTTGCTGGCGGTAATCCAGCGCATAGTTCGTGGCGTAATGTTCGTGCTCGGTGGTGAGGATTTCCTGATCCGCGCGCACATGAATGCCACCGTAGATCAGCGACAAGCCTTCGGTGGTGCTGCCGGTGAGGGCGATCTGCTCAGGCTTGGACTTGAGGTAACGCCCGGCCCAGACGCGCACGTCCTGTTCGCGTTTTTCCGTTTCACCGAGGTCCCAGTCCATCGCCCGGCCGGGGTTGCGGTCGAGGTTGGCGCGGTGTCGTTCGATGGCCTCACGCACCGGTCGCGGGTGCGATGTCACCAGAAAGTTGGCGAAGTGCAAATAGTCCGGGTCCTGATCGAACAGCTGGCGCAATTGCGCCCACTTGTCCTTGGCCAGCGGCTGCGTCGTGGCAGCCCGTGCCGGCAACATCACAGCGCTGCTCAGGGGCAGGCCAGCCGCGAGAATCCCGGCCTGCTTGAGGAATGAACGACGGTTGGTCATCAGCAAGGTTCGCTTTTTTGCAAAGGGGATTCAGTTGTTCGCCATCGGCCGGGAAGCCTTCTGCACCTGGTCCCAGACCCGCAGGAAATTGCCGCCCCACAGCTTGGCGATATCGGCCTCGCTGTAGCCGCGACTGATCAGCTCGGCCGTGACGTTGCGCGCTTCGCTGACATCCTTCCAGCCATCCAGGCCGCCGCCGTCGTTGAAGTCGGAGCTGATGCCGACATGGTCGATGCCGATTTTCTTCACCGCGTAATCAATCGCATCGCCGTAGTCCTTGAGCGTGGCTTTCGGTTCTTCGTCGACAATCGCGTAGAGCTGGCTGGCGTACTCGCCGAAGCGCTGCTCGGACCAGACAGTGATCACCGGGTCGCCGGGCATCAGCGCCATTTCCAGGCCTTGCAACGGTTGCAGGTCGAAGCGGGCGCGCAGGGCGTTGAGTTTGTCCTGGGTGGTTTGGCTCAAGGGGCGGATGTAGGTCGGGAAGCCGACAATCTGCACCACGCCGCCGCTGTTCTTGATCAGCTGCATTTCCTGGTCGCTGAGGTTGCGCGGGATGTCCACCAGCGCACGTGGCGCCGAGTGCGAGGCGACCATCGGCGTGCGGCTCAGTTGCGCGACTTGCTCCAGGGCCTTGGTCGACATCTGCGAGACATCGATGATCACGCCGAGGTCGTTGAGGCGGTGCACGGCTTGTTTGCCGATGTTCGACAGGCCACCGAGGGCATCGCGCGAATCATTGAAAAACGGCAGCGGTCGTGACGAGTCGGCCCAGGCGTTGTTGCCCACGTAACTGAAGCCGAACATGCGCATGCCACGGGCGGCCCACGTGTCCAGTGCATTGAGGTCGTTGCCCAGCGGGTAGGCGTTGAGCATGCTCATGAACACCGCGAACTTGCCTTCGCCATGCAGGCGCCGGAAATCGTCGGGGGTGTAGGCGATGGCGACCTGGTTGGGGAAATCGCGAACCATGGCGCTGATGATTTTGTAGCGGGTTTCCTGCTCGAACCGGGCTTCGTCGACGAAACCGGCGGTGGGGCGGTGCGGGGCGTTGGCGCCGTTCCAGATTTCCGGCCAGCCGAAGATGGTCAGGGCCGCGCCGGACAGGCGTCCGCGTCCGGTCTTGACCAGGTCGAATTGGCCGCTGCCATCCTTGTCGGCTTCATTACCGGCGGTGCCGAAGTCCAGCGGCACGGTGACGTGGCTGTCGAAGGAGAGGATGCGCGTTTGCAGTTCATCGGCCTGTTGCATCACCTTGACCGGGTAGCCTGGGTTGTCCTTGAACCAGTGATCCCAGACGGCATAGCCGCCACCGGCGCTGATGGCCAGCGCCAGGGGCAAGCCGAGGTACAGCGCCTTTTTTGAACGTGGTTTTTTCATGTTCATCTCAGTCAGGTTCGTTGCCCCGGTGTGGGGGGCTTTGCTATCTGGGATGGACGAGTGATGCCGTTGGAAATTTAGGGCGGCTGATGGCCTCATCGCGAGCGAGCTCGCTCCCACAGGGATTTTGTGAACACCGCAGAACCACAGTGGGACCGAGCTTGCTCGCGATGCTTTTAAATTTTCGGAGGGGGCGAACGTTCTAGCTTGGATAAAGCCTGCTTCATGGCTGACACAGGTAGGGCAATGACGATTTCTCGACGAGGGTTCATGGCGGGCCTGGTGCTGACCGGCGCTGCCGTGCCTGCGGTTTTTTATGGGCATCGCGAATGGACGAAACCGGATCCGACGATCACCCCCGGCGAAGCCTCATTTGAGGTGGCGGATGTCGCCGGCCAGCGGCTGGCGGACACGCTGCGGGGCGTCTGGCAGATTCGTTTCGAAGGGCGTGACGCCGGGATCGAAGGGTTGCCTCGCGACGGTCTGGAAGTGTTTCTTGACGTCGGCCACAAAGGACGCGGCCTGATCGGGTTCCTCGACACGGCCGAGCGTTTGCGTTCAAACGAAACACCGCGCTACCGGGTGCTCGGCGATCTGGCCGATGCCAACGCGGCGCAATTGAGTTGGCGGCTGGTCAGTGCCGACGCAGCCAACGGCACCTCCGATTACGAATTCAGCATGACCCTGGACGAAGTCTGGGCCGGGTTCGGCAATGCCGGCAGCGGCACCCTCAGCGGTCGCGTATTGAACCTCGATCGGCCGCTGATGATGACCGCGCAGGACAACCGCTTCGTCGCGGTCAAACGGGTTTTCCCCGAAGCCCGCGAACGCACCGGGCTCAATGCGCCATTGTTGGCTTGGCTGATCTCCCCCGAGCATCGGCTGTTTCACCAGCTCTGGCATGCCTCGCGGGACAAATGGCACACCCTGGCCGAAGACAAGCGCAATGCCTTGCGCGGCCTCGGTTGGCAGCCAGGTCCGCGAGACAAGGAGCGCGATGCTCGCGGTGCGCGCAAGGATCGCAACGGGTCGGGCGTGGATTTTTTCTTCATGCACCGGCATATGCTCGGTACGGCGCGGTCGATGCAGGACCTGCCGTCGTGGCAGCACTTCCCGTTACCGCAACCGGAACTGGCCCGTGACCGCATCGGCTTCGCCCAGTACTGCGACAACCACGACGGCACCGCGCTGCCGCCGACCTGGCTGGCCGACGACGATGCCGACTATTCGCAATGGGTCAGTGACATCAAGACCGCCGAGACCTATCACAGCAACTTCCAGGTCTGGGAGTCGCGCTACCGCGACCCGCGTTACCTGTCGAAGCTGACCCTGGGTCAGTTCGGTTCAGAGGTTGAATTGGGCCTGCACGACTGGCTGCACATGCGCTGGGCCTCGGTGCCGCGTGATCCGTCCAACGGCCATCCGGTGCCGTTCGCCCGGGATCCATCAGACTTCTCTGCACGCTGGTTTGCGCCGGAAAACGACTTTCTCGGCGATCCGTTTTCGTCCCATGTGAACCCGGTGTTCTGGCATTTCCATGGCTGGATCGATGATCGACTGGAGGACTGGTTTCGCGCGCATGAGCGTTTTCATCCGGGGGAGGTGAGACGACTCGAGGTGAGCGGCGTGGCGTGGTTTGCGCCAGGGCGGTGGGTAGAGGTCGATGACCCGTGGCTGGGGCCGAGCACCCACGGTTGCAATACAACGCCGGGGTTGCAGGCGGGCAAGTCGGTGGAGATGGACCCGGAAACCATGAAGATGGCGCTGCGGATAACGTTTGGCGAGGATGAGACGAAGCTCGCGGACTTGTTCAGGAAAGTGCCGCAGCGGCCCTGGTATGCGCGGCATTTGAAGGCTAAGCCGGTTACCAGTTAATCAGTTAGTCCGCGTTATCGTTCATCGCGGGCAAGCCCGGCTCCCACAGGTTATGCGTCGTGTCCAAAACATGCGGCACACATAAAATCTGTGGGAGCCGGGCTTGCCCGCGATGGCGGACTCACTGACACTCAACATCACAAAACCTGCCACCCTCCACCCAGCGCCTTGTACAGCGCAATACTCGCCTGCAACCGCGACAACCGCAGTTGCACATTCAAATCCTGCGCCGCATACAGCGTGCGTTGCGTCTCCAGTACCGTCAGCAAACCCTCGGCCCCAGCCTGATAGCGACGTTGCGCAATATCGAATGCGGTCTGCGCCTGCTTCAGTTCTTCACCTTGCCATTGCCGCTGTTCATCCAGCCCGCGAATGCTGTTCAGTGCTTTTTCCACGTCGGCGAAACCGTTGATGATCGCGCCGCGATAGGTCTCCAGCAGTTCCTCCTGGCGGGCCGTGGCCTTGTCGCGCTCGGCGCCCAAGCGTCCGTTGTTGAACACGGGCGCCAGCAATCCGGCGGTGAGGTTATAGAACGGACTGCGCAGAATGTCCGACGCGCGATCCGCGCCCGAGCCGATTTCGCCGCTCAACGTCACGGTGGGCAACATCGCGGCGCGGGCCACGGTGACGTCCGCCTGCGCCGCCGCCAGTTGCGCCTCGGCACGGGCAATGTCTGGGCGACGGCTGATCAGTTCGCTGGGCAGGCCGGCGCCGATGGTCGGCCATGACAGCTGATCAAAGTGTTCCTGACCCAATGCCAGCGCCTGAACCGGTCGGCCGAGCAGGGCGGCAAGACTGATCGACGCGTCCTGCGCCTGTTGCTGCACCAGCGGCAATTGCCGTTGTTGCGCGGCGACCAGGCTTTTCTGCTGAGCCAGTTCCAGCGCGGTCGCCGAGCCTGAGTCAAACCGCGTCTGCACCAGCTTCAACACGTTTTGCGCATTCGCCAGGTTCAACTCGGCGATGCGGCTCTGTTCACGCAGCGACAGGGTTTGCGCGTAGCCGCTGGCAACACTGCTGAGCAGCGTCAGTTCCACCGTTGCCTGATCGAACTGGCTGGCCTGCAAAGCAAATTGCGCGCTGTCGCGGGACGCACGTTGGCCGCCCCAGAAATCGATTTCGTAGCTGGCGCTGAGGTTGGCGTTGAAGTAGTCCACGGCGCTGTTGTCGCTGTCGGCATCCAGTTGGCTGTAGCCGCTGCCGCGCAGCAGTTTCTGGCGGTTGGCATTCAAACCCGCCTTGACCTCCGGCAGTTGCGAACCGCCGGCCACCACCGTTTCGGCCTGGGCCTGACGCACGCGGGCGATGGCCGCGGCCAGATCGAAACTGCCGACCCGCGCCTGTTCGACCAGTTGATCCAGCTGCGGGCTGCCGAACTGCGTCCACCATTGCGGGTTGCTGCGCGCGGCGTCTTGGGTGTGCGGCGATTGCCAGGAAACGGGTGGCTCGATACCGGCGTCGGGGCGTTGGGCGGGTGTGCCGCACGCGCTGAGCAACAGGCAGAGCGTCAACAGACTTAATGGCGGCTTCATGGAGAAATCATTCACTGGTAAGGGCCGTGACCGGGTCGAGTCGGGCAGCTTTGCGGGCCGGCATGAAGCCGAAGACAACACCGGTGACCAGGGCGCAGCCGAAGGCGCCGAGCACCGCTATCAAGGAAAACGCGACAGCGACTTCACTGAGAATCAGCACACCGCCGACGATCAGCGCCAGGGCAATCCCGGCCAGCCCGCCGACCACCGAGAGCATCACGGCCTCGGTCAGAAACTGGCGCAGAATGTCGCGCTGCCGGGCGCCGGTGGCCATGCGGATACCAATCTCCCGTGTGCGTTCGCGCACGGTCATCAGCATGATGTTCATCACGCCGATACCGCCCACCAGCAAGGAAATCGCAGCAATCGAGCCGAGCATCAGCGACAGGGTGTTTTGCGTGCGCGCCTCGGCCTGGATCATCGCCGCGTTGTTGGTCAGTTCGAAATCCTTCTTGCCGTTGTGCAGGCGCAGCATCAACTGCTCGATGGCTCTCTCGGTATCTTTGACCTTGCGCGCGTCTGCGGCGGCGATGGCCACGTATTCCGGATTATGCGTGCCGAACAGCCGCACGCTGGCGGCGGAGTAGGGGATGGCGATGCGGTCGTCGCTGTCGGAGTCGCCGGAGCTGGCGCCTTTTTCCGCGAGCACGCCGACCACCTGAAACGGCACGTTTTCGATCAGGATGTATTGGCCAATCGGGTTGGCCACGTCCTTGAGCAATTTGCTCCGTACCTTGTGGCCGATCACGGCGACTGCCGCGGCGTTTCGCTCATCGGCGTCGGTGAAGTAGCTGCCTTCGACCACCGGCCAGTTGAAGATCGCCGGGAAGTGGGTGTCGTTGCCGCCGACGTAACTCAAGTGGTCGAGGTTGCCGAAGCGCACCCCGGCTTCCTGGCCGTTGACCGGCATGATCCGCATCACTTGCGGCAGGCTGGCCACCGCCGCGACGTCATCGAGGGTGACGATGCCCGGCGCGGTGCGCGGGTTCGGCGCCGAGCCGCTGAGGTAAATGATGTTCGAACCGAAGGCGCCCATCTGCGCCATGACCTGGCGCTTGCTGCCTTCGCCGACGGCGAGCATCACCACCACCGAGGCCACGCCGATGATGATCCCGAGCAGCGTCAGCGCGGTGCGGAAGCGGTTGATCCACATCACCCGCCACGCCGCTTGCACCGCGTCAATCAGTTCGCCTTTCCACGCGCCGGTGGCTTCGGCACCTTCGCTCAGACGCTTGCGCAAGTCCACGGCTTGCAACGCACCGGGGTTGGCTGAGGTCTGGGCTTGAGGGTTATCGCGGGCGCTGTCGCTGATGATCAGGCCGTCGCGGATTTCGATGATGCGCTTGGCCCGAGCCGCGACTTCGCGGTCGTGGGTGATCAGGATCACCACATGACCCTGGCTCGCCAGTTCATCGAGCAGGGTCATGACCTCGGCGCCGCTGTGGCTGTCGAGGGCGCCGGTGGGTTCGTCGGCAAGGATGATATGACCGCCGTTCATCAAGGCGCGGGCGATAGACACCCGTTGTTGCTGGCCACCGGAGAGTTGATGCGGACGATTGCCGGTGCGCGAGGCCAGACCGAGACGGTCGAGCAGGGCAGCGGCGCGGACGTGGCGCTCGGCGGCCGGCAAGCCGGCGTAGATGGCCGGCATCTCGACGTTTTCCTGGGCCGAGCCGGAGGGGATCAGGTGATACCCCTGAAACACAAAACCGAAGGCTTCACGGCGCAACCAGGCCAGTTCGTCACTGTCGAGCCCGGCGACGTTTTCCCCGGCGAAGCGGTATTCGCCCGACGTCGGGCGGTCGAGGCAGCCGAGGATGTTCATCAGTGTCGACTTGCCGGACCCGGAGGCGCCGACAATCGCCACGAACTCGCCGGCATGAATCGACAGGTCGATGCCGCGCAACACATGCACTTCCGGAGAATCGCCGCCGCCGTAGGCTTTGCGAATCTCGTGCAGATCGATCAGGGGCGTCTGCATTCAGCCGCCACTCCCGTCAGCCGGGCCGATCAGCAGGTGATCGCCTTCGCGCAGGCCATCGAGGATTTGCACGCGCAGGCGATCACTGATGCCGGTGCGCACTTGACGCGACTCGATGCTGCCGTTTTTGGCCACGACGTGTGCGGTCTGGGTGTCCGGTTCCGCGCCACTTTGCAACGCGGCAATGGGCGCGGTGAGGACGTTTTTGGCCTGGTCGGCCACGAAAAACACCTGCGTCGTCATCTCGGCCATCAGCGCGTTGTCGGCGTTATCGACGTCGAGCAACACGGTGTACAACACCACGCGGGCACTGCCGCTTTTGCTCGAACTGGCTGGGCTGCCGCCACCCTGGCTGGTCTGGTCGAGTGGCTTGGGCGGTACGGGCAGAATCTGCCGCACCGTGCTGCTCCAGCGACGATTGCCACCGCTTAAGGTGGTGAACCAGGCATTCATGCCGGGTTTGACGTGGCCGATATCGGCTTCCGAGACTTCGGCCCACACGGTCATCGGCGACAGTTTGGCAATGCGCAGAATCAGCGGCGTTTGTTGCTGTGCGTTCAGCGTCTGGCCGACCCGGGCGTCGAGGGCGACGATCGTTCCGGACATGGGCGCATAGATTCGCGTGTAACCGAGTTCGGCCTGATCGCTGCGCAGGCTGGCTTCGGCCTGACGGATCTGCGCGTGGAACATGTCGATACGCGCCTGTGTGGATCGCCGTTCAGCTTGCGCGGTTTGCACGTCCTCTTCGCGGGTGGCGCCACCGACCTTGAGGTTCTGCTGACGCTGGTATTTCTGCCGCGCGAGTTCGTGCAGGGCCCGTTGCTCCTGGAGCTGAGCCTTGAGGTTTTCGATGGAGAAACGCCCTGCGTCGAGTTTGGCCTGTTGCGTGGACGGATCGATTTCCACCAGCAACTGGCCTTCCTTGACCACGTCACCGACCTCCACATGAATCTTGTGGATCTGCCCGGAGGCCTGGGCACCGACGTCGACATATCGCCGGGGTTGCAGGGTGCCCAACGCGGTGACGCTGCTTTCGATGTCGCCGCGGCTGACGGACACGGTGGCGAACCTGTCGCGGCCGGGCGGAATGATTTGCCACGCGGCGACGGCGATAACGGGGATCAGACTAAGTGCTACAAGCAGGGCGCGTCGGGTGTGTCGGGGACGTTTCATGCAGGGTTCCGGCCATGGGTATCGGCCCGTCGTTCAACCTGCGCGCAGCTAACAGCGACAGCCGACAGAGACGGGGAGCTGTCCTGTAAACGAGGAATGGTGCGGGGAATTTAGGTGCGGACACATAGGGTTACACCTGTAGCTCAGGACTATTTGTGCGGCAAGGACAAGCAATACTTTAAATCTATATGAGAATTACTATAAATTACGCATCTCGAACTGCCACTATCGTGCCACTGCCTATGTCGGCGGTCGACGAGGGGGCTCAAGGACAGAAACCGCACCCGTGCGGCCGGGAGTCATGTTGGAAAACTACTATCGCGAGCTGGTGTGTTTCCTGAACGCCAAGCTAGGCAACCGTCAGGTGGCCGAAGATGTGGTGCATGACGCGTATGTGCGGGTTCTGGAGCGTTCCAGCGACACGCCCATCGAACAGCCCCGGGCGTTTCTGTACCGCACCGCGCTCAATCTGGTGATCGACGACCATCGGCGCAATGCCCTGCGTCAGGTCGAGTCGCTGGACGTGCTCGACACCGAAGAACGCTACTTCACGCCATCTCCGCACAACTGCCTCGATCACGGCCAGCGCCTGCAAATGCTCCAGCGTGCCCTGGCGGAGCTGCCACGGCTGTGTCGCGAGAGTTTTCTGTTGCGCAAGATCGAGGGCCTGTCGCACCCGGAGATCGCCGAACAGCTGGGCATTTCGCGGGCCTTGGTGGAAAAGCATATCGTCAATGCGATGAAGCATTGCCGGGTGCGGATGCGTCAGTGGGACGCCCATTGATCCCCGCTGATTAAATTTTATTTCACTGTCCTCGTTCCTACTCAACAGACGACCTGCTGTCCTGCCCAAGGCCGGTCAGGTCACTTAGGCTTACTCCCCATCGGTTGAGGGGTTCATCCAGAGGACACTGGAAATGACACAGGCAATTGCATCGCCCATCGTTCACGACCTGATCGGCGTCGGTTTCGGCCCTTCGAACCTCGCGCTGGCCATCGCTTTGCAAGAGCGCGGGCCACGCCAGGGCGAGCTGGATGTTCTGTTTCTCGACAAGCAGGCGGACTACCGCTGGCACGGCAACACCCTGGTGGCTCAGAGCGAATTGCAGATCTCGTTCCTCAAGGACCTGGTGACGCTGCGCAATCCGACCAGCCCGTATTCCTTCGTCAACTACCTCAAGCATCACGGTCGCCTGGTGGACTTCATCAACCTGGGCACCTTTTATCCGTGCCGCATGGAGTACAACGACTACCTGCGCTGGGTCGCTGCGCAATTTGAATCGCAGAGCCGTTACGGCGAAGAAGTGCTGACCATCGAACCGGTGGTGCACAGCCAGCAGGTCGAAGCGCTGCGGGTGATCTCGCGCGACGCCCAAGGTCAGCAGCACGTGCGCACCACCCGTTCGGTGGTGGTCAGCGCCGGCGGTACGCCGCGCATTCCGCAAGCGTTCAAGGCGCTGAAGGATGACGGACGCGTGTTCCACCACTCGCAGTACCTGGCGCAAATGGCCACGCAACCGTGCGTGAACAACCAGCCTATGAGCATCGCCATCATCGGCGGCGGGCAGAGCGCGGCGGAAGCGTTCATCGATCTGAACGACAGCTTCCCCTCGGTGCAGGTCGACATGATCCTGCGCGGCTCGGCACTGAAACCGGCGGATGACAGCCCGTTCGTCAACGAAGTGTTCTCGCCGGAGTTCACCGACCTGGTGTTCCAGCAAGCCCACAGCGAGCGTGAACGTCTGGTCAACGAGTACCACAACACCAATTATTCGGTGGTGGACATCGATCTGATCGAACGCATCTACGGCATCTTCTATCGCCAGAAAGTATCGGGCATTGCCCGTCACGCGTTCCGCACATTGACCACGATTGAAAAAGCCACGGCCACTGAACACGGTATCGAGTTGGCCGTGCGCAACAACGCCACGGGTGAAGTCACGGTTCGTCTCTACGACGCCGTGGTCTTGGCCACCGGTTACGAGCGGCAGATGCACCGCAAATTGCTGGCGCCGCTGGAGCAGTACCTGGGTGATTTTGAAGTGGATCGCAACTATAAGCTGATCACTGACGAGCGCTGCAAGGCCGGCATCTATATGCAGGGCTTCTGCCAGGCGAGCCATGGGTTGAGCGACACGCTGTTGTCGATCCTGCCAATTCGGGCGGACGAGATTGCCGGTTCGTTGTATGAGCATGGCAAGAACCGCGGGCACAGCCGGTCGGTGGTGGATTTGCTACTGGCGACTGCCAGCTGACTCTCACTGCGATCGTTCCCACGCGGAGCGTGGGAATGATCTGCGCAGCAATCCTGAACCCTTCCTGAAGAACCCCGCGATTCCCCCACCGCACACTGTTCCTTCGTTTACTCTGCATAAATCGCGGCGTAAGCTTCGCGCGTTTTCATCAATAGCGGAGACCCACAGTGGGTACTTGTTCGAGTGACAGTAGTCGGCCGGTTTCAGTAACCGGCACCTTCTCGGCAAGATAACGCGCAGCTTTTTTGTGCCGTTGTCTCGCCGTACAGCGAGCAGCGGCCTCCCGGTCGAGCCAGTCCTGGCACGACCCGATGTCCTCTCATCGACACACTCTCGTGTGATGGCGCCTGCCTGGTCGTCATCGCAGCGACTCGACACGCCTGCTCGAAGGTTTCCCGGCTGACCCTGGGGGCAACGCCATGAACCTGACCCTGCTCAAGGAATTCTTTGCCGGATTCCTGCGCACCCGCCACATCGCCCGGCACTTCCGTCGTCTGGCGCTGCTGGAAACCTTCACCGACACCACGGTCAGCCGTGAAGTACCGCCGACGCTGGCGCAAACCCTGGTGGGCGCCGCCAGCAGCGACACCGGCCAATTGCTGGAAAGACTCGGCACGCACACCGATGGCCTGAGCGAGGAGGAAGCCGACGCCCTGCGCGAGCGTTTCGGCCTCAACGAGGTCGAGCATGAACAACCGCTGCCGTGGTGGACGCACCTGTGGCACTGCTACAAAAACCCGTTCAACCTGCTGCTGACGTTGCTCGCGGTCATCTCGTGGCTGACCGAGGACATGAAAGCCGCCATCGTGATTTTCTCCATGGTGGTGCTCTCGACATTGCTGCGGTTCTGGCAGGAAACCAAATCCAACCAGGCCGCCGACGCGCTGAAGGCGATGGTGAGCAACACCGCGACAGTCCTGCGCCGCGACGCACAGCGCATCGAGTTGCCGATCAAACAGTTGGTGCCGGGCGACCTGATCGTGCTTTCGGCCGGCGACATGATTCCCGCCGATTGCCGGGTGCTCAGCGCCAAGGACCTGTTCGTCAGTCAGGCGGCGATGACCGGCGAATCGATGCCGGTGGAAAAATTTCCGCGCCAGCAAGATAACGACACCCGTAACCCGCTGGACCTCGACAACATTCTGTTCATGGGCACCAACGTGGTGTCCGGCACGGCGATGGCGGTGATTCTCACCACCGGCAACGACACGTATTTCGGTGCGCTGGCGCAGCGAGTGGGTGCCACTGATCGTGCGCCGACGTCGTTTCAGACCGGGGTCAACAAAGTCAGCTGGTTGCTGATCCGCTTCATGTTCGTGATGGCGCCGCTGGTGTTGTTCATCAACGGTTTCACCAAGGGCGACTGGACCCAGGCGCTGCTGTTCGCGTTGTCGATTGCCGTGGGCCTGACCCCGGAAATGCTGCCCATGATCGTCACCTCGACGTTGGCCAAAGGCGCGGTATTTCTGTCGCGCAAAAAAGTCATCGTCAAGCGTCTGGATGCGATCCAGAACTTCGGCGCCATGGACGTGCTGTGCACCGACAAGACCGGCACCCTGACCCAGGACAAAATCTTCCTCGCGCGCAACGTCGACGTCTGGGGCAATGACTCCGATGACGTGCTGGAAATGGCGTACCTCAACAGCTACTACCAGACCGGCCTGAAAAACCTGCTGGACGTTGCGGTGCTCGAACACGTGGAAATCCACCGTGAACTCAAGGTCGGCACAGCGTTTCGCAAGATCGACGAGATCCCGTTCGACTTCACCCGCCGGCGCATGTCGGTGGTGGTCGCCGAGCGCGAGCATGCTCATCTGCTGATCTGTAAAGGCGCGGTGGAGGAAGTGCTGGCGGTGTGCACGCGGGTACGCCACGGCGTCGTTGATGAGGCGCTCAGCGATGAATTGCTGGCGCGGATTCGCCAGGTGACGGCGACGTTCAACGCCGAAGGCCTGCGAGTCGTCGCGGTGGCTGCGCGGCCAATGATCGAAGGCCGTGACACTTACAGCCTGGCCGATGAACAGGAGCTGACGCTGATCGGTTACGTGGCGTTTCTCGACCCACCCAAGGAAAGCACCGCACCGGCCCTCAAAGCGCTGGCGGCTCACGGTGTGGCGGTAAAAGTACTGACCGGTGACAACGAACTGGTGACCGCGAAAATCTGCCGCGAAGTCGGTCTGGAACAGCAGGGGCTGCTGATGGGCAACGACATTGAGCGCATGAGTGACGCCCAACTGGCCGTGGCGGTGGAGACCACCAACGTCTTCGCCAAACTCACGCCGTCGCACAAGGAGCGCATCGTGCGCCTGCTCAAGGGCAACGGCCACGTGGTCGGGTTCATGGGTGACGGCATCAACGACGCCCCGGCCCTGCGCACCGCCGACATCGGTATTTCGGTGGACAGCGCCGTCGACATCGCCAAGGAAGCGGCCGACATCATCTTGCTGGAAAAAAGCCTGATGGTGCTGGAGGAGGGCGTACTGGAAGGGCGCCGCACCTTCGCCAACATGCTCAAGTACATCAAAATGACCGCCAGTTCGAACTTCGGCAACGTGTTCTCGGTGCTGGTGGCCAGTGCGTTCATCCCGTTCCTGCCGATGCTGCCCATGCACCTGCTGGTGCAGAACCTGCTCTACGACATTTCGCAGATCGCCATCCCGTTCGATCACGTCGATGCAGAAATGCTCAAGCAACCACAGCGCTGGCAACCGGCGGATGTCGGGCGCTTCATGCTGTTCTTCGGGCCGATCAGCTCGATCTTCGACATCACCACGTTTGCCTTGATGTGGTACGTGTTCGACGCCAATACCCCGGACCACCAGACGTTGTTCCAGTCCGGATGGTTCGTGGTCGGACTGCTGACCCAGACGCTGATCGTGCACATGATCCGCACCCCGAAAATCCCGTTCCTGCAAAGCCGCGCCGCGATGCCGTTGATGGTGATGACCGGGATCATCATGGCGGTCGGCATTTTCCTGCCGATGGGGCCGCTGGCGCACTACTTCAAACTCCAGGCACTGCCATCGATGTACTTCGTGTTTCTGCCGGTGATTCTGCTGGCGTACATGGCGCTGACGCAGGCGGTGAAAGGGTTCTACATTCGGCGGTTTGGCTGGCAGTAAATCGTCTGGTTGTGACGCTATCCCGGAGGCGAGGGGGGCGGATCCAGCCGTGAACCCTCGTAAAAATCAGAAAGTGTGAGCGAGCATTTAGGAAAAGTCCTACATAAACCGGTACCAAGCTTCCGTAGCCTTGCGCCACACTTTGGTCACCCTGCAGGCCCCGGAATGATGAATAAAGCATTACGAATCCTGATTGCCGACGAGCAACACTTCCACCGTATGAAGGTTGAGCGCGTGTTTAACCAGCTGGGTTACTACCGGGTGGCACCGGTTCAACACCTTGAAGAGCTGTTGACGCTGGTCGAATACGGTTGCGAGCCGTTTGACCTGGTGGTCATCAATGCTTCTCTGGCGAAGGGCTCGTTGGACCTGCGGGGGTTTTTCCTCGATAACCCCCAGGTTCGTCATGCCATGATTTTCAACGACGAACGCGCGCAGAATTCGATTTGCACGCAACAGCCAATTCAGACGAGCACCGTACTGCTTCCCGACTTGATGTGTATCCGGCACTTGATGTCCCGTGTCGATCCGTTGGTGAGTACCCGTCATGATCTGGTCGGGCACTATCAGCAAAAAACGGGCTGAATAGAGGTGCCCGTTCGTCGGAACTGTCATTTCTGACAGGTAGTTTTCATCCTTCCGCCATGTAAGAGTTTTCGCGCAGTTGCTGCGTGCACTCTGGCCTTTTCCGGCGCGCATCCGTGGCGTCATCGTCGATTTTTTGCACAGGGAGTTTCCATGAAGTCAGTGCTGATTGTGGACGATCATCCGGTGGTTCGTGCCGCAGTCAAACTGGTGCTTGAACGGGAAGGATTTCAACGGATTCATGAAGCGGCCAGCGTGGGTGACGCGTCGGCGATTCTTCGTGAGCACACTGTTGATCTGGTGATTCTGGATCTGGTGATGCCCGGTGGTAACGGGCTGGATGTACTTGAGCGAATAAAAAACAGCGATTTGTCGTGTGTGGTGTTGGTGTTCACGTCCCTTGACCCATTGTTTTTTCAAGAGCGTTGCATGCGCTCCGGTGCTTTGGCGTACGTCTCCAAGACCAACGACCTGAGTCAGTTGCACAAGGCCATACACGCGCTGATGGCCGGGTACACCTACTTCGCACAACTGCCCAGCGCCTCCATGGACGCGCTGCAGCAAAGCGAAAAACAAATGATCGACAAACTCTCCAACCGCGAACTGACCATTCTCCAATACCTGGCTCGGGGTACCGCAAACAAGGCCATCGCCGAGGCGATGCACTTGAGCCACAAGACAGTCAGCACCTACAAGACCCGTTTGATCGAAAAGCTTGGTGTGCAGGCAGCTGTGCACCTGCGCGACTTTGCCATCCGCAATCACTTGATCTGAGGGCACCTGAACGTGCGTGTCCTGTTGTGCATATTGATGCTGTGTCTGGCGCCAGCGGCCCTGTCGGCCGTGCCTGCGCAGACGAAGTACTTGCAACTGCTGGGGCGTTCCACGGTGGAGGGTTACGCGGTCCATCTGAATGAAAAGGATCGGCAATGGCTGCACAGCAAACGTGTCCTGCGCCTCGGAGTGAGTGGGCCGGATTACCCGCCCTTCGAAATCACGCGCAATCATGATGAGCTGGAAGGCATCACCGCCGATTACGCCCGACTGATTGCGCAACTGCTGGACATCCCGATTGAAGTGCAGCGGTATGGCACGCGGGAAGCGGCCATGGAAGCCCTGAAATACGACCGGCTTGATCTGCTGGGAACCTCGAACAACTTCGAAGCGGCCGATCCCGGGTTGATCCTGTCCAGCCCCTATGCTGAAGATCAGCCAATGCTGGCCACCCGGCTGGACGAACGCATGCCCGAGGATCTGGCGGGCAAACGCATTGCGATGGTCGATGACTATCTGCCGGCGCAGACGGTCGAAATGTTTTATCCCGAGGCCAGGCTGTATCGCTACCCGTCTGCGCTCGATGCGCTGGGGGCGGTGGCGTATCGGAAAGATGACGTGTACCTCGGGGACCTCATCAGCGCCAATTACCTGATCAACAATAATTACCCCAATAACGTTCAGTTGATGGGACCGTCCGGTCTCGACGCCAATCCGTTCGGCTTTGCCCTGTCGCGGGACAACCTGCCGCTCAAGGCCATCATCGACAAGACCCTGGCGGCGATCCCGATGAACCAGCGTGCGCTCATCGAACAGCGTTGGAGCGCCGGCAGGGTCAACACGCAGGGTCAGTCGCGAGTCAATCTGAGCGCCAGTGAGCAGCAGTGGCTAGAGCGTCATCCACACGTCACTGTCGGGGTAGTCGAGAACTTCGCGCCTTTGACGTTTTTCAATGCCGAGGGACAATTCAGCGGGTTGACCGCGCAATTGCTGTCGCTGATCAGCCAGCGCAGCGGTTTGAACTTCAAGGTGTTACGGGAGCGATCCCTTGATCAACAGATCCAGCAACTCAAGGCGGGCGAGATCGACGTCATACCCGCCATCATCCCGACCACCGAAGGTGTCGCCGATCTGCACTTCACCAGCCCCTATGTGACCAATCCGTACACGCTCGTCAGCGCAATCACACCCGATAGCCCCAAGACACTGGACGAACTGGCCGGTAAGCGCCTGGCGATTTACCACAGCCACCCGGTGCGCGCCTTCATTCAGGCGCGGGTGCCTGGGGTGCGCATGGTGGATGTTGAAAACCCGGCGCAGGGGCTGGAGTCAGTGATGAACGGACAAGCCGACGCGGCCGTCAGTTCATTGTTCATGACCCGTTATCTGATTGCCCGGTATTACTCGGGACGCTTACGGATCAGCAGCACCGTGGGTGACGAACCGGCGCGCATTGCGATGGCAACGGACGGTGCAGACCCGGAGTTGCAATCGATCTTGAACAAGGCGTTGCTGAGTATTTCGCCTGCTGAAATGGACGGTCTGGTCACCCGCTGGGGCAATGATGTGGTGGTGGATGACAGTTATTGGCTGCGTCACCGGCCAGCCATCCTGCAGGCGTTCGCCGCCGCCGCCGCGTTGCTTCTGCTGGCGGTGAGCTGGATCGCCTGGCAACGTCGGCAGATCCGCCAGCGCCAACAATGGTTGCAGCAATTGCAAGACGCCAAAGACGCGGCCGACGACGCCAATCGCGCGAAAACCACGTTCCTGGCGACCTTGAGCCACGAAATCCGTACGCCGATGAACGCCTTGATCGGCATGCTCGAAATGGCCGGGATGCGCGCGAAAGAGGGCATCGCCGATCGTTCAGCCCTGGAGGTAGCCTCCACTGCGGCGCAGCAGTTATTGGCGTTGATCGGCGATATCCTGGACATCGCGCGCATCGAATCCGGGCATCTGTCCCTGACCCCCGAGCGTGTCAATTTGCATGCGCTGGTGGCATCGGTGTGCAGGGTGTTTGAAGGGCTGGCACGGGGAAAAGGCCTGGCATGGCGGGTTGATCTGGATGAACGCAGTGACCGTGACGTGTTGATTGACCCCACGCGTTTCAAGCAGGTGCTGTCCAATCTGTTGAGCAATGCAATCAAGTTTACCCAGACGGGTGAAGTGAGCCTGACACTGCGGGTGGTGCCGGGAATTCCGGGTCATCTGGCCGTCGCGGTGCACATTGAAGACAGCGGCATCGGCATCAGCGCCATGGATCAGCAGCGGTTGTTCAGCCCGTTCGTCCAGGCCGGCAACAACCTGCAGTCGGGACGCAAAGGCTCTGGACTGGGGCTGGTCATCAGCCGCACCCTGTGCGAAATGATGGGCGGACGGTTGGCGCTCGATAGTGTCCTGGGGCGGGGCACTCAGGCTGACATCAGTCTGTCCTTGGTGGCGTTGAAAGCCTTGCCTGCCGGCGAGGCGATGGACCGTGGATTGGCGCTGTCCACCCGACCCCTGACGATTTTGGTGGTCGATGATTATCCGGCCAATCGCTTGTTGCTGACGCGTCAACTGAGCTATCTGGGGCACCGGGTCATGGAGGCCGAAGATGGCCTGCAAGCGCTTGAGTTGTGGCGTATCCATGAGTTCGATGTGGTCATCAGCGACTGCAACATGCCCCGGTTCAGTGGTTATGAGTTGGCGGGTGCGATTCGTGATGAAGAGCGCGCCTATGGATTGCCGCCCACGCTGATTCTGGGGTTTACCGCCAACGCGCAACCTGAAGAAAGGATTCGGTGCCTGGAAGCGGGCATGGACGACTGCCTGTTCAAACCCATTCTGCTGGCGGATTTGAGCGCCTGGCTGGCCTCGCGGTTTGGCAGTGAGCCAACGGCCCTGCCGGCCGACACGCAAGCAAGTCTGGAGATGGACTTGACCGGCCTGGAGCTTTACGTCGGCGAAGACCGGACGCTGATCAACCAGTTGCTGCGTGAATTGGCCAAGGCCAACCACGAAGACCTCAATCATCTGCTGCAAGCCCACGCGGGTGACGATCACCCGCGTCTTCACGAGCTGGCGCACCGTATCAAGGGCAGCGCGCGGATGGTCCGCGCGGAGCGTTTGATCGAATGCTGCGAGCAACTTGAGCGCGCTTGCGCGGAAGGTCGCGTGGCGATGATCGATGAAGCCGTCGATCAGTTGCAGCATGCGATGATCCGACTGGACCAAAGCCTCTCACGCGGCTGACGCTTAATCCCACTGCGGCGCGATGCCTTTAGGGCTGGTCAGCCGCTGGCCGCGATCAAGGCTGGCGATTGATGTCATGTCGGCGTCGCTCAAGGTCAGGTCGCAGGCTTTGAGGTTGCTTTGCAGGTTGGCGCGTTGGGTGGAGGAAGGGATCACCGCGTAACCGGACTGCATGGCCCACGCCAGCGTGACTTGCGCCGGGGTGGCGTGAAGGCGTTCGGCGATCTGCTGGATGATCGGGTCTTTGAGCACTTCGCCATAGGCCAGGGTCATGTAGGACGTGATCTGGATGTCATGACTGCGGGCGAACTCGACGACTTTGCGATTTTGCAGGTACGGGTGCAGTTCGATCTGATTGGTGGCGATGTGGTCAGCACCGACGGCGGCGATGGCCTGCTTCATCAGGTCGACGGTGAAGTTGGAGACGCCGATCTGTCGGGTCAGGCCAAGCTGTTTGGCTTCAAGCAGGGCTCCCATGAATTCCTCGACCGGCACCTGGTCTTCCGGCGACGGCCAGTGGATCAGCGTCAGGTCGAGGTAGTCGGTTTGCAGTTTGCGCAGGCTCTCTTTGAGGCTGTCGACCAAACGGTCCTTGGCGAAGTTGGCGACCCAGATTTTGCTGGTGATGAACAACTCGTCACGGGTGATACCGCTGGTGGCGATGGCGAGGCCGACGTCGGCTTCGTTTTCGTAGATTTGCGCGGTGTCGATCACTCGGTAGCCGAGCTCCAGGCCTGTGCTTACCGAATCGATGACCACCTGGCCTTGCAGGCGAAACGTACCGAGACCGAAGGCGGGAATAGACATCTGTGACTCCAGGGATTGCAGTGGGAATGAGCAGGAGTATCCCCGTCGCGATCCTTGGGAAAAACCGCTGGCTGGGCAAAGCACTGTTTACCGCAAGTCATGAATGCAAAGAGTGATGGTGTGTGCCGGCCTCTTCAAGCGATGTCCGCGTGGTTGAACTCCTCGCCCAGAAAGTCGATCAATGTGCGCACCGACGGCAGCAGTCCACGGCGCGATGGAAAGATGGCATGGATGACGCCGCATTTCGGTGCCCAACCCGGCACCAGATCCACCAGGCGGCCGGCCGCCAGGTCATCGCGCACCACGACGCTCGGCAGGTGCGCGATGCCAATCCCCGCCACTACCGCGTGACGCAACGCCAGCAGGTCATCGGTGACCATGCGGGGTGTATGTCGAATCAGTGCGCTGGCGCCTTCGGCACCGAACAATTCCCACTGATATTCACGCTGGGCGGCGCCCCAATGCAGGCTCGGCAAACCGCTCAGGTCGGCAGGGGAGGCCGGGGAGGACAGGCGTTCGGCCCAGGCCGGGCTGCCCACCACGCACTGAGTGCTGTTGCCCAGAACCTTCATCACCATGTCGGTGTTTTCCAGCGGCGGAAAGCGCACGCGCAGGGCGATGTCGAACCCTTCGTGGATCAGGTCGACCCGGCGATTGGTGCTCTCGATAAATAATTCCACCAGCGGGAACTTAAGCATATAGCGCGTCAGCATGGGCCCGACCCAGGAGTTGAGCAGCGCCGTCGGGCAACTGATGCGAACCAGGCCTTGAGGCTCGGAGCGATTGCGTTCGATCAGTTCGGCGGCGCTTTCCGCTTCCACGCGCATCGCCAGGCAACGCTGGTAATAGGCCTGGCCGATTTCGGTCAGTGAACAATGCCGGCTGGTGCGGTGCAGCAGGCGGACACCGAGGCGTTCTTCCAGCTCGGCGATGCGTCGGCTGAGTTTCGATTTAGGCATGTCCAACGCCCGCCCAGCCGGGGCGAAACCGCCGTGTTCCACCACTTGGGTGAAGTAGTAAAGGGTGTTGAGGTCTTCCATCATCGTTCCTTAGATAGAACGCAAAGGCTGGTTTTTGCAGTCTAGCGCACCAAAGGTTCGAGTTTTAAGCTTTGTCCATGGCTTCACTCACCTCATCAGGAGACACCATGAAAAACATCATCGGTATCTACACCAGCCCGCGTACCCATTGGGTCGGCGACGGTTTTCCGGTTCGGACGCTGTTTTCCTACGACAACCTGGGCAAGCACATCAGCCCGTTCCTGCTGCTGGATCACGCGGCGCCTGCCGAATTCACCCCGACCACTGAACGACGTGGCGTTGGTCAGCATCCGCACCGTGGTTTCGAGACCGTGACTATCGTTTACAAGGGCGAACTGGAACACCGTGACTCCACCGGCAGCGGCGGCACGATCGGCCCTGGCGATGTGCAATGGATGACCGCCGCTTCAGGGATTGTGCATGAGGAGTTTCACTCCGAAGGTTTCGCCAGGTCTGGCGGCACCCTGGAAATGGTGCAGCTGTGGGTCAACCTGCCGGCCAAGGACAAAATGGCCGACGCCGGTTACCAGACGATTCTCGATGGCGACATCCCGAACATCCCGCTCAAGGACCAGGCCGGCAGTTTGCGCTTGATCGCCGGTGAGTTTGACGGCCACACCGGCCCGGCTCGCACCTTCACCCCGATTGACGTCTGGGACCTGCGTCTCAAGGGCGGCAAATTGCTGACCCTGGACCTGCACGACGGTCGCAACACGGCCTTGGTGGTGTTGCGTGGCACGGTTCAGGTCAATGGCCTGGAGTCGGTGGGCGAAGGTCAGTTGGCCCTGTTCGATCGCAAGGGTGATCAGTTGACCCTTGAAGCCAGCCAGGATGCGGTGGTGCTGTTGCTCAGCGGCGAGCCGATCGACGAGCCGATTGTCGGTCACGGCCCGTTCGTGATGAACACCGAGCAAGAGATTCACCAGGCCTTCGCCGACTTCCAGTCCGGTCGCTTCGGCCGGATGCACGGTTAGCCCGTACTCCGTCAACAACCCGCTCTGCACAGGATGAGTAGGCCGGTTCCCAGGCCAGGGTATGCAAGGGCGAAATCAATGCCTGGGACAACGCCGGGTTTCACGCGGCAGTCAAAGCCACCGGCAAGAAAACCCTGGTCATTGCCGGCACGCTGACCAGCGTTTGCCTGGCGTTTCCGTCCATCGCGGCGGTGCATGAAGGCTACAAAGTGTTTGCGGTGGTCGACGCCTCCGGCAACCACTCAAAACTGGCCACTGATCTGACCATCGCCCGTTTGGCGCAGGCCGGGGTCGTGCCGATCGACATTATGGCTACGCTGTCTGAACTGCAAGGCTCGTGGAACCGTCCGGATGCCGAGCAGTGGGCCGCTGTCTACGCCCAGGCCATGCCGCATTATCAATTGTTGATCGAAAGCTACCTCAAGGCTCAGCAAGTGGCGAATGAACACGAAGTGCTGGACTCCCAGCGCTAAACGACTCCCCCACGCCGATATCCACTCGGCATCGATAACACGCGAGGACTACTGCAATGACGACTTCTTATAAACGTCTCGACAAGGACAACGCTGCGGTTTTGATGGTTGATCACCAGGCGGGACTGCTGTCTCTGGTGCGCGACATCGAACCGGACCGTTTCAAGAACAATGTGCTGGCCCTGGCCGACCTGGCCAAGTACTTCAAGTTGCCGACCATCCTCACCACCAGTTTCGAAAACGGTCCCAATGGCCCGCTGGTGCCTGAGCTCAAAGCGCTGTTTCCGGATGCGCCTTACATCGCCCGTCCTGGACAGATCAACGCCTGGGACAACGAAGACTTCGTCAAGGCGATCAAGGCGACCGGCAAGAAACAGCTGATCATCGCTGGCGTCGTGACGGAAGTCTGTGTGGCGTTCCCGGCACTCTCGGCGCTGGCCGAAGGCTTTGAGGTGTTCGTGGTGACTGACGCTTCCGGCACCTTCAACGAGCTGACCCGACAATCGGCCTGGGACCGCATGTCGGCCTCCGGCGCGCAGTTGATGACCTGGTTCGGCCTGGCCTGTGAACTGCATCGCGACTGGCGTAACGACGTGGAAGGGTTGGGCACCTTGTTCTCCAACCATATTCCGGACTATCGCAACCTGATGACCAGCTTCAACACATTGACCAACAGCAAATAACGGCTGACAACCTAAACCCCCGGTGGGAGCGAGCCTGCTCGCGAAAGCGGTATAACAGACACGTGTGCAGTGGCTGTCACACCGCCATCGCGAGCAGGTTCGCTCCCACATTTGTTTTGCATGAAACCCTCCTACACTGTGCCCAATGTGTGAGATCTTCGCGCCATTGGCCTTCGTTGGAGTCGTTCGATGCTGTCTTTTTTCACCAATCATCCATTGGTCTGCGCCATGGTCCTGATCGTGGTTGATCTTGGGCTGTGGCGGTTGATCAGCGCCAGCGCCACCGGCAGTAACTGGAAGTTGCTGGTCAGGCTGGTGATTTTCTCGTTGTTCAGCGTCCTGCTGTTCAACGAAGGCTTGAACCCGCTGGAGGTCGCCCCTTGGCCTGACAACGTGCCATTGCACCTGGCGGCCACCGGTTTGCAGATTGGCTGGTGGCTGTTCGGCGCTCGGACCCTGACGGTGCTGATCGGCGCGGTGATGATGCAGCGGGTCGGGCACACGGGGCGGTTGCTCCAGGATCTGCTCGGTGCGGTGATCTTCCTGATCGCGATCATTGCGGCGCTGGCGTACGTGCTGGACCTGCCCGTCAAAGGCGTGCTGGCCACCTCCGGCGCCTTGGCGATCATCGTCGGCCTGGCCTTGCAAAGCACCCTCAGCGATGTGTTTTCCGGGATCGTCCTCAACACCACCAAACCCTATCAACTGGATGACTGGATTTCCATCGATGGCACCGAAGGCCGGGTCACCGACATCGACTGGCGCGCCACGCGCATGCAAACCGCCCAAGGCAGCATGGCGGTGATCCCCAACTCCCTGGCGGCCAAGGCCAAGATCATCAACTTCAGTCGGCCGAGCGACATTTTTGGCGTGTCGATCAGCCTGCAACTGAGCCCGCATACACGCCCGCAAACAGTCATCGACGCACTGGAACGGGCCATGCAGGGTTGCCGCCATTTGTTGCAAAAACCGGCACCGTGCGTCGCCCTCAAGGGCTCCAGTGCCGCAGGTGTGGAATATGAAATCAGTGGTTTCGTGGTCTCGATGGATCAGAAACGCATGGTGCGCAATCTGCTGTTCGATCTGTCATATCGTCATTTGCAGGCCGCGGGTGTCAGCCTGTTGTCGACCATCGAGTCGAATGTGCCTGCCGGTTTGTCACGGCCACGGGCCTTGCTGGAAAGCTCGGCGATTTTCTCGACCCTGCGTCAGGATGAGAAAGAGACCTTCAGCCAGCACATGACCCTGCAAACCTTCCGTGCCGGGGACATGATCCTGCCGGCGGGAGAGGTCAGCGATCATTTGTTCATCATCGAATCCGGAGTGGTCTCGGTGGAGTTGAGCCGTGCCGGGGTCAAGTTCGAGTCGGGACGCATGGGACCGGGCGAGGTGATCGGCGAGGGCGGGATCTTGCAGGATACGGCGATGCCGGCCGACTTCATCGCCAAGACCGCGTGCAGCCTGTACCGGATTGAGAAGGACTATCTCAAACCGTGCCTGGATGCGCGGCATGACATTGGCGAGTCGATGAAGGCGCTGCTGGATTTCCGCTTGAACAAGGCGCAGACGTTGACCCAGGAAGTGCCGAAGGTGGTGGAGCGTAAGGGGTTTTTGCAGTGGTTGCGTAATAGGGCTTAGCGGTTTGGGGGGAGTGGCCTCCTCGACTTCTGGAATATTGGCTATTTGTCCGAAGGGCGGGCGGGATTAACGTAGCTCCATCCCCACTTGCTACCGGAGTCCACCATGAAACCTCGTATCGATTTCTACACCGCTTCCCCTGATGCGCTCAAAGCCATGATCGCCCTGGAAACCGCGGTGTCGAAGCTGCCGCTGGAAAAAAACCTGATCGAACTGGTCAAGCTGCGCACTTCGCAAATCAACGGCTGCGCGTTCTGCCTCGACATGCACAGCGCCGATGCCCGCAAGGGCGGTGAGGACGAGCGCCGTCTGGCTACGTTGTCGGCCTGGCGCGAAACGCCGTTCTTTACCCCGCGTGAACGTGCGGCACTGGCCTGGACCGAATCCCTGACGCTGGTGAGCCAGACCCACGCGCCGGATGAAGACTACGAGCTGGCCACCGCCGAGTTCAGCCCGAAAGAAATGGTCGACCTGACCGTGGCCATTACCACCATCAACGCCTGGAACCGTCTGGCGATTGGTTTCCGCAAAATGCCTCAAGCCTGATCAGTGCGCATCCGCTGACGGCGCGGCCGGTGGTTGCACCTTGCGCATCAAGGGCACCATCGCCGTGGCGATGATGAAGCAGACCATGATCATCAAAAACGCGTCGCCATAGGTTTGTGTCTGGGCTTCGCGGTAGGTCAATAGCCATAGCTGATGCAGGCTGGCAGTGACGCTCGTGTCACCGCTCTGGCCGAGGGTGGCGAAGTTGTTGCCGACCTGCGACAGCCACTGGTTCAGTGCTTCGTTGGTGCTGTTCAGGTGTTCCGCCAACCGGGTGAAATGCAGGTTGGTGCGGTCGTTGAGGATGGTCGCACAGGCGGCGATGCCGATGGCGCCGCCCAGGTTGCGCATCAGATTAAACAACCCCGAAGCATGTTTGAG
The DNA here is from genome assembly GCF_054668435.1 of Pseudomonas sp. S2_B07. Classification (NCBI taxonomy): domain Bacteria; kingdom Pseudomonadati; phylum Pseudomonadota; class Gammaproteobacteria; order Pseudomonadales; family Pseudomonadaceae; genus Pseudomonas; species Pseudomonas sp. S2_B07. The sequence goes on from NZ_CP162769.1 coordinate 5,712,207, forward strand.
CCGCGCTGGCGCCAGACCACCCAAGGTCAACGTCACGGCCGGTGGCACCGCCAATTGCTGGGCAATCCCGCGCAACGCTTGCGGCAGCATCAGCTCCCTGGCCCCCCAGTCATGGGTGATCGGGCTGAAATCCCACATCGACAAGGCGAACAGGCCGAGTCCGGTCATCATGATCCAGCGCAGATCCACGCGGTTGGCCAGAAAGGCATACAGCGGAATCGCCATGATCTGGAACACCCCGGTGGAGAAAACCGCCAGTCCAATGTCCAGCGCGCTGTAGCCCCGCACCCGGCCGAGAAACAGCGGCGTCAGGTAAATGGTGGCGAACAGGCCGATCCCGGTGACGAACGAGAAGAAACAGCCGAGGGCGAAGTTGCGGTCTTTCAGGGCGCGCAGATCGACAATCGGATTGGCGACGTGCAAGGTCCGGCCGATAAAGGCCAGGCCGGCGAGGCCGCTGATCCAGGCAGTGGTGAGCATGGTGCTGTCGCTGAACCAGTTCCAGCGTGGGCCTTCTTCGAGGGTGTATTCCAGGCAGCCGAGAAACAGCGCCATGAACACCATGCTCAGGTAGTCGGCGCCCTTGAGCAGCGACAGTTCCGGCTGGTCGATTTTCACCAGCATCGGCACGGCCACGGCAACGAAAATACCCGGCACCAGGTTGATGTAGAACAGCCAGTGCCAGGACGAAATGTCGGTGATCCAGCCGCCGATTACCGGCCCTAATGTCGGTGCCAGCGAGGCCACCGCGCCGATGGTTGCGGCGGCAATCACCCGTTGTTTGCCGGTGAAGAAAAAGAACGCCGTGGTGAACACCAGCGGAATCATCGAACCGCCGAGAAAGCCTTGCAGCGCGCGGAAGGCGATCATGCTCTGGATGTTCCAGGCCGCGCCGCAGAGCAGGCTGGCCAAGGTAAAGCCGACCGCTGATGCGCAGAACAACCAACGAGTCGAAAATACCCGCGACAGCCAGCCCGACAGTGGAATCACGATGATTTCGGCAATCAGGTAGCTGGTCTGCACCCACGCCGTTTCATCGGTGCCGGCGGAGAGGCCGCCGCCGATGTCACGCAACGAGGCCGAAACGATCTGGATATCCAGCAGCGCAATGAACATGCCGATGCACATGCTGGCGAAGGCGAACACCTTGGTCGCCGTCGCCATGTTGGCGGGGTTGAACGGCTGCGCAGGGGCGGCGAGGGCGCGGCTCATGGTGCGCTGGCCACGGCTGGGATGTCAGCGCTTTTGCGGGTGTCGACTTCAGCCGTCACCGACAGGCCCGGACGCAAGTGACCGAGCACTCCGTCAGCCGGATCGAGGATGACGCGTACCGGCACCCGCTGGACGATCTTGGTGAAGTTGCCCGTGGCGTTTTCCGGTGGCAACACGCTGAACTGCGAGCCGCTGGCCGGCGCAAGACTGCCCAGATGACCGTGGAATTCCTGCCCTGACAGCACGTCCGCATGGATGACCACGCGTTGGCCCGGAATCATCCGCGCCAGTTGATCTTCCTTGAAGTTGGCATCGACCCACAAACCACTGGACGGCACCACCGACAGCAACTGCGAACCGGCCTGCGCATACGCGCCGACCCGCGCCCGGCGATTGCCGATCACGCCATCCACCGGCGCCTTGAGTTCGGTGTAACCGACATTCAATTGCGCCAGATCCCGTTCGGCGCGGGCCTGCATCAACGCGGCGCGGGCTTGCTGTTTCTGGGTGGCGATCACGTTCAACTGACGTTGCGCGGCCAACAATTCGGCCTGGGCCCGCGAGCTGATCGCCTGGGCGGTTTTGAACGTAGCATCAGCGCGCTGAGCGCTTTCCACCGAGACCGCGTTGGTGCTCACCAGTTTTTTGTAGCGGGCATTGTCATCCCGGGAGCGGGAGGTTTCCGCGCCCGCAGCATCGATCCCGGCACGGGCCTGGCCGATCACGGCGTACTGCAGTTGTTCGGTAGCGTCGAGATTCGCCAGCAGCGCCTCTTCAGCAGCCACTGCACCTTCGGCCTTGGCCAGGTTGGCGCGGTAATCGCGGGAGTCGAGACGAATCAGCACATCGCCGGCTTTGACTGCCTGGTTGTCGGTCACCAGCACTTCTTCGATGTACCCGGCGACTTTAGGGCCGATCACCGTGACGTCGCCGCCGATGTAGGCATCGTCGGTTTCTTCGATGAAACGACCGGTTGTCCACCAGTGCGAGGCATACAGCCCGCCCGCAACCAGGGCAGCGACAACCGCTGTCAGCAGAATCAACCGTTTGAGCAGGGGAGGCTTGGGCGTGCTCACCGGGACAGCTTGGTCGGTTTCAAGGCTGGGCATGCTGGTCATGGGGGTTACCTGTAGGAAACGGGTGTTTATTACGTAGGTAATATGACGTATGTAATATTTAGTGGCAATTGATTTTTTTTGCCGGTCGTCGAATGGTTTCCATCCAGGGCGTGAGGGCGGGATTGATGGATTGCGACCCGTTGTCGAAGGAAATCATCAAACGGCTGCGATGCCCGGCGTTGCACCGGGCACCGCGTTGACGCTTAAACGCGTTCGAAAATCGCTGCAATCCCTTGGCCGCCGCCGATGCACATGGTCACCAGCGCATAACGGCCGTTGGTGCGGTGCAGTTCGTGGATGGCTTTGGTGGCGATGATCGCGCCGGTTGCGCCGACCGGGTGACCCAGGGAAATACCCGAGCCGTTCGGGTTGACCTTGGCCGGGTCGAGGTCCAGTTCCTGGCTGACCGCACAGGCCTGGGCGGCGAAGGCGATGTTGGCTTCGATCACGTCCATGTCGGCGACGGTCAGGCCGGCACGCTTGAGCGCCAGGCGGGTGGCCGGCACCGGGCCGAGGCCCATCAGTTCCGGTTCAACACCGGCGTGGGCGTAGCTGACCAGGCGGGCCAGCGGGCGCAGGTTGTTGGCCTGCACGGCAGCGCCGGTGGCCATGACCAGCGCAGCGGCGCCGTCGTTCAGGCCGGAAGCGTTGCCGGCCGTGACCGAGCCGTCTTTCTTGAACGCTGGCTTCATGCCCGCCAGTTGTTCCAGCGAGGTGGCGCGAGGGTGTTCGTCGACGCTGAACAGCTTGGTTTCCTTGCGATCACGGATTTCCACGCCAACGATTTGCTCGCTGAAGTAGCCATTGGCGATGGCGAAGGCCGCGCGCTTCTGGTCTTCCAGGGCCAGGGCGTCTTGCATTTCACGGGTGATGCCGTTGCGCTCGGCGACGTTTTCGGCGGTGATGCCCATGTGGATGCCGTGGAACGGGTCATGCAGGATGCCCAGCATGTAGTCGATGGCCTGGATGTTGCCCATGCGCGCGCCCCAACGGGCGGCCGGCATGATGTAAGGCCCACGGCTCATGGATTCGGCACCGGCACCGACGACGATCTCGGCATCGCCCAGCATCAGGGTTTGCGCGGCATTGATGATCGCTTGCAGGCCGGAACCGCACAGGCGGTTGACGTTGTAGGCCGGGGTTTCTTTCGGGATGCCGGCGTTCATCGCGGCCACGCGGGAGATGTAGGCGTCGCGGGTTTCGGTCGGGATCACGCTGCCCATCACCAGATGGCCAACTTGCGCCGGGTCGACGCCGGAGCGTTGCAGGGCGGCTTTGACGGCCGTGGTCGCGAGGTCGGCCAGCGGAACGTCTTTGAGCGAACCGCCAAAGGTGCCGATGGCGGTACGCGCGGCGCTGACAACAAAAATATCCGGGGTGTTCATTACGGCTTTCCTCTTGGTGAATGCTTTTCTGTACTGCGATTGAGTAGGGCGGTCAACGCTGTTTGCGCTTCAGGTGTCTTGAGGCGCTCGATGAACAACAGGTTTTCCTGACGAATAGTGGCTTGCAGCTCCGGCAGCGACGGCTGTTTGAGCAGTTGGCGGGTCTGGCGCAGTGAATCCTGCGGCAGGGCCAGCAGGCGTCGGGCCAGATTCTGCGCGGCGTCCAGGCATTGTTGGCCGTCGTCGAACAGCTCGTTGGCCAGGCCACAGGCAACCGCCGCTGCGCCGTCGAGGCTGTCGCCCCACAGCAGCAGACGCGCGGCGCGGGCGTGACCGATCAGGCGTGGCAACAATAGGCTGGCACCGAACTCGGGGCACAGGCCCAGGTTGACGAATGGCACGCGCAGCTTGGCGTTTCGCGTCACCAGCACCTGATCGCAATGCAGCAACAGGGTGGTGCCAATGCCGATGGCCGCGCCACACACGGCGGCGATCAACGGGGTTTTCAGGTGAATGACGACGTTCATCAGGCGAAACGCAGGACTGTCCAGATGCGTCGGCGGGTGCTCGAGAAAATCCGCCAGATCGTTGCCACTGGTAAAGCACGTGGTGCCGCCGGTGATCACGATCACGCCGATGTCAGCGTCTTCATCTGCCGCCAGCAACAGGTCGGCCAACTGCGTGTACAGGCTGTTGTTCAGCGCGTTGAGCTTGTCGGGGCGGTCGAGCGTGAGCGTCAAAACGCCGTCGTTGCGTTGTTGTTTGATCAGCTCAGTCATGGAATGCCCCGCCCGTTTTGTCCGGCAGCCACTCTAAGCGCCCGACGGGCGCGGGAGCTATGACAAAACGAGTCAACGAAACTGCTGCTTTTTGCCATGTTTTCGCGCAGCGCTGGCCGGCAAAAAGGTTCACACACCCATTCGGGGTATGGTGCCGTTGGCCCGATCACTCAATAGTGGCATCAACCGGTCGTCCAGAACCGACTTCGCTTGATAAGGTGAATTTGCTATGCGCAAGGCCCTCATGGTGATTTCCAGTCTGTTGCTAGTTCCGCTGACACTCAATGTGCACGCCGCCACTGACGTGAACGAAAACAATACGCTCCGGCTGTATAACTGGGCGGATTACATCGGCGAAAAGACCATCGCCGACTTTGAGAAAGCCTCTGGTATCAAGGTGATTTACGACACCTTTGATGCCTACGAAACCGTCCAGGCGAAGTTGCTGACCGGGCACTCCGGTTACGATCTGGTGGTATTGAATGCCTCCCTTGCGCCGCCCTTGATCAAGGCCAAAGTGTTCCAGCCGCTGGACAAGAAGTTGCTGCCGGGCTGGACCAACCTTGACCCGAAAGTCTTGCAGGACTTGCAGGGCTTCGATGCCGGCACCGTGTATTCCGCGCCGTACACATGGGGCAGCAACGGCATCACCTACAACGTCGACAAGATCAAGCAACGCATGCCGGACGCGCCGATTGGTTCGCTGGCGATGATCTTCGATCCCAAAATCGTCTCGCGCTTCGCTGACTGCGGCGTCACCCTGGTCGATGCGCCCACCGAAGTGATTCCGCTGGCCTTGAAGTACCTCGGACGAGACCCGCGAAGTGCGTCGCCGGAAGACTTGAAAGCCGCACAGGACTTGTTGCTGTCCGTGCGGCCGTACATCAAGAAGTTCGATTCGGTGAACTACCTGACCAGCCTGCCCAACGGCGATGTCTGCATGGCCATGACCTGGTCCGGCGACTACGCCACCGCCATGGCCCGCGCCGAAGAGGCCAAGCTGAAGATCAAACTGGCGTACTTCATTCCCAAGGAAGGTTCGCTGATCTGGTTCGACAACATGTACATCCCCGCCGATGCGCCGCACGTGGCCAACGCGCACAAGTTCCTTGAGTACTTGATGCAGCCCCAAGTGATGGCGGACGTGACCGACTACATCCACTACGCCAACAGCAACGCGGCGGCCACGCCGTTGCTCAACGCCGATGTGCGCAGCAATCCGGCGATCTACCCCGATGAAGAAACCCGTCAGCGCCTGTTTCCGCAGAAGACCCAGGACGCCAAGGAAATGCGCGCCATCACCCGCGTCTGGAGCACGGTGAAGAGCGGGATCTGATCGTTTAACCCTTCGGTTTGAGGTTTTTGTATGGCTACTCCAACGTTGAAAGCACTGCCGGCTGTTGATGACGCCCTGTTGATCAAGGCTGACAAAGCCCACTACATGCACGGCTACCACGTGTTCGACGAACACGCCGAACAGGGCGCGCTGAACATTGTGGCCGGTGACGGCGCCTATATTTACGACGCTCACGGCAACCGTTTTCTCGATGCGGTCGGCGGCATGTGGTGCACCAACATTGGTTTGGGCCGCGAGGAAATGGCTCTGGCGATTGCCGATCAGGTACGGCAACTGGCGTATTCGAATCCGTTTTCCGACATGTCCAACAACGTCGCCATCCAGTTGTGCGAAAAGCTCGCCAGCCTGGCGCCGGGCGATCTCGATCATGTGTTCCTGACCACCGGCGGCTCCACCGCCGTCGACACCGCGTACAGGCTGATTCAGTACTACCAGAACTGCCGTGGCAAACCGCAGAAGAAGCACGTCATCGCCCGGTTTAACGCGTATCACGGCTCCACCACGCTGACGATGTCGATTGGCAACAAAGCCGCCGACCGCGTGCCGGAATTCGATTATGCCAACGACAAGATCCACCACGTCTCCAACCCGAATCCTTACCGCGCACCGGACGGTATGGACGAGGCGCAGTTTCTCGAGTTCCTGATCAAGGAGTTCGAGGACAAGATCCTGGCGATCGGCGCGGACAAGGTTGCGGGCTTCTTTGCCGAGCCGATCATGGGCTCGGGCGGGGTTATCATTCCGCCCAAGGGTTACCTGAAACGCATGTGGGAAGTCTGCCAGCGCTACGACATTCTGTTTGTCGCCGATGAAGTGGTGACGTCGTTCGGGCGTCTGGGCAAATTTTTCGCTTCTTATGATCTGTTCGATGTGCAGCCAGACATCATCACCACGGCCAAAGGCCTGACGTCGGCTTATTTGCCGTTGGGCGCGTGCATCTTTTCCGACCGTATCTGGAAAGTCATCGCCGAGCCCGGCAAGGGTCGCTGCTTTACCCACGGCTTCACCTACAGCGGCCACCCGGTGTGCTGCACGGCGGCGCTGAAAAACATCGAGATCATCGAGCGCGAACACCTGCTGGAGCATGTCGAGGTGGTCGGCGCCTATCTCGAAGAACGCCTGGCAACCCTCAGCGACTTGCCGTTGGTGGGCGATGTGCGCTGCCAGAAGTTCATGGCCTGCGTGGAGTTCGTGGCCGACAAACGCACCAAGGCGTTGTTCGCCGATGAGATCAACATCGGCGAGATGATTCACTCCCGGGCTCAGGCCCGAGGCTTGCTGGTGCGGCCGATCATGCACCTCAACGTAATGTCGCCGCCGTTGATCCTGACGTGCGCCCAGGTCGATGAAATCGTCGAGATCCTGCGGGTGTGCATTCTTGAAGTGGCGGCCGAGCTTGAGAAAAGCGGCCAGTACGTCGGGCAATGAGTTCGATCAATCGGCGGTTACCCGGCGTCGGTTCTCCCGCTAGACTGCGGGGCATGAGCAAACCCAACGACGATACGCTGATCGCATTGCCCTTCGGGGCCTTGCACAAATGGCACGGCGACATGCGCGAGGCATTCGCCCATGTCGACGCGCCTGATGCGCTGCACTACCTGGCGTCGGCGTTCGGGCATCTGGTGTCCATCGAATCGGTGATGATCAGCCTCGAACACAAGGACCGTGCGCCGCAGTTGCTGTACCAGCGCGGTATCCCGGAGCAGTATCGGGACTCGATCATCGACCGCTATTTTTCCGGTGGCTACTTGCTCGACCCGTTTTGCCTGGCGGTGGAGCAGGGCCTGGCCGAAGGGTTTTATCACCTGGAGGAAATCGCCCCGGACAACTTCTTCGACAGCGAGTACTACAAGACTTATTACTTGAAGACCGGGTGTTCGGAGGACAGTTTTTACCTGATCGATACGGGGCATGACAGCCAGGTCTCGGTCAGCCTGTTTCAGGGATTTGGCGGGGAAAGCCTGCGGGCGGAGCAGTTGAATCTGTTGCGCGCGGTGGAGCCTTTGGTTCGGGAATTTGTCAGTGAGTTTGGCCGTCGTGGCCTGGTGCAAAGCGCAGTCACTGAAAGTGACGATCTGAAGCAACGCGTGCAGTCCGCCTTCGAAAACTTTGGCTGCGACGTCTTGACCGAGCGCGAGCGGGAAGTGGCGCACATGGTACTTCGGGGGCATTCGGTGAAATCCACGGCCAGCCAGATGAGCATCTCGCCGGAGACGGTGCGCATGCACCGCAAGAATCTGTATTTGAAGCTGGAAGTCGGGTCGCAGTCAGAGTTGTTTGCGCTGTTTATCGAGTGGTTGCGCCAGCACTGAACCCAAATCTACAACCCACCCCCAAACCCCTGTGGGAGAGGGGTTGAGCACAATTTTTGTGGTCAGTCTTCGCGTTTAACGACCAGGGTCAAAATGTCGTCACTGGCCACCAGTTCTTAGAAATTTCTTGAGAGTCGTGACGGCATAATCGCCGTTCTGTCCGCGTCACCAGCGGCGGCGATTTCTGGACAGCCTGATGGCTGCTTAGTAGCATCCGCCGCATACGTATCTTTCTCCTGTACGTCGACCGATGCGGACCTTTCAAGGAATCGAAAATGCACACCTTCACCCATGGCGATACAACCGTTGTTTTCACAGTCTTGAGCGGTGAAGTGGTGGGCAGCGAAAAGCTCAGCGAAACCCGCGTGACGTCCACCGGTGGCGTTCATGTGAACGGCAAGGACAGTGAAGTAACGCCGGTGCGTATCAGTTCGGTGTCGATCATCAATCATGAGTTCTGGGTCAAGACCCCGGACGGCGTCGAACACGATGTAAAGCTGCGTGGCGTGGACATTCCATTACGCACGGGTCAGGAAGTCTCGTTGATCAGTGCGTTGAAAAAGGATGGTTCGCCCTTGCACACCATTCTGCAGAATCACACGGCGTCCAAACGTTGGGTGTTGCGTGACGCCAACGCGCTGCATACCGAGCTGGAGCTGGCGCCCTTCAACTGGAAGACCGTGATGATCGTGTCCGGGTTGTGTGTCGCGGGTCTGGCTACAGGCGGGCTGGGTATCCTGGCGGGGGCGGGCTATTTTTGCTACGCGTGGTACCAGGGCTCCCAGCGCAAGAAACTGCTGGTCAGCGATTTGAATGCCTACCTCGACAAACTGGACACTTTGGCCGGTAATCGCAGCCGGGCGCCAAGTCCTGCCCACGTGGTGCAACCTTCTGCACAGGTAGAGCTCTTTGTCGAGGCAGACATCGTGATTGAGGAAGAAAGCCCTGTTGACGAAGCGAAAGCGGTTCAGAACCGCGTCGATGCTCCGGCACAAAGCCCTGCGCTGAACAGCGACAGCGTACGCCGGGCGCTGTCGCGCAATCTCTGAAGACGCAACGCAGAGCGTCCCGGGTGGCATTCCCACGCAGAGCGTGGGAACGATCAACACTTTCCCCGTAGCAGCTGTCGAGCCTTGGCGAGGCTGCGATCAGCGGACAGAAAAGCACGCAGTCTCGCCAACCTGACGTCGACCGGCTTCCAGCCCGCCGGATCTGTCGCATAATGATTCCACGGGTTTTGACTTCTGTAGTTAACGTAATCGAGTGGGTCGGACATTGATCGAACGACGGCAATTCAGCGGCGGCATGAAGGGTAAAAACCTCCGCTATCTCAACGAACCTGCGGACAAGCCTGTGCCGATAACGCGCACAGGCTTTTTGCTGCTCGAACACTTCTCGCTGCCGGCATTCACCCAGGCACTGGATACGATCGTCACCGCGAATCTGTTGCGTCCCGGCCTGTTCGCCTCGCGAACGTTTGGCTTGCATGACGGTGAGGTGGTCAGTGATCTGGGCCTGGTGATCCGGCCTGACGCGCGTTTCGATGCCGCGGCGATTCAGCAACTGGACCTGTTGGTGGTGTGTGGCGGCTACCGCACGGAGCTGAAAGTCGCCGATGACTTCGTCCACCTGCTCAGGGCGGCGGCAGAGCGCGGCGTCACCTTGGCCGGGCTGTGGAATGGCGCCTGGTTCCTCGGCAGCGCTGGCCTGCTGGACGGTTATCGTTGTGCCATTCACCCCGAGCATCGACCGGCACTGGCGGAAGTGTCCAAAGCGGCACAGGTCACCAGCGAACCCTATGTGATTGACCGTGACCGACTCACGGCGTCGAGTCCTTCGGGGGCTTTCCATATGGCGCTGGACTGGATCAAAGGGCTGCACGACAAAGCCCTGGTCGAGGGCATCGAGGACATTCTGGCGTTTGAAGAGTCGCGTTACCGGCGGATCAAACCGGCGGAAAACATCTGCGTCAGCGCGCCGTTGCGCGAGGTGGTCAAGCTGATGGACGCCAACCTCGAAGAACCGCTGGAGCTGGAACAACTGGCGGTGTACGCCGGACGTTCACGTCGGCAACTGGAGCGCCTGTTCAAGGAACAACTGGGCACCACGCCGCAGCGCTATTACATGGAACTGCGCATCACTGAGGCGCGTCGGCTGTTGCAGCACACCGAGCTGTCCCAGGTGGACGTGCTGGTGGCGTGCGGGTTTGTTTCGCCGAGCCATTTCAGCAAGTGCTACAGCTCGTACTTCGGCTACCGGCCGTCCAAGGAAAAACGGCTGGTCAAATGAACCCGCCACGCCCTCTCCCGGCAGGAGAGGGCGGCTGCGCATTTCAGGTGTGATGAAGCTCGCGGTCCTTGGTTTCCGGCAGGAAGAACGTGCCGAGAATCGCTGTCATCACCGCGATCACGATCGGATACCACAACCCGTAATAGATATCCCCGGTGGCCGCGACCATGGCGAACGCCACTGTTGGCAGAAACCCGCCGAACCAGCCGTTGCCGATGTGGTACGGCAGCGACATCGAGGTGTAGCGGATGCGCGCCGGGAACAGTTCCACCAGCCACGCAGCGATAGGCCCGTAGACCATGGTCACGTAGATCACGAGGAGGGTCAGCAGCAGCAACACCATCGGGTAGTTGGTCTTCGTCGGGTCAGCCTTTTCGGGGTAACCGGCGTCCTTCAGGGCCAGGGTGAGGGTGGCGGTGAAGGCGTCATTGCGGGTCTTGAAGTCGGCGGCCGGCAGGCTGGTGCCCTCGAAACTCTGGATGACCTTGTCGCCGATGCGCACCTGGGCGACGGTGCCCGGTTCCGCCTTCTCGTTTTTGTAGGGGATGGCCCGCTTCGCCAGCAGGCTCTTGGCGAGGTCGCAGGAACTGGTGAATCGGGCCTTGCCCACCGGGTCGAACTGGAACGAGCACTGGCCCGGATCGGCGATCACCGTGACCGGGTTCTTCTCCTGCGCAACGAATACGTCGGGGTTACCGTATTGGGTCAACGCGTGGAAAATCGGAAAGTAGGTCAGCGCCGCGAGGATGCAGCCGGCCATGATGATGCCCTTGCGGCCGATGCGGTCGGACAGGCTGCCGAAAATCACGAAGAACGGCGTACCGATCAGCAGCGAACCGGCGATTAGCAGGTTGGCGGTTTGCGGGTCGATCTTCAGGGTTTGCAGCAGGAAAAACAGTGCATAGAACTGCCCGGTGTACCAGACCACCGCCTGACCGGCCGTCCCGCCGAGCAACGCCATGATCACGATTTTCAGGTTGCCCCAACGGGCGAAGGATTCGGTCAGCGGCGCCTTCGACGCCTTGCCTTCTTCCTTCATTTTCTTGAACACCGGCGACTCGCTGAGTTGCAGGCGGATGTACACCGAGACAATCAGCAGCAGGATCGACAGCAGGAACGGAACCCGCCAGCCCCAGGCTTCGAACGCTTCGGTGCCGAGTAGGGTGCGGCAGGCGAGGATCACCAGCAGCGACAGAAACAGGCCGAGGGTCGCGGTGGTCTGGATCCACGAGGTGAAGTAACCGCGTCTGCCGGGCGGCGCATGTTCGGCCACGTACGTCGCCGCGCCGCCGTATTCACCGCCCAGTGCCAGGCCTTGCAACAGGCGCAGGGTGATCAGGATGACCGGCGCCGCCACGCCAATGGTGGCGTAGCCGGGCAGGAAGCCGACGATGGCGGTGGAGATACCCATGATGACAATGGTAATGAGGAAGGTGTGCTTGCGCCCGATCATGTCGCCCAACCGGCCGAACACAATGGCGCCGAAAGGCCTCACGGCGAAACCCGCGGCGAAGGCGAGCAGGGCGAAGATGAACGCCGTGGTCTCGTTGACGCCGGCGAAGAAGTGCTTGGCGATGATCGCGGCGAGAGAGCCGTAAAGGTAGAAGTCATACCATTCGAATACGGTACCCAGGGACGACGCGAAAATGACTTTGCGCTCCTCCTTGGTGATGCCGTGTCCGGGCGTACTGCCTGTGGTTGTACTGTCGATTGCGGCCATGGTGTTCTCCGTCTTGCTCTTGTTATAGGCCGGAGTACCTCTCATCAATTGCCGCACCCAGGCCCTGGGGCTGATGTCGTCGGATTGCAAATTGCACGAAGCAGGGCGCCGGCATTTCTGCCGGATTACTTGAAGCATAATCAGCTTCGTGCAGATATCCACTCGCCAGCCCACCGCCCTCCAATCAACGCCCGAAACGCGAACCCCTGTAGCAGCTGGCGAAGCCTGCGTCCGGCTGCTACAGGGGGCGTTTGTTTCTCAACCGGCGGTGGTTACAACAGCGAGATCGTGTAGTTGACGATAAAGCGGTTTTGATCGACGTTGCGCCCGGCATCGGTGTTGGACTTGGCGTTGCGCACGGTGAAACCGAGCCCCTTGAGCGTGCCCGATTGCAGCACGTAGTCCAGGGTCATGTCGCGCTCCCACTCGGACTGATCGCTGGCGTTGCGGGCCTTGATGTCCGTGCCCTTGAGGTACACCACCGACGCCTTCAACCCCGGCACGCCCAAGGGCGCGAAGTCATAGGTGTACTGACCGAAGTTGGTCTGTTCACCGGCGCGGGCAAAGTTCTGGATCATCTTGTCCGTGGGCAGGTAAACGCTGCCGCCACCGGCGCCCTTGTCCACCAGACTGCCCTGGTTGGGCTGGACGAAGTTGCTGCCATCGCTCACCTGTTGATGCCCCAGCGACACCGAGTGGCCGCCGTTCACGTAGGTGATCATCGCCGCCCAGGTGTTGTTGTCGATCTCGCCGTTGTTGTCCTCGGTGTAACCCGACATGCCGTAGCCTCGGGCCCGGCCGGCGGCGCTGCTGTTGGCGCCGGTCGACGTGGTGTTGAAGTAGCGCAGGTCAGTGGTGAGGGAGCTTTTGCCGTCAATCGGCAGAACGTGGACCAGCCCGAGGAAGTTCTGGTTGTAGAACTCTTCCAGCTGCGCGAAGTAGTACTGGGCCTTCAAATCCTTGGTGATGTTGTAATCACCGCCAGCGTAGTAGAACTTGTTACTGTCCTGCGTGGCGCCGGGGACCGACAGGCCGGTCCGGTCTGTCGAAGCGCGGCCGACCGCGTGTTCAAGCACGCCGCTGGTCAGCGTCAGATTTTCAATGTCGTTCGAAGTGATTTGGGCACCCGTGAATGACTGCGGCAATACGCGCGCATCGTTGGCGATGAGGATCGGTAACTTGGGCAGCAAAGTGCCGTAGCGAAACTCTGTCTTGGAGATGCGCATTTTTGCCGTCGGGCCGAAGCTGCTCCAGGCGCCCACTGCACCGTCGCCATCGGTGGGGATCATGCCGCTGCCGACGTGGCGACCATCGCCGCTGTCCAGTGTGATACCGAGCAGCGCCTGCGCATCCAGGCCGAACCCTACCGGACCTTGGGTAAACCCCGACTCGTAACGCAGCACAAAACCCTGGGCGGTCTCCTCGGTTTTCGAAGGCGCCGCGGTGCCATCGCGGTTGTCGCTGTTGAAATACAAGGTGCGCATCGACAGGGTGGCTTTGCTGTCTTCCAGAAAGCCGTGCGCGGCGGTGTCTGCGGCCTGCGCGCACAGGGAGCTGGCGGCCAGCAAGAGGGCGGTGGGGACGGTTCGGTTGTACATACGGTGCTCCTGATGATTTCTTATGATTTTTGGAGAGTCGCCGCCACCCCGAAACCGGCGCGCAGAAGGGCGCGCCCGATGAACGACCTGAGCATCAGGCCGTCGGGGTGACGTATTTTTTGAGTCGATTGGCGCGCGGTTAAATCAGGTAGGACAGGCCCACGGTCAGGCCGAAAGCGACCACGGAAATAATGGTCTCCAGCACCGTCCAGGTCTTGAAGGTCTGGGCCACGGTCATGTTGAAGTATTCCTTGATCAACCAGAAGCCGCCGTCGTTGACGTGGGAAAAAATCACCGAGCCGGCACCGGTCGCCAGCACCAGCAATTCCGGGTGCGGATAACCCAGCCCAATCGCCACCGGCGCAACAATCCCCGAAGCCGTGGTCATCGCCACCGTCGCGGAACCGGTGGCAATGCGCATCAACGCGGCGAACAGCCAGCCCATGATCAACGGCGACAAGTGAAACTCGTGGGCCAGGCTGACGATCTGGTCGGTGACGCCGGCGTCCACCAGAATCCGGTTCAGGCCGCCGCCGGCACCGACCAGCAAGGTGATGCTCGCCGTGGGTGCCAGGCATTCATTGGTGAATTTTAGAATCGATTCACGGCTGAAGCCTTGGGCAATACCCAGGGTCCAGAAGCTCAGCAAGGTCGCCAGCAACAGGGCGATCACCGAGTTGCCGATGAACAGCAAGAACTGGTTGAAGCCGCTGCCCGGCGTGGAAATCAGGTTGGCCCAGCCACCGATCAGCATCAACACCACCGGCAGCAAAATAGTCGCCATGGTGATGCCGAAGCCCGGCAGGCTGTCGCGCGGTTCGCGGTCGAGGAACTGGCGCTCCAGCGGGTTTTCCGCCGGCAATTGAATGCGTGGCACGATGAACTTGGCGTACAGCGGCCCAGCAATGATCGCCGTCGGAATGCCGATCAAAATCGCGTACATCAAGGTCTGCCCGACCGACGCCCCATACACCTGCACCGCCAGCATCGCTGCGGGGTGCGGTGGCACCAGGGCGTGAACCACGGAGAGACCGGCGACCATCGGCAAGCCGACCATCAGGATCGACACCCCGACACGCCGCGCCACGGTAAAGGCAATCGGCACCAGCAACACAAAACCGACTTCGAAAAACAGCGGCAACCCGACCAGGAACGCAATGCAGACCATCGCCCAGTGCGCGTTCTTCTCGCCGAAACGGTCGATCAAGGTCCGCGCCACCTGCTCGGCGCCGCCGGACTCGGCCATCATCTTGCCGAGCATGGTGCCCAGCGCCACCACCAGCGCGATATGCCCCAGGGTTTTGCCGACGCCCGCCTCGTAAGCGCCGACCACGCCGGACGCCGGCATCCCGGCCAGCAAGGCCAGGCCGATGGACACCAGGGTGATGACGATGAAGGGATTGAGTCGGTAGCGGGCGATCAGCACGATCAGCGCAATGATGGCGATGGCGGCATACACCAGCAGCCAATAGCCGAAGGACAGGGTCATGCGGTACTCCTCGAAAGGGTCACGTCGAATGGATTGTGAAACTCTTAAAACATTTCGAGAGGTGATTTTCAAACGAGGCGAAAGTAATTTTCGTGGAGGGATAAGGCTTGTCGCACAGAGGTACGGGTTGTCGTTGTTTTTGAAATTGGGAGAGGCGGATTTTCATCCTGCGGGGCGCGGATTCAGCGGGGGAGTCGAGGTCAGATAACGGCGCAGCAGCAATAAGCGAGGGCCAGCAAAGCGGCGACGGCAAACGCGCCTAACGCCTTGGCCATGGCATGGTGCGCCGGCGGCACAGGCTCGAGCGGGGGCTGCCAGAAGGGATCCGATAACGCTGTGCGTTGATCGTAGTGGTGGCGAATGACCTTGTAGGTGTATCGCAAGCCAATCAGCAGCATCAGCACAATCATGCTGAGTATTGCCCTGCACATCAGGGCAGGAATAGCGCCGGACTCCATTTCCTGCAGGCACGCCGCGCTGTTGACTTCCAGAACGCTGATTTGCCCGGTCTGCATATTGGGTTGCCGGGCACCCACGTGAATTGCCGACGGTTGTTCCAGTTCAACAGCCTGATACTTCCACAGGGTGGTCGAGCCTTCCCGGCAATAGGTGAACGCGACGGGGTCAGGCGCCGCCACGATGCACGCGTCGTTGATATTGAGCTTCTTCAGTGTCTGATCGGCTGACCGGGTGAAATCCAGGTCGAAGACAGGAATGATCCCGGTGGCCGAAGCGCCCACCGAAAACAGTACGCCGCCGGCGAAACTGATTGCCGAAACCTTCAAGGTGATTTTTCCTTGTTTTTCATCAGCGTAGTGAAAAGCGCACAGAGCGTGGCTCCACTTGATTCGATGAGTCTAGAAGGCGGCTGGCAGCAGGCAGTGTGGCTGCAAAAAAAGCGTAGAAAATGGCCGAAATGCCACTCGTTCCCAGTCAGGCGCCAATCTGCCCGGTTTACAAATTTTGTGATCACTGCCGACCCTGTGGGAGCGTGGCTTGCCCGCGATGGCGGCCTCAAATCGGAGTGCTGTTTAAAGGTGTTTAAGGATACTTCCTGAAAGCTACAACGCCTTGCGCCATTCCCTACGACTACGCCAGAATCCGCCGGCTTGTGTGCTTTGGACGCCCTCGGTAACTTGATTCCCGTCACTGATTCCCAGTGATCGGGTTTAGTAGCCCGAGGATATGAAGGCTGCACAAGCGTCTGTCAGACAGGTATTTCCATGCCTGTATTTTGATGGTGGCTGTGCGCAGGGCGTCCTCGGACGCGCCGGCTTTGCCTTCGTTCTCCGGTCTACTAACCTGCGTACAGCCGCCACCCCTCGTATTAGTAGCGAGGCGTGGCTGCCCGATAAGGACGAAGGTAAATATGTTCAAGGTAACGCCAAATCCGCCAGACACAGATCCGGCATCCCCCTACGAATCACTCGATTCAAAGAAGCTCCACGAAGCCGCCGAACGCGCCCTCGATCACTACCTCAACCCAGGCGCCATCAAATCCCCGGCGACCCGCAAACCCAGCACGATGTTCATGCTCGCACCGAATCTGCGGGACGAAGACCTGTTGGCCCACACCTGTGAAACATTGGCCCAGGCCAGTGTCATGACCAGCGACTTCGCGGGGTACCTGGAAGGGCCGCATCGGCATACGGCCATGGCGATCCAGCAGATCATCATGCTGGCCGAACTGGCGGCGAACCGGATGATGGATAACGTTGAGGTGCCGACGTAACCATCAGAGACCGCGTTATCGTTCTTCGCGAGCAGGCTTGCTCCCACAGGGGAATGCAATCCACTGTGGGAGCGAGCCCGCTCGCGATGGCGGCATGCCAGACAACATCACTCTCAGATCCGGAAGCTCCCCAACCAGCCGATCCACCTGCCGTTAGTTCGACGTGTAATCCATTGCCTCCAGTTAATAGGAAGCATTACTATTCGCACCCCATCCCCACAGCACACCGCAATGACCCCCAAGCTGCCCCGCAGACACGGCTTTTTCGAGCATTACGAAGAGTTGGTTGGCACCTGGACCCGTCGCCTGAGAAATCGTCAGCAGGCCGAGGATCTGGCCCACGACACCTTCGTGCGGGTGCTTGAGTCGAATTCGGTGGCGGTGGAGCAACCTCGGGCCTATTTGCACCAGACCGCGCGCAACATCGCGGTGGACGGTTATCGGCGGGAGGATCGAAGGGGCGCCATGGAGTCGCAGGCGAATGATCTCAGTGTGTCGTCGACCGGCGACCCGGAGCAGTACATGCAGGCGATCCAGTTGGCTGATTCCATCGAGCGGGCGCTCACCGAGTTGCCGCTCAATTGCCGCAAAGTGTTTGTGTGGCAGAAGATCGAAGGCCTGACCCAGGCCGAAATCGCCGAACGCCTGGGCCTGTCAAAGAACATGGTGGAGAAGTATATGATCCGCACGTTGCGGCACCTGCGCGACCGCCTTGACGGGTTGCAACCATGATTGGCAGCGCCTTCTCATCCCCAGGCCAACAGGACCTTCCATGATGGATACTCGTGATTGCGCGTGCGGGCATACAACCGTTCGGGACGACGCGGCGCGCTGGTTTGTGCGGATGCAGGAACCGGCGGTGGACGTCGTTGAATACCGGCGCTTCGAGGCGTGGCTCGGCGAACACCCTCAACATCGAGAAGAGTTCGAAGCCCTTCAAGGCTTGTGGACGGCGGCTGACCTGCTGCCGGCCGCACGTTTGCAAGCGTTGTGTGAAACCCTGCCGGCGCGACGCGCACGTCAGTCGTGGATGCGTTACGCGGTGGCCGCGAGTGTGGTGGCTGTGGCGCTGGGTCTGGGCTTGTTCAGTGGTTTGAATCACCCGGCGACTTACACCGCCGAATATTCCACTGCGTTGGGCGAACGTCGTCATGTGGCGTTGCCTGACGGCTCGGTGATCGACCTGAACAGCCGCAGCCGCATTCAGGTGAACTTTGAAAAAGACCGGCGCGGCGTCGAGTTGATCGAAGGCGAAGCGATGTTCAGCGTCGAGCACGACACCCGCCGGCCGTTTGTGGTTGATGCTGGCAACGGCCAGGTGACGGTCACCGGCACGCGTTTCGATGTGCGCCGCGATCTCAGCGAAACCCGGGTCGCGGTGGAGCAGGGGACGGTCAAGGTTCAGGGGCAGGGCGCCGAATTTGTCAGCCTGACCGCCGGCCTCGGCACGCGCATTGATGCCCAAGGGACTGTCGCGACAGCCTACGCCGTCAACCCGGCAGAACTGACCGCGTGGCGCAGCGGCAAACTGGTGTTCAACAACGCCAGCCTCAGCGAGGTGGCAGCGCAAGTGTCGCGTTATCGCGAGAAGCCGCTCACCGTCGGCAGCGACAAAGTCGGCAATCTGCGCCTGACCAGCGTGTTCAAATCCGACAACACCGACGCACTGCTCAAGGCCCTGCCGAGCATCCTGCCGGTGGCTGTGCGCACCCTCGACGACGGCAGTCAGGAAATAATCTCAAAATAAATTCAGGTTTTTTTCGAGTTCATCGTCTTCTTGTCCAACTGCAACTGGTTTGCATTAACAAACGCATATGTTTGCGATCCACAGGACATTGTTCGACGTGAATAACACCTCTGCCAAAAACAAGAAATCCCATTGGTTGCCGCTGGCGCTCGCCTTGGCGGTCAACGCTGCGCTGCCTCAGGCGTTCGCCGCCGGTGGCATTCATATTCCGGCGCAGCCATTGGGCGAGGCCTTGAGTGAGTTGGGCCAGCAGTCTTCGTTGCAGGTTTTTTTCAGTCCTGATCTGGTCGCCGGCAAACAGGCTCCGGCCGTCGACGGCGACATCTCGCCGGAACAGGCTTTGCGCCAATTGCTGCAAGGCAGCGGTCTGGACTACCAGATCAATGAAGGCTCGGTGACCCTGACGCCGGCAGCCACTGCCGCCGCCAACGGCCCGCTTGAACTGGGCATGACCGACATCAAAGTGGTCGGCAACTGGCTCGGTGATGCCGACGCCGCCGTGGTGCAGAACCATCCCGGCGCGCGAACGGTGATTCGTCGCGAAGCGATGATCGAGCAGGGCGCGATGAACGTCGGTGATGTGCTCAAGCGTGTGCCGGGCGTGCAAGTGCAGGACGCCAACGGCACCGGCGGCAGCGATATTTCCCTGAACGTCGGCGTGCGCGGCCTGACTTCGCGCCTGTCGCCGCGCTCCACCGTGTTGATCGACGGCGTGCCGGCCGCGTTTGCGCCGTACGGCCAGCCGCAATTGTCGATGGCGCCGATTTCCTCGGGCAACCTCGACAGCATCGATGTGGTGCGCGGCGCCGGTTCCGTGCGTTACGGGCCGCAAAACGTCGGTGGCGTGATCAACTTCGTGACGCGCGCGATCCCGGAAAAAGCCACCGGTGAAATCGGCACCACCCTTGAAACTTCGCAGCACGGTGGCTGGAAACACATCGACACCGCGTTTGTCGGCGGCACCGCTGACAACGGCATCGGCATGGCGCTGTTGTATTCCGGCGTCAACGGCAACGGTTACCGCGAAAGCAACAACGGCAACGACATCGACGACGTGATCCTCAAGACCCATTGGGCGCCGACCGATGTCGACGATTTCAGCCTCAACTTTCACTACTACGACGCCAGTGCCGACATGCCCGGCGGCCTGACGCAGGCGCAATACGACGCCGACCCGTTCCAGTCGGTGCGCGACTATGACAACTTCAGCGGCCGCCGCAAGGACGTGTCGTTCAAGTGGGCGCGGCAGATCGACGACCGCACCCAGGCCGAGGTACTGACCTACTACACCGACAGTTTTCGCGGCAGCAACATCGCCGCCCGCGACCAGAAAACCCTCAGCTCGTACCCGCGCACTTACTACACCTTCGGCATCGAGCCACGGGTGTCCCACGTGTTTGATGTGGGTCCGACCACGCAGGAAGTCAGCGTCGGTTATCGCTACCTCAAAGAAGCGATGCACGAAGAGTCGAGCCGTGTCGCGCTGGTGAACAATCAGCCGGTGTTGACGCCGTCCTCTGACGGCCATGTGTTCCAGGATCGGACTGGCGGCACTGAAGCCAACTCGGTGTACATCGACAACAAGATTGACGTCGGCAACTGGACCGTGACCCCGGGGATCCGCTTCGAACACATCAGCACAGACTGGCACGACCGTGCGGTGCTCGACACCGCCGGCAAGCGTGTACCGGAGAAAAACCGCAGCATCGAAAGCAACGAGCCGCTGCCGGCGCTGAGTGTGATGTATCACGTATCCGAAGAGTGGAAGCTGTTCGCCAACTACGAAACTTCGTTTGGCAGCCTGCAGTATTTCCAGCTCGGCCAAGGCGGCATCGGCGACAACACCGCCAATGGCCTGGAGCCGGAAAAAGCCAAGACCTACGAGGTCGGCACGCGTTACAACGATGGCGCGTGGGGCGGGGAAGTGACGCTGTTCTACATCGACTTCGATGACGAACTGCAATACATCAGCAATGACGTAGGCTGGACCAACCTCGGCGCGACCAAGCACCAGGGGCTGGAAGCGTCGATGCATTACGACTTGGCCGCGCTGAACCCGATGCTCGATGGCCTGACCGCCAACGCCGGTTTTACCTACACTCGCGCGACTTATGAGGGTGAGATTCCCGGCTTCAAGGGCCGTGACCTGCCGTTCTACTCGCGTCAGGTGGCCACCGCCGGGCTGCGTTACGACATCAATCGCTGGACCTACAACCTCGATGCGTTTGCCCAGTCCAAGCAGCGTTCGCCGGGCACCGGTGTGAACGCCGATGGCAGCTTCAACGGCAACTACATCACCGAAGGTTCGGCGGACGGGCAGTTTGGCGATATTCCGGGTTACGTGACGTGGAACGCGCGCGGTGGCTATGACTTTGGTTCGCAGTTGTCGAACCTGAAGCTGGGCGCCGGGGTGAAGAACATCTTCGACAAGCAGTATTTCACCCGGTCCAGCGACAACAACTCGGGGATGTATGTGGGGGCGCCGCGGACGTTCTTTGTGCAGGCTAGTGTGGGGTTCTAAAAACAAACCTGTGGCGAGGGGGCTTGCCTCCTCGCCATAGCAAGCCCTCTCACGACAATTCAGGCTTTTAACACTTTGCCGCCAATGGCCACCGCCACCAGCAGCAGCGCCATCAACCCAAAGGCAAAACTCAAACTGCTGCCATGGGCGATAAACCCGATTAACGCCGGACCGGCGAGGATCCCCGCATAACCCAACGTGGTAATGGCCGGCACGGCGATGTGTTCGGGCATGACGGTCTGTTTGCCGACAGCGGTGTACAGCACCGGCACAATGTTCGAACACCCCGCACCCAACAATGCATACCCCACCAGCGCCATCTCCCAGGTCGGTGCGAACGTGGCCAACGCCAGGCCCGCTGCGGCCGTCAGTCCACCGAACACCATCACTCGCGTGGAACCCAGATGCCGGACAATCCGGTCGCCGGTCAAGCGCCCGGCCGTCATGGTCAACGCAAACGCCGCATACCCCAGCCCCGCGTACGCGGTATCGATCCCGCGTTCCTGCGTCAAAAACACCGCACTCCAGTCGAGCGCCGCGCCTTCGGCGAGGAATACGATGAAGCACATTCCGCCAATAAACAGCACGATGCCATGGGGCACCGCAAACGCCGGGCCGGTGCTTTCGCTGCCGTAAGGCAACAGGTGTGGCGCCGCTTTCAGCAGGGCCAGCAGCAGCACTGCAATCACCACCAACATCGCGCCCAACGGTGAAATCCCGAGGCCGAGCAAGCCGCTGACCCCCGCGGCGCCGACGATCCCGCCGAGGCTGAACATCCCGTGAAACCCCGACATCATGTTCTTGCCGCTGGCCCGTTCGACGATCACCGCTTGCAGGTTCACCGTCGAATCCACCGTGCCCAGCCCGGCGCCAAACATGAACAACGTGGCGATCAACGCCGGCACTGACGACACCGTCGCGAGCAACGGCAAGGCCGCACAGATCAGCAACGTCCCGCCCGCCGCCACGCGTCGGCAGCCGAAGCGTGACGCCAGCAATCCGGCCATCGGCATCGCCAGAATCGACCCGACCCCGAGGCACAACAGCAGCAGGCCGAGCGTGCCTTCATCCAGCCCGGCCCGCGCCTTGGCGTACGGCACCAGCGGCGCCCAGGCGGCGATGCCGAGACCGGCGATGAAGAAGGCGATGCGGGTGGACATCTGCTCCAGATGGCCAGGAACAAATGAGGTTGGGGTCTTGAGGCTGGTCATATCAATCCTTGGCAAAAAACGTCGCGTCCCCAAAGGACACTGACTGATCCCGCGGGTTCTATCAGTGTCCGCAGCAATTCGCGGTGAGGCAGGTTCACATCCTTGCACAGGCTGTCGCGGTTTCGCGATATCGTCGACCCATTGATTGTTCCGACAGGAGGCGACATGACGCGGATTTACGATGCACGGGGCAATATTTATATCGTCGTGGCGCCCGAGGCTGTGCGCGATAGCGGGATCGATCTGCCTCAACGGGCTGACCTTGCCGCGCAAACCCGCGAGCAGTGGTCGGTTGCGGCCATCAACGCATTTTGTGGCTGGGCCCCCGGCATTCAGCCCCCCGGCAGCAAGGACCATCGCAGCGACGGTTTGCTGGTCGGGCCGTTTCAATCGGCGCCGCCGTATGACCTGCTGATCGTCAATACCGACGGCACCTTGGCCGAACGCAGTGGCAATGGGCTGACGATTTTCTCCCAGTCGCTCAGTGAGCAGGGCTTGATGCCGGAGGAGGGGGCGTGCCTGCTGCGGGTTCATCACGACAAGACGGACACGGTTTCGCCGGGGGAGACATCCGTGAAACCGGCGGAAGTCGATGGCGTGCAAGGGTTTTGGCTGGACCTGGGAAAGCCGACGTTCGGGCCGCAAGCCGTGGGCGCGCAGGGGGTTGAGGATGGGCTGTTGAACGGTCGGGACGTCAGCCATGTCGCGCCCTTGGCGGCGCTGGATCCTGCCTGGAACCGCAGCCAGTTTGTGCGCGTCGGCAATCCACATTGCGTGACGCTGTTAGAGGACGCTGCTGCGTTGCCGAGCAATGCGCAGATGCGTGAATCACCCTTGGCTGAAGGGTTGCTGCGGATTGCTTACGCCATGCCGGCCGGGGCCGGTCAGCCGTGTCCGGCGGGGGTGAATGTGCAGTGGGCGATGCTTGAATCCGAAGGCCGGGTCGCCGCGCGAGTGTTTGAGCGCGGGGAGGGGCCGACGGCATCTTCGGGCACCAGCGCCAGTGCGGTGGCGTGTGCGGCGTGGCGGGTCGGTTGGGTTTCGGCGGGGGAGGTCAATGTGGTGATGCCGGGCGGTACGGCGCCGATTTTGCTGGAGGAAGTGGCGGGGGAATTGAGTCGGGTCAGGCTGTTTGGTACGGCTCGGTTGAAGCGGTGAACTCAAGAAAGCTATCGCGGGAGCCACGCTCCCACATTTGGAATGCATTCCACTGTGGGAGCGTGGTTTGCCCGCGATGAGGCCATCAAAGTCGACGCGGTTTTCAGCTCAGACCACTGAACTCCACCACCGGCATCGTCCGCTTCATCAGCAACTTGCCCCCGCGCACCGAATACAGCGGCAAGCCCTGGCTGCGAATCACCTCGTAGTCACTGTCCGCCGAGAGCACCAGCAAGTTCGCCGGACGGCCCGCTTCCAGGCCATAACGATCACCGAGGTTCATCGCCTTGGCGCTGTTGTCCGTCACCAGGTCCAGCGCACTTTGCAGGTTGCGATACCCGAGCATGTGGCAAATGTGCAGCCCGGCTTCGAGCACTCGCAGGATGTTGCCGTTACCCAGCGGATACCACGGGTCCACGATCGAGTCCTGGCCGAAACACACGTTCATTCCGGCTTCGAGCAACTCGTTGACCCGCGTCACGCCACGACGTTTCGGGAAAGTGTCGAAGCGTCCTTGCAGGTGAATGCTTTCCGTGGGGCAGGAGACAAAGCTGATCCCCGAATGCCCGAGCAAGCGGAACAGTTTGGCGCAGTAGGCGTTGTCGTAAGAACCCATCGCCGTGGTGTGGCTGGCGGTGACCCGCGAACCCATGCCGCGGCTGCGCGCCTCTTCGGCCAGTACTTCGAGGAAGCGTGAATGCGGGTCGTCGGTTTCGTCGCAATGCACGTCCACCAGGCAACCGGTGCGCTCGGCCAGGTCCATCAGGAATTTCACTGAACTGACGCCCTGATCACGGGTGTACTCGAAATGCGGAATGCCGCCGACCACATCGGCGCCCATACGGATGGCTTCCTCCATCAGCTCGCGGCCATTGCGGTACGACTCGATGCCTTCCTGCGGGAACGCGACGATTTGCATGTCGATCAGGTGACGGCTTTCCTCGCGCACCTCGAGCATCGCCTTGAGCGCGGTCAGCTGCGGGTCGGTGACATCGACGTGGGTGCGCACATGCTGGATGCCGTGGGCGGCGAGGGTCTGGATGGTTTTCCTGGCGCGTGTCCTGGTGTCTTCCTCGGTGATCGTGACCTTGCGTTCGCCCCAGCACTCGATCCCTTCGAACAGCGTGCCGCTCATGTTCCAGCGCGGCTCGCCGGCGGTCAGGGTGGCGTCGAGGTGAATGTGCGGTTCGACGAAGGGCGGCACCACCAGGTTGCCACCGGCGTCCAGATCGTCGGGCCCCAGGGTCGGGGCTTCGGTCTGTCGGGCGATGGTGCGGATCAGGCCGTCTTCCAGGTACAACTCATGCAGGCCATCTTGGTTGCGCAGGCGGGCGTTGATGATGTGCATGAGGCGAGTCCTTTGGGTTGATGACTCTAAATTAGCGCGGCAGTGGCGATCCTTGCCAGTGCCGCGTGACGAAACACAACACAGCCCTTGTAGGAGTGGGGTCATTGAGTCAGGGGCAGGAACCGCAGCAACGCCGCGACGATGGCCTCGGGCGCATCTTCCTGCACCAGATGCCCGGCATTGGGAATCGGATGAAACTGCGACCCCGGTATCAGCTGATGCAGCGCCCGGCCGCGTTCGATGGGGATCCACTGGTCGTCCTCGCCCCACAGAATCTGCACCGGGCACCGAATGCTCGGGTACAACCCTTGAGCCTCGCGGGTATAGCGCTCATCCATCTGCGCAATTTGCCGGTAGAACGCCGCTTGCCCCGGCTCCCCCAGCCACGGCCGCACGTAGGGCGCGAGTTCTGCTTCGGGGATGTCGCGTTTGATCGCCCCGCGAATGTAGGCCGGGACGATGGCTTGTTGAATGTAATCGGGTACGCCACTGAACGCCGCTTCATGCTGGCGCACATGCTGCACGAACGGTGAGCCCCACGGGGTCAGCGCCACGGGGTCGATCAATGTCAGGCTGCGGTAATCCTTGCCGTTCAGCAGGTGCGTGCGCAGTGCGGTGGCGCCGCCGAAATCGTGAGCCACCACGTCGGGCTGCTCGATGGCCCAGTGATCAAGCAAGCGCGCCAGCAACTCGTTCTGCACGCCCAGCGACACGTCGCCGTCGACTTTCTCCGATTGGCCATAGCCCAACAGGTCGAAGTAGTACACCCGGTAGGAGGCAATGAAGTGCGGGGCGATGCGGTGCCACACGTAGGAAGAGAAGGGCGTGCCATGCACGAACACCAGCGGCGGGCCGTCGCCGTGCACGGCGTAGTGAATGCGGTGCCCGTTGAAGCGGTATTGGCGGTCCAGCAGCCAGTCAGCCATGTGCGTGTCCTCTGGGGCGAGACAAAAAGCATAGGCATAAAAAAGCCACCGATGAAGGTGGCTTGATCATTCACTGACGAAACGCAGTACCCATTGTGGCAGCGGGCTTGCCCGCGATAGCGGTGTGTCAGTCAGTACATGTGCTAACTGGTACACCGTTATCGCGGGCAAGCCCGCTCCCACAGGGATTCGTGTTGGCTGTTGGAGTGGGTTACTCGCCGTGATAGATGCAGCCGCTGGTGCAGGTTTCGTGGATGCGGATCGCGCTGAGTTCCGGCAACAGGGGCTTCAATTCATTCCAGATGAATTTGGCCAGCACTTCGCTGGTCGGGTTTTCCAGGCCGGGAATGTCGTTCAGGTAGTTGTGGTCCAGGCGCTCGTAGAGCGGCTTGAAGATCGCCTTGATTTCCGAGAAGTCACGGATCCAGCCGGTGTGCGGGTCGAGGTCGCCACTCAAGTGGATCGCTACTTTGAACGAGTGACCGTGCAGGCGACCGCACTTGTGGCCTTCCGGCACGTGGGGCAGGCGGTGGGCGGATTCGAACGTAAACTCTTTGAAGATTTCCACAGTGATTTCAGCTCTGTCAGGTGGCGATCGCCGCGGCGATGTGGGCAGGCGGCGAGTTTACCAGAGCTGCGGGCGAAACACTGACTAAAGGGTCAGCAAGCGCTCGCCGAGGCGACCGTTGGCGGCCAGTTCGAGGAACTCGTCACCCAGGCGTCGGCTTTCTTCCATGGCGGCGCGCCAGTATTTCTGCCGCGCCGGCGCATCGCCCATGAAACGCTTGAAATCGTTACGGTCCGGCAGTTTTCCGTAGGGCAGGCGCGTCAGATACTCTTTCGACGGCGCCAGCAGCAGAACATCCTGCAGGCGCGCAGGGCAGGCGCGGCGCCAAGGCAAAGTCTTGTCGAACCACCCGGGAATCACCCGGTCGGTGAAATGCGGGTACAGCACGATGTCGTTGCCGCTGTAGGGCAGGTCGAGGTGATAGTCGAGCAGTCCGCCGTCGCGGAATGTCCCCGCGCCGGCGCCGGGCAAGTCGCGCACGCCTTCCATCACCATCGGGATTGAACCCGACGCCAGCAGCGCCTGGCGCAGGTTGCCGGCGTTCAGCGCAACAAAGCGCGAGGGGAAGTCATTCAGCGCATTGACCGGCGGGGCCAGGCGCGGGTCGTGGATGATCAGCCGTTCGAAATGCCGCGACAGCCGCGCGCGACCGCGCAGGTTGTCGGCGATCACTGATCCCAACGCCAGCCCCAACCGACCGCGATGATCGTCGGCCAGGTTACCGTGACTTTTGACCACCATGATGTTCAGTCGGTAATTCGCGTTGTTCAGGATCGAGGCGTCGCGGCCGTCGAGCAATTCATCGAGCATGCGCTGCGAGCTCTGGCTGATCTGCGCCATGGTCACGCCCTTGGCGAAATTCTGCTCGGTGTACAAATGCCCGAGACGCCGGATGCCTTCGGCAGCGTCCGGCAGGCAGGCACTGGCGAAGCGCCAGGAACCGACCGAGGCGCCAATCAGCGAGCGTTCGCGGGGGGCGGCCGGCAGCCATTCGCCAAACAACGCCAGGTCCAGCCCTTGAATCCCCAACGCCTTCGGGCCACCGGCGGCACCGGGTAGCGTGCCGACGTCGGCGGCGCTCAAGCCGTCTTTACGGATGCGCGCCAACGCACGCGGGCCGGCCTTGAGGGTCAGGGAGGGGAACTTGATGTGGATGGCGGTCATACCGGTCTCGATGGTTGGCAAGCGCAAGATTATAAACAGGCAGCACGGTCATTGTAGGAGTGAGCCTGCTCGCGATAGCAGTCTCAAATTCAACACTAACGGTGACTGATACACCGCTATCGCGAGCAAGCGCGCTCCCACAGGGTTTTGAGCAGGTCTGTAGTGTCGTGTTGCCATCTTTCATGATGGCAATTCAGTTTCAATTAAGTTCAGCTCGCTAAGGTGCCCTTCGTAGGCAACACATAAAAAATACGGAGACACCCATGAAAATCCTGACTGCCCTGTCCGCCGCCTCGATCATTGCCATGACCGCCAGCCTCGCCCACGCCCGCGACCTCGGTCCCGACGAAGCCCTGAGGCTGCGTGACGCTGGTACCATTGTGTCTTTCGAGAAGCTCAACGCCACGGCTCTGACCAAACACCCCGGTTCGACGGTGACCCAGACCGAACTGGAAGAAGAGTATGGCAAGTACATCTATCAGGTTGAGCTGCGCGACCCACAGGGCATCGAGTGGGACCTGGAATTAGACGCCGTCAGCGGCCAGGTTCTCAAGGATCATCAGGATACGTAATGAAGGTGCGTTCATTTTCACGCATGGCGCTGGTGCTGCTGGCGTTTTGCTCGGCGGTTTTGGCCCGCGACCTCGACCAGGACGAAGCCCTGCGCCTGCGCCAGCAAGGGGTAATCCTGCCGCTGGAGCAACTGCTGCAGCAGGCGCTGGATCGCTATCCCGGTTCCAAACTGCTGGAAGCCGAGCTAGAAGAAAAGCACGACGTCTACATTTATGAAGTCGAGTTGCTGACCGCCGAGGGCGTGGTCCGCGAGCTGGACATCGAGGCCGTCAGCGGCCGTTTACTCAAAGACAAGGAAGACTGATCGATGCGATTGCTGCTGGTGGAAGACCACGTGCCGTTGGCCGACGAACTGATGGCCGGCCTCAATCGTCAGGGGTATGCGGTGGACTGGCTGGCCGACGGTCGCGATGCGGTCTATCAGGGCAGCAGCGAGCCCTACGACTTGATCATCCTCGACCTCGGCCTGCCAGGTTTGTCGGGGCTTGAGGTGCTGACGCAATGGCGAGAAGGCGGTTTGTCGACGCCGGTGCTGATTCTCACCGCACGCGATTCGTGGGCCGAGCGCATCGAAGGCCTCAAGGCCGGCGCCGATGATTACCTGACCAAGCCTTTCCACCCGGAAGAATTGCACCTGCGGGTTCAGGCGCTGCTGCGTCGTTCCCACGGCCAGGCCAATCAGCCGACGCTCAAGGCGGCCGGGCTGCACCTTGATGAGGGCCGGCAGTGCGTGACCCGCGATGGTGCCGACATTCAGCTGACCGCCGCCGAGTTTCGCCTGCTGCGCTATTTCATGCTGCACCCCGAACAGATCCTCTCCAAAAGCCACCTCGCCGAACACCTCTACGACGGTGAAACCGAGCGCGATTCCAACGTGCTGG
Organism: Pseudomonas sp. S2_B07; assembly: GCF_054668435.1. Taxonomy (NCBI): domain Bacteria; kingdom Pseudomonadati; phylum Pseudomonadota; class Gammaproteobacteria; order Pseudomonadales; family Pseudomonadaceae; genus Pseudomonas; species Pseudomonas sp. S2_B07. The sequence goes on from NZ_CP162769.1 coordinate 5,741,295, forward strand.
AAGTTCACGTCAACCACCTGCGCCGTAAACTCGGTCGTAGCGTGATCGAAACCCGCCGCGGTCAGGGTTACCTGTTCGGCGGGGCTGCTCAGTGAGGTCGATCCAGCGCCGCTTGAGCCTGGGACTGATCAGCGTCATGGTCGTCGTCGGCCTGGTGCTGGCGCAAACCAGTCTGTGGCTGTTCGAAATGGGCTTGCAGCGCTACCTCGAAGCCGGGTTGCGCGACGACAGCGAAAATTTGCTGGTGGCGCTGGTCCGTGGGCCGCAAGGCTTGCAACTGGATGAGCGGCACCTGTCACCGGCCTATCAACGTCCGTTCTCCGGGCATTACTTCCGCATCGATTTTGCCGACAGCCATTGGCGCTCCCGTTCGCTGTGGGATCAGGAGTTGCCACGGCTGGAGCATCCGGGCCTGCACAGCAACCTGCAATTGGGGCCGGAAGGGCAGCAGTTGCTGGTGTTGCGTTCCGACTATCGACGCCTTGGGCAGTCCATCTCCATCAGCGTCGCGCAGGATTACACACCGGTGCGCGAGAGCTTCAAACGCATGCAGCAAGTGGGCTTGGGATTGGGGCTGGCCGGGTTGCTGCTGATTTTGCTGTTGCAACGCATCACCGTGCGCCGCGCCTTGCGCCCGCTGGAAAAGGCCCGCGAACAGATCGCCCAGTTGCAACAAGGCCAGCGTTCGCAACTGGATGATCAGGTCCCGGTGGAACTCGAGCCGCTGGTGGCGCAGATCAACCATCTACTCGCGCACACCGAAGACAGCCTCAAACGTTCACGCAATGCCTTGGGCAACCTCGGGCATGCCTTGAAAACCCCGTTGGCGGTGCTGTTGAGCCTGGCCTCCAGCGAAAAACTCGACGCTCATCCAGAGTTGCGCAAGATCCTCAAGGCGCAGCTGGAACAGGTCCAGCAACGCCTCAATCGCGAACTCAACCGCGCCCGGTTGTCCGGCGACGCGCTGCCGGGGGCGTTGTTTGATTGTGATGGAGAACTGCCGGGGCTATTGGCGACGCTGAACATGATTCATGGCGAGCACCTGGCGCTCAGCTACCGCGCACCGGCCGGGCTGCAGCTGCCTTGGGACCGTGAGGATTTGCTCGAACTGCTCGGTAACGTGCTCGATAACGCCTGTAAATGGGCGGATGCCGAGGTTCGTTTGAGCGTGATCGAGACAGCGGGCGGGTTTGAGTTGAGTGTAGAAGATGATGGGCCGGGGATTCCCGAGGAGCAGCGGGCGCAAGTGTTCAGTCGCGGTACGCGGCTGGATGAACAGACGGATGGGCACGGGTTGGGATTGGGGATTGTGCGCGACATCGTCGACACGTGGAGCGGGGTGCTGCGGCTGGACGAGAGTGAGTGGGGCGGGTTGAAGGTCGTGATCGAACTCCCAAAACGTTGAGTGACCTGTGGGAGCGGGCTTGCCCGCGATGGCGATGTAACAGTCAACATAGATGTCGGATGTTATGGCCTCATCGCGGGCAAGCCCGCTCCCACATTTTGATCTTCTGCGGATGAAATAACTGCGTTAAACCCGGAACTGGTCCATCAGACTCTGCTGCTGATTCGCCAGGCTGTTCAGCGACTGGCTCACCCGCGCCGACTCATTGGCCTGCCCCGACAGCGACTCCGTCACGTCGCGAATCGTTGCCACGTTGTTGTTGATCTCTTCCGCCACGGCACTCTGTTCTTCCGCCGCTGAAGCAATCTGCAGGTTCATGTCGCTGATCACCGTCACCGCATCGCCGATCTGACGCAACGCAGTCACGGCCTGGCTGACTTGCTCGACACTGCCCTGAGCCTGACGATGGCTGTTGTTCATCGAACCGACAACGTCCTGGGTGCCGCTCTGCAATTGCTCGATCACCAGGCGGGTTTCCTCGACCGACTCCTGAGTGCGGCGTGCCAGGTTGCGCACTTCATCGGCGACCACGGCAAAACCGCGTCCAGCCTCACCGGCACGGGCGGCTTCGATGGCGGCGTTGAGGGCCAACAGGTTGGTTTGTTCGGCAATCGCGCGAATCACTTCCAGCACCGAACCGATCTTCTCGCTGTTCGCCGCCAGCCCTTCGACTTGCACCATGGCCGCGCTCATGTCGGCGGCGAGGTGGTCGATGCTGGTGGTGGTCTGGTCGATCACGGTCAAACCGCGGCGAGTCGCCTGATCCGCGTCCTTGGCTGCCTGTGCGGCTTGGGCGGCGCTGCGGGCAACGTCCTGGGCGGTGGCGCTCATTTCGTGGGACGCGGTGGCGACCTGATCGACCTGACGGTATTGCTGCTCCATGCCGGCGCTGGTCTGGGTGGCGATGGCGGACGACTGGTCCGCCGTGCTGCGCGCGTCCTGCACCGAGCGTTTGACCTCGGCGATGATCGGTTGCAGCTTGTCGAGGAAGCGGTTGAACCAGCCGGCCAACTGGCCCAGTTCGTCCTTTTTGTCATAGGCCAGGCGCCGGGTCAGGTCGCCTTCGCCGCTGGCGATGTCTTCCAGCATGTGGGCCACGCCGAGGATCGGTTTGGTCACGCTGCGGGCCATCAGCCACACCAGCAACAGGCCGATCAACGCGGCCAGCACGCCGAGGCTGAGCTCGACCAGGGTACCGGTGGTGTTGCTGTCGTCGAGTTGTTTTTTCAGGATCTCGGCCGGGCCGACCAGGACTTTTTCCGGCACGTCGAGCAGCACGCCCCAGGATTTGCCGCCTGGAATCGGCTGGAACGGCGCCAGCACTTTCAACTGGTGATCGTTGTGCAGGCTTTCGGTTTTGCTGCTGCTGGCGAGCATGCGGATCAGCTCGGCGCCGTTGGCCTTGTCCACGGTGTCCAGGCGCTGGCTGAGTTTGCTGGCGTCGGCACTGTAGCCGGCGAGCAAACCGACCGGGCTGAGGATGCTGACGTTGGTCTGGCCGTCATAGAGCTTTTTGCTTGCGCTCTGACTCATGGCCTGCAGGCTGTTGAGGTTGATGTCCACCGACAGCGAAGCGATCACTTTACCGTTGACCATCAGCGGAAACACGATGCTCGTCATCAGCACGTTCTGGCCGTCGATCACGTAGAAGTACGGTTCGATCACGCACGGCTTGAGCGAGGTGCGCGGGCAGGTGAACCAGGCGTTGGCCGGTTCGCCGCTGGGGCCGGTGCTGGTGTCGGCCATGTCACTTTCCGGCAGCGCCATGGATTTCACTTTGCCCGGCGTCGGCTGGGACCAGTACAGGGCGAAGCGGCCCTTGTCGTTGCTGCCGAGCTCCGCCTGGCCGGTGAACAGTTCGTCCTTGCCGTCCAGTGCGTTGGCTTCGAACACCAGCGACAGGCCGAGCAGCTCGGGGTTGGCTTGCAGCGCCGACTTGACCTGGCGGGTCAGGTCTTCACGCAGGTCGAAGGCGTCGAGAAAGCGCTTTTCGGCCTGATCGCGCAGGAACAACACCTGACGCGAGAATCCATGGCCATATTGATAGGCGTCCATGAACTGCTGACGAATCAGCAGCGCCTGGTTTTCACCCTGGGATTCGATCCGCGCCTGGGCGGCTTCGGTGAGCATCTCCATGCTTGAGGCTTTCACCATCGCGGAGCTGTGCTCCATGCGGTACAGCGAAAGACCCACCAGCAGGGTCACGATGCCGGCCAGGCAAAGCCCGGCCAGCAGGGTGATTTTCCATTGGATGGAAAGTTGTCTGAGTGACATGGAGACGTCCTTTATTCGATAAATATCTGAGACTTTGCACTGTAACGGCCGTGATCCGGCTTTCTTTATCCATGCGCTCAAATAAGACACGAAACAAAATTTGCTACGGGGATGGTGTTCACTTTGACAAGGCGCCGGTGCTGCGGCACAGTGCGCGCCCTCTAATAAAACCCATTACTTAATCCGCTGGCGGCTCTTCGCAGACTGCCGGCTGAGCTCATTTCGCTTGCCTTGAGGTAACGATGATTAATGCTGTAATCGCCGCGGTCGGCATCATGTTGATCCTCAGCCTGTCCCGTGTGCACGTAGTGATCGCGCTGATTGTCGGTGCGCTGGTGGGTGGCCTGACCGGTGGCCTGGGCATCGACGCCACGCTCAAGGCCTTCAACAGCGGCCTCGGCGGCGGGGCGACGGTGGCGTTGTCCTATGCCTTGCTCGGCGCGTTCGCCGTGGCGATTGCCAAGTCCGGCATGGCCCATGCCCTGGCGGACAAGGCCCTGGCGATGGTCGATCGGCAGCACGCCAGCGGCGGCGGTCAGGTCAAGTGGCTGCTGATCGGTTTGCTGTGGGTAGTGGCCATCGCTTCGCAGAACATTCTGCCGATACATATCGCCTTTATCCCGCTGCTGGTGCCGCCGCTTTTATACGTGCTGACCAAGCTGCAACTGGATCGCCGGTTGATTGCCTGCGTGATGACCTTTGGTTTGATCACCCCGTACATGTTCCTGCCGGTGGGGTTCGGCAACATCTTCCTCAACGAGATTCTGCTGGCCAACGTCGCCCGCAGCGGTGTGGACATCAGCGGCATCAACGTCACCCACGCCATGGGCATCCCGGCGCTGGGCATGGTGTTCGGCCTGGCAGTGGCGTTTTTCAGCTACCGCAAGAAACGTGTCTACGACCTGGCAAAAATCGAGCAAGTCGAACAGGTCGCGGTGCAGTACAACCCGCTGAGCCTGATGGTGGCCGGCGTGGCCGTCGTGGCGGCCTTCATTATCCAGTTACTGCTGGACTCGATGATCATCGGCGCCCTGGCCGGGTTCCTGATCTTCTCGGTCTCCGGCATTGTTAAGTGGCGTGAAACCGACGATTTATTCACCGAAGGCATGAAGATGATGGCGATGATCGGCTTCATCATGATCGCCGCGTCAGGCTTTGCCGAAGTGATGAAAGCCACCGGCCAGGTGCAGACGCTGGTGGAATCTTCGGCCTCGTGGATCAACCACAGCAAGGGCATCGGCGCGTTGCTGATGTTGCTGGTGGGCTTGCTGGTGACCATGGGCATCGGTTCGTCGTTCTCCACCGTGCCGATCCTGGCAGCGATTTTCGTGCCGTTGTGTGTGCAGCTGGGGTTCAGCCCGCTGGCCATCGTCTGCATCGTTGGCACGGCCGGCGCCTTGGGTGATGCCGGCTCGCCAGCCTCGGACTCGACGCTGGGCCCGACCTCGGGCTTGAACATCGACGGCCAGCACCACCACATCTGGGACACCGTGGTCCCGACGTTCCTGCACTACAACCTGCCGCTGCTGGCGTTTGGTTGGGTGGCGGCGATGGTTTTGTAAACACCACCGATCAACTGTAGGAGTGAGCCTGCTCGCGATAGCGGTATGTCTGTCACATAGATGTTGGATGTGCTGCCGTCATCGCGAGCAGGCTCACTCCTATAAGGGACCTCATTGCCCCGGTAGCTCAACTTTTGGCCCGGCGTGCCGTTAAAGCTTTTAACCACGCCAACAAAACCAAAAGAGTGAACCGTCATGCGCATGAGCCTGAAGGCTAAAGTCCTGTCCCTTGCCGTTCTCCCGGTGTTGCTCTTTGCCCTGGTTATCAGCCTGACCACACTGTTCGTGCTTCAGGAACAGGCGCACAAGGAAGTCGAGGAAACGCGCCAGCGCCTGCTCAACGACGCCAAGGCCACCCTGCAAAGCTACGTGGCCGTGGCCATGACCACCATCAAGCCGCTCTACGACGCCGCCGCCCCCGGCGATGACGCCGCGCGGGCGCAGGTGATCAAGTTGCTGTCGAGTATCACCTACGGCAAGGAAGGCTACTTCTTCGGCTACGACTCCAATACGGTTCGCCTGTTCAAGGCCAACAGCCCCGAAGGCGTGGGCCAGAGCTTCAAGGACAACCGCGATCCGAACGGTGTCTACGTCAACCGCGACCTGGTGAAAGTTGCCAAGGACGGGACGCACTACCTGCAATACAGCTCGCCACTGCCCGGCAACACCCAAGTGCTGGTGCCTAAACTGGGCTACACCGAATACCTGTCGAAGTGGGACATGGCGGTGGGTACGTCGGTCAACCTTGACGGCATCGAAGCGCAAGTCGCGCTGGTGGAAGCCAAGGTTCAGGAGCGCATGGAAGGCGTGCTGCTGAGCATCGTCGGGATTGCCGTGGTGGTGCTGTTGGTGATCGCGGCCGTCGGCCTGCTACTGGCCAACACCATCCTGCGCCCGCTGAACATGATGAAAGCCAACCTCGATGACATCGCGGCAGGCGAGGGTGACCTGACCCGTCGCCTGACCATCACCAGCCAGGACGAACTCGGTGAACTGGCCGGCTCGTTCAACCGCTTTGTTGACAAGATCCACAGCCTGGTGCGCCAGATCACCGAAATGACCACGCAACTGACCGGGCTGGTGAATCAGGTGTCCGATCAGGCCCAGCGCTCGGACCAGGCCATGGAGCGTCAGCGTCACGAGACCGATCAGGTCGCCACGGCGATCAACGAAATGTCGGCGGCGGCGCAGGAAGTGGCGAAAAGTGCACAAAACGCGGCAGTGGCGGCGCAGCAGACCGACGAAGAAGGTCAGGCGGCCAAGCGCGTGGTGGCGGGCAGCATCGTCAAGATTCATGCACTGGTGGACGACATCCGCAGCAGCGGCGTGTCCCTGGACAGCCTGCAAAAAGACGTGTCGTCGATTGTCAGCGTCCTTGGGGTGATCCGTTCGATTGCCGATCAGACCAACCTGTTGGCGCTCAACGCTGCCATCGAAGCAGCGCGCGCCGGTGAAGCCGGCCGTGGTTTTGCGGTGGTGGCTGATGAAGTGCGGGCGCTGGCCAGTCGTACGCAGATCAGCACCCAGGAAATCCAGAGCATGATCGACCGCTTGCAGGCTGGCACCCAATCGGCGGTGGAAGCCATGCGCCGTTCCAGCGAAGCCGGTGACGGCACGTCCGCCCAGGCCAACGAGGCGGGCGCCTCGCTGGACACCATGGCGCAGTTGATCGGCACCATCAATTCGATGAACGCGCAGATCGCCAGCGCTGCGGAAGAACAAACGGCGGTGGCTGAAGAGATCAACCGCAGCGTGCATCAAATTGCGGTGGCCGTGGACAACGTGGCGGATGAAACCCAGCTCGGCGCGCAGACTTCGCGCAGCCTGGCAGACCTTGGCCAGCGCCTGGGCAAACTGGTCGGCCAGTTCCGTATCTAAGCCGTTTCGCATTCCCTGTAGCAGCTGGCGCAGCCTGCGTCCGGCTGCGAAGCAGTCGTGAATTCCAGGCTGCGCGGTGTATCAGGTGCACCGCATACACAGGGTTTACGACTGCTGCGTCCGAACGCAGGCTTCGCCAGCTGCTACAGGTTGTGTTGATGCTACGGTCTGTCCCAGTACGGAACCGGCCCAAAGCACTCCACAAAGAAATCAATCACCGTCCGCACCTTCACCGACAACCGTCGGCTGCCCGGCCACAGCACCGCAATCTGTTGCGGCTCCAGGCTGTTGGAGACCTGAAATTCCCCCAGCACCGGCACCAGCGTGCCTTCGCGCACTGCTTCACCAATCAGCCATGACGGAAACATCACCAGCCCCAACCCTTGCTCCGCCGCTTGCACCAGGGTGTCGGCGTGGTTGCCGGTGATCGGCCCTTTGACCGAGTAGGGCGTCCAGTCCTGCTGATCCTTGCGGAAAAACCAGCGTTGCAGGCCGGTCGCGCCTTTGTAAGCCAGGCATTGATGCGCCGCGAGGTCTTCAGGGCGTTGCGGCGTGCCGTGGCGTTCGAGGTAGGCCGGGCTGGCGGCGACTTGAAAGCGGTGCGGCGCGAGGATCCGTGCCTGCATGCTGGAGTCGTGCAGCGGGCCGATGCGAAACAGCAGGTCGGCGCCTTCTTGCAGCGGGTCGATGTAATGGTCGGTTTGCTGGATATCCAGCTGCAGCTTCGGATAGCGCTCGCACAATTGCCCCAGCCACGGCGTCAGGTGTCGTTGGCCGAACACCACGGGGGCGTTGATCCGCACCAGTCCGCTGGGTTCACTTTGCTGTTCCTGCAAGGCTTGTTCGGCTTCTTCCAGTTGCACCAGCACCCGCCGCGCATGATGACCGAGCATGCGCCCGGCTTCGGTGGGCGTGACGGCGCGAGTGTGGCGGTAGAGCAATTGCTGGCTCAGGGCCTGTTCCATTAGCTGGATCTGCCGGGAAATCGAAGAGGGCGCCAGACCCTCGCGCCGTGCCACTTCTGAAAAACTGCCGTGGTCGAGCACAGCGACAAACAGCCGAAGCGCCTTGAACCCGAGTTCGTTGAGACCGTGCATGGTTCATCCTGCTGTGCGGATTACGCAAAAGTGTTGTCAGGATGCTCCCATTTATCGCAAAGCTCTGCCACCGGATAATGCCGGCCATTGTTTCTACAGGCAGGTTTCCTTTATGCAAGCGTCTTCAATCGACACCGCGGTCACACCCGCGTCCAAACCAGGGCTGCGGCTATTGCTGTTGCCGTTGGTGATCCTCGCGGGCATGGGCCTTTCCGTGGAGGCGGGGTTACTCGGGCCGCTCGGGGTCCAGGTTGGGCATTTATGGGCGACGTTGAGCATCTTCGGGGTCGGCTCGGCGATTCTGTTTTTGCTGCTGTTGTTCAGCGGCCCGCAACAAGGCCCGGCGTTGAACACTTTGCCGCGCTGGCAATTGATCGGCGGCTTTCTCGGGCCGATTTATGTGGTGGTGCTGACCCTGGCCACGCCGCACATCGGCATTGCGATGACCATGATCGCGATTCTCTGCGGGCAGGTCGGCAAAAGCGTACTGATCGATCACTTCGGCTGGTTCGGCGCGAGCCGCAAAAAGGTCAACGGTGAACGCTGGTTGGCGTTGCTGCTGATTGTCGTGGCACTTGTTTTGATCGCTCGGGGTTAATGATGAATCTGATTATTTTGTTGGCCGTGATCGTCGCGGCGGGTGCGGTGCTGAGTGTGCAGGCGGCGATCAATGGCCGTCTGGGCGAAACGGTGGGCGTGTTGCGCAGCAGTTTGCTGACCTTCGTGGTGGGCGCGGTGGTCACCGGTCTGCTGATCCTGTTTTTCGAACCGGCGCAGGCCTTGAGTTTGCTGGACGTGCCGAAATGGCAGCTCAGTGGCGCGCTGTTCGGCGTGGTGTACATGATGGTCATGGTCGGCGCGGTGCCCAGGGTCGGCACAGCGGTGGCGACCGTGGCGGTGATCGTCGGGCAACTGGGCATGGGCATGCTGATCGACAATTTCGGCTGGCTGGGCAATCCGGCCATCAATTTGTCGAACAGCCGGATCGTGGCAATGGTGTGCCTGGGGCTGGCGCTGGTGTTCATGTATCGCAGCAGCACCCGGCAGGCCTGACACAAACTCCTACACTGGTTAGACGGGCCGCGTCTGCGGCATCCCGACGACCACACCAATGGAGTCTGACTCATGATCAGCAGTGACAGTATCTGCGATTGTCCCAAATGCTCGTGCAAGCTGGGCGAGCATCCGATAGCGCGCCACGGTAAGCACTATTGCTGCGAGGCCTGCGCCAAGCACCATGAGCACGGCGAAGAATGCTCCAGCAAGGGCTGCAAGTGTGCTCACGAGAAGTAGTGCATAAAAAAGTGGAGCCTGATCGGGAAGGCCAATCAACCCGAATCAATGTGGGAGCGAGCTTGCTCGCGATAGCGGACTGTCAGTCACTTACCTGTTGAAAGTGCCGACGCCATCGCGAGCAAGCTCACTCCCACAAGGTTCCAGTCGCTTGATCGCCCCCCACTTCATTAACTCGCCGGCCGCCACTTCACATTCTCGACCCCGAATTTCTCCGCCATCGGTTTGCTGGTCTTTTGCACCTTCTCTCGGCCGAATCGCGGGATCCTGCCCACTCCGGCGTCGCAGCTTGCCCAATGCCAAGCTTCCGCGTTGTCCATCTTGTCCAGGCGGATGATGAATGACTTGGGGACGCCATGAAGGGTGTATTCAATGACGAATAGTTTTGCGTTGTTCATAAAGCCCGTATTCCTCCCTGTGGTAATAGAAGGATCATTGGGGTTACGGAAAATTCAGTCTTATTGTCAGACGGTGGCAGCCAGTGGCGACAAGGCCTCGGGCTGGTTACCATGCAAGACCTGAAAACCTCAATGATTGCTGCCCCATGGCCCTTGCCGCGCCCCCTGACCTGAGTGACACCGATGTGCCCGTGCAACCGCTGGCGCGCACTTATCCGCGCGGCCTGTATATCGAGCCGCACGAGCATGTCTGGGGCCAATTGCTGTATGCGATGAGCGGGGTAATGTGGGTTGAAACGCCCCATGAGGCGCTGGTGGTGCCGCCGCAGCGGGCGGTATGGCTACCGCCGGGCATGCCTCACGGGATTCGTGTGGTGTCGGACTTGCAGATGCGCAACATCTACCTGCGGCCGTCCCTGGCCGCCACGCTGGACAACACGGTCCAGGTCATCGAAGTCGGCGGCTTGCTGCGTGAATTGATCGTCGGCTTGGTCGAACAGGGTAACGATGGTGCGCCCGAGTATTACGAAGCACTGGTCGGCCTGGCGCTGTTGGAGCTTAGACGAGCCAGGCGCTCTCTGTTGAAAATCCCGTTGCCGGATGATTCCGACCGGCGCCTGATGAACCTCTGTCAGGCGGTCATGGTCGCGCCTTCGCTGGACATCCCGTTCGAACAACACGCTGAAAACGCCGGTGCCAGCGTGCGCACCCTGGCGCGGTTGTTCAAGGAGGGGCTGGGCATGGGCTTCGCCGAATGGCGACGACAGGTGCAACTGGCGACGGCGGTGGCCGAGCTGATTCAGGGCGTGTCGGTCAGCGCAATTGCCCGCGAGCTGGGCTATTCACCGAGCAGCTTCAGCGACATGTTCCGCCGGGAACTGGGCATCGCGCCTTCACAATTTTCCAGCCATATCCAAACCTTGTAGCAGCTGGGATATGGGTGCTTTGGCCGAAATTCAGAAGCACTTGGCCGGTGCCCGCGGTCACCTCGCACTAGACTTTGGGCCTGTCTTCATTGCCCCCGGAGTCCGCCATGAGCTACCTCATCTCGCTGGTCATCGGTCTGGGCGTCGGTTTGCTCTACGGCGCGCTGGACTTTCGTTCCCCCGCACCACCGGCCATCGCGCTGGTCGGGCTGCTCGGCATGCTGGCCGGTGAAAAGTTGTGGCCCATGGGCCGGCAACTGGTCGCTGGCTGGATCTCCTGAACCGTTCATTTACTCCATGGAAACGCTCATGAAAGCATTGCAGTTCGACAAAACCGGTGACCTCTCGGCCTTGCGCTACGTTGACGTGCCGACGCCCGTTCCCGGCGCCGATGAAGTACTGGTGCAGATCAAGGCCGCCGGCCTCAACCCCAGCGACGTGAAGAACGTGCTCGGACGTTTCCCCTACACCACGCTGCCACGGATTCCCGGTCGGGATTTTGCCGGTGTCGTGGTTGAAGGCCCGCAGGCGCTGATCGGCCAGGCAGTCTGGGGCACCGGGCGTGAACTGGGGTTCTTTGCCGACGGCTCCCATGCGCAATTCGTCAAGCTGCCGGCCAACGGCGTGGCGCTCAAACCGACCCACCTGAGTTTTGCCCAGGCCGCCAGCCTCGGCGTGCCCTACACCACGGCGTGGGATGCGTTGGAGCGCAGCCTGGTGACGGCGCAAACGCGCTTGTTAGTGATCGGTGGCGGGGCGGTGGGCAGCGCGGCGTTGGCGCTGGCCAAGGTACGCGGCGCCCAGGTGCTGGCGGCGGCGCGGCGACCGGAGCAGGTCAAGGAATTGCAGGCTCAGGGTTATCAGACGCTGCAACTGGATAAGCCGGAGGACTTGGGCGCCCAGGTGAACGCCGTGTATCGCGGCGGCGCCGACGTGATTTTCGACACCACCGGGTTCTGGCTGCCGGCCTCGGTTGCGGCCCTGGCAACCTTCGGCCGCATCGCCATCATCGCCGCGCCGGTGGACGGCATGGTGCAACTGCCGGCCCTGGCGCTGTATCGCAAGGGCGGTTCGGTGGTGGGGATCAACTCGTTGCTGTATGGGGTTCAGGCGTGCGCGGCAATGCTTGATCAATTCGGTCAGTTCTTTGATCAGGATTTGTTGCCATTGCCCGAGGGCTTGTTTGAATCACCGCTGGCGGAAGGGCTGGAGCGGTATGCGGAAGTGAATCAGGGCAGCGGTGACAAGGTGATTCTGTTGCCATAACCGGCACTGATGCGGGTTGTGCCGGTCTCTTCGCGAGCAGGCTCATTCCTACAACGGATCTGTGTCGAACACTGGATTTGTGTTCACTGAAGATCAAATGCAGGAGTGAGCCTGTTCGCGATGGCTGTCTATCAGTACCTGCGATGCTCGCGCCTTGCTCCGGCCATGCTCTGCTAGAATCGGCCGCATTGATCCCACAAGGTGCACCCCATGAGCGAGCCGATTCGTCTGACCCAATACAGCCACGGCGCAGGATGCGGTTGCAAAATCTCGCCCCAGGTTCTGGAAGTGATTCTGGCCGGCAGCGGGGCGCAGAACCTCGACCCCAAACTCTGGGTCGGCAATGCGTCGCGCGATGACGCAGCGGTGTACGCCATTGATGAAGAACGCGGGGTCGTCTCGACCACGGATTTCTTCATGCCCATCGTCGACGACCCGTTCGACTTCGGCCGCATCGCCGCCACCAATGCTATCAGCGACATCTACGCCATGGGCGGCGATCCGCTGATGGCGATTGCGATCCTCGGCTGGCCGGTGAATGTGCTGGCGCCGGAGATTGCCCGGGAAGTGATTCGCGGCGGCCGCTCGGTCTGCGACGAGGCCGGGATTCCGCTGGCTGGTGGGCACTCCATCGATGCACCGGAGCCGATCTTTGGCCTGGCTGTGACCGGGCTGGTGGAAAAGCGCCACATGAAGCGCAATGACACGGCCACCGCCGGCTGCCTGCTCTACCTGACCAAGCCGCTGGGCATCGGCATCCTTACCACCGCCGAGAAGAAGGGCAAGTTGCGCACCGCCGACATCGGTCTGGCCCGCGACTGGATGTGCACCCTGAACAAACCCGGCAGCCGTTTCGGCAAGCTCGACGGCGTGACCGCGATGACTGACGTCACCGGGTTTGGTCTGCTGGGGCACCTGGTGGAAATGGCCGACGGCAGCCAACTGACCGCCCGCATTGAATACAACCGCGTGCCGCGTCTGCCCGGTGTCGAGTATTACCTCGAGCAAGGCTGCGTGCCGGGCGGGACACTGCGCAATTTCGACAGTTACGCCAGCAAACTGGGACGACTCCAGGAACTGCACAAACGCGTGCTGTGCGATCCGCAGACCAGCGGTGGCCTGCTGATTGCGGTCACGCCCGAAGGCAATGAACGGTTCCTCGCGGTGGCGGCCGAACTGGGCCTGAACCTGGAACCGATAGGCGAACTGGTTGAGCGACAGACACACGCGGTTGAGGTGTTTTGATGTCGATCGACTTCACCGATTACCGCGAGATCTTTCTTAACGACCGGCCGATGATGGATGCGCGCGCGCCGGTGGAGTTCATCAAGGGTTCATTCCCCGGCGTGGTCAACCTGCCGCTGATGAATGACAACGAGCGCCAACGCATCGGCACTTGCTACAAGCAACACGGGCAGCAGGCGGCCATCACGTTGGGGCATCAACTGGTGTCCGGCGAGATCAAGGCTGAGCGCATCCAGGCCTGGGCCGATTTCGCCCGGGCGCACCCCGAGGGGTATCTGTATTGTTTTCGCGGCGGTTTGCGCTCGCAGATCGTCCAGCAGTGGCTCAAGGACGAGGCCGGCATTGACTATCCACGGGTCGGTGGCGGCTACAAGGCGATGCGCACCTTCTTGCTCGACACCCTCGATCAGGCCGTTGCCCAATGCGATTTCGTCTTGCTGGGCGGCATGACCGGCACCGGCAAGACTGAGGTGCTGACGCAGTTGAGCAATGGACTGGACCTTGAAGGCCACGCCAATCATCGCGGCTCCAGCTTCGGCAAGCGCGCGACCGGGCAGCCATCCAACATTGATTTCGAGAACCGTCTGGCGGTGGATGTGCTGAAAAAGCGCGCCCATGGCATCGAGCAGTTTGTGCTGGAAGACGAGAGCCGGGCGGTCGGCAGTTGCGCTTTGCCGTTGCCGCTGTATCAGGGCATGCAGCAGTTTCCGATGGTCTGGCTGGAAGACAGCCTTGAAGGGCGCGTCGAGCGGATTTTGCGCGACTACGTGGTGGACCTGTGTGCTGAATTCATTGGTGTGCATGGTGATGAGGGGTTTGCGCGGTTTTCCGAGCGCTTGCTGGAAAGCCTCAACAACGTGCAGAAACGCCTGGGTGGCGAACGCCATCGGCGGATGTTGGTGTTGATGGAAGAGGCCTTGGCGGAGCAGGGCCGAAGCGGCGCGGTGGACCTGCACCGGGGCTGGATCGAAGGGTTGCTGCGTGAATATTACGACCCGATGTATGCGTTTCAGCGGGAGAAGAAAGGCGTGCGGATTGAGTTTGCGGGAGAGAAGGCGGCGGTTCTTGAGTACCTGCGGGAGCGGGTGAACCCGCAACATTAAGGTCGTTTTGGCCGGCCCCATCGCGAGCAAGCTCGCTCCCACATTAGACCGAGATGTTTATCAAGCACGGTCAAAATGTGGGAGCGAGCTTGCTCGCGATAGGGCCCTTTCAGGCACCAAAGATCTTAGAGCAAAGCAGCCCCGATCAACCCGCTAACCACCCCGACCCCCATGGTCATCAGCGCCACACTCACCAGTACCCGCGCATCGAAATCCTTGCGCAGCATCAGCAGCGACGGCAGGCTGATGCTCGGCAGTGTCATCAGCAACGCCACGGCTGGAGCGGTGCCCATGCCCAGGGTCATCATGGTTTGCACGATCGGGATTTCCGCGGCGGTGGGAATCACAAACAACGTGCCGATGATCGCCAGCGGCACCAGCCAGAGCAGGCCGTTGGCCATGACCCCGTCAATATGCGGAAATACCCAGACCCGCACCGCGCCCAGCACCATGACCGCCAGGATGTAGATCGGAATGGTGCTCCAGAACAATTGCCACAGGGTTTTACCCCAGCGCGTCAGGAACGGTTGCGTGTCCTTTTCACTGACTTCGGCGACCGCCTCGACAGCCGCTTCAGGCAGTGTTTCCGGACCGCTGATGCGCTGAGCGACCATCGACACCCCGAACACCAGCACAATCCCCGCGACCAGGCGCAACGCGGTGAACCCCCAACCCAGCACGAACCCCATGAACACCAGGGTTGCCGGGTTGAGCACCGGGTTGCCGATCCAGAAGGCCAGCGCCGCGCCGACCGAGACGTTTGAGCGACGCATGCTCGCGGCCACTGGCGCGGCGCAGCACGAGCACATCATCCCCGGCAGGGCGAACAGGCCGCCGCGCAAGGTCGACGCGAAGCTGGCGCGTCCGAACAGGCGCAGCAGCCAGTCCCGTGGAATCAACACTTGCAGCAGGGAGCCCAGAATCACCGCCAGTACGGCGGCTTTCCAGATCGCCAGGAAATACACCTTGGCATACGTCAGGGCAGCGGCCAGCGGGGCGGTTTGTTCGTCGTTGAGGATGGAGGCGCCGATGCTGTGGTTGTCAGCGGCGATGAAGGCTTTCAGGTAGTAGGGCGACCACTTGACGTAATAGAGGCCAATGCAGGCGACCAGAACGAACAGGGCGGGTTTCCACCAGAACGACCAACCCCGGGCGGGGACAGCTGCGGAAGAAAGTGACATGAAGAGAGTCCAGACAAAGGGGAGTTGGGTACATGATAGCCCGCCACTTGTCTGCCGTGGTCTTCACTGCGTGTGGGAAGTTGCCGACCGCTTAGGTCGGACACGTCTGCGAGCCGTTATCCAGCCCTTGTTTGTAACTGTGGCTGACGAGGCTGGCCTTGCCGTTGTGCCAGGTCAGGGTCAGTACGTACACCGAATCGTAGTCACTGGACTCCCAGTCCTCGGTGATGTTCTGTTTCTTGCCGACCGCCTCTCCAGCGACCTTGTTGATCAACTCGGGCAGGTAGCCGTGGGACCAGGCGGTGTAGATGATGGCGTTGTGGTACTTGTCGTGGAGCAATTCGTCCGCCAGATCGCTGGTGTCGTTGGCCGAGAACTCGATGTTCACCGGCAAGCCGAGCTTGATCGCGCTGGGGCTGATGGTCATCAGGGGGCGGATGTAGCTGTAGGAATTGTCCAGTTCGCCTTCCTCGACATTGCGCGTCGGGTTGGCGGCAAACACATAGTTGGCCTTGCCGAATTTTTCCGGCAACAAGGTGGCCAGGTCGATGGCGCGGTTGAGGCCCTGGCAATTGAGCTGGCCCAGACCGCCAGCGGGTTTTTCTGCGTGACGCAGGAACACCAGGGTCTGGGTGCCGTCCGCCGGCTGGGCGCGGCTTTCGCTGGACTCCAGCGACAAAAACAATGCGCTCGCCGCCAGCAGCGTCGGCAGGAAAATATACGCACGGTGTTTGAAGCGTTTAGCGAATCTGGACAGGTTCATCATGTGAATAAGGGATCTTCAGCGCATTCAGTTAAGGCTGACAAACCTTTACACCGCCAGCTCCCAGCTTCGGGTGTTTTCCATGTCGTTGGGCCGGTCCGTGTTCGAAAGGGCATTGCTCAGAGTCCTCTGAGCCTGTTTGGTTCGATACCGGCGGGTGCGCGGCACTTTATCGATAACCTTGAACAGGGTGCAGTCAAGGTTATCGACAAGATGTTGCGAAATTATGGACACCCTACACGTAGACGCGTTGGCAAAGGCTGACATCTTTTGATCGTCATCATCAGCGGTTTCGATAACGCGAAAAGATCGCAACCTGCGGGCGCCAATCCTGGATTATGCTCAACGCTTTATTTGGCGATGGAGGCTACCGATGACCGATCTGTCTGCGTTCCCGATTACCCGAAAATGGCCGGCTCAATACCCCGACTGGATCCAGCTGTACTCCTTGCCGACCCCCAACGGCGTCAAGGTCTCGATCATGCTCGAAGAAATCGGACTGCCCTACGAGCCGCATCGGGTGGGCTTCGACACCCAGGATCAGATGTCCCCCGAGTTTTTGTCGTTGAGCCCCAACAACAAGATCCCGGCGATCCTCGACCCGCATGGTCCCGAGGACAAACCCCTGCCATTGTTCGAGTCCGGGGCGATTCTGATTTACCTCGCCGACAAGAGCGGGCAACTGCTGGCGCAGGAATCGGCCGCGCGTTACGAGACGATTCAATGGTTGATGTTCCAGATGGGCGGCATCGGGCCGATGTTCGGCCAGGTAGGTTTCTTCAACAAGTTTGCCGGCAAGGACTACGAGGACAAACGCCCCCGCGACCGTTACGTCGAGGAAAGTAAACGTTTGTTAAAAGTTTTGGATGGACGCCTTGAAGGGCGCGACTGGATCATGGGTGAACGCTACACCATCGCCGATATCGCGACGTTCCCGTGGGTGCGCAACCTGATCGGTTTCTATGAGGCCGGCGACCTGGTGGGCATCAAGGATTTCAAGAACGTCACGCGCGTGCTGGAACGCTTTCTGTCGCGGCCGGCGGTGATCCGTGGGCTGGAAATCCCTAAATAGAGTGCCTCACGAACAAGGAAGATCATGCGTACATTCGATTTCAAGCAAGTAGATGTCTTCAGCCGCGTCGCCCTCAAGGGCAATCCGTTGGCGGTGGTGTTGGGGGCCGACGCACTCAGTGATGAACGCATGGCGGCGTTCGCGACCTGGACCAACCTCAGTGAAACCACGTTTGTGCTGGAGCCGCGCGATCCGCGGGCCGACTATCGCGTGCGGATCTTTACCACCCTGAATGAGTTGCCCTTCGCCGGTCATCCGACCCTGGGCACTTGCCATGCCTGGCTTGAGGCTGGTGGCGTGCCCAAGGGCGAGGAGATCATTCAGGAGTGCGGCGTCGGGCTGGTGCGGGTCCGTCGACAAGGCGCGGAGCTGGCCTTTCTCGCGCCACCCCTGATCAACGCCGGGCCGGTGGACGCCGAACTGGTGGAGCGCGTGCGACGCGGGCTCGGTCTGGAGGTCGGGGCGATTGTCCGGGCGCAGTGGGTGGATAACGGCGCTGGCTGGCTGGCGGTGATGGTCGCGGACCGCCAGCAGGTGCTGGAACTGCAACCGGATCACTCGCAAATGTTGGGCCTGGCGGTCGGTGTGATTGCACCGTGGAATCCCGAGCGTGATGGGGATGAAGCACAATTCGAAGTACGGGCCTTCATCTCCGGCGACGGCATGCCGGAAGACCCGGCGACCGGCAGTTTGAATGCCGGGATTGCGCAGTGGTTGCTTGCCGAGGGGCTGGCGCCAGCCTCCTATGTGGTCAGCCAGGGCCTGACGATGGGACGGGCGGGGCGCATTCAGGTGGTTCAGGTCGGTGATGAAATCTGGATTGGTGGAGCGGTGGTGACCTGTATTTCCGGCACCCTGAAGCTCTAAACCTGTCGGAGTGAACCTGCTCGCGATAGCGGTGTGTCAGTCACATTGACGGTGCATGTGCTATCGCTATCGCGAGCAGGCTCACTCCTACAGGGGGCTGTGTCGATCCGGGGGGATTATTGCCGAGCCGGTAAGGGTTTGTTCTGCACCTGAGGTTTGTGCCTTGTGCCTTGCAGGGCATAAGCTTCACCCCCTACGACGTTAGTCTCATCCTCTGTTTTTCAGGAATGCCCATGTCCAGCCAGTTCCCCGAAGCACGTCCACGCCGTCTGCGCCGCAATGCGAGCCTGCGCAGCCTGTTCCAGGAAACCGAGTTCAGCCTGAACGACCTGGTGCTGCCGATTTTCGTCGAGGAAGAAATCGACGACTTCGTGCCGATCAACAGCATGCCCGGCGTCATGCGCATTCCGGAGTCGAAACTGGCCGGCGAAATCGAGCGCTACGCCCGCGCCGGCATCAAGTCGGTCATGACCTTCGGCGTGTCGCATCATCTGGACAGCAGCGGCAGCGATACCTGGAGCGATAACGGGCTGGTGTCGCGCATGTCGCGGATCGCCAAGGATGCCGTGCCGGAAATGATCGTGATGTCCGACACCTGCTTCTGCGAATACACCGACCACGGCCATTGTGGCGTGATGCACAACTACGAAGTCGATAACGACCAGACCCTGATCAACCTTGGCAAGCAAGCCGTCGCCGCTGCTCGGGCCGGTGCCGATGTGATTGCCCCGTCGGCGGCCATGGACGGGCAGGTCCAGGCGATTCGCCGGGCGCTGGACGCCGCCGGTTTCAGCCAGACGGCGATCATGGCCTATTCGACCAAGTTTGCCTCGGCGCTCTACGGCCCGTTCCGTGAAGCCGGCGGTAGCGCGCTCAAGGGCGACCGCAAAAGCTATCAGATGAACCCGATGAACCGCCGCGAAGCAGTGCGCGAATCGCTGATGGACGAACAGGAAGGCGCGGATGCACTGATGGTCAAGCCGGCCGGCGCCTACCTCGACATCATCCGCGACATCCGCGAAGTATCGCGTTTGCCGCTGTCGGCGTATCAGGTCAGCGGCGAGTACGCGATGATCAAATTCGCCGCGCAAGCGGGGGCGATTGATGAGGACCGTGTGGTGCGTGAAAGCCTGGGAGCGATCAAGCGGGCGGGCGCGGATCTGATCTTCACCTACTTCGCAATGGACCTGGCCCTGGCCGGGATCTAAACCCCGCCACATAACCCTGTGGGAGCGAGCTTGCTCGCGATAGCGGACGGTCAGTCACATCACTTTTGAATGTGCTAACGCCATCGCGAGCAAGCTCGCTCCCACCGTTGATTGGTGGTGACTTCAGGGCGTGCCGAAGTACGGCCGGATTCCATGATGGTTGAAGTACCGCTCAATCACCTTCGGATCGGAACACGTCTCGGCAATCGCCACATACGTATCCGGGCGCAGCAGATAAAACCCGTTACGCCCCAACCCCGCTGCTTCAAACGCCGGTCGCCAGTCAAACACATGCAAGGGCAGATGATGCTCGATGCACCAGGCGATCATTTCGTCGCTGGTGTCGCCATACACGTGCACCTGCCAGGTCGGATTCCTCAGCGATTCAAAGTTGTCGCCTTCGCCGTCATGCGCCCAAGGCAGGCGATCGCCGCCGTGAACGTGCCCGGCAACGCCGGTGCTTAACGGCATGCCACGATAGTTGAGAGTGATCTGCGAGACCGTGCGAAACAGGAACTCGCGGGACGTTTCAAACGAGGCCATCTTCGGGATCAAAAACGGTGCCAGCCGTGTCCTTAGCACGTCGGCCACGCGTCCCTCGGCGGTGACGAAACTGAACACCCGGTCGGTGGTCGCGACGAGTTTGCGCGCAAAGGCGATGCGCTCGGTTTCGTAGGTATCGAGCAGTTTCGCCTCGGCACCGCCACTCAACACCGCCGCGAATTTCCACGCCAGGTTGATCGCATCACCAATCCCGGTGTTCATGCCCTGACCACCGGCCGGGCTGTGAACGTGGGCCGCGTCGCCCAACAAAAAGGCGCGGCCGGTGCGAAAGTGATCGGCCACCCGGTGATGCACGCGATAAGTCGAGAACCAGTTCACCTGCTCGATCTGCACCTTCAGATGTTCGATGGCCCGGCTGCTGACGTCCTCGAAACGCAGGGTTTCAGCCCGGTCGGCGCGCTCGTCGCGCACGGTGCCGATCAACCGCGCGCGCCCGCTGCCGGCGAGCGGAAACACGGCGAGGAAGTCCGCTTCATCAAGGTCCACGTGCAGTTCGCCGTTGAGTGCCGGCCCGCTGGCCTGCACATCCGCCACGTAGAAAATCTGTTGGTAGGTGCCACCGGGAAACCCGGTGTCCAGCTTTTTACGCACTATCGAACGGGCACCATCACAACCGGCCAGGTAACACGCCTGGCAGGTTTCCTGTTGGCCATCGGGCAGGCGCAAGTGGGCGGTGATGCCATCGCCGGTTTCCTCGAAGTCCTCCAGTTCGGTGCCGCGTTCCACCTTGATGCCGAAGGTTTCAAGACGCTCGATCAGTAAGCGTTCGTGCTGGTCTTGTGGAAAGATTTCCATGAACGAATAGGGTGTCAGGCCAGCGCCGATGTTGCTCAGTGGCAATCGTGCAACCGATTCACCGCTGACCCAGAAATTTGCTGCCGCCACGCGATGGCCGTTTTGCACCACGGCTTCGCTGAGGTCGAGCTGGCGATACAGCTCCAGCGTGCGCGCCTGGACTGCCAGCGCACGCGACGTGGTGCCGGGCGCCGACGTCTTGTCGATAATCCGCACGCGGATCCCCAGTTTGCTCAACCACAGCGCCAGGACCAGCCCGGTCGGGCCGGCGCCGACGATCAGTACGTCGCTACGGTGCATGAGCCTGTCTCCTCGGTGACTGGCTCAAGTATGGTTCAGGCGCAGTCGGCCGGAAGGCTGACCGCCCAACGGAAAAAGGCCCCGCTGACATGACGATGGAACAGGGCGCGGCCGCAAGAGTCATAGCCTGCGCCATGCCATTGGTCGTATGGTTAACCCGGCTCAACGGATTTGATGGAGCACCATGCAAGCCAATCGATTGATCATGGGCGGCGCGGCGCTGTTGCTGCTGGCCGGTTGCGGCACTCAGCACCCGCAGGAACAACCCGCGCGCCCGCCCGCCGAGGTCAAGGCCGAAATCGTGCGCTTGCTGCCGGCCAAAACCACGGATCGCCAAGGGTGGGCCACGGACATCTACGCCGCCTTCGCCGCCCAGAATATTTATCCGTCCACGCAAAACCTGTGTTCGGTGCTCGCCGTGACCGAGCAGGAATCCACCTTCCAGGTCGACCCGCCTGTGCTGGGCCTGGGCAAGATCGCCCGGGACGAAATCGACCGTCGCGCCGCTAAAGTCTACATCCCCAGCCTGTTGATCAGCGGCGCGCTGCAGGTGAAGTCACCCAACGGCAAAAGCTACAGCGACCGCCTCAACGCGGCGCGCAGTGAAAAGGAACTCAGCGCGATTTTCGATGATTTCATTGGCATGGTGCCCTTGGGCAAGACCCTGTTCGGTGGCTTCAATCCGGTACACACCGCCGGGCCGATGCAGGTCAGTATCGAGTTCGCCGAACAGCAGGCGAAGAACTATCCGTACCCGGTGGAAGGCTCGATTCGCCACGAGGTATTCACTCGGCGCGGCGGCATGTACTTCGGCATCGCCCATTTGCTCGGTTATCCGGTGAGCTACACGCAACCGTTGTATCGCTTCGCTGATTTCAATGCCGGTTGGTACGCCAGCCGCAATGCGGCGTTTCAGAACGCGTTGAGCCGGGTGTCAGGCATCCCGTTGGCGCTGGATGGCGACTTGGTCCGGTATGACTCAATCATGCCCGGTACCACGGAAGTGGCGGTGCGCAGCCTTGGCAAGCCGTTGGGGATGCGCAATACGACCATTCGCAATCAATTGGAGGAGGGCAAAAGCCTGAAATTCGAGGAGACGGAACTCTACCGGCGAGTGTTTGCGTTGGCCGATCAGGCCGAGGGCAGGGCACTGCCTCGTGCCGTGTTGCCGGGGATCGAACTGCAAAGCCCGAAAATCACCCGCAAGCTCACCACGGCATGGTTTGCCAAGCGCGTCGATGAGCGTTATCAGCGTTGCATGAAGCGGGCTGGCCAGTAACCCTGATCGAACCAGAGGCGTAAAAAAACCCGGCGGGTCAGGCCGGGTTTTTCATTGAGTACTGCAGTAAACCCCTGCATTTATGCCGCGCGGCTTTCGATCAGACGGTCGGAACCACCTTCGGCAACGCGGTTCTGCATCAGATGATCGGAGCCATCAGCGGCTACGCGGTTTTCCATCAGATGATCCGAACCATCAGCGGCTACACGGTTTTCGATCAAGCGATCGGAACCATCAGCGGCCACACGATTCTCGATCAAACGATCTGAACCACCTTCAGCCACTCGGCTTTCAATCAGACGATCCGAGCCGCCTTCAGCGACCACAGGTTGAGCAGAGGTTGCGGCAAAAGCGTTAACTGCAAAGACCGAGAAAGCGATAGCGAGGATAGTTTGGCGTTTCATGATGGTGTGCTCCGGGGTGCTTATGGGTTGGTATGGAGCGGATGTTACGCCGAGGATTTTTTATGAGAACTTCATTGATGTGATGGTGAACATCGACGGTATTGATAGCCCCTGTGAGTCGCTCCACGCGGGCGTGATGGTTCAGTCGTCGGATCGTACGGGTAGGGCGGATCGACGCTTCTACACTGATTAGCTGGATCACCACGACCGGCAGGTGACGCCTCTCATGACCCCATTCCCGTCTCGCCAGGAGGCCGCACCATGTATCAACTTTATGGACACCAGAATTCCGGCGCGGCGGCGATAGAAGCGGCGCTCGAGCTGTGCGAAATTCCTTATCGCTTCATCGACGTCGAGTTGTCCTCGGAGGCAGCCCAGGCACTGGAGAAGCTCAACCGGCTCAAGCAGATTCCAACGCTGCAGCTGCCCGATGGCAGCATCCTGACCGAAAGTGCGGCGATCCTGATTCATCTCGGGCTGACCTTTCCCAAGTCGAACCTGTTGCCGACACTGCCCGCCGACCGCGATCAGGCGATCCGCGGCCTCACGTACATCGTCAGCAATTGCTACGCAGCCATCGGCATCATCGATTACCCCGAACGCTGGCTGGCCGAGACGGATGAGGCGTCCAGGCAAAACCTCATGGCCGGCGCCCGCGCGCGATTGCACTGGAGCTGGGAGGTGTTTGCCGATCAGTTTTCCGGCGAGCTGTATCTGGGGGATGAGACGCCGGGCGCACTGGATGTGCTGGCGGCGGTGGTGTCGCGGTGGGCCGGCAGCCGTGAGCATTTACGCAACACCCGTCCCGGTTTTTTCGCGTGGCTGGAGCGCATCGACCGGCACCCGACACTGGCCCCGGTCTTCGCGCGGCATTGGCCAGTGTGAACACCGAATAACAACCTGCTCGCGATGGCGGTGTATCAGTCAGCCTATTCATTAACTGACATACCGCCATCGCGAGCAGGCTCACTCCTACATTTTGATCCAGGGTGTCTTCGGATTACTCGCCGCGGATGTACTGCTCCAGCTGGCGAATCAGTTCGGCCTGTTCGGCAATCGCTTCCTTGACCAGGTCGCCGATCGACAGCAAGCCAATCAACTTGCCGTTCTCCACCACCGGCAGGTGACGCAGGCGTCGGTCGGACATGATGCCCAGGCAGGTGTCGACGGTTTGATGGGTGTCCACGGTGATCACCGGGGACACCATGATGTCGCGCACCGGCGTGCCCACCGAAGAACGGCCATGCAGC
Organism: Pseudomonas sp. S2_B07; assembly: GCF_054668435.1. NCBI lineage: Bacteria > Pseudomonadati > Pseudomonadota > Gammaproteobacteria > Pseudomonadales > Pseudomonadaceae > Pseudomonas > Pseudomonas sp. S2_B07. The sequence continues at coordinate 5,765,425 of NZ_CP162769.1, forward strand.
ACCAGTTTGCGTGCGTAATCACGTTCACTGATGATGCCCAGCACCTCGTCATTTTCCACCACCAGCAAGGCGCCGACGTTTTTCTCGGCCATCTTCATCAGCGCTTCCAGCACCATGTGATCAGGTTTGATCTGGTGCACTTCCTGATTCTTCTGATCTTTGAGCTTGAGCAGTTGGGCGACGGTTTTCATGGTGGCTTCTCGGGTGTTGTCGTTGTTCTTGAAGAATCGTAGACCCAAGCGCTGAGGGCAAGAGTGAAAGCGGCAGATAAGACTCAAAAAACGCCATTCAGCGGTATTTTTTCGGTAAACCGCGGGTAAACCCTATGAGAAAGTCGAAAGTGGCGCGCATGACCCGCTGCCCCTTGATGACGCGTAGAATTGCCGCCTGAATCAAATCGAGAGGTTGCAGTGGTGGATTTACAGCAGGGCTTCGTCCTGACCCGGCATTGGCGCGACACCCCGGCCGGCACGGAAGTCGAGTTCTGGCTGGCGACCGACAGTGGTCCCCGGCGCATCCGCCTGCCTCATCAGCCGTCGGTGGCGTTCATTCCAGCCGCCCAGCGCGAACAGGCGCAAGAGGTGCTGCGCGGCGAGAAAGACGTCGAACTAAAGCCCCTGGCCCTGCTGGATTTCGAGCATCGTCCGGTGCTCGGCCTGTATTGCCAGCAGCACGGTCAGTTGATGCGCCTGGAAACCGCGCTGCGCAAGGCCGGCGTCGAGATGTTCGAGGGCGACGTTCGCCCGCCCGAGCGCTACATGATGGAACGGTTCATCACCGCGCCAGTGATCTTTGGTGGGTCGCCCGATGCGCAAGGCCTGCTGCTCGACGCGCAGATGAAACCCGACCCGAAATACCGGCCCAACCTGCGGCTGGTCTCGCTGGATATCGAGACCACCGAACAAGGCGAGTTGTATTCCATTGCCCTGGAAGGCTGCGGCGAACGCCAGGTGTACATGCTCGGGCCGCCCAATGGTGACGCCAGCGCGGTGGATTTCCAGCTTGAATACTGCGACTCGCGAACCGTGCTGCTGAAAAAACTCAACGAATGGTTTGCCCGCCACGACCCCGACGCGATCATCGGCTGGAACGTCGTGCAGTTCGACCTTCGCGTCCTCCACGAACACGCCCGACGCCTGGGCGTACCGCTCAAGCTTGGGCGCGGCGGCGAAGAAATGCAGTGGCGCGAACACGGCAGCCGCAACCATTACTTCGCGTCAGCCGCGGGGCGCCTGATCATCGACGGCATCGAATCCCTGCGCTCGGCAACCTGGAACTTCCCCTCGTTCAGCCTGGAGAACGTCGCGCAAACCTTGCTCGGTGAGGGCAAGGCGATCAGCACGCCGTACCAGCGCATGGACGAAATCAACCGCATGTTCGCCGAGGACAAACCGGCCCTCGCCACTTACAACCTCAAAGACTGTGAGCTGGTCACACGGATTTTCGCCAAGACCGAACTGCTGACCTTCTTGCTGGAGCGCGCCAGCGTCACCGGTTTGCCGGCGGACCGCAGCGGTGGTTCGGTGGCGGCGTTCACTCACCTGTACATGCCGCTGATGCACCGTCAGGGCTTTGTCGCGCCGAATCTGGGCGGCAAGTCACCACAGGCCAGTCCCGGCGGTTTTGTCATGGACTCGCAGCCGGGCCTGTACGAATCGGTGCTGGTGCTCGACTACAAAAGCCTCTATCCGTCGATCATCCGCACCTTCCTGATCGACCCGGTGGGGCTGATCGAAGGCTTGCAGCATCCCGACGACAGCGACTCTGTGCCGGGTTTTCGCGGGGCACGTTTTTCACGAACCCGGCATTGCCTGCCGGCCATCGTCGCCCGGGTCGCCGAAGGCCGCGAAACCGCAAAACGCGAACACAACGCGCCACTGTCTCAGGCGCTGAAGATCATCATGAATGCCTTCTACGGCGTACTCGGCTCCAGCGGCTGCCGTTTCTTCGACACACGGCTGGCGTCGTCGATTACCTTGCGTGGCCACGAAATCATGCTGCGTACCCGGCAACTGATCGAGGCTCAGGGTCACACGGTGATCTACGGCGACACCGACTCCACCTTTGTCTGGCTGCGCCGCGCCCACGGTCAGGAGGAGGCCGCGCAGATTGGCCACGCGCTGGTCGACCACGTCAACCAGTGGTGGCGCGAACATGTGCATGCGGAATACGGGCTGGAAAGTGCCCTGGAATTACAGTTTGAAACCCACTACAAACGCTTTCTGATGCCGACCATCCGTGGCGCGGAGGAGGGCAGCAAGAAGCGTTACGCCGGCCTGGTGACCCGCGCCGATGGCACGGATGAAATGGTCTACAAAGGCCTGGAAACCGTGCGCACCGACTGGTCGCCACTGGCCCGGCAATTCCAGCAGGAGCTGTACTCGCGGATCTTCCACCGCAAGCCGTATCAGGACTACGTGCGCGATTACGTGCAAAAGACCCTGGCCGGCGAGTTCGATGATCGCCTGATCTACCGCAAGCGCCTGCGCCGTACCCTCGACGACTATGAGCGCAACGTGCCACCCCACGTGCGTGCCGCGCGCATCGCCGATGACTTCAACGACCGCCAGGGCCGTCCGCGTCAGTACCAGAACGGCGGCTGGATCAGCTACGTGATCACCGTTGCCGGGCCCGAACCGCTGGAGATTCGCAGCGCCCCGATCGACTACGACCATTACGTCACCCGGCAACTGCAACCGGTGGCGGACGCGATCCTGCCGTTTGTCGACGATGACTTCTCAACCCTGATTGGTGGGCAAATGGGCCTGTTTTAAGTCCAGCAATGAAAGCGTCCAGTCATCCCGTATGCCGTGGAAATACTGTTCAAGGGCCTGGTCAAAGAGGCTGTTGTCCGGAGCGACCTGGGCAAACAGCGTCATTGAAGAGTGGAACTTGAGGTCATCGGGATGACCGAAAATCTCGGCGATCGAGCGCTGTTTGATGTTCAGGACCAATTGCGTGCACGTCCGCAATCGTGGACCCAGCAATGAATGCTGCAGATACGCCGCGGCTTCCTCTTTGGAGCGAATGGCAAAGTATCGGGACATTTCGCTGCCCCCCAACCCGGCAAGCTGCGGAAAGATGAACCACATCCAGTGACGGCGTTTTTGACCGGCACTCAGTTCTTCCTGAACCCACTCAAAGACCGGGTCTTGAGCCTGGACGAAACGTGGCAAGTTAAAAGCATCGAGCTGATCGGTGCTTCGCATGCAGAAACCCTCTGCCAATACGGCGATGGCTCAGACCATGGCCAATCGCTGTTTGTGTTGTGGCGCGTGAAACGCGTGGTCCAGCACCTCCAGATCCCCGGGTTCGAGCCGCACTTGCGCGGCTTGCGCATTCAATTTCACGTGTTCAGGTTTGACCGCTTTGGGGATGGCGATCACGCCGGGCTGCCGCAGGATCCATGCCAGCGCCACTTGAGCCGGTGTCACCCCGTGATGGGCGGCAATTTTTACCAGCGTCGGATGCGTCAGCATTTCACCGCCCTGGCCGATAGGGCAGTACGCCATCAACGGCAGCTGGTGTTGTTGGCTCCAGGGCAGCAAATCAAATTCGATGCCGCGCTCCTCCAGGTTGTAGAGCACCTGATTGGTGGCGCAGGTTGATGAGTGCAGTTCATGCAGGTCGTCCAAGTCGAAATTGGACACACCCCAACGGCCAATCTTGCCGTCTTCACGCAGGCGCTCGAAGGCTTCGACGGTTTCCTCCAAGGGGTACTGGCCGCGCCAGTGCAGCAGGTACAGATCGATGTAATCGGTTTTCAAGCGCCGCAGGCTGCGTTCGCACGCCTGGGGAATGCCTTGGCAACTGGCGTTGTGCGGGTAGACCTTGCTGACCACAAAGACCTGGTCACGCAGACCGCTGATGGCTTGCGCGACCACCTCCTCGGCGCCGCCTTCAGCGTACATTTCCGCGGTATCGATCAACGTCATGCCCAGCTCGATGCCCTGGCGCAGGGCCGAGACTTCTTTAGCGCGCGCCGAATGATCTTCACCCATGTGCCAGGTGCCCTGGCCAATGACCGGTACGTTGACGCCGGCCAGTTCAAGGAACCGCATGAAAACCTCCTGTGTGCAACACGGTGGATACCTAGTTGGCAGCAAAATAACCCGGTGGTTCCCTCCAGCGCCATCTTCCAGGTAAAAGCGAACATGACGAGATATCACCTTTGGGCAGGCAGGCGCCTTCGCTCACGGACCACCGGCACTGCACTTTTTTGGTATTGACGGCTCTATCCTTGGGCAGCCGGCGGCGATCCCCACCGCTGGCCCATGCCCAAGTTCAAGAACCCATGGCTCGAGTGTTACCCCGCATCACCCCACCGATCCGCCGCCGCTGCTTGTTTCTGGCTGGCTTGGCGATGTTCTTTGTCAGCGGTTGCAGCCAGCAACAGGGCAATGACATTGTCAGCCAGTTCCGCGAAGGCCGTCCCCAGGAATTTCTGCAGACCAGCGTCGACCGCATGGCCACGCTGACGATGCGTGACAACCTCGACAGCCTCTATTTGCTGATGAGCAAGCTTTACCTGCGCAACCCCGAGGAGCTGAAAAAATCCGGCTTCCTCGATGCCCGAACCGCCGGGAAGCAAGTGCGCATGGCCATCGAGCAGCAACAGCCACTGCCCACCCTCGGTGGCAAAAAAGACCTGGCGGCGCTCAGGTTTGCCATGAGCCCGGAGTTTCTCGGTGACCGGGTCGGTGCTTTCATCTATGCCATCGGCAGCATGCTGGTAACCGCTCACGGCAATCGCCTGGAGTTCTACATGACGGACGCGATCAACCCGACGTTCGTCAACAACGCCGCGCGCAACATCGAGATCGCCACGTGGATTCTCAGCCAGCGGCAAAACAAACAAGGCGAACCCTTGCTGTTCTCCAACGAGATCTCGGAGGAGGGCAGCAACCTGAGTTTCGCCGTGGAGTTCGGCAAGATCGTTGCCCGGCTGGATTTGCTGACGCAGATGCTCGACGAACGCTACCGGCGCATCGGCTTGAATTATGCGCAGAGCCTGCTGTTCCTGAATTTCCTGCCGGTGCAATAAACCCCGACACAGCGCCTACAGGGGAATGGATGTTGTTATGTCTTGGATATAACGATAGTTCGCATCGATATAAGTGGTTATAAGAAAAATCGCTATGCTGCGGGCCAGATTTCTTCTGCGGTCTTTGTGGACGTCTCAATGGATTTAGTGAACATCGGGTTGATCGTTGCCGGGTTGGTGGTTGGCTTTATTGTCGGCATGACGGGCGTCGGTGGTGGGTCGTTGATGACCCCGATTCTGCTGTGGTTCGGCATCAACCCCGCGACAGCGGTCGGTACCGATTTGCTCTACGCGGCGATCACCAAATCCAGTGGCGTGCTGGTCCACCGGAAAAACAACAACATCGACTGGGCGATTACCGGCTGGCTGACCCTTGGCAGCGTGCCGGCGGTGGCGTTGACGCTGTGGTTCCTGAGCAGCTTGCACACCGCGCCTGAAACCATGAATGCCGTCATCAAGCAGGCACTGGGGTTCGTCCTGTTTGCCACGGCATTGGCGATTCTGTTCAAGAAGCGCCTGCTCGATTTCGCGCACAAACGCGCCGGTGGCAACTACAACCCCAGTGGCAAACGCCTCAACGGCATGACGGTGATCACCGGCCTGGTGCTGGGCACCATGGTTGCGCTGACGTCCATCGGTGCGGGCGCCCTGGGCACCGTGGCCCTGTTTATCCTGTATCCGCTGCTGCCGACCCGTCGCCTCGTCGGGACCGAAATCGCCCACGCGGTGCCGTTGACACTGGTCGCCGGGCTTGGCCATGCGAGCATGGGCAACATGGACTGGCACGTGCTGGGATTCTTGTTGATCGGCTCGCTGCCGGGGATCTGGTTGGGCAGTCATTTGACCGGCAAGATTTCCGATGAAGTGCTGCGCCCTTGCCTGGCGACGATGTTGATGCTGATCGGTTACAAACTGGCGTTCTGATTCCGATTGAATCACCCCGCTGCTTATCTGCGATGAGATTAGCCCCGTCTGTTGCGCAATGACCGCCCTGACCTAAGCTTGGGTCAAGGCGAAACACAATTGCGGTGCGTCACCCGGAACGAACGCCGCGATGCGCAATCATTAGAGCGTGGTTATCAAAAGGAGATGCGCATGCTCATCAGGTTTTTGACCCTGACAACCTTGCTGGCTTTCGCCGGTCCCTTATTCGCAACCGAAAGTGATTCACCGCTGGATACCGACAAAGGCCGGTTCCGGCCCTTGATTGTCATTGCACCCAGCACCGTCGATCCTGTCTGGGTCGGGCTGAAAAAGTCACTGGACGATCCGGCCAACAAGGACGGGATCGCCCAACGCAAAATCCGGGTGTATAGCGTGCTGAATATGTTCGGCCAGCGCGACGGCGAGGACCTCGGTCAGCAGGACACCATGGCGCTGATTCGCTCCCTGAAACTCGGTGCGGGGGCGTTGCCCAAAGTGATCCTGATCGGCAAGGACGGCGAGAAGAAGCTTGAGAGTTCGGGGGCTGAGTCAAAATCGGTCGATTTGAAGAAAGTGTTCGACACCATCGATGCCCTGCCAGCAGCCGAAAAAGAAGCCACCGCGCCGCCGGTAGTGACCCCACCTGCCGAGGCTGAGCCGGTCAAAGGCGCTAAAGGGGCCAAGGCCACCAAGAATGGCAAACCGGCCAAACCAACCAAGCCCCCTGAAATGCCGGATGACTGACACCCCACCGACCCTGTAGCAGCTGGCGCAGCCTGCGTCCGGCTGCGCAGCAGTCGTAAACCCTGAGTACGCGGTCTTCCTGAAACACCGCACCGCTTGATTTCACGACTGCTTCGCAGCCGGACGCAGGCTGCGCCAGCTGCAGGGTGTGGTTACCAGTTATAGCGATACCCGACCGTCACCGCCCACGGCTGCTCGATGTCGCTGCCATGGGTGTAGCCCACTTCCGCAAAGAAGCTGTGTTTGTCCGCCGCCTTCACCGCAACGCCCGCGCCAATCTCGGCGCGTGAACCCGGCAAACGGCTGTACAGACATCATCGCGTCCTGTTCGACATCCGGGCCATTGCTGGCGGTGTAACGCCCACCGCTGATGCGCGCAACTTGCAATCCCGCCTGCGGTTCGACAAACCAGCCCTGACTCAAATCGAAAGCCTTGCCGACTGGAGCTATCAGCACTGACCGCGTGGTGGACAGGCTAAAAAGCGGGCGATCCTACCCGGGTTGTAGGTGGTGGGGATGTAATCTCGAAGGGACGTCCTCGGACGCAGTGCGCTGGCCTGCACAGGCGTCGGACATTTCCTGCGAGACGTATCGTACTCCATGAACTGGTGCGCCAACCCACCTACCGATACCTTTGTCGGGCCGCTGCAAAATCAGCGGTCGGATGTGGAAGTCCGGTGGTTACCGAGAGAGCATGTGCCTCTAAACACCTGTTGGCTTTTTTTTATGCCAACATTGTTGCTTATGGCGGCTGTGCGCAGGAGCACGATTGCGTGCACTGGGTTTCTCTCGGTATCCCGGACTTCCACACCTGCGTACAGCTGCCACCCTCTCTGTGGAAGTGAGATCGGCAGTTTTCTTAAATTACCGAGGTTCTTCGCACATGAAAAAATTAAGTCCCAATCCCCCTTATCCCCGGCCGATTCAGATCCTGTCGATGCCGTTCCACTTTCCGAAATCACCGAGCCTGCCGTCAGCGCTCGCTTGCGAAACCCCAGTCATACCGACCCGATCAGCCACGTATTCACGATCACTCCCGGCGTCGATTCCACAACTCTGCTAAGCCATGCCTGCGAAACTCTGGCATCACTGAATGTCCTGATTACAGATCTGGCCTGCAAACTGGAAGGCTCAAAGCGTAACGTCGCGCTCTCGATTCAGCAGTTGGCGGTCATTGCCGAGTTGTTGGTGAACCAGGCGCTGGATAACGTTGATCCACCCGAAGGTGCGCCTGTCGTTCAGCCACCGATACGGCATTGAGAGAGGAGATCACTGATGGCCAGATATATGCCGATTACGGGCATCGATTGCCAAATTGCGTCGTTGCTGATTGATACGGATGCGCCGGTGGATGTGTTGCATGACACTGCGGCCTATCGCATTCGTAGCGTGAGCCAACAGCTGGAAACCTTGTCCGTGGGCGAGGGGATGGGCCGTGATGCTCTGTTGCTTCAGGATTTTGCGCGGGTGTTGGCGATTCCGCTGTGTGACGGTTGTGATTTGATGGACGTGATCGGGCGACGATTGCAGTCGCAGTAACAACAATGGGCGATCCAGGTGATCGCCCATTTTTTTTGCGTGTGAAGTATCCGCCTTCACGGGCTTCGGAGAATTCCTTCAAGTTGTGTCGCACTTGATGAACTGGTGTCTGTCAGCCCGCACCGCTAGCCTTCATGGATGTCCGCGACATTGAAGGACCCAAGGATGAAAACACCCGTGAAAAAGGAGCCTCGCCTGTGAAAAAGTTCAGCAAGCCTCAAGGAGACACCCCTGACAATACCAATCATCCCGCGTCTGTGAAGCTGTGTGGCACCGCCGACGTGGCGGTCATTCCTCGCCCCAGGCCTGTTTCCTCGCCCCAGCCTATATTCACCATTGCCCCCGGCGTCGACACGCGGACGCTACTGAAACAAGCTTGCGATACCCTCGCGTCGTTGACGGCCCTGCTTGAGAACTTTGCCGCCAAACTGGAAGGGCCGAACCGCGGTGAAATATTTTCGATCCAGCAGTTGGCGATGGTCGCCGAGTTGTTGGTGAACCAGGTGCGGGACAACCTTGCGGCGGACAGGGAGGCGTCTGCCGGTGAGCCAGAGACCCGGCATTAAGCAGGCGTAAGAACGAAAATGGGTGACCTCAAAGGGTCACCCATTTTTTGTTTTGTAGCCGCTGTCGAGCTCCGGCGAGGCTGCGTTCGGCTGCGAAGCAGTCGTAAAATCAGGCAACGCGGTGTTTCAGAAAGACCGCGTGTGCAGGGTTTACGACTGCTACAGAGCCGAACGCAGCCTCGCTGGAGCTCGATAGCGGCTACAGAGGGCTCGTGTTGCTTCCGGTTATTCGCTCAGGGCATTCAATATCGTGTGGGCGATTTTGATCCGTTCCGGGTTCGGGTAGTTTTTGTTGGCCAGGATCACGATGCCGATGTCCTTCGAGGGCACAAACGCAACGTAGGCACCGAAGCCGCCCGTGGAGCCGGTTTTGTTGAGCAGCACGTTTTGCGGTGGCTGCTGCGGCGGGTTCAACCACTTGACCTCGTGAGCTTCCATTGCCATCTCGGTCGAGTTGCCGGCGAGCAGCCGATCCAGCGTGACCGGATAAGGGTAGAACTCCCAACCCAGCCCCTGTGTCATTTGACCCACCGTGTAATAACCGGTGTGAGTGGTGGCGATGGCTTGCTGCAATGGCTTTTCCAGTCCTGCCGGTTTCATGTTCGCTTCAACATATCGAATCAGGTCCGAGGCACTGGTTTTCACGCCGTAGGCTTCGGAATCCAGCGCCCCCGGCTCGACACGTACCGGCTTGTCGTCCTTGTTGTAACCCTGAGCGTAAAGCCCCATCTGCGCTGGCGGGACCTTGAGGTAGGTGTGCTTGAGGCCCAGTTTTGGCAGCAAGGTTTTTTCCATCAGGTCATCGAACGGCTGGCCCATGCTGTGGGCGGCAAGATAACCGAACAGCCCTATGCTTGGGTTCGAATACAGGCGATGGGTGCCAGCAGGGTAAACCGGTGTCCATCGCTTGAAGTAATCGAGCATCGTGTCGGCATGGTCAGCGTCGTCGGGGAATTGCAGCGGCAACCCGCCAGCGGTGTAAGTGCCCAATTGCAACACACTGATGCGATCGAACGCACTGCCTCGCAATGCCGGCAAAACGGTGCTGGCAGTATCGGACAGGGACAGTTTGCCGTTGGCCTGCGCATACCCGGCCAGCGTGGCGGCGAAAGTTTTACTGACCGAACCGATTTCGAACAAGGTGTCCTGGCTGACCGGTTTGCGATTCTCTTTAGAGGCCACGCCGTAATTAAAGTAATGCTGCTGACCGTTCTGGGTGATCGCGACGGCAAGGCCGGCGATGTTCTGTTGCTGAATCACGGGGCCGACGGCGGCGTTGACCACAGATTCGAGTTGTTGGTCGGACGGGGGCGCGGCAATACAGGATGCCGCGCCGAGGATAAGGGCGAAAGCACCATAGGATGCAAGCCTTGGCAATTTGTTTGTGTACATGTCAGATCTACTCTTCATGAGTTGTGTCGATGGTAACCCGCTACACTCCATGCGCTCTTGCAAATCGGGTTGCCTGATAGGCGAGCCAAATCTAGGCAGTACGCCTAGCGTCGACAAACGACGATATTTCGGGTGAGCCATTAGAAAAACTATGGAGTTGGCATGATTCGTCCTCACTTGCCGCTGAATGCGTTGCGCGCTTTCGAGGCCTCCGCACGCCATTTGAGTTTTACTCGGGCGGCGGTGGAGTTGTTCGTTACGCCTGCGGCGGTGAGTCATCAAGTCAAAAGCCTTGAAGCCCAACTCAACGTAACACTGTTCAAACGCTTGCCACGCGGGTTAATGCTGACCAGTGAGGGTGAAACCTTGCTGCCGGTCCTGCGCGAGTCTTTTGACCGAATCGCCGAAACGCTTGAGCGGTTCGAAGGCGGGCACTATCGGGATGTGTTGACTGTCGGGGCGGTGGGTACGTTCGCGGTCGGGTGGTTATTGCCGCGGCTGGCGGACTTCCAGGAGAAACATCCGTTCATAGATTTACGGCTGTCGACCCATAACAATCGGGTGGACGTGGCCGCTGAAGGGCTGGATTACGCGATTCGCTTTGGCGCTGGCGCCTGGCACGGGATTGACGCGCTGCGGTTGATCGAAGCGCCGCTGTCGGTGCTGTGCGTTCCCGAACTGGCCCGACAGTTAAGCGAGCCTCAGGATCTTTTGAAACAAACGTTGTTACGTTCCTACCGGACAGACGAGTGGCCTGAGTGGTTTCTGGCTTGCGGGTTACCGCCCAATACGGCACCCACCAGGAATATTGTGTTCGACTCTTCGCTGGCGATGATGGAAGCCGCGCTTCAAGGTGCCGGCATTGCATTGGCGCCGCCGCTGATGTTTTCCCGTCAACTGGCGGCGGGTGCCATCGAGCAACCGTTCGCCATCGGCATCACCACTGGCAGCTACTGGCTCACCCGCTTGCAATCCCGCCCCGAAACGGCGGCGATGTCGGCGTTCAAGGAGTGGCTACTGCAAGCGTGCGAAACGCCACCCTTGTAGGAGTGAGCCTGCTCGCGATAACGGAATGTCAGGCGGCATCAATGTTGAATGTGCCGGCCTCTTCGTCGGAACGCCGCCCGGAGCAGGCTCACTCCTGCAAGGAGTACAGCGGCAGAAGTCAGCGCACCAGGCACGGCCGTTTGTTATCGAATTTCCAGCCGGGGATCAGAAACTGCATCGCCACGCTGTCATCTCGCGCCCCCAGTCTCATGCCTTTGTACAGTTCATGGGCCTTGGCCAATTGGTCCATGTCCAGTTCAACCCCTAGCCCCGGCTTCTTCGGCACCTGCACACAACCACCGACGATTTGCAGTGGGGCTTTGGTCAAGCGCTGGCCATCCTGCCAGATCCAGTGAGTGTCGATGGCGGTGATGTCGCCCGGCGCAGCCGCCGCGACGTGGGTGAACATGGCCAGGGAAATATCGAAGTGGTTGTTCGAGTGCGAACCCCAGGTCAGGCCCCATTCATGGCACATCTGCGCCACGCGAACCGAACCTTGCATGGTCCAGAAATGCGGGTCGGCCAGGGGAATGTCCACCGATTGCAACTGAATGGCGTGGCCCATTTCCCGCCAGTCGGTGGCGATCATATTGGTCGCGGTTTTCAGTCCGGTGGCACGGCGGAACTCGGCCATGACCTCCCGGCCGGAGTAACCGTTTTCCGCGCCGCACGGGTCTTCGGCGTAGGCCAGAACATGATGCTGATCGCGGCACAAGCGAATGGCTTCCTTGAGTGACCACGCGCCATTCGGATCGAGCGTGATGCGCGCATCCGGAAAGCGTTCGGCCAGTGCGGTGACGGCTTCGATTTCTTCATCACCACCGAGCACGCCGCCCTTGAGTTTAAAGTCTTTGAAACCGTAGCGGGCGTGAGCGGCTTCAGCCAGACGAACCACCGCGTCAGCGGTCATGGCTTGCTCATGGCGCACACGGAACCAGTCGTTATCGGCGTCCGGTTCGCTGCGGTAGGCCAGGTCTGTCTGCTGGCGATCACCCACGTAAAACAGGTAACCGAGCATCTTCACTTCGTCACGTTGCTGGCCTTCGCCGAGCAGGGCGGCGACCGGTACGTCCAGATGCTGGCCGAGCAAGTCGAGCAGGGCGGCCTCAAGCCCCGTAACGGCGTGAATGGTGATCCGCAGGTCAAACGTCTGCAAACCGCGCCCGCCGGCGTCGCGATCGGCAAAGGTCTGGCGCACCTGGTTGAGAATCTTCTGATACGTGCCGATCGGGCTGCCAACCACCAGCGCGCGGGCGTCTTCCAGTGTCTGGCGAATACGCTCACCACCCGGTACTTCGCCGACCCCGGTGTGACCGGCGTTGTCCTTGAGGATCACGATATTGCGGGTGAAAAACGGACCATGGGCGCCGCTCAGGTTGAGCAGCATGCCATCGTGGCCGGCCACTGGAACCACCTCCATGCTGGTGATGATCGGGGCTTTTGCGCAGTCTTGTGGGTGCATTTTCTTGTCCTTATAAACAACGGATCAGGCGTGGTTGGGCGTTGGTTTGCCCAGCGCAGCGGCCGGTGCGGTTTTGGGTGTGTTGCGTGCGGCAAAGACAATGATTGCGGCGATGATCGAGGTCGCGGCCAACCCGTACAGACCGCCCTGAATCGAACCGGTGTGCTCCTCCAGCAGACCGAAGGTGGTCGGCGCCACGAACCCGCCGAGGTTGCCCACCGAGTTGATCAACGCGATCACGCCAGCGGCGATCCGCGCATCCAGATACGCCTGGGGGATCGGCCAGAACAGCGACGAAGCGGACTTGAAACCCAGTGCCGCAAAGCAGATTGCAACAAAGGCAAAGATCGGCCCGCCCGTGGTCGACATGAACATCCCGGCGGCGGCAATCAACAGCGCAGCAGCCACCCAGGCTTGCTGGTGTTTCCATTTGGCGGACAGCGAAGCGAAGGCATACATGCCGATAATCGACAGCAGCCAAGGGATCGAGTTGAACAGCCCGACCTGAATGTCGCTGAGGTCGCCCATCTTCTTGATGATGCTCGGCAGCCAGAAGGTCGCGGCATAGATGGTCAGCTGAATGAAGAAGTAGATCAGGCAGAACAGAATGATCTGGCGATCCTTGAGCAGTTTGCCCAACGACGGTTTGATCGGCGTCGCGGCTTCGCGGGCCAGCTGTTCGTTTTCGATGGCGTTGACCAGCGCATCCTGTTCTTCGCGGCTCAGCCATTTGGCGTCGTGGGGTTTGGAGTCCAGCCAGAACCAGACGAACACGCACAGCCCGACGGAAAACATCCCTTCAATGAAGTACATCCACTGCCAGCCGTGCAACCCGAAACCGTCGAGTTGCAGAAGCAACCCGGACAGCGGGCCGGAGATCAGCGAGGCCACTGCCGAGCCACTGAGAAAGATCGCGATCGCCTTGCCGCGCTCAACCCCTGGCAACCAGCGCGTGAAGTAATAAATCACCCCCGGAAAGAACCCGGCCTCGGCCACGCCCAGCAGGAATCGCAGGATGTAGAAGTGGGTTTCGTTCTGGATGAACGCCATCCCGGCGGCCACCAGGCCCCAGGTCAGCATGATGCGGGTCAGCCAGATTCGTGCGCCGACTTTTTGCAGGAGGATGTTGGAAGGGACTTCGAACAGCGCGTAACCGATGAAGAACAGCCCGGCCCCGAGACCGTAGGCGGCAGCGCCGATCCCCAGGTCGTGTTCCATATGGGCGCGGACGAAGCCGATGTTCACACGGTCGATGTAGTTGACGATGAACATGATGACGAACAACGGCAGGACATGGCGTTTCACTTTTGAGATGGCGGACTTCAGGACCGAATCGGCACCGTCGTGCATCCCTGATACGGATGTATTCACTTGGTTTCTCCCACTGATTATTTTTATGCGGGGTGTTGCGTTGTTGATAGACATCATACAACTGCGTTTTTTTAATGCGCAAGGGGTGATGTCCAACGAAATGGTGAGATTTAAGCGATTTGTTATGCTTTTTCTGGTGTCGCCTGGCGGGCTTCTTACCTGGAATGGGCACGATTGTTGAGTGTTGTCATACAAGCTGGGTGCTGTTTTCTGAAGATCCCAATCCCGCGCGGTGCTACGATTCCGTTAGCCCCGTTTCCGGATCATCGCCATGCAACCTGACCTCGATACGCCAGCCCCAAGGCGCAGCCACAACCTCGCTCACGACCTGGTCGCCAAGCTGACCCAGAGCATCTTGCTGGGCCAGATGTTGCCGGGGGACAAGCTGCCGTCGGAAAACTCGATCGTTCAGGCACACGGCGTCAGTCGCACCGTGGTGCGTGAGGCGATCTCGAAATTGCAGGCGTCGGGGCTGGTGGAAACCCGTCACGGCATCGGCACGTTTGTCATCGAACGCGCGCCGGAGCAAGGCTTGCGGCTGAACGTCGATACCGCGCTGGGGGTGCGCAGCATTCTGGAGTTGCGCATGGGCCTGGAAACCCAGGCCGCGGCGCTGGCGGCGACGCGTCGTACGGAGCTGCAATTGGCACAGATGCGTGAAGCGCTGGACGATTATCAGAGCTTGCTGGCCAACAACGACAGTTGCGTCGAGGCGGACAAGCGCTTCCACCTGTTGATCGCCGAAGCCACCGGCAATGTGTGTTTCACCGACATCATGCAGCACTTGGGCAGTGCGATGATCCCGCGCACCCGCCTCAATGCCGCCGAGCGCGGAGCGGCGGATCTGAGCAAGCTGGGGCAACTCGCCAACCTCGAACACGAGGCGATTCTCAACGCCATCAAGCGTCAGGATCCGGACGCGGCGCGGGCGGCGATGTGGTTGCACCTGACCAACAGCCGCGACCGCTTTTCCGCAGGCGGCGCCTGAGTCGCCGCTTGGGTCATGACCGGGCGGGACTCGCCGCGATTCCCGTAGGCCGGCGCTCCAGATTCAGCGCCAGCACACTGATCAACACCACGAGGGCACCGACGCCGACCGTCAGCGTTGGCTGTTCGCCCAAGGCATAGGCCGCCATGGCCATCGCCGTCGGCGGGATCAGGTACAGCGTCATGCTGGCGCGGCTCAAGTCCACGTGCGCCAGCACAAACGCCCAGGCCAGATAAGCCAGCGCACTGGGAAACACGCCCAACGCCATCACCGCCCACTGCACATGTGCCGGTGCGCCGACGACCTCGCTGGCCAGTCCCGGCAGGTAGATCAGGAGCAGCGCCGTGCCCGACCACACCGTGTAACACACCAGCGTCAGACCGTCGTAGCGCCCGGTTTGATGCTTCTGCAAGGCGAAGTAAAAACTCCACGACACCGCTGCCAGCAGGATCAGCCATCCGTGAACGTCGACGCTGCCCAGTCCGCGATCACCGGCCACCACAATCACCACGCCGACCAGTCCCGCCACGATGCAACCCCAGCGCCAGAAGCTGACCCGGTCCTTGAACACAAAGCGCGCCAGTAACGTGCTGAACAACGGCGTCGATTGCGCCAGCACGCTGGAGGCGCCAGCGCTGACATGCTGTTGCCCGATGTTGAGCACGACGTGATGCAGGCTCACCGCGAAAAAACCGAGCACCATCAGCAGCGGCAGGTCGCGAAGCCTGGGCAGACTGATGCCTTTGAACGCGGCAATGACCGCCATGAACGCCGAGGCAATCAGAAACCTCAGCAGGGCCAGATGGCCGGGGTCGTAGGCCTGCAAGCCGATATGAATGCCCGTTGGCGAATAACCCCAGCAGGCGATGACAAAGGCCATCGCCAGGATGATTTTGAGTGGCGAGTGGGCGGGGCGGGTGAGTGGCTTCATGGTGGGGCACCTTGGGTGTATGTGCCGAGTATCTGAAGCCGAACAGCTCACCACAACTGACTTATACTGCGTCGACTGTTCACTTTTGGTGATGATTATGGAGCTGGCGCAGATTCGCATGTTCAAGACTGTGGCCGACGTCGGCAGCATCGCTCGGGCCGCCGAGTTGCTGCATTGCGTGCCGTCCAATATCACGGCGCGGATCAAGGCGCTGGAGACGGAGTTGGGCGTGGCGCTGTTTCTGCGTGAGGGCCGGGGGCTGCGCATCAGCCCGGCGGGGCAGACATTTTTGTCTTACGCCTCGAAAATCCTCGCGCTGACCGTTGAAGCCAAACGCGCACTGGACCCGTCCGCTGACCCTTCCGGGCCGCTGCGCATCGGCGCCATCGAGTCCTCGGCCACCGGCCGGCTACCGCGCCTGCTGGCGAAATTCCACAAGCGCTATCCCGCGGTTGCGCTGGAACTGACCACCGGCACCTGGGGCCAACTGCTGGATGACACACTTAACCATCGGCTCGACGGTGCGATTGTCGCGGTGGATGTCGAACGCTCCCAACTCAAGCGCACGCCGATGTACCGCGAAGAGCTGTTGCTGATTGCCTCGACATCGTTGGGGCCGGTGCGTGGCATCGCGGATTTGCAGGACAAGACCGTATTCATGTGGCCCCAGGGCTGTCCGTACCGGGCGGCGCTGGAACATTGGTTGCTGCGTCAGGGGCAGGCGCTGCCGATTGTCAGCCTGGCCAGTTATGGCGCGATTGTCGGGTGCGTCAGCGCGGGAGCCGGCGTCGCGCTGGTGCCTAAAGGGGTCTTTGATCAGTACGCCAAAGGGGCAGGGTGTGCTGGGTTTGAGTTTCCGGAGCTGACGGCCATCGACAACCTGTTTTACTGGCATGAAAACGCCGGGGTTCACCCGGCGCGGGAGGCGTTTGTGGCGATGTTGCGCGAGGAGTTCGCGTGATCCACAGGGTTACGCGGTGATTGCGCAGACATCCCGCATCAACAACCCGAACCTCAGATCCACCGCATCCGGAATCGGCACATACACCGTATGCCCATCCCCCGGTGCCACTTCAATGGATTCACCTCTGACGTTGTGCAGTTGATGCAAATCGAAATGAAAGTTGCCCTTGGGCGTCATCAGTTCCAGATGATCCCCCAGCGCAAACCGGTTCTTCACCTTGATCTCCGCCATCCGGTCACGCCGCTCACCGGTCAACTCCCCGACAAACTGCTGTCGCTCGGACACCGAACTGCCGTGCTGATAATTCTGGTATTCGTCATGCACATGCCGACGCAAAAAGCCTTCGGTGTAGCCACGCTGTGCCAATGACTCCAGATCGGTCATCAGGCTGCGGTCGAACTCACGCCCGGCGACGGCATCGTCGATGGCCTGCCGATACACCTGCGTGGTGCGTGCGCAATAGAAGTGGGATTTGGTCCGGCCCTCGATCTTCAGCGAGTGCACGCCCATGTGCGTCAGACGCTCGACATGCTGCACGGCGCGCAGGTCCTTGGCATTCATGATGTAAGTGCCGTGCTCGTCCTCGAAGGCGGGCATCAACTCATCCGGCCGATTGGCCTCCTGCAACAGGAACACCTGGTCGGTGGGCGCGCCGATGCCCAGGGTCGGTTCGGGCTGATACTGTTGGACGATCTCGCCCAGCTGGTTTTCCGTGGCCTCCTGCGCCGAATATTTCCAGCGGCAGGCATTGGTGCAACTGCCTTGATTGGCATCGCGTTTGTTCATGTAGCCCGACAGCAGGCAGCGCCCGGAATACGCCATGCACAACGCGCCGTGGACAAACACCTCCAGTTCCATCGCCGGCACTTGCTGGCGGATTTCGCCGATTTCTTCCAGGGACAGTTCCCGCGACAGGATGATCCGGCTCAAGCCCTGTTGCTGCCAGAACTCGACACTCGCCCAGTTCACTGTGTTGGCCTGCACCGAGAGATGAATCGGCATCTGCGGGAAGTGCCGGCGCACCAGCATGATCAAGCCCGGATCGGACATGATCAGCGCGTCCGGCGCCATGGCGATCACCGGCGCCAGGTCCTTGAGGAAGGTCTTGAGCTTGGCGTTGTGCGGCGCAATGTTCACCACCACGTAAAAACGCTTGCCCTGGGCCTGGGCTTCCTGGATGCCGAGGGCGAGGTTGGCGTGATCGAATTCGTTATTGCGCACCCGCAAGCTGTAGCGCGGTTGGCCGGCGTACACCGCATCGGCGCCGTAAGCGAAGGCATAACGCATGTTTTTCAGGGTGCCGGCGGGGGCGAGCAGTTCGGGGGCAAGAAGAGTCATGGCGGGGGCAGTCGCAAAAACCGTGGAGGGTAAGCGCGTTGCCGGCGGCGTTCATTGATCTGGATCTATGCTTGATGAACAAACGGATGGCACTCGCGCGAACCGTGGCGGACTAAGCAATAAGGACGGCTCTTCATTTCAGGAGTCTGAGTCCCTGCGCACTGACACGGATCGGACATGAACGAAGAAACCGTAAAAAACAAATCACTGGTGATCTTGCTGGGGCTGGTGACTGCCGCGTTTATCTGGATTTTGTTGCCGTTCTACGGCGCGGTGTTCTGGGCGGTGATCCTCGGCATCCTCTTTGCGCCGATGCAACGTCGACTGCAATTGAAGCTGGGCTGGGAGCGCAACCTGACGTCGCTGCTGACGCTGAGTATCAGCCTGCTGATTGCGATCCTGCCGGTGATCGTCCTCAGTTTCTTCCTCGTTCAGGAAGGCGCGATGCTGTACAAAAACATCGAAAGCGGAGAATTGGACATTGCGGGGTACGTGTCGCACTTCAAGCACAGCTTGCCGCCGTACTTCCAGCACCTGCTTGACCGGTTCGGCATAGGAGAGCTGGACGGGCTGCGCGAGAAAATCATCAAGAGCGCGGTGACGGGTAATGAGTATTTCGCCACTCAGGTGTTCAGTTTCGGCCAGGGCACGTTTGATTTTGTGGTGAGTTTTTTCATCATGCTCTACCTGCTGTATTTCTTTCTGCGTGACGGCGCCGAGCTGGCACGCAAAGTTCGCGCGGCCGTGCCGTTGGAGGAGCACCAGAAGCGTCGGTTGCAACTCAAGTTCAATCGCGTGGTGCGGGCGACGGTGAAGGGCAACCTGCTGGTGGCGATCACCCAGGGCGCCTTGGGTGGTTTGATTTTCTGGTTTCTGGACATCCCGAGCGCATTGCTCTGGGCGGTGCTGATGGCGTTTCTGTCGCTGTTGCCAGCGGTGGGGGCGGGAATCATCTGGGCGCCGGTAGCGGCGTTTTTCCTGCTCAGCGGGGCGATGTGGCAGGGCGTGGTGCTGGGCTTGTACGGGGTTTTTGTGATCGGCCTGGTGGATAACGTGCTGCGACCGATCCTGGTGGGCAAGGACACCAAGATGCCGGATTACCTGATCCTTATCTCGACCCTCGGCGGTCTCGCGATCTTTGGCCTCAACGGCTTCGTCATCGGGCCGCTGATCGCGGCCCTGTTCATGTCGAGCTGGGCCATCTTCATTGAAACCAAACCGAAAGTGCAGTTGCCTTAGGCGCTGAGTCGGCCTTGGCCGATACGGTGCGACAAGGCCTGGGCGGCGGGCAGCGAAGTGAGTGGGCCGCTGATCGCTTCACCGTCCTGCATCAGGTACCAACAGGCGAGCAATCCCAGCTCTCTGAGCGGTGCGGGAACGGCGCTGCCAACAACGGACATGATCTGAACCTGGGACATAAGTACCTCCATCAATCGATGGAGTTACCTTACGGACCCGGCGCTGAAACGGACAATCAACGCTTTCGATAGTCGTCATTGATGCCGATGAGTATCGGCCTCACTCGACCACCAGATCCAGCATGTGAATCACTTCCTGCTCGTTGAGCAGGCCTTTGCGCACCAGGTTTTCGGCCAGCAGCGAAAGGAACTTGGCGCTGCGATGGCCTTCCAGGTGCTTGAGTTCGGTCAAGGCGTCATACACCTTGCTGGAAGTGCACAAACCGACATTGCGGTGCGGGTTTTGCGTGGGCATAAGGTCGTCCTTGTTGTTATCAACCTGTTATTTGCGGACAGGTCCAAGCTTGCGGACCTGGCATGACATAAATATGACCGTTTGGCGCAAGGCGAGGGCGGGTCGAGTCAATCTTGCCAACTTGCGCCGCCGACGCTGTCTCCACAGCGACCTTGACGCGATTTATCCAGACGTTCGCCGACGAACGGTCACAAAAAAGCCCCGCTGTTGAGGCAGGGCCTGGTGAGGGTGTTACCAGTGGCCATAACCGCGGGGAGGGCCGTAGTAACCGCGCGGCGCGTAGTAACCACGTGGCGGGCCATAGTAAACCGGTGGTGGCCCGTAATAGACCGGCTGTTGCACGTAGACCGGTGCCGGCTGGTAATAAACCGGTGGTGGTTGTTGTACATAAACCGGCGCTGGCTGGTAAACCGGTTGAGGTTGTACATAGACCGGCCGATTGGCATTAATCAGGGCCGAACCGACGATGGCCGTACCCACCAGCGCGCCAAAGACCGCTGGTCCTTGCCAGCAATTACCACAACCACCGCCATGGGCTTGTGCCTGCCCTGCGACAGCAAGTGCGCCGATCAGCAAGGCAACTGTGGGGATTTTACGGATCATGATAATTCCTCGGTTCTTCGACCCGGCGCTTGCGTCTGCAATAGACCCAAGCGTTGTCGCGGGGATACTTCTAAGACAGCATTTTTTCCAAAATCAGCACAGCAAATAGGTAAATTTTGTGTAAGGTCTGTACCGGTTTCCTGACGGTTCGCACCCGTGCCCACCGCCATGCCGTTATGATCGAACAGACCCGATGGAATGGCTAATCCCGTCCATCTGAAAGTGCTTTAGAAGGAGAAAGTTTCATGCAGATGAACCCCAACCGAGACACCCAACTGTGCATGTCGCTGTCCGGGCGCCCAGGCAACTTCGGCCTGCGCTTTCACAATCATCTGTACGAACAATTAGGCCTGAATTTCTACTACAAGGCCTTCAGCAGCCAGGATCTGCCCGGCGCCGTGGGCGGTATTCGCGCTTTGGGCATTCGTGGTTGCGGCGTGTCGATGCCATTCAAGGAAGCGTGCATTGCGCTGGTGGATGAGTTGGATGCCTCGGCGGCGGCCATTCAGTCGATCAATACCATCGTCAACACTGACGGCCACTTAAAGGCCTACAACACCGATTACATTGCCATCGAGCAACTGCTCAAGACCCACGAAGTGCCCAAGGATTCGACCTTCGCCCTGCGCGGCAGCGGCGGCATGGCCAAGGCCGTGGCCAGCGCATTGCGCGACGGCGGTTACCAGAACGGCTTGATCGTCGCCCGCAATGAGCGCGCCGGCCGTGCCCTGGCGGAGTCGCTGGGTTATCAGTGGCAAGCGCAATTGGGGGCTCAGCGTCCGCAAATGCTGATCAACGTCACGCCAATTGGCATGACGGGTGGCCCGGAGGCCGATCAACTGGCGTTTGATGCTGAAACCATTGCCGCTGCCGAGACTGTCTTCGATGTGGTAGCCATTCCCTCGGAAACACCGCTGATCGTGCGCGGTCGTGCTGAAGGCAAACGGGTGATTACCGGGCTGGAAGTGGTCGCCATCCAGGCACTGGAGCAATTTGTGCTGTACACCGGCATCCGGCCGACCGATGAGCAATTTCACAAAGCCG
Source organism: Pseudomonas sp. S2_B07 (assembly GCF_054668435.1). Classification (NCBI taxonomy): domain Bacteria; kingdom Pseudomonadati; phylum Pseudomonadota; class Gammaproteobacteria; order Pseudomonadales; family Pseudomonadaceae; genus Pseudomonas; species Pseudomonas sp. S2_B07. The sequence goes on from NZ_CP162769.1 coordinate 5,787,095, forward strand.
TGGAATTTGCCCGCAGCTAGGACCCGCAGCCAGGAGGAATCCCCATGCATCCGCGCATTCTCAATCTGAGCCAGGTCGACCTTGAACCGTTGCCCGAAGCCATGGCGCCCACCGGCGATACGGCGGGCCGTTACCAGCAGCGAATGGCCCGTGTCGGTCAGCAATTGGGCGCGCAGAAGCTGGGGTATCGGCTGTACGTGCTGGAACCGGGCATGCGCGGCAGTCCGTTTCACAGCCATCGGGTCAATGAGGAGATGTTTTACGTCGTGGCCGGGGAAGGGGAGGTACGCCTCGGTGCCGAACGTTTCCCGATCCGCGCGGGCGACGTGATTGCCTGCCCGCCGGGAGGTCCGGAGGCGGCGCACCAGATTATCAACACCAGCCGCGGGGAACTGCGCTATCTGGCGGTCAGCACCCAGCAATCGCCGGAGATTTGCGAATATCCCGATTCCGGCAAATACGCGGTGATGGACGACTTTCACGTAGATGCCGAGGGCAATGCCTCAGGCTTCGTCGCCATCGCCCGACCGGGCGACGGTGTGGATTACTGGGACGGCGAGTAACACTCAGGCTAACGAGCATCCTGTAGCAGCTGACGAGCAGCGCGAGGCTGCGTTCGGTGCGGGCTGCGTTCGGATGAAGCCGTCGCAAACCCGGCAATCGGGTTTTATCAGGCAAACCGCGGACGCAGCCTCGCGTTGCTCGTCAGCTGCTACAGGGAGCGGGAGGGTTATTCGAGGCGGGCCAGACGTTCTTCGAGTGCGGCAATTCGCGCTTCGAGCTCTTCGATCCTTTCTGCCGATACTCCACCAGAAGCCCCACGTTCCACCGGATTCTGCCGCGCCGCCAGGATAACCTCGATATCCGCCGGGTCACCCAGCGCATGCATGTACCGGTCTTCCCGCTGCCCGGCCTGCTTCGGGATCAACAACGCCAACCCTCGTGCAATCAAACGCTCCAGCTGATGCACCACCTGTTCGGTGTCTTCAAATTCATGCATGCGCCCGCTGCGGGTCAGCAATTCATTGACCGTCTGCGGACCGCGCAGGAACAACAACCCCGTCAGAATCACCTGGGCCGGCACCAGTTCCAGCGCCTTGTCGACCTTGTGCTCCCAGCGATCCGCGCGGCTGCCCATCACCAGTTTGGCGAAACCGCGTCCTTCCAGCGCCCGAAGGCTCTGGCCGACCTGGCCCTGGGTCAGGTTCATCACCGGTTCGCGGCTGGTTTTCTGGTTACACGCGATGACCAGGGCATTGAGGGTCAGCGGATAGGTTTCCGGGCTGGTGGCCTGTTTTTCGATCAACGAGCCCAGAATGCGGATTTCCGTGCTGTTAAGCCGTGGCTCGTCGAAGGTCGTTTCTTGCTCAATGCTCATGGTCTGCATCCTTACCCGATTCATGTTTTTCACGTGCGTGGATGCACTTTAGATTGGCAAGCGCCAATGGCAACTGAATTCGTCGTAGCTGCTAGGCTGTGATGACGAAACATAGATGAAATATTAACGCCATTTTTACAATCGGGCAGGCACCGTAGGCGGGCCCGCGCGACCTAGTGCGTGTGCACTCAAGGCACTGTAGCCGCGGGCTGCAGCGTTCCGAACCACTGATCCATGCATCGAGTCAATCGGTGTGCGTCACCTTTATTCGCCCCTGATAACTGAAAAACAAAAAGGGCGAGAGAGACTCCATGAGCCAAGACATTTTTGTATCCGTACTGATTCCCGCCAAAAACGAAGCCAACAACCTCAAGCCGCTGCTTGAGGAAATCCGCGTGGCCCTGGCCGACGAGGCCTACGAAATCATCGTTGTCGACGATGGCAGCACCGATGCCACCCTGCACGAACTGCGGCAGATCCGGCACAACGGCCTGAGCACCTTGCGCATCCTGCACCATGAGCGTTCGCTGGGGCAGAGCACGTCGCTTTACCACGCCGCGTTCGAGGCGCGCGGACAATGGCTGGCCACCCTCGATGGCGATGGGCAAAACGACCCGGCGGACATTCCCGGCATGCTGGCGCTGGTGCGCGGCGAGTCAGGCTCGGGGGATGTGCAATTGGTCGCCGGGCATCGGGTCAACCGCCGCGATACTGCGAGCAAACGCTGGGCTTCGCGTTTCGCCAACGGTCTGCGCAGCCGCTTGCTCAAGGACGCTACGCCGGACACTGGCTGTGGGTTGAAGCTGATCGAACGCACGGCGTTTTTGCGCCTGCCGTACTTCGACCACATGCACCGTTTTATTCCGGCACTGATCCAGCGGCACAACGGCCGAATGATCGTCCACCCGGTCAACCACCGCCCGCGCACCGCCGGGGTGTCCAAGTACGGCAACCTCGACCGCGCCTTGGTGGGCATCCTCGACCTGGTCGGGGTCTGGTGGCTGATCAAGCGTACACGCCTGAACACCCAGGCGCAGGAGATTGAAGGATGAACATGTCCCGCGAAGCCCTGTGGCTGGTGGTCGGTTTTGTCGGCCAGATCGCTTTTACCGGGCGCTTTATCCTGCAGTGGCTGTACAGCGAATACAAAAAACGCAGCGTGATCCCGACGAGCTTCTGGTACTTGAGCATCGTCGGCAGCACGCTCCTGCTCGCGTACGCCATTTACCGGGAAGACCCGGTGTTCATCGCCGGCCAGGCCTTCGGCACCCTCGTTTATTTCCGCAATTTACAGTTGATCGCCAAAAGCAAAAACCTGAAGGAGTAGGTCATGCGCGGATCGTTATCGACCCGAAATATTACGTTGCTCGCGGCGGTCGCCATGGCGCTGCTGTTTTTCTGGGGATTGGGCAGTGTGCCGTTTCTCAGCGTCAACGAGGCGCGCCGTGCCGTCACCGTACGGGAAATGCACGAAGCCGGGAGCTGGCTGCTGCCCTACATGAACGGCGATTTGTACCTGTCCAAGCCGCCGTTTTTCTATTGGGCCGGCCTGGTGTCGACGGCCTTGCTGGGCAGTGTGTCCGAGTGGAGCGTGCGGTTGCCTTCGGCACTGGCGGCGACCTTGTGCTGCATCGGCACGTACTGGTACGGCGTTCGGCAGGCCGGGCGCCAGGTCGGTTTGTTCGCGGTGGTATTCCTGGCGGCGAACGGCGCGTTCAGCCTGTTCGCCCGCCGCTCGGAAATCGAGATGCTGTTGACCCTGCTGTGCTTCGGCGCATTGCTGGCGGCGTGGCAGTTCATCTTCCAGCAGGGCCGGGTGCTGTGGAGCCGGCTCAGCTACCTGCTGTTAGGTTGCGCGCTGCTGACCAAAGGGCCGGTTTGCCTGTTGTGGGTGACGGCGCCGATCCTGACGTACGCCTTGATCTACCGCGATGCGCGGGCCAAAGCCTACCTGTGTGACGGCTGGGGCTGGCTGATTGCCGTGGTGCTGGGCAGTTCGTGGTACGTGGCGGTGTCGTTGAGTCAGGGCTGGGGCATCTGGTCGTCGATCATCAGCGAAGACATCATGAACAAGATCGACGGCCAGGGCGCCGAATCCTGGTACGCGTACTTGTTGTACCTGGCCGGTGACTTCTTTCCGTTCTGGCTGATTGTGTTTGTGCAGCCACGCAAGTTTTGGGCAATGATCCGCTCGCGCCGCGAAGCGGCCATGCTGCTGTGTTGCACGCTGCTGCCGCTGCTGATTTTTTCCCTGTTCACCGAAAAGCACGGCAAGTACCTGTTGCCGGTTTACCCGTCCATGGCCTTGCTGCTGGCCATGCACTGGGCCGCCGTGCTCGAAGGTATGCAAGGACGCTGGCGCACCTGCCTGGCCACGGTTCCCTACGTGATGCTGGCCGGGTTTGTGGTGTTTTATGTGTTCGTCGAAGCGCGGGTGCTGTCCCATCGCGTTGGAGGTCTGGAACAGGTCGCCACGCTGGCTGCCGGGCAACCGGGCCAGAAGGCCTACAGCGTCGGTGAACCGGATATCCGTCTGGTCTATTACATGGGCCGGCCGGTGGCGCCGCTGACCCTTGCGCAGTTGCAAGGGGATGAGCGCCCGACGGGACTGCTGTTTGTGCAAGAACCCCTCGACCCGCAATTGCAGAACCTGGCGTCGTGCAAAGTCGGCGAAGTCGAACCCTATCTGAAACCACACCGCGCCGCGCTGCTGGTGCGCATGGGGGGGGAGTGCCATTAAGGTCTGCGGCAGCTGAAAAAGACCCATGGCAGGAGGGGCGGGCATGGCTATAATCGGCCGACGTTTCCCCTCCTGTTACCACACGAGACTGCCATGACCATTTCCCTGTACGACGCCTCCGTCCCTGTTTTCAAGCAAATGCTCACCGCTCTCAGCGATGTGCTGAACAAGGCCGAAGCCCACGCGACCGCCAAGAACATCGACCCGAACGCATTCCTGCAAGCCCGTCTGTTCCCGGACATGTTCCCGCTGGTGCGTCAGGTGCAAATCGCCGTTGATTTCGCCAAAGGCGTTTCTTCGCGTCTGGCCGAAGTTGAAGTGCCGAAGTACGAAGACACCGAAACCACCTTCGCCGAGCTGCAAGCGCTGCTGACCAAGGTTCTGGCCTACATCGCCGAGATCAAGCCGGAGCAGATCAACGGCAAGGAAGGCATCGAGATCGTGACCCGTCCGGGCACCCCTAAAGAGAAGCGCTTCAGTGGCCAGGCTTACCTGCTGAGCTACGGTTTGCCGCAGTTCTTCTTCCACGTCACCACTGCTTACGCATTGCTGCGTCATAACGGTGTGGAAGTGGGCAAGCGCGATTACATGGGCGCGTTCTAAACCGCCCGGGTACAAAAAAGCCCCCGCAGCCGTTGGTTGCGGGGGCTTTTTCATAAGTACGCATTCCTCAACAACACCTCCGCCCCCTGTAGGAGTGAGCCTGCTCGCTCCTACAGGGGGCGGCGGTGTTGGTCAGGCCAGGCGTTCGGCTTTGCGCTCTTCACCTTGGCAAGCCGCCGCCGTGAACAGCACATCCGTGGACGAGTTCAACGCCGTCTCCGCCGAGTCCTGCAACACGCCGATGATGAAACCGACCGCCACCACCTGCATGGCGATTTCACTCGGGATGCCGAACAGGCTGCACGCCAGTGGAATCAGTAACAGCGACCCACCCGCCACACCCGAAGCGCCACAGGCGCAAATCGCTGCGACGACGCTCAGCAGGATCGCGGTCGGAATGTCCACGGCGATGCCCAAGGTATGCACCGCCGCCAGGCTCAGCACGGTGATGGTGATTGCCGCGCCGGCCATGTTGATGGTCGCGCCGAGCGGGATCGACACCGAGTAGGTGTCTTCATGCAGGCCCAGGCGCTTGCTCAATTCCAGATTGACCGGAATGTTCGCCGCCGAACTGCGGGTGAAAAATGCGGTGATGCCGCTTTCTCGCAGGCACATCAGCACCAGCGGATACGGGTTACGGCGCAGTTTCCAGAACACGATGATCGGGTTCATCACCAGCGCCACGAACAGCATGCAACCAAGCAGCACAGCCAGCAGATGCGCGTAGCCGATCAAGGCACCGAAACCGGAGGTGGCGAGGGTCGAGGCCACCAGGCCAAAAATCCCCAGCGGGGCAAAACGGATCACAAGGCGCACGATCACGGTCACGCCGTTGGACAAGTCGCCCAGCACTTCCCGGGTGGTGTCACCGGCATGGCGAATGGCGATGCCCATGCCGATAGCCCAGGCGAGGATGCCGATGAAGTTGGCGTTCATCAGCGCACTCACTGGGTTATCGACCACGCTCAGCAGCAGGCTTTGCAACACTTCGCCGATACCGCCCGGTGCGGTGACCGCGACGTCTTGCGTGGACAACACCAGATTCGACGGGAACATCATGCTGGCCACCACGGCGACCACCGCCGCCGCGAACGTGCCAAGCAAATACAAAAACAGAATCGGCCGGATATGGGTTTCCTGGCCGTGCTTATGGTTGGCGATCGACGCCATGACCAGCACGAACACCAGAATCGGTGCGACGGCTTTCAGCGCCGAGACGAACACCTTGCCGATAAACGCAGTGGACTTCGCCACTTCAGGCGCAAACAGGGCCAGGGCAATGCCGGCGATCAGGCCGATGATGATTTGCGTGACCAGGGTGGTGCGTTTAAGGCGTTGCAATAGAGAAGGGGATGAAGCAGTCATAAACAGCATCTCTGATTTTTATAGGAGCAGGGTTTCGCAGGTATGCAGCAACAAACAGGGCAGGCCGCAGACGGGAAACCGGAAAGGGGTGTAATGCCGATCAGTTAAACCATCAGACGATCTGTAGCAGCCGTACGCAGGCTTTGCCAGCTGCTAAAAAAGGTGCGTGATGGCTTGACTGAGCGGCGTCAGCCACAGGGTGTACGTTTTTCAGGGCGCGGACTTTATCACAGCGCAGGATGGATCCTTCAGATCTGTGACGATCTGCCACCCGCGCAATCCACCAGATAAGCAGGTTCGTGCAACCTGCTTTGGACACACTCTGTTAAGATTCGCCATCCTCATTTTCAAGTCTGCCAGTGGGCCTTCGGGCTATTCGCTGGTGTCGTCGTTTTCTGGAGTTGTGCATGCTGTTGCCCATTCTTCTGTTGTCCGCCGCCGGTTTTACGGTGCTGACCACGGAATTCGTCATCGTCGGCCTGTTGCCGGCCATCGCCCGCGACCTTGAAGTCAGCATCCCGCAAGCGGGTTTGCTGGTGACGTTGTTCGCCTTCACCGTCGCCGCTTTCGGGCCGTTCCTGACCGCGTACTTCGCCCGCTTTGAACGCCGCAAGCTGTTCATCTCGGTGCTGATCATGTTCGGTCTGGCCAACACCCTCGCGGCGTTTGCGCCGAATATCTGGGTGATGGCCTTCGCCCGGTTGATTCCCGCACTCGGCTTGCCGGTGTTCTGGGCCTTGGCCAGCGAGACGGCGGTGGACATTGTCGGGCCGGACTACGCCGGGCGGGCCATTGCCAAGATTGGTTTCGGCATTGTCTGCGCCACGGTGTTCGGCATTCCGGTGGGAACGCTGATTTCCGATGCGTTCGGCTGGCGCAGTGCGTTTGGCATTCTGGCGGTCATCGCCTTTGCCAAGGCCTTGCTGCTGTTTATCTACCTGCCGAAAACCAACCTGCACCAGCATCAGGTGAGTTTCCGTTCGCAATTCAAGATCTTGCGCAGCCCACTGATGATCGGCCATGTGCTGCTGTCGATTGTGGTCTTCAGCGGCATGTTTACCGCGTACACCTACCTGGCGGACATCCTTGAGCGCCTCGCCGGTTTCAACGGCACGGTGGTCGGTTGGTGCCTGATGGGCTTCGGCGCGGTCGGGTTGATCGGTAACTCGCTGGGCGGTCGCGCGGTGGACCGTCATCCGCTGATTGCTTCGGTGATGTTTTGCGCGTTCATGATTGCCGGCCTGGTGGCGCTGGTGCCGAACATTCATTCGCCCCTCGGTCTGGCGGCGGCGATGGGCATCTGGGGCGTGACGCAGGCGGCGCTGTTCCTGGTCAGTCATGTGCGCCTGATGAAAGCGGCGCCCGAAGCGCCAGCGTTCGCCGCCTCGCTGAACATTGCCGGGGCCAACCTCGGCATCGGCCTGGGCGCGATGGTCGGGGGTCGGGTGATCGACAACTTCGGTCTGCAAGGCCTTGGGTTCGCGGCCGCCGCTTTTATTCTCGCCTCGATCCTGCTGGCGATTGCGCTGATGACCTTCAAACCACGTGAAATCTGCGCCTGAGGTTCTACAGTTCGGTGAACAGCTCGCGTCGGGCACCTTCGGTAATGGCGACAATGCCGGGGTGCTTGACCTTGCGTTCCACTGAAATGGCGTAGAACGACTCGGTCACGGCGTCGGTCTGGCCAATCACCTCCACGCCATACTGGCGTTTCACTTCATCGGCGATCACGCTTGGGCCGATGAAGATCCCGCTCCCGGACTGACCAAACGCCTGCATCAACGCGCTGTCGTCGAACTCGCCGACAATGCGCGGCTGGATCTGCTGCTCGGCGAACCAGCGCTGCAAGCGGTTGCGCACCACGGTTTCCGGCCCCGGAATCAACAGCGGTGCGCCGTGCAGGCTGCGCGGGAAATCCTGGCCGTACTGCGCAGCCAGTTCCGCGGTGGCGAAGAAGCTGATCCCGCATTCCCCGAGTTTCTGGCTGTAGCCCTTGATGTCCAGGTGCGAAGGCATCGGGCTGTCGGAAATCACCATGTCCAGGCGCTGGATCGCCAGGTCGGCGAGCAACCGTTCGAGTTTATCTTCGCGACAGGTGATGCGCAGCGGCTCGCTCAATTCCATGGTCGGCGCGATCAGTCGATAAACGATGGACTTGGGCACAACGTCGGCGACACCGACCCGAAACTGAATCTGCTGCTCGTTGGGTTGCGCTCGCAACATCAATTCGAGTTCTCCGCCTAGCTGAAACATCTGCTCGGCGTAGGGCAGGGCCTGACGACCCGCCTCGGTGAGTTCAAGTTGCCGGCCCACTCGTCGAAACAACTCGATGCCGTAGGTTTGCTCGAGCAGGGAAATCTGCCCGCTGATGGTTTGGGGTGTCAGGTTCAGCTGCTCGCAGGCGCGCACGATGCTGCCGGTCTTGGCCACCACCCAGAAGTAATGCAATTGCCGATAGTTGAGCATGACAGTCTACAGTTCGTAAAAACCGAAGTATAACCGCTAAAAATACGAATTTTCCTGAAGTGTTTGCCTCCCTAGAATGCATCGCTATCAACGGGCCATCAACTCGGTGCCGTTTGTTCTAACGAGGGAAGCATCATGAAGATCACCACTACGGCTGTGCTGTTCGCGTCTTTACTGGTACTGGCCGGCTGCGACCAGGCCGAAAAAAGCGCTCAGCAACTGATGGGCAAGGCTGCTGAAAGCGCCAAACAGGCCATCGACGATACGCACAAAGCCGCCGAACAAGCGCTCAGCGACGCCACCGGCGGCCTGATCAGCAAGAAAGAATCAGCGGGCGAAGACAAAGAAAAAACCGAAGCTTCGTCCCAGGAAATCTAACGTCTAATACGAGTCAGGACTGACCCATGGAATACCTTTTAGAACTTGCTGCAAGCCCTACCGCCTGGGTGGCCCTGGCCACGTTGATTGTCATGGAGATCGTGCTCGGCATCGATAACCTGATCTTCATCTCGATCCTGACCAATAAGCTGCCCGAGCAGCATCGGCAGAAAGCCCGCCGCATCGGTATCGGCATGGCGCTGATCCTGCGCCTGGGTCTGTTGAGCACCATTGCGTTTATCGTCCAGTTGACGGCGCCTGTGATCGACATCCTCGGCCACGCGTTCTCCTGGAAGGACATGATCCTGATTGCCGGCGGCCTGTTCCTGTTGTGGAAAGCCACCACCGAGATCCATCACAGCATGGACCCGGCGCCGGAAGATCCGAAGTCGGCGACGTCGACCGTGACCTTGGGCTTTGCCGCTGCAATCGGTCAGATCCTGATGCTGGATATGGTGTTTTCCATCGACAGTATTATCACTGCGGTCGGCATGACCGAGCATTTGCCGATCATGATCATCGCGGTGGTGGTGTCGGTACTGGTGATGTTGCTGGCGGCTGATCCGTTGGCCAGGTTCATCAACAACAACCCGACGGTGGTGATGCTGGCGCTGGGCTTCCTGATCATGATCGGCATGACGCTGATCGCCGAAGGCTTCGGCGCCCACGTACCGAAAGGCTACGTCTACGCGGCCATGGCGTTCTCGGCAACGATCGAGTGCTTGAACATGATGTCGCGTCGAGCCAAACAGAAGCGCATCACTGCTGATGCTTGATCGGCTGTAAATGAAAAGGCCGCCTGACTACGAAAGTGTTCAGGCGGCCTTTTTTTTGAAGACGGAAAATGCCACTCAGTGCACGGTGGCGTGACGGGCAGCGGACTTTTCGCTGGTTTCCTCAGGCGTTGATTGAATCGGGTGGTGATGGTGCCGCCGGGTAATGCGCAGGACTCCCCACAACATGGCAGCGGCAACGGCCAGCCAGCCGGAAATCAACATCACGATCGTCATTGTCAGGCTCATCGTGCCTCCTCTTTGCCCTGCATCGGGCACACACGCTATGCAACTGACAGTCTAGTCGGTGCTGTGTGTCAGACAATTGACCAAAGGTCGCCTGTCACTAACCAGTTCGCTCTATCGAATGCATGCAACTGCCGGTTAAGGCTATACCGCCGTCACGGGGCATCCTATGATCGACAGCCTAGCCGGGAGCCTGTTGCCCGGCGTCTGAACAAGAGAGTGAAGATGGAGCGGGTATTTTCTCGAATTCGCATGGCGGCGCTGATTGTGGGCTGTGTGGCCGGGTTGGCGGGGTGCGCCGGGAGCGTTGCGCCTGAGATCAAGCGTCTGCCGGAGCGGGTGGAACTCAGCGGTACGTTCTATCGCGGGCAAGCCTTTCAAAGCGGACCGCAAGTGCTGGCCAGCCTGTTGGCACAGCAGGGCATCGTGATTACTCCAGGCTTGCTGGAAAAACCCCTGCATGTGCCGGGCGCCGAGGACCAGCTACAGCAGAATATGCAGAACCTGGCCCGCGAATACGGGATGGTGGTTTATCCACTCGACAGCACGTTGCCCGCATTGTTGACTCAGGTCGCTGCCGGCTATCCGGTGATGGTGCGCTTCACCGAAGGCACCGCGCTCTGGGCTGAGCCGCGCTACGCCATTCTCGCCGGGTACAACCGCAAGAAGCAGACCGTGCTGCTGCGCGCAGGCATGAATCACCGGAACATGATGAGCTTCAGTTCGTTTGAATCGTCGTTCAAGGACGCGGGCGGCTGGGCCGTGCTGATCCAGAAGCCGAACCAGATTCCGGCCAACGTCGATCAGCAGCGTTGGCTCAAGGCCGCGAATGATCTGGGTCAGGCCGGCCAGGAGCAAGCGGCGGCTCGGGCCAAGAAGGCACTGAGCACGCAGTAAGCGTCCGTTCGTCATTCTGCAGGCACTGCTGCCTGCGGCGGCTCTCTAATGGACAGTGCCCGGATTTTTTCCGGGCCACATTCAAGGAGGCGCCCATGGCACATTCCACAACCCCTGTCGGCCCGCATTCATCTGAGCACTCTTCGGGCGATGAGTTGGGTTTCGATCCCGATTCGCCGGACCTTGCCGACCCTCAGGTCGACCCCATCGGTCCCGCCAAGGCGCCCAGGGACGTGAAGCCGGGCGACAACCCCAAGGCACCCGCGAAGCCCTACGATCCCCTCGCTGACCTGAAACCCTAAGCCCTGATGAGGTGTTTATGTCTACCGATTCGAGTTTCGACGACAAACGTCCTGACAGCGTTCCCACAACCCCCCAAGAAGACATCGACCCGGTGATGGATCCGGACAGCCCGTTGCGCGATCCTCTGGCCAGACCGGTGGTGGTGCCGACGGAGCATCCACATGGTTGGAGAGATCCGAGCAAAGGGGATGGCATTCCGGATGACGATCAGATGCCGTTGCCCAACGACTGATGAATGCCAGACAAAAAAAAGCCCCGACGGTCCGGGGCTTTTTTGTAAGTGCTTTTATTTCGAGGCTTCAACCACGCCGCTCTGGCGGTGCTTGAGGTTTTTGTCGGATTTGTATTGCAAGGCAACGGATGGCACGTCTGCGCCCTTGCCGGTCTCGACCCAGTTGCGGATACGGGTGGCGTCGGCAAAGTGGGTGTACTTGCCATAAGCGTCAAGGATGACCAGCGCAACCTGGCGATTACCCATGCTGGTCACCAGCACCAGGCAGTGGCCCGCTTCGTTGGTGAAGCCGGTTTTCGTCAACTGGATGTCCCAGTCCGGTTTGCGTACCAAATGGTCAGTATTGCGGAAACCCAAGCTGTAGTTGGGTTTACGGAACGACACGGTTTTTTCCTTGGTGGTACTCAGTTCGGTCAACAGCGGGTACTTGTGCGCAGCCACCAGCAGTTTGCTCAGGTCACGGGCAGTGGACACGTTACGCGGGGACAGGCCGGTCGGTTCGACGAAGTGGGTGTTGACCATGCCCAGCGCCTTGGCCTTGGCGTTCATCGCGGCGATGAAGGCTGCATAGCCGCCCGGATAGTGGTGGGCCAGGCTCGCTGCGGCGCGGTTTTCAGAAGACATCAGGGCAATCAGCAGCATTTCCTTGCGGGGCATTTCGCTGTTGAGTTTGACCCGGGAAAACACACCCTTCATTTCCGGGGTGTCGCTGATGTTGATGTTGATGTACTCGTCCATGTTCTGTCGGGCTTCAACGATGACCAGGCCGGTCATCAGTTTGCTGACAGATGCAATCGGCACCACCACGTCAGGGTTGCTGGCGTAGATGATTTTGTTCGTCTGCATATCCATGACTAATGAGCTGCCCGAAGCAAGTTTGAGATGTTGTGCATCTCGCGGCGCAGCGGTGGTATCGCCAGCGTTGGCGATTGGCGTGATGAAAGTCCCTGTAACTGCAAAAAATAGGCTCAGGATGGAAAGACGGATTTTCACGCTGGCAGACTCATTATGTGTTGATAAGCCGTTTTGTAACGGGCTATTTCGTAAAAGCGCGACATTCTGGAGTATGGCTGAATAACTGTCGATGGTTGTTCAAGTAACAGGTGAAAGTCCTGTGAAACATGAAAAAAATGTCATTTTCAGGCGGGTGGTAGGGCTTTTTCTTCGGGCAAAAAGAACCCCGCCATGGGCGGGGTCGTTTTATATCTGCTTTGGAACTCAGCTGTGCAGGGTTTCTGCCGCGTACAGTGTGTTTTCCAGCAGGCAGGCACGGGTCATCGGGCCAACGCCGCCCGGTACCGGAGTGATCCAGCCGGCGCGGGGCAGGGCGGTTTCGTAGATCACGTCGCCGACCAGTTTGCCGTCTTCCTGGCGGTTGATCCCGACGTCGATCACGATCGCGCCTTCCTTGATCCACTCACCCTTGACCAGGCCCGGTTTGCCCGCGGCCACCACCACCAGATCGGCACGGCCCACGTGGCCCGCCAGATCCTTTGTAAAGCGGTGGGTGACGGTCACGGTGCAACCGGCCAGCAACAATTCCATCGCCATCGGGCGACCGACAATGTTGGATGCCCCGACAATCACTGCATCCATCCCGTAAAGATCGGCACCGGTGCTTTCCAGCAGGGTCATGATGCCTTTAGGGGTGCAGGGGCGCAGCAGCGGAATACGCTGCGCCAGGCGACCGACGTTATAAGGGTGGAAACCGTCGACGTCTTTGTCCGGGCGAATGCGCTCCAGCAATTTGGAGGCGTCCAGGTGTTCAGGCAGAGGAAGCTGAAGCAGAACGCCGTCGATTGCCGGGTCGTCGTTCAAACGATCGATCAGATCGGTCAGCGCTTCTTGAGTGGTTTCGGAAGGCAGGTCATAGGCTTGGGATATAAAGCCGACCTCTTCACAGTCTTTACGCTTGTGCGAGACATAAACCTGAGAGGCGGGATCGCTGCCGACCAGGATCACCGCGAGGCCAGGTGTACGCAAGCCTTGCTCGCGACGCTCGGCAACTCGTTTGGCGATCTGCTGGCGCAGGCTGGCGGCGATCGATTTGCCGTCGATTAGTTGTGCAGTCATTGCGCGTGATTAACCATCGAGAGGGGAAAAAAAGAGAACGCATTCTCGCATGTCATGAGGTGAGGGCAAAGGCGCTTGGTCTGCAAATTCCTCTAACTCCTTTAATTAAATGAATTTTTTTTAAAAAGGATTTGACGACCCTCAGGGGGCTCTATACTATTCGTCGCACTTGTCGGGCACAGCCTAGCACTGGTTAAGAAGGTCAAGCGGGACTGCGGTTTCGCAAGGCTGGAAAGCACTTAGTTTGTAGTCCTCCAAGAGTACAAATTACAAGGCGCCCGTAGCTCAGCTGGATAGAGCATCCGCCTTCTAAGCGGATGGTCGCAGGTTCGAGTCCTGCCGGGTGCGCCATTAGGCAGCTTTGGCACAAGTAGCGCAATATGGTGGGCGTAGCTCAGTTGGTAGAGCACGGGATTGTGACTCCCGTTGTCGAGGGTTCGATCCCCTTCGTCCACCCCATATTTCGAAAGGCGCCAGATTAACAGTCTGGCGCCTTTGCTTTAACAGCTTCAACCCGCGGATGTGGTGGAATTGGTAGACACACTGGATTTAGGTTCCAGCGCCGCGAGGCGTAAGAGTTCGAGTCTCTTCATCCGCACCAAATAAAGCTTCATTCATGCCGATTGGCTTGGTTGGGGTCAGCAGGGAAGTTGTTTTACTTCTTTGTCACGCAATATGGTGGGCGTAGCTCAGTTGGTAGAGCACGGGATTGTGACTCCCGTTGTCGAGGGTTCGATCCCCTTCGTCCACCCCATATTCGAAAGGCGCCAGACTTGACAGTCTGGCGCTTTTTTTTGGTTTGAAAGCGACGCAGGTCTGAAAAGGGCTGCGTTTTTTTTGTCCATGATTTTGCGTCACGACTTCCCGTCGGTATCGTTCAGTGTTTGGCGAGGCGCAGAAGGGGGCTGAGGTGTTGTGGTGGGGGTTGTTTGGCGGGGTCGGTGGTCGTTGCGCTGGTCCAATCCAGGCGTCAGTGCTTAGTTCTCGTGTCGCCCTTCGGTGAGAAGGGCGGGCTTGTGCTGGTGTGCTACCTATCGAGCGCCAGGGGCTTTCAGATCGAAGCTCGGATTGTTTAGCTTGAAGTGAGAGCAGACGTTTTGTGCGTCGATATCAATACGAACCCGATTGATGGTTGCGCCGGTATTCCATTTTGGAATCGTGCGAAGATCAATCTGATGTTGCCCTGTCGGGGCTGAGAATCTCGCGCTATGTGCTTCATCGTATGAGGCTTGTCCGGCTTCAAGCCAAAATAGCTGTAGCGGAACTGATGCTGTGTTGTCAGCGCAGGTCAGGTCGATGTTCAGGTGTTGCGGGTTTGCCTGTGTGGCCGTATTTGAGAGTGCGAAATCAACAAAGGCATCGGTTCCGCTGATTTGATAATCGTTCTTGGACGGGCCTTGTATCAGGTCGTGCACGCCTACTGGCGTCGACGTTCTGGCGACTTTGAATTCACTGCTGTCAGGGATAAAGGCGGGAGGCGGGTAAATGGCAAACCACGGGGTTCTCGCGGCGCGTTCGACAACAGTGACGAACACATAATCCGGCTTCCATTTTTCAACGAGTTCGGCAAGGCGGCCGCCGGGCTTGATTGCCTCGCTCCAGTGAAGTTGGAGTACTTCGCTAAACGTCGCGTCCATCAATGGCGAGAGGGAGTTGCCATATGAATCTCTCAGCCAAAGTACCTTTTTATTGTTAAGTGCCCCTGTTGAAGTAACCAGTAGCGGTGTCATCGGCGACGCAATTACTGGATTGCCGCCTTTGGCAAGGACTTGTTTGGAGTCGAAATCGGTTTGAGTGGTTTCTACCGCTGGCATTGATGCGTTCAAGATTGGATTGCGTTCGGAAAAGCTTCCTTGGAGTCGAAGAAATTTCGCCAGATCGCCGCCGATCCCCGGGTCGACTCGAAGTATCTCATACGCTTTCTCGGATGGCCATTTTAGTTCGGGTGCGCTTTTTCCGATCTGTTGGGAAAAGGCACGGAGCGCGACTCCGGCGCCCAGGGCATTCCAATGAGTATCGGTTTTGTAATAAAGAACTTCTTCGTGCGTCTCTTTGGCATTTAGTAGCGCTGGCCTGAGATCGACAAAATGCTCTCCGTTCGATTGTACGAACAGAGTGTCAGTGGGGTTGGAGGGTGCTGGCTTGGCCCAGTTCGGCATGTGTTCCGGGTAAATGGTGCCTTTGTTCGGCCCGACCATGATTCGGAAGGCCTTTACGCCTTTGCTGGCAAGGTAAGCGTCCCACGCTTCTGTGGCGGCCCCGATTTCCTTGGTGAGTTGAATATCGCTTTCTGTCGCAGGCCGCCTGTCATCGGACAGGGTCGCTTGATAAAGATCGCCTAGATAAAGCCAGCCATCCTTTCCGATAATCACTTGTTTCGGATCTGTGCTGATCCCGAATGGGTACAGCACGGACGCTGTCCAGCGGGATGCGAAGTCCATGTTGTAAAGGAAGGCCTTTTCCTGCAGGTGAATGGCTTCCCGATTCGGTGCAATCATTATGTTGATAGCTGGAACTGCAAGCAGTACCAGGGCAGCCGAGAGTAAAAAAGCGAATACGCTACGTTTCATAGAGGGCATCAAAAGTTGAAGTAAAGGAAGACTGAGCTAGTAGCCGCCAGCGTAAAGCACATCGCCACTGAGAACAGGACGGCGCTGTAGGTCACCTTCCATCGTCCGATCGCCCCGGTTGCCATTTCCATCGAGTTCTTTTGGGTAATGATCGCAAAGGCGATAATGATTGCCGCGAAAGTAGGTAGTTGGCCGACAAGGCTTGCGGGTGTTACCTGCAATGCCAGGTCTGACAGCCATCCACCCCAGGCCAGGTCTGATGTCGGAACGGAGGCGCTGGTGTGGCCAATGGCGGAGCGGAAGTCAACCATTCCGCTGAGTACTCGCCATGCATCATCCAGTGTTTTGGCGCGGAAAAAGACCCATGTGATGTTGACGAACATGAAGGTGACGAACCAGGCCAATGCTGGCGTCATCGGGCGGCGCAAGCGCGCCCAGAAGCGATGGATGACAAGGGCTGCGCCATGCATGGCTCCCCAGATCACGAACATCCATGTGGCGCCATGCCATAGGCCGCCAAGAACGAACGTGGCGAACAGGTTGAAATAAGTACGATATTCTCCAGAGCGATTTCCGCCCAAAGGGATATAAAGATAATCGCGGAGAAAATTGCTGAGCGTGATGTGCCAGCGCCGCCAGAAGTCCTGGATGCTCAGGGCTTTATAGGGAGAGTTGAAGTTTATCGGTAGCCAGACATTGAACAGCAGGGATGCCCCGATGGCCATGTCGCAATAGCCACTGAAGTCAAAGTAAAGCTGGAAGGTGTAGGAAAGGCTTGTGGCCCAGGCGGTAAAGAAGCCGAGTGTCTGGCCGCCATCAAATCCAGCTGTTGCCCAGACCGCGAAATTATCTGCAATGACGACTTTCTTGAAAAGGCCGATCGAGAAGATAAACAGGCCTTTAAGGATGTTCGGGTATCTGCGGGCCAACGTCCAGCGTGAGGAGAGCTGCGGCATTATCTGGCGGTGATGAACGATCGGACCGGCAATCAGGTGCGGAAAAAATGTCACAAACAGCGAATAATTCAGCAGGTCATACTCGGCTGTTTCGCCTCTGTAGCTGTCCACCAGGTAAACAATTTGAGTAAAGGTGAAGAAGCTGATGGCCAGGGGTAGCAGAATATGAGGAAGCGGGAAGTTTGTGCCTGCAATAATATTAATATTACTAAGCAGAAAGTCAGTGTATTTAAAGTAGCCCAACAACAGTAAGTTGGCGGCAATGCCGGTCGTCAGAACTATTTTTCGGTTGACGCCATGGTGGGGCTTTTTAGTCTCTCGAAGCGACTGTTCATGCGCTTGGGCGAGTCCGGTTCCGATCGCGAAATTCAAAAAAATTGAACCAAGGATGAGGGGGAGGTACTGGACATCCCAATACGCATAAAAGAACAGGCTTGCTGCAACCAGCCAGACCTTTCCTGCGGTAATCAGGCGTCGATGATTTAGCCAAAAATATACAAAAAACGTAATCGGCAGAAAAATCAGAATGAACTGCCATGAGCTAAAAATCATGTGGGATGAGGCCGGCTAGGGTTTATGAGCTCGGTAGGCATATATCGAGGACCGCTCAGCAATAAAAGCAGAGGGTTGTACTACCGATATGAGGGTCTGGATGCTGCATCGAGCGGGGGGCTAGTGGTAATGCCCAGCCCGCTTCGAAGCCCGATTACAGTCAATTTTGGACGGGGCGCATGGTATCGCCGCCTTGGGGGGAAGTCCACCAATGTGGGATGGCTTTTTGCTTGTCAGGATGTCGGCGGTTTGCAGGCGATATTGCAGGTCTGAGGTTCCGCCATTTCCCTTTGTTGTTACCTGTAACTTGAACTTGGCGATCCCTTACTTGATGACAGAAGTAATGAGCAGAAACAGACGGGTTTTTTCGCTCTTTCCATGCCTTGAACGTTGTCGGGTGGGTCTCGTCTCAATAAGAAGTGGGTGTGGTTCAAAAATGCACAGCGTACAAACGTGCGTTTCGTAAAGTCATAACGTGTACACTGCGGGGCTTTTGGGGGCGCGTGGTTTTTTGCGACCGGCTTATGCTGTTGATTTTTGTGGTGTTTCTGTAGCTTAATAGTGCTTTGGTCCGCAACGTGGGAGATTTTTGATCTCTCCGTCTACCCAGGCAAACAGCTGAGCTACTAGCAGATTGCGGCGTGGCACCTGAAAAGGGCTGCGCCGTTTTTGTTTCGCAAGTCAAAATTTTTGCGGCCGCGGGTTCCGGGGTTGAGAAGGGTGGAAGGGGTTATCGTATTTGTGTTGCTCGATGATGCCGATTCGCCCGTCGGTCTCCTTGTGGGATCGACTGTCAGGGATGGATTGCCGATTCCTTTTATATATAGAAGGATTGGTGCAGAGCCCTGGCGTGACTGGCTGTATTTGCAAACAGGGCGAGGCACAACCGTTTGTCCCCGCCTATTAACTGCCTGCTGCGTTTTTACCCGTTTTCAGTAGGGTGACTTCTTGAGTTTGACCCACTAGAATGCATGCCCTTGATTCTGGGGTCGGAAACGGCCGGCTAACGTCTGTGCAACGAGGAATATCCATGCAAGTTTCTGTTGAAAATACTTCTGCTCTTGAGCGCCGCATGAGCATCACCGTGCCGGCTGAGCGCATCGAGACTCAGGTCAACAAGCGTCTGCAGCAGACTGCCCAAAAGGCCAAGATTGCTGGCTTCCGTCCAGGCAAAGTGCCAATGAGCGAAATCAAGCGCCGTTTCGGTGCTGATGCGCGTCAAGAAGCCGTGGGCGATGTGATCCAGTCTTCTTTCTACGAAGCTGTTGTTGAGCAAAAGCTGAACCCGGCTGGCGCACCTTCGATCGAGCCTAAGTCGATCGAAGCGGGCAAGGACCTGGAATACGTCGCTATTTTCGAAGTGTTCCCTGAGTTCACCGTTGCCGGTTTCGAAGGTATCACCGTAGAGCGCCTGAGCGCTGACGTGGCTGATGCCGATCTGGACAAAATGCTGGACATCCTGCGCAAGCAGAACACCCGTTTCGAAGTGGCCGATCGCGCTGCCCAGAACGAAGACCAGCTGAACATCGATTTCGTCGGCAAGGTTGACGGTGAAGTGTTCGCTGGCGGTTCCGCCAAAGGCACTCAGCTGGTGCTGGGTTCCGGCCGCATGATCCCTGGCTTCGAAGACGGTCTGGTTGGCGCTAAAGCTGGCGAAGAGCGTGTTCTGAACCTGACTTTCCCAGCTGACTACCAGAACCTGGATCTGGCTGGTAAAACTGCCGAGTTCACCGTCACCGTGAACACTGTTTCCGAGCCAAAACTGCCAGAGCTGAACGAAGAATTCTTCGCTCAATTCGGCATCAAGGAAACTGGCCTGGATGGCTTCCGCACCGAAGTTCGCAAGAACATGGAGCGCGAACTGCGTCAGGCGATCAAATCCAAGGTCAAGAATCAGGTAATGGATGGTCTGCTGACCACCAACCCGATCGAAGTGCCTAAGGCTCTGCTGTCCAACGAAGTTGACCGTCTGCGCGTGCAGGCTGTTCAGCAGTTCGGCGGCAATATCAAGCCTGACCAACTGCCGGCCGAGCTGTTCGAAGAACAAGCCAAGCGCCGCGTTGTACTGGGTCTGATCGTGGCTGAAGTGGTCAAGCAATTCGACCTCAAGCCTGACGAAACCCGCGTTCGCGAAATGATTCAGGAAATGGCCTCGGCCTACCAAGAGCCTGAGCAGGTTGTGTCCTGGTACTACAAGAACGACCAGCAACTGAACGAAGTTCGTTCGGTTGTGCTGGAAGAACAAGTTGTGGATACTGTTCTGCAGAAAGCTAGCGTGACCGACAAATCGGTCTCTTACGAAGAAGCAGTCAAGCCGGTAGAAGCTCCACAAGCCGACTGATCGTTTTTGCGGTAAGAAGCACACACCATAAGCCAGCCTTCGTGCTGGCTTATGCGTATTCAAGACATAACTATTTGGGAGTGACTGCAGAGCATGTTCCGTAATTCGTATATTCAGCAGAACTCTGATATCCAGGCCGCAGGCGGCCTGGTCCCGATGGTTGTCGAGCAGTCTGCTCGTGGCGAGCGCGCCTATGACATCTACTCGCGCCTTCTCAAGGAACGAGTGATCTTTCTGGTTGGTCCGGTAGAGGACTACATGGCCAACCTGATCTGTGCGCAATTGCTGTTCCTTGAAGCGGAAAACCCGGACAAGGACATCCATCTCTACATCAACTCGCCGGGCGGTTCGGTGACTGCGGGCATGTCGATCTACGACACCATGCAGTTCATCAAGCCAAACGTGTCGACCACCTGTATCGGTCAAGCGTGCAGCATGGGCGCGTTCCTGTTGACGGCCGGTGCGCAGGGCAAGCGTTACTGCCTGCCGAACTCGCGTGTGATGATTCACCAGCCACTGGGCGGTTTCCAGGGCCAGGCTTCGGATATTGAAATCCATGCCAAGGAAATCCTCTTCATTCGCGAGCGTCTCAACACGCTGATGGCCAAGCATAGCGGGCGCACTCTTGAAGAAATCGAGCGCGACACCAACCGCGATAATTTCATGAGTGCAGAAGCTGCGCGTGATTACGGGTTGATCGATGAAGTGATCAGCCAGCGCCCCGCTTAAAATAAGCAGCTCAAAATAAGGTTGGTCGGCAGGTCCGACCACCTGCGGGCTTGAAAAAGCCCGCAATAGCCTTCATCTTGTGTTGCAAGCCTATCGGATTTGGATCGAACGAATGACTGACACCCGCAACGGCGAGGACAACGGCAAGCTGCTCTATTGCTCCTTCTGTGGCAAAAGCCAGCATGAAGTACGCAAGTTGATTGCCGGCCCCTCGGTCTTTATCTGCGACGAGTGCGTCGACCTGTGCAATGACATCATCCGAGAGGAGGTGCAGGAAGCCCAGGCCGAAAGCAGCGCGCATAAATTGCCTTCGCCTAAAGAAATCAGCGGCATCCTTGATCAGTACGTGATTGGTCAGGAGCGTGCGAAAAAGGTTCTGGCCGTAGCGGTGTACAACCACTACAAACGCCTGAATCAGCGTGACAAAAAGAATGACGACGTCGAACTCGGCAAGAGCAACATCTTGCTGATCGGCCCGACAGGCTCGGGTAAAACCCTGCTTGCCGAAACACTGGCTCGTTTGCTGAACGTTCCGTTCACCATTGCCGACGCAACCACCCTCACCGAGGCGGGTTACGTGGGTGAAGATGTCGAGAACATCATTCAGAAGCTGCTGCAGAAGTGCGATTACGACGTAGAAAAAGCCCAGATGGGCATTGTCTACATCGACGAAATCGACAAGATTTCGCGCAAGTCTGACAACCCGTCGATCACCCGGGACGTTTCCGGTGAAGGCGTGCAGCAAGCCCTGCTCAAGTTGATCGAAGGCACGGTTGCTTCCGTTCCACCTCAAGGTGGTCGCAAGCATCCGCAGCAGGAGTTCCTTCAGGTCGACACCCGTAACATCCTGTTCATCTGCGGTGGTGCGTTCTCCGGTCTGGAAAAGGTTATTCAAAACCGTTCCACCAAGGGCGGCATCGGTTTCAACGCGGAAGTGCGCAGCAAGGAAGAAGGCAAGAAAGTCGGTGAGTCCCTGCGTGAAGTCGAGCCTGACGATCTGGTCAAGTTCGGTCTGATCCCGGAATTCGTCGGTCGTCTGCCGGTACTTGCCACGCTGGACGAGCTTGATGAGGCTGCGTTGATGCAGATTCTCACCGAGCCGAAAAATGCGCTGACCAAGCAATATGCCAAGTTGTTCGAGATGGAAGGCGTGGACCTGGAATTCCGGGCCGACGCACTGAAATCGGTCGCCAAACGTGCCCTGGAACGCAAGACCGGTGCCCGTGGACTGCGCTCGATTCTCGAAGGTGTATTGCTCGACACTATGTATGAAATCCCCTCGCAGTCCGAGGTGAGCAAAGTAGTGATCGACGAAAGCGTTATAGAAGGCAAGTCCAAGCCACTGTATATCTACGAAAACAGTGAGCCTGCTGCCAAGGCCGCGCCAGACGCTTAAGCGTCACGCAGCGGGTACAAAGAAGGGGCCTTCGGGCCCCTTTGCTTTTACTGCGTTTTATCACTGTCTTTGCGCTTGTTTTTTTTGAAGGCAGCCCCCATCTTGGTTTCAAGCTTACTTCCATCTGTTTCCGGCCTTATGGCCGCCGTAGAGGCGAAATCATGAAGACAACCATCGAATTGCCTCTCCTGCCATTGCGTGATGTTGTGGTTTATCCGCACATGGTTATCCCGCTGTTCGTGGGGCGCGAGAAATCCATCGAAGCCCTCGAGGCCGCGATGACGGGCGACAAGCAGATCCTTCTGCTGGCTCAGAGAAACCCTGCTGACGATGATCCCGGTGAAGATGCACTTTATCGCGTAGGTACGATTGCGACCGTTCTGCAGCTGCTCAAGCTGCCTGACGGCACTGTAAAGGTTCTGGTCGAAGGCGAGCAGCGGGGCGCCGTGGAGCGCTTCAGCGAAGTGGACGGCCACTGCCGTGCCGAAGTCTCGTTGATCGATGAAGTCGACGCGCCAGAGCGCGAGTCGGAAGTGTTTGTGCGCAGCCTGCTGGCTCAGTTCGAACAATATGTGCAGTTGGGCAAGAAAGTCCCCGCTGAAGTCCTGTCGTCGCTCAACAGCATCGACGAGCCAGGCCGCCTGGTCGACACCATGGCCGCGCACATGGCCCTGAAGATCGAACAGAAGCAGGAAATCCTCGAAATCATCGATTTGTCGGCCCGGGTCGAGCACGTTCTGGCGTTGCTGGATGCCGAGATCGATCTGCTGCAAGTCGAAAAACGCATTCGCGGTCGCGTCAAGAAACAAATGGAGCGCAGCCAGCGCGAGTACTACCTGAATGAGCAGATGAAGGCCATTCAGAAAGAGCTCGGCGACAGCGACGAAGGCCACAACGAAATCGAAGAGCTGAAAAAGCGCATCGATGCTGCCGGCCTGCCGAAAGATGCCTTGGCCAAGGCCCAGGGTGAGCTGAACAAGCTGAAACAAATGTCGCCAATGTCCGCAGAAGCGACCGTGGTGCGTTCGTACATCGACTGGCTGGTTCAGGTGCCTTGGAAGGCTCAGAGCAAAGTGCGCCTGGACCTTGCGCGCGCTGAAGACATTCTCGATGCAGACCACTACGGTCTGGAAGAAGTCAAAGAGCGGATCCTCGAATACCTCGCCGTGCAAAAGCGCGTGAAGAAAATTCGTGGCCCGGTGTTGTGCCTGGTAGGTCCTCCTGGCGTGGGTAAAACCTCGCTGGCGGAGTCGATTGCCCACGCCACCAACCGCAAATTCGTGCGCATGGCCCTCGGTGGCGTGCGTGACGAAGCCGAAATCCGTGGGCATCGCCGTACTTATATCGGTTCGATGCCAGGAAGATTGATTCAAAAGATGACAAAGGTGGGCGTTCGCAACCCGCTGTTCCTGCTCGATGAAATCGACAAAATGGGCAGCGACATGCGTGGCGATCCGGCGTCGGCGTTGCTGGAAGTGCTCGATCCCGAGCAGAACCACAACTTCAACGATCACTACCTGGAAGTCGACTACGACCTGTCCGATGTGATGTTCCTGTGCACCTCGAACTCCATGAACATTCCGCCAGCCTTGCTGGACCGGATGGAAGTGATTCGCCTGCCGGGCTACACCGAAGACGAGAAAATCAACATCGCCGTGAAATACCTCTCGCCGAAGCAGATCACTGCCAACGGCCTGAAGAAAGGCGAGCTGGAATTCGACGCCGAAGCGATCCGCGACATCATCCGCTACTACACCCGCGAAGCCGGTGTGCGTGGGCTGGAGCGCCAGATTGCCAAGGTCTGCCGCAAGGCGGTCAAAGAACATGCGATGGAAAAACGCTTCTCGGTGAAAGTGACTGCCGAGATGCTCGAACACTTCCTGGGCGTGCGTAAATTCCGCTACGGCCTGGCCGAATCGCAGGACCAGATTGGTCAGGTGACCGGGTTGGCGTGGACGCAAGTGGGCGGCGAACTGCTGACCATCGAAGCCGCGGTCGTTCCGGGCAAGGGCCAGTTGATCAAGACCGGTTCCCTGGGTGATGTGATGGTCGAATCGATCACCGCAGCACTGACCGTGGTCCGCAGTCGTGCGAAGAGCCTGGGGATTCCCTTGGACTTCCACGAGAAGCGCGACACGCATATCCACATGCCGGAAGGGGCGACCCCTAAGGACGGCCCTAGCGCCGGTGTGGGCATGTGCACGGCCCTGGTGTCGGCACTGACCGGGATTCCGGTGCGCGCAGATGTTGCGATGACGGGTGAAATCACCTTGCGCGGCCAGGTGCTCGCAATTGGCGGCCTGAAGGAAAAACTGCTCGCTGCTCACCGTGGCGGGATCAAGACAGTGATCATTCCTGAAGAGAACGTACGCGATTTGAAGGAAATTCCTGACAATATCAAGCAAGATCTGCAGATTAAACCGGTTAAATGGATTGACGAGGTCCTGCAAATTGCGCTGCAATACGCGCCGGAGCCGCTGCCTGATGTGGCTCCAGAGATCGTTGCAAAGGATGAAAAACGCGAGTCTGACTCTAAGGAAAGAATTAGCACGCATTAGTACGCATTTGGCCGGGTGGCTTCCTTGACAGCTTTTTAGAGCCCTTGTTATAAAGCGGCTCTTAAGTGTCTGTAGGCCATTCAGCACTCGTTTTTGTTTTCACCAAAAAACTTAGAATCATACTCAAATAGATATAAGGGGACTTAGAGTGAACAAGTCGGAACTGATTGATGCTATCGCCGTATCTGCGGACATCTCCAAAGCCAGCGCTGGTAAAGCCCTGGATGCAGTAATCGAATCCGTCACTGGCGCTCTCAAGGCTGGCGACTCCGTTGTTCTGGTTGGTTTCGGTACTTTCTCCGTCACTGATCGTCCAGCTCGCATCGGTCGTAACCCACAGACCGGTAAGACTCTGGAAATCGCAGCAGCCAAAAAACCAGGTTTCAAAGCCGGTAAAGCACTGAAAGAAGCTGTCAACTAAGTTCGATTCAGATTTTTGCCTATCCGGGTCGGGGTCATGCCTGACCTGGCAGCGGAGCGGTAGTCCAGTCGGCAAGTTGCCGGTCCGAGACGCCGAGGGTCGCATGTTCGAACCCTCGGTCCGCTCCGCCAGTTACGAGAAGGCGCATCCCCGGATGCGCCTTTCTTCTATCCGGATTCTACCCACGCTCCACGGTTGCCTAATTTTGAAGTTCAACCGTTTCTGGGGGACGCATGCTGCAGAATATCAGGGACAATTCACAAGGCTGGATTGCCAAGACCATTATCGGGGTCATCGTTGCACTGATGGCTTTGACCGGTTTCGATGCCATTTTCAAGGCCACGACGCACAGCAATGATGCGGCCAAGGTCAATGGCGAAGAAATCAGCCAGAACGAGCTGAGCCAGGCGGTTGATATGCAACGCCGTCAGCTCATGCAACAGCTGGGCAAGGATTTCGATGCTTCCTTGCTCGATGAAAAAATGCTGCGCGAATCGGCCCTCAAAGGCTTGATCGATCGCAAATTGCTGCTGCAAGGCGCACAGAACTCGAAGTTCGCTTTCTCCGAAGCTGCCCTGGACCAAGTGATCCTGCAGACGCCTGAATTCCAGGTCGACGGCAAGTTCAGCCCGGAGCGTTTCGACCAGGTGATCCGTCAGCTCGGCTACAGCCGTATGCAGTTCCGCCAGATGCTGGCTCAGGAAATGCTGATCGGTCAGCTGCGCGCTGGCCTGGCCGGTAGCGGTTTTGTCACTGACGCTCAGGTACTGGCCTTCGCCCGTCTGGAAAAACAGACCCGCGATTTCGCTTCCCTGAACGTCAAGGCTGACCCGGCGGCTGTGAAGCTGACCGACGAAGAAGTCAAAGCCTACTACGACGAACACGCCAAGGAGTTCATGACGCCGGATCAGGTGGTCATCGACTACCTGGAATTGAAGAAGGCTTCCTTCTTTGATCAGGTCGCCGTGAAGGACGAAGACCTGCAAGCGGCGTATCAGAAAGAAACCGCGAACCTGTCCGAACAGCGTCGGGCTGCGCACATTCTGATCGAAGTGAACGACAAAGTGACCGAGGCGCAAGCCAAGGCCAAGATCGAAGACGTGCAGGCACGCCTGGCTAAAGGCGAGAAATTCGAGGCCCTGGCCAAAGAGTTCTCCCAGGACCCGGGTTCGGCCAACAATGGCGGTGACCTCGGTTACGCAGGTCCGGGCGTCTACGACCCGGCTTTTGAAAAAGCCCTGTATTCGCTGGCCAAGGATCAAGTTTCCGAGCCGGTTCGTACCGACTTCGGTTTCCACCTGATCAAGCTGTTGGGTGTGGAAGCACCTGAAGTGCCGACGTTTGCCAGCCTGAAAGACAAGCTGACCCGCGAACTGAAAACCCAGCAAGTCGAGCAGCGTTTCGTCGAGGCGACCAAGCAACTGGAAGACGCCTCGTTCGAAGCGTCCGATCTGGCCCAGCCGGCGCAAGACCTGAAACTGACCATCCACACCTCCAAGCCATTTGGTCGTGAAGGCGGTGAGGGCATTGCGGCCAACCGTGCAGTAGTAACCGCTGCGTTCAGTCCTGAAGTGCTGGATGAGGGTGCCAACAGCACCGCCATCGAACTCGATCCGGAAACCGTGATCGTGTTGCGCGCCAAGGAACACCTGAAACCCGCACAGCTGCCGCTGGAAGCCGTTAACACGGCCATCCGCACGCAATTGGCCAAGGAGCACGCCAGCTCTGCCGCCAAGACCAAGGCTGAACAGCTGATTGCCAGCCTGCGCGACGGCAAGACCCCGCTGGACAAGGCGATCGACGGCCAGAGCTGGAAAGTGACCGAAGCGGCTACCCGCGCTCAGGAAGGGGTTGACCCAACTGTGTTGCAGGCGCTGTTCCGGATGCCCAAGCCTGCCGCGAAGGACAAGCCGACCTTCAGCAACGTGACCCTGGCCGATGGTAGCCTGGTGATCGTGCGTCTGAACAACGTGAACGAAGCGGCCGCGCCGACCGAAGAAGAGAAGGCTCAATATCGCCGCTTCCTCGCCTCGCGCATTGGCCAGCAAGACTTCGCGGCTTACCGCAAGCAGCTGGAAAGCGAAGCGGACATCAAGCGTTATTGATGACTGATTAAGCGTCTCGCTACACAAAGACCCCGGCCGAAAGGCCGGGGTTTTTTATGCCTGAAGGGAAACTTAAACGGTTACCCGTCGCCGGAAGCGGGTGTGGAGCGACCTTTTCCCGTCATTGGGAGTCTTTACACTTGTATCTGTTTTAAGACACTAATCGATGCTCCGCTAAGCATCGATCTGTTGCACAATACGCCCCGGACCGTTTTCCTCAGGATGTTCAATGTTTAAATCAATTCCCATGCGTCTCGTCGGGTTGGCACTGGTGCTCGCTGCTGCTGCCGGCTGCTCCTCCAAGAAAGCCGCGATTTATGAGCATGAGAACTTCGCTGACTCCGGCACCTTTTCGCGCAACTACCCCGTAAGCGATGCGCAGACCTGCGAAGCCGCACGTCGTGCCTTGCTCAGCCAGGGTTACATCATCACCAGCAGCGATCCCAAGCTGATCAGCGGGCACAAGAGTTTCCAGCAGACCGGCGACACGCACATGGAGATCAGCTTCAGTGTGGTCTGCGCCGATGACGGCAGCGAAGGGCACCACGCGACCATGTTCGCCAACGCCTTGCAGGACCGCTATGCGCTGAAGAAAACCAACAACTCCGCCAGCCTGGGTGTCGGTGTGTTGGGCTCGGTGTCGATGCCGATCGGCTCGTCCGACGACTCGATGGTCAAGGTC
Organism: Pseudomonas sp. S2_B07; assembly: GCF_054668435.1. Classification (NCBI taxonomy): domain Bacteria; kingdom Pseudomonadati; phylum Pseudomonadota; class Gammaproteobacteria; order Pseudomonadales; family Pseudomonadaceae; genus Pseudomonas; species Pseudomonas sp. S2_B07. The sequence goes on from NZ_CP162769.1 coordinate 5,814,859, forward strand.
GCCAGCGAAACCGTTTCGTCAGCCAAGTTCTACGAGCGTTTTTTCACCCTGGTCGAATTGTTCCTGCCTCCGGAAGCGAAGAAAGCCGCACACATCGTCGAGAAGCCAAAGACTGACCTGGGCGTGCCTGAGGCCAAAGCGGCGCCTGCAGCGTTGGCGCCAACGCCTGTGGAACCGACGCCAGCACCCGCACCCGCACCCGCACCGGCTGCTGAGCCTGCACCGGTTCCTGCGGCCTCTGAACCGGTTGCTCCGCCGGCCGAGACAGCACCGATTACCCCAGCACAAAACGGTGAACCGGCACCGACCGCAGAAGCGGTCACGCCACCACCACAGTCGGACCTGCCGCCACCTAGCGAGCCGATTCCGGCCATGCCCATCTCTGGTCAGTAAGCGTTTATCCATGGGGTCGGGTCAGACGACACCGATCCTGTAGGCGCTTAACGTTGATCTGCGTCAGTCAGGCTGCAGTCCTACAGCCTGTGTCGAAAAAATCCTGTGATAAATTCCTGACCGACTGCTACGTTTTATTAAGTAGCCGCTGAGCGGTGCGCCCGCGTCATTTTTCTTTCACGGGGGCACTTTATGCTCAAGGCGCTGGTCATTTATTCAGGCATTTTTTTAACGAGCGCTGGGGGATTCAAAAATGGACGATTATCAAGAAGAACTGCTCGAGTACCAGGCGTTTGAACTGGACCCGCTAGAACCCGCCGAAGACGCTACAGAGCTGTAAGCGTCAAGCGGATTGGCGATGGCTGCGGCGAAACTCGCCGGGTGTCTGGCCGTTCCAGCGCTTGAAGGCCCGTTGGAAGGCTTCCGCTGAAGCGAAACCCAGCAGGTAGGCGATTTCTCCGAACGCCAGTTCGGTATCGCGGATGTAGGTCATGGCCAGGTCGCGACGGGTGTCGTTGAGAATCGCACGAAATTGCGTGCCCTCTTCGGCCAGTTTGCGGCGCAAGGTCCAGGTGGGCAGCTTCAGGCGTGCCGCCACTTCTTCCAGGTCGGGTTCCCGGCCACCATTGAGCAACGGCCCCAGTAACTGAGTGATGCGTTCACGCAGGCTACGGGTGCGCGTCAGCTGCTCCAGTTCCCGTTCACAGAGTTGCAGCAAATGCCGCCAGGTGCTCGGACAGTGTTCCGGGTTGCGTTGGGCGAGGCTGGCCAGGCTCAGGCGCAGTTGATTGTGCTCGGCAGCAAACTGGATCGGGCAATCGCCCAGCAGGGCATAGGCCTCGCGGTATTCCGGCGCGTCGAATTCGATTTCGATGCGCTCTGCGCGCAGCGGGGCAGGGCTGATGCTGGACAACTGGTGCAACCAGCCGGCGATGATCGAATCCACCACAAAGCGGTTGTAGGCGTTGTAGGGGCTGATGGAATAGAAGCGCAGCCATGCGCCCTGAGCGTCTTCATGAAAGCTCGACTGACCGCGATAGTTGGAGCCGTACAAGGCTTCGAAACGAATCAGGCAGCGTGCGGCCTCTCGAACCGTCGGCGCCTGCGCGGCCGTGACGCCAGCGAGGCCGGCCTGGCTCAGGCGACTGAGCTGGCCCATGCGCAAACCCAGCGCGGGATCGCCCGTCAGTTGAATAGCCCCATGGCCCAAACGCATATAGCGCGGGATCGACAGCCGGGCACCGGGCTCCGCCAACCGGGCCGCGTCCAGCCCGTATTGGTCGAGCAGCGGCTGCGGGTCTACTCCGTGGCTGTGTACGGCATCGGCCAGGCTATGGACGAAACCCACCGATAAATCCCCGAGGCGCATCGGTAGCGGTTTCATGGATCACAACCAGAGGTTCAGCAACCGCGCGCCGCGGGCATTGCCGTCGGCGAACTGTTGACCGTTGTTGCTGAGAAAGCTTTGCCCGGCGCTGCCCTTGTCCCAGAACTGCCCACGCAGGAACACGCTCATGCCGGCAATGGCCCGGCTCGCGGGCGGTTGGGCGGTGAGGGTCAGGCGATGCCAGGCCTGACCTTCGCTCAGTTCGCCGGGCTTGAGGCTGACGGAGGCGGGTGTCGGCAATCCGCGGTAACCGCGCCACGGTTTATCCCAGGTGTCACGGCCGATGACGTACGCCGGAACGGCGACCAGTTGCACGCCCTGATCATCGAGTTTGCGGTAATTGTCCGGGTACCAACTGTCGCTGCCGATCAACACGCCCAGGCGTCCGGCCGGCGTATCGATGACGGTGAGAGCCTGTTGTTCATTGGCCTTGATGTCCTCAGGTTCCTCGAACACCGGGTGCATCTGGCGTTGAGGCTGGCCGATCGGCAGGCCATCACGACCAAAGATCACACTGCTGTTGTACAGCGCACCGCGGCCGATTTTCAGCGTGCCGTCTATCACGCTGGGCTCCGGCAGCACGATGGTGCCTGCCACCAGCGTCACATGAAACTCCTTCGCCAACCCGCCGAACAGAGCCTGATAATTCTTGGCCATGCCTTTGGCTTTCATCCGCAAATGGGCATCGTCGACCCGGCTGTCGCCCTTGGCGCTGATCAGTGCACGAACGAACTGCAACGGATTGCTCGCCGCCAGCCAGTTCATCGCTTCCTGGAGCGTCGTCGCCTGGTACAGCTCATCTTTCTCGCCGCTGACCATCAGCCAGGTGCCGACATGTTCGGGCAGCACGACGATGGTCTTGTCGTTCAGCAGGCCCTGATCCTGGGCCTTCTGCAAATACGCCGCGAGTTTGCGGTGCAGGCGCTCGGGGCTTTGATAGTCGGTCGGGAACAGTTCGGGCTGGATGCCCAGCAGGTTGCCGCGATCTGCGGGCGTGCCTTGATCGATGGCCAGGTTGATACGCAAGTCCGACAGGTAATGGCCCACCGGACGATCCGCGGCCCACATCGCGTAAGTGGTAAGGGCGGCAATGATCGCCATGGAAAAGGTCAGGTACAGAAGTTTGCGCATGGGGAAGCAGTCAACGGCCGTGTGCAGGCATGGATTTTCAGTATGTTTAGAATCGCAGGGTATGGCAAATCAATGGGTTGGAGAAAAAATTTCCATCCCTTGTGCGTTTTTTTCATGCTGATGAAATCGACGTGGGTCTCGACTTCTTGAAGTGAGGCTCAATGCGCGCTTTGCAGGTGTGCTTTAAAAACCTGATACGTGAATTTGAGGGGGCGTGGTTGGCACATTCCTGAGTGCAATTGAATCGCTATTTTCCGCCTTGGATTATCTGGGACCGGGTTGTAATCGGCTGGTCAAGATTCCTGCCGCAACAACACGCTGTGCGTGAAGCGGATGCCTACCCGTAGGCAAACCGCCCAAAAATATTGAAGCGAACCTGTTTGCATTGCTCGGAGCTGACCTGTTAAATTAAAAATGTTACCGGTAACAGGTCGCTTGCAGATTTTACCTCCCGTACGGATTTATCAAGATCAGTTCGTGAGACAGAGGATCGCAAGCCAAAACAAAAATAAACGGCATGACGACATGCCTGGGGTCAAACCATGGAATCAGTATCTCAACGTCCTCTTACAGGAGAGGGCGCGGCGGAGCTTACCTTTGAGGATCGTACCTATCGAAAGGTGATTCTGCGTATTCTGCCGATCCTGCTGTTTTGCTACATGGCGGCGTACCTGGATCGCGTCAATATTGGCTTCGCCAAGCTCGATATGCTCAACGATCTGCAATTCAGCAATACGGTCTACGCCCTCGGTGCGAGTATTTTCTTCTGGGGGTATTTTCTCTTTGAAGTGCCGAGCAATCTGTTCCTGCATCGCTTTGGCGCCCGCCTCTGGATCGCGCGGATCATGCTCTCCTGGAGCATCGTCTCTATTGCCGTGGCATTTACCGTGCCTCTGGCAAAATTCTGTCACATTGAATCGACGACCATGTTCTACGTGCTGCGCTTCCTGCTCGGGATATGCGAAGCCGGTTTCTTCCCTGGCGTGATCCTTTACCTCAACTACTGGTTTCCGACCCATCGACAGAGCCGTGTCATGGCTGGTTTCCTTATGGCCATGCCGATCAGCCTGACTCTGGGCGGGATCCTTTCTGGTTGGTTGATGGGCGCCATGCAAGGTGTTAATGGCATGGCTGGCTGGCAGTGGATGCTGATCATCGAAGGCATTCCATCGCTGGTCATGGCGGTCGTGGTAGTGACGTTGCTGGTCGATAACATCGACAAAGCGAAATGGCTCAATGCCGCAGAAAAAAAACTGCTGAAAAACAACCTCAACCGGGATAACACGACCAAGGCGTCCAGCTTTCGGGATGTAATCTTCAATGGTCGGGTCTGGTTGTTGGTGTTGATATTGCTGACGTTCAATACTGGCTTTTATGGTCTGGCGTTCTGGATGCCGACGATCATCAAGGCGACAGGTATTTCCAATACGCTGCACATTGGCTTGCTGACGGCCATTCCTTACGCCACCGCCATCGTTGCAATGACACTGAACGCCTGGCACTCCAACAAAACCGGCGAGCGCCGATTCCATGCGGCGATTCCTGCCTTTATCGGCGGGGTGGGGTTGATTTGCAGTGCCATCTTTGCCCATAACCTGCCGGTGTCTATTTTCTTCCTGAGCGTGTCCGCCTCAGGTTTGTTGAGTCTGATGCCGATTTTCTGGACGTTGCCTGGCACAGTGTTATCCGGTGTGGCAGCGGCGGCGGGTATTGGCATGATCAACGCGATCGGAAACCTGTCGGGTTTCACCGGTTCGATGATCACCGCCACAGCCGAAACCCTGACGGGCGACATGAATAATGGCACCTATGTGCTGGGTGGCTGTTTGCTGGTCAGCTGTGTGCTGATTCTGCTGATCCCCAAGGCGATGCTCACCAAAGACATCACGCCGTAGGGTGAAGGCCAACGCTGGAGCGCTCAGGATCCCGATTACGCTCATGGACGAGCGGTTCCAGGCAAGCAACCCGCTCATTGCCGCCTGCAACCTCTGTCATGGCTTTGCAGTCAGCGAGCGAAAAACTGGATTTCCATCTCGTGGCAGTAGGTTTCGCCGGGCTCAAGGCGCGTTGTCGGAAAGTGGGCGAAGTTCGGTGAGTCGGGGAATTTCTGGGTTTCCAATGCAACGCCTGCGTAGCTGCAATAAGGCGTATTGCCTTTGCCAATGACTGCAGGGCCAAGGTGTCCGGCAGTGTAGATTTGTACGCCGGGTTCCGTGGATTTAAGCGTTAAGCCCCGTCCGGAGACTGTATCCCACAAACTGGCGACCGGGTGAATGGCCGGGCTGGCTCCACGCAACACCCAATTATGGTCGTAGCCCCCCTTGTGTTCCATGTCTTGCCCGATGCGCTTGGCCTCGCGGAAATCGAAGGGCGTTCCGGCAACGGCCAACACCTCACCGGTGGCCAGCAACTGTTCATCGACCGGGGTGTAGAAGTCTGCTTCCACGCTCAGCATCTGCCCGACGACGCTGCCCGAGTCATGACCCGCCATGTTCCAGTAGGAGTGATGGACCATGTTCAAAACGGTGGTTTCGTCAGTGTTGCCCTGCAGGGTAATGAGCAGGCGATTGTCGTCGGTCAGGGTGTATTTTGCCTTGAGCAACAACTCGCCCGGGAAGCCTGAATCGCCCTTTTTCGACACATGGCTGAAGGTGACGGAGTTTTCGCTTTCGTTGAATGTCGCGTCCCATATCTGTTTATCCAGGCCCTGCTCCCCGCCGTGGAGGTGGTTCGGCGGTTCATTGCAGGCCACCTCGACACGCTGGCCGTCCAGGAAAAAAAGGCCGTTCCTGATGCGGTTTGCGTAGCGGCCGCAGGTTGCGCCGAAATAGGTGTCACTTGTCTGGTACGGCTCGAGTGTATCGAAGCCCAGCACGATATCGCAGGCTTTGCCGTGTTTGTCCGGGACATGCATTTCTACCAACCGGGCCCCGAAAGTGATGAGGCGGGCCTGGCAGTGGTTGCGGTTGGTCAGCGTATAGGCCGTGACTTCTTGTTCATGATGAAAGCCAAAGGATGCTTGGGTAATTGCCACGTAGAGAGTCCTGGTTAATGGCTTGATCAATTGATGTTACCGCTAACGTTGGCGTTGTAAAGATGCTCGTCCGGCCTTCGCAAGATGCTGCGCATGTCCGGCAGGTAGACCTGCCCATGCGTATGTATAATCAGTTGCTATCAGCGTACGCAGCGGGGGTTGACCGGCTGTCGCGACCTTTTTTTCAGGGAAAACAGGACGTCAATGAGTCTCGATGAATTAGACAAAATGCCATCGCCGCCTCGTATGGCTGACGTCGCCAAGCTGGCTGGCGTTTCCAAGATGACCGTTTCTCGCGTCCTGGCCGGGCGCGATGTTTCAGAACGTACTCAAGCGCTGGTCCACGCTGCGATTGATCGCCTCGGTTATTTGCCCGATGCCTCTGCCGGCACCCTGTCTTCCGGGCGCTCGGAGTTTATCGTGGCCCTGGTGCCGTCCTTGGCGAGTTCGAACTTTGCCGATACCGTGCGAGGTCTCAACGACATCGTCAGGGAGCATGGCTTGTGTTTGCTGTTGGGGGATACCGATTACCACCTGGACCAAGAGGCGTTATTGGTACGTACGTTATTGCGCCATCGCCCGGTAGGGGTGATGTTGACCGGCAGCGCGCACCTGGACGACACCCGTAAGTTGTTGCGACAAGCCCAGGTCCCTGTAGTCGAGACCTGGGACATTCCTGAAGACCCGATTGAACAATCGGTCGGATTCAGCAACGTGGCCGCCGCGGCCGCGCTGTTCGAGCATCTGTATGACCGTGGTTATCGGCGCATCGGTTACATCGGTGGCGCATCGGGACTCGATCATCGGGGTCAGCAACGTCAGCAAGGTTATCTTCAGGCCGTCGCCGCGTTGGGCGCCGGAGAGCCACGACTGGTGGAGTATGGCGAGTCACCGATTACCATGAGTCATGGCGGTGAATCGGTGAAGCGCCTGCTGGAAAAATGGCCGGACACCGATGCGGTGATGTGCGTCAGTGATCTGTCAGCATTCGGCGCCATCATGGAGTGTCATCGGATGGGCCTGAGTGTACCCGGTGATATTGCGGTAGCCGGTTTTGGTGACTTTGAGGTGTCGCGTTACTGCACGCCAACCATCACCACGGTCTCGGTTGATCCCTATGGGATTGGTAGACGCGCAGGTCAGTTGCTGTTGAACAGCGCGGCGGCTCAACGCCACGGATTACCACGCCCGCGAGAGTGCGATGTGGTGGAGTTCAAAGTACTGGCGCGGGAAAGTACCTGAAAAATCCTTGAGCGGGCGTGATCCGAGCGTCCATGACGAAGCAAAAAAGAGCCCCGGGTTTGAGGAAACCAGGGGCTCTTTTTTTATGGCTGCCCGGTGGGCGGATTCGTCAGGCCAGCGCTTCCTTGCTGTTCTGACCGTCTACCAAGCGCCAGATACCCAATGGGTTGGCGTTGCGCAGTGCCTCTGGAAGCAGTTCATCCGGGTAGTTCTGGTAGCAGACCGGCCGCAGGAAACGGTCGATGGCCAGGGTGCCGACTGACGTGCCGCGGGCATCCGAGGTGGCTGGATAGGGGCCACCGTGGACCATCGCGTCGCAGACTTCCACTCCCGTAGGGTAGCCATTGAGCAGCAACCGACCGGCGATTTGTTCCAGTTGTGCGACCAGATCCGAAGCGTCTTTAAGGTCGTCGGGGTCGGCGATCAGGGTCGCGGTGAGTTGGCCTTGCAGGGCTGCCAACGCCTGTTGCAATTGTTCACGGTCAGCCACTTCGACCACCACGCTCGCCGGACCGAATATTTCCTCTTGCAGTAATTCTTCACCCTGCAGCAGTAACTCGACGTCGGCCTGGAATAATTGCGCAAAGGCCTGGTTACCTTGTTGTAGCTGCCCCACCAGGTGGCGTACGCCAGGATGTGCCTGTAAACGCTCGACGCCCGCTGTGTAGCTTTTGAGGGTGCCGATGTTGAGCATGGTTTGTGCCGGTTGATCGGCGAGGATGCTCGAGAGCCGATCGCGGAAAGCGCTGAACTCAGGCGAGCTGATACCGATGATCAGCCCTGGATTGGTGCAGAATTGCCCGCAGCCCTGGACCACCGAGGCGGCCAGTTCGGCAGCAATCTGCGTGCCTCGCTGTTGGAGTGCCTGAGGCAACAGCACCATCGGGTTGATGCTGGACATCTCGGCGAACACCGGGATTGGCTGCTTGCGCGCAGCAGCCATGTCACACAGGGCACGGCCGCCCTTGAGCGAACCGGTGAAGCCGACCGCCTGGATCGCCGAGTGCTTGACCAACTGCTCGCCGACACCATTGCCGTAAATCATGTTGAACACGCCGGCTGGCATCCGGGTCTTGACGGCTGCGCGCAGGATCGCGTCAGCGACTAACTCGGCCGTCGCCATGTGACCACTGTGCGCCTTGAACACGACCGGGCAGCCGGCTGCGAGAGCAGCAGCGGTATCACCGCCAGCCGTGGAAAAGGCCAGTGGAAAGTTGCTGGCACCGAACACGGCGACCGGACCAACGCCCATGCGGCACTGGCGCAGGTCGGCGCGGGGCAGCGGTTGACGCTGCGGTAGGGCCTGGTCGATGCGTGCGCCGTAGAAGTCCCCGCGGCGTAGCACTTGGGCGAACAGGCGCATCTGGCCGCTGGTGCGGCCGCGTTCGCCCTGGATACGACCGGTCGGAAGGGCGGTTTCACGGCAGACCGTGGCGATGAAATCGTCACCCAAGGCATCCAGTTCGGCGGCGATGGCTTCGAGGAATTCGGCGCGACGCGACGCGGGCAGCGCTCGGTATGCCGGATAGGCACTGGCGGCGGCCTGAGCCGCGGCGTCCACTTCTGCCTCGGTTGCTTGTAGAAAGATTGCGGGCAGCGGTTCGCCGCTCTGGGCGTCGATGCTTTGCAGACGGATATCGCCAGCGCCGCTGCGGGCACCGGCGATGTAGTTGTGGCCAAGGATTGCAGTCATAAGTCCTCCGACAGCGAATAGGGATCAGCGGGGTGTAATGGCGGCCTCTAACAGGCCACGGCCATGGAGGTTTTCGAGGAGCGAGCGATAGCCCATCTGCCAGGCGGGTGCGCGATCACTGGTCGTCACCCGATTGACCAGCGTGCCAAATTTGGCGCTGCTGATGGCAACCAGGTCGCCCTCTTTATGGGTAAATCCTCCGCCCGGTTGGTCACGGTCTTGCTTGGGAGCGAACAGGGTGCCGAGAAACAGGACAAAACCGTCCGGGTACTGATGGTTCTCATTGAGCGTTTGAGCGACCAGATCCAGCGGGTCGCGGCTGATCTGGTTCATCGAGCTGCTGCCATCCATGATGAAGCCGTCGTTGCCGACGACCCGCAAAGCCACCTCGGCGCGACGCACATCGTCGATGTCGAAGGTTTCATCGAACAGCCGCAGGAATGGGCCCAGAGCCGTCGACGCATTGTTATCTTTGGCCTTTGACAGCAGCAGGGCGCTGCGGCCCTCGAAGTCGCGCAGGTTGACGTCATTACCCAGGGTGGCGCCCTGTACTTTGCCGCGGCTGGAGACGACCAGCACCACTTCGGGCTCCGGATTGTTCCAACTGGATTTGGGGTGAATGCCGATGTCCGCGCCGTAACCCACCGCCGACAGGGGTTGAGCCTTGGTGAATATTTCGGCGTCGGGACCGATCCCGACTTCGAGGTACTGTGACCACATTCCCTGAGCGATCAGCACCTCCTTGAGGGTCAGCGCCTGGGGGGAACCGGGTACGATTTGCCCGAGGTCAGTGCCGATACTCTCGACCAGACTGGCACGAATACTATCTGCCTTGGCGGGGTCGCCCTTGGCCTGTTCTTCGACAACTCGCTCCAGCATGCTGGTGGCAAATGTAACGCCGGCAGCCTTCACAGCTTGCAGGTCGATGGGCGCCAGCAGCCACGGTCGGGTTTCATCGCGCACGGCGGCGTCGCTGTTGCGCAGTAGATCATCGACGCTGATCAGCGCTTGATCCAAAGGCAAATCGCGCAGATAGCTGACGGGATCGTCAAGCTCAAGCAGCGCTGAAACAGTCGCCACTCGAGCACTGATGTCATAGACCTGACTGTCGCGGACCAAAACGACGGAGGGGCCTGCAGCGTAACCCGGGATCCAGACACGACTGATCCATGTGCCTTCGCCGAGGCCCTGAGCCAGGACATTCAAATCCGCCAAAGTAGTTGCTGTGGATGTTTGGGACATGTACGAAACCCTCTTGCGACAGCGGTTGAATTAATGGGAGTGACGCGGATTGCCGCTCCGGGCGATTACCCGCAAATGCAACGTGGCGGGTTCCAGGCAACCCCCCGTCGAGAGCTGGCCAACCAGTTGCCGATAGAGCTCTTGCCAAGGGGTTTGCGAAGCCGGGAATGAAGGTTTCAGCTCGGACTGCCGATGGGCCATCTCACTTTCGTCGACCAGCAGGTCCACTCGGCGAGTATTGAGGTCCACGCGCAGGCGGTCGTTGGTTTTCAGTAACGCCAACCCTCCGCCCACGGCCGCTTCCGGCGACATGTTCAGGATCGACGGACTGGCCGAGGTGCCGCTTTGGCGTCCATCGCCCAGGCAAGGCAGTGAATCAATGCCTCGTTTTATCAGTGCTGCCGGTGGTGCCATGTTGACCACTTCGGCGCTGCCTGGATAACCCACGGTGCCGCAGCCACGAATGACCAGGATGCAGCGCTCGTCGATTTCCAGGGAGGGGTCGTTGATCCGCGCGTGATAGTCCTCGGGGCCTTCAAAAACGATGGCCCTGGCTTCGAAGCTGTTTTCCGCGCCGGGTTCGGACAGGTAGGTCTTGCGGAAGGCTTCGCCCACCACCGACATTTTCATGATCGCGCTGTCGAAGAAGTTGCCGCTCAGGACGATGAACCCGGCTCGCTGAATCAACGGGTCTTGATAGGCGTGAATCACGTCGGTATCGCTGGCCGCCGCGTTGCTGACGATCTCGCCAATGGTCTTGCCTGAGACCGTGCCGCAGTCTTCATGCAGTCGACCGGCTTTCTGCAGTTCGTGCATGACCGCAGGGACACCGCCCGCACGGTGGAAGCCTTCGCCCAGGTATTTGCCGGCCGGCATGCAGTTGACAAGCAGTGGCACGTCTTCGCCGATGCGTTGCCAGTCTTCCAGCCCAAGATCAATGCCGGTGTGGCGGGCGATGGCGATCAGGTGTGGCGGGCAATTGGTCGAGGCGCCCAGGGCCGAGGCTACGGCAATCGCATTTTCAAACGCTTCGCGGGTCATGATCTGTGAAGGACGAATATCTTCGCGGACCATTTCAACGATGCGTTTGCCGGTGGCATAGGCCATTTGTCCGCGTTCACGATAGGCCGCTGGAATACTCGCGCAGCCGGGCAGGGACATGCCCAGCGCTTCGGCGAGGGCGTTCATCGACAACGCCGTGCCCATGGTGTTGCAGTGCCCAATCGACGGTGAGGCCGCCGTGGTCATTTCCATGAAGCCTTCATAGTCGATTTCGCCGCTGGCCAGCAGATTGCGTGCGTGCCAGAGCACGGTGCCGGAACCGATCAACTGGCCTTTATGGTGACCGTCGAGCATCGGTCCGCCCGACAGCACGATGGCGGGCAGGTCCGTTGTCGCGGCGGCCATCAGGCAGGCGGGGGTGGTTTTGTCGCAACCGGTGGTCAAGACAACGCCATCCAGTGGAAAACCATGCAGGACTTCCACCAGCCCCAGATAGGCCAGATTGCGATCCAGCGCGGCCGTGGGGCGTCGGGTCTGTTCGGCCATCGGGTGAACCGGGAATTCCATGGGGATGCCGCCGGCATCACGGATACCGGCCTTGGTCCGCTGGGAGAGTTCCAGGTGGTGGCGGTTGCAGGGTGCAAGGTCGCTGCCAGTCTGGGCGATACCGATGATCGGGCGGCCCGACTGCAACTCTTCGCGTGTCATGCCGTAGTTCATGAAGCGCTCAACGTAGAGGGCGGTCATGTCGGCATGATCGGGATCGTCAAACCATTGTTGGCTGCGTAGCGGGCGTTTAACTGTGTTCATGTGGTTTCTCTTGATCAGGCGCTGGCGCCGGATTAGGGGCGGTCTTCAGGGGATCAGGGGAAGGCCTTACCCGCAAAAACAGATCTGTTATCGGTAACATTTCAAGCCGTAAACGTTCTGCAAAAAAGTCTTTCAGTTGCCCAGTACAGGTTCGGCCAGTCCTGGCACGTCAACCTGGCAGGCAAACAAACTCCCTGCGTGCGGCCAGCGTGCGGTTTGCTCCGGCGACAAGTGCTGGCGTGCCGTGGTGACATACAGCGTACGCAATTCGGCGCCGCCGAACGCCAGCATGGTCGGGTGTGGGCAGGGCAGGTCGATGCTGAACAGGTGGTGACCGCAAGCGTCGAAACAGGCGACCTGTGCCCCGCCATAGAGCGCGCACCAGTAGCGTCCCGCACTGTCCACCGCGGCACCGTCGGGAACACCCGGGAGGCCAAGGGTATCGAGATCGATCCAGGGCTCGCCCGGGCCCGGCTGGCCATTTTGCATGTCATAGGGATAGCGCCAGACTTGCCGGCGCGGTGAGTCGGCGTGGTACAGCCAGGCCCCGTCCGGACTGAAGGCCAGCCCGTTGGAAATCGCCAGCCCGCCGAGGTGGCAGTCGAGGCTGTCACCGTTCCAGCAGTAGAGTGCCGCACTGGGCGCGGTCTCGTTGCGGTCGAGGGTGCCGACCCAAAAGCGTCCCCGGGCATCGCAGCGGCCATCGTTGAAGCGATTACCGGTGCCTTGGAGCCATTCCGGGTTGGCGGCCACGTGACGTTTATGGCCGTCGCGATCGAGTCGCCAGAGGCCACTTGCGGTGGCGGCGAGCAGGCCGTCGGCACTCAGTGCCAGACTGCCTACGGGCTCGTCCAGTTCGATGATGTGCGGTTCGACGTTGTCGCCAGGCGTCCAGCTATAGATCCGTCCGGCATGGATGTCGATCCAGTGCAGGCGATCATGACGGTGGTCCCACAATGGACATTCGCCCAGGCTCATTGTCAGGGGAACTGCGATGTTCAATGAGGCGCTCATGGTCAACCCCAGCCGCCGTCTACCGGAAATTCATGGGCCGTGAGTTGGGCACTGTCATCCGCCGCGAGGAACAGCACGGTCGGCGCCACATGCTCGGGCAACAGGCGCAACTTGAGGCACTGGTGCTCCTGGATACGCGCCTCGTCGGCCGGGGAGATCCATTTCTCCAATTGCCGTTCCGTCATGATGCACCCAGGCACCACGGTATTGACGCGGATGCCGTCAGCACCCAGGTCACGTGCCAGGCTGCGTGTCAGTCCATGCACCGCTGCCTTGGCGGAGACGTAACTGGACAAGCCGCCGAGCGCCAGTTGTACGCTGATGGAGCCGAAGTTAATGATGGAGCCGCCACCCGCAGCGATCATTTGCGGCGCTGCCGCCTGGATAGCGAAGAACAGGGGCCGCAGGTTGATCGCCATCCCATTGTCCCAATAGGCGGTATCGATCTCGCGCCAGTCGTGGCGATCGTCGCGCGCAGCATTGTTGACCAGTACGCGGACCGGCCCCAGCTCCTCGCCGGCTTCATGAATCGCCGCCTGCAGTGATGGCACGTCACGGATATCGCAGAGGCGGAACCACGGAGCACGACCGGTTTGCGCTTGGAGCTCGGCGACGAGTTGAAGGCTGGCCTCCTCGGCAATATCGATGAAAGCCACGCGTGCGCCCTGCAGGTGGAACGCGCGGGTCAGTGCCGCGCCGATGCCGCTGCCGCCACCGGTAATGAACACCGTGCGGTCGCAAAGGCTTGGGTATTGGGCATTTGCCTGGGTCATTGCATCAATCCTCAACAACAAAAAAAGCGACCCCGCAGCGCAGGGCCGGAGATTCAGACGGGTTCGGCGCTCAGTTTGGCGGCAGTGACAGTCCTGGTTTTCCAGGTGGTGCTCATTTCTTCCAGCGTCTTGTTCTTGGTTTCCGGAACCCAGCGCCAGACGAAGCCAGCGGCAAGCAACCCCATTACGCCGTACACCCAGTAAACGAAGCCATGGTTGAACATTTCATTGAGCCAGGCATTGTCGTTCATGATCGGGAAGCTCCAGGAGACCAACAGGTTCGCCAGCCATTGTACGGCGACGGCGATGGACAAGGCGCCCCGGATGCTGTTCGGGAAAATTTCCGAGAGCAGGACCCAGACCACCGGCCCCCAGGACACCGCGAAGGCGGCGACATAGCTCAGCATCAAGAGCATCGCGGTCACACCCAGGTTCTGCAGGTAGAACGATGTCCCCAGGCCCAGCATGCTGATGCCCATCACCAGCGCACCGATGATCATCAGCGGTTTACGCCCGACGCGGTCGACCAGCACGATGGCGGCAATGGTGAAGATCAGGTTGACCGCACCGACGATGATGGTCAGTTGCAGCGAGGCATCGCCCTGACTGCCCATGTTCTTGAAGATTTCCGGCGCGTAATACAGCACCACGTTGATGCCGATGAACTGCTGGAAAATCGACAGCAGAAGGGAAATGGCAATCAGCAGACCGCCAAAGGACATCCACGGCGCGTCGGCTGCACTCTCTGCAAACGAGGCGCGAATTTCCTGAAGGATGGCTGGCGCCTTGTCCTTACCGTTGATGGCTTCCAGTACGCGCGAGGCCTGTTCGTGTTTACCGCGCATCACCAGGTAGCGAGGTGTCTCCGGGGTGCGGATCAGTAGCAGGAGGAAGACCAGGGCGGGCAGCACCTCGGAGCCAAGCATCCATCGCCAGCCTTGTTGCACCAGCCATTCCTGAGGTTCGCCGTGGGCGATGAAGTAGTTGATGAAATACACCACCAGCATGCCGAGGATGATGCAGAACTGATTACACGACACCAGACGGCCACGGATGTGGCTGGGGGCGATTTCGGCCAGGTACATCGGCGACAGCATCGAGGCGATACCGACACCGATGCCGCCGATGATGCGGTACAGGTTGAAAACGGTGATGTCCTGCAATGGCAGCGGATTGAAATATTCCGGGAGGGCCGAGCCGATGCTGGCGATGATGAACAATGCAGCCGACAGCATTAATCCGTTGCGCCGGCCAAGACGCTCACTGACCGAGCCGGCACAGAAGCCGCCGATCACGCAGCCCAGCAGGGCCGAGGAAATAGTGAATCCGGTGAGCGAGCTCGCCAGGTTCGGGGTGATCTGATCAGGCAGTGACATGACTTGGTCATGCATCAGCCAGCTGCCGAAAAAAGCCACCAGGCCTCCGACCATCAGACCGCGAGTACGGCCGTAGAGTCGGATGAGGTAGTACAGGCTGAGGCAGAAGATCAATGTTGCGCCGAGCAGCAGTGAGGTCTTGAACTCTCCGACGACGTGACGGGCCAGTTCCGTGTTCTGGAACAGAGGCTCGACGAAGTAGCTGCGTATGGGTTGAACAGCACCTGAAATCACAGCGGTGTCGTACCCAAACAGCAGGCCACCGAATGCAGCCGCAATCGTGATGAAAATCAAATATCTGGAGGTTGAGGCTCTGCTCACGGATTTCTCCCGACGCCATTCTTGTGGCCGGTTTGTAATTATTTTGGTGGGGCGACACAGCGCGGAGGATGTGGTTCGCAGGGCTAATGTTACCGATAACATTTTCATTGTCAATTACCGGCATTTGTTGCAATGTGCTCGTGCTTGGGGGGGGCCACGCCTACATCTTCAAGCGCTTCGCAAAGATGACTACGTACTAAAAAGCTAATAAAAATAAAACGAGGATGTAGGGATGAAGAAGAACAACAACGCTCAGCTTATCTGCCAGTTGTCAGCAGTTGCAGCCATGATGCTGGCCGGTAGTGTGCACGCGGCTGACGCGTTCAGCGCTGACTCCGAATGGATGACCGGTGATTGGGGTGGCGAGCGGACCAAGCTGATCGAGCAAGGCATCGACATCAAGATGGATTACGTCGGTGAAGTCGGCGGCAACCTCCACGGTGGCTACAACAACGACAAAACCGCGCGTTACGCGGACCAGTTCGGCCTGGGGGCGGCGCTGGACCTGGAAAAACTGTTTGGTTGGGATAACACCCAGGCCAAGATCCAGCTCACCAACCGTAACGGAGAGAACATCTCCAACGACCGCGTAGGCGATCCGCGTGCCGGCACCTTGAGTTCCTCGCAGGAAGTCTACGGCCGTGGCCACATGGTTCGTCTGACCCAGTTGTGGATCAAGCACCAGTTCCTCGACGGCAAACTGGACGTCAAGGCCGGTTACTTCGGCGAAGGCGAAGACTTCAACACCTTCCCGTGCGAGTTCCAGAACCTGGCGTTCTGCGGTTCCCAGGTGGGTAACTGGGCCACCAACATCTGGTACAACTGGCCAGTCATGCAGGCAGCGGTCCGCGTGAAGTACAACATCTCGCCTGAGTTCTATGCGCAGATCGGCGCGTACAACCAGAACCCGTCGCAACTTGAGCACGGTAACGGCTTCAAGCTCAGCGGCAGCGGCACCGCCGGTACCGTGTTACCGGTCGAACTGGTCTGGTTGCCTAACCCTAACAACCTGCCGGGCGAATACCGTGTCGGTTACTACAAAAGCACCGCCGAGGCCAATGACGTTCTCAAGGACGACAACGGCAATGATGCGGCCACCAGCGGCAACGCCTACCGCAGCCACAGCAGCAAACACGGCTACTGGTTCGTTGCACAGCAACAACTCACCAGCCACAACGGTGACAAGACCCGCGGTCTGAACATTGCGGCCAACGCCACGTTCCACGACAAGGACACCAACTTCGTCGACAACTACCAGTCGCTGATGTTTGTGTACAAGGGCCCGTTCGACGCGCGTCCTAAAGATGACATGGGTATCGGTTTCGCCCGCACCCACGTCAACGATGACGTGAAGAAAAACGCCGAGCTGGTGAACGCGGCGAACAATGTCACTGATTACGAGAACCCACTGTTCTCGCCACTGCGGACCACCGAGTACAACTACGAAATCAACTACGGCTTCCACGTTACCAACTGGCTGACCGTGCGTCCTAACCTGCAATACATCACTCACCCGGGCGGTGTTGATGAAGTCGATAACGCACTGGTGGCCGGCCTGAAAATTCAGTCGGTGTTCTAACGCTGTTGCGATAAGCTCCTCTCTATGTGCGCATATTTGCGGACAGCCCAGGCTGTCCGCTTTTTTTGTGTGGGCAGCCTGGGCTGCCCATTTTTTATGCTGCTCATAGCGGTGCGCCAGTCGCGTATTCTGGTGGGTGGTGATCGACGTCAGTAGCGTCTGTTCGTCCAGTGCGTCTGGGTTAATTGACAATACCGGACAGACAATTGGGGACGCTGGCGGGTTGAGTCCGCCAGCTGTTGTGCGTCATTTAGCGAAGGGTTGTGGTCTGCGAATGGGCTAACAAGCCGGGTCGAATGACCTGGCCTATTGCGGCAAACCCTACTGAATTTAAAGCAAGACCAAGCGGGATGAGTCCCTGGTCCTGCTGTTGCCCGAGCACCGCACGCACCTGGTTTGCGATGCTGGACAACAGAGGATGTGAACGGCAAACGACCTGACAAATACCCTGGGCTCCCTCGAGGTTGAAAAAGCCGTTTCTCTATTCAGGCTTTATGCCGGCTTGCCTGCGAGTGGGGCGTCCAGACGGTGAAGACAACGAGAGTCAGCGACGTCCTGCCCGTGTACTGACATCTACCCAAACCGCCAATACCAAGATGCTGCCCTTGACGATCATCTGCCAGTAGCTGTCGACGTCCAGCATCGACATTCCGTTATCCAGGCTGCTGATCACCAATGCTCCCATCAACGCACCATATACGGTGCCAGAGCCACCCCGCATGGACGTCCCGCCGATGAAGCATGCCGCGATGGCATCCAGCTCACCCATGTTGCCGGCGGAGGGTGAGCCGGCCGCGAGGCGGGCGGTGTTGACCAGGCCGGCGAGCGCACACATGACGCCCATGATGCCGAAGATCCACAGTTTGACCGCCTGCACATTGATGCCGGACAGGCGTGTGGCTTCCATGTTGCTGCCCACCGAATAGATGCGGCGGCCGAACACGGTCTGGCTGGTGACGTAACTGAACAGTCCCAGCAGGACCAGCAGGAGCAGCACTGGAACCGGAATGCCATCGTAGCTGTTGAGGGTGTAGACGAAACCGGCCAGCACCACGCCGATCAGTACCACACGTATGCTGTCGCGCAGCAGCGAGTGCATGGACAAACCATGCAGGGCGCGGTTGAGGCGTTGGCGCCAGGTGAGGAACAGGGCCAGGCCAAACAACAGCACGCCGAGAATTATCCCCGCCAGTTGTGGCAGGTAACCCTGCCCCATGTAGACCAGCTGGCTCGATACCGGGGCAATGGTAGTGCCGCCGGTAATGCCCAGCAGCACCCCGCGAAACGCCAGCATACCGCCGAGGCCGACGATGAAGGAGGGGATGCGCAGGTAGGCGGTCATGTAGCCATTGCCCAGGCCGATCAACAATCCGCAGAGGGCGACGATCGCAAGGTTGAGCGGCAACGGCACGTGATAAACCACATCGAGAATCGCCGCGACCCCGCCCAGCAGGCCGAGCATCGAGCCCACCGACAGGTCGATTTCGCCACTGATGATTACCAGCACCATGCCGCAGGCGAGAATCCCGGTGATCGACATCTGCCGTAGCAGGTTCGACAGGTTGCGTGGGGTTAGAAACCCGCCTTCGGTTTGCCAGCTGAAAAACAGCCAGATAATCATCACGGCAATCAGCAGGGCGAGCATTTTGTAGCGGGTGAACAACTGTTTAACCTGATTCATTTACGCAGATTTCCGATCGTTGTTGTCATGCCCGTTCGGCTGACTGAGCGCCGCAGCGAGCACGTGCTCCTGGGTCAATTCGTGGTTGATAAAGTTACCGCGCAGCTGGCCTTCACCAATCACCAGCACTCGGTCGGAAACGCCCAGCACTTCGGCCAGTTCCGACGACACCATGATGATCGCTACGCCTTCGGCCGCGAGCGCACCCATCAATTTGTAGATTTCATATTTGGCGCCGACATCGACGCCACGCGTGGGTTCATCGAGGATCAACACTCGGGGTTTGGTCAGCAGCATCTTGGCCAGCACGGCTTTCTGCTGGTTCCCGCCGGAGAGGCTGGTGATCGGCAAAAAGGGCGTCGCGGTTTTCAGTTGCATCCGGGCGATTTCCTGCTGGATGCTGCTGAGCTCGGCTTCGGCATCGATGCGGCTCATGCGGGAAAAACTGTCGAGTACTGCCAGGGTGATGTTTTGTCCCACCCCCAGGTCCGGGATGATGCCCTGACGTTTGCGATCTTCAGGGACCATGCACAAACCGGCCCTGATCGATTTCAGTGGGGTGCGGGTATCGATGGGTTTGCCGTCCAGCCAGACTTCGCCTTCATAGCGACCGGGATACGAGCCGAACAACGCCGACACCAGCTCCGTGCGCCCTGCGCCCACCAGTCCGGCGATGCCGAGGATTTCGCCGCGCTTCAACACGAAAGAAATGTCGTCCACACGCTTGCGGCCGGGGTTGTCGACGTCGTAGCAGGTAATGTGGCGTGCTTCGAACAGCACTTCGCCGATCTCGTGCGGTTCGCTGGGGTAGAGGTTGCTCATTTCCCGACCGACCATTTGGGTGATGATCTGCGCAATGTCCATATCGGCCATCGCGGTGGTCGCGATGTGTTTACCGTCGCGGATGACCGAGATGGTGTCGCAGACCGCCGCCACTTCGTCGAGCTTGTGCGAGATGTAGACGCAGGCAACGCCCTTGGCCTTCAGGTCGCGGATGATGTCCAGCAACACCTCGATTTCCGAACGGGTCAGGGCCGAGGAGGGCTCGTCGAGGATCAGCAGGCGCGCCTTCTTGTTCAATGCCTTGGCGATTTCCACCAATTGCTGATAACCGCCGCCGTACTGCGACACAGGGAGGGAGACGTTCATGTCCGGCACCTTCAGCTCACGCATCAGTGCTTCGGCGCGGTGGATCATCGCCGGGTAATTCATGCGTCCACCCGGCAGTGTCAGTTCGTGGCCCATGAAGATGTTTTCGGCGACGGAAAGATCAGGGACCAGGGTCAGTTCCTGATGAATGATGACGATACCGGCGGCTTCGGTCTCTTTGATCGAATAGGCCTTGAGTGGCTGGCCACGCCAAAGAATGTCGCCCTCCCAAGTGTCGCAAGGATAGACCGCCGACAGCACCTTCATCAGGGTCGATTTACCGGCCCCGTTCTCTCCACACAAGCCCACGCACTCGCCCGGTTTGACCTTGATGTCGATGCCATTCAGCGCACGAACCCCGCCGAAGGCTTTGACGATGCCTCTCATTTCCAGCAGATAGTCAGACATTGAAAACTCTCGAACGAAAGCAAAGATTGGAAATCTTCTCGACGAACGCTTGCCTGCGACGACTGACTGTCAGCCGCCCGATATTGTCAGGCAAGCGTCGAAAACCTGGCGATTACTGCCCGGCAATCTGCGCTTTTGTATAGAACCCGTCGTCCTCAAGCACGTTGATGTTGTCTTTGGTCAAAGGCGTCGGTTTGAGCAGGATGCTGTCGACCTTTTTGGCGCCGTTGTCATATTGCGAGTTGTACGTAGGCTTCTCGTTGCGCGCCAATTGCACAGACAGTTTGGCGGCCTCCGAGGCCAACAGTTTCAATGGTTTGTAGACGGTCATGGTCTGGGTGCCAGCGATCACCCGTTTAATCGCCGCAAGGTCGGCATCCTGGCCGGAGACCGGTACCTTGCCGTCCAGCTTCTGCGCAGCGAGGGCCTGGATCGCCCCCCCGGCGGTGGCATCGTTGGACGCAACGATGCCGTCAATCTTGTTGTTATTGGCGGTCAAGGCGTTCTCGACAATGCTCAGCGCCTCGGTCGGGTTCCACTCTTTCACCCACTGTTGACCCACCACCTTGATGTCGCCTTTGTCGATCAAGGGTTGAAGCACTTCCATCTGGCCTTCACGCAAGATCTTGGCGTTGTTGTCAGTCGGCGCTCCGCCCAGCAAGAAGTAATTGCCCTTGGGTTGCGCCTTGACCACGCCTTCAGCCTGCATCTGGCCGACCTTCTTGTTATCGAAAGAGATGTAGGCGTCGATGTCGGCATTCAGGATCAGGCGGTCATAGGAAAGAACTTTGACCCCGGCCTTCTTGGCTTCGGAGACCGCATTGTTCAGCACCGTGGCGTTGAACGGTACGATGACAATCACGTCGACGCCGCGCGAAATCAGATTTTCGATCTGGGAAATCTGCCGCTGCTCGTTGGCATCGGCTGATTGCACGTAAACCTTGGCGCCCAATTGCTCGGCTGCGGCGGTGAAGTAGTCGCGGTCGCGGGACCAGCGCTCAAGGCGCAGATCATCGATCGAAAAGCCGATTTTCGGGTGTTGTGCGTCAGCCATGGCCGAGTTGCCGATCATGACCAGGAAGCTGGCGAGCAGGGCGGTTTTCAGGTTCTTCATAGGGTTATGTCCTTTTATTGTTGTTTAGATGCACATCGATACTGGAAACGTACTGCAATGGCGGACAAGAGAACCGGCGCGTACAGGCGAGCAGTCCGGTCTCGAGAGTCGCGGTCATGCGGTGCGACACAGGGAAACACTTTGGGGGAGAGGTTACTTGTGGAGCCGGTCGTAAAGCGCTGATGACTGAAGCAGTTGGTCGGTCCTGTGGCGAACCCGGACGACCGCGGGGAAGTAGGTCATCTGCAATTTCCTTGTTATTTGAGAGCGGCCCTGACTGACCTTGATAGTAACGCCGCCCCGGCGCTGACCGATTGCGAAAATCACCAAACACGGGTTCGATTTTGAGTATTGAGATTCCGCCTCCGCGCGCCTAGTCTGTGCCGACCGGCCTGGAGACAAAAACAATGAAAACCGTTCCGCCCAGCCACCGCATCGCCCTGTTGTTCAATGGAAACAAGATCTACGACCGCGGCATCATCAGCGGGATCGGCAACTATCTGAGCAGCACCCGGGCGTCCTGGGATTTGTTTCTGGAGGAGGACTTTCTCTGCCGGCTGAAGGGTATCGAGCGCTGGCAGGGCGACGGCATCATCGCCGACTTCGACGACCCGGTCATTGGTCAGGCGCTGGCGGGGATCAAGCTGCCGGTGGTGGCTGTGGGGGGGTCCTATGAGGATGAGCGCGCTTACCCGCGGCACATGCCTTATGTGGCCACCGACAATTTCGCTTTGATCAATCTGGCCTACAAACACCTGATCGACGCCGGCCTGACCCGTTTTGCCTGTTTCAGCCTGCCCGAAGCGCAGACCAATCGCTGGGCGCAGGAGCGCGAGAGTGCCTTCCGCCGTCTGCTGCAGCGCGATGGCTTGCCCGCCGAAATTTATCGTGGCCTGGAAACCAGCGCACCGCTTTGGGACAGCGCCGTCGCGCAGCAGATCGCCTGGTTGCACAGCCTGCCTAAACCCATTGGCATCATCGCGGTCAGTGACGCGCGGGCCCGGCAACTGCTGCAAGCCTGCTTGACGGCGGGGATCGCGGTGCCGGAACAGGTGGCGTTGATTGGTATCGATAACGATCCGCTGACCCGCAGCCTGACCCGGGTGCCGCTCAGTTCGGTGATCCAGGGTACCGACAGCATGGGCCGTACCGCCGCACGTTTGCTGCACCAGATGCTGTGTGGCATGCCTTCGACCGGCACGCAGATCCTGGTGCCGCCGGAAGGGATCAATGTGCAGACTTCCAGCTTGCACCAACCGCTCGACGACCCGTATGTCATGCAGGCGCTGCACTTTATTCGGCAATACGCTTGCCAAGGCATCAAGACCGAGCAGGTGGCGAATTATGTGGGGGTGTCGCGGTCATCTCTTGAGTCGCACTTTCGTCGCAAGTTGGGGCGCAGCGTTCATGATGAAGTGCTGCGTTTCAAACTGGCCGCTGCCGCTGCCGGGTTGGAAAACACGACGTCCGGGATTGCCGAGATTGCCCAGGATTGCGGCTTCAAGTCGGCGCAATACCTGCACACGGTGTTCAAGCGTGAATTTGGCTGCACGCCGCGTGAGTATCAGCAAGGCTATGTCGGGAGTTAAACCTGGGTAAATGTTGTGAGAAAGGCCTCGGGTACACGTATCGCCAGTGCTAAGAATTCCAATCCAACTGAAACCCATGGCAGGGTTTGCGGCCAGGGCCGGGGTTCCGGTCGGCCCTTGCCAAGGGCGGCTGCGCATTTTGATCATTAACTTGTCAGTTTCGGTCATTGAGTGACAGCGATGCGACTCTTAGTCTGTCCACCATGACTGACGGGAGCCGAAGAGCTCCTGCACTTTTTCCGTGATCGCTCGATGTGGAGTTACAAATGGCCGCCGCTCACTACCCGCACCTGTTGGCCCCGCTGGACCTGGGTTTTACCACGCTGCGCAACCGCACCCTGATGGGGTCGATGCACACCGGTCTTGAGGAGAAACCTGGCGGTTTCGAGCGTATGGCGGCGTACTTTGCCGAACGTGCGCGCGGCGGTGTTGGCCTGATGGTGACCGGCGGCATCGGCCCTAACGACGAGGGCGGGGTGTATTCCGGTGCAGCCAAGCTGACCACCGAGGAAGAAGCGCTCAAGCATCGGATCGTGACGCGCGCCGTGCACGAGGCGGGCGGGAAAATCTGCATGCAGATCCTCCACGCCGGGCGTTATGCCTACAGCCCGAAACAGGTCGCCCCGAGCGCCATCCAGGCGCCGATCAACCCGTTCAAGCCCAAAGAGCTGGACGAGGAAGGCATCGAAAAACAGATCAGCGATTTCGTGACCTGTTCGGTACTGGCGCAAACCGCCGAATACGACGGTGTCGAGATCATGGGCTCCGAAGGTTATTTCATTAACCAGTTCCTCGCTGCCCACACCAACCACCGCACCGACCGTTGGGGCGGCAGCTACGAAAACCGTATGCGCCTGCCGGTGGAAATCGTCCGTCGCGTGCGTGAAGCGGTGGGGCCGAACTTCATCATTATCTTCCGCCTGTCGATGCTCGACCTCGTGGAAGGCGGCAGCAGCTGGGAAGAAATCGTCACCCTGGCCAAGGCCATCGAACAGGCCGGTGCAACGATCATCAACACCGGCATCGGCTGGCACGAAGCGCGGATCCCGACCATCGCCACCAAAGTGCCGCGCGCGGCGTTCAGCAAAGTCACCGCCAAATTGCGTGGCTCGGTGAGCATTCCGCTGATCACTACCAACCGCATCAACACCCCGGAAGTGGCCGAGCAGATTCTGGCCGAAGGCGATGCCGACATGGTGTCGATGGCGCGGCCGTTTCTCGCCGACCCGGACTTCGTCAACAAGGCCGCTGAAGGGCGTGCCGATGAAATCAATACCTGCATCGGTTGCAACCAGGCGTGCCTGGACCACACCTTCGGCGGCAAGTTGACCAGTTGCCTGGTCAACCCGCGTGCTTGCCACGAAACCGAGCTCAACTACTTGCCGGTGCAGCAGATCAAGAAAATCGCCGTGGTCGGTGCGGGTCCTGCCGGGCTTTCCGCTGCGACGGTGGCCGCCGAGCGCGGGCATCAGGTGACGCTGTTTGATTCGGCCAGCGAAATCGGCGGTCAGTTCAACATCGCCAAGCGCGTGCCGGGCAAGGAAGAGTTCTTCGAAACCCTGCGCTATTTCAACCGTAAATTGCAGACCACCAACGTCGAGGTATGCCTGAACACCCGCGTCGACGTGGCTCGACTGGTCGAGGGCGGTTACGACGAGATTATTCTCGCCACCGGCATCGCGCCACGGACCCCGGCGATTCCCGGCGTGGAAAACGCCAAGGTGTTGAGCTACCTGGACGTGATCCTGGAGCGCAAACCGGTGGGCAAGCGTGTCGCGGTGATCGGCGCGGGCGGTATCGGTTTCGACGTGTCGGAATTTCTCGTGCACCAGGGCGTCGCCACCAGTCAGGACCGCGAAGCGTTCTGGAAGGAGTGGGGCATCGATACTCACCTTGAAGCGCGCGGTGGTGTGGCGGGCATCAAGGCTGAGCCGCATACACCGGCGCGTGACGTGTTCCTGCTGCAACGCAAGAAATCCAAGGTCGGCGACGGCCTCGGTAAAACCACGGGCTGGATTCACCGCACGGGGCTCAAGAACAAGCAGGTGCAGATGCTCAACAGCGTCGAGTATTTGAAGATCGACGATGAAGGCCTGCACATCCGCATCGGCGAAACCGGCGAGCCGCAGGTGCTGCCGGTGGACAACATCGTGATCTGTGCCGGGCAGGATCCGCTGCGTGAATTGCAGGACGGGTTGGTCGCGGCCGGGCAGAGCGTGCATTTGATTGGTGGTGCGGACGTGGCAGCGGAGCTGGATGCCAAGCGGGCGATCAATCAGGGGTCGCGCCTCGCCGCCGAACTCTAAGGCCATGTCACATCCCTCGTAGCCGCTGTCGAGCCCCAGCGAGGCTGCGTTCGGCTGCGAAGCAGTCGTCAACCCATTCACCGCGGTTTATCTGGAGCACCGCGGTGGTTGGTTTTACGACTGCTTCGCAGCCGAACGCAGCCTCGCTGGGGCTCGACAGCTGCTACGCTGCTGTCTTTTGACAGAATGCGTACCGCCAATGCTCCTCCCTCCCAGCGACTGGCTACCCCAAGCCCCCCTCGACCCCCTCCCTCTCGACTGGCTCACCGCCGCCGGCATCGAAGTCGCGATCCTGCGCCTGGAGAAAATCGACCCGCTAATCAGCGGCAACAAGTGGTTCAAGCTCATCGAACACCTCAACGCCGCCAACCTCGCCGGCGCCAACGGCATCATCAGCCTGGGCGGTGCTCACTCCAATCACCTGCACGCACTGGCCGCCGCCGGTAAACGCTTTGGTTTCACCACCGTGGGACTGCTGCGTGGCCATCCACAAGACACCCCGACGGTGAAGGACTTGCAGGCATTGGGCATGCAATTGCACTGGTTGGGCTACGGCGGCTACCGGGCGCGGCATGAACCGGGTTTCTGGCAGCCCTGGCAGGCGCAATACCCCGACCTGTATCCAGTGCCAGAAGGGGGCGGCGGTCTGCGTGGCGCGCGAGGGTGCATAACGTTGAAGGCAATGGTCGACGATCAATTGAATCGTTTGGGATGGAGCGACTTCGACGGCTGGTGGCTGGCGTGCGGAACCGGCACCACCCTGGCCGGCCTGGTGCTGGCCGAGGCGGGTGAACGCAGTGTGTATGGCGCGATGGCGGTGCCCGACGATCACGGCGTGGCGCAACAGGTCGAATCGATACTGCAAGAGGCCGGTGTGCCGCAGCGTAACTTCGAACTGCTGGACGCCAGCCGTGGCGGCTTTGCCAAAGTCGATCAGTCGTTACTCGACTTCATCGATCAAGCCGAACACGCCAGCGGTGTGCCTTTAGAGCCGCTGTACACCGGCAAGGCGTTGCTGATGCTCAAGGAGCAAGTCGAGGCAGGGCATTTTGAAAAGGGTACACGCTTGATCTTCATCCACACCGGCGGCTTGCAAGGCCGCCGGGGTTTTCAGTAACCACCCCATCCTTGTCGCAGCAGGCTTCGCCAGCTGCTACAAGGATCGCGTTCAGCTGTGTTCAGCCGCGCTTGGGCATCATCCGCAGCAGGGTGTTATCCCGCACCACGTAATGGTGATAGATCCCGGCCAGTGCGTGCAGGCCGATCAGCCAGTAGCCAATGGTGCCGCCCAGTTCATGCCACTCCTGGATCTGCTTGGCCAGCGCCTTGTCTTCCGAAACCAGCATTGGCAGGTCAAAGCCGTAAAACATCACTTGATTACCCTTGGCGCTGGTGACCAGCCACCCGAGAATCGGCATCGCGATCATGAAAATGTACAGCGCCCAGTGCATTAACTTCGCCAACGTAATTTGCCATTTGGGCGAGGCGGGGAAGATCTGCGGTGCGGGTCCCAGGCTGCGGGCGAACAAGCGCAGCCAGACCAGCACGAACACGGTCAGGCCCAGCATGAAGTGCGATTCAACAATCAGCGCGCGACCGCCACTGCCTTTGGGAAAGATCCCGCGAAACTCGATACAGGCATAAACCAGCGCCAACAAGACCAGCATCAACCAATGCAGCGTGATCGATACGGTGCTGTAGCGTGATTCGGAATTCTTCCAGGGCATACGGTGTTCCTCACAGGTCTGGTCTGAAACCACCGTTCTTGACCGACGGCGTTCCTTAACTGTAATCCGCTTTGGCGGATTTGCCTTGGGTGATTGTGCCGTATAACGCTCTGGTTCAGGTGATCGACATCAAAAAAGCGCCAGTTCCGTAATGGAGCTGACGCTTTTTTATGCGCAGAAAACCGCGATCAACTGCTTTGCGGCATTTCGCCATTCGCCAGGCGCTTGTTGATGTCGGCGATTACTTCCGGCAAGTCGGTGATGGTGTCGATCATGTAGTGCGGACGCGAGCCTTCGAACATCGCGTGGATGCGCTTGCGTTCGCTGTCCAGCTTATCGCTGCCGAGGGCGCGATAGCCTTCGTAGTCCAGGCCCAGCGCGTTGCCCGAGCAGATCAGCGCCACGGTCCACATGCCGGCACGACGACCTTCGAGAATGCCCGGCACGGTGTCGTCGATCTTCACGCAGGCGGCGACGTCGTCGATGCCCAGCGCAATGACGTTGGCCAGGGCCTGGGCCGGCCAAGGGCGACCGTTGGGGACTTCGTCAGTGGCGACCACGTGGTCGGCGACGTAACCGTTGGTGGCGGCCAGCTCGACCACTTTGTCCATGACCTGTTTCGGGTAGCCGGAGCACGAACCGATCTTGATCCCTTGCTGACGCAGGGTGGCGATGGTGTCCAGTGCGCCCGGAATCAGGGCCGAGTGTTCGGCGATTTTTTCGATTTGCAGCGGCATGAAGCGTTTGTAGATAGCGGTGACATCATCGTCGGTCGGTGCGCGGCCGAACACGGCGCGATAACGCTCAGCGACTTGTGGCTGATCGCACAGGGTACGGATGTGGTCCCACTTGCCCATGCCCATCGGTCCGCGGGCTTCTTCGATGGAGACCTGGACGTCGAACTCGGCGAAGGCTTCGACGAAAATCTGGGTGGGAGCGAAGGAGCCGAAGTCAACGACGGTACCGGCCCAGTCGAGGATGGCGGCCTGGAGTTTGGTTGGGTTTGCGTAGTTCATGTCTCAAATCCTGTCTGTTGGAATGATGAGCAAATTTGTGTAGCAGATGGTTGTGCGTCAGATCTCTAACACTTCCATCTCGCGCAGGACTTCGGCAACCGCCGCCACGGCCGCGTGCATCTCGGCCTGGTTGACGTGGCCGATGCAGCCGACGCGGAAGGTTTCAACCTGGGTCAATTTGCCGGGGTAGAGGATGAATCCCTTGGCCTTGACCCGTTCGTAGAACTCCTTGAACTGGTAACGCGGGTCTTTCGGCGCGTGGAACGTGACGATGATCGGCGCCTGAATCGCGGCGGGCAGGAAGCTGCGCAGACCGAGCCGGGCCATGTCTTCCAGCAACACGTTGCAGTTGTCGGCATAGCGCTGATGCCGCGCCGGCAGGCCACCTTCTTCGTTGTATTGCAGCAAGGCTTCGTGCAGCGCCGCGACCACATGGGTCGGCGGGGTGAAGCGCCATTGACCGGTCTTGGCCATGTAGGTGTGCTGGTCGAACAGGTCCATCGCCAGCGAGTGCGAGTTGCCGGCGGCGTTGGCCAACGACTCTTTGCGAGCAAAGACGAAGCCCATGCCCGGTACGCCTTCCAGGCATTTGCCCGACGCGGCGATCAGGGCGTCGAACGGCACCTGTTGCGCATCCACCGGCAGCGCGCCGAAAGAGCTCATGGCGTCGATGATCAAGCGCTTGCCGTGTTGCGCAATGACGTTGGCGATTTCCGGCAGCGGATTGAGGATGCCGGTGCTGGTTTCGCAGTGAATCAGTGCGACGTGGGTGATGCTGGCGTCGGCGTGCAGCAGACGGTCGACGTCGGCGGCGGTGGTCGGTTCGTCTTCAGCGGTTTCGAAGGTGCTGAAGGAGCGGCCGAGCACTTCGCAGATCTTCGCCAGGCGTTTGCCGTAGGCGCCGTTGATCAGCACCAATACTTTGCCATTGCGGGGCACCAGCGTGCCGATCGCTGCCTCGACCGCGAAAGTACCGCTGCCTTGCAGGGGCACGCAGTGGTGGCTGGTGCCGCCGTTGATGATCGCCAGCAGTTGCTCGCACAGGCTGGCGGTCAGTTGATTGAAGCGGTCATCCCATGAACCCCAGTCGACCATCATCGCCTGACGGGTGCGGGCCGATGTGGTCAGTGGGCCGGGGGTAAGCAGGATGGGTTCGGCAGTACTCATTCTCGTGTCCTCGCATTCGATGGGATGAAGCTACGGGACATAAATTGCAATTTGCCGTGTTATCAATCAAATTGTTTGTTGTTATGCCAGCCATCAGTGAGAGTTATTCATGAACCTGTTTCAGCTTCGGGCCTTTGATGCCGTGGCCCGCGAAGGCAGCTTTACCCGCGCCGCCGCGCGGTTGTTCATCAGTCAGCCGGCGGTGACCGGGCACATCAAGGCCCTGGAAGAGCATTACCAGATCACCTTGTTGCGCCGTACCGCACGACGGGTGGAGCTGACGGAGGAGGGCACCAAACTGGCCGCGATCACCCGGGCCATGTTCGGCCTGGCGGAAGAGGCACAGGTGATGCTCGAAGCGAACCGGCAGTTGCTGACCGGACGGCTTGAAGTGGCGGCAGACGGGCCGCACATGGTCATGCCGATGCTGGCCAGTCTGCGCGCGCGCTACCCCGGCATCACCGTCAACCTGCGGCTGGGCAATGCCCAGGAAACCCTGGCGGCGTTATTGTCCGAGCACGCCGACGTGGCGGTGTTGACCGAGGTTGAACCGCGCAAGGGCCTGCATTTACAGGCACTGAGCGAATCGCGGATTTGCGCATTGGTGCCGCAAAGTCATCGTTGGGCGAAAGCTTCCAGCGTGAAGCTCAAGGAACTGGATCAGGTGATCATGGTGTTGCGTGAGCCGAGTTCGATTACCCGACGCACGTTCGATCAGGCCTGCGATTCGGCGAAGGTCAGTCCACGGGTGTTGCTGGAGCTGGACAGTCGTGAAGCAGTGACCGAGGCGGTGGCGGCGGAGTTGGGGGTGGGGGTGGTGTCGTCGGTGGAAGTCAGCCATGACCCACGGGTGGCGGCGGTGCCGATTGTGGGCGAGGGGTTGGTTAACCGGCACATGATCGGGTGCATGGAGCGGCGGCGGGATTTGCGCTTGATTCAGGCGTTTTTTGATCTGGCGCCGGTCAGTTAGAAACGAGGTGCGGCTATCGCGGGCCTGCCTACACCAGACTTTCGCGAACCATCTCCAGAAACGTCGCCACCACCCGCCGCGAACTCTGCTCACGCAAGCACACCAGCGTCTCCGTCAGCCGCCGTTTGCAATCAGTAATCGGCAACGCGCAAACCCTTGAGTCGGCACCAAACTCGGCGGCCGACACCACCCCAACCCCAATCCCGACCACCACCGCCTCCCGCGCCGCTTCCCGTCCTTCCACCTGAATCGCCGGGCGAATGCGAAACCCCGCCCGGGCCATTTCCTCTTCCAGCGTCTGGCGTGTCACCGAACCGATTTCACGCAGCACCAACGGCGTGTCATCCAGGTCCGCAAGGCAGATCGATTCGCGATCCGCCCACGGATGATGGCGTGAAACAAACGCCACCATCGGGTCATTGCGCAATGGCAGCGAGATCAGCCGTTCATCACTGACATCCCGGCCCAACAACGCCAGGTCGGCCTGATAGTTGAACAGACGAAACAGCGACTCATCGGTGTTGCCGGTTTCAATCTTCACGCTGATGCCCGGATAGCGTTCGCAGAACCGCGCGATCTGCGGCAGCACGTGCACCGGCGCATCCACCGCGAGGATCAGGCTGCCGGTCTGCAAGGCTTGAGAGTCCTGCAAAAGCTCCTGGGCTTCGGCCTCGATCACGAACAGCCGTTGCGTGATGGCGAGCAAGCGCTCGCCCAGATCCGTCAGGCGCACCGAGCGTTTGTTGCGGTGAAACAACAACACACCGAAGCGCTCCTCGAGTTTGCGCACCTGGTCGGAAATCGCCGGTTGCGTGAGGAATAGCCGCTCGGCGGCTTTGGTAAAGCTTCCGTGGACGGCCACGGCGTGGAAGGCTTTGAGTTGGGCGTGGGAAACCGACATCGAAACCTCCAGTAACAAGCTGAGCTTATTTTGGAAATACGATAAATCGATTTCACTTATTAATCAGTAATTGTTTTTATCCACCTCAGCCCCGGTGACTGGTCAGTCGAACAGCCGCGGTGGCCATGAGTCTGTGCGTGCAACAGCAGGACTCATCTGACCGGTATCGCGACAGGGAATCCGCGATACCGCAGTGCTCAACAATAAAAACACAGGCGTTTTCTTCCAATTCTGCCGGCACACTCACACCCTGAGGTCAGAACCACAATGAACAATCCCATCGGCACCATCAAGCGCTGGCGCGTGCAGATCTTCGCGATCACCTGGCTCGCCTACGCCGCTTTCTACTTCACCCGCAAAGCATTTTCCGTGGCCAAACTGGGGATCGCCGAAGACCCCACCTTCATGCTCGACAAAATGGCCATGGCCAACCTCGACGCGATCTACCTGGCGGCGTACGCCCTCGGGCAGTTCACCTGGGGCATGCTCGCCGACCG
Organism: Pseudomonas sp. S2_B07; assembly: GCF_054668435.1. Classification (NCBI taxonomy): domain Bacteria; kingdom Pseudomonadati; phylum Pseudomonadota; class Gammaproteobacteria; order Pseudomonadales; family Pseudomonadaceae; genus Pseudomonas; species Pseudomonas sp. S2_B07. The sequence goes on from NZ_CP162769.1 coordinate 5,846,381, forward strand.
CTTTGGCCCACGGGTCGTGGTGCTCGGCGGGTTACTGATTTCGGCGGCGGCAGCGCTGGTGATGGGCACTTACGCGACACTGCCGATCTTCGCCACCTGCATGTTGATTCAAGGGTTGGCGCAGTCCACCGGCTGGTCCGGGCTGTGCAAAAACCTCGGCAGTTTCTTCCCCGCGCAACAGCGCGGCAGGGTGCTGGGGTTATGGAGTTCCTGCTATGCCTTTGGTGGGCTGGTGGCATCGCCGTTTGCGGGCTGGTGGGCGTATACGCTGATCGGCACCTGGCATGCGGCGTTCATTTCCAGTGCGGCGGTGGTTGGGCTGGTCGCCGTGCTGTTTTTTATTTTTCAACGCAACACACCGCAAGACGTCGGCCTGCCGGCGGTGGACATCGAACCCGAGTTGACCGCCGAAGAGGCTGACGCGCAAAGCAAGATCAGCATCCTGGAACCCTTGAAGGAAATCCTGCGCAACCGCACGGTGCTGGTGCTGGGCCTGGCGTACTTTCTGCTGAAACCGGCGCGTTACGCGATTCTGCTATGGGGCCCGGTGATCGTGTTCGAGCAAATGCCGACGGTGGGCAAGGTCGGCGCGGCGATCATCCCGACCGCGTTTGAACTGGCCGGGTTGCTCGGGCCGATCCTGCTGGGTCTGGCATCGGACAAAGTGTTCGGTGCGCGCCGCATGCCGGCCTGCGTCCTCAGCCTGTTGGCGCTGACCGTGACCCTGGCCTTGTTCATGGGCGCCTTGCACACCGGCAGCGTCTTGCTGGTGGTCGTGCTGTTGTTTGTCATGGGCCTGACCCTGTACGGGCCGGACTCGATGATCAGCGGTGCGGCAGCGATTGATTTCGGCACCGCCAAGGCGGGCGCGACGGCAGCGGGTTTCGTCAACGGTTGCGGTTCGGTCGGGGCGATTCTTGGCGGATTGCTGCCGGGCTACTTCGACTCGGTCACCGTGTTCATCGTCTTCGCCGGTTGCGCCTTGTTCTCGGCCCTGGTGTTGATTCCCCACTGGAACAGCCGCCCGGCTGGCCTGCGTACCAACTATCCCTTCGTGCCCAATCGGGCGATGGCGATCAAACCCCTGCGTACCTGAATCCTGTCCCTCGCAGCCTGCTGCACGGGCGGCAGGCTGGCGTGTGGGCATCTGACTGGAGATTTCCCCATGAGACCCTTTTGGCTGGACCAGGCCTTAAAGGCTGATACGTCCGACATTTGCCCGGCGCTGGAAGGCGATACCCGTGCAGACGTGTGCATCGTCGGTGGCGGCTACACCGGTTTGTGGACGGCGATCATGCTCAAGGAGCAGAACCCGGAACTCGATGTGGTGCTGATCGAGGCCGACATCTGCGGGGCCGGTGCCAGCGGCCGCAACGGCGGTTGTGCGTTGTCGTGGTCGGCCAAGTATTTCACCCTCGAGCGACTGTTCGGTGTCGAGGAGGCGGTACGCCTGGTCAAGGAATCCGAGCGCAGCATTTACGCGATTGGCACCTTCTGCGAACAGTATGGCGTGGAGGCCGATTACCGCCTCGATGGCACGCTCTACACCGCGACCAATCGCGCCCAGTGTGGCTCGACCGATGCGGTGATTGCCGCGCTGGAGCGCAACGGCATCAACTCGTTCACCCAGCGCCCGGTCGCCGACGTGCAACGCATGGCCGGTTCCAGCAAGCATCTGGAGGGCTGGTTTTCCCCGGCGGCCGCCAGCGTGCAACCCGGGAAACTGGTGCGCGGTTTGCGGCGGGTGGCGTTGCAGTTGGGCGTGAGCATTCATGAGAACACTGCGATGACCGGGTTGGAGGAGGGCAAGCCAGCGGGGATTCAAACCCGCAACGGCACCGTTCGCGCAGACCGGGTGGTGCTGGCAATGAACGCCTGGATGGCCCGGGCGTTCCCGCAGTTCGAGCGCAGCGTGGCGATTGTCTCCAGCGACATGTTGATCACCGAGCCGCGCCCCGATCTGCTCGACGAGATCGGCCTGACCAGCGGCGTCACCGTGCTTGATTCGCGGATTTTCGTGCACTACTACCACAACACCCCGGACGGCCGGATCATGCTCGGCAAGGGCGGCAACACCTTCGCCTATGGCGGGCGGATGTTGCCGGTGTTCGATCAGCCGTCTCCGTACGCCGGGTTGTTGAAAGACAGCCTGAACGAGTTCTTTCCTGCGTTTGCCGACGCCAGGGTCGAGGCGACCTGGAATGGTCCGTCGGATCGTTCGGTCACCGGTCTGCCGTTCTTTGGCCAGATGAGCGCCAGCGGGAATGTGTTCTACGGGTTCGGTTATTCCGGCAGCGGCGTTGGCCCGTGCCACATGGGCGGGCAGATTCTGGCCTCGATGGTCCTGGGGCTGGACAATGCCTGGACCCGTTCACCATTGGTGAACGGTCCTTTAGGGTTTTTCCGCCGGAGCCGATTCGTTACCTCGGTTCCCTGATGGTGCGCAACGCCATCCGCCGCAAGGAGCGCGCCGAAGATCACGGCCGCAGGCCACGGCACCTGGACGTACGCCTGGCCAAGTTTGCCGCGGCGGCCGGCAAGGCGGACAAGGGCTAGCGATTGATCAGCCAATCGAGCAGCAATCGCCCATCGCTGCGCGGTGGATAGGCGGCGCGGGGCTTGGTCGGGTGGAAGACGGTGGCGCACAACACCGGGCGATCCGGGTCGCTGTCGAGAAAGCTGATGAGCACTTCGGTGCCGGCGAGGGGCAGGCTGGCGGGATCAATCCCGCCTTGCGGTGTGGCGAGGGCCACGGGAAGCCACAGGCCGATGGATTCATCCGCGTCCTCTTCCAGTGCTGGCCACAGCCGCACGTGGATTCGATGTTGCTCATCCAGCGCTGCCGGTTGTCCGGCGACGCCCAGCACTAACGCCCTCTGATAGCCTGGAATGCTCGGCCGGGGTTGCGTGAGCGCGGGCCTGAATTCCGTTGACCAGGGAATGGCGGTGAACTGATTGCTGTAGCGACGGGGACGTTGGTCGGCGAGGATTGAAGGCTGTTGCCCGCCGTGCTGGACGTCGGTGATCAGCCACTGATCGTTGAAGCCCGACAGGGGATGTTCCATCACTTGCACGATGCTGCCACTGCGCAAGCCGGCGTGATCACTTTGGCCTTCAATCTGTCGATGCTGGCAACGCAGACGCTCCAGTGACCGGCGACTGAGTTGCTCGCGGTGCGCCTGCTCGGGGGCGGGGCGACCGGTGAAGGGGGATGTCTTGGCCAAGGTATGGTTGGCGGCGCCGTCACCCGATGCCTGAAATCCTCGATTGTTGGCAACGCGGCGGGTGGGCAGGACACGTGCGTTATGACGTTGGGACAGCTCACTGATCACCGGCAAAGACGTCTCGCTGGGCGCATCCTCTTGAAAGGGCAGCACGAGCGGCTCCTGGGGGAATGTCTGGCTGTCATCCGCCAGTACCAGCACATGCCCATTGCACTGCTGTTCGAAGTGATAGTGGATGCCTTCTTCTTCGCACAGCCGCTGCATCAGTGTCAGGTCGGACTCTTCGTATTGAATGCAAAACGGCCGGGGCGGGTAGTGCACGGTGGCCAGTTCCAGACGATAGCTGTCCTCGGGCAGCGCATGCTCCTGGAACAATTGACGCAGGATGGCCGGCACGCTGAGGTGATGAAACACCCGACGACAGCGGTGACGGTCGAGGGTTTGCAGGTAAGGCACCAGCACCAGGTGATAGCCGATGCAATGCGGGCCGCGGTGTTCACGGCTGGCGCTATGAAGAATGCCGTGAACAGCGGTGCGATCGCCCATCGTCAGCAGGGCCGGTTGTTGCAGCAACGGGTCTAGGTTCATCGCCGGTGCCAGGCCAATCACTTCAATGTCGAACCGGTAGGGCCGGTTCAGGCCTTCGGTGCCACTGAATGTCAACACCTGCAGGCTTAAACCGCTGTCGAGGAGGGTCAGGGTGTAGAGACTTTCCTTGTCGTTGTGCATCGAGTGCGCTTCTGCCTTGGATTGCGGACGCGAAGGGTACGAAACCGCGCCGCTCAATGGTCACCGCAAATCGCTGTTTCAGAATCGCCCTACGAGTGCTGGCGAAAATGTCGATCGGTGAAGCCGGTGGACCCGGCGCATTTTTTGGTCGATTGCCAACTTTAGGCCGTATAAACTTGCGCAACGCGTCGGCCAATAGATGTCTCGGCGCCACAGATCAAGAGAGTGAGTAATGGGCGCACAGTGGAAGGTTAAACACAAAGAAGCGGCATCCAACGCCAAGGGCAAGATCTTCGGCAAACTGGTGAAAGAAATCACCATTGCTGCACGTAACGGCGCCGATACCGCCACCAACGCACACCTGCGACTTGTGGTTGAACAGGCCAAGAAAGCCTCGATGCCCAAGGAAACCCTCGATCGCGCGATCAAGAAAGGCGCGGGCCTGTTGGGCGAAACCGTGCAATACCATCGCGTGACTTACGAAGGCTTTGCCCCGCATCAGGTACCGCTGATCGTTGAATGCGTGACCGACAACATCAACCGCACCGTAGCGGAAATCCGCGTGGCGTTCCGTAAGGGCCAACTGGGCGCTTCCGGTTCCGTGGCGTGGGACTTCAACCATGTCGGCATGATCGAAGCGTCCCCGGACACTCCGGATGCCGATCCGGAAATGGCGGCGATTGAAGCCGGTGCCCAGGATTTTGAACCGGGCGAAGAAGAGGGCACGACCCTGTTCCTGACCGAACCTGCGGACCTGGACGCGGTGCAAAAAGCACTGCCGGAGCAAGGTTTCACGGTGGTGTCGGCGAAACTGGGCTACCAGCCGAAGAATCCGGTCAGCGGTTTGAGCGATGAGCAGATGGCTGAGGTTGAAGCGTTCCTGGAAGGCCTCGACAACCATGATGATGTGCAGGATATGTTTGTCGGTCTGGCTGGGTAATTTGTTGCTTCAGTAATACCGCTATCGCGAGCAGGCTCACTCCTGCACGGGTCTGCGTCATACACAGATCCAAGGTAGGAGTGAGCCTGTCTCCGGGCGGCGTTCCGACGATTGACCCGCAGCGGTCACCGATCCTGAAGTTCCCGCACAATCTCGCCAAACCCCGGCCGCTTCAGCACCTCAGGGTGACAGCAGCGCTCCTGCAACACCTCCAGCTCCTCACGCGCAACCTCGCTCAACCCCGAGTCGATGCGTTCCAGCAACTCCCCCAGCAACACCCCAAATGCCCGCACCTCGATCCGTTGCAGCGCCCGGCTTTCAGGGCTGTCGCAGGTTGCGTGGAAAGACGCCGCGCCAAAATCCCCCAGCAGGCAATCACCGTCCTCGTTCCACAGGATGTTGTGGCCGTAGAGGTCGCCGTGGGTGATGCCATGCTGGTGCAAATGCCTGGCCACCGAGGCGACGCCATGGGCGATGCGCAATGCCACGCCCGCGCTGAAGCGGGTGTCATCGGTGTAGACGTCTCGCGTGCAGGACGCCAGGCTTGGCAGGGCGGCCAGGTTTCGATAACTCGGATCGATCAGTTGCATGACCAACCCGGCTTGTTGCTCGGGATGATCGACGATTCGGCCTTCGACGCGGATCAGGTTCGGGTGAAGGCCGGCGGTGATGCAGGCGTTCATTTCGTGCAGGGGTGAACCATCGCTGGTCATTTCGCCCTTGTAGAGCTTGACCGCGACCTGCGTGGCCGGTTGCTCCGGTTGCGCCCAGGTGGCCCGATGAATCACCCCCGAAGCGCCTTCGCCCAATTGCTGCTCCAGGTGCAGTTGCTCCCAGGGAATCCGCGGAGTGGCTTGCAGCGCTGCGGCATCCGCTTCGGTTTCCAGCGGATTACCGGCATACGCCAGCCACGTCAGGCTGGGCAGGGCCAGTAGCCATTCGGGCAGTTCCTTGAACTGATTGGCGGCGATGCGGATCAGCTCGAGTCGATGGCACTGGCTCAGGCTGCGGGGCAGGCGTTGCAAGCGGTTGCCGGCGAGCATGAGTTTTTGCAGGTTCGGGCGGTCGCCCAGTTCCGTGGGCAGTTCAGTGATGCGGTTGTCAGTCAGGATCAACCAGCGCAGCAACGGCGGCAGCGCGGCGGCGGGGACCGTTTCGATGGCATTGGAGCGGAAGCCGATCATCGTCAGCGCGGCGCATTGGCCCAAGCACGCGGGCAGTTCGGTGAACAGGTTGTCCGAGCAGAACAGCACGCGTAACCGGGTCAGGCGATGCAGGTCATCCGGCAGACTGCGCAAGGCGTTGCCGCTGAGGTTGAGCACCTCCAGCGAGTCCGCCAGGTCGAAGATTTCCCGAGGGAACTCTGTCAGGCCGCAGGCCAGGTCCAGGCGGGTGATGCCAGTCAATTGGCCGGCGCGCAGTTGGGCGAGGGTATCCATGGGCGGGTTCGCTATTGATCAGGGGAAGGCGCGGTGGCCTGGAAATGGGCGACATGATAGCGGTAAAGGAGGCTCGTCTGTCAGGCCGGTGCGCGTACTTCCAGCAACTGACCCAAGCGGCTGCGCGTGCGCGCCAGGTCGATGGCATCGCCGCTCAGGCTTTCACGCAACGATTGCTGACCGAGCAGTGTCAGGTGTTTGTCCTGATCGTATAGAACGTCGATCAGATTGATGAACCGCTGCTGCGCGGCCATCGAACAGTCGGCGAGGTTGGGCAGGTCGTCGATGATCCAATGATCAAAACGCCGGCACAACTCCAGATAATCCATGACCGCCGTGGGGTGATCGCACAGATCGCCAAAGGTGAACCCGATGGTCCGCTCTTCGCAATGCCGCGCTTGAAGGTGCCGGGTGCCGACCGCCAATTGCAGCGGCGGGGTGACGCGTTCGGGCAGGTTCAATGCCTGCCGTTGCGTCACGCTGCCCGGCCAGACATACCGGCCTTGGGTAAACACCTGCTGCGCATGGGATCTGACCTGACTGCGGTAGTCATGCGGGCCCCCGACTTCCATCACTTGCAAGCGGGCGTGGATCAGGTCGATGACCGGCTTGAAACGGGCGTGGTAGAGCGGGTTGGGCAGCAAACCTTCCGGCGGATAATTGGACGTCACCAGCAGCAGAATGCCGCGACGAAACAGCGCCTTGAACAGCCGCGTGATGAGCATCGCATCGCCGATGTCATGGACGTGAAACTCGTCGAAACACAGCACCCGGCAGTCGCTCAGCAGTTCATCGAGGGTGAAGGCCAGCGCATCGGGCTGATCGCGGTGGGTGAACATGCCCTGATGCAAGCGGGCAAAGAACTCGTGGAAGTGCAGTCGCTGTTTTTCCTCGACCGCAATCGCCTGGAAAAAGCCGTCGAGCAACCAGCTCTTGCCGCGACCGACTGCGCCATGCAAATAGAGACCGGGAGGCGTTTTTGTCGACGCGCCAAGCAGCGCCGTGGCGTTTTGCGCCATGCAGTCGATCACTCGCTGCTGGCTGTGACTGAGGGTGTAGCCCTGGGCATGGGCTTTCTGGCGGAAGTAATCGTGGACGGCTTTACCGGCCGCCGTACCGCTGGCAGGGGCGGCAAGCGCCTTGCCGAAAAGGCTGCGCAAGGAAGGCAAGCGTGGAGTCAGTCGCGAACGGTTGGGCAGTCGAGCGGCCATTGTCATGTCACCCCGAAGTCGTCAGCCGGCTCCCCGAGCAGCGGCGGCGTAGTGTAACCAGATGGGTAATTACCCATCCAGTCATGTCGACGGACGAATCGGGTAGACCCCTGGAGCTCGACAGCTGCTACATCAATCGTGTGGCTGCCGAGCTGGGTGCGGGGGCGGTTATCTAGCGTTCGATGCTGCGATTCCAGCGTGCGTTCCACGCCGGGCGCTGTTCGTTGACCTGGTCCCAATCGATGGCAATCGCTGTTTCCAGGTAATGCTTCATCGCCTCGACCTGGCCGCGCGTCTTGTCGGTGGTCGGGGTGTTCGGGTTGGAGGGGATCTGGTCGCCGTCTTCAAGTGCGGCGGCTTGCGCTTCAGGCGTCAGCAGGAACGCGGCGAGTTTTTGTGCCAGTTCCGGCTGGGTATTGTTGGCGATGGCGCACTCGGCAACGTTGAGCACCACGGCGCCTTCCTTCGGTTGCGCGTACTCGACCGGCATGCCTTTGAGCTTCAGCGCGGTGACTTGAGTCGGGGTCAACGGGAACAGCGCGGCTTCGTCGGTCTGAAGCATTTCTGAAATTTTCGCCGAGCTCGGAATGTATTCCAGCACGTTGCGCCCGACGGTGTTCGGCCAGGCCTTGAATCCCGGCTCGACGTCGGTTTCGCTGCCGCCCTGAATGCGGTTGAACATCAGGAAACCGTGCAGGCCGAAGGTCGACGAGGCCATCGACTGGAACACCAGTTTGTCCTTGAAGCGCGGGTCGGCCATGTCCATCCACGACGTCGGCGCGCTCCAGCCTTTTTCCTTGAATAACCGGGTGTTGTACGCCAGCCCGGTGACGCCGAGGCTCACTGCCACGGCCTGGTCCTTGATTCGGCCCTTGGCCGGAATCTGCGCCAGGGTCGGGCTGTCCTCAAGTTTGTCGCACAGGCCCATGGCGATGGCGCGGTACATGATGCCGTCGTCGAGGAACATCACGTGCAACTGCGGGTTGCCTTTGCTGGCCTGGACCTTGGCCAGGATGTCGGCGGAGGTGCCGGGCACGATGACCACTTTGACGTTGTTGGCTTTTTCGAACACCGGCAACACCTTGTCGGCGTACAGCCGCTCCATGGTCCCGCCGTTCATGCCCAGGTAAAGCGTCGGCTCGGCGTGAGCCTGGGTCACCGTGAGCAGGGCGCTCAGGCATGAAAATCCGAGCAGTGCAGTGCGTTTGAAATGATTCATTGGCGCGACCTTCCTCTATCAAGCTACGGAAATGGAGTGAAACCGGGTGATGGAAAACGCATCCAGCGACGTCGACGAGGCGCCGTTGCAGATGATCTCGGTGAGCGCCTGGCCCACCGCCGGCCCGATCTGGAAACCCGCGCCGGCAAAGCCGAACGCGTGCAACAAGCCGGGTTGCGTGCTGCTGTGCCCGATCACCGGTTGGCGGTCGGGCAGATAACCTTCGGTGCCGCTCCAGGTGCGAATCGCCTGGGCGCCTTCAAGAAATGGATAGAGCTCGACGGCCTGGCGCAGGATTTCGATCACCGCCTGCTGGCCGGGGCGTGCGCGGGCCGCGTCGAGGGCAAAGCCCTGTCCACCGCCAAGCACGCAATTACCGCGAGCGACCTGACGGGCATAAATGCCGCCGCCTTCGACGCCGGTGCTGGCGTTCATCACCAGTGGCAACGGCTCGGTGACCAGCATCGCCGGGTGCCCGGCGTGCATGGGCACTGCTTCGCCGAACTGTTCGGCGAGGTGGCCGGCCCAGGCGCCGGCGCAGTTCAGCAGCCATGGCGCGTGCAGTTCCAGACCGTTGTGGGCGCTGACCCGAAAGCACTGGCCGTCGTGCTCCACCGCAGTGACGGCGCACTGTTCATGCACCTGTGCGCCGTGGCGCCGCGCGGCTTGGGCGAAGGCGGGTGAGACCAGTCGCGGGTTGGCGTGACCGTCGTCGGGGCAATACGAAGCACCCACGGCGACGTCGCCGACCCAGGGAAAACGTGCGCGCAATTCAGCGCGATCCAGTAGCTGCAAATCGAGGCCGAAACCCTGGCTGCTGGCGGCGTAATCCTGCAACGCACGCAAGTCGTCGAGGCTGCGTGCGAGCTTCAAATGACCGCTGCGTTGATATTCACCGTCAATGCCAATCAACTGGGGCAGTTGTTCCCAGATCTCGTGTGCCCGTTGCGACAAGGGCAGTTGTGACAGCGGTCGACCCTGACGCCGCACGCCGCCATAATTCACACCGCTGGAATGCGAGCCGCAAAAGTCCCGCTCCAGCAACGCCACGCGACGTCCGGCTTTGCTGAGGAACAGGGCGGCCGAGGCGCCGACAATGCCGCCGCCGATGATGATCGCATCGACTTCGATCACGATTCGACCTCCAGGCCAAACGGCAGCGGCTTGACCGGCGCCTGTGCGCGCAGCCGACCGATCTGCGACACGGCACGCTGACTCTCACCGGCAATGATTTCTGCGGTGGCGGCGCCGCACATCCGCCCCTGGCAGCGACCCATGCCCGCGCGGCAATGGGCTTTGACCCGGTTGATTTCCCAGTGGCCCTCGCGCACAACCTGACGGATGTCACCGGCGCGCACTTCTTCGCAGCGACAGATCATCACCTCGTCAGCGGTTTGGGCTGCCCAGTGTTCGGGGAAGATGAAGGCCTGTTCCAGCCCTTTGCGAAAGGTGTTTATCCGGGTGAGCGATTGCTCGAGTTGGACGCAGCGCTGTGGCGCGATCAGGTGGCCGCTGTCTTCGAGCACCGCCAAGGCGGCTCGTTCACCGGCCATTTCCGCGGCATCGGCGCCCATGATCCCGGCGCCGTCACCGGCCAGGTACACCTCGGCGACACTGCTGCGTCCGGCGCTGTCACGTTGCGGTAGCCAGGCGCGGTTGAGCGGGTTCCAGGCAAATTCGCAGCCGAGCAAATCGGCGAGTTGGGTTTCGCTGCGCAAGCCATGGGCGAACGCGACGGCGTCGCATGCCATTTGATGTTCGCCCTTTGCGTCGGACCAGTTCAGCGACCGCACGCGGTGTTCGCCCTCGATGCGTTGCAAGGTGGCGCCCTGATGCACCGGGATGCCGTGAGCGCTCAACCAGCTGCGGTAATAAATGCCTTTAGCCAGCGTGGCCGGTTGCGCGAGCAGGCCGGGCAGGGCGCGGACCTGGGCACTGAACGGCGAACTGTCGAGTACCGCGACCACCTTCGCACCGGCCTTGGCGTATTGGTACGCGACCAGGTACAGCAACGGGCCGCTGCCGGCGAACACCACGCGTTCACCGATGGCGCAGCCCTGGAATTTCAGGGCGATCTGCGCGGCGCCGAGGCTGTAGACGCCTGGCAGCGTCCAGCCTTGCACCGGCAGAATCCGGTCGGTGGCGCCCGTGGCGACAATCACGCGGGAGAACTCAATGCGTGCGGCGCGGCCTTCATGCAGCGTGTCGAGCGCCTCCGCTTCGGCGTTCCACACCAGGGTGTCGGGCCGATAGTCGAGCTGTTCGCGCAGGGTATCGAGGGTCTGATGCAGCGCCTTGGCCTTGCGTGCTTCGAAGCCATACAACTTGACCGCCGAGCGCTTGAAGTTGGCCGGCTGACGCCGATAAATCTGCCCGCCACCGCGCGCGGCTTCATCCAGCAACACCGGGTGAACGCCATGTGCCACCAGCGTCTGCGCCGCCCGAATCCCGGCGGGGCCGGCGCCGATGATGACCACAGGCTTCTTCATACCCACCACCCTTTAGCCGACAGCCACAAAATCCCTGTGGGAGCGGGCTTGCCCGCGATGACGATCGCACATTCAAAATCGATGTTGGCTGAAAGTCCGCCATCGCGGGCAAGCCCGCTCCCACAGGGGGGAGGTTTCGGCAGATAGACACGGTGTTCATAGCGAGCGCCCCGGTTCGCGGGTGATGTGGTGGTCGGTTTCAAGCAGCGTCGAGCACGCGCGGACGCGTCGGCCGTCGCCCAGGCGGACCCAGCAGTCCTGGCACGCGCCCATCAGGCAGAACCCGGCGCGGGGTTCGGCGCTGAAGTCGCTGCCGCGCAGGTGCTCGCTGCAGGTCAGCACCGCGGTCAGCACGGTGTCGCCGAGCAGGGCGCTGGCCGGTTGGCCGTCGAGGGTAAAGTTCACGGCCGGGCGATCGCCCTCGGCCAGTCGTTTCAGCAAAGCCATGGCGCCCTCATTGTTTTCCCACCAGCACCCGATCAAGGCCGTAGACCCGATCAAGCAGAATCATCGTCAGCGCGGTCAGCGCGATCACCAGGGCCGACACCGCCGCCATCATCGGATCGATGGATTCGGTGGCGTACACGTACATGCGCACCGGCAGGGTTTGCGTGGCCGGCGAGGTAACGAAAATCGACAGCGTGACCTCGTCAAAGCTGTTGATGAACGCCAGCAACCAGCCCCCCGCAACGCCCGGCAGAATCATCGGCAAGGTGATTTCCCGGAACAGCGTGAAGCGCCCGGCGCCGAGGGATTGCGCGGCATGTTCGGCGCTGCGGTCCAGGCCAATGGCCGACGCCAGCACCAGTCGCAGCACGTACGGCGTGATCACCAGCACGTGGGCGAAAATCAGCCAGGCGAAGCTGCCGTTGACCCCCATCAGCGCAAACAGACGCAGCAAGGCAACGCCCAGCACCAGGTGCGGAATGATGATCGGCGACAGGAACAGACCGTTGAAAAAATCCCGTCCGGGAAACTCGAAACGGGTGATTGCCAACGCCGCCGGCACCGCAATCAGGGTCGCCAGGCTGGCGGAGCAAAACGCCAGGATCAAACTGTTGTAGAACGCATCGACAAAGTCGGCGCGCTCGAACACCGCGCGGAACCAGCGCAGGGAAAACTCGGTGGTCGGCAGGCTCAGGGTGTTTTCCGGGGTGAACGCGACGAGGCAGACCACCACCAGCGGCGCGAGCATGAACAGCACCACCAGGGCGTGAAACAGCAGGGCGAAAGGACCGTTCTTGGACATGACGAGTTATCCCAATGACTTTTTGTAGCGGCCTTCGATCATCCGGTTCCACGACAGCATGATCAGCAGGTTGAGCACCAGCAGCGCCACGGCAATCGCCGCGCCCATCGGCCAGTTCAGCTCCGACAGGTACTGGTCGTAGATCAGCGTGGCGACCATTTTCAGGCGACGCCCGCCCAGCAGGCCGGGGATCGCAAATGAGCTGGCGGCGAGGCCGAACACGATCAAGGTGCCGGAAAGAACGCCGGGCATGATCTGCGGCAGAATCACCTGGCGCATCACCGTGAAGTGACTGGCGCCGAGGGACATCGCGGCTTGTTCGGCGGCCGGGTCGAGTTTCTGCAGTGAGGTCCAGACCGGAATGATCATGAACGGCAGCATCACGTGGACCAGCGCAATCACCACCGCAAACGGCGTGTACAACAGCTTCATCGGCGAACCGCCAAAGGCTTGCAGGGTTTGATTGACCAGGCCGTCGGCGCCGAGCAGCAGGCTCCAGCCGAACGCGCGCACCACCACCGAAATCAGCAGCGGCGTGAGGATCAAGATCAGAAAGATCGAACGCCACGGCGCGCCCATGCGGCTGAGGATGTAAGCCTCGGGCACGCCGATCACCACGCACAGCAGGGTGGTCAGGGCGCTGATCCACATCGTGCGCAGAAAGATTTCGTAGAAGTACGGGTCGCCCAGCAGGCTGCTGTAGTGACTGAGGGTGTAGGCGTCGCTCTTGATCCCCGAGCTGTAGTCGAAGACGTTGAACGACAACACCAGCGTCAGTAGCAGCGGGATGGCCAACAGGCTGATGTACAACGCCAGGGCCGGTGCCGACAACAAGTAGCCCTGACGCCCCTGGCGAACGGCGGCCAACGTACTCATGCCGACACCTCGTCGACCGTCAGCACCCGCAGCAACTTTGCATCCCAGTCGAGGCCGACCGCCGTGCCTTCGTTCAGCGGCGTCGAGCCGTCGTTGCGACGCACCACACTGATGTCACCCAAGGCCGTGGAGACGCCGTATAACCATTGGCTGCCGAGGAAGAAGCGGCTGGCAATCTTGCCTTGCAGACGCCCGTGATCTTGTTCGCGCAGATCTATTTTTTCCGGGCGCAGGCTCAGGGTCAGGTCGCCGCCACTGCGCACCTGCACCACGCCGGCACTGTCACGCTCGCCGGGCAGCAGGTTGGCTTTGCCGACGAAGCCGGAAATGAACTCGGTGCGCGGATGTTCGTAGAGGGTGTAGGGCGCGTCGATTTGCGTGATGCGCCCGGCCTGCATCACCACCACGCGGTCGCTGATGGACAGCGCTTCGGATTGGTCGTGGGTGACCATCAGCGTGGTGATCCCGACTTCGCGCTGGATGCGGCGGATTTCAAACTGCATCTCTTCGCGCAGGTTGGCATCGAGGTTGGACAGCGGCTCGTCGAGCAGCAACACCGGCGGCTCGATCACCAAGGCCCGGGCCAGTGCCACACGCTGGCGCTGACCACCGGAAAGCTCGCGGGGATAACGCTCGGCGTGTTGATCCAGGCGCACCAGTTTCAACACCCGGGCCACGCGTTGCTGCAACTCGGCGGCGGGCACTTTGCGCATCCGCAGGCCGAAGGCGACGTTGTCCTTGACGGTCATGTGCGGGAACAGCGCGTAACTCTGGAACACCACGCCCAGTCCACGGCTGGCGGGTTTGGCGTGGGTGATGTCGCGGCCGTCGAGCAGGATGCGACCGCTGGTGACTTCGACGAAGCCGGCGATCATTTGCAGGGTGGTGGTTTTGCCGCACCCGGACGGACCGAGCAGGGACACGAACTCGCCTTTCTCTACCGAGAGGTTAGTGGCGACGACGGCGTCGATCTCACCGTAACGTTTGCCGAGTCCTTCAAGTTGCACAAAAGCCATGACTGCGCTCCACCTGAGATTGTTATGCGTCACCCGAAGGCGCGCTTTTTTGTATGGGCAGATACGAAAAGGTCTTGCGGGGTGCGTTGGCGCTCGACTGGAGTCGGCTGCCGCTGTTGTTCGAATCGCCCCTGTGGACGCAGATTAGGACGAAGACTAGGATGGGCTCAATGGCCTATTTCACTGAAGCGATGACTATTTTCGATTTCATTCAGTGAGTAAATTTATTGTCGAGAAACCACATGTCAGATTCCACTGAGCGGAATGAAAACAAGAATGAAGTCGGTGTCGGTGCGGTCTCCCGATTGTTTGCCGTGTTGCGCAGCCTCGGTGACACCGTCGAGGGCGGGGAGCGCGTGACACAACTGGCGCAGCGCATTGGCTTGTCGCAACCGACCACGCACCGTTTGTTGCGCAGCCTGATGGACGAGGGCATGGTCGAGCAGGATGTGCGCAGCAAACGTTATCGCCTGAGCCTGGATTTTTTTGCCTTGGCGGCGCGAGCGGGCAATACCGGCAACCTGCGTGAACTGGTGCGGCCGTCGTTGCTGCGGCTCTCGGCGTCGTTGGGGGATTCGTTGTTTTTACTGGCGCGCAGCGGTTTTGACGCGATCTGCCTGGACCGCAGCGAAGGGCCGTTTCCGATCCGCACGTTCACCGGCGATATCGGCGGGCGCGTGGCGCTGGGCGTGGGCCAGGGCAGCCTGGCGATTCTGGCGTTCCTGCCGGAGGAGGAGCGCGATACGGTGATCCACTACAACTTGCCGCGACTCAAGGAGTTCCATTTGTACGACGAAGTGTTCCTGCGCTCGGAGGTCGAGAACGTGCGTGCGTTGGGGTATGCGGGGCGCAACACCGGTGTGCTGCAAGGCATGGCCGGGGTGGCGGTGCCGATTCTGGATCGAGAGGGGCGGGCGGTGGCGGCGTTGAGTGTGGCGACGGTGAGTGACCGGCTGGGGCCGGATCGATTGCCGACGGTGGTGGAGATGCTCAAGCGCGAAGCGGCGATGATCGGGCCGCGGATTAATCCATTCGATCCGCTGCTGCGCCGGCCTTCACAGGTGTTTGGGCAGGGCTGAACAGATCGCTGAACCCCTTGCAGGAGTGAGCCTGCTCGCGATGAGGTCGGTACATCCAGCATTGCTGTTGACTGACCCACCGCTATCGCGAGCAGGCTCACTCCTACCGTTGATTGGGGGGGCCAGGTTTTGTGATCGACGCCGAATCCCTTTAGGTGGTCAGAACTGCTCCGTTTGCTTGAGCATCTGCGCCGTCGGCGTGTCGCTCGGGCTGACCATCGCGTAGTTGTAGCCGCTGCCGGACCAATATTCGGCCTGCAACTCGCCATCGCTGCGACTGCCTCGCGGCAGGAAAATGTTTTTCGGTCCCGGTGGGCGCACGTAGAAGCTGATCTTGTGCCCGCCCTGATCCTCGTAAACCACCATCGCCGCCGGCCCTTGCTCGGTGCTGAGCAAACGGCCGCTGACCGGTTTGAAGCCTGCGCTCGACAGGTCCGGCAGGCGATTGGCGCGGGTGAAATAACGGTCGAGCCAGCCCTGCATGTCGCCATCGTCGCTGACCGTGTAGTCGGCCGGCAGAATGCCCTGCTGGGCGATCAGCCGGTAAGCCTGCAGCGCATCGGTCATCGGCAGCGGGGGACTGGGCAGGGTCATTTGGCGCGCTTGCCAGCCGCTCAACCCACCGACGCTGACGGCAATCAACAGCACCGCTGCACTGGCCAGATGACGACGCGACTGGCGTTTGAGACGCTGGCGAATCAGTGCCGGGTCGAGGTCCGGGTTGGCGGTGTGGTGCAGGGCGCCGCTCATGGCTGCGCGCAGTTGTTGGGCGTCGTGCTGCCAGGCGCGCACTTGCGCGGCCGTTTCCGGGTGGCTGGCCAGATACGTTTCCACCAGACGTCGGTCGGCGTCGTTGAGTTGGTGATCGACGTAGGCGTGCAGGTCACGCTCGCTCGGGGGCATGCTGATCATTTGAGTATCCGCAAAGATGGGCTGATGATTTCGCCGTCGCTGAGCTGGCGCAAGGCCTGGCGGGCGCGGGACAGGCGGGACATCACGGTGCCGGTGGGGACGTCGAGAATCTCGGCGACCTCTTTATAACTCAAACCTTCCACCGACACCCAGAGCAGCAGGGCGCGCTGTTCGGTGGTGAGTCGGTCGAAGGCTTGCAGCGTCGATTGAGCAATCACCGTGCGTTCGACCGAGGGCTGTGCGTCGTCACGCCCGGTAAAGAATTCGAGCATCCGCGCATAGCGCCGGGAACGGCGGTGGGCATCCAGAAACTGCCGGTACAGTATCGAAAACAGCCAGGCGCGCAAGTCGCCTTCGGGGCGTTTGTCCGCCCAACTCGACAGCGCTCGTTCCAGACTCGACTGCACCAGATCGTCGGCGCTGCTGGGATTGCGCGTCAGCGACACGGCGAAGCGCCGGAGCCTGGGAATGATTTCTCTGAGTTGTTCGTCGATATCGTTCATGGGATAGGGCGGGTTCTGAGTCAGTGAAGGGCGGCAGTGACAAGGAAGACGCCGTCTGACGCAGGTTATTCCCTCTGCCGTAAAAGAAAATCCCACGGACTGTTTTTTGTAGGACTTTTCTTCATTGGTTGTAATCCTGTAATTGCGTCAAGCGTCGTGGCTCAACCCTCGTAACAAGCGCAAGCGGCATTCCGTCCAGCCAGTCAGTCGGCTCGGCGCCACCGTCCGGTCTTGAGCTTGAACATAGAGCCCGATGAGATTTTTGACATGCAAGAGCACGCTATCACCCTCAAACCCGCAGTGGTCTTTTCGCCGATGCCTGCGCCAGCTGTGGATCATGACCTTTGGCAGACATTGGGCCGTGGGCCGACGGTCAAGCCCGCGTTCTCCTTGATTCATCACGCAATCGAAGCGCAAGCCGTGACCCATCCACAAGGTATTGCGGCCCTTTGGCAAGGTGAATCCATCACCTACAACGAATTGAACAGGCAGGCCAATCGACTGGCTGCCGTGTTGATCAGCCAGGGCGTCAAGCCCGGTGATCACGTTGCCCTGTTCGTGGAACGCTCGATCCCCATGCTGGTGGGCATGTTGGCCGTATTGAAGGCGAGCGCGGCCTACATTCCCCAGCACGTGGGGATCACCCCCGCGACACAATTGCGCCATATCATGGAGGTTGCCGCCACGCGTCTTGTGCTGACGCTGTCGAATCTTGAGTCGCAGATTCCCCTGACAGCAGCGCAGCACTGCATATGCCTTGATGATTTCATGACAGCCCCGACCACCTCATCGGACGAAGTGAACGTGGCCGGTACGCCGTCAACGATCCCGGATCTACTGTGCTTCCTGTTGTTCACCTCCGGCACCACCGGGCAGCCCAACGGGGTTCGGGTTACCCACCGCAATGTCTGCAATATTCTGCTGACGGAACCGGGCAACCTCGGCATGAAGCCTGGGTTCAAGGTCGGGCAGATGCTGAACATCGCCTTCGATATGGCCGCGTGGGAGATTCTGGGTTGCCTGGCCCATGGCGCGACGTTGATGATCCGGGGCAAAGACGTTGCTCAGACCGCCGAGCAATGCGACGTACTGATCGCCACGCCGTCGATTCTCGGCACACTCGATCCCGCGCGTTGCCAACAGGCCAAGGTCGTGGCCGTTGCCGGCGAGCCGTGCCCACAGCCACTGGCCGATCACTGGTCGTCGTTTTGCACGTTTTACAATGCCTGCGGCCCGACCGAGACCACCATCGTCAACACCATGCAGCGGTATCAGGCCGGCAGGCCCCTGACCATCGGCAAACCCACGCCCAATAACACGGTATACGTACTCGATGAAGACGGTCGACCGTGTGCCACTGGGGTGCAAGGGGAAATGTGGGCGGGCGGGGATTGCGTAACGGCGGGTTACCTGGGGAATGCGGCGCTCACCGCCGAACGTTATCGACCCGATCCATTTCTGGGTCAGGACCGGATGATGTTTCGGACTCGCGACCTGGGGCGCTGGACGGAGGAGGGCGAGCTCGAACACTTGGGACGCGTTGATGATCAGGTCAAGGTGAGGGGCTTTCGGGTTGAGCTCGACAGTGTGTCGGCGGTGCTGGAGTCATGCGACGCCTGCGAGCGAGCGGTTACGCTGAAACTCGACAGTCGTCATCTGGTGGCCTTCGTCAGCCCTGCGTCCACCGACATCGAAGCGGCGCGACGTCGCTGTGAGGCGCGCCTCGCCTATTATTGCGTCCCTTCGTTGATCATCGCCGTGGACCACATTCCCCTGACTTCACGGGGTAAAGTCGACAAGCGGCGGCTGCTGGCCCAGGCGCAGCAGGCCAACCTTGATGCCAACGCTGTATCGAGGGTGAGCGCATGAGCGCCGCTCGCGGTTTACCCGCCAAGCGTGCGCTGTGGCGACGCCTTGGAACGCTGCCGTGGTTTTCCCATTACAACCGGCTTGTGGCACTGGTCCTGATACTCAATGGTGCCGCGCTGGTGCATGGATTGAACGCCGGGCAATGGTGGACATCCACCGGTATTGCCCTTGAAACGCTGGCGGGGCTGGTAGTGGCGAATCTGTCGATGGCGATTTTGATCCGCCAGCAATACGTCATCAATCTGCTGTTCTGGCTGGCCACCCGGGCCCCCACCCATTGGCCACTGATGATTCGTCGCTCATTGGCCAAGGTCTATCACTTGGGGGGCCTGCACAGTGGCGGAGCCTTGGCCGCCATGGGTTGGTTCGTGGCGTTGCTGGGCTCATTGGGTTGGCATTGGATTGACGGCAAAGGTGGCGTTTCGACCGCGCTGCTTTGGGTGAATGCAGGGCTGTTGGGGGTGTTGCTACTGGTGGCGACCATGGCGCATCCGTGGATTCGTTCGCGTTTCCACAATGGGTTCGAGCGAACTCACCGCTTCGGTGGCTGGGCCGCACTCGTCATGTTTTGGGGCTCGACCCTTCTGTTTGCTCGTGATCAGAACCCGCAAGTGCCGCTGCAAGAGGTGCTGGCCACCTCGGTGCCCTTCTGGATGCTGATGGTGCTGACGTTCAGCATTGCGTTGCCATGGTTGCGTTTGCGCAAAGTGCCGGTGCAGTTACTCAGGACTTCATCCCACGCCGTCATTGCCCGGTTCGGGCATGTCACGCCATTTGCCGGTTCGTCCAACGCCATCAGTCTCAACCCGCTGTTGGAATGGCATTCGTTTGCCAACATTCCCACGCCGGGGGAGGCCGGTTTTCGGCTGATCATTTCCCGGGCCGGGGACTGGACCGGCGAATTCATCGAGCAAATGCCAACTCATGTCTGGGTCAAAGGCATTACCACCGCTGGCGTGGCGCACATCGAAACCCTGTTCAAGTCGGTGGTGTATGTCGCCACCGGCAGCGGTATCGGCCCGGTGCTGCCCCATCTGCTCGCAAGGCAAGTGCCGATCCATCTGATCTGGTCGACCCGCAACCCACGAAAAACCTACGGTGACGAGCTGGTGGAGGAGATTCTTCAGGCCCAGCCCGACGCCTTGATCTGGGACACCGATGTGCTCGGCAAACCCGATCTGGTGCAACTGGCCTATGACGCGGTTCAAGCGTTCGGTGCAGAGGCCGTGATCTGCATTTCCAACCAGACACTGACTCAGCGAGTGGTCGAGGAAATGGAGAGTCGAGGCATTCCAGCCTACGGCGCGATCTGGGATTCCTGACGTGAGCGCTGGCTATTAACCCTTCAACTATTTTTCAAAGAGGTCACCATGCACACATTGATCGAACATCATGATCGAGTCGTCTTGATTCGTCTGAACCGCCCGCAAGCCCGGAACGCCCTGAGCGATGAGGTCATGCGCGAATTGCTGGACACCCTGCAACGGTTGGATCGGGATCCGGGGGTGGGGTGTTTCGTCCTGACCGGTACCGTGGACTATTTCGCGGCGGGTGCCGACATCAAGGAGATGAGCCAAAAGTCCTATCTGGACATGGTCCACGAGGATTATTTTGCCGGGTGGGAAGCCTTTGCCACGTTACGCACCCCCACGCTGGCCGCGGTCGCCGGTTATGCGTTTGGTGGCGGCTGCGAGTTGGCGATGATGTGCGACTTGATCTTTGCGGCCGATACGGCGCGATTTGCTCAACCGGAAATTAAACTGGGCGTGATGCCCGGCATGGGCGCCACCCAGCGTCTCACGCACCTGATCGGAAAATCCAAAGCCATGGACATGATCCTGACCGGCCGCTCGATGTCTGCCCAGGAGGCCGAGCGGGCAGGGCTGGTGTCGAGAGTCATTGCCGCCGCCGACCTGCTGGAAGAATCCCTGGCGGCGGCGCAGACCATCGCCGGTTTCGCCAAAACCGCCACCATGGCAGCGCGCGAAGCGGTTGATCGCGCGCTGGAGCCGGGATTACGCGAAGGCCTGTTGCACGAGCGAAGGGCGTTCCATGGGTTGTTTGCAACCCCCGGGCAAAAAGAAGGCATGCAGGCTTTTCTCGATAAACGTGAGGCATGTTTTAACCCTGCCTGATGGGGTTTGAGTATTCGTCGCTCGCGACGCTTTGAAAGAAACTACAGTTCAGGGGGAATAATCCTACGTGACGTTCGTCTCATAGCTCCTTCCCCCTGTGGCCGATGGCCCTGGAGTCTTTCATGGTTGATCGCTCAACACCGCCAACCGGGCCCACCCGGCCACCGCTGAGTGGCGCAAGCCTGACGTTACGCCTGACCGGCATTGCCGTGGTGGTCGCCGCGTTGGCCGGGGCCTTTGCCTACGTCAACGGCACCTTTGACCCACAACGTCTGACACCGAAAAAACTGATCAATGTGCTGGAAACCAACAACGGCGTGCACCCGGGTTTCCGGCGCAATCACGCCAAAGGCGTGTGCGTGATCGGCCATTTCGAAAGCAGCAGTGAAGCGCGCAATTATTCCAGTGCCCAGGTGTTCAGCGAAGCACAGACCCCGGTGGTCGGGCGGTTCGCATTGCCCGCCGGCAATCCTTACGCGCCTGACAGCGCCGTGCCGATTCGCAGCATGGCGTTGCGATTTACCCAGGCCAATGGCCAGCAGTGGCGCACCGGGATGAACAGCATGCCGGTGTTCCCGGTGGGCACGCCTGAAGCGTTCTATCAATTGCAGCAAGCCCAGTCGCCGCTTCCCGCCACGGGTAAACCTGATCCGGCGGCGGTCCCGGCATTCTTCGGCTCCCATCCGGAAGCGGCGCCGTTCCTGGCCTGGATCAAAACCGCCAAGCCGTCGGCCAGTTATGCGACCGAGACGTACAACAGCGTCAATGCGTTCTACCTGGTGAATGCGGCCGGTCAACGCCAGGCAGTGCGTTGGAACATGGTGCCGGTGGCACAGGATGCGGCGGGCGCCACAGCACCTGAAGGCAGCGATTTTCTGGAGAAAGACCTGGTTCAGCGCTTGTCGGCCGGACCGTTGCGTTGGCAGTTGATGATCACGCTGGCCAACCCGGGGGACCCGGTCAACGACGCCAGCAAGGCCTGGCCCGATGGTCGCAAAGTGTTGAACGCCGGCACGCTGGTCCTTGAACGTACCCAGCCGCAACTCAATGGCGAGTGCCGTGACATCAACTACGACCCGCTCGTGTTGCCCAGTGGTATCGAAGGTTCCGACGACCCGTTGCTCGCGGCTCGTTCAGCCGGTTACGCCAGTTCCTACTTGCGCCGCACCAGTGAAGTCAGTCAGTTGCCCGCCGCTAAACAGGAGGCTCAACAATGAGCGCCCAACCGAACCATTTCGCGCCATTGGCGCGGCTGCTGCATTGGCTGATGGCGCTGATGATCATTTCGATGCTGTTTATCGGTGCGGGGATGGTGGCTTCGGTGTCCGAGCGCCATGAGTGGTTGATCCATCTGCACAAACCGTTGGGCATTGCGATTCTGCTGCTGGTGATCGTGCGTTTGTTCGTGCGCTTTTCCACCCGACAACCGCCGTTGCCGGCCGATTTGCCGAGCTGGCAGGCGCTGGCAGCCAAGGCCTCGCACGTCTTGCTGTATGCCTTGATGTTCGTGTTGCCGTTGCTCGGTTGGGCAATGATTTCGGCGGCGGGTGATCCGGTGATGCTCAGCAACTCGTTCCAGTTGCCATCGATCCTGCCGGCCAATGCGCAGGTGTTTGCGTTTTTACGCAAGGCGCATGGGTATTTGGCGTATTTGCTGTTCTTGACCGTGCTGCTGCATTTGGCGGCGGCGTTGTTTCACGGCTGGGTGCGGCGCGATGATGTGCTGGACAGCATGTTGCGGGGCAAGGACCGCGGCTGATCCCTGTAGCAGCTGGCGCAGCCTGCGTTCGGCTCATGTAGCCGCTGTCGAACGCAGCCTTCGGCAGCTGCTACATGAGCCGAACGTACAGGATTCGGGTGATCAGCGCAGGGTGTCGATCATGTCGGCGACGGTGGTCAGCACGTCCTTGCCCAATTGCTTGGAGCGCTTGCCGGACCAGCCTGTCAGCGCATTCGGAGCATCGTCGTTGTCCTTGAACGGCATCTCCAGGGTCAACGACAGGCAGTCGAACTTCTGACCGACGCTGTTGCAGGCCAGGGTCATGTTGGCTTTTCCCGGCTCGTCGCGGGTGTAGCCGTGCTTGGTCTGGAAATCCTTGGTCAGGTGTTTCAGATGGCTGCGGAAATGCTCTTCGAGTTTTTCGATGCGCGGCGTAAAGCCCGGGTTGCCTTCGCAGCCAGCGGTGAACACGTACGGGATTTCTTCATCGCCATGGATGTCGAGGAACAGGTCGACGCCATATTTTTCCATCTGCTGTTGCGCGAACAGCACTTCCGGGCTGATCTCCTGGCTGGCGCTCTGCCAGGCACGGTTCAGGTCCTGGCCCATGGCGTTGGTGCGCAGGTGACCGTGGAAGGCGCCGTCCGGGTTCATGTTCGGGATCAGGTACAGGTCGGCGCTGGCCAGCAGTTTGTTCAACACCGGGTCGTCGTGCTTTTCCAGGCGCTCGATCACGCCTTCCATGAACCATTCGGCCATGTGTTCGCCAGGGTGTTGCTGAGCGATCATCCAGACCTTGCGCCGGCCTTCGGCACCGGTACCTTTGCGCAACAACTGAATGTCGCGCCCTTCAACACTCTTGCCGGTCGCCAGCAGCTCGGTGCCGGCCTTGGTCAGTGCCTGTTCGATCAGCCAGTCATGACGGCCACGGCTGTAAGGTTCGAAATAGGCGAACCAGGCGTGAGTAGCGGTGGCCTCGAGGCTGAAGCGCAGGCAGTCGCCTTCGAAGATAGTCGGTACGCGGAACCAGTTGACGTGGTCGTACGACGCAACAGCCTGATAACCGTCCCAGGCTTTGTTGTACGAGGACTTGCTGGCGTTGTTCAGGCGAAACCAGTGCTCTTGACCGACGTGCAGACCGCTGGCCTTGAAGTGGAACCACTGGAAGTGCGGGCTGCGGGTGTCAGGTTTGATGGCCAGCAGCGCTTGAAGCGGGTTGCTGATATCCAGCACTTCAATGTTGCCGCTGTCGAAGTTTGCACTGATGTCGAAGGAAGATTTGGCCACGGTCATAGTCGGTTCCTGAATATGATTGTATGGCTGCTACTTTACACGCTGGAAAGGGATTAGGCGGTTGGAAAAATCGCCCCTGGTGAAACCGTCATCGGCGTGTATAGATCACCATCAGGACGGCCCCCTGCACCGAGCCCGCACTGTGTGCCGCGTTCGGAGCGCGGCAACAGTAGTCGCCGACGTTCAGTGTGCGGTCCTGGTCGTAGAAGGAGCCTTGCAAAACGAACAGTTGTTCCAGCTCGCCTTCATGGGTATGACTGGCGACTTGGGCGCCAGGGTCGACTTTCATCAGCATGGTTTTTTCGCCGCGTTCGCTGTCCTCGAACAGCGGCTTGATCCAGAAGCCTTCAGCCTTCGTCGGCAACCAGTCATCCATTGAGGACGAATAATAAAGAGAGCCTTCAACCGGTCCCTGGATGCCGTTTTTCCCGGCAATTTTCCATGAGGGTGTTTCATCGCTTGGCATGTTTTTCACCTGGGTTCGTTTACAAGTCCTTCACCAGTCTCAAGGCATCATAGATCGCGGCGTGGGTGTTGCGCGCAGCCACGGCATCGCCGATGCGGAACAACTGAAATCTGCCGTCCGGGTTGGTCACCACCTGTTGTGGGTTGCCAACGATCAGGTCCTGATGTTCGATCACACCGCCGTTGCTGGAAGCGGATTTCAATTCGAAATACAGTTCGTCCAGCGGTCGGGTGCCGTGGTTGACCACCACTTGATCGACGCGTCGGACCTTGCGCGCACTGCCGTAATCGCTGTCGATCGTTGCCAGCAGATCCTGCCCCTCGCGCTCGACTGCGAGCAGCCTGAAGGTGACGGTGAAGGTGGTATCCAAAGCTTGCAGCGAGCGCATGTACGGCACCAGATTCATTGCCATGACTTCCGGCGCGAAGGTCCGGTCCGGCGTCATGATTTCGACTTTTGCGCCACTTCTGGCGATGAATTCGGCAGCTTGCAGCGCCGCATGATCACCGGCGTCGTCGAACAGCAGGACATTGCGCCCGGGTTTCACATCCCCGGCAATAATGTCCCAGGTGGAGACCACCAGATCATTGCCTGTCGAGAGAATCTCGGTATGGGGCAGGCCGCCGGTGGCGATGATCACCACGTCCGGGTTTTCGTCGTGGACGGTACTGGCCTCGGCCCAGGTATTGAAACGAAAACTGACGCCACGTGCCAGGCACTGGGCCATGCGCCACTCGACGATGCTGATCATTTCCCGTCGGCGTTCCGATTGCGCGGTGAGCCGAACCTGACCACCGGCCTGATTGGCGGCTTCGAACACCACCACCTCATGGCCGCGCTCGGCCGCCACTCGCGCCGCTTCCAGCCCGGCGACGCCAGCCCCGACAATCACAATCTTGCGTTTGCTCGCCGCCTTGGGAATGTCATGGGGCATGCTGGTTTCGCGGCCGGTGGCCGGGTTGTGAATGCAATAGGCAGCACCGCCCTGATAGATCCGGTCCAGGCAATAATTGGCGCCGACACAGGGGCGAATATCGTCTTCGCGGCCTTCGATAATCTTGCGCACGATATGCGGATCGGTCATGTGCGCGCGGGTCATGCCCACCATGTCGATCTTGCCCGAGGCGATGGCATGGCGGGCGGTGGCCACGTCTGGAATCTTCGCCGCGTGAAAGGTGGGGAAGTCGGTGGCGGCGCGAATTTCTCCCGCGAAGTCCAGGTGCGGTGAATTGCGCATGCCCTGGATCGGAATCAGGTCGGTCAAACCCGCGTCGGTGTCGATGTGGCCGCGGACAACATTGAGAAAGTCCACCATGCCGCTGTCTTTCAAGCGCCTGGAGATGTCCAGCCCATCCGCCGCGGTCAGCCCGCCGGGCGTCAATTCATCGCCGGTATAACGCACGCCGACGATGAACTCGTGGCCGACGCGCTGGCGAATGGCGCTGAGGATGTCGAAGGTAAAGCGCAGCCGGTTGTCGATGGAGCCGCCGTAGGGGGCATCGAGGTCGTTGGTCAGTGGCGACCAGAATTGATCCATCAGGTGCCCATAGGCTTGCAGCTCAATGCCGTCCAGACCTGCAAACTTCATCCGTTCGGCGGCGTCGGCATAGTCCTTGATGATGCGTTCCACATCCCAGTCTTCCATCTTCTTCGGGAAGGAGCGATGGGAGGCTTCACGCTCGAACGAGGGTGACACCACGGGCAGCCAGTCGCCCTTGTCCCAGCGCGTGCGCCGGCCCAGGTGCGTCAACTGGATCATGACGGCCGCGCCATGTTCGTGGCAGGCATCACTCAGGTCGCGCATCCAGCCGACCACCTCGTCCTTGTAGGCCAGGATGTTGTTGAACACCGGCGGGCTGTCCCGGGAAACCGCAGCGGAGCCTGCGGTCATGGTCAAAGCCACGCCGGCCTTCGCCCGTTCCACGTGGTAGGCGCGATAGAGCTCCTTGGGCATGCCGTCCACGGGATAAGCCGGTTCGTGGGCGGTGGTCATGATGCGATTTCGTAAAGTCAGGTGCTTCAACTGATAGGGCTGGAGGAGCGGATCATTCAGCATCGTCAAGACTCTCCGAAAGCGGGCAAGGACCTGCGTTGAAATTACGTTAGGGTGAAATGTACACCTGTGTCAACACTATGGACACAGGTGTACATTTTGCTTGCGTGGTGTTGTATGAGCGGCTAGGATCGAGCCATGAACGAACAAACCAAAGCAGTAGAAACCGGCTGGAGAGGGTCCCTGGAAGGGTGGCTCGATGCAGCCTATGAAAGCCTGACCGAGTGCGGAGTCGACACGGTGCGGGTGATGCCGCTGGCCAAAAAGCTGGGGTTGTCGAGAACCAGCTTTTACTGGTTTTTCAAGGACCGCGAAGAGCTGCTCGCTGCTTTGATCGAGCGCTGGCGGGTGAAGAACACCGGTAATCTGGTCGCCCAGACCGAGTGTTATGCCGAGAGCATTGCCGAAGCGATGCTCAATGTTTTCGACTGTTGGCTGAACCCCGATCTGTTCGATTCACAGTTCGAATTTGCCATGCGCAGTTGGGCCTTGCAGTCCGCTGAAGTGTCCGAGCATATCCGCGTGGCCGACATTGCCCGCCGCGAAGCCTTGATCCGGATGTTCATGCGCTTCGACTACACCTACGAGGGGGCCGATGTGCGGGCCCGCACGATTTACCTGACACAGATTGGCTACATCAGCACCAACACCCGAGAGGATATCGGGGAGCGAATGCGGCGGATTCCCGAGTACGTGAAGATCTTCACCGGCCAGGAACCCCTGGAGCGTGAATTGAAACGCTTCTACTCCCGCCATGGGTATGTGATGGATGAGAATTCATCGTCTACCCAGGACTGATCGCAACGTCTGACTGACGAAGGCAGGTTCACATGTACGAAGAACCCACGATAGGCATTATCGGTGGATCGGGATGGCTTGGCCGTTCGATTGCCCTGGCAATGCTCGACAAGGCGTTTGTCCAGCCCGGGGCTTTGGTGCTTTCGAACCGCAGTGCGAGCAACCCGCTGACGAGTGCCAAGTGGTCACAGGTGACGGTAACGAGCGACAACCAGGAGTTGGTGGAGCGCTGCGAGGTGGTCATCGTGTCCGTGCGCCCCGAGCAGTTTGCCGAGGTAGAAATCTTCGCTGAAAACCGGCTGGTGATTTCCTTGATGGCAGGCGTTTCTCTGGAAGATGTGGTGCAGCGTACCGGCAGTCGGCAGGTGATTCGCGCCATGGCGAATGCCGCTGCCGAAATCGGCAAATCTTATACGCCCTGGCTGGCGACTCAACAGGTCAGCGAAGAGCAAAAAGCGTTCGCCCAGTGTTTGTTCGAAACCTTTGGTGGTGCCGATGAAGTCTTCAGCGAAAGGCATTTGAACTACCTGACGGCGTTGGTGGGTACAGGGCCTGCTTACCCGGCATTGTTGGCTCGCAGCCTGTTTCAGCATGCCGTGAGCAGCGGTTTGCCACCGGCAATCGCCCAGCGCGCTTGCCATGCAGTGGTGGTGCAAGCCAGTCAGTTGATTGGCGATGGGCGCTCCGTCGACGAACTCTTGCAGACGCTCATCAATTATCGCGGGGTCACGGCGGCGGGTCTCGACGCCATGCTCGCCAGCGGATTTGATAAAACAATAAAAGCAGGTCTGGATTCAGCGGCCTCGGTCGCCAGTTGCATGAATCCCTTTGCCCATTCTGCTGACACGAAAGAAGGTCCAATGACGCGGTAGTTGGCCCTCCTTAACTCTGGCCGCAATCGAGGTTAGCGTTTATGAATTTAAAGTCTTTCTCGAAAACGGGACTTGCACTCGGCATCGTCGCCTTCAGCGGTTGGGTGTCAGCCTCCGAGTGTGGTGATGTGACGATTGCCAACATGAACTGGCAATCGGCTGAAGTCATGGCCAACGTCGACAAGCTGATTCTCAACGCAGGTTACGGTTGCAATGCCGATCTGGTCACCGGGGATACGGTTCCGACCATCACCTCCATGGTCGAGAAGGGCCGGCCTGACATCGCCCCCGAAGGCTGGATCGACCTGGTTCCGGAGGTCGCCAGGAGCGGCATTCAAAGTGGCAACCTGATCCAGGCGGCGAACTCGTTATCCGACGGCGGCTCGCAGGGCTGGTGGATTCCGAAGTACATTGCCGATGCCCATCCGGACATCAAAAGCTTCGAGGATGTGAAAAAACATCCCGAACTGTTCCCGGCCCCTGACGACAAGAAAAAAGGCGCGATCTACAACGGCCCGCAGGGTTGGGGCGGCACCGTGGTCACCAGTCAGTTTTATAAGGCCTACGATTTCGAGAAGGCCGGTTTCGTCCTGGTGGACACCGGTTCGGCCGCCGCGCTGGATGGTTCCATCGCCAAAGCCTACGAGCGCAAGGCGCCTTGGCTGGGGTTTTACTGGGAGCCCACGGCTTTACTGGGCAAGTACCCCATGGTGAAGCTGGACAACGGCCATCCGGTCGATGCGGCGGAGTGGAAACGTTGCAATACCGTTGCTGACTGTCCTGATCCCAAACCGAATGGCTGGCCGATTGATCGGGTCTACACCCTCACCACCAAGTCCTTCGCCGCTCGCTCGCCAACGGTCATGGCGTACCTGAACAAGCGCGCCTGGTCCAACGAGACGGTGAATAAACTGATTGCCTGGATGACTGACAACCAGGCCACCGGTGAGGAAGGCGCCAAGTATTTCCTGAAAAACAACGAAGCGCTCTGGACTAAATGGGTTACCCCTGAAGCCAGCGGCAAGATCAAGGCTGCGCTTTAATCCACTTGGGTCGATGCAGCTCGCCTGTTCGCGCTGCATTGAGCCTCGCGCACCGATAACAATAAAAACACCCACGTATTGAAACGACCTGCCAGCTTCCTACGGTCTTCTACAAAAGGGGAATGTCATGGAGTGGTTACTCAGCTTTCCACACATGGAGGACGAAAGACTCCGGGCCTTGAAAAAGGCCATCGATGGCGCCTTTCGTAACTTCACCAGCACTTACGGCGACAGCTTTGAAGCCTTTTTCCAGCCGTTGCAGGTTTTCCTCAATCAGTCCGAAAGGTTCATGACCACGACGCCATGGCCAATCATCATTGTGCTGGTCGCCTTGATTGCCTGGTTCGCCAGCCGCAGTTGGAGAATTGTCCTGGGTTGCGTGTTCACACTGATGGCAATCGGTTATCTGGACATGTGGTCTGACACGATGAAGACCCTGTCGATGATCTTCGTCTGCACGGTGATATCCATCGTCATCGGCTTGCCGACCGGGATCGCGATGGCCCGTTCCAACCGTCTGCAGAACCTTGTCAGCCCGGTACTGGACGTGATGCAGACCCTGCCCAGCTTTGTCTATTTGATTCCAGTGGTGATGTTGCTGGGGATTGGCAAGGTCGCGGGGCTGATTGCGGTTGTGATCTACGCCTTGCCGCCGATGATCCGCTTGACCAACCTCGGCATCCGTCACGTTGACGCCGAGATGCTGGAGTGCGCCGACGCCTTTGGCTCATCCAGTTGGCAGAAACTGAAAAACGTCCAGTTACCCTTGGCGTTGCCCTCGATCATGGCCGGCATCAACCAGACGATCATGATGGCGCTGGCCATGGTGGTCATCGCGTCGATGATCGGGGTTCAAGGCTTGGGCCAACCGGTGCTCAAGGCTATTTCCAATCAATATTTCACCCTGGGCATTTTCAACGGGCTGGCTATTGTCGGTATTGCGGTGATCTTCGACCGAGTCAGCCAAGCCTATGGCCGAAGACTGCAAAAGCATTTGGAGAGGGTTCATGGCCACTGATCTGACCAACGATTTCGGCATCGAAATCAGGCATCTCTACAAGATCTTCGGTTACCAGGCTCAGGCCAGTATCGAGCGGGTCAAGCAGGGCATGAGCAAGGCTGAACTGCTGAGCAATCACAGTCATGTGCTGGGGTTGAAGGACATCAATATCAGCATGCCGTCCGGGGGGATTCAGGTGATCATGGGGCTGTCCGGTTCGGGCAAGTCGACCTTGATCCGCCATATCAACCGATTGATCGAACCCACCGCCGGCGAAGTCATCGTGGGTGGCGTGGATGTGCTCAAAATGAGCCCGACTGATTTGCGAGCGTTTCGCCGACATAAAATTTCCATGGTGTTCCAGAAGTTCGCGCTGCTGCCAAACCGCACCGTGCTCGACAACGCGGTGTATGGGTTGGAGATCCAGGGCATGTCCCGTGACAGGCAAGTAGAAATCGCTACAGGCTGGTTGGACCGGGTAGGGCTCCAGGGTTACGCAAGTCACTATCCCAATCAGCTGTCCGGAGGCATGCAGCAGCGCGTCGGCCTTGCCCGGGCATTGGCCAGTGATGCGCCTATTCTGTTGATGGATGAAGCGTTCTCGGCCCTGGATCCGCTGATCCGCATGGACATGCAGTCGGTGTTGCTGGACCTGCAAAAAGAGATCAAGAAGACCATCGTATTCATTACCCATGATCTTGATGAGGCACTGCGCATTGGTGATCGCATCGCGATCTTGCGTGACGGTGAGGTGGTGCAACAAGGCACCCGACAGGAAATCGTCATGACGCCTGCCGATGATTACATTGCCAACTTCGTCAAAGAAGTGAATCGGGGGCGGGTGATCGGCGTCGAAGCCATCATGCGGCCCATTGTTCAGGTGAAAGGTGGAGCGACGCTGACCGTACCCATGGGGACGTCATTGGAGTCAGCGGTCAAAAGACTGGTTGAGGCGGGGTTCGATGAATTGGTGGTCACTGACAGTCAGGGGCAGCCGGTCGGGCAGTTGGCGCTGAAGTCGATCATAGCGACGATGGTCACCTCGGCAGTGAGTGAGGAATCGCAGGTTGTTCAGCCAAGAGTAAAGTCGAAAGCGTGACGGCTTGCCGAAGTAAAACCGAGGGGAATTGCGGGGTGCAGAGGGGGCGTCTTCCATGACGCCGACGCAGCTTAGAGACTGTGCGATTGATTCTCAAGTGCTATTTTTAGAATCGTTTGGCCCAATGAAGCCGGGCTTCTCTTGCCAACCAATATTCCTTTGATATTATCCACGCCATCGAATTTGCAGCCCCCAAAGACTTCATTAGCCTGAAGGTAAAAGCCAGAATAACTGGCAAAAAAAACCCGGCAAAAAGCCGGGTTAAAAACCGTGATTAGCCTGATGAGGAGATAGTCCAGGAGACCGACCTGAGGTCACTTGGACAATCGACTGATCTCGCGATCAGCTGAATGCAATAATAATCATTCTCGTTTGAGAGTCAAATGATTTTATCTGCGCGACAGGAAAGCTCTTTCCTGTCCTCCCCAAACGCTCACCCGTTTCATGCGTTCCGATGCGCTTGCAAAGACCGATCGATCATCGCCTTCGCCATGTCGATCATGTGCACCGTCGAATAGGCCAGGTCGCGACTGGGACCGTTCAGGTTGCTGGCTGATTCATGTGCTGTCGCCGCGGCACATCGCAACAAATCCGAGGCATGAACCAGCGCCTCTTCTGCGCTGATCCCCGGGTTCACATCGAAGAACCGCTCCACGGCAGCGGGTTCGGACACAGTTGGTTTCAAGTAATAATCCAGCGCTCGCTGTGCGGCGGCGTTGCCTTTGGGCGAGGTCAAGGTGGTATCGATGTGCATATCTGGCAGGTCATTGCTGGGTAACGTCATGACGATGGCAAGCTCCGTGATAGATTCAGATCCGTGAATCCATCCTAGTACGAACTGTATTTGTGACTGGAATTTAAATACTACAAGTTGTGTTTTGTTGGTCGGAGTACCCCACGTATCGTGCCGCACATGGATAAATGGATTGAGTTAGTCAAAGCCAAGATGAGTGACCTCAAAGTCACTCAAGAGGTACTCGCCGACCGCCTCGGGATGTCCCAGGGTGGCGTGGGTCACTGGCTGAATAAACGCCGTCAGCCGAGCATTCAAGACATGAATCGTGTCTTGCGCGCGCTCGGGATGGATTTTCTGGAAGTGGCGATGGTGGTTCGGGAGGTCTTGCAGGACGACGAGCCTTGCCTGACGCACAAGTACAACCCGTACTTCCGTTACCCGGTCAGTGACTGGCGTGAGCCGATGCAGCTGCGTGACGGTGAGCTGGCGGTCTACGGCAAGCCACGCTTCGAACTCACCGACTACCGCGCCCAGGGCGCGGCGTTCTGGCTGGTGGTCGTGGGTGATGCGATGACGGCACCCACGGGCGTGAGCATCGCCGAGGGCATGATGATCCTGGTGGACCCGGCCATTGTGCCGGAGCCCGGAAAACTGGTGATCGCGCAGTGGTCGGACAGCACCGAGGCGACGTTTCGCAAGCTGATCGAAGAGGGCGGGCAGCGTTACCTGGTCCCGCTCAATCCGACGTATCCGAAAGCCCTTTATACCGATGAATGCCGAATTCTCGGCGTAGTGGTTCAGGCAACGGCCAAATTCTAATCAGATCGGTCCTCCTGGAACGTAGGACCGATCTTCATTTCACGCTTCTTCCAGTTCGACCAATGCACTGCCTTCGCTGACCATCTCGCCTTCCTGGCAATACAAGGCCTTGATCACACCCGCGTGGGGCGCACGAATGCTGTGCTCCATTTTCATCGCCTCCAACACCACCAATTGCGCCCCGGCTTCGACCGTTTGCCCGGCCTCTACCAGCACACGCACGATGCTGCCGTTCATCGGGGCGGTGAGCCCACCCTGATGGCTGTGGCTGGCTTCGACGGCGCCGATCGGATCGTAGGACTCGATGCGGCGCAGTTCACCTTCCCATTGCAGATAAACAGAGTCGCCACGACGGATTACTCGGTGCTGGCGGCGTACACCGTGGTGTTCGGTCAGCAATTGCTCGCCTTTAAGCTGGGCCGTGCAGACATCGCCCAGGGTCAATGCGCGGTCCTGGCCTTCGCAGCTCAAGTGCAAGGTGATTTCTTTCGGCAATCCAGCCCGGAAACCATTGCTGATTGCCCATGGCGAACTCACGTCATCTGCGCGCGGTGAATCGGCCTGGCTCTGGGCAACGGCCTGAGCGGCCGCTTGCCAGAACGCATCACTGAGGTCCGAAGGCGCGGGCAGCAATTGCTCCTGGAAGCGCGGGATAAACCCGGTGTCCAGTTCTGCCGCGGCAAACGCAGGGTGCGCGATGATCCGGCGCAGGAAGTTGATGTTGGTCTTGAGCCCGCCAATCGCAAACTCATCAAGCATGCTCAACAAGCGCAACCGCGCCTGTTCGCGATCCTCACCCCAGGCAATCAGCTTGCCGAGCATCGGGTCGTAGAATGGCGAAATCTCATCGCCTTCTTCAACACCGCTGTCGACCCGACGCCCCGGGCCTGCGGCGGATTCACGATACAGTTCCAGACGCCCGGTGGCCGGCAGGAAATCATTGGCCGGGTCCTCGGCGTACAGCCGCACTTCAATCGCGTGACCGATCAGCGGCACCTCGGCCTGGGTCATTGGCAGCGCTTCACCACGGGCCACACGAATCTGCCAGGCCACCAGGTCGAGGCCGGTGATGGCTTCGGTGACCGGGTGTTCAACCTGCAGGCGCGTGTTCATTTCCATGAAGAAGAACTCACCGCGCGAATCCAGCAAAAACTCCACGGTGCCGGCGCCGACATAACCGATGGCTTGCGCCGAACGCACGGCTGCCTCGCCCATGGCGCGGCGCAGCTCCGGACTCAAGCCTGGCGCAGGTGCTTCTTCGACGACTTTCTGGTGGCGACGCTGGATCGAGCAATCGCGTTCATTCAGGTACAAGCAGTTGCCATGCTGGTCGGCGAAGACCTGGATTTCCACGTGGCGCGGTTTGAGCAGGTACTTCTCCACCAGCATCCGTGAGTCGCCGAAGGAGGACTTCGCCTCACGTTGGGCGGAGGCCAGGGCTTCGGCCAACTGGCTGACATCCTCGACCACTTTCATGCCTTTGCCGCCACCGCCGGCGGTGGCCTTGAGCAGCACTGGATAACCGATGCGATCACACGCCTCGCGGAAGGTGTCGAAGTCCTGCGCTTCGCCGTGATAGCCCGGCACCAATGGCACGCCAGCAGTTTCCATCAGCGCTTTGGCGGCGGATTTGCTGCCCATCGCATCAATGGCCGAGGCGGGTGGGCCGAGGAAGATCAGGCCGGCGTCTTCAATCGCGCGGGCAAACCCGGCGTTCTCCGACAAAAAGCCGTAACCCGGGTGAATCGCCTGAGCGCCGCTGGCCTTGGCTGCCGCAATCAGCTTGTCGATTTGCAGGTAACTGTCGGCGGCTTTGCTGCCACCGAGGTCGACGCGGATGTCCGCTTCACGGCTGTGTCGCGCGTCACGGTCAGTGGCGCTGTGCACGGCCACGGTGGTCAGGCCCAGAGCCTTTGCGGTACGCATGACCCGGCAGGCGATTTCGCCACGGTTGGCCACCAGCAAGGTGGTGAGAACAGGTGCGCTCATCAACGTGGCTCCTTGGTGGTGGGGGCTTGCCAGTTCGGTGGACGTTTTTGCAGAAAGGCGCGCAGGCCTTCCTGACCTTCAGGGCTGACGCGGATGCGGGCGATGGCGTTTTCGGTGTAACGGCGCAGGGCCGGGGTCAGCGCGCCGTGGCCGACTTCACGCAACAAGTCTTTGCTGGTGCGCATGGCAGCGGGGCTGTTGAGCAACAGGTTGTCGATCCACTGATCGACTTTCTGCTCCAGCTCGGTGCCCGGATAGCTTTCCGACAACAAACCGATTTCCCGCGCCCGTTGCCCGCCGAAACGTTCCGCGGTCAGCGCATAACGGCGGGCCGCACGCTCACCGATGGCTTGCACCACGAACGGGCTGATCACCGCTGGCGCCAGGCCAATGCGCACTTCCGACAGGCAGAACTGCGCGTCGTCGGTGCCAATCGCCATGTCGCAGCAACTGATCAGGCCCAGCGCACCGCCGAAGGCGGCGCCTTGCACCACGGCAAGGGTGGGGATTTTCAGTTTGGCGAGGTTGTACATCAACTCCGCCAGTTCCCGGGCATCGTCAAGGTTGGTGTGGTAATCGAGCTCGGCCGATTGCTGCATCCACGCGAGGTCCGCGCCGGCGCTGAAATGCTTGCCGCGTCCACGCACCAGCAAGAACCGCAGGCTGGCGTCGCTGGCCACGGTGTCCAGCGCGAGGATCAGTTCGCGGATCATTTCTGCGTTGAACGCGTTGTTCTTTTCTTCACGGCTGAGCCACAGGGTGGCGAAACCCCGTGGGTCGGTCAGCAGTTCGAGGGTCTTGAAGTCGCTCATGGTTTTCTCCCGATCACATCCGGAACACGCCGAAGCGGCTCGGTTCGATAGGCGCGTTCAACGACGCGGACAAGGCCAGGGCCAACACATCGCGGGTCTGAGCGGGGTCGATGACGCCGTCGTCCCATAGCCGTGCGCTGGAATAGTAGGGGTGACCCTGTTCTTCGTATTGATCGAGGATCGGTTGTTTGATCTCGGCTTCCTGCTCGGCGCTGAAGCCTTGGCCGCTGCGCTCGGCCTGCTCGCGTTTGACCTGCACCAATACGCCGGCGGCTTGCTCGGCGCCCATTACGCCGATGCGTGCGTTTGGCCACATCCACAGGAAGCGCGGGTCGTAGGCCCGACCGCACATGCCGTAGTTACCGGCACCAAAACTGCCGCCGATGATCACGGTGAATTTCGGCACCTTGGCGCACGCCACGGCGGTCACCAGTTTCGCGCCATGCTTGGCGATGCCGCCGGCCTCGTACTTCTGGCCGACCATGAAACCAGTAATGTTTTGCAGGAACAGCAGCGGAATACCGCGCTGGCAGGCCAGTTCAATGAAGTGCGCGCCTTTCTGCGCGGCTTCAGCGAACAGGATGCCGTTGTTGGCGAGGATCGCGATCGGGTAACCGTGCAGGTGGGCAAAGCCGCACACCAGTGTGGTGCCGAACAGCGCTTTGAATTCATCGAACACCGAACCGTCGACCAGCCGCGCGATCACTTCGCGCACATCGAACGGCTGCTTGGCGTCCGCCGAGACCACGCCGTACAACTCGTCGCTGGCGTAGAGCGGGGCAATCGGGGCGCGTTGTTGCAGTTCGCCGAGCTTGCGCCAGTTGAGGTTGGCGACGCTGCGTCGGGCAATGGCCAAGGCGTGTTCATCGCTCTCGGCATAGTGGTCGGCGACCCCGGAAATCTTGCAATGCACATCGGCCCCGCCGAGGTCTTCGGCGCTGACCACTTCACCGGTCGCGGCTTTTACCAGCGGCGGACCGGCGAGGAAAATCGTCGCTTGCTGGCGTACCATGATTGCTTCGTCGGCCATCGCTGGCACATAAGCGCCACCGGCGGTGCACGAACCCATCACCACGGCAATCTGCGGAATGCCCATGGCGCTCATGTTGGCCTGGTTGAAGAAGATCCGCCCGAAGTGCTCGCGATCCGGGAACACTTCATCCTGACGCGGCAGGTTGGCGCCACCGGAGTCCACCAGATAGATGCACGGCAGGCGGTTCTGCTGGGCGATGGTTTGGGCGCGCAGGTGTTTTTTCACGGTCAGCGGGTAATACGAACCACCTTTCACCGTGGCGTCGTTGGCGACGATCATGCACTCGACACCTTCCACGCGACCGATTCCGGCGATCACGCCAGCGGCCGGAACGTCTTCACCGTACACCTCGTAGGCCGCCAGTTGGCTGATCTCAAGAAACGGCGAGCCCGGATCGAGTAAACGATTGATGCGCTCGCGAGGCAGCAATTTGCCCCGCGAGGTGTGGCGCTCTTGAGCCTTCGGGCCACCACCGAGCTGCACTTGGGCGAGCAGGGTGTGCAGGGCGTCGACCTGTTTGAGCATCGCCGCGCTGTTGGCGGCGAACTCCGCCGAACGGGGGTTGAGCTGGGTATGCAGGATAGCCATGGACAGCTCCGTTTAGCGGGTTTCGTTGAACAGTTCGCGACCGATCAGCATGCGACGGATCTCACTGGTGCCAGCGCCGATTTCGTACAGCTTGGCGTCACGCAGCAGACGACCGGCCGGGAATTCGTTGATGTAACCGTTGCCACCGAGAATCTGGATTGCGTCGAGGGCCATTTGCGTGGCGCGTTCGGCGCTGTAGAGGATCACGCCGGCAGCGTCCTTGCGCGTGGTTTCGCCACGCTCGCAAGCCTGGGCCACCGCATAGAGGTAAGCGCGGCTGGCGTTGAGTTGGGTGTACATGTCGGCGACTTTGCCCTGGATCAGCTGGAATTCGCCGATGCTTTGGCCGAATTGCTTGCGGTCATGGATGTACGGCACGATCAGGTCCATGCACGCCTGCATGATGCCGGTCGGGCCGCCGGAGAGCACGACGCGCTCGTAGTCGAGGCCGCTCATCAACACTTTCACGCCGCCGTTGAGCACGCCGAGGATGTTTTCTTCCGGCACTTCGACGTCGTCGAAGAACAGCTCGCAAGTGTTGGAGCCGCGCATGCCGAGCTTGTCGAACTTGTTGCTGCGGCTGAAGCCTTTCCAGTCGCGTTCGACGATGAATGCGGTGATGCCGTGCGGACCTTTTTCCAGGTCGGTCTTGGCGTAGATCACGTAGGTGTTGGCGTCAGGGCCGTTGGTGATCCAGGTCTTGCTGCCGTTGAGCACGTACTTGTCGCCGCGTTTGTCGGCGCGCAGTTTCATCGAGACCACATCGGAACCGGCGTTCGGTTCGCTCATGGCCAGGGCGCCGATGTGTTCACCGCTGATCAACTTCGGCAGGTACTTGGATTTTTGCTCGTGGTTGCCGTTGCGGTTGATCTGGTTGACGCAGAGGTTGGAGTGGGCGCCGTAGGACAAGGCCACCGACGCCGAACCGCGGCTGATTTCTTCCATCGCCACAACGTGGGCCAGGTAGCCCAGGCCAGCGCCGCCGTATTCTTCCGGTACGGTAATGCCGAGCAGGCCCATGTCGCCGAATTTGCGCCACAGGTCCGCGGGGAACAGGTTGTCGATGTCGATCTGAGCGGCGCGCGGGGCGATCTCTTTGGCGACGAAGGACTGAACCTGATCGCGCAGCATGTCGATGGTTTCACCGAGGGCAAAATTCAGGGATGGGTAGCTCATGGGGCACCTTTTGGCTTTTTTGTAGGGTGGGGAGGGCAATGATTCGGCTCTCACCTTTACGTTAACGTAAGCCTGTGACGAATGGCTGTCAATCACCCTTTACGTTAACGTCAACTTGAGCGAGAGTAGAGCCAGTTCAAGATAGAACGCGGGCATCCTGTGGGAGCGCCGCCAGCCCATTAATAAAGACAATAGGGGTCATCATGGATCAACCCAGTGCAAGCCCGCAGCGCAGCTATACCCGTGGTTCCCAGGACAAAGCCTTGCTGGCGATGACCATCGGCCAGGCGTTCGATAACACCGTCGCGCAGCAGGCGACCGGGGAGGCGCTGGTCGTGCGCCATCAACAGTTGCGCTACACCTGGCAGCAACTGGCCGAGGTCGTTGACCTGCATGCCAGAGCGCTGCTCGCGCTGGGCTTGCAGGCCGGTGATCGACTCGGCATCTGGGCGCCGAACTGCGCGCAGTGGTGCATCAGCCAGTTCGCCAGCGCGAAAATCGGCGTGATTCTGGTCAACATCAACCCGGCGTACCGCAGCTCCGAACTCGAATACGTGTTGAAACAATCCGGTTGCCAATGGCTGGTCTGCGCCGGCGCGTTCAAAACATCCAACTATCACGGAATGCTGCAAGGGCTCGTTCCCGAACTGGCCGAGCAATCCATCGGACAGTTACACAGTGAGCGCCTGCCTGATTTGCGCGGAGTCATCAGCCTGGATGCGCAGCCACCTTCAGGTTTTCTGCCGTGGTCGCAATTGGCGGATCTGGCCGCCAGCGTTTCGAATGAACAGCTGCGCGAACGCCAGGACAGCCTGCATTTCGATCAACCGGTAAACATCCAGTACACCTCCGGCACCACCGGATTCCCGAAAGGCGCGACCCTCAGTCACTACAACATTCTCAACAACGGATACATGGTCGGCGAAAGCCTCGGCCTGACCGCTAATGATCGCCTGGTGATCCCGGTGCCGCTGTATCACTGCTTCGGCATGGTCATGGGCAACCTCGGCTGCATCACCCACGGCAGCACGATGATTTACCCGAACGATGCCTTCGATCCATTGCTGACCCTGACCACTGTCGCCGAAGAAAAAGCCACGGCGCTGTATGGCGTACCGACCATGTTCATCGCCATGCTCGATCAGCCCCAGCGCGCCGAATTCGATCTGTCGAGCCTGCGCACCGGAATCATGGCCGGTGCCACGTGCCCGATCGAAGTGATGCGCCGGGTCATCAACGAAATGCACATGAATGAAGTGCAGATTGCCTACGGCATGACGGAAACAAGCCCTGTGTCGTTACAGACCGGTCCGTCAGACGAGCTGGAGTTACGCGTGACCACCGTCGGCCGCACCCAGCCGCAGCTGGAAAGCAAAATCATCGACGAGGCCGGTAATCTCGTGCCGCGCGGCACCATTGGTGAACTGTGCACCCGTGGCTACAGCGTGATGCTCGGCTACTGGAACAACCCGCAAGGCACCGCGGAAGCCATCGATCAGGCCGGCTGGATGCACACCGGCGACCTGGCGAGCATGAACGACGAAGGCTACGTGTGCATTGCCGGGCGCAACAAGGACATGATCATCCGTGGCGGCGAGAACGTTTACCCGCGGGAGCTGGAAGAGTTTTTCTTTACCCACCCGGCGGTGGCGGACGTGCAGGTGATCGGCATTCCCTGCTCGCGTTATGGCGAAGAGATAGTTGCCTGGATCAAGTTCCACCCGGGCCACAGCGCCACCGAGCAGGAACTGCAAACCTGGTGCAAGGAGCGCATCGCGCACTTCAAGACGCCGCGTTACTTCAAGTTTGTGGAGGAGTTTCCGATGACCGTGACCGGCAAGATCCAGAAATTCCGGATGCGTGAGATCAGTATCGAAGAACTGCGCGAAAACAAAGGCTAAACCCATCCCCCTGTAGGAGTAAGCCTGCTCGCGATAGCGGTGAGTCAGTCGACATCGATGTTGGATGTGCTGCCGCCATCGCGAGCAGGCTCACTCCTACAGAGAGCGGGGGAAATCACAAATCCCGGAAAGCACAAAGGGGAGCCGAAGCTCCCCTTTAATTTTGTCGTTGCGCGTGCTCTTTTTTTATTATTGAGGGGCGGTCTGTTTTTGTTTTTAGTGACCGTGACCCTTTACCGCTGTTTTTGTCGATCCCCATCCGGGATCAAGAGCAAACGTATTTTTTTGAGCGCTGATCTACTTTTTCGCTGAGCGATCCAACCAGTTCGGGAGCTACCTGAGGGTAGTTTTATTGTTCTCTGCCCGGTTGCGGGTAACTCCGAAAAGCACCCTGAAAAGCACATCCTCTCCAAAAAAATCTGTTAGCTGCGTCTCTGCCGTGTTGTTTTTGTTATGTCAGAGTCGTTACGTCTTATTTTTATTAGGGTTTGCTGCTTTTTTTGTTCTTGTTATGCAGTAGAGATAGCAGAAGCCGTGCCAACTTTTTAAAACCCTTTAAAATCAATGCTTTAAGATTTTGTAGGGTTTTCCGTATCAGGGAAAACCCTGGAATCTGTTTCCGTGTTACTCGCTTGCGCCCACCTTTGTGTCCACGCGGTAACACCCGGACACACTCACTGTGCGCTGCGAGCCTTGGCCACGCGCGAACCGCTTGGACGCCCCAGCACCGTGCAAATCTGTTGGCCGGCCAGGATCAATGCATCCAGGTCGATACCGGTCTCTATACCCAGGCCATTGAGCAGGTAAACCACGTCTTCAGTGGCAACGTTACCGCTGGCACCCTTGGCGTACGGGCAGCCGCCGAGGCCGGCGATGGAGCTGTCGAACACCGAGATTCCTTCCAGCAGGCTGGCGTAGATGTTGGCCATGGCCTGGCCGTAGGTGTCGTGGAAGTGCCCGGCGAGTTTTTCACGGGGCACGTCGGCTGCGACCACCTCGAACATCTTGCGCGTGGCGCCAGCGGTGCCGGTGCCGATCGTGTCGCCCAGCGACACTTCGTAACAGCCCATGGCATAGAGCTCGCGCGCGACCCGGGCGACTTGCTCGGGGGCGACGTTACCTTCGTAAGGGCAGCCCAGCACACAGGACACGTAACCGCGCACGCTCACGCCGTGTTGCTTGGCGGCGTCCATGATCGGTACGAAACGCTCCAGGCTTTCGCTGATCGAGCAGTTGATGTTGCGTTGCGAGAAGGCTTCAGACGCGGCGGCGAACACCGCGACTTCCTTGACCCCGGCCGCCATCGCATCTTCAAACCCGCGCAGATT
The DNA here is from genome assembly GCF_054668435.1 of Pseudomonas sp. S2_B07. Classification (NCBI taxonomy): domain Bacteria; kingdom Pseudomonadati; phylum Pseudomonadota; class Gammaproteobacteria; order Pseudomonadales; family Pseudomonadaceae; genus Pseudomonas; species Pseudomonas sp. S2_B07. The sequence goes on from NZ_CP162769.1 coordinate 5,887,997, forward strand.
GGGGGCGAGGGCGCCATAGGTCACGCCGGGTTTGCGCTGGATTTGTGCGAAAACCTCAGCGGAACCGGCCATTTGCGGCACCCATTTTGGGGAAACGAAACTGCCGACTTCTATATAGCCGAGGCCGGCGGCGGTCAGGGCGTCGACCAGTTGAACCTTGTCGGCAACGCTGATGGGTTGGGCTTCGTTTTGCAGACCGTCGCGGGGGCCGACTTCGACCATGCGTACGTGGGTGGGTAGAGACATGGGAATCGACCTGTGTTGATTGTCTGAATGTTCAAATAACCCTGTAGGAGTGAGCCTGCTCGCGATAGCAGATTTACATTCAACACATGTATTGACTGATCCGGCGCTATCGCGAGCAGACTCACTCCTGCAAGGGGATTGTGTGGCCCTATTGAATAACCTTCTGGTTCTGGATGGTCTGTTCCAGCGCTTGAGTGCAGCGTTCCTGCGCGGTATCCAGTTCCAGCTTCATCTGCTCGATGTCGAGCATCTGCTGTTCCAGCTGCTCGCGGCGCTCGGCGATCTTGCTCAACATGGTTTGCAGTTGTTTCTGATTGCCGCCTGTGGGGTCATATAGCTCGATCAGCTCGCGGCACTCGGCCAGGGAGAAGCCGATGCGCTTGCCCCGCAGAATCAGCTTCAGGCTGACCTTGTCGCGGGGCGAGTAGATACGTTCCTGGCCGCGACGCTCGGGGCTGAGCAAGCCTTGCTCTTCATAAAAGCGGATGGCCCGCGTTGTGATGTCGAGCTCGCGGGCGAGGTCGGAAATGCTATAGGTCTGGCTGCTCATGGAAGCGCTCGAAAAAGGTCATGGCGCTAAGCTAATGGCAGGTTGACGTTTACGTCAAGGGGCTGGGGTCTATGGTTTTCTTAAGGGCCTCATCGCGAGCGGGCTCTCTCCTACAGGAGATCTCTGCACCGACATAGATTGACTAGTCACCGTAGATCCCCTGTAGGAGTGAGCCTGCTCGCGATGGGAGCACCTCGGTATCAAGTCCTACACCTTTTCAAGCTTCTTCTCATGCGCCGTCACCTGCTGGCACAACTCGATCATCTGCTCGCGCATCCAGCGGTTCGCCGGGTCCTGGTCAGTGCTTTCGTGCCAGTAAAGATGAGTTTCCACCGGCGGCACGTCATTGACCGGCAAGCTGAAGGCGTGCAAGTCATTGCGACGGGCAAAGCGCTCCGGCACGGTCATGACCATGTCGGTCTGCTGCAATACTTGCGAGGCCATCAGGTAATGCTGGGAGCGCAGGGCGATTTTGCGCTGAATGCCCATTTTCCCCAGTGCCAGGTCGACATGCCCCAGACCACTGCGGCGGCTGGAAATATGGATGTGGGTCAGCGACAGATAATCATCCAGAGTGAATTTCTCTTTGCCCGCCATTGGGTGGCCCTTGCGCATGGCGCACACGTACCGGTCTTCCATCAACTTGACGTGGCGCACTTGCGGGTCAGTATTGAGCGGCGCATCCACCGCGAAGTCGAGACGCCCGGCCGCCAGTTCCTTGGTGGTTTCGCGGCGCTTGGACAGGAAACTTTCAATGATCACCGTCGGCGCCAGGCGGCGCAGGCGCTGAAACAGTGGCGGCAGGATCACCGCTTCGGTGAGGTCGGTCATGCTGATGCGGTACGTCTTGACCGCTTGCAACGGGTTGAAAATGCGGCTTTCCTGCACCGACACCCGCAACAGGGAGAGGGCGTTACGCACCGGCCCGATGATGTTCTGGGCCATGGGCGTCGGCACCATGCCTTGGGCAGTGCGCACAAACAACGGATCGTTGAAGGTCTCGCGCAAGCGGGCCAGAGCGTTCGAGACGGCGGGCTGGGTAATGCCGACAATCTGCCCGGCACGGGTCAGGTTGGCTTCGGTGTAGATCGCGTCGAAGACGATGAAAAGGTTGAGGTCGACCTTGCTCAGATTCATTGCGCTGCACTCTTATTGTTGGTTCTCAATCACCCGATCATATATCGGTGATGAATGTTAATACACGCCGAGAATAGGCTAGGTAAATTATCAACGCTGTTCTAGCATCGATACATGACCAAAAACAACCTCTGCCCAAGAAGGTAAATGCTCATGGATTTCGCTTATTCGCCCAAGGTTCAGGCACTGCGTGAGCGCGTAACCGCGTTCATGGACACTTACGTTTATCCCGCCGAAGCCGTGTTCGAGCGCCAGGTTGCCGAAGGCGATCGGTGGCAGCCGACGGCGATCATGGAAGAACTCAAACTCAAGGCCAAGGCCGAAGGTCTGTGGAATTTGTTTCTGCCTGAGTCCGAACTCGGCGCCGGCCTGACCAACCTCGAATACGCGCCGCTGGCCGAAATCATGGGCCGTTCGTTGCTGGGCCCGGAGCCGTTCAACTGCTCCGCGCCAGACACCGGCAACATGGAAGTGTTGGTGCGCTACGCCAACGAAGAACAGAAACAACGCTGGCTCGAACCGCTGTTGCGCGGGGAAATCCGCTCGGCGTTCGCCATGACCGAGCCGGATGTTGCCTCCTCCGACGCGACCAACATGGCCGCCCGCGCCGTGCGTGATGGCGATCAGTGGGTCATCAACGGCAAGAAATGGTGGACCTCAGGCGCCTGCGATCCACGCTGCAAGATTCTGATCTTCATGGGCCTGAGCGATCCGGATGCGCCGCGCCACGCCCAGCACTCGATGATTCTGGTGCCGGTGGATACCCCGGGCGTGAAGATCGTCCGTCCGCTGCCGGTGTTCGGTTATGACGACGCGCCGCACGGCCACGCCGAAGTGCTGTTCGAAAATGTCCGCGTGCCGTACGAAAACGTCCTGCTGGGCGAAGGACGCGGCTTCGAAATCGCTCAGGGTCGCTTGGGCCCAGGCCGGATTCACCACTGCATGCGTTCGATCGGCATGGCGGAGCGCGCGCTGGAATTGATGTGCAAACGCTCGGTCAGCCGTACCGCATTCGGCAAGCCGTTGGCACGCCTGGGCGGCAACATCGACAAGATCGCCGACTCGCGGATGGAAATCGACATGGCACGGCTGCTGACGCTGAAAGCGGCGTACATGATGGACACCGTGGGCAACAAAGTGGCGAAGAGCGAAATCGCGCAGATCAAGGTAGTCGCGCCGAACGTGGCCTTGCGCGTTATCGACCGGGCGATCCAGATCCACGGCGGGGCAGGGGTTTCCAACGATTTCCCGCTGGCCTACATGTATGCCATGCAGCGCACCCTGCGCCTGGCCGACGGCCCGGACGAAGTGCACCGTGCGGCGATTGGCAAATTCGAGATTGGCAAGTATGTGCCGAAAGAAATGATGCGTAGCGGGCACTGACAAAACCTTGAGTACGCCAGCAGACGGCTTCGCTGCTGGCGTCCCGGGAGTCTTTATCGCGAGGTTTGTCAGCCCTGCACACCGCAGACGACGGACATAAACGCGTTTTCTCGCCTGCCTGCAACGATGATCCTCCCGCCTTCCTGAATGGTCACAGAATACGGGGTGCCCGGCACTGATGATTTAATCCAGCCCGTGTTACCAAAACCTGTGTCAAAAGTACCGTCAGGCAATAACCTTCCCCAAAACATTGAAGAAGGGAACCCGGGCGTCCAACCTGCCACGACAATTTTTTCGTCGTGGGGCTGAATCGACAGTGCGCTCCAATTCGCGTTTTGATGACCTAGCTCCGTACGTAATTCCTGACCTCCGTTAAACGTCTGGTCAGGTTTTCCATGGGTGTCAAATCGCATCAACAGGGCTGCAGAACGCCCGGTCATACCCGCGCAAAGCAGCTTCCCGTCGGCCTGAACGATCAACTGACCCAATTCATACCGGCCGTCTTCAGGTCCTAACCGCACATATCCGTCGTTGCCAAAACTCTTGTCGCGTGTGCCGTTAATGTCAAACCGCGCCAGCACAATTTGGGAGACGGAAGCACTTGCCGTGACGTAATGGCCACCGACAACGATTTTGCTGTCCGGTTGTATAACCACGCTAATCATTCGGCAGAGGTGCTCGCCAAAACTGATCTCGACGTTGCCTTGCTCACCGAAATCGCGATCAATCCCGTCACTGTTATCGCCTCTCCCATCCTTTTTCAAGCGTGTCAGTTGCCCCAAATTGCCAACACCCGAGGCATCAATCTTCTGAGTCAGGACGACGATTTTGCCGTCGTGCTGGAGGCATCCGTCAGTCGAATCGTAATTTGAGGAGAATGCAGGAGCGGGCAACTGTACGGTGCCGAAAACAAGGTCAGGGCTGCCACTGTCATTGAGACGTAAAACTGCCGGTGCTCCTAGTTTTCCTTGGTCAGTGAGAATATCGCCGATGACCAGAATTTTTTGCTCTTGAAGTATCAGTCGGCAGGGTTTGGATCTTCTGCCACTTTCAAACTGTCCCGTCACAATACCGTCGTCACCAAATGCAGTATCTCGACCGCCATTGATGAGGTTCCTGCGGATTTGAAATGCTACACCGTCCTCGATGGCGTAAGTCAGCGTGCCGTTGTCCGAAGAGACAATCGAATGAACAGTGCCGTTGGCAGGACCCGGCACAGTGCCTAGAAAACCAAAGGACTGATCCAGATCACCAGACTTTGACAACGGTATTGGCGCTTGAGTGGGGTTTGTCATGTCAGCGTTCCTTTCTGGTGAGAAACCCTTGATCGGGATCCCACCATTAAGCGACTGCCATCAACAAAGTGAACCTGTAGGAAATATCAGTTTTAGTATCTTTACAGGCCGGTTTTGTGGCGTTGGGCGCCGGTGTGATTCAGTAAACCCAAACCTCAACCCGTCGATTCTTGATCCGCCCTTCATCCGCGTTATTCGCCGCCACTGGCATTTCCGCACCAAAGCCGCGAATCTCGCGAAACACCACGCCGCTTTTCACCAGTTCTCGCCGCACCGCCATCGCCCGCAGCTTCGACAGCAGATCGGCGCGTGCCGGATCGCTCTTGGCATCGCCAAACCCGACCAGCGTGACCTCGCGGTTGGTTTTGTCATGCTGCTTTATATAGTCGAGCACCCGCGTCAGGTCCTGTTGCGCCTTGTTGTCGAGCGTTGCGCTGCCTTCTTCAAAGCGGAAATTCACCGACAGCCGCTGCGCGTGACGACTGAGTGCCTGATAGCCCTCCGGCATCAACGCATTCGGCGTGACCGTGATGGCCTGGACCGTCTGGGCGATAAAACCGTTGGCCGCGACAATCGCCTGGCCTTTGCTGCTTTGCGTGAACACCGCCAGGGCCTCGGCCCATGGGTTTTCCCCATGGGGCGGCAGGTAGAAAAACAGCCGGCGGGACAACGGATAGTCTTCGGTGGCGATCAGGCTGTTAAGCGGCAACATCGCCTGGGATTGGCCATCGACGATTGCCACGGCTTTGGCCTGGCGCACATAGGGCAGGCCGATGAAGCCGATACCTTGCGGGTCAAGACTGACGGCGTCAGACAATTGTTCACTGGACTCGAAGCGTTTCGCGGCGCTGTTCAGGGTTTTCCCACGACGGCTGAGGACTAATTCCTTGAACGTGTCGTAAGTGCCCGACTGGTCATCCCGCGCATAGACATGAATCGCGCCACCGCTGCCGCCGAGCTCTTCCCAGGTTTTGGCTTCGCCACTGAAGATTCGCGCCAGTTGTTCGGTGTTGAGCTGGTTCAACGGGTTTTGCGGGTGAAGGATGATCGCCAGGCCATCGATGGCGATGACTTGTTCGGCGTCGGGGCTTTTGAAGTCGCCCAAGGGTTCGAGGTCCACCACTTCGCTGTCCTTGATCGGACGCGAAGAGGCGGCGAGGTCGGCATTGGTATTCTTCAGCGCGGTGAAGCCGGTGCTGGAGCCGTGCGCTGCCACCTCCACCACAACGCGACGGCCTTGTGCCGTTTCGCCGACGATGCGCAGTTCGTTCGCGGTGTCCGATGCTTCGCTGTGAACCTTGAGCAGGCCCTGTTCGCGCAACAGCCCCTCGACTAACGCCGGGCCCAATGCCGCACCGATGGTGTTAGAGCCCTGGATGCGCAGCACCGGGCCATTGGCGGAGATTGGTAAATCAGCGGCCGATGCCGTCAGGGGCAGGCCGGCGCACAGCATCCATAGAAACAAAACGCGCAGCGTCATGCCCGCACCTTAAAAAACCAAAGAAAGTGCGGGGAGAATAAGTCAGTAAGATTTCCGAAAGATGACAGTTATCTAATATAGGAGTGAGCCTGCTCGCGATAGCGGACTGTCAGTCAACAAAGATGCTGAATGTACAGCCGCTATCGCGAGCAGGCTCACTCCTACATTTAGGGGGTTGTGTTGAACTTTGGATATCAGCTCAATTCAAGCCAGATCGGCGCATGATCGGAGGGTTTCTCCATCCCTCGCAGGTCGTAATCCACGCCAGCATCCTTGACCCGTGGCAACAAGCCATGGGACGCCATGATCAGGTCGATCCGCAGCCCGCGCTTGGGTTCGTCTTCAAACCCACGGCTACGGTAGTCGAACCAACTGAAACGGTCGGCCACGTCCGGGTTCAGGTGGCGGAAACTGTCCACCAGGCCCCAGTTTTTCAGGCGGGCCATCCACTCGCGTTCTTCCGGCAGGAAGCTGCACTTGCCGGTTTTCAGCCAGCGTTTCATATTGTCCGGACCGATACCGATGTCGCAGTCTTCCGGGGAAATATTCACGTCGCCCATGACTACCACCGGCTGATCGTTGCTGAACTGGCTTTCCAGCAGTTGCTGCAGGTCGCTGTAGAAGCGTTCCTTGGCCGGAAACTTGGTCGGGTGGTCGCGGCTTTCGCCCTGTGGGAAATAGCCGTTCATGATCGTCACCGGCACGCCGTTGGCGTCGGCGAACGTGCCCCAGATGAAGCGGCGCTGAGCGTCTTCTTCATCGGTGGCGAAGCCTTTGTGCAGGGCCAGCGGTTCTTTGCGCGAGAGCAGGGCGACGCCGTAATGGCCTTTCTGCCCATGAAAATAAACGTGATAGCCCAGCGCCTGTACCTCGGCCAGCGGGAACTGGTCGTCGTGAACCTTGGTTTCCTGGAGGCCGATGACGTCTGGCTGGTGTTTTTCGATCAGCGCTGCCAGCTGATGCGGGCGAGCGCGCAGCCCGTTGATGTTGAAGGAGACGATCTTCATGGTCGGCAGTCCTGGCAAAAGGGCGATGCTAGCTGACATGTAGGAATCGGGCCAGTGTAGGGTGAGGGGATTCGTGTTCGGCGGTTGGTCTTTCATCGCTGATGCGGGCCTCATCGCGAGCAGGCTCACTCCTATCGTCCGAGTCTGGTCTATACCTTTGTGGGAGCGAGCTTGCTAGCGATGGCGTCATCACAGTCAACACTGATATCGATCAGTAGGGAACTGTGTCAGCACCGATAGGCTCGTACCAAGAAGAGCACAGCCATTTGAGCTGTACCGGGGAGATCAACCGTTATGCCTGAAACCTCGACCGCCATCGCCGACATTCACATGCTCGACAGCGGCTATGCCCACGAAGCGCGCTCCCTGCTGTACCACGCCTACCGGCACGAGCCGACCTTTGGTTACCTGTTCGAGGCCGAACGTCCCGGTTATGAACATCGGGTGCGGGCCACCGTGCGTGAATTGGTCAAACAGCATTTCCTTCAGGATTTGCCAGCCATCGGCCTGCTGGTCAATGACCGTTTGATCGGCATCGCGCTGATCGCGCCGCCGCAACGACGCCTGGGTATCACCGAAAGTTGGGCCTGGCGTTTGCGCATGGTGCTCAGTACCGGGTTTCGCTGCACCCGTCGCTACCTCGATTACCACGCCGCCGTCGCGGCCTGCGTGCCGAGTGATTCGGTCCACGTGCTGCCGCTGCTGGGGATTCACCCGCAATTCCAGGGCAAACACTTCGGCGAACAACTGCTGCAAGCGGTGCATAACTGGTGCGCAGTCGATGAAACCTCCCAGGGGGTGATCCTTGACACAGGGAATCCTCGCTATCTGGAGTTCTATAAGCGTCAGGGTTATGAGGAAATCGGCGAGGTCGCGGTAGGACCGATTCGCGAACACGTGTTTTTTCACGCCAATCCGCAGGTGTTGCAAACCGCAACGGCATAAACGGTAGAACTTTAACGCCATGCGAGGCTCTATCACGCTCCCAAGCTCGTGATAGCATCCGCGCCTATGAAATTTCCAGGACGAATTACCAGTGGCGCGTTGATGCTGTTCACCAGCTGCGCGGCGCTGGCGCAAAGTGAATTGGATGTGCGGATAAAACCGTCCAACGATGAACTGAAAGCCAATATAGAAGGCTATATCGGCAACCTCGGCGATCGTGACGAAGAAGCGTTGCTGCGCTTCAGTCGTGGCGCCGAGGATCAGGCGCGCAAGGCCGCCCAGGCCTTGGGGTATTACCAGCCGCAGATCGATAGCGATGTGAAGGGCGGCAAGACGCCGCGCCTGGTGCTCAACATCGATCCCGGTGAGCCGGTGCACCTGCGCACTGTCACGATTCGCGTCGACGGCCCGGCGGCCTCCCTCAAATCCTTTCGTGTGCCCCAGGGCGCGTCGCTGAAAACCGGCGCGGTGCTCAATCATGGCCACTACGAAGACGCCAAGCGCCTGATCCAGAATCAAGCCTCGCGCTTCGGCTTTTTCAGCGGCCACTTCACCCGCCAGAAATTATCGGTAGACCCGCGTGCCGGCGTGGCCGATATCGAACTGATCTACGAAAGCGGCCCGCGCTACGCCTTGGGCAAGGTCAGTTTCGAAGGCGACACGCCGTTTGACGAAGACCTGTTGCAACGCATGGTGCCGTTCAAGCAAGGCGCGCCTTATGACTCCGAACTCATCGCCGAACTCAACCAGGCGCTGCAATCGAGTGGCTATTTCGAAGGTGTGCGCGTCGATGCGGCACCGACGGCGTCCAAGAACGACGTGATCCCGGTGGAGGTCAAACTCGAAACGCGCAAGCCGCGAACCATGGGCCTGGGCCTGGGTTATTCCACGGACGTCGGTCCCCGGGTCAAGGCCAACTGGACCCGACACTGGGTCAATCCGCAGGGGCACAGTTATGGCTGGGAAGCCGAGCTGTCGGCGCCCCGGCAAAACGTCGGGCTGTTCTACGACATCCCGCTCGACCCGCCGTTGACCGACAAACTGCGTTTTGCCGGTGGTTACCAGAACGAAGACATCGCCGGCACTGACACCCACAGCAAGCTGCTGACCATCGGCCCGGAATGGCACAGCAAATTGCCCAGTGGCTGGCAGCGTGTGGTGTCGTTGAAATGGCAGCGTGAGGATTACTCCCTGGGCGACGACTCGGGTTTGAGTACGTTGTTGATGCCCGGCGTCAGCTATTCCTACCTGAAAAGTGACAACCGCATCGACCCGCACAACGGCTATCGCCTGCAATTCGAGTCCAAAGTGGCGAAAGAAGGCCTGGGCTCAGACAGCAACTTGCTCTACGGCACCGCGTTGGTGAAAGGCTTGACCACAGTCTTTGACAAACACCGCTTTCTAGGCCGGGTACAGGTGGGCGGCAGCGCCACCAATGGCTTCAGCTCAGTCCCGCCGTCACTGCGGTTTTTCGCCGGTGGCGATCAGAGCGTACGCGGTTACGACTATCAAAGCCTGTCCCCGGAGAACTCCGAGGGCGACCGCATTGGCGGGCGCTACATGGTCGCGGCCAGCGCCGAATACCAATATTCCATCGCCGAGAAGTGGCGGGTCGCGACCTTCGTGGACCAGGGCAACTCTTTCAATACACTCGAACTGCCAAACCTCAAGACCGGGGTAGGCATCGGCGTGCGTTGGGTCTCGCCGGTGGGGCCGATCCGCCTCGACCTGGCCCACGCGCTGGACGATGACGGCGGCATTCGGCTGCACTTTTCCATGGGGCCTGAGCTGTGAATCGTGGTTTGAAAATAACGCTGCTGGCGATTCTGGCGCTGCTGATGCTGGTTGTCCTGAGCATCGCCTCGGTGCTGGGCACGGCCACGGGCAGTCGCTGGGCGTTAGGCTTCGTGCCGGGTTTGACCGTCGAGAATTTCCAGGGCCGTTTGGGCGGGCAGTGGAGCGCCGATCATGTGCTGTGGCAGCAAGACACCAGCCGGGTTGAGCTGAGCAAGGTGATTTTCGCCTGGTCGCCGCTGTGCCTGACACGCATGACGTTGTGCCTTGAGCAAGTGAAGGCCGATCAAGTCAGCCTGCAATTTCCGCCCGGTGCTGAAGAAGAAAGCAGCGGGCCGATCAGCCTTCCGGATCTGAAGCTACCCCTGGCCATCGAACTGGGTGATGTGCAGATCGGCAGCCTGCTGTTCAACGGCAGTGAAGCACTCAAAGGCCTGCAACTGGCGGCGCACTGGACCGCGCAAGGGATGCAGATCGACTCGGTGAAGTTGCAGCGCGATGACCTGAGCCTGAACCTCTCCGGCTTGCTGCAACCCACCGGCAACTGGCCGCTCAAGGTTGAAGGTCAACTGACCCTGTCAGCCCCCGCGCCCTGGACGCTGGCGCTGAAGGTCGACGGCGACCTGCTGAAAACCCTGAACCTGAAAGCCGACAGCAGCGGTTACTTGAACGGACAGTTGACCGGCGAGCTGCAACCGCTGGCGGACAACTTGCCGGCCAAGGTACGCATCACCGCCGACGGCTTCAAACCCGCCGCCGACCTGCCAGACACCCTGCAACTCAATCAACTGGAACTCACCGGCGACGGCGATCTGAAAAACGGTTACCAATTGCTCGGTAAAGCCACGCTGCCCGCCGAACAAGGCCCGGTCGCGTTGCTGCTGCAAGGCAAGGTCGACGCCAAGGGCGCCCAGATCGCCGCCCTCGACCTCACCGCCAACGACAAGCAAAACCTCAAGCTCAGCGGCACCCTCGACTGGAGCAAAGGCCTGAGCGCCGACGCGAAAATCGCCTGGCTGGATTTCCCGTGGCACCGCCTCTATCCGCTGATCGACGAACCGGAAGTGGCGTTGCGCAGCTTCAACGGTGACATCTCCTACACCGACGGCAAGTACCTCGGCAGCTTCCAGGCAGCGGCGGATGGACCGGCTGGCGCTTTCACGCTGAACAGCCCGTTCAGCGGCGACCTGACGAAAATCTACCTGCAACAAATCCAGCTCCAGGCCGGGCAGGGCAAGGCCGAAGGGCACCTGAACCTGCAATTCGCCGACGGCATTGCCTGGGACACCGCGCTCGACCTGTCGGCGATCAACCCGGCGTACTGGGTGGCGGAATTGCCGGGCACACTGGCCGGACCGCTGCGCAGCAAAGGCGAGATGAAAAATGACACACTCAGCCTCACTGCCGGCCTCGACCTGAAAGGCAAACTGCGCGGGCAACCCGCCGTGATCCAGGCCAAGGCGGATGGCGGCGGCGAGCAATGGAACCTCAACGCGCTGCAAATCCGCCTCGGCGACAACAGCATCAACGGCAAGGGCAGCCTGCAACAGAAACTTGCCGGCCAGATCGACATCAAGATGCCGCGTCTGGCCCAGCTCTGGCCGCAACTGCGGGGGCAACTGAACGGCCGCATCGATGTCGCCGGTACGCTCAAAGCGCCGCAAGGCAAGCTCGGGCTGCAAGGCACGCAATTGGCGTTCGACGACAATCGCCTGCAAAGCCTCAACCTCGACGCCACCCTCGACAGCGCGCAACGGGCGAAAATCGACCTCAAGGGCAGCGGCATTCAGGCCGGTGAAACCTCACTGGGTACGCTGACCGCCAGTGGCCAGGGTGACATCAAACACCAGAAACTCAGCCTCGACCTGCAAGGCCCGCAGCTGAAACTGGCGCTCGGTCTCGACGGTGGGCTGGACAAAGGCAACTGGCGCGGGCGCCTGGCCAGCGGCGATATCCAGACCGGTGGGCAAGACTGGAAGCTGCAAGGCCCGGCGAAACTGGAGCGGCTGGCGGACGGCAAAATCAATTTCGGCGCCCACTGCTGGATGTCCGGCCCGGCCAGCCTGTGCGGTGAAGACCAGCGTTTAATGCCGGAGCCGAAGCTGCGTTTCCACCTCAAGCAATTCCCGATTGAAAGCCTGGCGCAGTGGCTGCCGAAGGATTTCGCCTGGAAGGGCAGCCTCAACGCCGACCTGCAACTGGACCTGCCGGCCAGCGGCCCGAACGGCCAGATCAGCATCGACGCCAGCGGCGGCACGTTGCGCATGAAGGAGAAGGACCAGTGGCTGGACTTCCCGTACCAGACGCTGAAACTCACCAGCAAACTCACGCCGAAACGTATCGACACTGATCTCAACTTCGTCGGCGGCAAACTGGGCGAACTGATGGTGCAGGCGCAGATCAACCCGTTGCCGAAAAACAAACCGCTCACCGGTTCGTTCCGCTTGAGCGGGCTGGACCTGTCGGTGGCGCGGCCGTTCGTCCCGATGGTCGAAAAGCTCACCGGGCGCCTGAATGGCAGCGGCACGATTTCCGGTGGCCTGTTGGCGCCGCAGGTCAACGGCAGCCTGCTGCTCAGCGACGGTGAAGTCTCCGGGGCGGAACTGCCGATGGCGCTGCACGCCTTGCAACTGAGAGCAGTGATTGTCGGTGAAACCGTGCAATTGAATGGCGACTGGAAAAGCGGCAAGGCCGGGCAGGGCACCCTCAACGGCAACATTGCCTGGGGACAGGCGCTGGTGGTGGACCTGGCGCTCAAGGGCTCGCAGTTACCTGTGACGGTTGAGCCGTACGCCAAGCTGGAAGTCGCGCCGGATTTGAAAATCTCGATGAAGGGCGATGAGTTGGCGATCGCCGGCAAAGTGCTGGTGCCCAGAGGCGAGATCACCATTCGCGAGTTGCCGCCTTCCACGGTAAAAATCTCCGATGACGTAGTAATCGTCGGCCAACAGACCGAAGAAGGCAAACCGCCCTTGGCCATGAAGATGGACATTGATGTGGTGGTGGGCGAAGACAAGCTGAGCTTTGCCGGGTTTGGCCTGACCGCGAATGTGCAGGGGCATGTGCACATCGGCGACAACCTGGACACACGCGGCGAACTGTGGCTCAACGACGGGCGTTATCGCGCCTACGGTCAGCGCCTGACCGTGCGCCGGGCGCGTTTGTTGTTTGCCGGCCCGCTCGATCAGCCGTACCTGGACGTCGAGGCGATTCGCCAGACTGACGACGTGATCGCCGGTATTCGCCTGAGCGGCAGTGCCGAGCAGCCGACCACGCAGATCTTCTCCGAACCGGCCATGAGCCAGGAACAGGCCTTGTCCTATCTGGTGCTGGGGCGCCCGCTGAGCAGCAACGGCGAAGACAACAACATGCTCGCCCAGGCTGCACTTGGCTTGGGTTTGATGGGCAGTTCCGGGGTGACCGGCGGGTTGGCCAAAGAGCTGGGAATCCAGGATTTCCAACTGGACACCGAGGGCAGCGGCACTGCCACCAGCGTCGTGGCCAGCGGCAATATCTCCGAGAAACTCAGTTTGCGTTATGGCGTGGGCGTGTTTGAACCGGCCAACACCATTGCCCTGCGTTACAAGCTGAGCAAGAAGGTCTACCTCGAAGCGGCGAGCGGCGTGGCGAGTTCGCTGGACATCTTCTACAAGCGGGATTTTTGATTTAAGAACTTCAAATGCTCCCTCCTCTTCATGTAATAACAATGTGAAGTAAGGAGGGAGGTTTTAGTGTGTGGGGATATTCACTATAAGGAATAAGAAAAGTTGTCGCGGTTTGAGGGATTAACTTTGTTGTTCTCGTAGGGCGAGTGGATGTTTCCTTGTGGGAAACTGTCTGTTTGTCTTTTTTGTGAGGCATGTGCTGATGAGGGTTTGATCGCTTCAGGTGTTGAGGCTATTGATGTCTAGGGGTTTGGCTGTCAGTTTGGATTTTATTTTTTTATTATTTGTTATTGTTTTGTAGTGGGGTAAGTTGACACGTTTTGATGTTTTTTTACTCATCTCTGCTATTTGTTGAAATGAGTTTCTGTACTAGGATGCGTCATCGCAATTGATGCGATCAATTGATTTATCTGACTGGGCTAATAACAAGTCGTAGATGGATGATGACTAATCTTTAAGTGCACATGGAGTAACAAGCATGACCGGTATTACCAACAAATTTTCCGCTGGCGTAGTTGTAATGATGGCTTTGATGGCTAATGCCTATGCCGGCAACGCTTGCCCGACTGTCGGGGCGATCCAGCAAACAGCGATGAAAGACGGCGGCTTTGTCTACACCGCAGCTGCCAGTAAAGGTCTGCAATGGACAGGCGAGAACCCGATAGCTGCAAAGGAGGATCTGATAGCCGTAGCCTTCGAGGAAGCGTATGTCGTCAACGCGAAAAACTTCGTAGCCTGCGATTACGTGGGACCAAAACGCGAAGGTGTGCGAATGACGTTGAAATCCGCTGACGCGGTGAAGCCAGTGGGCGCTGCCTGGACCAACCAGACCCAGGCCGATGGCAGCGTGCTGCCTCGTTGCGCGGGCGTGGCGCCGGAGCAGTGCACGTTTGAGTAAGTAGCCTCGCGCCGACCTGGTTCAAGCCTGGGTCGGCCACTGCGGCAACGTTGTAAGCAAAAAGCATAAAGATCGCAGTCTTGCGGCAGCTTCTACAGGGGTACATAAAAACCTGAAGAAGCTGCCGTAGGCTGCGATTTTTTGCTTTTGTGCTGCGCCATTTATCTGTCAAATACAAAGCAACCTAACTATTACGTTGACATTGGCTGCCTAGGCAGTAACATCTCGTCATACATTCACTGCTTAGGCAGCTAATTGGTGGTCAGATGAAGCATTTCACCCCAGACGATTTCGAAAACTGCCACCTCGGCCTCCTGCTGGGACGTGCCGCTCTGCTCAAAGACCGGATCATCGACACCCACATGGAACCCCACGGCATCACCGCCGCTCAGTTCAAGGTGATGATCATCGTGGCCCAGTTCGGCGTCGATACCCCGGCCGAGTTGTGCCGTCACCTGTCGCTGGACAGTGGCTCGATGACCCGCATGCTTGATCGCCTGGAACAGAAAGGTTTCCTCATCCGCCAACGCTGCGAGGCGGATCGCCGCCAGGTTCAACTGGTGCTGACGGCAGAAGGCCAGAACCTTGCCGACCGCCTGCCGCACATTGGCGCCGACGCCATGAACGAACTGGCCGGCGCCATCACCCCCGATGAGCTGAAAACCCTGGAACACCTCCTCAAGAAAATCCTGATAGCCGCCGGTGATTCGATCACCCTGCTGCGGGTAGGTGACAAATGAACAGTAAAACTCTGCGCACCGGGTTGAGCCTGGTCCTGGCCGCCATGACCCTGGCCGGTTGCGCCAGCTACAGCGGCTTGACCACAGAAGGCAAAAGCCTCGATGCGAAAACCCTAAAGGCCGGACAATCCCTCAGCGGCGTAAGCCTGTCGCCAGCGGCCTGGCCGAAAAGCGACTGGTGGAAAAGCCTCGGCGACCCGCAACTCGACGGTCTGATCCGCGAAGCCTTGCACGACAGCCCCGACATGCAAATCGCCGACGCCCGCGCGCACCAGGCCAGCGCTGCTGCCTATGCCGCCGACGCCGCGCGCATGCCGACCCTCGATGCCAGCGCCGGTGTCAGCCGCTCGCGTCTGGCCCGCGATCAGGACCCGACCGGGCAGGGCGGCACTTACGCCACCGTGCGCAACATCGGTGCCAGCTTCAATTACAACTTCGACTTGTGGGGCGGTCAGCGTGACGCCTGGGAAGCTGCATTGGGGCAGGCTCGCGCCGCCGAAGTCGATCAACAGGCCGCGCAGTTGACCCTGTCCGCCGACGTCGCCCGCGCCTACAGCGACTTGGGGCAGGCGCACATCGTCTACGACCTGGCCAATGAAGACCTCAAGCGCACTAAACAAATGCTCGATTTGGGGCAGCGTCGCCTGAGCTCGGGCATCGACAGTCAGTATCAGTTCCAGCAGACCCAAAGCCTGGAAGCCACGTCCGAAGCCAGCCTGATCGACGCCGAAAAACGCTTGAACAGCGCCAAAATCGCCCTGGCGGTACTGCTCGGCAAAGGTCCGGACCGCGGCAACGAAATCGCCCGACCGAAAATTCTTCAGGCCAGCGCAGTCGCTTTGCCATCGGTGCTGCCCGCCGAATTGCTTGGCCGTCGTCCCGACCTGGTGGCCGCTAGGTGGCGGGTCGAAGCCGCGAGCAAGAACATCGCCGCCGGCAAAACCCAGTTCTATCCCAACTTGAACCTCAGCGCCGCGGCCGGTGCCGAATCGTTGTTGGGGGATGCAATGTTTGGTTCGGCGAGCCGTTTCTTCAACATCGCCCCCACGATTTCTGTGCCGATTTTCGACGGTGGCCGCCTGCGCGCCGACCTCGATTCCCGCGACGCCGATTACGACCTCGCGGTGGCGCAGTACAACAAAAGCCTGGTGAAAGCGCTCGGCGATGTCAGCGACACCATTAACCAGTTGCGCGATATCGGCCGGCAAATCGGTGCCCAGCAGCATGCCACCGACATTGCCCAGGATTCTTACAACACCGTGGTCCAGCGGTACGGTTCCGGCATCGGTAACTACCTGGACGTGCTCAGCATCGAGCAGCAATTGCTCCAGGCCCAGCGTCAGCTGGCCAACCTGAATGCCGAGCAGATCGACTTGTCGATCCAATTGATGCAAGCGCTGGGCGGCGGTTTTCAGGGCGAAACCCTGACCGCAGCCAACGCCCTCCCAGCCACGCAGCACAACTAATTCAAGGTATTTGTCATGGCCACTGCCGATACATCTGCTGCTCCAACCAACACATCACCAGACAACGCTCAAGACACGAGCAATTCGCGTAAACGCAAAGTCATGCTGGTCGTTCTGGCCATCGTGGTTGTCCTCGCCGGTGTCGGCGTCTGGGGTTATCACGAACTCTTCGGGCGCTGGAACGAGAGCACCGACGACGCCTATGTGAACGGCAACGTGGTGGAAATCACCCCGCTGGTCACCGGCACCGTGGTCAGCATCGGCGCGGATGATGGTGACCTGGTCCACGAAGGCCAGGTGCTGATCAATTTCGACCCGAATGACGCCGAAGTCGGCCTGCAAAGTGCCCAGGCCAATCTGGCCCGCACCGTGCGTCAGGTGCGCGGTTTGTACAGCAACGTTGACGGCATGAAAGCCCAGGTCAACGCGCAGCAGGCTGAAGTGCAGAAGGCTCAGGACAACTTCAATCGCCGGAAAAACCTCGCCGCTGGCGGTGCGATTTCCCAGGAAGAACTGTCCCACGCTCGCGACGACCTGACCTCGGCGCAAAACGCCCTGGCCAACGCCAGGCAGCAATTGAAAACCACCAGTGCGCTGGTCGATGACACTGTGGTCTCGTCGCACCCGGACGTGATGTCGGCCGCCGCGCAACTGCGTCAGGCCTACCTGAACAACTCGCGCAGCACCTTGATCGCGCCGGTCACTGGTTACGTGGCCAAGCGCTCTGTGCAATTGGGTCAACGGGTTCAGCCGGGCACCGCGCTGATGGCGGTGATTCCGCTGGATCAACTGTGGATCGACGCCAACTTCAAGGAAACCCAATTGCGTGACATGCGCATCGGTCAGCCGGTGGACATCCAGGCCGACCTGTACGGCAGCGACGTGAAATTCAGCGGCACCATCGACAGCCTCGGCGCCGGTACCGGCAGCGCATTTGCCCTGCTGCCGGCGCAAAACGCCACCGGTAACTGGATCAAAATCGTCCAGCGCGTGCCGGTGCGGATCCACATCAACGCCGAAGAACTGGCCAGGCACCCGTTGCGCGTGGGGCTGTCGACTCAGGTTGACGTGAACCTGCACGACCAGAGCGGCCCGGTGCTGGCGCAACAGCCACCGCAAAAGGCCTCGTTCAGCACCAACGTCTACGACCGTCAGTTGGCTGAAGCCGACGCGATGATCACTCAGTTGATCCACGACAACAGCGCGGCGGTCAGCAAGACCGCGCAACGCTGATTCGCCAATCCCTCAGCGGCGCTCCGTTAATGGGCGCCGCGCCCTCCCGGTTTCAAAGGATTCGCGATGAGCAATAACGCCTCTTTCACGCCGCCCAGCCTGTTGCTCAGCACCATCGGCCTGTCGCTGGCGACCTTTATGCAAGTGCTTGACACCACCATCGCCAACGTGGCGCTGCCGACCATTTCCGGCAACCTGGGCGTGAGTTCGGAGCAGGGCACGTGGGTGATTACTTCCTTTGCCGTGAGCAACGCGATTGCGCTGCCGCTGACCGGTTGGCTCAGCCGCCGCTTCGGTGAAGTGAAGCTGTTTCTCTGGGCCACGGTGCTGTTCGTGCTGGCCTCGTTTCTCTGCGGCATCTCGACCTCGATGCCGGAACTGATCGGTTTTCGGGTGCTGCAAGGCCTGGTGGCCGGTCCGTTGTACCCGATGACCCAGACGCTGCTGATCGCGGTCTATCCCCCCGCGAGGCGCGGCATGGCCCTGGCGTTGCTGGCGATGGTCACGGTGGTGGCGCCCATTGCAGGGCCGATTCTTGGCGGCTGGATTACCGACAGCTATAGCTGGCCGTGGATTTTCTTCATCAACGTGCCGATCGGCGTCTTCGCAGTGATGGTGGTGCGCCAGCAACTCAAGGCGCGCCCGGTGGAAACCAGCCGCCAACCGATGGATTACGTGGGATTGATCACGTTGATCATTGGCGTCGGTGCGTTGCAGATTATCCTCGACAAGGGCAATGACCTGGACTGGTTCGAGTCGACTTTCATCCTGATTGGCGCGGCCATCTCCGTGATCGCGCTGGCGGTGTTCATCATCTGGGAAATGACCGATAAGCACCCGGTGGTGAACCTGCGGCTGTTCGCGTATCGCAACTTCCGCATCGGCACGCTGGTGCTGGTGCTCGGCTATGCCGGGTTCTTCGGCATCAACCTGATCCTGCCGCAATGGCTGCAAACCCAGATGGGCTACACCGCGACCTGGGCGGGGTTGGCCGTGGCGCCGATCGGGATTCTGCCAGTGCTGATGTCGCCGTTTGTCGGCAAGTACGCGCACAAGTTCGACCTGCGATTGCTGGCCGGGCTGGCGTTCCTGGCCATTGGCCTGAGCTGCTTCATGCGCGCCGGGTTCAACAATGAAGTGGACTTCCAGCACATCGCCCTGGTGCAACTGTTCATGGGCATTGGCGTGGCGCTGTTCTTCATGCCGACCCTGAGCATCTTGATGTCGGACCTGCCACCGAGCCAGATCGCCGACGGCGCGGGCCTGGCGACGTTCCTGCGCACACTGGGCGGTAGTTTTGCGGCGTCACTGACCACCTGGATCTGGATTCGCCGGGCGGATCAGCATCACGCGTATCTGAGCGAAAGCATCACCACATTCGATCCGGCCACCCGTGATGCACTGAACACCTTGGGCGGGGCGGGTAACCCGGCCTATGCGCAGCTGGATCATGTGCTGACGAGTCAGGCGTACATGCTCTCCACCGTGGATTACTTCACGTTGCTGGGCTGGGGGTTCATGGGGTTGATTCTGATTGTATGGCTGGCGAAACCGCCGTTTGCAGCGAAAGCGGGGCCGGCTGCTTCCGGTCACTGACCTAAACACAATCCACTGTAGGAATGAGCCTGCTCGCGATAGCGGATTCACATTCAACACTTTTGTTGACTGATCCACCGCTATCGCGAGCAGGCTCACTCCTACAAAGGGTTTTGTGTTCGGCAGTCAGTGAGTGGGAGCGGCCAATTGCGGTGGCGGGGTGAAGTCGAAGGGGGCCAGTGCAAACCCGTTCTCATCCACCTGCAACGCCCAGCCCTGGCGATCCCAATCCCCCAGCACAATGCGTTTGGCCGCTTGTTCGCCCAACTGCAACTTGTGGATGGCCGGGCGATGGGTATGGCCGTGGATCAAGGTTTTCACGCCGTATTCCTGCATGATCCGCGGAATTTCCTCCGGCGTGACATCCACGATGTCGTTGGCCTTCATCCGCGTTTGCGCGCGGCTTTCACTGCGCAGCTTGCGCGCCAGCTTATGCCGGGTGCGCAGCGGTAAATTTCGCAGGATGAACAGGCTGATCGGGTTGCGCAGGTAGCGACGCAGCTTCATATAGGCTTCGTCGCGAGTGCAGAGGCTGTCACCGTGCATCAGTAGCACCGGTTCGCCGTAAAACGGCACGACACTCGGGTCCTTCAACAGCGTGCAGCCGGCCTGTTTACAAAAGGCCTGGCCGAGCATGAAGTCGCGGTTGCCGTGCATCAGAAAAATGGCCGTGCCGCTGTCGCTCAATTCGCGCAGGGCCTGGCAGATGGAACGCTGAAAGGGCGTCATGGCGTCGTCGCCAATCCACGCTTCGAAAAAGTCGCCCAGAATGTACAGCGCACTCGCCGAGCGGGCGCGTCCGGCGAGCAAATCCAGAAACGCCCGGGTAATGTCCGGGCGCTCCTCTTCCAGATGCAAGTCTGAAATCAGCAGTATCACTCAATGATCTCGGCTTTCTCGATGATCACGTCGTCTGCTGGTACGTCCTGGTGGCCGGACTTCATGGTGGTGGCAACACCTTTGATCTTGTCGACCACGTCGGTGCCTTCAACGACTTTGGCGAACACGGCGTAGCCCCAGCCCTGAGTGGTCTTGGCGCTGTGGTTCAGGAAGCTGTTGTCAGCCACGTTGATGAAGAACTGGGCGGAAGCCGAATGCGGTTCCATGGTGCGAGCCATGGCCACGCTGTACTTAACGTTCGGCAGGCCGTTGTCGGCTTCGTTCTGGATGCTTGGGCGCTTGTCTTTCTTTTCTTTCATGCCTGGCTCGAAACCGCCGCCCTGGATCATGAAGTTACCGATGACACGGTGGAAAACGGTGTTTTCGTAGTGACCGGCTTTCACGTACTCGATGAAGTTGGCCACGGTGATCGGGGCTTTTTCAGCGTTCAGTTCCAGGACGATGTCGCCATGGTTGGTGGTCAGTTTGACTTGGGTCATGATCGGTACTCTTTAATGAATTCGTGGGTTTCGGGGCGTCAGGGCCCTTAACCGGTCCGGCCAACAGCAGCCAAGGTGCGCAGTTTAGCGCGACAGGCGTTAATTTCGAGGCTGTTTTTCAAAACAGGTGCATTAAACGCACCTGTTTTAGGGCCCGCTCTGTCAGCAGCTTGACAGCATCGGCTATGATAGCGGCTTTGTTTTGTCAGGCCTTTCGTTCCGGCCACGCACTTGTACGTTCAAGGATCCTATGAGCAAGCCCACTGTCGACCCTACCTCGAATGCCAAGACCGGCCCTGCCGTGCCGGTCAATTTCCTGCGCCCGATCATCCAGGCGGACCTGGACTCGGGTAAGCACACGCAGATCGTCACCCGTTTCCCGCCTGAGCCCAACGGCTACCTGCACATCGGTCACGCCAAGTCGATCTGTGTGAACTTCGGCCTGGCCCAGGAATTCGGCGGCGTCACCCACCTGCGTTTCGACGACACCAACCCGGCCAAGGAAGACCAGGAATACATTGACGCGATCGAAAGCGACATCAAATGGCTGGGCTTCGAATGGTCCGGCGACGTGCGCTTCGCCTCGCAGTATTTCGACCAGTTGCACGACTGGGCCGTCGAGCTGATCAAGGCCGGCAAGGCCTACGTCGACGACCTCAGCCCGGAACAAGCCAAGGAATACCGCGGCACCTTGACCGAACCGGGCAAGAACAGCCCGTTCCGTGATCGCTCCGTGGAAGAAAACCTCGACTGGTTCGCCCGCATGCGTGCCGGCGAGTTCCCGGACGGCGCCCGTGTGCTGCGAGCCAAGATCGACATGGCCTCGCCGAACATGAACCTGCGCGACCCGATCATGTACCGCATCCGTCACGCGCATCACCACCAGACCGGCGACAAGTGGTGCATCTACCCGAACTACGACTTCACCCACGGTCAGTCGGACGCCATCGAAGGCATCACCCACTCGATCTGCACCCTGGAGTTCGAAAGCCATCGTCCGCTGTACGACTGGTTCCTGGACGCGCTGCCAGTACCGGCGCACCCGCGTCAGTACGAATTCAGCCGCCTGAACCTGAACTACACCATCACCAGCAAGCGCAAGCTCAAGCAACTGGTCGATGAAAAGCACGTGTTCGGTTGGGACGATCCGCGCATGTCCACGCTGTCGGGCTTCCGCCGCCGTGGTTACACGCCTGCGTCGATCCGCAATTTCTGCGACATGGTCGGCACCAACCGTTCTGACGGCGTCGTCGATTTCGGCATGCTCGAGTTCAGCATCCGCCAGGATCTGGACCAGAACGCTCCGCGCGCCATGTGCGTGCTGCGCCCGTTGAAGGTGGTGATCACCAACTACCCGCAAGACCAGGTCGAGAACCTCGAACTGCCGCGTCATCCGCAGAAAGAAGAACTGGGCGTGCGCAAGCTGCCGTTCGCCCGTGAAATCTACATCGACCACGATGACTTCATGGAAGAGCCGCCAAAAGGCTACAAACGCCTGGAACCCAACGGCGAAGTGCGTCTGCGCGGCAGCTACGTGATCCGCGCCGACGAAGCAATCAAGGACGCCGATGGCAACATCGTCGAACTGCGTTGCTCGTACGACCCGGAAACCCTGGGCAAGAACCCTGAAGGCCGCAAGGTCAAAGGCGTGGTGCACTGGGTGCCGGCCGCTGCCAGCGTCGAGTGCGAAGTGCGTCTGTACGATCGCCTGTTCCGCTCGGCCAACCCTGAGAAGGCTGAAGACAGCGCCAGTTTCCTGGACAACATCAACCCTGACTCGCTGCAAGTCCTCACCGGTTGTCGTGCCGAGCCTTCGCTTGGCAATGCACAGCCGGAAGACCGTTTCCAGTTCGAACGCGAAGGTTACTTCGTCGCGGATATCAAGGACTCGAAACCAGGTCATCCGGTGTTCAACCGTACCGTGACCTTGCGTGATTCGTGGGGCCAGTGATTCAAGGAAACTAAAGTGCTTACGATCTACAACACGCTCACCAAGAGCAAAGAAGTCTTCAAGCCTCTGGATGGCAACAATGTGCGCATGTACGTCTGCGGGATGACCGTGTACGACTACTGCCACATTGGCCATGGCCGCAGCATGGTCGCGTTCGACCTGGTGACCCGCTGGTTGCGGTTCAGCGGTTATAACCTGACCTACGTGCGCAACATCACCGACATCGAAGACAAGATCATCAATCGGGCGAAGGAGAACGGCGAGCCGTTCGAGGCGCTGACCGAGCGCATGATCACCGCGATGCACGAGGACGAGGCGCGCCTCAACATCCTCAAGCCGGACATGGAACCGCGGGCCACCGATCACATCGCTGGCATGCAAACCATGATCCAGACCTTGATCGACAAGGGCTATGCCTACGCACCGGGCAATGGCGACGTGTACTACCGCGTCGCCAAGTTCGTGGGCTACGGCAAGCTGTCGCGCAAGAAAATCGAAGACCTGCGCATCGGCGCGCGGATCGAAGTCGACGAGTCCAAACAGGACCCGCTGGACTTCGTCTTGTGGAAAGGCGCCAAGCCGGGCGAGCCGAGCTGGCCTTCGCCGTGGGGCGACGGTCGTCCAGGCTGGCACATCGAATGCTCGGTGATGTCGACCTGCTGCCTCGGCGAGACCTTCGACATTCATGGCGGCGGCAGCGACCTCGAGTTCCCGCACCACGAAAACGAAATCGCCCAGAGCGAAGCGGCCACCGGCAAGACCTACGCCAACGCGTGGATGCATTGCGGCATGATTCGCATCAATGGCGAGAAGATGTCCAAGTCCTTGAACAACTTCTTCACCATTCGCGATGTGCTGGAAAAGTACCACCCGGAAGTCGTGCGTTACCTGCTGGTGTCGAGCCACTACCGCAGCGCGATCAACTATTCGGAAGACAACCTCAAGGACGCCAAAGGCGCGCTCGAGCGTTTCTACCACGCGTTAAAAGGTCTGCCGAACGTGGCACCGGCCGGTGGTGAGGCCTTTGTCGAGCGCTTCACCCAGGTGATGAACGACGACTTCGGCACGCCGGAAGCTTGCGCGGTGCTGTTCGAAATGGTGCGTGAGATCAACCGCCTGCGCGAGAGCGATCTCAATGCGGCGGCGGGCCTGGCAGCGCGCTTGAAGGAACTGGCGAGCGTGCTGGGCGTGTTGCAGCTTGAAGCCGATGACTTCTTGCAGGCTGGCGCTGAAGGGCGTGTGGATGCCGCTGAAGTGGACGCGCTGATTGCTGCGCGTCTGGCGGCTCGTGCCGGTAAAGACTGGGCCGAATCCGACCGCATCCGCGACCAGCTCACCGCCATGGGCGTGGTGCTGGAAGACGGCAAGGGCGGCACGACCTGGCGGTTGGCTGACTGATTGCGTTATCCGCTGCAAAACAAAACCCGCCTTGTGCGGGTTTTTGTTTATGTGCAGGGCTCAAAGGTTGTGGTGTCCCGGCTGGCGCTATCGCGAGCAAGCTCGCTCCCACAGTTGATCTTCGCTTGGTTTGAGTTCTGCGCACGACACTGAACCCTGTGGGAGCGAGCTTGCTCGCGATGGTCTAACGCCGAACACCAGGATTGCGGTTCACTCATCACTCAGCCTGGCGCAACCGCTTATAAAGGGTATTGCGACTAACCCCCAACCGCCGGGCCAAGTGCGAAATATTCCCCCCAGCCGCCCGCAACTGCCGATTCAAATCTTCGACATCATTCAAATCCACCGCCAACACTTCTGGCGAATCCACCGGTTCCATCTCCAGATCGACAAAAAAGTCATCCGGCAAATGCTCCGGTCGTACCGGCTGCTCCTCGGCCATGGCCAGCGCCACCTGCATCACGCTGCTGACCTGGCGCAAATTCCCCGGCCACGGATGACGGCCGAACAGTTCCAGCACCTCACGGCTCAACCCGGCCCACTGCGATGGCTCGCGGTGCTGCTCCCACAAACGTTTGAACAAGGCCTGCTTGTCGCTGCGTTCGCGCAGGGGCGGTAGTTCCAGGGTCAAACCGCCGATCCGGTAGTACAGGTCTTCGCGGAACCGCCCCAGTTGCACTTGCTCACGCAACGCACGGTTGGTCGCCGAAATAATCCGGATATCGACCGGGAACAGCTCGCTGCTGCCCACCGGTTGCACGCAGCGTTCCTGCAATACCCTCAACAACCGGGCTTGGGTCGGCAGCGGCATGTCGCCGATTTCATCGAGAAACAGGGTGCCTTTATCGGCTTTGCGGATCAGCCCGATGCTGCCTTTCTGGTTGGCGCCGGTGAACGCGCCTTTCTCGTAGCCGAACAGCTCGGATTCCACCAGTTCGGCGGGGATCGCCGCACAGTTGACCGCAATGAACGGTTGTTTGCTGCGAGAGCTGGCCTGGTGCAGGGCTTTGACGAAGACTTCCTTGCCGACCCCGGTTTCGCCGTGGATCAGCAGTGGAATGTCCTTCTCCAGCAGGCGTTCAGCCTGACGCACGGCTTTTTCCACGCGGCTGTCGCCGAAGTGCAGGGTGTTGAGGCTGATCGTTTCGGGTGCCGCCACGACCACCGGTTCAGCGCTCTTGGGTTCAGAAAACAGTCGCGCTTGAATCGGTACTTGTTTCGGCCGCCGCAGCAGGCACTGAAAGCGATTGCGCCCCGAGGCTTGCAGCGCGAACGGCAGGCCGTCGGGCTGGTTCAGCAATTCCAGCAGTGACACCTTGAACAGGCTTTCGACGCTGACCCGCGACAGGCTGATGCCCAGCAGATTGTCGGCCCGGCGGTTGGCGGACAGCACCTGGCCGGTCTCGTCGAAGATCAACAGCCCGGCCCATTGGCTGTCGAGGTTGTTCAACCCGGTGTTGAACGTCAGTTGAAAGTGCTGGCCGTGGAACAGGTTGAGAATCAGCCGGTTTTCCACGGTCTGGCTCATCATCTTGACCATGCCGAGGGTATGGGACGGCGGCAGGTAGCTGTCGCTGGACACGTCCAGCACCGCGATCACTTTGCGCTCGGCATCGAAAATCGGCGCGGCGGAACCGGTCATGAAGCGATTGGCTTTCAGGAAGTGTTCATCGTGTTCGATGTGCACGGCCTGCTCGCAGGCGAGGGCGGTGCCGATGGCGTTGGTGCCGCTGCAACGCTCCATCCAGCTGGCGCCGGCGCTGAAACCACGGGTCAGGCTCGGCTCGATAAAGCGCTGGGTGCCCCACGACGTGAGCACCTGGCCTTGATTGTCGGCGAGCATGATCAGGCAGTTGGAATTGCTCAGGATGTTTTCGTAATACGGCAGGACTTCTTGATGCGTGGTTTGCACCAGGGAATGCTGGCTCTCCAGCAATTGTGCGATGCCTTCGGCCGGCAGCTGATCAAACGCGGGTGCACTCTGATGATCAAGCCCGAAGGCGCGGCAACGCTTCCAGGAGTCCTGAATGACGGCGTCGTGGGAGAGCGGCGAGGCGGGTGCGGCCATGGCAGTCGATCTCTGAACATTATTATTTTTGTTGTGAGTAACGCGATTCATGTAGCAGCCTTCGGCAGCTGCTACAGGGCCGTGCGTAATTCGGAATATTTCGCAGTAAAACGGTGTGTAGAGTGTTGTTCACTATTGTTCATTGTCAACCAGCGGATTGTTCAGTTGTTCAGCCTCAGTTGTTCATTTCTGTTCAGCAACGAAAGTGCTCACACCCTTCACTGAAGGATTTTCAAACCAGATCAATAGCTTGCAATTTCTGGCACGAAACTCGCTCTGTAGCTCCGGTCGCTTGACTCCAAATAATAAAAAGGCCGAGCCATGTCATTAACCCTGGAGCACGTCAGCCGCACCGTCGAGGGCCAGACCTGGATCGACGATGCCTGCCTGAGTTTTGAACCCGGTTCCTTCAACGTTTTGCTCGGGCGCACGCTGTCCGGCAAAACCAGTCTGATGCGCCTGATGGCCGGGCTGGACAAGCCCGACAGCGGCCGCATCCTCATGAACGGCGTCGATGTCACCCAGCGCCCGGTGCGTTTGCGCAACGTGTCGATGGTTTATCAACAGTTCATCAATTACCCGACCATGACCGTCTTCGAGAACATTGCCTCGCCATTGCGCCAGGGCGGTGTGTCCAATGAGCTGATCCAGAGCAAAGTGCTGGAAACCGCGAAGATGCTGCGCATCGAGAAGTTTCTCCAGCGCCATCCCCTTGAACTCTCCGGCGGTCAGCAACAGCGCACGGCCATGGCCCGCGCGCTGGTCAAGGACGCCGAGCTGATCCTGTTCGACGAGCCGCTGGTCAACCTCGATTACAAGCTGCGCGAAGAACTGCGCCAGGAAATGCGCGAGCTGTTCAAGGCCCGCCACACCATCGCCATCTACGCCACCACCGAACCCAACGAAGCCCTGGCGCTGGGCGGCACCACGACCATTCTTCACGAAGGCCGGGTGATCCAGAGCGGCAAGTCGTCCGAGGTCTATCACCAGCCGCAAAGCGTGCTCGCGGCAGAGCTGTTCTCCGAGCCGCCGATCAACCTGATGCCGGGGCGCATTGCCGGCAACGAAGTCAGCTTCGCCAATTTCGTGCACTTCCCGTTGAACGTGGATTTGCGGCCGGTGGGCGAGGGCGAATTCCGCTTTGGCGTGCGGCCGAGCCACATCTCGCTGGTGCCGAGCAACGACGATGACCTGGAGCTGGCCGTGACCGTCGAGGTCGCCGAGATCAGTGGTTCGGAAACCTTCCTGCACGTGCGCAACGAGCATTTCCTGCTGGTGCTGCACTTGCCCGGCGTTCACGAATACGACGTCGATGCACCGATCCGCATCTATATCCCGACCCATAAATTGTTTGTGTTCGATGCGCAGGGACGTCTGGTCCAGGCGCCCGGCCGCCGTATTGCGAGGGTTGCCTGATGGCCGAAATCCGTTTGCAGAACCTCGCCCACAGTTACACCAAAACCCCCACCGGCCCTGAGGATTACGCGATCCGCGAGATGGATCACATCTGGGAGCAGGGCGGCGCCTATGCGTTGCTCGGGCCTTCGGGGTGCGGCAAGTCGACCTTGCTCAACATCATTTCCGGGCTGCTCAGCCCCTCGCAGGGGCATGTGTTGTTCGACGGCAAAGCGGTCAACGACCTGACGCCGGAGAAGCGCAACATCGCCCAGGTTTTTCAGTTCCCGGTGGTCTACGACACCATGACGGTGTTCGATAACCTGGCGTTTCCGCTGCGTAACCAGGGCATGGCCGAGGCGAGAATTCACAGCAAGGTGCAGGAAATCGCCGAGGTCCTTGACCTGCAGGCGTTGCTGAGCAAAAAGGCCAGCAACCTCACCGCCGATGAAAAACAGAAAGTCTCCATGGGCCGTGGGCTGGTGCGCGATGACGTCTCGGCGATCCTGTTCGACGAACCGCTGACCGTGATCGATCCGCACCTGAAGTGGAAGCTGCGGCGCAAGCTCAAGCAGATTCACGAGCAGTTCAACATCACCATGGTCTACGTCACCCACGATCAGCTGGAGGCCTCGACCTTCGCTGACAAAATTGCGGTGATGTACGGCGGGCAGATCGTGCAATTCGGTACGCCGCGGGAATTGTTCGAACGGCCGAGCCACACCTTTGTCGGCTATTTCATCGGCAGCCCGGGGATGAACCTGATCGAGGTCACGCCGCAACCGGGTGGCGTGGGGTTCGCCTCGACGCACCTGCCGCTGTCCGAGGCGCAACAGCAGCGCATCGCCGAGTCCGAGTGGAAAACCCTGAAAGTCGGCATCCGTCCGGAGTTCGTCCACGTGTGGGAAGAACCCTTTGATGACGCGATGCAAGCACAGGTCGTACACATCGAAGACCTCGGGACCTACAAGATCCTGACCCTGAACCTCGACGGCGCGCCGTTGAAAGTGCGCCTGGCCGAAGACAAACCGGTGCCCGAAGGCACGGCGTACATCAGTTTTCCGGCGCAGTGGTTGATGGTCTATGCCGATGATTACCTGCTGGAGACACAGCCATGAACAAGGTGCAAAACAACAAGGCCTGGTGGCTGGTGTTGCCGGTGTTCCTGCTGGTGGCCTTCAGTGCGGTGATCCCGATGATGACGGTGGTCAACTATTCGGTGCAGGACATCTTCGACCAGTCCAGCCGCTACTTCGTCGGCGCCGACTGGTACAAGCAGGTGCTGCTCGATCCGCGCCTGCATGACTCGCTGCTGCGGCAGTTCATCTACTCGGCCTGCGTGCTGCTGATCGAAATCCCGCTGGGCATCGCCATCGCCCTGACCATGCCGACCAAGGGCCGCTGGTCGTCACTGGTGCTGATCATCCTGGCCATTCCACTGCTGATTCCATGGAACGTGGTCGGCACCATCTGGCAGATTTTCGGCCGCGCCGACATCGGCCTGCTGGGTTCGAGCCTGAATGCCATGGGCATTAACTACAACTATGCGTCGAACACCATGGACGCCTGGGTCACGGTGCTGGTGATGGACGTGTGGCACTGGACGTCGCTGGTGGCGCTGTTGTGCTTCTCCGGGCTGCGGGCGATTCCGGACGTGTATTACCAGGCGGCGCGGATTGATCGGGCCTCGGCGTGGGCAGTGTTCCGGCACATCCAGTTGCCCAAGCTGAAAAGCGTGCTGCTGATCGCGGTGATGCTGCGCTTCATGGACAGTTTCATGATCTACACCGAGCCGTTCGTACTGACCGGTGGCGGCCCTGGGAATGCCACGACGTTCCTCAGTCAGACGTTGACCCAGATGGCCGTAGGGCAATTCGACCTGGGACCGGCAGCGGCGTTTTCGCTGGTGTACTTCCTGATCATCCTGTTGGTGTCCTGGTTGTTCTACACCGCCATGACTCACTCTGACGCCAACCGCTGAGGCCCATCATGAGCAAGAGAAAGCTGATTCCACTGCTGATCTACATCCTGTTCCTGCTGGTGCCGATCTACTGGCTGCTGAACATGTCCTTCAAGAGCAACACCGAAATCCTCGGCGGCCTGACGTTGTTTCCCTCGGACTTCACCTTGCATAACTACAAGGTGATTTTCACCGATCCGAGCTGGTACACCGGTTACCTCAACTCGCTGTATTACGTGAGCCTGAACACGGTGATTTCCCTGAGCGTGGCGCTGCCAGCGGCGTATGCGTTTTCGCGCTATCGCTTCCTCGGTGACAAGCACCTGTTCTTCTGGCTGCTGACCAACCGCATGGCACCGCCGGCGGTGTTCCTGCTGCCGTTCTTCCAGCTGTATTCCTCGATCGGGCTGTTCGACACCCACATCGCCGTGGCCCTGGCTCACTGCCTGTTTAACGTGCCGTTGGCGGTGTGGATTCTTGAGGGCTTCATGTCCGGTGTTCCCAAGGAAATTGACGAAACCGCCTACATCGACGGCTACAGTTTTCCCAAGTTCTTCGTGAAGATTTTCATCCCGCTGATCGGTTCCGGGATCGGCGTCACGGCGTTTTTCTGCTTCATGTTTTCCTGGGTCGAGTTGCTGTTGGCGCGCACGCTGACGTCGGTCAACGCCAAGCCGATTGCGGCGGTGATGACGCGCACGGTATCGGCGTCCGGTATCGATTGGGGCGTGCTGGCGGCGGCGGGGGTGTTGACCATCCTGCCGGGCATGCTGGTGATCTGGTTTGTTCGCAACCACGTGGCCAAGGGCTTTGCCCTCGGCCGGGTATGAGGAGCTGATGATGGAATGGATGAGTTGGACGGTCCCGACCGCGGCGTTCTTCATCGTCATTGGCCTGATTCTGGTGGGCATGACGACCTGGGAATTGCGTTCGCCGAGCATTCTTCGGCGGGGTTTGTTGCCGATTGCCACCACCCGTGGCGATCGGCTGTTTATCGGTCTTCTCGGCAGCGCCTACCTGCATTTGCTGGTAATCGGCGTCACCGACTGGAGCATCTGGGTAGCGTCCGCGTTGTCCCTGGTGTGGCTGTTGGCTGTGATGCGTTGGGGCTAGTCGAATCGCTCGGCAATGTTGCTCCGAAAATCAAACAGGAGGTCTCTATGTTCGACAAAAACAATAAGCTGCGACATAGCATTTCATTGGCAGCCATGCTGGCACTCAGTGGGTTGAGCGCTGCGGCCTGGGCCGACGCCTATGAAGACGCTGCGAAGAAATGGATTGGCTCCGAGTTCAAACCGTCCACCCTGACGGCCGAGCAGCAGCTCGCGGAATTGAAGTGGTTCATCAAGGCAGCCGAGCCTTTTCGAGGGATGGACATCAAAGTCGTCTCCGAAACCCTGACCACCCACGAATATGAGTCCAAGGTGCTGGCCAAGGCCTTTACCGAGATCACCGGGATCAAGGTGACCCACGACCTGCTGCAAGAAGGCGACGTGGTGGAAAAACTGCAGACCGTGATGCAGTCGGACAAGAGCATCTATGACGGCTGGGTCAACGACTCGGACCTGATCGGTACGCACTTCCGCTACGGCAAGACCGAAGCGATCACCGACCTGATGGCCAACGAAGGCAAGAACTTCACCTCGCCGACCCTGGACCTGAAGGACTTCATTGGTATTTCCTTCACTACCGCCCCGGACGGCAAGCTCTATCAGCTGCCTGACCAGCAGTTCGCCAACCTGTACTGGTTCCGCGCCGACTGGTTCGAACGGCCGGAGCTGAAAGCCAAGTTCAAGGAAAAGTACGGCTACGAATTGGGCGTGCCGGTGAACTGGTCGGCCTATGAAGACATCGCCAAATTCTTCAGTGAAGACGTCAAGGAAATCGACGGCAAGCGGGTCTACGGGCACATGGACTATGGCAAGAAAGACCCGTCCCTGGGCTGGCGCTTCACCGATGCCTGGTTCTCCATGGCCGGTGGCGGCGACAAAGGCCTGCCGAACGGTTTGCCGGTGGACGAGTGGGGCATCCGCGTCGAGGATTGCCACCCGGTGGGTTCCAGCGTGACCCGCGGCGGCGACACCAACGGCCCGGCGGCAGTCTTTGCCACGCAGAAATACGTCGACTGGCTCAAGGCCTATGCGCCACCGGAAGCGGCGGGCATGACCTTCTCCGAGTCGGGGCCGGTGCCGTCCCAGGGCAACATCGCCCAACAGATCTTCTGGTACACCGCGTTCACCGCCGACATGACCAAGCCGGGCCTGCCGGTGGTCAATGCCGATGGCACGCCGAAGTGGCGGATGGCGCCATCGCCGCGCGGTCCGTATTGGGAAGAGGGCATGAAGCTGGGATATCAGGACGTGGGTTCGTGGACGTTCATGAAGTCCACGCCTGAGAAGCAGAAACTGGCGGCGTGGCTGTATGCGCAGTTCGTGACCTCGAAAACCGTGTCGCTGAAGAAAACCATCGTCGGCCTGACGCCGATCCGCGAGTCGGACATCAACTCGCAAGCGATGACCGACCTGGCACCGAAACTCGGTGGTCTGGTCGAGTTCTACCGCAGCCCGGCCCGCGTGCAATGGACCCCGACCGGGACCAACGTGCCGGACTATCCGCGTCTGGCGCAACTGTGGTGGAGCCACATCGCCGAAGCGGCCAGCGGCGAGAAAACCCCGCAACAGGCACTTGATGGTCTGGCCAAGGATCAGGACGCGATCATGTCCCGTCTGGAACGTTCGAAGGCGCAAACCACCTGCGCCCCGAAAATGAACCCCGAGCGCGATGCGCAATACTGGTTCGATCAACCGGGCGCACCGAAGCCGAAACTGGCGAACGAGAAGCCGAAAGGCGAAACCGTGAGCTACAACGAGCTGCTGAAATCGTGGGCGGATGCGCGTAAGTAAACCTCTGTACTGAGCAAGGCGAACGGCACCGAAAGGTGCCGTTTTTGTGGGTGCCTGACCCACCGCCATCGCGGGCAAGCCACGCTCCCACAGGTTTCAGCGGGGGCACACATGCTGCGGACGACGGTGATCACTGTGGGAGCCGGGCTTGCCCGCGATGAGGCCGGCCCCGGCAGCGGATATCTCAAATACGATGCTTCAGTGCGCCACCCCCTCAATCGCAGGAAACCCCAACCGAAACACCGTCATCACTCCCGGCAGGCTCTTAACCTCCGCCACGCCCTGATGCAGGCTCATGATCGAGCGCACGATGGCCAGGCCCAGTCCGGTGCTGCCTTGTGCACGGCAGCGGCTGCTGTCGACGCGGTAAAAGCGGTCGAACAGATGGGGCAGATGCTGCGCCTCGATGCCCGCACCGGGGTTGCTGACCAGCAGGGAAACCTGCGTCGCGCCTTGTTCAATCAGCAGCGACACCGTTTGCCCGGCGGGGCAGTGACGCAGGGCGTTGGACAGCAGGTTCGAGATCGCCCGCTGGATCATCAGCCGGTCGCCCATCACCCGGGCACTGCCAATGACCGTCAACTGAATCTGCTTGTCCTGTGCGGACAGGGAAAACAGGTCGGCGACTTTCAGGGCTTCATCTTCCAGCGCAATCAGCTCGAAAGGCGTCAGCGCCGCCGGGTGGCTGACCTGCGCCAGAAACAGCATGTCCGAGACAATCCGCGCAAGGCGATCCAGTTCTTCGGTACACGACACTAAAACGTCCTTGTACTCATCCGTCGTGCGTTCACGGGAGAGCGTCACCTGTGCCTTGCCCATCAGGTTGTTGATCGGCGAGCGCAGTTCGTGGGCCAGGTCATCGGAGAACTGCGACAACTGCTGCACGCCGCTGTCGAGGCGATGCAGCATGAAATTGATGCCCTGCGCCAGTTCACTGAGTTCCTGCGGCATGTTCACCACCGAGAGTCGATGGTCGAGGTCTTGCGTCGACACCATCTCCGCCACTTTACGAAACTCTCGCATCGGTGCCAGGCCACGCTGCACGGCCGCCCAGGCACAGAGGCCGATGAGGATCAGCAGCAACGGCAACGCCATCAGCGTCGTGCGCAGATAGGCACTGAGCAATGCCTGATCGTGGGCATTGTCCATCGACAGCATTACCGGGACGCTGGTGCCGTCCTTCAGGCGGATCAATCGGGAGGCGGTCAGAAACTTTACGCCTTGGGCATCGGTGCTGGTGGAGTAAGCCAACTGATCGGTGGCCGCCCGCATGACCTTCAGTTCGACGCGCGGATCGGCCATGCCGGAGCCGGACTTCAACAACGGTGATCGCAGGTTCGAGCGGTCATAAATCGTTAGCGTCAGGTTGTCATGCCCCATGACCTGATCGAGCAGAATGTGCGGTTTGCCACTGACTTCATTGGCATCGATGTACAGCGACAGGCTGTGTTCCACCTGCGCCATTTTCTTTTCCAGACTGTCCCGGGAGAGTGAATTGAGCTCATGGGTCAGGGCGAAATACGCCAAGCTCGCCAGAAACACCACCAACAGCGCCCCGAGAATACTCACCGTCAGGCCGAGGCGCAGCGACAGGCTCACCGGCTTCATTCCCGCGCCTCCAGCACGTAGCCGACACCGCGCAGGGTATGAATCAACTTGTTGTCGAAGGGGTCATCGATTTTCGCCCGCAAGCGCCGGATCGAGACTTCGACCACGTTGGTGTCGCAGTCGAAGTTCATGTCCCACACCAGCGAAATGATCTGGGTGCGGGTGAGCACCTCGCCGGACTGGCGCATCAGCAGATGCAGCAGCGCGAATTCCTTGGTGGTCAGGTCGATGCGCTGCTCGCCGCGAAAGGCGCGGTGGCGCCCCGGGTCGAGTTCGAGGTCGGCGACTTTGAGCACCTGTGGCACCGGGATGTTTTCGCTGCGGCGCATCAAGGTGCGTACCCGCGCCAGCAATTCCGGAAACTCGAACGGCTTGACCAGGTAGTCATCGGCGCCCAGGTCCAGGCCACGAATCTTGTCGGCGAGTCGACCGCGCGCGGTCAACATCATCACCCGGGTGGAGCGGGTACGCCGCAGTTGTTCAAGTACGCCCCAGCCATCCAGTTCGGGCAGATTCACGTCCAGGATCACCAGGTCATAAACCTGTTGCAGGGCCAGATGCAGTCCATCGGCCCCCGTTGCCGCGTGGTCAACGATATAACCACTTTCCGTCAGTCCCTGATGTAAGTATTCGGCACTTTTAAGCTCGTCCTCGACGACAAGGATTCGCATGATTAATCACCACTTCTGTTTAAAGGATATGTAACTAAGTTGGTCGGGAAAGTTGTTGTTTTTGTAAGGGTGTCCGGACGGGTTTCAATAACGGCGAATTGTACGGGTTTTGTGTTTTGCTTCAGCGGTTCTCCGTATCAACGTGTGCAAGGTAAAGGTTGTAGTGGCTACAGGGTCAACCAAAAACATCGGTGCTGTGCCTTTAAACCGGCCCTCTGCGACGGCTTGTCGCAGTGCATGTGTCCAAAATTTCATCCGCTGCATGAGAACTGAGTTCGGGCAAGTACTGTTCGGCGGATAACCACTGAGCATTTGTTTCTGTGTATTGCGATGTTGGCTTTTGTACTTCGCATGCTAGAGCAAAACAACTTGCCGGAACCGTGGATAACGGATTTGTAATGTTCCAGTCACCTTGTCGATAAGTTCAGAACTTTACCGTGGCGGCACCGAAGATTCTTGATTTAAGGAAGTATTCCATTGCCCGGTTTAAGAGAACTGACGGCGCGATCACGCCTGAAAAAAACGCGGCGGGTGGTGAGTGCCACCTGTTTTTTATGGCTGGCCGGTCCAGGTTTCGCAGCGGACTTGCCCGGCTCGACGCTGACGCTGGACCAGGCACTGCAAACGGCGTTCGCCGGCAACCCTGACCTGGCGGCAGCGCAGTGGGAAATCGGCATCGCCCAAGGGGACCGGCAGCAGGCCGGCTTGATTCCCAACCCCGAAGTGTCGTGGGAGGCTGAAGATACCCGGCGCGATTCGCGCACCACCACGGTGATGCTCAGCCAGCCGATTGAACTGGGTGGCAAGCGCGGTGCACGTATCGAGGTGGCGAGCCGCGCGCAGGACGCCGCCGGAATCGAGCTGGAACGCCAGCGCAATGCCTTGCGCGCCGATGTGATCCAGGCGTTTACCGGCGCACAGACCGCCCAGCAGCGGTTGCGGTTGTCCCGTCAGTCGCTGCAACTCGCCGAGCAGGGTGTGCGCGTGGCGCAAGGGCGTATCGAGGCGGGTAAATCGTCACCGGTCGAAGGCACGCGGGCGCAGGTGCAATTGTCGGAAGTGCGGCTGGAGTTGAGCCGGTCCGAACGTGATCAGAGCAATGCCTACCAGCAATTGGCGCAGGTCATGGGTTCACCGCTGCCGACGTCGGTGAATGTGCAGGCCGCTCCTCAAGGCATGCCCGCCGTACCGCCGCCGACCCGGTTGCTCGAACGCTTGAACGAAACCGCCGAGCTGCGGCTGGCCAAATTGCAGATCGATCAGCGTGAAGCTTCTTTGGGGCTGGAGAAAGCACAGCGGATGCCCGATCTGACCGTCAGTGTCGGCAGCCAGTACAGCGAAACGGAGCGCGAGCGAGTGAACGTGGTGGGGCTGTCGATGCCGATTCCGCTGTTCAACCGCAATCAGGGCAACGTGCTGGCCGCCGCGCGCCGCGCTGATCAGGCGCGGGACCTGCGCAATGCCACCGAGCTGCGCTTGCGCACCGAAATCCAGACCACCCTGGAGCAATGGCAGACCGCCAATGGCGAAGTCAAAGCGTTCAACCAGACCATCCTGCCCGCCGCGCAAAGTGCCGTTGACAGCGCCACCCGCGGTTTCGAAATGGGCAAGTTCGGCTTCCTCGACGTGCTCGATGCCCAGCGCACCTTGATCAGTGCCCGCACCCAGTACATCCAGGCCGTTGCCGAGGCGACGGACGCGCGGGTGCGCATCGAACGCATTTTTGGCGATCTCGCCGTCAGCCCTTGAATTTCACCTTTTACCTGACTGCGCGATGGTCTGACGCAGAGGAGTTTCCATGGATAAAAAACTGATTGTTGTCGCTGCGGCGACGTTGGCACTGGGCATTGGCATCGGTTCGATGTGGACGGGCAATGCCTCCGTCGACGCCCACGCCGATGAGGCGGCGGAGCATGCCGACCACGCCGAAGCAGGCGCCGCTGCCGACGGCGAACAGGCCGAAGGCGAAGAAGGACTCCTGACGTTGAGCGCCGAGCAAGTTGCTACAGCGGGCATTCAATTGGCCGAAGCCGGGGCGCAGAACATCAGCCTCGGTTTGTCGTTTCCCGGCGAAGTGCGCTTCGACGAAGACCGTACCGCCCACGTTGTGCCACGCGTGCCGGGGGTGGTCGAGTCGGTGTCGGTCAATCTCGGGCAGCCGGTGAAAAAGGGGCAGTTGCTGGCGGTGATCGCCAGTCAGCAGATCTCCGATCAGCGCAGCGAACAAGCTGCTGCACAGCGGCGCCTGACATTGGCGCGCACCACTTACGAGCGCGAGAAGCAGTTGTGGCAAGACAAGATTTCCGCCGAGCAGGATTTCCTTCAGGCGCGCCAGGCGCTGGAGGAAGCCGAAATTGCCCTGAACAATGCCCGGCAGAAAATCAGCGTGCTCAGCGGCAGCGTGGTCGCCACCGGCGGCAATCGCTATGAGTTGCGCGCGCCGTTCGACGGCGTGGTGGTGGAAAAACACCTGACGCCGGGGGAGGTGGTTGACGAAACCACGGCGGCGTTCACGCTTTCGGACCTGTCGCGGGTGTGGGTGACCTTCGGCGTGTCGCCCAAGGACCTGAACCAGGTGCAAGTGGGCAAAACAGTCACCGTCAGCGCCCCGGAATTGAACGCCGAAGTCGTCGGCACCGTGGCTTACGTCGGCAGCTTGCTCGGCGAACAGACGCGCACCGCGACGGTTCGCGTCACCCTGGAAAACCCGCAAGGTTCGTGGCGTCCGGGACTGTTCGTCGCTGCCCGGGTCGCCACCGACAGCCGCCAGGTCAAGGTCGCCATCCCCGAAACCGCGATCCAGACGGTCGAGGACAAACCCACGGTGTTTGTGCGCACCGACGACGGCTTCAAGGCGCAAGCGGTGGAGCTGGGCAGTCGCGCGGCCGGTCAGGTGGAAATCATCCAGGGGCTGGAGCCGGGCGTGCAGGTCGCTGCTGCCGGCAGCTTCATCCTCAAGTCGGAACTGGGCAAAGCCTCGGCTGAGCACGCTCACTAAAGACGCTCACCGCAGACAGTGACTGAAGACTCCCACCGATACGCCCCCTCGACGAGAAGGTTCTCATGTTCGAACGCCTGATCCAGTTTGCCATCGAGCAGCGCATCATCGTGCTGCTCGCCGTTTTGCTCATGGCCGGCCTCGGCATCGCCAGTTATCAAAAACTGCCGATCGACGCCGTGCCGGATATCACCAACGTCCAGGTGCAAATCAACACCGGCGCCCCCGGGTTCTCCCCGCTGGAAACCGAGCAGCGCATCACCTTCCCGATTGAAACCGCGATGGCTGGTTTGCCGGCGCTGGAGCAGACCCGTTCGCTGTCGCGCTCGGGGCTGTCGCAGGTCACGGTGATCTTCAAGGACGGCACCGACCTGTTCTTCGCCCGGCAACTGGTCAACGAGCGATTGCAGATCGCCAGGGAACAATTGCCCGAGGGCGCGGAGGCGGTGATGGGGCCGATTTCCACCGGTCTCGGCGAGATTTTCCTGTGGACGGTGGAAGCGCAGGACGGGGCGCTGAAGGACGACGGCACGCCATACACGCCGACCGATCTGCGGGTGATTCAGGACTGGATCATCAAGCCGCAATTGCGCAACGTCCAGGGTGTCGCCGAGATCAACACCATCGGTGGCTTCGCCAAGGAATACCAGATTGCTCCCGATCCGAAACGGCTGGCGGCTTACAAGTTGACCCTCACCGATCTGGTGACGGCGCTGGAGCGCAACAACGCCAACGTCGGCGCCGGTTACATCGAGCGCAGCGGCGAGCAATTGTTGATTCGTGCGCCGGGGCAAGTGGCGAGCACCGAGGACATCGCCAACATTGTCATGGCCAATGTCGACGGCACGCCGATCCGGGTGAAGAACGTCGCCACCGTGGACATCGGCCGCGAATTGCGCAGTGGTGCCGCCACTGAAAACGGTCGCGAAGTGGTGCTGGGCACGGTGTTCATGCTGATCGGCGAGAACAGCCGAACCGTTTCGCAAGCGGTTGCCAGCAAGCTCGAACAGATCAACAAATCCCTGCCCAAAGGCGTGATCGCGGTGCCGGTGTACGACCGCACGCACCTGGTGGACAAAGCCATCGCCACGGTGAAGAAAAACCTGGTCGAAGGCGCGATTCTGGTGATCGCGATTCTGTTCCTGTTTCTCGGCAATATCCGCGCGGCGCTGATTACCGCGATGGTGATTCCGCTGTCGATGCTCTTCACCTTCACCGGCATGTTCAGCAACAAGGTCAGCGCCAACCTGATGAGTCTTGGCGCACTGGACTTCGGGATCATCGTCGATGGCGCCGTGGTGATCGTTGAAAACACCTTGCGACGGCTGGCCCATGCGCAGCAGCATCACGGGCGATTGCTGACCCGTTCCGAACGGTTTCACGAAGTGTTTGCCGCCGCCAAGGAGGCGCGGCGTCCGCTGATTTTCGGCCAGTTGATCATCATGGTTGTGTACCTGCCGATCTTCGCCTTGAGCGGTGTCGAAGGGAAAATGTTCCACCCGATGGCGTTCACCGTGGTCATCGCGTTGTTGGGCGCCATGCTGTTGTCGGTGACGTTTGTTCCGGCAGCCATTGCGCTGTTCGTGACCGGCAAGGTCAAGGAAGAGGAGGGGGTGGTCATGCGCGGCGCGCGCCAGGTTTATGCGCCGGCGTTGGCCTGGGTGATGAGCCATCGGGCGCTGGCCGTGGGCATGGCCTTGGGCGTGATTGTGCT
Organism: Pseudomonas sp. S2_B07; assembly: GCF_054668435.1. Classification (NCBI taxonomy): domain Bacteria; kingdom Pseudomonadati; phylum Pseudomonadota; class Gammaproteobacteria; order Pseudomonadales; family Pseudomonadaceae; genus Pseudomonas; species Pseudomonas sp. S2_B07. The sequence goes on from NZ_CP162769.1 coordinate 5,927,477, forward strand.
CAGCGGGGTCATGACCAGCCGCATGGGCAGCGAGTTTGTGCCCAGCCTCAGCGAAGGCGATTTTGCCCTGCAAGCCCTGCGCGTGCCAGGCACCAGCCTGACCCAGTCGGTCGACATGCAGCAGCGTCTGGAAACCCTGATCCTTGGCAAAGTGCCGGAAGTCGAGCGTGTGTTCGCCCGCACCGGCACCGCCGAAATCGCCTCCGACCCGATGCCGCCGAACATCTCCGACAGCTACGTGATGCTCAAGCCGAAAGAGCAGTGGCCGGACCCCGGCAAGTCCCGTGAAACCCTCATGGCCGAACTGCAACAAGCCGCCGCGACGTTGCCGGGCAGCAACTATGAACTGTCGCAGCCGATCCAGTTGCGCTTCAACGAACTGATTTCCGGCGTGCGCAGCGACGTGGCGGTCAAGGTGTTCGGCGACGACATGGACGTGCTCAACGCCACGGCGGCGAAGGTGGCCGCAGCGTTGCAGAAGGTCGATGGCGCTTCCGAGGTCAAGGTTGAACAAACCAGCGGCCTGCCGGTGCTGACCATCAACATCGACCGCGACAAGGCCGCGCGTTATGGCCTCAACGTGGGCGATGTGCAAGACACCATTGCGGTGGCGGTCGGCGGGCGCAAGGCCGGGACGCTGTATGAAGGCGACCGGCGTTTCGACATGGTGGTGCGCCTGTCCGATGCCATGCGCAAGGACATCGACGGCCTGTCGGCGCTGCTGATCCCGGTGCCGGCGCCGCTCAATGGCACTGCCGGCCAGATTGGCTTCATCGCACTCAAGGACGTCGCCAGCCTCGATCTGGTGCTCGGACCCAATCAGGTCAGTCGCGAAAATGGCAAGCGGCTGGTGATTGTCAGCGCGAACGTGCGTGGGCGCGACATTGGTTCGTTCGTTAAAGAGGCCGGCGAGGTGATCGAGCGCGATGTGCAGGTTCCGGCGGGCTACTGGACCAGTTGGGGTGGCCAGTTCGAGCAATTGCAGTCGGCGGCCAGGCGCTTGCAGATCGTGGTGCCGGTGGCGCTGCTGTTGGTGTTCGGCTTGTTGTTCATGATGTTCAACAACCTCAAGGACGGGCTGCTGGTGTTCACCGGGATTCCGTTTGCCTTGACCGGTGGCGTCATGGCGTTGTGGTTGCGGGACATCCCGCTGTCGATCTCGGCAGGCGTCGGATTCATTGCGCTGTCGGGGGTGGCGGTGCTCAACGGGTTGGTAATGATCGCGTTCATCCGCAATTTGCGCGAGGAGGGGCGTTCGCTGTCTGATGCGATCAACGTGGGTGCGCTGACGCGGTTGCGGCCGGTGTTGATGACGGCCCTGGTGGCGTCACTGGGCTTCATTCCGATGGCGCTGGCGACTGGCACCGGGGCAGAGGTGCAGCGGCCGCTGGCGACGGTGGTGATCGGCGGAATCGTGTCCTCGACCCTCCTCACGTTGCTGATCTTGCCGGCGCTGTATCAGCTCGCCCATCGCAGGGATGAGGACCCCACTGATCCCTTGTAGGCGTGAGCCTGCTCGCGATAGCGGTCTATCAGGCAAACGTTCATTGACTGACCCACCGTCATCGCGAGCAGGCTCACTTCTACAGGTTTAGCGCGCACATAACGGATATGTAATTTGCACGCCACCGTCACGAAAGGTTCGGATTGTTACCTTGATCCCGTTAGTTAATTAAACGAGGAATCAAAGATGAAACTTGTAAAACTGGGTGCGTTTGCAGCGGCGTTGGTGATGTCTTCTGTGGTCATGGCGGCCGGTGGCGGCGACAGGACATTCGCAAGAATGATGGCGGCCAAAGACCGTTCCGTTGAGCTGTTCGTCGCCAAGGAACAGGCCCGCGACACCGTCGTCGTCAATGAAAAGAAGGACGATAAGACCAAAGACTTGTAAGCGTGCCGCACTTGAACAAGCCCGTCATCGAATTCCGGTGATGGGCTTTTTTATGAAGGTGATGAACATGAAATTGATCAAGTTGATGACGTTCGCCAGCGTGATGGCGATGTCCCTGAATGTGTTTGCTGAGGGCGGCGGCGATCGCACGTTTGAGCGTGCGCTCAGCGCCAATGCCAAAGCCATGGAACAGTACGCCGCCGACCAGGGTAAAGCTGCGCCGGTGGTTAAGGATTATGCGTACGGGATGAAGCTGGATGTGGTGAAAGTGGTCAGTGTGGTGCGCCCGCAAGCGGCTTGCGCTGCGGTGCCGGCCGCAATGACCTACGAAGACTCCAAGGGCCAACTCAACACCCTCAAATACACCGTGGCTGGGGATTGCCCTAAGCGCGGTGGGTAAGGCTTACATTGCGTACTTCAATTCGCGATGTTTAAGGTTGTGGAAGGCACCCACCGCAGGACGCTGCAGGGAATTGCGCAGGGCGTCATGCTCGGCGAACTGGCGGTGAACAAAGCACTGGATAACATTGATCCGGTCGGCTATTCACCGCTGACCCCCTGTTGGAGTGAGCCTGCTCGCGATAGCAGTGGGTCAGTCGATGAAGAGGCTGGATGAGCCGGCCTCATCGCGAGCAGTCTCGCTCCCACAGTATTTTTGGGCTGCCTGCTGACTCTGCATACACCGCAAAACCTGTGGGAGCCGGGCTTGCCCGCGATAGCGTTGGGTCAGTCAATGAAGAGGCTGGATGAACCCGCCAAATCCGGGCGCAAAAAAAAGGCGCCCCAAAGGACGCCAAAAAATTCACCTCTTACCAAAGGAGCCAGGAGCTTCTAAAGGTGAATGCCTATAACCCGTAAAGTCAGAGAATCGCCAACGGGTACTCGATAATCACCCGCACTTCATCCAGATCCGATTCATATGCAGTGGCGCGGGTATTGGCCTGGCGCAGGCGCAGCGACAGGTCTTTCAGCGAGCCGGTCTGCACCACGTATTTGACTTCGATGTCGCGTTCCCAGCGCTTCTGGTCGGTGAGTGGATTACCGTCGGCATCGCGGCGCATGTACACGGCGTTGGCGTTGGAATAGTCGGCGTCGGTGCCACGGGCGTAGCGGGTCATGAACGACAATCCCGGTACGCCGTAGGTCGTCATGTCGAGGTCGTAACGCACCATCCACGAACGTTCTTTGGGCGAGTTGAAGTCGCTGTACTGGATGGAGTTGTCGAGGAAGATCGAGTCGGACTGGCGCAGGTAGTCAAAGTCGTCATTGCCGTTGTTGCGCTGGTGCGACAACGCCACGGAATGCGCACCAAGTTTCACGCCGACCCGGCCGCTCCAGATGTTGTTGTCGAACCGGCCGAGCAACTGCTTGCCTTCATCGACTGCCTTGTAATAGTTGAGGCCGCCAAACAACGACAGGTCGTCCGATAGCGGATACGTCCACGCGGTGCCGGCGTAATACTGATTCCAGGCATCCTTGAGGCGGCTCGAATACAGGCTGAAGCTGAGGTTCTTGTTCAGCGCATAATCGCCGCCGCCGTAAGCGATCCACGGCGAATTGACCGGGCCGGCGTAAAACGTCGCGAAGTTTTCGCGCATGTCACTGGACACCGGTTGACTCATCGCATGCAGGCGTCCGCCCTGAACCGACAATCCCTCGAGGCTGGTGTTGGTCGCCGTGACGCCGCGAAAGCTTTCCGGCAGCAATCGTGAATCACCTGCCGCGACGACCGGGGCGGCAGGGAACACATCACCGACCTTGACTACCGTATCGAAGGCCCGGATTTTGGCTGCGCCTCCGACCTTGGTGTATTCATCCCGCGCTTCGCCTTCACTGTTGACCGGCAGCACGTCGAACGAACTGCGGCCACCGTTGCGGCCGTCACCGGTATCGAGCTTCAGGCCAATCATGGCAAACGCATCAACGCCGACCCCGACGGAGCCTTGAGTAAACCCGGACTCGAACTTGCTGATGATGGCTTGGGCCCAGGCCTCGGAATATCCATTGCCGGTAGGGCTCGACTGGCCATGACGGTAATCACGATTGAAGTAGAAGTTGCGGTTGAGCACCGTCAGGCTGCTGCCTTCGATAAACCCCTCGGCCTTATCTTCCGCCAGGACCATGGACGGCCCTGAGCCGACCACTACAGCCAACGCGGCCATCGACATTTTTTTATTGTTAACCATCAATCACTCCTTGGGTTCGGCAGAACGGGAACGTGCTTCGGCGTGGGTTTTATTGTTCGGCGGGCATCGGCCCGCCGGCATAGTCGCCGGGTCACATCGTTGCAAGCTGCGGATAACGCGAAGGTGATGAGGGCATTACAATTTCGTCATGTCGGAGTCGCCTGCGCATACGCGCGTTTCAACGACAGACGCACGGTTTTTAGTACCGGCAACTCGAAAGCGTTGTGCCCGGCGCGTAGGAGGCGGCAGTGAATGGGCTGGCGCTCGCGCAACCAGCGCAGGCTGAACAGGCCGAAGGTGTCTTTGATGCCTTGTATCACCAGGGTGTCGGCGTTGAGCGAAAGGTTTTCGTCATCCACGCTGAAGAAGTACCGGTTAACGTGGTAGTGCAATTCCAGGCGGATGCCGCGCACGGCGTCGTCGTCAACGAAATCTTCGAGTGCGCCAGGGGGCATCGATTGTCCATTCAAATGCAATGCCGCCCCCAACCAGTGAAGCGCCGCATGACGCTGCTGTGTTGAACAGTCGTTAATCAGGGCTTGGTAGATCGCCTCCGCACTGGCGGCGCAGGTTCCATGAGGCATTGCCGACAAGCCGTCGCTCAAGGCTTTATCGTAGGCACCTACATTGGCCGCAAACGGCACGAACACAGAGACCAACGTGGTTTTCAGAACAGCCTCGGGATGGCGTTGTTGGTACTGGATGGCCAGCCAGCTTCCCCAGGAGACGCCGAGCAGGCTGATTTTCTCGAAGCCCAGGTGCTGGCGCAGGGCTTCGATGTCTTGGACACAAAGCCAGGTATTGTTGTACTGGAGTTCGCCTTGGGGAAGGGAGCGTCCGCAGCCACGCTGGTCGAACAGAATGATGTCGAAACAACGCTCATCGAAAAACTCCAGGTGATGGCGGTTGCTGCGACCACCCGGTCCGCCATGCAGAAAAAATATCGGTTCGCCACCTGGCGTACCGTATCGCTCCCAATAGAGATGATGGCCGTCGTCTGTCGGGTAGTAGCCGTTTCTGATCATCAGAGGGGCATCCTCAGCCGGTAGAACTGAAACAGTTCCGTGTGGCCTGGACGGGCCGCAACGCAGGACATCAGCTCAAGCTTGAGCAACTGCGCCATGTAAGGCACGGCGATCAGCACCGGTGTATGGCCGAAAAGAAGAAGGGTGCCGCCCGGCTTAACGCATGCCGCCAAATCGTGGAACGCTTTCTGCGCGTCCTCGCGCGTCATCACTTCGGCATTGAGGAAACGCAGTATCAGTACATCGCATGTGATGCCGGCTGTTGCGACGTCGCCGGCGTCGGCACAGTAGAACCGGACGGGTGACGTGCCGTGACGCGTCTTGGCATGTTCAATCATCGACGCTGAGCGATCAGAGCCCAGACACTGACGGTCCGGGAGTTCGGTGGCCAGATGAGCGATGAATTCGCCCGTCGAACACGCCGGATCAAGGATCACTGCTCCCGGATCCGACAGGGTCTTGAGCAGGTTTGCGCAATGCTCGCGAAAATGTGTTTCGTCGGCATTCAACTGTGTGGCGAGTGACTCGTTGCACTGCCAATAATCGGGCGGGCATACCGATTCAACACCCCTGTCATCCATGGCCGGAAACGGGAAACGCACTTCGCCGTCAGGTTGCGCCACTGCGTTGGTGAACGCCGTTTCCTTCTCCTGCAAAGACACCGCACGGAAATAGATCACTGCGCCTTGATTGCCCCACTGCCATTCAGCCAACGGCCCGAGCAGCATCCAGGGCTTGAGCAGGCTGCTGATGTGCCAGCCGTCAGTGTCGCGGTGTTGCAGGACTTTGCGACCTACCCAATCGTTGCCGTTCACGCGCAAAACGAACAAATGATGCAGGCCCGGGCCGAAGGGTTCGATGTGGACATCGAGTTCGTCTGGCATTGCTTTGCGATGGGCGAAGGCATGAGTGAGGTGGCGCTCTCGACGAAAGGCAGGGGTCATGCTGCCACTTCCTGATGTTTTTGCAGGCGCCGTCCGCGTGCCTGCGGGATCACCACATTGCCACTGGATATCACGAAAAACCGTTCCAGCCCCGGAATGACCACATTCACCAGCGTGGTCCCCAGTTGGGTCTGATGCAGCTGGGTTACCCCGAGCGTGCGCCCATGCCGCTGCAGGTCGTTGGCCAGCAAGTTGATTTGCTCCGCCAACGGGCGCTCATTGACTGCGTCGGGTAATTGAACCGTGAGTTGCTCGCACAGACTCAGCAGTGGAGACAGATCGAATTGCAGGCAGCGAAGCAGGCGCGGAAATTTGCTCAGGTGCCTTTGTGCGTTACTCAGGAAATACTGCAGTTCTGGCTCCGAGGCGGTGTGATGCAGCTGGACGAGTTCGGTCAACGCCCGCCACGCGCCATGCCGGGGGCTGATTGAGCAACCGCTCCCAAACACGTTGGGGTGGGTGCCAGGTTTGGTAGAGAACGCCAGGAACGTGTGTGGCAGGAATTCGGTGCTGATGTCGACCAGGGCGATTTCTGCTCCGATCTCCGATTCGGCATCTCGCCATAATCGGCCCAGTTCTTCGTCATCCGTCACTCGAGCGACCCGGCGCAGCGCTGGCTGGTTTTCGTAGTAAAAATGCTCCAGCAGAAACAACGAGACCGCATCGCGTTCGATGCATTCATTGGTGGCATGCAAGACGGCTTCGTTGTAACTGGCGCCAATGGCTGTTCCACTGTTAGAGGCGTAACGTCGCAACACACCGTAGTGTGTTGTGTCTTGTTTCAGTGGGTTGGATGAATAGTCGGGAGTGCATAAAGCAACCGGGTAATAGAATGAAGTTTGTTTGAAAACATCCGAATAAGTTCTGCAGGCTGTCAATACGTTGTTTTGTTCGATCAGGGGGGAAAGGACGGTGTCATCGATAAATAATTCAGACTCGGCAAAATAACACGGGGCGATGCAATCAATATCGGACGTATTGAAATGATCGCTTAAATAATGCTCCAGTGTTTCGTAAAGTGCTCCAACATGGGCGTGAGGCTGATAACCCTTGCCCGCCCCCCGGGCGATGCCGCGCGGGTTGCCGGAACTGGCACAGACCTGCACCGCGACGATTTGTTGGCCTAATACGCGGGGCTCGGCGCGAAGTCCCAGACTCGCCAGTTCGGCGTAAATCCGCTGTTCGGCCTGCGCAAGGGTGAGGTCTCGTTCTGCAGGTGTGAAACTGTCCATGGTTGACTCCCTTGAAAAACGGGGGGGCATTACCCCCCCGTTTTTTTAAACGGCTTCCAGCTCGGCCTGTTCAGTCTCGGTCAGTTGCAGTTCTTCAATTTGCTCTGCAGTAGGGGCGTCCTGTTGTTCAAGGTCGATGACTTTGTTGGCGTTCCAGCTTACGAGATAACCCATGTTTAGACTCTCTTTGTTGTTGGTTGGTGAGTGTGCCAAATCAAGCACGAAGCAACTGTATGAGTTAGAAATTGATCGGTCAAAAATGACTGAAAGTTTCAGTGTTGTTATTGTCGCTGTAATGAAATAAGTGCACATCAATCGGCGATTGACGATTGTGATTCGTAAATAGGGGTAGAGCCCGGGTTGATGATGCATTCGCGTCCGCAATTGGGTCGAATGGCATGAGAGATAGTTCAGCTCGTTTAGTACGGTAAATCGCAATAATTAACGGATTAGCAATTTTTTCTGGAGGCGCGTAGAGACTTTTCCTATCGTGTTTGAAGTCTCTTCGGACAGCCGTAAAGGTGCTACCCATCAAGCTCAACCGGAAAGGCATTTGCTACCCGCACAAAAGCGTATTTGGGGGGCCGCCATACCAAATCCCACAAACGCAAAAACGGCACCCGAAGGTGCCGTTTCTGTTTTCGACCGAGTGTCGCTTAAGCGATCAACCCGCCAAGCCGGCCTGTTGAACCAGGACCAGCAATGGCTGCGGGTAAACGCCGAGGAAGAACGCGACCAGCGCGATAGCCAGCAGCATCACGCCGCCTGCACGTTGTTCCCAGTGCAGTTGCGCATCGTGGCGACGCAGGTTCGGCTCGATCAGGTACAAAGTGACCATCACACGCAGGTAGTAGAACACGCCGATGGCGCTGCCCAGTACCAGGGAACCGACCAGCCACCATTGATGCGATTCGACACCGGTGGCGATGATGTAGAACTTGCCGATGAAGCCCGCGGTCAGCGGGATACCGGCCAGGGACAGCATCATCACGGTCAGTACGGCGGTCAGGTACGGACGGCGCCAGAACAGGCCGCGGTATTCGTACAGCGCGTCTGCGTCACGGCCGTTGTACGGCGAGGACATCAGGGTGATCACGCCGAACGCGCCGAGGCTGGTGATCACGTAGGTGACCAGGTACACGCCGATGGCTTCCACGGCCAGACCCTTGCTCGCGACCAGGGCGATCAGCAGGTAGCCGAAGTGGGCGATGGACGAGTAACCCAGCAGACGCTTGAGGTTGCTCTGGGTCAGTGCCAACAGGTTACCGAACAGGATCGACGCGATGGCGATGATGGTCAGTACGTCGCTCAGCACACCGCTGCTTGCCGCTGGGGAGATCTGGAACAGACGCACCATTACCGCGAACACCGCGACTTTGGAAGCGGTTGCCAGGAACGCGGCCACCGGTGCCGGAGCACCTTCGTACACGTCCGGTGTCCAGAGGTGGAACGGTACCAGCGACAGCTTGAACGCCAGACCGATCAGCATCATGCCCAGGCCCAGTTGCGCCAGCGAGCTTGGCAGGCCAGTGGCGGCCAGCGCCTGGCCGATACCGACGAAGCTCAGGCTGCCCGAATCGGCGTACAGCAGTGCCATGCCGAACAACAGGAACGCAGAACCGGCGGCCGACAGCACCATGTACTTGATACCGGCTTCCAGCGAACGCTTGTTGAAGAAGGCGTAGGCCACCAGACCGTAGACCGGCACCGACAACAGTTCCAGACCGATGAACAACCCGGCCAGATGTTGCGCGCTGACCAGAACCAGGCCGCCGGCGGCGGACATCAGGATCAGCAGGTACAGTTCTTCGCGGTTGCCCGGGTAACCCGAACCGCCATCGCCGAGGTAGGCGTGGGCGAGGGTCACACAAGCGAGGGTGGCGACCAGGATCAGCGCCATGTACAAGCAGGCAAAGCTATCGATTTGCAGCAACGGGGTCACGGCCAATGGCGCGACTTTCAGGGCTGGCAGGATCGACAGCAACGCCAGGTTCAGGCCCGCCACGGAAATCAGGAAGGTCTGCGAGTGGTTGCGGCGCCAGGCAATCGCCAGCATCACCACGATGATCGTGGCGCTGGTGATCAACAACGGCGCTAGCGCGATAAAGTGTTGAGTCGTGAATTCCATAGCGCTCTTACCGGGCCGAAGCGAGTTGAGTGAAGGCGGAGCCGAGCCACTGCTGCACGCCATGCATCGTCGCGGCAGAGGTATCGAGGAACGGTTGCGGGTACACGCCGATGTAAATCAGCAGCGCCGCCAGACCGACCACCATGATCAGTTCGCGACCATCCATGCCATGCAACACCGCGTCCGACTTGGACGGGCCGAAGTAGGCACGGTGGATCATGATCAGCGAGTAGACCGAACCGAACACCAGGCCCGACGTTGCGATCGCGGTGATCCACGGCGCAGCGGCGAAGGTGCCGATCAGGATCAGGAACTCACCGACGAAGTTACCGGTACCCGGCAAGCCCAGGGACGCCGCAGCGAAGAACAGGCTGATGGCCGGCAGGTAAGCAATCTTCGACCACAGGCCACCCATTTCACGCATGTCGCGGGTGTGGGTGCGCTCGTACAACTGACCGCTCAGGATAAAGAGTGCCGCCGCCGACAGACCGTGTGCCAGCATCTGCATCACCGCGCCCTGCAGCGCCAGTTGGCTGCCGGAATAGATGCCGATCAACACGAAGCCCATGTGGGAAACGGAGGAGTAGGCGATCAGACGCTTGATGTCGGTCTGGGCGAAGGCCAGGAACGCACCGTAGAAAATCCCGATCAGACCCAGGGTCATGGCAATCGGCGCGAACTCGGCCGAGGCATTCGGGAACAGCGGCAGGGCGAAACGCAACAGGCCGTAAGCCGCCGTCTTCAACAAGATACCGGCCAGGTCGACCGAACCTGCGGTTGGCGCCTGGGCGTGAGCGTCAGGCAACCACGAGTGGAACGGTACGACCGGCAGCTTCACCGCGAAGGCGATGAAGAAACCGAGCATCAGGATGTACTCGGTGGTCATCGACATCTTGGTCTTCAACAGGTCGGCGTAGTTGAAGGTAATCACGCCGGTGTTGTTGAAGTTGACCAGCACCAGACCCAGGATCGCCACCAACATGATCAGGCCGGACGCCTGAGTGAAGATGAAGAACTTGGTCGCCGCGTAGATCCGGGTTTTCTTGCCGTCCGAAGAACTGTGACCCCAGAGCGCGATGAGGAAGTACATCGGCACCAGCATCATTTCCCAGAAGAAGAAGAACATGAACAGGTCGAGGGCGAGGAACACGCCGACGACACCGCCCAGGATCCACATCAGGTTCAGGTGGAAGAAGCCAACGTGACGTTGAATCTCTTTCCACGAGCAAAGGACCGAGAGGATACCCAGCAGACCGGTCAGCAGGATCATCAGCAGCGACAGGCCGTCGAGGGCCAGGTGCACGCTGATGCCGAAACGCTGGATCCAGATGTGCTTGAACTCAAGCGCCCAGGTCGGATCGGCGCCAGGCGCCGGAGCAAATGAATAGTTACCGTGGGCCCACAGCCAGAGGCCGAGTGCGAGTTCCAGGGTCATGGTCAACAGCGCAATCCAGCGGGGGAGGGTGGCGCCGAAGCGCTCACCCATCCAGCACAGCAGGCCGCCGATGAAGGGGATCAGGATTAGCCAAGGCAGAATCATGACGGGCTCAATTCCTTTCGCAAGTTCGCAAGGTTCATATTCAGACCGCTACCAGCACGATGGCGCCGATGACCAGCACGGAGCCGGCTGCCATCGAGGCTGCGTACCAACGCAGTTGACCGGTTTCGGTACGGCTCAGGGCGGTGTGGCCGCCTTTGGCCATACGCGGGATCAGACCGATGGTCTGGTCGAGCGGGTCTCTGCGCAGTACGTGGCTGATCGCAAGGTATGGCTTGACGAACAGTTTGTCGTAGATCCAGTCGAAGCCCCAGGCAGCGAACCACCAGGCCGAAAGGAAGCGGCCGATGCCGCTGTTGGCGATAGCAGTGACGAAACGACGCTTGCCGAGGAACAGCAGCGCGGCCAGCAGGATACCGGCCAGGGCGATAGCGCCCGAGGCGATTTCCAGGCTGTGCTTGGCTTCGCCGCCGGCATGGCCGACGCTTTCGGGCAGCACACCGTGCAGCGGCGGAACGATCATGGCGCCGACGAAGGTCGACAGCACGATCAGCACCGACAGTGGCAGCCAGTGAGCGATACCGTGACCCGCATGCGCTTCGGTCTTCGCTTCACCGTGGAACGCGATGAAGATCAGGCGGAAGGTGTACAGCGAGGTCATGAATGCGCCGACCAGACCTGCGTACAGCAGACCGTGGTTGCCGCTGGCGAACGCTTCCCAGAGGATTTCATCCTTGGAGTAGAAACCGGCGGTGACCAGTGGCAGGGCAGACAGTGCCGCGCCGCCGACGATGAAGCTGGTGTAGGCCAGCGGCAGTTTCTTCCACAGGCCGCCCATCTTGAAGATGTTCTGCTCGTGGTGGCACGCAACGATCACCGCACCGGAGGCAAGGAACAGCAGCGCCTTGAAGAAGGCGTGGGTCATCAGGTGGAAGATCGCGCCTTCCCATGCGCCAACGCCCAGCGCCAGGAACATGTAGCCGATCTGGCTCATGGTCGAGTAGGCGAGGATACGTTTGATGTCGGTCTGCACCAGTGCCGCGAAACCGGCGAGCACCAGGGTCACGCCGCCGACGATGCCGACGAGGTGCAGGATGTCCGGCGCCAACGCAAACAGGCCGTGGGTACGGGCGATCAGGTAAACACCAGCGGTCACCATGGTTGCGGCGTGGATCAGTGCCGAAACCGGAGTAGGACCGGCCATCGCATCCGCCAGCCAGGTTTGCAGCGGCAGTTGCGCGGATTTACCGACAGCGCCGCCCAGCAGCATCAGGGTCGCCAGAACGATCCAGAAGTCGCCGACCTTGAAGTGCTCAGGTGCCTTGACCAGCAACTCCTGGATGTTCAGCGTGCCCAACTGTTGGAACAGGATGAACAGGCCGATGGCCATGAACACGTCGCCGATGCGGGTGACGATAAAGGCTTTGAGTGCCGCGTTACCGTTGTTGCGGTTGCTGTAGTAGAAACCGATCAACAGGTACGAGCACAGGCCCACGCCTTCCCAGCCGAAGTACAGGAACAACAGGTTATCGCCCAGGACCAGGAACAGCATGCTGGCGATAAACAGGTTGGTGTAGGCGAAGAAGCGCGAGTAACCGGCTTCACCGCGCATGTACCAGGACGCGAACAGGTGGATCAGGAAGCCGACGCCGACGACCACACCGAGCATGGTGACCGACAGGCCATCCAGGTACAGCGCGAAGTTCGGCGTAAAGCCTTCAACCGCCATCCACTGCCACAACACCTGGGTGTAGTGACCGCCCTCAGGCGGGGCGACGTTGAATTGCCAGATCACGTAAGCCGTGACGATGGCCGACAGACCGATGGAACCGACGCCGATCAGCGCCGACAGGTTTTCCGAGAAGCGGCCGCGTGAGAACGCCAGCAGCAGGAAACCTATGAGAGGGAATACGAAAGTCAGATAGAGAAGATTCATCCGCGCATCTCGCTGGCAGCGTCGATATCGAGAGTGTGGAAGCGGCGATACAGCTGCAACAGAATCGCCAGGCCAATACTGGCCTCGGCGGCTGCCAGGCTGATCACCAGGATGAACATGATCTGTCCATCCGGCTGCGCCCAGCGGCTACCGGCAACGATGAACGCCAGTGCGGAGGCATTCATCATGACCTCCAGGCTCATCAGCACGAAAAGGATGTTGCGGCGGACCATCAGGCCGACCAGACCGAGGCAGAACAGGATGCCGGCGACCGCCAGACCATGCTCCATAGGGATAGCAGGCATCGTCATTGCTCCTTGGCTTCGTTGCGGCCCAAGTGGAACGCCGTGACGGCTGCAGCGAGCAGCAGCATCGAGGCGAGTTCAACCACCAGCAGGTACGGACCGAACAGGCTGATGCCCACGGCCTTGGCGTCTACAGTGGTGTGGCCGATGGCCTGGCCGCTGGAATGGCTGAACAGTACGTACAGCAGTTCAACCAGCAGCAGGGTGCCGAGGGCGACCGGGCCGAGCCAGATACCGGGCTTGAGCCAGACGCGCTCTTGCTGAACCGAGGCCGGGCCAAGGTTCAGCATCATCACCACGAACACGAACAGCACCATGATGGCGCCAGCGTAGGCGATCACTTCCAGGACACCGGCAAACGGTGCGCCGAGGGCGAAGAACGTCATGGCCACGGCGATCAGCGAAATGATCAGGTAGAGCAGGGCGTGCACAGGGTTGGTGTTGGTGATCACGCGAAGCGTGGACACCACAGCGATACCCGATGCGAAATAGAAAGCGAATTCCATCTTTCTTCCTTAAGGCAGCAAGCTCTTCACGTTGATCGGCTGGGCTTCGTTCTGCGCGGAGCCTTTCGGCTTCCCGGCAATCGCCATGCCTGCAACACGATAGAAGTTGTAATCAGGGTTTTTGCCGGGGCCGGAGATCAGCAGATCTTCTTTCTCGTACACCAGGTCCTGACGTTTGAACTCGGCCATCTCGAAATCCGGTGTCAGCTGGATTGCGGTGGTCGGGCAGGCTTCCTCGCAGAGGCCGCAAAAGATGCAGCGCGAGAAGTTGATGCGGAAGAAGTCCGGGTACCAGCGACCGTCTTCGGTTTCAGCTTTCTGCAGCGAGATGCAACCCACCGGGCACGCCACGGCACACAGGTTGCAGGCTACACAGCGCTCTTCGCCATCAGGGTCGCGGGTCAGGACGATACGGCCACGGTAGCGCGGCGGCAGGTACACGGCTTCTTCCGGGTACTGCAGCGTGTCGCGCTTGCGGAAGGCGTGGCCGAAGATCATCACCAGGCTGCGAAGCTGGGTGAAGAAGCCATGCACGATGTCAAATATGTACTTCATGATTCTCTATCCTCACTGAGCCGCGACGGCGGGCGTGTTGAGCAACACGATCGCAGCGGTCACCAGCATGTTGACGAGGGTCAGCGGCAGGCAGAACTTCCAGCTGAAATCCATCACTTGGTCATACCGTGGGCGCGGAATCGAAGCGCGCAGCAGGATGAAGATCATGATGAAGAACGCGGTTTTCAGTGCAAACCAGATGAACGGGATCTGCGGCAGGATATCGAACGGACCGTGCCAGCCACCGAAGAACAAGGTCACCAGCAGCGCCGAAATCAACACGATGCCGATGTACTCACCGACGAAGAACATGCCCCATTTCATGCCGGCGTATTCAATGTGGTAACCGTCTGCCAGTTCCTGTTCCGCTTCCGGCTGGTCGAACGGGTGACGGTGAGTCACGGCGACGCCAGCGATGAAGAAGGTCAGGAAGCCGAAGATCTGCGGAATGATGAACCACAGGTGCTGGGCCTGGTAATCAACGATGTCGCGCATGTTGAACGAGCCGACCTGGATCACGATGCCCATCAGCGACAGGCCCATGAACACTTCGTACGACACGGTTTGTGCCGAAGCCCGCAAGCTGCCCAACAGGGCGAACTTGTTGTTACTCGACCAACCGGCGAACAACACCGCGTACACCGACAGACCGGCCATGGCGAAGAAGAACAGGATGCCGATGTTCAGGTCCGCCACACCCCAGGTCGGGGTGATCGGGATGATCGCGAAGGCAATCAGCAGGGCGCTCATGGCCACGACCGGTGCCAACGTGAAGATCATCTTGTCGGCGAACGGCGGGGTCCAGTCTTCCTTGAAGAACATCTTGATCATGTCGGCCGCGATCTGGAACGCGCCGAACGGGCCGACGCGGTTCGGACCGTAACGGTCCTGCCAGAGGGCGAGCAAACGACGCTCGACCCAGCTGAGCAGCGCGCCGCACACCACTACGGCGAGCAGAATCACGATGGCCTGAATGACTGCGATGATCACGTCGATCACTTCAGGAGTGAACCAAGTCATTGCGCTGCCTCCTGCAGACCGTCAACGGATTTGCCAAAGATCGCTGGCGGAATGCCGGCGATGCCCGCAGGCAATGCAACCAGACCGGCACCCAGTTCTTCGTTGATGCGCAGTGGCAGACGCAGGGTCTGGCCAGCCACGTTCAAGCTGAGCATGGCACCGTCATTGACACCCAGGCGATCGGCTTCGGACTTGGCCAAGGCAACGTAAGCGGCCGGGATGCGTTCCTGAACCGGCGCGGCTTTGGACGAGGTCTCTTCGCTGCCCAGCAGGTGGAAGAACGGCACAACCTGCCAGGTGCCCGGAGCCGGATTGAACGCACGCGGCACAGCGGCGAACCAGTTCAGCGAGTCACCGGTGCTTTCGATCAGGCGGGTGCCCGGGTCGCCAGCGCGGATGTGACCACCGACTTCGTCCTGGAACTTGTTCCAGGCTTGCGGCGAGTTCCAGCCCGGAGACCAGGCGAATGGCACTTGCTGACGCGGTTCGACCGAGCCCGAGTAACCTTCCATCGAGAAGTTGAACGCGGTGTCGATGTCTTGCGGGGTACGCGGTTCGTGCACGCTGATGTCAGCACGCATGGCGGTACGACCGGAATAACGCAGCGGTTCGCGGGCCAGTTTCATGCCCTTGATGCGGAACGCGGCGGACGGTGCGGCATCAACGATGCGCGCCAGTTGCGGCGTGCTCGAGGCGACGGCAGCGGTGACGTGGTCCAGCTGGGTCCAGTCGATCGGCTGGTTCAGCAGGGTCGCGCGCAGGGCATGCAGCCAGCGCCAGCCTTCGTGAACCAGGATGCTCGCGTCCATGTACTTCGGATCAAAGACCTGGAAGAAGCGCTGGGCGCGGCCTTCCTGGCTGACCAGGGTACCGTCGCCTTCAGCGAAGCTGGCGGCTGGCAGAACCAGGTGCGCGCGATCGCTGGTGGCGGTTTTTTGATGGTCGGCAACGATCACCACTTTCGCGGCGGTCAGGGCGGCATCAACCTTGGCTTTGTCGGTACGGGTGTACAGATCGTTTTCCAGCACGACGATGGCGTCGGCCTTGCCGTCGATGACTGCTTGCAGTGCGGCGTCGACCGAGTCGCCACCGAGCATGGCCAGGCCGAGGCTGTTGGCCTCTGGCACGATCAGGCTGATGGAACCGTTCTTCTCGCGCAGCTTCAAGGCCTTGGCGATGTTTGCCGCCGCTTCGATCAGCGCCTTGGAACCCAACGAGGTGCCGGCAATGATCAATGGGCGCTTGGCCGCGAGCAGGGCGTCGGCGATGCGCTTGGCCAGTTCGAGGGCTTCAGCGTCCAGGCCTTCAACGGCTGGAGCGCTGGCGTCGAGGGCGTGAGCCACGGCGAAACCGATGCGGGCCAGGTCGTCCGGTGCTGCGTGAACGCATTCTTCGGCGACGTCGTCGAGCTTGGTTTCAGCCAGGCTGGCGATGAACAGCGGGTTCAGCGCGTGCTGACCGATGTTCTTCACGGCGGCGTCGAGCCAAGGCTGAACGCGCATGGCATCGGCCATGTCTTCGGCTTTGCCTTTGACCGATTGACGCAGGGACAACGCCATACGCGCTGCAGTCTGGGTCAGGTCTTCGCCGAGGACGAAAATCGCGTCATGGTCTTCGATGTCGCGCATGTTCGGGATCGGCAGCGGGCTGTCTTTGAGCACCTGCATGACCAGACGAATGCGCTCCAGCTCGGCCGCTTCGATACCGGAGTAGAAGTGCTCGGCGCCGACCAGTTCGCGCAACGCGTAGTTGCTTTCAAGGCTGGCACGCGGCGAACCGATACCGACGATGTTGCGACCGCGCAGCAGGTCTGCGGCTTTGTCCAGCGCTTCGTCGAGGCTCAGCTTGGCGCCGTTGGCCAGCAGAGGCTGACGCGGACGGTCTTCGCGGTTGACGTAGCCATAGCCGAAACGGCCACGGTCGCACAGGAAGTACTGGTTGACCGAACCGTTGAAACGGTTTTCGATACGACGCAGTTCACCGTAGCGCTCGCCCGGGGAGATGTTGCAACCGCTGGAGCAGCCATGGCAGATGCTCGGCGAGAACTGCATGTCCCACTTGCGGTTGTAGCGCTCGGAGTGAGTCTTGTCGGTGAACACACCGGTCGGGCAGACCTCGGTGAGGTTGCCGGAGAACTCGCTTTCGAGGGTGCCGTCTTCAACGCGACCGAAGTACACGTTGTCATGGGCGCCGAACACACCGAGGTCGGTGCCGCCGGCGTAATCCTTATAGAAGCGTACGCAGCGGTAGCAAGCGATGCAGCGGTTCATTTCGTGGGAAATGAACGGGCCCAGTTGCTGGTTCTGGTGGGTACGCTTGGTGAAGCGGTAACGGCGTTCGTTGTGGCCGGTCATTACCGTCATGTCTTGCAGGTGGCAGTGACCGCCTTCTTCACAGACCGGGCAGTCGTGAGGGTGGTTGGTCATCAGCCATTCAACGACGCTGGCGCGAAACACTTTCGCTTCTTCGTCGTCGATGGAGATCCAGCTGCCGTCGGTCGCCGGCGTCATGCACGACATGACGATACGACCACGCTTGTCGTTCTCGTCGGTGTACTGCTTGACCGCGCACTGGCGGCAAGCGCCAACGCTGCCAAGGGCTGGGTGCCAGCAGAAATAAGGGATATCGAGGCCTAGCGACAGACATGCCTGTAACAGGTTGTCTGCCCCATCGACTTCGAGCTCTTTGCCGTCTACGTGGATAGTGGCCATGGTTCAAAGTTCTTCGTTGGCCCGGTGTCAGCGGGCGTGGCTAATGGAATCTTGTTATTCGTCCGAATCCAAACAGCCCATAAAAGGCGTCATCGAACGAGAAGGCGAAGGGCACGGACCCTTCGCCTTTTTAAGCGTTTACGCGCCGACTACGATCGGCCTTGCCAGAGGCGGGACGACGGCGCTGACAGGCGCGATGCCGGCTTCGAACTCATGGCGGAAGTATTTGATTGCGCTGCCCAACGGCTCCACGGCGCCCGGTGCGTGAGCACAGAAGGTCTTGCCAGGGCCGAGGAAACCGACCAGACCCAGCAGGGTCTCGATATCGCCGGCTTGCCCTTCACCGTTCTCGATCGCACGCAGGAGCTTGACGCTCCACGGCAAACCGTCACGGCACGGGGTGCAGAAACCGCACGACTCACGGGAGAAGAACTCTTCCATGTTGCGCAGCAGGGACACCATGTTGACGCTGTCGTCCACCGCCATGGCCAGGCCGGTACCCATACGGGTGCCCACCTTGGCGATGCCGCCGGCGTACATTTGTGCGTCCAGGTGTTCCGGCAACAGGAAACCGGTACCGGCGCCGCCAGGCTGCCAGCACTTGAGCTTGAAGCCGTCGCGCATGCCGCCGGCGTAGTCTTCGAACAACTCACGACCGGTGACGCCGAATGGCAGTTCCCACAGGCCCGGGTTCTTGACCTTGCCGGAGAAGCCCATGAGCTTGGTGCCCATGTCTTCACTGCCTTCACGGGACAACGATTTGTACCAGTCCACGCCGTCGGCAATGATCGCCGGCACGTTGCACAGGGTTTCAACGTTGTTCACGCAGGTCGGCTTGCCCCACACGCCAACGGCGGCAGGGAAGGGCGGCTTGGAACGCGGGTTGGCGCGGCGGCCTTCGAGGGAGTTGATCAGTGCGGTTTCTTCACCGCAGATGTAACGCCCGGCGCCGGTGTGGACGAACAGTTCGAAATCGAAGCCGCTGCCGAGAATGTTCTTGCCCAAAAGGCCGGCTGCCTTGGCTTCTTCCACGGCACGGTTGAGGTGCTTGGCGGCAGTGGTGTACTCGCCACGCAGGAAGATGTAGCCACGGTAGGTTTTCAGCGCGCGAGCACTGATCAGCATGCCTTCGATCAGCAGATGGGGCAGTTGCTCCATCAGCATGCGGTCTTTCCAGGTGTTCGGCTCCATCTCGTCCGCGTTGCACAGCAGGTAGCGGATGTTGATGGATTCGTCTTTGGGCATCAGGCCCCACTTAACGCCCGTGGGGAAGCCTGCACCGCCGCGACCTTTCAAGCCGGAATCTTTCACGGTCTGGACGATATCGTCCTGAGCCATGTCGGCGAAGGCCTTGCGCGCAGCGGCGTAACCGTTCTTGGCCTGGTACTCGTCGAGCCACACGGCTTCGCCGTCGTCACGCAGACGCCAGGTCAGCGGGTGAGTCTCGGCCGAACGCTTGATGCGGTTGGCAGGACCGAAGGAAGTCAGGGTCATACGTAGCCCTCGAGCAATTTGGCAACGCCGGCAGGCTGCACATCACCGAAAGTGTCGTCGTCGATCATCAACGCCGGCGCCTTGTCGCAGTTGCCGAGGCAGCAGACCGGCAGCAGGGTGAAACGACCGTCGGCGGTGGTCTGACCCAGGCCGATGCCCAGCTTGCTCTGGATTTCGCTGACCACGGATTCGTGACCACCGATGTAGCAGACCATGCTGTCGCAAACGCGAATGATGTGACGGCCCACGGGCTGACGGAAGATCTGGCTATAGAAAGTAGCCACGCCTTCAACGTCGCTCGCCGGGATGCCGAGGATCTCGCCGATGGCGTACAGAGCGCCGTCCGGCACCCAGCCACGTTCCTTCTGGACGATCTTCAAGGCTTCGATCGACGCCGCGCGCGGGTCTTCGTAGTGATGCAACTCGTGCTCGATGGCCGAGCGCTCGGTTTCACTCAAGGTGAAACGGTCTGTCTGGATAAGCGTGCTATTCATGCTTAGCGGTCCACGTCGGCCATAACGAAATCGATACTACCCAGGTACGCAATCAAGTCCGCGACCATGCTGCCTTTGATCACCGAAGGGATCTGCTGCAGGTGCGGGAAGCTTGGGGTACGAATCCGGGTGCGGTAGCTCATGGTGCCGCCATCGCTCGTCAGGTAATAACTGTTGATGCCCTTGGTCGCTTCGATCATCTGGAAGGATTCGTTGGCCGGCATGACCGGGCCCCACGAAACTTGCAGGAAGTGCGTGATCAGGGTCTCGATGTGCTGCAGCGTGCGCTCTTTCGGCGGCGGCGTGGTCAGCGGGTGATCCGCCTTGTACGGGCCTTCCGGCATGTTGCGCATGCACTGCTCGATGATCTTGATGCTCTGGCGCATTTCTTCGACGCGCACGATGCAACGATCGTAGGCATCGCCATTGGCGGCCAGCGGCACTTCGAATTCGAAGTTTTCGTAACCGGAGTATGGACGTGCCTTACGCAGGTCGAAGTCGCAACCGGTCGAACGCAGGCCGGCACCGGTGACGCCCCATTCCAGGGCCTCTTTGGTGTTATAGGCGGCGACGCCGATGGTCCGGCCACGCAGGATGCTGTTGTCCAGGGCGGCTTTCTGGTATTCGTCCAGACGCTTTGGCATCCACTCGACGAAGTCTTTCACCAGTTTTTCCCAGCCGCGCGGCAGGTCGTGGGCGACGCCACCGATGCGGTACCAGGCCGGGTGCAGACGGAAACCGGTAATGGCTTCGATCACCGTGTACGCCTTTTGACGGTCGGTGAACGTGAAGAACACCGGGGTCATGGCGCCGACGTCCTGGATGTAGGTCCCCAGGAACAGCAGGTGGCTGGTGATCCGGAAGAACTCGGCCATCATGATGCGGATGACGTCGACCTTCTCAGGCACTTTGATGCCGGCCAGCTTCTCGACCGAGAGCACGTACGGCAGGTTGTTCATCACGCCGCCGAGGTAGTCGATACGGTCGGTGTACGGGATGAAACTGTGCCAGGACTGACGTTCAGCCATCTTCTCGGCACCACGGTGGTGGTAGCCAACGTCTGGTACGCAGTCGACGATTTCTTCACCGTCCAGCTGCAGGATGATGCGGAACGCACCGTGCGCGGAAGGGTGGTTGGGGCCGAGGTTGAGGAACATGTAGTCCTCGTTCGCACCGGAACGCTTCATGCCCCAGTCTTCAGGCTTGAAGCGCGCGGCTTCTTCCTCAAGCTGTTGCTTGGCCAGGTTCAGGGTGAACGGATCGAACTCGGTGGCACGGGCCGGGAAGTCCTTGCGCAGCGGGTGACCTTCCCAGGTCGGCGGCATCATGATGCGGGTCAGGTGCGGGTGACCGGCAAAGTTGATGCCGTACATGTCCCACACTTCACGCTCGTACCAGTTGGCGTTCGGCCACAGACCGGTCACGGTCGGCACGTTGAGGTCGCTCTCGGACAAGGCGACCTTGATCATCACGTCACTATTACGTTCGATCGACATCAAGTGATAGAACACAGTGAAGTCGGCGCCGCTTGGCAGTCCTTGACGCTTGGTGCGCAGACGCTCGTCCACGCCGTGCAGGTCATAGAGCATGACGTACGGCTTGGGCAGGTTACGCAGGAAGGTCAGGACTTCGACGAGTTTGGCGCGCGCAACCCACAGCACCGGCATGCCGGTGCGGGTCGGCTGGGCGGTGAACGCGTCCGCGCCAAAACGGTTGTTCAGTTCGACGACCACATCCTGGTCGTCTGCCTTATAAGGCGGGATGTACAGAGCACTGCCTGTAGTCATGGTTATTTATCGCTTTCGGTCAACGTAAAGAATGAAGCCAGTGTCGCGTTCTATTAAAGAAGCAGATCTGGATCAGACTTCGTCGGGGCTGCGCAGGTTGGTGACTGCGATTCGCTGTTCGCGGCGCTTTTCCTTCTCGGAAGGCATCTCGGCGCGGTAGACGCCTTGATCCCCAACGACCCAGGAAAGCGGACGACGCTCCTGTCCAATCGACTCTTGCAAGAGCATCAAGCCTTGCAGGAACGCTTCAGGACGGGGCGGGCAGCCAGGCACGTAGACGTCCACGGGCAGGAACTTGTCCACCCCTTGAACGACAGAGTAGATGTCGTACATGCCACCGGAGTTGGCGCACGAACCCATGGAGATAACCCATTTAGGTTCGAGCATTTGCTCGTAGAGACGCTGAATGATCGGCGCCATCTTGATGAAGCAGGTACCGGCGATAACCATGAAATCCGCCTGGCGCGGCGATGCCCGGATAACCTCGGCGCCAAAGCGCGCGATGTCGTGGGGCGCCGTGAAGGCGGTGGTCATTTCCACGTAGCAGCACGAAAGACCGAAGTTATACGGCCACAGGGAGTTCTTGCGCCCCCAGTTGATCGTGCCGTTAAGCACGTCTTCGAGCTTGCCCATGAAGATGTTTTTGTGGACTTGATCTTCTAACGGATCGGAAACGGTTTCCCGTTCGCCAATCGGATACTGCTCGTTAGGAGCATCGGGGTCGATCCTGGTGAGATTGTATTGCATTGCCAAAGCCTCATTGTTTCAGCTTCGCTTGCCGCTTACGACGAGCTTCCGGAGCCCAGTCAAGGGCGCCCACTCGGAATAGGTAGACAAGGCCTGCCAACAGAATTGCTATGAAAACGAGAGCTTCGACGAATCCGGTCCAGCCGCTTTCGCGGACGGACACAGACCATGCAAAGAGAAAGAGGGCTTCGATATCGAAGATCACGAAGAGCATCGCGACCAGATAGAATTTGGCTGAGAGCCGCAGACGGGCGCCACCTGTAGGCAGCATGCCGGATTCGAACGGTTCGTTTTTGCTGCGGCCCCAGGCTTTTGACCCGAGGAGGCTGGAGACGCCGAGCATGAAGGCGCAGAGGCCGACAACGCCCAGAAGGAAAATGGCAAAGCCCCAGTTGTGGGCCATGAGTCCTGTCGCTTCGGGCATGCTGGTAATCCTTAACAGAGAGCAAAGGTCTCTGAGCTTGAAAAGAAACAAAGCAGTGACGATATGTCGCAGCAATCAATCCCGCTGATTTTATGGCACAACACTCAGCAAGTAAAATTCCTATAGCGAAATTATTTACAGGAATAAGGACATAGCGCACCTCCAAAGTCCCCCAGCCCATGCGTTGCGGGCATTAGCCGGGTTTTCATCAATATTGTTTTGTAGGGAATGTAACGAACATAGTTGCGCCTGAATGATAATCAATATTGTTTGCGGTGGTTTTTAATCTGGTTATCCGGGTTGGGGCCGGGAAGTTGCCTTTTATATGCGCTACAGCAAGTAGTGAAGGCGACCTTTTTAGCGGATTTTTCTGACGGCGATACCGCTCTGGATCAATGTTTTCTTCGGGCGCCACCATCCCTGTGAGAGCCGGGCAAGCCCGGCTCTCACAGGATTTGGCGGTGTTCATTAAATCGCGGGCAAAAAAAACGCCCCGAACCAGTCGGGGCGTCAGATGTGCGGCGTTGCGGTTAGCTTTCTAGTCGGTCCGCAGCGGCCGATCGTTCAGGCGAAGCAGATCAGTGGAACTGTTCTTCTTCAGTCGAGCCGGTCAGTGCGGTTACCGAAGACGTGCCACCTTGAATCACAGTGGTCATGTCGTCGAAGTAGCCGGTGCCCACTTCCTGCTGGTGAGCCACGAAGGTGTAACCCTTGGCGGCGTCAGCGAACTCTTGCTCTTGCAGTTTCACGTAGGCAGTCATGTCGTTGCGGGCGTAGTCGTGCGCCAGGTTGAACATGCTGTGCCACATGTTGTGAATGCCGGCCAGGGTGATGAACTGGTGCTTGTAACCCATGGCGGACAGTTCGCGCTGGAACTTGGCGATGGTCGCGTCGTCCAGGTTTTTCTTCCAGTTGAAGGAAGGCGAGCAGTTGTACGACAGCAGTTGGTCCGGGTATTCCTTTTTGATCGCTTCAGCGAAGCGACGAGCCTCGTCCAGATCCGGCTTGGCGGTTTCGCACCAGATCAGGTCGGCGTACGGCGCGTAAGCCAGGCCGCGAGCGATGGCCTGGTCCAGACCGGCGCGCACTTTGTAGAAGCCTTCCTGGGTACGTTCGCCAGTCACGAATGGCTGGTCGTACGGGTCGCAGTCGGAAGTCAGCAGGTCAGCAGCGTTAGCGTCGGTACGGGCCAGGATGATGGTCGGCGTACCGGCAACGTCAGCTGCCAGACGGGCAGCGGTCAGCTTCTGTACAGCTTCCTGGGTAGGAACCAGTACCTTGCCGCCCATGTGGCCGCATTTTTTCACGGAAGCCAGTTGGTCTTCGAAGTGAACGCCAGCGGCGCCTGCTTCGATCATGCTCTTCATCAGCTCGTAAGCGTTCAGTACGCCGCCGAAACCGGCTTCAGCGTCAGCCACGATTGGAGCGAAGTAGTCGATGTAGCCTTCGTCGCCCGGGCCTTTGCCGGCTTTCCACTGGATCTGGTCAGCACGACGGAACGAGTTGTTGATGCGCTTGACCACGGTTGGAACGGAATCCACCGGGTACAGCGACTGGTCCGGGTACATCGATTCGGCGGAGTTGTTGTCCGCAGCAACTTGCCAGCCCGACAGGTAGATCGCCTGGATACCGGCTTTAACTTGCTGTACAGCCTGGCCGCCAGTCAGGGCGCCCATGCAGTTGACGAAATCTTTCTCGGGACGGAAGGATGGCTTGGCGCCCTGGGTGACCAGGTTCCACAGCTTTTCGGCGCCCATTTTTGCAAAGGTGTGCTCAGGTTGAACCGAGCCACGCAGGCGGACGACGTCAGCAGCGGAGTAAGCGCGAGTCACGCCTTTCCAGCGTGGGTTTTCAGCCCAGTCTTTTTCGAGGGCTGCAATTTGCTGTTCGCGTGTCAGTGCCATGGAGATAAACCTCGTCGCGTCTTTTACGGAAAGTTGTTCTGCGGTGGAAAATTCATGCGCTCGCTGACCAGAAGCTAGGTGGTCAAGTCGGATTTGGCGGGGGTGTCGACAGGATGAACGATGGGCTCGAGGGGAAGTGAGCAGGTAAGGGCAAACTGGCGAACGCATTGGGGCATCGTGGGCCTTGGTGCAAACATCAGTGTGAAGCCGGGTTACCTAATTACGCTTCCGTCCCTCGGGACAACTTCGTTCCAGTCGGCAACCTCGTCAAACACACCTTGTGGGCGGTACAGACACGAAGCGGCTCGCGGGGTAGGTGCGAGCATCGCTTCGAAGGCCCTTGCCAGGGCCCCTGATTAGCGGGAGCGAGGCCATCATGCCTTTGCTTTTTTCGATCGTCAAACGTTTTGTAGTGCTTTTTTTCAGGCACTACATCTTTGGTCTAATACGACTAATCAGTCAGTTTTCGGTGGTTTAGTCCAAAGTATCGACTTTCACCCGCAGGGTCATGTCATCCCGGCCCTGAGTAGCGTAGTTGCGGCTCGTGCCCTGTTTGTCGGCTTGGGTCTGGCGATTGACGCCGGCCAGCAGGATCCATTCGCCGAGGCGGCCCGTGACAGTTGTGTCGGTACTTTGCACGTTCACTACATCGGGACGTTCCTGGCTCATGCGGTCACGGTTGGTACTGATCGCCAAGTGAACGATGTCGCCGGTGACGCTGGCGGTGACGTAGAAACCTTGAGTGACGTTGCGGTACTCGGTCTGGCTGCGCAGATCACCGTAGGAATCGGTCTGTGAGCTGGTGAGTGGCACGCTTTGGCCGACCTGAATCAGGGCGGGGGTGCCTTCGCTGGCCTGAATCTGCTGGATGCCACCGTCACGACTGTCGGTGCTGTAATTGATGATTCGGGTCTGGCTTGGCTTGGCACCGTTGACCGAGGCGCCCTGATCGCCTTGAAAGTTGTTTTCATTGGTGTCGACGGTAATCAGCAAGCGCTTGGCGGCGACGTCGAGTTGGCTGATCAGGGTTTTAAGTTCGTCGATCTTGCGTTGATCTGCGTTGACGATCAGCTGATTGCCATAGGCGCTGACCTGGCCTTCCTTGCCAATGAAATCCTGCGCCATGGGCAGCATGTCGGCGCTGGTGCGAAACTTGAGGGGCACGATCTCGGTGGCAGCCATGGCTGAAAAACTGCAGGTCAGCAACAGGGTGGTGAGCAGGGTGCGTAGGGACATATCCGTTATCTCCGACTTCTAATGCCTTGATAGTGCCAGTTTGTCGGCCCGGCGTGGTGCAAGTTGAATCGTAGACAGCAAAACGCCCCGGCATCCGAAAATGGCGGGGCGTTTTGTGGTGTTCTTGCGGGCCTCATCGTGAGCTCGCGATGGGGGTGCCTCGGTATCAAGCCGAGTGACGCACCATGTCCACATGCGGAATCCCGGCTTCCAGGAACTCCTCGCTGAGGATGTGAAAACCCAGGCGCTCATAGAACGCCGTGGCCTGCACTTGCGCGCTGAGCTGTTGCTGCTTCAGCCCGCGTTTCTCCGCTTCACCAATCACTGCATGCATCAGTGCATCGCCGACCTTCAGGCCACGCCAGTCCTTGAGCACCGAAACCCGGCCGATGTGACCATCGGGCAGCAGGCGAGCGGTGCCAATCGGGAAGTCGCCTTCGAAGGCCAGGAAATGCACCGCGGTGGCGTCATCGGCATCCCATTCCAGCTCAGGTGGAACGGATTGCTCGGCGATGAATACCGTCTCACGAATGCGCCGGATCTCGGCGATGTCCTTCTGCCAGTCTGCGACACGTACGTGAATTTTATTCATCAGCAAACCCCAGGCTGCCTTGCTTGATCAATTCGCAGATCAGGCCACGACCGTCTTCGTCAATCAGCCATTCGCCGAGGTTGTCGATGTGCAGTGCGTCAGCGGCGCAAATCATTTTCAGCAGTTCGCGCAACTTGCCCGGCAGGTAACGGCTCTGGCCGCTGGCGAACAGCAGCAGGTCGTCATCGACTTCGGACCAGGCGAGGCGGGCGCTTGGGTTGCGGATCAGAACGGCGCCTTGCTCAAGGCTGGCGAGCAGGTCGTCTTCCTCGATCTCTTCCGGGCCAACCACCAGTTCCGGGTAGCGCGGTTCGGTCATGTACTGGCCAAACCAGGTCAGCAGCAGGCGCTCGTCGCTCATGTGCTCGGCCAGCAGGCTTTTCAGGCGATCAAGGGCGTCGTGCTGGATCTGGTGTGGATCGACCGCAGGCAGGGCGTCGGCGTCGGTGTAACGCTCTTCGTCCGTCAGGAACTGGCTGAGGAAGTCAGTGAAGTGGGTCAGCACTTCAGCGGCGCTCGGCGCACGGAAGCCCACCGAGTACGTCATGCAGTCATCGACCGCGACGCCGCAGTGAGCCAGGCGTGGTGGCAAGTACAGCATGTCGCCCGGTTCCAGAACCCACTCTTCGGTGGCTTCGAATTCAGCGAGGATGCGCAGGTCTGCGTGGGGCAGCAGCTTGCTCTCGGCATCGCACATCTGGCCGATTTTCCAGTTGCGCTTGCCGTGGCCTTGCAGCAGGAACACGTCGTAGTTGTCGAAGTGCGGGCCGACGCTGCCACCGGGGGCGGCGAAGCTGATCATCACGTCGTCAACGCGCCAGCTCGGCAGAAAGCGGAAGTTTTCCAGCAGTTCGCTGACTTCCGGCACAAACTGATCGACCGCTTGAACCAGCAGGGTCCAGTCACGTTCCGGCAGTTTGCTGAATTCGTCTTCGGCAAACGGGCCGCGGCGCAACTCCCATGGGCGCTCGCCGTTCTCGATCACCAGACGCGATTCGACTTCTTCTTCCAGCGCCAGGCCGGCCAGTTCGTCGGCGTCGATCGGGCTTTCGAAATCAGGAATCGCCTGGCGGATCAGCAGCGGTTTTTTCTGCCAGTAGTCGCGCAGGAATTCGCGTGCCGTGATGCCGCCCAGAAGTTGAAGAGGAATGTCAGGATTCATGTGTAACCTATTGAAAAAAACTACTTTTTAGACAGGAATAAAAACGCCCGGCGCGGCCGGGCGTCTCAAGCAGGTCCAGCGGTCAATCAGATACGTTTGGCTTGCTCTACAGCGTTGCCGATGTAGTTCGCCGGGGTGAGCAATTTCAGCTCGGCCTTGGCGGCGGCTGGCATGTCCAGGCCGTCGATGAAAGTCTGCAGCGCTTCTGGGCTGATGCCTTTGCCGCGGGTCAGTTCTTTCAGCTTTTCGTACGGGTTTTCGATGTTGTAGCGGCGCATCACGGTCTGGATTGGCTCGGCCAGCACTTCCCAGCAAGCGTCCAGGTCGGCAGCGATCTTTTGAGCGTTCAGCTCAAGCTTGCTGATGCCTTTGAGGCTGGCTTCGTACGCGATCACGCTGTGGGCGAAGCCGACACCGAGGTTGCGCAGCACGGTGGAGTCGGTCAGGTCACGCTGCCAGCGGGAGATTGGCAGTTTGCTCGCCAAATGCTGGAACAGTGCGTTGGCGATGCCCAGGTTGCCTTCGGAGTTTTCGAAGTCGATCGGGTTGACCTTGTGCGGCATGGTCGACGAACCGATTTCGCCAGCGATGGTGCGCTGTTTGAAATAACCCAGGGAGATGTAGCCCCAGATGTCACGGTCGAAGTCGATCAGAATGGTGTTGAAGCGCGCAATCGCGTCGAACAGCTCGGCGATGTAGTCGTGCGGTTCGATCTGGGTGGTGTACGGGTTGAAACCCAGGCCCAGCTCGTCTTCGATGAAGGCGCGGGCGTTTTCTTCCCAGTCGATCTCAGGGTAGGCCGACAGGTGAGCGTTGTAGTTGCCGACAGCGCCGTTGATCTTGCCCAGCAGCGGTACGGCAGCGACCTGAGCGATTTGACGCTCCAGACGGTAAACCACGTTCGCCAGCTCTTTGCCCAGGGTAGTCGGCGAAGCCGGTTGACCGTGGGTACGCGACAGCATGGGTACATCGGCAAAACGGATGGCCAGTTCGCGGATGGCTTCGGCGGTTTGGCGCATCAGCGGCAACATCACGTCATCACGGCCTTCGCGCAGCATCAGGGCGTGGGACAGGTTGTTGATGTCCTCGCTGGTGCAGGCAAAGTGGATGAACTCGCTGACGGCAGCCAGTTCTGGCAGCTTGGCCGCTTGCTCTTTGAGCAGGTATTCGATGGCTTTGACGTCGTGGTTGGTGGTGCGCTCGATCTCTTTGACACGCTCGGCGTGCTCCAGAGCGAAGTTTTCCGCCAGGGTGTTCAGCACGGCGTTGGCTTCGGCGGAGAACGCCGGCACTTCGCTGATACCAGGGTGAGCGGCCAGGCGCTGGAGCCAACGCACTTCAACCAGAACGCGAGCACGGATCAGGCCGTATTCACTGAAAATCGGGCGCAGGGCCTGGGTTTTGCCGGCGTAGCGGCCGTCAACAGGGGAAACCGCAGTGAGCGAAGAAAGCTGCATGGGGTGTTCTCGGACAGTCGGGCAACGAAATGGGGCGCGTATCATACATGAAAAAATCCGTCGGTCCGTTGCCAACTGACCGGCGTATTACGCGTAATGCGGAGTAAAACTTGTCTGCGCGACTTATTCGTTACGCATCAAGGGGTAAAGCTCTTTCAACAATTTGCGTCGGCTGATCACCAGCTGCCAGCGATGACCGCCCAACTGCCGCCACAGGCGCGCCGAGCGAATTCCGGCCAGCAACAGGGCGCGGATTTTCGAAGCATTGCTTGGCTGTTGCAGGTTGCGCATGTCGCCGTGGACCTGAATCCGTTGGCGCAGCGTGCTCAGGGTGTCCTGGTACAGTGCGCCACACGCGGCGATCACGTTTTCGTGGGCCGGGCCGAAGTGTTCGACCTGGGATTGAATCTGCGGCAAGCGCTTGCCGATCACGTCCAGCATGTCGCCACGCTTGGCCAGTTGACGCTCCAGACCGAGCATCGCCAGGGCGTAACGCAAAGGTTCGCGTTGAAGGGCGCTCGGGTCGCGTTCAAGTGCGCCCACCAGCGCGCGATAACCTTCGCGCAGATTGAGGTCGTCACCGCCGTAGACTTCCAGCGTGTCCTTGGGGTCGCGAATCAGCAGGCTGCCGAGCATGCAGGTCAGGCCGGCTTCGGTGGTCTGGCCGGTCTTGGCAATCTTGTCGACGAGGACGGCAGCGAGAAACACGCCGCCCAGCGCCGTCAGTTGCTCCTGAGTCGGGCTCATTGTGGCTGGCCTTTGCTGGTCCACGGCTCGGCAATTTCGATAACGCCGCCACCCAGGCAGATTTCACCGTCGTAAAACACCACGGATTGCCCTGGGGTGACCGCGCGCTGCGGGTCATCGAAGGTCGCGCGGTAGCCGGTAGCGGTTTTCTCCAGCGTGCAGGGCTGGTCGCTTTGGCGATAGCGGACCTTGGCGGTCAGCTTGCGCGGCTCGGTCAGATCAATCGGGTTGACCCAATAGATGTCCGAAGCGAGCAGGGCACGGGAGAACAGGTACGGGTGGTCATTGCCCTGGCCAACGATCAGTTCGTTGTGTTCCAGGTCCTTGATCAGCACGTACCACGGCTCGTCACTGGCGTCTTTCAAACCGCCGATGCCCAGGCCCTGACGCTGACCGATGGTGTGGTACATCAAGCCGTGGTGACGGCCGATCACTTCGCCTTCGGTGGTCTTGATCTCGCCGGGCTGCGCTGGCAGGTATTGCTTGAGGAAGTCGCTGAAACGACGTTCGCCGATAAAGCAGATACCGGTGGAGTCCTTTTTCTTAGCGGTCGCCAGTTCGTATTTCTCGGCAATCGCACGGACTTCAGGCTTTTCCAGCTCGCCGACCGGGAACAGGGTCTTGGCGATCTGTTCGCCGCCGACGGCGTGCAGGAAGTAGCTCTGGTCCTTGTTCGCGTCCAGGCCCTTGAGCAGTTCGGTGCGACCGTCGATATCGCGGCGGCGCACGTAGTGGCCGGTGGCGATCAGGTCGGCGCCGAGCACCATGGCGTAGTCGAGGAACGCCTTGAACTTGATCTCGCGGTTGCACAGGATGTCCGGGTTCGGCGTGCGACCGGCCTTGTATTCGGCCAGGAAGTGCTCGAACACGTTGTCCCAGTACTCGGCGGCGAAGTTGGCGGTGTGCAGCTTGATACCGATTTTGTCGCACACAGCCTGCGCATCCGCCAGGTCGTCCATGGCGGTGCAGTATTCCGTTCCATCGTCTTCTTCCCAGTTCTTCATGAACAGGCCTTCCACCTCATAGCCCTGCTCGATCAACAGGAGAGCGGAAACGGAAGAGTCCACGCCGCCGGACATGCCGACAATGACGCGCTTCTTTTGTGTGTCAGAAGGGGCTGGATCACGCATAGGGATTCAATGAGTGTCTTGAAAAAGGACGCGATTCTAGCAGGCTGGAGCCCGCAAGGCTAAAGAGAAGGGCGGATCAGTTCGAGACCGAAGTGATTGCCGTCCAGATAATCATCGATACAGCGGATGATCAGCTCACTGCGCCAGTTTGCGCGCTGTTCCAGCAATTCGTCACGCGTCAGCCACTTGGCGCCGACGATGCCGTCATCCAGCTGATAATCCGGGTGGTGTTTGAGCGGTTTTGCCGTGAAGCAGACACGCTGGTAAGTCACGCCGTTGCTCGGGGCGGTGTACAGGTAAATGCCGACTACACCGGTGGCTTCAACGTCCCAGCCGGTTTCTTCGAGGGTTTCGCGTACCGCGGCTTCGATCAGCGTTTCATTCGGGTCGAGGTGGCCGGCGGGTTGATTGAGTACGATACGGTCGTGCTTGAGTTCTTCGACCATCAGGAAGCGGCCATTGTCCTCGACGATGGTGGCGACGGTGATGTGGGGTTTCCAGTCCATGAAGCTTCCTCGATTTCCAAGGTGTAAATGCAGTTAAGTGTAGGAGTGAGCCTGAAAACACAAACCCCGGCGCTTGGCCGGGGTTTGTGATGCATCCTTACAACCTTAAACCAGCGCAGCAACCGCTGCGTTGAAGGTTGGGCTAGGGCGCATGGCCTTGCTGATCAGCTCGGCATTGGCGTGGTAGTAACCGCCGATGTCCACTGGCTTGCCCTGAACGGCGTTGAGCTCGGCAACGATGGTTGCTTCGTTCTCGGTCAGGGTTTTGGCCAGGGTCGCGAACTGCGCTTGCAGTGCAGCGTCTTCAGTCTGGGCGGCCAGGGCCTGAGCCCAGTACAGCGCCAGGTAGAAGTGGCTGCCGCGGTTGTCGATGTTGCCGACTTTGCGCGATGGCGACTTGTTGTTGTCCAGGAACTGGCCGGTGGCCTGATCCAGGGTCTTGGCCAGAACCAGCGCCTTAGGGTTGTTGTACGTCACACCCAGGTGCTCAAGGGACGCGGCCAGGGCCAGGAACTCGCCCAGGGAATCCCAACGCAGGAAGTTTTCTTCCAGCAGCTGTTGCACGTGCTTCGGCGCCGAACCGCCAGCGCCGGTTTCGAACAGGCCGCCACCATTCATCAGCGGAACGATCGACAGCATCTTGGCGCTGGTGCCCAGTTCCATGATCGGGAACAGGTCAGTCAGGTAGTCGCGCAATACGTTGCCGGTCACCGAGATGGTGTCCTTGCCTTCGCGAGTACGTTGCAGGGTGAACTTCATCGCGTCGACAGGCGCCATGATCTGGATGTCCAGGCCGGCCGTGTCGTGATCCTTCAGGTAAGCCTGAACTTTCTCGATCACTACGCCATCGTGGGCGCGCATCGGGTCCAGCCAGAAAATCGCCGGAGTGCTGCTGGCGCGAGCACGGTTGACGGCCAGTTTGACCCAGTCCTGGATCGGCGCGTCTTTGGTCTGGCACATGCGGAAGGTGTCGCCGGCTTCAACCGACTGTTCCAGCAGGGTGCGACCGGCGCTGTCGGAAACCCGAACCACACCGTTGGTCTTGATCTGGAAAGTCTTGTCGTGCGAACCGTACTCTTCGGCTTTCTTCGCCATCAGGCCAACGTTTGGCACGCTGCCCATGGTGGTTGGGTCGAAAGCACCGTTGACTTTGCAGTCTTCGATCACGGCCTGGTAGATGGTTGCGTAGCAGCGATCCGGGATCACCGCTTTGGTGTCGTGCAGCTGGCCGTCGGTGCCCCACATTTTGCCGGAGTCACGGATCATGGCTGGCATCGAGGCGTCGACGATGACGTCGCTCGGCACGTGCAGGTTGGTGATGCCTTTGTCGGAGTTGACCATGGCCAACGACGGACGAACGGCGTAGACCGCCTGGATGTCCGCTTCGATCTGCGCTTGCTGCTCAGCCGGCAGGGCTTTGATGCGAGCGTACAGGTCGCCGATACCGTTGTTCAGGTTGAAGCCGATCTGCGCCAGCACGTCAGCGTGCTTGGCCAGTGCGTCTTTATAGAACTCGGCAACGATCTGGCCGAACATGATCGGGTCGGAGACCTTCATCATGGTGGCTTTGAGGTGAACCGACAGCAGCACGCCCTTGGCTTTGGCGTCTTCGATCTCGGCAGCGATGAAGCTGCGCAGAGCGTTTTTGCTCATGACCGCGCAATCGAGGATCTCACCGGCTTGTACGGTGGTTTTTTCTTTCAGGACGGTGGTGGTGCCGTCTTGAGCGATCAGTTCGATTTTGACGGCGTCAGCGGCTTCGATCAGGGCGGCTTTTTCGCTGCCGTAGAAATCGCCGGCGCTCATGTGCGCAACGTGAGACTTGGAGTCTTTAGCCCAAGCGCCCATTTTGTGCGGGTGTTTGCGAGCGTAATTCTTGACCGACAGCGGTGCGCGACGATCGGAGTTGCCTTCGCGCAGAACCGGGTTTACGGCGCTGCCCTTGATCTTGTCGTAGCGCGACTTGGCGAGCTTGTCGGCGTCGCTGGTCACGGTTTCCGGGTAGTCAGGAACGGCGAAGCCCTGGGCTTGCAGTTCTTTGATGGCGGCTTGCAGCTGCGGTACGGAAGCACTGATGTTCGGCAGCTTGATGATGTTGGCTTCAGGCGTAACAGCCAGGTCGCCCAGTTCGGCGAGGTGGTCGGCTACGGCTTTATCACCCAGTTGCTCGGGGAAGCTGGCCAGAATGCGTCCTGCAAGAGAGATATCGCGGGTTTCAACGGCGATATCGGCCGAGGCGGTGAAGGCCTCTACGATAGGCAACAGTGAATAGGTGGCGAGGGCTGGGGCTTCGTCGGTGAAGGTATAGATGATCTTCGAGCGGGTGGGCATATTCGGATTAACTCTCTCTTCTTTGCTAAAGCGTGCGCAGAAACTCGAGGGGCGCCGGGTAAGCGCGTTCGTTCAAAGTCATCCATGAGCCGAATATCGAGGTTTCGTTGCTGTGATGTTGGGTGCATCAGTAGGGCGTCAAGCATTCGGACTGCGGTAACAGACCGGCTTATAGGGCGGAAAGTCTCGTCATAGAGCCTCTCCACCGTCGTGACCCTTTAGTCAGCGGCGGCATTATACATAGGTAGCTGGCAATCTGCCGATGGTTCATGAGTAAGGAATATCGTCCATTGGTCTAAAGGTCGCAGGGGCGAGTGGGGCGTAGAGTCGTTCGTCGTGCTCGACTTTGGCGCTTTTCCCTTTGCTTTCAGGCTTGTAGCCCGCGAGGAATGCAGCTTTGCGGCAGATGGATGGAACATAGGGTTTGCGCGCCGATTTAACTGGGTTACGCTCGAACGAAGCCAGATGTTCAATCCAAACAATGGAGTTCAGCATGGGATACAAGAAGATTCAGGTTCCAGCAGTCGGCGACAAAATCACCGTCAACGCAGACCATTCTCTCAATGTTCCTAACAACCCGATCATCCCCTTCATCGAAGGCGATGGTATTGGTGTTGATATCAGCCCGGTCATGATCAAGGTTGTCGATGCTGCTGTTAAGAAGGCTTACGGCGGCGAGCGCAAAATTTCCTGGATGGAAGTCTACGCCGGGGAAAAAGCGACTCAGGTTTACGATCAGGACACCTGGCTACCCCAGGAAACCCTGGACGCAGTTAAAGATTACGTGGTTTCCATCAAGGGCCCTCTGACCACCCCGGTCGGTGGCGGCATCCGTTCCCTGAACGTGGCCCTGCGTCAGCAACTCGACCTTTATGTGTGCCTGCGCCCTGTGCGCTGGTTCGAAGGCGTGCCTAGCCCGGTGAAAAAACCAGGCGACGTCGACATGACGATTTTCCGTGAGAACTCGGAAGACATCTACGCCGGTATCGAGTGGAAAGCCGGTTCGCCGGAAGCAACCAAAGTCATTAAGTTCCTTAAAGATGAAATGGGTGTCACCAAGATCCGTTTCGACGAAAACTGCGGTATCGGCATTAAGCCGGTTTCGCTGCAAGGCACCAAGCGCCTGGCGCGCAAGGCCCTGCAGTATGTGGTCGACAACGACCGCGACTCGCTGACCATCGTGCACAAAGGCAACATCATGAAGTTCACCGAAGGTGCCTTTAAGGAATGGGCCTACGAAGTGGCGGCTGAAGAGTTCGGCGCGACCCTGCTCGACGGCGGTCCGTGGATGCAGTTCAAGAACCCGAAAACCGGCAAGAACGTCATCGTCAAGGACGCCATCGCCGACGCCATGCTCCAGCAGATCCTGCTGCGCCCGGCCGAATACGATGTGATCGCGACCCTGAACCTGAACGGCGACTACCTCTCCGACGCCCTGGCGGCGGAAGTGGGCGGTATCGGTATCGCGCCGGGTGCCAACCTGTCCGACACCATTGCCATGTTCGAAGCGACCCACGGTACTGCGCCGAAGTACGCCGGCAAGGACCAGGTCAATCCGGGCTCGCTGATCCTGTCTGCTGAAATGATGCTGCGTCACATGGGCTGGACCGAAGCGGCCGACCTGATCATCAAGGGCACCAATGGCGCGATTTCCGCCAAGACCGTGACCTATGACTTCGAACGCCTGATGGACGGCGCGAAGCTGGTGTCGTCTTCCGGTTTTGGTGATGCGCTGATCTCGCATATGTAAGCGAGCCGGTACAAAAAAAACCGCCCTCGGGCGGTTTTTTCATGTCTGAATGCCGGTTGCGTCAGTTCGATACCGTCTCCTGCTGGGTGGCGGGAGCGACTGGTTCGCTCACTGACGGGGCGGCCCCAATGTTTACGGCGTGCAGTCCCTTGGGGCCTTGAACGATCTCGAAGTAAACGACCTGTCCGGCCTTGAGGGTCTTGTAGCCCTCCATCTTGATGGCCGAATAGTGGGTAAAGAAATCGATTTCCTTGCCATCCTCATCACGACCTTCTCTGGCGTCGGTGTTAATGAAACCGAATCCCTTGGCGTTGTTGAACCATTTCACCTTGCCGACTGCCATGCTCATATCCCTCTGCAACAGACTCCATCACTGGAGTATCATCCAGTACATCCGCAGTCTAATCTTGGAATTAAGATTGACTCCGCGGACCTTTTTTACCCACTGTGGGCTCTATTGGTTGTAACACCGTTTTCCCGATAGTCAAGGTGACCGGGCGGTCGGTGTTGAAATCGTCCCTGGGCGCCCCCACCACTGTATTAGCACAACTGACGAACCTTTCTTTCCATGCATGCAATCAGCCAGATTCGACTAACATTCAATCAGGATCATCCTGATTCACACGACGACGATTCAGCGGGTATTGCTGTTCAGGAGGCAAAGCCTGCGTTACAGGCGCCGCCGATGTACAAGGTGGTTTTGTTCAACGATGACTACACACCGATGGATTTCGTCGTCGAAGTGCTCGAGGTGTTTTTTAACCTGAATCGGGAGCTGGCGACCAAGGTCATGCTGGCCGTCCATACAGAAGGGCGGGCAGTATGTGGAGTGTTTACCCGCGACATCGCCGAGACAAAGGCCATGCAGGTCAACCAGTACGCCAGGGAAAGCCAGCATCCGCTACTCTGTGAAATCGAGAAGGACGGTTAATCGCCGACCACTTGGGTATGAGGTGAAGCTATGTTAAACCGCGAGCTCGAAGTCACCCTCAATCTAGCCTTCAAGGAGGCCCGTTCGAAGCGTCATGAGTTCATGACCGTCGAACATCTCCTGCTGGCCCTATTGGACAATGAGGCTGCCGCCACTGTTTTGCGTGCGTGCGGCGCAAACCTCGACAAACTCAAGCATGACCTGCAGGAGTTCATCGACTCCACCACGCCATTGATCCCTGTCCATGACGAGGATCGTGAAACCCAGCCAACCCTGGGCTTCCAGCGTGTACTGCAACGTGCTGTTTTTCACGTACAGAGCTCGGGCAAACGCGAAGTGACTGGCGCCAACGTGCTGGTCGCGATCTTCAGTGAGCAAGAGAGTCAGGCAGTGTTCCTGCTGAAACAGCAGAGCGTTGCGCGCATCGATGTCGTCAACTACATCGCCCATGGCATTTCCAAAGTGCCCGGGCATGGCGATCACTCTGAAGGTGAGCAAGATATGCAGGACGACGAGGGCGGTGAGTCTTCATCTTCAGGCAATCCTCTGGATGCTTATGCCAGCAACCTCAACGAACTCGCGCGCCAGGGTCGAATCGATCCATTGGTAGGCCGTGAGCTGGAAGTCGAACGCGTCGCACAGATTCTGGCGCGCCGTCGTAAAAACAATCCGCTGTTGGTGGGCGAGGCGGGCGTGGGTAAAACCGCGATTGCCGAAGGCCTGGCCAAACGCATTGTCGACAACCAGGTGCCGGATTTGCTGGCCAACAGCGTGGTGTATTCCCTCGACTTGGGCGCCTTGCTGGCCGGGACCAAATACCGTGGTGATTTCGAGAAGCGCTTCAAGGCGCTGCTCAATGAGCTGAAAAAACGTCCGCAGGCGATCCTGTTCATCGACGAAATCCACACCATCATCGGTGCGGGTGCTGCGTCCGGTGGCGTCATGGATGCCTCGAACCTGCTCAAGCCGCTGCTGTCCTCGGGTGATATCCGTTGCATCGGCTCGACCACGTTCCAGGAATTCCGCGGGATCTTCGAGAAGGACCGTGCCCTGGCACGACGCTTCCAGAAGGTCGATGTGTCGGAGCCTTCGGTGGAAGACACCATTGGCATCCTGCGCGGCCTGAAAGGGCGTTTCGAAGCGCACCACAACATCGAATACAGTGATGAGGCGCTGCGTGCGGCGGCTGAACTGGCTTCGCGCTATATCAATGACCGGCACATGCCGGACAAGGCGATCGACGTTATCGACGAGGCGGGCGCCTATCAGCGTCTGCAGCCAATCGAGAAGCGTGTGAAGCGCATCGAGGTGCCTCAGGTCGAGGACATCGTGGCGAAAATCGCCCGGATTCCGCCTAAGCACGTCACCAGCTCCGACAAAGAGTTGCTGCGTAACCTTGAGCGTGACCTGAAGCTGACCGTATTTGGCCAGGATGCCGCCATCGACTCGTTGTCGACGGCGATCAAACTGTCCCGTGCGGGCCTCAAGTCGCCCGACAAGCCTGTCGGTTCGTTCCTGTTCGCAGGGCCGACCGGTGTCGGTAAAACCGAAGCGGCGCGTCAACTGGCCAAGGCGTTGGGCATCGAACTGGTTCGCTTCGACATGTCCGAGTATATGGAGCGCCACACCGTATCGCGTCTGATCGGTGCACCTCCAGGCTACGTCGGGTTCGATCAGGGCGGTCTGCTGACCGAAGCCATCACCAAACAGCCTCACTGCGTGCTGTTGCTCGATGAGATCGAGAAGGCGCATCCGGAAGTCTTTAACCTGCTGCTGCAGGTCATGGACCACGGTACGCTGACCGATAACAACGGGCGCAAGGCGGATTTCCGTAACGTGATCGTCATCATGACGACCAACGCCGGTGCCGAAACAGCGGCGCGTGCTTCGATCGGTTTCACCCATCAGGACCACTCGTCCGATGCGATGGAAGTGATCAAGAAGAGCTTCACGCCAGAGTTCCGCAACCGTCTGGACACCATTATCCAGTTTGGTCGCCTCAGCCATGAGGTCATCAAAAGCGTGGTGGACAAGTTCCTTACCGAGCTTCAGGCGCAGTTGGAAGACAAGCGCGTGCAGCTGGAAGTGACGGACGCAGCGCGCGGCTGGCTGGCAGTGGGTGGCTACGACACGGCAATGGGTGCTCGTCCAATGGCGCGTTTGATCCAGGACAAGATCAAGCGTCCACTGGCCGAAGAGATCCTCTTTGGCGAGCTGGCCGACCATGGTGGTGTGGTGCATATCGATCTGAAGGATGGCGAGCTGACCTTCGAGTTCGAGACCACGGCTGAGATGGCCTGACGGCTGTTGATCTGTTGTAAAGCGAAAGGCGCCTTCGGGCGCCTTTTTGCTGTTTGGGGTTTGGGGGGGGGTGGGTGTATATCCGTTGGTGCGGTAACGGCGGCTGGCGGTTTCGCCCTTACGGCGACTCACTTTTTTTACAAACGCCTAAAAAAAGTAAGCAAAAAAACGCTTGCTCCTACGTTCGGCCCACTCGCTGGGGCTCGGGGTTCCTTCGCTCCGGGATCCATCCGGGGGGCATCGCCTCCGGTTTGCTTCGCTGCACCTCCTCTCGATGTGTTCGACTTCGTCGAACGGTCGCTGCGCTCCCACCCCGGATGAATCCCTCCCCTCAGCCTTCCGATGTCGCCCGTGGATCAAGATCAAGAGCTGCAGCCGAGCTAACGCTCATCCTGTTGAGTGGTGAGAAGCACATGCACACCCATCCCCTGTAGGAGCTGTCGAGTGAAACGAGGCTGCGATCTTTTGATCTTTCGCCCCTTCGGCAGGCCGAGCGTAGGTGTCCATCAGGGGGTTAGGCGGCACACATCGAGAGGAGGTCGTCGCGAAGCAGGCCGGAGGCGATGCCCCCTGATGGACACCGTAGCGAGGGTACGCGGAGCCTCAGCGAGGCGCCGTACGCCGGGGCGAAGACTTTTTGGTTACTTTTGAGGCGTTCCCTCCGTGTCAGGCTACCTGTCGCCCTTGTTGATTGACTCACTCATGCAAGAGGGCGAAGGTGTTTAGCAATGTCCAAGCGCTATAACGAAGACTTCAAAGATTGGGTCGTCCTGCAAATGATGCCGCCCCTCAATCGCTCAGTGGCGGAACTCGCCGTTGCACTTAATCTCACGCCTCAGTCACTGCGAAACTGGAGACAAATGGCTAGAGATAAAGGTTTGATCGTGCCGGGAAATGGCAAGACCAGTGATCAATGGTCCAGCGCCGATAAATTCAACGCTGTGATGGAAACAGCACCGTTGAGTGAGGTGGAAATTTCTCAATACTGCCGGCTCAAGGGCATCTACCCGGAGCAAATCCGTCAATGGCGCGAGATCTGCCAAAACGCCAATATTCTTGCTGATCTGAAACCCAATGTAGAGAAAACTGCCGAACAACGGCGGATTAAAGAATTGGAGCGTCAGTTGATCCGGTCAGATGCTGGGCGTGCTGAGGCGGAGGCTTTGCTGGCACTCAGAAAAAAAGCCAATGCGATCTGGGGCAAGGACAAGGAAGACTGATCGACGCCTTTGATCGCACGCAAGCCATGAAGTTGATTGCAGACGCGGTACTGAATGGCGCTCGTCGATATCGAGCGTGCAATGAGTTGGGGTTGAGCCTGCGCACAGTCCAACGCTGGCGACACACTGGTTGTGATCGACGACGACTGGCTCAACGGGCAGCTCCGGCTAATAAGCTCAGTGAGACGGAGCGCCAAGCAGTGCTTGATGCCGCCAATCAGGCTGGCTACGCCAGCCTCACCCCGTACCAAATCGTTCCTAAGCTGGCCGATGAAGGCATCTACCTGGCTTCGGAGTCGACGTTTTATCGTGTGTTAAAAACCGCCAACCAAAACGTGCGTCGTGGCAGAACCAAAGCCCCGAAACGCAGGGTGCTGACGACTCATCGCGCTGACAGCCCCAATCAGGTGTGGTGCTGGGATATCACCTGGTTGCCAAGTACCGTCAGAGGCCGGTTTTTCTACTGGTACATGGTCAAGGATGTCTACAGCCGCAAGCTGGTCGCCAATGAAGTACATGAGGTGGAGTGCGCCGAACACGCGTGCGAACTGCTCAGAAAGGGGTGCTTACGTGAACACACAGCGGGTCGCCCGCTGGTGCTGCACTCGGATAACGGGCACGTGATGAGAGGTTCTTTGTTGCGTGAAAGTATGGTTGCGCTGGGCGTCGAGCCATCCTTTAGCCGGCCTAGGGTGAGCAACGATAACGCTTATGCCGAGGCACTGTTCCGCACCGCTAAGTACTGCCCACTCTGGCCGGATCAACCTTTTGAAACGGTGACTGATGCAAGGCTTTGGGTGCAGAAATTCATCGAGTGGTACAACGAAGATCACCGCCACAGTGCCTTGAAATACGTGACACCAAACGAGCGACACGAAGGCAAAGCGACGGCTTTATTACAAGCTAGAGCAGCGCTTTATGAAGAGGCCAGGGAAGCGAATCCGAGCCGCTGGAGTACCAGGACACGCAACTGGAAGCTGGCAGATGCGGTGTATTTGAACCCAGAACGCCCTGAAGTTAACGGCGCAATGGGTTAGCAGCGGAAGTACCAAGGCGACAGGTACCTTGACACGTACCGCGTTTGTCAAAAGTGACTCGCTGTAAGAGCGAAACCGCCAGCCGCCGTGACCGCAGCAACGGATATACACACAACCCCCAAACCCCACCAAATCGCAGACAAACAAAAACGCCCGGCAGAGCCGGGCGTTTTGTATTGACTTGATTAGCGAGCGCGGTAAGTGATGCGCCCTTTGCTCAAGTCATAGGGCGTCAGCTCGACGCGCACTTTGTCACCGGTAAGAATACGAATGTAGTTCTTGCGCATCTTGCCGGAGATATGCGCGGTTACGACGTGCCCATTTTCCAACTCCACACGAAACATGGTGTTGGGCAGGGTGTCGACGACAGTGCCTTCCATTTCGAAGCTGTCTTCTTTCGACATGCAGTAAAGCCCTCGGTGTCCAATGAATGGCCCGGTGCAACTGCGCCAGGCAAAAGCGGCGTGCATTGTGCCCGAAAAATGGGGTTTAAGCCAAGGGGTTCTAGTTCAGGATGACCCAGCGTTGATTAATCAGCAGTTCGATAGGCCGATATTGGGTCTTGTAGCTCATCTTTTTGCAGTTTTTGATCCAGTAGCCGAGATAGACGGCCTCCAGTCCAAGGCGCCGGGTCTCGCCGATCTGCCACAGGATCGCAAAACGCCCCAGGCTGCGACGTTCTTCGGACGGTTCGTAAAAGGTGTAAACCGCCGACAGGCCGTTCGGCAGTAAGTCGGTGACGGCCACCGCCAGCAGCCGCCCTGCGAGACGAAATTCGTAGAAACGCGAGAACGGCAGATCCCTCACAAGGAACGTGGAGAATTGATCACGACTCGGCGGGTACATGTCGCCATCCGCGTGGCGCTGTTCGATGTAGCGCTGGTAGAGGTCGAAATACTCTTCGCTGAACTGCGCCCTGGCGGGGCGAACCTGCAGGTCGGCATTGCGTTTGAAAATGCGCTTCTGTTGGCGATTGGGGGTGAATTGCGCCACAGGGATGCGCGCCGGGACGCACGCGTTGCAGTTCTGGCAATGAGGCCGGTAGAGGTGGTCGCCGCTGCGCCGAAAACCCATTTCAGACAAATCTGCATAGACATGCACATCCATGGGCTGGCTAGGGTCGAGAAACAGGGTCGTGGCCTGTTCATCTGGCAGATAGCTGCAAGAGTGGGGCTGAGTGGCATAGAACTTCAAACGCGCCAACTCGGTCATGATCAACCCTCGGGAAAAAGCTTTGAATTAAGTGTAAGCCACCGGCGCGAAAGTCGCTCAGCAAACCCATGTGGCGCGGTTGGGTTGATCCAGGTGCTGCGCCAGGTAACCGGCGAATTCGCGGCGTGGGATCGCTCGTGCGCCGAGACTGTGCAGATGATCGGTCGGCATCTGGCAGTCAATCAGCACAAAACCCGAGTCTTTCAGATGTCGCACCAGTGTGGCAAAGCCAAATTTGGAGGCGTTGTCGGCGCGGCTGAACATGGACTCGCCGAAGAACAACTGCCCCATCGCCAGGCCGTACAGCCCGCCAACCAGCTCGCCCTGATCCCAGACTTCCACCGAATGCGCATGGCCGCGCCTGTGCAGTTCAATGTAGGCGTCCTGCATGGCCTGGGTGATCCAGGTGCCGTCGGCGTAATCACGCGGCGCGGCGCAGGCACGGATGACGGCGGCGAAATCCTGATCGAAGGTCACTTGATAGCGCTGTTGGCGCAGCAGTTTACCCAGGCTGCGGGAAACATGCAGTTCGTCGGGAAACAACACGGTGCGCGGATCCGGCGACCACCAGAGAATCGGCTGGCCTTCGGAGAACCACGGAAAGCAGCCATGGCGATAGGCCTGAAT
Source organism: Pseudomonas sp. S2_B07 (assembly GCF_054668435.1). NCBI lineage: Bacteria > Pseudomonadati > Pseudomonadota > Gammaproteobacteria > Pseudomonadales > Pseudomonadaceae > Pseudomonas > Pseudomonas sp. S2_B07. The sequence goes on from NZ_CP162769.1 coordinate 5,970,503, forward strand.
CAGACGATCGGCAGACAGATCGCCCCCGGCAGCCAAGAGCCCGTTGGGGTCGCGCATGGCTTTTTCCAGCGGGGGGAAGGTCAGGGTATTGCGTTGTAACCAAGTCAGCATGGCATCCGGGCTTGCAGAAGGGGAGGGCGGTGGCGGGCTGGTGGGCCCGCCGTAAAGTGTGCCGTTAAACGGTGGGAATGTCGTCGAGGTATTTTTCGGCGTCCAGTGCGGCCATGCAACCGGCCCCGGCGGACGTGACGGCCTGGCGGTAAACGTGATCGGCGACATCGCCGGCGGCAAACACGCCGGGGATTGCGGTGGCGGTGGCGTCGCCTTCGTTGCCGCTTTTGACCCGCAGATAGCCGTCGCGCATCGGCAGTTGATCGATAAACAGATCGGTATTGGGTTTATGGCCGATGGCGATGAACACGCCGGCCAGCGCCAACTCACGGGTTTCGCCGGTCTGGCTGTCGCGCAGGCGGGCGCCGGTCACGCCGCTGGTATCGCCCAGCACTTCATCCAGATTCTGATTCCAGTGCAGGCGAATATTGCCGTTGGCGGCTTTCTCGAACAGTTTGTCCTGGAGGATTTTCTCCGAGCGCAGCTTATCGCGACGGTGAATCAGATGGACTTCCTTGGCGATGTTCGACAGATACAGGGCCTCTTCAACGGCGGTATTGCCGCCACCGATCACCGCCACCACCTGATTGCGGTAGAAAAAGCCGTCGCAGGTCGCGCAGGCGGAAACCCCTCGGCCGGCGAACGTCTCTTCCGAGGGCAGGCCCAGGTATTGCGCCGAAGCGCCGGTGGCGATGATCAGGGCGTCGCAGGTGTAGGTGCCGCCGTCGCCAATCAGTTCAAACGGGCGCTGTTGCAACTTGGCGGTGTGGATGTGGTCGTAAACGATCTCTGTGTCAAAGCGTTCGGCGTGTTTTTGCATGCGCTCCATCAGCACCGGGCCGGTGAGCCCTTCGACGTCGCCGGGCCAGTTGTCGACTTCGACAGTGGTGGTGAGCTGGCCACCTGCCTGTATGCCGGTAATGACAACGGGTTTGAGGTTGGCGCGGGCGGCATAAACGGCTGCGCTGTAACCGGCAGGGCCGGAACCCAGAATGATCAGGCGTGAATGCTTCGCTTCGCTCATAAAAACACCTCATAAGCCTTTGTCACGAAAGAGAATGCATGCTCAAATTGGCCGCATATACCGGCACTTTTTGGCTATGCTGTACCCAGTGCCTCACGCATGTTATCGGGCGAACAAACCCGTACAATGCCTGCGTGCAAAGGGGGTTGTAACAAAATAAGCAGTGCTCACCATGTTTATAAAAGACGGGGTGCAGTGTTAAAAGTAGTCCCGGTTGCGCCTGTTCACTTTTTTACCTGCCTGGATTGGGCAGTTTTTTATAGTCATTCAACAGATGGACGCGCCTCGGGCGCAGGAAAAGAAGCGTTTTGAAGAAATCCACCGCAGCACCCAAAACAGTCGTTCCGCTCTGGCGCCAGCATTTGCACTACCGGCTCAAGGAAGGTGCATTGATCGCCATTGGCGCCTTGTGCCTGTTCCTGATGATGGCCTTGCTGACTTACGGCAAGGACGATCCGGGCTGGAGTCACAACAGCAAGATTGATGACGTGCAGAACTTCGGCGGTCCCGCCGGTTCCTACAGCGCTGACATCCTGTTCATGGTGCTGGGTTACTTCGCCTATATCTTCCCGTTGCTGCTCGCGGTCAAGGTCTATCAGATCTTCCGTCAGCGCCACGAGCCGTGGCAGTGGAGCGGCTGGCTGTTCTCCTGGCGCCTGATCGGCCTGGTGTTTCTGGTGCTGTCTGGCGCCGCCCTGGCGCACATCCATTTCCATGCCGCCACCGGCCTTCCGGCGGGTGCTGGCGGCGCTTTAGGCGAAAGCCTTGGCGACCTGGCGAAGAACGCGCTGAATATCCAGGGCAGCACGCTGCTGTTCATCGCGCTGTTCCTGTTTGGCCTGACGGTGTTCACCGACCTGTCATGGTTCAAGGTGATGGACGTCACCGGCAAGATCACCCTCGACCTGTTCGAACTGTTCCAGGGCGCGGCCAATCGCTGGTGGGCAGCCCGTACCGAACGCAAGCAACTGGTGGCGCAACTGCGTGAAGTCGATGATCGCGTGCATGACGTGGTCGCACCGACCGTCACCGACAAGCGCGAGCAGGCCAAGGTCAAGGAACGCCTGATCGAACGCGAACAGGCCCTGAGCAAGCACATGTCCGAGCGCGAGAAGCAGGTACCGCCGGTCATTGCGCCAGCGCCGCCGAAACCCGCTGCACCGAGCAAGCGTGTGGAGAAAGAGAAGCAGGCACCGTTGTTCGTCGACAGCGCCGTGGAAGGCACCTTGCCGCCGATCTCGATCCTCGACCCTGCGGAAAAGAAACAACTCAATTACTCGCCCGAATCCCTGGCTGCGGTTGGCCATTTGCTGGAAATCAAGCTCAAGGAATTCGGCGTCGAAGTCTCGGTGGATTCGATCCACCCGGGCCCGGTGATTACCCGTTACGAAATTCAACCGGCGGCAGGCGTGAAAGTCAGCCGTATCGCCAACCTGGCGAAAGACCTGGCACGTTCCCTGGCCGTGACCAGTGTGCGTGTGGTTGAAGTGATTCCCGGCAAGACCACCGTCGGTATCGAGATCCCCAACGAGGACCGCCAGATCGTGCGGTTCTCCGAAGTGCTGTCGACTCCTGAGTACGACAACTTCAAGTCGCCGGTCACCCTGGCCCTCGGTCACGACATCGGCGGCAAGCCGGTCATCACTGACCTGGCGAAAATGCCGCACTTGCTGGTGGCCGGTACGACCGGTTCCGGTAAGTCGGTGGGCGTGAACGCGATGATCCTGTCGATCCTGTTCAAGTCCGGCCCTGAAGACGCCAAACTGATCATGATCGACCCGAAAATGCTTGAGCTGTCGATCTACGAAGGCATCCCGCACTTGCTGTGCCCGGTCGTGACCGACATGAAGGACGCGGCCAACGCCCTGCGCTGGAGCGTGGCGGAGATGGAGCGGCGCTATAAACTGATGGCGAAGATGGGCGTACGAAACCTGTCCGGCTTCAACGCCAAGGTCAAGGAAGCCCAGGACGCCGGCACGCCGCTGACCGACCCGTTGTACAAGCGCGAAAGCATTCACGACGAAGCGCCGCTGCTGACCAAGCTGCCGACCATCGTCGTGGTCGTCGACGAATTTGCCGACATGATGATGATCGTCGGCAAGAAGGTTGAAGAACTGATCGCCCGTATCGCCCAGAAGGCCCGTGCTGCCGGTATTCACTTGATCCTGGCGACCCAGCGTCCGTCGGTGGACGTGATCACCGGTCTGATCAAAGCCAACATCCCGACGCGTATGGCGTTCCAGGTGTCAAGCAAGATCGACTCCCGGACCATCATCGACCAGGGCGGTGCCGAACAATTGCTGGGTCACGGTGACATGCTCTACATGCCACCGGGCACCAGTCTGCCGATTCGTGTACACGGCGCGTTCGTGTCCGATGACGAGGTTCACCGCGTGGTGGAAGCCTGGAAACTGCGCGGCGCACCGGAATACAACGACGAAATTCTCGCCGGTGTCGAAGAAGCCGGCAGCGGCTTTGAGAATGGCGGCGGTGGTGGCGACGATGATGCTGAAACCGATGCGCTCTACGACGAAGCGGTGCAGTTCGTCCTGGAAAGCCGTCGCGCGTCCATCTCGGCCGTTCAGCGCAAACTGAAAATCGGCTACAACCGCGCCGCACGCATGATCGAAGCCATGGAAATGGCCGGGGTCGTGACGTCCATGAATACCAACGGTTCGCGTGAAGTCCTGGCGCCTGGCCCGGTACGCGACTGATTTGCTTTGAAGCAGGGTGGCGCAGTGACGCGCCACTCGCACCCCCCACGAATATCAAGAGGACTCCCATGCGTCTTATCCGCATGTTGTTGCTGCCGGTTCTAGCTTTGACCACGCTCTCGGCCCACGCCGATGACAAGGACGTGGCGCGCCTGACCCAATTGCTGGAAAAATCCCAGACATTGACCGCACGTTTCTCCCAGCTGACGCTTGATGGCAGCGGCACCCAGTTGCAGGAAACCGCTGGTGATATGTCGTTGCAGCGCCCGGGTCTGTTCTACTGGCACACCAATGCGCCGGCTGAACAAACCATGGTGTCCGACGGCAAGAAGGTCACCCTGTGGGACCCGGATCTGGAGCAGGTCACTATCAAGACCCTCGACATGCGTCTGACCCAGACCCCGGCGCTGCTGCTGTCTGGTGATGTGTCCAAGATCAGCCAGAGCTTCGACATCAGCGCCAAGGAAGCCGGCGGCGTGATCGACTTCACCCTGAAGCCGAAAACCAAAGACACCTTGTTCGACAGCCTGCGTCTGTCGTTCCGTAACGGTCTGGTCAACGACATGCAACTGATCGACAGCGTCGGTCAGCGCACCAATATCCTGTTCACCGGTGTGAAGGCCAACGAGCCGATCCCGGCGTCCAAGTTCAAGTTCGACATCCCTAAAGGGGCGGACGTGATCCAGGAATAAACCGCAATACCTGTAGGAGTGAGCCTGCAGTGTTCAAGTAGTGAGGTTTCGCAAGTCGTGATGGACCTGTTTCGCAGCGCCCCGATTGCTCAGCCCTTGGCCGCCCGCCTGCGTGCGGCCAATCTGGACGAGTACGTCGGTCAGGAACACCTGCTCGCTCGCGGCAAGCCTTTGCGTGAAGCGCTGGAGCAGGGCGCCCTGCATTCGATGATTTTCTGGGGCCCGCCGGGCGTGGGCAAAACCACCCTGGCGCGGTTGCTGGCGGAAGTCTCGGATGCGCACTTCGAAACGGTCTCGGCGGTGCTGGCCGGCGTGAAGGAAATCCGTCAGGCGGTGGAAATCGCCAAGCAACAGGCCGGGCAGTACGGCAAACGTACGATCTTGTTTGTCGACGAAGTTCACCGCTTCAACAAGTCCCAGCAGGACGCGTTCCTGCCGTACGTTGAAGACGGCACGCTGATTTTTATCGGCGCGACCACCGAAAACCCCTCGTTCGAACTCAACAACGCCTTGCTCTCGCGGGCCCGCGTCTATGTGCTCAAGAGCCTCGACGAAGCGGCACTGCGCAAACTGGTGCATCGCGCGCTGACCGAAGAGCGTGGGTTGGGCAAGCGCCAGCTGACACTCAGCGATGAAGGCTTCCAGATGCTGTTGTCCGCCGCCGATGGCGATGGCCGGCGGCTGCTCAATCTGCTGGAAAACGCCTCGGACCTGGCCGAAGACAACAGCGAGATCGGCGTCGATCTCCTGCAAAGTCTGCTCGGCGATACCCGTCGGCGTTTCGACAAGGGCGGCGAAGCGTTCTACGACCAGATTTCCGCGCTGCACAAATCGGTGCGCGGCTCCAACCCGGACGGCGCGTTGTATTGGTTCGCGCGGATGATCGACGGCGGTTGCGATCCGCTGTACCTGGCCCGGCGCGTGGTGCGCATGGCCAGCGAAGACATTGGCAATGCCGACCCGCGCGCCCTGAGCCTGTGCCTGGCGGCGTGGGAAGTGCAGGAGCGCCTCGGCAGCCCCGAAGGTGAATTGGCGGTGGCCCAGGCCATTACCTATCTGGCCTGCGCGCCGAAAAGCAACGCGGTGTACATGGGCTTCAAGGCCGCGATGCGCAGCGCCACCGAGCACGGTTCGCTGGAAGTGCCGCTGCACCTGCGCAATGCCCCGACCAAATTGATGAAGCAACTCGGCTACGGCGACGAATACCGTTATGCCCACGATGAGCCGGATGCCTACGCCGCGGGCGAAGACTACTTCCCGGAAGAACTCGAACCGCAGCCGTTCTACCAGCCAGTGCCGCGTGGCCTGGAATTGAAGATCGGCGAAAAGCTCAATCACCTCGCCCAACTTGACCGTCTAAGCCCTCGGCAGCGGAGAAAATAGTGATTCCATTGGTCATCGCGGTGTCCATCGGCGGTGTCGCCGGCACACTGTTACGTTTTGCTACCGGAAACTGGATCAACGCTAATTGGCCGCGGCACTTCTATACCGCGACGCTGGCCGTTAATATCGTGGGCTGTTTGCTGATCGGTGCTCTATACGGTCTTTTTTTGATTCGTCCGGAGGTGCCGCTTGAGGTGCGTGCCGGGTTGATCGTCGGCTTCCTCGGAGGGCTGACGACTTTTTCATCCTTTTCACTGGATACGGTGCGCCTGCTGGAAAGCGGGCAAGTGCCGCTGGCCCTGGGCTATGCGACGCTCAGCGTATTCGGCGGGCTGCTTGCCACCTGGGCCGGCCTGTCCTTGACCAAACTTTGATAAACGAGAAACCGACATGCTCGATTCCAAACTGTTACGTAGCAACCTTCAGGACGTAGCGGACCGCCTGGCATCCCGTGGCTACACGCTGGATGTTGCGCGCATCGAAGCGCTGGAAGAACAGCGCAAGACCGTCCAGACCCGCACCGAAGCACTGCAGGCTGAGCGTAATGCCCGTTCCAAATCCATCGGTCAGGCCAAGCAGCGCGGCGAAGACATCGCGCCACTGATGGCTGACGTCGAGCGCATGGCCAGCGAATTGAGCGCCGGTAAAGTCGAGCTGGACGCGATCCAGACCGATCTGGATTCGATCCTGCTGGGCATCCCCAACCTGCCGCACGAATCGGTGCCGATTGGCGAAGACGAAGACGGCAATGTCGAAGTCCGTCGCTGGGGCACCCCGACCGCGTTCGATTTCCCGGTTCAGGACCACGTGGCCCTGGGCGAGAAATTCGGCTGGCTGGACTTCGAAACCGCCGCCAAGCTGTCCGGCGCGCGTTTCGCCCTGCTGCGCGGCCCGATTGCCCGTCTGCACCGTGCGCTGGCGCAATTCATGATCAACCTGCACGTTACCGAGCACGGCTACGAAGAGGCCTACACGCCTTATCTGGTCCAGGCGCCGGCGCTGCAAGGCACCGGTCAACTGCCGAAGTTCGAAGAAGACCTGTTCAAGATCGCCCGCGAAGGCGAAGCCGATCTGTACCTGATCCCGACTGCCGAAGTGTCGCTGACCAACATCGTCGCTGGCGAAATCGTTGATTCGAAACTGCTGCCGATCAAGTTCGTGGCCCACACCCCGTGCTTCCGCAGCGAAGCCGGTGCGTCGGGTCGTGACACCCGCGGCATGATCCGTCAGCACCAGTTCGACAAAGTTGAAATGGTCCAGATCGTTGAGCCGTCGACCTCGATGGAAGCGCTGGAAAGCCTGACCGCCAACGCCGAGAAAGTCCTGCAACTGCTGGAGCTGCCTTACCGCACCCTGGCGCTGTGCACCGGCGACATGGGCTTCAGCGCGGTCAAGACGTACGACCTGGAAGTGTGGATTCCGAGCCAGGACAAGTACCGCGAGATTTCGTCGTGCTCCAACTGCGGCGATTTCCAGGCCCGTCGCATGCAAGCGCGTTTCCGCAACCCGGAAACCGGCAAGCCTGAACTGGTTCACACCCTGAACGGTTCCGGCCTGGCGGTCGGTCGTACCCTGGTGGCGGTGCTGGAGAACTATCAGCAGGCCGACGGTTCGATCCGCGTGCCTGACGTGCTGAAGCCGTACATGGGTGGCCTTGAGGTCATCGGCTAAATGAACTATCTGCCGCTGTTTCACAACCTGCGCGGCAGTCGTGTGTTGGTTGTCGGTGGGGGGGAGATTGCCTTGCGCAAATCCCGCCTGCTGGCCGATGCCGGTGCGCTGCTGCGGGTGGTTGCACCTGAAATCGAACCGCAACTGCGCGAACTGGTGGCCGGCAGCGGCGGCGAGTGCCTGTTACGGGGTTATGTCGAAACGGATCTGGACGGTTGCGGGCTGATCATTGCCGCCACCGACGACGAGCCATTGAACGCGCAAGTGTCCGCCGATGCCCATCGGCGGTGTGTGCCGGTCAACGTCGTTGACGCACCGGCCCTGTGCAGCGTGATCTTTCCGGCGATTGTCGATCGTTCCCCGCTGATTATTGCGGTGTCCAGCGGCGGCGATGCGCCGGTGCTGGCCCGGTTGATTCGCGCCAAGATTGAAACCTGGATTCCTTCTACCTACGGTCAACTGGCCGGTTTGGCGGCGCGTTTCCGCCATCAGGTCAAAGGTCTGTTTCCGGATGTGCAGCAGCGTCGCGGGTTCTGGGAAGACGTCTTCCAAGGCCCGATTGCTGACCGGCAACTGGCCGGGCAGGGCGCCGAAGCCGAACGTCTGTTGCAGGCGAAAATCGACGGCGAAGCGGATGTTACGACCGGCGAGGTGTACCTGGTCGGGGCAGGGCCGGGTGATCCCGACCTGCTGACATTCCGTGCCTTGCGGCTGATGCAGCAAGCTGACGTGGTGTTGTATGACCGCTTGGTGGCCCCGGCGATTCTGGAATTGTGCCGTCGTGATGCCGAGCGCGTTTACGTCGGCAAGCGCCGCGCCGATCACGCCGTGCCGCAGGATCAGATCAACCAGCAACTGGTCGATCTGGCCAAGGCTGGCAAGCGCGTGGTGCGGTTGAAGGGCGGTGATCCGTTTATCTTCGGTCGCGGCGGTGAAGAGATCGAAGAGCTGGCGGCCCATGGCATCCCGTTCCAGGTGGTGCCGGGTATCACGGCGGCCAGCGGTTGCGCGGCGTACGCCGGGATTCCGCTGACCCATCGCGATTACGCCCAGTCCGTACGGTTTGTCACCGGGCATTTGAAGGACGGTTCCACCGATCTGCCGTGGGCCGACCTCGTCGCGCCGGCGCAGACGCTGGTGTTCTACATGGGCCTGGTGGGCTTGCCGGTTATCTGCGAGCAGTTGATCAAGCACGGTCGCGGTGCGGATACCCCGGCGGCGTTGATTCAGCAGGGCACTACGGTCAATCAGCGGGTGTTTACCGGCACGTTGGCGGACCTGCCACGGTTGGTCGCGGAGCATGAAGTGCATGCGCCGACGTTGGTGATTGTTGGGGAAGTGGTGCAACTGCGCGAGAAACTGGCGTGGTTCGAAGGGGCTCAGGCGCAAGTCTAGAGACCGAGTCGCCTCCATCGCGGGCAAGCCCGGCTCCTACAGTGATTTGTGTCGTTGTAGGAACCGAGCTTGCTCGCGATGGGGCCTTCAAATCCTGCACAAAACCTCAGGCCTTGCGCCAAACCCCTTTTCCGCTCAACCGCGCCCGATCATGCGCCACGGTAAAGTCCTGTGCCGGCCCTTTCGGCACAATCCCGGTCGGGTTGATGGTCTTGTGGCTGCCGTAGTAGTGATGCTTGATGTGCTCAAAACTCACCGTCTCGGCAATCCCCGGCCACTGGTAAATCTCACGCAACCAGTTCGACAGGTTCGGATAATCGGCAATCCGCCGCAGGTTGCACTTGAAGTGCCCGTGGTACACCGCGTCAAAACGAATCAGCGTGGTGAACAGCCGAATATCCGCTTCGGTCAGGTATTCGCCGGTCAGGTAACGATTGGCGCCTAACAGCTGCTCCAGCCGATCCAGTTCTTCAAACAAACCATCAAACGCTTCTTCATAAGCGTGCTGCGAGGTCGCAAACCCGGCGCGGTACACGCCGTTGTTCACCGCCGGGTAAATCCGCTCATTCAACGCATCGATTTCACCGCGCAGTGGCTCAGGGTAGAAATCCAGGTCATTGCCGGTCAGGTCATCGAATGCGCTGTTGAACATGCGGATGATCTCCGCCGATTCATTGTTGGCGATGCGGTTCTGTTGTTTGTCCCACAGCACCGGCACCGTGACGCGGCCAGTGTAGTTGGCGGTGTCGGCGGTGTAACGCTGGTGCATGAAGTCGAGATGATCGAGTTTGTCGCCGGTAGAGCCCAGGCGCTGGTCGAAGGTCCAGCCGTTTTCCAGCATCAGCCAACTGACCACCGATACGTCGATCAGGTTTTCGAGACCTTTGAGTTTGCGCAGGATCAGCGTGCGGTGAGCCCACGGACAGGCGAGGGACACGTAGAGGTGATAGCGGCGGGCCTCGGCGGCAAAGCCACCGACACCGGTCAGGCCCGGCTTGCCGTCGGTGGTGACCCAGTTGCGGCGTTGCGCCTGTTCGCGCTGGAACGCGCCGTCCTTGCCGCTTTCGTACCACTGGTCTTGCCAGCGGCCTTCGACTAATAAACCCATGATCAAGACTCCTCAAACCGATAAATCGTTGGAGAGGAGTCTATGCCCATCAGTTCGAACAAATAGCGCAAAGGTTGGGCAGTTATGATCGGTTAAATCGATCTGTTTCGAGCATCCCAATACTGCTGGGCCGTTTCGAACGCCTGATCACGGGATTGACCGAGTCCGCGCAACGCCAAGGCCATGGTCGAAATCAGGGCCATTTGCGGGTAGCTGTCGACCACATCGCCGCGCCATACGGCCTTCATATGTTCAGGGTCGAGGGCGGCGGGTTTGACGTGACGCTGGGCCGACAGTTGCGGCCACTCTTCGTCCCAGCTTTCACCGCCGGTGGTGCCGTACAAGTGACTGTCGGCGTCCGGGTTGATCTCGATCTCGCCGCCGTCGCCCTTCACCACAATCGCTGTGTCGCCCAGCAAGCCGCTGGCATCGCGGTGCACCGCCTGATAGCCGGGGTGGAAAATACTTTGCAGGCCGCAACGGGCGCCCAACGGATTGAGGATGCGTGTCAGGGAATGGATCGGCGAGCGCAGGCCCAAGGTGTTGCGCAGGTCGATCATGCGTTGCAGTTGCGGCGCCCAATCCACCAGCGGCATGAACGCCAGGCCACCGTTATCCAGTGCCGCGCCCACCTGTTGCCAGTTGCGGCACAGCGCAATGCCGAGTCCTTCCAGCAGTTGTTCGCTGTACAGCCGCCCGGCCGTGTGCGCGCCGGCGCCGTGCATGAAAATACGCACGCCGTTCTGCGCCAGGCACTTGGCCGCGAGCAGGTACCACGGCAGATGACGTTTCTTGCCGGCATAGGTCGGCCAGTCGAGATCAACATTCAAGGCGGGCGCCTGCAAACGTTCGCGCAAGGCTTCGGTGAAACCGGCCATTTCCTCGGCGCTTTCTTCCTTGTGTCGCAGCAGCATCAGAAACGCGCCGAGCTGGGTGTCTTCGACCTTGTCGTCGAGCACCATGCCCATGGCTTCGCGGGCTTCTTCACGCGTCAGGTCGCGGGCGCCGCGTTTGCCTTTGCCGAGGATTCGCACGAACTGGGCGAACGGATGCTCGGCGGGTGTTTCGAGGGTCAACGCTGGGAAGTCGGTCATAAGCAATTCGTCGGTTTGGGCAGGCCCGCCAGCTTCGCGGCGAGTTTGGCAGGGGTGCCTTTGAACAGTCGGTTCAGGTGCAGGCTGTTGCCTTTTTCCGGGCCGAGCTTCAACGCGGTGTACTTGATCAACGGGCGGGTGGCCGGCGACAGCTGGAATTCGTCGTAGAAACGGCGCAGCAGTTCAAGGATTTCCCAATGCTCGGGGCTCAACTCGATGTCTTCGGCCGCAGCGAGGGCGCTGGCGACGTCAGCGGACCAGTCGCTCAGTTCGACCAGGAAACCGTCCTTGTCCAACTCGATGGCGCGAGCGCCGACTGTCAGGGAATTCATAGCCAACTGTTGACCTTGTCGTAGTGAATCGACAGATCGACGAAGGCCGGGTAATCGATGGCCTTGGCCCAGTCTGGCGTCTCAATGGACCGGGCTTGAACGTCTTCGGCCAGTACAAACAGTGTCAGGCCGCGAGTCTTCAGCGCGCTGAACGGGGCGGTGCCGGGTTGCAGGGCATACACCGCGTCACCGCTCAGCAGCAGCGCATCGTTGGCGCCGATCACGCGCAGGCAACTGCTCAGGCGATCGTCGCCGAACGGGGAATGAGACAACACATGCAAAGTCGACATCAGAGGGTGATCACCTGGTCGTAACGGTCAATAAGGGCGGTGATGTCGTGGGCGGTCAGCGCCTGGGCTTCTTCCAGCGAGAAACCGGATGGGTCCAGCCCTCGTTCTGCGGCACTGGCAGCGCAGACGAACAACTCCTCGACACCAAACATCGGCAAGGCTTGCAGGTTGGCGCTCAGGTCTTTTTGTTGCAGCGCCTTGGCGTCCTGTTTCGCGGCGAGCTGAAACACGCCGTCATCGAGAAACAGCAGGCCGATCGGCAGGTCGAAGGCGCCGCCAGCCAACACGATGTCCAGCGCTTCGCGCGCATTTGGCCCGGACCATGGCGCCTGACGGCTGATAATCAGCAAGGATTTAGGCATCTCACGCGCCTCCGAAACAGATCAAGCGGTCAGCGTCCTGCACCGCGTCGTGCAACTGGCCGAGGCCGGACAATTCCCACGGCGCGCCCACGGCAACCGCGTCGCGCTGATAACGCCCGGCTTCTTCCTCATTCAACACGCCACGGCGCAGGGCGGCGGCGATACACACCACGCCGTCCAGTTGATGCTCGTTGACAAACGCGCGCCATTGCTTGGGCAGGTCCAGCTCGTCTTGCGGGGTGACCACGCTGCCGGACGCGTTATAAACGCCGTCCTGATAGAAAAACAGCCGGACAATCTCATGCCCACCGGCCAGCGCAGCCTGGGCAAACAACAGGGCGCGGCGCGAGGAGGGCGCATGGGCGGCGGAAAACAGCGCGATGGCGAACTTCATGACGGACTCGATCAGCGAAACTGCGGCCATGATAAAGCTTTATCGCTGAGGGGGCTAAATCGATGTTGTCTGGGCGGGCCTCATCGCGAGCAAGCTCGCTCCCACAGGGGTTTGTGTAATGTTCGAGATTGCAGCTTCACCACGTAATCTGTGGGAGCGAGCTTGCTCGCGATGAGGCCCGCACGGTCATACAAAACTCAGCGCGGCATATACCCCAACTGCCACCGCCGCGGAACTTTCAACGACACCACCCCCAGCACCCCCGCCAGCAATCCGCTGGCGAACAAGGCCTGAAGCCCCAGATGCTGTTCCAGCACCGCCCCAAGAACAGCCCCGACGAACATCCCGGTCCAGGGGATCAATTGCACGCGCCAGCCATTGCGCCGTTCGCCGAGCATCCAGCGCCCCAATCCGCGTCCGAAGCGCGACAGGGCGCCGGTGACATAGGTCAGGCCGACCGGCAGGCCGTTCACTTCCTCAACGGCGGCATTGAGCATGCCCATGGCGATGATCGCCGCCAGCAGCGCGGGCAATTGTTCGTCGTAGGGCCAGGTAGCGGCCGCGCAGAGCAGCACGGCGACGGTCAGCATCAAGGGCAGCGCCCGTCGTCTGCCGAGGCGGCTGACGACAATGCCCAAGGCGTTGCCGACGATGAACGTGGCCACGAGCAGTAGCAAACGCCCGGTCAGCCCCAGATCACCGTCGCTGATGGCCACGGCGAGCCGCGTGGTGTTGCCGCTCATGAACGAGACGAAATCGCCACTGGCCATAAAGCCGATGGCATCGGTCATGCCGGCGAGGACCGAGAGCATGGCCACCAGCGTCATGCCGATGCGCCCGCGCCACTTTTGCGTGTGCAGGTGGCCGGGGCTGGCGTGGGTTGAGGAGGCGGAAGGCAGCATCGGAGCGGGCATCCTTGTGCAGGGGTTACGGTTCTATCCCGTATAACTCGCAATAGTCCAGCCAATTCATGCCGGCCATCTCTGCGACTTCCTTGTGCACTTCCCGGCGATGGGCTTCGTAGTCCTGTGGTGTGGCGGCCGTCAACAGCAGCGTCAGCTCCCAGGCGAACAGTCCCTGACGCTCGGCCTCGGCTTCGAAGGCTTCGTGCAATCGCTCGTCGCGGTACTGCGCCGCGGTCTCACCCTTGGCCTGGGCCAGCAGCGGGTTGAGGTTGTCGAGTTCGTGGCGCAGTTGCGGGCGCTCATCGAGAAACTTCTTCAGCGCCTGCTCGTGTTGCTGTTCGGTTGCCGCCATGGTCTCTCCTTGATAACGGGTTACGAAGATTGTTTCTTGCTGGCCTTGGCCGCAGCGGCCAGGCATTCGAGGGCGAACTGCTCGGTGTAGGTCATCTTGATCGGCGTGGTCTCGCCTTTGACGGTGCGTTCGCCGTCGAGGATGTAACGGATGCGCTTGTCGGTGACGCCAATGCGCTTGGCAATCCAGGACGGTGTCTGGCCAATCTGGCTGATCAGCTTGTCGGCGTATTCAGGGGTTGGTTTGTAGAATTCGGCGTTGGGTGTCATGGGGGTTCCAGAAAAAGGCGGTGTTTATGGCGCGACAGGGTGCGCGAATCGTTACGCGGTGTCGCGGTATAAATGCAGTAAAGCAGAACGAAACGCCGCGCCACGGTGATACAGTCCGCTTTTTATTGATGAGCGAACGTAATGCGAATTCTGATGGTGGCGCTGGCCGTAACGTTGCTGGCGGGATGCGCGGGCTCGGTGATGGACGATGCTCGCACCAAGGCCCCGTACAAAACCCTGAACTCGAACAAGCCGGAAATGGTCGTGGCCCAGTGCGTGCAGTTTTCCTGGCAGGACGAGGCGGTGTTCGGCGTGGACGCCGGCGCGTATTTGCAGCCGGGTAAAAAGGGCGGTTCGACGGTTTACACGCGGTCGGCGGAATCCTTTATCGACGTGACCACCGATGCGTCCGGCACCGTGATCAGTTACTACGCGCAGCATGACGATTTTGTTGCCAAGCGCCGTTTGGCGGCGTTGGCGACTTGTCTCTGAATCAGAGCTGACGCAGTACCCCCTGTAGGAGGTTTGTGTTTTGATCAGTTGATCAGGCGTTTCTGGAAGAAGTGGCGTTTGTGGCCCGGCGGGTAGTCGGCAATCTGGCCTAGCTCGCTGTAACCGAGCCGTTTGTAAAACTCCGGCGCCTGAAAGTCGAAGGTGTCCAGCCAGATCCCCACGCATTCCTTTTCCTGCGCCAGGTCTTCGGCCATCTGCATCAGTTTCGAGCCCAAACCCTGTCCCCGAGCCTGTTCAGGCACCGACAGCAACTCGATAAACAACCACTGGTAAAAGAACCGGCCATACAACCCGCCGAGAATCTCGCCGTTGTCGTCGCGCACCAGCAACGCCAGCGGTTGCGGATTGCCGGGGCCAGCCTGCGCGGTGTTGTAGGCGCGCAGCGGTATGAGGATCGCCTCACGTTCTGCGTCCGTGGGGTTTTGCGACTGTTCGATTCGCAGGGTCATGAGCGACATCCTTTTGGCAATGATCCGCCAGCCTGGCGTGCTCGCGGTAATTGTGGAACCGTCGCCGTCGCGCGGAGGTCTAGCCTAAACAGCGTCACTTCAGAACGCGGCCAATGAGGACACCCCGTGAATATTTTCGAAGCCTTGCGTGAAAGCCACGAGCGCCAACGCGGTTATGCCGATGCGCTGATCAATACCAGTGGCGACACCCCTGAGCGGGTCGAGGCTTACAAACAACTCAAGTCCGAACTCCAGGCCCACGAAACCGCCGAGGAGCGGCATTTCTATATTCCGCTGATGGAGTTCGACAACGGCGTCGACCTGAGCCGCCACGCCATCGCCGAACACCACGAAATGGACGAAATGATGGAGGAACTGGACGCGACCGAGATGTCCAGCCCTGCCTGGCTGGCGACCGCGAAGAAGCTGGCCGAGAAGGTTCATCACCACCTGAAAGAGGAAGAGCAGAAGTTCTTCCAGATGGCCGGCAAACTGCTCGATGACAAACAGAAAGAAACCCTCGCCGGCCAGTACGAAAAAGAATACAAAGCGCAGCTGTCCTGAACCTGAGAACCCCCCAACCCTGTAGCAGCTGGTGAAGCCTGCGTCCGGCTGCTACAAGGTCCCGTATTAGGTGTCAGGGAGATGCAGGGCTTTTGCGTTTTCGCCTACCATGGGCGCTTCTCACGAAAAAGGATGCGGTGCCATGGCGAACACAGCCGAACGGGTCAACATTATCGAATCCCAGGTGTTGTCCCACGACTGGTACCTGCTGAAAAAAATTACCTTCGACTATCAGCGCAACAGCGGCGACTGGCAACGTCAGACCCGCGAGGTCTACGACCGGGGCAACGGCGCGGCGATTCTGTTGTTCAACCGCGAGAAGCGTACTGTCGTGCTGACGCGCCAGTTCCGCTTGCCGGTGTTCGTCAACGGCCATGACGGCTTGCTGATTGAAGTGGCCGCCGGGTTGCTCGAAGGTGCTGCGCCGGAAGAACGCATCCGCGCCGAAGCCGAGGAAGAAACCGGTTACCGCGTGCACCACGTACAAAAGATCTTCGAGTCGTACATGAGCCCCGGCTCGGTCACTGAAAAGCTGCACTTCTTTATTGCCGAGTACGACGCCACGTCGAAAGTCAGCGAGGGCGGTGGGCTGGAGGAAGAGACCGAAGAGCTGGAGGTGCTGGAGTGGGCCTTCGACGAGGCGCTTGAAGCGTTTTATCGCGGGGAAATCTGCGACGCCAAGACCATCATGCTGCTGCAATACGCGGCGATGAAGAACATTTTCACCTGAGCGACGCTTTCCCTGTAGCCGCTGACGAGCTCTGCGAGGCTGTGTCTGATGCGGGCCGCAGCCGTGGATGTGGGAAGCGCGGTGCATCAGCTAGATCGAGTGCGCTCGGATTACGACGGCTTCGCCGCCGAACGCAGCCTCGCAGGCTCGGCAGCTGCTACAGGTGTTCCGGTCAGTCAGAACAGGTCGCCCGTTCTGCTGGCGCCTGACCACTCGCACCCTTCAAGCGTCAGCAACCGCTCTTTCGCCTCCAGCCCACCGGCAAATCCGGTGAGCTTGCCCGAGGCGCCGATCACCCGATGGCAGGGTGCAACAATCGAGATCGGGTTTTTGCCATTCGCCGCGCCCACCGCCCGAACCGCGCTCGGGTTGCCGATTTGCTCGGCGATCTGGCTGTAGCTGCGCGTCTCGCCGAATGGGATGGTCAGCAGGGCTTGCCACACCTTCTTCTGAAAATCCGTGCCGGCAAAATCCAGTTCCAGATCGAACGAGTTTCGGGTGCCGGCAAAGTATTCCTGCAACTGCTGAACGGCGCGCACCAGGATCGGGTTGTCCGGCGCTTCGTGCATCGGGCCCAGCCGCACCCGGTTCGGCTTGTCGTTTTCCCAGAGGATGGCCGCCAGTCTTGCCTCTTTCGCCACCAGCTTCAGTTCGCCGACCGGAGACGCCAGGGTGGTGAAGGTGTAAGTCATGCTGGCGGACTCCGCAGAAGGGCTGAACAGAGCCTCAGCATACTGCCTCGACGGGGAGGCGCAATGTGTAATCCGAGCCATACTGCCTTCTGCTCTTGAAACGTTTTCTCTGCTTTTTTCAGACCCTAAAAACAAAAAGAGACCGACTCATGAAGTACGAACCTTTTGCCAAATCGCTCATCGCGACCTCATTGGCGCTTAGCTGCCTGACTGCCCACGCCGCCTCTGTGGCCCCCGTCGCGGCCGAAAACGGCATGGTGGTCACGGCCCAGCATCTGGCCTCCCAGGTGGGCGTTGATGTGCTCAAGAACGGCGGCAATGCCGTGGATGCCGGCGTCGCGGTGGCGTATGCGCTGGCGGTGGTGTATCCCGCAGCGGGCAACCTCGGTGGCGGCGGTTTCATGACCATTCAGCTGGCGGACGGGCGCAAGACCTTCCTCGATTTCCGTGAAAAAGCCCCGCTGGCCGCCACCGCTAACATGTACCTCGACAAAGAAGGCAATGTCGTCCCCGACCTCAGTACCCGTGGCCACCTGGCTGTCGGTGTGCCGGGCACGGTGTCCGGTATGGAACTGGCCCTGAGCAAGTACGGCACCAAGCCGCGCAAGGAAGTGATCGCCCCGGCGATCAAACTGGCCGAAGACGGGTTTGCCCTGGAGCAGGGCGATGTCGATTTACTTGACTACGCCACCGACGTGTTCAAGAAAGACATGAAGGACTCCGGCTCGATCTTCCTGAGCAACGGCGAGCCGATGCAAGTCGGGCAAAAACTGGTGCAGAAGGACCTGGCCAAAACCCTGCGGGAAATTTCCGAGAAGGGCGCCGACGGTTTCTATAAAGGCTGGGTCGCCGACGCCATCGTCACCTCCAGTCAGGCCAACAAAGGCATCATCACCCAGGCCGACCTCGACAAATATAAAACCCGCGAACTGGCGCCTATCGAGTGCGATTACCGTGGCTACCACGTGGTCTCGGCACCGCCACCAAGCTCCGGCGGGGTAGTGATTTGCGAGATCCTGAACATCCTCGACGGTTACCCGATGAAAGACCTGGGCTACCACTCGGCCCAAGGTATGCACTATCAGATCGAAGCGATGCGCCATGCGTATGTGGACCGCAACAGCTACCTCGGCGACCCGGATTTCGTGAAAAATCCAATCGCGCATTTGCTGGACAAAAACTACGCCACCAAACTGCGTGCCGCGATCCAGCCGCAGAAGGCCGGCGTGTCCCGCGAGATCAAACCCGGCGTAGCGCCGCATGAGGGCAGCAACACCACGCACTTCTCCATCGTCGACAAATGGGGCAACGCGGTGTCGATGACGTACACCCTCAACGACTGGTTCGGTGCCGGCGTCATGGCCAGCAAAACCGGGGTCATCCTCAACGACGAAATGGACGACTTCACCTCGAAAATCGGCGTGCCGAACATGTACGGCCTGGTGCAAGGGGAGGCCAACGCCATCGCCCCCGGCAAGGCGCCGCTGTCGTCCATGAGCCCGACCATCGTCACCAAGGACGGCAAGGTTGTGATGGTCGTCGGCACCCCCGGCGGCAGCCGCATCATCACCGCCACCTTGCTGACCATGCTCAACGTGATCGACTACGGCATGAACATCCAGGAAGCGGTGGACGCCCCGCGTTTCCACCAGCAATGGCTGCCGGAAGAGACCAACCTCGAGACCTTCACCACCAGCCCGGACACGGTGAAGATCCTCGAAAGCTGGGGGCATAAGTTTGCCGGGCCACAGGATGCCAACCACGTCGCGGCGATCCTCGTCGGCGCACCTTCGCTGGAAGGTAAACCGGTCGGCAAAAACCGCTTCTACGGCGCTAACGACCCACGTCGCAACACCGGGTTGTCACTCGGCTACTAGCGGTTGTGTTTGAAAGGGGACGGATCTATTTTCGTCCCCTGATCCATTGATTGTTCAAGGAATGAATCATGGCCACTGCACTGTTAATCATCGACGTCCAGAAGGCGCTGTGCTCTGGCGAGTACGAGTGCTTTGAGATCAATCGCGTTATCGAGAACATCAACCACTTGAGCATTCGGGCCCGGATCGCCGGGGTGCCGGTCGTGTTCATCCAGCACGAAGACGAGAGCGGGCCGCTCGTGCATGACGCGGCCGGCTGGCAACTGGCCGAAGGACTTGTGACTGACCCCGAGGATAAGTTCGTACGCAAGACAACCCCGGACTCCTTCTACCAGACTCACCTGGGAAAGCTGCTGCCGAGAGAGGAGTTCGAGCGCCTGATCATCTGCGGTTTGCAAACCGACTACTGCATCAACGCGACCGTGCGTCAGGCACTGAAACTGGGCTACGACGTGGAGCTGGCAGCGGACGCGCACTCCACCTTCGACAACGGTAACCTGACTGCCGAAGACATCATCGCCGAGTACAACAAGGACCTGGCGCACCTGACCGGTTCGGTGGCGCGCATCGACGTCAAGCCTGCGGCTGAAATCCGCATCTGAATCTACTGACAGCCCTGAGGCCCGGACGCTTCAGGCTGCTCACGTCGCAAACATCAACGCCCTCGGCGACTGCCCGACCTCCGGCACCACACCGCCCAACACCAGCCGGGTAATGGTCGCCGCCGCCCTTGCGTAATCCTCATCCTGCGGCGTTTGCTGCCCGGTGATGTGCGCCATTTGCCAACCCAGATTGGTGTAGCTCCGGGTCGCCGACCAGATGAACAGCATCAAATGTTCCGGGTCCACCGGCGCCAACAGGCCCCGATCAATCCAGCTTCGCAGACACTCCACATTGCGTTGCGCCTCGGCATACAGCAGGTCCCGGCACTCCTCGGGCAATTGCCGCGCCCCCAGCAGCAACTCACTACTGAACACCTTGGCAATGTGCGGATGCTCGCGGGCGATACGAATTCGCGCGGCAATGTAGGCCTGCAATCCCGCCACCGGGTCATCGCTTTCGCGCAGCGCGGCCGAGGCGTGCAGCAGCGGCTCGACAAACCCGAGCAGCACGCGCGAGTAGAGGTTTTCCTTGCTCTGAAAGTAGTAATACAGATTCGCCTTCGGCATCCCCGCACGCGCAGCGATGTCCCGGGTCTGGGTGGCATCGAAACCTTTGGCGGCGAACTCTTCGCTGGCGGCGGCCAGGATGAGGTGCTGATTATGCTGGCGAATGCGGCTCATGGAGAGGGTCTAGGCGATTTGAGCTACGCAATATACAAAAATATATAGCGTGGAGGCCAGCGATGACGTCGCCGTCGGCTGTTGATGACTGATGTGGAACTGCCGGATCAACGGAAACAAATTGTCATGAAATGAGAAAGCGCTGTCGCCAATTGAAAAATTAATGACGCTTCGGTGTATTAAATTCTTCTCACGAACGGCGCTACAAGCCCCGCCGTTCGGCTGCTTGACCGCACAGACCTTCAGTCGCAGAGAGAATAATAAAATGAGCGTAGAACAACTGATTGGCGATCTTCTCGCCGAGCTAACAGGCGTGAGCCCCGAGGAACCCTTCAACCAGAACGAGCGCCTGCCGCAGTATAAAGCGCTGTTCCAGCTCGATCAGGATGTCTTCCATCCGGATTACGTGGCCAACAACCTGCGCTTCGGTGTGCTTGAAGAGCGGTGAGAGCCTGGCCTGAAAAGGGGCGGATCTATGTTCGTCCCTTGATTACCCGTCTGCAAAAATCCCGATCAACTCCGCCAGAAAGGCACTCACCACCTCCCGTTGCCGCGCCGAATGTCGCACCGCCGCATGGAAACCCACCTCATAACGCAGCAGCTCAGGGTTGAGCGGATGCAACTGCCCCAACTCTTCATGTTTGGCCGCGTAATGCTGGGGCAGAAAACCCAAGTGCTGGCCCGACAGAATCAGCAGCGCCGCACCGTCCATGCTGTCGGTGAGCACCGTCAAACGTTCGATGGACGTGGGCGCGGGCATTTCCGGCAAGGGGTGGCTGGGCCAGACCCAGTCGTAATCGCGTACGTCTTCGCGGCTCAGATCACCGACGTGATCGAACAGCGGATGCGCTGGCGCGCAGTAGGCGATCTGGGTTTCCTGGAACAGCGGGAAATAATCGATGTTGGGCAAGCGATGCCAGAAATAACCGATGGCCAGATCGATATGGCCGTTGATGATTTTCTCTTCCAGCAGCGACGACGACAGCTCGGTGAAGTGGAAATACAGCCCCTCATGGCGCGAGCGCAAACGGGCAATTGCCAGGGCGATGTTCTTGTTGGCGGACGGATCGATTTGACCGAGCAAGCCAATGTTGATGATGCCCGACACCTTGCGATTGATGTGCTGCACCTCAACCCGAAAGCCCTCGGCCGCCGCCAATAACCGACGGGCCGCTTCGACAAACTGGCCACCCTTGGGCGTCACCGAAAATCCGCCGCGCCCACGCTCGCACAGACGAAACCCGACCCGCGCTTCCAGCGTCGCCAATTGCGCGCTGATGGTCGGTTGCGTGGTGTTGAGTGCCGTCTGCGCGGCCGAGATTCCA
Organism: Pseudomonas sp. S2_B07; assembly: GCF_054668435.1. Taxonomy (NCBI): domain Bacteria; kingdom Pseudomonadati; phylum Pseudomonadota; class Gammaproteobacteria; order Pseudomonadales; family Pseudomonadaceae; genus Pseudomonas; species Pseudomonas sp. S2_B07. The sequence goes on from NZ_CP162769.1 coordinate 5,992,032, forward strand.
CCGGCCTCGACGACGGTCAGAAAGACCCGGATCAAACGCAGATCCAGTTCCGATACAGTGCCCAGCATGTGTTGCCTCCGATGTTCACCACATAGACGCCGATCTATGTAAACAGTGCGCCTGCGATATTTTACCGCCCTGACCGACGCCCTACATTGCAATGAAACCGGCGCTTTGCCCATAAAAACAACAATCACCAGCATAGGAACATTCGTATGTCAGGGTCCCCACAAACTGCGCACGCCCTCGAAGCGAGCGGCGGGTTGGCCATCGAAGGCCACTCGATCGACTACATTCCGCAAAACGAACGTCACGCCAAACTCAGCAGCCAAGGACCTTTCTGGTTCCTGGGCAACTTCCACTTCTTCACCATCTCCATCGGTTTCGTCGGCCCAAGCCTCGGCTTGTCAGCGCTGTGGACCATGCTCGCCGGCGCGCTGGGCATCATGTTCGGCACCATCTTCATGGCCTTCCACGGCTCGCAAGGTCCGGAAATGGGCTTGCCGCAAATGATCCAGTCCCGCGCCCAGTTCGGTTATCGCGGCGTAATCCTGGCCCTGATGGCGACGATGTTTGTGTTCGTCGGCTTCAACGTGGTGAACATCTCGCTGATCATGAACGGCCTCGAACACGTGTTCGGCATCGACCCGACCATCGTCGCCGTGGCGGTGGTGCTGATCGGCGCGCTGCTGTCGATCTACGGCCACGACCTGATGCACAAAGCCTTCAAGTGGGCGTTGCTCGCCACCTTGCCGCTGTACGCACTGGTCACTATCGCCCTGATGTTCGGCGCCGGCCAGGAAGGCGTCACCCCGGCAACTGACCTCGGCTTCAACTGGGTCGCGTTCGCCACACTGTTCGCCATCGGCGCCAGCTACAACATTTCCTATGCGCCCTATGTCTCCGACTATTCCCGTTACCTGCCGAAAAACACCAGCCGCCCCAAACTGATCGCCGCCGTGTTCATCGGCGCCTCGCTATCCGGCAGCTGGATGATCGGCCTCGGCGCGTGGCTGGCGCAGCAGTTGAAAGCGGTGGATGCACTGGTCGCATTGAACCAGGTTGGCTCTTCGATGATTCCGGGGCTGGGCAACGTGCTGGTGATCGTCTCGGTGGCGGGCTTCCTGCCGATCATCGCGCTCAACACCTACAGCGCCATGCTGACGCTGCTGACCGGCGCTGACTCGATCAAGAAAATCACCCCGACACCCCGCGCCCGCATCCTGTCCATCACCGCAATCAGCGTGATCCTGCTGACCTGCGTGCTGTCGATCAAAGGCGACGGCATCGCGCTGCTGAACACCTTCCTCGTGTTGCTCCTGTACTTTCTCGTGCCCTGGACCGCCGTCAACCTGGTCGACTACTTCTTCGTTCGCAAAGGCCGCTATGCCATCCCGCACTTCTTCACCCCGAACGGCATCTACGGCGCCTGGCAATTCCGTGGCATCGTCTCCTACCTGATCGGCTTCGCCGCGATGGTGCCGTTCTTCTACATCTTCGATGCCGCCGCCAACAAAGAAGTCTTCGTCGGCCCGCTGGCGCGGATGCTCGAAGGCGTGGACATCGCCTGGCTGGTGGGATTGGTGGTGTCGGGCCTGACGTACTTCATCCTCAGCCGCTCGCTGGACCTCGCGTCCGAACGCCGGGTGATCGATGCCATTACCGAGAGCGACATCCTCGCCATGACTCAACCTGCGATGGAGGCGGTGCGTTGAACACTGCAAAAAACACCGTGGTCGCCTGCTGCCAAGTGGCGCCGAAGATTGGCGACCTGGCGTTCAACCGGACGCTGACCGAACGGGCGATTCGTTCGGCGGCGCATCAAGGGGCGCAGGTTGTGGTGCTGCCTGAGTTGGTGCAGAGCGGGTATGTGTTCAATGACCGCCGTGAAGCGTTGTCGTTGTCGGAAACGGTCGATGGACCGACCTTGAGCCTGTGGGCGGCACTCGCCCGCGAGTTGGACATTGTCGTGGTCGGCGGATTTTGCGAGCGACTGGACGGTGACGAACTGGCCAACAGCGCGGCGATGATCGATGCCCAAGGGTTACGCGCTGTGTATCGCAAGGCGCACCTGTGGGATGCGGAGAGTGAAGTTTTCACCGCAGGTGATGCTGCGCCGCCGGTGGTTGAAACGGTGCATGGGCGGATTGGGATGTTGATTTGCTACGACCTGGAGTTTCCGGAGTGGGTGCGGCTGCCGGCACTGGCGGGGGCGGATTTACTGTGTGCGCCGGTTAACTGGCCGGATGGGCCTCGGCCGCTGACGGAGCGTCCGGCGGAAGTGGTGCGGGTGCAGGCGAATGCTTCGGTGAATCGGATGTTTATTGCGGCGTGCGATCGGCATGGGTTTGAGCGTGGGGTGGGTTGGGTGCAGGGGTCGGTGATTGTGGATGCGGATGGGTATCCGGTGGCGGGGCCGGCGGAGCAGGGTGGGGAGCGGATTTTGTTGGCGACGGTGAATCTGGGGGAGGCGCGGAATAAGCGGATTAGTGCGCGCAATGATTTGCATGGGGATCGGCGGGAGGGGTTGTATGGGGTGGTTGGGGGATAGGACGGTCGTCCGTCCTTTTTCGGTTACCAAATGCGGTGGTAGTGAAGGGGAGCCGCTACCTGTTTCGCAAGCCCGTTTCGGAGGCATATCCAGTTGCTCGCTTAGGGCGGCCAACCCAGGGCCAGAGTGCTTCTGGTCGATTGTTGATTGTAACGACGGATAGCTATCGGCCCTGAGCTGCCTTCGTGGAAGGCAGCTCAGGGGGATCCATTTACACCGCAACCAGCGAAGCAGTTACACACCCTCAGGCTCGCAAAACGGTGGTCGCCATCGGAAATGTGCGCTGGTTGGACGCATTGGGTTATGTCGAATTAACTCTCAGCGATAATGGCGTGCAGTACAGCGCGGGTGTGCTTAATAACCACACACTTTATTAATTCAAGCCGCTGCGCATCAACCTCGCCCCAGTTCAATGAAGTGAGTGCAGTACGGCGCATCATTTGAAAGACGGCCAGTTGGCCATTAAGTGCCATCGAACGGATCCGCGCTTCATCATCGTTGGGTGCGCAACTCATCAAACGCTCAACAATTGCGGTAGTCACGGAATAAACCGGCTTGTTGAGGCGATTATTGATGATGTCAAAACCAGCCACAGGCCCTTGGCCGCCTTGCCCGTGGGCAATGAACAGCTGCCATTCCGAGGCCTGTTCCGACTCGAACATGCAGTCCACGACACGCCCCTGTATGGCACAGAAAGCACACCGAGTGTCTTTAAACACGAGGCGCGGAAGGCAGCTAACTGCAGTGGATTCAACCCCGTCGATGCAACAGATTGGCTAAATCGTTCAGCGGGTGTTTCGTAGCTCAGTGTTTTTCGAGGACGGCCTGTGTCAGCTATTTCCCGGAGTTTGCACCGAGAAAATTCTAGCGGCTGACCAAGCACGTAGGCGACAGTAAGCCCCCAACAATTGATTACTCAATGTAATAAGTGAAATTCAATTCAGGGGCTCTATTGCCGTCTGCTCTAGTAATAAGATGGCTCCGTCAAACCATTCCTACTGGAGAAACGTGTGAAAAAAATCATTATTGCCGCCCTGCTAGCCGCTGCCGCTAACTATGCCAATGCCGGCACGGTATTGGTTGTACTGTCGGATCAGGATCAACTGGACCTGAAAGACGGGAAGGTCATGCAAACAGGTTTCTTCCTGAACGAATTAATGCAACCGGTGCAGACCTTCATCGCGGCGGGTCAAACCGTCGTATTTGCCACCCCTAGCGGCAAGGCGCCAACCGCGGACCAGAAGTCCAATGATGTGAGCTTCTGGGGCGGCGATGAAAAGTCCCGTCAGGAAAGTCTTGCGCTGCTGGACACGCTGAAGCTGACCTCGAAGAGCGGCTCGCCGACGATCAGCTTCGCGCAGGTTCAGAAAATCGGCTACGACAAGTTCGATGCTGTGTTCGTGCCTGGCGGCCATATCCCGATGCAGGATCTGCTGAAGGACAAACAACTGGGCCTGCTGCTGACCCACTTCCATGAAAAAGGCAAGATCACCGGCTTCACTTGCCATGGCACCATAGCCATGTTGTCGGCGATCCCGGACGCGCACGGTTTTGTCTCCGCGCTGGAATCGGGCAAACAGCCGGCAGCGCCAGCCAATTGGATTTACAAGGGCTACAAAGTCACCGCCTTCACCGACGCGGAAGAGGAGCAGGCCAAAGGCTTCCTCGGCGGCGGCCATATGAAACTGTTCCCGCAGGATGGCCTGACGGCAGCCGGCGCTAACTTCTCCGAAGCCAAGCCATGGAGCGAGAACGTGATCGAAGACCGCGAAGTTATTTCCGGCCAGAACCCACAATCGGCCAAGGCAGTCGCCGTGGCCATGCTGGCGAAACTCAAGTAATACTGGGCGGCCGTTCCGGGCAAACCAGGCCGTGGGTGCTGCGGGTCGATCTGGATCTGGAGCGGGGGAAGTAGAAGCACAGGTAGTGACGGCGCGTGGGGCTTTACCCTACGCGCCGATTTGTTACTTGCTTGCGTCCAGCACTACGCGATAGCGAGCTTTGCCGCTGCGTAGATGTTCGATGGCGTTGTTGACTTGGCTCATGGGAAACATTTCTACCTGCGGCAGGATCTGATGACGTGCACAGAATTCCAACATGGTCGCCGTGTTACCGGGCGAGCCAATTGGCGAGCCGGACAAGCTTTTTTGTTGTGGAATCAGGTTGAAGACGTGCACAGGGATAGCGCTGGGCGCGATGCCGACAAAGTGCAGGCGACCTTTGCCGCGCAGCGTTCCAAGCATGGCCGGCCAGTCGAGGTCTGCACTGGCGCTAATCAGCAGAAAATCCAGGGTGCCGGCAATGGCATTCAGCGCAGTACTGTCGGTCGAGGCAACTACGTTGTGTGCTCCCAATCGCTTGGCTTCGTCTTGCTTGGCCAGTGTCGATGTAAAAGCGGTGACTTCGCACCCCCAAGCGTTGAGGAAGCGTAGAGCAAGATGACCGAGCCCTCCGATGCCGACAACACCCACTCGATCAGTAGGTTTGACGTTGAACTGCAAGAGCGGATTGAACACCGTCGACCCTGCGCAGAACAACGGTCCGGCCATGGCCGGGTCGAGTTCTTTCGGTAGCGGCACTGCCCAAGCCCAGTGAGAGCGCAGGCGATCGGCGAAGCCACCGTTGCTGCCGATGATGGTAGGTTTGACTGTGCCGCACAGGTGATGCGAGCCGCCCATACACGATGAACAATGCATGCAACTGCCCTTGTACCAACCAATCCCCACTCGTTGCCCTAATTCGAGACTGCGTACTTGCGAGCCCATCCGTACGATACTGCCGACCGCCTCATGACCGGGGATAAAAGGGTATTGGCTCAAGCCCCATTCATTATCGATCATCGACTGGTCGGAGTGACACACTCCACAATATTCAACTGAGACTTCCACCTCGTCATCCCCCAATGGGCCGGGGTCGTAGCTATAGCTCTCTAGTGGAGCGCCTGGCGCTGTTGCGGCCCAGCCAGTGAAGGATGTTATTTCGGTACTGTTACTCATTGGAGACCTCCAAATCAGGAGACAGGGTTTTTGCTCCGATGCCCAGAGCGAATCCTGCTGCCGAAACGCAAAGCCATGACTTTTCGGGGCTTTGCATTTCCAGCCGTTTGCATAGTCAGCAGCTACATCGCCAAGGCGCAGTTTTGACTTAAACCAGCTTGACCTGTACCTCCACATCCCCCCGCGTCATTCGTGAATACGGGCAAATCTGATGCGCGGCATCAACCAGTTGCTGCTTCACATCTTGATCTAGTCCCGGCACGCTGACGTTAAGCCTCACGGCTAACTGAAAATCGGCGCCTCCGTTGGTTTTACCCAAATCCACCTCAGCCTCTACCGAGGTGTCTTCCGGTAATTTGACCTTCAGCTTGCCGGCAGCCACCTGTATTGCGCCAATGAAACAGGCTGAATAACCGAGGGCGAATAGTTGTTCAGGATTGGTGCCCGGCTTGCCTGAACCAGGGGAGCTGAAGTTGACTTCAAGCTCACCGTCGCTCGACCTCCCACTGCCTGTACGACCGCCACTGGTGTGGGTTTTTGCTGTGTACAGAACGTTTTCCAGAGTACTCATGATGGTGACTCCTTTAGAAAAATGAGAGGCAGGATCATTTTGATTCCTCACCCAAGGTGCCGGTGTAGTGAGCCAGGCGTTTCTCCACGTCGGCTTTCTTCTGCAATCCAAGCTCCATCAGTTGTTTGATGCGGGCCTGCGCTGCTGGGCGTTTGACCGAGCCGATGAAACCATCCCATTCGGCAGCGATGGCGTCGTTCGGCGGCAGGCTGGCAGCATCGACCAGTCGTTTGATATCAGCAATCGACTGCTTGTCGAACCGCGCGATGCGCCGGGCCATGGTGTCGACGAACTTGTCGAGTTCTGCATCGGGCAGCGCGCGGTTGACGTAGCCGTAACGCTCGGCGAGCTCGCCATTGATATCGTTGCCGGTCAGCAGCACTTCCAGTGCCCTCCCGCGCCCCATCAGCCTTGGCAGTCGAGCCATGGGGCCACCTCCCGGCACGAGTGCGGCGCCAATCTCCCATTGCGACAGAATGGCCTTCTCGCGACTGGCGAAGCGCATGTCACTGGCCAGTGCCAGCTCACTGCCGACGCCCGTGGCGCGACCGCGAATCGACACAATCGAGACCACCGGAGCCTTGCTCAATCGCACTAGCATGTCCGGCAGGGGCGGCAGACCGGTCGGGCCGTTAGGAAGGCTGGTGGTGTCAGTCAGCGGGGGGACGAAGTCATAGTGGGTGAGGAAGAAATCCGGAACATCACTGTCGAACACCACGACCACCAGCTTCGGATCGGACTCGATGGCAGTGACCACCTCGTTCAGCTGCGGCATGGTTTCGGGACCATAGATGTTGTAAGGCGGGTTGTGGAACGTGACCCGCCAATACTCGGGTGTGACCCGTGTGAGTTTTATTTCCTGTTTGACCGCGCTGGTGGGCGATGCTTTATCGGTGGTTGAGGGGGAAGTCTCGCCAGCGAGGGCCGCGCCTGTCGTCGCCATACTGGCGAAAATCAGTGCGGCCGAAAGCAACTGAAGTCTCATAGGAGTGTCTCCAGAGAAATGCCTAAGGGCATGTGAATTCCCGATTGAGCCGTCGCTATGGCATTCAATTGATGAGCGCGTGAAAAGTCACGCTCGTTGCTTCGTTCCTTCGCGGGTCAACACATGTGCATGGGGTTCGTGCGCATGACCGTTAGGTGATCTGGCACGGTCGGCAGTACCGGTAGAAGAGGGCAAGTCTCGATAGATCCATAAACACCGGATCTGAGTGGGCGAAGCATGTCGCCTTGTGCCAGGAGGGCCGAACATAAAAGCGTAGCAGCGTGAGATTGACTCGCAAGTCACTTGATCAGATGAGACCCCCGACAGCAAAAAACCGCCGTTCACCGGGCCAGCCAGCAGGTGATAAAACTTGATTCGACACTGCTTTTGACTCTGTGACACTACCTCTTGGGTAGGGTAATAATCTGTGATTTCGGGTTAACAGAAAAACCAGTCTTTGGGACTTCATGGCCCACTACAACGTCCGTATTCACTGGAGTAAAGCTACCAATGGAAGCCAATCGATTCGGTGACATCGCGGCGTTTGTCAGCGCAGTGAAGGCTGGAAGCTTTACCTGCGCCGCAGCTTCACTCGGTCTGACCCGATCTGCTGTAGGTAAAAGCATTGTTCGTCTTGAAGGCCGGATGGGAGCACGGCTGCTCAATCGCACGACGCGCAAACTGAGCCTGACTGACGAGGGGCAGGTTGCCTATGAACGCTGGAAGCAGATTCTCGATGATCTTGATGAGGTGGATGCAACCATGGCCTTGCGTCGTGGGCGGCCGACCGGCACTTTTAAACTCACAGCCCCCCTGTCCTTCGGCCAGCGTCATATCCTGCCGATTCTGGATGCTTATCTGAAACAGTGGCCTGAACTTCGCGCGGACGTCTGGTTTACCGATCGCTTTGTCGACCTCGTCGAAGAGGGGGTCGACATAGCCATCCGTATTGGCACGCCAAAAGATGATTCACAACTATTAACCCGCACCGTGGGGTGGCAGCAGTTCGCAACGTGTGCCTCGCCGTCTTATCTGGCCCGTTACGGTGTACCGCAAACGCCTGCTGATCTCGTCGGGTATGACACCATCGCTTTCATCAGTGGCCAGGGTAGTGTCTGGCGTTACCAGACACCCACCGGACTTTATTTACATGAACAACCAGGGCGGCTGAACATTGACAGTTCTGAAGCCATGCGCGAAGCGGCGCTGACGGGCATTGGCCTGATTCATTTGCCGACCTATATCACCGGTAACGACTTGCGCGACGGAACATTGGTGGAAGTGCTCAAACCTTACCGTGCATCGCCCGACCCCATCCGGATTGTCTACCCGAGCAAGCGTCAGTTGTCCCCGCGTGTTCGCGCCTTTATTGATCTGCTGATCGAGCGTTGGGAGTCAGGAGTACCTTGGGAGATCTGAGATTATTGGGGACTCACTGGACCGTGTGATGGTCTATAGCTGCTGTTTATCTGAACCCGGGATTCAATAACCATGTCAGTCATCGTCACTCACCGAGACTGTCATCATGTCTATCGCTGCCCAACACTCGCCACACGTGCAACCTGCCGCCTTACCGACTGCCCATCCGGCGCTTGAGCGTCATCCTGGGTTTCAACGCCTGTTCCAGCCACAGGCGCTGACGGTGGGTCTGATTTTGCCCCTCGAGACCCACGCCGGCCGAGCGGCACCGACCATGCGTGGCCATCTGGAAATGGCTCAACGCGCCGAGGCGCTTGGTTTTGGCGCGCTGTGGATGCGTGATATTCCTTTCTATGATCCGGAGTACAACGATGTGGCGCACATCTTTGAGCCTCTGGTTTACATCGGCTTCCTGGCCGCAGCCACACGCAGCATCGTCCTGGGAACCACCGGTATCGTGTTGCCTACCCATGAGCCCATGTATTTGGCCAAGCAGGCAACGTCCCTGGATCAGTTAAGCGAAGGGCGCCTGGTGTTGGGGCTGTCTTCGGGCGATCGATACAGCGACTACCCGATGCTGGGTATCGATTTTGAAACCCGTGGTGACCGCTACCGGGATGCCTTTTCGGTGTTTCGCACACTGATTGAGCAGGACTTCCCGCGCTTTCGCTCCGAGCGATTCGGCGGCTCATCTGGCAATCTCGACCTGGTGCCGAAAGCGCCGTATGGACGCGTCCCTTCAATCGCTGTCGGCCAGGCGCAGCAGAGCATCGACTGGTTGGCTGAACACCTTGATGGCTACCTGGCTGGCGTGCAAAGCCCCGAGCGGTTGGCGTTGTTGGGCGAGACCTGGCACGCCAAAGTGCGTGAAATCGAAGGGCGAAACGCTTTCAAACCGTTAGGGCTCGGTGGCTACTTCGACCTCAGCGACAATCCGGACCAGCCATTCCAGCGCATCCAGGGAGGCTTCCGGGCCGGGCGCAACGGCCTGCGTAACTACCTGGAGCAAGCGCAAGCAGCCGGTGTTTCGCATATCGCGCTCAACCCCAAGGTCAGTCGCCAGCCCTATGGTGAGATTCTTGACGAACTGGGCGAGCACATCTTGCCGCATTTTCCGTCGCATGTTTGAGGCCCAGCCACTGTCGGAGGATAAGCACATGTCATCTCTTTTCGAGTCTTACGATCTGGCGGGTCAGCAATTGTCCAATCGCATCGTCATGGCGCCGATGACCCGCGCCCGCGTCAAGGACACCGTGCCGTCTGCGGATATGGCGATCTACTATGCCCAGCGCGCGGGAGCAGGTCTGATCATCACCGAAAGCACTCAGGTGTCTGACCAGGGGCGTGGCTACCTTTACACGCCGGGGATTCACACCCCGTCGCAGATTGAAGGCTGGAAACGCGTGACGAATGCGGTGCATCAGGCCGGGGGGCGCATTTTCATTCAACTCTGGCATGTGGGGCGGGTCTCGCACTCGTCCTTGCTGGAGGGCCGGGCACCGGTCGCACCTGTGGCCGTGCCTGCCGCGCAAACGTTGGTACATGCTTACGATAGTGATGGCCAGCCGGCGCAAGTGCCCGTCAGCGCGCCCGTTGCTTTGGATGCCAAGGGTATTCGGCAGGTCATCTCAGACTTTTGCCTGGCCGCGAAGAATGCCATGGCAGCCGGTTTTGACGGTGTCGAAATTCATGCTGGCAACGGCTATCTGTTTGAGCAATTCATTAATGGCGGCTTCAACACCCGTGAAGACGGTTACGGTGGCGCATCGATTGCCAATCGCCTGCGTTTTTTGCTTGAGACGGTCGACGCGGTGAGCGCCGAGATCGGCCGTTCGAAGGTGGCTGTGCGTGTTTCGCCTTTTGCGCGACTGGCTGATCTGCACGCATTCGATGAAGAAGAGGCGACGTGGCTTGCACTGGCCGGAGCGCTGTCCCAACGCGAGATTGCTTATCTACACGCCAGCCACTTGGGCACGCCAGACTTTCAAAAAGCCATCCGGGCGGCTTACTGCGGCACCTTGATCCTGTCGGGCGGGTTCACCCTTGAAACAGCACAGCAGGCCATCGATGAGGGCGTGGCAGACCTGGCGGTTTTTGGCCGACCGTTCATAGCCAACCCCGATCTGGTCGATCGCTTGCGGCATGGCTGGCCGCTGGCCGAAGCGGGGCGTGAAGCGTTTTATGGCGGTGGCGCTCAAGGCTACATTGATTATCCTGCCTACTCGGTGCAAGACGCGCAGAGGGCACAGTAGCAATACTGCTGTACTCCCCGGGAGGGTGGGAAAGTACATGAGGGACGAGACCGGAGTAGCCGTACCTCGCATCCCGTCGTGTCGAAGGCCACATCCTGTGTCTTTCTTGTAGGACAAGAAAACAACTGCCATTGGGCAGTCGGTGCGCTAGAAGAATTTAATGTCGTAGCCGAATCGTGATGCTGCGCTAACGATATGCTGCCCCATAATCTGGCGCGCCGCCGTTGCATTGCGGTCGATGAACGCCTGTACGAGCTCTTCATGCTCCCCGCGTGCGGCATGCGGAATATTGCTGAACACAGGGCCTCGCCGTGCAAAGTTCATGGTGATCAGTGCCCGCATTGGCTCAAGCACCGTGCGAATCATCGTCTCGAGATAGTCGTTGCCTGACGCTGCGGCCACGGCCCGATGAAAGTCGAGGTCAGCGTTGACAGTGTCCAGCGTCGGTTCGCCTTCGTATTGCATCCGCAGCACCGCCGCCTGAATCGTCTTCAACTTGCGGGGCGTCATAGTCGACGCCGTAAGCGCGGCGGCCTGGCTTTCCAGTACGGCCCGCACCTCGAACATGTTGCGGATCGTGTCGTCACCGTCCAGAAAAGGCGCACTCTCATGCGCTACTAAAGGCTCCGGCGATTGGGGTGCGGCCGAGACGAATACGCCTACACCCTGGCGTGACTGGATCAGCCCTTGCGCTCGTAGGGTCGCGATTCCTTCCCGTACCACGTTTCTGCTGACGCCGAAGTTTTGCGAGAGAAACTGTTCGGTCGGCAAACGGTCCCCCGGTCGTAGCCTGCCGGAGGCAATCTCATCGCTCAACGAGCGGGCAATGTGCTCGGCAAGATGAGGTCGCCGCTCCACGGGTTGTACGTTCATTTCGCTCATGCTCGTTCATCCTTCTCACTTGTCTTCTTAATCTACATCAGAAGACTTGTTCCAGTAAGTAACAACTGAAATTCCCCATTAGCATTAATTTAAAAGTAAATAAAAACAATGGCTTAAGACTGTCGTGACTCAAAGGCTGAAAAACATCAAGTTGTTCAGTTGAAGGACATCAGGACGTTATGTACGTTGTCCCCAACCCCTGACGTGAACGACATTGAAAATCGCCACGCCAGCTTTGCAACCTGCTTGAGGCGCAGTCTTATGAAAATTGCCAGCATTGAAACCATTCCGCTTCGGATTCCCTTTACCACGGGTGGCAAGTCGGCAGGGGGCGTCTGGGGGCCGAAAGACCTGCAGATGGTCGATTCCCTCGTGGTCAAAATCACCACGGATGACGGCATCGTCGGTTGGGGCGAAACCTTCGGCTTCACCGCGATACCTGCAGTAAAAGTCGTGATCGACACGATCCTGGCGCCAGAACTGATCGGCAGCGATGCCACCCGGCGCGAGAAACTGCAGGGCGACTTACAGAAGAAATTTCACGTCTTCGGTCGCAGCGGTTCGTTCATATATGGCTTGTCGGCAATTGATATCGCGCTGTGGGACATCGCTGGCAAAGCGGCCGGCAAACCGGTCTACCAGTTGCTTGGCGGCAGTGAGGCCACTTCGCTGGCGGCGTATGCCAGCCTGATCCGCTACGCCGATCCCGAACTCATTCGCATCAATGTGCGGCGCGCGGTCAACAGCGGCTTTAAGCATCTCAAGCTGCATGAGGTCGATCCCGATGTCATCCGTGCCGCGTGCGAAGCCGCAGGTCCCGGCGTGGAAATCACCCTCGACGTCAACGCCCCCTGGAGCGTGCGCGAAGCACTGGATATGACCGAGAAGCTTCGCCCGCTAAATCTGCGCTGGATCGAAGAGCCGGTGTGGCCGCCAGAAGACTATTCGGGGCTGGCGCGGGTGCGCAAACACGGCGGCATTCCTGTCGCTGCCGGTGAGAACGCGTCGACGCTCATGGACTTCCAGCACCTGCTTGAAGCCGGCGCGGTGGATTTTGTTCAGCCCAGCCCGGCAAAAATGGGCGGCATTACCGAACTGCAAAAAGTCTATGCGTTGGCCAACGCCCATGGCGTCACCGTGATGGTCCATGCCTTCTATGACGGTCCCGGCCTGCTGGCCGCTGTGCATGGCAGCGCGGCCTTGGGTGGCGCGAAGTCACTGGTCGAGTGGCGTTACTTTGATCTCGAAGCACAACTCTACGGCGACGCCATCATTCCGCGTAACGGCCGGATCGACGTGCCGCAAGGGCCGGGACTCGGCATCGAGCCGGACGAAGATGTCATTCGCGACTACCGCTTCAAACCCTGACCGCAAAGGCCACATGGTCATTACCGCGTTTGATCGACGCCGATGCGACAGTCACGGTGTCGGCCTTCAACAGCCACGACGACATTCTTGATAAAAATAAATACGAGGATTGAAGACATGTTAGACAGAATCGTAGGGCCAATTTTACCCGTCGCCTTTGTGATCGCGCTTGGCTATATCGCCGGCAAGCGCGGACGGCTTACCCATTCAGACAGCCTGCTGATCAGCCGACTGGTGCTCGGCTGGATATTCCCGGCGCTGCTTTTTGTCGGGATGGCAAGCACGCCTCGTGAGCAACTGTTCGACTTCAAGTTCGTCGTGGCCACGTTCATCGGCATCATGGGTATGTACACGATAGCGCTGGTGATCGGCTGGTACAGCACTCGCGATCTCAAGGTTGCAACGCTCAAGGGCTTCGTCAATGGTTATCCTGATGCTGCCTTCATGGGCATCCCTATACTCGCCGCGATGTACGGCGCGGGCAGTATCTATTCGGTGCTGGTGCTGAACCTGATCGCGAGCCTGGTGATGATCCCGCTGACCACCATGTTGCTCACCATTGCCGATGGAAAGGGCAGTGGCGCCCAGGCGTTCGTGTCGAGCTTGTCCGGCGCGGTGCGCCGCCCGCTGATGTGGGCTCCGGCGCTGGGCATCATTATTTCTCTGCTTCAGTTCAAGCTGCCTCCCATTGCGGCGGAGTCACTCAATCTCCTTGGCAAGGCGACGCCCGGCGTATCGCTGCTTTGCCTTGGATTGATCATGTCGTCGGAGAAACTGAAAATGTCGGGTGAAGTATGGACCAATCTTGGGCTTAAGCTGTTCATTCACCCTGTATTGATGTTTGCGGCCACTGTTTTGCTGGGCACCCATGGGCTTTACGCACAACAGATGATTCTACTGTGCGCACTTCCGTCGGCGACGATCCCGGCGATGTTTGCGAACCAGACCGGTGCCTATCAGAGTGAAGCTGCGACAAGCATTCTGGTCAGTACCGTGCTGTCGATCGTGACGTTTTCTGCCGCGATCTACCTGATTGATGGCGGGCTCGCTGCAGCCTGATTATTTGTCCCTGCAATGAACTGTCGGTGTGAAATGAGGCGCTCGTTTCGAAATATCACGTTTGGTTTTGCTCCGCAGTCAAATCAGTCTAGAGCACACTTTTGCAGCTTGAATTGATTACATTGCGTATCAACTGAAAATCGCGTCAGCGATATCATCACAAGAGTGATCTATCAATAAGCTGGGCATGATGTTTCTGTTTTCAGCGGTAACTCGCCACGACTTGCTTATTAGGCTAAAAGTGTCGATGCCGATTTATTAATGCATGGCTAAGGTGGTTTTTATGATTGAGATTATTATGAAGGCTACTTGCCTGACAACCCTGCTTGTCGTGGGTGCCGCAATGTCGCACGTTCAAGCGCAACCATTACCGCTCGGTAAAACCGGTGCGTTGTATAATGAAGACGTGGAGTGGCATAGCTTTCCTGCATTCCCGAAAGAAGTAAAGCTGGCTGTTCTGGTCGGTGATCCAGGTAAGCCAGCGCCATACGTTGTGCGTGTTAAAGTTCCGAGCGGCACTAAACTAATGCCCCATACACATCCGGAAGACCGCATATACACTGTGATATCTGGTGTGTTTTATATTGGTTTTGGCGCTGTATTTGACTCGAGCAAGTTAGTTGCTTATGGGCCCGGTAGCGTGGTGGTACTTCCGGCGAATACTCCGCACTTTCATTGGGCTAAGTCTGGAGAATATATATCTCAAGTTTATGGAGTGGGTCCGCTAGGTCTTGAATATATTGATAGTCATGACGATCCTCGTAATTCGTCAAAATAAAGAGGCGCTATTCGCCGGGCCAATGAAATCAATGAAGCTTGAATTGTGCTGCCGCTGCGGATTTATAATTTTATAAGCCCATCAATCCAACGTGGCGAGATGCTTTGGGCTATCCAGATTTTGTCGAAGGATCTGGCTCACTGATTTGAGCTCTGTATAGTCCTCGATAAAGGCACTGCCAAGTTCTCGTCTGATCCCCGAGGGTGTGCTTCCGCCGAATGGCGCCGCCGGATCAAGAAAGACCAAGAAAACACTCCTCGAGTGTCCGCTATTGGCTGTGGATTCAACCGGTTGAATCCACAGTCGTTAGCAGTCAGTAAAGATTCGATTTTGCCCGAAAGCCGATCAATCATGCATGCACATGCCTAGTCACATCCCCCTCTGTGGCGAGAACCCATTTTCCCGCCACAGAGGCAAGCCCTTATTCCTTCAACTCAACCTTATCCAACGCCTGATTCACCGCCAACTCCCCCAACATCACCACCTGCGTAATCCCCAGCAGCGTCTTGCGGTGTGAATTCTCCAACAACGCCGCCAAATTACTCAGCATCGTGGTCGCCGAGCCCAGTGATTCGCTGGCGTTGACCAGCAGGGATTCGGTGTTGCACTTGGGATTGGCGAGGAACATCGGTTCGGGTTCGTGGTTGCTGGCCATGATCTGGGCAGCCGGGTTGAGGTAATGGTCGAGGGCGCGTTCGGCGGCTTCGTGGAGTTTTTTCGAATCGAGCGATTCGTAGGGCGATGCCGGATCGGTTTCCGGTGGGTTGGGTGTTGGTTTTTTCATAGTGAAACTCCTACGGCAGATTGAAGGAGCCATCACCCTTGCTACCAAACGAGGGTGGTGGCCATACGCGGGTTGGTAGACCGGCTGCAAGTAGGAAAACCCGGCGCTCACAAAGGAGCCCCACGCATGACCACCATATAACGCCGAGCCTCAAAAAAGAGACTGCATACGGTGTCGCCATACGACTATTTGCAGACGGGCTACCAAACCCGATCACTGTTTTGCAGTGACCGGAAAACGATATAGCCCACCCCGTAGCCGCACAAGCCGGCGGATTCTGTCTTACCCGTAGGCGATGGCGCAAGGCGTTGTAGCCGTTAGGACGTTACACCGAGTGTCTTTAAACGTACGACCGGAAGCCTGTTTAAACGCATCAAATGTCGAACAGAGTTCCTGCGCCGATCGATCAGGCAAAAACGAACGAAATCACTTTTTCGCAGGCTTTCCGCTGTTAGGGAAATGCAGGTACGACATCACGCTTTCAGTCAATTCTGTCGCCAGCTTCACCGCCTCTTTATTGCGCGCCATCACGCCGGCGACCAAGCCTTCGATCAAGGCCAGCACGGCGATGTTGGAACTGGTCAGTACAGGGTGGTCGCACGGCGCAAATAGCGTGTGCTCGGCGATGCCGGTGAGGGGGGAGGCGGGTGAGTCGGTAATGGCCAGCACCGATGCGCCACGTTCATTGGCGAAGCGGGCCAGTTGCAGGGTGTCGAGGGAGTAGCGCGGCAGGGAGATCGCCAGCAAAACGTCCTGGTCGGTGATCGCGGCCAGTCGGTACGCGGCATTTTCGTTGCCGCCCTCCATGCTGATGGCCGTGGCGTCGGTACAAAAGGGCACCAGGGTCGAGGCGGCGAGGCCGGCGAAGTAAACACTGTTACCGAACCCCAGAATGTAGATTTTGCGTGCCGTGGTCAGGCGGGTGACGAACGCTTCAAAGGTGTCGGGGTGGTTGTTGGTCACCGCCGTGGCCAGGTTGCTGCTGGCACTCTGGAGTTGTTCATGCAGCCCAAATGCGCCGCCCGGGCGATGGGCCAGTTCGTTGCGCAATTTGTCGACCGGCGACACCATCTGCTGCAACGTTGCGACCAGTTCGGCCTTCATGCCGCTGTAACCACCGAGGTCCAGCGCTTTAGCCAGACGGTTGACGGCGGCGGGTGAGGTCAATGTTTCGTGAGCCATTTCCTCGATGGTCAGGGTCGCGGCTTTGAGCGGGTGACGCAGGATGAAGTCCGCCACCTTGCGCAGTGATGGAGGCAGTTCGGCAACGATTTCCGTCAGTTTTTGCATGACCGGCGCGGCGTAGACTGTGGTGTCTTTCGAAGGGGGGGCATATCCGGCTCAACTATTCCTGAAGGTATGAGAAGGGCTGTGCCTGATGCCCTGACAAGGTTGGCTGGAGTGTATCCGAAGCCAACCCTGTCAGGGCACCGCCGAGCCGTAGCGGTGTTACTTCAAACTCCCGGCCAGAAACTGCTGAAGGCGTTCGGATTGCGGATTGACCAGCACCTCACGCGGGTCGCCGCGCTCTTCGACAACGCCTTTGTGCAGGAACACCAGTTGGTTTGAGACCTCGCGGGCAAAGCCCATTTCGTGAGTCACCACCACCATGGTCCGGCCTTCCTGCGCCAGATCCTGCATGACTTTAAGCACTTCGCCGACCAGCTCGGGGTCGAGCGCCGACGTCGGCTCATCAAACAGCATCACTTGCGGTTCCATCGCCAGTGCGCGGGCAATGGCCACGCGCTGTTGCTCGCCACCGGACATATGCGCCGGCCAGGCGTTCATGCGGTGTGCCACACCGACTTTGGCCAAGTAGTGCTCGGCCTTCTCCCGTGCCTCTTTCTTGCCCAGACCCTGCACATGCACCGGGGCTTCCATGACGTTTTCCAGGGCGCTCATGTGGGACCAAAGGTTGAAGTGTTGGAACACCATCGACAGCTGCGAACGCATGCGTTGCAACTGCTTGGGTTCGGCCGCTTTGAGCCCGCCGAGTGTGTTGGTCACCAGTTTGAGCGGTTCGCCATTGAGCACGATGTTGCCCGCATTGGGTTGCTCCAGCAGGTTGATGCAGCGCAGGAACGTACTTTTGCCAGAGCCGCTGGAGCCGATGATGCTGATCACGTCACCGGCCTGAGCTTGCAAGGACACGCCCTTGAGCACCTGATGCGCACCGTAACTTTTATGCAGGTCCTGAACTTCAAGTTTGTACATGGTTTGAACTCTCTGGAGTCAGTCGCTAAGCAAGCGACCCTGGCGAATGGGGGTAGAGCCGGCAACCTTGGCCAGCCACAATCCAGGCTGGGCAAAGCGCAGCCGTTCGCGGGCATAAAGAATGCCGTCGGTGCTGGCGCGCACCACGCTATGGCGGTCGGTCAGCGGGTCGATGACTTCGAACAGCGGATCGCCGACCTTGACCTGCGCACCCAGCGGTTGCAGAAAACTCACCACGCCGGGATGCGGCGCACAGGCGTACTGCGCGCCAGCGAAGGGCACGGCCTGGCAATGGCTCGGCGGTGCCGCGGGCCAGTCACCGCTGATCAGGCCTTGATCGGCGAGGTACCCGAGAATGGCGTGTGCGCTGTCGACACATTGCTCGCGTTCGGTGTCTGCCATGCCACGCAATTCGATGGTGGTCGCCGCGCACGCCAGCGGAATATTGGCTTCAGGAAAGCGCTCAGCCAGGCGTAACCAGGCAATGGCGCAGGCTTCGTCGAACGCGCTGCCGCCCGCACCTTCGGCCAGCAGCGTGACCCCGGCGCCGAGGCGTGCGGCCAGTGATTGCAGGCGTGGCCAGTGTTGCGGCATCGCATACAACAACATGATCGATTCGAAATCGCAGTGCAGGTCCAGCACCACATCGGCGTCGCAGGCCTGCTGCAGCAACAGGCGACGCAGGCCGTCGAGTTCCGAGCTCGCTGCCGGCATGGCGCCGAGGGCATCTACCATGGCACGGCGGATGAGGGCGATGTTGGCGGTGGCGTCGTCTCCCAATTGGCCCTCCAGCCGCGGTGCAACAACATCAACCAACTCCGGGAAGTCGCGATTGAAGTTTTTGCCGCTGGAGAACTCGAAGCGCCCCTGATGGGTGGCCTGGAACATCTGGGCGATACCGATCGGATTGGCCAGGGGCACCAACTCGATCACCCCGCTCAGACGGCCTTGTGCTTCCAGTTCCAGAAGACGGCGCTTGAGCTCGACAGCGACGCGCATCCCCGGCAGTTCATCGGCATGCAATGAAGCCTGGATGTACGCTTTGCGTGTGCCACTGCCAAAACGAAACAGCGTCAGCGTGCGTTCGGTGCCCGATGCACTCCACGGCAAGCGGTATTGAATGTGCTCCATAGCAGCTCCTTAGTGCTTGCGCGGTGCCAGATACGCCAGCCAGCGGCGCTCGGCCAACTTGAACAGGCGCACCAGAATGAAAGTCAGGACGAGGTAGATGAGGCCGGCGGTGATAAACGCCTCGAACGGTAAATAGAACCGTGAGCTGACAGTCCGCGCGGCTCCGGTGATGTCGACGAGGGTGACGATGGACGCGAGGCTGGTGGTTTGCAGCATCATCAGCACTTCGTTGCTGTACTGCGGCAATGCCCGGCGCAAGGCCGATGGCAGGAGAATGCGGCGGTACAGGGTCTGGCGGGACATGCCCACGGCTCTGGCGGCCTCGATCTCGCCGGGGGGCGTGGATTTCAAACTGCCGGCCAGCAGTTCCGCGCTATAGGCACTGGTGTTGATCGCGAAGGCCAGACACGCGCAAAAGGTGGCGCTGGAGAGGTAAGGCCAGAGCACGCTTTGGCGAACGGTTTCGAACTGCGCCAGGCCGTAATAGATCAGGAACAATTGCACCAGCATTGGTGTGCCGCGAATCACGTAGGTGTAGAGCCAGGCCGGCAAGTTGATCAGTGGCGATCGTGAAACCCGCATCAGTGCCAGGGGTATCGCTAATACCAAACCCAGGGCCAGGGAAATGAGCAAGACTTTGAGGGTTAACAAGGCGCCATTGAAGTACAGCGGCAGGTTTTCCCAGATCAGGTTGTAGTCGAGAATCATGGGCGGTTCCCCCTCACAATTCGGCGGCTTTGATGCCGACCGAGTAGTGTTTTTCCAGATAGCGCAGCACCAGCAAGGACAGGCTGGTGAGCATCAAGTACAGCGCCGCCACTGCGAGGAAAAACGTGAACGGCTCGTGTGTGGCATCCGCAGCGTTTTTGGCTTTGAACATCATGTCCTGCAAGCCGATCACCGAAATCAGCGCGGTGGATTTGGTCAGTACCAACCAATTGTTGGTGAACCCGGGAATGGCGAAACGAATCATCTGCGGCACCAGAATTCGCCAGAACACCTGCGCACCGCCCATTCCATAAGCCACACCAGCCTCGGCTTGACCTTTGGGTATTGCCATGAAAGCGCCGCGAAAGGTTTCCGAGAGGTAGGCGCCAAAAATGAAGCCCATGGTGCAGACGCCCGCGACAAAGGGGTTGATGTCGATATAGCGGGTGTAACCGAGCGCCAGGGCCATGCGGTTCACCAGATCCTGGCCGCCATAGAAGATCAGCAGGATCAGCACCAGGTCTGGAATGCCGCGAATCAGGGTGGTGTAGCTTTCCCCGAGCAGGGCCAGCCATTTGAGCGGTGACAGCCGCAATGCCGCGCCAATCAGGCCCAGGGCAATCGCCAGGGACATGGAGGTCAGGGCCAGGTTGATGGTCAGCCAGGCGCCATCGAGAATGCTCGATCCGTAGCCGTGGAGCATGATGAAGTTCCTCAAGCGAGCGCCGCGAGGCGCGCAAGACAAGCCCCGGAAGACGCCCGCAACGGGCCATCCCCGGGGCTGGGGTAGGGCTTACTCGCCGTAGATATCGAACGCGAAGTACTTGGCCATCACTTGCTGGTACTTGCCATTGGTGCGAATGGCGTCAATCGCGGCACTCAGGCGCGCAACGTTGGCAGTGTCGCCCTTGCGCACGGCGATCCCGGCGCCCCGGCCGAAGTATTTCGGGTCGTTGATGTCCGGCCCGACCAGCGCGAAGCCCTGGCCTGCCGGTGTCTTGATAAAGCTCTCGTCGGTGGCGACGATGTCGGCGAGGGTGGCGTCCAGGCGGCCCGAGGCCAGGTCGAGGAAAGCCTCATTCTGTGAGCCGTAACGCACCACGACGACGCCGGCTTTTTCCAGTTGCTCGGTGGCAAAACGATCGTAAGTCGAGGAGCGTTGCACGCCGACTTTCTTGCCCTTCAAGTCCACCAGCGGGTCATTGATCACATTGCCGGCCTTCATCGCGAACTTGCCCGGTGTGTGGTAGTACTTTTTGCTGAAGTCCACAGACTTCATCCGGTCTTCGGTGATTGACATCGACGACAGCACGGCATCGATCTTGCGCACTTTGAGCGACGGGATCATGCCGTCGAACTCCTGAATGACCCACTCGCACTTGACCTTCATTTCTTCGCACAAGGCGTTGCCGATGTCGTAGTCGAACCCGCTGATGTTGCCCTCCGGTGTCTTGAAGGAGAAGGGTGGGTAGGCGGCTTCGATACCGATTCGCAGGCTGTCGTCATCGGCATGTGCCAGGAAGCTGAAAGCACATAGCGCCAGGGCACCTAGAAGTTCTGTCTTGTTCATTTTGTTGACTCCTTGGAGGGCATTTGAGGGATCGGGTGCCCGCCATCCGGGTTGGCGCGGTGGATCAATCCTGTGATCGGCGAAGGTATAAATGACACAATAAAATTCCATATGCAACATTACTGAAAATAAACGTATCAGTTTGGGGCGTGATAATACGCATCAAAACCCGGTCGGGGCGCTGCTGTTGGGGCGCTTGTTTTATGCGTTTGGCACCGGGCTAGGCGGCATCGGGCCGACGTTGTTTGGCCAGTTGATCCAGACCCAGCAGCGCAGCAGTTTGTTGATCGGGTATCTGATTGGTGCTGCGCTGATGGGTGTGGCGGAGGGGGTGCAAGCGGTTTGGGGGGGGGCGGCGGAGCGCCAGGCGTTGGAACAGGTGGCCAGGCCGTTGTCGCAGGCTGGGGATCGAAAGGGATGACTATCCCCAGCCCTGTATTTCAGCGACCGCTACGCTTTGTTTAGCGACGATAGTAACGGTGCTCGTCCTCGTAACGATGCTGCATGGCGCGATCCTGGCGTCGCTCCCAATCACGACGGTCCGCTTCTCGGCGGGCTTGCTCTCTGCGCCAATTATCTCTGCGCCAGTCGTCCCGGCGCCAATCGTCTCGGCGCCAGTCGTCTCTACGATCGTGCCAACGGCCGTCACGCCAATATCGGTCGTCATGGGCAAGTAACGGTCCCGTCTGCTGGCCGGCCATGCTGGCCAGGCTCGGCCAAGGGTTCTCCGCAGACTGGGCAGGCACCTGAACGGCGGTGACTTCAGTGGCGAAAACAGGGGTTGAGGTTTTCATCGGTGTGGCTGATGCCGAGCTCACTGCCGCAAACGCGAACAGGCCGAAAAGCACCATCCGTGGGACATTGAATTTCATGAGCGAAGACAACCTCTGATTGAACATTGGGCATGTGGCCAATTGGCCGAGGCAAGCCTGCGGGGGCAGGGCTGACCGAGCGAATGAGCCTATCCAGATAGACCGATAAATAGGGAAAAGTTCTAAAGGGCCGTGGTTTAAATAGCCCCCCGTCGCAGCAGGAACTTCAGGGTGTTGGCCCGGTCAATAGCCGCCCTGTATCGCAAACGCCGAGCAGCGCTGTGGCCTGTTTAACGGCAGTGCCTTCCGAGTTCTGCCGAGTCCGCCCCTGATGCCAACCACGTGTTTTCTGCCCGGCCTCATCCTGGTGTTCTGCGCTGTCGCATCGTTTTGTTCGGTTGCTGCCGAGCGAAGTGCGACCGCGCAAAGCAACAGCGCATCCACCGCCCTGATCGAAACAGCCTCGCAGCAGTATGGAAATGGCCAACTGGACCAAGCCGCCGCCACGCTGGAGCGTGCCCTGCATATCCAGCCGAACAATCCCGCGACGCTGCATTACCTCGGTGTGTTGCGTCTTCAGCAGGGGCAATACCAGCAGGCTGAAACTTTGGCGGCGCGCTCGAACCTGCGGGTCGGGCGCAACGTCGAGTTGCGCAACCGCAACTTCCAACTGATTCAGGCGGCGCAACAGGCTCAATCTTCGGGTATTCCACCCACTGCCAAAGACGATCAGGTCGCAGTGCGGCAAGCGCTGGAAGCGGAGACCCAACGGCGCCGCGAAGCGCAGAGGGCGGCGGTTGAGCAATCGGTTGCAGGCACTGGGCGTGACGCGGGCAACTTCGCCCGCGCACAGGCAGATGTGGCATCGGATTCACCGACGGCAGGCAGATTTCAGCCCGTAGGAGCGGGGCAAATGACTTCCGTCGAGCCAGAGCCCGCCTACGATGAACTTGAGATTCCACGCGGCCACATGCCGCCACCGGGTAAATGCCGAATCTGGTTTCCTGGTCGCCCGCCGGGGCATCAGCCCCCACCCGGCAAATGCAAGAAACTGCGGGATCGGGTTCCTTCAGGGGCTTATCTGGTGCGCGGTTGAGTTCGCTTGCGATTAAGGACTTATCCTCCCTTCGCACTCAAACGCCATTACATTGATGCCAGGTTGCCTATGGCTGTCGATCTTCATGAGTGGCTGGAAAGCGTGAAGGACGCGCAATCTTTCATTGGAAACTTCCTCTGCTTTTAATTGTACGTACTGGATAAGTTTGTAGATGTTTTGTGCAAGAGAGGCCTAAAAAGTCAGCTGACAATGGCCGCTTCAGCACCTGTTGCTGACCTCCAGATCGCCAGAAGACGCTGCCGGCATCATTAATGCGTGCCAAAGCCAACCCCTGGCACCCCTCATGGGTGGACTATTTTCATGACGTTGTGCCTGTCACTCGCCTCTTTTTTCGGCGCAGATCGCGTTCGAATGCGTGTCAATCAATTCATTTGGCCGAGGGCGGTGGTGTCCGTTCTTGTGGGTGTCGTCGAGTTTGAGACGATAGCTGTACAAAATTATTATTTGGTATAACTTTTAAGGGCGCCTATTGAGTCATTTCGAGGGCTTTGCATGATCAGGCAGACGGGCCGCTTAATCCACCACGCTATCTGTTTTGTTCTGATGCTCCAAAGCGCAGAACTCTTTGCTGATTGGCGCGAGGCTGTTCCCAATGCTCGTCGGCTAGGTTACGGCGAGATGCGCGTATTCGGGTTTTCCATTTACAGCGCGCAGTTCTGGAGCTCACGCCTCATTGCCGGTGAAACGCTGGATGCGGATGCGCCTTTTGCGCTGGAGCTGACCTACAGTCGCGCCATTAGTCGCGATGATCTGGTGGAGGCCAGCATCAAGGAAATCCGTCGCCTGTCGCCCAACACTGTGAATTCAAAGCTCATGGCCCGCTGGGAGTCGGAGATGTTTCAAGCGTTTGTCGATGTGCGTGCCGGTGACCGCATCACCGGCGTTTATATGCCTGGAGAAGGCGCACGTTTTTACGTCGGTGAGCACCTTCGGCATGTGGTGAGAGATGTTGCGTTCGCCAAAGCTTTTTTTTCGATATGGCTTGACCCCCGAACACGTAACCCGGAGCTGCGCGCCCAATTGCTGGGTGCAGCTAAACCCTGAGACCGTTGAGGAAATGCGCATGTTGAAGATAGGGATACTGCTGCTGTGTATTGGCCTTGCCAGTTGCAGCCGGGTGGATGTGCAAACCTACAGCCAGGAGACGCCCAAGCTTGAATTGCGAGAATTCTTCGAGGGGCGGGTTGAAGCCTGGGGCATGTTTCAAAAGCGTTCTGGCATGGTCGCCAAGCGCTTCCACGTGGAGATCATTGGCCACTCCGAAGGTAGCAGGCTGATACTCGACGAATCATTTACGTACAGCGACGGTACGAAGCAAAAACGAGTGTGGACGTTAACCCCGGTTGGCTCCAGTCAGTGGCGCGGAACCGCTGGCGACGTGGTGGGCGAGGCGCTTGGTGAGGTGGCAGGCAATACACTGCGCTGGAATTACGTGCTGAGGCTACCGGTGGATGGCAAGGCGTATGAGGTTCAGTTAGACGACTGGATGTACCTTATGGACAAGAACACCCTGATCAATCGCTCGTTCATGACCAAGTTCGGGGTGGAGGTAGGCCAGATCACCTTGTTCTTCCGCAAGCAACCTTGATTCAAAAACAGCGGCGCCACGCTGCTTTTTGGCTGGCGCTACGCCTCGGATAAAATTCGTTCAGTGTTCATCGCCACTACAAAGCGTGCGGGTCAATTCCGATGCAAACGGTGGTCAGGACGAATGCAAATAATGGGTCAAGTCGAGCGCCATTTCGCCGCCATGAACGGCGGCGATGACAATGAGCGCAAGAAAGCAGAGCAACTGAACGCTAAAGAAAGTAAACCGAACGGCCACGAAGGCATCGGTTTGCACATGGCAGACGTGCACCAGCGATTGGCACACGCGAGCGATCAGCACGCACAGGCTCAAGTAGTTCACCGCAGGCCCGTTGATGTCGAGGGCTGAAATCATCCAGACGATGACGGCAAAGACCGGCAGGTTTTCCACGCAGTTGGCGTGTGCCCTGGTTCCGCGCCGATACCAGTCCTCGCCTTCGAGTTGATCGCTGCGGAAAGAGGCGATCGGCACATTCGAGAACAGGATGGCGCCCCAGCGATACACGCCGACGGTGGCCATCAACAGCAGCAACGTCCAGGTCGCAAATCCCAGCAGCATCCACATCGGTATCGTCATGGCCGCCATCCTCCACAGATCGCTGTCAGCACGTTATCGCGCAGCGCGCGGCCGATGGGCAGTCGGTCGCGCGCGGTCACTCAGTGGCTCATGATCGGTGCCAGTGCGGCCTGAATCCTGGCCATCTGTGCGGGCGTGGTCATGCTTGTCAGCAGCCGGCCAAAGTGGGGATGCTGCACGCCCGAAATAATGTATTGCCAGCGGTAGGCGCCCAGCACGCCGGCCTTGATCTGCGCGGTCTCGTCGGCACTGAGCGATCTGGGCACATTGCCAATGAAGTACTCGGCATCGGCGGCCGATTGTGCCTGCAGGATGGCGTCGACGGCGCCTACCAGCGCAATCAGGTCATTCACCGCCTGGTCGCAATCGTCCGGCGTGAGTTTCGCGTGCTCGGCCTTCCACTCCAGTTCATCGAGTACGACGTGCCGGCTTTCATCCTTCCAGTGAAATTTGAAGACGTCCTTGAACAGCGGGCACAACTCCTCGCGCGGGGCGATGCTTTTCGTGTAGTGCGTTTGTACAAACAGCTCGATATGGCAGGTCAGCGCCAGCACCGACCAGGTGCTGGCCGCCAGTACCGCACGCGCCACATCGTTGGCATCGGCCACTTGGCGATAGCCTGCGGGCAAGCGCGAGTCCAGCATTGTTTCCATGCGCCGGAACAGCTCCTGGTGCTTGATCTCGTCGTTGGAAAAACGCACCAGCGCTTCGAGGGCGAGCTGATCATCAAAGACATGGGCGCGCCCCTGATCGAGCATCTTGGCACTGATAAAACGCTCGACCAGGCCAAAGAGGTACGCGTAGGTCCGGCCCTGAATCTGACTGAGCAGGCGCGCCTCGTCCGCGGCGAGAAAGGTCAGGCGGTCGATCTGCGACAGCCCGTCGGGCAGGAATTTGCGCGAGAAGTCGAAACGACGGTCCCGGAGCAAATCGCGATCGATCTGCCATTCCGATTTTTTCGATGATCTGACCATTTGCGCATAACGGGCGGCATTGCCTGAATCCGGGCCGGGTATGGTCGTGAGGGTATTCATATCGATCTCCTGCTGTGGGGCCGCTACGGTTGACGTCGGAACCCTTCGCCATGGGTGAGCCTCTGGGCTCGTCTCGGTCGCCGGGTCCGCGTTGGTGCTAATCTAGGTGTCGCCTTTGCGGCCGTGAATGCCCCGTACGCCTGATTACCTGCTCCGGGCTCCGGAAGGGAGGGTTGGCACATGCTGGATGCGCTTTCTGATGTTTTGCGAGTGATTCGGCTGTCTGGAGGGGTGTTCCTCGAGGCGGAGCTCACCGCGCCCTGGTGCATTAACGGCAGGCTCTCGGCGGATGACTGCAGCCCGTTCCTGGCGGCGCCCCGACACGTCATGTCATCGCATTTTGTCGCGGCGGGGCACATGCAAATAAGCATCGACGGTGGTGCCGCCATCGACGTGGGGGCCGGCGAACTCGTGCTGCTTCCGCGCAATGACGCTCATTCGTTTGGCAGCGACCTGAGCGTTGAGCCCATGCTGGTGAAGGACGTTATCCAGCCGCCGGAAGTCGGCGCGATTTCACGGATCAACTGCGGCGGGGGCGGCGAGGCCACACAGTTATTGTGCGGATTCCTCGGCTCTGAAACGCCCTTCAGTCCGTTGCTGTCGTCGCTGCCATCCTTGTTGAAACTGGACTTGCGCGCGACGGCTTCGGGCGCCTGGATCGAAAGCTCCTTCCGTTTCGCGGTCAGTGAGATAGCGGCGGGGCGCGTCGGCTCGACAACGGTCATCGCCAAGCTCTCGGAATTGTTGTTTGTCGAGGCCGTCAGCCAGTATGTCGCCAGCCTCCCCGCGGAGCGGCGCGGCTGGCTGGCAGGGTTGCGAGACCCGCACATTGGGCGCGCACTGGCGCTGCTCCATGCCCGGCCAACCGACAGCTGGACGGCAGAAGCCCTGGCTCAGGAGGTGGGCATGTCGCGCTCGGTGTTTGCGGAGCGATTCACGGCATTGGTCGGACAGCCACCGATGCAATACCTGACCCTCTGGCGTATGCACGTGGCGGCTCAACAGCTGCGCGAGGGTCGCGGTAATGTGGCGCAGATCGGCTTTGCCGTCGGCTACGAATCCGAAGCCGCGTTCAGTCGCGCCTTCAAGCGCCAGTTCGGCACATCCCCTGGCACTTGGCGCAGACAATCGGCATGAGCCGTGACGGCTCGCTAGGGTCAAACAGGGCGAAGTGGCGGCCTCTGATGAAGCCGCCCTGTTTCGCCTGTTTGATCAGTTGCCGTTTGGCATCGACAAGTTGATGCCTTCTTTTTTCAGCGCATCACGTACGTATTGGAATTTCTGGTACTGCGACAGTTCGATCGGCCCGTCATAACCCATGCTTTGCAGTTTGCGTGGCGGGTAATCGACGTAGGTTTTCATCAGCTTCATGATCGCTGCCGTGATCGGCACCATCGTCCAGGTGCGCTCGGTGAAGTTGTTCATGAACAGGTCATAACGCTCTTGCGGGTCTTGCCACAAATCGAAGACTTGCGGCACGGTGGCGACATATTTTTCGGCGCCTTTCCACCCCAGGTTGGAGTCCACCGCCAGACCACCGGTTACTGCGCCATCGTCGCCGCGCAGGTTGAACACGGCCTTGTAGTTCCCGACACGGGCCGCCCCCGGTGACAATTCGTTCTCGGTAAAGTAGAACCACTCCTTGCGTGGAGAAGGGCCACTGGCAGTGAGTACGGGAGTCATATCGTAGCTGTCGAAGATGATCGGCTGACCTTCACGATCTTTCTCGGGCAGCTTCACGCCAGCAACCGAGGCGAAGGTGGCCATCAAATCCAGGCCCCCGAGTAACTCGTGGTTTTTGGTGTCTGGCTTGATCTTGTCTGGCCAGACGGCAATGGCGGGCACCCGGTTACCGCCCTCACGCACCGTGCCCTTGGTTCCGCGGAACGGGGTGTAACCGGCATCCGGATACACATCCTGCCAGGCACCATTGTCCGTGGTGTAAACCACCAACGTGTTCTTATCCAGGCCGAGCGCCTTGAGCTTGTCCATGATCCGACCGATGTGAGTGTCGAGTTCGACGATCGAGTCGGCGTACTTGGACTTGGACATGGACTTATGAATGAACTCCGGTGCCGGCATGTTGGGCTGGTGCACTTTCATGAAGTTGATGTTGATGAAAAAGGGCTTGTCCGATTTGGCCGCGGTGTCGAGAAACTCCAGCGCGGCTTTTTCGACGTAGTTGTCAAAGAACGGAATGCCGACCACGCCGGGCTTGCCGTCAACCACAGGCGTGTCAACGTACTGGCCGTTGATCTTGAATTCCTCGACCGGTTTTTCACCCGCCTTGCCGGACAACGCGCCCTTGGTCACCCGTTGAAACATGGCGCGGGTTTCCGGGTCCATGTCGGGGAACCAGGTCGGGTCAGCGTAGGTGTAGGCATTGAGGTGGTACAGGCCGACGTATTTCATTACGTCATAACCCTGCGCGTTGGGTAGCGCATAGTCGGCTTCGCCCAAATGCCATTTGCCGGTGAAATAGGTGTCGTAGCCACCGG
Source organism: Pseudomonas sp. S2_B07 (assembly GCF_054668435.1). Lineage (NCBI taxonomy): Bacteria > Pseudomonadati > Pseudomonadota > Gammaproteobacteria > Pseudomonadales > Pseudomonadaceae > Pseudomonas > Pseudomonas sp. S2_B07. The sequence continues at coordinate 6,020,925 of NZ_CP162769.1, forward strand.
TTTTCAACACCGATGCCAACGTCCACTCGGCGGCGGGCAGACCACCGCCCTGGCCCTGGAAGGCCACGGTCGTCATGCCGCTACGGTTGGGGATTCGCCCGGTTTGCATGGCCGCGCGACCGGGTGTGCAGCTGGGCTGGGCATAAAACGAGTAAAAAGTGACACCTTCTGCCGCCAACTGATCGATGCTCGGCGTGGGCATGCCTCGACCGACGCCACCGCCGTAGGGGCCCAGGTCGCCATAGCCGGTATCGTCGGAGACGATAAACAGAATGTTGGTTTTTTCCGTTTGGGCCGCGTGGGCCAGTCCGTTGAATGACAAAAGCGCAGCAAACACTATAGATAGCCTGAAACGATCCGATAGCTGTTTCATACCAGGATTCCTCGTTGTTTCATGGTGCTGGCAACCGGGCGATGAGTGCACAACAACATTGACCCTTGGTGCATTGACCACCGAGCAATTAGCCTAGGTTCTGCGTACAGAATCATTTTCCCCTTGTGATATGACCCTCCACAGATACAGGCGCAGGAAAAGTCTAGTGCGTTTTTTTCAAGTAGACGGGGCGATTGCGATGTTGGGGTGGTGTATGTAACGCCAGGATTACAACCCGAATAAATCCCAACCAAGAATACAATCGCCACATACAGCCCGACTCGACTCGACTCGACTCAACAGTGACTAGAGGTGCTTTATCGAGTCGCGTGCGCCACATCGCCGCAGAAAATATCGGCGCTGCCATCCTCGGGTGAAGTACGCACGACAATGGAGTACTTGCCAGATAACAGGTCTGGCATTTTTATCGGCGCGCTTCTGTAAAAGGTCCATCCGCCGGTCCCCGCATTGGGTTCGGTATTGACCTTATCGTTCATGGCGAACGCGGCAGGCCCGGGTTGCTGGCAACTACCTTTGTTGATGAAGGTGTAGAGGCGCGGGGGCAGGATGGTTCCGTTTGGAACGCCGGTTATGTAGAAGTCAAAGTTGGTTTGATTGCCTTCGCCAGTCAAAGTGGTCGTGGCGGTATGACCGGGGTTCCTCTGGGTCGCTGTCAAAGGAAGATTCATTGACGGGTTTGATGGGTGGGTGCAGCCGAAGAGACTTGCGGTGATCAATAGTGCTGACAGGGGGGGACAGAGTTTCATTGCCAACCTCCAATAGTGGAAGAAGTGCGGTGGGGGGACTCTTGGGTATAGCTCATGCACGCGGCGTTGCGTTCTTGAATATCCCGCGCTGTCGCCAAAGTGCATGATATTTCGGCAGGCGAACCACTAACCTTGATCTTTTTTCACTGCGCTTGTCATTTGGGCCAGAACGGTTTCACGCTGACAAATTTCCTCTTCGACACCCCTCACTTCGTTCATGTAAACCTCGACGGCGGGCGGCAGTGAGCGCTCTTTCAGGTAGATAAAACCATAGCGGGTGCGCAGGGCGAGGTCATGGAGGATTAATGGTACGACCTCGCCGGCGAGGAACTCTCGCTCAAAAGTCGATAAATTCCCTACCGCGAGGGCGTTACTGTTCTCGACGAATTTAACGATTTGCATGGGCACGTCTATTTCAATTGCCGGTACAAAATCACCATTCACTGCATCGTATGCACCGGCACAGCCCAACGTTGCCGGGAGTAAGTGGCTGGACAGTCGCAGCGGAATACGCGAAGCCACCCAGGGATAATCGAGTGTTTGCGCCAACGTCAATACCCGCTTTTGCGAAAGCAGAGGATGGCCAGGCCGACAAAACAAGCGTCCCTGGTGCTCACCCAACAACTCACAGGTGAATTCGTCCCGCCCCTCCAGGGTGCTGATTTCGGCAATCCCCAAATCCACTACGCCGGTCGCGACCTGATGATCCACGTCACGCCATCCGGCGACATGGGCCGTGACTTTGATGTGCGGATGCCGGGCGTGCAGCCGCGCGATGCTGGTGTATCCGCTGGTCATACTTGGATAGGGACCCAAGGCCACTTTCAGCGCTCCGATATCACCTCCCGCCAGCAAGGCAATGTCACGCCGCAAATCTTCCTCGGCCACTAACAAGCGTCGACTTTTTTCACGAAGCAAATGACCGAACGCCGTCAGCGCAATGCCTTCAGGGCGTCGGTCGAACAGCGTGACGCCCAGTTCATTCTCCAGCAACTGGATGCTTTTGCTCAGTGCCGGCTGGGAAACCCCTAACGCTTTGGCCGCTCGACCAAAGTGCGCATGTTCAATCAATGCCAAAAACTGACGTAAGCGACGGGGTGTCATCTCATAACCTTTATGTTATCGAAACTCACTGAAACGGAATTTTTCGTAATGAGATGAATATGCTATTCATGGCCTGGCGGGTCAAGTTGACGCGTACCCAAACAATAAAATCGAGCGCAATTGTCCGCATTGACGCTCTTGGCAGCCCTTGGTACAGGAACCCCCTCATGCACAACAAGACCCTTCATCTGGCACTGGCAATGACGCTGGGCTGTGGCGTTAGTCCTGGCATTTTTGCTGCCGATGCAAACGGCGCAAGTTCTGATCCTTCCGCAACAAAAAGTGCGCACTTCGATACCAAAGGCAAACCGCCTTCGGCCTACACGATCGAACTGCAAAACGGTGTACGCAAGACACTTCCGTTCGGTGATAAACGAGATTTTGAAGAGGCCAGGAAAGGTTTTATTGCGGCACCGACTTACAACAAGATCATGGCCGAAGCCGGAAATGTCGCCTGGAACATGGGCAGCTATGACTTCCTGCTCGACGGCAAGGACTACGACAGCATCAACCCGTCGTTGCAGCGTCAGGCGATACTCAATATGGCCTTCGGTCTGTACGAGGTGGTTCCGGACAAGATTTACCAAGTGCGCGGGTTTGACCTGGCGAACATCACGTTCATCAAGGGCGATACGGGCTGGATTGTGTTCGACACGCTGATGTCGAAGGAAACCGCCAAGGCTGCGCTGGACTTTATCAATGAAAAAATCGGCAAGCGCCCGGTCGTAGCGGTGGTGATCTCTCACTCCCATGCCGACCACTTCGGTGGCGTGCGCGGGTTGGTCGACGAGGCCGATGTGCGCAGCGGCAAAATTCCGCTGATAGCACCCACCGGTTTCATGGAACATGCCGTGGCTGAAAACGTCTACGCCGGTAACGCAATGACCCGGCGGGCATTTTTCCAATATGGCGTGTTGTTGCCGCACAGTCCGTATGGCCACGTCGACATGGCCATCGGAAAAAATGCGTCCATCGGCAACATGGGCCTGATCGAACCCAATCGCTATATCTCGAAAGATTTCGAGACCCTGACGATCGACGGCGTGGAAATGGAATTTCAAAGTACGCCGGGCACCGAAGCGCCAGCGGAGATGAATACCTGGTTCCCGCAGTTCAAGGCATTCTGGGCCGCGGAAAACATCGTCGGCACCATCCATAACATTTACACCCTGCGCGGTGCTCTGGTCCGTGATCCGCTGGTCTGGTCGAAGAACATCAACAACGCTTTGTATCGCTACGGACAGCAGGCGGACGTCATGTTCGCCGCGCACAGTTGGCCACGTTGGGGCAATGAGCGGATTCAGGACATCATGCGCGCGCAACGCGACGCCTACGCCAACCTGAATAACGCCGTGCTGCACGCGGCCAACCAGGGCGTCACCATCAACGAGATTCACAACGTCTATAAATTGCCAGACAGCCTGAAAAACAACTGGGCGACCCACAGCTACCACGGCTCCGAAGAGCACAATAGCCGCGCCGTGATCAACCGCTACCTCGGTTACTGGGATGCCAACCCGGCGACGCTGATGCCGCTGTCACCAAAGGATTCGGCACCGCTGTACGTGGAAATGATGGGGGGCTCAGAGAAGATCATGACCAAGGGAAAATCCTTGTTCGATCAGGGCAAATACCGCGAAGCCTATGAAATTCTCAATAAGCTGGTGTATGCCGAACCCCAGAACACCGAGGCCAAGGACTTGCTTGCGGACGTCTATGAGCAGGTCGGTTATCAGAAGGAAAGTGCAGGGGTGCGCAACAGCTTCCTTGCGGCGGCGTATGAGTTGCGCAACGGCATGCCAAAGGGTGTACCGCCCAAAACCACCGGGCCTGACATGATTCGCGCCATGAGTACCGAGTTGTGGCTGGAGTACCTGGGCATCGCGCTGGATGGCAGCAAAGTGGCGGATCAACACTTCGTCTTGAATCTCAAGACGCCCGACAACGGTGAGCAGTTTGTGGTTGAGTTGAGCAATTCAACTCTGACCAATATCAAGGGGCAGCAAGCGAAAAATGCCGACCTTACGATCACCCTTGATCGTGCTGATCTTGAAGGCGTAATGGCGAGGAAAACCAGCTTCGCTCAACTCGTTGGGGCCGGCAAAGCCACGTTCGTGGGCAATCACAAACCTTTCGAACAGTTGATGGCCGCCATTACCCCGTTTACCCCCACCTTTGAACTGCTGCCCGGCACGCAGCAGTAACCATCAGGGCCGCGTTTTTTCTGTTGAGGCTGAAGCTACCTCGCGCACCTGCTGACACCAGGTGCGCGAGGTGCGCAAAACCGACATGACGTTGGTGGCCTGGCGGGTGAGGGTGCCCTCAATGCCGGGCGCCCTGGTTTGGCGGTTTCTACTACCCGAGTCGACGTGCGAGATTCGGGAAAATTGCACATTGATCACTGTTGCCTACGCTTATCTCTTGCTTTGTCGATTCAGGTGATGAGCAATGGATTTAATACAGCGATGGAGTTACACCTCTACGGCACTGTTCGCTTCATTGTGCTTCGTGCCCATGGCCCAGGCTGAGGACTCGGCAGAATTGGCCAAACAAGCCCTCAACCCGGTTGCAGCCATGTACAGCCTGCCGGTGCAGTACAACTGGGACCAGAAAATGGGGCCGACCGGAGAGGGCATGCACAGCGTGACCAATATTCAGCCGGTCCTGCCATTTACCCTCAATGACGACTGGAACCTGATTTCACGCACGATCCTGCCGGTCATTGATCAACATGGTTTGGCACCTGACGGCGCGGCGGACAAGTCCGGTGTTGGCGATATCACCCAGAGCTTTTTCTTCTCGCCGAAAAAGCCCACGGACAGTGGCTGGATACTCGGCGTCGGCCCGGCACTATTGATTCCTACCGGCAGTGATGAATTGCTCAGTAGCGAGCAGTGGGGCATCGGCCCGACCGCGGTTGCGCTGAAACAGGCCAATGGCTGGACGCACGGGATACTCGCCAACCACATCTGGGGGCTGGACGGCAGCCCGCCGGACAACAAGGAAAAGGTCAACCAGACCTTCCTGCAACCGTTCCTTTCCTATACAACCAGCACCCTCACGACCTACGGGGTGAACACTGAGTCCACCTATAACTGGCAGTCACGCGAATGGTCCGTGCCGGTCAATCTGACGGTCACACAACTGTTGAAAATCAGCGGGCAACCCCTGACGGTGCAAGCCGGGCCACGGTACTGGCTCGACAGCCCGGATGACGGGCCACAGGGGTGGGGGTTTCGATTCGCGGTGACGTTGTTGTTTCCACGCTGAAACGGAGGCGACTGCTAGAGCTGAATCATGGACCCTCGCCGGGTTGACCGGAGGGTGTGCCCAGGGCGATCACGATGAATTCATCACCGCCGGTTCGGCCGATGATGTCACTGGCGCTGAGGCCATGCTGCAATTGGGTGGCCACACTGCGCCTGCCCCTATGAACATGCTCGATAACCTCAGCACCCTGAAAATCTTCGCCCGTGCCGCGCAGACCTTGGGCTTCACCGAGGCCGGCAATCAACTGGGGCTTTCGTCATCGGCCATCGGCAAGACGGTGGCGCGGCTTGAGCAGCGCTTGGGTGTGCGTTTGTTTCATCGCAGTACGCGCGGCATTCAACTGACCGACGAAGGGCAGCAGGTGCTCAACGCCTGCCAGCGAAAATTCAATGAGCTGGAAACCATGGAGGCGGAGCTTGCCCAATCCCGCGTGGTGCCCCGTGGCCGGCCAGCCCCTTTCACTCGCCGAAGCTGCGGGTGTTTGTCGACTTCATGGCCCAGCATCGGCTGGCGGCGTCCGCTGAGGCAACACCTTCGGCGTCGCTCAACGTTTCGCCGATGCGGCGCACGGCCTGAAATCTTGCCAACAGCGTCTACCTCAACGTCGCAAAACCCTCAAAGCAACCGTTCAATGGCAGAATCCCCTCAACTTGACCGTTTTGGAGAACACCATGCTTCGTGCGTTTGAACGAAGGCTCGACCCTTTTCCTCCTGATGAGGTGCCACCACCGCCCGCCGGCCTGGCTCGCTTCCTGTGGGCCTGCACGCGGGGCGCCCGCGGTTACATTCTTGCGCTGGCGCTGCTCAGTGCCGCTGTGTCGATTTACGAAGCCTGGCTGTTTTCCTTCCTCGGCCAGGTCGTGGACCTGCTCTCGACCTGGCAGGCCGGCGGTGAAGCGGCTGCGCAGGAAAGTCGCGTGTTGTGGGGCATCGGCATCGTCATGGTGACCAGTGTCGGGCTGGTGGCGTTGCGCACCATGGTGCAGCACCAGATCTTGGCGATTAACTTGCCGTTGCGGCTGCGCTGGGACTTCCATCGCCTGATGCTGCGGCAAAGCCTTTCGTTTTTTTCCGATGAGTTTTCCGGCCGCGTCACGACCAAGGTGATGCAGACGGCGCTGGCCGTGCGCGACGTGCTGTTCACCCTGATCGAGATCGCACCCGGGATCGGGGTGTATTTCATCGCGATCATCGCCCTGGCCGGCGGCTTCGCCCTGAAACTGATGCTGCCGTTCATTGCCTGGGTCGCGTTGTTCGGGCTGGCCATGCTGTACTTCGTGCCTCGCCTGGGGAAAGTCGGGCAGGAACAGGCCAATGCGCGGTCGATGATGACCGGGCGTATCTCGGACGCCTACACCAACATCACGACGGTGAAACTGTTCTCCCACTCCAATCGTGAAGCGCATTTCGCGCGTGCCGCGATGGAGGATTTCAAGCAAACCGGCTTTCGTCAGATGCGCCTGGTCAGCCAGTTCGAGATCGTCAACCAGGCGTTGGTGGTGGGTTTGATCATGGCAGCCGGTGGCTATGCACTGTGGCTCTGGCACCAGGGTGAGGTCGGCGCAGGTGCCGTGGCGGCCATCACCGCCATGGCGTTGCGTATCAATGGCATGTCGCACTGGATCATGTGGCAAATGACCTCGCTGTTCGAGAGCATCGGCACCGTGCAGGATGGCATGGCCACCTTTACCCGCGGTCCCAAGGTGAAGGATGCCCCGGACGCGGGCGTGCTGGTGACCTCCGGTGGCGCGGTCACCTTCGATAACGTGAGCTTCAACTACAACGGCGAACGCCAGGTGCTCGATGGCCTGAGCCTGAGCATCCGCGCGGGCGAAAAAATCGGCCTGGTGGGCCGCTCCGGCGCCGGCAAATCCACGCTGATCAACCTGCTGCTGCGCTTCTATGACGTCGACAGCGGGGAGATTCGCATCGACGGCCAGAACATCGCACACGTGACGCAAGACAGCCTGCGCGGCGCCATCGGCATGGTCACGCAGGACACCTCGCTGCTGCACCGTTCCATTCGCGACAACATCGCCTACGGCCGTCCCGATGCGAGCGACGCACAAATTCGCACCGCCGCGGCCAATGCCCAGGCCCACGAGTTCATCAGCCAACTGAGCGACCGGCAAGGTCACTCCGGCTACGACACCTTGGTGGGCGAGCGCGGCATCAAGCTGTCGGGCGGCCAGCGCCAACGCGTCGCGATTGCCCGGGTGATGCTCAAGAACGCCCCGATCCTGCTGCTGGACGAGGCCACCAGCGCGCTGGATTCGGAGGTCGAAGTCGCGATTCAGGAAAGCCTCGATGAAATGATGCAGGGCAAGACCGTGATCGCGATTGCTCATCGGCTGTCCACGATTGCGGCCATGGACCGGCTCATCGTCATGGATGACGGACGCATCATCGAGCAGGGCACCCACACCGAACTGCTGGGGAAGAACGGCCTCTATGCGCGGCTGTGGGAGCATCAAAGCGGCGGGTTTTTGGGTGAGGATATGGGGCTGGTCGAGGCGATGGATCAGGTGTGAGCGTGGAGGGGCTTTCCAGGCGGTGTCGAGTCGACGGGAAGGAAAGCCCGCAGGCCAGACAGCGATTAGCCGTGCTCAGGTTTTCCTGCATTTTTAATCCAGCTATCCAGCTCTGTAACCATTTTATTGACCTCACTGTCCTCCCGTTCCGAGGGGCGAATGATCGCGTTCCAGGCGATATCCAGACCGTCATTCAGGGACGCCCACGCAAGTTCCCCGCGCTCAAGGCTGGGGGCTACCAAATCGCGTTGCAAGATGCTGATTCCGTAGCCTGAGCGCACCAATTCGACGATGGCTTCGATCAACTCCACCGTGATCATGCGGCGCGGCAAAATGCTGGCGGGGGCGAAGAAACGGTCATATTCCCAGCCGCTGGCGCGATCGGTCGAATACGTCACCAGGTTGTAGGTCTTGAAGTCTTGCGCGTAGATGTTTTTCCTTCCGGCAAGGGGATGATCGGTTGCCATGATCGCAATCAAGTCGTCCCGAAAAAGCGGCAACCTGGCAACACCGCTAGGCACCATGCCGTCATCGATGATGGACACATCGAGTCTTCCTTGCATCAGGCTCGCATAAACGTCATTACGGGGCACGGTCACCAGCGTGATTTCGATGTCTGGCCGCAGACTTGAGTAGTGCTTGATGAATTTCGGAATCCAGCGAAACGGGCCGTAGGAGGTGACACCCATGCGTACAAACGCCGTGACGCCACCGGCCATCGACCTGGCCTCAGACTCGGCTTCATTGAGTATCGCAATGATGTCTTTGGCTGCTCGTTCCAGGCGTGCGCCAGCAGGGCTGAGCCTGAGCTTTCCTCCTGATCGTTCCGTCAGGCTGACACCCAGCCGCCGCTCGGCTTCGCGTAGGCGGTGACTGACTGCCGAGGGCGTCAGCCATAGGCGCTCGGCAACGGCGGTTACCGAATCCACCTCCGATAGGGTTTGCAGCATCACAAGGTGATCCAGTGTGAGTCTCATGGCAGGCGACCTGAAAATAATTCACAAAATTGCGTAAAATTATGAGCGTGACTTGTTTTTTGTGACGATGCAATCTGAATCCAGCAGAGCCACTGGAGACCAACAAAAATGACTACCTTACCTTTCACACCTGCACTGACCCTGGGCGATATCATCGACCTTGAGCGTTATCCCATTACTGACCGCACCAGTCCCGCCTACCTCGCACTGGTTGCTCAAAGCCAGTCATTGCTGGGGGAGGAGGGTGTTGCAATCTTCCCGGGTTTTGTTCGCGATCCATCGGTTGTCGAGATGGCAGATCAGACACTAGCCCTGCATTCGCGCATGTTTCATTTTCGGGAAAACCACACGGTTTACTTCAAGCCTCAAGATGAAAGCGTTGATCCGCAACATCCGCTAAGACGATTGATGAACACGGCAAAAGACACCGTTGCCTACGCCGATATTCCGGCCGAGCATTTGATCAGGCAGATCTATCAGTCGGACGACGTCCTTGCTTTCATCAAAGATGTATTGGCGCTGGACGCGCTCTATCGCCATGCCGATCCATTAGCTGCCCTTAACTTGCAGGGCTTCACGGAAGGGCAGGAATTGGGCTGGCATTTTGACCGTTCCGACTTCAGCGTCACGCTGTCTCTTCAGGCGGCGAATGCCGGTGGGGATTTCGAGTATGTGCGCATGCTGCGCAATGAAAACGACGATTGTTATGACGCGGTCAGGCAATTCCTCGATGACCCGAAAACACAGCAGGTAGAGGTTTTGCCTCAAGTTCCCGGTACCCTGACATTGTTTCGCGGCCGCTATTCATTGCACCGGGTGACGCCGGTGGAAGGGGACCGGCTGAGGCTCAATGCGGTGTTCGCGTACGTGGACCAGCCCAATGTTGAGTTCAGTGCCTATGCCCGCCAGTTGTTCTACGGACGCACCTCCGTAGACCCGGATTAAGTTTCGCCAATCACAATAAAAGCAATTGATTCACGCCTTGGCTTCACGTGTATGCGCACAGACTCGTCCATGCTGAATCTGATGGACTCGTTTGTTCCTGTGTTGCACACAACAGTTCGCTGCCCCCAATAATAATCATTCGGAGCGTCTGATCATGAAAAACAGGAAGAGTTTGCTGGCCTCGTTGCTCACCCTTGGCCTGCTCGTTGGTAGTGCTTCAAGCCAGGCTTCAGGATGGTGTGAGTCGGGCAAGCCGGTGAAATTTGCCGGCCTGAATTGGGAGAGCGGGATGCTCCTGACCGACATCATGATGATCGTGCTCAAGGACGGTTATGGCTGTGCAACGGATCAGTTGGTGGGTAATACCATCATTCTTGAGACCGCTCTGGCCGGCACCGACATTCAGGTGTTTGGCGAAGAATGGATGGAACGCAGCGAGGTCTGGAAAAAGGCTGCGGCAGCCGGAAAAGTCGTCGGGGTTGGCGCGCCTATTATTGGTGCGACACAGGGCTGGTATGTACCGCGCTATGTTGTTGAAGGGGACGTTAAACGTAACAGGCCAGCGCAAGCTCCTGACCTCAAGACAGTTGCTGACTTGAGCAAGTACGCGAGCGTCTTTCACGACGCTGAGGAACCTTCAAAAGGCCGCTTCTACAACTGTCCCGCGGGTTGGATTTGTGAGCAGGACAATACCGAGATGTTGAAAGAGTACGGTCTCGAAAACACCTTCACGAATTTCCGTCCAGGCACCGGTGCCGCATTGGATGCGGCGGTCCTGTCCAGCTATAAACGCGGTGAACCGGTACTGTTCTATTACTGGTCACCGACACCGCTGATGGGGCAGATCGATGCGATAAGACTGGAAGAAAAGACGGGCGCCAACAAAGACGTTATCACCATGGTCGGACTCTCCAAGGCTTTTCATGAACAAGCTCCCGAACTGGTCGCGGTTCTGGAGAAGGTCAACATTCCCATCGACCTGTTGAATCAGAACCTGGCGAGGATGACCCGGGAACGCATCGAATCTCCGAAGCTGGCCAGGATGTTCCTCAAGGAACACCCGGAAGTCTGGCACGCCTGGGTAGATGAAGCCGCGGCAAAAAAGATCGAGGCATCGCTCTAACCGATCTTGAGGGCAAGGATGCCCGCCCTTTGTAACGGCCCCCTGAACACACTCTTACTACTGATTTTTACTGCTTCTACACAGAGGCGGCTCTACTTCGCGTCCGAGAAATTACGAACATGATCAAATCACGAGCGGCCGTCGCCTTCGCGGCGAACCAGCCACTGCACATTGTGGAAATCGATGTAGCACCGCCGCAGGCCGGTGAGGTGCTGGTACGTATTGTTGCGACAGGTGTTTGTCACACTGATGCGTTTACCTTGTCCGGTGCCGATCCCGAAGGGATCTTCCCCGTCATTCTTGGCCACGAAGGCGGTGGTATCGTCGAGGCGGTCGGTGAGGGGGTGACGTCCCTGGCGGTGGGCGATCATGTGATCCCGCTGTACACCCCCGAATGTGGCGAGTGCAAATTTTGCACATCCGGCAAAACCAACCTGTGCCAGAAGATCCGTGCGACTCAGGGCAAGGGCCTGATGCCCGATGGTACCAGCCGCTTTTCATACAAGGGCCAGCCCATATTCCACTACATGGGCACCTCGACGTTCTCCGAGTACACCGTGCTGCCGGAAATTTCCCTGGCCAAAATTCCGAAGGATGCCCCTCTCGACAAGGTCTGCCTGCTCGGTTGCGGTGTGACGACCGGCATTGGCGCGGTGCTCAACACGGCCAAGGTGGAGGAGGGCGCCAGCGTGGCGATCTTCGGTCTCGGGGGCATCGGCCTGGCCGCCATTATCGGCGCGACCATGGCCAAGGCCGGGCGGATCATCGCAATCGACATCAACCCGGCCAAGTTCGACATCGCCAGGCAACTGGGCGCTACCGATTTCATCAATCCGAAGGATCACGACACACCCATTCAGGACGTGATTGTCGAGATGACTGAGGGCGGCGTGGATTACTCCTTTGAATGCATCGGCAACGTCAATCTCATGCGCGCGGCCCTGGAGTGCTGCCATAAAGGGTGGGGCGAGTCGGTGATTATCGGCGTCGCCGGCGCCGGTCAGGAAATCAGTACCCGTCCGTTCCAGCTCGTCACCGGTCGCGTCTGGCGCGGTTCCGCTTTCGGCGGTGTAAAAGGCCGCAGCGAATTGCCCACGTATGTCGAGAAGGCCCAGACCGGCGAAATCCCGCTCAACACCTTCATCACCCACACGATGGGACTTGAAGACATTAACAAGGCCTTCGAGTTGATGCATGAAGGCAAGAGTATTCGCACCGTTATCCACTTCGATCGCTGATTGAATCGCCCTGGCGTCGAGCGTCAGACGTCTCGCGCACGGGCAAACCGCAATGCCCACCCACCTGGTTTTTAAAAAAGAGAGCATCAAAATGAGCATCTTCACTCACGTCACCGTCGGTACCAACGATCTGCAAAAGGCTCGCCGTTTTTACGACAACGTACTCGGCGCACTCGGCCAGAAACGCATCGCTGACCTGGAAGACAATGGATCGATCTGGGGTGAGAATGCCCCGTCCTTTTTCGTGCTGAAACCGGCAAACGGCGCTCCCGCCAGCGTCGGCAACGGTGTCACTGTCAGCTTTGAAGCACCGAATCGCGCCGCCATCGACGCCTTCCACGCGGCAGCGCTGGCCTGTGGCGGCACCGACGAAGGCGCTCCGGGGCCGCGGGGCTGGGCACCCGATGCTTATGCCGCCTATGCCCGGGACCTCGACGGTAACAAACTGGCCGCGTACTGTTTCAAGCCTGCCTAAGCTTTATTCGAGCGGCGGCGGCTGCCCTTCGTAACAGGACGTTATCGACCGCAGAAGTCGCCATTCAATCCCGAGCGATCTTGTCATTTGCCAAGGCTTAGGGCAGGGTCGATACCACTGACATCTCTGCCAAAGGAGTCACTCCATGTCAAAGCTCTATCCCAGTATCGATCCCGAGGGGCTGGTCGAGTACTCAGTGGTCTACACCGACCGCTCGCTCAACCACATGTCGCAGTCATTTCAAGGCGTAATGAAGAACATTTCCAGGACCCTGAAACAGGTCTACAACGCCCAGGCTGTTGCGGTGGTCCCGGGCAGCGGCACATTCGGTATGGAAGCGGTGGCGCGACAGTTTGCCACCGACCAGCAGTGTCTGGTGATACGCAACGGCTGGTTCAGTTATCGCTGGAGCCAGATCCTCGAGATGGGCAACATCCCGGCGGCCACTACGGTGCTCAAAGCCCGACCGGTCGAGACGGGGCGCCAGGCTGCCTACGCCCCACCCCCTCTTGACGAAGTGCTGGCCGCCATTGCGGCGCAGAAGCCGCAGATTGTCTTCGCCCCCCACGTTGAAACTTCATCAGGGATTATCCTGCCCGACGACTACCTGCGGGCCGTCGGCGACGCCGTGCATGCGGTGGGTGGCCTGTTCGTGCTGGACTGCATCGCCTCAGGCGCGCTGTGGGTTGATATGCACAAATGCGCAGTCGACCTGTTGATCAGCGCACCGCAGAAAGGCTGGAGCGCTTCCCCTTGCTGCGCCCTGGTGATGTTCAGTGCTTTGGCCCTCGAGCGCATCGAACAGACGCAAAGCAGCAGCTTCGCCTGCGACCTGAAAAAGTGGCTTCAGATCATGCAGGCTTACGAGCAGGGCGGCCATGCCTACCATGCGACCATGCCCAGCGATTCCCTCGCGCGATTTAACGACGTGATGAACGAGACGCAAGCCTACGGTTTCGACAAGGTCCGCGGCGAACAACAGGCTCTGGGCGATCGGGTGCGCGCCATGTTGACCGGCAAAGGCATCAAAAGCGTGGCCGCAGCCGGCTTTCAGGCCCCAGGCGTAGTGGTGAGCTACACCGATGATGCCGACATCAAGAGCGGCAAGAAATTTGCCGACCATGGCCTGCAGATCGCCGCCGGAGTGCCGTTGCAATGCGACGAGCCGGCTGATTTCCAGACCTTCCGCATCGGTCTGTTCGGACTCGAAAAGCTGCACAACATCGAGCGCACGGTCAGCACCCTCGAGCAGGCACTGGACGAGGTGATGGCTAACTGATCGAAACCATACATCGATTCAGCGGCCTCTGTGGTCGACTCATCGACAGGCAGCGTAGTCATTTGATCGTAACAACGACCTTGCCCTTGGCTCGTCCCTGCTCGACGTACGTCAATGCCTCTGCCGTTGATTCAAAGGTGAAGGAGCGGTCAATCACAGGTTTGATGATTCCGGCCTCAATGAGCGCGGTGATGTGTTGCAGTTGCGCGCCATTGGCCCGCATGAACACGAACGCGTAGCTGACGTCCCGCTTGCGTGCCTTGCGCCGAATACCAAGGCTCAGCAGGCGCATGACTTGCTTCAATGGCCAGGACAATCCTTGCTCCTGCGCGAACTGCGCAGTGGGTGGTCCCGAGATGGAAATGAGTTGGCCACCGGGCTTGAGGACCTTGAGTGACTTCTCCAGCACGTCCGCGCCGAGGCTGTTCAACACCACGTCGTAGTCGTGCAAGACACTTTCGAAGTTCTGCCGTGTGTAATCGATCACCCGATCGGCCCCCAGCGCCTTTACCCATTCGACATTCGCGGTGCTGGTGGTGGTCGCGACAAAGGCGCCAAGGTGTTTGGCGAGCTGGATGGCCAGGGAGCCGACACCGCCGGAGCCGGCGTGGATCAGCACTTTCTGGCCCTTTTTCAACTGGGCGGTTTCGACCAGCGCTTGCCAGGCGGTCAGTGCGACCAAAGGGATCGACGCGGCTTGAGCCATGTCGGTATTGGCAGGCTTCAGGGCGATTGCGTTTTCGTTCACGGCGATCAATTGGGCGAACGTCCCGATCCGCGTTTCTGGCGGGCGAGCGTAGACTTCGTCTCCTGGTTTGAAACGCTTCACCTGCGAGCCAACTTCAACCACGACGCCCGCCAGGTCATTGCCCAGTACCAGTGGAAATGAGTAGGGCAGGATCAGTTTGAATTCGCCTTTGCGGATCTTCGAATCCAGCACGTTGACGCTGCTGGCGTGTACCTCAATCAAGACGTCGTGGACACCCACCGCGGGGGCGGGGACTTCGCCAATGCGCCCGGTGTTCTTGCCGTAGCGATCAATTAAAAATGCCTTCATCGTTGTGCGGCTCTTGTCGGTTGGAATGGGGGTGGGCGGTGCTTTTACGGCGTCGCGTTGATCAGGCATCAAGGAACGTCAGTGCCTTGTCCACAAAGTCAGCGTAGTGCTGGAAAATGCCGCCGTGGCCGGCATCCTCATAAATCACAAGTTGTGCATTGGGGATGCGGTTGGCCAGCCCAATCGAGTTAATGCTGGGCACCATGATGTCGCTATCGCCGTTGACGATCAGCGTCGGCGTGCGCAAGCGCCCGAGGTCTTGAGGGACCTGTTTGCCCCACGCGGTGATGGCTTTCAACTGCCGGAGAAAAGCGCTGGGCGTCGGGCCTTTATCGCGATTTTTTTGGCGTGCTTTCAGGCGTCGCAAATACTGTGAGGCGGATCGGCGGCCGTTGGGCGTTGAAGTAAAGAACAGGTAGAACTTGGGGTCGCGAAAGGTCAGCAAGCCTTTGAGCATCAATGGCCACGTCACCGAACCGACCTTGTCGATACCGGGGCCGCCGGCCGGTCCGGTGCCGGCGAGAATCAAGCGGCGCACCCATTCGGGCGCCTTCAGGGCGAGGTCTTGAGCGACAAAACCGCCGAGTGAAAAACCGAGCACATCAACTGTCTCGAAACCCAGCGCGCGTATCAGTTGAATGGCATCGTCTGCCATTTCGCCGACCGTCAGTGGCGCGGTTCCTCCAGAGCCGCCGATCCCACGATAGTCGGTGGCAATGATGCGCCTTGTTTGTGCCAGGCCATCGATGATCCCGGGGTCGAAGTTGTCCAGCACCGCGCCCCAATGGTTGAACAGTACGAGGGGCACACCGGTTGTGGGGCCGATGTCGCGATAGGCGAAGGGAATGCCGTTGACCGTGATCGACTGGTTCGCCGCATTGACGAACGATGTCGGCGAGCCAGCGGGGTTATTTGTATTCGTGGGAGTCATGTCTACTCCGAACAGCGGGCCGCTTTCGATGCAGTGCCTTGGGCGCCTGCATCGAATCCTGGCTGGGTGTTCGCTACAAAAAGATCACTGTGGGATTTGGTAACGCTGGGCAACCGCAGACTGGCGGATCTGCCCCAGCAGGCCCTGACGTACAGTCTGCAGGTCATCCCAGCGTTCAGCTTCGTGCAGCGGCGGGATCGTCACTGGCTCACGCCGATCAAAACCGACCAGTGCGGCATCCACCAGATCGCCCACTTCCATGATTTCGTTCAGGGTGTTGATGTCGATGCCGGAGCGATCCCAGATCTCCGTACGGGTAGCGGCCGGCAGCACGGCCTGCACGTAAACGCCCAAGGGCGAAAGTTCCAGGCTCAGGCCTTGGGAAAGGAACAGCACGAACGCCTTGGTCGCACCGTAGACCGACATGCCGAACTCGGGCGCCAGGCCCACCACCGAACCAATGTTGATGATCGCGCCTTCGCCTGCTTTGGCCAGGCGTGGGGCGACGGCGCTGGCGAGCCGCACCAGCGCCGTGGTGTTGAGGGCGACCAATTGCGCAACACTGTCGGTGCTTTGGTCGATGAAGTTGCCGGACAGCGCGGCGCCAGCGTTATTGACGAGGATGCCGATACGGGCGTCGTCGCGCAGGCGTGCTTCAACGGTTGTCAGATCGCTGAGTTGGGTCAGATCCGCCGGAATCACTTCGACGGCGACGCCGTGTTCGCTGCGCAAGCGCGCTGCAAGTGCGTCCAGGCGTGCCTGGTCTCGGGCAACCAATACAAGATCGTGGCCGCGTTGCGCGAAGCGTTCGGCGTAGACGGCGCCGATGCCAGTGGAGGCGCCAGTGATGAGGACGGTAGGACGAATGCTCATGGGGTCATCTCTCTTTCAGGATGTGTGAAAACAAATAGCGCGGTCATTGATTGCTCAGCTTGCGATGGCGCCCGATTCAGCCAGCGTCGGGTAGTCGATGTAGCCTGCCGCGCCGCCGCCATAGAGGGTGGCGGGGTTGAAGGCGGACAACGGCGCGCCGCTCTTGAGGCGCTCAACCAGATCCGGGTTGCCAATGAACGGACGACCGAACGCAATCAGATCGGCCTGGTCTTCGGCGAGCCGCGAAGTCGCCAGGTCCAGGTCGTAGCCGTTGTTGGCGATGTAGGTGTTTTTGAAGCGCTGGCGCAGGGCGCCGAAATCGAATGGCGCCACGTCGCGGGGGCCACCGGTTGCACCTTCGACTGCGTGCAGATAAACGACGTCGAGGGCGTTGAGTTGATCGACGACGTAATCGAATTGCGCCCGCGGATCACTGCTGGAAACGCCATTGGCCGGCGACACAGGCGATAGGCGCACACCGGTGCGATCCGCGCCGATTTCATTGACGACGGCTGCCGTCACTTCAAGCAGCAGACGCGCACGATTTTCAATCGAGCCGCCGTAAGCATCGGTGCGCACGTTGGCGCTGTCCTTGAGGAATTGATCCAGCAAATAGCCGTTTGCACCGTGAATCTCCACGCCATCGAACCCGGCGACGACAGCGTTTGCCGCGGCCTGGCGGAAATCGGTGACGATTCCCGGCAGTTCGCTGATCTCCAGTGCGCGCGGCTCGGAGACGTCTTCAAAGCGGTTGTTGACGAACACTTTGGTGGCGGCGCGCAACGCAGAAGGGGCCACGGGAGCGGCGCCGTTTTCTTGCAGATCAACGTGCGACACCCGACCGACATGCCACAGTTGCAGGAAAATTTTTCCGCCCTTGGCGTGGACGGCATCGGTCACTGTGCGCCAGCCATCTATCTGCGCCTGCGTGTAGATCCCGGGAGTGTCCTGATAGCCCTGGCCCTGTCGGGAAATCTGCGTGGCTTCGCTGATCAGCAAGCCTGCGCTGGCCCGTTGGCTGTAATAGGTGGCCGCGAACTCACTTGGCACAAAGCCCTGGCCTGCACGGTTGCGCGTCAGCGGCGCGAGGACGACACGGTTCGACAGCGTGAGGGCGCCAAGCGTGTAAGGGGTGAACAGATTCTGGTCGGTCATCGGGTATGTCTTCCGTGCCTGTTGAGGGAGGTCGGTGGTGCGTGCAATTAGGATGATGATCGAAATCTAAGCTGTCAACGGTTTTGATTGTGATCAACATCTATGTATCATTGGGTCCATGATTTCCCAGTGGACATGAGGTATTGCACGTGAGAGTGACCAAGGCCCAGGCGCAGGCCAATCGGGAGCACATCGTTGAGACGGCCTCTGAGCTGTTCCGTGAGCGTGGCTTCGACGGCGTCGGTATATCGGATCTCATGGCGGCTGCCGGTTTCACCCACGGAGGTTTCTACAAGCATTTCGGCTCGAAGGCCGACCTGATGGCCGAAGCCTCGGCCAGCAGCCTTTCCAAATCGCTGGAAGGTGCTGAATCGCTCGATGTTCCGGGCTTCATCGACGTCTATGTGACGAGGGAACATCGGGACGGACGCGGCAACGGTTGCACCATGGCCGCGTTGTGTGGCGACGCGGCGCGTCAGTCGGATGATGTGAAAGCGACGTTTGCCGAAGGGATCGAGCACACCTTGCAAACGCTCGGGGACAAATATCCGACGAAGCCGGATGCCGCTTCGGGTGAGGGGAGAAAGAAAATGATCGACCTGCTGTCTCGTGCTGTCGGTGCAATTATTTTGTCACGTGCCTGCCCGGATGATTCCGCATTGGCGGATGAGATCCTTGAGGTGTGCCGCGCTGAAATGTTTGCTTCGTTGCCGGTCAATGACGTGGACGCGGTGTAGACCGGCAGTCACTCGACTTTGGGTCAAAAAGCTGCGGTTCATGAACGGCTACTTTTGGCTGTGGATTCAACCGGTCGACGCAACAGATTGGCTAAATCGTTCTGCGGGTGTTTCGTAGTCTAGTGGTATCCGAGGGCGGCTACGCGCCTGCCGTGGACTCAGATCTGCGGTTGCTCCTGACGCTTAACAAAGAAGATTTACGTATAGAAGTTCTCCGTTAGTTGAGCGGTATGGCATGAAATGTCGGTTTTTCGGCTTATACGGTTAAATCCGCAAGGCTAGGATGTATTACCTACAGCGTGCGGAACTCTGAGGCGTTGTCCTTTGTTCGCCTTTTCATAACTGGACTTGACGGAATTTAAAAATCGCTCGAGAGGCCAACCCTGTCGCTGTAACTGTCCGTCAGGGCTCGAATGGTCGGCGTTCTGTTTCTCCAAGTCTCAATATACAATCAGGAGCAACTATGAATATTGAAGTGCAAAATAAATCGATCGTGCTTAAAGCTTTCGATACTTTATTCAATAAACGCGACTACGCTGCAGCCGAGGAGTATTGGTCTGCGGACTATATCCAGCACAGTGCGCTTATCCCTCCAGGACGGCAGGGTTTATTTGACTTGATCAAAAGTCTGCCCACTACACTGACTTATGAACACAGCGTAATGATGGCCGAGGATGACAAAGTGATGGTTCATGGCCGTTTCTCTGGAAACGGTAGTCCGACTGCGCTCATCGCTGTAGACATCGTCCGTATCGAAAATGGCATTTTGGTCGAGCACTGGGACGTTCTCCAGGACGAAGCCACAGCGATCAGCTCCGCCAGCGGCCTACCGATGTTTGGTGCAACTTTTCCGGAATTAGTCGAGTAAGAAGTCATGCTTGAATGATCGGAAAAATGCCTACTGAGATTGCTTGGCGCATCGGGGCGCACGAGCTCGCACCGATGCGTCTACGCTGGGCAATCTGGATATGATCGATCTCGACGAATTCCACACCTGTCAAAATCGCCGCTCACTCATTTGAGGGGTGATTGAGTTCCGCTTTTTGCAGTATCTAGCAACTGATGCAGTCGCAATGCATCGCTGAACGTCGCCGCACCATGGCTGCCGTCGACCACATCTTGCGCATACACGTAATACAGCTCAGCCAGTTCCAGCACCGCCGAAGGCAATGACGATTCTGGCAAGCGCTGATAGCTGGCAGGCAGTGGCAGTGCTTCCAGTGCCAGATTGTCGCCGTGGGCACCTTCGATCACGTAATCATCGCCGACGTCGCCAAATGCCGAACGGTTGGTGATTTTCAGGTCGCCCTGGTCGCCGGTGATGTCGATCTGCACGCCTGAGCCGTTGCGTTTGCCGCCTTCGATGTGGATCGAAATGACCCCGCCGTCTTCGAGCATGCCGCTGAGTACGAGCTGATCGGGGGCGGTGCTGTCCAGCACTTCGCCGGTTTCCTTGATGGTCACTTTCGGGAACTGATTGACCATCAACCCTGAGACGCTCACGGGCCAACCGGTGGCGGTGAAGAGCATGTCGAGGAAGTGTCCGGCGTAGATGGCGATGACGCTGGAGAAGTTTTCCTCGGGGGCGGTCCAGCGCAGGGCGTTGGGGCGCAGGGCCTGGAAGTAATTCATGCTGACGTGCATGCGCACGGAGCGCACCTTGCCGACGAAGCCTTGCTGCAGCAGGTCTTGCAGGTAGCGATTGTGCGGCGCGTGGCGGCGTTGCAGGCCGACGATGTGGCGCACGCCGGCATCCTTGGCCAGGTGCAGCAGTTGTTCGGAGTCTGCGGTGGTGGTGGTCAACGGCCATTCGCAGTAGACGTCTTTGCCGGCGGCGATGGCGGCACGCACGGTTTTTTCGTGTTGCGGGGCGGTGTTGAGCACCACGACCAGGTCGACTTTAGGGTTGTTGACCAACGCGTCAACCGAGTCGGCGACCTGGCTGATGGCGTACTCGCTGGCCGCGGCTTCGGCGCGTTCGCGGCGTTCGCTGTACACCGCTTGCAGGTGATATTGCGGCAGCAGATTAAGTACGCGCAGATGGCCGTGGCGAGCCCAGTTGCCGACGCCGATGATGCCGACGCGAATAGGGGAGTGTGCAGGTGTCATGGGAAGGTCCTCGTAGGGTTTGGCTGACGAGGTGAAGTCTAGGGAGCGGAGCCCCGCGGAAAAACCGGCCAAAGGGCCGAACACTGCGGACAGGAAAGGCGCTAATGGCGGCACGCCTGTTCGATTGCGGAACGATTGATCCGCAGTGATCGGAGCTGCGCACTGTTTTTCCGCAGGGCTCGGATACCTAGCATGGCGCCACTCATTCCTGTGGAGCTTTGCCATGAACGATCTGTCTGCATCACCGGCCACCGCTGCGCACGCGCCAGCGCAGCCGTCCTCCTGGCGCGACTGGCTGTCGGTGTACGCGGTGGCCCTGGGCGCTTTTGCCTTTGTCACCACCGAATACCTGCCGGTCGGCGTCTTGCCGCAAATTGCCAATAGCCTGGGCATCACCGATGGGGTCGCGGGGTTGATGGTGACCGTGCCGGGCATGGTGGCGGCGGTGTCGGCGCCGGCGATCATGCTCGGCGCGGGGCGGATGAATCGGCGACATTTATTGCTGTTGTTGACCCTGTTGCTGGTGGCGTCCAACGCTGTTTCGGCGTTGGCGCCGTCGTTGTCGATCATGTTGGTGGGGCGCGGCTTGTTGGGGGTGGCGCTGGGTGGATTCTGGGCGGTGGCGATTGCGGCTGCCGGGCGTTTGGTCAGCGAGTCAAAAGCGGCGAAAGCGACGGCGCTGATTTTTGCCGGGATTACCCTGGCGACGGTGTTCGGTGTGCCGTTTGGTACGTTTGTCAGCACGCTGTTTTCGTGGCGGATGTCGTTTGCCGTGACCGCGGGATTGGCGTTGCTGGCACTGGCGGCTCAATGGCTGACGCTGCCCTCGCTGCCGTCCCGCGAGGGCTTGCAGGTGCGCGCCTTGTTGGCGTTTCTGTCGCGCAGCAATGCCCGGCGCAGCATGCTGCTGCTCGGCACAGTGGTCGCCGCGCACTTCACGGCGTACACCTACATTGCGCCGTTCCTGGGGCATGACGCCGGTTTTTCGCCGAGCGCGATCACCGCGATTCTGCTCGGGTTTGGCCTGGTCGGCATGCTGGCGAACTTCGCCATGGCCGGGAGCATCACCACGCACCTGCGTGCGTCGCTGGGCGCCGTGGTGTTGCTGATGGTGATCGCGCAATTGGCCTTGCCCGGGTTGCAGGGTTGGGGCGTGACGTTGGCGGTGTTGGTGTGGGGTGTTGCCTACGGCGCAATTCCTCTGGGCGTGAGCAGTTGGATGCAACTGACGTCGCCGCAATTGCCGGAAGCCAGTTCCGCGATGTTGGTGACCACGTTTCAGGTGGCGATTGCTTCGGGTTCGCTGTTTGGCGGCTTGATGGTTGATCACGCCGGCGTGTCTTCAGCGTTGTGGCTGGGCGCCGCCATCGGTGTGCTCGGTTTGGCGGTGATGCTCAGTTTCGGTCTCGGCAAAGCGCCGATTGCCGAGGCGCTGCAACGCTGATTTCAGGCTTTGAGAATGTTGTCCTACGTTCTTGCCAACGGCGGAGGAGGAAATCTCCAGCAGGCGACCGGCTTCGGTAAAGCTGCGGGTTTCGGCCACATGAATGAAGGCCGTGATGCCGCTGAGGCTGTCCATCATTTGAGGTGTGCTCGGTGCTGGGAGAGGGTCAAGGCAGAGTAGAGGCGGGCGGCGAAATGGCCCGAAACGTCGGTATTTCGACCGATCAGCTTCTTGGCTCGCGCCTAGCATAGACCCTGAATCCACAGCACGGGCAACCCGCCCGTCTACCCGAAATCAGGAGAAAGGCCATGAGCACTATCGAACACGTCATTCTTGTACACGGTGCCTGGGCCGACAGCACCAGCTGGAGCAAATCGCGCGCATTGATCGAAGCCGCCGGCCTGAGCACGAGCACGGTCAACCTGCCGCTGACGTCACTGGCAGCAGATGCCGACGTCGTGTCCCAGGCCATCGCCGCCGCTCCAGGACCGGTGTTGCTGGTGGGCCATTCCTATGGCGGTGCGGTCATCAGCGAGGCAGGTGTTCACGCCAAGGTGGCGGGCCTCGTCTATATCAACGCCTTTACCCCTGACATTGGCGAATCAGCATTGGGGCTGACCGCATTGGCCGAGCCATCGCTGATGAGTGCCGAGATCCACATAGATCAGACGGGCTCGTCGAGCCTCACTTACGAGGGTGTTTTTGAAGGCTTTGCTCAGGATGTGAGTGCGCAGGAGAAGCGTCAGCTGTTTGAAAACCAGCGTCCCACCGCTGTAGCGGCACTCACCACACCACTCACTCAAGCCGCCTGGCAGCACAAGCCCAGCTGGTATTTGGTGGCGACCCTTGATAACGCCATTACACCGGCACTTCAAGAGCTGATGGTGAAGAAGATCGGCGCCATCAGCGACCATGTCGATGCGGGCCATTGCTCAATGGTTTCCAAGCCTGCGGCTGTCGCCGATCTGGTCATTCGCGCCGCCAGGTAACCGATATTTTTCCTTAATTGTTCACGCTTAGCATTTCTGCAATCTCAGAGGACACACCCATGAAACTCACTCAAAACACTATCTTCATTACCGGCGGCGGCTCTGGCATCGGCCGCGGGCTGGCCGAAGCACTGCACAAGCTGGGAAACCAGGTGATTATCTCAGGTCGGCGCAAGGGCCATCTGGAAGCCGTCGTTGCGGCCAACCCAGGCATGCATGCGGTCGAGCTGGATATTACCGATCCAGCCAGTATTACCGAGGTCGCGAAACAGTTGATCAACGAATTCCCGCAGCTCAACGTGCTGATCAATAACGCCGGGATCATGTTGCCGGACACCGCAGCCGGCCATGTGGATGACGAGTTGCTGGCGTCGACCGTTACCACCAATCTGATGGGCCCCATTCGCATGACTTCGGCGCTGATTGAGCACCTCAAGAAGGCCGATGAAGCTTATGTGGCATACACCTCCTCAGTGCTCGGCTTCGTGCCCATGGCGCTGACGGCGGTGTACAGCGCCACCAAGGCTGCGCTGCATTCTTATGCACTGTCACAGCGCTTCATGCTGCGCGATACCTCGGTCAAGGTGCTGGAAATCGCGCCGCCCTGGGTACGTACTGAGCTGATGGATAGCTCCGAAGCGGAACTGGCGATGCCATTGGATGAGTTTATTGCCGAGACGATAGCGGTGCTGGGCACGGACGCGGTGGAAATCCTGGTCGAGCGGGCCAAACCAATGCGCGCTAATGCCGGGGCCGATGAACACGCCTTTGTCACTGAGTTCAACACACAGATATTGGAACTCTACGCCCAGTGAGCACCCCGCGGCGCTTGCATGAGTGCGGGCGCCGTTATACGGACATCGACAGTTCGATCTCCATGATCGCCAGCATTACAGCCAAAAAGTCCGAAGTGTTGGGAAACGCGGCCCATTTATTCACTCCGGAAAATCACCTTTACTGATGCCAAGCGCCCCAACCCCGAAAGCCCACATGGCTATCGACCCGGGCAGATATCCAATGGCTCTACACATACACTTCAATCGAGGCAACCATGTCCAAACTTCATTCCCCAGTTAAAGTCGGGCGGTTCACCTTCGCCCACCGCATTGTATTGGCACCGCTGACCCGTATGCGTGCCGAAGAGGGCGCTCGTCCTGGCGCTCTGATGGCCGAGTACTACGCCCAGCGCACTTCCGAAGGCGGCTTCCTGATCGGTGAAGCCACCATCGCCGCGCCAAACGGCAACGGCTATCTCGGCGCACCTGGCCTGTTCGACGACAGCCAGATCGCGGGCTGGAAACACGTCACCGACGCCGTGCACGCTAAAGGCGGCAAGATCTTTCTGCAGCTTTATCATGCGGGTCGCCAATCCAATGTCGACGTGCAGCCTGCAGGCAGCATCCCCGTCGGCCCATCGGAAGTCCTGCACGGCGGCGTTGCTTACACCACCGAAGGGTGGGTACCCAATACCCCGAACCGCGCCCTGAGCATCGAGGAGATCGCAGGCCTGGTAGAAAACTTCCGCACTGCTGCCGAACGTGGCGTGAAAGCCGGTTTTGACGGCGTGGAACTGCATGGCGCCAACGGTTATTTGATCGACCAGTTCCTGCAGGACAACAGCAACAAACGCACCGACATTTACGGCGGCTCGTTCGAAAACCGCGCTCGCTTCCTGCTGGAAGTGACCAACGCGCTGATTTCAGTGTGGGGCAGTGATCGCGTGGCGGTACGTGTTGGCCCGAGCGGCACTTGGGGTGACATGGGCGACAGCGATCCAGAAGGCCTGTTCACCTACGTCGCGCAACAACTGGCGCCGCTGAACCTGGCTTACCTGCACCTGATCGAGCCGCGCATCCTGGGCAACATCGAGGACGAGAATGCCGACCCGGCGCCGGTGGCTGCCCAGCTGATGCGCAAACACTACAAAGGCGTGATCATTGCTGCCGGTGGCTTTGACGGCGAATCCGCCGAGGCCATCCTTCAGGCTGGCGACGCCGATCTGGTGGCTTTCGGTCGCCACTTCATTGCCAACCCGGACTTGCCGGAGCGCCTGCGCCACAACCTGCCGCTGAACGCTTATGACCGTCCAACCTTCTTTGGCGGCACCGAGGTGGGTTACACCGACTACGAGTTCTATAAAGAAGAAGCGACTGCGTAACGTCTTTCGCCGAGCGCGAACGGCTGTAGCGTAGAGATCAAACGAAGCCCCCTCATGGGGGCTTTTTGGTTTGTACGCGAGCTCTGATGAGCCCGGAAAAAAAAGGACAAAACATGGCTCAAAAGGCTGGTATTTCGTCCGGTGAACCTTGCTGCCGCTCCCTAACATGGGACCCATGGCACAACAACAAAGAACGTGAGTTTCGGGGGCGTTCAACTTCAGCGTCATCGCTCGACGCGCCTTCGTGAACACGCGCGCTACATCTTTAATCCACACTTGATAAAAGGAATCATCGATGAAGTTTTTATCCGCGGCACTGTTAATGGCAACTTCCACCGTTGCGTCTTGCTACGTCATGGCGGCTACGCCGGCTGCCGCGATCCACAACATTGTGCTGGTACACGGCTCCTTCGCCGACGGCTCCGGGTGGCGCGGTGTCACGGAGATTTTGGAAAAGGACGGCTTTCATGTATCGGTCGTGCAAGAGCCGGAAACCTCACTGGATGACGACGTAAAAGCGGTCCAGCGTACGCTGGCCTTGCAGGATGGCCCGGCGGTATTGGTCGGACACAGTTACGGCGGTGTGGTGATTACCCAGGCCGGGACCGATCCGAAGGTTGCCTCGTTGGTATACGTCGCGGGTATCGCTCCGGACGCGGGTGAAGCGGCGGGCGAATTACTGCACAAAATGCCGGCGGCTTCGACGGCGATTACCCCGACGGCGGACGGTTTCGTTTACCTGGCGCCGGACAAGTTTCGCGCCGACTTTGCCGCCGACCTGCCGGAAAAGCTCACCCACTTTATGGCGTTGTCTCAAGTGCTGACCAACGGCGCCAACTTCGGCCAGAAGATTACCTCGCCGGCTTGGAAGTCGAAGCCGAGCTGGGCCATCGTCGCCACCCAGGACCGGGCGATAAATCCTGATCTGGAACGCTTCATGTACACCCGTGCCGCGGCTCAGGTGACAGAAGTCAAATCCAGCCACGCGGTGTATATCTCGCACCCGAAAGAAGTGGCTGCGGTGATCGAAAAAGCGGCGTTGGCAGCCCTGCCAAAGTAACAGGCCCACGTCACTCCCGGGATGACCCTTCAAGGCCCTGTTGCAAACGCAGCAGGGCCATATTGCAGTGCGGCAGACCGCTGACCCTCATGGCCCCCAGCGCTCTTGCAAGACATCTGGCTCCTGCGAGGCACTGGGAAGAGGAGGGTAGGGAAATGGCGCCGCCGACACCGGTAAATGCGCCGGGGAAGTCCGGTGCCGATACCGATCATGGACAACAAACAGCAGGAGCTAACCGATGACCACTCATCTTCAGAATAACGGCGCCCTACACGCTGGTCAGCAGACCCAGGCGAGTAACCTCATCGTTGTTGAGTTGCGGCGCGGAAGCCCATCCGACCTCGCCCAACAGATCAGCGGTTTTATCGACAGCATGGCTGTACTTCCAAACTGCTCTCGTTATGCGCTAGCTCTGGATCCCACCGACCGTCTCACTCTGCTGATTCAGGGTGATTGGAGTTGTCCTCTGGCGATGGCCGAGCACTTTGAATCGGCCCCCTTGCAGGCGCTGATCGGTTATCTGCGTTCATCGTTTGCGTACCGGATGGAATTCAGCTGTCAGGGCCTTAGCGTCTGAAGAAGCGTCACAGTGGCGTTAGTCTCCATCCCTTCCAACCCTCTCGTTTCAGCGACAGTTGTGGTCGCTGCGGCGCTTTGGCGCGCGCCCAAAAAAACGCCTTTTCCGGTCAACGCACAATGGCTTGAAATGTCGGTTTTTCGACCGATGTCCCAAACCTATACGGCCCAAGATACTTCCCATGAGCAGCGCAGAGCAGTTGAAGCTCCGCACTCCTCACGGTGAGCCTCGGCCTGAAGTTACTACTTCTTTTCTGCGGTTCTTCACCACCCAGCTCAACTTCGCTATCCCGTTGGGGAGTTCAGTATGACCGATAAGCCAAGCTGGTATCTGCTCGCGACACAAGACAACGCCATTGCGCCTGAACTTCAATCAATGTTTGTGACCAGGATCGGAGCCGTGCAGGCCACGGTGGACGCCGGGCATTGCTCGATGATTTCCCAGCCTGGCGCAGTCGCTGAACTGGTGCTTCGCGCCGCACTCTGAGTCGCCGGACCGGCGCAACCCTTGCGCATCGATATAAAACCTCTTTTCGGAGCACGCCTGATGAATGATCTACTCGCTTTCGCCGTTGAGGCCCACGGTGGCCTGGATCGCTGGAATAGCTTCGCACAACTGCGAGCCAACGTTTCGATCGACGGTGCTATCTGGCACCTCAAGCAGCAGCCGGGTCAGCTGTTCGATAAAGAATTGGATATCAAGACCCAGACCCAGCGCCTGAGCATCACCCCCTTCGCCGGACCGAACCAACGCAGCGTGTTCCTGCCCGGTCAACTGACCCTGGAAACCCTCGATGGAATCATCGTCGAACAACGCGACCAGCCCGCCGACTCCTTCGTTGGTCATACCTTGGAAAGCCCTTGGGACTTGCTACATGTGGCCTATTTTGCCAGCGAAGCGTTGTGGACCTACCTGACTTCGCCTTTTCTCTATACCTACCCCGGCTTCGAATGCAGGGAGATCGAGCCATGGAACGAAAACGGCGAAGTATGGCGACGTTTGGAAGTCACTTTCCCTGATCATATCGAGAGCCATACCCGCAAGCAGATCACCCACTTCGGGCCGGATGGCCTGATGCGTCGCCATGATTACACCGTCGACATTCTTGGCGGAGCTACCGGCGCTAACTACGTCAGTGATTACTGCGAGGTACAGGGGCTGATGATGCCGACAAAACGCCGTATCTACGCCTACGACGAAGCTGGGCAAAAAATCCCCGAGCCTTTGCTTGTGTCGCTGGACTTCAGCAAGCTCATTTTCAGCTAATTGGCTCGTCCGCCACGCTGGATGAAACCCAAGTCCAGCGTCTGCAATTCATCATCCCTTTTTGACTTCAGTTATTGCGGAGTACTTGCTCATGTCCATCGAAAATCTTTATGCCCCCCTGCGATTGGGGTCGCTGGAACTGCCTCATCGCATCGTCATGGCCCCCCTGACGCGCATGCGTTCAGCTGCCGGTGGCGTACCTACCGCCCTGAGCGCCGAGTACTACGCTCAACGTGCTTCAGCCGCGTTAATCATTACCGAAGCCACGGGCGTCAGTGTGCAGGGCATGGGTTACCCAAATATGCCGGGGCTGTACTCGGCCGAGCAAGTGGCCGGATGGTACGCAGTGACCAAGGCAGTACATGCTCAAGGCGGGCGCATCATTGCGCAAATCGTGCATGGCGGGCGGACTTCACATTCATCCTATAGCCCCGAGGGCGCTTTGCCGGTGGCGCCATCTGCATTGGCTCCGGTCGACGGCCAGGCGTTCACACCCGAATTTTCACTGGTACCTTTCGAAATCCCGCGTGCTCTGGATATCGATGAACTGCCCGGCATCGTCAATGACTTTCGTCAGGCCGCTGAAAATGCGATGGCCGCAGGTTTTGATGGGGTTGAAATTCACAGTGCCAACGGATACCTGCTCGACCAATTTCTTCAGGACAACAGTAACCTGCGTGAAGATGCCTACGGCGGTTCGATAGCAGGCCGCGCTCGCCTGCTTCTGAATGTGGTCGATGCGATTGCCCACACCATCGGCGCGGACAAAGTGGGTGTACGTCTGTCGCCGTCGGGCAATTTCAATGACATGAAAGAAAGCAACCCCACGGACCTGTTCAGCTATGTCATCCAGGCATTGAGCGAGCGTGGCATCGCCTATCTGCACTTGATCGAGCCTCGCGCTTCTTCGGTAGGCCTGGGTGATGACCTGAGTTTGGATGTCGCCAACAACGCTCGATTATTCCGCCGTCTTTTTAAAGGACCGGTGATCTCGGCGGGAGGCTACACCGCGCAGAGTGGCAGCGAAGCGATTGCTTCCGGGGATGCCGATGCCATCGCTTACGGGCGCATGTTCATTGCCAACCCGGATCTGGCCGCTCGTTTTAAATCCGGTGCTGAATTGAACGCGTACGACCGCAACACTTTTTACGGCGGCGCCGAAGTGGGCTACACGGACTATCCGACACTAGTCACGGCTTGATTGAGACCCGGGTGGCTTAACTCACATTTCCACAGCTGGAACACCATGAACTCAACCCAATTCATCAAAAGCAACCGGCCGCTGTATTGGCTGGCCTTAGGCACGTTTGCCGTCGGTACCGAAAGCTTCATGATCGCGGGCCTGCTTCCCGGCATGGCCAAGGATCTTGACGTCAGCGTTGCCACGGCGGGCCAGTTGGTCACGGTATTTGCTCTGGCCTATGCACTGAGCTCTCCAGTGCTGGCTGCGCTGACCGGGAACCTGAACCGGCGCAGGCTGCTGATCGGTGCCATGGCGTTATTTGCGGTGGCCAATCTGCTGGCCTTCACGGCCAGTGGCTATTGGTCGTTGATGGCCGCGAGACTGGTGCTGGCGCTCGCGGCGGCAGTGTATGTACCCGGTGCGAACGCACTGGCCAGCGTGGTCGTGCCGCCCGAACAGCGTGGCCGCGCCATCGCTATCGTCAACGGTGGCCTGTCGCTCGCCATTGCCCTGGGTGTTCCGGCGGGCACCGTGCTGGGGGCGGCAATGGGTTGGCGCGCCACGTTCGGCAGCGTCGCGATCATTGCCGCGTTGGCCGTCGCCGGTTTGCTGATAGGGCTTCCACGCGAGATAGGAACCGGACTCGCTACCGCCAGCCTGCGCCAGCGCATTTCAACTGCGGCTCAGCCTGCGGTTTTGCATACACTGCTGATCACTACGTTGTGGGCGATGGCGAGTTACACCACTTACACCTACCTCGCGCCGCTTTTGGAAGCCACCACCTTCATAAATGGCCCCGCGATAGGCTTCGTGCTATTTGGCTGGGGTGTTTCAGCCGCAATCGGCCTGGCCATCAGCGGCCGAACGGTAGACCGCAAAGGTCCGCGCGCAGTGATCCTGCCAGCGTTGGCGACATCCACTACGGCGTTCGTCGTCCTGTCGCTGGCGCCACACTTTATCGATAGACAGTTCGTAGTTGTGCCGATAGTCCTCGCCATCGCTGCGTGGGGCGTGGCTCACTGGGCTTTTTATCCTGCCCAGCAAACCACGCTGGTCGGCGTGGCTGGTGTTGCGAGCGCGCCGGTGGTGTTGTCGCTCAACGCCTCCTTCATGTACCTCGGTTTCTCACTGGGTGCGGGTCTTGGCTCCCTGACATTGCACTACAGCTCGTTGGCCAACCTTGGCTTTGTCAGCGCCCTCTGCACAGCGACAGCCTTGATCTTGGCCTACATATCCGGTCGTCGACCTGCACCGCAACTTCAACCTTCAAATTAAATAATCTGTACGCTCAAAAAGTAGCGTTCCAAGAATGAATAACGGCGGCCAATGGCCGCCGTTATTCTGCTGCGAAAAGATAGAAGCTTATACGTCAGCGTTAGAACCGAAGGTCCGGCGCAACGATTGCGGGGATTGACCATATACGCGCAGGAAGGCCCGGCGCATACGCTCACGGTCGCCAAAGCCGGTCTCCGAGGCCACCGCTTCAAGCGTTAGACGCCCTTGTTCGATCATCAATCGTGCGGCCTCCAGACGTAGATTTTCGATGGCCTTGGCGGGTGAGCTTCCGGTCTGCTCGCGAAAGCTTCGACTGAATTGCCGAGGACTCAGGCAAGCCGCATCCGCAAGGTCTTCTACGGAAAGGTCGCGGCGCAGGTTTTTTCGAGCGAAGTCCAGCGACTGCTGAATCCGGTCGGAGCTCGGACTCAGTTCCAGCATCGCCGAATGCTGGGACTGCCCACCCGCGCGGCGATGGTAAAGCACCAGCCGCTGAGAGACAGTCCGGGCCAGTGCGGCACCGTAATCCTTCTCGACCATACCGATGGTTAAATCGAGCGCAGCGGTCATGCCCGCCGAGGTCCAGATCTTGCCATCGATGATGAAGATGC
This sequence comes from Pseudomonas sp. S2_B07, assembly GCF_054668435.1. Classification (NCBI taxonomy): domain Bacteria; kingdom Pseudomonadati; phylum Pseudomonadota; class Gammaproteobacteria; order Pseudomonadales; family Pseudomonadaceae; genus Pseudomonas; species Pseudomonas sp. S2_B07. The sequence goes on from NZ_CP162769.1 coordinate 6,052,432, forward strand.
GATCTTCTTCTACCTTAATTGCGGGAAATCTATCGCGCATTTCCTTGGCGCGAGCCCAGTGCACTGTGGCTCGACGCCCATCGAGCAACCCGGACTCGGCAAGCGCGAAAGCGCCGACGCACAAAGCGCCTACCCGCCGTGAATCGGCATTGGCTTCAACCAGAAAGGAGTGAATACCGTTCGACGCCGAACTGCGATCCATTGCACCGCTGATCAAGACGGTATCGAAATCTGTCTTGTTGAACTGCTGAGTATCAACCGAGGTGAACAGGGAGCTGGCGACCAATCCACCCTGCTCGGATAGCACGCTGATGTCATAGAGTTTTTCGCCCGCGGCCAGGTTGGCAAACTCGAAAGCTGAAAGCGCAGCAAGGCTCATAACCTGAAAATCGGGCCGTACGATCAACGCAACACTTTGCATAAAGACTCCCGTTCGCCCAGTTGATCAGTGGCTTGACGCATGATGTCTGGTGACATGCGAAACGTAATCATGCGCGAAAATCGCCGGACTGCAAGCAGAACCGCGATTTCGAGGGGGTTAGCGTTTTTTGCCGGGTAAATTCGGTAAGGCCGATACTGAGGCACGAGAAACTTCAACCCGCAGCCAGTGCCTCATTGAGCTGCACTACGAACTCCAGATCGCCAGGCTCCACGCTGGCACGCATTACCGCAACCGGATGACCATCTGTTGACTGGCTGTAGATTCCAGTGCGCTGGGGTGGTCACCGTATTGATCATCATCGGCAATGGTCATCAAGTTGATGCTGCGGCTGTCGGTGGTGTCGGTAGCGGCGTCTTACGGCCCGACTCAGTGAAGACAGATTAAGCAGCTTGCACTCCGTCAACAGGTCGGAATACCAATATTTCCGCCCATAAACTTGACCAACACGAGGCCGGAAATGATGGTTTTACGGCCTTTACCGACATACGGGCGTTCACTACTCTGGTCCTATTTCATGCACCCGCCTTTGGAGCAAACCGCATGACTCATAAAGGCACGGCAGTTATAACCGGCGCTGGTACCGCGATAGGCACAGCGTTCGCCCACCGACTGACTCAGCGGGGCTACGACTTGATTTTAATTGCCGTGGATCGGCCGCAATTAATGACGCTCGCTGCAGCGCTCACTGACTCCAGCGGACGATCGGTTGAAGTGCTGAATGCCGATTTGGCCGTGTCCGCCGAAGTTGTCCGCATTGAGGCCTTGTTAAGCCAGGACGCCAGTATCACATTGCTCATCAACCATCACGATATCCCTGAGGAAGATGAGATAGGGGCCACAATCGCCTTGGGGATCACTGCTCCCGTACGCTTGTCTTACGCATTGGCAAATGGTTTCGTAAAGAGGGGCGCCGGAACGGTTATCAATCTGGTGCCCGTGTTCGAGACGAGTTCCGGTGCTGCCATTGAGTCGGCGAGTAGCGCTTTTTTGCTCTCGCTATCCCACGCGCTGCGCCAGCGTTTCAATAAAGTCGCAGTACGTGTTCAAGCAATTTTGTATGCCGGTTCACAGCAGACCCGATATCAAAGCGCAGTGGCCATTGTGGATGCCGCGCTAGAGGATTTTGATTCTGGAGAAGCCATCTCGCTACCCAGTGTTGCCGATCGGGAGGTATGGAATACATTTGAGGTTGCCCGGCTGGAATTGCTCAGCCGGGTAGCAGGGGGCCCCAATATCGTTTCACCTGCACGTCTGCTCCATTGACCCGTGGCGGGCAGCGAATGCGTGTCTCCCCCCTAAGTGATTGCAGGCATCCTCGTCCGGATAGAGCGGATATCCAGCCCGTTTTAGTTCAGCCGCTGACAAGGACGATTACGGTTTTCAGTCGGCTAGCCCAGCGATCACCAGGGAGTCCTGTTCATCTGGCCTGCGTGGTATTGCTCCCGCGGATATCGATGCCCAAGAACATCTCAAGTGCCTCGTATGGCATCGGTTTGGCAAAGTAATAGCCCTGAAAAATGTCGCAGCGACTGCCCTTCAGGAAATTCACCTGAGACGCCGTTTCCACGCCTTCGGCGACCACTGTCAGGCTGAGGTGATGGGCCATGGAAATAATGCCTTGGGTGATGGCGGCATCGTGATGGTCGGTGGCGATATCCTGGATGAACGAGCGGTCAATCTTGATCTTGTCGATGGGCAAACGCTTGAGGTAGCTGAGGCTGGAAAAGCCGGTGCCGAAATCATCGAGCGCAATGCGTACACCCAAGGCTTTGAGCCGGTGTAACGTATCGATGGCCTGTTCAACGTTATGCAGCAAGAGCGACTCGGTAATCTCCAGTTCCAACTGCCCGGCGCTAACTCCGTGCTTGCTCAGCACTGTCTGGATACACTCAACGAACTGGCCGCGCTGGAAATGCATCGGCGAAATATTCACGGCCATCGAGATGTCTGTGAGGCCCTGATCGCCTAGCTGGCGCAGCTGCGCGCAAGCCGTATCGAGGACCCAAAGGCTCAGTGGGATGATTTGACCACTGTCTTCTGCCACCGGCACAAACACCGCTGGAGAGATAAAGCCTTTCTCCGGATGTTCCCAACGCAGCAACGCCTCGATCCCGACTACCCGACCGGTGCGCGCGTCTATCTGCGGTTGATAATGCAGTTCAAACGACTGAGTTTCGATCGCCTTTTGCAGGTCATTGCGCAGGCTTGCGTGCTCGCAAACACGTTGATTGAGATCGCTGGTGTACCACTGGAAGTTGTTGCGCCCTTGCTGCTTGGCTTTGTACATGGCCATGTCAGCTTGCTGGATCAGCTGCATCGGCTGCTCGATGTCACCATCACTCAGGGTGATGCCGATACTTGCACTCACGTGCAGGTCAATGCCCTGGAGGCAGTAGGGTCTGGCAATGCTGGCCATCAATCGCTCGGCCACCGGGACAACGTCCTCATCCCGAAGCAGATCTGGCAGCAAGACGATAAATTCGTCACCGCCCATGCGCACGATGGTATCCCCGGGACGAACCTGTTGGGTCATGCGCTGCGCCACTTCAATCAGCACCTGATCGCCGAAGCAGTGTCCGATCGAATCGTTGATGGATTTGAATCCATCCAGATCAATGCACATCACCGCCAGACGACGCTTACGCCGACGACTGATGTGACAATCCAGAATAAGCCGGTCTTCAAGCGAAACACGGTTAAGCAAACCGGTTAGCCGGTCATGGCTGGCGTTGAAGCTCAATTGGCGCTCGTAATGCTTCTGCTCGCTGATGTCCCGGGCAATGCCAAATACCCCGACGATCTTTCCGTTGACCATGATCGGCAGGTTAGAGATGTCCATGGTCAACAGGTTTTCATTCTCGTCGCGAACCCGTGCCTCGAAGCGTTGCGGCTCGCCGGTGCGGGCAGCGGAAAAATGCCGACTGACCCGTTCCAGGTCTTCTTCGAGCACCAGGTGGGAAAAATGATGACCGATGAAGTCGGTTGCAGTGTGCGGTTTCAGCTTCAGGCCTGCTGGATTCACACTCTGGATATTGCCAGCCAGATCGAGGGCGAACACCGGGTTGGGGTTGTAGGTAAACAATGAACGAAAACGTTGTTCGCTTTCCTCCAGACGGTGGCCGTCACGCTCATGGCGGATCGCAATGGCCGCCAGCTGCGCCGCACAGGTCAGCCGTTGAATCTGCGCCTCATTCGGTCCATTGGCCCGATCCTGGTACAGCGCAAACGTCCCCACCACACAGCCCTGATGCGAGAATAACGGCAACGACCAGCAGGAGCGCAGATTGTGCCCCAGCGCCAGACTCCGGAAACGCTCCCAGCTCGGATCCAGGGCAATGTCTACGGTGACCACCAATTCGCGCCGGAATGCTGCGGTGCCGCAGGTCCCTTCCTGTGGACCGATGGGCATGCCATGGATGGCCTGACTGTATTCAGGCGGTAGGCCAGGCGCCGCACCGTTCAGCAGATGCTTGCCCTGAGCATCGGTGAGCAGTATCGAACAACGCGTGTCAGGCTCTTGTGCGTCGAGCATCAGGCAGATGGCGGCCAGAACGTCGCCCAGTGGATGATTGGTCGCGATCATGCCGAGAATGTCACGCTGCGACTCGGGGAGAGCCACGCTGTGAAAGCTCGTGCAGAGGGTATTCATGATGGTTCCTGAGGACTGCCGAGACCATCCGATCTTCAAAGAGTCTGGAAAAGTGGGCGGTCGGGTGCAGTCCGCTCGCACTCCGATCCCGCTCTTTATAGAACACCGACCCAGCCACAGAACAGACTCAGATCCACAATAAAAAACCGTATCAGATTGGCTCCGTTTGGCTGATTTAGAGCTGTAACAGACGTTGCAGCGCGTCGAATACAGAACACTCAGCTTCTATATTTCAGCGCCTCCACCAATGCAGAAAAGGCGGGAGACGTCTGGCGTCTGTTGGGGTAATACAAGTGGTAACCCTGAAACTCGGGGCACCAGTCGGCCAGGACTTCTTTGAGGCGGCCGTCGGCCAGATACGGTGCGACCAATTCCTCGGGTACATAGGCCAGACCAATGCCATCAACGGCGGCATTGAGAACATGCATGATGCTGTTGAAAACCAGTGGCCCATCTGCCTTGACCGTAAACGCCCGGCCATCTCGTTCAAACTCCCAGGCGTAAATCGCCCCTGATGGCCTGTGTCGGATATTCACGCAGTCATGCCCGGTCAGTTCATAGGGGGTTGTGGGTGCCGGGTTGCGTTCGAAATAGGCTGGAGAGCCCACCACCGCCAACCGCCAATCCGGTCCTATGCGAACGGCGATCATGTCCTTGCTGATCGATTCGCCCAGGCGAATGCCGGCATCGAAGCGTTCCTCGACCACGTTGGTGAATCCATAGTCGACGTAGAACTCCAGGGTGATATCCGGGTAATTCTTCAAGAAGCCTGCAAGCATCGGCCGAATGCACAACTCAATCTGATCGTCGGTGCAGGAAATACGAATCGTGCCACTGGGCTTGTCCCGTAATTCGCTCAAGGCTTCAATCTCGACCGCGATCTGATCAAAAAGCGGGGCGATCGAGCGCATCAATCGTTCGCCTGCCTCTGTCGGCGACACATTGCGTGTTGTGCGGGCGAGCAGACGTATTCCCAGTCTTTGTTCAAGTGCCCGGATCGTATGACTCAGTGCAGAAGGCGTAATGCCCAGTTTGGCTGCGGCTTTGGTGAAGCTTTGATCGCGTGCCACTGCCAGAAAAGCTTGGAGATCGTTGACTTTGGTATGGGCCATTGCTGAGTTTTTCTCAAAAGCACATGAAGATTACACCTACTAATCAAGGTATCTCGAATCCGTCAAGCTCTGTCACCTATCTGGAACGGAGTACTGAGGATGAGCGAGACACCTGTATTCGACACCCCGACAGGTGATGCCCTCGGCACGCCGGGAACTGGGGAACGGCCGGCTTACTGGAGTGGCATCTTTGCGATGACACTGTGCGTATTCGCGCTGATCGCCTCCGAGTTCATGCCTGTCAGTTTACTCACGCCGATTGCGTCGGATCTGCACATCAGTGAAGGACTGGCCGGGTATGGGATTGCCATCTCCGGCGCTTTCGCGGTGCTGACAAGCCTTTCGATTTCCAGGCTTGCGGGCGCAATGGACCGCAAGACGCTGTTGCTGCTACTGACCGGGATTATGTGCGTGTCGGGGCTGGTGGTCGGTCTGGCGCCAAACTATACGGTGTACATGATGGGGCGTGCGCTGATCGGCGTGGTGATCGGCGGGTTCTGGTCGATGTCGGCGGCAATGGCCATGCGCCTGGTGCCGTCCCATAGCGTGCCCAAGGCGCTGGCAGTCTTCAACGGTGGCAATGCACTGGCAACCGTAGTGGCCGCCCCGCTGGGAAGCTACCTGGGGAGTGTCATCGGTTGGCGGGGCGCTTTTCTCTGCCTGATTCCGGTAGCGATCATCGCATTGATCTGGCAGTGGATCAGCCTGCCGGCCATGACGGCGGCGCCGCGTAAAGCGGGCACGGGCAATGTCTTTCGATTGTTGAAGAGCCGATTGGTCCGTTTCGGCATGTTGAGCGTGGGCATTTTCTTCATGGGGCAGTTTGTATTGTTCACCTATCTGCGCCCGTTTCTGGAGACCGTCACGGGTGTAGAGGTCTCCCTGTTGTCGATGATCCTGCTGGTCATCGGCGTGGCGGGTTTTGTCGGGACCCTTCTGATCGGCAGTTTCCTGAAAACCGGCCTGTACCGCGTCCTGGTCAGCATTCCACTCTTAATGGCCGCCATTGCACTGTCCTTGATTGTCCTTGGCGGTGGCGTCGTGGCTGCTTTTGTATTACTGGGGCTGTGGGGCCTGATCGCGACGGCGGCACCTGTGGGGTGGTGGTCGTGGTTGGCCAAGGCGTTGCCCAAGGATGCTGAAGCCGGTGGCGGCCTGATGGTGGCGGTCATTCAGCTATCCATTGCCCTGGGCTCTACCCTCGGCGGGCTGTTGTTCGACGGGAGCGGCTATCGCATGACCTTTCTCGCCAGCGCTATCTTGCTGGTGCTCGCGGCAGTGATGGCCTTGTTCACATCGCGAAGCACCGTCAATCAGTGATGAACTCAAAATTGTCCTTGTCCGTTTGACGAGCCGGAACCCTGTGCCTAGGGTTCTTGCAGGCATTCAGTCGTCAGACTGGCGTGGTGCCAACTTGCTCAGAACAAACGAGGTGGACATGAACAGGACGTTTAACCGGGGCTGGACATTAGTTGCGGCACTTGTCGTGGTGGGTTCAACGCTTTTCACGGGATGTGCGAGCAAGAACGATCCGATCACACAGGCAGACAAGGCTGATGTGGCCAAGGGCGTACCCGCGCCGAGCCTCGAACAGACGAAGGCTATCGCCGAGGAAGGCTTTATCTACGGCCTGCCGCTGGTGATGAACTACGCCGTGATGAACGAGTTCGCGGTGGACCCCAAGTCCAGCCAGTTCAAGGCGCCTTTCAACCGACTGTATAACGAACATCGGGTCGCGACGCCCGCTGACACTGCCGTCATTACGCCAAACAGCGACACTCCATACTCGATACTTTGGACCGACCTGCGTGCCGAGCCTCTGGTGATCACCGTGCCGGCAGTCTCCAAAAAGCGCTATTACTCGGTGCAGCTGATCGACGGCAACACCTATAACTTTGGCTACATCGGCAGCCGGGCAACGGCCAGCGCGCCCGGGAGCTATCTGATTGCAGGCCCTGACTGGAAAGGGGCGACACCGCCTGGCATCGATAAAGTGTTCACCTCCACGACCCCCTTTGCCCTGACGTTGATCCGGACCCAGTTGTTCAATCCAGCCGACATGCCCAATGTCGAGAAGGTTCAGGCGGGTTACAAGGTCCAGCCGCTTTCAGCCTTCCTCCATCAACCAGCGCCGCCCGCGGCCCCGAAGATTGATTTCGTGCCGGCCACCACGGCGGGGATCAAGGACAATTTCTTCGAGTACCTGTCGGCCGCGTTGGAGTATGTGCCGCCATCGGCTGACGACAAGCAGATCCGGGCGAAGCTGGCCAGCATCGGCGTAGGCCCCGGCCGGCGCTTCGAATTCAAAGACCTCTCGCTCGAACACAAAGCGGTAGTCTTGCTGGGAATGAAGGCCGGCGATGAGAAGGTGGACCAGTTTCTCTCGAGCGGCATGAAAAACATCAATGGCTGGAACGTCGGTGCGTTCTTCGGCGACCAGGCGTTCTACAAGGCCGACTGGCTGATGCGTGCCGGTGCCGCGAAGGGCGGCCTTTACGGCAATGACGCCGTTGAGGCGATGTACCCCTATACCCGCACCGACGGCAACGGCCAGACGCTGGATACCAGCAAGCGCAACTACACGCTTACCTTCCCGGCCGGCAAGCTGCCGCCGGTCAATGCCTTTTGGTCGGTGACCCTGTACGACGGCAAGAGCCAACTGCTGATCAAGAATCCGCTCAACCGTTACCTGATCAATTCGCCGATGCTGTCGGCCATGAAGAAAAACACGGATGGCTCACTGACGATTTACATCCAGAAGGACTCCCCCGGCAAGGCCAAGGAAGCCAACTGGCTGCCGGCACCTGACGACACGGTCTATCTGGTGATGCGTCTCTACTGGCCGAAGACCGCACCGCCTTCGATTCTTCCCCCTGGCGAAGGCAGCTGGCAGCCACCGGCGGTGGTGGTATCGAAGTAGTGCGACCCCTTGCTGACACTCGCTGCAAGTGGGTGTCGGCAAGTGCTGCTTTTGCTGTGCAGGTGTGCAACAACCCTCATTCCGTCGCCCCACGTGCCCATCTCGTTTTTGCCCGCTACAATGCGCACCTACCGTGATAACCAGATAAAAAATATGTCTCTTCCCAAACATCACCTGGAATTGCTCAGCCCCGCCCGTGACGTGAGCATCGCTCGCGAGGCCATCCTGCATGGCGCCGACGCCGTGTACATCGGTGGCCCGAGCTTCGGCGCCCGGCACAATGCCTGCAACGAAGTCAGCGATATTGCGCAACTCGTGGAGTTCGCCCGTCGCTATCACGCCCGCGTGTTCACCACGATCAACACGATCCTGCATGACAACGAACTGGAGCCGGCGCGCAAGCTGATTCATCAGTTGTACGATGCCGGCGTCGACGCGTTGATCGTTCAGGATCTGGGGGTGATGGAGCTGGATATCCCGCCGATCGAGCTGCACGCCAGCACCCAGACCGACATCCGCACGCTGGCACGGGCGAAGTTTCTGGACCAGGCGGGTTTCTCCCAACTGGTATTGGCCCGCGAGCTGAACCTGCAAGAAATTCGCGCCATCGCCGACGAGACCGATGCCGCGATCGAATTCTTCATCCACGGCGCGTTGTGCGTGGCGTTCTCCGGGCAGTGCAATATTTCCCACGCCCAGAACGGTCGTAGTGCCAACCGTGGCGACTGCTCCCAGGCCTGTCGTTTGCCTTATACCCTCAAGGACGACCAAGGCCGCGTCGTCGCCTACGAAAAACACCTGCTGTCGATGAAAGACAACAATCAGAGCGCCAACATCCGGGCGTTGGTCGAAGCCGGGGTTCGCTCGTTCAAGATTGAAGGGCGCTACAAGGACATGGGCTATGTGAAGAACATCACGGCCTATTACCGTCAGCGTCTGGACGACGTGCTGGAAGACCGCCCGGACCTGGCGCGGGCCTCCAGCGGCCGCACCGCGCACTTCTTCGTGCCCGACCCGGACAAGACCTTCCACCGTGGCAGCACCGATTACTTCGTCACTGATCGCAAGATCGACATCGGCGCCTTCGACTCGCCGACCTTCACGGGCTTGTCGGTGGGCGTGGTGGAGAAGGTCGGCAAGCGTGATTTGCAGGTGGTGACCTTCGAGCCGCTGTCCAATGGCGACGGCCTCAACGTGCAGATCAAACGCGAGGTGGTGGGTTTCCGCGCCAACATCGCCGAGCCCAAGGGTGAATTCCTCGAAGACGGCCAGAAGCGCTATCGCTACCGGGTCGAACCCAACGAGATGCCAGACGGGATGTTCAAGCTGCGGCCCAACCATCCACTGAGCCGCAACCTTGACCATAACTGGCAGCAGGCCTTGCAGAAGACTTCTGCCGAACGCCGTATCGGTTTGAGTTGGGTGGCCCGTCTGGATGAGCAGCGCCTGCAATTGACCGCCACGAGCGAGGAGGGCGTCAGCGCCAGCCTGTCGCTGGACGGTCCGTTCGGTCTGGCCAACAAGCCGGAGCAGGCCCTGGAGCAACTGCGCGACCTGCTCGGTCAATTGGGCACCACGGACTACCACGCCACTGCCATTGAGCTGGATGCACCCCAGGCGTTCTTCATTCCCAACTCGCAGCTCAAAGCCTTGCGTCGCGAAGTGATCGAGGCATTGACCGCGGCCCGGCTGCTCGCCCACCCGCGAGGTCACCGCAAGGCCGAAACCACGCCGCCGCCGGTGTATCCGGAGTCGCACCTGTCGTTCCTGGCCAACGTCTACAACCAGAAGGCCCGGGACTTCTATCACCGCCACGGCGTCAAGCTGATCGACGCGGCGTTTGAGGCTCATGAAGAAACCGGGGAAGTGCCAGTGATGATCACCAAGCACTGCCTGCGGTTCTCTTTCAATCTGTGCCCCAAGCAAGCCAAAGGCGTGACCGGTGTGCGCACCAAAGTCGCGCCAATGCAACTGGTGCACGGTGACGAAGTGCTGACCCTGAAGTTCGACTGCAAGCCTTGCGAAATGCACGTCATCGGCAAGATCAAGGGCCACATCCTTGACCTGCCGCTGCCGGGCAGTGGTTCAGAGCCGGTGGTGGGTTACATCAGCCCTGAAGACCTACTGAAGACGATTCCTCGCGCGCCGCATTGAGTGACGGGCGAGGCAGAGGTCATCGTCAATGCCGATGACCTCTGCACTCGACGATCAGGCTTGCGCCGCACTCATGCCGTCAGTGGTCACGGATTTTTTGCGCACCGCTTGATAAAGCAGGCTCGACACCATGAAGCCCACGACGGCCAGCAGGCTCATCAAGGTGAAGACATAGTTGTAACCCTGTTCACCGGGGAAATGATCGAGGATCGCGCCGTAGATGACGTAGGCAAACATGCCGGGCGCATAGCCGATCAGGCAACCGATGCCGAAGGCCGAGCCGGTGATGTGTTGGGGAATGCCGACTTCACCCATGGGCGCCCAGAACACCCCGCGCATGGAGAACACGATCAAGGCGAAGGACAGGGTGGCAGCCATGCCCGCATAGATGAAGCCCGGGCTTTTCGGAATCAACATAATTACGCCCATCAGCGGCAACAGCGCCAGGAATGCCCACTTCAGGTAGCGACTGGTGCTCTTGAATTGCTTGTCGGCAATAAAACCGCCGGCAGGTCCGCCGAGGATCTTCAGGAAGTACTGGTTGATGATGCCGTAGGCGCCCACCAATGCCACGGGCAACCCGTACATTTCCTTGAGGTAGGGAATGAAATAGGTCAGGCCGCAATAGACGATGTAGACCATGAACACGTTGAGGCTGACCAGCCAGATGCCTGGAACCTTGATCGCTTCCATCAGGTTCGCCAGGCCATTCTTGGGCTTGGCCACCGACTGCGCGTTGCCGCTCTTGAGCAGGAACCAGGTCAGGGTGCCGGCCAAAATGTCGATGACCGAGTAGAACAGGATCGCCGACTTCAGGCCGGTTTCGCCCGAACCCATGGCGACGAACACGCCCAGCGCCGAAAACGCCACCAGTGTATCCACCACGCCACGCCCGCCTTCGAGCAGGCCGAACAACCGGCCTTGCTCCTGATCGTCACCCAGGTTGCGGATGGCTTTGAGCAGCGATGGCCAGAACAGGCAGTCGGCGCACACGGCTAACAGACTGAACACGATCAGTAAATTGCTGAAGGGCGGAAAGGTCGCCAGGTACAACCCCAGGCCACCGGTGCCGATCAGGCCGAGGGGGATCAGCTTGCGCGTGTCGTAGCGATCGGCGAGCAGGCCGCCCAGCACAAACAGCGCAGTGGCGATGATCGCGTTGGCACTGAGCAACATGCCGATTTCAGTGTGGCTCAACCCCATGAATTCCTGCATGGGCACGTAAAAGGCGTCCTTGAGGTTGGCCAGTTTGTAGATGGTGCCGCCCCCGAGGATGAGGATCAGGAATCGGAGCCATTTGGCCTTGTTTTGAGTTGTCATTATTGTTCTCCGGGCGTAATCGGGTCGTCAGGGTCAGGCGTTGGAAGGGCTGGCCAGGGTCAGTTCGGCCAAGGTGCGCAGTTCGGCCAGCAGGCTACGGACATAGGCGACCTGGTTGTTTGCCCAGCGGTGTTCATCGGCCAGCATTTGCTCCAGCGAGAAGCCGTTCGGGAGCGGCGTTTCGCTCATCTCCCGGTAAGCAATGAACGGATCGGCGGCCTCGATGCTCTGGCGGAAGGCGGGGGCCACGTAGTGGTTTTCCTGCTCGAGAATGAAGGCGATCACCTGTGGGGTGGCTTCGCCCAGCATCAACAATTCGAACAGCAGGCGGGCGCTGGGCAGATCGTCTTCGTCGCTGCCCTGCAGTACACCGTAATGGCCGAAACCGTTGTGTTCGGGGACGATGCGTACGCCTTTCATGTGCGTCTGGCGGATGTGCGGCCCCAGGTTGCGCAGGGCCTGCAAAGGCTGTTCGCAGGCATTGATCATGTTGCCGAAGTCGAACAGGGCATGCAGGCGAGGGTGGTTGAGGCGATTGAGCAGTTGCGCGATTTCGCCGCTCTTGAGTTCTTCATGCTGCTCGAAGTCAAAGAACAGGTCGTGTTCATCGGCTTGCTGCGCGAGGTACTGCAGGTCGGTTTCGATGATCTCCATGACCTGTGACAGCGTGCCCTCGTACCGCGAGTAAACACGGATGTTGCGCACCCCCAGCGCCCTGGCGATGGCGATCACCTGGTCGACATCCTTTTTCCGCGTGCTGCTGATTTCCAGGTGTACATCCAGCCCCAGCGCCTTGGCCTTGGCGGCAAACGCCTGGAGTTGCACGGGTGACATCTGGCTCAGGCTGTTTTCCTCGCCGTCGAGCAAGTGCAGGCTCAGGCCTTGCAGCTCGTGGCGATAGGCGAAGTCCAGCAGGTCGGCCGGGGTCACACGGCCGTGGGTGAGGTTGGTCAGTAGCGGGTAGGCGTGGGCAAACAGACGCAATTGCCCCAGACGCTCAAGCAACCGCCGGGCCAGTGCATCCGTGAGCACGGGGACAGCCCCGTCTTCGACCACTTTATGGCTCAGCAAGGCGTTGAATCGTTCCTGGATCTTATTGTTCATTAGAGTCGTTCCTGGTTCAGACACCGGGTCTGCCGGCGCAGCCTTTATCGCGCCAGTCAGGAACTCTCGATAGATCCACTATCAGTTATTTGATAAGACCACTTGCCTCGCCTCAAGTGGTCGGCGGCAGATAACCCAATGCGCGCAAGGCTTGGGCCAGCGCCTCGACACGCTCCCGGGCCTGGTGTTCGGGTGTGCCGGCAAAGCCGATCAACAGCGCCGGCGGCAGGGCATGCTGGATGCGGTAGTCGCTCAAGGCGTAGGTGTGGATGTTGCGCTGGGCCAGTTGCCGGGCAACTTCGATGTCACTGAGTTCGGCGGGTAGCCAGGCGATCAGGTGCATGCCGGCGTCCGCCGGGGTGATCCTGAAAAAGCTGCCAATCTGCTTTTCAAGCTCTCCGATCAAGGCCTGCTGGCGCGCCTTGTACAGCGCACGCATGCGGCGGATGTGCCCCAGAAAGTGGCCTTCGCCCATGAAGTCTGCTGTCGTCGCCTGAAGCAGGGTGGGCGGGCTGCGATCCATCACCGCACGCAACGTGCAAAAGGGTTCGACCAGTGCCTGCGGCAGAATCACGTAACCCAGTCGCAGTGACGGGAAGAGCACTTTGCTGAACGTACCGACGTAGATCACCCGGGCCATCTGGTCCATGGCATACAGCGCCGGCAGGAGGCGGCCACTGTAGCGAAACTCACTGTCGCAATCGTCCTCGATGATCCAGCTCTGATGCTGCGCCGCCCAGTCGATCAGCGCCTGGCGCCGCGCATAACTGAGGGTGACACCCAACGGGTGCTGGCGCGACGGCGTACAAAACACCAGTCGGGCATCAGGGCACTCGGCCAGGCCTTGCTGGACGTCGATCCCCTGTTCATCGATACGCAAGGGAATCACCTGCGCCCCTTGGGCCTGCAACGCAATGCGCGCGGCGATGTGCCCCGGATCTTCCATCCAGACGCTGTCCTGCGGATTGAGCAGCAACATGCCCAGCAGGTTGAACGCTTGCTGCGCGCCGGAAACGATCACCACTTGCCCGGCATCGCAGTCGATGCCCCGCGCATCGAAAACGTATTCGGCAATCGCCGCGCGAAACGCCTGCAAGCCTTGCAACTCGCCATATCCCAGAATGGCCTTGGTGGGCTTGAGCAGATGGCGGTTCATCAGGCGCCGCCAGATCGCCTGCGGGAAGGCTTCATAGGTGCTGTGGCTGGGCAGGAAAGAGGTCGGGGTCGCAGGGTCCCAGTCGGTATAGGACACCCCGCGAAAATGATCGCTGCGCAGCGACAGCATTGACTGGCTCAGGTCCGACAGGCGCGGTGGCTGGGACGTTTGCTCGTCCTCGATCCCCCGGTTTTCCCACTCCGTGCCGACGTACGTACCGGCACCGGTGCGCGAGGCCAGAAAACCTTCGGCAATCAACTGATCGAACGCATTGAGAATGGTGATCCGCGACAGCCCCAATTCCTGGCTCAAGGTCCGCGTCGACGGCAGACGCACGCCCCCCTGGATTCTGCCGTTGAGTATCTGTTTGCGAATTTGCAGATACAGTTGGCGGTACAGGGGAATGGCGCTGGCACGGTCCAGTTCGATAGCCGACAGCAGCAAACCTGCGGGGGATTTCATGACATGCTCGCCTGGGTGAAAGGGGCGTTGGACTGGGAACGGGGAGGTAGGGTATCGAGCGATACTCGATAAGTCATCCATCGGGCGTTGAGGGTGTGCGGCGTTCGAGAGGATGCGGCACGTTCTGTGCCATATCGACAACTGCCAAGTTTGATCTAGCCTTAAGTTATCTCACGGGAGAACAATCATGCCCGTCGCGCTCAGAAATGCCTTGGCCGTTGCGTCGGCATTCTTTCTTTACATCGCCGCAAGCGGTCAAGGCATTGCAGCCCCCCAGCAGCCACCGGCAATCCTCCCGCTGGAATCCGAGGCGGTGCCCACGCTCATCGCCTATCCGCCGCTTGCCGAGCCGCTCGCCCGCGGGGTTGTCATCATCCAGTATCAAATAGAACACGCCAGGATCATGCCGGTGTTTGGCAAAACGGCTGCTGACGTATCACCCCGTCTCGCTCACCTGCATGTGACCGTCGACGACTGGAAAGGGACATGGGCGCACACCAGTGAAGATCCGATTATCGTGGTTGGGCTGACGCCCGGCACGCATAAGGTGCTGCTTGAAGTGGCGGATCCGACTCACAAGATTCTCACCCATACGGAAGTGAGTTTTGTCGTTCCGCAGAAGTGAACGGCTTCAGACGGCAGGAACAATAAAGCCGTCCCCCTCGCCACAGGTTATTGATCATTCCCACGACAGGAGTCTTTAGGAACTACGTGTCGGCTCATTCAACAACTTTTGAAAGCGCGTGTTTAAACGCCCTCCATGTTACGTCCTGAAAGCTACAAAACCTTGCGCCGTTGCCTACGGCTACGCCAGAATCCGCCGGCTTGTGCGCCTTGGGCTCCCTCGGTAATTTGATTCCCGTCACTGCCCATCAGTGATCGGGTTTAGTCGCCCGTTGATGTCAAGACGCACAGTGTCCCTATCAGCCAGGTATCCCATGCCTGCACTTGATGGCGGTTGTGCGCAGGGCGCTTCGGCGCGCCGATTTCTTGGCTCATCGGTCGACTAACCTGTGCACAGCTGCCTCCCTATCGTTTAGTCGCGAGCGGGTTGCAGCCTCACTCTTATGAGGTTAGAGCCAATGTTCAAAGTAACGCCCAATCCACCAGATACCGAATCGCCAGAAACCGATCCACCAGATACCGACCCCGCATCCCCATACGAAACCCTCGACTCCAAAAAACTCCACGCCGCCGCCGAGCGCGCGCTCAATTTTCACTTCCCGTCAAACGCGGACATCAAAGCCACCCAGCGCACGCGCAGTACGCTGTTTTCCGTGGACCCGGCGGCCACGACCGAAACCCTGGCCGTGTTTTTGGTCGAAACGTTGGCGTCGGTCGATGTGATGGTCCATCAATTGGTGGATCACCTGGAGGGTGAGTCGCGCTACGCCTTGCTGGGTATTTCCAACAGCATCATGGTGGCGGAGATCACGGCGAACCGGGTGCTGGATAAGGTTGAGCCCTCTGTGTAACCGCTGATTGTGGTGAGGGGGCAAGCCCCCTTGCCACAGGTATTCATCGTTTGATCGATGCTTTCACACGCCCCATCCCTCCCTCACAGCCTTCCTGATCCCCTCCAGCAACATCGCAAACGCCGGGTTGTCATTGTTCTCGCGCCAGATCAGATGCAGCTCACTCTGCACGCCTTCCCCCAGATCGATATCCCGGAACACCACGTTCTTGAACACCACGCTGGTGGCGCAACGCGGGACCAGGGCCAGGCCCATTCCGGCGTTGACCAGCGCCAGAATCGTCAGTGACGAACCGAGCCATTGCACGTATTCCGGGGCCACGCGGGCGGAGCGCAGCATCCCGGTCAGCAGTTCGTTGAAGGGCGGGTAGGCGGCGTGGGAGTACATCAGGAACGGTTGCGCGTCGAGGTCCTGGACGGACACGGTGTCGGCAGTCGCCAGCGGGTGGCGACTGGGGACGGCGAGCACGAACGGCTCACGCACCAGGCACTCGGTGGCGTAGCCCGGTTCCAGCAAGGGCGCGCGGACGATGCCCAGATCGATCCGCCGAGCGCGAAGGGCTTCGTGCTGTTGGTAGGTGTTCATTTCCGACAGGTCGATTTTGACGTGGGGCTGTTTGAGCCGTGCTTCGGCGATGACCTTGGGCAGGAATTCGTACACCGCGCTCCCGACGAAGCTGATGTTGACCGAGCCGATGTCGCCTTCGGCAAAACGCCGGGCGGTGACGGCGGCTTGCTGGGCGCGCTCCAGCAGGTTCTGCGCTTCGATGAAGAAGGCACGACCGGCGGCGGTGAGGGCGACGCTGCGGGTGGTGCGGGTGAACAGCTCGACACCCAGATGGTGCTCCAACAACTGGATCTGTCGACTGAGCGGCGGTTGCGTCATGTTCAGGCGTTCGGCGGCGCGCCGAAAGTTGAGTTCGGTGGCCACTGTGGTGAAGCAGCGCAGTTGAGTCAGTTCGAACATTGATCTAATCCAGGTATCAATCGAATGCCAAGTTAGATTAGACGGGATCAATTGCCGCGTCCATGATCGGCTCGTCCCTAAAAAAAACAATGATCGGGAGTTGCCTCTTGAATACCCTCCAGAATCCGCCAGACCCGCGTGTGCTCGCCCGCGCCGCGGCCAAGGTGAAACGCCACGTGCTGCCGCTGTTTGTGGTGATGTTCATCGTCAACTACATCGATCGGGTCAATATCGGCTTCGTGCGCAGCCACATGGAAACCGACCTGGGCATCGGCGCCGCAGCCTATGGCCTGGGCGCCGGGCTGTTCTTCATCGGTTACGCGATCTTCGAAGTGCCCTCCAACCTGTTGCTGCAACGCTACGGTGCTCGCGCCTGGCTGACGCGCATCATGTTCACCTGGGGCGCCGCCGCCATGGCCATGGCCTTCGTGCGCGGCGAAACCAGTTTTTATGTGCTGCGTTTCATTCTCGGCGCGGCCGAAGCGGGTTTTTTCCCAGGCATCATTTACTACTTCACCCAGTGGCTGCCGTCGACGGAACGGGGCAAGGCCATGGCGATTTTTCTCAGTGGTTCGGCCATTGCGTCGGTCATCTCCGGCCCGGTGTCCGGTGCGCTGCTGAACGTCAGCGGTTTCAGCCTGCATGGCTGGCAGTGGATGTTCCTGATTGAAGGTTTTGCCTCCATCGTGCTGTGCGGTTTTGTCTGGTTCTGGCTGCAATCCCATCCGCGTGAAGCCAAGTGGCTGAGCGCCGAAGAGAAGGACGCGCTGGTGGGCGCCATCGCGCTGGAGCAGCAGGCTCGCGAAGCCGCGCAGACAATCAAGCCGTCGATGTTCAAACTGCTGGCCGACAAGCAAATCGCGCTGTTCTGTTTTATCTACTTTTCCATTGCCCTGACCATTTATGGCGCCACGTTCTGGCTGCCGAGCATGATCAAGAAAATGGGCAATCTGGGCGACTTCCAGGTCGGCCTGTTCAACTCGATTCCGTGGCTGATTTCCATCGTCGCGATGTATGGCTTCGCCGCCATGGCCAACAATGGAAACACCAGCAAGCCTGGGTGGCGTTGACGCTGGTGATTGCGGCGTTCGGCATGTTCATGTCGACCACCGGCGGACCGATCTTCGCCTTCGTCGCCATCTGTTTTGCGGCCATTGGTTTCAAGGCGGCCTCGGCGTTGTTCTGGCCGATTCCGCAAGGCTATCTGGATGCGCGCATCGCCGCCGCGGTGATCGCCCTGATCAATTCCATCGGCAACCTGGGCGGTTTCGTGGCGCCGACGGCATTCGGTTTTCTCGAACAAAAAACCGGCTCAATCGAGGGCGGGCTCTACGGCCTGGCCGCCACCTCACTGGTCGCCGCCGTGGTGATCTTTTTCGCACGCACCGCACCCCGTGGCGACGCCTTGCGCGCGCTGACCGGTAAACCCGCCACGACCCCCTTGCCGCAATCCACTGTCAGTCACACCGCTTTGAAACCAGATCCAAAGGGAGCAGCCTCTTGAAAATCACACGAGTCACCGTCACCCCCATCGCTTTCCGTGATCCGCCGCTGCTCAATGCCAGCGGTATCCACGAACCGTTCGCGCTGCGCTCGATCATCGAGATCGAGAGCGACAATGGCTACATCGGCTTGGGGGAGAGTTACGGCGACGCGCCGGCGCTGGCGATCCAGCAGCAATTGCAAGACAAGCTGATCGGCCTCGACCCGTTCAACCTCAATCAGCTGCGCGCCATCGTGCAGGCCACCGTGGCGGCGAACAAACCCGCGAGCATCGCCGGCGCCGAACTGGCGCCCGGCTCTCACGCCAGCAAAGCGGTGAGCAATGCCTACTCGGCGTTCGAAGTGGCGTTCCTGGATTTGCAGGCGCACTCGCTGAACGTGCCATTGGTGGACTTGCTGGGCGGTGCGATCCGCGACGAGATTCCGTTCAGCGCCTACCTGTTTTTCAAGTACGCCCAGCACATCGATTCCCCCTACAAGCCCGACAGTTGGGGTGAAGCGCTGAACGAAGAGCAGATCGTCGCCCAGGCTCGGCGCATGATCGAGACCTATGGTTTCAAGAGCATCAAGCTCAAGGCCGGCGCGCTGGAACCGGAGCATGAAGTGGCGTGCATCAAGGCGCTGAAAAAGGCCTTTCCGGGTTACCCGCTACGGATCGATCCGAACGCTAACTGGTCCCTGGAAACGTCGATTCGCATGGCCGAACTGCTGGGTGACGACCTGCAATATTACGAAGACCCGACGCCAGGCCTGGAGGGGATGTCCGAACTGCACAAACGCACCGGCCTGCCGCTGGCGACCAACATGGTGGTGACTGATTTCGATGAGTTCCGCCGCAGTGTGGCCTTGAACAGCGTGCAGATCGTCCTCGCCGATCATCACTATTGGGGCGGCCTGCGCGACACCCAGGCGCTGGCGAAAATGTGCCAGACCTTTGGCCTGGGCGTGTCCATGCACTCCAACTCGCACTTGGGCATCAGCCTGATGGCGATGGCCCATGTCGCCGCGTCGGTGCCGAATCTCGATTACGCCTGCGACACGCATTACCCGTGGCAGGAGCCGGACGAAGAGGTGATCAAGGGCGGCAAGCTGCCGATCGTCGATGGCTGCGTGAAAATTACTCGTGCGCCGGGGTTGGGCCTGGAGCTGGATCACGATCAACTCGGCAAGCTGCATGACCAATACCTGACGTGCGGCATTCGCCAGCGCGATGATGTGAAACAGATGCAGCGTTACAAACCAGAATGGAAAACCATCAAGCCACGTTTTTGAGACGCTAACGCAATTTTGTAGCAGCTGGCGAAGCCTGCTGCTACAGGGTTCGTGTAGCTTCAGGCGCGTTTATTCAACGCCGCCTCTGCCGCCGCAATCTGCGCCTGGCGCTGGGCAATCACATCGCCCACCGGCGGCCCTTGGAAGCGTCGGGCTTCAAAGCCGAACCAGACAATCGCCGTCAGCACCAGGAAGCCGATGGTGATGTACAGCGCCCAATCGTTCGGTGGCTGAATGCCGATGATGAAAATGATCACCATCGACAGCACCGAGAGCAGGGCGAATACGGTGTACCAGAAGCGTCCCATGTTCCACGGCCCCATGGTCGGCCACTTCGAGGTCCCGTAGGTAAACAGGCCCAGCACGATGGGAATGATGAAAGAGAAGAACAGGAAGATCACCGTGCAGGACACCACGATCGTATACACCGGCGTGGCCCCGACCGAGATCACCGACGAGCCCCAGTCGAACAGCACGGCGAGGGTGGCACCCGTCCAGATCGCCGCCACCGGACTGCGAAAGGTTGGCGAGACCGAGGCCAGTGCTCTGGAGAAGGGCAGGCCGCCGTCGCGGGAGAAGGCGAAAATCATCCGGGACACCGAGGTCACGGTCGCCAAGCCGCAGAGGATCTGCGAGATGAAAATCGCTACATACAGCGCCACTTTCAGCGTCGGGCTGACCTGGGTGTTCATCGCCCAGAAAAACACGTTCCAGCCTTGCTTGGCCGCCTCGTCCATGTTCGGCAACATCAGCACGAACGAGCACAACATCACCCAGCCGAACAGCAACGACCAGACCACCGACATGACCATGCCGCGCGGAACGGAAATGGCTGCGTTGCGCGTCTCTTCGGAGGTGTGTGCCGAGGCGTCATAACCGGTGATGGTGTAGATCGGCAGCAGCAGGCCGAGCATGAACACCCAGCCGTTCGACACCGATGGCCAGACCGCGCCGCCGGCATCGCCGGAGTAGTTGCTGAAGGTCCACAGCCGTGCGAATTCATAGCTCGGTGCCGAGATCAGGCAGACGATGGTCAGCGCCAAAGCCGTGGCGAAAATCAGGTAGCCGGAGAAGTCGGTGAGCCTGGCGGTCAGGCCGATCCCCAGGTGGTTGCACAAGGCCTGAAGACCGGTCAGCACGGCGAGGAAAATCACCCGCACCATGGTCGTGTCTTCCATGCCCAATGCCGGGCCGAACGCACCGAAAAAGAAGTAATAGGTGCCGACGTTGATCGCCCCCAGTACGGTGACCAATCCCAGGAGGTTGAACCACGCGGTCAGCCATCCGGTGAAGCGGTTGCCCAGAATCGAACCCCAGTGATACAGCCCGCCAGCGGTGGGGTACGCCGAGGAAATCTGCGCCATGGCCATGGCGAACACCCCGGAGATCAGGCAGCCGATGGGCCAGCCGATGCCGATGGACGCGCCGCCCGCGCCGGAGGTGCCCTGGGCGAGGGAGTTGATGCCCCCGGAGAGGATGCAGATGATCGAGAAGGAAATCGCGAAGTTGGAGAAAACGCCCATGCGTCGTGAGAGCTGCTGGGCGTAGCCCATGCTGTGCAGCGCCTTGACGTCCTCGTCATGCGAGGCGTCGGAGCCGGGCTGGCTTGCTGGATTCATGTTGTGTGCCCCTTCAGGTTTTGATACGCGCCCCTCCGGAATGCCGGACGAGCTGGCTTTCAACCCCTTGTCGTACTGCTCCTGTCTCCAACCGATACAACCTGCCGTGCGCTGCCTTCATGTGTCGAGCACCGACAGTCAACGGCTCTACAGGCGGCCGTGAAACGCCGCGTCGAAAATCTCTGCCGCACCGGCCTTGGTCAAGGGCAGCGGGTTGCCGCCGGCAGAAGGGTCGACCACGGCCATGTCCGCGATCAGATCAGCCTGTCGATCGTCCACGCCCAACTCGAACAGCGTGTGTGGCACGCCGATGTCTTTGCGCAGCTTGAGGATGAAGGCCAGGAAGCTGTCGAAGCCGGGGGAAGGCAAACGCAAATACGCGGCCAGGCGGGTGATGCGTTCTTCGATGGCCGGGCGATTGAATTTCAGGACATAGGGCATGAAGGTCGCATTGGTCATGCCGTGATGGGTGTCGTACAGCGCGCCCACCGGATGTGAAAGCGCGTGCATTCCGCCCAGGCCTTTCTGGAACGCGGTGGCGCCCATCGCCGCCGCCGCGAGCATGTTCGCGCGCGCTTCCAGGTCGCCCGGCGTGTGCACGGCGCGCACCAATGCGTTGGCCACCAGGCGCATGCCTTCCACGGCGATGCCGTCGGCCAACGGGTGAAAACCGGGGGCGCAGTAGGCTTCCAGGCAGTGCGCCAGGGCGTCCATGCCGGTGCCGGCGGTGATTTTCGCCGGCATGCCGACGGTCAGTGCCGGGTCGCTGATGACCACGCGCGGCATCATTTTCGGGTGGAAGATGATGCGTTTGGTGTGGGTCGCCTCGTCGATGATCACCGCTGCACGCCCGACTTCCGAGCCCGTGCCCGCCGTGGTCGGTACCGCAATGACCGGGGCGATGCGGCGTTCATCGGCGCGGGTCCAGTAGTCGCCGATGTCTTCGAAATCCCAGACCGGCCGCGTCTGTCCGCTCATGAAGGCGATGAGCTTGCCCATGTCCAGGCCGCTGCCGCCCCCGAAGGCGATCACGCCATCGTGGTTGCCGGCACGCCAGGCATCCAGGCCTCCGGCAAGGTTGGCTTCGACCGGGTTGGGCTTGAGGTCGCTAAACATCGCCGCACCGAGGCCCGCTGAGCGCAAGGCGTCGAGGGTGGCGAGGGTCATCGGCGCACGCGCCAGGCCACTGTCGGTGACCAGCAACGGGCGCTGAATGCCCTGGGCGCGGCAGGTGTCGGCGAGTTCGGCGATGCGGCCGACACCGAAGCGGATGCTCGTGGGGTAATTCCAGTTCGCGGTCAGGCTCATGGCTCAGATCTCGTGGCGCAAATGGAAGGATTTGGCGCGGGTCAGGTGTTCATAACCGAGGCGCGACAGGGTGACGCCGCGTCCGCTGTTTTTTACCCCGGTCCAGGCCAGGGCCGGGTCCAGGTAATCGCAGCGGTTCATGAACACGGTGCCGGTGTCGATTTCATTGCCCAGGCGTTCGGCGGCGGCCAGGTCCTGAGTCCAGATCGAGGCACTGAGCCCGAATTCACTGTCATTCATCAGGGCGATGGCTTCGTCGTCACCGTCCACCGGCATGATGCCGACCACCGGACCGAAGCTTTCCTCGCGCATGACCGACATTTGATGAGTGACATCGACCAATACTTGCGGCGCGAGGTAGGCGCTGCCCGGTTCGTCAGCGGCAAATGCCGTGGGTTCAATCAGTGCCATGGCGCCTTGGGCCAGCGCTTCGGCGATCTGGCCGCGCACGAAATCAGCGGCGGCCGGGGTGACCAAGGGGCCGAGTGTGGTGGCTTCATCCAGCGGGTTGCCCAGCACGTATTGGCGAGTCAGGGCGGCGAAACGTTCGATGAAGTCCGGGTAGATTGTCTTGTCGACGTAAATGCGTTCGATGGCACAGCAGCTTTGCCCGGAATTGAAGAAACTGCCGTCCACCAGGTTTTCTACCGCGTGTTCAAGATTGGCATCGGCGCGCACATAGGCCGGGTCTTTGCCACCGAGCTCCAGGCCGACGCCAAGGAAGCGCCCGGTAGCGGCGGTTTCCATGGCCTCGCCAGCGCCAACGGAACCGGTGAAATTCACTTGCTGCACGCGTCCGGAGCCAATGATGTCGGCGGTCTGGCGGTGATCGAGCAGCAGGTTGTGAAACAGACCGGGCGGCAAGTTGGCATTGGCCATGGCCTCGGCGAACCGTTCTCCCACCAGCAGCGTTTGCGACGCGTGTTTGAGGATGACGCTGTTGCCGGCCATCAGCGCCGGAATGATCGTATTCACCGCGGTCAGGTACGGGTAATTCCATGGCGCAATGACCAGCACGGTCCCCAACGGATCACGTTGAATGTACCGACGAAATCCGCTGACGGGCGTGGGTTCAATCGTCGCCAGGGCTTCAGGTGCAATGGCGATCATGTGCCGGGCACGCTCTTCGAAACCGCGCAGTTCACCCGCGCCAAAGCGTACCGGGCGCCCCATTTGCCAGGCCAGTTCTCGCACGATGTCAGTTTTCATCGCCAGCATCGCGTCCACCACCGCACTGCAAAAAACCGCGCGCTCGCTCAGTGGCCGGCGTTTCCACTGTGCCTGGGCGGTGGAGGCGGCGGTCAGTGCCTGTTCGATCTGCGTGGCGTCGGCGTAGCGGCGCTCGGCATACACCCGGCCATCGACCGGGGAAATGAGTTGGATGGTTGCCGTCATGCTGACCTCAATAGCGCTCGAAGCCGCGCTGCAGTTCCCAGTCGGTGATCCGCCGGTCGTACTCTTTCTGTTCCCATTCGGCGGTGTGCACGTAGTGGTCGATCACCTCGTTGCCGAACGCTTCGCGCAACATGCTCGAGCTCTGGAGTGCGGCGCTGGCTTCGCGCAAGGTCTTGGAGACTTCGGGCAAATGGTCATCGACGTAAGCGTCGCCTTCAAACGGCGGGGCGAGGGTGAGCTTCTCGTCGACCCCGGCCAGGCCCGCCGCGATCAGGGCTGCGAAGGCCAGATACGGGTTGAGGTCGGCGCCGCCGATGCGGCATTCGATGCGGATGGATTTGCTGCTTTCGGCACACAGCCGAAAACCGGCGGTGCGATTGTCGCGGCTCCAGACCGCCCGCGTCGGTGCAAACGTGCCGGCCTGGAAACGCTTGTACGAGTTGATGTAGGGCGCGAGAAAACAGGTGATGTCGTTGGCGTACTTGAGCTGACCGGCGACCCAGGAGCGCATCAGGTTCGACATGCCGAATTCGGCTTTGGCATCGAAGAACAGCGGCTTCTTGCCGTTCTTGTCCCACAGCGAATTGTGGATGTGGCTGCTGGACCCGGCGGCGTCATAACGCCACTTGGCCATGAACGTGATCGCCTTGCCTTGCAGTTGCGCGATCTCTTTGCAGGCATGTTTGATGATGACGTGGTGGTCGGCCATGGTCAGGGCATCGGCGTAGCGGATGTTGATTTCTTCCTGGCCGGGGCCCCATTCACCCTTGGAATTTTCCACGGGAATGCCGCTGGCCTGCAGGTGCTTGCGAATCGCCCGCAGCACCGGCTCTTCGCGGGTGGTCTGCAGGATGTTGTAATCCTCGATGTAATGGCCGGCGGTTTTTGGCTTGTGGTAGTTGCGCTTGTGGATCGCCTCGTAGCTCTCGTCGAACAGATAGAACTCCAGTTCCGAGGCGAACATGCCGGTATAGCCACGCTCGCGCAGGCGTTCGATCTGCTTCTTCAGGATCGCCCGCGGGCTGTGCGGCAAGTCGCGGCGATGGTGGTGATCGAGCACATCACAGAGCACCAGCGCCGTGCATTCCAGCCAGGGCACCCGGCGCAGGGTGGACATGTCAGGCTTGAGCACAAAGTCGCCATAGCCTTTGCTCCAACTGGCAGCGGCATAGCCCGGCACGGGCTCCATGTCGATGTCGTCGGCCAACAGGTAATTGCAGCAGTGGGTTTCTTCATGGCCGCTGTCGATGAAAAATTCGACCTGGAATCGTTTGCCGACCAGACGTCCCTGCATGTCGACCATGCAGACCAGGACGGTATCAATTTCGCCGGCAACGGCGGCACGCTTCAGTTCATCAAAGCTGAGAAGGGGCTCGGTCATCACGTCAGTCCTGCGTGAACAGTGTGGGCCTGTCTGAAATAGCTGTTGCAGACGCTCTTCAGAAACACCCAAACCCTGCCGGAGCGAGCATCGTGCGCAATAAGCTGATCCTTAGCTTAGCCTACTGTTGATTTGTGCAAGTTTTGATGGAGTTGGCGATACGCAGCCACCAATTGATCCAGCGAGAACGCCAGATTCCGCCCACTCGGATTGGGCAAAATCCAGACCTTGGCGTTGCCGAAGGTCTTGGGTTGAAGGCCCCAGGCAATGTCTCGCTGGCCGGTTAACGCGCTGTAGGCGGCCTTGCCGAGAAACGCGACGACACGGGGCGCATGGCGCAGGATCTTCTGTTCGAAGTCGGCAGCGGCGGCGATGAATTCGTGCAACGACAGCTGATCGGCGCGCGCTGTAGGCCGGTCGACCACGGCGGTCAATCCGCAGCGGTACTGCAAGAGGGTCCGGTCGTTTTCCGGGCGCACCTCCTCGGGGGTAAACCCGGCAAGGTGCAGCGTGCGCCAGAAACGATTGCTCCGGCCCGCAAAGTGATGCCCTTGGGCGGCGGCCGTCATGCCCGGATTGATCCCGCAGAAAATCACGTCGAGCTGATCGGCCAAAATGTCTTCAAGTCCTTCACCCGCCATAAAGCCTCTCAACCGCAGATCACGTTGACCGCGTTGCGTGCCAGTTCGGTCAGTTCCGCGCGGGATTTTCCTGCACGCGCCCGGATGGAAATGCTGTGCAGCAGGGAGGAGGCGAGCACGGCGAGGGCGGCCGGGTCGACGTTGTCTTTGAGTTCGCCGGCAGTCACGGCCGTTCGCAGACGCGCTTCGAGATCGGCGTCGAGTCGGCTCAGACGGTCCGACAGCACCTCACGGATTTCAACATCCTCGACGGCTTCGGTGGTGGCCGTGCCAATCGCGAAGCAGCCGCGGGGTTGGCCGTCTCCCGAGAAGTAGATTGATAGCTGCCCCTCATAGAAACGCATCAACGCCTCGCTCAAGGTCAGTTGGCTGTCCGTCAGCGCCGCGTGCATGTCGGCGGCGGCAAATTCCCAGTACTGCTCAAGCGCCTTGATGTACAGCGCGTGTTTGTCACCGAAAGCGGCATACAGGCTCGGGCGGTTCATGCCCGCTGCGGTGGCGATGCTGTCCAGCGACGCGGCGGAATAACCAGTACTCCAAAACACACCAAGCGCTTGCTGCAGTGCGGTCTGTGGGTCGTAGGCGCGTGGGCGTCCACGTCCTTTTGCTTCGGTAATCTTTTTTTGTGCCATGGCGTACAAAATCCTTGTGTGAAGGTAAGTCGAGGCATATTCTTACACCATCGCACAAAATTAAGGAACCAGAAGTTCCTCAATTTCAGGTTTGTTGAAGCAGCGCTCGAACGGGGTATAGCGGCGACGAAACAGGGTGCGGCGGAGTGATCCTTCTGACTGCGCACGGTATGGCTGTTTTTTATGGGTATTAGCCCCTGACTTCCCGGTTAAAGGTGTTTTCGATCATGACTAAACAGTTCGATATCCCGGCTTCACAAACCTTTGAGCACCCAGGGCCAAACCCGACAGCGCCCAACAAAAAAACGCTTAAAGAAACCGTACGGCCCCTGTTGATGGTGGGTGTCCCGGCGCTCTTCGCCGCGATCGGATACGCCCACTATGTTGCTGGCGAGCCTTACATCTCGACCGATAACGCCTACGCCCGAGTGGCCAAGGCCTCGATCAATGCGCGCACCTCGGGGCAGGTCATCGAGATCGCAGTCGAAGACAACCAGCCCGTTCGCAAGGGCCAGGTGTTGTTCCGCATCGACCCCAAACCCTTGCAGATCGCCGTTGACCGCGCACAAGCCCAGTTGAGCGTCGCGCGGTTGCGCATCGATGGGCTCAAGGCCAGTTACCGCCAGCAACAGGCTGAACTGCAATCGGCCAAAGAGTCGGCCGACTTTGACCAAAAGGAATTTGGGCGCAAGAAGGCACTGGTCGCGTCCGAGTTCGTGTCGAAGTCGATTTATGAGCGCGCCGACACCGACGTGAAAGTGTCACGCCAACGTATTGCCTCCATCGAACAACAGATCGCCAGCACCGTGGTCGCGTTGAATGGCAATCCGAACATCGAGGCCGACAGCCACCCGGCCGTCCGCGAGGCCAAGGCGCAACTGGATGAAGCCCAGCTCTACCTCTCGTACGCCACGGTGTATGCGCCGGACGACGGCATCGTCGCCAAGGTCGATGATTTGCAGGTGGGTAATTTCGTCAACAACGGCGCGCCAGCCTTTGCGCTGTTGTCCGATCGCGAGGTGTGGGTGGAAGCCAACTTCCGCGAAACGGAG
Source organism: Pseudomonas sp. S2_B07 (assembly GCF_054668435.1). NCBI lineage: Bacteria > Pseudomonadati > Pseudomonadota > Gammaproteobacteria > Pseudomonadales > Pseudomonadaceae > Pseudomonas > Pseudomonas sp. S2_B07. Next base: position 6,079,995 of record NZ_CP162769.1, read on the forward strand.
GTGACGCATATGCGTCCGGGTCAGGCCGCGACCATTCATCTCGACACCTACCCGGATCACGAATTCAAGGCCCACGTGATCAGCATGAGCCCCGGTGCCGGTTCGGACTTCGCCTTGCTGCCGCCGGAAAATGCCACCGGCAATTGGGTCAAGGTGGTGCAGCGGGTGCCGGTGCGACTCGAACTCGACGAGCTCGACCCGCAGATGCCGCTCTATTCGGGGATCAGTGCCACGGTCAAGGTCGATACCGGGCACCGCACGCCATGGTGGCAACCGCTCAAGGCGCTGTTGACCGCAGGAGCTTCCTGATGAACACCACTCCCGCGGGTTCATTGAGGTTGGCCGCATTGCTCGCGACGTATATGCAATCGGCGAACCTGCCTCTGCCCAATGCCGTGCTCAGACATATTCAAGGCAGTATGTCGATGACCGACGACCAGGCGGGGTGGATTTTCACCTCGTACCTTGCAGCGAGCGCGATCACCATGCCGGTCGCGCAATGGCTGGCCGGGCGTTATGGCTTGAAACGGGTGTACCAAACCGCGCTGGCCGTGTTCGTCCTGGGCTTGTTGCTCGCCACCCTGGCTTCGACGCCGCTGGAGTTTATCGGCGCGCGGATTTTCCAGGGCCTGGCGAGTGGCGTGCTGGCGCCGTTGTCGATGGCGATTGCCCTGGAAACATTGCCACTGGAGAAACGCGCGAAGTTCGGCGCGACGTGGACCGCCATCGTGCTGTTGGGCATCGTCAGCGGCCCGAGCATCGGCGGCTGGGTCGCCGAACATTTTGGCTGGCGCCCGATCTTCTACATCAGCCTGCCGCTGTCGGCGTACATCTTCCTGGTGATCGCATTGTTGCTCGCCGAGAAGAAGGCCGAGAAACGCCCGACGTTCGATTTCTTCGGTTTCGGCACCTTCACGCTGGGGCTGATCAGCCTGCAAATGTTGCTCGATCGTGGGGAACGCCTGGACTGGTTTGCCTCGACCGAAATCTGGCTGGAAGCGATCGGCTGTGCACTCGGGCTCTACCTGTTCCTCGTGCATGTGTTGACCGCGAAGGTGCATTTTCTCAACAAGCGTTTGTTCAGCGACCGCAACTTCGTGTTGTCGACGGTGATCTTTTTTGCGGTGGGTTTCGTGCTGCTGTCGACCATGGCGCTGACGTCGCCGATGCTCGATGAAATCCTCGGCTACCCGCCGGACACCACCGGTTCGCTGACCATCCCGCGGGGCATGGGCCTGGTTGGTGCATTTCTGTTGATGGGGCGTGTTCCGGAGCGTTTCGACCGTCGACTGTTCGTGGCGGCGGGCGTGGCCATCGTGGTGTATGCCAACTGGCTGATGCTCGGTTATTCGCCGCTGATGGACGGGTGGCCGGTGGCGCTGGCCGGGGCGATTCAGGGCATCGGCATCGGCCTGTTGATGCCCTCGCTGACCAAGGTTGCGTTCAGCACGCTCGACCCGACGCTGCGCCCGGAAGGCACCGGTCTGTTCAATCTGTCGCGTGTGTACGGCAGCACCCTCGGTGTGGCAATCGTGCAGTTGTATTTCTACAACAACACCCACGCGATGCACATGGCGCTGGCCAGCAACCTGACGCCGTATGGCGCGGCGGCGCATTCGGCGGCGACGTCCCTGCAAGCCATGGCGGGGCTCAACGAAATGATCACCGGCCAGGCGGCGTTTATCGGCGTGGTCGGCCAATTCAAGATTTTGATGTTCGCGATGCTGGTGGTGAGCCCACTGGTGATCTTTCTTCGCAAGCCTGTTGCGACCAACTAGTTTTCGTGGAGTTTGCCTCATGAAATCCAATGCGCGTTTCATCAACAGACAACTGATCAACACCACGTTCGGCGCGGTCGCGGTGCTGGTGTTCCTGACCGCTTGCACGGTCGGCCCCGATTATCAAATGCCTGCGCCGAGTCCGTCGCAACACTACGATCAACAGGCCGAGCAGCGTCTTGGCCAGCGCATCGATTTGGGCAAGAAGGTCAACGGCGACTGGTGGACAGCGTTTCGTTCGCCCAAGCTCGACGGCGTTGTGCGCCGGGCCATCGAAGGCAATCTGGAACTCGTCGCGGCCGATGCCACCATTCGCCAGGCGGCATCTTCCGTCGCGGCGGCGCAAGGGGTGCTGTATCCGCAGGTCGATTTTGCTGCCCAGGCCGGTCGTCAGCGTACGCACAACGGACCGCAGCCCGTGGTTTCCAACTTTTATGCCATCGGGCCTCGGGTCGGTTTCGACCTGGATGTGTTCGGCGGCAACAAGCGCCAGGTTGAACAACAGCAAGCATTGACGGCGTTTCAGCAACATCGCTACGAAGCGGCGTACCTGACCTTGACGGGCAATGTCGCCAGCCAGGCGTTGTTGATGGCCTCGGCGAATGCGCAGATCCAGGCCGTGGAAAAACTGCTGGCCAATGACAGCAAAAACCTTGAATTGGTGCGCATGGCCCATGCCAACGGCAGCACCACGCAGATCGATGTGTCGCTGGCCGAAACCCGGTTCGCCCAGGACCGCACGCTATTGCCGCCTCTGGCTCAGCAACGTGATTCGGCCCGGCATGCGCTGTCGATTCTGACCGGCAAAGGCCCGGCCGACTGGATCGCGCCGGACTTCGACCTGAGTGAATTTGCCTTGCCGGCCAACGTGCCTGTCAGTCTGCCCTCGGAAATGGCCCACACCCGGCCGGACGTTTTGCAAGCCGAAGCGCAACTGCACATGGCCAGCGCCGCCGTCGGTGTCGCGACTGCCAACCTCTATCCCCATGTGGAGCTGTCCGCGTTTCTCGCACAGTCGGCGTCCGGTAATGGTGGCGCCGCGCTCTGGGGCTTCGCCGCCGGGGTGGCGGGGCCGATCTTCAATGGTGGAACCCTCAAGGCTGAACGCCAGGCGGCGGTCGATGGTTACAACGCATCGCTCGCTGACTACCAGCAGACCGTCATCCAATCGTTCGGTCAGGTCGCCGACACGCTGCAAGCCATCAACCATCACGCCGAAGAAAACCTCGCCCAGGAAGATGCATTGCGCGCCGCCGACAGCAGTTTTCGCTTGAACCAGCAAGCGTACGCCCAAGGCGAGAACAGCATTCTCCAGGTGCTGGAGGCCGAGCGCGCCTATGAGCAAGCGTTGTTGGGACAGATCAGGGTGAAGACCGCGCAGTACCTCGACACCGTCCAGCTGTTTGTCGCCCTGGGTGGCAATTCGGTTGGCGTGTTTGAGCAGCGAGTCGCCAGTCGCGAAGCATCCAAACGTTCATATCAGTAAAGGCTGCGGCCTCAGAGAGTGGAGTAACGACATGACCTACGAAGCCTTTCACGACGAACTTCGCGAGACAAAATTTGCACTGAACCACGGCTCGGCCGAGATGCCAGCCGTGGGCTTTGGCACCTTGTTCCGCGACCTCAGCGTCACCACCCAAGCGGTCACCCACGCGCTGGAAACCGGTTTCCGTCATTTCGACTGCGCCGAGCGTTATCGCAATGAAGAAGCCGTGGGCGTGGCGTTCAAGGCCTTCATCGACTCGGGCAAGGCCCGGCGCGAAGACCTGTTCATTACCACCAAACTGTGGAACACCAACCATCGTCCCGAGCGCGTGTTGCCGGCGTTCGAGGCCAGTTGCCGGCACCTTCAAGTGGATTACGTTGACTGCTACCTGATCCACACGCCGTTCGCCTTTCAACCCGGTGATGACCAGGAACCCCGAGACCCGTTCGGCCACATGATCTATGACTCGGGCGTGACCTTGATCGAGACGTGGCGGGCGTTGGAACAGCTTGTGGATGAAGGGCGCTGCAAATCCATCGGCTTGTCGGACATCACCCTTGAGGCGTTGAAGGCGATTGTCGAAGTCGCGCGGATAAAACCTGCCGTGGTGCAGGTGGAATCCCACCCGTATCTGCCGGAATGGGAGCTGCTGGAGTTCTGCAAACTGCACGGCATCATCGTCCTCGCGTTTGCGCCGCTCGGTCATGGCATGCAGCCTGCGGTGCTGGAAGATCCGGTGCTGACCGGCATCGCCAAACACCTGCGCAGAACCCCGGCTCAAGTCGCCTTGGCCTGGTCGGTGCAGCGCGGTGTGGCGTTTCTGACCACGTCTGCGACACTGAGCCATATTCAGGAAAACTTTGACATTACCACGCTGCCGCACCGGGCCATGCTTGAGATCAAGGAGGACATCACGACACGGGTGCGCTTCAACTCGGTGGTGGAAACTGGTATTCCGGGCTTTATCCCGGGCAAAAGGTAACCCATGCTAGCGCGGCGGCCTGATCTCAGGCCGCCGCTTTTTTTTGACTGGTCAATTGTGCGCCGAGGCAAAACCGATGGATGTTTTCCAAACCATGCGTTGTTTCATCGCCGTGGCCCAGAGCGGCAGCTTCACGGCCGCAGCGGCGATGCTGGACACCTCGACCACTAACGTGTCCAAAGCGGTTTCCAGCCTGGAGGCGCGGCTGCAAACACGCCTGATCAACCGCACGACCCGACGTCTGGCCCTGACCGAGGCGGGCCTGCGCTATTTGCAACGCTGCGAGAAGATTATCGAGGAGATGCGCGAAGCCGATGAAGAAGCGGGGACGGCGCAAACCAGGCCCGTGGGTCGGCTGAAAATTCATGCGATGTCCGCCGTGGGCAATCACTACGTGATCAACGCCATCGCTCGCTACAGAGAGACGCACCCTTCGGTGATGTTTGATTTGACCCTGACCAATCGGCTGCCGGACTTGCTGGAAGAAGGCTATGACATGTCGATTGTGTTGGCGCGGGACTTACCCGATTCAGGCTTTGTCGCGCAGCGGCTGGGCATTACCTACAGCATTCTTTGCGCTTCGCCCGCGTACTTGAAGAAACGCGGAATTCCCCACGCACCGGTTGCACTGGGCGCACATGATTGCCTGCGGATTGTGAATACTGTGATGCCGGCGGAGAACTGGGTATTCGAAGGGCCCGAAGGCGTGGAGACGGTGAGCACACCGATGTCGCCGTTTCACGTCAACACCGCCGACGCGATGACAGTGGCGATCAGCAACGGAATGGGCATCGGCATTCAACCGATTGCGTCTGCCGTGGAAGGTTTGAAAGCGGGGACCTTGGTGCGGGTGTTGCCTGAGTATCGTTTCGAAGAACTGAATGTGTTCGCCATCTATCCGTCACGCAAATTCGTCGATGCGAAAATCAAGACCTGGGTGGATTTTCTCAAGGATTACATTCCGGTCCTGTTGGCCTCCGATGAGAAAATCGTCGGTTCAAGCAAAAACAGGTAAACGCCGGTGCCGCCGGTATGGAGTGTCGACCCTCCATCGTCTGCACGGTATTCAACCGTTGGAACAGCCGGTGCCCATGACTTGGTATTGCAGGACGTGCTGTTGACCGCGGGAGTCTTCGTAGGTCATTTGCGCCGGTACCGGGCCACACTCATCGCCGACGTCTGACACGCTGATGACGCGTTTGATGTCGAGGTGGGTGTCGTAGGTGTAGGTTTCAACCGGGCTGTTGGCCGTTGCGGCCTTTGCAGAACTATCGTCAGCGAAGGCGGGGGCGCCGAGACTGGCCAGTGTCAGCAGAAGCGCGAATTTCGAAAGTTTCATGGCGTTCACCGTATCGTTTGAGGAGGGTTGGTTTTCTACCTTGTGAGCGGTTGGTAAATGCTCACCGGGCAGGAACGATGCTAGGGGTTTGCCCCGGCCTCAAACAGCGGTCGGAAGGACAAACACTGTTGCTGTTTTGCGCATGAATGCAGGGCTTGTGGACGCCATCGCTGGCCTTGTGGCATGGTCGAAAAAAATGCCAGGCAGCCTACAGGATCAAGATGATGGAGGAGGGGAGTGAGGTCGGCGGCACACCGTCGATGGCGACGCTGAAGGCATTCAATCAGTGTGTGTTGCACCTCGGGCGACTGGCTCGGGAGCGCGGCGCTTCGCAATTCATCGAAGACGGGCTGCAAGCCTTTCGCTCATTGGTGCCGTTCGCGTCGGCGTGGTGGGGCGAGATGTCCACGTCGGATGCCCATGTGGCGCCGAAAAGCTGGATGCACGGGCGCATCGACCTGCCCGAGTCGTTTGCCGCCGAATGGCACAAGAGCGCAGGCAGCGACCGGTTCTCCCATGACACCTTGAGTCAACCCGGCGCAGTGGTGCGTGACAGTGGCTACACCGATCCCCATGTAGAGGTCGACGCGTTCGCTCGCCGTCATGACCTCTACCATGTGATCTGCATCACCTTCGAGTTGCCCGAAAGCGGTTTGATGTTTTTTGTCTGCCTGTATCGCGGCGAACACGCGCCGGGGTTCAACGACAGCGAGGCCGCATTGTTTTCGGCCTTCTGCGATCACCTGTTGCAGCTGTGGCGCTTCCAGGTGCAGGACATGATCCGCATCGACACCGGTAACGGTGCCAGCGACTTTGGCGTAGCGCGCATGGACGGCACGCTGCTGTACGTCGGCGCCAGTCTGTGTGCGGCGATCCAGCGCGAGGTGCCGGGGTGGAGCGGTTCGATGCTGCCGGCGCAAGTGATCGCGCAACTGCCAAAAGCGCCGAGCGTCATGCGTCTGGGCCGTTGTGCGCTGACCCTCAGCCCGAATGGCAAGCACGTCATTCTGTCCCTCGAAACGCAGTCACGCGGCGTGGTGCTGGCGCCACGGGAGCGGACGGCGGCGATGCTGTTCGCGGCCGGTCACTCGTATAAAGAGATCGCCAAGATCCTGGGCTTGAGCCCTGCGACGGTGCGCACTTATCTGCGCAACTGCTATTTGCAGCTCGGCGTGAAAAGCAAAGTCGAGCTGGGCGCTGTCTTGTCTGCACAGGCAACCCGCCGCGAAGCCCTCTGAATCACCGCCCCCTCCTCATTTGTGGAGGTCCATCCAACGCCCGCGCACGCTAGGGTATGCCTTGCATATCAGGGGCTTGCGCGCAGGCTGTTCGGGCCTCTTCCAAAACTATAAAAACAGAGGTGAGGCAGTTGAAATTCTCCAGGCTTTTTGTCGCCATTGCGGCAACCACGGCATTTTCCGGTCTGGCGCTGGTGGGGTGCCAGACCCAGGGTTCGACCCCGGCAGACATGGTCATGCGCAACGGCTATGTCTACACCGTCGATGGCCAGAACTCGGTGCAGCAGGCAATTGCCGTCACGGGCGGGAAGATCGTCTACGTCGGCAACGATGAAGGGGCGGCGTCGTACATCGGCAAACAAACGCAATTGATCGATCTGGCGGGGCGCATGCTGATGCCGGGCTTCATCGATGCGCACATGCACCCCGGTGACGGCGGCCGCGCCATGACGTTATGCGACCTGAAATACCAGACCATGACGCGCAAGGAATTCCAGACCACCATTCAGGCGTGCCTGGATGCCGACAAGGGCAAGGGGCCTGATGTCTGGCTCGAAGTCGGCAGCTGGGACCGGATGGGCATGGACGGCCTCGACGGCGACCCGGACAAATCGACGCTGGACGCCCTCAAGACCGACCGGCCGATTCAGGTGCGCTCCACCGATTTCCACACCGTGCTGACCAACTCGCGCGGCCTGGCCGTCGCCGGCATCAGCAAAAACACCGCCAACCCCGGGGATGGCAAGTACGTGCGCGACAGTGCCGGCAACCTCACCGGCATCTGCGAAGACGGCGCGGCCGACGCGATGGCCGCCGTGGTGCCGCCGGCCACCGACGCGGAAAAACTCAACCAGACCCGCGCGGCGCTCGACGCCATGCGCCAGCAAGGCATCACCAGTTTCTTCGATGCCTTGTCGGGGCCGGAGAACGGCAAAGCCTTCACCACCTTGCAGCAGTCGGGTGAACTGACCGCCCGGGCCTTGCTGGCGATCAAACTGGACCCGGCCGCCGCTGCAGCCGACCCGGCGAAAACCATCGCCGAGGCCAAGGCAATGGCCGCGACCTACGATCAGGGCGAAGCCAAAGTCGCGCCCGGCGTGAGCATGCGTCACGTCAAATTGTTCATGGATGGCATCATCAATGCCCCGGCGGACACCGGTGCGATGTTGACGCCGTACCTGCGCAACGCCGGCACCGAGAAGGCACCAAAATGGGCGCCGGGTAAAAACGTCGGTGAGCTGTATTTCCCGCCGCAAGTGCTCAAGCCGCTGCTGTTGCAAGCGGTGCAGGCCGGCCTCGATCCGCACCTGCACGCCACCGGCGACCGCGCCGTGCGTGACTCACTCGACGGCATCGAATACGTGCGCCAACAATTGCCCGGCAATGGCTTTCGCCCGACCGTCACCCACAACGAGTCCGTGGACCCCGCCGACTATGGGCGCTTCAAGGCCCTCGACGTGACCGCCAACATGTCCTTCCAGTGGGCGCAGCAGGCACCGTCCACCGTTGACGGCACCAGCGATCACCTCGGGCCTACTCGATTTTCGCGTATGGAGCCTTCGGGCAGCATCGCCCGTGCGGGTGGTCGCGTGGCCTATGGCAGCGACTGGCCGGTTGATCCGCTCGATGAGTTCCTGGCACTGAAAGTCGGTGTCACCCGTTCCGGTGATCCGACCAATCCGCACAGCTATGGCCCCCAATACGCGGGTCGCCTGAATGCCGACCCTGCGTTGTCCCGTGCCGAAGTGCTGCGCACCATCACCGTCAACGCCGCCGAGCAACTGAAGCTGGAGAACGTCGTCGGTTCGGTCGAGGTGGGCAAGTTTGCGGACCTGATCGTGCTGGATAAAAACTTCATGCAGGTGCCCGAGGATGAGTTGGCCCGCAACAGCGTGTTGATGACCGTGGTGGGGGGCAAGATCGTGTGGGCCAAGGCGCCGTTCGTAGGCCAAGTGGCCATGACCGAACAACAAAAATAACCCACGCCTACTAATGCCGATCAGCTAAACAATTTCAGCTTCAACACAATTCTGTAGCAGCTGGCTGAACTGTTCGGCATGGTTTCTACCTTTGAAGAGAATAAAAATAATGACTCAGCTCCACGATAATCAGCAACGAAGTCCCCTGATTGAGACCCGCTCGATCGATTTCATCCCCGAGGCCGAGCGTCATGGCAGCCTCTACAGCCAGTTCACCCTGTGGCTCGGCGCCAACCTGCAAATCACCGCAATCGTCACCGGGGCGCTGGCCGTGGTGTTGGGCGGGGATGTGTTCTGGTCATTGATCGGCTTGCTGATCGGCCAGTTGCTCGGCGGTGCGGTCGTTGCCTTGCACGCGGCCCAGGGCCCGAAACTGGGTCTGCCGCAGATGATCTCCAGCCGTGTGCAGTTCGGGGTCTACGGCGCGGCGATCCCGATTGTGCTGGTGTGCCTGATGTACCTCGGTTTCAGCGCCACCGGCGCGGTGTTGTCGGGGCAGGCGATTGCCCAGTTGATCAGCGTCAGCGACAGCACCGGCATCCTGATTTTCGCCGCGTGCATCACGTTCCTGACGATCTTCGGCTATCGGGTGATTCACTTGGTGGGGCGTGTGGCCAGCGTGCTCGGCATCATCGCCTTCGCGTACCTGTTTACCCGCTTGATGACCCTCAACGACATCGGCCTGCTCCTGGAAAACCGCCACTTTGGCTGGAGCACTTTCCTGTTGGCAGTGTCGCTGTCGGCGTCCTGGCAGATTGCGTTTGGCCCGTACGTGGCCGACTACTCGCGTTACCTGCCGAGCAAAACGTCGTCCTGGAAAACGTTCACCGCCGTTGGCCTCGGGACCGTGCTCGGCGCCCAGGCATCCATGGTGCTGGGGGTGTTTGCCGCCGCACTGGCCGGTGCCAACTTTCGCGGTCACGAAGTGGCGACCATCGTCGGCCTGGGCAGTACCGGGGTGATGGCGTCGCTGCTGTACCTGAGCGTGGTGTTCGGCAAAGTCACCGTGTCCACTCTTAACGCCTATGGCAGCTTCATGTGCGTGGCCACCATCATCAGCGGTTTCCGCAGTCGCCTGGAAATCACCGGCCGCCAGCGCATGCTGTTTGTGCTGCTGATCGTCGCGGCATCGACCACGCTCGCGTTGGTCGGCCAGTACTCGTTCCTCAACTCCTTCAAGTACTTCATCCTGTTTTTGCTGACGTTCTTCACCCCGTGGAGCGCGATCAATCTGGTGGACTACTACTTCATCAACAAGGAGCGCTATGACATCCCGGCCTTGTCCGACCCGGCCGGGCGTTACGGTCGCTGGAACGTGTTGGGGATCAGCGTGTATGTCAGCGGCGTGTTGATCCAGCTGCCGTTTGTCGACACGCATTTCTACTCCGGGCCGATGGTTTCGCAACTGGGCGGCGTGGATATTTCCTGGATCGTCGGGCTGGTGGTGCCGGGTGTTCTTTACTACCTGCTGGCCAGGAAATCGGCGGTGGTTGTGCCAGCGGTACGAAGCACGAAGGCCTGACCGACAGGGGCGACAGTGCAGGGATCGTCATTGCACTGTCGCGGGCACTTGGTGAAGCACCTGTGCTGATTTCGTCACTCCCTCCGTGCAAACCCATCAAGCCCTGTCGCCTCGAATAGACCACCCTGACCGGTCTGTTCAAGGAGATGACCATGATCCGACTGACCCTGATCGAAGCCCACGCGTTGGCCGAATCGATCCTGTTGCACAACGGTTTTAACCTGGCCCATGCGCGTGCGGTGGCGACGACGGTGACGGCCGGCGAGCGCGATGGCTGTGCCTCCCACGGTTTGTACCGGGTTCTGGGGTGCGTCAACTCCCTGCGCGCCGGCAAAGTCTCGGCCACGGCTGAACCCGAAGTGATCAACCAGGCGCCCTCGATTGTGCGGGTGGATGCCGGTGGCGGTTTTTCGCAGTTGGCGTTTCAGGCAGGTTTGCCGTTGCTGACGGAGAAAACCCGAGCCAACGGGATTGCGGCGTTGGCGATCAATCACTGTGTGCATTTCTCGGCGCTGTGGGTGGAGATCGAGCAATTGACTGCTGCCGGACTGGTGGCGCTGGCGTGTAATCCAAGTCATGCCTGGGTGGCACCGGCCGGTGGGCGCTTGCCGGTGTTCGGCACCAACCCCATTGCCTTCGGCTGGCCCCGTCAGGGACAGGATCCGTTCGTGTTCGACTTCGCCACCAGCGCCATCGCCCGTGGCGACATCGAACTGCATCGTCGTGCTGGCAAAGCGATTCCCGAGGGCTGGGGCGTGGACGCGCAGGGGCAACCGAGCACCGATGCCAACGTCGTCCTCGACAGCGGCGCGATGCTGACATTCGGCGGGCACAAGGGCTCGGCGCTGGCGGCCATGGTGGAGCTGATTGCCGGGCCGTTGATCGGCGACCTGACCAGTGCCGAATCCCTGGCCTACGATGCGGGCAGCAAATCGTCGCCGTACCATGGGGAACTGATCATTGCCCTGGACCCACGACGCTTTTTGGGGGATTCGACAGAGGTGCATCTGGCCAGGGCCGAAGCGTTGTTCCAGGGGATTGAAGGGCAGGGCGCACGTTTGCCATCTCAACGCCGATACGAAGCGCGGGCGCGTAGCCTGGTGGAGGGCGTGCAGATTCCCGAGGCGTTGTATAACGACCTCATGGCATTGCTGGCTTGATTCAAAAACTGTGGGAGCGAGCTTGCTCGCGATGGCGGCGGCACAGCCCACATCTCTGTTGACTGACACTGCGCTATCGCGAGCAGGCTCACTCCAACAAGGTTTTGGGTGTTTTTCAGATCGGGTTTCGGTGGGTGTTGCCGTCGATTAGCCGCGCGATGCCCAGTGGGTTGGCGTTTTTCAGTGGGGCGGGCAGCAGCGCGTCCGGGCAGTTCTGGTAGCACACCGGGCGCAGGAAACGTTCGATGGCCAGGCTGCCGACCGAGGTGCCACGGGCATCCGAGGTGGCCGGGTAGGGGCCGCCATGCACCATCGCATCACACACTTCGACGCCGGTGGGGTAGCCATTGAACAGCACCCGGCCGACCTTTTGTTCCAGCAGCGCCAGCAACTCTGCATGTTCATGCAAGTCCTGGGGTTCGCCAATCAGGGTGGCGGTGAGTTGACCGTGCAAGCTGTTCAGCGCTTGGCGCAGTTCGGCCTTGTCGGCCACTTCGACGAGGAGGGTGGTCGGGCCGAACACTTCTTCCTGTAGCAACGGATCACCTTCAAGCAACAGACTCACGTCGGCCTTGAACAGATGCGTGCGCGCCTGATTGCCGTGTTGTTCATGGTCGGTCAGGTGGGTCACGCCTGGGTGATTAATCAAGGCCTGCACACCTTTTTCGTAGCTGCGCAGGGTGCCGGCGTTGAGCATGGTTTGCGCCGGTTGTTCAGCCAGCCGCGCAGTCAGGGTCTCAGTGAAGGCGCTGAATTGCACGGAGCGCATACCGATGACCAATCCCGGATTGGTACAGAACTGGCCGCAGCCGAGCACCACAGAGGCGGCCAGTTCATTGGCGATGTTCTCGCCGCGAACATCAAGGGCTTCGGGCAACACCACGACCGGATTGATGCTGCTCATTTCCGCAAACACCGGAATAGGCTGTGGACGTGCGGCGGCCATGTCACACAACGCCCGGCCACCGTTGAGCGAACCGGTGAACCCGACGGCCTGGATCGCCGGATGCTTGACCAGCGCTTCACCCACGCCCGCGCCGTAGATCATATTGAACACACCCTGGGGCATGCCGGTCTGTTCGGCGGCGCGGATGATTGCATCGGCCACTTGTTCGGCCGTAGCCATGTGTCCGCTGTGGGCCTTGAACACCACCGGGCAACCGGCGGCCAGGGCCGCTGCGGTATCGCCGCCAGCGGTGGAGAACGCCAACGGAAAGTTGCTCGCACCAAACACTGCCACGGGGCCGACGCCAATCTTGTACTGACGCAGGTCGCTACGGGGAAGCGGTTGACGGTCGGGCAAGGCGCGGTCGATGCGTGCGCCGTAAAAATCACCGCGTCGCAGGACTTGGGCGAACAGGCGCATCTGGCCGCTGGTGCGCGCGCGTTCCCCCTGTATCCGTGCGCCAGGCAGTGCGGTTTCGTGGGTGACCAGGGCGACGAATTCATCATCCAGCGCATCCAGTTGTGCGGCGATGGCTTCGAGAAAATCCGCACGGCGTGCCGCTGGCATCGTGCGAAAGACCGGGAATGCAGCGGCAGCGGCCTCAGCGGCGGCGTGCACTTCGCCTTCGGTGGCTTGCACGAAAGCGTAGGGCAGCGCCTCGCCGGTGCTGGCGTCATGGCTGTGTAACGTGAGGCTGCCGGCGGCACTGCGTGTGCCGCCAATGTAGTTGTGGCCGAGGATCTGGGGCATGAAAACTCCTGTCAGGCAAAAAGGTAATACATCCCCTGTGGGCGCGGGCAAGCCACGCGCCTACAGGTTTTGGATTCACGCCAGCGAATCGCCTCGACGCGGGCTAACGTGAGCGGCGTTATCCAGTGCAGCCATGCGCGCCGCGGACTCGGCATCCACCGCGTGCAGCGACTTGCCGCGGGTTTCCCGGGTCAGCCCCACGGCAATGACAGAGATCAGCGAGGCACCGACCAGGTACCAGGCGATGGGCGTCGAGCTGTGGTACTTGTTGAGCAGCGTGATCGCGATCAGCGGAGCGAGGGAACCGGCGAAAATCGGCGCCACCTGGTAGCACAGCGAAAGGGCGGTATAGCGCACGTGCGTCGGGAACATCTCGGCCATCAGCGCCGAATACGGGGCATAGGTCATCGACTCGATGGCCAGGCCCAGGGTAATGGCCGCCATGATCAGCCAGTTGTTGCCGGTGTCCATCATCGGGAAGCCGACGAACCCCCAAAATGCCGTAAGCACCGCGCCGACCAGATACACCGGTTTGCGCCCGACGATGTCCGACAGATACCCCATCAACGGGATCATGAAGAAGTGCAGCAAGTGAGCCCCGAACATCAGAAACAGAATCTCTGAAGTGTCCTTGTGCACCACCAGCTTGAGGTAGGTGATCGAGAACGTCACCACGGTGTAGTAGAGGATGTTTTCGGCAAAGCGCGCGCCGATACCCACCAGCACCGAACGCCAGTGGTGACGCAGCACCTCCACCACGCCCAATTGTTGTTGCTTGGTGTGAGCCTGACGCGCCTGGGCTTCCTTGAAGATCGGTGCGTCATCGACGCTGGTGCGAATCCAGTAGCCGATCAACACCACGACCGCCGAGAACCAGAACGCCACGCGCCAGCCCCAGGCGAGAAATTGTTGCTCCGACAGGTTCGACGACAACAGCAGCAGGGCGACGGTCGCGACCAGATTCCCGGCTGGCACACCGGCTTGCGGCCAACTGGCCCAGAAGCCCCGGCGATTGTCCGGGCAGTGTTCGGACACCAACAGAATCGCGCCGCCCCACTCACCACCAAAGGCGAAACCCTGAATCAGCCGCAACAGCACCAGCAACACCGGTGCCGCGTACCCGATCTGATCGAAGCCGGGCAGGCAACCCATCAGGAACGTGGTGATGCCGACCACCACCAGGCTCAGTTGCAGCAGGCGCTTGCGGCCGAATTTGTCACCGTAGTGACCGAACACCAGCCCCCCCAGCGGGCGGGCGAGAAAGCCCACGGCGTACAGCGCGAACGCGGCGATGATGCCGTCGACGGGGCTGTCGGTCTGGCGGAAGAACAGTTGGCCGAAGACCAGGGCCGAGGCCGTACCGTAGAGAAAGAATTCATACCACTCGGCGACCGTGCCGGCCATGGCGGCGGCCACGACGCGCTTGAGTCCGGAGGGCGAGGTTGCGCGTTGAGTGTCTTGATGATTGGGCATGCTGACGTTTCCTGTAGAGGCACAAAAACAGGCAGCCGGGCCGGGCCTCCAAGGCCCGCCCGGCACTCACTCAGAGACCGACGTCCGGCAGCTGCGGACGGTTCGCCAGGGCTTTGGCCATGATCTGTTCGACGAACAGGCGATCTTCGTCCGGCAAGGCCAGGCGTGGCGGACGGGTCAGCGCGCTGCCGCGACCGGCAATGGCTTCACACAGTTTGATGCACTGCACCAGGTCGGCACGGGCATCCAGGTGCAGGATCGGCATCAGCCATTCGTAGATCGGCATGGCTTCGGCAAAACGCCCGGCCTTGGCCAGACGGAAAATAGTTTCACCTTCTTTCGGGAACACGTTGGACATGCCCGAGACCCAGCCTTCGGCGCCCACGGCGATGCTTTCCAGCACCACGTCGTCGAGCCCCGCGAACAACACGAAGCGGTCGCCGACTTCATTGCGCACGTCGATAAAACGGCGGGTGTCGCCGGAGGAATCCTTGAAGCACACCACGTTGTCGCAGTCGGCCAGGGAAATCAGGATGTCCGGGGTGACGTCGTTTTTGTAGATCGGCGGGTTGTTGTAGACCATCAACGGTACGTCGGCATGCTTGGCCACGTAGCGGTAGTGCTCGGCGGTTTCAAACGGCTTGGAGCTGTAGACCAGCGCCGGCATCAGCATCACGCCATCGACGCCCACCTTGCGCACGGCGTTGGCCACTTTGGCCGCTTGCACGCTGGTGAATTCGGCCACGCCACAAATCACCGGCACCCGGCCGCGAGAGGCATCGACCGCGACTTCGGTGACGGCGATTTTTTCTTCGGCGGTCAACGAGGTGTTTTCACCCACCGAACCACACACCACCAGGCCCGACACGCCATCGCGGATCACGTTGGAAATCACCTGATGGGTCTTGTCCAGGTTGATGGTGAAGTCATCGTTGAATTGAGTGGTCACCGCGGGGAAGACGCCACTCCAGTTAATACGCTTGCTCATTTGTTGCCTCCGGGTCGTTAATTGTATTTCGTATACGATATTTAAAATGAAAAGATTCGGCCAGTGCTATTTCGGTTTTTTCAGGGGATTTTGTAGCCGTTGGTCCGGGTGTTTGGGATTAAGCCCCCGGCCAGGTATCGGACAAGCGATAGCCCTGCGGCCATGGATCGCTCGGATCGAGCAGCAATTGGTGAGTACCGGTGATCCAGGCCCGCCCGGAAATGCAGGGGTAGATGGCCGCGCGGCCGGCCACTTCGGTCAGCGAATCAATGCGGCAGTGGAACTCGGAGCCGATGATCGAACGACCGATAAACCGTTCGCCCACCTGCATCAAGCCCTTCGCGTGCATCACGGCCATGCGCGCCGAGCAGCCAGTGCCGGTAGGGGAACGGTCGATTTTGCCGGGTTGAATCACCACCGCGTTGGCGCCGGTGGCAATGCCGTTCTCATGGACGATGGGCGCCGCGATCTGGCAGAAGGAAATATGCGACCACTCCGGATTCAGCGGATGCACGAAGCCCAATTGTTCGTTGGCGGCGCGGGTGATTTTCAGCCCGACCGCGACCAGATCGGCGGCCTCGTCGGGTCGGATGGAAAAGCCCAGCCCCTTGGCATCGGCGATTACGAAACTGTCGCCACCGTAGGCGGTATCGACCTTCAATGAACCGATGCCCTCGACTTCAATCCAGGCGTCCAGGCGGTCGGCGAAGGAGGGTACGTTTTTGATTTCCACCCGTTCAACCTTGCCGTCACGGCAATCGGCGACGGCCTCGATCAGCCCACCGGGGGCTTCCAGCACCAGCCGGGTTTGCGGCTCGGTCATCGGCAGGATGCCGCTGTCGAGCAACACCGTGGCCACGCACAGTGAGTTGGAACCGGACATCGGTGGCGTGTCCGCCGGTTCCATGATGATCCAGGCCATCTGCGCCCGCGGGTCCTTGGCCGGCACCAGCAGGTTGACGTGGCGAAACACGCCGCCGCGCGGTTCGTTGAGCACGAAATTGCGCAGGGTTTCGTCCTTGGCGATCCAGCGTGATTGCTCCCACACGGTGGCACCGGGGGGTGGGGCGACGCCGCCGACGATCACGTCACCGACTTCGCCTTCGGCGTGGCAGCTGACTACATGAATGACTTTTGATGAGCGCATTGCCTGCTCCTTGTTTTGTCTGTTCGGGCCCCATCGCGGGCAAGCCCGCTCCCACAGGTATCTGTGTTGGTCACCCACTTTGCGGACACCACCAAACCCTGTGCGAGCGGGCTTGCCAGCGATGGGGCCATCCGCTATTTCACCGATTTAAGAAACGCCGCCGTCTCCGCATGCACCGGATTGCCAATCACCTGATCCGGCGACCCAATCTCATGCACCAGCCCATTGCGAAAGAACGCCACCCGGTCGGACACATCGCGGGCAAAGCGAATCTCATGGGTCACCAGCACCATGGTCATGCCGTCTTCGGCGAGCATGCGCATGGTGTCCAGCACTTCGCCCACCAGTTGCGGGTCGAGGGCGGAGGTGGCTTCGTCGAACAGCATGTAGTCCGGCGACATCGCCAGCGCGCGGGCGATGGCCATGCGTTGCTGTTGACCGCCGGAGAGCTTGCCGGGGAAGGTCTTGAGCTTGTCGCCCAGGCCGACATGGGTCAGTTGTTGCACCGCCAGTTCCTCGGCTTCAGCCTTGCTTTTGCCCAGCACTTTGCGCGGCGCCAACATGACGTTTTCCAGCACCGTCAGGTGCGGAAAGGCATTCCATTGCTGGAACACGATGCCGATCTTCTGCCGCAGACGGTTGAGGTCGGTGGCGCTGTCATGAACCTCGACACCGTCCACGCGGATGTTGCCTTTCTGGATCGGCTCCAGGCCGTTGATGCACATCAGCAGCGTGGATTTGCCGGAGCCGGAGCCGCCGATGATCGACACCACCTCACCCTTGTTCACGGTCAGGTTCACGCCCTTGACCACTTCGAGGTTGCCGAACGATTTGTGTACGTTGTCGATCTCAATCATTTTCCTGCCACCTTCTTTCCAGACGAGCGCCGAGGCGAGCAACCACCAGGCTCATGACGTAGTAGATAAGGCCCGCGATGCACAGCACCAGCAACGGTTCCTGAATGCGGGTGACGATGGTTTGTGAGGCGCGCAGCAGTTCGACGATGCCGATCCACATCACCAGCGCGGTGTCTTTCATCACCCCCAGCACCAGGTTCAGCCAGCCGGGGAAGGCGACGCGCGTGGCCATCGGCAGGACGATCCAGCGCAGGTCCTGCAAGAAACTCAGGCCCAGTGAACGACTGGCCCGGCGTACCGTGAAGGGCACCGCCAGCACGCCGCCACGCACGATCTCGGTGAAGTACGCGGCGGTGTACACGCCGAGCACGATGCAGCCGACGCTGAAGGCGCTGATGTTCAGGCCGACGATGCTTTTGAGTGAGTTGAACAGCACGAACTGGATCAACAACGGCACGCTGCGAAACACGTCCAGCACCCAGGCCAGCGGCAAACTGGCCCGTGGCAACAACGCCCGCAACAAGCCGAACAGCAGCCCGGCGATGGAGCCGAGGATGATCGACCAGAACGTCAATTGCAGCGTGACCCAGGCGCCATTGAGCAGGAACATCAGGTCATTCGAGGAAAAACCGGTGGCAAACATGGACAGCTCCTCAGTAACGGAACAACCGCCAGGCCATCAGCCGGGCCGTCGCGACGATCGTCTTGGCAATCGCGTAATACAGCACCGCCGCAATCGCGAAGTATTCGAAGGTGCGGAATGTTTTGACGTTGTAGTCCTGGGTCACCCCGGTCAGGTCATTGTTCAGCCCGACGATCACCCCCAGCGACGTCATCAGCACCGCCCAGACCATTTGGTTGGTCAGCGGGTAGAACACGATGCGCAGCAGCTGCGGGACGATGATCATGCGATAGGTCTGAAAGGCGCTCATGCCCAGTGACCGTGCCGCGCGCACTTGGGTTTGCGGCACGGCCTTGAGCCCGCCGCGAAAGTTTTCCGCGAGGTAGCCGGCGTTGTTGAACGTGATCCCGGCCAGCAGCGCGAGCCATGAACTGACGTGCATGCCCAGCGAGCCAAGGCCGAAGTACAGGATGTAGATCTGGAACAACGACGGCGTGTTGCGGGCAATCGATACCCAGCCGTTGCCGATGCCGCGCAGCAGTGGCTGTTTGCTTTCGCGCATGACCGTCAGGGCCAGGGCGATGAGCACGCCGAAGATCATCGACAGGGCCGCGGTCTCAAACGTGACCACGGCACCGGCGAGCATGTCCGGCAAGGCGCGCAGGGCAGAGCGCCATTGAAAGGTGTAGTCAAACATGCGCAGGGCTCTCCAGTTGGGCGGCGGGTTGCAGCCAGGCCGGCAGGCGTGCGCTGGCGATGGCGTTGCACGCGGTATCGACACACTCGGCAAGGCTGGCGAAATGCACCTTGCGGCCCACCAGTCCGGGTGCGTAGTGGGCGTACTTGCCCGAGTTGGTCATCAGCGTGGTGGCGGCGGGTGGAATCACCGGCTCGCCGAGCATGCACCAGCAGGTGTCGGTGACCAGCGTGGCGCCGAAGGCCTCGATCACCGGGATATGTCCGGCCTCGCGGGCCTGCTCCAGTACCGCTCGGCCGCAGGTGATGGCGAGGACGACGTCCGGGTGTTTGTGCCGACCTCGGCACAGCCGCGCCAGATGCGCGAACTCGCTGAGGGAAAAATGCGGGTTGCCCAGCGACACCACATCCACGTGGTGATTGAGGGCACTGTTGAGCTCGCGCCAACTCACCAGCAGGTCTTTCAGGCGGATTTTTTCCACGGGGATCGACGCATCTGCTTCCAGCACCTGTAAAGGGTCAATCGCCTCCGGTGTAACCCCGGCGATATGAAACAGCGGCGCCGCCGAGGTGGTGGCAAATGCGGCACCAAAGGCTTTGAGATCGTCCAGGCTCGGCTGGCGATTTTCCAGACCCAGCACCAACGGCACGCGGCTGCCGGCCAGCGCACCGATGTGATAACCGAGCAACGGGTAAAACGCATCGTCCAGCTCACCGAGTACCGGCAACTCGATCTGCAACCGCGCCTTGCGTTGCGCGTCCAGGTGACAGCCGATCAGCGGGGCACGGCCGGTGAGGGCGATGCAAATGTCGAGGTAGTCCGGGTACTTCAGGGTGCGCGCACCGAGCACACTGTTGGCGTACACCACGGCATTCGATTCGGCCCAGACAATCTGCTCGCCGGCCTTGGGCGCACTGTCGAGCAGGTAGGGCGCGCAGGTGTAACTCAGTTGTGCGCCCATTTCCATATAGGCATCGCCCAAGGCACTGGCCGGCTCGCCGAGGGCCGGGTCGATGCCCAATTCACGCCAGCGGCGCTGGTCCACGGAAATCGAATTGAGGGTGGTCGGCACCCGCACTTTGGCTCCCCATTCCACCAACTGTTGGGCAAAGCGCAGGCTTGCAGGTCCGGTGTAGATGCAGCCATCGATGTGCGCCTGGGTGACATCCACCAGGCTTCGCGCCCCTTGCAGCTCGGCCATGCGCAGCACGATGTGCATGGCCATTTGCGCGGCTTGACCGTGCTGGCCGTCGAGCAATGCCTGATCAAACCCGGTGAGTTCGATTGAAGCACGGCTGTCGGTGGGCAACGGTTTTTCGAGTGCCTGCCAGGCATCGCCGGGCAGGTGTTCGAACAGGTTCAGCGTGTCGCCATCCACCCTGGCGAAAGGGTGATCGCGCAACGTCGCGAAGGCCTCCCGGCCGATGCACAGCACCGGCAGGGAACGGGCAAAAATGGTCTGCGCGACCAGCACGCCCAGGGTCAGGATCTCATCCGGTTCGGCCAGCACCAGTGCCGCCGGTGCATGGCCGTTGCTGATCAGTTCCATCAACACACTGCTGCCGGTGCAAGAGCCGCGTCCGCTGGGAATCGCCAGCACACACCCGGCCAGGAACTCACCGCTGAGCGGGTGGTGGCGATCGATGACCTCGCCACTGGCGGAATCAACGCCGCCCCAGAAACTCAACCCGACATCGGCGAACAACAGGGCGCCTTGAGCGGCGCCCTCGACCAGGCTGCGACCGGTCAGAGAAACAGACCTAGGCATGCCGGACACCTTAGTAGTAGACCTGTGGCACGGTCAGGTTGGCTGGCGAGATATCGGTGCCGACCCATTTGACGAACAGTTCTTTGTAACGCCCGGTGCGCACCTGTTGGTTGACGAACAGGTTGAGGTAGTTGAGCAGGCCATACTCGTTGCGCTTGGCGCCGAGGGACACGTAGTCGATGACGTACGGCGCGTTACCGGCGACTTTCAGGTTTTTGTATTTCCCCGATTTGAGGGTGGCGGCAGCGACGGTGTTGGTGACCACGGTCGCGTCGATGTGGCCTTGGGCGACGGCCAGCAGGGTGTCGTTCTGCGACTGGTAGGCCCGGAAGCTGCCGGTGCCCCAATTCTTCACGTCTTTCTCCAGGGCGATGGCTTCATAGGTGCCGCTGGTGTTACCGACGGGTTTGCCTTTGAGGTCGTCAAAGCCGTTGATGCCGGTGTCGTCGCGGGTCAGCACCACCATCTGGAACGCGAAGTAAGGCACGGTGAGGCCGACGGTCTTGGCCCGTTCGAGGGTGTCGGAGGTGGAGGCGACAATCACGTCGGCCCGCCCGGAGACCAGCGCCGGAATGCGGTCCGGGAACGGCGTCTCGACCACTTCCGCCTCGACCCCGAGGATCTTCGCCAGGTCGCGGCAATAGTCCACATCGAAACCGGCCGGGTTGTTACCGGCATCGCGGAAACCCATCGGCGGGAAGTCCAGGGTCACGGCGCAGCGCAGCTTGCCCGAACCGATGATGTCGTCGAGCTTGTCCGCCTGGGCGCTGGCGACAAAGGAGGTACTGAGAACAGCGCTGAGGGCTACGGCAAATGCGGGGTTTTTCATAGAGGCCTCGTTCGTGTGAAGTGCTGTTGAAAAATCGTATTGAGGATTTCGTATACGATATTAACAATAGCAATCAACGTGCCGATTTCCAGTCAGAACCGTGAATTTAGCGTCAGCCCTTGAAGTAGAAGGTTTGCAGTGGCACAACCCCGCGCCGGCGTTCTGCGTGCTGGTGTTACAGATGGGAGCAATGGTGGTGCGTTCGCCCCTTTAGGGAACACCGGTGACGGGCTTAACGCTGATTATCGCGGTACTGGCTCGGCGACAAACTGGTCAGTGCGCGGAACTGCCGACTGAACGCACTGTGGTCGGTGTAACCGCAGCGCAGGGCGATTTCGGTGATGGGCAAATCGGTGCTCAGTAACAGCCGCGAACCTTCTTCCAGGCGCGCCTTGTGAATCATCTGCCGCGGTGTGAGCTGGAATACCCGCTTGCAGTGACGCTCCAGTTGCGCGACGGAATAGCCGCCAATCGCCGTCAATTCAGAGAGACTGATGGGCCGCGCGAAGTGGCTGCGGATATGCGCATCCACGGCAGCGAGCTTCACGTACGCCGGGTGAGTGGACTGGGGCGTTGGCAAATCCCGGGAGATGCCGGCGAGGCCGACGATGTGACCCTGTTCGTCGTGAAGGGCCAGTTTGTGGGTCAGGCACCAGATCGGCTGGTTGCCGAAATACAAGTGCAGTTCCAGTTGGTCGGCGAGCATCCGGCCGCTGGATAACACCCGTCGATCCTGCTCGGTGTACAGCGGCCCGAAGTGTTCCGGGAACACCTTGTCGGCGGTGAGCCCGAGCAATTGATCGCTGTGTTTAAAACCGCAACGCCGCGCCAGCGTCTGGTTGACGAAGGCGTAACGGGCGTCGAGATCCTTGATGAAAAACACCACGTCCGACAAGGTGTCGAGCAGCGGCGCGATCGGCTGAAGGTTGCTTAATAGCGTCGGCAGATCGCAGGGTTTGAACGTGGTGAGTGAGGGGTACATAGCGCTGGGAGGTCCGAGGGCGACCTCCGGATCATAGAGGCTCGGTCGCATGACCGAAACCCCAGTCTCACTCATCACGCGGGCGGCGTGTCGTCCAGGCACATCAGCGTCTCGATCCGCGCCGGGCTGTACGGTGGACGCGCCGCCGAAGGTTGCCAGCCAAACAGGTGCTCAACCGCTGCGCCGCACACTCGCCCCTGACAGGCGCCCATGCCGCAGCGGCTGGCGAGTTTGGCCGCGCGCCAGTCACTGTGTTCGGTCAGTGCGGCGTAGGGCACGTCTTCGCAGCGACAGACCAGGGTGTCGGGACGGGCCAGGGACTTGAGTTGCGGGTCGAGGGCGAAGGCCTGATTCAATGCCTTGGCGAAACCCTGCCAGCGTGCCCGGCGTGGCCACCATTGGCGGGCCTGTTCAACCTCACCCACGGCGCTGTGCCCGGCAATCGCACCTTCGGCCAGGGCCAGTTCACTGCCGCCGAACCCGGTGCATTCGCCTGCCGCGTAATGATCGGCATGGGTGCTGGCTTGCCAGGCATCCACCTTCAACGCCTGTCCTTCGATGGCGTAACCCAATGCCTGACCCAACTGGATATTCGGGATCAGGCCGAACCCACAGGCCAGCCGATCACATTCCAGCTCGACGACTTTGCCTTGTTGTTGCAGGCGCACGCCTTCGAGTCGGTCGGTGCCAAGCGCAGCCAGCACATGAGTGCCTGCACGGTAGTGACGGTTGAACAGGCTGAACGATTGCAACCATTTCGCTGGCCAGCGTGGCAACTGCGCAGCGAAACCGACGACAGACGTTAATGAAGCCTGCTCGGCGATGCGCAGCACCGAGGCTCCGTGTTTTGTGGCAGTCGCCGCACTGGCCAATAACAATGGCCCGCTCCCGGCGATCACCACGCGTTCATCGCGCACTGACAGTCCGGATTTGATCAGTGCCTGCAAACCTCCGGCCCCGGTCACCCCAGGCAACGTCCAGCCGGGGAAGGGCAGCAATAACTCGCGGGCACCGGTGCACAGGATCAATTTGTCATAGCTGATCAGCCAGCCATTTTCGTCGTCTTCGACCAGCAGTTGTTTCGGGCCGGGATTGGCGATCACCCGGGTTGCGCTGTGATGGCGGATATTGCTGTGGGACTGCAAGCGCTCACGCAACTGACGGGCCTGAGCGGGGAGGCTGGCTTGAGGGCCGTCGCGCCAGATCTGCCCGCCTGCAAACGGATTGTCGTCGAGCATGACAATGCGTGCGCCGCTGGGGGCCGCGGCCAATGCCGCGGCCATCCCGGCAGGGCCGGCACCGATGATCAACAGGTCGGCGTATTCATTCATGGCTGTGTCTCCACCTGCATGCCGTCACGGCAAAGGGTCTGGCAAGCGAGGCGGCGGCGACCGTCGATGGTCACCCGGCATTCCTGGCAAATGCCCATGCCGCACAGCGGTGCGCGGCGTTGTCCGCTGACCGAGGTGCGACTGCAACCATTGCCGCCTAGCGCCAGGGCTGCGGCGACGCTGGTACCGTCGGCGACCGTCAGGGCATGACCGTCGAGCATCAATTCAGGCATACACAGATTCTCCGAGGAATCGCTGCGGCAGATAAGGTTGCGCGGCCAGTGGCGGGGTTTCGTTGAACAGTTGCGCGACCAGCAAATCCGCCGTGCCGGGCGCGGTGGTCACCCCCAGTCCTTCATGCCCGACCGCCAGCCACAAGCCCTGACGTTGCGGGTGCTGACCCACCAGCGGCAAACCGTCAGGGCTGGCGGCACGAAACCCGGTCCAGGCGCGGATGCCATTCAGTTGGGCCAGCCCCGGCATGTAGCCGGCCGCACGCTTGAGCATCTTCGCGAGCATCCAGCCTTCGACTTGCGGGTCTGTCGTGCCGAATTGCCGCGAGGCCCCAATGAACAATTGCCCGGTCGGACGCGGTTGAATATTGCAGGCCACCGACGGGCCTTTGGCATTGTGCGCGCTGGTGACGTAGCCCAGTTCCACCAGGGTGTGGGTGACGGTAGCGGGGTAGCGATCGGTGATCAGCAAGTGACCTTTTTTCGGCTCGATGGGCAACTCGGGGCACAATTGATTGGCCTGCGTACCGTTGGCCAGCACCACGGCGTCGGCACTCAACCACTGGCCGTCCTCGAGGCGTACCCGAGGGCCATCGACCTGCGCGACGCATGCCCGGCGCTGGCGGATGTTCGGGGTGTCGAGCATCCAGTTGGCTGTGGCCGGCGCATAGAGTATGCCGTCACCCTTGATCAGCAGTCCGCCTTCAAGTCCCTCGGCCAGCTCCGGCTCACGCTGGCGCAAGGCACTGGCACCGATCAGTTCACAGGCGATTCCCTGAGCCTGCAGGTTCAGGTATTTGCTCTGGGCCACCGCCATTTCCTCGGCGTTGGCGGCCAGCCAGAGCGTGCCGTTGTTGCGGTAAGCGCAACCGTTGGGCAAGCCCGGCCCGAGCTCGCGCCAACGTTGCAGGGAGTAATCACTCAAGGCCAGTTCGGCCGGGTTGTCGTCGAGCACCAGCAAGTGCCCCATGCCCGCCGCCGTCGCGTTGTGCAGGCCGGCATCGAGCACCAGCACCTGCAAGCCACGCCGCGCCAGCGCCTGGGCGCACGCCGCGCCGATGATGCCGGCGCCGATGACGATCACATCGGCCACACGCCCCTCAATCATGGGCGAATGCCCCAGGCGAATGGATCGTCCTGTTCAATGATCAGGCGCGCTTCGGCACTGATGAAGGCGCGGCCACGGATGGTCGGGATAATGCGCTCACCTTGCCATTCGAAAGAGCCTTCGAACTCGCTGCCAATCACACTGGCCTGTCGCCAGATCTGCCCTGGCTGCAATTTGTCATCCGCCGCCATGCACGCCAGTTTGGCGCTGGTGCCGGTGCCGCACGGGGAACGGTCGTAGGCCTTGCCGGGGCAGAGTACGAAGTTACGGCTGTCGGCGTGATCGTCATCGGCGAACAGCTCGACATGGTCGATCAGGCCGCCGTCTTCACCGCGAATACCCTGGGTTTCCAGCGCTTGCTGTACGGCGTAGGTGTACGCGGTCAGCGTCTCAAGGTTGTCACCGGCCACCCGCAGGCCATGGTCGGCGATCAGGAAAAACCAGTTGCCGCCCCAGGCGACATCGCCGGTCACCTGACCGATCCCCGGTACCTGCAATGTCAGGTCCTTGCGATAACGATAAGCGGGGACATTGCGCACGCTGACCGTGTGGTCGTCGTGCAGGGTGGCCTGGACCGTGCCCACCGGCGTTTCGATGCTGTGCACGCCAGGCCCGATCTTGCCCATGTGCGCGAGCGAGGCCACCAGGCCGATGGTGCCGTGGCCGCACATGCCCAGATAACCGCTGTTGTTGAAGAAAATCACCCCGGCACAGGCGCTCGGGTCAACCGGTTCGCAGAGCAGGGCGCCCACCAACACATCACTGCCGCGCGGTTCGAGCACGCACGCTGCACGCCATGGGTCATGCTGTTCAGCGAGGATTTTGCGCCGTTCAGCCATGCTGCCGCGGCCCAGATCAGGAAAACCGGCGGTCACCAGACGCGTCGGTTCGCCGCCGGTGTGGGAGTCGATGACGGAGATGTGTTTCATGGGAGGGCCACGTCCATTCGGTTGAGTGAACGCTAGAGTGGCCCGTGCGGTCGGGTGGCGGCTTGATGGATTTAAACTGTGCCGATGACGAAATCGGCACAGTGCCCGCAGCGATCAGTGCGCGTGGGGCAGGTGCTCGAACAGGGTTTTGCAGACCCCGGCAATGTGCTCATCCAGCAGCTTCACCGCCAGGTCCACATCCCCGGCACGGCAGGCCGCGAGGATCTCGCGGTGTTCGTGATCGGCGCGCTCCTTGCCGGCGGACAGGCTCATCTGCATGCGCAGGTAGCGCTCCAGTTTATCGTTGACCGAACGGATCAGACTCACCAGAAACGGCCGCTGCGCCGGCTCGTAAAGGCAGGAATGCAGCTCCCAGTTGAGCTCGGCCCAGCGCCCGACGTCGTCTTCGCCGATGAATTCCTGGCAGATACGCTCGGCGCGGGCGAAGGTCTCTTCGGTCATGTTGGGAATGGCCAGGCGCAACACCTTGTCTTCCAGCAACATGCGCACTTCGAACATCTGCGCCAGTTCCGCATCGGAAATCCGCGTGACCATCGCCCCGCGATTGCGCTGGAACATCACCAGCCCTTCGGCCTCCAGCCGCTTGAGCGCCTCGCGCACAGGGATTTTGCTGACGTTGAACTGCCGGGCAATGTCGTCCTGGCGAATCGGTTCATCCTCGGCAAAATGCCCGGCAACAATCGCGTCCCGTAGATGGCGGGTGATGATTTCCGAGGTCGAAGGCGTATTGCCAAGGTCGGGAGCGTTGAGTTTGGGTAGGTTCACGTCGGCAGGTCGTTTGCAGTGAGATGGGGATAGGGTATACGAAATTCCTTGGCGAACCTCGCGATCCGTTGTTTTAAACAAGAAAAATCGTCTGCGTTTAAATGACGCTTTCCGTTACTACCCGGAGGCTACAACGCCTTGCGCCATCGCCTACGGGTAAGACAGAATCGGCCGGCTTGTGTGCCCTGGCCTCGGCCTCTATCGTTTCCCTGCCACTGCCCATCAGTGGTCGGGTTTAGTCGCTCGTAGTTTCTAGTGT
This sequence comes from Pseudomonas sp. S2_B07, assembly GCF_054668435.1. Lineage (NCBI taxonomy): Bacteria > Pseudomonadati > Pseudomonadota > Gammaproteobacteria > Pseudomonadales > Pseudomonadaceae > Pseudomonas > Pseudomonas sp. S2_B07. Next base: position 6,107,184 of record NZ_CP162769.1, read on the forward strand.
GCACAATCGGATAAGGCCGACGGCACGGTCACTCTTAACCGAACCACCCTCGATGACATCGCCCTGGGCAAGCTGAAATTGGGCAATCTGTCGGAAAGCGGCGAAGTGACTATCGACGGCGACAAAGCCAAATTTAAGGAAATGCTGACCAACTTCGACACCTTTGACTTCTGGTTCACCCTTTCTGAACCTTAATCCAGGCAAACCCGGACCGGTATGGAGCGCCCCAGAGTTGGGGCGTTTAGCCACGAGAATCACTTCGCCTGATTCCTCTGATTCGACGGGTAAAGACCGGCAAGCCGCGCGATCACAACGCCAACGTAAAAGACGCCAGAAAATTCTTCGATCATCACCAGTGAACGGGCGTGGTTGGTCAATGGGATAACGTCACCGTACCCGGTGGTCGTGAGCGTCGTGAAGCTAAAATAGATCAGTTTGAAAAAAGTACCGGGCTGCATGAAGTCGAGGTGGCCAGGGCCGAATGAGCCAGTATTGGATATCTCCACCAGGGCAAAGACGAAGGACCACACGAAGGCCAGCATGATGTAACCCGCCAGCGCGCCATGCAGCTTGTCGGCTGTAATTGGCCCGCGCTTGAGCACGTAGCGCAGCACTCCGCTAAACGAGACGGCAAGAGACGCCGTATACGCTATCCCGGCAAGGTTAAAAATCGCGATGCTCTTGACCCACAACGACGTCCATAGAAGGCTGACCCCAAGAAACGCCAGCCCCAGCTTGAGGATTAGCCCCCATCGAGTCTGCCTGGTGGCGAAAGCGCCCACGAGCAGCACGATGGAAAACACAATGCCGAGCAACGTGCGAGCAAATATCCCTTCCTCAAGAAAGGGAAACAGCAGGATCAATCCTAATAAGAGCAGCAATAGATAAGTGCAGGGCCCTTGCCCTATTACCAGCTGAGCTAAATCTGCGTCGGACTCGTCGTTATCTTGCGAAGTGGTCATAGGGGTTTCCCAGAGTAATAACGCTCGATCCCCGACGTACTACTCACCTGCCTGAGCCCAAGCGGGTGCAATCACGGCCGGGTCGCCAACACATCCACCCGCCCAAGCTTTGCGGGTTTTGACCAGCATCAATGATCACGATTGGCCAGCCGTGCAACCCATGGGTTGGCACTCAAACCATGTAACAACACGCTGAGTAAAACGGTACAGACAGCAGTAGCCACCACCGTACGACTGGCTTGTAGGGGGGAGGCCAATATCATGACGGCGAAGACAATGCTGGCCAGACCTCGCGGGCCGAACCAGCCGATGAAGAGGCGGGTTTCGAAATCGAAGCGGGTTCCCACCAGACTGATCAGCACAGGCAGGATGCGAATCACAGTCAGGCTGAGCACCGAATAAATCCAGATGTTCAGGGTGAGACTGCTCCAGGCCCATGGAATCACCAGTGCGCCGAACACGACCCAGGTAATGACCGATAACAGGCTGGCAAACTCTTCGCTGGCCTTGAGAATCTGGTGCTTTTGTTCGGTAAACAGAAAACTTGCGAGCAACCCGCCGACGAACGCGGCGATGAACCCGCTACCACCGAGTGTTTGTGCTGTGGCAAAGCACAGAATGGCGAGACCGGGCAGAGTCAGCTGTGACCACATGGGCGTTTGCCAGTGGTGTTTTGCGGAGTAGCGCTGCAACTGCCAGGCAATGAGCGTCAGAGCAATACCGCTGAATGCGCCGATGCCCAGTTCCTCGATCACTAACTCCAACGCCAGTGAGACAGGGGACTGTGTCGATTGCTCGACCAGCAATGCCACAAACATGAGCAACACGGGGACGCAAATCCCATCATTCAACCCGCTCTCGACGTTTAAGCCTTCACGCACGGGTGCCGGAACCTTGGGGTTGCTCACGACAGCCTTGCCTAGTGCAGCATCGGTGGGAGCCAGAAGGGTTGCCAGTATTGCCAGTTCCAACGGTGGGACCTGTGGGAACAACCAGAGGCCGACCAGCCAACCCCCCGCGATGGTCAGTGGCAGCCCGATCATCAGCAAGCGCAGCGGAAGTCCTTCATTGGCCCGCAAGACCTTCAGGTCGGCGTTGGCCGCATCGCTGAACAGCACAATCGCCAGCGTCAGCTCGGCCAGGAACTTGAGGCCATCCCTGTCAATCCGGGGTTGCAGAATGCCCAGAAATGCCGGGCCCAGAATTAGACCGGCCAGCATGAACATAAGCGGGCCATTAAGCAGACGTGACTCGAAGCGCCCCGCAAATATGCTGTAGGTCAGGAGAAAGGCGGCCAGTAGCGCTAAGTTCTGATACATCAATGACCTGCCTGTTCAGGGTGGGCAGTTAGAACACGCAGCCTTGAGGTAAAAGCTTTAAGGGGGCGGGCTTCAGGCGTGGCTGATGGTGCCTGATGTGGCGTGTGGTAAGCATAGGTGGTCGCCCTTTGAATGCGCATCTCAATGCGCTGTTCACCGCAACAACAGACGAACGGAAACGCCCACCTGGCTCCAGCAGGATGGATCGATCTCGATCAGAGAAAAAGCAGAGAAAAAGGGGACGGGTTTATTTTTCAAAAGGTGACGGAACAATAAATCCGTCTCCTTTTAACAATTCTTTAAGTCCCCTGTTTAAGTCGGATTTTGAAACGACACCGCCTACTCCGAATCTGCAGTCACTTCCTTCCAGCTGTCATCCGGATCAAAGCGTTTCATTGCCTTCGCCACTTTTTCACTGTCAGGCCCCAGGTCTTTCTCGAACACCTGTCCTTCATGACTGATCATGAAGCTCATCACGCCGGTGTCATTGTATTTTTCTGGCCAGGCGATCAGTGCAAAGCCTCGGCTCATCTTGTCGCCGATAAGGTAGCTGTAGGCGCCACCGGGTGCTGAAGGACCCTGGCCATTGAGAATGCGGAAGTGGTAGCCATGCCAGCCTTCGCCGGCAATGGTTTTGCCGAACTCAGGGCCTAGCGGGCTGATCTGGCCGCTGTCGTCGTCCGCCCAATAGAGTCCGTCATGGGTGCCGGGAGTGCTGAAAATATTCTGCGCATACTCCAGCGCGCCATCACCGTCACGATCCACTGAGGCGTAGTCCATCTGGGCGTCGTGATAGGCCAGCGCCGCTTGCACCGCGGCCAGTTCGTTGCGTCCAATTTGACGTGCCCGGACCTCGGCACTGCCGGCCTTGATGTCGAAGCGCCAACCGTTGGTGGTTTTCACGATGGGAATCGGCAGTGTCCAGTGGTTGCTGCCGACCGACAGAATCGCGGTGCGGTCGTTGGTTTTTTCGATGTGGTTTTCTTCGTGGTACTGCTTTAGAAACGCCTCCACGTCTTTACGCTCTGCGCCTTCGCGAGGGATGAAACTGCGCCATTCCTTACCCAGCAACTCGGTCAGGCGTTCGTGATCGGCGTGTGTCGTACCCAGTGCTTCGACGAACGCTTGAGCGGCTTTTTCCGGGGTTGGGAATTCCTGCTGTGCTGTCGCCATGCACGACCACGCCAAACCGGCGGTTATCGCCAAGGCCTGAAGAAGCACACCCAGGCGTGCCTTCAATTGAGGATAGTTATTCAACGACGGCCACCCCTTTGACTTTGACGCGCTGGTGGATTGGACGGCCGACTGACCTGATGGCCGGCGGCTCGCGAGGCACTGGGGCGCTGGGCGGATGCCTGGCTGGCCCGGCCACGACTGGCTTGTGCGTTGACCTGGGACGGAGCGCGCGCGCCGGCGAAGGCATTGTTGCGGGCACTGCCCTTGCTGGCGGCCGTCGTGGAAGGCCGGTTTTGCGTCGATTGACGCGCCTGCGCGTTGCCCTGTCGCTGATTTGTCTGAGCGGTCTGTTTTCTCGGCTGCTGATTCGCCTGATTGTTTCGGGCAGTCCCTTGGCTTCTGTCCGCAGCCTTGGCTCTGTCAGCGGCCTTCTGTCTATCCGCTGCGTTTTGTCTGTCGGAGGTCTGCGCTCTATTGGCCGTGTTCGGTCTGTCCGTACCGGCTTGCATCCGATTGCTGGCGTTAGCTCTGGAAGCATCACGCGCTTGATCACGGGCTTCGCGATTGCTGGTAGGAGGGCGTTCGATACCGGCCCTGTCCATTGAGGTGCGGGCGTTTTCGCGGGCCTGGGCGCGCTGGGCATTGTCCCCTCGATAGGCCTGACGCTGACTGGCACCGTCCAGTTGGCGGCCGTATTGCTCGCGGCTTCGGTTATCGCGATAGGGAACGCCATTGCGGTGCGCGGCGTTGTGCTCCCACTTGTTCTGATTCACGTTGATGCGGTTGTTGCCATTGATGTTGTTGTAGCGTTCAACGTCGATGTCGACGTCGTTGTCGTTCCAGTCACATTCACCCCACAACGCACCGACGATGGCCACACCGGTACCAAACGCCAGCCCGGCCATCAAGGCCTGGCCAGGGTAATAGGCGGGCGGCGGTGGGTAGTACGCTGGCGGCGAGGCCGGATACGGCCAAGTGCCGTAGGCAGTTGTCGGGTTATACGTGGGGACGTACACCACCTGTGGATCGGCGGGTTGAATAATGATGGTGGAGCTGCTGCTGGCAGGGGGCGCAGCTGCGGGCGCGGATTGCGCTGCGGGTGCGGGTGCGGGTGCAGGATTATTCTGAATGGTCACGTTCTGATACTGGTTGCTCTGCAGGTTGCCTGCTTCCTGGGCCTGACGACGCAAACGTTGCACCCCGTTCATGACATCGTCGGGCTGCGCGAGGAAGGCATCACCCAGGCGTTGCACCCAGACGGGATCCTGCCCCAGCGTTGCCAACACCTGCGGGAAGGCGACAAGTGCCTGCACACTTGGGTCCCAGGGTTGGCTCGCCACCTGTTTGACCGCATCGTCGCCCTTGGCGTCCGGATGGGCTTTGGACCAGGTGACTGCTTCGGCGACCTCTCCGGGATACGTGGAGGCCATCAGTACCTGGGCCAGCAGTGGATCGGGATACAGCGCAATGGGCGCCAGCATTTGATCCAGCTGTTCCTGGGTAAACACGGGGTCTTTGGCAGGCGGCGTGACGGGAGCGGGGACCGGTGCCGTAGCGGCAGCGTTTGCCGGCGCAGGTGCGGTCGCACCTGCAATGCAGTTAGACCCGCTCAACAATAGGACAGCCGACAGCGCGTAAAATACTGGAATGCGCATTGCAACTCCCTGTAGTCAGGCAGGTTTGAAATAAGTGAATCAATGCCCCGGAAGTAGAAGCCGACAGTGCAAGCCTCAGGTCCTGACTTCGACGCCGCTCACTAAGCGTAGCAAACAAAAAATATCTGCCATTTATTTACGTTCACCCGGCCTGGCGCCACCACTGGCATCGGTTTCGTGCTCGTCTGCGAACGCCATGAGCACCTCTAGATCGAGCACGTCCAGCTGAATCCGAGTGATAAAGGCCGAGAAGGCGAGGTTGGCGGCGAGCAGGCGCAGATCGCTGGCCCAGGCTGGCAGATGGACCGGCGCCGTGAGCCAGCCGGAGTCGAACAGCGGCGCCAGGCGTACGGTATCCCCCAGGCTGAGGCGCCCGGCAAACAAATGGCCGACCAGCTCCGGCCGGTTGTCGCGGATCGCGATGCGCAGCAGGGTGTGCACGCCGAGCAAGCCGGTCAGGTACGCGGCATCCTTGGTGAACGCCGAACCGCCCCGCAGATCGGCGCCGCGGAATACCCGTTGGGTCGAGCGAAACGACTCCTCTTGCGACTGGCCTGCCGCCAGAAAACCTTCGAACACCTGAATGAAGTCGGCGCCATCCAGCGCTTGCTGGACCGCGAGCACGCGCAGGGCCAGGCGACGCAAACGGTTGATGTCCATGCTGCCGGTAAACAGCTCGGCCAGGGTGGCAATACCCTCCTGAGTCTGGGTTGTGCGTGGCGCGCCCAGGCCGAGGCTTTTGAGGTTGGGTTGGAGCGCGCCGTTTTGCGCCGTGGCGATATGCACGAACGCCTCGTGCTGCAGCAACTGGTTCTTGTCCAGTTCCGAGAACAGCGCGCTGGCACGCAGGCGGATGCGGCTCGCCCCGGCGATGGCTTTGGCGGCCTGGGTCGGATCGAGCACGACCGTGATCCGCCCCTCGCCGAAGAAACGGTCCAGTTCCGGCTGCATCCAGGCAGCGAAGGCCTGGGCCGGGATCTCGGCCGGGCTCGGTGGAATCCGCGTGCCGCCGAGCAGGGCGTCGGTGGTGTTGAGGAAAAACCGGGCGGCGTCGAGCATGCTCAGCTTCAGACGGTGGTAATAAAAGTCCGGACGCCGGTACAGCGCTGACGAATAGTCGGTGAATGCTGGCGAAGCCTGCGTCCGGCTGCTACAGAGTGCGATTTCGCTCATAGGCAATCGTGTTGCTTTGGAGACTCGCGCACACCGGCAGCGACAATTTTTTTTGTCACTACAATGAAGTGAAATCGAAAAAGAGCGCCGCCTGAAAGCGCTGTGCTCTGGCCTTTGAAAGCTTGCACCGCACAGGACTTTTCAGCGAGGTAGGACGCATGCCGAACACAGGGGAACAAAAGCGGGCACGGATACTCGACCCCGTTGATCGTGTTACAGAAGTGATTTTCGGCTTGCTCATGGCGATGACGTTCACCGGAACGATCAGCGTGGCGACGTCGGGCCAGGAGGCGGAACGGACAATGATGTTCGCCGCACTCGGTTGCAACCTGGCCTGGGGACTCGCGGACGCGGTGATGTATCTGTTGCGGGCCTTGATCGACCGCACGCGCAAAAGCACCTTGTACGAAAAGCTCGGCGGGGCAGACGCGGCCACCGGCCAGACGCTGGTGGCGGCTGCATTGCCGTCGCACCTGGCGGCAGCGGCCAAGCCCGAGACCCTGGAGTTGTTACGCAGCCGTCTGGTCCAGTACCCGGCCACGTCGGTCCGGTCGGGCCTCGGCTGGGATGACTTCAAGGGGGCGCTGGGTGTTTTTCTGTTGGTGGTGGCCTCGACCTTTCCGTTGGTCGTGCCTTTCCTGTTACTCGAAGACACGGCGCTCGCCGTTCGCTTGTCCAACCTGGTCGGCCTCGCCGTGCTGTTCATCGCCGGTTGGATGCTGGCACGATACGCCGGTGCAAAGCCGTGGCAGGGCGGCCTGGCAATGGCGCTCACTGGTGCTGTGCTGATCGTTGCGATCATCGCTCTCGGTGGTTGAAAACAGAGGAGGAAGCCATCAATAGGCGCTGCCTCCCATGCCAACATGCGCTGTACACCAAGGGGTTACAGTTCTATGAGCGATTCAGATTCTCCACCTTCCGCCCCGGAGCCGGGGCGCATTGCCCGCCGCGTTGCAGGCACCGATCAGAGCTTGCTGGTGCGCTGGCTGCCGGGGCTGAACACCCTGCGCCACTATCAGATTGCGTGGCTGCGAAATGACATTGTGGCCGGACTCGTCCTGACCACGATGCTGGTGCCTGTCGGTATCGCCTACGCGGTGGCCTCAGGTGTGCCCGGCATCTATGGCCTCTACGCGACGATCATCCCGCTGCTCGCCTATGCGTTATTCGGGCCCAGCCGGATTCTGGTACTGGGGCCGGATTCCTCCCTGGCGGCAGTCATCCTGGCGGTGATCCTGCCACTGTCCGGTGGCGATCCGTATCGCGCCGTTGCCCTGGCGGGGATGATGGCAATCGTGTCAGGGGTGGTCTGCATCCTGGCCGGCATCGCGCGCCTGGGCTTCATCACCGAACTGCTCTCCAAACCGATCCGCTACGGGTACATGAACGGTATCGCGCTGACCGTACTGATCAGCCAGTTACCCAAGTTTTTCGGCTTCAAGATCGAGTCCGACGGACCGCTGAGAAACATATGGGCGATCTTCACCGCCGTGCTGCATGGAAAAACCAACTGGGTCACCTGCGCGGTCGGCGCTGCCACCCTGGTGGTAATCCTGTTGCTCAAGGGGCACAAACGCATTCCGGGTATTTTGATTGCCGTGGCAGGGGCAACCATCGCCGTCGGTGTGCTGGACCTTGCCACGAAATACGGCATATCGGTGCTCGGTGAACTTCCACAAGGCATGCCCGCGTTCGCCATTCCCTGGATCACTTCCGCCGATATGGTTCCGGTCCTGATCGGTGGTTGCGCCGTCGCGCTGGTTTCGTTCGCGGACACCAGTGTTCTTTCGCGTGTCTATGCCGCGCGTTCGCGCACCTACGTCGATCCGAACCAGGAGATGGTCGGGCTCGGCGTCGCCAACCTGGCGGCCGGTTTTTTCCAGGGTTTTCCCATCAGCAGCAGTTCGTCACGCACTCCGGTGGCCGAGGCCGCCGGCGCCAAAACCCAATTGTCCGGTGTCGTCGGCGCGCTGGCGGTGGCGTTGCTGCTGATGGTGGCGCCGAACCTGTTGCAGGACCTGCCCAATAGCGCGCTGGCGGCGGTAGTCATCGCTTCGGCCATCGGCTTGATTGAGATCACTGATCTGCGGCGTATCTATCGCATTCAGCGCTGGGAGTTCTGGCTGTCCATCGCCTGCACCGTCGGCGTCGCGGTGTTCGGCGCCATCGAGGGTATTGGCCTGGCCATCCTGCTGGCGGTGATCGAATTCCTCTGGGATGGCTGGCGGCCGTACTCCGCCGTATTGGGACGTGCCGAAGGGGTCCAGGGTTACCACGACCTCAAGCGTTTTCCCAATGCCCGGCTCATCCCCGGCCTGGTCCTGTTTCGCTGGGACGCCCCGTTGTTTTTCGCGAATGCCGAACTGTTTAACGACCGGGTACTGGACGCCGTGGCGGCATCACCTACGCCCGTGCGTTGGGTGGTCGTGGCGGCGGAACCGATGACCAGCGTCGACGTGACGTCGGCCGACATGTTGGCCGAACTGGACGAAACCTTGCGCGCAGCAGGCATCGAATTGTGTCTGGCCGAGATGAAAGACCCGGTCAAGGACAAACTGAAGCGGTTCGGGCTGTTCTCGCAGTTTGGCGAAACGGCGTTTTTTCCAACGGTAGACACGGCCGTCGACAGCTACCTCGCGATGTACCCCGCCAACTGAGTGGACGACTAAACTGATTGGCAGTGAGCCAGCCAAGCGTTTTAACGGGAGGAATATCATGATTCGCAAATACAGCATGATGGCCCTGGCGACACTGGTCGTCGCCGTGGGTGTGCAGTCAGTATCGGTAACGGCTTACGCGACCGAGCAGGGAGAACAGCGGCGTGAAGCGCGGGATACACGCCAGACAGGGCGCTCGGATGCACGGCAAACCAAGGTCGATTGCAGACAGGCCAGTGAGAAAAGCAACGCGCAATGCCGCCAGGACAAGCGCAGCACCAAACAGGACACGCGCCGCACTGCCCGGGACATCAAATACTGATGACCTGATGCCGATCGCCATGGACCGGGGCGGTGCTAGATACCACTGAACATACCAATGATCACCGCATTGACCAGGTCAATGAAAAAGCCACACACCAGCGGCACGATCAGGAAGGCTTGATGTGCCGCGCCGTATTTTTGCGTCACGGTCGTCATGTTGACGATGGCCGTTGCCGTGGACCCGAGGGCAATGCCGCCGAAGCCGGACGCTATCACGCTGGCTTCGTAATTGCGGCCCATGCAACGGAACACCACGAAATACGTGTAGAGCACCGTCAGCAGGATTTGCAGGCTCAGGGCGCACAGAATGAACAGCAACGCGCCACTGAGCTGCCATAACTGAAGCCCCATCAGCGCCATGGTCAGAAACATGCCCAGGCAGATATCGGAGATCAGCGACAGACCCAGGCGGGCGCCGCCCCAGGATTTCAACCGTTGTTCATTCATCACCGCGAGAACGATGTGGTGAATGACGATACCCGCGAACAGGCAACTGACGAATTTGGGCAGGGTGATGCCGGCATCGACCAGCAGCAGGTTGAGTCCGTAGCCGAGCATCAGGGTCAGGTTGAGCCACATCCACGCCCAGAGCACATCGTAGTAGTCCATTGACTGGTGGGGTTGCTGTTCAAGGACGCCGACTTCCAGGCTCCCGTCCCCGGAAGGTGTCAGTTGATGACGACGTATCAGGCGGTTGGCGATCGGGCCGCCGATCACGCACGCGGCAATCAGGCCGACAGTGTTACTGGCCATGCCCAGTTCATGCGCATTATTGATGCCCAGCTTGTCGACGAACAGCGGCGCCCAGGCCAGGGTCGTGCCCGCGCCACCCGTCAGGGAAATGGAGCCCACCATCAACCCGGCCTTGGGATCGAGTCCAAATGCCTCGGCCACGCCCATGCCCAGCGCGTTTTGCAGGACGATGAACACCCCCGCGAGCACCAGCAGGATCAGCAGCGGGACGCCGCCCTTGAGCAGCTGGCGCATGTCCGAGTTCAAGCCAATGCCGGCAAAGAAATACAGCAGCAGGGTGTCGCGAACATCGAGATCGAATTCGATCTCGATGTTAAGGCCGAAATAAAACAGGGTCGTCACTGCCGCACAGACAAAGCCGCCAACCACCGACTCGGGAATGCAGTATTGACGGAGCAAGGCATTGCGCTGAACAAGGGATTTGCCGAGAAAAAGCAGGAGGATGGCGAGGGTAAAACTCACGAGGCCGTGAATCTGGAAGATCTGTGGAGTCATTCAGAGCCTGCCTAAAAATATGAAAAATCATTATCAGGATTCGACCGTTCAGCGTTTAGACCTGAGTCAATGAACGGTGGATGCAGCATAGCAGGCGGGTCAAATCCTTCCTGTCGCGCCCAAATGCTTGCTTGTCCAGGTCTTCCTCAAATTCACACGTATGATCATGCTTTGACCTACGACGGATAAATAGGGGGACCTGATGGCCACCGCACATGTATTCATTGCCACCAGTCTGGATGGCTTCATCGCCCGCGCTGATGGGGACATCGACTGGCTTTTGCAGCGTGATGATCCGGCCGAGGATCATGGCTACTCAGCCTTCATCGCCGACAAGGATGTGATCGTGATGGGGCGGGGAAGCTACGAGAAAGTGCTGACCTTCGAATCATGGTTCTATGACCGGCCCGTCGTGGTGCTGTCTGAACAGTTGGCCAATGCACCGGTGCCCGACGCGTTGAAGGGCAAGCTGCGTTTTTCCAGTCTTACCCCCGCGGCCTTGATGGAGGAACTGGCCGGGCAGGGCGTGCATCGGGTTTATGTCGATGGCGGGCAGTTGGTGCAGTCATTCCTGCGCGATGGGTTAGTTGCTGACATGGTGATTACCACCGTGCCCGTGCTGATCGGGTCGGGAAGGCCATTGTTCGGGCGTCTTCAGCAGGATGTTGACTTGAAACTGGTCTCCAGTTGCTGCTTTCCTTCCGGTTTGGTGCAGTCCACGTATCGGCTGGTCCGATGACCCTGACGCAGGCGCCAGGACGGGGCGGATCCGGGCCCCGGTCGCAGGAATTTGTAATGCGCAGCATTGCCCGACACAATCGCGTCCCGATCCGGCCAACGGTGCCGGGCATTCGTGGTGAAGGGAACTGCAGTTGAACGAACAGACATTGTCCATGCGCCTGGAACGCGTGGCGGCGCATGTGCCAGTCGGTGCGCGCCTGGCCGATATCGGCTCCGATCACGGCTACTTGCCCGTGGCGTTGATGCACCGTGGCGCCATCGTGGCGGCCGTCGCCGGTGAGGTGGCGTTGACGCCGTTCCACGCGGCTGAACGCACCGTGCGCGAGAACGACCTGGACGTGCGGATCACCGTGCGCCTGGCCAATGGACTGGCGGCCATCGAGCCGGGCGACGGGATCACCGCGATCAGCATCTGCGGCATGGGCGGCGAGACGATTCGCGACATCCTCGACAACGGCAAGGCGCGGCTGAGCGGGCAGGAGCGCTTGATCCTGCAGCCCAACGGCGGCGAGCAGCCACTGCGCCAATGGTTGATGGAAAATGGCTACCGCATCCTCTGCGAGGAACTGCTGCGGGAAAATCGCTTCGACTACGAAATCATCGTTGCCGAGCGCGCTGGCCCGGTGATGTACACCGCTGAGGAGCTATACTTCGGCCCGCTGCAGATGCAGGCACGCAGTCCGGCGTTCCTGGCCAAGTGGCAGCGCCTGCTGCGCGAAAAGCAGAAGACCCTGAGCCAGCTCGCCCGAGCGCGACAGGCCGTGCCGCAGGAGAAGCTGCAAGACATCGCCCGGCAGGCTCGGTGGATCACTGAGCTGCTGGTGTGAGTTGGTCGTCCATTTAGAGCGACCACCCAATAAAACGATTGAAAAAAACTCCCATTAGCTTTAAACGGGAAGCTAACCGGCACATTGCCAGCAATCTGTAAGTGAGTATTGCCAGTTTTTGGCTCAGGGAGCGTTGATGAGAGTTCGTCCATGGACCGACGCCCTGCGGCAATCGAACGATTGCGACGTTGTCGCATCTCAACTGAATGGACATCTGGATACGGTCGGCATGACCTACGCTGGCAACAAGGACACTCTTGAGCAATTGCTCATCCCCGCGCGCCACTGGGCGCACTCCACGGCGTGGGCGGTTTACCGCGCCGGTGAACAAATGCATCTGGTCGGGCAGGGCGACCCGCAGGTGCAGTGGCCGGCTAGCGTGGCGAATGAAGACTTTGACGCCTTTTGCCAGACCCGGCGCTTGCACCGCTGGCCGACCGGTAAAGGCGAAAGCGAGCTGGGTTGGCTACTTGCCCCCCTCAACGAAGCGGCGGACCCGGCGCTCGCCGATTTCGCCCAGCGCCTGGGCATTCAGGTCCAGACCAATACCCTGGCCCGCGCGCAGATTACTCAGCGTGTGCTGTATGAAATCACCTACCTGGCCAGTTCGACCCGCGACCGCTCGGTGTTTCTGGTGGGGGTTCACCAGTTACTGGCCAGCCTGATTGACGCCGAGAACTTCTATCTCGCGCTGTATGACCCCCACACCGGCAAGATTGACTACCCGTATTATGTCGACATCATCGACGTGGATGCCGTGGAGTCCCAGCACTATGAATACCTCGACCCTTCGCACCTGTCGTTGACTGGCCAGGTGTTGACCACGGGCCAGCCGCTGCTGATCGACGCCGCCGGCATCATCGCGGCGCAGGCCGAGGACCGTTTCTACTGCGTGGGTGATCGTCCGGAGTTCTGGATGGGCGCGCCGTTGAAAAATGCCTCGGACGACGTCTTTGGCATGCTGGCCATGCAAGTCTACGAGGTGTCCCGGACCTACAGCGCTGAAGACCGCGCATTGTTTCTGGTGGTGGCCCGCCACGTGGCCATGGCGCTGGACCGGATTCTGCACCGCGAAGACCTGGAAGAGACGGTGATGCGCCGCACCCTGGAGCTGTCGGCCGTCAACGATGCGTTGAGGCAGGAAGTGGCCGACCGCCAGCGCGCCGAGCATCTGCAAAGCGCGCTGTTCCAGATTGCCGAACTGTCGAGCCAGCCCGGCGACATGGCTGAGCTGTTTCAAACCTTGCATGGCATCGTCGGTGATTTGCTGTTCGCGCAGAACTTCTACATTGCGCTGTTCGACGACTCGATCAGTGAAGTGACCTTTCCGTATTACGTCGATGAGCGGCAGACGATCTGTCCGCCGGCACGGCGTGGCTGCCGGGGCTTGACCGAGTACGTTATCCGGCAGCGCCGGCCGTGCCTGATTGACGTCGGCGAGGCTGAACGATTGGCGGCGCAGGGTGAAATCGAACTGGCCAATGAGTCTGTCCGGTCTTACTCCTGGCTGGGCATTCCGTTGTTCGATGGCGATGTGGTGCGCGGCGTGCTGGCGGTGCAAAGTTATACCTCGCAGGTGCGCTATACCCTGCGTGATCAGGAACTATTGACGTTCGTGTCCCGGCATATCGACACCGCGTTGTCACGCCGCACGGCCGCCGAAGCGATCCATGCCGCCAATCTCAAGCTGGAGGCCCGGGTGCAGAACCGCACCCGTGAGCTTGATCACGCCAATGCCAAGTTGCAACACGAAAACTCCCACGATGCGCTGACCGGGTTGCCGAATCGTACCTACCTGCAACAGCGCCTGAGCCAGGCCTGGTTGGAGTTCGGCAGCGTCGGCGGGCACCTGGCGGTGATGTTCATTGACCTCGACCGTTTCAAGATGGTCAACGACAGCCTCGGTCACCATTTTGGCGACCTGCTGTTAATGCAGGCCGCCCAGCGTCTGCGCGGTTGCCTGCGCGAAACCGACATGCTGGCGCGCCTGGGGGGCGATGAGTTTTCGGTGCTGGCGCCCGAGGCATCGCTGGAGGTGGTGATCGAAATCGCCGAGCGGATTCTGGTGGCGTTCGACCTGCCGTTTTTCATCAATGGCCATGAAGTGTTTTCGTCCTGCAGTATCGGCATCGTCAGCGCCGACAGTCAGTTCCATCACGAGCCCGCCGACTTGCTGCGCGATGCCGACGCGGCGATGTACCGGGTCAAGAGCGCCGGGCGTGACAGCTACGCGGTGTTCAACCAGGAAGTGCGCCGGGAAGTTTCGGACCAGGTCGAGCGGGAAGGGGCCTTGCGCAACGCGCTCAAACGCACTGACGAACTGCTGCCGTATTTCCAGCCGATTGTCAGTGTTGACACCGGCGAGCTGATTGCCCTTGAAGCGCTGGTGCGCTGGCATCAGCCGGGCGGCCGGGTGATCGCGCCGGGCGAGTTCTTGCCGGATGTCGAGGGCTTGCGCCTGATCGGTCGACTGGACCTGTACATGCTCACCAGCGTTGCGGTGATCCTCGCCCAGCCTGAACATGCCAATTGGCCTGCGGTGCACGTCAATTGCTCCAGCTACAGCATGACCCGTCCGGACTTTGCCAGTGAAGTGCTTGCACTGTTGGCGCGGCACGGAGTTGCGCCCTCGCGGATTTGCCTGGAGTTGACCGAAGGTGCGCTGGTGGCTGAGCCGGCCATCGCCCGCCTGACCATGCAGCAACTCGCCGACAATGGCATGTCGGTGGTGCTCGATGACTTCGGTGCCGGGTTTTCGTCCCTGAGCTATGTGCATCAATACCGTTTCAGCGGCTTGAAGATCGACAAATCGTTCATCCTCGAACTGACCACCAGTGCGCGCAGCCGCGCCATCGTCCGGGCGATTGTGCGGATGGCCGAATCGCTGGACCTGAGTGTGGTTGCCGAAGGTGTCGAGGATGAAGCGACGCTGGAGCTGCTGCGCGAAATAGGTGCGGGGCAGGCCCAGGGTTACTACTTCGCCAAGCCGATGGGGTTGGAGGCGTTGTTGGCGAGTTCGCTGGTGGGGTCATCCAGCCGGGTGCTTGCAGATAATTCGCCAATCACTCACTAAAACCCTGTCGACTGTGTAGCAGCTGCCGAGCCCGCGAGGCTGCGTTCGAGCCGGGGTCGCGCTCGACCGCAGTCCTCGCCATCGCGTCGAAATAATCATTTTGAAAATGTATACCGCACGATTTTTTAACAAAGCGTGAACAACTGGTGTGATCAATTAAGAGAAAAGTTCACCAGAACTTCCTCCGAACGCTGACACCCAGTGAGTCACCCTTGAAGCGCATAAAGCCCCCCTCGAAGATTGCAAAACGTTTGCTGCTCAGACGGCTCGCGCTGTGCTCAAGCGTCGCCTTCATCTGTCTGTCCATGGCGGGTGGCTACTGGTTATACACGCCACCAGCGCCTTACGTTCCGCTAAGAAGCCCGGACCCTGCGTCGGTGTCGATGATCGCCGTGGGCGATCAAGGCAGCGGTAACCTGCAGCAGTGGCGGGTGGGGCGGGCCATGGAGCGAGTCGCCGCCAATGAGGGAAGCCTGAACATGGTGGTGTTCCTGGGCGACAACTTCTACGGCAAGTCGCTGGCCAGTACCCATGACTCCAGTTGGCAAACCCGGTTCGAGCGCGTCTATTGGGGGCATTGGCTGAGTCATGTGCCGTTCTACGCGGTACTGGGCAATCACGATTACCCGGTGTCGCAAAAGTACGAGATCAAGTACGGACAACAGCACAAGGGATCGGGCCGCTGGCAGATGCCGATGAATTTTTACGCCAAGGATTTCGGTGAAGTCGACGGTCGCCCATTGGTGCGAATGGTGTTCCTCGACACGTCGGCGCCGCGTGAAAGTTTGCAGCAGCAAATCGACTTTATTGATCAGGCGTTCCAGGCACCCGGTCCGGCACCGGTGTGGCGAATCGCAGCGTCCCATCACCCGGTGCGCAATCAGGGCCAGCATGGTGAGGAGTCGGATCTGGTCGCCAGGCTTTTGCCGGCGCTGCAGCGCAACAACGTTGATCTGCTGTTGTCAGGCCATGATCACAATCAGCAATTGCTGTTGCGTGCCGGCGAACCAGCGTGGGTCATCTCCGGTGCGGGAGGGCAGAAACTGTATGCCCTGAACACGCCGACGCCCGATAGCGCGTTCACCGCATCGCGGGCCGGGTTTGCCAAACTCGACCTGAACGCCCATCAATTGAGGTTGGCGTATTACAACGATCGAGGCGATCTGGAAACCAGCTATCACTGGGCCAGAGACTGCCAGTGGATGGCCAAAGGCTGTCTACGGCCCGAGGACTCCCAAGGGACCCTCGCGCAGTCGGCTCAATAGGCACCGATAACAGCGGCCATTGGCGCTGCCTTTTGTAGCCGCTGCCTAGCCCGCGAGGCTGCGTTCGAGGACGCAGTCCTCGCCATCACCCTGCACCTAGCGAATACCCGCACCCGCCATCGACTCCGGTATCCACTGCGCCGTCGACAGCGGCTCGATATACCGAATCCCGCCATGCGGGCCGACCACGCCATTGATGTTGTACGAGCCGCGCGACAGGTCGTACGTCATGAAAGGCGTGGCATCCGGGACCTGCTCGTCATAGCTCTGGCTGAGGAACGCGAAGGAGCCCCGGTAAAGTTTGCCACTCGTGTCGTACTGATCGGAGGCGACAGCGGCCCAAGTGTCTTCATCCAGGTAAAAGCGGCGCTTCTGGTAGATGTGACTGGCGCCGGGCTTGAGGTTGCCTTCCACCACGTAGACCCGATGTTTCTCCCAGCGCACGAAATCCGGGGACAGGTAATTGGGGGTGGTCAGCGACTTGGCCTCCCGCGCGTAGGTCAGTTTGTAGGTGTTGTAGGGCACGATCATTTCTTGCTTGCCCACCAGCGTCCAGTCATACAGTTCCAGGGCTCGGGCGGTGCCGGGGTTCGGCGTGTCGTAGGCCAGGATTGAAATCTGTTTGACCCGGCGCTGGGCCGGCATGTACTGCCAGGCACGGCCAGGACGCTGCAGCGGGTTGGTGGCGTTCTTGAGCATGATCGACTCGCCGGCTCGCCGCGCAGGTCCCGTATAGGACAGTTTCAACTGGTAGTAGAGGTCGGAGTTGTTGATGGGCTTGGACAGGTTCTCGTAGATCGGGAAGGAGACGAAGGCCTCCCCGGTGACGGCCAGGCTTGCCACGCCCGCCGAGTCGACGTTCCAGGAGTCGTACTTGGAATGGATGTTGACGCCCTGGTAGCGCAGCAGGAAATTCCACATCGCTTCGGCACCCGATTGCGGGATCGGGAACGGCACACCGGGCAATACATTGTCGAAGGCAATCCCGCCATTGAGGGACCGGGCGGTGGTGGCATTCTTGCGGCTATTGTCCAGCACCGTCTGCGGCAACGATGCGGTGCGGTGGGTCGGGTACACGTCGATGCGGTAGCCGGGGTAGCGCTTGGCCAACTCAACGGTGGTGGCCGTCAGCATGTTTTTGTACTGATCAACGTTGCGGCCATTGATCACCAGCAGCGGTTTCTCACCGGCATAAGGGTCCGGGCGCATGCTGTCGCCGATCTTGAAACTGGCGGGGGCCGTGGTCAGGCCTCCGCTATAGGGCGGGATGGAGCCATCGGCATTACCGGCTTTTTCAGCACCGACCAGCGTCAGGTTGGTGCCAAGTTCCGCAGCTTGCTGACTCGATACAGAGGCCTGGGCCTCAATGGCCAGCGTCATCAGGAGTGAGGCAGCCAGAAGACTTTTCACGATTTTCATATTGTTATTCTCTTGCTGAGTGCATCAGGCCACTCGTGGCTCAGGCGGAGCAACCGCATTCGCCTTGTGGGCGATCAGACGGGCTCAAGCGCCAGATGCTTTTTTATGACTCCCATTAAAAAGCCCCCGAATCGGGGGCGCTTTTCATTCGACGACAGTCGCTTGGCTATTCGTGACAGACGCGAAAAATCACGCCCACCGGCAAACTCGGCCTCATAGCTCTTCTTCTCTCAATGCAATGATCCGACCTGATTTCTCGGCGGCCACCAGCGAGGCATGGTCTTTTGCGTTTTGATCGGCATAGGTGAGGGCAAATGTTCCGATGGCCTGGTCGAAGGAGTCGGTCTTGCCCAGGTAGCCACTGATGAGTGCAGCATCCCCGGATTTGGCGTGGGAACGGGCCAGGGTCAGACCGCACCACTCGGCGTACATCTTCAATCGTGGGGCGGAAATGCCCTCGATGGGCGCGGACATTTTCATGTCGCGCAACTGACGCACAAAGAAATAGCGGCCGTTCTGACCGCGGGTCCAGCCCAGAAAGATGTCGCTGGACGACTGCATCAGGCGCTGCCCCGTGACGACACGTTGTCCCTGATTCTCGTATTCGCTCTTGCCGGCATAGGGCGCGAGTACCGAGGGACAGGCTTCCTTGAATTGCAGGAGCAACGGGTGATTTTCTGCGGAAAAGAACAGGCCGACGAAACAATAAGTACCGACGCTGCCAATGCCCACCGCTTTGACGGCAATGTCTTCGAGACGGTAGCGATCGAACAGCACGCGCCGTTCATGGGGCAGCGACAATCGATAATCTTGCAGCGCCAGATGGACGTTGCGCACGAAGCCCTTTTCATACACATGAAACAGAATCGGCGGTTGATCGATCAGACGCCGTCGCCCTCCGACTTCACCGCTGATTTTGGGATAAAGGTAATCGCCAACACGCAGCTTGGCCTTGGCGACCAATTGCTCACGGATTTTCTTGATTTCAGCATTGGGCGCCATGTCGATGATCGCTTGGGCGTCCAGGCAGTCGTACCAGACTTCCACCGGGCTCATCTTGGAAAATTTGCGCAGATTCTCGCGGTAGGCACGCACACATTCGGCGGCGCTGGCCTTTGCCGCTTTATCGTTGAGGCGGTTGTCGCGGGCGGCCACGGCAAAACTGATCGCCAGGCGTTTGACATCCCATTCCCAGGGGGCGGGGAGGGTTTCGTCGAAGTCGTTGATGTCGAAGATCAGATTGCGCTCAGGTGTCGCGAACAATCCGAAATTCATCAGGTGACAATCCCCGCACGCCTGCACCTGAAAGCCGGTGATCGGGGTCGTCGCCAGGTCATGGGCCATCAACCCCGAAGAGCCGCGTAAAAAAGTGAAAGGACTGGCCAGCATGCGCCCGTAGCGCACGGGCACCAGATTGGGCAGTCGATAGCGATTGGACTCTTCGAGGAGTGCGATAGGGTCGCGGTGTTTGCGCGCGGGTTTCCATTCGGCGTGAAGGGCATGCGGCAGACTCACGCGTAATTGCTCACCGGCGTACAGGCGTTCCTTGCGTGAGTGAAAGACCCGTTCTTCCCCGTTGTCTCGCGATTGCCCAGACGTGTTGTCGGTAGGCCTGTTTTTACGGGGCGGCATGTTCACTCCTTTGCTCAACGAAGTGTGATTCGGTTGGGCGCAGGAGCTGGTCATTCGGCTGTTCCATCAGCCTGCAGAGAGTGTGTGCGCCAGCGTGTTGGAAAGCGCGAAAGTTAATGCTTGAAGCGTAGCAGCTCTTATCCGGGGTGCCGCTTGGCGCGGATTATTTTGTGTTATTTCTGCGAGGGTTTCCGGTTTCAGGTAAGCCGCGTGTTCAGTCGACAGGCTGGCTTAAACAAGAAAAATCGCCAGCGTTTAAATGAAGCCTTCGGTTACCACTCAGAGGCTACAACGCCTTGCGCCATCGCCTACGGGTAAGACAGAATCCGCCGGCTTGTTTGCTTTGTCCCTGGCCTCTATCGTTTCCCTGCCACTGCCCATCAGTGGTCGGGTTTAGTCGCCCGGGGTTAAAAGTAAGGTGCATTAGCTCTGTCATTCAGGCATTCCCATGCCTGCACTTGATGGTGGCTGTGCGCAGGGCGCCTTCGGGCGCGCCGGCTTTGCTAGCTTCCCCGGTCGACTAACCTGCGTACAGCTGCCTCCCTCTCGTTTAGTCGCAGGAGGGTGGCGCTCAATCATGGAAGCGAGCATATGTTCAAAGTAACACCCAACCCACCGGACACCGATCCGGCATCCCCGTACGAACCCGATTCAAAAAAACTCAACGAAGCCGCCGAACGCGCCCTCAATTTCCATTTCCCGTCGAACGCCGACATCAAAGCCAAACCGCGAACCCGCAGCACGCTGTTTTCCGTGGACCCGCACGCCACCGCCGAAACCCTGGGCGTATTTTTGGTCGAGACACTGGCCTCGATCGACGTGATGGTCCATCAGTTGGTGGATCATCTGGAGGGGGAGGCCCGCTACGCGCTGCTGGGCATTTCAAACAGCATCATGGTGGCCGAAATCACGGCAAACGGCGTGCTGGATAAAATAGAACCCCCCAGGTAACCGCTGCTACAGACGAGGCTAACACCACCATCTTGTAGCCGCTGCCGAGCCCGCGAGGCTGCGTTCGAGCCGGGGTCGCGCTCGACCGCAGTCCTCGCGATCATGGACGGCGTCCTAATGGCAGACACGGCTGCGAAACCCGCTGCAACGTGACAAACCACACAAGCCAGGCAGTCACGCTGATCAAGGCCCCCAACAAACTGACGGCCATCCATCCCCATACCGCATAAACTTGAGTCGCGGCAGCGGCGCCCAGCGCGCTACCGACCGAGTAGAAACACATGTAGGCGCCGACCATACGACTCTGGGCATCGGGTCGCGCCGCGAAAATGATGCTCTGGTTGGTGACGTGTACGGCCTGCACCGCGAAGTCGAGCAGGACGACGCCGCAGACCAGCGCGATCAGGGACGTCTCGGCAAACGTGATGGGCAGCCAGGACAACGTCAGGAGCGCCAGCGAAATCCCGGTCACCCGCTGTCCCAGGCCTTGATCGGCCCAGCGACCGGCTCTTCTGGCCGCCAGGGCACCGGCGACGCCGGCCAGGCCAAACAGGCCGATGGCCGTGTGTGAAAGCGACAGCGGCGGGGCGCTCAACGGCAGCACCATGGCGGTCCACAGCACGGAAAAAGCGGCAAAGATCAGCAGGGCCAGCAAGCCCCTGACACGCAACGCGGGTTCGGTGATGAACAGTTTGAACAGAGAACTGATCAGCATCAGGTAGGACTCTTCATGCCTTGGCGACGCCGTGACAGGCACCGCTCGCCAGAGCACCGCCGCGAGCGTCAGCATCAATCCTGAGGACACACAGTACACGGCGCGCCAGCCCGCGAGGTCCGCAATCAGGCCTGAAGTAAATCGCGCCAGAAGAATGCTCAGGACAATGCCGCTGGTGACCGTCCCCACGGCATGCCCGCGTTGTGAGGGCGTTGCCAGCACGGCGGCATAAGCCACCAGCACCTGAACGACCACGGCCAACAACCCCATCACGACCATCGCACCCAACAGGGTCAGCCATTGCTGCGCTGCGCCGACCGCTGCGAGCGCAACGGCGGAGAGCAACACGTGCGAAAGAATCAGCCGCTTGCGGTTGACCAAGTCACCCAGCGGGACGATGAACAGCAACCCCAGCGCGTAACCGACCTGAGTGGCCGTCACCACAACCCCGATCATGGATGATTCCACGCCGAGGCTCTGAGCCATTGAGTCGAGTAAAGGCTGCGCGAAATAAACGTTGGCGACGGCCAGCGCGCAGGTGACAGAAAACAACAACGTGAGCGACGGAGAAAGCCCCGCAGGCTGCGTGGACAGTTGTTGGGTGGTTAAGTCGACCTTGGCTGTCATGCACACCTCCATGGTGTTAATCTGGTTTCAAATAAAAACCTGATGCGATTGTTGCTGCATCTGGTTTCAAATTGCAACCTGAAAAAGCCACCTTTGGGAAGGGCAAAAAAATGGTCGAAGACGCTTCACCGCAAAGCAACGAATGCCCGGTCGCCAGAACACTGGAGGCCATCGGAGATCGCTGGTCGCTGATGATCATTCGTGACGCATTTGACGACATTCGCCGCTTCAGCGAATTTCAAAAGAGTCTCGGCGTGGCCAAGAACATTCTGGCGTCGCGCCTGAAAACGTTGGTTGAAGTCGGGGTCTTCGACATTCGACCGGCGTCAGATGGCAGCGCGTACAAGGAGTACGTGCTGACGGAAAAAGGACGGGAGATCTTTCCGGTAGTGGTCAGTATCAGGCAGTGGGGCGAACGTTTTCTGTTCCAGCCCCAAGAGACGCGTTCTGTGCTGCTGGATAACCAGTTCGGCCAGCCACTGATGCCGCTTGAGGTTCGCTCATCAAACGGTCAAAAACTTGAGCCTTCTGACTGCCACAGGGTGAGACTGGTTGTCGGCGTTTAAGACGTATCGATCAACTTTCAGCGGTAACGGCTGAGTCTGAACTGGCCTCGGCCTCCAGTTTCAACCGGTCAGCCTTGCTGATGTATTTTTCCTTGCTTTGCGGCGCCAGTTTGGCGCTGGCCTTTTTGGCGTGAGCCTTTAATAGCTGCTGTATTTTTTTACGGCGGTTCATGTTTTTTACTCGGCTTGCCTGGTCTTGAATGACGCGAGACTTGAATGTTAACTCAGATCCTGTGATGCGCTCGATACGCGATGCCTCTCCCCACCTTGTCAGGTCATTAGCCGATCGCCTCCAGATGTCTCACCAACCACTCACTAAACCCCCTCGCACTGCTCTCGCTGTCGCGATGCGTCAGCACCGCCCAATTCGGCCCGCGAATGGTTTGCTCCACCAACGGCTGCAACAACCCGTCACTGCACGCCTTTTGACTCAATAACTGACTCACCAACGCAATACCCAGCCCCGCGCACGCCGCGTCCAGCAGCAAACCGGGATCGGAGAAGTTCAGTCCCTGATCCTGCTGGCCCACGTCGATACCGGCTTCCACCGCCCAATGACTCCAGTCCATTTCCCGCTCGCCGTGCAGGGTGGTGCGCTGTTCGCTCGGCAGTGCCAATTGGCTTGGGTGACACGCCGGGAACAGTCGGTCGGCGTGCAGCACTTTGAAGCTGCATTCAGCCTGGGAGCTGATGTCGTCGCGCACTGCAATGTCGATGGTCTGGGTGGCCATGTCCGGCACTTCATCGGTGCTGTAGATCCACAGGTCCACCTCTGGATGTTGAGCGCGGAAATCCCCCAAACGCGGCAACAGCCAATGTCGGGCGAACGCCGGCGTGGTGTTGAGCACCAGTTGATTGGGCTTCTGGTATTGCCCGAGACGGCGAATGCCGACCGCCAATTGTTGCAGCAGCGCCTGGGTGGTGCTGAGCAAATCGTGGCCGGCGTCGGTCAGGGCGACGCTGCGGCCGCTGCGAAAGAACAGCGGTTGTTCGAGGTACGCCTCCAGGCTGCGGATCTGCTGACTGATGGCCGACTGGGTGAGGTTCAGCTCGTCGGCGGCCTTGTGAAAACTGCCCAAACGGGCCGCAGCTTCAAAGCCACGAAGGGTGCTGAGGGGTGGCCAGTGCTTGAGCATTGATAAGTTCTCCTAATCACTTCTGCGCAAAATCCATCGTTTGTTCGCCCGTTTTTCCAGCCGTAGCATGCATGCCAAGACCGCCAAGGCAGTTTTCATTGAACACAATGGCTTAACTAAAAGGGCTTTTTATCATGCAGCAGGTCAAGCAGCAGCAGGAAATTCAAAACAGTGGTTGGTGGATGCCGGCGGAGTGGGTTCGCCATGCCGCGACCTGGATGGTGTGGCCGCACAACCAGGCACTCTGGGAGTCGGGTTGGCACGTCACACTGCCGCTGGTGCAAGAGGATTTCGCCCGTGTGGCCAATGCCATTGCCCGTTTCGAACCGGTAAAAATGGTCGTCGACCCGTCTGCTGTCGCCAGTGCCAAAGCCTTGTGCGGGCCGAACATCGAGCTGATCCCGTTGGCGGTGAACGACAGTTGGTGCCGCGATTCCGGCCCAAGCTTCGTCTGCCACCCGCAACTCGGCATGGCCGGGGTGAGCTGGCGCTTCAACGCGTGGGGCGGCAAGTCGGCGCATGAGCTGGACGAAAGCCTGGCGCGCCGTGCGCTCAATCATCTGGGCTTACCGTGCTTTGGCACACCGTTGAGCAACGAAGGCGGCGCGATCCATGTCGATGGCGAGGGCACGTTGATCACCACCGAATCGGTACTGCTCAACCCCAATCGCAATCCGGGCATGAGCAAGTCCGAGATGGAAGAGATTTTCACGCGGTTGCTGGGCGTGAAGAAAACCATCTGGCTGCCGGGTGATCCGGACTACGTGACCGGTGACATGACCGATGGTCACGTCGACGGCGTGTGTGCGTTTGCGCGTCCGGGTGTGTTGTTGGTCGACGCCACCCGCGACCAAGGCTCGGTGTATGCCGACGTGGTGCGCGAAAACCGTCGCGCCCTGGAACTGGCCAGCGATGCCCACGGGCGCAAGTTCGAGATGATCGAGTTGTACGAAGCCACCGATGCCGTCGACACCGAGGCGCAAGTGTTCTGCGCGTCATACACCAATTTCTATATCGCCAACGGCGCGATCATCATGCCGGCTTATGGCATCGACGCCGACGATGATGCGGCGGATGTACTGCGCCAGGCGTTTCCCGGACGTGAAGTGGTGCCGGTGCGGATCAATCATCTGGCCCATGGCGGCGGCGGGGTGCATTGCATCACCCAACAACAGCCGGCGTGGCCGGTGGAGGGTTGATCTGATGACACTTTTGACAATTGCCACCACGCAAATGCCCTGCACCTGGGACTTGAAAAACAACCTCGATCTGGCCGAGCAATTAGTGCGCGATGCGGCGGCCAAGGGCGCACAGGTCATCCTGCTGCAGGAGCTGTTTGCCACGCCGTATTTTTGCATCGAGCAAAACCACAAGCACTTGGCGCTGGCTGAAGAATACAGCGACAGCTCAGTGCTCAAGCGCTTCGCCGCGCTGGCCAGGGAATTGGGTGTGGTGTTGCCGCTGAGCTGGTTCGAAAAGGCTGGCAACGCCTACTTCAATTCCTTGAGCGTGGCCGACGCCGACGGGCGCCTGCTGGGCGTGTATCGCAAGACGCACATTCCCAACGCCATCGGCTATCAGGAGAAGGAATATTTCAGCCCCGGCGACACCGGCTTCCGGGTCTGGGACACCGCGTTCGGGCGCCTCGGCGTGGGGATCTGCTGGGATCAGTGGTTCCCCGAAACCGCTCGCTGCCTGGCGTTGATGGGCGCTGAAGTGTTGCTGTTTCCCACGGCCATCGGCTCTGAACCTGGCTGCGCAGCGCTGGACTCCCGGGATCATTGGCAAATGACCATGCGCGGCCATGCGGCGGCCAACATCCTGCCGGTGGTGGCCGCCAACCGCGTCGGCCGCGAAGTGGCGACCACCGATCCCGAACTGCAAATGAGTTTCTACGGTTCGTCCTTCATCTGTAACCACAAAGGCAAGTTGCTCGCCGAAGCCGACCGCGACAGCACGGGCGTGCGGGTCCACACCCTGGACCTCGCTGCCATGCGCGAAGAGCGTTTGAGCTGGGGCATCTATCGCGATCGCCGTCCGGACATGTACGGAGCGCTGTTGAGCCAGGATGGCCGTCACCTCAATGCTCGCTGGAACACTCAAGGGGTTTGACATGCACATTGCCAACAAACGCTTGCTCGGCGCCTTGGGCCTGACCCTGTGCTGCGCGATCCCGTCGCTGCACGCCGAAGAGAAAACCCTGCGCCTGTACAACTGGGCCGATTATTTTGCCGAGGACACGCTCAGCCAGTTCACCGCGGAAACCGGAATCAAGGTGATCTACGACGTGATGGACGGCAGTGAAACCCTGGAAGCCAAGATGCTTGCCGGGGGCAGCGGTTATGACTTGATCTTCCCCGGTGACACCGTGGCCGAACGCTTGATGCGCGCCGGCAGCCTGCAAGCGCTGGACCAGTCGAAACTCACCGCGATGGGGGACGTCGAACCCGGTTTGCAGAAGCTGCGCTCGCACTATGAGCATTCGAGCAAGGCCACCGTTCCCTACACTTGGGGCACCATCGGCCTGACCTACAATGCCGAGCAGATCAAGCAGCGCATGCCGGACGCGCCGGTCAGCAGCCTGGACATGCTGTTCAAACCGGAACTGGCCGCGCGGTTTGCCGATTGCGGGATCTCGATGATCGATTCGCCGGACGAAGTGTTGGCCGTGGTGCTCAACTATCTGGGCAAAGATCCACGCAGCGCCAAACCGGCCGACCTCGCCGCCGCCAGTGATCTGCTGATGAAATTGCGGCCGTACATTCGCAAGTTCCAATCGCAGCCGGTGACCGATCTGGTCAATGGCAACCTGTGCCTGTCACTCGGCTACAGCGGCGACATGACCCAAGCGCAGCGGACGTCGGACTCAGCCGGCAAGAAAACCACGTTCCAGTACCGCGTTCCCCGTGAAGGCACCACGGTGTGGATGGACACCATGGCGATCCCGGTCGATGCCAAACATCCGGAGTACGCCTATGCGTTCATCAATTTCGTCATGCGCCCGCAGAACATGGCGGCTATCAGCAATTTCACCGGATACCCGACTTCCAGCGCCAAGGCGCGGCCGAGTGTCGATGCGGCCATGCGCAATAACCCGGACATCTACCTCGACGACGCCACCTACGCACGGCTGATCCCGGGCAAGGACATTTCACAAGCCGATATGCGCGCGCGGATGCGCACCTGGACCAAGTTCAAGACTGCCACTGCGCAGTGACATCCGGCCGGCACCCGGTGCCGGCCTTCACCTTTTGCGCAATTACGAACCGCTATTCAAGGATTTACATATGTCGACGCGTCGCGAGTTCATCAAATACGTCTCCGTGGTCGCAGGTCTCGGCGCCGCCGCGTCCATGGGCTGGGTCAACGCCGCCACCCGGGGCCCATGGTTCATGCCCGATGAAGGCGATAAACACCAACGCGCCTTCATCGCTTTTGGCGCACAGGACGCGATCTGGGAGGACTTCACCGCCGATGTGCAAGAAGCCCTTGGCCGGATCGCCCGCACCATCGCCCGCTATGAGCCGGTCACGGTGTTCTGCCGCAGCAACGAGCGAAGTCTGGCCGAGGAGCTGTGCGGTACGGCCAACATCACCTATATCAACACCCAGCTCGATGACATCTGGATGCGCGACATCGGCGCCAACTTCGTCATCGACGGCGACGGCGGACTGGGTGCTGTGGACTTCAACTTCAACGGTTGGGGCAACAAACAGCAGCACGCCAAGGACGCGAAGCTGGCCGGTCTGGTCGCTGAAAACGCAGAGGCCAGTAACCTGCGCACCGAACTGGTGGGCGAGGGCGGCGGCATCGAAGTGGATGGTCACGGCACCGGGATCATGACCGAAAGCAGCTGGATCAACGCCAATCGCAATCCGGACTGGAGCAAGGCCGAGGTCGAGCAAGAACTGAAGGAGCGCCTCGGCTTGCGCAAAATCATCTGGCTGCCGGGGATCAAAGGCAAAGACATCACCGACGCTCATGTCGATTTCTACGCACGGTTCGTCAAGCCGGGCGTCGTGATCGCCAACCTCGACAACGACCCCGAGTCCTACGACCGCAACGTCACGTTGGCGCACCTGGAGATTCTGAAAAACGCCACGGACGCCGATGGCCGCAAGCTCCAAGTGCATACCGTGTCGCCACCGCTGTACCCGCGCAAGAGCAAGTTCAACAAGAACAACCCGGACTTCGCCGCCGGCTACATCAACTACTTCGTGATCAACGGGGCGGTCATTGCGCCTGAGTTCGGGGACAAAGCTGCCGATACCAAGGCCTTCGACCTGCTGTCAGAGCTCTACCCAGACCGTGAGGTGGTGCAGCTCAATATCGACGCCATCTCGGCCGGTGGCGGCGGCATTCACTGTGTGACCAGTCATCAGCCAGGGGTTTAATCGGCTGCGGCGCCCGTTGTATCTGCAATCAATTAATGTTAAGTGGCTGTTTTAGAAGAAAAATATTTTAAGCAGGGGCTTCCCGGACGGCGCGAAAGTTGTTAAATTCCCGTCCACACGTAGCAAGTGCTACAGGGGCGTCGCCAAGCGGTAAGGCAGCAGGTTTTGATCCTGCCATGCGTTGGTTCAAATCCAGCCGCCCCTGCCATCTTCAAGAAACGCCAGATCCTATCGGGTCTGGCGTTTTTTTATGCCCGTCACTTTCTTCCAGGCGACATACCTCAGACTGCCTTTGCACCCTGCATTTGTTGGTCTGCATGGTAAGACGAACGCACCAGCGGGCCGGAGGCGACGTTCTTGAAGCCCATTTTTGCGCCTTCCTCGGCGAACCAGGCGAACACGTCCGGGTGCACAAAACGCTGGACCGGCAAATGGCTGCGCGACGGCTGCAGGTACTGGCCGAGCGTGAGCATGTCGACGTCGTGCTCACGCATTCGCTGCATGACCTCGATCACTTCCTCGTCGGTTTCACCAAGGCCGAGCATCAGGCCGGACTTGGTCGGGACGGACGGGACCAGTAACTTGAAGGTCTGCAACAGGTCCAGCGACCACTCGAAATCCGAACCCGGCCGCGCGGCTTTGTACAGCCGTGGCACGGTCTCCAGGTTGTGGTTGAACACATCCGGCGGCTCCGTCGCGGTGATCGCCAGCGCAACGTCCATGCGCCCCCGGTAATCCGGGACCAGGGTTTCCAGTTGCACGCCCGGCGACAGCTTGCGGATCTCGCGCAGGCAGTCGACGAAGTGCTGGGCGCCGCCGTCGCGCAGGTCGTCGCGATCCACGGAGGTGATCACCACGTACTTCAGACGCAGGTCGGCGATGGCCACGGCGAGGTTCATCGGCTCATCGGCGTCCAGCGGTTTTGGCCGACCGTGGCCGACATCGCAGAACGGGCAACGGCGGGTGCAGATGTCGCCCATGATCATGAAGGTCGCGGTGCCACCGGAAAAACATTCGCCGAGGTTGGGGCACGAAGCTTCTTCGCAGACGCTGTGAAGCTTGTGTTTGCGCAGCAATTGTTTGATCCGGTCGACCTCGGGAGAGATCGGCATGCGCACGCGGATCCAGTCGGGTTTGCGCGGGAACTCATCGGTCGGGATGATCTTGACCGGGATCCGCGCGACCTTTTGCGCACCGCGCAGTTTGACGCCGACTTGCATTTTGGCCGGGGCGGGGTTGGTTGATTCCACAATGGGGTTCATGAGTATTTTCTTTCTTCGGAAGGCAGAGGCGAGCCCACACACAGTCCAATGTGGGAGCAAGCTCGCTCCCACAGGGATTACGGGGTGGCTGATCAGTCGCGGTAGACCGGGAAGTCGCTGCACATGGCGGCGGCTTGGCTGGCGACTTGCGCCTCGACATCGGCATCACCGAGGTGATCAAGCAAGTCACAGATCCATCCCGCCAACTCGATACTTTGCGCTTCCTTGAAACCACGGCTGGTGATCGCCGGCGTGCCAATGCGCAACCCCGACGTCACGAATGGCGACTGCGGGTCATTGGGCACGGCGTTCTTGTTCACCGTGATCCCGGCTCGACCGAGGGCGGCGTCGGCGTCTTTGCCGGTCAGGCCCTGACGGATCAGGCTGACCAGGAACAGGTGGTTGTCGGTGCCGCCAGACACCACGTCAAACCCACGGTCGATAAACACCTTGGCCATGGCCTGGGCATTGCGAATCACCTGCGCCTGATAGGTTTTGAAACCGGGCTCCAGCGCTTCCTTGAAGCACACCGCTTTGGCTGCGATCACGTGCATCAGCGGGCCGCCCTGGCCGCCGGGGAACACCGCGGCGTTGAGCTTTTTCTCCAGTTCCGGATTGGCCTTGGCGAGGATCAGGCCGCCACGCGGACCGCGCAGGGTTTTGTGCGTGGTGGTGGTGACGACGTCGGCGAAGGGGAGCGGGTTAGGGTACAGACCGGTCGCCACCAGCCCGGCGACGTGGGCCATGTCGACGAACAGGTATGCGCCGACCTTGTCGGCAATCTCGCGGAAACGCGGGAAGTCGAGGGTCTTGGAGTAAGCCGAGAAACCGGCAACGATCATCTTTGGCTTGCACTCGACGGCCAGGCGCTCGACTTCGTCGTAATCGATCAGCCCGGTTTTAGTGTCGATGCCGTACTGCACGGCGTTATACAGCTTGCCCGAGGAAGACACTTTGGCGCCATGGGTCAGGTGGCCACCGTGGGCCAGGCTCATGCCGAGAATGGTGTCTCCAGGCTGGATCAGGGCCAGATACACAGCACTGTTGGCCGAAGAGCCGGAGTGCGGCTGGACGTTGGCGTAGTCGGCACCGAACAATTGTTTGGCGCGATCAATCGCCAGTTGCTCGACCACGTCAACGTGTTCGCAGCCGCCGTAATAACGCTTGCCCGGATAGCCTTCGGCGTACTTGTTGGTCAGGCCGCTGCCTTGCGCTTCCATCACCCGTTGACTGGTGTAGTTCTCGGAGGCGATCAACTCGATGTGGTGTTCCTGCCGTGCGTCTTCGGCATTCATCGCTGCCAGCAGTTCGTCGTCGTAGCCTTTGATCTGATCGTGTTTGCTGAACATGGTGGTGTCCTGTGTGGTAAGCGGGAAGGGGTTCAGGCTTCGGCGGATTCCTGGGTCAGGCGCGCGTAGGCGTCCTGATCCAGCAGTTGGTAAATGGCTGCAGCGTCGGCCGGTTTGAAACGAAAGAACCAGCCTTCGCCCAGTGAGTCTTCGTTGACCCGTTCCGGTGAGGATTCCAGCGTCGCGTTGACTTCGACCACTTCGCCGTCCAGCGGCATGCCGATGTTGCTGGCCGCTTTCACCGACTCCAGCACCGCCACTTCATCACCGGCGCCAAACGTCCCCAGTTCCGGCACTTGCACGAACACCACATCGCCCAAAGCCTGCTGCGCGTACGGCGTGATGCCAACGGTGACCAGGCCATCACGCTCAAGCCGCAGCCATTCGTGATCGACGGTAAAACGCAATTCGCTCATACCCACTCCTCATTGTTCAGACCCATCCGCTGCTGGTGGCGGATGACGTTTACAGGCTCGTGCGGGGGCAGCGAGCGTGGTTGCAGGGAGTGATAGCAAGGGGGGTGCCAATGTTTGTTATTTGTATTAAATCAATGGCTTATAGTTATTTGTTGAGAGGCAAAGGGTGTTGCCTGTATTGAAATCAATACGGGCAACAGGCGTGTAGCGAGCAGGGCAAGAAAACACGGGGTGGAAGGGCTGTGTCTTGAATTCGATACGCTGTATCGATTTGCAAACAGTCCGCATCGACAGCACATAGCCCCCTGTAGGAGGTGGGCAGGGTTTCAGGGCTTGGCGGGAATGCCGTATTTGCGCAGGCGAATGGCGATGGCGCTGTGGGAGGTTTGCAGGCGGGCGGCGAGCAGGCGGCTGGACGGGTAGCTGCGGTAGAGCTGCTCCAGCAGGTGCTTTTCAAACCCTTCGACAGCTTCTTCCAGGCTGCCAACTTCACCGTCGTTCTGGCGCTCCACCGCCGTCCTGGCGATGTCCAGATCGTCGATGTCTACCAGCGGGTTTTCGCAAATGGCCGCCGCGCGGAAAATCACGTTTTGCAGCTGGCGCACATTGCCCGGCCAGCGGTTGCCGAGCAGGGCGGCAAAGGTGCTCGGGGCCAGACGGCAGACCGGGCGCTGGATCTGCGCGCAGGCCTGTTGCATGAAGTGATTGGCCATCAGCAGGATGTCGTGGCCGCGTTCGCGCAGCGGCGGTACTTGCAGGTTGAGCACGTTGAGGCGGTAGAACAGGTCTTCGCGAAAGTGGCCTTCGCTGACCATTTTTTCCAGATCCCGGTGGGTTGCACTCAGCACCCGAACGTTGACCTTGACCTCGCGATCCCCCCCACCCGGCGGAAGCAGCCATCGCTCAAAAAGCGCAGCAACTTGGCTTGCAAGTAGGGCGACATCTCACCGACTTCATCAAGAAACACCGTGCCCTGATCCGCCAGTTCCAGCAGGCCGAGTTTGCCGCCGCGCTGGGCGCCGGTGAACGCGCCGGCGGCGTAGCCGAACAGTTCGCTTTCGGCGAGGCTCTCCGGAAGCGCCGCGCAGTTCAGGGCGAGAAATGGCGCCTCCCGACGTGTGCTGAGCGCGTGGCAGGCCCGTGCGACCAGCTCTTTGCCGGTGCCGGTTTCCCCCTGGATCAACAGCGGCGCATCGAGGGTGGCCACACGTTGGGCACGGGCCTTGAGCGTGCGGATCGCCGGGGACTCGCCCAGCAGCGCATCAAACCCTTCGGCATGGTCATGGTGCAGCGCCGACAGGCGTTCGCCGATGCGGCTCGGGTGATACAGGGTCAGCAGGGCGCCGGCGTCGGTGATTGGCATGGCGTCCAGCAGTAACGTCTGGCCGCCCAGGCTGACCTCGTGCATGGGCAGGCGGAAGTGGTGTTCGATCAACGTGTGTTGCAGGGACGGATCATCAAACAATGCCGTCAGCGATTCACCAGCCGGTTCGCGCCCACACAATGCAATCAGCGCCGGGTTGGCCAGCAGCACGACACCGCGATCATCCACGGCCAAAACGGCGTCAGTGCTGGCCGCGAGCAAGGCATCGAGTTGCAAGCTGCGGCGCTGCCCCGGAAGGATGTCGACCATCGTCACCGCTTGCACGCCCTGCACCCCGAGAAAGGCCTCGCGCAACTCTTCCAGCACCTCGGCACCGAGGGTCGGCGCATCGATGTAAACGTTCGGCGGCACCATCTCGACGGCGTCCAGATTGAACCGGCGCCCACCGAGCAGGGCCAGCACTTCCTGGGTGATGCCGACGCGGTCGATGAAGGTGACGTGGATGCGCATAACGGGCCTGCAAGGGTGGTGAGCGGGGTGGTGGCGTCAATGAGTATGCCGGGCACTGCGTGGCTGTGGCGAGCGCAGATCAGCCATTGGCGGTTTTACGCGAGCTGGCCGCCAGGTCCTCCAGGAAGGCCTGGAGGATCGGTGGCGGGGCCGTGCCGCGTCGGGTAATCACGTCAAACGGCGACACCAGTTGCAGGCTGTTCGGCGCCAGTTGGTGCATCTCCCCGGTCTTGATCCACTGCGCGGCGAAATGCGCTGGCAGAAAGCCCAGGTAGGCCCCGGAGATCAGCAAAATCGCCAGCGCCTCGATATTGTCCACGGTCGCGGCGGCTTTGCTGACACCCAAATGTTCGAGGTCGTATTGCTGCATGTAGCCGCGTACGACAATGCGGCTCGCGGCGATTTCTTCGAGCAGTTCGTCGCCTTCGGCCTTGTTGCCATACAGCGGATGCCTGCGCCCGCAATACAAGCCCAAGGCCTCTTGATACAGCGGTGTGTGCAGCAACCCCGGTACATGGATCGGGAAGTGCCCGATGGCCAGGTGCAGGCGACCGTCGAGCACCCGTTCTTCGAGTTCGGCGGGGGTGCCGACGTAGACGTTGAGGTGCACGTCATGCCCCCGGGACACGAAGCGCTGAGTGGTGCGTGGCAGTGGCGAATCGGGGTCGGTGATGGTGGTGTCGATAATTCCCAGGTTGAGTTTGCCGCTGATGTGCTGCTTGAGCACGTCGGCGTCCATGCAGAAATTTTCCACCGCCGACAGCAGGCGTTGGGTGGCTTCATGTATCGCCACGCCTTGCTCGGTCAGGCGAAACCCGCTGCGCCCGCGTTGGCAGAGTTTGACCCCGAGCCGGGTTTCCAGATGAGTCATCTGTTCGCTGATCGTCGACTGACCGGCGTTCAACGCGGCCTGCGCGGCGGAAAAGCCCCCGCACCGCACAATCGTGGCAAACACCCTGAGCAATTTCAGATCGACATCGTGTAGCTGAATCACCTTGGACCTCCCGCACGTGGATGCATCGGTAATGCCGATATGAGTATCTGATGTTTAGCATTTTTTCCACGAAAACCTGCGCCCATAGTCATTCCAACGGCGGTCGCCTTGCAGTCCGCCCAGCCGATAACAAAAAGTGGAGAGGCTTGAAATGTCGAATAACGGTTATGAATCCGGTCGCCTGAACCTGCCATTCGTAGGTCATTGCACCTTTGGCAAATCCCCGGTGTGCACCGATTGGGACGCGCTGGATGCCGACGTCGCGGTGCTCGGCGTGCCCAATGACATGGGCACCCAGTGGCGCTCCGGCGCACGCTTCGGACCACGCGGGATTCGCGAAGCATCGACGCTGTTTTCCTTCGGCCACGCCGGCGCTTACGACCACGAAGACGACGTGATGTACCTGACCGCCGCCGACGTGCGCATGGTCGACGTCGGTGACGCCGACATCGTGCACACCGATATGGTCACCAGTAACGAAAACACCGAATACGCTGTGCGCAAAATCCTCGATGCCGGCGTCATGCCGGTGGTGCTCGGCGGCGACCACTCGGTGCACGCGCCGGTGATCAAGGCTTTCGAGGGCCGCGGCCCGATCCACATCATCCACTTCGATGCGCACCTGGATTTCGTCGACGAACGGCACGGTGTGCGCTACGGCCACGGCAACCCGCTGCGCCGCGCCTCGGAAATGAACCACATTGTCGGCATGACCCAGATGGGCATTCGCAACGTCTCGTCGTCCAACCGCGATGACTACGAAGCGGCCCACGCCGCCGGTTCGAAAATCCTCTCGGTGAGGGATGTCCGCCGCCTCGGCGTCGAAGGAGTGCTGGCGCTGATCCCGCAGAACATCAACTACTACATCACCATCGACATCGACGGTTTCGACCCGTCCATCGCCCCCGGCACCGGCACCCCGAGCCACGGCGGTTTCCTCTACTACGAAGTGCTGGAAATCATCCAGGCCCTGGCCAAGCGCAGCAAAGGCAACATTGTCGGCATGGACCTGGTGGAGGTTGCACCGGTGTATGACCCGAGCGGTATGACCTCGATTCTGGCGGCGCAACTGCTGCTTAACAGTATCGGTTTCATCTTCCATGAACGGGCTCAGGCGAAGCACGCCGTGAGCGCAACCACCACCGAATCGGCGTGAACTGACCGCCGCACAGAGGGCATGAAAAATGGACGCGAGTGTTAAGCAGTACCTGCAGAAATTCGGTGTCTGCGAAGCGACCCAGACCTTCCTCAGCAAGGTGCAGAAAATGTTCATCGGTGGCGCCTTTGTCGAGGCCAGCGACGGACAGACCTCCGACGTCATCGAGCCGTCGACCGAAGGCCTGATCACACGCATTCCGATGGGCACCACCGAGGATCTGGACCGCGCCGTGCAAGCCGCTCGCGCACAGTTCGACGGTGGCGCCTGGAGCCAGGCCAAACCGGTGGAACGCGAGCGTTTGATGCAACGCCTGGCGGACCTGATCGAGCAGAATGCGGCAGAACTGGCGGAAATCGAATCGATCGACATGGGCAAGTCGGTCGCGTTTGCCAAGGACGTCGATATCCAGGGCACCGTCGATACCTTGCGTTATTTCGCCGGGTGGGCGACCAAGCTGCACGGACGCACCGTCGAGCCTTCGCTGCCGGGCAACTATCTGGCGTATACGCGCAAGGAAGCGGTGGGGGTGGTCGGCGCTATCGTGCCGTGGAACTTCCCGCTGCAAACCATGGCCTGGAAGCTCGGCGCCGCCCTGGCCACCGGTTGCACCGTGGTGGTCAAACCCGCTGAACTGACCTCGCTGTCAGCCCTGCGTTTTGCCGAACTGGTGCAGGAAGCCGGGATTCCCGACGGCGTGATCAATATTGTCTCGGGACGCGGCAGCGTGGTCGGCGCGGCCATGGCCACGCACCCCGGCATCGATAAATTGACCTTTACCGGCTCGACCCCGGTCGGCCGTACCGTCGGGCGTGCGGCGCTGGACGAAATGAAGCGACTAACCCTGGAACTGGGAGGAAAATCACCGGTAATCGTGTTGGCCGATGCGGACATCCCCGCGGCCGCGCAAGCGGTCGCCAACGGTGTGTTTTTCAACTCGGGCCAGGTGTGCGACGCCGGTACACGCGCCTATATTCATCGCAGTGTCTACGACGAATTTTTGCGTGAGCTGATCGCCTACACCCGCACCCTGAAGATTGCACCGGGTCTGGATCCCGACTGTTTCATTGGCCCGCTGGTCTCGGCCCTGCAAAAGCAGCGGGTCACCGAGTACATCGAAACCGGCAAGCAGGAAGGCGCCGAACTGGTCTACGGCGGCCAGCCCGTCGATGGCCCAGGCTTCTTCGTCGAGCCGACCATCTTCGCCCATTGCCGCAACGACATGCGCATTGTCCAGGAAGAGATTTTTGGTCCGGTGCTGGTCACCGCACCGTTCGACGATGAGGAAGAGGCGCTGGCCCTGGCCAATGACTCGGTGTACGGCCTGGCCGCCGCGCTGTACTCCAACGACCTGGGCAAGGTGCACAGCCTGATCCCACGGTTGAAGGCCGGTTCGGTCTACGTCAACGCCCACGGCACCCTCGATCCGTCGATGCCGTTCGGTGGCTACAAACAGTCCGGTTTCGGCAAGGACCTGGGCGCCGAGCAGCTCGATTACCTGCTCGAGACAAAGGCCGTCTGGATCACGTTGCCTTAAGCACGCGGCACCCGTGGAGAGGGAGCAAGCTCCCTCGCCTCAAGGTGCTCATCGCAAGGAATGCAGTTCCGTCATGATCTTCCAACAATAAGAGTCCATCATGAACACTGACGCCAAAGCCGCTCCTAGCGTGTCGCTTCTCGACGACAAACCGATCGTCGAAAGCCATTCGATCGACTTCATCCCGGAACACGAACGCACCGACAAACTGGCGAGCCAAGGCCCGTTCTGGTTCCTCGGCAATTTCACTTTCTTCACCATGACCATCGGCTTCGTCGGCCCAAGCGTCGGCCTGACCGCGCTCTGGACCACACTCGCCGGCACGCTGGGCATCATGTTCGGCACACTGTTCATGGCGTTCCATGGTTCACAGGGCCCGCACCTGGGCTTGCCGCAAATGATCCAGTCGCGGGCGCAGTTCGGCTATCGCGGTGTGATCCTCGTGTTGCTGGCGACGCTGTTTGTGTTTGCCGGGTTCAACATCGTCAACTTGGTGTTGATGATGCAGGGTTTGCACACGCTATTCGGCTTTCATCCCTGGGCGATTGCGGTGGCGGTGACGATACCGGCGGCAGTCCTGGCGATCCTCGGTCATGACTGGATGCACCGCAGCTTCAAATGGGCGTTGTACCTGTCGATTCCGCTGTACGGCCTGGTGACGCTGGCGGTGCTGATGGGCTGGGTACCGGATGCCGCGATGCCGGTACTGGCTGCGGGAGAAGTCGCGCCAGCGCCGTTGGGCTTCAACTGGACCGGGTTCATCGCCCAGTTCGCGGCGGCGGCCAGTTACAACATCGCTTACGCCCCGTACGTGTCCGACTATTCCCGTTACCTGCCGAAGAACACCTCCAGCGGCAAGCTGATTGCCGTGGTGTTTCTTGGCGCCTCGTTGTCCGGCGCATGGATGATTTCGGTGGGTGGCTGGTTGGCGGATCACCTGCATTCCACGGACGTGCTGGTCGCCCTCGGTCAGGTCGGCAACGTCGTCTCGCCACTGATCGGCACCGCGGTGGTGGTGATCACGATCCTGGCGTTCCTGCCGGTGATCGCGATGAACATCTACAGCGCGAAACTGACCACGTTGACCTGCGTCGACTCCATCAAGCACATCGAACCAACCCGCAAGGCCCGCATCCTGGCGATTGGTTTTGTGATCCTGCTGCAACTCGGCGTGGCGCTGAGCATCCAGAGTTCGGGCAAAGGCTTGTCGGTGCTGGGGATCTACCTGGTGGTGATGCTGTACTTCCTCGTGCCCTGGACCTCGGTCAACCTGACGG
Organism: Pseudomonas sp. S2_B07; assembly: GCF_054668435.1. Classification (NCBI taxonomy): domain Bacteria; kingdom Pseudomonadati; phylum Pseudomonadota; class Gammaproteobacteria; order Pseudomonadales; family Pseudomonadaceae; genus Pseudomonas; species Pseudomonas sp. S2_B07. The sequence goes on from NZ_CP162769.1 coordinate 6,144,869, forward strand.
ACTACTTCTTCGTGCGCAAGGGCCGCTACGCCATCCCGCACTTCTTCATGCCCCACGGCAACATCTACGGCAGCTGGGGCCTGCGTGGCATCGCCGCGTACGCCATCGGTTTCGTGTCGATGATTCCGTTCTTCTACATCTACGACGGCGTCGAGCAGCGCGAGGTCTATGTCGGCCCCCTCGCCAAAGCCCTGGGCAGCATCGACATCGCCTGGCTGGTCGGGCTGATCGTTTCGGGGCTGGTGTACTACTGGTTCAGCCGCTCGATTGATCTCAAGCGTGAAGAAACCGTGATCCAGCACATCGAGAAAACCTCTCCGCAATACACCACTGGCGACTCGCTGACCCATCGCCCGTCCCCAGTGTTCAACGAATCGACGGCCGGGAGATAACCATGGCTACGCAAAAATACGACTACATCATCATTGGCGCCGGCTCCGCGGGTTGTGTGTTGGCCAACCGCTTGAGCGAGGATCCTGCGACTTCGGTGTTGGTGCTGGAATTCGGTGGCAGCGACCGCAGTGTGGTGATCCAGATGCCGAGCGCCTTCTCGATCCCGATGAACACCAAGAAATACAACTGGCGCTACGAAACCGAGCCAGAGCCGTTCCTCAACGGGCGGCGCATCCACTGTCCACGCGGCAAGGTGCTGGGCGGTTCTTCGTCGATCAACGGCCTGGTCTACATCCGTGGCCACGCCTACGACTTCGATGAGTGGGAATCCCTCGGTGCCCAGGGCTGGGGCTACCGCAATTGCCTGCCGTACTTCAAACGGGCAGAACATTACGAGGAGGGTGGCGACGGCTATCGCGGCGGCACCGGGCCGCTGCACACCACCAACGGCAACCACATGAAAAACCCGCTGTATGGGGCGTGGGTCGAAGCCGGTGCCGAAGCCGGTTACATCAAGACCGAAGACTGCAACGGCTACATGCAGGAAGGGTTCGGCGCCATGCACATGACGGTGAAAAACGGCGTACGCTGCTCCACGGCCAACGCCTATTTGCGCCCGGCCATGGGCCGTCCGAACCTGACGGTGATCACCCACGCGATGACCCGCCAGATCCTCCTTGAAGGCAAACGGGCGGTGGGCGTCATGTACGACCACGATGGCCAGACGCACCAGGTTTACTGCCACCGCGAAGTGCTGATTTCTTCCGGCCCCATCGGTTCGCCGCACCTGCTGCAACGCTCCGGTATCGGTCCGGCCGAGGTCCTGCGCAAAGCCGGGATCGGCGTGCGCCATGACCTGCCGGGGGTAGGGGAGAACCTGCAGGATCACGCCGAGGTGTACATCCAGTTCGGCTGCAAGGAACCGGTGACCCTCAACAGCAAAATGGACCCGCTGAGCAAACTGATGATCGGTCTGCGCTGGCTGCTGTTCAAGGACGGGCTCGGCGCCACCAACCATTTTGAGGCCGGAGGTTTCATTCGCTCGGACAAGGGCCTGCGCTGGCCGGACATCCAGTTCCATTTTCTGCCCGCCGCCATGCGTTACGACGGCAACAAACCGATCAAGGGCCACGGCTTCATGGTGCTCACCGGGCCGAACAAACCCAAGAGCCGCGGCTACGTGCGCGCCCGTTCGGCGGACCCGTACGAGCACCCGCAGATCCAGTTCAACTACCTGCAACGGGAAGAAGACCGCGAAGGCTTCCGCCGCTGCATCCGCCTGACCCGGGAGATCATCGGCCAGAAAGCCATGGACCGTTTCCGCGACGGCGAAATCGCCCCCGGCCCGCGGGTGAACAGCGATGAAGAGCTGGACGCCTTCGTGCGGGAAAACCTCGAAAGCACCTACCATCCGTGCGGCTCGTGCCGCATGGGCGAGGACGACATGGCGGTGGTGGATTCCGAGTTGCGTGTGCATGGCATCGCCGGATTGCGCGTGATCGACTCGTCGGTGTTCCCGACCGAGCCGAACGGCAACCTCAACGCGCCGACCATCATGCTCGCCGAGCGCGCCAGCGATCTGGTGCGCGGACGCAACATGCTGCCAGCCTCGGATGCACCGGTTGGCTTGGTGGAGAATTGGGAAAACAGCCAGCGCTCGACGTTGCCGGGGCGTAACGTCCGGGTTTAATGCCCTGGTTTTTTGCTCAACAACAGCCAGGTCGACGCCGAGTCGATCTGGCTTTTTGTATTTTTCAGGCGGGTTTTAGCGGTAACGGCCTTGTCTTGCAGCGTCTCCTATACTGATCCGCGTTGGCAGGTTCAACACCGATCCTGAATGCCGTTGGAGGCGCACCCAGCACTCCGACGGTTTTCCCTACGACCCCACAGTAAGGAGAACGAACATGGCAATCCGCATTGGCGACGAGGCACCGGACTTTACCGTCGAGAGCACCGAAGGCACGCTGCATTTCCACGAATGGATTGGCGACAAGTGGGCCATCCTGTTTTCGCACCCCAAGGACTTCACCCCGGTGTGCACCACCGAACTGGGCTATATGGCCGGGCTAAAGCCTGAGTTCGACAAGCGCAACACCAAGATCGTCGGCCTCAGCGTCGACCCGGTCAGCAACCATGCAAGCTGGGCCAAGGACATCGAAGAAACCCAGGGGCACGCGGTCAACTACCCGATGATCGGTGACGAAAACCTGGTGGTGGCGAAGCTCTACGACATGATCCACCCGAATGCCAGTGGCGGCACCCGCACCGCCGCCGACAACGCCACCGTGCGTTCGGTGTTCATCATTGGCCCGGACAAAAAGGTCAAGGCCATGCTCATCTACCCGATGAGTGCCGGGCGCAACTTCGATGAAGTACTGCGTCTGCTCGATTCCCTGCAATTGAACGCCAAGCACACCGTCGCCACGCCGGTGAACTGGCGTCCGGGCGAAGACGTGATCATCCCGACATCGGTGTCCGATGAAGATGCGCGGAAAAAATACCCGGACGGTTTCAAAACCATCAAACCGTACTTGCGCACTGTGGCGCAGCCCAAGTAATCCAACCTTCGAGGGATCCCGAAATGGACGTAAAAGCCCTGCGCGCCGACGCCAGCCACCTCGACAAGGTGGCGCGCCTCTTCGACGCCTACCGAGGCTTTTACGGCCAGCCCTCGAACCCGACCCAGTCCCGGGACTTCATCGCCGAACGCATTGCCCGGGACGAATCGGTGATTTTCCTCGCCGAAGACGCCGCGGGCCACGCGTTGGGTTTCGTGCAGTTGTACCCGACGTTTTCCTCCATCGACGCCCACCGCACCTGGTTGCTCAGCGACCTGTTCACCACCCCCGAGGCCCGCGGGCTAGGGGTGGGAACGTTGCTGATGAACACCGCCCGTGCCTTTGCGGTGTTGAGCGGTGCCAAGGGCATGGTGCTGGAAACCGCCACCGACAATGTGGGTGCGCAGCGGTTGTATGAGTCGTTGGGGTATGTGCGTGATGGGGGGTATTACACGTATTGCCTTGATTTGAAGCAGGGTTGAGAAGGGTGGTGGTCATGCACCTCCACCCACATCACGGCAACGCCCACGCCTCACGAAACTGCTCGTACTGCGCCTCCGGCATCTGCACCAGCAATGGCGACTCGCGAGGGTCGAGCCACTTGAGCAACGCAGCAATATCTTCCTGATCCATGGCCGTACAGCCCGCTGTGGGTGACGCAGGGCCGCGCCAGATGTGGAAGAAAATGCACGAACCCGAACCCGCTGTGGCCGGGGTGTTGTGCTCGATGAAAATGCCTTGGCGATAACCCTCTTCGTTACGCATGTGTTCCGAGCTGCTCCAGTCTGTAGCCGTCGCTGCGCCGTCGACCAGTTTGTTGTAGTGACTGGATTGGCTGTCATCCACGCATTCGGTGGTCGGTGTCAGCGCGAGGTAAGGCAAGTGGGTGTCGACCGTAGCGTCGAAACCAAACGCCGTGCCCAGTTTGAAGACTCCCGCCGGTGCTTTTCCATCGCCTTCGCGTTTGATCGGGCCTTCAACATCACCCACACTGCTCACGCCTTTGCCCCAGCCCATGCCGTTTTTGCCGACCACGACGGGAAAGGCATCGCCGTATTTTCGAAAGGTTTTCCCGTCACGTTCATAGCGCTGCGCGGTGCCCTGAATGTCATCCCAGTTTTTGCTGGTGACCACAATCAACTGACCACTGCTGCCGACCGTGTCGCTGGCGCTCATCGGTGTGATCGGGAAATCCATCACGTCCTTCGGCGCGGCCTCGCCACTGAATGTGAAATGCCACCATTCCTTCGAATACCCGGCAAACCCTTCTTTCTCCATGGCACTGCTCAGACGTTGACGGTTGTCCTTGGCGGTGGCGTTGATCGTCGGGTTGGCGGTATGCGCGCGCTCGTCGAAGCAATCGAAACCGGTGCCCATATCCAGGGCGCCGTCGTGCCAGCGCTGGTCATAGGGCGCGGTGCAATCGACTTGCGTCGCCGTCGGGGTCCAGGTGTCGGCGGGCAGCGCATCCGGGCCGATCAGCGTCAGGTCTACGGTTGAGCCCTTGGAGTGTCCCGACACCCGCGCCACATAGCCCAAACGCCAGAAGTCCTGCTTGTCCACGCGCGGATAGAACTCGGCCTTGCGCGGGTCACCCGGTTCTGTCGCGAAGCGCCCCATGTCGGCGACGGCGCGGCTGGGTCGATAGCAGTCGAACACCTTCAAACCGTAGCCTTGAGTGCGCAATTCCGCCTGGACCCGGGCGAGGGCCTTGGCGGTGTCGACGGACAACAGGCATTCGGCCGCGTCATAACCTTCGAGCCGGTGCCCGGTGAAATTGTGGGCACTGGCGTAGCGCATGTCCTGTTCGATGCTCGGGTCGATGGTGCGCAAATACACCATGTTTTCAGGCCTTGATTCAGCATTGGCCATGCCGCAAATGACAAGGCTTATCAGTAGCGCTAAAACGCGATTTCGCACTCTTGTTGCCTTCATACAAATTAAATAAATATGTAACAAAATTTCACCATTGGGCAGGCAAGGTAACGGGGCAGCGTGTCAACGATGTCACGGGCCTCAAGGACTTATCAATGGTGCCGGGCATGAAGTTGAATCGGGCTTCGAATAATAATGAGGTGCTATGACTGTTCTGGTTACCGGCGCTGCCGGTTTTATTGGCTATCACACGGTTAAACGGCTGTGCCAGCAAGGTCTTGATGTCGTCGGTATCGATAACCTCAACGACTACTACAGCGTAGAACTCAAACAGGCACGGCTCAAAGAGTTGGAGTCGTTGCCGGGTTTTCGCTTCCAGCGACTGGATATTGTTGATAAAGCGGCCCTGATGGGGCTGTTTCAGGAGCATCGATTCACCGAGGTCGTGCATCTGGCCGCCCAGGCCGGCGTTCGCTATTCGCTGGACAATCCCGACGTCTACGCGCAATCGAACCTGGTGGGGTTTGTGAATGTGCTGGAAGCCTGCCGGCACCATCGCCCGGAGCATTTGATCTACGCGTCGAGCAGCTCGGTGTATGGCACCAACAGCAAAATGCCGTTCAGTGTCGAAGACGCCGTCGAGCATCCGGTTTCGCTATATGCCGCCAGCAAGCGCGCCAATGAACTGCTCGCGCACAGCTATTGCCATCTCTACGGAATCCGCGCCAGTGGCCTACGGTTTTTCACCGTTTACGGGCCCTGGGGGCGGCCGGACATGGCGCTGTTCAAGTTCACCCGAGCGATGCTCAACGACGAACCGATCGACATCTATAACCACGGCGAGATGGCGCGGGACTTCACCTACATCGATGACATCGTCGAAAGCATCGTGCGCCTGCGGCCCAAACCGCCGTTGGCGGACAGTGCCGGCGAAGGCATCAATCGAATTTTCAACATCGGACGGGGCGAACCCATGCCGTTGCTGGCGTTCGTCGAGTGTCTGGAAAACGTGCTGGGCATCAAGGCGCGGCGCAACTATTTGCCGCTGCAAGCGGGCGATGTGATCAAGACCTGGGCCGATGTGTCGGCGTTGGCGGATTGGGTCGACTTCCGCCCGCAAATGACGGTCGAGACCGGTGTGGCGGAGTTTGTGAAGTGGTATCGGCACTTTTATCAGCGATGAAGCGTTCACCCTTGAGAACAACCATTAGCGGGGGGAGAACCCTATGAGCCAAGACATTTTCGTATCGGTACTGATTCCGGCGAAAAACGAAACCAATAACCTCAAGCCCTTGATTGAGGAAATCCGTGTGGCGTTGGCGGATGAAGCGTACGAAATCATCGTCGTCGACGATGGCAGCACCGATGCCACCCTGCACGAACTGCAACAGATCAAAAACAGCGGTTTGAGCACGCTGCGCATTCTGTGCCATGAGCGTTCGCTGGGCCAAAGCACCTCGCTTTACCATGCCGCGCTCGCCGCGCGCGGGCAGTGGCTGGCGACGCTCGATGGTGACGGCCAGAACGACCCGGCGGACATCCCCGGCATGTTGCAACTGGTGCGGGGCGGTCACGGTCCGGTCGATGTTCAACTGGTGGCCGGTCACCGGGTTAATCGCCGCGACACCGCCAGTAAACGCTGGGCCTCGCGCTTCGCCAACGGACTGCGCCGGCGCATGCTCAACGATGCCACGCCGGACACCGGTTGCGGGTTGAAGCTGATCGAGCGGGCGGCATTTCTGCGCTTGCCGTACTTCGACCATATGCACCGGTTTCTGCCCGCGCTGATCCAGCGTCACAACGGCCGCATGATCGTCCACCCGGTCAACCATCGTCCGCGTACCGCCGGGGTGTCCAAGTACGGCAACCTCGACCGGGCTCTGGTGGGCATTCTTGATCTGTTCGGGGTCTGGTGGCTGATCAAACGCACGCGCTTGAACACCAAGGCGCAGGAGATCGAAGGATGAGCCTCTCCCGCGAAGCCCTGTGGCTGGCGGTCGGTTTCATTGGCCAGATCGCCTTCACCGGCCGCTTTGTCCTGCAATGGTTGTACAGCGAATACCAGAAGCGCAGCGTGATCCCGACGAGTTTCTGGTACTTGAGCATCGTCGGCAGCACGTTGCTGCTCGCGTACGCCATTTACCGCCAGGACCCTGTGTTTATCGCCGGTCAGGCATTTGGCTCGATCGTCTACCTGCGCAATTTGCAACTGATTGCCAAAAGCACCCCCGCTAAGGAATGAGTCATGCGTAGAACGCTATCGCCCGGCGTCGAGTGCCTGGGCTTGATGTTGCTGGCCCTGCTGCTGATCGGCGCCGGGTTGGGGCTGCGTCAGCCGCAGAATGTCGACGAGGAACGATTCCTTGGCGTCGCTTTGGAGATGTTGCACAACAACGCGTGGCTGATTCCGCACCGGGCGGCAGAGATCTACGGCGACAAGCCGCCGATTTTCATGTGGACCGTGGCGTTCTTCACTTGGCTGACCGGGAAGCCTGCGATTGCCCTTTATATTCCGGGCCTGTTGTCCGGTGTGACAGTCACCGCAGTGGTTTACGACCTTGGCCGACGCCTGTGGAACCAGCGCATCGGCCGGATCGCGGCCCTGTTGTACCTGGCCACCTATCAAACCTACAGCATCTTGCAGACCGGCCAGATCGACAGCTTTTTGGTGCTGTTTACCTCGGTCGGCCTCTACGGTCTCACGCGTCATTTGTTGCTTGGCCCGGCCTGGCGCTGGTTTTACATCGGCTGCGCGGCCATGGGCGTGGGCGTAATCACCAAGGGGGTCGGGTTTGTCCCGGCGCTGATGTTGATTCCGTATGCCTATGCGGTGCGCAAAGACTGGCCTGGCGTGGTGGCGATGCCGGGGGAGGCGCGCAAGTGGTGGCTGGGACTGGCGGTGATGTTGGGCGCCACGGCGATCTGGTTGCTGCCCCTGGCGTTGTCCATCGTGCTCAATGGCGGCGCCGAGGAAATCGCCTATGCCAAGGAAATATTGCTGCGTCAAACCGCAGGGCGATATGCCGCGGCCTGGGACCATCGTGAACCGTTCTGGTACTTCTTCGTTTACGTGATCCCGCAATACTGGCTGCCGCTGGTGCTGGCGTTGCCGTGGCTGGTGCCGGCGTGGCGTCGGCAGTTGCAAAAGCATGACGGCCGGGTGTTGGTGCTGCTGGGGTGGGTCCTGCTGGTGGTGCTGTTTTTCTGCATCAGCAGCGGCAAGCGCAAGTTGTACATCTACCCGGCGCTTCCAGGGTTGGTGTTGGTGGCGGCACCGCTGATTCCCTGGCTGCTCAAACGCTGGTTCAGCCAGCGCCCACGCGGTCGTCAGGTGTTCCAGGTGGTGGCGGTGATCTGGTTTGCGCTGTGGTTCGCCCGTGGTTTCATCGAACCGGTCAGGGACGGTGCCAACCCGCATAACGCGATCATGGCGCAGGCCGCGACCATGACCGGTGGCGCAGAACTGGTGCTGGTCGACTGGCGTGAGGGTCACTGGTTGTACGCCCGGCAGCCGATTGTGCATTTCGGCATGGCCGGCTCCTCCATCGAGCAAGCCGCACAATGGCTGCGCGACCATCCCAAGGCGTACGCGCTGGTCCCCGACGAGGAGCTGGAGAAGTGTTTCAATCCCCAGACCGCCCGTGAGTTGGGCGAAACCTCGCGTGCCCAGTGGTCGATTGTGGGGGCCGACGCGGATAACGGTAAATGTCATCCGTTGCCGCCCGTCAACGTCTATCACTTCACCTGGAACGAGCGGGTCAATGACTTGAAGGCGGCGCTGCGCTAAAAAAAACCACATGGGCTCGGGGCTGATCCCGGCCCATTGAGTCCGAATGCGGTTATTAGGTGCAGATAAGGCAAACTGCTGGCCCCGCTGGCGCAAAACAGTCGCCAAAATCACTTTATTTTCAGGTGGTTAGGCGGAATGCAATTGCGCAATGTAGCGATCACGATGATCTCGTTTACCCTGGCGAGCATGGCCGGCGCGGCCCAGGCCAGGGAGTTGGTGGCCAATGACCGATATATGTGCGACTGGGGCGCGGGGACGGCGGCCAGGGCCCAGGAGCTGAAGTTGTCCGGGGTGTCGCTGTATGCCGCTCGCAAGAAGATTCAGACCTACAAATTCAACAAACCGTGGATGCACATGATGGCCATGGGCATTACCGAGCAGACCTACGACAGTCCGTCGCGGTTCAAACCGGCTGCGGTGCGGCAGAGCTTTTATGAAGAGTGCATTCGGTACAAGCTGGCGCGCAAGTAATGCGATCCTGTGGCGAGGGCGCTTTTGTGGCGAGGGAGCTTGCTCCCGCTGGGCTGCGAAGCGGCCCCAAAAAACGGGACAGCTGCGCTGTCCAGCGGGAGCAAGCTCCCTCGCCACAGGTTGATAGTGCCGAACCTTTTATGGCGTTACTTCAAACACTGCGCCCCGGCCTTGGCCACTTGCGCATCCTGTTCGGCCTTGACCCCGGACACGCCGATCGCGCCGATCACCTGGCCGTCGTAAACAATCGGCACGCCACCTTCAAGGGACGTCAGCAACGGCGCCGATAAAAAGGCGAAGCGTCCGCCGTTGACCATGTCTTCATAACCTTTCGACTCACGCCGGCCCAAGGCCGAGGTGCGGGCTTTTTCAGTGGCGATGTAGGCGCTGCTGGCCGCACACCCGTCGAGGCGTTCGAGCGCCAGGGGATGGCCACCGTCATCGACAATCACAATGGTTACGGCCCATTGATTGTTCTGTGCTTCGGTGCGGGCGGCGGTGAGGATCTGGCTGACTTCGGCCTGACTCAGTATGGCTTTACGCTTCATGGCGATTGCTCCAGAGGGTGATCAGGGCAGGGCGGCTTCCACCAGTTCAATCCAGTGCCGGACCGGGGTTCGACCCGCGCCGTCGAGGTGGGACTGACAGCCGATATTGGCGGTGACAATGATTTCGGGATGCCCGCTCTCCAGCGCATTGAGCTTGTTGTCGCGCAGTTGCCGGGACAGTTCCGGTTGAGTCAGCGAATAGGTGCCCGCCGAGCCGCAGCACAAATGGCCGTCAGGTACGGGCGTGAGGTTAAAACCCAGACGTGTCAGCAGCGCCTCAACCGCGCCGCCCAGTTTTTGCGCGTGCTGCAAGGTGCAGGGGCAATGGAACGCCAGGCGCTGGTCGCTGTGGATACCGAGGGTTTCCAGCGGTTCATCGCGCAGCACTTCGACCAGGTCCCTGGCCAGTGCGCTGACCTTTTGCGCCTTCTCGGCATAGGCCGGATCGCTGCGCAGCAAATGACCATAGTCCTTGATGAACGCACCGCAACCGCTGGCGGTTTGCACAATCGCTTCGGCACCGTTTTCAATCGCCGGCCACCACGCATCGATGTTGTGCCGTGCGCGATCAAGGCCGGCCACCTGGGCGTCGAGGTGATAATCGACGGCGCCGCAGCACCCGGCTTCGCGGGTGGGTATGACGCTGATACCGAGTCGATCCAGCACCCGCGCAGTGGCGGCGTTGGTGTTGGGCGACAGCCCCGGCTGCACGCAACCTTCGAGTATCAGCACTTGCCTGGCGTGGCGCACCGTCGGGCGTGGTTTGGCCGGGTACACACGGCGAGGCAACTTGGCTTGCAGGGTGTTCGGCAACAAGGCACGGAACACCTGGCCACCGCTCACCAGCGCTTTGAACAATCCCGGGTTGGGTACCACGCGGCGCAACCCTTCGCGCAATAAACGCTGCTCGAGCGGGCGCGGTACGGCGGCGTCCACCACTGCGCGTCCGATGTCGAGCAAGTTGTGGTAATCGACGCCGGACGGGCAGGTGGTTTCGCAGTTGCGGCACGACAGGCAACGATCCAGATGCTGCTGGGTTTTTTGCGTGACTTCGTTGCCTTCCAGCACCTGCTTGATCAGGTAGATGCGACCTCGCGGGCCATCCAGTTCATCGCCGAGCAATTGATAAGTCGGGCAGGTCGCATTGCAAAAACCGCAATGCACACAGGTGCGCAGAATGCGTTCGGCTTCTTCGGCGCGGGGCAGCTGGCGGGCCTGGTCGCTGAGCGTGGTTTGCATGGGTCAACACTCCGCGTACAGGCGACCGGGGTTGAAAATGCCCCGTGGGTCAAGTTGCTGCTTCAGGTTCTGGTGATAGCGCATCAGTGCAGCCGGCAGCGGTTGGAACGGGCTGTCGATCAGGCCATGGCTGTAGCAGGTCACATGCCCGCCGACCTCGCCGACGATCTTGCGAATGAACGAGGCTTGCGCCTCGGATTTGAGCCAGCGCTGTGCGCCGCCCCAATCGATCAGTTGAACGCCGGGCAAAGACAGTCGGGGTGTGTTGTGGGGCAGGGACAACCGCCAAAGGGGTTGGTCCTCATCAAAGAAACTCAGTCGATGTTCGTTGAGGTCCGCCCAATAGTTCGCGTCCAGCCGCTCGCCGCCCAATCGATCATGGGCCGCCGCCACCGAGCCTTCGCCCCCCTCAAGCCGCAGGTGCAGGCGTTGCCCGTCGTGGCACGCGGCGCTGATCGGCAAGGGCTGCTGGCCCCATTCCGCGAGGCGCAGCAGGGCGCGGTCACTGTCCATGTCCAGGCTGATGCTCAGGCATTGACGCGGTTTGGGCAGGACTTTGAGTGACACTTCAGTCACCACCCCCAGCGATCCGTAACTGCCGACCATCAGGCGCGACAGGTCGTAACCGGCGACGTTCTTCATGACTTCGCCTCCGAAGCGCAGATGCTTGCCATGCCCGGTGATCACCCGTGTGCCGAGGACAAAGTCCCTGACCGAGCCTGACCACGGGCGTCGAGGCCCCGACAAGCCGCAGGCAAGCATGCCGCCGACGGTGGCGCCTTCGCCGAAGGAGGGCGGTTCACACGGCAGCATCTGCTGTGCGTGGTCCAATACCTCAGCCAGTTCTGACAACGGTGTGCCGCAGCGGACGGTGATCACCAGTTCGGTCGGGTCATAGCTGACGATGCCCCGGTGGGTGCGCGTGTCGAGCACCTCACCGGCAACGATCCGTCCCAGGAATGCCTTGCTGTTGGAGCCCTGAATGCGCAACGGCGTGGCGTTTTGCAGCGCCTGGTTGACCTGCTCCAGCAGCGCGGCACTGTCATCCATGTCGTGTTCGCTACGCATCAGAAGCGCTCCAGATCAGGGAAGGGCAACTGCCCCATATGCACGTGCATCGCGCCAAACTCGGCGCAGCGGTGCAGGGTCGGAATGTTCTTGCCGGGGTTGAGCAAGCCGCCAGGATCGAAGGCCGCTTTGACCGCATGGAACACGGTCAGCTCATCGCTGTTGAACTGCGCGCACATCTGATTGATTTTCTCCCGCCCCACGCCGTGTTCGCCGGTGATGCTACCGCCGACCTTCACGCACAGCTCGAGGATCTTGCCGCCCAGGGTTTCGGCGCGGTCGAGCTCGCCCGGTTGATTGGCGTCGAACAGAATCAGCGGGTGCATGTTGCCGTCGCCGGCGTGGAACACGTTGGCCACCCGCAGGCCATATTCATCCGAGAGTGTCGCGATAGCCCGCAACACACCGGGCAGTTCGCGGCGCGGGATCGTGCCGTCCATGCAGTAGTAATCCGGCGACAGCCGTCCGACGGCCGGGAAGGCATTCTTGCGCCCGGCCCAGAACCGCACGCGCTCGGCTTCATCGCGGGCCTGGCGGACTTCGGTGGCGCCAGCCTGTTCCAGCACCTGGCGCACGCGGTCGCAATCATCATGGACATCGGCTTCAACGCCATCGAGTTCACAGAGCAAAATGGCTTCGGCGTCGACGGGGTAGCCGGCGTGGATGAAGTCCTCGGCGGCGCGAATCGCCAGGTTGTCCATCATCTCCAGGCCGCCGGGGATGATGCCGGCGGCAATGATGTCACCCACCGCGCGCCCGGCCTTTTCCACGGAATCGAAGGCGGCCAGCAGCACTTTGGCGGTTTGCGGTTTGGGCAGCAGTTTCACCGTGACTTCGGTGATGACCCCGAGCATGCCTTCGGAACCGGTGAACAAGGCCAGCAGGTCAAAACCGGGCGAGTCGAGCGCGTCGGAGCCCAGCGTCAGGTGTTCGCCCTCGACGGTCAGAATGTCGACTTTGAGCAGGTTGTGTACGGTCAGGCCGTATTTGAGGCAATGCACGCCACCGGCGTTTTCGGCGACGTTGCCGCCGATTGAGCAAGCAATCTGCGAGGAGGGATCCGGCGCGTAATACAAACCAAACGGCGCCGCGGCCTGGGAAATCGCCAGGTTGCGCACCCCCGGCTGAACCCGCGCGGTGCGGGCGGCGGGGTCTATGTGCAGGATGTTGTTGAAGCGCGCCATCACCAGCAGCACGCCTTTTTCCAGCGGCAGTGCACCGCCGGACAACCCGGTGCCGGCGCCACGGGCAACCACCGCGACGTGCCGCTCATGACAGACTTGAAGGATGCCCTGGACTTCGTCCAGGTGGCGCGGCAACACCACCAGCAGCGGCGTGGTGCGATACGCGGAGAGCCCGTCGCATTCATACGGTCTGAGTTCTTCTTGCTGATGCAGGATGTCCAGATCCGGCAAGCGCGCTCGTAACGCCTGGAGCAGGGCGGCTTTGTCGACCTCGGGCAAAACGCCGTCGACGCGTTCGTCGTAAAGAATGTTCATAGCCTGATCGCGACCCTCGGTTGTTTTTATTAGAGGTCAGGTTTCGATGATAGGTCCCTCGCCAACGTTAGCTCAGTTGCGAGCAGGAGCCGATTTGATTTTGACCCACTCAATAAGAAACCGGGCGTCTTCAAGACGCCCGGTTTGATTTTCAGCGTGGTGGTTGATGGTTTATGGAACGACTTTGCCGAGTAAAACCTTCGGCCCGACAATGGCCGGCTTCTGGTCATAACCCAGCTCGGCCAGGAGCTTGCCCGTGGCGCGGACCAAGGCATTGAATGTCGGACGCTTTTTGGATGAGCGCAGCGTCTGGGCGAGCGCGTAGGTGAACGCGCCGTACGAAATCACGCCGTGGCGGTACTCATACGACAGTTGGGATTCGCCACAGGCGTACATGAGGATCGGCAGAAAAGGGCCATCGTGTTTGTAAGCGATGCGACGTCTGTTGTAGAGCTTGTCGTCGTACCCGCGTACCGCGATGGCCTGGCCGACCCGGCGAATGCCGTCGCGATTGCTCACGGTGTTGGCGGCTTCTGCCTTCTGCGCGTTCTTGCGCGCCTCTTTCACCCAATCGCGCTCGACCCACATCTGCAGACTGGCCTCCCAGCGCAGGGCGCGATGGCGGATGTCATCCGGTGGCGTCAACCCTCGGGCACGCCGCGCGCCTTCACGCGTCATGCCGCCCGAGTGGCAGCAATCGAAGATGGTTATGAACTGTGTGTTGTACGGCAGCTGGATGTACAGGTCGCGAAAGTCGTTGTCGACGATGGCGTGTTCCGGCGTCCAGTCGAAATCCCAGGGGCACAGACATTCATCGATGCGATCGGCCTCGCCGGCGGCATTGGTATTGGGAATCTGCGCACCGTGCCCTGAGTAGAACAGCACTCGGCGATCACCCGCTTGGGCGTCGTCGAGCAACCAGTGCAGGCGATCGCGAATGCCGGCGGTGGTGGCGCGGTCATCGAGCACGACGCGGATGTCATCCGGAGAGAAGTTCGATTCTTGCAGCAATGAACTCATCAGGAACACGTCATTGACGCAACCCTCGAGCCGGTCCGAAGGGTTGGGATAGTTGTTGATCCCGATCAGCAACGCCTTGTCTCTCGAACGACGTGCGGTTTGTGCCTTTGGCACGGCCAGACCGAGTGATTTGTCGACGGCGAGCAAACGTTTGTCGAACCCCCTGGCGAGGCCGACCTGTAACAGCGGGCCCCAGACATTGGACCGGGTTTCGGGGTGACCGAGGTAGTACGTTGCATCGTGATTGAGCGCGTCGCCCGGTTTGTCGAAAGGCGTCATGACTTGAGTGAAGTTGGCATCGCGCAGGTACAGCGGTGCGGTAAACACATGATCGTGTTCGTTGTAGAGGTGGTACCACTTGTATGCCGTGTCAATGCCTTCGATACGTCCGCCGAACGTCTCGCGTACTGCGGGGTTGGCAATCTGCGAGCCGAACGTGATCAGCACGCGCTTGTTCATCAGCGACGGATCCCGACGGAACGTGTCATAGGCGACCAGTGTTCCGAGGCTGTGCGCACAGACGATATCCGGTTCTGAGTCGTTGATGCGCGTGGCGAGGTCTTTACGCAGCGTGGTTCGCAGCGCCTCGTCCGCGGTCCATTGCGCCACCATGCCGGCCGTCCAGCGCAGGCGATCAGGAAATTGCCCGATGCCGCGATCACGCCGGAACAGATCCCCGACTGAATGGATGACGGCGCTGGTCAGTAGACGCAGCGTCGCTTCGGCAATTTCCGGCGCGCCCAGACCGCTGGACGCAAAGCGCGCGTCATACTCGAAATAGTCCAGTTCGATCACCGCATTCGGCGCCACGCTCAGCACCGCCGTGGTAATCGACCGTTTCCAGGATTGCTCGAAACTCTCATCCGCTTCTTCATGGCCAATGCCATGCACGCACAGAATCTTGATCTTCATGTCCATTTCCTTGAAGTGATGTCTGCTGGCGTTATTTGCATGAACAAGCGGTTGTTGTCATCGGCTTGATAAGAGAACTAACTGCCTGTTGGTGCGTTGAGTTGAGCATATTCGATTAGCAAAATCCGACTGGGCTTTTTTATGATTAATTGGAATGAGTCAGTTGTTTTTAATTTAGAGCATTGCTATTGGGGTGAACTTCTAAGGTGCGGGTGAAGGCCTTGGGGTTCGGGGTGTTCAGAAAAGCGCGTCGGTACGGAGTGCTGATGTTGTTGAGGTTTAGCCTAGGTTGAAGGTGTCAGGTTTTATAAGTGTCTTGTTGGTGTTACACGTGCGAAGGAATTATCTAATGTGCAGCACTTATCTAATAAGACTGACTCAGAAGTTGTACCCCTCTTATTAAACTTCCGTGGCTGGAAACCCTCTCGGGATTCCCATTCAGCTTCACCATGCCCCCGTGCTGAAAACGCCGCGACTGTCGTGAAAACGACCTGTTTACGCTGAACGCGAACCTTCGCGACTTTTCTGTTGAACGACTGTTCAGCTTCGACTATGTTGATGGCCACCTCCCCGGCGGGTAGCGCGGGCTGGCGTTTCTTCAATTCGAACGAGGCACTGGCATGCGGTTTTCACCTTTTGTTGAGCGGATTTCAGGCGACGGTGTCGCCGCCTGGGATATTCACAATGCAGCCTTTGAAGCCCAGCGCCGTGGCGAGGATGTGATCATTCTCAGCGTCGGTGACCCGGATTTCCCCACACCCGATTTCATCACCGATGCCGCCATCGAAGCGCTGCGCGAGGGTGACACTCACTACACCGAGATCGCCGGTCGCCAGGCCTTGCGCGAAGCCATCGCCAACCGCTACAGCCCATTGTTCGGCCGTGAGGTGCAAGCGCCGAACGTGATCGTCGCGGCCGGGGCGCAGAACGCGTTGTTCATCACCTCGATGTGCCTGCTCAACACGGGCGATGAAGTGATTGCCCTGGACCCGATGTACGTGACGTACGAGGCCACCCTCAAGGCCTCCGGCGCCACGCTGGTGCGGGTGCCGTGCTCGGCGGATTGCGGATTCAGGCTCGATGCCGCCGTGTTGGCCAAGGCCATCACCCCGCGCACCCGGGCGATTTTCTTCTCCAACCCGAACAACCCCACCGGCGTGGTGCTCAACCGCGAAGAGCTGCAAGCCATCGCCGACCTCGCCATCGAACATGACCTGTGGGTGGTGGCCGACGAAGTCTACGAAAGCCTCGCCTTCGAACGCGAACACCTCAGCCTCGCGGCGTTGCCGGGCATGGCCGAGCGCTGCGTGGTGGTCGGCAGTCTGTCGAAATCCCATGCCATGACCGGCTGGCGGATCGGCTGGATCGTCGCCAACGAAGCCTTGATCGCCCACGCGGAAACCCTGGTGCTGAGCATGCTCTATGGCTTGCCGGGGTTTGTCATGGAAGCGGCGCTGAAAGCGGTGCAGGCCCACGAAGACGTGACCCACGGCATGCGCGACATCTATCGCCGTCGGCGTGATCTGGTGGTCACGAGTCTGTCCAACTGCCCGGGCATTTCAGTGCTCAACCCCGATGCCGGCATGTTCGTGTTGATGGACGTGCGTGACACCGGGCTGACTTCGCTGGAGTTCGCCTGGCGCCTGTTGCGCGAGGCGCGCGTGTCGGTCCTCGATGCGGCGGCGTTTGGCGAGCCGGCGCAAGGCTTTGTGCGGCTCTCGTTCACCCTCGGAGAAGAGCGGTTGGCCCAGGCCTGTCAGCGTATTCGCGATTTTGTCCTGGTGCTGAAAGGTGAGGCGCCACGACCGGTGCTCAGTCGCGTCACCTGCGAAGCCACCGTTGTCCCCGTCACGTCCAAGACCATGATCGAAGTCGATGGCCTGCACAAACGCTTCGGCAATATCGAAGTGCTCAAGGGCGTCTCGCTGACGGCCCGCGAAGGCGATGTGATCTCCCTGATCGGCGCCAGCGGCTCGGGCAAAAGTACCTTGCTGCGCTGCATCAACATGCTCGAAGTGCCGGACCAGGGACGCATTCTGGTGGACGGCGAAAGCATCAAGCTCAACCACGACCGTCCCGGCGCGCCACTGGTGTCCGACGCCAAACAGCTGGTGCGGATCCGTTCGAGCCTGGGCATGGTGTTCCAGAACTTTAACCTCTGGCCCCATCGCACGGTGCTGGAAAACCTCATCGAAGCGCCGACCCAGGTCCTGCGTGAAAGCCGTGCCGAAGCCACTGAACGGGCTGAAGCCTTGCTGGAACGCGTGGGGCTTGCGGCCAAGCGCAACGAGTACCCGGCGTTTCTCTCCGGGGGGCAGCAACAACGGGTGGCCATCGCCCGGGCCCTGGCCATGCGGCCCAAGGTCATGCTGTTCGATGAACCCACCTCGGCACTCGACCCGGAACTGGTCGGCGAAGTGCTGCGGGTGATCCGCTCCCTCGCGGAAGAAGGCCGGACCATGATCCTGGTGACCCATGAAATGGCCTTTGCCCGCGATGTGTCTTCCCAAGTCGCCTACTTGCACCAAGGGCTGATCGAGGAAACCGGTTCGCCGGATGAAGTGTTCGTACACCCACGCAGTGAACGTTGCCGACAGTTCGTCAACGCACATCAGACTCGCTAAAACATCATAAAAAGACGGGGAAAAATCATGGGAAATCGACGTTTGGCAAACTGGTTTACCGGCGCGGCCTGCTTGCTGCTGGCTGGCATGAGCGCGGCGCAGGCGCAACCGATCAGGTTCGCGGTCGCGGCCGAACCCTATCCGCCGTACACCGAGAAACAGGCCAACGGTGAGTGGAAGGGCTTCGAAGTCGACCTGATCCACAAGCTGTGCAGCGAGATGAAAGCCGAGTGTGAAATCAAGGAAGTGGCGTGGGACGGCATCATTCCTTCGTTGCTGGCGAAGAAGATCGACGTGATTTTTTCCTCGATGTCGGTGACTGAAGAACGGGAAAAACAGATCGCCTTCAGCAAGGCTTACTACGATTCGGTGATCGCGATTGTCGGGCCGAAGGACGCGTCTGTTAAGAAGTACCCGGATGACCTGAAGGGCAAAACCATTGGGGTGCAGAACTCCACGGTGAGCGCCAGTTACCTGAAGACGTACTACGAAAAAATTGCCGACGTGAAGTATTACGACACCCAGGACTCGGCCAACGCCGACCTGATTGCCGGTCGTATCGACCTGATGATGGCGGACGGCACGGCCATGGCGGCCTTCGTCCAGACCCCGGATGCCAAGGACCTGGCCTACCTCGGCGCAGTGCCTTACGACCCGATTTTTGGCAAAGGCGTGGGCGCCGGTTTGCGCAAGGACGACACCGAGCTCAAGGCCAAACTCGACACGGCGATCAAGACCTTGCTGGCGAGCAAGGACTATGACGACCTGTCCCAACACTACTTCGGCACCAGCGTGAAACCGGCGTTCTGATAGAGATCCTGTGGCCGATGCAAAACCCTGTGGGCGCGAGCAAGCTCGCGCCCACAAGGTCCGGTGGTGCTTTAACGGGAGAGTGAAATGCCGGCAATGTTCGATTTGATCAATTTCAGCGAACAAGGATGGGGCAGTGCGCTGTTGAAAGGGCTCTGGATGACCCTGCAGATTTCCGCCGGGGCGTTTGTGCTCGGGCTCCTGATCGGGCTGGTGGTGGCTTGCCTCAAGCTGGGCGCGCCGAAACCGATCGCGGCACTGATGCGCAGTTACACCACGTTATTCCGTGCGGTTCCGGAGTTGTTGCTGATCCTGCTGCTGTACTACGTCGGTTCGATGCTGCTCAATTCGCTGATGGCGCAGATGGGCTACGACACGGTGAATGTCAGCGGTCCGCTGGCGGCGATTGTGGTGCTGGGGCTGGTGCAGGGCGCGTACGCCTCGGAGATTTTCCGGGCGGCGATCCAGGCCATTCCGTTCGGTCAGATCGAGGCAGGCAAAGCGTTCGGCTTGAGCGGCTTCGGCCTGTTCCGACGGGTCACGCTGCCGATCATGGCGCCTTACGCCATGGCCGGGATGGCCAACCTGTGGATCAACCTGATCAAGGACAGCGCATTGATCAGCGTGGTCGGCACCAACGAGTTGCTGTACACCGCCAAGCAAGGCGCGGGCTCGACGCGTCACTACCTGTTGTTCTACCTCACCGCCGCGGCGATGTATTACGCCGTGACGCTGGTGTCCAACTACCTGTCGGGACGGCTTGAGCGACGCATCCGTCGCTGGATGCCTTTGGCTGAGTGAATGAAATGATTCCAGCGTGGATAGTTGAATACGCGGCGCTGTTGGGCCGGGGGCTGCAAACGACCATCACCATTTTGTTGATTTCCAGCGTGTTCGGTTATGCGCTCGCAGTGCTGGTGGCGCTGGCCCGGATCTCGAAAAACAAAGTGATCGCCAAGGTCAGCCTGTTCTATACCAGCGTGACGCGCGGTACGCCGTTGCTGATCCAGATCTACATCTTCTACTACGGCCTCGGCAGCCTGTTTGCGCAGTTCCCGTTGATCCGCGGCAGCTTCCTCTGGCCATACCTGCGCGACGGTTACTGGTACATCGTGTTTGCCTTGGTGGTGTCGGTAGGGGCCTATGTCGGCGAAGTGATTCGCGGCGGGTTGCTGGCGGTGCCCAAAGGGGAAATGGAAGCGGCGTCGGCGTTTGGCATGACCCCGCGCCAGTCGTTGCTGCGGGTGCGTTTGCCCAGGGCGTTGCGTCTGCTGTTGCCGACCCTGGCCGGGGAGACCGTGATGCTGCTGAAGTCCACCGCACTGGCCTCGACCATTGCGATTGTCGATCTGTTGGGCGCCGCCAACGTGGTGCGGGCGCAAACGCTGCAAGTCTATCAACCGTTGCTGTTGGTGGCCGGCGTGTATGTCTGCCTGACGTTCATGATCGAAGCGCTGTTTGCCTTTGCCGAACGGCGCGGGACACCCGTGCGCAGGTCGGTGTAATGAGTACGCCAAGGATGGTTGACCGGTCGTTGCAAGGCATTGGCCTGTGCACCTTGGGTTATACGTTCCTGGCCCTGCAGGACGCCGCCATCAAGTGGCTGGTGGCGGATTATTCGGTGGTCAGCATTCTGTTCTGGCGCGCCCTTGTGGTGGTCCTGGCCTGCCTGCTGGCCGGGCATTTGCGTTTGGTCCAGCGCGCCTGGCGCTCGCCGAGCCGACGCTTGCTGGTGGTGCGCGGGTTGTTGTCAATTGTTGCCTGGGTGCTGTATTACACGGCGGCCCGGGACCTGACCCTGGCGGAAATGACCACGCTGTATTTTTCCGCACCGATCATGGTTACGGTGCTGGCGGCGGTGATTCTCAAGGAACGCGCCAGCGGCTGGCAGTGGCTCAGCCTGATCATCGGTTTTGTTGGTGTGATCATCGCCTGCCGCCCGAGCAACCTGGTCGATCCGGTGCCGGTGGTGCTGACGTTGTTGGCGGCGATGTGCTGGGCGTTCACCTACATCCAGTTGCGCCAGGTGGATGAGCAGACGTCCGTGCTCGAACAGATGTTGATCACCAACGTGGTGTTTGTGATTTGCATGGCAGTGGCGTTGCCCTGGACCTACACACCCGCACCCACCCCCGCGTGGCTCGGGATGCTCGGCGCCGGGCTGGTCGGCGGCATCGGCCAGTTTCTGCTGTTTGCCAGTTTTCAGCGGGCCACGGCCACGTTGCTCGCACCGTTCGAATACACCGGGCTGATCTGGGCGTTCCTCTTGTCGAGCCTGATCTGGGGCACGCTGATGGACGTGTCGCTGATGGTCGGTGCCGGGCTGATCGCCGTCAGCGGCACCCTGGCGATGATCTTCGGCCGTCACCCCTCACAGGACGTCGTCGGTGCTGAATGCTCCGTGTCGCAGCCCCTTTATCCAGCAGCGACAGATGTGGAGGCCGTTGGCGGGGCTGAAGGTTTCGGGGTTCAGGCACCACTCGATCCAGAGACCATCGAGCATCGCCGATAAACCGATGGCGGCCAGGCGCGTGTCGTGGATCACGAAGCCTTCGCTGGCCGCCATGTCATCCAGCAGTTGGCGGAGCAGGTCGAGGTAGGCTCGGTAGCTTTTTTCGTGGGATTGGCTGACGTGTTCTGAGTGCCGGATCAGGCTCCAGAACACCACCCAGACCCCAAGCAATTGCGGGTCCATGACCCGAGGCGAGAAGGAACCGGTGAGGAACGCGTCCATCTTCTGCGCGGGCGTGCCGGCCTGCTGGATCTCCTGGAGCAGGGCGGTGGTCAGCTCGCTGGCGATCTTTTGATAGGTGTCGGCAATCAACGCATCGATGCTGCCGAAATGGTGATTGAGCAACCCCACGGACACCCCGGCCTCGGTGGCGATGCGGCGCACGGAAATGCCGGCGTGACCGTCGCGCACCAGGCAGCGCAGGGTGGCGGCCACCAGCATTTCGCGACGCTCGTCCGGTTCAGCGCGGCGGTTTTTTGTGGAAGGGACTGTCACAAGGATTCCTTGGGTGTGTTGCCTGGTTGGCGAGCTTAGTTGAACGTGCGTTCAATCTCCAGTTCGGCCTTGGCAACGTGTCGGTTTTTAACGTTCGTGACGCGGGAGGACAAGCAGATGGCGCAGGATGTTTCGTTCAGTGTTCGCAACAACAACGGTGACTCGGTGCAGGTCGGCGCGTGGCGCTACGACGGCCATGGCAGCGGCCCGACCGTACACCTCCAGGCCGGGGTGCATGCGGATGAAATCGCCGGGATGCTGGTGTTGCATCTGCTGATGCAGAAGCTTGAGGTCGCCCAGGCCCAGGGGCGGCTCAACGGCCGCGTGACGGTGGTGCCGCAAGCCAATCCGCTGGGCATCGGGCAGTTTCGCCAAGGACGCCTTCTCGGTCGCTTTCATGAGGCTACCGGGCATAACTTCAACCGCGGGTTCGACCAGTCGGCCGCCATGGCCCAACCCTCGACCAACGTCCAGGAATGGCAAAAAAAACTGGTGCAGCTCGCGGCCCCGGCGGACGTGATGCTCGACCTGCACACCGATGACGAAGCAATGCCCTACCTCTACGTCCACCGCCGTTTCTGGCCCCGTGGTCGTGAATTGGCCGCCGCGATGAAAATGGACGTGGCGATCATCTGGGATGACGGCGGCGATGGCTCTTTCGAAGAGACCCTCATTGCGCCATGGCTGCGCGACGGCGTCACCGACCAACGCATGGCGGCGACACTGGAGTTGCGCGGGCAAGGCGACGTCAGCGACCGGTTTGCCGAGCAGGACGCCGAAGGGTTGTACGTCTGGCTATGCGGCTGCGGGGTCATCGATGAGGCGCAGGCACCCGCTGACTGGCCCGTCGAGGCGATGGAAATGGGCCACATGGAAACCATTCTGGCGCCGCAGCCCGGCGTGTTGATCTTTGAAAAAGAATTGGGGGATTTCGTCGAAGAAGGGCAGCGCTTTGCGCGGATTCTGCGGCGGCCGGGCGATCCATCGTCCGAGATGGTTTTGGTCGCCGAGCAAGCGGGGCGCATGGTCACCCGTTATCGCGATCGGCTGGTGCCGCAGGGCACGGTGGTGGCGAAATTCACCGGCAGCCGGGTATCGCGCAACTGGAGCGGCGGGTTGCTCGATCCGAACTAGCAGAGCGCAGCCGTCATTCATGAAGGCTGCGCCCGCGGCTCAGGGCTTGAGGTCCGCCAGTTGTTCCAGCAAGTCTGCCGAAGGGATGAAAAACAAGCCGCCAGTGGAGGCAGTGCGCAAATCCAGCAAGCGGACATAATTGCCCGGTGGTCGGCCGACAATCATGTTCTCCAGCATCTGTTCAAGGGGATCGGGCGAACGGGCGTAGCCGATGAAGTACGTGCCAAACTCGCCCGCACCCGGACTGCCAAAGGGCATATTGTCGCGCAGGATCTTCACTTCTTCGCCGCCCTTGGTATCGTGGTCAAGGCACTGTGTGAACGCGGCGCTGTTTGAGACGATGGCCAGACACATGGGCGTCGAGACAGACAAGTTGGCGGCGCTTGAAATCGATGACCCTTATAAAGCGGTGGCGGTTGACGTGGCGGCACTGAAGGCCAATCCGAACCTGCCGGGTGGTTTCACGGTGACGGGGCTGGTGTACGACGTGACGACCGGACTGATCGAAACGGTGGTTCCTTCCGGGTTGCTGCGCCCCGATTAAATGAGATGGATGTAAACTGCGCGCCTGATACGCAACAGCCCCTTTTCACCTCAAGCGCGAGATCCTCATGGCTAACCAAGACATCACGTTCATCCCTGATCCAGACCAGGACTCCATCTCCTCCGACGTTGCCGGTTTTGGTGGGCTGCTGGTCTCCACTCAGATCCCTACCCGCGCCGACGGCAGTCTGGAACTGGGTGGCATCGTCGAGCAGAGCGAATGCACGCTGCAAGCGCTCAAGTCAGCACTGGAAGGGGCTGGCAGTTCGATGGATCGGGTGTTGCACCTGACCATCTACCTCACCGACATGGCTGATCGTGCCGCGTTCAACGAGGTCTACAAGCGTTTCTTCGCCAAGCCGTGGCCGGTTCGCGCCGCTGTGGGCGTGGCCGCTTTGGCGGTCGAAGGCATGCGTGTGGAAGTCACCGCAATGGCGGCCAAGGGCTGAATTATTGAGCGGGATTGGAGCCTGTAGCGCACCAATCCCGCTCAATGTTTACGGCTGGGTTGGCAGCGGCGGGGTGCGCGGCGGGATCAAGCGTTTGCTCCCGGTGGCTTCAAACGCCGACGCCAGGCGCAGCAGCGACGAATCGTCATAGGCGCGACCGGCGAACGTCAGCCCGACAGGCATGCCGATGTCCGGCATCACGCCCATCGGCACCGTGACCGTCGGAACGCCGAGGTGGCGGATGGCGAGGTTGCCGTTGGCGACCCAAATGCCATTGCTCCACGCAATGTCCGCAGACGCAGGATCGACATCGGCGTTCGCCGGGCCCACGTCGGCGACGGTCGGGAACAGCACCGCGTCCAGTCCCAGGCGATCCATCCATTGCTCAAGATCGATACGCCGCGTGTGTTCAAGCCCGCGCAAGCCATCAGGCACGGTGGTGATCTCGTTCCACGGCGTAATGCCGCGTTCAGCCATCCGCACATATTCGTCCATGCCGGCCGCCAGATCGCCCTCGCGGTTGGGCAGCGTGCCGGGGTCGTGGGGGAAAATCAGCGGCCCGTCGACGTCAACCAGGCGATTCAGTTTGGGATCGCCATTGGCCTGAAGGAAATCATCGAACGCCCAGGCCGTCAGGTCCCACAATTCGTGGTGCAGGAACTCCTTGGAGACGATGCCGCGATTGAACACGGTCGGTGCCCCCGGACGGTCGCCTTCGCAGTTGGAGACCAGCGGGAAATCGACTTCGACGACTTCAGCGCCGGCGGCTTCGAGGGCCTTGCGAGCCGCTTCCCATAGACCGATTACCGAGGCGCGGGTGTTGATGCGCTGCCCGGTCGGCCCGCCGATACCCGGCGCCTCGCTGGTGCCGGCTTCAAGATCTTTGTTGATGTACATGCGCGGCACGCCGAAACGCTTGCCGGCGAGAGCCTCAGGTTGTGCGGCCAGGTCATGATAGGAAGCGGGGCGCACCGAGGAGACACTGGGAATCGGCACCCAGGGTTGCATCCGCCACAGATCGCCGCGGGTGTCCGGGTCTTCGGCCACGACAATGTCGAGCACCTCAAGCAGGTCCGCCATGGTCCGGGCGAACGGCACGACCACGTCCATGGTCGGTGTCAGCGGCCAGTTACCGCGCACCGAAATCACCCCGCGCGAGGGCGTGTAGGCGCACAAGCCATTGTTCGATGCTGGGCCGCGCCCACTCGACCAGGTTTCTTCCGCAAGGCCGAACGCGGCGAAACTGGCAGCAGTTGCGGTGCCGGCACCGTTCGACGAACCCGAAGCGAAAGGCGCGGTAAGGTAGTCCGCGTTGTACGGGCTCTCGGCACGACCATAGACCCCGCGCTGCATACCGCCGTTGGCCATGGGCGGCATGTTGGTCTTGCCCAGGCAGATGGCACCGGCACCGCGCAGGCGTTCGATGGTGAACGCATCGCGATAGGCAATCAGATTGGCGAAGGCCGGGCTTCCGGAGGCGGCGGTCAGCCCCTTCACCAGATAGCTGTCCTTGGCCGTGTAGGGGATGCCGTCGAGCGGGCCCAGCGTTTCGCCTTTGGCCCGACGGGCATCCGACGCTTGCGCTTCCTTGAGCGCGTCGGGGTTGCGAACCACCACCGCGTTGAGGGCGGTAGGGGTGTCGGCGCCGTCGTAGGCATCGATCCTGGCGAGATAAGCCTCTACCAACTCGACCGCCGTGGTCTGGCCGGATTCAAGCGCAGCACGCAGTTGCGCAATGGAAACCTCAGTGACTTCAATCATGCTGTGACCGCCGGCGGCTGATGGGAGACGTGGGATTCAGGGGCATCACTTATCTGAAAATGGGGGTTCATATCGATTCTCGTTGCACTGCATGACGCGGGGCAGGGGCTGGACGGGTGACCTGAGCGTTGCATTTTGGCATTAAGCCGGTGGCAGAGGAAACGCTGTGCGCAGATCGTGCCGGACGGGGGCGCCGTCAGTCAGTGACGCTCGAGCGGTGGGCGAGCGACAACTATCATGAGGCGGGTCAAAACCATCATGAAGCAGGTGATCACTGTATGAAGAAGGACGAGCCCGTTGCACAGGCTGCCGTGACGCAGGACGCCTCGGCGTTGATAGACGACAGAATCAAGGAACTGGGCGATTGGCGGGGCGAGATGCTCGGTCACATTCGAACGTTGATCCGTCAGGCCGATCCCGAGGTGGTCGAGGAATGGAAGTGGCGGGGCGTGCCGGTCTGGTCTCACGCCGGGATCCTGTGCACCGGGGAGACCTACAAAAGCGTGGTCAAAATGACCTTCGCCCAAGGCGCCGCGCTGGAGGATCCGGCAGGGCTGTTCAATGCCAGCCTGGAAGGCAATACCCGACGTGCCATTGATGTGCATGAGGGCGAAAAGCTCGATGAAAAGGCGTTGAAGGCACTGATCAAGTCCGCCGTGGCGCTCAACCTGTCGCGGGCGGCCGCTCGGCGTAAACCGGTCAAGTGAGCACAAATCGGGAGAACACCAGCGCAATTTTTTGTGGGTAGTACCAATTGGCCATCACCTCCGTTAGAGTGTGCGCCGCCCGAGAGACGGATCCCGGGCACATTCTCATGGAGTTTTTCAGTGAAGGACCTCAGTAAAGTTGTCGCGGTTGCTCTGTTCGGTCTGGTTTTGGCGGGTTGCACCGGTGCCCCGATGAACACCCAGCATTATGACGCCAGCCAATACACCGTCCTCGGCCACAGCGAAGCATCCGCTACCGGCCTGTTGCTGTTTGGTGTGATCCCGATCCGGCAGAACAGCCGTTTTGTTCGCGCGCAAGACGCGGCGATCAAAGCCAAGGGCGGCGACGCGATGATCAACACCCAAGTGCAGGAAAACTGGTTCTGGGCCTGGGTCCTGACCGGTTACACCACCAAAATCTCCGGTGATGTGGTCAAGCTGAAAAACGTTCAGTAAGCGCAGAGTCCTGCTGATAGGTGGGGGGGCGTTGACGAAGAAGCCCGCACAAGGCGGGCTTCGGATTTCGAGTAGGTGGCCAGTGCTGGTTTCTGGCTTACAAGGTTTATCAGGACTCTGACAGAACAGTGTTATGTACTTCTGCTTCACACGGCGTAAGGGCTGGATCTCAGCGCGGAGATCTTTCTAACCGTGTACCCTTCGGGACGTGCCCCACGTCTCCTTGCTATCCGCTTGCGCATCAGTCTGCGTCTTCACCTACACCTTCAGAATAGCAAAGCATGCGCAGTGTAAAGCGCGCTCTTTAGACCGATTTCGTCCTGTGAAAAACACGGCAGGACGGAAAACTGCTATCGGCACGGCCCACCCCGAAAGGCAGGCTGTTCCAGCGGGCCGGATCACACCAGATTGATCTCGACATCGATGTTGCCACGGGTCGCCTTGGAGTACGGGCAGGTTTGATGAGCCGCGTCCACCACGGCGCGGGCGACGGCTGGATCCAGGCCTGGAAGGCTGACATTGAGGCGTGCCTGGAGGAAAAAAGCGTTATCGGTTTTGCCCAGGTCGATTTCGGTATCCACGGCCACGTCGCTCGGAAGTGTCACGTTCAATGCGACCGCCGCTTTACCCATCGCACCGATAAAACACGCCGACCAACCCGCCGCCAGCAACTGTTCCGGATTGGTGCCGCTGCCCGACGAACCGGGCGGGGACAGCTTGATGTCCAGGCGTGCGTCCGAACTTTTGGACTGGCCGTCACGGCCACCGGTGGTGTGGGTTTTGCCGGTGTACAGCACAGTGTCGATTTGATGGATCATGGCAAGTTCCTGCTGAGGGTATAGGGCTTGTGTGTTCAGGTCGCGGGTTCAGGGAAGTCCTTGCGACGTGGCGCACTTTTGCACCCTCATGTCGTGCGTGTGTGTCTGGAACCGGCCGTTGTGTATCGCTGTGTAAGATCGCCGGCGAACATACAGATCGATACAATTCTGCCCGTCGGAATCGCATCTGATAGGCTTCTGCGCCAGACAATTCCCACTTTCAGGCGCACTCAATGTTCAACATTCGTGTCATGACCCTGGACGATTACGAGACCGTCATCGAACTGATGCGGCGCACGCCCGGCGTCTCGCTGCGTGACGCAGACTCGCGTGAATCCACTGCCCGCTATCTGGAACGCAACCCCGGGTTGAGCTTTGTGGCGCAAGTCGACGGTGTGGTGTGCGGTTGCATCATGTCGGGCCACGACGGGCGTCGAGGGTACTTGCAGCACCTGATTGTCGAGCCGGCGTTTCGGCGTCAGGGCATTGCGAATGCGTTGGTGGAGCGTTGCCTGTCGAGTCTTGAGCCACTCGGTATCCTCAAGTGCCATCTCGATGTGTTCAAGACCAATGAGGCGGCGGCCCGCTATTGGCAACGTCAGGGCTGGACGCTGCGGACGGATATCGATCGGTACTCGTTTACCCGGTCGGGCAATACGAACGCCTGACCGAGTAAGAACGACACCGTCCTGTAGCAGGCTTCGCCAGCTGCTAGGCTCTCACTTAGCGCCCCTAAGCCGCTCACGTCATCGTTGGGTCGCCGGGAGCCTAAAATGAAATGCGCATTTCTGACGTTCATAGCCCTACTCACCTGCTCATCGGCCATGGCATCACCGCCAGATGGAGAAGTACTTTTTCAAGATAACTGTGTTGGTTGTCACGGGCCTCGAGGCGCGGGAGGATCGGCGCCCAAGCTGGCCGGAGATGCCAGTGAGTGGAAATCAAAAGTATTCGAGCGCGCCGTGCTGAGCGGTATCGACGACCATGGGAAGCCTCTGAAGGCGCCAATGCCGCATTGGGCTAGCGCTAGCTTCACGTCTGACAACGGTGTAAAGCCAAGCAAACTTGAAATTGATGCCATTCAGAAATACCTGCATCAGCAACAGTAGTGTGTTTGCTTCGACCGAATGCTTTCGTTTCGGCGACATGTTTTTCACGCAGTGCTCACAGACTGGAGCGCAGATTACCCTTGCTCCTTTGAAAAATCCCCATTTGGCCCGCCCGCATGCGGGCCATTTTTTTGGCTGCGCGGGCCATCGCAAAAACTCATTTAGCACTGGCGGCTACCGGTTATGAAGGGACGCTTTAGGGGGTGGATTCAACCGGTCGATTCAACAGTTTGGCTAAATCGTTCAGCGGTCTACCGATCATGAGTCTCGTGGGTTTGGCAGTTCTGATTAACACGCAAACCGCTTTTCTGCCTGAAGAGGTCAACTGTTTGACATTCCTACGGTCAGCCATCCCCAGCTCACTCCTCCAACCCCGCCCGCCGCAGTCCCTCCGTAAACCGTGCAAGGTCCTCCGCACGCTGAATAGGCAGCCAATCCCTCAGATTAGAAACCCGCAACAACGGATCCAGCGCTCGCAGGTGCTGCATGGCCTGCTTCGCTTTGTCCATGCGTCCGCTGAGCGCGTAACTGGCCGCCACCAAGGCCACCGGGGCCAGCAGATTGGGCAGGTTGCCCAAGGCTTTTTCCGCCCATTGCGTAGCGAGGTCGAAGCGGCCGGCGAAGAAGTGCGCGAGCGACATCCCAATCTGCATCCTGAACATTTCGGGGTCCACCGGACTCAAGCGAACGGCATGGGTCAAGTCCTTGATGGCGCCTTCAGTTTCACCGCGCAGCGCGCGCAAGACGCCGCCCAGGAACCAGGCGGGGGCGAGGTTAGGGTTGAGCAGGCGTGCCCTGTCGAGCAGCGCTATGCCCCCATCGACATCACCGGCCAGATGAGCAAGCGCATGTCCGCCGCGCGTCAACGCGACGGCATCGTCGCGTCCGAGTGTCACCGCCAGGCGCGCAAGCCGCGTGCCTTCGGCGATTTCGGCAGGCCGGTCGCTCATCCAGCCATTGAGCTTGCGCCAGAAGTGGCACCAGGCGGCCATGCCATAGGCTGAGGCGAATTCGGGGTCGAGTTCTATGGCTGTGTTGAACATCGGCAGGGCATCTGCGATGGCTTCGCGGGTGCCGCTGTGCAGTTTTGCCATGGCCCTCAAGTAATAATCGTAGGCGTCCAGGCTTTCGGTGGGTTTGCGTTTGGCGCGTTCGATTTCTGCCCGTTCCAGTTGCGGCGCGATGGCACCCACGACACTTTCGGCGATTTGATCCTGCAACTCGAAGATGTCGTCGATCAGGCCTTCGAAGCGTTCCGCCCAGAGGTGCGTGCCACTGGTCGCGTCGATGAGTTGCCCGGTGATGCGCACCTTGTTCCCGCACTTGCGCACGCTGCCTTCGAGCACGTAGCGAACGCCCAGCGTCTGACCTATGCCCTGGATGTCCACCGCCTGACCTTTGTAGGTGAAGCTCGAGTTGCGCGCGATGACGAACAGCCAGCGGATCCTTGAAAGGGCGACGATGATGTCCTCTACCACGCCGTCGGCGAAGTATTCCTGCTCTGGATCGCCGCTCAGATTCTGGAAGGGCAAGACCGTAATCGACGGTTTGTCCGGGAGAAGCAGCGCAGAGGAGGGCGTTTGCCTGGAGGCCGCGTGTTCGTCGACGCCAGGGTGTCGTGCTTGCTCGCTGTTGTCGACGTTGATGTGCCCGACGAAGCGGTAACCCTTACGGGCAATTGTGCGGACAAGGCGCTGCTCTTCGCCCGTATCGCCGATGGCTTTACGCACCGCATTGATGTGGCTGGTGATCGTCGACTCCGAGACGATCCGGCCGCTCCACACGGCTTTGAGCAAGTCGTCCTTGCTGACAACGCAATCGCGGTTGCACATCAGGTACAGCAATAGATCGAAAGTCTGTGGCCCGACGGCCACGACTTGCCCACGCAAGGTCAATTCCCGGCGCTCTTGATCGAGCACGAAGTCTTCAAACGCGAATTGCAACGTGGGCGTCCCCTGGCAAAGCGCCTTCAACTCCGTGTCCCAGGCTGCTGGTGATATTTAGTTGAGATTGATAATACGGCAGCTCGAAACCCGTTGCATGGTCCACGGTGACGATGGACGAATAACCACTGCTTTGGACGCAAATCCAAGCGTTCATGAAGGTAAATCCAAGCCCGCTGCAAGGACTTGCCGCGTGCGCGCATGCAATCTCTCTACACCGACGCAATGGTTGCCGTCGACACGTGGAGAACAGCCATGAAGATCGTAGTTATCGGAGGCTCCGGCCTCATCGGATCGAAACTTGTGAACACCCTTCGCGAGCGCGGCCACGACGCGGTCGCCGCCAGCCCCAGCACGGGCGTGAACAGCATCACCCGCGAAGGCCTGGCCGCAGCGATGGATGGTACTGACATCGTTGTGGACGTGGCGAACGCGCCGTCGTGGGAAGACCAGGCCGTGCTTGATTTTTTCGAAACATCGACGCGTAACCTGCTGGCCGCCGAAGCGGCCGCCGGGGTTCGTCATCACGTAGCCCTGTCGATCGTCGGTAGCGAACGCCTTCCCGACAGCGGTTATTTTCGGGCCAAGGTCGCGCAGGAAAACCTGATCAAGGCATCCGGCATTCCTTACACCCTCCTGCGTGCCACGCAGTTCTTCGAGTTTGTCGAAGGCATCGTCCAGTCGTTCGCTGTCGGCGAGGAGTTTTGTGTCTCGCCGGCGCTGATCCAGCCGATAGCGTCCGACGATGTGGTGGCGGCGCTGGCCGATGTGGTGCTGGCAGCACCGGTCAATGGCACGGTTGAAGTGGGTGGCCCGGAAGCGATGCCGATCGACGAACTCGCCAGGCGTTTTCTGCGGGCGACTGGGGACAGCCGCAAGGTCCTGCCGGACGTGCACGCCCGTTACTTCGGCGCCGTGCTCGACGATCAATCGCTGGTGCCTGGCAAGAATCCACGGCTGGGGGCGATCTGCTTCGAAGACTGGATCGCTCAATCGAAGGCCCGGTAACGGCCCGCACCCTCACATTCCCACCCACGAAGGAGCCATCCCATGGTTACTCGAATCCTGTTGGCCGCGGCCTTCGCAGTGCTATCGATCAGCGCAGCGTCCGCCGCTGAGCCGCCCCACGGCAAGGTGACGGTCGTGTTCGACCGTCCCATTCCCAATCTTCCAGGCAAGAGCATGAAAGGCGTCGTCGTCGAGTACGGGCCGGGCGCTGCGTCGCCGGCCCACACCCATCCAAAAACGGCCTTCATCTATGCAACGGTCCTGGAAGGCTCGTTTCGCATCAAGGTCAAAGGCGAACCGGAAAAGATCTACACCGTCGGCCAAAACTTCGTAGAGGAGCCGGGCTCCGTGCATGAGGTCAGCGCCAACGCCAGCGATGCCGAGCCTGCACGCCTGCTGGCAGTGTTCGTCCTCGACACCAACGAAAAGGAACTCGTCACACCGATCAAAAAATGAGCCGGTCAACGCGCTCATGAATGTTCGACAGCCGGGCGGCAGACTCTGCCGCCCGGCGGCAGCGGTTGTTCCAGGCACTGAACAGGAAATAAAAATATGAACTCGCTCCAGGACAATGCCGCCATTGGCGCTGACGCCGGCACTCCTGTTGTCATTGCGCCGCGAAGCAAGCGCCAGACCATCGGCAAACTGCTGTGCGTCGCTGCTGTAGGGGTTATGGTGGCCTGGGTGGTTATTGCATTTTCGAGTGGTGTGACCTCGACCGATAATGCCTATGTCCGCGGTGATGTTACGTCGCTCGCCGCCAAAGTCGGTGGCTATGTCACAGCGCTGGAGGTTGAGGATAATCAGACTGTACGGGCCGGTGACGTGCTGTTTCGTATCGATGAGCGCGACTATCGCGCCAGACTGGCGCAAGCGGAGGCCAATGTCAGCGCAGCCCGGGCACGCCTGACCCATGTCGATGCACAGATCCAGTTGCAACATGCGTTGATTCGACAGGCCGAAGCGCAACGCCGTTCGGCCACCGCCGAGATGAGCCTGGCGACCAAGACCCATGACCGCAGCCGCCAGTTGATCGTCAGCAACGCGGTCAGCCAGGCACTGGTCGATGAAACCGGCACCGCGCAATCCAGAGCCGAGGCGTCGGTTTCGGCTGCTTCGGCAACGGTCGAGGCGCAACAACAAAACATCGCCGTGTTCGTGGCCGAACGAGCGGCGGCCGAGGCGGCTGTGTCGCAAGCGCAGGCCGCGCGTGATCTCGCGCAGATCGATCTTGACCACACCGTGGTGCGTGCGCCGGTGGCGGGTGTTGTCGGCAACCGGCAGATTCGACTCGGCCGGTTCGTGACACCGGGCGTTGCCTTGCTCGACATCGTGCCGGTCAACGATGTATGGGTCGTGGCCAATTTCAAGGAAACCCAGCTCGAAACCCTCCATCCCGGCCAGCGTGTGCGTATCACGGTCGATGGCTATCCCGACCAGGCCATTGCCGGCGTGGTCGACAGTTTTGCACCGGGCAGTGGTTCGGCGTTCAGCTTGCTACCGCCCGACAACGCGACCGGTAACTTTGTGCGTGTCGTGCAGCGGGTTCCGGTAAAGATCCGCTTTGCCCACAACCCAATGCCGGGGCGCATCGTGCCGGGTCTGTCCGCGCGGGTTGAAGTGGCGAGCGGGGATGACTCATGAACACGACTGTCGCCACGCGCAGCCCTGTCAGTGCCACCTCCGGCGTGCTGCTCATGACGGGGATCGTGCTGGCCACGTTGACGGAAGCGATCGCCAGCACCGTTCTATCGCTCGGACGCGGCGACATTATCGGCGACACCTATGCCACGCCTGATGAGTTCGCCTGGCTGGACGTTGGCTACATCGCGCTAAAGCTGATCGGGTTCATGACCGCCCCGTGGCTGTTGAGCCGTTTCTATCCGCGTCATGTGATCACCGGCTCAACACTGTTAATGGGGCTGGCGTGCTGCATGGCCGCCATTACCGCTCAGTTGGACCTGCTGGTTGCGCTTCGCGTTATCCAGGGTTTCGCTGCGGGGATCCTGCTGGTCGGGGGGCAGGCGCTGATATTTCGCGCGTATACGCGGTCCTGGCAGCCAATCCTGCAAGCCCTGTTCGCCATGGGTTCGGTGGTCGCACCCGGGACGGTCGCGCCGGCCCTGCAAGGGTGGCTGATCGACAGCCAGTCCTGGACCTGGATTTTCTTCAGCGTGGTGCCGCTGGCCTTGGCGGCGTCCGGTCTTTTGCTCATCGCCGACCACCCGGTGCCTGCCAGTGCGCGACAACGCTCCTTCGACTGGCTCGGCTTCGCACTGATCGCTACGACGCTGTTCTGTTTCACCTACGTGCTCACTCAGGGCAGCCGCTGGGACTGGTTTGAGGAACCGCACATTCTGTTGCTGACGATGCTTGGCGGCGGCGCGTTGCTGGCATTTATCGGTCAGCAACTGTTGGTCAAAGGCCAGGGGCTGTTCGATTTCACCGTGTTCAAATCGAGCGAATTTACCTTTGCCTTTATCGTCAGTTTTGTCGCCGGTGCTGCGTTGTTCGGCAGCGCGTTCCTGATTCCGGCGTTTGCCCTGTCGGTGCTCGCGTTCACCCCGACCGAGGCCGGCCTGCTCTTGTTGCCCAGTAGCGGTTTTTTTATCGGTTCACTGTTTATCGCGGCCTTTCTCTTCAAAGTCCGCCACGTTCCCCCTGTGGCGACCGTGCCCTTTGGCATCCTGATGATCATGGGGGCCATGTGGATGCTGTCCGGTTCGACCAGCGAAAGCGGCACGGCCAGCATGATGACCGCCATCCTGCTACGAGGCCTGGGCCTTGGTTTTCTGTTTCTGTCGATCACGCTGATCGCCTTCAGCGACCTCAACAGCCGCAACCTCGCCTGTGGCATTGGCCTGTTCAACACAGGGCGGCAATTGGGGGGCTTGATGGGCGTCGCGGGGCTCCAGACGCTGATCGAGCATCACGTTGTCATCAATAGCGCGGTCCTTGGTGCCAACGTTACGCCAGGAGGGAACGCACTCATCGAACGGTTGACCACCACAGGTGCGATGCTGGCGGGAAAGGGCATGGACCCAGTCTCCGCCGGTCGTGCCGCGACGAGCCTGTTGGGCAAGGTCGTGACAGGGCAGGCTACTGTGATTGCTTTTGATACCGCGTTCTTCGCAGTCGCGATGCTCTTTGTCGTTGCTGCCCCTCTGTTGGTTATTCTCAAGATTGGACTGTCGCGATACGCGAAAGCGCCTGCGATGCGAGCCGTAGCCGAAGTCGAAAACGGCTAGTACGAGCTCACCCAGCGGCCTGAGGTGTACAAACCAGCCGACAAAAAAAAGCCGCCCCAAAAGGCAGCCCAAAAAAAGCACGCGGTGTATGGCGTCAGTATTGTTGGCGCAAGGTTACACAATGATGACGGTTGGGCGCGCATGCGCCCCCGTCGGTCTCAATATACTTGCGGCACGATCAGTTCCGGTGGCGTCGGGCTGCGCGTGTAGTGTTCCTGGCGCACGCGTTCTGGCAGCTCGATCACCGGGGATTGCACTTCTTCATACGGCATCTGCCCCAGCAGGTGGTGGATGCAATTGAGTCGGGCCTGTTTCTTGTCGTTGGCCTGCACTACCCACCACGGCGCTTCGGCGATGTGGGTGCGGTCCAGCATGATTTCCTTGGCCTTGGTGTACGCCTCCCAGCGACGGCGGGATTCCAGGTCCATCGGGCTGAGTTTCCATTGCTTGAGTGGGTCATGAATGCGGCTGAGGAAGCGTAGGTGCTGTTCCTGGTCGGAGATCGAGAACCAGTATTTGATCAGCTGGATACCGGAACGGGCGAGCATCCGTTCGAACTCCGGCACGGTGCGGAAAAATTCTTCGTATTGGTCGTCGTTGCAGAAACCCATGACCTTCTCGACGCCCGCACGGTTGTACCAGCTGCGGTCGAACAGCACGATTTCGCCGGCGGCCGGCAGGTGCGAGACATAGCGCTGGAAATACCATTGGGTGCGCTCGCGGTCGTTGGGGGCGGGCAGGGCGGCGACCCGGCAGACTCGCGGATTGAGCCGCTGGGTGATGCGCTTGATCACGCCGCCTTTGCCCGCTGCGTCGCGTCCTTCAAACAGGATCACCACTTTATGCCCGGTTTTCACCACCCAGCTTTGCAGCTTGACCAGTTCACCCTGCAGGCGGAACAGCTCGCTGAAATAGCGGCGACGCTGTTCTTTTTCGCGGCTGTCACCGACGTGCTCATCGAACAGTGCGTTAAGGTCGTGTCCGTCCTCCATCAACTCCAGTTCCAGCTCTTCGTCGCTGTGGTCGAGCAGCTCACGATGGATACGTTGAATCAGGGTGTCGTTGTCTAAATGCATGGTCCGAGTCCCGACAGAGGTGGAGGTGGCCATGCTAGGCCGGGGGATGTGACGGACAAGTGACGATGAAGACATAGTGAAAAAAACCGTGGTGTCATCTTGGTGTCACCTAACCCATGGCAGGATCCTCGCAAACCGTCTTGAGCGCTCAGCGGAACTCCGTCCGCGGGCTGATGAAATTGCCAGGAATCCGCCCCATGAAAGGAGACGCCTCCCTGTTTGCAGCCATCGACCTGGGCTCCAATGCGTTTCGCATGATGATTGGCCAACCGGTCAAACGGAACCAGAAGTGGATGATTCACGAGGTGAAAACCCTGCGTGAACCTGTCCGTTTGTCGGAGGGTTTTCAGGGCGGAGCGCTGGATGAAATGGCGCTGGACCGTGGCTGGCAGGCGCTCTCGCGATTCGGCAAAAAGCTACGCGGATTCGAACCTGGGCGGGTGCGGGCGGTGGCGACCAGCGCAGTGCGCGAGGCCGACAATGCACAACTGTTTTTGGCGAGCGCCGAGCGTCATCTCGGCTTTCGCATCGATGTGATTTCCGGGCACGAAGAGGCGCATCTGGTGTACGCCGGTGTGGCCCATTCGATCCCCAGTCCGCTTAGCATGCGACTGGTGGTGGACATCGGCGGCGGTTCCACCGAGTTGATTCTGGGGCAGGGCA
This sequence comes from Pseudomonas sp. S2_B07, assembly GCF_054668435.1. Taxonomy (NCBI): domain Bacteria; kingdom Pseudomonadati; phylum Pseudomonadota; class Gammaproteobacteria; order Pseudomonadales; family Pseudomonadaceae; genus Pseudomonas; species Pseudomonas sp. S2_B07. The sequence goes on from NZ_CP162769.1 coordinate 6,181,598, forward strand.
CTCAACCGCTGTTGACCGAGAGCATTGCGATTGGCAGCGGCACCTTTGGCGCGCGTTATTTTTCCGGTGGTTGCATCACGGCTCCGGCACTGCTGGAGGCGGAACGGGTGGCCACGCTGCAGTTTGAAAAAGTCGCGCGGCGTTATCGAGCGTTGGGTTGGCAGCAGGCCATCGGCTCGTCGGGGACCGCACGGATGCTCGCCAAAGTGCTCAAGGCCAACGGCATGAACGACGACGGCGAAAGCGGCATCACCTACAGCGGCCTGCTGCGCCTGTCGTTGCGCCTGCTGGAAGTGGGGCATGTGAAACAGCTCAAGTTGGCCGGCTTGCAAAACCACCGTTTGAGCACCTTGCCGGGTGGGCTGGTGGTGATGCTGGCGGCGTTCAAAGTCTTCGGTATCTCGCAGATGACGCCTTCCGAGGGCGGGTTGAGGTTCGGGGTCCTGCATGGCCTGATGGCCCGGCATTGAACCCCGAGCCCCCGTTCTAGACACCGTCAATGAGGCGAGGCAACGCCAGCGGGTTTGCGTCTCGCAACACCTGCGGCAGTAGCGCTTGCGGAAAACCCTGGTAAGCCACCGGGCGCAAGAACCGCTCAATCGAGGTCATGCCGACCGACGTGAAGCGGCTGTCCGACGTCGCCGGAAACGGTCCACCGTGAACGGTGGCAAACGTCACTTCCTGCGGGTGCGCGAAGGCATTGACGACGATGCGTCCGGTGCGGCGCTCCAGCACGGGCAACAAGCGCTGCGCCAAGGGCAGATCCTCATCCTCAAGGTGCATGGCCGCCGACAGTTGCCCCCGCAGCGAACGCGCCACAGCGAGCATTTCTGCCTCATCCCTGACGTTCACCAACAGCGCTGACGGGCCGAAGACTTCTTCAGCCAGCAGCGCTTCGCTCAGGAATTGATCGCCGTCGACTTCCAGCAACGCTGAGGCGCCCTCCAGTGCCGCAATGGCCGGTGAACCTTCGCCAATACGCCGTGCCCCTGCGTCCTCGATCTGGCCAAGACCGTTCAAATAGGCTGCGTGAATGCCGGGTGTCAGCATCGGTCGCGCTGACGCCTCGTTGACGCGCTTGATCATCGCGGCGCGCATGGCCTCAAAGCCAGGCCCGTCGATGGCAATCAACAGCGCGGGTTTCAAGCAGGCTTGCCCGACGTTGACCAGCATGCGCTCGATAAAGCCGTCACCGATCAGCGCACCTTTTGCCGCCTGCGCATGGGGCAGGATGAACGTCGGGTTGATGCTGGTCATCTCGGTGAACACCGGAATCGGATCGGGACGCCGTTGCGCACGGCGATACAGCGCCATGCCGCCACGTTCCGAACCGGTGAACGTCACCGCTTTGATCAGCGGGTGATCGACCAGCGCTTCACCGATGGCGTTACCGTCACCGCGCACCATCGAGAACACGCCTTCGGGCAGATCGTGCGCTTGCACGGCGTCGCGGATGGCGTGTGCCTGAATTTCCGAAGCCCCGGGATGCGCGTTATGCGCCTTGAGGATCACGGTTGCGCCAGCGGCCAGTGCCGAAGCGGTATCACCGCCGGCAACCGAATAGGCGATAGGGAAGTTGCTCGCGCCGAAAATCGCTACCGGGCCGAGGGCGATCTTCTGCAAACGATGGTCCATGCGCGGACGCGGCTGACGATCAGGTTGTGCCGGATCAATGGCCAGTTGCAGGAAGCGTCCTCTGCGTACGACATCGGCAAACTGGCGAAACTGGGTGGCGGCTTTTATCGCTTCGCCCTCCAGTTGCGCCTCGGGCACGCCGGTTTCGAGTGCGGCTCGGGCCGCCAGCGCCTGACGGACCTTATCGAGATTGTCGGCGATGCTGTCGAGGAACGCGGCGCGCTTGGCCAGCGAGGTATGGCTGTAAACATCGAACGCTGCATCAGCGAGGGTCGCGGCCCGGTCGACGTCGGCCGAGCCACCCAGGGCGAAATCCGGTTCAATCAACTGGTTCGTGGCAGGGTTGAGCGCCTTCATCGTTCCTTCAGAACCGCTCACATCACGAGCGCCGATCATGAGCTTGCCTGTCAAGTTCATGGGCGGTCACCTTGGGTCAGCGTGGCGATAAGTTCGGGTGTGGTCACGATGGAATGAGCGAACGTAGGACCATTCAGTTCATGGGCCGAGTGCATCATTTCAGGCTTGAAGGCCGCCGTGGCGTCGCGCACCAGGGTGACGTGATAGCCCAGTTCTTGCGCGTAACGTGCGGTAGCCTCGATGCAGGTATTGGCCAGCAACCCAACGATGATCACGTGGGTAATGCCTTTCTGCTTAAGGCGGAAATCAAGGTCGGTGTTGGCAAAACCGCTCGAACCCCAGTGCTCCTGAACGACGATGTCGCCGTCCTTCGGCGCGAAATCCGGATGCCATTCACCACCCCATTCGCCACGCGCGAAGTGATGCATGTGCATGATCTTGCATTGGGTGGGGCTCGGGTGATCCCAGTTTTCGTAGTCGCCTTTTTCCCAGCGGTGGTGCGGTACGATGACCACCGGAATGTCGAGGGCGCGGACGGTGCGGTCGAGTGCGCGCAAGTTGTCGAGCAGGCCGACTTGGGCGGCGATCGGTTCGATCAATGGATAGACTTTGCCGCCCTCGGAGAGGAAGTCGTTGTAAGGATCGACCAACAGATAAGCGGTTCTGTCGAGGGGATAGAGGGCTTTTGACATGGCGGTGTTCTCCTGGAATGTTGAGTGACCGATGTCCGGCGCTTGCCCGGATATCATGTTGATATGATAATCATAGTAACTGCAAGAGAGGCAAGACCGCATGTCGGTAAATACACCTGTTCCTGAAACCCTGTGCCCGATTTCACGGGCCGAGGCCGTCGTCGGCGACCGCTGGACGGTTCTGGTGCTGCGCGAGTTGTTCATGGGCAGCCATCGATTCGACGAGATCCAGGCGCAAACCGCCGGGACCCCGCAAATGATCGCCACCCGTCTCAAACGCCTGGAGGCTGACGGGCTGGTCGTGCGCCGCGCCTACAGCGAGCGGCCCCCGCGCTACGAGTACCACCTGACGCCCAAAGGCGATGCGTTCTATTCCGTGGTGCTGGCACTGCGCGCCTGGGGTGAAACCTGGTGCAAGTCAGAGGAGGAGGGGCTGGCGGTCGTTTACACCCACGCCACCTGTCGACATCCCGCAGGGCTGGGGCCGTTGTGTGCACATTGCGGCGAACCGTTGCGCCGTGGCGAACTGATCAGCACACCCAGCGAAGCCTACGCCGCTGAACGCAAAGCACGACGTGACGCCTTCAAGGGGGGCGTGGGGCGGATCCGGTTGCAGTGGTTCAGGGGCAATGAGCGCATTGAAGTGAGTCCCCGGTGAATGTCAGCTGTCTGGTGACGGTGGGCATTTCTGCAGACAGTCGGTCTTCGCGGGCGCATGTTTGTATCGCTACGTATCCGCGGGGCCAGCAGCCAACTTCGCATACAAAACCATGGCCTGCGTGACACGAGCGGGATACACCGCACCCTCTAAATGGGCTCACCGTATTGACGGCAATCATTGGAGAATCGCGATGTCCCGTATCACTTCCCGCAACACTGCTGGCCGCTCAGGCATTGCCCTTGCCGTTATTTCACTGGCAGCTTTCGCGAGTTTTTCGCAGGCTGGCGAATCAGGCCATGAGGCGCAGCCTGGCAAAAGCTGGCAGTCCGGCATCCACCGTACCGATCTGGTGCGCAAAGACCTGGGGGCGGCCGAGCGTGAGGTGATTCAGGTGCGTGTCGATTTCGATGCCGGCGTGACCTCGCCTAAACACTCGCATCCCGGAGTGGAAGTGGCTTATGTCATCGAAGGTTCGTTTGAGTATCAGCTGGAGGGCCAGCCACCGGTCACGCTCAAGGCTGGCGATTCACTGTACATCCCGGAGGGCACGGCGCATGTCGCGAGGAACGTGGGTGGCGGTAAAGCGTCGGAGCTGGCGACGTACATTGTGAAGAAAGGCACGCCGCTGCTGGTGTTGGAGAAATAATCAGTGACCGCCCGATGCGTGGCATCGGGCGATTCTGTCAGCGCTGGCCTGGCCAACCCGCCTGGCGCAATGCCTTGAGCAACGTTTGCGCATCCAGTCCTTTCACCGTATGGCCGTTGCCTTCCACCGTGTCAGACGCCAGTAGCGCATTGATGATGGCTTCTTCCACGGCCTCGGTCGCGGCCAGAAACAACTCGCTGATGTGATCGTTGTTGACCATGCGCAGGTTGTCGCATGTCGGCGCGCCTTTGCCTTCATAGGCGGCGGGTGGCACGTGCTGGTTGCCGGTGGCGAAGGCAATGAAGATGTCACCGCTGTGGTCCTCGTTACCGCCACCGGTGCGGGCCAATCCCAGGCTGGCACGCTGCGCGAGGCGTGTGCACTGGTGCGGCAGCAACGGCGCATCCGTGGCCAGGCAGACGACGATGGAACCCATGCCCGGATAGGGTAGCGAGGCTTTGAGGAAGGGTGAGTCGACCTGTTCCATGTAGCGCCCGACCGGGTAACCGTCGACACGCAACTCGTTGCGAATGCCATGGTTGGCCTGGACGATGGCGCCAACGGTCCAGCCGCCTTGCGCCGGGCTCAAGCGTCGCGAGGACGTGCCAATCCCGCCTTTGAACTCATGACAGATCATCCCGCTGCCACCGCCTACTGCGCCTTCGATCACCGGTCCGTCGACGGCATTGCGCTGTGCCTGGGCCACGTGCGCGGGCTTGACGTGGAAACCATTGATGTCGCTGAGCAAACCATCGAACGTCTCCAGCACCACCGGCATGTTCCAGTACAACCGGCCGTCATCGGGCTGGGCCTGTCGGTCCAGCGCAATCAGCGCATCGCGCACCACGCCCAGGCTGTGGGTGTTGGTGAAGGCGATCGGGCTGGTCAGCAGGCCGGCTTCGCGAATCCACTCAAGACCGGTAGCGTCACCGTTGCCATTGAGCACATGCACACCGGCAAAGCACGGTTGCTGGTTGGTGGAACCGGCACGCGGTTCGATCAGGGTGACGCCGGTGTGGATGTCACGACCGCTGTCGGTACGGCCACGCACTTCACTGTGACCGACGCGGACGCCGGGTACATCGGTGATGGCATTGAGGGGGCCGGGTTGCAGTTGGCCGAACTGAATGTTCAGGTCACGGGCACGTGGTTTCATGGGGTTTCTCATCTTCAAATCGTGGCAGAAAATTGGGCTTTTCGATAACCGTCAAATAGTCACAAAACCTGTGGGAGCGAGCTTGCTCGCGAGAGCGGTGGATCAGTCGCCATCGATGTTGAAGGTGATGGCCCCATCGCGAGCAGGCTCACTCCTACAGGGTTCTCACTGGCCGTTTTTGACCTTGCTCCAGACCCGCGTGCGCACTCGTTCAGTCGCAGGCGGCAGCGGTTGAAGGGTGAACAACGTGGCCAGCGCTTCAGCCGACGGATACACCGCCGGGTTGGTGCGGGTCGCTTCGGCCACCAACGGTGTCGCGCTGCGGTTGCCGTTGGGGTAGTTCAGGTGATCGCTGACCGGGGCGATGACTTCGGGGCGCATCAGGTAGTCGATAAAGGCCAGGCCTTGTTGCGGATGCGGTGCGTCCTTGAGCAGCACCAGCGTGTCGAACCAGACCGGCGCGCCTTCCTTCGGCAGGCTGTAGGCGATCTTCACGCCGTTGTTGGCCTGCTCGGCGTTGGTCTTGGCTTCCAGCATCGCGCCAGACCAGCCCACCGCCACGCAGATGTTGCCGTTGGCCAGGTCGCTGATGAATTTGGACGAGTTGAAGTACGCGATGTGCGGACGCAACTTCAGCAGCAGCGCCTCGGCCTTCTTGTAGTCTTCAGGGTTGGTGCTGTTCGGTGGCAAGCCCAGGTAGTGCAGGGCGACCGGGAGCATTTCCGACGGCGAGTCGAGCATCGCCACGCCACATTGACCGAGCTTGGCCAGGTTCTCTTCCTTGAACACCAGGTCCCAGGAATCCACCGGCGCCTTGTCGCCCAACGCCGCGCGGACCTTGTCGATGTTGTAGCCAATCCCGTTGGTGCCCCACAGGTACGGCACTGCGTACTGGTTGCCCGGATCGTTGTTGGCGAGTTTCGCCAGCAGGTCGCTGTCCATGTTCTTGAAGTCAGGCATTTGTGCGTGGGGCAACGGGGCGAGGGCGCCGGCCTTGATCAGCGTCGGCAGACTGAAGTTGCTCGCCACCACCACGTCGTAGCCGCTGCGGCTGGTCAGCAGTTTGCCTTCGAGTACTTCGGCGCTGTCGAAGGTGTCGTAGACCGGTTCGATCCCGGTGTCGCGCTTGAAGTCGTGCAGGGTGTCGGGTCCGATGTAGTCGTACCAGTTGTAGACATGCACCGTCGGGGCATCGGTGGCCATGGCCGACAACGAGACGCACAAACAGGCGCCCAGTCCAAGATTGATATGCGAGCGGTGACGACTCATGATGCGGCACTCCTGGCCTGCTGCAGGCCGGTGATGAACAGGTGCTTGCAGCGTACTGGCAGGCGGGGGACTCACCCATTCCCATCATGGGTTACTCGAAAGGGGTAGTGCGTGGACGCATTGTTGAAAGAGCTGCCGGTGCACCAGTCGCTGGCGCGGGTGTTTGGCGCGTTGGGGCAGGACGGGTTCTGGCGGGCGCTGGTCGACACATTGCGGCTGCTGGTGCCGCTGGACAATGCGCTGGTCGCGGTGATGCGCGCGGGGCGGGTCCCGCGTTTGCTGATTGATTTCGATTCGAAGGGCGGTGCCGCCGAGCACGAAGAACTGGCGGACTACAGCGCCGGCATGTACCTGCTCGACCCCTTTTACCAGGCGGCTTGCGCCGGTATTGCCGAGGGCCTGCACAGCCTCGAATCGGTGGCGCCCGACCAGTTCCAGCAGAGCGAGTACTACCTGAGTTACTTCCGCTCGGTGGTGGGGGCGGACGAGTTGCAGTTCATGGTCCACGTTGATGGGGCGGTGTTGGGTTTGTCGCTGGGACGTTCGACGCGGTTCAGCCTGGAAGAGCAGGGCCGCCTGCTGTGCGTGCGCGACTGGGTGCTGTCGGCGATGCGCCGCCATCTGCAATTGATGCCGCCGGAAGGCGCGACCGCTGAACCGGTGGCCGGCGATCTCGCGACGTTGCTGGACCGCTTCGACGCGCGCCTGTCGGTACGGGAAATCGAAACCGCCCGGCTGATCCTTCAGGGCTTCTCCAGCAAGGCCATCGCCCAGCACATGGGTATCTCACCGGAGACGGTGAAAGTGCATCGGCGCAATGTCTATCACAAGCTTAATGTGACCGGGCATGGGGAGTTGTTTGCGTTGGTGTTGCAGCCGCGTTGAGCCCGGCAAGACTCAATCGCCCAGCTTGAACACCAACGCTTTCAACCCACACTCAACATCGGCATCCGGAAACTCCGGCGGGTTCTCCAGCCGCTGCTCAAAACGCAAACTCGGCGCTTCACGCATCACCCCATCGATCAGGAAATCAGACCCAAACGCCGGGTCATTCATGCACGCCAGCACCGAGCCCGCAGGGCTGAGCAATTCCGGCAACCGGCGCAACACACGCTGGTAATCCTTGGTCAGCAAAAAACTGCCTTTCTGAAAGGACGGCGGGTCGATGATCACCAGGTCATAAGGCCCCTTGCCAATCACTTTGCCCCAGGACTTGAACAGGTCATGGCCCAGAAAACTGACCTGGCTCAAATCGTGCCCGTTGAGCCGGTGATTCTCGCGCCCACGGCTCAGGGCCGGGCTGGACATGTCCAGATTGACCACGTGCTCGGCGCCACCCTCGATGGCGGCGACCGAGAAGCCGCAGGTGTAGGCAAACAGGTTCAATACGCGCTTGCCGTGGGCATTGGCCCGCACCCAGTCACGGCCATAACGCATGTCTAAAAACAGCCCGGTGTTCTGCTTGCGGCCCAGGTCCACGCGATAACGCAAGCCACCCTCGGTGATCGTCATCTCGTCGATCACCTCGCCCAGCAGCCACTCGGTGGTGCTTTGCAGCAAGTAGCGATGTTGCAACAGCAAGGTGTGCGCGCCGGATTGTGCCCACTCGGGTGACCGGGTGATCTGGATCAGCAGTTGTTTCAACGCTTCCAGCTGCGACGCTTCCGGCTCTTTGAACAGCGCGACCAGCACCACCCCCTGCAACCAGTCGACGGTCAACTGCTCCAGCCCCGGCCAGCAGCGGCCACGGCCGTGAAACAAGCGGCGGGTTTCCGCTGGGGCCGTTGCCAGGGCCGTCAGCAGGTGGGCGTGGAGGGTGGCAAGTGCGTCTGAGTTCATCGGGCAGGGTCGGCAATTTGAGGGGGCGGCATTTTAACCACAAATGCAAGGCAAGGCGTGTTGCAACGCGTCGGGAGTTATCACGTTTAATTTAACTTTACGTGAGGATTTGGCGATCAATCGGCTCCCATACTCGGCCCCAATGATCAATCGCAGGGAGCCGGACATGTCGCAGCTATCTGCTTCACCCTCTGTCAGTAGCCATCCTCGCTGGTTACGGCTGACCCATTGGCTGAACGCCCTGGCCGTGCTGGTCATGGTCACCAGTGGTTGGCGTATCTATAACGCCTCGCCGATTTATGACTTCAGCTTTCCCAAGTCGATCACGCTGGGCGGCTGGCTCGGCGGTGCGCTGCAATGGCACTTCGCGGCGATGTGGTTTCTGGCCCTCAATGGCCTGATTTATCTCGGCATCAATCTGTTCAGCGGTCGTCTGAAACGCCGTTTTCTACCCGTCTCTCCCAAAGGTGTCCTGCATGACCTGTGGGCCGCATTGAGAGGGCGGTTGAGCCATGCCGACCTGAGTCATTACAACCAGGTGCAACGGGTGGCCTACCTGTTCGTGATGGTCGACATCACGCTGTTGGTGGTCTCCGGGCTGGTGCTTTGGAAGTCGGTCCAGTTCCCGCTGTTGCGTGAACTGCTGGCGGGCTACGAAGGCGCGCGACGGGTGCATTTCTTTGCAATGTCGCTGTTGGTTGCTTTTGTCGCGGTGCATCTGGTGATGGTCGCACTGGTGCCAAAAACGTTGTGGGCGATGATCGTCGGCCGCAAGGAGCGGGTATGAAAAAGCGCATCGAAAGTTCCGGGCTGGACGAGTCATCGATCCTGACAGACGCCCGAAAAATACTCGCCCCGCAGATCCCCGACCGCTCGCGTCGCGCGTTTCTGCTGCGCGGCCTGACCCTCGGCGGTGTGGCGATGCTGTCTGGCTGCAACCTGACTGACAACGAAAGCGTCGAGACCGCGTTGTCGTCCATGTCGCGCTTCAACGATCGGGTGCAAGGCTGGTTGTTCAATCCCGACGCCATGGCGCCGACCTACCCGGAATCCATGATCACCCGGCCGTTTCCCTTCAATGCCTTCTACGGCATTGACGAAGCACCGACGGTGGAGGAGGAGTCCTATCGGCTGGAAGTGACCGGCATGGTCGCGGACAAACACAGTTGGCGGCTCGAAGAACTGCGCGCCATGGCACAAACCGAACAAATCACCCGGCATATTTGCGTCGAAGGCTGGAGCGCCATCGGACGGTGGGGAGGCGTCCGGTTCAGCGACTTCCTGAAGCGCGTCGGCACAGACACCGATGCCCGGTACGTCGGTTTCAAATGTGCAGACGATTATTACACCAGCATCGACATGGCCACGGCGCTGCATGCGCAAACCTTGCTGACGCTGACCTATGACGGCGCGGTGCTGCCTCGCCAGTACGGCTTCCCCATGAAACTGCGCATGCCCACCAAGCTGGGCTACAAAAACCCCAAACACATTCAGGCGATTTTCGTCAGCAATACCTACAGCGGTGGCTACTGGGAAGACCAGGGTTACAACTGGTTCGGTGGCAGCTGACAGACACATTCATCACGCAGCCCACGCTGCGTTCATTCGTAACCTGCGCTTCGAGGAGTTTGATCATGAAAAAGTTAGCCACCGCCGTCCTGTCCATGTGCATCGCACTGGGTGCCGCCAGTGTTTTCGCTGCCGATACCACCAGCAGCGACAGCATGAGCAAGGACTCGATGTCCAAGGATGCCATGTCCAAAGACGCCATGAAAAAAGACACAACGATGAAAAAGGATGCCATGGCCAAGGACACCATGAAGAAAGACAGCATGTCCAAAGATGCAATGTCCAAGGACAGCATGAGCAAAGACGCCATGAAAAAAGACGCCATGTCGCAATAGTCCAATCCTTCCCGAAACCTGCGGGGAGCAAACTCGCTCCCACAGGTTTACCGGGTATGACTTGAACTCATACCCTCATGACTTTTAATGGTTACAGCCCCGCAAACCCCCAGTGTTAAAAAATCGCAAACCAGCTCATCAACAACAAAAAAGAGCGTTTGCAACCATGACTCATCATCACTGCCGCGTCTTCGCCAGCGACCTGCTGCGCTCTTCGAACCCCGACATTTGCCACGCCAGGCCCGCTGCCTGCGTGCGTTTCTGATCAACCTCAACTCCCTGAAGAGTAACGACTCATGAAAGAACTCGACCTGTACATCGGTGAAGGTTTCGAAGGCCCGGGCGTGAACGCCGCGCACATCAACATTCTGATCGGCCCGCGCAATGGCCCGGCCGGCCAGGCGTTTGCCAACAGCCTGGCGTCGCCTAGCCAGGGTCATTGCCCGTTCATGGTGATTGCCCAGCCGAACATTCCGGTCAAGCCGATGACCCTTTACGTCAACAAAGCCGCGATCAGCAGCGACCTGCACGGCAACGCTACCTGGGGCGCGTCGCAGGCCGGTATCGCCAAGGCAGTACTCGAAGCGCTGCTGGACGGCACTTTGCCGCCGGAAGCCGAAGACGAATGGGCCATCGTCACCGCTAACTGGGTCAACCCGGCTTGCGATGACCTCGATGCGGTCTACCTGAATAACTACAACGCCTGCCGCACGGCGATCCGTGCCGCGCTGACCGGCAAGCCGGAAACCGCGCAACTGGCGGATGTGGTCAATCACATCAGCAACCCTTTCTACACGCCAAAAGCCTGAGGTCCGCGCCATGCAATACATTCGTTTGGGCAACTCCGGCCTGCAAGTCTCCCGTCTGTGCCTGGGCACGATGAACATGGGCACTCCGGACTGGAAACCGTGGATCTTCGACGAGAAGAAAAGCGAGCCAATCGTCGCGCACGCCCTCGACAACGGCGTCAACTTCATCGACCTGGCGGACTTCTATTCCGCTGGCGTTGGCGAGGAAGTGGTGGGACGCATCGTCAAGCGCCTGGCCCGTCGCGAAGACCTGGTGATCACCACCAAAGTCGGCTACGGCACCCGCAACGGCATCAATGCCAGTGGCCATTCGCGCAAACACATCATGGACAGCATCGACGCTTCGCTGAAGCGCTTGAACATGGATTACGTCGATGTGTTCATGCTGCATTACTTCGATGTGAACACCCCGGTCGAAGAAACCATGAGCGCCATGAACGACATCGTGCGCTCCGGCAAGGCCCGTTACATCGGCGTCTCGACCATGCTCACCGGGCAATTGGCGAAGATCCTCATGGCCTGTGAGCGCAACGGTTGGGTCAAGCCGATCAACATGCAGCTGCAATTGAACTGCGCCTACCGCGAAGAAGAGCGCGAGATGATTCCGTTCTGCCGCGACCAAGGCCTCGGTGTCTCGGTGTTCAGCCCGCTGGCCCGTGGCTTGCTGACCGGCGACGTGCAGTCGACCCGCAACCAGACCGACTTTTTCACGCAGCAGATGTACAGCGACGAAGCCTCGTTCGAAATCGCCCATTCGGTGCAACGTGTCGCCCGTGCCCGTGGCGTGTCCAACGCGCAAATTGCCCAGGCCTGGGTGGCCAACCATCCGGGTGTGGATTGCATGCTGGTGGGCGCTGACACCACCGAACAGTTCGACAGTGCACTGGCCGCGCTCGATACCAGACTTGACGCCGAAGAACTGCACGAACTGGAACGCAATTACACCCCGTGCGACGTGATCAACGATTACACCGCCGGCAAACGTATCTTGCGTTCGGCCCGTCCGGGTCTGGAACGCTTCACCCTGACTGAGGCTGTGGCATGAGCGCGCTGATTCGCACGGGTAATTTCATCGACGGCCAATGGTCGTCCGGTGGCCCGACTTACCCGGTGTTCAACCCGGCCAACGGCGAGTTGATCACCGAAGTACAAAAGGCTGGCGCCAAAGAAACCAATCGGGCGATTGAAGCCGCCAACCGTGCATTGCCGGCGTGGCGCAAGCTCACTGCCAAGGAGCGCAGCCAGAAGCTCAAGCGCTGGAGCGAGCTGATGCTGAGCAACCAGAAGGACTTGGCGACTCTGCTCAGCCGCGAACAAGGCAAGCCATTGGCCGAGGCCATGGGCGAAGTGGTCTACGCCGCGAGTTTTCTGGAGTGGTTTGCCGAAGAGGCCAAGCGTGCTTACGGCGACGTGATCCCGAGCCACAAGGCCGATGCGCGGATCATCGTGGTCAAGGAAGCCATCGGTGTGGTCGCCGCGATCACCCCGTGGAACTTCCCGCTGGCCATGGTCACGCGTAAGGTCGGTCCGGCATTGGCCGCCGGTTGCACGATGATCCTCAAGCCTTCGGAAGAAACGCCGCTGTCGGCCTTCGCCCTGGCGGTGTTGGCGGAGCAAGCGGGTATTCCGGCGGGGGTGTTCAACATTGTGTCTGGCGATGCGGTGGCCATCGGTGGGGCGCTGCAAGCGTCGAGCATCGTGCGCAAACTGTCGTTCACCGGCTCCACGCGCACCGGCAAATTGCTGATGCGCCAGGCGGCGGAAACCCTGAAAAAGGTCTCGCTGGAACTGGGCGGCAACGCGCCGTTCATTGTCTTCGACGATGCCGATCTCGACGCTGCGGTCAAAGGCGCGATGGCCTCGAAGTTCCGCAACACCGGGCAGACCTGCGTCTGTGTGAACCGCTTCTTTATTCAGGACGGCGTCTACGAAGCCTTTACCGGCAAACTCGCGGAAGCCGTTGCGGCGATGCGCGTCGGCAGTGCGCTGGACGGGGAAACCGAGCAAGGCCCGCTGATCAACGCGGCGGCGCTGGCCAAGGTCGAGCTGCACGTCGGCGATGCACTGGAGAAGGGCGCCACGCTGTTGTGTGGCGGCCGTCGTCATGCGCTCGGCGGCACGTTCTACGAGCCGACCATCCTCGCCGAAGCCAGCAGCGAAATGCTTATCGCGCAGGAAGAAACATTCGGCCCGGTGGCGGCCTGCTTCCGTTTCAAGGACGAAGCCGAAGTGCTGCAAAAGGCCAACGACACGCCATTCGGTTTGTCGGCCTACTTCTACAGCCGCGACATCGGCCGCGTGTGGCGCATGGCCGAAGGACTGGAAGCGGGGATGGTCGGGATCAACGAAGGGATCATTTCCACGGAAGTGGCGCCGTTCGGCGGCATCAAGGAATCGGGCCTCGGTCGCGAGGGTTCGAAGTACGGTCTGGATGACTACCTGGAAATCAAATACCTGTTGATGGGCGGCCTCTAACCCCCACCACACCCCTTGTAGGCGTGAGCCTGCTCGCGATGGCGGTGTGTCAGGCAACACAGCTTCGACTGACACCCTGCTATCGCGAGCAGGCTCACTCCTACAGAACAGCGATCGGTTTCATTTCTCCGTCAATAACAACAATTGGAGATTTACATGTCCGTACAACCGGTAAAAATCGACGACCTGCCCATCGGGCGCTTTCACCTGAAAATCGCCGGCCTGACCTTCGGCGCGCATTTCACCGACGGCTACATCCTCGGCCTGATCGGCATCGCGTTCACCTTGCTGAGCCCGCAGATGCACCTGGATGCGTTCTGGCAGGGACTGATCGGTGCTTCGGCCCTGATCGGCCTGTTCCTCGGCAGCCTGTTTTTCGGCTGGATCTCCGACAAGGTCGGCCGTCAGAAAATCTTCCTGGTCAGCTTTGTCCTGATCACTATCGCCTCGGTCATGCAGTTCTACGCCGAAACCGCGATGGGCCTGTTTCTGTGCCGGGTGCTGATCGGCATCGGGCTGGGCGGTGATTTCAGTGTCGGCCACGCCATGCTGGCCGAATTCGCGCCGAAGAAGCATCGCGGCGTGCTGCTCGGTTCGTTCAGTGTGATCTGGACCTTCGGCTACGTGGCCGCGACGTTTGTCGGCACCGCCATGCTTAGTCTGGGTGATGACGCCTGGCGCTGGATGCTGGCGTCTTCGGCGATCCCGGCGGCGTTGATTCTGATTGCGCGCATCGGCACGCCAGAGTCACCGCGCTGGCTGGTGAACCAGGGCCGAATTGCCGAAGCGCGGGCAATCGTCAAGAAGCATCTGGGCGCCAACGTCGAACTCGACGAAACCCAATCCACCGAAACCCGTTCCGGCTACGCAGTGCTGTTCAGCCGTGAATACCGCAAACGCACCGCGTTCAACTGCCTGTTTTTCGTCTGCATCGTCATGCCGTACTTCGCCATCTACACCTTCCTGCCTTCGATTCTGCAGAAGATGGGCCTGGCTGAAGGCTTCGGCACTGAACTGATGTTGAACATGCTGCTGATCCTCGGCGCGTTGATCGGGATCTGGTGCACGATCAAATTCTCGCGCCGCGGGTTCTTGATCAACTCGTTCATCATTCTGGCGGTCGCGTTGTTCATGCTGGCGGTGTTGCCGAGCAGTGCAGCGTTCCTGATGGTGCTGGTGTTCGGGCTGTTTACCCTGGTGTTGTCGGCGGTGAGTAACCTGGTGGGCGTGTTCCCGGCCGAGAGCTTCCCGACTGAAGTGCGGGCCAGCGGGATTGGCCTGGCCACGGCGGTCAGCCGGTTGGGTTCGGCAATCAGTACGTTCTTGTTGCCGGTGAGTGTGGCGGGGATCGGCTTGAGCCCGACGATGGGGATTCTGGCGGCGATCCTGGCCATCGGCGCCTGGCTGTCCTGGGCGTGGGCGCCGGAAACCAAATCGCTGACACTGAGCCAGGCGTGCAAGGCACAGAGCCCGGTGGAGGGCGGTGCGGCGGTGGCGGTGAAAGTCCCGGCCCCGATCTAACAGACTGTCAAAGTTCCCATGTGGGAGCGGGCTTGCTCGCGAAGACGGAGTGTCAGTCACCATCAATATTGACTGACACTCCGTCTTCGCGAGCAAGCCCGCTCCCACATTAGAATGTCGGTGGCTTCAGGGATTGCTGACCAATCCCAACCAATCCGTAAACAACCGCACCTTCGACAACCCCTGCTTGTCATTCGCCACATCCAGCCAATAGCCATACGGCCCGATCACCTCCACCGGGGTAATCGGCAGCAGGCTGCCATTGGCCAATTCCTTCTCGATCATCTGCCGGTCAATCACCGCCAGGCCACCCCCGGCCAGCGCGGTGTGGATCACTTGATCCAGCGTGCTGAACTCCAGCCCTTGCGCGGCATCGACATCGTCGCGTCCCATGGCCGCCAACCAGTTTTCCCAGACCTTCAAGCGTTTGCCATCGTGCAGGATGTGCAGCAGCGCAAAGCCCCGCAGATCCGGCGGCTGACCGTCGCTGAACAGCTCCGGACTGGCCACGGCGATGTGTCGTTCCATCACCAGCAATTGGCTGCTGCAATGGCTGTTGGCTTCGAGGCCGAAGCGGATGTGGCAGTCGATTTCCGCGAGGCTGTCGTGGCTGGCCTGATTGGTCACACTCAGGCTGATGTCGGGATAACGCTGACAGAACACGCGCAAATGCGCCGACAACCAGCGCGTCGCCCAGGTCGGTGGCGCGAGGATTCTCAGGCGCTGGCGCAGGTTGGGTACGCGCACGGCTTGCAGGGCACGTTCAATATGGTCGAACGCTTCCGCGAGGTGCGGGGAGAGGGCGATGCCGGATTCGGTCAGCGACAAACCCTGGGGCGTGCGCACGAACAGCGCGACGCCGAGGTAGTCTTCCAGTTGCTTGATCTGGCGGCTGACGGCGCCTTGGGTGACGTTGAGGCCGAGCGCCGCCTGGCTGAAGCTGCGATGACGCGCGACCTCTTCGAAGACGCGCAGCATATTGAGCGAGGGCAGTTGACGCATCGAAGGTGGACTCCGTACCGGCCTCTGGTGTTGCGTCGGGCCGGTTTATTGTTTTGGCGGCGTTCTCTGTGGTGCCTATCTGACTATTAGCAATGGGCGGATGCAAGTGTTGTTTAGGCTGACGCCATCGCGAGCAAGCTCGGCTCCTGCAAGAGTGCGCTAAACCCTGTAGGAGCCGAGCTTGTTCGCGATGACTTTATCAAGGACGCTAGAACTACCCGATCAGAAGTAATACCCAATGTTCACATAAAGCTGATTCTCCCACTGATCACTCCCGCCAGCCCCCAGACTCTGGGTGTAACTGCTCCCCCCGATATACGGATCATTCTTGCCAAACAACCACTCCGCTGCGACCCACAATTTACTCACCGAAAACGAACTGCCCAAAATCACCCGCTCCGACGTCTTGAACTCGCTGGCGGATTTATCGAAGGCGCTGTAGTTGGCGTACAGCTTGACCCCGCTGACCTGGTCGAACAGGTATTTCCCGGCGACGTCGTAACTGATGTCCGCCACATACAAGTTGCCGCGACTGGCAACGTTGTACGTGCCGTCATAACCGCCAAGGGTAACCAACTCATCGGTGCCGGGGTTACGCGGCGACATCTGTTGCCGTGCCGCTTGCAACTGCACACCCCACGGGCCGTTCTTGCCCAGGTAGTGAATGGCCACGGCATTGCGCCGGCCATCGGCATTGGTGTCCTTGTTCTCCAGCGACGAACTCAGGCCGGAGAGCCCGACCTCCGATTTCCACGGTCCCAGGTCCAGCGCCTTGGCCACCCGCAGCACCACGGTGTTGCGCTCCTGGTTGTTGCTGCCGTCGGCGACATAGCTGTCGGCTTCGGACACCACGCTGGAGTAAGTGACCCCGTTGCTGGTGCCTTTGCCTTGCCACGCCGGGCGCAAGTAGTAACCGGCCTGGAGGTTCCAGTCGCCCGATTGCTGGACGTACTTGGCGCCGACCTGTTGCACATCTTCCAGGCCGATGACGTTGCCCAGGGTTTCGTAGAAGGTGCTGCCGAAGTACGGCTGCAAACCGAACGGCACCGTGTTCAGGCCTACTTGCACCTGCTGGTCGGGGTTGAACTTGTAGCCGGCCCACGCGAACTTGGCGAACTGGATGTCGGCATAGTTCTTGGTGTACTGATACGGATAAGACCGGCCATAGAAACGATACTGGGCCTCGCCGATCCAGCTGTCGGAGTTGTACTTGGCGCTGAGGAACATGGTGTCCAGGCCGAACTTCTGGATGTCGCGATCCGGGTCGTAGTCCCAGCGCGCACGAACCGCGCCGCCGAGGTCAAGATTGTCGGTCACTTGCACGGCCATGGCAGGAGCCGCAAAGGTGCAGAACAGAGCGATGTACAGAGGACTTAGGCGCAGGGAAGCAGGGAAGGGCATGGGGCAGCTCTCGGTTATTTTTATATGAGATGCCGGCCAGTCTTGCGATGAACGGTGGGTTGAACAAACGATTAAAAATGCGCGCAAACCTTCCTCAGATGCATGTTACTGAGAAAATCCTGTAGGACAATGTGTGGCGGGCATGGGATGCTTGGCCGATCAGCTAACGTCCTCGAGTGCTTTCCATGAAACGCAAAATGCCCGGTCTTAATGCCCTCAAGGCGTTTGAAGTGGCCGGCAGCACCGGTAGTTTTACCCGCGCCGCCGAGTTGTTGAACGTGACCCAGAGTGCGGTCAGCCGCCAGGTCCGTCAGCTGGAGGAGCAGCTCGGCGAGAGCCTGCTGGAACGCCGCCACCACCACCTCGAACTGACCAGCGCCGGCAAGGTATTACTGCGGGCATTGCATCAATCCTTCGACAAGATCGAGCTGACGGTGCGCAGCATCCAGCAGAAAACCCATTCCAATCGCCTGCACATCAACGCGCCGCCGACCTTTACCAACCGCTGGCTGATGCCGCGTCTGGGGCGGTTGCGCGAGAAGCATCCCGAGCTGGAACTGAGTATCACCACGCGCTTGCAGGACAGCTTGGCGGAAACCAGCACCCTCGACTGTGCGATCCGTTTCGGCGATGGCGAATGGGATGGCCTCAACAGCTCGATGCTGATTCAGGAGCGGCACATCGCGGTGTGCGCGCCGACCTTGTATGCGCGGGAGTGGAGCGAGCAGGGCATCGACCTCAATCGGCTGACATTGCTGCATGTGCTGGCCCGGGAAGACCAGCGCTACCTGACCTGGAAACACTGGCTGGACGCCGCACGCATCACCGGGGTCGACACCCAGGGCGGGTATGAATTCGACCTGCTGGACCTGGCCATTCGTGCGGCCGTCGATGGCCTCGGCATCACCATCGCCGACTGGCACATGGTCGCCCCGGAACTGGCCAGCGGGCAGCTGACCCAAGTGCTCAACGTGCATGTGGAAGGGCACCAGTCCTATTGGCTGGTCACCCGGCCGGAGCAGACCCTGATGCCGCAATTGCAGGTGTTCAGCCAGTGGTTGCAGGAAGAAATCTGGTTGGCGCAACGGCAGCTCGAACCCTCAACCGCCGCTCTCTGACCACCACAAATCCCTGTGGGAGCGAGCTTGCTCGCGATGGCGGAGTGTCAGGCAATGCAGTTGTCGACTGATACACCGCCATCGCGAGCAAGCTCGCTCCCACAGGGGATCTCATCGTTCCAGCGGGTAACCTGCATTTTTCGAATGTTTGCCTGCTCAATAAATCGTTTGTTCAACCCGCTCAGGATGCCAAGACTGCTCGAACTGGATAAAAACAACGATGGGCGATGCACATGCGACTCGAGCGAAATTTTGTTAACGGCCACTTCATCGAACCTGCCAGCGATGCGCTGATCGCAGTCTATAACCCGGCGACCGAAGCATTGGTCGGCCACGTCGCGGCCGCCACCGCTGTCGAAGCGGTCAACGCGGTTGAAGCGGCTGCCGCCGCGCAAAAGGTCTGGGGCAAACTCACCAGTATCGAACGCGCCGAACACCTGCGTTCCTTCGCCGATGCCCTGGACGCCTGCGCTGAACACATTGGCGCCGCCCTGGCCGCCGAGTCCGGCAAAAGCGTGGCCGATGCCAGCAACGAAGCCCGTTACGCCGCGCAGATCACCCGCTATCACGCCGAATGGGCCCGCCGCATTGAAGGCGAGATCATTCCCAGCGACAGCCCGAACGAAAACCTGTTCCTGCACCGCGAAGCCATTGGCGTGGTCGCGTGCCTGATTCCGTTCAACTACCCGGTCTATACGCTGCTGCGCAAAATCGCCCCGGCGCTGATTGCCGGCAACACCGTGGTGGTGCGTCCAAGCAACAACACACCGACCTCGGCCTTTGAAATCGCCAAGGCTGTGGCGCAATCCGGACTGCCGGCCGGCGTGGTGAACATCCTGACCATGGACCACGCCACTGCGGCCGCTGTTTGCACGCACAAGGCTGTGGGCCTGATCACCCTGACCGGCAGCGTCAATGCCGGGCGCATCGTGCTCGATTACTGCAAGGCTAATATCGCCAAGCCATCGCTGGAACTGGGCGGCAAAACCCCGGCGATCATCGAAGCTGACGCCGACCTTGAAGCCGCCGCGACTGCCATCGTCGCCTCGAAAACCACCCACTGCGGCCAGTTGTGCACGGCGGTGGAGCGGGTCTACGTGCAGGAAAGCATCTATGAACCATTCCTCGCGCTGCTGAAAGCGAAACTCAGCGCCGTGAAGTTCGGCGACCGCGCCACCGACGCCAGCTTCATGGGCCCGTTGGTCAACGCCAGTTCGCAGCAGAACATCCACGCCATGGTCGAGCGCGCCATCGCGGACGGCGCCGTCCTGGAAACCGGTGGTTTTATTCCGCAAGGCAACGGCCATTTCTACCCGCCGACCCTGCTCAGCGGCTGCCGCCAGGACATGGAAATCATCCAGGAAGAAATCTTCGGCCCGGTGCTGCCGGTGCTCAAGTACCGCGACATCGACGAAGCGCTGGCGATGGCCAACGACCATCAGTTCGGCCTGGCCTCGGTGCTCTACACCGAGAACTACCGCACCACGATGAAAGTCGCCAACGGCATCGAAGCCGGCGAGCTCTACATCAATCGCACCCCGGCCGATCCGTACCAGGGCTACCACGCTGGCTGGAAACGCTCGGGCCTGGGCGGCGATGACGGCAAGCACGGCATGCTCGAATTCACCCAGACCCGTCTCGTGGTCATGAAGTACTAGGGCGGCAGCGACAAGTTTCACGCTTCAAGCTGCAAATAAAAGCGAACGGTAACCGGCTCTGGTTTGCCGCTTACAGCTTGGCGTTTGCAGCTGCTTCACTCCAATAAAAACAATTAACAGGGCCACCCGGACCACCGGGCGGCCAGAGGTCACCTAGATGTCCAAGCAAGCATCCACTGCTGCCGCTGTTCGGGGTTCGAATGCGGGTTCAATCAGCCAGAGTGACAAGGGCAGTCGCTATTTCCAATTGATGTTATTGGTGCTGGCCGCCGGTGCGATCTACCCGATCCTGTACCTGCGCCAGGTCTACCAGACCACCATGCTCGAAGTGTTCCAGATCAACCACAGCGAGCTGGGGTATCTGTATTCGATGCTCGGCACGATTTTCCTCCTGAGTTACTTGCCGAGTGGCTGGCTGGCGGATCGCATTGCCCCACGCTTCCTGATTTTCTTCTCGCTGGTTGCCACCGGTGCCCTGGGCCTGTGGTACTCCACTGCGCCGTCGATGACCGGGTTGATGATCATCTTCGGATGCTGGGGCCTGACCACCGGCCTGACGTTCTGGGCCTCGGTGCTCAAGCGCGTGAAGATGATTGCCCATCACACCGAGCAGGGCCGTTTCTTCGGCATCCTTGACGGCGGTCGCGGGCTGGTCGAAGCCTTGCTGGCAACGGTCGCGCTGGGGCTGTTTGCTTTCGCCACCGAAACTCGCGGTGAGTCGGCGGCTGAAGGCTTCAAGCATGTGGTCTACCTGTATGCCTTCACCTGTATCGCCATCGGCTGTGTGCTGGTGTTGATCAAGGACCCGAAGTCGATGGAAGACACGGCGGCGGTGGAGAAGGGCAAGTACAACCTGCTCAGCGACCTGACCACCCTGGTGAAAATCCCTGAGCTGTGGCTGGTCACCGCCATCGTGTTCTGCGGTTATCACATCTTCTGGGCCACCTACAGCTTCTCCGATTACCTGCAGGGCGGCGGCATGACTGCGGTCATGGCCGGCACCATCACCACCATCAAACTGTGGATGCGCCCGATTGGCGGCATCGGCGGTGGCTGGCTGGGTGACAAGTTCTCGAACATCTCGGTGCTGATCGTGGCGCTGTTCTGCGCGACGTTGGCGATGGTCGGCCTGATCGTGTTCCCGGCGCTCAACAGCATGGGCCTGTTGGTCGGCACAGTGATTTTCATCGGCCTGATGACCTACGCCATTCGCGGTTTGTACTGGGCGATCCTCGACACCTGCAACATTCCGCTGCGCATCACGGGGCTGGCCATCGGCATTGTCTCGGTGGTCGGTTATCTGCCAGACGCATTCATTCCTTTGATCAACGGCTACCTTACCGAGCATTTCCCGGGTGCCTTTGGTTACAAGCTGTATTTCGGCTACATCGCTTTCGTCGGCCTGCTGGGGACCCTCGCGGCGCTGACCTTGCGTGCTCGTATCAATCGTAAATCCCTGATTAAGACAGGTGCCT
This sequence comes from Pseudomonas sp. S2_B07, assembly GCF_054668435.1. Taxonomy (NCBI): domain Bacteria; kingdom Pseudomonadati; phylum Pseudomonadota; class Gammaproteobacteria; order Pseudomonadales; family Pseudomonadaceae; genus Pseudomonas; species Pseudomonas sp. S2_B07. Next base: position 6,203,216 of record NZ_CP162769.1, read on the forward strand.
GAGATGAAAATCGTCGCCCTTGAAACCCATATCGTCGCCGTACCGCCACCGCACATCGGCGGGATGTACTGGCTGTTCGTCAAGATCAAAACCGATTGCGGCATCGAAGGCGTGGGCGAGATCTACGCCGCGACCTTCGGCCCTAAAGCCATGTTGCCAATCATCGAAGACGTGTTCGAACGCTACCTGTTGAACCAGGACCCGCACCACATCGAACGCTTCTTCCGTCAGGCCTATTCGAGCGGTTTCACCCAGCGCCCGGACCTGACCATGATGGGTGTGGTCAGCGGCCTGGAAATGGCTTGCTGGGACATCATCGGCAAAGCGGCGAACAAGCCGGTGTATGAACTGTTGGGCGGCAAGGTCAACGAACGCCTGCGTTCCTACACCTACCTCTACCCGGTGAACAGCAAGGGCGAGTACGACTACGACGACCCGGACCTGGCCGCCGAGTGCGCCATCGAGAACATGAACAAAGGCTTCACCGCCGTGAAATTCGACCCGGCCGGGCCGTACACCGCGTATTCCGGGCATCAGATTTCCCTGGAAGTGCTGGAACGCTGCGAAACCTTCTGCCGCAAGATCCGCGAAGCGGTGGGCGACAAGTGCGACCTGCTGTTTGGGACCCACGGGCAAATGGTGCCGTCCTCGGCGATTCGCCTGGCCAAGCGCCTGGAGAAGTACGACCCGCTGTGGTTCGAAGAGCCGGTGCCGCCGGGTCAGGAAGAAGCCATGGCGCAGGTCGCGGCCAAGACTTCGATTCCGATTGCCACCGGTGAGCGACTGACCACCAAGTACGAATTCTTCAAGCTGCTGCAAGCCGGTGGCGCGTCGATTCTGCAGATGAACGTCGCCCGCTGCGGTGGTCTGCTGGAAGCGAAAAAGATCGCCAGCATGGCCGAAGCCTATTACGCGCAAATCGCCCCACACCTCTACAACGGGCCGATTGGCGCGGCCGCGAGTTTCCAGTTGGCAACTTGCACGCCGAACTTCCTGATCCAGGAAAGCATCATGACCTGGGGCGGTTTCCATGCCGAAGTCCTGACCAAGCCGCTGCAATGGGAGGACGGCTACATCATCCCGTCCACCGAGCCGGGCCTGGGCGTGGAGCTGAACATGGACGTGGTGCGCAGGCATTCGCCGTACACCGGCGAGCGCCTGCACCTGCAAATGGCGCCGACCCCGGTGGACGTTAAAGACACATCGCCAGCCAGGGGCTGAGCGGATTTGCCGCCCACTCGCAAAACCTGTGGGAGCGAGCTTGCTCGCGATGAAGGCCTGACATTCAGCATTAAGGTTGACTGACACGGCGCCTTCGCGAGCAAGCTCGCTCCCACAGGGATCGCGTTTTGACTGATGGATGGGTGGTTTTTTTGTACAACGACTTACGCGGTAACCCTGCATGACTTACGACTACATCATCGCTGGCGCTGGCGCCGCAGGCTGCATTCTGGCCAACCGGCTCTCGGCCAATGGCAAACATTCGGTGTTGCTGCTGGAAGCGGGCGGCAAGGACAGTTCCTTGTGGTTCAAGATTCCGGTCGGCTTCGCCAAAATGTATTACAACCCAACCTTCAACTGGATGTACTACAGCCAGCCACAAAAGCAATTGAGCAACCGCGAAATTTACGCCCCACGCGGCAAAGTGCAGGGCGGTTCGGGTTCGATCAACGCGATGATCTATGTCCGTGGCCAGGCCCACGACTTTGATGATTGGGCGGCCAACGGCAACGAAGGCTGGGGCTTTAAAGATGTGTTGCCGTATTTCCGCAAACTGGAAAACCATCCGCTGGGCGACAGCGAATACCACGGCGGCAGCGGCCCGATCAGTATCACGCCGATGAAGGGCCAGACCCATCCGATCTGCGATGTGTTCCTCAAAGGTTGCGATGAACTCGGTTACCCGCACAGCGACGACTTCAACGGGCCGAAATTCGAAGGTTCGGGCATTTACGACGTCAACACCAAAAATGGCCAGCGTTGCTCCAGCAGCTTTGCCCATTTGCACCCGGCCCTGAGCCGGCCGAACCTGACTGTCGAGCACTACGCCCTGGTGGACCGAGTGCTGTTCGATAACGGCCGCGCAACTGGAATTTCCATTACCCAGCACGGCGTGGTGCGAACCTTCACCGCCAACAAAGAAGTGATTCTTTGCGCTGGTGCGGTGGACACGCCGAAGATCCTGCAACTGTCCGGTGTCGCGGATCAGGCGCTGCTGGCCAAGCACAACATCCCGATGGTCAAGCACCTGCCGGCGGTGGGTCAGAACCTGCAGGATCATCTGTGCGCCAGCTATTACTACAAGGCCAATATCCCGACGCTCAACGATGAGCTGAGTTCGCTGTTCGGTCAGTTCAAACTCGGTCTGAAATACCTGTTCACCCGCAAGGGCGCGCTGGCGATGAGCGTCAATCAGGCCGGCGGATTCTTCCGTGGCAACGAGCAGCAAACCAACCCCAACCTGCAGCTGTACTTCAACCCGCTGTCGTACCAGATCCCGAAAAACAACAAGGCCAGCCTCAAACCGGAGCCGTACTCAGGCTTCCTGTTGTGCTTCAACCCATGCCGACCGACCAGTCGCGGGCACATCGAGATCGCCTCGAAAAATCCCCGGGACGCCGCACTGATTGATCCGAATTACTTGAGCACCCAGAAGGACATCGACGAGGTCATTCAGGGCAGCCGCTTGATGCGCAAGATCATGCAGGCACCGGCGCTCAAGGGCATCACGGTTGAAGAAGTGTTGCCGGGGCCGGTCGTCGAAACCGACGAGCAGATGCTGCAGTATTTCCGCGAAAACAGTGGTTCGATTTACCACCTGTGTGGTTCCTGCGCCATGGGTTCGGACGAGCAGAAGTCCGTGGTCGACCCGCGTTTGAAAGTCCATGGTCTTGAGGGATTGCGCATCGTCGATGCGTCGATTTTTCCTAACGTGACGTCGGGCAATACCCATGCGGCGGTGCTGATGGTGGCCGAGAAGGGCGCCGACCTGATTTTGCAGGACGCCTGATTTCGTCGTCTCCTGTATCAAAAATGAATTTCCGCCAAGTCCGCTGCTCATACCTGATAGGCAGCGGATTTATGGCGCAAAATCATGGGTGTATTCAGGGAGTGTTGAAATCATGGGGCCAGTATCGACGGTGGGCACGAACGTAACTGGCGGGTTGATTCTGGTGGTCGAGGATGACCCGTTGATCCTGGAGTTTCTCTGCGAAATTCTTCAGGAAGAGGGTTTTGTGGTTCAGCCACAGACCAGCGCGGACGCCGCTTCCGCTTACCTGGAGCAACACTCGGACAACGTCCGCCTGTTGCTCACCGACATCACCATGCCGGGCAAGCTCAATGGCGCTGACCTGGCCAATCAGTTTGGCGACCGCTGGCCCGACAAACCGATCATGATCATGTCCGGTTTCGAAACCCCGGAAAGCTCCGGTGTCAGGCATCCCGTTTCGTTCATCAAAAAGCCCTGGGCACTCGGCCAACTGCTCGACTGCGTCAAGGACGCCTTGAAGTCCAAACCCTTCAGCTGAAACGTTATTACGCTGCATGAGTCCGTCTCGCAAGTAAATGCTACATTGCTCGGCACACCCGCCAGGCCCTTGCGAGAGGAAGCTCATCCTTGTCTGCTCATCGATCCGTTTTCAACACACCGTACCGCGCGTTCCTGTTCGACATGGACGGCACCGTGCTCAATTCCATTGCCGCCGCCGAGCGGATCTGGACGATCTGGGCCGTGCGCCACGGGGTGAATGTCGCGTCCTTTCTGCCAACCATTCACGGCGTCCGCGCCATCGACACGGTGAACCGACAGGGGTTGCCGGGTGTAGATGCCGAAGCTGAAGCGGCGTGGATTACCGAGGCAGAAATAGACGACGTGGAGGGGGTTGTCGAGGTTCGTGGTGCGGCGGCATTCCTTCGGTCCTTGCCGGCCGGTCAATGGGCAATCGTGACGTCCGCGCCCAGAACGCTGGCGTTGCGCCGGATGGCGGCGGCGGGCATTCCCGAGCCGGATGTCATGGTGACGGCTGAAGAGGTCAGCGCCGGGAAACCGGATCCAGCGGGGTATCGGTTGGCCGCCAAGCGGCTGGGTGTCGAGGTGACGGATTGCCTGATCTTTGAAGATGCCCCTGTAGGCATTCTCGCGGCAGAAGCGGCGGGGGCGGATTTGGTGATTATCACTGAAACGCATGAGCACCCGATCCAGACACAACATGCCCTGTTGGCCAACTATCAGTCGGTCAGCGCATCCGTGGATCCCGACCAATATCTCCGCCTGAAGCAAATCTAACTGTAGGAGTGGGCCTGCTCGCGATAGCGGTGGATCAGTCACATCAATACCGACTGCCCCACCGCTATCGCGAGCAGGCTCCGGGCGGCGTTCCGACGATGAGGCCCTCCCAGTCAATACAAATCCCCGGATTCAGCTCCCCCTCTCACTCCGCCGACTACTCACCTCAGCCGGCACATCATCCCCAGCCATGCGCTTGCGAAACAACGCCGCCCGAGCCAGCAACAAGGTCGTCACCGGCACGGTAATCGCCAATAGAATCGGAATAAGCCACGCATGCAGCACCGGCCCCGATTTGAGTGCCGAAAAGTAAATGATCGATGCCAGTGCCACGCACCATGCGCCCAATGTCGAGGCCAACGCCGGCGGGTGCATGCGCTGGAAGTAATCCTTCATCCGCACCAGTCCAATGGCGCCAATGAGCGCAAACAGACTGCTGAGCAGCAGCAGAATCGCCACTGGAATCTCAACCCACAGCGACAGTTCGTCAGTCATTCGATCACCTCGCCACGCAGCAGGAATTTCGCCAGGGCAAACGAGCCGACGAAGCCGAACAGGGCGATCAACAGCGCCGCCTCGAAATAGGTGTCACTGGCATAGCGAATGCCGAGCGTCAACATCATCAGCATTGCGATGATGTACAGGTAATCCAGCGCCAGTACCCGATCCTGGGCCGATGGTCCTTTGAACAGGCGCAGCAGCGTCAGGATCATCGCCACGGAAAACAGGAACAGGCTCGCCAGGATGGCGTTCGACAGCAATGCGCTCATTCGAAAATCTCCATCAAGGGGCGCTCATAGGTCGCCTTGAAGTGCTGGATGAACAGCGCTTCGTCATCCAGATCGAACACATGCAGCAACAGGATGCTGCGATCAAGCGCCAGTTCCGACCACACGGTGCCAGGCACCACGGTGCAGATCGCCGACAGCGCGGCGAGGCCATTGGCATCGCGCAAGTCCAGCGGCACCTTGATGAAGCGCGAGCGGGGCGGACGGCGACCGGCGTTCAGCACGCCCCAGGCCACGGCGAGGTTGGACACCACCACATCGCGACCGACCACCAGCAGCAAGCGCAGGATCACCCCCGGACGACGAATTCGAATGGGCAGCGGTCGCAACCGACGCATCATCAACGGCGCGCAGAAACCCAGCATCACACCGAGCAGCAGGTTGCCAGGGCTGATCGACTGGTTCAGCACCAGCCATAACAGCAAGAGTGCCAAGGACAGCCAGGGAGCAGGGAACAAGCGCTTCATGGTTGCACCTCCGCCATCGCCGCCTTGGCTTCCGGGCTTGGCACCGCACGGGTGCCGAGCACGGCCATCACGTATTGCTGCGGGTTGTTCAAGGCGTCAGCGGCCGCTTGGGTGTAGCGCAGCAGCGCTTCAGCCTTGAAGGTCAACGCAATGCTCAGTCCCAGCAGGACGATGATCGGCACGCATTCAAAGCGGCGCAGCAGTGGTGATGGGCGCTCTTGCGGGGTCCAGAAGCGCTGGATGCCCAGGCGCGAGAATGCGATCAACGAGGCGAGCCCCGACAGAATCAACAACGCCAGCAACCCCCACGCCGCATTCGATACCGGTTCGCCGACGCCGTTCCCCAGGCCCAACGGATTGAGAAGGGCGTTGAGCAGGGTGAGCTTGCCGATGAACCCGGAGAGCGGCGGCATGCCGATGATCAGCAGCGCGCAGGCAATAAAGCTCAGGCCGAGGAAGGCCATGGTCCAGGGAATCACCTGGCCGACCACCGCTTTCTGATCGTCATCGAGGTTGATGCCTTTGAGCGGTTGCGCAGCCGGCGCCGGTCGCGCAATCAGGTCGGCGTCGTCGAACAACGGCAGTTCATTGACCGAACGCGAGCGCTCGATCAACTCGGACAGCAGGAACAATGCACTCAACGCCAGGGTCGAGCTGACCAGATAAAACAGCGCCGCCGCGATCAGGTTTGGCTGGGCGAAACCAATGGCTGACAGCAGGATCCCGGCCGACACCAGGATGCTCAGGCTGGCCATCTTTTCCAGGCGTTGCGCCGCCAGAATCGCCAATGCCGCGCAGACAATCGTCGCCATGCCGCCGTAGATCAGCCAGTCGCCGCCAAAGTAGGCGGACGCCCCGGCCTGACCGGAGAACAGCAGCGTCCACAAGCGCAGCAAGGTGTAGACACCGACCTTGGTCATGATCGCGAACATCGCCGCCACCGGAGCGCTGGCCGAGGAGTAGGCCGGCACCAGCCAAAAGTTCAGCGGCCACATCCCGGCCTTGGCCAGAAACGCCACCGCGAGAATCCCCGCGCCAGCATGCAGCAAACCGCGATCAGCTTCCGGCACCAGCGGGATTTTCAGCGCCAGGTCGGCCATGTTCAGTGTGCCGGTGACGCCATAGATCAGCGCCGCGCCAATCAGGAACAGCGACGATGCCAACAGGTTGATCGAAATGTAATGCAGCCCCGCCGACACCCGCGGCCGGCCCGAGCCGTGCAGCATCAAGCCGTAGGACGCCGCCAGCAGCACTTCGAAGAACACGAACAGGTTGAACAGGTCGGCGGTCAGGAACGCACCGTACAACCCCATCAATTGAATCTGGAACAACGCGTGGAAGCTTGAACCGGCGCCGTCCCAACGGGCCATGGCGAACAGCAAGGCGCTGACGCCGATGATCCCGGTCAGCACCAGCATCAAGGCCGACAGCCGATCGACCACCAACACCAGGCCGAACGGCACTTGCCAGTTGCCCGGCAGGTACACGCCGATGGAACCCGGCACGCCAGTGGTTTGTGTCCATTGCAGCAGCAACACGGAAATTCCCAGGCCGAGCAGGCTGGAGAACAGGTTGATCTTGGCCTTCAGCGGACGGTGTTTCTCGCCGAGCATCAACATGATGGCGGCGGTCAGCAGCGGCAGCAGAATCGGTGCGGCGATCAGGTGCGTCATCGCATTCATTCTTTAGGCTCCCGGCCATCCACATGGTCGGTCCCGGTCAAGCCCCGGGAAGCGAGCAGTACCACCAGAAACAATGCGGTCATGGCGAAGCTGATCACGATGGCGGTCAGCACCAGTGCTTGTGGCAGGGGATCGGTGTAATGCAACAAGTCTTGCGGCACGCCATCCTTGATGATCGGCTCGCGGCCGATGAACAGGCTGCCCATGCTGAAGATGAACAGGTTGACGCCATAGGACAGCAGGCACAGGCCCATCACCACCTGAAAGGTCCGTGGCCGCAGGATCAGCCAGACGCCGGAGGCCGCAAGCACGCCGATGGCGATTGCGATGACTTCTTCCATCAGACGGCTCCTTGCGTGGCGACGGGTTTAGGCTGGGCCGCGGTTTTGTGGCCGCGAACCGATTGGTGGGCGAGGGCGGTGAGGATCAACAGCGTCGAACCGACCACCACGGCATACACGCCAATGTCGAAAAACAGCGCGCTGGCGATGTGAATGTCCCCCAGTACCGGCAATGAAAAATGCCAGGTGTGGGTGGTGAGGAACGGATAACCGACCGCCATGGCCCCAAGCCCGGTGACCGTGGCGAACAGCAGCCCGGTGCCCATCCAACGCAGCGGTCGCAGGCTCATTTGCGCCTCGACCCACTGCGTGCCGGCGACCATGTATTGCAGGATGAACGCCACCGACATCACCAGCCCGGCGACAAAACCGCCGCCCGGTTGGTTGTGCCCGCGCATGAACAGGTAGAACGACACCACCAGCGCAATCGGCAACAACAGGCGTACCAGCACCGCCGGGACCATCATGAAACCCAGTGCGGTGTCGCTGGCGTGGCGCGGGTTGACCAGGTCAGTGACCACGTCCGGTGCCAACAGGCGTTGCTGCGCCGGCAACTGCAGGCTTTCTTTCGGCGGGCGGAAGCGTCGCAGCAGGGCGAACACGGTCAGGGCCACGGCCACCAGCACGGTGATTTCACCCAAGGTGTCGAAGCCACGGAAGTCCACCAGCATCACGTTGACCACGTTGCTGCCGCCGCCTTCGGGCAGGGCGCGACTGAGGTAGAACGAGGAAATATCGTTGGGCGTCTGGCGCGTCAGCATCGCGTAGGCCAGCAAGGCCATGCCGCCACCTACCCCGGTCGACAACAGCAAGTCGCGGATACGCCGGATGCGCGCCTTGCGCAGGGTGCTCGGCAGTGGCGAGACTTCTTCGATCCGGCGTGGCAGCCAGCGCAGGCCCAGCAGGATCAGCACCGTGGTCACCACTTCGACCGCCAGTTGCGTCAACGCCAGGTCCGGCGCGGAGAACCAGACGAAGGTTACGCAGGTCATCAGGCCGCAGACGCTGACCATGGTCAGGGCCGCGAGCCGGTGATACTTGGCCTGCCACGCTGCGCCGAGGGCGCAGGCAATCGCCAGCAGCCACAGGGTCACGAACACGATGGAGCCGGGGATTTTCGGCCGGTCGCCCCAGCTCAGGCTGCTGTGAAGCATCGGGATCAGCCCGGCCAGCACGGCGGCGAGGACCACCAGGAACAATTGGGTTTGCAGGCGGTTGGTGCTGATCCGGCGCACCAGGCGACGGGCCAGGCGCATCATGATCACCAGGCCGCGCTCGAACAGGCGCTTGCCGTTGAACCGGCCAATCACCGGCGGGTATTTGAAGCGCCCGCGCTTGAGCTGATTGCGCAACAGCAGGTAGAGCACGATGCCGCCGGACATGGCGATCAAGCTCATGATCATCGGCGCGTTCAAGCCGTGCCAGATCGCCAGGCTGTATTCCGGCAGGGTTCCGCCGACCACCGGCAGGGCCGCGGCGGCCAGGATGGAACCGACCACTTGCGCCGGGAACATCCCCACCACCAGGCAGGTGAACACCAGCAATTCCACCGGCGCACGCATCCAGCGTGGCGGCTCGTGCGGGGTGTGCGGCAGGTCGGTGGCGGTCGGGCCGAAGAACACGTCGACGGTGAAGCGTAGCGAATAGGCGACGCTGAAAGTGCCGGCGATGGTCGCGACGATTGGCAGGCTCCACTCGACCCAGGCCGTGGCATTGATGAACACGGTTTCGGCGAAGAACATTTCTTTCGAGAGGAAACCGTTGAGCAGCGGCACACCGGCCATCGAGGCGCTGGCGACCATGGCCAGGGTGGCGGTGAACGGAATCAGTTTGATCAAACCACTGAGCTTGCGAATGTCGCGGGTGCCGCTTTCGTGGTCGATGATCCCGGCGGCCATGAACAACGAGGCCTTGAAGGTCGCGTGGTTGAGAATGTGGAACACTGCGGCGACGGCCGCCAGCGGGCTGTTCAAGCCCAGCAGCAGGGTGATCAGGCCCAGGTGGCTGATGGTCGAATAGGCCAGCAGCCCTTTGAGGTCGTTCTGGAACATCGCGCAGTACGCGCCCAGCAACAGGGTGCAGGCGCCGGCGCCGCTGACGATGTAGAACCATTCTTCGCTGCCGGACAGCGACGGCCACAGCCGTGCCAGCAGAAACACCCCGGCCTTGACCATGGTCGCCGAGTGCAGATAGGCCGAGACCGGTGTCGGCGCCGCCATCGCGTGGGGCAGCCAGAAGTGGAAGGGGAATTGGGCGCTTTTGCTCAAGGCGCCAATCAGGATCAGGGGCAACAGAATAGGGTAGAGGGCATGTGCGCGAATCAGCTCGCCGGCGGCCAGGACCTTGTCCAGGTCATAGCTGCCGACCACATGGCCGAGGAGCATGACCCCCGCCAGCAGGCACAAACCGCCTGCGCCGGTGACCATCAGCGCCATGTAGGCGCCGCGTCGCGCGTCGCTGCGGTGGTGCCAGTAACCGATCAGCAGGAACGAGAAGAGGCTGGTCAGCTCCCAGAAAAACACGATCTGGATCAGGTTGCCGGAAATCACCAGCCCGAGCATGGCGCCCATGAACGCCAGGAAAAACGCGAAGAACCGGGGCACCGGATCGTCCGGCGACATGTAGTAACGTGCGTACAACGACACCAGCGTGCCGATGCCCAGTACCAGCATCGAGAACAACCAGGCGAAGCCGTCCAGGCGCAGGACGAAGTTAAGGCCGAGGCTTGGCAGCCAGAAGAATTCTTCGCGGATCACTCCGCCATGGGCGATTTGCGGATACAGGAGCGCGACCTGGACCGTGCCGATCAGTGCGATCAGGCCGGCCAGCAGGGGGGCGGTATTGCGTGCGTTGTGTGGCAGGACGGCTGCCAGACAGCTGCCGATAAAAGGCAGAAGCAGTAGAACTATCAGGGACATAGGCTTCTAATCTGCGGAAGTTTGTGAAGCATCATACGTGCCACTCCCAAGATCGCCAAACGCCAAGCTGTCGCAGAATCCTACACGGTAGACGGAAAAAGGCTGATTCACATGGTTTCCAGGGCCAGTTTTTAGCCGGTCTGGCCCCATCGCGAGCAAGCTCGCGATAGCTATCTATCCGGCAACAGAATTATCAAGGTTCAACCGAGGTTTCCCGCTCCAACTCTCCCTCAGCCGCAGTCCCCTTACCTTTGGTCTTCAACTCACTGACAATCACCGCCGCCACAATCAATCCCGCGCCCACCAGCGCAATCGCCGGCAACCGCTCCCCGGCGATCCGTCCGACAATCCCGGCCCACACCGGCTCGCCCGCATAAATCAAGGTCGCCCGGGTCGGTGAAACGCTCTTCTGCGCCCAGTTCATCGCCACCTGAATCGCCGCACTCGCCGCGCCCAGCCCCAACGCGCTGCACAACAGCAGCCAGGAAAAGTCCGGAATGCGTTCCTGGGTCGGCACCACCATCAGAAACGCCAGCACCGAGGTGGTTGCCAATTGCACCACCGTCACCCGCCGCACATCGACCTGACCGGCATAGGTGCTGATCAGAATGATTTCGGCGGCAATCGCAATGGCACTGATCAGCGTGGCGATTTCACCGGGGCTGAAATTGAACGAAGCGCCGGACGGTCCCGACAGCAACATCAGCCCGGTAAACGCCAGCATGATCCCGATGCTCGGCATCAACCCCGGGCGACGTCCCAACACCAGCCATTGCAGCAGCGGCACAAAGGGCACGTACAACGCCGTGATAAACGCCGATTGACTGCTGGGAATGCTCTGCAAGCCCACGGTCTGCAAGCCGTACCCGAGCATGATCGCCACACCGATAAAGGCCCCGGCCTTGAGTTCGAACAAGGTCAGTTCCCGCAGGTGGCGCCAGGAGAACAGCGCCACAAGACTCGCAGCAGCGGCGAAGCGCAGGCCGACGAAAAACATCGGGCCGCTGACGGTCATGGCGTGCTGCACCAACAAAAAGGTGCCGCCCCAGACCATGGTGATCAGCACCAGCACGCACTCGGCTTTGCTGAACCGTGAGAAACGGGGGGAAGAGGAGTTCACCGACGTCATGACCTTGCACGCTACCTGAGGGGGACGCACAATGCGCCGAATGTTGCGCAGTATACTGCCCAACCCCACCAAGTGAGCAATATAGTGCACAAAGATTCCACGCAACGGGCTTCGGTCCTCCAGCACGTCAGCCAAAACGTTCGGCGCCTGCGCCATGCCGCCGACATGAGCCAGACCGCGCTGGCCGAAAAGTCCGGGGTCAGCCGCCGGATGCTGGTGGCCATCGAGGCCGGCGAGAAGAACGTCAGCCTGACCACCCTCGACCGAGTGGCCGAAGCGCTGGACGTGAGGTTCAGCGACCTTATTCAGGCACCGGACGCCCGCGATGCGAGTCGCATCAACGAAGTGGCCTGGGCCGGATTAATCCCCGGCAGCAAAGCTGTTTTATTGTCCAAGGCCACCGCGACTCGTGAAGTGGAGCAATGGGAATGGTGCCTGCAACCAGGTGAAGTTTATCCGTCGCAACCAGATGCCGAAGGCTGGAGTGAACAGATCTACGTGTTCGAAGGCTGCCTGACCCTGATGTTGGGTGATACGCCACAGCACATCGCTGCCGGTGAGTTTTTCATGTTCGCCAGCAACCAGCCTCATGCCTATCGCAACGATGGCCCGGTGGCAGCGCGGTTTGTGCGCAACGTGGTGATCTGACTGTTCGCCGATCAACAGGGGATGGACACTTTGCCTTTCTACAGCTGCACTTTGTTCTCGGAAGGTTCGCCAACCCGTTGAAATAGCTGGAGATAGTAATCGGGTACGACGCCTGCAAAAGGTCCTGGCGCCTTTATCAGAATCCCGAGAAGTTGTTTGAGGAGGGGGCGCGGTTGCCGGAAAGTCATCCGGGGGCGGGGTATCGGGATCTGGCGACGTTGCGGCAACTGGAGAAGAAATGGTGTCTGCGTAGACGCCTTCGCGAGCAGGCCCACTCCTACTAAGGGTGGGTTTGTGTGCGGGAGAGCAACCCATTAAGGTGGCACGCAGCAGCTTTCCATTTGACCAATGAGCATGGCATGAGCGAAATCCAAAGCGCACAGACGACCAACGCCATCCGCCACGCCGACATGCTGATCATCGGCGGCGGCCTCAGCGGTGCGATGCTGGCGGCGCAGTTGTTGCGCTTGCCGGGCCGCCGTTCGGTGCTGGTGATCGAACCACGTGCCGAACTCGGTCGAGGCGAAGCCTACAGCGCGGTCGAATTGGGTCATACGCTGAACGGCAACGCAGCGCGGATGAGCGTCGACCCGGACAATGCCGATGACTTGACGCAATGGCTGACCGAGCACATTGCCGCGGGTGGCTGGCCGGAATCGGCTGAGCAACCAGTACCGATCAGCGAGTTGTTCCCGCCACGAGGGCTATTCGGTGTGTACGTGCAACAACGTCTGGCTGAAGCGCAAGCGGCCGGCGCGTTGAATGGCTCAACCGTCGAGCATGTACAGGCTGAAGTAATCGATCTGCAAACCGACGACGATTCGGTACGGCTGACCTTGAGTGACGGGCAACGCTTGCAGGGCGCTTATGCGGTGCTGGCGACAGGCATGTTCCCCGCCGCGCGCACACCACAGACCGAGTCCAGCGGTTTGAACGCCGCCGCGCTCGATCCGTGGGATGTCGCCGCGATGCGTCAGCTCGATCCACAATCAACGGTGTTGATCATCGGTTCCGGCCTGACCATGGTCGATGCCGTGGTGTCGCTGGAACAGGCTGGGCATCGCGGACCGATCGAAGTGTTTTCCCGCCACGGCTTGCTGCCGCATGTGCGACGGCAACCGCCGGCCTGGGTGGATTTTCTGGCCGCGGATCACAGCCTTCGCACCCCCCGGCAACTGGTGCGCGAACTGCGCCGGCAATGCCGCGAGGCGATCGCCCAAGGTATCGACTGGCAAGCACCGCTCGATACCGTGCGGGCGCACATTGGACGGTTGTGGAATCAGGCCACGGACCTGCAACGTCGGCAGTTTGTGCGGCATGTCCGGCCATGGTGGGAAAGTCATCACCACCGCTCGCCGCCGTTGAGTGCGGCCCTGGTGGAAAGGTTGCACCGGGAAGGGCGGTTGCGGATTCAGGCCGCGTCGTTCAAAGGGCTTGAGCCCGTGTCGCAGGGTGGCGTCAGCATCCGCATTCGCCGCCGTGGCGAGGCCGACACCTGTGTGGTGACTGGCGCGGCGTTGATCAACTCCAGCGGTATCGAATACGACTGGCGTCGGGTCGCTCGACCGTTGCCGCAGCAATTGCTGGCGCGCGGACTGATCCAGCCGGGACCATTGGCGCTGGGAATCGCGGCGGTGGTCGACGGTGCCGTACTGGACGGCGATGGCCAGGTCGCCCGTCGCCTGTTCGCCATGGGCCCGCCGTTGCGCGGCATGTGGTGGGAAAGCACCGCCGTCACCGACGTAGCGCTGCAGGCCAAAGCCCTGGCCGCACGACTGGTGGCAGCTGCTACAGGGATTGCGTAAGGCAAAGAAAAACCCCGGGGAGATCGGATCTGCCCGGGGTTTTGTTCAAGCGGTGCAAAAGCGGTTAATCAATAACGCTGATACTTCGAACCGAATTCAGGACGGTTTTCAGCGACGTAGAGTTTGCTTGGCTGGCTGTCTTTGTGATCAAGACCGACCGTGTTCACGTTCAGTGTCGCCGGTTGGCTGACCTTGACGGCGGCGACAACCTGCGAAGTGGTATGCGGGGCGGCGATAGCGGACGTAGCGCCAAGGACCGACAGGGCGAAACCAAGACCGATGATGCTTTTCATGATGTTGCTCCAGAGTGGGGGAAGAAGATGTGGCCACTGTAGTGCTGGAGCCCGGTAATGAAAAAACACCCTTGGGCATAGTCGTTATCGAGAGCGTTGATCCCTGGTCAGCGAGGGGGCGAGGCTTTTTAACCTCATTCCTACAGGGGATCTTTGTTGTTGTGTCGATCTGCACCGAATCAGGCCACCCCGGCCCTTGTCACCGGGTCGGGGTGGAACAGGTGCTTCACTTCACATCAAACCGGTCGAGGTTCATCACCTTGGTCCAGGCCGCCACGAAGTCGTTGACGAACTTCTCCTTCGCGTCGCTGCTCGCATACACCTCAGCCAATGCTCTTAATTGCGCATTCGAACCAAAGACCAGATCCACCCGCGTCCCGGTCCACTTCACTTGACCGGTTTTGCGATCCCGGCCTTCAAACTCTTGAGCCGCTTCGGAGGTCGGTTTCCATTCCACGCCCATGTCGAGCAGGTGGGTGAAGAAGTCGTTGGTCAGCGCTTCCGGTTGCTGGGTGAACACGCCGTGCCGGGTTTGTCCGACGTTGGTGTTCAACACACGCAGGCCGCCGACCAACGCGGTCATTTCTGGCGCGGTGAGCGTCAGCAATTGCGCCTTGTCGATCAACAAGTGCTCGGCCGGTACGCGGTAGTTGGTTTTCAGGTAGTTGCGGAAGCCATCGGCAATCGGTTCGAGGAAGCCGAAGGATTCCACGTCGGTTTGCTCTTGTGAGGCGTCCATCCGTCCTGGCGTGAATGGCACGGTGACGGTGTGCCCGGCATTTTTTGCGGCCTGTTCAACGCCGGCGTTACCGGCCAGCACGATCAGGTCCGCCAGCGAGACTTTCTTGCCGGTGCTGTTGAACTCGTTCTGGATGCTTTCAAGTTTCGCCAGCACGTTCGCCAGTTGTTCCGGCTGGTTGGCTGCCCAGAATTTCTGCGGGGCCAGACGCAGGCGTCCGCCGTTGGCACCGCCGCGTTTGTCGGAGCCGCGGAAGGTCGAAGCCGCCGCCCAAGCGGTGGACACAAGCTGCGAAACCGACAGGCCGGAGGCGAGGATTTTGCTCTTGAGTGCGGCGACATCGCTGTCGTTGACCAAGGCATGATCGACCGCCGGGATCGGGTCTTGCCACAGCAGTTCTTCGTTCGGCATTTCCGGGCCGAGGTAGCGGGAGAGGGGGCCCATGTCGCGGTGGATCAGCTTGAACCAGGCGCGGGCGAAGGCGTCAGCCAGTTGATCGGGATTGGCCAGGAAACGCCGGGAAATCGGCTCATAGATCGGGTCGAAGCGCAGGGCCAGGTCCGAGGTCAGCATGGTCGGATTGCGCCGTTTGGACGGGTCGTGGGCATCCGGAATGGTGCCGGCACCTGCACCGTTTTTCGCCACCCACTGGTTCGCCCCGGCGGGGCTTTTGCTCAGTTCCCACTCGAAGCCGAACAGGTTTTCCAGGTAGTTGTTGCTCCATTTTGTCGGCGTGGTGGTCCAGGTCACCTCCAGGCCGCTGGTGATGGTGTCCGCGCCTTTACCGGTGCCAAAACTGTTCTTCCAGCCAAAGCCTTGCTGTTCGAGACCGGCGGCTTCGGGCTCGGCACCGACATTGTCGGCAGGTCCGGCGCCGTGGGTTTTACCGAAGGCGTGCCCCCCCGCGATCAGGGCTACGGTTTCTTCATCGTTCATCGCCATGCGGCCGAAGGTTTCACGGATGTCCTTGGCTGAAGCGACGGGATCCGGATTGCCCTCAGGGCCTTCGGGATTGACGTAGATGAGGCCCATTTGCACGGCCGCAAGCGGGTTTTCCAGATTGCGGCCCTGTTCGGTGCGGCTCTCCTCGTTTTCTCCCGGTTCAGCCACGAGTGGGCCGTCGCCGGGTTCTTGCATGGGCTCGTTTTCTTTGCCATAGCGGGTGTCACCACCCAGCCATTTGTTTTCGGAGCCCCAGTACACGTCTTCGTCCGGTTCCCAAACGTCGGGACGACCACCGGAGAAGCCGAAGGTCTTGAAGCCCATGGACTCCAGCGCGACGTTGCCGGTGAGTACGATCAGGTCTGCCCAGGAAATGTTGCGGCCATATTTCTGCTTGATCGGCCAGAGCAGCCGGCGTGCCTTGTCGAGGCTGACGTTATCCGGCCAGCTGTTGAGGGGGGCAAAGCGTTGCTGGCCGGAACCGGCGCCACCGCGACCGTCACCGGTGCGATAAGTACCGGCGGCGTGCCAGGCCATGCGAATGAACAGCGGCCCATAATGACCGAAGTCGGCCGGCCACCAGTCTTGCGAATCGGTCATCAGTGCCGTGAGGTCTCTTTTGACCGCGGCAAAGTCCAGTTTTTTGAACGCTTCACTGTAGTTGAAGCCCTCGTCCAGCGGATCGGACAGGGACGAGTGCTGGTGCAGGATTTTCAGATTCAGCTGGTTCGGCCACCAATCGCGGTTCGTCGTGCCACCGCCGGCGGCGTGGTTAAACGGGCATTTCGATTCATTTGCCATGTGCGAGCTACCTTTGGTCGTGTTCATCCGGGCTATCCGGCCCTTTGTGGGTTCTGGAATAGCGACGAGCGAAAGCAATGACACAGGCTGCTGGGCCAGCAGTTCGATTCACTGATTGTTTTGATCACACGGCTATCGGTACAGAAAAAAAGAGGTGCAATCACGGTGGCCCACGGCAGGCTTAGTCATGTTTCTGACTCATTCCTGTCTCCTTATCAGCTCAAAACCGGCCGGCTGACGCCAGCGCTGGAATAAGGTTAGACGCCTATCTGCAAGTCAGCTAATAGGTGGAGTATTCGGGGCTGATAGGTAAAAGCTTTTATGGGAGGCATCGGAATTGACCGGGGCTGATGGTCCCATCGCGGGTAAGCCCTGCGCCCACAAGGGTTGAGTAAGGCCCGAAGGTAGCTGGCGCCTTGGAACCACTGCTGCACGGGCGAATCAATTTGATTTGTAGAAGCATCATTTGTAGGCTCCGCCACTTTTATCTCGATCATCACAAGGATTCCTCCATGGGATTGAGCAAACGCGACCAGGCTCACATCGAACGCCGTCTGGTCGCCACCCTGAGCGATGCCTGTGAAACCGCCAAAGCGGAAGTCGTCGGGTTTGATTGGCTGACCCATGTAGTCGATTACACCGTATTCCCTTCAAGCCTCAGGGTGATCTGGGTTTTTGACACTCAGGCTAATAAGGATCAGGCGTTGGCCGGCGGGCAAGGGGAGCGCATGGTCGAACTGACAGCGATGGCTCTGAGCGACGCGGATGTCATCGTCAAACCGGTATCGGCCCATGTGCAGTTCGATTCTGAAGAGCAATGTCAGCGTGCCAATGATGGCAATTGGCAGCAGCGTCTGGCGCGCAAGCGTTCAATGCGAGGTTGAGCCAGGAGCCCGTACCCTGCAGCCCAAGTCAGAGGCGCGATACGAACTTCTGTTTCAGTGTGTGGGTGATGTGCCTGCTGAAAAAGCGGCAGGCATGACCCCGGTCATTGCGCCCCGAACAGCATCGTCCAATACACCCCCTCATCACTGCGCGCATCCGCTGCATACGCCGCGCCGACCTGAGTAAACATCGGGTTCATCAGGTTCGCACAATGCCCGGGGCTGGCCAGCCACCCGGCCATCGCCTTGCTCGGTGAGCTCTGCCCGGCGGCGATGTTTTCGCCGATCTGCCTGCCACGGTAACCGGCGGCCCTCGCGCGATCCGCGGGCATATCGCCGTTGGGGTCGCGGTGGGCGAAGTAATTGCCGTAGGCCATGGCCTTGCTGTGGCCTTGTGCGGCGGCACCCAAAGCAGCGTTCCAGCTGAGCGGCCGCGCGGCAGAGAAGCGCTGGCCGCCACACATCCGCGACTTGGCCCGCGCGGCGTTGACCTGCGCCAACAACGCTTTGCTGACGGCGCGTGTATCGCCGACCTTGCGGTCGAGCACCGGCTGCGCGAGCACCACTTGCCATTCACTTCGGGCGCGGCTGACACCAATGTCGGCGTACTGGCCGTCCAGCAGCGCCCCGCAGTAATCGTCCTGAAGCCTGTCAAACGCTTCATCGGCATCCTGCGCGCCGACCACCCGTATGCTGCGTACGGTCACTGCTGAATAGCCGGAAGCCTTCAGCCGATCGCGCAAACCGCCGCCATAACCGATGGGCAATGCCAGGTTGGAATTCAGCGCCAGCGGTGCCAGGCGTTGTGCCGGGCGCCTGTCGCAGCGCTGGGGATGGGCACGGTAATCGTTGATCGCCGCCACCAGTTGGCGTTCGCCATTGGCATGAGCGGGGGAGGCAAATAGAGCAAACACAGGCAAAAGACACAGCGAGGCGCAGCGCAAGGCGAGGACGGTCGGGTGCATGAGGCGGACAGCTCTGATCAGAGACGACGGTAAGTGGGATTTCAAGGCGCCTGTATGACTGGGGTTTTGAGACTAGGTTCAGGAAGGAGGGGCGCAAAAACAGCGGCGTTGCCTACCGCGTGTCGCAAAATGCGAAAAGTGCCGGTCCTGCCTTAAATATGTGGCGTTTGCAGTCGATAGCGTTTTCATAATGCCGACGTGCCAACAGAGGGCTGCACCATGTCTATAAAACTCCGTTTACTCTTGTTGATTGGCACCAGTTTGCTGACCGCGCTGATCGTCAGTCTGGTCAGTTACGTGGGCAACACACAGATGGCTGACGCAGTGAACGAAAGCGAGGTCAGCATGACGGCGCTGCGCAATCACCTCGAAGCCGACATGATGCACGACGCCCTGCGCGCTGACGTGCTGTCGGCGATGCTGGTGGGCTTGGGCAAAAGCACCAGCAGCAAGGCTGACGTCCACAGTTCCATCGAGGAGCACGCAAAGCATTTTCGTGACGTGCTGGGTGAAAACCTCAAGCTGCCGGTCAACGACACTCTCAAGACTGCACTGAACAAGGTCAAACCGAGCCTCGACACCTACATCAGCGCCGCCGAGCGTATCGTTGGCCTGGCGCTGGAAAATCCTGAAGCTGCGCAAAAGGAACTGGGCACTTTCAATACCGCGTTCAGCCAACTGGAAGACCAGATGGCGGCCCTCAGCGAGTTGATCGAAACCAACACGCAGCAGACCAGCCAAGGCACGGCGCAAGTCATCCACAGCGCCAACTTCACCCTCGGCGTGGTGCTGATCGCCAGCCTGGTGTTGCTGTTGATTCAGGGGCGCTGGGTGATTCTGAGCATCATGGGGCCGTTGCAGACCGCCAGCCGGATTGCCCAAAGCATCGCCCACGGCAACTTGAGCGAACCGATTGTCGAGCCGACACAAAAGGACGAAGCCAGCGCGTTGATCCGCAGCCTGGCGACCATGCAGCGCGATCTGCGGGGTATGATCGAGGTGGTACGCAGCAATGCCCATGGCGTCAGCGGCATGAGTGATCAACTCAGCAGCGGTTGCCATCAGGTCGCTGACAGCAGTCAGCAGCAAAGCGCCGCCGCCAGCACCATGGCCGCCGCCGCCAGCGAAATGACCGCCAGCATCGAGGAAATTACCCGCCACGCCGAACGCGCGCTGGACATGGCCAACCAGGCCGAGTCACTGGCCAAGGATGGCGGTCGGGTGATCCATCAGGTTGTCGAAGACATGGACGGCATCGCCCGTTCCGCGCAGCAGTCGGCTCAGGTGATTCGTACGCTGGACAAGGAGTCGGAAGGGATTTTCAACATCATTCAGGTGATCAAGGGCATCGCTGACCAGACCAATCTGTTGGCGTTGAACGCCGCCATCGAAGCCGCCCGTGCCGGTGAGCAGGGCCGTGGCTTTGCCGTGGTCGCCGACGAGGTGCGCAACCTCGCCGGCCGCACCAGCGCCTCCACTCAGGAAATTGCCAGCATGGTCGCGCGCATCCAGCAAAGCACCCGCGAAGCGGTAACCAGCATGGAAGCGGGCGTGGCGCAGGTCGACAAAGGCATGGCCGTGACCGCCGATGTTGAACGGGCGATTCGTGAAATCCTCGACGCGACACTGAGCACCACGCAACTGGTCAACGACATTACCCGCACCATCGGCGAGCAAAGCCTGGCCAGCAACGAAATCGCGCATCAGGTGGACATGATTGCGGGGATGTCGGAAGGCAACAGCAAGGTGATTGGGCAGACGGCGTCGACGACCGATGAGTTGTCGAGTCTGGCGGGGAAACTGTCGCAGTCGGTGGATCGGTTCAGGCTTTAATTGATGGTGTCTGTATAGACGCCATCGCGAGCAGGCTCACTCCTACATGGGTTTTGTAAACGCCCGAGATCCAATGTAGGAGTGAGCCTGCTCGCGATGGCAATAGCCCAAACAAAACAAATCCAAAGCCCTAAAGATACTTATCCGTCACAGCCCCTTCCGAAGCGCTCGACACGGTTTTGGCATACTTCGCCAACACCCCACGCTTGTACTTGGACTCGGGCCGCACCCAACGGGTCTTACGCTCGGCCAATACGGCATCGGAAACATCCACCGTAATCAGCCGGGTTTCGGCGTCAATGGTGATCCTGTCGCCATTCTCAACTAACGCAATCGGCCCACCCTCAAAGGCCTCCGGCGTGATATGCCCCACGACAAAACCGTGCGAGCCACCCGAAAAACGCCCATCTGTAATCAACGCGACTTCCTTGCCCAAGCCTTTACCCATCACCGCCGAAGTGGGCGACAGCATCTCGCGCATACCCGGACCGCCCTTGGGCCCTTCGTAGCGGATCACGATCACATCGCCCGCCTTGACCTCGCCATTGAGAATCCCCGCCAGCGCGCCTTCCTCTCCGTGATAAACCCGCGCCGTGCCTTCAAAGCGCAAACCTTCCTTGCCGGTGATCTTGGCCACGGCGCCGGTGGGTGAGAGGTTGCCGTGCAGCACCACCAGGTGCGAGTCCTTCTTGATCGGCGTGTCGAAGGGCTGGATCACGTCCTGGCCTTCGGGATAGTCGGGCACGTCTTTGAGGTTGTCCGCCAGGGTCTTGCCAGTCACCGTCAGCACATCACCGTGCAGCATGCCGGCGGCGAGCATGCGTTTCATCAGCGGCTGGATACCGCCAATGGCCACCAGTTCACTCATCATGTATTTGCCGCTGGGGCGCAGATCGGCCACCACTGGCGACACTTTGCCCAGCTCGACGAAGTCGTCCAGGGTCAGGTCAACATCCACGGCATTCGCCATGGCCAGCAGGTGCAACACGGCATTGGTCGAGCCGGCGAGGGCGATGACCACGCGGATCGCATTTTCAAAGGCCTGGCGGGTCATGATGTCGCGGGGTTTGAGGTCCAGCTTGAGCAGCTCCATCACTTGCTGGCCGGCGCGAAAACTGTCTGAGGCCTTGTCAGTGCCGACCGCGTCCTGAGAACTGGAACCGGGCAAACTCATGCCCAACGCTTCAATGGCCGAGGCCATGGTGTTGGCCGTGTACATCCCACCGCAGGAACCGGGGCCGGGAATCGCCACTTCTTCAATCTGCTTGACCTGGATCTCGCTGATATCCCCCCGTGCATGCTGGCCCACGGCCTCGAACACGGAAATGATGTCGGTATGGCCCGCGCCGGGACGAATCGTGCCGCCATACACGAAAATCGACGGACGATTGAGCCGTGCCATGCCGATCAGGCAGCCCGGCATGTTCTTGTCACAACCGCCGACGGTCACCAGCCCGTCAAAGCCTTCGCAACCGACCACCACCTCAATCGAATCGGCGATCACCTCCCGCGACACCAGCGAATACTTCATGCCTTCGGTGCCGTTGGCGATGCCGTCGGAAATGGTGATGGTGTTGAAAATGACGCCTTTGGCGCCCGCCGCGTTGGCGCCTTTTTCGGCCTCAAGGGCGAGCTTGTCGATGTGCATGTTGCACGGCGTGACCATCGCCCAGGTGGACGCGATGCCGATCTGTGGCTTCTTGAAGTCGGCATCGGTGAAACCCACGGCGCGCAGCATTGCGCGGGCGGGCGCGGCTTCGACGCCGTCGATGACCTGGGAGGAGTATTTGCGCAGATCGTCTTTGTCGCTCATGACTTTTGCTCACATCAGCAGACCGTATCGGCAAGGATTGAAGTCTAGACCCGGGTGCGGCAAAAATCAGTTCCCCTGCGC
Source organism: Pseudomonas sp. S2_B07 (assembly GCF_054668435.1). Classification (NCBI taxonomy): domain Bacteria; kingdom Pseudomonadati; phylum Pseudomonadota; class Gammaproteobacteria; order Pseudomonadales; family Pseudomonadaceae; genus Pseudomonas; species Pseudomonas sp. S2_B07. The sequence goes on from NZ_CP162769.1 coordinate 6,225,633, forward strand.
GCACACCTCACGAACGCAGTCGCGCAACCACCGATGCGCCGAGTCCGCATCCATGCGCGGGTGCCAGAGCATGGAGATCGTGATCGGCGGCGTCGGGATCGGCAGGGAAAAACTGTGCAACCCCGCGCGCAGGTTTTGCGTGTGCCGTTCGGGGACGGTCGCGATCAGGTCCGAGGCGCGGGCCAGTGCCAGTGCCGCGGAAAAACCGCCGACGATGGTGACAATGTCTCGCTCCAGCCCCAGTGATTGCAACGCCTCATCCATCGGCCCGCGGTCCCGCCCACGACGCGAGACCAGAATGTGCCGGCCAGAGGCGTAACGGGCGGGGGTGATCTCGCCTTCGCTCAACCCATGTCCGGCGCACGTCACGCCGATAAAGCGGTCCTGAAACAACGCACGGGTGCGCACTTCGGGGCTGGTGGTGTCGCCGACCACGCCGGTTTCCAGATCGACGCTTCCATCGCGCAGCAGCGCGCTGTCCTTGTTGAGTTTCTGCAGGAAGTGCAAACGCACGCCGGGCGCTTGCTCGCTGAGACGGGCGATGAGTGCCGGGCCGAAGTTTTCGACGAAGCCGTCGCTGGTGCGCAGGGTGAAGGTTCGGGTCAGGTGCTTGAGGTCGAGTTGCTCGGCGGGGCGCAGTACCGCTTCGGCGTGCTGCACCAATTGGCTGACTTGTTCGCGCAGTTCCAGCGCTCGCGGTGTCGGCACCAGCCCACGGCCGGCGCGCACCAGCAGCGGGTCGCCGGTGGTTTCGCGCAAGCGCGCCAGCGCACGGCTCATCGCCGACGGGCTCAGGCGCAAGCGTTGAGCGGCGCGCGCCACACTGCCTTCGGCGAGCAAGGCATCAAGGGTAATCAGCAGGTTCAGATCGGGCGTGGTCATGGCTGAACGTTAGCACGACTTGGCGGTGGCATGGCGTTGTGTGCAGGTATCAAGTGCAAACGCTGCGTCTTCCGCCATGCCAGCAGCGCGCTTACGCTGAAAGCCAATCTTTCAGAAGGGGCCTGCCCATGAAAACCCTCACGCCATCCACCCCGGTCCGCTGGGCGCTTGCCAGCCTTTCGCTGTCAATGTTGATGCCTTCCCTCGACACCAGCATCGCCAATGCCGGATTGCCGACGTTGGCTCAGACCTTTGATGCAGCATTTCAAGATGTGCAATGGATTGTCCTGGCGTATCTGCTGGCGATCACGACGTTGATTGTCAGCGTCGGGCGGCTCGGTGACTTGATCGGGCGCAAACGCTTGTTGTTGGGTGGGATCGTCATTTTCACCCTGGCTTCGCTGGCCTGTGGGCTCGCGCCTTCGCTGGGCTGGCTGGTGGCGGCCCGTGCCGTGCAAGGTCTGGGCGCGGCGATCATGTTGGCGCTGACCGTGGCGTTTGTCGCGGATACGGTGCCGAAAGCGCAAACCGGCAACGCCATGGGCTTGCTGGGGACGATGTCGGCGATGGGCACCACGCTGGGTCCTTCGTTGGGCGGTGTGCTGATTTCCGGGTTCGGCTGGCAGACGATTTTTCTGGTCAACGTGCCGTTGGGTGTTTTGAATGTTGTACTCGCTTACCGCTGTTTGCCGGCGGATCGGCCGGTAGCTCGGCGTAGCGCTTTCGACTTCCCCGGGACGCTGCTGTTGGCGCTGACGCTCGGTGCGTATGCGCTGGCCATGACGTTGGGTGAAGGGTGGGTGCTGCTGATTGCTGGTATCGGTGGTGGGGTTTTCCTGTGGGTCGAGGCGAGATCCACGTCGCCCCTCATCAAGCTGGCGATGTTCCGTGAACGTGGGCTGAGTGCGAGCCTGGCCATGAGCGCCTTGGTGTCGACGGTGATGATGTCGACGCTGGTGGTGGGGCCGTTTTATCTCTCGGGTACGCTGGGGCTGAACGCCGCGCTGGTCGGGTTGACCTTGTCGGTCGGTCCGCTGGTGGCGGCGCTGGGCGGGGTGCCGGCGGGGCGTCTGGTGGATCGATTCGGGGCGCAGCGCATGACGGTGTTCGGGCTGGTCACCATGGCGTTGGGCGCCGGGGTGTTGGCGATTATGCCGGTGGGTTTTGGTGTGCCTGGCTACGTCGTTCCCATCGCGGTGATCACGGTCAGTTATGCGCTGTTTCAGGCGGCGAATAACACCTCGATCATGACCGGTGTCAGCGCCGATCAGCGCGGGGTGATTGCCGGGCTGCTCAGTCTGTCGCGCAATCTGGGGTTGATCACGGGGGCCTCGGCGATGGGGGCGGTGTTTGCCGGTAATGGCATGCGGGTGACGTTTGCGGTGGCGGCGGGGTTGATTGTCCTGGCGCTGGTTATTGCATTGCCTGCCCGCAAACGCCAACTCGCCGCTGCCTGAATATTGCAGCCGCCGCAGTCCCTTGTGGGAGCGAGCAAGCTCGCACCCACAAGGGACTGCGGCGGTGCGAGGGGCTCAGGAAACCTGTGTTTGAAGCTTGGCCAGGATCAGGGCGGCCGGATCGTCAGTTTTGCCATCGTCGGCTTTTTTCTGGTCCGACCCATCCGTCACCACACCCGCGAGAATTTCAGCCAGGTTGTGAAAATGCCCGGACTTTTTCTCGGTCGGATCCGAACCACCACCCTGGTTCAACGCCGCTTCCAGCGACAAGTGCTGGGTCAGCCATTGCGGCGTGTTCTTTTCCTCGGGGCTCATGTTGTCGAGAAAATCCAGGGCCGCATGGGCACGGGCGACCGGGTCGTTGGCGAACGGGTCTTTCCAGTTTTTTTCCTGATCCGCCGGGCCGCTGTAATAACCGGTGGCGAGACGGCCCTGCTGGCGCATCAAGGCCTGGGCCGAGGCTTGTTCATCCGCGGTGAACTTGCCGCCTTCATTGGTGGCGACGGCGTTCAGCGAGCGTCGATCAAGGTCGCCGAACAGCGCGTTACGGTCTTCATCGGTCTTGGCGTACGGCTTGCCGCTGGCGGTCATCTGCGCGTATTTTTCATCCATGCGCTTGCGCGCATCGGCGGCGACTTCCGGGAAGGTCTTGTCCTTGGAGCTGGAGACCGCACCGGGCTTGGACGCACCCAATACCAGCGCATCGGCATTCATCCCCGCGCGCACCGGAAAGTACGGCGCATTGCCGACGATCGAGCTGCTGTAATCGGTGGAGGTGCTGGAGAGGCTCACCGAATCGGTGTTTGAGGCCTTGGCCTGCGCCGTGTCGTCTTGAGCGACCGGCTGCCGGGCAGTGGCAGACTTCGAATCGACGGCCGCCGCGTAGGCTGACATCGCCGCATTCGTTGAAGTTGAAACAGTGATCATTGTGCTTCCTTGGCGAGGAACGCTCGCAAGTGAGAGCGATAAGACGCTCGATGCCGGACACCGTACGCCGTATCCATGACGCTTTCATTGTATCGGCGGCGATACCTTCTACTTGAAAGCGCTCGCCGGTCAATGCAACGAATCCCGCCACAGGGCCTCATATAAAAACGAGCGACGCCCTATGAACACGGGCCTCGCGCCTCTGACTTCAATGACAGGTGATTGTTTTTATGACCGCAGCGGACAAGAACCATGTGATCTGGCTGGTTGAACAATCCATGCTGCACGCCGCCCGGCAGCGGGCCAGGCTCTATTCCGGGCAGGGCCGCTTGTGGCAACAACCCTATGCGCATACCCGGCCGCGCGATGCGTCGGCGTTGGCGTCGGTGTGGTTCACGGCGTACCCGGCGTCCATCGTCACCCGGGAGAACGGCACCGTGCTGGAAGCCCTGGGCGATGAAACCTTGTGGCATGCGCTGTCGAGAATCGGCATTCAGGGCATTCACAATGGCCCGCTGAAAATGTCCGGCGGCCTGACGGGCACCGAACGCACGCCGACGATTGACGGCAATTTCGACCGCATCAGTTTCGACATCGACCCGCAACTGGGCACCGAGGCGCAGTTGCAGGCGCTGGTGCGCATGGCCGCCGCGCACAACGCGGTGATCATCGATGACGTGATCCCGTCGCACACCGGCAAAGGCGCAGACTTCCGTTTGGCCGAGATGGCGTATGAGGACTATCCCGGCCTCTACCACATGGTGGAAATCCGCGAAGAAGACTGGCCGCTGCTGCCCGACATCGCTGAGGGCCGCGATGCGCAAAACCTCAGCCCGTTGCAGGTCGATGTGCTCCGCGACAAGCACTACATCGTCGGCCAGTTGCAGCGAGTAATTTTCTTCGAGCCCGGGGTCAAGGAAACTGACTGGAGCGCGACACCGGTTGTGGTGGGCGTCGACGGCAAGCCGCGCCGCTGGGTCTATTTGCATTACTTCAAGGAAGGGCAGCCCTCGCTGAACTGGCTGGACCCAACCTTCGCCGCGCAGCAGATGATCATCGGCGACGCGCTGCACGCCATCGACGTGATGGGCGCCAAGATCCTGCGTCTGGATGCCAACGGTTTTCTCGGCGTCGAACGCAAACTCGACGGCACCGCCTGGTCGGAAAGCCATCCGCTGTCGATCACCGGCAATCAGTTGCTGGCCGGGGCGATCCGCAAGGCGGGCGGCTTCAGTTTTCAGGAGCTCAACCTGACCGTCGACGACATCGCCGCCATGTCCCACGGCGGCGCGGATCTTTCATACGATTTCATCACCCGACCGGCCTACCAGCATGCGCTGCTGATGGGCGATACCGAGTTCCTGCGCCTGATGCTGCGGCAGATGCACACCCTCGGTATCGACCCCGGTTCGTTGATCCACGCGTTGCAAAACCACGACGAACTGACCCTGGAACTGGTGCATTTCTGGACGCTGCATGCCCACGATAACTTCCTCTATCAGGGCCAGACCTTCCCCGGCAACATCCTGCGCGAGCACATTCGCGAGCAGATGTATGAACGCCTGGCCGGGGAACACGCGCCGTACAATCTGAAGTTCGTCACCAACGGTGTGTCCTGCACCACCGCCAGCATCATCACGGCCGCGCTGGGGATTCGTGATCTCGACGCGATCACCGCCGAGGACATCCAGCAGATTCGTCAGGTGCATTTGCTGTTGGTGATGTACAACGCGATGCAGCCCGGCGTATTCGCGTTGTCTGGATGGGATCTGGTCGGTGCGCTGCCATTGCCGGCCGAACAGGTCGCGCATTTGATGCACGACGGCGACACCCGGTGGATTCATCGCGGCGCTTATGATCTGGTCGACCTCAACCCCGAAGCAGAACTCTCGGCCGGGCAGATGCCGCGACCGAAGACGTTGTATGGCAGCCTGACCAGCCAATTGAAGGATCCGGATTCGTTCGTCTCGCAACTCAAGCGAATCCTCGCCGCACGCCGCGCCTACGACATTGCCGCCAGTCGGCAGATCCTGATTCCGGATGTCGAGCATCCGGGGCTGCTGGTCATGGTCCACGAATTACCAGCCGGCAAAGGCACGCAAATCACTGCGCTGAACTTCGGCTCCACGCCGATCACTGAAACCCTGCACCTGCCCAACATTGCGCCGGGGCCGGTGGTCGACATCATCAATGAGCGGGTGGAAGGGGACCTGACGCCTGAAGGGGAATTCACCATCACGCTGGATGCGTTCGAAGGATTGGCGCTGCGGGTGGTCAGTGCTTCGCCGATGATTTAGGGATTGGCTCGGTCGGTTTTGCGTCCGCTTGACGCTCAACCGGCCGCAGATACCTTGGCTTATTCGCCTCGACACGCTTGAAGGAGAATGACAGGGCTTTTTTAAAGTGCCTGGCAATGGGGGTTTCTATTTTTGTGTGGATGATATGAGACGCACCGATCATCAACGCGATAGTGCCCCAGAGCAGGACGTGCGGGTTTACCGCCGGATAGGCGATGTTGAAGATCATGAAGCCGATCATTTGATGCAGCAGGTATAGCGGGTAAGTCAGCGCACCTAATGCCGTCCAGTTGAAGGCTCCTACGGCTGCTGTCTTGTTGGTTGCCACCAGGAGGAACGTCATGAAAAACAGGATGATCATGCTGCAGACGATCAGCGGATCGAAGTCGGTTGGGTATTTGGTTTCGAGCAATTCGGCCCATACGACGGCGGTGAAGCAGGCCAATGCCAACGCGCCTGCCAGGAGCAGCACGCGTCTTTTGGTGAACCCCTTGGCCCAGATCATGTAGAACGTCGCACCCGCGATGAAATAGGCGGCGTAGTCGGTAATTAATGTCGAGCGCAACTTTTCAAAGGCGAAGACTTCGGCACCGGCAGAGATCAGTAGCCAGCACACAAGAAAGGTTTCTATTCTTTCTATTTTCTTGAAGGCCAGGAGAATGGAGATCATCAGGTAGAACTTTATTTCTACAAACAGCGACCAGTACACGCCGTCTATCGGCTCGACGCCCACAAAGTCGCCCAGCAACGTCATGTTAATAATGTATTGATAAATATCAGCGCTGTAGCGCGGCTGTCCGATGGCCAGCGTGACTAGAAAAGTCAGGGTGCAGCACACCCAGAAAGCAGGGTAGAGGCGAATGGCGCGGGAGATGAAAAACGCTCTTAGATTATTGCCCGACGCGGTCATCAGAATGACGAATCCGCTGATCATGAAAAACAGTTCGACGCCCAAGTAACCGTATTTGGCAGGCTCTGCCAACAGCGGATAGGGCATTTCAGACATGTCGCCTTTTGCATACCCGCGAAAAGCATAGTGAAAAAACACCACGGCGAGCGCTGCCAGGAAGCGCAGCAAATCCAGTTCATTCAGCCGGCGTTTGATCACGTACACACTCCAGATGGATTGGCGCTGATTGACGACTGACGTCCCTGTCGATTGAACGCTGACCCAGTGCGGCCGTGCGCGGGAATGATCGGGCGTGCGGACGGGCTGGAATTCTGTCGACTCGACTGCTCGATCGAAAGTTCAGGGCTAATCGGAGGCACCTGACGGGCTGATCCATGATTGAGAAACGCTACTGGCTGCGTTGCCACACCTTGACGTAATCGACCCTGAAGGTAGAGGGCAAGTCAGCATCGTCGACCACGCCGAACCATTGCCACATGGCCTCACTGTCGAAGACGATCTGCATCGGAAAGAAGAAATTGGCATTTTTCGATTCCCGGACCAGCACGCCATCGACGTACCAGCGCAGGCTGTCGGGCTGCCAGTCGAAGCCGTAGACATGAAACGTACTCGCCAGGCGCCAGGGGCTGACCCAGTTGCTGCCGTTGGCGATATGCTCGGTGCTTTGCGGGGTGGCCCATACGTGGGCGTTCATGTTGTACAGCCGGTCGAAGGCCGCGTTTTTGGTCTTGCCGCCGATTTCGAAGATGTCGATTTCGGTGGCGTTGTCTTCCATACCGGTCCAGGCCAGCCAGAAGGCGCTGGAACCTGCCGAGTCCATGGGTTTGGCGCGTGCCTCGTAGTAACCGTAAAAACCGCGGTCGACCGTGCGCACCATGGCGGAGGAATAGTCCTTGAAACCCAGGTCCACGTACTTCTGTGGCAAGGCTTCCTTGCGAAAGACGATGTTCAGGTTGCCGTTGGCCACGAACGCATTGGCCGGCTTGAACAGTGCCGGCTTGCGGCCCAGGGATTCATTCCCCTGGGCATTGTTGACGTGCCAGCGCACGGGGTCGAGAACGTCGCCATTGAAGTCATCGGACAGGTTGCCGTCGAATATCCAGTTGCCAGCATTGGCCTGATCGGACAGGGGCAAGCTGGCGTCGAGGGGTTTTGGCAACGTGCCCAACGGTCCGACCCGGGTCCAGGTATCAGCCTGCCTGGGAACGGCAATCGACCATTTGTTCGCCAGGTATTGATACGCCTCCTGTTGCTGCGCAAGGGAGGCGAACGGGCGGTCGTACACCAGCACTTCCGCGATATCGCCTTTGAAATTATCGGCGTTACCGACTACGTTGCGCCCGACCGCGTAGGGGCCGATGGGCACGTCCTGAAGTTCGAGGACGGAAAAGGTCGGCGCGTAGGCGTCTGCCTGTCGCAGGCTGATGGCGAAGTTCGGCAGCACATTGTCGTTATCGACGCTGTTCGGGCGCGAGCTGAACAGCCGCTGCCACGGGTCTGCCGGAGTCTGTTCGGGCTGCCGGCGGGAGACGATCAGCAGGGTTGCCGGGCCCTTGTCGGCGCGGATGGTTTTGCCCAGCAACGCCGAAGCGCCAGTGAAACGCACCACCGCGTTTCCGTTCAGGGCGTTGGCCACGCGCTGCGGACGCGAGGACGCAATGGCATCGTCGACCGTGGCGTGGTTGGATTTGCCGGACTTGTCGTTCCAGTGCTCGAGGCGGTCCTGAGCATCGATACTCATGCTCGACGCATCGGCCGCGTCCAGCCACAGCACCAGCCCGGCGGCGGGCGGACGGGAGGGCGCTGGCGCGGCGCTGCACGCCAGCGAAACCGACAACAGCAGTACCCACAGACAGTCTCTGAGCATGTGTTTTCCTTGCCGTTGGAACGACGGCTTACTTCACCGCCGTCAATGCCGGGACGTCGAATGAGGATTGATAGCCCTGCGGATTGCACGACTGCCAACGCCAGGAATCCTCCATCATCTGATCCAGATTGCGTTGCGCGCTCCAGCCCAGATCCCGTCCAGCCCGGCTCGGGTCGGCCCAGCATTGGGCGATATCTCCGGGGCGGCGCGGGGCGATGCGGTACGGAATGGCAATGCCGGTCACGTCTTCGAAACTGTGGATGATCTGGAGCACGCTGTAGCCGATGCCGGTGCCGAGGTTCCAGCAGTGAATGCCGCCCATGTCTTGCAATACCTGCAGCGCTTTGAGGTGACCATTGGCCAGGTCGACCACATGGATGTAGTCGCGCACGCACGTGCCGTCCACGGTGGGATAGTCGCTGCCGTACACCGTGAGTTCGGGCATCCGTCCAATCGCGACCTGCGTCAGGCACGGCAACAGGTTGTTGGGTCGGCCCTTGGGATCTTCGCCGAGCATCCCGCTTTCGTGCGCGCCAATCGGGTTGAAGTAGCGTAGCAAGGCGATGTTCCAGCGCGAATCGGAGTGGCACAGGTCGGTCAGCAGCTCTTCGATCATCAGCTTGGTCCGGCCGTAGGGATTGACCGGTTTGCCTGTGCCGAGGTCTTCGGCAATCGGTATTTGCGTGGGGTCGCCATACACCGTGGCCGACGAGCTGAACACCAGGTTGAACACTTCATGGCGCAGCATCGCCTGGCACAGATTGAGCGTCCCGGCGACGTTGTTGGCGTAATAGTCCAGTGGCTTTCGGACGCTTTCTTCCACGGATTTGAGACTCGCAAAATGCACCACGGCGTCGATGTCGTAACGACTGAAAATCTGCTCGAGCAAGATCGGGTCGCCCATGTCGCCATTGATGAAATCAACTCGGGTGTGGGTCAGTAGCTCAAGGCGCGCGATGCACTCTCGGCAGCTGTTGCACAGGTTGTCGAGTATCAGCACACGGTGTCCGGCGTTGATGAGTGCCAGGGCGGTATGCGAGCCGATGTAGCCCGCTCCGCCGGTGATCAGCGTAGTTTTGCGCATGGTGAGGTGTTCCTGTTTTGGGACTGAATTCAGCGGGCGGTGAATACCGATTTGAATTCTTGCGGCCAGCGCGGGTGCATGAGGCTATACGCCACGGCATAGCTCAGCGCGCCGGCCACGATGCTGCAGATCAGGTGCAAGTAACCTTCGAAACCCGATCGAGAAGAAACAAGGAGAACGATCGCGGCCATGACGAGCGAGGCAATCACACTGCGATAGTTGGTGTCGAAAAACAGCCGCCAGCCATAGCCGATGGCGCTGTTCAAGCCACGGATCTGCAACGGCGTGATGATCACCATCCGGGCCAGTAATGCCAGGGCGGCGGCCATGCCGCCATAGAGACTGCCGAAGCCATAGACCAGCGCCAGTGCCAGTACGGTGGTTGCCACTTCGGCCTTGATGGTCAGGTGACTGCGATTGACCGCGACCAGCGCGGTGGTGGCGTACATGGCGACATTGCCAATGGCTGCCGTGCACGCCAGCACCTGCAACAGGGGAATGGCCTCGGTCCATTTGGCGCCGAAGATCAACAGGATCACGTCGTGCGCGGTGAGTGCGATGCCGATGAACAAGGGCGTCAGCAGGAAACCGCTGACGGCGGTCGAATCACCGATGATCGCGCGCAACCGTGATGGATCGGCGCTGCGCCGGGCGAACACCGGCAGCGCGTAGCTCAGCAGGCCGTTGTAAATCGCCGTGCGTGGCAGCTCAATGATGCGCATTGCCATGTTGAACATGCCGACCGCGTTGGCGCCGGCCGTCATGCCCAGCACCACATTGACCCCGCGCTGCAGCGTTTGCGAACTCAGTGCGTTGACGGCTACCGGTGCACCGGCCTTCAACAGTTCGCGCAAGAACGGGCCGTCAATATGAAAGGCAATGCGTCGCGGGTCGGCGCGCATCAATACGATGATGGACACGAACTCCATGATCAGTGCCTGGGCAATGACCGCCCAGGCCCCCAACCCCAAAAGCGCGACAGCGACGCCGCCGACGCCACCACACACTTTGCCCAGCAGTGTGCGCGACGCCAACGTCTTGAAGTCGCCGCTACGGCGCATTTGCGCCACATAGACTCGCGCCATCATGGTGAACAGGATTTTCACCGAGGCCACCGCCGTCATCCATTGCAGCACCGGGTCGGGCGTATACAGAACTGCCGCCCCCGAGATGATGACGATGGACACCAGGCTGACGAGTACCGCCGCCCAGAAGGCCGTGGAGATGTGGTTGTCCTCCAGCCGTTCGAGTCGCACCAGCGGGTCTTCCAGTACCGATGAATACACCAGGCCGATCAACTCGACGATGGCAATGATCACCGTGCCCACACCCAGCTCGGCGGGCGACAGCAGCCGGGCATACACGACAAAGGTAATCATCGACAGGAAGATCAGGCCGAATTTCTCGGTGAAGATCCAGATCAATGTCATCAGGCGATGATTGGCCATGGCGGATACCGGTTCAATGAGCGGTGGTTGACGCCGTTGCCTTGCGCCATGAGCGGGCGCAGGCATTGAGGTAGCGCAAGGTTGGTTTGCCGCTGGCGAAGATCAGCGTTTGCCAGGAATAGTCCAGCATTCGCCGGTAGACGCCGATCACGTCGGCATACTCGCCTTTGCGGGAAAAGGCATTGAGAAAGTCAGTGTGGTTGCCCAGCACGAAATCGATCCGTTGCTGCTTGGTCAACTGCGCGCCGTAGCGGGCGAGGTACACCTCGATGAACCTGATTTTGTTCGGGTAGTACTTCTTCGGTTGCGCGGTCATGTTGTTGCCATTGACCGTGCGCTCCAGCAGCACCTGCGGCACCGTGTGGATCTCCCAGTGTTCGGCGATCCGGGTCCACATGAAGCGGTCTTCGGAGTAACGCAGGCTGGCATCGAAGCCGCCGTATTGCATGATCACGTCGCGCTTGACCAGCGCGGTGGATACGCCATTGAGGACGTTGGCGTGGATGAAATCGTAGAAATGCCGGCCGTTCTTGCGCAGATTGTCCAGTTGCCGCCTGCCGTCGCTGTAATTGACCTGCGTGTAGCAGTCGATCAGCCCCACCGGCCGGCCTTGACGACTGAGTTCGTCATACAGGGCCAGTTGCAGCTCCAGCTTTTGCGGACGGAACTGATCATCGGCATCGAGAAACGCGACAAACGTCTCTTCAGAATGCCGCAGACCGTGGTTGCGCGCGCTGGCCTGGCCTTCGTTGGCCTGGTGCAGCAGCGTCAGGCGAAACGGCGCCGCGAAGGCTTTGACCCGTTGTGGCCCGTCATCGGAGGAACCGTCGTCGACGACGATGACGTGGTCGGGCAGTCGGGTTTGCCCGGCCAGGGACGTCAGCGTTTGCTCAATGCTGTCGGCGCCGTTGTACATCGGGATCACGACACACACTGAATGCGGTAAAGACGGGGTTTGGTCTGACACGGGTGATTCTCCTTTTTTACGCGTTGGCTGAATCGCGCGGGAATGCTTGGCCAGATGGACGCTGACGCACGGGTGACGGTGACAACTCGGGACAGGTCGCGTGGTGATGCCGGAAGGACAGGGCCAGGGTGCAGAACACCAGGAACTCGGCGGAGCGGTAGTTGGGAATCACGTACGCCACGTAGTTGGTGACGATGAACAGACCGATGATCACCAAGGCGCTGGCGCGAAACTGCGCAGACTGGTTCGCCGTCACGGCCCGGTACTGTTTAAGCAGCGCTTCAGCGAGCAGCAGAGCCAGCGCGGCCAGCTGGATGATGCCGCCATTGAGCAGTGTCTCCATGTAGCCGCTGTGGGCGTTGCCGATGTACCCCCAACGCTTGATGAACGCGGCAGCATCAGGGCTCGACCAGAAGGCGCCGAAGCCGTAGCCCTTGAGGTACTGATCGTCGACAAACGGCCCGAGCAGCTCCCAGATCATCGTGCGGTCGGTGAGTGACGGGTCGCGACCGGCCATTTCCAGGACCACCGCAAAGTTGCTGTAGAGAAACAGGCAGCCCAGCAGGTAGACGAGGGTGCAGCCGAGGAACAACAGCTGCGATCGGTTCATGCGCAGACGGATCAGCGTCAGGAAATACCAGTAGCTGATGGTGCCGGCAACGACCAGCACCACACCGGTCGCAGATTGGGCGAGCAGGATCGCAATCAGCGAGAAGAACGAACAGAACAGTGCCCAGCGGTTGCGCTGACGAATCATCGGCAGCAGCAACAGGATCGCGATGGCGTTGATCCGTGCGCCGGCATTCTTCTCCATGAAAATCCCCTTGAACGCGCCTTCGCGAATGCCGCCGGAAACGAACGCGGCACTGGGCATCACCAGCGCCAGGATCAAGCCGATCAACGCCGCCGCGCCAATGGCGCAGCCGAGCATGAAGGTGATTTTTTCGAGGCTGTAGTTGTAGGCAATGAAGCCTGCAAAAAACACCACGCTGATCATCGCGACAAACCGCTTGAGGCTCAGCATCGGGTCGAAGGACCAGCCGATGGAGGCGATCACGCAGAGCATGAACAGCAGCAGAAAGAAGTTGCCCCGGTAAAAGCTTTTACTGAGGAACACCTTGTTGCGGATGAAGAAAAACAACGGCACCAGCAGCGTGATCAAACCGCAGACCTGGTTGGTCACGTTGCCTTCGAGGTCTTTGTCGATGTCGTCGAAACTCGAGGCGCTGCCCAAACCAAGGACAAAGGAAATCACCTGGATGTAAAACAGCACGCCGAACAAGGTGAAACCGTCACGCAGGGTGGAATAGCGGATCTCCAGTCTGTTCATGGCGAGGGGCTCCCGAGCAGGGCGGTGAGGTAGGTTTTCACCGCGCTGGCGTTCATGAACCGGGCCGCCGCATCGAGGCGGGCCTGGCGGTGTACATCGCGTGGAGTGGTGAGTTGCAGGGCAATCGCCTGCGACAGGGCAATCGGGTCGTCGACCGCCACGAGGGGGGCGACGACGCCATTGATCAGGATGTCTTGCGGGCCATGGGGGCACCGGGTCGAGACCACCCGCGTGCCGGTGGACAAAGCTTCGACCAGCGCGTTGGGGCTGCCTTCGAAACGCGACGACAACACGAAGCAATCGGCCGCGGCCACTTCCGCCATCGGGTCATGGGTGTAACCCGGCAGGTCGACCCGATGCTCCACACCCAGTTTGCGTGCCTGCGCCAGCAAACGATCGCGCAGTACGCCTTCGCCAAAAATGATCAGGCGCGCACTGCGATTGGGCAGCGCGGCGAACGCGGTGATCAAGGTGTCGAAACCTTTTTGCGGCGCCAGGCGGCCCACGGCGACAATGACCGGGCTCGACGCTTCCAGCAGCCAGCGGTGGCTGGGCGGGCGTGGCGGTTTGTCGCGAAAGTCGTTGTCGAGCACCGGGTTGTCGGCAATGGTCACGTCCTGTCGGCGCGCAATAGTCGTGTCGATCAGGTCCTGGGCGACGCCTCGCGACACGCAAATCACCGGGTTGGGAATCAGTCGATACAGCAGCGGCGCTACGCGGTAGGCGATCCGTACCATGAGGTCGGGGTTGACGTGCTTGTCGTGAGAAAACGCATTGCGCTCGCTGACGTGCAACCGGGCCAGCGTCCCCGACAGCGCGGCGGCAACGATGGCCACCACGTTGACGTGAGTCAGCGCTGCCAGTTGTGCGTCGAAACGGTTTTGCCGAAGGAAGCGCGCCAGCGCCGGCACCGCCCTTGAACTGCGCGGGCTGCCCAGTTCAACCTTTTTTACTCGGGGGTCGAGGTTTGCCACGTTGAGGCCGCCGCCAGTGAGCATCAGCAGGGTCACGTCGTTGCCCGCGTCCACCAGCGCACCGGCCAGGCGCGTCATCATTTTTTCCGCCCCGCCTGCGCTGAGGTCGTGGAGGATAATCAGCAGCTTTTTCATTGGTTCCATACCTGGTAATACGCCTGCGCGGCGTCCTGGCTGGTGTACTGGCGGATCGCGTCACTGATCATTTCCCCGTTGATCGCCACCTGACCCTGCAAAAACAGGCTTTGCAGCATGCCTTCGGCCAACGCCGGTACGTCGTTGACGTTGACCAGTTGGCCGAGTCGGCCGTGGTCCAGCAGTTCCCGAGGCCCGGTCTCGCAGTCGCACGCCAGCACCGGCGTACCCAGCGCCAGGGCTTCGATCAGCACGGTCGGCATGCCTTCGTGCAGCGAGCTGAGAATGAACAGTCGAGCCTGTTTGAGCAGGGGATAGGGGTTGCTCAGGAACCCGGTGAAATGCACCCGGTGCGCGATGCCCAGGCGGTTTGCCTGAATGATCAGCGCTTCGCGCAACGGACCGTCACCCGCAATCACCAGGTCCGGCACTGCCTCGCTTTGCAGGGCCATGGCGTAGGCGTCGAGCAGGAGGTTAAAGCCTTTGGGTTCGACCAACCGGCCCAGGCCCAGCCAGTAATTGCGCGGAACTTCGGTGGGCAACGGACCCTTGGCGGCGCGCAGGAGCTGGTCGGTGATGACCGCGTTGGGGCAATAGCGGATGCGCTGCCGCCCCCACGGCATCATCTCGGCCAGGGATTGGCGCAGCGCGGTGGACACCGCCACCACCTTGCCGCTGCCACACAGGTACAGCGCGTAGAGCAGGCGCAGGCTGGTGGGGCCGGTTTTCTGTTCCGAGCAATCGAATGATGCGTGACGGCTATAGATCACCTTGCAGGAGCTGCCGAGGGTGGCGAACCACGTGCACAGGTTGGCCTGCTCCTTGGCGGAAATGAGATGGGTGATGCCTTCGCGGTGAATCAGCCGGCGTAACTGGACGATCGATTTGAGCATCCCCCAAAGACCGCTGCCATCGCCGTCATTAAGACTTCGCACGCCTTCAGTGTCGGGCGTGTCGCCGTTGATGACGAAGAAGCTCACATGTTGGCCGTCCTTGAGAAACTGCTCGGACAAGCGCTGCTGAACGCGCTCGACACCGCCGCCCGAAGTGAAATCCTTGAGGATGAACAGAATGTGCATGGTCATTCCCCGACACTGATGGTGACTTCGTGCCGAACGACCATCCCCAGCAGTTGCAGGAAATTGCTCGGGTAGTCGACGAGGTAGCGCTTGATGGTGTGCGGCTCGCGGTACATGCGATAGAACGCGCGCAGGTGCAGGCGGTTGATCACCGCCGGGTAGTAGTGACGCGTGGCCATGGCCTCCTGGCGAATGAACCCGCCACAGGTAAAGGCAACACCGCGAAACCCGGAGCGCTGCGCGTCCTGCTCGAACTTTTCTTGCAGTCCGGCACCGAGGCCGACGATCAGGATGTTCGCTCCGCTGCGGCAGATCTCGGCCTGAATGCCCTCGGCCTGCGCTGCATCGAAATAGCCGTTGTGATACCCGGCGATGATCAGTTGCGGATAGCGCGCCTTGATCTTGCTGATGAACAACTCGAGTTCGTCCTGCCGGGCACCGACGAAATACACCCGTTTGCCCTGTTGCTCGGCGCTACCCAGCACCGGATGAGCGATGGAAGTGAAGTCGAAACTGACCCGGCCGACGTTGCGCCCGGTGACCCGCGACATGAACGCCGACATCAGCATGCCGTCGCAAAAGTAGGCAACGGTGCCCGGGGTGTGTTTGATCAGGCTGCCGATGGACGCGAAATTAATGAAGGAATACGCCTGGCTGGCATCCAGCAACGTCGGTGAGTATTGCCTGACGATTTTCAGCGTGATCATGGCCTGACCCCCTCAGATTGCGGCGTGGGTCTGGCGACCCACGGACACGTAGGTGAAGCCACGCTTGCTCAAGCGCTGCGGATCGAACAGGTTGCGTCCGTCGAAAATCAGCGGTTGCTTGAGCTGTTGGCTGATCAGGTCGAAGTCCGGCGCGCGGAACGCTTGCCACTCGGTGACGATGATCAAGGCGTCGGCATTTTTCAGCGCCGCTTCCTTGGTGCCCGCCAGGGTCAGGTCGTCGCGCGAGCCGTAAATGCGCTGGGTTTCCTCCATGGCTTTCGGGTCGTAGGCCTGGACGCTCGCGCCGGCGTGCCACAAGGCTTCCATCAGGACCCGGCTGGGGGCTTCGCGCATGTCGTCGGTGTTGGGTTTGAAGCTCAAGCCCCACAGGGCGAAAGTCTTGCCGCGCAGGGCGCCGTCGAAGTGATCGGAAATCTTGCTGTAGAGGGTGGTTTTCTGCTCGTTGTTGCGCGACTCCACGGCCTTGAGCACCCGCGCATCGATGTCGACACGGGTGGCGGCGTGAATCAGCGCCTTCACGTCCTTGGGGAAACACGAGCCGCCGTAGCCGAGGCCGGGGTAGATAAATTGATAACCAATGCGCGGATCGGACCCGATTCCGTGGCGGACCATTTCGATGTCTGCGCCGAGCTTTTCGGCGATGTTGGCCATTTCGTTCATGAAGCTGATCTTGGTCGCCAACATGCAGTTGGCCGCGTACTTGGTCAGCTCGGCGCTGCGAATGTCCATGACAATGATTTTTTCGCGGTTGCGATTGAACGGTTCGTACAGTTCACGCATGACCTCTTCGGCGTGCGGGCTGTCGGTGCCGATGACGATCCGGTCCGGGCGCATGCAGTCCTCTACCGCACAACCTTCCTTGAGAAACTCCGGATTGGAGACCACATCGAAGGTCAGGTGGCTGCGACCGTTGTCGGCCAGCACCTGCTCGATGCGTGCACGTACCAGGTCGCCAGTGCCGACGGGGACGGTGGATTTATCGACGATGATCTGGTGACGATCCATGTGCTGCGCGATGGTTTGCGCCACGCTCAACACGTATTGAAGGTCTGCCGAACCGTCTTCGTCAGGCGGCGTGCCGACGGCGATCAACAACACATCGCCATGCTGCACGGCGCTGGCCAGGTCGGTGCCGAACTGCAGGCGGCCGCTCTGGTAATTGTCGCGCACCAGGGCTTCCAAACCGGGCTCGTAGATCGGCAAGGTGCCGTCCTTGAGGGCATCGACCTTGGTGGCGTCGACATCCACGCACATCACGCTATGGCCGACTTCTGCCAGCGCGGCGCCCTGGACCAGGCCCACATAACCTATACCGAATACGCTCACATTCATGATCAAACCTCGGGGAGTCGAAGCAGGGCGTCAGTAGATGTTTTTCGAGAACAACGTGAAGGGCGTCTTGATCAGAATCTTGATGTCCAGCCACAGTGACCATTGGTTGATGTAGTTGAGGTCCTGGGCCACGCGCAGCTGCATCTTTTCCACGGTCTCGGTCTCGCCGCGATGCCCGGTGACCTGGGCCAGCCCGGTAATCCCAGGCTTTAGGCGATGACGGGCCATGTAGGCGCGGACTTTGCCGGTGTAGTAAATGTTGTGGGTGACGGCATGCGGGCGGGGGCCGACGAGGGCCATCTGGCCGAACAGCACGTTGAACAGCTGCGGCAATTCGTCGATGGAACTGCGGCGCAGGAAGCGTCCGACCGGCGTGACGCGATCGTCTTCGCGGGTGGCCTGGCGCACCTCGCGGTCGTCATGGACGCGCATTGAGCGAAACTTCCAGACCTTGATCACTTCGCCGTTGCAGCCGTGGCGGTTTTGCTTGAACAGCACCGGCCCTGGCGAGCTCAACTTGACGGCGGCCGCGACCACCAACAGCAACGGGCTGATCACAATCAGGGCCGTGGCCGCCAGGCTGCGTTCGAACAGGTCCTTGCAAAACAGGCTGGCGGGGTGCGAGCTGATCAGGCTTTCGTTGAGGTAGATCGCCGGCATTCGTTCGATTTCCGAGATCGAATGATTGAGCAGCACCATGCTGCTGAAATCCGGGATCCAGACCACGTCGACGTTCATGTCCAGCAGGTCGATGTACAGCGCTTCAATGGTTGCGGCATGCGCCATCGTCAGGACGATATAGACGCGCCGCACGGCCAGGCGAGTGATGATCTCGCGAATGGCGTCGACCCGGCCCAGCAGCGGCAGAATGCTCGGCGCCGGGCCACTGTCGTCGGCGGCGGCGATGAACCCCAGGACCAGCGCGCGGTTCGGCCGGGAGAGTTTTTTCGCCAGCTCATGGGCGGTCGGACAGGTGCCGATGATCACTGACCGGCGTTCCTTGCAGACCATGCGCGCGTGCAACCGGGCGAAGTAATGCAGGGGCAGGAAACTCAGCGCCTGAACCAGAAACCCCAACACCGCCCAAACCATGATGACTTGTCGCGAGTACGTCGCACTGGTTTGGGTGATGAAGGCGATGGCCGCCAGCACGGCCAGCAGGATCAGCCAGCCGGCCAGCAATCGACCGAGCCCGACCAGCAAGCCATGACGCTTGTGGTAGACCTGCATCAGGCTGTAGATCGGCACCGAGCCGAGCACGGTCAGAATGATCAGAATCCGGTAATCGCTGGTCAGGTTGCCGACGCGCCACAGTACCAGCAGCATCAGCAGCCCGATGGTCAGCGTCATTGCGCAGACCCAATGTCCCCAGAACGTCAGGCCTCGGCGGTGAGTCAGGTGAGCGGTATAGAGCGGTGTCATGGGCTTGACCTCAAGGCAGAAGTAAATGCACCAGCACAAAACGGGCGGACACGGCGTGGCTCCCGCAGGCTTTTCCGTTGCTCGGCAGAGGTGAAGCAGCTGTTTTTGTATTGGCAGAGGTGACGCGTTGGCTAGGTCGCCCCGGTGTTAACGGGGCGCGAAGTCGTAGTTATAAAACGTGCGGGAGTGGTTGTAGCCATACTTGCGCGCCTTGCGCAGGTCGACCTGGTTGAGCACGGTACCGAACACCGGTACGTGGCTTTGTTGCAGCATTGCGATGCCCCTTTGCACCTGACTGATCGGCGTGCTGTCGGCCTTGACCACGTAGATCACGGCGTCCGAATGCTGGGCCAGCAGCAAGGCATCGCTGATCATCTCCGCCGGCGGCGAGTCGATGATGATGTGGCGGTAACGCGACTTCAGTGCTTCGAGCATCCGCGCCATGCGTGGCGAACTGAGCAAGTCCTGGGGCGGAGGCTGGCGTGCCGGGTTGAGCGCGTCGGCGGGAGATGGCAGGCGCGGCGCGGTGAACAGGTCCACCGAGGGCTGCAACATTTTCCCGGCCGGCAGCAAATCCAGGTTGCCCACCGAGACGATGCAGTCTTCGAGCCGAGCCGTGCCCGCAATCACATTCGCCAGCCCGGGGGCGTCCGGCGGGAAGTCGAAGTTCAGCGAAAGGGTCGGCTGGCGCATGTCGGCATCGATCAGCAGCACGCGCTCAAGGGAGGTGAGCGAGCTGGCGAGGTTGTTGGCGATGGTGCTTTTACCCTCACCGGCCACAGTCGAGGTCACCAGCACCACCTGCGACGGCATCTCGCTGCTTTGCAACATCAACCAGGTGCGCAGGTTGCGAATGGTCTCGGAAAAGCGCGGGTTGTCGTTGTCCTCAAACAACCGCGCCAGTTGCCGGCGGCTTTTCTTCATCACCAACGGAACGACGCTGAGCAATGGAATATTGAGCGTGCTCTCGATGGTCTCGTCGGTCTTGA
Source organism: Pseudomonas sp. S2_B07 (assembly GCF_054668435.1). Taxonomy (NCBI): domain Bacteria; kingdom Pseudomonadati; phylum Pseudomonadota; class Gammaproteobacteria; order Pseudomonadales; family Pseudomonadaceae; genus Pseudomonas; species Pseudomonas sp. S2_B07. The sequence continues at coordinate 6,245,461 of NZ_CP162769.1, forward strand.
AGGTGTTGCTCAGGCTGTCAAACAGCAGGGCCAGCGCAACGCCAATCAGGGCTGCCAGCAACCCGACAATGCCCACGATCAACGTTTTGCGTGGCTTGCTGGCTTCCATCGGAACAATTGCCGGGTCGACGATGCGCACCTTGGTCGAGTCCATGTCGGCGGTGGCGGCGGTCTCCTTCAAGCGAGTGACGAAGGTTTCGTACAGCGCACGGGTGCTGTCGACTTCACGCTGGAACTCGCGCAACTGAAACTCTTTGCGCGCGATGTCCTGGATCTGCGCCTTGTTGCTGTTGAACGATTGGCGGATCGAGGCTTCGCTGGCCGAGGCGAGCTGATATTGCCGCTCGATCCCGGCGACCACTTGCTGCACCTGCAATTGCAGGGCCGTGGTGGCGGCGCGCAATTCGGACTGTGCGGAAATCAGGCTCGGGTGTTTCGGCCCATAGCGCCCCGACAGCTCATCGACCTTGGCTTGCGCTTTGGCCCGGTCAGCCTGGAATTGCTGGACCAGCGGATTGGACAACACAGCGGGTACACTGGAGAGCCGACTCAGGTCGCCAGTGCTCAACGCCTTGGCCTGACGGTATTCGCTCTCGGCTTCAGCGCGGGTACGGCGGGCGTCGACCATGCGGCTGCCGGTAGCCTCCAGTTCGTTGGCGCTGATGGTGGAGACACCGCCGACATCGACCAGCCCTTGCTCTTCGCGGTAGCCCTGAAGTTTTTTCTCGGCCACGCGCAGGTTGTTGCGCAAATCGACCAGTCGGGTGTTCATCCACGCCGTGGTGGACTGCGAAGATTTTTCGCTGGTGTCGATCTGGCTGTCGGTAAAGCCCTGGGCCAGTGCGTTGGCCGCTGCGGCGGCGAGATCAGGGTCCGGTAGCTCGACTTCGATGTTCAGCAGTTGGCTTTTGCCGACAAACTTGACGGTGGTGTGCAGCATCAGGTTTTGCGTGACCTGATTGAACACGTCTTCCTCGGTTGGCGCGTCCTTCACCGGCAACAGCATGCCCATTCCGGGTATCCACTGATTAAGGTTGAGGTCCGCCAGCCATTTGCGCGGCGTGAACCACGGCGCCGGCTGCTGGCGCGGGTCGGTGATCGGGTTGGTGGTGAGACCGAGTTTTTTCACCGCACGTTCGGCCAGGTCCCGGGATTCCAGGAGAGCCTGCTGGGTCTGCAAGTAGTCAGTAGCGTTGCTGCCTGAATCCTTCACTTGCTGGAAGGACATCAGCGGCGGCGTCTTGTCGTTGAACAGCAACGTGGTGCTGCCGATGTATTGCGGGGTGATCAGCGAGACGGCCACCACCGCCAGGGCAACGCTGAGCACAACCAGCCAGCCGATTTTCCATTTCGCGCGCCAGATCACCCTCCACAGTTTGAGCAGATCAATGGTGTCCCTGTCTTCGCTGTGCTGTTGATACACGTGCGTTTGCAGAGGACGTTCGACGAAGTTGCTAGGGCTGTTGTCCATGATTAGAAAAAGCCTTGTGCAATGGAAATGGTGTCGCCGGGGGCAATTGTGGTGCTGCGCGTCACTTCATCGGTGAGGGTCTGGCCGCTGTCGCCGCGCACGATCGTCACGCGTTTGATCGAGGCGCGCTCGGTGAGGCCACCGCCCAAGGCAATGGCTTTCTCAAGCGTCAGGCCGGGCACGAAGGGGTAACTGCCGGGTTTGGTGACCTCGCCGTTGATGTAGAACGAGCGGTATTCGATCTGGCTCAGGCTGACTTTCGGATCGTTCAGATAGCCCTGTTTTAGCCCGTCGACGATGATCTTTTCGACCTGGTTGGGGGTGAGGCCCTTGGCGGAAATTTCACCGAGGAACGGGTAGGAAAACGTTCCGGCGTCGTTGAGGCGAACCCTTTTAATGCTCAGTTCCGGCTCGCCGAACACGGTGATGCGCAACACGTCGCCCGCCGCCAGTTTGTACTGGGTGCCGGAGTCCGCTGCGTACGTAGTGGGGGCAAATGCCAATGCGAACAACAAGCCAAGAGTGTGTGAGTTCATCGCAAAACCCTCCTAAAGGCTTACGTTGAAGCTGATCGAAACAACGTTGCGGGTGTAGCTTTCATCTTCGGCGTCCGAATTGTTATCCCGGTAGCGATAGCCGAGTTCGATATCCAGCCATCGGCGCATGGCGTATCTCAGGGCCAGGTTGTAATCCTGAAGATTGTCCGTGCGGCTTTCGCCTTCGTAGACATATCGGCCATAACCGGCCTGGGCCACGGTGGTGATGCGTTCGGTCCAGCCGTGGCGCCAACCGACCTGAGTGAAGGTTGATTTGACAGCGTCAGCACCATCGTCGCCCTCGGCAAGGGCCTGGCGGGCGACAAAGGTAAAGGTCGAGTAAGTACGTGGTTTGTATTGCAGATCCACTTGCCAGGTGGGGTTGTCGAGGTCTTTGGATTGGCTGCTGTCGAAATTCTTTTTCTCGTAACCAATGCGCACTTTGCCCGAGGTGCGGGCGGTGAAGTCCCATGTGGCACCGCCCAGGATGGCGTCGGATTTACTGCTGCGCGGGCTGTTGGATTGCAGATAATCGAAGTTCGTGTGGTCGTATTCCAGCAAGCCACGGGTGTTACTGCCAATGCGGTGATACCAGGTGGTGGTCACACCGGCGGTATTACGTTCTTTGTCGTCGTTGACGCCATCGGCATTGGTATAGCGAAGTTCTGCATAGTTGGCGCCGACATCAATCTGGTTATCAGCGCTCTTGGCGCCGTAGGTGTACAGGCCACCCACACGTTTGTTGTTGAGTTTGTCGTTTTCGCCTATGACCGCCGTCGATTCCGTACGCTCCCATTTGCGGTACTCGGCCTCAAGTTTCAGACGGTGTCGGTCGGTGAACTCCATGATGCTGTCGGCCCGCACCCGCTGTGCCGTGTACGAGGCATCGGACTCATCGTGGTATATGTTCTGAGTCGGCTGCCAGATAAGGCGCGTGGCGCTGTTGCGGTCTTCAGCCTTCAGTTCGAAGGAGGGCGCCAACCGAGTGATCATGGAAGATTGTGTGTTGTTTTCCAATTCGCGAAAGTTATCGTCGTAACTTTCTGAGAGCAGGAAAGTTGGAGTGAAGTTGAAGCCGTAAACATCAATGTTTTGTGGGTTGATACTCCATGCCATCCCTGGATAAAGAGAGGCCATGAGCAGTGCAATAGGGCAGCGTGACTTCAAGGCCATTTTTCGTAGCTCCTGACGAAAGCATATAAGGCAAACAATTAGTTATTAAGTTGTATGGGCGTGCTCTGGCGTCCGAGATCACTGCGTGGAACGCAAATAGTTTGATCGCGATTAAGGAACTGCAGCAGGATCATCACACGTTCAGCCCCCTGCGAGGACACGAAAATGCCTTCCAGTGTCGACAGTGGCCCTCGAATGATTTGCAAGTGTTCGCCGGGTTTCAGGTCATGGTCGATGTGCGCATCCGCCGATTCAAAACAGCGCGCGCGCAGATGCTCGATGACGTGCTCTGCCACTGTCGCAGGACCATGATTGAATTCGACAATACGACTGACGCCGCGGGTGGAGCGTAAGGGCGCCCAATTGTCGTTACGGCTGAGGTGGATAAACAGATACCCGGGGAACAGCGATTCCAGCACCCTGTGGCGTTTGCCGCGTATCACGCGCTCGGTCACCAGTTGGGGGTGGAAGATCACATAGTTTTGTTGCAGAAGGTTCAGGTGGGCACGTTCATCCTGACGTGGTTTACATTGCAACAGGTACCAATTAGACCGCTCGGAGCTTAATGCTGGCATGCTGGTAAACTCTGTGAATTGAGAAGTTTAGGCAGGCAGTGGCTCTATTGAGGCCTAGGAAGTGTTAATCGAGCAGATATGTTTTTTTATAGAGTTGCGCAGTTGTGTATCAATAATGAATCACAAAACGCATCACGAAAGGGCACAAGCCAATGACGTGACGCTATACCGTGCAACATATCAGGCATAAGCCTGAGTCAACTTCGCTTTGGGCAAAGCTACCGCACGGTCCGCACAAGGGACCCACATAAAAACTAATTCGGTAGGAGACTAAGGATCAGAGGCTAAACAGACAGTCCGCACTCGCACAACTGTTCCAATAGACCGGTGTAGTTATCGACCACTCTAAGCGAGCTGTCAAACGTTCCTCGTCAAAAAGCACGCCTTTTATCCAATAGTGAATTTGCTTCTACTCAAGCGGCTGTTTTCAGGAGGAATTTTTATTTCGTCGGACAAATTAAACTTTTGATGTGATTGATAGTCGGGCCGTTGAGAATAATCCCCAATCATGGGGGTTGTTAAGTAGTAAGCTTCGAATCTGGACCCCATGCAATAGCAACGCTATAACTAAGCCCTTCTTGTGTTAACAGGGGAGCAAGGCACTATGACCGTTCTTGTGACTGGCGCTGCGGGATTCATCGGGTTTCACACGGTCAAACGGTTATGCCTGCAAGGCCTTGAAGTGATAGGTGTCGACAACCTCAATGACTATTACAGCGTCGAACTCAAACAGGCCCGGCTCAAACAACTGAGCGTGTTGCAGGGCTTCCGTTTTCAGAAAATGGACATTATCGACAAGCCTGCGTTGATGGCGTTGTGCAACGAACATCACTTCACCGAAGTGGTGCACTTGGCGGCGCAAGCGGGGGTTCGTTACTCGCTGGATAACCCGGACGCCTATGCGCAATCCAACCTGGTGGGTTTCCTGAATGTGCTGGAAGCCTGTCGACACTATCCGCCCGCGCACCTGATCTACGCGTCGAGCAGTTCGGTGTACGGTGCCAATAACAAGCTGCCGTTCAGTGTGGATGACCCGGTGGATCATCCGGTTTCGCTGTACGCCGCGAGCAAGCGCGCCAATGAACTGCTCGCCGACAGCTACTGCCATCTGTACGGCCTGAAGGCCAGCGGCCTGCGTTTTTTTACCGTCTACGGACCTTGGGGGCGCCCGGACATGGCGCTGTTCAAGTTCACCGAAGCGATCCTCAAGGGCCAGCCGATCGAGGTGTTCAACCATGGTCAGATGGCGCGCGATTTCACCTATGTCGACGACATCGTCGAAGGTATCGCTCGCTTGCGAACAAAGCCGCCAGTGGCGAACCACGAGAGTGGGGGCGTCAACCGCCTCTTTAACATCGGCCGTGGCCATCCGGTCGCGTTGCTGGATTTTATCGAATGCCTGGAGTCGGCATTGGGGGTCAAAGCGCTGCGCAATAACTTGCCGATGCAAGCGGGTGATGTGATCAAGACCTGGGCCGATGTGTCGGCGCTGGCGGACTGGGTCGACTTCCGCCCGCAAGTGACGGTTGAAACCGGTGTGGCGCAGTTTGTCGAGTGGTACCGGGATTTTTATCAGGTGTGAAATCACTTCAACACAAAGTCCACCGGTTCCAGCGCCGGTGGAAGTTGTGTTTCCCCCATCGCGGTGAGGATTTCCCGCTCGATGGTGCGCACGATCGCATCGAGGGGCAGGTCGTTTTCGTCGCGGCCAAACGGGTCCTCCAGTTCGTCGCCAATCGCATCCAGGCCAAAAAAGGTGTAGCTGACAATCGCCGTGAAAATCGGGGTCATCCAGCCCAGGGGTTCGGCCATGGCGAAGGGCAGCAGGAAGCAGAACAGGTAGCTGGTGCGGTGCAATAGCAAGGTGTAGGCAAACGGTAGCGGCGTGTGTTTGATCCGTTCGCAGGCAGCCTGTGCCTGGGTCAGGTGTGCCAGATGATTGGCCATGATCGTGTAGCGCCATTCGTTGATCACCCCCGACTCGCTGAGTGCCGAACACTGCTGGCCGACCTGCAGCAATATGCGCCCGCTGAAATCCGGCGCGTTGTCCTTGGGGATCGGGTCGAGCCAGCGGCCACTCGCTGCCAGTTCGTTTTCCTGGCGCAGTTTGGCGTTGAGCGCGTGGGCGAACCCGCACAAGTGACTCAGCAGGGTGTTGCGCGTGTCGGCGTCCTTGATGATCACGGTTTCTCGAATCATCGAACGAATCGCCACGATCACATCGCCCCAGGCTTTGCGGCCTTCATACCAGCGGTCATAACAGGCGTTGTTGCGAAAGCTCATGAAGATCGACAGCGACAAACCGAGCAGCGTGAACGGCGTCGCGCTGACTTTGGAAAAGTAGCTGGGGTGCAAAGTCTCGACGAGCACGATGACCGACGCCAATAGCGTCACCATCAAACTGCGCAGGGCGATCCGTTTGGCGATGGAGCCCTTGATCGCGCTGAGGATGTTGATGAAGTTCGGTTTGGGTCTGACGATCATGGAGTTCTGCCTTCAGGTGTTTCGCGTCGCGCGCAGGCTAAGAGCTTGCGGGCGGTGAGTCCAATCACTCTGGATGACTGCGCGATCGATACTGTCTATGAAGGTAGTCCATCTCATAATCCGTCGCCCAGCAGCTTCAGGTACTCGGGGCTGTCGGATATGGAGTTATGGCCGGTGCCCGGTATCACCTTCAACGTCGCCACACCGGGGGCGAAATGGGTGTAGAGCTGCTGCGTGCTGGAACGCGGGATGACCTCGTCGTGGCTGGCGGCGATCAACAGCGTCGGCACCGTGATGTGCGCTGCATATCGCCAGGATTCGAAGCGGTCCTGTAACAGCCACCTCACCGGGAACCAGCGAAACTGTTGTCTGGCCAGGCTTTCGAGGCTGTTGTAGGGCGTGATCAGGATCAACCGCGAGACCGGGCGTTGACTGGCCAGGCGCACGGCGACGCCCGAGCCGAGACTGCGCCCGACCACGACAACCTTCGAATGGCTGCTGTAGACCTTGTCAAACAAGGTCAGCGCATCACGAGCAATCGCTTCCTCCGAGGGCGAGCCGCTGCTGCCGCCGAACCCGCGGTAGTGCATCAAGTACAGCGCCTGCTCGGGGAACGCCTGGGAAAACCCGGACAGACTGCGAGACACATCCTCGGCGTTACCACCGAAGTAGATCAAGGCGTTCGGGCCGTCATGAGGCCTGACCGACACCTGTATTTGTGCATCTTCGACCGTCAGCGTCAGCAGTGATGCGGGTGTGGTGGCCGCGCTGGCTTGCGGGTAGTAGATCAGTGCGCGCTGAAACACGAACAACGCCGCACACAGCGTCAGGTACAACGCAGCAAGGATGACAACGAGAAGCGTCAGGGTTCTGAACATTCGACTAACTTTAGGGGGCGACATTGACGGCTCTGGGATCGAGGTCCGCTAACACGGGATCGGTGCCAGAGTTTAGTTCAACGGTAGCGGGGCACGCCGGGTTGGGCCACACGGGCAATACGATGAGCCACACTGACGGATACACGCGTCGACGATTTCTCACGCTGGCTGCCGGTGTTTCGGCGGTTTTCACCTTCGATCGGGCTTTTGCAACCTCGGCGCCGTCGACGGAAACAGGAGGCAAGACCATGCAGACCCGCGCCATTCCCTCCAGCAACGAGCTATTGCCCATTGTCGGGCTGGGCACGTATCGCGGTTTTGATGTCGAGCCTTCCAGCCTCGCCTACAAACAATTGCCAGAGGTGCTCAGCGTCTTGCTCAAGAAGGGCGGCACCGTCATCGACTGCTCGCCGATGTATGGCCGCGCCGAACAGACCACCGGTGAATTGCTGTCGATCCATGAGCCGCGCTCGCCGGCCTTTCTCGCCACCAAGGTGTGGACCCGTGGCCGCGAGGAAGGTATTGCGCAGATGGAACGGTCCTTCAGCCTGCTGCAAACCGACCGCATCGATCTGATGCAGATCCACAACCTGCTGGACTGGCAAACCCATTTGCCGACGTTGCGCGAATGGAAGGAGCAAGGTCGGATTCACTACATCGGCATCACCCATTACACGCCGACGGCCTATGAGGAAGTGGAGGCGGTGCTCAAGGCTGAGCCCCTGGATTTTTTGCAGATCAACTATGCGCTGGACGATCGCGGTGTCGAGCGACGCATCCTGCCGCTGTGTCGCGAACGCGGGGTGGCGGTGATCTGCAACCGGCCCTTCGGTGGCGGCGGTTTGCTCGAACGCTTGAAGGGCAAGCCACTGCCCGGTTGGGCTGCGCAAGTGGGGGTCACCAGTTGGGCGCAACTGGCGTTGAAGTTCCTGCTGTCCCATTCGGCGGTGACCTGCGTGATTCCCGGCACCGGCAATCCGCGTTACATGGCGGACAATGCCGGCGCCGGTTTCGGGCCAATGCTCACGGGGGCGCAGCGCGAACAATTGATCGACATCGTGCGTTAGGGGCGCGGGTGAAACCGTTGCGGGATGTCTTGCTCGAACGGGTAGAGCGAGAAGTAAGGCCTGGCTTCGTCGATCACCCGCTGCACGGATGGCCGGTTCATCAGCCGCTCGAAATAGGCGTTCAAATGGCCGTGTTCACCAGGTATCTGCTCTAGGGTACTGGCATAGAAAAGCGCCGGGGCCGCTGAACAATCGGCCAGGCTGAACGCGGCGCTGGCCAGCCAGGCGTTGTTCGCCAACTGGCGGTCGAGCATGCCGTACACGGTCTGTAGCGTGGCGCGCTGTTGGGTCAGATTGCCGTTCGCACCGAGGATGCGATCCAGGACAATCTGTTGCAGTGGCGTCTGAAGGTAGTTGTCGCAGACCCGGTCCCACAGACGGACCTCCAGCGCCGTGTCCCAATGGCCCGGAATCAGCCGGTGTTGCCCGGCAAAATAGTGATCCAGGTATTCAATGATGATCGTCGACTCCGCCACGTCGCACTGGCCGGTGTGATCATGAATGACCGGGAATTTGCCGATCGGCCAGAGCGCCTGCAACTCGGCTTTTTCAGCGGCGTTGCCCAGATCAATGATCCGTTTGTCGAAGTCGACCGCGTGCTCATAGAGCGCGATCAGCACTTTGTGGCAGTACGACGAGAGTGGATGGTAATAAAGCGTCAGGGACATCTTCAGCGCCTCCCGAAAAGTGACCTCCAACAGCATAGTCGCCGCGCACGAGGGGTCGAATCGCGGTGCTAGACTTTTTAGGTTGAGCCCTCACCGGCGGTGTGAGGACGATAAAGCTGGAGGTATGTCATGACTGCTCAATCGCTGGACAGGGAGCACATCAGCGTTGTCATTCGTAATTATGTCGAAGGAATGGTATTCGCCGACGAAGTGCTGCTGCGGCACGCGTTTCATCCCGCCTGTCGCATCATCGGTCACTACGAGGGAACGCTGGAATGGTCGTCGCTGGATGAGTTTGTCAGCGCCATCAAGGCCGAGGGGCCGGCGCCCAGAGAGGTCAAGCCGTTTTGGGAAACGCTCAGCGTCGATATCACGGGGGATGCTGCGGCCGTCAAGGTAATGGATGACTATGCCGGTATGCGCTTTACCGATTATTTGTCGTTACTGAAAATCAATGAGCGCTGGATGATCGTCAACAAGCTCTATTTTGTGCATGAATAAAATCGCAGCCTGGGAGCCAACGACGCCCAGGCTGCGTTTTTCGCTTAGCGGCGGTCCAGCCACACGGTCTGGGCATTGCAGAACTCGCGCACGCCGAAGTGCGACAGCTCGCGGCCAAACCCGCTTTTCTTCACACCGCCGAAGGTCACGCGGGGGTCGGAAGCGCTGTAGCCGTTGATGAACACGCCGCCGGTTTCCAGTTCGCCGGCCATCTGTTGGGCGAGCGCGACATTGGCCGTGAAGACGGTTGCCGCCAGGCCGAACTCGCTGTCATTCGCCAGCTCCAGTGCATGGGCGGCGTCGCGTGCGGTGATGATCGAGGCTACCGGGCCAAACAATTCCTGTTTGAACGAGGTCATCTGGTCGGTGACATTGGCGAACACGGTCGGCTCGTAGAAGTTGCCCGGCCCTTGCGCCTTCTTGCCGCCCATCAACAAGGTCGCGCCTTCTTCGAGGGTGTCACGCACTTGTTGATCCAGTTCATCACGCAGATCAAACCGCGCCATCGGGCCGAGGTAAGTGTCAGCGGCCAGTGGATCGCCGACCACCAGTTTGGCCGTGGCTTCGACGAATTTACGTGTGAATTCCTCGACAATGCCTTGCTCGACGATCAAGCGCTTGGCCGCCGCGCAGACTTGCCCGGTGTTCTGGTAGCGGCCGATGACGGCGGCTTTGACTGCTTCATCGAGGTCGGCATCGTTGAGCACGATAAACGGATCGGAACCGCCCAGTTCCAGCACGCATTTTTTCAATGCCGCCCCAGCCTGAGCGCCGATGGCCATGCCGGCGCGCACGCTGCCGGTGAGGGTCACAGCGGCGATGCGCGGGTCGGCAATCGCCGTGGAAACGCCGTCCGGCGTGACGTTCAGTACTTCGAAAACCCCTTCAGGGAAATCGGCGTTCTTGAAAGCGTCCAGTAGCAGGTAAGCGCTGCCCATGACGTTGGGAGCGTGTTTGAGCACGTAGGTGTTGCCGGCGATCAACGCTGGAACGGCGCCGCGCAGCACTTGCCAGATCGGGAAGTTCCACGGCATCACCGCGAGAATCGGCCCTAGCGGGCGGTATTCGATGCGCGCCTTGCCGCCTTCAACCAGCGTCGATTCGGCGTTGAGCATGGCCGGGCCGTGTTCGGCGTACCACTCGCAGAGCTGCGCGCACTTTTCGATTTCGCCACGGGCCTGGGAGATGGGCTTGCCCATCTCCAGGGTGATCATGGTGGCCATTGTGTCGGCACTGTTGCGCAGGGCCTGAGCCAGGGCGATCAGCAATTGCGAGCGTTGCGCCACGGCGGTTTTGCGCCAGACACGGAAGCCGCCTGCGGCCCGCGACAGGGCGGCTTGCAGTGCCGAGTCGGACTCGAAAGGGTAGTGGCTGATCTGCTCGCCGGTGGTCGGGTTGATCGAAATGGCGTGGGTAAGGCTGGAAACGCGGGTCATGGCACCGTCCTGCTAGGTGGGAATGCGCTCAGGTTACGGTGGCGTTTGTTTTTCGGAAACTGAATAATACTGAGCATATCGTTCACGTTTGGAGAATGACTTGGATCTGGTTCAGCTGGAAATCTTCAAGGCCGTTGCCGAGCACGGCAGCATCAGCGTCGCCGCACAGCACATCCACCGCGTGCCTTCCAACTTGACCACGCGGATCAAACAGTTGGAGCAGGACTTGGGCGTGGACCTGTTTATCCGCGAGAAAAGCCGCCTGCGCCTGTCGCCGGCCGGGTGGAGTTTTCTCGACTATGCCCGGCGCATCCTCGACCTGGTGCAGGAAGCCCGTGCCACTGTGGCAGGGGAAGAACCGCAAGGCTCGTTTCCACTGGGGTCGCTGGAAAGCACGGCGGCGGTGCGCATTCCCGGGCTGCTGGCGGCCTACAACCAGAAACACGCCAAGGTTGAACTGGACCTGTCGACCGGCCCTTCGGGGACGATGATTGATGGGGTGTTGTCGGGGCGGTTGGCTGCCGCGTTTGTCGACGGGCCGGTGCTGCACCCGGCACTGGAAGGCGTGCCAGCGTTCGAGGAAGAGATGGTGCTGATCGCGCCGCTCAACCATTCGCCGATCCACCGGGCGCAGGATGTGAACGGCGAAAATATCTACGCCTTTCGCTCCAATTGCTCGTACCGGCACCACTTTGAGAGCTGGTTCAGCAAGGACGCGGCGGTGCCGGGCAAGATCTTCGAAATGGAGTCCTATCACGGCATGCTGGCCTGCGTCAGCGCCGGTGCCGGCCTGGCGTTGATGCCGCGCAGCATGCTGGAAAGCATGCCAGGGTGCACCACGGTGAGTATCTGGCCGTTGTCCGAATCGTTCCGGTATTTGCGCACGTGGCTGGTGTGGCGCCGAGGAACGGTGTCCCAGAGTTTGACCGTGTTTGTGCGCTTGCTGGAAGAGCGTGGGGTGGTTCAAGCACAACCTTGAACCCACCCCATAACACTGTGGGAGCGAGCCTGCTCGCGACTCGAGTCATTGCTTCAGAGTGCGCGTTTTGGCAGTTTCCAGTTCGGCCGAATGAAATGGCAGGTGTAGCCATTGGGTACTTTTTCGAGGTAGTCCTGATGCTCCGGCTCGGCCTGCCAGAACGGGCCGGCGGGGGCTATTTCCGTCACGGCCTTGCCAGGCCACAGGCCGGACGCATCGACATCAGCCACGGTGTCCTCGGCGACATCGCGTTGTTCTTCGTTGAGATAGAAGATCGCCGAACGGTAGCTGAGGCCGATGTCGTTGCCCTGACGATTGGCCGTCGAAGGGTCATGAATCTGGAAGAAAAATTCGAGGATCTGGCGATAGCTGATCACCGCCGGATTGAACACAATCTCGATGGCTTCCGCATGGGTGCCATGATTGCGGTACGTGGCGTTGGGCACATCGCCGCCCGAGTAACCGACCCGGGTAGACAGCACGCCGGGCATTCGCCTGATCAAATCCTGCATACCCCAGAAGCAGCCGCCGGCCAGAATGGCGGTTTCGGATTGCGTGGTCATAAAACTCACTCCTCAGTATTTATCGATTGGACCCGATTATTACGCAGTCTCGCGACTACTTTCTGCTTCTTTGTGAATGCATCTGGCGTGAGGCACGTGGAGGAGGGCAATGGCCTGGGCTGCGGGACGAACAACGAAAAAAGACCGGTTTATCCGGGCTTTTTCATGACTGGCGTTTGGCGGGTGCGCCTTGGCACTTGGTCAGCAGCCGCTCGATCTGGGCCAGTTCCCATGCGCTGAGAAAACTGACCGGGTCAGTGCCAAAACGTTGCCAGTCGTCGAGTTCACCCACGTGGCCATCGGGGCTGTGGCAGCGTTGACAGTGGCGCACATGGACGCCGTCGACGTCGAGGGTCAGGCGCCAGCCTTCGATATCGACCTGAATCTGGCCGGGCCCGGCGTGTTCATCGAGGCGCCGCAAAGGGTGGATGCCCAGGGCGGCATCGCGCAATGTCTGGTAAACCTCGCGGGCGGTCAGGGGTAGCACAGGTGTCTCCAATAGAATGTTCGTCAAACGCCAATACGCCCGCACAGGATAGAGACTGCGCTTGAAGCTGTCAGTGAATAACCCCTGATGACACCGTGGGTTATGAAGACAGCCATTCTTTGCGTAGACTTTCGCCCCCGCAAGCGGGCGCCCATCTTTCGCGCCTGACGAAACACGACTGGGAAATGAACATGTACAAAGCCGCTGCACTCACGTTTACCTTGTTGTTCACTGCAGGTGTATTCAGCCTTCAGGCACACGCGGCCGGCGATGCTGAAGCGGGTGCGACACTGTTCAAGCGAATTTGCGGGGGCTGCCATCAGGTCGGGGAGTCGGCGCGGGGTTCATTCGGTCCGCAGCTCAATGGCATCTTTGGCCGGCACTCCGGCAGCACCACGGATTACCAATACTCCGACGCGATGAAAGCCGCCGGTATCGTCTGGACCCGCGAGACACTGACCGCGTACCTCGAAGCGCCGAAACAAGTGGTCCCCGGCACCCGGATGATTTTCTGGGGACTCAGCGATCCGGAAAAGATCGAAAACCTGCTGGCCTACCTGCAAACCTTTCAGCCGCAGTGACATTCGCGATTGCTATGACTCCCGCCGCTCCGCCATCAACAACAATGACTGCGGCACAGGACTTTGCGGGTGCTGCGGCTCCTGCAAGGCGACCAGCCGAAAACCAGCCATGTCCAGCGCATTGAGCCAACTGGACAAGGTGCGGAAATACCAGGGCATGGGTTGCCACTGACCCCCGAACCCGGCGAAGGTCTCTTCCCGCCAACCATCCTGATAGTTGCCGGCCGCTACGGTCCACGGATGCAGCGTCTGGATCACCAGCGTGCCGCCAGGAACGAGCAGGGCGTTCATGGCCGTGAGCAGCGGGATGATGTCCTGGTGCAGCAGTGCGAAGTTGGCGCAGATCAGATCGAAGTCACTGCCAACGTTGACCTTCGCCTCCACCAATTCTTCATAACTCGCCACCTGTACTGTCGAAGAGCCCGCTGCCCGTGCCGCCTCGATCAGCGTCGCATCACCGTCCACCCCGACCGCCTCTATGCCCCGGTCAGCCAGCGCACGCAACAACCAGCCCTCACCACACCCCAGGTCGAGCACGCGCTCAGGCTGCCGGCCCATTACCGCCAACAAGATGGCCTGGTCGGTGACTTGCCGGCGGCTTTCGATAGCGCCGGTGCGGATGGCTTCGATCCAGGATCGGGCATTATGGTGCCAGCTTTGGAGGAGGGTGGATTCGGGAGCGGGCATGTTGATGTCCGGAGTTGTTGGTTGGATGAGAGGATAGAACAGGTGCTTTATGTTCGGGGTGCTAGTGTCTGCTTTTGCGTGTGAACTCGACTTCGGGTTCGTTAACGCTTTGCTCCCATCAAACCAAGGGCGTCTCAGGATCATTTATGGACAATAAACTTACCGCCAAGACTGCGATCATTACAGGGGCAGCCCAAGGAATTGGCGCCGCGATTGCACGACTCTACGTGCAGGAGGGGTGCTTCGTTTACGTCACCGATATAAACGATGAGCTCGGCAGAGCGCTAGCAAACTCACTCGGTGATCGTGCCCGTTATCTGCGCCTGGATGTGCGGCGGGAGGACGATTGGCAGCGAGTGACGGCGCACATTTTGAAAGAGCGCGACAGGCTGGACATCCTGGTGAACAACGCCGGCATTACCGGGTTTGAACAAGGCGCCGTGCGGCACGACCCGGAACATGCGCGACTGGAAGACTGGCTCGCCGTGCATCAGACCAATCTTGACGGTGTATTCCTGGGGTGCAAGTACGCCATTCGCGCCATGCGGAATCCAGGATCGGGCTCGATTATCAACATCTCCTCCCGCTCAGGTTTGGTCGGTATTCCGGGCGCGGCAGCGTACGCATCGTCCAAGGGCGCGGTTCGTAATCACACGAAAACGGTGGCGCTTTACTGCGCTGAGCAAGGCCTCAAGGTTCGGTGCAACTCAATTCATCCGGCGGCGATCCTCACGCCCATGTGGGAGCCGATGTTAGGCACCGACGAGGGGCGTGAAGAACGAATGGCCGCACTGGTCCGGGATACGCCGCTCAGACGGTTTGGCATGCCCGAAGAAGTGGCGGCCGTGGCGCTGTTACTGGCCTCGGATGAAGCGACATACATCACCGGCAGTGAATTCAACATTGACGGCGGCCTGCTGGCAGGTTCGGCTGTTACGCCAACTAAAGGGGATGACGGCGGAGTCTAGCTCCGTGCATGTCAGATCGCCGTTCAGACTGTTTTACACGTTAACCAGGCACCCCAAAACAGGCTGCTGAAAAAACGAGTAGCGTCCCCAAAACCCGCATCATGCAAAAGCTTCTGAACAGCCGCCTCAGAATGTGGAGGGTCAGCGCCTTGAAGAATTTTCCCAAGTTTGACTTTCACTTCATCCGGACTGGCTCCGTGCTGCCGCCAACGTTGCCCCCAGGCTGCCAGGAGTAACGGCTGGCTGGCGTAGGCATAGTGATTGCCGGCGACAATCAGTGGAGCCCCCGGTTTCAGACGAGCCCGAATGGACCGTAAAATTTCTCCCTTGGCATCATCCCCATCGAGATGGTGGAGTACACCAATCAAAGTGGCTGCGTCGTAGGACTCATCTGCGGCCAAGTCTTCAACGTGCCCGAGATGCACGTCCGTTCTTTCAAGCACGTTGTTTACGGCTAACTGCTGTTTTGCGGTTTCCAGCATCGGCTCAGACGGATCAACGGCGGTGAAGCGCCAGACTGGCTCAAGCCTGGCCATCGCGATGATCTCCTGCGCCGTACCGCCAGCGCCAACGACCAGTATTTTTGCCGAGTCCCTCTTTCCAAGGCTTGCCGCGAGCATGCACGCCACCAAGTCCTGACAGGCGTCATAACCTGCCAGTGCGATACGGCTCTGTCGTCCGTACTCATTGGCCCGAGTGTTATCAAACTTTTCAGCGGGGTTAAGTGGTGATTTCAAGGCGGTTCTCCATGTCCTTGGAATCAACTTAGGTCATAAGCGGCGATAATAAAAATTCATTAATTTTATGCATTGCATTCCCGGCAGGAATGCCAAAGCACTCAGCTTTCGTCCATGCAACAGTTGGGAAGTCGCGTCGTGCGAGCAATCAAGTCTGGGCCTCGCCGTGGAGCGCCGGCAGCCCGTACGTCAATGCAAGTTCCTTGACCGGTTACAAGGGGTATAACTATCAGAACAAAGGCGATCACCAGTACAGGCCTCCAAAGGCTGCGCCCGGGCACGGAGCGATGTGATGAGTTCCAGAGCATGGCGATGGGCTCGCAAGAGCCTTCTTGGCTGCATCGAGCTGGCCTTGCTGGCCGCTCCACTGTGCGCGAGCGCCACGTTCAAGTGCCAAGCCAGTGACGGAGCCATCAGCTACACCAGTCAAGCCAGGTCCAACGCCCGCTGCACTCGCCTGAATGGCACGGCGGGCGCCGGTGTCGGCACTAAGACAATTGACCCGCCCCAGCTTGCGCAGGACGACGATTCAGGCGCGGTGCGGGTTCGGGTGTTCACCTTCATGCACAAGGGTATTCGTCAATATGTGAGCCGACGTCCCGTCGGCATCTCCGCACGGGTCGATGTCCTTGAGCTCTATGTCATCAAGGGCTGCTATCTGTGCAGGGTGCCGAAGGATTTCAAGGTCGCCTCACTGCGCCTGGACACTGATTCCTATCGGCGGGAGATCGAAGCCGCTGCGGGTCATTACGGTGTCGACAGGGCGCTGGTCCGCGCAGTGATTCATGCCGAATCGGCGTTTCGCCCCAACGCCATTTCCGAGGCTGGCGCCCAAGGGCTGATGCAGTTGATGCCCGCCACCGCCGAGCGCTTCGCCGTGGACAATCCGTTCGACGCACGACAAAACATCCGTGGCGGCGTGCGCTACCTGGCCTGGTTGCTCAAGCGCTTCAACGGAAACCAGGTGCTGGCGTTGGCAGGCTATAACGCTGGCGAAGCGTCCGTGGTCGAGTACAACGGGGTGCCTCCCTACGCCGAGACGCAATCCTACGTCACCCTCGTGCAGTCGTTGACCGAACGCTATCGCAACCATCGCTAGTACGGTAAGCCAGAAACAACAGTGAGATGGCTCGCCAGCCTGTTGCGGGTTTGCAGCGCCTGTATCCCCTAAATCCGGGCTGTCTGTGTCTATCGGCACCATCGCCAGATTGTTACGGTCCGCATTTATTGTAATTCGATGAGGCAACCATGGATCTCACTGCCATTCCTTTCGGTACCACCGATTGGTCAACGATAGAGCCGGTGGCGCATGCCGGTCAGACAGGCACAGCCTATTGGCGGACCTGCCAGTTTGGTTCAGCGCGTGTGCGGATGGTCGAGTACAGCCCTGGGTATCTGGCCGATCACTGGTGCTGGAGGGGGCACATCCTTTTGTGCCTGGAGGGGCAGTTGCATACAGAGCTGGAAGATGGTCGTCAGTTCACACTGACGCCGGGCATGAGTTATCAGGTGGGTAATAATGCTGAGGGACATCGGTCGTTCACCACCACCGGGGCGAAGTTGTTTATTGTGGATTAGTAGTGGGGGGCGAACCTGCGTAATGCCCCCACCCGATCTCCTTTTGACCAATGCGGCTCCAATCATCAGCGTTGAATTATACGTTTGCGGATGGTTGCTTCTGACCGATTGAATCCACAGGTGGATTGCTGCAGCACGATTTCAAACTTTGTTGCAAGAGCTTTCGAAGTAAGCCCGGGGATGGAGCCGATTTTCGGCAATTACAGGATTTTTTGTGTGCTGAAGATCATTTTTTAGTATTGCCCTGTTTACGGTAAAGGCCAAGAGACCCGTTTCAGAGCGCTCAATCGTGTGTTGACTATCGGGCATGGACGCTTTAGATTGTTTGGAACGATCATTCCAGAGCGCACACCCTATGAGACCCAAGGAGTTTGACTCAGATGCCATAGCCGAAGCGGCTATGCATGTTTTCTGGTTGCGAGGGTATAGCGGAGCAAGTATTCAACATCTTGTAGACGGAACGGGGTTAGGACGCGGAAGTCTCTATAACGCGTTCGGCAGCAAACGAGGTCTCTATGAATTTGCTCTTCGCCGTTATTACCAACTCACTGCGCCAAATATCTCGATTTTATCAGAGGAAGGTTTGGTGCGAGATATTGTGCGCAAACTGCTGATGAAAATTGTTTCGGAAGAACTCAACGATAAAGAGAGTCTGGGGTGCATGGTCGCCAATGCCTCGTTAGAGTTGGCAAGGCATGATCAGGAAATAGCAAGTTTGGTCGCCCAAAACTTTTCGCGCATGGAGCGGGCCCTTAAGGGGCTGATAAAGCGAGGCCAGGAGAGCGGCGAAATATCCGTAGAAAAAAATCCCGGCGCACTCGCGAGATTCTTTGTCAGCACAATTCAGGGTATCAGGGTGCTTGGCAAAGGAAGTGCACAAGAAGAGCGTGCGGAAAGGCTGGGAGACATTGTTGACGTCGCAATAAGTGCTCTTTGAGGCCCGTTTTTTTAGAATAACCAAGCTCAGTTAAATTTTTTTGCCTAGTATTGTACTGATCATTCCAGAAGTCTGGCTGTTTTAGATAATCGTGTTAATGCGATGTAAAACCTGCGTTGAACACCCTCAGTACGAACGCGTCTTGGCTGTACTGATTGATAAAACAAAGCAAGTTAACGTGGATCTATCGCGTTTGAGGTGACGCGGTACCCGAGCCTTGAGTTAGTGCTGTTGAAAGTATCGTAAAAATATCAATAGCACTCGAGCCTGTTGACCCCCTTGGATGGCACGCGGACGTTTATGAATACGAGATTCTCCAGCGTGCGCATCTACTTTGCAAAGTCCCAAATTATTAAAGCGGTGAACGTATTATGACAGCTCAGGACAGCAGTTTTTCCAATCAGCCTATTTCCGATATCGGCTATAGCGAACGTATTCCTATTTGGAAGTTACTGGCGTTTACCCTGGCGGGTTTCATTGCCATCATGACTGAAACCATGCCGGCGGGACTGTTGCCACAGATTGGATCAAGCCTTGGCGTTTCAGAGGCTTTCGCCGGTCAGTTGGTAACTCTCTATGCGTTGGGTTCGGTTTTAGCCGCGATTCCAATCGTTGCAGCCACACGCAGTTGGCGGAGGAGACCTCTGTTTCTTCTGGCTATTCTTGGTTTGCTGGTTTTCAACTCAATTACCGCGCTTTCTTCTAATTTCGTAGTGATACTTGTCTCGCGATTTATTGCAGGTATGGCGGCGGGTCTTATTTGGGGGCTGCTGGCTGGCTACGCCAGACGCATGGTCCCTAACCATCTTCAAGGACGCGCCTTGGCAATTGTCGGGGTTGGCCAACCCATCGCTCTGTCTATTGGTGTTCCATTGGGCACCTGGCTGGGCGGTCTTTCGGATTGGAGAGGCGTATTTTGGATAATGTCGGGGCTTTCATTTGCACTGTTGATTTGGGTCCGATCCTGTATTCCTGATTACCCCGGTCAATCGTCTTCAAAGCGTCAATCCATTCGCGAAATTTTCCTTACCCCGGGTATCCGGTCAGTCCTCTTTGTGATCTTTGCCTGGATCTTGGCTCACAACATCCTCTACACCTATATCGCACCTTATCTGGCGTCAGTGGGACTTGCCGAATATGTGGATGTTGTGTTGTTTTTGTTTGGTGCCTCTTCCGTCCTCGGAATCTGGATAACGGGGGTGTTTGTAGATCGCTCTCTCAGGATGCTGACGATTCTCAGCCTCGCTCTGTTTGCCGCAGCTGCATTAATCATTGGCTTCGCCAATGGCAGCTCAATGGTTACGCTGGCTGGTATTGCCTTGTGGGGGCTGACCTTCGGTGGGGCGCCAACGCTGTTGCAGACAGCCATCGCGGATAACGCGGGTGAAGGGACAGATGTCGCGCAGTCAATGTTGGTAACCGTATTCAATCTTGCTGTCGCCGGCGGTGGGCTGCTGGGGGGAGTGTTACTTCAATACGCCGGTCCTGGCTCTTTCCCATGGACGCTATTGGTTCTTGCAGTTTTGAGCCTACTGGCCGTGTTGAGTGCGAGACGTCATGGGTTCCAACCGGGTCGTCGATCCTAGATATTTTGGAAGGTCGACGGCGTATTATCTGGCAACGTTGTCCTGCTGATGGGGGACTCCTGTTTACGGAAGTGCTGCCCGTGATGACCGCAGGGTGCTGATTCAGCACCCTGTAGGTCAACCGTCACTAATACCTATCGGTTAAAACGCTCTGCCAATCCGTGCAGATACTCAGCCATTCCCTCCAGATCCCGACTGATCGCAGCACCTTGCTTGGCCTGCCCGGCACTGTGATCGCACAGCTGAGCGATCCGTGTAATCTGCTGATTGATGTCTTCAGTCACGTGACTTTGTTCTTCCGATGCCGACGCCATCTGCTGGCTCATGCCGGTGATTCGGCTGACGGCTTCACTGATGCCGACCAGCGCCGACTGTACCGCCTCGACACGCTGCATGCTGTCGCGGGAAATCTGCTCACCCCGGCTGGCCGTTGAGACGGCGCGATCGGCGCCCATGTTCAGTGACGCGATGATGCCGTGGATCTGCTCGGTGGAGGTGCGGGTGCGTTGTGCCAGGGAGCGCACCTCGTCGGCCACCACGGCAAAGCCGCGCCCTTGTTCACCTGCCCGGGCCGCCTCGATCGCCGCATTCAGCGCCAGCAGGTTGGTCTGTTCGGCGATGGACGTAATGACGTCCACGACACTGCCGATGGCTTGCGTCTCGATCGCCAATGCGTTGACCGCCTGGCCGATTTCGTTGACGGCATCGTTCATGGCCTGCATGGCGCTCAGGCTTTGCACGGCCAGCTCACTGCCTTCGCGAGTCAACTGGTCGGCTTCGGACGCGGCATGCGCGGTGTTCATGACGTTTTGCGTCACTTCCTGGTTCGTTGCCGCCATCTGCGAAATGGCGGCGGCGGACTGATCCGTTTCACTGCGCTGGCGATCCAGTGACTGCGCTTGCGCACCCGAGAGTTCGGAGGACTGTGCGGCCTTGGCCTTCACATTGATCCCGGCATCGACCAGTCGGGACAAGGCTGTCTGCAAGCGTGCTTCCTCACTGAGCATGGCCATGTCGAGCCGACCCTGGGGGCCGTGGTTGTCGCTGAAGGTGAGCGCGACCAACGGATCGGAAAAGGCTTTCGGATGCTCGGCCAGGGTGCGCTCGGTGGCTCGGCGATGTCGGGACTCGATCAAGTACCAGGCGATACCCAGGCTCGCCAACAGAACCCCTTGGGCTGCCACTTTTGGGAGCCACTGATCAGCCAGAAGTGAAACCACACCTGCCATCAATAATGGCCAGCCGTGTTGCATCGGCCGGAAAATCCGTGCACTCAGCGAAACGATCGGTTTGCCGGCCCGCATCCTCGCATAGAGTGCCGAGGACCGGCGGACCTGGTCGCGAGTGGGCACCGAACGAACCGACTCATAGCCACTCAATCGTCCGTTTTCAAAGATGGGTGTGACGTAGGCGCTGACCCAATAGAAATCACCATTTTTCGCGCGGTTTTTCACAATCCCCATCCAGGGTTTGCCTTGCTTGATGGTGTGCCACATATGAATGAAGACCCCGGGCGGCATATCAGGGTGTCGGACCAGGTTATGCGGCTGGCCGATCAATTCGTCATGGGTGAAACC
Organism: Pseudomonas sp. S2_B07; assembly: GCF_054668435.1. Taxonomy (NCBI): domain Bacteria; kingdom Pseudomonadati; phylum Pseudomonadota; class Gammaproteobacteria; order Pseudomonadales; family Pseudomonadaceae; genus Pseudomonas; species Pseudomonas sp. S2_B07. Next base: position 6,266,930 of record NZ_CP162769.1, read on the forward strand.
GCTGATGGCCACAAACGCTTCATTGCAGTAAGTGATTCGGCTATCAAGGTCGGTTGTGGAGATCAACCGTTGTTCTGCGGGGAAGAGTCTTTCATGCTCGGTTACAGGCAAATTCACACGCATAAAACGCGATCCTTCTTCGGATTATTATGTTTTGGAGGTACGAAAGAGGCGCAGCGCCACTACGGTTAGTGACGTGTTTTACGCGTATTTTTTTGTGGCCGACCATTCATTCGACGACACCTTCTTTTCATTTCATGACACGTCTGAACCGCTGATCGATCCTTTGTCGCCTCTCGAGTGCACACACGCTTTAAGGGTGTTTACTAACAGTCAGGCCCGGTCTGTACAGAGAGGAATAGGTGATGAGTAATGAGCAGGCGGCACCCGAGACAAAAGGCGTTGCGGTGCAGTTACTGGCAACGATTGACCTGGGTCCTGAGATCGAGGGCATGGCAGGGCGCCAACTCAGAATGCGCAGGGTGACCATCGAGCCTGGAGGCGTCTTCGGGCCGATTCACAACCATGTAGACCGACCCGGCACCGTCTACATCCTGCAAGGAACGATCACCGATCACCGCAACGGTGTCGCCACGGACTATGGCCCGGGAGTGGGCTGGCCGGAAGACAGGAACACCACACACTGGCTGGAGAACAGAGGAACGGTAGCGGCGGTGGAGATCTCGGTCGACATTGTGCGGCAGGGTTAAGCTCTGGTCCGCCGTCTTGGGCCGCTATTGATTTTTGCACTCCGCGACCACCACCTGGCAGGTCTTCGGCGTGCCACCGGAGCGACCGGCATAGCGTATGCAATTGTCCATGGATTTCTTGCGCGCCATGTTCAAGGTGTCGCCCCAGGCCAGACCACCCTCGCCGGTAGTGGGTAGCGCTTTCGCATAGCAATTTGAGCCAAAGCTTGAAAGCGCATAGGGATCCCTGTGCACTTTTCTTGAACATCCTGTTGTCAGCGCCAGGCTGAGGACGAGCAGGGAGAGCAGAAACCTTGAACAGCCGTGGCGCGCAGTTTTTTTGGTCATCCTGTTTCCCCTGATCGAGAGGCGTGTTTAGGGGCTTGCCCTACTCAGATTAGACGGTGCAGCACAGGAACAGTCCTGCGGTTAATTTTCGACAGGCCGCTTGAACCGGGCTTTACTAAAAAAAGTTGTGCAGATTGCCGTGGGCTCGATGGTCTCTGCATCCGGCACCCAGCCTGAGGGAATCCTTGTTGCCGTCGGCGAACCCTTGTGGGGGCAACCGGCGGCTATAGACGGGCTCCCGAGGCCGGGACGCCCCCGTCGAGGTTGAGGACGAGCGCCTTGTTCATGCCTTGGTTCTTCCCCGCACTGTTTCTCGCGCTGCTGGTCGTCAGCTGTTCCACCACGCGCTTGCCCCACGAATTCAGCGAGGCAATACCCGCCAGCAAATCGGCGTTCGGGCGCTCCCTCCAGAACCAGGCAGCCCCGCATGAAGGGCGCTCGGGTTTTCGCTTGCTGCCTAACAGCAGCGAGGCGTTCCGGGCGCGTGCCGAGTTGATTCGCAATGCGCAGAAAAGCGTCGATCTGCAGTACTACATCGTGCACAACGGTCTCAGCACCCGGGCACTGGTGCATGAATTGTTGCTGGCCGCCGATCGCGGCGTACGGGTGCGCATGTTGCTCGACGACACCGCCAGCGACGGACAGGAAGAAGTCATCGCGACCCTGGCCGCGCACCCGAATATCTATATCCGCGTCTTCAACCCTTTGCATTTGGGGCGCAGCACGATGGTCACCCGAACCATGGGCCGCCTGCTGAATCTGTCCCAACAGCACCGTCGCATGCACAACAAGCTATGGCTGGCCGACAACAGCGCGGCCATCGTCGGCGGACGCAATCTGGGGGATGAGTATTTCGACGCCAAGCTCGATCGCAACTTCACCGACATGGACCTGCTGTGCGTCGGCCCGGTCGCCGCACAGTTGGGCCGCAGTTTCGATCAATACTGGAACAGCGCCCTGAGCCAGCCTATCAGTGCCCTGGTGTCCAACAAGCCAACCGCCGAAGACTTGCTGAACAGTCGGCAACGCCTCGAGAAATCGCTGCAAAGCACCCGCGTCGAGAACAGCGCTTTGTACGATCACCTCATGACCTACCGGACTCAACCGCAGCTCGAGACCTGGCGCAAGCAGCTGATCTGGGCGCACAGCAAGGCGATGTGGGATGCACCGAGCAAAGTGCTGGCCGACGATGAACCGGCCCGAGCGCTGTTGATGGCCACACAACTGCGGCCTGAGCTTGATAAGGTCAATCAGGACCTGATCCTGATCTCCGCCTATTTTGTCCCGCAAAAGTCGGGGATGCGCTACCTTATCGGGCGTGCCGATGCCGGCGTTGATGTGCGTTTGTTGACCAACTCACTGGAAGCCACCGACGTTCCTGCAGTGCATGGCGGTTATGCGCCTTACCGCAAGACCCTGCTCGAACATGGCGTGAAACTTTATGAACTGCGGCTCCAGCCGGACGATCCCAGTGGCGGTTCTTCCCGTGGTTTCAGTGGCGGCTCGGACTCGAGCTTGCACACCAAGGCGATGATCCTGGACCAGCAGAAAGTATTCATCGGCTCCTTCAATTTCGACCCGCGCTCAGTGCTGTGGAATACCGAAGTCGGCGTGCTGGTCGACAGCCCTGAGCTGGCCGGCTACATGCGCGAACTGGCGCTTGAGGGCATGGCGCCCGCCGTGAGCTACCAGGCTCGCCTGGAAAAGGGCGAAGTCGTCTGGCTCACGGAGGACGACGGTCGCCTGCATACGTTGCGAACGGAGCCGGGCGGGCATTGGCGCAGCTTCAAGGCCTGGCTCAGCGACAAGATCGGCCTGGAGAAAATGCTTTAGATCGAAGCCGGTCTTCAAGAACAGCAGCTAAGCTTCCTTGCGCCGGGGCGTAAATGTCGCCTTGGGATGCCAATGCATGGCAAGGGAGCCGCCCCCATGAGTGTCGAACAGCGTCGCTTCAGTCCGCCTACCATCCTGGTGGTCGATGACACACCCGATAACCTGATGCTGATGACGGATCTGCTCAAGGATCGTTATCGGGTCAAGGCCGCTCATAGCGGTGAGAAAGCGTTGCGAATTCTGCAGGGCGACACACTGCCGGACTTGATCCTGCTGGATGTGATGATGCCCGGGCTGTCCGGCCATGAAGTGGCGGATCAGATCAAACGCGACCCGCGCATCCGCGACATTCCGATCATCTTCCTGACGGCCATGGCCGGGACCGAGGACGAGATCCATGGACTGGAACTGGGCGCCGTCGACTACATTACCAAACCGATCCGGCCGGCGCTGGTTTTGGCGCGGGTGGATACCCAGCTCAAGATCAAGGCGGCGGCAGACTTCCTGCGCGATCACAACGACTACCTTGAGCAGGAAGTGGTGCGCCGGACTCGCGAGGTGATTGCGATCCAGGACGTGGCCATCCAGGCCATGGCGTCACTGGCGGAAACCCGCGATAACGAAACGGGCAACCACATCCGGCGGACCCAGCATTACGTCAAGGTGCTGGCAGAGCATCTACGGGATCATCCGCGATTCAGTCACTTCCTCAGCGAGGAGACCATCCTGTTGCTGTTCAAGTCGGCGCCCCTGCACGACATCGGCAAGATCGGCATTCCCGACCACATCCTCCTCAAGCCGGGACGCTTCACCGAGGAAGAGTTCGAGATCATGAAGACCCATACAACGTTAGGACGTGACGCGATCCAGCATGCCGAGGATGCGCTGGGCATTCGCGCCGACTTCCTCAGTCTGGCCAAGGAGATTGCCTACAGTCACCAGGAAAAATGGGACGGCAGCGGGTATCCGCAGGGACTGGCTGGCGACGACATCCCCATCAGCGCACGGATGATGGCAGTGGCCGACGTCTATGACGCGCTGATCAGCCGACGGGTCTATAAATCGGGGATGCCCCACGCACAGGCCGTCGAGATTATTCGGCAGGGGCGAGGCACGCACTTCGACCCGGACATCTGCGATGCCTTTCTGAGTTGCGTTGAACAGTTCCAGGCCGTTGCCGAGCGTTTCGCCGATACCGATCTGGACATGGCCGGCCAGCGGGCTGCCCTGGAGCGCATCGGCCAGACACCATGAACCTGCGACTGCATGCCCCATTGCCAGTGTTTTCATCAGGTTCACGAGGATAGTTATGACTGGATTGCGCCCCCTGCTTGAGCGTCTTGCGCTGCTGCACAAACTGATCCTGGGGTTCGCCGCGCTGCTGCTGTTGGTGTTGGTACTCGGCGTGCAAAGCCTGCGTACCCAGCAGTCGCTCAAGCACGACATGCAAAACCTCTATCTTCAGGAACTGGTCGGCATGGAGCACTTGTATGAGGCACGGGTGCAACTGCCTCATATGCTGCAGGCCTTGCAGCGTGCGGTAGGCACCGACAGCGCGCAGATCCGTGTTGAATCCCTGCAGCAAATGCGTGAGACCCAGGGTCGTCTGCAACAGGCACTGGCCCAAGCCAAATTGACCCTCAGGCGTCCGGAAAACCTCGCGCGCCTGGCCGAGCTGGATGTGCTGCTGCAACAATTGCAGCGCAATAGAGAACAAGCCTTTGTCATGATTGATCAGGGGCGGCAGGGGCAGGCGTTGTTGCTGCTCAACAGCAATGAGTTCCAGCAACTTGACCAGCAGGCCGACGCGTTGTTGAACACGGTTGCGCAGATAAAGGGCGACACGATTCGCGAAACGGCCAAGGACATTGCCGATTATGCCGAGCGCAGCACCAAGCTGACTTACGTGCTGTTGTTGGGTGGCTTGTCGCTGGCGCTGCTGCTGTCCTGGCTGGTCAGCCAGTCGATTCGCAATCCGCTTAACCGGGTGCGGGTGGCGGTGGACGAGTTGGCCGCCGGCGAGCTCGATCAGCCGATTCCCCACACCGACATGAACAACGAAACGGGCGATCTGGCGCGGGCCATTGCCACGCTGCAGACGCAGTCTCGACAACTGGAACGTCAGCGCTGGATCAAGGCGCAGACCGCCCAATTGCAGGTCGATTTGCAGCAGGCAGAAACGCCCGCCGAGCTGGCGCAGGTATTCCTGCAACACATGGCCAGCCCGCAAGGCATCTGCCAAGGGGTGCTTTACAGCGCACACGAGGAAGCCGGCAAGCTGCTGCTGATGGGGCGCTATGCCACCGATGCCGAGCGGCCACCGGAGGAGGAAGTCCTGTTCGGCGATGGCCTGTTGGGGCAGTGCGCGGCGGATCGCCAGCCACGTCAGCTTCACCCGCTGCCCGAGCATTACTGGCGTTTGCACTCGCCGCTTGGCGAAACCCCGGCCAGATGCCTGTTGTTGCAACCCATCATGCGTGGCGAGCGATTGCTGGGCGTGCTCGAGCTGGCCGGGCTGGCGCCGTTAGGCGAGCGCGAGATGCTGCTGTTGCAGGAAGCCATCCCGCGTCTGGCGGCGGCCATGGCGATCCTGGAGCGTAATCAGGCGGTCAAGACCCTATTGGCAGAAACCCGTCGCCAGGCGAGTGAAGTGGCGGAACAAGCGCTGCAACTGGAGCAGCAGGCGCAGGTGCTCGAGTCCCAGCAAGTGGCGTTGCGCGCGACCGAGGCCTGGTATCGCGGGATTATCGAAGCGGCGCCGGACGGCATGCTGGTGGTGGATGCCGAGGGGCATATCCTGCGAACCAATCGCCAACTGGACCAGTTGTTCGGCTACAACGCCGGTGAGTTGATCGGCGAGGCCATCGAACGCCTGGTGCCAGTGGCCAGTCGCGGGCGTCATGTGGCGCTGCGACAGGGATTCACCGCGCATGGTGACACTCGCCAGATGGGGGCCAACCTGGACGACCTGCAAGGCGTGCGCAAGGACGGTAGCTTTTTCTCGGCAGAGATCAGTCTGTCGCATTTACCAAGTCTGGAAGGAGGCGAAATCTGCGTGTGCGCTTCGGTGCGCGACGTCAGTGAGCGTCGTCAGTTGCAGGCGGCGCTGAAGGCCAGTGAGGCACAGTTGCGCGCCGTACTCGATAGCAGCCCGGTGGCCATGGTGATCAGAGATGTCGATGGCCGCCCGACCTACTGCAATCCGCAGTTCGACAGCTTGTTCGGGACCCGCCTCGATGAACTCGAGGGCGCGGACCCGGCGCAGTTCTGGGTTGATCCTGGGGCGCACCAGCGCTTTCTCGAAGCGGCGTCGCAAGGTGCGGTGCTGAACTTCGAGGCCCGTCTGCAGCGTGCCGGGGGCGAACACTTCGACGTACTGGTGTCGGCCATCACGCTGACGCTGGGAGAACGGGGCATGGGGGCCAACTGGTACTTCGATATCACCGATCGCAAGATCGCCGAAGCCGAGGTGCAGCGGGCCCGCGAGGCCGCAGAAGAGGCGACCCGGGCCAAGAGCAACTTTCTGGCGACGATGAGCCACGAGATCCGCACGCCGATGAACGCCATCATCGGCATGAGTCACCTGGCCTTGCGCACCGAGCTCGATCCGCGCCAGCGCAATTACATTGAAAAGGTCCATCGCTCGGCGGAGTACCTGTTGGTGATCATCAACGACATCCTCGATTTCTCCAGAATCGAGGCCGGCAAAATGCACCTCGAGCACATTCCCTTCTACCTTGAAAACGTACTCGACGGCTTTGCCAACATGATTGGCCTGAAAGCCGAGGACAAAGGCCTGGAATTGCTCTTCAACATTGCTCCCGAACTGCCGACCGCGTTGATTGGCGATCCGTTGCGCCTGGGGCAGGTGCTGGTCAACCTGGGCAACAACGCGACGAAATTCACCGAGCAGGGCGAGATCGTGCTTGGTGTAGAGCTGCGCGGCGCCGCAGGAGAGCAGGCGCAACTGCATTTCTGGGTGCGTGACAGCGGAATTGGCATGAGCGCCGAGCAATGCTCGCGCCTGTTCCAGCCATTCAGTCAGGCCGATAGCTCCACGACCCGTAAATACGGAGGCACCGGGTTGGGCCTGGCCATCTCCCGGCATCTGGTGGAGCTGATGGGTGGGAAAATCTGGCTGGAGAGCGAGCCGGGCCAAGGCTCCACGTTCCATTTCGAGGTGAGCCTGGGCGTGCAGCGCGAGGTCCCGTTGCGGCGCATGGTGACCGCCGCCGAACTGGTGGGCAAACGCGTGTTGGTGGTCGACGACAACGCCAGCGCACGCGAGATTTTGTCTGACATGACGCGCAGTTTCGGCGTGGAAGTGGACGTCGCGCACAGTGGCCGGGCCGCACTGGACTTGCTGGTGGAGGCCGAAGCCAAAACGCTGCCCTATGACCTGGTCCTGATGGATTGGCGCATGCCTGGCATGGACGGCGTGGCGACGGTGCGGCAGATGCACGCAGCGAAACTGGCGCAAACGCCCTCGGTGATTATGGTCACCGCGTTCGGGCGCGAGGAGGCCCGTGAAGAGGCCATCCGGTACGGCATCCAATTGCCGGTGGTGCTGACCAAACCGGTGACGCCTTCGACGTTGCTTGAGGCGCTGGGCAGCGTGCTGGGCAACCGTCCTCAGACCGATCGCCGGGCTTGCGAGCGACTCGGCCAGAGCGCCAGTGCCATGGCCAGCCTACGTGGCGCGCGCCTGCTGCTGGTCGAGGACAATGAGCTGAACCGTGAGCTGGCGTGTGAACTGCTGGAGAGTGCCGGGATCGAGCTGCGTCTGGCCATTCACGGCGAAGAAGCACTCGAACAGCTGGCGCGTGATGACGACTTCGACGGTGTGTTGATGGACTGCCAGATGCCGGTGATGGACGGTTACACCGCGACCCGCAAGATCCGCGAGCAGCCACGTTGGGCGAATCTGCCGGTGATCGCCATGACGGCCGACGCGATGGCGGGGGACCGTGAACGGGCGCTTGACTGCGGCATGAACGCTCACATTTCCAAACCGTTGAACGTCGAGGACATGTTCGCCACATTGGCCAAGTGGATACACCCCGAACCTGGCCGTGGCGCGCCGTCGGTCGATGTTTCACCGGTCACCCCGTTGACGGCGGGCCTGCCAGCCAGTCTTCCTGGCATTGATTTGAACGCGGGCCTCCGCACCTGCATGGGCAAGGTCGAGCTTTACCTGCGCCTGCTGCGCAAATTTCACGTCAGCCAACAGGCTTTTTGCGCCGAGTTTCTGGATGCCCGAGGGCAGGGCGATCCTTCGGTGACAATCAGGCTGGCGCATACCTTGCGAGGTACGGCGGGCAACATCGGTGCCGTTGGCGTGGCAAACGCCGCCAGCCAATTGGAGCAGGTGTGCCTGAGCGCAGGCGAGGAGCAGGACGTGGCAGATAGACTGGCCGAGGTCGAACGCTGCCTGACACCTGTGCTGGAGGGGCTATCGCTGCTTACCGAACCGACACTGGCCGAAGAGCCTACGGTGCCACTCGACAGCGAATGGCATACGCAATTGGCCCACGTCCGGTATCTGCTGGCCGAGAGTGACACCCAGGCGCTGACGGCTTTGCACAAGCTCCAGACGCTGACGTCCGGTTCGCGGATGGCTGAGCAGTTGCATCGGGTGGTCCAGCAAGCCGAAAGCTTCGATTTCGATCGGGCACTGGAGCTACTTGAAAACCTGCCCTGATCCTTTGGCTTACCAAACTCGGGTATTGCCAGTCGCCTGGGGCTGACTATTCAATCGGAAAGTTGCGTTGTTCTCCAACGGATCAAATCGACTTTGCAAGCACTTACAACATCTCCAGAGCCCGAGCCCCCCATCATGGCGTCTCCCGTCCACTGGCACTGCGCATCTTTGAACGCCTCGAAAGCCTGCTGAGAAGCGAGCAGCGAGGCCAGTGCTTTGGGCGTCGAACTCGAATCGACTTCCTTTGTCCCGGCTTCCAGTTTTTTGTAGGCGATATGCATTTGTGCCAAGGCTTCACTGGTCTTGCGCTCAAGACAAGGCTGCAAGGCGGTCCGAGGTTGATCACCAAGGGTGTCGTAGCATTCGTTCAATGCTCCAACGGGAGCGTCGCTGGTCACTTCAGTTTTTGCAGGTGCTTGAGCAAACGCTGTACCGATGGCAAGGGACGTCGCTGCAACGACCATCCATAGGTTTTTTCTCATTTTATCTATCCTTTGGTAAGTAATTATCTAGAAGGTGGATACGTACTGTTTTCCTGCAAATCAGCCCTGTATTGCCGGTAGGCTTGGACTTTGATCACTCGGTACATTTCTGAGGCGAAGGACGTCTTCGAGTACCTCCTTGAAAATCGGTGCTGCAATCGCTCCACCGAAGTAACCCTTGGCCGTAGGCTCGTCCACTAGAACAGCCATGATGAACTCCGGTGCATTGGCCGGTGCGATACCGACGAACATCGCCCGGTATGCATTGTTTTGATACCCGCCACTGGAGGCCTTGCGTGATGTTCCGCTTTTGCCCGCGATGGCATAACCCTCGATGGCTGCTCGCTTTCCGCCTGCGCCAGGTCCATCCACTGCGTGCACCAGCATATCGAGGATGCTGTTGGCGACCTCCGGGCTCATGACTTTGCGCGGTGTCTGAGGCTGGCCTTTAATGATCGATAAGGGAACCAGGTTTCCATCATTTGCAAAAACGGTATAGGCCTGAACTAACTGAGCCAGATTGACCGACAGGCTGTATCCGTATGAAAGGCTTGCCGTGGCGATATCCGACCATATTCTCCTGGTTGGAACAAACCCGACACTTTCCCCTGGAAAGAGCACAGAGGTGTCACTCCCGAATCCTGCATCCCGCAGCATTTGTGAAATGACGGCACCACCGGTTGATATGGCGATCTTGCTCATTCCGACATTTGAAGAGCGACGAAGGATTCCGGGTAAATCCAACTGATTGTCCCTTCCCACGTCCCGAATCGTATGACCATTAATCTTAACGAAGCCTGGTGCGATCTGGATAATGGCATCTTTGGCAACGACACCTGCCGTCAAGACGGCGGCCATGCTCAAGGGCTTTATCACTGAGCCCGGTTCGTAGACATCGGTAAATACACGATTTCGAATAACCGCCGGGCGAAAACCTTTACGCGCATTTGGATTGAATGAAGGGACGGTGGAGAGTGCCAGTATCTCTCCTGTCTTGGCGTGTATGAGAATGGCGCTTACCGACTGGGCTGCATTATCTTTAAGCGCTTTCCAGAGTGCTTTTTCAACGTGGTGTTGAAGGACCGAATCAATTGTTAAATGTAAGTCGTCTCCAGGAATGACGGGCTTGCGCACGACAATCTCACGGGTGATGTGTTTGAGCCGATTTAAAGTAAGCTCTTGCAGCCCCGGCGTTCCTGATAATTCGCGGTCATACATTAGCTCGATGCCTTCAATGCCTTTCTGGTCAATGTTGGTGAAGCCCAGTGTCTGAGCCATCATCGAAATTTGTGGATAGAATCGCTTGTACTCCTGGCGTTCATATACGCCGGGAATAGATAGTTTTACTACTTTGTTTGCGATTGCTGGATCAATCCTTCTGACTAAATAAGCGAACGATTTGCCCTGAGTGTTCAATGTCAATTGTCTGATCCGTGCAGCCTCCACGGCAAGGTGTTCACTCAACAGGCTTACCTGCTGATCAGTTGGCGCAAACTGCCTGGGATTCACCCACAAGGTGCTGACGGGGGTAGAGACCGCCAGGGGGTTACTGAAGCGATCAAAAACAGTGCCGCGCACGGGTATTGTTTCAATCATTCGCGTTGAGCGTTTACGCCCTTCGTTATTCAAGAATTCATGAGAAAAAATCGACAGATGCACAATTCTCGCGGCCAGTACTATTGCGAGGGAGCCAAAAATAGCGAGAACGATGGCGAACCTTGGGTTTTCAGTGAGTAGGCTCATGCAACTTTCCTTGTTCTATATGTGCAGCGGCATGCATACCTGACTAACTTATGGCTATTTTGTTTTTTGATACTCAGAAATTACATCGTGCATCAAGCGTTATCTAAGGGTGGATTAAAAGGGTTGCCTCATGGTGGGGAACAAAAAGGCGAGTTTCAACAGTAACTTGCGGGTGGCTCCGTTGCTTTTTGAGCAACGACGCCGCCACGAAGCGTGTTTGGCAGGAACCAAGGACGTCAGCCAATCAAGCTGGCTTGTCGAATGATTGACCCAAGGGACTGGTACGAAGGCCGGGTGCAAGGTTTTTCCAGGGTAAATCCGCCGGGTCCGCAATCATCGGTCCAGGTGCCTTCGCGACGAGCACGGCATGTGCCATCGCTTGAAAGTCGGCGCGGAAATGGACAGAGCTTTTGTTGACCAGGATTTTCATTTTTTCCGGTTCAATGCCCACCATCCGGTACAGGTTTCTATCCAGCATCTGGGTTTTTCCGGAGCTCACCCCCACCAGAACACCCTCGATCTTCAGGCATGCCGCGGGGCCAACATCCACTCGCATGCCGTTCATCATCGGGCCGTCGAACTGGCAACATCCGTCGGACAGGAAGATGACCTCAAAACGTCCGGCCAATGGTGCATCGCCTGGGGTCATCGATTGCCCGCCCAGTTCCATGACTAAAGAGGCGCCAATGCCTGCACGATGGGCCATCTGCGCAGCGGCCGGATCGAAGATCAGCCCTATTGCTGCTTGCGTAGCACCCTGTTTCAGTAACGCCCGCAGCATGCCCATGGTGTTGGAATCCCCACCTGCGCCGGGATTATCCTGGGTGTCTGCGATGACCACCGGGCGATCGGCAGATGCCGCTAAACGCATCGCCTCGATGACCGAATCGTCTGGCGACAGAAACTCAACTTTCCAACGTGATTCCTCGTCGACAATTTTTTGATACAGCTGTTGAACGGCGCGCTCAACCGCTGCCTCGTCACGCCCATATCCCCACACCACAGGACCGCATTCCGGGAAGTCCGCCGCAGGAAACCCTGGCGCAAACGACAAGGAGAGGATCTCAGCGTTTTCCAGCACTTCCAACTGCTCATACACGCCGAGGGCAGGTTCAAGCAGGGTGCACATCGAGTTGATCGGAATCAGAAAAGGCAGTCGCTTCGAGACCCGCTTCAATTCGCGTCTGTTGTCGAGCAGCCAGGAAAGAAGTCCAGCCGCTTTGGCGCCGGTGGCAGCCATATCGACATGAGGGTAGGTTCGGAAGGCCACTAAGGCATCGCTGTTGGCAAACATGAGTTCCGTCATGTTGGCGTGCAGGTCAAGGGACGCAATGATGGGTACGTGGGGGCCGACGGCGTCTCTCAGCCGCTTCAATAGCGTACCTTCGCCATCGTCGACATGTTCTGCAACCATGGCGCCGTGCAGGTCCAGGTACACGGCATCGAACCGCTCGCGACGTGCAGCGGCGAGGATTTCCTCACTGATGCGTTCGAATGCATCCTCCGTGACATGCGCCGACGGACTTGCGCCTGCCCAAATGACGGGTATGAGTTCGTAGGCGAGTTTTTCTGCTTCAAGGATAAAACCGCCGATGGGGAGGTTAATGTCCCGCATGGCAAGAACGTCCACCCCTCGTGCCATTTGTGGAAACCCTTCGCCGCGCTCGAAGTTGCTGTAGTGGGCTTTTGAGGGCGCGAACGTATTGGTTTCGTGCTGGAAACCAGCGATCAAAATTCGACCTGTCATAAGACCTGTTCCTTCGTTGTCGTTGTATGTGCCGGGATGGGGTTCAGCTTGCGAACAGGCAAGTGGTTGGCCGCCAGCAATATCGAACCGAGCAACAGCAGGGCAGCCATGACGAGTAATCCTGCTTGTGTGTTGCCGGTTACCGTATTGGCGTAGCCCATGATCGTCGGGCTGAAGAAGCCGCCCATCAATCCAATGGTGTTGATCAGTGCGATACCTCCGGCTGCCGAATCGCCCTTGAGGTGTTGGGAGGGGAGGGTCCAGAAGATCGTATAGGCAACCCAGACCGATGAAGTGGCAACGGTCAGACAGATCATGGAAAAAATCAGTTGTCCGCTGAACAGGGTCGAGGCGACCAAACACACAGCGCAGATCAATGCGGGGATTGCGGTGTGCCAGCGACGCTCATTGAGTCGGTCAGAGCGACGACTGAAGACCTGCATGGCGATAGCGGTGAAAATGTAAGGTATCGCGCAATAAAAGCCTATCTGCAGCAAGTCGGTGACGCCGGTTTCGCGAATGATCGTGGGTAGCCAGAACCCGAGGGTATAGATGCCGCAAATGAGGCAGAAATAGGCCGCCGCCATCAGGTAAACCCGCGGATCTTTCGCCACTTGCCGGAATGAATGATGGTGGGTTTGCTCAGGCGCCAGCGACGCCGTAATCAGTTGTTTTTCTTCGCGCGTCAGCCACTTTGCATCTGATGGACGATCAGGAAGGAACCACAGCGCCATGACGCCCAGCAGCACGCAAGGCGCGCCTTCGATCAGGAACATCCATTGCCAGCCAGACAGGGACGCCGTGGTGTGAAATGAACTCATGATCCAGGCGGAAAGAGGACCACCGAAAATGCCGGCAAGTGGCGCTGCGAGCATGACCGTGGCCATGACGCGTGCCATGCGATCTTGTCCATACCAATAGGTGAGATAGAAGATCATGCCCGGCGCGAAACCGGCTTCAAACACACCTAGAAAGAAGCGCAAGACGTAAAACTGAGTTTCGCTTTTGACGAAAAACATGCAGGCGGAGGTTAACCCCCAAAGGATCAGAATGCGGCTGAACGTCTTCCTCGCGCCGATTTTGGGGAGCAGTAAATTGCTGGGGATTTCGAACAATGCATAACCGATGAAAAAGATGCCCGCTCCCAGGCCATAGACCGTGTCCGAGAAGCCCAGGTCGCTTTGCATCTGCAGTTTGGCGAAACCGATGTTGACGCGATCCAGGTAGGCAAAGATGTAGCAGATCAGCAGGAAGGGCAGGAGGCGCCAGCTTATCTTTCGATAAAGCGCCGCCGTTGATTCGTTCTTGTTTTTATTCATATTCAACCGGTTCAATTCCGACCTCCGAGAACTTATGGGTTGTCTGGATCAGGAAGACCGCGTCATGGTGGGTAACAAAGGGGTTTGTAGCAACGGCAGCTTTTAACCCATAGTGTTGCTTTTAGAGCAACGGAGCCAGGGATGTTTACTCGACCATGAGAGAGATAAACCAGCGCCGAATGCGCTACTTCTTTGCCGTGTTGTCCCACGGTTCCATCAGAGCCGCAGCAGAAAGTCTTAACACTGCACCGTCGGTGATCACCCGACAGGTAAAGCTGCTCGAAGAGGAGGTGGGGGTGCAGTTGTTCAATCGGCAAGCCCGAGGCGTAGAGCCAACCGAGTCGGCGAAATACCTGCTGGAATTCTGGAGAGGCTGCCAATCCCAGCAAGAACAACTGGAGGACCGACTGGGAGAGCTGCAGGGGTTGCAGAGAGGGGAGGTGCGAATCGTTTGCAGCGAGGGATTCATCGATCGTTTGATGGACGATGTCCTGGCCGATTTTTGTGGCGAATACCCCGGGTTGAACGTGCACATGGACGTTTTACCCAATAAAGATGTGCTGACGGAAGTTGCCGAAAGCAGGGCGCACATAGGGCTCGCCTACAACCCCTTGGCCCATGCTGATATCGAGTACAAAGCTTCTTCGCATCAACCCGTAAAGCTGCTGGTCAGTGCCGGCCATCCTCTGGCGCAATTCAAACATCCCATCAGTGTCAGGCAATTGCTCAGCTATCCACTGGCCGTCATGCCACCCGAATTCGGTTTGGGTCATGTGTTTGAGCTGTTAGTGCATTCCGAGAATGTTGAAGTAAAACCCACCTTGGTGACCAACTCATTGGCCGTACTTCGGCGATATGTTCTACGCGGAAAGGGGGCCACCTTGACCGCTAGTTTGTCGGCGCTTGACGAATTCGAGTCCGGTGAGCTGGTGGCATTGGAAATTGATCATCCAGTGTGCCAGAACGTCAATGCCCGACTTTTAGTTAAGCAAGGGCGTCCATTGTCGACTGCCACGGAAGAAGTATTAAAGCGGATCAAAACTCGCATGCAGATATTTGCAGGCAAGTCAGGACGCGCGCTCGATTGACGGCCCGGCCACCCATAGAGAAGCTGACCCGCTCGCACTAAAGGGATTTATGGTGGTCAATAACCCCCGCACGACTCGCAGCGGTCGGACTGCCCGCAACCGCATCGGTATTTTGATCAAGGACTGTGAACGCATGCTCACCGCACTATAATCCGCAACCGCCTCCACCGAGTCCCGCGAATCGGGACTCGCCATTCGTTTATTCCTCACCTCACATCGAAGATCTAACGCATGTACCTACGCAAAATTGCAGTTGGGCTGTCGGCCCTTGTTTTGCTCTCGACCGGGGCGCAAGCCCGCAGCCTGCTGGATCTCCTCAAGCCGCCCACTCAGCATCAGGAACAAGTGTCCCGCTCGGGTTCGATCAGCCAGGGCGCGGCGCTGGACCTTTATTCAAACAAACAGAAACAGGCCTCGTTCGACGGCTGCGCCGATCTGTTTCCGGCAGCCCGGCCGATCAACATCGCCACGGTGCCGGCCACCATGAACCCGTTGGCGTTGTGCTCCGATAACTTCGCGGTGCTGTACTCGCAAACCAGCAAGACGCCATTGGTGGTGGTTGAGCGACTGAATGCCGCCCAGCTACAGGACGCCAAAGGGGAGGAGCGCACCAACCAGTTCTACCCGGATCCACGCATTCCCAAGAGTGGGCGGGCAGAGTTGAGTGACTACCGCAGCCAACACCCGGCTGTGGACCGTGGTCATCAATCCCCGGCCGCCGATGCGCCGAACCCCAATGCCATGGCCCAATCCTTTGCGTTGTCGAACATGGTGCCGCAGGACCCGACCAACAATCGCAAGATCTGGAGCAAGGTCGAGTCGGATGTCAGGAAGTTTGCCAAGCGCGCCGATGGCAACGTCTTTGTCTTTACCGGCCCGATCTTTGATTCGGGCCATAGCACCATTGGCGACAACAAGGTCTGGGTGCCGACGCGCCTGTTCAAGCTGGTTTACGACGCCTCGTCGAAGCGCGCCTGGGCGTACGTGCTGCCCAACGCAGAAACCCGTATCGAGAGGCCGATGGATTACGAGACGTTCGTGAAAACCACGGGGTTGAAGTTGCTCGGTAACTTGCCGGTCACCGGTTCTGTAGGGCGCACTTGATCGATTGCACCGGGCCATTAACCCTTGCTGTTCGATGATGGACGCTGACTGCACAGAATGAACATGTCACTGCCGTCATCGAACAGGTAGCGCGTTTCGGACACTGAACGCATCCAGTAGCTCACGCTGTTGTCCGAGCGGAAAATAAACATCCCCAGCGCGCCCGACAGTTCAGGAATCGGACTGTCCGCTTCGCCCTTGGCGGAGCGCTCGACAGTGAGCTGCAATCGCTGGTCCTGTCGTTGCACCCCAAAGGCACTGTTGCGACGCAGAGCGCCGATTTCAGCTCCCGAGTCGGCATCGATCAATCGGGCCACCATGCGCATGTGGCTGAGCCCGGTGGGCCGCAAGTCCAGTCTGAAACGTGTCATCAGCCACGCAGGACGTACTTCGGACGGCACTTGGTGCGCGCTTTCTCCCGTGCACCAGAGGTCCGGTTTAGTTTTGTGTTCGCCCGCCAGGCGCCCCAGCGCCAACCCCGACAGGCCAACGACGACGAAGGCCAGGCACCAGATTGTGTTTGCGGCGCGTCTAGTCATGTTGTTGGACGCCAATGCAGCGACTGCTGGCCGTTTCCAGTTCGCCATCGCAGAGAATCTGATCAGCCCCACGACGCGACGGTAACAGGTACAGGTGGATGTTTTGCGCCGAGAGGCCTAGAAGCCCTGCCAGTTTGCGACTGTTCTGAACCATCAGTTGCAGGTGTGATGTCGCTGAAGGTTGTACGTCCTGAGCCGACAGATGCACGCGCACGTCATCCATCGTGACGGGCGCGGCGAACGCGGGCTGCGGCGCCTCAGGGGAGGGGGCCAACCAGGTTTTCCCCGACAGGAAAGCAAGTACGCCCCACAGCGGCAGTGCGAGCCCCAGGCCCCAACGCTTTGGTGATGTGATCGGGAGCACGGGCATGGGAGCCGAATCGGGTCTGGCTGATGCAGGCAATGGCGGTTCGTCCTCTGCATCCGCCCTGTTCGATTCAGGAAATGCAGCAGGAGCGGGCGCCTCGTTGTCAGCCACCGTCTCGCTCGGGGCAGGCGCCGTTTTCGCAACGGCTGACAACTCCTCGACTTTCACCCCATCGACGAGCTTGTAACCAATGCGTGGCAAGGTCTGGATGAATTCGCGATCGGGCTGCAGTTTCTCCAGGGCCAGGCGCAATTGCCGGACTACCTGGGCCAGGCTGTTGTCGGTCACTTCCAGCCCATATTGCCCCCAGGCGCCGGCCATCAGCTCGCGCTTGCGCACCACGGCACCGTCCGACCGGAGCAACATGGCCAGGCAACGGCTGGCGATTGCACCGATGCGCAAAGGCTCCTCATCGGCGTCGGCACGAAACAACAGGAAGTTGTTCTCGTCGAACACCAGGTGTTCATCAATCAGCAATTGGCCCATGGCGAGCTTCCGTGCGTGGCAGGACGGCAAGTCGGATATGCGTCCTCGACCTCTAGAGTTAAGCGGCCATTTCTTGCTTTGGCCAACCTCTGTGCGCAACAGGTGGCGAAATCACCGCCAAAGGACTGAATTCAGGCCAGCGCAGAATCGGACAGGATCTCACTGGCAAAGCGGTCGCGTCCTTGCTGCTTGGCGTGATACAGCAGCCGGTCCGCACGGATCAGCAAGTTCTGAACGCTTTCACCGGGGCCATTCCAGGCGCTGACACCCAAGCTGCAGGTGACGCCAATTCGCTTGCTGCCGTACTCGACGGGCGAGGTGCGCAGCGCTTGCAGCAGCCGGTTGGCCATCTGTTGTGCGCCCGGCAGATCGGTGTCCGGCAGCATGATGAGGAACTCCTCACCGCCGATGCGGGCCACCAGATCCTGTTGCCGTACGGTCCGTGTCAGCAACTGCGCAAGAAACTTCAGCACCTGATCGCCGCCGTCATGGCCGTGGGTGTCATTGATCTGCTTGAAGTGGTCGATATCCAGCATCAATACGCAGACCGAACCCGGTTTGCGCGTGGCGCGCGCCAGTTCCATTTCAGCCCGCAACATCGCGGCTCGGCGATTGTACAGGCCGGTGAGAAAGTCGCGAGTGGCCGCCCGATGTTGCTCCACGCTGGCGTCCATCAGGTACGCCACCAGCCCACTGATCAGCAGCAGACATGCGAGTACTGCAATGGCCAACAACAATCCGAGGCCGTTCAGGCTCAGGAACTGCGACAGAAAGTCCGGGGCCACCGGCTCACTGTAGATCCGCATTTGCAGCCCGTGGTGCAGGTTTGAAAAATTGCGAAAGAAACGCTCTTCGCCTTGCACTTGAAAAGGCAACGAAGTCGACCAGGCCGCCTTCGTAGCGGGCAGGTACGTTGCCTTGCCAGCAGTGAAGTGGATGTCGAAATACAAGGTGGGCCCCTGACCCTGGGACAGGGCGACATGCACGACAAGCCCCTGGGCAATCGCAGACCCCATCGCCTGCGGGGGCAGCAGCGGCTGCGGCTCCAACCGGGTTTGCGTTTCCTGGATCACGGCGTAACGCCCGTCGCAGGTATAGCCCAGCTGTTGCCGGCTGGTCATGTGGATACCGCCGTCCTTGAGGCGGATGCGCGGCGCCTGCGGCTTGGGCAGCAGTGCCAACTGGTGAATCGGCACCCGCAATGTGTACTGTGAAAGTCCTTCGACATCCGCAGATTGCGTCGCCGTCGCGCGCTGTTGCCCGGCAATGAACTCGTCTGACAGGCAGCCCGTGGGCGGCGGATTGGCCATCAGCATCGACTGCTGCAATTTATGGGTTTGCAGGTTGTTCAACAGGCTGGAATAACCCCAGGCACTGCGTTGCGCCAGCAGTGCTTGCTGACTCTCCAGCAGCATGAGGTATTGGCGCTGATAGCGATCGACCACGGCAACCACGATAAGCATCGACAAAACGGCCACTGTTATCCAGCAACTGCGCTTGATAGCCTGCGCGTGCCTCACGACCCAGCTCATGATCTTTACTCCGATGTGCCAACCGGCACCGTTTGTATCTTCACTGCCGTACCTCGGTAACCGGGTCGGCATAGCGTTCGGCGATCTGTTCAAACTCTTTTTCAATAGCGATGAAGGCGGCCGCCACATCCGGATCGAAATGCCGGCCGGCGCCGTCGCGGATGATCGTTGCCGCTGTTTCGTGGCACATTTGCGACTTGTAGACCCGTCGGCTTATGACCGCGTCGTAGACATCGGCAACCGCCATCAGGCGGGCGCTGACCGGAATGGCCTCACCGGCCAGACCATTGGGATAACCGCTGCCATCCCATTTTTCGTGGTGGCACAGCGCAATTTCCTTGGCGATGCGCAGGAAGGGCACTTGCGCCCCCAGCATGTCCTCAGCATGTACCAGCGCTTGATAACCGAGCCAGGCATGGGTCTTCATGATTTCGAATTCGGCGGGCTCAAAGCGTCCCGGCTTGAGCAGGATATGGTCGGCAATACCGACCTTGCCGATATCGTGCAGGGGCGCCGACTTGAACATCAGCTCAATGCTTTGATCATCCAGATGGGCGCTGAATCGTGGGTGATCGCGCAATTTTTCCGCCAGCAACCGAACATAGTGCTGTGTGCGTCGCAGGTGGTTGCCCGTCTCGTTGTCGCGGGTCTCGGCCAGCGACGCCAAGGCCAGGATGGTCACGTCATGGGTGGCTTGCAGCTCACGGGTCCGCGCCAGGACCTCCTGATCGAGGTAAGTATTCTGCGAACGCAACAGATCAGCTGTCGCCTTGAGGCGCAATTGGGTCTGCACCCGTGCCAGCAGCGTGGGCGGGTTGATCGGCTTGAACAGATAGTCGGTCGCGCCAAGTTCGAACCCCAGGCACTCATCTTCGTTCTGATTCCGCGCGCTCAGAAACAGGACCGGCACATCACGTGACTTAGGATCCGCCTTGAGACGACGGCAGACCTCATACCCATCCATGTCGGGCATCATTACATCCAGCAGAATCAGATCGGGTATCGCTCGCTCGACGATCTGCAACGCCTGAGCACCGCTGTTAGCAACGCGCACATGATAGAGATCAAACAACAGCTCACTGATCAGCTGCAGATTGGCCGGCATATCGTCGACCACCAGCACGGAGGGTCGAGGGGGGAGCTGTTCAAATGGACGTCCTCGTGACGGGGTCACCGGATGGGGTGGTCAAGCAGCCGGGAGCAAACCCGAAAGCGCGACGGGACGCAGGTCCGTCGCTTCTGCCAAGTGACTGCAGTAACGCATGCCTCCCACACAACTGCTCTGAAATGGCCTGAACGGTCGCCGCCGGCCGCTGAAAAACGCTGAAAATTTCTGATCAGCGCGTTTTCAACGGCTTCTATCCTCGTATTTGCATACGTTCACTGCGCCGGTTGCACAGCCCGCAGGGCCTCTCTCAGGCAGACCTGGGCCTGCCCGAAATCGAATCGTTTGACCGCGCCTTCCAGTGGCGCAAAGCGATAGGAAAACGCGCCGCGCAACACGCTTGCATGGGCGGAAAAGTAGGGCACTGCCTGCGCATCAAACTCATCCAGCAGCACATCGAGGTCTCGGCAGATCCGCTGCAACTCGACAACGTCGACCGCTGCCGGCGCCGTCTCGACGTCGCAAGGCAGCTTCTGCCGCAGTTGCCCCAGCAGTGCCTGCAAGGGGACGGACAACGCCTGCGAACCGAGTTGCAGCTCATCGATCGGGCGCTTTGCGCGCAGTGCGAGCTCCAATGCGCTGGCCGCTTGAGCGACGGCGTCGGCACCGATGGTCGCGGAGGCGCCTTTGCAGCTATGGACCAACAACTCGGCTTTAACCAGTTCGCCCGCCGCCAGCGCTGCACTTAATTGTTCCAACAACGGGCTCTGGTGGTCCAGGTAGCGGTGCAACAGGTCCGCATACAGGCTGTGCCGGCCGAGTACCCGTCGAAGTCCGGCAACCGTATCTACGTCATCGAGTTTCAAACCCTCGTCAGCGTCACTCCCTGCTGTGACTGCGCGTTGCGGGTGGAGCGGCGTTTCCGTCAGCCAGCGTCGCAAAATGGCGTAGAGCGTCTGCGGTTCGAAAGGCTTGCTGAGAAAGTCATTCATGCCAGCGGCCAGACAGGCGTCATGATCACGCTGGCTGGCGTTGGCGGTCATTGCGATCACCGGCAGCGTGCTCAGCCCCGGCAACCGGCGCAGCAGACGGGTAGCGTCCAGACCATCGATCACCGGCATCTGCATGTCCATGAACACCAGGTCATAGCGCACTTCCGACAACCGGTTCAGCGCCTGATGGCCATCCGCCGCGATATCAACCCCACACCCCACCGCCCGCAGCAATTCGGCGGCCACCTGCTGGTTCAGTTCATTGTCATCCACTAGCAAGACACGGGTCCCTTCGGCCGCTCTCCAATTGCTGAAAGGCTTCCCGTCGGTCAAGCCATCAATGACAGGGCTACGTGCCAACTGCAGGCGCAGCTCAAGCCAGAAGTGACTGCCTTCGCCCGGCACGCTCTGAACGCCGACTTGACCATTCATCAACCCGGCCAGTTGTTTGGCAATGGCCAGCCCCAGGCCCGTACCACCAAAGCGTCGTGTGGTGGAGGCGTCAGCCTGCTGGAAGCTCTGGAACATGTGCTTTAGCTGTTCGGACGAGATCCCGATGCCGCTGTCGGTCACGCTGAAATGAAGCAAAGCGTCATCCGCACCTGCCTGACGCAAGCTCACCTCAACCCGGATCTGTCCGCGTTCGGTGAATTTCACCGCATTGCTCAAGTAGTTGAGCAGTATTTGCCGCAGTCGAAGCGCATCGCCACGCAAGCATTCGGGCACGTCGGCCCCAATGTTAAGGCGCACATCCAGGCCTTTATCGGCAATGCGCGGACGTACCTGATCGAGCGCTTCTTCCAGCAATTGGACCAGGCTGAAGTCACGGACTTCCAGCTGAAGCTTGCCGGCCTCGATCTTGGAGAAATCCAGAATGTCGTCAATGACCCCCAGCAAATGCCGGCTGGAACTTTGGACTTTTCTCAAGTAGTCGCGCTGACGTTCATTCAGTTCTGTCTTCAACGTCAGGTGAGTCATACCGATGATGGCGTTCATCGGCGTGCGAATCTCGTGGCTCATGTTGGCGAGGAATTCGGCCTTGATGCGTGCACTGTCCTCGGCCAGTTGCCGCGCCTGTTGCATCTCGTCTGCAGCCGCTTGTTGGACGGAAATGTCTTCGATGATCCAGATCGACCCGCGCGACTGGTTTCCAGACGCGATGGCTCGGGCACTGACGCTGGCCCAGAAGCATTGGGCGTCCTTTCGACGCAGTTGAATGTGCTGCTGATAAATGTCGCCGCGTTCCAGCGCCTCGCGGACCTGCGCTTCCAGCGTCATCAAGGTTTGCGTCGACATGACCTGATCCAGCCAGATCAACGGGGAGCGCTGCAACTGCTCGCCCGGGCCGTATCCCAATAATTCATCCAGCCGCGAATTGGCCTGTGTGATCAACCCGCCCTGCACCAGTGCAATGCCATAGGGCGCCGAGCTCACAATGGCCTGCTGCAGTTCGTGCGCATCACGCAGGCTGCGTTCTTCGGCTTTGCGCTGGCTGAGATCGCGAATCGCAACGCATAGGCATTGCCCTCGATCCTCGCGCGCGGGCAGCAGGCACAGGCGCATCTCGGCAGGAAACTCGCCACCATCGGCACGACGGGCAACCAGCTCGACGGTGTCGAGCACTTTGTTGATGCGCACCCGCTCGAGCAAGTGATCAATCGCCTCAAGCTGGTTGTCGGGCACCAGCGTGCGGTAACTCTGGCCCAGCAAGCTGCCGGAGGCATAACCAAAAGTTGCTTCGCTTTCCTGGTTGGCGAGTATCACGCCGTGTTCGTCGAACACCAGCAGCGCTTTGGGGGCAAACTCGACGATGCCGCGGTACCAGCTTTCGGTGGCTTCAAGGGACTGTTGGCGCTGTTGCAGTTTTAACGCCTGTATTTCCAGCTGCCGCGTCTGCCGGTGAGCCTGCTGCAACAACTGCAGATTGTGCATTCGCTGCTGCAGCAAACTCAGCAAGGTGCCCAGCCGGTTGGGCAAGTTGTCGAGTAACGTCAGCTGGGCGGGGTCCGGGCGATGAGCGAAATTGAGCTCCAGGCTGGCTAACTGTTGCCCTTCTTGCAGCAGCGGCAAGCTGAAATGCACCTGGCCAGTACGGAGGGTGAAGGGCACTGCGTCGAATAGCAACACCGCCTTGCAGCCCAGGGATTCGCCCAGTTTTTGCTGCAACGTTGCCGCAAAAGCCTCCCGGCTGGCACATAACTGCAAGGCTTGCACCAGCTCGCCGAGGTGGCCCTTGACCCAGTGCTGGCGACGCTGTTCTTCATTGACCTCGACATAGGCATCGAATGCCTCGGCCAGGGTCGCGACTTCAGCAAGCCCCCGACGGTGCGGCGACTCCCCGAGGGCTTCGCCCGCATGCAGGCGGCGTATGCGCTCGGAAAGACTCAATAACGGCATCACCAATTGGCGACGCAAGATGACCAGAAAGGCCAAAAGTCCCACGCTCAGCGTGATCAGTTGCGTCAGGACATTAATGTGGCTAGCCAGCTCGGCATTGTGCCGGGCCGCCTCGAAGTCGCTATTAAAACGTTGGGTGGTCGAGAGTGTCAGCTGATTGAGCGCGGCGGCAAAATTCCACTCGGAGTTGATGTAGGTGGTCGTTGCAAGTAGTGACGACCCACCTCTGTGGAAACTCTCCTTCATTGCCACGCGCTCCATGCCCGTCTGCTTGAGGTCCATGTCCTCGACCGTGGCCAGCAATCGTGTCTCTGTGTCCGTCAGTCCAATCACTCGAAAATCCATCGCTGCGGCGTGGAATGCCTGGCCGTCTTGCCATTTTTGATTGTATTGGGAGAGAAACAACTCATCGCCGGTGCCGACATAGAGCCTCGCCAGTTGAGTCAGTTCGCGGTTGAGGGTCGACATTCTGGCAACGCCGATAATCGTCTGATGGCGACGATCAGTGGCTTGCTCGGCCTGTTTGCCAAAGTACTCATCCAGAGCGACGGTCGTCAGGCAGGCCACCAGCGCCATACCAAATCCTATCGAGATGAGTTTGCTCAGACGTTCCAGGCTCATGGGGTCTCCTGCGACAACAGCCTCGGTCATGCGCCGTAAGCTTGGGAGTGCAGTAAACCGTTACGCCTTCAGTGGTGCTGTGAAAACAGCTGATTCAATCGAATCGGTTTGATGAAAAACGCTGAAAAGGTGTGAAACGCCGGGATCGCAGCGCTAAAGCCACGTATTCACCACCCGCCGATCCAGCTCCTCCCATTCCGCCATGCCCAGCACCCGCGTGGTGTTCAACCCACGCAAATAACCGCGCAACTGATTGGCCGTGGCTCGCGAGAGCTCCGGCTCGGGCGGGTTTTTGCTCATCAGCACGGTTTCGTACTGGACCAGGTACTCGGCCACCCGGTCACGAAAATCCGGCAAAACCGCATCGCGGATCAGGTCAAAGGTTCTCAAGGCGTGATCCTCATCAATCTTTTTGTGGGGGGTGTTTGAGTGTGCATCCATCGGCGTGGCGCGCAACTATTGCTAGACGTAATAGTGACCATTACCAAACACAAGTTCTTCTTTGTCGACAATAGTCGGAAAATCGCCCCCATCGAACACGCGGCTGAAAAAAAACCGCGTGATGAACCGAACATTTTGTTTTCAGGAAGAGACCGATGCGTCCTTTATTCGTAGCTGCCACGGCAGTTGCCTCAGTGTTGCTCGCCGGTTGTGCCTCCGCGCCGAACGACCCGACCCTGACCTTGCAGACCCGCAAGACCCCGGCCCAATACGCCGACTGCGTCGTCCCGAAATTGCAGGGCAGTGCGTTGAGCCCGACCGTTTCGCAGACCTCGCGCAGCTACCGGATCGTGGTGCCGAGCAAAGTCTCCACGGACAACGTGCTGGAAGCCTACAAGTCCGGGGACGGCGGCAAGGTGTTCATCTACGAGCGACATCTGCTGGCCTCAAGCTTCTTGCCGTCGAGTTTTGAACGCGCCGCACAGGATTGTATTTGACCTCGGATTGAACGCGTTTTTTACAGAGCTCCTTTGGTTGGCCGCAACCAACCAATTTTCTTGCCCCGCACCGCATTTTCGGTGACGGGGTTTTTTTTTGTCTGAAATTGAACAACCACGTGAGTGAAAGAATGGCGTGCGCCCCGTGCTGCTATCTTCTTAATCACCTTGCGAATGCGTGATTCCAGAGGAGGTACAGCATGGATCGATTCACGGGCGGCTGTCTGTGCGGCAATGTCAGGATTGTGGCCTCGGGCCGTCCTTACCGGGTCGGCCTTTGCCACTGTCTCGATTGCCGCAAGCACCATGGGGCGCTGTTCCACGCCTCGGCGATATTCCCTCAGGAGGCAGTGACGATCGAGGGCGAGACCGGCGATTACGCCGGGCGGTTTTTCTGTCCGCGTTGCGGTTCGTCGGTTTTTGCCCGCTCGGGCGATGAAATCGAAGTGAACCTGGGGTCGTTGGATGCCCCTGACCAACTGAAGCCCACTTACGAAAGCTGGATCGTGCGTCGCGAGTCCTGGTTGCCGGCGTTCCCGCTCACCAGACACTATGAACACGATCGGGAAGGCACGGGGCGCGCGCGATAAACGACAAAAAGCCCGCTTCGGCGGGCTCTCTGTTTGGGGTCAAATCCATTTGTCAGTTCAATCTGCGCTCTGTTCTGTAAGCGTTTCGTGAAAAACGTGTTGTCGAAATGAAAAAGTTTTTCGGAACGCCTACGACACGATGCCGATATGAATCTGAACTTCGTCTGGACCGCCATACGATTCAAAGTCCGTGGCATAACAGCGTTGCACCTGTGGATGCGCTTCAAAGTAGGCCCAAATAGTTCCCCAGGCCTGGATAACGGCAGCCGGCATGGCGCCGCGGGCCTCGAAGACCATGTACTTGCCTGCCTGAATCCCGACGTTATCGAAGTCGCGGTTCGGCGTACTGACCGAGACACCCGCCGTCACGTCGTAAGCACCGCTCGCATCAGAATCGTAGTCCGAATACACGCCGACAATCGGCGCCTCGGTCAACCGTTGCGGGATCTTCTCGGCAACATTGTCGGAAAAAAAGCGATTCCACAAACCAGGGATTTTTGCGCGGTCCTGCGTTGATTCATCGCGGTTGTTCGTACGTACGGTCAGACCCGCCACGTGAAAGCTGGACAGGTGTGCGATGTTGGGTTCCATTCCGGGGGCACTCACTCTTTATAGAAGAACCCGAATTAAAGCACACCCTGATGCCAGTAAAGAGGTGGCTACTTCGCCGTGCTGCCTTGCTTGATATCCCCGCAGAAAATATCGACATTGCCATCCGTCGATGCCGTTCGCACGACGATGGAATACCCACCCGCCAGCAACACCGACATGGCAACAGGCGCGGTTCTGGATAACGTCCAGCCGCGTATTGGCTGGCGTTCGGTGTTGACCTGATCATTCATGGCGTACGCCACCGCCCCGGGTTTTTCGCAACTGCCTTTATAGATGAAGGTGTAGAGGCGCAGGGGCAGGGTGACACCGCTTGGCGCACCGCTGATGAAGAAACTGAGTCCGGTTTTATTGTCAAAGCTAGTCAACGTTACATCGCCGATCTGGCCGGCGTTCTGCCGCGTGGCAACTAACGGCACGGTCACACTGGGGTTTGATGATGTGGCGCAACCGAAAAGGGTTGCGCTGACCAGTAGCACTGCCAGTGAATGTTTGAACTTCATGGCCAAACTCCTGCGTCGAAGAACTGCGGGGGTGATTAGCCGGTATAGCTCATTAATGGTATTTCTGATGTTTTGCGCACAAAATTGTGCACACTTGTTGGATTGCAGTACTAAATTTCAGTACAGCGTCCTGCCACGAAGAAGGAACGACACCATGATCAGATCTCGCTTATTGATTTCAGCCGTTACGTGCCTTGCGTTGATCGTCGGCTCAACCACGGCATTAGCCGACCCTGGTAATGGAAAGGGTCAGGGTAACGGCAAGGGAAACCCGCACAACAATCAGGCCCATGGAAACCAAGGCAAGGGCGGCGATTGGGACAACGGCCCAAGCATTGATCGCGGCAGTGTCCTGGGAATTATTGGCGGGTATCCGGGCTACTGGAACTCTGGGCCTGCATTGCCTCCGGGCATTCAAAAGAACCTTGCGCGAGGCAAACCGTTACCACCGGGTATTGCCAAAAAACTGGACGGTCGGTTAGTCGGCAGGCTGCCTCATTACGATGGATATGAATGGCAACAAGCTGGCACGGACTTGATATTGGTCGCACTCGCCACCGGGCTGATTTACGAAGTGCTCAACGGTGCTTTTGATTAGTATTTGAGTCTCGTTTTCAATCGCGCAGTAAAGGCATTCCGTCTATCGCGGGACTTGAACTGACTGGGGTCTGACGCGTCTTAAAACACGTGATATCAACCCTATGGAAGCAATCATGCTTTTAAAAAACAAGAGTCTCGTTGCTGTATTGTCATGCGCCATGATGCTTGCAGCCGCCCCATTACTGCCTGCTGACCTATCCATCATGAACTCCGCTTATGCGAAGGACGGTGGTGGTGGTGGTGGTGGTGGTGGTGGTGGTGGTGGTAATGGCGGCGGTCACGGAGGTGGCGGTGGCGTTGGCGGTGGCCATGGTGGCGGTACAGCCGGCGGCCACAGCGGATCAGATCACGCCGGCGGCATTAGCAGTAACGGGCGCGGCGACGGGCTCAGCAGTGACCATGCCGGCAAAGCTGTTCGCGATCATGGTGAAAGTGGTAACCACTACGGCAGTGATCGCAATGGTGATCGCGGTCATGGCTCAACGACTTCAGGCATCGCTCACTCCAAAGACACTCGCGGCGTAGCTAAAGCCCGGGCTGTGGCGACTACGACGCCAGGCGATCACAACACCAAAGGGTTGAGCAAAGTCGGGACGTCGGTATCGCCCAAGCTGCATTGATCTGCCGTACCTCGGACTCGGCGCCTGTTTAAATCCGTTCTTCAGGCGCCGCACTCGGCAACCATTAATACCCCCTCAGCGTTATCGCTGATCACCCATATCCAGCATAAATTTCTGACGTGTTCCGAGTAGTGGACAGATTCCTCGTCTACCCTCTGCGAGAGCATTGTGAACGGCCACGCGCAAAATCAGGTCATTCATTAGTTCGCTAATTCAGCCGATAACGTGGTGTACACCCCTCTTGCATCAACGACCAGCGGGAATTTATGCCGAATAGCCTGGCCTCTATCGTCCACTCCCTCTCTCATCGTTCAAGCGTGTCGCTGGCACGGACTTCACTGTTCAAGTTTGTCGGTCTGTTAGCCGGTGTGTTTTTACTGGCCAGCTTTTCACTGGTTTATCTTGCAAACGATTTAGACCGGACAGAGGAAGTCGAAAGTGCGTTTTACACAAAGAAGGCGGTGCAATCGCTGGAAAAGTCGCTGCGCTCAGTCGTCAAGGACTACGCATTTTGGGGTGATGCCTACAAGCACTTGCATGCTCAAGTAGACCCGGATTGGGCCTATGTACGGCAAAACGCCGGGCCAACGCTTTACACCGACTTTGGATTTCAGGGGCTGTTTGTCGTCAACGACGTCAATCGCACGGTTTACTCGGTGATCAAGGGCGAACTGAAATCCGTTGCCGCGTCAGAGTGGCTGGGGGAAGCCATTGCGCCGATGCTGGAAAAGGCACGTGCAGGCGCGGATTCAGAAACACCGACAACCGCCTTTATCAATATTGGAGGCGAACCCGCGCTGGTCGCGGCAGCCGCTATTACACCGGGAACCGACCCGACCGTGGTGTCTGATGCCCGGCTACCGTCGGTGTTGATTTTCGTCGACATTCTCGACAGCGCCAGGCTTGAGCTATTAGGTAATGATTTCGGGGTCGAGGGCCTGCATGTCGCCACGGCTGATGATCTTGACGCGACGTCTTTCTTTCCACTGGGAGAGAACGGTGCTGCCGGCAATCTGTCTTGGAGTCCGTCCAGCCCAGGTCTGCGGTTACTGGGAGTAGGGCTGCCATTGATCGCCATTGCCGCGTTGTTGGTGTGCCTGATGATCTGGGTTATTTTGCGGCGCACCACCGCCAGTGCAGTGGCGCTGGACGCCAGCTACACCTCGCTTCAGACCAGTCAGGACGCCCTGGGCATCAGCGAAGCGCGCTTTCGCGACGTCGTTGAAGCCATCTCGGACTGGGTATGGGAAATAGGGGATGGTGGGCGTTTTACCTATTTGTCCGATCGATTTGAAAATGTCACCGGGCTCTCCCGGGACGCCTGGATCGGTGCGTCGATCAATGATCTGCTGGCCACCGAATTAGGTTTGCTGACCCAATGGTTGAGCATTCCGAACCGTCGTCCGGACATCAGCATCCAGTGCCGCTATATCGATGCCAAGGGGCGAGAGCGCATCACGCGTATCTCGGCCCGGGACATGACGGGCGCAGGGTTCCGGGGCACCGCAACGGATGTGACGGACGAAGTCGAAGCCCGTCGGCGCATCGAATTCCTTTCCCAGCATGATGCCCTCACCGGGCTCCCCAATCGGACCCGTCTTCAGGAGTTTCTTGACGGTAAACTCAAGGCAATGCCGACGGTGGAACAACCGCTGGTCATGCTCTGCCTGGACCTGGATCGCTTCAAACCGGTCAATGACTTGCTCGGGCATGCCGCCGGTGACCGCGTGCTCAATGAAGTGTCGAGTCGCCTGGCGGACTGCGTGCGCCACGGCGACCTTGTCGCCCGGGTCGGGGGGGATGAGTTTGTACTGATCCTCAGTGACGTGAGTTCCCAGGAAGAAGTCGAGACCCTGTGTCATCGCCTGATCGAGTCCGTTGAGCGGCCCATAGAGATTGATCAGCAGGAAGTGTTTGTCAGCGCCAGTATCGGCATCGCGATGGCGCCCAATGATGCGTGCGAAGCGACCGAGTTGCTGCGCTATGCGGACATTGCGTTGTACGAGGCAAAGTCGGGCGGCCGTAACACCTGGCGCTTTTATGCAGGCGATATGAACGCCAGAATCATTGAGCGCCGTCGTCTGGAAAACGACCTGCGTTTCGCCATCAAGCACGGTGAGCTGCGCCTGCATTTTCAGCCACGCTATCGTATCTCGGACGGTCAGATGGTCGGTGCCGAAGCGCTGGTCCGGTGGCAGCATCCCGAGCGCGGATTAATCCCCCCCGATACGTTTATCCCTATTGCCGAGGAGTCCGGGCTGATCCTTTTCCTGAGCAACTGGGTGATCCAGACCGCATGCCGTTGCGCCGCAAAATGGCCGGAGAATTTGTTCGTCTCCGTCAACCTGTCATCGACCGAATTCAAGCGCGGCAATCTGGTCGAGCGCATTCAGAAAACACTGCACGACACCGGAATCGACCCTGCCCGGGTCGAGCTGGAAATTACCGAAAGCGTGATGCTCGAAGATGCCACGGGTGCACTTGAGATAATGCGCACACTCAAACGCCTTGGCGTGCGGATCTCCATGGATGACTTTGGAACCGGATATTCATCGTTGAGTTACCTGCGCGCGTTTCCATTCGATGGCCTGAAAATAGACCGCAGTTTCTTGAACAGGCTGGATGAAAGCGAGGATGACCGGGCCATTATCCAGGCGATCGTGGGCTTGGGGCGCGCGTTGGCGCTCACGGTGACGGCCGAGGGCATTGAAAGTGCAGAGCAGATGAGCTTGTTGAAAGCGGTGGCGTGCGATGAAGGCCAAGGCTATTTCCTGAGCCGGCCACTTGATGTGAATACGTTTAATGCGTTGGTCGGCGTCAAAGGCAGTGCAGTCAGCGCCAGCAACGTTTAAAGGTTGGGAAATACAGTCCAAAAACGCGCCATACGGACCGATCGCGCGCGGATTTTCATTCGTGGCCAATCCGTCATATTCAGTATTCCTTCAATACAGAGAGTGGGCAGCCCAATGCTTATGAATAAGGCTGCACCGTGTTTCAACGTCTTTTGTGTTCGCTGTCCGTTTTGAGCCTGTCTATCGCCGCTGCCCAGGCTGCCGAGACCAGCACCTTGGCAGGCGGGGATGAAAGGATTGTGAAGGTGTGGGCGGAGCGGGCATCAGCATGTCGTCAATGACTTCCACGCCATACAAACGTAATCTTGCCGGCTCGCGTTCCATGACAAGACAAAAAAAACAGGAGTCATTGATGCAACCGATTCGTCTCGGCCTGGTGGGCTACGGCAAGATTGCCCAGGATCAACACGTTCCCGCTATTAACGCCAACCCCGCGTTCCAGTTGGTGTCTGTCGCCACCCAAGGGCAACCCTGCGCCGGGGTAGAGAATTTTCAGTCCTTGAGCGAGCTGCTCGAAAGTGGCCCGCACGTCGATGCGATTGCGTTTTGCACACCGCCGCAAGGTCGATTCGCACTGGTGCAACACGCGTTGGCCGCTGGCAAACACGTGCTGGTAGAAAAACCGCCATGTGCCACGTTGGGTGAAGCGATGGCGTTGGTGAATCAGGCCGCAGAGCAAGGTGTCAGCGGCTTGTTCGCCTGGCATTCACGCTACGCGCCGGGCATCGAAGCCGCCCGTGACTGGCTGGCCACCCGCACCCTGCAAAGCGTTCAGATCGACTGGAAGGAAGACGTGCGCAAGTGGCACCCCGGCCAGGCCTGGATCTGGCAGCCCGGTGGCCTGGGTGTATTCGATCCCGGCATCAATGCCTTGTCGATCATCACCCATCTGCTGGCGCTGCCGCTGTTTGTCGAGTCAGCCGAACTGCGCGTCCCCGACAACTGCCAATCGCCGATTGCCGCGTCGATCAAAATGTCTGATGCACGGCACCTCGATGTCCGCGCGGAATTCGATTTCGACCACGGTCACGACGAACTCTGGAGCATCGAGATCCGCTGCGCCGAAGGCGTGCTGCGACTGGACAATGGTGGTGCTCTGTTGAGCATTGACGGCGTGCGCCAGGCCGTATCGGAGGAGGGCGAATACGCGGCGGTTTATCGGCATTTCCAGCAGCTGATTGGCGACAACGCCAGCGACCTGGACCTCCAGCCGCTGCGATTGGTGGCCGATAGTTTTTTTGTCGGCAGTCGGGTGTCGGTTGAGCCGTTCTACGACTAGCGACCGCTGCTCCCCCGTTTCTTTCTACCTGACATGACTGCCTGCACTTGGGGGATTGCTTATCTCCCAACGGCAGGTCATCATGCTCGCCTGTATAGGTAGGGGGGTATGGTATGTCGCACACTCATGAGCAAAAAGACGACCTATTAAAACGGGTAAGACGCATTGCCGGGCAGGTTCAGGCGATAGAGCGCGCGCTGGAATCAGAGGCCGATTGCGCCAAGACCCTGCACCTCGCCGCGGCCACTCGCGGCGCCATGAACGGTTTGATGGATGAAATCATCGAGGCTCACGCTCACGCCCACGTCGCCAACCCGGCGTTGAGCGATGAGGAGCGGGCCAAAGGTGTCGATGAACTGCTCGAAGCCATCCGCCGCTACTCCAAATAGGTCCCGTGATGCCCAATTTCGCAGAACTGCTGCAACAGGGTGGCGCCCACGCGTGGCTCTATTTTCCGAGCGCGATACTGCTGGGGGCCTTGCACGGGCTTGAGCCCGGGCATTCAAAAACCATGATGGCGGCGTTCATCGTGGCCGTTCGTGGTTCGGTCAAACAGGCGGTGCTATTGGGCCTGGCGGCAACGCTGTCGCATACGGCGGTGGTGTGGCTGGTCGCGATAGGTGGCATGTACCTGGGCAAGGGGATGGATGCGCAAACCACTGAGCCGTATTTTCAACTTGCCTCCGCTGCGCTGATTATCTTGATTGCACTCTGGATGCTGTGGCGCACCTGGCGCGGCGAGCAGATGTTCAAGTTCGAGCAAGGTGAAGACCATCACCACGGCGAACAGGATCACGCTCACCACGACGAAACCCAGCGAATCGATACCGGTCATGGCCGCGTCGAACTGTCGATTTTCGAAACCGGCATGCCGCCGCACTGGCGCCTGAAAGCGTTGAGCGGGCATGCCTGGGGTGCCGGGGATGTCCGCGTGTTGACCACGCGTGCAGACGGCAGCACCCAGGCGTTCTCATTTGTCGAGCAGGACGGTTTTCTGCAATCGACGGCCGCCATTCCCGAACCCCACGAATTCAGCGTTCGCCTGAGTCTTGGGCATGCCGGGCACTCGCATGACTACGACCTGGAATACTCGGAGCATGACCACGGGCATTCGCACGCGGAACTGCAAGGGCTGGAGTTGTCGATTGACGGTTATCAGGATGCGCATGAACGTGCCCACGCCAATGACATCCGCAAGCGTTTCACCAACCGTGAAGTGACCACTGGCCAGATCATCGTGTTCGGTTTGACGGGAGGGTTGATTCCTTGTCCGGCGGCGATCACCGTTTTGCTGCTCTGCCTTCAGGTCAAGGAAGTGGCGTTAGGCGGCATGCTCGTCCTGTGCTTCAGTATTGGATTGGCGATGACGCTGGTATCGGTCGGTGTGGCCGCAGCCATTGGCGCGCGGCAAGCCAGCAACCGCTGGCCGTGGCTGGGGGCAGTGGCGCGTCGGGCACCTTATCTGTCCGGGGTGTTGATTATCGCGGTGGGCCTGTACGTTGGCATTCATGGCTGGATCGGGTTGACTGCATAAGACGCGTTGAATGGCGTGCGTAAAAAAGCCCGGCGGATAAGGCCGGGCTTTTCATTGAGTTGCGCGGTAAAACCGCGCATTGATGCAGTGCGGCTTTCGATCAGACGGTCGGAACCCCCTTCGGCCACACGGCCTTCAATCTCATTGCGCCGCGATACACAGCTCCCCGGTAGCGCGTATCAGGGCCTGGCCGTGCAGTTGATCCTTGATCAGGTTGGCTCGCTCGGTCCCCAGCCAGTTCGGGCAATTGGGGTCATTGCGATAGGGCGCGAATTCGGCGTATTGCTGCAGCAAGCGATTTTGCAGCTCATCCAGGCGTGGCCTGATTTGATTGACGAGGTCTGGCCGTGGAGTGTCCGGCGCTTTGGACGCTGCGCGCCATTGAGCGAGCAGGCCGTACTGCACCAGTTTGTTGGCTTCGATCTGTGCGGCCGTCAGCTCGGCAACCGCTTCCGGGTCCAGTTTCCGGCTCGCGGCCATCTTCCTGGCGTTGTCGATGACCTGCGTTTCCCGGGCCGTATCCTGAATCGGTTTGCCACTGTCCCACTTGGTCAACGCCACCAGATCAGCAATGCTCAAGCGCTCGTTTATCGTCACCAGCAACGGCAACAAGCTGGCGGGTGCCGGGGAGGGCGTACCGGCCTGGGCGCCGCACGCGAATACACCGAACAGGGCGCAGGTCAGCAGTTGTGGCAGGCGTGGCGAACGGAACATGGGCAAACCTCATTGAGCGCAGAATTCACAATCAGGTCTTATGTACCACAGGTGCGGCAGCGGCTTTAAGTGGGGGCTGATTTATTTTGTGCATGAAAAAGCCCGGCGGGTCAGGCCGGGCTTTTTGTCGAATGCTGCGGGAAGGCTATTCATTCATGCAGCGCGATACTTGATCAGGCGGTCGGAGCCACCTTCGGCGACGCGGTTCTGCATCAGGCGGTCGGAGCCATCAGCGGCTACACGGTTTTCGATCAGACGATCCGAGCCACCTTCAGCGACGCGTTTTTCGATCAGACGATCAGAGCCACCTTCGGCGACGCGTTTTTCGTTCAGACGATCCGAGCCACCTTCAGCGACGCGTTTTTCGATCAGACGATCAGAGCCACCTTCAGCGACGCGTTTTTCGATCAGACGATCCGAACCCCCTTCAGCCACACGGCTTTCAATCAGGCGATCCGAGCCGCCTTCAGCGACTACAGGTTGAGCCGAAGTCGCGGCAAAAGCGTTCACTGCGAAAACCGAGAAAGCGATAGCGAGAAGGGTTTGGCGTTTCATGATGGTGTGCTCCGGGGTGCTTATGGGTTGGTATGGAGCTGATGTTACGCCGCGGATTTTTTATGAGAACTTCATTGAGTTGATGGTGACTATCGATGTCGGCAATGGATGATCGCGCGCGGTGATATCACCGCGCGGGAGGTGAGTTTCAGGCGTTTGGAATCAGGCTTTACTGGCCGCCAGATAAGCCCCAAGGCGTTGTCCCATTTGCTCGCCCAAGGCTTGCAAGCCGCTCAACGGACGGACCATCACCTCAAACTCGACGATTTTCCCGGCTTCGTTGAAGCGGATCATGTCGATGCCCTTCAACTGTTTCCCACCGACATTGGCGCTGAATTCCAGAACCACGTTCAAGCCGTCTGCTGTCGCCAGTTCGCGGTGGTAGGCGAAGTCCTCGAAGACTTTGACGACAGTGTTGAGAATCATCGACACCACGGCCGCGCCCGGATAAGGCGTGTGCGCCATCGGCGAGCGGAACACGGCGTGCGGGTCGAGCAAACCGGGCAGGGCGCTCAAGTCCGCCGTGCGGATCATCTCGTGCCATTGCTGCAAGGAGGCCGCGGCGTTGGGGTGCAGGTTCAGTTCAGACATTTTCTACTCCTGTATTTTTATTGTGGGTTGTGCAATGTCGAGGCGCGTGTTTTGGCGAAAACGTTGGCCGATGACCGCCGCTGCATCGTCCGCCCACTGACTGTATATCGCAGGACCCGGATGGAAGCCATCCCGTGCCATCGAGCCATTTATGGGGGCCAACCGGGTCGCCAGCAGCGTGCAGTGATCACTACGCTCAGCCAGTTCGGCAAGGCACGTGTTGAAAGCGCTAGCCCTAAGTCCCAGGTACCAACGCAGCGGTTGCGGCAGCGCGGGAAACAGGTGCATGGGTGGCAGCGGGGACAGCACGATCTGCTTTACCGCGTACCTCTCGCGCAGCAAGCCAATCAATCGATGTTGTCGGGCGACCCACTCGTCAGCCGCCAATGTGCTGGTGACATCGTTGACGCCGATAGACACCAGCGCCACATCGAAGGCCTCTGGAACGCTGTCTTCGAGCAACCCCAGCAGCGCTTGCGAATCAAGCCCGGACCTGGCCCAGAGTGTCCAGGACACGTGGTAATCATTGGCCAACTGGCTGACCAATTGGCCGCTGAGTGCTTCGTCTTGAGTCGACACCCCAACGCCAGCGGCGGCGCTGTCGCCCACAATCAACAACCGCAGGGCTACGCCGCTGCCGGCCATGCCTTGGCGTGCGCCCTCGGCTTCCGGCAGCCTGGGCGTTACCTTCCGGGTGTAAATGCCCTGCATGAGCAGCAAGGGGCCGAGCAGGATTTTGGCGAGCGTTTCAGTGTGGTTCATGCGGCGTGCCGAGTTGACCTAATGGTTATCAGCGATACATGTACAACGCCCGCGTAGCGAGTGCACTAAAAATAGCTCACGAAAAAGCCCGGCTGATAAGGCCGGGCTTTTCATTGAGTACTGCGGTAAAGCCCTGCATTTATGCAGCGCGGCTTTCGATCAGACGGTCGGAACCACCTTCGGCAACGCGGTTCTGCATCAGGCGATCGGAACCATCAGCGGCTACGCGGTTTTCCATCAGATGGTCGGAGCCATCAGCGGCTACGCGGTTTTCCATCAGACGATCCGAACCATCAGCGGCTACGCGGTTTTCCATCAGATGGTCCGAACCATCAGCAGCCACACGATTCTCGATCAAACGATCCGAACCCCCTTCAGCCACTCGGCTTTCAATCAGGCGATCCGAGCCGCCTTCAGCGACCACAGGTTGAGCAGAGGTTGCGGCAAAAGCGTTAACTGCAAAGACCGAGAAAGCGATAGCGAGGATAGTTTGGCGTTTCATGATGGTGTGCTCCGGGGTGTTTATGGGTTGGTATGGAGCGGATGTTACGCCGAGGATTTTTTAAGAGAACTTCATTGGGTCAATGGTGACTATCGATGCCGGTAATGGATGCATCTGCCCCCGTTTTAGAGGCCTTCACGCTTCACTGATCTTGCTGACACTGGTGATTTGCCCATTCCAGACCATCTCGTAATGAGCCGTCTGAACAATCGATGCGACCGGTCGCGGCGTCATCAGCGCCCAGCAGTCACTGCCTGGCAGACGCACCGAGTGGTAACGAATACCGGGGCATCGCGCTTTTTTGATCAAGCTGCCCAGTTGACGGGAATGGGTGTAATCGTCGGGCGCGTAGATCGGGTCCGTCAGCGCAATGGACGTCGCATCTTTCATCGCCGCGTCGATAAAAGAACAGGACAGCCCGCGGAACACAAAGCGCTCATAGTTCAGGTTGCGGACATTCGACCAATACAGACTCTGGTGATGCCGGACTTCAGCCAGCGCCGTTTCCATGGTATCCGCCAGGTACAACACCCCAAAGCTGCCATCGCTGAACCGCGAACCCGCCGGGTTAACGTGGGTAAACGGCGCAATCGCGTAAGAGCAGCCAGGAATGCCGAACGGGATCTGATCCCGGGCAATCAACTCAAGACGACCGACTTCATTGTGCAGCCGGGGATTGGTCAGTGCCTGTATCTGATACAGCACGTCAAATTCGTCCGCGTCCGCCACGTCATCAAACAGCGCGATGGGTGGGTACTTCGAATTGACCAGTCGGTAGGCTTTTAACCGCTCGCCGGCACATTCTGCCAGTTCGCTCACCTTCACCATTGCGCGCCCCGCAGTACGTCAATGCGCCGAAAGGTTTCATACAGCGAAATCATATCGCCCTGGGCCATGATCTCGAGCGGGGTACGCCCGTTGAAAAACTCGTTGTCGTTGGCCATCGATACAAAGCCGTAGACGTTTTCCGGGTTGTCGAAAACCAGGCGCAAGGTTGCGTGGATGTTGAGGACAAAGCTGATGCGCTGCATCTGGTCAGCGTCCAGCGCCACCGCCCATTCGGGGTCTTGCTGCCGGGCGCGGGTGTAGGTGCTGCGGGAAATGCGCAGGATGCGACAGGCCTGCTCGCTGGACGCAGACCATTTTTCGAGAATGCCCACGGCTGCCCGCAAGCCCGTGACGCACTGGCTCTTGGTGAATGCTGGTTCCTGAAGGGGGACTGCCATGTGCCAAACCTCAATTGATCCGCAGACTCAAAACTATATATATTGAATCTGCAGATCAATAGGGCGTCGACCAGTGGTTAGTTGATTTGCGATGCCGACTTCGGTTCGTTCGGCTTTATCCCCTTCTAACCGTAGCGGGTCAGGCAGGCACTCAAACGGCAGGAGCCAAAACCACAACAAAGCGGCGCTTTTGAATCCTGTGACGTGCCTGCCGTCAGCGGTGAGTGTTACAGCGTTGTGAGGTGCTTATTGAAGACGTCCAACGATTGGTGGCCTGTCGTTGGTTGAAAATTCACCCCTTCGAGAGGTGTGTGGGCGGCTCTGAGCAAACCGTCGTTGCGCTTTTCCGGGTTGAACAACAGGTACAGCTCCTGGCATTTTTTCACGATGCCAGCGGTGTCCAGCGTCGGGTTCTCTATCTTCGCCGTGATTTGATACACGGCGATGAAATCATTCAGCGACACCTCTTTCATATTCACGATCGATCGATAGAGCACAAATGCACTGACCT
This sequence comes from Pseudomonas sp. S2_B07, assembly GCF_054668435.1. Lineage (NCBI taxonomy): Bacteria > Pseudomonadati > Pseudomonadota > Gammaproteobacteria > Pseudomonadales > Pseudomonadaceae > Pseudomonas > Pseudomonas sp. S2_B07. Next base: position 6,305,409 of record NZ_CP162769.1, read on the forward strand.
GGTCGCATTTACTTTTCAACGATGTGGAGGTGACCGAGCGCGACCAACCCGCAAAATCAAGGCGAATCATCGACGCGCCCTCAAGAATCGCGCAATACCTTCTGACCTCGCTTTCCGAACCTTGCGATGAGCCAAACAGCATGTCGACAAAGCCCGAGACGATCGTACCCACGGCGGATACGTTGTCTCCCGCAACGAAGCCTTTCACGGAGTCGTTGACGACATTGGTGATGTTTTTGGCATTATCTGATGTGTAGGCTTTTGTCTGATAGGTGAAGGATTGAATGGTTGAGATGGGGAATGTTTTATCCGTTCCCTGACCTGCACCCAACAGCGCTGTATTGATCAGTTGCGCGTAGTACTGGGATTTCGCCAGACCCAGCGCCATCAGCGTATCAAGATGCGCTGAACACTCATTTTTCATTTCTTCTGACAAATCCTGACCCAACAATGCTTTCGTTATTGCAGCCATGACGTTATCTCCATAGAAAAGTTATTTTCATGCGGATTCGTTGATATATCGAGTGGCCGTAAAGTGTTTGTTTGTCGTGCGCTAATCACCTCCTTTTGATTGGATTGTTCGTGATGTGAGAAGGGTTTTATTGTGCGGCTATATAAGCATTAGCTACCATTCGTTGTGTGCCTTTATGCCGCGCTTGATGTAGGCCAGTTCGTCTTCGGTTAAATGATCCTGGGCGGCCAGGCTTTCAATCACGGAAAGTATTTTTTCTTTAAAAATTTGATCGTCGATGTCTCCTACAACATGCATATGCAATTCAGGTGTTGAGGCGTCTTCTTCGTCAAGATGCATTGTGCCGTGGCTTGGACTTGAGCCATCAACCGCTGTCAATTGAAGCTTTTCAACCAGGTCGGCGAGGTGGACCTGGGCCGGGGCTCGATACTCCGGGACGCTGCGCCAATGAAAGGTCGCGGCGGTTGCACTCAGTACAATGCGATTGAAGTCTTTTTTATCGACCACTATTAGAGTGCATCCATTTTTGTCAGGGAAATCTCCAGGCATACAAATCTCCAGATTGGGTTCTGTTAAAAGTTCGTGGCGCCAGAGTGCTAACACTTTATACAAGCGAGGCGAAGGCACCACTTGAATAAATGAGTTAGGCCGCACGCTAGGCAAAGGCTTAGCGAGTGACAAGATTGTGAATGGGTTTCAGCGACCTGCGCGCTGACTGGAACAACCATAGACCATGCGCTAACAAGCACTTCAACAACACATAGAATATGTGGCAATAAACAACTCAACCCCGAAGACTATGTGGGCGCAAGCCATACAGGGTGCGCCCCATTAAGAGGGCGCCAAAATACGCGTCTTGTTTGAGTCGTGCAGTGTTTGTCACCAGCATCTTGATAAAAACCAAGGGATTGATGAACGATTCAGGCTTTCAAATCGACCGCTGATTCACCCGCTGACTCAACTCCTGCGCCGTCTCCTTGCGCTCCGAATAACGGTCAACCAGATCCGGGCGATCCCGTAGCAGCAACGTGAACTTCACCAGCTCTTCCATGACGTCGACGACCCGGTCGTACAGCGCGGAGGGTTTCATGCGATTCCCTTCGTCAAATTCCAGAAAGGCTTTCGGCACGGAAGACTGGTTGGGGATCGTGAACATGCGCATCCAACGTCCCAGCACGCGCAACTGGTTGACCACGTTAAACGATTGGGAGCCACCGCAGACCTGCATCACCGCCAGCGTTTTTCCCTGGGTCGGGCGCACGGCGCCCAACGCCAGCGGCACCCAGTCAATCTGTGCCTTGAACACGGCCGACATGGAACCGTGGCGCTCGGGTGAACACCAGACCTGTCCTTCAGACCACTGCATCAGCTCAAGCAGCTCCTGGACTTTCGGGTGATCGTTCGGCGCATCGTCCGGCAGTGGCAGTCCCGAGGGATTGAAGATGCGCGTCTCTGCACCGAAGTGTTCGAGCAGGCGGGCGGCTTCTTCGACCAGCAGCCGACTGAACGACCGTGCGCGGGTCGACCCGTACAGCAACAGGATTCGTGGCTTGTGCTGGCCGTCGTGATCGTTGGCGATGGGCTCAATTAAAGACGCATCGAGATTAGGCAGAGGGTGGCTCATGGGGGCTCCGGTTACAGGGTGCTGATGCGGTCGAGTTCGCGCTTCAATGCATCGCGATCAAGCTCGGCGAAGGGCAGGGCGAGGAAGGCCCGGCAGCGCTTTTCGATGCGCGTCAGGGTCGAGTGGAAGGCTGCGGAGACGGCCGTTTCATCGCCCTTCACCTCGGAGGGATCCTCCAACCCCCAATGGGCTTTCAACGCCGGACCGAAGTACACCGGGCACGTCTCTCCGGCAGCCTTGTCGCAGACGGTGATCACAATGTCCGGCGGGTTGGCCTCGAAGGCGTTGTTGCCTTTGCTGCTCAACCCGTCGATCGATATCCCTGCCTCTTGCAACGTGGTCAGGCTGCGCGGCAGCACCTGTCCTTTGGGAAAGCTGCCGGCGCTGACAGCCTCGAAACCGTCCGGCGCCAGATGATTGAACATCGCTTCGGACAGGATGCTGCGGCAACTATTGGCGGTACACATAAACAGGACGCGCATGGTGATTCCTCTTTGAAGACGCACAGGTGCTAAACGCTCAGGCGTAAGGCCAGGGCAGACAAGGTAATGAACAGAATCGGCAGCGTCAGAATGACGCCCACCTTGAAGTAGTATCCCCACGTAATACGAATGCCCTTGCGCTCCAGGACGTGCAGCCAGAGCAAGGTTGCGAGGCTACCGATGGGGGTGATTTTGGGCCCCAGGTCCGAGCCGATGACATTGGCGTAGATCATCGCTTCACGTACGACGCCGGTGGCCTCGCTGGCCTGGATCGACAGCGCGCCCACCAACACCGTCGGCATGTTGTTCATGGCGGACGACAGCAATGCGGTGAGCAAGCCCGTCCCCAACGCGGCACCCCAGACACCATATTCGGCCAGGTGATTCAGGGCCGTCGTCAGATAGCCGGTGAGGCCAGCGTTCTTCAGCCCATACACCACCAGGTACATGCCCAGCGAAAACGTCACGACCTGCCAGGGTGCTTCGCGCAGCACACGCCGGGTTGAAATCACATGCCCACGCGCCGCAACGGCGAACAGCATCGCGGCGCAGGCTGCTGCAATGACACTGATTGGAATGCCCAGCGGTTCCAGCGCAAACAACCCGATCAGCAACACCCCCAAAACCATCCAGCCGACGCGAAAGGTCAGCGGATCCCGCACGGCACGCCGCGGGTCTTGCAGGTCATCCAGTGAGTAGCGCTCGGGTATGTCACGGCGGAAAAACCAGTACAGCACGGTGAGCGTAGTGCCTACGGCAACGAAGTTGACCGGCACCATGACAGAGGCGTACTCGCTGAAGCCCAGACCGAAGTAGTCGGCTGAAACGATGTTGACGAGGTTCGACACCACCAACGGCAAGCTGGCAGTGTCGGCAATAAAGCCTGCCGCCATGACGAACGCCAGGGTCGACGCAGGGGAGAAGCGCAGGGCAAGCAAGATCGAAATCACGATCGGGGTCAAAATCAGTGCCGCACCGTCATTGGCAAACAGCGCGGATACAGCGGCCCCCAACAAAACCGTGAAGGCGAACAGGCGTCGGCCATCACCCTTGGCCCAGCGCGCCACGTGCAGCGCGGCCCACTGAAAAAAGCCGGCTTCGTCGAGCAGCAGGCTAATGATAATGACCGCCACAAACGTGGCGGTAGCGTTCCAGACAATGCCCCATACCAGTGGAATATCGTTCAGCGTCACGACGCCCGTGATTAATGCCAGAACCGCCCCGAACGTGGCGCTCCAGCCGACACCCAGTCCCTTGGGCTGCCAGATGACCAATACGATGGTGACCAGAAAAATAGCGAATGCAATGAACATAAAAGACTCGGCAGGCGATGGGGTCAGCAGCAGGCGGTGGTGTTGAGAGGGCGGTCGCCCATCGCGTCGAGTCGAGCGCTGTTTTCCTCAAGCCAGGCGGTGTTGGCTGCTAGCGTGGTCTCAAGAATGGTGCGCACCCAACCCGGCAAATCAGGATTGAGCCGGTAGTAGACCCACTGACCCTGACGTCGATCGAGCAACAGGCCACATGCGCGAAGCTGCGCCAGATGGCGGGAGATTTTCGGTTGACTGTCGTTCAGGGCGCAGACCAGTTCGCACACGCACAGCTCACCCTCGCGGGTGATGAGCAACGTGGCCCGCGCACGGGTTTCGTCGGACAGGCATTTGAATACGGCGGCAGGGGTCAGCATGGACACGGCTCGATACATATGGTTATTCGAATATTCGTTTATCCATATGTTTATGGCAAGCAGCGAACTTCAATCCAGCGAGTGAGTTCGATGAGCAGTCGCTGGATACCCCTGAAGTCCTCAGGACTGTTTTGGCGGGTAGTTGCCGCGCATTCCCCCGGACTTGTTGCCCGTTTTGCTCGGCAGGTTAGGCACGACCGGGCGGGATCTGGGTTGAGGGTTGGAGCGGCTTCGTGGTTGAGGTTGTTTGCTCATGGTCAGCCTCCTGACGGGGCAGGGTTTCGCTCGTTCAGCTTCCTCATAAAGCTTAGCCTGCCGGGTGATAGAGGTTACGCGGTAAAACCAAAGCGGGCGCCTGATAGGGCGCCCGTTTTTATTTACTCCGCCACCTGGGCTCGCAAACGTCGACCGATCACGTCCATCAAGTCACAGCCATCGCGCAACGGAATGGCCAGCAGTTTGGAAAAGTCCGACAGCACCACCGTGTCGCAACCGAGCTCGGCGCGGAAGGCGATGTTCTCCAGGACTTGAGTGACAGTGCGGATGCGGTAGTCGGCCATGGCTTGCAGGACGTCGAGCGGGGCTTGGGTGTCGATGAGCAGGGAGGCCGGGATCAGGTCGATTCCGGTGAGGGGCATGTATCTTTCCATAGAAGTAGTCTCGTTTAGTGTGTTGAGACTGCCCACATGTCGTCGCCAAACGAAATGGGTGGCAGTTGTGCGCAGGTTGGCGAACCGGAAACGAGTAACCGGCAGACCCGAAGGTCTCCCGCGCACAACCGCCATAGAACTGCGGTTTTGCGGATGCGCTGACGCCTGCAATAAGCAGACGCCCTCGCACTCGTATAACAGGTCGCCAAACCTGGTCGCCATTCTGAGCGACGGGGCGGACTATAAGCTTCATCGGAACGACGGGCAAGGTGAGGGTTTCCGAGATAAGTGTAGGACCAGATCCGCATCCTTTGTCAGTCATCGACTGACCTTTCCTGAACCAGCGCCACCTGTGCCGCAGCGCCAGATTGAGCTCTAAACGGGCTCATCGCCCATCATCCGCTAAGGTGATGTAACGCGGTCTCTCCTCGAAGGTGCGCCATGAACACCTATGTAACGCTGTTTGTCGGCATGTTTACCACGTTACTGGCCATCATCAACCCGCTAGAGGCGATTCCCGTGTTCCTTGGCATGTTGCAAGGCAAGGACACTGCCGAGCTCCGTCGGGTAGCCCGCAGAGCCTGTTTCTTTGCGTTATTGCTGATGTTCTTTTTCCTGATTTTCGGCAATCTGCTCCTGCGACTGTTCGACGTTCCCCTGAGCATGATCCGGGTGGTCGGTGGGGTGATTCTGATGCGGATCGGTTTCGAGCTGTTCGCCCCCACGCCCAACAGCAGCCTGATTCCCACTGGTCACGACGCCGACCAGGACGTGTCTTTCATCCCCCTGGCCATGCCCATCATGTTTGGCCCCGGTGCGATTGCCACCGTGATCGGCCTGACCAGCACCATCAAAGACGCCAGTCATGCGGTGCTGTCTTTCGCCGTCGTGGCGCTGGCCATCTGCGCCACGATGTTCACCACCTATTTGTCACTGGCTTACGCTCAAGTCATCCTCAAAACGATTGGCCCGCAAGGCATCGATGCCGCCACGCGCATTGTCGGGTTCTTCGTCTCTGCCATGGGGGTTGGTCTGATCTTTCATGGCACGGTGGAGTTTTTGCAATCGTACGGGGTGTTGCTGCATGGCGGGGTGGGGTAGGGCTGGATCGTTGTCTTTGCATTGACCGTGTGCTTTCGGCCAAAAGTGGACGGTGGACACGGTGATGGCAAATAGATAGCTTCATTAGGAGGCAGCAGTCCTTGCCGTCACCACTTCTAAGCCAGACAGGGACTTACGGGATGACAAGGAATGTTATACGACACGCCATCGCGACAAGAAACGCAAACCACTCGCTCGCACTCTGGGACCGTGTAAACGCTACGCACCTTCCAACCTTACCGTTACGGAGCATATAAGACATGTCAAACATCGTCGCATGGACCCTGTTCGCCTTGGGCGTTCTCCATATTCCATTCGGTATCATCAAGTTCAAAACAGCATTTGCCGCCGCTGTAGACTCTGGCTTCGTTGACCAATTCAAAGCGCACGAAGATCGGCGTACTGCCCTCTGGTTTACCATGTTGGGGCCGCTTTTTATGCTCGCAGGGCAGACAGCGATTCACGCCGTAGCCGTTGGCGATCTCGCGCTACTTAAAATTGTTGGCATCTATGTGCTTATGATTTCGATCATTTGCGTCATTGCTGTTCCAAAGTCGGGATTCTGGGCAACGTTGCTGGTTTCTCCGCTGATCATCGCGGCAGGATATGACTTGTACGCCTGACAAACGGTTCAAGGCATTCACGAGGGCTTCAACGTCAGATCGGGGTCGATTGCGGTCCTTCACGATAGGCAACGATCGACCCATTGCTGCCTGTCGCAGAAATCCGGTGGGCAACCTGACCCCCCGACCTAGACCAAGTGGAAAACCGCGAAGCGTTTTCAATCGTGGGATATCAGGCTGCTTGCTGCGCTTGGCGCTTATGAGGTGGGCTATTGATGTTCAAGGGGTCGCCAGCTCAGCAGCTCCCGCAAACATTGTCCTCCATGTTTTCGCCAACTTTGTGGATGGGGGAGAGGGGCAAAAGCCATCGGTTGTAAGAAGTGGACACTAGGGCATTGAGGTCGCATTTCCCCCAGGGTCTACCCGGCAGGCACCTTTGAGATGCGGGTCTATACTCACGATCCTTGTCATTGGTAAGGGCTATGAATGCAAGCTGTGTATTCGACGTTAGCTACAAGTCATTGCGGGTCAATGCTCAATAGATTAAGGGGGCTGCACCAACAGATGACGGATGGCCGTCAGTATTAGGATGGAGCAGTTGAAGTTTTTGAGCCTTGAGAGATGAGAGCACGACATATCCGAAATTGGACGTTATGTGAATCAGCTAAACGAGGATCAAATTCATGCAACCGAGAAAACTTGTACTGGCGGGATTGGCATTAGGCTCTCTGGCGATGGGTGCAAGTCTGCCGACAGTGACTCAAGCGGCCGACAAGAAACCCAACATCATGTTCATCATGGCCGACGACATTGGGTGGATGCAGCCGAGCATTTATCACCAGGGGCTGGCGGTCGGTGAAACGCCGAATATTGATCGCATCGCCCAGGAAGGTGCGAAATTCATGACCTACTACGCCGAGCAGAGTTGTACGGCGGGGCGCAACGCGTTCTACACGGGGATGCATCCGTTGCGTACCGGCATGATTCCACCGCAATTACCCGGCAGCCCTTCATGGCTGCGTCCTGGCACTCCCGCTCTGTCCAAGTTTTTGCTTGATCTGGGCTATACCACTGGCGAATTCGGAAAAAATCATCTGGGTGACAACTTTGAGGCTCTGCCGACTTCCCACGGCTTTCAGGAGTTTTGGGGCTACCTCTATCACCTCGATGCGATGCAGGGCGTTAGCTTTGTCGATATCAACAAGACTCCGCAAGAGCAGGGCATTGCACCACCATGCAAGGTCACTCCGATCAACGGCCTGCCCGAAGTACCCGGCGCCATCGATCCAAGGGAGGGTACCTGTCTGACGCCACCACGTCCGGTCATGTCCTGCGTCTCCAGCGACGGTACGCAGAAAAACACCACGTGCAAGGACGAAGGGGTACTGACGCTGGAACGCTCGAAGACGGTGGATGAAGAAATCTCCGCTAAGGTCATCGACTTCCTCGATCGCAACGATCCGAAGAAGACCGACAAACCGTTCTTCGTCTGGTACAACCCGGCACGCATGCACATCACCACGGTTTTGCCACCCAAGTATGACGCCATGGTCGGTGAGGCGGGCGGAAAGGACTGGGGCACCAATGAAGCGGGCATGAAGCAACTGGATGACAATATCGGTTATGTCCTGAAGAAACTCCAGGACATGGGCGAGTTGGACAACACCATTGTCGTCTTCACCACTGACAACGGTGCGGAAACCATTACCTTTCCGGATGGCGGTACCACCCCGTTCAAGGGCGGCAAGTTGACCACCTGGGAGGGCGGCATGCGCGCTCCACTGGTCGTTCGCTGGCCTGGAAAAATTAAACCTGGGACGGTCCTGACCGACATCTTTGCCTCGCTCGACTGGTTGCCCACCTTGGTCAATATCGCGGGCGGCAAGAAGGGCAACGAGCTGAATGAGGAGATCATGGCAGGCAAATACCCTGGCATCGTCAAGACCAAGCTCGATGGCGTGGATCAGACCGACTACCTGACCGGCAAATCCGACAAGTCGGCGCGCGATACCTTCTTCTATTACACCGGCTCGCAACCTTCGGCGGTCCGCTACAAGAACTGGAAGATGTACTACACCATGGTGCCGGATACCGCGACAGGCGGGTTGTATGGCGCGACCACGTTCCACTGGACCCAACTGCTCAACCTCAAGCGCGACCCCTTTGAAACAACCGTCGGCGCTGATGCGAAGTCCATCACCGGCTATGGCGGTGCGTTGGGCTCTCCTGGTAATGCCTATGTCTACAACTGGAACATGCTGCCAATCGGACAGTTGCTCTGGGAGAAGGAATTAATGTCGTACAGGGATTTCCCGCCCATGCAGGCACCGGAGACCTACAATTTAGACGGCATTCTTAAAGCCATGCAGCAGAACGGCCATAACGGACACGATTAACTCCGTTGCTATCCTGCCGCTATAAATAGACGGGCGTCCTTAAACAGGCGCCCGTTTTTCTGACTAGAAATATTTTTCTTTCCGGATGCCCGCTATTGGCCGATTCTGTTGAAAAAGTAGCTCCCCTGTCTGGCCTGCGGCAAAATTGCTTCATTGGCCGGCGGGGGATCACACAGCATGATGGGACAGTTATCGAGTGGGCAGGAGCGACTGTTTTACTCGTTCAACCTTGAAGATCACATCCCAGCCAATCACCTTCTGCGCAGCATTGATCGGTGTCTCGATCTGAGTGATTTGCGCCATCACCTCGCCGACTTCTATAGCCCGATTGGGCGCCCGTCGATTGATCCTGAATTGATGATCCGCATGTTGATCGTGGGCTATTGCTACGGCATACGCTCAGAGCGGCGGTTGTGCGAAGAGGCCCATTTGAACTTGGCGTATCGCTGGTTCTGCCGATTGAGCCTTGAAGATGAAGTCCCCAATCACTCGACCTTTTCCAAAAACCGACACGGCCGTTTTCGGGACAGCGATCTGTTTCGCTGGCTGTTCAATGAAGTGCTGCGTCGTTGCATGGACGCCGGTCTGGTCAAGGGCGAAGGCTTTGCCGTGGACGCCAGCATCATCAAAGCGGATGCGAGTCGGCAGCGCGGTGTACCGGGTGATGAACCGGTCAACTGGAGCGATCCGGCCCTGAGCACCCGCGCCGTGCGTGAGTATCTTGAGGCACTCGATGAAGAGGCTCTGGCCGAAACGCTACCGAAGCGTCTATCGCTGACTGATCCTCAAGCCCGCTGGACCGCAGCTCCAGGTGGCCCAGCGTTCTACGCTTACTCCACGAATTATCTGATCGATACCGAGCACGGCGTGATCATGGATGTGGAACCCACACCGGCTCATCGAACCGCAGAAGTCGAGAGCACCAAGACGATGATCGATCGCGTTGAGGCGCAGTTCGACATCAAGCCGGAACGCCTCATTGGCGACACCGCTTACGGTACCGCGCCGATGCTGGCCTGGATGGTGGAGGAAAAGGACATCGAGCCACATGTGCCGGTGTGGGACAAAACCGAACGCAAGAACGACAGTTTTTCGAGCAACGATTTCCGCTGGAATGAAGAGACTGAGGAATACTGCTGCCCGGCTGGCAATGCATTACGTAGCGAATGGCGAGCCTTCAAGAACGAGCGTTCGCACGTCACCAAAGCCAACACCATCATCTTCCGATCCAGACAGACTGACTGCGCGACGTGTCCGATGAAAGCCAAGTGCTGCCCGAACACGTCGTTTCGCAAGATCGCTCGCAGCGTTCATGAAGCCGCTCGTGACGTGGCTCGACGCATCGCGGCGACGCCGGAGTACGTGCGCTCTCGCCACGAACGTAAGAAGGTCGAAATGTTGTTCGCCCACCTCAAGCGCATCCTGAAATTGGATCGCTTGCGACTACGTGGCATGAGAGGCGCGACCGATGAGTTCACACTGGCGGCTGCGGTACAGAACCTGCGTCGACTGGCCAAACTTACATCCCAAGGGCCGCCTGCCCCGGGATAGGTGCGCCTGCACTAAGCCAAAAACCTCAAATTAACCCAATAACAAAGCAACAATGGTCAACGAAGGGCCGAGAAACCACTCAATGTGGTGAGTAGGTTCTCTGGTGGTGGCTGTGCCTGAGTTCAGGTGATCTGAAAATCCGACTTTTTCAACAGAATCGGCCGATTTCTGCCTGTCACGACCGGTTGAATCCACAAGTGAAACCCGGCCAGTGAGCCGGGTTTTTTGTTCTCGCCATTCGTCCATCGCCGGGCACTTACAGCGTTTCCCTACCTCTCATGTTCAAGCACGGACATTTACATAACCATCGGAGAGCAACATGGACATTGATGAGAATGCACCGGGAAACATATCGCAGCAGGGCGGTACGAGCAGCACGGATAACGAAGCGGGTCATGACCCCAAGCGGTCTGAAGTACCGTCGAAAACGGCCGAAGTCGATGCACCAAATAATCCAAAGCAGGACCCCGCAGCTAAAGAGAACCCGTACAGCCCCGACTTCAAATCAGAACCTGAACATAAGCCGGTTCAAGATGCCGATATTGATACTCAGGGGGGGTAGTAACATCTCGCGAATCAGTACAGAGACCCAGTATGGAATTTGTTGAGGATACGGCTGGAAACATCTCCCAGCAGGGGGGTGTTCCAACGTGAAATGAAACTGGAGTCCGCTGCCTGCTGGGTAATGCACAGATTTGTCCACCCAGTTGCATTCGACCTGACCAGTCATTTGCATTGTATTTGACCAGCACACTTCGTGACCCTGACCTGCAGAGAACGACCCATAGCCGTCATCCACAGTGACTATTGGGATCATGCGCCCACATCATTTATCAGTTCGCGCCAGACATCCCTTGCCTTCTGCTCCGAGGTAAAGACTTGTACTTTTGGATGCCAGAACTGCCCCTCAATTACGATGCATTCCAACGTAGAGTCCTGAAACGTAAAGACATAATGGATGGCATCTTTTAGAAACCGCTGTTTATCGTGTCGCGGATGAAAGGCGTTTCTCTGCTCAAGCTCTGCTAGCCAAGGCGAATTATCTATTCGATGAATTTGGTAATGCTTGAGGCCAAGTCTAATAAGCGGATGGCCGCCCAAAGCCTCATCGTTTGGTGAGCCGAACTGAATTTTTTTTAGTGGAGGGAAATGGATTACAGCTATTTCTTCTTCAGCCGTGCAATACCGTAAACATAGCTGCGTGTCCGTGGCGAACACGACGGGTTCGGGCGACGTACTTGGCTGTGGCCGGGAGTCGAGCAGCACTACGGTCGCGAATGACACAGGGAAGCCTAGTGAAGAAACAGGGGCAAAACAGAGTGCGAGAGCGACGCGTTGTCGTCAAACGTTTCTGATCGCGACGGGCTGCTTCTGGTCTTTTCTGCCTCTCACGATAGGCAGAAATTGGCCATCTGGATTGCCCCATTTATTACTCGAACGCTCCAGATTTTCCAAAATAAGAGCGGTCTCGGAACAAGGCCCTGGCGTAGAATTCCCCAACCGCGTGCCCACCCGAGACGGACCCTCAATGCAAACACCCACCCACCCCATCCCCCTCTGGAAAACCTACCTTCTTTTCCTCGCCCCGATGGTCCTGTCGAACTTTCTCCAGTCCATGTCCGGCACGGTCAACAGCATCTACATCGGCCAAATGCTCGGCACGCAATCCCTGGCCGCCGTGTCCGGCATGTTCCCCATTGTCTTTTTCTTCATTGCCCTGGTCATCGGCCTCGGCGCAGGGGCGGGTGTGCTCATTGGCCAAGCGTGGGGTGCGCGTGAACCGCATCTGGTGAAAACCATTGCCGGCACCACCTTGCTGCTCGGGGCAATGATCGGCCTGACCGCCGCCGTCCTCGGCAGTGTGTTTGCGCGGTCGGCCTTGCAGGGGTTGGGCACGCCGGCTGATGTACTGGACGACGCCGTGGCCTATGCCCACGTGATGATGTGGATCATGCCGTCGCTGTTGGTCTACGTGCTGTTCACCCAACTGCTGCGCGGGGTCAGCGATACGGTGTCGCCGCTGATTGCGTTGGTGGTGTCGACCTGTATTGGGTTGGCGCTGACGCCGGCGTTGATTCGGGGTTGGTTCGGGTTGCCGATGATGGGGATTCAGAGTGCGGCGTATGCCGGGTTGGCGGGGAACTTGTCGGCGATGGGGTGGCTGGCGTGGCGGCTGATTCGCAAGGGGCATCCGTTGGCGCCGGATCGGGAGATGTTTGCGGCGATGAAGCTGGACCGGGAGATTCTCGGCAAGGTGTTGCGCATCGGGCTGCCGACCGGGTTGCAGATGGTGGTGTTGTCAGTGTCGGAACTGGTGATTCTGGCGCTGGTGAACCGGCACGGTTCGCAGGCGACGGCGGCGTATGGGGCGGTGACGCAGATCGTCAATTACGTGCAGTTTCCGGCGCTGTCGATTGCGATCACCGCGTCGATCCTCGGGGCTCAGGCGATTGGGGCAGGGCGCCTTGAGCGCATGGGGCCGATTTTGCGCACGGGGTTGCTGATCAATGTGTGTCTGACGGGCGGATTGGTGGTGCTGGGTTACCTGCTGTCGCACTGGTTGTTGGGGCTGTTCCTCACCGATGACTCGACGCGGGCAATGGCCGAGCACCTGTTGCACATCATGCTCTGGAGCTTGTTGGTGTTTGGCTTCCAGGCGATTGTCGGCGGCATCATGCGCGCCAGCGGCACGGTGTTGGTGCCGATGGCGGTGTCGATTTTCTGCGTGGTCCTGGTGCAATTGCCGGTGGCGTATGTGCTGGACGGGCACTTTGGTTTGCAAGGCGTGTGGATGGCGTTTCCGGTGGCGTATCTGGGGATGCTGGCGTTGCAGACGGCGTATTACCGGTTTGTCTGGCGGCATCAGCGGATCGAACGGTTGGTGTGAGGCAAGCGGCTTGCTGTCAGCCGCGCCCAGGCCGACAATTCCTCGGGACTGCGTGATGAAACCGGCAGGCGTGATTACCTGAGGAGGTTTTCTAATGAGTCCCTCATCGCCCACGATTTTGCAGGACCGGCCGGCGGCGGGTCGGCGTCTGGTGGCGCCGTTGCAGGCTTAAGCCAATCGCCCGGACGTGATCGTTCTCGCCTTGCCCCGAGGCGGCGTGCCGGTGGCGTATGAAGTGGCCACGGCGCTGGATGTTCGTCTCGACCTGATGCTGGTGCGCAAGCTCGGTGTGCCGTCGCACGAAGAGTTCGCCATGGGCGCGATTGCCAGCGGCGGCATCCAGATTCTCAATCAACAGGCGCTGCGGGTGCACCCGATTGATCAGGCTGCGTTCGACGCGGTGGTGGCGCGGGAGACGCGGGAGCTGCTGCGTTGTGAAGTCGATGAACTGGTATGCCCGATCATGCCGGAGTGGCTGATGTCGATCGGGCATTGGTACATGGATTTTTCCCAGACATCGGATGCCGAGGTCATGCGGTTGTTGCAGCGGGCCTGGGCGAAAGAGGACTCTTCCCGTCAATAATTGCCTGGCCAAAAAACCTTTCGCTCAAAACGACAACTTCGGTCCCAGGTAGGCATTGGCGCTGGCGATGTCATCATCGCCCAGTGCCCCGACATTTGCCGCCAACCGCAGTTTGGCCAACAGGTAGCGCAGTTTGGCTTCGAACAGGTCGCGACGGGCGGTGTAAAGCTGTTCCTGGGCGTTGAGGATGTCAACGTTGGTGCTGCTGCCCGCGAGGAAGCCTTTTTTCGAGGAGTCCACTGAGCGTTCGCTGGACTTCACCGCTTTTTCCAGCGCGTGGATACGCGCTTCGCCGCTTTGTACGCCGCGAAACTCGCGGGTGGTTCCCGAGATGATTTCTTCCCGGGTGGCATTCAGGTCATCTTCGGCCTGATCCCGGGTAGCAACGCTTTGCCGCGCCCGGGCGCTGACGTAGCCGCCGCTGTACAACGGAATGTTCAACTCCACGCCGGCAGAAGAGTAGCGGTTACGCTGGTTTTGAGTGGACAGGGTTTCGCTGTCGGCAGCGGTGTAGCCCACCACCAGATCAAGGGTCGGCCAGTGACCGGCCTTGGCCTTGGCGACTTCCTCGTCGGCGGTGTTGACGTTCAAGCGTCGTGCACGGATCGAGGGGCTGTCGGTACCCGCACGGATGATCCATTCCTGCAGATTGTCCGGTTGCAGAGGCGGCGTGGGGAAGGTGTCTTGCAGCGTGGCGATTTCATCGGGTGTCTGACCGAGGTATTCCTGCAACAGGCGCCGGGCCACGGTCACGCTGTCCTCGGCTTCGATCAGCTCGGCTTGGGCCAAGTCGCGGCGCGACACCGCTTCGTCGACGTCAGTGATGGTGCCGTCGCCCAGGTCCTTGCGTCGTTGAGTCGAGGCCACTTGTTCGTTGAAGGAATTGAGTTTGGCCGTCGCCAGTGCCACGGTTTCGTGGGCCAGCAGTACATCAAAATAGCGCCCGGCCAGTTTCACGGCCGCATCCTGTGCCTTGCCGTCGAACACGGCCACGCCGTACTCGGCCTGATACTCGCCTTGGCGATACTCGGCCATTTTCTGTTTGTTGAAGAGCGGTTGGCGCAGCTGCAAGGTCGCGCCCCGCGAGTTGTAGTTCAGGTCGTTGGTGTGGCTGTTGCCGAAAAAGTCCGGTTGTTTTTGCGTGCCGTTGATGTGGTTGTCGAAGGCGGTGATGCCGATTTTCGGCAGCACGCCGGATTGACCGATGGCGCGGTTTTCCAGCGCGGCATCGCGTTCGTGACCGGCGGAAAGGTAGGTCGGGCCCTGAAACTGCATCAAGTTCCAGGACTCGCGCAAGTCCAGTGCCGCCACCGACTGCGCCACGCAAAGCGACGCGGCAAAACCGATAAAACGTCGTCCGCGGTTCACGTCACTGCTCCTTAAAGGCGCTGTTGACCCGGTCCAGCAGTGGTTTCAACAGGTAACTCATCATGTTGCGCTCGCCCGTCTTGATGGTGACGGAGGCGGGCATGCCCGCGCGAATATGGTTGCTGCCCAGCATGGCCATGCCGGCGGGTGTCACTTCGATCTGCGCCAGGTAATAGGGCTGTTTGTTGTCGTCGCTGACCAGGCGGTCGGCGGAAATGGTCAGCACCTGGCCCGGAATGTTCGGGGTCTGCACGTGGTTGAACGCAGGGAATGAAATGGTCACCGGCAGGCCTGGCGTCATCCGGTCGATGGCTTGCACCGGCACCATCGCGTCGATCTGCAACGGTTCGTGGGCCGGCACGATTTCCATGATCTTGAAACCGGGCGCGATCACGCCGCCGATGGTCGACACGTTCAAGCCCTGGACCACACCGTCGATGGGCGAGCGGATCACCGTGTGCCGGACTTGATAGTCCAGCGCCTGCAAACGATCGGTGAGGGCGCTGTTTTCTTTCTGCACGTCGGCCAGCAGCGACTGCACTTCCTTGCGGTAGTCGTACTCGCGCTGAAGGATGCGCAGCTTGATGTCAGCGACCTGGCCCCGCGCCTTGGCAATGTTGTTCAGGTTGTCGGCCTGGGAGGCATTGAGGTCAGAACCGGTGCGTTCAAGTTCGAGCATCCGGTTGCGGGGCACATAGCCTTCGGCGGCGAGTTGACGGACCCCGACCAGTTCCTGATTGAGAAACCCGATCTGCGCGGAACGGGCACCGTAGATGTGCTGCAAGCCCTTGATCTGCGCTTCGGCGGAGTTGAGCGACTCGCGCAGGATGCCAATCTCGCCCTCAAGGCTGGTGCGCCGCGTGGCGAACAGATGACGCTGCAGGCTGATGGCGTCGTTCAGATGATCGTTGCCCGCGTAACGCTGCAACATGGCGGGGTCGAACACCACGTCGGCAGCGCCATCGCGCTCGGCCTCAAGGCGGTTTTCCATGGTTTTGGTGGCGATGTACTGCGCGTTCACCACCCCTTGTTCCGAGAGTGCCTGGGTGGCGTCGAGTCGAACCAGTTCCTGGTCCTTGCTGACGCTGTCACCTTCGCGCACCAGAATCGCTTCGACACTGCCACCCGTGAGGTGCTGGATGGTTTTGCGGTTGCTGGTGACCTTGACCGTGGCGGTGGCGACAATGCCGGCGTCCAGCGGTGCCAGCCAGGACCAGAGCAGAAATCCGCCAAAACCGAGGATCACCAGCAACACGCCCCAACGTGCCGGACGGTGGTCATCGACATCGATACTGGCCGCCGCACGCAGCAAATCCTGGCCACGCGGATCGAGACTCACGGCGCCCATTTATTCTCTCCCGCGAACGGCTGACAGGGTTGGAGCGCCCACCGTCGGCAGCACGCTGGTTTGACGCAATGCCGCAAACACTTCGTCCCGGGGACCGAACAATTGCGTGCTGCCTTCGCGCAGCATCAGGACTTTGTCGACGGTGCCGAGGATGCTGGGGCGGTGGCTGATCAGCACCGTGGTGCACCCTCGGGATTTGAGGTCTTCGAGCACATCGATCAGGGCTTTTTCCCCGGCGTCGTCGAGGTTGGCGTTCGGTTCATCGAGCACGATGATCGACGGCTCGCCGTACAACGCACGGGCCAGGCCGATGCGCTGGCGTTGCCCACCGGACAGCGGGTTGCCGTCGACATCCAGGGTGGTGTCATAACCGTGGGCAAACCGCAGGATCATGTCGTGTACACCGGCCCGTTTGGCCGCCACGATCACCGCGTCACTGTCGACCTCACCGAAACGGGCGATGTTGTCGGCGATGCTGCCTTCGAACAATTCCACATCCTGTGGCAGGTAGCCGACCCAGGGGCCGAGCTCTTCCTTGTTCCATAGATAGACGTCCACGCCGTCGAGCCGTACCTTGCCGCTTTGCGCCGGCCAGATGCCCACCAACAGGCGCGCCAAGGTGGATTTGCCCGACGCGGACGGGCCGATAATGCCCAGCGATTCGCCTGGCGACAGGTTGAAGTGCGGCCCGCGAATGATCGATTGGCTCATGCCTGGCGCGCCGGCGTGCAAGTGCTCGACCGAAAGCATGCCCAGTGGCCGTTGCAGTTTCATCGCATCGGCCCGGGGCGGAAATGCTTGCAGCAGCTGCTTGAGCCGCGACCAGGCGCGGCGGCTGGTGAGCAATTGCTTCCAGGCGCCGATCAGTTGCTCCACCGGTGCCAGCGCGCGACCGCTGAGGATTGAGCAAGCGATCATCATGCCGGGAGTAATCGAGCCTTCGATGGCCAGCAGGGCGCCTGTGCCGAGGATCAACGATTGCAGGGCGATCCGCACGAACCGCCCCAAACCACTGATGTAGGCCGCCCGGTCGGAGGCCAGGGTCTGCATTTCGAGAATCCGCAGGTGGCTGCCGAACCAGCGCTGGGTGATGGCCGGCAGCATCCCCATGGCTTCGATGACTTCGGCGTTGCGTAGATTGTTGTTGGCGAAAGTGCCCGAGATTTGTGACGCCAGGTTCGCCTCGCTCAACGGCTTTTTGGTGGCAATTTCGGTGAGCCAGGTCAGGGACACCAGGATCAGCGATCCGCACAGGGTGACGATCCCGAGCAAGGGGTGAATCAGGTAGGCGACGAACAGGTAAATGGGCGTCCATGGCGCATCGAAGAACGCGAACAACCCGTTGCCGGTCAGAAACTGCCGGACCTGCGCCAGATCTTGCAGGGCCTGGGCGGGGTTGCCGCCGGCCCGCTGCAGGTTGCGCTCGAACGCGGCGGTAAAGACACGACGGTTCAAGGCCATGTCCAGACGATTGCCGACCCGGATCAGCACGCGGGTTCGCACCACTTCCAACATGGCCAGCAAGGTGTACAAACCGATCATCAGTAAGGTCAGCATCAGCAGCGTGGTGAGGTTGCTGCTGACCAGCGCCCGGTCATACACCTGCAGCATGTAAATGGCCGGGGCCAGCATCAGTACGTTGATCACACCACTGAACCCGGCCAGCGAATAAAACGTATGGCGCAGCCGAAAAAGCACCTCGGCCAACTCGGATCGCTGCTGGGTTTTGTTGTCCATCGGAGGGTCCCCGAACCGTGGATTCATGTACCTCAGCGTAGGGGAACGACTGTTGGTCGGATGGAGGGCTGATCCGGGTTTTTTAGCAAAAAGTTTTTTTGACGTTTTTGACAGTCTTCAAAAACAATGAGTTGGCGTCTGATTTTTCAGAAGCTTATGACGAAGATTGCTTATTGACGGGCAAATTTCGTGCGACTTAAGTCTAATTTTTGCCCTCAAAGACCCCGGCATTTCCATCCGGAGCCCAGCGCCCGTTCGGGTTACCTGCTATTAATCAATGGGTGTTCGAATACTTGGCCCTTTCAGGAGCATGTCATGAACCCGTTCATTCGGATTGGCATCGTCGACGATCATCCGTTGTTGCGTGAAGGTGTTGCCAACACGTTGAGGAAGAGGGCGGATTTACAAGTCGTAGAGCAGGGTGCCAGCGCGGATGAAGCCCGGGGCATCGCGATGCGAACGAGGCCGGACGTGATGCTGATGGACGTCAATATGCCGGGCGACGTGTTTGGCTCCGTGCGGTTCATTTCTACGCAGCTGCCGGATGTGAAGGTGTTGATGCTGACAGTGTCCGAGTCAGAGGATGATGCTTATTCAGCACTCGAAGCGGGAGCTCGTGGCTATGTCTTGAAAGGGGTCAGCGGGCCAGACCTGGTGCTGGCGATCCGGTCGATTGCCCGGGGCGATACGTACATCACCCCAGAATTTGCCAATAAGCTGTTGAGCAATTTTAAAAAGCATGAGGCTGAAGTTCGCAAGATCGACCTGACCCATCGGGAAGAGCAGATCATCCGTGAAGTCTCAAAGGGCCTGACAAATAAGGAAGTGGCCTCAAAGCTGTTGATCAGCGAAAAAACCGTCAAGTACTACATGACCTGCGTGATGCAAAAGCTGCATGCCCGCAATCGTGTGGAAGCCGTCACGGCCTTGAGGCGCTATTGGGAACGAGAGAGTATTGGTCGACTTCATGTGACGTCAGCGACGTCGTCCCTGGACGCCCGAGGGGGCTCCTGACTACAGCTTGAATTGTGCGGTAACCGACGTGCCTTTGCCGGTTGCTGAGTCAATGCGGAACACGCCACCCAGCGATTCCACCCGATAACGCAACCCCGCCAGCCCCAACCGCGTCCTGCCGTGGGTGTCGACCACCAGGGCATCGGCGTTCATGCCCGGGCCGTTATCGTTGATCGTGATGAGCAACATTCCGTCGACAAGGTTGGCGCTCAGAACCTGACCTTTGCCTGCGGCATGGCGGTACGCATTGTTCAGGGTTTCCTGCACGAAGCGATAGATGCACAGCTTGAGCGGCAACGGCACCCCATCGGGCAAGTGCCCCAGTTTCAATTTGACCTTGGTGCCGGTGCGCTGCTCATGTCGCTGGGCTACGAGTTTCAACTCCTCCAACAGCGTCAGATCGTTGATTTCCGGAAGGGCCAGCCCCCGGGAAAGATCGCGCACCTCCCTTAATGCATCGCTCGCCGCTCCCCGGATGGTTTCCATCGACTCCTGATCGACCTCCGTGCAATTTTCCGCAAGGTCGTCGAGGCGGATGAGAATCAGGGTCAACAGTTGCGCGGGGCCGTCGTGCAGGTCCGCACCGATGCGCCGCAGCGTCAGTTCGTTTATTCGTGAAAACTCCTGAGTCGCGTTGGTCATCTTGCGTTGCAACGCGGCATTGCTGATGTGCAACCGGTTTTGCTCCAGCAGTCGCAAGCGCAACGCCACTTGTTGACGCTGGATGATCTTGTCGCCACGCCGGACCAGAAAGAACAGCAGCGTCAGCATCGCCAGGGTCGCGGCACCGACCACCAGCCATACTTGCTGGCGGACGCGATTGATTTCCTCCTCCAGACTGGCCGCCATTTCATAGAACTCGCCCACCGCGATGATTTTCCCGGTATTGAACTCCCGCAGCGGTGCATAAATTTCATAGAGCGGTACGTTCAGCTTTCGCTCGAACTCATTCTCTTCCTGATCCAGGTCCTCAAGGTCGGTGACCACGTTGCCCTTGATCGCACCGGCGATTTCATCCATCGGGAACTTGCGGTTGGTAATGGATTTGTCGGTGCTGTAAGCCACCGTGCCGTCTGCCCGCCAGATCTTGATCGAGACGATGTGCCGTTTCAGCGAGCGGCTCTCCATCAGGCGATCCAGGGATTTTATGCTCGACGCCGACAGCCCGTTATCGCGGCTCATCTCCTGAACGTAGGGCTCCAGGAACGCTTCCATATAGTGGGCGCCGGCCTCCGCGGCGCTTTGCACGGCGGCGCGTTCTATGCGCGCACTGACCAGCTTGCCGACGAAAAACATGGTCAGCCCCAGGATCAGCGCGGCGGCGATGACGAATTGTGTAGAGCGACTCAGGTTGCGTGCGCGGGTCTTGAACCTGATGCGCCAGCGGGCCTTGTGGTCTTGCTCGCTGGCCGAGAGGGGCTCGACCAAAGTCTCAGTTTGATCACTGACAAAAGTCTCGTTTTTTGATTCGACTTTTGCATCTTTTGCCATCAGTCCGGTTCCCTGATCATCGTGATAAGTCGGTGAAAAACCCTGCTGTTCAATGGATATCTGGAGCTTGCCATGTATGAGCTAAAACGCTTCACCCTCAATCAAAACGATATTTCGTTTCTTGAACAGCAGGTTACGTTTCCGACCATTCATATCGTGGGTTACAACGCCGCCGGTGAACCGCTGTACGGTTACAACGGTTCGGACGGCAATGTCCATGTGCTGGGCATCCTCGGCAGTTTCAATCCGCTGGACATCCCGGCCGGCGAAACCCAGTGGTACAACGGCGCACGGGACCCGATCGGTTTGCGTGACGTCTCTGGTCACTTCAACAACCTGACGCAGGACGGACAGAGTTGGGGCAGTTTCGGGCAGAACTTCATCCGCCTGACCCACTCGGACTACACGCACTACGTTCATCAGAACCTGGATAACGCCGCGTTGGCAGGACCGGGCGTTCCCGCCGATGCCACGCCCCTGACTGACAATAGTTCACTGTATAGCGATCCGACAGCCTCGCTGGTGGACTACACACCACGGATGATCAGCCAGACCATTGTCAGCGGCGGGGTGACTTTTGCCACCGATGCCAATGGGCACATCCAGCACACCGCGAACGGCGTGGCGATCGTCACGGATCCGGGCATTCTCGGTACCATCGGCGAAGTCGATACCACCTCACCGGATTCCGGCCAGTACTACATTCGCAACCAGAACACCGTCAGCGGCGACCCGTCGACCACTGGCTGGTTCACCTTGTTCGGGCAGTTCTTCGACCACGGCCTGGACTTCATCAACAAGCCCAATCAAAACGCGACGATCACTATTCCGTTGGCGCCGGATGATCCGCTGTATGGCTCGATTGGCCCGGACGGGCAACCGGTTTACTCGATCAAAGTGCATCGGGCGACAGTCAGCGAAGTGGACGGCCAAGGCCAGGCGCAATACGTCAACCTCGACTCGCCGTACATCGATCAGAACCAGACTTACGGCTCTAACGATGCCGTGACTCAATTGCTGCGTCAGTGGGTAGCGGACCCTAATCACCCTGGCCAATTCATTGCCGGGGCGGCGTTGTTCGACGGCACGACCCTGAGTGATGAAGCCGCCTGGACCCTCAACGGTGTGCTGACCCACCAGACCCTGCCGACCCTGAGCGAGTTACGTGCTCATGTGCTGGCCACCGGTCGTGACGACCTGACCTGGGACGACATCGCCAACTTCCGCGTGCGCGATGCCCACGGCCATGTGCTGGACGCCGACCCGACCACGGCAGGCGTGCAAGCGGTGTACACCCGCGAAGCGATCCTGCTGGACATGAACCCGCACTTCGACGATCTGCATATCGATCAGGCGATGCTGATGTCGCTGGATGCGCACATCACCAGCATCACATTCGATGCGAACAACCCGTTCGGGATGGTCATCAACTATGACAACTCGGGGCCGAAGAACCTGTTCAGCTTCGTCAACTTTTCTGACTTCTCCATCAGCGCCGCGCCCGGCAGTGCCGATTTTGCGGTGGCCAACGAGTTGCTGCTGGAGTCGGTGGGCGACCACTACATTGCCGGTGATGGCCGGGTGAACGAAAACTTCGGCCTGACCGCCATTCACCACGTCTTCCACGAAGACCACAACGTGCAGCTGATCAACCTGCAGAACGAGGTGCTGGCGCAGACCGACGTCACTGTGCGCCACAACTGGCAGGTACAGGTGAGTAACGGTAGCGGCGGTTTCTATACCGATGCCAATGGCAACTTCACCCTGGCCGATGGCGTCACGGTGTCCTGGGATCAGGACAAGTTGTTCTACGCCGCCAAGTTGACCGTGGAAATGGAATACCAACACGTCGCGATCGACCAGTACGCGCGGCTGATTACCCCGGACCTGCCGGAATTCGTAACCTACGACTCGGGCATCAACACCAACATCTCGCTGGAGTATGGCCAGGCAGCGTTCCGTTTCGGGCACTCGCAATTGCGTGAAACCATCGATGCCCTGGAAAAAAGCGCGAGCGGCGGCTACGACCTGACCGGCGCGATTACCCACTATGCGCTGGAGCAGGCCTTCCTCAACCCTGGCGGTTTCGCCGAAGTGGGGCCGACCGCTATCGCATTGGGCATGACTCGGCAGATCAGTAACGAAATCGACGAGTTCGTCACTCCGGCCTTGCAACAAGGCTTGCTGGGCCAGCCTTTGGACCTGGCAACGATCAACCTGGCCCGTGGTCGCGACTTGGGCCTGCCGACCCTGAACCAGGCGCGCCAGCAGATCCACGATGCGCTGATTGCCGAACGGGCCTCACCGGCCGGCGCGCAGCACCACACCAACCTGATCGTCGATGGCCTGACGCCCTATACCAGTTGGAGTGACTTCGCCAACAACATGATTCACCCCGAGTCCCTGGTGAATTTTATCGCCGCCTATTCCTTCGACGGCGACGTGGCGCATGCCCAGGCGATCATCGATGCCGATGTCTCCGGCGTTACCGCCACCTATGCCGGTGGCAGCGTCACGGCGGAAGAGGCGGCGTTATTCCTCTCCGGCGCAGCAGACGCCAACGGCAATCATGTGGCGGGCTATGACGGCTACAACGCGATTGACCTGTGGATCGGTGGCCTGGCGGAAAAACACGTCTACACCGGGCAACTGGGTACCACTTTCAACGCCATTTTCGAGGACCAGATGGAACGGTTGATGGACGGTGACCGTTTCTATTACCTGTTCCGCCTCGACCTCGGCTTGCCAGCGATGACCAACCTCAATGAGCAGGTGGTGACCGAGCAATTCAAGGACATCATTGAGCGCACCACCGATGCCCGGCACCTGGCCGGTGATGTCTTCGGCTATGCCGATAGCTACGTCGAATTGAGCTACACCGATTCTGGCACCAGTGCCACGGCGTACAAGAGCGAGCACAAATACGGCACGCTGATCGCGGCCAACCATGTCGGTGTTTACTCCACCGGTGGCGCGGGCGGGATTGGCGGCAATGGCTTGCTGGTCAGCCTGACCAATCCGGAAACGCACACGGCACAAACGTATATCCGTGACTACCGTCCGGACCAAGGCGAGAACCCCGATGGCACTGCAGCCGTGGGTTACAACTCCCATGAAGTGCTGGTCGGCACCGACTACAACGATTGGCTCGATGCCGGGGACGGTGACGATACGATCTACGGTGAAGGCGGCGACGACATCCTGGATGGCAAGGCCGGTGCCGACCACATCTACGGTGGCGACGGCAACGACGTGATCTATGGCGGTGATATCGAAGACTTCCTCGATGGTGGGGAAGGGGATGACACCATCTATGCCGGGACCAGCGCCGGTGCCCTCGATGTGGTGATTGGCGGTAACGGCAATGACCATCTCTATGGTGAAGCCGGGATCGACGAGCTGTACGGTGGTGCCGGCAATGACTACATCGATGCCGGTGGCGACACCGACCTGGTGCATGGCGGTGACGGTAATGATGAGATTTATGGCGGCGACGGCCCGGACATTCTGTTCGGTGAGGACGGCGACGACATCATTTCCGGCGGCTCCACCGGCGACCAGGAGTTTGGTGGTGTCGGCGACGACATTCTGTTGCCGGGCCTGGGTGGCGCGCCCGGTCAGGGGGACGGTGATGAAGCCCTTGGCGATGTGGGCTTCGACATTGCGGCCTTCAGTGATGTGAACATTGCGCTGGACGCCGCAGCAGACCTCAACAATCAGAACATCGTGGCGGCACCGGGTACTTCCGTGCTGTTCCAGCCGTTCAATGCCTTGCTGACGGACATCGAAGGGTTGATCGGTTCACGCTTCAGTGACGCCCGTGCGAACACCGCCACGCCGGCCAATCCGCTGGCGGGCCTGATCGGCAATGCCACGGAGAACTGGCTGATTGGCGGCAGTGGT
Source organism: Pseudomonas sp. S2_B07 (assembly GCF_054668435.1). Classification (NCBI taxonomy): domain Bacteria; kingdom Pseudomonadati; phylum Pseudomonadota; class Gammaproteobacteria; order Pseudomonadales; family Pseudomonadaceae; genus Pseudomonas; species Pseudomonas sp. S2_B07. The sequence continues at coordinate 6,330,263 of NZ_CP162769.1, forward strand.
GACGATGTCTCCCAAGGCAACGGCGGCAATGACGTGATCGTCGGGGACTCGATCAAACTCGCTGATCTCAATCACCTGCTGGCCAGTCAAGGGTTTGCCGAGCACTTCACCGGCTTGCAATCGACCCGCCCCGACTTCGTCCTGGGCGATAACCACCAGGCCGCCGGCACTGCCGATGGCGCGGCGGACACAGCCATCTACTCGGGCAACTATGCCAATTACAGCATTACCAAGTTCACTGATACCCGGCCCGGCGGCGAGCTGATCACGGCGTTCAAAGTGGTGGACCTGCGGGTGGGCGCTGCGAACGTCGATGGCACCGATATTGTCATCGGCGTTGAAAAACTGCGCTTCGCCGACCGCACGATCAACCTGAGCATCACCAATCATTTGCCGACCGGCAACGTGGTGCTCTCGGGTTATGCCACCGCGCCGACCACGCCCAGCCGTCCGGTGCCGGCTCAATACCGGCTGACCGCCAATACGTCGGCCATCCAGGATGCGGACGGCTTGCCTGGGCCGAGCGGGTTCTCCTATCAGTGGCAGGCACTGGTGGGCGCGACCTGGATTAGTATCGCCGGGGCGAATGCATCGACTTTTGCGCCTACCTCGGCGCAGTTCGGCCAGCAACTGCGGGTGATCACCACTTACACCGACAATAACGGCACGGTGGAACAACTGACGTCCGACCCTTCGGAAGCGGTAGGGCGCTTCATCGAAGGCACCAACTTCTTTGGCAACACGCTCAATGGCACCAACTATCAGGACATCCTGATGGGCTACTCGGGCAATGACGTCCTCAATGGCGGGCTGGGTTCCGACTTGCTGGACGGCGGCACCGGTAACGACACGATGCGCGGCAACGCCGGCAATGACATCTATATGGTCGATGCCAATGGCGATGTGGTTCAGGAAAACCTCAACGAAGGCACCGACACGGTCATGTCCTCGGTCAGCTACACCCTCGGTGCCAACGTCGAGAACCTGACCTTGCTGGGCTCGAACAACATCAACGGCACCGGCAACGCGCTGGACAACGTGATCCATGGCAACAGCGGTAACAACCAGCTCAGCGGCCTGGCCGGTAACGACACGGTCTTTGGTGAGGCAGGCAACGACACGATGCTGGCGTCGCTGAACGACGGCAACGACCACTATGACGGTGGCACCGGCACTGACACCTACGATTTGTCGGCGACATCGGCGCCCGCCACGGTCGATTTGATCGCCGGTACGTCAACCAGCACCCAGACCGGCAACGACTCCCTGACCGGCATCGAAAACGTCACCGGCAGTTCGGGCGACGATCACATTCAGGGCGACGGCGTCAGCAACGTGTTGCAAGGCCAGGGCGGCAATGACTGGATGGACGGTGGCAGCGGTGATGATACGTTGATTGGCGGGCAAGGCGCGGACAACCTGTTCGGTGGCCTTGGCAATGACACCTTCCGGGCGTCGGTCAACGATGGCAATGACAGCTACGACGGCGGTGGCGACACCGATACCTATGACTTGTCAGGGACCTCGGCCAGCGCCACGGTCAACCTGTCCACCGGCCTGGCCAGCAGTTCGCAAACCGGTAGCGACACCTTGACCGGTGTCGAGAATGTCATCGGCAGCTCGGGTGCCAATACCCTGACCGGCGACAACGCCAATAACGCCCTGACCGGGCAGGGCGGTATCGACACCTTGAGTGGTGGCGGTGGCGCCGACACGCTGACCGGCAATGGCAACCGCGATACATTGACCGGCGGTGCAGGGGCGGACATGTTTGTGTTCTCCTCGACTAGCGACTCGGGTACTTCAACCACAAGCCGCGACGTCATCACCGACTTTACGCAGGGCTCCGACCACATCGATCTGACCTCGATCGATGCCCGGACCTCCGGCGCAGGTTCGGCGGGTAATCAGGACTTCACCTTCCTCGGCGAGTGGAACGGCGCCGGCACCGAGTTCAGCAACCAGGCGCAGTTGAAGTACCACTTCGTCAATGTCGGCGGGGTCGATCACACGTATGTGGAGGGCAATGTGAACAGCGGCAATGGCGCCGATTTCCAAATTGATCTGGTCGGGCATGTGGCCCTTACTGCGAGTGATTTTGTCGGCGTGGCATAGGTTGGCAGCGTATGAAGGGCGCCCGTTTTAATTAACAGGCGCCCTTTGTTTTTTGTGCGCAGGAGCGTGAATTAGACGACGGCGCCAAACAGGTGCCCCACCAGTGCCGTAATGCCCATGGCCAGTGCCCCCCAGAATGTCACTCGCCAGGCTCCGGTCAGGACATTAGCGCCGCCGGCCTTGGCGGCGATGGCGCCCAGCGTCCCGAGAAACACCAACGACATGCCCGATATCCACGGCACCACGTTGTGCTCCGGCGCGACAAACGTGACCGCCAACGGTAATGCGGCACCCACCACGAAGCTGGCGGCTGAGGCCAGGGCGGCTTGCAAGGGTTTGGCGGTGAGGGTGGCGCTGATGCCCAATTCGTCCCGAGCGTGAGAGCCCAGTGCGTCATGGGCCATTAATTGATCGGCCACCTGATGCGCCAACTCGGGGGAGACACCACGGTGCATGTAGATGTTGGCGAGTTCGATGTGTTCGGCTTTCGGATCGCTGGCTAACTCGGCCTGTTCGCGGGACAAGTCGGCGCGCTCGGTATCGGCCTGGGAGTGTACGGAGATGTATTCGCCAGCGGCCATGGACATGGCGCCGGCCATCAGCCCCGCCATGCCCGTGACCAGCAACGTGGCGTGGCTGGCGTTGGCGGCTGCAACGCCGATCAGCAGGCTGGCGGTGGAGACAATCCCGTCATTGGCCCCAAGGACGGCGGCGCGCAGCCAGCCGATACGATCGCTTCGGTGTGCCTCGGTGTGCCTGTGCATGAATTTCATGGTTGATCGCGACTCACTGTCATTGGGCGGTTCACATCGGACGGGTTTCAATCTGCGCCTGCAATTGGCCGCCGACAATGGATATTTCCTTGAACTGTTGGCCGTCGCGCAGCACGAACAGTGCGTCCATCCCGCGTTCCTGTGCCAGACGTGGGCCCTCGGTTTCGCCCAGCACCATCAACGCCGTGGCCCAGGCATCGGCGAGCATGCAGGAGGATGCCACCACGGTGACGGCGGCAAGCGGGTTGCACAGTGGCGCGCCGGTGGCCGGGTTCATGGTATGGGCATAGGCTTGGCCGGCCACATCGACCCAGTGTCGATAGTCCCCTGAGGTCGCGATAGCGGCATCACTCAGTTCCATCACGCCCATGACTTCACGCACGCCCCGGCGGGGCTTTTCCAGGGCCACGGCCCAGCACTGGCCATCCGGCTTGACACCCCGGGCGCGCATCTCGCCATCGATACCGACCAGGTAGCGGGTGATGCCCAATCCGTCCAGGCAACGGGCCAGTTCATCCACGCCAAACCCTTTGGCAATGCCATTCAAATCTAGCTGCAGTGGTGCGCGTTTGCGCACCTGATTGCGTTGCGTATCTATCACCAGCGCAGCGCTGGCTGACAGGCGTGTGTGGGGCGACGTGGTGAGCGCCTGCTCTGTGATCGTCTGTTCTGTGGGGCCGAACCCCCAGGCGTCAACCAGATCACCGACCGCGATGTCGAAGGCACCGCCCGATTGCTGACTGACGCGCAGTGCCGCAGACAGCACCGTCGCCAGTTCTTCTGGCACTGAGACCCATTGCTGTTCTGGGGCGGCGTTGAGGCGATTGAGGTCAGAGTCGGGTTTCCAGGTGGACATTTGCTGATCCACCCGGGCCACGGCGCGTGCCAGGTTGTGGCCGACGGCGTCGGTATCAATCCCGGCAGCGGCATAGAACAGGGCGGTGTAGCGGGTGCCCATGGTTTCGCCGTTGAGGTTGTAGCGTTGCAACTCAGTAGACGTCTTCACGGTAGCGTCCTTGTGCCTTGAGGGTCAGCACGCTCAGGTTCAGAGGGGCCAACACTTCATCGAGGGCCTGCATCACGCCTTTGGCCATCTCGCGACTGCCACACACCAGCACCTGGGCGCCTTTTTCAATCAGTCGGCGCAAGGCCAGGGCATCACTGATCAGCCGGTCTTGCACGTAGCTGCGGTCCTGAACTTGAGAGAAGGCGGCACGCAATGCCGTGAGGCGTCGGTCTGACAAGTATTGATTAAGCTGCGGTTCATAAAGGAAATCCGAGGCCGGGTTGCGTCCACCCCAATACAAGTGCATCGGGTGTCGAGCCGTGTTGTTGCGGATAAAACCCGCCAGTGGGCCGATGCCGGTACCGGCACCGATCAGGATTACCGGATGCGTGCCTGACGCCGGGCGAAATTGCGGGTTGGGCTGGATAAACGCTTCGATTGGCCCGCCGATGTCCAGGCCATGGAGAAATTCCGAGCACACGCCACCGTTGTGTTTGCGTACACAGATTTCCAACACGCCGTCCTGGGAGCCGCTGGCCAGCGAGTAGAAGCGGGGGATCGGGCTGCCCGGGGGCACAATCCCGACCAGGTCACCGGCCAGAAAGTCCGGCAGCTTGCCGGGTGCCTTGAAGCGCAAGACGTGGGTCGGTGCGTTCACCTGCTCACCGTAGACAATGCGCTCCGTCAGCTGCAATGGATAGGTCTGTGGCCGCTGCGGGGTATGGACCAGTGTCAGGTCATGCTGGAGCACTTCACCCAACGCATGGCCCCAGCGCGCAAACTCCTGGGAGGACTGGCGGTTGACGGTTTCCAGCCCCAGTAATGGCGAACCACCGGCCTGCAACATCGCGTCCTGCACCTGATGGGCGTACTGACAGAACTGCGGAAACTGCCGATCACCAAAGCCCAGCACGGCAAAGGGCAGGCCGGGCTTGAGGCCGGTTTTCGCCAGTCGTTCCAGGAACTGCGAAGCCGAGGCTGGCGCGTCACCGTCACCGTGGGTCGCGGTGAGGATGAACACGCGCTGAGCGTTGCTGTAGTGGTTGGCGTATTGATTCATTGTCGCGCTATGCACCCGGTGTCCCGCCAGGTGCAAAGCATCATGCAGGGTTTTTGCAAAGCCCCAGGTACTGTTGTTTTCACTGCCCACCAGAATCACGCAGTCGGCAATGTGGGCCGGGCTGTTGTGGCGCAGGGTCGGGCTCGCCTTGCGGCGGCGCCACCACAACACAATGCCGGTCACGCTCATCAACGGTACGCAGAGGGCGCAGAGCCCTAGCGGCAAGCCCAGCCACCAGAGGCCTTCACCGGTGTGCAATTGATAGATCAATTCGTAGAGGTTGTGCATCGAGTCGTGGGCCTGATAGGACAGCAACGCGCCGCTGGCCTGGTCCACGTAGCCGTCGCCCTGGGCCGTGCGCAGGGAAAATACGTCCTGCGCATTATTGGGGCTGGGGTAGACCAGTTCGCGCAGATCATTGAGGTCGGTGGCCTGCAAGGCTTGCAGCTTTGCCACCGGCAAGGCCGGACCGGCACTGACGTGAGCGGGGAAGGCGGGTTCACTCTGACTGCCGTCGGCGATAAAGCCAAAGGTGGTGGCGGACATGTAGAGCCCGCTCAATGCCGACAGCAGCAGCCCCAGCAAGGCCAGTCGCCCGACTTCAGCGTGCCAGCGCTGGCTGAAGGTGCCCCGCAATGGCCGCAGCAGGTTGCGCCAGCCACCCAGGCGCCGGACCAGCAACAGCGCACCGGTCACCGACAACATCAGCATGAACAGCGCGCCGACACCCGACACGCCATGGCCCGGCGTGCCAAGGAACATCGAGCGGTGCAGTTCTTTCACCCAGCGCGAGAACGCGGATGGCTCGTAGGGCGCGAGGCCTTGGCCGGTCATTGGGTCGACCTTTTCTGCGCCAGCCTGACCGTTGTGGTTGTAGTAGACGATGACCGTCCCGGACGCTGTGCGCTGGATCTGCTCTACGCCCGGAAAGTGGCTGGCAACGCGCCCGGCCAGTTGGCCGACGTTAAGTTGTCCGGCAGGCGTGGACGTGCTGTGCAAGCGTTCCAGCGCCGGGTCGACAGACAGGATCGCGCCGCTGATGGCCAACACCATGACCAGCAGGGCGGCGATCAGGCCGAGGAAGGGAATGGAACTGACGAAGCATGTTCAGCCTCCAGAGATGGCGGGTGCTACAGATCGTAAGTAAAGGAGTCGACGTAGGCACTGCCGGTCGCCGGCTTGCCTGAGCCTTTGGAGGTCAGGGGAACGCTGACATCGGCGCGGGCGTCGCGTTTGTCCTCGACGGCACTGTCGATGCGAATCTGGTACCCGGCATCAATCAGGGTGTCTGCCAGTTCGACGCTGACTTTGAGCGTGCGCCCGCTGCCGACACTGGCGCCGCTGACCCCGTCAAACTCGCTCGGGTTCATCCCGCTGCCACGGGCCCAGTCGCCCAGGTGCTTGTAGTACTTGACCTTCTTGCCGGCCACCCACAGGGTTTTCTGGTATTGGCCATTGGCGTCAGTCACGTAGATCGCCAGGTAGGCATCATTGCCGCTGTAGTCTTTGAGCTGAGTGGTCAAGGTCACTTCACGGGCCTGGGCCAGACCCGGCAAGGCAATGGCGCTGGCGAGGCAGGTGGCTGCGATGATCTTTTTCATGAGGGTGTCCTTTTGATCGTTAGGTCGAGAGACTGGACCTGCTGGCTGACAGCAACCTGAAGCGCAGGAAAAATTCATCGACAGGTGAGGCGTCATTCGGTGAGCGGGCTGCCGAGGTAGTCCCTGGCATCGCCGTCGTCGCGGAAATGAATCTCAAGTGTGTGCAGGCGCAGCGAGGCCGGTGAGTAGCTGGCTTCGATGCCATTGCCTTTGCGGTCCAGGCCCTTGAGCTCGTAACAACCGTCGTCGACCTTGATGCGCTGCACGCTCCAGCCGTATTGCCGCTCGACCTGCTGACGCAAAGTCTCGCGTGGTTGCCAGTCGCTCACCGGGTCGCTGCAATCGTCATCGGCCAGGGCATAACCGCTGAGCAGCAGGCTCAACAGCGCGGCATGGGCAATAAAACCTGTTTTCATGATCTGTCTCCTGCCGAGGTCGGCGTCTGTGGCATACCCTAAGGTGCATTCCTGACAACCAGCTGAATCTTCAGATTGACGTCAGGTAAGGCAACTAAGGTGTTGCACGACAACCATCACGGGGGGTACCAGATGCGGGTTTTATTGGTCGAGGACGCACCAGGGTTGGGGGAGGCGGTGCGCGAGCAGATCGCCGATGACGGCCACGCCGTTGATTGGGTGCAGCGCCTGGACCATGCGCGCAACAGCGTACGCACCACGCCTTACGACCTGATCCTGCTTGACCTGATGCTGCCGGATGGGCGCGGGCTGGATTTTTTGCGTCAGCAACGCTCGGCAGGGGACGTGACCCCGGTGATCATTCTGACCGCTCAGGATCAGATCTCCGATCGTATCGCCGGCCTCAATGCCGGGGCCGATGATTACCTGGTCAAACCGTTCGACCTGTTTGAGCTCTCGGCCCGTGTGGCTGCGGTGGCCCGACGTTACAGCGGCAACCCAAATCCACAGATCAGGCTCGGTGATTTGCAGGTCGACATGAACGCCCGCACCGTGCAGCGTGCCGGCACTACCGTGGACCTGACGGCGCGAGAGTGGGCGCTGTTCGAAGCGTTTGTGCAGCGCCCCAGCGCGCTGTTGTCCAAGTCGCAGCTGGAAGAACGGCTGTATGCCTTCGGTGCTGAAATCGAAAGCAATACCATCGAGGTCTATATCAGCCGGCTGCGTAAAAAGCTGGGTCGGGATCTGATCGAAACCGTGCGCGGCATGGGCTACCGGTTGATGGCCGTATGAAGCCTTCTGTGAGCCTGCAAAAACGTCTCGGCCTGGGGTTGACCCTGGGCATGACCTTGCTCTGGCTGGGCGCAACCGTCGGCGCCTGGCTGGTGGTGCAACATGAGTTGGACGAGGCATTCGACAGCGCACTGGAAGAAACCGCGCAACGCATCTTGCCGTTGGCCGTGCTGGAAATCAGCAACCGGGAGGAACCCCGAGAGGCACAGCATGTTGCGACGTTGAAAATGCACAAGGAATACCTGACGTACCTGGTGCGCGATGCCAGTGGCAAGATCCTGATGCAGTCCCACGACGCCAACCCGAAGATCTTCAATCAACAACCGTCCGAAGGTTTTTCTACCTCTGAGAAGTACCGCTTGTATGGCGCCAGTGCATTGCGCGGGACGCTGTTCATTGAAGTCGCCGAGCCGTTGAATCATCGCCGTGAAGCCGCGCGGGAAGCCTTGTTTGCCTTGTTGCTGCCACTGTTGGCGCTGATTCCCGTCAGCCTGTTGGGCACCTGGCTGTTTGTGCGGATCAGCCTGCGTAGCGTGTTGGCGTATCGACGTGCGGTCGAGGCGCGTGGTGTGGGTGATCTATCACCGATCCAAGTGGCCCGCCTGCCGGCAGAAATCGATCCGTTGGCTGAGGCGGTCAATCACCTGCTGGAGCGCTTGCGCAAGGCCCTCGAAGCCGAGCGCAGCTTTACCGCCAACAGCGCTCATGAGTTGCGTACACCATTGGCCGCGACCTTGGCGCAGATCCAGCGCTTGCACCAGGAGGCGCCTGAAGGCCCTTTGCGAGTGCGTGCGGCGAAGATCGAAAACGCCTTGCGCGAGCTGGCGCGGCTGTCGGAAAAGCTCATGCAACTGGCGAAGGCCGAGGGCGGTGGGCTGCTGTCCGAAACGCCTCAGGACCTGATTCCGTTGTTGGCCCATAGCGTCGATGAGTGGAACCAGCGCAGCGGCCAGCGCATCGAGTTGCAACTGCCACACCAGGCCAGCGTGTACTCGAACATTGACCCGGACGCCTTTGGCATCTTGTTGCGTAACCTGATTGAGAACGCTCTGAAGTATGGCGAGACCGCGCAACCGATCGAAGTCAGCCTCACCGACCAGGCCCAACTGCGGATAGTCAATGGCGGGCCGGTGGTGCCGGCGCCAGTGTTGCAGCACCTGACCGAGCGCTTTGTACGCGGTCACAGTGAGATCAGCGGTTCAGGATTGGGCCTGGCGATTGCCAAAACAATTGTGCAGGGGGTTAACGCGAGAATGAAATTGAGCTCCCCTGCAACAGGTCGGCAAGAGGGTTTCGAAGTGTGCGTCTGGCTCCCGCTCGCGTCGGCGATCGACGGTTGAGGCGGGGCTGGCGGGAGCCCGAGTTTCAGACGTGAAAAAGTATGACTGTTTTAGTCGTGCATGGGGGTAAATGCGAGCGGGTCTCTATTGCACTTTTCGTGAGTAACGCAACAACTAATGGATCCAATGAAAGAGCCTGAGGCTGATCTAATTTAAAGCGGGCCAGTTAGTGCGCGGCTTTCGGAGAAGTTCTCGATTCGTGGTCAGATTCAATGAGTTTCGCTGAAGTAACCGTTTGTCGGTAGTTTGCTTGAGAAATGAACATTCGAGACGTAACACCCTCTGATACTTCAGCACGTCACCATGACCTGCTCCAGCAGTCGTAGAAAAGAAGTGGAAAACGAACCTCATATGCAGTGACTGCAAATGGGGATTTTTTTATCTGAAATTCAGGAGGCAGTAAACAAGTCGGTCATTGGTTTGCCAAGTGAATCAATGGGCTACGCAGTGTCAGGTCTGCGATTTGGCATCTCTTATAAAAGTAAGATCGCACGGGGGTTTGAAGAGTTAAATACCCTGTTAGTTGCCGATCTGTACTATCGAACAAGGTGGAGAAAGTACCGTGGCGATAAATACAATTATGAGCCTGCTCGAGAATAAAGAGTGTATGGAGTTTTTGCGGTTGGGCGTTATTTACGTTCATTTAGTGGCTTGTTGTGTGGCCATTGGTTTGGTGTTGACCAGTGATATTGCAATGGTTAAAGATTTGTTGAATCGAAAAACATTCACTGAACACGATCATGCTCATATGGAAAGTCTGCAGAAGTCTGTGATCGTTGCTTTGATAGCCTTGTGGGTGACGGGCGCCGCGGTCATCGGTATTGATTACCTGGAAAAAGGCATGAACTACTTCATGAACCCCAAACTTCAAGCCAAAGTGATCATTGTCATGCTGCTGACCTACAACGGCATCTTGTTGCATCGCCTGGTATTGCCCGCGCTGCAAAAGGCAGGCTCCTTGCTCGATCTCGGATTCAGCGCACGGATGCTCGCACTGTTCTGCGGCTCGCTGTCGGCCGTGTCCTGGATGTATGCGGCCATGCTGGGCGTCGGTCGCCCGTTGGCCTGGAAATACTCCCTGTCCGAACTGTTGATGGCGTATCCGGTGCTGATTGCGCTGGGTTTCCTGAGCATGCTGGTGTTGACGCAGCGAGTGAAAAAACAGGACTACGCCGTTATTTCCCCGCGGACGGTGGCGAGCCAATGTTAGGCCCGTTGAGCGTTTAAGTTTTCCTGGTCAAACAGTGGTCTAGTGGGCCTTGAGCCAGTCCTGAAACCGCGTCGCGCCAATGATCGGTTTGGCGCCCGGTGTCAGTGACTGGTCATTGATCGGCGCACCAAAGTAGGGAACCGAGTCGTCCGCCACGGTTTGGCGCGGGTCTTGGGTGTGCTTGAGGTAATCGCTGGCGAACTCGACGAGCGGCCGGTTATCAGGTCCGGCCACTTCGACGGTCTGATTGACCGGCGCTTTCAGCGCAATATCGGTCAGCGCTGTCGCGACATCGTCCGAGGCCACCGGTTGCAACGCGGCAGACGTCAGGTGAATAGTGTCGCCTTCCTCACGTCCGGAGTGAGCGATGGCGTGGATAAACTCAAAGAATTGGGTGGCCCGCAGAATGGTGTAGGGAATACCCGACGTCTTGATCAGCGCTTCCTGCGCCATTTTTGCCCGGAAGTAACCGCTGTCGAGCATCCGCTCGGTGCCGACGACAGACAGGGCTACATGGTGTTTGACCCCGTCGAGCTTCTCCGCCGCGAACAGGTTGTGCCCGGCGGTTTCGAAGAAGTGCAATGCGGCGTGGTCTTCAAATGAGGGTGAGTTCGCCACGTCGACCACCACGTCAGCGCCTTGGAGTGCCTCTTTGAGGCCTTCTCCGCTGATCACATTGACGCCGGTGCTCGGTGATGCAGCAAAGGCTTCATGGCCCAGTTCCTGCAAGTTTTTGCAGACCTTGCTGCCGATCAACCCGGTACCTCCGATGACGACGACTTTCATGACCCGTCTCCCGAAGCGGTGAGTGCAACGGGTATTAAACACCCGCCAAGGTGGCAATATCGGGCGCTGCCCGGGAGTGGCCGACAGGTGGTCGAAAGTCCTGCTGCCAGTGGAAGAAACACGAGTTATTTGCTTTAGTCGTCCTATCGTCCGTCCGCGTGTGTGGGCAGTTCGCTTCATAACGGGAGCCCTCTATCGGAGAATCCCATGAGTGTTCGATTCTCGTGGCTCGCAGTGCTGGCCGCCATGCTGACTGTTGGCTGCTTGCCCTGCGCGCAAGCGGTGCAATACAAACAAGTCAATCAAGCCGCGAGCAAGATCTCCTTCACGTACAACCAATTCACCTCGCAGGTGTACGGCACGTTTGGCGTGTTCGAAGCCAAGCTGGATTTCGACACGGCCAACCCTGCGGCAGCCCAGGCATCGCTCACCATCCAGCTCGACAGCATCGATGCCGGCAGCAGTGACGCCAACACGGAACTGCAAAAACCCGCCTGGTTCAATTCGGCGGATTATCCTGTGGCGACCTTTGAATCGACCGATGTGAAGGCGCTTGGCGACAACAAATACACAATCATCGGCAAACTGACGCTCAGGGGGGTTACCCGTGATGTCGCGGTTCCGGTCCTGCTAAAAGCCGAGGACACCATCGGCATCTTCGACGGCGAGTTAACGCTCAAACGCAGCGATTTCAAGATCGGCGAAGGTGAATATGCCGATACCGTGGTTTCCGACGACATCAATATCCGCTTCAAGATGGTGGCGCCGCAGCAGTAACGCAGCGGTGCCTTTGTAGCCGCTGGCGAAGCCTGCGTCCGGCTGCGAAGCAGTCGTAAATTCAGCACACGCGGATTTCCTGAAACACCGCATCGTCTAATCTCATGACTGCTGCGCAGCCGGGGGCAGGCTTCGCCAGCTGCTACAAAGTACGGTGGGTCTTAAGTTCGGCGTGGGATTCATTTGTTTGTCTAGGTGGCAGGGTGCCACAATCGCTTTTTTTTGTCGCAGCATCATGATTAGGCGGATCACATGGATGGCCCAGGATTTCGGCACCATCAGGAGACTTTCATCGCGGCGCAAGTGCGCGGTGACCGATTGCGACAGCTGTTCAACCAATCCGTGTCCGCGGTGTTCGGCAGTTACCTGGCCGCGCTTATGCTGTGCGGGCTGTGCTGGGAGCGCATGGATCACAACGTGATGATCGGCTGGATTGGCCTGCTGAGCGCCTCCTCGTTACTGCGCATCCTGATGTTTGTGGTCTATTTTCGCAGCCCGGACAGTGAGCGCACGCCGCAACGCTGGGAGCGGATCTATTGGGTGACGCTGGTGTTGTCTGCCGGTATCTGGGGCGCTGGCGCTTTAGCCGTCATGCCGTCAGACGACCTGTTGGCCCAGGCACTGGTCATGCTGTTTGCCGTCGGCATGTCGGTCAGTGCCGTGTCGTGTTACTCGTCCTACCGGTACATGACGCTGGTGTCGATTGGCCTGGTGTTGTTGCCGTGTACCACCTGGCTGGTGTTTCAGCCGACAACATTGCAAGTCGGTATGGCCCTGGCCGTCGTGGTGTTTGCTTCATTTGTTGCCAGAGCCACCCGCAAACTGTCCGAAGCGCTGGAAACTGCTTTTCGCCTGACCCGTGAAATGGAACTGGCGCACCGCATCGCCACGCATGCTGCGCAAACCGATGAACTCACGGGGCTGAAAAACCGCCGGGCTTTTTTGAGCATGCGCAGCAGTTGTTCAACAACTGCCAACACCATCGGTTGCCGCTGTGCGCGGTCATGCTCGATATGGATCACTTCAAGCACATCAATGACACTTACGGCCATCAGGTTGGCGATCAGGTATTGCGCCAGATGGGAGTGGTCATCAGCACCTGTTTTCGTGAAACAGACGTCTACGGCCGGCTGGGTGGCGAGGAATTCGCCATCCTGCTGCCGGACACGTCCATTGAGGTCGCCCTCGAAATTGCCGAGCACCTGATCCAGTCCATCGGTGGGTTGATGACCGGCCCGGTTTATCGCATTTCGGCCAGCCTTGGCGTTGCCGCAATGGAGATGCAGGACCCTGATCTGCAAAGTCTGATGAACAATGCGGACAAGGCGCTTTATCGGGCCAAGGCGCGTGGGCGTAATCAAGTGGCGGTTTCAGAGTAAAGGCGGGGAAGGGTTAATAGAACCGGTCTTCCTCTTTCATCGCATAAATCCGGCCCAGCGTCCTGGCCGATATCCCCAGGAACAACAACGTCAGCAATACCCCACCCATCATGATGTAAAACCCCGGACGGTTGCCGTTCAGCTCGCGGGCGATGCTGCTTTGCGCCGGTAGCCAGCGGGAGTAGAGCAGGGGAATGCTGCCGCCGGTTTCATAGGCGGTTTTTGTTGCATAACGTTCGTCGACGTATTGGTTGTCGTGCACTTGGCCGTCGAGATCGGTGTAGCGGTAATGGATCACTTTGCCGTCGCGGTTCATCAGGATGTCATCGAGTTGCGTCACTGTCCCCGTCGTTTCGACAGGGCCCAGCTGGATCGCGGCATAGCGGATGCCCTCGTGCCGGGCCATGCCGGCCAGGATCAGCACCACACAGCAGGCCACGGTGAGCAGGATCACCCGGTTGAACAGGTGATCTTTTTCAGCTTCGCGGGGGTAATACATCTCACGGTCCTTCGTTGGTAAGTTCACATGAAGAATCGGCGACGAAGAGAATTACTTTAGAAGTGTTTGAAATTCCAGCAGTGGAAAGCAATCAGCTTTTCTTTCGTTACGCACACAGTTGCTTGCTGCGATCATTTAAATGACAGACACAAAACTTGAAGTTGTTCGGGGCGTGTCCTCGGAATAACCGCAGTAGCGGAAAGGTATTAAGTGTAATTTAAAGTTTGTTGCGTTGCCGCTGCGGTCAACTACGCTGCAAACGAAAGGTTGCGCGCTGCTGCATCAACAAAACAAGTTTGCGTATCAGTAATTTAACAACTTGTTGGATGGTTGTTTCAGCGGGTTAACAGCTGGTACGCGAATGGCCCCAGGAGGATGTATGCGCAACTTTCGTCGTGTGCTCTGGTTGTTGGCTATCTTGCTGATTTATCTTCCTGTTTCTCCGGTATCGGTTCAGGCAGCAGATTCTGTTACGCAGGCTGTTGCGGATCCCGCTGCGGAGCCACCTCCTTCTGAACAGCCTGCAAGTACCGATCATGTGGCTGTCGTCGGTGATCTTGACGCGTCGGCGTCGACGCTTTTGAAACTGTTCGTACTGGCAACGTTGTTGGAATCGGCGATGGCGATTGTTTTCAACTGGCGTCCGTTTCTGATTCTGTTCGACGGTCGCGGGATGAAAACTCCGTGCATGTTGTTCATGGCATTGTTGGTGGTTTGTTGGTTCAACGTCAACGTTGTGCAGACGCTGGCAGCGCAATACAAATTTCCCGCTATTGCACCCAAGGACCTGTGGTTCGCCAATTTGCTGACCGCGATGGTGATTGCCGGCGGCAGTGCCGGCGTCAACAAACTGCTGGTCACGTTGGGCTACAGAAGTGTGCTCACGGCGGAAAACATCAAGCCTCGACCTGCGCCGACACAGGCCTGGATATCCGTCACCTGGTTAAAGGTTGCGGCGAATCCGGGCGTCAGCGCGGTGAGGGTAGAGATCATGACGGCCGGTGTGTTTAACGTGGTCGGGCAACTGAATCGTCCCTCGAACAGAACCCCCCTGAGGTATCTGTTCTTTCGCGACTTCGGCCGCTTTCCCCATTCGGGTGGTTGGGATGTCGCCGTCGGCGTGCCGCTAAGCATCCGTCTGGTGGACGTGGGCAACCCGGCGAATTGTAGCGAGGTGTGGAGCGGCACGCTGCTGGCTGGTGCGATGGTCGATATCGAATTGCACCTTTGATGGTTAACCCGCGCACAGGGGATGCAGATGAACAACTACCCACCACCGCCCATGCGCAAACTACGGGTCTACGCGTTCGATCCGCAGGCCTCCACGCAGTTGGAAACGGCGCGTATCAGTCACGCAACCATCCAGATTCCGTGGGAGGAACGCTGGGAAGCGAAAATGCAGCCCGGCCCGGTCAATGAGTACTTCGAGGTCATCGATATTGATCCAGGCAGCGCTCAGTTTTACGACCCGGTGGATCTCGACGACCGTCATCTGCTGGCGCAGGACGGCTTGACGCCTTCTGAAGGAGACCCGCGCTTTCATCAGCAGATGGTGTTTGCCGTTGCGATGAAAACCGTAAAGCTGTTCGAGCGTGCGCTGGGCCGCAAGGTGTATTGGTGCCCGCAGTGGGATGAACAGTCCAACACCTACAAGGAGGTTCGCAAGCTGCGCATTTATCCTCATGGGTTACGTGAGGCCAATGCCTATTACAGCAAAGACAAAAAGGCTTTGCTGTTCGGTTACTTCAAGGCGTCCATGAGCGATCCCGGCGCCAACCTGCCAGGCAGTTGGGTATTCACGGCGTTGTCCCACGACATCATTGCCCACGAAACCACCCACGCCATTCTCGATGGTTTGCACCGTCGCTACAGCGAGTCGACAAGCTCGGACAGCCTGGCCTTTCATGAAGCCTTTGCCGACATCGTGGCGCTGATGATGCATTTCACCTTGCCGGAGGCTGTGTCGATGTATGTGGCCGGCAATGGCGGCAGCCTCAATCAGCGCTCCTGGCTGAGTGGCCTGGCGCGGCAATTCGGGGAGGCAACGGGCCGGTATGCCGCATTGCGCGAGGCCATCGACGACAAGGACAGCCAGCAATTGCCCGACCCGACCTTGCTGTCCAAAGTAGGCGAGCCACACCAGCGCGGTGCAATCCTGGTCGCTGCGGTGTTCGATGCGTTTGTCAGCATCTACGAGCAGCGCTCTGCCGATCTCTTACGTCTGGCCGACAATGGAGAAGGCGCGCGCAATCGCCTGCCACCGGAGTTGGTCCAGCGCTTGACCCGAGAAGCGATCAAGTCGGCGGATCATGTCTTGCGCATGTGCATTCGCGCGCTGGACTACTTGCCACCGGTGGATGTGCGCTTCGGCGAGTTCTTGCGGGCAATCATCACGGCGGACACCGACCTGATCCCGGACGACCCCATGCAATATCGCCTGGCAATGATTCAGGCATTCCGGCGTCGCGGCATCCTGCCCGCTAACTGCTTGTCGTTGGCACCCGACAGTCTGTTATGGGAAGCGGCGGCAGTCGATCTGGTGGCCAAGGATCTGCTTAAGGCACCCAAAGGTACGCCAACGCTGGATATCACCCCGCAATATCAGCGGCACAAGGGCTTTCGCCAGTCCGAGCGAAATCGCAGGATTGTCTGGCACTGGATCATGAAGGTTTGCGGTTCGAACTCTGGATGGGCAGATGCCCTGGGGGTCATTTTCAATACCGACCGGACGCCCGGATACATCGCCGGCAGCCTCTTTCCACGATTCAACGGAATCGAGCCGGCAGTCGAGGTGCACTCGGTGCGCACTTGCCGTCGAGCAGGTCCCGATGGTCAGGATCTGCGTCAGTTGGTGATCGAGGTCACGCAAAAGCGGCAAGGATTCCTGGATAAACACAAACAGGCTATCCAGGATCAACAGGACATGGTGGGGCCGACACCACCCTTGACCAGTGACTTTCTTTTCCGGGGGGTGCGACGCTGATC
Organism: Pseudomonas sp. S2_B07; assembly: GCF_054668435.1. Lineage (NCBI taxonomy): Bacteria > Pseudomonadati > Pseudomonadota > Gammaproteobacteria > Pseudomonadales > Pseudomonadaceae > Pseudomonas > Pseudomonas sp. S2_B07. Next base: position 6,347,002 of record NZ_CP162769.1, read on the forward strand.
ATCGATCTGCGTGATCGAAAAGTCCGTTATGTGATTCGTAAGCGCATTGATGATGAGGAGCGACTGGCGTTCCAGCGTGATTTTCTCGGGGTGGGCACCGACAGTCTGGCGCTGACATACCGGGACGCACACGCCAACGACAACCCGTTTGCCATGATGCATCGTGGAGTCTGACGGCATGACGACGAGCACTCTGCACGGCACGGTATCGGTGCGCATGTATCGCGGCATCCTTGGTGACTGTTTTTTGTTGCGCCAGGAAGTGGAGAACAAAGAGGTCAAGCACATCCTGATTGACTGCGGGGTATTGCAGGGCGTTACGGGTGCGAAAGTCCTGATGAAAAATATTGTCGCAGATCTTCTGGCAACCACGGGCGGCAAGCTGGATTTGCTGGTTGTCACTCACGAGCATCACGATCACCTGTCCGGTTTTCTCTACGAACAGGACACCTTCAAGAATAAGTTCGACATTCGAGAGTTTTGGCTCGCCTGGACCGAGAGCCCGACCGACCCTCGGGCCATTGAGTTGCGCCAGCGTTTTGATAAGACCAGGAATGCGCTGTCTGCCTTGGTCTCCAACCCGAAAATGGCCGGGCTTGCGATAGGGGAAAAACCGGACATTCACATCAAGACAGTATTTGGTCTCAGTGAGTTTATGGGCATGAAAGACGGCGCTCGTCCGACCGGTGCCAGCACGCTGGATATGCTCAAGGAAAAGGCCACGCCTGCACGAACCCGCTACTTGGAACCGGGCGATGTTGCCCGGCCGCAAGGGATCGAGGGGCTCAAAGCCTACGTGCTGGGACCGCCCAAAAGAGAAGACCGGTTGCGCAAGGACACACCCTCGCCAGGGGCGGACAAGGAGGTGTACCTGACCCGTCAGGAAGACGCACACGCCGTAGAAATTCAGGTCGGTCACCTCAACGGAAAAGCTGTCGACAAGGTGGATCTTCCCTTCGCACTGCCACATCAGCGTGCGCTGGAGACGATCGAAAAACGACCGCCGAAAGAACGCACATTGACCCTGGAGTTGTACTTCGACCCCGCCGCGCAATGGCGACAAATCGATGACGAGTGGTATTCGTCTGCCGAGACGCTGGCGCTGAAAATGGACTCCGACACCAACAACACCAGCCTGGTGCTGGCGTTTGAACTGGCGGATGAGCAAATTCTGTTGTTTCCCGGTGACGCTCAAGTGGGCAATTGGCTGTCGTGGACTGACCAGACTTATCCGCGCTCGCCTGTCCCGGCAGGCGAGCGTGCGCTCACCGTCGATGAAATCCTCGCACGCGTCACGCTGTACAAGGTCGGCCACCATTGCAGCCACAACGCGACACTGCGTCAGTTGGGGTTGCAGAAAATGACCGACCCAAGGTTGGTCGCGATGATTCCCCTGGTCACTAAAGTCGCTGAGGGTAACGACTGGAACATGCCTTATCCGGACCTTTACAGCGCTCTGAACACCAGCACCAAAAACCGGGTGCTGATCGGCGACAGTGACATTGCCACCGAAACCGCAACATTCATGAGAATACCGACCGCGGCCAAAAATCCGGCGGTACTGGCCTACCATCCAACGGGCTTGTGGGTGGAGGTCAAGATTACCTTTTGACCAAGTCCGGACCTGAAATGCCTACTTAACCGTGATCCGGCCAGTGGCCGTGAATGTGAGGCTGATATGGACTACCTGGAACTGATTGCACTTCCCCCCAAAGATACGTTCAACAAAGGACTGACATCCCCCAGAAATGCCGACATGCTTGGGTTTTTCGGGCATCCCGTGGTGGGTGGTCAATATGACCCCAAGGGAAAATGCAAGGCGCCGGACAATCCTGATTTCAAGAAGAGGCTTGAAACCCGCAATGTAGGACCGTTAAAAGTCACAGGACTCAAGCCCGCCCTGGACTCACTGGTGAGCATTTTTTCGCGGGTAAACCTTGAAGTCCCGGACCTCTATGCGATTTTGAAAACACAGGGAATGCTGTGTTCCAGATACACCAAAATCAATGGAAGAATCGGCCCTTCGATCTCGAACCATTCGTGGGGGACGGCACTCGATGTGCAACTTGAATCGGACCTCGACCCCCAGGGGGATGGCAAGATTCAGCGCGGTTTGTTGATCCTTTCCACTTACTTCAACTCAGCAGGTTGGTACTGGGGCGCTGCTTTTCCAGTCGAGGATGGGATGCATTTTGAGGTCTCGAAGGGGCTGCTCGCCAATTGGAAGAAGGCCGGTTTGATCTGAGTCTTTTACTTGGCCGCATCCAACAACCGATGCAAGCGCACCGCCTCTTCAAACGTCGCCGCACCATGGCTGCCGTCGACCACGTCTTGCGCATACACGTAATACAGCTCAGCCAGTTCCAGCACCGCCGAAGGCAATGTCGACTCGGGCAGACGCTGATAGCTGGCTGGCAGTGGCAGTGCTTCCAGTGCCAGATTGTCGCCGTGGGCACCTTCGATCACGTAATCATCGCCGACGTCGCCAAATGCCGAACGGTTGGTGATTTTCAGGTCGCCCTGGTCGCCGGTGATGTCGATCTGCACGCCTGAGCCGTTGCGTTTGCCGCCCTCGATGTGGATCGAAATCACGCCGCCGTCTTCAAGCATGCCGCTGAGTACGAGCTGATCGGGGGCGGTGCTGTCCAGCACTTCGCCGGTTTCCTTGATGGTCACTTTCGGGAACTGATTGACCATCAACCCTGAGACGCTCACGGGCCAACCGGTGGCGGTGAAGAGCATGTCGAGGAAGTGTCCGGCGTAGATGGCGATGACGCTGGAGAAGTTTTCCTCGGGGGCGGTCCAGCGCAGGGCGTTGGGGCGCAGGGCCTGGAAGTAATTCATGCTGACGTGCATGCGCACGGAGCGCACCTTGCCGACGTAGCCTTGTTGCAGCAGGTCTTGCAGGTAGCGGTTGTGCGGCGCGTGGCGGCGTTGCAGGCCGACGATGTGGCGCACGCCGGCATCCTTGGCCAGGTGCAGCAGTTGTTCGGAGTCTGCGGTGGTGGTGGTCAACGGCCATTCGCAGTAGACGTCTTTGCCGGCGGCGATGGCGGCACGCACGGTTTTTTCGTGTTGCGGGGCGGTGTTGAGCACCACGACCAGGTCGACTTTAGGGTTGTTGACCAACGCGTCAACCGAGTCGGCGACCTGGCTGATGGCGTACTCGCTGGCCGCGGCTTCGGCGCGTTCGCGGCGTTCGCTGTACACCGCTTGCAGGTGATATTGCGGCAGCAGATTAAGTACGCGCAGATGGCCGTGGCGAGCCCAGTTGCCGACGCCGATGATGCCGACGCGAATAGGGGAGTGTGCAGTTGTCATGGGAAGGTCCTCGTAGGGTTTGGTTGACGAGGTGAAGTCTAGGGAGCGCCGCCCTGCGGAAAAACCGGCCAAAGGGCCGAACACTGCGGACAGGAAAGGCGCTAATGGCCTGCACGCTTGTGCGATTGCGGAACGATTGATCCGCAGTGATCGGAGCCGTGCACCATTTTTCCGCAGGGCTCGGATACCTAGCATGGCGCCACTCATTCCTGTGGAGCTTTGCCATGAACGATCTGTCTGCATCACCGGCCACCGCTGCGCACGCGCCAGCGGAGCCGTCCTCCTGGCGCGACTGGCTGTCGGTGTACGCGGTGGCCCTGGGCGCTTTTGCCTTTGTCACCACCGAATACCTGCCGGTCGGCGTCTTGCCGCAAATTGCCAATAGCCTGGGCATCACCGATGGGGTCGCGGGGTTGATGGTCACCGTGCCGGGCATGGTGGCGGCGGTGTCGGCGCCGGCGATCATGCTCGGCGCGGGGCGCATGAATCGGCGACATTTATTGCTGTTGTTGACCCTGTTGCTGGTGGCGTCCAACGCTGTTTCGGCGTTGGCGCCGTCGTTGTCGATCATGTTGGTGGGGCGCGGCTTGTTGGGGGTGGCGCTGGGTGGATTCTGGGCGGTGGCGATTGCGGCTGCCGGGCGTTTGGTCAGCGAGTCAAAAGCGGCGAAAGCGACGGCGCTGATTTTTGCCGGGATTACCCTGGCGACGGTGTTCGGTGTGCCGTTTGGTACGTTTGTCAGCACGCTGTTTTCGTGGCGGATGTCGTTTGCCGTGACCGCGGGATTGGCGTTGCTGGCACTGGCGGCTCAATGGCTGACGCTGCCCTCGCTGCCGTCCCGCGAGGGCTTGCAGGTGCGCGCCTTGTTGGCGTTTCTGTCGCGCAGCAATGCCCGTCGCAGCATGCTGCTGCTCGGCACAGTGGTCGCCGCGCACTTCACGGCGTACACCTACATTGCGCCGTTCCTGGGGCATGACGCCGGTTTTTCGCCGAGCGCGATCACCGCGATTCTGCTCGGATTTGGCCTGGTCGGCATGTTGGCGAACTTCGCCATGGCCGGGAGCATCACCACGCACTTGCGTGCGTCGCTGGGCGCCGTGGTGTTGCTGATGGTGATCGCGCAATTGGCATTGCCCGGGTTGCAGGATTGGGGCGTGACGTTGGCGGTGTTGGTGTGGGGTGTTGCCTACGGCGCAATTCCTCTGGGCGTGAGCAGTTGGATGCAACTGACGTCGCCGCAATTGCCGGAAGCCAGTTCCGCGATGTTGGTGACCACGTTTCAGGTGGCGATTGCTTCGGGTTCGCTGTTTGGCGGCTTGATGGTTGATCACGCCGGCGTGTCTTCAGCGTTGTGGCTGGGCGCGGCCATCGGTGTGCTCGGTTTGGCGGTGATGCTCAGTTTCGGTCTCGGCAAAGCGCCGATTGCCGAGGCGCTGCAACGCTGATTTCAGGCTTTGAGAATGTTGTCCTTGAAGTAGTCGATCAACACTCGCAACCTCGGTGCCGTCTGCTTCGACGCAGGCCAGAGCATCCACAGGTTGCCGGTGTGGTCGGTGTAGTCCTCCAGCACCACCTTCAGCCTGCCGTCGGCCAACGGCTGACGGATTGAAAAATCCGGCAGGCAGGCAATCCCCACCCCATCAATCGCCAGGTACGTCAGCGGGTCCATCGTGGTGCAGGTCAATGCCCGCGCCAGGTTCGGCTCGATGTGCGTATCGCCGACGCGCAGTGGCCAACGCTCGATCATCCCGGTGGCCGGAAATTTGTGCAGCAGGCACACGTGGCGGATCAAATCGTCCGGGTGCACCGGGTCGCCATGGCGCTCCAGATACGCTGGCGACGCCACCAACTGCAATTGATAACCCCCCAACTTGCGCGCCATCAGCCGCGAATCCTGCGGCGCGCCCGTGCGGATCACCGCGTCGAACCCTTCCTCGATCACGTCCACCATGCGGTCGGACATGTCCACGTCCAGCTCGATGTCCGGGTAGGCACGCATGAACCCGGCCAGCACCGGCATGATCAACACGTTCTGGATCGGCACGCTGATGCGCACCTTGCCGCGCGGGGTGGCGGACAACTCCAGCAACTCCATTTCCGCCGCTTCCACTTCACTGAGGATGCGTTTGCAACGGTCCAGAAACAGTTCGCCTTCGGTGGTCAGGGTGACGCTGCGGGTGCTGCGATGAAACAGCCGCACGCCCAGGCGCTCCTCCATGCGCGCCACGCTTTTGCCGACGGCGGAGGAGGAAATCTCCAGCAGGCGACCGGCTTCGGTAAAGCTGCGGGTTTCGGCCACATGAATGAAGGCCGTGATGCCGCTGAGGCTGTCCATCATTTGAGGTGTGCTCGGTGCTGGGAGAGGGTCAAGGCAGAGTAGAGGCGGGCGGGGGAATTGGGAAGGGAAGTCTCGGGAACGGAGGTGCGGCTAATCGCGTTCAGGCTCACTCCTGCATTTGATCTACGGTGAACACTCATTTTGTGTCCGACGGAGATCAAATGTGGGAGCGAGCAATGGCGGTCTTACATTCAGCGCAAAGTTCAGGCGCTTTGTTGGTAGAACGGATAGTCAGTAAACCCAACCTCAGTACCACCGTAGAACGTGTCGCGGTCGTAAGCATTCAACGGCCGATCATGGCGAATACGTTCCGGCAAGTCCGGGTTGGCGATGAAGTCGCGACCGAATGCCACGAGGTCGGCATCACCCGCTTGCAGAATCTGCTCGGCCGATGCAGCGGTGAAGCCACCGGCGGCGATGATCAGGCCGTCGTAGTGCTTGCGAATCAACTGCGAAGCCACCGGGTTCTGGTCCTTGCTCTCATCGATCGAGTTACCCAACACCCGTGGTTCGATCAGGTGCAGGTAGGCCAGTTTCAGCGTGGCCAATTGTTCGGCGACGTAGACGAACAGCGCTTCAGGATCGCTGTCTTTCATGTCGCCGAAGTTGCCGCTTGGGCCCAGGCGGACCGCAACGCGCTCGCTGCCCCACACCGAAATCACGGCACGGGTGATGTCCATCAGGACACGCGAGCGCTTGGCGATGGTGCCGCCGTAGGCGTCAGTGCGACGGTTGCTGCCGTCCTGCAGGAACTGGTCAATCAGGTAGCCGTTGGCGCCATGGACTTCCACGCCGTCAAAACCGGCTTCCAGCCCGCGTTGTGCAGCGCTGCGGAAATCTTCGACCAGTGCCACCACTTCCGCTTCAGTCAGTGCGCGGTGGGGTGTGCTGGCAACCCAGCCGCTGGCAGTGTAGGCGACGCCATCGTATTCGACGGCCGACGGGGCGACCGGTTGCGCGCCATCAGGCTGCATGTCGCTGTGGGACTGGCGACCGGCATGGAACAGTTGCAGGAAGATCTTGCCGCCCTTGGCGTGAACCGCTTCGGTGATGACTTTCCAGCCAGGGATCTGTGCGTCGTTATACAGGCCGGGCGAACCGAGGTAGCCGTTGCCGGTAGTCGAGACCACGGTGGCTTCGGAAATGATCAAGCCGCCGTCAGTGGCCCGTTGCGAGTAGTACTCGGCCATCAAGGCGCCGGGCAGGTCGCCGGGCTCGGAACGCATGCGGGTCAATGGCGCCATGACGACGCGGTGGGTGAGGCTGTGTTGACCGATGTTGATCGGCGAAAGCAGGGTTGGGTGATTCATGGTGACCTCCAGTAAGTGTCTGGACGCCACCTTAGGGCAGTGGTGAAAGCAGAAAAACAGGCCAACGATCCGCACTCTCTGGACGAATCGGTCCGTAATCGACAGGCGCCCGGTCCGCAATGAGCAGACCGGGCGCCCTCGATAACGCTTTAGTGCGCGGCTATCGGTGCGGTGACCGACTTGCCGAACGCTGAGGTGACCGTGATGGTCGGGCTCAGGCCAGTTTCACATTCATCGTGATCCGCGCCGTAAACACCTTCTTGCCTTCGGCGTCATGAATATCCACCGGGACGATCTTGTCGCCTTCGGTCTGCCAGTCCACCGCTTCACCGTCGGCCACTGCCGTCACGTCGCTCTTGGCCTTGGCCAGATACTCCACAGTCATGCCTTTTGGAATCCAGCGCGCACCCGAGGGGATCGACACGTCAGTCATTGTCCCCGCGGCCAGTTCGGCGGCGTTGCACATCGCAATCGCATGCACGCTGCCCAGGTGGTTGGTGATCTCCCGCTTGAACGGCACCTGGACCGCGGCATACCCCGGGCGCAATTCCGAGATCAGCGGGTTGATGGTGCTGAAGTAGGGCGCCACCTGACAGGCCATTTTGCTGAACGCTTCCGGACCTGCGCTGTTAAACATGCTGAGAAACTGACTCATGTTGAAGCCTCACTGACAGTTGGTTTTACAGAACGATGTTCCGTAACAGAATAATGTTCTGTGACGGAACAGTATTCTGTCGCGGTGAAATCTGTCAACCTAACGGTGCTTACTCATGGGCAGTGCTCTGCCTTGTCATGGATTTACTCGGCCTGTGTCCCGCATGGAAACTCCAGATTTACTCGAACGCTGCTACCCCGGCAGAAGAGCCGAACTCAAGCGCGATATCTTCAGAAAGGCCCTGGCCCTGTTTAACGACCTGGGGGTCGAAGCCACGACCATCGAAATGATCCGCGCCGAGTGCGACACCAGCGTCGGCGCGATCTACCACCATTTCGGCAACAAGGAAGGCTTGGTGGCGGCGCTGTTTTTCACCGCGCTGGACGATCAGGCCCAGCTTCGCGACCGCTACCTGGCCGAAGCGCAGACGACCGAGGAGGGCGTGCATGCGCTGGTGCACAGCTACGTCGACTGGGTCGACAGCCAGCCTGAATGGGCGCGGTTCCAGTACCACGCACGGTTCGCCATCACCAAAGGCCCGTTCAAGGACGAGCTCGCGAGCCGCAACAAAACCCGTAATCACACACTCGGCGAATGGCTGGCAGCGCCCGGCCGGCGCGATGAATTGCGCGCGGTGCCGGGTGAACTGTTGCTGTCACTGATCATCGGCCAGGCCGACAGTTACTGCCGCGCGTGGTTGTCGGGGAGAGTGAAGGGCAGTCCCAAGGCCTACCGCGAACTGCTGGCGCAAGCCGCGTGGCGCTCAATCTGTGACAATAGCCTGGCCGATGCCCAGTAAGTCTTTTCCCGGAGTCAGAATTTCAATGCCCCAACTCACCCACTTCGCAGCCCCGTGCCCGGAGCACATCAACAGCCAGATCCTGCAACTGGTCGTCGATAACCTGACCGACATCAGCATGGTCGGCATCGGCCCGAGCAACCCGCTGTACAACGTCTACCAATACACGGTCGGCTTCGAAGTGCACCTGTACCTGGAAGCGCTCGACGGGTCCAAGGGGATTGCGGTCGAGTTGATCGTCGCCACCGACGACGAAGACCCGACGAAGGTCATCGGCTTTTTGCTGTACCTGCCGATCAAGGACGATCCGCAGGCGTGTGGCGTGGCCTACATGGCGGTCGACGTCGGCCATCGTCGCCAAGGTGTCGCGCGCGCCATGCTGCAAGACATGATCAAGCGTTACCCGCACGCCGAATTGACCTGCGCCGTGGCCAAGGTGCCGTGGTTCGAATCGATGGGTTTTCAGGTGCTGGGCGTGCGCGCTACGCAAGTGCTGATGAACACTCGCGACCACAGCAGCGAAGGCTTGATGGGGTTGCTGGATGTGGCGTCGATCTACAGTTCTCTGGAAGTTCGGCAGATCCATCACTACTTGCTGCAGAAGCACGGCAAGCGCGCAATGATCGATGCCGAGAAGCAGCGCGACCGGCATCTGGACCAAATGACCCGCAACGCCAAGGTGTTTGTGCTGAATCGTTTGGGCCAGAACGCGGCGAACGAGCCTCGTCTGGACTAGACTCACAAGTCCTTTCGGGAGCGCACGGTCGCCGAGCCGTGATATTCTGCGCGCCAACTTGGTTTGACCTAATCAGTTTGCCCGTCTCGCAGACGCGCAAACAGGATCAATGTCGCTCAAGTAGCTGAAGCCAATAATGATAAAAAGTCAGTTCAGTAGGGACATATAACTGAGGTCGATGGAGACACATCGGCCTTGTGTGCCCACCCTCCAATCCTCATGCATGAACACCCACGACATCCTGCCTGTATGCCGTGAACCAGGGGTTTTTGATGTGAAGATGGAAGGGCGGATGGCGTTTTATCATAGGTGCTACAGATGTTTAAAAAAATGAACACGGCCCTGCTGGGGCTGGCTTTGTCGATGGGGATCACGTCCGTTCAAGCGGAAGAGGCAAAGAAAGTCGATGTGCTGCTGATTGGCGGCGGCATCATGAGCGCAACGTTGGGTGTGTGGCTCAATGAGCTGGAACCCGGCACCTCGATGGAAATGATCGAGCGTCTCGACGGCGTTGCCCTCGAAAGCTCCAACGGCTGGAACAACGCCGGTACCGGTCACTCCGCCCTGGCCGAGTTGAACTACACCCCGGAAGACGACAAAGGCAACGTACAGATCCCGAAAGCCGTTGAAATCAACGAAGCGTTCCAGATCTCCCGTCAGTTCTGGTCCTGGCAAGTTCAGCAAGGCGTGCTGAAAAATCCGCATTCGTTCATCAACTCCACGCCGCACATGAGCTTTGTGTGGGGCGATGACAACATCAAATTCCTGAAGAAGCGCTACGAAGCCCTGCAAGCGAGCCCGCTGTTCGCCGGCATGCAGTACTCCGAAGACCCGGCTGTGATCAAGAAGTGGGTTCCGCTGATGATGGAAGGGCGCGACCCGAACCAGAAAATCGCGGCCACCTGGACCCCGATCGGCACCGACGTGAACTTTGGCGAGATCACCCGCCAGTTCGTCGCGCACCTGCAAACCACGCCAAAGTTCGACTTGAAGTTGTCTAGCGAAGTGCAAGACATCACCAAGAACGAAGACGGCACCTGGCGCGTCAGCTACAAAAACCTGAAAGACGGCACCAAATCCGAAACCGACGCCAAGTTCGTGTTCATCGGCGCTGGTGGCGGTGCACTGCACCTGCTGCAGAAGTCCGGCATTCCTGAAGCCCAGGAATACGCAGGCTTCCCGGTCGGCGGCTCGTTCCTCGTGACCGAAAACCCGACCATCGCCGAACAACACCTGGCCAAGGCCTACGGCAAAGCCTCCGTCGGCGCACCGCCAATGTCGGTGCCGCACCTGGACACCCGTGTCCTGGACGGCAAGCGCGTCATCCTGTTTGGCCCATTCGCGACCTTCAGCACCAAGTTCCTGAAAGAAGGCTCGTACCTGGACCTGCTGACCACCACGACCACGCACAACGTGTGGCCAATGACCAAGGTCGGCATCAAGGAATACCCACTGGTTGAGTACCTTGCAGGCCAACTGATGCTGTCTGACGAAGACCGCATGAACGCCCTGAAAGAATACTTCCCGAACGCCAAAGCCGAAGACTGGCGCCTGTGGCAAGCCGGCCAGCGCGTGCAAATCATCAAGCGTGATGAAGCCGCTGGTGGCGTGCTGAAGCTGGGTACCGAAATTGTGTCCTCTGCCGACGGCTCGATTGCCGGTCTGCTGGGCGCATCGCCGGGTGCATCGACGGCTGCGCCGATCATGCTGACCGTGCTGCAGAAAGTGTTCAAAGACAAAGTGGCTTCGCCGGCCTGGCAGGAGAAGCTGCACCAGATCGTGCCGAGCTATGGCACTCAGTTGAACGGCAGTCCTGAGAAGGTTGCGCAGGAGTGGGCTTACACTTCCAAGGTGTTGGAACTGACTCCGCCACCGGTGATCCCGCAGTTGGCGGCTCCGGTTGCTGCTCCTGGTGACGCGCCAAAAGCTCCGAAGGCTAATGCTGCTAGTGATATGGCTTTGTAAGTAGAGGCCTTGTCAAAAGCCCACTGAACCGGAGACGGTCAGTGGGCTTTTTTGTGGAGGGTGGTTTTGTGTAAAGGATAGATTCAGATTGTTTGACGGAGCGGCTTTCAGCCAGAAGCAGCCGGTGGACGGAGCGATAGCAAACGAGTAGCTATGCTTGCTCAACTGCCGGAACTGATTGAGCTTTCCGTCCATGGGGTATAAACCCCTTCAGCAGACACCCGACTGTCACAATGCCCGGCCTAGTCGAGGCTAGACGACAGAAAAAGGAATGTTATCCACCAAGCCTGTGAAGGTGTTATCACGCCACTTGGGGGCAATTTAGCGTTAGGCCCAAAGAGGAATTCGTCATGACCGTAGTCGATAGCCTCAGGTATTTGCGCGTCGTTCTGGTTTTGGCGGGCCTCGCGTGCCTTGCTCTCTACCCACTTATGTTGTTCTGGCCGTCCGGCTGGGCCTGGCACGTCGGTCACTCGGACTACCCGATGATGATCGTTGGCATCTACGCCACACTTGGCGTGTTCCTGATCCTGGCCGCACGTGATCCATTAGCCAATCTGAGCCTAATCTGGTTCGCCGTGTGGTCTAGCGCCGTACACGGAGGAATCATGGCCGTCCAGGCGTTCACCCAGCCGGAGCAAATGGGGCACTTGGCAGGTGACGTGCCGGCGCTCTTCATCGTGGCGGCTGCGTTGGCTATCTTGACGCCCCGCTCACAATAAAGGGATGAAGAGGGCGGTCGTGCGTAATGCTCAATTGGCTCCCGGCAGGCATGGCTCATGACTGCGGAAAGTTTGAACCGGTATCTACCATAGCTTCAAAATCGGAAGGCTGTTGGTGTTGGCCGTTTGCTGCCTGTCACTAGTCCTTAAAATAGCCTGGTTATTTCATTCAAGATCCGATCCTGCGTTTCAACACTGGGTCTATGACGATAAGCCACTGCTAAAAATGCAACGCCTTCGTAGTCGCAGCGGATCGAAAAAGTCATCCCTTGACGAAACCCAAAAACGGACCTGTCTCCGGCATCAACAAAATATCTCGCTTTTGTAAGCGCTGATTGAGCGTGCTTCAGGCATTCAGCTTGACTAAGCGAGTGTTGTATCCAGCTGGTAGTGACACGTACAGAAGACGTCTCGCTATCATCGATCGGTGGTCGAGCAATGGCTTTGGCAGGTGTATTGATATTGTCGTTACTGGAACAAGCGGTCAGCCCCATTGAGATAACAGTCAGCAAAAAGCCAAAACGAAGTCTCGAATGTTTAAGTGAGTGTCGCATCGCGGGGCGTTCCTCTGACGATGTGCAATGAATAAAAAATGCCTTGTGATGCCATGCTGCTCGTCTCTGGCGTAGAAACAGACGTTGTTAGCATAGCAGTGGAAAAGTGGCTTTCTGGCAGCCGATCTGCAAGGTCAGCTATTGGCCGGTTGCTGTCTGTCACGAAGGGCAGCAACCGGCCCAAAGCGGAAGTCACGTCTAGGTCACGGTATTCGACGGTGCGGATCGGCAAGGAAGGTATTTGCTAAATCGGTGCGCCTCGACCCTTTAAAGCGGCCGGTTAAGCACAAGTAAACGTGCTGCCAGAGCTGTCATTACCGCAGCGAAACCATAAGCACCAAGGCGTTTAGATATTATTCCTTTGCTGAGGCGCCCATGCAGCCGTCCAGCGCAGAACCCGAGTAGGGAATGGAAGATCAATGCGATCAGCGCAAGCAATAAACCCAAGAACATCAATTGCGAGGTGACGTTGCTGGCACCTACGGTGACGAACTGCGGCAGGAATACCATGAAGAACAACAGCGCCTTGGGGTTTAACAGGCTGTTAAGCGTGGCGCGGGCCACGATCTTCCGAAGCGAAGTTTGTGTAGCTAGAACATCAGTGTCCGTAGGAGGAATCTTCAATGCCTGCCAGGCCAGCCACATCAGATAACAAGCGCCCGCCCACCGTAGCAAATCAAACGCCGGCGCCCAACTCATCACCAGCGCACCGAGACCTGCACTAACCATGACGCTCATCAGCACATCGGCCAGGGTTATTCCCAGTGCTGCGGCGAGGCCGGCGCGCCAGCCGTGGGCAACTGCATGGCTACTGACGATAGCCATGTTAGGGCCAGGCACGATCAGCAACATCAAGGCGGCAGCAATGAACAGGTAGAGGTTAGTGGTGTCCGGCATAGAGCAATACCTCCTTGGGTGAGGAGTGATGCTAACCGGTAGTAGTTAGGCAGAAGCAGGTACAGTGGGGATGGATTTGGCCGCAACAGTATGGTGTAGAGAGGCCCAATCCGTTCGAAGCATGGTGAACCAGGTGATCGCATTCTTTGGTCGCAAGGAGGAGATCGGCAAGTGACCACAGTATTGGCGCAATTGCTAAACGCCAACGTTGAATCGCAATTGTGCAGTGTCTGGTTGGCTAGCGTCACCGATGAGTGAAATGCTGCTGTATGAAGTCGTGATCTACTTCGACCAGTCGAGGGTATCTGCTTTCGTCAAGCGTTTCGCGAAGTCGCCTAGAGTAGCTTGCCTGGTCAAATGCAACTTGGCAGCTGGCGTTGTCAAAGAATGACCTGAGATGGACGAGTGCCTGATCAAATGCGGGGCTTTCAATTCGCAGAAACAGACCTGTCAAATCTTGTTGGTCCGTGAGCTCTCGATACAAGTCGATTGCGAAAATACTGCCTCCGTTATTTTGAGCATGATACACATGCACGTCGCCGTAGCCGTTGTAAAGGTGGGCGAAATACAACTCGTGGAGTTCGAGAATGTTGACGGGGATTTCAAGGGTGGTAAAAACCGCCTGCAGGTCGGCGCTGGGAGTCTTCTGGTCACCTTCCCAGGTTACTAAATCTGACATCGATACGCAGATGTCGAACTCTTTGGCATAGATTTTTTTTTTGGACATTCTCATTTCATCGCTGAGTGTTGGAATTTTTAAGGTTTCGGGACGGTGTAGGCGCTTTCATACCCACCCCACAGTGCTCCGGCTATGCCGCAGTATTGTGGGGTTGCTCTCTCAGGCCAGTTGAATCAAGGGGGCGCAACAATGCGCCGTCTACCGCGAACACTTGCAATCCGTTGTGCTCGCAATCCCATTGATGACCTGTCTGGCGGAACAAGGATTCGACCGGGTCGGCCTGGTGACGCTGACGTGATCGACGTCCAATCAGCGCCGGGACGACGCGATCACGCATGTTCCGCTGCCAACATTGACCTGAATTGGGAAATGCTCTCTGAAGATAGCCCGGCACTTTCAAACACTGCGCAGGTGAAGCTAACGGGGGCGGTGCCTGGAGCAGTAATGATGCGATCCGCCATCACCGCTATTAAGCTGCTTCGGTAAAGCGTGCAGCCTTGATAACTGACCGCATTCTGTAAGAAGTCAGCGCTGTTCGAGGTATGAGGAACCGTATCTAGAAGCCCGGCCCTCGCAAGTGCCAGCGTTCCTCCACAGATACCGGCAAGGGTTGCTCCACTTGAACGGCTGGCATGAAGAAAGTCTCGAATATCCGGCGCTTCTGCACTTTCCCAGACCATTCCTCCAATAACGACGACAACGTCCGGTTTCCAGTCCAGACATTGATGCAAGCTGCTGTCGACCGTTACAGCCAATCCACCTTGTGAACGAAACTCCCCCGTAGCAGGAGCGAAAAACCTAACGTCGATCCCGTAAAAAGGGGAGGCCGTACCCGCAATGAAAGCGTATTCCCAGTCCGCAAAACCGGGTGTCAGTATCAAACCCACGCGTGCCATCAGTCAGAATCCTCCATGAATACCCGTAACATATGACGAGAACAAACAGCCATCAAGGGCTGCTTCGGGTCGAAAGCGGTGAGTCGTGATCGGCAGCTTTCGACCGATTCTGTTGAAAAAGTCGGATTTTCAGATCACCTGAACTCAGGCACAGCCACCACCAGAGAACCTACTCACCACATTGAGTGGTTTCTCGGCCCTTCGTTGACCATTGTTGCTTTGTTATTGGGTTAATTTGAGGTTTTTGGCTTAGTGCAGGCGCACCTATCCCGGGGCAGGCGGCCCTTGGGATGTAAGTTTGGCCAGTCGACGCAGGTTCTGTACCGCAGCCGCCAGTGTGAACTCATCGGTCGCGCCTCTCATGCCACGTAGTCGCAAGCGATCCAATTTCAGGATGCGCTTGAGGTGGGCGAACAACATTTCGACCTTCTTACGTTCGTGGCGAGAGCGCACGTACTCCGGCGTCGCCGCGATGCGTCGAGCCACGTCACGAGCGGCTTCATGAACGCTGCGAGCGATCTTGCGAAACGACGTGTTCGGGCAGCACTTGGCTTTCATCGGACACGTCGCGCAGTCAGTCTGTCTGGATCGGAAGATGATGGTGTTGGCTTTGGTGACGTGCGAACGCTCGTTCTTGAAGGCTCGCCATTCGCTACGTAATGCATTGCCAGCCGGGCAGCAGTATTCCTCAGTCTCTTCATTCCAGCGGAAATCGTTGCTCGAAAAACTGTCGTTCTTGCGTTCGGTTTTGTCCCACACCGGCACATGTGGCTCGATGTCCTTTTCCTCCACCATCCAGGCCAGCATCGGCGCGGTACCGTAAGCGGTGTCGCCAATGAGGCGTTCCGGCTTGATGTCGAACTGCGCCTCAACGCGATCGATCATCGTCTTGGTGCTCTCGACTTCTGCGGTTCGATGAGCCGGTGTGGGTTCCACATCCATGATCACGCCGTGCTCGGTATCGATCAGATAATTCGTGGAGTAAGCGTAGAACGCTGGGCCACCTGGAGCTGCGGTCCAGCGGGCTTGAGGATCAGTCAGCGATAGACGCTTCGGTAGCGTTTCGGCCAGAGCCTCTTCATCGAGTGCCTCAAGATACTCACGCACGGCGCGGGTGCTCAGGGCCGGATCGCTCCAGTTGACCGGTTCATCACCCGGTACACCGCGCTGCCGACTCGCATCCGCTTTGATGATGCTGGCGTCCACGGCAAAGCCTTCGCCCTTGACCAGACCGGCGTCCATGCAACGACGCAGCACTTCATTGAACAGCCAGCGAAACAGATCGCTGTCCCGAAAACGGCCGTGTCGGTTTTTGGAAAAGGTCGAGTGATTGGGGACTTCATCTTCAAGGCTCAATCGGCAGAACCAGCGATACGCCAAGTTCAAATGGGCCTCTTCGCACAACCGCCGCTCTGAGCGTATGCCGTAGCAATAGCCCACGATCAACATGCGGATCATCAATTCAGGATCAATCGACGGGCGCCCAATCGGGCTATAGAAGTCGGCGAGGTGATGGCGCAAATCACTCAGATCGAGACACCGATCAATGCTGCGCAGAAGGTGATTGGCTGGGATGTGATCTTCAAGGTTGAACGAGTAAAACAGTCGCTCCTGCCCACTCGATAACTGTCCCATCATGCTGTGTGATCCCCCGCCGGCCAATGAAGCAATTTTGCCGCAGGCCAGACAGGGGAGCTACTTTTTCAACAGAATCGACCCATTGCAGCCGTTCGCTAAAGACTGAAAATGGTGGATTTCTGCCTGTTATGATTGACCAACATCGACTCCTTCGGGCCAGTCGTTACAGGTAGTAATCGGCCCATACCCACCACCCCAGCCATGAGAGTGCGAACTGTATGGCACCCAAATCTTTGGAGAAAATCGCCATGCGAGTAAGGAAGGAGCAAAGCATTTGTGAATGGCAGGGAGTTGCCCCAGATCGACCACAATCGGGGTCAAAAATCGGAATAGCGTTGGGGACCCTGGGGCTTCAGCCCATAAATGGGTTAAGGGTTAATCCGGAAAACGGTACGAATGGTTGGTACCTGTGGTGCGGTATGGAGTGGTCTGAGGCTGACGATTTTTTTTCACCCCTGCATGTAGAGCACATCACGGACTATCTACCGGAAGTTGTCGGATATCTCGATTTGCCGCCAGGCTATCGTTTTTACATCGACGGCAATAATTTTGAAGACGTTTGGTTTGACGCAGAGTTGGTACGCACCTGACTCGCTTGATGAATTGCCCTGAGTTTTCATAGATACATCGAATGACTACTTCTGGCCGAATCCTGCCTTTCGCGAGAGGCAGGAATCCATAACCCGAAGCGGACTTTCAAGCTTAGTCATCGTGAATTGGTTTTACGAGCAACAGTTCGTAGGTCAAATCGGCTTCATAAAATGTGGTGCACCATTCTTGAAAGCCCGACCGGGGCTCGCACAGTAGACGGATGATGAGTCCGGACTCCGTACTAAAAGTTTCTTTGACGACTGCGATATCCCCAGGCGCCGCATCACGAGCATTTATCCAATCAACATACACAGCCTTCGTAGAATCGACGTGGGTTAGTTTTATGAAGTCGCCTTTGGAAAGTGTCATAGCTGTCTTTAATGCCTCCTACCGATCAGGTAAAAACCTCGTTCGAGTGACTGCTTCTGGCCGATTCTGTTGAAAAAGTAGCTCCCCTGTCTGGCCTGCGGCAAAATTGCTTCATTGGCCGGCGGGGGATCACACAGCATGATGGGACAGTTATCGAGTGGGCAGGAGCGACTGTTTTACTCGTTCAACCTTGAAGATCACATCCCAGCCAATCACCTTCTGCGCAGCATTGATCGGTGTCTCGATCTGAGTGATTTGCGCCATCACCTCGCCGACTTCTATAGCCCGATTGGGCGCCCGTCGATTGATCCTGAATTGATGATCCGCATGTTGATCGTGGGCTATTGCTACGGCATACGCTCAGAGCGGCGGTTGTGCGAAGAGGCCCATTTGAACTTGGCGTATCGCTGGTTCTGCCGATTGAGCCTTGAAGATGAAGTCCCCAATCACTCGACCTTTTCCAAAAACCGACACGGCCGTTTTCGGGACAGCGATCTGTTTCGCTGGCTGTTCAATGAAGTGCTGCGTCGTTGCATGGACGCCGGTCTGGTCAAGGGCGAAGGCTTTGCCGTGGACGCCAGCATCATCAAAGCGGATGCGAGTCGGCAGCGCGGTGTACCGGGTGATGAACCGGTCAACTGGAGCGATCCGGCCCTGAGCACCCGCGCCGTGCGTGAGTATCTTGAGGCACTCGATGAAGAGGCTCTGGCCGAAACGCTACCGAAGCGTCTATCGCTGACTGATCCTCAAGCCCGCTGGACCGCAGCTCCAGGTGGCCCAGCGTTCTACGCTTACTCCACGAATTATCTGATCGATACCGAGCACGGCGTGATCATGGATGTGGAACCCACACCGGCTCATCGAACCGCAGAAGTCGAGAGCACCAAGACGATGATCGATCGCGTTGAGGCGCAGTCCGACATCAAGCCGGAACGCCTCATTGGCGACACCGCTTACGGTACCGCGCCGATGCTGGCCTGGATGGTGGAGGAAAAGGACATCGAGCCACATGTGCCGGTGTGGGACAAAACCGAACGCAAGAACGACAGTTTTTCGAGCAACGATTTCCGCTGGAATGAAGAGACTGAGGAATACTGCTGCCCGGCTGGCAATGCATTACGTAGCGAATGGCGAGCCTTCAAGAACGAGCGTTCGCACGTCACCAAAGCCAACACCATCATCTTCCGATCCAGACAGACTGACTGCGCGACGTGTCCGATGAAAGCCAAGTGCTGCCCGAACACGTCGTTTCGCAAGATCGCTCGCAGCGTTCATGAAGCCGCTCGTGACGTGGCTCGACGCATCGCGGCGACGCCGGAGTACGTGCGCTCTCGCCACGAACGTAAGAAGGTCGAAATGTTGTTCGCCCACCTCAAGCGCATCCTGAAATTGGATCGCTTGCGACTACGTGGCATGAGAGGCGCGACCGATGAGTTCACACTGGCGGCTGCGGTACAGAACCTGCGTCGACTGGCCAAACTTACATCCCAAGGGCCGCCTGCCCCGGGATAGGTGCGCCTGCACTAAGCCAAAAACCTCAAATTAACCCAATAACAAAGCAACAATGGTCAACGAAGGGCCGAGAAACCACTCAATGTGGTGAGTAGGTTCTCTGGTGGTGGCTGTGCCTGAGTTCAGGTGATCTGAAAATCCGACTTTTTCAACAGAATCGGCCGATAGCTGACTTCCACGAATGGCGGCTCTATTGCACAGGGGGACGACTATTTAGCAGGTGATTTCGAGGCCTCCACACGCAAACATTCCGGGGTACGGTATTCGAGGGTTGGCATCGGTGCCCGCAAATCTTTCCCATCGATCCGCTGCAAGCGGCTCAACTGAGTGATGCACTTGTTATCATGCATGTTCAAGGTGACTTCGTATTCAGCGTTGGCTACTGGAATCAGACTAAGGTGCGTCATGCACAACCAGTTTTGGCCGCTGGTGGCGACATGGATATAACCCTCGATGCCCGGCTTGACCTTGATCTCCAGATAGCCTCGGGCTTTGGCCGGTGGCGGAATGATCATGCCCGCACGGCGCAAAGTATCAGGCACGTAAAGGTTGTTGAGCTCCCCTGTCGCTCCTTCGCAGCGCTGGTCGTCAAGATAGTAGAGACGGGCGTTTGGGGCATTGGCAACGAATCTAAGTTTGGCGGCGTCCGGCTCGGTGGCGTCGACGTAAGTGTTCTTGGCCGCACAACCCGCCAGCAAGCTGTAAAAAAGCGCAGCGATGACAATGGCGCCTGTGAAACGAAGCGTGAAAAACGGCATGAACTTCATCCTTGATATACGAAAGCTAGCGCGGGATGCTACTAAGCGGCATTGTTGCTGTCCATTTATGGAATCGCGCGTATGAATCGCCTCTAGTTTTGTTGATACCTCGAAGGGCCGATTTTGGCCGATCGCTGCCTGTCGCGAAGAGCAGCAACCGACCCGATATAGCCGGTCATGGGCCATACGAATAAGCACAAGTCAGATCTCGTACTCCGGTGTTAAATCGACCGCCTCTTGCGCTCTTGGAAAAGCAGCATCTCTGCTTCGGGCCCTTGATCGAGTGGAATCAAGGGCCACCTATTGAGAATTATTCGAAGAATCTGTCTATGCCCATTAAATGGGGTCTTTAGGCTGAATACTTCCCCGGATCGACGCGTGGTAAGCGTCGGCGATCGAAGAACTAAACGGTTCTGACGGCCAAAGGTTTGTGCCGACGATACAGAATTGTCGTCGCCGTGAACCCGCACACCGCCGCGAACATCAGCCAGTAGGCAGGTGATGCCTTATCGCCCGTGGCCTGGACAAGCAGCGTCGAGATTGCCGGGGTAAAACCGCCAAACACCGCGGTGGCCAAACTGAAGGCCAGTGAAAACCCGACGACCCGCACGTTCTGTGGCATGACTTCGGTCAGTGCCGCGACCATGGCGCCGTTGTAAATGCCAAAGAAGAATGAGAAGTACAGCAGAACAGTAAGCAGTCGTTCGAAACTCGCCGCCTCTGCCAGCCAGTGCATGGCGGGATAGGCGGTGAAGATGCACAGCAACGATATCGCCAGCAACAGCGGCCGACGGCCAATGCGGTCGGAGAGGGCGCCGCCGATGGGCAGCCAGATAAAGTTGCTGATACCGACCAGCAGTGTGACCGCCAGGCTGTCGGTGGTGCTCAGGTTCAGTACTGTCCTGCCAAACGTCGGTGTGTAGACCGTTATCAGGTAGAACGTGGTAGTGGTCATAGACGCCAGCAAACCGCCCGCCAGTACGGTGCGCCAGTTGTCACGCATCGAGCGAAACACTTCGCGAGTGGTTGGACGATGGCTGCGAGCAGTGAAGGCAGCGGTTTCTTCCAGTGAGCGGCGAATAATGAAAATGAACGGGATGATCACGCAGCCAATGAAGAACGGAATACGCCATCCCCAATCGGCGATTTCAGCGGCTTGCATCGTGGCATTGATCGTGTAGCCCAACGCGGCCGCGACGACGATCGCCACCTGTTGGCTGGCCGATTGCCAACTGGTGTAGAAACCGGTGTGCCCGGGGGTGGAAATTTCCGCCAGGTACACGGAAACACCGCCCATTTCCGCGCCAGCGGAGAAGCCCTGTAGCAGCCTGCCCAATAACACCAGAATGGGGGCCGCCACGCCGATGGCGGCATAGCCCGGCACCAAGGCGATCAATACGGTACCGGCGGCCATGATCGACAGCGTCACGATCAGCCCCTTGCGACGACCCACCTTGTCGATGTACGCGCCCAGCACAATGGCACCTAACGGACGCATCAGGAATCCGGAGCCGAATACCGCGAAGGTCATCATCAGCGAGGCAAACTCGCTAGTGGCTGGAAAGAAGGTCCGGGAGATGTAGGTCGCGTAGAACCCGAACAGAAAGAAGTCGAACTGCTCGAGAAAGTTACCGCTGGTGACCCGCAATATGGCGCCCAATTTGGACCCCTTGGCTCGGGTTGTTGCCGTTGTCGTTTTCATCATGGCTACCGTTATGCTCACTATTGTTTTTGGAATGAGTGCTTTAACCGTCAGTCGCTGCCGGCGTTGATCGGGTTGGGTTGACGCTTCTCGATGGCGTGTTTGAGCAGCGCTGCGCTGCGGAATATTCCATGGGCGAATTTGCTGTAGGGCATGGTCAAGAAAAACGCCATGACCAGGCCGAGATGAATCGCCAACATCAAGCCCAGGGCGCTGGTTTCACGCAAAGCCAGTAGCGCCAGGCCGCTTGCGCTGACCAGAAACAGCAGCGCGATGAAGCCGCGATCCATGGGTTTTTGGTTCTCATCGCCGTGCGCAGGGTTGCGACGCAGGTTCAGCCAAAGCAGACCCGCCGGGCCGATCAGCAGGCCGATGCCACCGGCAATACCCAACATCACCGGCAAGCTGAAGATCGGATAAGGCGCCGACCACTTCAGCAGATAGTGAAAGAGCGTGGCGACACCGGTGGCGGCGAAGCACAGCATGAAGCCGTAGAAGGTGAGGTGGTGGAATCGGCGTCGCCACAAGGTGAATTGATCGTCGGCATTGTTGCAGCCTTCGCCATGGCCGCCGTCCAGGTATTTGAGCTTCGCGACGTTGGCCGTAGCCTCCAATGCCGCGGACGTTTTCAACGGCAGTGGCGCTGCGACCGGTGAAACGTTGCGCCAGAAGCGCCGTACACCCAGGGTCAGTGCCAGTACCGCAAAGCCGAACACTGAGCCGAACATCAGCGCCAGGGTGTTATGCGGGAAAATCTGGTAGAAATTGCCCCCGGGAATGGCCGTGAACAGATTGCCCATCAGCATCAGGGTCAGGCATAGAAACAAGGCCAGTCCCCCACCGGAAGCCAGTGCCAGGGTCAGGCCGTTGCGCTGATACAACCTGCCCATTACTTGCGGCCAGGCGTATTCGGCGTAGGTATCCAGGCGCACTTTGGCCATGGCTTTGGGTATGTTGACGTCGAATTCGTGTGGGGCGGCGTACTGACAGGCGTGCAGGCACGCGCCGCAGTTATGACACAAGTTCGCCAGGTAATGGATGTCGGCCTGAGTGAATTCCAGGCGCCGGGTCATCGCCGGAAATACCGCGCAAAAGCCTTCGCAATAACGGCAGCTATTGCAGATGGTCATCTGCCGCTGGACTTCACTTTCGTCGAGATTCAACACCGGGATCAACCCGCCCGACGCTTGGGGATCAAACAGTTGCATAGCGAGACTCCGTGTTTGCAGATGAAACGCCAAAGCCCACCGAAGCGGCCGCCTGTACACCGGCGATGCGGCCGAACGCGGTACCGATGGCCATGCCGATGCCGGCGGTGTAGCCCTTGCCCAGAACATTGCCGGCCATCATTTCTCCCGCGACGAACAGGTTGGGGCTCGCTTTGCCGTTGAAATGCACGGCAGCGGTTTCGTCGGTGGCGAGGCCGAGGTAGGTGAACGTGACACCCGGTTTAAGCGGGTAGGCGTAGAAAGGTGGTTTCACCAATGGCCGCGCCCAATGGGTTTTGGCGGGCGTCAGTCCTTGGGTGTGGCAGTCGTCCAACGCCGTGTGATCGAACGTGCCAACGCGGCAGGCGTTGTTGTAGTCCTCGACAGTCTTGACGAATTTTTCTTCAGGCAGCTTCAACTGGCGGGCAAGGTCTTGCAAAGTATTGGCGGTGGTTCCGGGAAAGACCGGCGGCATGAAGCGGCCGATGGCTTGTTGATCGATGATCGAATACGCCTGCTGACCGGGTTGTCCGGCCACCAGACGGCCCCAGATCGCATAACGTTTTGGCCAGAAATCCTCACCTTCGTCGTAGAAGCGTTCGCCATCACGATTGACCACCACACCCAGCGATACGCAGTCGATTCGGGTGCAGATGCCGCCGTCGTAGAGTGGCGCGCGGGCATCAATCGCGACCATGTGTGCTTGCGTCGGATCGCCAATCACATCTGCGCCCAGGTCGAGCATGCGCCGTAGCAAAATGCCGGTGTTGAATCGGGTGCCCCGGATCAGGAAATTGTCCGATGGCCATTCACCGCGTTCGTTCTGACCCCAGGCTTCGCGCAGCCATTCACGGTTGGATTCGAAGCCACCGGCCGCCAACACGCAGGCCCGGGCTTCAATGCGTTCTGCGGCGAAACGCTGACCATCGACCTCATGTTCGCCCACATGGGCGGCGACGAATTTACCGTCGTCCAACTCGATGTCGGTCACTTGCGTGTTGTAGCGAACTTTTACACCCAGGCGCTCGGCGCTGCGGAAATAGGCATTGACCAGCGCTTTGCCGCCGCCCATAAAAAATGCATTGGTCCGCGCCACGTGCAGCGCGCCGGACAGCGGTGGCTGAAAATGCACGCCGTGTGAACGCATCCAGTCGCGGCAAGAGGACGATGCCCGAATGGCAATGCGTGCAAGCTTTTCATCCGTGAGGCCACCGGTAACCTTCAACAGGTCTTGCCAGTATTCTTCTTCCGGATAGGCATCGATCAGCACGTCCTGCGGTTCGTCGTGCATGCACCGCAGGTTACGGGTGTGTTGGGAGTTGCCACCGCGCCAGATTTTCGGAGAGGCTTCCAGCAGCATCACGCTGGCGCCCGCTTCTCGCGCCATCAGAGCGGCGCACAAGGCAGCGTTGCCACCCCCTATGATTAAGACATCGATCATTATCGCTCCTCGATTTGCAAGGAGGCGGGAACGAAGTGCTCCTTGCGAGTGGGGAGAACGATAGGGTGAGCAAGGAGTGGCCGAAAGGCTGTGTTTGACGCGGGGTGTTTAGTTTTTCTAAAGGCTTTGTCGTCAGAAGAGACTAATGGGGCCGGGATGAGGAAGGATCAAGCGTCTACACCTTCTATCCATGTAGCTCCAGGCCACTGTTTGTCGACCACCAGCTGTCGTGCCACATCGACGATGACCAGACGCGTTGCCAGCGCCGCCGGAGAGAGTTCGTCGTCAGCCAGCGTCGCCAGAAGATTACGCCGGCCCACATGGGGATCGGCAATCCTGATCACTGAAAGTCCGGACCCGTCTTTCAATGCAGCGGCCGCCCCCGGTTGTATCGTTGCCGCATGACCTGCCCGAACGGCGTTCATCAAAACAGCGAGACCGTCGACTTCCATAATGACGTTGGGTGTTAGCCCGACCCGCTCGAACGCGCTCATCAATGCCGAGCGCAATCCATGTTGCGCGCTGGGCATCACCAGCGGCAGGCCGCCGAGGTCTGCTAACTGCACGCTATCACCAGAAGGCGCTTGAGGCAGGCTGGGCGAGGCAATGACAAACAGCTTTTCATCCAGCAGCGGAGTCACGCTCCAGCGTTTACCCCCTTCGAGCTGGAACAGGATGGCCAGATCAATTTGCCGTGCGTTGAGCTGCGCCGCCAAGTGGCCGGAAAGCATTTCCACCAAATGCAGTTGTATGTCCGGATAACGCGCACGCATTGCGTTGATCAACGGCAACGCGAGCACCGTTGCCGTAGTCGGCGGTAAACCGACGCTGACATAACCGCTCATTCGCCCGCGATGGGCGGCCATGATTGCGTTTTCCGCCTGGCGTAGCGTCAATTGGGCATGGTGTAAAAACGCAAATCCGGCGCTAGTGGGCGTCACGCCGGTAGAGGTTCGATTCAGGAGGCGGGTGCACAGTTCGCTTTCCAGCTTGGAGATTTGCTGACTGAGGGCTGACACACCAACGTCCAGTTCAAGTGCCGCACGCCCCAGACTGCCAAGCTCGATGATTTTTACGAAATAGCGCAGTTGTCTCAATTCCAATGTGGCGGCTCCTCGCGAATTTGTTATTCAAATACCTGAACGTTCGCCATACAAGTTGCGAAGCCCGAAGAGGCAGTATTCTCGCAGGTTTGGGCTGACCGTTGAGCGCGTGCGCGTTGTCGAGGATGGTAGCAGCTGACCCGAAGCTGTCTCGAGACTGTGGCCACCGACCCTGGATTTCATACCAGGGTGCCTTAGACGGCACTTCGATGGGTTGCTGCTTGTCGGTAAAGGTCGTGTCTAGCGGACCCAACGCTATAGATATCCAGTCTGCGTATTCACCCCGGCTTCGCGACCAGAACAGCGGCGAACCGCACTGGCGCCATATTGATGAATGCTTAGTGCTTGCTGATCGTTGCCAGCGCGTTTCGCACACTGTCTCCAACCCCACAGGAACCTACATTGTGGAATAATTTTTTACATTCATAGGATAAGCTGATCAATCTGTCTGATCCCGAGTGCGCACCATGGCCATAAACTTCGACCTCAACGACCTGCAAGCTTTTCGCGCCGTGGTCGAGCAGGGCAGTTTTCGCAAAGCCGCCGACGCCGTGCGTATCTCTCAGCCTGCGCTGAGCCGGCGCATCGAAAAACTTGAGGACGCCCTCGGAGTACGATTGTTCGAACGCACTACACGCAAGGTCAGCTTGACTCAGGCCGGGCGCGGTTTCATGCCCAGCGTCGAGCGCTTGCTGGACGATCTGGACGTGGCGCTGCTGGGCATCAGCGAAGTCGCTTCGACCCGGCTAGGCCATGTCACGGTGGCCTGCGTGCCCTCGGCAGCGTATTACTTCATGCCGCGCGTGATCGCCCATTACCACCGGCAGTTCCCGAGGATCAAAGTAAAAGTGCTCGACTCCAGCGCCCACGACGTACTCAGCGCCGTCGTCAATGGCGAAGCCGATTTCGGTCTGAGCTTCATGGGTACGCTGGAGACTGAAGTCGAGTTCGAGCCATTGGTGCAGGAAGGTTATGTACTGGCCTGTCGGCGCGATCATCCGTTGGCGGGTCGAACCAGCGTGACCTGGGATGAGTTCTATCAGCAGGATTACATCTCGCTGGACAAGACCTCGGGCAATCGCTTTTTGCTGGATCAGGCGCTGACCGGCATCGTGCCGCAACGGCAGAGCATCTGTGAAACCCGGCATGTGACGACGATGATCGGCTTGGTTGAAGCGGGGTTGGGGGTCGCTGCGGTGCCGCTGATGGCGATGCCGGCAGCGGATCACCCGATTCTGACGCGGGTACCGCTGACCGACCCGCAGGTGATGCGCAGTGTCGGCCTGATCAAGCGCCGGGGTCGCACGTTGACCCCGGCTGCGTTGGAACTGGAACGGCTGGTGGTGGAAATGAAAGTTCAGGTCAGCGACTGACCGAATCCAGCCCGGTGGCCTTGACATCCGGTTGAGCGGCCGAGGACGCCAAGTACTCCAGCAACGCCTTGGCTTCAGCCGGGTGTTGCGCGCCTACGGGAATGCCGGCAGCAAAACGCGTTACCGATTGCACCGACTCTGGAATCTTTGCCACAAAACTTACGCCCGGCACGGGCAGCAATTCGCTGACCTGCTGGAAGCCCAGTTGGTAGTCGCCGGTGGCAACCACCGAACCCACGGGGATTTTCGGGATCATCTTCGATTTGGGTTTGAGTTGGTCTTCAATGCCCAGGCGCTTGAACAACTGATCCTCGATGTACACGCCGCTGGCGCTATCGGAATAGGCGACGGACTTCGCGTCGAGCAAGGTTTTCTTCAGTCCGTCAACGGAGCTGATGTCCGGCTTCGTCGCGCCCTCACGCACTACGAGCCCGATTCGGGAATCAGCCAGTTCAACCCGTGAAGCGGGATCAACTTTGCCTTGCTTGATCAGGTCATCGAGGGCGTAGCCGACCATGATCACTACGTCAGCCTTCTCGCCACGGGCCAAGCGATTGGGGATCGCTTCCGGCGCCTTGCCCATCGATGGGCCAAGGGCGGTGTCCAGCGTGTTGCCGGTGGACGCGGCGAATTTCGGGCCGAGAACTTTGTAGGCCGCGGTGAAACCGCCGGAGGTCATCACGCGGATCTCTTCTGCCTGGGCGACGGAGCTCAGGCCGAGGCTGGCCACCAGGCCGAGGGCGGCGAAATTAAATAGTTTGTTCATGGTCGTGTTCTCACAAAAGGGCAGGTTCAAGACATCGCCGGTTGCAGGCGGCCGGTGGAGCGGCGGTAGAGATACAGCGTCGCGCACAAGGCACAGAGTGCGGCGAAACTCATCCAGTAACCGGGTGCGGCCTTGTCGCCGGTGTACTGGATCAGGAAGGTCGACATCGCCGGAGTGAAACCCCCGAACACTGCCGTGGCCAGGCTATACGCCAGTGAAAAGCCGGCAACACGGACTTCGACCGGCATGATTTCGGTGAGCGCCGCAATCATCGCGCCGTTGTACAAACCGTAAATGAACGACAACCACAGTAAGACCAACAGCATGTTGACGAAGCTTGGCGCGTTGACCAGATAAGTCAGCGCTGGATACGCCGTGGCGAGGGTTAACAGCGCCATGGCGATCAGCACTGGACGCCGACCGATGCGGTCAGACAATGCGCCGCCAATGGGTAACCAGAAGAAGTTCGAAACACCCACCAGCAGGGTCACCAATAACGCATCGGACGTACTCAGGTGCAGCACGGTTTTGCCGAAGGTTGGCGCGTACACGGTGATCAGGTAAAAAGCCGTGGTGGTGAGGGCGACCATCATCATCCCGGCGAACACGATGACCCAGTTCTGCGCGAGGGTGCGGAACACATCGCCCATACTCGGCCGATGTTTGCGCGCTTCGAACTCCTTTGTTTCTTCGAGGTTACGGCGCAGGAAAAAAATGAACGGCACGATCATGCAACCGACGAAAAACGGAATCCGCCAGCCCCAATCGGCAATCATTGCGGGCGCCATCCACTGATTCAACCCGTAACCCAAAGCCGCCGCGACGATAATTGCCACTTGCTGGCTGGCCGACTGCCAACTGGTGAAGAAACCTTTGTTGCCCGCCGTGGCGATCTCCGAGAGGTACACCGAGACGCCCCCCATTTCCGCACCGGCCGAGAAGCCTTGCAGCAAGCGACCGATCAGTACGATAGCGGGCGCAAATAACCCGATGGTTTCGTAACCGGGCACCAACACAATGAGAATCGTGCCGCTGGCCATAATCGACAGCGTCACGATCAACCCTTTGCGCCGACCCACATCGTCGATGTAAGCACCGAGTACCACCGCGCCCAACGGACGCATCAGGAAACCCGCGCCAAACACCGCGAAGGTCATCATCAGGGAGGCAAACTCACTACTGGCCGGGAAGAACACAGCTGCAATCTGCGTAGCGTAAAAACCGAAAAGGAAGAAATCGAACTGTTCGAGGAAGTTGCCCGAGGTAACCCGGAAAATGGCACTGGCGCGTGAACGCCCGGAAGGGTTTGATGTTGTCATTGACCTGTACTCCACCGCTTTTATGACGTGCGCTGCCTGGACGCGGCGCACGGTTCTTATTAGGGCGAATGGTGGAACAGGATGATCGATATGATAAGTGCATTGTTGGCATGCATTAATGCGCGAAACAGATCAATGCGAGCGAAGGAGAGGGTCGGTAAACGTAGAATCCGATCTCGTCGACGCGACTGCTAAACATGGGACTGGGGAAAAAGAGACAAGAGTAGGCTGGAGCTTACGAAGTCGTTTGCAAAATATCTATGGCCGATGTCGGTGCAAACGTCATCACCCTGCAGGTGACGGCCTCTAGCCGAAAAAAGACGTAGGCTGAGCGTTCGCTAATGGGCGAATTCTGCCGGTCGCGACCGGCAGTAAACGATCCAATGCAATCAGCCGAATCAGGACGTAGAGTTGCCGAAACATTACGTCTGCCGACGGATTTATCGCAGCCGTAACAGCGGCCATAAGGCAGGCATTAGAAGTAATACCCAATGTTGATATTGGTCCGGTAGTACCAGGTATTGCTGCCAACCGAACTGGTATTGGTAAAGCCCGTACCGTTTTCCGCGCCGCCATAGGGGTTGGCGTTTTTTGCCCAGGTCAGATCGACCCACGCCATGATCGGCATGGCCAGGAACTGTGCGCCGACAGTGTACATCTGCGAGTCGTCCCAACCGCTCTTGTCTTTCATCATGCGACTGTAGTCGTTGTAGAGCTTGATCTTCTTCAATTGCCCCAGTTTCGGCGTCGGGATGTCATAGCCGACGTTCAGCGAAGCAATGGTGGCCTTGGAGGCAATCAGATACGCGGGCGTCAGGCCGTTACCGCCCATCAGCACCGAGTCGTTGCTGACACCGGTAGGGTTTTTAGGGTCGTACTCGTAGCGAATGCCTTGGGTGGAGACGGTCCACGCGCCGGCGTTGATGATGGCGTGGATACCGCCGGCCCAGTAATCGCCGTCGTCTTTGGTGGTGGCGTTGTAAAGCTGGGCGGTGGCCACCGACGCGCCGATTTCGGTTTTCCAGCCGTCATTAATAAAGGTCCGCGCGACCCGGGCGTTGATCTGGTTGTGTTTCTCGTTGTCCTGGCGCGACTGGGTGAAGGGGATCGCATTGTCCTTGAGGTCGGCGTAACGCCCGATTTCCGGCGAGTAGCGAATGTCGGAAGGCAACATGCGCGGGAAGTACCCCAGTTGCAGATCCCAGTCCTGATCCTTGTAGCTGTATTTCAGGCCTGTGCCGGCGCTGACGCCATAGCCCATGAAGAAGGGCAGGTGATAGCTCCAGCCAAATTGTGGATAGGGTTCCAGACCAAACGGTTTGAATGGAGCGCCCAGTTGCAGGTTTGAGTTGCTGTTCAGGCGGTAGCCGACGAAGCCCCGGTCGATGGAGCGTTTGCCGTCATCCTGAAACCAGTAGCCGACATCACTGTAGAGATTTTTGTAGGTCGCCTGTACGTCGACACGGAAGGTGTCGAAGAGAAAACGCCCGTTGTTTTCGGTGGTGTCCCAATGCTCGTCGCGGTAGTTGGTTCGCAGGGCACCACCGATGTCCAGACTGCTTTCGCCATCGTCGCTGCGCCAAGCGATATGCGGAAACGGCTTTTTACCGGTAGTCGATGTCACGGGCGCGGCGGGACCGGGTTCACCGGCGAAGCTCACGCAACTGCTCATCATCAGTCCCATACATATAAGGTAATGCTTCATGTTGACTCCGCTGCTCAATTGAACGCTACAAAGTGACTGGCAACACTTTTCCGTTCGCCTTAACAGTGGCGATGGGTGGATAACGGCGAGTGTTGCTTTGATTAAGTGCGTTTCTGTTTTTGTTGTTTTATGGGTAATACGGCGTATGGCCTATGAACTCAGGGTTACCTGAGCAGAAACTATGCCAACTGCCAAAAGTCTGTTGGGTGCTTAAAAACTCAATAAAAACAATTGTTTATATGGGAAACATATTTGTTTGTATTGCCCATGAAACAGGCGCGTCGAGGGGTAACGAAACTGCACGTTCAGTGTGCGTTTTTTATTTCACGCGCATAAAAAAGGCCGACATATCTGTCGGCCTGTTTAACCCTGGAAACTTGATACTCGCGTTATAGATCCAGGACCAATCGCCGACTCTTGCAACCCGACACACACACCATCATGGATTTGTTGGCCGCACGTTCGGCTTTGGTCAGCACGCCGTCCCGGTGGTCGACATCACCTTCCAGTACGCGTGTTTCGCACGACCCGCAGACCCCTTCGCGACAGCTGTACTCGATGTCGCAACCCGCCTCAAGCAGTACGTCGAGCAAACTCAAACCCGGCTCGATCGACAGTGTCTTGCCGGTTTTTTTCAGCTCGACGCTGTAGCTGCTCTGCGCGTCTTCAGACGGCGGCAGTTCTGCCGCCGTGAAACGCTCGATATGCGCATGAGGGTAACCGAGGCCTTCGCAGGTACTTTCGAAAGCATCGAGCATCGGCGTCGGGCCGCAGCAATAGAAGTGCGTATCGCTCGGCTGACCCGCCAGGTAGGCGCTCAGGTCTGGCGGCATGCCCTTTTCATCGTTGAAGTGATAGACGACTTTGGCACTCAAGCCGCTGAGTTCCTCAACCAGCGCGGCTTCCTGTCGCGAGCGGGCGCAGTAGATCAACTCGGCGGATTTTCCCAGCGCCAGCAGTTGCCGGAACATGCAGTAGATCGGCGTGATACCGATACCGCCAGCCACCAGCACGCTATGTCTGGCACTGAGGTCGAGCTGGAAATTATTGCGCGGCGACGAGATTGGCAGTTGCATGCCGACCCGCAGCTGCGCATGCACAAATTCCGAGCCGCCACGGCTGTTGCGATCTCGCAGGATGCCGATCACATAACGGCCTTGATCGCTTGGCGAGTTGAGCAGTGAATAACTGCGCACCAGTCCGTTGGGTAAGTGCAAATCGATGTGCGAGCCGGCTTCAAACGGGGCGAACACCGTGTCGCCAAACGGCCGCAACTCGACGCTGATGATGCCTTCGGCTTCGTAGCGCAGTGTGTGCACGCGAGCGGTGAGGGGGGAGGAATGGGACATCGGTCACCTCTTTTCGACAGTACGCAAATCGAGATCGAGACGCGCGCCGGCCTCGATCTCCACCCGCAGTTCGGGAAACACCAGCGCGCTCACTTCAACCAGCGTGGAGGTAGGAAAAACCGCCTGACCTTCGAAGAAGTCACGCCGTGCGCGACCCACTTCGTCCTTGTCGGCGATCTCGGTGACATACACCGTCAGCCGGTAAATGTTGCCGATATGCCCACCCGCCGCCTCGACCAGCGCCCGGACTTTGTTCAACACGACCAGTGTCTGGGCGTAGGCATCGAGCGGCGCGTCTGCCACAACGGCCAGGCGTGTAGCGGGATGGCCGGTCATGCCGGACATCACCACTTCATTGCCGATCAGCAAGGCATTCGACCAGGTGGCGCTGGCCGGCTCGATCAACGAGCCGGCCTGAACACGTTGCACGGCTGCGTTCATGGCACCTGCTTCGCGTCGATCAGCTCCAGTTGGGC
Source organism: Pseudomonas sp. S2_B07 (assembly GCF_054668435.1). Lineage (NCBI taxonomy): Bacteria > Pseudomonadati > Pseudomonadota > Gammaproteobacteria > Pseudomonadales > Pseudomonadaceae > Pseudomonas > Pseudomonas sp. S2_B07. The sequence goes on from NZ_CP162769.1 coordinate 6,379,184, forward strand.
CTTGGCCGCGTTTTTCAGGTAGCGACGCAGACGCACCACACCCAAGTCATGCTGGTAGAGGTTTTCCCGCTGGTTGGCGTCCGGTTCCATGAACTCGAGCAGCACCCGGTCCTGTTCCAGCACTGCCCAGTGGCGTGCTTCCAGGCGGTTTTTGTAGAGGAAACGCCAGGTATCGCGCTGCCAGCCGGTCAGTGGACGGCAACGCCAGTGGAACACCGCGGACAAGGAGCGGCTGCTCGGCGTGTAGCTGCCGATGATGGTGAAGTTGCCGCCCGGGCCGCCGGTTTTCGGATAGGGGATTTCCAGGCGCAGCCAGTGGCAGCCGTTATCCATGAACTCGGTCCAGTCGAAATTCACCCCGCGCTGGCCTTCTTTCTCGAAGAAGAAACCGTTGTCGGTGTCGCGGGTGACGAACTTGGCGGTGGCTTCGCCTTCGCTCATGGAGTGCGACATCTTGTGCAGGTAGGTGCCGTGCATCGGGTCCATGACGTTGTCGATGACGTAGCGATAATCGCCTTTCCATTCTGTGTAGCAGAGGAAGCTGCTCCATTCGGGGGAGGTCAGTTGCTCTGGCAGGACCAGCTCCGGAGGGGTGTCCACGTGCGGATCTGCAGCGTTGTACAGAAAGATCGCGCCAGCGGCTTCACGGGTGTGAAACATGCGTGTCGGGCGGCTGCCTTCAAGCTTGCAACCAGGGCTGCCGGGGACTTTGGTGACGGTGCCGTCACAGCGCACTTCGACGCCGTGATAAGGGCATTGCAGACGGTCACCCAGCACCGGTCCCTGGGACAGCGGCGCGCCGCGATGAGGGCAATGATCTTCAAGGGCATGGACGCTGCCGTCATTGTCGCGCCACAGGGCGATTTTGTAGCCCAGACGGCGAATTGACACCGGTTTTTCGCCCAATTGATCGGAGGGCAGGACCGGGAACCAAAGGTTTTTCAACCCGTTGGCCAAGAGGTTTTCAGCTGGATCGACGGTTGTATTCATGTTCATTTCTTATTGTCCTCCGGCGGGTCATTCGCCCAGCCGAGCCATCAGGGTTTTATAGGCGTCTGCTGTCCACTCTCCGGTGGTCAGCGGGCAGGGCGGCCCGGCCAGATTCAGGTGCGCGAGCAGATCGGGCAATTCGGTCACTCCGTTGCCGAAGGCGCGCTCGATGGAGTCGCCGAGCAACTCTTCGAACTGGGTGTTCGGACGTTTGCGGGCCTGATGGGGCTCCAGGTAGGGTTCGGTATTGCTCATCTCATTGATCTCCGTTACGTACCCGTTCGCGGATCATTTCGCGCACGGGAATAAAGTCATACGTCGGGAAAACTTCGGTGCTGAACACGCCCCAGGCCGACCGTTCGAGCTCGACGTTGAGGGTCGGCAGCAGACTCGGCGGCAACCGCAGGGTGACGATCTGGCCCAGGCCCATGGCCACGGTCCAGGACACCACCTCGACGCCTTGCGGGGGAAACCGTTCCCACCAGTCCTGCTGCTTCATGTGCCGCTGAATGTCTTCCAGGTTCTTTGATTGGTCGTGCTTGAGCAGTACGGTCACCAGCAAGGATTTGCTCATGGCTGCGGTCCTGCTCACGCCACGTTCGGCATCGGCACGGCCCAGGCGTCATAGCCATAAACCCAGTCGGCGTTACCGCCGTCCTTGAGCCATTGGTTGCCGCGCGAGCCGATCTGGATCTGGCTGGTGCGTTGCAACCGCGCCTGCTGATAAGCCTGCAGGGCATCGGCGATTTGCGCGGTGCCGGTCAGGTCTTGCAAATGGCGAGCGAGCACCACCGCATCTTCGATCGCCTGGCCGGCGCCCTGAGCCATGAACGGCATCATCGGATGGCAGGCATCGCCCAGCAGCGTCATCGCCCCTTTGGACCAGAACGGTAGCGGATCGCGTTCATACAGCGCGGTCTTGAGCACCTCGTTGCACGCATCCAACAGAGCGCGAGCATCCGGGTGGAAGTCCTGATAATGGCTACGCAACTCGTCGGCATCGCCGGCGCTGGTCCAGGACTCTTCATGCCAGCTGTCTTGAGCGGTGGTAGCGAAGATGAAAATGTCCCGACCCTGGTTCAGCGGAAACGTCACGATCTGGCTTTCCGGTGTCGGGCCCCACCATTTAGTGAACGCCTGAATGTTCGGCACATGGGCCACGCGTTCGGCAGGTACGACGGCGCGGTAAGCGACCACTCCGGTAAAGCGCGGTTGCTCATCACCGAACAGCGCATTACGCACTACCGAATGGATGCCATCCGCACCGATCAACAGATCGGTGAAGTGACGGCTGCCATCCTTGAAGCGCAACTCGATGCCGTCGGCGGTTTGCACGACGTGGTCGGCGCGTTTGCCAAACTGCACCTGTTCTGGTGGAAAGACGTCCGCCAGCGCGGCCAGCAGATCGGCGCGGTGAATGGTCAGTTGCGGTGCACCGTATTTCTGTTCGGCGGCATCGGACATTTCCAGGCGCGAAGATTCCTCGCCGCTGTCCCACAGGCGACTGATCCGGTGCGTTGGACGAGCGGCCGGAATGCGCACGGCGGCGCCCACCCCAAGACCATCCAGAGCACGCACGGCATTAGGGGTCAGGTTGATATCGGCACCGACCCGCAAAAAGGCTTTCGACTGTTCGAATACGGTGACGTTATGGCCTGCGCGATGCAGGGCGATGGCGGCGGTCAGGCCGCCGATTCCGGCACCGGCGATAGCGATATTCAGCGAAGACATGGACGACTCCTGCTCAGGATTTCGGTTTGTCGGTGAGGAACTTGCCTTGCGGCGCTTCGACATGTTGCTGGCGACGGGTATTGCCATCGATGCCGCCGGCAATCGCCCACTCAGCGAACATCGTCGGGCCCGGCTCGAAGTCCCGTGGCTGCCATTCGCCGGTCAGTTGGTCTTCGTCGGCGTAGTACTCGACCAGGGCGCCGGCCGGGTTCTTGAAGTACCAGAAGAACGCCGAAGACACCGGGTGTCGGCCCGGGCCGATTTCCGTGGCCCAGCCGCGGCGGGAGATGTGCATGCCGCCGCCGAACACTTCGTGCACATCGCGCACGGTGAAGGCGACGTGGTTCAAGCCGGCACGAGGGGCGGGCAGTTGCAGCATGAACAGGTCGTGGTGGCCACCTTCTTCGGCGGTGCGCAGGAACGCTCCGCGATCCGGATAACGGTCCGAGGCCTGGAAGCCGAAGCGCTCGTGATAGAAGGCTTCGCAGGCATTCACGTCCTTGACGAAAAACACCACATGACCGACTTCGATCGGCGTGGCGCGGTCGTAGATCGGCGCGGCTTTGTTGATCCGGCCTTTGGTCTGCCAGGTGTTATGGCCGCTGCACTCGATCTCCAGGTCACGTTTGCGGGTCACCTGCAGGCGGATTGCCAGGCCGTTAGGGTCGGTGCAACCGATGCGGCCATCGGCTTCTATGAAGCCCGGATCGTTGGCGATTCGTTCGCCATAAAGCTTCAAGTCGGCGTCGCTTTCGACGCCCCACACCACTTCGCGCACGGTTGAACCGGCTTCGATGGCAGGTGGCAAACCGGCCTTGTTGATGTCGGCGAGCACCACGCGGCAACCGTTGAGGGTTTCGAAGATCACTTCATCAGGCTGCTCGCTGACTTTAGTCAGGCCCCAGTCGCTGAAAAAACGCACGCTGGTGTCGAGGTCCTCGACGCCGTAGGTGACTTCATCAATGCCTAAAACGCTCATAACCCAACCTCTCGTTGCGCACCGGCCCAGGCCAGTGGCTGTTCATTCATGCCCCAATAAAGGCTTTTCTGTTCCATGTACTGCAGGATGCCGAGGCGACCTTTTTCACGGCCCAGACCGCTGTCGCGCCAGCCGCCGAACGGTGTGGAAATCGAGAACTGTTTGTAGGTGTTGATCCACACCGTACCGGCCTGAATTTTTCGGCCCAGTGCCCAGGCGCGTTTGTAGTCGTGCGTCCAGATGCCGGCGGCGAGGGCGTACAGGCTGTCGTTGGCCTGTTCGAGCAATTGCGCTTCGTCATCGAAGGGCATCGCCACCAAAACGGGGCCGAAGATCTCTTCCTGACAAACCTGTTGGCTGTTGTTCAGGCCTTCGAGGATGGTCGGCGGGTAGTAATAACCCTGGTCGTACACGCCGCCGCTCGGACGTTTGCCACCGAGCAGCAGGCGTCCACCTTCGGCCAGCCCCAGAGCCACATAACGCTCCACCGAGTCGCGGTGGCCGGCGCTGATCAACGGACCCATTTGGGTACGTTCATCGGCCGGATCACCGACGCGCAGTTCGGCCGCAGCGGCCACCAGGCGCGACATGAACGGCTCATACAGCGCGCGGGCGACGAACAACCGCGAGCCGGCGATGCAGGCTTCGCCCGAAGAGCTGAAGATGCCGTACAGCACACCCGCCACCGCGTGGTCGAGGTCGGCGTCGTCGAGGACGATGGTCGGTGATTTGCCGCCCAGTTCCAGCGACACCGGCATCATCTTGTCGGCGGCGATGTGGGCAATGTGCTTGCCGGTTTTGGTGCCGCCGGTGAACGACACGCGCTTGACCAACGGATGACGGGTCAGCGCATCACCGAGCAGTGAACCTTTACCCGGCAGCACACTGAGCAGGCCTTTAGGCAAGCCTGCGTCTTCGCAGATGCGCGCCAGTTGCAGGGCCATCAACGGGGTGATTTCCGCCGGTTTGATCACCACCGCGTTGCCCGCTGCCAGCGCCGGAGCGACCTTCTGCGCCTCGCTGGCAATCGGCGAGTTCCACGGGGTGATCGCGGCGATCACGCCCATCGGTTCGTACACACTCATGCTGACGAAATCACCACGGGACGGCGTGATGGTTTCTTCGAGGGTTTCACAGGCCGAAGCGAAGAACTGGAATGTGCCGGCGGCGCTGGCCACCAGGGCACGGGTTTCGTTGATCGGTTTGCCGTTGTCCTGGCGCTGCAATTGCGCCAGTTCCTCGCTGCGCTCACGGATCAGCTCGGCGATGCGGTAAAGCACGCTGGCCCGTTCGTGAGGTTTGCGCTGCGCCCAGCCGCTGTGCAAAAACGCCTGATGGGCGCCTTGCACGGCGTCTTCAACGTCGTCGACACTGGCGGCATTCAGCCAGGCGACGGCTTCGCCCGTGGCGGGGTAGCACGTGGCATAACGCTCGCCGCGACCGAGGCGCCAGTCGCCGGCAATGCAGATCGGTAAAGTCTGTTCGAGAGTCATCGACGGTCCCCTAAATCGAAATCGCGTGGGCGTGGTTGCCCAGGGCGCGGACGACGCTGTAAACGGTCAGCGCCGAGGTCTTCGGGTTGGCCAGCAGCGGTTTGCCACGCAAGCTCAGTTCGAAACCGCCAAAAGCGCCGCGAGCCTCGAAGTGATGGACGTTCTCCTCGCTCAGCGGATCGGCGATCAGCGTCACATGGGTGCGATCCAGGCCGAGCCCGGCCAGCGACAAGGTCGCGGCGACGTTGGCGTTTTTTGGATAGAGCCGTGCCGCTTCCCGGGCGCTGCCCTGAAAAATCACCGTGGCTTCGGTAATGTTGTCCAGGTCACAGGCCTGTTCAGCGGGGGTGTTTTTCCAGGCTTTAGCCGGTTTGCGGCCGGTGTAATTGACCGAATCCAGCCCGCCGACTTTGGCCGCCGACAAGGCGTCGATGCCGCCGATAGCGCCGGGCAGCAACTCGATGCGGGTCTGGCCGCGTTCGGCTGCTGCTTCCAAGCGTTCAACCAGGCCAACTTCGGACAGCGCGCCGACCGAGACGATCAGGCAGGCAATGCCACGTTCCAGCGCCGGCAACACATGTTCTTCGATGGCGCGGTGGCCGGCGCACTCGACCAATAGGTCCGGGCGGGCGTCGGCCGGTAAGGCGGTCAGCACCTGCGGTGGTTGCTTGAAACTGGCCAGCCGCTGGCGCACCAATTCTTCAGACCCGGTCGAAGCGATGACGTAGTCAACGCACAGCTGCGGGTCCTTCTCCAATAGTTCGAGCACGCCGACGCCAATGGCGCCGCAGCCGATCATGGTGATATGCAACATGACGAAGTCCTCAGGCCGTGGCTTTTTGCGCTTTGGTTTCGCTGTTGGGCGGACCGGCGAACTGGGTAGCGAAGCTGCCGACGGCGAGCATGTCCACTTCCAGCAGGAACGGGCCGGGTTGAGCCAGTGCGCCGTCGACCACGCGGCCGAAATCCTTCAGGTCGGTGACCAGGCCGTGGCGCAGGTTCAGCGATTCCGCCAGCTTGGAATAATCCGGGGTGTGCAGGTCGACGTAGCAGTGACGGCTGCCGTAGACCGCGTCCTGAATGTTGCGGATCACGCCGTAGCGCTGGTCGTTCATCAGCAGAATCACCACGTTGGCTTTTTCTTGCACCAGCGTCGCCAGTTCGCCGAGGTTGAGGATAAAACCGCCGTCACCGGCCAGGGTGAAGACTTTGCGCTCAGGGGCTGTTTCAGCCGCAGCGACTGCCGCGCCGATGCCCATCGACAGGCCCTGGCCAATGCCGCCGCCGAGGGCATGCACGCCAGCTCGCGGGTGGAACAGGGTCAGCAGGCGGTTGCCCCAGATGCTGTTGGACAGCGTGACGTCGCGTACCCAGGAGAAATTGCGCCCGGTGATGGCTTGCAGCTGTTCGACCATGGCCGAGTACGGGCCGAGGTCGGCGATCAGTTGCGTGCGGGACTTTTCGCGCACTTGCTTGAGCTCGGCAAGGAAGGTCGGATCGATTTGCAGCCGACCTTCCAGACGATCCGCCAGACCTTCAAGTGCTAGCGCCGAGTCGCCACAGATGAACAGTTCGCTGTTATAGCTGCGACCTTCGATGGCCGGGTTGGCGTCGATGCGCAAAGTGTTGCGTGGCAATTTCAACGCGTACTTGAAGGTTTCATTGCTGCGCAGACGGGAGCCGGCGATCAGCAAGGCATCGCAGCTTTGCAGGAACTGCTCGACCAGTTTGTTTTGCGAGAACGCGCCGAGGCAGCGTTCGTCATCTTCGTTGACCACACCGCGACCCTGGGTCGAGGTGATCACGCCGACGCCCATGTCCAGCAGGCGTTTGACTTGAGGCCCGGCGTGTCGTGCGCCGCCGCCGAGCCATAGCAATGGACGGGTGGCGGTGGCCAGTCGTTCGGCCACCAGGTCCAGCGCTTCGGGCGCGGGGACGGCCACTGGGATTGGCAGCGGCGAGAGGTCGGTCGGCATCGTGATAAAGGTCGACTGGATGTCGATCGGGATTTCCACGCTGACCGGCCCGGTGGGAGCGGTCAGCGCAGTCTGCACGGCCAGCTTCATGGTGCTGATGGCGGTTTCGACACTGCGCACACGGAACGCAGCCTTCGATACAGCCTTGAGCATGGTCAGTTGGTCGCGGGCTTCGTGGATGTAGGCGAATTCCTGATCCAGGTACGGTGTTTCGATCTGCCCGGTGATGTGCAGCAGCGGTGTGCCGGCGGTCAACGCTTCGACCATGGCGCCTGCGGCGTTGCCGGCTGCGGTGCCGGTGGATGTCAGGCAGACACCGAGGCCGCCGGTGGTGCGGGCATAGGCGTCGGCCATATTAGTGGCGCCGGCTTCCCCACGAGCCATGACGAAGCGGATATTTCCGCGAACGGCGAAGGCATCGAGGATCGGCATGTTGTGGATCGAGATCACGCCGAACGCGGCCTTGACGTCGCACTGCTCGAGAAACGCGGTGATGGCAGCGCCAACGGTGACAGTATTTTCATTACGCATGACGAGACAGGCCTCCAGAAACATCGATATGGCTGCCTGTGGTGTAAGCCGACAGAGGCGAGGCCAGAAACAGGATCGCGCGGGCCGCTTCAATCGGCAGGCCCAGACGCCCCAAGGGAATGTGTTTTTGTTGCGCGAGCCGGGCGGTCCATTGGGTCCAGTCCAGGTCCCGCTCTTCGCGGGCCTCGAAACGTCGGCGCCATTGCCCGGACTCAACCAGGCCAATGAGGATGCCGTTGACCCGAATACCCTGACCGGCAAATTCGGTGGCCATCGAGCGCACCAGGTTCATGACCCCGGCGCGAGCGGCCGAGGTGGCGACCATGTGCGGCTCCGGCTGGCTGGCCAGCAGCGAGTTGACGCAGACGATGGCCGCGTTCGGCTGGCGTTGCAGCTGTGCCATGAAGGCGTGGACCGGGTTGATCACCGAGAAGAACTTCAGGTTCAACTCTTCGGTCCAGGCGCTGTCGGTGGTGTCGGCGAAGGTCGACACCCGACCTTGCCCGGCGTTGTTGATCAACACGCTGGCCGGGCCCAATGCGGCCAGACTGGCGGCGGCAAACGCCTTGACTGAGTCCGCATCGAGCACGTTGCAAACTTGGGTGAGCAGCCGTGCTTCGGGGAAGCGTTGACGCAATTCGGTTTCAGCGTTGCGCAACCGGTTTTCGTCCCGGCCGCAAAAGGCCACGGCCGCGCCGGCTTCGAGCAATAACTCGACGCAGGCCAGGCCAATGCCCGAAGAGCCGCCGGTGACAATCGCGGTGCTGTCTTGCAGTTGATAAAGGCTCATCTCAATCCCTCATCAATGCAGTGACGCGGTGCCCGTCATGGGCAGCAGCGCTGTTGTAGTTGAGCAGCCGCGACAGTTCGTCGGCGCTACGGCGCACTTGCAGGAGCAACTCGTTGAAGTTGACGTGAGCGATCTGTGCGGTCGGGATCGTGACGCCCAGCGCGGCGACGATCCTGCTCGTCTCATCGCGCACCGGGGCGGCAACGGTCGAGATCGTTGACTCGAAGAAGCCTTCGCTGCTGACGAAACCGCGCTGGCGGTCAGCCTGAACCAGGTCGAACAGTTCCATCACGGTTTTCGGCGTGCACGGCGAGAACTGCTCCAGATGGTCTTCCGGGTACAGCTCACGCAACTCGGCCAGCGACAAGTCTTCGAGCAGAATTCGTCCGAGGACAGTGGCGTGGGCGGGCAGGCGAGTGCCGACGTTGACCGCACTGGAGAACACTGACGGCGGCGAGACCTTGGCCACGTAAACGATCGAACGACCATCGCGCACCACCAGGTTGCTCGGGTAGTTGAGGCGGTCGCACAAGCGAGCCAGCAGCGGCTGGCCCAGTTCGGTCAGTTCCAGCGAAGCCAGGTATTCAAAGCCCAGGCGTAGCACCGACATGCCCAAGCGGTATTCATTGCCGCTGCGGGTGACAAACCCCATGGTTTCCAGGGTCGACAGCAGACGAAATATGGTCGAGCGTGGCAGTGCCAGACGCCGGGCCAGTTCTGGCGCTGTCAGCGTGCGATTGCGCCGGCTGAATTCGCAGAGCAGCAGCAGACCGCGCTCCAGGCCCGGCACGATGTATTTGTCCTGAGCGTCCTTCAGCAGATCTGAATCGTTCATAGAGATGCACCTGTCAGGGATTCTTTAATGGCAAAGGCCAGACGGCCCGCCACGACATAAGGTTGTTCAATAGGGCTGGCATGCCCGGCATCGGCAATCAGGTTGAACGTGGCGCCCAACGCCTTGGCCAGGGTCAGGCAGCTTTCGGGCGCGGTGATGCCGTCGGCTTCGCCGCAATGCACTTCGCAAGGCATCGACAGCGGTGGGTGCCGCAGCAGGTCATCGCTGCACAGCAGTTCAATGGCCTGGCGATAGCCATCGGGATTGAGCCGCGCCATGTTCCATCGCACCCAGGCCAGTGCTTTCGGGCTGGCGGCGGGTGAAAGCATGTAGGGACTGCGTTGCTCGGCCATCTGCTGAATGCTCAGTTGTTCCAGGGCACGCAGGCGTTTGTTGCGCACTTCCTGACGCTGCAACGCGCGTGATGGATGGCCATAGCCTTGGGCCGGGCTGATCAAGACCAGCCGGCTGATCCGTTGCTGCTGCACGCCGCTGGCGAACGCCGTGGCGGTAATCGCGCCCAGGGAATGACCCACCAGCACACAGCGCTGGATGCCCAGTGCGTCGAGCAGTTGCAGCAGTCGTTCGGCGTAGTCCGAAGCGTCGGGGGCCAGCGTTCTCAGCGGCGTGGAATCACCGTAGCCGGGCGCGTCCCAGGCAATCACCCGGGCGCTCTGGCCAAGCTCCTGCGCCACCTCTAACCACGACGCCGAGCCTGAGCCGATCCCGTGCAACAACACAATGGCCGGCCCGGCCCCGCATTCGCGAAAGGCTTGGCGACCGCCGGCGATCTCCAGCGTACGCACCGGAAAGTTCAGGGCCAGTTGTGCCTGGAGGTCAGCCGTGAGCGGCGAAACGAGATTATCGATGGCGTACGACATGGGCTTATCCGCGCTTGATCGAGGCCAGAGGGTGTTCTGGCGGGTAGGTCGGGGTCAGCGGTTTTTTCGCGCCGAGCATCACGCACATCAGCGCGTCTTCATCGCCGATGTTGATCTCTTCGCGGTACACGCCGGGCGGCACGGAAATCACGTCGCGGTCGGTGAGGATGGTTTCGAAGCGCTCGCCGTCCTTTTCGATGATCACTTTGAGTTTGCCGCGCAGCACGAAGAACACTTCTTCAACGTCAGTGTGCAGGTGCGGCGGGCCTTCATGACCGGCCGGAATCACCATGGTCGAGAACGTGAAATTCTCCGACGGGATGGTGTTCATGTCGGTGCTCACGCCGGTGCCGCCGGTGCCGATGTAGCGCATTTGCGCACGACGGAATTTCGGATCGTAGTCGGCCTGGAACTTCAGCGCGTTCCAGTCGTACTTGCGCGTGTCATAGCGAGCGATGCGGGTTTTCATCCAGCTTTCGAGATCGCTGCCGGCTGGCTGTTCCCAGCTTTTCGGGGTGTCTTGCTGTGCTGATAAATCGGTCATGGCTGTCTCCAGATCAAGTCAAGGCATGACGAACCCGCCGTTGACCGGCAAGGTTTGTCCAGTGATGAAACGGGCGAGGTCGGACAGCGCGAACAACACGGCGCCGCTGACGTCTTCGGGAAGTTGTGGGCGTTGAATGGCCCGGTGATCGTTGTACAAACGGTGACGTGCTTCGGGCACGTAGGCGGTCGCTTCGACCAGCACCAGGCCCGGCGCGATGGCGTTGACCGTGATGTTGTCGGTGCCCAGTTCGCGGGCCAGGCTGCGGGTCATCGCGATGATTGCGCCCTTGCTGGCGACATAGGCCAGCAGGTTGGGCGCACCCCACAGAGGCGTGTCCGACGCCAGGTTGACGATGGCGCCATGACCGCTGGCGCGCAGGGCCGGCAGACACGCCTTGGTCATCAGCCAGGTGCCGCGCACGTTGACTTGCATGACCTGATCCCAGGTCTCGAGGCTCAGCTCTTCGCAGGTCTTGCCGCCGGAATTGGTGATTGAAGCGTTGTTCACCAGGCCGTCGAGGCCGCCGAGCAAGCGGGTGGCTTCAGCCACGCAGGCATCGATCGAATCGGGTTGCGCCAGATCAACTGTCACGCCATGCACGGTCAGGCCTTCGGCGACGAGTTCAGTGGCCGATTGCTGGACGCGCTCGGCAAGAATGTCGGCGATCACCACGTGGGCACCGGCGCGGCCGATGGCCTGGGCAAAGGCATAACCCAATCCGCGGGCGCCCCCGGTGACCAGGATCCGGCGGCCTTCGAGCAAACGATTGAGGGCCGTCATCATTGGGTACTCAGCATGGCTTTGGGCATGTAATGCAGAACGCGTTTCTCGGCCCAGACCACCGCGCCGTAAGAGAGCACACCGATCAGCGTGAGCATCACAATGGCGACGAATACGCCCGCGGTGTTGCCCTGACCTTCGGCATCGACCAGCAGGAATCCCAAGCCCTGGTTGCCGCCGACCAGCTCACCGACGGTGACGCCGATCACAGCCAGGGTGGAGGCAATGCGCAAGCCCGAGAACAGCGCGGCCATGGCCGATGGGAACTCCACCAGGCGGAAGATCTGCCAGCGACTGGCGTTCATGGTCCGGACCAGGTTGATCATGTCCGGGTCAACGGTGCGGATGGCCGACAGCACGTTGATCATCACCGGGAAGAACACAATCAGGATGGCAATCAGGATCTTCGGGTAAATCGTGTAGCCCAGCCACATCACGAACAGCGGGGCGAAGGCGACTTTGGGGGCGATTTGCAGGGCCAAAATGTATGGCGACAGCATGGCTTCGGCAGCGGGCGAGAGCCCGAGCGAAACACCGATCGCCACACCGAGCAGAGCGCCCAGGCCGAAGCCGACGATGATCTCGAATGCGGTGATCAAGGTATGTTGCAGCAGACCGCCGGTTTGCCACATCACCACACTTTCCTGGGCCACGCGGCTCAGGTGCGGCATGACGAATTCGGGCATGCCGAGCAGTCCCGGGCCCCATTGCCAGAGCACCAGGAACAGGATCAGCAGGGCAACGCTGCCGAGCATGGAGTTATTGAGGTTTTTCATCGTGTCGTTACCTTGTTGTCACTCGCCGTTATTGCGCAGCTGTTTGGGTGTCGATGAACTGATTGGTGTACAGGTCGTCGAGCTTCGGTTCCTGGTTGACGATGCCTTCGCTGACATAGAACGTGCGGACCGCTTCCAGCCGCGCCGGATCGATGCGACCCAGTACGGTTTGGTTGGCGTAGACGTGTTCGACGTAAAGCTTGAAGACCTTCTCCAGCGAATCTTCTTTGCCGGCGTAGGCGGGGACAGCTTTGGCGAAGGTGAGTGCCGCGGCGTGCGGGTCCTGGATGATGTCGCGCATGCCTTGCAGGGTGGCCTGGACCACGCCGCGAACAATTTCCGGGTGCGTCTTGATGGCGTCGTCCGACGCGAGAATTGCCTGGGCCATGCTTTCGAAAATTTGCGATTGCGGGATCAGTTTGATCTTCACGCCGGCTTCTTCGGCGTTGACCACCCAGTCCGGTACGCCCGCCATCGCCTGGGCTTTGTCAGCCGAGAATAACTGCCAGACGCCCGACGGGCCGGCAGCCTGGATGTTCACGTCGGTTTTGCTCAGGCCTGCTTTTCTAAGGGAGGCGAGCAAGGCGTAATAGGTGGTGTCCGAGTAGGACATCACCGTCATGGTCTTGCCCTTGAGGTCAGTGATCGAGTTGATATTTTCGGCGGCGTTGGTGGCAATCATAGTTACACCGCCGGCGCCCAGCACGGCGACGGAGCGCACCGGAATACCGTTGGCCCGCACCACAATCGGGGTATCACCCAGGGCACCGCCGAGCATGGCGTTACCGGCACCGATCTGCTTCGCCACGTCCACACCGCCCTTGGCCGCGATGAAGGTCATGTTCAGGTTCTGGGCGGCGTAGTAACCCTTTTGCTGGGCAATGATCCACGGGGCGAACGCCGGCGAGTTCGGCGGCGCCGGCAACAAGTAGGTCACGTCGGTGGGCTGCGCCTGCGCGGCGAAGGCCATGCCCAGGCCGAGCGCAATGCCGCTGGCCTGGCTGAAGCGTTGAAACAGAGACTTGAACATGCGTACTCCTGAATCGGTTGATGGCCGCAAGGGCGTTGATCAATGCAGTTCGGTGTCTTCGCCGACTTTCAGCAATTCCATCAGGCGACCGGCCAGCGGACCGATCTCCGGCAGCTTGCGGCGCTCCAGCGGGTTGTCGCGAAACGGCAGGTCGACGTTGATTTCTTCGATGATGGTGCCCGGGCGGGCACTCATGACCAGCAACCGGTCGGACATGGCGATGGCTTCGATCAGGTCATGGGTAATGAACAGGGCGGTTTTCTTTTCGTCGAACAGCATCCGCGCCATGTCCTGCTGCAGGATCATCTTGGTCTGCGCATCCAGGGCCGAGAACGGCTCGTCGAGGAACAGCACTTGCGGGTCGATGGCCAAGGTACGAGCCAGGGCTGCACGCTGCCGCATGCCGCCCGACAGCTGGAACGGGTAGTGGTCGGCAAAGCCTTGCAGGTGGCAACGATCGAGCAGATCTTTGGCCACGGCCTGACGCTTAGCGGCCGGTACACCTTGAATTTCCAGGCCCAGTTCGACATTGCGACGAATGCTGCGCCATGGCATCAGCAGGTCTTTTTGCAGCATGAAAGCAACTTGGCGAACCGGACCTGTCACCGCTTCACCGCCGACAAACACTTCGCCTTCGGAAGGTCGATAGAGGCCGGAGCCCATGTTCAGAATGGTGCTTTTGCCGCAACCGGAAGGGCCGATGATCGACACCACTTCACCGCGGCGAATCTTGAAATTGACGTCGCGAATGGCAAACGGCGCTTCGGACTTTCCTTTGGCCGGGAAACATTTGCCGACATTGCGAAATTCAATTTCGATGGGCTCCAGATCTTCCTTGGGAGCGGGTTTATTCCATTGAGGAGCGATGGCGTACATCTCGTTCACAGCCATTGGGAAGGGTCTCTGGTCTGTTTTATAGGTGATACGGTGTTTATTGCATGAACAATGCCACTGAGTTGCCCAGTTGGTTTTTTCTTAAAAAAACCTTTCTTATTATGAAGTTACGTTGAATTTCTCATTTCACGCACGTTTCATATATGAAACAAGGTTTCCTGTGTGGCACGAAATTGCACATTTGATGTGTATTACAGGGAAACTGCGAAAGGGAGGATGCTTGGTTCAGTAACGCCGAACGCGGGAACATGGCGGATTTGTTTCAAATATGAAACGAGTTACTTCATGTGCCCGTGTACTTATATAAGCAGGAGTGATTAGCGGGGAGGTAAGGGGCGTGAGGTTTACTGCGCGGATAAATACCCGATAGTTTGGTATGCCGCAGGGAGCAAGCCACACCTTTGCCTTGTGCGAACACTGCGCGGTACTTTTTGATGTGATGAGTGGGGGCTTTTTCCAGTTCCCGGATCAAGTGCGCAACCATCCAGACGTTACGTTTGAATGGACGTCCCGGGACACGTTCGAGGATGCCCGCCACCTGCCCATACGTTACGGTGTCACCAGCAAGGTAGACGATTTGGAGGTGAAGCCCACACCGGCTCATCGAACCGCAGAAGTCGAGAGCACCCAGACAATGATCGGTTGTTTGCCCACCTCAAGCGCTTCCTGAAATTGGATCGCTTGCGACTACGTGGCATGAGTGGCGCGACCGATGAGTTCATGTCGCCGGCTGGCCAAATTTATATCTCAAGGGCCACCGGTCACGGGATAGGTGCGCCTGCACTAAGCAAAAAAACTCAAACTAACCCAATAGCAGAGCAGCAAAGGTCAACGAAGAGCTGAGAAATCACTCAAGTGGTGAGTAGGCTCTCTGGCGGTGATCATGCTTGAGTTCAGGCGAGCTGAGAATCCGATTGTTTTCAACAGAAATCGGCCGATTTCAGCCCTTCCCCGAAGGACTGATTTGGGTCGTCTTCTGCCGGTCATTACCAGGGGGCGTGCTGGACAATGGGACGATGACCTGAACGCAGAGCGCGGCTGCGAAGCTATCGAGTTTTGGCTTTTGCGCCGTGACATCCGGGTAGCCGACCTGCTACATATCGGCAAGTTGGACTTGATCTCTACCACTTGATTTAGCACTGTACATCGCGGTATCAGCGCGCCGAATGAAGGCGTCAAACGATTCTGATGGAATCCACGTGGCAACGCCGAAGCTACACGTCGCCTGTCCAATATCATCAAATGGCAGGTTGCTTATTAGAGCTCGAAGCTTTTCTGCCAGTAGCCTTGTATCGTTCAGTTGGCTATCCGGGCAGATCAATGCAAACTCTTCTCCGCCTGTTCTGCACAGCAGATCGGTTTTGCGTGTTGCCGAACGTATTCGTGTGCACAACGACTTCAAAACGTTATCACCACACTGATGGCCCCAGCGGTCGTTGATGTGTTTGAAGTGATCGACGTCAAACATGATCAGCGACAGAGGGCGGTATTGCACGTTAGCCTCGATGAGCAGGCGCTCCATCAACTCTTCGAAGTGTCGGCGGTTATAGACTCCGGTCAGGTGATCGGTAATGTTCAACAACCGCAAGTCTTTCGTGCGTTCATCAACCAGCGAGAGGGCGCGGGCGCGCTGCGTAATCAACAAGTACACCATCAAGGTCAGCAGCAGCGTCAACCCAGCTCCGAACACGATAATTAGGCTGATGGACAGTGCGTAGCTGTTGGCGACCAGAAATGTTGGGCTGGGTCTAAACTGGATCAAGTAATTTTGGTCGGCTACTTTCAGTAGCCGCTGCGCGTACAGCGCTGAAGGGGCCGCAGGGGCAGCGCTCTGATAAATGTTTTCCCCTTGATGCTGCGTGTCGATCAATGAAAGTGTCACGTTCAGTCGTTGCAGACTTGGTAATGGAATGCCTTGTTCCATCAACGAAGCCAAGCGTACGGTGGAGACAACGAACCCCTGCAAATTATCATCGTTCAATGGAACCTCAGGGGACTCCTGGAATACAGGTGCGACAAAGAAAATCCCCGACTGCCCATTGGTCATTTTCAACGGTTCCGACACAACTATTTGACGTGTTTCTCGTGCCTTGCTCATCAAGGCTTGGCGACCGGGGCGAGCCAGAACATCCATGCCCGGTATTATCTTTACGTCGTCGCGCTTCAATAAGTAGAGCAATATCCAGTGTTCAGGCCGGCTGGCGAGGGGGACTTTTTCGCCGGTGACGGGATTAATTTCATGGTATGAAAAATCACGGGTGCCATTGAGAAGCGCCTTAGCGCGAAACGCTTGGAGATCCTTCTCGAGAATCCTTGGTACCCAGCTATAGGCTTCGTCCTCTTCCACTAGAGGCGTAACGAATCCCAGAAACTCCTTTTCAGTGACATCGTCGGCGTTGATAAAGAAACGCCTTACAACGTCTAGTTTCAAGACCTGAGTATTAAAGCGTCGTTGCAGGCGACTGAATCTTTCGTCGACCTCCAGTTGAAAAGCAACGCTAACGGTACGTTTCTCTGACCCTACGAACAGAATCAGCACCAAGAACGTGACGGCGACCCCAGCCAGGCACACCAGACCGCAAAGGGTCACGTCTGATGCTTTGAGTGCGTTCCGACGAGTAGACATCATTTTGTGTTCCTTGCTCATCGCCAACAACAGCGTGCAGTGACTTGGAGTACTTTTGCAGTATCGGCACGCCCGTCGTTATCTTTATAAGGACACCTTGGCCGACCCTCGGCAGCCTATCGGCCGATAGGCATATGGCAGCCAGTCTGGCAGTGCTCAGATGAGCCCAAGCTGGCAAATGGTAAAGTCGCGCAACCCGCTTTTCTGGATCTTGCTCGACCGACTGCTTTTGGCCGATTACCGATTGATTCAAGAGACAACATTGCTACCTCTTTCACCCTCCGTAGGAAGTACGTGTCAGCCCATTCAACAACACTTGAGAGCTTATGTTTAAGCACCCTCAAGGTTACGTCCTGAAAGCTACAAAACCTTGTGCCTTTGCCTACGGGTACGCCAGAATCCGCCGGCTTGTGCGCTTTTGGGCCTCTCGGTAACTTGACTCGTGTCACTGCCCATCAGTGATCGGGTTTCGCAGCCCGGGTAATCTCTAGACGCACAACGTCTACGTCCATGACCAGATGCTTCGTCAGGTCTGTCCCTCATGTCATGGCGGCTGTGCGTGGGAGACCTTCGGGTCTGCCGGGTTCCTAGAGTCCTGGTCTGCGAACCCGCGTACAGTTGCCACCTTATTTTTCGTTTCGCAGCGAATCGTGGCAGCTCCATTTCTCTAGGAGTTTCACCATGTTCAAGGTAACCCCCAATCCACCAGACACCGATCCAGTGTCCCCGTACGAACCCGATTCAAAAAAGCTCAACGAGGCCGCCGAACGCGCCCTCAACGTCCACTTCCCGTCCAACGCCGACATCAAAGCCACCCCGCGAACACGCAGCACGCTATTTTCCGTGGACCCGAAAGCCACAGCCGAAACCCTGGCGGTTTTTTTGGTCGAGACACTGGCTTCGCTTGATGTGATGGTCCACCACTTGGTGGATCATCTGGAGGGGGAGGCGCGCTACGCGCTGCTGGGCATTTCCAACAGCATCATGGTGGCAGAGATCACGGCGAATGGAGTGCTGGATAAGATTGAGCCAGCTGTGTGACCGCTGTTTTGTGACGAAGGAACTTGCCACAGGTTATTCGTTGTTTCAGCAGGGTGTGCAGTCAGAAGCCCCGTCCCCTCTGAGGGGGCGGGGCTTCATGCATTTCACCCCCTCGCAATAACCCGGTGATCAGCCATGGACTACTGAATCGTCAACGCCACATGCCCCTTGTTATTCCCATAGCAATTCCACGCGTCATTGGCATAGGCATAGAGATACCCGGAGCGCTTCGGCGTGTACGTGCAGCCGTGGCCGATGAGGAAGGTTTCCGGTTTCAACAGGACGCCTTTGGCGTCGACACCCTCGCTGTTGGCGATTGCGCCGACGAGACTGAACCAAGGGTAATTCTCGTGGCGGCGGGTGAAGTAAAAGTTTGCGTCGCTGTTGTTGAACAGCTTGCTGTACCAGGTTTCCAGTTTGCCCAATGCCGCGCCGGCCACGTAGGCCAGTTCGCTGGGTTGAAAATGCTTGCTCACTGGCCCGGCCGGGTCGCAAACGATCGAGGCGTCCAGCCACTCACCGCTGGCGCTAAAGGTGTACGTGGTGCCAGCGTTGAGCCACAGGCCGGTTTCGTTCCACGGTTGGCGGGCGGAGATGTCCAGTACCAGCGGGTTAGGCGGTGCCAGCAAGCGTGCTTTGCGGTAGGGCGATTGGGTGATGGGGGGGACTTTCTGCCGGTCCAGTGCTGATGTGTGGAACAACGTCTGTTGTGAGCTCATGTCGGCCACGCTGCGGGGTTGAGTCGGCAGCACAGTGAACACGCCATCACAGGAGTCGTGCAGGGTGTCGTAGAGGTCTGGCTTGATCTGCTTGACAATATTGGGGTCAAAAATCAGTCCGGCCGCGCTCGCCTCATCAATCATCCACTTCAACGCGCCATTGGCCAGGCCGCAGTTCTGGTAGCCACCGCCGACGTCTGAATGCACGCCGGGGAACCAGATTTGCTGGAGGTCGGTGCCCGTCGGCGGCTTGCTCCACAGCGTCGGCTGGAACGAGGCGCGGCGTTCGTCCATCGCCAACGCGTGGCGGGCGTACTTGACCGAGGGGTGCAGCGTGGTGTCGTGGAAGGTGTAGCGTTCGCGATTGTCGAGCAGATTGAGCAATGCCATGTCGTCGGGGATGCCCAGCGCACCGACGGTGTCCCAGACCCCAATGAAACGAATGGGGATCGAATTGCCAGCCTTGTTGTGGAACTGCCAACCTTGCGCATCCCAGTCTTTGCGCTCCTCGGTTTTACGCCGGTAGCCGTAGGTGAGCAGGGTCTGGATGCGCGTCCAGACCTCGGCGGGTGGTAACCCGACGATCTGCAACAGCCCGCAGCGGCCAATGAACCCGGCAAGGCTGCGCACCGTGTAAGCGCCGCGGCTGAAGCCGAACAGGAAGATGTTGTCGCCGGGCTGGTAGCAGTAACAGAGCTTCTGGTAGGCGCTCATGATGTTGTCATCAAGGCCGGCACCGGTGCCGCCGCCGACGGCTTTATCCCACCAACTGCCATTGGTGCCGACACCGGGGTGATAGTAGGTGGTTTGTGCTACGCCCTTGGCGTTGTCAGCTACGGCGTTGTAAAGCCGCACCACGTTGGTGGGGGCGGGGATGCCTTGGTCGAGTTGGTCGGGGGTGTTCCAGGTGCCGTCGCAGCAAATCACCAGATTAGTCATGGCAAATCCTTTTTCCCGGCTAGCAGGTGCCGGTTGACGAAGCCCGACGGCGGGTTTGGCTGCAGACTGCTGGCCAGTATCAGGCGTGTCGGGGGGAAAGGGCAGCAAACAAGATTCAAGATCAGCACCGCTTGGGCGTCAAGCGGTGCCAGCCTAAAACGCGGCAACAACCCTGCCTCAGTCCTCCAGCGTCTCTGGCGAAACGACCCACACGCTACACGGCATTTTGTACAGCAGGTGTTCCACCGTACTGCCGACCAATCGCTCAATGCCACGATGACCGACCCGGCCCATCACGATGACGTCGATGCTATAAGCATCGGCATAACTGGAGAGGACCTTGGCCGGGTCGCCCATGATCATGTGCTGACGCTCCGGCGGGATGCCATTGCGATCAGCCAGATCGCGGAAAGTCTGGCCCTGTGCATCGAACAGTGATTTGGCTTTGCCTGATGAGAAAAACGCCGAGGCATTATCAAAGCCGAATTCGTTAGCGCTGATGGAGGAAAGGTCATGGGCATAGATCACATCGAGCTCAGCGTTACAGATGCTCGCCAGTTTCGAGGCTTCGCGCAGAATCCTGTCGTTGAAACCCACGTATTGACCGTCACGATGGAACGGGTCGACCGCGACGAGGATTCTTCGCGGCAGCGCGTGCTGCACATTGCTGACAAAATGCAGCGGCACCGGGCATTCGCGCAGCAGATGGATATCCAGTGGCGTGAACATCAGGCGTGACAGCAGCGATTCATGCTCCAGCGCCTTGATCAGTACCGCCATCGGCTGTTCTTTGAGGTGAATGAGGATTTCTTTCAGAGGTTTTTCTACCCAGACCACCTCCGTGGTGACGTGCACGCCGATTTTACGCAAGGGCCGGGCTTGGTCTTCGAGCCATTGGCGATGACGCTCGACATAGCCCAGGCGCATCTGCTCCAGCGCTTGTTCGTTGACCAGACCGGCGGTCGCCAGTCCCTCCAGGTAGTCGAACGCCACGATATGCAAGGCGGCCCCCGCAGCCTTGGCCAATGCTGCGGCCCGGTCGAAAGCGGGGCTGTTTTCCATCAGCGGCGAAACGACCAGCATGAAACGTGATTGCTCAGACATGACAATTCTCCCGTAGGTCATCGCAGAAACCCTTGCACTCAATGTCGACCGTGCGTTTGGGCCGTAAGGCCTGGTTCTTATCCTGCTGCTGGAGAGGGGGGTGGGTTTGATCTTTGTCAAAGAGACGGTTGACCGGTTTCAGCGCCTGACGCGCGGTCAATCACAGGCGGCCTCTCACAAAGTATTGACCATTATCAATTTCTGTCCTGCCACCTCGGCGCAGTCTTGGGGCAGTGCCCAATTCCATCGGACATGGCCAGAGGCATCCGTCATGGCCATGAGTGACGTGCGCACCCGGGAGTCGGGTGTGCAGAACATTGTGTAAAAACCGTGATGAGGGATGGGTGATTCTCGAGGTCGACGGGAGGTGTTTATGATCATTGCGATTACAGAAAAACGGACGACCCATCGTTGGGTCGTGCAGCTGGATAACCTGGAAGTGAACTTCAACCGCCAAGAGGAAGCTCAGGCGTTCGTTGGTCAACTCAAGGCACGGATCAACGCGCCGCATAAATGGCCAGACACCGCTGCCCAACAGGTATTTATACGGGAGGCACGGGGTAGCCATTTGGCGGCGACCATTGAGTAGTCCTGGCGCTGTTCACCCGTGGGCAGACAACTTGTTGTCTTGAATGTTTAAACAGAGGACGGGATCAGGCCACTGAAGCGACAGGCATTACCGCCGTTTTTTTTTGCGTGGTACATCGCGTTGTCGGCTTGCTCAAGCAATGCCTCGGCGCTGACACCATCAGCGGGAAACAGGCTGATGCCGACGCTAATGCGCGTTTCTATATGATGTTTATCGATCATGAAGGGCTGATCAATCGCGGCAATCAGATTATTGGCCAAGGCCTCGATCTGGTCCCGTTGATCCACACCCGTGATCAGAATCGCAAACTCGTCGCCGCTCAAGCGGGAGACGACATCGGACCTGCGCACGGACCGGCCCAGGCGTTCGGCAACCGCTATAAGCAGCTTGTCGCCACAGCCGTGTCCCAACGTGTCGTTGATGGACTTGAAGCGATCCAGATCGATAAACATCAGTGCCAGCGACTGTTGGAATGTCGTGGCGTGTTCCATCGCCTGTTCAAGCAGATTCAGAAACAATCTGCGGTTAGGCAACCCGGTCAAGGTGTCGTGAAACGCCAGTTGCTGCATATTCGCGCGTTCCTCATCCCTCACTTTGAAGTTGTGCAAAATGGCGATGAAGTGCGTCACCACCCCCTGATCGTCAATCACTGGGGTGATGACCTGATTGACAGTGCAATGACCTCCGTCCTTGCGTCGCTCGACCATCTCTCCCTGCCAGGTCAGCCCCGCCAGGATCGTCAGCCACAGGTCCCGATAAAAGGTGGTGCTTTGTCGTCCCGAAGAAAGCAGGTGCGGGGTTTTCCCGACCAGCTCGGGCTTTGAATAGCCACTCAAGAGGCAGAACGCCTTATTGATCCAGACGATGCAGCCCGTGCGCTCGGTGATCAATACCGGATTTGTCGCAGCGTCCAATGCTCTTACCAACAACTGCTGGTCATATTCGATCATTGCCCCCTCCGATACCGCCATTGATGCGTTAAGCCCCAATTCAGGGTAGGCCGAAGGGAAAGGGGGGCGGTTGATCAAGATCAAGTCAGCCGCGGCAGGAACGCTCAATCTGGATGCCTGTTATCTCTATCCTGATGGCCGTGTGCCGAGGTGCCCCATGTCGCAGACTCAGCGTTTACTGTTAATTGCCCCCCCAGCCATGACCCGTACACCGGCTTTCGACCGTGCCGCCGCGCTGGCACTGGCCATGCAATTGCCGTTGCACATCGTCGCGTTCGATTATTTGCAAGCTTTGGCGGTGGCCGGTCTGTTTGCCTCTGAGCAAATGAGTCTCGCCCGTGATGGTTATCTGCAAAGCCATCGGCAATGGCTCGCGGAGCAAGCCGCGTCGATGAGCCAACAGGGCGTGGAGGTCACCAGTGAGGTGGTGTGGGTACAGCACCCTTATGAGGAGGTTTTGCACTACGTCAACGAGATGCCACTGGTACTGATTATCAAGGATGCCCAGGAAGAGTCGGCATTGAAGCGCGTGTTTTTCACGCCACTGGATTGGCAGCTTCTGCGCGATTGTCCGGCGCCGGTGCATCTGGTGACCAATGCCGTTCATCCACGCCCCCGCAATGTGCTGGCGATCATCGATGTCTTGCGCAGTGAAGACCAGGACCATGTATTTAATGACCAGATCATTGACGCAGCCGCCAAGCTTGCCGCCCTGTGTGATGCCCGGCTTGATCTGGTGCATGTGTACGACTGGACGGCAATCTATGCCCAGGACATTGGCTTTGGCGCACTGCCCATGGCCACGGGGATCTATGAAGCCCTGGGGGCGGCGCAGCACGAAGCGTTTGCAGCCATCGCCGAGCGACATGGCGTGCCACCGCAGGATCGGCATTTCATCGAGGGGTCACCGCTGACGAGTATTTGTGATTTTGTCGCCGAGCATCATACGGACATCATTGTCATGGGGACGGTGCAGCATTATGGGTTGAACAAATTGTTGGGGACTACCGCCGAACAGCTCTTGCACCGGGCCCCCTGCAGTGTGCTGGCGATAAAACCGGGCAGGGCGTTGCAATCCTGAGTGCCAAAGCGCCCCACGATGTGCCGTTGGCCTGCACATCGTGGGGCGCTTGTTTACAAGCAGAGGCGGTGAATCACCTGACGGGCGTCATCGGGGTCATTGTGTGTATCGAAGCCCAGTGTCCGGGCCAGGTCGCGCATCGATGTATTGCTGGCGGCGTCCACCGAATACATCTGGCGAAAGCCGTTTTTGCGCGCCGTCTTGATCAGATGCTCCATCAGCAACGTCCCCAGCCCCAGGTGCTTCCAGTCGTCGGCGACCGTCACGGCGCATTCACATTCATGCTCATCGGTGGCAGCGTAACGGCTGATACCGATCTCGATCAATTGGCCGTTTTCGTGAACCAGCGCGATGTAGGCGACGCGCTTTTTGTTATCGGTGTCCATCAACTGATCGAGCATCGCAGCGCCGGGCTCGTTGATCTGTGCGAGAAAACGCATGTGCCGGGATTCGGGCGACAGTCGCTTGATAAACGCGTATTCACGGTCGCGGTCTTTTTCTGCCAGCGGCCGGATCAATACATGCCGGCCGTCCTTGAGCGCTTCGATCCAGTATTGCCCGAGGACCGCAGCGTAAGCCGCTGCAGCCCGTTCGTTGTGGTCTTTGACGGTAAGCATGGGGAGATCCTCCATCCGGTTTGTACAGTGTGCGCGCGGTGACGAACCGCACGGCTCATTCCTTTCTACGCCGTTGGCAGCGGTCAAACCTGATCTGGATCAGATGCCCGTAATGTGGGGCGCTGATTGACGTGTGTTTGATGTAAATCAACGGGAAGGAGGGTGCCGAGCGCAGTCTTGGAGCAACCGGCGCTTAACGACCGGAGTCGAGCGGAGGTGTGTGATGGGTCAATTTCATCGTTTGCTGCTGATTGCCGACCAAACCCTGCATCAATCTCCCGCCTTGCTGCGCGCCGTCGCGCTGGCCAAGGTGAGCGGGGCGGCGCTGGATGTGCGGGCCTTTGTCGAGCCGGCGCCGATCGTGCATTTGTGGGAAGAGAAAACGGACGACGCCGGGTATCAGCGCTACTTGCGCCGCTATCGTCGCTGGGTGGCGGATGAGGTGGAGCAGCTGGGTGGCCAAGGGCTGGATGTCACGGTGGAAGTGATCTTCACGACCCATCCATTGCTGGATATCCTGAAAACGGTTGAAGAACTCAAACCCGACCTGGTGATCAAGGATGTCATCCTGGAGCCGGTGCTCAAGCGAGTGTTCATTACTCCACTCGATTGTCATCTACTGCGCGAATGCCCGGTTCCCGTGCACCTGGTCAATCAGGTTCGTTACAGCTTGCCGCACCGGGTCGTGGCCGCTGTGGACCCGTTTGATCCCTCGACTCAAATCAGCGGACTGAACGACACCATCATCCAGACGGCCAATGCCCTGGCCCTGCAATGCGACGCCCCGTTGCACCTGCTATATGCCTACGATTTGTCGCCCGCCTTCAATGGTGATGCGCCACTGTCCGGGGGGCTGGGGTGTGGACTACATCGAGGAACTGCGTGAATCCTTGCACCTGGCGTTTGTCACCCTGGCGGATCGCTACGGCGTGCCGCCTGAGCGGCGGCATTTCGTGATGGGCCTGCCGGTGCCGGTGATCAGTGAATTTGTCGAGCAATACCTGGCGGATGTGGTGGTGATGGGCACTGTGCACCGAGTGGGGATTGACCGCTTGATCGGCAGTAACACCGAACGGGCGCTGTATTCGGTGCCGGGCAGCATTCTGGCGGTCCGGCAGGGCGTCAAGGTGTGAGCACGATGGCGCCATTGAACTGACCGGCCCGCAAGCATTCCAGTGCCTGGTTGGCATCGTCCAGGGCAAAGCGGGTGACGTCGCAATGCACGGACGTGTGTTGCAACTCCTGAAAAAATGCCGTGCCGTCGTCGCGGGTCAGGTTGGCTACTGAGCGAATGCTGCGTTCGCCCCACAGCAGACGATAGGGGAACGCCGGGATGTCGCTCATGTGAATACCGGCGCATATCACGCATCCGCCCTTGATGGTCGTGGCCAGGGCCAGCGGCACCAGCGCACCGACAGGCGCAAAAATCAGGCTGGCATCGAGCAAGTGCGGCGGTGGTTGATCCGATGCCCCCGCCCACTCGGCACCCAAGGATCGGGCATAGTCCTGGCCTTCGTGGTCATCTGGTCGAGTGAAGGCATACACCTTCTGCCCTCGGCCTCGCGCCACCTGGATTGCCAGATGCGCTGCCGCCCCGAAACCATAAAGGCCCAGGTGCCGTGCTCCTTTTGCCATCTGTAACGCCCGAAAGCCGATTAGCCCGGCACACAGCAGCGGTGCCGCTTGAATGTCCGAGAGACTGTCGGGAATCGGGAAGCAGAAACGCCTGTCGGCGACGGTGTATTCGGCGTAACCACCGTCCAGATGACATCCGGTGAATTGCGCCTTATCGCAAAGATTTTCCTGGCCTGAGGTGCAGAACGCACACTGACCACACGTCCAGCCAAGCCACGGTACGCCCACCCGCTTGCCGATCCAGTCGGACGCGACGTCAGCGCCCACTGCAGTGACTTCACCGACGATTTCATGACCCGGCACCCGCGGCAGTATTGCTTGCGGTAATTCCCCGTCGACCAGATGCAGATCGGTGCGGCAGACCCCGCAAGCCAGGACTTTGATTAATAGTTGGTGGGCGGCGGGTATCGGGATGGGGCGGTCTTCCCGTTGCAAGGGCGCGCCGGCAACCTGTAGCACCATGGCACGCATGATGTTTCTCCAGACGTGCAAGTGTCAGCGCTGGGGACGGTGACAACCGGCGACGAGTTGCTTGAGCCCTTCCAGGTCCAGGATCTTTACCTCTCGGCCGGCGATTTCCACCAAACCTTGATCCCGAAGGTGAGCAATGCCCCGGCAGATGGTTTCCAGCCGCAACCCCAGGTAGGAGCCGATTTCTTCGCGGCGCATTTTCAGAACGAAGTCCCTGGATGAATAGCCACGGATACTGAAGCGCTGCGACAGGTTCAGTAAAAAGGCTGCCAGCCGCTCATCCGAGTTCATGTTGCCCATCAGCATCAGCATGGAGTGATCACGCACGATTTCACGGCTCAGCAGCCTGTTGAGGTTGTGCTGCAGCGACGGCAGGTTTTGGGCGAGTTTCTCTAGCTGCGCAAAGTGGATGGGACACACTTCGCTGTCCTCGAGGGCAAACGCATTACAGGCGTGTTCGTCGGCACTGATGGCATCCAGACCGAGCATCTCGCCCGGAATGTGAAAGCCAGTGACCTGTTCACGCCCATCCACTGACAGCATGCTGGTCTTGAATGAGCCGATGCGGACCGCGTAAAGCGAAAGCAGGGGATCTCCCGTGCGGTACAACGCTGTCCCCTTTTTTACCTTGAAACGTTGCACGATCAGGGTATCAAGGCGTTCGACTTCCGGGCCGCTCAAACCGATTGGCAGACACAGCTCCAGCACACTGCAGTTGGAGCACGCTGCCTTGAGGTGATGAATTTGAAGTGGGCGGGTTTCAGGCATGGGGAACGACGCCATCTGGGTGGGGTGCATTAAGCATAGGTGGTGCTGCCCCGCACGCGCATTTCATTGCGGGGTATGGCGGGGTATTCGACGAATGGGGAATGCCCCGCGCGGATTGGGAGCCGAGATACAGGGGGCCCTCCGGCACCTTGACTGGCGCCGCCACTTTGAAACTTGATGTAAATCAAGTCCTGAGCGTTTCAGGCACCCAGAATCGACCCATGACAATCGGCAGGTCCGACGATGGGCGGGGAACTTCATGAGTAATTTTCTGAATGATGAGCAACTGGAAGGGCTGGACGCCTACTGGCGGGCTTCCAATTACCTGGCTGTCGGGCAGATCTACCTCAAAGATAACCCCTTGCTCAAGGTGCCCCTGACCCTGGCACACATCAAACCTCGGTTGCTGGGCCATTGGGGGACAACACCGGGGCTTAACCTGATCTACACCCACCTTAACCGCCTGATCAACCAGTACGACCTGAACATGCTTTTTGTCGCAGGTCCCGGACACGGTGGGCCTGCGGTTGTTGCGCAGACCTATCTGGAGGGGACCTACACCGAATTCCGTCCATCGGTGGAGCGCAATACCAACGGCCTGATTCGTCTGTTTCGGCAGTTTTCCTGGCCGTACGGGATCTCCAGCCATGTGTCGGCACAGATCCCGGGCTCGATCCATGAAGGTGGCGAACTGGGTTATTGCCTGGCCCACGCTTACGGCGCCGCCTTCGACAACCCTGAACTGATCGTTGCTTGCGTGATCGGAGACGGCGAAGCGGAAACCGGTACGCTGGCGGCCAGCTGGCACTCCAACAAGTTCCTCAACCCCGCACGTGACGGGGCGGTGTTGCCGATCCTGCACCTCAATGGCTACAAAATCGCCAACCCCACGGTGCTGTCCAGAATCAGTGAAGATGAACTGTCAGCCCTGATGTATGGCTATGGCTACGATCCTTATTTCGTTGAGGGCGATGATCCGGCGCAGGTGCATCAGGCCCTGGCCCGGACGCTGGATACGATGGTGCTGAAAATCCGCGAGATTCAGCGCGAGGCGCGCCAGACTCGGCAATCCGGAGCGCCAGAACGGCCGCTTTGGCCCATGTTGGTGTTGCGCACCCCCAAAGGCTGGACCGGCCCGAAATTCGTCGATGGCCTTCACGTCGAAGGCACCTGGCGTGCGCATCAGGTGCCTCTGGCCGATTTCCAGCAGCCGATTCATCTGCGGCAACTGGAGGAATGGCTCAACAGCTACCGCCCGGATGAACTGTTTGATGCCAATGGCGCCTTGCAGCCCGAAATCGCTGCACTGGCTCCCACCGGCCACCGACGCATGAGTGCCAATCCCCACGCCAACGGTGGCTTGCTGTTGCGGGCGCTGGACCTGCCGCAGTTCACCGACTATGCGGTGAAGCTCGAGGAGCCTGGCAGCCGGCGCGCGGAGGCCACGCGGGTACTGGGCACGTTTTTGCGCGATGTGATGAAAAACAACCTGTTAACGAAAAACTTTCGTTTGTTCGGCCCGGATGAAACGGCCTCGAACCGACTGGATGCGGTCTACGAGGTCAGCGCCAAAGCCTGGATGGAACCGCTGGAACCAGACGATGTGAACCTGTCGGTCGATGGCCGGGTCATGGAGATCCTCAGCGAGCAGGTGTGCGAGGGCTGGCTCGAAGGCTATTTGCTGACAGGTCGCCATGGTTTGCTGTCCTGTTACGAGGCGTTCATCCATATCGTCGATTCGATGGTCAATCAGCATGCCAAATGGCTGAAAACCGCTGCCGAAGTGCCATGGCGCAAACCCATTGCTTCGCTCAATTACTTGCTGACGTCCCATGTCTGGCGTCAGGACCATAACGGCTTCTCCCACCAGGATCCGGGGTTCATCGATCTGGTGGCGAATAAAAAGTCAGACGTGGTGCGGATCTACCTGCCGCCCGATGCCAATTGCCTGTTGTCGGTGGCTGACCACTGCCTGAAAAGCCGCAATTACATCAACGTCATCGTCGCCGGCAAACAACCGGAGTGGCAGTGGCTGGATATTGATGCGGCCATCCGACATTGCCAGACGGGGATCGGCCGTTGGGACTGGGCATGCCGGGATGATCAGGACCCGGACGTGGTGATGGCCTGCGCCGGTGACGTGCCGACCCTGGAAACCCTGGCGGCAGTCACCTTGTTGCGCGAGTACGTTCCGGATTTGCGCGTCAGGGTGATCAATGTGGTCGACCTGATGGTGCTGCAGCCTTCCTTCCAGCATCCCCATGGTTTGCCGGACACGGCGTTTGATGAGCTGTTTACGGTCGATAAACCGGTGATTTTCGCCTTCCACGGGTACCCCGCGCTGATCCACCGCCTGCTGTACAAACGCACTAATCATGACAATTTCCACGTCCGTGGCTTCAAGGAGGAGGGCGCGACCACGACGCCGTTCGACATGGCCGTGATCAATAACCTGGACCGTTATCAACTGGCGCTGGACGTCATCGAGCGAGTTCCCCGTCTGCATGATCAACTGCAAAACGCGCGGTCGCGATACTGGTCGACGATGGAAAAACACAAGCTCTACCTCATCGAGCACGGGCAAGACATGCCCGAGGTGCTGAATTGGCAGTGGACGCCTGTGGCCGATGGTTGAGGTGGGGGAGCTGATCTAAATCAAGGTCACGCAGGTGCCGCAGGAGGACTCTAAAGTCACGCTGGCGCCTGATCCAGCGAAACGCCACCGCGAGCCTGGGCAGCAGGCAGCAGGCAGCAAGCGACGTTCAACCCCCACCTGACTGGAGGCAGATCATGAGCCAGTATCAACGGTTGTTACTGATCATCAACCCGGCCCTGCGCCATTCCCAGGCAATCCATCATGCCGCAGCACTGGCCAAGGCCAGCCATGCGAATTTGCATATTGCCGCCTTGATTGCTCCGTGGAAAATGTTGTCACTGCTCGAGGAAGGCGACCGGAAAATGGCTCGGGAGCGGTATCTGCAGGACCATCAAGACTGGCTGAAGGAGCAGGCAAGAAACCTGCGTGACCGGGGGATCAATGTGACCACCGAGGTGGCATGGGCGGATGACTTGCCGCAAGACATTCTCGATCACGTTTCGGACATGCAGCCCGACCTGCTGATCAAGGAGGTTCAGCATGAATCGGTGCTCAAACGTGCTTTTTTCACGCCTCTGGACTGGCATCTGCTGCGTCACTGCCCGGTACCGGTTTATCTGGTGGGCGGGAGCGGCTTTGTCTTGCCACGCAGGGTTGTGGCGGCGGTCGAAGTGTCGGAAACCGAGTCTCCCGACGACGAGCTCAATGACCGGATCATCCAGCAAGCCAGCGGCCTCGCCATACAGTGTGATGCCGAGTTGCATTTGCTGTACGCCTGCGATATTTCCGCCGCCTTCCTGGCAGACATGGATGGCCTGACGCTGGCTGACCTGACCAAAGCGCTGCGCAGTGACCTGGAGAAGTCATTCCTCAAGTTGGCCGGTCGGTATGGGGTGGCCTCTGATCGTCGACATTTCATTTTAGGAAACCCCGTCAAAGCATTGAGCGAGTTTGCCTTCGATCATCAAGTGGATGTGATTGTGATGGGCAAAGTCCAGTCCCATGGAATGGGTAAGCTTCTGGGCAGCACAACCGAGCATATTTTGTATCAGGTGCCTTGCAGCGTCTTGGCGGTCTGAAGAGGGCGGGGCGGTCAGACCCGACTGACCGGTGGGCGTGACAGAGAGCGCGAGGTCGGCGTTTGCTATTTGCGCTTCCAGTATTTCTGCATTTCAAGAAACAGAAACGAGGCCGTCCAGGTGATGAGTACCAGGCCGGTCAAGGCTTGCAGGCCGGTCAGGTATTTGAGATTGCCCACGGGCGAAATATCGCCGAACCCGATCGTCGTATAGGTCGTGAAGGAAAAATAGACGCAGTCCAGCAGAGAACCATCAAAGTTGCCTGTCAGGCCGCCCCATTCGCCGGAACGCACCATCAGGTAATAGACCAGCGCGAAGCACCAGACTTCCAGCGCATGGGCCAGCAGCGCGCCGAACACCCCGACAACAATCCTGAAGCGGCTCCAAAGCTTGAGCCGGGGCAGCCAATCGTTCAGGCGTAGCAGGCATTCGTAATGAATCACCACGACAACGATGACCACCAGTGTATTGATCAAGGTAACGGCCAGCATGGCAAACCTCCGGTGGCAGCGTAGGTGTGAAGGACTGCGCCAAAGGGGGGCGACAAGGGACGTTCCTCAGGCAGGTGCCACGTTCGGTTGTGTCGGGGCCTGGGCGGGTTTGATCGGCATCAGTGGTGGATATTCTTGCGGCGTCAGGGTTTCTTTTTCCAGCAGCAGGCGTGCACCGGCATCCAGATCAGCCCGCCGACTGTGGAGTAAGGCTTTCGCCCGTCCATAAGCTTCATCGAGCAGGGCACGAATACCCAGGTCAACTTCCCTGGCGGTCTGTTCTGAATAGTCTCGCTCGCCGCCGCCCATATGTTCGCCCAGATACGTCGCGCTTTGCCGCTCCAGCACCGACTGCCCAAGTTCGTCGCTCATGCCAAACCGGGTGATCAATTGCCGGGCGATATCAGTGGCACGGGCCAGGTCATCGGCCGCCCCGGTAGAAATCTGGCCATAAGCAAGGTATTCGGCGGCGCGTCCGGCCATCAGGACGACAATCCGGTCCTTGAGCATCTGGCAGCTGATGAGGAAGTGATCTTCGGTCGGTCGTTGCAACGTATAGCCCAGGGAACCGATGGCGCGAGGCACGATTGATACTTTGTGAACGGGGTCCATGGCCGGCAGGCTACTGGCAGCCAGGGCATGCCCCATCTCGTGATACGCCACCACCTGGCGCTCCTCGGGGCGTAGCAGGCTGCTCTTGCGTTCAACCCCCGCGATGATACGTTCCACCGCGGCAGTGAAATCGTCCAGGTTGACCGACTCCGCGCCGCGGCGAGTGGCGACGATGGCCGCTTCGTTGACCAGGTTGGCCAGGTCCGCGCCCGTGAAGCCCGTGGTGATGTCGGCAATACGCTCGCCATCCAGGCCCGGCTCTGTGGTGATCTTTTGCAGGTGGACCTTGAGGATCGCTTGCCGGCCTTTTCGGTCCGGGCGATCAATCAGCACCTGACGGTCGATTCGGCCGGCTCGCAGCAGCGCCGGGTCGAGGATCTCTGGCCGATTGGTCGCGGCCAGCAATACAACGCCCTCACGAGGATCGAATCCGTCCAGTTCCGCGAGTAATTGGTTGAGGGTTTGCTCTTTTTCGTCATTGCCGCCAAATGCACCAACGCCCCGCATTTTGCCCAGCGCATCCAGTTCGTCGATGAAGATGATGCAGGGCGCCGCCTCCCGCGCTTGTTCAAACAGGTCGTGCACCCGTGCGGCTCCCACCCCGACGAACATTTCGACGAACTCCGACCCCGAGATCGAGAAAAACGGCACACCGGCTTCCCCGGCGATCGCTTTGGCGACCAGGGTCTTGCCGGTTCCCGGCGGACCGACCAACAGGGTGCCTTTGGGGATGTGCGCCCCCAAGCGTGCGTATTTGGCCTTGTCCTTGAGAAAAGAAACGATTTCCACCAGTTCGGTCTTGGCTTCATCGATACCCGCCACATCGGCGAAGGTCACTCCGGTATCGCGCTGGACGAACACCTTGGCCCGCGACTTTCCGATGCTCATCAACCCTCCCATTCCTTGTTTTTCCGCCATTGAGCGAAACAGGAAATGCCAGACCACCATGATGAGGGCGAACGGCAGCAGCCAGCCCAGCAGGCCGCTCAGAAAGGTATTTTCGTTGACTCCGGCAAAGCTGGCACCCGAATGGGCAAGCTCCGCCGCCAGCGCCGGATCGACCCGTTCCGTCGAGAACAAGGAGTGCCCTTCGATAGGCTCTTGCAGTTTGCCGCTGATCTGACCTGCTTCGACCTTTAAGTCGCTGACCTTTTGCTCCTTCAGCAATTGCAGGAACTGGCTGTAGGGAATGTTCTGCACAACGTGACGATCGACAAACAGTAACTGAGTGAGGGTGAACACGACAAACGCGATCAGGAAGTAGGAGAGGTTCCACTGGTGTGTTTTTTTCATGACGTTCACTCAGCAAGAAGACAGGGGCAGGGCCGCCAGTCTTGAGTCGCCCGGAGGGCAACTTCCCTATTGGCGGCGTTGATTTCAGGCTTGAACTCAAGTGCTTCCAGGATGGTTTTACGCCAACTCAAGTTGCTCATGACAGCGCCCTCTGTTTCAGGTGCGGCCTTTAAGCCGCCTGGACCCGGTTCACTTTTTCTACGCCCCGGCGGCATAAAAACATTGAGTTAAATCAACAAGGCTTCAGTGAGCCACTCACTCACTGTCAGCGAGCTATAAGTTGACAAAAATCAGAGTGCGCAAGCGCTGGCGTCCGATACTTTGGCAATCCAGGTGAAGTACACCGCTGCGATAAACCGAGGGGAAAAGTCATGAGCAAGCGCTTGTCCTTTGTACTACTGAGTATCTTGTTGGCAACGACCGCCGGTTGCAGTCATCGGCACGCTCAGGAAATTGACGCGCGATTGGAGGCCGCTGAAAACAACGCCGCGACCGCTCGGCTGCGGGCCGATGAGGCGTACAACAAAGCGGAGCAAGCACAACGGGCTGCCGATGAGGCCAACCAGCGCGCCAATCGAATAACCGATAAAGCGAAACTTAAATAATCAGCCATGGCAGGAAGCCTCAGGCTGGACGGCGGGCTGGCCGTCAGTCAGGTAAAGCGCTCGCGGGACGAGGTCTATGATGCTCAAACTTAAACGTATCCTGTTGATTGCCCCTTGCGAAATGATCCGCACCCCGGCGTTTGATCGCGCGCATGCGCTGGCCTGTGCCACGGGGGCGCTGTTGCACATCGTCGCATTCGATTATGTGCAGGTGCTGGCGGTGGCCGGGTTGTTTGATCACGATGCAATGGCTCAGGCGCGGGAGGGCTACCTGCAGGTGCACCGACACTGGCTGGAGCAACAAGCCCGGTTTCATCAATGCATCGGTATGCAGGTCACCACCGAAGTCGTCTGGTCCAGGTCCACCCCTGCGCACATAGTGGAATACGTCAATGACTTCCATGCGGACCTGGTCATCAAGGACGCCACGCATGTGCCGGTACTCGACCGCGCGTTCCACCGGCCCCTTGACTGGCTGTTGCTGCGCGACTGTCCGGCGACCTTGCATCTGGTCAGCGACGCAAAAAATTCCAAGCCGATGAGCATTCTTGCGGCAGTCGATTTGTCCCATCTCGAAGAGCTGAGCCACGGGCTTAATGACCGGATTCTCGATCTGGCCTCGACAGTGGCGGCCTCCTGTGGCGCCGACTTGCACGTACTCAACGTCAGCAACTGGTCGGTGGTGGGGGATACCGAGAGAAGTGTGCCGACACTGAGCCTGGAGAACAGTTTGAGCGATGCGATCAATGATGCTCAGCAAGAGGCCTTTGATGCGCTTGCCGAACGTTATTGCATCGACAAGAAACGCCGACATCTGCTGAAGGGCATCCCTCACAAGGTGATCGTGAAGTTTGCTCGACAACAGGCTTTTGACTTGGTGGTGCTGGGTACCGCCTATCATCACGGGATCGACCGGTTCATCGGCGGTACCGTCGAGAGTGTGCTGAACAAGGCGCCGTGCAGCTTGATGATCGTCAAGCCATCGCGCCCCCATGGATGATCAAGGAGACGGCCATGCGAATGACATTTCTCGGTGCGGCAGGCACGGTCACAGGCAGCAAATACCTGTTGGAACACAGGGACCAGCATGTGCTGATCGATTGCGGCCTGTTTCAGGGCTACAAGCAACTGCGATTGCATAACTGGGACCCTTTTCAGCTGCCGGTCCGCGATCTCGACGCCATTGTGCTGACTCATGCTCATCTTGATCACAGCGGCTACTTGCCGGTGCTGGTGCGCAACGGTTATCGCGGGCCGGTTTATGCCACGGCGGCGACTTGTGAGCTGGTGAAAATCCTGCTGCGAGACAGTGGTCGCTTACAGGAAGAGGAAGCCGAGTTTGCCAATCGGCATGGCTACTCCAAACACGCACCGGCGCTACCGCTTTACACCGAACAAGACGCTGAACGGGCGCTGAAGCTGTTGCGACCCCTGGAGTTGCATCACCCGGTGAACATTGTGCCCGGCATGAGCATTAAGTTGCGCGGCGCCGGGCACATACTGGGCGCCGCCACCGTCGAAGTGGTGGCCGATGGCGTAACGCTGGTGTTTTCCGGGGATTTGGGGCGGCCGAACGACCCGCTGATGTTCGCGCCGGAAACCATCGAACAAGCTGATTTCTTGCTCATTGAGTCAACCTACGGTGACCGTCTGCACCCTGACGAGCCTCCGGAGAAAAAACTGGCCGAGGTCATCAATCGCACGGCCATGCGTTATGGCATCACGCTGGTGCCATCGTTTGCTGTCGGGCGTGCTCAATTGCTGATGTATTACTTGTATCGGCTGAAACAGACGCATGCCATTCCAGACCTGCCGATCTACCTCAACAGCCCTATGGCGACAGATGTCACGCGCTTGTACCAGCGCTTTCGCAGTGAGCATCGGCTGTCGCTGGAGGACTGCGAAGGCATGTGCCTGGGCACACACTTTGTGCGGTCGACTCGTGACTCTATTAATTTGGATCAGCAGCGCACCCCGGCGGTGATTATCGCCGCCAGCGGCATGGCGACAGGAGGGCGGGTGCTGCACCACCTCAAAGCATTGGCGCCGAATCCGCTGAATACCCTGTTGGTCCCAGGCTTCCAGGCAGGAGGCACTCGCGGTGCGCAGATCGTCGCCGGTGCGCCGTCGGTGCGCATCCACGGTAAAGACGTGCCCATCCGGGCGGAGGTGGTGCCCATGGAAACGTTGTCCGCGCACGCCGACGCTGATGAAATCATCCAGTGGTTGCGCGGGTTCAAACGACCGCCGAAGCATACTTATGTGGTACATGGCGAGCCCAACGCCGCGGATGTATTGCGCCGACGCATCAGTCTGGAACTGGGGTGGTCAGTGTCCGTGCCCGAGTACCGCGACAGTGTCGAACTGACCCTTGACGATCAGCCATCAAGCCTGCCTCTCTGACTTAAAACGCCTCGCCGATGTCCCGGCGAGGCGCATCGTCCTGAATACATGCGTCGTCGTACAACATCGACGGATGACTTCAGTCCCCGCGTGTCACTAATATCGCCCGACGAACAACAAGCCGTGAAGCCCATCGCCAGAGCGTTCAGCGATGATTTGGCTATTAAACGGGGGTGATTCTCTAGACCAACGGCAATTTTTCAGATTGACAGCGTCGTATGGGACTCGATATAAAAGGCACAGTTGTACGACGACAGACGATTAGCGATCTGTTCATCCTAAAAATAAGAAAGAGTGTCGGCCCATCATGAATTCAACCTGCGTCCTCACCTCGCTGAATGCCGCTGCTTCCGGTTCGTTCCTGACGCTTTACCCGTCTGCGCCATCTCGCCCGTCACAGGCGACTGTCCCGCCAAACGCTTCCTCGCATCACTTCATGCCCGGCTTGCGCCATTGAGATCGCGCTACGCGTGAGTTAACCGATAGCGCAAAACGGCTAATCGCAAGACACGGCTGAACCTGACCAGCCTTGGCGCGGATTCCTCGCGTTTTGGCGATGCTCTACGACACAATTGATCTCGCTTGAAACCGAGAGATCATCACCATAATCCAATAATAAAGTGATGCCATGAATCTGAACGAGCCCATCAATGCGCAACGCGTCGGCCAGGCGGTCGGCAAATACCGCTGGACGATCTGTGCACTGTTGTTTTTTGCCACGACCGTCAACTATCTGGACCGCCAGGTACTCAGTCTTTTAGCGCCGCAGCTGTCGACGCAATTTGGCTGGAGTAACACCGACTACGCCAACATCGCCTCGGTTTTCCAGTTTGTGTATGCGATTTCCATGTTGTTCGCCGGCCGCTTCGTCGACAAGATCGGCACCAAGAAAGCGTACATGTTAGCGATTGGCATCTGGTCCACCGGTGCGGTGATGCACGCCTTTGCAGTGCCAATGGGTGAGGGCATCGGCTTCCTGAGCAGTGCGCTCGGGCTGGCTGTCATTCCGGTGTCCATTGCCGGTTTCATGTTGTCGCGGGCGGTTCTGGCGATTGGTGAGGCGGGTAACTTCCCGATTGCGATCAAGGCCACTGCGGAATACTTCCCGAAGAAGGAACGCTCGTTCGCCACCGGCATCTTCAACTCCGGCGCCAACGTCGGCGCGATCCTGGCGCCGATCTGCGTGCCATTGATTGCCGGCATTTGGGGCTGGGAAGCAGCGTTCATCGTGATTGGCCTGTTGGGCTTCGTCTGGGTCGCTGTCTGGATCGCACTCTACGAGAAACCGGAGCAGCAAAAACGTCTGTCGGCCGAGGAACTGGCCTACATTCGTGCCGATGAACCGGTGCAAGTGGTCACCCCGCAAGTGTCGGGTGTCGCTGCCAAAAAAGTATCGTGGTTCAAACTGCTGACCTACCGCCAGACCTGGGCGTTTGCCTTCGGCAAGTTCATGACGGACGGCGTGTGGTGGTTCTTCCTGTTCTGGCTGCCAACCTATCTGTCGGCGCAATATGAGATGAAGGGCGCGGCCATCGTTGCACCGCTCGCCGTGTTGTACAGCATGACGATGATCGGCAGCATCGGCGGCGGCTGGTTCCCGAGCTACTTCATGGCGCGCGGCGACAAGCCGTATGACGGTCGTATGAAAGCCATGCTGGTGATCGCGTTGTTCCCGTTGGTCGTGTTGTTGGCGCAGCCATTGGGTTACATCAGTTTCTGGGTGCCGGTGTTGTTGATTGGTGTAGGCGCGTCGGCGCATCAGGCGTGGTCGTGCAATATCTTCACGACCGTGTCTGACATGTTCCCGCAAAAAACCATTGCGTCGGTGGTCGGTATTGGCGGCATGGCGGGTGGTCTGGGCGGTGTGGTGATGACGAAGATCGGTGGTTACGTGTTCGACTACTACAAATCGATCAACGACATTCACACCGGCTACATGATCATGTTCGCGATCTGCTCGCTGGCCTATCTGGTGGCCTGGAGCGTGATGAAGGCGCTGGTGCCACGCCACAAGGAAATCACTGACCTGTAAAACGGCGGTCCATGCAGTAAAAGCCCCGTCCCACATCAGTGGGGCGGGGCTTTTTCGTTTCGGGCATCTGATCCGTATTTTCCTGGTCCATCTGCCTCTGTAATGCACTCAGTTGCAGGCTCACAATGACGGCCTACCGCGAATTCACAATGTTGGAGGCTCCAATGGGCAAGATGGCAATTTTCCTCGGTGGTTTTCTGGTGTTGACCATTCTGATTGGCGCACTGGCCACCATCTCTCCGACTTAATCCTTTGCTCTGATACGCGACTGCCGGTCAAACATCCTCCCGCCAGCGCCGCGCCTGCACCACCAGTGCAGGCGCAAAGTGCAGCACCACCATGCGCACCAGGTGATGGGTGAGGATGAACACGACATTCAGCCCGCCGCTGAAGGCGACGAGGGCGATGGTCTCGATGGCGCCCGGCATGTACGCCAGCCATAGCGACAAGGGATTGCTGCCCAAAAACTGCCCGGCGACGCCGGCAAATGCGGCAGCGATCAGCAGCATCAGGCCGACCGACATCACGGCGGTACGGCCGTGATGCAGGAGTTCGCCGAAAGAGATGTCCTTGAATTTCGAACCAATCAGCGCGCCGAGCAGCACGGTCGCAAAGTCGACACTCCATGACGGCATGTGAAAGCCCTGCAAGTAACCGGACTTGAGGTAGACGCCAGTGAGCACGATGGCCGTGAGCATGAACGGTGCCGGCACGCCGATGTTCAGCAGCAAGCGACCGAGCAACAGGCACAAGGCGATCAGCGACAGCAGGGGCAGTGCCATGCTCATGTCTTGCAGGTTGCTGTCGGCCATCGCCAGGTGGGTCTGTCCGGGAATGCAGAAGCTGACGAGAAGGGTGATGGCGAGCAGTCGCACCAGATGCACGACAATCACTTTGCTGGACGCGCGTTCGGATTCGAGCAAGTCGAATATCGCAGCAAGTGCGCCGGGGTAGACCGCCAGCAGCGAATCCTTGCGGTTCCATCCGGCGATTTTCAGCAGCGCCAGGCCGGCCACCGAGCTTTGCACCATCAGGCAAAACAGCATCAAACCGAGGCTGGGGAGCATGGCCGCGACGGTGTGGCTGTCCCACGCGGTAAACATCAGGCCGGTCGCGATTCCCAGTACGATCTGCACGTAGCCGAGGCCGAAACGCAGGGTAGGGGAGAAGTGCAGACGACTGGCGATCAATGCCGTTGCCAGAATCGACCCCAGCAACAGGCCATGGGGAATGCCCGCGTATTGCAAGGCACCGCCGACGCCGGTGGCGATCAGTAAACAGAACAGGGTTTTCATGAGTCTTCCTTGATCGTGAATGACCGACACTTCCATTCGGGCCCGGCATGTTTTCCCACTGAATGGCACCAGGCGTCAAGAACGCAGGTTGACTCGTCAGGCATGTCCGTTAGGCGACATCTCCTGGCTTACTAGCGTTAGTCGGTAATCCGCAGAAGCGTTAGAGTCGAGATCACGTTCCTGGCAAACCCGGATGCCCTCGATGACGCGCCCTCGCTTCCTACCCGACAACTTCACCCTGACTCTGATCGGCGTCGTGCTGCTCGCCAGTTTTTTGCCCGCCAGCGGTCAGGTCGCGGTGGGCTTTGGCTGGATGACCAACATCGCCATCGCGCTGCTGTTTTTCCTGCATGGCGCCAAACTGTCACGCGAGTCGATCATCGCCGGCGCCGGCCACTGGCGCCTGCATTTGCTGGTGTTCAGCCTGACCTTTGTGCTGTTTCCGCTGCTCGGCCTGGCGCTCAAACCGGTGCTGTCGCCCCTGATCGGTGACGACCTGTACATGGGCATGCTCTACCTCTGCGCGCTGCCGGCCACGGTGCAGTCGGCCATTGCGTTTACCTCCCTGGCGCGGGGGAATATTCCGGCGGCGATTTGCAGTGCGGCGGCGTCCAGTCTGTTCGGGATCTTTATCACGCCATTGTTGGTGACGCTGCTGCTGAATGTGCATGGCGACAGCGGCTCGACGCTCGGTGCGATTGTGAAGATCAGCGTGCAACTGCTGCTGCCGTTCATTGCCGGGCAGATTGCGCGGCGCTGGATCGGTGCTTGGGTCGGGCGCAACAAGGGTTGGCTGAAGTTCGTCGATCAGGGTTCGATTCTGTTGGTGGTCTTCGGCGCGTTCAGTGAAGCGGTGAACGAGGGCATCTGGCAGCAGATCCCACTGTGGGAACTGGCCGGGCTGGTGGTGGCGTGCTGCGTGTTGCTGGGGCTGGTGTTGGTGGCCTCGACGGTGCTGGGCAAAGCCTTTGGTTTCAATGTGGAAGACCGCATCACCATCCTCTTCTGCGGCTCGAAGAAAAGCCTGGCCACCGGCGTGCCGATGGCCCAAGTGCTGTTCGCCGGCAGCACCATCGGCGTGTTGATCCTGCCGTTGATGCTGTTCCATCAGATTCAGTTGATGGTCTGTGCGGTGCTGGCCCAGCGCTACGCCAAACGCCAGGAATCGGTTGCCGAACTGATGGCACAAGTAGATCCTTGAACGCCTGAGTTCCAAGCGTCGTCTGGAGTTGTGCATGAAGGTTGGCGTGATCTCCGATACCCATGGCTTGCTCCGCGCCGAAGCGGTGGCGGCGCTGGAGGGCTGTGAGCGGATCATCCACGCGGGTGACATCGGCAGCCGCGATATTCTCGATCAACTGGCATCCATTGCTCCGCTGCAGGTGGTGCGCGGGAACAATGACCTGACCGAGCCTTGGGCGGCAGATCTCGAGGATCTGCTGCGCTTTGAACTGAACGGATGGGGCACGTTGCTGGTGCATGACATCGCCGATGTTCCGGCGTTGCTCGATGCTGACATCAAACTGGTGATCACTGGCCATTCGCACCAACCGCGCATCGAATGGCGCGACGATACGCTATTCCTCAACCCCGGCAGCGCGGGGCGGCGGCGCTTCAAGCTGCCGGTGACGCTGGCGTTGATTGAGGTGCTGGAGAGCTCGATGGAACCGCGGCTGGTCTCGTTACTGGACACCACTCAATCAAACTGCAGGGGATCTCTATTGTGACTCAATACCGCTGATATTTCGAACCGAACTCAGGGCGGTTCTCCGCCACCACCACACCAGCGCGAACGGCGTTGTTCGGACTGATCAGCGCCACGCGTTCACGCAGTTCTTGCAGCCGATCCGCGCCGCCTTCAACGACACGATTTTCGATCAATCGATCCGAACCACCTTCCACCAACCGTTGCTGATGCTGACTGTGGGACACGGCATGGGCGGTGTTCGCCGATGCCAGGTTAGACAGACCGAGACCACCGACCAGTGCCAGACCGAGTGCCAGGGACGAGACTTTCGAAAAGTTGAACATGGGTGATTCTCCGTGCGTTTAGTGTGAGTGGGGCGGTAGCGGCTGCTATCCGGTGATCACAGTTAAACGCTCGGGTGTATCGGTGATGTGTGCTGTAACCCGTCGAAATCGGGGTTTGCGTATCTGTCGCGGGTTCTTATACAGACGGATACAAAACCCCATCAGGATTCGGCGCCGAGCAACTCCACCGGGTAGGAGAACACGTAGCCTTCGCTGCGCACGGTCTTTATATAGGTCGGTTCGCGCGAGTCATCAAGCAAGCGTTGGCGCAAGCGGCTCACCAGCAAATCGATGGAGCGATCGAACAGGTCGGCATCACGGCCTTGAGTCAGGTTGAGCAACTGGTCGCGGCTGAGTACCCGTTGCGGGTGATCGAGAAACACGCGCAGCAACCGGTATTCCGCGCCACTGAGGGCGACCATGGTGTCGTTTTCATCCAGTAAGTGGCGAGCCGTGGTGTCGAGACGCCAGCGGCCGAAACCGAGCAGACGACCGGTTTCGGTGATCAGCAGGTTCGGTGGCAGCATCCGTGTACGGCGCAATACCGCGTTGATCCGCGCGAGCAATTCGCGGGCGGCGAAGGGTTTGGTCAGGTAATCGTCTGCGCCCATTTCCAGGCCGAGGATGCGATCGGTTTCGTCATTACGAGCGGTGAGCATCAGGATCGGCGTGGCTTTGTGCTTGCCGGCGCGCAATTCACGGCACAGCACCAGGCCGTCATCGCCGGGCATCATCAGGTCCAGCACGATCAGGTCGACCTGATTGGTTTCCAGAAAATGGCGCATCTGCCGGCCATCCGCAACCACCGTGGTCCGCAGGCCGTTCTTCTTCAGGTAATTGCCCACCAGCTCGCGGATCTCGCGATCGTCATCGACGATCAGGATGTGGTTCACATGCTCCATTGCTCAACCCTCTTTTTATTCGATTCGGAGAATTGTATCGCACTGTATCGCAGGCGCTGTTTGACACCTTACGCCTTAATAACGCGGTGTTGACGACACATGGCAGATACCTGCGGGCGATTAAATGGCTTCCATCGAGACAAGACGACTTGCCTCACCGCCACCGACTATCGTCACCGCGAGTGCGGCAATCAGGGCGGTTGATCCATCCACTGAGTCGTGCAAAACAACCGACAAATGACGGGTAGGGAAATCACTATGAAGATGAATGTGTTGAGCCGTAAAACCGAATCACGTCGCCGCTTCCTGGCACCAACGATGCTCGCTGTTGCGCTGATGCAGTTCGGTGTCCTCAGTGCCGCCACAGCGCAAGCCGCGACCCCGACTGCAGAGCCGGTGGTGGCGAACGTGGAGTCGCACGACTCGTTCGGGCCGCTGAAGCACGTCAAGGCTGGCTTGTTGAATGTGGCTTACGCCGAGGTGGGGCCTGCTGACGGTCCCGTGGTGATTCTCCTGCACGGTTGGCCCTACGACATCCACAGCTACAGCGAAGTGGCGCCGTTGCTGGCGGCCAAGGGGTACCGGGTGCTGGTTCCATACGCCCGGGGTTATGGCGACACGCAGTTCCTGTCGGACAAGACCCTGCGCAACGGCCAACCTGCGGCGCTGGCCAGTGACGTGATTGACTTCATGGATGCGCTGAAGATCAAACAGGCGGTACTCGGCGGCTATGACTGGGGTGCGCGTTCGGCGGACATCGTCTCGGCGCTGTGGCCGGAGCGGGTCAAGGCGTTGGTGTCGGTCAGCGGCTACCTGATCGGCAACCAGGCCGCAGGCAAGAACCCGTTGCCGCCCAAGGCTGAATTGCAGTGGTGGTACCAGTTTTATTTCGCGACCGATCGTGGCCAGGCCGGCTACGAAAAAAACCGTCACGACTTTGCCAAGTTGATCTGGCAGACGGCGTCGCCAAAATGGGTGTTCGACGACGCGACCTATGATCGCAGCGCTGCCGCGCTGAACAACCCGGACCATGTCGCGATCACCGTTTTCAATTACCGCTGGCGGTTGGGCATTGTGCAGGGCGAGCCGCAATACGAAGCGCTGGAACAGAAGTTGGCCACGGCGCCATCAATTACGGTGCCGACCATCACGATGGAAGGTGACGCGAACGGCGCGCCGCATCCGGCGGCCGAGGATTACGCCAAGCGATTTACCGGCAAGTATGAGTACCGGCTGATCAATGGCGGCATCGGCCACAACCTGCCGCAGGAAGATCCGCAGGCGTTTGCCAAAGCAGTGATTGATGCTGATCACCTGTAACCCCACTAACCCCCTGTAGGAGTGAGCCTGCTCGCGATGGCGGAGTGTCATTCAGCATCAATGCTGACTGATCTGGCCTCATCGCGAGCAGGCTCGCTCCTACAGGGGTAAAGGGTGTTAGTCGGATCGTGGGTTATGCCACGACCTGATAACACGGCACATACGCCGCGCCACCCGGCAGTTTCATCCGGTGCTGGGCGACGAACGCTTTGAGCAATTGATCCAGCGGACGCATGATCTGGGCATCGCCACGGATCTGATACGGCCCGTGCTGCTCAATCAGGCGGATACCCTTGTCCTTGACGTTGCCGGCGACAATGCCGGAGAACGCACGGCGCAGGTTGGCCGCCAGTTCGTGGGCCGGCATGGCCAGGCTCAGCTTCAGGTTGGCCATGTTTTCATGGGTCGGGTCGAACGGGCGCTGGAAGCCTTCGTCGATCTTCAGCAGCCAGTTGAAGTGGAACGCGTCATTGCGCTCGCGGCGGAACTGTTTGACCGCTTTGAGTCCCTGGGTCATCTGCCGTGCGACTTCCGCCGGATCGTCGATGATGATCTGGTAATGTTTCTTCGCCGCGTCGCCCAGCGTGGCGCCGACGAACGCGTCCAGTTGCTCCAGATACGGTGCGGCATGCTTGGGCCCGGTGAGGATGACCGGGAAGGGCAGGCCGTCGTTGTCCGGGTGCATCAGGATGCCGAGCAGGTACAGGAATTCTTCGGCCGTGCCCGCCCCCCCCGGGAAAATGATGATGCCGTGGCCGACGCGCACGAACGCTTCCAGGCGTTTTTCGATGTCCGGCAGGATCACCAGCTCATTGACGATCGGGTTCGGCGCTTCGGCGGCGATGATCCCAGGTTCAGTCAAGCCGAGGTAGCGACCGCCGTGGATACGCTGTTTGGCGTGGGCGATGGTCGCGCCTTTCATCGGGCCTTTCATCACGCCGGGGCCGCAACCGGTGCAGATGTCGAGGCTGCGCAGGCCCAGCTCGTGGCCGACTTTCTTGGTGTATTTGTATTCTTCGGTGTTGATCGAGTGACCGCCCCAGCAGACCACGATCTTCGGTTCGACGCCGGGACGCAGGGTGCGGGCGTTGCGCAGCAGGTGGAACACATAGTCGCTGATGCCCTGGGAGGTGCTCAGGTTGATGCGCTGGCTGTCGAGTTCGTTTTCGGTGTAGACGATGTCACGCAGGGCGCTGAACAGCATTTCACGGGTGCTGGCGATCATTTCGCCGTCGACGAAGGCGTCGGCCGGGGCGTTCAGTAGTTCCAGGCGTACGCCGCGATCTTGCTGGTGGATGCGGATTTCAAAATCTTTGTAGGCTTCGAGAATGGTCTTGGCGTTATCGACATGGGCGCCGGTGTTGAGAATGGCCAGGGCGCACTGGCGGAAGATGTTGTAGGTGCTGCCGGAACCGGCTTCGCTCAGTTGTTGGACTTCGCGTTGGGAAAGGGTTTCCAGGCTGCCTTTAGGGCTGACCGAGGCGTTGATTACTTGTCGTTGGGTCATTCAGTGATCCTTAAAACGATGTCACTCGCCGAACCGCGCGAAGGGCATCCGAATAGTGT
Organism: Pseudomonas sp. S2_B07; assembly: GCF_054668435.1. Classification (NCBI taxonomy): domain Bacteria; kingdom Pseudomonadati; phylum Pseudomonadota; class Gammaproteobacteria; order Pseudomonadales; family Pseudomonadaceae; genus Pseudomonas; species Pseudomonas sp. S2_B07. The sequence continues at coordinate 6,424,182 of NZ_CP162769.1, forward strand.
GTATCCATGGATGAAGATGGCACGAACTGCGCTATACCGCCATGTCCCCCGTTTGACGATGAAAAGATGAAAAGGAGCCCCAGCATAGCTAAATCCCTCGCAGAGGCGATAATGCCTGGCTTTCTTTTTGTCTCTGCTCCCAAGGAAACCTGTCGCGATGTTCGAAATCCAGCCGCAGAACGCTCAAACCTATCGACAACAGACGCGCCGCAGTACGGTGATTATTGCCCTGATGTTCCTCGCGCTGGCGATGGTGCTGTCCACGGCGGCGGTGGCGGTGTTCGGTGAACCCGGCGGCGACAACCTGCGGTATAACGTCGGCGGTGTGTTTATCGCGGTGTTGCTGATGGTGGCGCTGATGCGCGGCAAGTTCTGGAACCAGCCATGGATGGCTGCGGCAGTCTACGGCTGGCAGCTCAAACGCAGCCTGATGAGCATCACCAACATCATGCATCAGGTCACCGCAGCGGTGGCGACCGGTGATCCAGTGGCCATGAAACTGCTGCGTTTCTATCACCTGGGCCTGCACCAGATGCACGAGCTGGACGCCAACTCCAGCGACCACAGTCAGCTGGTTCGCGAAATGGATCAGCACAAGGCGCGAATGGAGGAACTGGGCATCGACACCGACCAGACCCGTCTGGATCCAGCCTGGCTTGAGGCGGTGAAGCAGGCGTCGAGATAAGGTTTCCCGACACAAACTCGTCACGGGGCCGGCAAATCACCTATCGTGTTTCTGATGCGACATCTAAAGGGCGAACAGGAAAAATCGCCCTGTCATAACAAATCAGGGACTGTCATGGGGAATCCGTCCATCAAAGATCCGATTGCAAACCCGCGTCCCGCCACGCCTTGGGTGCCCGGCCAGATCGAATCAAGGCTCAAGGTCCGCTATGCGGTAGTGCTGCTCGTGGCGGTGTGCCTGTCGATGACGGTGATCGTGTTCTGGGAAGCCTGGAACTCGCGCCAGTACCATCTGCAGGACAAAGAAGTGGCGATGTCCAACCTGGCGCAAACCCTGGCCTCGCAGGCGCAGGCGTCGATCAAACAGGCCGATACGCTGCTGTTTGCCTTGGTGGACCGCCTCGAAAACGAGGGCGTCGGCCCGCAGCAACTGCCCCGGTTGCAACGATTGCTCCGCGCTGAACGTGATGAGCTCAAACAACTGCATGGCTTGTTTGTCTACGACGAACAAGGGCGCTGGATCGCTAACTCCAATGGCGCAGAGGTGCCCAACGCCAACAATTCCGACCGTGAATATTTCATCTTCCATCGTGACCATACCGACCGTGGCCCACATATCGGTCGTTCGATAAAAAGTCGCTCGAGCGGTGAATGGATCATGACCGTGTCGCGCCGGATCAATTATCCGGATGGCCGATTCGCCGGGGTGGCGCTGGCCACGATCTATCTCAGTCATTTCCTTGAGCTGTACGACAGCATCGACATGGGCCAGAACGGGGTGATCAACCTGATTGCCGATGACGCCAGTATTGTTGTACGTCGGCCGTTCAAAGCGGCTGACATTGGCAGCAGCGTGGCCAAGGGGCCGCTGTTTACCCAACTGTTGCCTAAAGGCGATTCCGGCACGGCCACTGTCAAGTCGTTTGTGGACGGTGTGGAACGGGTGGTCGGGTTTTGGCGGGTCAGCGGTTATCCGCTGATCATCTTTACCGCGCTGGACAAGGAGGAGGTGCTGGCCAGTTGGCGCAAGGAGACGGCGCTGAGCGCGGGGATCGTATTGTTGCTGCTGCTGTTTCTGGGCGCGCTCGGTTATCGCCTCATTCACTTCATGAAGCAGCAACATCACTTCCAGCGCGTGTTGCTTGATGGCCAGGAAAAACTCATCGAGGTCAATCGCAGCCTTGAGCTGCTGGCCCTGGAGGACGCGTTGACCGGGCTGTCCAACCGGCGTCAGTTTGACCTGTTTATCCTCGCGGAAATGGGCCGCGCACGGCGCACCCAGACCCACCTCGCGATGCTGATGATCGATGTCGATCACTTCAAGAGCTTCAACGACCGCTACGGTCACGTCGCCGGTGATGAGTGTTTGCGCCGGATAAGCTCGATCATCAAGGACAACATCAAGCGCCCCGGTGATCTAGCCGCCCGTTATGGCGGCGAAGAGTTCACGGTCGTGCTGCCTGGCACGGACTATGTCGGCGCTTTTCTGGTGGCTGAAAAAATCCGTCACGCCGTCCTGCTGGAGGACATTGAGCACCTGGACAGCGCAGAGGGCAGGGTGACCGTCAGTATCGGCGTTTGCGCCTACAACACGGCCTCGCAGGACCAGCCCGACGATGTGGTCACCGCAGCGGACAAGGCCTTGTATGTGGCCAAGTCCAGCGGGCGCAACATGAGCGTGATAGCCAATTGAGGTCAGATAAACCGGTCGCTGCCCTGGACCAGTTTGGTGGACAGGTACGACTGCTTGAGTTTTTCCAGCCACCACCCTAATGCCCGGCCGTCATGATCGCCGCGCCAGCCGGCGTACAGGATGTTCGGTTCGCGTGGGTCGGCCATCTGTTTTTCAACCAGCGTGCCGTTTTTCAGTAGCGAGCCCACCCGGTGCCGGGGCAGCCAGCCGACGCCCAGGCCATCGCATTGAGCGAGGACTTTGGCGCGCATGGTCGGCACCGCGAGCACCGGTTGGCCGCCCGACACGCCGTAGGTGCTGCCCTCGGTGACCCGCGACGAGTCCGCCACGACGATCGCCCGGTGCTGCGCGACCATGGCCCGGGAAATCGGTTCTTTGGCCTTGGCCAGCGGGTGTTTCGGTGAAACTGCGAACACCCACTCCATTTCTCCCAACTGCATCCAGCGCAGGGTCGGAATCGCCGGTGGCTCGTTGGTGGCGCCAATGATCAAATCCGCGCGCCCTTCACGCAGGGCTTCCCAAACGCCTTTGAGCACCTCTTGGGTGATGCGCAGCGGCACGCCGGATTCCAGCGCATCAAACTCGTGGATCACCGGAATCAAGGTTTCGAATTCGAGCAATTCGTCGGTGACAATCCACAGTCGGCTTTCCCAGCCGTTGGCCACTTGCTGCACCCGTTGGGTCAGGCGGGACACGTCCTGCATCAACCGCGCCGCTTCGTTCACCAGCAACTCGCCGGCCGGGGTGAGCTGCAAGCGGTAGCGACGGCGGTCGAAGAGCAGCGCGTCGAAGCGCTCTTCCAGTTGCCGCGCGGCGTAGGACACGGTCGACGGCGCCTTGCCCAGGTGCGCAGCGGCCCGCGACAGGCTGCCGGTTTCGCGGATGGCCTGGAGCAAAGTCAGGTCTTCAATCGACAGCATGGGTTCATCCTCGGCGTTGGTTTCAGGCGGCCCGGCGCAGTTTCCACTGCCTGAACAACCGACGATAGACCAGCACGTTGATCGCCAGCACCACGCTGCCCAGCGCCAATTGAATCGGCGGCGTCAAGCCGGCGGGGTAAATCACCGGCCAGATGTAGTGCTCGATAAAGCCGCCACCGTAGCCGGTTTGCCCGGCGGCCTGGCGCATGAGGTTTTCCCACGGGGTCAGCGGGCAGGTCAGGTGCAAGACTTCGACCATCACACCCCACGCAGCAGCAGGCAGGTGGGCCCAGATCAGCGGCCGCCATTTGAGTACCAGCAGCCCGCCGAACAGCACGAACAGAATGAACAGCAGATGAAACAGCACCAGCCCGTCGGCGGCGATCCGGTAAAACATGTCGACTCCCTGACCTGTTGGCGAATCGCTTCATGGTACTCGGACGTCTCCCGGTGTTCAGCGCAAATCTGCGAACTCGGCGCGCATCCGCCCGTTGTGCTTGGCGCGATAGAGCAATTTGTCGACCTGCTCGATGAAATCGACAGCCGTCGCCTGTAGCGGCGCGACCGTGGTGCCGACGCCCAGGCTCACGCTCAACAGCGGCGATACCGGGGAAAATGCATGGGCAATCTGTTGTTGGCGAATCAGGTGCAGGCATTTGCGCGCCACCAGCCGTGCGGACTCGGCGTCGGTTTCCGGGAGCAGCCAGACGAATTCTTCGCCGCCGATCCGGGCGATGAAGTCACGCGGACGATTGGCCGCCAGCGACAACGTCTGGGCCACCTGGCGCAGGCATTCGTCACCTTTGATGTGGCCGTAGTGGTCGTTGAATTGCTTGAAGTAGTCGATGTCGAGGATCAGCAACGACAACGGCAAACCGGTGCGCTGGGCATGGCCCCATTCGCGTTCCATGACGGTGTCGAACATCCGCCGGTTGGCGATGCCGGTGAGGCCGTCCTGGAACGAATACTCTTCGAGTTGCTTCTGCAGCCGGCTCAGGTGTTCTTCGGTTTTCTTGCGTTCGCTGATGTCGAACATGAAGCCCACCAACGCTTCGACTTCGCCGTCCTTGCGCACCACGTGCACCACGTCGCGAATCCACACGTAGTCGCCCTGTTGGGTCAGTGCCCGATAATCCGCCTCATGATCGACCCCGGCACGCGATTGCGAGACGCAGAACTCCACCACGTAATCCCGATCGTCCGGGTGCATGCGCTCGACCCAGTCGTTGACCGTCACCCAACTGTCCTGTTTCCAGCCCAGCAACGCCTCGATCTGCGGGCCGATGTAGCTGAAGGTCATGGTTTTCCAGTCGATCCGCCAGGGAATCGCATTGGTTGACTCCAGCAGGGTTTTATAGACATCGCTATCGGGTTCGACTGAGCTCATGCAGGGCCTGGCCTCAAGGAAATATGCAGCGCCATCATGTTGCTACTATCGAGGCGAATCAAGCGCCCGGCCGATGAACGGAGTGCCTTCGCTGCACACGCTCACGACGCAAGTGCGCAAGATTGTTCAAGCCATCCGCCGCGACGGCTGGCACAGTCTCGGGTCTTTCACCGGTTGTAGGGCGTTATGAAGAATTCAATCATGCCGCGCAGTGCCTTTCTGCGTGGCGCTGTGGCGATCATGCCGCTGTCCCTGGCCACCGCGCCTTGGGGCTTGCTGGCCGGGTCCATGGCCATCGAGGCCAACCTCACGCCGCTGCAAGGGCAGGGCTTGTCGAGCATTGTGTTTGCCGGGGCCGCACAGTTGGTCGCCATCGGCATGCTCAAGGGCGGTGCCGGGGTCTTTTCGATTCTGCTGACCACCTTGCTGCTGACCTCGCAGCATCTGCTGTATGGCATGAGCATGCGTTCGGTGATTTCGCCGTTGCCGGGGCGTTGGCGGGTGGGATTGGGCTTTTTGCTCACCGACGAGTTGTTTGCCTTGACCAGTCAGCACGACAAACAGCAATTCAATCGCTGGTACGCGCTGGGCGTCGGGCTGACGTTTTACATTGCCTGGAACCTGTTCACGCTGGCGGGCATTGTGCTGGGCAGCAGCATTCCGGGGCTGGAGCATCTGGGCCTGGACTTCTCCATCGCCGCCACCTTTATCGCCTTGATTACGCCGGTGGTGCGCAACGTGCCCACGGTAGTGTGTGTCGCGGTGTCGCTGTTCTGTTCGGTGTTGTTCAGCTACTGGCAATGGGGCTCGGCGCTTGTACTGTCCGGATTGGCGGGTATGACCGCCGGTTTTATCTGCAACAAACTCTACCTGGGGCGAACAGCATGATGGTGTGGGCGGTGATTGTCGGAATGGGTGTGCTGGTGTTTCTCAACCGCTACGTGTTTCTCGAACCCCGATTGCCGGTGCGCTTGAGCAGCAATGCCCGGCAGTTCCTCGGGTTTGCCGTGCCCGGCATGTTGACCGCGATCTGCGGGCCCATTGTGTTCATGCCCGACAAGCAGCTGAATCTGCAGTGGGACAACCCGTACCTGATCAGTTCGCTGGTGGCGGTGGGGCTGGTGCTTTACACCCGTAACACCTTGCTCAGCATGCTCTTGAGCATGGTGTTTTTCTTTTTGCTGCGTTGGTGGCTCTGAGTCGAACGCTCAAATGTGTTCTACGCTTAATGGGTCCCTTCACTGGAAGAGAGGTGCGCATGGCCAACGATCAAAAACATCCGGATTTTGACGATGAGGATGAACCCACGGAGGAAGAGATCAAGCGGCAGGAACGTTTGCGGCAGGACTGGAAAAATGACGACAGTCGGGAGCTGTCAGAGCGCGACCAAGAGCGTCCGCTGAAGCCCTGACCCCATGCACCACAACCTTTGTAGCAGCTGACGAGCAGCGCGAGGCTGCGTTCGGCTGCGAAGCAGTCGTAAATCCTGCTGACGCGGTCTATCTGAAACACCGCATGCGTCGATTTTACGACGGCTGCGCAGCCGGACGCAGGCTTCGCCAGCTACAGGGTTGTGTTTTTGCTTGGATAAGTTAGATCGCCTCGTTCCAGCGTATTTGGGTGATGCCCAGTTGCGTGGCGGTCAACCGCGCGGCGTCGAGGGTGGCGTGTGCAGCGATCTTTCGCCCAGACTGCGGATAGGCATGGGCGGACGCCGAATGAATCGCGTCGACATCCGAAAACTGTTCGGCCAGTTTGAAAAAGTGCCGACGAACGCCTTCGAACAAGTAGTGCACGGCGTAAGGGACGAGCTCGCTCATGTCTTGCTCCTGAGTTCAGCCTGGGCTGGGGCTCAGCAGTTGAATGGAGAATTCAGGTAGATCTGCGTTACAAGCGGTGTGCAGAAATAACAAAGCTGAAAAGAAGGAGGCCCGCAGGCCTCTACTACTGTGAGTGCAACGAAGTCCGGTTCGTTCAGTTCTTGTGCTGAACGGCACCGGGCATCATTTTAAAGGTCTTCCAACGACGGAAAATCCGGATGGGAAGCCCGATAACCCAATTTCCTGTCGATCCATGCATTTAGCTCGTTGACCATGACCGGCGGGGTGCCGGCGTAGGTGGCGAGGGTCGAACGCAGGATGTTGTTGATATTGGGGATAGAACGCAGGTTCCGGGTCTTTATGTATTGCCCGATAAAGCAGTCAAGTTGATAGCGTTCTGTCATGGACAGGTACACACACTCCAGGCTGCTGACTTGATTAATTACAAGATCGTCGCGCAACTTAGTTCTCTGCAATGCTTGTTGATTTTATAAGGATTTCCTTCTTTGTTGACTTTTTGGTCAACTTGGCGATGCCATTGGAAATGCGGCGCGCATCCTAACTTTAGTGTTAGTGAATGTATGTACGATAAAGACATTGTCGGACAAGCGGTTGAGGGCCGATTTCAAATACACGCAGCATGTGTTTCTGATATGAAACAGTCTGTGTAACGTTCATGCGTTGAAGTCATTGAACGATAACTTTCCTGTCTATACAGGACTGTTCAACTGATCAGTCCTGAACAAGCTGGTCAATCAACGTGCGAGACTGGTTTCTGACGTTGCCGACCGCCTTGTCGACCCTGTACCACTCAAACATTTCACTGGGTTCCCCTTGCAGCAGCACCATCTGTTCGGCGCGTTCTTTGGGCGTGGCCGGGTCGAGCCATTCGCGCGCCAGTTCCGGCGACAACACCACCGGCCGCCGGTCATGAATGTCGAGCATGCCACCGACGCTGTCCGCGGTGATGATGACAAAACCGTCGTCGCTGCGTGGTTCATTGCCAGCGACCGGGAACTGGCCAATGGCGGCGCAGTAACTCGGTGCGCCGTCCTGTCGACGAATCAGCCATGGCAGTCGCGTCGAATCACCCGCGTCGACCCATTCGAACCAATTGTCGATCGGTACAATCGCCCGGTGAGGCCAGATCGCCCGAAAGAATGGACCGTGCGCGACTTTTTCAACCCGCGCGTTGATCGGCGCCGCGCGATCCTTGGCCCAGTGCGGGCGCCAACCCCAGCGCACCGGATCGGCGTGCAGCCCGTCCGGCTCAAGATGGAGCAGGGCGAGTTGAGTGGTGGGTGCCGCGTTATAGCGGGCCAAGGGCTCATCCCCGACGTGATTGATCATTGCGTCGGGAATGCTCAACACGGCAACGAAATCGTGAATGCCACGGTACTGCGACAGACGTCCACACATCGGCTGAACCTGCGGTTGGAAAGCGCTGACGGGAATGTTCAGCTTAGCTTTCGGATCACCCGTGCGTTGGGGGGGCGGGTCGCGGAACCAAACACTGTATACCCTGATCAAACCTCGGCCCGCGTCACTGACGGGGCGGCGAAGGAAGAGCGGGCGAAGGATTTTTGCCATTCATAGTGTTGACCGTCAGGGTCTGGCCCAAGGCAAAACATGAAGCAGCTGTTCAACATATTCTGCGTACTCGCCATTGCCACCGGGCTGGCAGGCTGCATTTCGGCCCCCATCGCACTGACCCCGCAGACGGAACACCGTCTACAGGCCCAGGCGCCGATTCGTTTTCTGCTGACTTTCGACGATGGCCCCAGCGCGTCGAGTTTCTGGAACCCTACCGCTACGGTGCTCGACAGCCTGAAGGACAATCCACTGCAACCCGACATCAAAGCGGTGTTTTTCGTGCAGACCGGTGCGCCGCGCGCCGGCGACAGTGATATCGGGCGCGAGCTGATGCATCGCGAACACGCAGAAGGGCAGGTACTGGGATTTCACACCGCAACCCACTGGCACACCAATCACCGTTCGCTGAGCCCGGAAGAACTGGAGCAGTCGCTGAGCAAAGGCAGTGCCGACATCGCGGCGATTACCGGTGCGCCGCCGACCCTGGTCCGCCCGCCATTCTGGAACTACGACAAACGCGTCTTCGCGGCGTATCAGCAGCACGGCATGCATGTGCTGCTGACTGATTTGAGTGCCAACGACGGCAAGATCTGGGGCTTTAACGCCAGCCCCCGGCGTCGCTCTCATATGCTGCGTTCAATGTCTGAAGTGCGTGAGCGCATCGCGCAGGGCGAGTTGCCGACCGTGGATGGGGTGATTCCGGTGGTGGTGACCTTCCACGACCTCAACCGCTACACCGCCCGGCATGCCCGGGAATACCTGCAAATCCTGATCGACAGCGCCAAGGCCACCGGCGTGCCATTGGCGCAAAAACCATTTTACGATGATCACGACGCCGTGCTGCGCGCGGCCATGGCGCGTACCGTCAAGGACAGTTCCCAGCCAGTGGAGCTGCCAGGGTTCTGGAACTGGTTCTGGGACAAGAATTCCCATTAAAACCTCGCCAATATGCGAGGCAAGTATCACTTTCAGTGAGCATTGGCTGGGGCGTAAAGGAAAAAGGCCATCTATCCTGAACAGGTTGATTTCGACCGACCGCCACGGAGGCGACAGCGATGGTTCCCATTTCAGTCCTTTGCAACATTGTGGAGTCTGGCTTCGAGCCACTTTCTTGCGAATGCACGAAGAGTGCCGACGGACTGCTGTGCATTAAGGTGTTCGAGCCAGCCACCGGGTGCATTCACTTATTGATCAATGGCGTGTCTACCGCTGAATTGACCACAGTGCGCGAAATCTCCGACCTGGTGGGCGAACTGCGTACCGAGATTAGAGCCGGCCGCCGGGCGTTTGCCGGCTGACGGTCAGGCCCGGGGTTGCAGCTCTTCGATCATTTTCAAACAATGATTCAACCCGGGTGACACATCACCCACCCTCCGACTGAGAATAATCGGCGAGGTGGCGTTGTCTTCCAGCAGCGGGGTAAAGCCAATGTCGTCGCGGTGCAGCAATTGCACCGAGGCCGGCACCAGCGTGACGCCGATCCCGGCCCCTACCAGACCGATGGCCGTTTGCAGTTCGTTGGTCCATTGCGCCACGTGAATGCTCACGCCATAGGACTCGAACAGTGCAATCACATGGTCGGCATAGCTCGGGCGCGGATTGCCGGGGTACAGCACAAATGGTTCCTTCGCCAATTCGCGCAGGCTGATCGGCCCGGCCAGCAGGGGATGCCCGGCGGGCAGGGCGGCGACCAGCCGATCTTCGGTCAGCACCGTTTGAATGATCGCCGGGTCGTCGATGCGTATTCGCCCGAAGCCAATATCGATCCGCCCGGCCTTGAGCGCCTGCACTTGTTGCAGCGTGGTCATTTCCGACAGCCCCAGTTCAAGCTCCAGAGGCTCGCCGCTGCGCAGACGGCGGATCAGTTCCGGCAGTACGCCGTACAGGGTCGAAGGCGCGAAGCCGATGCCCAGCCAGGTCTTTTCCCCCAGGCCGATTCGCCGCGTGTTGTCGCAAACCTTGTTCAGTTGTTCGAGCAGGGCGGCGGAGTGTTCATGGAAAAACCGCCCGGCCTCCGTCAGCTTCAGCGGCCGGCCACGCTCCAGCAACAACACCCCGAGTTCGTCTTCCAGTTGCTGGATCTGCCGGCTCAAGGGCGGTTGGGCGATGTGCAGCAGCTCGGCGGCGCGGGTGAAATTGAGGGTTTGAGCCAACACCTGAAAATACCGCAGATGACGCAGTTCCATGGGGCCTCCGAACGTCGGTCGTTTGCATACCTTAAAGGTATCAAGTCAGACCAATTCTATATTGGCATCGTAAAAAAAGCCGTACGAGAATCGGTTCCAGAACTTTAAGAACCTGATGGGTATCGACATGCGTGCAACAGCCATTGAATCGATCGAGACGATCATCGTCGATCTGCCGACCATCCGCCCGCACAAGCTGGCGATGCACACCATGCAGAATCAGACCCTGGTGATCATTCGTGTGCGCTGCGCCGATGGCATCGAAGGGATCGGTGAATCCACCACCATCGGTGGCCTGGCCTATGGCAATGAAAGCCCGGACAGCATCAAGACCAACATCGACAAACATTTTGCGCCGCTGCTGATCGGCCAGGACAGCGGCAATGTGAACGCCGCCATGCTGCGTCTGGAACGCAGCATCCGCGGCAATACCTTTGCCAAGTCCGGAATCGAAACCGCGTTGCTCGACGCTCAGGGCAAGCGCCTCGGCCTGCCGGTCAGCGAGTTGCTCGGCGGGCGTGTTCGCGATGCCTTGCCGGTGGCCTGGACCCTGGCCAGCGGCGACACCGACAAAGACATCGCCGAAGCGGAAAAAATGCTCGACCTGCGCCGTCATCGGATCTTCAAACTGAAAATCGGCGCCGGTGAAGTCAACCGCGACCTGGCCCACGTTATTGCGATCAAAAAAGCCCTGGGTGACCGCGCCAGTGTGCGGGTCGACGTCAATCAGGCCTGGGATGAAGCGGTCGCATTGCGCGCTTGCCGAATCCTTGGCACCAACGGCATCGACCTGATCGAACAGCCGATCTCGCGCAACAACCGCGCCGGCATGGCGCGCCTGAATGCGATGAGCCCGGCGCCGATCATGGCCGACGAATCCATCGAATGCGTGGAAGACGCCTTCAATCTGGCACGCGAAGGCGCTGCGTCGGTGTTTGCCTTGAAGATCGCCAAGAACGGTGGCCCGCGTGCCGTGTTACGCACTGCCGCGATTGCCGAAGCCGCTGGCATCGCCCTGTACGGCGGCACGATGCTCGAAGGCGGGCTCGGCACGATGGCCTCGGCCCATGCCTTTATCACCCTGAACAAACTGGCTTGGGACACTGAACTGTTTGGCCCTTTGCTGCTGACCGAAGACATTCTCAGCGAGCCGCTGGTGTATCGCGATTTTGAACTGCATGTTCCGCAAACACCGGGCCTGGGCCTGAGCCTCGATGAAGAACGCCTGGCGTTTTTCCGTCGTGACAAAACATCCACTTCCGTTCATCAAGCCTGAGGAGAGATCATGCTATTCCACGTCAAAATGACCGTGAATCTACCGGTCGACATGAACCCCGAAGCCGCCGCCAAGCTGAAGTCTGACGAGAAAGCCCTGGCCCAGCGCCTGCAAGAGCAGGGCACGTGGCGCCACCTGTGGCGCATCGCCGGGCACTATGCCAACTACAGCGTTTTCGATGTCGACAGCGTCCAGCAATTGCACGACCTGCTGATGCAGTTGCCGCTGTTTCCCTACATGGCGATCGAGATCGACGCGATGTGCCGGCATCCGTCTTCCATCCGCGAGGATGACCGCTGAACCCAGCCTGTTCAGTTCGCTACGCTAATAATTACAAGATGAGGATCCACCATGAACGTCAAGATTTCCCACACTGCCAGCGCACAGAAGTTTCTCGAAGACGCCAGCGGCCTGCTCAACGACGCCGGCAACCCGCGTGTCAAAGCCCTGATCTACCGCATTCTGCGAGATTCGGTGAACATCATCGAAGACCTGGCGGTGACCCCGGAAGAATTCTGGAAAGCCGTCAACTACCTCAACGTGCTGGGCGCGCGTCAGGAAGCCGGGTTGCTGGTGGCCGGCTTGGGTCTGGAGCATTACCTCGACCTGCTGATGGACGCCGAAGACGAGCAGGCGGGCAAATCCGGCGGCACGCCACGGACCATCGAAGGCCCGCTGTACGTAGCCGGCGCGCCGCTGTCCGAAGGCGAAGCGCGACTCGATGATGGCCTCGATCCGGGTGTGACGCTGTTCATGCAAGGGCGCGTGTTCAACACCGCCGGCGAACCGCTGGCTGGCGCCGTGGTGGACGTTTGGCACGCCAACACTGGCGGCACTTACTCGTACTTCGATACCACGCAATCGGAGTTCAACCTGCGCCGCCGTATCGTCACCGATGCCGAAGGTCGCTACCGTTTCCGCAGCATCGTGCCGTCGGGTTACGGCTGCCCGCCGGACGGTCCGACCCAGCAATTGCTTGATCAACTGGGCCGTCACGGCCAGCGTCCGGCGCACGTGCATTTCTTCATCTCGGCACCGGATCATCGTCACCTGACCACCCAGATCAACCTCGATGGTGATCAGTACCTGCATGACGATTTCGCCTACGCCACCCGCGACGAGTTGATCGCCCACATCCGCTTCAGCGACGATCAACAACGCGCCGCGGCGCATGGTGTGAGCGGGCGGTTTGCTGAAATCGAATTTGATTTCACGCTACAGTCGACCGCCCAACCCGAAGAGCAACAACGCCACGAACGGGTTCGCGCGCTGGAAGATTGATAGCGCGATCAAACCTGTGGGAGCGAGCCTGCTCGCGAAAGCGGAGTGTCAGTCAACGTCGATGTTGAAGCTGACGCCGCCTTCGCGAGCAGGCTCGCTCCCACTGGGGTTTTCAGTCTGCCGACACAATGTTATGCGCGCTGTTCTAGAATGGAACTGACACCGCCAATAACAACAACGAGAGTGACCCGATGATGCACGCGCAACTGTTGAGTCAGCGCAGCAGAATATTCGACCATGCCGACCCTTACGCGGTGTCGGGTTACGTCAATCAGCACGTCGGCAACCATTGTATCCTGATGCCCAATGTCGGCCGGCCGCTGGCCAGCCTCGATCACCGCAAATTCGCCAGCCTGGACCTGTGCCGCATCAGCTACGGCGCCAGCGTGCGGGTGACCTCCGGCGCACTCGACAGCATCTATCACCTGCAAGTGCTGCTGCGGGGCAACTGCCTGTCGCGCGGGCGGGGTCAGGAACATTACTTCGCGCCCGGTGAGTTGCTGCTGATCAACCCCGATGAACCGGTTGACCTGACCTATTCCGACGATTGCGAAAAATTCATCCTCAAGGTTCCGACTCGGTTGTTTGAATCGGTGTGCGATGAACAGCGCTGGCGGTATCCGGGGCAGGGCGTGCGATTCCTGGAGAGTCGTTATCAACTCGATGAGCTGGAGGGTTTCGTCAGCTTGCTCGCAATGATTTGCCAGGAAGCCGAGGCCACCGAGCAGATTCCGCGTGTGCAGGAGCACTATGCACAGATCATCGTCAGCAAAATGCTCAGCCTGATGAAAACCAACGTCATTCGCACAAGTCTGGGTTCGCCCACTTTCGAGGTGATTGCCGACTACATCGCACGCAACCTCAAGCACGACATCGACAGTGAGGAACTGGCACGCCAGGCGCGAATGAGCCTGCGTTCGCTGTACGGGTTGTTCGAGCGCAATGCGGGAACGTCGCCACAAAACTACATCCGGCAGAAAAAACTAGAGCGCATCAACCTGTGCCTCAGCGACCCGACGTGCAACGTGCGCAACGTCACGGAAGTGGCCATGGATTATGGCTTCCTGCACCTGGGGCGGTTCTCCGACAGCTACCGCAAACTGTTCGGCGAATTGCCCTCCGACACCCTCAAACGCCGCCATTGACCGACCACACCTCCCCGTAGCCGCTGCTACACGCAGCCTCGCAGGCTCGACAGCTGCTACAGGTTCCGCGACAACTGCAGTAAACGGATAAACGTCTGCACCCAGCGGATAGTCCGCCTCATCCCTCCGTCCTAGCATGGCCCTGCCTGAATAAAAACAATGGAGGCGGCGGCCATGTCCCTGCGACCCGAATACCTTCACTCCCTGCTTGAAGACGACAAGGAAACCGGCATCTACCGCTGCAAGCGCGAGATGTTCACCGACCCACGGCTGTTCGACCTGGAGATGCAACACATCTTCGAAGGCAACTGGCTGTACCTGGCGCACGAAAGCCAGATCCCCAATGTCAACGATTTCTACACCACCACCATGGGGCGCCAGTCGATCTTCATCGCGCGCAACAAGGACGGTGTGCTCAACGCCTTTATCAACGCCTGCAGCCATCGCGGCGCGACGCTGTGCCGGCACAAGACCGGCAACAAAAGCTCCTACACCTGCCCCTTCCACGGCTGGACCTTCAACAACTCCGGCAAGCTGCTCAAGGTCAAGGATCCGGCCGCGGCCGGTTACCCGGCGAGCTTCAACTGCGAAGGCTCCCATGACCTGACCAAAGTTGCGCGATTCGAGTCCTATCGCGGCTTCCTGTTCGGCAGCCTCAAGGCCGATGTGGTGCCTTTGGTTGAACACCTTGGCGAGTCGGCCAAAATCATCGACATGATCGTCGACCAGTCCGCCGATGGCCTGGAGGTACTGCGCGGGTCTTCGAGCTACATCTACGAAGGCAACTGGAAACTCACCGCCGAAAACGGCGCCGACGGTTACCACGTCAGCTCGGTGCACTGGAACTACGCGGCCACCCAGAACCAGCGCAAACAACGCGATGCCGGCGACAGCAACCCGACCATGAGCGCCGGCACCTGGGCCAAGCAGGGCGGTGGTTTTTATTCTTTCGACAAAGGCCACATGCTGCTCTGGACGCGCTGGTCCAACCCCGAAGATCGCCCGCTGTACGAGCGGCGCGACGAACTGGCCCGGGATTTCGGCAAGGCTCGCGCCGACTGGATGATCGAGAACTCGCGCAACCTGTGCCTGTACCCGAACGTGTACCTGATGGACCAGTTCAGCTCGCAAATCCGCATCGCCCGGCCGATCTCGGTCAACCGCACGGAAATCACCATTTACTGCATCGCCCCCAAAGGCGAAAGCGACCACGCCCGTTCCAGCCGAATTCGTCAATACGAGGATTTCTTCAACGTCAGCGGCATGGCCACCCCGGACGATCTGGAAGAGTTTCGTTCGTGCCAGACCAGCTATCAGGGCAGCGTCACCACCTGGAATGACATGTCCCGGGGCGCCGAACACTGGATCGAGGGTGCTGACGAGGCGGCCAAGGAAATCGACCTGCACCCGCTGCTCAGCGGCGTGCGCACCGAGGACGAAGGCCTGTTCGTGCTGCAACACAAATACTGGCAGCAGACGATGCTCAAGGCACTGGCCGCCGAACAGTCCGAATTGATTGCCGTGGAGGCCGTGCAATGACCATCACCTATGACGCCGTGCGTGATTTTCTGTACCGCGAAGCACGCTACCTCGACGACAAGCAATGGGATGACTGGCTGGAATTGTACGCCGCCGATGCGTCCTTCTGGATGCCGTCCTGGGACGACAACGACGAGTTGACCGAAGACCCGCAGCGGGAAATCTCGCTGATCTGGTACGGCAACCGCACGGGGCTGGAAGACCGCATCTTCCGTATCAAGACCGAGCGTTCCAGCGCGAGCATTCCGGACACCCGCACCTCACACAACCTCAGCAACATCGAGCTGCTCGAACAGGCGGACGGTCTGTGCAAGGTGCGCTTTAACTGGCACACCCTGAGCTTTCGCTACAAGACCGTCGACAGCTATTTCGGCAGCAGTTTCTACACCCTTGATGTGCGCGGTGAAAACCCGCTGATCAAGGCCAAGAAAGTGATCCTGAAGAACGATTACGTTCGCCAGGTCATCGATGTCTACCACTTGTGAGGCGGCTGTCATGACGCATTCCATTGCATTCAATTTTGAAGACGGTGTCACCCGGTTCATCGACGCCAATGCCGGTGAAACAGTGGCCGATGCCGCGTACCGCCAGGGCATCAATATCCCGCTGGACTGCCGCGACGGCGCGTGCGGCACCTGCAAATGCTTCGCCGAGGCCGGTCGTTATGACTTGGGCGAGGAGTACATCGAAGACGCTCTCAGCGCGGAAGAAGCCGAGCAGGGTTTTGTCCTGACTTGCCAGATGCGTGCCCAGAGCGATTGCGTGGTGCGGGTGCCGGCGTCCTCGGAGGTTTGCCGCACGCGGCAGGTGAGTTATGACGCCACGATCAGCGCGGTGCGCCAGTTGTCTGACAGCACCATCGCGCTGTCGATCAAGGGTGAAGCGTTGAGCACCCTGGCGTTTCTGCCGGGGCAATATGTGAACCTCGGGGTTCCGGGCAGCGAGCAGACCCGCGCCTATTCGTTCAGCTCGTTGCAGCGCGACGGCGAAGTCAGTTTCCTGATCCGCAATGTGCCCGGCGGCTTGATGAGCAGCTTTTTGACTGGCATGGCGAAGGCGGGCGACCGCATGAACCTGGCCGGGCCGCTGGGCAGCTTCTATCTGCGCGATATTCGCCGTCCGTTGTTGCTGCTGGCCGGTGGCACGGGGCTGGCGCCGTTCACCGCGATGCTGGAAAAAATAGCCGAGCAGGGCAGCGAACATCCGCTGCATTTGATCTACGGCGTGACCAACGATTTCGACCTGGTGGAACTCGACCGCCTCGAAACCTTCGCCGCACGCATCCCGAACTTCAGCTTCAGCGCCTGTGTGGCCAACCCCGACAGCCAGTATCCACTCAAGGGCTACGTGACCCAGCACATCGAGCCGCGGCATTTGAACGAGGGTGACGTCGACGTCTACCTGTGCGGCCCGCCGCCGATGGTCGAGGCGGTCAGCCAGTTCATCCGTGAGCAAGGCGTCCAGCCTGCGAATTTCTACTACGAAAAATTCGCCGCCAGCGCGGCTTGAGTAGTACACGCGAAGGGGGCGGGACATTCAACGGGAATGTCGCCTGTTAGACCGCTATCGCGAGCAGGCTCGCTCCTGCAGGTCAGGTTTTTTTCACGAGGTGGGTATGAACAGATTTCACGAAAAAGTGGTGCTGATTACCGGGGCTGCGCAAGGCATCGGGCGGCGGGTGGCTGAGCGCATGGCCGCTGAGGGGGCGCGGTTGATTCTGGTCGACCGCTCCGAGCAGGTGTTTGAGGTGCAGCAGCAGTTGGGCCAACGTAATCAGGTGCTGGCCCTGACCGCCGACCTTGAGCAATACAGTGAGTGCAGCCGGGTGATGCGCACCGCCATTGAACGTTTCGGGCGTCTCGACGTGTTGGTCAACAACGTCGGCGGCACGATCTGGACCAAGCCGTTCGAGCACTATGCCGAGGAGCAGATCGAAGCCGAAGTCCGCCGCTCGCTGTTCCCGACGTTGTGGTGCTGTCATGCGGCGCTGCCGTTCATGCTGGAGCAGGGCAGTGGCGCCATCGTCAACGTCTCGTCCATCGCCACGCGCAGTATCAATCGCGTGCCGTATGGCGCGGCGAAGGGCGGGGTGAACGCACTGACCGCTTGCCTGGCCTTCGAAACTGCCGGCCGCGGGGTGCGGGTCAATGCAACCGCACCCGGTGGCACCGAAGCGCCGCCCCGGGTCATTGCGCGCAACACTGCCGAGCAAAGTCCTGAGGAAAAAGTCTGGTATCAGCAGATCGTCGACCAGACGCTCGACAGCAGTTTGATGAAGCGCTACGGCACGCTGGATGAGCAGGCAGGCGCTATCCTGTTTCTGGCCAGCGACGAAGCGTCCTACATCACCGGCATGATCATGCCGGTCGGTGGCGGCGACCAGGGCTGACGCTCACTGAGAACAACCCGTACCTACGTCAAGCAGTCGCTTACAAGCGGCGCCGAAACGCCTTGACGATCTGGCGCGTGGCGTCGCTGGTGCTCAGGTTGTCGACCGTCTCCAGCGGGTGCCAGATGCAGTCGATGATTTCGTTTTGGGGCCGGGCCTGCTCAAGGTTCGGCACCGACGCTTCGTAGACATGGTGGCGGGTGCCGCCCGATTCCAGCTCCATGAGGTACAGCAGGTTGTCGGCGCCCAGGCCGGTTTCTTCTTGAAGCTCACGCAACGCGGCGCCCGCCGTGGTTTCACCGGGTTCGACTTTTCCGCCGGGCAAGCTCCAGCGACACCTGGTTTTGCGCACCAGGAGAACATGTCGGTCCAGTTCGCAAATGACCGTTGCACGTACTTTCATCGGTTACCTAACAATTGCGTGTCATAAAAACGTAATAAAAATGCAACATTCGGGCCGTGATCTCTATTTCAGGTGTTAGAGCGATGTTCTCAGCGAAAAGTGCAATTGAACGCTGGATTACTGACGCGACGTCTGGTCGGCACTTGGGCAAAGGTCGGGTGTAAGGTATTGCAGGCAATCGTCGGTTCCACTACCGAACAGGAGGTGACCATGAGTGTTCCGATACTGAATAAAATGCACATGAACGGTTATGACGTACTGAGCGTAAACAACGGCCCCTGGCGGGTTTGCACCCAAGGTGACCGCTTGGGGTCTTTCAGCAGCAGAGAGGAAGCGCTGGCCTATGCTGCATCGCTTCCCGCCTATAGAGCGAGGACGGTTCGCCCGTTAGCTCAGCAGTCAGAATGACGACACCCTTGAAGCCCCGGAATGCCGGGGCTTTTTTGTTTCAGAAGCGAAGCGCAGAGGATTTTAAACGCGACATTGGAGTGATAGGGTGGCCGTTTTCAATTCAAGGAAGAACCCATGTTGAAAGGGCGCTGGATGTCTCTGGCCTTGGTGTCTGCAATAAGTTGGGCTTGCGCAAGCCCGGCTCAAGCCCAGGCGTTGGGCGAAATTAAAACCAACCCGCAGGTCTGCGAAGCGTTCCGTGTATTGGCCGGATCGATCATGCAGTCTCGTCAAAACGGCGAATCGAAAGCCAGTTTGCTCGCCATAAAATCGGGCAATCCCGACCACGACACGTTGGGAGCAATGTTGATCAACGAAGCGTACAGCCAGCCCGTTCGCGATTCTCAAGCGCAGAAAAGCCAGGCAATCAACACCTTCGCCGATAAATGGCGGGATACCTGCAACAAGCCTGTTGCCGGCTAGTTCGCTCAGTAGCCTCCGCCACCGCTTGAGTGTGAGGGTTCCCTGGCTTTCTGTTGAACGTGACTCCATTGCGCGCAAGTCATGAAGCTTTTGTGGTCGACCTTGCCGTTGCCATCGAAGCTGACGTTGTACGGCTGATGCTGGTCCGCGTGCGTCAATGTGTAGTCAAAACAACTACCAGGCTGCACCGTGCGGTCGGTGATCGAGACCGGTTGACCGCCGATCTGCTGCACTTGATCCTTGCTCATCCCGGTCTGGACTTTGGCGACCAAGGGCTGGGTACCGTAAATATGTTCCTCGGTGCTGCAGCCACCCACCGCCAGCAGGACTGCCAGGGTGAAACTTGTTCATGACAGTGCTCCCGTTAGTGAGGCCTTCTTCCGACTGATCACCTTGGCTTTCACTTCCTCGGCATAGCCCGCCAGGCGTGCTTCATCGCCCTGAAACAACGCGCATAACTTGAGAACGGCTTGCGCATCCACCTCATTACCCGCCTGGCGTAGCTGTTGCTCAATGC
This sequence comes from Pseudomonas sp. S2_B07, assembly GCF_054668435.1. Taxonomy (NCBI): domain Bacteria; kingdom Pseudomonadati; phylum Pseudomonadota; class Gammaproteobacteria; order Pseudomonadales; family Pseudomonadaceae; genus Pseudomonas; species Pseudomonas sp. S2_B07. The sequence goes on from NZ_CP162769.1 coordinate 6,443,888, forward strand.
GCAGCAACTCGACCGCCGACCACCTCAAATCTGACGCAACGCTTTGCAGGTCACGGCGAAGTGCGTTTTCATCTTCGTTAAGCCACATGACGACCTCCAGCAATCTCTCGATAAGAAAGAGTAGTTCCATTTAGAACGGCGTAACGTTTGTTCGTCAGATTCCCGCGGGATAGAAGGTGCGTCCGTTGGTCGGGAAGTTGAGGGCGAGTGACCTTCGCGGTTGTCGTACGAAGGTCAATGAACTTCGTCAGGACGGGGCCACACTCTATGAGCAATACCGATGACTTCAAATTTCATGCCCATGAGTTGATTGTTGACCTGGATACCGCCACCACAGAGATGATGAAGCTGATTTCAGCGCATCAACTGAGCGGCCCGGAGTGGGAGCGGGTCACGCAATGGCAGCATGAAGCCTATGAGCGGTGGATGGCTTATCTCAACGAAAGAACCTATCCAGAGCCTCCAGGAAACAATGCTCCACATTGAGTTGTATTCAATAGATGGATGTCCGGCCGGCGAAGCGTTACATTTCGCGTTTTACGGGATAAGGATGCGTCATGCGGATGTGGATTGGGGGAGTAACGCTGGCGATGCTGGCAGGTTGTTCGTTGCCGGCGTCTGTGGTGCCGGGTGAACCCAACGTCAGCAAATACAGCGACAAGCCGCCCAAAGAACTGGCGGCGTGTATTTTGCCGGCGTGGCAGAAAGAAATTCCGAAAACGACCCAGGTCGGCATTTCCAATGGCTATCGGCTGAATGCGCCGAGCATCATCACCGCGGATGAAATTCTCGATATCGTCAAGTACAAGGACGGCAGTCGGGTTTCGCTGTATCAGGGGCCACCTTGGGCCAAGTCCGGCGCCATGCGCAAAGCCGTGAAGGATTGTCTGTAAAGAGGCGCACCGGCCTTTTCAACTGGGTAATTCTTCCCAGCTGACATCGATCAGGCCGCCTGCTTGCGCGTGACTTCGAAGTGCCTCGTCGTTTTGTTGATCGTGATTTTGCCCATATGAAAGTCCCAGCCCTGAATGCAGGCAAGCGTAATACCATGCGTCTGCGTGACTCATGTGCGTGTCTGGCTGTACGAAAACGTGCCGGTCATCGTTGAAACGGTAGGTGATTTGAAAATAGCGAGTGTGAGTCATCCGATTCTCCAGGTGCTACCGCTACGACATTAATGGCGTAGTGCCAGTTCCTTTGGATTTCGGACTTCTGTCTGCATGAGCAAAAGGCAGAATGTGTACCGGTCATCGGACGCGGTTTACTGATGGTTGTCCCGACCCGCGTTGCGCCGCTCACTGCCTGAAGGATTGCCGAGGTTGATCAGTCTTCTTTCTACCAGGATGTTTTCGAGCGCCTGGCGCGCGACGGGGTCCAGTTGGTGTTCTCGCTCCTTGAGCTCCAACAGGATCGGGCTCGACCAGGCGCGATAGGTTTTTTCGACACTGCGAATGGACGGCATTTATCTCTCCTTGATCAGGGGCCCCCACCTATGAGCGGGGGCGTTTGATTGCGTAGAGACCCTAGTTGAGGAAAGCGGTTTTCGCCAACAGATTGCACTGCAATGGTGCGACCGTTTCAGCGCATCACATTTTGTGCGCGCCGTTCTGCTGCGTCGATCTATCAGTCAGCAGCTTTTTCGAGGTGTTTTGATGGTTTGGCAACTGGTCGCTGAGGTCCCAGATTTCCAGCATTTTTGCGTATTCAAAGGCGTGGCGAGGATCCATCTGAATCCACTCCTTAAAGGCCAGTTTTTCCTCCTGCGTGCAGGTGTTTTCTTGTAAACGCATACACCAATGAGCGGCTTGGCTGAGGGTGGCTTCGTCCATGTCGCAAGAGCTGGGTGGATTCATTGACTGCTACCTGTTTGGCCGGATAACGCACCTTACGAGGCCGTTTGGGAAAAAAATGTCAAAAAGAAGTCGAGTTGATTTCAATGCTTCGCGGTGTTCAACCACACCGATACACACAAACCGCTATTGTTCAGCACGAATAGGGCGCAGGGGAGAAGGTATGGGAGGACACTTGGCGGGGACTGAGGAGGGGAACTGACGACAACGCTCTGGTTCTTGGTGACCAGGCAACGAAGTGGATTGGGGATTTTCAGAAAACCGTTTTAATCGATGCATTTGCGCTATTAATTAGAGGATCTTTGATTTTCGCAGTCTCTCTTCAGTGCTGATGGGCAAAGGACGAAACGATGAGTAGCGAAAGTCCAGGTACTAAAGCTGAGCCTATTCGTATTCCGCGCACGATCTGGGCGCTGGGCTTTGTCAGCCTGTTCATGGATCTATCCTCTGAACTGGTACACAGCTTGCTCCCTGTATTTTTGGTGACGACATTGGGTGCGAATGCGTTGACCGTCGGCGTGATCGAGGGGATTGCAGAGTCGACCGCGATGCTGGTCAAGGTATTCTCTGGCGCTATCAGCGACTTTATGGGGCGGCGCAAAGGGTTGCTGCTGCTTGGATACGGTTTAGCGGCTCTGAGCAAACCACTTTTTCCTCTTGCGCATTCGGTTGAAGTCGTCTTTATCGCACGTTTTCTGGATCGAATCGGCAAAGGCATTCGTGGTGCACCCCGAGATGCCTTGGTTGCAGATGTGTCGCCAGCAGAAATCCGGGGTGCCTGTTTTGGGCTGCGACAGTCGATGGATACCGTGGGTGCTGTTCTTGGCCCCATTCTGGCCATCCTGCTTATGCTATGGCTTGCAGATATCCAGCGTGTGCTGTGGTTTGCAGTGATCCCCGCAACAGTAGCGGTGGTGCTCATTGTCGCTGGAGTAAAAGAATCTACCCAGGCCTCCAGCACACATAGATTCCGTTCTCCAATTCATTGGAGCGTCCTTCACGACTTCTCCTCCGGATATTGGTGGGTCGTCATTATTGGCGGGGTGTTTACACTTGCCCGTTTCAGCGAGGCGTTTCTGGTATTGCGGGCGCAGCAGATAGGACTGTCGATCACCTGGGTACCGCTGGTGATGGTGATCATGGCACTTTTTTATGCGTTGTCCGCTTACCCGGCCGGCTGGCTGTCCGATCGTGTCAGTCGCACGAAGCTGCTCTGTGTGGGCATGGGGTTACTCGTCCTGGCGGATCTTGTGCTTGCTCAGTCCAGTTCAGTGATCACGATGATGTTGGGTGTCGCGCTGTGGGGACTCCATATGGGATTTAGCCAAGGCATTCTTGCCTCGCTGGTAGCTGATAAATCACCCAGAGAACTCAAGGGAACCGCCTTCGGCATTTTCAATCTGGTCAGCGGTGTCTGTATGTTGATGGCCAGTGTAATAGCGGGCGGGTTATGGCAAAGCGTTGGATCGGACAGCACATTCCTCATGGGGGCAGTGATTGCCTTCACAGCGCTACTCCTGCTGTTACTCAAGAAACAATAACGCCTCAGGCGAACAGGTACTCAAGAAACAATAACGCCTCAGGCGAACAGGGTTGGCTCCTGGATAAAATCAACTGGATTTATTCTCGGAAATTGGAACCGGTGACTCTGGGCGTCTTTGTCGTTCAAGCCTTTCGAACAGCCCCATACCAGCCAACATGGCCATGACAAACACCACGCCCTTGAGAATGCCTGAGCCCATCAATCCCAACGCGGGGCCAGGACAAATCCCTGCCAATCCCCAACGGGGCTTGGGATCCCTCTCTAGCCTTCATCATGGTGGGCCGGCCATCGGGCGCAACAGCCCGCCGACGATGCCGCTGATGCCGGCTGCGCCCCCAACTGATCGATGGCACAGAGCGGCTAGACCCAAGTGCTCTGCTTTGACTGACTAGCTACTCGATCTTCACCGATATGATCATGTCTGCATGGCGCAATCCAAGGGCTAAAAGTGGATTTCCGCGGTTTTGAGACCCAGGTCTCGAAGCTCAGCGATCAAGTCATCCAGATGCCCGAAAGTCTCGACTTCTTCGTTGTCATCAACCAAGAAATAACTTCTCCCTGCGTCCTTCTTGAAGAACACAATCCACTCCTTGGGGTTAGTCGGGTTTGCGATTACATGGGTGTCAAAAGTCACGCCTTCGGCATGTTTGTCTTTCACATTTTTACGATTCATGTCAGTTACCACGCTACGCGCGTTCTTAAATTCTGTATTGGCAGTGCATGCCCGGCCAGCTCCATCTGAGCTTTCACTGTAAAAAATTACCAGCCGCACGAGGCGGTTGATCAAGGGCATTTAAATTATCACTGGATGTTAATATTATGCACATGCATCCACTGAGGATCTAGCCATGATTGCGATTGCTGAGGCATGGAAGGCGGGGTTGTTGGGGCGAGGACACTGGCTTCGCAACCTAGTGTCCGGTGTGATCGTCGGGGTCGTTGCGCTCCCCCTGGCAATGGCGTTTGCCATTGCGTCTGGCGTCAAACCTGAGCAAGGCATCTACACCGCAATCGTTGGTGGTCTGCTGGTTTCACTCTTTGGGGGAAGCAGCTTGCAGATTGCCGGGCCGACAGGTGCGTTCATCGTGATTCTGGCGGGAGTCACGGCCAAGCATGGCGTTGACGGATTGCAAATCGCCACGATGATGGCGGGGGCCATGTTGTTATTGCTGGGGATGGCACGGCTCGGTTCAGTCATCAAGTTTATCCCTGACCCGGTGATTGTCGGATTCACCGCGGGCATTGGCGTGATTATCTGGGTCGGGCAGTGGAGAGACTTTTTCGGTTTACCGGCTGTCAGTGGAGAGCACTTCCATGACAAGTTCTGGCATTTGCTCCAGGCCCTGCCGGATCTTCATGTCGCCACCACTCTGCTGGCGGTGATTAGCCTTTTCCTGGTCATTACTGCCTCTAAAATTCCCGGACTCAAACGGGTACCTGGCCCGCTAATCGCAATGGCGGTAGCGACAGCGATACAGTCAATCGTTCATTTCGAGGGGGTAGCCACAATTGGCAGCGCATTTGGGGGCATACCTCAAGGCCTTCCAGCGTTGAGCCTGCCTGAAGTTACAATGTCTCGCGTCATCGATTTGATTGGTCCGGCATTCGCTATCGCCATGCTTGGAGCAATCGAATCGCTGTTGTCCGCAGTGGTGGCCGATGGCATGGCGGGCACCAAGCACGATTCCAATCAGGAATTGATCGGTCAGGGAGTGGCTAATTTGGTCTCGCCATTATTTGGCGGCTTCGCCGCTACCGGAGCCATTGCCCGTACTGCAACCAATATCCGCAACGGCGGTACGAGCCCTCTGGCCGGCGTTATGCACGCGGTCACCTTGGTGCTTATTATTCTGTTCCTCGCACCACTAGCCTCAAACATCCCCCTGTGCGCGCTGGCCGCGATTCTTTTCGTGGTCGCGTACAACATGAGCGAGTTGAAGCACTTCAAACGCATGGTCCAGCGGGCCCCACGCGCAGACGTTGCTATCCTGCTCATCACCTTCAGTCTCACTGTGTTTAGTGATCTGGTGATCGCCGTGAATATCGGCGTTATTCTCGCCATGTTGCACTTCATGCGTCGAATGGCCTCATCTGTCGAGGTGCAACAGGTCGTCGAGCACGAGCTAGAACACGAGTTGAGGGCCAACGGGCATGTTCGCCTGCCTCCAGGGACACTGATTTATACAATTGAAGGGCCATTGTTCTTTGGCGCGGCTGAGACCTTCGAGCGTGTCCTGGCACAGACCCATACCGACCCGCGCCTGCTGATTATCCGCTTGAAGCGCGTACCGTTTATGGATATCACTGGATTGCAGGTGCTGGAGGAGGTCATCCAGCAACTGCACAAGCGGAATATCGTCGTGAAACTCTGCGAGGCGAACGCGAAGGTGCTCAACAAGCTTGATAGGGTAGGTATCTTGCAAGAAATCGGCATGGAGCATTACCACGCCGACTTCAACACCGCGCTGGATAAAGCTTTCACTCTCGCAGAGGGTAAGTCGATCCTCTAGCAGCTAACTGCCTGTATTGGGTTATGACTTGGTGCCGGTGGCATGCTTGCTCTTGGTCGAATAGCTGGCACCGTGGGTGTCCAGGTAGTCACGAATCAGTTGACGGACAACCTGCGAAGACGTCAGGTCTTGCGCTGCACAGAGTTCCTCGAACGCTTTTTTCTTGACGGGATCAATGAGCACAGTGAGGCGCGCAGTCTTACTTTCCATGGTGTATTCAATCACTCAAGTCGCTAGATGTTAATCAAATTGTAATGGCCTTGTCCGGTGCTGTCACTGTGCTGCCCGCGCCCTGGACTTTTCTCATGAGAAAATATTTGGCTCTCGCTGTGGGCACTGGCTTGGACGCGTGGCGAAATCCGCCATGCCAAGAGGGGGCGTTCCCGTGGGTCGTCCGGACGCAGACCGTCGCCGATGTTGTCAAGGCCCAGGGCAAACCGGGTGTGCTTATTGATGAAGTCCTGGTTCACCGTGCCGCTTTCAATGATGTAGTTGGCGATGTGGTTTGCGTTCATCAGCCCGCGATAGTGGGGAATCTCCAGCCGAACCTGCGTTCATACCAGGTCACGATGTTTAGACAGGCCTCCAATCAGGTTTTTCTATCGAGCAACGGTGAAATGGTCGCTCCTGTACGTTGATTATGATGAAGCACGGTGAGTGTGGGGTCTGTGGCTTTCTTGATCGATGTCAACCACATGGATCGGACGGCTCTGTAGTCTCCAGAGACCGACATCCCGTACGTTTGTGCCGTAACGGGTTGCCTTGACTCAAGGCGAAACCTCCATGATCTATCCGCTGTTTCTGACGTTGCACCTGTTTGCCGCCCTGATCTTTATCGGCACTGTGTTCTTCGAAGTGCTGTTCCTTGAAAGCATCCGCAAACAGCTACCTGCCAGGGTCATGCTGCTGGTCGAGCAGGGCATCGGCCGGCGAGCGCGCTCGCTGATGCCGTGGGTGCTACTGGTATTGTTTGGTGCGGGGCTTGGCATGGTCGGGCTGCGCTATCTGCCAGTCCTGGCCTCACCATTGGCTTCCTCGTTCGGCACATTGCTGGCCATAAAAATCGCGGTGGCCGTCAGCGTACTGCTGCACTTCCTGGTGGCCATGTTTTTGTTCAAAAGTGGCCGAATGAGCCCGCGATACCTGCAGTTCATCCACGGCAGCCTGTTCTGTCACATGGTCGCTATCGTGCTGCTGGCCAAGGGAATGTTCTATCTGACCTGGTGAACGGCTTTGAACGGTGGCCTGTTCTTCCAAGACGTTGCTTGTGCTTGATGCAAATCAAGGCGTATTGATCGTCTACCCCCGACACTGATGATCCGCAGCCAGCCTCTGAGATCCGTCATGCTGAGTTGGTGTTCCGATCCATCGGCCAGCAGGGCGATGACCAGGTTTTCCAGGGCAATCACTCGGACACGCAGATGAACCAGTTCGGCGTTGGTCAAGGCGGGCGGAGCGGTAAACGCTTTGTCATCGAGAGATGTTGCGGCATCTTGATCGTCCCAAGTTGATAGGCCGCTTGGGAAAGGATTTTTATTGAGCATGAGACACGTCTCCAATTCTATTAAAGCATTAGCTTAGCCCCGGGATTGCGAAGGAGGTGAGCGCAGTCACCCGATGTCGATTCTTGATGTGTATCAAGGCTGGCTTTGCGTAACGTCTGTAGGTTGGAATAAAGCCTCCCAATGACCGGAGATCGGCATGGCCAAGAACTTCCCCATCAACCCCAAGCACCCCGAACGGATCTGTTGGGGGTGCGACCGTTATTGTCCGGCGAAGTCCTTGGCCTGTGGAAATGGCTCCGATCGTACGATGCACCCGGCCGAACTTTTCGGCGAGGATTGGCATGTGCCTGGTGACTGGGGTATCGAGAAGCTCATCACTACTGACAAGCCGACAGATGATGTAGCGGACACCTGGACTGGCAGTCAGAGCGAATAGGCTTAATTGTATGAGGGACAGCCATTTATTCCCCTGTGTCGTTAAGAGGCTTCAATGATTCTGACGATTAAAAAGTCGGTATTAACCTAGTTGGTATGTCGGATTAATTATTGATTTCCCAGTGTTTAAATAACCAGGATTTGTATTTGATGAAATCAGATGCCGCAAAAAAGCTAGCAGATATCGCATATTGACAGCTAATCAGGCTCAAATTACCATCCGGCGCCATTGGTAGTTAATACACTAAAGGCGAAGCAAAAGTGAAAAAGTTACTCTTTCTGCTGGCCCTGCTTTCCCCTGTCATGGTAATTGCTGGCGAGCCTGATCATCTTGCTATTTGCGATAAGCTCATGCCGGATATTGCGCATAGTTATGATGTGTACAACTTGGCGCTGGTGAATAATGGTAGTTCATATGTGCCGGGTGAAGGTGTTGTGCTCTGTGTGTATGACGGTGTTGTTCGGAAATTTTTCGGTGATAATGCTGTAAGAGTTATGGCGACATTTAATGTTGCCAGCAATAAATACAATGTCCGGTTCTGATAGTGGGTCGTCACTCGGGGGGGCGTTCTGACGCGCCTTCAGCGGGTTGTTGGAATCATGTTTTTTCATCATCTATATCAATGGGCGATCGTACTCGAAGCGTTAGCGGGCCCACGCCCTCGAATGCACGAGGGTGGACAGTAACGGTAGTAATTTCAAGGAGAAGGAGATGGCAAAGTACCTCATCGCTCATGTGCGTCAGGGTGGGCAAAACATGATAATTTTCCCACTGGATGCTTCATTCGGCAGTCAGTCTAACCACTCGCAAGAAGCGATTATGAGGACGTTTCAGTTAGCGGCTGCCGGCGCAAGTCTCGCGGGACATGTCGTCGTTATCTGGCGGTCGGGGAATCACACTTACTTCAGAGCACCCTATGCGTGGCACTCTTTTTTCACATCACCAGACGCTTATACATTTGTGATGAGCAACCTCAACAAAGAGCTAACGATCTAGCTCTTTTACAAGATCGCCAAGTTCTGTCGCGCAACATCATTGCAATCATCCTGGCAGCGCGGCATCACCCCTGCGGGCGGGCTTTATATTCATTCTTGAATCGTTAAGTCAGCCCGTAACTCCTGCATCGTGGGTAATCCCGGATTCCGGGATTACCGCACCTCCAGCAAGAACACACCTTCCCATGGTTGGCAAAAATCCCGGCGTTATTTCCGCACGTTCTGGTACAGCATCAACCGTGAGGTTTCATGCATGGCGCGGGTCAACTCTGACAATCGCTTGAACTCTTCGGGGTGTTGCTCGGCGACGTTGTCCAGCGGCGTCGGTGAGGCGAGGTCATGGAGAGTTGGCGAGCTGCCGTCGTGTTCCATCTGTAGCAAGTAATGTTGAGTCACGCCGGCAATCAGCGGGAACGTGCCTTCGCGCAACACCAATGGCACCACGCGTTCGCCTTCGGGTGCAGGTTGCTGAATATCACGTCCCATGCCGCTGTTGCGAAATTCAAGGCCGGCCATACCGGCCACCGTTGGCAGTAAGTCCACCAGGCCGACGGCTTCCTCGACCTTGCGCGTGCCGATCAGGGCGGGCGCGTGGATGATCATCGGCACTGCGTTGCTTTCCAGACCCAGTTGCTCGTAGGCCGGTGGCAGGAAAGGGATCTGGGCGATGCGGGTGTTGTGGTCGCCAAACAGCACGAAAATAGTGTTTTCGTACCAGCCGCCGGCCTTGGCAATTTCCATCAAGCGTCCGATGTTGAAGTCCAGCAAACGCACGGCGTTGTATTGTTCGACACTGCGCGAACCGGCGGCCTGGACTTGCTCCAGAGTAGGGTGCTTGACCTCGAATCCGTCGTTGCTCTTTGGAATCGTGAAGGGGCGATGGTTGCCGGCTGTTTGTACGTAGGCGAAGAACGGTTTGTCCTTGGGCAGCGTTTGCAGGATCTGGTCGGTCTCTTTGAACAGGTCCAGATCCGAAATGCCCCAGACATCCACCACTGGGGATTTCCAGTCTCGCTCGTCGTACAGGCGAACGCCGTCAATGCTTTGTTTGATCAAGGCATTCATGTTGGCCCAACCGGCGTTGCCACCAATGGTGTAGATCTTCTCGTAGCCGGTGAAGGCATTGACCAGCGTGTTTTGGTTGGTGATCAGTGGATGACGCGTCGCGGTATCCTGGCGAGTAACGTCAGGTACTCCGCTGATGCTGGCCCAGACGGTTTTTGCGGTCCCTGTCACCGGCACATAGAAGTGCTTGAAGAACCAGCTCTGCGTGGCCAGGCGATCGATATTGGGCGTCGGATTAATCGGGTTGCCATAGGCCCCGACAGCGCTGGTGCCCAGCGACTCAAGCATCACGAACACCACGTTCGGTGGCCGCGAGCCCGCTACTTTGTAGGGTTGTGGTGCCTGGTGACGGACAAAGTCAAGGGCCTGTGGATCGGGTTTATCAACGCCCAGATAGTTAGTCATGACCGCATACAGTTCGCGTACTGTCGCTTCGTCATAGCGCGACTGGCCGACTTTGACGGTGTCGTAGAAGAAAATGACCGGGTTCAGGCCCAATGCGGCGATCTGGTTATTGCCCGAGAAGAACGCATCACTCCAGCGCAATGGCACCGGATTTTCAAGGTTCAAGTGCTCGACACGGCCCAAAATACCCAGCAGTACCAGCACGACCATCAACGCACTGCCCCACGCCGCGGAGAGCCGGTGAATGACGTTGCGGGGGCGGTCCAGCGTGACGCGCTCCAAACGGATCAGCGCCAGTGTCACGAACGCGACGGTTGCCAGCCAACCCAATGAAATCCAGATGACCGGGTAGGTTTGCCAGACCATATCACGGGATATTTGCGCATCCTCGATGAAGCGCAACACCGTGGCGTTGATCCTCACGCCGAGGTAGGCGTAATGGCCAAAATCGACGATGTAGATCAGCAGCATGGCGCTGAGAACGGCGACCAGATATCCCCGGGCGATGCAGCGAACGAGGTGGCTACTGATCAGGTTCCAGCGAGGGATCCAGGCCAATAACGCCAATGGCAGCATGACCAGAATGGCCAGGCGCAAGTCGAAGCGAAAGCCGATGCCCAGAGTTTCCAGAACGGCATTGTCGTCGCTCAGGGCTTTGGCGTCGAAACCGGAAAAGCCGAAAAAGAACACCACCCGCAGCAGTGCAAACAGCACAAACGCGATCGCTGTTGCGCCCAGCCAGTAATGCAAACGTCTCGATTTCAGCCAGCCCATCGATGTTTCCCTATTAAGAATTTCGTTAATTTTCAAACGGATTCGTTTGGTATTGGGCGGCGCAGCGTGATGCATCGGCGATACGTCCAGCGCGTCCCCAGCACCAGCAGCGTCAGGCCGCAATACAGGCCCAGTAGTGGATCAATCAGGTAGTCCCAATAGTTGTGGGAAGGTTTGATCCCGGCGAGGAAGGCCAGGGTCGCGCTCGTCAACAACACGACGGCCAGGTAATTGCGCAGGTAAAACAGGCTGAACGTCAGCAGTGCAACGACAAACAACAGGGGGCGTGGGCTGAACCCCCGTCGGTAAGGGTCCAGATCACTCAAGCCCAGCGTTGCCGGATATAACACCAGGGCCATGACGGCGAAGAGGATCAGTACGCCGGTTTGATCACGCTGCGCGGGCGGCAACACATCCAGTCGACGCAGGCAGCCCCACCCCATGAACACCAATGAGGTGATCGCGAGGTCATCCATGTGGCTGCGCAAGTAAGCGGCCAGCGAAATCCCGTCCAGTGGTATGAAGCTTGCGACCAGCAATGTAAGCAACAGCGCGATGCGCCAGACCCTGTTCAGGCCAAAAGACGGCATTGCCAGGAAGATGATCATTGCGAAGCTGAGATGGGCTTGCCACAGGCTGATCATTTGAGACGCTCGGACAGCCAGATATCGTTGAAAGACACGTGTTTGATGAAGGTGTTGTTCCAGGTATAAACCAAGTGATACATCCCGTCGGGGCTGCGGATGAAGTACGGGTATTCGTATTCAAACTCACACCCTTCGCTTTTGCAGACGCGTTTGTCGAGGTTGTCGAGGAATCGCGCCTCCAGCGGTTGGCGGAGCTTGCCACTGGAGTCGCGGAACTCTTTCCCGATGAGTTCCTTGTAGGCGAGGGGTGAATACGGATCGCCCTCGGGGTCCGGTGATTTGTCCAGATCGCGCACCAGGCGCCAATCGTCCATTTTCGCATCGGTGAGATAGAGGCTCAGCTTGAAGCGCCCCTCTTGCAGGTCATTGAGCGCTACCAGCAATCCGTGTCCGGGCGTCGCAACGGCCGCCAACGAGGAATTGGGGTTCGATGGATCGAGCGGATAAGGTTCGCTCCAGGTCTGTCCGGCATCCTCGGTGCGGCTCGCCAGGACTCGGTGGTGCGTGTCGCCGGCATAACGCAACATGGCGATACCACGCTGACCGTCCAGCGGAACGACCGCGGGTTGCAATGAGTTATTGCCGTGGCTGATGCGGTATTTATCGATCACTTCACCGTCTGCGCTCAAGTACAGGTACTCGGCAAACTTGCCCAGAAACTCGTGGTAGACCGGCAAGCCGATGGAGCCGTCGGCATGGAACACCGGTGCCGACCGGACCAGGGTGCTGATGTTCAGAAAGGGTGAAGTGATTAATTGGCGCGGTGCCGACCAATTCATACCCAAGTCGTCTGAAACCATCACATTGACCGCGCTACCGGCCCAGCCGCCCATGGACACGGAGACGAAGAACAGCCACAGGCGATTGTCCGGCGCCAGTGCAATGACCGGGTTGCCCAGTTTTCGGATGTATTTTCGAGTGCTTAGCTGGGTCGATTCCCGAGTGGCCATGACCTGTTCTTCACCCCACTCGCCGGTACTCACGTTGAAGCGAGCGGAGCGCACCTGCACGTCGGCGGCGCCTTCGCGAGTGCCGGCGAACCAGACCGCCATCAAGCTGCCGTCAGGCAAGGCTGTTACCGCTGAAGAATGCACGAAGTCCACCAGCCCGGAGGAGGCGAAACGGCTGGTATAAATGGGTTTGGCCGTCTGATCCGTCACCGGCAAAACCGGGCTTGTCGGGGCAAAGGAGGAATGCTTGGGGGCAGGGTGGGTGAACCATGCGCCCGCAAAGAGGCAAGCAAGGGCGAGGTAAACACCTAGGGCCGGAATGCTGGGGAGCTTTATGTGCATGATGAAGGCGTTGGCATCTCATGGCCCGAAAAGGCGCACAAGCTAACACTCGGTAGTACAAGATCGGACTTTATGTATTTCTATTGTGTAAGCAGTTGTTTTGAGCGTGGGGCCCTGTTCGCGAACAAGGACTGATTGAGTCGCTGAGACCACCGGGTTAGATGGATTGCGCATTTATTCCTGGTGCGGGGAGCAATTGTGTTCGAGGAAAGCGCCTGACCCTGGAACACCCTCGCGGCGCGAGGTGGCAGGGGAGACAACGATGACAATGACGCTCGTATTGATGGGTAACTATGCGATCAAGGGGCCGTTCTGGGCACTTTGTTCCGAATCCCTGCCACCAGCGACTTTGGCCACCGGGATTGCGGCGATCAATACCTTTGCCCACCTGGGGACCGGCGCCATGAGCTCAGTGATTGGGGTGTTGCGTGATCAGACCGGGAGCTTTCCTATCGCACTGATGCCGCTCTGTGCATTGACCGCAATTGGTTCGCTATTGGTGTTTATGATTGGCAAAAAGAACCGTCGTGCGGCGCAAATCGCTTCGGTCAGCAATTAACCTATTCACTCGGGGGAGGCTCGGAATGGGCGGGCCTCCTCGTAGCCTATGATCCATTTTTCAAGATGTAGCGTTGATTGCCGAACTCGCTTGGACAAAACCGGGTAGACAAAGCTGGAGCCTGCACCGTTAACATCGGTGAGGCGACCGTTAGACCCAAATATGCAGAAGCAGTGGTGGGAAAACCGAGCGAGATCAGGCAGGCCAGCCTCGCTCACATCATGGACAAATAGGCCATGAGCAAAACGCCCAGGATTGCCGTAATGACATTTATGCCAGGGCCAGCATTGACGCTGTAGCCAAGCGGGATCTCAACGGGTTTGAGGGTCTTGACTACCTTTTTGTATTGCCAGGATGACCAACAGGCAACCCATGAACCCAGCATCAGAAAAGCCAGTCCGATCCAGAACGAAAAATGTTTCCCAGGAGGACCCAGAACGCCCGGCTTCAGCATTTGCAGCAGTAGTCCGGATCGTTCAATCACAAAGCCAAATGCCATCAGCGAAAGGCTGGTTCGGTTCCATGCCAGCAACGTTCGCTCAGCGGCAAAGAACACGCGTGGATCGTTCAGGTCGGACATCAAAATCTCCTTGTTCAAACAGGTTTTGAAACTGCTCCGCTCAGAATAGTTTTAAACACCAGCAACCCACCACGGGCACCTTCAGGCACCCGCAAGTGTGCAACGGTGGTCGCTCAGCAACGGTTACAGGTTTTGATGCCTAGCAATGTATAGACAGGGCAGAAACGGAAAATGCCAGTGGCCAGCGGCACTAAACCTATCCAACCCCACACGCCGATCACACCGGACAGACTGAGGCCAATGAGCAGCAGACCGGCGATAATGCGCAGGCTGCGGTCAATGGTTCCAATGTTCGCTTTCATGGCGATCTCCCAATCAATGGCTACGCCGGGTCTCCAGCGCAGTAAACAACAACATGCCGGCCAGCATGGCCAACATGAATACGATCACTTGCCAGCGTCCTGTCAGCAGAATTGCCACTGCGGGACCCGGACAGATGCCAGCGATTCCCCAGCCGATGCCGAACACCAGGCTCCCGCCAATCAAGCGCGGGTCCAGCTCACGTTTGACCGGTAGCTGCATTGGCCTTCCCAGCAGCGAACTGGATTGTTGTCGTGCCCAGGTTAGCGGGCCAATGGCCGCACCAATTGCCCCGACCATGACCAACGCCAAGGAAGGGTCCCAAGCACCGGTTAGATCCAGGAAAGCGAGTACTTTGCCGGGGTTGGCCATGCCTGCCAGAAGCAGACCCAAGCCGAACAGCAGGCCCGCAATGAACGCAGTCAGTTTGGTCATGTTCAACTCCCCAGCAGATGACGCAAGACAAACACCGTGACGAAACCACTGAACATGAAACACGCAGTGGCAACCATCGATCGCGGCGAAAGGCGCGATATGCCGCACACCCCATGGCCACTGGTGCAACCTGAACCGTATCGTGTGCCGATGCCCACCAATAGACCGGCGACGATCAGTCCGAACCAGCCACTTTTGAACTCAATCTGCGGCAACGTGGCGAACAAGCCCCATAGAAGTGGCGCGATGAGCAGGCCCAGGAGAAAAAGTGCTTTCTCACTTACCCCCTCGCTCCCACGCTGTAAAAGACTGCCGATCAGACCACTGATGCCTGCGATACGCCCGTTAGCGACGACGAATAGACTGGCCGCCAAGCCAATCAATGCGCCGCCAGCAAGGGACGACCAGGGAGTGAAGTTGAGCCAGTCGACATTCATGGACCTTCTCCGACGCAAAATTGTTGATACAGGGTTTGGATGACCGCCAATGCTGCGGGACTGCTGATGCGATAGAACACCTGCTTTCCGTCACGGCGGGTCTCTACCAGGCCTTCGCGGCGAAGCACAGCCAGCTGTTGAGAAAGCGTCGGTTGCTGTATCCCCAGCAGTGACTCCAGATCGCTGACATTGCGCTCACCCTGAGATAGCTGGCATAGGAGGATCAAGCGATCCGGATTGGCCAGGGCTTTAAGGAATTGGCTGGCAGCATCGGCATTGGCGTGTAGCTGCTGGAGATCTGATTCGGGCATACGATTGATCACTAATTGTTCAGTTAGTCAGATTATAGTATATAAAAAAACTAAGTGTATAGCGGCATTCAATAGGGCTCGTCACTGGCAGGGGAGGTCGGGGCAAGTCTCGGGCTATAGGCGAGTCTTGGGCAGTCCTGGAAGTGGATGACTCATGTTCATGACTAAATAGCTTTCACCAGCAAGGCCACCGCAACCACCATAGAAACGGCGGCGAACCCTTTTTGTAGGTGTGGACCCGCGAGCCGTGCCGCGATCAGACGCCCGCCTACCATTCCGACCAATGCTCCAGTGGAAAACGGAAGGGCCACTGCCCACTGCAAGTGCCCAGCTGCCGAGCTTGCAGCAACGCCGGAAATTGAAACCAGCGCAATAACGGCAAGCGACGTCGCAAGCACCGACTGCGCTGTCAAATTGGTGTATCGCTGGAGCGCCGGCACCATCACAAAGCCACCGCCCACGCCGAGCAAGCCGGAAAGCCCGCCCGCAACAACGCCAGAGACGGTGAGTGCCCATGCACACGGACCCGTCCAGTTAAGCTTTCCTCGGTTCACGTCCAAAAGGCAAGGCGGCGGTTTGGATGTGACGGGGGGCTTCGACTCCGTGGAGGGAGGGAGTGATCGTTGATATACCCGGAATGCAACGTACATCAGCACGAAGGCAAACATGATCGTTAACGGACGGTTAGGCGTGCGCTGCGCCAGCCAAAGGCCAAGTGGAGAACACACGATCCCCGCTCCCGCAATTAGAAGCGCAGCTTTGTAGCGAACGGTGCCGTTTTTAAGTCCCATTGCGGCACCCAGGGTCGCGGCTAAACCGACAGCCAGTAAACCAATTGGCCCTGCCTCGGCCATGCTCAACCCCACTCCAAATACCAGTAATGGAACAGCCAGTATTCCACCTCCGGCACCGGTCAGAGCCAGAATCACCCCGACAGTAAGCCCGAGCAGTAAGACGGCGATCATCTCAGTCTCCTCGCTTTCAGGCCTGGTTTCATACGTCGGCCATCTCAGGTTTCGCCATCCACTCATGGCCCTTGAGCATTCCCTTCCAATACAGCGGTGGAAGAATCCGCTCTTTGAGCAACCATGCCAGCCTGGATGGCCGAGTACCGTCAATCAGCCAGGATGGAAAGCTGGGGGCGACCTTGCCGCCATAGGTGAATTCAGCCAGTACGATCTTGCCGCGTTCAACCGTCAGCGGGCAGGAGCCATAACCGTCGTAATGGGCGCTGCCTTTTGCTTTACCCATTGCAGCCAACACGTTATGGGCAACAACGGGCGCCTGCTTGCGTGCTGCTGCCGCGGTTTTGGCGTTGCTGGTGTTGGTGGCGTCGCCCAGTGCGTGAATATTGCCCCAGGTTTTATGGCGCAACGTGGCAGGGTCGACATCGATCCAGCCAGCCGCGTCAGCGAGAGGGCTGACCCGAACGAAATCCGGCGCAATCTGCGGTGGCACCACATGAAGCAGATCGAAGTCGCGCGTCACACAATGGGCGCTGCCATCCGGATTGACGCAATTGAACGTTGCAGTCCGTGCAGGTCCATTCACGCTGGTGAGCGTGTGGCCGAAATTCAGGTCGATACCATAAGCCGTGATGTATTCCATCAGTGCAGGCACATAGTCGGGAACCCCGAACAGCACCGCGCCGGCGCTGCAAAATTCGATCTCGACGTTGTCCAATACACCGGCACGCCTCCAATGATCGGCAGACAGGTACATTGCTTTTTGCGGCGCCCCGGCACATTTGATTGGCATGGGCGGTTGCGTGAAAACCGCACGGCCACCACGCAGTTGCTGCACCAGTTCCCACGTGTAGGGGGCAAGGTGATACAGGTAGTTTGAAGTCACGCCGTTGCGGCCCAAGGTGTCCGACAAACCCTCGATGGCATGCCAATTGAGCTTCAGGCCAGGGCACACGATCAGTTGCTCGTATTTGACGACTCTGCATCCATCAAGAATGACGGCATTTCTCTCGGGTTCGAAAGCGGCGACCGCCGACTTGATCCAGTGCACACCGCGGGGGATGGTCGTACCCATCGTGCGAGCGGTTTGGGGTGCATCGAAGACGCCACAGCCGACAAGGGTCCAGCCAGGCTGGTAGTAGTGCACATCGGCCGGGTCGATGATGGCAACGTCGATCCCAGGATCTCGCGCCAATAAACTGGATGCAGTCGCGATACCTGCCGCACCGCCTCCGATGATGACCACGGTATGCTGCGCCTCAGCCACTTCGACCGGCGTACGCCCCTGATTGGCAATCCGGCGAATGACGCCTTTCATATCGAACCCGGCTTTTTTGGCCGTCTCGACGATGTGTGGCAGGGGTTGTTTGCCCGCTTGTGAGAGTGCCCACATCGTTGTCGAGCGCATGCCGGAACGGCAATAGGCCAACACCGGTTTTGGCAGTGTTTCAAGGAGCTTGCCGAAAGCAATACCTTGCTCGTCGGTGACTTTGCCGGATTCAGCGGGAAGGTAGTGCGCTTCAATGCCGACTGCTTCGGCCGCACGTTTGATTTCGGCAAACAAGGGCTGATCACTGCCTTCGCCATCGGGACGGTTACACACGACGGTGCGAAAGCCGGCCTCTTTCAGTTCGGCCATTTGGTTGGGAAAAATCTGTTCGGATACCGACAGTCCAGGCGCAAGGTGGCGAATGTCCATAAGTGACTCCGTTATGGTTTTTTTTTATGCGTATTGTGGGGAAGGCAACGTCAGGCGACGTTGAGCGGGATTTTCAGGTAGCGCGTCCCGTTCGCTTCCGGCTCAGGCAAGTGCCCGGCGCGCATGTTGACCTGAACCGATGGCAGGATCAGTGTCGGCATTTCCATCGATGCATCGCGCTTTGTGCGCATCGCCACAAACTCCTCCTCACTGATGCCATTACGGACGTGAACGTTGTGGGCGCGCTGGTCGGCAACGGTACTGACGAATTGCACCTCGCGGCCACCCGGCTGATAGTCGTGGCACATGTAGAGCAAGGTATTGGCCGGCAGGCTCAGCACCTTGTTAATTGACTGGAACAGCGTGCGAGCATTTCCACCGGGAAAGTCACAGCGTGCAGTCCCGTAGTCCGGCATAAACAAGGTGTCGCCGACAAATGCAGCCGTTTCGGCGCCATCGCTAACCACATAAGTCATACAGGCGGGTGTATGGCCCGGTGTATGGAGCGCATGGCATTGCAGCGTGCCAATGGCGAACGGCTCGTCATTGACGAACAGGTGATCGAACTGACTCCCGTCGCGGGCCATATCTCGACCTGTATTGAACAGAGTGCCGAACACCTCCTGCACCGTCGAAATCTGGCTGCCGATCCCTATTTTTCCGCCGAGCTTTTCCTTCAGGTAGGGCGCTGCCGTGAGATGGTCTGCGTGGACGTGGGTCTCCAGAATCCAGTCAACCTTCGCCTTGAGTTCGTTCACCCTCGCAATCAACCTGTCGGCAGACGTTGTGGCGGTGTGACCGGACTTAGGGTCGTAATCCAGCACGCTGTCTATTAAAGCGCAGTGGTGGGAGGCCTCATCCAGCACAAGATAGCTGACGGTATTGGTAGCAGAATCGAAGAATCCTTCGACGCGAAGTTTTACGCTCATGACCTGTCTCCTTAGGGGGGCTTTTACCAAGCCGCTCTCACTAAGGACTGACATAGCAATAAGTCTGCCAGGCCCTGCCCACACAAAGGTATGCTTTTATCTGTATGATTTTATTCAGTTTATTTCCTACAGGTGGTTTGATCTTTTCTATATTCACCGGGATTTACTGCCATTGGCAGTCCGCGTTGACAGAGGTGGCAGTGTCATCGCAGGATGGATGGATTCTCAGGAGCCACGATGAAGACTATCCTGCCCACCCCAGCCCACTCACTTGCGCAGACGGATCAAGTGCAATCACTTGTTTCGTTTCTTGAGTACGAACCCCAGCCAATGATCGTGCTCGATCCGGACTACAACATCCTGGCAGCCAACACTGCCTATCAGCGGCAGTTTGGCAGCGCTGACACACCCTTTATCGGCCATAAGTGTTATCAAATCTCACACCATTACGATGTCCCTTGTGATCAGGCGGGTGAGAATTGTCCGATGAAAAAGGCGCAGGAAATGCGCGGGCCAGATCGTGTTTTGCACATTCACCACACGCCTCGCGGTCCTGAGCATGTCGACGTCGAATTGCGCCCGATTCTAGACGAACACGGTGTTATTACTGCCTATGTGGAGCGTCTCACCCTGGTCCGCAGTGCATCAGCGCGACCCAGCAACGAAGGGTTGGTCGGCCGTTCACCTGCCTTTAACCGTGCCCTGTCGGAGCTGCAGCGGGTGGCACCCTCAATGCTGCCGGTGCTGCTGCTAGGCGAGTCCGGTACGGGCAAAGAGCTGTTCGCCCGCGCCGTACATGAAACCAGCGAGCGGGCCAATGGACCCTTTGTCGTCGTTGATTGCTCTGGATTGACCGAAACGTTATTTGAGAGCGAACTGTTCGGCCATGAAAAAGGAGCATTCACCGGTGCCACCACACGTAAGCCTGGCTTGGTTGAAACGGCCCAGGGCGGCACGTTGTTTCTCGATGAAATTGGCGATGTTCCGTTGGCCATGCAAGTGAAACTGTTGCGTCTGATCGAATCGGGCACCTATCGCCGTGTAGGGAGTGTCGAGACCCTTCACGCTAACTTCAGGTTAATTGCTGCGACCCACAAACCATTGGAAAAAATGATGGAAAAAGGTGAGTTCAGACAGGATCTGTACTACCGCATCAGCGCCTTCCCAATTCAGTTACCCCCCTTGCGCAACCGGGTTGAAGACATTGGTTTGCTGGTGAACTCATTTCTACAACGTGCCGGTTCCGGCAAGCGCCGGCTGACGATAGATGCGGATGCTCTCGCACAATTGCAGCGGTTTTCCTGGCCCGGAAATATCCGTGAATTACGCAATGTTCTGGAAAGAGCCAGTCTGTTTGCTGACGATGGGGTGATCCGCTCCATACATTTGCCCCAGGCATCCGTGCTGGCATCTCCTCAGGCCTCTACTTCAACTCCTTTCGACGGCGGCTCGCTGGTACAGGCACTGGCAACTTTCAAAGGTACCCGCAGTGAGTTGGCCAAGCACATGGGGATTAGTGAGCGTACTTTGTACAGACGCCTGAAAGAGCAGGGGCTGGCCTAGTAGCCAGCGCTCACGCCGCAATTCTGCCAATGACTGCCGGCACTGGCAGTCATTGGCAGCGCACTGATCTGCCAACCCATTCCGCGCACCGCTTGAATATTGTCTAAGTAACTGTTTTTAAACGATAAAAACAGAATTATTCCCCTTGGCATGCCGTGTGCTAACTGCATAGACATGACCATTTCCGACAAGCTACTTCGACGCCATCTGCTCACGGCAATAGTGATCAAACTACTGCTGCTGACAGTGCTGTGGTGGCTGTTCATCCGGGATTCGCATGTCAGTGTCGACTCGAACACCATCGGCAACCGTTTCGGTGTACCCACCTCGACTCAAGGGGCAAGCAAGTGATTTCAGAACACCTGGTGGATTTGTCTCGGCTGACCGACCGGATCGGGCAGAAAACCGCCGGGGACCCTGGGGGCTTTCAAAGGACACGGGGTCGGAAACCCGCGGGATCGCTGTCATCGCAATTAATAACCCGCCTGTGAACGCCTTGTCACAGGGCGTTCGGCAACAGCTCTCGGCCTGCTTCGCGCTGGCCGGGTCCGACCCTGCGGTGCAGGCGATTGTCATCACCTGCCAGGGCAAGACGTTTGTGGCCGGCGCCGATCTCAAGGAATTCGACCAGCCCCTGATGGAGCCCCATCTTCCGTACGTTCTGAGCACTATCGAAAACAGCCAGAAACCCGTGATCGCGGCCTTGCATGGTTCGGTGCTCGGTGGCGGCCTCGAGTTGGCGCTGGCGTGTCATCTGCGTATTGCTGATGAACACACGGTGTTGGGTTTGCCGGAGGTCAGCCTGGGGTTGATACCTGGCGCTGGAGGCACGCAGCGGCTGGTTCGCCTCTGTGGGCCGCTGGTTGCCGTCGATGTCGTGATTGGCGGGCAGCGCCTGTCGGCGACGCAGGCTCAGGCCGTCGGGCTGGTCGACCACTGTGTGGCCGACGACCTACCAGGTGCAGCCATCGAACACGCCAGGCGCTTTATCCTTACCCATCCTTTTTGGGAGCGCACGCGGGATCGGTTGATGCCTGCCCACAACAGCGCTGAATTCGAAACGAAAGTCACTGCGGTGATGAAGAAGTTGGCTGGGCAAGAAGCGCCCCAGGCCGCGCTCAAGGCCATCAATGCGGCGCTGACCGAGTCGTTTGACGCCGGCATGGCGCTGGAGCGCGAACTGTTTGTCGAACGGCGGCAATCGGCCCAGGCCAAGGCCTTGCGGCATCTGTTTTTCGCCGAGCGAGCCCTGGCGGGGCGCACGCGCACGCTGGCCGCCAACGGCCAGGGACGTGGGATTGAAAAGGTCGCGGTGATCGGTTCAGGCACTATGGGCAGCGGAATTGCTATCTGCGTGGCCAATGCAGGTGTTGCTGTGAGCCTGATCGATGTAAAGGACGCAGCGCTGCAACGCGGCGTAAAGCACATTGATGACTATTACCGCGACGCGCTGCTTAAGGGGCGTATGGATGAGCAAACCTGTCAGGAACGCCGGGCATTGATCTCGCCATCGACGTCAATGGACGCTGTGGCGGACGCCGACCTGGTCATCGAAGCTGTTTTCGAAGACATGGAGGTCAAGCGCGAGGTATTTCGCCAGTTGGATACGCTGTGTAAGCCGGATGCCATTCTTGCGACCAATACCTCTTATCTGGACGTCGAAGCCATCGCCGATTGCACCCGTCGCCCGCAACAGGTATTGGGGATGCACTTTTTCAGCCCGGCGCCGGTGATGAAACTCCTGGAAGTGGTGCGCACGACCCAAACCGATAGGTCTGTGCTGGCTGACGTGCTTGGCTTGGCGCTGCGGCTGGGCAAAGTGACAGTCACCGTTGGGGTATGCGACGGTTTTGTCGGGAATCGGCTCTTGGCGGCGCGAGAGCGCGAAGCCATGTTCCTGCTGGAGGAGGGGGCGTCTCCCGAAGCCGTCGACCGAGTGATGCGTGCGTTCGGCTTTCCCATTGGCCCTTTTGAATTGCGGGACATGGCTGGCGTGGACGTCGCCTGGCGTAACCGTCAGGGGCGTTTGTCGCGGTTGAGCGAGCGTGAGAAGCGCTGCGATTGGGTCGATACGTTGTATGCCGCAGGTCGGCTCGGGCAAAAGGCTGGCCTCGGGTTCTATCGCTACGCGTCAGGCAGCCGCCAGGCGTTGCCGGACCCTTGGCTGGCAGAGTTGTTGGCGCATCATCGACAACAATGGAGCATCACCCCCCGCAGCATCACCGATCGGGAAATTGAAGAGCGCTGTTTGTTTGCGATGATTAACGAGGCCGCCTGGTTGATCGACCACGATATCGTCGCTCACCCTGCTGACATCGATCTGGTGTGGATTCATGGCTATGGCTTCCCGCGCTACAAAGGCGGGTTGACCTACTATGCCGATCAGATAGGGCTCGGCGCTGTGGCGAGGGCGCTCAAGCGCTACAACCTTGAGGGCAAGGCGCTTTCGACCTTTATGACTCGCCAGAAAACCTTCCACGGCAACTGACGAGCAACCCCGGCGGTTTAATCAGCCTGCCGGGGCCTTGGTGTATCAGGCTTCCTTTACCACGTAGCGCAAAATCAACGTCAACACCGTGGCGACACACAGCATGGCCGCCATCGCAATGAGCCCGGCATTGAATGAGTGTGTGACGTCCTTAAGCCAGCCCACTGCATACGGTCCCACCAGGCCGCCAAGGCTGCCCACCGCGTTAATGAACGCAATGCCACCCGCCGCTGCCTGCTTGCTCAGGAACGTCGCCGGAATGCTGTAGAAGCAGGTGCGCACCGAGCTTAAGCCAATCAACGCGACCGTCAGGCCAATCAGCGCCGGAATCAGGTCGCTATAGACCACCGAGAAGATAAAACCGGCCGCCCCCGTGGCGCACGTAATCGCAAGGTGCAGGACATAACGCCGCTTGCGTGCGAGCACTTTGGCCCACAGCAGCATGGCGACACTGGCGATCAGATAGGGGATCGCCGACACCCAGCCGATTTGAGTGGTGGTCAGTGAATGGGTCTTGAGGATTTGCGGCAGCCAGACGCCGATGCCGAGGATGCCAATGATGTAGCTAAACAGAATGGCCGCCAGCAGCCATACGCGCACGTCGTTGATTGACTCGCGAAAGCTGTGGGAGCCCTTTGATTCATGCTCGGCGTCCAAGGCCGATTGCAACGCGTGACGCTCGTCCACGGTCAGCCATTTCGCGTCGGCAGGCCTGTCGGCCAGCATGTTCAGACACATCACGCCCAGTAAGCAGGCTGGCAGGCCTTGCAGCACCAAGAGCCATTGCCAGCCATGGAAACCCCAGATGCCATCCATCGCCAGCATGGCTGCCGAGAGCGGCCCGCCAAGTACAGAAGACACGGGGATAGCGAACAGAAACCAGGCCATGACCCGCGTTCGATACTGGATGGGAAACCACAGCGAGAGGAAGAAGATCACGCCTGGGAAAAACCCGGCTTCGGCAATGCCAGCTAGCAGCCGAATCACTGAGTAACTGACAGGCCCTTGCGCCAATGCGGTGGAGGCGGAGAACAGCCCCCAGGTGATCATGATCCTGGCCAGCCAGCGACGTGCGCCGAAGCGATAGAGCGCCAGGTTGCTGGGCACCTCGAACAGACAATAACCGACATAAAAGATGCCGGCCGCAAAACCGAACTGGGATGCTGTAAGTCCCAGGTCGTCATTCATCGTCAACGATGCGAACCCGACATTCGTTCGGTCCAGATAATTGAAGAAGTAAGCGATGGCAAGCAACGGAATCAAGCGTATCGCGGCTTTGCGACAAGCGCTGGATTCCAGCGACTCTTGGGCTGTCACTTGAGCGGATGTGAGTGTATTCATGGTGCTCCTTTATTGTTGTAGTCAGGAGCCTGAAAGCATATGGCTGGCGTTCTGAGGTACGCCAAGACCTTTAAACCATAGGTTTCCATAACGGCAGGGCATGGGACTTTGAGGGGATTTTTGCAGGTCAGCGGCTATGCCCGACAGGCATCGAACAGCATCAGACATCGGTATTGGTTATTTTCTTCCCGGTGCATAAACCTGAGCGTTCACACCAACAACAAAAGGCTCATCCCATGCACTACACTCGCGTCATGCAATCTTTAATCGTCGCTGGCCTCGTTGCCTATAGCCTGCCGGGAAATGCCGATGATTCGGTACGTACACTGGTTGCCGAGAAGGGCAACGTACATATCGAGGCGCTGGATCAGGGCAAGGGCCATGTGATCGTGATCCTTCCCTCGAAAGGGCGCGGCGCGAATGACTATGACGAGGTGGCACGCTACTTGGCCGCGGACGGCTACCGCGTCATCCGTCCTGAGCCGCGTGGGATCAAGGGCAGTAAGGCGCCGATGGATACGCCGACGCTGCATGATTTCGCCGCTGACGTCGCGCTGGTTATGGACAGTGCCAAGACCGGGCCTTCGGTGGTGGTCGGACATGCCTGGGGCAGCCAGCCCGCGCGCGTGCTGGCGGTGGATCGCCCGGACCTGGTCAATGGCATCGTGTTGGCGGCCGCGTCCATTGGCAAGTTGCCTACGGGCTCATCGGAGAAACCTTATGGCCGAATGGTCGAGGCCATCAAAGGCGCGGGTAATTATTCGTTGCCGGAAGCTAAACGTATCGATTATCTCAAAGAGGCGTTCTTCGCCCCTGGCAATGACCCGCGTGCCTGGTTAAGCGGCTGGTACGACAAGACTCACCAAGCGCAGGATCACGCGCGGGACAGCACTCCCGTGGAACTCTATTGGTCTGCCGGTAAAACCGTGCCGATCCTCGACTTGCAGGGTCAGCATGACGCGGTGGTGATTCCAAATATTCTCAAGTCGATGCTCGCTGATCGGGTCGAACACAAGGTTATCGCCAACGCCGGACATGCCATGGCGCCTGAGCAGCCTCGTGCAATGGCAGATGCCATCGCTGAGTTCGCTCACCGCGTGTACGCGGCAAAATGAGTCATTGATTGCTTAATCCTTTGCGATGAGCGCGCCACTCGCTTTTTAGCTGTCCTTTAACGCAAAAATGCTCCGAATCTTTGGATTCGGAGCATTCCTGACGTCCACCTGAAATTATTTTTTCGCGTACTGCGCCTTGGCAAAAACGGCGATTGCATCCGCCATCGCCTTGGGTTGTTCCGGGGCCATGGCATGGCCGGCGTTTTTCAATACGACTACTTGAACCCGGTCGCCAAGCATGCTTTTGAGTACGCCCGAGAAGCGCCGTGGGGCCACTGTATCTGCCTCGCCTTGCAGGTCGAGAATCGGCGCCGTGCCAGCGGCGAAGTAATCGTCCACCGGCGTGGTATTGCGCGCGTGGCCTTCGGCATCGTGGGTTGACTGGTGCCAGCCGTCCAACCAGACTCTAGGGTCGTTGCCAGGTGCAAAGAATGCCTTGCGCAGGTAGATCAGACGTTGCTCTTCAGGTAGTGACAGATCGCCCGCGCCGTCGATGGCCTGGCGCATCTCGGCATTGATGGGTTTTTCTGTCGATCCCGGCGGCACCTTGCCGGCGGAGGCTGCGGCCATGACCACGCCGCGCACCAGATCGGGGCGGTCTGCGGCGAGCATACGCGCTGCGAAGTTGCCCCAGGCATGACCGACCACCACGATCGGCCCCTTGTTCTCATGTTCGACCACCGCCGCGACGTCTCGGGCAAAGTCGTGCACGGTCAGGTTTTCCATTGGCCCTCTGCTTTGCCCGATGCCACGCGGCTCAGGCCTGACGACGCGGAAGCCGTCGGCCTGAAGATAATCAGCGACCTGATCATAATCACGCCCCGAACGACCCAACGAGGGCAGCATGACAATCACTGGCCCGGTACCTTGGGCAGTGACTTCGATTTGCACATTGTCGTAACGAACCAGCTCTTGCTTGAGCGGTGCGCCGGCGGCCATTGCCATGGCGCACGATAAGCCAAAGGTGGTGGCGAGCAGAAAACGCGAAACGTTTTTCATTATTCAGACTCCTGGACGTTCGAGGTTTTCGCTGGCTCAAGGCCGCTCTCTTCCAGGAGGCGACGGGCTGCTGGGCTCCTGAGAAAGGCAATGAACTCACGCGCAGGCAGCGCATTATGGGTTTGCTGTGCAACGGTGGCGCAGAAGCGGCTGATCTTCTGCACTTCCTCCGGCAGGGGACCCAGGAAGTCCACGCCCGGTGTAACTTTCAATTCACTGATTTGTTGCATGCCGATGTCCGCATCGCCCCGGGCCAGGGCCGTGCCTACCAGCTCCTTGCCGGCGATTTCGACGGTTTTGTTTTTTATCTGGTCGCTAATGCCCAGGCGCTGGAACAGCTCGGTGCGGATGTACACGCCGCTTGCGCCCTGGGAATATGCGATTTTGTCAGCGTTCAGCAAGGCTGCTTTCAACGCCGCGACGCTTGAGACATCTGGCTTCGGTTTACCGTGAGGTACACCCACACCGATACGAGAATCCGCGATTTCGCGGCGGGTCGTCATTTCGAAGGCGCCGGTCGCCGAGAGCAGTTCCAGGGTTTCGTCGGCCATGATCGCGAGATCCATCGGCTCCTTATGCCGGATACGCTCTGGAATGGATTCAGGCGAGGTTCCCATCGAAGGCCCCCAACTGAAACTCAGGGTATTGCCGCTGGCTTTTTCATACGCCGGTTGAAGGTGTTCCATTGCACCCCGGAGAGCGCCACTGGCAATAACTTTAAGCTCAGCTGCTTCGCCCAACTGAGAGAACCCGATCAGGCTGACCAAACCAGTGGTCACTAACATCGGGGCAGATCTTGTTTTTTTCATGGTGCTACCTTCTCGATTAGACGCTCGTTTCAAGCGCCGCGGGTGTTGACGAACAACGAATACAGCGAAGTGGTCGAGGCCATCAGCAAGCGATTGCCGCGTGGCCCGCCGAAGCACAAATTGGCGCAGCGCTCCGGCAAGTCGATATGGCCAATGGCGTTGCCATCGGGGGCGAAGATGCGAACGCCATCCATGCCCGGCTCCGGTGCGCCCCAGCCGCACCAGAGATTGCCGTCCACGTCCACGCGTAAACCATCGGGCAACCCGCAGCCGGCATCGATCAACACGCGCCGCTGGCTGAGGTGACCTTGAATGTCGACGTTGTAGGCCACGATTCGTCGCGGACGCGCTCTGGACTCGACCAGATAAAGGGTTTTTTCATCCGGGGAAAAGGCGAGGCCGTTCGGGCCTTCGAGGTCTTCCGCCACACAGTGCAGCGTGCCGTCCGCATCGAGGCGATACAGATTGGCCGGCAGTTCTGGAGTGCCTTGACGGCCCATATAGTCACTGATCAGGCCGAAAGGCGGGTCGGTGAACCAGATGCTGTCGTCCAACCTCACCACAATGTCATTCGGCGAATTCAGCGGCTTTCCCGCGAAACCGTCGGCCAGCACCGTGATGCTGCCGTCGTACTCGGTGCGGGTCACCCGCCGCCCGCCGTGTTCGCATACCAGCAAGCGGCCTTGACGGTCGCGCGTCATGCCATTGGCCTGGTTGGCGGGCTGGCGAAACACGCCCAGCACGCCGGTGGCCTCGTCCCAGCGCATGATGCGATCGTTGGGCAAGTCGGTGAACAGCAGGAAGCGTCCGTCGGCAAACCAGGCCGGGCCTTCTGCCCAGCGCAGACCACCGTCGAGACGCTCGACCTTGGCATGGGCAATACGGTAATGCGCAAATCGTGGGTCCAGTTCACGCACCCTTGGGTCGGGCACGCGCACGCTGGGAGTCCAGGTGATCTCGTTCATCTTGTCACTCCGCAAGGGGCAGACGTCAGGTGTAAAGGCGTGCCGGGTTATCGATCAGGACCGCCTGCTGCAGGGCAGGGCTGTCGCACACCTGGTGAATGAAGGCGAGAAGCTCGGCGTCATCCGGCACCGGCCCTTTGATGTTCGGATGCGGCCAATCCGACCCCCAGATGGCACGCTCCGGTGCGCACTCAAGTAGCGTACGAACCTGATCCAGCGCCTGCGGCCACGGGCCTGGCTGACCTTGCATGGCGCGGTCGACGCCCGACAGTTTGAGCCAGCGATTGGAATGACCCAGCTCAGCACGCAGTTGACTCATCAACAACGGATCAACAGGCTGAGTGAGGTCTGGACGTGCCATATGATCGATGACCAACGGCGTCTTCAGGTCGCGCCAGGCTTGTAGAAAAGGCAGTAGCGTAGGTAATTCGCCATGCACCAGTACATGCCATCCAAACGGGCCGACGCGCTCAGCCAGAGCGCGCAGTTTTTCAGGATCACGTGCGCCAGGCAGGTGGCCCATCAAATTGAAACGGATTCCGCGTAGGCCCCCGTCATGCAGGGCCTGCAACTGCGAGTCGGTGGTGGTTTCATCAATGATGCCGACACCGCGGTACGCACCTTGGCTGCTGGCAATCGCTTCCAGGATGGCAGAATGATCGGTGCCATACGGCGCGGCCTGTACCAGCACGCCGTGGCGGATGCCCAGCCGACGATGCAGTGCCAGCAGCTCGGTAAAAGGTGCCGGCTCAGGCGTATAGGCTGCATCGGTTGGAAGAGGGAACTGAGCCCAGGGGCCGTAGATATGGGTGTGGCAATCCCACGCGCCCCCAGGGTTGGATAAAATCGGCATGTTGGCTCCGAAAGTTTGCTCAGATGCATCGCCAACCAGGCCGATACCGGCTGCAGCGATCAGGCTGCGTTTAATGAACAGACGGCGTGCCGCCTGAACGAAAGATAGATCGTCCATGTTCGACTCTGATTGGTTAGGTGGGCAGGGCTGCAATCTGTGCAGCCTTTGCAGTGGCTTAGTCGCAACGCGCGGTCATGCCGCCATCGACGATAATTTCGGTGCCAGTGACAAAGCGCGACTCGTCACTGGCCAGGTACAGCGCGGCGTAAGCCGTGTCGCGGCCATCGCCCATGAACCCGAGAGGAATGCGTGCCAGGCGTGTGTCGAGTAATTTGTTCACATCACCACCAGTGCGTTGCCCGGCCAGGCGTACTTCGACCATCGGTGTGTGCAACTGCCCGGGCACCACGGTGTTCACGCGGATGCCCTTGGGCGCGTATTCCACGGCGGTCACACGCGACAACTGGATGATCCCGGCTTTGCTGGCCGCGTAGGCCACTTGGGCCGAGCCCGTCCAGCGAATACCGGACGTTGAAGCCGTGTTGATGATCGAGCCGCTGCCCTGGGCTTCCATCAGTGGCAGCACGTGCTTGCAGGTCAGGAAGACGCTGCCGAGGTTGAGGGCAATCTGGGCATCGAACTTTTCCTCAGCCAAGGCAACGGCGCCACCCGCCGCGGAACCGCCGACGTTGTTTACCAGAATATCGACGGTGCCATAGGTCTCTTTGCAGGCGGCAACCATGGCCGCGACGGCCTGAGTGTTGGTGACATCGCAGGCATAAGGTGTGACTTCACCGCCCGCATCGCGGATGCGCTCCAGAGTTTCCTCCATGGCCCCTAGATCACGATCGAC
Organism: Pseudomonas sp. S2_B07; assembly: GCF_054668435.1. Lineage (NCBI taxonomy): Bacteria > Pseudomonadati > Pseudomonadota > Gammaproteobacteria > Pseudomonadales > Pseudomonadaceae > Pseudomonas > Pseudomonas sp. S2_B07. Next base: position 6,474,111 of record NZ_CP162769.1, read on the forward strand.
CGCAAACACCTTGGCACCGGCCATGGCGAATATCACCGCGACTGCGCGGCCGTTGCCCCATCCGCTGCCGACGCAACCCGCACCGGTGACGATAGCGACCTTGCCTTTGAGGCGGTCGCTTTTGGAAGAGTGTCGGTCATGCAAATATCCTCAGTTCAATGTAGTCGGCAGTTCGGCGGTGCAGCCCGTAGGGGCAGGTACTTCGAACACCTTGATGGTCATGGAAATCAGGCTGTAATAACCGGCGATGCCGACGAGGTCGACGGCCGCATCGGTGCCCAGCAACTCGACAAATTCGGCGTACAGGCCGTCGCTGATTGCACGTTGGGCATGCAGCTCGCGAATGAAGCGGTACACCAGCGCCTCATCGACGTTATCGAACGCTGGCGTCAGGTCATCGCGAATGGAATCGATAATGTGTGGCGCGAGACCCGCCTCCAGCGCGAATGGCTTATGCGCAGCCCATTCGTATTCTGCGAGCCAGTGGCGCCCCATCATCAGGATGGCCAGCTCCGACAAGCGGGGTTCCAGGCAGGTGTCATAGCGGCAGTAGCGGCCCAGTGCCTGGGCGCACTCCGCCAGCTCAGGCCGATGCAGCCAGATCGCCAGGGGGCCTCTCACACCTTTGCGCGGGCCGTTCGCGATGCGCTCGTAAACCGGCCGCTGAGCATCAGTGAGGTTTTTCGGGTCAATAGGGGGTAGACGATTCATGGAGATTTCCTGTCAGGGACGCGGTGACTGAATATTCGATTTCTGCGCCGGCTCGATGGACAACTCGGCTGCCTGGGTTTCTGCAGGTGGACGCAGCAAGCTGCGGCTCGGTTTACGGCCGGTTTCGCGCTCGAAGTCTTCAGGGTTGAAGGCACCTTCCCAGCGGGCGATGGCGAACACCGCGACGGTGTTGCCGACGATATTGGTCAGCGCGGTGGCGGTAGCCATGATGCGGTCGATACCAAACAGAAGCCCTAGGCCACTCAAGGGCAGGGTTTGCACCGATTGCAAGGTCGCGGCCAGTTTGATGAAGGCGCCGCCGGCAACCGTGGTGCCGCCCTTTGAGGTGATACTCAGGATGGCCAACAGACCCAATTGCTGCATCAGGGAGAACGGTGTGTCGGTGGCCTGGGCGATGAAGCCGATAGCAATCGCCATGTAGATCGCAGTGCCGTCTAGGTTGAAGCTGTAGCCTGCGGGGAGGACAAAGCCGACCACCACTTCATCGCATCCGCTGCGCTTGAGTTTTTCGATCAGGCGAGGAAACACCACCTCACCGGATGCCGTGCCGAACACCAACAGGATTTCATCCCGGATCAGGCGCAACACACTTCCGAACGGCAAGCCGATGGACCAACTGATCGAACCCAGAATGCCAAACACAAAGATCAGGGACGCTGCGTAGTACACCGCAATCAGCTTCAGGAGATAGAGGAGGGTGTCACCGCCGTAGCTACCGATGGCCGCAGCCATGGCGCCGAACGCGCCGAGCGGGGCCAGCTTCATGATGAAGCCAAGCATTTTGAACAGGATGCTCTGGGCTTCTCCAATGGCTTTAACGGCGACCGAATCCGGGCCGCAGACTCGGTTGATGGCGATACCGGCGAGTACCGAAATGATCAGTACCTGGATGATGTCGCCCTTGGCAAATGCATCGACCAGCGTGTGCGGAATGAGGCCGAGCAGGTAGTTGACCATGGACACGCTGCCGGCGGCGGAGGTGGCCTTGATCGCTTCGCTGGACTCGTTGAGGCTGGTGGCATGCAGGCCCACGCCGGGCTCCACCACGTTGACCAGAATGAACCCGATCAACATCGCGACTGTGCTGACGACTTCAAAATAGATCAGCGATTTCACGCCGAGCCGGCCGAGTTTGCGCATGTCCTGAACATGGGTCAGACCATGCACAAGGGTGACGAAGACGATTGGAGCCAGCATCATTTTCAGCAGGGCAATGAAAGCCTGTCCGAGAGGTTTCATGGCGACCGCCCATTGTGGCGCGGCAAATCCGAGAATGACGGCGGCAACAAGTGCGAACAGCACCTGCACGTGGAGCTTCTTCAACTGATTCATGGCATTTCCTGACCCAATAGTGGGCATCATTATTCTTGTGGTAACACTTCCCTGACGGGAAAGCTGGGCCTTCAGCTATGTGACTTCAGCATAGAAAAAACAACCGCTAGGCACAAAAACCTTATTTTGATACAAAGCTATGCCATTACGGCATGGTGAATACGATGGACATACGAGAACTCCGCTCTTTTGTAAAAGTGGCCCAGTGCGGCGGCTTCAGTCGCGCTGCCAAGGAGCTATTCATCGCGCAGCCGGCGCTCAGTCGGCAGATCGCCAAGCTTGAAGAGCAGCTTCAAGTGACCTTGTTCATTCGTCATGGTAGGGGCGTAGAACTGACCGCGGCAGGTGCGCGCCTGTTGGAGCGGGCGGACGTTATGCTGCGTTACATGGAAGAAACCGCTGACCACGTGCGCAACAGTGCATTCGAGGAGCGAGGGCACTTGGCAGTTGGCTTGCCCCCTGCCATCGGTACCATCGTCGGTCCGCAGTTGATTCGTCGTTTTCACGAGCGCTGGCCTAAGGCTTCATTGCATGTATTGGAAGGTTTGAGCACGTCACTGCAGGAATGGTTGCTGGATGGCCGCATTCAGGTAGCCGTGGTTTACAACCAGCCTTTGCTGGAGGCATTTGATGTGCGGCCGATTTTCAGCGAACGAATGGTGCTGGTCGGTCCGCCGGGCGAAGCGTCGAAGTCGGTGCGCATACTTGGGTTAGCGGATTTTCCGTTGATCCTCCCAGGATTGCCCCACAGCAATCGACGCCTGATTGAACAAGTCGCAGCACAAAATTGCTTTCAATTGAATGTCGTGTTCGATGTGGACAGCGTCAACTTGACCAAGCGCATGGTGGCTGAGGGCATGGGCTATTCGATTCTGGCGCATGCCGCGGTCCAGGAGGACATTGCCAGGGGAATCTTGGTCGGCCATGCGATTGAGCGACCGGGCATTCGCTCCACGGTCTCGTTGACCACGCTCAAGGACCGGAGAAATAGCCGTCTGGCGCTTAGCTGGGAAAAAATTCTATTAGAGACGCTGGAGGAGCTTGTGACGGTAGGTGCGTGGAGGGACGCCACACTGTGGCTGGGGCGGGAAGGTGTGTCCTAGGCCGTGCTGGAAGGAGGTTGCTAGCCGCTGGTATTCGATGTTGGTTCGGGCCTGTCGCTGCGGCGTAAAAGCCTAAGCGTTTACCATGATGGAGCGGCAAAACCTGATATCCAGCAGTACTATAGGTCGCCAATCTCCAGGTGCACAGTGGCTGCACATCTGGTCATTAATTTTCTGTAAGTCCTCTTTGAGAGGCTGCTTTCGGCCGATTCTGTTGAAAAAGTCGGATTTTCAGATCACCTGAACTCAGGCACAGCCACCACCAGAGAACCTACTCACCACATTGAGTGGTTTCTCGGCCCTTCGTTGACCATTGTTGCTTTGTTATTGGGTTAATTTGAGGTTTTTGGCTTAGTGCAGGCGCACCTATCCCGGGGCAGGCGGCCCTTGGGATGTAAGTTTGGCCAGTCGACGCAGGTTCTGTACCGCAGCCGCCAGTGTGAACTCATCGGTCGCGCCTCTCATGCCACGTAGTCGCAAGCGATCCAATTTCAGGATGCGCTTGAGGTGGGCGAACAACATTTCGACCTTCTTACGTTCGTGGCGAGAGCGCACGTACTCCGGCGTCGCCGCGATGCGTCGAGCCACGTCACGAGCGGCTTCATGAACGCTGCGAGCGATCTTGCGAAACGACGTGTTCGGGCAGCACTTGGCTTTCATCGGACACGTCGCGCAGTCAGTCTGTCTGGATCGGAAGATGATGGTGTTGGCTTTGGTGACGTGCGAACGCTCGTTCTTGAAGGCTCGCCATTCGCTACGTAATGCATTGCCAGCCGGGCAGCAGTATTCCTCAGTCTCTTCATTCCAGCGGAAATCGTTGCTCGAAAAACTGTCGTTCTTGCGTTCGGTTTTGTCCCACACCGGCACATGTGGCTCGATGTCCTTTTCCTCCACCATCCAGGCCAGCATCGGCGCGGTACCGTAAGCGGTGTCGCCAATGAGGCGTTCCGGCTTGATGTCGAACTGCGCCTCAACGCGATCGATCATCGTCTTGGTGCTCTCGACTTCTGCGGTTCGATGAGCCGGTGTGGGTTCCACATCCATGATCACGCCGTGCTCGGTATCGATCAGATAATTCGTGGAGTAAGCGTAGAACGCTGGGCCACCTGGAGCTGCGGTCCAGCGGGCTTGAGGATCAGTCAGCGATAGACGCTTCGGTAGCGTTTCGGCCAGAGCCTCTTCATCGAGTGCCTCAAGATACTCACGCACGGCGCGGGTGCTCAGGGCCGGATCGCTCCAGTTGACCGGTTCATCACCCGGTACACCGCGCTGCCGACTCGCATCCGCTTTGATGATGCTGGCGTCCACGGCAAAGCCTTCGCCCTTGACCAGACCGGCGTCCATGCAACGACGCAGCACTTCATTGAACAGCCAGCGAAACAGATCGCTGTCCCGAAAACGGCCGTGTCGGTTTTTGGAAAAGGTCGAGTGATTGGGGACTTCATCTTCAAGGCTCAATCGGCAGAACCAGCGATACGCCAAGTTCAAATGGGCCTCTTCGCACAACCGCCGCTCTGAGCGTATGCCGTAGCAATAGCCCACGATCAACATGCGGATCATCAATTCAGGATCAATCGACGGGCGCCCAATCGGGCTATAGAAGTCGGCGAGGTGATGGCGCAAATCACTCAGATCGAGACACCGATCAATGCTGCGCAGAAGGTGATTGGCTGGGATGTGATCTTCAAGGTTGAACGAGTAAAACAGTCGCTCCTGCCCACTCGATAACTGTCCCATCATGCTGTGTGATCCCCCGCCGGCCAATGAAGCAATTTTGCCGCAGGCCAGACAGGGGAGCTACTTTTTCAACAGAATCGGCCAATAGCGGACGGTCACAGACGAACCGCCTTTACCTCAGACATCCCCACATTGTGTTCGGAATTTAGAAAAGTCTTTCCCTGATTCGCTCCTGTTTCCAGAAAACCCTCGAACCTAAAGTACGTCCTGCCAGCAACATCACACTTACTTTAGGAAATCTCATTATGAAAACGGCAATGATCATCGTCGCACTCTTGGGCTTCAGCTCTGTGGTAGCGGCACAGGACGGCGCTGCAAATACTCAGCCTGTAGAGCAATACGGTTATGGCAGCCACCTTGATGTCGCCAAGGTCATCTCTGAAGACCCGGTGCCAGATGTTTGCGCTGTAGTGCCGACGCACATGACCTACCAGGATTCACAAGGCAAACAGCACGTATTGGCCTATAACGTCATGGGCCGTTGCAGCCAGGGATAACCAAGCTGTTCGCCAATCATTGCGCCTCGAAGCGTTGTTTCATCGAGGCGCAAATACCTTTTTGCTCCGTGGCATTTCAATCGATCAGTTCTTTGGCCGTGGCGGCCAGTTGACTGCCAACCCGATCTTTCAGCGTTTCAATAAACCGCGTGATTTTTGCATCGACAAACTGCCGAGAGGTATAGACGGCGTACACGTTGCGCTCATAGGTATGGTAGTCAGGCAAAACCCGCACGAGCTTGCCGCAACGCAAATCGTCGACGGCCGTGAACCCGGCCAGCAAGCCAATCCCCGCCCCATCTCGAATGGCATATGCCATCGCATCCATATCGTTGACGCTGAAACTTGGCCCTGTCGGGACAAATGTCGCGTCTCCTGCCTTGCTTTTCAGCTGCCACTCATCCCGCACATAGTCAACGGTACCCAACAGCAAACACTGGTGATCGCGCAGATCTTCAGGCGTCTCGGGGGCCGCATTCCGAGCCAGGTAGTCTGGCGACGCCACCAGCACACAATGGCTGACACCAATTTTTTGGCTGACATACGCCGAATCGGGTAACGCTCGGGCGATCAGAATCGAGACGTCCAGTTGGTCTTCCAACAGGTTAGGCATACGTTGCGAGAGCAATAAATCCACGGTCACTTCCGGGAATTGCTGACGGTATTCCAGCACGGCCCCGGTGACCAAATGCCGAGCCAGCCCGGGTACGCAATGCACCCTCAGTGTTCCCCGAGGCTCCAGGGCGGCATTGCTGGCTTCGGCTTCGGCACTCTCCAGATCAGCGAGAATTTTCGTGCAGCGCTCATAGAATCGTCGCCCCGCATCGGTGACCGACAGGCGTCGGGTCGAGCGTTGCAACAGGCGCGCATCGAGCACGTTTTCCAGCGCAGAGACAGCACGCGAGACGTTACCGACCGTGGAGTCCAGATGATTGGCCACGGCCGTGAAACTACCCATCTCGACAACCTTTATGTACACCGACATGTTCGAAAGCTTATCCATCGCGACCTTCCTATAGATCTGACACTCACCCGTGCTAACGCGCATTTTCCGGATGCTACACGTTCGGCCCGCGGCTCGATATTACCTCTGGCGACAACAATGATTCCCTTTGGCCCGTCTAAATCAATGGGCCCTCCTTCCATAAACTTGGTTGCACAGGCCGCCTGAACAGGCGCCGGGTTTCATTCGAATCTCTGACAACCAACTGAAGGGCACATCATGAAAACCTCCTACGACCCGCTTTATCTTTTCATCGGTGGTGAATGGATCAGTGCTGAAGGGCGCGATACTGCCGCCGTCGTTAACCCGGCTACCGGCCGCGAAATCGGACGCGTCCCACTCGCCACCGCAGGCGACCTTGATCACGCCTTGGAAGTGACTCGCCTGAGCTTCGAGCAATGGCGCCAGACCGTGCCTGACAAGCGCGCCAAGATCCTCAAGCATGCCGCCGACCTGATCCTCGAACGTGCACCGCAGATTGCCGCGCAGATGACCCTGGAGGAAGGCAAACCGCTGGGTGAAAGCCTGGATGAAGTGACCCGCGCGGCGGAGTATTTCGAATGGTTTGCCGAAAGCGCCCGGCGTATTGATGGCCGTGTGGTGCCGGCCAACCGTCCCGGCGTGTTGCAACTGGTCAAACGCCAGGCCATCGGCCCAGTGGCCGCATTTACACCGTGGAATTTCCCGGCCATCACCCCGGCACGCAAGCTCTCGGCAGCGCTGGCTGCGGGTTGTAGCGTCATTCTCAAACCCGGTGAAGAAAGCCCTTCCACAGCGCTGGCCCTTGCGCGTGCACTCGATGATGCTGGATTGCCCAAAGGTGTACTGCAAGTGGTCTTCGGCGTACCGGATCAAGTGTCCAGCCATCTGATCGCCTCGCCGATCATTCGCAAAGTGACCTTCACCGGTTCAGTGCCGATCGGGCGCCTGCTGTCTGCACGAGCTGCCGAAGGCGTGAAGCCCATCACCCTTGAACTGGGTGGGCACGGACCGGTGCTGGTGTTCGAAGATGCCGACATTGAAAAAGCCGCTATCGAAGGCGTAGCGAACCGGTTTCGCGGCACCGGGCAAGTGTGCATTTCATCTACTCGGTTTCTCATCCAGCGCGGCGCCTATCAAGCCTTCGTCGATCACTTTGTCGCAGCGACCCAAGCGCTGAGAATAGGTGACGGCCTGCATCCAGACACGCAGGTCGGCCCCCTGGCCAACCCAAGGCAATTGGCAAAAATGGAAGAACTGGTCGCCGATGCCGTCGAAAAAGGTGCACGGGTATTGGTCGGTGGTGAAGCCTTGTCAGGCGAAGGCTACTTCTTTCAACCCACGGTTCTGGCAGATGTGCCGATGAACGCCCGCGTCATGCACGAAGAACCCTTTGGCCCCATTGCCGTGCTGATGGCGTTCGATGAACTGGCCGATGGGCTCAAAGAAGCCAACCGCCTGCCGTACGGACTCTCGGCCTACGCGTTCACCTCCAGCGCGCGCACGGCCATTGATGTCGCCGACGGATTGGAGGCCGGAATGATCGGCATCAACCAATACCGCATCGTCGCGACCGAACTCCCGTTCGGCGGCATGAAAGAAAGCGGTCACGGCTCCGAAGGCGGCATTGAAGGCATCGAACACTATCTCACCCACAAATTCATCAGCCAGGTTTAAGGAACTTGCCCATGTCCAAGCTCAACTTCAGCAGTCCTCGCGAAGCCGCGCGCGCGTTCACGCCAAAGCTGTCGCAATTCGTCGACTCGACGCTTTATCCGCAGATCTGGAGTGACCCGGCGCTGTCCCCGCGCGACCGTAGCCTGATCACCGTGGCGGCATTGATTGCCGCTGGGCACTCGGAAGAGTTGCCTGCCCACTTACGCCGTGCGGCTGGCAACGGTGTGACCCAAGACGAACTGGCGGCAGCCATCACGCACCTGGCGTTCTACGTGGGCTTCCCTGGCGCCATCACTGCGTCTGCTATTGCCAACGCCACATTCAGCGAAACGGAGAACAACTGAATGAAAGCCATCAACATCAGAGAATTCGGTGCGCCAGACGTCCTTGAACTCGTCGAAGTCGCCAATCCTGAAGTCCGTCCTGACGACCTGCTGGTACGTGTCTATGCCGCCGGGGTGAACCGTGCGGATCTGACTCACCGAACCGGAGGGTACGGCCATCCGAATTTCGGTGACTCGCTGATCATCGGCCTGGAAATTGCCGGCGAAGTGATCGGCAAAGGTAACGCGGTGACGGGGTTCGAGGTCGGAGATCGAGTCATGGGCGTGGTCGGCGGCGGTGCCTACGCCGAGTTGGCACGCATCGATTACCGCCTGGCGATGCACATCCCCGCGCAGCTAGACTATGTACACGCAGCAGCCATTCCCGAGGTCTTCGTCACGGCCCATGAAGCAATGATGCACCTGGCTCGACTCAAGGCTGGCGATTCGGTGCTGATTCACGCGGCCGCCGGCGGCGTCGGATCAGCCGCGGTGCAGTTGGCTTACGCCACCGGCGCCACGGTGTATGCGACGACCGAAGGCAGCAAGTTGGCGCGTGTCGAGCATTTGGGCGCTGACGTGGCGATCGATTATAAGACGCAGGACTTCGCTGAAGTGATCGCCGACAAAACCCAGGGTCGCGGCGTCGATGTGATCATCGACTTTATCGGTGAGCCCTACTTCGCCCGCAACGTCGCGTCCCTTGCACGCGGCGGCCGCCTCATTCAGGTGGGGATTCTCGGCGGTGGCGGCAACGTCACGGTGGCGCTGGAGGACATTCTTTATCGCCACTTGCAAATCATTGGTACGGTCATGAAGTCGCGCACGCAACCGGACAAACACGCCATGATCAAGCGCTTCCGCGAGCACTGGCTTGATCGCTTCGAGGGTGCCGGAAGCCTTGAGCCGGTTGTCGATAGCACCTTTGCGCTAGCACGGGCTGCCGATGCGCATCGCCGGATGGAGTCTTCCGAAAACGTCGGTAAAATCATTTTGACGATGCAGCTTGAAGACTTGCTTTAAGTCTGGCCACATTGGGGATAGAGCTGAAAAAAGGTGCCATTAGTGGGCACCTTCAACGGGTGTGGGGAACACCTCTGAGCAGTGCGTTCTAAATCGGCTGATCGCGACAACCGGGCTAATCGTGACAGGCAGCTATTGGCCGATTCTGTTGAAAAAGTAGCTCCCCTGTCTGGCCTGCGGCAAAATTGCTTCATTGGCCGGCGGGGGATCACACAGCATGATGGGACAGTTATCGAGTGGGCAGGAGCGACTGTTTTACTCGTTCAACCTTGAAGATCACATCCCAGCCAATCACCTTCTGCGCAGCATTGATCGGTGTCTCGATCTGAGTGATTTGCGCCATCACCTCGCCGACTTCTATAGCCCGATTGGGCGCCCGTCGATTGATCCTGAATTGATGATCCGCATGTTGATCGTGGGCTATTGCTACGGCATACGCTCAGAGCGGCGGTTGTGCGAAGAGGCCCATTTGAACTTGGCGTATCGCTGGTTCTGCCGATTGAGCCTTGAAGATGAAGTCCCCAATCACTCGACCTTTTCCAAAAACCGACACGGCCGTTTTCGGGACAGCGATCTGTTTCGCTGGCTGTTCAATGAAGTGCTGCGTCGTTGCATGGACGCCGGTCTGGTCAAGGGCGAAGGCTTTGCCGTGGACGCCAGCATCATCAAAGCGGATGCGAGTCGGCAGCGCGGTGTACCGGGTGATGAACCGGTCAACTGGAGCGATCCGGCCCTGAGCACCCGCGCCGTGCGTGAGTATCTTGAGGCACTCGATGAAGAGGCTCTGGCCGAAACGCTACCGAAGCGTCTATCGCTGACTGATCCTCAAGCCCGCTGGACCGCAGCTCCAGGTGGCCCAGCGTTCTACGCTTACTCCACGAATTATCTGATCGATACCGAGCACGGCGTGATCATGGATGTGGAACCCACACCGGCTCATCGAACCGCAGAAGTCGAGAGCACCAAGACGATGATCGATCGCGTTGAGGCGCAGTTCGACATCAAGCCGGAACGCCTCATTGGCGACACCGCTTACGGTACCGCGCCGATGCTGGCCTGGATGGTGGAGGAAAAGGACATCGAGCCACATGTGCCGGTGTGGGACAAAACCGAACGCAAGAACGACAGTTTTTCGAGCAACGATTTCCGCTGGAATGAAGAGACTGAGGAATACTGCTGCCCGGCTGGCAATGCATTACGTAGCGAATGGCGAGCCTTCAAGAACGAGCGTTCGCACGTCACCAAAGCCAACACCATCATCTTCCGATCCAGACAGACTGACTGCGCGACGTGTCCGATGAAAGCCAAGTGCTGCCCGAACACGTCGTTTCGCAAGATCGCTCGCAGCGTTCATGAAGCCGCTCGTGACGTGGCTCGACGCATCGCGGCGACGCCGGAGTACGTGCGCTCTCGCCACGAACGTAAGAAGGTCGAAATGTTGTTCGCCCACCTCAAGCGCATCCTGAAATTGGATCGCTTGCGACTACGTGGCATGAGAGGCGCGACCGATGAGTTCACACTGGCGGCTGCGGTACAGAACCTGCGTCGACTGGCCAAACTTACATCCCAAGGGCCGCCTGCCCCGGGATAGGTGCGCCTGCACTAAGCCAAAAACCTCAAATTAACCCAATAACAAAGCAACAATGGTCAACGAAGGGCCGAGAAACCACTCAATGTGGTGAGTAGGTTCTCTGGTGGTGGCTGTGCCTGAGTTCAGGTGATCTGAAAATCCGACTTTTTCAACAGAATCGGCCGAAAACGGTCTACTGAGCATTCAATGCTACCGACGCGCTGTGCTTAGTTTGATTTGTTTAGCACCAACTTAACGGTGTCAGAAGGGTTGGGTTGCGGAAATGCCCGAATAGATGCGGAAACGATCCATAGAGAGAGGAGCAAAATTCCTGAGTGCCAGAAACGACAAAGCCCTGAATAATCAGGGCTTTGTCGGTACAAATATGGCGGAGGCGATGGGATTCGAACTCATGGACCTGTTACAGTCGACGGTTTTCAAGACCGTTGCCTTAAACCACTCGGCCACACCTCCGTTTGCGTTGCGGGCGCCATAATACCTGAATGAAACACACTGTCAAACTCTCTGCATAGCTTGTTACAGAGCGTCTGTTATGATCTTTGCGACTGAACATTTCATACCAACAGGAGTGTCGCCATGCGCGAACAGGATTACGCAGTTAATAACAGCGTGCAGGCTGAGCAGCTAGAGGTTAGCCGCGTCCTGCGCAATACATACGGCTTGCTCGCTCTCACCCTCGCATTCAGCGGCGTGATGGCGTTCGTCGCTCAGCAGATGCGTGTCGGCTACCCGAACGTGTTCGTGGTGCTGATCGGCTTCTATGGCCTTTTCTTCCTTACTAACAAACTCCGTGACTCGGCCTGGGGCCTGGTGTCGGCATTTGCCCTGACCGGTTTCATGGGTTTCCTGCTCGGCCCTATCCTCAACCGCTACCTGGGCATGCAGGGCGGCGCTGAAGTGGTCAGTTCGGCGTTCGCGATGACGGCGCTGGTGTTTGGTGGTCTGTCAGCCTACGTGCTGATTACCCGCAAGGACATGAGCTTCCTCGGCGGTTTCATCACTGCAGGCTTCTTCGTGCTGCTGGGTGCGACGCTGGCGAGCTTCTTCTTCCAGATCAGCGGCCTGCAACTGGCGATCAGCGCAGGTTTCGTGCTGTTCTCCTCGGTCTGCATTCTGTTCCAGACCAGCGCCATCATTCACGGCGGCGAGCGCAACTACATCATGGCGACCATCAGCCTGTATGTATCGATCTACAACCTCTTCATCAGCTTGTTGCAGCTGTTTGGCATCATGAGCCGCGATGATTGATCGAAGGCCTTGAGTAAAAAACCCGCTTAGGCGGGTTTTTTATTGCCTGGGATTCAGGGTTACTCGGCAATGACGATGTTGCCATCGGCCTGTTGGCGGTAAATGGTGTAGGGCAGCAGCAAGGTGTCGAGTGCGCCGGACATCACCACGTCAATCAGCACAATGGCTGGAGCGTTGGTGTGGGTTTGTGCATCCAGTCCATTTTGCAGCGGCGCATTCAGACTGCAAAAATCATAAGTCACACCGCTGTAGATTCGCGGAATGGCGCCGCAATAGGATTTCTGATCCTTAAGACTTTTAGACGCCACTTCGTCACCGCGCACGGCCGTTTGAATCGTGCCGCAGCCCGTCAGCATCAGCGCCGCCAGTAGCATTGCCTGGGTTTTCATACCGCCAATCTTTCGCCGGAAAACCTCAATCTACGCCAGTCGAGAGCAAACATCACTTACGCCATCGGTGGCAACCGGCGTTTGACCGGAGTCTTCTTCACGATTGCCGTGTTGGTTTCGGCGTGGGTATTGAGGCGGTCGAGCAGGGTGTCCAGTTGTTCCATGGAGCGTACATGCAGGCGCGCGATGAAGCAGTCGTCGCCCGTGACTTTGTCGCACTCGGTGAATTCGGGGATTGCCTGAATCTGTCGCTCCACTTCCTGCAACTGACCCGGCAAAGGACGAATCCGCACGATGGCCTGGAGTTGATAGCCGAAGCATTTCGGATCGATTTCCACCGTGTAGCCCTTGAGCACACCGCGTTCTTCGAGGCGGCGCAGACGCTCGGCGACACTGGGCGAGGACAAGCCGCTGAGGTGCGCCAACGCCTTGAGCGAGCGCCGTGAATCTTCCATCAAGGCGCTGATCAGCACTTGGTCGATATCGTCGGTCATGGCGAAACCTCTGTAAGGCAATAAATTGAAACTGCCTTGATAAAAAAGGCAGAAACCGAGTTTAGCCTGCTTTTTGCGCTGGAGAAGCCCCCGGGTGGATTGGCATACTTTGCGCTCAAACACAGGAGTCTGAAGATGGACAAATCAATACGTCGCGGCTCATTCGAGATGAGCGCCGCCATGCTGATCTCCGGGACCATTGGCTGGTTTGTGCTGGTGTCCGGGCAACCGGTGCTGGACGTGGTGTTCTGGCGCTGCCTGTTCGGGGCGGGCACCTTGCTGATGATTTGCGCGGCGTTCGGCTTCTTCCGTCCCGGCATTCTGACCCGTACCACTTTCCTGTTGGCGGTGCTCAGCGGCGTGGCGATTGTCGGCAACTGGGTGCTGTTGTTCGCGTCCTATTCGCGCGCCTCGATTGCCATTGGCACGGCGGTCTACAACGTGCAGCCGTTCATGCTGGTGGGTCTGGCCGCGTTGTTCCTCAACGAAAAGATCACCCTGCAGAAGCTGTTCTGGCTGGGCATTTCCTTTGTCGGGATGCTCGCAATTGTCAGCGCCCATGGCGGGCAGGGCGAGAGCGGTAATGATTACCTGATGGGGATTGGTCTGGCGCTGGGTGCTGCATTCCTTTACGCCATTGCCGCGCTGATCATCAAGCGCCTGACCGGTACGCCACCCCATCTGATCGCCTTGATCCAGGTCTGCACCGGGGTGCTTTTGCTCGCACCGTTCGCGCACTTTTCAGCACTGCCGCAAGCGCCGAGTGCCTGGGCCAGCCTGGTAACGCTGGGCATCGTCCACACCGGTGTGATGTATGTGCTGTTGTACGGCGCGATTCAGAAACTGCCGACGGCGTTGACTGGGGCGTTGTCGTTCATCTACCCGATTGCAGCGATTTTTGTCGACTGGTTTGCCTTCGGCCATCGTCTGGAACCGTTGCAATGGCTCGGCGTCGCGGCGATTTTGCTGGCCGCCGCCGGTATGCAACAGGGCTGGGGCTTCAAATCGCGCAAGTTGGCGGCTCAGTAACGTCAGATGTTCCAGCGCGGCGCGGTCTTGGCCAGTCGCTGGCGCATCTCGCCGATGTTGGCGGCGAACTGTCGGGTCAGCAGCCGATAACCGTCGAGCGGACTGTAGACCGGCGCTTCGAGACTTGAAGCGGGCGGCAAGTCGACGGGCCGGCTCAGCCGTTGCGACGCTCCGGTTTTCAATGCCCGCGCCATCCCGATCAATTGCACGCGGATCTGCCGATGCTCGGCAGTCATTGCCGATTGCAATTGCGCCATGGCGTTCGAGTCGCTGGGGTCCGGGCGAGTGTTGGCAAGAATTTCCAGGGTACTGATGCACATGCGTAAATTGCGCTGAATGGCATCCAGTTCGGTCATGGAGATTTTCACTTCCTTGGACACCGACGGCATCAGCGAGCGCAATTGCACCATCACCGAATTCAGGCGCCCCATGAGTTTGAGGTGGTCGTCATCGCTGACAGGCTGGCCATTGATGATGCGCCCGTAGATCGTCGCGCAATCGCGCAGCGCATCGGCCAGTTTGTAGCGCCAGGAAAACACCGCATACAGCGGCAACGCAAAGGAAAACGCCAGCGCCAAGGCGATGCCAATCAGAATATCCACCCCACGCCATAAGCCGTCCGTAACCGGGTTGTCACCGTGCCCGGCGACGATAAATACGGTGATCGCCGCGAGCAACGCCGTGTAGCCTCCCTTGCCAATGGCGTGATACGAGAAAACCCCGCACACCACCGACATGGCGAAATAGGTCAGCCACGGCATTCCGAGCCAGGCCTGTTGCGCGACAAGCAGCAGACCGACGCCGGCCCCGATCAACGTGCCAATGGCCCGTTCGGCGGCTTTTTTGCCGATGTTGCCGTGGTGCTGCAAGCCACCAATCACTACCAGCATCGTCACCGACGCCCATTCACCGTGCGGCAAATGGATGCCGGTGGTCAGCAGAATCGTTGCCAGCAACCCAAGCGAGACCCGCACCGCATGAATCAGTCTGGCGTGGCGATAGCGCCGGTACGGGTCCAGCAATGGACGCAGCAGTCGGCGCAGCAGCGGTGGCAATCGATGGCTGAAGGTACTCAGGCTCGGTGTCCTCAGAAAATGTAATCGGTGGTCAGGAAGCTCGAACTGCGTCCACTGATGATCTCGCTGATGAGGTCCTTGTTGGTCTCCTGGAACTTGGTCGCGACCAACGTGCGGATCGAAAACACCCGCAAGGCATCATGCACCGACAACGTGCCTTCGGCCGAATTCTTGCGCCCGTTGAACGGGAAGGTGTCCGGACCGCGCTGGCATTGGGCGTTGAGGTTGATGCGCCCGACCTGGTTGGCGAACGTGTCCACCAGTCGGCCGACCGCCACCGGGTTGGTGCCGAAAATACTCAACTGCTGGCCAAAGTCCGATTCCAGGACGTAATCGATCACCGTGTCCAGATGGCGGTACGGCACGATCGGGATGACCGGGCCGAACTGTTCTTCCTGGTAGACACGCATTTGCGGGGTCACCGGGTACAGCACCGCCGGGTAGAAGAACGAGGCGCGGGCCATGCCGCCGTTGGGGTTGACCACCTTGGCGCCTTTGCTTTCGGCATCGGCGACCAGCGAATGCAAGTAATCAACCTTGCCCGACTCCGGCAACGGGGTCAGCGCCACGCCGCTGTCCCACGGCATACCGGGTTTGAGGCTGGCGAGTTTGGCGTTGAATTTCTCGATGAACGCTTCGACCACGTCTTCGTGGACAAAGAGGATTTTCAGCGCGGTGCAGCGCTGGCCATTGAACGACAGCGAGCCGGTCACTGCTTCACTCACCGCGTTGTCCAGATCGACCTCTGGCAGGACGATGCCGGGGTTCTTCGCATCAAGACCCAGCGCCGCACGCAACCGGTGAGGTTTTGGGTGGAGTTTTTTCAGGTCGCTGGCGGCTTTGTTGGTGCCGATAAACGCGAAGATGTCGATCTTGCCGCTGGCCATCAAGGCACTGACCGTCTCGCGGCCGCTGCCGTAGATCACGTTGATCACCCCGGCCGGGAAGCTGTCGCGGAACGCTTCCAGCAACGGACGAATCAACAGCACGCCGAGTTTGGCCGGTTTGAACACCACGGTGTTGCCCATGATCAGCGCCGGAATCAGCGTGGTGAAGGTTTCGTTCAGCGGGTAGTTGTAGGGGCCCATGCACAGAGCCACGCCCATCGGGACGCGACGGATCTGGCCGAGAGTGTCCTGTTCCAGCTCGAAGCGGCTGGAGCGGCGGTCGAGTTCCTTCAAGGCATTGATGGTGTCGACGATGTAATCGCAGGTGCGGTCGAACTCTTTTTCCGAGTCCTTGAGGTTCTTGCCGATCTCCCACATCAGCAGCTTGACCACCGCCTCACGCTGTTGACGCATACGACCCAGAAAGGCTTCGACGTGCTGGATGCGTTCGGCCACGCGCATGGTCGGCCACAAGCCCTGGCCGCGGTCATAAGCACGGACGGCGGCGTCCAGCGCGGTCAGCGCAGTGTCGGCGTCCAGCAGCGGCGTGCTGCCGAGGATCACTTGCTCGTCGCCATTCGCGCCGGTCAGGTACACCGGGCTGCGGACCTGGGCGAGCGGCCCGTCCCAGGTTTTCAGTTCGCCATCGACCAGGTACTCGCGCTGCTCGGTCTGGCCATCGAGGCGGTACTTTTCCGGGATGTCGGCGAGGCTCGGAAACAGGTTGTCGAGAATGTTGGCTGTGGTCATATCGCTACCCCCTCTGAATTGGGTCATGCACTGATGAATCGTTTTAGCAGACCTCGGCCTCGCTTGTCATGACTCATCTCAGCGTTTTGTGCCGGTGCGTGATGGCGTGCGGATTTCATGGCGCAGCGGTCATGGCCTCAGAAGCCCCCCTTGTTGGCCCCCAATGCCCTCAACCCGCCCACGCCGGGTGCCTTAGTGTTGAGCTCTGTTGATCACAACAATAAACGGTGCACCCGGCTGACCGGGCACCCCATGAGAGGAACGCCATGCGGGCACGCCGATTCAGTGAAAAGCCTAGCCTCTGTTTTGCCCTGGTGGGGCTCGTGGTGTTGCTCGCAGGGTGTGGCGAAGAGCCGAAAACCCGGGCAACGCACATTGACGCGGCTACCGCCAGGCCCGCCGACACCGAGCTGGCGCAGGTCTACGACAACAGTTGCAAGCTCTGTCACGCCAACCCGGCGGCCGGGGCACCGCTGACCGGCGACAGCAAAGCCTGGGAGCCTCGGGTGATGCAGGGCGCCGACACGCTGCTCGATCACGCGATCAACGGCTACAACGGCATGCCACCGATGGGCCAGTGCGTGCAGTGTTCAGAGGAACAGTTCCTGGCGCTGATTAGCTTCATGTCCGGCCAGCACATCCCACAATAAGAACGACAGGGTGCGATTCATGACGATGGACTTAACACGGCGTCAGTTGTTGCAACGGGCGAGTGTCATTGGCGCCTTTACCGCGCTCGGCTCTACACCGGCGCTGGCCGAACTGCTGCGCGCGCCACGGCTGATCCCCTGGCGTAACTGGTCGGGTGGCCAGAGTTGCCTGCCGGCGGCGCGGTTGGCGCCGAAGAATCTGGACGAGCTGACCCACGTTGTACGCCAGGCTCCCGGCAAGATTCGCCCGGTGGGTTCGGCGCATTCCTTCAGCGCGCTGGTGCCCACAGACGGCACATTGCTGTCCCTGAGCTATTTCACCGGGCTGCTCGATCACGACGCGAAAACCCTGCAAGCCGAGTTCGCCGCCGGCACGCCGATGTCGCGCATGGGCACACCGCTCAAAGATGTCGGCCAGGCCCTGCAAAACATGGCCGACATCGACTACCAGACCCTCGCCGGCGCCATTTCTACTTCGACCCACGGCACCGGCAAGAACTTCCAGTCCTATTCGGCCCACGTCTGCGGCCTGCAATTGGTGACCGCCACGGGTGAGGTGCTGGACTGCGACAGCACACGTCATCCTGAAGTGTTCAGCGCGGCACGGGTGTCCCTCGGCGCGCTCGGTGTGGCGACGAAAATCCGTCTGCAAAACCGCCCCGCGTATCGCTTGAGGGAACGGCAGTGGATCGCCAGGACCGAAGAGTTGCTGGAAGACCTCGACAAGAACACCCGGGAAAACCAGCACTGGGAAATGCTCGTGGTGACCCATTCCGACTACGCCTTGTCGATCGCCCTCAACGAAACCACCGACCCTGCGACACCGCCGATTCCGGCGGATGAGGAGGGCGGCAACGAATTTGTGACCTTGATCGAGAAGATCGACAAGTACGGCAGCGACTTTCCGGACCTGCGCCGCACCCTGCTCAACAGCCTGCGCCACCTCGCCAGTTTCGACGACCGGGTGGGCGACTCGTTCGACATCTACGCCAACGTGCGCACGGTGCGTTTCAACGAAATGGAATATTCAGTGCCGGCCGAGCACGGCCCGGCGTGTCTGCGCGAAATCCTCAAGCTGATTCAGGACAAGGACCTGCGCACCTGGTTTCCGATTGAATACCGCTACGTCAAAGCCGACGACATTCCCCTGAGCATGTTCGAAGGCCGCGACAGTTGCTCGATCTCGGTCCACCAGCATTATCAGATGGACCATCACAACTTCTTCGCCGCCATCGAACCGATTTTCTGGAAGTACAACGGCCGGCCGCACTGGGGCAAGTTGCACACGCTCAACGCGAAAAGCCTGCAGCCGCTGTACCCGCGTTGGCAGGAATTTATCGAGGTGCGGCAAGCGCTGGACCCCAGCGGCAAGTTCCTCAATGCGCACTTGTCATCGATTCTGGGGGTGAGCTGATGGCGGTCAATCGACGCAATTTCCTGATGGGGGCCGCCGGCGTCAGCGTGTTGTTGGCGGGGGCTGGCGCCTGGCTGCGGCCGGGTGATCGAGGCGCGCCGTACAGCGATTATTTCCATACGCTGAACCGCGAGCTCAAGGAACACGGGCCGATGCGGCCGGTGATGCTGATCGATCTTGATCGGCTGGATCACAACATCGATGCGGTGATGCTGTCGGTAAAACGCGGCGGCAAGCACCTGCGCCTGGTAGAGAAATCACTGCCGGCGCCGGGGCTGCTGACCTACATTGCCAAGCGCGCGGGCACGCAGCGCTTGATGTCGTTTCATCAGCCGTTTCTCAATCATGATGCGGTGCAGTTTCCCGAGTCCGACATCCTGTTAGGCAAACCGCTGCCGGTGCGTTCGGCCGAGTTGTTTTATCAGTCGCACAAAGGGCCTTTTGATCCCTCGAAGCAATTGCAATGGCTGCTTGATACGCCTGAACGACTTCAACAGTACCTCGCGCTGGCGCAGGGATTGGGCACGCGATTACGGGTGAACATTGAACTGGATGTCGGGCTGCATCGTGGGGGTGTCAGCGATGCGGGTGTGCTCGGACCGATGCTGGCACTGATCAGCAAAAATCCTCAGCACCTGGAGTTCGCCGGCTTCATGGGCTACGACCCGTTCGTGGGCATGGGCGTGCCGGGAATACTGGGCTCGCCCGAAGAACTGTTCGCCAAGGTGATGGTGATTTACAACCGCTGCGTCGACTTCACCCGTCAGCAATATCCCGGCCTGTGGCATCAAGGACTGACCCTCAACACCGCTGGCAGCCCGAGTTATCGCATGCACGAGCATGAACAGCTCAGCACGGAGGTTTCGGTGGGGACCGCGATGCTCAAGCCGACACACTATGATTTGCCGTCGCTGGTGGAACATGTGCCGGCGGCGTACATCGCTACGCCGGTGTTGAAGAGCACGGGGGCGGTGAACATTCCGGCGCTGGATGACAAGTCCCGGTTGTTTTCGTGGTGGGACACCAATCAGCGCGAGACGTTTTTCGTCTATGGCGGTAACTGGATGGCGGAGTTTGAATCGCCATCGGGGTTGCAGAGCAACGGGGTGTATGGCCGCAGCTCGAATCAGGAAATGGTCAATGGTTCGGCGGCGGTGGGGCTGGGGGTTGAGGACCAGGTGTTTTTGCGGCCGACTCAGACGGAATCGGTGTTGTTGCAGTTTGGGGATTTGCTGGCGGTTCGGGGAGGGCAGATTGTTGATAGCTGGCCGGTGTATTCCTGATGATCGTTCCCATGCTCTGCGTGGGAGCGCCTCAACGGACGCTCTGGCTCTTGATGGGCTGCGGAGCGTCCCAGGCTGCATTCCCACGCAAAGCGTGGGAACGATCAATCGTCAGAACGCATAAGGGATACTGACCTTGGCCCACAGCATTTCCCCTTCAGGCCGGTTCTCCACATCAAACTCCTTGGCCCAGCGAATCTCTGCCGTGGCGTACTGCAAAAAGGTCAGGTGCAAGGCCGGACCAATCGCGAATACCTGTCCGCGAACCCCATCGTTCACGTCTTCGCCATTGAACTGCACGGTGTGGCCGAACTGTTTGTCGTCGGTGGTTTGCTTGAGGTAGTAGCCGTTCAACCCGAGCATCAGGTTGTCGGTGATTTTGTAACTGGCCGAATAGTCGAAGTGGAAAATCTGCCCCGATTTGTAATCGGTGTCTTTGTTTTTCTCGTTGAAGCTGTACGTCGTCTTCATCGACACCTCGGTTTTATCCGTCGGCAGCCAGGTGAAGGAAAACAGCGGTTTGTAGGTATAGAAATTGTTGCTGGTGTTGGCCAGGCGATCGACGCTGTATTCGCCGGTCGGCACAGTGATTTCCAGCGCGGCAGCCAGGGTCAGGTTCGGGCCCATGTCCCACAGAATGATCGGAGCGACAGTGGTGTCACCCATGCCTTCGCGGGTGTCGTGCAAGCCGAACACCGCCACTTCCTGCTTGAGCCACGGCTGCGCAATGTAGCCCGCAAACCGGCCACCGAACACCCGCAGGGGGCTGAGGTAATCCAGGCGTGGAATCACCGCTGTGGATTCGATATCGACATCCGGCACCTTGCCGCCGAGCGAACTGATGTTGAGCTTCGTGGAGGTGTAGTGGTTGTAGTAGAGGTTGAACGCAACCATGTTGTCCGGAAGGCTGTCGGGCGACAGCGGCAACATGAAGAAACCGTCGGTGCCTGGGCCGATGTTGTCCACGCCAGCCTCGGTGGCCAGTGCCGGATGAGTGGTGAAAATGCCGGCCAGGCTGATGACCAGTAGGGGGAATCTCGTGCGGGTCGGGATCATGGGGGTACTCATTATTATTGTTAGCGGGCTGTCCTGCGTCCATACGAGGGCCGCCACATAGAAATAAGCTGTCTGCGCGGTGCCAGGCAGGGTATTGGCGGCCATTTAGGGGGACTTCTGCGGACAGCCTTTGAACCCTGTGCTAACTTCTTTCGACATAACCGGTAACAAAAATAAGAATGCAGCTCGCCCCGGAATGTATGACCCCATGCAAATGAAAGTGATTGATCCCACCTTTGAACTGGCGCTGGTGTCGCCGTTTCTCCTGCAAACCCTCGCCGAAGTCGCGAAGCAAAAAGGCATCAACCCCGACAGCCTGTGCCGAGGGCTGGGTTTTACCTTTGAAGATCTTCAGGACCCGGCGCAGCGCATTTCCTATCGGCAGGCCGTGGCGATGATTCAGCGCGCGCTCAAAGCCTTGCCCAATCAGGGCCTGGGCTTGTGGGTCGGCGCGCAGAATGTGCTCGGTACGCTGGGGTTGCTGGGGCATGTGTTGTCGCTGTGCAAGACCCTGCGCGATGCCTTTGAGCTGGGCATTCGGCATCAGCACACTTCCGGCGGGATCGTGGTGTCGAGCGTGGAGGAGGCGGGGGACCGGGTGTTTGTCGACGTTGAATGCCGCTTGCCGTTCGCCGATGTGCAACTGTTTGCGGTGGAGGAGTTTTTCGCCAGTCTGCTGGTGTACGGCCGGGCGTTGGTCGGGGCGGATTTCAAGCCGATGGCGGTGGAGTTCATGCACGCTGCGCCGGATTATTTCGGCGAATATTCGCGCGTGCTGGGGCCGGACGTGCGCTTCGGCTGCTTGCAGAATCGCATGGTGATCGCGGCGCATTGGCTGGATGTTCACTTGCCCAATCACCATTCCCTGGCCTTGCGTCAGGCGGTGAAATTGCTGGAGCTGGAAGCCGCGAAAGTGCATCAGAAAATGGACTTGATCCAGGCCGTGGAACGAGCCATTGCCCGCGACCTGACCGAGGGCAGTCACATCGAGAAAATTGCCGGCGACCTGAACATGAGCAGCCGCACCTTGCGCCGCCGCCTCACCGAACACGCGCTGACCTTCGAAACACTCCTGGAACAAGTGCGACAGGCCCGTACCATGAGCCTGCTGGCCAACCCGGACATGCCCATCGAACGCATCACCGAAGTAGTCGGCTACAGCGACGTGCGCAGCTTCCGCCGCGCCTTCAAACGCTGGACCGGCATGAGCCCGAGCGCATTCCGCAACGAATCCCCAACCCTCGATCCCCTGTAGCCGCTGACGAGCAGCGCGAGGCTGCGTCCGGCTGCGCAGCAGTCGTAAAATCAGGCAACTCGGTGTGTCAGGTACACCTCGCACAGAGGAATGACGACTGCTTCGCAGCCGGATGCAGCCTCGCGCTGCTCGTCAGCTGCTACAAGGGGTGCACACAAACCGTCGTGCTCCGGTTAAACTCGGTGCTCTTTTTCAAGGAGTTCATATGAGCTATTACCAGCCGGGCATTCTCGCCACCCCTGTTCCGCCTCAAGCCCGCCATATGTTCTTCGCCCTCGAATCCGCCGAAGCCTTGCCCGTCGCGCTCGACAACTTGATGCAACTGGTGGACGGGAAATCGGCTGTTGTCGGCTTTGGCGAATCGCTGGTCAAGGCGTTGCACGCTCAGATCGATGGCCTGCGTGCCTTTCCGGCATTGACCGGTGTGGGCGTCGACAACCCGTCGACGCAACACGCACTCTGGTGCTGGCTGCACGGCATCGACCGCGGTGAATTGCTCAATCGCAGCCAGGCCATCGAAGCTGCGCTGGCGCCGGCCCTGCGCCTGGTGCAGATGAACGAAACCTTCCGTCACATGACCGGCCACGACCTGACCGGCTACGAAGACGGCACCGAAAACCCGCACGACGAAGCCGCCGTCGCCGCCGCACTGTTGAGCGAAGGCGCGGATGGCCTGGTCGGTGGCAGCTTTGCCGCGATCCAGCAGTGGCAGCATGACCTCAAGGGCTTCCACGCGCTGCCGCCCCATGA
Source organism: Pseudomonas sp. S2_B07 (assembly GCF_054668435.1). NCBI lineage: Bacteria > Pseudomonadati > Pseudomonadota > Gammaproteobacteria > Pseudomonadales > Pseudomonadaceae > Pseudomonas > Pseudomonas sp. S2_B07. The sequence goes on from NZ_CP162769.1 coordinate 6,497,389, forward strand.
AAAAGACAACATCATGGGCCGTCGTTTGAGCGACAACGAAGAACTCGACGACGCGCCAGTCTCGGCCCACGTCAAGCGCACCGCCCAGGAAAGCTTCGCCCCCGAGGCGTTCGTGGTCCGTCGCTCGATGCCGTGGATCGAAGGGGATCGCGCTGGCCTGATGTTCCTCGCGTTCGGTTTTTCCCTCGACGCTTTCGAAGCGCAACTGCGGCGCATGAGTGGTCTGGAAGACGGCATCACCGACGGTTTGTACCGCATCAGCCGCCCGATCACCGGCGGCTACTACTGGTGCCCGCCGCTCAAGGACGGTCGCCTGGACCTGCGCGCCTTGCGCATCGGCTAACCCACAGGAGTTGAACATGGACGTGGTGCGGTGGGGCATGATCGGTTGTGGCAGCGTTGCCGAGCGCAAGAGCGGGCCAGCCTTTTACAAGGCGCCCGGTTCGGCACTGGTGGCGGTGATGGGGCGGCGTCTGGAGGCCGTGACGGATTACGCCACGCGCCATGGCATCGCCCGGGTGTACACCGACGCGCAAGCACTGATCAATGACCCCGAGGTGGGCGCGGTGTACATCGCCACACCGCCCGACAGTCACCACGCCTACAGCCTGATGGTCGCCGCCGCCGGCAAACATTGCTGCGTCGAAAAACCGATGTCGCTGAATGCCGGGCAAAGCCGCGAGATGCGGCAGGTCTTTGCCGACGCCGGATTGCACCTGTTCGTTTCCTACTACCGACGTTCGCTGCCGCGCTTCCAGCAAGTGCGGCAGTGGCTGGAAGCCGGGCGGATCGGCGAGGTCCGGCACCTGACCTGGACCCTCACCAAGGCCCCGTCGCCCGTCGATCTGGGCGGCGCGCACAACTGGCGCACGGACCCGGACATTGCCGGCGGCGGTTACTTCGCCGACCTCGCCAGCCACGGGTTGGACCTGTTTCAGTACCTGCTCGGCGATATCACCGACGTCGCCGGTTTCACCGCGCGACAGGCCGGGCTGTATGCCGCCGAAGATGCGGTCAGTGCTACGTGGCGGTTTGCTTCGGGGGCGACCGGCATGGGCTGCTGGAATTTCGTGGCGGATCGCCGCGAGGATCGGGTCGAGGTGATTGGCAGCCAAGGCCGGATCAGCTTTTCGGTGTTCGATGAACACCCGGTGCAGCTTCAGGCGGATGAACAGCTCAGCCTGCATATCGACCATCACGAGCACATCCAGTGGCATCACGTGCTGGGCATGAATGCACACATTCGCGGTCAAACGCAGCACCCGGCGGTGGCCGCGGAAGCGTTGAAAACCGACTGGGTGATGGATCAGATCCTCAAGCGCCGCTAAACCATCAGATTCAACTCGATCCTGTGGGAGCGAGCTTGCTCCCACAGGGAATTGGTGTGGGTCAGAATGACTTGCTGACGCTCGCCACCACGGTGGCGCTGCACAGGTCGTCGTAGCCCCAGTTGCTGGTGCATTGGCTTTTCGACAGGTCGGTGTCGATGTAGCTCAGGCCCAGCATCACACCGGCCAGTTCGTGGGTCAGTTTGACTTCCCATTCGCGGTACGAGTCTTCGGCATGGCCCGAGCTCGAGTACAGGTGCGGGTCCTTGAAGTCCATGTTGCCGTAGCGCAGTTTCAGGCCGGTGTCATACGGCAATTGGGTTTCGTAACCGACATAGCTGTACAGCGAGTTCTGCTTGCTGTCGATGCCCGGTGCATCGTCGGAGTAATAGGCGCCGAGCTTCACCCCGTAGACGCTGAGAATGCCGTAGACCTCGCTCTGGTTGAACTGGCTTTCTTTCGGGTAAGTGTATTTGAGGTAACCGATGTCGAGGTTGACGTCCTCGGTCGCTTCCCAGAGCCAGCCGCCGTAGTAGTCGACTTCCTGACGGGTCTTCAGGCCGCCGCCGAAGTCGACGTTCGAACTCCAGGCACCCACGTACAACCCCGTGCTGTGAGCCAGGGTCACACCGGCCTGCACGGCGGGGTCATTGAGTGTTTGCGAAATACCACGGGTGCGGTAGTCGCTCGCCAGGGTCAGGTCCACCAATACGGAGAAGTCGTCATTCAAGACGATGGCCTGGCTGCTCAACGGCAGCAGACTCAAGGAACCAAGGGCGAGCAGGGTGAAAGCTTTCATGAATGCAGTCCCGATATTGTGATTGTTATGGGCAGTTTTTTTGGGCAAAGCTGCGCCGAACCCCGGTCTTGAACACGGGATCGGGCAGCGGGTTACAGCGGGTTTTTATTAGAGGGTCGGTGCGTAGACTTCGCGCCCGGCAAACCAGGTTTGCAGCACTTTTGTGTCGCTCAGGGCCTTGTTGTCGACGGTGAAGACATCACGGTCGAGCACGATGAAGTCCGCTTGCTTGCCAGGAACCAGCGAACCGATCTGCTTCTCCAGACCGATGGTTCGCGCGGCATTCGCGGTGTAGGCGTAGAACATCGTTTCCCGATCCACGGCTTCTTTGATGTTCAGCACGCCCATCGGGCCGACACGGGTGATGGCCTGGGCCATGGCATTCCACGGATTGGGCGACGACACCGGCCAGTCACTGGCCCCCGCGATGGTCGCGCCTTGCTTGAGCAGCGAATGCGCCGGGTATTGATAGCGGAAGGCGAGGGCGCTGACGTAAGGCTTGATCATGTCCGTGGTGTAGTCGTCGGCCGAGGCCCACAGCAGTTGCATCGAGGCGATGACGTTCAGCGGTTTGAACCGCGCAAATTCTTTCGGGTTGACGATTTGCAGGTGGGTGATCGAGTGCGTCACGCCGCTCTGGCGATCCTTGCGCGCCTGTTCGATGCCATTCAGCGACTCCCGCACCGCGCGGTCGCCGATGGCGTGGATGTGCACCAGCCAGCCGCGCTGGTCGATGGCGCTGACCAGTTCGCCGAAATGCTTCGGATCGATCAGCAATTCGCCCTGTTTGTGCGAGTTGTTGTAAGGGTCGATCATCGCCGCGCTCTGGGCCGGGAATTCGATCACGCCGTCGGCGAAGATCTTGACGCCGGGCAGGGTCAGGTTGGGGATGCCCTGAAATTGCTGGCGAACCTTGTCCAGCGTCTCGAGATCGGCCGGTAGGCTTTTCGGGTTGGCCACCAGCAGGGCGGCGACGTGGACGCTCATGTTGCCGGTTTCGGCCAGGGCTTTATAGGCCGGCAGCACGCCGACGGTTTTTTCCGTGGGCTTGAGCGCGAACAGCGGTTCACCTGGGGCGGCGTTGGCGGCGGGGTCCATCCACGCCGTGATACCGAAGCTGTTGTTGTAGCGCACGGCCGATTGGGCGGCCTTGAGCATGTCGGCGGTGCTCGGCACGGGTATTTTCGAGGACACCCGGTCCCAACCGGCGTCCACCAGGAAACCGTTGGGGGTGCCGTCGGCACGTTTGCCGATGGTGTCCGCTTCGGCGGCGAGCAATGACTTGAGCAGCGCGGCATCAATCCCGGCGCGCTTGAGCATGAAATCGTTGGCCCAGGCCGTGTGGTGGTCGCTGCCGGTGAACACCACGGGCACGTTGGCCCATTCACCGTTGTTGAATATTTTGCCCAGTGCTTCGGCCTTGGCCCAATACACCGAACTCATGCCGGCGATGGTCAACACATCGCCATGTTTGGCCTTGCCGTCGTCACGCCAGCCGCGCAGGCGCTTTTCCAGTTCGTCGAGTTCGACCACCTCGTCTTCCATGTTGGCCGAGACCATTTCCAGACCACCGAAAATCGCGTGGGAATGGGTGTCGATCAGGCCTGGCATCAAGGTTTTACCGCCGAGGTCGACCACTTTGGTGTCGGGCGTGATCAAGGCTTTGATCTGCGCATCGCTGCCGACTTGCAGCACCTTGCCATCCTGTACCGCCAGCGCCTGTGCCTTCGGTTGGGCACGGTCGGCGGTGAAAATCTTGCCATTGATCAGCACCAGGTCGGTGGCTGCCATGGCTTCCATCGAGGCAAAACTAACAGCGGCCATCAAGAGATTCGGGATGAATCTTTTCATTGAATGTTTCCTTGTTATTGCGTCTGATGGCCAGATTAGTGGCTGCTGGTGCGCAGCAGAACGCCTTCCTCACGAAAAACGTTTTTGCCTGAATGGAAAAAGTATGGACAAGTTGGGTGCGTTGAAAATGTTCGTGGTTACGGCGCAACTGGGCAGCTTCAGCCGCGCCGCCGAGCAGTTGGGCAAGACCCCGTCGGCCCTGACCAAAGCGGTCAACCACCTGGAAGCCGAGCTTGGGGCGCGCCTGTTCGAGCGCAGTACCCGGCGGATTTTGCTGACCGAATCCGGGCGGCTCTATCTGGAAACCGCGCGCCAGGTGTTGCAGCGGCTGGAGGAGGCCGGCGAGGAAATCGAACAGCTGCAGCATGGCCTGCGCGGCAACCTGAAAATCACCGCGCCATTGGCCTATGGGCAGGCGTTTCTCGATCAGGTGTGTGGTGGCTTTCTCGAGCAATACCCGCAGATCAATTTGCAGGTGGACCTGTGCGATGAGTTCGTCAATCTGCTGGAAAGCGGCTACGACCTGGCTCTGCGCGAAGGTCACGATGACTTGCCGGGGCTGATCGCCCGCGTGGTCGGCAGTAATCGCCTGGCGCTGTGCGCCAGCCCGGCCTATCTGGCGCGCAAGACTTTGCCGGTCACCCCGCAGACCCTCGATGACCACGAATGGCTGCTATACCGCCATCCGCTGCTCAGCCGCGAATTCTGGTGGGTCGAGCGTGACGGGCAACGCCTGAGTCTGCCGCAGCCGCCCAATCCGCGGTTGCGCAGCGACAATTACGATCTGCTGCTGGCCAATGCGCTGGCCGGGCGCGGTTTGTTGCACACACCATTGTGGAGCGCCGCGCCGTACATCGCCGATGGCCGCTTGGTGCAGCTGATGGCCGACTACGACATCGACCCGGACAGCTTTGGCCCGCATATTCTGGCGGTGTACCCAAGCCATCGACGGGCGACCGCGAAGGTGCTGGCGTTTATCGATTACATCGCAGGGTTTCTGGCGTCCCGTGGCTTGAGCTGATTGATCCCGCTGCCCCTGTAGCAGCTGTCGAGCAGCGCGAGGCAGCGTTCGGTGCGGGCCGCGTTCGGACGCAGCCGTCGCAAACCCGGCAACCGGGTTCTATCAGGCAAACTGCAGACGCAGCCTCGCGTTGCTCGACCGCTGCTACAAGTCCTTGCCAGTAAAATGCCAAAAGAGTACAAATGTACTCCATGACGACTTTAACTCCCCGCCGTACCGCCATCCTGACCTTTATCCGCGACCGAATCGCGGAGCACGGTCAGCCCCCGAGCCTCGCTGAAATCAGCGAAGCCTTTGGTTTTGCCTCCCGCAGCGTGGCACGCAAGCATGTGCTGGCGCTGACCGAAGCCGGTTTCATCGAGGTCAACCCGCATCAGGCCCGTGGCATTCGTCTGCTTGGGCAACCGGCGCGCCCCGAGTTGCTGGACATTCCGGTGCTCGGCCGGGTCGCGGCAGGGGCGCCGATCGGGGCCGATGCCGAGGTGCACAGCCGTTTGCTGCTGGACCCGTCGATCTTCTCGCGGGTGCCGGATTACATGCTGCGGGTGCAGGGCGACTCGATGATCGGGGACGGTATCCTCGATGGCGATCTGGTGGGCGTGCGACGCAACCCGGAAGCGGTCAATGGCCAGATCGTGGTGGCGCGACTGGACGGAGAGGTCACCATCAAGCGTTTCGAGCGGGCCGGCGACACGGTTCGCTTGTTGCCGCGCAACCCGGCGTATCAACCGATCATCGTGCAGCCCGGTCAGGACCTCGCCATCGAAGGGGTGTTCTGCGGGCTGGTGAGGCAAGGGTGATGGGCGCCGTCGTTGCGCTGGATACGCTGTTCAATGGCGGCCAGGTCTGGAAGGGCCGGCCTGCGCCACCGGCCGTCAGCCCGCAACCCACCGGGCATGCCGCGCTGGATGCGGCGTTGCCCACCGGGGGCTGGCCGGAAGCGGCGCTGACCGAAATTCTCCTCGCCGGGCAGGGCGTCGGCGAGTTGCAACTGGTGTGGCCGGCGCTGGCGCGGTTGTCGGCGGCGGGCGAGCGCATCGTGCTGGTGGCGCCCCCTTACGTGCCGTATCCCCTGGCGTGGCAAAACGCCGGGGTCGATCTGCGCCAGTTGTCGATCATTCAGGCCCGCGAGCGGGATGCCTTGTGGGCTGCGGAACAATGCCTGCGCTCGGGCAGTTGCGGCGCCGTGCTGTGCTGGCCGCACAAGGCCGATGACCGGGCGTTGCGCCGCTTGCAGGTGGCGGCGGAAACCGGTTCGACCCTGGCGTTCGCCTACCGCTCGATCCATGAAGCCGTCAATCCTTCGCCCGCCGCCCTGCGCATTGCCATCGACGCCAGGCCCGCGCAATTGCGCGTGCTCAAGTGCCGGGGCGGCCTTGCGCGTTCGACGCCGATTGCCTTCCCCGTGGGGCATTGAGGTTGCCATGCGCTGGGTTTGTATTCTTTTCCCGCAATTGGCGCTGGACGCGGTGCTGCGTCAGCGCCCCGATCCCGATGAGCCGCTGGCGCTGCTGACCGGCCCGGCGCAGCGCCGGGTGTTGCAGGCGGTCAATGCGTCGGCGCGGGCGCTGGGCTTGCGTCCGGGGCAGTCGATGACCGCCGCCCAGGCCTTGAGCAAAGGCTTTGCCACGGCGGAATACGACGCCGCCGAGATCGAACACTGGCAACAGTTCCTGGCCGCGTGGGCCTATCGCTTCAGCTCTCAGGTCAGCGTGCATTACCCGCGTGCCGTGGTGTTTGAAATCGAGTCCAGTCTGGGCTTGTTCGGGCCGTGGCCAACCTTCGAGGCACGGTTGCGTGCCGAGCTCGGCGAGCTGGGTTTTCGCCATCGGATCGTTGCGGCGCCCAACCCGGTGGCCGCGCGGGTGTTGACCAACGTCTATGACGGGCTGGTGGTGCCGGACAGCGACGCCTTGCACTACCATCTCGGGCAGTTGCCCGTCGACCGTATCGCGTTGGAGCCCAGCGTTGCCTCGGCGTTGTCGCGCATGGGCTTGCGCACCTTGAGTCAGGTCCAGGCGCTGCCACGACAGAGCCTGGCCCGACGTTTCGAAGCCCAGGTGCTCAAGCACCTGGACGCGTTGACGGGGGCGCGCCGACTGGCCCTGGCGTTCTACCTGCCGCCGGACCGTTTCGACGTGCGCATCGAGCTCAATTTCGACGTGCAGTCCCATCAGGCGCTGCTGTTTCCGCTGCGCCGCCTGACCGGCGACCTGTCGGCCTTTCTCTGCGGTCGGGACAGCGGCGTGCAGCGTTTCGACCTGCACCTGGAACACGCCGGCCTGCCGGACTCGGTGATCAAGGTCGGCCTGCTCAGCGCCGAGCGCGATCCGGCGATGCTCTTCGAACTGGCGCGAGGGCGACTGGAACAGGTACAGGTCGAAGCCCCGGTGCGCGGTTTTCGGCTGCGTGCCGAAGACTTGCCGACCTTCGTCCCGCAGTATCAGGAACTGTTCTACGACCGCCCGCAGCAATCCTTGCCCTGGGAGCAACTGCGCGAACGCTTGCGCGCGCGACTCGGCGATGAGGCGGTGCACGGCTTGCGCTTCCAGGCCGATCACCGCCCGGAGTGCGCATGGCAGGCGCGGGTCGACAGTCAACTGTGCGCGGGGTTGCCGGGTGTGCAGCGTCCGGGCTGGTTGCTGACGCAACCGCAGGCGATCCACGAAAGCTCGACACGCATCCTCATGGGCCCGGAGCGCATCGAATCCGGCTGGTGGGACGGCGCCGATGTGCGCCGGGATTACTACCTGGTCGAAACCCGCTCTGGCCAACAGGGCTGGGCGTATCGGGCGGTGGGTGAGGGCGGTCCGCTGTGGCTGCAAGGCTGGTTCGCATGAACATCGACTACGCCGAGTTGCACTGCCTGTCGAACTTCAGCTTCCAGCGCGGAGCCTCCAGCGCCCTGGAACTCTTTCAACGGGCGAAAAAGCACGGCTATCAGGCGCTGGCGATCACCGATGAATGCACCCTGGCCGGCATCGTCCGCGCCTGGCAAGCGGCCAAATCAGTGGAACTGCCACTGATCATCGGCAGCGAAATCCGCATCGAGAACGGCCCGAAGCTGGTGTTGCTGGTGGAGAACCTTGAGGGCTACCAGACCCTGTGCCGGCTGATCACCCGCGCGCGACGCCGCACGCAAAAAGGCCAGTATCAGGTGTTGCGCGAAGACTTCAGCGAGCCGATGCCGGGGCTGTTGGCGTTGTGGGTGCCGGACACGGTCGATGACGTCGAACAGGGCCACTGGTTGCAACAGACCTTTGCCGAACGCCTGTGGCTGAGCGTCCAGTTGCATTGTGGCCAGGACGATACCCGGCGCCTGGCGGCGCTGCTGACCCTGGCCCGGGAACTGCGTATTCCCGCCGTGGCCAGCGGCGATGTGCACATGCACACCCGCGGCCGGCGCGCCTTGCAGGACACCATGACCGCGATCCGTCGTCACCTGCCGGTGGCCGAAGCCGGGCTGCGCCTTCATCCCAATGGCGAGCGGCATGTGCGCAGCCTGGAGGTTTTGCAATCGATCTATCCGCCAGCCTTGCTCGATGAAACGTTGGTCATTGCCCGGCGCTGCACCTTCGACCTCGGCCAGTTGCGTTATCAGTACCCACGGGAATTGGTGCCGCAAGGTCAGACCGCCACGTCCTGGCTACGTCATTTGACGGATGAGGGCATTGCATGGCGCTGGCCCAAAGGCCCGAAAACGGCGGTGCTGACGCAGATCGACAAAGAGCTCGAGCTGATCGCCGAACTGGGCTACGAAAGCTATTTCCTGACGGTGCACGACATTGTGCGGTTCGCCCGCGACCAGCACATTTTGTGTCAGGGCCGAGGTTCTGCGGCCAACTCGGCGGTGTGTTTTGCCTTGGGCATCACGGAAATCGATCCGGATCGCACCACGTTGCTGTTCGAACGGTTTCTCTCCAAGGAGCGCAACGAGCCGCCGGACATCGACGTCGATTTCGAACACGAGCGTCGCGAAGAGGTCCTGCAGTACGTGTTTCAGCGTTATGGCCGGACCCGCGCGGCATTGACGGCGGTGGTCAGCACTTATCACGCGGCCGGCGCGGTGCGTGACGTGGCCAAGGCGCTGGGTTTGCCGCCGGACCAGATCAATGCGCTGGCCGATTGCTGCGGCCACTGGAGTGATACCGCGCCGCCCGTGGAACGGCTGCTGGAAGGCGGCTTCGACCCCGAAAGCCCGGTGCTGCGCCGGGTCTTGAGCCTGACCCAACAGTTGATCGGCTTCCCTCGACACTTGTCGCAGCACCCCGGTGGCTTCGTGATTTCCGAGCAACCGCTGGACAGCCTGGTGCCGGTGGAAAACGCCGCCATGGCCGAGCGCACGATCATTCAGTGGGACAAGGACGACCTCGACGCGGTCGGTCTGCTCAAAGTCGATATTCTGGCCTTGGGCATGCTTAGCGCCATCCGCCGCTGTTTTGATCTGCTGCGTCGCCACCGCAACCTTGACCTGAGTCTGGCGACGATCCCGTCCGAAGATTCGGCCACCTACGACATGATTGGCCATGCCGACACCATCGGCGTGTTCCAGATCGAGTCCCGGGCACAGATGTCGATGCTGCCCAGGCTCAAGCCGCGCAAGTTCTATGACCTGGTGATCGAGGTGGCCATCGTCCGTCCGGGCCCGATTCAGGGGGGGATGGTCCATCCGTACCTGCGCCGTCGCAACAAGGAAGAGCCGGAAACCTATCCCTCGCCGGAACTTGAAGCGGTGCTCAAGCGCACCTTGGGCGTGCCGCTGTTCCAGGAGCAGGTCATGCAGATCGCCATCGTCGCCGCCGACTACAGCCCCGGCGAGGCCGATCAGTTGCGGCGTTCCATGGCGGCCTGGAAACGCCACGGCGGGCTGGAACCGCACAAGGATCGGCTGGCCGCCGGGATGAAGAAAAACGGCTACACGGCCGAGTTTGCCGCGCAGATCTTCGAGCAGATCAAAGGCTTCGGCAGCTACGGTTTCCCCGAATCCCACGCTGCCAGTTTCGCTTTGCTGACCTACGCCAGTTGCTGGCTGAAATGCCACGAGCCGGCGGCTTTTGCCTGTGCGCTGATCAACAGTTGGCCGATGGGGTTCTACAGCCCGGACCAGATTCTCCAGGACGCGCGCCGGCATCATTTGCAGATTCGCCCGGTGGACGTGCGCGCCAGTGACTGGGATTGCAGCCTGGAACCGATAACCGTCGGGCAACCGGCGATTCGCCTGGGGTTGCGGATGATCAAGGGCTTTCGCGAAGACGATGCCCGGCGCATCGAAGCGGCGCGCGCGCGCGGGGTGTTTGTCGACATCGCCGACCTCGGCGAGCGTGCGCGACTGGATGCCCGCGCCCAGGAGCAACTGGCCGATGCCGGTGCGTTACGCGGGTTGGCCGGCGACCGGCATCGGGCCCGCTGGGAGGTGGCGGGGGTGCAAAAGCAACTCGGTTTGTTCGTCGGCCTGCCGAGTCAGGAAGAGGATGCCGTGGCGTTGCCCAAACCCACCGTCGGCGAAGACCTGCAAGCCGATTACGCGAGTGTCGGCACCACCCTCGGCCCGCATCCGCTGGCGTTGTTGCGCGGTGAACTGAAAGCCCGGCGCTGCCGCAGTTCGCAAGAACTGATGACGGTCGAACACGGGCGACCGGTCAGTGTCGCCGGGCTGGTGACGGGGCGACAGCGACCGGGCACCGCCAGTGGCGTGACCTTCGTGACCCTGGAAGACGAGTTTGGCAACGTCAACGTGGTGGTCTGGCGCGACCTGGCTGAGCGGCAACGCCAGGTCCTGGTCGGCTCGCAATTGCTCAAGGTCGATGGTCGCTGGGAAAAGGAAGGTGAGGTTCGCCACCTGATTGCCGGACGCTTGAGCGACCTGAGCTCATTGCTCGACGGCATCAGCGTGCGCAGCCGGGATTTCCGCTGAATACGGAAACGTGGCTCCCACAGTGAAAAGGGGGGGGCGCAGAAGACCCGAAGAATCAGCTAACCTCTATGAAACCATTTGACGTCGGCGATGCTCGAAACAAACGGGCCGCGCCGTCTTCACACTGTCGCGATCCCTTGAGCCAGTTCATCTACAGGGACTAAGAGCCAGTCAATGCAGTTTCTAGACGAAAGCCACGGGTGTGCCGGCTGGAACGGCGAAATGGCCGGGCGCATTCGTGCGTTCGACTGGGGCCAGACCGAGCTGGGCAGCCTCGACACCTGGCCTGCGAGTCTATGTAGCACTGTGCAATTGATGCTGGCCTCGCCACTGCCGCTGGTGATGCTGTGGGGCCGCGCCGGTTACATGATCTACAACGACGCCTACTCCGAATTCGCCGGTGGCCGCCACCCATACCTGTTGGGCTCCCCGGTGGAACTGGGTTGGCCGGAAGTGGCCGAATTCAATCGGAACGTGGTCGACACCTGCCTGGCGGGCGGCACCTTGTCCTACCACAATAAAAAACTGGTGCTGCTGCGCGACGGCATTCCCGAAGACGTCTGGCTCGATCTTTATTACAGCCCGGTGGCCAATGATGAAGGCAAGCCTGCCGGGGTCATGGCGATAGTGGTCGAGACGACCGAGCATGTGATTTCCGAACGCCGCCGCCAGGCCGCCGAAGACGCCTACCGCGCCGACAATGAGCGGGTTCGCCTGGCCCTCAATGCCGGTGCCTTGCTCGGCTCGTTCGTCTGGGACATCAAGGCCAATCGGCTCTCTGGCGACGAGCGTTTCGCCCGGACCTTCTCCTATCCCGCCGATCAGGACCTGACCAACCTGCCGACGGAGGTCGCCGAAGCGAAGATCCATCCCGACGACCTCAGTTGGGTACAGGAACAAGTCAATCAATCGGTCGAAACCGGCGAGCCATTTAATGCCGAGTATCGCGTCCTGCGCCCGGACGACACTTACTTGTGGGTGCAGGCGAGCGGCTGTTGCGAGTTCAATGAACAGGGCGAGCCATTCCGCTTTCCTGGCGTATTGATCGACATCCATGAACGCAAGTCCGCCGAAGAGTCCTTGCTCAGGTTCACCCGCAACCTGGAGCAGCGCGTCGCTGACGAAGTGGACGCGAGGCTGGCCGCCGAAGAACAACTGCGCCAATCGCAGAAACTTGAAGCCATCGGCGGCCTCACCGGTGGCGTGGCCCACGACTTTAATAACCTGTTGCAGGTGATCGCCGGCAACCTGCATTTGCTGGCTCGGCACGAACCGGACAACGCCAATGTGCAGCGTCGGGTCAGTGCATCCATTGCCGCGGTCGAACGTGGGGCCAAACTGTCTTCGCAATTGCTCGCGTTCGCCCGCCGCCAGCCACTGTCGCCAGCGGTGTGCATTCCACGGCAGGTCTTCGATGGTCTGGCGGAACTGCTGCAAAGGGCGCTGGGGGAAACCCTGCAGATCAAAGTGAGTGCCCCGGATGATCCCTGGCATATTTTCGTGGATCGCAATCAACTGGAAAACGCCATTCTCAACCTGGCGATCAATGCCCGTGATGCCATGAAAGGAGAGGGGACCATCAGCCTGAATGCCGAGCACATCACCCTCGACCAAAAATTTTGTGCCGGCAAGGGCATCGTTGCCGGCGACTATGTGTGTGTCGCAGTGGCGGACACCGGTGTCGGCATGCCGCCGCAGGTGCTCGCGCAGGCCTTCGAACCGTTTTTCACCACCAAGGCCGACGGCCAGGGCACCGGGTTGGGGTTGAGCATGGTGTTCGGTTTCGTCAAGCAGAGTGGTGGGCACATCGAGATTTCCAGCACTGAGGGACAAGGCACTCGGGTGCAGTTGTACTTTCCGCGAAGCCTGCGACCGGCGCCCAGTGAAATCACGCAGCATAGTCCGCAGCAGCGCGGCGGCCACGAAAGCATTCTGGTGGTCGAAGACAACGAAGCAGTCCGCGCCTCGGCGGTGGAATTGTTGCGCGAAGAAGGCTACCAGGTGCTGACAGCGGCCAACGGCGACCAGGCGATGCAAATGTTGCTGGAGGGCACAGCGGTGGATCTGATTTTCACTGACGTGGTCATGCCCGGTCTGATCAAAAGCGCGGATTTGGCCGCGTGGGCCAAAGTGCAGAATCCCCCGGTGGCGGTGTTGTTCACCTCAGGGCATACCCGTGACATTATCTCGCGCAACCATCAACTGAGCCCCGACACGCATTTGCTGAGCAAACCCTACAGGCCTGAATCACTGACCCGCATGGTTCGCACGGTGCTCAATGGCTGATACACCGCCAGTGGGAAATCAACTGAGATCAACTGTGGGAGCGAGCTTGCTCGCGATTGCGGTGTGTCATTAAACATCCATGTCGACTGACACTGCACCATCGCGAGCAAGCTCGCTCCCACAGGGGATTGGTGTTTTTTCAATATCTGATTAAGGCCACTCGATGACATCCAAGCGCACCTCCAACCCTCCCTCCGGCATGGTCAGGGTGCGTGGAGCCCGGGAACACAACCTCAAGAACATCGATGTCGACATTCCGCGCGATGCGCTGGTGGTGTTCACCGGTGTCTCCGGTTCGGGCAAGTCTTCGCTGGCGTTCTCGACCCTCTACGCCGAAGCGCAGCGCCGCTATTTCGAATCCGTGGCGCCTTATGCGCGGCGGTTGATCGACCAGGTCGGTGTACCGGACGTCGATTCCATCGAAGGCCTGCCGCCGGCCGTGGCCCTGCAACAACAACGGGGCACGCCGAGCACTCGTTCTTCGGTGGGCAGTGTGACGACCCTGTCGAGCCTGATTCGCATGCTTTACTCGCGGGCCGGCAGTTATCCGCCGGGACAGGCGATGCTGTATGCCGAAGACTTCTCGCCCAACACCCCGCAAGGCGCGTGCCCGGAGTGTCACGGGTTGGGGCGGGTTTACGACGTCACCGAAGCGCTGATGGTCCCCGACCCGAGCCTGACCATCCGCCAGCGCGCGGTGGCTTCCTGGCCCACGGCCTGGCAGGGGCAGAACCTGCGCGACATCCTCGTGACCATGGGTTACGACGTCGATATCCCGTGGCGAGATCTGCCGAAAAAGCAGCGCGACTGGATTCTCTTCACCGAAGAAACACCGACGGTGCCGGTGTATGCCGGGCTCACGCCGGAAGAAACCCGCGTTGCGCTCAAACGCAAAATGGAACCGAGTTACCAGGGCACCTTCACCGGCGCCCGACGCTACATCCTGCACACCTTCACTCACTCGCAAAGTGCGCTGATGAAGAAGCGCGTTTCGCAATTCATGCTCGGCAGCCCATGCCCGTTATGTGACGGTAAACGACTCAAGCGCGAGGCGCTGTCGGTGACATTTGCGGGGTACGACATCGGTGAGCTATCGCAGATGCCGCTGCTGCAAGTGGCCGCCGTACTGAAACCGGTGGCGGCGCACAGTTACCTGGAACAGGCCGATGAGGCGGGCGACGTGTTGACCCACCGGCAAACCCGTGAGGCTCGGGAAGCGCGGGTTGCTCACGGTGCCAGCGGGCATGCCAACGCACCGGACGTGCGGCACACGCCGAATCTGTCGGTAGAAAAACGCCTGGCCGCGCAACGCATAGCTCAGGATCTGCTGGAGCGGGTCAGCACCCTGACGGACCTGGGGCTCGGATACCTGGCGCTGGAACGCAGCACGCCGACCTTGTCATCCGGAGAGTTGCAGCGCTTGCGGCTGGCGACGCAATTGGGCTCGCAACTGTTCGGTGTGATCTATGTGCTGGACGAGCCCTCGGCCGGCCTGCATCCGGCGGATGGCGAGGCGTTGTTTGAAGCCCTGCAACGCCTCAAAGCCGCCGGCAATACGCTGTTTGTGGTTGAGCAT